>NZ_LPUX01000001.1 GCF_001651865.1 Sinorhizobium glycinis
CATTCAAGAACTCGTCTCGCAGCCGCCCATTGAAGCTTTCGATGAAGGCGTTCTGGATCGGCTTGCCAGGCGCGATGTAGTGCCAATCCACCTTGCCCCGGTCCGTCCATTGCAGGATCGCGTTGCTGGTGAATTCGCTGCCGTTGTCGCTGACGATCATCCTGGGCTTGCCGCGTGCCTGGATGATCCGGTCCAGCTCACGGGCAACCCGCAGGCCGGACAGCGAAGTATCGGCGATGAGGCCCAAGCATTCTCTGGTGCAATCGTCGACGACCGTCAGAATCCGGAACCTGCGTCCATCGGTGAGTTGATCCGACACGAAGTCCAGCGACCAACGATCATTGGCAGTCATCGGGATCAGCATCGGCGCTCGGGTGCCAATCGCTCGCTTACGGCCGCCGCGCTTGCGCACCGTCAGCTTCTCCTCCCGATAGAGCCGGAAGAGCTTTTTGTGGTTCACTAGGTGTCCCTCACGTCTGAGCAGCACATGAATGCGTCGATAGCCGAAGCGGCGGCGTTCATGTGCCAGCGCCTTCATTCGCTCGCGAAGGCCATGATCGTCGCTGCGCCTGGTTTCATAACGGATCGTCATTCGGCAAAAGCCGATGGCTTTACACGCCCGCCGTTCGCTCATCCCATGTTGGCTCATCAGATGCGCGACAGCACTCCGCTTGGCTGCGGGCGTCACCACTTCTTTCCCAAAAGGTCTTTCAGAGCAGCATTGTCGAGCATCGCATCCGCCAGAAGCCGCTTCAGCTTCGCGTTCTCGTCCTCCAGCGTCTTCAGCCGCTTGGCTTCGGACACGTCCATGCCGCCGAATTTGGCCTTCCATTTATAGATGCTCGCATCGCTGACGCCGTGCTTGCGGCAAAGCTCCGAGACCGGCGTGCCCGCCTCGTGCTCCTTCAGAATCCCGATGATCTGTTCGTCTGTGAAACGGTTGCGCTTCATTCTCTGGTCCTCTCAATGGGCCAGAGCTTACTTCAAAATGGATTATTTCAACGGGGCAAGGTCA
>NZ_LPUX01000002.1 GCF_001651865.1 Sinorhizobium glycinis
AAGCGGATCACGAGCAACTTCTGACATGGCCCATGTACGCACATCTTCCTCAGCCGTCGGTTAACTTTACGGTGCCGCTGCAAGCCCATGAGCGAGGCTATGCCTTCGAGGCCTTCCTGAGGCGGTGCTTCGACATGGCGGGCCTGACGGCGCGTGAGCCGTTCCGCAACACCGGCGAGCAGATCGACGGCAGTTTCCTGCTCGGCGAGGAAACCTACCTCCTCGAGGCAAAATGGCATTCACAGCCGACGGGTGTCGCCGACCTCCATGTCTTCCACGGTAAGCTCGACCAGAAGGCCGCGTGGGCCCGCGGTCTATTCGTGAGCTACAACGGTTTCACGACCGAGGGCCTGGCGGCGTTCGGTTCGGGCAAGCGGCTCATCTGCATGGATGGCCGCGACATCTACGACGCACTCGATCGTCAGATCCCGCTGAAGGCGGTCCTCGAACGCAAAGTGCGCAGGGCTGCTGAAACGGGTCGCCCCTTCATCCCGGCGCGGGAACTTTTCGATCAACACGGGGGCAGCCGATGATCCTGACCGATAACGAAACCAAGGTCGATCTCCTCAACAACGAGGCGATCGCGACGACGATCATAAAGCTCCTGCGGGACCGGCCAGATCAACCGGTAACGATCGGCGTGCATGGCGATTGGGGTGCCGGCAAATCCAGTGTCCTCGAGATGATCGAGGCCGGCTTCGAAAAGGAATCCAAGGTCCTCTGCCTCAAATTCAACGGATGGCGCTTCCAGGGCTTCGAAGACGCCAAGATTGCGGTGATCGAGGGCATCGTCACGGGGTTGATCGAGAAGCGGCCCGCGCTGACGAGGGCGGGAGAAGCCGTAGAGGACGTCTTCCGACGCATCGACTGGCTCAAAGTTGCCAAAAAGGCGGGCGGCCTCGCCTTCACCTCCTTCACGGGGATCCCCACTCCCGATCAGATCACCGCGATCGTGGGCTGTCGTTTGGCACTTAAACGTAAGAATGCGGCCGCTTCTTTCTTGGTTGGCACTTAATTTGAGATTTTATGCGCCGATAA
>NZ_LPUX01000003.1 GCF_001651865.1 Sinorhizobium glycinis
CTCAGTAGACCACGACGCTCCTGATGCTTTCGCCGGAATGCATCAGTTCGAAGCCCTTGTTGATGTCGTCGAGCGGCATGGTGTGGGTGATCATCGGGTCGATCTCGATCTTGCCCTCCATGTACCAGTCGACGATCTTCGGCACGTCGGTGCGGCCGCGGGCGCCGCCGAAGGCGGTGCCCATCCAGGTGCGGCCGGTGACCAGCTGGAACGGCCGGGTGGCGATCTCCTGGCCGGCGCCGGCAACGCCGATGATCACCGACTTGCCCCAGCCGCGATGCGAGGCTTCGAGCGCCTGGCGCATGACCTTCACATTGCCGGTGCAGTCGAAGGTGTAATCGGCGCCGCCGAACTGGTCGGCGCCGCGCTTCGTCAGGTTGACCAGATGGGCGACGATGTCGTCGCCGATCTCCGTCGGGTTGACGAAGTGGGTCATGCCGAACTTCTCGCCCCAGGGCTTCTTGTCGTTGTTGATGTCGACGCCGATGATCATGTCGGCGCCGGCAAGCCGAAGCCCCTGGATGACGTTGAGACCGATGCCGCCGAGCCCGAAGACGATCGCCGTCGAACCCATCTCGACCTTGGCGGTGTTGATCACCGCGCCGATGCCGGTGGTGACGCCGCAGCCGATATAGCAGATCTTGTCGAAGGGGGCGTCCGGATTGACCTTGGCGACGGCGATCTCCGGCAAGACGGTGAAGTTGGCGAAGGTCGAGCAGCCCATGTGGTGGTGGATCTTGTCCTTGCCGATCGAGAAGCGGCTCGTGCCGTCCGGCATGAGGCCTTGCCCCTGGGTGGCGCGGATCGCGGTGCAGAGGTTGGTCTTGCGCGACAGGCAGGAGGGGCAGGCGCGGCATTCCGGCGTATAGAGCGGAATGACGTGGTCGCCCTTCCGGACCGAGGTGACGCCAGGGCCGACATCGACGACGACGCCGGCGCCCTCATGGCCGAGGATCGCCGGGAACAGCCCTTCCGGGTCGGCGCCGGAAAGCGTGAAGTCGTCGGTATGGCAGATGCCGGTGGCCTTGACCTCGACCAGCACCTCGCCGGCC
>NZ_LPUX01000004.1 GCF_001651865.1 Sinorhizobium glycinis
TACCAACGAGCGGTGATCATGACCGATGCGCCCATTCGCGGAGTCCGATGGACATGATCTTCCACGGCTGGTCGACGAGCTTGTTCCACGCGGCGCAGCAATGGGCGACGATGTCGTCGTAGTCTTTGAAGATGCGGTTCGAGAGCCAGTTGTCGCGCAGGAACTGCCAGACGTTTTCCACGGGGTTCAGTTCCGGCGAACGAGGCGGCAGGAACATCAGGGTGATGTTGTCCGGCACTTTGAGCTTCGGCGTGACGTGCCATCCGGCCTGATCGAGGATGAGCACGGCATGCGCTCCCTCATCGACGGCCTGGCTGATCTCGGCGAGATGCTGCTGCATGGCTTCGGTATCACAATAGGGCAGGACAAGGCCCGCACCCTTTCCCTTCCGCGGGCAGACGGCCCCGAAGATGTAGGCCCACATGGTGCGCTGATCCAAGGGTGCGGAGGGTCTGGTTCCGCGACGCGCCCACCGCCGCGTGATCTTGTTCTTCTGGCCTATGCGCGCTTCGTCGGCCCACCAGAGCTCGAGGTCGGTGCCGCGCGGGAGCCGGCCTCGGATTTCCGCCAGAGCGGCGGGGAAGTCTTTTTAAAAGCTTCTGCCTCCAGCTCGTTCTGGGCGTAGTGGCGCGGGCGGGCCGACAGCTTGGCGAAGCCGAGCGCCTTCAACTCACGGCCGACAGTCGTCTCGTCCATCGCGATGCGGAATTCCTGGAATATCCACTGCACCAGGTCCTTGCGCCGCCAGCGGACGACACCGTGGATCGCAGGGATCGGGCCGCTTTCGACGATCTTCGCCAGCGCATGGCGCTGAGCGACGTTCAGCTTCGCTCGGCCGCCGGGTGCTTTGCCGTTCACCAGCCCGTCGGGGCCGCGCGCATTGAACCGCAGCACCCAGTCACGGACGATCTGCAGCGTCACGCTGCCGATCCGTGCCGCATCCGAGCGCGAGCCGCCGTCATAAATCTCGGCGAGCGCCAGCAACCGCCGCGCCTGGTTGGCATCCTTCGTTTGCCGTGCGAGCTGTCGAAGAGCACGCCCATCGAAATCATCACGCAACAAAATTGCTGAACCCATCGCAAACCTCCCGTT
>NZ_LPUX01000005.1 GCF_001651865.1 Sinorhizobium glycinis
TATGACCGCACCGTTCCCGCGGGATGAATCGCTGAAAAATGCCCTTGCCAAGCGGGTCGTTCCACATATGTCGCGCTGCAGACCGCAGCGCCCAAGCGCAAACGTCGGTCGGGAGTAGATTGAAATATTGCAAATCTCTCACTGCTGCCGTAAGCCGTCTGGAGGAGGGGCCTGTAGCTCAATGGTTAGAGCCGTCGGCTCATAACCGATTGGTTGCAGGTTCGAGTCCTGCCGGGCCCACCAAATTTTTTTGTGTCGCCTCATACCGCGGCACTCGAGCATCTGCGTCGCCCCGCGATAGACGACCGGGGCTGCCTGGAAAGCAGCATATGCTCCGTCACACCGAAACCTCCCAGAGATAGCCACGGAGCCCGAGGTCTGCCGCCTGGCAAGTCCAAAGGGCAACTAAAATGCATCCCTGATCGGAAACATGTCTTCGCCGTAGTGGTGAAGTCGTGTGTGATGCCGCCGGCATAACCACCGTACCTTCAAAGGCTCGTCATATTGGTCGTGATGGGCATCGACTGCTTCGATCCCGCAGACTTCGCACGTTTGCTTCTCCAGTTCGCCTGCATTCACTGCGCGCTGCACAGCGAGATGAGCATCATACTTCCCTGGATTGGCACGGCGCCAATTCGCTTGGCGGGTATCGGTTTTCAGCATTGCTGCGCTGCCCTTCGTTGGCCTTTGCTCCGGCCTGACGAACACTTCTATCACAGTTTCGCTTCTTTTTGGGCGCGACAGCGGACTGTGCCTCGTTGACCTCAACGGCAATTGGCTACCATCCGAGTCGGCCCATCAAGCCCGCCGCTCGCTCCGGAATGGTGAATGCACAAATTCATGGCTTGACCCTTGTGGGCGGCTCGTCAGAAACGCGAGCACTGACCTCCATTACGCCCCAGAAAGGGAAAGAACCATTAGTGTTTTCGCACGCTCGAAATTCATGGCCAAAGCCTTTCGCAAGGCTCTGGCCGAACAAAATGTCGAACTAACGGAAGCTACCCACTTGCCGAACCCGTCCAAAAGCAGGAAGTGGCGGAAGACGGTTCTTAGCACAGTTGGCGTCGAGCGCTTGTCAATCGGCGTGCAAAATTGGCTCTGACGCAGTTTTGGTGGTGACGGATTTTATCCCGCGCCAATGACGCGGGCTTGGA
>NZ_LPUX01000006.1 GCF_001651865.1 Sinorhizobium glycinis
CCTTCACCTGGACCGCCGATCCCGACAAAATCATCGCTGCCGTCAAACGGGGGCACCAAGTGTTAGATTCCATCCACTAGTTGCCACGGTGCGCGCAATTCTCGACCGACTGGCGAAGGCCGCATAACAGGGTATGGATGGTTCTGGCCAAAGAACCGCCACCGAGCTTTCGACATGGCTCCGTCGCTAGACCTAACTCAAGAATTGGTCCGGGAGCGTCTCCACTGTTGCCCATACCTGAAAGGGCATCCACCTTGCCAAGGCAAGCGGCTCGGGAGCCGCGTACCTTGACATGATGTCAGCCATGCGCGCCGGTACGCGCAGGGCAAACCGATCATCTTCTTCGACCATCGGATACAAACCAAGGAATTCCCGCCCACGATATTGGTCGTCTTCGCTACGAACGATTGGAAGGACGCAAACTCGACGTTTCGCGCCGTGGAACCACCCAATCTCCCAGCTCATCCAGCTCGACGTTTCGGCATGTTCTGAATCGATGAACATTAGCCCTCTTGATGCGAGCATCTTGCCCTTGATGTACTCCGCGTCGGCGGGCGTCGTGTTGGCGCGATGTGAAAGCGGGCTCTCCACCCAGTCACAGAATACAGTTAGACCGATATCTTCGGTCAGAATGGAATAAATTCCGAGAATAAGCTCTTCGTCTCGTATGGCCTGCGAGAGAAAGATATCGTACCGTCGATGGCTCTCTCGGGCCTGACGCGCCAACAACTGGCGTGAGGACAAGCCGGCAGCTTTTGTGCTCATTCGAGCACGCTCTCGGACGCGATCTTCAGTAAGCAAACTCACTCGTCCTCCATGTTTCGAGGCGCCACCGTTCGAGCGTGAGACTAACGGTGACGCGAGGTAGTAAATTCCAACTGACCCTCTCATGCACGAAGCTCTGAATAACTCAAAGATGGGTCACAAAGGGCATTCTCAACCCGCCGCCACCAAATTACTTTCCTGATAATCTCGAAGGATCAGGAGTATGTCGTGGTCGAGTATACATATGTGAAGCTTGACCGCCGTCTCGCGGAGATCACCTCGAGCGATCTTGATGAGCAAAACGACTCAATGATGCTAGTGGATGGAATCTAACACTTGGTGCCCCCGTTTGACGGCAGCGATGATTTTGTCGGGATCGGCGGTCCAGGTGAAG
>NZ_LPUX01000007.1 GCF_001651865.1 Sinorhizobium glycinis
TAAAGCGGATCACGAGCAACTTCTGACATGGCCCATGTACGCACATCTTCCTCAGCCGTCGGTTAACTTTACGGTGCCGCTTGAGCCGCCCGCCGAATGCCGTCTGGCGGGAACACGAGGGCGAGATTCCGCTTCGACTGGCACAAGATCGGATGCGTTTCTGGTTGAAATTCCTGCCCGAGCAGGAGCGCACATTGCGGCCAATCTGTTTGGTCTGTGCTACTGGTCACCTGCGCTTAGCGCCGACGCCGGTCGCTCGAACCGTCGTCTGCTAGTGAAATATGACCCGCGGGGAAATGGCCCGTATCTTCATAGGCCTTCGGAGAATTTCGTGGAAGCCCGTTTGCTGATTTGACCTTGCCTTCAGTGACGCTCCATGATGCCGTGGCGGCACGTCGCGCGGTGCTGGCGAAGGGCGACAGGAAATCAATACCCGTGTCATCGTGGGCACGGCAAAGATGGTAGGGTTGCGAGATCATTAGATGGGACTCGCAAATGCCGGGTCACAGTCCAACGGCACTTGTGAATCGATGCGTCTTGATCGATTCACAACAATGATGAATACACCGGTTAGTAGCCGCGCGCTGGTTTTCGGCGCGGAGAAGACATTCGAGGTTTTAGCATGGAAGAAACTGTTCAAATCGGGAGCCGTGGCGACTTCGGCCTCTGGGCGATTGAAGTTGCCAAGCAGATTGTCGGCGAGCAGGGCTTTGAGCTTGCCAAGGCCGCGCGTGACGGAACGGAGGATGACGTCCGCGCGGCCGGCAATGCTTTGGGTAAGGCGATCACAGATGTGCTGCTCGAAGTCTATGACGGACTTCTGGAGGAAATTCCAGAGGACCAGGACGCTACCTAAGACAGAAGCTGCACTGCCTCTCCGCGTTAGCATGAAAGACGCGTTTGGCTTCACGCATGCTTTCATATCCGCTCTGCGAAACCAGATCGCGCGCCCGCACCTAAGAGGCGCATTGCCGGCGGTGAAGACTGTTCGTCGGCGCGCATGCCACGCTTCATGCGGCAGGATCAGCCGCCGGCTGACAAGTTGCTTCGAGCGGGTTCTCGACGAGCCGGAGGACTGCGTCCACCGGCTTAGTTGATTGACCTCCACAGTCGTAGCGCCGCAGCGCCTGGAGACATATTCGGCGGTTTCGGGATCGTTGATGGCCGAAGCTGATCTAGCTAAGCTAGTGGTATCCGCCTAACATAAGAGTCCGTATGGGATTCCCTTTGGCGAGTGCGTATGCGAGTGTGGCGCATGCGCA
>NZ_LPUX01000008.1 GCF_001651865.1 Sinorhizobium glycinis
AATCGCGTGTGTCGCCGCAGCCTGACAGCCGTCCCCGCCAGCTATCGCTGCATCAATCCGCTGATAACTTTACAGTGCCCTTTGAGGTCTTCCTCAAACGCACGGCGCTTACCAGCGGCGCGATGTTCCTGTTGCAAGGATGTGGTTTAGCCGGGTCGTTCAATCGCCGTCAGCAAGGACGGGATAATCGCCTTATGAAAGGGAATGGCAGCGGCAAGATAGAGCCGGCCCAAAAGACTTCTGCGGCGCACCAGGGTGGTCATTCCAACGACCTGGCTATCAGCCGGCCCTTCACGGACATCCACGACCAGGCGAAAAAGCAGGTGATGGTCATCATAGCCGAACACTGTTTGGCTGTCGTCGCTGTGCATGAGTGGGAGGCTGGCGACCAGGTCGGAATGCCTCGTATCCGCGGTTGCGTTCAGACCGATCAAAGGCACGAGGCGGTTTCGAAAGCACAGAAGGTTTCGCACCCAGCGGGGTGCACTCCCAAGCACTCGCCAGGCGGCCTCAGCCGCTGTCATCCGTTCGGACAAGACGAGGACTTCGTAGCGATCAGCCCAATCAGCTCCCGGAAGCCAGGCGTTCGGCAGTCTTACGGTGGCCCTTCGTGGTCTCATCAGCTGCCTGCCTTCCGCTCTTATAGCTTCCGCCCAATCAGGGCGATTACCGTGCATTCTACCTAACATCATGATTGCGCAGGAAGGCGGCGCGAGATAGCGGACCGCTTGCCGCAGTTAAGGGCCATTTGTCGCATTGTGGCATGCACCGACGGGGCGACAGCGATCGACGGTTTGCACGCTCGGACGTTATTCAGGGTGCCACACCGTAAAAGCAGCAGCGGATTGCAGTACTAATCAGACATGATGAGTGGAGACGCTGATCTGGGTGACCAAGAACTCAGGTACGCCTTTGCGGAGCGGCGAGGAGCATCCAGCATCCATCGCGCGGATGGATACCATGCAAACAATCGATTTTGTTTAGCTCGCGGAATGCGGCATAGCCAAGCACCTGGCGTCACAAATCACGTCTCGATCGAGTTGACGGTAATAGACCGCTTCACCGTGGAAAGGAGTAAGATGGACAACGTAGTTTACGTACTGGACCCGGAAACTGCGCTCTTTCGAGCTATTGAGCTTGTCGGCGCCATCAGCCTTAAGCCGATCAGTGACTTGCTCGGCTGTAAGAGCCTGACTCGAAAAGGTCTCAACAATATCCGTACCTTGCCAAGCGTCGTGTCAGGACCCGGATGTGGGCGATAGTG
>NZ_LPUX01000009.1 GCF_001651865.1 Sinorhizobium glycinis
ATTGGCGACCCGCCATCGAAACCAGTGGCAGAAAGAAATCGCAAAAAGCCTCGGCTACTGCGGTCCTGACCGGATGGTTACAACTGAATATAACGAAGATAGCTGATGTGATGCCAGAGCCTGGCCATCGCTATGCCATGCTCTACGCGTTAGCGGATCCTACTTTCGACAAAAGCACAGGGGAGTTTTCTCGCTTATCCGACGCCGGAAAATTGATGGCGCTCGCTTCGCTCTCGAAAAGAAGCCAGCCTACGAGCGAGGAGAAGAAAATCACGTCCTTTCTGTTGCAGGATTGCAACCACCTTAAGCCCCGTGATTGTGAAGCATTAAAAGATTTGCCGCACTACAATGTGGGCGTGGAAGACCCTGAATTCCGAAACTTTGCAGGCATTTTCAGCGACCATCTGTTTGACCGCTTTCGTCTGTTCGCCGAGGCAAATCTCAAACGAGGAATGCCATTGTTGATAACTGGGGGGTGTGGGCTTAATCGCGATTGGAACACTAAGTGGAGAGATTCGGGGCTATTCAGCGATGTATTTGTCCCTCCCGTCCCTAATGATTCCGGTTCAGCGATTGGTACAGCCATCGACGCACAGTTCCAGTTCACTGGCGACCCAAAAATCTCGTGGGACGTATACTCTGGATTGCATTTCGTGTCCGACAGAGCTGTCGATAGCGCCCTGTTTGACGAATGGGAGCCGAGTACTTCGACCGTTGCCGAGATGTTGGCCAGCGATATGATCTTGGGATGGGCAAGCGGTCGGTATGAAATCGGACCACGCGCTCTCGGTAATCGCTCCATCTTGGCTGCGCCTTTTAAAACCAGCACCAGAGAGCGGCTGAACGTCATCAAACAGCGTGAGCAATTTCGTCCACTCGCTCCCGTCTGCTTGGAAGACGATGCTGACAAATGGTTCGCATGTAGTCACCCCAGCCCGTTCATGCTTTACACCTTTCGGGCCACCACAGATGGGCTTGAAGCGGTGACTCATGTGAACCGGACTGCGCGGATTCAAACGGTATCTGCGCTCACTAATCTTCCATTGTTCGAGTTGCTGTCTGCTTTTAAAGCCTTAACGGGCTACGGCGTGTTGTGCAATACTTCCCTGAATTTCAAGAACAAGGGCTTCACTAACACAATATCTGACCTTTCAGCTTACACCTTACAGCATCAGCTTGACGGGTTTGTCGTCGAGGGGCGGAGTTACATGCTGAAATCGTCGCTCAGGTATCAGAGCTACCAACGTTCTCGCTGTTGATCGAAGCTAGTGGTATCCGCCTAACATAAGAGTCCGTATGGGATTCCCTTTGGCGAGTGCGTATGCGAGTGTGGCGCATGCGC
>NZ_LPUX01000010.1 GCF_001651865.1 Sinorhizobium glycinis
ACGGCATAGACGATTTCGCGGAGGGAGACTGGAAGGACTTCTATCGCGAGATGTTCGCGGACATCGCGGCCTGCATCAACGTGACCTTTCGTGAGGCGAACGTCGCCGATGCGACGCTGAAGCAGACGCTGCTCGACACCGGCGGCGGCGGGTTCTCCGGCGGACCGGGGCCGACCGAAGATTCGGTGACGACCGCCGTCGGCATCGACCCGAAGGGCGTCAAGGCGGCGGCCGATATTATTCGCCTCGGCACCTTCTCGGATGTCTGGCTGCATGA
The DNA here is from genome assembly GCF_001651865.1 of Sinorhizobium glycinis. Classification (GTDB taxonomy): domain Bacteria; phylum Pseudomonadota; class Alphaproteobacteria; order Rhizobiales; family Rhizobiaceae; genus Sinorhizobium; species Sinorhizobium glycinis. The sequence continues at coordinate 278 of NZ_LPUX01000010.1, forward strand.
GATCGCCCACAGCCTCGGCCTCAAGCACACGCATGACTCCTTGGCTGGACCAACCCTGCCCGGAGTCGCAGACGAGGACGACAAGGGCACAGGCCTGCTCAACTCGTCGATCTATTCCGTCATGGGGTATACCTATGCCTTCTGGGGCGAGGACAACCCTTTCACTAACGCCAGGGATTTCGGAGCGACGCTGAACGCCCAGCCGGGCTCACTCGGCGCCATCGATATCGCCGCCCTCCAGCACATGTACGGCGCCAAGGCCCACAACACCGGCAACAACGTATATCGCTTCAGCGACAACGTCGATTTCAACCGCGGCTACACGACGCTATGGGACACCGGCGGCAATGACACCATCGCCTATACGGGCACCAGCCGGGCGAAAATCGATCTCCGTGCGGCGACGCTGAAAGCCGAGATCGGCGGCGGCGGTTGGCTATCCACCTCCGAGACCCTGACCGGCGGATTTACCATCGCCAATGGCGTGGTGATCGAAAACGCAAAAGGCGGTCCCGCCGCGGACATCCTGATCGGCAATGCAGCCGGCAACGTTCTCGATGGCGGGCGCGGCGCCGATCGCTTGCAGGGTCTCGCCGGCAACGACACCTATATCGTCGACAATAGCGGCGACCGCGCGTCGGAGGCGGCTTCAGCCGGGACGGATTTGGTGAAGAGCAGCGTCTCCTTCACGCTCGGCGCCAATATCGAAAACCTTCTCTTGACGGGGAGCCTCAGCGCCAATGGAACGGGGAACGCTCTCGCCAACAGGCTGATAGGCAATTCCGCCGCCAACACCCTAGGCGGTGCATCCGGCAACGATACGCTCGACGGCGGAGCCGGCAGCGATGTGCTCTCCGGGAATGCCGGCAGGGATCAATTTGTCTTCAGCACGGCGCTTGGATCCAGCAATGTCGATCATATCCGCGACTTCTCGGCGATCGAAGACACGATCGTGCTGTCAAGCAAGATTTTCTCGACACTGGTGCCCGGGACTCTGTCATCGGGTCCCTTCGAGGACATCGCGGCAGCCAAAGTCGATGCAAATGACCGGCTTCTCTACGACAGCGAAACTGGCGCTCTCTTTTATGACGCCGACGGTTCTGGCGCCGGTAAGGCCGTGAAATTTGCCCATTTCGACAACAAGGCGGCAATCACCTCTGCCGACTTCTTCATCGTGTGACGGGCGCGCTGCGCCGCGTGACGCA
>NZ_LPUX01000011.1 GCF_001651865.1 Sinorhizobium glycinis
ACGCCCGCCAGCACAGCGATACCGAGGCCTTGGCGAAGACGCTCGCCGAGACCGAGCGACCGCTTCATCGAGGCGAATACCTTGCCGCCGACGAGTACAGCCAGCGCCAGCGAAGTAGCCGCGCCCGCAGCGTAGGCCGCCAGCAGAAGTGTCGTCCCAAGGTTCGCCCCATGGAGCGCGGCGCCGGTCAGGACCAGCCCCAGAATCGGGCCGGCGCAGGGCGCCCAAAGAAGTCCGGTTGCGACGCCGAGAAGCAGGGATGCTCCGACGCTCGCCTTCGCGACCGCCCTTTGGGAGAGGCGGTTGCCAAGCGCGACTGCCGGACGAGTGACCACCGCCGCGATCCGCGGCGAAAGCAGCATTACGCCGAAAACCGCGAGCACAACAATTGCTGCATATCGGCCGGCTTCGTTCGCCTGCACCGCCCAATCCCCACCAATAGCGGCAAGCGTTGCCACACCCGCGAATGTCACCACTTTGCCTAGGAGCATCGGAAGAATGCTTCTCGCGAATGGCTGACCAGCTCGAGAAAACACGAAAGGCGAGACCGGAAGGATGCAGGGGCTGACAATCGTCAGCACGCCGGCAAGATAGGCAATAATGAACAGGATCATCGTCGTCCCTCTGCAGAGGACCGATGCCTCAATCCGACACCGGTCGCACTTGACACGTGCAGCATGGGACCAGAGGGAAGTATCCTGCTTGTGTCGTCTCCCAAGCGGATCTGTACCAGAATGCAGACTGAGCATCGACGAGAAATGGAATCATGCCGGGCGTATTCGTGGACCTGCGCCTATATGAGCGGCCACAGAGCCGTCCAATAACACCGATAAAATCGGTCGCCTGACTGTCATTTCCTTGAAGTGAAGGAGTGGCCCCATGGCTTTCGATACGCAACGGCTCCAATTTGCCGGCCATTCCGGCGCAACCCTCGCCGCCCGCCTCGACCTCCCCAACGGACCTTTGCGGGCCTACGCATTGTTTGCCCATTGCTTCACCTGTTCCAAGGACCTGGCGGCAGCGCGCCGGATTGCAGCGGAGCTTGGGCGCGAAGGCATCGCTGTCCTGCGTTTTGATTTCACGGGGCTGGGATCGAGCGAAGGTGAATTCGCCTCGACGAATTTCTCCTCCAATGTTGCCGACCTTCTGTCAGCCGCCGACTATTTGCGCCACCGCTATCAGGCACCGTCGTTGCTGATCGGCCACTCGCTCGGCGGCGCAGCGGTCCTGGCCGTCGCCAAGGACATTCCTGAAGTGCGCGCCGTGGCAACAATCGGGGCGCCGGCAGACGTGGGCCACGTGCTGAAGAATTTCGGAACGAGCCTCGAGGAGATCGAGAGGAGCGGTGCGGCCGAAGTCGATCTTGCCGGACGCAAGTTCCTTATTAGAAAGCAATTTGTCGAGGACGCGCGTGCACAGCGCATCAAGGATGCTGTTGCGCGTTTGAAAAAGCCGCTCCTCATCCTTCACGCACCGCTGGATCAGACGGTCGGTATCGAAAACGCAACTGAAATCTTCCTCGCGGCCAAACATCCAAAGAGCTTTGTTTCGCTGGACAAGGCCGACCACCTACTCACGAATTCCGAGGATGCGGCCTTCGCCGGTCGGATCATTTCGGGGTGGCTGACGCGTTATCTGGCCACCGACGCGCCGCAAGGGACTGCGCCTATCGAACA
>NZ_LPUX01000012.1 GCF_001651865.1 Sinorhizobium glycinis
TCGTCGACCAGCCGTGGAAGATCATGTCCATCGGACTCCGCGAATGGGCGCATCGGTCATGATCACCGCTCGTTGGTATAACCCATGGTGCTGATTCCTTATGTGAAACCAACATCAGCCAGCACTTGATTTCATCAAAAGTGAGTCAGAGCCAAATTTGCACGCCGAAACACACCGATCCGACACTCTCGGCAGCCATCGTGCAGCAGCGGCCACCACATCGTTAGATAGCATTATTCGATGAGCCAATAGCTTGGCTCAACTCCTAACTTCGTTTGACAGAAGTGTTAAACCTGCACTTCACCGCTTAGCCCTGGGATGGAGTTGCCCCCAAAAGACCGGACATGCTCAGGTTTGAGATTGCGAGCTGATGAACTCGCGCGGCGATTGATATCCTAAAGCACTGTGCGGGTGAAGATTGTTGTAATGCTCGAACCAGAACGGCAGTTGAGCGATTTCGGTTTCAGCATCCGGGGTGGGATTGACCGAGACGTAATCGCGCTTGAAGGTTTTGACGAACGCCTCGGCGGGCTGCGCACCGGCGTCGTGCACGGCTCCATGCCGATGTCGCGCAGCAAGGATTCGGTGTCCTTGGCGATGAAGCAGGAGCCGTGGTCGGTAAGCCATTCGATGGGTTCGGACAGCATGTTGATGCGGCCGAAGCGGTTCTCGACAGCGGTGATCACGAGGTCGTGCACGTCTTCGCTCTTGATGCCCTCCGTGGTGGCGACATGGGCGATTGCCTCGCGGTCGCAGCAGTCGAGGGCGAAGGCGACACGGACCTTCTCCTTGTTGTCGCAGCCGATCTCGAAGCCATCGGAGCACCATCTGATGTTCGAACGTTCGACGGCGACCTGGCCGTCGTGAAGGCGATCATCGACCGCTCCGGTATGACGCACCAGCAGCAGATTGTGTAGCTTCATCACCCGGTAGACGCGCTTGGCATTGGGCCACGAACGCCCCAGTTTCCGAGCATTCCGACGCAGGATGGCATGGACACGCCGATAGCCGTAGGTGGGCGTATCGGCGATGACGGCCTTGATGTCCTCCACCAGCTCGCGATCAGGGTAGCGGCGGGCGTCCTCTGGCTCTGGAAGGGGAGCCTGCGGCACGCGCGGCGATATTCGAGCGGGCGACCCCTAAAGTTTCGCAGACGGTCTTCATTCCAAAATCCCCCTGGGAAGAGAGAGCGAGCGCAACAGATGTTTTTTTGGGCCACCGGCGATTTCGAGGGCTTCCTTCAGGATTTCGCTCTCCATCGTCTTCTTGCCCAACAGGCGTTGCAACTCCTTCACCTGGGCCTGAAGCGCCCGATATTCGGAAGCCGGAACGACCTCCTCTTCGGCGGCCGTCGCCGTCAGTGCCCCTTGGGACGCCAGCTTGCGCCAGGCAAACAACCGGTTCGGCTGGATGCCGTGTCGACGCGCGACGATACTCACCGTGGCGTCCGCCTCATAGGTCTCGTGGATGATCGCCAGCTTCTCTGCTGTGCTCCAGCGCCGCCGACGTTCCGGCCCGGAGAGGACGACTTCCATCTTAGCGAGTTGATCGGGGCAAAATCGCCGTCCCAAGTTTTCGACCTACAGTGTTCCTTCCTGCGCAAGCGTATAGACATGGGTGTCGAGCAGGTCAAAGAATCCCAGGCGCTCAGCACCAAGGCTTTGATTGATATGTCGAAGCCAATCAAGGAATTCTTTGAAAAGGTTATAGCAGACCTCAAGACGGCCTGATCGTCAGCGATCCCCGCCGTGGCAGGCCGTGACCCGCCACGGCTTTGCGCTGAGTAGCCTGGAGTACCATTCGATAATTTCCGTCGATTTGTCGGATTGATGACATCGGCTTGCGTTATAGGTGTGGGAAATCCCGGACGCTATCTACGGCTTCTTTCGCCCTCCTGCAGGAAGGGGGGCACCGTAAAGTTAACCGACGGCTGAGGAAGATGTGCGTACATGGGCCATGTCAGAAGTTGCTCGTGATCCGCTTTATC
>NZ_LPUX01000013.1 GCF_001651865.1 Sinorhizobium glycinis
ACCCGCCATCGAAACCAGTGGCAGAAAGAAATCGCAAAAAGCCTCGGCTACTGCGGTCCTGACCGGATGGTTACTCCTTGCCGTCAGCAAGGAGACGCTGCGTCAGTGGATGATGGAAGCCGGCATCTGGGTGTTGCGACGCGAACGCAAGAAGCGGGTTTTCCAGCCGCGCGGCCGGCGCGATTGCTTCGGCGAACTCATTCAGATCGACGGCTCGCCGGGGACAGATAAAAAGTCGATCGTGCTGCCAATTTTATCGACGGCGCGGTAAAGGTATGTCCATTGACCACGGACTTTCACACGCGCCAACTTGTCGACTGCAGCCGACGCCGGTGCCAACGCAGCCGCTTTTCGATCTCCGGCGCGTATTTCTAGCCCAGCGAAAGATCGTGTAGTGATCGACAGGCACGCCCCTTCCAACGTCATTTGTTCAAGACCCCTCCCAGATTCGGGTTTGTCTTTGATCCACGTCAAGGATTACTCCTTCAAACCCTGTAGCCTCTCTTATGGGTTCAGTGAAATACGCCATGAACAGACTCATCAGGCTTATCGGCGATTGCGCCGCGCTTCTGCTCTGACTACCGAGCCGTGCTTTCTCGTGTCTGGGATCGGCGACGGCATTCGGGGACTACGCGCACCACCTTCGTTTGCGGCGGTAAGTGCGTCAACTGGGGATCCGACGAGCCGTTAAAGAATCGAGAGGCGATCAGCTTGAGCTTTCTTGAAACAAGTTTGCAGCTGTTTCGGCAAAAGTATGCGCCTGACTTAGGTGCTGAACAATACGCTCACCACACTGGAGTCGACCGGAATGGCAATCCAATGAGTGGCGCGTTGTTATGGGCTAAGGCTGAAGCCCAGAGGATCAGTAATGTGCTCGTCACTGGCACAACCAATATGGTGGATGCTGAACTCAAGTTAGCCCAAAAACTTCACGGGAGAGTCAGAGATTATGTTCAATGGCATCACCAGGACGAACGATGTCGTAAAGGAATTTCGGTTCTGGAGTATGGGCCTGGAACAGTGCGAGCCTTCCAACAGAAAACGCTTCCGCTTGTTATAGGTCTGCGAGGCGAAACCTCACGTTGCACGCTCGTCGACCGGTCAAGAGAATTCCTCGGGGACATAGCACAGTTGTCATCCGCTTTAGGGTTGAAAATCGAGTTCATACGCGGCGATATATTCTCTGGACGACGCTATTTTTCGACGATGAAGCGGCATTTATTGTCATGTTTGGCCGGACATTTGGAAATCTTGCTGTCCCAACAAATGATACGCACCCCATGGAAGCGGTCGTCGAGACGCTGAAGAAGATATCGAATAGTGCGAAGAGGTGCTGGGTTGCGATCTCAATTGGCTCAGATTTGAGGAGGGATGTGGCGAAGTCCTACTATGAAGCGCATCCTGAATTTCAGCTAAATGTGTTCTATAGAATGAAGGCAGAGCTGCCGGTCGACGGCAATTTCGATCCAGAGGCATTTGAGTATGAGCCGGATGTTATTGGTGGAGACCAATTCATGCAAGTCATACATACAGCGGTGGTCAAAAAGAACCTGGACTTTTGCATTGGCGGCAAGGATATCATCCTATTAAGTGGCGAGCGACTGCATCTGAAGAACTCTTTTTGTTTCTCTGAGTCGTTTTTCAAAAAATGTGCACACCGAGCGGGTTTTGTGCCAATAGATGTGCTCTCAGACGACGCCGGCTCAGCCATTCACGTGTTGCAGAAGGTGAATTAAACAAAACAGAAAGTGACCAGGAGTGATGTCAAGAGACAATGGGACCAGCGGCTCAGCGGCGCCTCGCCTTCGTCGATGCGCACGCTGACTTCGCCTTCCTGCTCCGCCTGAGCCAAGTGCGGAAAAGAGGTCGATGGCGGCGCCCTCGGGTGCAACAGGCGCAGCGAGTTCCAGCCGGTGCTTCACGATGACCTCTGAGCCTTGGTGGAGCACCGGCCGCTTTGATCCAGAGTTTGGGCGATGGCGAGTAAGCGAGTTAGGAAGCAACCAGAGTGTATCATAATTGGCTTGATCGTTGGG
>NZ_LPUX01000014.1 GCF_001651865.1 Sinorhizobium glycinis
AAAATCGCGTGTGTCGCCGCAGCCTGACAGCCGTCCCCGCCAGCTATCGCTGCATCAATCCGCTGATAACTTTACAGTGCCATCTCACCGGCATCTATTCCTGGGAGGATGAACAGAAAATACCGGAGGGCTTCAGACCTTTGCGACTTCCCGCACGAATCCTGCGCGCCGCGTGATGCTTACACTCTGTTCGGCCTTATATTAGCGTACGATTTCGCGCAGTTCTTGTTTCGACCCCATGATGCCATGCTCGTCAATGCTCGAAACTGTCAATCGGCGTTGCCAACGCCGATTGACACTCTTGGGAAGTCTCATTGTTCTAGGCCACGCTCTGAGAGCAGCCGGTTCATGACCTCGCCTTTGATCTCGCCTGCGATTTGGTTTCGGACTTGGGCTCCGAGCACCCGCTCGGCATCGACATCGCCTACCAGACCATGTTCGGCCAGTCGCTGATCCAGACGGCTCTGAAACTCTTCGCCCATGGCTTCGACGAGCCGGTCCTGCATCGCTGCATGTTCGTCCGGTGCGATGCGCCTCAGCACCGTCTCCCAAGGTTGCCAGCGGGTTGCCATGTAGTCGGTGAATTGGTTCGCTTCCCGCTCCCGGATCAGGTCCAGCGCCTCCGTCGCATCATCCTCGCTTACGTGAGAGACCGCCAGGAAGCGCATGTCAGGGGCGACGTGACTGAGCTCCAGCGGCTCGCGCAGCCGATGTTGATAGGCCAAGTAGACTTCGACGTCGTCTATGTTCGGGTCGAGGCTGAGGAGCGAGTTGACCCTGTCGCGCGCGATCTCGTCGAGCGCCTCTAAGCGGAACGCAACACGGCCGCGCTGGATCAGTTCGCCAAGACGATCGTCATAGACGCCGCCCTCGACATCAGCGTTGAGGCGCGCGGTCTGCATACCGTTCCAGTGCAAGGTAACTCGATCCTCGCAGCTCGCGTTGGCGTCGGAAGCCTGTGCAAAAAACTGCTCGCGCAATCTCGGATTGGCCGCCGTCTGCCGCAGATCATCAGCCACTCTCTGCCGAAACTCGTCATTGCCATAATTCACGGTCCCTCGTAGCCTCTCCAGGAACTGCGCGTAGTCCTGGGCGCCTGGCTCATCCGCAAAGTGCTGCCATTCGGCCAGCGTCGCCGGGTCGTCTGCGAGCCAGTGCGCGGCAGCCTCATATAGAGATTGCTGCGCAAGCTGCGGTGGCGCTTCAGCCGCCGCCAGATTAGCGAGGACGTCGTCCGGCAGCGGGTTATCCCCGAACTCGAGGTTCTCCAAATGCGGGTAGCTGAGACTAAGATTCGGTACACGACCCTCAAGAAGATCCTCAGGCAGGCCGGTCAGCCGGTTACCGCTGAGATTGAGCGATTGGAGCGTGCTCGGAAGGGGGTCGGGGAGGTTGGCCAATTGATTGCTGCTGACATCGAGTTCAATAAGCCCCGATGGGAGGGAGTCGGGGAGGTCGGTCAGCTGATTGCCACTAACCGCGAGCGAGGTGAGCCTGCTCGGGAGAGCGTCCGGCAGGCTAGTTAGTCGGTTGTCGCTTGCGTTCAGGATCTCGAGCCCAGCCGGAAGGTTGGCCGGCAGACTGGTCAAGCTGTTATCGGCCACCTCCAGCCGAGAGAGGGTCGCCGGAAGAGCGTCCGGCAAACTGGTCAACCGGTTATGGCTAATGAGAAGATGCTGAAGACCGGGGGGGAAGCTAGCGGGCAGGCTGCTTAGTTCGTTGTGCCTGGCGCGCAGTTCCAGCAATCTTGGCGGCAGGGCGGCGGGCAAAGCGGTCAGGGAGAGGGAGGACAAATCCAGCGAGTGCGAGCCCGTGTTGTCCGAACCCCTAATTCGTGTGCGCCCCTGTCGCCGATTCTCGGCTTCGCCCTGCCCCTCTTCGGCAACCCAGTTGTCCAGGATCTGCGCGCGCGCGGAGGCCGGGGTCCGATATCCTGTCATGGCTTCGACCAAATCCGCCACGGCTCGGGCGAAGCCGCTGAGGTAACTTTCCTGCTCCCCCTCTTCAGAAGTGGCCGGGGAAGAACCTGCACTCTGCTGTGCGTCTCCTATGTTCATCGATATCTTTCTTCGTCGTTAGAACAAATAGCACGCCCGCCGCTTCTCAAGGCCGCGAGGCAGGTGGTTGCGCAGCGCAATTGATCATTCGAGAGCAAGTGCAAGTGCGCTGCGGCTCCTGCCCCGAGCCGGGACAGGTTCACACGACTCCCGCCGCAGCAAATAAAGCGATACTGCTGCGAGGAGTCCTGCCATTTCGTTGGCCAGATAAGCCTGGAGGACCCGTCAACGTGGCAGCGTGCTGCCCTTAGCAGGCCTTCCTGTCGATCAGCTGACGAGTGTCGCTGCAGAACCCCGGGTGGCACCGTAAAGTTAACCGACGGCTGAGGAAGATGTGCGTACATGGGCCATGTCAGAAGTTGCTCGTGATCCGCTTTAT
>NZ_LPUX01000015.1 GCF_001651865.1 Sinorhizobium glycinis
TACGCCCTCTCTGCGTTCCACCGCTGCTGCCGAGTCTCATCTTGATTGACGCTTCGTCTCATCTTGGTTGTCGCGCTGCAGCTGAGATTTCCCATTAGAATAGCGTGGCATTTTGGGTTGAATTCAATTGGGACAAGGATAGCAGTAGACGCGGAGCCTTCTCCACACACGGCTGCCGCATCGAGTGGTATGGGCTGTCGGCAAACTGCTCCGGTCCGAAGCCGCACTCTCACCATGAATCCACCCGCGCCCTGTTTGAAACCGCCGAGCCCCGGTTCGCCCGCAGGGGCCGTGTCAACCGTATAGTCGCTCTAAAGAGGACCACCTGTGAAACATATCGTTGCAACCTTATTCGGGATACTGTTTGCTACAGCTGCCAATGCCGCCGGCGATAGTCATGTACTGGCGAGCTTGAACGCGCGCTGACTACCGGCAAACCGGTGAGTGTGACGGTCGATTTTAGGCATGTGCACTCCGGCGACTGCCGATACACCGTCGACCAAGACGCGTGGAGGCGTTAGCATAGACGGCTATAGGATCACATCTGACGGCACCCTCGCTTTTGCAGATCAGCATTTTACCATAGATCGTGACGGTAAGCCGGTTGTCCAGTTTCTTCGTTACCGGATCCGGCCGGACGGTGGCGCCGAATTCACCATGGTCGTCTTCAATGTGCCCAGTTACGAGCGAAAAGGAACGAGCCTGGTCTATAAGTGCTCAATTGGTCACGGATTGAGCTTCTTCTCTTCACCGTGATCTGGCATGTTGCAGCACGATCGCGCGGGTTCGGGTGGCGGATCGTCCCGGATCGGCGGCTGAAGGTTTTCCTGTGGCACCCGCCCGTGCCATTTGCAGTGGTCCCGATAGGTAAAGGAACCCGCCTGCCGCTATCCTTGAGCTTCTTCAATGCGGTCTTTCATGCCGTCGCTGGTCTGCCAAGCATAGCGGTCACCGAGGTCCTCTTCGATCACGCCGGCCGCGTATAACTGATCGAGCAGGTCGGCGACTGCAAGTACGCTCATTCCATCCGTCGAGGCCCGCATAACCAACTCCGAAACTGTAAAGTTGCCGCACGCGATTAGATGGCCAACCGAGATCGGAGCGTAGTCGAGCACCCGGTGTTCCATGCTTCGCGAGCGGAGATGGAAGCAGCGGTCTCCCGCTGTGTACTCCAGGTCCCTGCGAAAGCGGATCGGCAGGTCGGGGGCTGGGCTCTCGAGCATATGTTGATCAATCATGCTCTTGAGCCCGTCCCGGAACTCGTCAGGCGTCCTGAATGACCGTTGACCCACTATGCGATACCCGAGGGGCCAGCGTTCGCTACCCGGTACCGGCGTCACTAGTTGCAAACGTCTCTGCGGCATATTTACGAGGAAGCCGGAAACACAGGCGATCGTCGTGTGATTGCGCTCCGTCAAGGCGATTGCCTCTTGCCTCGCACTGAGTTTCTCCTTCCGCTTGCGCGCACGCCCCGTGAAAGCCTTTGCGGTCGGGGCGTCCTTGCCCTGCATGATGAGTTCGACCCCTGTCAGTTCTTCAGGCGAAAACGCCCTGTGGATCTGATTGAGATGTGCCGTGCTGAGCACAGAGAAGCGATTCATCGTAGTGCCATAAAGATTGAAGAGGCCGAGCACGCGCCTGGTGAGTGCCTCATCCTTGAGCGGGGCGGCCGTCGTTGTTTGCGCCAATGCGCCCGTGATCTGATAGTAGTCGAAGAGAAAGCGGTCGTACTGCGGGTTGTCCATTGGCTCTGTGGCCCAGTAGCAGAACCCAGTACGAGCTGCCGGGCCAAACACCTCGCTCGCGACACCAACCACGCCGCGCCAAAGCTCTGCATGCTGTTTGCTATACTCGTAATAGCCTTTGAACGGAGCGGCCGAGAGGCCGCAGAACCAGCAACCGACGGTGCACCCTTCCCTCAGCTCGAAAGCGATGATGGGGTGTGTGATCGACGGTGCTGATCCGCCCAATTCGTCATTACAACGCCGAATTTGGCGCTCGCGCCAGGCATGAAAGCGAGGGTTGGTCATTGACATATCGCCATGGTCGCGCAGGAGGTCGCGATGGCGCAACATGTCGCGCATGTACTCGTCCCACATTATCGACAGCGGCCATGGTGCAGACTCCGGCTTGTAGCGGTAAGTAAGATGATCATCGCGCCAGAGCGGCAGTATCTCCAGTGGGTCAACTTCAATGCCATAGCGCTCTGTTACCGCGCGAGGGGCGTCGGCGCTCTCCGAAACCGCGGTGCGGAACTTTATGTCACCAGCCAGCCGTTCCATGAAACGCTTGATGTGCGACAAGGTGCGCCGTTGCTCCGGCGTGCGCCGGTTAAAGATCTGGCGCCAATACTCGCCTTTATAAGAGCCTGACCGAAAAAGAGTTGAGTGAAATCAGCCAGTTGTGATTCTGTTTGTTTGCTTAGGACGAACGGAGACCACA
>NZ_LPUX01000016.1 GCF_001651865.1 Sinorhizobium glycinis
CTGCAGCGCGACAACCAAGATGAGACGAAGCGTCAATCAAGATGAGACTCGGCAGCAGCGGTGGAACGCAGAGAGGGCGTAGCCCGAACGGAGTTCTACCGCTGCTGCCGCGCCGATTCATCTGGTGATTGCGGTTCGACCGGTACGTTGGGTTCTTCGAAGAACGGGGAACCACCTTTGTGCCAGGTCGTCACATAACCGATCATCAGATGAGGCTTTTCATGAAGTTACGACAAGAGCACAGGGTTGAGGTCGCCGCCGCGAAGGCGTCGCTCAGCAGAGCAACGGCCTATCGCATCGAGAAGAACGCGCAACTGCCATCACAAGTGAAGAAGCCGCGCGGCCGTCGGCGTCCCGATCCACTCGCCGACATCTTCGATGCCGAGGTCGTGCCGCTGCTGAAGGCGGCACCTGGCATTCGTCCGGTCGCCGTCTTCGATGAGATGTTGCGCCGCCATCCTGAGCTCAGCGAAGGCGTTCGCCGGACAATGGAACGGCGGATCCGTGCCTGGCGGGCCATCAATGGCGACGAGCAGGAAGTCATCTTTCGCCAGGTTCATGAGCCCGGCCGACTGGGGCTTTCCGACTTCACCAACATGAACGAACTGGGGATCACGATCGCAGGCCAGCCGCTCGATCACCTGCTTTATCACTTCCGGCTCGCCTATTCCGGCTTCGAACACGCCCACGTCGTCCTCGGTGGCGAAAGCTTCGTGGCGCTGGCCGAAGGGCTGCAGAACGCTCTCTGGTTCCTCGGCGGCGCGCCGCTTTACCATCGCAGCGACAGCCTGTCGGCGGCCTTCCGCAATCTCGATGCCGATGCCAAGGAGGACCAGACGCGGCGCTACGCAGAGCTTTGCGCGCACTACCGAATGACGCCGACCCGCAACAACAAGGGCATTGCCCACGAGAACGGTGCGATTGAGAGCCCGCATGGCCACCTCAAGAATGCGATCCGCGATGCCCTGCTGCTGCGCGGCACCCGTGACTTCGACGATCTCGATGGCTATCGCGGCTTCATCGATGAGATCGTCAGCCGGCGTAATGCCCGCTATGGCAAGCGCATCGACGCCGAGCGGGCGGCGCTGCAGCCGTTGCCGGGAACGCGCACCAGCGATTTTGAGGAGGTTGTCGTGCGGGTCTCGCGCAGCGGCGGCTTCACCTTGCGCAAGGTCTTTTACACCGTGCCATCACGGCTCATCGGGCACCGGCTGCGCGTGCGCCTTTACGACGAGCGTCTTGACCTCTTTATCGGCGGCACGCATCTGATGACCCTCCAAAGAGGGCGTGCACATGCCAGCGGCAAGCACGACCAGGTGGTCGATTATCGGCATGTCATCCATTCGCTGCGCAAAAAGCCGATGGCGCTCCTTCAGCTTGTCTATCGCGACAAGCTGTTTCCGCGGCAGGAATACCGAAGGGCCTTCGAGACCCTGCTCGACCGGCTTTCCGACAAGCAGGCCTGCAAGATCACCGTCGAGCTCCTGGCCTTGGCCCACGATCGGGGCTGCGAGCGGGAACTGGCAGAGCGGCTCGCTAAAACACTCGATGCGGGCGAACTGCCGGACATCATCGCGCTGAGGACTTTCTTCGCGCCCGATCCGGCACAGTTGCCCACCGTCAACGTTCGTCTCGCCTCCCTCCAGGGCTATGAGGCCCTGATCGACGCGCGTCATCTGGAGGACGCCGCATGAGAAACGCCCCTGCCATCGACGCCGCCACGCTCAGCACGCTGCTCAATGAACTCCGCCTGCCGGCCATCAAGGTCCTTTGGCCGGACTTTGCCGAACGGGCCGACAAGGAAGGCTGGCCAGCGGCCCGGTTCCTGTCGGTGATCGCCGAACACGAACTGGCCGAACGCGATCGCCGCCGCATCGAACGCCATCTCGCCGAGGCCCGATTGCCACCGGGAAAGACGCTCGACAGCTTTGCTTTCGACGCCGTGCCGATGGTCTCCAAGGCACAGGTCATGGCGATCGCCGCCGGCGATAGCTGGCTCGCCAAGGGAGCGAACATCCTCTTGTTCGGCCCGCCCGGTGGCGGCAAGAGCCATCTCGCCGCCGCAATCGGCCTCGCGCTCATCGAGAACGGTTGGCGGGTGCTGTTCATGCGTACGACCGAGCTCGTTCAGAAGCTGCAGGTGGCACGTCGTGAACTCCAGCTCGAATCCGCCATCGCCAAGCTCGACAAGTTCGATCTGCTCATCCTCGACGATCTCGCCTATGTGACCAAGGACCAGGCGGAAACGAGCGTGCTCTTCGAGCTCATCTCCGCGCGCTACGAGCGGCGATCGATCATGATCACCGCCAACCAGCCCTTCGGCGAATGGAACAGGGTCTTCCCCGATCCCGCCATGACACTCGCCGCCGTCGATCGTCTCGTCCACCACGCGACCATCTTTGAGATGAATGTCGAAAGCTACCGGCGTCGATCCGCGATGGAAGCCAAACGCCAGCGCGGCAGGCCGGCTTCCTTCGCGACAATCAGAAACGCCGCCGAGATCGACGCTGCGCGACAATCAGAAACCAACGAAGCCCTTGCCAGCGACAATCACGATGATACCGTCGCCGACAACCGCGACACCAGAATCTCATCCAGATTGTCGCGCTGATCTCAGCCAGATTGTCGCTCTACA
>NZ_LPUX01000017.1 GCF_001651865.1 Sinorhizobium glycinis
ATCGCGAAACGATGCAGACGGCGGTGACCGATTATTCCTATGACCTGACCCGCTAGAGCGGCGGTCGGCAAAACGCCGGCCCGGGAGCCGCACCATGGGATCGCGAGCGTTGAAATGGGCTGATCGTTTAGCTCATGCGCTATCGGAACTGCGCTCGGAAGTGCATTCGGACAGCCACCTGATCATTCTAAAGGGGCATAGCGGCATATGAATTTTGCATGGAGAGAGACAGACGGTTGTGTAGTATTGTCGGCCACTCACGGGATCGCCTCGACTAAAGAGGGCCCGTGCTTCAGGACGAGGACTAAATGATGACAGCGTTATCTGATCCCCGGTTTACTCGAGCTGTCAGTGACGATGGATCGTTGGCCACTCCTTTCATGAAATGCCTCGCGCGGTTGGTCCGCGCTCAGGATTCCTACGGATTATGGAGGGATAAATGTGACGCCGAGTTGCTGGCCAACTTCACAGTTACGGAGGAGCAGCGGCGAGCCATCCCCGTCATCGGCGACCCCGAGCCGGACGTGCTGTTGAGGCTCGACCTTTTTTACGCCGCCGTCGGCGTCGCTATCGAGGAGCGCTCGGGGCTTTTGATCTCGCGAACGCTGGAGATCAGCGATGAGGGCATCGGCCGAGTGCTCTTCACAACCAGGCGGCTGGTGGTGCTGTCGAAGACCCTACGTGACGCTCACCGTTTCGGCTTCAATACACTTGGCAAATGCGCCAAGACTGGCACGAAGTTGGTCAAGGATGCGATCAAAAGCATCGAAGCTTATCCGGACGTGGCGCGGGCATAATGTGCCTGCAAGGAATAAGACCATGACAGATCTTGAAAAACTCAAGCAGAGGGTTCAAAAACTGCAGTCACGCGCTGCGACTGCGAAGACGCAATTGCATGACCTTGCCGAGTGCCTTCCGAACTATTGGACCGAAATAGTGGGCGTCGCCGAAAAAACATTCGACGCTTTTGCTCAGTTGGACGCTGCCAAAAGAGAACTCGCCGCGTCGGAGAATTCACGATGAAAAGCTCGTTCGTGACCCGCCGCTTCAGCTGGTGCCGGAATATCTATTATGCATCGGCTGCGGCTGCTGACTCGGGGCGCGAGGTATGCACCTTCACGGGATCAATGACGCAGGTGAAATTCTCGGTCTTTTGCGATGCCGAGGACGATCATTCCAGCAACCAGATCATGTGATCATGTCCGGCGACAGCGCCGGCCGCTGTATCGGCTGCGGAGCCGGAGTGCGTGTTTGGCCAAACCGCCAGAATCATGTTGCGGCCGACGACATTGCCGCATGATCCCACAAACAAAACCAGGAAAACGGCGTTGTCTTTTGGTATCTTTCATCGAATTCTATGGCTGTTCCTATGCGCCAACACTCTTATAGTCTACCTCGTAACGGGGTCCATCAGTGACGCAGTCGTCACGACTGTGGTTGGTTCGCTGCTTCTGCAGCTAGCATATTTCGGACACGTACTCTTTCTGCTCTGGCGGGCTCACTGCGCCCGGAGAGCTCGTCAAACGACCGGGCAATTCCATGGAGAGGGACAGCCCGGGGACCCTCGTATAGCGGGCACTCACGGGCGCACTGATGGGGATCCGTGCTTCGAGGACGAGGACTCTCGATCGGCCCCTTGCTAACCGCTTCATGAAATCTCTCTCGTGCGGCTAAATCCCCGCTGAGGTTTGCTTTCGGTGTGCAAGGACAAGTGCCCACGCTGGATTTCTGGCCGACTTCACTGTCACCGAGGACCAGCGCCGTGCGACCGCGTCAGCCCTTGAAGCGCGGAACAAGAGAGTGCGTAAGCTGCAGCCTTTCTGGAAAGCGAACATGGAATCTGCGTAATGTCGCCAAGGACCTTCCAATCAATGGAGCTGATCATGGTAGTCGCCGAGAATACGTTGGCGCCTTTGCTCAGGTTAGCGCTGCCGGATTGCTGCCCGACGGCACAATCTGGGGAATGCTACCGCTTCAGATGATCCTACATTGAGTCTTACTGTTGGTTCTCTCTGCAGATGCGCCGCCTCTTAACATAATCTTGACGATAGTGAAAAGTGATGCTGGATCTGACGAATGCGAAGCGCATAGGAATTATCGGCGGCGGCATTGTCGGTTGGCTTGCAGCGATAGCGCTTCGCCGTGTTTTCGACGTTGATGTCGATGTAACGGTCATAGAGGCTCCGACGGTGTTTCCGCTTGGCCCAGGGGAGGGGGGGCTCGCTCAACCTGATTGACACGTTGTGTCGCAATGAGCTCGACCTGGACGTTTTCATTGGTGAAGCCGGCGCCACCCACAAGCTTGGTGTGCTCTATGAGAATTGGAGGGGTGGAGGAATCCCGGATCGCTACTACCGCATGTTCGGCGGATCGGGCATACCGGAAATCGAATGCCGCGTCGGCGGTTTCTTCCCTCTGCTGTCGGCGAGAATTGCCGCAGGTGAGAACCTTCACACGTGCATCCCTGGCTTTGAGTTAATCATAAAGAAGGCATCGCAAGTGGAAATCGACGAGTTGCTGGCAACGGGTGAGTCTGGACTCTACCCTTCGTTTCACTTCAATCACGCCGGCTTCGAGCGATACCTAAGAGCCTGACCGAAAAAGAGTTGAGTGAAATCAGCCAGTTGTGATTCTGTTTGTTTGCTTAGGACGAACGGAGACCAC
>NZ_LPUX01000018.1 GCF_001651865.1 Sinorhizobium glycinis
AAATCGCGTGTGTCGCCGCAGCCTGACAGCCGTCCCCGCCAGCTATCGCTGCATCAATCCGCTGATAACTTTACAGTGCCCATCAGACTGCCCTTGTGCCTGCATGAATCTCGAACCTTTGAGAAGCGCCTCCTTCAGCTCGGCGGTCGATTAAGTTGACGATGCCCTCTGGCGTGATAGAAAGGGATCAGGATCGATCCGTTTCCAACTAACAAACCTGTTCAACCGGTCCCGCTCCGCGCGTCCATCCCTCTTACCAAGAATGATGAACCCGTGGTGCTCGAAGACGCGCGGCCCCTCCTTCGGCTCTTCGTTAGGCATGGTGTTGCAGTGTTTGCCCATGAACGCACTTACCGCGATTGGGACCGTCGATAGGTTATCTATTCATTACCATCACGCCTGTATGGATTTGCTTCACTGTCAGTCCGGTAGTCATCAAGGTTGCTGCCCAGAAATAAGCGTTCGGTCTCTCGTGTTGGCGTTCTGCCCAGCGAGCACATCAGATCCACATCCGCATCGATGTTGTCCTGGTCCTCGACATTCATTCCGAGCCCAATACTGCTCAGTACATCGTCGGGCGTCCAGACCGAGGACTTCGGAACGGTGTAGGTGTGCAGTGTGCTCGCATTGTTGGCGATCGCTCTCGCCCAGTGGTCGCGCGAAACAACCAGCTTCGAAGGATCCTCAACCAACGACACGAAAGGAGACGCTGTTGTCTTGCCGCGCATATGCCATCCGGCTTGGCGCGCTCGATCCATAGGATATCGTTCCAGAGGATCTCCATGGGAGAAATGATCCCGCGCCGTGCTACGAACATGCGATATTGCGCTCGTGTCGTTTTCGATGCGTGGATTGCAATCGCTGTCCTGGTTCTGAAAGCGCCGCAGTATCACATATGACGACCCTGCCACGTCGTCGAAAATACGGCCCCGATCGATACTGCCGTCGCCAACTGCGGTCGCTGGTGACCACCGCCCTGATTGCCGGTAGGCAAGCTCGATCTCGTTTCTAAGCACATCAAGAGGGGCACCCGTCAGCTTTGCGGCAAGCTGGGCGCGCGCTCTCACAAATGATTCGGCCGGATAGCAGCCAGGTTCTGGGGCCACCTCGTTCGGCGCATTCGAGAAGTTGGCAGTCCCGGGATCTGCCGCAAGGGAGACAGAATCCGGCGTTGGGTGAATCAAATGTAAGTCAGCTAGCTGCTGCTCAAAGCTTGCTTGATTCGGAGGGTGCGCCGGTGAGCTGGTCTGCGCGCTCAGCTTGTCTGGCCGTCGGTCCGCCGGGTCCGGCCGCGGCAGGAGATCGTGAACGCCAACCTGAGATTCTGCGGCATTTCGTGGATCAATGTTCATTTTCCCTCCGAGTACGGCTGTTGTTGGCGAACATTTATGCAAGTGCAGCTTTCGAGATCCTTACGGAAGAGGAAAGAAGCCAATAATTCACTTGCGGGGTGCCGGATGTCGTTTGGCGACGGCGGCGACCTTGTAAGGTCTTCGTGCCATCAGCGAGACGATCCAAGAGGGAAGCGTCACTCCTCTGCGAGCTTGCTTCAGGATGGATGTCGCGCCGACGATCAGCAGCGTTCGCAACTGTTTGTTCCCGCGTTTCGATATACGGCCCAGCCGCTCCTTGCCGCTGCTCGAGTGCGTTTTCGGGGTAATTCCGATCCAGGCGGCTAGATCACGTCCGATTGGGAAGGCTGCTGGATCCTGGATCGTCGCTCGAACTGTCGCGGCGATGATGGGGCCGACGCCCGGGATACTGGTAAGCCGCCTAGCGGTGTTATCTGCTTTCACTGCCGTGACTATCTTCGCGTCAAGCGCCTCGATGCGAGCCGACAGCATCTCAATTTGCGCGACCATCTCGAGAAGTGCAGCCCGAGCCGCCGATGGGAGACGGGTGTCATCATCGTCTCGCAGAATGACGATGAGCTTGGCGATGCTCGTCATGCCCGTCGCAGCAATGATGCCCAATTCGGCCATATGAGCTCTCATGGCGTTCGCCGTCTGGCTTCGCTGGCGGACGAACAACTCGCGGGTCTTCAAAACCATGCCTGCGGCTTGCTCGGCGGGCGTCTTAATTGGCACGAACCGCATTGTGGGACGCGTTACCGCCTCACAGATCGCTTCGGCGTCGGCAGCGTCGGTTTTGTTCCGCTTGACATACGCCTTCACGTAGGCCGGCGGTATCATCCTGACTGTATGCCCGAACTGACTGATGGCGTTCGCCCAGTGGTGAGCGCTCGCGCAGGCTTCGAGCCCGACGAGGCACGGCTCAAGGCTGCGGAAGAACTCTAACATCTGCGACCGCCGCAAGGCTCGGCGGACAACGACGTGGCCGTCTTCGGCAACGCCGTGAACTTGAAAGATCGATTTAGCCAGGTCGAGACCGAGTGTGGTGATCTTCTCCATGGAACGGTTCCTTCTGTTTCGTGGCGATTGGCATCACCACAATAGGCACCTTCGATGCCGTTTCGGAGGGCCGTTCCACACCATCAATTTGTGTGGTCGTGCAGTTGGTTGAGGGGGCAGCATGCGAGCTCTAAGGAGTTCTGGGCCTGCTCTGCCATACATTGCACGCTTGATCGTCTTCAGGCGATTGATCTGGCCTTCCGCCTGGCCGTTGCTCCACGGCAGTTCGATTGCGTTGTGGACGGCGTCAATGTCACGACGCAAAACTCGGGCGAACCGCGCGATCGCGACGAGACCCGAGTTGACCGCTTCGTCAATCCAGATGCCGAGCCTGCTTGATGATGTGGACGCCCCCGCGCCGGCGGTTGCCGCTATGATGCCGGCCAGTTACCCGCAGCAAAAGAGGAGCGTTGA
>NZ_LPUX01000019.1 GCF_001651865.1 Sinorhizobium glycinis
ACAGGCCGGACATATGAAAGCAACCGATCAAACCACCCGACAAAAAGCCCTTGCCATAGGGGGCGTCCACATATGAATCACCGCTGCGAAAGAGTCCGCGGAAGCGCATGCCAAGACTACGCATCAAAGCGAAATCCGGCGATTCCCGCTTCAAGGCATCGACCTTTCTCGCCTGACTGGCCGTCAGCGCAGCACGCGGTTTCACGCAAAGTGCGGCGGCGACTACGGGCGAGATCAGATGGCCCGTCTCCGGATCCCGTATAGGAACGGCATCGCGGGCGAACTGATGGTCATTGACTGAGGCAAGCGCAGCGCTGTCCTGATCCACCTTCTCGGCGCGTCTCCACTTTGCGAGCAGCCGTTCAAGATTCGAGAAACTGCCAGTGTAGCCGCGCGCCTGGATATCGTGGAAGAGATGCCGCCCGCAGCGGTTTCCAGCTGTCCAGCACTCGGCCAGAAACGCCTCGAAGTATAAAGGTGACGTAGGTTTCAACGCGGCCCTGCGTCGGGCCGGCGGCGCGTCGAAGGTCAGCCATTTGGCGATGCTGCGGCGGCCGTAGCCGGTGCGACGAGCAATCTCGGAACAGGGCAGCCCTTCCTTGCGTAAGGCATGAACAGCATCGAACACCACCTGTCTCGATTGTCGATGAGCGTGACGTGCGCGGCGCCGGTGCGTTGTGTCGGCGTACGGCTCGTTATCCTTATCGGGCCGCAGTGCCCGCCCTGTCGCGCGCCCGGAAAGGCTCATCTGCTCCTCGATTGCGATCCGAAGGTTTTGCAGGAGATGAAACCGATCCGCGACTTGGCGCGCTTGCGGTGCGCCCTCACGAGCAGCTTGCGCATAGAGACCGCACCGGTCTCGGTTGACGATCTCGACAGAAGGGTGCCGCTTCAGCCATTGAGCCGTACTTGCTACGCTTCGGTCCTGCAAAATGTCGAGGACTTCACGGCGCTCCAGATCGACGATCATCGTGCCGTAGCGCCATGATCGCCGCCAGCTCCAGTCATCAATCCCGATAATCCGGGAAGAGATTGGCCTGTTGCCTGCGGCATGGC
Organism: Sinorhizobium glycinis; assembly: GCF_001651865.1. Classification (GTDB taxonomy): domain Bacteria; phylum Pseudomonadota; class Alphaproteobacteria; order Rhizobiales; family Rhizobiaceae; genus Sinorhizobium; species Sinorhizobium glycinis. Next base: position 1,057 of record NZ_LPUX01000019.1, read on the forward strand.
GTTTGAGGTGCCGCAGGATCGTGTCGTCGCTGACCGGCAGACCCAGCCGCCTCATCAGACGTTCTGCAGGACGCCTGCCGGCGCTGTGTCCGAGCAGACCGACAATCTCCGCGACCCTCCTTGTCCGGCGCTCATAAGGGGAAGCAACCGCTTACAGCCGATCGGTGAATGTTTGTCGTTCACATTTTTGATATGCGCATCGCCAACGGCTCAGCCGAAGCTTCACCGTCACGGTCCTGCCCTGAACCGGCAGATCCTGAAGGCTGCGTGTAAGCCAGCCATGCCGATTTCGGCTCCGCCGTCCACAATCGGGGCAAACGCCAAAGGCTGGTCCTGCAGCGGAAACAACCCAGCTGTCATCATCGGTGAGTGCAACACCCAGAACTTTGACCCCTGGGCCGGGCGACCATTTCGTTTTCGTTCGCATGCCCGCCCATAGCGGCATCGTCGCTAACGGCGAATGAACCACACAAATTGAGGAAGACCCTTTAATTATGAGAATACTGTGCCAATGATTTCAATCTGTTGACGTGACACTTAAATTCGAGAACGGGCAGTTAGTTTGATGGGGTGGAGCGGCCTCCCAACGGCGTCTAGCATCGCTGTTGTGAGAAACAGGGAAAGGAGCCACTCCATGAACCAGATTGTTACAATCGGACTCGACCTTGCCAAGAATATCTTCCCAGGTGCACGGCATCGACGCTTGCGGCAAGGTAGTCGTCCGTAAGCCATTGCGCCGCGGCGAGGTGATGAAATTCTTCGCGAGCCTTCCTCCCTGCCTGATCGGCATCGAGGCGTGTGCGACGGCTCATCATTGGGGCCGGGAATTGGGAAAGCTTGGCCACACGGTCCGGCTGATGCCGCCAGCTTACGTGAAAGCCTATGTCAAGCGAGGCAAGACAGATGCGGCCGACGCGGAGGCGATCTGCGAGGCAGTCACACGACCAACCATGCGTTTCGTCGCGGTCAAGAGTATGGAACAGCAGGGCGTGTTGATGCTGCATAAAACCCGCGACCTGTTGGTGCGCCAGCGCACCATGTTGATCAACGCCCTGCGCGGACACCTTGCTGAGTTCGGCATCATCGCCGCGCAAGGGACCGCCGGAGTGAAAGCGGCGATCGAGGCTTTTCATGCGATGCAAGACAGCCTGCCCACATTGGCGGGTAAGGCGCTGCATGGATTGATCAAACAAATGCGCGTCGTGGCCAGCGAAATCGACAAGATCGAAGAGCAGATCTTGGCCTGGCATCGGAATAATGCGGCAAGCCGGCGGCTGGCTGGCATTTCCGGCATCGGGCCGATCACGGCAAGCGCTATCGTGGCGACGGTATCAGATGCAACACTGTTTTCCTCGGGCCGCTCCTTCGCGGCGTGGCTTGGTCTAACGCCGCGCGCGCATAGCAGTGGCGGCAAGGAGAAACTTATCGGCATCAGCAAACAGGGGGATGGCTATATTCGGCGCCTGCTTGTTATCGGTGCCACGGCGGTGATCCGTCGGGCACGGCAGGATAATGCCAGCAAGAGTTGGGCGGCAAAGCTGCTCACGCGTAAACCGGCCCGGCTGGTCGCGGTGGCCCTGGCCAACAAGACTGCGCGTGTTGCCTGGGCATTGTTGGCGCGCAACCAAGCCTATATCGCTCACGTTGGCGCTGCATAATCGAATCTTCCGTTTGGCAAACTCGAATAGAAACGCTGGACGCGTAGATAGCGAGGGTGATGAGATGTGATGGCTGTAGAGCGACAATCTGGCTGAGATCAGCGCGACAATCTGGATGAGATTCTGGTGTCGCGGTTGTCGGCGACGGTATCATC
>NZ_LPUX01000020.1 GCF_001651865.1 Sinorhizobium glycinis
ATTGTGGTCTCCGTTCGTCCTAAGCAAACAAACAGAATCACAACTGGCTGATTTCACTCAACTCTTTTTCGGTCAGGCTCTCAGGCGTCTTGCTAAAAGATACGCGCGGGCCAACAGGGTCTCGCTACACCAAGCTCTCGACTTGCTTGCGGGGGAATTGGGATTCGTTAGCTGGACCAAACTCGTCTCCACCAGCAAAAAGGATTGGATCCCCAGTCCCGAACAGATGGCGAGCGTCGAAGCCATCGTTGAGGGAGCTCTTCCAGCAGATTTTCAGGCTGGGCATCCTGCAGCAATGGCCCACCGCTTGGCGTACCTGGATAACGCCGAACATGGCATGATCGGCGATCACCCATACCGCCTTCAGGTGGCTTTACACGATGTCATCATGGTGGGAGATGGGTGGAGCATCACAGTGCCAGAAAACCCTGGTGCGCGGCCGATCGTCCAGACAGTCACCGAAAATGATGGCAAATGCCCGGTGTTTGAGCTGGAATTCCTCCAGAAAGCACTTAGCCTAGTGAGAGATCGGGCTGCTCGGGTTCGGGGCGAAATCTCCACGGATTGGCCCCGACGGTCCACGAAACCCGACCTCGACGGGGTTGTTCGCCGCCCGTTGTGGGGGCGCGAGTCGGACGCGTGGTTCTGCTTACATTGTAGCGGAAAGATTACCGGTATTCAGATCGCTCAAAACCTCTGGCACTGCCCGGGTGTGGCGCATCGCCCCTCGACATCTTCGACAAGGCCTTCTGGTGTGAAGACGAGGGGAAGTCTCTGCCGTCAGTGAGAACTGACGGCGCCGTTGAGGGTGACAAACCCGATTTCCGGGTTGTCGATGACCGACCCAAACTTGAGTTGAATGGAGAGAAGATCACTCTCCTCATCCGAAGCGCATTGCTAGATGATGCGACGAACATCAGCGAGAAACTGGGCGCGCTTCAGGCTGAAATCACTGTCGAGGACGAGAGTGACGTCTGGATCTCGCTTGAGGAGGATTTGTGGCCGCACGACAAAGAGCCGGTTCAGGCCTTGATTGTAGCGGCACAGCTGGGTCTCGAGGTCGAACTCGAATCGATGTGGTCGACAATACCTTTCCACTGGCCAGGACTGGGTGAGCTAACCTCGAGCACGAGTGAATATACGCATGATGCTGGATGCGTACGCCCAATACGATTCCTTACCAAATAGCAAAACGTAGCCCGTTTGCGACTAACTTTCTCACCGGAAACCTATGCCAGTTGGTTAGTTGGTTGGTCACGATCGCTTTACACCTGTGATCGAAGGGCGACTTAGGCGAATCGTGGTCATCGCGCGGCGATAGTTGCCACGGAGACGGCTACCGTGCAAAATCGACATGAAACGCGGCGCGTGTGCACCGCGGTTCACCTTAGTAGGCCAGATCGGTGATAATCATGTGCACCACGTCCTTTTTGGTGGTGTCCTTGGTGGTTATCTCGTCGGCCCTTTCGGCCACGGTACATGACGGCGATGCGGTCGGTTACTCGCATGACGTCGTCCATGTTGTGCGCGATGTAGACGACCGCGACACCCTGTGATCCAAACCCGTTCAATTCGGTTCCGCTCGCCGTCTATACTGAAAAGAGCATCAACGATCTGCCTGACGTTCTCAGAGAAGCTCACTATTCCGATGCATGGTGGAAGGGCTTCGAGGGTGGCTCGCATCATGAACATTTAAGTGGTTAGACTGTAATCAGCCACTCCATGTCGCGTTGCGGCGCCGCGGCGGTAAACCCTTCGTCTAGCCTTAGGTCGTCGTCATTCCAGCTGTGATATAAGTGCGTCGTCTTTGCCGTCACCCATCCTCTAAACAGAGAGGGTCTGAGTTATGAAGGAAGGCTGGGAATGGTCATTTACAGACAATACAATCTTCTTTGCTTCGCCTTTTTTGTTTTCGCCGCTCCAACAGCCGGCGCGCAAGAAGCTAAGATACCAGAAGGGTATAGACTTGTATGGTCAGACGAATTCGATCGTGCCGGCCTGCCGGATCCCGCGAAATGGGTTTACGATACGGAGGGCAATAAATCGGGCTGGTACAACAACGAGAAGCAATACTATGCGGTAAAAAGACGCAAGAACGGCCGGGGTAAGGACGGTAAACTCATCATCACTGCCCGTAAGGAACGGCTGACGAGCGCATCCGACTACGGCGGACAGAACTACACCTCCGCGCGCCTTATCACACGCGGAAAGGCCGCTTGGGTTTACGGGCATTTCGCAATCCGCGCACGCCTGCCCTGTGGCCGAGGTACCTGGCCGGCATTTTGGATGCTTGGCGCTGATAAAACGCCTTGGCCTGAAAATGGGGAGATCGACATCATGGAGCAGGTCGGCAGTGCGCCAGACAAGATCAAGGGGACAATTCACACTAAGGCAACAGCGCGCACGTTCGGCATCGGGGGTGAAACCGTTCTATCAGACGCGTGCCGTCGCTTCCACATCTATACACTAACCTGGACTCCCACCGCGATTTCCATCGGTGTTAATGGGCACTCCTACTTCACCTACAAGAACCCTCAAGAGGGCAGCAGCAGTTGGCCTTTCGATACTCCCCACTTTCTCCTCTTGAACCTAGCTATTGGTGGCGACATGGCCGGCAAGATTGACGACGCAATCTTCCCGGTTTCAATGGACATTGACTACGTGCGCGTTTACCAAAAAGTCAATTAGCCCGACCGCGACGCGGTGCTTAATCTCCGCCCCCGGCGCCGAAATCAGTAACGCGGCGCAGATCCACACAATATGCAAGCAGCTAGACGCCGCGACACGCGGATAATCCCCACACCTTAGTCTAAAAGAGAGGCGCTAAGCGTCGTACAAACGCTCACCCTAGTGGATGGAATCTAAGAGCCTGACCGAAAAAGAGTTGAGTGAAATCAGCCAGTTGTGATTCTGTTTGTTTGCTTAGGACGAACGGAGACCA
>NZ_LPUX01000021.1 GCF_001651865.1 Sinorhizobium glycinis
AAACGGTTGCGCTTCATTCTCTGGTCCTCTCAATGGGCCAGAGCTTACTTCAAAATGGATTATTTCAACGGGGCAAGGTCACGCCTGGTCGTGCCCGACAATCTGAAGTCCGGCGTCAGCCGCGCCAGCTTCTACGATCCCGAGATCAACCGCAGTTACGGCATGATGGCGTCCCACTATGGTGTCGGCGTTCTGCCGGCCCGACCGCGACGCCCGAAGGACAAAGCGAAGGTCGAGAACGGCATGCGCTTCGCCCAGAGTTGCCTTCTCGGCCGCTTGCGCAAACAGACGTTCTTCTCGCTCGCCGAGGCCAATGCCGCAATCGCCGACGTGCTGGAGCGCATCAACAATCATGTCATGCGCCGGTTGGGTGTCAGCCGCCGCCATCTCTTCGAGACGGTCGAACGCGCGGCGCTCGCAAGCTTGCCCGCCGAGGAGTACGAGTTCGCCGAATGGCGCTTTGCGCGGGTCTCGACGGATTACCATGCCGAGTTCAGGAGCTTCTTCTATTCCGTCCCGCACGCGCTCATTCGTCAGCAGGTCGATATCCGGGCGACCGCGCGAATGATCGAGATCTTCCATCGCGGCAAACGCGTCGCGGTCCATCAGCGCCGCTATGGCGGGCCGCGCTATGGAACAGACCCCGCGCACATGCCGAGCTCCCACCGCCGATACGCCGAATGGACGCCGGAGCGCTTCCGGCGCTGGGGCGCGTCCATCGGTCCGCAGACCGAAGGGCTGATCGTCGCCATTCTCGCCAGCCGGCCACATCCCGAGCAAGGCTTCAGAACATGCCTCGGCATCCTGCGCCTCTATCGCGACCTCAGCCGCGAGCGCGCCGAGGTCGTTTCGGCACGGGCCGTCGAGATCGGCGGCCTGACCTGCAAGACGATTGCCTCGCTCATCGCAACCCACAAGGCCCTCAGACATTCCACCGAACCCGCCGCCGTCATGGAACACGCCAATCTGCGTGGCCCCGGCTACTTCCATTGAGGAGACACCTGATAATGCTGACCAATCCCACCATCGACATGCTGCGCGAACTCGGCCTGACAGGCATGGCCAGCGCCTATCAGGAGCTCGAGGCGCAGCCGGAAGCCAGACACCTCGAGCATGGCGAATGGCTCGCTCTGCTGCTCGAACGCGAGGCGACCACGCGCCGCCAGAAGCGCTTCGAGGCAAGGGCTCGCGCCGCGAGGCTGCGCCATGATGCCCAGATCGAGAACATCGACTTCCGCGCCGCCCGCGGCCTCGATCGCAATCTCGTCCTGAAGCTCGCCAACTGCGACTGGATCAGGCAACACCATAGCCTCTTGCTGATCGGACCCGCCGGCGTCGGCAAGAGCTGGCTGGCCTGCGCGCTCGGACACAAGGCATGCCGCGAGGACTTCTCCGTCGCCTATCATCGCCTGCCCAGGCTGTTCGCCACCCTTGCGCTGGCGCGCGGCGACGGCCGATATCCCAAGGTCCTCAAGGCGCTCGCCAGAACCGACCTGCTCATCCTCGACGACTGGGGTCCGGAGAAGCTCAACGACGAGCAGCGGCGCGATCTCCTGGAGATCGTCGAGGACCGCTACGAGAAGCGATCCACCATCGTCACCAGCCAGGTGCCCGTCGATCACTGGTATGACATGATCGGCAATCCTACGATCGCCGATGCAATCCTCGACCGCCTTGTCCACAACGCCTACCGCATCGAACTGCACGGCGAGAGCTTGCGAAAGCAGCGTCAAACACCATCCGCCGCTTGACCGCGCGACAATCACGCGCCATGCAAAACAACGGCCCAGGGGAGCATCAACTGGCCGGCTTCAGATCGGAATGGTGGCCGGAATGAAATCGGAATAGGTGGCCGGCTTCGTTTCGGAATCAGCGGCCGACTTCACCGGAATACGCAACGATTAGTGCATCATCCCCTCGTGCTGCTGATCTTGGCTATTGTTCCCTTCAGCCGATCAACATAGGCCTGGACCTCACTTCGACTTTCCGTCGAGAGCCTGCGTAGTTCGGCGCATGCGGCCGCCTGCGGCACTACTCCTAGAGGGACCGCCACTGAAATCCAATCAATTTCGTGGAAGAGGCTCTGCCATCCGCTTCCGACATACGGTTGGATATCGATAAAGCGCGGTGTCCGTTTTTGGAAGCAAGCCCTCAGGTTGGCATATCCTTCCGGCAACTCGGCTGCGGCAAGATCTCGCCAAAACGGTGTGTCAATTCGCTTGGAATCGTAGTGCAGCCTCAGGAAGTCCCGAACACCCGTTTAGCACCGTGCGTTCGCGCTGTTATAGCCTTCGATGGCCCGAGCGGGCACAATGCCGCTTCCGTTGGCGAGAATGCGCTCCAAATTCCTTAACGCTTCGAAGGTGTGGGCGGCAAGTGCAGCCTCCAGGGGCTCAACAAAACCCGACGCCGTTCCCAAAGCCACGAAATTGTTAACCCATGCGGTCGAAAAGTAACCTTGATCCAGCGAAAGCTCGTGTTTCGCCTCCACACGGAATCCATAGTGATTCTCAACCTCGGCGATTGCCATCGCAGCGTCCGCATATCTGCTGCTGAATGCATAACCGGCACTGATCGAGCGATTCAATGGGGCTTCCCACATCCATCCGGCTTTCATGGCGGTAGCACGGGTAACGGGGGATGATGCCCGCGGCTCAAGCTCAACGATGATCGCACGATCAGTAGGCAGCACATTTGCGAACGAACACCAGCGCGTATTAAAGACTTTGCCGAGACCCAATCTGGCAAATCCGGACGCATCGACGGCGAAGTCGACTTCAAGTTCTTCGCCTCCGAGCTGGAAAGCGTTTACATGCCCTCGGTCGTCGAGTCTCATCCCGTGTACCACAGCCCTACGAGAAGTGATCCCACGTGCCAGTCCGACACGCCTTAGAGCCTGACTCGAAAAGGTCTCAACAATATCCGTACCTTGCCAAGCGTCGTGTCAGGACCCGGATGTGGGCGATAGT
>NZ_LPUX01000022.1 GCF_001651865.1 Sinorhizobium glycinis
GAGACGACACCGGCACCACGGGCGCGCAAGAAGCCAAGTATCGTGACGATCGAGCTTGGCCGCGGCCGGCGCATTCGAGTGGAGAGTGATGTTGACACCGAAGCTCTGGGCCGCATCCTCGATGTCGTGGAACGGCGATGATCCCGGTTCCGAGCGGCGTAAAGGTCTGGCTGGCGACGGGCTATACGGACATGCGGAGGGGATTTCCTGGCCTGTCGCTGATGGTGCAGGAGACACTGAAGCGTGATCCGCATAGCGGCCATTTGTTCTGCTTCCGCGGCAGGAAGGGCGGCCTAATCAAGGTGATCTGGCACGACGGCCAGGGTGCCTGCCTGTTCACGAAGAAGCTTGAGCGCGGCCGCTTTATCTGGCCGTCAGCGGCCGACGGCACGGTGGTGATCACGCCGGCGCAGCTCGGCTATCTGCTCGAAGGAATCGACTGGCGAATGCCGCAAAAAACCTGGCGTCCGAGCTCTGCTGGATAGTGGAAATGGCTGGAAAGGTCGGAGCGAATATGATTCCATCTCGCCATGACCGATGCGGCCGATCAGCTTCCCGACGACCTTGCCAGCGCGCATGCGATGATCCTCGCCGAGCGCGCGGCACGCCGTGAAGCCGAGGCCGTTGCTGCCCGAGCCCAGGCAGTGAACTCGCATTCGGATGCGCTGATTGCCAGGTTGAGGCTGGAGATCGAGAAGCTCAAGCGCGACATTCATGGCAGCCGCTCGGAGCGCAAGGCGCGGCTTCTTGAGCAGATGGAATTGCAGCTCGAAGAGTTGGAGGCGGACGCCAGCCAGGACGAATTGGCCGCTGAACTGGCGGCACGATCCTCGACGGTTCGGGCCTTCGAGCGCAAGCGTCCATCGCGCAAGCCGTTTCCGGAGCACCTGCCGCGCGAACGCGTCGTCATTGCTCCGCCAACAAGCTGCCCATGCTGCGGCTCGGCCAAGCTGGCGAAACTGGGCGAGGACATTGCCGAGACGCTGGAAGTGATCCCGCGCCAGTGGAAGGTCATCCAGACGGTGCGCGAGAAGTTCTCCTGCCGCGAATGCGAGAAGATCGCCCAGCCACCGGCCCCTTTCCATGTGACGCCGCGCGGTTTTGCAGGGCCAAACCTGCTGGCGATGATCCTGTTTGAGAAGTTCGGCCAGCATCAACCGCTGAACCGGCAAAGTGAACGCTATGCCCGCGAGGGTGTCGACCTCAGCCTCTCGACGCTTGCCGACCAGGTGGGGGCTTGCGCCGCGGTCTTGAAGCCCTTGCACGGATTGATCGAGGCGCATGTGCTGACCGCCGAGCGTCTACATGGCGATGACACGACCGTGCCGATCCTGGCGAAGGGCAAGACCGATACCGGGCGGATTTGGACCTATGTCAGGGACGATCGGCCGTTCAGCGGAACGTCGCCGCCAGCCGCCCTCTACTATGCCTCCCGCGATCGGCGGCAGGAACATCCCGAGCGCCATCTAAAGACCTTCACCGGCATTCTGCAGGCCGACGCCTATGGCGGCTACAACCCGCTCTTCAAAATGGACCGCGATTCTGGTCCGCTGACCCAGGCATTGTGCTGGTCGCATTCGCGTCGCAAGTTCTTCGTGCTTGCCGACATCGCCACCAACGCCAAACGGGGAAAGAACGCCACGCCGATCTCGCCGGTGGCGCTCGAGGCCGTGAAACGGATCGATGCCCTGTTCGATATCGAGCGTGACATCAATCGTCTCGCTGCAAGTGAAAGACTGGCGCGACGCCAGCGGGACAGCCGTCGTCTTGTCGAAGAGCTTGAGGCCTGGATGCGGGCCGAGCGGACAAAGCTGTCGCGCAGCTCTCCGGTCGCCGAGCCGATCGACTACATGCTAAAGCGCTGGGAGGGCTTTACGTCCTTCCTGGGCGACGGTCGGATTTGCCTGACCAACAATGCCGCCGAACGCGCTCTGCGCGGCTTCGCTCTCGGCAGGAAGTCGTGGCTGTTTGCGGGTTCTGATCGTGGTGCTGATCGCGCCGCCTTCATGGCGACGATGATCATGACGGCCAAGCTCAACGACGTCGATCCGCAGGCTTGGCTTGCCGACGTTCTCGCGCGTATCGCTGACACGCCGACAACAAAGCTTGCAGAGCTGCTGCCGTGGAATTGGACAGGTCCGCGGCCTATGATGGCTTTGGCATCATGACCGTCGATCGCATCGCCAGGCTACATATCCAACTCGACGATATCGAGCCTTTGATCTGGCGCAGGGTCGAGGTTCCACTCACGATGAGCTTGAAGGGGCTCCACGATGTCATTCAGGCCGTGATGCTGTTCGAGGATTATCATCTGTTCGAGTTCGAGGCTGGTGGGCGATGTTACGATGTGCCGGATCCAGAAGACCTCTACGAACGCAAAACCTTTGCTGCTCGCAACGTCCGCATAGCGGCACTCATCGAGCGTGGGATCGCGACCTTTAGCTACACCTATGACTTTGGTGATAACTGGCGGCACACTATCACGGTCGAGGCAGTGGAGGATGGAAACCCCAGCATCGAATATCCGCGCTTCATCGATGGTGAGCGCAGAGCGCCGCCGGAAGATGTTGGCAGCACCTCGGGGTTCGAGGAATTCCTGAACGTCATGGCGAAGCCACGGCATGCGCAGCATCGAGAGTTCGTGCGTTGGTATGGTGGCCGCTTCGACCCAGAAGATTTAAGCGTTGATATCATTCAAGACCGTGTCGCTAAAATTGCCCGCCGTCGGACACTTGGAAAAGCTGGATTTGCGAAGAGCCAAAACCAGCAGCACTGACCAAATCTGAAAACACAGAACGAGGCATCATGGGCTACCGCAACTCTGCCCTCTACACCCTGAAATATGTCGCCGCGATGCTTGATGAGGACGAAGACTTCTTGCGAGAATGTTCGATTGAGATGTTCTCTGAAGATGGCTGCTTGTGGGCATATGATGACTATCCGGCCTCGGAGCTCAGCGAGCACATCATCTTGTTCACCCAAGTGGGGATCGAAAACCTTCAACAGATTATCCGCAATCTTCGCGGAATTGGCGACCCGCCATCGAAACCAGTGGCAGAAAGAAATCGCAAAAAGCCTCGGCTACTGCGGTCCTGACCGGATGGTTAC
>NZ_LPUX01000023.1 GCF_001651865.1 Sinorhizobium glycinis
AACCTCCCGTTTGCTGCATGGATTCAGATTCGAAGCCCCGTGGGAATCCCTGAGAGTCGGAAACGGCGCTCGTTGGTATTACGGATCCCACCAAGACGAAGTGACGAGTGAAAAGGCGGCGGGCTACGGCTCGCCGTTCTTTAGCTACAGCAGATAAATAATTGGAATTCGATATGACCGACAAGAAACCACCAAAGCCCGCGTCTATTCCAGCACCACGTCCTGGTCGATTTGGCGAATCAAGCATCGGGTCCGTTAAAACTCAGAAGTCATTCACGACCAACTACGTGCCCGACAAGATCGGAAAGCCCAAGCCTGGCAGCGGAAAATGAAGGCTGCGCTTGACTGGCTTTTTGAGCCAGCAAATCTCTCGCTCTTGTCTAACCTCGTTACAGTTTTTGGGTTTCCGATCGCTCTCGTCGGCCTTTTGTTTGTGGGACGACAAATGAAGAACGATCGATTGGCTGTGTCTGCTGGCGCCATAGGAGAGATGCGTGCCAGTATCATGCAGAGAGTTGATCGACTGCACCAAGCCAAAACAAACGACGACCTAGCTGCGTGGGAGAGCGAGTTTAAAGAGCTCGCCAACGATCTCGAAATGGCCTGCGCAATCTATCTGGATGGCCAAATGTCGGGCCGAACGGGGCTGCTCGCCAAGAACCTGATTTGCGATTTCCTGAACATGATCAATGCGGATTCGGATCTGCGGGAAGAGATGGAAAAGGCCATCCACGCCGAAGATACGTTCACCAACATCAGAGACTTTAGGGCAAAGGTTAAGCGTGATGCATAGGAAAAGTCAGTTGGCCGTAATGAGGATGGCGGACCTCGAGCCCGGCGAGTTGTTGAGGATGTCGTTTGGAAGCAGCGCCGCCATCGTCCTCTTCCTCAAGCGGTTAAATGATGATGAAGGTCTTTTCGGTGTTTTGCCGTCCGAAGATTTCACCGAGACCATGACGTGGCACGCGACATCCTTGGATGATGCGTGCTTGTCGTACGGACACGATTGGGTGCTAGAGGAGGAGCACGGAAGCGAAACAGCGTGTCGTCACCATTATACGCACGAAAGCGCCCGCTTGTTTCTGGCGAAATCCGGCCTTGTCATGGCTTTTCGCCCTCCGCAAGGCAGAGGAAGATATAACACTTACTACTACAGCCTCGCCAATCTTGAAGATGGCGAGCTAGGCCGGGACCCAGCCCCAATCAACCGTTGGCGCGTTTGGGAGAGCCGAGAGCATTTCGACCGAGGTGGAACTCCACTTTTTGAGATGCTTCAAAAGACTGCTTGATGTCCCGACTATCATTCGCCGGCTTCAGATCTGGCCACAGCCAAACGCGGTTTTTCTATCGCGCGGCAGGTGTTCTCGTTCTGTGCTCAAATGTGGCGGCCAGGTTGAAATGTCCGTTCCGGCGCAAAGTAGAAATGTCACTTTGGATACGTCTTCAGCCATTTAGAAATGCGACACCCGACATCTCCACTTGCGCTGAGGCAAGCCCCCGACCGGACCGGCTGGGCCGGGTTGCAAGGGAAGGGAGGGGGCGGGCGTAGGGCACCCCTTCGGCTTTAGCTTTCTCAGTTTCAATTAATGCGTTCCTGGTAGATGTTGCTGGCAGCTGAATGTGCAGGGCCAGGATCTCGCGATGCTTCCGGAAATCAGGCTGATGGGTGACGTCGATGTCGCCGCTTTGTCGCCACTGCTTCGCGGCATGGCCATGACGGTTTCCTACGCAGAGACCCAGGGAGGGATCGGTCTGACCGCGTCGGGGGCGATGAACCGCAAGTTCGTCCACTGGGCCGCTGTTCACTTCGATTGGCCCGGCTACACGTCGGACGACTTATACAGCATCAACAAGGTTCTCAACGAAGCCGATATGCCGCCGCTTTTGGTCGTCCGTGACATGCTCAAGTACTTGCGGCTTCTTCGGCGGCGCAAGGACGTACTGGTACCAACCCAACGCGGCCGAGACTTTCTGGCGAGACCGCAGGCCTTCTTCGATCTGATCGCGACGGATTATCTTTATGCTTATATCCACTACGGGCAGACGCAGGAGGCTGTCCGTAATCGGATGCGTTGGTGGCACGTCTTTCTCAATCTTATCAATATCAAAGCAGAAACGGGCTGTTCGTTGGACGACCTGGCGAACGAGCTATACCCGAGCGAATCGTACCCCGAGCCAGCAGAAATGACTGTCGAAGCCTGGGCGGAACGGTCGGCGTTCCGCTACGATATCATTCGCCCGCTGTGCTGGTTGGGATAGCTGCACGAAGATCGCGAGGGGCTGACTATTTGGCAGCATGGAACCTACCACAAGACACCGTTGTGGGCTGCCTGTTTAAAGCTGGACTCCGACATGCAATCCGAACTCACTCTCCATTGAACTGTGCCGGGTAGGGTTGCCCTTGCTCCACCGCACCTTGCTGGGAAAGCGCCTGTCGCCGCCGAGCAATGACCGCTGGATCGTTCACGAAATTCCGTCCGCTTGCCCGGCTTGCGACCCCGCGGCGTGTAGCCAATCTTCTCGCTGTTGGTCTTGACCTTCGGCGACGGCAACTGATCCTGCCGCTCCTTGATATAGGCCAGCACATCGGAAAGCCGCTTGTTCTCGATGATCGCCGCATGCGTCACCCGCTGGTCCTTGTCGAACACCCGGTAGGGCAGGGAATGCCCCTTCCAGCGCACATCGAGCCGGCCGTCGGCATAGGCGTAGGTCTCGACATAGCGCCCGACCAGTCCGCGCGTCACCTCGGTCTCCTCGAACATGATGCGCTGGCGCTCGTAGGAGAACGTCAGTTGGGCGCCGACATAACGCTGCTCCCGTTTGCACAGGACGTCCCGCAGCCGATCCGGTGCAAGATTCAGCGGCCGATGCAGATCATCAGATCGGGCAGGGGCAATGGCAAACTGCCGGTTATAGCGCTCCATGAACCGAGGCAGGAAAGCGTTGCCGTCATCCATACCGCAGATGCCCTCCAGCCGCAGATCCTTGATCAAACGGTCCTGTAGCGTCCGGTTCATCCGCTCGACGCGACCTTTGGCCTGACTGGAGTTTGCGCAAAGAATCTCGATGTTTAGCTCGCAAAGCGCCCGCCAGAACTGGGTCATGCCCTGACCTGCGGGTTTCGGCAAAGTCCGGACAGGGTTTCCGGTAATCTCCGGACACAGTTGGAGTGCACCCCAGACTGAGACAAGGAAAATCGCGGACAGTTTCCCCGCAAGGAGAGGAAACTGGGGCATGGCCGGACGGCAAAGAGTTATACCAACGAGCGCCGTTTCCGACTCTCAGGGATTCCCACGGGCTTCGAATCTGAATCCATGCAGCAAACGGGAGGTTTGCGATGGGTTCAGCAATTTTGTTGCGTGATGATTTCGATGGG
>NZ_LPUX01000024.1 GCF_001651865.1 Sinorhizobium glycinis
AAACGGCAGCGGAAAGCCAGGCGCCGGGCTCCAAGCATTGTCACGCAACTCAAATGATGCGGGCGAATTCGGATTAAACGACACCTCAAGACCGCCGTAGGTGTTTGAGCGAGCCCTGGCAGAGTGCGTTGGCGCTGCTTCCACGGTCGGCCAGGCAGGTTCCTGCCCAGCTTGGACTATGTCCTGCGCCTGCTCAGGGGGAACGTCGGGCCACGATGGGCCGTCTTCCACCATTAAGCGCAGATCCTGATCGTAACCTTCCAAGAGGACCAATGGCCGACTGACAGCTCGCTGCCGCGCGCTGTGCTGCGCAGCGGCGTCCCCGACGTACGTCGCGACCGCATGCGGCGCCGTGACATCTTCGTAGCCGCTCCGCAGCAGCATCGGCTGCGTCTCCCATGACGACGTACCCTGTTGATGGGTAGGCGCCGGTGTCGGCTGGCCGCCTGAATTGGCGATCTCGCCCAGCTGCCGCTCGCCGGCAACGCCTTGCGGATTGTTTAGGGTCCTCTGCCTCTTCGCTGGCCTCAACTCAGCTGTGTCATGCTCGTCGTTGATGAGGACCTCCTTGCTTGGCAGGCGGTTGCTCCTGGCAAGCGCAGCCATCGGCTCGTCCGGGGACTGCTGGCGGTCGGGCTCTCCGGGATCCGGTGCCTGGTCATGGCGCGCGGCTGGCTCGAGAGATGACGACGGGCCGGGTTCGTCCATCAGCCCCAAAAGCAAATCCTGATCGCGGCCTTCCGCGGGAAGCTCCTCTGGCCGACTGCCAGTTTTCTGCGACGCGCTGTGCTGCGCAGCGGCGGCGTCGACGCGCCTCGGCTCCATCAGCACCGTGTCTTCGGGATTGATAAGGGCCACGTTCTGGGGGTGAGGATTCAGCTTAGCGCGTCGTGAGATCGGCACTTCGCCCGTCGACCGCAAGGTCCGGAGATAGTCGATTGCCTGAACGAGTCTCTTTGGATTACCCTGTCCGGTGAACTCGAGCACCTCACCGCCATCGGTCAGCGACTGGTTGTCGAGCCGAGCACGAATGCTCGGTTTTTCTTTTGCGAAAAGCCAACGGCTAAAGCTACGAAGAGAACCTCCGTGCTGCTCGGCAGCGGATTTGCTGAACCCGCCCTTGATGAGGGCCCCCTCAAGCCCCGAAATAAGGGGAGCATCCTCGGAATAAAGAGGCCGATTGTCGCGCCCTATCGCAATCCCAGGTGACTGAGCCGGCTGCGGCGCCGAGGATTCCATGGCCTCGGCGCCGGCCTGCGATTTTCGGAGACGAGCCAGTGCGGCACCAATCCTGGAATCAGCACCGGCGACCTTCCTATAGCTCTCGACATCTCCATCAAACGACGTGCCGAGCCCAGCAGCAATGCCCGGCCTGTTGTTGTCACGCAGGTAGTCGCTGAAACTGCGAAGAGCAGTTGCATCCTTCCTGCTTGCATCCTTCTTGCCGGGATCTGTCGCTGCTTCGTTTTTGTACTCTTCGATGAGAGCCGCGTCCTGGGGATAAGGATGATACTCAGTGCGGCCTGCGATCCGCACGACTCCGCCCGTCGACTGCGAGGTTCGGAGATGAACTATCGCCGCAAGAAGTCTTAAGGGATTATCCTTTCCGATGAACTCGCGCGCATCAGCGGTCAGCGGGTCTTCGTCCTCGAGCCGAGCAGCAATGGGATCTTTGTTATTTGCGAAGAGCCACTGGCCAAAGCTGCGAAGAGTACGTACATAGCCCCTGGCGGTGCGTTCGGCGGCCCCGCCCTTGATGAGGGCCTTCTCAAGCCCCAAAATAAGGGGAGCATCCTGGGAATAAAGGGGGCTTTTGCTGAGCCTTCTCAGAATCCCTTTTGACTGAGTCGGCTGCGGCGCAGCGGCGGCCGGCATTGCTCCACCACCCCCACCTGAACTGCCGATCTCTTTCAATTGCCGCTCAAAGGTCGCCGCGGCTGCAGACGGAGCCGCGGGTGAGCTCTCTTGCGGACCCGTGCTGTCCGATTGTTCATGCACCGACTTGGTCGAGGGGAAATCCATCCCGTCCTCTTCTCAAATATGAACCTGGGCTATCGATCTGACATGCCGGCAATCAGCAACAAACCGCCCTTTACAGCGCTGGCAGGCATGCACCGGGAGCATCGGCAGCCGATGTTCTTCCAAGGGGATCAGCCCTGTATGTTTGTTAAATTTAAATGGGGAAGCTATCGAGAACCTGATGACGACAATTGCCGCGCCAAGACAGCATGGCGCATGTGCCTGCGCGCTTCGCCGTCAACAGCCGATAGACCGAAGATTCAGAGACAAAATACTGCTCCTCATCGGTGAGGCGTACGGCCAGCTTTCGCGGCGAGGACTATCTCCAGCCCATTGCGTCGCAGAAGGGTGGCAGTTGGCCAGAGGAATTGCTTCCTGCGGAAGGCCATGATCAGGATCCATATTTCCCCCGTTCCTGCTCCCGAGGACGCGGCACTGATGGAGTCTAGGCGGGTCGGCGCCGTCGCTGCGCAGCACAACATCTTTGTAAATCGACGCTGAACATTGACCCATCAAGCACTTGGGACGCCGATCGGCGTCCGGACCCCATATGTGGACGTATATGGACCCCCGCCCGATTGCAACGACCGGCTTGATCAGGATCGACGGCCACAACTGCTGACGTATATCCGGCTTCTTGATGCGGCTGGACAACGTCTCCGCCGCGAGCCTCGATGGTTTTCGCCCGCTTCCACCTCAACGGCGCCGAGACATCGGCGCAAGCCGTGCCGGTCCAGACAGGTTCGGGAAGCGACGGGGTGACCGTTTCGCCATCTCCTGCCATTTGTTGCAATTGCCGGGTGAGACCTCCTTTCCTTGGTAAGCACTCGATTGGCACCGCCTGCCGGATAGCGCCTTGATGGCCTAAGACACGTCAGGCGTTGGGGTGACGAGAAGAAGCTCGACGTTGTCATGTCGGTTGGGCTCGACGGTGCGACGGTCACAGAGGTTGCACATCGGCACGATGTGACCCGGCAGCAAATTTACGCTTGGCGGCATGAGCTGAAGAAGAAGGGTTTATTGCCGCCCACGGCCGATACGGTCTTCCTTCCCCTAGATACCTCCGCCATGGACGACGCCCCGCTCGGGCGTGAGGAGGTTGCGCGCGAGCCCGCGCTCACGGCTGAACTACGGCCGTTTATAGCAAGAGAGAAAATCTGTGATGCCGTCCTGGTCGGGTGCAAGCCATGTGTCCGGCCTTTACGAGGCGGCACATACAGCCGCAGGCCCTGATGAAGTCCGCAGATCGGGTTCCAATCAAATTAACGCGCTCGAAGCGCCTTGAGAATGTCGGATTAATCCAATCCCCGGTTCGACCGGTTTGCCATCACTGCAGCGCGACAACCAAGATGAGACGAAGCGTCAATCAAGATGAGACTCGGCAGCAGCGGTGGAACGCAGAGAGGGCGTA
>NZ_LPUX01000025.1 GCF_001651865.1 Sinorhizobium glycinis
ATAAAGCGGATCACGAGCAACTTCTGACATGGCCCATGTACGCACATCTTCCTCAGCCGTCGGTTAACTTTACGGTGCCAAGTAGGGGGTTCATCGGGCCCACGAATCTGAGAAGTTGCTTTTACGACAAAGAATTAGCAGAGGGCGCGATGCAAACACACTTATCTCCGCGCAGCTCGAATTTGAAGCCTTCGGCGCTGCTGCTTCGCCACGTCGACGGGGCCATCGGGCTGTTCGACCGGATGGCCGCCTGCTTCGTCGATGGCCGCGATCGCAAGTGCACGGTTCACAGCGTGCGCACGCTGATCGGCCAGCGCGTCGCGGCGATCGCGCTGGCCTAGCAGGATGTCGACGACCACGACACGATGCGCCATGACCCGGTGCTCGCGCCTTTGTCGGAGCGGCTGACGCCGAAGCGGCAGGACTCCGCGGTGCGTGCCGGCAAATCCACTGTGAACCGGCTGGAGCACGGCCGAACCGACCGCGATCACAAGATCGCCCACGCAGGGAACGCGCTGGAAGCGCTGTTCGTGGAACTGATCGAGGCGGGCAAGGAGGCGGGTTCGACCGATTGGGAAATTTTTCAATCGTTCTGCCGATCTCCATTCCGGGTATCATCACTGGTGCGACCATTACCTTCTCTCTCGGCTTCGGTGATTTTATTGCTGCTACATTGGTCGGCGGTGCCGAGGGCGTCATGATCGCCGGCGTGGTCATCAACTTGATGGGCGTCTCATTCGATTGGCCGCTCGGCGCTGCGATCGGCGTCGTTGTTGTGGGCATGGCCCTTGCCCTGATGTCTGTCCTCAATCATCTCGAACACAAGGCAACGGTGCGGCTATGAATCTCACCTTCGGCTCCAAATGGCTGATTCATCCACTTGCCACATTGACCTTGGTCGGCTCGCACACCGTCAAAGGCAACGAAGCCGCCGCTCCAGTGCTGTCGTAAACGATCTTGATCGACCAGGCGTGGATGAGCCCGCTCCAAGGCACGTGCCGTCCGCGTTCCTGGAAGCGGAAGCTCAGTCACTTAGCCAACCGGCCAACTGAGCTCAATGACATCTCCGGTTCGGCAAGGAGGCCCTTCTTTTTCGCCGTGCGGAAAAACGTCTCGCGCGCCGCATTCACATGCATCTCTCCAACAAGGCATTTGCTTAACGCCTGCCAAGTGATGCGGGCGACGAGATCCTCCGCGTCGAGTCGCTTTCGCTCCACGAAGACGATCGCTTGCTCACGGAACAGATTTCCTTCACGAGAGTGCGGCCATTTTGCGCATAGACCAGGTTGTTAAAGGATCCCCGCATCATGACCTCCGCCGTCGGGTCCAAAGAACTGTAACCGGACGCCCCGGTTTTCGGAGCGACTTTCATCTGGGAGGCACATCTTGGGCCTTCAAGATGTCAGCGTCATGTCGAAGGAAAGAGGCTGGCTACTCGACCTGGACTTCGTCGGCCGGAGTTTTTGGACTTATGCGGCCGATGTGCCATTTCCGCCTTGTGGGTCTTGATGGGATTCGAACTAACGGCCATCCTTTGGATGGGCTAACGACTTGAATATACAGCAAGGCTCGATAATTTGAATGCCGAGCCGCAAGGCACTACTTCGCGAACTCACGGTACAGCTCGACCGTCGGTGCGTGCGTATCGATCGTGTCGGCGACCTTGGCGGCCATCGGCAGATTTTTCTTTTCCGCCTCCCATACCGCCCTAAAACGTTCAACCGTCTCGCGCGCCGTGTCGATCACCAGCTTTTCGGAAAGCTCCGCTTTCGCAGCCAGATGCGCCAGCTCGTCCTTCGACAGCGCCGCCATCTTTTTTGTGCGGGAGAAATTGAGCGCCGCCGTATCTTCCCCCTCGATGTAAGGGATAGTCGACAACAAGTCATACGCTGGCGAGAGCGCAGGGGTGCGGCGATCAGGATAGATGAGCGACCAGTTCTTCAGGTGCATGTCGCCATTGCCGATTAGCGTGCTGAAGACTAGACGCCGGATGAATTCCGCCACGTCGGCCGTGCTGGTTTCGATCCCCAGCACGCGGCCGATCATCCGGTAATTGCCCTTATCGTATTTGTGGTCGGGAAAGACGCCGAAGACTTGCGCAAAGTCCTCGATATGCACCGCTCCCTCCGGCGTGCGGTCAAAACGCTTGATCGCCAGCGCCTGCCCGTGCAGTTCACCCACCCCCTGCGGCAGGCCGCTTACGGCGTCGAGATCAACCAGCTGGAGCTCAGGCACGTCCATACCCATCATGCGGGCGATGGTCATCATCGCGAACTCATTCTCGGGCACGCCGCTATATTGCTGAGACGGCAGCTTCACGATCCACGAGCCACCCGTGCCCTCGGCCGGAATGGTCAAGCCGCCGCCCTTTTTGTCGTTCTTAAAGGCCGAGAACTTCAGCTGCACACCTGCCAGCGAAAAGCGCAGCGCGTTCGGCCGCGCTTCGACGATAGCCTGCTCGTCATCCGGAGGCGCGTCATCCCCTTCGGAGGGATGCACCGTCACAGCCCCAGGCAGGTCGCGGCCGAGCATCCAGAGCAGGAAGAATTCACGCGACGGCTTCACACCCGCACGATCAGCGAGGTATTTGCGCAGCGGTCCTTCCGGCAGTAGGTTCGAGAAGAAGGGAGGGACCACCATGTTGTACGGCCTGAACTTCGTGATGAGCGCCCCGAACGGGTCTTTCAGGGACAGGCTAAGCGTCCGCCGCTTTTCGTCTTCGATATAAGCCTCGTTGAACGCGAAGATGGTGCGCCCGTCCTGCAGATTCGTCAGGGTCGAAACCGGTTCCCCATACAGCCTGACATCGAGTACCGTGACCTTAGGCATTATCGTCTTCCTCATCCAGCGCATAGGCCGAGCGAGGGACCGCGTCGTCACGGTCGCGGTGCACCGCGGCGTTGCGTAGGTGTCTTACGGCATGTGCGATCCTGCTCAGTTCCTGACGGGATGGAGGATCAGCCTGCCACCGTTCGAGGCGTGCAGTCGCCTCGTTGAATGTGTCCATCTCCTCGGCCGACAGAGGAAGATGCCGTAAGAGCGCGAGGCTATCTTTGAATGTATCTGCCTCGGAAGCACTACCGAACCCGCCCCTGTGCTGCGCAAACCACCGCTCAAGGCGCCCCACCAGTTTGCGCTGGTCGGATGTCAGGACATCACTCGATGCCGATGCACTATCGAGGATATTGCGGATTGCCGGCATCAGTTTTTTCGGGGCAAGGACTATCTCGAGGTCGAGCGCGCGCGCCACATCCACTAGGCTGCCAAGTCCGGGCTCCATGGTGCCCCGTTCTATCTGAGAAATATGGCTTTGCGTCAGGCCCGATCGTGCGCTCAGCTCGCGCTGGCTCATTTTCTGCGCTTCGCGCGCAGCGCGCAGCTGCTGCGTTATATGCTCCGTTTTATATGCCATATCATTATCCTGTATCGCAGGATGCGAAACATACAGGATAATATATAGAGGATTCTCAGAGCAATGCAATGCCGATATACAAAACCGTATCAAAACGCTGACTTATATGGAATTATATATCAACTTGCAGCTTAGGACTCACAGTTACCCATCAGCTCGGCACCGTAAAGTTAACCGACGGCTGAGGAAGATGTGCGTACATGGGCCATGTCAGAAGTTGCTCGTGATCCGCTTTATC
>NZ_LPUX01000026.1 GCF_001651865.1 Sinorhizobium glycinis
AAATCGCGTGTGTCGCCGCAGCCTGACAGCCGTCCCCGCCAGCTATCGCTGCATCAATCCGCTGATAACTTTACAGTGCCGCGAAGAGTTCTTCCCGGGAAAGTGTCCGTCGTGGCATCTTCGAGCATCTTCACTATTGAAGTACGAGTCTTACGATTAACTGCAAAACCACACCACGCTATCTTGAGGGGCAAGAAGACCGCCGCGCAGTCCTTAAATCCGCTACGTCACGGGAGTTGGTCGCAACAGGGTTAGCCAGCTCTATTGCTGCGAAAGGACGCATCCGGCACTCGATAGATACGCCGGTGCAACATTGCCGAAAATGGCTCCTTTGCATCGGCCATTCTTCGAACTTCCCCTATTGCCCGTGCCGCCGCTCGCCGCGCCTGCGCGCCCCCCGCGCCGATCTTCACTTCGAGGTCACAGACCAGTTGTTGAAATTGAAGTTCTTTCCCCCCGGGGACGAGGTAATCTCGACGCCGTATTGGACGCTACCGACTTCTATGTCGCCAAAGTACCCCTTCGACTTGATCCACTGCAGGATACTCTTGATGTCCACTGTCCCGCTGTTGGTCTTCGAAGTGCGCAGCAGTGAGATGACCTTGTGACCATCGGGCCCTTCACCTTCAAACACGTTCCAAGTCGCTCCGCCTACATTGACATTGCTGTAGACCGGAATGGCCGCACCGGAAGGGGCATAATGATATGAAATGGGCTTAACGTTGCCGCTCCCGTCCGAGTTTCCGGTGTAGTTTGTCCAGAGCATTATCTCATGCTTGTTTGAGCTGTCCCAGATATCGTAGGCGACATCCCAGGCGCCGCCAGTGGGAACTTCCTGATTGAAGCTCGAGCTCAGAGTGTTGATTGAACTGAGCGGTTTCCCGATATTGAAAGCCACGTGCGGGTAGCTCTTGATGCCAGGAGTATTAGGCTGGTCCGACCACACGCTCCACCGGTTGACTCCACTCACCGAAATCGTCTGAGGCCCAGGGCGCGGGCCCCATACGTCGTTGTTCCAAGAGTAGCCATCGCGTGAAAAGCTTCCGTATGGAGCGTGCGAACTCCAAATCGGAGCCCGTGCCGATACAAGCGCGGCAGATGATAATGACCCGGCTTCATTCGCGGCCTGCCTAAATAGATCATGATCCTCCTGTGTCCGGACGTACCCCGTTGGGGATCCTTTCGCGGCGCCACCGTTTATCCGATTGGAATCCATAAAGCTCTCCTTTCTACTATGATGACAAAGTCTCCTGCAGATCCGCCCAGCGGGTACCCAAGTTCAGTATAGGCGGTATCGGCATAGAGACTAGATTGGAATGCTAGGAAGGTTGGCTTTCGAGAAGCTGACGAGCTCGAGGAGAAAGGTGGACCCGCGCCCGGGTTTGCCGTCTTTCGGATGACAACGCCGGCACGGTCTATCAGGTACGCAACGGTGCTTCCGAATGAGCAAGGCCAACCGCATCACCCGTTTGACATCCGCCGCCTGCGAGCAGATTCAGGCCCGCATGCTTGAGGCTTGCAGGCAGATCGCTTCAGATCACGGACTGGTCATCGAAAGTACCGGGTGGCGTGGCCTGAAACCTGGCTTCTCATTCGAAACCAGCATTCCGCATCAGCATTCCCACGCCAGATGGCAAGCCCACCAATCTGGATAGGAGATGTTCGCCGTGTTGGCCGAACGGTACGGCCTGGAGGGACTTCGAACGCGAGTTTATCGCTGGCGGCGAACGCTTCCGGATCACCGGCATTGATCCGCGGCGGCCGAAATACCCTATATCCGTTGAGCGTATTCCCGATCACAGGGGTCAAGTTCACCGCTGACAACGTTGCCATGCTGCTCAAAGCTCAGGCCAAACCCTGACGTTCACCAATCGTTCTTCAACTTGGCCAAAATCACAGCTTCGAGCCGACGGGGCCCACAAGCGGGATGAGCAACCATACCGCGGTCCGATCATGTCTTGGACGAGTGGCTGAACAGATCGAGGTTCGTGACAACAAGGCGCCATACCGAATGAGCCGAGCCACGAAAGGCCTGGTCTCGGTGTTCATGGACGGCACATATGTCCGAGCAGTTCCGGGTTCCAGACGCGTCATTTCGAGGTCGTCATGGGGCGCCTCGAGGCGTCCGGTCGCAGCCCCTCGCATTTCGCAACGATGCCAAACGTCAAGACTGCGCGACACCAGACAATCCGCGCCTGCTTGAGGACGCAAGGCTGGTTGCCAGGACGCGAGATTGTTGTGTTCAGCGATGGTGATCCGTCGCTGGCCGATGCGGTCCGGCATGCGGCCAACTCCGACGCGGTGCACATTCTGGACTGGTTTCACGGATCGATGCGCGTTCAGCACCTTCTTGCCGATCGCTGGTGAAGGCGGACGAAGCCGGTCAGTTCGAGTTCCAGTTTGCTGCCCGCGATCTCGATCAAATGCGAGCGAAGTTGTGGTGCGGAAAAGTCACGACAGCACGCTGGCTACTATGTGCGGCGGCTGGCGAACTGCGCCGCGTGGATCGCAAACAGCATTCCCGACGCGTCGTCGCGAAGATCAATCGCTTGGCACAGATGATCATCGAATTCGACAGGTATCTCGAAATCAACCAATCTTCCATGCCGAACTACGCCAAACGGTCGCTGCAGGGGCTACCCGTGTCGAGTTCGCGTGCGCAATCATCCGCAAATGCCTTGGTCAACAGGCGCATGAACAAACGTCGACAAATGCGATGGTCACCACAGGGCGCGCAGCGCGTGCTCCAGACGAGAGTAGCAGTGCTCGATGGACGCCTGCAGGATGGCCGGTTTTCTCTCGCCGCCTAACCCCACGGTTCCTTCCACTCTCGGGGTCGAGACGGCCCGCGTGATGGCACGTCTCTACGCCGCGGCGCGCCTGCTGGTGAACTTCTTCCAGCCGTCATTCAAGCTCAAAGAGAAGCGCCGCGAGGGTCGCCCACGGCGACATCAACCCCTGAGTCGCGCTTGCAGTGCCTGCCGATTGGCAACGACGTTGCTGAGGTTCAGCAGGTCTGGCTCCCGTCCTTGCGCCAATTGCCTAACCAGCTCCCGCGTGCCGTCCACGACAAAGACGCCGCAATCATAAGTGTTCTGCTGCTGGGCCATGCCGGCTGGCTCCAGGGCGAGGTTCAGCCTTTCTGCGAGTTGTCTTGCATGCGTCTCGTTGTATCTCCCGTAGGAATCGTAGTGATGGGCGACAGGCCGTTGCCGGTTGCTGCGATCAACGAACAGCAGCGACCAATGCCTGCCGCGGTCCGTAGCACTGGCATCGTTCACTGGCAGGAACAGGAAGTCGGCTGTATCGTTATCACGCCGATCATGGACGATGCGATGGAAGACGCGTAGCACGTCGCTCTCCGCGCCCAGGCGCAGCCGCAGCGCTTCGAGGGGATCTACGAACCGCGTCCGGGCGGCGAGATCCGAATCGCTCCTCTGCAAATCCAGCTCCTGAAGCTGGTAATCCCTGAGGATATGCTCGTCGCCCAGCCATTCCGTATCCTCGAGCACCAGCCCGCGGTTGTGGGACAAGGCTATCGGATTCAACGCCCCGATCTGAGCATCGGACGAGGTGATCGGAAACCGCCGCACGATATCGTCGCGCAATGGGGACGGTGCGGGCGCGGTCAGATCAACCAATGGAAGACCGCCGTAGGTGTCTGAGCGAGCCCTGGCAGAAGGCGCTGGCGCAAAGTGAGCACTGTCATCCAACTCGGCCGCATC
>NZ_LPUX01000027.1 GCF_001651865.1 Sinorhizobium glycinis
AACTTCCATGCCCAGAACCTCGCGCCGGCCATCGGTGTTGACGCCAACGGCGATGATGACGGCAACGGAAACGATGCGGCCACCGCGTCTGACTTTCAGGTAGGTGGCATCGATCCACAGATAAGGCCAATCGCCCTCGATCGGTCTTTCGAGGAACGCCTTCACCTTGACGTCGATCTCTTCGCACAGGCGGCTTACCTGGCTTTTGGAGATGCCGCTCATGCCCATCGCTTTGACCAGATCGTCGACAGAACGCGTCGAGATGCCCTGAATGTACGCTTCCTGGATGACCGCTGTCAGAGCCTTCTCCGCCATCCGACGCGGTTCGAGGAAGCTTGGGAAATAGCTGCCCTTGCGCAGCTTCGGAATGCGAAGCTCGACCGTTCCGGCGCGTGTCTCCCAATCCCGGTCGCGGTAGCCGTTGCGTTGCGCCAACCGCATCGCATTCTTCTCGCCGTAGCCAGCACCGGTCGCACTGCCAACCTCCAGCTCCATCACCCGCTCGGCCGCAAAGCCGATCATCTCACGCAACAAATCGGCGTCAGCACTCTTCTCAACAAGCGAGCGCACGTTCATCATATCGTCGGTCATCGGTGGTCTTTCCATCAGGTTGGTCTTGAACAACCCGACCCTACCGGAAAACACTGGTGACCACCGCTATCGAGCTACACCACTCCCTGGGACGTCATCGTTGAGAGGCTCTCGATGGATCGTTCAGCGGCTTTTCTCAACAAGGCTTTGAGCTTTGAGAGTGTGTATTCTCGATCGGGTGAAATCGGGCCATACGGCGGGAGCTATCCAAGGGAGGCGTCCATGTCGAAATCACAATTGGGTGGATATGATGAAGAACGTGTTCCAGGCGCATGTGGCAGATGCGTCTGGGATTCCCAGACGGCCCGATCGATCCTGCGCCTGTTGAGGGAGCAGCTGTTCTTGCTGGACGGGAGGGTGGCTGCTAGACTGGGAGGTCGCACCAGCGCCTATGAAGGCCGCCGCTTCAGGATGTCAGGATACGAAATCCGCGTACTCTTGTGTGCTGCTGGCGATGCGCCTGATGTCGCCACCCAAGAATCTCCTCACTCCTTCCTTGAAGGAAGCTCGGCCGATCTCGATAATTGAAGACCAGACAAAACAATCGAGGCTCAGTTGTCTGAGGAACGCCGGTTCCTTTGACCCGGCCATTTCAAGCTCTCCCAGCGGCCGTGTGCGCTCTCATGCGCCATGTCTCCAGCATCATCCACCGTACCCGACTTGATACGCATTCATCCATGGCGTGGATCTTTGCCATCCAAATAAACAGCTATCGCAATCTTCTGAACGGCGATAGAGAAAGTTGACTTAAACTGAAAGAGAGAAGGCGAAATTCTTTCGCGATCGCTTTTAGACTAGAGGTGCTCTGATGCCGGGAACTCGGTAACTTGAGCTGGGTCCGACCCGGATATGAATGACGAGCGGAACTACCGATCAATTTCTCGAAGTCCTGGAACTACACGATTGGACTTGGCGGAGGGTCGAACTGTTGCTTCTCCCAGACGCCGCGACCGCATCTGCGTGAGACTCTCAAGAGCAGGATTAGGAAGTCGGCCTGACGGACATATGCAGAATGGTTCTCGATACTGGAACAACTCAAACGTGGCGGGATCTGCGCCAGTTTGCGCCGTAGCCGGTCTTCCGAGGCGGGGTCCGGAGTATCCTCGGCGCGTCGTCACTGATACTACTCCCGATGGTCGGGAGGGGATTTCGCCAATCAAGCTGGGGGAGACGACGATAATCCTGGATCTACACGGGCAAGGGCTATCGGTGTCAGCGACCGCCAAACAGATTGGCTATGGATCGCAAGAACGCGCGCAAGTACGTCGAGCGGGGGCTAGAGGCTCCGAAATATGGCCAACGCAAGCAAAACACAATGTTTGGCGACCGGCTCGCGACCTATCTTCGCGAACGCGTGAAGGCTTGTCCCGTCCGGACCGCGCGGCGGCTTTTCCGCGAGATCTCGGGTCTCGACCGTTTCTGCAGCTATACAGCGCTATCCGGGCTGACAAGGTGACCGGGCTCGAAACCGGCGCCCGCAACTACATCACCAAACCCTTTGCCTCGCCGGAGGCCCTGGCCCGCGTGCGTGCCGCGTTACGCGGGCCGCCGGAAGCGTCACTGCAACAGGATTTTCCATTTCGATGTCTGGCGAATGGGCGCCGCTTGCATCGAGGAACGGATTGTAAACTCAAGCTCTCTGCGAGTTCACTCTTCTGATGGCCTTTCTCAAAATCAGTGTCCTCTCGCATGAGCAGCTTCTGGGGATGATGCGCGTCAATTTTCCCTTAATTCGCGTCTTCGCCAGCTCGCCAGCGGGCTGGTGGATTTGCATCGCCTCCTTTCGTCATATGGAGGGGACCATTTCAACCTTCGCAGTGCTTGCGGTGCGCTCCCCTTCACAACCAGTGATCAGAATGCTCCAAGCACTCCATGGGGCGGTCCGGAGCCGAGGTCCACACGCCGGGACGATACCGCAATGCGGCTGTGTATGCTGGCACGCGATCACCAGCAAAAAGGCGCTTGTAGAGACAATGTCCCCCAGTCCATGTTGAGGAGGGGAGATATTCGACGATGGCACGTTACGATGGCGGCTGAGGGGCATTGGAAAGGCACATGCCTGCAGCGCGTTCGCAGGCCACGATTTCGAGGGTAGGAACATTATGAAGACACCGTGGAAATTTCTTGCTCAATTGGCGTCGCGACGACGATCGGCAAGCGTGCAAGAGAATTTTATTGCGCCTGACACTGATCCCGAAGTGATCGAAAGCGAAACGGAAAACAAGTCGCCACTTCCGTTCGACAAGCCAACGCAAGCTTCTGGCACTCCTGATCACGATTCCGCGGTTGATCGCGGGTCGATGTTTTCGGACCAGCTGGAAAGCGACCCCAATCCCCTGCAGGAAATGAACCTCACAGCTGACATTCAAGAGCCTGGAACCCCTGCACGAAGTGAAACCAAACAATCGGATGCGGCTGGGAAGAGGCTGGGGCCGCAAAGCCAGACAAGCGCAAATTCCCAAAAGAAGCCGGAGATCAGACGTCGAGAACGCTCCAAGAACGCGCGCGCCGAGGGGGTTGCGCAGAGCGCTGTCGCCACAAATGAAGCTGAGACCGTACAAACCTCGTCGTCCGGGGATACTTTCTTCAACGAAGTGGCAATCCTCGACGAGGAAATCAAAGAGCTGCGACGTCTGCTGGCTCAAAAACTTTATCTGCAGAACGCTCAGCTCAAAAAGATGCTTGAGCGTTTCGACGCCTCGTGAGTTCGCGTCAACTGACGCCGGACCGAGAAAATGCTGCAGGACGTTATTCGCCGCGAGTTCCGAGGCCTGCTCGAAAGCGGGGAACCAGTGGTGTGCCCAGCCGACGGTGAAGGTGGAGCAGTGTCCGTCACGGCCTTCGACGATCTCGAGGAGATTATTTTCGCGCTTGATCAAAAGAGAGGTTCGAGGCGCCAATCGTTCAGGATCAACAGCTGAAAATGGTGCGCGGCAGGCGCGCATATCGCCCTCCACGAGCAAGCGTCAGTTGGGCAAACGGCCTTGCGCCGCACTGGTAAAGGACGGCGCAACCATCGCGTCAGGCTTTGTGCCCGAGCGCAAGCCAACCAGCTCTCTCCGACGCCGGACGGTCCTCGCATGGCCAGATCGTCGTGCGCATCGATCCAGTCGCCGCCAATCAAGCCTCATGAACAACGCGATCCCGGCTGTGTTCGCTTCGGCAGTGGCCTGATGTCAATCGGCGTGCAAAATTGGCTCTGACGCAGTTTTGGTGGTGACGGATTTTATCCCGCGCCAATGACGCGGGCTTGGA
>NZ_LPUX01000028.1 GCF_001651865.1 Sinorhizobium glycinis
AAATCGCGTGTGTCGCCGCAGCCTGACAGCCGTCCCCGCCAGCTATCGCTGCATCAATCCGCTGATAACTTTACAGTGCCCGCCGACGCTCACCTCCATGAGGTCTTCGGCTCCGCTTCGTTCGAGTTGCCAGGCCAGGAAATGTCTGGCCCCCCACAAGAACGCGTCGATGCTCGCCCAAGCAAGGCCACGCTCCTCGCGAAGCCAGGTTTCGTATTCGTTGCAGATCGCAAGCCGCAGTCGGTCGGCGGCGCAGGTTGCTTTTGGAGCAGGTGGCCACTGATGCTGCACAAGCCGCAGCAGAGCGTGAATACCCGACTGCGGAATTTCGTGCCAGCGCTTGCCGGGATTTCGACCGCGGCGCTTCCGGAATAGCGCGACTGCATCGCACAGATATCGCGCGACCTCGGCTTCGGTCACATCTGCGACCATAATTCCTCGATGCCCTAAGTAATCGAGAAACTCCTGTGCATAGGCGCAGTAATTTCCGATCACCACCGGACTGTAGCGGCGACTGCTCAGTACGGCTTTGAGTTCAGGGATCAGTTCTCGTCCAGATTTCGACATCCACAACTCCTCTGCTGGTCGAATGACCGCAGAGGTTCGCTGGAAAATAATGCAGAGCAACGACGGCGCCGAACAGCGGAAGTGTATGGATTTTCTGCGCCAGTCCCGCGTTCCTTCGCATTATGGCCATCTGACGATTAGTCAAGGAATGAGGAGGTGAGCATTATTTG
This sequence comes from Sinorhizobium glycinis, assembly GCF_001651865.1. Classification (GTDB taxonomy): domain Bacteria; phylum Pseudomonadota; class Alphaproteobacteria; order Rhizobiales; family Rhizobiaceae; genus Sinorhizobium; species Sinorhizobium glycinis. Next base: position 738 of record NZ_LPUX01000028.1, read on the forward strand.
ACGAAAGGTTTGACGTAGGCCGGAGGAATGAGGCGCACATCATGGCCGAGGTTCGCGATCTCACGCGCCCAATTGTGAGCGCCACCGCATGCCTCCATGCCAACCAGACATCGAGGCAGCTTTTCGAAGAAGCGCAGCACCTCGCCTCGACGCAGTTTCCGATTGAACAGGGGCGAGCCTTCGATATCGGCGCCGTGAACCTGGAAAACGAGTTTGGCTAAATCGAGCCCGATGGTGCTAACATGCTTCATGGAACGGTCCCCCCTTTGTGGCGTTCGAACAACGACCACGTTTTAGCACTAGATGCTGTCGGAGCGGGCCGTTCCACCTCATCACATACGGTCGCCGCTTGGAGCGGCTGCACCAATATCCCGCTTGCGGCGGCATGGGCCCAAAAGGCGAGACCCGTCTTTGAATGGCATTCAGCCAGCTGGGATCTCGGTTCGCCTCCTGGATCCGCCAAACTTCACCCCGGCGCCGAAACCAAGAGGCCGGCCACCGAAAAATGGCCATCTCTCCTCGTCATCCGGAGCGGCACAATTGGGGAATTTTACTTCGGCACTTGGAGTGCGCCCCTTGGGGTGGACAGATTGGGATGAGGAATTGACCGGCCTACCGGGTTTTCGGAAAGAAGACCCATGGCAAAGCACCGCAGTCACAGCGTCGAATTCAAACGTCAGGTCGCGCAGGAATTTCTCGCCGGCGAAACGCTGCATGGTCTGGCAAAACGCCACGACGTGTCGCGCAATCTTATCCGCATCTGGGTTCAGAAGTACGAGGAAGGTGCATTTGACGAGGATGCGCAGGCCGTTGACCTCCTCCAGGAATACGAGGCGCGGATCGCGGCGCTGGAGCGGCTAGTCGGCAAGCAGGCTCTGGAACTGGAGTTTCTAAAGGGGCCTCTGAAAAACGCACCGCCGCCGAAAAGCGGGACTACGTCCGTCATCACCGGCCCCGCGGCATCTCCGTCGCGGAAGGATGCCGGCTGATGGGAATCGCGCGCTCCACTTATTATGACCACCCAGAAAGGCCGGCCGACGACACTGCGATCGTCGAAGCGATGTTCGCGATCTGCGACGAGTTCGAGTTCTACGGCTATCGCCGCGTCGGTGCGGCCCTGCGGCAGCAGGGTATTGTCGTGAACCACAAGAAGATTCGCCGCCTCGGGCGGCAAGGCGCAGCGACATCAACCTCCATTATGGCAGCGAGCCCGGTACCAAATTCTACAGCGGGCTTTCCGATCAATATGGCTATTTATAGCGCGGCGATCCTGATTGACGCTGAGTCCCCGTGAGGCATTCGAGAACATCCGAGTGAGGCAACGGCATTATTTTCTGGGAACACTCTTGGATGAGGCAATACGCGTTTCGCGGTAGGGACGCCCATTACTGGACGCCACCGGGTCACCGGAGGCGGTCACCCACCTCCGGTTCCCACAGAACGTGGCGTGCAGATTTCCCGCACCACGCTCTTCGGCAGTTGTTTCACAGCACCGCAAGTGCTCGCAGCGCCCGGTACCCGGACCGGACTCGCACCGGCTGGAACGCGCCAGCTTGGCCTGGCGCACCTCACCGTGATTGTCGCCGCGCAGCTATTACAGCATCCTGCCGATCAGCCCTACTGAGAGCGAGGCTGTCTATGTGCTCGATGGCCTGTTTGATCACGATACGATTCTGGAGATCGAGGAGCTGTTCACGGATACCGGGCGCGCGAGCGATCATGTTTTTGCGCTGTTCTGCCTGGTCGGCAAGCGCTTCGCGCCGCGCCTTCGCAACATCAAGGAGCGAAAAATCCGTTCCTTCGAAAAGGCTGATGCCTATCCGACACTGGCAAATCATATCGGCGCACCGATCAACACCGCGCTCATTATGGACCATTGGGACGAACTCCTGCGCCTTGCAGCGTAAATCACGACGCTTACCGTCGCGCCTTCGGCGATCCTCAAGCGGTTGTCCGCCTCATCGAAATACAGCGAACTGGCCAGAGCACTGCGCGGACTCGGCCGCATCGAGCGAACGCTGTTCATGATCGAATGGTATTCCAGTCCGGCGCTGCGCCGGCGTTGTCAGGCCGGTCTCAACAAGGGCGAAGCTGCACATAAGCTCAAGCGCGCCGTGTTCTTCCACGAACGCGGTGAAATCGAAGCCATACGGCTCTCGGCGCCAGACGACCGCCCCTATAGGTCACCGCCAGCCGGGCGCGACGCCCCGGACGGATTTATGCACCAACGTTCACTTATCTCGAACATCGAAACAGTCATCGAAGCGATTGCTTTCGCAATATGCGGAAAGGCGCACCGAGGAGCGCGCTCCCGTTTCGCTATCTCTTCCCTCCCGGCACGCGGGACACGAGACATGATAGTCTTCATGCCGCTCCCTATTGAACCTCTTAGTCGGCCGGTCCTCCGCGGAAATTCAACGCCCGCTCCAAATACCAAGAAGGGTCATCGCTGGACGAATCTGTCTCGACATACCCTTCGTTTTCGTCGCTCCTTCCTTCAACGGGATCCTCGCTCTCGGCTTGGAGATACTGTCGAGGCTTGTCTGCCCGCTGCCATTCACGGTCGCCGTTCAGCGTCCACTTATCGCCATGCCGTTTAGGATCAAGCACGAACTCGTTTCCACCCACGTCAACAAAGCCCATCTGCTCCAGACGGGGCCTCGGGTCATCGTTAGCAGGACGCGACATGATTAAGGGCTTCTTGCCGTCGAGCCGAAGTTGATGTTCGAGCAGAACATCGCCCGCGTTCTCAACGAGCGGATGGGTCACTCGCATAGCCACAACCGATGAGATGTTTTTTCGCTCCGGAAAGTGCTCTTTCTGCCAGTCTTTCCCTTTGATGCGGAATCCTGGATCCACTCTTAGCAGCCCGACGCTCTTGTCGCCCAACTGGTAACTGAAGTACTGCGCACCAGGCTTGTCAGCTACGCTCGCACCAACTCTAGCGACCATTGCGGTGCGCTCGGCTTTCTTGGACACGAAATCCGAGTATTCTAATGGATTATCGGCAATGTGCTTGACATCATCACTATAGAAATTCTTCAGTTCTTTTTCGAACGTCTTTCTGTCCAACTCGTAGATAGGAGGTTCGGAGGTGAGGGAATACAGCCGCGACGCCGACGACGAACCAGACGCCGCCTCTGCGAGCGTTTCCGTAAACGTCTGGTCATCTGCTGCCTGCCCCGATTCATCGGCTTGGCTCGCGCTTGTAGATTGGCTGGCTGATCCAGTGATACTGCTATACATGCGGTTCGCTCCCCAATTGAAATGGTTGCACCGTTGTAATATCGTTCTACTCAAGACCTGTTAGCAGCCTAAGCCAGGGAGCTGACGACGAGCTGACGTACGGAAGAGTGCATGGCAGCAACCCCTACCTCGATCTGATCCCGGCTGGCCACATGGTGAATAGCGCACAACGCCGAGCCGATCGACTACACGCGCGACGCGGTCGAGGCGCTGTTGAAACTTTCATCTGAGAGCCGGCTCCGCAAATCTGAACAGTGCGATAGGTGGAGTCTTTGCCGGACGGCTGGCAAGATTGGGCCGCGAGATCAGCGAGACGAAGAGTAGACGCGCACGCCGGAACAACACACCGGTTTTTTGAACGTGGCGCTGGCCGCCGTCAAGGGCGATTAACGCTGGCTCAACTGGCACCGTAAAGTTAACCGACGGCTGAGGAAGATGTGCGTACATGGGCCATGTCAGAAGTTGCTCGTGATCCGCTTTATC
>NZ_LPUX01000029.1 GCF_001651865.1 Sinorhizobium glycinis
AATCGCGTGTGTCGCCGCAGCCTGACAGCCGTCCCCGCCAGCTATCGCTGCATCAATCCGCTGATAACTTTACAGTGCCCTATCTGCTGTTCGTGTCCCGGCGCGATATCAACCGTAACGTCATCGATCTCAGCTACGACAAGATCAGCGACTACTCCGGCATCAGCCGCAAGAAGATCCCCGACGCGCTGACATTCCTGTCTGTGAACGGGCTTATCCGCAGCGAACGTCAGCGCAGCGACATCAATGACTTTGCCGTTTCGAACTCTTACCGCCTATCCTTTCTCGAATCCTATCGACATGGTGGCACAACGGGACGCGCTGAAATCGATGCGGTTCGCGCGCAGAACGAATTCTAGTTCTCACCAGTCAAAGCCGATCTCAGGGGTTTGCCCAAGTCTGGGACAGCGGCTCGAAGCAGAATGGAAACTGGTCGACATGGAAGACAAAGTAGCCAGACCAATCGCGCAACCCATTGTCGGTAAGAGAGCGTCATATCCGTTCCAGGTCTCCATCGCATGCTGGATTGATCTGCTGGGTTATGGCGGCATGATTGCAGCCGCGGATTTCAATCCGCTTCACATCAAATCAAGGGAAGCGTTAAGGCGGCTCCGCGATTTTCATAAAGTCGTTGCAAGCCACAGTGCGCGCCATTTTCCGACGCTGGTCATGAACGACGGAGCAGTCGCCTATCGCGATCTTTCGCTGAGATCGCCGTCGGTAACGTTCGATTTCCTGATACGCTCGTGGGAACTGTTCAGCGAAATCAAATCCCTCGAAGCCGCCGCCGGACATCCCGGCGCGCGCATGGTTTTGGCCTGCGGATTTCGCATGCGCGGCCGGCGGGCCGGCATGGATGCCTCGGCTGGCCAGTTGCGATCCATACTCGCCCGATTGCAGGAGGGTCGGATCAACACTGAACAGGCCGTTCGTGAAGCGGCATCAGTGCGCCCCACCTTTGACATCATCCCGCAACTCCAGGCGAACTTTGCCTTTACCAAGGCCTATGTCGCCGAGTCGTCAGGAAAGGCGGGCGGGATCGGCGGTGCAAATTTCTACGTCGATCTGGCGATTTTCGATCAACCAGGGCTGGGCTGGATTACGCTTGGCGAACCAATCAATTGGTCGCATCCAAGGCTCGGCCTGTCGGCAGACTTTGCGCCCGTACTGGGCGTCAATTGGCGAGATCGGGCGCCCGTTGCCCCTGAGGGCGTTCGCGATGGTCTGCAGATCGCTGAACAGCTGACCGGTGATCCCAACGTTCTTCACGCCCTGAGGCAAGCCAAGAAGATATAGAAGTGCGCCTGGGTGGCCTGTACGCCTTGAAGGCGCACACCATTGACGACAAGAGGAGTTACGCCTATATTCTGTTGGAAGATGGAGGCTGACATGCCGAGCATAGCGAACGAGAACAGCGAACGTATGAGTTTGAGGGTGCCTGCCACGGCCAAGGCTAAACTCGTACGCGCTGCGGCACTTCGTAATACCGATCTGACGGATTTCGTGACGCAATCCGCGCTGCGAGAAGCAGAGGCTGTGATCGAGGAAGCCGAGACGATCAAAGTGTCGAAGCGCGATCATCTTCGCATTCTTGAGCTTCTGGAAAATCCGCCTAAACCTAACGCCAAGCTGCGCGCGGCGATTGCCGGTTTGCCTGGCAGCCTATGACTTTACCTGCATGGCATGAGGAACCGATCGCTAAGTCTCACGGTCGGGCAGTTTTCGATTGCGGCGACGGTCAGATGAACGAGTTTTTGCTCCGCTTTGCTCGACAGAGCCATGAGCAGAATGCCTCGAAAACCTTCTGTGCTATCGACGACGCAGTGCCCGGCCGTATTCTTGGGTTCTATACGATCGCGCCCTCGGCAGTCGAGCATGCGACTGTGCCAGATGCAATGACACGCGGTCTTTCCCGCCATGACGTGCCAGGCTTCAAGCTCGCGCGATTGGCTACCGACCGCGCGGTTGCCGGGCAGGGACTGGGAGGCCGGCTCCTAGCCGCCGCCGCGCTCCGCTGCCTGCGACTTGCAGGAGAGGGCGGGGGACTTTTACTGATCATCGATGCCAAAGGCGAGCGAGCCGCCAACTGGTACGCTTCCTATGGTGCCGAACCGCTAAAGGACAAGCCGCTAACTCTCGTAATGCCGCTCATCACCTTCGCGGCCGACTTGCGTGCTAGAGGTCTCCTTTGATCCCGTATGGCGCGGGAATACGATTGATTCGCCAAAGCGAACTATCGCATCGTGATGATCATCTTGAGGATAAGCTATATCACCAATGACCATATGGCGAGCCGGGCGCCTGCGGCGGCCCGGCTAGAGAGGAAAAAGGCCGAAGCGGCCTTCATCAGCCATTCCGGAGAAATGAACGACCCGATTGCCGAGTTCGACATCGGACGGCGGATCCATGTTCTCAACGATGATGGCTTGTCGGTCGCTCTCGAGGCCGAGAAGGTACCTGTAAAAGTTCCCATTTAGATTGGTGTCGCTGAGATCGTCCTCTGCACTATCGGGTTCGCGGTAAGAAAGCAGAGGAGAGTCAAGCACAACGATCCCGGGGTGAGGCAGATCATTGTCGGCGCAATATTGCATAAGAGAAATCGTAAACGCCGACTGCGTAATGGCCCTGAGCCCTTTTCCGTAGGACGTTCTCGCTTTCCCGGACACCACAAGATCTTTGGCGGTTGTGTCGAAGTGCACCTGCTCGACTGCCGGGAAACCCCATTGCCGGAGCACGCTCTCAACACGTTCAGCGAACGGGGCGACCACGGTATTTGTCAGGCGATTGTTGGATGTGGCATCGCCTGCCCCCCTTTCGTTCTGCCGTTCCAGGTTGGCCTTGCGACTGGTGAGATCATTCAGATTGCTGAAGAGACCGAGCGCTTCGCGTACATTCGCGCCCTTGTCCGCGAGCTCCTTGTATGTTGCGCGTTGTCTTCTAAGGTCAGGTGATACAACGGTCTCGATCTCAATCGAGAGTTCGCTCAGTGAATTCCTCATATTGGGAAGCGATTTCCGAATTGATTGCGCCTCCGCGTTCAACGCGGCGATTGTAGTCGTCAGCTCGGATTGCCGAGACTCGATTTTTTGCATCTCCGCCTCGGCCGCTGCGACGGTCACCGCTACATCGCCGTGGCAGACCGCGGTGGGATCGTGATGGTCGGGCGAAGCACCGCATGTCGGGCAGACCTCCTGTTGGAGAACCGAAAAAAAGCTACCCGCCTCGCGGATACCTAAGAGGCGCTCATAGTCCGAAACGTAGTGGTCCCGTAGAAGATTGAAGCGGTCAAGCAGAGTGGCAATTTCCGTGTATCGATCGTTGGTAATCTCGAGCTTTTGGATGATGGCCCGCCTTCTGGAGGAGATCGCCTTGAATTTTTCCTCGGTGAAGGCGAGCTGTTCGGCGCGATTGTCCATCGCTCTCGTAAGCCGCTCCTCCTGACCAGACAGTTCGTCGCGTGAGCCGGATATTGTCGTGATACGTTTCTGAGCGTCCGCGATAAGCTGATCGAGAAGATCGATTTGGGCCAGTCGCTTCTGGTCTTCGGGGGACGTGCTTTTGCGTGACAGGAGCGCTGTTTCATCGACGCCGGTCAACAACATCGTGAAGACGGACGTATTTGCCGTATTCGCCGTATAGTTCCCATCGGACAAGGGCGAACGCTTCTGGATGATCTCCTCCTCGTTGACGATCGCCAGCCGCGCAATGTTTCGGAAGCTCAGCGCCTGAGTTTCATCCGTTGCGTTCTTTTTGATCCGCTTGCCTGCAAGGCCGATCTTGGAGAGAAGAAACGACGAGAGGTTCGTTTCATCGCGCTCGTTGTGAATTTCGCCAAGGGGACTCCCCTCAGCATCCGGGATCGACGTGTGCAGACCCTCGAATGCCTGGAACCGTCCACCGGCCATGCTTCGAAGCAATGTCGTTTCCGATCCGTCGTCGAAAGCAATCGCAAGCAGTACGCGATCATAGCCGTTCGCCTGCGGGATATCGGGAAGAGGGCCCTTGCCACCGAGCATAAAATCGATCGCTTCGACAATATAGGACTTCCCGGTGTCGGAAGCCCCATAGACGACGTTGAGGCCGGACTGAAACGAAACGACCGGCGGTTCTTTTCCCGAGCCGTGAAAGGAAAGGTGACGGATCTGGAAGCCTGAATATGTCATTATGTCGGTCCGGATGCTTCATCTTGAAATTCAGAGACCCAGTTGCTGAGAAGATCGCGCATCAGATCGTCAAAAGCCTCATCGTTGTAGTCCTGGAAGTAACCAGCGAGCCATTCGGCGCGCTCGTACAATTGGCGGAGATATGGCGTCTGAAGCGCGGTGACAAAAAACTCCGCATTGTCTCCGGCCTGAAACAGGATCCCACTTTCATCGACAACCTGCTCGACTAGCCCTCGGGACATCATCAGGGCTACGGCAGATTGAACGGACTTTCTTCGGACCTGCGTGACAGGTGACATGATCGGTGTCGGGGGATGCAGGTCGGCGGGTCCATCGAGGACACTGGTTCGCACGACAAGATAATCCATCGCGGTCAGCCGGTTCAGATCTACCGCCCGGGGGAAATGCGCGTGCAGAACGAAGACGGCCCTCACACCCGTTTCGAGCGAACCGTTGAAAGCCGAGGCCGTAGGCATTAGCGGCGCCATGTCAGCTTCCCATCGTTCGCAAGCTGATGACAGATTCCCCGACGGTCGGTGGGAGAAGCGCTTCTGTTCAAAGGATGAGCGTCAAGAACCAAGGACTGCGCTTTCTCGGTTACGGCGACGACGCGCGCATATCCGTCCGAGTGTTCGCCGTCGTGAGTGTCCAGGACCCCGTCCAGTATCTCGGTCTGCAACCCCTCGAAAGTACCAGGCTCCACTTTCTCGCGCACGAAGACCCGCAGGGACTCCGCATGATAAAAGGCCTCGCGAGAGCGATGAAAATGGGATTTCAAATTCCCCCACTTGTCGAGATGCGAGACCGAGGCAATCGTCTCGCCTTTGTGCTCTGCATAGGCATCGAGCAGCTTGCTTGATGCCTTTGTCTCCTGCACCGGTCGGCCGCATAACGTTGACATATGTGGTTTTGAGCGAATGGACCCATTCGTCAATGAACGTTTCCCATTCGCTGGCTTCATAAATCTGGATGATCTTGAGAGGGTCAATCTTTGGCCCGTTCTCGAAATCGCTTGCCAAGAGGATTCTAGTGGTATCCGCCTAACATAAGAGTCCGTATGGGATTCCCGTGCGTATGCGAGTGTGGCGCATGCGCACAGGAATAGCC
>NZ_LPUX01000030.1:0-2500 GCF_001651865.1 Sinorhizobium glycinis
TTCCAGCAGCCGGCAGAGCCGAGCCGCCGGTTGTCCGGCGCGCCGTCCGCAGCGCCTTTGGCGCGTGAGGACAGAAGATAGCATCATCAAACTTCGTTTGATGAGCATGAGCAATGGGAACGATCAAGCCGATCGAACGATTAGTACCGGTAAGCTTCATGCGTTGCCGCACTTCCACACCCGGCCTATCAACGTGGTCGTCTTCCACGGTTCTCGAGGGAATACTCGTTTTCAGGTGGGTTTCCCGCTTAGATGCCTTCAGCGGTTATCCCTTCCATATATAGCTACCCTGCTATGCCCTTGGCAGGACAACAGGTCCACCAGAGATATGTCCATCCCGGTCCTCTCGTACTAGGGACAGATCCTGTCAATATTCCTACACCCACGGCAGATAGGGACCGAACTGTCTCACGACGTTCTGAACCCAGCTCACGTACCGCTTTAATTGGCGAACAGCCAAACCCTTGGGACCTGCTCCAGCCCCAGGATGCGATGAGCCGACATCGAGGTGCCAAACAACCCCGTCGATATGGACTCTTGGGGGTCATCAGCCTGTTATCCCCGGCGTACCTTTTATCCGTTGAGCGATGGCCCTTCCACGCGGGACCACCGGATCACTATGACCGACTTTCGTCTCTGCTCGACTTGTCAGTCTCGCAGTCAGGCGGGCTTATGCCATTGCACTCGACGAGCGATTTCCGACCGCTCTGAGCCCACCATCGCGCGCCTCCGTTACTCTTTCGGAGGCGACCGCCCCAGTCAAACTACCCACCATACACTGTCCCGGATCCGGATGACGGACCGCGGTTAGACATCCATGACGATAAGGGTGGTATTTCAAGGACGGCTCCACAGGAACTGGCGTCCCTGCTTCAAAGCCTACCACCTATCCTACACATGCCGACACGAATGCCAGTGTAAAGCTATAGTAAAGGTGCACGGGGTCTTTCCGTCTGACCGCAGGAACCCCGCATCTTCACGGGGAATTCAATTTCACTGAGTCTGCGTTGGAGACAGCGGGGAAGTCGTTACGCCATTCGTGCAGGTCGGAACTTACCCGACAAGGAATTTCGCTACCTTAGGACCGTTATAGTTACGGCCGCCGTTTACTGGGGCTTCGATTCAGAGCTTGCACCCCTCCTCTTAACCTTCCAGCACCGGGCAGGCGTCAGACCCTATACGTCGTCTTGCGACTTCGCAGAGCCCTGTGTTTTTGATAAACAGTCGCTACCCCCTGGTCTGTGCCACCCCATCTAACTTGCGTTAAAAAGGGTCACGCTTCTTCCGAAGTTACGCGTGCAATTTGCCGAGTTCCTTCAACGCAGTTCTCTCAAGCGCCTTGGTATACTCTACCTGACCACCTGTGTCGGTTTCGGGTACGGTCTATACGGTGGAGCTATTTCCTGGAACCGCGCCGCCGCCCGGACAATCCAATAAGTCCGAACAACTTGTGCGATCCGTCACTACCACCAGGCCCACGAATATTAACGTGGTTCCCATCGACTACGCGTGTCCGCCTCGTCTTAGGGGCCGGCTAACCCTGCTCAGATTAACTTTAAGCAGGAACCCTTGGTCTTTCGGCGAGAGGGTCTCTCACCCTCTTTATCGTTACTCATGTCAACATTCGCACTTCCGATACCTCCAGGACCCCTCACGGGTATCCCTTCACAGGCTTACGGAACGCTCCGCTACCACGTGCCTTGCGGCACATCCTCAGCTTCGGTGCATGGCTTCAGCCCCGTTACATTTTCGGCGCAAAGACCCTTGTTTAGACCAGTGAGCTGTTACGCTTTCTTTAAATGATGGCTGCTTCTAAGCCAACATCCTGGTTGTTTTGGGATCCTCACATCCTTTCCCACTTAGCCATGACTTGGGGACCTTAGCTGGAGGTCAGGGTTGTTGCCCTTTTCACGACGGACGTTAGCACCCGCCGTGTGTCTGCCGACTAGTACTCCCCGGTATTCGGAGTTTGGTTAGGATCAGTAAGACGGTGAGTCCCCATAGCCCATCCAGTGCTCTACCCCCGGGGGTATTCGGTCGACGCTCTACCTAAATAGATTTCGCGGAGAACCAGCTATTTCCGAGTTTGATTGGCCTTTCACCCCTAGCCACAAGTCATCCCAATCTATTGCAACAGATGCGGGTTCGGTCCTCCAGTTGGTGTTACCCAACCTTCAACCTGCTCATGGCTAGATCACTCGGTTTCGGGTCTAATGCGACATACTAAGGCGCCCTCTTCAGACTCGCTTTCGCTACGCCTCCACCTACCGGCTTAAGCTTGCATGTCACACTAAGTCGTTGACCCATTATACAAAAGGTACGCCGTCACCCTTTCAGGCTCCGACTGTTTGTAGGCATCCGGTTTCAGGTTCTATTTCACTCCCCTTGTCGGGGTGCTTTTCACCTTTCCCTCACGGTACTTGTTCGCTATCGGTCATGCACGAGTACTTAGGCTTGGAGAGTGGTCTCCCCATGTTCAGACAGGATTTCTCGTGTCCCG
>NZ_LPUX01000031.1 GCF_001651865.1 Sinorhizobium glycinis
AACCTCCCGTTTGCTGCATGGATTCAGATTCGAAGCCCCGTGGGAATCCCTGAGAGTCGGAAACGGCGCTCGTTGGTATAACGGGGGCGGATGGTCGCCGTCCACGGAGGGGGCGCTGCGGCAGTTGGCCTCGCGACCCGATGCTCTCCTCCTCGCCGCGACAGACGCCAATCCCCAAGGGGAGTTGTTTGCCGAGCGGTTGCGGGCGCTCGCTGTCGAGACCGGGTGCGACTGGTCGCGGCTCCGCCCGCCCGAGGAGGACTGGAACGAGACCCTGAAAATCAGGGAGAAAGAAAAGAGGGAAAGAAAGGAAGACGGCGTGCCGCATTCGCACCGCCCGCGTCAAGGGAAGCTTCGCCCGGCGGAGCCGGCCCTTGACCCGGCCGGCCGCGATGCCGGCGGCCCGGAAGGTGTCATGAAGGACTGAAGAGGATGGCAAGGTCGATAGGACAGTGCTGCGCTTCGGTCCCGAACCATCTCGAAGGAGCCGCAGATGAATCCCTCTCCCGCAATCCGAAAGGTCTTCCAAGGCGTCGCGTCACGCCAGCAAATGTTCCGGATGTTCGACCGGCACGCCCAGCGTCCGAACCGTTGGGAGGGCGACGCCTCGCCCCTTTGTGCCGGCGAATGGTTCGAGATCACGGAAGTCGAGCATGACTACATGTTCGAAATCCTGCCACCGCTCTGGATCCGCGGCGCGATGTTCGCTATGCGCGAGTATCTCGCCGGTTCCGTGACATCAGTGTTCTTCGCCTTGCGGATCGATGGCGACATCCGACACTTCCATGGCTATTGCGATCTCTCCGATGGGCAAGCGGTCGAGCGCATGCGCGTGGCAATCATCGAGCGTGAGAGCCGGCCGGTGCGCGCCATGACCCGCGAAGAACGCCTGGAACATATCTGGAGCATCACTGCGGACGACTATCGTGGCTATGCCGGCGATCGCTGGCCGGAAGCCGCGTGCGGCAAGCGCACAATCTTGCTCTACGGCAGCAAGACGGGCAGCATGTTGAAACTGCTCGACGATCTGACTGACGACGAAATCGCCGGCAAGCTGCCGGTGCAACTGCGCCACCTTCCCTCGCCGATTGCCGCATGAAGGAGGCTTCACGATGCTTTCTTTCCCGCTCACATCGGTCCGCGAGGCGATCGCCCGCGGACGTGCCGACGCGGAAGCCCATGGCGGCTTTCGTAACCCCTATTACGGCCTGCGCCCTGGCAAGGACGAGCAGCCCGGGCTCTGGCTCGTCGGCGACCAGGGTGTCTACCTGATGTCCAACGGCAAACTGCCGATGGTGCCAAGCCCTTTGTCGTCTATGCCGAGGAATGCGATCCCCGCACCAATGACGACTGGTTCGCTGTCAAACGCCGGACATTCGGCGGCGATGACGGTGTCGATTTCATCGATGCGGAACAGCTCGAAGCCATGATGGCGGCGGCTCCGGAGGCGACGCACCTTCGTGTCGCATTCCTTCAAGACTCGATGCAGCTCTATCTGATCGCGAAATCCTAGACATTTCGCGACCAGCCCGGCCCGTTTGGCCACAAAACCCAAAACCCTGAGCGTCCTTCAGTCCCGCAAGTGCTCCCCCGCGGGGTGATGACGCTCGCCTATCTGCGAGGAAAATTTCATGAGCAACGATCCCTTCACTCTCGACATGTTCGGCAGCAGCGCGCTGTCATCAGGCCTCGGCCTAGGTGTCAGACCGTTCGGCGGCTTCGATACGGTCGCGGCCAATGACGACGACCCCGAACCGACGCCGCCCTCTCCCGCTCCGGCTTTGCCGGTCGCGGCGATTGAACGTCCGGCGCCCCGGCGGCAGTGCAACCGGCGCAACTTCTACCTCGACGACGCGGATCGAGGCTTGGCCGTATCCTGGAAGGATCGCGCCCGCGCCAATGTTGCGGCGATCCTGATCGCGAACAACATCGAGAAGCAGGATAGGCCAGCGACCCTGAAGGAGCAGGCACAACTCGTCCGCTTCACCGGCTTCGGGGCCTCGGAGTTGGCGAACACGATGTTCCGCCGCCCCGGTGAGATCGATTTCCGGACCGGGTGGGGCGAGCTCGGCAGCTCGCTCGAAAGTGCCGTCTCAGATGGGGATTACGCGTCGCTCGCCCGCTGCACGCAATATGCCCATTTCACGCCGGAGTTCATCATCCGGGCAATCTGGTCGGGCTTGCAGCGCATGGGCTGGCGTGGCGGCCGCGTGCTCGAGCCCGGTATCGGTACGGGCCTGTTTCCAGCCCTGATGCCGACGGCGTTCCGCGACAGGACCTTCGTCACCGGCGTCGAACTCGATCCCGTCACCGCCCGGATCGTCAAGCTGCTGCAGCCGAAGGCTCGCATCATCAAAGGCGACTTTGCGCGAACCGATCTGGCGCCGATCTACGATCTCGCCATCGGCAATCCGCCCTTCTCCGACCGGACTGTCCGGTCTGACCGGACCTATCGCTCGCTCGGCCTCCGGCTCCATGACTACTTTATCGCCCGGTCGATCGACCTCCTGAAACCCGGCGCGCTCGCCGCCTTCGTCACCAGTTCCGGCACGATGGACAAGGCGGATGCGACAGCGCGCGAACATATCGCCAAGACCGCCGACCTGATCGCTGCGATCCGACTGCCGGAGGGCAGTTTCCGCCGGGACGCCGGCACGGATGTCGTCGTCGACCTTCTCTTCTTCCGCAAGCGTAAGGCCGGCGAAGTCGAGAATGATCTGTCATGGCTCGATCTTCAGGAAGTGCGGCCCGAAAGCCAAGATGACGGCGCAATTCTAGTGAACCGCTGGTTTGAAGAGCATCCCCGTTTCGTCCTCGGCGATCATGCCCTCACCTCCGGGCCCTTTGGCGAAACCTACACCTGCCGGCCGCGCGCCGACGAGGATCTGCAGGCGGCTCTGGAGGAGGCAATCGGGCGCCTTCCCGAAGGCGGCTATGACGGCGAGCCGACCGCGATCGACATCGACCTTGAGGACGAGCTCGGCGAGATCGTCGATCTTCGGCCCGAGAACCGACAGGTCAGGGAAGGAAGTTTTTTCATCGACATCAGCCGCGGTCTCATGCAGATGGTCGACGGATCTCCGCAAGCGGTGAATGTACGAAAAGGGCGATCAGGCGAAGGCCTGTCCGAAAAGCACGTCGGCATCATCAAGAAGTTGATTCCGATCCGCGACGCCGTGCGCGAGGTGCTGAAGGCCCAGGAGCAGGATCGGCCATGGCGCGATCTGCAAGTTCGGCTGCGCATCGCCTGGTCGAGCTTCGTGCGCGACTTCGGTCCGATCAACCACACCACGGTCTCGATCAGCGAGGATGAGGAATCCGGCGAAGTGCGCGAAACGCACCGCCGTCCGAACCTGCAGCCCTTCCTCGGCGATCCCGATTGCTGGCTGGTTGCCTCGATCGAGGATTACGACCTCGACACCGATACGGCGAAACCAGGTCCGATCTTTTCCGAACGGGTCATCGCGCCGCCTGCCCCGCCCGAAATCACCAGTGCTGCGGACGCGCTGGCCGTGGTGCTCAACGAACGCGGCCGCGTCGACATCGAACATATCGCCGAGCTGCTGCACAGACGCGTTGATGCGGTAGTCGACGAACTCGGCGATGCGATCTTCCGGGATCCTGCCGATGGCTCCTGGCAGACGGCGGATGCCTATATCGCCGGTCCGGTCCGCACCAAGCTTGCCGTCGCCGAAGCTGCGGCGGCACTCGATCCAGCCTACGAACGCAACGTCCCCGCGCTTCAGGCGGTTCAGCCGACCGACCTTCGCCCCTCCGACATCACCGCGCGCCTCGGGGCGCCGTGGATCCGGCGAGCGACGTCGTGACCTTCGTGAAGGAGATGATGGGCTCCGACATCAGGATCCACCATATGCCGGAGCTTGGGAGTTGGACCGTGGAGGCCCGGCAGCTTGGGCTTAGTGCTGCAGGAACATCCGAATGGGGCACAAGCCGCCGCGATGCCGGTGAGCTGCTCGCCGATGCGCTGAACAGCCGTGTTCCGCAGATCTTCGACGTCTTCAAGGATGTCAGTGGCGAGCGCCGCGTGCTGAATGTCGTCGATACCGAGGCCGCGCGCGACAAGCTGCAGAAGATCAAACAGGCCTTCCAGGACTGGGTTTGGACCGATCCCGATCGCACCGATCGGCTGGCGCGGGTCTATAACGACCGGTTCAACAACCTTGCGCCCAGACGGTTCGACGGCGCTCACCTCAAACTTCCCGGCGCCTCTGGCGCCTTCGTTCTTTATGGGCACCAGAAACGCGGCATCTGGCGGATCATCTCCTCCGGCTCGACCTATCTTGCGCATGCGGTCGGCGCCGGCAAGACGATGACGATGGCGGCGGCGATCATGGAGCAACGGCGGCTGGGCCTGATCGCCAAGGCCATGCTCGTGGTCCCCGGTCATTGCCTGGCACAGGCTGCCCGCGAGTTTCTCGCTCTCTACCCCAATGCCCGCATTCTCGTCGCCGACGAGACGAATTTCACCAAGGACAAGCGCGCCCGCTTCCTGTCGCGCGCGGCGACCGCCACCTGGGATGCGATCATCATAACGCACTCGGCGTTCAAGTTCATCGCCGTGCCGTCGGCCTTCGAACAACAGATGATCCACGATGAGCTGGAACTCTACGAGGATCTGCTGACCAAGGTGGACAGCGAGGACCGCGTCTCGCGCAAGCGCCTCGAGCGGCTGAAGGAAGGCCTGCAGGAACGTCTGGAAGGGCTTGGGACCCGAAAGGACGATCTGCTGACGATCTCCGAGATCGGTGTCGACCAGATCATCGTCGATGAAGCGCAGGAGTTCCGGAAGCTTTCCTTCGCGACCAACATGAGCACGTTGAAGGGCATCGACCCGAACGGCTCGCAGCGCGCCTGGGACCTCTATGTGAAGTCCCGGTTCGTCGAAACGAAGAATCCGGGCCGCGCCCTGGTGCTTGCTTCCGGCACGCCGATCACCAACACACTCGGTGAGATGTTCTCGATCCAGCGCCTGCTCGGCCGCGAGGCTCTCGCCGAGCGCGGCCTGCACGAATTCGATGCCTGGGCGTCCTGCTTCGGCGATACCACGACCGAGCTGGAGATCCAGCCGTCCGGCAAATACAAGCCGGTCAGCCGCTTTGCGAGCTTCGTCAATGTCCCGGAACTGATCGCCATGTTCCGAGCCTTTGCTGATGTCGTCATGCCGGCGGATCTCCGCGAATACGTCAAGGTGCCGGATATCTCCACCGGCCGGCGGCAGATCCTGACCGCCAAGCCCACGCCTGCGTTCAAGTCCTATCAGCAGATCCTTGACACCCGCATCAAGGCGATCGAGATGCGTGAGGGATCGGCGCAGCCCGGCGACGATATCCTGCTCTCGGTCATCACCGACGGCCGGCATGCGGCGATCGATCTTCGCCTCGTCATGCCGGCTAACGACAATGAGGAGGATAACAAGCTCAACCTCCTCGTTCGCAATGCCTTTCATATTTGGAAAGAGACGAGCGGGGCCACGTATCTTCGCCCAGACGGCAGGTCCTATGACCTGCCCGGCGCCGCGCAGATGATCTTCTCCGATCTCGGCACGATCAACGTCGAGAAAACCCGCGGCTTTTCGGCATACCGCTGGATTCGCGATGAGCTCGTCCGGCTCGGCGTTCCCCCGTCCGAAATCGCCTTCATGCAGGACTACAACAAGACCGATGGCACCGTAAAGTTAACCGACGGCTGAGGAAGATGTGCGTACATGGGCCATGTCAGAAGTTGCTCGTGATCCGCTTTATC
>NZ_LPUX01000032.1 GCF_001651865.1 Sinorhizobium glycinis
CCGGGTTCATTTCATGCGCAATGTGCTGGCGCATGCCGGAAAGAGCGGCAGGCGTGTCGTCTCCGCCTTCATCGCCACGGCATTCGCCCAGGTACGGCGGAATCTGCCAGCACGCAGTGGCGCAATGTTGCCGACCAGATAAGACCAAAAGTGCCGAAGCTCGCCGCCATTATGGATGATGCCGAAGAGGATGTGCTCGCCTACATGACTTTCCCGAAAGAGCACCGGGCAAAGCTGCACTCGACCAATCCAATCGAGCGCCTCAATGGCGAGATCAAGCGCCGCACCGAGGTCGTCGGCATCTTTCCCAACGACGAAGCCATTGTCCGCCTCGTCGGCGCATTACTGCTCGAGCAAAACGACGAATGGGCCGTTCAGCGGGCCAGGTATATGACACTTGAGACTATGGCGTCGATGAGCGATGATCCGCAAATCAGCCTGCCTGCAGTCGCACGCTGATATCCCCTCCGGCCCTTGCCGGAAAGCACGGCCATCAGGCGCGAGCTACACCACCCATCGGGACACCATCCTCTCAACGATCGGGCGACTACTCCAACTCTTCACTCCAGACGAATGCGATCAAGCCGAGCAGCCCCCAACACGCCCGCCCTTGGAGTGACCGGAACTGGCGAAACTTCCATAACCTGGATGTTTGGCATCACAAAAATCGATTTTACTTCGAGCGAACTCAAGGGCCCACAAGTAGCAGTATTGACGGAGCCATCGTTGCCGGCGACCGCTTTCTCGGGAATTCGCGTGCATTCCACGCCTCCGGATTCGCCTCGCTCTCCCCACCCAGCAAAATCGTGCACAGTGTTTCGGAGCCAAATTTGACGCGGGTCAACAACTATCATTTATTGCACCGTGAGCTGGCGGAGGAGGACCCATGGCGGCTCGACGCCAATGCGTTCGAGCAGGAGCGACATTCGCAGATGCTTCGGTTGTCGTTTTCCCAAGGTCCTATCACCAACGCACTCGAAGTCGGGTGCGCGGCCGGCGCATTCACGGAAAACTGGCGCCTTATTGCAAGCGGCTGACTGTGATTGATGTGGTGCCGCGAGCGATTGCTCGAACGAGGCAACGGATGAAGGAATCGTCTCACATCAACTGGATAGTCGCTGACGTTCGACAGTTCTCGACTCAGCAGCTATTCGATCTGATCGTCGTGGCCGAAGTTCTTTATTATCTCGAGGATGTAGCCGCGATACGCACCGCCGTTCACAACCTGGTGAGCATGCTGGCGCCAAGTGGGCACATGGTTTTTGGATCCGCAATCGATGCTAATTGCCGGCGCTGGGGGCATGTGGCCGGTACCGAGACCGTCATCGCGATGTTGAACGAAACGTTGATCGAGGTGGAGCAGCTTTATTGCCGCGGCGCATCGGTCAATGAAGACTGCTTGCTTTCCCGTTTTCAGAAATCGACTACCTGATTTGGATAGAGACACTAAGCGCGTCTGTGGCATCAAGTTAACCCATGACGGGGCTATCGCCGTTGTCGAGGATGGAAGGCTCGTCTTCTGTACTGAGCAGGAGAAGCGGAATAACAATTCGCGCTATCAAGAAATCAACAATCTCGATGCTGTTGTGGCGGCTCTGGCGGAAAACGGGGTCAATGCAAGAGATGTTGATCAGTTTGTCATCGACGGCTGGGACGGTGAGGCCGAGTCGCGGTTCAAGGTCCTCAGTGGGGAGACTCCTGTTATCCTCAGAGGCGCGCCTTACGTTGAACGTCACGCCGAGGGACTTCTCGATTGGATCGGCGGCTCCGGCCTCACACTTGGTGATCGGGTTTTTAGCTACAGAAGCTATCCGCATGTGACGAGCCATGTCGCCTCTGCATACTGCACCAGCCCCTTTGCCAAATCCGGAGACCCTGCGCTTTGCCTGGTGTGGGACGGCTGCATATTTCCGCAGCTCTACCATGTGGAAGGCAAGCGAGCCAGCTTCGTCAAATCCTTGTTCCCGGTAACAGGTCAGGCCTACGCTGCCGCGGGCCACTACTTCGGCCCCTATAAGCAGACGAGCCGCGGGGGCTGGGACCTTGGCGTTGCCGGCAAACTGATGGCCTTTATCGCACTGGGATCAGTTCACGTACGCATCGTTGCTGTGTTCCAAAAGCTCTATCAAGAACACTTTGCCGGCGATACTGCGCTTGCCTGCGCCTTCCGTGCGAACATCAACAACTCGGAATCCTCACTTGCGGCCGTGCACGATTTTTTCGCTGCGAGCGCGCTCCAATTGGGGCAGAGGCGCCCGAAGACGTGCTTGCATCGTCTCATTTTTTCCTCGAACGTCTCCTCGTTGACGAAATGGCGAACGCCTTGCAGCACCATCCCCTGCCGGGAGCACGCAATCTGTGCATAGCTGGCGGCTGTGGACTCAATATTAAATGGAACAGTGCGCTGCGCGAGACAGGCCTGTTCGATTCGGTTTGGGTACCGCCCTTTCCTAATGACAGCGGCTCTGCGATTGGTGCAGCCTGCTGTGAAATAGTGGCCCAGCAAGGGTTCGTGCCATTAGACTGGTCAGTCTACAGCGGCCCGAGCCTGCAAGCAGGCGAAGTACCAGCTGGGTGGCATGCTAGCCCGTGCAGCATCTCGGAAGTGGCCGCCATCCTCGCCAGCAACAAACCCGTGGTTTTCCTTTCCGGGCGCAGCGAGCTTGGACCACGGGCACTGGGAGGAAGAAGCATTCTGGCGGCTGCGACCTCGCCGGAAATGAAAGATCATCTTAACGAAATCAAATTCCGCGAACACTTCCGGCCAGTTGCGCCAATATGTCTGGAGGACCGTGCACCGGATATATTTAGTCCCGGAACGCCCGATCCATACATGTTGTTCGATCACCAGACGAAGATGCCGTGGCAGGACAAAGTTCCTGCAGTTGTACATCTTGACGGATCTGCGCGGCTGCAAACCATTTCTAGGAACTCTCAGCATAAGGTCGCCGAGGTACTTGTCGAATATGAAAAGCTCACGGGCATTCCGTTGCTTTGCAACACAAGTGCCAATTACCATGGGCGTGGCTTCTTCCCAAGTGCAGCCGCAGCCTGCGAGTGGGGCCGCGTTGAACACGTATGGTGCGACGGCATGCTATACAGGAAACCGTCCGCAACCGCGTGATCCTATCGGGCGCGGGCTTCGCGCAAGATACGTGTATGTCAACGCATAAGGTTGCTGCCCCACGGCGAAAGGTCACTCTTCCACTGGGGAGCAGCGAACTCCTGGATCGAATGTACAAGTTGAACTTCCGTTCGCCGTTTTCGATCTAACCAAACGCTCGTATATCATTGCGCAGGGCAGTTCCTATGAGCGCCCTTGGTACGAGCAGGCCTATGACGGTGGCTGGGGCGGTAAAAGGCTTGCCCGCGGTGCGCCGCTCCGCTGACAACCGAGATTGCAGCTCAAGCGCATTCCTCAGCCAGTCACAGGATAAATACGAACCCGTGAGCGACCGTTCTCTTCCAGCAACTCGGCCCTATAAGGCACGCCGCGGATGTTGATATATGTCGGGCGCCCGGCTTCCGGCATGAGGCGCTCGCTCTCTAGTGCACGGTCAAGGTAAGGTGGAAGCTTGCCTTGGACCGAACTGGTTTGGCAGTAGATTGATATCTACCAGTACGTCGATCACGACATTCTAGGCTGGTTCGGAGCCGTGGCGCCAATTCTCGCCAATGATAGGTCCGATATCCGGAAGCTCCTGAGGGGTCCCCGACGGCCTGATGAGCGACAGCGGTCTGGCGGAGGTGTCAATCGGCACTGAACTTTGACCCTTATTGGAGTGCGCCCTTGGGTGGACAGTCCGGGATGACGAATTGACCGGCCTACCAGGTTTTCGGAAAAATCCCCCGAGCTTGTTGACCAAATTGCCGCTGACGGCGCGGCTCTTCATACGCAGAAGCGCGGTTCTTCCACAAAGCAAGGCTGGGTGTCGACAATCCCGAGTCAACCCTATAGCGCGAACTCCCTGAAGTGCCGGATCCGACCGCGCCCGACGTCGTCCAACGCCGTTTCGCGGTTGCGACACACAGTGCCACTTCTCCTACAACGGCCTCCCAATGACCCCGAAAAAACCGGGCTGGCACAGCTCTTGCCCACACAGACTGGCACAGCTTTTGCTAAGAAGGGTGCGAAGCGGTTGATTTTAAACGCTTCCAATACGTTTATCGAGGCTTTCGAAGAGGCAAACCATGCTCACTACATTTCTGAACAACTTGATGATGGCGATGACTATGGTCACCATGACGGCTCCCGCCCAGCCCCAGATGACCACCGTCGCCACGGCGATTGATTCCAACCCCAACAAAGCTTCCAAGGACGCCTCCGATCCTCGCGCCTATCTGAACGAGATCGACGGCGACAAGGCGATGACCTGGGTCGAGGCGCATAACCTTTCGACCGTCGATAAGCTGTCGAAAGATCCGCGTTACAGCGAGTACCAGGCCGACGCTCTGACGATCCTACAGGCGACCGACCGCATTGCTTCGCCCAGCTTCGCGCGCAACGGGATGATCGACAACTTCTGGCAGGACGGCACGCACGTGCAGGGCCTGTGGCGGCGCACGACCTGGGAGTCCTACAGGTCCGGCAACCCGCAATGGCGCACAATTCTCGACGTCGATGCGCTATCCAAGGCCGAGGGCAAGACCTGGGTATTCGAAGGCGGGGACTGCCTGCCGCCCACGAGCAATCTCTGCCTCATCCGCCTGTCCGATGGCGGCAAGGATGCGGATGTGGTCCGCGAATTCGACATTGCCAAGGGTGAATTCGTTAAGGAAGGCTTCGTCCTACCCGAAGGCAAGCAGTCCGTGACCTGGGTGGACGAGAACACCATCTACGTGACCCGGGAATGGACGCTGGGTGAAGTGACCTCTTCCGGCTATGCCTACGTCACCAAGGTGGTAAAGCGCGGCCAGAGCTTGGATCAGGCGGTCGAGATTTTCCGCGGCCAAAAGAAGGACGTCTCGGCTGAGCGCGGCGTGCTACGCGACATCGATGGCAAGTATGTTATGGACACCTCGTATCGCGGCCTCGACTTCTTCAATACCGAACTAGCCTTTTACCCAAACGGCCACACCGATACGCGCAAGGTGGTCCTGCCCCTACCGACCACGGCCGTCTTTAGCAGCTACTACAAGGGCCAGGCAATCTATTGGTTGAAGTCGGACTGGACCTCGGCCAAAGGCACCGTCTTCCACAATGGTGCGATTATCGCTTTCGATCTCAAGGCGGCGCTCGCCGATCCAGCGCGCGTTGAACCGCTTGTGCTGTTCATGCCAAACGAGCATCAATCTGTCGCAGGCACTACCCAGACCAAAAATCGTCTCGTGCTGTCGATCCTATCGAATGTCACCAGCGAGGTGCGCAGCTTCGATTTCGGCAAGGGCGGCTGGTCGTCTTTCAAGCTGGCTCTGCCGGAAAATTCGACGCTGTCCCTGACGTCTAGCGACGATGAGAGCGATCAGTTGTTCGTCTTCTCAGAAGGGTTCCTCGAACCTTCAACTCTGTTTTGCGCCGATGCTGCAACCGGCCAAGTCGAGAAGATCACTTCGACCCCAGAACGCTTCGATGCCGGAGGCCTGCAAGCACAGCAGTTCTGGGCGACCTCGAAGGATGGAACGAAGGTTCCATACTTCCTCGTAGCGCGCAAGGACGTCAAGCTGGACGGCACGAACCCGACCATCCTCTATGCCTATGGCGGTTTCCAAATTCCAATGCAGCCCAGCTATTCGGCGGTGCTCGGCAAACTGTGGCTGGAAAAGGGTGGTGCCTACGCGCTCGCGAATATCCGCGGCGGCGGCGAATTCGGCCCGAAATGGCACGACGCCGGTTTGAAGACAAATCGTCAGCGCGTCTATGACGACTTCCAGGCCGTTGCGCAGGACCTGATCGCCAAGAAGGTTACTTCGACACCGCATCTCGGGATCATGGGGGGTTCGAACGGCGGCCTGCTCATGGGCGTGCAAATGATCCAGCGCCCCGACCTGTGGAACGCAGTCGTGATCCAGGTGCCGCTTCTCGACATGGTCAATTTCACCCGCATGTCGGCAGGAGCCTCCTGGCAAGGCGAATATGGCAGTCCCGACGATCCGGTTGAAGGCGCCTTCCTGCGCTCGATCTCGCCTTATCACAACGTCAAGGCGGGCGTAGCGTATCCGGAACCCTTCTTTGAGACTTCGACAAAGGATGACCGCGTCGGCCCAGTGCACGCGCGCAAGATGGCCGCCCTGTTCGAAGACATGGGCCTGCCCTTCTACTATTATGAAAATATCGAGGGCGGTCATGCCGCCGCCGCCAACCTGCAGGAACACGCCCGCCGCTACGCCCTCGAATACACCTACATGTTTCAAAAACTCATGGATAATAAGTGAGTGCGTAAAGCCTTAGAGCCTGACCGAAAAAGAGTTGAGTGAAATCAGCCAGTTGTGATTCTGTTTGTTTGCTTAGGACGAACGGAGACCAC
>NZ_LPUX01000033.1 GCF_001651865.1 Sinorhizobium glycinis
ACTACATCGCGCCTGGCAAGCCGATCCAGAACGCCTTCATCGAAAGCTTCAATGGGCGGCTGCGAGACGAGTTCTTGAATGAAACCCTGTTCTCGTCACTTTCTCATGCTCGCTCAGCGCTTTTAAACTGGCGCAGCGATTACAACGATTGCCGACCACACTCCGGCCTCGGCTGGCTGACCCCTGCCGAGTTCGCTCAGACCATCAACCCGCGACGTGATGCGGTGCTGCGCAGCCGAAATGGCTCCGCACCGCAACCCGCCGCTACCGCCCCAAATACAGCAACCAAAAACCGCTGGAGCGAACTCAAAATCGGATAAAAGTTGGGGGCAAGGTCAGGCGGGGCACACCGCCGAAGAAGGCGAACATGCGCACATGTGAGCCGACCCAGTCCGGTAAGGTCTGGGTCCAGGTCACCTCGGCGAAGGTGTAGCTCGATGCGCCGAGCACGCCAAGGAACAGCTCCGCCTCGCGGACTTCGCCAGTCTTGCGATCGACGATCGGCACCCTCTTACCGGAATAGTCGACGAAGACCTTGTCGCCGGCCGCATGCTCCTGGCGCATCGTCGGCGAAAGGCGCTGCTCGAACCCGCGGAACAGCTCGCAGAAACGGCTATAGCCATAACCATCGGGATGGACGCTGCGATATTCCTCCCACAGGATCAGCAGTGTCACGCCGGGCTTCTTCAATTCGATAGAGAGCTGTGCCCAGTTCGGCTCGTGACGTCGCCGTTGGCCCTGCTTGACGCCGGCGCGGGCGAAAAGCCGAGACTCAAGAGCATCGTCTGTCAGCTCTCCCGGCAATGGCCAGCTCAGCCCCGCCATCGCAGCCCGCTTCAGGTTATCCTGGACGGTGCTGCGGGCAACGCCGAGGATCACCGCAATCTCTCGGCTGCTTGTCCCGCTTCCGGCAAGCCGGAGCATCTGTCGTAATTGTCGCATGGTCAGCCTTCTCTTCGCTGGCATCAAACTCTCCTCGTGTAACGGGAGGCTTGATGCCAAAGTTGCTGACCCAAGGGGTATCTTCAGAGCCGGAAACCGGCCGGTCTTTGATTGGAATCGTGGCCGGCTTCAAATCGGAACGGTGGCCGGATTTTGATCGGAATGGTGGCCGGCTTCAGGTCGGAATCCGCAAATCGTCACACAAAAGCCCACTCCGCGGCCGAAGCCGTGTACCAGGGTCTTGCTTCATGATCATGGCGGGGCGGCACATTGATCGTGAGCAGGGTGTCTCAAAGCCGGTCAAATCCGCGGCTGCGAACGACTAGGGTCGATATTCCACTGAATCACGCGGAGTTGTCATGTGCAACGCTTCCTGTAGTAGTACCTGCCGCATCCAGATGCTCGCCTGATCCCTGTTGTGTAGGCTAGGCCACTGGACAGCTTGGGCGAATGGTGGAAGTGCCAGTGGAAGTTCGGCGACCCGCAGCGGCGTTGTTTTTGCGAAATGTTCCACCAGCCGTAACGGCATGGTCGCTATGCGATCGGTTCCCGACAGCAAAGGCGGGATTAGACTAAATCCCGGCACGACGACTTCGATGCGCCTCTTGAGACCGTGCTCAAGCAACAACCAATTCTCGATGGAGGGCTTTAGCGTACGTCCGAACTTAGCCTCAATATGACCCATCGATCCGTAGTTTTCGGAAGAAAGCTGCCGTTTTAACTGCTTGTTAGTGGGGCAACCTACGCAAACCAGCGTGTCGTCGAGCAGTTTCGCCTTTGGATGATCGCTCGACGCGAACAATTCCGGAAGGATCACGAAATCGACGTCACCGTACCGGAGAAGTTCATCGGGATCCTCAGTGAGAGGCAGCAACTCGAAGCCGATGCCAGGCGCCTCTCGCGCCAGCCGCTTCACGACTCTTTCAAAAAACACCAGCATTATGACGTCGGAAAGCCTGATCCTGAAGCGTCGCTGCGACTGAACTGGGTTAAACATATCCCAAGAAATGATGGAGAACTGGATGTGCAGCAGAGCATCGCGGACTGCGGGGGCGAGCGCTATCGCACGCGGAGTTGGGATAAGTTCGCGACCTCGCATCGTGAACAAGTCGTCGCCGAAATAGGTGCGTAGGCGGGCGATGGCGGCGCTCATGGCCGGCTGACTGAGGTTGATACTGCGAGCAGCTGCGGTAACGCTTCGCTTTGTCATCAGAGCATCGAGCGCTACGAGCAGATTAAGATCAAGTCCCTTAAAACGCATTATTTAATTCAACCAAAGCGTTTCTACCCTCATAGAACAGGTAGTTTTCAGTGATGTTACAGAGTGAGCGCCGTTGCCTTGTTCCCGCTGCTCAGAAGAACATGAGGGAGTGGAGCGCACTCCGTCCCGAGTACCGTAAAGAGCGTGGGACTATCCCACCACATTCGACACACCAAATGAGTGGTGCGTTGGACAAAACTTCGGCTTGCAGAGGCCTCTCCAGCGTGCTGATGAGAAAGGTGTGCAACCCGGACCCCGGCACTTTCGAGAGCTGACGTCGGTGACCAGCTGATCCCCGATAAGGGAGTGATCCTCCGGCTTGGTTAGCCTGTTCTTCAATGCGATATTGGTTTTGCGGGCGGTCTCAATTTCGGACGTGGTTTCCAATCTGCTGGGGTGCATCAGTGGCTCCGGGCAGTCCGCCGTTTTCGAGCCGATCTGGCACGCGGCTGTGGAACTCTTCGCCCATCGCCTCAATGAACCACTCCTGCGTGCCAGCAAAGACCTTGAGTTCGACCCTCTTTAGCGACGCCGACCTCCTCAACCCGATCGACGCGTCGGGTTAATGTCTCGGCAGCAGGATCAGGAGAGGACGACCCGCCCAGGATCACATTGTCTTGTGCGGGCGTGCCGCCTGGCTGGAACTTTCCTGAGTGCATCAATGGCATCTTTCTGATAATCAGACGAAGCGATGGCGGATACTAGTGCCGCATCGACCCGGTCGCGCTATGCAAAGTTCATATCCCGCCATGCGCTTGAGATATGGTTCTAAACTCTTTCCAGGATCAGTGCTGCCAGCCGACGAGTCCTGACCCACACATGGAGTAAAACGCCCGACCTCTCACTTTCGCAGAGGACGAATAGCTCCTGATTGAACCTTCAGGAGCTTGACATCGCGGACTGCAGACGGCAGGCGACACACCCGCGAAGCCTTTTTGTATGCCAGCTTGCTCCTAGTTTCTTAGTTCGCCGCGAATCGCCTCACTTCAACCGCGTCGGAACCAAACGTTGATCCGATGTGATGAGCCATTGATGCCAGACGTGCCCCACTCCACATTGGTTTCCGAAGAGCACCATTAAATCTGCGCCCAATATCTACTGCTGCTGTTAATCAGCCTGGCTGACAGAAAGCTGACGCGGAGGGGTTAGGGCGTTGTTCATGTACAGCCACAAAACTTCTTCCAGCGAATTTAGGATTGGGTAATAGTCATTCGCGCTAGTGTGTTCTGGATGTCCATCAGTGTTCGTCTCGCGATCCTTGATCGAACCGGAGCTCGCCGTTCAGCCTGAGTGGTTCATGTAACGGCAGAGCAGTGTGCGACGACAGCTCGACCCCCGAAGTAAATGTAGCGAAATGCATTCATGATGCAGATGCCTTCGATCCGAAGAATCGATTTGCTCAATCAGTTTCTCTTAAGGCAAAGGCTGATCTAATGAAGGTGTAAGGGCATATCAATGCGCAGAGAAATCGCAGGTGTATTTTTGGCATCATGGGCTCGCCGACCGGTGTATTTCTGCTCGTCAACAGACCTTCGCCCCCGCTATCACA
This sequence comes from Sinorhizobium glycinis, assembly GCF_001651865.1. Classification (GTDB taxonomy): domain Bacteria; phylum Pseudomonadota; class Alphaproteobacteria; order Rhizobiales; family Rhizobiaceae; genus Sinorhizobium; species Sinorhizobium glycinis. Next base: position 3,753 of record NZ_LPUX01000033.1, read on the forward strand.
GGTGTTTGGGTTACATGCTCCTTCGATTAGCCCTCGCAAGGAGCGGGTACGAATACTGCGATCAGTCGCGCGGTACTGCTGTCACCCCGGTCATAGTCCGCGGTGACGTGCTCAATTGGCTGTCCTGCCTTGATAGGAGAATGAAATGCGAACGTTGCTCGTGGATACGGATCTTACCCGCGCGGTCCGAGGCGCGCTCGGTGACGGCGGCTTTGCCGTTGATGTAGTTGGCACGCTGGAACAGGCGTCGAGCGCATTTTTTTCAGCGAGCTATGAAATTCTTCTGCTGGAGTTGGTACTGCCAGATGGCGATGGACTGGATTGGCTGAGGCAGCTAAGGAGCGACGGGTATTCAGTTCCTGCCGTCATTATGAGCAGGCTCGACGATCTCGAGAAACGAATTTCGGTATTCAATAGTGGCGCGGACGATTTTCTCCGTAAACCCGTCTCTACGGATGAGCTCATCGCCAGAATGCGGGCCCTTCTGCGCCGATCGACACAGATCACTTGCCCCATCATTGAATTTGGCAACCTCCACTTCGATCCGATCGGCCGACAGGTGTCGGTTGACGGTCATCCGTTAATGATCGCACGTCGCGAACTATGCATTCTAGAGCATCTGCTTAACCGCGCGGGTCGCATCGTGCCGCGTGCGCGGTTGGAAGATCAACTCTATTCGTTCAACGACGAAGTTTCAGGCAACGCGCTTGAAGCCGGAATCTACCGCTTACGCGGGTATCTCAGTAGGTCAGGTGCCACGTTGCGGATCAGGACCGTGCGCGGCATTGGCTACGTTCTTGAATTGACTGACGCGTCATCAGCATAGTCGAATTTGAAGGAAGGACTGCCTTGAAAGCCACTCCAACTGGTCATGCTAGCGCCGATCGATGGCCGACCCCCATCGTCGGTTCAAGGCCAACTGTTCCATACTGGAGCAATCTTCTCTACGCGCTCGTTCTGTTGTCGCCTATGTCCGCCGCTGCCGAAAACAACGGGGATGAAGCGGTGCCTCGTGCCGCTCCCAACAGCATCAACGCCACGCTGAACCTTTCCTCTTCGCTGGGCAAGACAGTTCATTTGCCCGCGCCAGCCGCGACCATCTTTGTGGCCGACCCAACAATTGCTGATTATCAGGCACCCTCCAATAGAACGATCTTCGTCTTTGGCAAGAAGTTCGGTCGGACCAGCCTATTCGCTCTGGACGAAAATGGCGAGGCTCTCGCCGAGTTGCATGTTGTAGTAACGCAGCCGATCGGGGATTTGCGTGCCATGTTGCGAGACCAGGTCGGCGACTACCCGATCCACGTCAGCTATACGCCACGCGGCGCAATCCTCAGCGGTACAGCGCCCAATGCCGAAGTCGTTGACATTGCAAAAAGAGTTACTGAGCAATTTCTCGGTGACGGTGCGCCGATCGTCAACAATATCAAGGTCGCCGGCTCTTTGCAGGTTAATCTCAGTGTGCGCGTAGCGGAAGTCTCCCGCAGCAGTCTGAAGGCACTCGGCATCAACTTGTCCGCCTTCGGTCAATTCGGCAATTTCAAGGTGGGTGTGTTAAACAGAGGTGCTGGACTTGGTTCGGCAACTGGTAGCGGCGGTACAGCAGAAATCGGATTCGACAATGATGCTGTCAGCGTCGGCGCGGTTCTCGACGCGCTTGCTAAGGAGCACATAGCTTCCGTCTTGGCTGAGCCGAACCTCACTGCTATGTCGGGTGAAACTGCCAGCTTCCTCGCCGGCGGCGAATTTCCCATTCCTGTCCTGCAGGAAAATGGGCAAACCTCGGTGGAATTTCGCCGCTTCGGCGTCAGTCTTGAATTCGTACCAACTGTTCTCGACAACAACCTAATCAACATTCACGTAAAGCCGGAAGTCAGTGAACTATCGTTACAAGGTGCCGTTCAAGTCAACGGGATCGCCGTGCCGGCAGTTTCCACGCGGCGTGCCGATACAGTCGTCGAGCTCGCGAGCGGGCAGAGCTTCGTGATTGGCGGTCTCATCAGGCGTAACGTCAACAATGATATCAGTGCATTTCCCTGGCTTGGCCGAATACCCATCCTTGGCGCTCTGTTTCGTTCGTCCTCGTTTCAAAAGGAGGAGTCGGAATTGGTTATTTTGGTTACGCCTTACATCGTCAGGCCAGGCTCCAACCCCAACCAAATGAGCGCACCCACGGACCGGATGGCTCCGGCTTTGGGCACTCCGCCGCGAGCCCGCGCTGCTATCAGCACCGACGCGCCAAGCGTCAAGGGCGATCTCGGCTTCATCATCGAATAGTGTTGCCGAATGACGTTGCGGATCATAGCTCACCTGCTCGCTTTGACAGCAAGCCTAGCAGGCTGCACAAGCACTGCACCGATCTATGTCGAGCAATCGACACCGATTTTTGTCCGACAGGAGTCCACCGTCTTGAAGTTGGAGAGCCTTCACGCTTCCGAACAGCAGCGTCTTCTTGCCTTCCTATGGAAGGCCAGTCGCGGCCGGAGGGATGCCCTTCACCTCGTTATCAGCGGGTCGTCCCGGCTCAGCGCAGAGGCAGTCCATCAAGCCAGACAGATGGGCATCGGCGCTTCCAACATCCATTTGCTTGACCAAAATGACCGCGGGCAGCTGCGGGTAGAGGCCGTTGTCTATCATGCCCTCCCTCCAATCTGCCGGTCGCTTTCCAGCCAGTTACTTAATGACGAATTCTTCGACCAGCCGATCGGCTGTTCGACGAGCCATAATCTGGCAGTAATGATCAACGATCCGCGCGATTTGCTCGGCAATAGATTTGTCAAGCCCAGCGATGGTGATCGGGCGGCCATACCAGTTACCACCTACAGGACCTCGACGGGTAAAGGTGGCTTATGAGCCAGGAACGCGACTGTTCCCGATGATCGCTTCATCCGGGTTGGGTGTCCCCTCAACGCACTCGATTCGCATGAGCGGCGCGGCGCTCCCGACTTACCGCGGTTGCAGTCACTTAGAGTGTGGCGAGATCGGATGGGATGATGATGTGGACGCCCCCGCGCCGGCGGTTGCCGCTATGATGCCGGCCAGTTACCCGCAGCAAAAGAGGAGCGTTGACAA
>NZ_LPUX01000034.1 GCF_001651865.1 Sinorhizobium glycinis
ACTATCGCCCACATCCGGGTCCTGACACGACGCTTGGCAAGGTACGGATATTGTTGAGACCTTTTCGAGTCAGGCTCTAAGAGTTCAAGCCGTCGCCGTGAGCGCGATATACATCATGCCTTCCGTCCATAAGCATGGGCGGACGTTGCTCGATTCGAACTTTCAAGTCTGACAAAGCGCCGGGAAGGATGAGACCCTTCGGAGTAGCATCATCTGCCGTGACAAAAACTGGGTCAAGCACCGGACGACAGCATTTGAAATGAACGGCAGCGTCCTCGATTTTTATCGAGGGGGAAAAATGAGGTTCGCTTCCATCACCTCGGATAAGAACGATTCTCCCCCCAAGAGGCTGAGGGTAGGAGGCAAAAACAGTGAAGGCTGTTATCCCATCCCGCAGTCCTTCGTCATCTAAGAATAGTGCATGCGAGTCGTCAAAGCGGATCATCTGCACCAGTCGGCAACCGAGCAGACTAAAGATTGGCGCAAGTCCGGTGCCGTCGGCAACCTCGACGGTGCGAAAGAGTGTCGTCTCCGGGTCTAAGAGGTATGCGACATTCTTCATGTCCCAGCCTTTCTCCATTGTCATAAATGGCGTGACCCAACAAAAGGCATCCGTCACAGGATCAAACAGCGGCGTGAAGCGCACGTCGGGTGGTCTTTCGCTATGCAGCATTTGCCAAGATTGGGAAAATCGATTTTTTGTATGGGGCCTATCCACACCATGGAATGTGGGACGGATTGCGTTCAAGCACATCAGTGTATTGCGCTTTTGGTTTTAATTCACGAGTGACTGCGTGTGCCGGTCCAGTCGGACAATGATTCCGAAACGAAGCGGGCCACCCATTTCGATTTCATTCCGGTGATTCCGACGCGAAGCCGGACAGTATTGGTGAACCCTGGGTCGTTGCGATATGCGCAGTTGGTGTTGCGCAATGATTCGTCTGCTGACATCACCGAGCTCAACGCGGGAGGCATTGTGCACGTTCGGTCGAGGATGACATACCAGTGATCGGCACGCGACGGGTCCTCCACTGTAATAGGTTTCAGCCAAATGATGATGTCCCAGGGGGTGGTGTAGCAGTCGGCAGCAAGGCGTGCTTCCAGCAGGAGCCGGGCGGGGGCAGCTTGCCACAGCGGCCAGGCTGATTTGCGGATGATCATAGCTCATAGCGGCGATGGCTCAAGGGTCATGTAGATGGACCGCTGCACCGCCCATTTGATGGCATGGACCGCTCCCTTCCCCTCAGCGAAGATGGCGGGCGTCTTTTAGCCAAGGAGGAATGTTTCCATGCCTGTTGTTGCCGTTGGTCTTGATCTCGCAAAGACAGTCTTCCAAGCTCACGGCGTTGATGACGCCGGTCAAACCGTTCTACGCCGACGCCTTGGACGAAGCGAGTTGCTCGCGTTTTTCGCTAAGCTGCCGCCTTGTCTGATTGCGATGGAAGCATGCTCGAGCGCTCATCACTGGGCTCGCGAGCTGGTCACGATTGGTCACGACGTTCGGCTCATTCCGCCGCAATATGTCAAACCCTGTGTCAAACGGAATAAGACCGACGCCGCAGACGCAGAGGCGATATGCGAGGCGGCGACTCGGCCAAACATGCGCTTCGTTCCAATCAAGACCCGAGACCAGCAAGCCGTGCTCGCTTTGCATCGATCTCGTTCATTGCTGGTTCGGCAACGAACAGCATCGATCAATGCTGTTCGTGGATTGGTCGGTGAGTTTGGGCTCATCGCCGCAAAAGGCCGCTACCGCATGTCAGAGCTGCGGCAGCGAACGAACGCAATGACGCCAGACCACCTGCCGGCGATCGCCTGCCAAGCTATCAATACCCTCTTCGATCATATCGATATGCTCGAAGAACAGATCGCTGCTGTCGAACGACAAATTGTCGAGTGGCACAAGAACAACGAAGATAGCCGCCGGCTGGCGACTGCACCCGGCGTAGGCCCAATCACTGCGAGCGCCATCGTCGCAGCTGTGGGAGACGGTTGTCAGTTCCAATCCGCCCGGCACTTTGCGGCCTGGCTCGGGCTGACTCCGAGGATGCATGCGAGCGGGAGGAAGGAGCGTATCGGCAGGATTAGCAAGGGAGGTGACAGATATCTGCGGGCGCTTCTCATCCATGGCGCGAGAGCGATTGTCGGAACGCTGTTCCGCAAAAACGTGCCGCCTCGTCCGTGGCTGCTTGCCCTCGCGGCACGCAGACCGACGAACGTCACCGCTGTCGCAGTCGCGCACAAAACGGCACGCGCCTTATGGGCAATGCTGACGCGGGATGAGAAGTATCGCAAACCAATTGCTGCGACACCGTCTGCAGCATAGCAGCTTCAGCACTGTTCCTATGATCAGTGCTGGCTTGCGAGGGTAATCGAATGTGATGGCAACCGGTATGATCCGGGTTCGGCAAAGGCCCATGAAACGATGCGAGCCAGATGAGCTCGTCCATTTGTCTGGCCGCCGATCCGCGAATACCATCAAGGCCTGCGGCCGAGTGGCTCGCGTAAACAGGCCGGATACACGACCGCAAGAACCGTGTCTGCCGTTATGTTCAATTTCGCCTTGCAAACAGGGAGCGGTCCATACACGTCGTTCTGCTCCAACAGCAATGCGCCGACGAGACGCGCGATGGCGTCGTCGTTGGGGAAGATGCCGACGACCTCGGTGCGTTGCTTGATCTCGCCGTTGAGGCGCTCGATCGGGTCGAGTGCAACTTGGCCCAGTGCTGCTTGTGGAAAGGTCATGTAGGCCAGCACGTCCTCTTCGGCATGATCCATGATTGAGGCGAGCTTGGGCACCTTTGGCCTGATCTGGTCGGCGACTTTGCGCACTGCTGGCTGGCGGCTCGGGCTTGCCCCGCTGCGGAAATCGACGGGCGGCAAGCAGAAGCTCGGCCGATCTCGATAGTGGGCGAGCGCACGCTAGGCGTCTGCTGATTATCGGCAGCATGGCGGTACAAAACAGGCGGCAAGGCGCGGCCACGTCGGAGACGCTTGCAAGCGTCCCGAGACTATAGTGGGCGAACATTGTCGTCCATTCGACACTTGCCATTTCGCGGGCGAGTACCGCATGCTCCAGTGGCACAAAGACACTTACACTGCCGGCCGATGGATTGATGGTGCCGGCGAATGCGACCAGGGGATGACGTTACCCATGTTCAAATCCTGCGCCTTCGTCGCAAGCTGGGGCAGGGGCCCGGGCCGGAGCGTGCAGTATATGCGTACCCAGCGGGGTGCGGGCTATGTTTTCGACAGCGACGTAAAGGTTGAAGACCTGAGGACACGCAGTCATTGACAACGCACTTTCTCGTTTTCGCCTTGAGCCGCATTCGGCGGTGGGCAGGACGGGTCCGGTGAGTTTCCATCACATCTTTTCGTCATATGGACGGACTAATCAAACGTATTTTCGCGGTGCTTGCAGTGCACTCCCCTCAGGGGAGATATTCGCCGGTTGCACGTCACGGTGCCCGGCCGGACGGCGTTTGAAGGTACATGGCGTCGCGCAAAGTGAGGGCCGAATGCCCCTTGGAATTGTGCGCGTCAAGCTTCTGCGCCTTGCTGAACGTCGTGGCTGGCAGGAGGCGGATTTTTCCCGTCTGAGTGCCGATCAGACACTCGATATGACCGCCGAAGGGGGCCTCACCCGGCGGTCGCCATTCGATTGCTGACCGTAGCCGCCGCGTCAAGAAGGTCGACGCCGGAGTCGCGAGCCGGGGCGTTGAACGCCCTCTCGCGGTACACCCGAAGTCTCTAATCGGGAATCAACTTGCGGCATGGTACGGTAGTCATCGAGATCCGCCTCCTTCAGCAACTTCCAATAATCGACCAGACGCCAAGGGCTGTTTGTCACGATTCGGCCCCGGTCGTTGCGGAAAAAGGTGGACATACCCTCATGGCTCCAGATCATCTGCTGGTGCATTTGTTGGATTTTCCGGTTGTAATGTTGATATATATCTTGCCGGCATTCTACTTCGACAAGTCTCTTCTCGCCCATCTGGCGCAGAACACTTAGTACATAATCGATTTGGCTCTCGATCGTGAAGATGAAGCTGCCGCGATGGCCGAGCGCCGTATTGGGACCATAGAGCATGAAGAAATTTGGGAACCCCGCCACAACGGTGCCAAGATAAGCCTGACAGTCATCATCGTCCCAGACGTCACGTACCGTCCGACCATTGCGTCCGATTACCTCAACCGGAAGTAGATATCGTGTCGTATCGTAGCCTGAGGCGACGATAATAAGTTCTGCCTCATGCGTTTCATCATCAATCGCATGGATCGACCTGCCCTCAACACGCGCAGCAGCTCCGTCTACCAGCGTAACATGCGGCTTTAGTAGGGTTCTGTACCAGCCATTGTCCAGGAGCATCCGCTTGCCGAATGGAGGGTACGACGGGATGACCTTGGCGATAAGATCAGGGCGCCCCGCCAGCTGTCCCTCGATGTATTGTGTGTAAGTCTCGCGGTCGCGGTCGTTAACCGCATTCACGGAACGGTCCGGATGCGGCCAGGCCGGATCCTTGTGCAGGGCCTCATGCACTTCACTGTCGTAAATCCAACTCAGGCGGAGCCTGTACAGCCATTCATAGTGTGGCACCTCGCGGAACAAGAACTGCATCGGTTCCAGGACCGGTTTTTGAAATTTCGGGAAGGGCGCCACCCATTGACGTGAGCGTTGGAAGATTGTCAAGGCACCCACCCGATCTGCGATGGCGGGAACAACCTGCATTGCCGAAGCGCCATTGCCAATCACGGCCACACGTTTACCGTCGAGCGCGACTTCTGGATCCCATTCCGAGGTGTGCACCACCGGGCCGTCGAAGTTGCGCAGGCCCGAAAGGTTGGGCCATTTCGGCGTGGTGAAGCCCCCCACCGCCGAGAGGACCACATTGGTCACGAGGGTTTCTTCCGTGCCGTTGGGCAGACGTAACCGGGAGTGCCAAGTTAGGCTCTCTTCGTCATAGCGGGTGACCAGGCACTCCGTGCCGTAGCGGATGGAACTCTCGATCCCAAAGTCCCGGGCAACACGGTTGAAATAGTCGTCGATTTCCTTTTGCAACGGGAAGAACGTGCTCCAGTTGCCACTGGCAAGAGTGTACGAGTAGAGATGCCCCGGCGTGTCCACTCCACAGCCAGGATAGTGATGTGCGTGCCAGACCCCGCCGGTGCTGTCTTGCTTTTCGACCTGGATGTAGGAAATGCCCAATTGTCTTAACCGAATTGCCGCTGCGACACCGGACATGCCCGCCCTGATGATGAGTACACGAAATCCTTTCGGCAAGGACACGGGGTCCGGAATGGCGCCTGCATATCTCCGTAGCTTATGAAGCATCATGTCAGCGTATTCTGGCGGGATAGGCTCGGCCTCCGACACAGTCAGCATGCGGATCAACTCTTCTTCCGACAGGTCCTGCTTGGTGACTGGTGCGCCGCTGTGCCAACAGATGATGGCGTCCAGTGCTGCATTACGAATCTCCGTCTGTAATTCGGCCGCGAGCCCCCTGAATCGTTGTCGCCCCAGACACTCTTTACGGGAAGAAACGGTGGGGTGAGCCAGTATTCTTTTCCCGTGAACTGATACAGAAGGAGTAATAGGGTTGGAATATTGGCCGAAGGGAGTGCCTCGGCGATGCGGTGGCGGAACAGGGCGAGGTCCGAAGAGTGAGCCATGATTTAAGTTCCTCCTGTTGCATATATCCAATCCCCCGCCAGACGCTCAGTTTACTGCCTCGGCTTCGGCGTGGTTGCGGCAATCGGCATTAGAGAAGATTCGACAAGCAAGCTCCCGAATGTCTGATCCAAATCGCGCTTGATAAAGCGAGTCGAAGGTCGCCACGGCGGGGAGGTTCTCGGGCGCCGTCGTGCCGCCGGCCCGGGCTCGACTGCGAGATATGCCCCTGTGCTGCCTCGGCTCGACCAGGCGCGCGCAGCCGGTTACGTCTGCACTGAAACGATCCACCCCTTGATGATCGGAAGGCGGGCTCGGCAGAAACCATTGGCTAACATGTCGAAATCTCTGCGCGATAAGGTGGGTCCGTGACGTGTCCTGCAAATGCCTAGAAGCAATATGCGTGCCAAAAGGAAGAACTCTTCTTAATGCAACGAAATGACTCAAGCAGCGGTCTCGCGTGTCCAACATTGTCGTACATAGGACGAGCCTCAACCTGACATTAATCGTAACACTGTATGTCTGTCTTCGTGGCCGAGTGGCTCGTCCTACACTGCACTTCCAAGGTTGCTCGGATGAGCCGACCCGATCCTAATCATAGGAGGACGAGCCGTGGCAGATTATCGGCTACGCCGCATCAGCGTCTGGTTGCCGACGCTCACGCGTCAGATGTAGCCGCTCCCGTCTGCAGGAAATCTACGCCGGGCTAGATCCTGTCCCGCTATTTGCGCGATATCCGCGCCCGTGCAGGAGCGACTCGCTGCGTTTGCCGACACTCCGCCGGCCATGCGCTCTGACGGGGTAGATCAGCCGATCGACCTTTTCCTGGCGAGTTTGCGGACTGGAAAGAGAGAGCTACCGGCGGACGGATCGCCCGCTTGCGAAAACCAAAAGAGGACGGCGGCGTCGTGCTCTCGTCGAGGCGACTACCGACGTGCGAAATTGGTTCGAAGCCGAACCATGGCGGACCGGCAGCGAACTTCTGTCGCGACTGCAGGCCGAGTATCCCGGCGATTACCCCGACAAACTGCTTCGAACACTTCAGCGCCGGCTGAAGGTCTGGCGCAGCGAACAGGCGGACGCGTTGCTGTTTGGCACCTTGATGATGTGGACGCCCCCGCGCCGGCGGTTGCCGCTATGATGCCGGCCAGTTACCCGCAGCAAAAGAGGAGCGTTGA
>NZ_LPUX01000035.1 GCF_001651865.1 Sinorhizobium glycinis
ATCGCGTGTGTCGCCGCAGCCTGACAGCCGTCCCCGCCAGCTATCGCTGCATCAATCCGCTGATAACTTTACAGTGCCGGTGGAAGCGCTGTGAGGCGAAAGACAACCTGCCTGATAACATTGAGCTTATCACCGCGGCACGGCAGACGACCGTTCAACAGCTCCTCGAAAACGACGCGAACAAGTTCGACGTCGTCTTGATGGACTCGCCCGGCCAGGACACTGTTCTGAGGGACACGATCATTGCGGGGTCGCATATCGTGCTGACCCCGATTCAGCCAAACCAGGACGAAATCAAGGCGGCAGGACAGGCGGCCGCAGACACGGCCGACATCTCCGACAAAGTGGGGAGGGTTATCCCCCATGCAAACTTCGTCACCAGGATCACGATGCCAGCGAAATATTTGGAAGCCTATCGCCTGGTCAGACCGTTCGTGCAGAACCTGCAAGAGGGCGGTTACGACTCTTATTTGCTCGCTACGGAGCTCATGGAACGCAACTGCTATCGCGAAATTCGAAATGGCTATGGCACGCTGCAAATGCTCGATCTCACAGACTCGGTGAAAAAGGGGCGAGCGGAAGTGATGAATCTGGTGGGCGACATCGAGGCACTTTTGGCGGATGAAGAAACGGGGGTAGCAAATGGCTAAAGGGCAAACGACGGTTTCGGACTTTGCAGTCGCGCCGCGTCGCAGCCGTCCCGCGGATCAGGCGGCGACACAGGAAGGTTCAGCAACAAAGGCGCCTGAGGTCCAGAAAGAGAAGCCCCTGGCTGAACATCAGCCAAAACGGCCTGAACCACCCAGTGCTGAGGCTGAAAAGCCCGTAAGCCGCCTGATCGCACCGACGGACGAAGCGCGACGCGAAAGGGCTGTGACGAAAGCGCTGCAGCGTGAGGATTCGAGAGTTCGCTTGCGTGATCTGAAGAGGGCCCGCGATCGGGAATCCAAGCACTACGTCAACTGCCCGCTGGATTACGACACGAAGATGCGGCTTCAAAAGGCCGCCCTCGACAACGATGTGAAGATGACGGTCATCATGAAGGCTTCGATCGATCAGTTCCTTAAAGATAACGGCTACTGATCGATGCTAGGCCGCGGATTCTTGCTTGGCGCAGCCGGCGGCTGCGTTCTCGGCGTTTGTCTTGCTCCTCATCTTGGAAGTCAGCAGGTCGAGGTGAGCAAGCTTTCCGAAACCATTGCGCCTCAAGCGAATATGGCGCGGGCCGTACCCTAAGAGCGTACGTGGCCGACGGACGATCAAGCCAAGATCCAGCTCTTCGAGTTAGCCGAATGGGATCTAAGCAAGCATGGCAATGGATCAGAGGTGAGGGTCGAGCGCTGCATTCGAATCGCTGACACCGAGCTGGCTTGCGAATTGACTGCGAAGCTCAGTTGGGTCGAAGGTAAGACGCAAATCGAGGCTGTTTTTCAAGCGAAGTCTGATGGTTGGAAGATTATAGCGGTCAAGAATCGCTAATTGCTTTTTCCCGCTCCACGATTTTTGAGGCTTCAACTTGCGGGTACACGCTTTGCCACTTGCCGAAGCATTTCGCTTCAGTGCATTACGAGAGCTTGCCATCGGAATTCCCCCCAATTAGGGAGGGAAAACCGCTGTACTTCACCAGAGAGGCACGTGCCAAGCTGCTTCAATGGTGCATAATATCCGCTGAGGGGCGGTTCATAAAAGGTAAGGTCGGTGATTGATTTTAACAGCTTAATGAGCTCGCGGGGCTTGGTTGAAACTACCGATCCGGAACTTGAGAGGCCGGTTTATCGCCAACCCGGCTTCGACGGCATTCTTACCGCAAAGGAGATGGACGAAAAAATCTCGGCTTGGCTCAAGAAGGCCCGCGAGAAAAAAGGCATCAGCCGCGCCGACGCAGCGCAATTATTGGGGTTATCCGTATCCGTCTACGGGCGGTACGAACGGTCAGAATCTCGAATGACCGTCCCCCGCCTGATTCACCTCTGTGAGATCACGGGCTTCACGCCTCTCGACATGATCTTTGAGGTAGGTCCCCACCTGTGGGGCAAGACGCCGGAAGAAGCAGAGGACCGCAGGACGCTGACGAAGCTCGTTGAATCTCTGCCGCATGACACCATTCGCGATTTAATCCGGCTGATGAAACGCATGACGCCGGGCGAGCCATCGGCCGGCTCTGTCGTCACTAGCAACGGCGAAAGCCGCTAAACTGGCGCGCTCCGCCTTTGCACGTCATGGCTATCTCGCAGTGAAAAACGGCAGCCGCCCCGCTCCCGTTTACCACAGGCTCCGGCCTTCTCTTCGGCGCAATGGCGTAGCGCGTTCAGGCCTCCGCCTGCTTCGCTCCGCCAAAGGCGGAGTGGAAAACGGGAACGGACCGGGACTTTTGTTTTTGGGATCCTTGTCGCTGACACTCCAAAGGTCGACATCAACATCTTGAATCGGTCAGGGATGATCGATTCAAAAATGTCGTTGGACGTCTGCGCATAGTCCGGCCAATCTTGGATCCATGACGCAACATTGGTTCCACCTTTATGTTCAGCGCACCGACGCCAGCAGCAATATGGCGCGCTTTTACCAATTGTCTGTCGAGCCGGATCTCTTCGGCGGCGCTGCACTCATTCGGCGCTGGGGACGCATCGGCACGCGCGGCCAGGAACGCATCCATCTGTTTGACAATGACCGCCAAGCGATTAGCCGCTTCCTTGTCCTGGCGCGCCAGAAGCGAGCGCGCGGATATCGGCCACAATCGTGCTATTAAAAGGGATAGCGTCGGAATGTCGGAAACCGACTTTCCTTGCTGATCAAACCGCAGCTAGCGTTCCTGCGAGCTCTCCGCTCCGGGCCGCGTCCACCGAAGGCAACTGCCGGCCCCGTCGTCGTGCTGTCAATCGGCGTGCAAAATTCACCCCTTATCGGCGTCCAAAATTTGCATGCCGAAACACACAAGCAGCGAGAAGGCGATGATCCGCCACGCCACGATGCCGATCAGCGACGGATTGCGTTTTCTCATGCGGCGGCCCGCAGCAGATAGCCGATGCCGCGTACGGTTTCGATCTGTACGCCTGTGTCCAGCGGCTGCAATCGCTTCCGAACTCTGGAAACGGCAAGCTCCAGCGCATTGGAACTGAGCTCCTGCCCATATTCCGAGAGGGCGATCTCCAGCCGGCGTTTCGGAACGACGCGCCCGACCTCGCGCATCAATATCTCGATCAGCGAGCGTTCGCGCGGTGGAAGCGCGACGATGACCCCATCACAGGTCAGCTCTGCGGTGGCTGGATCGAAGCGCAACGCCCCGGCCTCGAGCACTGGCTGTATGGCGTGCGGATTGCGCCTCAGCATGGCCCGGCATCGGGAAAGCAATTCGCGATGGTGGAAAGGCTTCACCAGATAATCGTCAGCCCCGGCATCGAGCCCCTGGACGCGTTCGTCGACGGAGCCGCGGGCGGTGATAACCAGGACAGGTAACCCGGCGTGCTGCTGCCTTATCCATTTCAGAAGATCGAGGCCGTCGCCATCCGGCAGGCCCAGGTCGAGAAGGACGAGATCGTGCTCCCGCCCGCCGATCGCCGCCTCGGCTTCGTTGACACTCGAGACCGCGTCGAGCCGCCAGCCCGCATCACGCATGGTCTCGCCAACAAGCTCGATGAGGCGGGGACTGTCTTCGACGAGCAGCAGGCGCATGCGTTTTCCTGAACTCAACCCTTCTTACGGCCGGTGACCATCGACCATATGAGGTTTTCCTTGAGGTGCCAACTTTCAACGACCGCCGCCGATGCGTGCAACCCAGCTACGATCATCAGCGAATTTGCCAGCAACTCGTGAGTTTCCCCGAGCGCCTTGTTGCCCCAGAAGGCATCGAGCGTCGTCAGCCAGCCGGAGGTGCCGACGGCCGCCAGCAAAACCATCAGCAGGATCATCACCCAGCCTGCGGCGGGGTTGTGTCCCACATGGCGCTCCGCTCTGCCTGCGGCAAAGGCGAACAGGTAGCTCGCAACGGCCGAGGGGCCGCGAACGAAATCGGCAAAGCGCGCATGTCTCGTGCCGACGAATCCCCAGACGAAGCGCAATGCGATCAGCGCCATTGCAGCATAGCCGACATAGCGGTGCACGCTCTTGCCCGGTGGCAGCAGAAAGAGGTTGATGACGCAGCAGGCGACCAGGCCCCAGTGGAAAAGCCGGACGACCGGGTCCCAAACCCGAACATCTCCGTTGCGGGAAGCCAACGCCTCCCGCCTTCCAGCCGCTGACTTGGGCATCAGTCTTCCAGCTCCGCTTTGACGATTTCGCCCGTCACGGGGTTCATGTAGACCTCAGCGCGCTCATGCTTGGCCGTGAACGCGTAAATTTCGTAGCACGTGCCGGCCACCTTGACGTTGCGTATGTCCGTATAGCCCGCCTCCTCTAGCTTCGAACCGGCGGCGTCAGGTTTCATCCAGGCTGACTGCGGCTCTTTCGTGCACGACGCGTTGTCATCGTCCGCAAATGCGAAGGTGGGAAGGACGACGGTCGCCAACACACAGATAAGCATCGATTTCACGAGCGGCTCCTTTGGAAACGGGCCGCCACGGCGGCGGCGGGCTCACCTTGGCCCTGCCCTGCTGTCGAGAACCTGTCCGCCTCTCGATGTCACCGACCCCAGTGCACCTGGCCGTCCTCAACCCTTCTCCCGACAGCACTTCGACAGTTTGGCCGCGGTACTGGCGGAAGCGTCGAGACGCGTCGGACTTCCGCCACGTCTCGAAAGAAGCCGATGTCGGCGAGCCCCAACGGACCCGATGAGAGCGATGAGCTCGCATTTTTTTGGAGAGAAGCTTTTGACTGTCTTCAGAATTCGCCGGCCGGAGATCGGCAGCGTCGCATTGAGCGCGATCGCCACCCTTTACCTGCTGATGCTCGCCAACAATTCCTTCTGGAGCCATGCGGTGGTCTATTTCGATCACGCGTGGATCGCCATGCTATCGCTCGGTACGGCACTCGCTCTGACCACCTTTTCGACCCTGACGTCGCTGTCGATGAAATATGTCACGAAGCCGGTGCTGATCCTGCTGATCGCCATCTCGGCGGCCGTCTCTTATTTCACCGATACGTTCGGCGTTGTCATCGACAAGGAGATGATCGGCAATGCCGCCGTCACCACTCAAGCCGAGGCCGGTCATCTGCTGACAGGCGGCCTTGCGCTTCATCTTGCGATCTACGCGCTCATTCCCTCGCTTCTGATCGCCTGGGTGAAAGTCAGGCATCGTCGTTTTTTCGCGAAGGCCGCCGTCAATTTCCTCTTCATTGCTCCAGCGCTTGTCTTGAGCGGCGTGCTCATCTACGTCAACTTTGCCGGCATCGCCTATGCGCTGCGGGAGCATCGGGACCTGATGGTCCGGTTCAATCCGGCCGGGCCGATCTCGTCGGCGGTACGCTACGGTCTCTCCACCTATCGCGAACGCAATCTGGTCGTGCAGCCGCTCGGGACCGACGCCAAGGAGGGTTCGCGCATCGCCGCAGCCGGCAAGCCGGTCGTCGTCGTAGTGGTAGCGGGCGAGACGGCGCGGGCGATGAACTTCTCCCTCAATGGTTATGACCGGGAGACAAATCCGGAATTGAAGGCGCTTGGCGTGGTCAACTACCGCGACACGACGAGCTGCGGCACGGCGACAGCCGTCTCGTTGCCCTGCATGTTTTCCGTCTATCCCCGCGCAGAGTACAGCGACTGGAAGGCTCGCTCGACCGAAAACCTGGTCAACGTACTGACGCATGCGGGCGTTTTGGTTACCTGGTGGGACAACAACACGGGCAGCAAGGGAATCGCCGACCTCATCAATTTCGCCAGCATGACGCGTAGGAAGAACGGCCCGCTGTGCAACAATGGCGAATGTCTCGACGAAATCTTCCTCGCCGACCTGGATAAAAAGCTCGGCGCAACGACCAACGATAGCGTCATCGTGCTGCATCAACTCGGCAGCCACGGGCCATCCTATTACCTGCGCTATCCCGAGGCGTTCCGCCGCTTCACGCCGGACTGCCGCACGCCGGAACTGATGAGCTGCACGACGGAGGAAATCGTCAACGCCTATGACAACACGATCCTCTACACGGACCATATCCTGGCGAGCGTCGCGAGACTGCTCGAAAAGCATCAGGACCGCATTGCAGGCGCGATGATCTACATGTCGGATCATGGGGAATCGCTCGGCGAAAACGGCATTTACCTGCACGGCGCGCCCTATGCGATCGCACCCAAGGAACAGACGCAGGTCCCCTTCATCGCCTGGTTTTCGAAACCATATCAGACCGCGATGGGGGTTGACGCCGCCTGTCTCTCCACGGACGCAGACACCCCGAAGTCGCACGACAACCTCTTCCATACGGTGCTCGGCATGATGGACGTGCAAACGGGCGTCTATAAGCGCTCCCTCGACGCTTTCGCGGCCTGCACGCGCCCGGCGGAGCGGGAGAAGCAGGCGCCGGGTTTCCATGCGGCCGAGCGCAGGCTGCGAGCCGGACCGGGCGGAGTTCTTTAGCGGTTTGCCGCCCATATTCCATGAGCGGCGGCGGGTCGCTTCCCTCGGAACTCCTGCCAATCCGCGGCGGCGGCTGGTCCGGTGATCTCTGAAAATGAGCCGATGACTCATTCGCGCGGTTGTGGGCGCATTGGCGAAGGCAACCCATCACCCTCAGTAAGCGCGCTGCGGGATCAATCACACAAGCACGCATCGCCAAGCGTGATGAGCGCCGTGTTATGGTTGCGGTCGAATTTCGCTGAACTTTTTGCGCGAAACGGATAGCGCG
This sequence comes from Sinorhizobium glycinis, assembly GCF_001651865.1. Taxonomy (GTDB): domain Bacteria; phylum Pseudomonadota; class Alphaproteobacteria; order Rhizobiales; family Rhizobiaceae; genus Sinorhizobium; species Sinorhizobium glycinis. Next base: position 6,769 of record NZ_LPUX01000035.1, read on the forward strand.
GCGCAATCTGGCTAGAGCGGGATGACTTTAGGCTGAAATCCGCATTGGGATTGGGCCGTCGGTAATCGATCGGTCTCCTGGTCAGGGGTTGGTTCTCAACACCCCAACATCCCATCAGGAGACCGCGCCTCCAAACCCGTCCTCTCCCGCGTCAGCAGGTTAGTTCAATCCCAAGAATTCACACTTCCTAGTGGTATCCGCCTAACATAAGAGTCTGTATGGGATTCCCTTTGGCGAGTGCGTATGCGAGTGTGGCGCATGCGCACAG
>NZ_LPUX01000036.1 GCF_001651865.1 Sinorhizobium glycinis
GTGGTCTCCGTTCGTCCTAAGCAAACAAACAGAATCACAACTGGCTGATTTCACTCAACTCTTTTTCGGTCAGGCTCTAAGATGGTGCAAATTAGCGAAGGTGTTGGCTTGGACTGCAGCGAAAGTGTTCAGCGACAGTTCAAATCCCACCATCATTGTTGACTTGAAGACGGATCCGGCCAGTTCCTGTGACTCAATAGCATGCGTCAACTGCTCGCCCCTTTTGATTGCCGTGGATTGACCGACGATCGAGTTTTCGACAGTTTCGAAGGGCTTTTCTGCGGTCCTGGACATTTCGCTTTCCTCTCGTTACAGCGGCTCTGGCGACCATCTTGCACATCGTCAACGCCCATTTGTCGCAAGAACTCAATTGAATAGTATTGTGAAATCTTCATACGTGGCGCAGTCGAGGCATAGGATTGTTGCCGCAATGAGCAGCTCCGCCGCCTCGCAATGAGCAGTTTCAAGATTTGTGCCAGTTCTGTCGGTGGCGCCAAAAATCAGTCATCTCGCTATCCTCCACCCGGGTCTTTATCGACAATCGATGCAGCGGCTGCGGACTTTGGCTGGAGGCCGATTAAGATGTCTCGGCGGTCATTTGATGGAGGCAAATAACATTTCTTGCCGGCCAAGGTTTGCCTTGAGACAAAGGTGAGAATTATGGACAGAAGGCGGTGAGGTGGCAGTCCCGTCGTGCCAGACCGATGGTGTTCGCGCACTCAAATTCGTGGATCACGTCGGCGGCGAAGAGCTTGGCGATAATGTCAGAGGCGTCGTCCTAATCGCCTGCACTACCATCAGTATGTCGCCGTGGCCGGTTACCGGGATGGCGGGGCTGGCCGGGTCGAGAACAGTAAGCACTTCGGGCGTCAGGATCTGCGGTTTAGTCGATCGTGAAGAACTCGCTTTCAGGCAGGTTGCTGCGGCATTGGTCGGCTCTGGAACGTGAGGAGTAGTGCGGCGAGCAGACACAAAAGCTGCCTGAACCATCGCAGCAGGAGGGAGAAGTTGTATCCGGCGGCGGCCAGAACGGCATTGACGGCATCCCCCTGTTCGCCAGCGAGATAATTCCGGTCCATTCTGTGTTCGCTCTTGAGGTGTCCAATGACGGGTTCGACCGCCGATCGTCGTCGCATCTGGCGTTTGATGGGGGGCGTGAGGCGGCGCTTCTGGCCACTGGTGAAGACCCTCAGCTTGTGCCTTTCGGGAGCATTATGGCCGCGGTATCCAGCATCGGCCAGAATGCGGGAGAGCTCGTTGCCAAGCATCTTTTCCATATCCGGAATGACGGTCGCGAGCGTATGGCCGTCGTAGGGATTGCCGGGCAGCGCCGTCGCGTGCAGGGCGAACTGCCCGCCCTTTGAACGGTTCAGTGTTGTGGCCACGGACACCTTCACTCCGAACTCATAGGGCTTGTGCGCCTTGCCTTTACCAATGCACTCGACTTCGTCGGCATGCAGGCTGTAGATCTTGCGGCCACGCTGACGTTGCCGCTGCGCGATGACCGTTTTTGCCTGATAAAGCGACCATTTGAAGATCGCGTCGAGTTGTTCGTCGCCGGCGATCTGACGCTCGATGTCGCGAACGGTCCGGCCGAGATAGGTCTTCAACTTGCGCAGCGCCTTGCCGGCCCGTTTGAATTGCTTCGCATGAGCGTAGCGCTGGTGTGAATAAGCTTGGCATCCGTCGGGAACATGACGTTCTTCGGTTGAACGGTCGTGTCCACGATCACCTGCCGCGTATCCTGCGGCTTCATCGCGCCTGTCTTGACTGCCACGGCCAAGCTCTCCTGCAAGAGCCCGCCGATCCGTTCCTCGCCCATGCGCTGCCGCCAGCGCGTCATCGAGGAGCGGTCGAACGATAGTTCGTGCCGAAAGAACTCCTCGCCGCACAGGTACTGAAAGTAGGGGTTCTCCACCCAGCGCTCGCACAGCGCCTCGTCCGACAGGTTGAACGTGTGCTTCAGAATGGCCAGCCCGCCATCAGCCGCGTCGGCAATGGCGGCATGCCCGCTCCGTCCGAATAGACCGTCCCAAAGCGGCCTTCCAACACAGGCCAGTCAATAGCCTGCGCCAGACGCACCAGTTCGTGCTTCATATTGATGATCTGGTCGAGCCGGGATCGGAATAAATCCTGTTCACCCGTTTGGCGCCGTTCGCGTGGTTTACCCATTCCTGGTTCTCCGATTCACCGCGATAAACCCAGTGAATCACGCTTCGCCAACCAGGCAAACCTCAAACTGATTTTGCAAGGAACAGCCCGTTCGGCGGCTGTTTCCGGCAATTAGAAGATCTGCAGATCCCTCGATTCTTACGTCAAATCAGCGGCTTCCGAGTTCTTCACGGCCGACGGTTTAATGGCAACTGGCACGGCCATTGCTCATCAGCTTCACATGACAGTCGCCGCTGTCGGCTTTCGGAAAATCGGCCTGGCAGGCGACCGGGCGCGCGCCATATGGAGGATCTCCTGATGACCATTGAGCATTCCGCGGAGACCCGCGCCAAGCCACCCTTATATCGCCATCTCTATGCCCAGGTTCTGGCAGCGATCGCGGGCATCCTGTTTGGATATTTCTATCCGGACATCGGAAAGCTTGGAATGATCATTGCACCGGTGATCTTCCTGAAGGTCGCGACGGAAATCGCAGGCATAACCGGTCTCGCCAAGGTTGGTCCCATCGCCGGCAAGGCGAGTTTGATACCTGACCTCGACTTTGGTACTTGCCGTCCACCTCGCGGTCATCAACGTGATGCAGTCGGGTGCGGGCAGTGCTTATCGATCCGGCCTCGCTCAATGCCGAGGCGGTCGCCGGCTGTGTGGAAAAGGCGCAAGAACAGTTGATGACCGGTTTCCTGATGCTGGTTATCCCGTCGACGCTTGTCAGCGACGAAGGAAGACTTTGCGACACTGGTCGACATCCACGTCATCGCCGCCGCCAGAAAAAGTGACAGCGGGTACAGCGACACAGGCCGCGACCCTACCAGGCAAAAAGCTCCGCATATCCATAGACGCTATGAACAGAATTTAGAAAATCAATTTTTGAGGAGTGTGAATTGCCCATATCTAGGGACGATCGGCCACTGGCATGCCGATCCTGCAACGACTTGGAGCCGCCCCACAAACACCGTGGCGGCGAATGGATAAAAACAAGGAGAAAGGACGAGATGCTGGACATCGGCGTCATTGGAAGACTGAAGTTTGCGACCGCGTTCATGGCCATGTCCTTACTACTGGTGCCGGCTGCGGAGGCTCATGAGCAGCCGGTCTGGCACTACGGACTGTCGCTCGTCGATGATCTCAAATATCCGCCCGGCTTCAAAAAGTTCGACTATGTGAATCCCGAGGCACCTAAGGGCGGAGATCTCAGGCTTTCACAGACAGGCACCTTCGACACGTTCAATCCCCTGCTGGTGAAGGGCGAAACGGCCGTCGGCCTGGATTTCGTCTTCGACACGCTCATGAAACCGTCAGAGGACGAGATTTCGACGGCCTACGGGCTTCTGGCCGAAGGCGTTTCCTTCCCCGACGACATCTCCTCGGCCACGTTCCGGCTGAGGCAGGAAGCGAAATGGGCCGACGGCAAGCCGGTGACGCCGGAAGACGTCGTCTTCAGCTTCGACAAGGCGAAGGAACTGAACCCGCTCTATCAAAGCTACTATCGGCATGTCGTGAAGGCGGAAAAGACAGGGGATCGGGACGTCACCTTTCACTTCGACGACAAAAACAATCACGAACTTCCTCATATCCTCGGGCAGATCCGGATTGTGCCGAAGCACTGGTGGGAGGGCACTGGACCGGACGGCAAGCCGCGCGACATTTCGCGAACGACGCTTGAACCGGTGATGGGGTCAGGTCCCTACCGGATCGCTTCGTTCGCCCCCGGCGGGACCATTCGTTATGAGCGCCGGCCCGATTACTGGGGCGTCGCGCTCAACGTCAATGTCGGGCAGAACAATTTCGATTCGATCACCTATTCCTTTTTTGGCGATCGCGACGTCGAGTTCGAGGCCTTCCGCTCCGGCAACACCGATTATTGGCGGGAGAACCAGGCGATGCGCTGGGCTACGGCCTTCGATTTTCCGGCGGTGAAGGATGGCCGCGTTAAACGCGAGGAAATTCCCAACCCCTTCCGGGCAACGGCCGTGATGCAGGCGATGGTGCCGAACATGCGCCGCAAGCCCTTCGACGACGAGAGGGTGCGCCAGGCATTGAACTATGCGCTCGACTTCGAAGAACTGAACCGGACCATCTTCTACAATCAGTATCAGCGCGTGAACAGCTTCTTCTTCGCCACAGAACTCGCTTCCTCCGGTCTGCCGGAAGGCAAGGAACTGAAGAACCTGAACGAGGTCAAGGACCTCGTGCCGCCCGAAGTGTTCACCACCCCTTATAGCAACCCGGTCGGCGGCACGCCGCAAAAGGCGCGCGAAAACCTGCGCAAGGCGATCGAGCTCCTGAACAAGGCGGGGTTCGAGCTCAACGGTAACCGGATGGTGAATACTGAGACGGGCAAGCCGTTCTCCTTCGAGATCATGTTGAGCAGCCCGTCATTCGAGCGCGTCGCCTTGCCCTATGCGCAGAACCTGAAGCGGATCGGTATCGAAGCGCGCGTGCGCACGGTGGACCCATCGCAATATACCAATCGCAAGCGTGCCTTCGACTACGATGTGACCTGGGAAGTTTGGGGTCAGTCCTTGAGCCCCGGAAACGAACAGGCGGACTACTGGGGATCGGCAGCCGCCACACGCCAGGGCTCCAGGAATTATGCCGGCATCTCCGACCCTGGCGTCGACGCATTGATTGAGCGCGTGATCTTCGCAAAGGATCGCGAAACGCTGGTTGCCGCAACGAAGGCACTCGATCGCGTCCTGCTCGCCCATAATTACGTCATTCCGCTCTATTACAAGCTGGCCGCCCAAATCGCCTATTGGGACGCGCTGGCCCGGCCGAAAGAGTTGCCGAAATACGGACTGGGCTTCCCCGAGGTGTGGTGGTCGAAGAGCGCTGCCTGTCATTTGCCCGCTTCGCTGTAGTTGCATTTGTGGGAGCTCTGGCGAAGCCGGGCGTCTCCAGTTCACGCCCAACCGTGTTCTCATCCGAAATGCGCAACTTCTGGACCAATCTGCGCGCCAGTGAATTTTTAGGATAGCCTGCTTTCGACGTCCTTTGCCAGCCCCGGGCGCTGACGTCATTCAGTGTCACTCGGTCGCGCGGTGCACCGTTCGTTGGGGTCCGAGTCGGATCGCAGCACCCGGCCCAACACTGCAGCATCTCGCTGGCGAATGGCGCTGCCTCCGAACGCGGGCCGCCATCGTAGAGTGAGGCAAGTGCCAGCAATCGCCGCTATGGCTGGCATCCTCCGTCTGCCATCAAGCTTTCGAAGAGCTGCGCCGCCGAAGTCATCACATCGCATCCTGTTTGCGGCACAGAGGCGCTCTTTGGTGTGGGCTAATTCGACAATGTCCGATTTCCGACATTATCGGACAAATGTCATACCGATGTTTGAGTTTCGGTGTTGTTTCAGAACCGTTTTTTCGTTGGCATAGTTTGTGCTTGACCGATTTGCAAAGGCCTTTTCGAACCAGGAGAAACGATCCATGATAGGTCTCAACGGAAGAGCCGTTAGTGCAGTGAAGCTCGCTCCTTCCCGCGATTCTGAACCCACCGATGGCTTATGCATATGACGGTTCAAGCGGACGGCTGTGCATATACCATTTTGCATTAGAGACTGAGTCGCGCGAGGGCGACACTGTTATCGAGAAGGATGGGATCAACATATTTGTTGACTCGGACCCCCAACCCCATGTGGCCGGCCTGGCCCGGGACGTCATCCCAAGGACGTCATCCCAAGGGTGGATTCGCCCGGGTTTGTCTTCAACGTTTCAACACGCGGGAGAGGTGAGCCTGCGGCAAATCGTTCGGCTGATCGCCACGCACGGGAGAACAGTAATGCTGGATCAAAAAGCACTTCTACAATGCCACGATCGCCATTTGTAAACCTTTCGTCGTTTCGGTAGCTGGAGAATTATCTTGAGGCCTATCTATCTCGACAACAACGCAACGACGCGCGTCGATGCGGAAGTTCTCCAGGCGATGCTGCCATTCTTCGCAGATGTGTTTGGCAACGCTTCCTCGATGCATGACGCTGGTGCTACTGCCGGGGCAGCGATTAACGTAGCGCGCAGGCAGTTGCAAGCACTGATCGGTGCAAAGTTCGACCCAGAGATCACCTTTACCTCGGGCGGGACCGAAAGCAACAATGCGGCGATCCTTTCGGGGCTCGAGGCTATGCCTGAGCGCACTGAGATCGTAACTTCGGCGGTCGAGCATCCTGCGGTGCTGACGCTCTGCACCCATCTGGAGAAGACACGCGGCACCAAGGTGCACAAGGTCCCAGTGGATCACCAGGGCCGACTTGACCTTGACGCTTATCAGGACGCCCTTACACACCGTGTAGCAATCGTTTCGATCATGTGGGCCAACAACGAGACGGGAACGCTCTTTCCTGTGGTAAAGCTAGCTGAGATGGCCAAAAAAGTCGGCGCAATTTTCCACACCGATGCGGTGCAAGCAGTCGGCAAGCTACCGATTGACTTGAAATCAACGGCGATCGACATGCTGTCGCTTTCCGCGCACAAGTTCCATGGCCCGAAGGGCGTCGGGGCACTCTACATAAAGCGCGGGGTGCCCTTTCACGCACTCATTAAGGGTGGCCACCAGGAGCGCGACCGGCGCGCGGGCACGGAGAACACGCCCGGGATAGTAGGTCTGGGCAAGGCGGCAGAACTCGCGTTGGATTGTATGGACAAGGACAATGCGATAATAAGATCATTCCGCGATCGATTGGAGAAAGGACTTCTCGAGCGTGTCCCCCAAGTCTTCGTAATGGGTGATCCGGTGACGCGGTTGCCCAACACAACGAGCATTGCCTTTGAAGGCGTCGGTGGTGAAGCCATGCAGTTTCTGCTCAATCGCCATGGCATCGCCTGCTCCTCCGGAACCGCCTGTACCTCTCGTTCTTTATCGACGAGCCATGTTCTAAAAGCCATGGGTACTCCCCACAGGCAGGCGGTCGGAGCAGTCCGCTTCTCGTTGTCAGGCTATAACTGTGAAGAGGATATAGATCGGGTGTTGCAGGTGATACCCGCAGTTGTGAAAAAACTGCGTGAATCTCGTCCAGTATTTGCCGGGTAGACGCTCTGCCGGCACATACGATCGTTTCAGCGCTTGGGAATGTCCGAATACCCGTCACTGATGGCGTCTCGATCACAGCTCTTCCCAGGGTCATCATGGGGTGCAGGGCCGGGACCATGTGTTGGAACGAAAGCAGCTATTCCGCGGCCAGTAGGAGAATGCAATGTCTTATGATGATGCGACCTTTGCCCCTGATGGCACTGACATTCTGACTTGGCTGAAGGATTTGTCGGCCGCCGAGGAGTTCTTCGATGCCCTCGGCGTCACCTATGACCCAAAGGTGCTAAACACATCACGGCTCCACATAATGAAGCGCATGGGTCAGTATCTGGTCGCGGAGGACTTTTCCGATCTCCCCACAGGCACGGCCGCCACCCGTGCGCGCGCCGCACTCGAGCGCGCTTACAGGGACTTTGCAACTTCGTCGCCACTCAAACATCGTGTTTTCAAGGTGCTTGAGGATCGCGAGCCGACCAAAGCTGCTGCGCCGATCCAAGTCTTCGTACCATTGGAAGAACTCTTGCAGCCATCCGAAATCAGTGACTGCGGCGGGGTTGCGACACAGCGATGTCATCAGTCCGACAAAGTAGTCGCGGCTCCGGACGCGCTGGAATGAAGCGGTTAGCAGGTTGTAATAAAACTCGTTGGCACGTGGTGCATGGAAGGGTCGGAAGACCAAGGCGATCGAAACCTAGACAGATCATAATGCACATCGCTGATACCGAGTCGGCGCAGATGCGCGTCCATTGCTAATGCGTCGGTGCCTAAAGTGCCAACCCGATGCCGTCGGCCTGCTTCAGCGCTGGTCGCGGTCAGGGTTGCATGAGCCTGGGTCATGTCCATGATACGCATACAGCTCTGATCTCCCCACCGCCGCGGGGGGTCGTCGACCTGCTGTGCCGGCCGTTTGGCAGTGCGTGATTCGTCGACGCTTCTCTCTGACGCCGCTACGCCGTCGTCACGCTTTTGAGCGTATCCCGATGTTTCACTGAATGAATCGACTGGCGGAATCCGCAACTGAGCGGGCAAAAAGAGAGCGCTGTCCTTAGTGAAGAATTTTGCGGATGTCTACATTTCGGAGCGGCCGATTGGCCGGTTCGGGACTAAAGGTCGGCAAGTTGACAATGCATGCACTCTGAAAATGCACAAAATGACGACATTTTTAGGTTGGCACGGCGCTTGCTCGTTCACGGCATCATCCACGCCGGCAAGAGCGAGGCGGTGTAATTGGCAACTATGAGCAAAGGAATTAGCTATGGCGCGAGCTGACGTAGAGCGATTCGTCAACGATTTGGACAAAGGCAGGCTGCCTGCAAACCTCAAGCCAAGTGCCACGGGTCTTGCACCAATCGTAGCGATCGGAAAGAGTCTCGGCTACAACATAACGCTTGACGAAGTTCAAAACTACATCCGATTGGACAGCCGACGGAAGTCTACTGGCAAGAAGCTCGACGCGATGGCGAACAGCAAGCGTGGCTCGCGCGTTCCGGCCTTGCCGCGCTTTGTACAATCTACTGCCTTAGATAGTCCCGTTACGGATGGACTCACGCGGCCGTTGCATATGGCTGAAAAGGGCGCCGCCGTCGCCGCGGTCGTTCAACTTGTTGTAATTGTTGTTCATGTTTCAAGCTGATTTTTTTACCGGAGCGCATTGGCTTGGACGATCGGTGCGAAGAGAGCATGACAGCAAATATCATCGGGAACGAGACATGCGATCTGGCCTACAAGAAACGGCTTCAAGGGCTCACCTTAGAGCCTGACTCGAAAAGGTCTCAACAATACCGTACCTTGCCAAGCGTCGTGTCAGGACCCGGATGTGGGCGATAGTGATCCAAGCCTCGGCTGATGCGATGGACTTCTCC
>NZ_LPUX01000037.1 GCF_001651865.1 Sinorhizobium glycinis
TGGTCTCCGTTCGTCCTAAGCAAACAAACAGAATCACAACTGGCTGATTTCACTCAACTCTTTTTCGGTCAGGCTCTTAGAGCGGGATGATTTAGGCGGAATCGGCATTGGGATTCCCTTACGTGGGGATTTTGTGGTCAAGTGAATGTTCCGCCTTTGCCGTTCGGTATCCAAGTCTGAGCCCGATCACGTATCCCGGCCCGATCACCGAGCCGGATCAACCTCACATCCGGTCGCCGCTCCGATCTGGGCCTTCATGCAGGTAGCACGGCCATCGCCGGTGCGAAGTTCGTCCAGGCGATCACGCCGATCACGGCGCAACGGCTCGTAGTCCCGGATGCCCTGGCTGACGAGGAGGCCTTTGATGCGGTTGACATGGACAACCCGTTCGGCGACCAGCGCCTTGCGCTCCCGGCCAATCCGGCGACGATCCTCGTCCTCCGGCGTCGGCACCCTGACCATCGAACAAACACGCGGTTCTCCCCGCTTCCAGGCCATCAGGGCGCGGACCAGTACCTCGCCATCGAGCCGATCGGTCTTGGCGCGTCGGTGGCGGCGGGCCACCGCAACCGAGGCGGCATCGACAATGTGACTTTCGATCCAGTCTTCCCGGTTCAGCACCCGGTCGATCCAGAATCCGTCCAGCCCCGCTTCCTGGATCACCACCAAGGGATAAAACCTGCCTATGCGCGCCTGCGCCTTCTGGCGCAGATCGGCGCGACAGGCGAGTAGTCCGGGGCTATCGCCGCCGGCGACGGTGTGGCGCGACATCTTCTCGCTGCCAGGTGAAAGCGACGTGACCAGCCAGGTCGATCTACTCAGTTCCAACGAGACGAAGATCGCGCCAATATCCATGCGGATAGCGGCAGGTGCCTCGGGTCTATCGGCAGTCGAAAGATGCATGATTGGCCTCCAGAGATTTTAGCGAATCCACTCTGTCATGGTGCAGGTTGCTATCCACTCCCCATAGGATCCTTTGTGAGCAAATCAGATTCACCATTCAGGCCGGCCAGGATGGCGAAACCTTTTTCGGATGACCTTAGGGACCGTGTTGTGGTGCAGTTACGCGCGATGCGCTGTCCTGCCGGGCGGCGGCAAAGCGCTTCGGGATCGGCATCAGCACGGCGATCGATTGGGTACGGCGCTGGCGTGAGACGGGCAGCGCCGCCCCCGGCCAGATGGGCGGGCACAAGCCGCGGGCGATCGCCGGTGAGCATCGGGTCTGGCTGATCGAGCGCTGCCGTGCGCAGGCGTTCACCTGGCGCGGGCTGGTCGCGGAATTGGCGGAGCGGGGCCTGCAGGTCGACTACCGCTCCGTCTGGATCTTCGTGCATGAGGAAGGGCTGAGTTATAAAAAAAGACGTTGGTCGCCAGCGAGCGCGACCGCCCCGATGTCGCCGCCCGACGCAGCCGCTGGCTGAAGCATCGCCATCGCATCGATCCGGCCCGCCTCGTCTTCATCGACGAGACCTGGACGAAGACGAACATGGCACCGCTGCGAGGCTGGGCGCCGCGCAGTGGAACCCCATGACGTTCATTGCCACCCTGCGTGTCGATCGCGTCAGCGCGCCATGGGTCATCGACGGGCCGATCAACGCACCTTGTCTATGTCGAAAAATGCTGGCGCCGGAGCTGAAGCCCGGCGACATCCTCGTGATGGACAATCTCGGCTGTAAGCGCGAATTTCCCCGCACCTTCTGTGATTGAGTGAGCTTTGGCATGAGGTGTCCACCTAAAAGAGGTGGACACCAAATGATGGAAGAAGGTCAAAAACTTGTCGTGCGGCTCGTTGGTCGGAATGGACGACGCCGGTTCGATCGGGCATCGAAAGACCGTCTTATTGCGGCCTGCCTTGAACCTGGCGCATCAGTATCGAAACTTGCGCTCGAACACGGGGTCAACGCGAACCTCGTTTGGAAATGGATAAGGAAACACACCCAGGCCCCTCCATTCCCGCCGTCTTCGACATCGGCGTTTCTTCCGGTTCAGATCACCGCGGCGAGCAGCGAGTTCGCGTTGGAGATGCCTGCCACGGATGGTGAAGAGCTGCCGCCGAAGGCAGAGAGGATCGGCCCGCTGTCCTCTCCAGCGAAGGTGAGCGCGTCACTGCCGAACGGCGTGAAGCTAACGCTGGAATGCGGTGACGTGGATGCATTGACGGCAATCATCGGAGCGTTGGGTCATGTTCAGACTGAGCGCTGATATCAAGGTCTACCTGCATCGCGAACCGATCGACTTTCGGGCTGGCATCAACCGCCTTGCGGTTCTGGTCCAGGAGACGATGGCGCTCGATCCGTTTGCTCCAGCGGTTTTTGCCTTCTGCAATCGCCGTCGTGACCGGATGAAGCTCTTGTTCTTCGACCGATCGGGCTTTGTGCTGATCCTGAAGCGGTTGACAGAGGACAAGTTCCGATGGCCCCGCCGTGAGGTGCCGGTGGTCACGCTTTCAACCGAGCAGCTGCATTGGATACTCGACGGCATCGATATCGATGCGATGGTCCGCCACCCGGTGCGGCAATACCAGGTCGCGGGCTGAGGCGGCGAACTCTGCGGTTGACGCGGGGTGGCGGTTCAGATTCAAAACTACGATGACTCGAACCGGCGAACCTGATGTTGCAGAGCTGATGGCGCAGTTGGCGGCAAATGCTGCCGAAATCGCCGCGCTTAAAACCGAGAAGGAAGCGCTCTCGCAGCGGGTCGTCAAGTTGGAAGAAGAGCTGGCGCTTGCGCGGCTCCATCGCTTTGCGCCGCGCAGCGAAAAGCACGTTGATCGCATCTTCAACGAAGCCGAAGAGGGTGCGGACGAGGATGGAGCGGACAGCCACGAGAGCGAGCTCATCGACATTCCGGACACAGGTCTGCCACCTGTCGAAAGCATCACGGGTCAGAAGCGTGGCCGCAGACCACTTCCGCAGAACCTGCCGCGCGAGCGCGTCGAGTATGACCTTGCCGACGATCAGAAGGCTTGTCCTTGCTGCCGTCACCAGATGCATCGCATGGGTGAGGCCGTTACCGAGCAGCTTCATATCGAGGTCAAGGCAAAGGTCTTGCAGAATGTGCGGTTCAAGTATGCTTGCCGCCTTTGCGACCGCACCGGGATCAACACGCCTGTCGTGATCGCACCGATGCCAACGCAGCCCCTGCCGGGCAGCATTGCCACGGCCTCGACGCTGGCCTTCGCACTCGTTCACAAATACGTCGACGGCACACCGCTCTACCGAGTGGCGCAGACCTTCGAACGGGCCGGTGTTCCTGTCAGCCGTGGTGCTCTCGGTCACTGGGTGATCGGTTCGAGCGAGAAGCATCTGCATCGCATCTATCACGCGCTGAAACTGAGGCTCAGGTTGCAACCCCTCATCCATGGCGACGAGACGACCGTTCAGGTCCTGAAAGAAAAGGACAAAGAGGCCACCAGCACATCGTATATGGGGTCAGAACAAGAACTGTTCCTAGTCACACGCGGCCTTTATCAACCAAAGACAGCAATAGGCTTGCTATCCAAGGGTTACCATGCGATTCTTCGGGCATGATCCGAGGGAGATGAGAATGTCGGAAACGATGCTTGCAGCGCTTACCAACATTCGGACCGCGGAAGATATGATCGTGGCCTTTCGCGATGAGGAGCAGTGTCGGAGGTTGCTGGAAAGCATGGTGTGGCCGGCTGGGAGAGTTTGCCCTGCCTGTGGTTACAAACGTTCGATCGCGATAGCCGGGCGCGATACCGGCAAGCGGCGTGCGCGTCCGGGTCTCTATCAATGCTCCAGCGGCGATTGCCGGTTCCAGTTCACGGTGACGACCCACACGCCTCTGCATTCCACAAAGCTTCCTTTGCGTGTCTGGCTGAAGGGCATGTGGCTGATGCTGCAGTCGGATAAAGGTTTGTCCTCGGTGCGCTTGGCCGAGGCTCTGGGGGTGAGCCAACCCACGGCCTGGCGGATGGGACACGCGCTGCGTCTCATGGCGGCGCGCGAGCACATGCTCGATGGCACGGTGGAGATCGACCATTTTCATCTTGGTGGGCGACCGAGAATAAATCCGGACGATCCGCCGCCTGGACGAGGCCGAAAAGGTCTGCCGAATACCCAGAAGACACCGGTCATGGTGATGGTGCAGCGACCAGATGACGTCACACCCGGCACTCCGGCCGGTGACGCGCGGGCTGCGGTGGTGACTGGTCTTTCGCTACGTGCAGCGGCGCGCGCCGTCGAAACGCAGATCGAACCCCATGCCTGCTTGATGAGCGATGAGGCGACAGCGTTCATAGCCCTTGGCGAGAACTATGCCAGGCATGACACCGTGAAGCATTCCAGCCGCGAATACGTTCGCGACGCCGTCCATGTCAATTCGGTCGAAGGTTTCAATTCCCGCGTCCGCCGCACAATTGCCGGCGTCTTTCATCATATCAGCCCGCAGCATGCCGACTTGTATTTCCACGAGATCGGCTTCCGCTGGTCACAGCGCATTGTTACGGGCCAGGCAGTGCGGAAAAGCCGAAATGGCAGGGAACGCATGAAAACCCTGTGGTCACGGGTGCCGCCGGCGCTGCAATTGCTGCAAGTCTTTCGCGCTGCTACCGGCCGTCAAATGCGCAGAAGTCCGGATGGTGGGATCATCGTCAAATCAGCAGTCGCTGTCTTTGGTTGATAAAGGCCGCGTGTCTGGGGGAACAGTTCTTGTTCTGACCCCTATATGTGGGCCTATCGGAGCGGCGACGACAGTGACGAGCCGATCGTGCTTCTCGATTATCAGCCGGGCCGCGGCCAGGTTCACCCCCAGACCTTCCTCGGCGATTACCGCGGCACCTTGATGAGCGATGGCTACACCGCCTGGCGCACGCTGAATGGCGCGATCCATATCGGATGCATGGCCCATTCGAGGCGGCGCTTCGTCGATGCCCTCAAGGCCAGAAAGAAAGGTGGCGGTCCACCCGAGCAGGCTCTCCGGTTCTTCGAACAACTCTATCGGATTGAAAGGCAAGCGCGAGACAAGAAGCAAGAAGCCTGATACCGGCGAGACGAAGGCCGACAGCGTTCGCCGATTCCGACAGCAACACAGCATACCCGTCCTCACCGCTCTCAAGGTATGGCTCGATGAAATCGCGCCGAAGGTCTTGCCGGACACCAAGCTGGGCGATGCCGTGTCCTACACTCTGAACCAGTGGGATTATCTGACGCGCTACACGGACGATGGCAGGATGCCGATCGACAACAACCTCCTGGAGCGCGACATCAGAGTTTTTGCGACCGGCAGAAAGAGTTGGCTGTTTAGCGATACCACCGATGGAGCCAAGGCCAGCGCCGTCATCTACAGCCTCATGCTGACCTGCCGCGCCTGCGGCGTCGAACCGTTAACGTGGTTGCGCCACGCCCTAACCGAACTGCCCCAACGCGCTGTCGACGCCGATATCGACGACCTGCTACCCTTCAACTTCGCACAGACTGCCACCGCCTGACCAGATGCCGTTCCCAACGCCAAGACGATCCGTCGAAATGGCCGGCGTCAATGTGCGGGGAAAATCGCGCTTACTCTCGGCTCGCCCAAGGCCGGGGCGATCCGCACCGCCATCCGCAAGGCCGGCGCGCGGCTGTTCTTCCTGCCGCAATACTCCCCCGATCTCAATCCGATCGAAAAGCTCTTCGCCAAGATCAAGCACCGGCTACGCGAGGCGCAGGCCAGAAGCCGCAACGCCATCCATGACGCGCTCGCAACCATCCTCCAAACCGTTTCACCTAAAGAATGCCAGAACTATTCAAAGAGCGGATATGAACGGATCTAAAATCATCCCACTCTAAACACAGCCGAGGTTGCCAATCACCGGCGCAGGAGCAGGATCCGCTCGCCCGATCCCGTTTCCCCGGCGAAACAGCGAAGAGGTCTATGGAGACATAGTGCCCTTATCTGGCGCGCCTTCCGGACAATCGGAGCCGAAAACATCGTGGATCGGGCGAAAGCCTCGCAGCGCTCAAAGACGCTTCAGCCAAACAGCGGGCGCCCGAACTTTGGCCGCTCAGCTCAGCAAAAGTTGGGAATGGATTCACCGCTTATCGAAACCCAAGATCCGCCAGATTCGTGGCTGTCGGCACAAGCATCGATGAACAACATACCTTTGAGCCCGTCCTCAGCCCCGGAAAGCTCAACGCTATCTTTCGGGAGAGCATACCCTGCGCGGCGTGCGGCTACCGCCACGCCAGCCTCGGCATAGAGATTTGCCCATGCATCCACTAAAGCTTCGCCATGTCCCCGCGGTAGATGTATCAGGCGTTCTGCTTCGGGTACTATTCCACTACCGTGGCCTCGCACAAAAATCTGCTCCTGCTCCCCTAAAGGCACATAGCGCAGCACTTCAGGTTTTTCCTGATCCCACTCAAGCCCGCCTCTGTCGCCCCACACGCGAATTCGAAGACCGCAATATTGGCCAGGAGCAGCTTGCGTTACCCAAAGGATCCCAGGTGCACCATTCTCGAGACGGAAAGTGACGTAGGCGGTGTCTTCCATCGCCTTCACAGCGCCACAGGTGTGAAACTCAGCCCTGAGCCTGGCAATGTCCTGTCCGGTCATTGTGTGCAGGAGATGATAAGCGTGCGTGCCGATATCTCCGGTGGCCGACGCGCGGCCCACCTTCTCGGGATCTTGCCGCCACATTGCCCCCTTCGCGTCGGACGGGAAGGGCGCTGTCGCCCACTCCTGAACATACTCCACATGGGCCTGCCGGACCGTGCCGACGGCCCCATTTCGGATCATGTGCTTAGCTTGGCGAACCATCGCGTGATGTGCATACGGGTAAGTCATGATGACCAGGCGATCCGTCGCTCTTTGTAACTCCACGAGTTCTCGGGCGTCGGAAACTGTTGTGGTCATGGGCTTGTCTAGTATTACATCAATGCCGGCCTTCAGAAATGCCGTCGCGATCCGATGGTGTGTCCAGTTTGGCGTCACGATCGAGACTGCCTCTATACCATCGTCCCTTGCGGCTTCTGCTGTTGCCATAGCGTTCCAGTCGCTGTACGACCGGTCCGGCGCTATCATCCACTCTGCAGCCGAAGCGTGCGCGTTTTCCGGGTCCGAAGAAAGAGCTCCCGCAACAATTTCCCAGTGGTTCGACAGCCGGGCCCCAGCGAAATGCCATCGTCCAACAAGCCCCCCCTTTCCGCCGCCGATGAATCCTAAGCGCAGGCGTCGTCCGAGCAGCGGACTCCGCAGATCACATTTTCCAGTGAAGACCATTGAGCACTCCTTGTCTATTTTTCTACAACGTTATCGGCGGCTAGCCATTGCAAGGGACTGATCCTCGCACAGCACCCACTGTTAAATGCCCTCGCGGCCGTTGCTTTCCTATTTGCCGCCCCCTTGCTGTTCGGATCCTCGTTGCCCGGGGAAGGCTGACGCACCCCGAACTGCACTCTTGCGGGTTAGTCCTGCATCCTCCTCACAAGTCATCAACTCGGGCATTTGCGGGTTAGCCTGCATGTATCATGCCAACGAGAAATCGTTTCCAAACAAGAAGCTGCCTCTCGACACGCCTATGTCGTGTATTCGACATCGTCGCGAATCGGATACGCCGGTTCCAATAAGCAGCGTCGACTGAAGCGATCTTCGGCAAAACCTGTCGAGATTGCAGCCGAATTCGCCGCATCGGTTTGCGGGATCGATGATAGCTGGAGTGATCCGGACTCCGGCGGCGCGAACAGCTCAATCGACACGGTTTGACACCAATGCACTCAGGACTTCCGCGGCAGTGACGAGGGACCGCCTGACATCCTCCTCAGAGAGGTGGCCAACGCGCTCTGAGGATATTCGAAGACAAACCACAACGCCCTGCATATATGAACTTGCGACACCAGTCTGTTCGCGCACATCGCGGATGGTGTCAATCGAGCGGTCTAGGAGGCCGCTTACTTCATAGGGGTTGAGTTTGTCGACCTCGTTTGCCGCGCTGAGCAAATCTGCAATGAGATCCGCCGTTAAGCTCATATTTGAAGGCAATGTAGAAACTCCGAAATAGTCACATGCCGAGCCCTGCCGGGCAGAAAGCGCGACTGCTCCCCGCAGCCTTCTAGATGGGCGCCGCATAAACGGGGGCCCTGGTTGCCCCAACTGCCGGCAAAACTCATTCACGCAATGATTAGGTCAAGTGTAACGTACAGGACGGCTACATCTGCCCAAACCTGTCCACCACCTTATGGACAATCGGATTCTTGTACATGCCGAACCGATGATGCTTTCCACGGGTAATCCTTTCTTTGAGCCGCAAAGCGGTTTCAACGCCAGCACTCTGGAACTGTTCTAATATCGATGCAAATCAAGCGTGGTCGTTTTTGCAGCATTGCTAAGGCCAGTAAAATAAATATTTTGCATCACGATTATCCGCACTTTGGATATGGCGCCGACAGCCTGCCGTATGGCAGAGAGCTGTCCGATGACCCGTGACGCCGAGCCTTATCTTATGAGCGGCGACCGCTCTCGAATTTGCGATGTTCTTTAGAGATCGCGCCATTCAGATTCGTGCCGACCAGCTTGACGACGGCGGCAAGGTGGTTTTCGGGACGCTTGTCATATCGGGCATCGTACACGACAGAGTGGCTGTCGGCGTCATGATGTGCTGAATTCTCGACCTCCGGCGGAAGCGCGCCACAAGCGTTGCAGCCACGTTCCAGGTACCGTGCTGGTGAGGAGTTCGGTCATCGGAGATTACATTCAGCGACAATTGGCCCTCTCGGTCTTAGCCGCGGATGAGAATGGTGCGCCTTCGCGCGTGCTCCTGCGTGATGCTGGGCAAAGGTTTTCCGTGCAAGCAAATGGGCACTCCATCACCAAAGCAGCTTGAGGCCTGATACCATCAGAAGCACGGAAAGAATGACGCGAAGCGAGGAAGCGGAAAGATATCGGCTCCCGATTAAAGCGCCTATCGATCCACCTGCCGCTACCGCAATCAACCACCACGAGAGAAAGTTTGGAAGTGCATTCCAGGAAGCGCACGCTCCAATCAAGGCAGCGGTTGAGTTCATTAAATTATAAACGGCCGTGGTTGCAGCAGTCTGATGTGCTGTTCCCCAATTCTTGGAAAGGATCACTGGTGCGAGGAATACGCCGCCTCCGCTCCCGGTCGTGCCCGAGACGAAACCGATAACAGCTCCCGTGATCAATGCAGCGTGAAGTGGCGGCGTTTTCGGAATGGTTATGACCAAGGCGCTCTTGCGAAGCGCGGATCGCGCCATTTGAATGGCGGAAACTACCAGGATCAGCCCGAGAACCGGGTGATAGATTCTCTCGGGAAGGTGCACTGAGCCACCGAGAGCCGAAGCCGGAAAGCCCAGAATTGCGAAAGGATACACGTTACGCCAGGACACCTGCCCCACCTTCAGGAATTGGGCCGTGCCGATCGCTGAGACCATCAGGTTCAAAGCAAGAGCTGTCGGCTTAATGGCCAACGGCGAATAGCCAGAAAGCGCCATGGCGGCAATGTAGCCTGATGCGCCAGCTTGTCCGACTGCTGCATACGCCAGTGCAATGAAGAAAAAAGCTATTGCGAGCCCGACTGCTTCCGTGTCCATTGCTGTTTTAGCCTCTATGAGAATCCGAGCATGCCAGCGCGTGAAGGTGCGGCAATTTTGTAGTCGCGGAAAGCGGGGATCCGACGATTAGTTCAAGTTACAGAATGGCCAAGGCTGCTTTCACAATGCTATCAATTGCAATAAATGGACCATGTCGGAATTCTTCCCCACCGTCGCTTGCTATTGCGTGTTACCGCTTGGCCGGCAACCATCCATCCCCTCTCAACGCTCGGATGCGTCTCCTCTTGTGGGCTGCCGACGCCGCATTCATCTGCTCACCGTCTCAGCGTTCTGCTGTCTGGTCCACAACTTGACCACGGAAGGACCTCAACCCGACTGTCTGCTCCTCAGTGGCAGAAATGCAACGGCGGGGTGCAACCCGGCGGGCGCCGGGACTAACGGCTCCGCCTAGCCTCCTTCTCCGCGAAACAGCAAGGCCACTGGCGTTTGTTGGATATTCAACTGAGCTACTTCTGAACAGACCATTCTCCACCTTCGCCAAGGCATGTCCCCGGCAGCAAGCTCACGCAGGTACCTCAACCTCTGCGGGAATATGCCGTCGGCCTTTGGCAATTGAAATGTAAATCGATTGCGTACAACTCTGTCCCGTTTGTCGAATCCGCGACAGAGATTATTTTTTATGTCCCTTGATGTTTCGGTCTCGACTAATGAATTGAAAAGTACCGGCTAATCTGACCGGCAATGTTCTCGACCCAACTGGTATGGATTTTGAGATCCTCGTCGAACGGCAGCGGGGCCTGCTGAGTGGCTTGAGCAGGAGACCATAATGGCTGACGGCGAAAAGACAGGCGCGGCAACGCGTTTAATCAAAAGTGTCGCGCCGCTGACCTCCACTCTTGCAAAAGTACTGCGAGGCGCACCTACCATGGTGACGATCGACTATACCGGATTTCTCCGCAGCCGTCGGCGCTGAAGCTAGTGGTATCCGCCTAACATAAGAGTCCGTATGGGATTCCCTTTGGCGAGTGCGTATGCGAGTGTGGCGCATGCGC
>NZ_LPUX01000038.1 GCF_001651865.1 Sinorhizobium glycinis
GATAAAGCGGATCACGAGCAACTTCTGACATGGCCCATGTACGCACATCTTCCTCAGCCGTCGGTTAACTTTACGGTGCCCAATCCGTCAGCCCGATCGCGAGATTGTTATCGATACCGGATCAATACTCCCCAAATGTGCCGTTTGAATCTTCCCCAGTTTGCGCCGTGACCGGTCTTCCGGGGCGCGCCCCGGAAGATTGGTCGCATGTCATCACCGATACTACTTCCGATTGTCGGAAGGGGGATGTTGGTGATCAAGCTCGGGGAGATGATGATGATCTTGGATTTGCATCGACAAGGCTTATCGGTGTCGGCGATCGCCAGGCAGACCGGCGCGGACCGAAAGACTGTCCGCAAGTATATCGATCGCGGTCTGGAAGCGCCGGCCTATGGGCCAAGGAGACCACGCGCGACGGTGATAGACCCATTCGCTGCTTATCTTCGGGAGCGCGTGGCGGCCTATCCTGGGCTAACGGCGCGACGACTTCTGCGCGAGCTGAAGGAGCGCGGCTACAGCGGCGGCTATACCGCTGTCACCAAAGCGGCATAAATTGCCTGACACGCATTCAGCCGCCATGGCTGCGCTCGATTTGCTCGATCAATGCCGCCAGGGTTGCCAGATCATCTGGACGCACGAACGACCTACCGGCCGCGATCTCAATGAAAACATCGGGGGCAGCGACGTCCGTCCATGACGCAAGCAGAGAGCGAAGCCGCCCATCCGCGTCGTAGAACATGACGCGGTCCTCGCCCCAGTTCTGCTTGCGTGTCGACAACACGAAGCGCTGGCCGCGCCACGGATGGAACGGGTGCGTGACCTCGAATTCTATACGCGCTTGAGTGTCAGTACGAACTGCAGTCCTGGACTTGAAAGAAAGCCAAGGTCGAGAGGCCATTCCGCTACATACGCGAAGACTTCTTCCTGGCTCGCTCGTTCCGCAACCTTGATGACCTGAACGCGCAGCTGCGCCATTGGCTGGATACCGTCGCCAATCCCAGGGTGCATGCCACGACCTTGCGCGTCGTCAATGAGGCTTTCGCCGAAGAGCGATCTCATCTACGGCCACTTCCCCTGGCCCGTTTCCGATCGGTCCTGAAGCTGGAGCGGCGAATCTCGCGTGACGGCATGGTCATGACGCTGTTGCAACGGCTATGGCTCGGGAGACCCGCCGATGAGCGCCGCCCTTGATGCTATGCCGTCGATGATCGAACGCATCCGTCACGATCTCGTCGGCCTCAAGATGCCGCGTGCTCTCGAGGCGCTCGACCACGTGGTCCGCCGCCTCGAGCATGGCGAACTCTCAGCCCTGGAAGCAATCGACATCCTTCTATCGGAGGAACTGACCCTGCGTGAGAACAGCCGCATCAAAACGGCTCTTCGCATGGGACGCCTTGCAACCATCACCATCCGCCATCCCAAATCTCCAGCTCTTGCCGAAAACCATCTGGCAGAATCCTCAATGTTCACAAACACGCGAAATCAATGGGATGTAAGCGGCGCATACGCTCGATTTTACCCTGCAGTAGGATTATTCGCCTCATCGCGTGCCAAACGGAGTCTCATCAGTCGGGGTAACCAACTCGACGTGACTAACACCCAAGGCTTGAGCCAGCTCATAAAGAGTAATCACGGTAGGGTTGCGTCGCCCGCGCTCAAGGCTGCTCAGATATTGTTGGCTGAAACCGGAACGAGCTTCGACCTCTTCCTGTGTCAGGCCCTTCTCCCGACGCAGGCGGGCGAAATTAGAGCCGACCAGCTTGCGCATATCCATGCGCTGAAAGATCGTCGTTTACACACCATAAGTTTATCAACTAAAGTATGTAAACGCGGCGGCTCGGAACGCCCGTCGGCTCGAAGCAGTTGTTTAAATGTCGAGTTTAGATTCAACTGCCTTGCCTCAAGCCCAGAGAATTTGGCTGTAGCGGCTAGACCGATACAATGCCGACCTTGGGTGCTGGGCAGTGAGGAAATCAAATCAGGGAGAAGCGGATGAACGATATGGGCTCATCCGAGGTGAACGACGAAAGCAAGGAGAAAGAAGCGCGCTACAGTGTCATGACCAAGTCAGAGCTTGAGGCACTGGCAGTTTCCGCGATTCGCGAACACCGCCGGCTCCTCTGGGCCGATCAGGCCGTTTACGAGGAGTGGTTGCGCGCAAGCGACGATCCGTCGATTTCCGGTCCGGTCCTCCAGACGCTCCAGGATGAGTACGTTGCACGCCAGAAGAGGTCGGAGGCCCAACAGGAGGAGCTATCGGACATTCTGGACGCGCTTGGCTTTGTGCCCGACGTGCCTTTCGACGATGACAACTAGAACTCAGACCAGGCCGCGATCCTTGGCAATGGCAACGAGTTGCGGCACTGATTCCGCGTCAAGCTTTGCACGTGCTTTATCGAGATAGTGCTGCACGGTTCTGGCATTGATTCCAGTGAGGTTGGCGGTTACGGACGCAGTTTTTCCCTTCGAAGCCCACACCAGGCAAAGCATCTCGCGCGGCGACAGCATTTGCTTGGGATTAAGCACCGTTTTCGCCGCAATGATCTTCAATTGGTAGTGCACCATCATCAGCAATTGAACTGCCTTTTTGGGAGATCGAGCACGCCCGAAATGTCCACTTTCCTTTCCGGCGATGCGAAGGTCAGCATCATCGCGGATCCGTAGCTTCCCTCCACGGGAATGGTGACGCCGCAGCGAATGCCGTGGCTGATTGCCTCGTCACGAAACCGCCGAAGAGGAGACGATCCTCGGGCAGGCCAAGCGTCGGCGGTCCAGAAAAAAACGTCCCGCCGGCGCTTTGCTTCCGCCAGCACGGGATCGATGTTGAAATAGTCGCTACCGAGGTAGATGCTTTCCCATGGTCCGGGATAGGAATGGAACGTCCTAACCTGGGTGCCGTCTTTTTGCAGGTAGGCGAACCTGTCATACCCGCAGGAATGCGCGAAGCTTCTAAGAGCAATCTTGATCATGTGCCCATCTTGCGCGGCTTCCAGCATATCGATGAGCGAGCGAAGGTTTCCGTTCACGGACATCTCTCCTATCTTCTTGACCGCCGAGCTCGTCCTTTGCGAAACGAGCGGCCGTTTGGGCAATCGGGTCATGACTGCGATTTACGCACACAATTACTTTTTGCGGCAACCGCAGGTTAATACAGCATGCGGAGTATTCCCTCGGACCATGTACATTAGCACTACCTGTGGAGATGCAGCTTTCAAGCCACGTCGGCCTAGAAATAGTACAAGTGAGGAAAGGTTTTGCGCTGCAGTGATTGTAGCGCCACACCGCGCGCCAACCAGCGGCAGATACGGAGATCAGATCTGTGGGCCCTGCGCCGCTAATTGTCACGATAGGCGGACGGAAAGATGATGTCCTGGTCAACGAGGACATTGAACTTATAGCCGGGTCGGATGCGGATTGTTGGCTGGACGTTCAGGTTCTTCGATATGGTCTGCTCAGCCACCCGGCCGAACGATTCAGCGAAGTTTCGGCGTACGGCGTCTGAGGCAGTATCCTGTGTCGCCAGCGTCGAGCTCTCGGGCATCGACATGTCGATTCCGGTCCCAATCAGCGCGATCAGCGCTGCCGAACTCCAAGTGCGCCAGAGATGCCGGTCGACCTTGTCCTTGAAGCCACCATAGCCCTCGGCGTCCGTGCCAGCATACCGCCAATCTGCAGGGTCGATCCATTTGGGAAAATGAGATCGGTCCAGACGACGAGAACGCGCTCCTGGCCAAACGAGACCTTTGAGTCATAGCGCCCGAACAGTTTGGCGCCCTGCGGGATAAGCAACCGGTAGCCGGTGGCGCTGTCATAGACATTCTGGCTGACCTGCGCTGTGATGCGACCCGGGAGGTCGGAATTGAGGCCGGTGATCAAGGTGGCGGGAATGACCGAGCCGCGCTTCAACTCATAGACCGACATCTGCGGCACGACCCGATTTGGGAGGTAGCCAACATCCTTGATGTCCTGGTTGAAGAAATCCTCCTTCGACGCCTGGGCGTTCGGATCGAGGTTCTCGCCCATGATCCCCGATTTCATGGCGGCGGCGTAGAGGTCCGACGCATTGTTGGTTGCTGCCGTGGGATTTTGACCGGTGTCACTGGCGTTCCTGGCTACTTTCTCGACATCGGAAATATCCACCTTCAACGGCGAGTCCAAAGCGGTTGCTCGTGCCTGCAGCCGGGCCATCCGCTGCCGCTGGACCTCGCGGATAATTTGTTCGTCCTGCTCGCGCTTCAGGCGCGCCTTCCATTCTTCCTCCGTTTCGAGCCGCGCGCGTCGCTCTTCCGGTTCCGTAGGCCGGTCGACGACAGTCGGTTCCTTGTCGACCTTCTGTTTCATGGCGGGCGTCGGCTGAAACGCTTCCCGTTCCACCGGCTCGCCGATGATACCGTCGGTGACGCCGCGCTTGAGCTGGTCGCCGAAATTCGTTGCCGGGGTATTCGATGCGCTGTGGATATCATTGTTGCGGTTGAACGGAAGACCGCGCCATGCCAGTCCGATGACGACGACGCCGACGAACAGCGCAACGATGACGATGGCGACGATGATCGGCAGGCGATTGAGACGGCGCATGCCGTTCTGATCTTCTGTCTCGTTGGCGGCACCAAGCCGCAGAGACTGGACCATATCTGTCTCCGTCAGTTGCGCTGCATGATGGAAAGCGGACTTGCCGGCACAGCACCCGCTGCCGTTGCCGAGTAGGCCCGGCCAAGCGCGATAGAGGGCGTCGAAAGTCGCGCGAGCACCTGACCGTCAACACCGTCGATCGAATAGCCGAGCTCGACCAGTTTCACGTCCTTGCCGACCCTGCCGACCTTGCCATCAGTCACGACCGTATAGCCCCAGCCTTTCAGCGCCGCCTCAAGCGCGCTCGCGAAATCCGACGAGTCTTTTTCGATCTTGATGGTCGTCGTCGCAGACGGGCCGATCTGCTCGGCGAGCCGGCTTGCCATATCGCCGGCAATCGCGCTCGCCGCGGGCCCGGTGACGGTGGTTGGCGTGGAACTGGTCGTCAGCCCGTCCTCGGCCGTTTGGCAGCCGGAAAGAATAGCCACCGTAACGAAGGAGATCAGAAGCTTCCGCATCGTTCAGCCTCCCCGCCGAATAGTGATCTTCTGCTGCCGCCAGCCGACGCCGGAGACGAGGATCGCCTTGTCGACCGCGTAGTCCACGATCATCATGTCATTCTTCATGCGGTAGTTGACGATGCGGTTTTGGCCGCCGCTGACGACGAAGAGCACCGGCGCGTCCTGTCCGGAGATCGATTTCGAGAATTGGACGTAGGTTTTTGCGCCGTCCGAATAGACCCGTTTCGGCTTCCACGGCGCGCTCCCGCTGACCGAGTAGGAGAAGTTCGGCTTGTCGGGTGCCGTTCCTGGAATGCCGCCGGTCTCGAGCCTTGAATTGATGTCAGCAAGCTTCGTCGAAACGTCCTCCGTATACTCGAAACCGACCCGGGCCATATACTGGCTCGGATGGGATTTCAGCTGGATGTGATAGGTGCGGCGCGACGTCGTGACCACCATCGAGGTCACAAGTCCGGGCTCCGATGGCTTGACGATCAGGTGGATCGCCTGCCCGCCTATGGCACCCGATGTCGCAGGTTCGACCTTCCAGCGCACGCTATCGCCAACGAGAACGTCACGGACGATTTCGCCGCCTTGCAATTCGATATCGCAGACCTGCAAGGGCGAGCAGACGACCGACGGCTGCGTCTCGCCGTACAGGAAGATGACCTTGCCGTCGGGACCAGTCGTCACCAACCCGGCCGTGCCGCGCCATTTCCTCGAAATACTGGTGCCCTTCACCTCATTGGTGGTCATGCTCTGCGCTTCAGCGGCGCTCGCAAAGACGAGTGTTGCCAGGCAGCCGGCGGCTGCGATCAATCCGGTTCTGTGCATTGAGAATTCCCCTGCCCTTAAAGCTGCGCTGTCCAGTCAAAATCCCGGACATAAAGGCCGATTGGATTGAGGCGGATGGTTGCCTCGTCCTGCGGCGCGGTGAGTGTCACCGTCGCGATGCCCCGGAACCGGCGCGTGCCGATCTCCTTGCCCTTGCGGTCCCGTTCGTATTCGGTCCAGTCGATCTGATAGGTCTGGTTTGAGAGCGCCACGATGTTGTTGACTTCGATCGCGACCGTTGCGGTTTTCGCCTTCTCGAATGGCGAATTGCCTCGGAACCAGGCGTTGATCTTCTCCGTCGATGGATGCGAGGTCCGAAGGAGCGCGTAGGTGCGGTCGATATATTGTTTCTGCACCGCGGCGTCCGGCGTGATCGAACGGAAGCTGGTCACGAAATTGCCGAGCGTGGCGCGCACTACCCGCACATCCGCATATTCAATCTGTTCGGGGAAACCGGTCGTGACCGACGTGCCAAGCTTGTCGACCTGGACGATGTAAGGCACGAGCTTGACCTCGGTGCTGAGATACATAGCATATCCGAAACCGATTACGGCCATGGCCAGGCCCAGAATGCCGACTGTGCGCCATGCCGCGGCGGCTCGCACATAGGATCCGTATCGTTCCGTCCATTCCTGCCGCGCGGCAAGATAGGGGTTTTCGGGGGCGCGGTTCGCTGCCATCGTCTATCACTTTCTGATTGCTGTTAGTCTTTGCGTTCGGGAGGTGGCTTGTGCCCGCTATGACCGCCCCGGCTCTCATCGAGCTTGGCGTTGGCGAGGCCGAGGATTGATCCGGCATAGGCGCCGGGTGAACCGATCGCCTTTTCCTTGGCGGCAGAACCAGCAGCACTGCTGGCGGATCCGATCCCCGCGCCGAAACCCCGAAGCGCCGCGCCGGCGAGGGATGAACCCGCCGCTCGTGCCGACTGACCGGCCGTGAAACCCGTTCTCGCGGCGCCGCCCGCGAGGAACCCAGCGCCGGCGGCGAAGGATGCCGCCTGGCCGCCGTGACGGATCGTTTCCATCCCCCCGGAAACCGAGGCGCCTTGCACTACACCTTGGATGATGCTCGGCACGTACATGGCGATGATGAAAACCACGACGGAGATGCCGGCGATCGCCAGGGTCGTGACAAATTGGTCGGAAGACGCGGTTGGAGCATTCGCCAGGCCCAAGAGGACCTGCGATCCAATCTTAGCTATCATCACGAGCGCCATCAGTTTCATGCCGACGCCGAAGGCATAGACAAGATATCGGACAGCGAAGTCTTTCGTGAAAGAGGAACCGCCAAGCCCAAGCATGATCATGCCAGCGAGCAGGCCGACATACATCTCGACCATGACCGACACGAAAATTGCTGCAACCAGCGAAAAGCAGATGACCACGACACCCATCGCCAGCACCGCAGCGATTGCGAGCGCATTGTCCTCGAAGACGTCGAACTGGGCTTGCTGCGACATTTGTGAGGCGACCCGAATGCCAGCGTCGAAGATTTCAGCGGGGGATGCCGAGCCCCCGCCAGCGCCGATCTGGAACAGGCTATCGATCACGGCGCGCGCGAAGGTCGGGCCCTGCGTCAGAACGAAAGCAAAAAATCCGACGAACATGATCCGCCGGACAAGCTCAGCAAACCAGCTGTCGAGCGAAGCCGCCTGGAGCGCCAGCGAGATGGCTGCGATGCCGATCTCGATGGTGGCCAAAATCCAAAACAGCGATTTCGCCGCGTCAAGGATGGTGGTTTCCCATCCTTTCGCGGCTGCCGAGATGTGGTTCTCCAACTCCGTGAGGACTAGTCCTTCCTGCGCGAAAGCGCGTGCCTCGAAGGCGACATAAGCCAAGCCTGCAATCAGCAACGAACGTGCAAGACTGATCTTCACCATCTTGGACCCATCTCCTGACCATCCTTGATCGGCGGAAGCGCCTTCCCCGCGCCGAAGAATTTTTCTTTGGCGGTGCGTTGCTCCTCAGGTGCGGATGGGTTGGAGGCTCTGGAGTTGACGATCAGCGCTGTCGCTGTGGTCGAAACCGCAGGGACGAGGATCACTAAGGCAATGATAACGGCGCGGCTCACCAGCGTGGCTCCATTTTCTGACCTTCCGGAATGCTCTTGACGTCGGCGTTGAAGAATTTTTCCCGCCGTGCTTGCGCCAGGTCCTTGTCGGTCTGCTCCGTCTGGAGCCAGGTTCCCATCATGGTCATCTGCTGCGAGACAAGGCCGCGGAGCTTTTGCATCTGCCCGACCTGTTGGGCCGCGATTTCGTGGCCCACCTGCAGAGCCTTCATCTGCCCGTCAGCGGTCTCTGACATCGAGCGCAGCGAGGACATTGTCGTTTCCTCGCTGTCGAACTGATCGGCCGTGAGGCTCGCCGCATTCAGCGTGCTGGCAATCGTATCGCGGTTGGTGTCCGACCAGGTTTCATAAGTCGAGGAGAATGTCTCATTCCTTGGCAGGTTGGTCTTGAGGGTTGCATAGCTCTGGAACCGCTGCTGCAGTACGTCGTCGGCGTTGCCCATGGAAAAGGCGATGCTCTGACCTTGATCGACGATGCTGCGGAGCCGATTGAGATCACGCTCGACCTGCCCCCACATATGAGACGGAAGCGTCGCCGTGTTCTGGAGCAGGTTCTGATAGATGTTCAGCTGCGTCTCGATCTGTTGTGCGAGCTGGCTGATCTGGGTGAGTTGGTTCTGAATTTGCTCATTGGACTTCCCCACCAGAGCAACCAGCTCCCCATTGTTGAGAACCTGCGTCCACTCGGTTGCGGCGCCAGTGGCGGTGCCGGCACCGACCGGCTCGCCTGTGCCGACCGTTACGGCGACGACCGCCAGACCGGCGAGCAATTTATTCGACATTGAACAGCGACGCGGCATCGTGAACTCCTCTCATCTGAAGCCAGTGGACCGGCCAGTCGCGGTCGTATTCGGAATGAAGTGTTCGGATGCGCTTCAGATCTTCCTTGCCGGATGCGCCAACGAAACTAAGCGCCACCGGACCGAGCACCATATCAAAAAGCCGCCGGCCTTCAGGGGTGACGACACAGTATTCGCGCTTGGGAGTGGCGTTCGAAACGATCTCGATCTGCCGCTCGTTGAAGCCGATCCGTTCGTAGAACTCGCGCGTCCCGGGTTCGCGAGCGGCCCCATTCGGAAGGCAGATCTTCGTCGGGCAGGACTCCTTCAGGACGTCGATAATTCCGGACCGCTCGGCATCCGAGATCGACTGGGTCGCAAGCACGACAGCGCAATTCGCCTTGCGTAGCACCTTCAGCCACTCCCGGATTTTACTGCGGAAAACTGGATGGCCGAGCATCAGCCAGGCCTCGTCGAGCAAGATCAGACTCGGGGATCCATCGAGCCGCTTTTCGATGCGCCGAAACAGATAGGTCAGCACCGGGACGAGGTTCCGCTCGCCCATGTTCATGAGCTGCTCGATTTCGAAGGTCTGGAAGGCGCCGAGGGTGAGGCCATCCTGTTCGGCGTCGAGAAGCTGACCCATTGGGCCGTCGACCGTATAATGATGCAGCGCGTCCTTGATCTCGCGCATCTGCACGCCGCTCACGAAATCGGAGAGCGATCGCCCGGGAGCGCTGGCCATGAGGGTGACCTGGCGGGACATGGCATTGCGATGATCGGGCGTGATAGTGACACCCTGCAGAGCGACCAGCATCTCGATCCACTCCGCGGCCCAAGCCCGATCGGCGTCACTTTCGAGATCCGACAGCGGACAAAAGGCCAGTGCCTTACGCCCTTCCGCATTGTCGCCGCCGATCTCGTAATGATCGCCCCCGGCAGCCAGCGTCAGCGGTAGGAGCGCGCTTCCTTTGTCAAAGGCGAAGATCTGGGAACGATCATAGCGTCGGAACTGTGCCGCGATCAGCGCCAGCAGCGTGGATTTGCCGGACCCCGTCGGACCAAAGATCAGTGTGTGGCCGACGTCGTCGACATGCAGGTTCAGCCGGAACGGTGTCGAACCGCTTGCAACCTGCATCAGTGGCGGAGAATTGGGAGGATAGAAAGGGCAAGGTGCGACCGGGCTTCCCGACCACACGGAGTTCAGCGGAATGAGATCGGCGAGATTGCTGGTGTTGATCAGCGGTTCGCGGATATTGCAATACCAGTTGCCGGGCAAGCTCCCGAGATAGGCCTCGGTCGCGTTGAGCGTTTCGATCCTCGCCCCAAATCCTTCGGCCTGGATCAGCCGGCGGATAGCCTCGGCTTTTTCCTGCAGCGCTTCGCGATCACTGTCGAAGAGAATGATCACGGGTGTGTAATAGCCATAGGCGACAAGCTGCGAAGACGCTTGCGCGATGGCATCTTCGGTTTCGGCCACCATTGTCATGGCGTCCCGGTCGACCGACCGGCTTTGCGTCTGAAATAGCTGGTCGAAGAACGGCCGGACCTTCTGCTGCCACTTCTTGCGCGTGCGTTCGAGCTTCTGACGCGCCTCTTCCGCATCAAGGAAGATGAAGCGCGACGACCAGCGATACGTCAAAGGCATGAGGTCGAGGCTGTTGAGGATGCCCGGCGAGCTCTCGGCGGGGAGCCCGTCGATCGCCACGACACCGAGGAATCGGTTCTCGACCTTCGGCGTCAGACCATGCTCGAGTTCGGCGGTCGCGATCCAGTCGAGATACATGGGAGCAGCTGGCAATCGGATCGGATGGTTTTCGCCGGTGATGCAGAATCGGATAAATTGCAGCAGTTCATCATAGCGGGCGACACGCTCCCCTCCCCTCTCGGCGGCCTCGCGCGTTTCCATGCGCCGGATCGAAAGGGTGTTGGCGAAATACTGCTCGATCTCGCGGATGGCGTTCTTGTCCGCATAGGTCTTCCTACGGCTCTCCTCGTCCGAGTAGATGTATTTGCTGAGCGCTGTCTTTTTGGCCTCCGACGGCCGATAGGTCAGGATGAGCGCATGCTTGCTTTCGAAATGTCCTCGCTCGCGCGCGAAATGCGCCCGTCGCTCAGCGTCAATTGCGCGCGTCACAGCATCGGGGAAATGGCAGCGGACTTCCGAGGGATAATCGTACGTCGGGATACGGGCGGCTTCGACTTGATGATGTGGACGCCCCCGCGCCGGCGGTTGCCGCTATGATGCCGGCCAGTTACCCGCAGCAAAAGAGGAGCGTTGAC
>NZ_LPUX01000039.1 GCF_001651865.1 Sinorhizobium glycinis
CTTCACCTGGACCGCCGATCCCGACAAAATCATCGCTGCCGTCAAACGGGGGCACCAAGTGTTAGATTCCATCCACTAGTATAGCTTCGTCTTACGTCATTCGCTCCCGCAGCGCCTGCCGGTCACCTTCCTCCCTTCGATGACATAGCTTCGGTTCCATACTGGACGTCCGATCATGCCCGACAGACGAACCCTGACTTCTGCGCCAAGCTAAGGCGACCGACATACCTTGCGTTGACCTACTGTCGGGTTTGTCGCGTCCGCGACATAGTGATGTTCGGCCCGCGCGTGCCGCGCTCAGTTAAGTCATAGAATGATGTGCAGAGCAGCTTATCTGAGGCGCTCTCTGCGCAGTTGGCACAACTCTTGCTGCCTTAGTTGAACGGCGGCACACGCCGGATACCCTTCCATCGCTTGTCAGATCAGCCAGCCAACAGGTAACCAAGATGGACGCGCAAGAAACCACTGCAGCATGCCGGGACGCCTTCGCCGAACTGGCGTCGCCAGCGTGCATCCACGACCCGTATCCGTTCATGCGGTGGTTGCGCGAGCACGATCCCGTGCATCGCGCGGCGTCGGGCCTCTTTCTGTTGAGCCGCCACGCCGACATCTACTGGGCGCTCAAGGCCACGGGCGATGCGTTTCGGGGACCGGCGCCGGGCGAACTGGCGCGCTATTTCCCGCGTGCCGCGACGAGCCTGTCGGTCAATCTGATGGCATCCACGCTAGCGATGAAGGACCCACCGACGCATACGCGTCTGCGCCGGCTGATCTCGCGCGACTTCACCATGCGCCAGATCGACAACCTGCGGCCGAGCACCGCGCGCATCGTCGCAGCGCGCCTGGACGGCATGGCGCCCGCGCTAGAGCGCGGGGAGGCGGTGGACCTGCATCGGGAATTCGCGCTAGCCTTGCCCATGCTGGTCTTCGCCGAACTGTTCGGCCTGCCCCAGGACGACATGTTGGGGCTCGCCGCCGGCATCGGCGCCATTGTGGAAGGCCTGGGCCCGCACGCCAGCGATCCCCAGCTCGCCGCGGCGGACGCGGCCAGCGCCAGGGTGCTGGCCTACTTTGGCGACCTCATACAGCGCAAGCGCACCGATCCCCGCCACGACATCGTGTCGATGCTGGTCGGCGCACACGACGACGATGCCGACACGCTGTCGGATGCGGAGTTGATCAGCATGCTGTGGGGCATGCTGCTGGGCGGCTTCGCCACCACTGCTGCGACCATCGACCATGCGGTCCTGGCGATGCGGGCGTATCCCGAACAGCGGCACTGGCTGCAGGGAGACGCCGTGGGGGTGAAGGCATTCGTCGAAGAAGTCCTGCGCTGCGACGCGCCCGTCCTGTTCAGCCCCACTCCGCGTATCGCCCAGCGCGACATCGAGCTGGGCGGCGTGGTGATCCCGAAGAACGCGGACGTGCGGTTGCTGATCGCGGCCGGCAATCGCGACCCGGACGCCTTCGCCGATCCCGACCGCTTCGATCCCGCGCGGTTCTACGGCACCAATCCTGGCGGCACCAATCCTGGCATGTCGACCGACGGGAAGATCATGCTGAGCTTCGGCCACGGCATCCACTTCTGCCCCGGTGCGCAACTGGCCCGGATGCAGTTGGCCGAGAGCCTGCCGCGGATCCAGGCGCGCTTCCCCACGCTGGCATTGGCCGAGCAGCCGACCCGGGAGCCCTCCGCGTTCCTCAGGACGTTCCGCGCGCTGCCGGTGCGGCTGCATGCGCAAGGGGGGGGCTGAGATGCGCGTCGTGGTCGACCAGGATCTGTGCGGAACCACCGGGCAGTGCGTGCTGACGCTGCCGGGCACCTTTCGCCAGCGCAAACCGGACGGCGTGGCCGAAGTGTGCGTGGCGACGGTCCCGCAGGCGCTGCACGCCGCCGTGCTGCTCGCGGCCAGCCAGTGCCCGGTCGCCGCCATCCGGGTCATCGAAAGCGACACTGGCGATGGCGAGCGCGCCAGCGCGGACCCTGCGCCTTCTCCGGCGGAGGCTGAGCGGCATGCCGCGAAAGACCAACGCAATCCAGGAGGACACGATGGGACGGTTTGAAGGCAAAGTGGCCGTGGTGACCGGCGCCGGCATCGGCAAGGGACGTGGCCGCGCTGGTGGCCTTCCTGCTCTCCGACGATGCTGCGTTCATCACCGGCCAGGTCGTGTGCATCGACGGCGGCATGCTGGCGCATGTCCCGACGTACGCCGACGGTGGCAACAGCCGCGCCGCGCGGGCTGCCGGCGACACCGCCGAAGCGGGGCGCTGCTGATGGACATGCTGCTCAACCCGCTGGACCGTCGGCACCGGCTGCGGTACGACATCCCGGTCGTGCCCGGCGCTTTCCCCCTGGTCGGGCATCTTCCCGCCATCGTCTGCGACCTGCCGCGCCTGCTGCGGCGCGCGGAACGGACGCTGGGCAGCCACTTCTGGCTGGATTTCGGGCCTGCCGGACACCTGATGACCTGCGTGGATCCAGATGCGTTCGCACTACTCCGGCACAAGGATGTGTCCTCGGCGCTGATCGAAGAGATCGCGCCCGAATTACTTGGCGGAACGTTGGTCGCCCAGGACGGCGGCGCGCACCGGCAGGCGCGCGATGCAATCAAGGCGGCGCTCCTGCCCAAGGGGCTGACCCAGGCCGGCATCGGCGCCCTGTTCGCGCCCGTCATCCGGGCGCGGGTGCAGGCGTGGCGCGACCGCGGCGACGTAGCCATCCTGCGCGAAACCGGCGACCTGATGCTCAAGCTCATCTTCCGCCTCATGGGAATCCCAGCGCAGGACCTGCCGGGATGGCATCGCAAGTACCGGCAACTGCTGCAGTTGATCGTCGCGCCCCCGGTCGACCTGCCCGGACTGCCCTTGCGGCGCGGCCGCGCCGCCCGCGACTGGATCGATGCGCGGTTGCGCCAGTTCGTCCGCGACGCGCGCGCGCATGCCGCGCGCACCGGGTTGATCAACGACATGGTGAGCGCCTTCGATCGCAGCGACGATGCGCTCTCCGATGACGTCCTGGTCGCCAATATCCGCTTGCTGCTGCTTGCTGGTCACGACACCACCGCCTCGACGATGGCCTGGATGGTGATCGAGCTGGCGCGGCAGCCTGTGCTGTGGGACGCCCTGGTCGAGGAGGCGCAACGCGTGGGCGCGGCGCCGACCCGGCACGAGGACCTGGCGCAGTGTCCGGTCGCCGAGGCGCTATTCCGCGAGACGCTGCGCGTGCATCCGGCAATCACGCTCCTGCCGCGTCGCGCGCTGCAGGAATTGCAACTCGGCCAACGGCGCATTCCCGCGGCACCCATATCTCATGAGCTGGCATCGCATGCCCCGTGTGGCGAGGCAGCGGCGCCGGCCGCGGCGGATCGCCGCTCGCCGTGGCCGTCTCCTGTCAGGTACAAGGACATGAACAACATGCAGACCGATTCCACGCTACACGACGACCGAACTGGCGTTTCCGCGCTCGGCGGCGGCGCATCCGGCAGGCTGCTGCCGGAGATCTGGATGCAGGACGGCGCAAAGCGGGTCGAACAGGCGCTAGCGCGTCTTCTCTGCGCCGAAGACGACGGTGAGACCGAGCTGATGGCGGCGATGCGCTACGCCACCTTGCATGGCGGGAAGCGCACCCGCGCATTGCTCTGTCTGGCTGCCGGCGCACTGGCCGACACGCCGGCGCACATGCTCGACGACGTCGGCGCTGCCATCGAGATGATGCACGCCTGTACCCTGGTCCACGACGACCTGCCCGCGATGGACGACGACGTGCTTCGCCGCGGCCTTCCGACCGTGCACGTCAGGTTCGGCGAAGCCACTGCGATCCTGGTCGGCGATGCGCTGCAGGCGCACGCCTTCCTCACCCTGGCGAGCCTGGATGCGCCGGGCGACAACCGTATCGCGCTCGTGCGCGAACTGGCGCGGGCGGTGTCCGCCGAGGGTGCCGCAGGCGGGCAGGCCATGGATCTGTCGCTGGTCGGAAAGCACGTCGAGCTGGACAGGATCGTGGCAATGCACCGGATGAAGTGCGGAGCGCTAGTGCGCGCATCCGTTCGCATGGGCGCGCTATGCGCCATCGCGGAGGATGCCGCGCACGCTGCGCTGTACTGTGCGCTCGATCGCTACAGCGCCTGTTTCGGCCTGGCGTTGCAGGTGGTCGACGACATTCTCGACGCGACTGCGGATACCGCGACGCTGGGCAAGACCCCCGGCAAGGACGCGGCGGGGCAGAAGCCGACCTGCGCGTCGATCATGGGGCTGCAGGCAGCGCGCCAGTTCGCGCTGGATCTGTTGCGCGACGCCGGGGAGGCCATCGCCCCGCTGGGGCCGCGTGCGGAACGCATGGCGCAGATGCTGCAGCGGGCCAACGCGTATCTGTTCAAGCACGCGCCATGCGCATAAGCGCGCCGTCCGCATGGAGTCGCCCGTGTGCCGCTGGATCGACCAGCGGCAGCGGTGCATGCAGCACTGTGTCCGAGTTCGCGGCGACTGCCCGATCCTGGTTCTCGTCAACCGTCTGCAGAAGGAACATTCCGCGTGAACGCGCTGTCCGAACAGATCCTTTCCGAATTGCGCCACCTGCTGAGCGAGATGAGCGACGGCGGCAGCGTCGGTCCGTCCGTCTATGACACGGCGCGAGCTCTACAGTTCCACGGCAACGTCACCGGTCGGCAGGACGCATACGCGTGGCTCATCGCGCAGCAACAGGCCGATGGCGGATGGGGAAGCGCGGACTTCCCGCTGTTCCGCCATGCGCCCACGTGGGCGGCGTTGCTGGCATTGCAGCGTGCCGATCCTCTTCTCGGCGCTGCCGACGCAGTCCAGACTGCAACCCGGTTCCTCGAGCGCCAGCCCGATCCCTACTCGCATGTGGTGCCGGAAGACGCGCCGATCGGCGCGGAGCTGATCCTGCCGCAGTTGTGCGGCGAGGCCGCATCCTTGCTGGGCGGCGTGGAGTTTCCGCGCCATCCGGCGCTGTTGCCGTTGCGGCAAGCGTGCCTGGTCAAGCTGCGGGCGGTGGCGACGTTGCCGAGCGGCCATCCGTTGCTGCACTCCTGGGAAGCCTGGGGGACGTCGCCGACCACTGCATGCCCTGATGACGACGGCAGCATCGGCATCAGTCCGGCGGCCACCGCCGCGTGGCGTGCGCACGCCGTCACACAGGGGAGCACGACGCAGGTCGGGCGCGCCGACGCGTATCTGCAAGCGGCATCGCGGGCGACGCGCAGCGGCATCGAAGGCGTCGTTCCCAACGTCTGGCCGATCAATGTGTTCGAGCCATGCTGGTCGCTGTACACCCTGCATCTGGCCGGGCTGTTCGCGCATCCCGCGCTCGCCGAGGCGGTGCGCGTGATCGTTGCGCAGCTCGACGCCCGCCTGGGCGTGCGCGGTCTGGGCCCGGCCTTGCACTTCGCGGCCGATGCGGACGACACCGCCGTTGCGTTGTGCGTCCTGCGCCTTGCAGGCCGCGAGCCGGCGGTCGATGCGTTGCGCCATTTCGAAATCGGCGAGCTGTTCGTCACCTTCCCCGGCGAGCGCAATGCCTCGGTGTCGACCAACATCCATGCCCTGCATGCGTTGCGACTGTTGGGAAAGCCCGCCGCCGGCACCAGCGCCTACGTCGAGGCCAATCGCAACCCGCACGGTCTATGGGACAACGAAAAATGGCACGTTTCGTGGCTGTATCCCACCGCGCATGCGGTCGCTGCGCTTGCGCAAGGCAAGCCCCAGTGGCGCGACGAGCGCGCGTTAGCGGCGCTGCTGCAGGCGCAGCGCGACGACGGCGGCTGGGGCGCCGGTCGCGCGTCCACATTCGAGGAAACCGCCTATGCGCTGTTCGCGTTGCACGTGATGGACGGGAGCGAAGAGCCGACAGGGCGCCGGCGCATCGCGCAGGCGGTGGCGCGTGCGCTGGAGTGGATGCTCGCCCGCCATGCGGCGCATGCATTGCCGCAGACGCCGTTGTGGATCGGCAAGGAACTGTATTGCCCCACCCGGGTCGTGCGCGTGGCCGAACTCGCCGGGTTGTGGCTGGCACTTCGTTGGGGGCGGCGCGTCCTGGCCGAGGGAGCAGGAGCGGCGCCATGATCCAGACCGAACGCGCGCTGCAGCAGGTGCTGGAGTGGGGGCGTTCCCTGACCGGGTTCGCCGACGAGCATGCCGAGGAAGCAGTCAGGGGCGGCCAGTACATCCTGCAGCGCATCCACCCGAGCCTGCGCGACACCAGCGCCCGCACCGGCCGCGATCCGCAGGACGAAACGCTGATCGTGGCGTTCTATCGCGAACTGGCGCTGCTGTTCTGGCTCGACGATTGCAACGACCTTGGCCTGATCGCGCCGGAGCAGCTCGCCGCAGTGGAGCTGGCGGTGGGGCAGGGCGTGCCGTGCGCGCTCCCCGGATTCGAGGGCTGCGCTGTGCTGCGCGCTTCGCTGGCCGCGCTCGCCTACGATCGTCGCGACTATGCTCAGCTTCTCGACGATACCCGGTGCTACTGCGCGGCGCTGCGCGCCGGACACGCGCAGGCGGCAGGGGCGGAACGCTGGTCCTACGCCGAGTACCTGCACAACGGTATCGATTCGATCGGCTACGCGAACGTGTTCTGTTGCCTGTCGTTGCTGTGGGGGCTGGACATGGCGACCTTGCGCGCGCGTCCGGCGTTTCGCCATGTCCTGCGGCTCATCTCCGCGATAGGGCGCCTGCAGAACGATCTGCATGGACGCGATAAGGACAGGTCGGCCGGCGAGGCCGACAACGCGGCGATCCTGGTGCAGCAGCGCTATCCGGCTATGCCTGCGGTGGAGTTCCTCAACGACGAGCTGGCCGGCCATACGCGCATGCTGCACCGGGTGATGGCGGAAGAACGCTTTCCCGCGCCGTGGGGACCCTTGATCGAGGCCATGGCGGCCATCCGCGCGCAGTTCTACCAGACCTCGACCAGCCGCTACCGCAGCGACGCTGCGGGGGGAGGCCAGCGTGCGCCGGCCTGAATGCGCGGGAGGCGGCGGCGTGTGCGCGCTGCCGTCGGTCCGATCCGACGCAACGCCGTCGCCCGATGCGACGGATGGAGCGAGCATGAGCGACACCGCCCTGAGCCGGCGCAAGGACGACCATCTGGACATCGTGCTGGATCGGCGAACGGCGCCGGCCACGGTCGCCGCCGGCTGGGAGTACATCCGTTTCGAACACTGCGCATTGCCCGAGTTGGAGCTGACGCAGATCGACCTGCGCGCCTCGCTGCTGGGCAAGACCATGCGCGCGCCGCTGCTGATCAGCTCCATGACCGGCGGCATGCCACGCGCCGAGGCCATCAACCGGCATCTGAGCGAGGCAGCGCAAGACTTGGGGATCGCCATGTGCGTCGGTTCGCAGCGCTTGAGCCTGCAATCCCGCAACTCCCAGGGGCTGACGCGCGCGCTGCGCCGCCTGGCCCCAGACATTCCCTTGCTGGCCAATATCGGCGCCGCGCAACTTCGCGAGGCCGACGGCCTGGACCTGGCGCGCCGGGCGGTGGATGCGCTGGAGGCCGATGGACTCATCATCCATCTCAATCCGCTGCAGGAAGCGGTACAGCCGGAGGGCGACCGCGACTGGCGCGGCGTCCTGGCGCAGATCGCTCGCGCCGCGCGCAGCGTGGGCGTGCCGATCGTGGCTAAGGAAGTGGGGTCGGGCCTGTCCGCCTCGGTGGCCTGTGCGCTCGTCGAGGCGGGCGTGGCGGTAATCGATGTCGCCGGCGCCGGCGGCACCAGTTGGGCCGCGGTGGAGGGCGAGCGCGCCCGCGATGCCGCCGACCGTACCGTGGCGATGGCGTTCGCTGATTGGGGGATTCCGACCCCGGCCAGCGTGCAGGCGGTACGTCGGGCGCTGCCAACGGTGAAGCTGATCGCGTCGGGCGGGATCCGCGACGGCGTCGACGTGGCCAAGGCCATCCGCCTGGGCGCGGACATCGCTGGGCAGGCGGCCGGCGTGCTGGGCGCGGCGACGGTGTCCACCGAGGCGGTTGTCTCACATTTCGAGATCGTCATCCGCCAGTTGGCCGTCGCCTGCTTCTGCACCGGCTCGGCTGATCTGGCGGCGTTACGTCAGGCGCGCTTGTTGCCCTCGGCACATCTGCCCGCCGGTTGATGCCGGCGTCGCCCGCACGTGGCGGCGGGCGCCTAGCAGACTGCTGAAATACCTACGCCAAAGATAGACTACCGATCCCCTTGGCGAGGGGTTCGATGCGCAGGAGCGATGTGTTCATGGAGCAGCTGTTCACGATGAGCGGTTGGAGGATTTCGTGCCAGCCGATCATCCACTGCGCCCGATCCGGCTGATGGTCAATGAAGCGCTAGTGCGGCTAGACGGGTACTGTCACATTGATTGAGCGGTAAGGAAATTGAGGTAGCAGCGCACCCATGACCGTGAGTGCACCGACCTACAAGAACCACCGCTCAATCAATGTGACAGTACCTATTGAGAAGCTGCGTGAACTGAGCCTACCCTGGCCGGGAGGTGTCCAATGAGCCGGCTTCGCACAACGCTCAAGCGCTATGTCGGCATGCGCCAAGGGCTGGGATACAAATACGACGGTCCGGCACGACGGTTGTCGTCATTCGTCACCTTCATGGAAGCCCGCGGCGCCGATACCATCACGACTGATCTGGCGATGGAATGGGTGACGTTGATGGGCCGACAGCCGAGTTGGTCCATCCGCCTGGCTGATGTGCGCTGCTTTGCCTAGCACCTCACTCATTTCGATCCTCTGACGGAAGTGCCACCAAGCGACGCTGTGCCGCCGGCACGGCGGACAAAGCCCTACATCTATAGCGAGATCGAGATTCAGGCGCTTGTGGCGGCAGCACTTTCGCTGCCGCCGGCCCTCGACGCTGGAATCACTGCCGGTTCGGACTGATAGCGGTGGCCGGACTGCGCCATTCCGAAGCGCTCGGCCTGCTCCGGGCCGACGTCGATCTCGACCAGGGCGTCCTTACTATCCGAGAGACAAAGTTCGGCAAGTCACGGCTGGTCCCGCTGCACGCCACGACAATCGCTGTCCTTTCAGACTATGCCGTCCGACGCGATGCACACCTTGGTACGCCGCGCAGTCCCTATTTCTTCGTCGCCGAACAGGGCGGCAGATTGCTGCATCAATACGTGCACCGCGTGTTCTGGCGACTTTCCCGGCAAATCGGATTACGGCAGGAGGGGAATCGCGATGGCCCACGGATTCATGATCTTCGTCACCGTTTCGCCGTCCAGACCCTGATCAACTGGCATCGCGCTGGCGAAGATGTGGAACGCGAGCTGCCGGTTCTCTCGACCTTCCTCGGCCATGCGAATGTTCGCGACACCTACTGGTACCTGTCCGCCGCGCCGGAACTGATGAACCATGCCGTACGGCGATTGGATAAGCGCTGGGAGATTCGGTCATGAGACGCACGAACGACCTGGCCGTGCTGATCGAGCGGTGGTTCACAGATCGGCTCATGAAGCATCGAGGTGTAAGTTCCAACACCATTGCCTCCTATCGCGACACCTTCAGGCTCCTGTTTGCGTTCGCACAGACGCGCCTTGGGAGATCCCCATCTCAGTTGACACTGCGGGATTTGGACGCTCCTTTCATCGGCGCATTCCTGGAGGATCTTGAGACGAAGAGATCCGCCTCGGTGAGGACCCGGAACCTCCGCCTCACAGCCATTCGATCTTTCTTCCGATATGCGGGGTTCGAGGAGCCGGCACATAGCGCCCACATTCAGCGTGTGCTCGCGATCCCCAGCAAGCGATGTGACAAGCGGCAGCTTCAGTTTCTAACCAGGCCCGAGATTGGAGCGATCCTGGACTGCACGGATCGAAGCACGTGGCTGGGATGCCGCGATTACACTCTGCTATTGCTGGCCGCGCAAACGGGGCTGCGGGTCTCCGAGATCATCGATCTTGACCGAGACTCGGTAATGCTGGGCCAGGGCGCGCATGTGCAATGCGTCGGCAAGGGCCGCAAAGAGCGAAGTACGCCGCTCACCAAGGTTGCACAGCAAGCCCTCCGGCGTTGGCTCAAGGAACCAGGGAAGCGAGGCGCAACGGCTCTCTTTCCGAATATGCACGGTGGCAGCCTCAGCGCCGACGGCGTGCAGGCCCTGCTGAACAAATATGTCGCCAAAGCGCGCGAGCACTGCGTCTCCCTTCGCTCGAAGCGGGTGTCGCCCCATGTCTTGCGGCACAGCGCTGCCATGGAGCCGCTACAGGCGGGCGTCGATTGCTCGGTCATTGCCCTGTGGCTGGGCCATGAGGCGATGGAAACGACGCTGACCTATCTTCATGCACATCTTGAACTGAAGGAATCCGCACTCGCAAAGCTGAAGCCGTACGAAGGCGCCAAGACCAAGCGATTTCGACCAAATGACCGGCTTCTGGAATTCCTGAACGCCCTCTGAGCATGAGAACTATGCCGAGTGCCAACGACTGGTCTTCGACCAAAACGGCAAGAGAAGCGCGTTTCAACCGGTATGTTGGAAGAGGTGCTCGGCATAGTTCGACGGTCGGCATAAAACATGGAAAATGAATGGCGCCGATCCGCTCGACTGGCTCTCGCAGACCCTGACCCGCATTGCTCAAGGCTGGCCAGCATCCGAAATCGAAGCCCTCATGCCCTGGAACTTCAGGTCGGACGCCGTCAGCTAACCGCTTACCGC
Source organism: Sinorhizobium glycinis (assembly GCF_001651865.1). Lineage (GTDB taxonomy): Bacteria > Pseudomonadota > Alphaproteobacteria > Rhizobiales > Rhizobiaceae > Sinorhizobium > Sinorhizobium glycinis. The sequence goes on from NZ_LPUX01000039.1 coordinate 10,663, forward strand.
GTTTCACGCAATGTCCGGCATTCTCGTTGCTATTCCGAAACTTGCCGGACCGCTTCCGGCCCCAATTGAGACGCTCGGATTCATACGGACCAAGAATCCGTTCTTCCCGCTTCCCGGGCGTCCAGATCAAAGGCAGCAACGCGAACTCTCCATCCGCCTGAGACTGGAAGCCGGCAGCATGCCGCTCAGTCCGGATGTCTCCGGTCCTTCGCCTTGAAGGGATATGAACCCGCGGCCCGCCGGCCAATTCAAACTAAAGCATTGAAATACTGTGACAGTGTCATCACCGTTCCGCGGTTGCCGGCGTGCTGTGTCAAATCGCCGTGGGTAAATTTGCATTCGCTTGACCGACGACGCCCTGCCTGGCATACAAAGCTTGGCCCTACACGCGGGCCGGTGTGCCCGCCACGCAAAGCTAGTGGTATCCGCCTAACATAAGAGTCCGTATGGGATTCCCTTTGGCGAGTGCGTATGCGAGTGTGGCGCATGCGCA
>NZ_LPUX01000040.1 GCF_001651865.1 Sinorhizobium glycinis
ATCGCGTGTGTCGCCGCAGCCTGACAGCCGTCCCCGCCAGCTATCGCTGCATCAATCCGCTGATAACTTTACAGTGCCGGTCAAAGCGTTTGCCGGGAAATTCCGGGACAACCGATATATCGGGCATTATATCGCCTATCCGAAATCGGGCAGCCAGAGGCGACTGGCACGCATTTTTGCCGACTGGCTGACCGACCAGCGTTGCTAAGCGACAATACCCGTGCGTTCGGCGTCGCCGGGATTATCTGGCCGCCATGCTTGCAACGAGATCGCTGAACCGCTCGCCCTGAATGCCGACATGTCCCCGCAGCAGGCGGCGGGCGTCCTCTCCGTTTCCAGCAAAGATCGCATCGACGATGGCGCAATGTTCCGAGAAAGACGTCGACAACCGATTGCGCACGCGCAATTGCAGGCGGCGGTAGGGCCGCAGGCGCCGGTGCAGTTGCAGGCATTGTTCCTCGAGAAACTCGCTTCGGCTGGCCGCATAGATCGCCTTATGGAATTCCTCGTTGTCGTAGTAAGAGCTGGCTCGGGAAATCTGCACAGCTAGGATAAGTGGAATTTCTGCCTGACTTCGGCTTAGATGCCGGGAACAGGAGAGACCATACAAGACGACCGCTCCTTGAGGGGGCGACAGGCGTATTCGGTGATGAAGCGAAGGCGGAACCGGCGCGTCCAACCGTCGATGTGAAAACGCTGCACGCCAAAATCGGCGCACTGACGCTGGAGAACGATTTTTTATCCGGTGCGCTGGGCAAGGCGGATTGATGCGGGACAACAAATGATCGACCGCGATCATAGGCTATCCGTCGTGCGCCAGGTGAAGCTTCTCGGCTTCAGCCGTGGCAGCCGTCTACTATTCTCCACGTTCAGTGTGGCACAGCGATCTGGCTCTGAGGCGGCGGCGGACGAATGCGTCGCATTCGCTCGGGGATCGACGAACTACATCTCGACTACCCTTTTGCCGGAAGTCGTATCTTGCAAGGGCTCTTGAGAGGAGAAGGCCTGGAAACTGGGCGGCGGCACGTCGCCACACTGATAAACAAGGTGGGCATCGAGACAATATACCGTCGCCCTAACGCCTCCAAACCAGCGCCAGGTCACACACGCCCGAAACTGTTCAGACAAACCGAGCCGTGCGAGCTTCTCCTGTCTGGTTGGTGATCATCGATGATCGATGAATATCGAACATGCGTGTTCGAACGCTTCCAATGCAGCAGAAATGGCGGGCCGAGCTTTGCTTCCCTTTGCGAATGCCGAAAAAAGTCGCCGCTGTGTTACAGGGCGTAGGTCCAGGCACCGAAAATCGGGATCGAGCAGTATATTGTGCGTCGCAAGACCTGGAAGAACGGTAACGAAGCTTCCGGTTCGCACAAACTCCAATGTCGCTGCAATGTTGCGGCAGCTCGACATGATTTGTGGCGTATATCCCTCCGCATGGCACGCGTTCACGATGAACGTCTGATAGCCAATGGCTGATTGGTTCAGGGCCCATTTTTCCTGGGCAAGTTCCCATAGTTCGACCGACTTTCGTCCAGTGCCCGCTAATCTGTGATCGACTGAAACAACGGCTTTAAAGGGGTCGATGTAAAGGGGCTGGAAGTCCAGCTGGTGCGCGAAGTTTTCCGTCCCAGTTAGATCGTCTACGATTGCGATGTCGACCTGCTTCGTCGCAGTCGCTTTGAGGCCGTCACCCGGCTCCATTTCGTTGAAAAAGATCTCCAGCGAGGGGTGCTGTTTTGCCAGCTGGGTAATCGCTTGTGGGATGATAGTTGCAGCTGCTGAACCGAATGCAGCGATACGCAAGTCGCCGGTCACCGTTTGTGCAGTTCGCGCGAGATCCGCTTCTACTTCGTTCACGGCCTGAAGTATTCCGCCAATGCCGGCCAACAAACGCTCGCCGGCCGATGTCCAGCGTACACCTCTCCCCGAGCGCTCGAACAGAACGAGGCCAAGCTCCTTCTCAAGGAGAGAGAGTTGCTGCGAGACAGCGGGCCGCGTCAGGTTCAGGGATCTTGCAACCGCCGAAATCGTGCCAAGGACCGAGAGCTCATGAAGAAGTTGCAGCCGTGAGAGATTGAGCATGATAAACGCAGTCCGTAAGTTTTTCTTACATGTAGTGTTATCAAGCGTCGCCTTTTCTTTCACTCATTTTCTGTGATCAATACGTAAAAAAAGGGGAACAATTAGAGAGTGATCGCTCGACCGCGCGTGCTGTCGGATCGTCTTTCTTGGCCTCCCCTTTTTTGGACAGAGTCTATTGGCTCATCACGAGGAAGGTACAAGATGACTACGGTTGCTTTTATTGGTGTTGGTCGGATGGGTTCGAGAATGGCGCTTCGCCTACTCGATGCAGGTCATGTGGTCCACGTTTTTGATCCCAACACGGCGGCTACCGCTGAGCTTGCTGTAAAAGGCGCTGTCGTTGAGGCATCGCCGAGTGCCGCCGCCGCGCCAGCCATGTTTGTTCTCAGCAGCCTGCCGAGTCCTGCCACTCTTCGCGACGCCATTACCGGCGAGAATGGTATCCTCAAGAAAGTGGCCGCGGGCGCTACGGTTATCGACTTCAGCACAGTCGATGCATCGACAACCAAGGCCATTGCAGCACAGTGCGAAGCGAAGGGCGTTCACTTCATGGACGCGCCGGTCAGCGGCGGTGTCGCCGGCGCCAGCGCCGGGACTCTTCTGGTTATGGCTGGCGGAAGCCAAGACGTTCTCGATGCAGCCCGCCCGGTCCTCGGCCCGATCGCCGGCCGCATTGTGCATTGCGGCCCTGTCGGTTCTGGCCAACTGACCAAACTCGCCCATAACCTCCTGACGGCAATCAATACCGTTGCCCTAGGCGAAGTGCTTTCCGCCAGCGTCAAATCCGGCGCGAACCTATCTGTTCTGACGGAAGTCCTGTCCGGCGGACTCGCGGGCAGCAAGATGCTCGACTACCTCCCAAAAACGCTTTTCACCGAAGAGCGTCCTGCAAACTTCGCACTCGATCTGATGCACAAGGACATCTCCCTGTGCCTCGAGGAGTTCTCGGCTTACCCCATGCCGCTCGGTCAGATGGTCCGCCAAATCTACAATATGGCACGCGCCGAAGGTCTTGGAGGCAAGGATTCCACGAGCGTAGCAGAAGTTTTCGAAAATCTTCTGAAAGTCGAACTGCGCCTGCCCGCAAGCGCCTGATCACCCGCATTCAACCAAGGAACGAACAATGTCTCAGACAGCTAAAGTCCGGAATGACACGGCGGAAGTCATTTTGCCAACCGCTGGCCTTTCCGGTCAACTGATCAATGGAGCATGGGTCAAGCCCGTATCTGGCGCGATGCTCGACATCATCAATCCCTGCCGCAGCAGCGTCATTACGACGATCGGCGCGGCGGACAGAGAAGATGTCGATGCTGCAGTTGCCGCGGCGAAGGCAGCGTTTCCCTCGTGGCGGCGTCTGGCATCGCGTACGCGCGGCGCGCTCCTGACGGAGCTTGCCAATCGTGTCTCAGCGCATTCGGAAGAGATCGCTCGCATTCTCGCTGCAGAAACCGGAAACGCGCTGCGTACGCAGAGCCGTCCGGAAGTCATGAGTTCCATTGAAGTGCTGCGTTACTATGGCGGAACGGTCGCCGAACAAAAGGGCGAAACGCTTCCGCTTGGCCCGGGTCTGTTCAGCTACACGACGCGCGAGCCGCTTGGCGTCGTCGGTGCGATCATACCGTGGAATTCACCGCTGGTTCTCGCCGCCGTCAAGATAGGCATGGCTCTTGGCACTGGCAATACGCTCGTCCTGAAGCCTGCCGAAGACGCGCCGCTTGCGGTCATCCGAGTCGCAGAGCTTGCAGCCGATCTGTTCCCGAACGGCGTCTTCAACGTCGTGACCGGCGTAGGTGAAGTAGCAGGTGCTGCCCTATCCGGCCATCCGGACGTTGCAAAGATCTCTTTCACGGGTTCGGTCGAGGTCGGTAAACTGGTCGCCCATGCCGCCGCCGACCGTATTGCTCGCGCCACATTGGAGCTTGGGGGCAAGAGCCCAACCATCGTCTATCCGGACGCCGCGACCGACGACAGGATCGATGGCCTTGCAGCGAACATCATTAATGCGATGCGGTTTGCTCGTCAGGGGCAGTCCTGCACTGCCGGTTCACGTCTTTATGTCCATCAGGATGTATTCGAGCCTGTCTTGAAGAAGGTCGTCGAGAAGCTTGCCGTAATGAAGATCGGCGACGCCCTTGACGAAGAGACCGATATCGGCGCGATCATCAACGAGGAGCGCTACAGCGCTGTTCGGGAGTTCATCTCCGAGGCGGTTAACTCGGGCGCCGAAGTGGTAACCGGTGAAGTCCCGCCCGCGGCTGGCAGGAACGTCGGATTCTTCCCGAAGCCGACCGTCCTCAAAGGCCTCACCAACGACTGGCGCATCGTGCAGGAAGAGGTGTTCGGCCCTGTTCTCGTTGCCATTCCATGGACGAGTGAAGTCGAGGTTATCGAGTGGGCAAACAACACCCACTATGGCCTTGCCGCCTATATCTTTGCCAATGACCTAACCACGGCTCTCAATGCGGCGAGCCGGATCGACGCCGGTTGGCTCCAGATCAACCGCGCCGGCGGCCAGATCCCCGGCATGTCCTATGGCGGCATCAAGCAGAGCGGTATTGGATCCGAATACTCCATCGAAGGTGCTCTTGAGGCCTACACGGCCCGCAAAAGCGTCACGGTCAACCTCTGAAGTTACGGATAAGAGCCAAGTCGATGCCCAAAACGCTTTCCATCAATAGCAAGCTGACGACGGCCGATATCGAGCGCCTATGCGTATTTGGCGAGCGTTTCGATCGACTTATGACACTAGAGGTCCGCCCGCTAACGGGCGGGCTTCCGGCTGGAATCGTCGTCCCGACGTATCTGGCCTGTCGCGCGGTACAAGGCGAGCCTTCCTCGACGCTCGCGGCAAGAAAGCTGCTTGCAGCAATACGCCCAGGATCAGATGTTATTGTCGCGACCGGCGCAGGCGTTGCGCCGAAGCTGCCTCTCGGGGAGACCGACGGTCCGCCCGGTGCTGTGGCGCTGGCGCGCAGCCTGGCGCTCGGATTTGGCGCGAATGTTACGCTTGTCGCCCAGGACGAGCATATGCCCGCTGTCGATGCCTGCGTTCGAGTCATCGAGGACGTTGCGCAGTCGCAGGGCTCGATCACCACAGCCATTTTTCCGAAAGGCGAGGCAGAAGGTCTAGCCGCCGCCACCGATATTTTTGATCGTCTGAAACCGACGGCCGTCATTTTCGTAGAGCGCGATGGTCCGAACGAAGCTGGCCACTATCATGGCATTCGTGGCGATCGCCGCCCGCCGGGAACCGTCGCAGATGTCTATCGCCTGGCCTACGAGGCGAAACAGCGAAACGTGCTGACGGTCGGAATCGGCGACGGCGGTAACGAAATCGGGTTCGGAAAAATTCGTGAAGCGGTCGCCGCCCTCTTGCCACGCGGTGGTCGCTCGCAGCCTGACGAGACGGGTGTGGTCACCATCACCGAAACCGACGTTCTCGTCAGTGCATCCGTATCCAATTGGGGAGCTTATGCGGTCTCCGGGGCTCTCGCGATAGCGCTCGACGATGAGAATCTCGCGCACAGTGGCGATCGGGAACATGCGTTCATTGTCGCTTGCATTGCAGCGGGCGCGCTCGACGGGGCGACTTCGCGTCCCGCACTCGCTGTCGATGGTATCGACTGGCGAGGCCACTCAGGCGTCTCCGAGCTGATGCGTAGCATCGCAATTTCTGCAACTTCGAAATCCGAACTCAAAAACGCGGCCACAGCATCCAGCGAGGCGGACCTACCGATTTTTTCGGTGCTCGATGATGCCCAGGCCAAAGGAGGTTATCACCTATGAGCCTATCCACGCAAAAGAGCGAAAGTCAGACAGCTCGCCGGGACACCTTCGGTAATGAGATCGATCCGGTCGTCGGTTTCGCGCGTGGCTCGATCATCAAATCCAGTATCGAGGAGGCTAAACGCCTTCGCCATGGACAGACCGTCGCGGCAAAGCGCGTCCAGGCACTTGGACCGCGATCGATCGGCGTTTTCACAGGAAACCAGCGCGATTTTCCAGTTCGTCCGGAAGACCTGAACACAAATTGCGAGGAATGGATTGGTCCTGGTCTTTATGCCGAGGAGCTCCGCGCGGTCGCCATCGAACATCTTGGCGGACGAAGTGATGACGGATGTGCCGTTTTCAATCGCACCAGCGCCGGGATCGTAGCGACGATCGCCGCACTCGCCGGCGGAAAGCCGGTACTTTCGGTCGTGCCTGCCGGCGATCGATCTCACGCGTCGGTCGTACGTGGATGTACACTCGCCAGGGTCGGGCTGAAGGAAGTTACCTCGGACAAAGATTGGCGCACTCACATTGCGGATTGTTGTCTGGTTATCGTAACCACCGTTACGAGCGCTCTGGCTCGGCTCGATGACGCTTTTACGATAGCCGTGGTCGAGGAAGCCCACAAAGCTGGAGCCATTGTCCTTCTCGATGAGGCCTACGGGGCTCGCCTTCGCCCTGTACTGCACGGAGGGCAGAAAGCTCTTGCACTCGGTGCGGATCTCGCGATCACCAATTGCGATAAGGCCGGACTTTCGGGGCCGCGCGCTGGCGTGCTGGTCGGCCGTTCCGGTCTCGTCATGGCCGCAGGCGCCAAAGCTGCCGAGTATGGTATGGAAGCTCGTGCTCCAATCGCGGCGGCCGTGCTTCGCTCTCTTCAAAAATTCGATCCTCATCATCTGACACAGGAGGCGGCGGCCGGTCAGGAACTTGCCGCCGCACTTGAGGCAGCGATGGGCGCGGGCGTTGTCATGCGCAGCGACCTTGGACCCATGGTCAATGAAGACGCCGTGCTCGCTATCATTCTCGAACGTGCGTCGATCTCGGCCGATGCGCTCAATGTCGTGCCCTGCGAGGCGACTGCGGCACTCGGCATGCTCCTTCTGGCAGACCACGGCATTTTGACTGTCAACACGCATGGCCAGCCCGGTGCGCGCGTTTCGCTGCGTCTGAAACCGACTCTTGATGCCCTTGCAAGTGTCGGTGGCGTGAGCGCCGTCGTCGATGCGGTCGATGACTGCATTACCAAGGTTGCAGACATTGTCACTGATGAAAACGCCATGAAGACGCTGATCCTGGGAGATTTCGCATGACCACTTCGAATTTCGCCGCCATGGACGACCGGCTCGACCGGCTGGTCAATCTCGACCTGGGCGGCCGCGGCGTCGAGCATCTTTCTGCGGCTACCCGTCTATTGCTTGGAGCATCGCCGGTGGGAGCAGCGGCCGATAAACTTGCCGCGCTGAACCACGAGGATGTCGTACTGGTCACAACGGGTTCGGTTTCGCGCGCCTGGATCTCCCCAGAGATCGGCGAGAATGACGGTCCGGCTGGTCTGGCGGCGGTGGTGCGCGCAATCAGCCTTTCCCGCAAGGCGCTGTGTGTCGTTCTCGCGGAGGCGACCTTGATCGAGCCAATCGGCAAGCTCATGACGACGGCGGGCCTGACCGTCGTTCCAGTCGAACAGGCTAAGATTGCCGCCCGCGACAAGAGCCTCGCCGTCGTATCGCTTCTGCCATTTACGACCAAGGATGAGGACGCCCCCGCCGAAGCTTGCCGCATTCTGGACGAATTAAACCCCGTCCTGCTGTTTTCGACCGAACGCGTCGGTCGCAATGCCGACGGCATCTATTGCAGCATGCGTGGTGTGGACTACGGCATGGACCGCGCGCGCATCGATTATGTGTTCGATGAAGCCAACAAGCGCGGCGTTTTGACCGTGGCAGTCGGCGACGGCGGCAATGAAATCGGAATGGGTGCGATCAAGGAAGCAGTTCATAAGCACGTCCGTTTTGGTGACGCGCGACCGGAAGGTGGCGCCGGGATCGGCGCCATGACCGGCTCCGATATTCTCGTCACGGCGGCGGTCTCAAATTGGGGTTGCTACGCTATCGTCGGCGCGCTCGCCGCTCGGTTGAAGGACATCCGGCTCCTTCACAAGCCAGAAATGGAAGCCACTCTTCTCAAGCGTGGTGTCGATATCGGCCTGATCAACTCTGTCGACGGACTGATCGACGCAAATGTCGATGGTATACCACTTTCCACCCATCTTGCGATTTCCGAGATTATCGAGGGGATCGTTCGACCCGCGCTGCGCTGATTGTGCAGGCGCAATACAACCACAAGGGGAATGAAAATGAAAAATGGATTTCTTTCTAAGCTGCGTTCGGTCTTCGCCGGCGCGTTGGCAACCATGGTCGTTGCGGGAGCAGCCCATGCCCAAGAAACATCGCGGCTTGATGAGCTTCTGTCTCGCGGAAAACTGATCGTTGGCGTGTCGAGCGAATCTCCGCCGTTCGGATTTGTCGATGAGAAGGGCGAACTGGTCGGCTTCGATATCGACATAGCCAAGCTGATTGCTAAGGCGACATTCGGCGACGAAACCAAGGTCGAGTTTGTACGTCAGAGTGCAGCCCAACGCTGGCCGAATGCTCAGAACGGCACAATCGACTTCGGCGCGCAGACTACGAGCATTTATGCTGATCGCGCTCAGAAGGTCGCTTTCACCCGTAGTTACATCGACGGTGGTGTCGTGATGATCGTTCGCAAGGACGCGCCGTTTCAGAAGCTCGCCGACTTCAACAAGTCGGACGTCACGATTGCCAATCTGACGACGCCGACCCAGGAGGAACGCGCCAAACGCCTCTTCCCGAGCGCACAGATCGCCACCTTCGACGGCATTGCGGCCCAATTCAATGCCGTGAAGCTTGGTCGTGCGCAAGGGGCACAGTTGGATGGCCCGGTCGCCGCCTGGTATGTCAAACAGAACCCCGACATGCGCGTCATCGAGGAGCGACTGACAGATGTCGTAAATACTGGCATCTTCATGAAACCCGGCGACTTCCGCCTGTGGCAGTATCTAGATCTCACGGTCAGCGAAATGACCGGTGGATACCTCTTTGCCGACTACAGCAAGATTTATGAAAAGTGGTTCGGTACGAAGCCCTTGAACGTCAAATGGTATCTCAATCAGCCACAGAAGTAGTCGGTCTTTGGGTTCAAAATAACAAGGGGAACACCATTGGACGCGTTCGTAATTTTCTTCACCAGATATCTTCCGGCGTTTGCCGACGGGTTCCTGATTACTGCGGGGGTAGCGGCTCTCGCCGCCCCTGCGGCACTGATTTGGGCCATTGTATTGATTATACCCCGGCTCGCCCAATGGACATGGGCCAGCAGATTGGTTGATGCCTATGTCGAGGTTATGCGCAATTCGCCGCTTCTGGTGCAAATGTACCTGCTTTATTTCGGGCTGCCTCTTCTCGGCCTCTTCTGGAGCAGCATCGTCTGCGGTGTAATCGCAATCGCCTCGCAGCACGGCGCATTTCTTTCCGAGATCCTGCGTTCCGGAATTCAATCCCTAAGCCAGAGGCAATGGGAAGCCGGTAGCGCGATTGGCATGCGCAGATTCGCGGTCATCCGTCTCGTCATTCTGCCGCAGGCGTTTATCAAGGTGCTGCCGGCGCTCGGTAACCAACTCATCGTCCTCGTCAAAGACACCTCACTTGTATCGGCCATCGGCGTCATGGATCTGACCTTGACCGGTAAGATGACGATCGAACGATCGGGCGCGTCCTTTGAAGCCTTCATTGCAGTCGCGTTCTTCTACCTCATTCTCACAAGCACGCTCGGCCTGGTCCTTCGTATCATCGAAGTGCGTGCGGCCCGGAGGTATGGCTGATGTTTCCTGTCCTTCAATCGAATTTGCCTTACCTGCTACAAGGCGCGGTATACACCGTCATACTGTCAGCAATCGTCGTCTCCTGCGGCACGGCGCTTGGCGTCGGGATTGGTGTCCTGGCATCTGTTGGCGGAGCAATCCTCCGTTCCATCATCACTGCCTACATTTTCCTGTTCCGTGGCGTGCCGGTTCTGGTGATCATGTTTCTCGGTTTCTACAGCTTTCCCGCTTTGGGTTTGCGGCTGGATGCATATACGGCGGTCGCCATTTCCATGATCGTTTATGTGGGTGCTTTTGTTGCCGAAGCGACGCGCGGGGCGATTGCCGGCGTGCCGACGGGACAGACAGAGGCTGCCAAAAGCCTTGGAATGCGCAAAGGCAAAATGATGCGGGAGATTGTCCTTCCGCAGGCAATGCGCCTGGTTATCGCGCCAGTCCTCAATATCTCACTTATGGCAATCAAGCAGACATCCTATGCATCCATTGTAGGAGCGTGGGAGCTGTCCTTCGCTGCCCGCGAAGTGGTGGAGCGCACTCTTGCTGCATTCCAGATCTTTCTCGGCGTTATGCTCATCTATTTCATCATCTGCTACCCGCTTTCGCTCGCTGCACGCGCGCTCGACAAACGTTTGGCCTTTGACAGTTAAGGAGACCAACATGAACCAAGCTGCTGCCCCGATTTCTCAGAGCGACGATATTGTTGCTATCAGAGGTCTCCGCAAATCCTACTCGACACTCGAAGTCCTGAAGGGCATCGACATATCCGTCAAGCGCGGTGAAGTCGTCGTCATCCTTGGGCCGAGCGGGTCGGGAAAATCCACAATGTTGCGTTGTGTGAATTTCCTTGAGAACTTCGACCAGGGGACCATTACCGTTGAGGGCCGCCCGGTCGGCTACAAGATGGTGAACGGCACGCGCAGGCCGGTAAGCGAAGTTGACAACGCCAGCCTTCGCCAACACGTCGGCATGGTGTTCCAGAGCTACAATCTTTTCCCCCATCGTACCGTTCTTCAGAACGTAATGATGGGTCCGGTCAAGGTGAAGGGCATGGACAACAGCAAGGCGCGTGACATCGCCATGAAGCTCCTTGCCAAGGTCGGAATGGAACACAAGGCCGACGCCTATCCAGGGCGACTTTCGGGTGGTCAACAGCAGCGCGTAGCTATCGCCCGGGCGCTTGCGATGGAACCATCCGTCATGCTCTTCGACGAGGTCACGTCGGCGCTCGATCCCGAACTCGTCGGGGAAGTACTCAAAGTCATGCGCGAGTTGGCCGAAGAAGGCATGACAATGATTGTTGTTACCCACGAAATGGGATTTGCGAGGGGGGTCGCCGATCGGGTTGTCTTTATGGATGGTGGCGTTGTGGTCGAGCAAGGTCCGCCAGAAGAGATCATGACCAATCCCCAAACGGATCGGTTCCGTGGTTTTCTGTCACGTCACCTCTCTCATGAAGGGTGAATGCTTGTCTCCACGATCGACACCCAGCAGAATCATCGCCTCTTGCATCTGGGACATGCTTCGGAAAAGTGGAGAGGCATTTTTTGATCATGCGGCCAGTCTCTCGAACTGTGCGGGCCAAGCACTTAAGCTTGGCCGTCCACGGCCGGGGCAGCGCTAGAAGTTCCATAAATTTGATTACGCGATATGTTATAACATAACATGCGAATGTTGAAGACGAGATATCGAACTCCCAGCCTCCTCCCGGGGCAACTCGGCTGCCGTCGCACAGGTCTCGACGGCAGCCACTTTTCTCGGAGGCATCGCAGTCTTGGCTTCTACCGAGATTTCAATGCTGCCGTCCGGTACCAAACCTGCCGCCGACCGCGGCGCAACTGAGCGCGATTTTTGTCATGAAGGAATGGACACTCTCGCCACTTGAAAAGACCTGCCTTCGATGGATTTCTCGAGGTAGGACCGTCGCCGAAATCGCTTCGCTGGAGGGCAAGAGCGTCGCCGATATCGAGGGTTATCTCCAGCGCGCGCTTGCCGCGCTGGAGGTAAGATCAACGGAAGAAGCTATCGCGAAGGCCAATCTCTCAGAGCCCGAGTGACCGGCTCCGCTGGCGGGACTGGGAACGAAGAATGCGACGCGCTCGTTGCGCTGCGTTTGGCAAGTTTTGGAGGGTTCGTTGCCGTATCGTGCGCTCTCAAAATATGAAGTTGAACGGGCTGACGCCGGTGCGATGCCGGCGCACGACGCGAGCGCGTTGCTTTCGACGAGCGTTGAACCGCTCCGCCACGGGAGCGCTGGCCAAGATCGACACTACATCGTCGGCCGTTTCAGCGCTTGGGAGGGGAAGTGCCGTTCAGCCCTGAAACTTGGCTTCGATGACGCGCCCGACGCATTCGTTCTTTACCTGCCGTCCACCAACGCGCCGGAGATACGTGCCGGGACACAAAGCTTCCCGACGACGAGAGCAACAGGTTTTCTGGAGGATCTCGCGTACTTCGACGAGCTAACCCCTCATGAACATTCCAACCATATCGGCCTTTCCTTCGAAAAGGCGGCGATGGTGCAGCAGGTGAGTGAACTGCTGGATGGTCCTGTCACGACGGATCTCGAATTCGATCGTATTGTCGATCTGACTTCCGAGAAAGGATTGCGGTTGGCGGCGCTCGGCCATCTTGTTTGGAGTTGCCTCAATCTTTCCGAAGCAGATCGACTATCACCGGCCGCTATCGAGCGGCTATTTCAGGCGACGATGATCGCACTTCTGGAGGTCGCTCCCAACAGCTACATGCCGCGGCTCGAACAGTCGCTCTCGCCGGCTGTCTCGTGGCAGGTGAAAAGAACGATCGAGTACATGCACTCGAACCTGGCGCAATCCATGACGGCTGCTCTGATCGCAGCCGAGACGGGTACAAGCGTCAGGGCATTGCAGGCGGCCTTCCAGCGTTTCAAAGGCACCACGCCTTTAGGCTATCTTAGAACGATCCGCCTTGAAGCTGCCCGCAGAGCTCTCCTAGGCGATGACGGCTCACGATTGATTTCCGATGCGGCGCGCAATGGAGGGTTCACCCATATGGGGCGGTTCGCCGCCGCCTATTATCAAGCTTTCGGCGAAACGCCTTCGGATACGCTCCGAATGCGCTGAGTGTCCGGTCGGTGGGTAGGGTGAAGGTGGACACGATTGTTGTGGCGCGGGAAACTGCCGCAGACCAATAGGCGTGCGTGATCCTTTATCTCCTTCGGAAGCAGCCCAATCCCGCTCTTTTGTGATGGCGTCCTGGCCCGGCGCCGGATCTTCCACGATCAACCCGTAAAGGGTCCGCTAGCAAGCTGCGGCCGCTTCGGCTTCGCCTCGCGGTGATCGCGCCCGCCGTCGGGCCTTTTGAGGAGCCATCGAGCGGGATTGGCCCGCTCCCGAAGGAGCCTCTCACATGTCGCACGATCTTTCCCTCGCTCAATCCCACGCCTTCCAGCTCTCCCGCGACCTGATGGTCCCGGTCACCCTCTTCTCGGTCGGCGGCGAGTACGGCGTGCTTCCTTCCGACGAGATCGACGCCGATGACGATCTTGAGATCGTCCATGAGTTCTTCCCATGGCCGGCTCATTGAGCCGGCCTGTGCCTCCGGCGTGCCGCTTGCGAGCGGCAGGCCGCAAGGGAGGCTGCGCCGCGGCCGGGTCTTGCATGATCCGACAATTGCCAGCCGTGCCCTTGCCGCCTTTGCTCTTCGCGGCTGGTGGAAGTGCGCCCGCGAAGCGACGGGCAAGCAAGGCAAAGAGGAAGAGGCATGAACAGGAAGGAAATAGAGGCGCTGCGCGAACGGGTAGGCTGTGCGGCTGTTCTTGAGCATGCGGGCTTCGCCATCGATGCGAAGGAGAGTACCCGGCGGGCGGTGAAGTTTCGGCGTGGCGCTGAAATCATCATCGTGGTTCATGAGGGGCGCGGATGGTTCGATCCGCTCAGCGATGCGAAAGGGGATGTGTTCGGACTTGTCGAACATCTCGATCATGTCGGATTTCTCGAAGGCGCCGGGAGGGTCGCCGACCTCGTCGGTTTCACGATCGACGAGCCGGAATGGCAGGCGCCCAGGCCCGATCAAAACCACGACCTTTCTCTGCCCGAGCGTTGGCAGGGACGCCGCTATCCGTGGCCCGGCTCGTCGACGTGGGCTTATCTCTCCGGCGAGCGTTTCCTGCCAGCCAACGTGCTCCGCGCGACAATCCGGCAAGACCGCCTCCGGGAGGGTCCCTATGGCAGCATGTGGGCAGCGCATACGGACAATGCGGGCGCTGTGACCGGCTGGGAGGCGCGAGGGCCTGAGTATCGGGGCTTTGCCTCCGGAGGAACGAAGGGTCTCTTCCGTCTGGGGCCGGACACAGCGTTGCGCCTGGCCGTCACTGAAGCTGCTATCGATGCCATGAGCCTTGCCGCCATCGAGGGGCTGCGTGATGGAACCGTATATCTCAGTAATACCAACGAGCGGTGATCATGACCGATGCGCCCATTCGCGGAGTCCGATGGACATGATCTTCCACGGCTGGTCGACG
>NZ_LPUX01000041.1 GCF_001651865.1 Sinorhizobium glycinis
CAACCAACGACACCGACAAAGGCGCCCGCAGGGCGCCTTTCGCGTTTCAAGGCCGTGCCGGCTCCAGTTTAGCGCACGAGGCAGGTCTCGATCGTGGCGGCTCCGGATTGGCGGCGACGAATCATTCGCTTGCGGCGTTCATTCGGGCCCTCACGCCTGCCCGGATTCTGGCGGAAATTGTGCCGGTTGAAGATGATCCGGCCCGCGATAGGCTTCGTCGTTGACTTCGGCCGCATCTCCATCGATCTCGCGCAGACCGCGGATGCGGTTGCCGCTGGCGTCATACTCGGCTTTCAACCGGTAGCCATAGGAAAGCCCGCCGGCAATCTCGGCCTTGCGGGTCGCGGTCCTCACGCCCTTGCGGGTCCGGTAGCGCATCTGCTCGACCGGTAGCGCCTGGATGCCGGGACGCATACTCCGGCGTATACCGGGGTGTTAAATTGTCGAGTCCTGGCTCCTCGGAAATCACGGGAGCTGCGGTTCGAGTGCTTTCAAGGCGACGCTGCATGGGCAATTCCCTGGGTAACGCCACCATCGATCGATCGTCTCAGGTGGGGGGAGGGCGGAAGTTCGAGACGCGCTCGGCCCAGGTCTGGTTCGCCCAAAAAGGCGTACTTCCATATGGAATCAGAGCCGCAAAATAACATCTCAACCGCTGGGCAGGCGCTCGAAGTCGAAGATGCCCTGTGTCGCCAAGGCTGCGGCGCCTCTCGCCCAGGAACTGGGGACCCAGTCCGTCTGTATCTCGGGTTTGGAGAAGAACAGGAACTCTTCCATTGATCGCTTGAGCGGGTCGAGGAGGGCGTTGCCGAACTGGACGGCTTCGCCTCCGACGACGATCACTTCGGGATCGAACAGGTTGACCAGATCCGCCAGGTGTCTGCCGATGCGCGATCCCGCGTTGGCGAGTATCTCCAAGGCGTCTTCGTCGCCGGTGGCGGCGGAAGCCGCAAAGTCGGCTCTTGTTGGTTCGACGCCTCTCCGGCGTCCCCATTCGGCAATCATGTACGGCTCGGCGGCGTGGGCCATGAGGCATCCGCGCCGGCCGCACTCGCAGAGTGCCCCGCCCGGTACCGAGGTGATGTGCCCGAGCTTGCCGGCCGCGCTGTTGCTTCCGTGATAGATATCGCCATTCAGCACCAGGGAGCAGCCGATCCCCGCGCCGATCGCGAGTGCCGCGAAATTGCGGTGGTTGCGGCCGGCCCCGAACAGCTTCTGCGCGATCGCGAAGGCGTTGACGTCGTCGTCTATCCAGACGGGGGCGTGACCCCGCTCGGCCAGCATTTCTGCGAAGGGAAGATCACGCCAGCCGAAACGCGGGCTTTGGAGACAGACGCCGTTCCTCGGGTCAACCTCGCCGGGGATCGATACGCCGATCCCCATGATGTCCTTTTCCTCGCGCGCGGCCTGTGCCAGAAGGCGCGGGATGGTGACTCGAATTGCCTCGATCATGCCCTCCGGGGTGATGTCGGTAACGGTCGCCTGCAGCGTGGCAAGCGGAGAGGTGGCGAGGTCGGTGAGCACGCAGTCGATGCTGCTGCGATTGAGCTTGAAGCCCAGTGCCAGGTGGGCCTCGTAGTTGATATCCACCGGTATGGGGCGACGACCGTTCGAACTCGCGACCGCCTCCCGTTCCACCACCAACGCCTCATCCATCAGTTCCGTGACGACGAACGTGACGGCTGCAGGGCTGAGACCCGTCACAGAGGCGAGTTCGGCTCTCGAGATGGGTCCGCGGTTGCGCAGCAGGTTCAAGATCAGGCGCCTGTTCAGCGCGCGCGATGTGCTCGCATTGCCTTTCAATCTGCATCTCCCAAGTTAGTTTATTTCTTAAATTAACTCTTGTGCCCGATCCGAAGGTAGGCTAGCTTTTCTCCGTTGGCAATGAGGAGGAGTGTGCGGAGCGCCAATTTCCCGAACTCCGCATGATCGCAAATTTGTTTCCAAGAGGCCCGGACGCTGCTCGCCCGGGCGCAGCGGAGCTTTGTCCTGGGAGGATATGGAATGGCATCCAACGACATCATCAAGCTGGTCACTCGCGCCCCGGCGTCGCGTCGGCAGCTCCTCATTGGAGCGGGCACTGCGCTCGCGGGAATGACGCTCGGCGCTCCGGCCATCGCGCAGAGCAAGGAACTGACGATCATCTCCAACATCGGCAATGCCTCGCAGCGCGACGTGCTCCAGCGGATCGCGAGCGCCTACGAGAAGGAGAGCGGAATCAAGGTGGCCATCAACAACATGGACCACGAGGCGCACAAGACCGCCATCCGCAGCTACCTCGTCGTCGGAGCGCCGGATATCTGCTTCTGGTTCTCGGGCAATCGCATGAAGGCTTTCGTCAAGCGCGAGCTTTTCGACGACATCTCCGACCTGTTCGAGCGCGAGAACTACAAGAGTGTGCTCGGTCCAGCCGCCGGCGCCGTCACGGTCGATGGGAAACAGTATGGTTTGCCGCTCGGTGGCCTGCTCTGGGGGCTATTCTACCGCAAGGACGTCTTCGCCGAGAAGGGCTGGACGCCGCCCAAGACCATGGAAGAGCTGCTTTCGCTGGGTGAGCAGGCGAAATCGGCGGGCATGATCCCGGTGAGCATGGGGACCAAGGAAATGTGGCCCGCGGCCGGCTGGTTCGACCACATGAACCTGCGCATCAACGGCCTCGACAAGCATATGGCGCTGATGGACGGCAAGATATCCTACACCGACCCCGCAATGCTGCCGGTCTTCGACAAGTGGGCAGAGCTGATCAATGCCGGGCTGTTCAGCCCGAACGGAACATCCTTCGGCTGGGAGCAGGCGGCCGCCGCGCTTGCCCAGAAAAAGGCCGCCATGATGGATCTCGCGGGCTTCATCAAATACGGCTTCCCGGAGGATCAGCAGGATCAGATCGGATTCGCCCCGTTCCCCGAGATCGTCCAGGGCATGGCGCGTTACGAGGATTTCGCGCTGAATTCGATTCATGTTCCGAAGAACGCCAAGAACAAGGAAAACGCCCGCGATTTCCTGGCCTTCTTCTACAAGCCGGACAACCTCTCAGCCTTCCTCGAGACCGAAAGCGCGGTGCCGCCGCGCAATGACTGCCCGCCGAGCAAGGAACCGCTCGTCAATGCGGCGGTCGAGTCCCTGAAGACCGTCGAAGGCTCCGCGCAATACTACGACCGCGACACCGACCCCGACATGGCCCAAGAAGGCTTAAAGGGCTTCCAGGAGTTCATGGCCAAGCCTGACCGGCGGGACCAGATCCTCGAGCGCCTCGAAACCACGCGCAAGCGCATCTTCAAAGCCTGAACCTCGGGCGGCCGCTCTCCTCTCCCAGGAGCGGACCGCAACAGGGCAGGGCTGCAGCACCAATCTGTGGCCTGCCTGCTTCCGGTCAGCGGCTTTCGAAGCCTTCGTGAGTGATTTTGAATGTCAACCTTCTGGCGAAACCATCGGCATTGGATAGCCCCGACCCTGTTCATCATGCCCGGAGCCTTGCTGTTCGGCGTGGTGATCATCCTTGCGTCCGCCGAGACCATCTGGGTTTCCTTCTTCGACTGGGACGGCGTCGGAGAAAAACAATGGGTGGGGCTGGCGAACTATGTGCAGTTGCTGGACGATCCGCAGTTCCACGTATCGCTCAAGAACAACCTGATCTGGCTTGCCATGTTCATGCTTGCGCCGCCGCTGGGCCTGGCGCTGGCACTGCTGCTCAATCAACCCGTCCGTGGCATGCGGGTCGTGAAGTCGCTGTTCTTCGTGCCGCTGGTATTGGCGTCTGTCACCGTCGGCGTCGTCTTCACCTGGGTCTATGATCCCACCTTCGGCCTGTTGTCGCTCATCTTCGGCTATTTCGGAGCAACCGCCCCGGCGTTGCTTTCGGACGAGCATCTCGTCACCTTTGCGGTCGTCGTGGCGGCGCTGTGGCCGCAGGTCGCCTTTTGCCTCGTGCTCTTCCTGGCGGGCCTCAACAACCTGAGCGAAGATCTGATCGGGGCGGGACGGGTCGATGGCGCGCGCGGATGGCCCATGCTCATCCATGTGATCCTGCCGCAACTGCGCGAAGTCAGCTTCATTGCGCTCGCGGTCACGGTCATCGGCGCGCTCCGGTCCTTCGACATGGTGGCGGTGATGACCTCCGGCGGCCCCTTCGGCTCCTCGACGGTCCTCGCCTACCAGATGTACGAGCAATCGATCTTCTCCTACCGCTTCGGATACGGAGCCGCGATCGCCACCGTGCTCTTCGTGATCATGGCAGCCTTCATCGCCTGGTACCTGCGCACGCTGCTGAAACCCGAACGGGAGGGCATCTGATGTATCCAAGACCGCTTGCCGAAGATGCGCCTATCCGCCGGTTCGCCTATGCGTCGATGGTCGTGCTGATCCTTTCACTCTGGCTCGTGCCGCTGATGGCGGTCATGGCGACGTCGCTCAGATCATTCGAGGAGGTGATGGCGGGCAACTATTGGGGCTGGCCGAAGAGCTTCAACTTCATCGAGAACTACACGGCTGTGTTCACGCAGACCGCCATGGCGCGATACTTTCTCAACAGCCTGATCGTGACGTTGCCCTCCGTCGTCGGCGTGCTCGTTCTGTCGACGCTCACTGGCTACGTCCTGTCGCGCTATCGTTTCCGCGGTGCGAACCTGATGTTCGCGCTGTTCGTCGGCGGCAACTTCCTTCCGGCCCAGATCATGATGATTCCGGTCCGCGACCTCATGGTGTCGATCGGGCTCTACGATACCTACTACGCGCTGATCGTCTTCCACGTGGCCTTCCAGACGGGGTTCGCGACGCTCTTCATGCGCAACTTCATCGCCGCGCTTCCCGACGAGCTCTTCCAGGCGGCCCGGGCAGAAGGCGCATCGCCGTGGCAGACGCTCTGGCATGTGGTGCTTCCGCTGATCCGGCCTGCCCTTGCGGCGCTCGCGATCCTGACCTTCACCTTCGTCTGGAACGACTTTTTCTGGGCGATCGTGCTGACCCAGAGCGACGCAGTGAAGCCGGTGACGGCGGGGCTGAACAATCTTCGCGGCGAGTGGGTGTCCGCCTGGAACCTGGTGGCGGCGGCAACGATCCTGGTCGCGATACCGCCGGTGGTGATGTTCTTTCTCATGCAGCGCCACTTCATCGCCGGCCTGACGGTCGGTGCGGTCAAGGGCTGAGCAGAATTCAAGGAACCCTTCACATGACGAGCGTTGAACTGATCAACATCGAGAAACACTATGGCGGCTTCCATGCCCTGAAAGACGTAAACCTGTCCATCGCGGAAGGCGAGTTCGTGGTCATGGTCGGCCCGTCCGGCTGCGGAAAGTCGACGCTCCTGAAGACGATCGCGGGTCTTGAGACCACGAGCGCTGGAACGCTCCGCATCAGGGGAAGGGACGTCACCAGGCTGGAGCCCGGCGACCGCGGTATCGCGATGGTGTTCCAGTCCTATGCGCTCTATCCGCACATGACCGTCGCCGAAAACATGGGCTTCGGCCTCAGGATGGCGAAGAGGCCAAAGGCGGAGATCGACGCGGCTGTCGCGAGGGCCGCGCGGATTCTGAGACTCGACGAGCAGCTCGAAAAGAAGCCGAAGCAGCTCTCGGGCGGTCAGCGGCAGCGCGTCGCCATCGGGCGGGCGATCACACGGTCGCCCGACGTCTTCCTTTTCGACGAACCGCTGTCCAACCTGGACGCGGCATTGCGAACGCAGATGCGCGTCGAACTGTCCACGCTTCATGCTGAGCTCGGGTCGACCATGATCTACGTGACGCACGATCAGGTCGAGGCCATGACCATGGCGAGCCGGATCGTCGTTCTGAATCGGGGCAGGATTGAACAAGTCGGAGCGCCGCTCGATCTCTACACCAATCCGGACAACCTGTTCGTTGCCGGGTTCCTCGGCGCGCCGCGCATGAACTTCGTGGCCGGTGAAGTGATCGCAGCAAACGGATCATCCGCCAGGATAGTCTGCTCCGGTGGTCTGGAGGTGACGTTCGAGACCCTCACGACCCAGGTCGGCGTGGGCGAAACTGTCACGCTCGGCATCCGGCCGGAGAGGCTGCGGCTCGGCGATGCCGCTGCGCAAATCCGTATCGCAGGGAACGTCAGGCTGACGGAATATCTCGGCCGCGAGACCATCGTCTATGTCGATGCGGGGCCACTGGTCACCACCGGATCGGACAGCGGCACCAGCGTGTTCACCGTGCAGATCGCCGACGTCAGGCCGTTCGACAACGGCAGCGCCGTGTCGCTCGGCTTCGATCCCGCCGATGCCTATCTTTTCGCCTCCGACGGCAGAACCATCACGCCTTCCAAGCCCGTCGCGAAAATCTGAGCAAGGAAAATCATGAAGCGTACCCCTCCGGCGCCGCTCTCCGTCTGGCGCACCCTTAACCTGGACGAATTCCTGCTCGGCGTGCCGCATTATCCAGAGCATGTAGACGAGAGCTATTGGCAGCGTGATGCTCAGCGGATTGCGGCCGCCGGGTTCAACGTGGTCCGTCTCGGCGAATTCGCCTGGCATCTGATGGAGCCGAGGGAAGGGGTGTTCGATTTTTCGCTGTTCGATCGGGCCATCGACGTGCTCGCCTCGGAAGGCGTGAAGACCATCTTCTGCACGCCGACCGCAACGCCGCCGCGCTGGCTGACCGCGAGCTATCCGGAAGTGCTGCGTGTCGATGAAAGAGGCCGAACTGCCACGCACGGTTCTCGCCAGCATGCGGACACCAACAGCCCCGTCTACCGCATGCATAGCCGGCGCATCACCGAGGCCTTGGCGCGCCAATATGCGGGCAATCCAAATGTCATCGGCTGGCAGACAGACAACGAGCTGAACACGACCGCTTCGACCTCCTATTCCGAAGCGAGCGAGCGGGAATTCCGCCGCTATCTCCATGATCGATACGAGACGATCGACAAGCTCAATCTCGCCTGGGGCGGAAACTTCTGGGCGCTTGCCTACGACAGTTTCGACCAGATCACCATCCCGAGGAAGGACAATCCGGGATTTGTCGCACCCGGGCACATGCAGGACTATCACCGCTTCCTCGCCCATGCGACGGCGGCCTTCCAGCATGACCAGGTGGAAATCCTGCGCGGGGCCAATCCCGAATGGTTCATCTTCCACAACCTCGGACGGCTCGAAGACGTCGACTTGCGCGGCCAGTTCGGTCAGGACCTCGATTTCCTCGGCTTCGATATCTACCCGATGCTCTATGACGAGATGCGCCGGGCGGGCGGCCATCCCGCCACCCAGGCGCTGCATCTCGACGTCTGCCGCGCCTATTCCGGCAACTTCATTGTTCCTGAGCAGGCATCCGGTTTCGGCAGCCAGCCAGGTTTCTCGACCATGACGCCCGAACCCGGCGAGATGCGCCGGATGGCGCTGAGCTCGGTGGCGCGCGGCGCCGACGGCCTTCTCTTCTTCCGCTGGCGTCCGGCGCATTTCGGCGCGGAAATCTACTGGATGGGTATCATCGACCACGACGATGTGCCTCGCCGCCGCTATCAGGAAGCAAAGCAGTTCGCCGAGGACATCGACAGGATCAAGAAGGACCTCCTCGGCACCACCGTGCGCATGAACGTCGCGATCGCCGGAGCCGACTTCGACAATCAGGAGGCCTACAGGACCTATCCGATGGGCATGCCGAGCCCGCTCGAAGACGGTATGTTGCTCCATCGCTACTGCTATTCGAAAGGGATCGCCTGCGGTTTCATTCATCCCGAGGACGATCTGTCGCGGATCAAGGTCCTCTATGTGCCGCACTGGGTGATGTGGAAGCCGGAGTGGAACGAGAACGTCGAGGCCTTCGTCCGCAATGGCGGAACCCTGATCGTCGGCGCCATGACCGGCACCCGCGATGAAAACAACCACATACCGACGGACCTCGCGCCCGGCCCGGGGCTTTCGAAACTTTGCGGCGTTCGCGTCGAGGAATTCGGCAGGGTGGCAGAACCGGGCGCCGACGGCCTTTTCGGCCTTCATGGAACCGAGTTTGGCTTTCACAACCCGGCAAAGCGCCTGCCGTCCAGTTCGGCATCGCGGCGCCACCGCTTCACCCTGGGCAACCGGGAGCACGAGGCCGCACACCTTTACGAGCTTCTCGCGCTCGACGACGACGTCGAGGTTCTGGGGCAGTGGTCGAACCGCTTCGCGAGCGGCAGGGCAGCGGTGACGAGCCGTAAGGTCGGCAAAGGCCGGGCCTGCTACGTCGGGACCTATCTGACCGAACCCCTCGTCGAAGGACTGGTGGACCATGTCCTCGGTGCGGATGTCCAGCCTCTGGTGCCGGACTTGCCGCCTGCCGTGGAGGTGGTCCTGAGGGAGGCGGAAGACAGGAAGCTGCTGTTCCTGCTGAATTGCGATGCGGAGCCGGTCGAGGTCACGTCGCTGCCTGCCGGGATCGACCTTTTGTCCGGCAAACCCGTGAACGGCGGACTTGCTCTCGGACCTTATGGTTGTGCGGTTCTGCGCGTGCATCTTTAGAGAGAATTTGCTCACAGACGATATTGCAAGTCTCCATACCATCAGGCCCCCCGCAACCAACGAGACCTGAATATCTCCCATTCAGCTCGTCTCTCAGAGAGCTCCTCCGCGTAGAGCGTCGAGGAGCTCTTTTTGTTTGCGCTCCGTGTCAGGTTCACCGCTCTCAAGTGGTGCGAGTTAATCGTTAGGCTTCAGTATCCTGAATCGCTCGTCCAGAACCGTCGTTGCCTCCATCGCCGCTATTGGAGGCAACCCGGCCACGGACTTCCAACGATGCCGGCTGATGGCCGCGGGTCTTGCCGATCACCACCTTCTGGGCGAATTGCCGGAAAAGGTCGTCGTGTCGACGATGCGCCGGACATTGTCCGGATCTGGGCGCGAAGCGCAGCGTCGGCTTCTGCCGGTCCTTCAGCTGCTTTGAAATCTCGGCGAGACTTTAGTTCGAGTTGATCGAGCACGTCGTCAGGCGGGAGGCGTGGTCGGGCCTCTTTTGCGCGTCGGCGATCTTAGGGCGACCTGGTCAAGCGGTAGGTCACGCTCATGCGCCATCGGAGCTTGAATGTGGCGCAGGGGCGAGGTCACCTTTCGGCTGCGGACCGCGGATGGCATGCCGTTCTGTGCCTGATCCGTCGGTCGGCTGCAGCATCTTGCGAAATTCGTCCCGTTTCTCGTGAATGGATGCAATCACCAGCCCCATCGGAATGCCGATGTCGACGAGCACGGCCTGCGAGAGCTGAAGACTGGCTTCGATGGTCTCCGGCACCGCATCGGTGACTTTCAGCTCGTACAATTCCGTTGCGTGCTCCGCGTCCCGCGCTCGGGCGACAATAGTCAGATCCGGCCGCTCCGATCGCGCCGCGCGGACGATGGACTCGACCGCGTCGGCGTTGCCCAGCGTTACGACAAGCGCACGGGCGCTCTGGATTCCACAACGTCGGAGCAACTCGATCTGGGTGGCATCGCCATAAAAGATCGGATGATCACGAGCTCGCTCCTTGGCGACTAGGACGGGATCGGCGTCGATCGCCACGAAGCCCAGCTTGTGCCGTGTAAGCATCTCGGCGACCAAATGTCCGACGCGTCCATATCCGACGACGATCACGCGCTCCAGACCGTCATCGTGCTGAGGCGTAAGTCCGGCAAAGGCAGGTTCATCCATGCGGGTGTGGGCCGCGCCCCCGGCAAGGATGCGGATCAGCAGCGGAACGCCGATCATCGTCAAGGTAGCAGCGACCGAAGCAGTTGCGCCGGCTTGGTCGGGGATGACGTTACCCGCCACAGCCGCACCGATAAGGATCAATGCGAATTCGCCGCCGGCACCCATTACTATCGCCAACTCGCCGGCCCCCCTGTTCGGCAACCCCATGAGGCGCGCGATGGGGAACAGGATCACCGCCTTGATGGCGAAAAAGCCGAGCGCGACGCCTATTGTGGGGATCGGGTTGGCAATGATCTCCGAAAGATCCAGACGGGCTCCCACCGAGACGAAGAACAGGCCAAGCAGCAGTCCCTGGAACGGCTGGATCGTCACCTCGATTTGCCTGCGATACTCGGTTTCAGCCAACAGCAGGCCCGCGATGAAGGCGCCGATAGCCATGGACTGGCCGCTAAGCGCTGTGACAAGGCCGGAGCCGATCACAACCAGGAGGCATGCGGCGACGAACAATTCGTTGCTTTTCGTCGCCGCGACCAGCCTGAACAAGGGGCGCAGAATGAGGTGACCCAGCCCGGCCATTGCGATCAGCACCACCGCGGCAGGAGCTAGAGCATACAACAAGCCGGAGCCGAGCCCGGTGCCTGCTCGTGCGGCCAACATCGTCACCATGAACAACAGCGGCGCGACAGCCAGGTCCTGGAAGAGCAGCACGGCGAAGCTTGCGCGTCCGACCGTGGTGTTCAGCAGTTTACGCTCCGCAAGCGACGGCAGAATGATCGCCGTGGAGGACAGGGCGAGGGCGCTGCCGAGCACGACCGCTGAAGCTGGCTTTTGACCCAGCAAGTCCGCGACGGTCGCAAGCACCACCGCCGAGGCGAGAACCTGGAGTCCCCCGAGCCCGAAGACGAGCTTGCGCATCAGCATCAGGCGGTTCCACGACAGCTCGAGCGCGATCATGAAGAGAAGGAATGCGACGCCGAATTCGGCCAGATGGGTGATCTGTCCAACATCTGTTATCGACACTGCGGACAGCCACGGCAGATCTTTGGCGAGAGCTCCGAGACCGAACGGACCAAGAAATATGCCCGCAGCGAGAAACCCAAACACCGGGCTCAATTTCAGCCGCCCAAACAGAGGCACGATCACACCGGCCGTCGCTAGAAACAGCAGAAGTTCCTTGTAATTTTCTGGTCCTGGCGTCATCTGCAGCTCACAAATTGACGCAGAGCGCAATGCCCGAGCCGATGCGCCTCACCGCTCGCCGGATACACATTCCGTCTCCCCTGACTGATCCTACTCTCATTTCAGGACAGCGATGCTCCGGGAGGATGATGAGGAGGAGGTCGGCCATCGATCCGGGGCGTACCGCGCCCCTGACCGAAGCCGACCCGCAGCTTCTTCCCTTCGTCGGCACATCACCAAGTCCGTCGATAGGCCATTGTACTACATCGGCGCGGTCGGACCCGCGTCGGATGATTCGCGAGATTGCTTCGGCCGCCTATGGAAGCTCGATCTCGCCGTCCACCACATGGTTCAGGCCGGTGCCTTCCGCCGTCAGCGTCATGCGGACCTTCAATTTCCTGCCGCCGATCTGCCCTTCGCGCACCGTTTCCTCAATCTTGCGCTGCGAGGTAACGCCGACTTCCTTCAGGAACTTGCGGATCGACATGTTGAAAGCGTCTTCGCTCATGGCGGAGCTCCTCTTTGTCGGGGAATGTGTGGCTGCAGACGGGAAAGACTACACCAGGGCTAAATAACACTCGAGTTGGCTGTGCAGAAATAAGCTTCTGCAACAATGGGGCCGAGGCGTGCGGCGCCTTGGTCGACGCGTGCTTCCCCGCATGTGCATTCACCGGACGCAGCTCGAGTTCGCGCGATAACCCGATGTGGTGCAAGTCCGCCAATCTGCACCGCCTGGTTCTTCCAAGGGCCACGGAACCCACTCAGAACGATCGAGGGGCGGGATCTATCACGCGCAGGTTTCCCTGGGCAATTTGGTGAATGGCGCAGGTGCGCTCGACCGATCCGCCTTCGAAGCGAAAGGCGGCGGCGGCGCCGAGGAAGCCGCTGGGAGACTTTATGCTTTGCTCGCTGATTGCATCTTGGCCTCCCGTTCGCACGAGACCTGCTACTAACGCAACGAAATCAAAACCGTAGGCCGCGTAAACACTTGCTGTCCTTTCATACCGTTGGCGGAAGCTCGATGTCATTCTCGAGCCGCTTTCCGGTCCGTAGAGGCAGAGATGCGCGCCAGTGAGTTCCGGGCGCCGGTGGGCCACGGACGGCCAATCGGAGCTTCCGAGAACCATCGTATTCTGTTTCAGGAAGCCGTTGGCCCTTAGTTGTGCAAGCGCTCCGACGTCGCTTTCACCCGCGCTCATCAAGAGCACCGAATCCACGTCCTTGGCCTTCACAGGACTGCCTGCTGCAAAAGAAGCGCTGCCCGAGGTGCTCACGAGCAAAGGCTTGACATTGTTGCGTGCCAGGCCAGCGTCGAGCCGTTGGCGCTCGGACGCGGTCAAATCTGCCGGCAGCAGAACCAAAAGCCGTGAACGGCCGGACGCTGCTGCATAGGCAGCGCCTTCGACAGCGCTATCAACCCGATCGGACACAAAGGAAAAGGTGCCGGCCGGAAGGTCGGGGGCGCTGTTGCGGAACGCCACGACGGGGGGATTCCTGCTGGCGGCACCCTGCCGCACCGCGGCCAAGGGAATGTTCGCGGCCGAAACGCCGATGAGTTTCACATCCTGGCCGGCGAGTCTCTGGGCGGCGTCCCGGACCTGCTCGGGAGAACCGTCCGTGTTTTCCATGGCGAGCGTCAGTTGACCGCCGCCGAGCTCGTCCAAAGCAAGCAATGCGCCGTCGACAATGTCCCGCTCTTGCTCGGTTTCGCCCGCATTCGCCATCATGGCGGTTATGAACCCGATTCTGATTGGCCCGGTGCCGATGGTCTCTTGAGGTTTTTGGCCGTGCTGCGCCGCACGGGCCTGGCTCGCGTGAGGAGGCTTGATGTCAGCCACATCGTGGGTCGCCGCCTGACACCCGGCAAGGATTCCGACGGCTATCGAGGCGAGCAGCAGAGAGAGCGACCGGACCACGGCATGTCCTGCCGCGAAAGAGATATCGGTGGACATGGGATTGAGCCGCACTCTTCTCTTCAGTTCATGAATCGCAGCATTTTGGCGTGGAAGCAGTCGCACTTGGCGAGATAATCCTGATCGCGCCAACCGGACTGCAGATAGCCATAGGCCTTGCCGCAGGCGACTTTTGCCTCCGATGCCCAAACGAAGACCGGGCGCACCGATGAAATCCATCGGGGGTCGTCGGCAACGGTGATCGCTTGCTCCATCCGTGAGACAACTTCCTGCCTGAGGACGGAAATATCACTTTCTCCGGGCAGGCGCGATGCGTCGAGCGTCTCGCATTGCCGTGCAACAGGTGCGTAATCATACGCAAGATCCGCCGCGTGGCTCGCCGTGGCTGAAAGGGCGATCACGGCACTGATGAATGTCGCTCGAAACATTTGCTGATTCCCCCACCCGGAAAATCCGGTCCGCGCATGCTTGCCGCGAACCGGGACGATGTAAAGCTCACGCGAACCGTTATCAGACATCACCGGTGGTTTTCGTGCCGTTCTCGTTGAAGAGAACCTTCACGACCTCGTCGGTGACCGAGAAGTTTTCCAGCACGGCTACGGTTTGCCATCCGGAAACGTTCCCGGCGCTGCCGTCGGTATCTACCTGCAGGCTTGCGCTTTGCCCGTTGGCGTCCTGGATGACCCTCACGAAGCCGTCGAGCGTGCCGTCGGTCGCAACGTCGCCTAGAAGATCCGACAGGTCGACGGTATCGCCTTCTGCAGCGCTATAGTCGGTGATGACGTCGTCGATGCCAATCTGCAGTTCGTTGTCGCCGATCACGAAGGTGTCGCCCCCTGTACCACCGGTCATCCGGTCCGAGTTCCCGGCGCCGTCGAGGAGATCTGCGAAGGCGCTGCCGGTCAGCGTATCGTTGTGATCCGAGCCGATCAGGCCCTCGATGTTGCGGTAGGTTTCCGTTCCCAGACCAACGCTGGTCAGATTCGCGACGGTATTTCCCGTCGACTGCACAAGCGTCAGGGTCACGCCCGCGGTGGCGTCCGACAAATCCAGGAGGTCGAGTCCGCTCCCCCCATCGATGGTGTCGTTGCCGGCGCCGCCACGAAGCGTATCGTTGCCCCCTCCGCCGTTGATCACATCGTTGCCGCCACGGCCGATGATGGTGTCATCGAGAGCACCGCCCGTCAGATTGTCGACGCCGGATGTCCCGTAGATGAGATTCGCCTTTGTGTTGTCGCCGGTGACCACGATGCCCGGGTCGCCTGGATCATTGTAGTAGAACTCGAACTTGGCAAATCGCCCTTGGTAGTTGCCGCCATCGTTGTCGCGATAGTTGAGCGTCCACGTGTCGCCCGCAAGTGCGGGATTGGCAGCGAGATATTGCGCCAACGTCGTTCCGGTCGCAACGCCCGAAGCGTCGAGCAGATAGATGTTCGCGAAGCTCACTGTCGCCGCCATATAGCCGGATGCAGAGTCGTAGAACCAACTCTGCTCGAACGTTGCAGCGCTAAGGTCATCCTCGACGACCGCGAACTTGTTGCTGCCGATCCAGAGTTCGACCTGCAATTCACCCTCTCGCTGACTACCGGCGTTTTTCGCATCGAAGGTGGTGGGGTCGCGCTCGCCGGCGGGGACTCCCGTTGCGAAAGGAGCCTCCTGGAAGTCGGTAAGGACTTTTAAAGTCGCGCCGGTGAGATTGGCGGTGATGCCATCGACAAACGCCTGCTGCAGCGTCATCGAGGTATTGTAATTCTGTCCGGAATTCAACGAACTGCCACCCCCGCCAACGGTTGTCTCGGTGGCAGGCAGCCGGTTCGGCGGCACCTCGTTGATCGAAACCGAATAGGTGGCAGTTGTCGTTCCGTCGCTGGCTTGAAGGTTCAGGGTACTGGTAACAGTGTCATTGGCCGTTGCGGTCGGTCTATAGACCAGATCATCAAGGAG
Source organism: Sinorhizobium glycinis (assembly GCF_001651865.1). Taxonomy (GTDB): domain Bacteria; phylum Pseudomonadota; class Alphaproteobacteria; order Rhizobiales; family Rhizobiaceae; genus Sinorhizobium; species Sinorhizobium glycinis. Next base: position 14,648 of record NZ_LPUX01000041.1, read on the forward strand.
ATTGATGCCGGTCGCAGGATTGTAGAGCTCTGTCCCATTGGTCACAGCGACATAGCTGCTGCCGTTGAAATAGAACACGCCGGTCGGTGTGTTGGTCGCGGTGACAATGACGTTATCGCCATCGACATCCGTCGGAACGGCCACCTGCAGCGGATATCCATTCCCATATCCGGGGCTCGTCTCAGCAGGGTCGCTGGGCAGCCAGACAGACGTGCTGGCCACGACGGGCGCGTCGTTGGCGCCGTTGATCGTCACCGTGACGGTCTGCGTGTCGGTGGCGCCATGGCTGTCGGTGACGGTTACGTCGTATGCGAACGTGATTGTCTCGCCGCTGTCGAGGAACTGCACGAGCGCATTGGAGACATTGTAGCTCCAGTTGGAACCAGCGGTGGTGAAGTTGTTGGTCAGTTCGGCGATCTGGGCCTCGCTGAGCAGGCTGGAAAGATCGCCACCCGACCACACCGGCGCACTGATAAGCGTGCTGGTCACCGAATGCGTGTCGGTAATGTCGACGTCTGTGTAGCTCAGGCTGCCGCTGTCGCTGAGGTTGCCTGCTACAACACTGACATCTTCGGTGACGGAACCGGTGTGATCAACCGTCAGAACCGGCGCGTCGTTGGTGCCGGTGACGGTGATCGTCACCGTCTGGGTATCAACGGCGCCGTTGTCGTCGGTGACGGTGACG
>NZ_LPUX01000042.1 GCF_001651865.1 Sinorhizobium glycinis
ATCGCGAAACGATGCAGACGGCGGTGACCGATTATTCCTATGACCTGACCCGCTAGAGCGGCGGTCGGCAAAACGCCGGCCGTCTCCTGATGCAATCTGGAGATTAGCGAATGTCTTCGCTCAATGTCAAAATCCAAGATGTCTTCGATGAGCCTGCCTGTGAGAGAAATCGCAGCAAGGATTCCAACGCACGCAGTAAAGGCTGTTCGAAACCGCTGACCCCCGGCGCGGCGGCCGGAGGCTGCGCCTTCGATGGCGCCAAGATCGTGCTGCAGCCGATCACCGACGTTGCGCATCTGGTTCATGCTCCACTCGCCTGCGAAGGCAATTCCTGGGACAACCGAGGTACGGCGTCGTCCGGTCCGACGCTTTGGCGCACCAGCTTCACGACCGATCTCACCGAGCAAGACATAGTTATGGGGAACAGCGAGCGGAAGCTCTTCAAAGCGATCCGCCAGATTAAAGAAGCGTATCAGCCGCCGGCAATCTTTGTCTATGCGACGTGTGTAACGGCGCTTATCGGCGACGACATCGAAGCGGTCTGCAAGCGCGCTGAGGAAACGTGCGGCCTACCGGTGGTGCCGATCAATTCGCCGGGCTTCGTCGGTCCGAAGAACCTCGGCAACAAGCTGGCTGGCGAGGCGTTGCTCGACCATGTCATCGGCACGGTGGAGCCAGATGATGCCGGCCCTTGCGACATCAATATCCTTGGCGAGTTCAACCTGTCTGGTGAGTTCTGGTTGGTAAGGCCACTCTTGGAGAGGCTTGGCATCCGTGTTCGCGCCTGCATTCCCGGTGACGCCCGCTATCTCGACATTGCCTCCGCTCATCGCGCTCGAGCAGCCATGTTGGTGTGCTCTACGGCGTTGATCAACCTTGCCCGCAAAATGGAGGAGCGCTGGGATATCCCGTTCTTCGAGGGATCCTTCTACGGCATCACCGCCACCTCGGAAGCACTCCGACAGATTGCCGATCTGCTCGTAAAGAAGGGTGCCGATCAAGAGATCCTCGACCGCACCGATGCACTCATTGCGGAGGAGGAGGCGATTGCGTGGAAAAAGCTCGAGGAATACCGGCCGCGACTTAAAGGCAAGCGGGTGCTCATCAACACCGGCGGCGTGAAATCCTGGTCGCTTGTTCATGCGCTGATGGAGATCGGCATGGAGATCGTTGGCACCTCGGTCAAGAAATCGACGGTCGAGGACAAGGAGCGCATCAGACAGGTGCTTAAGGACGATCTCCAGATGTTCGAGTCGATGTCGCCCCGAGAGCTCTATGCCATGCTCTCAGAACATAAGGCTGACATCATGCTGTCGGGCGGGCGCACGCAATTCATTGCGCTGAAGGCCAAGATGCCCTGGGTTGATATCAACCAAGAGCGTCACCGCCCCTATGCGGGCTATGACGGCACGGTGGAACTCGTGCGCCAGATTGACCTTGCGATTCACAACCCGGTCTGGTCGCAGGTGAGGGAGCCGGCACCCTGGGAAAGCCGTCCTGCTACACAGGAACCGCTGCCGAACACGCGCCCCGACTCTGATGCTACGAGTGTCGGGCGCTCAATTCGCCGGCACGACGCCGGTTACTTCGTTGAGTGTTGAGGAAAGCAAATGGTCCACATCCATCGCCAATCTAAATCAGCGACGGTCAATCCGCTCAAGTCGTCCCAACCGCTGGGTGCCGCGTTAGCCTTTCTCGGGGTCGATGGCGCGATACCGCTGTTCCACGGCAGCCAAGGCTGCACTAGCTTCGCGCTAGTGCTATGCGTGCGCCATTTCAAGGAAACGATCCCGCTGCAGACGACGGCAATGGACGAATTGGCAACAGTCTTGGGCGGGGCAGCCCATCTGGAAGAGGCGATTCTGAACTTGAAAAAGCGGGCGAATCCGCGGCTGATCGGGATCTGCACGACGGCACTTGTGGAAACCCGTTCTGAAGATTTCGCAAGGCAAATCGCCAACATCAAAATGACGCATGCGGAGAAACTTGCAGGCACAGAGGTCGTGCTGGCAAACACGCCGGATTTCGATGGCGCCTTGGAGGAGGGCTGGGCGAGGGCCGTCGCCGCGATGATCCAACAGATTACACTGCGGGGTCAGCAGGCGCCTCGCTCGAGAAAGGCAACACTGATCGAGAGGATTACAAAACCTAGCGAGCAGCCGTGGAAGCAAAAGAAGGTTGCGATCCTGCCCGGATGGCACCTCACGGTAGGCGATATCGAGCATCTGCGCGAGATGGTGGAAGGTTTCGGGCTGAGGCCGGTGATCGTGCCGGACGTCTCAGGCTCCCTCGACGGTACGGTGCCCGACCGCTGGATGCCGACAACGTATGGAGGTACAAGCATCGAGGATATACAGGAGTTGGGTAGGGCGGTGCAGTGCATCGCCATCGGGGAACATATGCGGCGCCCGGCTGAGCTACTGCAGACGTTGACGGGTGTGCCTTACGTATTGGTCCAGTCACTAACGGGATTGAAGAACGTCGACCAGTTTGTCTCGCTTCTTTCCGAGATTTCCTGCGTGCCGGCGCCGGCGAAAATCCACCGTCACCGCTCACAGCTGCAAGACGCGCTTCTCGACGGACACTTCCATTTCGCCGGCAAGAAGATCGCGATCGCCACCGAGCCGGACCAGCTGTACCAATTTGCCACCTTTTTTACGGGACTTGGCGCCGAGATCATCTCGGCCGTTACGACTACGGGTGAGTCAGAAATTATCGAGAAAGTCCCGGCCGAAAAGGTCCAGATCGGCGATCTCGGTGATCTCGAAGAGCTAGCAGGCGGCGCTGATCTTCTCGTTACCCATTCGCACGGACGCCAGGCAGCGGAGCGCCTCGGCATCCCTCTGCTGCGGATCGGCTTCCCGATATTCGACCGCCTCGGCAGCCAGCACAAACTCACAGTTCTCTATCGTGGCACGCGCGACCTGATCTTCGAGGCGGCCAACATCATCCAGGCCAACCAGCCCGCGCCGTCGCTTGAGAAAATCGATGCAATGCGAAAGCGGAGAAATGCCGGATGAATTCCGTTCGTCGCCTCTCGCTCGTCACTGACGAAATCCAGCCGCGGCGTTCCGGCGCATTGCGCATAGCGATCGCGACGCAGGACATGAAAGTCCTAAACGCCCATTTCGGGTCGGCCAAGCACTTTGCAGTCTACGACGTGTCGCGCGACGGCTGGGATTTCGTGGAAGCTGTGAGCTTCGATGACGTCTCCGACGAATCCGGGAAGCATCCGATCGAGGGCGAGGACCGCATCACCCCAAAGGTGACCGCGTTGACAGGCTGTCATCTCCTCTTTTGTCGGGCTATCGGCGGCCCTTCCGCAGCCAGGGTCGTCTCTGCGAAAATTCATCCGATTAGAGTGGGAGAGCCGGAAGCCATTCAAGACGTACTTTCACGAACCCAGAAAATGCTCAAGACGGCCCCTCCGCCGTGGTTGCGCAAGGTGCTGGCGCAAGCGGGCGTCGCAGAGAAAAAACCATTCGAGGACGAGGACTTAATCATGAAAAAAACGTCCATCAATACGGGCACGCCTGATGTCAAGGTGGACGAGGCGGCCCTTGTCACGCCGTTTGTCAAATGCCTCGCGCGGCTGGTCCGCGCGCAGGATACCTACGGATCGCAAGACCGCGCATCGGACGCGGAGTTGTTGGCCAACTTCGTCATCACTGAAGAGCAGCGTCGAGAAATCCCGATCATCGGCGATCCCGGTCCGGACGTCATGTTGCGGTTCAATATCTTTTATACCGCCGTCGCGCTTTCAATCGAAGCACGTACCGGTTTGGTAGCGTCGCCGATCACGATGATCAGCCATGAGGGCTTCGGACGAGTGCTTCTAACGACCGGACGGCTGGTCGTATTTTCGAAAACAGTGCGCGACGTCCACCGCTTCGGCTTCGCGACACTTCGCAAGCTCGCGGAAGCCGGTGCAAAGCTGGTGGATGATGCGACCGCCGCCATTGAAACCTATCCCGAAGTGGCTCGGGCCTGACGATCGATCCGGCAAAAGGCATGCTGCCGGCGCCAAGGCGATCGGCCAAGGATTAGGGCTACGCCCGTGGGCGGCTTGAGGGCGAGTAAATAGTGGATTTTTCCGAAACGGAGGGTATGAGCCCGTGCATCAACCTCAGCGACGCGCGCCGCCGTCTGCCCCGGGCACTTTATCTGTACCGCTTGAGTACTAGTTCGGTAGCCGCCGATGAGAACCATGTGTAGTAATTCAAACAGCCGCTTCGACACTCTTGTCGGTAAAGCGACACATTCTTGTCGACTGTTCCCTTCCTTGCCTCCCGGCTAAATGCCTGAAATGCTAACATAACAAGCTTCTTTTCAAGTCGAGCACCCGAGTGGCACGAGTCTTGCCGACATGCCATCTAAGAGGCTGGAAAGCCGGGGATCGGCAGGGTACGAATGAGGCAAGCAACGTGGCAGGTCTAGGTCAGGTCGCATTCGGCTGCGAGGGAGGCATCGACACGTGCACCGCCGCCCAGAATGCGCTCGCTGTTTTTTTTGATCTCGGACCGAAAGTCGGTAGTGTCGGCGGCAACCTGAAGAGTAACTCCGGCCGCTTCATCCTGGAATCAATGCCGCGGGACAGCGCGCCAGCGTGGTACGCGATCATCCGCGATTTCGATGCGGACGTGCCGTGGAGGCTCAAAGCTTTCCACACCACCGCCGGGCTTGCGCTCGAACCGTCCGTTCGCTCCGTGTACGAGGGCTTCGGGGTGCTTCTCACGACCGGGCAGAGTCGTATTGACGGAACACCATCCGTCAGTCTTCCAATAGGAAGCTCGCCGGAGACCGAAGCGATAACCGCCATCCACGCACCCAAGTGGCGCGGTTGACGGTCGATCTAGGCGATGACGAACCGCCGGCTCTCATTTCCCCTGGAGAGCCGACGTCAGGCAGCGGGACCACTCCTCCCCACGCGCACCGGTCCCGCTGCCGCGATCTTTCCACAGGGCGAGGCTCAAAAATGCCTAGCCAAGTCTTTGCAATGGCCGCTGACTAGCAGACCGCCCCGAAAAGTCGGCCGACAAGACCGGAATTTCAGCGGATGTGACGGATGAGGTCACGTCCGATCTCGGAAGAGATTTTACTTTTTTGCCTGTGGCGGATGCGGAGAGACAGATCCTGATTGGAGAACCAACGATGACAAGTCATTTCTTTACCCGCGACGGCTCCACATGGATGCCGCAATATCTGACGGCCATTGACGCCATGACGTGCATTGGTTGCGGCCGCTGCTTCAAGGTCTGCTCGCGCGAGGTCATGCATCTGCACGGCATCGACGAATCCGGTGAGATCCTCGGGGCCTGCGATGGCGAGGACGACGACTTCGATGGCGAGCTCAGCCGCACGATCATGGTTGTCGATCACGCCGGCCGCTGCATCGGCTGCGGAGCCTGCGCCCGCGTCTGCCCGAAGAACTGCCAGACCCATGTAGCGGCCGACAAAATTGTTGCTTGATCTGACGAACGGACTCCGGAAAACGACTTTGGCCGCTATAAATGCAATCGTAGTCGAAACGACAGTCCCCAAAGAGCCTTTGCCGTCGCGCAAGCTGACGAAAGACGTAGACATCGCCGACCGTCGACCCCGTCCCGCAGCTAGCAGCCGACGTAGAACAACGAACTGCCCAGCCACCTGAGAGCCAGAGCAAGTCCGCCGAACTCGGAATGAGACAGAATTGGCACGACATTGATTTCCTCGCGTGATTCAGGGTGAATCCCTGCCTTGGAGTCAGGAGGCAATTGGCGGCGCGGGCACTCAGAGAGGATCTTCGAATGCCCCGTTGGCATCGGTCAGGAACGGGATGCGTCAGCAGCCTGAGCGATCAGCAGTTAGGTTACGAAAGCACTGCTGCTCGAAGCGCACATGCCGACGCAAATTGGTGAAGAAACCACGGAGCATATAGCCCGCTGCCTCCGGATTGACAGTAGCATCCGCCGTCGCCAGCCGACCCAACACTTCCGCCAATTCCTCGGCGAAGCATTCGTCTTCGCAATGCTCATACTTGAGCAGACCCAAAGTACTTAACACTGATGGATCGTCCCCCAGCTTCTCCTCTGTCCACGCGAAAACAGCAGCTTCTTCTCTCTCGTGAAGATTCCGTAAGTGCGGGCCAAGCATCTTTCCGGCGTGAGCGCATATACTACGGTCGACTCCGTACGGAAGGCCGTTTGCAATGGCCTCGAGACGGTCACAGAGAGCCAGTTGGTCCTCGTGAGAACCTGCCAATAAGGCCAGCCGATCGGCGGTGGCTGGAGCTAATGACCGGTTTGTGGGGGGCGCAAACGTCTTGATCCTAGCGATCATACACTCCAGTCCCTTTCCGTGATTTCTCTAAGGTAATCTTCCGTGCTCAAGGATGAGGTAATGCGTGGTGCGGGGCCTTGACTTGAATCAAGGCCCATCGGCAATAGGGCTAATAACCATCTCATTGTCCGATGGATCGTACGCGGCGTTTCCGCCCAAGCGCTCTGCCGTTGTGAGATCGCCATGAGCACGTCGGGGAGTCTCAGCTACTTGTGAGACGCTGATCCGTTGTGCATGGACCCACGCATGAGCGCGTCGATGTCTTTGGCGAGTGGCGGTTGGCGATGCCGATGAAGAAATTGGTAGACTGGGTTCAACACCATTCATCTTGCAAATCGGACCCAGCTACCATTGCCTTGATCATGGCCGGCACAGAGAGCGCATTGCGGCGCTTGGGTTTCTTATCGGCTTTTTCGACGAAGCCCTGCATGTCGCAGGGAGCGCCTTGGCGGACACGAATATGCGACGCCGCATAGACCCAGGAACGGAGCAATAAGACGATCGGCAGGCGTGAACGGGAAGTATGGCACCGTTATAGTGCCAATGACCGCGCGGAACCATGTCGGGCGGGACCGAGCGCGCTCGCCTACTCGGCAGAAGGCCAGCCTCTACGGATCGCCGCCTGTCGGTTTTGGACGCGGCGGTCCACTTTTAGCCGCCAGGCTGTCATTGTTCGACATACGACAATGTTAGAATGCTGACATAGCTAGTTCGATCCAAAGGTGCTTGAATCTAAACGGTTTTTCCGTGGCACGTATTTTGCTCTGCTGACGTGCCAGCGTCGACGAGAATTGTGCGAAGAATGTCGAAATGTCAGAACCGTTCTTTATGCCGGGGTCGGGGCCCGCGCCCGGCCACCCTACTGCAGAACCTTGGAGAAGAAGGAAGAGGTGGTACTCGCCAAGCGATGGTCGAGCTGGCACTGCACGGTCGCATTTGCCACAGCGGTCGACGAGCCATGATGGAGTGTGTTCGCGTATCTGTGCATTTGTCCTATGTATGGTCGCACTGCAATTTCTGATGACCTCAGCAATGGCGGCCGACGAGAGCCCCCTTCGCGAAGCCGAGGTTGCAAATTTCATGCTGGGCAACGGCATGGAGGTAGTCGTCATACCTGATCACCGGGCGCCGATCGTCACGCAGATGATCTGGTATAAGGTCGGCAATGCCGACGAGCCACCCGGCAAATCCGGCATTGCTCATTTCCTGGAGCATCTGATGTTCAAGGGAACGAAGAAGCATCCGTCCGGAGAGTTTAGCGCAAAGATCGCGGAGATCGGCGGTGAGGAGAACGCCTTCACGGGTTCCGACTACACCGCCTACCATCAGACGGTCACGCCAGAGTCGCTCAAAACAATAATGGAATTCGAAGCTGACCGGATGCGCCATCTCGTTCTCACCGATGCGGTGATCGTACCCGAACGCGATGTCATTCTTGAGGAGCGACGCTGGCGCGTCGAGAACAGTCCGGAGCAGCTACTTGAGGAGGAGATGCAGGCGACCTTGTATCAGAACCACCCTTACCGCATCCCGACGATCGGCTGGATGCATGAAATGGAACAGCTTAATCGCGAAGACGCACTAAAGTTCTACGACCGCTACTATGCCCCCAACAATGCCATTCTGGTCGTGGCAGGCGACGTGGACGCCGGCAGGGTGCGGCGGCTAGCGGACGAGACCTTCGGGACCCTGCCTCGCGGTCCGGATCTGCCGGCGCGGGTGAGGCCGCAGGAGCCGGAGCAGAACACTAAACGTATCGTCGCGCTCACCGACCCGCGCGTCACGGTGCCGAGCTTCCAAAAATCCTGGGTAACGACGTCCTACGGAACAGCTGAGCAGGGCGAAGCGGAAGCCCTCGATATCCTGTCGGAGATTCTCGGCGGGGGAACGCGCAGCCGGATCTATCAGGAGCTGGTAGTCAAACAGGCAATAGCCTCATCTGGCGGGGCCTATTTCAACGGAAGGTCGCTCGATCCGTCGAGCTTCACGGTTTTTGGCTCGCCGCGCGGCGAGGCGAAGATTGAGGAGGTGGAGGATGCGATAGACGCTGAAATTCGGAAGATCATCGAGTTCGGCATTACGGATGTCGAGCTCGAGAAGGCCAAAAACCGCTTCGTGCGCTCGATAATCTTCGCGCGCGACAGCCAGTCGGGAATGGCCGGCATTTATGGGGCGGCGCTTGCGACAGGGGATACTGCACACGACGTAGAGGCGTGGCCACTTAGGATCCGCGCCGTAAAGGCGGCAGAGGTGCAAGCGGCTGCCAGGAAATACCTCAGTCCCGACCGGTCCGTAGCGGGGTATCTGCTGCCCCGCGAAAGCGCTACCTCAGGAGATAAAAGCCGATGATATCGTTCAGCCGACTGCGCATCGGGGCCAAGCCCTCACTCGTCGTGGCATGCATATTGCTGGGCCTTGCCGCGTGTCCAGCGCTTGCGGGCATGGCCATAGAGGAGGTCGAGACATCGAGCGGGATAAAGGCGTGGCTGGTGCAGGACTATTCGCTACCGATCGTCACCACCCGCTTCGCATTTCGGGGCGGCAGGACGCAGGATCCATCTGGGAAGGAAGGCATTGTGAATCTGATCACAGAGCTGTTGGACGAAGGGGCCGGAAATCTTGACAGCGATGCCTTTCAGGAGCGGCTGGACGATGCTGGCGCCGAGATGCTCTTTGAGGCGGGGCCCGATGCAGTCTACGGCTATATGCGGGTGCTTGCGGCGCGAAAGGATGAGGCTTTCCAACTTCTCCGGCTGGCAATCGAGCAGCCGCGCTTCGACCAACAGCCGGTGGACCGCCTTCGTGCCCAAATCGTCTCCAGCATCCTGGCAAGAGCCAAGGATCCGGAGACGGCCGCACAGTTCGCATGGATGAGGGCGATCTATGGTGATCATCCGTATTCGCGTCGGGAGGAGGGCACCGTGCAAACACTTGCCGCTGTCACTACCTCCGATCTGAAGGCGGTTCATGAGCGGATTTTCGCGCGCGGCAACCTTACCATTGCCGTGGTGGGAGCGATCGATCCCGGCACACTCAAGCGTGATCTGGATCGAATATTCGGCGGATTGCCTGCTGGCCCCTCCCTAACGCCGGTCGTTGACGCAGTGCCTAAGCTGGGGCGCGCCATTCGCGTCGCGTATGACTTACCTCAGACCCAACTGAGCCTAGCTTACCCGGGAATCCCCCGAAAGGACCCGCAGTTCTTTGCAGCCAATCTCATGAACCAAATCCTTGGCGGAGGCGCGTTCACATCCAGGCTCTGGAATGAGGTGCGCGAGAAGCGGGGCCTCGCTTACGGCATTTACTCAACCTTGGAGAACATCGACCATGCTTCGGCGCTCGTCATCGGCACGGGAACCCGCCCGGATCGGGCCGCAGAGACGCTCTCCCTCATCCGAGCCGAGGTCAGGCGAATGTCAGAGGAGGGCGTCAGTGAGGACGAGCTCACTGCGGCAAAGAAAAAGCTCATCGGCGGTTATGCGATCGAAAATCTGAACTCATCTAGTGCGGTCGCCCAAACATTGGTCCAAATCCAACTCGAAGATCGCGGCATCGACTACGTCGAGCGTCGCAAACAACTGATCCAGGCCGTCACCGTGGAGGACGTACGGGCAGTCGCGAAACGGCTGCTCTCCGCCGACCCCACCGTAATGACTGTTGGACCGTCCCTCAAGGGAACGAACCGATGACCGTCCAAAGGAAAGCTAGGCTGGCAGCGTCCTACCTTGGGATGGGGGTAGTCAAGATCACCTCTCGCGGTCACCAGATGTTCGATTCCAGGCTCTATGCGACTCCTGAAGCAGCAAGGGAGGTCCCGCATCGCAGCCTCCCTCCGCCCGACGGCAGGAGAGAATGTGGTGTCTCGGCGCAAACAGGCGAATGCTCTCTAGCACGACTGCTCCTGCGATGCTGGTGACCTGCTGGCAACGAGACTGCTTGACCCTGCAGCAGCGGTTCTCGCGTTACTCACGAAAGCGCATCAGCACCACCGCTAAGGCTTCACACTTGAAGCATAATCTGAATGTGCTTAGGGTGGCCGCCGAAGACTCCAGATGTCTCAATTGAGTTTCTGACTTTCAGTTGAGGTATGTTAAAGGAGTGTATGTGCGGGAGGTGGAGCTCATATCATATCTCCCGAAGAACTAAGATAGCCGAAATTGAGGAGACGAATGTGCTGAGTACTAACTCTGAACAAACAAGACGTAAGCCAAACGCTGTGGATGCCCATGTCGGTCAACGAATCCGCCAGAGGCGTGAGTGGCAGAACATGTCCCAAACGACTCTCGGCGAAGCTATCGGGGTGACGTTTCAACAGGTTCAAAAATACGAAAAGGGCGTGAACCGCGTCGGTGCGGGTCGGCTTCAGCAGATTTCGAAGGCTCTGAAAGTGGAGCCTTCCTACTTCTTTGAGGATACGCTTAATAAAATCCGGTCGGAGGAGCGGTCCGCTTCAAATCAGATTAACATCCCACCCGAAGTCGTTGAATTCGTTGTAAGCAAGGAAGGGATCGAGCTCATCAGGGCCTTTTCTCGCGTGGGCGACTATCGTCTGCGCCGCCGAATCGTGATGCTGGTCAAGTCTTTGGGCGCACACGAGCGGTGATGTATGGATGGGGCCGCTTCTGTGTGGAGACAGAGTGTCTCTATAAAGTCAGACAAGCACCACCGCACTGGGAAATGAGTCACCAGTCTGTCCGATACTCTCGTACGGCCCTTCACCCTTTAAACGTCCTGAAATACCAAGGCGATACTCGCCGATCAATTCTCCGAATCTTGGCGGGCTGAGCGCCGCGCCCGTCCTTCGGGATGCTGCGGCGACCATCGACTGCGAGCTTGAGGATGTCATAGAACGACACGCCCATGCGAATATGCTCGGCCGTTTTGTCGACATTTGCAAGGGCAACGGCCGTTCGTTGGTCTATTGTGGCGGCCGATATTTGCAATTGCCGAGTAGCGTTATAGGCAAAATCGCTCCGGGACTCACCACACTGAAAAGCCATTGAACGTGGTTTTTTGCGCAAACCTGTCTATGATCTCAATCAATTCATCTGTAGTTCATTCGTGCTAGCTTGAGCGCAGCTTTAGTCGCCGACCACGATCCGACTTGAAGCGAGCGATGCTTTCTACACCGGTTTCACCGGTCAGGGCGGAAAAGAAGAGTCCAGCCGGCCCGGATTTCCTATTCTGAGACCTCAGAACGGGAGATCGAGATCTTTTCATTTGTAGCCTGCCGCGGAATGGGCGAGCGAGACCTGAGTTCTCAGGGTCCGCTACGCAAGCGCCGGAATACGACCGGACAATCAATCGACGTCAGAAGCTACGGGATGTTGGAGAAGAAATGCGTAGGTTGCTTACTCCCTGGCGCGGTGTCGCTGCAGGCTTTCTGTTGAACGGGATCCTCCTCGGGACCTGGGCTTCTCGCGTTCCCGCCGTGATGGGTCACTTTCACGTTGCCAAAGCGAGCTTTGGGGTTTTGCTGTTGCTTTTAGGGTTGGGCGCATTAATTTCGTTCCCCATTACCGGAAGGCTGTCCGATAGCTTGGGTGCAGTGCGGGTCGCCCGAATGATCGCGATCCCGTTCCTGGTTTCGATTGCCGCTCTAGGGCTTGCGCCCACAATACCGCTGCTGGCGATCGCCCTATTTCTCTTTGGCATGTGTCATGGCTCGATGGACGTAGCGGTGAATAGTTGGGCGAGCGAAGTGGAGAAACACATGGGACGGCCAGTGATGTCGTCGTTTCACGCCATGTGGAGTGTGGGGGCCGTTCTCGGCGCAGCAGGCGGTTACATTGCTACAGTCTTTCAGACCCCAGTGTACGTCCATTTTCTTGTTACGGCCGTGACGATCGGCGGGTTGCTCGGACCCTTCCTTCTGCTCGATTGGCAATCAACCATCCGAACGCATGAAAGTGGTGCAGTGGGATTGGTGTTACCTAACAGTGGCCTTTTTCTTGTGGGGCTCATTGCTCTCGCCTCTGGACTAGGAGAGGGTACAGCTCTCGACTGGAGTGCTGTATATTTGCATGATGTAGTCGGGACCGAAGAATCGGACGCCGCCTTGGGGTACATGGGCTTTTCTGCGGCCATGGTGATGATGAGGCTTAAGGCGGATTCTCTGGTTACGCGATGGGGATCAGCCACTGTTGCACGCATAAGCGGTTTCTCGGCTGTCTTTGGCATTTTGTTGATCGTCCTCGGTGAAACCTTGCCGTTAGTCGTGGCGGGCTTCGTGCTGATGGGGGTCGGCTATGCGGCCGTCCTACCATTGGCTTTCAGTCGGGCAGCAGCCGATCTTGTAGTGCCGGCGGGGAAAGCCATCGCGTCCGTTGCAATCTTCGCATATGGCGCAATGACGTTGGGGCCCTTTGCAATTGGACTCCTCGCCGAGGCAACCACAATGCGTTTATGCTTTTTTATCGTCGGACTATTCGCAGCCTTGGTGGCAGTATTGGCTCCAGTGCTCAAGCAATAGAAGAAATCACCGCCTGCTTTATCGCACCTTGAGAGATTTTAGCGTTTTGTCATGAGAGCGACGAATACTCCGCCTTTTGCTGACCGAGGCCGCGAGTATTCTTCATCGGCAGGCGCGGAACGGAACGGGTTGGAGATCACAGACGCCATTTTTGAAGGCATGGGTGAACCAGGCATGAAATGGATCGAGGTGACCGGCCGAGGCCAGCGGCGGTATCGGACTGACGAAGATGAGTAATCAAAAGTCGATAAAGCGTTAAATTCATATCATCAATAGCTGCGATGAAAACAAACGATTTTACTGAATAGATGCGGGCGAAATAGAAGAACGCTCATCAAGTTGGAGTCAGTGAATGCGCGGCACTGTTAGCCCAACTCGCGTTGACTGTCGGACAAAGCGACTATCCTCTGCGAATTGAATGGAGAGAACTATGTCTGATGCAAAGCTGCAGCGCGTACTTTCGTCTCTTACGGAAGTGTACAGACAGCTAAATTCTCTGCCGTCCAGTCAGGCATCCGACGCCGGCTATGTCAAACTCGATACAAACGAGAATCCATTTGCGTTGCCAAAAGCGGTAATGCAGAGCGCAGTTGCTGCTCTCGAGCGGCAGTATTTATATCCAGAGGATGACAACATCAGTTTGCGGGAAGCCGCCGCTGCATCCTATGATCTTTCCGCGGATCAGGTGATCGCCGGTAACGGTTCGTCCGAACTTCTTTCGCTCATATATAAAGCATTCCTTGGTCCGGGTGACAGTGTCGCGATGCTGTCGCCCGGCTTTGCATACAACCGCAAGCTCGCCCAATTGCAAGGTGCTCGATTACTTGAAATAAAATGGGGCGAGTCTTCCTTGTTGCCGATACACGAATTGCTCTTCGGTCCTGCAAAGCAGGCAAAGTTCATCCTGCTGGCTAATCCGAACAACCCGACAGGAACATTTGTCCCGATTGCTGATATTGAAAGCCTCGTCGCACTATCTGACCAGTTGGTGGTACTCGATGAGGCCTACGTGGACTTCGCTCCCGACAGCGCTCTGCGCCTCGTTAGCCGCTATTCGAATCTTCTGCTCTTAAGAACGTTTTCGAAGAGCTATGCTGCGGCCGGCATTCGCGTCGGCTTCGGCTTCGGTCATCCTGAGGTGATAGGGAGGCTGCGCAATATCCAGAACATGTTCAATATGAATGTGATCGGCCATGCGGTTGGCGTCAGCATCCTGGCCCACCGCGCCACCTATAATGAGAACCACCGCCATATCAGGCATGAGAGAGAGCGGGTGAGGGGGGCGCTGTCGCGACTTGGGTTCTCTGTAACGCCCTCCCATGCAAACTTTTTGCTGGCGCGGGTGCCTGCAGGACGAGACGGCGTTTGGTGGCACGCCTGCTTGAAACGGAAAAAGATACTCGTGGCCGTTCTTCCCGATGAAGGTCTGGAAGATTGCATTCGCGTCAGCATCGGGACGAAACCACAAATGGATGCGTTTCTTGCGGCTGTCGAGGACATTTCGGGAGCTCAGACAATCTCGATGATGGGACGTATAGCCGCTTCAGGCTCGGCTCTTTTGCACGTAGGAAAAGACAGTGGCGACAGGAAAGAGAGCGACGACCGGAAGACTGGTCTCCCACAGCGCTAACTACGCCACGCCCGTGAGGAAGCTGAGTTCATAGCCTGGCGCCTGCATGTGTCTAAAGGCGTGCTCCACAACACAAGGTCGCTGGGACGGAAACATCTGCCGGTAGGTGCACTGAAAAACTGTTGAGCAATAGCCGAGCACGCAGGGATGTGTGCCGTCGGCGGCTTAACGATTTGGCTTCCGCCACCGTTGCAAGGGCAGGCTCACCGTGAATAGCGATGTTCGGCCAAATAAAGCCCCCAGGTCTCATTTCGCTCGAATTGAAGTCCGGGGCTACCAGGGTAAAGTGAGACGTTAAATGAGAAAAATCCTTCCTTCAAAGCTAGCTTTCGGCATATTCGACCATTTGGACGAGGACGGTAACGCCATGGCACGGCAATACGCAGACCGCCTCACGCTAACGGAAGCATGTGATCGTCTCGGCTTTTACGCTTACCACCTAGCGGAGCACCATTTTTCGCCGCATGGGAGAAGCCCATCGCCGAATCTGTTCCTATCGAGCGTCGCGCAGCGCACCCGTCAACTTCGTCTTGGCCCGCTTGTCATGCTGCTTAGCCTTTCTCATCCGCTGCGTGCGTTTGAGGAGATCTGCATGCTTGACCATTTGAGCGGCGGTAGGGCCGAGTTGGGCATAGGGCGCGGCTCTCTTCCGATCGAGCTAGGTTACTTCGGGATCGATCCGGACGCGGTGGCTGGACGCTATTTCGAAGCCAGCGAAATCCTGATGGAGGCGATGAGGGGCGGCAATCTTTCCTACCGCGGCGACCACTTTGAACTAAACAATGTCCCCTTGATCCTGAGGCCTCATCAACGCCCGCACCCGCCGACTTGGATCGCCACCAACCGACCTGAGTCTGCACGCTGGGCCGCTACAAACGGCGCAAATGTCGCATGTGTGGGACCCGCCTCGCTTGTTCGCAGGATTACTGATGCCTTCCGTTCCGAGGAAGGACTCAGTTCTGGCGCGAACTGCAACGCGTCATTTCTCGGACTGCTCCGCATGATTGTCGTCGGGCAATCTGCAGAACATGCATACTCGCTTGCGGCTCCTGCCTTCGAACGATGGCTGAATAACTTCAAATTCCTGTACGACCTCCATGCAATTCCAGTTCCGCCAAATCTGCCTCTGACCTTCGATGCAGCAATCGAAAGTGAATTGTGCGTCGTAGGAACGGCGCCTGTCGTGCGACGGGCTCTGCTTGATCAAGTCGACGAAGCAGGTGCTAACTATCTCCTTTGTCAGGTCGCGTTTGGAGATTTGCCTTTGGATGCTTCGCTGTATACCGCAATGACCATTCAATCGGAACTAATGGATCGAGTTGGCTGAGTGCCATGGTGCCTGACGAAGTCAGGCGTGTGTAAAAGCGACGGCTTCCTGTCGTATCAGGCGCAACTCCAATTCGGCCCCAAAACCAACAATGGGCTGGTCGGCGCTAAGTACATCTGACTCGAAGGTATTTTATCGGGTAGCGTGGCTTCTGGGAAGAGGTAAGATGGTCGAGATCGACGCAATATTGATAACAGACGTAAACGGAATAGGAACGACCGCGGATGATCAACTAGCATTTGTCAGTTTGATTGCTGATCAAGGGGAAACAACCACAGTAGCATTCGGTCCAGAAATGGGCAGCAGAATAGCTGCTTCGTTCATGGCCGCATGCGGACAGCTCCAACATCAAATCGCTACGAGAACGGGGAAGGAGGAAAGAAAGTTCAAGCCCTTTGCTGCAGCCGGATTCAGCGTCAGAGCTGGTCTGGCCGCCGATGGCTCCAATTCGGGAATGTTATCAATTTCAACCGTAGCGGGCGCCGAGGTTCACTTTATAGCAACGGAACGTTCTCTTCGAGAACTCGAAAACCAATTAACGTTATTGCTCGAACAATTGCGGTTACGTTCGCGACCGAATTAATGCGATTGTAGCGGTAACAAAGCTCTTATGACTATCATGGCTAGTGGTATCCGCCTAACATAAGAGTCTGTATGGGATTCCCTTTGGCGAGTGCGTATGCGAGTGTGGCGCATGCGCACAG
>NZ_LPUX01000043.1 GCF_001651865.1 Sinorhizobium glycinis
AACTTCATACCGCACAAACAGGCCGGACATATGAAAGCAACCGATCAAACCACCCGACAAAAAGCCCTTGCCATAGGGGGCAGGATTGCGTTGATCTGGCGCGATAGTTCGTTGCGTTCGAAGTCTGTGGCGCTGTCGGAGTCCGGCCCGGCAAAATACCAGCCGGCCATCAGGCTTCCGTCTTTCAACAGAAGCACGCCGTTGTCGACCAGGCCGGCATAGGGGACGAGATCCGCGAAGGATGGGCCGGTTGCCCGAAACCGTTTGAGCGCGACCATACCAGCCTCCTCAATACCGCCGCCACGGAGAGGTGGTCGCCTTGTAGTAGGGTTTGTAGGAAATGTGCCGGACATAGACCTGCCGCATCAGCGGATCGGACTTCGCCATCATGCGGAGCAAGCCGACGATCACGATCCACACGACAACCCCGAAGAGCGCCGAGTAGACAGTCAGCACCACAAAGATCAGGATGACCGCGGCAAGCCCGGTGATCAAAACCAGTTCCCGGTCCGCGCCCATCAGGAGGTTCGGCCGGGAGAGCGCACGGTGAATGCGATTGCGGTAACGTTCGGATAGCGCCTCAGCCATGTGCCCCCTCCCCTTCTGCACTCGGGCGCGTCGAAGTGACGCGATCATTGGTCAGGCCGATCGAAGCGCCGGTCGCGCCGAACAGGCCGACAATGGTCGTGGCGCCGAGGAGGATGCCGGCAACAAGCACGACATACATCAGCCGCCGCGCGAAATCGTTCAGCTCACCGCCGAAAATCAGCATGCCGCCGGCGATCGCGACTGCCGCAAGTGCTATGTAGCCCGCGACTGGCCCCGTGATGGACTCCTGGATCTGCTCGAGCGGTCCTTCCCAGGGCAGACTGCCGCCTGAACTGGCCAGTGCCGTTGCTACCGACGCCAAAATGAGTGGCGAAGCAAGAAGCGCGATGGAGATAAATTCATTCTTACGCGACATGCCGCGCCTCCCGTTCTTCGGTGAGTTGGTCGGATTCGATCTCGTATCGGCCGTTGGCGAAGCGCTCGACCTGGATGATGTCGCGCACACGCCGGCCTCGCGGCGTACGCTCGATGGAAACGATGAGGTCGACAACCTCCCCGATCACCTCGTGCATCGGCTGTTGGCTTGCTTCGGCCGTCAGCTGCTCCAGGCGCCGGAGCGCGGAAGTCGCCGTGTTCGAGTGGATTGTTGCCACGCCGCCTGGATGTCCGGTGTTCCATGCCTTGAGCAAGGTGAGGGCAGCACCATCGCGCACCTCGCCGACGACTATTCGGTCGGGACGCAGGCGCATCGTGCTCTTGAGCAGCCGCGCCATGTCAACCGTATCGCTGGTACGAAGAAGCACGGCGTTGTCGGCCGCACACTGGATTTCGGCGGTGTCTTCGAGGATGACGAGCCGGTCTTCCGGCGCGCTCCTTACGATCTCATGGATTACTGCATTTGCGAGCGTCGTTTTGCCGGAGGCAGTTCCACCGGAAATGATGATGTTGAGGCGTGAGTCAATGGCGCTGCGGATCGTCGCAGCCTGGGCCTCGGTCATCACACCGGAGCGGACATAGTCGTCGAGTGGGATCAGGCGAGATGCCCGACGACGGATTGTGAAGGAGGGCTTCGCGACCACTGGCGGCAATAGACCCTCGAAACGATGTCCGCCGATCGGAAGCTCACCGGAAATGATGGGTTGTTCGGTGTCCACTTCGGATTGGAGTGCATGAGCGACCGTCCCGATCACCATTTCCGCCGCAGCCGACGACATCTCGCCAGCGGGCGCGACGCCGTGCCCGAGCCGTTCTATGAACAGCTTACCATCGGGATTCAGCATTATCTCGACTACGTTGCTATCGTCCAAAGCAACGCAGAGCTGGTCGCCAAGCGCCTCCTGAAGCTTGCGGACGAGGCGAGGATGAGAGCGAAGCTGTTCCACTGATTTCTCCTTACGCTGATTGGCCAAAAGTGCTGATGATTTGAGAGCGGTAGTTGGCGGGGCGGAGCCTCATGAATGTGTCTGCCTTTGCCGGCATAGTGCCCGCCACGGCCACGGTCGCTCCGATCGGCCTTGGCTCGCCAATGCGCTGAAGCGGCCAACCGACGCGGGCGAGGATCCGTTCGAACCGAAGATCCGTCACCGTGACGATTTCGGTGTAGCGGTTTGCCACCGACCATTCGATGATCCCCGCGAACATTGTGAGCGTCGCCTCATGAATGGAGCCGTCTCCCCTGCTCTCAGCAAGGAAGGTGTCCACGCAAAAGCGCGAGCTCTCGACCATGGAGGAATGAGCGTCGAGGTGACCGGCAGAAAGGAGCGAGGGGAAAACGTTGGCCACCATCGTGGGGCCGAGCGCAGGCAGTAGGCGAGCACATCCAACCACTCGATCGTTGCTCGATACGGCTAGGATGTAGGTGGGTTGAAGATCGTCGAAAGTATCTGACTCACAGCCTCCGACGACATTGACTTCCCAGCCCAAACGATCGGAAAAGACGCGGGCGCGCAGTTGGTGATGGCTGCGGAGAAGTTGGGCTTCTTCGATATTTCGCGGCTTTGAGATCGCGAGAATCTGCATGAATTTCTCCGTCGTTGTTGGACCGCGGGGAAATCAGCACGAATCGGATTCGAGTGGCAGTTGTAGGATCCTACAAGGTTCCCTGGAACGCGTCGGGCGTTGCGTCGCGTCACGTCTGCCTTTGCAGACCCGAAGCCCCACTTGCGTCTTGTAGGATTCACAGGAGAACAATTCGTGTCCATAGACGGCCGTGATCCGCGTCTAACCCTCAGCGGACAAATACAAATTTGCGAAAGTAATCCTTCGGCTCACCTGAGCCAGGCAGGGTCTTTTCAACCCATTGTCAATCCCAATCTTCTGGACGGTCAGGAAGAATCACCTTCTATTTTTGCGGGGCATGGCCTGTAACGGACAGTACGCCGCCGAGAGGGACAGATGGTGAAAGCAAGTCGAGCAGAACCAGTTGTTGGGCCCCATGAAGAAGTTGGCAGTAAAGTTATGTGCCCCGGCTCTCTTTCCGGGCAACCGCAGCAACTCAGAACTCGAATATATTCACCAAGGCTGAGTCGGGTGAGTCGCGGGGAGCAATACGACCGCTATTTCGCGGTGACGTTTGGTAGCCAGGCGAACGGCCGTATTTCTCCCCTGGAAAAGTGCTGGCGCCTGGCGGAGCGCAAGCGGCTATCTAAGTGCCTAAGAATGAAGGAGAAACACGCATGTTTTGCCGGCGAGCAGGGGCTGCTCGGGACGCGGTATAAACCCTTTGTTAACTCTATATTCCTTGTCAGTCGGCGAGAATCGCACATAATAACGATTATGTCGGTTCTCGGGCCGAAAAACCGTTATTCGAGAGTTCCCCTGCAATGAACGCTAATTCGCCGCCCATCGCTCCCGCACAGCCGATGCATTTCGAGGATCTCATCCTCGAACAGGGCGATCTGATTTCAAAGAAATTGCATCTTTTAAGCATGCAGCAGTTCCCGCCGAATGCCAAGAAACTGCTTCGCCAGTTCTCGCTCTCGGAAGTGGCGCAGTTCCTCGGCGTCTCTCAAAGTACGCTGAAGAAACTTCATCTTGAGGGAAAAGGCCCCCTCCCCCAGACATCGTCGTCGGGTCGCCGTTCTTATAGTGCTGAGCAGATGGCGGAACTGCGTCAGTATCTCGATCAGCATGGACGATCGGAAGCCAGGAACTACGTGCCGCACCGTCGGTCGGGCGAAAAGCTCCAGGTCATTGCCGTTGTCAATTTCAAGGGCGGTTCGGGAAAGACGACGACGGCCGCCCATCTCGCGCAGTACATGGCGTTGACCGGGCACCGTGTCTTGGCGGTGGACCTCGACCCGCAGGCGTCACTTTCGTCGCTTCACGGTTTTCAGCCCGAACTCGACCTGTCGCCGTCGCTCTATGAGGCGCTCAGATATGACGATCAACGCCGATCGATCAGTGAGATCATCCAGCCTACCAATTTCCCGGGCCTCGATATCGTGCCTGCGAACCTCGAACTTCAGGAGTACGAGTACGACACGCCGCTTGCGATGTCGAACAAGAGCTCGAACGATGGCAAGACCTTCTTCACGCGGATTTCGCGCGCGCTGTCGGAAGTCAACGACCGCTATGACGTTGTCGTCATCGACTGCCCTCCCCAGCTCGGCTATCTCACGATCACCGCGCTGACTGCGGCTACGAGCGTCCTGATCACGATCCATCCACAGATGCTCGACGTCATGTCGATGGGCCAGTTCCTTTTGATGCTGGGCGGGATCCTGAAGCCGATCCGGGATGTGGGTGCTGCGGTCAATCTCGAATGGTATCGCTATCTGATCACCCGGTACGAGCCAACGGATGGGCCGCAGGCGCAGATGGTGGGCTTCATGCAGACCTTGTTCCACCAGTTTGTGCTGAAGAACCAGATGCTGAAATCGACAGCGGTTTCAGACGCCGGAATCACCAAGCAGACCCTTTACGAAGTCGACAAGAGTCAGATGACGCGGTCCACCTATGAGCGCGCGATGGACTCCTTGAACGCAGTCAACGCCGAGATCGCCGAACTCGTCCATGCCTCTTGGGGGAGGAAGGTTGTCAGTTGAGAAGTGTAAACTTCCCCGGCGACGGCCCGGTAGATCGCAGGCAAACGGAGCAGGCAGATGGCGAGAAAGAACCTACTGGCGGGTCTAGTAGACACAGCGGAAATCCCGCACGCAGACGTTGCGCCCGCCTACCCGATGCGCGGGGCTTCGAAGAGCATGGTGCGCTCGCTCGACGAGTTGTCGCGCCAGGCCGAGAAATTTCTCGAAGGAGAAACGGTCGTCGAACTCGACCCTGAGACACTCGATGGTTCGTTCGTCTCTGATCGCATGGGCGATAGTTCCGAGCAGTTCGAGGAATTGAAGCAGGCGATTGCCGAGCGCGGGCAGGATACGCCCATCCTTGTGCGCCCCCACCCGTCGGCAGCCGATCGTTACCAGATCGTCTTTGGACACCGCCGAGCCCGCGTTGCCCGCGAGCTCGGCCGCAAGGTTAAGGCGGTCGTCAAGGCGCTGGATGACCGTACGCACGTTATCGCCCAGGGACAGGAAAACTCGGCGCGCGCCAACCTCTCCTTCATTGAACGGGCGAACTTCGCCTCGCACCTCGAGAAGCTTGGCTATGACCGGACAATCATAGGATCGGCGCTTGCTGCCAATGCGGCCGCTATCTCGAAAATGATCGCCGTAATAGATCGTATTCCTGAAGAGACAATCGCAAGGATCGGGCCCTGCCCGGCGGTCGGCCGAGAACGCTGGGTCGAGTTGTCATTGCTTGTGGGTAAAACCGCCAACGAAGAGAAGGTGAAGGCAATCGTCTCTGATCCTTCCTTCAGTGAACTGAGCACTGACGATCGCTTCAATGCCCTGTTTTCTGGTCTGAACAGCGCGGCGAAGCCTGTCCGGAAGACGACTCCAAAGATCCTGGAGAACTGGCAACCGGCGGACAAGACCGTCTCCGCTAAGTATTCGAACTCCGCCAAGGCGTTTGCCTTGTCTATGAAATCAAGGAATGCCGGCCCCTTTGGGCGGTATATTGCAGACAACCTGGACCGGCTCTATGCCGAGTTCCTGGAGCAGGGTAACCGGAAGGAAGACTGACGCAAAAGAAAAAGGCCCCCAGACGGTAACCATCGTGGAAGCCTCTCTCATCGTTTAGCAGCCTGAGAATCGCATTTCCACGAATCGCAGTCAAGAGTCTTTGGCACCGGAACGGGTGAGCGGACGTCTTTTGCCTGAGGATAGGTGAAAGAAGATGCAAGATGGAAGTGTGACGACGCCCTTCGGGCGGCGGTCGATGACGCTTGGCATGTTGGCAAGCCAATATATGTCGCGTGAACTCGAACCTGAAACATCGGCTGACAAGTGGAAGCTGTTTCGAGCGCTCTGCGAAGCTAAGCCGAAGCTCGGCATCAGCGAACGTGCGCTCTCTGTTATGAACGCACTTTTGAGCTTTTATCCCGAGACGACCTTGTCTGAGGAAAACGGCCTCATCGTGTTTCCCTCTAACATGCAGTTGTCGCTTCGTGCGCATGGCATGGCTGAAGCGACGTTGCGTCGCCACATCGCAGCGCTCGTCGACGCCGGCCTTCTGGCACGCCGGGATAGCCCAAATGGCAAGCGCTACGCCCGCAAGGACGGAGACGGTTCGATCGATGAGGCCTATGGGTTTTCGTTGGCTCCGTTGCTGTCACGCGCACGCGAGATCGAGCAAATAGCTGCCGATGTCAAAATTGAGCGACTGCAGTTGCGTAGACTTCGCGAGCGCCTGACGATCTGCCGGCGCGATATCGGTAAGCTGATTGAAGTCGCCATTGAGGAGGGAGTGGACGGTAATTGGGACGGAATTCACCAGCACTACCGCAGCCTAGTAGCGACCATTCCTCGAGTGGCAACGGCCGCGACCGTGGCCCCCATCCTCGAAGAGATGGAGATGTTGCGCGAGGAAATCTCCAACCTTCTGGAAATCAGGTTAAAAATCGAAAATTTGAGCGGCAATCCTGATCAAATTGAGCGGCACAAACAGAATTCACATCCCGAATCCACTAATGAACTTGAACCTCGCTCTCTAGAAGAGCAGGGCGAAAGGCCGAGCCCAGCCATCGAACCGCAACGGGAGCCGATGAAGGTGTTTCCGTTGGGGATGGTGTTGCGGGCTTGCCCAAGCATCTCAGATTATGGCCCCGGAGGCGTAGTTGCGAGCCCGCGTGACCTGATGCAGGCCGCAGTGGTCGTCCGCTCGATGCTCTGCGTCAGTCCGTCGGCCTACCAGGATGCCTGTGAGGTTATGGGGCCCGAGAACGCATCCGCTGTCATGGCCTGCATTCTGGAGCGGTCAGGGCACATCAAATCGCCCGGCGGATATCTCCGCGACCTAACGTCTCAGGCAAAGCGGGGCGAGTTTTCGCCGGGGCCAGTGTTGATGGCACTGCTGAGGGCGCGCGGCGGAAGTGATCGATTGGCCTCCTGACCGAAGAACCCGCTTAATCGGCGGGAACCAATCCCCTCAGCTCTTGGGCGACCGCTTGTTGTCGGCTGACAAAATCGGCAGATTGCGACGTCGAGTCAACCGACTAGGAGAAGTTATGACGCTGTCGTTTATGGTGGTCTCAGTAGGGGGAGCAACTCCAATGGTCCGCGTCGGTACGAGGACTTCACAGTGCAGGTAGGGACATTCGATGGCAATATGGACGACACCAAAGTCAGGGACAAGCCCGACCAGTCCGCAGCTCCCTCGGCATGGTGTCCGAGAAGTTGGCGGAGGCATTCGAGCATCAGACCAGAGATGTTGCTTGAGCGCCAGGACGATGCTGTGAAAGGCCAAATGCTACACCAGATCTTGATTTTTGGTTGGTTGCGAAGCAAGGGGATGACTATTGCTTCCTCAAAACAGACTGTAAAAAGTTGTCAGCTGACAAAAACGGAAATTTGCGCAAATTAATCAAAGCGTTAGTTCTAAACAGTCTTCGTTTGCTGTTGAAGGGAGGGGTTCCGTCGAACTTTCGAGGCGTTGATCGCCTGTTTGTAGGACGCGAGTCGTAAAGTCGTTGTAGCCAGTCCGTAGGTGACCGCCGACAGGAGATAGGAGGGCGCGTTTCGTCATTCTGCCAGAATGACTGTCACACTTCCAACAGAGCATTAGTTATCGCTTGGCCAAGCGTATTTCATGCGGCTGGTAGCGCTCGCCGGTCGATATTTGCTTCATTTGGTAGATGCGGAACACCACCGCGCTGTTGGTTCCGGCCTTCCATGAGCCAGCGTTTCAAGGCGATCGCCGGCCGGCAGATCAAGAGCACATGTTCGTCATCATCGCTCGTCGTCGTTTTGGTGCGGTCGAGGCGGATTGAAACGCAGGGTGGGGCAGGGGAGGCTTCGTCGGTTGGCACGGACCTGTTCCTGGTCGGTGAGACATCAACGTGTGACGCTCTGATTGACCGGCCGCGGTGGTCCCTGGGACCTTCGTTCGCTATTCGATGTTCTACCGTATGTTCCTGCTCAATTAAATGTTCAGAGGCGGGAAGGGGTCCTGAGTTCGATTGACGCAGCGCGCTTACGCTTCGCCAATTTGGTACAGTCCGGCGGGTTGACGAGGGCCCGTAACGAAGTTCGGGGGCAGCGATGGCAACGGTACTGTCGGCATTCCATGAAGGCCTTACCACGGCGGAGATCGGGATGTGCAAGGAGGAAAATCCCTACCCACAACAGCGACTGGAACGCAGGCTACGACGCTGCCACGAAGGCAGGCGAAGCAACGAAACTCGACGACAAATAGGGTCGTGCCCCTTGCCAGCGTGCCCCGAGCAGCCTCGGCGACGGGCTTTTCCGTACGTTCCCGCGCTCACACGATTAGATGCGCTCGAAGGCAGCTCCACTGCTTTCAAGAAGCGCGGCGGATCCTGAAGACCATTATGTTCGGCTCCTATGCCTGCGACGCTGTAGTCGATCCCCACACGACGTTGGGCGGTTTTCGGACTTCGGAATTCTCGTCCTCGTCAGCGACCGCAAGCTCGCTGAGCCGCAATACTCGAACAAGGCCTCCGACCGGTTGAAGTGGGACACGGTCATATCGACGCCGGTCGCGGCTGATCGCGCGCGGTGCGAGAAAGATCAACAACTAACTCGCCAAGGGAAAATTCGTCTTCGTCGATATCCTGCGCGAGGGAATTGTGCTCTACGAACTCGAAGAGCGCCCGCTCGCGGTATGGCGGTGCTGTTCGCGCGGCCAAGCTTTGACGAGCCGCTGTCCCGGTGTTCGGCCAAGTCGCGCAGGAACGTCAGGCTATGCGAGAGGAGGGCCGTGGTTCGTCAGGGTTAGTAGCAGAGTGGGATAAGCGCCCTCAACGGCACGGGGGCAGGAACGCCGCGTGTTTGTCCCAGTCGCGGGAGATTGCCACACGGCTAAGCTCAAGCAACCGTTGGGCTCGGCTGTGTTGCCTGTCGAAATGCTCCCTTGCCATTTTGAAGTCTCGGAGGAAGCGCTGTACTGGCTGATGGAGCGCGCCGACTTCCTGCTTCGGCAGTAGAAACCATCTTACCGCGAGCGTCTAGCGGTACTCGAAGGGGCAGCGGGCCGGGCAGACTGATCTGTACGTGGGCAGATCAGGTGGCGCGGGAGCATGATCCTCGAACGGGTTCCTCATCCAATCGAATACGTTCAGGACGAGCGCATCGAGGTCGGCCGCGCCCGGCGTAACCGCGCCGGTGAGCGCGGCGATCACCGTTGCCTAGAGAAAGGCAGTCAGCGCGAGCATCGCCGTGTCGCGCGTCGGCATCGAGGGCGACTCAGGCACCTAGCCCACGACTCGCGACGACGAGTTCAGCCGCCAGAGCCAACCTTGCGGGGCTCTGCGGAAAGCGCGCCTCGGATGAGCCTCTGCGGCAAATGGAGGTCTCACCTGGCGCCGGACTTCGACCCGTGCACGCTTGGGTTCCGAAAACTCAGTGATCTTATCTGCACGACAAATCAGTTCGACGTGTGGCAAGCCGAGGATGCTCCCGTCAGCATCACGGCTGAAACAAAGAGGCAAAAAGTAGCGTCTATGGCGACGAAGATCGCTTGCTTGGGCTGGGCAGTTGCGTCAACGTTCGGGCTGCTTTACCCGGAGCGGAGAAGCGTCTATCTGTGCGCGCGTATACGAAGCGAGCCTCGCCCGCCCTGTGGCGGTACGGCAAATGATCGAAGGAAGGCATGATGGCGACCGGAACGGTAAAATGGTTCAACGCGACGAAGGGCTTTGGTTTTATTCAGCCGGACGACGGGAGCGCCGATGTCTTCGTCCACATTTCAGCGGTGGAGCGGGCTGGCCTGCGGGAGCTGAAGGATGGGCAGAAGATCAGTTACGAGCTGGTAAAGGATCGTAAGTCCGGCAAGATGTCGGCTGACAATTTGCAGGCCTAGGCCGCCCCTTCCTCACAACGCGAGCTTTCTGGAATAGCCCGGGGGTTGCTCGGTCTTTTTCCATTTGGAAGCATGCGGCGACCGGAAACAGTGCTGCACCCAGCTTTCGACGCCGCGTGAACACTCTTGAATTCATGAACCAGCCTCTCAAGAGCGAACCAGCCCGATGCGGCTCGCCTCGTCCAGTAGTGCTCGGACGGAAGACGGTTGCCATTTGCGGCCGCCACGTGGCGGTCGCTCCTGCATCTGGTCCAACTGGGCGGCAATGTCGCGCAGCGACAGATCGGGATCGGCGATGGCGATCCCGGCAACCAGCCGCATCAGATGATCCTCGGGCGGCCGGCGCGGCGATCGGGCAAGCAGTTCCGGTTCCGCGAGCTTTTCGCGCACCAGCCGGTGGACCGCCCGCCGCAACCGTTCGACGGTCCAGTCGTGCCCCCCGCGATTGAGGATCCGCACGACATTGTCCCAACTGTGTCGCGGGCGCAGCCGCCGGACTGTCGGCAGCCAGGTCTGCGCTGACACAATCAGTTCATCGAGGTAGGCCCGCTCGCGCGCCGCTGAGACCGCGCGGATGGCTTCCGGCCGGCGTTCTCGAAGCCCGGGATTGCCGGCAAGCCGGCCGCGCGCCTTGGCGGCCTGCATACCGGACTTGGTCCGCTCCGCGATCAGCGCACGCTCGAGCTGGGCGACGGCGCCGAGCACCTGCAAGGAAAACATTCCCTGCGGCGTCGAGGTATCGATCGGATCACGCAGCGAGCGGAAATGCACGCCGCGCTTCTCGAGGTCTTCGATGACGTCGAGCAGGTGGCTGACCGATCGGGCCAGACGGTCGAGGCGAACGACGACGAGGACATCGCCCGTGGCAAGGTCTTTAAGAAGCTTCGCAAGCACCGGCCGCGCGCGTGATGCGCCGGATCCGTGCTCTTGGTGGATGCGGTGGCAACCGGCCGCCCGCAATTCGTCGACCTGAGCGTCGTTGAGCTGATCCTCGGTCGAAACACGGGCGTATCCGATCAGCCTTTGCTGCAGGGAAGGAGAATTGAGGTTTGCAGCCGTTGCCATCGGATTTTTCGGCCGTTTCGGGGCGGTTTGTACAAATGAAACATGTGTGAGAAAACGTTCCTTTGCAAGCGTGTTTTATGGTCTGAATGGAAGCCCGTCAGATTCAAAATACCGCAGTGGACGAGTGTCGGGTCATGAACATAGGCTAACGCGCGCCAGCGGGCTTCTGTGGCGGAAATGCCGCGAGTTCGGTTGTTTTGAAGGCAGCACGTATCGCGCTGGTGTTTCAGGCGGCCTTTGAGATGGAAAAATGACTGAGGAAAGCTCTGCCGCCTACCGCTCGGACGAGGGCCCTTCCATTCGATCCGGCAAATGAGTCTGCCGAACTGGGTTGAAAAGCGGCTGAAAAGCCCGGTTTCCTAGGCAAATCCACTGATCCAGGACGACTGACAATGGTCAACCAGACCGCCAAATCCATCGCTATCGATACTTGGTCCCTATCGATAGTGATTGCGCGCGGAAATCGGCGTCTGAATGACGGAAAGATGATTACTGTTAGCTTCCGTTTGAGTGATTTCTGGAGTTAATTCACATGGTTAACTCTTCGTGAACTCGACCTTGCGCTGGCACTTGTCCTAGGTCGGAACCGCGTGGAGAGTTGGCCGTCTACTGGCCGCCTCTGTCCTGCGCCAGCCCGGCGTAACAACCGCGGCACATCTCCCCGATCAAATCTCGGCGATGCTGAAGCGGCGTCTCGTCGGCCGACGCACCCCTTCTAAGCCGCTTGCATTACGACCGCGACAGCCGGTTGCTCGCCATCGCGCAGGGGCTGGTCGCGGCCGCCGAGCTTGGCGAAGGAACACGACCGCAGGCGCGGTCGCGGTAGATGATGGAGCGCAAGCTCGCCGGCCGGCGCGCCTCCTCACGACTGGGGCGATGATCGAACTCGTCATCGCCAAACCGTTCGCCGGCGCCGGCATGGTCGCAACAACCCTCGAGGTGACGCCGCAGAAGGCTCAGCTATTAACCCGGTCGGGTTGGTTCGTTCAAAACCTGGGCCAGAATATGCGTCAACGTTCAGAGAGATCAACCGCTATAACATCGATTAGCTTATTACCGCCTAACCCAGCGGTCACGGCCGCCGCGCGCGCGTCGCACAGGGTAAGCAGTCCAGCAAAATTGACGTTCTTTCCAGCAACCTTTTTTGCGAAGGCCCTGCGCTTCACTTTGCCGGTTTTCGAGTCGATTTCCTTCTTCAACGGCTTTGCAGCATTTGCCAGCAGGTAGAAGCCGGTATGAGAGCCATTCTCATGCATGTACTGGTTAGCGAGTTGCGTCTCGATCTTGTTGACCAGAGTGTTCCCGTTCCAGTGGTCCGCGTCGGCCAGTTTGATTTCCACGGAGATCAGGCCGAATTCAGGATTTCTTGAGTGAACTCTAAGGTCCGGCCGGTTTTCCACCGCGACCTCCTGCTCTCTGATGACTTCGTAATGCGAACTGCCGATCTCGCGCATGCGCGCGGATAGCCAGTTGCGCAAGTCGTCTTCCGTGGCCCGGTCATCTCGAAACACGAAACTCTCGTCGTCGTCAGAATGGTGGAGCTTCTCAAGCAGGGCGACAATCTGTCGTTTCACCAATGCACGAAATTCGGGCACGGAGGCCGGCGCCTTTGTGAACAGATTAACAAAAGAGAGCGCGTCCGCGATTGTCAGGGTTGGTCGGCGGACTGAAGCGCGAACCATCTTGTCGCGTTGGTACAGGAACGTGTCGGGGTGTTGTCTTAAGGACGGGTCGGAAGCAAGCCTATCTGTAGCCGCTTGCCAACATAACGGCTCGTGCTCGCCAACATCGGCATTTTCTGCTCAGATTATCTGACAATGGAGAGCGCGTCCTGCTCACGCTCTTTGCCAACGTGCTCGCCAACATCCGAGGCTGCTCGCAAATGACGGCCACGTGCTCAGATTAATTGCCAGCGAGGAAGGCGCGGATATCTGACGGCCGAGCGTTCAGGTGGGTGACCAATGCCGCCGCATCGTAGCCATTTCGGGTCAACGTCGGTTCGAGATCGTCGATGGCGCGAGACAGGATCTGCTCGACGATCTCGGCGGTGACCGGCTTGGCGCCGAGGCGAAAGCCCTGTTCGAAGGCAAGGGTTAGATGCATCTCGATCTGAAGCGGCGTGCGTAGCCGTTCGGCGATGAGGTCGATGGCGTCTTCCTCGAGGAGTTCGCCAACCTTCACGCCTTCGGCTGCACAGGCGCCGAGCAGCCATGCGACATAGTCGCGGCGCGCGGAACCGATCCCCTCGTAGTCGAAAATGGTGGTTCGATAGCCGATCTCCTCCATTTGCGGACGACGCAGATCATTGCGAAGTCGAGGATGGCCGACAAGCAGCACGGAGAGGAGCACGCCGGCGTCGGCAACCACCTCCATCAGGCGCTTCAGGCCGGTTAGGGTCTTGTGGTGCAAGTCATGGGCCTCATCGACCACGAGGACGACTGGCCGTTTGCCCTTTTTCATGATGTCGCGCAGGTCGCGCTCCCGCCGCTCGGCCTGCTTGGGGATCTTCACCTGCGCGCGATCGCCGGGCGACAAATCGTAGAACAAGGCTTCAATGAGCGATGGCAGCGAAGTGCGTCGCTTGTCGACCGCCAACGACTTGGCGAGCGCGACCTTGCCGGCTTTGGTGAGTTCGGCCTCGATACGCCGCAGAAGGTGCGTTTTTCCCGAACCGACCAGGCCGGAGACTACGACAAGCCTGCCGGTCTGGACGGCTGCGCAAACCTCGCGAATGATGGTACGCTGATGCTCGGTCTCGAAGTTGCCGGCCCCCTGGAAAGGTCGGTCGAGGCCGTAACTGGATTGAACGTCAGCGAGCATCATTCTTCCTTTCGTCGCGCCTGGAAGCGTTCGCGGATACGGGCTGCGATCGCCTTTTTGTCGAGTGTTTCTCCGAGCAGTTCATCGATGAAGGCGCGATCGCTGGGATTCATCGCGCCAATCGGCCGGCCGAGCTGGTCGGCAATCGCCCCACGAGCTGCAAGGCCACTTCCATAGGCGGTCTCTATTGCGGGTTCCGGAAACGGTGTGCGCCGTACGCTCAGCCCAGCGGCGGTCGGGGGCAGCGAGGGCAATGGGCGATCCCCGCCGGTGACCGCGGCGCGGGGGAGCCCCAGTTTGTCGGCGAGCCGGACAACCTTGTCGAGCCGCTCTTCGATCTTGCTCTTCTGGTATTTGCGATAGCGAAACAGGGGAACCGCCCCGCGCGAAGGCTGGAATGGGCCGAAGCGTTTGCCCTCATACTCGACGAACAATTCCTGATCGAACAGGCCCCAGAGCAAAGTCACTGTTTCGCCGGCAAGTTCGGGCTCGACCTCATAGGATGCGCCCTCGACCGATACGGTCGCGTCTCCAGCAACGGTCCGTCGCTCCGGTTCGCGCGCAAAGGCGCAGAACCGTTCCCAGGAGCACATCGCCCGCACGCCATCAGGGGAAAGATGCCGCAGCCAATCCTCAATGCGTGCATGCGATTCGGTGCGGTGTTCGCCGTTGTTGTAGGTGATTAACGCGCGCCTGAACCAAAGGTTGGCTTCCTCTTCGTCCTTCGGTTTGTGGAAGTGATAAAGGGTCTCGTGCACTTCCTTGATCGTACGAAACGGCCGTTCGACCTTGCCTTTGGCACGCGCTGGCGTACGTCGCTCGCTGTCCGACGGGGGCATATGCGTGAGAACCCTGACACCGAGACTGCCCATGACGGATTGGAAGACGCGCGAGCGGCTCACCGGCCCGTTATCCATATGGATCGTCGTTGGGATCCCCTGAAGCGGCAGTTCCGGTTCGGGCTTGGTGGCGAAGGCATTGTAGAGGAACCGCAAGGCAGACTCCGCGTCTTCGCCGTAGACGCAGCGGTATTCCTGATAGCTCGCGCCAGAGCGATCATCGACAACCGAGAACAGCATCAGGATTGGCCGGCCGCGCCCTTCCTCGACCCAAAGCGGTGCTTCCACCTGCTTCAGATCGGACGGGCTCATGTCGAAGTGCCACAGTTCGTTGGAGCGCCGCGCCTGGAAGCGGACGGCGGCCACCGGGCGGGTGACGCGCCTATAGTCGAGGCCGCAAACGTGCAGCAGCCGATCGACCGTTGCGCGTTTCAGCAGCCCGGGCGGCGCACGCACCAGGCCATCGGGCGTCTCCACCCCGTCGTCCTCAAGCAGCTTTATGGCGCGCGCCGTGGAGATGTGCCGCCCCTTCCGGTTCGCCGTCCTGATCTTTAGGGCGGCGATGATCTCGGCATAGGTTTCCATCTCCGGCTGCGGGGCGATCCGGGAGGTTCCATGATCGGCGCGTCGTACGGATTTCGGGCGGTTCAATTCGCGCAGCGCCCGATAGATGGTCCAGATCGAAAAGCCGTAGGCATCGGCAGCGCGTGCGACAATCTCGGTGCGGCCTGGATCTCTGGGGGAAAGCAGCGACAACCGGCGTCGAATATCGACAAGAGCCTCGCCGGGCGGCCGCTTCCTCCGCTCAGCCATGGGCTTCCTCGGATTCCACTATTTTGGTGACGCCACCCTTCTTGCCGATATGGCGATAGAGGGTTGCCACCGAAACTCCCATGCGCTGAGCAATATTGCGGACAGGTATGCTTCCTTCCTTCATCAGGGCGCGCGCGGCGGCAATATCACTCGGGCGCATCGCGGGCGGGCGGCCACCCTTACGGCCACGTTGCCGCGCCTCGACCAGTCCAGCCGTCGTGCGTTCACGGATCAGAGCGCGTTCAAATTGGGCGATCGCACCGAAGACATGGAATGTCAGCATGCCGCCCGGCGTCGTCGTATCGATGCTCTCGGTCAACGACACGAGCCCGATCTTCGCGCGCTCCAGCTCTTCCGCGGTCGCAATGAGCTTCTTCAACGATCGCGCCAACCGATCGAGTTTCCAGACAACGAGCGTGTCACCCGTGCGAAGCACGTCGGAGAGAATTCTGCCCAGTTCCGGGCGGTCATCCGCAGCGCCGGATCCACGCTCGGTAAACACCTTCTCGCAACCGGCGCGTCTCAGGGCCTCAAGTTGAAGCTCCGGATTTTGATCGATCGTGCTGACCCTGGCGTACCCGACCCGCATAGCCACCCTAAAGTTCTCGAAAGTCGTCGAGAACGTAGCATTTTGCGACAGAGGTATCCAGAACAGTTTTGAGAAGACTCTGTGACATCATTTGAGGTTGAAGGAGGCTTTCGCTGTGGATTACTCAAAAACGGTCGTTTATGACAAGGCACCCGAGGAACCCCGGTTGTGAGCCTGACGGTCGAATAGTTCCGCCTATGGGCGGGGGGAACAGGAGCACTGGAAACCGCCGGGGCTCTAGTCGCCGCTGGATGAAAGTTCCGTGGCAGGTCATCTTCGTTTCGGAAACCTACCAACCTACCTGCGGTTGGGATAGATTGTCAGGCTTGCGGCGTGAAATGTCCGATCGAGTTCGTGGCGGCGGTTCGAGGCTCCCTTCTTCGCAACCCTTGATGATGTGGACGCCCCCGCGCCGGCGGTTGCCGCTATGATGCCGGCCAGTTACCCGCAGCAAAAGAGGAGCGTTGA
>NZ_LPUX01000044.1 GCF_001651865.1 Sinorhizobium glycinis
CACAAACAGGCCGGACATATGAAAGCAACCGATCAAACCACCCGACAAAAAGCCCTTGCCATAGGGGGCGTCCACATATGATCACTTGCCGGGGTGTCAGTCGGCACGGAAATTGTTGAGCCCCTATCGGCGCTTGTGCATAAGCAAGATCGATCGACGCCCAGACAGCCAGTTAGAGGGTCGGTACGTCAGTCTCGCCGATACGAAGCTGAGTCGACGTGTATATAGGTCTGGCTGGCGTCAATATCTTGACGCTTGTAACGTATGGCGCCTGTCAGACGGGGGTGCTAAGAATTCCTGCCCCTGTCAGCTGCGGGCATACGCTGTGCGCTTCGATCGTGAACGCCTACTCTGCAGGAAAGCCCGCACCCGAGTCCGCAGATCAAATGTCAAAATCCAGCGATGGCCTGATGCGAATAACTCCCTCGCCTCGGAATTCGGCAACGTGCGGCATGCCCATCATCAAAAACGTTGTTGTCGGGACCTCTGCGGTTGGCATTAGCCCCGTGGCTCTTAGCATGCTCATCTGGTCTTCTGAGGCCATGTGAGGAGCTAAGAACCAGTGGTCCCACGCACGAACGCCGCTATCCATAACGAAATCAGAAAGTTCAGTCGGCTCGGCCCCTGCGGACGAGGACGGCCAAGCGTGCGATGGCCGGGCTTGCGACGGTCCAGAGTGTGATGGCCCCACCTGCCACGGTCCAGCTTGCGGCCCCGCGGCATCCACGCGCTGCCATATCAAATCCTGATCGTATTCGGGCACCTGCAGCGCGCGAGCATGCGGTTGCTGCTCGCTAGGCTGGGGAGACTTTCCCCTCTCAGCGGTCAGTGGCGCGGGAGAAGCTGTAGCCCGCGTATGCAGGTCATGCTGCCAATCAAGCAATGACGGATTCGCCCAATCCAAATACTGCGAGTAGGGATGCTCGGTTTCTAAGTCGGTGGCATGTGGCGGTGGGCTTGCGTTCAGTGGGGTGGCGGACGAGGATGGCCCGGCTTGCGACGGTCCAGATCGTGATGGCCCCACTTGCCATGATCCAGCTCGCGGTCCCGCGGCTTCCACGTGCTGATCCTGGTCGTGTTCGGGCGCGTCCTGTAGCACCCGAGCATGCGGTCGCTGCTCGCTAGGATGGGGAGACCTTTCCCTAGTCCTGGTATACAGGTCATGCTGCCATTCACAAGGTGATGGATAAGGATATGCCGAATCCAAATACTGCGAGTAGGGATGCCCGGTGTCCAAATATGGGGAATCGGCTTCAACCTGCGGCAATAGTGAGTCAGCGGCATGTGGAGGGCTATATTGAAATCCGCTCAGCTGATGCGCAAATGCACTCTCGTTGGCGGGTGGTGGAGAGTCGGGCTGTGGGCTTGCGTTTAGTGGGCGGGTTGAATTGATATCCATCCTGTTTCTCCTTTGAAATATGGAGGCCCCAAGCCTTTCCGATGCGGAGGCGGCATCACCGTCTAATTCGCCCTGCAATTGTAAGAGAGATACCTTTCGAGAAGCTGACAATCAGATGGACCGAATGAAGACCGGACTTATGTTCGCTCGAACGTCGCGTCGCTGGCGAAGCCCGTCGACAGATCCAGGATGATAGAGACAACAGCTGTCAACATGGCACGCGCCAAGAGACAATGTTTCAACACGATATTTCTTCTTTACCGACGTGATTGGCGCGCCTTCAGCCACAGGCCGAGCGCCACGAGAAAAGACAGGCCGTAGAGGCCCGTGACGAGCGGGAAAGCTGCCTTGAGCCCAAACCGTTGCGTGGCGGCGACTCCTGCAATGATCCCGACGACCGAAGCGCCCTGCTGGCAGGTCTGCGCAAGCCCCAGGACCGATCCCTGCCTTTCGCTTCGCGTCGCGGCCGAGACGAGCGACAGGAGAACCGGTGTCGTTCCTCCAAGCAGCGCGCCCCAGGCAAAATAGAGCGCTGCGTACAGCCCTATCGCACGGGTCGAGCCAGCGAGCCCGGTGGCGACGAAGCATCCGCCAGCGATCAGCACGTTACATCCGAGCACAAAAGACGGCTCTCGCCCTTCGAAGGTCCGGGCCCACACCGGCGCTGCGACCACAAAGCCGAGCGCAAGAAGGCCATAGCTCAATCCCGTGATCCAATGCTGAGAGCCGTAGACCTCCGACATATAGAGGGAAAAGGGCACCTGCAGCACCATCCTGCTCGCAAGCAGCAATCCCATCAGAGCAAGTAGTCCGAACACGGACACCCCCGTGGAAGGCGCGCAAGAGACTGTTGTTGCTTTCGCGGTTTTCGTGAGTCCCGCTCCTCCTGGTGGAACCGGCAGGCTTGTCCAGGCGACTGCGGCACAGAATGCGCAGATCACCCCGGCGGTGAGGTTGACGGCCGCAAAAGGCAAGGCGTCGAGGATGAGCCCGCCGAGGAAAGCGCCGCCCAGCGAGCCGACATTCGTCGCCACCTGCAGCCAGGCGAAGAGGCGGGCGCGATCGCGCCCGCCGGTGACCTCAACGCCGTAGGCCTGGGCCGGAGCGATATAGCCAGCGCAGGCCCCCTGCAGAAAGCGCAACGCCAGAATGGTCCAGACATCCTGGGCGAAGGCGACGAGCAGTTGCGTGATCGCCAGGCCCAGCAAGGCCCGGACCATCATCAGGCGATTGCCGTACCGGTCGCCCATACGTCCCCAAAAGGCACTCGTCAGCGATACGCCGAGCATCGGGCAGACGTAGACGCCGATACCCGCGAGGCCAAAGACGCTGTCCGAGGGGCTCAATGCCTTGATCTGAATCGGCCAGAAGGGACCGTTCATCTCCATGGCGCCCATGGAGATGAATTGAAGTCCGAACAGCAGCGCGAAGTCGGGTCCGAAACCGCGCAGGACCGCGACTGTCCTGGTCATTCCGCACTCGCCAACGGATTGGGCAATTGGTGCTCGATGCGGTAGTCGCGATAGCGCTCGAGATGCATCCGCAGGACCGAGCGTGCCGGCCAGGGCCGTTCGAGGAAGGCCTGGCGTTCCTCGAGCCA
Source organism: Sinorhizobium glycinis (assembly GCF_001651865.1). Lineage (GTDB taxonomy): Bacteria > Pseudomonadota > Alphaproteobacteria > Rhizobiales > Rhizobiaceae > Sinorhizobium > Sinorhizobium glycinis. The sequence goes on from NZ_LPUX01000044.1 coordinate 3,000, forward strand.
GAACGCATCCGAGAGCATGCGCGGCCGCAACGTCTCGAACGCCTCTTCCGTTTCTTCCCTGAGGACGCGCCAAAGGCTGTCACCCGCAACCGAATATTGCTCGGTCAGGCAAAGGGCGATCTCGTGAAGATGGCAGACAAAGCACGCATTGATGAGGAACGAGCGCACGAGGCTGATATCGTCGTCGAAGGTGGTTGGCAGGATGCCCCCTCGACTGAACGGCTGCAGCTCATAACCGCGTTCGGTGAAGAGCGGTGCAAAACTGCGGCCGTCACCGAAATCGCGGATCAAGAGCTTCCGTGGCAGGCCGCGATCATCGAAAAGGACCGTGCTGTTTTGTTGATGCGCCTCGAATGCAATGCCGTAGAGGAGATACATGGCCAGAGTCGGTCGGACAACGGTGCGAGCATAGAGCCGGAAGAACACAGCGATCGCCGCTTCGCTCTCGTCGCCGCTTTTTCCGATGAGTTCGCAGATCAGTGGCCGGCCGTCGACAGGGCCAGCGGTCAGAAGCGCGGCGACGGTTACCGGCAGCAGGCCATCTCGACGGGCAAGAGCATCGGCCTTGCGATAGACCACCCAAAGAAAGCGGCCGAGATGCTCGTCGCCGGTTTCGGGATGACGCAGAATCGCCCCAAGCTCTTCAGTAAGGATCTCCAGCCTGCACCTGAGGTCATCCTCCTCCGACACAATGTCGGAAATCAGCGTGCTGAGGCGCGGTCCCATATGGATCGACTTCGCCTGCAGCGTGCGCTGCTCACTCGTCATCCAGATCGCAACCGGCAGTTTGATGAAGGGTCTTGGCGCCTCGGTCTTCGGCAGCATCGTGCGAAACGACATGGACGGCAACGTCACGATCTCCGGGCCGTCAGGATCGAAAATGCCGGCTTCGATCTCTGCCGCGAATTCGCGGCGCACGAAGTGCTCCAGATGCCAGGCGTGGACCGGCAGAGGCAGCCAGTCCTCGGGTGACTGGCCCCGCGCTTTCAGGCCCTCCGCCCAATCGCGCGAGAGATCCGGGAAGTTCTCAGCGAACCATTCCGAATAGCTTCCGACATGCGGCATCTTCTCGACGTAGGCCCAGCTGCTGCGGAGCGCCGCAATGCGCAGGGGCACGCGCGCGCCGAACTCGGGGGACAGTGCGGCGACCTCCTCCGCCGCCAGGCCGGGCTTGGCCTTCCAGGTCGGATAGAACGGGTGGCCTTCGAGCGCGCCCCATTGGTCGAGGGTCATCGCGGCCAAATGCGTCGGCAAGCTTCTTTCGAGATAGGCAAGGAAGCCGGGCGCACCGGCTTCGGCGATTTCCTGGCGCAGCCTGGCGCTCCAGCGCCCGCGCTCGCGGCGCGCCAGCATGTCGTTGCGCATGCTGTTGTCCACGTCGCGCAGCAAATGCTCCAGTCCGTCAGAAGCGGGCGTGATCGCGAGAGAGGGGGCAACCTCCCGCATCAGGGCGGCCGGATCATCGATCCGCTGCCGTGCCCCGGTGCCGTCCAGCACTTCGATCTGTCCACGGTTCCGCAAGGTTCCGGCGGGCGCGAGGCTGAGATCGGTGAAGTGCAGCATGCGCTGCGAGGGCCAGAGGGGGAACCAGGCCTGGCGGCCTTCGCGTGCCCACAGCAAGGCGTTCGGCGCGAGCAGGCGCTCGGCGAACAGGCAGCGCACCAGCCGGTTGATCGCGTTGCGCGATGCCTGCGTCAAAAGCGCAAGATCCTCGTTCTCGACGGGATTCGTCACGGAAGGCGTCTTCTCGTCCATCAGGCGGCCTCCGGCCAGTCGGCTGGGACATAGTCTGGTGTACCCGCAGCCAATTTGCCGTGGTAGTCGCACGCCCAGCGATAGGTCTTGGCGATCGCCGGTACCGTCGCCTCGAGCCGTTCTGCCATCGTGACGAGCAGCGCCTGTCCGAAAGCGATATCCTCATGGAAGGCGCGGCTTCCGCGATCGATGACGAGCCCCGGGCCATGTGGATTGGGAACGAGGGGGGCAGGAATGCCCGCATAGGCGCGATTTGTGCGTAGAAGCGTGTACATGGTTCGGTCATCCCCAATCTGGTCGCCATAGGCCTCGATCAGTTCCTGCTGAAGCGGCTTCACTGAGCTGAGATCAATGCCGAGACGTGCCTCGCTCGCCCGGCGGATCGCTTGGTTTTCCGCATCGCAAGCTTCCAGGAGCTCGGCGCCTGCTTGTGGGCAGTCGCTCCACCAGCACAGGGCTTCGTCGAACGGTCTTTTTTCCCACGGTGCGCCGGGGCCGATGAGCGCGTAGAGCACGGCCGGGTGCATCAGCGCGTTGCCCGGCGTCAGCGTGATTTCGAGATAGTCCTTGAGCAGGTTGACGGGCGCCTCGTAGATGCGATTCAACATCGCCATCAGTGCGGCGGCGCTCGCAGCGCTTTCCCGGCGATCCAGGGCAACGAAGAGTTCTGCCTTGGCGCCGCCCATCCGCACGCGCTGGCCTGCAATCAGATCATAGGCGATATGGGGCACGTCCTTCATGCCCCAGATCACCACATTGTCACGCCCCGAAAGCACCTTTGCCGCGAGCCAGTCGAAGCCGCAAAAGCCAGGAATCGCGCCGATATAGACGCTCTTATCCGTCGGCAAATACGGCGCTATACGATGCAAGAGCGCGGATCTTGCCTGGGCGGGTTGCGTTATGAGGACCATGTCAGCGTTGTCGAGCGCCGCGCTCGGGTCGGTTCCGCTGTAGTCGGGCCTAGCACTCAGGGTGCGACCGTCTCGCGTCACCGCTTGCCAGAGATCGCCCCCGCTCGCCCATCGCGCGGCCACGGTGGCGGACGTGGTCAGGACCGAAACATCGATGCCCGGGTTCTGCTTGAACAGCACCGCGTTCAAATGTCCGGTGCGGCCAGCGCCGCAAATGGTCACCTTCATGCTGCCCGCGCCTTTCCGAATAGCCAGCCATCCAACTGGGCAGCGATTGCCGGGTCGAGCAGGCGGCGCTTCGCCATCCATTCCTCATCGAAAATCGTGCCAAGATATTTCTCGCCGCCATCGGCAACCGTCGTGACGACCGTGCCGGTGAGCTTGCCGGCGCCAATGAACTCCAGCGCCTTGTAGATGGCGCCGCCGGTCGAGCCGCCAACGAGCAGTCCCTTGCGCCGGGCGATGTACCGCGCCGTCTCGAAGGCTTGCGTATCGGTCACCTGCACGCCTTCGTCGATGCAGCCATAGTCCAGCACCTTGCCGACCTCATCGCCGGCGGGCGTGCCCGTTCCTGACTGGTAATAGGGGTGCCCCGGCTTGCCGAAAACGATCGAGCCGGCCGGCTCCACGGCAATAGTGCGTACGGCCGGATTGTTACGCTTCACACGCTGGGAGATTCCGGTCATCGAGCCGCCGGTCCCCACGCAGCCGACAAAGGCGTCGATGCCGTCGGGAAGCTGGGCAACCAGTTCGTCCACGAGGCCGGTATAGCCTGCCGGATTTGCCGGGTTGTCGGACTGGTTCATGAACAGCGCGCCCGGAAGCTGCGCGCCGAGTTGCGCTGCGAGGCGTTGGCGCTCGACGACTGCGACCTCGTCTTCGCGAAAGTCGCCTTCGACATAGCGGATCTCAGCCCCTAGCGCCCGCATCATGCGGATCTTGTCGGGCGCTGCATGGTGGTCCACCACGGCAATGAAGCGCAGCCCGAATTCCAGCGCTGCGAGCGCCAGCCCCGTGCCAGTATTTCCCGACGATGATTCAACGATCGTGCCGCCCGGAGCGAGGCGCCCATCCTCAAGGGCCGCAATCACCATGCTGCGAGCCATACGATCCTTCATCGAGCCGCCGGGATTGTTCTTCTCGATCTTCAGAACCAAGGTGGCGTTGCGGCCCGGCACGTCGATCGACATGACCGGCGTCTGGCCGATCAATTGTGTTACGGTCGTGTGCAGCATCTAAACCTCTCCAATTGTGTCGGGAACGAGATTGGGCCGCCCTTCGGCGTCTTCGATGACGCAGAAGCGAGCGGGCATGGGATGGCGATGGAACTCGTTTTCGAGGAGGTCCATCTGGTAGCCGCCGGTGTTGGCGTATACGAGCAGGTCGCCAGCGCGCGGCGCGGTCGGGAACGTCAGCCACCGGTTGCTGATGACGTCCTCGTCGAGGCAGCTATGGCCGGCCAGATAGGCGCGGACCGGCGGCGATTGAACGGTCGCCTTGGTGGCAGGCACGAGAATAGGGTCGATCAGGAATTCGGAGGCGAACCAAGTTTCGCAGGCGCTGAAGCTGCAAAGATGACGTGCGAATCCGGACCGAGCGCCTTCACCCGCGAGATTCGAAAGACAGTGATCGCCGCCTGGTCGGCCAGAGCGCGGCCGGGCTCCATCGCCAGCGTGAGACCCTCACGCGCCAGGTAACCGGCTACGCTTCGGCCCTGGTTCATCTCCGCCTCCAAGAGCCGGTGCAGCCAGTCGGCTGCTGAAAGAGTGCTGCCATAGGGATAGAAAGAGTCCGGTATTTTCCCGGTGCGGTAGTCCTCGGGCGCCTGCGCCGCGAGATGCGCGTCGTACCTGGCTCGGTCGACATATTGGATAGGCAGGCCACCGCCAATATCGATCATGCCCGGAAAAAATCCCATCCGTCTGGCTTCGGCAATGAGGTCGGCGGCCTCACTGAGCGCTGCCACACGGGTCTCCCGGCGATAGCCGCTAAGGTGGAAATGCAGCCCGTCGAAACGGAGCCTGCCTTCGCCGGCAAGCCGAACGAGGCAATGAACAATCGCGTCGGGCGGCATGCCGAAGCGGCTCTTGCTTTGGTCCCTCGGTCGCAAACGCAAGAGGATCGGCTGTTGGCCAGCATCTGCCGGCAGACCGTGGATGAGATCCTCCAGTTCTTCCGGCGAGTCCACCGATATCAGCGCGTTGCAATTGATCAGCGCTTGATGAAATGCGCTCGTCTTCGCCGGTCCCGTCGCCACAAGCCTGGCACCATCGGCCCCAAGCCGCCTTGCGTCGCGAAGCTCGTAGAGGCTGGAGACGTCGAGCCCGGCGCCTGCGCTGAGCGCTGCCTGCATGAGCCCGGGCGATTTGTTGGCCTTCGCCCCGTAATAGATCGCATGCTCGACGCGGCGCTCCGTCAGTACGCCCTTCAAGGCGGCAAGATTCTCCCGCAACGCATCCGGCCAGACCAGATTGAGCGGGGAGCCGTGGCGGGCGGCCCAATCGAAAAGAAGAGGACCGTATTTGGTGAGAAGGTCCGCAGTCGCCGATCGCAGAATCGGTGGCAGCCCATGGCCGATCTTCGTCATCACAGCGCCCCCGCGGAAAAGACCGGCGCCATGTCCATCGGAGTGGGACTGCTCAAAAGCTCAAGCGGCACATCGCATGTCGGCAAGCCGTGGGCAAAAACGTGCCGGGTCGTCTTGTAGGGAAACTTGCGGCCGCTGCGCGCCATCGCGAAGATTTCAGCCGGAGTAATGTTCCCACCTGGGCGCCAACTCTCTACCCGCACCGAATCGTTGTCGAGAAGAAGCACCGGCATCCTGGTGAGCCGGAGGCGATGCGCAGCCGTCAACCGGTGATAGTCGTCAATCACGAATAAGGCATCCTTCTCGGCTGTTATTGGCACGGTCCATGAGCCTGTTTGCAGGATTTGGGCCTGCAGTGCATCGACCCTGTCAGGGTTCACCTCTTCTGTTGGGATCAATTGTGCTGCGGAGAGAGGGCAATGTTCCATGCGGTCCGGCCTCACGCTCGCTCTTTCGCATCGCACATATCTTGATTATCCGCGTTCACGTCTAGTCTCCTGCGCGTTCGCTGCCTCGTCGCTCGCAAATGTGCAAGCGACAGCGGCCGGCGAGGCGCGGTGAGGATACCCACATGGGAAAATGGGTCATGAACTAGCCGGGAAGGCCGACGGCCTAGGCCGGATGGTCGGCCGTAAGGCGTGCCTTCAGGTCGTTCAGATAGCCTTCTGCATAGTGCTGCGCCATTGAAAGCGGCAGATTAATCCCGGCCGTCGCGGCCTCTTCAATCGCCTTCCTTGCGAGCCCGTTGCGAATAGCCAGCTTGACCCCGGGTCCCGAGACAAGGCCGACTGCTTGTGCTGCGACCCCTATGCCAGCCTCTATCAGCGCCTGCTTCATATTGCCTCCGGTAATCGCTGTACGGAGGAGATTTGCGGCTTGCGCCTCGCATGCAAGCGTCATGGATACGAGATCGGCCACCTGTCCGATTCCCGGGATGAAGCTGAGCACTCCCACGGCCGTTGCAGCCCAGTCAAGCACTTTAGACCCTACCCGCAGCACGGAGTCGACGACATGCATGAGGGCTCCGCCGTTCTTTTTCGGTGACTTGATGTCAGGCTGGTCCGCCAGGCCCATCTTCATGTCTGCGACAGCGTTCTGCGCAGCCTCAGTTTCCGGCACATGGAACTTTGGCTGCTGAACGGTGCGGTTTGCCGTAGTCATGTTTGTGTAGAAACGGCCAAAGTCTTCTTTGCTGACGTTGCCAGAATCGACCGTATGTCCGCCGCCGAAGTCGAAAAATCCATGATGAGTCTTATAGCCCGTAATCGCATTGTTTAGCAGACCGAACAGAAGAGGATCTGAAAGGAGCTGCGAGGCAGCTTCACGTACTTTCGGATCCAAGCTCTTGTCGTCTGCCATACTCGCCAGCTTGTCGCGTGTGAGATCACCGCTCCCGAAAAATAACTCCTGATGGCTGTTAATTGTCTTGAGCGTGTCCAACTCGGCTTGTGTGAGGCTCATCGACGAGGAGGCCACTTGCAGGAAGTCCTCTTTGTGGACCTTATCTATATTACCACCGTACAACCTCTTCCATTCTTCCGGATGACTGACGAAGTATTGAGCCGCCGCAATGACCTGGGGTGGACATTTGCCTGTTTTCGCTTCGCCGTCGACGATCTGCTTGAAGTCGGCCAGACTCAGGTTCTTGGGAAGATATTCCGAGTACCGATAAAGCTCCCGTAGAGCATCGTTCTCGGTCATGACCGATGGCTGGGCATTCTCGGCGCTGTCGGATGGGATGTAGTTCTGCGCGTAGCTTTGCGCTTGGCTTTCCTGAAATGCGGCAACTTGTGGGTGATGTTTGGAAAATTCAGACAAGTCCTTCGCAGTGATCTTGCCTCCACAGCGACCATCGCCCTGCGAGCCGATTGCATAAAAAAGTTCGGGATCCTGTAGCAATGCCTCGATTGCCGCTTTCAGATCCGGCGGTGTAGAGGGATCATTGACTTTAGCCTCCAGCGACTCCCAACTGAGTGGGCACAGATCCTTGTGACGGTTCAGCACTGCGACAATCTGCAACTCAGGCTTAGTCAGCGATCCACCGTTCCATGTAATTCTCGAGCTTTGTATGGGAGCTGGCGCGACATAATGGTCGTCGATCGCAACAGCCGACTGCGGGGTCTGATCCATTGATTCGATCGCCGCCCTCATGTGGGGGGGCAGCAGGGCCAATGGGTCCTTCTGCAAATCCTCCAAGGTCGACTCGGCATCCGGCGGCAGCAGGTCCTCCCGACTGGCTAAAGGACCAATCCTGTCTAGCATGTTAGTGGACAGCATCGCTTCGAAGGACAATACGCTTTGCTGCCCCTGGGCTACCCGAGGCGCGAAAGCTTTGGCGAGCGACGCCTGGGCGAACTGTGCAGGATTAGAGCTGATCATTGGTAAAAGGTTGCTGGCCGACATTGTGCATCCTCAGACGTGATGTTGTCCCTCCACAAGGACCTTCTATAAGGCGCTTGCGCTCACGAAGTGACAATCTTAAAGCCTCCGCTGGAGTAACTATGCTTTTTGATTGCTTCGCTCCATGCTAGCTACAAAGGTCAATTCCGGCACAATGGTCGGCGACATCGTTGGAGCTACCGATTCACATCATGAGCGGTTTAGCTTTCGAGAAACTGACGAGGCTTAGACGAATAACAATCAAGAGGTGACCGCAGTGAGGTGCTAATCCTAAAGTCTGAATTTCATTTCTTGCTCAGCTCAGCCTTCCCGCCATCGTCGTTCTCTGGCAGCATCTCAGAAGTATAAAAGACTTCCGGTCTCCCGCCGCGGACGACCGTGGTGGAGGAGCCCCGAAACAGTACCATCACAGATTCCCTGGCGGGCGTATCGGTTGCGCGAGGCTGCGCCTGCGCCACTGCCAGTAGACCGTTCAACGTCTGCTCGATGAGCGCGATGAAGCGCGGCGGGCCGGACACTAAGACCAGGCCATTTCCCGGCGCGGGTCTCACCGGATAGCGCTCATCAGAGATGTCAAGCTTATCGAGGGCGAGCTTGAAAGCACTAAAGTGAACTGAACTCAACACAAGCATCCGAGTTTGTGCTTCTTTTGCAGCAGACACATAGAGCACAACCCCGTCATAATACCATTGGAGATCGTAGAGATCGGTCAATCGGTCGAGGAACTCGCGCGGTGACAACTCCGGTATACGCCCGCGAATCCGCCCCTTCACCTCTGCGCTGATGTTAACACTGATTTTCAGGTTGTTGCCGAACTCCTGCAACGCGGCAGAGAGATCCTGATCTAGAACCGTATACTTATAGGAGGTCGAGGGGAGCGGCAGGGTGGCCCCGAGGGTTGTGTGGATTCCGGCAAATAGAAAAAGCCCGACACAGAGCAGTCTCCTAAACATATGAAGCGGTGTGAATGGGATCGGCGTTGTCGGCATCTCGTCTTGATAAACCAAATCTGAAAATCTCCCATGCGGTTCAACTCGACTAACATCACTCTTCAATGGGCAAGCGACGCTGCCGGTAGTCAGCGTGTCGTCAGCTCGCCTCGCTAGAGTTCCACGTCAAAGAGTTAAGTAATCGAGTCCTTCTCATGATGCTGCCTGTCACGTCAATCTCTAACAGTCTCCCCAGGGTCGCGTCATCGTCATTCGGCGAGCAAGCTCAGTTTGAGCGTGCTCTGGCACAGGCGGCTGATTCGATGAAAAACGATACTGCTTCAACGCCAGTGAGGACGGCGCCTATTTCTCCGCCGATGGACGTTCACCGCGCGGCGCCAACGAGCCCGCTGAAGGACCGCGTGCTGCAGACGATTTCTGCGATTTGCCCGGATAGTATAGTTGCTGCTGCCGCGCCCAACCATAAGGCGGCCCTTATAAGCGGCGCTCCGCCCGGGCCGTCGCAGAAGCTCCCTGTCGAAGATGGGGCGGGCACCGAAAGGTTGGGAATCCCGCAAGGGGGGCATGATTTTGACGTGATGGTTGCCGGTCTGCGGGATCTTTATAATGGCGTGACCCAAGTTGCTCTTGTTTCGAAGGGTATCAGCGGCATCACCTCATCCGTAAACAAACTATTAAAGGAAGGGTGAGTAGCGCGCATGTTCGGCTCAGCCCATGGCGACACAACGAGCAGCGACACGTCTGGCCGGCGACCGCTTCGCCTCGTCGTGCTGCCACTTCTCCTGGCTCTGAGCAGTTGCAAGGTCGATCTCTATACCCAGTTGCAAGAGCGCGAGGCGAATGAGATGCTCGCGCTTCTGATGGACAACGGGGTTGATGCGGTCCGGGTGGCCGGTAAGGATGGCACCAGCACAATCCAGGTCGACGAAAAGTTGCTCGCCTTCTCAATCAAGCTCCTGAATGGCAAGGGGCTGCCGCGCCAATCTTTCAAGAACCTTGGCGAAATATTCCAAGGTTCGGGCCTTATTGCATCACCGACCGAGGAGCGTGCACGTTACGTTTATGCCCTTAGCGAAGAGTTGTCGCATACAATCAGCGATATCGATGGCGTGTTCTCGGCGCGTGTTCATGTGGTACTGCCGCATAACGACCTGCTGCGAGCAGGCGACACACCGTCATCGGCCTCGGTTTTTATCCGCCACGACGCCAAAACGAATCTCCCAGCTCTGCTGCCTAAGATAAAGATGCTCGTCGCCGAAAGCATCGAAGGCTTGGCCTACGACAAGGTAGAAGTGGTTTTGGTGCCGGTGGAAAGGTCCGCACAAGAGCAACGGTCTTTACTGGAGCCTGACTTGGCTCAAGCATCTAGGCCTATCCCAGTGCCGCTCCTGGCTGTCGCGGTGGGTGTTGGCGCTGCAGTGTTCGCTGTGACGTGTTACCTCTTGTTCATCGTTCTTGGGCATCGGCGCAGGCAATTAACTGGCGAACTATCTAGAGTCCAGGAGCGCCCCGGTGTTTCCGCTCTCGCGGCTATTCGTAAAAAGATACCGGCGCTAGGGCGTAGGTGAAATTACCAATGCCGATAGCGATACAAAATACCCAACCTGATGTTTCGTTCCAATCGCACTCCGTTCCCAGGAGCGAGCTTGCTGCGTCGACCCATCCGACGCGTCTTGCCGCCCGTCTCGATCCGGAGTTGTCGGCTGCGACAGTGGTGCAGTTGCAGAAGTGTGCGAGGCTTCAGCCACGACTGGCAGAATTGCTGCTTGGCAATGACATGGATTGGAACCGAATCGGATGGGGGCCCGATCTCCTGCGCGGCCATGATCCTCGTCGCGCTGCTCTTCTTGCCGGAAGTATTTGGCATGCCCGTTCGCTTCTGAAAGTCGTTTCTCAGCGTGACCTCGCCCGTCTCGTTGAACGTATTGGCGCTGATGCGCACGCATTTGGCATCCGACATCTGGCGCATGCTATCGCAGACAAATTGATCTCTGATCCGGAAAAACTCGCGTTGCAAATAGAACACGATGGACATGCTTGTCTTGGTGCTTGGCTCAACATAAGACCAGCGCTTGAGCGGAACCGCGTGCTTCTACGCTTGCCGCTCGGTACAGCCGCGGAGAACCCGGCGCCTGAGCACGATGGTGCCTCAAGCGGGTTGTTTTCGCTCGTGATAGCCCATTTCGAGATGGAGAGCCCGTGATATGACAGCCGACATTTCAGCAGCACCCGTCGCGCCGCAGATGCGCCCATTGGGGCCACTGATACCCGCGAGTGAGCTTAATATCTGGCACAGCGCTGGAGATGCGCTTGCCGCAGCAAAACGGCATCAGCAGCGGGTCCGTACCTGGGCACGCGCCGCTTATCAGAGGGAGCGGGCCCGCGGCTACGCCGAGGGGTTGAATACAGGCGCCGAGGAAATGTCAGGGCTGATTGCACGAGCAGTCACCGAAGTAGCGCAACGAAAGGCAGTTCTGGAAAAGGAATTGCCACAGCTTGTCATAGAGATACTGAGCGATCTTTTAGGTGCTTTCAATCCGGGTGAGCTGTTGGTGAGGGCTGTTCGTCACGCGATTGAGCGCAGATACAACGGCGCGGAAGAAGTTTGCCTTCATGTGTGTGCCACGCAAGTCGATATGCTCGCGCGCGAGTTCGCCGGTTGCGACGGACGGGAGAAGCGGCCGAAGGTTCGAATTGAAACGGATCCTACGTTGTCGCCGCAAGAGTGTGTGCTGTGGAGCGAGTATGGCAACGTCGCTCTTGGACTTGATGCGCAGATGCGCGCGCTGCGCCTTGGCTTCGAGTACCTTTCTGAAGAAGGAGAACTGTGATCACTCCGGTACCACAGCATAATAGCCTTGAGGGGACTCCTCTCGAGCCAGCGATCTCGTCTTTGTGGTCCACGGCAAAGAGAATCGATACGCGCGTCGTGCGAGGACGGATCACGAGGGCTGTTGGTACCCTGATCCATGCCGTCTTGCCAGAGGCTCGGATTGGGGAACTTTGTCTGCTGCAGGATACGCGAACCGGTCTGTCGCTCGAAGCAGAGGTAATCGGCTTGTTGGACAATGGCGTGCTGCTCACGCCGATCGGAGGCTTGGCGGGTCTGTCCAGCCGCGCGGAAGTCGTCTCCACTGGACGAATGCGTGAAGTGCCGATCGGCCCCGATTTGCTTGGCCGTGTGATCGACAGCCGCTGCCGTCCACTCGACGGCAAAGGCGAAGTTAAAACCACCGAAGTTCGTCCGCTGCACGGCAGGGCGCCCAATCCAATGACGAGGCGCATGGTTGAGCGGCCATTCCCGCTTGGGGTGCGCGCGCTCGATGGTCTCCTCACATGCGGTGAGGGGCAGCGGATCGGGATTTATGGCGAGCCTGGCGGGGGCAAGTCGACGCTAATATCACAAATCGTAAAAGGTGCTGCCGCCGATGTCGTCATAGTCGCGCTGATAGGCGAGCGTGGCCGCGAAGTACGTGAATTCGTAGAGCGGCATCTTGGGGAGGAAGGCCTCCGCCGTGCGATAGTTGTGGTTGAGACCTCCGATCGCTCGGCAACGGAGCGGGCGCAATGTGCTCCTATGGCGACCGCCCTGGCGGAGTACTTTCGCGAACAAGGGCTGCGTGTCGCTCTCCTGTTGGACTCGCTGACGCGCTTCTGCCGTGCGATGCGCGAGATAGGTCTTGCTGCGGGAGAGCCGCCGACCCGGCGGGGCTTTCCTCCTTCTGTTTTTGCCGCACTGCCAGGCCTGCTGGAGCGCGCCGGCATGGGTGAGCGCGGTTCAATCACAGCCTTCTATACTGTGCTTGTCGAAGGTGATGGCACAGGCGATCCGATCGCCGAGGAATCGCGCGGCATTGTCGACGGACATATCGTCCTCTCACGCGCTCTTGCGGCGCGATCCCATTTCCCAGCTATCGACGTGCTGCAGAGTCGCAGCCGAGTTATGGATGCGGTCGTTTCTGAGACGCATCGCAAGGCAGCATCCTTCTTTCGTGATCTCCTCGCGCGCTATGCAGAGTGCGAGTTTCTGATCAACGTCGGCGAATACAAGCAAGGCGGCGACCCCCTTACTGACCGCGCCGTCGCGTCAATTGGTGAGTTGAAAGAGTTTTTGCGCCAGAGCGAAGACGAGGTATCAGATTTTGAGGAGACGGTCGGATGGATGTCGCGTTTGACCTCGTGAATTATGCTTACGCTTCAAGGCTACGGCTTTTAAAGGAAATGCGCGAGCGCGACGCCCGTAGGAAACTGTCGAAGAAGGAAGCTCAGCACCACATGGCCATTGTAGCCGCACAGAATGCCTCTCGGGAGCTTGAAATCGCACAGCAACAGCGTGCTGGAAAGGAAGCTCAACTCTACCAAGAACTAACGTCGCTGAACACCTTGTCCAGCGCCGCACTCGACCATCACCACCTTCATATAGAGCGGCTTGCGGCTGAGATCACTATCAGAGGCCAGGTACTTGACGACGCGCGCATCGCTCAAGAGCAGGCCGAGACAGCGGCGTCTGAGGCAAAGGCCCTGTTGGTGAAGCGTTCGGAAGCACGGCACAAATGGCAACAGATCCAGGATGACCTCCGGCGCGCCGTCGATATTCTTTCTGAAGCCGCAGGTGAGATAGAGGCCGACGACGAGATATTACTGCGGTATGGGAGGGGTTCGCTCGCCCAGAGATCACGCAACGAGTTCCGGTAACTGCAAGTTTCGGATTGACCGCATCGTGCACCTAAGATCCGCTTTGATGACTGGCGTGGCCAGACGCACCATATTCGAACCAGCGCTGACACTGTCCCCCGAGGTCGTCGCGTGGATCAACGACATAGCGGCTTCACGCGGGCCGTTTCAGAGCCGTGTCGGCGACAAACCACTTTCGGTGTCGATGGAAGGACTTGTTTGGCAACACGAGTCTTCTGCCATTCCGATGTTTGACTGCATTTGGGATTTGGGAGGTGAAACGGTCGTCTTGTCGCTCTCTCGACCGCTTGTAGAGGCGCTCGTCTCGACAGTGCAGAGCGGGCTTGCTTTTCCTACCGAGCCAACTGCATCGCTCATTCTCGAACTTGCGCTCGAGCCGCTTATCGCTCGACTGGAGGATAAGACGAACCGGACCTTGCATCTCCTTCGCGTGGGTAAAGCCATAACATTGGCTCCTTATGTGGAACTGGAGATCGTCTTCGGCTCGGTCAGTGGCAAGGGTCGCCTGTCCCTCTTCTCGCCTCTTGATGGCTTGGTGCCGTTTGCGTTCCGCGCGCTGGCCGAACTGCTTGGCCAATTGCCGCGGCAACCGCGCGAGCTTTCCCCAGACCTTCCGGTCATAATTGCAGGTGAGATCGGCACGCTTCGAGCTTCGGCGGCGCTCCTTCGAAAAGCATCCGTCGGTGATGCTCTGTTGCCAGACATATCGCCGTTCGGCCGTGGCCAAATCGCTCTGTCTGTGGGTCAGTTATGGACCAGGGCAGACCTTGAGGGCGACCACCTAGTCCTGCGGGGACCTTTCCGCCCGCAATCACGCCCCTTGGAGTATGCGCATATGACAGAAACCGAATCGCAACTAAGGCCGTCGGATGCCGATCTCGATGACATAGAGATCGTGCTTGTCTTTGAATGCGGCCGCTGGCCCATCTCTTTGGGCGATTTGAGGAGTGCCGGCGATGGGCATGTTTTTGAACTTGGGCGGCCAATCGATGGCCTTGTAGACATAGTTGCCAATGGTCGGTGTATCGGACGTGGCGACATCGTGCGCATCGGAGATGAGTTGGGCATCAGACTCCGTGGAAGGTTGGCATGCAATGACTGAAATGCAGCCGGCAATTCTGGCCCTTCTTGCGATAACCGCGGCACTCGGCTTGCTGGTGTTAGCGGTCGTCACAACCACGGCGTTTGTAAAAGTATCAGTTGTTCTGTTCCTCGTCCGCAACGCACTCGGGACCCAGACGATACCACCTAACATAGTGCTGTACGCAGCCGCACTTATCCTCACCATGTTCGTCAGCGCACCCATTGCTGAGCAGACCTATGATCGGATAACAGATCCGAGACTCCGTTATCAATCGCTCGACGACTGGGCTGAAGCCGCCAAAGCAGGAAGTCAGCCCTTGCTTGAACATCTCAAGAAGTTCACAAACGAAGAGCAGCGGCGATTTTTCCTCTCCTCGACGGAAAAGGTCTGGCCTGAGGAAATGCGCGCTAGAGTCACAGCAGATGATTTCGCCATTCTTGTTCCATCTTTTCTGATATCAGAACTAAAGCGCGCGTTCGAAATCGGCTTCCTCCTTTATCTACCCTTTATCGTCATTGATCTTATCGTCACGACGATATTGATGGCCATGGGGATGTCGATGGTATCCCCGACGATTATAGCTGTCCCGTTCAAACTATTCTTGTTCGTCGCTATTGATGGCTGGTCAAGATTGATGCACGGACTTGTGCTCAGTTATACGATGCCGGGAGCTTTATGATTACCGGATCCAGTATTGTTAGTCTAATGAGCCAATCACTGGTGGTTTTCATGATCTGGATTCTGCCACCGCTCATTGCATCGGTGATTGTTGGCCTAACCATTGGCATCATCCAGGCAGCAACGCAGATCCAGGATGAAAGCCTGCCACTCACTGTGAAGCTCCTGGTCGTTGTCGCGGTGATTGGCCTGTTTGCGCCTGTGCTGAGCGCTCCGCTCATCGAGCTCGCGGACCAGATCTTTACCGAGTTTCCAGCAATGACACTCGGCTATTAGTCTGCGCTATGTATTTGTCACCTGCCGAGATTCAGATCTTGCTCCATGCGGCTATCGAACTCGTTGCGGCAGCCGGTCTTGGAGCGGCCCGCGCGCTGGGCATAATGCTGATCCTTCCTGTATTTACACGATCTCAAATTGGCGGGCTGATCCGCGGCTGCCTGGCTATCGCCTTCGGACTACCCTGCTTGGCACACGTCAGCGACGGATTGCAGGCGCTGGATCCGGAAACAAGTCTGATCCAGATACCCCTGCTCGGACTAAAGGAGGTGTTTGTCGGCGTGCTACTTGGCACTTTTCTCGGAATTCCTTTATGGGGCCTTCAGGCTGCGGGTGAGTTTATCGACAACCAGCGCGGCATCACCAGCCCGTCTACTCAGGCCGACCCAGCAACGAGCAGTCAGGCTTCCGCTATGGGAGTATTTCTCGGAATCACTGCAATTACGATCTTCGTCGCAGCGGGGGGCGTGGAAGCTGTGCTCAGCGCCCTCTATGGTAGCTACTCAATCTGGCCCGTATATCGGTTTCAGCCATCATTGAGTACCCAAGGCGCAGTGGAGTTATTCGGGCTCCTCGACCACATCATGCGCACGACATTATTAGTCTCGGGGCCTGTAGTCTTCTTTTTGGGACTGATTGATATATCAATGATGATGCTACGTCGCTTTGCGCCACAATTCAAATCTGGCCAGCTCTCCCCGCCGATCAAGAATATCGTCTTTCCGATCATCATGGTTACCTACGCTACCTATTTGCTCGAGGGCATTAAACTTGAGATCACGCAAGCGGACGGCACGCTTGGGTGGCTCGACAAGTTGCTGAAATGAGCGATACGAGCGAAGAGAAATCACACGGCGCTACCCCTAAGAAGCTGAGCGACGCGCGCAAAAGAGGTCAAATACCGCGTAGCTCGGATTTTGTCCGCGCGGCCGCCACTTGCGCTGGGCTTGCCTACTTATGGCTAAGAGGTAGCGTTATCGAAGATAAATGCAGGGAAGCGCTACTATTAACCGACAAGCTGCAAAACCTGCCTTTCAATCTCGCGGTCCGGCAGGCGCTGGTTCTGCTAGTCGAACTCACCCTGGCAACCGTTGGCCCGCTGCTCTCAGCTCTTTTTGGCGCGGTAATCTTGGCTGCATTACTGGCCAATAGAGGATTTGTATTCTCTCTCGAGCCAATGAAGCCCAACTTCGAAAAAATCAATCCTTTTCAATGGCTGAAGCGCTTGGGGTCGGCGCGTTCGGCAGTCGAGGTTGGCAAAACGCTGTTCAAGGTGTTGGTTCTCGGCGGGACCTTTTCCCTCTTCTTTCTCGGTTTATGGAAGACGATGGTGTATCTGCCGGTCTGCGGAATGGGCTGTTTCGGCGTCGTCTTTACCGGAGCGAAACAGCTGATCGGAATTGGCGCCGGCGCACTTCTGATCGGCGGACTGATCGATCTGCTGTTGCAGCGTGCGCTATTTCTGCGTGAAATGCGCATGACGAAGACGGAAATAAAGCGCGAGTTGAAGGAACAGCAAGGAACGCCAGAATTGAAGGGTGAACGGCGTCGCATTCGCAACGAGATGGCTAGCGAGCCTCCGCTTGGTGTGCATCGCGCCACGTTAGTCTACAGAGGAACTGCGGTGCTGATCGGTCTGCGTTACGTTCGTGGTGAGACCGGAGTTCCGATCTTAGTTTGCCGCGCCGAGGGCGAGGCCGCTTCAGATATGTTTCGCGAGGCGCAGAATCTGCGTCTCAAGATTGTCGATGATCATGTCCTAGCGCACCAACTCATGAGCACAACGAAACTGGGCACCGCCATCCCCATGCAATATTTCGAGCCCATCGCGAGAGCACTCTTGGCCGCAGGTTTGGCCTGAGCATCCCTGAATTCGGAAAAGAACTTTGAAGACATTGACTTCCGGGCGTGATTCCTTTGGCTTTAAGTCGGGACGCAATGGATGGCCCAGGAAGAAACAGTGCTGCCGCAAGCACATCGCACGGCGGGATCATCTGGCAATCGGTTCTGCGAATGGCGGCAAACGTGGCTCGCGCTTGTCGTTCAGGTTTGGCATGTCCGTCGGTGGCGACACGTTGTTTCAAATGGTAGTTGTGGCTGAGAATCGATAGAGGTGCCGCACGTGTTGGGGTCGGACGTAACGGCGGCCGCAGGGACGCTGGTCCGGCGCCCCCGCCATATCCGTGCGTGCAGAGTTCCCGCGTCATGACGCGTGCCCGGGTTAAAGCAACAGGGTCGTAGACTTCGAATGGCAACACGTCTGTGGCGGACATTGCTCGTCGCCACGAGATCGATCGTTCATTTTTTTCTACAGATGGCGTCAAATGCTGCGAACCTCAGCGATAACGTCGACGCTTCAGCAAATTGGAAACGCGGCGGCGCAAACAGTAGGCTTAAGCCCAAACTTCCACGACACGTCCGTTCCAGCCAGATCTGCCACCCAAGCCGATAATGGTTCAATGGTTCCGAGCTCCGGCCGTCCGCGCAAGCAGCAACAGAGCCAGTGAACCCGAGTATTGGCAAATAGCGGTAGAAAGCTTTTTGTCCGCGCTGAAAGTCCCACTAGTCAGCTGAACGTCAGTTGTGCGGGTCTATCTTGACCCGTTTCCCCTAGCCAGCCGCTCTCAATGCGAAAAAATAGGAGTACAAGATCGCCATGTACGGTCGAATTGATAGCTCGTCCGATTTCCACTACACGCAGAGTGCCAGCAAGCAAACGGATGCAGAAACCCAAGAGTTCGCGGACACGTTTGCCCGAATGCACTTAGACAGATCGGATTCCAACGGCGGTTCATCCAGATATACCCTCGATCACGAACCTCCGGTCGTGCCGATTGATCTGAAGACGTTCAGGAGGGAGATCAGGAAATTTCATGGCAAAGAAATCACTGACATCGCCGACAATCCACAGGAATATTCAGACTTCGTGTCCGCAAAAGCCAGACGCACTGCGGACGTTGCTCAGCAATACGGCATTCGTCGGGATTCTGAGAACGCTCGATATTTCAGTTACCAGTTGGGAAACCAGTGTGTTGGACTGATGAGAACGGAAGGTGGGTTCAGCATGGAAGAAGAGTTCGAATCCAAAAGTTGGAGAGACCAATTTCCTGGTCACCAAGAGATTACCTCCACCGTGGATCTTCAAGTCGCCCATCCTCTCGTTGAGAATGCAGGCGATATTCTGCTCGAGCACCAACTTCGGAGGGACGGCGAACGACCGTTGCTGAACTGGCGCGCGGAAAACCCAGAGGCGAAAGCCCGTGCAGCGATGATGGGGTTTGTTGAAGTGGATGATTGCGACATGGTCCTTGACCCCAAACAGCATCCCGACAAATGGACGCAGACCAGTGCCGCTGAATGGCGGCGTAAAGACAAACCGCCGCTCTATCTCCGCAAATTTGAGGATGCTGAAACCGCACAGTGTTCAACCAGCTGCTCTTACGAGACTTACGAAGATGACTTCATGTGACCGGATTCTCGCCAGATTTGGTCGCGACGGCCGGGCCCCATCTGCCAAGACCGGCCCTCATGTCATGGACAGGGAACGAAAGAGCGTTACAAACTGCCACGCGCTAACGAGCGATACCCATTCGGTGTTTAGGCGCAAAGGAGCTTGAACGCAGGGTTTCTTTGAGACCATCGTAGTAGTTCGTTCGGGGTTTTGCTCCCGAGTCCCGTAAAACACCTCGAGGCCGTTCTTTACATTGAGGCCGGAGCGTCTTTGATGCCCGGCCTCTTTTGCCATCGGGTGGCTCCGACACCGCAATGGCGATACGCAAAGCAGTTGGTCTCGCCGGCCCGAAGTTTCGTGTAAAGCAAGCCTTTGCGCATTCGAGGCTTCATCGAACCTGAGAGAGCTTCACGCTCGCGCAAAATGCCGAATTTCTCGCCCTGCTGGTCCAACTGCACACGTTAGCGTTTTTTTGTCCTGGAGCCGACCGGCTCTTCGAACAGGTTGTCGCTTGCTGTCGGCATGCCCGTTGTATGCTGATGTCACTCAAGTGCATCGGACTGAGCGCCGCCTCGGCCTGCCGGAGTTCCAGGGAGTCCAGATCGTGCAGCACGTTTATATGCAATAGCGCTTCTTTTTTTGACAATTGTCAGCTTTTCGAAAGCTGGAGCTCATAAGTAGATGTTATCTACAATTCGCCGCTAAGGCAGGAGTAGCTGATGGTCGGAGTGATTGGAAGTGGAGTTGGCTCCATCGGCGTTTCCCTGGCCCGCAAAGGGGGGCATGGACATTCGACTGGACAGCCGCCGCGCGATTCAGGCGGGCCCTCTGGTCACAACAGGCCGGATCGCGGGAGCGGCGTTACGGATGGCCCGACCATTTCTGGGGATCGCTCGCAGGCTGCAATTCAAAGCGAAGCCTTCGAACTAGCTCTTCGATCGGTTGCGCTGCAACTTATGAACGATGCCATGGCTGATGCCGACGAAGCTATGGCAGAAACTGAAGAGGATGCCTGACGCTGGGTGGCCCCCGTCAGGAGGTGCGTGCCGTTAGTGACGGCACAATTGTAACAGAAAGGGAAATGACATGTCTAAAATAGGTACTGTCACGAGTGCAGTTGGAGCTGGCGCCGCGGCTGGCCAGAACGTAGCGGCCAAAGGTGCTGGGGCTGCGGCCTTCCAGGCCCAAATCGCAGAACTGGCAGCGGTGAGCGCAGAGGCTACGGCTAGGAGTATGCTACTGCGCACTGTTACGACCGAGCTCCAGACAACCAAGAAGGCGGCGGATGAACGCGTACAGTGATGCGGATGGGGCTCTAGGCACTGCGTAGCACAATTGGCACGAAGTGGAGCCGAGATGAGCCGCATGCCACTCGCCGTGCGGCT
Organism: Sinorhizobium glycinis; assembly: GCF_001651865.1. GTDB lineage: Bacteria > Pseudomonadota > Alphaproteobacteria > Rhizobiales > Rhizobiaceae > Sinorhizobium > Sinorhizobium glycinis. The sequence goes on from NZ_LPUX01000044.1 coordinate 23,172, forward strand.
TCTCTTTTGTCTGGATATCGTCAGTGAACGACGCCATTTCGCTTCAATTCAAAGTTATCTCAGGGCTCTATTGTGAACTGACTGGTACGACGGCTCTAGAAACCAGCTTGATCGGTAGCGGCCTCGACGCCGACATAGTCTTCGTCGAGCAGGGCCTCGCGCCGCATCATTTTCGCGTCACTCTTCTGGGCAAAACACTTGAGGTCGAGGCGCTTGCTGCCGGTCTCAGCATAGAGGGAAACGGGAATATTGCCGCAGGCGAGCGGGTTGTCGCGCCCCTTCCTGTCGTCATTCATGCAGGCGCGATGTCCATTCTCTGGTCAGTGCAGGATGCAGCGTCATCTGGTTCGATCGGTAAACCACGCCTCTCGATATCTGTGCTCGCCTTGGTGTTGCTCGGTTCTCTCGGGATCGGCGTGCTCTCGGCCATTTTCTCTTACTACGACAACGCTGTTGTATCGAACGCCGATTTATCTGGTGATGCCCGGGAACCCAAGCTGCCTGATAATCGCACTGATGATGAGACTGCATTCACAGCCGCTAAAGCCCTCCAACAGGAAGTCGACAGAGCCGGTCTGTCCAACATTAAGATCAGCGCCGCTGAGGGTGTTGTGACAGTCGAGGGCACGGTCACGTCTGCTTCGGCCATCAGTTGGCATAAAGTGCAGCAGTGGTTCGATCATCGCACGAGGGGCGCTCTAGCGCTGTTGAATGGAGTGATTATCGACGATGAGAAGGCGCCATCCGCAATCGCAGTCGAAGCTGTCTGGCGTGGGTCGCTTCCGTATCTTGTCATCAAAGGAGAGAAATATTTCGTCGGCGCTCTTTTGGACGATGGTTGGATGGTCGAACGGATCGAGGACGGTCGCGTAATGCTAAGCCGAAATGGCCGCCTTGCTGCTCTCCCGTATTAAAGTATTCCAGCGCAGGGCTGACGATCTTGGACAGACTTGATGACCGGTCAACTTCGCACTTGCCTTTGAATCTTATGCGCAGCCATCCGCTGCAGGGGTCGGCCTCACGGACGACGCGCCTGCGGTCTTGGAGCTACGTTGCACCTGTGTAGCAGCAGAGTGTTCAGAAACGATCGTGAAGGGACCTCATGGCCAACGCCCTGCGTAAATTCACCGAGTATGCGCCGGCCAACCCGGACTTGATGGTCGCGTTGATGCTGCTTCTGGCCGTCAGTATGATGGTCATGCCAATACCGGTCGTGGCGGTCGATGCGCTGATAGGCTTCAACATGGGTTTGGCTGTACTGCTGCTGATGGCGGCCCTGTATGTCAGCACGCCACTTGATTTTTCCTCTTTGCCCGGCGTCATTTTGATTTCCACGGTATTCCGTCTGGCGCTCACCGTCGCGACGACGCGACTAATCCTGGCCGAGGGCGAGGCAGGCAGCATCATCCACACGTTCGGCAGTTTTGTGATCTCAGGCAATATTGTCGTGGGTTTCGTTATATTTCTGGTAGTGACCATGGTGCAGTTCATGGTTCTCGCGAAAGGCGCCGAACGCGTGGCAGAAGTGGCGGCGCGCTTCACCCTCGATGCTTTGCCAGGCAAGCAAATGGCGATCGACGCAGAGTTGCGGAACGGTCACATCGATGCCGACGAATCCCGCAGGCGGCGCGCCGCATTAGAAAAAGAAAGCAAACTTTATGGGGCGATGGACGGCGCGATGAAGTTTGTGAAGGGTGATTCCATCGCCGGGCTAGTGGTTATCTGCATCAACATGCTGGGCGGAATTTCCATCGGCCTGCTCTCGAAGGGCATGTCGTTCGCCCAGGTGCTGCATCACTACACTCTGCTGACGATAGGTGATGCGTTAATCTCGCAGATTCCCGCCCTGCTGCTCTCAATTACAGCGGCAACCATGGTTACTCGTGTAACTGGGGCTTCGAAACTCAACCTCGGTGAGGACATAGCCAATCAACTCACCGCCAGTACACGAGCATTGCGGTTGACGGCCTGCGTCCTGGTGGCCATGGGCTTCGTTCCTGGTTTCCCTCTGCCTGTCTTTTTTATGTTGGCCGCAGTCTTCGCGGCGGCAAGCTTCGTCAAAGGTGACGTCCTAGATGCCGACAAAGTCGATGCTACAACTGTAACTCCGGCGGAGTCTCAAACGCGAAACGTGGCTGCGCAGCCAAATCCCATTGGCGTCTTCCTCGCGCCGAGCCTTACGAATGCGATCGACCAGGTCGAATTGCGGCAGCACATTGCGCGTATTTCCCAACTAGTCTCGGCCGATCTCGGCATTATCGTTCCTCCGATCCCAGTCGATGTCGACCAGCAGCTGCCCGAGTCGCAATTCAGGATAGATGTCGAAGGCGTGCCCGTCGAACAGGATTTGATTAATCCGGCGCAGCTTTCCCTCGCAGACGATCTGAAGAAGATTGAGTCAAGCGGCATCCCTTTTCGGCATGATCCTGAAACCCACAGAATTTGGGTTGAACAAAGCCACGAGCCGGCGCTCAAAGCCGCCGGTATCCGGCATCATAGTCCCAGCGAACTCCTTGCGATGCGTGTCCATGCGACGTTGACTTGCCATGCGCCGCGCTTGGTGGGTATCCAAGAGACCCGCCAACTACTGGGCCGGATGGAGCAGGAATACTCTGATCTGGTGAAGGAGGTGCTGCGTACCACGCCGATCCCCCGGATTGCAGATGTGCTGCGCCGCCTCTTGGGCGAAGGTATACCAATCCGAAATACCCGGCTCGTCTTGGAGGCATTGGCCGAATGGAGCGAACGTGAGCAAAACGTCGCCCTGCTCACGGAACACGTTCGTTCTGGAATGAAGCGGCAGATCTGTCACCGCTATGGCAGACACGGTGTCCTACCTGCCTTCGTCATGGAACGTGAGACTGAGGATGTGGTGCGCTGCGCGGTTCGGGAAACGGCTGCAGGCCCCTACCTCGCACTAGAGGATCGGCAAAGCGAGGCGCTGCTGTCACAAATGCGGCAGGTCTTTTCGAGCACGGCACCGGGCCAGACGCGCCCGATCGTCTTAACTTCAATGGATGTCCGACGCTTCGTCCGCGGTTTTCTTACCCGAAACGGTATCGAGCTTGCCGTACTGTCTTATCAGGACCTCGCCTCCGATTTTAAAATTCAACCCGCCGGATCCATCAGGCTCCCGCCCAGTAATGGAACGTCAGGGGAACCTCGCAGTTTCCGCCCTTCTGCCACTACTGGATGATAGGTGAGAACCAAACATGAATTCACATGAGAATAGAGTCGCCGCGCCGTTGCTTTCATTTCGTTTGAACTTAGTTCTCTTCGCAGTACTCTCCGTTCTGCCTCTCGGCGGTTGTGCTAGGTGGGATAACCCCGTTCTTTCAGTGAAGGAGACGTCAGCCCCACAATTGCTCGGCGCCAACCAAATCAATGCGGCTACGCGCCAACGCATTTTGCGCGCCGTCGGTGAGGATGCTCAAGAGCGGGCTTTGCGGGATGATCTGAAGCAGCATCCAGGCAATGTCGATGCGGCAATCCGTCTTACAAAAGCATTGGTGGCGCAGAAACGCCCGCATGAGGCGCTTCAGGTTTTAGACAACGTCTTGGTCGTGACCCCAGACAATTTGCGTGCATTGAATGCGAAGGCAGTCATCTTGGACATTGAGGGGCGGCATGACGCGGCACAAGAGCTGTACCGGCAAGCTCTCGAAACGAACCCAGAGAATCAGATGTTGCACCATAACCTCAATCTGTCTCTTGCGTTTGAAGGGAAGTCCGAACAGAGTACTTTGCCACAATCGCGATAACGTTGCTGTGATGACCATTCACCTTTGAGAAGCAGACGCAGGCACGTCGTGCGTGCCTGGGGACGAGGCAGGCCCTATAGCAATTGAGCGCTGAACACGACACTAAAGGGACGGAACTGAGCGGCTAATCCTATTTTCTGACAGCGGCTCTGGTTTGAATTGGCGCTGTGTCCGTGGCGCTCGACACCGAGGGCGCGGCCGGCGCGCGGCGTACAGCGTTTTGTCGGTCCGGTTATTGACCTTGCCCCCATCCGCCTATCTCAGGGTCGCGTTACCGCTGAACTGCCGTTGTCCTGACGATCATCATCGGTTCGCTGCGCTCCAGGATAAATCCCAGCCGAGCTCACGGGTGCAACACGCAGGCCAGGGTCTTTATAATAGTAGTGCGTAAATGGGGGCTCATCAAATGGAGCCAATTTGGTTCCCTAGGCGATTAAGCAGCATTCTGCATCAAAAGTGTCACCCTACAGAATAATGATAGCATTAATATTGCAGCATAGTGTAGCTTCTGACTCTTCGTCCGGTAGTTTCGTTCAGACGATGGTGCTGACCGATATCGCTACGGGCTGGACCGAGTGCGTGCCAGTCCGCACGCGCGAAAGCGGTCTCGTTATCGCTGCCCTCAATCAGGCCCGCTCGCTGTTTCCATTCCCGCTGCAGGGCGTGGACTTCGACAACGATAGCGCCTTCATGAACGAACGTGTGGTCTGCTGGTGCCGAAGTCAGGGATTGGAGGTGACCCGTTCGCGAGCGTATCGAAAGAACGATCAGGCTTGGGTCGAGCAGAAGAACGGCGCGATCGTGCGACGGCTGGTCGGTTACGGAAGGCTCGTCGGCGCGGAGGCGACGGTTGTCCTTGGGCGTCTCTACGACGTGGTGCGTCTGTACGGCAATCTGTTCCAGCCTTCGTTCAGCTGCGAGAGAAGACACGGATCGGCGCCCGCGTCGTCAAACGCTACCATCCGCCCGTGCCGCCTATCGCGCGGGTGGTTGCCCATTCCGGTGTGGCCGAGGCCGATAAGGAGCGGCTGCAGGCGATGTTGGAAAGGGAAGATCCGGTGATGCTGTTTGCCGGAATTCGTGCCGCACAGGAGGAGCTCGGAAAGCGGGTCGATCGCCGTGGCTTGAATGCCGGGACCGAAGAACCGCTCGCCATCGATCTGCAGCGATTCACCGTGAGCTTGAAGACAGCCTGGCAGGCTGGAGAGAAACGGCCGACACATCGGCGGCCCTATCGGCGGACCAAGCCTTACCCGAAAAGGCCGAGCATGCTGGAGCCATTCGAGCCCCAGATTCGAGCGTGGCTTGAGGCAGATCCGGCGCTCTCGGCAGCCGCGGTGCTCCAGCGCCTTGTGAGCGCCGATCCGTCACGCTTCACCAAGAAAGCGCTGCGGACGGTGCAAATGGCCGTCAAGGCTTGGCGCATGGAAATAGCCGGGCAGATCATACTCGATGGCGACTGGATGAAGCGCGCGCCCGTATCTCCTCCCGCCGCGGCGGGAGGAGATACGGGCCATCTCAATGCCCCCAACTTCAGTAACATTCCTGGGTGAGGCAATAGGAGGGGTCAGTTCTTCGATTCGCTTGACATTCCGGCTCTATCTCCCCCGATGCTCTCTCAGAGGTATATTCACGCAAATCGCCATCGCACCGTCATTCTCGCATTGACCTGTGGAACGACCATGAAAGGGGCGCACGACGATATCGCGTCCTGCATCAGGGTTCTGGACCAAGTCGGGATCGATCCGCACCGACGCTTTGTCCACGTCGAGGGCGCGCTGAATGCAATGGTACTTCCCTTTGTCGATGGCTTACAGAGAGGCATCCGCCCTTCTTTCCGGCAGTCGAGGGTCTTCCGCCGTCAGCTACCTGCGCTCAGATGATGCGACCCCGATGGGATCGCGAAACGGCCACGCCGTTCTCGCGATTTGGAACCGGCCGATGCGCCTTGACATCGCTGGTTTCCGCAACAATCCCCGTGCCTGCATCGAACGCGCGGAGGGCTTCGCAGCAGCACTTCGCTCGGTGGGCGTCTTGGTGTTGCTCAATCCGTGGTCATTGACGGTTGTGTTTCCAAAACAATCGGGGATGGCTCGTCAACGAATACCAACTCGCATGCAATGGAGGTTCTGCCCACGCGATCGTCATGCCAAGCGTCAAAGCAGATCTCATCTATGATCATGGCCTTCCTTGGAGGCAGCTTCCTGATTGCTGGTGACGGCCTGACGACCGGAAGCATTGTCGCGTCAGCCTCGCTCTTGTCGCCGACCTAGTGGTATCCGCCTAACATAAGAGTCCGTATGGGATTCCCGTGCGTATGCGAGTGTGGCGCATGCGCACAGGAATAGCC
>NZ_LPUX01000045.1 GCF_001651865.1 Sinorhizobium glycinis
CTTCACCTGGACCGCCGATCCCGACAAAATCATCGCTGCCGTCAAACGGGGGCACCAAGTGTTAGATTCCATCCACTAGGTTACGCCAGCTTTATCTTCGCATGGAAGCTTTTCCGCGCTCTTCGCAGCCGTGTTCTTCGGGGAACGGCTAACAGGTCCAGGGATGTCTGCGGCACTGGCTATCGTCGTTGGTGCGTTGATCACTTCCATGCCTGAGCGCCGTGTCGTCTCCATGCAAATAGGCCCAATTGGCGAAGGGGAGTAGGGCACCGGTCGATCCTTCTCCCGACGAACTGCTCAAGCACGTCTCGCTGCTCAGTTCGGAGCACATCAGTCGCGATCGTCGCAAGCAGCGGATGGTGCCGCCGGCGCGAGTGGACTTGAATGCCTGAAGAAAGACTCCAGCGAACTTACGGACGTATGCATGTTGCTCGGTCGCCATCACCGATAAGTTCCCTTTCTCCACAATCGCCTCGAGACTGGGCTTGATCTGCAGCAGCCGAATCCAGCCGACTTTCGATCGCATCTTCATCGGCATCATTGGCAGCCTGGAGCGCCAAAATCGTGTGGCGGAACAGTCGCAGCGCCTTGGATGTTTCTATGCGGGCGTTTATATGGCGCTGCTTTTTGTGGTGGTTGACCTGCGAGAGCATCGGCCCGTGCCGCCGCACTACAATAGAAAACCTGTCGCCGGGGGATAGTGAATGTGCGCGGCGGACTACGGTAGGTCAGCCGCCGTTGCACCGTGCCTGGTGCGTGCGGGCCGTCGGCCCTCAGCAGGCGCTCGGCCCGTAATCCGGCCTCGCCACCGCCGGCATGCCGTGGCTCGGGTCCTCCTTGCGCTTAACCGGACCCCTGGGCACGAATATCAGGAGCAGGGCTTCCGGCCCGGGGCAGGGGAGGAGGAAATCGCATTTGACTATTTTGGTTGCATTTGGAGGGCCGGGGGATTCTTGAGATAGGCAGTTCGTGGAGCAGAAACCGCCATTCCTTATCTTGAAAGCTGTTTCGGGGCGCTCCCCGATCCCCGCTCAGGGTTTCAACATCATCCTCGGTCAGGAGCGCGGCACCAGGAGATCGCCAAGAATTGAGCTTCTACAGCGGGTCGGCTATCGCCAAGCGTGGGCCATTTTTGAGGCAGCCAACACCGTTGCCGGCATAGCTGAAGCTTAAAGAAACCGATGCACCTCGCGAGGTGAGTAACGGACCGTAAGTTCGCCGTCAGCTTAACGAAGCATCGTGCGAAGCGCGGTCTAAGCGGCCCCATATTGGCAATAACCGTGCGAAGGGAAACGAACGCCATGCACAGTCCCATCAGTGGTTCATTCACAAGCTCTACGCAAGTTGACGATCCGATTCATCCAGCGAACAGCGATGGTTTCAGGGAGACGCTTGCGAATGTTGAACTCCGGACGAAATCACCAAGTGCGGAGTGCCCCGATAAGATGGGGTGCTGCGTGATCCGAACAATCCCAGTACCTCCTCTCCTGCGAGACCGAGCACCTCCCTATTCCGATACAGAACGGCCGAATTGGCCCAGGCGAACGCAGATGGAATCTGCGTGGGTTTGACTGCTGAGTGGCTGCGTAACCTCAACAGTCATCCGTCAATCCGAATGGAGGCCCTAGTACCCGGATCGCAAAGGCACGCCTCAGCCGCTGTTCGGCAGAAGGAGTACGAGAATCTGAAGGTTCACCTACGAAGACAAGGAGCAGGACCTTCTGAGGCCGACTTCGCGGCGCAAAACACTATGTTGCAGAAAGCAGGCCTTGCTCCATCCGGAAAGGAGAAAGTATACAAAGTCGGCGAGCCTAACTTCTCGCGCATGCTGACCAAGATTACAGCCGACGGATCCAACCATTTGCTCAGCTTGTATTTCGCTGAGGGCGGCGCACACACCGTTGCGACCTCGGCAATGGATGGAAACACCACGCTCTTCGATCCTAATTTCGGCGAATTTACTGTGCAATCAGATCAGATTGATGATTTGTTCCGAAGCCTAGCCAATCGCTACAGCAATCCAAACCGGCAGCATTTTACAACGGTGACCACCCAAAAGGTGACATGAGTCGGGCGTCCTGCGCGGCGTAGTGTTCACTGAAGTCCACGTAAATCCTCGTCGATGCTTGTGCTGAAGAGGTGGGATCTTTGGTACGCTGAGCAGCAACAGCTGCTGCGTGCGAGGCAGGAATCGGACGACGCGCCGGTGGACCAGGTGGGTTTGAGCAGCAGTTGGCCATCTGCAGCTCAGCTTATCGGAGGAGAACTCCGCCGAGCCGATTTCGCCCGACACTGGATCGGTAGAGGTACATGGAGGTATCCAGCGCATTGGCCTCGGCGGTTCGATGCTGATGCCGCCGCAATCCAACTGGCAGGACAATCGGTTCCGACATTCCTCGCGCCCACATTCGCGGTCATGCAAGGTTCTCCATCTGACTTGCGCAACAGGACTTTTCGACATTCCAGCCGATGAAGACAGCTTGATCCGCCATTATTCCCTGTCGCCGGCTGATCGGCTGGAAATCAAGCTTCGCAGGCGCAACCAGCTTGGTTTTGCGGTGCAACTGTGCCTGGTGGGCTATCCCGGCCGGGCACTCCTTCCGAACATATATCGACGCAGATCACAGGCTATTGCCTTTTACCCTCGCCGTGAGGAAACTCGCCGCGATCACATCGCACACCTGCTGCGCTATTTGAAAGTCGAAGCCCAACCGACATGGACAGCGCGCTACGCTGCGGGCAGCCATCGAGACAGCTTCAACGACAGACCAGGGTCAACGATCGCAAAAACAATCAGTGCTACGTACCGGGTACGCCGGGCCCTGCTGCCAATGGCGACCGTGATCGAACGCATGGGTCGGCGCGGCCCGCGCCATTGCCCGGCGTCGTGGTAGGCAGCTCTGATCGGAGCTGACGCTTACGCGCTCGAGATCGATCCTCGCTTGCAGGCCCCGCATCCGGTCTGGGGGGCGGGACATCCGCGAGGGTGACGCCACTCAGCCTGGCTCGCTGGTGACTTCAACGCCAGCCGTCGGTACGCGACAATCATAACGCAGGCATCAAACTCCGCCAGAAGCTCACTGATGACGCGGTGACGATGCTCATCAAGCCAATCGGCCGCCTGCTCTCGCAGGTCAGCAACCGCAAAATGCAGCGCCATATGAACGCTCGCATAGAAACATCTAAGGCGCTGTGACTGTTCCTCGCCGCGATTTTTTGGCCCCTGCAGGCTGCCAATGACGCCGATGAAGATGCGATCGGGACTATAGACCGGAAAGTCGCTGACACCGGCTGCTGCAGATCAAGCCCGGTCTTGAGGGAATGGTGGAGAAGGGGAGGTATCGCCTTTGGTGATAGCGACCAGCAACAAGCACACGTTCGTAAGCTCGCGGGAGGCTTCCTTCCAGGCGTTCACGTTCGACTCGCGACGGGGGCTATAGACGAACACCTTATGCCCAAGCCCGACTGATTGAGCATGTTACATGTTCATCCACGGTATGGATGATAGCTATGCAAAAGCTCGATTTTTCCATTCTCGCGAAATTCGATTAAGAAACTCGTACAGGTTGGAGGCAGAGTGGACAGTCAGACACCGGCCACGCAGATATGATTGGCAATCCGTCCGCGGATGCATTGAGGCAGGCTCATGAGCGAATTCAAGTGGGGTCACATTCGCGGCGATCTGAATTCTCGGCTTGTGCAACGGCACCCCAGCTATAGCCGCAGGCAGCGCAATCTCGGGTGCTCACCCGCACGTGCGTGCTCTCCAGTACATCACAAGCCCTCGCTTGGTTTAGCTCGGTGCGACGGAAATCGACAGGCGCCGCCGCCGAGGGTGCTGAATTGGCGCAACTGGCAGATTCATGAGGCACTTTTTTGAAAGCAAAGCTCGGTCGATCCATTGGCCGCTTCGGCGACGAGCGGGGCAACATAGCTGTTCTTTGCTTTACAACGGCAGCGCAACGCCGAACCCGCCAAGCGTTTTTTGAGGAGACCTGCTCCGGCTTGAGTTCGGAAGACACTTCTCGAGACACTGCATCGTCAGGTAAGGCATCTCATCGGCTCCGTTGAAGCTCAGTTTATCGCGGGCGCCATCTTGTGGCCCACAAACACCACTTACGAGGAGAATACATCCATGGATCAGCCCGCTTGGAAGAATCCGCGTACGGCCCTGATCGTCGATGGCAGTGACGCTGCACGTCAACGGCGTATACCGAATCTGGCGTCGGTCGACCTAAACCTGCTAGTGGAGCTCGAGGCCTTGTTGCAGTATCGAAACATCACGCATGCTGCTCAACATGTCGGTAGGAGCCAACCGGCAATGAGTAGAGCCCTATCAAGGCTGCGTGACATGTTCAATGACGATCTCTTGGTACGCGGCTCGAGTGGCCTAGTCCCAACACCGCAGGCCGAACACTTGGCGCAAATGCTGCCGTCGGTATTGAATGCTATCCGCGAACTGGTGAGCTGCAGTTCCGGCTTAAGGGATTTGCGGTCGAAGGTAACTATGGCAATGCCCGATCACCAATCGCTAGTTCTGCTGCCATATCTATTGCCGCGTTTAGGTGAGCGTGTGCCTCATGTTGACATCGCCACCGAGCCACTTTTGGACGGCGCTCTACGGCGTCTCGAGCAAGGTGAGATTGACTTTGCGATCGGGCAGATCGGTGCCGCTCCTCCAGGCTACTTGCGGCGCGGTCTCTATGCGGACCGCTTCACTTGCCTGCTTCGCCACGACCACCCTGCATTAGAGCAGGAGTGGAGCGTCGGAACCTTCGCGGCGCTGCGTCACGCCTCTATTGCCTCGGATTCCAACGAGGGCCTGGGTCAAGTCTATGATGGGCTGGTCAGGTTCGGACTACCCGGTCCGATAGTGGTCTCCAACGTGCTGACTGCGGCAGTTGTAGTGGCGATGACTGACCTAGTGCTGATGATACCGAACCGAGTTGCAACTCGGGTGGCGACTATGCTGCCGCTCGCTATTGTAGATCCACCCGTGGAGCTGAAGCCATACGAAGTCGCGTTGATCTGGCACCAGCGCTGCCATCATGACTTGGAGCATCGCGTGCTGCGTCGCGAAATCGCCGCCGCAGCGCGGATGGGCCGGCTAGACGTGTCACAAGACCAAATGGCGAGGCGGCAGAACGATAGTTGAACTCACCGCTGAACGGAAGGGTGCAGCGAAGGACAGCCCGACACCGCGTGCGATTGATCCCATCAAGCGCCGGGTGTTTGACGCTTTAGCTTCCTCAAGGCATCAGTTCATCTCGGGGTTCTCGCTGCCATGTCATCGCACTCGCCGTGGACGCTGGCGCCACTCTGCTAAGTGCCACTTTGCATCGTCAACATTTGACCTATATTGCACTGCAACAATGGTAGGCTTGCCTGATCCACCATTATGGTCACAGGTTCCCTTCAAGCGGGAACGCGCGCTCGCTGCGCACGATAGAAGGAGTCCATCTCATGAAAAATTTAATCCACAACGTGGGCCCAAACGACGCCCGTAGGGACCACGTCGATATAGGTGATGCGGTTCGGCGATCTCGCGAAGCGGTCGGATATAGCGTCGACGACCTCGCATTAACATGCGGTCTGACATGCGCCGAGATTTCAAGGATCGAATTAGGTGCTGATGTCGACCCTGAACGGCTCAGGCGTGTAGTCGCTGCCCTTCGAGTGCCAGCCACCACCTTCGCATTGAAGCATTCATGAACAACATTTAGTGGAAACAAGCTCTGCAAGCTCGAGTATAGTCCCCGACGCGATTGCCACCTATGCCGACACCCTCATTTCAATAGCTGGTGTGCAGTCGAACCACACGCGGAGGGTCGCTGCGGTTGCAGCGAAGACCGGCATGAAATGCCTCCTGGTTCAGGAGAGTTGGGTGCCATCGGCCGTGATACACGACCCGGCGCTTCTGCATTCCTATGCACATCAATCCAGCCGAGAACATCTGGGTATCTGTGCGAGAACGACTTCACCATCTGCGTCGGCGGCGAAATCATCGATAAATCAGTCAGGCCTGGAACTTCTTCGTCAACAACAAAGAGCTTCGTCACCTCCATAAAGTCAGGCAAATGGGCGCAGGTGAAAACTTTAATGCAATCGAGTCGACATTCACCCTCACGAGTTCTCCCAACGGCCAAACTCTTCTCATCAAACGTTCGTGCTCCTCAAGTTCCGGTACCGTGCTAATGCCCAGAGCGGAAAGAACTTGGAGTAGCCGTGATATCGCAAATAAAACACGCGCGGAAAACCCGTGGCGGTGTAGCGCTGCTCATCCCACAGACCGTTCTCGGTTTGTGCGTTTTTTAGGTAGTTCACCCCGCGTGCGACGGCCGGATGCTCCACCTCGCCGGCCGCCATCAGTCCAAGCAAGGCCCACGCCGTTTGGGAGGACGTGGAAGGCGCCTGCTCATATCCGCTATAGTCGAGTCGGTAGCTGATTGCATCCTCGCCCCAACCGCCGTCCCAACTCTGGATGGATACTAGCCATTCCACCGCCTTCCTTATCATGGGGTCCTGGTGATCGATCCCTGCGGCATTCAGCGCGCACAACACCGACCAGGTACCGTAGATGTAGTTCAGGCCCCAGCGGCCGTACCATGATCCTTCCGCGTGTTGGGTGCGGCGCAAATATGCAATCCCCTCGGCGACTGCCTTGCTGCTTTGGGTGAATTCGCCGACCTGGGCCAACATCGAGACGCACCGCGCGGTAACGTCTTCGGTCGGCGGGTCGAGCAGCGCGCCATGGTCCGCGAATGGGAGGTTATTCAGGTAGTATTCGAGATTGTTGACGTCGAAGGCGGCCCAGCCGCCATCCCGGCTTTGCATGCCTTCGATCCATTCCCGGCCACGTGCGATCGCGGTGGCGTATTCCTTGCTGCCGGCGTGCCGCTGCGCGCGGTCCATGGCCATGACCACCACTGCAGTGTCATCGAGATCGGGATAGTGCGCGTTATTGTATTGAAACGGCCAGCCGCCGGGCCTGATGTTGGGCGCCTTCACTGCCCAGTCGCCCTTCACGTCCAGTACCTGCCGCGGCTTCAGCCAGTCTAGGCCCTGCTTCGCTTTCGCTAGGGCGTTAGCGCCGCCCACCTCCTGAAGTGCGTGGCACGTCAGCGCGGTGTCCCAGACCGGCGACAGGCAGGGCTGGCAATAGGCCTCTTCCTCGCCGATCACCAAGAGCTTGTCAATAGCGCGACGTGCTATCGCGCGCGGCGGAAAATGATCGTCTTTACCGAGCGCGTCATACATCATCACGATATTGGCCATCGACGGATAGATCGCGCCCATGCCATCTTCACCGTTGAGCCGCTCTTCAGTGAAGGCGAGCGCACTCGCGATCGCGCGCTCACGAAGTTTCTTCGGAAGATGCGGCTCAATAACCCGCAGGATGCCGTCGATGCCGCGGAACAGCAAGAACCAGCCCCAGCTCTGGTGCGGCGCCTTCGGGTTCATGCCTACGCTCTTGGTATCCTGAAGGAACAGTTCTTCGATGCCGACGCCCTTAGGATTCTTCGCACGCGGCTTCAGCACTGCAAGAACCATCAGCGGCACAATAGTGGTGCGCGCCCAGTAGGAGATCTTGTAGAGGTGGAACGGCGACCAGATTGGCAGTAGCACGATCTCGATTGGCAGAACCGGCACCGCGCGCCAGCTAACTACGCCATAGAGCGCCAGCAGGAAGCGCGTGAGTACATTGCTGTTGGCGGCGCCGCCGCGCGCGCGGATCGCCTCGCGCGCCTTCACCATATGAGCCGCGTCGACGGAATCCCCGATCATCTTGAGCGCGAAGTAAGACTTCACGCTTGCGCTCATATCGAAGGGCCCGTCATGCACCAGCGGCCAGCCGCCGTGCGCGCCTTGAGTGCGGCGCAGATAATTTCCGATTTTGGCTTCGAGCACGACGTCAATGGGCTCGGCCAGGTAATGACGTAGCAGGATGTATTCGGAAGGGATGGTGGAATCCGCTTCCAGCTCGAACACCCAGTGGCCGTCGGCATGACGATAAGCGAGCAGCGCCTCAGTGGCTGAGGCGATGCTCATTTCCAGCGCGGCGGGATCGATGGCAGTGCGATTTCCGGAATGCTTATTCACTGACTTCCTGCGTGTTCGGCAGCGTGCAAAACCGTGTGGATTTACCAATCGAGTGTTTGTCTGAAAGAGCCAGATCGGCGGCACGGTTACCCGACCGCACCGATCCCTCGATGGTTGCCGGCAAACCGGTAGCGGTCCAGTCGCCAGCAAGGAACAGGTTTTTGCAACCGGTCACGGGCCCTGGACGTAGCGCGTTCTGCTCCGGGGTGGCCTCGAATGTGGCCCGGCGCTCACACACGATCTGCCACGGCGGCAGCTCGCCTGAGATCCCACCGGCCTCGCACACGTCGCGCCAGATCGCTCGCACGAGCTCCTCACGCGGAATGTCAAGCAGGCGGTCGCCATTGCTAATGGTGACTGAAAACCGCTGCGGATAGGCGAACAGCCACTCCACGAGCCCGCCGACCACACCCAGGATCGGATCCGCACCGGCTGGCGGATCGAAGCGAAAATGGGCATTAACGACGGCGCGGAATTCGGTCGGGGTTTTCAGGCCGGGCAGGAGCGTCGCGGCCGCCCGTGGCGGCACGGCGAGGATCACGGCGTCGTCGGGGCCGACCGCTATCTTGTCGTCACCGAAATCAAGTTCGCTGATGATCTCGCCCGATTTGGCAAGCTTGCGCAGTTTATGGCTGAGGCGGACGGTGGCGCCCCGCCTCTCCAGGAGCTTGACCGCCGGCTCGACCAGAACGGCGCTCAGTCCGTCGCGCGCGACTAGCGGACGGCAAGCCTCGCCGCCCGCGAGCAGCGTTTCCCGTACGATGGCACCGGCAAGCCCTGCCGAGCCCTCCGGCGGATCGCAATTCAGGGCGGCGAGCAGCAGCGGCCGCACCAGACGCCGGTACAGCGTACCATTGCAGGGTATAGTGTTTCCGACCAGTTCATCCGCGCCGGCCCATAGGATTGGCGCGAGCTTCAGGTAGTCCCACAGCCTGGTGTCGGGGACGCGACGCGCCTTGTCGAACACCCAGGTCGGAAGCCTGCCGCCGCCGAGATCGACCTGCCAGCGCTGTACGGTGGAGATGTCGACGAAGGGAAACTTGGCACTCGTCGGACCGACAAGACCGGATTCCGTTCCGATCGCACGGGCGTAGTTGCGCACATATTGGTTGCCCGATAGAACCAGATGGTTGCCGTTGTCGATGGTGAGATTGGTTGCGGAATCGAAAAAGGAGCGGCATCGACCGCCGGCCTGTTGCGTCGCTTCATAGACATGCACCGGCAAACCTGCATTGCTCAACTGCACGGCCGCGGAAAGGCCGGAGATCCCGGCGCCGATAATGTGAACATTTTTTGGCATCACATCAAGGCGTAACGGAAGAGAATGGCGAGCTTTGTGAGATTGGTTACACGCACCGGTTCCCGGGGAGCCGCAAAACCCCTTATCAGCAGCAGGTCCAAGATCGCGCGGTAACATTTGGACATGATGGTGGGGGCGCGTACTATTCTGCGCGGGTTGCAATTCATGATCTCGTCGGATTCGGCAAAATGCATCATCGCGCGTTGGGCCAGCGGTGCGCACGCCTTGGGCAGCGCCTTGTCGGCGATGACTTTATGTGGGTCGCTGCTGGTGATACCGGCGTGATCGAGGCTTTCGCGTGGTATATAGAGCCGACCCAGCCCAGCATCCTCGTCGATGTCGCGCAGGATGTTGGTGAGTTGCAGCGCACGACCGAGGTGATGCGCAAGTGCAATGCCATCCTCCTCGCTCAAGCCGAACACACGCACCGACATCCTTCCCACGGCGCTGGCGACACGGTCGCAATAGAGATCCAGGGTTGCCATTTTGGGCGCGCGGATGTCTTGTAGCACGTCCATTTCCATGCCGTCGACAACGGCTAGGAAATCCTCTCGCTTCAGCCCGAAGGTCGTTACCGAGGC
Source organism: Sinorhizobium glycinis (assembly GCF_001651865.1). Lineage (GTDB taxonomy): Bacteria > Pseudomonadota > Alphaproteobacteria > Rhizobiales > Rhizobiaceae > Sinorhizobium > Sinorhizobium glycinis. The sequence goes on from NZ_LPUX01000045.1 coordinate 9,982, forward strand.
GAGATAGTCCTTTAGCCGCGGCGGCGGTACACCTTGGTAGAGCGCGTCAATGTGATCGCGCCATTGCTGAAGCGCAGCAAGGCGGTGCTCGCGCGGTTCGTCGGAGTCGGTGATGTCGTCGACCTGGCGGCAGAAGCTGTAGATCTGGAATATCGCCTCGCGCTGCACCGGCGGGAGGGTACGCATTCCCAGATAGAACGAGCTGCCAAGGGCCGTAGAGCGGTGGTTCGCGTGGGCCGCCGCCTCCGCCCTCATACGTCGACAGTCGTCTTGAATCGCGTACCGCGGCCGAACGCACGGCGCGCGGCTTCGTTTGCCATTGCGCCGGCGCCATGGAGCAGCAGCTCAAGCGGCGACAGATGCACGCGCTCCCTTAGAGGATCGCGCATCTTCAGCATCGACACGATCTTATCGGCAAAAGACAGTATGACGGAGACCTCGAACCCGAGGCGAAAGTCCTTCACCTGCGACACCAGCGCTCCGCCCCCGTTGAGCAGCACCTCGGCCTTCGCTGCGAGAGAGCGCAGGCATTGTAGCATCTGCAACGAGGATTTTGCGGCGCCCAGCTCTTCGATGGAGGCGCCGCTGGCTAAAAGCGCATCGCGCGGAATATAGACGCGATTGAGATTGCGGAAATCCTTGCCGCAATCCTGCAGGTGGTTACAGACCTGCAGTCCCGCGCACAACACATCCGATGCCGGCCAAGTCGCGGCACTTTCGCCGTGGACGTCGAGCACAAATCGGCCGACCGGCATCGCCGAGTATTGGCAGTAATCGATCACCTCGTCCCAGTTCTCGTAACGCTGCTTAGTCACGTCCGTTCGGAAGGCGGTGAGCAGATCGAGTGCATGACGCGGCGGCATGCCGCGCCGGTCAAGCGCAGTGCGTAGGTGTACAGCTTCTGCTCGCGTTTCGCCCTTGCCGAGCAGCTCGGCCTCCAGGATGTCGAGGTACAGAAGCTTCTCGTCTGCCGCGAGCGTGGCGTGATCGGCAATGTCATCGGCCATGCGGACGAATCGGTAGAAGGCAAGAATCAGCGCTCGGTGCCGCGGATGGATAATCCACGACGCAACGGGGAAATTTTTCTCGCGGTGCATTGCGTCCGACCCGGGGCCGCTGCCGCTCGTCATTTAGCACCATCGTCGGTTTTGCGGGCGTTGGATGCTGCTGAAATGCAGTCGGGCCCCCGAATAAAACGTACAATCCACGAAGGTACGGCGGCGGCCAAAGACGTTATCGACCGGCGCGCGTTTTTATCCCCGAGAATTATCCGATGCGAATCTGTTTTTCGAGTATACTGATTCGTCCTGCCGAATTCTTTGCTGAAAGCGTCGGATGAGACTATATCCCAGTAGCTAAAGGCGATTCGACTACCGCGCATTATGAATACACCACATCCCTGCCATGCAAACCTATCCCACCACTCAATTATTACGCGGTCATCTTCTTCGTAGATGAACTCCGGAGCGCATATCCTCTCCGCAATAGCGCGATTTGGTCGAAAAATCTTTTGGATTGCCGCGCGTCCTATCACGGGGCGCTGCATCGGCCAGAGGCACATTGCATTTTCGTGGTACAGCTCAGCCAAAGCGATCGCATCACCCTTATTGAATCGTCGAATCCACTCTTCGACCGTCCTGCGCGCGCTCATTGAAATGCTCCTTTCTCAAGACCTTTGCTACCATCGGTCCGTCAGGATCCGGTATTTTCCAGCTGTTGATTCGAGGTAAGCCTGAGGTGATATCGCCCGACTCGACCCCCAAACATAGTGAGGCACAAGGCGGCACACAGCGATTGCTGTGCGAGCATAAGCGCCGCGTTTCGTTCGTTCAGTCATTGCAGGTGATGTCCACGGTGATCACTCGATGCCGCTTCTAAAAGCGATCGGTGCACCTTCAACGAAAGTCGCGGAGCCCCACGCAGCGTGGAGAAACTCGCGTATGGGTCACTGGACGGGTCGTGGCCGTGTTTTTTGTAAGAAACCGCGACTATTGGCAAAGCTCGAACTCGCCCTCTCAGTTGCGCGCGCGACGCCCTTTTCAGGGACGGCACCGGCCCACGCAAGTGTTGCTGCTGGATACAAATACAACCGTGATCCGAGCGGAAAAGCGGTCCACCGGAAGAGCTAAATCAGATGTATTTTCACCAGAGTTTCACATAGTCTCGCTTTATTGAAATCCATTTTTTCAATGACATAAATCTATACGGTCGATTCACAGCCGAGTATGATTCAGCCACAGGCGGTTCTGCAGTCAGAACGTCGCGGTTCTCAATTTGAGGAGTTATCAGTGATGTTTAAGACAGAACGAGGCTGCGATCGTGAAGGAATGGATGAGCGTTTTTTCGAGTGCGGTATCGCGCGAGACCGGTGCGCCACTGGCAGACAGTGTAGGTCATCGCTGCTCCGGTCAATTTCACGGCGAAGACCGGCACTTGTCCTGGGGCCGGCGGCGCCTATCCACTGGGAACACCGGCGGTCGAGCAGGCCCTGTTTCTACCTGCCAATGCGAGCCTGATCACCCGTACCGGCGCTGTAGTCGGCTCCGAGTGCATCGGTGCAGGCGTTCAGGCAGGCGGAATATTTTCACGGCCGCCCGTCCGCCGTCGATTACGATGCTGCATCTTCAGGCGGCACAAATCTTGCGCCGACGAACCGCGAACTCGTCGACGCCGTTGATGAGCGGGTAGGGGTGATCGCGGAAGAGACCGGGCGGCCAGACGTTTGCGGAACGCACAAGCGACTCGCCCGTGACCCGCAGGCCGGTGGTGTGGGAGGGAGCGGCGCCGTGGGGCGTCTTTGCAAACCAGTGTCAATGCCAGAGTCGCGACCCGCCTTAATTATCAGCCACATTGCTGACAAACCATTCATAGGATTTGGCCAGTCCCAACTCGAGCGAGGTCTTCGGGCGCCAACCCATCGACACGAGTCTTTCGCTAGATAAAAGCTTTCGGGGCGTTCCGTCCGGCTTGGATGTGTCGAAGACTATATCGCCTTTAAAACCAACAACACGGCAGACGATGTGGGCTAGTTCAATGATAGTTATTTCCCCCCCGGAGCCTATGTTAATGTGTTCCGTTTCGGAATAATGCTTAAGTAGGAAGACCAGGGCGTCGGCACAGTCTTCACTGTACAAAAAGTCTCGAGTAGGTGTGCCGCTTCCCCATATAGACAAGCACCCAAGGTCTCTAATCTTTGCCTCATGTGCTTTGCGTATTAAGGCAGGGACGACGTGGCTGGAGGTAAGATCGAACTTATCGCGTGGGCCATAGAGATTTGTCGGCATGACTGATATGAAGTTTGCGCCGTATTGCTTACGATACGCTTGACACAACTTAATGCCGGCGATTTTGGCGATCGCATACCACTCGTTGGTCGGCTCAAGTGGTCCGGTCAATAGAGCCTCTTCCCTTATGGGCTGCGCCGCATACTTCGGATATATGCAACTCGATCCAAGGAAAAGAAGCTTTTCAACGCCACTGCGGAAGGAGGCCTCAATGACATTAGCCTCCATGATAAGGTTTTGATAGATGAAGTCAGCGGGCATAGTATCATTTGCCAGGATCCCACCCACCTTCGCTGCCGCCATTATGACCGCATGCGGCTTTTCCTTTGATAGAAATTTCTCAACTTCCTCTTGCCGCGTCAGATCCAGCTTTTGCCTATCTGCAACGATGACTTCGCAATCCTCGGAGGCAAGCGATCGAATTATGGCGCTGCCGACCATACCTTTGTGTCCTGCGACCCAAATACGCTTTCCGTCTAGCAAATACATCGGCATCTCGCCTCTTACTGTCGGGTGCCCCTCAAATAAGAGAGATCTTCCCTTACCATTTCGCAAGCAAGATCTCTCACACTTGTCTCGTGCCTCCAGCCCAAAACCTGGCGGGCCTTGGTGGCATCGCCTAAAAGTAAATCTACTTCGGTGGGCCTGAAATAGCGCGGATCCACCGCAACGACGCATTTGCCTGTCGCGGCGTCTATGCCCCTTTCTTCAATGCCTTCTCCCACCCATTCAATCGTCATTCCGGTTTCCTCGAAGGCCCATTCGACGAACGTGCGAACCGATGTTGTCACCCCGGTAGCCAGGACATAGTCGCCTGGTCTATCCTGCTGACACATCATCCACATGCCCCGCACATACTCACGGGCATGTCCCCAGTCACGTTGAGCATCTAGATTTCCAAGATAAAGGACCTCTTGTTTACCTAGACTGATTGCCGCCGCAGCCCGGGTGATCTTCCGAGTCACGAACGTCTCCCCACGAAGCGGACTTTCGTGGTTGAAAAGAATACCGTTGGAGGCATGCATGCCGTAAGCCTCTCTATAATTTACGACAATCCAGTACGCGTACAGCTTTGCGGCCGCGTAGGGTGAACGCGGGTAGAATGGCGTCTTTTCGTTTTGGGGGATCTCTTGAGCCAGCCCATATAGCTCTGAAGTCGATGCCTGATAAAAGCGAGTCCGATGGATCAGCCCAAGAATCCGAATAGCTTCCAGCATGCGCAATGTACCAATTGCATCGGCGTTTGCAGTGTACTCGGGGGTTTCGAAGCTTACCTGAACATGGCTTTGCGCTGCAAGGTTGTAGATCTCATGCGGCTGGGTTTGCTGAACAATGCGCAGCAAATTGGTCGAATCCGTCATATCCCCATAGTGGAGAAAAAATCTCGCTTCAGGATCGTGACGTTCTTGATAAATGTGCTCTATCCGTTGAGTGTTGAATGATGACGAACGACGCTTTATGCCGTGAACAATATAGCCTTCGTCCAACAGCAGTTCAGCAAGATAAGCCCCATCCTGACCCGTTACACCAGATATTAAAGCTACTTTCCGGTCTGTCACTTTGTCGAATCTCCAGTGATATTCCTGCGGGAGAGGGCGTGCGCTAGGGCGGCTGGTGTGAAGGAAATCGTCGTGCTTCGGCGACAGAGCGGGCCCATGGAGGCATTGCGGTTTTCAAAGCAGTATTGCCGGAGACGTGCGGGCCGGGACAACTGGGCATGAGGCGCTCGTGTCCCTTGGAGCGCGCCCAAGTTTCTCCATGACTGCTCTTCTCCACGCCTAGAATTGAGGTGACGATTTTCATTCAAGAGGCGGTATTTGTTGAAGATCTTTCGATCACGACCAGGCGACTAGGATCGTTCAGATCAAACTCAATAACCCTTGGGACAGAAAGGCGTGCGTAACGTGTAAAGGCGCTTGTCGGAGGAAACCGAATGACGGTGTCGCAAAGCCCAAGAAGATACATCTCGACGAGGGCGGAAATTCCGCCCTCAACCCCGAGATCTGGGCTGTGTAATGGGCCAGACTGATCCGCTCGGAAACTTTTCGGGATCGTGAGAAGATCGGGGAACCTACTCGACACCTGGTCCAATACCCGCGCGCTATCGGTGCACAAAATCACCCGCACAGGCTTCGGGTGGGGCAACGCTTTGGCAGCATTAATGGCAGTGCACACTTGATGCACGGCAAGGTCCGGATCGGCCCAGTAGGGTGCATGGTCCATAACGTCTTCGCCGTTACCATGCCGAACATGAACCCCGATCGCACTGTACCCATAGAAGTGCTCCTGATAGATAGCGTCTATGCGAGCCTGAATTTCAGCCCGAGGCTTGACACTGCAGAAAATCTGCCGCTCTGCCTCCTCGTCGCAGCGCCACATCAAACACGCATCACACACTACCGTGTTGGCCTCGACATCATCTTGGGCCTGGAAAAGTTCATCGAGTTCGTCTCGCTCTCGAAAAACCTGAGCATCTGGGCGGTAAACACATTCAATCGCAGGTTTATTCCACCAATTTGGGAAGAATGGTCCTGGGAAGGAAAACTCGTTGATCTGGTTATCGCAAATAAAAGGGACACCTGCGATATCCTTGATTGGTTCAAAAAACACCGGAAAGGCGTTTGTGAAGGGCTGATCAAGGTAGCAGGACCCGCGCCAGTCAACGGCTAACGTTCGCGCCGTCCGTTGGGCGTAGCGCCAAGCGGCCGCCAGCGACCACAGACAGTCACCGAAACCAGTACGTCTCCGAGAGAGGACATATCGATTGTACAATGCTGCCCGTCCTTAGTGCCGCCGCTCTGACTTAGTGTCTTCTACGGATTTCCGATCAATTCAGAGCTTCCTAATGGAGTTCGGCAACATCAGTAAAATTCATATTTTGAATGGCAACCATCCACATATTGGATATAAAGGGGACGTGTCTTTCAGGGCTTATCTTCACGTTAGGTGGCGAACCATCGGTTCACACCAGGAAGAGAAGAGCTGATGCCAATTCCTGGACTGCCGACACAGCATAGAACAGCTCGCTCATCGGCGACGCTAGCGGTAACAGATCTGCATATCAGCAAAGCCTAACTTACACCCATTCAACTGTTAAGGACCGCCAGTCCCTGAGCCAGCAAGTGTTCGGCAGCATCTGGGTCGTCTGCCTCGACGTAGCAACGCAGTTCAGGCGCGTTTCCTGAAGGGCGGATGTGCAGGATACGGCCGCCTTCAAATGTCAGGCGCAGGCCATCCACGTCGTCCGTGCCCGTCACGCGACCGATCCGGCTGAATAAATGGGAAACATTAGCTTTTGACGCTTTCAAGAATGCCACTAGGGCGTCGCTCCTATCGAATGGATAGTTCTCGATCCGGCCGGACAAAGCGACTGGCAAACGATGCATCGCGACGATCCCCGAGAGGGGAGTTTTGGCCTCTACTGCCATGTGGAGCGCTGCAATGATGGGAAGGACGCAGTCCCGGGTCGGCAAGGCGGGAAGCGACGCGCCTCCGAACGAGAAGTTCGAACCTAGCATGACGCCACCGTTGGCCTCGAAGCCCATCACCCGCTGCTTGCCACGCGCAACCGCCTCAGTCATGGCTGCAATGACGTAAGGTGAGCCAACGCGGGTACGCACCACCTCGACGCCACTCGCCGCCTCGATCCCGGAGTTGCTGGTTATTGGCGTAGCAATAAGCTTGGCCTCCAGCAGCCTTGCGCAAATTAGACCGAGCAGATCACCGCGCAATGGAGTTCCCGTTTCATCCGTTAGCAGGGGCCGATCGGCATCTGCGTCCGACGATACAATGGCGTCAAAGGCGAACTCCTTCGCCCAGGCAGCGAGCATCTTACATGTCGCCGCCGAAATAGCTTCCGTGTCAACAGGGATGAAGACCTCAGATCGGCCTACCGGTACGACATTTGCGCCATGACCTTCCAAGATGGTGGTCAAAATATCGCGGGCAACGCTGCTGTGCTGATATAAGCCGATCTTTAGCCCCTGAAGGCCCGATTTGGGAAGCAGCGTTTCGTAACGTTGGATATAGAAGTCAGTTGCTTCGCTGGAGTGGTCGGCGCCGCGGCCACACTCAACCCTGGTTGCATCTGCATCGGCTGAAAGCTGCTCCGCCAACGCCGTAATCGCCTGCTCGTCGGCCTTGTTGATCTCACCGTCAGGCAGATAGAACTTAATGCCGTTTCGGTCGGCCGGAATATGCGAGCCTGTGATCATGAGTGATGCTGCACCGAGTTTTCGGCCGTACAATGCAAGCGCTGGTGTCGGCAGCCCTCCGCAGTCGACCGGCACCATTCCCGCCCGGGCGAGCGCTGCCATGCAGATAGCGGCGATTTCCGAACTTGAATCGCGGAAGTCGCGACCGACCAATACGGTCGCCCCTCGCGCGACCCGTCCTCTGTCGAAGAGCATCCTCGAAAAGGCTGTAGCATAGAGCGCCGACACACTACCCACGAGTTCTGTTGCCAACCCGCGGAGACCACTTGTGCCGAATTTGGGACCCATTAACTAGCCTTTTTTTGCCGGGCAGCGTTCAGCAGGTAGTCGACGCCACCGGGGCAAGCCGAATGAATTCGCATCCACTAATGAGATTGCTTCGCTCTCGCCACACTGTTATGAAGCTTCCATCAAACGCAATCAAAAATGACACCATGCTTCCAAAGATTATCCCAGCTATCATGGCAGGGGGTAGGGGCACAAGGCTCTGGCCTCTGTCACGCGCAACTGCCGCAAAACAGTTTCTAAAGCTAATCGGCGAGGAAACGCTCTTTCAAGACACGCTTAAGCGCGTTTCCGATGCCAAAGTTTATGGAGCACCACTCGTCATCACCAATGATGAATTTCGCTTCCTGGTTGCCGAACAGGCGCGCGAGCTTGGGGTCACGCTTTCCAGCATAGTACTTGAGCCGGTGCCGCGCAACACGGCAGCCGCAGTAGCCGTCGCCGCCCGGATCGTGGCTGATCGGTTTGGTGAGGACGCGCTATTGCTTGTGCTGCCGTCGGACCACGCGATTACGGTAGACGATACTTACAAGAAATGCGTGCGCTCCGCCTGCATCGCCGCAGCGGAGGGCAAGCTCGTGACGTTCGGTATTCAACCCACTTGGCCAGCAACGGGATACGGATACATCGAACGTGGCACTTACCTTGGCAAGGACGTCCATGCGGTTCAATGTTTTGTCGAGAAACCAAGTCTCGAAAAGGCGGCGGCTCTTTTGGAGACCGGCAATTACTATTGGAACTCTGGGATGTTCCTTTTCCAGGCGGCCAGCATTATCGCCGAACTTGAGGAGCATGCACCCGACGTGTTGTCGGCGGTGCACGCCGCGGTCAGGGGCTCAACGGTCGACGCCGATTTTATACGACTTGCCCCGGAGAGTTTCAGCCAAGCGCCATCCATCTCGATCGACTATGCACTGATGGAGAAAACCGCAAACGCCGCCGTGGTCTGCTCGGATTTTGCTTGGTCGGATCTCGGTAGTTGGGATGCTGTGTGGAAGAATGAGGAGCAGAATGCTGATGGTAACGTGCTCAAGGGCAATGTTACGGCCTGCAACACGAAGAATTCGCTTGTGTTGTCGCATACCGCGCATCTCGCTGTACAGGGGATGGATGGAGTTGCAGTCATCGCTAGCGAGGACGCAGTCTTCGTCGGGCGACTGGAGGAGGCCCATGAGATCGGAAACTTGGTGAAGCGCCTCGCCGCGGACGAAAATACGGCACGTCTTACGGAATTGCACCCAACTTTGATACGGCCATGGGGCGGCTACACCACTATGCTTAACGGCGATCGCTTCCAAGTAAGGCGGTTGTTCGTACGCCCTGGGAAGATGCTTTCTCTCCACAAGCATTTTCATCGATCAGAGCACTGGATCTGCGTGAAGGGCACCGCAGAAGTGACAATCGAGGATCGAGTAACGATCCTGCACGAGAACCAGTCAATCTACATCCCCGAGGGGGCGATACATCGCTTGGGGAACCCTGGCAAGATCATGCTGGAGTTGGTCGAGATTCAAACTGGTGCCTACCTGGGCGAGGACGATATCATCCGCGTCGCAGACGAATCGAGAAATGAAATGCCAGATTCGAGGCGTACGGGCCTATAGGGATAGCGTGTCCTTTGCGCAGTCCGGCACCTTCGCACGCATTACGGTATCTGGAGAGAGGACGTGGTGGCACCATCGGCAAGCGTTGCACCGGCGGCCGCGGACGAGTCTGACGACATGCGATGGATACCGCCCTCTGCGTCGACCCAATCGTAGATGCGTGTTCTCCTCCGTGGGCCCGGCACGATCGTTCTCCTGCGCAACGCATACCTCGCGACGAGGTAGGCCGAAAAATCCGCCTTTCTTCGCGCGCGCATTTCGAGACGACCTTTCTCGACGGGCAGCTCGCCCGGCGTCTGCGACCCGTCCGGCTTCTTTTTCTTTGAGCGGTTTCTCGCAGCCCCAGCCGCTTGCACGCGGCTCCATTCCGGCTTTTTTACCGACAGATCAGCTTTGCGCTTGAAGCGCTGCTTGCCGTCCCGTCTGGCGGCGGGCCCGCGAGGAACGGCGAAAAGGCGGCGCCGAAGCCCCTGCATTGTTAGTGGCAAGGCTGTTGCGGTGGGCGTTGACGGTTTCGCTCCGGCTCGACCCTACGGTCGAAAAGACGAAATGGCAGGAGCGGTCGGCCGTCTTGCCACAAAGCCTGATCTTCAGGAGGCGCATGTAAGAGGGCGGGCGACGGCATGAGCCGTGAATGCACTTGACTTCAGATTAATTAAGCGCTTTCTAACGATTTGCATAATTGATCGTTCGGATGACAACCATCCGCACTGTGGATTCGCCAGAACATGCGTTTTAAGGGCCTTGATCTCAATCTCCTCGTTGCGCTCGACGCACTGATGACCGAACGCAAACTCACGGCCGCTGCACGCAGCATCAACCTGAGCCAGCCGGCGATGAGCGCAGCCATCACCCGGCTTCGGACCTATTTCCGCGACGAGCTATTTACCATGAATGGTCGCGAACTTGTACCAACTCCGCGAGCAGAAGCGCTCGCACCCGCAGTCCGCGAAGCCCTGCTGCACATCCATCTCTCCATCATTTCATGGGATCCGTTCAACCCAGCGCAGTCAGATCGCAGTTTCAGGATCATTCTTTCCGACTTCATGACGCTAATGTTTTTCGAAAGGGTTGTGGTGAGAGTGGCGCGGGAAGCGCCCGCCGTCAGTTTCGAGTTGCTGCCGTTTTCCGATGAGCCAGATGAGCTTCTCCGGCGTGGTGATGTCGATTTCCTGATCCTACCAGAAATGTTCATGTCGCACACGCATCCCAGAGCGAAGCTGTTCGATGAGAGATTCGTGTGCGTGAGTTGCCCAACGAACCAGAAGCTACCGCCGCAGCTCTCCATCGACAACTATGTATCAATGGGGCATGTTGCGGCCCAATTCGGGAAGCAGCGGCCTTCCGTGGAGGAATGGCTATTGCGCGAGCACGGACTGCGAAGACGGGTCGAAGTCGCCGTGCCGGGTTTTACCATGATCCCGCCTTTTTTGTCGGGCACTGACCGCATAGCGACCCTCCCGTTACGACTGGCGATGCACTTCGCAAAAGCCATTCCCCTGCGGATCACCGAACTTCCGCAACCCATTTTTCCCGCGTTCACCGAGGCTGTCCAGTGGCCCGCGCCTCACAGCAGTGATCCGGCCAGTCTCTGGATGCGCGAGATATTTCTACAGGAGGCGTCTCGCGTTGAATTTCAATCCGAAACTTCGGCGCATGCTCTATCATCATCTCAATTGCCTACATGCCTCTAAAGCCGACGGCGCAACTCGCCACCCTTGAGCCCGCAACTGCACGGTCGGCTCAGGGTCGAGCAGTTTGGCTGCGGGTTGCGGCCGACCAGAAGGGCTCGCACGGCCCGAGCGTACGCCCCGCATGCCACGCTCCAACCATTTTCGGCCTATGCGCAGCATTAGCTCTTCAGCTTTAGCAGCCGGGAGACCATCTCATTCAGCGTGATATCCTTCGATACCTCGATCAAACCGCGCATGGGCATTAAGGCGAGGTTCTACTGTCCGCCATGCTACAAGTCACTCGCAAGTTGCCCTTCCGGACGCTCCCAATCCAGCCAATTGCGGTCGGAACGCCAATCCAACCGCCTCGCAGCAGCCTCCGCCGACAGCCCGTTCCCAGCCGTCTTCGATACTCGGCTCTGAAGATCGTGACTCAGTGCTCTTCCATTGCCTCCTGATTCTAAGAAAAGAACCCGAGACTGCGGACACGGAGATGCCTCAATTGAGTTGCTCACTTTGGAGTTGAGCTGTATCAAACGGGTGCCCTCGACAAAGGCCATATTCGATATAGCAGATCCCAGTAAATCATTAGGTGAAACGATCCTTCACCAGGAGTAAGTGTGTTGAGTATTGCCCCTGAGAAGAAAAGAGCCAAAGCGAACGCTGTGGATATTTACGTCGGCCGTCGAATTCGCCAGAGGCGACGATGGCAGAATATGCCCCAAGCGGCCCTCGGAGAAGCTATCGGGGTGACGTTTCAGCAGGTGCAAAAATATGAAAAGGGCTCGAACCGCGTGGGTGCGGGCCGACTTCAGCAGATATCTGATGCACTGGAAGTGCACCCTTCTTATTTTTTTGAGGACATGCCTGACGACACTCAGTCGATAGGGCAGGGCGCCCCTAATCAGGCCTATATCCCGCCCGAAGTGATTGAGTTCGCTGCAAGCGACGAAGGGGTCGAGCTCATCCGGGCGTTCTCCCGTGTCGGCAATCCCAATGTGCGCTGTCGAATCGTGAAGCTGCTCAAGTCTCTCGGCGAACACGACTGGTAAGCATGAATTCGCCCATTTCTGAGTCGAACGCGGCTACGCTCTCGGAATGAAATCAACCGTAAGTGACATCGCCATGGGACGCTTGCATTGACTCTGTAGCTCGTTAAGTTCAAATCATACAAGTGAGCTAGGGGAGGAAATCACAGTGGCTGACGAGAGTAACACAGGACCAGTGGCCGCGGCTGAGGCGGTTGCCGAAACGAAAGCACCAGCTGGCAAAAGGAAGAGTTCGTCGCGGCGTCAAAGAACGGCTGCCGGACAAGTTGCGGAATCAAAGACGACTGCTAAGCCTAAGAGATATAGCGAGACAGAAAGAGCTGACAAGCTCAATCTGATCGAGGCCGAAGTGGCTCAAGGCAATAGCACCCTAAAGGACGCGATCAAGAGCGCCGGCATATCGGAGCAGACCTACTACGTGTGGAAGAAATCTGCTAAGCCTGCCGATCGAAAACCTGAGGCGTCTGTGGTGGCCGGCGATGACCTTGCCGATCTCATTCAACTCGAAAAGGAAAACTTGAGGCTTCGCAACCTTTTGTCGGACAAACTGCGTGCGGAAAACGCCGAACTGCGCAAGAGACTTGGGCTGGATTAGCTCAAGAGTAGCCTCTCAAGGCTGTGGTAAGGCGCCCTGCCGGCTTCCGAAAGGGACGGCGTGCCTAGCCTTACGGCCACTTGCGTCGAGTCCGAAATGGCGGTATTTGGCCGAATGGTAAAGGAATGTCGTGGCGCGTTTTGGCGCTGATGAGTCGTGGATTGCTTGCGAGATACATATGAAAACACCACCACGGAGGTTTATTGTCGAATTCAAGCAAGTACGGCGGCGATCAAAGGAACGAACGAATTCAGTCTGGGGAAACACGGACCTTAAGGCTTTGACCCGCGAAGTGGAAGAGATGGCTCCGCATTTGTTCAACTTAACGGAAGAGCCAGTATCCCCTAACGTAGCCTACGGTCCGCCGGCCAGCCCGAATGCAGAGTTTCTCATTGCAGACAAAGAGAATATCGGGCTTGGGCCAGAAGCCGTGACACCGGCCCAAGGTTCGGAAAACGCGTTCTCGGGGCTGCATAATTCAAGTCATTCCGCAGTCGACGCTACTGACAAGTTGCAGGAGACGCCACCGGTCTCCCACACCCGAACAAACTCCAAACAGCGCATTTCGCGAAAGCTACCCGAGCGGTTGTCATTGGACGGGCGTGAGAATGTAGAACGCCCGATTTCTCGCGATGAATTGGCCACTCTCGAAGCAGAAAACAAGCGCCTCAAAAGGCTGCTCGCTGAACGGATCCTTACCCAAAACTTGCAACTCAAGAAGATGCTTGATCGGTTTAACCTCAATTGACGATGTCGCATCCGCGCGAAAGTCTTAGGAATCTCTTGGGGGCCGAACGGAGTCTCGCGTTTCAGCAATCGCTGATAGCTCTTCAATCCCACCTCAATGACACAGTTCAGGACCTTCCTCCATGTATCTAGCCATAGCACGCCGACCGATTCAAACAAACCTGAGCCTACGGCAGAATTAATGGTTTTTTAATAGACTTGGTAGCTGCGGATTAAAATTATGTTTTGACATATCCTCGATCGGTGTTAATTCACTAAATGAAAAGTGTCGTCGCAGATAAATACTTTGACGAAATTCCAGCTTGGGTTGTGATTCTTCCCTGTTGCTTTGAGCCGTCAGCCAGCTCGGCGCCTTGGCGGCGACTTCCCATCACGACTTGAGCCTTGATGTTGCGGCGGAGCCTGGCTCCTGTGCAATGACCGTCCAGTTTCAAGAGGCAAGTGAGTTCAGCGGCATTTTCTCGCATGTTTCCTCCTGAAACGTCGTTTTGGGATATGTTGCTAAGATCCGATAGGAGAAGAAGATGACAGAAACCACGCTCGGTGCGAGCAACGAACTCTTGGCAGAACTGACGGCAGAAATCGTAGCCGCCTATGTCAGCACCCACGTGGTTCCGGGTGCCGAGCTTCCGACGCTTATCGCTGACGTTCATTCAGCGCTCAACAATGCCACTGCTCCCGCGCCGGTGATTGCTCCCATTGAGAAGCCGAAGCCAGCGGTCTCGATCCGCAAGTCTGTGCAAAACGATCAGATCACCTGCCTCGAATGCGGCGGCGCCTTCAAGTCGCTGAAGCGCCACTTGATGACCCACCACAATCTGTCGCCGGAAGATTATCGCGAAAAGTGGGACCTACCCGCGGACCTACCCGATGGTCGCGCCCGCTTATGCGGAAGCCCGCTCGCGTTTGGCCAAGGAGATAGGCCTCGGCGAGCGCCGCAAGCGTCGTGGTAAGTAGAACGTTATCGCCGGCGGCGATCGCTGCCAGCTACGCGCCACGCCTTTAATTTGCGCGAAATGCTATGCAGAATGCGGTGTTTCGGCCGCATCTTCCAGATGCACGGCGTGATTGACGAATGTTGAGCCCGAACGAAAGCTTGGACATATGTAGATTTCACAGCTTACGCTTAAATCCAGCGATGACGAGACGGTGCGCCGCTTCAAGGTTTTCATTAATCTTGTCGTTGGCGAATCCGCCAAGTTCAACCGTCTCGATCCGGAGGTCCATCTTCGAGATATCCTCACGCGCATCGCCGGCCATCCGATCAACAGGCTTGACGAATGGTTACCGCGGAGCATGCGGCATCAGGGTCGACCATGGCCGGGCCTGCCAACACGACACTCATGCGCAGCGCGCCTGCGGCCTTCCTCGGTGGCGGCGTCATCGGCCCGCCTCCGAAGAGCTGGTCAGCTTGACGACATCGACGAACTTGCGTCGCGCGTGAGCAAGGCAGAACGCAAGCCGCATGGGGGCGACATTGCTCTCGTCCATCACGCGCGCCGACGCGGGCGCTTGCACAATGACGCTTTCGCAGGCCCGGCATGCATAGCGCGGCCGGATCGTCTGCTTTACCCGGACAACCGCCGGCACGATGTCGAGTGCCTCACTGACGTCCGTGCCGACGCAATGAAGCTCGAACGAGCAGCACGGGCAAATCTTGCTCTCCGGCTCGATAAGCTCTTCATACCGTGGGAGGTGCCTGGGTAAACGGCCGATGTTGCGCGACGGTGACCGTCGCTCCTGTTTTGGCCCTTCAGCCACGGGTGCAACATCGTCATTGGCCGCCTCGGGAATGTCGCTGAGATCGCCAAGGTCAAGCGTCGCCTGCGTCGGGTCGATCGCCGTCATCTTCTTCGATTTCGGCCCAAAGAGCTGCTGCTCCAGGAAGGCAACGCGCGCCTTGAGGTCGGCATTCTCTGCATCGAGCGAGAGAATGATCCGGCTCAATTGCGCGGCATCCTGAGGTAAAGAGTCGGGTCGAAGCGGCATAGCAGACCCTAGCACATGATCCTGAATCTTCAAGCAAATCCAATAGGATCAGCCCGCTTTCGTTGGCCGCTTTACGACGTTTCGCTTGACCCGAGTCCAGTCGATACCGGCCAGCAAAAAATTTGTTCGGCCTTGAAATGTACGTTCGTCTAACGTACATTTGGCTTAAACGACATGAAGGAGCCGGTCATGCGAGCAATCAAGGACGTCACGATTGACATCGATGAGCCGAACACCGTTCGAATGAACTTCCGTACGAAGGAGCGCGTGAAGAGGACGATCCAGCGTGCCGCGGCACTTTCCGGCCTCGACGATTCTGCGTTCACGATCAACGCTGCCTACCAGTCTGCCATTGCCACGATCGCGGCGCATGAGGCGACCTTGTTGCAGACAACGGACTACCAGGCGTTTTTCGACGCTTTGGATAATCCGTCCAAACCGACCGATCGGCTGAGAGACGCGTTCAAGCGTTATAGCGAGACCGTAGTCTCTAAGTAATGGCAAATACCGGCGCCGCAAAACGCATAGTCGAGCCGCTCGATCCCAACCGGTATGATCGGGCGGCTTTTTTTTGTGGAATCATCCAGGTCGACAACTTCTTCAAGAAGACGGCGAACAAGCTATCGAAAGCAGACAACCTTCGTGTCTATGTGATGACCGAAGACGATGGCACAACGGTTATAGGGTTCTACGCCATCAACAGCCACTCGATCAGCTATGCTGATCTGCCGGAACGCTTTTCCCGCACCCGGCCGGGACACGGCTCGATACCGGCCGCCTATATCTCCATGATCGGTCGCGATCTGCGATATAGGGGTGGCGGTTACGGCGGCGATCTGCTTACCGATTGCCTGCAAAGGATCGCCGGAATTGCTGACCAGATTGGGATCGCCGTCGTTCTTCTCGATGTCCTTGTTTGCGGTGACGAAGAAAAGACGAGCCGGCGTGTCGCGCTTTACAGCGAATATGGCTTTCAACCTTTGCCGTCAATGCCGCTTCGGATGTTCCTGCCGATCGCGACGATCAGGAGCCTAATGGGCTAACGCGCATTCGGTGCGCGATGCACGCATTTAAACGAAATGTGCCACACCTGCATGACGGCGGTTTAAGTGCAAAAAGCAACAGGAACAAAACCGCTCTGCTGTTCCATAAGATAGATTATGCGATCTTGATATGTAGCGGGGGTGGGTTCAAGGATGAAGTGCGACTTGCGATAGATACCAATGGGTTATCACTCGCAAGGAATGCTCATGAGACGCACCTACTCCCAGATCGATATGGATGAACGTCGCAGGATCGCTCGCTGGCGAGCGGCCGGCCTCAGCGCCACGGTCATCGCCGAGAAGCTCGGACGGCATCGTTCGACGATTTTCCGCGAGCTCAAGCGCAATGCGTTTGAGGATGCGCAGATGCCGGATCTCAGCGGCTACTATTGCGTGACCGCCAACGAGATGGCACGTGAACGCAGAGCCAAGCTGCGCAAGCTCGCCCGCTTCGTCCATGTGCGCCAATCGGTGGTCGAGCGCATCATGCATGGCTGGTCGCCACAGCAGATCGCCGGCCGCATGCGGCTGGAGCGCCATCCGATTTGCGTCAGTTATGAGACGATCTACAAGTTCGCCTATTCCGCAGACGGCCAGGCCATCAAGCTGTGGCGGCACCTGCCGGAGCGTCGTGCGAGACGCAGACCGCGGCATGCCCGACGGCGTCACGGTCGCCGCTTCAGCCCGGAACTCAACATTCTTCACCGTCCTGATACTGTCGCCGAACGCAAACAGTTCGGGCATTGGGAGTGCGATCTCATTCAGTTTCGCAAGAAGTTCGGCAAGGCCAACGTGACGTCACTGGTGGAGCGGGTCAGCCGCTTTGCTGTCTTCCTGCGCAACAACGACCGGCAATCCAAGCCGATCATGGACGGGCTGATTGAGGTGCTCCAACCCCTGCCCCACGCTGCTCGACGCTCGATCACCTTCGACCGTGGCACTGAGTTCAGCGAATGGCCCTATCTGCAGGCTGGCATCGGAACGCAGACATGGTTCTGTGACCCGCAGTCGCCCTGGCAGAAAGGCACGGTCGAGAACACCAATGGCCGGGTTCGCAAATGGCTTTCGAGAGAGGTCGATCCCCTGTCGATCAGCGACGGCGAGCTCAGGGACATCTGCGACCGGCTCAACTCGACACCGCGGAAATGCTTAGGCTACCGAACGCCCGCGGAAGTCTTCCGCAAGAAACTGCTCGCGCAAATACGACGTGTCGGGTAGCGTCACACGCGCAAGTCGCA
The DNA here is from genome assembly GCF_001651865.1 of Sinorhizobium glycinis. Taxonomy (GTDB): domain Bacteria; phylum Pseudomonadota; class Alphaproteobacteria; order Rhizobiales; family Rhizobiaceae; genus Sinorhizobium; species Sinorhizobium glycinis. The sequence continues at coordinate 27,703 of NZ_LPUX01000045.1, forward strand.
GTTCGGCATGAATTCACACGGCAGTTTAGAGATGCGACATATAGGCCAGTTAGAGATGCGACAGTCGTCGCCTCTTGGGATGCTGGTCAAACGTCAGCGTTTGGAAGGAAGACTGGCGACGTGAAGTGTGGCTGAGCCCAACAGCGTTCGGAGTCGTCATGTCTTGTTTGATCGTCATGTCGCAGAAAGAATTGCATCGCCTTGAACTCATTCAGCGGATTCGCGGTGGCAGCCTGAGTGTCGTCGAGGCGGCCGAGTTGCTTCGTCTTAGCCGCAGTCAGGTCCACCGGCTATTGCAGGCCTATGACCTGGCCGGCGCCGACGGACTGGTCTCGAAGAAGCGCGGCCGTCCGAGCAACCGACGTCACAGCGAGGATTTCCGCAACCTGGTGCTCGACCTAGTGCGTGAGCATTATGTCGATTTCGGTCCGACCTTGGCGGCCGAGAAGTTGATCGAACGCCACCGGATAGCCGTCAGCAAGGAGACGCTGCGCCAATGGATGATGGAAGCCGGCATCTGGGTGTCGCGCCGCGAACGCAAGAAGCGGGTTTTCCAACCGCGCGGCCGACGCGATTGTTTCGGCGAACTGGTCCAGATCGATGGCTCGCATCATTGGTGGTTCGAGAGCCGCGGTCCCAAATGCGCCCTACTCGTCTACATTGACGATGCCACCGGCAAGCTGTTGCATTTGCGCTTTGCGACTTCAGAGAACACCTTCGACTATCTGCATGCGACGAAGGCCTATTTGCAGCAATGGGGCAAGCCGATTGCGTTTTACAGCGACAAGCATGGCGTTTTCCGCAGCACGGCGCTTTATGAGCTGAACATGACATCATCTGCGCCAACACCCCGCAGGCCAAGGGGCGCGTCGAGCGCGCCAACCAGACGCTGCAGGATCGGCTCGTCAAGGAACTGCGGCTGCGCGGCATCGACACGATCGCGGCGGCGAACGCCTATGCGCCAGAGTTCATGGCCGACTTCAATCGTCGCTTTGGCAAGGCGGCGCGTAATCCGAAGGACATGCATCGGCCGTTTGCCGCGCATGAGAACCTCGATGGTGCGATGTGCCGCAAGGAGGTTCGGAAGCTGTCGAATTCGTTGACGCTGCGCTATGACAAGGTGATGTTCATTCTCGATCCGACAGATCGCGCAGCGGCGCTGGCCGGCAAGAAGGTTGTCGTTTGCGACTATCCCGACGGACGCCTGGAGATCACAGACGGGGAAGCCACCCTGCCCTACAGGACGTTCGACACGTTACGGTCCGTGCATCGCCCTGAGGTGGTCGAGAACAAACGGCTGGATGACATGCTTTCGATCGTCGCTGAGCTGCAGGCGGGGCGCCAACAGCAGCGCAGCAAAGGCGGACCGCGCCGCACCGGCCAGACGGATCATATGTTCGGCATTCGCGATGGCAGCCAAGGGAATGGCTACCAGAAGCGTGGCACCAAGCCTGGCAGAAAGACCGATTTTACCCAGGATCCCGTGGTTATCGCAAAGCGGCAGCAAGCCCTTGCGCAGCTGAAGGCGGCGGAGTGATCGGGCGGTCAAAGCTAAAGTTTATTTTGCCGCTGGAGCCATCCGCCGCCGACCGGGCTGCGCAACCCTGACCAGCTCCACCCGGACGGCGGCTTGCGTCTTCGTACTTTGCAAATATAGCAACTTGCAAACTAAGTAATAATGATTAGGATGATGTCGCGTTTCTAAGTTGATTACTTTGTCTCATCTTTAATTAGCTGTGACATGATATGTAGCCGCAAAGTTAAAGTGTCCTGTTCCTGCAAAGTAAGAATGTCACTCTCCCCGCGTTTTGATGACGTGGGAGATTGCGGATGGGATTGATTGCGATGAGCGAGCGCGACCTGGATTGAGGTTTTGTCGAAGGTGATCGACGGCCGCATGACGATGGTGTCGGCGGCGCATGTCCTGGGCTTAAGCACGCGCCAGGTGCGTCGGCTGCTGGATCGGATCAGCGCTGGCGGTGCGGCGTCGATCCGCCACAAGGCGATCGGTCGCCCATCGAACAATCGGATTTGCGACGGCGTGCGCGATTATGCCATGGCGATCGTGCGCGAGCGCTATGCGGATTTCGGTCCGACGCTGGCGGCTGAGAAGCTAGCGGAGCTTGATGGCCTGACGGTGTCGCGCGAGACCTTGCGCCAATGGATGGCGGACGCCGGTCTGTGGCTGTCGCGCAAGCAGCGGCGGACGTTTCATCAGCCGCGGTTGCGGCGCGAGGCCTGTGGTGAACTGGTGCAGATCGACGGTTCCGAGCATCCCTGGTTCGAAGATCGCGGTGATCCCTGTTCGCTGCTGGTGTTCATCGATGATGCGACCGGCAAGCTGATGCAGTTGCGGTTCGTACGATCGGAAAGCGCGTTTACGTATTTCGAGGCGCTGCAGCTCTATCTGAAGGCGCATGGTGCTCCGGTCGCCTTCTATTCCGATAAGCATTCGGTGTTCCGGGTGGCGAAGAAGGATGCCAAGGGCGGTCAGTGCGCGCTTCGCAAAAGCTGGACATTGATTCCGCTAAATCCCGGACGGCGCTTTCACTAAAGTGGAGTGCACCCCCAGACTGAGACAAGGAAAATCGCGGACAGTTTCCCGTGTTCAGCTATGCCGCCTTTTCCATCCGTCGTCCACCTGAATGCTTCTGTTCGTATTCCTCCGGCGTGAGATAGTCGAGCGCCGAGTGCAGGCGCTGCGTGTTGTAAACGGTATCGATGAAAGCGCCGATGCGCCGGCGAGCATCGTCTGCATCCCTATAGGCGAGACCTTGCACCTCTTCCTGCTTCAGGGTCTTCATGAAGCTCTCCGCTTTCGCGTTGTCATAAGGATTTCCGACACGGCTCATGCTCGCCTGGATGCCGTGAAGATGCAGAAGTTCGGAGTAGGCTCCGCACGCGTATTGAACGCCGCGATCGGAATGATGCACGAGGCTCCCGGCCACGGGCTGGCGATCGGTGATAGCCATCTCGAGAGCTTCGATCGCAAGGCTTGCTCGGAGATGCGTATCCAATGCCCATCCGACCACCCGGCGGCTAAACGCGTCAAGCACAACGGCAAGGAATGCAAACTCCTCAGCGAGATGAAGGAAGGTGATATCGGCAACCCATAGCTGGTTGACCCCATTGAGGATCATGCCCCTGGCGAGGTTCGGCACGACTTGCCAACCATGCCTCGAGTTGGTCGTTGTAGGAACAAAGGGTCTTGCGCGCAGGCACAACAGATTGTCTTCACGCATGATGCGTAGAATGCACTTGTGGTTGACTTGCCACCCCTCCCGACGCAACAGGGCTCCGATCCGGCGGTAACCGTAGTGCGCGTTGCCGAGAGCCATCTTTTGAATGAGGTCTCGCAAACCTGTTTCGGCCCGACGAGGGGCCGAATCCAGCCAGTGACGGTAATAACTCGCGCGGCTGACGCCCGCGAGCCAGCACATTCGGTCGATGTTGAATTCGCCTTGCGACAGGCCGGTTGTCATCTTTTCGATGACTTTGAAGATCCCGTTTCGCCAGGAGCGCTGCTCCGACGCTGATCTTCCTCGAAGTGCCGCAAGGCTTCGCGAAAAAAATCGAGATCGAGCTGCTGTTGCCCGACTTTCTGCTCCAATTCCCTGATCCGGCGCCTGGCCTTGGTCAGTGCCTTTTCCTGAGGCGCTGGCTGTTCGACGGCGCTCTGCAGCTGCAAGTCCCCGTCAACTCCTGCTGTCGATCTGGCCGGCCGCCCGCGCCGACGTGACTTCAGATTACCATGAAGCCTCAGCTGATCACGCCACTCGTAAAGACGTTGGCGACTGATGCCAACCTCATCTGCCAACTTGCTGACGGTTTCACCCGCCTCCATGCGCTGGAGAAGCTCCAGTTTTTGGTCCTCATCAATAATACCAACGAGCGGTGATCATGACCGATGCGCCCATTCGCGGAGTCCGATGGACATGATCTTCCACGGCTGGTCGACG
>NZ_LPUX01000046.1 GCF_001651865.1 Sinorhizobium glycinis
CGTTGATGCAGGCCGCGATGTCCGCGAACATCTCGCGATAGAAGTCCTTCCAGTCTCCCTCCGCGAAATCGTCTATGCCGTTCTTGTCGATGTCCTGCTTGGTGAACCCGAAGGTCAGCGTCTTCGATGTCCAGGCGTAGCCGCCGATCACACCGTCAGTGACCGCGTTCTTCGAAGAAGCGACGCGCCTGTAGGTGGTTGCGATCGACGATTTCCCAATCCAGCCTGCTTCAATCCGCAGTCGGATATCGACGGCTTTCGATCGCCGCAACGGGACTTCGCCAGTCTTTCGCGTCAAGTGGATAACGGATGCGCGATCAGGCGATTTTTCCTGCAGAATTCGGAGTATAGCGGCGTGCCGGCGTCGAACGCTGGTGGAAAGACCGTGCAGCACCGAAGGATAGGATACGCCTTGCGCTGCCAGCGCTACAGCCAGCGGCGGACACGGCTCTTGTAGCTGCGGTAGACGTCGCCGAACTTGCGCTCAAGATAGGCTTCTTCACGGGCGACCACGCCGTAACGGATGACAATGTAGAACGGCACCAGCATGGTGAGGAGCCAGAGGCTGTCGAAGCCGAGGGCGAGACCGATCAGGCCGAGAAACATGCCGATGTAGATCGGGTTACGGCTGTAGCGGTAAGGCCCCTCTTCGACGATCGCCGTCGTCGGCTCGACGGTCTGGATATGCGTACCCGCCCGCCGGAACGTCGCGGCCGCCCAGATCAGGAGTGCGAGGCCGGCGAGGAACAGGCTGGCGCCCAGCCAGGCGGCCGGCACGGCCGGCGGCAGGAACGGCAGCGGGTAAAGGACGTCGAGCACGAGCCCAGCCGCGGCCGCAATTGCCCAGGCGATCGGTGGCCGTACCACCGCACCGGAGCTATCGCGGAAACTGCCATTTGCCTCATGCATCCTACCGCCCGTCTCAGTTCGGGATCATAGCAAGAATTCCAACGGCCTTGGAGGCCCCGGTTGGTGGAGGACGCGATGAGCCGGCGCCGAGTGAGGGATGCCGAATGCGGCTGTAAGGCCGCAGTGCTGTCGCCGGTCGGTTATACCTTCTTACGAATGACGAAGCGATGGCCGCCATCGGCCGGCTCGGCCTTCTCAAGCCGGTGCCCGTCTTCGTTGCAGAAATGCGGAATGTCAATCACCGCCAGGGGATCGGTCGTCTCGATCTCGATGAGCGTGCCGGGCGCGAGCGTCTCCATGCGTTTGCGCGTCTTCAAAACGGGAAGGGGGCATTTCAGCCCCCTCAAATCGTAGACGGTCCTTGGCTCGTCCGGCATCAATTGCCCCAGATCTTCCAGAATGGGCGCTTTTTCGGAGGCTGTTCCACCGGCGCCGTCTCGCCGCCGGCTGCAGGAGCGGTGGCCACCTGGGGATCGGCCCCGGTCGGCGCGGCTGCCTGTTGTTGGCCGGTGGCGGGTTGCTCAGCCGCTGCGGGCTGCTGAGCCGCCGGCTGGGCTGCGCCCTGCTCCGCGGGTGTCGCGTTCACGGTTGCCGTCGCCTGCGCCTCGGGCTCACCCTTCGAGAACAGGTTCCAGAAGGATTTCCTGGCGGGCGCCGTCTGCAGCGCCGCCTGTTGAACAGGACGTTCGATCGGGCTCTGCTGCGGCACAGGCACCGCTTTCCCGTCACGAGTCGCCTTCTCCAGCGCCTCCTTCTGGATCAGCGCCGCCTGCTTGGCCTCTTCGGCCTCCTTCTGCTCGGCGAGCCGCTCTTCAAGGTCGCTCACCTTCATCAGCTTGCCGGCGTCGAGCGACGTGCCTGTCGGCGCATAGGCGAGCTCGCGGCCCTTGCGCTGCTCGGCGACGATAGCCTTGCGCTCCGCTTCGCTTGGTTCATACCAGACCATGCCGTCGAATTTCTTCAGCGCCTTGTCATAGTCGCGCTGATAATCCTTGTCGAAGTTCGCCATCGCCACTTGCAAGGCTGGCGGCGTCGACATGGCGGGGCACTGACCGGCGGCATTGAAGGTGCCGTCGGTCTGCTGGTTGAAGACGTATCTTCTCTCGCAGACATTGACTTGCGGCGGCCGTTTGGTCACTTCGAACTGGTCGTAGCCGACTTTCAGCATCTTCCAGAATTCGATATTCGGATTGTCCCGGTGGCGGGCCATGTTCTCCGCCGTCATCCGGAAGGGGAAGGCCTGCAGCTGGACGTTTTCCTGCCCGCCCTTGAAGGCGTCGCGGGCCAGAGCGAAGATTTCGATGATCTGCTCGTCGGTCATCGAGTAGCAGCCTGACGAGGAGCAGGCGCCGTGGATCATCAGATGCGTGCCGCTGCGGCCGTTCGCCTTGTCATAGGTATTGGGAAAGCCGGTATTGATCGCCAGATAGTAGTTCGAATTGGGATTCATCTGATGCGGGTAGAGCGGATAGAAGCCCTCCGGCGCCTGGCGATCGCCCTCCTTCACCTTTGGGCCGAGCTTACCGGACCAGGCGCAGATCTTGTAGCTCTTCAGAAGCTGGAAGCGGCTTGACGTATTCGCCTTCCAGACCTCGAGCGTTCCCTCTTCCTTGAAGATGCGCAACAGGATCGGGGACGTCTTCTGCATCCCCAGCTCGCTCATCTTGCTGACCATCTTGCCAGACAGCTGGTATTCCGTCTTGTTCTTGACGGAGGAGAGGTTGACCGAATCGAGCGTTTCGTTGGTGCAGCCGGCGAGCGTGGCTGCAATGGCGGCGGTGAAAACAAGATTCCTGAAACGCATCGGCAAAAGCCCGTTCTAGCCACATTCCATCCGTGCATGCCTCATCCGCGAGGAGAGGTGTCAACGAATCAGTAAGTCATTATTCTTCACGAAATCTTAACCGTGCAGGCGCCCCCTGCGAACGGCCGTTTCTCATGACCTCATGAATATGGCCAAGATTTGGCCACAGTCCGATTTCCGGTTGTCGGGCGTGGCAATTTGATCGCAATGGTTAATCCTGGGCTCCGGGCAGGAATGCGCCGCTATCGCTTTTCCTTCTCCGCTCAGAGATTGCGGCCGATATTCAGGTATTTCTGCCGGCGGTCGGCCCGCAATTCGTCGCCATTGCGTCCGGAGAGCTCCTTCAGCGCGTCGGCGATGACCGTGCCGGTGCGGCCGATCACGGCCTGCGGATCGCGGTGGGCGCCCCCGACCGGTTCGGGAATGATGCCGTCGATGACGCCGAGCGACTTCAGGTCCTCGGCGGTGATCTTCATGTTGCTGGCCGCCTCTTTCGCGCGCGTCGAGTCGCGCCATAGAATGGAGGCCGCACCCTCCGGCGAGATGACGCTGTAGATCGCATGCTCCAGCATAAAGACGCGGTTGCCGGTAGCGATCGCGATCGCGCCGCCGGAGCCGCCTTCGCCGATCACCACGGTGACGATCGGCACCTTGACGTTGAGGCACATTTCGGTCGAGCGGGCGATCGCCTCGGCCTGGCCACGCTCCTCGGCATTAACGCCGGGATAGGCGCCGGCGGTGTCGACCAACGTGATCAGCGGCAGGCCGAACCGATCGGCCATCTCCATGACGCGAACCGCCTTGCGGTAGCCCTCGGGGCGCGGGCTACCGAAATTGTGCTTGATGCGCGACTTGGTGTCGTTGCCCTTTTCCTGGCCGATGACGGCGACCGGCGAGCCGCGAAACCGCGCGAGGCCCGCCTGGATGGCATCGTCATTGGCGAAGTTGCGATCGCCTGCAAGCGGTGTGAACTCGGTAAAGAGCTCCGCGGCATAGTCGAGGAAATGCGGGCGCGACGGGTGGCGCGCGACCTGCGTCTTCTGCCAGGGCGACAGCTTGGAATAGATCTCCGCCATCGCATCGCGAACGCGTCCCTCGAGCCGGGCGATCTCGTCGGACGTGTTCACGCTCTCGTCTTCGCCGGCAAGCTTCTTCAATTCGAGGATCTTGCCCTCGAGATCAGAGATGGGTTTTTCGAAGTCGAGATAGTTGTGCATGAGATGCGTTTCCGATCGTTTTGCGACAAGGACCGCCCGGCAAAGCCAACCTGTCCGCCGGTCCTAATCCTGTTTTTTCGCCTGTTTGGCAAGGGGGTGGTGGTTTTGCACCAGCTCGTGCAGCCGCTCTTCGAGCACATGGGTATAGATTTGTGTCGTCGAAATGTCCGAATGTCCGAGCAGTTCCTGCACGGCGCGAAGGTCGGCGCCATTGGCCAGCAGATGGCTGGCGAAGGCATGGCGCAGCACGTGCGGCGAGATCGCCGCGACCCTGATGCCGGCGCGCGCCGCGAGGCTCTTGAGATCGCGGGCGAAGACCTGGCGCGGCAGATGGCCGGATTTGCCGGAGGAGGGGAACAGCCAGAGGCTTTCCGCTTCCGCCGCTCTCCTGCGCAGCGCGTCGCCGTAGGTCCGCATGGCGCGGATCGCCGCCTGCGACAGCGGTACGAGCCTTTCCTTGTTTCCCTTGCCGCGGATCACCAGGAAGCGGCCGTTCTGCGCGAGCACGCTTGCGGGCAGCGACACGAGCTCGCTGACGCGCATGCCGGTTGCATAGAGAAGCTCGATCAATGCGTGCATGCGTAGTTTCGCGAAGGCGTCCTCGCCGCCGGAGGCGGCCTCCGCCTCGGCCTGGCCGATCAACCGGGTGACGTCGTCGATGCTGAGCGTCTTCGGCAGGGCGCGCGCCTTCTTGGGCGCGTCGAGAATGCCGGTCGGGTCGTCGCCGCGCAGTCCCTCGGCATAGAGGAACTTATAGAATTGCCGGAGCGCCGACAGCCGGCGTGCCTGGGAGGAAGACTTGAAGCCCTCGCCGGCGAGGTGCGACAGATAGCGTCTCAGATCGTCGGCGGTGGCAGCGTTGAGCCGCGTCCCTGAGGAGCGCAGGAAGGAGCGTGCGTCCCTGAGATCGCGTTCGTAGGATTGCAGCGTGTTGACCGCCGCACCCCGCTCGGCGCTCATCATTTCCAGGAACGCTTCGAGGTGGGCCTCCGAAAGATCCGTCATTGCGGCTTGTTGACCCGTTCGGACGGAATGCGCACCGTCACGTCCCGCTCCACCGGCTCGACGAAAGTGACGAGGGCCACCATGGTTCCATAGATCATGCCGGCCGCCACTGCGCAGAAGAACAGGAACCGGAACAGGGTTGGCATTTCAGTCTCCAGCACGCGGGTGACGCCATAGCGGACCGTGGTCTATATGAACGGCTCGTCCGGCAAGTTCAAGAAGCGTGGCGCAGGCGCGCGACGACTTGACGCCCCCGGCCGATTTGTCGATACCGAAAGGGAATGGGGATTATGACGGCTAATGAACGACGTGACCGAACCGGATTCCGCGACGCTCGCCGAACGGGCGAAGCTCGCTCTCGGTAAGCGCAACCTCATATTCATCGGCCTGATGGGGGCGGGAAAATCGGCGATCGGTCGGCTGACCGCCCAGGCGCTCGGCATTCCCTTCGTCGATTCCGACCATGAGATCGAGCGGGTGTCGCGCATGACGGTAAGCGAGCTCTTCGCGGCCTATGGCGAAGAGGAGTTCCGGGCGCTGGAGGCGCGGGTGCTGAAGCGGCTGTTGCGGTCGGGCCCGCGGGTGGTTTCGACCGGCGGCGGCGCCTATATCAACGAGCGCTCCCGCCGGCAGATCAAGAAGGGCGGGCTGACCGTCTGGCTGAATGCGGATCTCGACGTGCTGTGGGAGCGGGTGAACAAGCGCGACACCCGACCGCTGCTCAAGACGGAAAACCCGAAGCAGACGCTCGAGAACCTCATGCGGGCGCGCTATCCGATCTATGCCGAGGCGGATCTCGTGGTCCTCTCGCGCGACGTGAAAAAGGAAACGATGGTCGAGGAGGTCCTCGCCGCCATCGCCGACTGCAAGAAAGTCGAAATGCCATGATGAACCATGTGATGCCTTCCGAGCGCAAGGTCCGGGTGAACCTCGGAGACCGCTCCTATGACATCCTCATCGGCCCCGGCCTGATCGCCGCGGCAGGCAGGGAAATCGCTTCCCGCCTCAAGGGCCGCAGGATGGCGGTCATCACGGATGAAAACGTGGCGCCGCGCTATCTGGAGCCGCTGATGGCGAGCCTGAATGAGAGCGGCATCGAGGCGGTCTCGCTCGTCCTCCCGGCAGGCGAGAAGACAAAGAGCTTCGAACATCTGATCCCTGTCTGCGACGCCGTTCTCGCGGCGAAAATCGAGCGCAACGACGCGGTGATCGCACTTGGCGGCGGCGTGATCGGCGATCTGACCGGCTTTGCCGCCGGCATTGTCCGGCGCGGCTCGCGCTTCATCCAGATCCCGACCTCGCTTCTGGCGCAGGTCGATTCCTCCGTCGGCGGAAAGACCGGCATCAACTCGCCGCACGGCAAGAACCTGATCGGCGTGTTCCACCAGCCGGATCTTGTGCTCGCCGACACGGACGTGCTCGATACGCTCAGCCCGCGCGAATTCCGCGCCGGCTATGCCGAGGTTGCGAAATACGGCCTGATCGACAAGCCGGAATTCTTCGATTGGCTCGAGCGCAACTGGCAGGCGGTCTTTGCCGGGGGGGACGCTCGTATCGAGGCGATCGCGGTCAGTTGCCAGGCCAAGGCCGACGTCGTCGCGGCTGACGAGCGCGAGAACGGCCTGCGCGCGCTGCTCAATCTCGGACATACCTTCGGCCACGCCCTGGAGGCGGCGACCGAATATGACAGCCGCCGGCTCGTGCATGGGGAGGGCGTTGCGATCGGCATGGTGCTGGCGCACGAGTTCTCCGCCCGGATGAACCTCGCAAGTCCGGACGACGCACGGCGCGTCGAAACGCATCTCAAGGCCGTCGGATTGCCGACGCGCATGGCCGACATCCCCGGCGATCTCCCGCCGGCCGCGCGGCTGATGGAGGCGATCGCCCAGGACAAGAAGGTCAAGGGCGGCAAGCTCACCTTCATCCTGACGAGAGGCATCGGCCAGTCCTTCGTCGCGGACGACGTTCCGGCTTCCGAGGTGCTTGGCTTCCTTGAGGAAAAACACCCGCGATGAGCGCCGAGGCGGTATGGCTATTCTTGGCGGAGCACTGGTTGGCTCTCCTCGCCGTCATCTGCCTTCTGCTCCTTTCGGCGTTTTTCTCCGGTTCGGAGGCGGCCTTGACCGCCACCTCCAGGGCGCGCATGCACACGCTCGAGAGCAATGGCGATCGGCGCGCCGGCCTTGTCAATCGGCTGATCGAGCGGCGTGACCGGTTGGTTGGAACGCTGCTTCTCGGCAACAACCTCGTCATCATTCTTGCCACCTCGCTCACGACGAGCCTGCTGATCGGCCTCGTCGGCAATTTCGCCGTGCTGGTCGCCACGATCAGCATGACCGTGCTGCTCGTTCTCTTCTGCGAGGTGCTGCCGAAGAGCTGGGCGATCGCCTCGCCTGATCGCTTCGCGCTTGCCGTGGCGCCCATGGTAAGGCGTTTCGTGGCGGTCGCCGGCCCGGTGTCGGCGCTCATAAACGGGATCGTGCGCCGGCTCCTGAACCTCTCCGGCGTGAATGTTTCCTCCGACAGGCCGATGCTTTCGGCCCAGGAGGAACTGCGCGGTGCCGTCGACCTGCTGCATCGGGAAGGGGCGGTGGTCAAGGCGGATCGCGACCGGCTAGGCGGCGTGCTCGACCTCGGCGAGCTCGAAGTATCCGACATCATGATACACCGCACCGCCATGCAGGCGGTCAATGCGGAGGAGCCGCCGGAGGTCTGCGTCCGGGAAATCCTCGGAAGTCCCTTCACGCGCCTGCCGCTGTGGCGCGGCTCGACCGACAACATCATCGGCGTCGTCCATTCCAAGGATCTCCAGAGAGCGCTCGCCGAGCCGGGTGTCGAGCCGCACACCATCGACATCGTCAGGATCGCCCAGAAGCCGTGGTTCGTGCCGGACACGACCAATCTCAAGGATCAGCTCAACGCCTTCCTCAGGCGCAAGCTGCATCTTGCGATCGTCGTCGACGAATACGGCCAGGTTCAGGGCCTCGTCACGCTCGAAGACATCCTCGAGGAGATCGTCGGCGACATTGCCGACGAGCACGATCTCGACATCCAAGGTGTCCGCCAGGAAGCCGACGGTTCGATCGTCGTCGACGGGTCCGTGCCGATCCGCGACCTCAACCGGGCGCTCGACTGGTCGCTGCCGGACGAGGAGGCGACCACGGTCGCCGGCCTCGTGATCCATGAAGCCAAGAGCATCCCGGAGGAGCGGCAGGCTTTCACTTTTTACGGCAAGCGCTTCACCGTTATGAAAAGGGTGAAGAACAGGATCACCAAGCTGCGCATCCGACCGGCTGAGAGTGAGTCGGCAGGACTCTAAGACCTACCAGCGCGTCGGCTCGCCGGGCGCGGCGGGCTCGACTGCCAGCGCGTGAAGCCCGGCGTCGAGCTCTGGCTTCAGGAGGTCGTTGATCGCCCGGTGGCGCGCCACACGGCTCATGCCGGCAAAGGCGCTGGACACGATCCGGATGCGCATGTGGGTCTCGCCGCCGCCGTCGAAACCCGGCTGGTGGCCGGCGTGCAGGTGGCTTTCGTTGATCACCATCAGCCGTTCGGGATGGAAGGCTTCCTCGAGCTTCGCTTCGATGCGGCTTTGCAGCGACATTGTTCCGTCCCATTTCCCTGTTTGCTGGTGCGGCCGAGAGGCGCCGACGATGCAAAATGCGCGCACAAAGCCAGCAACATTCCGCTTTGTCAATTCTTGTTGTGACCGGTCGCAAACCCCATAATGGGCGCCATGAAGCTCGATTCAAAATACTTCGATCGCATCCGTACGCGCCCCAAGGGAGCAGAGGCGCGCGTCGAGCCGTCTGCGCCTATGTGCCAGTGGGACGGTTGCGACCAGAGGGGCGTGCATCGGGCTCCCGTCGGCCGCAATGCCGAGGGCGAATATTTCATGTTCTGCTTCGAGCACGTGAAGGAGTACAACAAGGGGTACAACTATTTCTCCGGGCTCTCGGACACGGAGATCGCGCGTTATCAGAAGGAAGCGGTAACCGGGCATCGCCCCACCTGGACGGTCGGCGTCAACAAGAATGCCCGCAACGGTCCGACGCAATCGCAGATGCGCTCCGGCAGCGCCGGCGCCCAGGCGCGCATGCGGGATCCGTTCGGCTTCTTCAACGAGGCGCGCGCCCGATCGCAGCGGCACGAACCGCGGCTGCGCAAGCTGAAGACGATGGAGGCTAAAGCCTTCGAAACGCTCGGGCTTGCCGCCTCGGCGACCTCAGCCGATATCAAGGCCGCCTACAAGGATCTCGTCAAGAAACACCACCCCGATGCGAATGGCGGAGACAGGGGCTCGGAGGACCGTTTTCGGGCCGTGATTCAAGCCTATCAATTGTTAAAACAGGCTGGTTTCTGCTAACAACGCGGATTAAGACAGAAAACACTTTTGCAGGCGAATGCGCGGCTGCCGTCCGGCGGCCGCTCTGGAGACATGATGAGCAAGATTGACCTCGACATTTCCAACCTCCCCGACACGACGATATCGGTCCGGGAGGTCTTCGGCATTGATACGGATCTGCGCGTTCCCGCCTATTCGAAGGGCGATGCCTATGTGCCCGATCTCGATCCCGATTATCTTTTCGACCGGGAAACGACACTTGCCATTCTCGCAGGCTTTGCCCACAACCGGCGCGTGATGGTTTCCGGCTATCACGGGACCGGCAAGTCGACCCATATCGAGCAGGTGGCATCGCGGCTCAACTGGCCCTGCGTGCGCATCAACCTCGATAGCCATGTCAGCCGTATCGATCTCGTCGGCAAGGATGCAATCGTCGTCAAGGACGGGCTGCAGATCACCGAATTCAAGGACGGCATCCTGCCCTGGGCCTATCAGCACAATGTCGCGCTTGTCTTCGATGAATATGATGCGGGCCGTCCGGACGTCATGTTCGTCATCCAGCGGGTGCTGGAATCCTCCGGCCGGCTGACCCTTCTCGACCAGAGCCGCGTCATCCGCCCGCACCCGGCTTTCCGCCTGTTTGCCACCGCCAACACGATCGGCCTCGGCGACACGACAGGCCTTTATCACGGCACGCAGCAGATCAACCAGGCGCAGATGGACCGCTGGTCGATCGTGACGGCGCTCAACTACTTGCCGCACGACAAGGAAGTCGACATCGTCGCCGCCAAGGTGAAGGCCTTCACGGCCAACAAGGGCCGCGAGACCGTGTCAAAGATGGTGCGCGTCGCCGATCTGACCCGCGCCGCCTTCATCAACGGGGATCTCTCGACCGTCATGAGCCCGCGCACGGTGATCACCTGGGCCGAGAACGCCCATATCTTCGGCGACATCCCCTTCGCCTTCCGGGTGACCTTCCTCAACAAGTGCGACGAGCTGGAGCGGGCGTTGGTCGCCGAGCATTACCAGCGTGCCTTTGGTGTCGAACTCAAGGAAAGCGCCGCCAATATCGTGCTGGAAGCGACAGCCTGATCGCTTCGTCTTAAGCTGAACAAGGAACTGTCGTGAGCTCGAATTCAAAGGCGAAGCCGCAAACGAGGGAGAACGCCGCCGAACCGTTCAAGCGGGCGCTTTCCGGCTGCGTCCGGTCGATCGCCGGGGATGCGGAGCTCGAAATCGCCTTTGCGAACGAGCGCCCCGGAATGACCGGTGAGCGCATCCGCCTGCCCGAGCTTTCGAAGCGTCCGACAAGGCACGAGCTCGCGGTCGCCCGCGGCCTGGGCGACTCGATGGCGCTGCGCAAGGCGTGCCACAACGACCGCATCCATGCGACCATGTCGCCGCAGGGCGCCGATGCGCGGGCGATCTTCGATGCCGTCGAGCAGGCGCGCGTCGAGGCGATCGGGGCGACCCGGATGCCCGGCGTTGCCGACAATCTCTCCTCCATGCTCGAGGAGAAATATGCCAAGGCCAATTTCGGCGCCATCGAAGCCCAGGCGGACGCACCGCTCGAAGAGGCGGTGGCGCTACTGGTGCGCGAGAAGCTGACCGGCAAGAAGCCGCCGGCTTCGGCCGGCAAGGTGCTCGATCTCTGGCGCGATTTCATCGAGCAGAAGGCTTCCGCCGACATCGGCAACCTGCCTGCGACGATCAATGACCAGCAGGCCTTCGCCCGCGTCGTGCGCGACATGCTCGCTTCGATGGATGTCGCCGAGAAGTATGGCGAGGACGATATCGAGCCCGACGAGCAGGAAAGCGAGACCGACGAGGACCAGCCGCGCAGCCAGGAGCAGGACGAGAGCGCCAGCGAAGAGGAGGAGGGCTCCGATGCCGCCCCCGCCGACGAAAACCAGTCTGCCGAGGAGCAGATGGAAGAAGGCGAGATGGACGGCGCCGAGATCTCCGACGACGATCTCCAGGACGAGGGCGACGAGGACAGCGAAACACCCGGGGAGGTCAAGCGCCCGAACCACCCTTTCGCGGATTTGAACGAAAAGGTCGACTACGCGGTCTTTACGCGCGAGTTCGACGAGACCATCACGGCCGAGGAGCTTTGCGACGAGGCGGAGCTCGACCGCCTGCGCGCCTTCCTCGACAAGCAGCTCGCCCATCTGCAAGGGGCCGTCGGCCGCCTTGCCAACCGCCTGCAGCGGCGGCTGATGGCGCAGCAGAACCGGTCCTGGGAGTTCGATCTCGAGGAAGGATTCCTCGATACCGCCCGTCTGCAGCGGGTCATCATCGATCCGATGCAGCCGCTTTCCTTCAAGCGGGAGAAGGATACGACCTTCCGCGACACCGTCGTGACGCTGCTGATCGACAATTCCGGCTCGATGCGCGGGCGGCCGATCACCGTTGCCGCTACCTGCGCGGACATTCTCGCCCGCACGCTGGAGCGCTGCGGTGTCAAGGTCGAGATCCTCGGCTTCACCACCAAGGCCTGGAAGGGCGGGCAATCGCGCGAAAAATGGCTTGCCGGCGGCAAGCCGCAGTCGCCGGGTCGCCTCAACGATCTGCGCCACATCGTCTACAAGTCGGCCGACGCTCCCTGGCGCCGAGCGCGCCGCAATCTCGGCCTGATGATGCGCGAGGGCCTGCTCAAGGAGAATATCGACGGCGAGGCGCTGATGTGGGCGCACGACCGCCTTCTCGGTCGGCCGGAACAGCGCCGCATCCTGATGATGATCTCGGACGGCGCGCCGGTCGACGACTCCACCCTGTCGGTGAACGCGGGCAACTATCTCGAGCGTCACCTGCGCGCCGTCATCGAACAGATCGAGACGCGTTCGCCGGTCGAGCTTCTGGCGATCGGCATCGGTCACGACGTGACGCGGTATTATCGCCGCGCCGTGACGATCGTCGATGCGGATGAACTGGCCGGTGCCATGACGGAGCAGCTTGCCGCCCTCTTCGAGGAGGAGAGGCACGGCCGCGTCGGACGCCTGCGCCGGGCCGGCTGATCCAACGCCGCAAATTCGCCCGTATGTCCATCATCTGCTACTGCATGATTCCGCAAATCGGAATCGATTTGAGGACAAAATCATGCAGTAGTTCAAAATGCTACAGCGACCTTAGCGCGTCCGACTGGACGCGCGGCGCTGTAAGAGGCGGCCTGTCCGTCAGCGCCTGCGTTGCCCCTTTGGAAGGTCATGCCTCGAAATGCTTCGCCGAACCCTTGCCGTTCTCTTCCTGTTGGCATCCACCGTCGCCGCGGCGGAAGCACCGTGTGAGATCGTTCCGATCCGAAGCCGGCAGATCTCTGAGTTCAAGGTCGGTTCCGACGCAAGGACCTTCGGCAAGCTCGAATTCATCGGCGGTATCGAAATGACGTCGCCCAATGCGCTGTTCGGGGCTATGTCGGCGATCCGCTTCAGGCCCGGTGGCCAATCCTTCGTCGCGGTCCTCGATACCGGGCATTGGGTCGAGGGCGCCGTCGTTCGGGACGGGGCGGGCAGGCTTCAGGGGCTGACCGACCTTGCCATCACCGCGATGACCGATGGCAATGGCGGGGCTCAGCTCGAAAAATGGAAGGTGGATTCCGAAGGATTGGCGCTCAGCGACGGCGCGGTGATCGTCAGCTTCGAGCAGGCGGCGCGGGTCGACGTCTATCCCGATCCGGGCTTTGCCGCCTCAAAGCCCATGGGCAAGATGAGCCTGCCCTTTCCGGTCGAGGAGCTGCGCAGCAATGCCGGCTTGGAGACGGTTGCAGTTGCGCCGAAGGATGGACCGCTCGCCGGCGCTGCAGTGATCGTCGCAGAGCGCAGCGTAGATGCGTCCGGCAATCTCCTGGCCGGTATCCTCGACGGACCGATGCAGGGCGCGTTCGCGGTCGTGCGTCATGATCCCTATGCGGTGACCGACGGCGCGTTCCTGCCGAATGGGGATCTGCTCATCCTGGAACGCCGCTTCAATTTTGCCTCGGGCCTCGGCATGCGCATCCGCCGGATCGTCGCCGCCGATATCCGCCCGGGCGCCGTGGTCGACGGCGAGGTGCTGCTCGAAGCCGATATGAGCTACCAGATCGACAACATGGAGGGGCTCGATGTGGTCGTCCGGCCCGATGGCGAGATGCGGGTGATCCTCGTTTCCGACGACAATCACTCGATCCTCGAGCGCAACCTGATGCTCGAGTTCCGACTGAGAGACGACTATTCCAACTAATGCATGTCGCCCAAGAGTGCGCGCTTTGGCGGGCGTTGAGGGAAACCGCGCCCACTTTTCCTCGCCCGCTTCCAATCGAGGCCAAATCGGCCTTGCAAAAATCATGCGGTGGCGTTGGCCGCCGGCATCGGTTTGATGACGCTCATCAGCGCGCCATAGGGCAGCAGCAGGACGATGCCGCACAGGATCTTTACGGCAAGATCGCCGAGTGCCCAGGAAATCCAGCGCGGCGCTTCGTGGGCGATGAGGCCGAGGAGCGGCGCGGCTTCCAGCGCGAAGCTGTCGTTCGGACCGAGGAAGACGAAGAACGGCGAGAAGGCGAAGGAGAAGAACATCGCCGTGTCGAGGCCCGAGCCGATCAGCGACCCGGCGAGCGGCGCGCGCCACCAGGTCTGGCGCCGCAGCCGGTTGAACACCGAAATGTCGAGAAGCTGGCCGAGCAGGAAGGCAGTGCCCGAGGCGATCGCGATGCGCGGCGTTGCGGCGAAGAAGGAAAGCGCGACCGCGACGACGAAGCCGGCGACAACGACGCGGCGCGCGATGCGCGGGCCGAAATGGCGGTTGGTGAGGTCCGTGACGAGGAAAGCGAAGGGATAGCTGAAAGCGCCCCAGGTCAGCAGGTCGCCGAGCTGCATGCCGGCGATCGAGCCGGGCAGGGGATACTGCACCAGAAAATTCGACGCGACGACCACCAGGGTCATCAGAGCGACATAGACAAAGAACGTGCGGTTGATCAGCATTTTTTAACCTGGGTGATGCCACCAGTGCGAGGGTCCTGCCGGA
This sequence comes from Sinorhizobium glycinis, assembly GCF_001651865.1. Lineage (GTDB taxonomy): Bacteria > Pseudomonadota > Alphaproteobacteria > Rhizobiales > Rhizobiaceae > Sinorhizobium > Sinorhizobium glycinis. The sequence continues at coordinate 14,282 of NZ_LPUX01000046.1, forward strand.
GGCGGGCATCCGGTCGATGAATACCGAGCACGAGAAAAAGGCTTGCCGGACGGACCCGCAAGCCTTTTCAAGCCGTCTTCGGGAAGGTGACTGCGCCGATCAGGCGGCTTCGGCAACCTTCTTGACGATCTGGCGGCGCAGCAGGCGGGCGCGCATGCTCAGTTCGTTCTCGTCAGCCTTCAGCAGGAAGGCGTCGAGACCGCCGCGGTGTTCGACCGAACGGAGAGCCGCAGCGGAGACGCGCAGGCGGAAGCGCTGGCCGAGCGCATCGGAAATCAGCGTGACATTGCACAGGTTCGGCAGGAACTTGCGCTTCGTCTTGTTGTTGGCGTGGCTCACATTGTGACCCGACTGGACGCCCTTGCCGGTCAATTCGCAACTACGGGACATGGTACACCTATTTTCTTTATCGCCGCCGGACAATGCGGTAGCGGGCCCTGAGCCCAGGCCGCGTTCCTACAGGCCATTATTGGAAAGTCGCGGTTCTATAGTCAGTGATAGGCCGCCAGTCAAGCCAAACCTGTGCTTTCCTGAAAATCCGGCGCTTCCGAGCGAGTAGCAAAACTTCAGCGCGATTGCGACCCGTCATCTTTCCGGCCGGCCCGAGCTGCGCTATCTCACCTCAGGCGTAGGCAGGTATCGGTCAATGACACCCGCTTCGCCGGATGATTTTGACGAACCAGGCGCAGAAATGCCGCAAACCCCCTGCATCTCAGGGGATTGCGACAATGCAGCGCCGGGCGTATTTCAGATGCACGTGACGCTGTAAACACTTTGAGCTGCTGCATGGTTTTTTCCCTAGACCGATTCCGATCCGCGCAACCTTGCGGGAGAGTAAGAATGGTGCTGTCGGGAATGACGTCGCGCATAGGTTTTCGCGTGCCGGCACTCCTGGTCGCCGCGATGTTTTCCACAACCTGCTTCGCTGCGGAAATCCAACATCAAACGGACTACAGCATAGCGCTTGCCGGCTTGCCGCTGGCGCGGGCCTCGTTTCACACCGAGGTCGATCAGAATCGCTACACAATCTCAGGAACGTTGAATTCGGCCGGCTTGGTGAACATCATCAGCCCGACCTCCGGCCAGACCCGGGTTTCCGGCCTGATCGGCCGCGACCGCCTCCGAGCGACCCAATATTCGATGTCCTATCGCAGCGGAAAGAAGGCGCGCGCGATCAGCGTCAGCTTCCGCAACGGCAATGTGGTGCGCGCAAGCATGGTCCCGAAGCGCACCCCGTTGCCGAAGAACTGGGTGCCCGTGACGAGCCGCGACATGCGCAACGTGCTCGATCCCCTATCCGGGCTGATCATTCCGGCGAAAACCCGCGTCTGCCCCAATACGCTACCGATCTTCGACGGCGAATCGCGGCTCGACATAAAGCTGTCGGCCAAGGGGACGCGGAACTTCAAGACCAGGGGCTTTGACGGCGAGGTCATCGTCTGCGGCGTCCGGTTCGTGCCGAAGGCGGGATACAAGAAGGGTCGCGAGGACGTCGAATATCTGCGCCGCCTGGAAACGATGGAAATGTGGTTCGCCAAGTCTGATTCCGTCGATGTCTATGCCCCCGTCTACGTCCGCATACCGACCAAGATCGGTCCGGTGACCGTGTCCGCCACGCGGTTCGGCGGGTAGTCGAACCGAGCCGAATCGTCTCTTTCGGGAATCGTGACGGCGCGGTAGATCAATGACAAGTTGAAGGCCGGGCCCGCCTCGTGGCGGCCGCTCCGCTACCCGCTAGGATTCATAGGGCAGGCGGACTGAGGGGAGTGGAATGAAATTCAAGGCAACGCTGGTCGGCTTTTCCGCAATCCTGATGTGGTCGTTGCTGGCGCTCTTCACGGCCGCCTCCGGTAAGGTGCCGCCGTTCCAGCTTTCGGCGATCTGCTTCCTCATCGGCAGCTTGCCGGGGGTCATCGTATTGGCGTCGAAGCCCGAGCGCCCCGCGCTTCTGAAACAGCCGGCCAAGGTCTGGATTACCGGCATTGCCGGCCTATTCGGCTACCATTTTCTCTATTTCACCGCACTTCGGAATGCCCCGGCCGTGGAGGCAGGCCTGATCGCCTATCTCTGGCCGCTTCTGATCGTCGTCGGCTCGGCGCTGCTGCCTGGTGAGAGGCTTCGCTGGTACCATGTCGCCGGCGCGCTTGCGGGGCTTTCCGGCACCATCCTGATCGTGGCGCGCAATGGCGTCGCCTTCGACGAGGCCTATACGCTCGGCTACGGGGCCGCTTTCCTCTGCGCCTTCACCTGGTCCGGCTATTCGCTGATCACCCGGCGATTCGGGGCGGTATCGACCGACGTGGTGACCGGCTTTTGCCTGGCGACCTCGATTCTCTCCTTCCTCTGCCATCTCGGCCTCGAGGCGACCGTCTGGCCGCAGACGCCATTCGAATGGCTCGCGGTGGCGGGTCTTGGACTCCTGCCGGTCGGCGCGGCCTTCTATGCGTGGGACTACGGCGTCAAGAACGGCGACATCCAGTTCCTGGGGGTCGCGAGCTATGCGGCGCCGGTCCTCTCGACCTTGATCCTCATCCTGTTCGGCTTCGCCGAGCTGTCCTGGCGAATCGCGGCGGCCTGCCTGCTTGTGACCGGCGGCGCCTTGCTCGCGGCGAAGGAGATGATTTTCCGCAGGCGCCGGGAAGCGGCGCAAGCGGCGGAGTAGCCTGCAATCAACACGTGCGAGATGCCCTCTCCTCGGGTATAACCTGAGGATAGCCCTCTCCCCGCTCGCGGGGAGAGGGGATTTTGGGCGGTGGAGCGCTGCGGCGAGTCCCCTTCGCCTTGCCTGCGGGGAGAAGGTGGCCGGCAGGCCGGATGAGGGGCAAATCGACGGACGCTCTTTATTCTACCCGTCCTCAGGCGGCTGCCACTCCGGTGCGGCCATTTCGAAAGCGGAAAAATCGAAACCCGGCGCAACCGTGCAGCCGACGAGCGTCCAGTCTCCGAGCGAGACGGCCGATTGCCACCAATCGGCTGGAACGAGATGCTGCGGCCGCTCGCCGTTGAGAAGGTCCGGCCCGAGTCTATGCCGCGATGCAGGCTTGTCCGGTTCGGCTATTCTGAGTTCGAGCGTTGCCCCGGCGTAGTGGTGCCAGATCTCTACCGCGTCGCGAACGCGGTGCCAATGCGATCGATCACCCTTTTCGAGCAGATAATAGATCGCCGTCGAATGACCGCGCGATCCGCCGTCCGCATCGCGGAAGGTTTCGGCATACCAGCCACCTTCCGGATGCCTGGCGAGCCCCAGCGTTTCGATGATCGTTGCCGCCGTCATCTCCCGCGGGGCGCTCATCAGAAATTGTCCTTGCGCTTGCGGATCTCGGCGAAGACGGCGGCATCGCTCGCCTTCTCCATCCCGAGACGAGCGCGGATTTTCGGATCGCCGGCGCGCAAGAACGGGTTCGTCCTTTTCTCGAGGCCGATCGTCGTCGGCGCAGTGAAGCCGCCGTCCGAGCGGGTTTCCTCGATCTCGGCGGCGCGGTCCTTGAGCGCCGCGTTTTCCGGATCGATCGTCACGGCGAAATGGGCATTCGAGAGCGTGTATTCGTGGCCGAAATAGACGGACGTGTCGTCGGGAAGCGCCATCAGCCGGTTCAGCGATTGCCACATCGTCTCGGCCGTTCCTTCGAACAACCGCCCGCAGCCGAGCGCAAAGAGCGTGTCGGCGGCGAAGAGCAATTTGTCTTCGGGCAGATGAAAAGAGATATGCCCCGCGGTATGTCCCGGGGTTTCGATCACCTCGACCGGATGGCCGGCGAAGTCGAAGCGTTCGCCATGGCTTACTTTCCTGTCGATGCCCGGAATCTTCGATGCCTCGCCCTTCGGTCCGATGATCGTCACGCCGAAGCGCTCCTTCAGGCCCACATTCGCCGCCACGTGGTCTCCGTGGTGATGGGTGGTCAGGATGTGGGTAAGCCGCCAGCCACGCCGCTCCAGCGCCTCGAGGATCGGCTGCTCCTCCGGCGCATCGATCGACGCCGTCGCGCCGCTTTCGGGATCGTGGATCAGCACACCGAAATTGTCGGTACGGCAGAGGAAGAGGTCAAGTTCGAGCGCGGCCATGGCTTGGTTCTCCCATTGGAGCATGCGGCAGGTCCAGCCGAATGTAGCGGGCCTCGCCTTGAAGTCTACCGTTCCAAGGCTAACATGTTGCGCATGCATACAGATATCGTCGATCTCCGCCAATTCTATCATTCCGAGCTCGGCCGGATGGCGGAACAGGCCGTCAGCATGGCGCTCGCTTCCGTCTGGGCAAGGCTGCCGGAAGAGCGGTTGGTCGGGCTCGGCTATGCGGTTCCCTATCTGGAGCGTTTCCGCGCCGATACCGAGCGGACCTTCGCCTTCATGCCGGCCGGCCAAGGCGCGGTGAACTGGCCGGTTGCCGAGCTCTCCTCCACGGCACTCGTTTTCGACGAGGAGTTGCCGCTGCCGGATGCCTCGATCGACCGGGTGCTGATGGTGCATGCACTGGAATTCGCCGAAAGCCCGCGCGAGACGATGAAGGAGATCTGGCGCGTCCTCGCTCCCGGCGGGCGGCTGGTCATCGTGGTGCCGAACCGCCGCGGCGTCTGGGCGCGAATGGAGCACACCCCCTTCGGCTCGGGGCGGCCCTATTCGCGGGGGCAACTGACGGCGCTATTGCGCGAGACGAACTTCACGCCGGGAGCCAGTTCCGAGGCGCTCTTCTTCCCGCCTTCCAGGAGGAAGATGATCCTGCGCCTGCGTCACGGCGTCGAGCGTTTCGGTCGCTCGCTATGGCCTGTCTTTTCCGGGGTGATCATCGTCGAGGCGCAGAAACGGCTCTATCAGGGATTGCCCGTCGCCGCCCGCGCTTCCCGCCGCGTCTTCGTTCCGGTGCTCGCACCGCATGGTGTGCCGAGCACCCGCAGTCGAGCGACGAAGACGCCGTGAGCTATTTCGGTTCTGATTGCCCCTCATACGCCTGCCGGTACCTTCTCCCCGTTCTGACGGGGAGAAGGGACAAGCGGCGGCCACTCACTCTAACCGTCAGCGTGTGCGCGCAGTCTGGCAGAGCGTCGCCGCGAGTCCCCCCTTCGCCCCGCTCGCGGGGAGAAGGTGCCGGCAGGCGGATGAGGGGCAAAATAAGCCACCGACTTTTGGTTCGCCCGCATCCAGGCCGCCACGTCGCACTCGACAAATTTGCTCCGCCCCGGTATTGGCTGGACCGCATTCTTCCCCGCGAAAGCCGATCCGATGAACCTTGCCTTGAAGAGCCCTGAGCCACGTCCCGGCATTCTGGACATCGCCGCCTATGTGCCCGGCAGGGAACGTGCGCCGGGCGTGGCGAAGGTTCATAAGCTGTCGTCGAACGAGACGCCGCTCGGCGCGAGCCCGCGTGCAATCGAGGCATTCCAGCGGACGGCGTTCAACCTCGAGCGCTATCCGGACGGGCAGGCCCGCGTGCTCAAGGAGGCGATCGCCGCGGTTCACGGTCTCAACCCGGCCAATATTCTCTGCGGCAACGGCTCGGACGAACTGCTCGGACTCCTCTGCCACACCTATCTCGGTCCCGGCGACGAGGGAATCGTCACCGAGCACGGATTTCTCGTCTACAAGATTCAGATCACGGCCGCGGGCGGCACGCCGGTGACGGTCAGGGAGGCGGATGCGCGCGTCGACGTGGACGCGATCCTCGCTGCTGTCACCGAGCGGACGAAGATCGTCTTCATCGCCAATCCGGCCAACCCGACGGGGACCTATATCCCCGTCGACGAGGTGCGGCGCCTGCATGCCAGGCTATCGGCCGGCGTTCTGCTCGTGCTGGATGCGGCCTACGCCGAATATGTCCGGCGCAACGATTACGAGGCGGGAATCGAGCTGGTTTCGTCCAACTGCAACGTCGTGATGACGCGCACCTTCTCGAAGATCCACGGCCTCGCCGGCCTGCGGATCGGCTGGATGTATGCGCCGCGCCAGGTCGTCGAGGCCGTGGACCGCGTGCGCGGTCCCTTCAACCTCAATGCGCCGGCGATTGCGGCAGGCGCGGCGATCCGGGACCAGGCCTTCCTCGCCGCGGCTGTCGAACACAACCTCGTCTGGCTGGCCAGGGTGAGTGAAGCGCTGACGGCGATCGGGCTGCGCATCACGCCGTCGGTCACCAACTTCGTGCTCATTCATTTCCCGGAAACCGGTGCCAAATCGGCCGAGGAAGCGGATGCATTCCTGACCGGCCGCGGGTTTATCCTGCGTGCCGTCAGCGCCTACGGCTTTCCCAATGCGCTGCGCATGACCATCGGTTCGCAAGAGGCGAACGAGGGCGTGATCGCGGCGCTAACCGAATTCATGGGACGGAAATGATGGCTCAGCAGTTCGAAACCATCGCCCTTATCGGCATCGGCCTGATCGGCTCGTCGATCGCGCGGGATATCCTCGACAGGCAGCTTGCCGGAACGATCGTCGTTGCCACGCGCAGCGAAGCCACCTTGAAGCGCGCCGGTGAGCTCGGCCTCGGGCATCGCTACACGCTTTCGGCCGCCGAGGCGGTGAAGGATGCCGATCTCGTCATCGTCTCCGTGCCGGTCGGAGCCTCGGGGGCTGTGGCCGCCGAAATCGCCGCGCATTTGAAGCCCGGGGCGATTGTCACCGATGTCGGTTCGACGAAGGGCTCGGTGATCGCGCAGATGGCTCCGCATCTGCCGGATACCGTGCATTTTGTGCCCGGTCACCCGATCGCCGGTACAGAGCACTCCGGTCCGGATGCGGGCTTCGCCGGACTTTTCCGCGGCCGCTGGTGCATCCTGACGCCCCCTCCGGGCACGGACGAGCAGGCAGTCGCCAAGCTCAGGCTCTTCTGGGAAGCGCTCGGCTCGATGGTCGATGAGATGGATCCGGAGCATCACGACAAGGTGCTGGCGATCGTTTCGCACCTGCCGCACATCATCGCCTATAACATTGTCGGCACGGCGGACGATCTAGCAACCGTGACTGAATCCGAGGTGATCAAATATTCGGCCTCGGGCTTCCGCGATTTCACCCGTCTTGCCGCCTCCGACCCGACCATGTGGCGCGACGTATGCCTGCACAACAAGGATGCGATCCTCGAGATGCTGGCGCGGTTCTCCGAGGACCTCGCCTCGCTGCAGCGTGCTATCCGCTGGGGCGACGGCGACAAGCTGTTCGATCTCTTCGCCCGCACGCGGGCGATCCGCCGCTCGATCATCCAGGCCGGCCAGGATACGGCGATGCCGGACTTCGGCCGGCATGCCATGGACCAGAAATAGACCTGACCGCCCGGTTCAAAGGGCGGGCAGTACACCGATCGGAACGAAAGCCAGGAAGGCGGTGCCGTCGCGCACATTGAGCTTGACGGTCGCCTCGTTCTTGCCGGCCGCGAGCGCCGCCAACACGTTGGCGATGTTGTTGATGAGGTCAGCCTCCTCGGGGACGGCTTTCACCAGGTTCTCGCGCCAGGCGTCGATATTCACCAGGGTCAGGGAGAATTCGCCCGAAAGAAGCCCCTGGTCGTCGACCGAGAAGGGCCCCGAGAGCTTGGCGTTCATTCCGCTCCCTGCGTCCAGCGTCAATTGGCGCAGTTCGCCTCTTGTGCTGCGCAGCATGTGCGGGGCAATCGTGCCGCCGCGCAGCCATTCGGCCTTGCCGGTGACCTTGAGATCGGCGGCGATGTTGGCCGGTGGGGCGAAGCTCGGACCTTCCTCTGGGCGCAGATCCAGCTTTTCCACGCTGAGCGCCGCGTCGAGATCTTCGCCGTTCTGGCGCAGATGGATTTCTCCGTGGCTTGCGCCGAAGCCCACGCCTTTGCCCATTTCTGGCGAGCGGACGGTACCGGTCAGATTGTCATAGGCAACCGACGTACGGTCGATACCCGAGAACGTCGCTGCGAGACTGGCATGGAGGAGCGTCCAATCGGCGGACACGGAAATGCCGGGCGAGACCCGGATTTCGGCGGGGCCGTCGAGTTCGACGACGGCGCGTCCCGGCTGGTAGACCTGTGCCGCCGTCCTCAAGGCTCCGAAGGATGCGGACGCGCCGTGGCGAGTGTCGTCGAGGCGCACCTTGTTGCAGAAGAGGCCGATCCGGAACGGAAAGCCGCGCACCTCCAGGTCGGTGCATTCGCCGCCGAGCCCGCTTGCCTGCTTTTCCGCCAGATAGGCCGGCAGCCGTTTTTCGATCTGGTCGGCGGCCACGAACCACGCGCCGGAATAGATGCCGGCGACAAGGATAATGCCCGTTGCAAGCCACAGAAACTTCCTGCTGGCGGGCCGTCCCTTGGCGACCTCGGTGACCGTCATGGTATCGCGTACTCCACTTACTCAGTCGAAGCGGTTCTTCGGGTGGCCGCTTCGTTCGCGCAACGGCACGTGAAGGGTCTTCCTTCCGCGCCGTGTCGTTGTTCTCAAGATGTTAGGGCAAGATGAAGGCGGAAAACCGCTTCACAGCTCTTATCATCCCGCTCTAGAAAGTTTTGGTCGGCCGCTCCTATTGCCAAGGGTGATTCGGCGATGCGGCACCATCGATTGAATGGCAGCGGATATGGACGAATTTTGGGTCTTTGGCTACGGGTCGCTGATGTGGAATCCGGGCTTTCGCTTCGAGGAGAAGCTGACGGCGCGGGCCTTCGGCTATCGCCGCTCTCTTTGCGTCCGTTCCTGGGTGCATCGCGGCACCGAGCGGCGTCCCGGCCTCGTGCTCGGACTCGACTATGGTGGCTCCTGCATAGGCATGGCGTTTCGCGTCGCCTCCGCCGAAAGGGTGGGAGTGACCAATTATCTGCGTGAACGCGAACTGGTCACGCATGTCTACAAGGAGCGGACCATGCCGGTGCAGCTCTCCGACGGTCGCCGTGTGCCGGCGCTTGCCTATGTGATCGACCGCAATCACGTGCAATATGCCGGTGCGCTGAGCGCGGAGGCGGCCGCCGCGACGGTCGCAACCGCGGTGGGCAAGTCGGGAAATAACCGGGAATACGTGCTCAACACGCTTGCCCATCTGAAGGAAATGGGCATCCGCGACCATTGGCTCGAGGAAGTCGCCGCCAATCTTACGGCCGGCGCAGCAGCTTCGGCTCAGGCCTGATCGGCCCCGAGCTCAAGCAAGCGCTGTTTGGCCGTCGGCGGCAGCGGCAGGTGCGGATTGGCCTTGACGGTCTCGATGAGGAGCTCGTCGCTTGCAGCCTCGGTCACCTTCACGAGTTTCGCCAAAAAGGCGTCCGGATCCATGCCGGCTTCGATGGGCGGCAGGACACGCACCTTGAAATGGCCGGGGAAGCGCAGGAACTTGCGGCGCGGCCAGAAGAGCCCCGGATGCATGGCGACGGGGACGACCGGCACCTGCAGGTCGCGGTAGAGCCGGGCAATCCCGTATTTATACTCCGGCGGGGCACCGGGCGGACGCCGCGTGCCTTCCGGATAGATGATCAGTTGACGTCCGGTCGCCATTTCTCGCTTCGTGCGATCCATGACTTCCGTCATCGCCTTGCCGCGTGCGGCGCGGTTTACCGGCACCATACGCTGCTTGATAACGTACCAGCCGAAAAGCGGAATCCAGGTGAGTTCGCGTTTCAGGATGTAGAACGGATCGTCGAGCCAGGGGAGAAGCGCATAGGCGTCCCAGAAGGACTGGTGCTTCGGCGCGAAGATGTAGGCTCCCTTGGGGACGTTCTCGAGACCCTCGATCTCGAAGGTGGTTCCGACGATCTTCTCCATGAGCCAGTGGTTGCTGCGCACCCAGTTCTTCGGCACGAACCAGGCTTTCTTGCGCGGCAGAAGAAAATAGACCGGGGTCAGCACGATCATCTGGACGATCAGATTGGCATAGAAGACCAGATTGAAGAGGATCGAACGCAGGATGATCATCAGGCAGGCTCTCGATGGGAATGCGACGCCGACCGCGAGACGGCAGGCCGTTCCGCTGCCTACACGAAACTCGCACAGAGGAAAACAGTTCTTGCAAGATCCAAGCGCGCTACTCTTCCGCCGGGGGCGATCGCGAGGCATCGAGCCTGGAGCCGTTCGCCAGTCGTGAACTTGCAAACTCCCGCACCGACGCGACCGAATATTTCGCGAATTCGAGCAGAATGGCTTTGATGAAAAGCGGATTGCGCAGCCAGTTTGATGTCTTCAGATCCGAATTGACGACCGGATAGGCAATGAACTTCGTGTCCGGCCGAACGCGGCGCAATTCGAGAAGGCTGCGCGGCATATGGTAGTTGTTGGTCACGACGAGGACGCTCCTGTAGCCGCGATCGTGGATCCACTGCCCGGCTTCGGTTGCGTTACCGATCGTGTCGACCGCTTCATGGCCGATATCGACGCAGCACTTGAAGAGGTCCGCTGAGCTTTGCGTGTTGCGGCGTATCTGGCTGCCGGTCGTCGCCGGATTGACGCCGGAGATCAGAAGCCGCTGGCCGGCGCCGGACTTCAACAATTCGACCGCCTGGTCTATCCGCTGGAAGCCGCCGGTCAGCACGACGATCGCATCCGCCTTCGGCACGTTCGGCGGCTGCAGCGAGGCGACCGTATCGGCGAAGTGGAGGAAGCCGGCCACGAAAATAGCGAGAAAGGCGAGCAGCACGAAAAAGCCGCGCCGCAGGATTTTGCGCAGCAGGCTGCGAGACCGGCGGCGGCGCGCGGCCCTGTCTCGCCATTTGCCCCTCTCGGCCATTCCGCTCCCGCGAAGCTCCTCACCCGACATGATTCTCTCACATAGCCGCCGATTGCGGCAGGGGATAGATCGGTTAAGGGAGATTCACGGTTTTGGGGGGTCCATGGACGGCCCTAACCCGCATCGCTTTCGATCCAGCTGACGCGACGCGCTTTAGTCCTTTTTTATGCATGTCGCTTCCCCAACCGCCGCACACTTTTGGGCGACATGCATCAGCCCTGATAGGTATCCGTACGGCCCGGATCCGACCGGATCAGGTCGATTTCGTAAATTGTTCGCGTGACGGTCAGCCGCGCCGTCAGCGTCGTCAGGAGGGCAATGACGATGATGATCGCGAAGATGCCCAGATAGCCGGTATAGCCGATGGCGAAGGTGCCGAAGAGGGCGGTCGCCTGGTCCGTCTCGGGGGTGGCGAGCGTCCGAGATTGCCAGAAGCTGGCAACGGCGAAGGACAGCGCCGCAAGCAGCCCGCCGGCGCCGGCGCCCTTGAGGCTGATTCTGAGGAAGTGCTTCTGAAATTCGGACGCCACGAAGCTCGCCTCCGCCCCGACGAAGTGCAGCACCTCAACGATGTGGCGATTGCCGGACAGCGCGCCGCGCGTGGCGAAGACGACCGTGAGTACCATGGCGGAAAAAACGAGCGCCAGCACGCCGGTCCCGATCATCGTCGTGGTGTTCGCCATGGCGACAAGCCGGTCGACCCAGGTGCGGTGATCGTCGAGGAAGGCTTCCGGGATCGTCTCCGTCAGCGCCTTGCGCATGGCGGCAAAGTCCGGAGGATTGTTTTCGTCGATCGTTATGACGATGAGCCGCGGCACCGGCAGTTCGTCGAGGTCGAGGCCGCCGCCGAGCCAGGGTTCGAGAAGCCGGGCCGTTGCGGCGCGGTCGATGATGTTGCCGCCCGTCGTACCGGGGAAGGTCAAGGCAAGATCGCGTGCGTCGGCGAGCGCTTTCTCCATGTCCAGGTTCTCGTCCGGCTTGATCTGGATGGTGATTTCGCGAGAGATCTGCGACTGCCAGCTTTGCGCCGTCGCCCGCACCATGCTGACGCCGCCGAGCGTAAGGCAGGCGAGGAAGGACATGATGGCAATGACGCACATCAGGGCGTGGCCGGAGACATTGGCCGAGGGCACGATCGGCCCGGTCGGGCGTACGCGCATCTCAGTGCGGCGCTGCTGCGGCGGGTCGGGGTCGCGGCGGAGGCGGTGCTCATTCATAGATATCAAGCCGCCCCTGTGAAAGGATCATCCGCCGGGCCTCGACCTGATCCATCAGCGACAGGTCGTGGGTCGCGATCACCACGGCGGTGCCAAGCCTGTTCAGTTCAAGGAAAAGGTTCAGGAGCCGTCTTGCCATCGGGGGATCGACATTGCCGGTCGGTTCGTCGGCGAGCAGGATTTCCGGGCGGTCGATCAGCGCCCGGGCGATCGCGGCGCGCTGTTTTTCGCCGCCGGAAAGCACCGGCGGAAGCACGTTGATGCGCTCGCCAAGGCCGACCCATTTGAGAAGTTCGAGCACGTCGGACCGATAGCTCGTCTCCTCCTTGCCGCGCACCCTGAGGGGCAGCGCGACGTTCTCGTAGGTCGTCAGATGGTCGAGAAGGCGGAAGTCCTGGAAGACGATGCCGATGCGGCGGCGCAGCATCGGAAATTCCTCGCGCGGGATGGAGGAGATGTTGCGGTCGAACATGCGAATGAGGCCGCGCGTCGGCTTCAGCGAAAGAAACAACAGCCGCAACAGCGTCGTCTTGCCGGCACCCGAGGGGCCGGTCAGGAACTGAAAGGACCGGCGCGGAATGTCGAAGGTCAGGTCCCGGAGGATTTCCGGTCCCATGCCATAGCGCAATCCGACATTCTCAAAATGAATCAACGGGACAGCCCAATCTCTCGTCACAATACCTCGACATCCGCCGCAACCGGCCCTTCGCGCATCCGGCGCAGGTGCCTCTCGCCGGGCGCACGAGGCTCTCTGCAACGCTTCGAACTGCGGTGCCGATCGAAAGACCATGCAGTAGGACAGCGCGCCTGCCAAGGCAAAACCGAGTGCGGAACCATGGTTAAGCGACGGTTAATGTCTCAGGAAAAGATGCCGCTTTCGCGGCTCTTTCCGAAACATTAACCATTTCGGTTTACGTGTCGTCAGGATTTGATGCAATGCCCTGTTTCTTGCAGGCGTATTGCCGCAGCAAGCTTGGCGCGCCCCCTGCATGTTTCCTTAGATCGGAGCCGATCTACGGACAAAAAACATGCAGCACTTAAAGTGCTACAGCGACCCTTGTGCGTCTGACAGGACGCGCGGCGCTGTAGAGAGCGCGGCACTCCGAGGGGAGGGCCCCATGCAAGCATTTCGCACGAGGACGGCCGGTATCGACCTCATTCCGCCGGAGCGCGTGCCGCGCTCGGACATTCCTGCAGGCAGGAGCCTCGACTATATCGACGTCGAGTTCGAGACCTTGGCGCCCGGTCCGCGGCGCAGCCCCTACCCCGTCTTCAACGACAACCGGCGATCGGCCGCGAGGCCGCGTCCGACGATCATTCGGAGTGGCGCCGCAGCCCGGTTGCTGGCGATTGCGGAGGCGAGACTGCGCGCGATGCCGGCGCGGCGCTTCGCCGGTCTCGCCGCCGGACTTGGCTTGACGGCGTTCCTATTGATGGCAGGGCTCGGTGATCACGGCGAGGCTGACGCCCATCCGCTCGCCATCCAGGGCGTCACCACCTCGCTCGACTATAGCGGCGGCATGCGCGTCCTTTCCGTCTACGGGGCGATCGACAACCGCACCGACCTCGAACAGCGCCTGCCGCCCATGGTCGTCGAAGTCATGAGCAACGGACGGGCTGTGACGGCGTCGCGCCTGATGCCGGAAGGCGCCGCCATCGCGCCCGGCGAAAGCCGCCGCTTCGTTACTCGGCTGCCCTATGCGGGTGGAAAAATGCCCGACGTCACCGTTTCCTTTGCGGAAAACAGTGTTTCGCCTCGCTGATTGTGCTAATCGGCCCTCGACGGAAGGGCAGGGGTTCTTCCGACGGCATGTTTCCTTAAATCGCAGCCGACTTAAGGATGAGACATGCAGCAAATCAAAGTGCTACAGCGAACTTTTTTGCGTCTCGAAAGACGCGCCGCGCTGTAGGAAATGGGAGACCCGTCATGGCCGTCGTTCGCGGCAAGAACATCGAGATCCTCTACAGCCCCGAGGCGATCGCCGCTCGCAACCGAGAGATGGCGGATGAGATCATGCGCGGGCCGCACAAGGATCTCCTCGTCATCTCGATCCTCAAGGGCTCCTTCATTTTTGCGGCCGATCTGATTCGCGCCATGCATGGGGCCGGGCTCGCGCCGGAGGTCGAGTTCATCACGCTTTCAAGCTACGGCACCGGGACCGAATCCAAGGGCGTGAAGATCACCAAGGATATCGACAGCGACGTGCATGATCGCGACGTGCTCTTGATCGACGACATTCTCGAATCCGGGCGGACGCTGCGCTTTGCCAAGGACCTGCTCTACGAGCGCGGCGCTCGCAATGTCACGATCGCCGTGCTGCTCGACAAGCGCATGAAGCGCCGCGTCGACCTGGAGGCGAACTATGTCGGCTTCGAATGCCCCGACCATTTCGTGGTCGGCTACGGCATGGATGTCGCCTATGCCTTCCGCGAACTTCCTTACGTCGGAGTCGTTACGGGCGACGCCGAGTAGCCCCTCCTCTCTTCCTCAGGACCACGTGGTAATCGGATTTTCGGCCCATCCTTGCTCTTCATGAGCGAGGATGATCCGAGACTTCTACCTGGCGGCGCCAGATGCTGAAAATCGATGTGATCGCGTTTACCGAAAGCAAACGAAAAGCTGTTTGGTTGGAACGGTGTCACGGCCGCAGGCGGCGGGGATACGTATGTTCAACGACGTGGAGCGTCGTCTTGTGATGACGCCGGCGCTCTATGAGAGCGAACACGGGAGGCCATGATGGCGAAAATCCTGATTACCGAGGATGAGGATGCCTTGCGCTCGTTTGTGGCGCGGGCCCTGCAACTCGATGGACACGAAACCGTCGAAGCCGGAGACGGAGCCGACGGGCTAGCCCGGCTCAAGGACCAGCGCTTTGACCTGCTGCTTTCCGATATCCGCATGCCCGTCATGGACGGCATCGCCCTTGTGCATCACGCATCGGCTGCCTTTCCCCAGCTCAAGATCTTGCTGATGACGGGCTTCGCCGAGCAGCGCGAGCGTGCCGACGATCTCTCCGGCAAGATCGTGGATGTGATCTCGAAGCCGTTCTCCTTGCCTGACATCCGCAAGGCGGTCGCGCACGCTCTGGCAGCCTGAGGCTTTCCTGAGGCCCTGCTCGGCGGGGCCTCAGCGCATATCGAGCAGGCGCTCGAGATATTGCCGCTCCACTTCCGGCGACAGATTGTCGCCGAGCTTGCGCCGGATCGCATCGAGGATCTGCCGGGCGCGCTGCGTATCGATCTCGTCCGGCACCTTCACCTGGTTGCCGAAGTCCGGCCCGGCGTTCTGCTGGCGCCGCCCGAGCGGGTCGCGTCCGTTCTGGCCGTATTGCGGAACACCTTGTCCGGGACCCGGCCCCTGTCCCTGCGCCTGCATCTGGTTCATCATGTCCTGGGCGCCTTCGCGCAGCGCCTGCAGCGCCCGACCCTGGCTGCCGACCGCCCGCTCGCCCTGACCTTGGCCGAGTGCGCCCGCGGCATCTTTCATTTCGCGTCCAGCCTGGCCGAAGCCCTTGCCGGGTTTTATGCCGAGTTCCTCCAGGCCCTTTTGCAGCTCGCCCAGCTGCTTGCCGAGCGCTTCCTGCTGCTCTCTGAGCTGCTTCAAGGCTTCCTTCAGCTGCTCGGCGGTCATGTCGTCGAGGGGGTTGGGCTGCCCGTTCGGATCGCCCTGCTGTCCGGGATCCTGCGGCATGTCCTGGCCGAAGAGCTCGTTGTCCTCGCCCTGAAGCGGATCGCCGCGCTGCATCCGATCACGCAGGGCCTGATCCAGCTTGAATGTTTCATCCATCAGCTGCTGTTGCTGCTGCATCAGCTGGCCAAGCTTGTCCATCTGCTGGCGCATGGCGCTGTTCTGCTCGCCGCCCTGTTGCATTCGGCCAGCCTGCAGATTGTTCATCATCCGCTGCAGTTCAGACAGGAGCTGGCGCGCCTGGTCGCGCGCCCCGGAGCGCGCCAGGTTCTCGATCTGGTCCATCATTTTTTCCAGATCCTGCTGGCGCAGCACATTGTTCAGATCCGGATTGGCGGCGATTGCCGGATTCTTGGCCGCCTGCTCGGCGAGCGCGCGCATATATTCCTGCATCGCCTGGCGCAGTTCCTGCATCAGCCTGGCGATCTCCTCATCCGAGGCATTGCGTTCGAGCGCATCGGACAGCGCCTGCTGGGCATCGCGCAGACGCCGCTCGGCCAGCGACAGGTCGCCATCCTCGATGCCGAGGGCAATCTCCCAAAGGTGGTCCGCCGCATCGCGCAGCATGTCGTCATTGCGGGCGAGTTCCATCCGCGTGCGCGCCGACTGGATCAAAAGGAAATGCGTCAGATTCGGGATCGTCTCCTCGGGGTAGAGCGTCAGCGCATCGTTGAGATCGATCGCACGGGGCAGTTGATTGGCGTCGAGCGCGAAGACCTGCCGCTGTTCGGCAACCGCTGCGGCAAGCGGTTCGAAGAACCGCCGCGCCGGCAAGACCATTTCCTCGGGCACGCTTCGGCCCTCCTGGCCCGCGGCATCGCGAGCGACAAGGGTGATCTCAACGCGTTTTCCGGAGAGCGGATGTTCGCTCAAGTTCCGGCTCGTCGTTCCCTTGGCCTCGCGCGGATTGCGGCGGGGTAGGTCGAGGCGATATTCCGGCGGCGGATAGAGCGGCCTGGCGCTGGCAGCCGGGTCGTCCAGCGGCTTTATTTCCGCCCAGGCCTGCGAGATACCGTAATCGTCATGGGCGAGGAAACTGATCTCGAGCGAGGCGTTCGCCGTCGGACGGGGGGCGCCGTCGAAGGCGATGCCCGGGACGCTGTCGGGAATGATCTTGAAGTTCCAGCGCTGTCCGGCCACGGAAAGCGTGCCGTCCCGGGTGATCTTGAAGAGATGGTTCCGGGCGCCGTTCGGAGCCGTTCCGGTCGCTTCCGTTCCCGCGGGCTGCTCTGACGACTGCTTGCCGGCTGCGGCCGGGATGATGGTCGGCTGCGGGCTGCCGCTGTCGGCGTAGCTGACCTGCGTCTCCTGTCCTGGGCCTGTTATCCGAACCGTCACATCGCTGAATTGCGGTACGGTGATCGCAGCCTGCTTGTCGGCGGCCGCCGTATCCTCCCGGCCGGTGAGGAAAATCGGAGCTCGACCCGTATAGGCCGGCGGCGTCACCCAGGCATCGATGCGGATGTCGGCAGCGGTCGCCTGACGCTCAGGCAGCCGGAAGGCATCCGAGACCAGGCCGGCGCGGTTGGAATAGGAATAGGCGAAGGCGACGCAGGCGAGCAGGATAGGCACCGCCCTCAGGGCGAAGGGATCGTGCCGCGCGACGTCGGGGCGTGGCAGGCCCGTGCCGAGGCCGTGGACCAGGCGGGCCATGCGCGCCTGATGCTCGCGCCAGAGCGCCGTACCGAAGGCTCCCTCGGTCGCCGGTGCGTCGTCCTGCACGCGAATCGCCTGGTGCGGCAGTTGATTGCGATCCTCGAGCATCCGGTCGGCTTCGCCGATGTCCGGCCAGCGAATGCGGGTGAGCGGCAGGAGCGCGAGGAACAGCCCGGCGACAAAGGCAAGGAGAACCACGACATGCAGCCAGAAGGGCGCAAGCCGGAAGAGGCCGAGCCAGCCGGCGGAGAGGAAAAGGAGGACGAGCGAGACCGGTGCGAGCGCGCGGGGCAGGAACTGCTCGGCCAGCAGGATCAGACGCGCCAGGAATCGCTTTGTCGCCAGCATCCTGAGGAATGATCTCGGTTGCGGCGTTCCATCCTGCCGGAATTGCGTCATCCGCCCAAATTCCCTTTCCATCCCTTTGGCCGCCGCGGCGGTCGAAGGTCAGGATAACATCCTTTGTGGCGAAGGCGAGGGCGGCAAGAAAAACAAAACGTGATCGCCCTACGGCGCGCCGCTTCGAACGTCGCCTCGCCGAATTCAGTCAAGCCAATCCGGCACCGAGTCCAGGCCGATCAGAGCTTCGTAATCCTTGCGCGGGCGGATCACGTGGAAACGATCGCCCTTGACAAGAACCTCGGGCACCAAAAGCCGGCTGTTATAGGTGCCGGACTGGACCGCACCGTAGGCGCCCGCCGAGCCGATTGCGAAAAGGTCGCCCGGCTTCGGCATTGCCATCTCCCGGTCCAGCGCGAGATAGTCGCCCGTCTCGCAAACGGGGCCCACCACGTCGGCCTTGATGCGCGGCGCGTTGGCGGCGGAAATCTTCACCGGCCTGATCTCGTGATAGGCCTCATAGAGCGTCGGGCGGATCAGATCGTTCATCGCACCGTCGACGATGACGAAGGTCTTCTCGCCGCCATCCTTCACATAGATCACCTCGGTGACGAGAATGCCCGCATTGCCGACGATCAGCCGGCCCGGCTCGGTGACGATCCTGCAGTCGAGGCCCCTGAGCTGGTTCTTGACGATATCCGCATAGGCGTCGGGGAGCGGCGGCGGGTTGTTGTCTTCCCGATAGGGGATGCCGAGGCCGCCGCCGATATCGACATGGTCGATGACGTGGCCGTCGGAGCGTAACGTATCGACCAGCTCGCGCAGCAGCTTGAAGGCATCGTCGAAGGGCTGCAACTCGGTGATCTGGCTGCCGATATGCATGTCGATGCCGGTCACCTTGATGCCGGCAAGCGTGGCGGCATGGGCATAGACGGCGCGCGCCCGTTCCCAGGAAATGCCGAACTTGTTTTCCTTCTTGCCGGTGGAGATCTTGGCGTGCGTGCGGGCATCGACGTCCGGATTGATGCGGAAGGAGACATGCGCCTGCTTGCCGGCGCGCACGGCCCGCTGGTTCAGGATCTCCAGCTCCGGCTCGGATTCGACGTTGAAGCAATAGATGCCGGCTTCGAGCCCGAGGTCCATCTCGCGCGGCGTCTTGCCGACGCCCGAAAACATGATCCGGTCTGCCGGGATGCCGGCGGCGAGCGCCCGGCGCAGTTCGCCTTCCGAGACCACGTCGACACCGGCACCAAGGCGAGCGAGCGTCTTCAGCACGGCCTGGTTGGAATTAGCCTTCACGGCATAGCAGACCATCGCATCGACGTCGGCAAAAGCCTGTGCGAACACCCGGTAATGCCGCTCGAGCGTCGCGGTCGAATAGCAATAGAACGGCGTACCGACGGCGCGGGCGATATCCGTCACTGGAACATCTTCGGCGTAGAGAATTCCGTCGCGATAGTCGAAGTGATTCACGGGTGTCGCTCGCTTAGAGGAGGGGGTCAAGCAGGAAGGGGCGATCCTCGATCGTCTCCTTCGGTTCGGCGGTGCCGGCGGGCGCTTTCGTGTTGATCGAGGTGGCGGCGCCCGGCCGGTCTAGATCGCCCTTGCGCCCGCAACCGGTGAGAACCAGCCCCGGAATGGCCAGCAGGAGCGCTAGCCGGGCCGCCTTGGTGAATGTCATCGTCATTTCCCTCGCCGAAACTGAAGCCGATAGGTCGAGAGCGGCAGCCGGCGAGCGCCGCGCCTTTCTCGCTCTGGTGCGATCTCTTATCGGTTTTTCAGCACCTTGTGCACCCTGTTTGTGTGTGTGGACGTCTACGCTTTCACGCATATCGCTGCCCCTCTCCTCGGGTTTAACCCGAGGACTAGCCCTCTCCCCGCAGGCGGGGAGAGGGGACTAGGTCGCGGCAGCGGGATGAGGGGCGCGCCGGCGGCAGCTAAACCATCAATTGCGTGCCCGCCACCAGGCGATCTGCCTGCGCACCTCGGCCGGCGCCGTGCCGCCGAAGCTGGTGCGGCTGGCGACCGAGGCCTCGACGGTCAGCACGTCGAAGACCTTGTCGGTGATGGCGGGGTTGATCGCCTGCAGTTCGGCAAGCGAGAGGTTGGCAAGGTCGCAGCCCTTCTGCTCGGCGAGTGCGACGGCGCGGCCGGTGACGTGATGGGCGTCGCGGAAAGGCAGGCCGGCCTCACGCACCAGCCAGTCGGCGAGATCCGTAGCTGTCGAATAGCCGGAGCCGGCAGCGGCTTTCATCCGGTCGGCGCGCACCGTCATGTCGCGAACCATGCCGGTCATCGCAGCGATCGCCAATTCGAGGCTTTCAGCCGCGTCGAAGACCTGTTCCTTATCCTCCTGCATGTCCTTGGAATAGGCGAGCGGCAGGCCTTTCATGACGGTCAGAAGCGCAATCAGCGAGCCGTTGATGCGGCCGGTCTTGGCGCGCACGAGCTCGGCGGCATCCGGGTTCTTCTTCTGCGGCATGATCGAAGAGCCGGTCGAGAAGGCATCCGACAGGCGGATGAAGCCGAATTGCGGCGTCGACCAGATGACGATCTCTTCGGCGAGCCGCGACAGGTGCGTGGCGGCGATCGCCGCGATCGACAGGAATTCGAGCGCAAAGTCGCGGTCTGAGACCGTGTCGATCGAGTTCCGGGTCGGCTCGCGGAAGCCGAGCGCGCTGGCCGTCATGTGCCGGTCGATCGGGAAGCCGGTGCCGGCAAGGGCGGCGGCGCCGATCGGGCTCTCGTCCATATGCTCGATCGCGTGGCGAACGCGCGAGCGATCGCGGCCGAACATTTCGACATAGGCCATGCAATGATGACCGAAGGTCACCGGCTGGGCTGTCTGCAGATGCGTGAAGCCGGGCATCACCGTGTCGGCGTGCTCTTCCGCCCGGTCGAGGAAGGCGGCGATCAGCCCGGTCAGAGCCCTTTCGGTCTTCTGCAGCTCTTCCTTCACCCAGAGGCGGAAATCGAGTGCGACCTGGTCGTTGCGCGAGCGCGCGGTATGGAGGCGTCCGGCGGCGGGGCCGATCAGCGTCGCCAGCCGCGCCTCGACATTCATGTGAATGTCTTCCAGGCGGCGCGAGAACTCGAAGGCGCCGCTTTCGATCTCTGACAGGATCGTGTCAAGGCCGTGAACGATCTTGTCTTTGTCTTCGGCGGAAATGATGCCCTGATGCGCCAGCATGGTGGCGTGCGCTATTGAGCCGCGGATATCCTGCGCATAGAGCTTCTTGTCGAAGCCGATCGAGGCATTTATCTCCTCCATGATGGCGTCCGGACCCGAGGCGAAGCGTCCGCCCCACATCTGATTGGAGGATTTCGTCTCGGAACTGCCGTCAGCCATCGGGATGCCCGCCTTTGGAGAATGGAATGCCAGACCAGAAGAAACGTCCTCCGGCCGTGAAATTGTTCGCGCTCGCCGCCCTCTTTGGCGTGATCGCCGGTGCGGCTGCGGTATACGTGAAGGAGACCGGGTCTGGCAATGGCGGCGCGGCGCCGACGGCGGACGCAAGCTGCCCGCTTGCCGCCGAAAAAGTGGCGGCTTTGACGCCGCTGATGCGCGGCCAGGTGGCCGCGATGACGCCAGCCGCCAATCCCCGCCCGATCGGCGGCCTCGACTTCGCCGGCCCTGACGGAAAGCCGCTGACCCTTGCCTCCTTTGCCGGCAAGACGCTGCTCGTCAATCTCTGGGCGACCTGGTGCCTGCCATGCCGGGAGGAGATGCCGGCGCTCAACGCGCTGCAGCAGGCGCTTGGCGGCGAGCGTTTCGAGGTCGTCGCCATCAATATCGACACCGGCGACGACGAAAAGCCGAAGGCGTTCCTCGACGAAATCGCCGTCGATCACCTGCGCTACTATCGCGACGCTTCGATGGGAGTCTTCAACACGATGAAGAAGGAGGGTCTTGCCTTCGGGCTCCCCGCCACCCTGCTCATCGACGAGAAGGCTTGTCTAATCGGCTCGATGAACGGGCCCGCCGCGTGGGACAGCGATGATGCGAAGCGGCTGATCGAGGCGGCGATAGCGCCGCCTGCGGGCAGTTGAGGGGCCTCTGGCACGTAGCACCCCCTCCGGCCTGCCGGCCATCTCCCCTACAAGGGGAAAAAACAAGGGGCATCCTCTCGCTCCCATCGCGAGCTTGCCGCAAGCGGGACGCTTCGGTGTGGGTGACGGGCCCTATTCTCCCCTCTTGTGGGGGAGATGGCCGGCAGGCCAGAGGGGGTGTGGACCAATGGTCAGCGCGTCGGGACCGGAACGTCGCCGCGGTAGTCGTAGAAGCCGCGGCCGGACTTGCGACCGAGCCAGCCGGCTTCGACATATTTCACCAGCAGCGGGCACGGACGGTATTTTGAATCGGCCAGACCGTCATGCAGCACCTGCATGATCGACAGGCAGGTATCGAGGCCGATGAAGTCGGCGAGCTGCAGCGGGCCCATCGGATGGTTGGCGCCGAGCTTCATCGCCGTGTCGATGGCATCGACCGTGCCGACGCCCTCGTAAAGCGTATAGATCGCCTCGTTGATCATCGGCAGCAGGATGCGGTTGACGATGAAGGCGGGGAAATCCTCGGCGACCGTGACGGTCTTGTCGAGATGGGCGACGAATTCCTTGGCCGCCCGGAAGGTCTCTTCTTCGGTCGCGATGCCGCGGACAAGCTCCACCAGCTTCATGACCGGAACCGGATTCATGAAGTGAATGCCCATGAAGCGCTCGGGGCGATCGGTTGCGGAGGCGAGCCGGGTGATCGACAGCGACGAGGTGTTGGTCGCGAGGATCGCATCCGGCTTCATGATCGGACAAACCTGGCCGTAGATCTTGCGCTTGACGGTCTCGTCTTCGGTGACCGCCTCGATGACGAGGTCCGCCTGCGAAAGGTCGTTGATGTCGGTCGAACCCTTCATCAGCGACAGGGCCTTCTTGCGGTCGTCGTCGCTCATCTTGCCGGAAGAAACCTGCCGGGCAAGGTTCCCATTGATGGTCGCCAGCCCTGCCTCGATGCGGTCCGCAGCAATATCGTAGAGCTGCACCTTGTAACCGGCTGCCGCCGAAACATGGGCAATGCCGCAGCCCATTTGCCCCGCGCCAATAATTCCGATCGTCTTGATCATCGAAGCGAACATCCACTTTCAAGAAATCTCGGCAGCGGCGCTGCCGAAGATGTAAAAAAACCGGGCCGATGGGACGGCCCGGTACGATTGTTAATGCCAAGCCGGCAGATTTTCCAGCCTTTTTCGCGGCAGGTTGCTGTACGCCTAGAGCGCCTTTTCGAGCTCCGGCAGGACGTCGAAGAGATCGGCGACGAGGCCGTAGTCGGCGACCTGGAAGATCGGCGCCTCCTCGTCCTTGTTGATGGCGACGATCACCTTGGAATCCTTCATGCCGGCGAGGTGCTGAATCGCACCGGAGATGCCGCAGGCGATGTAGAGGTCGGGGGCGACCACCTTGCCCGTCTGGCCGACCTGCCAGTCGTTCGGCGCATAGCCGGCATCGACCGCGGCGCGCGAGGCGCCGACGGCGGCGCCGAGCTTGTCGGCGACCGGCAGGATGACCTCCTGGAACTTCTCCGAGGAGCCAAGCGCCCGGCCACCGGAGATGATGATCTTCGCCGAGGTGAGCTCCGGGCGGTCGGAGGACGACAGCGCATCGGAAACGTGGCTCGACAGGCCCGGATTGGCGGCGGCCGAAACGGTCTCGACCGAGGCGGAGCCGCCTTCGCCGGCAGCCGCAAACGAGGCGGTGCGGACGGTGATCACCCGCTTCGGCTCGTTGGTCTGCACCGTCTGGATGGCATTGCCGGCATAGATCGGCCGCTTGAAGGTGTCCGAAGAGACCACCTCGATGATTTCCGATACCTGGGCGACGTCGAGCAGGGCTGCGACCCGCGGCATGACGTTCTTGCCGACCGAGGTGGCGGCGGCAACAATGGTATCGTAGTTGCCGGCAAGCGAGACGATCGTTGCAGCGAGCGGCTCGGCGAGGTTGTTGGCGAGCGAAGCGTCCTCGGCGACGAGCACCTTGGCGACGCCGGAAAGCTTGGCCGCCTGTTCGGCGATCGCCTTGACGTTCGCGCCGGCGACCAGCACATGGACGTCGCCGCCAATCTTCGTTGCCGCCGTCAGCGCCTTTGCCGTCTGGTCGGAAAGGTGGGTGGTGTCGTGGTCAGCCAGAAGCAGAATGGCCATGATGATTGTCTCCCTTTCCTTGAACCTTAGAGCACGCCGGCTTCGGACTTGAGCTTCTCGACGAGCTCGGCGACCGACTTGACCTTGATGCCGGCCTTGCGGCCCGACGGCTCTTCGGTCTTCAGCACTTTCAGCCGCGGCGCGGTGTCGACGCCGAAATCGGCCGGCGTCTTCTTGTCAAGCGGCTTCTTCTTCGCCTTCATGATGTTCGGCAGCGAGGCGTAACGCGGCTCGTTCAGGCGCAGATCGGTGGTGACCACCGCCGGCAGCTTCAGTTCGACCGTCTGCAGGCCGCCGTCGACCTCGCGGGTGACATTCACCTTGCCGTCACCGAGCTCGACCTTCGAGGCGAAGGTGCCCTGGGCCCAGCCGAGCAGTGCCGAGAGCATCTGGCCGGTCTGGTTCGAGTCGTCGTCGATCGCCTGCTTGCCGACGATGATCAACCCCGGCTGTTCGGCCTCGGCGACACCCTTGACGATCTTGGCGACTGCGAGCGGCTCGACCTGGTCTTCCGTTTCGACCAGGATCGCCCGGTCGGCGCCCATGGCGAGCGCCGTCCTCAGCGTCTCTTCCGCCTTGGCAGGACCGATCGAAACGACGACCACTTCCTCGGCCTTGCCGGCCTCTTTCAGCCTGAGCGCTTCTTCGACGGAGATTTCGTCGAACGGATTCATCGACATCTTGACGTTGGCAAGCTCGACGCCCGTGCCGTCCGCCTTCACCCGGATCTTGACGTTGAAGTCGACGACCCGTTTCACCGTTACTAGAATTTTCATGGATTCATTCCCTCCAGAAACTTTCGCAGGAAAATGCGCCTTAACAGAGCGGCCTGATTGTCGGTTGGCGACATCGATACGCGTTTTTTCTCCAAATACAATCGCAACGCCAATCGAAATCGATATTAGGGCCGCGACCTCAATTAACGTTTACGTACACGTAAGGTACGCTTCTGGCAAGCGGGCAGGGAGAGCACTTGGGAGAAACCTGTTCCTGCGCAGGCGGAGCGCGTAATCCGTTGAAATTGCAGCGCATAAAACCGCAGATCGGAACGTTGCGTTTGGTCCCTCAGGTCGGACGGCCCCAGGGGGTAGGCGGCTTTTGCTTGCCCGGCAGCGGCGTATCCGTGCCCTCCGGTGGTCCGGACTGGTGTTCGACGGCGCGTGGACTGACGATCGTCCGGTCGAAAAGCGGCACGCCATGGCGTCGCAAAATGACGACGAGGACCAGGCCGGCGACGATACCCCCGACATGGGCACTCCAGGAGACGCTGCCGCCCGGGTCGGCAGCGAACATGTAGAACTGCTGGCCGATCCAGAAGGCGAGCGGAATGGCGGCAGGCAGCGGCAAGGGAATGCGGAAAAGCACGAGCACCCACACACGAACCTTCGGGTGCAGCAGGAAATAGGCGGCGACGACGCCGGAGACGGCACCGGAGGCGCCGATCAGCGGCGCTTCCGAGGCGGGATCGATGAGACCATGCGCCAGTGCCCCGGCGGCGGCGCACAGCAGATAAAACAGCAGAAAACGGAAATGCCCGAGCGCATCCTCGACATTGTCGCCGAAGACCCAGAGGAACAGCATGTTCATCGCCAGATGCGAGAAGTCGCCATGCAGGAAAGAATAGGTGACGAAGGTGAATTCGTCGGGGACCACCGCAAGGGACGGGTCGAGAATGGCGTAGTCGAAGACGATCGCCGGGATGTAGCCGAAACCGAGGACGGCTGCATTGGCGAATTCCTCGGTCGCGATCGGCCCGGTGACGAGCCAGACGGTGAAATTGATGACGATCAGCATGACCGTCACATATTGCATGTCGATATGCTTCAGGGCGTTCCTGTCGTGCAGCGGTATGAACATGCGATCCCCGAAGCGTGATTTTGCGCGAGCTTATCTGTTCTTGCCCGGAACCCAAAGGACGTCGGCGCGCCCCATGTCGTTCGCCCAGCGGGCGGCGACGAACAGGAAATCGGAAAGCCGGTTGATATAGGCGACCGCCTCGCGGCTGACGATCTCGCCTTCGGTTTCGGCAAGCGCCACCATCTGCCGTTCGGCCCGGCGGGCGACGGTGCGGGCGGCGTGCAGCGATGCGGAAGCGGCGCTGCCGGCGGGCAGCACAAAGGAGCGCAGGGGCTCGAGATCAGCGTTTAGCCGGTCGATCTCGGCCTCGAGCCGCGCCACCTGGGCGGCAACGATCCTAAGCGGTTCGTAGTCCTGTTTTTCGCCGGTCTCGGGCGTCGCAAGGTCCGCGCCGAGGTCGAAAAGATCGTTCTGGATGCGCATCAGCATCTGATCGAGATCCGGCATATCGCCGGTATGCTGGCGCGCAAGGCCGACGAAGGCGTTTGCTTCGTCGACGCTTCCATAGGCATCGACGCGTAGGTCGCTCTTCGAGCGGCGCGGCCCGGTGACGAGACCGGTCGTGCCGTTGTCGCCGGTCCTGGTGTAGATCTTGTTGAGTTTGACCATCGTGGCTTCGCTTGGTCCCTAGCTCGGCCGGCCGCCGCCTGTGACCCACAGCGTCAGCATGATCAGGACGAGCGCGACCGCCTGCAGCACTATGCGCGTCTGCATCAGCTTGTTGGACGTATTGCCGCTGCCCTTTCGGGCCATGTTCAACAGGCCGCGGATGAGCACGATCGCAACCAGGCCCATGACGAACAGCGTCACAGCGGTAAGGAAACTGGGCATGTCGTCACTCCTTGCGTTTGATATGCATGTCGTTATCCCGAAACCGCTGCACACTTTCGGGCGACATGCACTCGGCTACTGCATGTCTCCTTAAATCGACCTCGATTTAAGGACGAAGACATGCAGCAATTCAAAGTGCTACAGCGACCTTTGCGCACCTGACAAGGCGCGCGGCGCCGTAGATCAGCCGAGTCGGCCGATGATACGATAGAACAGCGCCGCCGGCAGGAGTTTCTTGAGCAGCACACCCTGTTTGGCGGGCCTGGTCACGACATAATGCGGCCTTGGCCGGCGTGACGTCAAAGCGTGTTTCAAAACGTGATAAACGGCCTCCGGTCCGAGCTTGCCACGGGCCGGCTTGCTTTCCCCGCGCAGACGTTTCAACTGTTTCTCGTACTCTGCCCGATGGACGGAATTCTTGAGATCGATGAAGCGCTCGACATAGGCGACGGCGTTGGCGGTGAACTTCGACCTGATCGGCCCCGGCTCGATGAGGCTGACGCCGATGCCGCTGCCGGCAAGCTCCATCCGCAAGGTCAGCGACAGGGCCTCGAGGGCGAATTTCGAGGCGTTGTAGGCGCCGCGCCAGCGATAGGGGACGAGACCGAGAATCGACGAGCATTGCACGATGCGGCCTCGACCCCGAGCCCGCATCGCCGGTATGACGCGGCGCGTCAGATCATGCCAGCCGATCACGTTGGTTTCGAATTGCAGCCGCAGCGCTTCGGTCGGCAAATCCTCGACAGCCCCCGCCTGGCCATAGGCGCCATTGTTGAAGAGGGCGTCGATCCGCCCGCCGCTCAGCGCCATCACCGCTTCAACCAGCGCGGCGATCGTCTCCGGCCGAGTATAGTCCATGATGAAAGTTTCGATGCCTTCCCGTTCCAGTTCCGCCTGATCTTTGGGCCGGCGGACGGTCGCGAAGACCCGCCAGCCGTCCCTCTTGAGCGCGCGCGCGCAATAGGCGCCGATGCCGGACGAGCAGCCGGTGACAATGATGGTTGGCCGTTCAGTCATGCCGTCGATTCCTGTAGAAATACGTGTCCCGTTTCCCATATTCACGGTTGGGAAACAATTGAATTGCGCGCCCTGCCTTTGGTTCGCCGGCGCGCCATTGGCATTGCGCGCCGCCGATCACGTGGAGTGCGCGGGCACCACAGGAGACGGAATGCCGGCATCGCTTCGCATCATCTGGAAGGTCGTGTTTGATGCGCTCTGGCATTTCAGTGAGGACGATGGCTGGGCGATGGCGAGCCATGTGGCCCTGTCGTCCCTGATGGCGGTTTTCCCCTTCCTGATCTTCGGCACCGCACTCGGCAGCTTCCTCGGGGCCGACCAGTTCGCCGTGACGGCCGTCCACCTGATCTTCGACGCCTGGCCCGAATCGATAGCGAAGCCCGTCGCCGACGAGATCGTCGAGGTGCTGACCATCCAGCGCGGCGGAGTCCTGACCCTTTCCGTCGTCGCGGCCGCCTATTTCGCATCGAACGGCGTCGAAGCGCTGAGAATCGCGCTCAACAGGGCCTATCGAGTGGCGGAAAGCCGTCCCTGGTACATAACCCGGCTCGCCAGCCTCGGCTTCGTGCTTGCCGGCGTTCTTATCCTCGCCGTTATCAGCATTCTGCTGGTCGCCGTTCCGCTCGCCGTCCGCAATGCCGACCAATGGCTGCCTTGGCTCGACGCTGTCCTGGCAACCGTCGACAATTGGGGCCTGGCGCTGGCGCTCGTAATGCTCACCGGCGGGCTGTTGGTGTCGCATCTGTGGTTGCCGGACGGACACCGCAAGGTCGTCGACGTGCTGCCCGGCATCCTGTTGACGCTGCTTCTGTGGTCGGTCGGCGCCTATGCCTTCGCATCCTATCTTGCGACTTTCTCAAACTACGTAGCAACCTATGCCGGCCTCGCCTCGATCGTCGTCGTGCTGGTCTTCCTCTACATGGTGGGAGCGATCTTCATCATCGGCGCCGAGATCAATGCCGCCATACTGAAGTTCAAGGTGAAGCGGATGGTGGCACGCAGCTTTCAGGCGCGGGGCGAGGGACCGCCTTCCCCATAGGGAGGCGCCACGCCAAGGACCATCGCGCGCAGTTCCGCCGGCGAATGACCGGCCGCGCGGAAAGCGGCAATGCCGGTGTCGCCATTGCTCTTCGACAGTTTCCTGCCGTCCGCACCGAGTATCAGACGGTGATGATGGTAGATCGGCTCCGGCAGGTCGAGAAGCCGCTGCAGCAGGCGGTGGATGGAGGTCGCGTGGTAGAGGTCGCGGCCGCGCACGATATGGGTGATGCCCTGCAGAGCGTCATCGACCACTACCGAAAGATGATAGCTCGAAGGCGCATCCGAGCGCGACAGGACGACGTCGCCCCAGGCGGCCGGATCCGCCGCGATCAGGCCGGTTTCGCCGGCCGGACCCGCCCCGGCCTCGCGCCAGGTAAGCGGTTCGGCAAGGTGGTCGACGGCCTTCGCCAGGTCGAGCCGCCAAGCATGGAGACGACCGCCGGCGACGAGGGCCTCCTGCTCGCTCGTCGGCAGTTCACGCTCGAGGCCGGGATAGAGCGGCGTTCCGTCCGGGTCGCGGGGCCATACCTGCCCGCTCGCTTCTGCAGCAGCCACCGCCGCCTTGATCTCGCCGCGGCTCATGATGGAAGGATAGACGAGCCCCATGTCTCGCAGGCGCTCGAGCGCTGCCGCATAAAGATCGAGATGATCGGACTGGCGCCGAACCGGCTCCTCCCAGCTCAAACCCAGCCAGGCGAGGTCCTCGACGATCGCCGCCTCGAATTCCGGACGGCAGCGCGTCCGGTCGATATCTTCGATCCTCAGCAGGAAGCGGCCTCCCGTCGCGCTCGCCATGTCGTGGTTGATGATGGCCGACAAGGCGTGGCCGAGATGCAGCAAGCCGTTCGGGCTCGGGGCGAAGCGGAAGACCGGTTGTACTGGCGGTGGAACGGGCATCGTGCTCCTTTGCCATGGAAGCGGTATAAAGGTCATCCGCTATTTTGGAGGGTGCATGCGGATTATTCGCACAAGCGAAGATATCGAGGCCGGCCTCGCGGGTCTCGTGATGCTCGACGCTCGCCTGGAGCACGTCCTGGACAAGGCCGGGCCGGTGCCGCTCAGGCGGACCGATCCCGGCTATCGCGGCCTTGCCAATATCATCGTTTCACAAATGGTCTCCAAGGCGAGTGCGGCGGCGATCTGGAAGCGCATGGAGGCGTCGCTCGGTGAGATCAGCGCCGACGCCGTGCTTTCGCTCGATGACGATGCCTGCCGGCAGTTCGGGCTCTCCCGCGCCAAGGCCGACACGTTGCGGCGGGTGGCGGCAGCGGCCATGGCGGGCGAGATCGATCTCGACGGCATCTGCGACATCGAGGCGGCGGCGGCGATCCATGAGCTGACGGCGATCAAGGGTGTGGGGCGCTGGACGGCGGAGGTCTATCTGCTCTTCTGCGCCGGCCATCCGGACGTCTTTCCGGCCGGCGACGTGGCGCTGCAGAACGCGGTGGGCCATGCGCTCGGTTTCGAGCTGCGTCCGAGCGCGAGCGAAGTCGATTCGCTCGCTACCTCCTGGTCCCCCTGGCGGAGCGTCGCAGCCCGGCTCTTCTGGGCCTATTATGCGCGTGAGATGCGGCGTGATGCGCTTCCCGTGACGCCTTGAAGAGAAAAGCGAATCCTTTGTTTGGTTTTTCTTTCCGGCTTCACAATCCTGTCGCAACAGGCCTAATATAGAAGATGCAGATGCCGAATCGCTCAGGAGAATACGCTTGACGATTGCAGTCTCACCTCAGGCCCTGCCGGCGCTTGTGCTGAACGCCGACTACCGGCCGCTGAGTTACTACCCCTTGTCGCTCTGGTCCTGGCAGGACGCGATCAAGGCGGTCTTTCTCGACCGTGTGATAATCCTTGCCGAATACGAACATTCCGTCTCCTCGCCGAGCTTCTCGATGCGGCTGCCGAGCGTGGTGTGCCTGAAGAGCTATGTCCAGCCTTCGCGCTTTCCGGCATTCACCCGGTTCAACGTCTTCCTGCGCGACAAGTTCGAATGCCAGTATTGCGGATCGCCCGACGATCTGACCTTCGACCACGTCATCCCGCGCGCCCATGGCGGCCAGACGACCTGGGAAAACGTCGTGGCGGCCTGCTCGCCCTGCAACCTGCGCAAGGGCAGCAAGCTGCCGAAGCAGGCCCACATGTTCCCGCATCAGAGGCCGTACCAGCCGACCGTGCAGGATCTGCACAACAACGGACGGCTCTTCCCCCCGAACCATCTGCACGAAAGCTGGATGGACTATCTCTACTGGGATGTCGAACTGCAGCCGTAAGGCGGCAGCATCCTGTTCAGGAGAGCGGATCCGTGCCGGAACCGTTGAAGGTCGGCGGAGCGCGTGCCCGAACTTACGCCTTGGCAGCGCCGCGCAGCGCGAGCGCCGCGAGGATGAGGCTGGCGATAACATTCCAGCCGGCAAAGGACAGGCCAAGGATGCGCAGGGCCGCGTCCGTGCAGGACGGGGCGTGCTTGGCATCGAGATCACCGAGCAGATCGCCGACACTGGGGGAGATGCCCTGGGCGGTCGTGGCGCAGGTCGACGGGCCTTCCCAGAAATGCCACTCGGCGCCGGCGTGATAGACGCCGATCCCGGCACCGGTGAGCATCAGGATACCGACGACGAGAAGCAGCGTGCGGGTCGTCCAGGCCGGCAGCTTCAGGACGCCTGTGGCGATCGCGAGAATGCCGAGAGGAATTCCGTAATAATAAGGATCGCGCTGCAGCAGGCAGAGGGCACAAGGGATGTAGCCGCCGATATGCTCGAAACCGAGCGCGCCGCCGACGGTCGCCGCCATGCCGAGCGTGACGAGCAGGGCGAAAATAAGTTGCCGGCGCTGAGCGATGGAAGCCTCGATCATCAATACCTCGTAGCGGGCGGCCTGGACGACGCCGGCCCGTTCAATCGATGCCGTCTTCTTATGTAGGATCGATCCCGCTGTAAATCGCCGGCGCCTCTCCTCTCCGCACGCTTTTGTGATCGCGAAGCCGAAATCGCAAATTGGCGGTTGACCGGCGCGAAAACGATCGTGTAAATCCCAAACCGCTGATATCGCTCAGCCTTGGCCCCATTGGCGGAATTGGTAGACGCGCTCGACTCAAAATCGAGTTCCCAAAAGGAGTGCTGGTTCGACCCCGGCATGGGGCACCAACACAGAAATTCGCATTGTTTTGTCCGATTTTCTGCAGCCGTCGTGGGTGCCCGTTCGAGGGCGCGCTCCGCGCGTGGCCTTCTCGTTACCGCCAAAATCGAAAAACCTGATTGCGGTTTCCCGGCAAGGAAGGCCGCTGTCCGGCGATCTAACCTGGAGCCCCAGAGCGGTCCGGAGGGATGGACGTTGCTCTGGGGCCCAGCCACGTCGGGGCCCGGGGAAGACCGGCCGACGCGGACTTTACGGGCCTCGTCACTGTCCTTTGGCCCCGCGAGGGCGGCGGAGGGAATATCCCAATTGGGCACTCCCCTGCGTCTCGCTGCGGTCGTCCGAGTCAGGTACCGGCAGAAAGCCGTACCCCTCCAGCCACTCGCGAATGAAGAAGCGGATGGCCTCGTCTCGCGTCATCTCCAGTTCTTCGCAGGCCATTACAAGCGCCAACTCAACGTGATCATCGAAGGTCATCATCCACTTCCTAACGCATCTACAAGCAGGAGCTCGAAGCGTCGCACAGTGCCGGTTGCAGTCAAGAATTATGAGCCGGTTCAATAGGATAATGGATAGATTGGGCTAAGACCTCTGGCCCATGTCTTATAGGACTAAGGTCTGGTAAGCACGGAAAGGCCGGGGAAGCCGACCTTCCTGCAAGCCTCTACCAATACGCCCGTGGTCAATGGCGGGACGTAACTCTTGGTCCTCATCGTGTCGATTGCGAACGCGGCAACCTGACCCCATTGAATTTCAGGGGCCGGAGATGTTAGCTGGTGCAGCAAATTCTGTCACAGCACGGCTCATGTTACCGAAGATCGAGACCTACGAGGAACTTTATCGCGAATTTCGCTGGCGGATTCCGGGGAAGTTCAATATCGGCGTCGCCGTCAGCGACGCGTGGGCGGCGCGGGATGCGAAGCGTGTCTGCCTTGAGCATTTCAGCCCCGATGCTGCGCATCGTTCCTTGACCTATGGTGCCTTCGCGGCCCGATCCTCCGCCTTTGCCGGCGGGCTTGCTTCGCATGGAGTCAAGCCGGGCGATCGCGTCGCCATCCTCCTGCCGCAGGGGTTCGAGGCGGCGATCGCCCATGCGGCGATCTACAAGCTCGGCGCGGTCGCCCTGCCGCTGGCGCTGCTCTTCGGCGTCGAGGCGCTCAGCTATCGCCTGCAGGATGCGGGAGCGACGGCCGTCGTCACAAACCGCTTCGGCTATGAGCGGCTCGCGGCGATCCGGAAAGAACTGCCGGAGCTTCGGCTGGTCGTGCTGGCGGAGGAGGACGAACTGCCCGGCACGGTCCGGTTCGATCGCCTGGCCGCGGGCGAGGGCCGCTTTTCCGCCGCTGACACGGGTCCGGACGATCCGGCGCTGATGATCTATACGTCGGGGACGACCGGGCCGCCGAAGGGCGCCTTGCACGGCCACCGGGTGCTGCTCGGCCATCTGCCGGGCTTCCAGTTCCACCATCATTTCCTGCCGCAGCCGGGCGACCGGATGTGGACGCCGGCCGATTGGGCCTGGGCGGGCGGCTTGCTGAACGCGCTGCTGCCGTCGCTGTTCTTCGGCGTGCCGGTGGTATCCTCCCCGGCGCAGAAATTCGATCCGCACATGGCCTTCCGCATCATGGAAGAGATGGACGTGCGCAACGCCTTCATTCCGCCGACGGCGCTGAGGCTCCTGAAATCCGTCGATCGACCGCGGGCCCGCTACAGGCTCAATCTGAGGACGATAGGCTCGGCAGGAGAGGCGCTCGGGCGTGAGACCTTCGAGTGGGCGAAGGAGGCGCTCGGCATCGCGGTCAGCGAATTCTACGGCCAGACGGAATGCAACATCGTCATCTCGTCGGCCGCCGACCTCGGCGTGTTGAAACCCGGCTCGATGGGCAAGGCCGCACCTGGCCACGAGGTGGCTATCATCGACGGCCATGGCCGCGTGCTGCCGCCGGGCACGACCGGGCAGGTCGCCGTCAAGCGCCCCGATCCGGTGATGTTCCTCGGCTACTGGCGAAACGACGAGGCGACCGAGGCGAAGTTCATCGGCGACTGGATGACCACCGGCGACCAGGGCGCCATGGATGCGGAGGGCTACTTCACCTTCTTCGGCCGCGACGACGATGTCATCACCTCGTCGGGCTATCGCATCGGTCCGGGCGAAATCGAGGACTGCCTGGCGGGACACCCGGACGTCCAGATGGCCGCCGCGATCGGCAAGCCGGATCCGACCCGCACCGAGATCGTCAAGGCCTATGTGGTGCTGAAGCCCGGTGCCACTGCGAGCGACGAGACCGCGGCCGCGATCCGCGACTGGGTGAAGAACAGGCTCTCGATGCACGAATATCCGCGCGAGATCGAGTTCGTCGACAGCCTGCCGCTGACCACCTCGGGCAAGGTGATCCGGCGGTTGCTGAGGGAGAGGGCGACTGCCGAGGTGGCGGAGAAGACGGCGGACCGATAGGAGAGAGAATTCGGCCAGCTCCACCCCCTCTGGCCTGCGGCCATCTCCCCCACACGGTCCCACAGGGGGGAGAATATCTGGCGCGCGCTCCGTGCTCGTTTGGCGTTTGGAGCGTTCCACCTACGCAAGCCTCTCTGTAAAGTGAGCGGCTTGCCGCGGCCCTGTCTCCCCCCTTGTGGGACCCTTGTGGGGGAGCTGGCCGGCAGGCCAGAGGGGGTAGACCGGCGCCGTCCGCTTCAGTTTCGGGAGGCCGCCCGGCTCAGCGCCCCGCCAGCGCCCGGATCTTCTCGCGCAGCAGCCGCGCCATGTTGCGGGTGTTGCGGTAGAGGTGGAGCTGGGCCGCGACCTGGCGCACGTCGCGATCGCGGTTCTGCTGCAGACCGATCACTAGCGTGCCCATCTCCTCGCGCTCCTGCCAGAAGCGGGCGATCATCGGATGATCGGGCACGGCGCAGGAATCGGAGCGGGCGATATTGGCGTCGTCGAGATGCCATTCGGTGAGCTCGGCCAAGAGCAGCTTGCCCGGCGAATATTTCGCGTAGTCCTCGTTATAGGCGGTCTTCCACGTATAGGCCTCGCCGGCCATCATGAGGACGACCATCGCGGCAATCGCCTTGCCGTCGAGATCGAGCGTGTGGATGCGGACGTTGTCGGCCTCGGCCAGATTGGTGATCGCTTCGCGCGCGAAGGCGGCGCGGAAGCGGTCCATGATCATGGCGCTGCGCTCGCGCCCCTTCCAGCCGGACGCCTCGAGTGCCAGGAACTCCTCCAGGCGCCAGCGGATCTCCTCCGGCCGACGCGCGACGCTGTAGGCGAGCCCACCGCGTTTCTCGAGATTGTTCCACTGCCGCCTGAGCTCCTTCAAGTGCGACCGGCTGATGGCCTGGCGCAGATAGGTCGGGCCGTCGAGCAGGCTTTCGAGCATCGGCCGCTCGAACGTGTCGGTGACGGTCAGAGGCAGGTTCTCGCCGATCGCGACGGCGCGGGCGAGCTGGGCGAACCTGCCCTTGAGGCGCACGTCCGGGAGGACCAGCACCTGCGGCAGACCTGAGGAGGGGGCGGCAAGCGCCGCGTAGAGGTTGCTGATCGTCTCGGCGGCGTCCTCCGCATCGAGAAGCGGCACGCCCAAGGGGCCGAAGGGATTGGACCAGCCGCGAATGATCGGCGCGCCGATCGAGAAGCCCGGCTTCTCGATCGAGAAGGGCATGAGGAAACGCAGCCGGCTGCTGCGTTCGTTGTTGTCGCGGATGACGGCGAGGCGAATGACCCGGTCCTCCAGCCGCGGCATGGCAGGCGCCAGGAAGCGGCCGGTGAAGAAGACGTTCGGCTCGATCGCCCGGTTGGACAGAAAATCGAGCTCCTGCTGCAGCTCGTAGCCGGATCGGGCCGGATAGATGGCGAGATGCCGCCCGGGCCGCCCCACCATCAAGGTGCGTTCGGCTTGCGTCGGGTCTAAGCCCGGTTGGGCCAAGCCGCCGAGCAGGCGGTTCGCTCTGCCGTTCGCATCGCCCGGGAACTGGATGTTGCCGCTCATGGCTTGATCGCCTCGTTCTTGTCTTGGCCGCTCCTTGCGCCAGCAAGCGCCAGGAGCGAGAAGCCAAAGGTGTGTCTCACCGCGACATGCAGGATTGCAGCTTCCGCAAACATCGCGCCCGCGGTCGCTGAGGCCGCTCCGGTCAGGCCGAAGAGCGGGATGAGCGTGACGTTCAGCGCGATATTGGTGGCGAGCGCGGCGGCATAGAGGATGACGCAAAGCTTCTGGCGCCCGGCCATCGTCAGCAGCGTCTCGGCCGGGCCGACAAAGGCCTTGGCGAGGATCCCGGTAAGCAGGATTGCCATCAAGGGAGCGCCGGTGGGGAAGGCGGGGCCGAACAGCGTCAGCAGCAGCGGGCCCGCCAGCACAACGATGCAGCCGATCGCGAGCGACGGCCAGAACGACCAGCGGGCGCTTTCGATGGCAATCTCCGCCAATTGATGCCGGTCGCGTGCAGCCATGGCCGCCGAAAAGCGCGGCCCGGCGGCCGCCCTGACCGCGAACATGACGAAATGGACAAGTGCCATGGTCTTCGCCGCGGCGAAATAGATCGCCACGTCGTCGGGCTTCACATACAGGCCGACGATCACGACGTCGGAATTGGTCAGCAGGAAGCCGAAACCGTCGACAAGGAAGATCGGAATGGAGACCCGCAGCCAGCGTCCGAGTTCGATCTTCATCGGGCCTCGAACGTAGTGCCGGTCGAGCCGCCAGACCATCGCGGAGAACTGGCCGAGCGTGGTCACGCAGGTCGCCGCAAGCGATGCGGTCATCGCCGTCGTCGCGTCGCGCGGCAGGCCGGCAACCGTCGCCAGGACCATGAAGGCGAGGATCAGCAGGGGCCGAACGATGTAGGTCGGGCTCATTGCCGTGATCGGCCAGCTATGTGCACGTGCCGTGCCGTCCATCACGTCGCCGAGGGCAATCATCGGCAGGGTCATCAGGCCGAGATAGAGCGGGACGAGGTAGTAGCTTTCGATCGCCCGGCCGAAGACCCATAGACCAACTGTTCCGGTGGCGGCAAAGGCGCTTGCGGAAAGGAGCGCGAAGATGCGCGCCGTCGTCGTCAGGCCGCGGATTTCAGCCAGAGCGGCGGTGGTGCTGTATTCCGGCAGGAAGCGGATGACAGCCGCGTGAATTCCGAGGCAGGAGAGGTTGCCGAACAGCACCGCCATCACCCAGACGAAGATGAAGATGCCGTATTCGAATTCGCCCATGAGACGCGCGAGAAAGATCTGCGAAAGGAAGGCTATTGCCGCGCTGAGGATGCGGATCGCAAAGGCGATCAGGGCCATTCGCTGCGCGCGGCTGCGGGAATCGGAGCCGGCGAGGACGGGCAGAAGGCGCTGCAGCGGAGCGGACAGGCGGTGCCTCAGCGCCGACGGCAGCATTCGTCCGGCCGTTTGACATACCGCCATCAACACGAAGACACCCTGGATTACGCAATACAGGGCATCACTTCTGCCAGAACAGCGTTAATAAACGGTTCAGCAAGCCTTGCTGCGAGCACTCCGTCAAATCGGATCCGGCTTCAATGAAGACGCCTAGCGATCCACGGCGCCGCAGCGAGCTTTGCTTATCTGAAAAGGCGCTCGCCCCTGTCGATCGCCGGATGCGAAAATGCCGCCCGGAGGCGGCACTTCGTCAGGCTTCGTAAATTCCGTGGCAATGCTTGTATTTCTTGCCGGAACCGCACGGGCAGGGCTCGTTGCGCGCCACCTTGCCCCAGCTCGAGGGCTCGGCCGGATTGCGACTTGCCGGTGTGGCGGCGAGAAGCGGCGCCTGTGCGAAATCGTCCTCGCCGGTCAGCGGATCGAGATGATGGCCTTGCATCGGCGGCAGCGGCTGTGGTTCCTGCGGCGCCTCGCGCACCAGTTCGACGCGCATCAACTGTGCCGAAACCGCCTGCCGGAGATTGACGAGCAGGGCCTGGAAGAGCTCGAAGGCCTCCGACTTGTATTCCTGCAGCGGATCGCGCTGGGCGTAGCCGCGGAAGCCGATGACGGAACGGAGGTGGTCGAGGTTGACGATGTGCTCGCGCCAGAGATGGTCGAGCGTCTGCAGGACGACCGAGCGCTCGACATATTGCATGATGTCCGGTCCGAAGCGTTCGGCGCGCTCGGCGGCAGCCTTGTCGGCGGCGGCCGTGACGCGCTCGAGGATGTCATCCTCGGCGATCCCTTCCTCGGCGGCCCATTCGGAGATCGGCAGATCGAGGTTGAGATATTGCTGGACGTCGGCCTTGAGGCCGTCCACGTCCCATTGCTCGGCATAGGCCCGCTCGGGGATGCGCTTGCCGACGACGTCCTCGATCACTTCGTTGCGCATGTCGGCGACCGTGTCGCTGACACTCTCCGCGTCCATCAGCTCGAGACGCTGCTCGAAGATGACCTTGCGCTGGTCGTTGAGCACGTCGTCATACTTCAGCAGGTTCTTGCGGATGTCGAAGTTGCGCGCCTCGACCTTCTTCTGGGCGCGTTCGAGCGCC
This sequence comes from Sinorhizobium glycinis, assembly GCF_001651865.1. Classification (GTDB taxonomy): domain Bacteria; phylum Pseudomonadota; class Alphaproteobacteria; order Rhizobiales; family Rhizobiaceae; genus Sinorhizobium; species Sinorhizobium glycinis. Next base: position 52,360 of record NZ_LPUX01000046.1, read on the forward strand.
TTGTTGATCCAGGGATGGACGATCGCCTCGCCCTCCTTGAGGCCCAGCTTCTGCAGCATGCCGTCCATGCGGTCGGAGCCGAAGATGCGCATCAGGTCGTCCTGGATCGACAGGAAGAATTTCGACCGGCCGGGATCGCCCTGGCGGCCAGAGCGGCCGCGGAGCTGGTTGTCGATGCGGCGGCTTTCGTGGCGCTCAGTGGCAAGGACATAAAGGCCGCCGGCGGCGAGCGCCTTGTCCTTCAGCTTCTGCACTTCTTCGCGGATCGCCTTTTCGCGCGCGTCGCGTTCCGGGCCTGGCTCGATCTCGGCCAGTTCCTGCTGGATGCGCATGTCCGGGTTGCCGCCGAGCTGGATGTCGGTGCCGCGGCCGGCCATGTTGGTGGCGATCGTCACGGCGCCCGGTACGCCGGCCTGGGCGACGATATAGGCCTCCTGCTCGTGATAGCGCGCGTTCAGGACCTGGAACTTCGAGAAGCCGCTCTTCTTCAGCATGTCGGCGAGCAGCTCGGATTTCTCGATCGAGGTGGTGCCGACGAGCATCGGCTGGCCGCGTTCATGGGCTGCCTTGATCTCGTCGATGATCGCCTTGTACTTCTCTCCGGCCGTCCGATAGACCTCGTCATCCTCGTCGAGGCGCTTGATCGGCAGGTTTGTCGGCACTTCGACCACTTCGAGCCCGTAGATATTGCCGAATTCCTCGGCTTCCGTCGCCGCGGTGCCGGTCATGCCCGCGAGCTTCTCGTACATGCGGAAGTAGTTCTGGAAGGTGATCGAGGCGAGCGTCTGGTTCTCGGGCTGGATCTGCACTTTTTCCTTGGCTTCGAGCGCCTGGTGCTGGCCTTCGGAATAGCGGCGGCCCGGCATCATTCGGCCGGTGAACTCGTCGATGATGACGATCTCGCCGTTGCGCACGATATAGTCCTTGTCGCGCGTGAACAGCTTGTGGGCCTTCAGCGCGTTGTTGACGTGGTGGACGATCGCGACGTTCTCGATGTCGTAGAGCGACTCGCCCTTGAGCAGTCCGGCCTCGCGGAGCAGGTTCTCGATCTTCTCGGTGCCGTCCTCCGAGAAGTTGGCCGAGCGCTGCTTCTCGTCGATCTCGTAATCTTCCGGAGACAGCAGCGGAATGAAATCGTTGATGGTGTTATAGAGGTCGGAGCGGTCGTCGAGCGGGCCGGAGATGATCAGCGGCGTGCGCGCCTCGTCGACCAGAATCGAGTCGACCTCGTCGACGATCGCGAAGAAGTGACCGCGCTGCACCATCTGGGCGCGCTCATACTTCATGTTGTCGCGCAGATAATCGAAGCCGAGCTCGTTGTTGGTCGCGTAGGTGACGTCGCAGGCATAGGCGTCGCGGCGCTGCTCGTCGGTCAGGCCATGGATGATGACGCCGGTGGTCAGGCCGAGGAAGCCGTAAATCCGTCCCATCATGCCGGCGTCGCGCTGAGCGAGGTAGTCGTTGACCGTCACGACATGCACGCCCTTGCCGGCCAAAGCGTTGAGGTAGACGGGCAGCGTCGCGACAAGCGTCTTGCCTTCGCCGGTCTTCATTTCAGAGATGGCGCGTTCGTGCAGGATCATGCCGCCGATGAGCTGGACGTCGAAGGGGCGCAGGCCGAGCACGCGGCGCGCCGCCTCGCGCACGACAGCGAAAGCGGGTACGAGGATATCGTCGAGGGTCTTGCCTTCGCCGAGCTGCCGGCGAAACTCAGCCGTCTTCGCGGCAAGCGCTTCGTCGCTCAGCGCCTTCATTTCGGCTTCGAGAGCGTTGATCGCATCCACCCGACCCTGGTAACCGCGGACGCGGCGATCGTTGGCGGAACCAAACAACTTGCGGGCAAGGCCGCCGAGACTGACCATCCGAATGGTCCTTTCCTATATTATCGCCCTGGGGTTTCAGGTTGCGGCTCGAAAAACCGTTTAACGCCGTGAAACGCCCGGAAACGTTCTGGACGCGAAGTTGCGTGACAGATAAGAGGGGGGTCGGATTATGTCAACGCACTTGCGCAGCCGGGCGGCTACAGAACCGCCACATTCTGGTGTTGTGCAGCCCTCTCGAGGGGCCGGACGCAATCGCGCTGGCGGCCAATGGTGAAAGGTAAGAAACATGTCTAGATACAAGACCCTGGCGGTCGCGGCACTGGTCGCGATGATGACGGCAGGCGTCGCCCGCGCCGAAGGGCCCGACCCGGTCGTTGCGAAGGTCGGCGATCAGGAGATCCGCCAGTCGGAGCTTGACCTCGCGATCACCAGCCTCGATCCGCAGCTCCAGCGGATGCCCGAGGAGCAGAAGCGCGCCGCTGCCCTTTCCGCCGTCATCGACGTCAAGCTGCTCGTCAAGGATGCCGAAAAGGAAGGCCTGCAGAACGATGCGACCTTCAAGCAGCGCGTCGCCTTCCTGACCGAGCGCGAACTTCACAACGCCTTCTTCAAGAAGCACGTCGTCGATGCGGTGACGAAGGAAGAAGTGAAGGCACGCTACGACAAGGAAATTGCCGCCATTCCGCCGCAGGAAGAGGTCAAGGCCCGCCACATCCTCGTCAAGACCGAGGACGAGGCCAAGGCGGTCATCAAGGAACTGGAGGCCGGCAAGAGCTTCGTCGAGCTCGCCAAGGCCAAGTCCACCGATCCGAACAAGGACGAGGGCGGCGACCTCGGTTACTTCACCAAGGGCCGGATGGTCCCGGAATTCGAGACGGCCGCTTTCGCGCTCGAGAAGGGCGCCTACACCAAGACGCCGGTCAAGACCCAGTTCGGCTTCCATGTGATCCTGGTCGAGGACAAGCGCCCTCAGGCGCCGCCGACGCTCGAGCAGGTCGAGCCGCAGGTTCGTCAGCTCGTCATGCGCGACAAATACCTTGCGCTGCTGGACACTGCTAAGAAGGCGACCGGCGTCGAGATTTCCGATCCGGCACTGAAGAAGGCCTATGACGAGGCGGGCAAGGCGCGCCAAGCCCAATAGGCTTTTCGAGGCTGCTTCCTGCAGGACAGCCCGCGCCAGAGCGGGTTCATCGACGCCCCCCGCTCGCCGAAGAAAAAGATCGGGATGCCCGGCGGCTGAATGCCGTTCGGGCATTTCCCGCAACCATCCAGAGCGGGATGAGGAAAGTGCGAGCGGTTTTCCGCCCGCATCCCGCTCTAAGTTAATGTCCAAGGCTTTCAAACAGGGTTCGCCATGTCCGGTACCGTTTCTCCGCTTGCTCCGAAAACCTTCGCCGAAATGCCGGCCCTTCGCGGCGTGCGCATGGCGACCGCCGCTGCGGGGATCAAGTACAAGAACCGCACGGACGTGCTGATGATGGTCTTCGATCAGCCGGCGGCGGCGGCCGGTGTGTTCACCCGCTCGAAATGCCCGTCCGCGCCGGTCGACTTCTGCCGCAGGAATCTCCCCGGCGGCCGTGCGCGCGCCGTCGTCGTCAACTCGGGCAACGCGAACGCCTTCACCGGCAAGAAGGGAAGGGAAGCGACCGAGCTCACCGCACAGTCTGCGGCCAAGGCGGTCGGCTGCGGCGAAGGCGAAATTTTCCTGGCCTCGACGGGGGTGATCGGCGAACCACTCGACGCCACCAAGTTCGCCGGCGTGCTCGACGAACTTGCGGGGTCGGCAAAGGAGGACTTCTGGTTCGAGGCCGCCAAGGCCATCATGACCACGGATACCTACCCGAAGGTCGCGACCCGCAGCGCCGAGATCGGCGGCGTCAAGGTGACGATCAACGGCATCGCCAAGGGTGCCGGCATGATTGCGCCGGACATGGCCACCATGCTGTCCTTCGTAGTGACCGATGCCGATATCGCACCAGCGGCACTTCAGGCGCTGCTCTCGGCCGGGGTCGGCCCGAGCTTCAATTCAGTGACGGTCGACAGCGATACGTCGACCTCGGACACGCTGATGCTGTTTGCTACCGGCGCTGCGGCAAAGGACGGCCAGGCGAAGGTCGAAGATGCAGCGGATCCGCGCCTTCAATCGTTCCGGGTCGCTCTCAACGATCTGCTGCGCGACCTGGCGCTGCAGGTGGTGCGCGACGGCGAAGGGGCACGCAAGATGGTGGAAGTGACCGTCGAGGGCGCCGAGAACGACGCCGCCGCCAAGCGCATCGCTCTTTCGATCGCCAATTCGCCGCTCGTCAAGACCGCTGTTGCAGGCGAGGACGCGAATTGGGGCCGGGTGGTCATGGCGGTCGGCAAGTCCGGGGAGATGGCCGAGCGCGACCGGCTGGCGATCTGGTTCGGCGACGTCCGCGTCGCTGTCGAGGGGGAGCGCGATCCGGCCTATTCGGAGGCGGCGGCGACAGCCGTGATGAAAGGCGAGGACATCCCGATCCGCGTCGATATCGGCCTCGGCCCGGGCCGGGCCACGGTCTATACCTGCGACCTCACCAAGGAATATGTCGAGATCAACGGCGACTACAGAAGCTGACGCGGTCGCCCGCGGCATCGGGGCTACTGCATGTATCGTTAAATCGTAGCCGATTTAAGGATAAAGACATGCAGAAATTCAAAGCGCTATGGCGACCTTTGGGCGTCTCATGACGCGCGGCGCTGTAGGGACATGACATCGAACGACAGACGGCCGCCGGTCGATGGCGGGGCGGTTGGAGCAAGCATGGTTGATCTTCCGAGTGTGCGGCGGCTGGAAGCGGTGGGCTTTCGCGCCTGGCCTGCGTCGACGGTCCTCTATGACGGCAGCTGGCTGATCCGGCTGACCGCCGGGCATCCCTCCAAGCGCCTGAACTCGATCAATCCGCTTGATCCATCCGATTACCGCGACATCGCCATCCGGCTGGAGAAGGCGGCGCGGCGCTTTGCCGAGCACGACCGCCCGCTCACGGTCCGGCAGACGCCGCTGACGCCGCCGCAACTGATCGCCTACATGGACGGCGAAGGCTGGACATCGTTCAGCCACAGCCTGGTCCTGGAGCTCGATCTCACGCAGGGCGAGCTCGGCGAGGGAATGGACCACCTGCCGATCAAGGATCTCGGTCGTTTCGTCGACGCGCGGATCCAGATCGGCAAGGAAGATCCGCAAATCAAGCCGGCACTGACTGAAATCATTACAGCGATCAAACCGGAATGCGGGCTGTTCCTCTTCGAGGCCCGCGACGTCGGGCCGACGGCCGTGTCGCTCGTCGTCCACGACAATGACCTTGCCGGCATCATGCAGTTTTCGGTCGCCGAGTCCGTCAGGCGCCAGGGCGTCGGCAGGGCGCTGCTCGACGCCTCGCTGCGCTGGGCGCGTCTGCGCGGCGCGAAGAAGGCGTGGCTGCAGGTGGAAGGCGCCAACGAGGCGGCGATCGCGCTTTACCGCAAGGCCGGCTTCGCTGAGGTCTATCGATACCTTTATCGCACGCCGGGGGTTTAAGGCATGGGGATGCAAGGGAAGAAGATCGTGTTGGTCGCAGCCTGCGCGCTGCTCGATTCCGATGGACGCATTCTCCTGGCTCAACGCCCGGAAGGAAAGCCGCTTGCCGGTCTCTGGGAGTTCCCCGGCGGCAAGGTCGAGGCCGGCGAAACTCCGGAAGAGACACTGATCCGCGAACTCGAGGAGGAACTCGGGATACGGACAAAGGTCGCCTGCCTCGCGCCGCTCACCTTCGCGAGCCATAGCTACGACGACTTCCACCTGTTGATGCCGCTCTATGTCTGCCGGCGCTACGAAGGATATGCCGAGGGGCGGGAGGGCCAGCTGATCAAATGGGTGCGTCCGAAAGCGTTGCGCGATTACCCGATGCCGCCGGCGGACGAACCGCTGATCCCGTTTCTGATGGATTTGCTTTAGAGGGTAGGGACAAGACGGTCTTCCGCCGCTGCCGTCTTGCCATTGATAAATTTGCGGGCGATGGAGGGAGAAACCGTCCGCCCCGGCGGTCGATTCCCCTAAAATCTAAGATTTATTAATCAAAAGTTTATCACCCTCCTCCACAATCGAGCGCATCAGTTTCGGTGCGCCGGCCCTCGGCGATGCCGGTTTCGAGCAGGTGTGGTCAGGTCGAAGCTTGGGAAGGATGCTTTCGCCCGCCGCGCTCTTCAAGTGTTTGTGAGGCTGGAATGGTGGACGAGGATTTCTGGAGGACAGTTCAGGACAAGGATCTGGCAGCGAGCCAGTCCCGTCGGACGGGTGTGCTCAACCTGTCTCTGCTGTTCGGGACGGCAGTGATCGCGCTGACGCTGATCCTGACGCCGATGCTGTCGTCGAAGACCGACAAGCGCATGCTCGCGAACACCCCGATCGACTACGACAATATTTCCACAGGCTCGATTCCCTCCGGCGGCGCGGCAAAGCGCTACACCGTCCGGCGCAGCGTGCTTCAGGAAATGCCCGGCGCCGTCTGCATCATCGATGCGAACGGCAGCAGGAGCGGGTGCTGACTGGCGATGCTGGGAAGGCGATCGCCTCGCTGCCGCGCATGATCAATAGGGCGGTCGAGCCCTGCGTCCCTCGGGGCGCATGAATGCAAATGGCGCGCTGGAGGCCGTATGGAAACGCTGAAACGCCTCGTTCGGAACCAAGATGGCGCCACGGCCGTGGAGTATGGCCTCATCGCCGCCCTGATATCAGTCGGCCTTCTCCTCGGGCTGGAGAGTTTCGGGGCCGGACTTGATGACGTGCTGACCTATATCTCGGATACGATCGAAGCCGCTTGATCCCGTATCGAGCGGCTCACGACTGCTTGCTCGAACCCTTCAGCGCGTGCTCTCTCACCCCAAGCGCATCCGACAGCCTCTGCTTCGCCGAGCCCGGCTGCAGCGGTTTTTGCTGGCTTTCGTGCGGTGCCCAGCCCGAGACATAGATGATCGAGAAGGTCGCGCGGATCCTGCCGTCCGGGTCGGAGAAGCGTTCGGCATAGATCTCGGCGGCTTTCAGGAAGAAGCGCCGCGGCATCGGCCTGCGGCTTCGCGCCGCGAGCGGGTTGGTCATGCCCATCGCCCTCAAATCCTTGAGAAGCCCGAAGAGCGAATCGTAGCGAACCGTGTAAGTCTCGGCGTCGGCGACCGGCAGGGCAAATCCCGCCCGCTGCAGGAGCGCGCCGATGTCGCGCACGTCGGCAAATGGAATCACCCTCGGGCTTGCTCCACCGGTCAGTTCCGCCTCCGCCGCCAGCAGGGTATCGCGCAGCTCCTGCAGCGTGCCGCTCCCCGGGATCGCGGCAAGGAACAGCCCGTCCGGCTTGAGGGCGCGCCGCGCCTGAATGAAGACGCCGGGCGTATCGTTGGTGAGATGTAACGACAGCGGCGACAGCAGCAGGTTGAGAGATTGCGCTTCGGCCGGGATGCGCTCGAGCGGGGCTACGGTAACCGGAGCAGCGGTCGATCCGAAGCCTTCGTCGGTTTCCACCCGCTCGATGGTGCCGACTTTGCCCGTCTCGGCCAGACGGGCCGCCGTGGCGCCGGTGTAGCCGTGCAATTCCATGGCCCGGTCAAAATGCCGTTCCACCACGCTGACGCGATCGGCGAGCTCCTGCGCCACGATATCGAGCAGGAAGGTCGCTTTGGCGTCGCCAGCGAGCAGCGCGCGGCGGCGATGCGCTTCGACTAGGCTCTGGTCAAAGATGATTTCCACGATACTCTCTCCGAAAATCACGGATGCAAAGAAGCCTTGAAGGGGACAAAGTCAACCTTATGGACCGGGATGGTTGGAGAAATCGGGCGAAGCGCTGGAGGACGCTGGTCGGGGAGTTCGGAACTGCGGCGGTCAATCTCGTCTTTCCGCCGGTCTGCTGCGGTTGCGGCCGGTTGACTGGCGATGCCCACGCCGTCTGTCCCTCCTGTTGGGCGGGATTGCACCTGGTAGAGCGGCCTTATTGCGAAATCCTCGGCTCACCCTTCGCCGTCGATCCCGGCCCGGGCGCCGTTTCGCCCCAAGCGATTGCCAATCCGCCGGTCTTTGACAGGTTGCGTTCGGTCTCACTTCACGAGGGGATTGCCCGCGACCTGGTGCATGGCCTTAAATATCGCGACCGCACCGATCTCGCTTCGATGATGGCCGAGTGGATGATCCGCGCCAGCGACGGCACCGTTGCGGCAGCGGACATGATCGTGCCGGTCCCGCTTCACGCTTTTCGGCTCTGGCGGCGAAAGTTCAACCAGTCGGCGGAGCTGGCGCGCTGCGTCTCCGAGCGAGCCGGCAAGCCATATCGCCCGGAGGCGCTTCGCCGGATCAGGCGCACGCGCCGGCAGGTCGGGCTCGGCGCCCCGGCACGTGAGGAGAATGTCCGCGGCGCCTTTGCCGTTCCGGAAAGCGTCAGGCCGGGGATTGCGGGGAAACGCATCGTGCTCGTCGATGACGTTTATACGACGGGCGCAACGGTTTCGGCAGCAACCCGCGCATTGAAGCGCGCGGGGGCCGGGGACGTCACGGTTTTGACCTTTGCAATGGCGATGTCCGAGCCTATATGACGAAGAAATGTCGGCAAAAATCGCCGGTGAAGGAGCAGTTCGATATCATGGCTTCGGTCGTCATTTATACGCGTCAGTTCTGTGGTTATTGCACAAGAGCGAAGAAGCTTCTGGAGAGCAAGGGCGTCGATTTCATCGAACACGACGCGACCTATGACCCAGAGCTTCGCCAGACGATGATCGAAAAATCCAATGGCGGCAGGACATTTCCGCAGATCTTGATCAACGACGTTCCTGTCGGCGGATGTGACGACCTGCATGCGCTCGATCGTGCCGGCAGGCTCGACGAGATGCTGGCCGCGTAAAGTTCAGTCAGACAGCACGTCCGGCTTCGTCGAGGTTGAAGGGAGGCTCTCGGGTCGCTCGACTTGATCTGCCGGCTCGGGAGAAAAGGGCAATGACGTTCAAGGCAGCGGCCATTCAGATGTGCTCCGGCGTCGATCCCGCAAGCAATGCGGAAACAGTGGCGAGGCTTGTGCGCGAAGCCGCTTCCGAGGGCGCCAGCTACATTCAGACGCCCGAGATGACGGGTGCCATCCAGCGGGACCGCGCAGGACTGCGCTCGGTGCTGAGGGACGAAGCCAACGATCTCATCGTCCAGGAGGCGGCGCGCCTTGCCGGCGAGCTTGGCGTTTATCTTCATCTCGGTTCAACGCCGATCGGTCTTCCGGACGGCAGGGTTGCCAACCGCGGCTTCCTGTTCGGGCCGGACGGAACCAAGATCTGCGACTACGACAAGATCCACATGTTCGACGTCGATCTCGACAATGGCGAGAGCTGGCGCGAGAGCGCCGTCTATCGACCCGGCGCCACGGCCCGCGTGGTCGATCTACCCTTCGGCAAGTTGGGTTTTGCGATCTGCTACGATGTCCGCTTTCCGGAACTCTTCCGCCGGCAGGCGGTCGCCGGCGCGGAGATCATGTCGGTGCCGGCGGCCTTCACGCGTCAGACCGGCGAGGCGCATTGGGAAGTCCTGCTCAGGGCCCGCGCCATCGAGAACGGCCTCTTCGTCATCGCCGCCGCCCAGGCCGGGCAGCACGAGGATGGACGAGAAACCTACGGACATTCGATGATCATCGATCCTTGGGGCAGGGTGCTCGCTGAGGCCGGCCCGGCCGGTGAAGCGGTTCTCATCGCGGAGATCGACGTGGCGGCGGCGCACGGCGCGCGGGCGCGGATTCCCAATTTGAAGAACGCCCGCGAGTTCGTGCTCGACGAAGTGGTCCCGACGGGGAAAGGGGGCGTTGCAGCTTGATCCGCTACAATCTCTCCTGCGACAACGGCCACGGTTTCGAAGGTTGGTTCTCGTCGAGCGACGACTTCGACCGACAGGCCAAGAACAATCTCGTCACCTGTCCCACGTGTGGTTCCGCCTCCGTCTGCAAGCAACTGATGGCGCCGACCGTTTCCACGGCACGCAAGAAGGAAGCCCGGCAGGCGCTGGTCATGGACCAGACCCAGAAGGAAACCATCGCCAAGCTCCGCGAAATGGTGAATACGATCCGCGCGAACGCGGAAGACGTCGGCGAGCGCTTCCCGGAAGAGGCGCGCAAGATCCACTATGGCGAGGCCGACCAACGCGGCTTGATCGGCAAGGCGACTGCGGAAGAGGCGACGGCGCTGCTCGAGGAAGGCATCGAGATCGCGCCCCTGCCTGTGCTCCCGGACGACACGAACTGAGAGCGTTGCCTTGCCGCGAATTGGCGCAACGAGCCAACCACGAACTCTTATTCCACAATTTTCCAATAGGAGTCCTTGCGGATCACTTTGCCGTCGCGAAACGTGTAGAAGTCACAACCTTGGACTTCCAGTCTCGTCCCCTCCCGGCTGGTGCCTGTGAGAGTCCATTTCGATATTCCAGTATCGGCAGCCGAATCCACAAAATGCTCGGCGTTGCCATAGTGGACATCCGGCAAGCCTTCAAAGCGTGTCGCCAGCGCTGCTCGTACGTTCCCTCTGCCCTCGAAACGAGAACCCCAAGGTTGGCTTCCCTTAGGCATCTCCAAGACGCAATCGTCAGAAAAGAAGGCCATGATGCGATCAAGGTCGTGCGCGTTTAAGGCCTCGGAAAGCTCTCTCAGTGTCGATCGAATGTCCATTCGTCCCGCCTCCGTTCGGTGGGAAACTGACATTTTGTTCGTACGCTCCCAAGCAGGCCGATATTGCTCTCACACCGGCCGTTTGGCGACAATCATGTAGTTGACGTCCATGTCCCTTGACAGGTTCCATTGATTGGCGAGCGGGTTGAAGAACACGCCGGTGCGGTCGGTGATCTGCATGCCGCTTGCTTCGAGCGGTTTTTCCAGCTCTTCCGGCCGGACCAGCTTTTCGTATTGGTGGGTGCCGCGCGGCAGCCAGCGCAGCACGTTCTCGGCGGCGAAGATGGCAAGCGCCGCGGCCTTCAGCGTGCGGTTGATGGTGGCGACGAACATCAGGCCGCCGGGGCGCACCATATGCGCGCAGGTCGTCATGAAGAAGTCGACGTCGGCGACATGCTCGACCACTTCCATGTTGAGGACGATGTCGAAGCTCTCGCCGGCATCGGCCAGAGCCTCGGCGGTGACGGCGCGGTAATCGACGTTTACGCCGCTGCCCGCGGCATGCGCTTTGGCGATGCCGATGTTCTTTTCCGACGCATCCGCACCGAGAACGTCCGCTCCCATGCGGGCCATCGGCTCGGACAAGAGGCCGCCGCCGCAGCCGATATCGAGCAGCCTCAGGCCGTTCAGCGGCTGCGGGCTCTTCGGGTCGCGGCCGAACTGTTCGCACACCTTGTCGCGGATATAGGCGAGGCGGACCGGGTTGAACTTGTGCAGCGGACGGAACTTGCCGGTCGGATCCCACCATTCGGCCGCCATCGCCGAGAAACGGTCCACCTCGCTCTGGTCGATCGTCGTGCGTGCCGTCTCGCTCATCGGAGCCTCCTCGCCTGGTCCTGTCGGCGCGCGGGCAGCCTGCCCGACCATCGCCGCGTCTGTCCGTGAAGTCGGACGATCGACAGGCGATGTCAAGGGGCGACCATCCGACCTTTCAGATCTTGGCAGGCCGGTAATGCAGGATGACGACGCCGGACTTCAGCGGGCGGACGTGGGTGAGCTCCAGCTTGGTGCGTTCGGGAATGTTCTGAAAGAGCGGCGTGCCTTTGCCGAGCAGCACCGGATTGATGCCGAGACGGTACTCGTCGATCAGCCCCTTGGCCGTCAGCGTTGCGGCAAAGTCGGCGCTGCCGAAGACGAAGATCGTGCCGCCGTCGCGCTGCTTCAGGCGCTCGACCTCGGCAACGGCATCGCCGGAGACGAGCGTCGTGTTGTTCCAGTCGGCGTGCCGGAGTGTTCTTGAGAATACGAATTTCTCGACGCCGTTCATGAAGGTGGCGATGTCGCCTTCGGCCGAGGGCCAATAGGCGGCCATCATCTCGTAGGTCACGCGGCCGAAGAGCAACGTGCCGGCCTCCAGTTGGGTCTCGCCGATGTAGGCGGCAAGCGCGTCCTCGAAGACGAACCAGCTGATGTCGTGTCCCGGCGCCTCGAAGAACCCGTCGACGCTGACCATGTCCCACATGATGACTTTGCGCATTGTCCTTCCTCCCGTTGGGTCGCTCCCATTTGCCCTCGTATCGCAGATCAGAATTGCAAAACCAATTCATTATTGCAAGTGGTTCTATTATGAGATCATCGGCGAAGTCTGTCGCGCCATCTTCAAGCGGGACTGCTTGGACAACTCTCGATCCCGTCCCATTGCACGCCGCTCCTTGATCCGCTAAGAGACGCCGCGACTTTCCGCTCCCCGAAGCGGTGTCTGGCCGATGTCCGAGAAGTCTCTGCTTTTTGATCGTCAGGCGCTGGCGGGAGCGCTGTCGGGCTGAGGCGCGAAACATGTTGGTACGGTAGAGGCGAAATGGCACGCATCGTGATGAAATTCGGCGGGACCTCCGTCGCAGATTTGAACCGCATCCACAATGTCGCCCGCCATGTGAAACGCGAAGTCGATGCCGGCCACGAGGTCGCGGTCGTCGTTTCCGCCATGTCCGGCAAGACCAACGAGCTGGTCGGCTGGGTCGAGAACATGCCGAAGGTCGCCGGTTCGAACGCGCCCTTTTATGATGCCCGCGAATATGATGCCGTCGTTGCCTCCGGCGAACAGGTGACGTCCGGGCTGCTGGCGATCGCGCTGCAGTCGATGGGCATCAACGCCCGCTCCTGGCAGGGCTGGCAGCTTCCGGTCAAGACCGACAACGCCCATGGCGCCGCCCGCATCCTCGACATCGACGGCGCCGACATCATCCGCCGCATGGGCGAGGGCCAGGTAGCGGTCGTCGCCGGCTTCCAGGGCCTCGGTCCCGACAATCGCGTCGCGACGCTCGGTCGCGGCGGCTCCGATACCTCCGCCGTCGCCATCGCCGCCGCCGTCAAGGCCGACCGCTGCGACATCTACACCGACGTCGATGGCGTCTATACGACCGACCCGCGCATCGAGCCGAAGGCCCGCCGATTGAAGAAGATCGCCTTCGAGGAAATGCTGGAAATGGCTTCCCTCGGCGCCAAGGTGCTGCAGGTCCGCTCGGTCGAGCTCGCCATGGTGCACAAGGTGCGCACGTTCGTGCGCTCGTCTTTCGAGGATCCCGATGCGCCGGGCATGGGTGACCTCATGAACCCGCCCGGAACGCTGATTTGTGATGAGGAAGAGATCGTGGAACAGGAAGTCGTAACCGGCATTGCCTATGCCAAGGATGAAGCCCAGATCTCGCTGCGCCGCCTGGCCGACCGGCCGGGCGTTTCCGCGGCGATCTTCGGGCCGCTCGCCGAAGCCCATATCAACGTCGATATGATCGTCCAGAATATTTCCGAAGACGGCTCCAAGACCGACATGACCTTCACCGTGCCCTCCGGCGACGTCAACAAGGCCCTGAAGGTGCTCTCCGACAACAAGGAGAAGATCGGCTACGACGTCGCCCAGTCGGAATCCGGCCTCGTCAAGGTCTCCGTCATCGGTATCGGCATGCGCAGCCATGCAGGCGTTGCCGCCTCCGCCTTCCGCGCGCTCGCCGAGAAGGGCATCAACATCAAGGCGATCACCACCTCCGAGATCAAGATTTCCATCCTGATCGACGGTCCATATGCGGAATTGGCGGTTCGCACTTTGCATTCCGCCTACGGTCTGGATAAGAGTTAGACAGCAGGCATTCGATTGGGGATTCGCGGCCGCCAAAGGCCGCGCCTCCTGTTACGTGCCGTCGTACATTCTTATTCGGGAGACCCTACGCGATGAGAGACCTTTCCGCGGGTCCGCGCGTTCTCCTCAAGCGGTTGCGCGAGCTCATGGCGGAACCGCTCGAGCCGCAGGAGCGCCTTGACCGGATCGTGCGCCAGATCGCGCAGAACATGGTCGCGGAAGTGTGCTCCGTCTATGTCCTGCGTTCGGACGGCGTGCTCGAGCTCTACGCGACCGAAGGTCTGAACAAGACCGCGGTGCATCTTGCACAGTTGAAGATGGGGCAGGGCCTCGTCGGCACGATCGCCGCGTCGGCGCGTCCCCTCAATCTCTCCGACGCGCAGGCGCATCCCGCCTTCACCTACCTGCCGGAGACCGGCGAAGAGATCTACCACTCGTTCCTCGGCGTGCCGATCCTGCGCACCGGGCGCGCGCTCGGCGTTCTCGTCGTGCAGAACAAGGCGATGCGCAATTATCGCGAGGACGAGGTCGAGGCGCTCGAGACCACCGCCATGGTGCTTGCCGAGATGGTCGCGACCGGCGAGCTCAAGAAGATCACCAAGCCGGGCTTGGAACTCGACCTCTCGCGCCCCGTCACAATCGACGGCAACAGCTTTGGCGAAGGCATTGGCCTTGGCTATGTAGTGCTGCACGAGCCGAGGATCGTCGTCACAAACCTGCTCAACGAGGATACGGAGCACGAGTTGCAGCGCCTCGCCGAGGCGCTCGGGTCGCTGCGCATCTCGATCGACGACATGCTGTCGAGGCGCGATGTGTCGATGGAGGGCGAGCACCGCGCGGTGCTCGAGACCTACCGCATGTTCGCCCATGACCGCGGCTGGGTGAGAAAGCTAGAGGAAGCGATCCGCAACGGTCTGACGGCTGAGGCAGCGGTCGAGCGGGTGCAAAGCGAGACGAAGGCCCGGATGATCCGCCTGACGGATCCCTATCTCCGCGAGCGGATGCATGACTTCGACGATCTCGCCAATCGGCTGCTGCGCCAGCTCTCCAGCTACGGCGCCAAGCTTTCGGCGGCCGACTTCCCGAACGACGCGATCATCGTGGCGCGCGCCATGGGGGCGGCCGAGCTGCTCGACTATCCGCGCGAGAACGTCCGCGGCCTCGTCTTGGAAGAGGGGGCGGTCACCAGCCATGTGGTGATCGTCGCGCGCGCCATGGGCATCCCGGTGGTCGGACAGGCGGCGGGCGCCGTGGCGCTAGCCGAAAACCGCGACGCGATCATCGTCGATGGCGATGATGCGAAGGTGCATTTGCGGCCGGTCGCCGATCTGCAGCGGTCCTACGAGGAGAAGGTGCGCTTCCGCGCCCGTCGCCAGGCGCAGTTCAGGGCGCTCAAGGACGTCGAGCCGCTGACTAAGGATGGCAAGCGCATCACGCTGCAGATGAATGCCGGTCTCTTGGTCGACCTGCCGCACCTCAACGAAGCGGGCGCCGAAGGCATCGGCCTCTTCCGCACCGAGCTGCAGTTCATGATCGCCTCGACGATGCCGAAGGCGGAAGAACAGGAAGCCTTTTACCGCAATGTTCTGAAGCAGACGGGCGGCAAGCCGGTGACGTTCCGTACGCTCGATATCGGCGGCGACAAGGTCGTTCCCTACTTCCGCGCGGCGGAAGAGGAAAATCCGGCGCTCGGCTGGCGTGCCATCCGACTTTCGCTCGACCGGCCGGGCCTGCTGCGCACCCAGTTCCGAGCAATGCTGCGCGCGGCGGCCGGCGCCGAGTTCAAGCTGATGCTGCCGATGGTGACGGAGGTGGCGGAGCTCAAGGTCGCGCGCGAGCTCCTGCAGAAGGAGATCGAGCGGCAGTCGAAACTCGGCGAGCAGTTGCCGCGCAAGCTGCAGTTCGGGGCGATGCTGGAAGTGCCGGCCTTGCTCTGGCAGCTCGACGAGCTGATGGCCGAGGTGGATTTCGTCTCGGTTGGCTCGAACGATCTTTTCCAGTTCGCCATGGCGGTCGATCGGGGCAATGCGCGCGTTTCCGACCGCTTCGACATTCTCGGTCGGCCGTTCCTCAGGATCCTGCGTGAAATCGTGCGCGCCGGCGAACGCAACAATACGCCGGTGACGCTCTGCGGCGAGATGGCGAGCAAACCGCTTTCGGCCATGGCGCTGCTCGGGATCGGCTTCCGGTCGGTATCCATGGCCTCGACTGCCGTGGGACCGGTCAAGGCCATGCTGCTTGCGCTCGACGCGGACAAGCTGGGCGAAATCCTGAACGCTGCCCTGGACGACGTAAGATCCGAGACGCCGATCCGCCAGCTTCTGGTCGATTTCGCGGCGGCCAACGGCATACCGGTATAGAGGGACTGAGAGTGTCATTTTCCCCGTCCGGACCAGGTCCGGACGGGGCGGACGCATTTGGAGTGAACACTTGGTTGGGGTGAGACTTGGCAAAGCTTCCCGTTGAAAAGATGCGCGAGCTCGAAAGGCGATTCGCAGAGATCGAGGCGCGCATGTCCGCAGGCCCCGCGGCCGACGTCTATGTGAAGCTCGCATCGGAATATTCCGAGCTTCAGCCGGTCGTGACGAAGATCCGCGCCTACGAGAAGGCGGTCGCCGAGCTTGCCGATATCGAGGCCATGCTCGCCGACCGGGCGACGGACAAGGAGATGCGCGACCTCGCGGAGATGGAAAAGCCCGAGGTTGAGGAGCGGATCGAAGCGCTCGAAGAGGAGATCCAGATCCTGCTCCTGCCGAAGGATGCGGCCGACGAAAAGAGTGCCATCCTCGAAATCCGCGCCGGCACCGGTGGCTCGGAAGCGGCGCTTTTTGCCGGCGACCTCTTCCGCATGTACGAGCGCTACGCCGCAGCCAAGGGCTGGCGCGTCGAGGTGCTCTCGGCGAGCGAGGGCGAAGCCGGCGGCTACAAGGAAATCATCGCGACGGTTTCCGGACGCGGCGTGTTCTCGCGGCTGAAATTCGAATCCGGTGTCCATCGGGTGCAGCGCGTGCCGGAAACGGAAGCGAGCGGCCGTATCCACACGTCGGCCGCAACCGTCGCAGTCCTGCCGGAGGCAGAGGAGATCGACATCGAGATCCGCCCCGAGGATATCCGGATTGACACGATGCGCTCTTCGGGGGCGGGCGGCCAGCACGTCAACACCACAGACTCGGCGGTGCGCATCACCCATCTGCCGACCGGCATCGTCGTCACCAGCTCGGAAAAGTCGCAGCACCAGAACCGTGCCAAGGCCATGCAGGTGCTGCGCTCGCGGCTCTTTGACATGGAGCGCCAGCGCGCCGACAGCGAACGGTCCGCCGATCGCAAGAGCCAGGTGGGGTCCGGCGACCGTTCGGAGCGCATCCGTACCTATAATTTCCCGCAGGGCCGCCTGACCGACCACCGCATCAACCTGACGCTCTACAAGCTCGACCGGATGATGGAGGGCGAGATCGACGAGGTCGTCGACGCATTGCTTGCGGACCATCAGGCAAGCCAGCTCGCCCTGCTTGGCGAACGGCAGAATTGAGCCGGCGATGCCCGAGACACTGGACAGGCTGCTTGCCGAAAGCCGCGATCGGTTGAAGTCCGCCGGCATCGAAGGTGCGGCGGTCGATGTCCGGCACCTGGTTTCCGGGCTCCTCGGCCTCACGCTCGCCGGCCTGATGGCGAGAGGAGGGGAGCCGGTCAGTCCGGAAGACGCAGTGCGTATCCGCGCCGCTATCGAACGCCGTGCGGCGCGGGAGCCGGTCTATCGCATCCTCGGCGAGCGTGAGTTCCACGGGCTGACCTTCAAGCTTTCGAAGGAAACGCTGGAACCGCGGCCGGACACCGAAACGCTTGTCGATTGCCTGATACCCCATGTGCGGCGGATTGCCGTAAGGAAAGGAAGCTGCCGGCTCATCGATCTTGGAACCGGCACGGGAGCGATTTGCCTCGCCCTTCTCGCCTCGGTACTTGACGCGCGCGGCCTCGGTACCGATATATCGGAAGACGCCTTGGCGACGGCACGCGAAAACGCGGAAAGGAACAGCCTCGCCGAACGCTTCGCAACTCTTCGAAGCGACTGGTTCGAGGCGGTGGAAGGGCGGTTCGACGTCATCGTCTCAAATCCGCCGTATATCCGGTCCATTGTCGTAGGTGAGCTTGAGCCGGAGGTAAGATACCATGATCCGGCTGCCGCCCTGGACGGCGGAAATGACGGGCTTGATGCTTACCGTACCATCGCTCAACACGCCGGCCGCCATCTCGAAGCGGACGGCGTCGTAGGCTTGGAAATCGGTTTCGACCAAAAGCAGGCAGTGACGGCGCTTTTTCGAGCGCAGGGCTTTCGCCTGCTTGAGAGCGCCACGGATCTCGGCGGCAACGACCGGGTCCTGATATTCGAGCAGGACGTCAAAGGCAGCAACGACCGTTGAAAAAATGCTGCACTAGCGCCTCTCTTTTCTCGATGAGCGAAGAAAGGGCTTGGAATCCCCAAGGAAGCGGGCTAGTTTCTGGCCGCGCACTGGGCAGAAGGTCATGGACCAGAGATTCGTTCCAGTATGACCTGGCCACGGGGATTGCTCTCAAGAAAGAGTTGCTAGGGTTCGACAGTGCCTTGTGCGGGTACCTGTTAATTTGACGTCAGCCGGCGCCGGGATCGCGAACAGGCGGTCTGCCGTGGCGCGTGTTTTCTCGGGCGCGGACAATCCGGCCGGGATACGGAACCATATGATCATCATTATCAAGAAAATTCAGGTGAATGGACGATGAGGCCAGGACAGCAGAACAAGCGCGGCCGTGGGCGGAATAACAACAACGGAAACAACAACAATAACAACCGCAAGGGATCCAATCCCTTGACACGGACCTACGACAGCTCCGGCCCGGATGTGAAAATTCGCGGTACCGCCCAGCATATTGCCGAAAAATATGCAGCGCTTGCCCGCGACGCCCAGAGCTCCGGCGATCGCGTCATGGCAGAAAACTACCTGCAGCATGCCGAGCACTACAACCGCATCATTGCGGCGGCACAGGCGCAGATGCAGGACCGCTTCCAGCGCGAAGAGCGACAGGACTATCAGGATCGCGATCTCGACCGCGACCAGGACGATCTGGATCAGGTCTATTCCGAGCCGGCACCGGCGGTTACTACCGCTGCCGCGCCGACAGTCAGCGAGCCGCAACCCGTCATCGACGGCTCCGGCCCGCAGCCGGTGATCGAAGGCACGCCCGCCGAAGTCGCGATGGAGGAGGAAACGTCGGTATCGCCTGGCCGTTCGGGCCCGCGGCGCCGCAGCGCAAGCCGGCCGCGTCGCCAGCCGCGCCGCAATGCTGGGGACGAGTCCGCGGCTGAAGGGCAGCCTGCCGGTGACGCTCCGGCCCTGGCGGAATAGACGCCAAACCTCGAAAATTCTCTACCTGGAAGCCCGGCCGCCCAACGGCCGGGCTTCGTGCATCAGATGTTCGGTCCGACCCCGAATCCGGTAGCGCAATCGGCATGAGCTTGGTCGCCTTCCCTCATGAAAGTTTCGCGTAACGCCGCTCTCCTTCGCCCTTTAATTTCCGAAAATATCGCCCCATATTCGCTTCGAAGGCTGGTTCCCGCGCTATGCGAGGACGAGCACAATGACAGGCTTGCCGAACGCGGGAGCCTGATCCTGAAACGCCGGCCAGTGCCACAGGGATGGGCTAGCCGGGCTATGGAGGCAAGAGATGAATATCGAGAAATATTCCGAGC
Organism: Sinorhizobium glycinis; assembly: GCF_001651865.1. GTDB lineage: Bacteria > Pseudomonadota > Alphaproteobacteria > Rhizobiales > Rhizobiaceae > Sinorhizobium > Sinorhizobium glycinis. Next base: position 71,650 of record NZ_LPUX01000046.1, read on the forward strand.
GCGTCCGCGGTTTCCTGCAATCCGCCCAGACCTATGCGTTGGCCGAAGGGCACCAGCAATTCACGCCGGAGCACGTTCTCAAAGTATTGCTCGACGACGAGCAAGGCATGGCGGCTTCGCTCATCGAGCGCGCCGGCGGTGATGCGCGCGAGGCACGGGCGGGCACGGCCGCGGCGCTGGCGAAGCTTCCGAAAGTGACCGGCGGCAGCGGTTCCGTCTACCTGTCGCAGCCGCTCGCCAAGGTTTTCACCGCCGCGGAAGAGGCGGCCAAAAAGGCCGGCGACAGCTTCGTGACGGTCGAGCGGCTGCTTCTGGCGCTGGCCATGGAAAGCTCGGCCGCGACGGCTTCGATCCTCACGAAAGCGGGCGTCACGCCGACGAAACTCAACCAGGTCATCAACGACATCCGCAAGGGCCGGACCGCTGACAGCGCCAATGCCGAGCAGGGTTTCGATTCGTTGAAGAAATACGCGCGCGACCTCACGGAGGAAGCGAGGGACGGCAAACTCGATCCGGTGATCGGCCGCGACGACGAAATCCGCCGCACGATCCAGGTGCTGTCGCGCCGCACCAAGAACAACCCGGTGCTGATCGGCGAGCCGGGCGTCGGCAAGACGGCGATCGCCGAGGGCCTGGCGCTGAGGATCGTCAATGGCGACGTGCCGGAAAGCCTCAAGGACAAGCGTCTGATGGCGCTCGACATGGGTGCGCTGATCGCCGGTGCAAAGTACCGCGGCGAGTTCGAAGAGCGGCTGAAGGCCGTGCTCAACGAAGTGCGCTCCGAAGAGGGCGAGATCATCCTCTTTATCGACGAGATGCATACGCTGGTCGGCGCCGGCAAAGCAGACGGTGCAATGGACGCCTCAAATCTCCTTAAGCCCGCGCTGGCGCGCGGCGAGCTTCACTGCGTCGGTGCGACGACGCTCGACGAGTACCGCAAGCATGTCGAAAAGGATGCGGCGCTTGCCCGCCGGTTCCAGCCGGTGTTCGTCGAGGAGCCGACCGTCGAGGACACGATCTCGATCCTGCGCGGCCTCAAGGAAAAATACGAGCAGCACCACAAGGTGCGGATTTCCGATTCCGCGCTGGTGGCGGCTGCCACTCTTTCCAACCGCTACATCACCGACCGTTTCCTGCCGGACAAGGCAATCGACCTCATGGACGAGGCGGCGTCGCGGCTCAGGATGCAGGTCGACTCCAAGCCGGAGGAGCTCGACGAGCTCGACCGGCGTATCATCCAGCTGAAGATCGAGCGCGAAGCCCTGAAGAAGGAGACCGATGCCTCCTCGAAGGACCGTCTCGATAAGCTGGAGCTCGATCTTGCCGCGCTCGAAGAGCAGGCGGCAACGCTGACAGCTCGCTGGCAGGCGGAGAAGCAGAAGCTCGGTCTGGCCGCCGACCTCAAGAAGCAGCTCGACGAGGCGCGCAACGAGCTCCAGATCGTCCAGCGCAAAGGCGAATTCCAGCGAGCGGGCGAGCTTGCCTATGGCGTCATTCCGAAACTCGAGAAGGAGCTTGCCGAGGCGGAGAGCCGGGATGGTTCGGGCGCCAACGCGATGGTGCAGGAGGTCGTCACTCCCGACAATATCGCCCATGTCGTCTCGCGCTGGACCGGCATACCGGTCGACAAGATGCTCGAAGGCGAGCGCGAAAAGCTGCTGAGGATGGAAGACGAACTGGCCAAATGGGTCGTCGGCCAGGGCGATGCCGTTCAGGCCGTGTCCCGCGCCGTCCGCCGCGCCCGCGCCGGCCTTCAGGACCCGAACCGGCCGATCGGCTCGTTCATTTTCCTCGGGCCCACCGGCGTCGGCAAGACGGAGCTTACCAAGGCGCTTGCCCGCTTCCTCTTCGACGACGAGACGGCGCTGATGCGGATCGACATGTCGGAATACATGGAGAAGCATTCGGTCGCCCGGTTGATCGGCGCACCGCCCGGCTATGTCGGCTATGAGGAGGGTGGTGCGCTCACCGAATCCGTCCGCCGCCGGCCCTATCAGGTCGTGCTGTTCGACGAGATCGAGAAGGCGCACCCGGATGTCTTCAACGTGCTGTTGCAGGTGCTCGATGACGGACGCCTCACGGACGGTCAGGGCCGCACCGTCGACTTCAAGAACACGATGATCATCATGACCTCGAATCTCGGCGCCGAATACCTGACCGGGCTTGGCGAGAACGAGGACAGCGATGCGGTCCGCGATCAGGTCATGGAGGTGGTCAGAGCCGCCTTCCGTCCGGAATTCCTGAATAGGGTGGACGAGATCATTCTGTTCCATCGGCTGCGCCGCTCGGAAATGGGCGCGATCGTCGATATCCAGCTCGAACGGCTGCGCAAGCTGCTTGGCGAGCGGAAAATCACGCTTGAACTCGAGGACGAGGCGCGGGCTTTTCTTGCCGACAAGGGATACGACCCGGCTTACGGCGCGCGGCCCTTGAAGCGGGCGATCCAGAAATATCTCCAGGACCCGCTGGCGGAGAAAATGCTGCAGGGCGAGTTCCCGGATGGATCGGCGATCAAGATCGTTGCCGGCTCCGACCGGCTGAACTTCAAGCGTGGCACGGCCGCCGCAAAGGAAGCCGCGTAGTCATCGTACGAAATGCGAAAGGCCGCCGTCAAAAACGGCGCCCTTTCGTGTCTCTCGCCCTAATGCATGTCGCCCAAAAGTGTGCAGCGGTTTTGGGACAGCGACATGCATAAAAACAAAGATTTAAAGCGCGTCCCGTGAACCGTTTGAACGCGACGCGCTTTACAGCGCCGCGCGTCTTATCAGACGCGCAAAGGTCGCTGTAGCACTTTGAATTGCTGCATGTCTTTGTCCTTAATCGAGGGCGATTCAAAGAGACATGCAGTAGGTGAAGCTATTGGCTTGCGACCTCGCTGGGATCGTCCTTGCCGAGGAGTTCATCGATGCGCTCGCGCTCCTTCTCGAACTTTGCAAGCACCTCCCCGGACAGCGATTTGCCACCCGGCAGGCGGATGCGCAGTGGGTCAACCTTGTTGCCGTTGACGATCAGTTCGTAGTGGAGGTGCGGGCCGGTCGACAGACCGGTCGTCCCGACCCAGCCGATCACCTGGCCCTGCACCACCTTTGCTCCCGGCTTGACGCTCTTGGCGATGGCGCTCTGGTGGTTATAGGACGAGACATAGCCATTGGCGTGGCGGATCAGCGTCTGATTGCCGTAGCCGCCGGAATCCCAGCCAGCTTTTTCGACGACGCCGTTGCCGGCGGCGATGATCGGGGTGCCGCGCGGCGCCGACCAGTCGACGCCCGTATGCATGCGCGAGAAACCGAGGATCGGGTGGCGGCGCATGCCGAAGCCGGAACGGAAGTGGCCGTTCGGAACCGGATTGCGCAGCAGGAACTGGCGAATGCTCTTGCCGGCCTCGTCGAAGTAATCGATCGAATTGTCGTCCGGGTCCTGGAAGCGGTAGAACCGCGTCTCGGCATCGCCGAACTTGGCATCGACGTAGAGAAGTTCGGATTCCTCCGTCGCCTGCCCGCTTTCATCGGTGACCGAGAAGAAGGCTTCCAGCGAATCCGTCGGCTTGAGTTGCGCCTGGAAATCGACATTGCTCGCCAGCAGCTTCACCACCAGGGAAATCATCTCGGCGTTCATGCCGTAGGAGAGGGCAGCCCGATAAATTCCGTCATAGACGCGCGGCAGATCGTGACCGCTGGTGACGACCGGCGCCCCCGTGTCGTCGAAGGCGGTGGCGACGGCATCGAGTTTAGGAGGCTCGGCTCCGGGCACGAAACGGCCGCGATCGTCGACCGCCATCGTCAGCACGTGCCTGTTGCGCGAATAGATCGTCGCCCGGACGATTCTTGCTTCCTCGCCTTTCTGGATGATGCCGATGCGCAGCACGTCACCTGGGCCAAGTTCCTTGGCGCCAAGCGACGCCTCGATATAGCCGGCTGCGTCCTCGGCCTGTGCCTTGGCGTAGCCCGCGTTCACCAACACGGTGGCGATCGGCGTGGCACGGCGGACGGGGATGATGTCGTCGGCATATTCCGTGCTCTGTTCGGTAATGTTCTCGTAGGCCGAGACGCTCATGTTTTCCTCGACGACCCGAGCCGAGAGGCCCTGGATCAGGTCGAGGTTGTCGGCGTCGGAAGCAAAACGCTGCGGGTCGACATAGAAGAGGGACGCGACCTGGGTGTTGCCCTCGGTCAGTACGGAGCCGTTGGTGCGGACATTTTCCTCCACTTCGTCGAGGGACATCGACGGCGCGAAGGTAAAGCCGGATCCGCTCAGCGGAAAATTGACGGTCTTCAGCGCAACTTCGGATTCGACGTCGGAGCCGTAGATGGTGCCGGTCTTTGCCGGAGGCGGCTCGGCCTCCGCCTCGTCCGTGGAAAAGATCGCCAGCGGATCGAAGGCGGGATAGTCCTCAGATGCCTGGTGGTTGGCGGCAAGCGCCATCTTGACGTGGACGAAAGGCCGGCGACGAACCACTTCCTTCTCGCCGTCATGGATCATCGTCGAGACTTCCATGACCGTCTTGTCCGCCGGCTTGGCGACGATGTTGGGCGAAAGAATTCGGTTGCCGCGTTTGGCGGCACTGATCGGCGCTGCGCCGGGCGCGGCCGGATCGAGCGCGGCGAAGGCTTCGGCCGGGATCGCCAATTGCTGCCGGCCGTCGAGCGCGGCAAAAAGCGCCACCCCCATCAGAAGGCTCGAGGTGATGCCGGTTAGGAACGTGCCCGACAGCCAGCGCATGGAGATCTCGCGCCGGTCCGGCGCGCGGCGTCCATCCGCAAGGATCGGCGGTTGGTCGCCGAGCGACCGCAGCATCTTCCTGTCGCTGTTCATGCCAAACTGGAGGTCCCCGATTGCTCTTGCCGTATTTTTAACGTCGATACGTTGCGCGAAAGATGTGCATGTTCCGTATGCCGAAGTCAAATCGCCGGCCGGGAAGGGCCCGGCACTGCGCCGTGAAACGTCATTTCCGCTTAGATCGGTCGATTGTGAAGAAGTGAGGGCGGAGTTGGTTATCCACAGGGGGCCAATCGGCCCGGGAAAAGGAATCTGCAAGCCGCAAAGCCTTGCGGTCTTGGGCTTTGTCAAAAAACTGTCACTTTTTTTGAAAATGGTTGTTGACGTGTCGGGGAGGGCGGGTCTATAAGCCCGATCACTGACGAGGGCGGCGGCGCTGCTGGCGACGACGACCTTCGCTCTAGAGTTTCCTTACGGA
>NZ_LPUX01000047.1 GCF_001651865.1 Sinorhizobium glycinis
AACAGGCCGGACATATGAAAGCAACCGATCAAACCACCCGACAAAAAGCCCTTGCCATAGGGGGCGTCCACATATGAATCATATTCCAAGAGCGCCTCCGTAACCTTTTGTAACGGATCGATTTCGCGGCCGCCGGCGTGGCCTGTGAAATCGGATGCGGCAATCAAATCGCCCCTTCCCCGTCATCTCTTTTTCTCGCAAGCTGCAACAACGGAGAGAAAGGGGAACCTGAATGTACGAATTCGCCATCGCCTGGGAATGGCTGGCCTTTGCCGCCCGCTGGCTGCATGTCGTCACGGCCATCGCCTGGATCGGCTCGTCCTTCTATTTCGTCGCTCTCGACCTCGGCCTCGTGAGACGCGACCACCTGCCGCCCGGCGCCTATGGCGAGGAATGGCAGGTGCATGGCGGCGGCTTCTACCACATCCAGAAGTACCTGGTGGCACCGGCTGCGATGCCGGAGCATCTCACCTGGTTCAAATGGGAGTCCTACTCCACCTGGCTCTCGGGCTTCGCGATGCTCTGCATCGTCTATTACGGCGGCGCCGATCTTTTCCTGGTCGACCGGCATGTGCTGGATATTTCCGCCACGACGGCGATCCTGATCTCGCTCGCATCGCTCGGCGTCGGGTGGGTCCTCTACGACCTTCTCTGCAAGTCGCCGATCGGCAAGAACACCTGGGGTCTGATGGCGCTCCTCTACGTCGTGCTGGTCGCCATGGCCTGGGGCTACACGCAGGTCTTCACCGGCCGCGCCGCCTTCCTGCATCTCGGTGCCTTCACCGCGACGATCATGTCCGCCAACGTCTTCTTCATCATCATCCCCAACCAGAAGATCGTCGTCGCCGACCTGATCGCCGGGAAGACCCCCGATCCGCGGCTCGGCGCCCAGGCCAAGCAGCGATCGCTGCACAACAACTACCTGACCCTGCCCGTCATCTTCTTCATGCTGTCGAACCACTACCCCCTCGCCTTCGCGACGGCCTTCAACTGGATCATCGCTGCCTTGGTGTTTCTGATGGGCGTGACGATCCGCCACTGGTTCAACACCACGCATGCGCGCAAGGGCAAGCCGACCTGGACCTGGCTCGCGACTGCGATCCTCTTCATCCTGATCATGTGGCTCTCGACCGCGCCGAAGGTGCTGACCGGAGAAGAACGCGCCGAGGCCGCACCCGCTTTCAAGCGCTTTGCCGAGAATGCGCATTTCCCGGCGGTCAAGGACACGATCGCAACCCGCTGCAGCATGTGCCATGCCGCCGAGCCCGTCTACGAGGGCATTGCCCGCCCCCCGAACGGCGTCATGTTCGAGAGCGACGCCGAGATTGCCGCTTTGGCGCGGGAAATCTATATCCAGGCGGGGCGCAGCCACGCCATGCCGCCCGGCAACATAACCGACATGACGGCAGACGAACGCAGGCTGTTGACCGCCTGGTTCGAGAGCGCCGTCGGGGAGACAAGATGACATCCACCTTCATCCGCGGCCGCACATTGAGCTTCAACCGCGCGCCGGGGAGCATCGACGACAGCTCCGCCTATGCCTATGAAAGCGATGGCGCGCTCCTCGTCGAGCATGGCATGATCAAGGCTTCCGGCCCCTACCCGACCGTCAAGGCCGCAGCGCCCGAAGGGACGGTGGAGATCGACCACCGTCCGCACCTCATCGTGCCGGGCTTCATCGACACGCATCTGCATTTCCCGCAGATGCAGGTCATGGCGTCCTATGCCGCCAACCTGCTCGAATGGCTGAACACCTACACGTTCCCGGAGGAATGCCGTTTCGTCGAGACGGCGCATGCGGAGCGGATCGCCGTCCGCTTCTTCGACGAGATGGTTCGCCACGGCACGACGACGGCGACCGCCTATTGCTCGGTACACAAGGCTTCCGCCGACGCCTTCTTCGCCGAGAGCCTGAGGCGCGGCATGTGCATGGTAGGCGGCAAGGTGATGATGGACCGCAACGCCCCGCAGGGCCTGCTCGACACGCCTCAGATGAGCTATGACGAGACGCGGGCGGTGATTGCCGACTGGCACGGCAAGGGCCGCAACCATGTCGCCATTACGCCGCGATTCGCCATCACATCGACACCGGAGCAGATGGAGGTCGCAAAATCGCTTGTCCGCGAGTTTCCGGACCTGCACGTGCAAACGCATCTGTCCGAGAACCGCGACGAGATCACTTACACGTGCGAACTCTATCCGGATGCGAAGGACTATACCGACGTCTATGCCCGCTACGGCCTGCTCGGACCCAAGAGCCTCTTCGGACACTGCATCCATCTCTCCGAGCGCGAAGCCGACGCGATGAGCGAGACCGGCTCGGTCGCCGTCTTCTGCCCGACATCCAATCTCTTCCTCGGTTCCGGCCTGTTCCCGCTCCGCGCATTGACGCGGCGCGAGAAACCGGTGCGCATCTCGATCGCCTCGGACATCGGCGGCGGCACCAGCTATTCGATGCTGAAGACGCTCGACGAGGCCTACAAGATCCTGCAGTTGCAGGGCGAACGGCTGAACCCCCTCGACAGCTTCTACATGATGACCCGCGGCAATGCCGAAGCGCTTTCGCTGGCAGATCGCGTCGGCACGCTGGAGCCCGGCACCGATGCCGACCTTACGGTCCTCGATATGGCGGCGACGCCGGCCATGGCGCTCCGGGCCGAAGTGGTCAATTCGCTCGCAGACGAGCTCTTCCTTTTGCAGACGATGGGCGACGACCGGTCGATCGCCGAGACCTACGTGGCGGGCAAGCCGGTGAAATCGGCGCTCGGCACCACGTGAGGCAAGAGGTCAATTTTTTTGACCTCTTGCCTCACGTGGCTATTACAACCCTTCTGAAAAGATGTTAAGGCGTCCGTAATCTCCATTCGATGAGGGCGATCCATGACGCAAATCCTCGACATCAGCGACCTCAAGGCCCTCGCCAAGCGGCGGGTTCCAAAGCTTTTCTTCGACTACGCCGACAGCGGCGCCTGGACGGAGGGAACCTATCGGGCGAACGAGGAGGATTTCGCGAAGATCAAGCTGCGCCAGCGGGTGCTGGTCGACATGACCAATCGCTCGCTCGAAACGACGATGATCGACCAGAAGGTGTCGATGCCCGTCGCCCTTGCCCCGACAGGCCTCACCGGCATGCAGCACGCCGACGGCGAGATGCTGGCGGCCCAGGCGGCCGAGGCCTATGGCGTACCCTTCACGCTCTCGACCATGAGCATCTGCTCGATCGAGGACGTCGCCTCGGTGACGACGAAGCCTTTCTGGTTTCAACTCTATGTCATGCGCGAGCGTGAATTCGTGCTCAACCTCATCGACCGCGCCAAGGCCGCAAAATGCTCGGCCCTCGTCCTGACGCTCGACCTGCAGATTCTCGGCCAGCGCCACAAGGATCTTCGCAACGGCCTGTCGGCACCGCCGCGCATGACGCCCAAACATCTCTGGATGATGGCGACACGACCGCGCTGGTGCATGAAGATGCTCGGCACGAACCGGCGCACCTTCCGCAACATCGTCGGCCACGCCAAGAGCGTCACCGACCTCTCTTCGCTTCATGCCTGGACAGCCGAGCAGTTCGATCCTCAGCTCTCCTGGAAAGACGTCGAGTGGATCAAGGAGCGCTGGGGCGGCCCGCTCATCCTGAAGGGCATCCTCGATCCGGAAGATGCGAAAATGGCAGCGAAAACCGGCGCCGACGCGATCATCGTCTCGAATCACGGCGGCCGCCAGCTCGACGGGGCGCCGTCTTCGATCAGCATGCTACCGAAGATCGTCGATGCGGTCGGTGATCAGATCGAGGTCCATCTCGACGGCGGCATCCGCTCCGGGCAGGACGTGTTGAAGGCCGTCGCGCTGGGTGCAAAGGGCACCTTCATCGGCCGCCCCTTCCTCTACGGTCTCGGGGCGATGGGCAAGGACGGTGTGACCCTCGCCCTCGACATCATCCGCAAGGAGATGGACGTCACCATGGCGCTGTGCGGCAAGCGCAATATCGCCGATGTCGGTCGCGACGTCCTCGCCGAATACGCGATGTAGCGTGTCAGGGGCAGCGATTCAGCTGCCGCGATAGGTAGAGTAGGCGTAGGGCGAGAGCAGCAGAGGCACGTGATAGTGGCTGGCGGGATCGGCGATACCGAACCGCAGCGGGATGAGGTCGAGGAAGGCCGGCTCGACAAGCGCCACTCCGGCCGAACGCAAATAGTCGCCCGCGTGGAAGAGCAGCTCGTATTGCCCCGCCTTGAATGTCTCTCCCTCCGCGAGCGGCCCGTCGACCCGGCCGTCGCTGTTCGTGCTGACCGTGCGGATCAACTGCCGCTTCTCGCCGTCCAGCCGATAGAGATCGATGCGCAACCCCTCTGCCGGCTTGCCGAGCGCGGTATCGAGAACATGGGTGGTCAGGCGGCCGCTCTTGCTCATCGGACGTTCTCCTTCGAAGGCAGGTCTGGGATGACGAAAGGCTCTTCGTAGAAGAACTCCTCGAGATTGTCGCCAGGTCCGTCGCGATCGACGACGAGGAAATCGCAGACGGCATCGACCGCCATCAGCGGATGGTGCCAGACATTGCGACCATAATTGACCCCTTGACGGCCACTCGCCAGAAAGACCCGCGGCCTGCCCGGGCGTCCACCTTCGTCCGCGGCGACAACTGCCAGCCAGGGCCGATCTTGAAGCGGGGAAAAGCTCTGGCTTCCAAGCGGATGCCGCTCCATCATGGTGAGCCGGTAGGGGAAGGACCGGGGCTGGCCGCGAAAGATGTTGATGATGACCCGGGCGCCCTCCCCGACAATGTCGGCCTCGGCAAGCGCATGGAACCGCTGCGTATTGCCGCCATTGATCAATCGCGCCGACGCCGGATCGGCCTCGATGACGCTGCCGAACGGGGCGAAGGCCTCCTTCGTCAGGGGCTCGATCGAAAGAAGATGAGACATCAGGCCTGGGCTCCGGCTCTCCAGGCAGGGAGCCGAGGGCGCGAAACGGCGCCGGCAGGCAATTCGGGAACGGTCTTGTCAGGCATTGTTTTCTCCCGGAAGCATGGAACCGAGCCGCAGCCGTGCGATCTGCTCGACCTGCGCGCAGGCGGTTTCAAATTCCTCTTCCGCGGAATTGTCAATCCGTTGCTCGAAAGCAGCGAGGATCTCCTCCTTCGTCAATCCCTTGACCGCGATGATGAATGGGAAGCCGAATTTTTTCGTATAGGCGGCGTTGAGTTCCGTGAAGCGCGCATGCTCTTCCAGCGAAAGCCGGTCGAGACCTGCCGATGCCTGCTCGGAGCTCGAGTCGGCGGTGAGTTCTCCGGCGAGGGCGAGCTTGCCGGCAAGATCGGGATGTGCGCGCAAGACCGCGAGGCGCTCTGCGGGCGAGGCCGCGCGAAATGCATTGCAGAGCGCCGAATGGACGTTGCCAGCCGTCAACCCGGACGAGGCGGCATGGTCGAATGCGCGCTCCGCCACCCAGGGTGAATGTTCGAAGATACCGCCGAAACGGCGGACGAAGTCCTCGCGATCCGACATCAGCGCAGTCCTTCCGGCCCGTGACGTTCGTACCAGTGGCGGGCGATATCGATTCGCCGCGGTACCCATACCTTGTCGTGCGACAGGACGTAATCGACGAAGCGGGCGAGCGCCGCCGCCCGGCCGGGACGGCCGACGAGACGGCAATGCAGGCCGACATTCATCATCTTCGGGCTGCCTTCCCTGCCCTCCTCATAAAGCACGTCGAACGTGTCCTTGAGGTAGGTGAAGAACTGGTCGCCGGAATTGAAGCCCTGACTGGTGGCAAAGCGCATGTCGTTGGCGTCGAGCGTATAGGGAATGATGAGGTGCGGCTTGTCGGGTGTCAGCCCCGGAACCCAATAGGGAAGTTCGTCCGCATAGGAATCGCAGGAATAGAGGAAGCCGCCCTCCTCCAGCACGAGTTTCAGCGTGTTGACCGAAGGCTTGCCCTGATAGATGCCGAGCGGGCGCTCACCCGTCAGTTCCGTATGGAGCCGCACCACCTCGCGAATGTGCTCGCGCTCGACTTCCTCCGGAAAATCCTTGTATTCGAGCCAGCGCAGCCCGTGGCTGGCGATCTCCCACCCGGCCTCCTTCATCGCTGCAACCGCCTCCGGGTTGCGGGCCATGGCGAGCGTCACGCCATAGACCGTCAGCGTCACACCGCGGCGCGTGAACATGCGCCACAGCCGCCAGAAGCCGGCCCGGGCCCCGTATTCGTAGATGGATTCCATGTTGAGGTTGCGCTGACCCGCCCAGGGCTGGGCGCCGACAATTTCCGACAGCAGGCACTCGGACGCCGGATCTCCATCGAGAATGCAGCTTTCCCCGCCCTCCTCATAGTTCAGGACGAATTGCACGGCGATGCGCGCATCGCCCGGCCAATGTGGCTGCGGCGGCGTGCGCCCGTAGCCAATGAGGTCGCGCGGATAGGAAGTCTCGGCCATGAAATCACCTTCGATTTTTTCCGAGACGGTAACACCGCGCACCGGATTGTCGAGATGAAAATGACGGCGGGAGAGGAGCTTAGCGGATCGCCGAAAGAGAACTAGCTGCGAGTGGCCAAGGACCTCGAGCGTCACCAGACGCGCTGAGTTGCGCCTCGATCCGGACCGCCCTTTTACCTTGTGGACGGCCGGAGACCTTGCCGAGCGGATGCTGGGAATGGACGCGCATCGGCGCCCCCTTCTCCGTTTCGACGAGCAAGGCAAGGCTGTCGACCGCGAGCGGCTTCATCAGATGCGGTTCGAAGACTTCCCGCAATGGCGCCTCCAGCCGTCGCCCGACGTCCACCGCCAGGGAACCGGTGAGCTTCAAGTGGAAGCGGTACTCCTCCATCACGAAGGGATCGCCCCACCGATGCAGATTGGCGAATTGCGGCGCCGTCAACCGGTCTGGATCGGACCGTTCGATCTCCTCCTCGCTGAGCGGCGCCCGGAAGCGGTCGAACGCCTGCAGAACCCGCGTGGCGAGCATGTGCATCGCAGGGATCGGCAGCATCGGCAGCAAGCCCAGGCACTGGCTGATGCGCCCGATTTCCAGCCGCTCGATCGCGAACGGCGTTTCGGCGCTGGTGAAATGCATCAGCGTTCTCAGCAGCTGCGCTTCATCGACGCCTTCGGCGAGGCGGAACGGCGCCATGATCATGGCGTGAAAGCCGAAGCGGCGCGGAACCGCCGTGTGATAGGCGATCTCCGAAACGCGAAGGCCGGCGATCGATGGCGGTTCGACGGGCTCGCCCGAATAGACGCTGCGGCCGAGCCAACTCGCCGCCGCCGCGGACAGCGGGTCTCCGATCGGCGGCGTAAAACAAATGGCGTACCGCATTGCAGGGCTCCGAAATTCCGTTCGACAGCCGCCTCTTAGGTGATTTGCGTGACAGATTGACGAAGTCGGATGGGGCTATCGCAGGCTTGCGATATGGGTTTCGCACCGGAAGGACTGCGGCAGCTCGATGCTCGTTCGCCCGGCAAGCTCGTCGATGACGAAGCGCGCCAGAACATGCGCCATTCCGAAACTGACCTTGAAGCCGCCCGTCAGCACCGACAGCCTCTCATGATCGGGATGTCGGCCGACCATCGGCTCCCGACCCGTAGCCTTCGGGCGCAGTCCGGCCCAACGCTCGACGACCGGCGCGCCGCGCAGGATCGGCGCCAGAGCGGCAGCGCGATCGATCAGCGCGTCCAGTTGCGCATCCGTCGAGAACGGTTCGGAGAATTGATTTTCGCTGGTGCTGCCGACGGCCACATGGCCGTTTTCATGCGGAACGATGTAGACGCCGTCGGTGAAGATGATCGGCGAACTGGGATCGACGTCGGCCCGAAGCAGCGCCGCCTGCCCCTTGACGGCACCGCCGCTCGTTGCCTGCGGCCGCTCCGCCAGTCGGTCGATCAAGGGAAAACTCGCGACGCCTGCGGAGAGAATGCAATGCCCGAACGGCAACTCGCGCTGGTCGGCAAGCGCCAGCCGGCCACGCTGCGGGTCGATCGCCGAAACCTCGGCGCCCTCTTCGACCCGGACATGAGGAAACTGAGCTAACGCCGCCCGTAGTGTCGCCAGTAGGTAGCGTGGCGCCACACGCGCCGCAAGCGTGTCGTGGATGACCCCGAAAGGTGCCGAATCCGCCGCCAACCAATCTCCGAAACCGGCGTCGCCGACGCGCCAATGGAAACGCCGATCGCCCGCAATCCAGTGTCGCTCAGCGTCCCGCTCGTGGCCGAGCGCGATCTCGCGCAGATGCTGTCTGCCGAGCGGCATGATCCGGCCCGAGCGGCGGTAGCCTGCCGAACGTCCGGTCTCGGCTTCCAGCCGGGCGATCTCGTTCTCAAGGGAAACCAGCGCCTCGAACTGGAACTGCTTCTTGGCGTTCCAGCGGTCCGGCATATGCGGCATCAACGCGCCGAGCAGACCGCCGCTCGCTCCTGCACCGATGCTCTTTCGCTCGAGGAGGCGCGTTTCGATGCCGGCACGACCGGCCATGAGCGCTGCCCAGAGCCCCATGATTCCGCCGCCAACGATCAAAACTTCGCTCATCGATTGACCTTATCCGGCCGCAAGTCTATCGCCATTGCCATGACAGAGACCGATCTGCGCCAGAGCCAGCCGCCCGCAAACCAAAGCCTTGAATGGCACGCCGGCGATATGCCTTATTCGGTGGAATTTGGCGATCACTTTTACTGCCGCACCGATGGCCGGCTGGAATGCGGCCATGTTTTCCTGAGCGGCAACCGGCTGCCGGCCCGCTGGAGCACAGGCGGCGCCTTCACGATCGGCGAGCTCGGCTTCGGCACCGGCCTGAATTTCTGTGAGACTTGGCGGCACTGGAATGGGGCGCAGGTCCTCGATGGCCGCCTGCATTTCGTCTCCTTCGAGCGCTTCCCGATGCGCGCCGGCGAGATCGATCGGGCACTCTCTCGTTGGCCGGAGATCGACACGGAGCGTCAGGCGCTTGTCGCCGATTGGCCGGATGCGCCAGCCGGCCGCATCGACATCGACTTCGGCGGCGTGCGCTTGACCGTGGTCTGCGGCATGGCGCTCGAGAGCGTCTCGCAATCTCCGGAAAGCTTCGACGCCTGGTACCTCGACGGTTTCGCGCCGTCCCGCAACCCCGACATGTGGTCGCAGGAACTCATGCAGGCGGTTTTCGACAAGACCGTCCGGGGCGGTACCTTCGCCACCTATGCTGCGGCGGGTTTCGTGCGCCGCAATCTCGCCGCCGCCGGCTTCGCGGTCGAGCGTCTTCCGGGCTTTGCGGGCAAACGCGAAATGCTGCGCGGCGACAAGCCCTGAAGCTATCTATCCGGGAAATACTACGGACTTGACCGTTGCAATCAGCTGATCGGTCGGCACGGCGACGCAGTTGCGATCGATCTCGGCAACGGTCTTGTCCTTTACGTGCTGGGAGAGCAGCTTCCGAAGGTCGCCCAAAGTCCTCGGCGCAGCGCAGATCACCAGGTTCTCGAAGGCGTTCTCCAACGCATAATGGTCGAGCTTCTCGGCGATCTCGATGGCGAAACGGTGTTGTTCCTCGCGCACGGGATCGCTGCTGTATTCCATCGCCGAGCGGCCATGTCCCACCGACGAATGGCTGCGTCCCGGCTTGTCGGCCATGATGTCTTGAGCGCGTCTCCCCTCTATCTCGTAGGATTCCACTTCCGGCTGCTGACGCCCGTCCTTCAGCAAATTGACGTCCTTGACGATGCGCGCCGCATTGCCATCGGCTGCCAGTATCCAAATCCGGTTCCGCACTGGTTCCTCTCCTGTGTCTCGATTGGAAGATAGGTCGGCGAAGACTACTGGGACGGAACGGTTGAATCCGCGTCAGGTTCCCGTTCGCCAAAGGTCCATTTTTGTCCGACGTCCTGCGGCTTGGCTGCAAGCGCGCAAGATAGGCATCAAAACTGGGTTTCGGCGCCGGCCCGTATTGCTCCCGCTCCTGCCGACCTGGACCACGCAATTCCTGGCACTGTTCGCACCTGGCCTTCAGCTGCAAGTGCCGAAAATGCCGAGGCCGAGCCGCAGAATTGTACGCTCCGGCGTTTGTTCTGCAAGGCTTTCATGCAGGATGCCTGGCCACGCGCTTCTCCCGATTCTCCCCGGCGACGCAGCTTCGGACGAAGCGGATGCAGGACACTAATTCTTGCACTCGCGAAAGATGCAGCTTGACTTTTCGGACCAAAACAACGACATGGACAGCGCGTCACCTTCCGGCCGCCGCGTGAGCGCGCCCTCGGCAGACACTTTAAGTCGGGAAGAAGGAATAGCGCGAGACACGCCGCAACTCAGCGGCAGCGCAGGCGCTTGACGAATTTCTCTAACCCACAAGTTCCCAATTCACGCGGGGTTCTTGACGCCAGACGACACCGGAATTGCAAGAGGCGATTCCGGCGCATCTGTTTGGCGCCCCCGAAAGGTACATGCATTGTCCACTTTCAAAGAGCTCGGCCTCTCGCAGGAGATCCTGGCGACCCTCTCCGCCAATGGCTTCGAGAAGCCGACGCCCATTCAGACGCAGGCCATTCCGCTTGTCCTCAAGGGTCATGACCTCATTGGTCTCGCCCAGACGGGCACCGGCAAGACCGCCGCCTTCGGCCTGCCGATGATCGAGAAACTTCTGGCCGATGGTCGGCGCGCCGACCCGCGCAACATCCGCGCGCTGGTGCTTGCGCCCACCCGCGAACTCGTCAACCAGATCGCCACCAACCTCAAGCTCTTCGTGAAGAAGAGCCCGCTGAAGATCGGCGTCGTGGTCGGCGGCGTCTCGATCAACAAGCAAACCGAACAACTCGCCCGCGGCGTCGACATTCTCGTCGCAACGCCCGGCCGCCTGCTCGACCTCGTCGCCCGCAAAGCCGTAACGCTGACGCAAGGGCGCTACCTCGTTCTCGACGAAGCCGACCAGATGCTCGACCTCGGCTTCATCCATGATCTCCGCAAGATTTCGAAGCTGGTCCCGAAGAACCGACAGACCCTGCTCTTCTCCGCAACGATGCCCAAGCAGATCGCCGAGCTTGCCGGCGAGTACCTGACCGACCCGCTCAAGGTCGAGGTGACGCCGCCGGGCAAAGCCGCCGACAAGATCGAGCAGTATGTCCATTTCGTCCCCGGCAAGGACCTGAAGACCACGATCCTCAAGCAGTCGCTCACCGACAATCCCGATGGTCTGTCGTTGGTCTTCAGCCGCACCAAGCACGGCGCCGAAAAGCTGATGAAGCATCTCGACCATGTCGGCTTCAAGGCCGCCTCGATCCATGGCAACAAGAGCCAAGGCCAGCGCGAGCGAGCCCTGAAAGGTTTCCGCGATGGCGAAATCCGCGTGCTGGTCGCGACCGACGTCGCCGCCCGCGGCATCGACATTCCGGGCGTCACCCACGTCTACAACTACGATCTGCCGGAAGTGCCGGATGCCTATGTGCATCGCATCGGCCGCACTGCCCGCAATGGCCGCGATGGCATTGCGATCGCCTTCTGCACGCCGGACGAAATCCGCCTGCTGCGCGACATCGAAAAGCTCATGGGCATTCAAATCGAGATTGCCAGCGGCGAAGCGCCGGCCGACCAGGCCCGGTCCTCCAAGGGACGCGGCGGTCGTGGCAATGGCCAGCAGCGCGGCAACGGCGGTGGTCAGCATCGCGGCAACGGTGGTGGCCAGCGCCCGAAACGGCCCGCGCGTGAGCCGGCCGTGACCGGTGGGTTCGCCGGCGACGACTTGCTGCGCGACGACCGCCCGCAGAAAAACGAACGCCGCGATCACCGCGCCGCGGGCCACGGGCATCACGACGGCCGGTCGGAAGGCAACCGCAACCACGAAAACCGGAAGCATCACGGTCGCCCAGGCCCGAAACAGGACGGCCGGCGTCACGGCGAAGGGCAACCCGGCAATCGCCGCGAGCGTGGTCAAGGCATGCGCCGCGCCGACAATGGCGGCCGGCAGGGCTGAGTGACGGTGACCCGCTGCCTACAGCGCCGCGCGTCTTATCAGACGCGCAAAGGTCGCTGTAGCACTTTGAATTGCTGCATCCCTTTGTCCTTAATCAAATCGAGGTCGATTTAAGAGACATGCAGTAGGGCTCTCTCGATAAGAGGCCAGATTATGCGCGCTCGGCCGCGGACTTCCTCCGCGGTCGAGTTTTCGCGAAGCGCCGTCGGCTGGCGCTCCGCCTTTTCCGTCAGAGGGCTATTTCGGCAGCGGCCGGACCTCGACCTTGGCCCTGCCCGCATCGAAGCCATCAAGCGTGTGGTTGTGATGCGCAACGATCGCGGGAAAGAGCAAGGCCCCCGAATCCGCCGTCGTGTGGCCGTCGGCAATCAGCGTCACATCATATCCGAGCGAAACGGCCCGCCGCACGGTGGTATCGACACAGAACTCGGACATGCATCCGCCGATGACCAGGTGCGTGACCGAACGCTCCTCGAGGCGCTCGGCAAGATCGGTCCCGAAAAACGAGTCGCAGCTCTTCTTATGAACGACGGCGTCGCCCTGGGCAGGCGCAATCTCTTCGCGGAAAGCCCAGCCAGGCGTACCGACGGCCAAGCGGTGCTCCTCGCCACCGTCATGTTGGACCAATACAACCAGAACGCCGGCGGATCGGGCGCTTTCTTTGAGGGCGCTCAGTCGCGTAACGGTTTCGTTTAACGCCGCATCGATATGCGGCTGCCGATCTGCTGTGCCTTTCCCTGAAAGGATCGCGTTCTGTAGGTCGATTATCAGCAATGCCTTGGTCATCGATATGCCTCTATTTCACTGAACTCGCCGCAACATTGATTCCCCGCTCTCCTGCGGGTGCCTCGCCGTTTGCCTTGCGATTTGTGAGGTAGACGCCCGTCACCGCGACGATCGTGCCGACGATCATCGGCCAAGTCAGGGCTTCGCCGAAGAAGAGTGCCGCCTGTAGGGCCGCGAGCGGCGGCACGAGATAGATGAGGGATGCGGCGCGCGACACCTGGCCGCGGCGGATGAGATAGAGCAGCAGCGCGATCGCTCCCATCGACAGGCCAAGAACCGACCAGGCAAGGGCTGCGACGAGTTGGAGGTTCCAGGTGACGCGCAGGTCCTCGAGCATCAAGGCCAGCGGCACGGTGACGATCAGCGCGCCGACATATTGCAGGGCGGCGATCGACCGGATGTCGCCGTTCTGCAGATATCGCTTCTGGTAAAGCGTGCCGTAGGTCACAGCCGCCATGCCAAGCACGTTGACGGCCACCGGCAGGAAATGGATCGGCGTCGATGCGGTGTCAATCGCGAGCGTCTTCGGCAGGACCGCGAGCGCGATGCCGCAAAAGCCGAGCGCCAGCCCGAGCCGCTGCTGCCGGCTGAGATTCTCGCCGATGAGAAACGGCGCGACCGCCGCCGTCATCAATGGCTGCAACCCGGCGATGATGCCCGATATGGCCGCAGGCACCCCCTGCCCTATCGCCCACCACACGGCGCCTAGATAGAGACCGTGCAGGAGGATCCCGGACACGACCGCGTGGCCAATCAAGCTCCAGGAGCGGGGCCAGCGCGCACCGGTCGCTGCGCAGAAACCGATGAAGAGCACGATCGCCAAGCTGTAACGCAGCGCCAGGAAGGTCAGCGGATCGGCAAAGAACGCCGCGTATTTCGCGACCACCCAGCCCGTGGACCAGAGCAGCACGAAAATGGCCGGGGCCAGGCGGGCAAGCATCATCGGTTGTTTCCCCACTGAGGCCGGTCAAGTGAGGCGGATCACCAAGATCCGAGCGAGACCGGTGCGCGGGCGATAGACCGCGTGCAACACGTGGTCAAAGCAATTTTTCTGATGGTTGCGATCAGCGAATCGGAACCATCAGGCGGAGAGCGGAAGCAGACGGGGAAACGAAGCCGGGCCCGTATTCTTCGCGATAGTGAAGATGGGTCTGATCGACGGCGTAGCCCGCCGCTGCGATCCAATCGAACATCTTGCGGTACTGGACGAGAATATCTCCTCCATCAGGATGATGCATCGTCGCGGCAAAGCGCATGGCCGGCAGGTCCATGTGCTCAGGCGCGGCAAAGGTCGTGTGATCTTCGCCGACATAGCCGATGAGATAGGTAAAGCCTTCCGGCCGGACATTCCAGGAAAGGCCTATCAGAGCGGCAGATCCCGCGGGTGCGTGCGACGGCGATGTTCCTGCGTCTCGGCGATCAGCCTGTGGATGGCGCCGTCGGCCGCCTCGATAAATGTGCCATGCCAGAGCCTGCCGGTGACCCGTTGCGCCGGCCGTTCGGCGATCTCGTATATTGCATCCATGCCGTCGCTGCCTGGCGTCACCATCTAACCGGCGCAGACATTTTACTCCTGGCCCATCGATGAACAAGATCGGCAAAGCGCCCCCGGCGCAACGACAACCTGCGGTGGGACGCCGAAAATCCAGGCATCTGCCCATTTACCGATCGGCAGGAGAAATCCGACGGCATTATACCCGCGAGTGAGAGGGCCTTAGCGCTTTCAAATTGCGGACTGAGCCAAGCCGAAAATTCTTCACGCGCGAACGTGCACGCTTCTTGCATTGCGGCAAACGTTGTACTCAAATGAACAAAAATAAGGGGACCACGCCTTTGGCATTTGATGAAATGATCAATGCGGACAGCAGCCCGCGCCAGCCATATTCGACCTATCATCAATGGTACGCCAGCCAGGACAGAAACCGGCTCATAGCGAAATCGAAAGAAGCGGAAAACATCTTTCGTAAGACGGGCATCACCTTCGCGGTCTACGGACATGCCGATTCCTCCGAAAAGCTCATCCCCTTCGACCTCATTCCCCGCATTATCTCCGGCCGCGAATGGCGCCGCCTCGCCCAAGGCATCGAACAGCGCGTGATTGCGCTGAATGCCTTCCTGGACGACATCTATCACAAGCAGGAAATCATCCGCGCCGGCCGAATCCCGCGCGAACTGATCGAAAAGAACGACGCCTTCCTGCCGCAGATGATCGGTTTCCGGCCGCCCGGCGGCGTCTATACCCACATTGTCGGCACGGATATCGTGCGCACCGGCGAAGACCAGTTCTACGTGCTGGAAGACAATGCCCGCACGCCCTCCGGTGTCAGCTACATGCTGGAAAACCGGGAAACCATGATGCAGATGTTCCCGGAACTCTTCCATGAGAACCGGGTCCGGCCGGTGGAAAACTATCCCTATCTGCTCCGTCAGAGCCTGTCCTCGCTGGCGCCTCCCGGCTGCGCCGGCAAGCCGCGCGTCGCCGTGCTGACGCCCGGCATCTACAATTCCGCCTTCTACGAGCACGCCTTCCTCGCTGACATGATGGGCGTCGAACTGGTGGAGGGATCGGATCTCAGGGTCATCGACGGTAAGGTGAAGATGCGCACGACGCGCGGCTACGAGGCGATCGACGTGCTTTACCGCCGCGTCGACGACGACTTCCTCGACCCCTTGACCTTCCGCCCGGATTCGGCGCTCGGCATTCCCGGCATCATGGACGTCTATCGCGCCGGCAACATCACCATCGCCAACGCGCCCGGCACCGGGATCTCCGACGACAAGGCGATCTATTCCTACATGCCGGAAATCGTCGAGTTCTATACCGGCCGCAAGCCGCTGCTCGAGAACGTCCCCACCTGGCGCTGCTCCGAGCCGCAGAGCCTCAAATACGTGCTCGAGCATCTGGAAGAACTCGTTGTCAAGGAAGTCCACGGCTCCGGCGGCTACGGCATGCTCGTCGGCCCGACGGCGACCAAGCGGGAGCGTGCCGCCTTCGCCGAGAAGCTCAAGGAGCGCCCCGGCAACTATATCGCCCAGCCGACATTGTCGCTCTCGACCGTGCCGATCCTCGTCAACAAGGGCATAGCGCCGCGGCACGTCGATTTGCGTCCCTACGTGCTCGTTTCCGACAAGGTGCAGATCATTCCCGGCGGCTTGACGCGCGTCGCGCTGAAGGAGGGCTCGCTGGTGGTGAATTCCAGCCAGGGTGGCGGCACCAAGGATACCTGGGTACTGGAGGACTGAGGCCATGTTGGGAAGAACTGCAAACGGCCTCTACTGGATGTTCCGCCATATCGAGCGCGCCGAGAACGGCGCCCGCCTGATCGACGCCGGCATGCGCATGTCGCTTACCCGCAGCGAGTCGACCGAGGGCGACTGGGACGGCGTGCTGCAGAGCGCCGGCGTGCGCGAACTCTATGACGAAGTGCACGACGCGCTGACGAGCGGCGACGCGATCGATTTCCTGCTGCGCGACCGCGCCAATCCGTCAAGCGTCATGTCCTGCATCGAGGCCGGCCGCCACAATGCCCGAATGGTCCGCACGGCACTGACCCGCGAGACCTGGGAAGCGACCAACGAATGCTGGATCGAGATGAAGGCGATGCTCGCCAAGAAGGTGCGGCCCGCCGACATGCCCGAGATCATCGATGCCATCAAACGCCGCGCCGGCCTCATTCGCGGCGCCTTCCATGGCACGATGCTCAGGAACGAGATCTTCAACTTCTCGCGCATCGGCACCTTCATCGAGCGGGCCGACAACACCGCCCGCATCCTCGATGTGAAGTACTACGTGCTGCTGCCGGCCGTCTCCGCCGTCGGCTCGTCGATGGACAATGTGCAGTGGGAATCGATCCTGCGCTCCGTCTCGGCCCACCGCGCCTATGGCTGGGTCTACGATGCGGAACTGAGGCCCGCCAACATCGCCGACTTCCTGATTTCGAACGGCCGCATGCCGCGCTCGCTTGCCTACTGCTACGAAAAGATCGTCAGCAATCTCGGTTACCTTGCCCGCGAATACAGCGAGAGGCATGCCGCCCACGAGACCGCAGAAGAGACGCTGGCTTCTCTCCGCAGCCAGTCGATCAGCGACATCATGGATCGCGGCCTGCACGAATATCTGGAAGAGTTCATCAGCCACAACAACCGTCTCGGCCAGGAAATAACCGACGGCTACCGGTTCTACCAATGAGGTCCGGGAGGGCGGAATGCACCTGAAAATCAGCCACACGACCGAGTACCAGTACGACGAGCCGGTGTCCTATGCGCTGCAGCGGCTGCGGCTGACGCCGACGACACAGCCAGGCCAGACGGTGTTGAACTGGAGGACGCTCGTCGAAGGCGCCGTGGTTGAAGTCAGCTACGACGACCACTTCGGCAACCGCACGCATCTCGTCAGCGTCGACGCGGATCGGACGACCTTCCGCATCGAGGCGAGCGGCGAAGTGGATACGGAGGATCGGGCCGGCGTCGTCGGCGCGCACCAGTCCTATGTGCCGCTCTGGCTCTATGCCCGGGAGACTCCGCTCAGCAAGGCGGGCAAGCTGATCCGCGAGCTCGCGAAGTCGGCGGAGGGCGCAACCGATCTCGAGCGCATGCACGCGCTGATGGGCGTCATTCACGAAACGGTCGCCTACGAACCGGGCGAAACCCATGCCGGCACCACCGCCGAGGAGGCGCTGGAGCGCGGCAAGGGCGTCTGCCAGGATCACGCCCACATCCTCGTCTCGGCGGCCCGGACGCTCGGCCTGCCGGCCCGCTACGTCTCAGGCTATCTGATGGTCGAAGGCCATCCCGAGCAGACCGCAAGCCACGCCTGGGCCGACATACACATACCGAGCCTCGGCTGGGTCGGCTTCGATCCAGCCAACAAGATCTGCCCCGATGACCGCTATGTCCGTATTGCCTCCGGCCTCTGCTACCGCGATGCCGCGCCAGTCTCCGGCTTGGTCCACGGCGTCGCCAGCGAGACGCTCAAAGTGGCGGTGACGGTGGAGCGGCAGAGGCAGCAGCAGTCACAAAGCCAGAGCCAAGGTGAACAGAGCCAGACGCAGAGCCAGTGATGAAGTAGGGGCATTGGCCCCGGCCTCGGAGCGAGCGTTTGCCCCTCATCCGGCCTGCCGGCCACCTTCTCCCCGCAAGCGGGGCGAAGGGGACACGCGGCACGCTCACCTCTCCTCAGCCGCGGAAGAAGAGCGAGCGGCAAACTCCAAGTCCCCTCTCCCCGCAAGCGGGGAGAGGGCTAGTCCTCGGGTTTAACCCGAGGAGAGGGGCAATCCGAAGCACAGTGGCTGACAAGCGAAGCGCCTCCCCCTCATCAATGGCTGTCGCGGTCCATCGGGATGCGGTCGCCGCGCGCCCCGACGAGGAAGTCGAGGTCGGCGCCGGTATCGGCCTGCATGACCGTCTTGATATAGAGGCCGCCATACCCGCCGTTGAGCGGCTTGACCGGTGACACCCAGGCGGCGCGGCGGCGGGCGAGTTCCTCGTCGGAGACATGGAGCTGCAGCGTGCGGTTCGGGATGTCGACCTCGATCAGGTCGCCGTTCTCGACGAGCGCCAGCGGGCCGCCTTCGGCGGCTTCCGGCGCGGTGTGGAGGATGACGGTGCCGTAGGCGGTGCCGGACATGCGCGCATCGGAAATGCGGATCATGTCGGTGATCCCCTTCTTCAAGACCTTTGGCGGCAGGCCCATATTGCCGACTTCGGCCATGCCCGGATATCCCTTGGGGCCGCAATATTTCAGCACCATGATGCAGGTCTCGTCGATGTCGAGATCCTCGCGGTTGATGCGGCCGTGATAGTCCTCGATGCTTTCGAAGACGACGGCGCGGCCCTTGTGCTGCATCAGGTGCGGCGAGGCGGCCGACGGCTTCAGAACGGCGCCCCGCGGCGCTAGGTTGCCGCGCAGCACGGCGATGCCGCCGGACTTCGTCAGCGCCTTTTCCTTGGGCAGGATCACGTCTTCGTTGTAGTTGGTAACACCCTTGACGTCGTTCCAGATCGTATCGCCGCTGACGGTAATGGCGTCGTTGTGCAAGAGCCCCATCTCGGCGACCGCCTTGATCACCACCGGCAGGCCGCCGGCGTAATAGAACTCCTCCATCAGGTACTTGCCGGACGGCTGGAGGTTGACGATCGTCGGCACGTCGCGGCCGAGCCGGTCCCAATCGTCGAGCGAGAGATCGACGCCGATGCGGCCGGCAAGCGCGAGCAGATGCAGCACCGCATTGGTCGAGCCGCCGACTGCGCCGTTGACGCGGATGGCGTTTTCGAAAGCCTGCTTGGTCAGGATGTCGGAGGGCTTCAGGTCTTCCTTGACCATCTCGACGATGCGGCGGCCGGTGAGCTGCGAGATCACCCGGCGGCGGGCGTCGACGGCGGGGATGGCGGCGTTGCCGGAGAGCGTCATGCCGAGGGCCTCGGCCATCGACGCCATCGTCGAGGCCGTACCCATGGTCATACAGCTTCCCGCGGAACGGGCCATGCCCTGCTCGGCGTCCATGAACTCCTCCAGCGTCATTTCGCCGGACTTGACCATTTCCGAGAACTGCCAGATCGCCGTGCCGGAGCCGACATCCTTGCCGCGCCATTTGCCGTTCAGCATCGGGCCGCCGGAAACGACAATCGCCGGGATATCGACGCTTGCCGCGCCCATCAGCAGGCTGGGGGTCGTCTTGTCGCAGCCGCCGAGCAGCACGACGCCATCGACCGGATTGCCTCGGATCGCCTCTTCGACGTCCATCGCCGCAAGGTTGCGGAACATCATCGCCGTCGGGCGAAGCGTGCTTTCGCCGGTCGAGAAGACCGGGAATTCCACCGGAAAGCCGCCCGCCTCATAGACGCCGCGTTTGACGCGCTCCGCGAGGTCCCTGAGATGCGCGTTGCAGGGGGTGAGCTCCGACCAGGTGTTGCAGATGCCGATGATCGGCCGGCCGTCGAAGGTGTCGGCGGGCAGCCCCTGGTTCTTCATCCAGGAGCGGTGCATGATGGCATTCTTGCCCGTACCGCCGAACCAGTCCTGCGAACGCAGCTTGCGCGGCCACTCAGCTTTCTTCTTCATCTTTTCCTTCCTTCGGGCCCGTGGGGCGGGCGGGAACACGTCGGCTTCAGAGCGGGATGAGGAAGGCACCTGCCCTCCGCATCCCGGTCCTGGGTCTTAAGCCAGCGTGTAGGCTGTCTTGACGGTTGTGTAGAATTCGGCGGCGTATTTGCCCTGTTCGCGGGGCCCAAAGGACGAGCCCTTGCGGCCGCCGAACGGCACGTGGAAATCGACGCCGGCGGTCGGCAGGTTGACCATCACCATGCCGGCCTCCGCATTGCGCTTGAAATGCGTCGCGTGCTTGAGGCTGGTGGTGGCGATGCCGGAGGACAGCCCGAACGGCGTATCGTTGGCGACGGCAAGCGCCTCGTCATAGTCCTTGACGCGGATCACCGCGGCGACCGGGCCGAAGATCTCCTCGCGGGAGATGCGCATTGCATTCGTCGCCTCGGTGAACAGCGCCGGCTGCAGGTAGAAGCCGGGCGTGTCGCGCGAAATGAGTTCGCCGCCGAAGGCGAGCCTAGCGCCTTCCTGCTTGCCGATGGCGATATAGTCGGTGTCCTGGTTGAGCTGGCTCTGGTCGACCACCGGGCCGATATGGGTGCCGGCCTTCAGCGCGTCGTCGACGACGAGCCCCTTCATGCGCTCGCCCATCGCCGCGACGAACCTGTCGTGGATGCCCTCGGTGACGATGACCCGCGACGAGGCGGTGCAGCGCTGGCCGGTCGAGAAGAAGGCCGAGTTGACCGCCGCCTCGACGGCCACCGAAAGATCGGCATCGTCGAGAATGACGAACGGGTTCTTGCCGCCCATCTCGAGCTGGAACTTGCGGTTATGCTCGACCGAGGCCATCGCGACGCGTTTTCCCGTGCCGACCGAGCCGGTGAAGGTGATCGCCTGCACATCCGGGCTGTCGAGCATCGCCTGGCCGACGACGGAGCCCTTGCCCATGACGAGGTTCAGCACGCCCTTCGGCAGGCCGGCGCGATGCAGGATGTCGACGATGGCCCAGGAGCAGCCCGGCACCAGTTCGGCCGGCTTGAAGACGATGGTGTTGCCGTAGCAGAGCGCCGGGGCGATCTTCCAGGCCGGAATGGCGATCGGGAAATTCCACGGCGTGATGATGCCGACGACACCGACCGGTTCGCGGCTGATCTCGACGCCGATGTTCGGACGCACCGACGGCAGCGTCTCGCCCGCCAGGCGCAGGCATTCACCGGCGAAGAAATCGAAGATCTGCCCGGCCCTGACCGTCTCGCCGATGCCTTCGGCGAGCGTCTTGCCCTCCTCGCGCGACAACAGCCGGCCGAGTTCGTCCTTGCGGGCGAGGATCTCGTCGGCGGTCTTCCTGAGAATGGCGTGGCGCTCGAGGATACCGGAACGGGCCCAGGCGGGGAAGGCAGCCTTGGCCGCGGCGATCGCCGCCTTCGCGTCCTCGGCCGTCGCGCGGGCATATTCGCCGATGACGTCGTTGGTGTTCGACGGATTGACGTTGGCGACGCCGTCGCCGCCGACCCATTCGCCGGCAATCAGGTTCTGGTGAAGTGTCATGGGCTTCAGCCTCCTTGTCTTCTTGTCGCAAGGGCCGCCCGTCGCGGCCCGACGCTGCTGTAGCAGATATATCAGAGCTGATGTATGGCGATCTCTTCTTCCGCGGCGATCGCCAGCGGGTTGCGGAGCGTAAGGCCGAAGTCCTTGGCCTCGATCTCGAAGACGTCTCCCGCTTGGGTGCGGATGCCGTCGCCGAAGGAAAGCGTCGCCGTCCCGAACATGTGCACATGCACATCGCCGGGCTCCCGGAAGAGACCGTATTTGAAGTGGTGATATTCCAGATTGGCGAAGCTGTGGGACATGTTGGCTTCGCCCGAGAGGAACGGCTTTTCCCACAGGACCTTGCCGCCGCGCAGGATGCGCGAGGTGCCGCGAATGTCGTCCGGCGCCGCACCGATGCGGATTTCCGGGCCGAAGCTTGCCTGCCTGAGCTTCGAATGCGCCAGCCACAGGTAATTGACCCGTTCGGTCTTGTGGTCGGAGAACTCGTTGGCGACCGCGAAGCCGAGCCGATAGGGCACGCCCTTGTCGGAGATCACGTAGATGCCGGCCATTTCCGGCTCCTCGCCGCCGTCCTCGGCAAAGGAGGGCGACGTCAGCGGCTCGCCCGGGGCGACCGCGGCCGTGCCGTTGCCCTTGTAGAACCACTCCGGTTGGACGCCCTTTTCGCCTGGCTTCGGCTTGCCGCCTTCGAGCCCCATCCGGAACATCTTCATCGAGTCGGTCAAGGTCTCCTCGGCCGCCTCGGTGGTCTTCTTGTGCATCGCATCGCGCGTTGCGGCGGAACCGAGGTGCGTCAGCCCGGTGCCCGTCAGATGCAGGTGCGCCGGATCGGAGTGGGTGATCGGCGGCAGCATCCGCCCCTCGGCATAGGCTTCATCGAGATCGATCGCCTCTCCAAGACCCTTGGCGTCGATGACCTCCTTGAGGCTCTTGCCGGCATTCGCCGCTTCCATTGCCAATGCGTAGACGCTTTTCGCGTCCTTGACCACGCGCGCCGTTTCACGCGGCGCTCGCACTGCGACTGCAATCGATCCGTCTTGCTTCCTGACCTGGGAAATCAGCACGTCTCTATCCTTCCTGAGCGAGTTGGCTTCGGGGCACGCGTTTCCATGAGGAAAGGCAATGCTCCGCCTCGAGAGTGGCTCGCGCCACCCAGCTATGGCGGCCTTGGTCGGCCGCCCATTCATGATGTGGTCGGTGTGAGCCGACCGGAGATCCGGTCAGCCCTTGCCTTTGTTCTTGTTGTAGACGTCGAAGAACACGGCTGCGAGCAGCACGAGGCCCTTGATAAGCTGCTGATAGTCGATACCGATGCCCATGATCGACATGCCGTTGTTCATCACGCCCATGATGAAGGCGCCGATCACCGCGCCGGTGATCTTGCCGACGCCGCCCGAGGCCGAAGCGCCGCCGATGAAGCAGGCCGCGATGACGTCGAGCTCGAAGCCGACGCCGGCCTTCGGGGTCGCCGAGTTCAGCCGCGCCGTGATGATCATGCCGGCGAGCGCCGCGAGCACGCCCATGTTGACGAAGGCGTAGAAGGTCAGCCGTTCGGTGTTGATGCCGGAGAGCTTGGTTGCCTTCTCGTTGCCGCCCATTGCATAGACCCGGCGACCGATCGTCGAGCGTGTCGTGACGAAGGTATAGGCGGCGATCAGCACGCCCATGACGATGAGCACGTTCGGCAGGCCGCGATAGGTCGAGAGCTGGAAGCCGATGAACAGGGCGACGACGCCGATGACCGCCATCTGGACCGCGAAGAAGACGAAAGGCTCGTTCTCGGTGCCGTGCTGCTCATTGATCCGGCGGTTGCGCAGGCCGGCGTAAATCGCATAGCCGACGAGCGCCAGGACCGCCACGAGCGCCACCATGTTCTTGATGATCTCCGGGCTCGGGTTGAGGAAGTAGAGAAAATCAGGAACGAAGCCGGTCGAAAGGATCTGGAAATCCTTCGGGAACGGCCCGATCGGACGTCCGCCAAGGACGACATAGGTCATGCCACGGAACACCAGCATGCCCGCGAGCGTAACGATGAAGGACGGGATCTTCTGATAGGCCACCCAGTAACCCTGCGCCGCCCCCATGATGCCGCCGACGACAAGACAGGCGGGAACGACGACGATGGCCGGCAGACCCCATTTGACAAGCATGATCGCTGAAATCGCCCCGACAAAAGCGACGATCGAGCCGACCGATAGATCGATATGGCCAGCGACGATGATCAGCAGCATGCCCAGCGCCATGATGACGATGAAGGAGTTCTGCAGCACCAGATTCGTGATGTTGACCGGCCTGAAGAGAACGCCGCTGGTGACGAACTGGAAGAACAGCATGATGATGACGAGCGCGACCAGAAGGCCGTATTCGCGGATGTTGTTCCTGAGGTAGTCCCCGATCGACGGTTTGGTGGTGTGGGTGCTCGTATCGGCGACCATTAGTGTTTCTCCCCTGAACGCATGATGGCCCGCATGATCGATTCCTGACTTGCTTCCTCCTTGGAAAGCTCCGCCACGATGCGGCCCTCGTTCATGACATAGATGCGATCGCAAGTTCCGAGCAGCTCCGGCATCTCCGACGAGATCATCAGGATGCCTTTGCCCTCGGCTGCGAGCTGGTTGATGATGGTGTAGATCTCATACTTCGCGCCGATGTCGATACCGCGGGTCGGCTCGTCGAGGATGAGGACTTCAGGATTGGTGAACAGCCATTTGGACAGCACGACCTTCTGCTGGTTGCCACCCGAGAGGTTTACCGCCTCCTGATAGATCGAATGCGAACGGATCCGGAGCTTGGTGCGGTAGTCGCCCGCAACCTTCCTCTCCTGACGCTCGTCGATGACGCCGTTCGCGGCCACCGCGCTCAGATTGGCGAGCGTGGTGTTCTCCTTGATGTTGTTGATCAGCACGAGGCCCAGCTGCTTGCGGTCCTCGGTTACATAGGCAAGACCGGCCTTGATGGCCCGCGGGATCGTGCTGACGTCCACCGGCTGGCCGCGCATCGTCACCTCACCGGTGATCTTGTGCCCCCACGACTTGCCGAAGATGCTCATCGCCGTCTCGGTGCGGCCGGCGCCCATCAGCCCGGCGATGCCGACAACCTCGCCGGCACGAACCGTAAAGCTGACATCGTGAAGGAACTGCCGGTCGCGGTGATGCTGATGGTACACATTCCAGTTCTTCACCTCGAGCAGCGTATCGCCGATCTTCGGCTCGCGCGGCGGATAGCGGTCTTCCATGGCGCGGCCGACCATTCCCTTGATGATCCGATCCTCGCTGATGTCTTCCTTGTGACAGTCGAGCGTCTCCACCGTGCCGCCGTCGCGCAGGATGGTGATCTGGTCGGCGACCTTTTTGATCTCGTTCAGCTTGTGCGAGATGATGATCGAGGTCATGCCCTGATTGCGGAACTCCATGAGCAGCTTCAGAAGCGCGTCGGAGTCGTTTTCGTTAAGCGATGCGGTCGGCTCGTCGAGGATCAGCAGCCGCACCTTCTTGGAGAGCGCCTTGGCGATCTCCACCAGTTGCTGCTTGCCGACGCCGATATCGGTGATCAGCGTCGCGGGAGACTCGGTCAGGCCCACCTTCTTGAGCAGTTCCTGCGTCCGGGCGAAGGTCTGCGGCCAATGAATAACGCCCTTGTCGGCGATCTCGTTGCCGAGGAAGATGTTCTCGGCGATCGATAGCAGCGGAACGAGCGCCAGTTCCTGATGGATGATGATGATGCCGAGCTCTTCGCTGTCGGCAATCGTGCTGAAGCGACGCTCCTCGCTGTCATAGTGGATCTCGCCCTCGTAGGTCCCGGCCGGATAGACGCCGCTCAGCACCTTCATCAAGGTCGACTTGCCGGCACCGTTTTCGCCGACCAGGGCATGGATCTCGCCTTCGCGGACCTTGAACGAGACATTGTCGAGCGCCTTGACGCCCGGGAACGTCTTCGTGATGCCCCGCATTTCAAGAATGATGTTGTCCATATTCAGCCATTCCAGCGGCAATCTGCGAGAGACTGCAGGCTTCCACCCGCTGCATGGCCCCGGATCGGTCGACAATCCGGGAAACCACGAGCAGTTCAAATTATCACAGCGACCATGGTGCGTCTGCAAGGACGCACGTCGCATCAGGCGAAAGGGTCCGCGGTCAACCGCGGACCCTTGAGCCAGATCAGTTGTTGATCTGATCTTCCGTGTAGTAGCCGGAGCCGACGAGAACGTCCTTGGCATTGGTCTTGTCGACCGAGACCGGCTTCAGCAGGTAGGAGGGAACGACCTTGACGCCGTTTTCATAGGTCTTGGTGTCGTTCACTTCCGGCTCCTTGCCGTCCATGATCGCATTGACCATCCCGACGGTGACCTTGGCGAGCTCACGGGTGTCCTTGAAGACCGTCGAATACTGTTCGCCGGCGAGGATCGACTTGACCGACGGCAGCTCCGCATCCTGGCCGGTGACGATCGGCATCGGCATGTCGCCGGAGCCGTAGCCGACGCCCTTCAGAGCCGAGATGATGCCGATGGAGAGACCGTCATAGGGCGACAGAACGCCATCGACCTTGGCATCGGTGTAGGTGGACGAAAGCAGGTTTTCCATGCGGGCCTGAGCAACCGCACCGTCCCAGCGCAGCGTACCGACCTGGTCCATGCCCATCTGGCCGGACTTAACGACGATCTTGCCGCTGTCGATCAGCGGCTGCAGGACCGACATCGCGCCGTCATAGAAGAAGAAGGCGTTGTTGTCGTCCGGCGAACCACCGAAGAGTTCGACGTTCTTCGGCTCCTTGGCTTCATCGAGCTTCAGGCCCTGGACGAGCGAGGTTGCCTGCAGCACGCCGACCTGGAAGTTATCGAAGGTCGCGTAATAGTTGACATTGCCGGAATCGCGAATCAGGCGGTCATAGGCGATGACCTTGACGCCGGCGTCGGCAGCTTTCTGCAGGATGTCGGAGAGCGTCGTGCCGTCGATGGCGGCGATGACGAGAACCTTCGCGCCCTTCGTCACCATGTTCTCGATCTGCGCGAGCTGGTTCGGAATGTCGTCGTCGGCGAACTGCAGGTCCGGCGTGTAGCCGGCTTCCTTGAACAGCTTCTCCATGGTTTCGCCGTCGGAAATCCAGCGGGTCGACGTCTTCGTCGGCATGGAAATGCCGACCGTGCCCTTATCCTGGGCGAATACCGGCGCAGCGAAAGCTGCGACGGACATCGCCGCGGCGGCGAGAAGCGAAGTAATCAATTTCATCAGATCTCTCCCTGAGTGTTGAAGCCGGCGGCCGGAGCCCCCGTCATATGCGCAGCGATTCACCGACCCGGAGAGATCGTCCCCGGCGGCGTTTCAAGATAAAGGAAGACCTCCCTGTCTTAGCATACTCCCGCATGCGCTGGCGCACATGGGTGGAAACTGGAATCAATTGCCATAACTGTCAAATACAATATCGCTTTGCTTACATACCAAAATTGATATACGACTCTTAAAGAGTGTGATTTTTGAATCTCTTGAATAGCGGGGCCGGACAATGACCCTCGACAGCAAGCCGAGCGTCGCAACCCAGGCAGGCGACTCCTTCGATACCGGCCTCTTCCGGTCGGGATTGAAGATCAACCACTTGCGGCTCATCCTGGCGATCGACGATCATCGCCGCATCAGCGCCGCGGCCGAATCGCTCGGCGTCTCCCAGCCCGCCGCCTCGCGCATGCTCGCCGAAATCGAGGCGATCGTGAAGGCCCCGATCTGCGCGCGGGTGGCCAGGGGCGTCGAATTGACCAGTTACGGCGAAGCGCTCGCCCGGCGGGCACGCACCATCTTTCTCGAACTGCGCGAGGCCGCGCGCGAAATTACAGAATTGAAGACGGGCAGCGGCGGATCGGTGTCGCTCGGCTCCGTCACCGGCCCCGCCCTCAACCTCGCCGTCCCGGCCATCCGCCAGGTTTCAACGGCCTATCCCGGCATCGAGATCAATGTGCAGATCGACAACAGCAATGTGTTGACACGCGAGTTGCTCGCCGCGCGCCATGATTTCGTGGTCGGCCGCATCCCGGACGATCTCAATCCGCGCCTGTTCAACCTGGTCGAAATCGGCTTCGAGGAAGTCTGCCTGATCGTCCGCCAGGGTCACCCGCTGCTCGACCATGCTTCGGCCAGTGCCGACGACCTGCCGGGTTATGACTGGGTCTTTCAGCCGCCGGGCACCCTGCTGCGTCGCGCCGTCGAGGATAGCTTCATCTCGGCCGGCGTCCGGCTGCCTTCGACCGTCATCAACACATCCTCGATCATCCTGACGCTGTCGATCGTCCGCAACACGAACGCGATCGCCCCCGTCGCCCTCGATGTGGCGCGGCTCGTCGCCGGCAACGGCACCCAGGCGGGCGAAATCCGCATCCTGCCGACCGAGTTCCCGATCCGCATCAAGCCGTATGGCCTGATCACCGCCGAGGGGCGCGCGCTCCCGCCCAGCGCGAAACTGCTCTACGACCTGATCCTCAAGCAAAGCCGGACGTGATCAGGCCCGCATAATCCTCGATGGGCAAGATCGCCTTGGCTCGCGCGGCACTTCGATTGGCGTGCGAACGTTGTGCGCGGCAGATCACGGGAGGCGCCATGTTCGGGATGTCGGTGTTTCAATCCGTGCTCGAGCGCCTGATGGCCGAGCAGACTATCGATGAAGACACGCAGCCCCAGGGGGCAGAGGCGGCGTGCGACGGCCTGCAGCCGCCGATCGGCCGTTCGCCGGCTTTCATCCTCGAGACGCCGGCACGGGCGACCGCCACCTTCGGCGCCGTCGACAGGGCCTATCGGGATTTTGCTCCAGCCGAAAAGGCCTGGGAACCGCGCGTCATGCCGGACCACCTGCAGCGCACGAGCCTTGCCGATGTCGCGGCCGAGCTTGATCTCGGTGAAGGGGAAACCGGGCTGACGCTCGCTGCCAAGCGCCGCCGTTTTGCGGCCGCCAACCACCCCGACCGTCTGCCGCCGGAGTTCCGGGCGAACGCCACCATCCGAATGAAACTTGCCAACATGCTGATCGACGAAGCGTCGCGACGGCTCTCCGCAAGCTAACCGCTATTCGTCTGGTCGCCCGCTTCAGTCTGTTTTTTCGTCCGGCTGTTTCGGCTTGTAGAAGATCAGCAGAGCCGCTCCGGCATAGGCCGTCACGACGAGAAAGATCGTCGCCCACATCGTCTGGCCACCATAGAACTCGACAGCCGTCCATACCGCGCACAGCGCAACGATAAGCACGCGGATCCAGATGGGCCGATAAAAAGGGTGGTCCGGGTCGATGAATTTCATCATGACATTGCCTCTGCCGAAACTGCGTGCCTCCCGTCTATCGCATATTTCTTCAGATCGATACCGACTAAAGGACATAATATTTGGGCAGTTTCCGGGTATTGGGAGCGCTCCGACAAGACACGCAGTGCCGTCGACAAGGGTCGTCACCGGCTTGACGCCGGATCAATAAATGGAATAAACATTCCGAAAATACAGATGTTAGCCGTTTCGTTCCGATTTTTATCCGCAACTGCCGCAAGGCAGGATCCAGAATCGGGATTTGACGGCGGGAGAGCCAGGCGTGGGGCGCTGAAGGAGCGCCCATTATGCTCTCACGGATTCTGCTACCCGCGGACGCAATCGTGCCCGCAACGCCTCTGCGCGATGAGCGTCAATATCATTGCGCACCCACCCGGTTTTCGAACCGGAATTCGAGAGAGACGAAGATGACAGTGAGATTTGGTCTTCTGGGCGCCGGACGCATCGGCAAGGTTCACGCGAAAGCCGTCAGCGGCAATCCGGACGCCGTCCTTGTCGCGGTTGCCGATGCGTTTCCGGCCGCGGCGGAGGCGATCGCCAAGGCCTATGGCTGCGAGGTTCGCACAATCGAGGCGATCGAGGCGGCCTCCGACATCGACGCCGTCGTCATCTGCACGCCGACGGACACGCATGCCGACCTGATCGAGCGATTCGCCAGAGCCGGCAAGGCGATCTTCTGCGAAAAGCCGATCGATCTCGACGTCGATCGCGTCAAGGCATGCATGAAGGTGGTCTCGGAAACCGGGGCGAAGCTGATGGTCGGCTTCAACCGCCGCTTCGACCCGCATTTCATGGCGGTGCGCAAGGCGATCGACGCGGGTGCGATCGGCGACGTCGAAATGGTGACGATCACCTCGCGCGATCCGGGCGCCCCGCCGGTCGACTATATCAAGCGGTCGGGCGGCATCTTCCGCGATATGACCATCCACGATTTCGACATGGCGCGCTTCCTGCTCGGCGAGGAGCCGGTTTCGGTGACGGCGACGGCCGCCGTGCTGGTCGACAAGGCGATCGGCGAGGCCGGCGACTTTGACAGCGTCTCCGTCATCCTGCAGACCGCATCCGGCAAGCAGGCGATCATCTCCAATTCGCGCCGCGCCACCTATGGCTACGACCAGCGCATCGAGGTGCATGGCTCGAAGGGCGCCGTCGCGGCCGAGAACCAGCGCCCCGTCTCGATCGAAATCGCCACCGGCGAGGGCTACACGCGCCCGCCGCTGCATGATTTCTTCATGACGCGCTACACCGAAGCCTATGCCAACGAGATCGAAAGCTTCATCGCTGCGATCGAAAAGGGTGCCGAAATCACCCCCTCCGGCAGGGATGGCCTCGCGGCGCTCGCCCTTGCCGATGCGGCCGTCCGGTCGGTCGCGGAGAAGCGCCAGATCAGCCTCGCCTGACACTGGAGCGATCTTGAATGCCAAAGGCCGGGCGTCCCCCGGCCGCTACTGAAATGTAGAATACTTTCTGTAGCAAATGTCTGTCGCGAAACTCCAACTTTTGCGAGTGAGTTTCGCGACAAGCCATCCTCGTGGGCCTACAGTGGCTTTCGGAAGAACACGACGCGCTGTGTCTCCTCAAATCCTAAAGCGGTATGGAGCGCATGGCTGGCTGAATTCTCAAGCAGCGCGTCAGAGCCAAACTCAACACACCCAAGCGACTTCCCCCAATCGGCAACGGCATCGCAAAGCAATCGTGCGATACCCTTTCGCCTGTCAACGGCCGGACATAAATCCCTTCGAGGAATAGAACGGGCGAGCTGCTGCATCCATTCACATAATCATGTCGCAAAGTGGCCTCAGCAAAACCGACAGCTTCATTCACAGCATTTCGCGCGATGAACGCGACGGCTTCTCCACTTTCTGAAAGAAACGCCCGGCCCAACTCAGCTCGATGATCTTCAAGCGAGTGATGCGGCCATAGCGCAACGCGAAGCTGCGCCCATGGCTCAACATCTTTTATGGTCCCAATCTCAATAATCGATTCCATATTGCGGTTCCCTCCTTGTCGCAAAACCCCAATTAAAGCGACAGTTTTGCGACAGGCGAGTGCGCAGAATGCTTCACGAAGATATTTCCAGCAAGATAAACCGCCCCAAACACCCATGCCACAAGGGGGTTCGGCACCAGTATCGACTTGGATTCCACATTTCGGTTAGGGGCTGGGGCATTCCCGGCCTTTATTGTCTCTGAGTCAGGTTACGCGTCGGCATGTCGGAGCGCTGGGGCGTCCGACGACGGGTTCGCTCCGGCACTCGGCGCAACGCCCGGCCGGCCGGTCAGGAAGCCCTGAATCTGCCGGCACCCCTCCCCCATGATGATCTGCTTCTGCCGCTCCGTTTCGACACCCTCGGTGACGACCGGCAGGCTGAGACTGTGGCCAAGCGCGATGATCGCCCGGATGATCGCATGCGCCGCGGGGTCCCTGTCGAGCGCCGCCGTAAAGCTGCAGTCGATCTTCAGCTTGTCGAACGGGAAGGTCTGCAGGTTGGCGAGCGACGAATGGCCGGTGCCGAAATCGTCCATGACGATCCGCACGCCGAGCAGGCGCAGCCGCACGAGCGCCGCCAGCACATCCTCCCTGTTGTGCACCAGCGCGGCCTCTGTGAGCTCAAGTTCCAACCGCCGGGGCTCGAGGCCGGTGCGCCGCAGGATGGCGGCGATCTGATCGAAAAGACTCGGCACGAGGAACTGAACCGGCGATATGTTGACGGAAACGGGCAGCGGCTCCGCCCAGCGGACCGCTTCGGCGCAGGCCTGCTCCAGCACCCATTCGCCGATCTGGATGATCGAGCCGCTTTCCTCGGCGATCGGGATGAAGACGTTCGGTCCGATGAGCCCGCGCTCCGGATGTCTCCAGCGCAGCAGCGCCTCGTATCCGACCACCCGATCGTCGCGGACGTCGACGAGCGGCTGGTATTCGAGGAACAGTTGTCGCCGCAGGATCGCATGCCGGAGATCGCTCTCCATCTGCCGGCGCGAGCGCACCGCCTCATCCATTTCCGCATCGAAAAAGCAGGCGATGCCCTTTCCCGACTGCTTGGCCCGGTAGAGCGCGGTATCGGCATTGTTGCAGAGCCGCTCGGCCGTCGTTCCGTCGCCGGGGTAGATGGCGACCCCCATGCTGACGCCGACCGCCATCGGATCGCGGTGGGTATCCATCTCCTCGGCAAAGAGCCGGAGGATGCGGTCCGACAATTGCCGCGCCGCCTCCGGCTGGGCGGCCCCGGTCTGCAGGATCGCGAATTCGTCGCCGCCGAGCCGCGCAACCGTTTCCGCCTCGCCCGCCGCGGCGCGGAGAAGATCGGCAACCTTGCGCAGGATCCGATCCCCTTCGCCATGGCCGAAGATATCGTTGACGGCCTTGAACCGATCGAGGTCGAGGCAGAAGATGGCGAGCTGTTCGTTCCTTGCGGCCGCGACCGTCAGCGCCTGGCTCATGCGTCTCTCGAAGGAACTGCGGTTGGAAAGGTCCGTCAGCGCATCATGATGAGCGAGGTGCTCGATGGTCCTCTCGGCCTCCTTGCGGGCGCTGAGGTCCCGCACGAAGATCACGTCACATTGCCGGCCGCGATATTCGATCGTCCGACAGACGTGCTCGACCGGCACAAGCCGCCCGTCGGCGCAGATCAGTTCGACCTCCGCGGGCCCATTGTCGATCTGGCGCTCGCGTCCTGACGGTGGCGCGAAGAGTTCTTCGGGCCTTCTTCCGACAAGATCGGCCGCCTTCGCGCCGCAGAGGCTGACAAACCGCTCGTTCGCATCGATGATCCTGCCATTGCAAACGATCACCATTCCCTCCAGCGAGGCATTGGCGAGCCCCCGCAGGTCCGTCAGGTGCCGATCGATGAAGAGCGCGCCCATCGCCGTGAGGATAAGCGTCGTCGATGCGACGACGACGACGCCGGCAAGCCAGACGGGATCGAACGCATCCGCTGCCGCCACGCTCGGGTCCGGCACCAGGGTCACACCACTCATCGAGGTGAAGTGCAGCACGCAGATCGCCAGCACGAGGAGCAGTGTCGAAGCGACAAGCTTGCGCGCGCCGCCGAGGGCGTGGAAGGCATGGAGCGCAAAGGCGGCGATCAGCGGACCGAAGAGGACGGCGGCGAAGCTCATTTCGGGATCGAAGGCGATTCGCCCCTGCGTCTCGATGGCGCGCATACCCGTTACATGCATGGCGGCGATGCCGAGGCCGAGGAAAATTCCGGCACCGGGGAAAGCGTAGCGCGAGGTGCCGACGAGGGCGGTCGCAAAGGCGATCCAGGACGCGGTCACCGCAACGAATACGGAGAACAACGTGCCCGAAGCATCGTAGCCGATCGGCAGGCCGCCGTCATAGGCGAGCATCGCAATGAAATGCGTCGACCAGACGCCGACGCCGCAGGCAAAGGAGCAGGCGGCGGTCCAGAGGTGCCGCTGAAGGCCTTCGCTGCGCTCGGCGCGCTGCAAGAGCAGCATCGTCGCCGCGCAGCCGGCCAGACAGACGACCGCCGCCACCAGAACCAGCCGCCAGTCGTGACGATCGCTTATGCATTCGATAACTGAGAACATGGCTGTCTCCCGTCCCGGAAACAGCTTCGCAAGGAGACGCTAAATAACCGTAAATTGTACTAGTATGACAATTCGCCTCTGAAATGTTCGCTGCCGAGCCGTTCGGGTGGTGGGGTCTAGATTAGGGATGCCCGGCTGCAGTGATATCGCTGTCGACGGCGCTCAGGGCCCGGTTGAGATGGCCGTCGAAGACGAGGCGCTGCTCGTCGCCGACGACGGTGATCTCCGGCAGGCCTTCGAGACGCACCTGCAGCGATTGCGCAAGCCCCTCCTCCACCCCCTTCTGGAGCAGATCGAAATACCGCGTCCCCTGACCCGTGACGTAGATCGGCATCGGCTCGTAGAGACTGAGCATGCGCGAAATGCCGTTGCCGAGCGCGATGCCGGCCTGGCGGAAAGCGTAGCCAGGCATGCGCTGTCCCTGCCGCGCGCCGGCGGCGATCTTGTCCATTTCGGAGAGCGGCACGAACTTCGCCGGGATTGTGTCGGACGGCACCTCGAAGGCGGCGCGCAGGATGCCGTAGAAACCGGCCGCAGCCTCGATGCAGCCATAGGAGCCGCAGCGACAGAGGCCGGCGGACGAGGCGTGCAGCATATGCCCGAAATTCGGCGCGAAAACGTCGAGTTCTCCCGAGCGGCCCCTTCGGGCAAGACCGAGACCGATGCTGTGGCCGAGCGAGATGGCCGCCAGCCCCCTGAAGCCGTCGTCCTTTTCTTCCGCCTTGGCAGCCAGCGCCTGGGCGACGAGCAATGTCTCGTTGCTGAGCATCACCCGGGCGCGCCAGTCCTCACCGAGCAGTCTCGCGAAATCGAGCTCCTCGCTGCCGAAGACCGGTGACCAGAGGAGCCTCGCGCCATCGCCCGCCACCAGGCCCTTGCTGCTGACGGAAACGGCAAGCACCCGGTCTCTTTCGATGCGCGAGCGCTGCAGCAGACGCTCGAGCGCCGCCACGAAAACCTCTCCGAAAGCCGCCGTGCCGCCGGCGTCCTGGCTGCGCGCCTCCTCGAAGCGGTCGAGCAGCACGCCGCCATAATCGGCCAGCGAATACTGAACGGTGTCGGAGGAGATGCGCACGACGATCACGTAGCCGCAGTCCCGCCGCGGCGCAAAGAGAACGCGCGGGCGCCCCCTGCCGCCCTGAACATGCTGCTCGGTCCTGGCGATCGTCCCCGACCGCTCCAGTTCCGCCGTGATGACGGAGATGGTCGCCGAGGCCAGACCGGTCTGCTCGGCGATTTCCGTGTGGGAGAGCGACCCCTTTCGCCGCAGCGCCGAAAGCACCAGCGCACTGTTTTGCTGACGCACGACTTCGGTGCTCGATTTAGTCAGCATTCCATGTCCCTGGCATTGGCGGATGGCGGATCACATGCCCTCTCAAAGCATCTGCGGATTGGCGAAACAAGAGCTTACCGGCCTTGTTGACAGCCTTCTAAAACTCTGACATTTATTTTCTCGACTGTCGAGAAAAAAGCCCCGGAGAAGCGGCGGCGATGTTTGCGGCAGCAGTTCACCGGCTCGTCGGGGATGCGTGCGGGAGGTTCGTACGCGCGGCGCTGCCATTTGGGAGGATAGAATGAAGTCCATTTTGAAGCTGATGGCAGGAGCTGCCATCATCGCGTCCATGCATTCGGCAGCGGTCGCCAAAGACCTCGTCGTCGGCGTTTCCTGGTCGAACTTCCAGGAAGAACGCTGGAAGACCGACGAGGCCGCCATCAAGGCCGCGCTTGAAGCCTCCGGCGACAAATACATCTCCGCCGACGCGCAGTCCTCTGCCGCCAAGCAGCTCACCGACATCGAATCGCTGATCGCCCAGGGCGCCAACGCGCTGATCGTGCTTGCGCAGGACTCCGACGCGATCGCTCCGGCGATCGAAAAGGCGACCGCCGAGGGCATTCCGGTCGTCGGCTACGACCGCCTGATCGAAAACCCGGCCGCCTTCTACATCACCTTCGACAACAAGGAAGTGGGTCGCATGCAGGCCCGCGAAGTGTTCAAGGCGAAGCCGGAAGGCAACTTCGTCTTCATCAAGGGCTCCTCCTCCGATCCGAACGCCGACTTCCTCTTCGCCGGCCAGATGGAAGTGCTGAAGGAAGCCGTCGACGCCGGCAAGGTCAAGAATGTCGGCGAAGCCTATACGGACGGCTGGAAGCCGGAAAACGCCCAGAAGAACATGGAGCAGTTCCTGACTGCCAACGACAACAAGGTCGATGCGGTCGTCGCCTCCAACGACGGCACGGCCGGCGGCGCGATTGCGGCGCTTTCGGCGCAGGGCCTTGCCGGCTCCGTTCCGGTCTCGGGTCAGGACGGCGACCACGCGGCGCTCAACCGCGTGGCGCTCGGCACGCAGACGGTCTCCGTCTGGAAGGACGCCCGCGAGCTCGGCAAGAAGGCCGCGGAAATTGCCGCCACCCTCGCCGGCGGCAAGACGATGGACGAGATCGAAG
Source organism: Sinorhizobium glycinis (assembly GCF_001651865.1). GTDB lineage: Bacteria > Pseudomonadota > Alphaproteobacteria > Rhizobiales > Rhizobiaceae > Sinorhizobium > Sinorhizobium glycinis. The sequence goes on from NZ_LPUX01000047.1 coordinate 35,592, forward strand.
GCGTCCAGACCTTCAATGGCGGCCCGAAGGGCGTCGCCATGAAATCCGTCTTCCTGGCGCCGATGGCGATCACCAAGGACAATCTGAACGTCGTCATCGACGCCGGCTGGATTTCCAAGGATGCAGCCTGCCAGGGCGTGGCTGCCGGCTCCGTCGCCGCCTGCAAGTGACGGACGGGCTTTTGCATTGACCTCGAACGCCGCAACGTCACCCGTTGCGGCGTTTGCATGAGGTCGGAACGGTTCCTCGCGCGGGTGGTATGATTGCGGCGACGCCTCGTGAGCGACCGGTAACACGTAAAATCAGTGGGGGACGGCGGCCATGGCCGATACGACACATACCGCACATTTCAATCGCGCCCGCAGCGCGGAAGAGAGCCCGGTGAAGCGCTTCTTCCGCGCCACCGAGATCGACACGCGCCTGCTCGGCATGGTCGGCGCGATGCTGATCATCTGGATCGGCTTCCATCTGTTGTCCGGCGGGCTGTTCCTGACGGCGCGCAACCTCTGGAACCTGTCGGTGCAGACCGCCTCGGTCGCCGTCATGGCGACCGGCATGGTGCTGGTCATCGTCACGCGCAACATCGACCTGTCGGTCGGCTCGATCCTCGGCTTCGTCGGCATGATCATGGGCGTGCTGCAGGCGGAACTGCTGCCGCAGCTCCTCGGCTTCAACCACCCCGCCACCTGGATCGTCACGCTCCTTGCGGGCCTCTTGCTCGGCGCCGGCATCGGCGCGCTGCACGGCATAATCATCGCCTTCCTGAACGTGCCGTCTTTCATTGTCACGCTCGGCGGACTGCTCGTCTGGCGCGGCGCCACCTGGTTCGTCACGAGCGGCCGCACCGTCGCCCCGATGGATTCGACCTTCCGCCTGATGGGCGGCGGCACGGAAGGGTCGATCGGCGCGACGGCGAGCTGGATCGTCGGCCTCATCGCCTGCGTCGCGATCGTCGCCAGCATCATCCACTCGCGCAAGCAGCGCAAACGCTTCGGCTTTCCGCGCCGCCCGATCTGGGCCGAATATTTCCTGTCGGCGGTCGGCTGCGCCCTCGTGCTCGGCGCCGTGGCGATCGCCAACTACTATCCCTGGCCCACCAATATCGCCCGCAAATATGCCGAGGCGAACGGGATCGCCTGGCCGGAGGGAGGCCTCTTCATCGCCCATGGCATCGCCATTCCCGTGCTGATCGCCATCCTGATCGGCATCGTCATGACTTTCATCGCCACGCGCCTGCGCTTCGGCCGCTACGTCTTCGCGCTCGGCGGCAATCCGGAAGCGGCCGAGCTTGCCGGCATCAAGACCCGCTGGGTCACCGTCCGGATCTTCGCGCTGATGGGCATGCTCTGCGCCGTTGCCGCGGCGATCTCGACGGCCCGCCTCAATGCCGCCACCAATGCGCAGGGCGAGCTTGACGAGCTCTATACGATCGCCGCGGCCGTCATCGGCGGCACCTCGCTTGCCGGCGGCACCGGCACCATCGCCGGGGCCATGCTCGGCGCGCTCGTCATGCAATCGCTGCAGTCGGGCATGGTGCTGCTCGGCATCGACAGCCCGCTGCAGCGGATCGTCGTCGGCATGGTGCTCGTCACCGCCGTCTGGCTCGACACCGTCTACCGCGCCCGCGCCAAGTAATCAGGAGTTCGAACAATGACTGAACAACGCACTCCGCTCGTGGAAATGAGGAACATTTCCATCTCCTTCGGCGGCATCCACGCGGTCGACAACGCTTCCGTCGATCTCTACCCCGGCGAGGTCGTGGCGCTCCTCGGCCACAACGGCGCCGGCAAGTCGACGCTGATCAAGATTCTCTCCGGCGCCTACAAGCGCGATGCCGGCGAGATCCTGATCAACGGCGAGGCGGCCGACATCAACAACCCGCGCGACGCCAAGAAATACGGCATCGAAACGATCTACCAGACGCTCGCCGTCGCCGACAATGTCGACGCCGCCGCCAACCTCTATCTCGGCCGCGAACTCCGCACCCCCTGGGGTACCCTCGACGACGTGGCGATGGAGGCTAAAGCGCGCGAGGTGATGGGCCGCCTCAACCCCAACTTCCAGCGCTTCAAGGAACCGGTGAAGGCGCTCTCCGGCGGCCAGCGGCAATCGGTGGCGATCGCCCGCGCCATCCTCTTCAACGCCCGCATCCTGATCATGGACGAGCCGACGGCGGCCCTCGGGCCGCAGGAGACGGCGCAGGTCGGCGAGCTCATCAAGCAGTTGAAGCGCGAGGGCATCGGCATCTTCCTGATCAGCCACGACATCCACGACGTCTTCGACCTCGCCGACCGCGTCTCGGTGATGAAGAACGGCCAGGTCGTCGGCCACGCCCGCACAGAGGACGTCACCAAGGACGAGGTGCTCGGCATGATCATCATGGGCAAGGTACCGGCCAAAGCCATCCCCGGCCCCGGCGCCATGCAGATGGCTTGAGGCGCGGCCAGATCGACAAGGGCCTGAAGCGCCCCCCGAACATCGCTGCAGTCCTGGTCGACCAATCCGCCCAAGCCTGAATGCCGCATCCCCGGATGCGGCATTTTTCTTGGGCCGCGCCGCACCATGAGCGATGCGCCGCGACCACAGCCCGCATTGGAAAGCGAGATTCCCCCCCAATCTCCTGCAATTGACCATTGAAGCGGCACGCAAGCTGGGCTAAGAACCGCTCACAGCCTGCTTCGGCGGCCCTGCCGCCAACGGATGCACCCGTAGCTCAGCTGGATAGAGTGTTGGATTCCGATTCCAAAGGTCACAGGTTCGAATCCTGTCGGGTGCGCCATTTCCATGGAAAAATTGCCAAATTGACTGCACCGACGAACGTCATTGGAACAGAGCTGGACGCTCCTTCTCCGACAACTCCATGGTTTGATGCAGCAGGTAGTCCCTGAAGGGCGCGACGGTCTTCATTGGCTAGCGCCGTCCCGTAATGGAGAAAAGTGATCGCGAGTACCGTCAACGCAGCAATGAAATCAGCCGCATGGAAACTCCTAAAAATGGCTTCGGGACTGTATACCGCTACTCGTCTTTTATCACGTGACGAAGTCGCCAAGACAGGTCTGTCAATCGCTGCTCAAGTTCTGTCATCTTGCGATCAGCGTGGAGCGAATACGCAACGGTGGTGGTGCCGACCATCACCGCAGCATAGACCGGACCACCCGTCTCCCCTACTAACCAGATGATCGCGCCATACAAAATGGCCAGAACCGTTTTCTTAGTGATCATCTGCATTGTCTTCCCTCGCCATCCCGCGATGCCCTTCCGCGAATCGCTCGCATAAGTATAGTTCAATCAATGTGCAACTAACAAAAGTGTGGTGAGAAGGCGGGGCATGTTTAAGGACAACACCGTTTTCGTGATCGGGGCAGGAGCAAGCCAGGAATTCGGTTTGCCCGTCGGCGCCGGATTAATGCAGACGATTAAACAGAACTGTAGTTTCGTGTTGGGTTACGGCGGCAGACTTCAAGCGGGTCCAGCACCGATTTTTCAATACTACGAACGAATTTTCGGCAGAGAAGACCCGGCGAAAGTTAATGAATTCAATCAGCGCCTAAATGCGTCATGGCAGATCAAAGACGGCATCGAAAGCGCCGACAGTATTGACGAGTACATTTTCCGCTATTCGGATAATCCAATTATCGCGGAGGTGGGAAAATTACAAATCGCCTACGCCATCTCCGTCGCAGAAATGAATTCGATTTTAAGCTTCGAAAAGGGATTTCGCGAGAACCTAGATGTTGCCGACAACACGTGGATTTGGGCCTTCGCGAAGGCTTTGATCAACGGCTACAGGGCGAGTGAGGTAGAAAAGATCGGACACAACATAACGATCATCACTTTCAATTACGACCGGTGCATCGAACACTATCTTGAACACGCCCTTCCCCGAAGCTTCTACGGAATGACTATCGAAGAAGCGCGGGGCATCGTCAAAAACATCAAGATTGTCCATCCATACGGAAAATTAGGTGAACTCGATAAAGTTCCATTTGGTGAGGTGGGCCGGTTCGTTCAGGCGGCAGACAATCTGATTACATGGTCCGAAACGGTCAGGGAGCCGGATATCATCGAAGACATGAGGGCGACGATTAGAACGGCGCGGCGCATCGTGTTTATGGGGTTCGCGTTCGCCCGCCAGAACTTGGAACTACTTGACTCAAAGCCGACTGCGATGAACGCCGATGGTCCAAGGGTCTATTCGACTGGCTTTGGGCTTAGGAGAGAGACCGAGGAGTCATTATGCCGGAATATCAATGCGCTGTATTCGGATGGTGTCTCGCGTGACGCACTGAAAAATATCCACTTCCAGTACGAGGCAAAATGCAATGAATTCTTCAACATTCACCGTCTGAATCTCGTGCAATGAGGAGGGCGGACATCGCGCGGTGCCGGCAACAGCCTCCTCTGATCCCTGCCTCCCGCCTTTATGCTGGCGAACCCCCTCTCTGGTCCTCTCCAGCCACGCCTTGAGCGCAACCGCATCATCCGCCTCTCATCCCGCGCCTCATGTAGCAGCGTCACCGCCCCCTGCCGCAACCGTTCGACAAGCTCCTTCACCGCCACCTGCGCAACCCATCGCTCGGCGCAATGTCCTTGATAGGTCGATCCGCACCTTGTCCTTGGCGATGCCGCGGGGCCACAGACGGTCTACGAGAATGCGCGCTCCGTCGCTCGCCTCCGGCGCTGCTGCGCCATTAAGCTCCGCCGCACGGGCGCTCGGGTCACCTTCAGCTCTTCAACAAAACGTGCGCCGGCACCGGATGCTCGATCCCTTTGAGGCTGTAGGTTCGCCTTGCTGTGCCGGCCATCAGGTCCGGCGCCTGCGCCGTTGCCTCGACCGAGACCAGTATCTCGCCCGCAGCCGCCTGGGACTCGAGCCTTGCCGCCAGATTGACAGCACTGCCGATTGCCGTGAAGTCGCTGCGGAAGGTCGAGAACTCGCCGATTTCGACGTCACCGGTATGGACCCCGACGCCGACGCCGAGCGCGTCGAGCGAAACACCGTCGAGATGCGCATCCAGGCTCCTGAGGGCCGACGTGCAGGAGCGTTGGATGTCGAGCGCAGCCGCGAGCGCCGCGTCGACATGATGCTCGATCTTGATCGGGAAATTGAAGATCGCCATCAGGCCGTCGCCCATCTGCTTGTTGACGATCCCGTCGTGAGCCCAGATGGCCTCGGCACATCCATCCTGGAAGGCGCTGACGATTTCACTCAGGATAATCGGGTCCATTCGCTCCGAGAGGACAGTGAAGCCGCGGATGTCGGCGAACAGGATAGTGGCGGTGGCAGATATATGGCGCTGCTTCTTGACGTATCGAAAGGAACGCTCGCAGATCGTGCAGATGTTCGGGTTCATCTTGCTCCGGGTGATCCCGAAAGCGCGAAACGGAAGCGCCAGCGGCCCCCGGATCGGGATCGGCACGTGCATCTGATCCCAGCAGCCGCGGCAGATGCGAGCGCGGCTGGGTGCGGTCGATTCCATCTGAACGGTTCTCCTGGTTCGGTGTTCCGGCTACTGCACCGTGCTGTCTTTTCAGACGCCACTGTACACGACAGTAGCCTATTGCGCTTCCTCGCTTGCGGTACGGAGGGCTTCTCCTCCCTCCTCATTCCTGTGCTTGTCACAGGAATCCAGTCAGCCCAAGTCCTTGGGCTGCAAAGATTCTTCCGCGCCGCGGACGCGGCGCTGCTGGGATCCCTGTGACAACAACCACAGGGATGAGGGCGAAAGAGCAGCATCGATGCGCCGGCCGCCCGTCTCGTTCGTGCGACCGCATCTCTACGATGAAGAACCCCCTTCGCGTTTACCCTCCAGCCAAGCCTTCAGCGCCACCGCATTGTTGCGGCTTTCATCCCGCGCCGCATAGAGCAGCGTCACCGGACCCTCCGCGATGCGTGCATGGAGTTCGCGCACCCCCTCCTGCGCCGCCTCCCCTTCGAGTTCCGCCGCATAGGCCGCGGAAAACGCCTCCCAATCCTCGGGCTTACCATGAAATCGCTTGCGCAGCGCGTCGCTCGGGGCGATGTCCTTCAGCCAGAGGTCGATCCGAGCCTTGTCCTTGGCAATGCCGCGCGGCCACAGGCGGTCGACGAGGATGCGCGTTCCGTCCGACGCTTCCGGCGCCTCGTAGACGCGCTTCAAGTTGGGTGATGTCATCCTGCCCCCGTAACAAGTCCCGGGCGGCCGTCACCGCCCGGGAACAGGCAAAAGTATCGGACATCCGCTAATTGTGGAAGTAGGTCTGGATCTCCTCGGGCGTGGCCTTGCCGTCGCGGTTGGCGTCCACCTTGTCGAAGATCCGCTTATGGATTGTGCTGATCTCCTCGAAGGAAAGCGCGCCGTCGTTGTCCGCATCGGTGATGGCGAACATGATCTTCATCATCTGCCGGTGCATCATCCCTCCCCGCATCCTGTCGCCATGCCGCATCCGGTCGCGCATGCGATCCCCGCGCCTGCCATCGCGCATTTCGTCGCCACGGTCCATATCCGGCCGATCCGCCTGCACGTCCTGGTCCTGGTCGGGCGTTTGCGCGGCCGGCGGAACCGGTTCGGGCGTCTGCGCGGCAGCGAAGCCCGTTTGGCTGACGATCATCAGGGCCGCAAGCGCGGCTACGGTTGGCATTCTCATCGCTGACATGGGAATTCCTCCTCCCGTTCGATGCAGGTCTAACTGGCTCGGTGAAGCGGCTCGGCCATCCCCAGCAGGGCACGGCCGCGCCGCCTCTTGTCGCGGAACCGCCCGGCATGCGCTGCCGCACGGCGAAATAGGTCGTGTGGACTGATCCGTCATCCATGCGGCGCCTCTCCTCCAGCTTGGAGCCAAGCACCGCGTCACACCGCGCGCCCGTCAATGGCTTCCGGTCTCATTCATGCCGCGCCCCGCAACTCGGTCGGGCGCACGTTCTGGTTCATCCGGAACAGGTTCTGAGGATCGTAGCGGCGCTTGACCTCGACGAGACGTCGGTAGTTGCCGCCATAGGCCGCCTCGACCCGGTCGACCTCGTCCCCGGGCATGAAATTGATGTAGGCGGTGCCGGCCGCGTGGGGCCTGGCCGCCTCGAAGAGCCGCCGCGCCCACTCGATGCAGGCCTGGTCCATTGTCGGCTCGCGCCAGCGGGCGTGAACATTCATGACGAAATGCGAATTGCGCTGCGGGAAGGCGGTCTCCTCCACGGCGACCCGGCCGGCAGCGCCGCCGACGTGGCCGACGAAGATCTCGCATTCCGGTCCCGGCAATTGCCGGACGGCATCGGTGAGGATGCCGATCGTCTGATCCGAAAGCTCCATGAAATCATGGCTCTTCCAGTAGTTGCGGGCGCCGGGCGCCAGCAGCGGATCGAAGGCCTGCTGCCAGGCGACGAAGGGAACGGGGCCGACGACATCGGCGATCGGCTCACCGATGGAACGCAGGTCCGCGGTTGGCTTCTCGCCTGCTTCGGGGTCGCCGCAATAGCACATGGCCAGCAGCAGAACCTCCCTGCCGTGCCACTCGGCGGGAAGGAACGGCAAGGGCGGCGCCTGCCGCATCACGGCCCAGCACGTAAGTTCGTCCGGCGCCGTCTCAAGCACCTGCCGGTATTGCTTGAGCACACTTTCCGCTTCGGCGAAGGGATGCACGACCAGTCCCGCGACGACGTCCGGACCGAGCTCGTGAAGCTGGAACTCGAAAGCCGTGACGACGCCGAAATTGCCGCCGCCGCCCCTCAAGCCCCAGAAGAGGTCGCGGTGTTCAGTCGGGCTCGCACGCACAAGCTCGCCGCTCGCCGTCACCACATCGGCCGACAGCAGGTTGTCGATCGTCAGGCCGAATTTGCGCGCGGTCCAGCCGAAGCCGCCGCCGAGCGTCAGGCCGGCGATGCCGGTCGTCGAGTTGATGCCGGTCGGCAGCACCAGGCGGAAGGCCTGGGTTTCCTTGTCGACGTCGGCAAGAGTCGCGCCGGGCTCGACCCAGGCCCGCTTGGTCGTCCGGTCGACGCGCACCGATTTCATTGGCGAGAGATCGATCATCAGGCCGCCGTCGCAGACCGCATTGCCGGCAATATTGTGCCCGCCGCCGCGCACGGATACGAGCAACTGGTTCTCCGCCGCGAAGCGGACCGCATCGATGACGTCGGAGGCGCCGGCTGCCTGCACGATCAGGCCCGGCCTGCGGTCGACCGTCGCGTTCCAGATGGTGCGCGCCTCGTCATAGGCCGGGTCGCGCCCGTCCAGCACCCGGCCGCGCAGCCGCGCCGCCAGGGCCTCGACCGCCGCGGCGCTGATCATCGTCTTTCCTGCTTGCAGATTGGTGAGGCTCATATCGTTCATGATTCGATCCTCCCTCGGTGAACCATGCCCCAGCGGGCGGCATTCTGCGCCTTTGCCGGTCCCCCGGCAAGCGACGGCGGGCACCGCGGCCTATACTCCTTTGGGGTTAGCCGGCAGCTGCACGGCACCGCAATTGTTGCAATCGTCCAGAAAATGCTCCAATGAACCCCGGGCTCAGCGGAGTGCGAGCCCACGCAAGGACGCAGTTTTGGCAGAGGCAGGTTTGGGCATGAAGGTCGTCATTCTCGCCGGCGGATACGGCACCCGCATCTCCGAGGAAAGCCACCTGAGACCCAAGCCGATGATCGAGATCGGCGGGCGCCCGATCCTCTGGCACATCATGAAGATATACAGCCACTACGGCTTTTCCGATTTCGTGATCTGCCTCGGATACCGCGGCTACATGATCAAGGAGTATTTCTCCAACTACATCCTGCATTTGTCCGACGTCACCTTCGACATGGCGACGGGCGAGACGATCTATCACTCGAGCAAGGCCGAACCCTGGCGGGTAACCCTCGTGGACACCGGGCCGGAGTCCATGACCGGCGGCCGCCTGAAGCGTGTCGGCAGCTATCTCGGCGACACCTTCTGCCTTACCTATGGTGACGGGGTCGCCGACATCGACATCCGCGCGCTCACTGATTTCCACCTCCGGCACGGCCGCGAGGCGACGGTCACCAGCGTCGTGCCGCCGGGACGCTACGGCGCGCTGGCGATCGAGTCCGGCAAGGTGAACAGCTTCACCGAAAAGCCGGCCGGCGACAACGGCCGCATCAATGGCGGCTTCTTCGTGCTGAACCGTTCCGTGCTCGACCGCATCGACGGCGACCACGTCGCTTTCGAAAACGCGCCGCTGGAAGGGTTGGCGCGCGACGGACAGCTGATGGCCTTTCCCCATGACGGCTTCTGGCGGCCGATGGATACGCTGCGCGACAAGAACCAGCTCGAGGAGCTCTGGCAGCAGAACCGCGCGCCCTGGAAGATCTGGCCATGAACCGCCTGCCCGATCCGAATTTCTGGGGAGGAAAACGCGTCCTCCTGACCGGCCACACGGGTTTCAAGGGCAGCTGGGCCGGCCTGTGGCTGACGAAGATGGGCGCTGAAGTTACGGGCTACGCCCTGCCCCCCGCTTCCGACCCATCGCTCCATGCGCTTCTGCATGGGGACGGCCTGCCGGACGGGCAGTTCGGCGACGTCCGCGACGGAGGGGCGCTGGCCGCTGCCACGCGGAAAAGCGAGCCGGAGATCATTCTGCACATGGCGGCCCAGCCGCTGGTGCGCGAGAGCTATGCAACGCCCGCCGAAACCTTCGACGTCAACGTCATGGGGACGATCCGGCTGCTGGAGGCCGCACGCGCGGTACCTTCGGTGAAGGCCGTTCTCGTCGTGACCACCGACAAGGTCTATCGCAACGACGAGAGCGGCCGGCATTTCCAGGAGAGCGACACGCTCGGCGGGCACGACCCCTATTCCGGCTCCAAGGCTGCCTGCGAGCTCGCCGTGGCGACCTGGCGCAGCGCCTATTTCAACGAGGGCGGCATCCGCGTCGCCACGGCCCGCGGCGGCAATGTGATCGGCGGCGGCGACTTTTCCGCCGACCGGCTCGTCCCGGACATCGTCCGCGCCGCCCTTTCCGGCGCCAGGCTCAATATCCGCAGCCCGCTCGCGACGCGCCCGTGGCAGCACGTCCTTGACTGTCTGAACGGCTATTTCCTCTTCGCCGAAGCACTCTATAACGGCGCAAGCGAGGTCGATGCCCTGAACTTCGGCCCGTCGCCCGCCGAACCGCAGGTCCCCGTGCGCGACGTGGCGAACGCCATCCAGGCGGCAATGGGGCTCGAGCCCGAATGGGACGATGTCTCGTCGGTGAAGCAGCCGCGCGAGATGCAGACGCTCGGCCTCGACCCGTCGCTTGCCGCCGAGCGCCTTGGCTGGCGCGCCCGGTTCACCCAGCAGCAGGCAATCGACTGGACCGCGCGCTGGTACGATGGCTGGCGCCAAGGTAAGCCGCCGCTCGAACTCACGCTTGATCAAATCGACGCATTCACGAAAGGCCGCTGATGTCTCACTCCTGCCGCTTCTGCTCGAGCCCGCTCGAAACCGTCGTCGCCGACCTCGGCGCAACGCCCTGGTCGAACTCCTTTCTCGAGCCGACCGAGGCAGCGATTGCGCGGGAAAAGGCCTTTCCGCTGAAGGTGATGGTCTGTTCTGAATGCCTGCTGGTGCAGACCACCGAGACGGTGCCTGCCGACGAAATCTTCAACGCCGACTATCACTATCTCTCTTCCTTCTCGACGAGCTGGCTGGACCACTCCCGGCGCTATGCCGAAAGGATGACCGAACGCTTCGGCCTTGACGGCACATCGCGGGTCGTCGAGGTCGCCTCGAATGACGGCTACCTGCTGCAATATTTCGCCGCCAACGGGATTCCCGTGCTCGGCGTCGAGCCGGCCAGCAATGCCGCGAAGATCGCCGAAAGCCGCAACGTGCCGACCCACGTCGCCTTCTTCGACCGCGACACGGCGAATGAGCTGGTCGGCCGCGGCATCCGCGCCGACCTGACGGCCGCCAACAATGTGCTTGCCCATGTGCCGGATATTGCCGACTTCGTCAGCGGCTTTGCACTCCTTCTAAAAGCCGACGGCGTCGCGACATTCGAGTTCCCGCACCTTCTGCGGCTGATCGAGGGCATCCAGTTCGATACGATCTATCACGAACACTATTCCTATCTCTCGCTCGTCGCCGTCGAACGGATCTTCGAGGCCTGCGGGCTGAAGGTCTTCGACGTCGAGGAACTGCCGACCCATGGCGGCTCGTTGCGCGTCTTCGCCCAGCCGCTGACCGGCACTCGGGCAGCAACCGAGGGGCTCGCCAAGGTCAGGGCCGATGAGGCCAAAGCGCAGCTCACCGAAATGGCGACCTATGTTGCCTTCGGCGAACGGATCGCCTCCGTTTGTGAGGGCTTCCGCGCTTTCCTGCGGAAGGCCAGGAGCGAAGGCAAGCGGGTGGCGGCCTATGGCGCGGCGGCGAAGGGCAATACGTTCCTCAATGTCTGCGGAGTGACCTCGGCCGATATCGACTTCATCGTCGACCGCAACGACCTGAAACAGGGCAAGCTCTCGCCGGGCAGCCATATCCCGATCCACGAACCGGCCAAGCTCGAAGCGGCAAAACCCGACTTCGTGGTCATCCTGCCCTGGAACCTGACCGACGAGATCGTCGATACGCATGCCTATATTCGCGCCTGGGGCGGCCGCTTCGTCGTCGCGATCCCGGAAGTGCGGGTGATTTGAGCGCGGCTATCGGGCTTTGATTGGCTGGAGCGTCGAGGGATGAAAGCATCGCTGCGGCGACCAGCGAATTCGGAGCGGAATAACGTCTTCGGCCTGCCGAGTGTAGCACCCCCTCTGCCCTGCCGGGCATCTCCCCCACAAGGGGGGAGATAGGGGAGGCGCCGCCTCGCTCCATGGCGACGCCCTACAGCGAGGCCCGCGTCGCCGGACAGGGGAAATGGGAAGCTCGCATCTTGCCGATCTCCCTCCTTGTGGGGGAGATGCCCGGCAGGGCAGAGGGGGGTGTCGACACCGCTTCCCGGTTTCCGTTTGAGCCTAAAACACGCGGCTGTAGGCGCCGTTCAAAGCCTCTTCAGAAAGCCGTCCGGCGCAACCGTGACCATCAGCTTGTTCTGAACCGACCTGTCGATCTCGAATTCCGGATGGGATTCCAGATATTCATGCACCGCGGTCTTCGGGTTGTCGCCGACATCCCAGGGGCGGTCTTCGAAGAAGCCGGCCGGCAGGTCTTCGACCAGCGTGTCGAAGACCACGCAATAGCAGCCGGACGTCACCAAAGGCGCATAGGCTTCCAGTTCGGCAAGCACATGCGCGTGGGTGTGCATGGAATCGAGGCAGACCATGACGCGCTTGTAGCCCGCCGATGCCTCGCGGACCTGCTTCACGATCTCGGGATCGATGGCCGAGCCCTGGAACATCTCAATGCGGCTTGCCATCGGGTGGCTTTCGATCGCTGCCCGGTTGTGGGCACGAATATCGATGTCGATGCCGATCACCTTGCGCTTGGATTGGCTGGGGTCGAACGAAACGCCCGCTTCGATCGCGTCGCACATGTCGAGCATGGCGAGCAGCGAGGCACTCAGGATCAGCGAGCCGCCATGGGCGATGCCGGTTTCGATGACCAGGTCGGGACGTGTCGCCCAGATCAGTTCCTGCATCGCCATGATATCCTGCGGATATTGGATGATCGGGCGGCCGAGCCAGTCGAAATTATAGACGTAGCGCTTCGCCATCGAGGCTTCTCGCCACTGATCGGAGAGCGCCTGGAAGTCGCCGTCGCGGCCATAGGCGTCGATCGAGGCCGCCCGTTCGGAGCGGAAGTGTTCGATAGGGTCCATGTCGGGTCCTGTCTTCATGTGGAAGGCCGCGGATCGAGATTGAAACCCGATCCGCTCATGCCCAGGATTTCAGAGATGCGCTCTAGCACAGGTGTGGCGGCAAAGGCGAACTCGTCTTTCACCCTGTCGACCGAAATCGGCGCGAGAGAGACCGTCGGGGCAGGGTCATTCACGCCCACCGAGCATTGCGCCCGCGACTGAATTGCCGCGCACCAGTCCGCGTGGCTGGTCTGCCTGCCGCTCGCCACGTTGTAGACCGAATGCCGGCCCTGCTCTGCGATCCTGAGCAGCAGATCGACGGCGTCATCGATCCAGATATAGTCCTTGGCTGACTGGAGCGCCGTCTGAAGCTGGATATGCCCCGCCTTCGCCTCCCGGCACAGCGCCCCGAGGAACGTATCCGCCTCTGCCTCGTCGGGTCCGACGACGTTGGACAGGCGGGCCACCCTCACGTTTTCGCGTCCAGAGGCCAGGCAGATCGCCTCCCCCGTCAACTTGGAGAGATTATAGAGGTCCGAGGGATTGAGCGGCGACGCCGACAGATTGGCAGTCTCGCGCGTGTCCTGACCGTTGGCATAGACCCTGGTCGACGAAAGATAGAGGAAGGAGGAAAACGCGTTCTGGCGCAGGATATCGGCCGCGAGCGAAACGTGAGCCTCGATCGTGTCGAACGGCCGGGTACGAAAGTCGGCGGTGAGGCCGATGGCGTAGATGACATGGCCGAGGTCCCGACCGGCGAGCGGCAGGTCGGCCCGGGCGGGCACATGGACGACCTGCCCGAGTTCCCGCAGGCGGCGAACCAGGTTGCGTCCAATGAAGCCGGAGCCGCCGAGAACCGTGTACATCACGACCTCTCGCCGAGCCGCCGCAGCGGATTGCCGCCGCAGATCGTGTAGGCATCGACGTCGCCGCGCACGATCGAGCCTGCGGCGATGACACAACCTTTCCGAAGGATGGCGCCATCGAGGATCACCGAATTCGCCCCGATCCAGACGTCCTCCTCTATGACGATGCCGCCGCGGCTTGGCTGGAAGCCCTGTTCGCGGATCAGATCCTTGTCCTTGAAGGCGTGATTGACCGGAGCAAAGGTGCAGTTGGCGGCGATCAGGACATTGTCGGCGATGCGAATGCCGTTGCCGGTATAGAAGACGCAGCCGCTGTTGACATAGCAGAAGCGGCCGATCTCGAGGTCGCCCGAGCCGCCGGCCGGCTTGACCTTGACGAAACTGTCGATGACGGAGGCTTCGCCAACAACGATCCGGCTGCCGCGAACGGAATCCTCGATGTCTGAGAGCGGGCTGATCCTCGCTGTCGGGTGCAGGTCGATCATGGGGGCTCCAATGTCGTTCGGCCCTCTTTTCCAGTTAGCGCTTGCCGCGTCAACGCTGGATCGTGCATGAAGCGGCTCGGGAATTGCTATCCTCGAGGAAAGTCATGTCGCGCTTCAATCGCCTCTCCACGCCGCTTCCGGGCCTGATCGTCATCGAGCGTAAGCAGGTTGGCGACGGGCGCGGCTTCTTCTCCCGCTTCTTCTGCCGCGACGAATTGGGCGATTTCGGAGGTGACGGCTCCATCGCGCAGATCAACCACACCTTGACGCGCATCAAGGGAGCGATCCGCGGCATGCACTTCCAGGGGCCGCCGCATGATGAAACAAAGTTCGTCTCGTGCCTGTCGGGCGCCGTTTTCGACGTAGCTGTCGACATCAGGCCGGACTCGCCCACCTATCTCCAGTGGCACGGCGAAATCCTGAGCGCCGAGAACGCCCGCTCTATGATGATCCCCGGCGGCTTCGCGCATGGCTTCCAGACGCTGACAGAGGAATGCGAACTTATCTACCTACACGACAAACCTTACGCTCCAGGCGCGGAAGGCGGGCTCAACCCGCTGGATCCCCGCCTCGCCATCAAGTGGCCGCTCGAAGTAGCGCAGATGTCGGAGCGCGATCGCAATTTTAATTTGCTTTAACGGAAAGCGGTGTCGATACCCCCCTCTGCCCTGCCGGGCATCTCCCCCACAAGGGTGGAGATTGGCAAGCTGCTGAGCTTCCCCTTCATCTGCTCGAAACGTCAACCTCGATGCGGAAAGTAGTAGTGGTGCACAGCGGTGCTTCCCTAATCTCCCTCCTTGTGGGGGAGATGCCCGGCAGGGCAGAGGGGGGTGCCACTGCCCCGCTCTCACGCCGTCTTCCTCCGGAAGCCCTTGCTCGCAACCATCAAGTTGCGGGTGTAGTCCTCGCCGATGCGGCCCGCGACGAGGTCGGCCGACGACAGCCGCTCGACCACGCGTCCCGCCTGCATTACGGCCAGGCGGTCGCACATATGGGTGACGACGCCGAGGTCATGGCTGACCATGAGGAAGGTCAGCTTGCGGTCGCGGCGGACCTGTTCGAGGAGGTTTAGCACTTCCGCCTGCACCGAGGCATCGAGGGCGGAGGTCGGCTCGTCGAGCAGCAGGATCGACGGTTCGAGGATCAGCGCCCGGGCAATCGCGACACGCTGGCGCTGGCCGCCGGAAAGCTGATGCGGATACCGGAAGCGAAAGCCGGAGCCGAGACCCACTTCGTCGAGTGCCTTCAAAATGCGGCGCTCGCCGTCGCCGATGCCGTGGATCGCCAGCGGCTCCATCAGCTGCCGGTCGATGGTCTGGCGCGGATGCAGCGAACCATAGGGGTCCTGAAACACCATCTGGACGGCGCGATAGAACGCCTTTTCGCGCCGCGAGCCGCGAAGTTCGCGCCCCAGGACGTGGATGGCACCCTCGCTGGCCGGGGCAAGCCCGGCGATGGCCCTGAGCAGCGTTGACTTCCCCGAACCGGATTCGCCGACGAGACCGAAGGACTCGCCGGCCCCGATCTCTACGCTGGCGGTATCGAGCGCCCGGAAATCGTCATAGACGACGCTGAGGTTTTCAACGGAAACGACCCCTGTCATAGCGCCCACTCCGGCTTGCGGTCGAGGACCGGCAAGGGATGGCGATCGGCGCCGATCACCGGCATGCAGTTCAAGAGCCCCTGGGTATAGGGATGCCTGGCATTGGCGAGGTCCGAAGCGGCGATTTCCTCGACGATCCTGCCGGCATACATGACGAGCACCCGATCGCAGAAGGACGAGACGAGCCGCAGATCGTGCGAGACGAAGATCAGCCCCATGCCGCGCTCGGCAACCAGCCTGTCGAGGATCGACAGCACCTCGAGCTGCACCGTCACGTCGAGCGCCGAGGTCGGCTCGTCGGCAATCAAGAGCTCCGGGCCGGCGACCAGCATCATGGCGATCATCGCCCGCTGGCCCATGCCGCCCGAGACCTCGTGCGGGTAGAGATCGAAGACGCGGGCCGGATCGCGGATCTGCACGGCCGCCAGCATGTCGAGGGCCCGCTTGCGGGCCTCCGCACGGCCGACCTTCTCATGGCGCCACAAGGTTTCGACGATCTGCTTGCCGATGCTCATCACCGGGTTCAACGAGTATTTCGGATCCTGCAGGATCATGGCGATGCGTTTGCCGCGAAGATCGCGCCGCAGCTTTGGTGGGGCGGAAAGCAGGTCGATGCCATCGAAGGCGAGCCGCTTCGCGGTCACTTGCGCATGGGGCGGCGTCAAGCCCATGATGGCCCTGCCCGTCTGCGACTTGCCGGAACCGCTCTCGCCGACGATGCCGAGGCGTTCGCGTCCGAGGGTAAACGAAACACCGCGTACCGCCTCAACGACACCAGTGCGGGTCGGAAAGCTGACGCGGAGATCCTCGACCGTCAACAGAGCGCTCACTGGCCACTCTCCCGCGGATCGAGCGCATCGCGCAAGCCATCACCGAGCAGGTTGAAGCCGAGGCTGACGATCAGGATGGCGATGCCCGGCATGGTCGCGACCCACCATTGATCGAGGATGAAGCGACGGCCGGAGGCGATCATCGCACCCCATTCGGGCAGCGGCGGCTGCGCCCCGAGGCCGAGGAAACCGAGGCCCGCTGCCGTCAGGATGATGCCGGCCATGTCGAGGGTCACGCGCACGATCAGCGACGACATGCACATCGGCACGACGTGGCGGAAGACGATGCGCGCCGGCGACGCGCCCATCAGGCGCACGGCGGCGATATAGTCGGAATTGCGCACCGTCAGCGTCTCAGCGCGGGCGATCCGCGCATAGGGCGGCCAGGAGGTGACCGCGATGGCGATGACGGCGTTTTCGATGCCGGGACCGAGCGCCGCGACGAAGGCGAGCGCCAACACGAGCTTCGGAAAGGCGAGGAAGATATCGGTGATGCGCATCAGGATCGCGTCGAGCCAGCCGCCGGCATAGCCGGCAACGGCGCCGACGATCAGCCCCACCGGCGCCGCGATGATGGCAACCAGGACGACGACGGCGAGCGTCAGCCGGGAGCCGTGGATGAGCCGCGACAGGATGTCCCTGCCCTGGTCGTCGGTGCCGAGCAGGTATCCCTCGCTGCCGGGCGGCAGGAGCCGCGCCCCGGCGAGATTGCCGATCACCGGCGAATGCGGCGCGAGCAGATCGGCAAATGCGGCGACGAAGCATAGGCCCAGGAGAATGAGCAGGCCGACCACCGCGAGGCGGTTCGCCGAAAAGCGGCGCCAGGTCATGTAGGCGCGGCCGAGGCGCGCCTGCAGCCGCGATTGCGGCCGGTCGGAGAGCAGCCATTCGCGGCGCGTCATCGGGCGTGTTTCCGTGGCAAGGCTCATCGGGCGCGCGTCCTCGGGTCAAGCGTCCGGTAGAGAAGATCGGACAGGAGATTGATGCCGATAAATACCGAACCGATGACGATGGTGCCGCCGAGCACGGCGTTCATGTCGGCATTCTGCAGCGAATTGGTGATGTAGAGGCCGAGCCCCGGCCAGGAGAAGACCGTCTCCGTCAGCACCGAGCCCTCGAGCAATCCGGCATAGGAAAGCGCGATCACGGTGACCAGCGGCACGGCCGCGTTGCGCAGCGCATGGCCCCAGATGATCCGCGCCTCGGAAAGCCCCTTGGCGCGAGCCGCCACGATATATTCTTGCTGCAGTTCGTTCAGCATGAAGCTGCGGGTCATGCGGCTGATATAGGCGAGCGAAAAGTAGCCGAGCAGCGAGGCGGGCAGGATGATGTGACGAAAGACGTCGCGGAACACGTCCCATTGCCGCTGCCAGAGCGCGTCGACGAGGTAGAAACCGGTGATCGGCGAGAAGGTGTATTCGTAAACGATGTCGATGCGGCCGGGATAGGCGACCCATTTCAGGCGCGCGTAGAAGACGAGGAGCGCCAGGAGCGCCAGCCAGAAGATCGGCACCGAATAGCCGACGAGGCCGATGACGCGGACGATCTGGTCGGCGATGCTGCCGCGTTTGACCGCGGCAAGCACGCCGAGCGGCACGCCGATCAAGGCACCGATCAGCGTTCCGAGCGTCGCAAGCTCGATTGTCGCGGGAAAGACGCGGCGGATGTCGGTCATCACCGCATTGGTCGTCAGCACCGAAACGCCGAAGTCACCGGAGAGCGCCTGGCGGCAGTAGATGAAGAATTGCTGATACAGCGGCAGGTTGAGACCCATCGCCTCGCGCGTCCGTTCGACGACATGCGCCGGCGCCCGGTCGCCGAGAACGGCGAGCACCGGATCGATCGGGATCACCCGGCCGATGAAGAAGGTAACGGCCAGGAGACCGATATAGGTGGTCGCCACCACAACGAGAAACTGCAGCGCCGCGGCCACGGCCTTTCGGGAACGGGCGCGCCGGCGCCCGCTCAAGTATTCTGTTCCGCTCATGCTCAAGGGAACGCCCTTTCGACTATTCCTTGGAGACGTTCCAGACGTAGTTGGTGTCGAAACTCGGACCCAGCTTGAAGCCCTTCAAGTTGCCTCGAAGACCGGCGACCTCCGTCTGCTGGAAGATGATGACGAAGGGGCTGTCGTCGAGAACGCTCTTCTGCAGTTCCTTGTAGATTTCCGCACGCTTGGCGCTGTCGCGCTCCAGAAGCGCTTCCTTGGTCTTCTTGCTCAGTTCCGGAACGTCCCAGGCATTGCGCCAGGCGAGCGTCTTGTTTGTGCCCGCGTCGGAATTGTCCGGATTGTTGGTGAAGGTATCGGCGTTCGAGTGTGGATCGAAATAATCCATGCCCCACTGGCCGATATACATGTCGTGATTGCGGGCGCGGTATTTGGTAAGCGTCTGCTTGCCGTCACCCGGAATGATTTCGAGTTTCACGCCCGCCTGCCCCAGCGTCTGCTGGAAGGATTCGGCAATGCCGGTGGACGGCTGGGTATTGCGCACATCCATGGTTACGGTGAACCCGTCCGGATAGCCGGCTTTCGCCAGCAGTTCCTTCGCCTTGGCGACGTCGAACGTATAGGGGTTCTCGTTCAACGCGCCAAGAACGCCCTTCGGCAGGAAGCTCTGGTGGATCTCGCCGATTCCCTTGATCAGGGTGGCGCCGATGGCGTCATAGTCGACCAGATATTTGAACGCCTCCTGGACCTCCGGCTTGGCCAGCTTCTCGTTCTTCTCATTGAGGCTGATGTACCAGACCGTGCCCTTCGCGGCACTGGTTGTCGCCAGATCGCCATTCTTGGAAACGGCTTCGTAGTCGCCCGGCTCGAGATTGCGAGCCACATCGATATCGCCGGCTTCGAGCGCCAGCCGCTGGCCCGAGCTTTCCTTCATGTGCCGGTAGATGACCCGGGCGAGCTTCGCCGGCTCGCCATAGTAGTTGTCGTTCCGCTCCAGGGCGACGACTTCGTTCGCCCGCCACTCCCGCAACTTGAACGGCCCCGAGCCGGCATAGCCGGTCTTCAGCCATTCATTGCCGAAGTCATTATCGTACTTGTATTTGTCGTCAGGCGTCATCGGCTTGACGTGCTCGAGCACCAGCTTCTTGTCGACAACCATGGCGACGGTTGCTGTCAGGCAGTTCAACACGAAGCTTGGCGCGTAGGGTTGGTCGACGGTGAAGACGAAGGTTTGCGCGTCCGTCGCCTTGGCCTTCTCGGTGACATTGTCGCCGTTGAGCCCGAACTGGGTGAGGATGAAGGCCGGACTCTTGTCGAGCTTGACGGCGCGCTCGAAGGAATAGGCGACGTCCTCGGCGGTGATCGGATTTCCGGAGGCAAACTTCATCCCCTGCTTCAGCTTGAACGTATAGGTGAGGCCATCGTCGGAAACCGTCCAGCTTTCGGCAAGATCGCCGACGACCTTGGACGTGTCGTTGAGGTCGAGGCGGACGAGCAGACTGTAGGTATTGCTGGTCACCTCTGCGGTCGAAAGCTCGAAGGCTTCGCCCGGGTCCATGGTGATGATGTCGTCGAACGCGAAGCCCTCCACCAGCGTGTCCTTCGGCGTTTCTGCAAATACCGGTTGTGCGGCCCCCATCGCGAGCGCAAGCGCCGCGGAAGCAGTCAGAAGTCGAAAACGTCCATTGAGCTTATGCATCATTTTGCGCTTCCCTTTGTCTAGCCCTTGTCGGGCTCTTCTTCATGGGATCAGGCTGCTTCGTGCCATGCCTGTCCCAGAACTCTCAGCCAGTTCTCGCGGCATACTTTTGTCAGCTCGCGGTCACCATATCCGGCGTCCTTCAGCGCGGCAACGAGCTTCTGATTTCCCGCTGCATCGCCGATCTCCTCGGGTATCGTCGCTCCATCGAAGTCCGAGCCGAGCGCGACGCAGTCGATCCCGACACGCTCGACCATGTAGTCGACGTGACGCACCATGTCGGAAAGCGGCGTTGCCGCATTTTCCTGCCCGTCGGCGCGCAGCATGGTCGTCGCATAATTCAGCCCGACCAGGCCGCGGCTCTCGCGGATGGCGTCGAGTTGCCTGTCGGTCAGGTTGCGGGCGACCGGCGTCAGCGCATGGGCATTGGAATGGCTGGCGACGAGCGGCTGATCGGTGGTCTCCGCCACATCCCAGAAGCCCTTTTCGGTGATGTGGGCAAGATCGATCAGGATGCCGAGCCTGTTGCAGGCCCGTATGAGTTCAAACCCGGCTTCTGTGAGGCCCGGGCCCGTGTCCGGCGGCGAGGGATAGGCGAAGGGCACGCCATGGCCGAAGACATTGTGGCGGCTCCAGACCGGCCCGAGCGACCGCAGGCCGGCCGCATGGAAGGTCTCGAGCGCGGCGAGGTCGGGCCCGATCGCCTCGCAGCCTTCCATATGCAGGACGGCCGCAAAGATGCCGTCGGCCATCGCCCTGCGTATCTCGCCGGTAGAGCGGCAGAGCCGCCAGGCCCCTGCCCCGTCAAGCCTCATGGCGATGTCGGCAAGCTCGATCGCCGTCGCGAGCGACGGCAGGCGGTCGAGCGGCTCCGAGAGCGGCGTCACGTAGTGGCCGTTCCTGTCCGGTGTTCTCAAGACCAGATCACGCGATGGAATGTAGATGGCGCATAGGCCGCCAGCGAGACCGCCGGCCTTGGCGCGGGGCACGTCGATGTGACCTTTGTCGGTCCCTTCGATGAATTCGGCTACCGGGTCGCTTCCATCGCGCGCATGCTGCCAAAGGCGCAAGAGCACGTCGTTATGACCGTCGAAAACCGCCTGCATTCCAAAATTCCTTCGTTATTTCAGGGAAATCGGATGGATCATCCGCCATTGCCGCACCCGGCCGAGGACGTGGCGATGCTATTGAAAGACATCCGCCATTTCAATGAATATGCGGGTGATTTCCTGGTCGACCATTGTAGCGAAAACTTGCGTGCGCGCCGCCCTCGCACGGGGCACGCCAACGCGGGGACGATCAGAAAAACCTCAGACAGACTGTCCCGACTAACAAAAATCTGCCATTGCTTCGGTGAAGAAGGGGACGCTGTCCGATGTCGCCGGCCATGACGGCCGGTGCGGGTTGTGCTCATGAGGGGGCTCGGAGTGCCGTCGATCGCTGATGCAAGCCTGGCTGCGCGGATGAGCCGCGCCGTGCTTTGCCTGGGAGTGTTGCTCTGCCTTGCCGGCTGCGGCGGGCGCCCGGTCGGCGTCCTTGTTCCCTCCGGCTCCGCCGCGGGAGCCTCGGAAGTGGACCTCCTGGTTGCGACTACCCGCGCCCAGTCCGATGATCCGGGCGTTCTCTTCACCGGCGAACGCGCCCCGGAGCTCTCGCTGACCGAAATCGTCGTCTCGATCCCTCCGGAAAAGAATCGCAAAGTCGGGCAGGTCCAATGGCCGAAGAAACTGCCGGCCGATCCGACCCGGGATTTCTCCACCGTCAGCGTCGAGCCGCTGGAGCCCGGGCGGGAGACGCAGGCCTGGCTCAACGGGCATCTGCCGAAGAGCCGGCGCGTGCTGATTTTCGTCCACGGCTTCAACAACCGCTTCGAGGACGCCGTCTATCGCTACGCCCAGATCGTCCACGATTCCAGTGCCGATGTCGCGCCGGTCATCTTCACCTGGCCGTCGCGCGCCAGCATCTTCGACTACAACTACGACAAGGAAAGCACCAACTATTCGCGCGACGCGCTCGAAGAACTGCTGCATCGGGCCTCGAAGAACCCGTCGGTCGGCGAGATCACGCTGATGGCCCACTCCATGGGCTCGTGGCTCACCGTCGAAGCGCTCCGGCAGATGGCGATCCGCGATGGCCGCGTCGCTCCCAAGATCACCGACGTCATTCTCGCCTCGCCCGATCTCGACGTCGATGTCTTCACCAAGCAGATGCAGGCCATGGGCAAGTCGCGGCCGAAATTCACGCTCTTCGTCTCTCGCGACGACCGGGCGCTGACGGTCTCCCGGCGGATTTCCGGCAATATCGACCGGCTCGGGCAGATCGATCCATCGGTGGAACCCTATCGCAGCCAGCTCGAGAGGGCTGGCATCACCGTGCTCGACCTGACCGCACTCAAGGGCGGCGACAGGCTCAACCACGGCAAGTTCGCCGAGAGCCCCGAGGTGGTGCGGCTGCTCGGCAACCGACTGATCGCCGGACAGACCGTGACGGATTCGGATGTCGGCCTGGGCGAACGGGTGGGCGCAGTCGCCCTCGGGACTGCCCAGACCGTCGGCAGCGCCGCAAGTGTCGCCGTCTCGACGCCGATCATGATCTTCGATCCGCGCACCCGGAAAAATTACAACGCGCAGCTCCGCCGGTTCGGCCAATCGATGGAGAACACCGTCGGTTCGGCCGTTACGCCGTAAGGCCCCGAGCGCCGCTCCTGAGCAGCCTTGGCTGCCCTCAATGGAACGTCGACTTGGAGAAGAGGTTGAGGACCAGCACGCCGGCGATGATCAGTGCCAGGCCGAGGATCGCCGCCAGGTCGAGCTTCTGGCCGAACGTGATGTAGCCGACAGCGGAAATCAGCACGATGCCGAGCCCGCTCCACAGCGCGTAGGCGATCCCGACGGGAATGTAGCGCAGCGTATAGGACAGGAAGAAGAAGGCGACGGCATAGCAGACCACCATCAGCACGGTCGGCGCCAGCCGCGTGAAATGCTGCGCCGCCTGCATGGCCGAAGTGCCGAGCACTTCGAAGACGATGGCGATCACCAGAACGGTGTAGAGCATGGCGGGGTTCACGACACGTCTCCGGATAAGTTCGAGTAGATGGATAGGCTGTCGCCCGCGACTTCACTGCAATGAAAGCGTCTTGAGCTTCTGGAGCAGCACTGCCCGGGTGGATGCGTCGATGTCATGGCTCTGCAGCAGGTCGGCGAGCCAGATGCCATCGGCGGCGAACCGGGCCAGAAGGCAATCCGGCGAGCCGTCGGTCGTCGCGAACTCGGCCGATCGTCGCTCTACCCATTCCCGCCAGCGTGCCTTGAGGTGCGGCTCCGCAAGCAGCGCGATTGCCAGTACCTGCCAGCCTTGCCCTTCCTCTTCCGCATCGAGCGCAAAGCAGACGGTGAGATAGGCGCGGGTAAACCGCCCCTGCTCCACCTCGTCGCCGGCCATCGCCGCCTCGATCGCCCGGTCGAAGCGGGCGACCAGTTCGTCGAACAGGCCGTCAAGCAAGGCAAGCTTGTTGGGGAAATGATGCAGCAAGCCACCCTTGCTGACCCCTGCCGCCTGCGACACCCTCTCGAGCGTCACCGCGGCGATCCCCTGCTCGAACGACAGACGCGCGGCGACATCCAGCAATTGCTGGCGAACCCGCTCCGGCTGCTTCTTTCTCTGGTAGGCGTTCGTCATGCCTCCCTAAAGATACCGTCTGGACGGTTTTGTCAAGCCTTGACAGTCAACGCGATGAAACGCCGCAAGACACGTGCGGACATTGTGCCCGGCGCGGAGCCGCTATACGAAGTCGGACAAAGGAAACGATCATGACGGAAACGAAAACCACGACGCTCTACGAGGCGATCGGCGGCGATGCCACGGTCCGCGCCCTGACCCAGCGCTTCTACGAGCTCATGGACAGCCTGCCCGAGGCGGCCCGCTGCCGCGCCGTGCATCCGGCCGACCTCTCCGGGAGCGAGGAGAAGTTCTACGAATATCTGACCGGCTGGCTCGGCGGGCCGCCGATCTATGTGGAAAAGCGCGGTCATCCGATGCTGCGCCGGCGGCACTTCATCGCCGAAATCGGCCCGGCCGAACGCGACGAATGGCTGCTCTGCTTCACCCGCGCTCTCGAGGAAACCGTTAGCCATCCGCAACTCCGGGAAGTCATCCTCGAACCGATCACCCGGCTCGCTTTTCACATGCAGAACAAGGGATGATCATCAAATGCCGAACCGCGGAATGCGTGGCAGCGTGCTTTTCATCGCCGGGCTGATGGGCGTGTTCGGCGTCGCCGCCGCTGCGGCCGCCTCGCACGGCGCAGATCCGCGGCTGCTCGGCGGGGCGTCCGCCATGTGCCTCGCCCATGCGCCGGCACTCGTCGCGCTCCATGCCGGTTGGGCGCATTTCCGCACGGCGGCCGTCGCCGCGTTATTGCTCGCCGCGGGCACTGCCGTCTTCGCCGCAGACCTCACCATGCGCCACTTTGCCGGCCACGGCCTCTTCCCGATGTCGGCACCGCTCGGCGGCCTGACGATGATGGGCGGATGGCTCGCCGTGGCGCTCGGAGCGTTTCTGCCCCGCAAAGTTGATTAGAGACGCTCAGGCGCCCTCGACGACGGTGTAGCCTTCGAATTTCGGCGGCCCCAGATACATGGACCGATTGTCGGCGGCGTTGCGGTGGGCGGCGCGGAAGTTTTCCGATTTCGTCCAGGCGACGAAGGCGTCCCTGTTTTCCCAGGTCGATTTCGAGATGAACGGCGTGTAGCCCTCTTCCGCCACGCTCTCGCCGCGCAGCAGATGGAAGTCGATGAAGCCGGACATGTCCGCCAGGCTCGATTCACGCCCCTTCCAGACGGCCTCGAACGCCTCTTCCTGACCCAGGGCAACGTGGAAACGGTTCATGGCAACAAACATCGAGCTACCTTTCACGTGCCTTCTTTTCCGGGACCCCCGCTTCGCTGCGCGGGAACGGCAGGATAACGGCATTCGACGATGGTTCAGGCCCGAACGGTTCTCGGACCGGAAGGCGGGCCTGCCATGCCGGAAATTCCGCCACGTTGGGGTTGTCCTCGAGCAGGCGTGCGCGGCGCGTCAGCACTTCGTAGAGTTCCGGCACCAGCCCATCGCCGAGCTGCGATGCCAGCTTATGAAGACCGATCATCATCATTTGATCGGGACGTTCTTCGTTCATCATCGATACTCCGCGCGACGACCAGGGAGACCATAGCGCCTCGCTTCCTCAAAGACTCAGTTCTCGCCGCCGCTCGAGGACAGGTCCTGAAGGGCCCGCTCCAGGCTCGATTTCGAGCCATTGCGCAGCGGCACGAAGGCCTTGCCCCACTTCTTGCAGCCGGTCTTCACGCGCAGACACGCATCGTGGCTGATGCAGTCGATCGGGCAGAAGACGCAGTCGACCGAGGGAAGAACCCGGTCGATGCGCGATACCGCCTCTCGTAAACCGCCGTCATGGTGGATGAGTTCCGCACCATAGGAGCTGGCGATCTCGCGCAAGTGGGCGACCTGGCAATCGCGGCCGCCGACATAAAGGAAGCTGCGCCCCTCAAGCGTCGCCTTGCCGCCACTGGGCTGCACTCCAGAAATCTCGTCCCTTGCCTTCCCCTTGCCGCCCTTGCCTGCATTCTGGTGCCGCTTGCCGCCCATCCGTTTTCTCCGTCTTGTCGGCGGTGCGCGGACTCTCCGCTGATCGCCTCAGTATTGTGTGGCACACACCGAACGGTTGTGCGACGGCGGCAACTTATTAAACTTGATAAGCCGAGTAAAGTATAAACATGAGTTTCTAAGTCATATTAACGGGCAGACCGATAGACCTCTGCGGCAGGGTGCCTGCGGAGAGTTATCGTTTGAATTCAATCGGAACGGTGAACTGCCAGGTGTTGCGCCGGGCCTCGGCGGGGATCGCCGGGAACGGTGCGGCACGACGGACGATATCGAGCGCTGCCTGGTCGAGAATTGGCGACCCCGCGCTCCTTGCCAAACTGACGCCGGCGAGCCCGCCATCGGACGTAACGGTAAAGCTCACTTGCGCGACGCCGCGCAGCCCCTGGCGCTTGGCCTCGGCCGGATAGCGCATGGCCCTAGTCAGCTTGCCCTGCACCTTCCCCTTGTAGTTGTCGACCGCGGCATTGCCCGCTTCCCGGGCAATTGAACTCCGTCTCGCGCCAGTGGCCGCGGTCGCACTTGCATTTTCCACGCCGTCCGCCTGGCCCTTGGCCTGCGAATTCGCCTGCTCCCCGCGCTCGCCAGCCTTCTTGCGGACAACTTTCTTTTTCTTTGCTGGCTCCTTCTTCAGCTCCGGTTTCTCGACCTTCTTCTCGGTCTTTTCCGGCCTCGGCTTCTCTTCAGGAACCACGGTTTCCACAGGCGCGACAGTGGCCGTTACCGGCGCTTGGGCGACCTCGGTCACCGGCATTTCATCTGCCGGCAGGATGACATCCGCCTCCGCCGGCGCAATGTCGGATGGCTGCTCGGAGACGCTCTCAGGCGTGGCCGGCGGGATCTCATCCGCCACCGCTTCCGTCGGCTGAACCTCGCTCGGTTGTACCTCCTCGGGCGTGTCTTCAGTAGGCTCGACGACGTCCGAAAGATCGCCTGCCTGCAGCGTCTCCTCGAAGGCATTACCGAGCAGCGCAACTTCGGTCGCCGCACCGCCAGCCATCAGAAACTCGTCCTTGCTCGGCTCCAGGAGCTTTGCTCCGCCGGCATGCGTCAGCAGCGAGAGGCCTATCGCCCCGCTCCATTTCACGATGTGCTTCATCCGAGCCTGCCTTCCATCGGCACTTCAGCGAACGGGCCTCAGCCCTTGACTTCAACCGCCGATTTGGAGCCGGTCTTCAGCCCCGTCATGCAGGCACCCTTGTCGATGCCCTCGCCGATGCAGGCCGGCGCATCGTTGATCAACAGGCTCTTCACCGCCTCGCATTTCGTTCCCGGCAGATCGAACTGGCGGACCTTCGTCTTGCCGGTGGGCAGGTCGCGAAAATCGAGGACGGCCATGCGTTCGACCAGCCCCTTCTGATCGAACAGGACGAATTCGAACGAAACCTTGGAAAGCGATTGCTGCAGGCCGTTGCCGGCGACGAAGGTGAGCTTGCATCCCTTCTCCGAGGGCGAAATCTCGTTGAGCTCGATCGTCAATCCGCTGGCAACTGTTGCCTCCTGTGCCACAGCCGCCCCTGCTACCGACAGGACCATGGCTGCGGTCGAGAAAGCGAAACGGGAAAGACAGGCCATCATAACACCACCCATGCTCCGCATCCGGCCGCCTTTGTCCCAAGCGGTGGATGCGGTCAATTAACTTGACTGCAATTATCCGGTATTGCGTCCTTAAAGAAATATGAGTAATGCAGTCAAGATACTAAATGGAATGCGCGAGAGGAATGAGGAGATATCGCCTTGCTTCCGCTCTCGCGAACTGGCCGAAACGTGACACCGAACGACACCGAGACTCCCCAATCCTCGCCGGCGCCGAGCGCGACGCACCGCTCGCAGCCGATCGTGGAAAGCCACGAGCTTTTCCGCGGCGCCAGCGAGATCCTGATTTCCCATGACGGCGCGATCTACCGGATGAGGATCACCCGCCAGGGCAAGCTGATTCTGAATAAATAGCGAGACGACTGATGATCGACAGCACGCGCCCAACTCCCATCGAAATCCGCGCCTACCGAGCGGCAAACCCGAAGCTGCGCGAGCGTGACATGGCCGCCCAGCTCGGCATTTCCGAGGCGGCCCTCGTTGCTGCCGAATGCGGTCTGACGGCGAGCCGTATCGACGCCGACGCCAATCGCCTGCTGGCGCGCGCCGAGGAACTGGGCGAGGTCCTGGCGCTCACCCGCAATGACAGCGCCGTCCATGAGAAGATCGGCGTCTACGAGAACGTCAAGGCCGGCAAGGCTGCAGCCCTCGTGCTCGGATCCGAAATTGATCTGCGCGTCTTTCCATCCGCCTGGGCCCACGGTTTCGCCGTTTCGAAGACCGACGCAAATGGCGATGTCCGCCGCAGCCTGCAGTTCTTCGACAAATGGGGAAATGCGGTTCACAAGATCCACCTGCGTCCGGATTCCGATCTTGAAGCCTACAACAGGATCGTCGCGGACCTCCGCCTCGACGACCAATCGCAGGAATTCGTTGCCGAGGTCGGCGCAGCGGCGGGCGACGAGGGGACCGATGCCGCCGTCGATACCGAAGCGCTGCGCGATCACTGGATGAAACTGACCGACACCCACCAGTTCCACGGCATGCTGCGCAACCTGAAAATTGGCCGGCGCCAAGCCTTGCATGCAGTGGGTGAAGACCTGGCGTGGCAGCTCGACGCGGGTGGCATGGAGACGATGATGCGGGAAAGCGCCGTAATCGAGCTGCCCATCATGTGCTTCGTCGGCAATGCCGGCGTCATCCAGATCCACTCAGGCCCGGTCGCGAAGATCGCGACAATGGGGCCGTGGCTCAACGTCATGGACCCGACGTTCCACCTGCATTTGCGCACGGACCACATCGCCGAGCTTTGGGCGGTACGCAAACCCACTGCGGACGGGCATGTAACCTCGCTGGAGGCCCTCAACGCCAAAGGCGAAATGGTCATTCAGTTCTTCGGCAAGCGCAAGGAAGGCCTTGCCGAAAGACCGGAGTGGCGCAGCCTGGTCGAGAGCCTGCCGCGCCTCGATAGCGTCGCCGCGGCCTGAGGAGGTACGGGATGAACGGCTTCGACTTCCGCCGTCTGCGCCGCTGGGAATGGGCGCTCGCCGCCTTCGCGCTCTCGACGCCCTTCCTGCTGCCGGCGATCGCGCCTCATTCCTCTTCCCTTCTCAGCCCTGCAATGGCCGAGACCGTCGAGCAGCCTGACACCTCCCGGGTCGTTTCGATCGGCGGCGCGGTGACCGAGATCATCTATGCGCTCGGCGAGGAAAACCGGCTCGTCGGCCGCGATTCGACCAGCACCTATCCCGAGGCGGCGGCGAAGCTCCCCAATGTCGGCTATATGCGGCAACTGGCGCCTGAGGGCATAATCGCCGCCAACCCCGCGGCGATCGTGGCCATCGAAGGCAGCGGCCCGCCCGAGGCGCTCGCCGTGCTGAAGCAGGCGAAGGTTCCCTTCACAACGATCGCCGAGACCTATGACAAGGCGGGTATCCTAGCCAAGATACGTGCCGTAGGCGCTTTCCTCGGCGTGCCCGACAAAGCCGAAGCCCTTGCCAAGTCGGTCGAGCAGGAGCTGGACACCGCACTCGCCGACAGCGCTGCACGCCCGACAAGCGATCGCAAGCGCGTCCTGTTCATCCTCAGCACGCAGGGCGGCAAGATCATGGCCTCGGGCACCGGCACGGCCGCCAGCGGCATCATCGACCTTGCCGGCGCAATCAATGCCACCGGGAATTTTCCCGGCTACAAGCCTCTGACCGATGAGGCGATCGTCGAGGCGAAGCCGGACGTCATCCTGATGATGGATCGGGGCGGAAGCCATGCGATAAGCTCCGACGAACTCTTCGCCCTCCCGGCTCTGAGCCTGACGCCGGCGGCGAAAGACAAGGCGCTCATCCGCATGGACGGGTTGCACTTGCTCGGTTTCGGTCCGCGCACCGCCAGCGCGATCCGGCAACTGAACACGGCAATCTACGGAAAGAAGACCAATGCCTCGCAGTGAGGTGATGGATAGCGCGCGCGGACCAGCCCTGGCTGCAGGCATCACCAATGCGCGGCGAAAAGGCGACCGATCCGGCCTGGCGCGCGTGCTCATCGCCGCGCTCGCGGTGTTCGCCGTCGCGACCTTCGCGACCTCGGTCATGACGGGCGCCGCCGACGCTTCGCTTGCCAATGTCCTCCGCTGGCTCGTTGGCGATACGGCCGACCAGGCACTGAGCATGCGCGATCGCATCATCATCCTGGATATCCGCCTGCCGCGCGCCGTGCTCGGCATGCTGGTCGGGGCGGCACTCGCCGTTTCCGGCGTCGTGATGCAGGGACTCTTCCGCAACCCGCTGGCCGATCCCGGTTTGGTCGGTGTGTCTTCGGGCGCGAGCCTCGGTGCCGTCCTGCTGATCGTTCTCGGCAGCACCATGTTTGGGCCGGTCCTTGCGCTCTTCGGCTTCTACGCGCTGCCGCTCGGCGCCTTCTGCGGCGGCCTCGCCACGACCATGCTCCTTTATCGCATCGCGACGCGCGGGGGCCAGACCTCGGTGGCGACGATGCTGCTTGCCGGCATAGCGCTTGGCGCTCTCACCGGCGCGGTCACCGGGGTGCTCGTCTTCGTCGCCGACGACAAGCAGTTGCGCGATCTCACCTTCTGGGGCCTCGGATCCCTGGCCGGCGCCAATTGGACGAAGATCCTGGCCGCCGGGCCGATCATTCTCCTGTCGCTTTCGGTCGTCCCCTTCCTGGCGCGGGGCCTGAACGCGATCACGCTCGGCGAGGCCGCCGCCTTCCACATGGGCGTGCCCGTGCAGCGCCTCAAGAACATCGCCATTTTCAGCGTTGCCGCGGCAACCGGCGCCTCCGTGGCGGTCAGCGGCGGCATCGGCTTTGTCGGCATCGTCGTACCGCATCTCCTGCGGCTCGTCATCGGTCCGGATCACCGCTACCTTCTGCCGGCTTCGGCCTTGCTCGGCGGCACCATGCTGACCTTTGCCGACATGCTGGCCCGCACGATCGTTTCCCCCGCGGAGCTGCCGATCGGCATCATCACCGCCTTCGTCGGGGCACCGTTCTTCCTATGGGTCCTGCTCCGCGGACGCTCTAACATGGGACTCTGACTCGCATGATCCGCGCCTCCGACATCTCCGTCCGCCTCGCCGGCCGGCCCGTGCTCCACGGCGTCTCGTTCGAAGCCGCACCCGGACGGATGACGGCGATCGTCGGTCCGAACGGCTCCGGCAAGACGACGACCTTGAAGGCGATCTCCGGCGAACTTCATATTTCCCTGGGCAAGGTGACCATCAACGGTCACGATATCGGCCGGCTGAAGCCTTGGGAACTGGCTTTGAAAAGGGGCGTCCTGCCGCAATCGACGGTCATTTCTTTCCCGTTCACGGTCCGGGAGATCGTTGATCTTGGCCTTTCGACCGGTGGCGCCGATATCACCGACCGCATTGTCGACGATGCGCTCGAAGCCGTCGACCTCGCCGGCTTTTCCGGCCGCTTTTACCAGGAGCTGTCGGGCGGCGAGCAACAACGTGTCCAGCTTGCCCGCGTGCTTTGCCAGATCGCCGCACCCGTGAGCGACGGCGAGCCCCGCTATCTCCTCCTCGACGAGCCGGTGTCGAGCCTGGATATTCGCCACCAGCTGACCATCATGCGGCTGGCGCGGCAATTCTGCGAAGGAGGCGGCGGCGTCATAGCGGTGATGCACGACCTCAACCTGACGGCGATGTTTGCCGACCAGATGGTGATGATGAAAGCCGGCCGCATCCGCGCCCTCGGCGCGCCGAAGGACGTCCTCACCGACGGGACCATGGAAGCGGTCTTCGGATGCCGGATGCAGGTCGGGATCGTGCCGGCACGCGATGTCCCCTTCGTGCTGCCGCAAACGGCGTCGCTTTGACATTCGGACGCCCGCGCCCCGCGGCAACGTCAAGATTTGTCGAAACAAATTTCTCCCTCATGCGTTGATTCGAGCGCGCCAGGTCCGGTGGCGCGCCGAGAATGCGCCGGCCTTCGGCCGGCATGCAGCGAAGGTAGGGAGCGACAAGATGGCGACGGGTCTCTTTTCAGGTTCAAGCACCAGGAAGCGCAACGGCGGTGCGGTCGACGCATCGATAGAGGATCAGCTTGATGACATCCGGGAAGATATTGCGCAGCTCGTGGCATTGATCGCCGACCGCGGCGTGGCAGCCTCGCGAGAGACCAAGTCCAAGGTCCGCAGCACCCGCAAACAGGCCGAATCGGACCTGCAAGACCTGCTGGAGAGTGGTGAGCAGATGCTCTCCGATCTGCGCAGCCGTTACGCGGATACCGAACGAGAGGTTCGCCGCGCAGTGCGCGAACATCCGGTCGCCACTCTCGGCGCAGCCGCGGCGATCGGCCTCATCGCGGCAGCCCTTCTGCGGCGTTAGCTCCAGGCTCCGCCCACGGATCGACCTGCCAGCGAATGCCGGCGCCGAAGCGAGCGCGACAGATTGCAAGCGGGGGGAATTCACCTGCTTTTGGCGCGTTATGAAGGGGAGAGATTGGCATGCAATCCCTAGGGGCCGTCCTTACCGCCTTGCTTGCAGTCGATTTCGGCGCCGCGGCCTCGCGAATCAAGCGCAACGCCCTGTTATGGGTGATCGTCGGAGTGCTTCTCGTCACCGCCTATGTTTTCGCGCTCGTGGCGATTGCACTTGTGCTCGCCGAGCATTATTCGCCCATCATTGCCTCTGTGGCGATTGCCCTGGCGCTGCTGGCAGCCGCCCTGGTCCTTGTCGCCGTTATGGCGGCACGAAACGCCCGCGACCGCCGTCTCGTCGACGAACGGCGCCGCCGCTCATTGCTTCAGACGAATTTGGCGCTCGCCGCGGGCACAAGCATCCTGCGGAAGCAGCCGCTCATCGGCGTCGGTACGGCGATAGCCGTAGGCCTCCTCCTCGGTCTCGGCAGAGGGAGGCGCCGCAGCAAGCGGCGTTGATTGCTTGCTGCTTCACTCGGGAGAGCTCAGAGCGGCAGTCGGATCAGCGCGGTGACGCCGGCCGGCAGATATTCGACCTTGACGGAACTGCCGATGATCTTGTCGAGACTCCGCTCGATCAGCAGCGAGCCGAAACCGCGCCGGCGCGGGTCGCGAACCGGCGGCCCGCCCACTTCCGTCCAGGTCAGATGCAGCACGGCCCCGCCTTCCTCGACGACGCCGCGCGCCGTCAGAACGATCTTGCCCTTCGGTACCGACAGTGAGCCATATTTCACCGCATTGGTCGCCAGCTCGTGCAGCACCAGGCCGAGACCGACCGCCTGATCCGGTCCGAGCAGGACCTCGTCCTTGTGGATTTCCACCTGCTCGGCATAGTCGCTGACATAGGGCCGAAGCTGCTTGGAAATCAGTTCCGCGAGACGGATCGTCCCCCATTCGTAGTCCGAAAGCAGCCCATGCGCCTCGGAGATCGCCTGCAGCCTGCCGGCAAAGGCGGTCATGAACTCGGCCGGATCGCTGGTCTGGCGAAGGGTCTGGCGCGCGAGCGATTGCAGCATTGCGAGGGTATTCTTGACCCGATGGTTCAATTCCTTCAGCAGCAGCCTGGTCCGCTGCACGGAAGCCTGCTGTTCGGTGACATCGATCGTCATGCCGAGAAAGGTCAGCGCCGAACCCTTGCTGTCCCGGTCGTGGACCCGGCCGCGACCGAGCAGCCAGCGCCCGTTCGCGCGAATCCGGAACATGCCGTCATATTCCTCGTTGGCCGCCATCGCCTGCCTGAGCTTCGAAAACGTCGAGCCGCGATCGTCCGGATGGATCGCACCAAAGACAGCCTTGGCGCTCAATATCCGCTCGGCCGGCAGTTCGAACATGCGCATCATCGCGCCGTTGCCCGCAACGGTCCCGGCGCGGATATCCCAGAGCCAACTGCCGACATTGGCCGCATCAAGCGCCATGGCGAGCCGCTGTTCCTCGCGGGAGAGCGCGGCCTCCTTGAGTGCGCGCCGGCGCGCCTCGTCCTTCAGCTTGAGCAGCGAGGCAGCGGCGTCGGCGATCCCCTGCAGCGCGTCGAGCTGTTTCGCCGCGACCTCGGCGCGTGGTACCCTGTCGAGAACACAGACGGTGCCCACCGCCTGTCCTCTCAGGATTATCGGTGCGCCGGCATAGAAACGCAGGAAAGGAGCCTGCGCGACCTTTTGATTGTGACGCAGAACCGGGTGTAGAGACGCGTCGAGCACCAGGAACGCGCCCCGATCGCGGTCCCCGATCGCATGGGCGCAGAAGGATTCGTCGACAGGCACGCGGGATTCCGTCGTGCCGACTGCCGCTTTGAACCATTCCCATTCATGATCGACGAGCGTGACGAGAGCGATCGGCGCATCGAAAAGACCGGCCGCCAGTTTCGCCAGCGGTTCGAAGTCGCTGTCGGCGACCGACATGTCCGGAACGGCCGCATGCAGGACTTCGAGGCGCTCTCGCGAACCGAGCGTCTCAGCCATTGCCGGAAGCATTGCTTCAGCCTTTTCATGCATTCTGCCCGAACTCCAAACCTGCTTCCGCCGGCAGAACCGAATGGTGCGGAACGCCCGGGGGCATACTTCGTGCTCCCCGTTCCCCACTGCGGGAATGCCCGGCGGAACTATGCAGCGATTCAAGACGCTGCAGCAATCTTTGCGTCGAGTAAACGCGCATAGCAAAGCGGAAATATGGAAGGATGCGTCGCCGAGCTGAGGATTTATCAGGAAACGAAAGCACGCGAAGTAATGGGCGCCGAGGTTTCATCCGGCCCATAGTCGTTCTCGCCCTGGATCTGGAGAATGTCCTGCAGGCGCTGGCGTGCACGGTTGACGCGGCTCTTGATCGTACCCAGCGCGCAGCCGCAGATCGTCGCAGCCTCTTCATAGGAGAAGCCCGACGCCCCGACGAGAATGATCGCCTCGCGCTGGTCGGGAGGCAACTGGTCGAGCGCCCGCCGGAAGTCCTGCAGATCGAGCGAACCGTATTGCTCCGGGTGGTGCGCCAGCGTTTCCGTGAAATGACCGTCGCTGTCCTGAATCTCGCGGCCGCGTTTGCGCATCTGGCTATAGAGTTCGTTGCGCAGGATCGTGAAGAGCCAGGCTTTCATGTTGGTGCCCATCTCGAAATGGTCCTGCTTGGCCCACGCCTTCATGATCGTGTCCTGCACGAGATCGTCGGCCCGGTCGTGGCGCCCGATCAGCGACATGGCAAAGGCGCGCAGGCTCGGCAGGGCCGCAAGCATCTCACGCTTGAACTCTTGATTTTCCGACATCCCGGCGCCTACTCCTTGCCATCCAGCATGGAACGTTTTTCCACGGCTTCGAGCTTTTCGAGAAGATCGAGGAAGCGAGCCGGAATCCCCTCTTCCTGTACCGACACATAAAGCGCCTTCAGCTTTGCCGCGATCTGCGCATTCGGATCGTCAGACTTCGGCCGCATGCTGGCCGTCCGCCCTGCCCCTGAAGTATATCTCATTGTATGACTGCCGCCCTCTGAAACTTCGCCTGCACCAATAACGCGACGGAAAATTGAAATGTTCCACTCCGGAACCTTTTTTTCCTCGGGACGTTTCCGCAGCGGAACAAAGATCAGAGACATGGATTGAGGGAGTCCTGCATGACACTGTCCACCCGCATCGCTCCATTTCTTCCCTACCTGCGCCGTTACGCGCGTGCATTGACCGGAACTCAGACATCGGGCGACGCCTATGTCGCGGCGGTTCTCGAAGCGCTGATCGCCGATACCTCCATCTTCCCCGATGCCAGCAGCGACAGGGTCGCCCTGTTTCGTCTCTTCACATCGCTGTTCGGCTCTTCGTCGGTGCTCGTCCCCGAGCCCGTTTCGCCCTTCGCCTGGGAGCAGCGCGCCTCCGTCAATCTTGCGGCCGTTTCTCCGGTCGCCCGCCAGGCTTTCCTGCTCGTATCCGTCGAGGGCTTCACCCCTCAGGAGGCCGCGGAGGTTCTTGACGTCGATGCGGCCAAGTTGACCTCCCTGCTCGACCGCGCTTCGCAGGAGATCTCCCGCCAGGTTGCAACCGACATCATGATCATCGAGGACGAGCCGCTGATCGCCATCGATATCGAGCAGATGGTCGAAAGTCTCGGCCATCGGGTGACCGGCATCGCACGGACCAAGGACGAGGCGATCGCTCTTTTCAAGATGGCCGAGCCGGGAATGGTGCTCGCCGACATCCAGCTCGCCGACGGCAGTTCCGGTATCGACGCGGTCAACGAAATCCTCAAGACCAGCGCCGTACCGGTCATATTCATCACCGCTTTCCCCGAGCGGCTCCTGACCGGCGAAAGGCCGGAACCGACCTTCCTGGTGACGAAGCCCTTCAACCCCGAAATGGTCAAGGCGCTGATCAGCCAGGCACTGTTCTTCAACGAATCGACGAAGGCCGCCGCCTGAGCAATCCAGCCCTACACCTGAGCAATCCAGCCCCACAAAGGAAAACAGCCAGTGCCGAGGGAATGGCACTGGCTGAGGTTATGCAACTCACTGAGGGGGGATGTGAGTTGGCAACCGGCGGTATGCCTCCGACGTCACATTGGGGGCGATGTGCGTCTCCGCTCGGTCATTGCCAATAATGCGCGAGAGAAAAAAAGGT
The DNA here is from genome assembly GCF_001651865.1 of Sinorhizobium glycinis. Taxonomy (GTDB): domain Bacteria; phylum Pseudomonadota; class Alphaproteobacteria; order Rhizobiales; family Rhizobiaceae; genus Sinorhizobium; species Sinorhizobium glycinis. The sequence goes on from NZ_LPUX01000047.1 coordinate 71,948, forward strand.
TCCGCGAAAACCTCAAAGTTTCAGCTATTCGATCGATTCCAGTTCAGCGCGGTGGCGATAGAGCGCCAGGAAGCGTCGATAATCGCGGTTGTAGAGATCGCGCAGCGCCGGATCCGGTCGCCGCTCCTGCCCCGTGGAGGCCATGGCGCCACCCGCATGCGCGAGGTCCGGATAGATGTTACCTGCCACGGCGGCTGCCATGGCCGTCCCGAGCAGAACGGCATCCGGCGCCTGCGGCACCACCACCCGGCACCCGGTGGCGTCGCAGTAAAGCTCCATCAGCAAAGGATTGCGCACGTGGCCGCCGGTAACATGGAGCGTGTCGAGGTCGTAGCCCGCCTCCCTCATCGTCTCAAGAATGTGGCGGATGCCAAGTGCGATGGCGACGCAGGTCCGCCAATAGAGGCGGCAGAGTGCGTCGAAGGACGAATCAAGCGCCAAACCGCTGATGACGCCAAGCGCATGCGGATCGGCAAGGGGCGAGCGATTGCCGTGGAAATCGGGAAGGACATGCAAGCGATCGGCAAAGCTGTCGCCGTACTCGGCGCGCAATTCCTGCACGCGCTCGATGATCTTCCTGTGGGTTTCGGCCGTCGGCTGCAGCCCGGCCCCGTGGAGGCGCACGACATGATCGAGCAACGCGCCCGTCGCCGACTGCCCGCCTTCGATCAGCCAGAAACCGGGTAGCACTGCCTCGAAATAGGGTCCCCACATGCCGAAACCCGGCTTCATCTCCTTCGAGAAGGCGACGATGCAGCTCGACGTTCCGGCGATGAGCGCCAACTGGCGTTCGAGCTTCGCCGGGTCGCCGGCGAAACCGCCGAGCACGCCCAGCGCGCCGGCATAGGCGTCGATCAGTCCCGGCGCGACCCGGCATCCGGTGTCAAGGCCCAGTTCAGCCGCCGCGGTCGCCGTGAGGCCGCCGACGGCGCGCTCCACCGGCAGCGTCTCCTCGGGCAATCCGCCGCGCGTCAGAAGGTCCCCGAGACCGATCCGTTCGAGATAATCCTGCTGCCAACCACGCTCCCTATGAGCGAGGTAGTTCCATTTCGCCGTCAGGGTACAGCGCGACCGCGCCGCACTCCCCGTCGCCCGCCAGGACATATAATCCGCGAGATCGAGGAAATAGCCTGCCTTCTCCCACTGATGCGGCAGGTTCCGCTTCAGCCACATCAGCTTCGGCATCTCCATCTCCGGCGACATCACCCGGCCCGAATGATCAAGGACCGGATGCTCGGTCGCCGTACAGAAATCCGCCTCTGCGAGCGCCCGGTGGTCGAGCCAGACGATCGTGTCCCAGCGCGGCTCGCCATGGCGATTGACCGAGAGCGGCGCGCCGTCCCCGTCGCGCACCACCAGCGAGCAGGTGGCATCGAAACCGATCGCCGCGACGCTCTCGGCGCCTATCCCCGCCTTCTCGCGCGCCGCCCGCACCGCTTCGCAGACGGCAGCCCAGATATCCTCGGAATCGTGCTCGGCGTGGTTCTCCTCCGGCCGGTTCATGGCAATGGCCCGGTCGGCCCGGGCCAGAAGCGCACCTTTCCGGTCGAAGATGCCGGCGCGGGCGCTGCCGGTTCCGATATCGACCGCCACGACATACTCGCGCATCAATGGATGACCCCGTCCCGAGAAGATGGTTGGATTTTCGGCTTGCAGAGCAGCGCGGCCGGGCCGCTCCACCCTGCCCTCCCTACTGCCGGACAAACTGTATCAATTCGTCCATGTCGTCAAACAGCACGTCGGGACCAAGGCTGGCGAGCACCTGCCGATGCCGCTCGTTGCGGGCGTGACTGGCGCCCGCGAAGGCAAAGACCCGCATGCCCGCCGCCTTGGCCGCCTCGATGCCGGCCGGACTGTCCTCGATGACGGTACAGTTGGCCGGGGCGTAGCCCATTTCAGCGCTCGCATGCAGGAAAAGGTCGGGAGCCGGCTTGCCGCGCGCCACCATGGTGGCGCTGAAGATGTGCGGCTCGAAGAGATCGATGAGGCCGGTCACCGCCAGTGACAGACGAATGCGCTCCGGCTGGCTCGAAGAGGCGACGCAGCAGGCCGCATCAAGCTGCTCGACCGCTCGGCGGATCCCCGGCACGGGCGTCAGCTCCTGTCGGAACCGGGCATAGAGCCGCTTCCTCATCGCTTCGAGAAACGCATTATCGGTCGCAAGCCCGTATTCGTCATGCAGGATCGCCGACATGCTCTGGAGACTGCGGCCGAGGAAGCGCTCGCTCGCCTCTTCCGTCGTCATCGAAACGCCGGCCGCATCAAGCGCCTCGACCAGCACGCCGAGCGAGATCGGTTCGCTGTCCACAAGCACGCCGTCGCAGTCGAAAATGACCAGTCTGGAGGCGTGCTCCGCCATCGCGTCATACCCCGAGTTTATCGTCCAGATAGAGTTGCAGCGTGGCGCGCGTACCCTTTTCCCAAAGTGTTTTCAAGGCGTGGGCAAACCGGCGGCGGAAAAGCTCGGATTGCGCCACCTCGCCGAAAATGTCGGAAAGCGCGAGGAAGGCCATGGGGTCGGCCTTGGCCGCGATCGCCGCCTCCTGCAACCGATCGGCACTCGCATCGTTGAAGACGATGTTCCTGCCGCTGTCGGAGGTGCCGGCGAAGTAGCGGCACCAGAGGGCGGAAACGAGAGACAGCCCGACCACGTCCTCGCCGCGGCCCAGACGATCGGCTGTCGAAGGCAGGATGAATTTCGGCTGCCGGTTCGAGCCGTCCTGCGCCAGTCGGGCGATCGTGTCGCCGATCTTCGGATTCGAGAAACGCTTTTCGATGAGCTTGTAGTAGTCCTTCAGGTCCGTGTCGGGCACCGGCGGTATGACCGGGATGATCTCCTCGTGCTCGAGCTTGGCCAGAAACGCGCGGATCAGCGGCTCCTCCATCGCCTCGTGCACGAAATGAATGTCGAGCAGAGCCGCCGGATAGGCGATCGCCGCGTGCCCGCCATTGAGGATGCGGATCTTCATGTGCTCATAGGGGGCGACGTCGGGCACGAACTGGACGCCGACCTTCTCGAGCGCCGGGCGACCTTGCGGGAAATGGTCCTCCAGCACCCACTGCTTGAACTCTTCGCAAAAGACCGGCCAGGCGTCCTCGATGCCGTAGTCCGAAGCGACGATGCCGATCTCGCGCGGCCCCGTCGCCGGCGTGATGCGATCGACCATGCCGTTCGGGAAGGCGACATTGGCGTCGATCCAGTCGGCAAAGCCCGGATCGGACAGGCGTGCAAGGCCGGAAACGGCCGCATGGGTGACTTCGCCATTGCCCGGGATATTGTCGCAGGACATGACGGTGAAGGGCGGTATGCCCCGCGCCCTGCGCTCGGCAAGGCCTGCCAGGATGAGGCCGAAGACCGTCTTCGGCGTTGTTGGGTTCCGGGCATCCTCGACGATCGCCGGGTGGGCGGGGTTGAAGACTCCAGAAGCCGGATCGATGAAATAGCCGCCTTCGGTGATGGTCAGCGATACGATGCGAATGAGCGGGCTGGCGAGCTGGGCTACGATTGCGGCAATGTCGCCGGGCCTGAGATAGGCGATCATAGCGCCGGTGACATGCGCGCCGGTGCGGTTGTTGTCCTGCTCGACCACCGTGGTCAGGAAATCCTGCGCCTCGAGCTTGGCGCGCATCACCTCGTCCGATGAAAGGACACCTGCCCCGATGATCGCCCAGTCATGATCGCGCCCCTGGTTGAAGAGATCGTCGAGATAGACGGCCTGATGGGCGCGATGAAAGTTGCCGACACCGAAATGGACGATACCGGCGCGCAGGGCGTGCCGATCATACTTCGGAACACCAGCCTTGGCCGTGATGGCGTCGAGCGCGGCAAGCGAGAGTTTGGTCGTCATCCTATCGTTCCTTTCGAGAACCCGTCCTTTGGACGAAGCCTCAGCTCATCCATTGGCCGCCGTCGACGTTGTAGGTCTGCGCCACGACGTAGTCGCTTTCGGAAGAAGCGAGAAAAATCGCCATGCCGGTCAAATCCTCGGCCGTGCCCATGCGCCCGTAGGGGACGACCTCCCCGACCAGCCGCTTCTTCTCGCCAAGGGGACGGTTCTCGTATCTGGCGAACAGCGCATCGACGCCGTCCCAGTGCTCGCCGTCGACGACGCCGGGGGCGATGGCGTTCACATTGATGCGGTGCTTGATAAGATCGAGGCCGGCGGACTGGGTGAGGCTGATGACCGCCGCCTTCGTCGCGCAATAGACGGCGACCAGGGCCTCGCCGCGCCGGCCCGCCTGGCTTGCCATGTTGATGATCTTGCCGCCCCGCCCTTGCGCGATCATCTGCTTCGCCGCCGCCTGCAGCGTGAAGAGCGTGCCGGCGACATTGATCGAGAAGAGCCGCTCATAACTTTCGCGCCTGATCTCGACGATCGGCGCGAGGTCGAAGAGGGCCGCATTGTTGACAAGGATGTCGAGCCCTCCGGCCTGCCGGACGGTCGCGGCGATCGCCGCATCGATCGACTCCTGCCGGGTGACGTCCATTTCGACAGCATAGGCCGCCGGGCCGATCTCCGAAGCCGCCTGGCGTGCCCGCTCGATATCGATGTCGGCGATCGCCACGGTGGCGCCCTCGCGCACATAGGCCTCGGCGAAAGCGCGGCCGATTCCCCGCGCCGATCCGGTGATCAGCGCGCTCTTTCCCTCAAGACGTTTCATCGAATTGCCAGTCCCTTTTCGTCAAACTTGTGCAGGCGCTGCGGGTCCGGCGTCAGGAAGACACGGTCGCCATGCGTGACGGCGAAGTCGCCGCTCACACGCGCCGTCAGGGTGCCGATGGCATCGGCGTTCACATGCAGGAAGGTGTCGGAGCCAAGGTGCTCCGCCACGCCCACCGTGCCCTGCCACGTGCCGTGGTCCTTCGAAAGCACCAGGTGCTCCGGCCGGATGCCGATCGTATGGGCCTGATGGCCGGCCGCCTGGCTACCGGAAATGAAGTTCATCTTCGGCGAGCCGATGAATCCGGCGACGAAGAGATTGTCGGGCCGGTGATAGAGGTCGAGCGGCGAGCCGACCTGCTCGATGCGGCCGCGGTTCAGGACGACGATCTTGTCGGCCATGGTCATGGCCTCCACCTGGTCGTGGGTGACATAGATCATCGTCGTCTTCAGTTGCTGGTGAAGCTGGCTGATCTCGAGGCGCATGTTGACGCGCAGCGCCGCGTCGAGGTTCGAGAGCGGCTCGTCGAACAGGAAGGCCTCCGGCTGGCGGACGATTGCCCGGCCGATCGCGACGCGCTGGCGCTGGCCGCCGGAAAGCTGGCGCGGCTTGCGGTCGAGGTAATCGGTGAGGTTCAGCACGCGGGCCGCATCGGCCACCTTCTTGTCGATCACCGCCTTGTCCTCGCCCGCCATCTTCAGCGGGAAGGCGATATTGGCGCGCACGCTCATATGGGGATAGAGCGCGTAGGACTGGAACACCATCGAAAGGCCGCGCTTTGCCGGCGGAAGCTCTGTGGCGTTCTTGCCGTCGATGACGATCGCGCCGTCGCTGACGTCCTCGAGCCCGGCAATCAGCCTCAGAAGCGTCGACTTGCCGCAGCCGGAAGGGCCGACGAAGACGACGAACTCGCCATCATTGATATCGAGATCGATCGACGGGATCACCGCGTGGGCACCGAAGACCTTCGAGACGTTCTTGAGTGTAATGCTTCCCATGATCTTACCCTTATTTGACCGCGCCGAAGGTGAGGCCGCGCACAAGCTGCTTCTGCGAGAACCAGCCGAGAATGAGGATGGGGGCGATCGCCATCGTCGAGGCGGCCGACAGCTTCGCGTAGAAGAGGCCTTCCGGGCTCGAATAGGAGGCGATGAAGGCGGTGAGCGGTGCCGCTTTCGCCGCGCTGAGATTCAAGGTCCAGAACGCTTCGTTCCAGGCGAGAATGATGTTCAGGAGGAGCGTCGAGGCGATACCGGGGATCGCCATCGGCGTCAGCACATAGATGATCTCCTTGGCGAGCGAGGCCCCGTCCATGCGGGCCGCCTCCAGGATCTCACCCGGGATCTCCTTGAAATAGGTGTAGAGCATCCAGATGATGATCGGCAGGTTGATGAGGGTCAGCACCATCACCAGTCCGCTGCGCGTATCGAGCAGTCCCGTATTGCGGAAGATGAGATACATCGGCACCAGCACGCCGACCGGCGGCATCATCTTGGTGGAGAGCATCCACATCAAGACGTCCTTGGTGCGCTTGGTCGGCGCGAAAGCCATGGCCCACGCGGACGGAATGGCGATCAGGAGGCCGAGCAGCGTCGAGCCGAAGGAGACGACCACCGAGTTCATGAAGTGCTTGAAGTAGTCCGAGCGGCTTTGCACCTCGAAATAGTTCTCGGTGGTCCAATCGAAGAACAGGAAGGCCGGCGGCGAGGCGATCGCCTGCGCCTCGGTCTTGAAGCTCGTCAGGAAGGTCCAGAGGATCGGGAAGAAGATCAGGATACCGATCGTCCAGGCGATTGCCGTGGTGACCAGTTTGCGCTGGGTCGAGACATTGCGTGCCATGGGTATCAAGCCTCCAGCGTCTTGCCGATCATGCGCATCAGGAAGAATGCGACGATGTTGGCGAGGATGACCGCGATGATGCCGCCGGCGGATGCACCGCCCACGTCGAACTGCAGCAGCGCCTGCGCATAGACCAGGAAGGTCAGGTTCGTGCTCTGCGTGCCGGGGCCGCCATTGGTGGTGACGAGGATTTCCGCGAAGACCGAAAGCAGGAAGATCGTCTGGATGAGGATGACCACGGTGATGGCGCGGGAGAGATGCGGCAGGACGAGATAGATGAACCGGCTCCAGGCGCCGGCGCCGTCCATCTGCGCCGCCTCCTTCTGCTCCTCGTCGAGCGACTGCAGCGCCGTCAGCAGAATGAGCGTCGCAAAGGGCAGCCATTGCCAGGCGACGATCAGGATGATCGAGAAGAGCGGCGCATTGGCGAGGAAGTCGAAAGGCTGCAGGCCGACGAGCTTGGCGAGCCAGGCGAAGAGCCCGTTGACCGGGTTCATGAACATGTTCTTCCAGACGAGCGCCGCGACCGTCGGCATGATCAGGAAGGGCGCAATCACCAGGATGCGCACGATCCCCTGCCCGAACATCGGCTGGTCGAGCAGCAGCGCGAGCCCGATACCGCCGACGACCGTGATGAAGAGCACGCCGAGCACGATCGCCAGCGTATTGAAGACGGCCTGGAAGAAGGCCGGATCGGTCAGGAAATAGGTGTAGTTGGTAAGGCCCGCGAACTCCTCCATTCCCGGCATCAGCAGATTGTAGCGGAGCAGCGAGAAATAGATCGTCAGCGCCAGCGGCACGATCATCCAGGCCAGCAGCAGAAGCACCGAGGGTGCGATCATCAGCCGCGCGGCGGAGCGGGTATGCAAGGTCGCCATGGCGTCCCCCATGTGGTGTCAGCGCTGTTCAGGAAAGGCACGCCGAACACGCCGGTAAAGCCAAAAAAGTCAGAGCGGGACGCGGGTCGAAGGCGGGGTTCGCCCCTTCCTCGTCCCGCTCTGGAGGTGGCCGGAGCTGCCGGCCGTTGCCGGGCGGCACTCCGGCCCCTTGGGAGCCTCACTTGATATAACCGGCCTTGGTCATCTCGCGCGTCGTCAGTTGCTGCGCACTGGCAAGCGCCTGGTCGACACTCATCTGGCCGGCAAGCGCGGCCGAGAAGACCTGGCCGACTGCAGTGCCCAGGCCCTGGAATTCGGGGATCGCCACAAACTGCACCCCGACATAGGGCACCGGCTTCACCGCCGGGTTCTTCGGGTCCGCCGAGTTGATAGACTCCAGCGTGGCCTTCGCGAAAGGCGCCGCCTTCTGGTATTCAGGGTTCTCATAGAGAGACTTGCGGGTACCGGGAGGAACGTTCGCCCAGCCTTCCTTTTCAGCGACAAGCTTCAGGTAGTCCTTGCTCGTCGCCCAGGCGATGAACTTCTGTGCCGCGTCCGCCTTCTGCGAGCCTGCGGGAATGCCAAGGCTCCAGGCCCAAAGCCAGTTGCCGCGCTTGCCGAGGCCCGTATCGGGGGCCAGTGCAAAGCCGACCTTGTCGGCAACCGTCGATTCCTTCGGGTTGGTGACGAAGGAGGCCGCGACCGTCGCGTCGATCCACATGCCGCACTTGCCGGTCTGGAAGAGTGACAGGTTTTCGTTGAAGCCGTTGGACGAGGCGCCGGGCGGCCCTGCATCGTTCATCAGCTTGACGTAGAAATCGAGCGCGTTCTTCCATTCCGGCTGGTCGAACTGCGGCTTCCAGTTCTCGTCGAACCAGCGCGCCCCGAAGGCGTTGGCGGTGGCCGTGAGGAAAGCCATGTTCTCGCCCCAGCCAGCCTTGCCGCGCAGGCAGATGCCGTAGATTTCATTATTCTTGTCGGTGATCTTGCGAGCGGCGTCCGCGATGAACTCCCAGTTCGGCGCGTCGGGCATGGTGAGCCCGGCCTTCTCGAACAGGTCCTTACGATACATGACCATCGAGCTCTCGCCGTAGAACGGCGCGGCATAAAGCTTGTCGTCGACGGTGAGACCGCTGCGGATCGCCGGCAAGAGGTCGTCGACGTCATAGTCGGGACCGAGCTTGTCCAGCGGCAGCAGCCAGCCCTGCTTCGCCCAGATCGGCACTTCGTAGGTGCCGATCGTCATGATGTCGTACTGGCCGCCCTTCGTGGCGATGTCGGTCGTCACGCGCTGGCGCAGCACGTTCTCCTCGAGCGTCACCCACTCGAGCTGAATGTCCGGATTCTTCGACGTGAAATCGTCCGTCAGCTTCTGCATCCGGATCATGTCGCCGTTGTTCACGGTCGCAATGGTCAGGGTCTCTGCTTGGGCCAGGCCTGCCAGAGCGACTGCCGAGCACGTGCCCAGCAGGAAAGTTCTCAAATTCATCGACTTCCTCCCAGAAGAAAATGAGCATTTGCTTTGCTCGTGAGCAATTACTCACCCGCTGGCGTAAAATGTCAATGCGCATTCGTTGCTGCAATGCAGCGAAAGTGCTAACTGCCAGTGAGGACTAGCTAATTTCTAGCTGAAGGTTTTGACAAAGGCGGGCGCTCCTGCCGATTGCAGGACCCTGGAAGCCGGTAGAGCCGGTCTCAAGCGCCGAGAAGATAATCGGCCGTCGTTTCGTCGGTGATGAGACCGTTGATGATCCGGCCCTTCAGAGCCGCGCTGAGGGCCTCGTATTTTCGCCTGCCCTTGGCGATTCCGATCACCGAGGCGCGGTCGCGCGGCGGCAGCGGCACGGAGGCGACGCGCTCGTTGATGCTGCCAGTGAGCAATGCCCCGTCGTGGTCGAACATCCAGCCGCAGATCTCGCCGGCGGCACCCGCCGCCGTCAATCGCGCCATCTCCTCCCGAGCGAGAAAGCCGTCCTCGCAAAGCGGCGCGTCCGGCCCGAGTTCACCCACGCCGACAAAGGCGGCATCGGCCTCGGCGCCGAGTTCCAGCGCCATCCTGACGAGGCTCTGATTGTGCAGCACTTCCCGCTCCTCCGCCGACGAGACGAGAACCGGCAGAGGCATCGGAAAATGCCGCGCATTGATGGTGTCCGCCATACTGAAGATGACGTTGTAGTAGGCCGCCGAACCGTCGAGCCGGATATTGCCGGTGAGAGACACGATGCGGTGCTGCGGACACTCCATCGAAGGCAACTGATCGATCGTCGCCTTCAGCGTGCGGCCGGTGCCGATGGCAAGCACCACCGGGTCGGTCGACTTCAGCCACCGCTCGATCTCTGCCGCCCCGGCCTCGGCGATGCCCACGGTCGTCGAGGAGGAGCCAGGATCGCTCGGAACGACGTCGACGTGCTTCAGACTGTATTTCTCCTTGAGCCGCATCGCAGTCTCCAGGCAGGCGGCGATCGGGTGATCGAGCCGCACCTTGATCAGCCGTTCGGCCATGGCAAGCGATACGAGGCGCTGCGCCGACTGGCGCGAAATTCCCATGATCGACGCAATCTCGTCCTGCGTCCGGCCGGCCACATAATAGAGCCAGCCCGCCCGGGCCGCATCGTCCAGCCTGTTGTTGCTTTCCGCCCTGCGCGCCATCGCCACTCATTCTCCGTCCAGTCGATTTGCTGCCACTATTTGCCATGCTCTGTCAAACAAGGCGCAAATCTGCGCTGCAGCGAAAAACGCCCGCAGCGCTCGGCATTCGCGGAAAGCGCAACCAAAATTTTACCGTTTGATAAAAAAATAAAGCGTGTTACCGTTCCCTATCCTGAGAATACATTGGGAGCCAAAAATGGGAACGACGCAATCTGGGATTCTCCACGGGCGGCTGCCGCTCGCGGAGTACGAAGCCAATTTCTCCGACCTGCATCCGCCGCTCGACAAGCACGAAGCGCTGGTCGCGGCGGACCGCTGTTACTTCTGTCATGACGCGCCGTGCATGACGGCCTGTCCCACCTCCATCGACATCCCGCTGTTCATCCGCCAGATCGCGACGGGCAACCCGATCGGCTCGGCAAAGACCATCTTCGACCAGAACATCCTCGGCGGCATGTGCGCCCGCGTCTGTCCCACCGAAACGCTCTGCGAGCAGGCCTGCGTGCGAAACACCGCGGAGGAGCGGCCCGTCGAGATCGGCCGCCTGCAGCGCTACTCGACCGATATCGCGATGCGGGAGAACAAGCAGTTCTATGCGCGCGCCACTGCTACCGGGCGCCGGATCGCGGTCGTCGGCGCGGGGCCGGCGGGCCTTGCCTGCGCCCACCGGCTGGCCATACAGGGCCACGACGTGGTGATCTACGATGCGAGAGAAAAATCCGGCGGCCTCAACGAATACGGCATCGCCGCCTACAAGACGGTGGACGATTTCGCACAGAAGGAAGTCGATTACGTCCTGTCGGTCGGCGGCATCGAGGTGCGCCACGGCGAAGCCCTCGGCCGCGATTTCTCGCTTGCCGACCTCACGGAGCAATATGATGCCGTCTTCCTCGGCCTCGGCCTTGCGGGCGTGAATGCGCTGCGGATCGAAGGCGAGAATGCCGAAGGCGTCGAGGACGCCGTTGACTTCATCGAGGCCCTGCGCCAGTCGAAGACCAAGGCCGACATTCCGGTCGGCCGGCGGGTCGTGGTGCTCGGCGGCGGCATGACCGCAATCGACGCCGCCGTCCAGGCGAAGCTGCTCGGCGCCGAGGAGGTGACGATCTGCTATCGCCGCGGCAAGGAGCACATGAACGCCTCCGAATTCGAGCAGGACCTGGCGGCATCCAAGGGCGTCACCATCCGCCACTGGCTGCAGCCGAAGCGCATTGCCGTGAAGGACGGCAAGGTCGCCGGCATCGAGCTCGATTACACCACCCTTGAGGACGGCAAGCTGACGACGACGGGGGAAACGGGTATCATTGCCGCCGAGCAGATCTTCAAGGCGATCGGCCAGACGTTCCAGGCGTCCGGCCTCGGTGCCTTGCAGATGGAGAGCGGCCGCATCGTCGTCGATCAAGACGGCCGCACCTCGCTCGCCAAGGTCTGGGCCGGCGGCGACTGCGTACTCGGCGGAGAGGACCTGACGGTTTCCGCCGTCGCGATGGGACGCGATTCCGCCGAATCGATCAATCGGGCTCTCGCCGTGGTTCAGCCGCTGGCGAGCGCCGTTGCTTGAAAAGCAGGACAGGATCGAGAGGACGAGAACAATGGCTGATCTTCGCAACAATTTTGTCGGCATCAAATCCCCGAACCCGTTCTGGCTCGCCTCGGCGCCGCCGACGGACAAGGCCTACAACGTCGAGCGCGCCTTCAAGGCGGGCTGGGGCGGCGTCGTCTGGAAGACGCTCGGCGAGGAAGGGCCGCCGGTCGTCAACGTCAACGGCCCGCGCTATGGCGCGATCTGGGGCGCCGACCGCCGCCTGCTGGGCTTGAACAACATCGAGCTCATCACCGACCGCGATCTCTATGTGAACCTGCGGGAGATGAAGCAGGTGAAGATGAACTGGCCGGACCGGGCACTGATCGCCTCGATCATGGTGCCCTGCGTGGAGGACGCGTGGAAAGCGATCCTGCCGCTGGTCGAGGAAACCGGGGCCGACGGCATCGAGCTCAATTTCGGCTGTCCGCACGGCATGTCCGAGCGCGGCATGGGTTCCGCGGTCGGTCAGGTGCCCGAATATATCGAGATGGTGGTGCGCTGGTGCAAACAGTACACGCGCATGCCGGTGATCACCAAGCTGACGCCGAACATCACCGACGTCCGCAAGCCGGCGCGTGCCGCCAAGGCCGGCGGAACCGACGCAGTGTCGCTGATCAACACGATCAACTCGATCACATCCGTCAATCTCGACACCTTCTCGCCGGAGCCCTCGATCGACGGCCGGGGCAGCCATGGCGGCTATTGCGGCCCGGCGGTCAAGCCGATCGCGCTCAACATGGTCGCCGAGATCGCCCGTGATCCGGAAACCTACGGGCTGCCGATCTCCGGCATCGGCGGCATCACCACCTGGCGCGATGCGGCCGAGTTCCTGGCGCTCGGCGCCGGCAACGTCCAGGTCTGCACGGCGGCGATGACCTACGGCTTCAAGATCGTCCAGGAAATGATCTCCGGCCTTTCGGACTGGATGGACGCCAAGGGTCACAGGACGCTCGACGACATCTGCGGCCGCGCGGTGCCGAACGTCACCGATTGGCAGTACCTGAACCTCAACTACGTCAGCAAGGCGAAGATCGATCAGGACGCCTGCATCAAATGCGGCCGCTGTCACATCGCCTGCGAGGACACCTCGCACCAGGCGATCACCCAGTTCGTCAACGGTGTGCGCCACTTCGAAGTGATCGAGGAGGAATGCGTCGGCTGCAATCTCTGCGTCAACGTCTGTCCCGTCGAGAACTGCATCACCATGGAGCCGCTCGCTGCCGGAACGCTCGACAAGCGCACCGGCAAGCCGGTCGACCCGAACTACGCCAACTGGACGACGCATCCCAACAACCCGATGGCCCGCCAGGCGGCCGAGTAAGGGAAGACGAATAGCGCATCGGGGCCGCCGGGAACACCGGCGGCCTATTGCGTTTGCCGTGACCTCAGAACTCGATAACTACCTTGCCGAAGGGGCCGCGATCGAGATGCGCTAACGCTTCGCGGGCCTCGGTGAACTTGTAGCGCTTGTCGATCACCGGCTTCAGGCGCAAGCGATCGACGGCATCGACCAGGTCCTCGAGGGCACGGCGATGTCCGACGCTGATGCCCTGCAGCACCGGCGATTTCAGCAGCAGTGGCGCAACCGGGCCGGAAACCTCGAAGCCTTCAAGCACGCCGATCACCGAGATGCGCCCGTCGGGGGCTACTGCCTTCAAAGACTGGCCGAGGCCGGCGCCGCCGGCGATCTCCAGGATATGGTCGGCGCCATGGTCATCGGTGAGTGCGTAGACTCTTTCCACCCAGTCTTCGCTCAACCGGTTGATGCCGTGGTCGGCGCCGAGCGCAAGCGCCCGTTCAAGCTTTTCCGGGCTGCCCGAAGTCACGATAACCTCGGCTCCAACAGCCTTGGCGATCTGCAGGCCGAACAGTGCAACGCCGCCCGTGCCCTGAACGACGACACGGTCACCGGGCTTCAGATGACCCTTTTCGATCAGCGCGAACCAGGCAGTCAGGCCGGCGCAGGGAAGTATGCTTGCCTCAGCGGCGTCAAGGCTCTTGGGCGCGGGGACGAACCAGTCTTCCGGAAAGGCGACATATTCCGACAGGACGCCCGGATGCACTCCACCAAGCGTGTCATATGCAGGCGTCCTGCCGTTTCCGGGCCGTAGGCCATCGAGCCAACCGGGCGCAAAAGTCGAGATCACCCGGTCGCCGGGCTTGAAGCGGGTCACACCCTTGCCGACCGCTTCGACGACGCCGCTCATGTCCGAGGCTGGCACGAAGGGAAAGGTGAGTTCCAGCCCCATGCCGGACTCCAGTATCAGCTTGTCGCGATAGTTGAGCGACACCGCGGTCGTGCGAACAAGCACATCACGCTCGCCGATTTCCGGCACTTTGCGCTCCGCGATCTTCAGGTTGTGCGGTCCAACAGCCTCGGTGCTCCATTCCTGCATCCATTTTGACATGTTCGTTCCTTTCCAGTTGTTACTGGAACGACCATAATGTTGAAACTGGATCGCCAGTTGCGATAAGAATTCCCATCATTGGTTCCCAAGAGGCTACATTCATGGAACATCTGAAGGGCGTTTCGGTGTTTGTCGAAGCCGCGGAAGCCGGGGGCTTCTCCGCTGCGGCGGAGCGGATGAACCTTTCGCGCTCAGCCGTCGGCAAGACGATCGCCCGGCTTGAGCAGAGGCTCGGCGTCCGCCTCTTCCATCGCACCACACGGGCGCAGAGCCTGACCGAAGAGGGCCAGCTCTTCTACGAGAGCTGCCAGAGAGCGCTCGGTGAAATCCGCAGCGCCGAGGCCCTTCTCGAATCCGGGAGACAGGAAATCCGTGGGCGGCTGCGGATCTCCATGCCGGTTCTATTTGGCAGGCAATGCGTGGCGCCGCTCTTTCGCGACCTGCTGCGCACCCATCCGCATCTCGATCTCGATTTGTCCTTCAACGACCGTGTCGTCGATCTCCTCGACGAAGGCTTCGATCTCGCCGTCCGCAATGGTTCATTGGGTAACGATTCCGGGCTTATGACGCGCGCTGTCGCCGAGCAGCGCATGACGGTCTGCGCCTCTCCAACCTATCTTGCGGCGCACGGCGCGCCGCAAACGGTGGGCGAGCTCGCGGCGCACACTGGGGTGGTCTACTACCGCGGCGGCCAACAGCGACCATGGTCCTTTCCTGTCGAAGGCAGGACCAGCGAGGCAATCTTACCGAATACCCGGCTGCGGCTTGACGATCTTGCCGCCATCGCGGACGCGGCTGCCGAGGGCCTCGGCCTTGCCTGGCTGCCCTGCTGGCTGGTGCGCGAGCGGGTGCAACGCGGCGAACTCGTCCGCGTGCTGACCGATCGGCCGGGTCTGGTTTTCAAGGTCCATGCCGTGTGGCCCCGGACGCGGCTGCCGCTGCCAAAACTGCGCCTGGCGATCGATACCCTTGCCGCGGGACTGCCGCGCATCATGGAATAGTTCCGCCGACTGCGCTAACGCGTTCGAACGTCTGGATATTCCTCAGATTTGAGGGGATTCGGCAGCGGATCACAAAATTGAAACAGTTTGTGTAGAAAACGTAAGTTGTCCGTCCCGGCGATCTGGTTGATAAGGGGGAAAAACCACGAGCGGCCGGCGGCCGCCGGCAGACCCGGGCAGACTGTTTGACGATTATTTCCGCCAATACACGCAAGAAAACGCACCTGATCTCCGGGGCCGTGCTGGGCACCTTCGTCCTCCTGCATTTTGTCAATCATTCTCTTGGCCTGATCTCGATCGGAGCGATGGAAGCCGGCCGGCGAGTCTTCACGCTTGTCTGGCACAGCTTACCTGGAACGATCCTGCTTTACGGCGCCCTGCTCCTGCATTTCCTGATGGCCCTCGACAGCCTCTATCGTCGCCAGACGCTGAGAATGCCGGCCGGTGAAGCGCTGAAGATCATCTTCGGGCTGAGTCTGCCCTTTCTGCTGATACCCCATGTGGTCGCCGCGCGCGTGGAGCCGCTCCTGACCGGAGTCGCTGCCGACTATCCCCAAATTCTGCGCGCCCTCTGGTCGAGCTCGGCAGGCACGACCCGCCAGACGATCGCGCTGCTGTTCGTCTGGAGCCACGCTTGCCTCGGCGCCTGGTTCTGGATGCGCGGCCGGGACTGGTTTCCGCGCTACGAATTCCTGCTCTACACCGTTGCCCTGCTCGTGCCCATCTTCGCGCTGCTCGGCTTCGTCAACGGCGCCCGTTCTATCGGTCGCGACTATGCGGAACATGGTGCCTACGGCGACAGAGCCTATGTCAGTCAGGAGCCGCGTCTTAACCCGGCCCGGCTCGAGAACATCCGTCTCGCCTTTTATGCGGGCTTTGCAAGCCTGATCGGCGGAACCCTGGCGTTGCGCGCCCTGCCGGCGCGCGGCCGCATTCGCGTGCGCTATCCGGATGGGCGGGTGGCGGCGGTGAGCCTCGGCTTCAGCGTGCTCGAGGCAAGCCGCGCCGCCGGCATTCCGCATGTCTCCGTCTGTGGCGGCCGCGGCCGGTGCTCGACCTGCCGGGTGCGCATCATTGAGGGTCTCGAAGGCCAGCCGGCGCCCGAGTCAGCGGAACTGGCAACGCTGACGCGCATCGCCGCTCCCGATAATGTTCGTCTGGCCTGCCAGTTCCGGCCCACCCACAACGTTACGATCGTACCCATCCTCGACACCGACAGTCTCGGCGTAAAGACCCAGCTTGCCCGGCAGAACGGCGGCGGGCGCGAGCGGCGCGTGGCCGTGCTCTTCTGTGACCTGCGCGATTTCACCCGTATTGCCGAGCACAAGCTGCCCTACGACACGGTGTTCCTGCTCAACCGCTACTTCGAAATGATCGGCGAGGCGGTCGAGGGCTCCGGCGGCGTTATCGACAAGTTCATCGGCGACGGTGCGCTGGCGATCTTCGGGCTGAAGAGTCCTCTTCCGGAAGCCTGCCGCCAGGCGCTTGCCGCAGCCGCCCGGCTCTCGGCGGGCATTCGCTCGCTCAACCAGACATTCGAGGGCGAACTCGAACAGCCGCTCAGGCTTGCGATCGGCCTGCATGCCGGGCCCGCCATTGTCGGCGAGATGGGCTACGGTCAGGCGACCTCGCTGACGGCGGTCGGCGACACGATCAATACGGCCAGCCGGCTGGAGGGCTTGGCCAAGGAGCACGACGCCGAACTTGCCGTGTCGGTCGAACTCATCGAACGCGCCGGACTGAACCTCGAGGGCTACAGGCGGATGGATATCGGCCTGCGCGGCCGGCAGGCAACGCTTGAAACATGGATCGTCGACGATGCCGCCGAGATCTCCGAAGTGCTGCCGGCGCAGAGTTAATTGCCCCTCATCCGCCTGCCGGCACCTTCTCCCCGCAAGCGGGGCGAAGGGGTATGCCGCGCCGCCCACTTCCCCTCTCCGGTTACACAGCGAGTGAGCACAAGACCGCGGCGGTGTCCCTTCTCCCCGTCACAACGGGGAGAAGGTGCCGGCAGGCGGATGAGGGGCCGCCTCCGCGATTATCTTTCAACCGAAGCGCGCCTACTCCCGCACCTGCAGGCCATCGACGAAGAGGCGCTCGAGAAAACGCGCCGCATCCTCGAAGCGCCCCTCGCCCGCATGCTCCTGGCCGAGCACCGCACGGACCTGCACATCGAAATCGGCGTAGTGCTGCGTCGTCGACCAGATGGCGAAGATCAGGTGATAGGGGTCGCAATTGGCGATCTTGCCGGCCTTCGCCCAGGCGCGGATCACCTCCGCCTTTTCGTCGACGAGTTGCTTCAGCGGCCCTTTCAGCTCGTCCTCGATGTGCGGAGCGCCCTGCAGCACTTCATTGGCGAACAGACGGCTTTCGCGCGGAAAATCGCGTGCCATTTCAAGCTTGCGCCGGATGTAGCTGCGGATCTCGGCGACCGGATTGCCTTCGGCGTTGAATTCGCGCAAGGGATCTAGCCAGGTATCAAGCACGCGGTCGATCAAGGCGCGATGCATGGCTTCCTTCGTCCGGAAATAATAGAGCAGGTTCGGTTTCGACATGCCTGCCACTTCGGCGATCTGATCGATGGTCGAGCCGCGGAAGCCGCTCGCCGAAAAGACTTCGAGCGCTGCTTCGAGGATCCGCTCCTCCTTTTCCTCCTGGATACGGGTGCGCCTCTGGGTTTTCGCCGCTCTTGGAAGTACCATCTCTCCCCCTGCCGATGCCCACGCGCTGGATGGTTGCGGAGGCACGCTTTGCCCAAAAATCGGACGCGCCATTTATTTGGGCAACAAACGGTTTTTTTCTTTTTCCCGCTTGAGTGCCGCTACGGAAGTTGTAATGTTTACCAACCGGTCAAATTATCAGTCAGATTGTCGCCAAAGGCAACGGCTGATCGAAGGGCACGAAGACAAAGCTCCGATTTGACCGACGGGAACGCATGGGCTGCCCCCGGGGAGGGTCTAGCCGGAAAAAGAGGAGAACGCCATGGCTGCACCTGGCGAGAATAGGCGCGTCAATGCCGACCGCCTGTGGGATTCGTTGATGGATATGGCGAAGATCGGCCCCGGCGTTGCCGGCGGCAACAACCGCCAGACCCTGACGGACGCCGATGGCGAGGGCCGACGGCTGTTCCAGTCCTGGTGCGACAAGGCCGGCCTCTCCATGGGCGTCGACAAGATGGGCACCATGTTCATGACCCGCCGGGGCACCGACCCGGATGCTCTCCCTGTCCATATCGGCTCCCATCTCGACACACAGCCGACCGGCGGCAAATATGACGGCGTGCTCGGCGTCCTGAGTGGCCTCGAGGTCGTGCGCACGCTGAACGACCTCGGCATCAAGACCAGGCATCCGATCGTCGTGACGAACTGGACCAACGAGGAGGGCGCGCGCTTCGCGCCGGCCATGCTCGCCTCCGGCGTCTTTGCCGGCGTCCATACGCTGGATTACGCCTATGCCCGCAAGGACCCGGAGGGAAAGGCCTTCGGTGACGAGTTGAAGCGCATCGGCTGGGTGGGCAACGAAGAAGTCGGCGCCCGCAAGATGCATGCCTATTTCGAATATCACATCGAGCAGGGACCGATCCTCGAGGCCGAGAACAAGCAGATCGGCGTCGTCACCCACTGTCAGGGCCTGTGGTGGCTCGAATTCACGCTGACCGGCAAGGAAGCGCATACCGGCTCGACGCCGATGAACATGCGCGTCAATGCCGGCCTCGCCATGGCCCGCATCCTCGAAATGGTCCAGACCGTCGCGATGGACAGCCAGCCGGGCGCCGTCGGCGGCGTCGGACAGATGTTCTTCTCGCCCAATTCCCGCAACGTTTTGCCGGGCAAGGTCGTCTTCACGGTCGACATCCGCTCGCCGGACCAGGCGAAGCTCGACGGCATGCGCGCCCGGATCGAGGCCGAAGCACCGAAGATCGCCGAGGCGCTGGGCGTCGGCTGTTGGATCGAGGCGGTCGGACACTTCGATCCCGTCACCTTCGATCCGAAGCTGGTGGCGACCGTGCGCGGCGCGGCCGAGAAGCTCGGCTACAGCCACATGAACCTCATTTCAGGCGCCGGCCACGACGCCTGCTGGGCGGCCAAGGTCGCGCCGACGACGATGATCATGTGCCCCTGCGTCGATGGGCTCAGCCACAACGAGGCGGAGGACATTTCCAAGGAATGGGCCGCCGCCGGCGCCGACGTTCTTTTCCACGCCGTTCTCGAAACTGCTGAAGTGGTCGAGTGAGTTTGCGGGCGGGACGAAAGTTCCGCCCTTTTTACTTGGTGGCCCCGGCCACCGAAGCACCATCCAGAGGAAGATACCAATGAGCACCGTCATCAAGGGTGGAACCATCGTCACCGCCGACCTGACCTACAAGGTCGATATCAAGGTCGAAGGCGGCAAGATCGTCGAGATCGGCCCCAACCTTTCCGGCACCGAGACGCTCGACGCGACCGGCTGCTATGTCATGCCGGGCGGCATCGATCCGCACACCCATCTCGAAATGCCCTTCATGGGCACCTATTCCTCGGACGATTTCGAGAGCGGCACGCGCGCGGCGCTCGCCGGCGGCACGACCATGGTGGTGGACTTCGCACTCCCCTCGCCCGGCCAGTCGCTGCTCGAGGCGCTCACCATGTGGGACAACAAGTCGACCCGCGCCAATTGCGACTATTCCTTCCACATGGCGATCACCTGGTGGAGCGAGCAGGTCTTCAACGAGATGGAGACGATCGTCAAGGACAAGGGCATCAACACCTTCAAGCACTTCATGGCCTACAAGGGCGCGCTGATGGTGGACGACGACGAGATGTTCTCGTCCTTCCAGCGCTGCGCCGCCCTCGGCGCCCTGCCGCTGGTCCACGCCGAAAACGGCGACGTAGTGGCGCAGTTGCAGGCGAAGCTGTTGGCCGAAGGCAATAGCGGCCCGGAGGCGCACGCCTATTCGCGACCGGCCGAGGTCGAGGGCGAGGCCACCAACCGCGCGATCATGATCGCCGACATGGCCGGCTGTCCGGTCTATATCGTTCACACTTCCTGCGAACAGGCGCACGAGGCGATCCGCCGCGCCCGCGCCAAGGGCATGCGCGTCTTCGGCGAGCCGCTGGTCCAGCACCTGACGCTCGACGAGACGGAATATTTCAACAAGGACTGGGATCATGCGGCGCGCCGGGTGATGTCGCCGCCGTTCCGCAACAAGCTGCACCAGGACAGCCTGTGGGCGGGCCTCGCTTCCGGTTCGCTGCAGGTGGTGGCGACCGACCATTGCGCCTTCACGACGGCGCAGAAGCGTTTTGGCGTCGGCGATTTCACCAAGATCCCGAACGGCACCGGCGGGCTCGAGGACCGCATGCCGATGCTCTGGACCTGTGGCGTCAATAGCGGCCGCATCACCATGAACGAATTCGTCGCTGTGACCTCGACCAACATCGCCAAGATCCTCAACATCTATCCGAAGAAGGGCGCGATCCTCGTCGGGGCCGATGCCGACCTCGTCGTCTGGGATCCGAAACGCTCCAAGACGATCTCGGCGAGCACCCAGCAATCGGCGATCGACTACAACGTTTTCGAGGGCAAGACGGTCACCGGCCTGCCGCGTTTCACGCTGACGCGCGGCGTCGTCGCTATCGAGGAAGGGGCGGTGAAGACGCAGGAGGGCCATGGCGAGTTCGTCCGGCGCGACCCCTTCCCGGCGGTCAGCACGGCGCTGTCGACCTGGAAGGAAGTGACGGCACCGCGCGCCGTACAGCGCAGCGGCATTCCGGCAACGGGCGTGTGACGGATTTCAGATGCCGCATTCGTCATTCGCTACGTGCAAGAGGATCGGCCGGCACCAGACCGTCCAGCTCCGGCAAGAGAACGACGCTCTCCTGCTCCTTCGGATCTGTCCGGGCGATCACCGCCGTGCAGGGGCTGTCGGAAAGATTGGCAGGCATGTGCGGTATGCCGGCCGGGATGTAGAGCATCTCGCCGGCCCTGACGAGCACGCGCTCTTCGAGCCGGTCGCCGAACCAGGTACAGGCCTCGCCGGAAAGCACATAGATGGCCGTCTCATGGTTCTCGTGGAGATGCGCCTTGGCGCGCGCGCCGGGCGGCATGGTGACGAGATGCATGCAGATGCCGGTGGAGCCCACTGTCTCCGCGGCGATGCCTTCGAAGTAATCGAGCCCCTGCTTGCCGGCATAACCGCTGCCCGGCCGCACCACGCGACAGCCAGGATTGGATGATCGAGACATGACCGTTCTCCAGAATTCGCTGAAAAACCTTGAACAGGAGCCTTCTGCGGCAAATCCACGATTGCATGTTGCCGGCCCGAATAGCAGTCTGGCACAGACAGGTGAGAATGAGAATCCATCCATGACATCCAATTCCGCCTCCGTGGTCTCGGCCCGAAATCTCGGCCTGACGTTCCAGACCAGCGACGGGCCGGTCAATGCGCTGACAGGCGTGAATCTCGACGTGGCGAAGGGCGACTTCGTCTCCTTCATCGGCCCGTCCGGCTGCGGCAAGACGACCTTCCTGCGCATCATCGCCGACCTCGAGAAGCCGACGGCCGGCACGATCGCCGTCAACGGCAAGACGCCGGAGGAAGCCCGCCACAATCGCGCCTATGGCTACGTCTTCCAGGCGGCAGCGCTCTATCCCTGGCGAACGATCGAGAAGAACATCGCGCTGCCGCTCGAAATCATGGGTTACGCCAAGGACGAGCGGAAGGCGCGCATCGAACGGACGCTGGAGCTCGTCAACCTCACGGGCTTCGGCAAGAAATACCCCTGGCAGCTCTCCGGCGGCATGCAGCAGCGGGCGTCGATCGCCCGGGCGCTGGCCTTCGACGCCGATCTTCTCCTGATGGACGAACCCTTCGGCGCCCTCGACGAGATCGTCCGCGATCACCTGAACGAGCAGCTCCTGAAGCTCTGGGCGCAGACCAACAAGACGATCTGTTTCGTCACCCACTCGATCCCGGAGGCCGTCTATCTCTCGACCAAGATCGTCGTGATGAGCCCGCGCCCCGGCCGGGTGACCGACATCATCGAATCGACGCTGCCGAGGGAGCGTCCGCTCGGCATCCGCGAGACGCCGGAATTTTTGGAGATCGCCCACCGGGTGCGCGAGGGGCTGAGGGCGGGGCATAGCTATGATGAATAGCTGTTGGCCTGATTTAGCCGCTCCGCGATCGCGGCGGGGAAAAACCCCTCCCCAACCCCTCCCCACAAGGGGGAGGGGCTTGGCCGCGTATGCCGCTCGGTTGAGTTCCAAAGATCGGTTCCAACCTCGAGAGGCGCCTGCGCAGGCACGTGTCACACAAAGCCCTTATCCTGGAATCGCATCACCCAGCCCCTCTTCGGAATGTGAGTGGGTGAGATTTAGCAACGACGGCGCGGCTGGGGTTTCCCTCCCCCTTGTGGGGAGGGTGGTGAGCGCAGCGAACCGGGAGGGGTCTTTGGCACACTCCAACATCGACCCGAAGGTCAGGCAACGCGCCAGGAAGCTCCGAACGGAAATGACCAAAGCCGAAGCGGCGATGTGGAACATGCTCCGCGACCCACGCCCCTTAGGCGCTCGCTTCCGCAGAGAAACCCCCGTCGGCCCCTACATTGCGGACTTCGCATGGCTTTCCGCACGCCTTATCGTTGAAGTCGATGGCGACAGCCACGAGACAGACGCTGGCAGACGTCATGATAAGCGGCGGGATGAATTCCTTGGGGCACAAGGGTTCACTGTCCTGCGCTTCGACAATTCCCAGGTGCTCGACGGACCGGATTATGTATTTCTGTCCATTCGCAAACACGCCAGCCGTCACCTTAAGGCGGAGCGCTCGACGGTTCGGGCCGACGGAGGCGCCGATGCATAAGCCCAGCTTCCTCCGCGACAAACTCCTTCCAATCTCAACCGTCGTCGCGCTCCTGATCGCCATTTGGTACATCGCCGCCGTCTTCCTGAACGCGCCCTTCGAGCGCGACACGGCGGCGCGCGCCGGCACCGAGATCGCTTTCTCCGACCTCGTCGGGAACACGATGGCGCAGGAGCGACCGGTGCTGCCGGCACCGCACCAGGTGGTTGCCGAGATCTGGGACACGACCGTCAACAGGGCGATCACCTCGAAGCGCAGCCTCGTCTATCACGCCTGGATCACGCTTTCCGCCACCCTGCTCGGCTTCGGCATCGGTGCGGCACTCGGCGTGCTTCTCGCCGTCGGCATCGTTCACAACCGCGCCATGGACCGCTCGCTGATGCCCTGGGTGATCGCCAGCCAGACGATACCGATCCTGGCGATCGCGCCGATGATCATCGTCGTCTTGAATGCCATCGGCATAGCCGGCCTCTTACCGAAGGCGCTGATCTCCACCTATCTGTCGTTCTTCCCGGTGGTGGTCGGCATGGTCAAGGGCTTGCGCAGCCCGGAAACGATCCAGCTCGACCTCATGCACACCTACAACGCCTCGGCAGCACAGACCTTCTGGAAGCTGCGCTGGCCCTCCTCCATGCCCTATCTCTTCACCTCGCTGAAGGTCGCCGTCGCCATTTCCCTCGTCGGTGCCATTGTCGGCGAACTGCCGACCGGTGCCGTGGCCGGGCTCGGCGCACGGCTGCTCGCCGGCTCCTATTACGGCCAGACCGTGCAGATCTGGGCAGCGCTGTTCATGGCCGCGGCACTCGCCGCCGTCCTCGTCATGATCGTCGGCTTCGCGCACTCCGCCGTCCTGAAGCGCATGGGAGCCAAGCCATGAACCTTGCCGCTCTCGCCGGCGCCATCCTGTTCTGGCTCGTCGCCTGGGCCTTCAACGAATGGCTGGTCCGTCAGCATTTTACAAACCGCACGCTGGGCAACGCCGCGCGCTTCGCGGTGCCTCTCCTCTTCGGCGTGACGATCCTTGTCCTGTGGGAAGGCATCGTCCGCGGCTTCGGCATTCCTTCGGTGCTGCTGCCGGCACCGTCGATGATCTGGGCGCGGCTCATCAATTCGGTACCGACACTCGCCGCCGATTTCCGCCAGACCTTCCTGAAATCCGTGCTGACCGGCTATGCGCTCGGCTGCGGGCTCGGTTTCGTCGTGGCGATCCTCATCGACCGCTCTCCTTTCCTGCAGAAGGGTCTGCTGCCGCTCGGCAACTTCGTGTCCGCCCTCCCCGTCATCGGCGTCGCGCCGATCATGGTCATGTGGTTCGGCTTCGACTGGCAGTCGAAGGTTGCCGTCGTCGTCATCATGACCTTCTTCCCGATGCTGGTGAACACGGTGTCGGGCCTTGCCACTGCCAGCCACATGGAGCGCGACCTGATGCGCACCTACGCAGCCTCCTGGTGGCAGACCCTCGTCAAGCTGCGGCTGCCGGCGGCCTGGCCTTTCATTTTCAACGCACTCAAGATTAACTCGACGCTGGCGCTTATCGGCGCGATCGTGGCCGAGTTTTTCGGAACGCCCATTGTCGGCATGGGTTTCCGGATCTCCACGGAAGTGGGGCGCATGAACGTCGACATGGTCTGGGCCGAAATCGCCGTTGCGGCGGTGGCTGGCTCCGCCTTCTACGGGGTGGTTGCGCTCATTGAGCGGGCCGTCACCTTCTGGCATCCGTCCATCCGCAGTGGCCGGGCCTGATAGACAAAGCAATGATAAGAGGGAACTGACATGAACAAGAAACTTGCATCTCTGCTGGCAGCGGGCGTCGTTTCGCTTGCCGCCTTTAGCGCCAATGCCGCCGACAAGGTCACGCTGCAGCTGAAATGGGTGACGCAGGCCCAGTTCGCCGGCTATTACGTCGCCAAGGACAAGGGCTTTTACGAGGAAGAGGGCCTCGACGTCGATATCAAGCCGGGCGGCCCGGATATCGCTCCGCCGCAGGTCATCGCCGGCGGTGGAGCCGACGTCATCGTCGACTGGATGCCGTCCGCCCTTGCCACGCGCGAGAAGGGCGTGGCCCTCGTCAACATCGCCCAGCCCTTCAAGAAGTCCGGCATGATGCTCACCTGTCTCAAGGAATCGGGTGTGAAGACTCCCGAGGACTTCAAGGGCAAGACGCTCGGCGTCTGGTTCTTCGGCAACGAGTACCCGTTCCTCTCCTGGATGTCGCAGTTGAAAATTCCGACGGACGGAGGTCCGAATGGCGTGACCGTCCTGAAGCAGGGCTTCAACGTCGACCCGCTGATCCAGAAGCAGGCGGCCTGCATTTCCACCATGACCTACAACGAATACTGGCAGGTCATCGACGCCGGCATCAAGCCGGAGGATCTGGTCACCTTCAAATATGAAGACCAGGGCGTCGCAACGCTCGAGGACGGCCTCTACGTGCTCGAGGACAAGCTCAAGGACGCCGCCTTCAAGGAAAAGATGGTGAAGTTCGTCCGTGCCTCGATGAAGGGCTGGAAATATGCCGAGGAGAATCCGGACGAGGCGGCGGATATCGTGCTCGAGAATGACTCGACCGGCGCCCAGACGGAAAAGCATCAGAAGCGCATGATGGGCGAGATCGCCAAGCTGACGGCAGGTTCGAATGGCGCGCTCGACGAGGCCGACTACAAGCGTACGGTCCAGTCGCTGCTCTCCGGCGGCTCCGATCCGGTCATCTCCAAGGAGCCGGAAGGCGCCTGGACGCACGAGATCACGGACGAAGCGCTGAAATAAGCCCCCATATCTGGACCAGACGAGGAGCGCGCGGCAGTATGCCGCGCGCTTTTTGCCAATCCGCCCGGTTGTCAAGCTTGCATTTGGCTTACGCCACTATAGCTTCACGCGAGCCATAAAAATATTGAGGCACCATCGCTTCTCGCCCTTGCAAGCATTTGCCACCGCGCTTACATAGGCCGGAATGTTTGACTGGAGAGTAGGCGCAGGGGAGGCCGATTTTCTCTGATCTCGCTTCCTCGAGCAAATTTCTCCCGGATCGACACTTTAGGCTTAAGGCTGTCGACCGGAGATTTTCGAGTGTGTGAGCGCGACTGGTCTCGGCAAGGGGCCGACAATGCCGGGCGCTACACGCGGGAATAGCATGATTACAGCCGGATCTTCGCCCTTGATGAATGGCGATGCGGCATGGTTTATTTGTATCAGGACGATAGGCCGATGGCTCAGAAACTCCTTCCTCTTCTCGGCGCATGCGCAGCGATGACGCTCGGAGCATTTTCGGGCGTCTCGGCCGAGGAGGCCGCAAAACCGCGGCCGACGCCGGCCCTGCCCTCGATCGTCGTCACGGAAGCGGTAGAACGCAAGATCAGCGACCGCGTCCTTGCCACCGGCTCGATCGAAGCGGTCGAGGAAACCTATGTTGCACCGCTTGTCGACGGCCTCTCCATACGCTCGTTGAATGCGGATGTCGGCGACTGGGTGGAAGAGGGCAGCACGCTCGCAGTTCTCAACGACGACGCGCTGCTCCTGCAGAAAAGCCAGCTCGAGGCCAATCTCGCCAAGGCAGAAGCCTCGCTCGCGCAACTCAACGCCCAGCTTGCCGAAGCGGCCGCGAATTCCGAAGAGGCGACGCGCGTCGCCGATCGCGCCGTGCGGCTTTCGGAGAACGGCACCGTCTCGACCGCCGAGGCGGACCGCCTGAAGGCGCTCGCCGCCGCCACGCGTGCGCGCCTCCGCTCGGCCGAACAATCGGTTGGCGTCGCAAAAGCGGACATCAAGGTCGTCCAGGCGCAGATCGACGATATCGACCTCAGGCTTGCCCGCACCGAGGTCAAGGCCCCGGTCAGCGGCGTGATCTCGGCCAAGAACGCCAAGGTCGGCGCGATCGCCAGCGGCAATGGCGACCCGCTCTTCGCTATGATCCGCGACGGCACGATCGAGATGACGGCCGATGTCGCTGAAGCCGACATCATCAGGCTTGCCGTCGGACAACCCGCAACGGTCAAGCTCGCCGGCAGCAACGCGATGGTCGAAGGCAAGATCCGCCTGATCGCGCCGACGGTCGATGCCCAGACGCGCCTCGGCAAGGTTCACATCAGCCTCACCGACACGACCGAAGCGCGCGCCGGCATGTATGCGAGCGCTGTCGTCACGGTTGAAGAAAAGCAGACGGTCGTTTTGCCGCAAACCGCCGTTACATCGGAAGACGGCAAGACCATCGTCCGCAAGGTAGAGAACGGCATCGTGCGCCTGGTTCCGGTCGATACCGGGATCCAGGATGGACAGTTCGTCGAAATTCTTTCAGGCCTGAAGCCGGGTGAACAGGCGGTGGCAAAGGCCGGCGCCTATGTTCGCGACGGCGACCGGATCAATCCGGTCAAGTCCGACCAGCCGATAACCAATTGACGGGAACAGAGACCATGAACTTCTCCGCCTGGTCCATCCGCAATCCGGTCGCGCCGATTCTGGCGTTTTTCGTGCTGGTCGTGCTCGGCTGGCAGTCCTTCAACACGCTGCCGATCACCCGCTTCCCGAACATTGACGTGCCGATCGTTTCGATCGCCGTCACCCAGAGCGGCGCCGCGCCTGCCGAACTCGAGACCCAGGTCACCAAGGAAATCGAGGACGCGGTCGCCGGCATTTCCGGCGTCGACCATATCGAGTCGACAATAACCGACGGCACGTCCACCACCGCCGTCATCTTCCGCATGGAAGTGCCCACCCAACAGGCGGTCCAGGACGTCAAGGACGCGATCGACCGCATTCGCGGCGATCTGCCGACCTCGATCGATGAACCGATCGTCTCGAAGGTCGATGTCGAGGGCCAGGCGATCCAGACTTTCTCGATCTCCTCGCCCGGGATGACGCTCGAGGAGCTGTCCTGGTTCGTCGACGACACGGTCAAGCGCGCCATCCAGGGCCAGAGCGGCATTGGCCGCGTCGACCGCTATGGCGGGTCCGATCGCGAAGTCCGCATCGAGCTCGATGAGGACCGGCTGAATTCCTTCGGAATCACCGCTGCCGACGTCAACGGCCAGCTCCGCCGCATGAACATGGATCTCGGCTCGGGCCGCGGTCAGGTCGGCGGCAGCGAACAGGCGATCCGCACGCTCGGCGACGCACGCGATGTTTCCCAGCTCGCCAATACGATGATCTCGCTGCCGAACGGACGTTTCGTTCGTCTGTCGGAGCTCGGCAAGGTCACCGACACCTACGAGGAGCCTAAGTCCTTCTCGCGCTTCAACGGCCATCCCGGCGTCACCTTCGCGGTGTTCCGCGCCAAGGGCGCGAGCGAAGTCAGCGTCGCCGAAACGGTTGCCAAGACGCTCGACGAAATCCGCGCCAAGCACCCGGAAGTCACCATCGAGATGGTTGACGATTCGGTTTACTACACCTACGGCAACTACGAAGCGGCAATTCACACGCTGATCGAGGGCGCACTTCTCGCCGTCGTCGTCGTGATGCTGTTCCTGCGCAACTGGCGCGCCACGTTGATCTCGGCCGTTGCCCTGCCGCTCTCTGCCATCCCGACCTTCTGGGTCATGGAACTCCTCGGCTTCTCGCTGAACCTCGTCAGCTTCCTGGCGATGACGCTCGCGACCGGTATCCTTGTCGACGACGCGATCGTGGAGATCGAGAACATCGAACGGCATATCCGCATGGGCAAATCGCCCTACAAGGCGGCGATCGAGGCGGCGGACGAGATCGGCCTCGCCGTCATCGCCACCACCTTCACCATCATTGCCGTCTTCGTGCCCGTCTCCTTCATGCCGGGCATTCCCGGGCAGTACTTCATCCAGTTCGGCCTGACGGTCGCCGTCTCGGTGTTCTTCTCGCTCCTCGTCGCCCGCCTGATCACGCCTGTCATGGCCGCCTATCTGATGAAGCCGACGGACATCGGCGGCGGATATCATGGCGACGACGACAGCGCCATCATGCAGTTCTATACGCGCCTCGTGCGCTTCACCACGAAGCGCTGGTACACGCGCTATTCGACGCTGCTTGCGGCAATCGTGCTCTCGGTCGGCTCAGTGATCGCGCTCATGGTCTTCGTGCCGGGCAGCTTCCTGCCGCCGGAGGACAATTCGCGCGTCAGCCTGTCGATCGAATTGCCGCCGGATGCGATGCTCGAGGACACCGACCGGACGACGACGGAGATCTATAACCGCATCAAGGATATCGATGGCGTCGAGAACGTCTTCGTGCTTGGCGGCGCCTCGCCGAAGGGCGATCTCGAACTGCGCCGCGCCGCCGTCACCGTGCTTCTCGAGAAGCTCGATCATTCGCTCGTCAACAAGGTGGTCAACGACGTGATCGGCCGGACGCCGCTGATCGGTGAATATCTGCCGAAGCTGCCGCCGGCGGGCCGCATCAAGCCGCAGTCGCAGATCGAAAAGGAAATCCTCGCCAAGCTTCGATCGATCCCGGACGTCCGCGTCACCAAGCTCAACGATCGCGGTGAGCGCGACCTGTCGTTCAACCTGCTTTCCAGCAACGAAGCAGATCTTGACCAGGCGGTGGCCATTCTTGAAGCAAGCCTGCGCAAGGACCCGCTGCTCGCCAATGTCAGCCCCGACGGTGCCCTGCCCCGGCCGGAACTGCAGATCCGCCCGCGGGACGAACAGATGTCCCGTCTCGGCATCACGACCGCGCAGATATCCGAAGTCATTCGGGTCGCCACGATCGGCGATATCGACGCGCTGCTCACCAAGATTGCGCTGGACGGGCGCCTGATCCCGATCCGGGTCCAGCTCGATCGCGATTTCCGCACCGATCTGGCAGCTATCCGCAACCTGAAGGTCCAGACAGCCTCCGGTGCCACGGTACCGCTCTCGAGCGTCGCGGACATCAACTATGCGGAAGGACCGAGCTCCATCAAGCGCTACGACCGCTACCGTGTTGTGAAGCTCGGCGCCGATCTGCCCGCTGGTGTAGCCCTCGACACGGCTTCCGCCCGCTTCAAGGAGATCGCCGCGCAAGCCGAGCTGCCGGGTACGGTTCAGTTCATCGAGAGCGGCGATGCCGAGGTTCAGGCGGAGATGCAGCAGAGCTTCGGCAACGCCATGCTCTTGGGTCTGATGATGGTGCTGGTGGTGCTCATCCTGCTGTTCAAGGATGTCATCCAGCCTTTCACCATCCTGTTCTCGCTGCCGCTGGCGATCGGCGGCGTGGCTGCAGCGCTGATCCTCACCCAGAACGCGCTCTCGATGCCCGTGCTGATCGGCATCCTGATGCTGATGGGCATCGTTACCAAGAACGCCATCCTGCTCGTCGACTTCGGCATCGAGATGATGCACCACGGCATGGACCGGACGCTGGCGATGGTCGAAGCGGGCCGCAAGCGCGCCCGTCCGATCGTCATGACCTCGATCGCCATGTCGGCGGGCATGTTGCCTTCCGCGCTCGGCGTCGGCGAAGGCGGCTCGTTCCGCGCCCCGATGGCGATCGCCGTCATCGGCGGCATCATCGTCTCGACGGTGCTCAGCCTCGTCGTCGTGCCTTCATTCTTCCTGATCATGGACGACCTGTCGCGTCTTCTCGCCTGGATCTTCGGCCGCATGGTCGGCAAGAAGGAGGAGGAAGATCTGCCGCTCGACCGCGAGGCGCTCAGCAAACTCGCCGCCGAACAGGCGGGCACGATCGAAGGCCTCGAGGAACGCGTCAAGGCGCTGGAGGCGGAGCGGCGCGGCAAGTCGGACCGCAAGGTCATCAGCCATCCGGCCCTCGCCGCCGAATAGATGCGGGTTCATAGTCAGAACCGCTAAGCTCGCCTTAGGAAGCACAGGCTTTTTGCCTGACGCCTCACGTCGAGGCGTCAGAGCCCGCCCTGCACGCTCAGGAACTCGACGATCCGGTCGACGCCGTCGCCGCGCTTCATATCGGAAAACACGAAGGGCTTTTCGGCGCGCATCCGAGCCGCATCGCGCTCCATGACGTCGAGATCGGCGCCTACGTAAGGGGCAAGATCCTTCTTGTTGATGACCAGCAGATCGGACTTGGTGATCCCCGGGCCTCCCTTGCGCGGGATTTCCTCCCCCTGGCAGACGGAAATCACGTAGATTGTCAGGTCCGCCAGGTCGGGCGAGAAGGTGGCCGCGAGATTGTCGCCGCCCGATTCGATGAAGACGACGTCGAGATCCGGGATACGGCGGTTGAGCTCGGCAATCGCCTGAAGATTGATCGAAGCATCCTCGCGGATCGCCGTGTGCGGGCAGCCGCCGGTCTCGACGCCGACGATTCGCTCCGAAGGCAGCGCCTGCATGCGCACCAGCGCCTCGGCGTCCTCCTTCGTGTAGATGTCGTTGGTGACGACGGCGACCGAGTATTTCTCGCGCATCGCTTTGCACAGCTTATCGGTCAGCGCCGTCTTGCCCGACCCGACCGGGCCGCCGATGCCGACGCGAAGGGGACCGTTTTTCGATGGCATTTCCTGTGTCCTTTCTACTGCACAAGACGCGGCCGTGCCGCCGCTATGAGCGGAACAGCCGCGAATGCAGGGTTTCGTGTCTGAGCGATGCAATATCGGCCATGATCGCGGCCGAGCCAAGATCGTCGAGCGAGCCGCGTGCGGCACGGGAGGCAACCGCCGCAATCGCCGCCTCAAGGCCGGCCAGCACGCCGACGCCATCGCGCTGGCCGATGACGCCGCAGCGGATGGCAACCGAGACGGCACTCGATGCCGTTGCGTTGAGAAAGGCCGCGAGCGTCGGCTCCAGCCCGGTGCGATGCGCGCCGGCGACGGCGCCGACCGCGACCGGATAGGCGGCCGTTCCGAGCGTCTCCAGCACCGGGTGCGGCCAGTGGCTGGCGGCGGCGAGAAACGCCTCGCCAAGAAGCATGGTTTCCATGTGCCGCTCGCGAGAGCCGGCGAGCGCCTCGGCCAGTTCGCCGACCGCCTGCAGTCGTGCCGGATCGTCATGGCTGCGATAGCTTTCGGCCAGAAGCAGCGCGTCGTTCCGGAGCGCACCGTGATTCACAAGCGTTTCAAACCAAAGCCGCAGATCGTTGGCATTCGCCACGAGGCCGTCGTGAACCGCCTGTTCCAAACCGCCGGAATAGGAAAAGGAACCGACGGGAAAGGCGGGCGAAAGCCAGGTGACGAGGCGCAGCAGAGCCTGCGTTGCGGCCTCTTCAGCCATGGTGGTGGTGATGACCATGCCCATGATGGCCGCCGCCCGTGCCGTGATAGGCGCCGCGCAGAGGGTGGAAAGACTCCACGACTTCGCTCACCGTCGCTCCGAGGCCTTCGAGCATGGCGCGGATGACGGGATCGCGGGCAATCAGTATCCGCCCCTCCTCGATCGCTGCCGGCAGGTGGCGGTTGCCGAGATGCCAGGCGAGCTCGACCAGATGCAGCCTGTCGCGCGGACGGATCTCGTAGAGCGCCTCCTCGGCCGCCTTCACTTCGATATAGCCGCCGCCCTCCAGCACCAGGAGATCGCCGTCGGCGAGCATCACCGGCTCCTTGAGGTCGAGCATCACGACATCCTCGTTTTCCAGATGAAGGAGCTTTCGGCGCAGATGCCGCTGGTCGTGGGTGAGCGTCACCCGGTGAAGCGGCGCCTTGTCGGCGGTACCGGGGGAAAGAACTTCGGTCGAACGATAGGGCACGTCAGAGTACCTCGACCTTGTCCGGATGCACGACCTCGACGCGAACCTCGGCAAGGAGAGTAGCCATTGCCGCTTGGAAGGACTTCAGATGTGGCTCGGCGAAATGGTCATCGACGGCCGCAGGGCTCTTCCAGGTCTCGACGAAGACCAGCATGTCCGGCTCGGTGGTCTTGCGATAAAGATCATAGCTGACGCAGCCCTCCTCCTTGCGGGTGGCCTCGATCAGCGGCGCGGCGAGCGCTGCAACCTCGTCGCCCTTGCCCGCATGCGCCTTCAGATATGCGATGACGTAAACCATTGAATTCCATGTCTCCGACGGGATTCACTTTAACAAGAAAAAGCCCCGGCGCCAGCAAGAAGGCGAAAATCCAAAAGACTTTCAAACCTGCTTGCGGCAGCCGGGGCCTTCATGATCTCGATGCCGGATCAGGCAGCGATCTTCTGCGACTTCAGCGCGGCGAGGATGTTCTGCGGCGAGGAAACGCCATAGGGATCGCTGTCGCAATTGTCGGAATAGCCTTCTTCCTCGAACCACTGCTCGACCGTGCCGTTGTTGACGACGGCGGCGTAGCGCCAGGATCGCATGCCGAAGCCGAGATTGTCCTTGGCCACGAGCATGCCCATCTTGCGTGTGAACTCGCCCGAACCGTCCGGAATGAGCTTGACGTTTTCGAGCCCCTGCGACTTGCCCCAGGCGTTCATGACGAAGGCGTCGTTGACCGAGATGCAGTAGATCTCATCGATGCCGAGCGCGCGGAACTCGGGCGTCAGCTTCTCGAAATCCGGCAGCTGATAGGTCGAGCAGGTCGGGGTGAAGGCGCCCGGCAGCGAGAACAGCACGACGCGCTTGCCGGCGAAATAGTTATCCGACGAGACATCCTGCCAGCGGAACGGATTGGAACCGCCGACGGCTTCGTCGCGCACGCGGGTGCGGAAGGTTACAACGGGAACTTTTCTGCCGAGCATCTTCATCTCCTTCGAGTGGGCAGCCGGCCGCGTCAAGTCTTGGGAGGAAACCCGGCCGGCGAAAGGGAAGGCCCCTTCTACCGAAGATTCCGCTGCAGTGCAGCATCAAAGCGCAGTTTAAATCGGCGCCGCATGGCAGCCTTGCGATTGATGCATGGCTGCGGTTTGGCGGGTCTCCCTCTAGAACAGGAAGTACCGCTGCGCCATCGGCAGCACGGTCGCCGGTTCGCAGGTCAGCAGTACGCCGTCCGCGCGAACTTCATAGGTCTCCGGATCGACCTCGATATGCGGCGTCAGGCTGTTGTGGATCATCGACGCCTTACCGATACCGCCGCGGGTGTTCTGGACGGCGACGAGTTCCTTGGCGACACCGAGCCTTCCCGCCAGTCCGGCGTCGAGCGAGGCCTGCGAGACGAAGGTCACCGAAGAATTGGTCCGGCTCCGGCCATAGGCGCCGAACATCGGCCGGTAGTGGACCGGCTGCGGCGTCGGGATGGAGGCGTTCGGGTCGCCCATCGGCGCGGCCGCGATCGTGCCGCCGAGCAGCACCATGTCCGGCTTGACGCCGAAAAAGGCCGGGTTCCAGAGGACCAGATCGGCGCGCTTGCCGACTTCGAGGGATCCGATCTCATGGCTGAGGCCATGGGCGATCGCCGGGTTGATCGTGTATTTGGCGACATAGCGCTTGACGCGGAAATTGTCGTTGTCGCCGCTTTCTTCCTCCAGTCGGCCGCGCTGGCGCTTCATCTTGTCTGCCGTCTGCCAGGTGCGGATCGCCACCTCGCCGACGCGACCCATGGCCTGACTGTCGGAGGAGATGATCGAGAAGGCGCCGATGTCGTGGAGGATGTCTTCCGCCGCGATCGTCTCCTTGCGGATGCGGCTTTCGGCAAAGGCGATGTCCTCGGGGATCGAGGGGGACAGGTGATGGCAGACCATCAGCATGTCGAGATGCTCGGCGAGCGTGTTCAGCGTGTAGGGCCGCGTCGGGTTGGTCGAGGACGGGATGACGTTCGGCTGTCCGCAGATCTTGATGATGTCCGGCGCGTGGCCGCCGCCGGCCCCTTCGGTGTGAAAGGCGTGAATGGTCCGGCCCTTGATCGCCGCGATCGTGTCCTCGACGAAGCCGCTTTCGTTCAGCGTATCGGTGTGGATCATCACCTGGACGTCGTATTCGTCCGCGACCGACAGGCAGCAATCGATCGCCCCGGGCGTCGTTCCCCAATCCTCGTGCAGCTTCAGCGAGGTGGCGCCGCCGAGCACCATTTCGACGAGCGCGCCGGGCAGCGAGGCATTGCCCTTGCCGGCGAAGGCGAGGTTCATCGGAAACGCATCGGCCGCCTCGATCATCCGGGCGATGTGCCACGGCCCCGGCGTGCAGGTGGTCGCCAGCGTGCCGTGCGCCGGCCCCGTGCCGCCGCCCAGCATGCAGGTCAACCCGCTCATCAGCGCCTCTTCGATCTGTTGCGGGCAGATGAAGTGGATGTGGCTGTCCATGCCCCCGGCCGTGACGATCTTGCCCTCACCGGCGATCGCCTCGGTGCCTGGGCCGACGATGATGTTCACGCCCGGCTGCGTGTCCGGATTGCCGGCCTTGCCGATCGCGGCGATCCGGCCGTCCTTGAGGCCGATATCCGCCTTGACGATTCCCCAGTGATCGACGATCAGCGCATTGGTGATAACCGTATCGACCGCACCGCCCTCGCGCGTCACCTGGCTCTGGCCCATGCCGTCGCGGATGACCTTGCCGCCGCCGAACTTCACCTCCTCGCCATAGGTGGTGAAATCCTTCTCGACCTCGATGAAGAGTTCCGTATCGGCAAGCCGAACCTTGTCGCCCACGGTCGGACCGAACATGTTGGCATAGGCGGCGCGCGACATTTTGTAGGACATGGTTTCAGGCTCCTTGGGGCAAGTCTGGCAAAGGCAATGGACTGAGGCGACGTAGCCGCCCCTCGGCGGCAAGCGCATTGACAAAACGGCGCTCCGCAGCAAAGGGATGCCACTCCCAGCCGCTGTGACCGAAGCCGGCAAGCACGATTTCGTCGCCGGCAGAGGCGGTGCCGGACAGGATGTCGGCGATCACCACCAGCCCGCTCGACGGCGCGACGTAGGGCGCCGGCGCGAAACGGGCGAGGTCCTGCTCCAACTGCTCGTGCGTCCCTATCGGCACGACCCTATGTCGCCGGCCTGTCGCCCGCGCGAAACTTTCGAAGCCGGTCGTGTAGTCGTCACAGAAATCGTCGAGGTCCGGATGCGCCTCGGCAAGTGCTGCCCGCATCGCCGCGAATTTCGCGCCGGAGCGCACGCTCCAGAATTCGCGCGCCTGTCGCACCGGCTCGCTCGTCTTCCAGCGGCCGCCGCCGAGCATCGACAGCGCCGGCCGGCCGGTGTTGCAGACGGCTATGACATCGGTCTTCCTGCCGCCCCGGCCGACCGAGCGGCAGTCATTGAAGCGGACCACGAGGTCGGCAGCATCGATCGTCGCGGCAGCACCTTCCGGCACCTCGCCGTTGCCCACGATCATGATGACGCGCCGACTTTGCAACGGTCAGTTCCCTGCAGTTTCGAGCAACTCTTTCAATTCGGCGGTACGCTTGCGGGTCAATTCCGCGAGGCAGCCGGAGACCAGCATGGGCTCCATCGAGCCGCCCCGCGCCTCGAACCCGGCGAGCTCGCACTGACCGTCGCGGTAGCCGATCCAGGCCCGTTGCGCCTTCTTCAACGCTTCGACGGCTCCGACATAGGCGACATCGATGGCACCGAGCTCCTTGTCGGTTTCCTGCATCGCGGCGATCGCCTCACGGTAGATTTTATTGAGTTCCGCGTCCGCCGCCTGGTATTCCTGATCGGCGCAAATGTTCAAATCCATCTGCGTCACTGCCTTTTGGCAGTCCACCTCAGGCTGTTCCTGAGCGAAGGCGGAACCCACGAGAATGAAAAGCAGGCCGGTTGCGGGTGCGGCCGCCCTCATAGCTTGCCCATCACCTGCTGGCGGAAGCCAAAAACCTCGCGCTTGCCGGAAAGCGGGATCAGCGTGACCTGCCGCGTCTGCCCCGGCTCGAAGCGCACGGCCGTGCCGGCGGGGATGTCGAGCCGCTTGCCCCGAGCCGCGTCACGGTCGAAGATCAGGCCGGGGTTCGTTTCCGCAAAATGATAGTGACTGCCAACCTGCACCGGCCGGTCGCCGGAGTTGGAGACTTCAATGGTGACGGTCTGAAGACCGCCATTGAGTTCGATGTCGCCAGCGGCTGCGATAATCTCGCCTGGAATCATGCTCACGCCCCCTTACGCGGCCTTCTCTGACGCGCAGCCTTGCGGTTTCAGCACGCGCTCCGTCGAAGCCGGATATTTCTTCAGCATTGCCGCCGGACGCACCGGCCGGCAGACCAGTTCGCCGCTGCAGTTCGGGCAGATCCCGGAGAGCTTTGCCTCGGCGCAATCGGCGCAAAAGGTGCATTCGAAAGTGCAGATCATCGCCTCCCGGCTGTCGGGCGGCAGGTCGCGATCGCAACATTCGCAGTTCGGGCGCAGGCTCAGCATGATTTCCTCCTAGCGGATCGGCTCGTGAACGGTGACGAGCTTCGTCCCATCCGGGAAAGTCGCCTCGATCTGGATGTCGTGGATCATCTCCGCAATGCCCTCCATCACCTGGTCGCGGGTCAGCACATGCGCGCCGGCCTCCATCAATTCGGCAACGGAACGGCCGTCGCGCGCACCCTCGACGACGAAATCGGTGATGAGGGCGATGGCCTCGGGATGGTTGAGCTTGACACCTCGCTCAAGACGTCGGCGCGCGACCATTGCCGCCATGGAAATCAACAGTTTGTCTTTTTCGCGCGGAGTGAGATTCATGCGTCGCTATCCGGATTGCTTGCGGGATCAGAGAGTCCAGACTTTCGGCACAGATGCGTCCTTACGCAAGTGCGAAATGAGCGGGACGAGGATTTTTCTAAGCTCGAAACCATCGGCAGCCGCGACACGGGCGACGAGCTTGTCGCGGCCGCCGACCTTGTAGTGGCTGACGCCAGACGCCACGACCGGTGCGAGTATTCCGCGCAGCTTCGAAAGCATCGCTTCGCAGTCCGGCGCCGCATAGAGGAGCGTGGCGAAAGCGGCAGCGCCGCCAAGCGTTGCGGGCCTGGCGGCAAGCCTCGCAATGTCATCGGCAAGCGTCAGGTTCTCGGCATGGACCAGCCTGCCGCCGCTCCGGACCCGCCAGCGATCGCGAAACAGGCCGGCATGCACCGCCTCGCCCATCGCCTTGCGGCCGAGAAGCACGGCCTCGACCGCGAGAAAACTCGCATCGGGCGCCAGATCGACCTCGAGCGAGCGCGACAGCGAGGCGCGGTCGAAGAGGATCGTTTCCTGTGGCAGCCAATCGACCCGGGCTCCGGCAGCCACAGATATGCGCGTCGCGATCGCGGCCGTATCCGCACTCGCCTTGTAGATCTTCTCGCAGGCCTGCGTGGTCAGCGTCAGGCTGGTCCCCGCGCCGGCCGCGAAGCCCCATTCGAGTTGGTCGCCCCCGGTAACGCCGCCCGAGGAGTTGATGAGCACCGCTTCCATCGAACTGTCGAAGGTCTTGGGCAAACGGATCTTGGCGCAGCCTTCCTGGTAGAGCTCGGCGATGCGCGTGCGGCCCCTTTCGGACTTGGCAACAAGCCGCCCCTTTCCCCACGCCCTTTGCGGAGCGATGATCGCCGCGTCACTCAAGTCTTCAGACGTCCCCTGCCGGCACGCCCCGCCGACGTGCATCGATGCGGCATGGTCTGAAATCGTAAGACCAAAGTCAAGTCTCTGTTTCGCAAGCGAAATCGAGGCCGCTGAAATAAACAAAGCTCGGGTGGGCGGCTACGAGCAGGGGCCGGACCGCGGGGACTTCCGAACAGAGAGGGCGCCGGCTTGCGGCACCCTCTCCTACGGCTACTCCGACACGTGCTATCTTTAGGAGCGTGCGAACTCCAGCAGGTCCTTGTTCAACTGCTCCTTGTGCGTGTCCGTGATTCCGTGCGGCGCACCCGGATAGACCTTCAGCTCCGCATGCGGAATGAGCTTCCCGGCGGCTCGGGCGGCAGCATCGATCGGAACGATCTGGTCGTCGTCGCCGTGGATGATCAGCGTCGGCACATCGAACTTCTTCAGGTCCTCGGTGAAGTCTGTCTGCGAGAAGGCAACGATCGAATCATAGGTGTTCTTGTGGCCGGCCGTCATGCCCTGCAGCCAGAAGCTGTCGATCATCCCCTGCGAAGGCTTCGCGCCCGGCCGGTTGAAGCCGAAGAAGGGCCCCGAGGCGATGTCCTTGTAGAGTTGCGAGCGGTCGGCGAGGCTGGCCGCCTGCAAGCCATCGAACACGTCCTTCGGCAGGCCACCGGGGTTCTTGTCGGTCTTGACCATCAGCGGCGGCACTGCCGAGATCAGGCCAGCCTTGGCGACGCGGCTCGTACCGTGACGGCCGATATAGCGGGCGATCTCGCCGCCGCCGGTGGAAAAGCCGGCCAGGAAGATGCCCTTGAGATCCAGTTGCTCGATCAGATCGGCAAGATCGTCGGCATAATGATCCATGTCGTTGCCATCCCAGGGCTGGCTGGACCGGCCGTGACCGCGGCGATCATGGGTGACGACGCGGAAACCGTTGTTGGCCAAATGGAAGGCCTGGGCTTCCCAGCTATCGGATGACAGCGGCCAGCCGTGGCTGAGGACGACGACCGGACCGTCCTTCGGACCCCAGTCCTTGTAGTAGATTTCAACGCCGTCGCGAGTTGTGATCCTGCTTCCCATGGTCCTTGCTCCTTCCGTGGTTGATGGCTTTACCTTATCCGCCGCTGCGGCCGGCGGGGAGACTGAGAGTGCGGCGGCCGCGCTGGCGGCACCGAGAGCTCCCGCCAGCATCTCCCTCCTGGAAACGGTGGCCGTGGTGTTTTGAACCTTGGCCATCGAATTGCTCCATCTTTTCGTGAGGCAGCTATTAAATCGCGTACGATATAAATCGACGTTTTTCATCGCCATCGATTAAATCGTGTACGATGTTTATCGCGAACAAATCCCCCTGTCAATACCTTGCGATTATATCGCGAACGATTTACCTTGTTTTCTACGCGAACTCGGAAGAAGGTCATGGCGAAGGCAGAGACTCCCTCCCCCGAAGAGCTGATGAAGCTCGATAATTTCCTGTGCTTCGCGATCTATTCTGCGAACCATGCATTCACGCGCGTCTACAAGCCTCTGCTCGACGAGTTGGACCTCACCTATCCACAATATCTCGTGATGGTTGCCCTATGGGAAAAGGACGATCAGACTGTCGGCAGCCTGGGGGAGAAGCTCTTCCTGGAATCAAGCACCCTCACCCCGATGCTGAAGCGTCTCGAGGCGATGGGTTATATTTCGAGGGTTCGCGACCGGGCCGATGAGCGCCAGGTGCGGGTGCGCCTGACCGAGATCGGCCGAGCGCTCAAGGAAAAGGCCAGCACCGTTCCGCTTGGCATCGTTGATGCGACCGGAATGGAACCCGCGGAGATTGGCCGGCTCAAAAAGGAAATCGCAACACTCCGCGCGTCGCTGTTGCGGTAGCGCTGTCACCCATTTAAACGCCGACGACCACCGCCCCTCCGGTCAGCCCCGCGCCGGCCGCCGTCAGCAACAGCCTTTCCCCATGCGCGAAACGCTTGGCCTTGTGCGCGAGCGAAAGCGACAACGGGATCGTCGCTGCCGACGAATTGCCGTGGTCCTCGATGGTCCGCACGGTCTTTGACGGGTCGATGCCGAGATTGCCGCAGACTGCATCGAAGATCCGGACATTCGCCTGGTGCGGCACGAAGCGGCTGACGTCCCCCGGGCCAAGACCGGCATCGGCGAGCGCTTGGGTTGCGCAAGCCGTCATCATCTCCACTGCCCGCACGAACACCTCCCGCCCGTCGCACATCGTCATCAGCACGTCCTCCGCCGCCATCCCCGCCGCGAAGGGTCGGTTGCTGCCGCCGGCGGGAATCGTGATCAGATCGTAGCCGCTCCCGTCCGATGCCAGATCGACTCCGACAAGCCCCTTGGCCGGATCGGCTGACGGCGCGACCACAACCGCACCGGCCGCATCGGCAAAGAGCACGGCGCTCGCCCTCTCGGCCGGGTTGATGCGGCGGCTCAGGATATTGGCGGCAACGACGAGAACAGGCTTTGCCTGCGCACGAACGAAGCCGTCGGCGAGCGTCAGCGCGTAGAGGAAGCCCGAGCAGGCACCGGCAAGGTCGATCGCACCGGAGTTGGCGAGTCCGAGACGATGGGCGAGCAGCGGTGCGGAGGGCGGCAGGAGGTGATCGGGCGTCGAGGTCGCAAGCAGCGTCAAGGCGATATCGCCTCGCGGAATCCCCGCATCCTCAAGCGCGGCTTCGCCGGCCCTCGCCGCAAGGCCGCTCAGCGTATCGCCGTCCTCGACCCAGCGCCGTGCGCGGATGCCGGTGCGGCGCTCGATCCAGCCCGGCTCAAGCCCGAGTTTCGCTTCGATCTCGGCGTTCTCGACGCGCCGCGCCGGCACGGAATGGCCGAAGCCGGCAAGGCGGGATGACCGGACGACGCTCATAGCCGCCCCGCCGCAAAGGCCGACGCCGCCTCGTCGATCGCGTCATAGGCCCGGTCGAGATCGGCGTCGGTGACGCAATAGGGCGGCATCAGATAGATGACATTGCCGAGCGGGCGGATGAGCAGCCGGCGCTCACGAAAGAAGCGCTTCAGCCGCGGCCCGACATCCGCCAGATAGCCGCCCGCCGACACGGAAAGGTCAAGCGCGACGATCGTACCGGCCTGGCGAACATTGCGGAAGCGCGGATCGGCGCCGAAGCGCTGGAGATGCCGCCGCTGCTTCGCGGCAAGCGCTTCGATGCGTTCGCCGACCGGCTCCGAGTTCCAGACGGCGAGATTGGCGACGGCCGCCGCGCAGGCGATCGGATTGGCCGTATAGGAGCTGGAATGGAAGAATGTCCGGCGCCGGTCGACCGACAGATGCGCGTCGAATATCTCGGCCGTGCAAAGGGTCGCCGCCAGCGGCAGCGCTCCGCCGGTCAGGCCCTTCGAGGTGCAGAGGATGTCCGGCGCGATCCCTGCCTGCTCGCAGGCAAACAGGCTGCCGGTCCGGCCCCAGCCGGTCATCACCTCGTCGGCAATCAGGAGAGTGCCGTGCCGTTCGGCAATCCGCTTCAGTTCGGCAAGCACGACAGCCGGGTAGATCTTCATCCCGCCGGCACCGAGAACCAACGGCTCGGCGATGAGCGCCGCCACACGGCCGGAAGCGCAAATGCTGTCGAACGCGTCGAGCGTCTCCTGTTCGCGTCCGGGCTCCGGGAACGGCAACCGGTCGACGGCGAAGAGAAGCGGCTCGTAGGCGGCATTGAACACGCCGCGCTCGCCGGCCGACATCGTGCCGATCGTATCGCCGTGATAGCTGTGCTCCATCACGCAGATGCGGCTGCGCGGTGCGCCGATATTGTTGAAGTAGCCGAGCGCCATCTTCAGCGCCACCTCCACGGCCGTCGAGCCGCTGTCGGAATAGAAGACGTGCTTCAGTCCGACGGGGGCGATCTCGATCAGGCCCTTGGCCAGTTCCTCCGCCGGCGCATGGGTATATTCGGCGAAGATCACCTGATCATAGGTTTCCGCGGCGCTCCGGATCGCCTCCATGATCGCCGGGTGTCGGTGACCGTGGGTGATCACCCACCAGGACGAGATCGCATCGAGAATGTGCGCGCCCTCCTCGCCGATCAGATAGGCGCCCTCGGTGCGGACGATACGCTTCATCGCCGGTTCCAGCGCGTGCTGGGTAAAGGGGTGCCACACCGGAGAGCGGCTCATGCCAGCGCCTCGCGAATTCGGTCGAATTCAAAATGTTCGCGGAAGGCTCGCCGCAACGCATCCGGCGTCAAAGGATCGAGCCGCGGCAGCCGACCGAGCACAGGGACATGTCCCAGTTCACCGATGATATTCTCCGTATCCGCCCGCGCCTCGCCGATGAAGGCGACCCCAACAATCGGGATCGACCGGACTCGCAGCGCTTCGAGCGACAGCAGCGTGTGATTGATCGTGCCGAGTTCGGTGCGGGCGCAGAGGACAACGGGAATTTGCCAGCGCTGAAACACATCGGCAAAGACCGTCCGTTCCGTCAGCGGCACCAGAAGCCCCCCCGCCCCTTCGATGACGAGCGGCGCGTCGACCGATGGCGGCGAAAGGCTATCCGGCTGGATCGTCGCGCCGTCGAGCCTGGCGGAGAGATGCGGCGAAGCGGGTGTGGCGAGCCTGTAGGCCTCCGTCAGGATGCGGCGAGCCTCCATCCGGCCGAGCCGCCGGACGGTCTCGCTGTCCGTCTCGCCGTCGAGCCCGGCCTGCACCGGCTTCCAGTAGCAGCCGGCAAGCGCATCGGTGAGCGCGGCGGCAAAGACAGTCTTGCCGATGCCGGTGTCCGTGCCGGTGATCACGACGCGGGATGTCATCAGCGCTCCTCCGCCATCGCGACCTTCAGCCGTTCCAGCATCTGCTCGATCGCCGTCCTGTCGACATTCAGCGTGATCGCGATCCGGAGCCGCGCCGTGCCCTCGGGAACTGTCGGCGGCCGGATCGCCCGGATGTCGAAGCCTTCCGAACGCAGGCGCGCCGCGATCCTCACGGCTCGACCGTTGTCGCCGATCATCACCGGCAGGATCTGCGATCCGCTGCCTTCGACGCCGAGCGTTGCCGCAAGCGCCGCATTGGCAAAGGTGTGAAGCGCGTCGAATTCCGCCCGGCGCTGCGGTTCGTCCGCGGCGATCCGCAAAGCCTCGCGAACCGCGGCCGCCGTCAGCGGCGACGGTGCGGTCGAATAGATGAAGCCGCGGGCGCGGTTGACGAGATAGTCGCACAGGATTGCATGGGCGCCGAGCAACGCGCCGGAAACGCCGAGCGCCTTGCCGCAAGTATGCAGCACGACGACATTTTCCCGGCCTTCGAGCGCCGCCGAAAGCCCGCGGCCGCCCCGACCGAAGACACCCGTGGCGTGGGCCTCGTCGATGACCAGGAAGCCGTCGTGTTCTTCGGCCATTGCGGCAAGTTCGACGAGCGGCGCCCGGTCGCCGTCCATCGAATAGAGGCTTTCAACGGCAATCCATGGGTGCCCCGTTCCGCCGGCGCTGCGCCACTTGTGGATTGCATCGGCAAAAGCATCGAGATCGTTGTGGCTTGCGGCAACGGCCGGCGCCTTGCTTGCGGTGATGCCTTCATGGGCGCTCGCATGGATCAGCGCGTCATGGACGATGATGTCGTCTCGCTGCGGCAGGGTCGAAAACAGCGCCACATTCGCGGCATAGCCGCTGCCGAAAAAAAGCGCCCGATCCGCGCCGAAGAATGCGGCCGCCTCGACCTCCAGTGCCTCGTGCTCCGGATGGTTGCCGCGCAGCAGCCGCGACCCGCCCGCGCCGGCCGGCACGCCGCCCTCGAGCGCCGATAGGACCGCCGTCTTCAGGCGCGGCGAGTGGGCAAGGCCCAAGTAGTCGTTCGAAGTAAAATCGACTCCTTCTTGGGCGACAAGCGCCCGTCGCCGCCCCTTTCGCCCGAGCCCCGCCAGGGTCCTCTCGTAGCGGCCGAGAGCGCCGGCGATCATTCGGCCGGCTCCATCTCCGCCGGCTGCAGTGCCATCGGCTTCAGTCCGAGGCGACGGAACAACGCCGCATCATGATCCTCGCCGGGATTGTCGGCAGTCAACAACGTCTCCCCGACGAAGATCGAATTCGCCCCGGCGAAGAAACAGAGCGCCTGCATCTCGTCGGACATGTCCGTGCGGCCGGCGGAAAGGCGGACATGGGACTGCGGCATCAGGATACGGGCGAGCGCGATCGTCCGGATGAAATCGATCGGATCGACAGGCGGCGCATCGGCGAGCTTCGATCCGGGAATGGGGATCAACATGTTGATCGGCACGCTTTCCGGCGCGGCAGGAAGATTGGCGAGCGTCACCAGCATCGAGATGCGGTCGTCAACCGTCTCGCCCATGCCCAATATGCCGCCGGCGCAGACCTTGATTCCGGCATCACGGACATTGGCGAGCGTTTCCAGTCGGTCGGCGAAGGTGCGGGTGGTGATGATCTCGCCGTAGAAGCGCTCCGAAGTGTCGACGTTGTGGTTGTAGTAGTCGAGCCCGGCCCCTGCGAGCCGCTCCGACTGGGCAGGCGACAGCATGCCGAGCGTCATGCAGGTTTCCATCCCGAGCGCCTTGACGCCGCGGACCATGGCGACGATCGCCTCCATGTCCCGTTCCTTCGGACTGCGCCAGGCTGCCCCCATGCAGTAGCGCGTCGCGCCACCGTCCTTGGCCTTGCGCGCCTCGGCGATGACGCGTTCGATCTCCATCAGCTTCGACGCCTTGAGGCCGGTCGGATAATGCGCCGACTGGCTGCAATAGCCGCAATCCTCCGCGCAGCCGCCGGTCTTGATGGACAGGAGCCGGCTCATCTGCACTGCGTTCGGATCGAAATGCGTGCGATGTAGGGACTGGGCGCGGAACAGAAGGTCGTTGAAAGGCAAATTATAGATTTTTTTGCTTCAGC
Organism: Sinorhizobium glycinis; assembly: GCF_001651865.1. Lineage (GTDB taxonomy): Bacteria > Pseudomonadota > Alphaproteobacteria > Rhizobiales > Rhizobiaceae > Sinorhizobium > Sinorhizobium glycinis. Next base: position 116,931 of record NZ_LPUX01000047.1, read on the forward strand.
GAGGTTCCAAGGCATTTCATCGGTGCCGCAGCTGACCGAACCTGCCCCGCCCGTTACGATCACATCCCGCATTCGTGGCTATCCCCCTCTATTCACGACCATCGATATAGATAGAATCGCATTTTATCTATAGTTCGTTGGTGGAGAGAGACGCAACCGCCCATCTGAAATCTTCGACCCGATGTTCACCCGCGCCGGCGCCGATTGTGGCCTAAACTACCGCATCAGGCCCGCGCCGACACGCATCAGGGATTTAAAAAAGCAAGGGCCCGGCACTTCCGCGCCGGGCCCTGCTCGCTGTTGATGCGCCGGAACGAGACTATTCGTTCTGGAAGTAGCTGTACTTGCCGTCTTCACCCTTCTTCCAGGTGTACATGACGTAGTCCGGGCGGGTGATGTCGCCCTTTTCGTCATAGCCGAGTTCGCCGATCGCGGTGTTGAACGGGCCCTTGGCCTTGATCGCTTCGGCAACGGCCTGCGGATCGTTGCCACCGGCGGCCTTGGCGGCGTCCGCGATCACCTGCAGGGCGGCGTAGGAATAGAGCGTGTAGGCTTCCGGCTCGAAACCGGCGGCGCGGAACTTCTCGACGAGTTCCTTGGCAGCCGGGTTCTTGCGCGGATCCGGCGCGAAGGTCATCAGCGTGCCGTCGACCGCGTCGCCGGCGATCGAAGCCAGCTCGTTCGAAACAATGCCGTCGCCCGACATGAAGGTTGCCTTCAGGCCCTGGTCCTTCATCTGGCGCATGATGAGGCCGGCTTCCGTGTGCAGACCGCCGTAGTAGACGACCGAAACGCCCGCTTCCTTCATCTTGGCGATCAGCGCCGAGAAATCCTTGTCGCCGATGTTGATGCCTTCGTAGAGAGCCTCGGTGAGGCCCGCTTCGTTCATCGACTTCTTGGTCTCATCGGCAAGGCCCTGGCCGTAAGGCGTCTTGTCGTGAATGACGGCGATCTTCCCGTCCTTGAAGTTGGCGGCGAGGTAAGCGCCGGCAACTGCACCCTGCTGGTCGTCACGGCCGCAGGTGCGGAAGGTGTTCCACATACCGCGCTCGGTGAACTGCGGGTTGGTTGCGGACGGCGTGATTTCCAGGATGCCGTTTTCGGCATAGACTTCCGATGCGGGGATCGACACGCCGGAGTTGAAGTGGCCGACGACGAACTTCACACCGTCAGCAACGAACTTGTTGGCGACCGAAATACCCTGTTTCGGGTCCGAGACGTCGTCGCCGAGTACGAGCTTGATCTGTTCGCCGTTGATGCCACCCGCTGCGTTGATGTCAGCAGCCGCCTGCTCCGCACCCTTCTGGAGCTGGGCGCCGAACGCGGCGTTCGGGCCGGTCAGCGGACCGGCAACGCCGACCAGGATATCAGCCCATGCGGTGCCGCTGAAGGCGACCATTGCTGTCAGCGCCACAGCCGACAGGAGAGACTTTTTCATTTTGTTACTCCCAAATATTCGAGCGGGTCTCGTTTCATAAGCCTGCGCAATGCCCACTATAATTGCGCCGGTGTTCCTTCGCACCGGCCGCACCCGACCGGCACGCGCTGTTCCCTTATTTGGCCTTCCAGGAGAACGGTGAGGTTTTCTCGTAGAGCCAGTAGTAGTTGTTCGCCATCTGCTTGGCCCGGTAGTACCGGTAACCGGCGGTAGCAAACAACAAAAGTACGAGCGTGTCTACGATATAGTATTGCAGGCTGAACATCGTGCCTTCGAAAAGGGCGTGGTGGACGAAGCGGATTGCAAGCCCCAGAAGCGCCACGTAGACGATGAGCCGCGGAACCTCTCCCCAGCTTTCCGCAACGCTCTTGCCCGTGCGCCACGCGGTCCAGCCGCCGAGGACGCAGGTGATGAACAGAAACTGCCAGATGGAGGCTTCTTCGTAGAGAATTCCCTGCATGTCACTTAACTCCAGCTCGCATCAATGGCGGCCGCCTTCGAGATAGGCCGCGCGGACTTCCGGATTGGCGAGCAGGTCCTTGCCCGTCCCGCTCATCGTCACCCGGCCATTGACAAGGACGTAGCCGCGATCGGAAAGCTTCAGCGCCCCGAAGGCATTCTGCTCGACCAGGAACACGGTGAGGCCCTCCTGCTTGTTGAGCTTCTTGATCGCGTCGAAAATGCCCTTGACGATCAGCGGCGCAAGCCCGAGCGAGGGCTCGTCGAGCAGCAGAAGCTTCGGTCGGGCCATCAGCGCCCGGCCGATGGACAGCATCTGCTGTTCACCGCCGGAGAGCGTCCCACCGCGCTGGGCCTGCCGCTCCTTGAGCCGCGGGAACAGCGTGAAGACTTTCTCCACGTCTTCCTTGAAGTGCTTCAGGTCGTCGAGGCTGGCGCCCATCTGGAGGTTTTCGAGAACCGTCATGCGCGGGAAGATGCGGCGTCCTTCAGGAGATTGCGCGATTCGGAGCCGGGCGATCTCGTGCGTCGGCAGGCGCGTGATGTCCTGTCCTTCGAAGTTGATCGAACCGGTGCGTGCCTGCGGTTTGCCGAAGATCGTCATCATCAGCGTCGACTTGCCGGCGCCGTTGGCACCGATCAGCGAAACGATTTCGCCCCGATGAACTTCGACATCGACGCCGTTCAGCGCCCGGATATTGCCGTAATAGGTCTCGACGCCTCTCACATTCAGCAGCGGAGCAGTCATTGCTGGGTGCCCCCGTGCTCGCTTTCGATTTCCACGATCTGTTCGATCACCTCTTCAACCTCTTCGTCCTCGACGCCCAGATAGGCCGCGATGACCCGTGGGTCGTTCTTCACGAAATCGGGGTTGCCGTCGGAAATCTTCTGACCGTATTCGAGCACCACGACGTGATCGGAAATCTCCATCACCACGGACATGTCGTGCTCGATCAACAGGATGGATGTGCCGGTTTCCGCGCGAATGCTCTGCAACAATTCGTTGAGCGCATGCGATTCGCGCGGGTTGAGACCGGCTGCAGGCTCGTCAAGGCAGAGCAACTCCGGACCGGTGCACATCGCCCGGGCGATTTCCAGCCGCCGCTGTGCACCATAGGGGAGATCCCCGGCCGGGTCGTCGGCCCGATCGATCAGCGACGCCTTTTCGAGCCAATGCCTGGCAAGTTCCGTCGAATCCTTGGCGGCCTGCCGATAGGTGGGAAATCCAAGCAATCCGAGAACAGTATAACCCGACGCCTGCATCAGCTTGTTGTGCTGCGCGACCAGCAGGTTCTCGAGCACCGTCATGCCTGAGAACATCCGGATGTTCTGGAAGGTTCGCGCCACCTTGGCGCGTTTGGTAATCTCAAAATCCGGGAGACGCTCCAGAAGGAACTCGTCGCCGGACTTCTGCCGCATGGTGATCATCCCCATCGTCGGCTTGTAGAAGCCGGTGATGCAGTTGAACACCGTCGTCTTGCCCGCTCCGTTCGGGCCGATCAGCGCCGTGATGTCGCCGCGCGCGGCTTCGAAAGAGAAGTCGTTGATGGCCATGAGACCGCCGAAGCGCATCGACAGGTGCTCAACCTTGAGAATGGGGTCTTTCGTCATCGTATTCGTCTCGAAGGTCATCAGCCGTGCCCTTCCTTGGTGAAGCTGCCGGAGACCGCCTTGCGCTCGCGCAGGAAGGCAGTCGGTTCGCGCGATCCGACGAAGCCGCGCGGCTTCCAGACCATGACGACCACCATGGCGAGGCCGAAGATCAGCATGCGATAGAGTTCAGGCGTGAAGTTTGGTCCGAAGATCATCTTCAGGAAGGTCAGTTCGCGCAGGATCTCCGTACCGCCGATCATCACCACCGCAGCGACGAAGATACCGGTCAAAGAGCCCATGCCGCCAAGCACGACGATGGCAAGGATGACGGCCGATTCGAGAAAGACGAAGGATTCCGGCGAGACGAAACCCTGGCGCACCGCGAAGAACGATCCGGCAAACCCCCCGAACATGGCACCGGTGGCAAATGCAGTGAGCTTCGTGGTCGTCGTGTTGATGCCGAGCGAACGGCAGGCGATCTCGTCCTCGCGAAGCGCCTCCCAGGCCCGCCCGACCGGCATGCGGCGCAGCCGGATGGTGACGAAAGCCGTCAACAGCGCCAGGCCAAGGATCAGGTAGAACAGGAAGATCTTGTAGTAGGCCGACGAGAGCGGCAGCCCCATCAGCGCCGCGAAACCGTCCTTCGAGGCATCGAACTTGATGCCGAACAGCGTCGCCTTGGCGATGCCCGACACGCCGAACGTGCCCTTGGTGACCTCGGTCCAGTTGATCAGCACGAGGCGGATGATTTCACCGAAAGCGAGCGTCACGATTGCCAGGTAGTCGCCGCGCAATCGCAGCACCGGGAAGCCAAGGACCACACCCCAGCAGGCGGCGAGAAGGCCGGCGACCGGCAGCAGCACCCAGAAGGACAGGCCGAAATAGCTGGAGAGCAGTGCATAGGAATAGGCGCCGACCGCATAGAAGGCCACGTAGCCGAGGTCGAGCAGGCCGGCGAGGCCCACCACGATGTTGAGGCCCCAGGCGAGCATCACGTAGATCAGGATCTGGACGCCGAAATTGTCCACCCATTTGAGCGAGCCCTGGACCCCGAAAAGCGCGATGATGACCGGCGGGTACAGCACAAGCGCGAGGATCGCTATCTTCGAGAAGTTGCGGCTGAAGAAGCTCTCCTCCTTCGCCACCTCCGGAGCAGCAGCCTTGACCGCTTTGCGCTGAGCCAGCCAGGGCTGAGCGTAGGCAACCATCAGGAAGCGGCCGACCATGGCGACGACCACGAAGATCGCCAGCAGACTCCAGCGCTGGTTGAGGATCAGCTCGTTGCGGATGTTCTGGTCGGACTTGAGGCCGACGAACAGCACGAACAGCCCGAGCGTGATGAGCCCCGAGAAGACAGCCTCGCGCAGGGCCCGCGCCGTCAGCTCACTGCCGGCGCTTGCAGTAGTAGATGCAACATTTGCCATGGAACTATACCTTCTCGACTTCCGGTCGTCCGAGAATACCCGACGGCTTGAAGATCAGGACGATCGCGAGAATGGAGAAGGTCGCGACATCCTTGTAGTCGATTGTGAAATAGGCCGACCACAGCGACTCGATGAGGCCGATCAGCAGTCCGCCGAGAACGGCGCCCGGCAACGAGCCGATGCCTCCGAGAACGGCGGCGGTAAACGCCTTGACCCCCGGAGCGAAACCGTCGGTGAAGACGACGACGCCGTAATACATGAGATACATGGTACCGGCGACGGCAGCGAGCGCTGCGCCCATGATGAAGGTCACCGAGATGGTGCGGTCAACGTCGACGCCGAGCAGCGCCGCCATCTTGCTGTCCTGTTCGGTGGCCCGTTGCGCGCGGCCGAGCGGCGTCCGGTTGACGATATACCAGAAGACAGAAAGCAGAATCGCAGTGATGACGACGATGATGATCTGCTTCAGGGAGACCGTGATCCCGAACAGGTCGTAGACCGACGAGACGAGCGGCGGGATCGGCTTGTTGCGCGGACCCTGCGTCACCTGGATAAAGTTCGACAGCACGATCGACATGCCGATCGCGGTAATCAGCGGCGCCAGACGGAAGGAGCCGCGCAGCGGACGGTAAGCCACCCGTTCGATGGTCCAGTTCCAAAGTGCCGCCGTCAGCATGCCGACGATCATCATAAGCAAAAGCGCCAGTACGACTGGTACGCCTGCCATGAATGTCGTGAGAAGCAAGAAGACAATCAATGCGGCAAAGCCGCCCAGCATGAATATATCGCCATGGGCGAAGTTGATCATGCCGATGATGCCGTAGACCATGGTATAACCGATAGCGATCATACCATAAATAGACCCAAGCGTCAGCCCGTTGACGAGCTGCTGGATGAAATACTCCATCAATCTTCCCCTGGACCGGATCCTGATGGTCCGATCTCTTTTTATTAGTTTTCGTTCACGAGCGTGCTCTGAGCCGATTTCATACCTCTTTCAAGCGAAAATGAAAGCCAAAAATTGCGCGACCGGCAGATTCTTCCGAGATAAAATCGATTTGACGCTTTTCGTGCCAGAAGAATCGAAAAAATTGCACCTTCGCCGGCAAAATGATCAAATTTCAGCCTGGAAACGAGAAAACTGCGGCCTCTGGGTCATTAACCCATGACGAAAAATTATGACTTCCCCGGCAATGGTTTTTCAGTTGATTTGGCCCGAAATCATCGTGATCTAGGACCTGATGCATCACGCACGAGTGAATGCGCATGAGGACCTCAGAGAATAGGAACAATGCTGGAACTATTGAATAGATCGGCGATTGCAGCCGGGCGAGCGATCATGGAGATCTATAGTGCCGGCCCGGCCGTGACCTACAAAGAGGATACCTCGCCGGTGACCGACGCGGACCATCGCGCCGAGCGCATCATACTTGCCGAACTGGCGGCGGCCTTTCCCGATATCCCGGTCGTCGCCGAGGAAGCCGTCGCCGCCGGGCATGTTCCGGACATTGCCGGCAAGTCGTTCTTCCTCGTCGATCCCCTCGACGGCACCAAGGAATTCGTCGAGCGCAACAGCCACTTCACCGTGAATATCGCGCTCATCGAAGACGGCGCTCCGGTCGCGGGCGTCGTCCATGCGCCGGCGCTCGGGGTCATCTATGCGGCAAGCGGCGGAACGGCGGGAAAAGCTACAGTCGAAGGCGACCGGGCCGCCGGCTGGCAGTCTATCGGCTGCCGCAAATGCGGCGACCGGCCACTCGCCCTGACAAGCCGCTGGCACAATAGCATCGAAACGCTTGGCTATCTCGCCGAACACGGCATCATCGACCATGAGGCCGTCGGCTCGTCGCTGAAGTTCTGCCTCCTCGCCGAAGGCTATGCCGATCTCTATCCGCGCTTCAGCCGCACGATGGAGTGGGATACCGCGGCCGGCGACGCGATCCTGCGGGCGGCAGGCGGAGAAACGCGGACGGCCGAAGGTCAGCCGCTGACCTACGGAAAGTGCAACCAGGCGAACGACAGCGACTTCGCCAATCCCTGGTTCATCGCGCGTGGCAAGATGTAATTCGCCACTCGACCTTCAGGGACTTCCCGGCCGGCAAGCGGCCGCGATGAGGCTGCAGGCGCCCATCCCTCATGGACTTGTGCGTCACCGGGCCCTATGTCTCCTCGATCGGCCGTCGCAAGCAGGATTGTGAACCCATGTTGTCCTATTCCGCCATCGCCAAAAACAATGTCGCGGTCGTCACCGGCGCCGCCTCCGGCATCGGTCTTGCCGCAGCAAAACGCTTCGCCGATCGCGGCATGAAGGTCGTGCTTGCCGACCTCGCCGGTGAGCGGTTGCAGGCGGCCGCGGCGGAGGTGGCGAAGCTTGCCCCCGGCGGTGCGGCCGACGTCGCCGCGATCGCGACAGACGTCTCCCGGGCCGACGAGCTCGTCGCACTGGCGCGGGCCACGCGCGAGCGATTCGGCCATGTGCATGTGCTGATGAACAATGCCGGCATTCAGCCCGGCAGCTCGATGTTCGGCCCCCTGGAGAACTGGGAAGCGGTGATCGGCGTCAACCTGTGGGGCGTGATCAACGGCTCGCGCATCTTCGCCCCGGCCATGATCGCGCATGGCGAGCCGGCACTGATCATAAACACTGGCTCCAAGCAGGGCATCACCACGCCGCCCGGAGATCCTGCCTACAATGTCTCGAAGGCGGGCGTGAAGGTCTTCACCGAGGCGCTGCAGCACGAGTTGCGCAATGCCGAGCACTGCAAGGTCAATGCGCATCTCTTGATACCCGGCTTCGTCTACACCGCGCTGACGGCGCATGGCCGCAAGGAAAAGCCGGCCGGCGCCTGGACGCCGGAGCAGACGGTCGATTTCATGCTGGAGAGTCTCGCCCGCGGCGATTTCTACATCCTCTGCCCCGACAATGAAGTCGAAAGGTCCACCGACGAAATGCGCATCCTGTGGGCTGCCGGCGATATCGTCGAGAACCGCCCTCCTCTTTCGCGCTGGCACCCGGACCACGGCGAGGCTTTCCGCTCCTTCCTCGCCGCAAAACGGGATTGAACGGCGTTCCGACTTGATCGATCTTCAAGCATGAACCGCCATCAGCGGCGGCAGGAGGCTCAGACCGTGACCAGCGGCATTCACCACATCACGCTGATCAGCCGCAAGGTCCAGGCGAATGTCGACTTCTATGTCGGATTTCTCGGCCTGCACCTCGTCAAGCGAACCGGCGGCTTCGAGGATCCCAATCAGTTGCATCTCTTCTACGGCGATGCATCGGGATCGCCCGGCTCGCTCGTCTCCTTCCTGATCTGGGAGGATGGCTCGCCGGGGCGTGTCGGTGCCGGCCAGCCGAGCGAGATCGCCTTCGCCATCCCGGCTGGAAGCATCGGCTACTGGCTGACACGCGCCCTGCAGTTCAACGTTCAGGCGACCGGCCCGGCGCAGGAGTTCGGCGAACCGGTGCTGCGGCTCAAGGATCCGGACGGGGTGATCGTCAAGCTGGTCGGCACCGACGCGCTTGCCGAGCCGGCGCCTTGGGCGAGCCGGGACATTCCGGAAGCGGACTCGATCAGGCGCCTGCGTGGAACGACCGTGCTGACCGAAAAGCCCAGGGAAACGGCACATTTTCTTCAGAGCCATTTCGGCTATAGGGAGGCTGCCGCGACCGAAACGATCCATCGCCTCGTCTCCTCATCCGGCGACGTCGTCGACGTGCGCGACGCGACCGGCTTCTGGGCAGCCGCGCCGGGCACCGGCACGATCGATCACATCGCTTTCCGCGCCCCGGACGAGGCGACGGTTCTTGCCGTGCGCGCCGACCTCCAGCAGGAACACGCCGGCGCCACCAACGCGCACGACCGGAAGTATTTCTTCTCGCTTTATGTGCGGGAGCCCGGCGGCTCGCTTTACGAGCTTGCCACGGACGGGCCCGGTTTTGCGATCGACGAAGCTGCGGATTCGCTCGGTTCGAAGCTCTTCCTTCCGCCGCATCTCAGCAACGACCCCGCCGCGACGGTGGTGCGGCTGCCGCAATTCGCGCTTCCGGGTGAACCGCGGCTGACACTCCGTGACCTGCCCTTCGTCCATCGCTTCTATCATCCGGAGCGGATGAACGACCGGACCTTCGTGCTGCTGCACGGCAGTGGCGGCAACGAGACCGACATGCTGCCCTTCGGCCACCAGCTCGATCCACACGCGACGCTCATCGGCGTGCGCGGCCGCAGCACCGAGGAGGGCTTTCCCCGCTGGTTCCGCCGCCTCTCGATGACCACCTTCGACCAGCGCGACATCCGCTCGGAAGCGGAGGCCTTCGCCGCCTTCGTCGACGAAGCGCGCGAGGCTTACGGGCTGGATCTCGCAAGGACCGTGTTCATCGGCTATTCGAACGGCGCCAATTTGCTGGCGGCCGTCATGCTCCTTCACCCGGGGGTCATCAGGAATGCGGTGCTGATGCGGGCGATGGCGGCACTCGAGGATACGCCGAAGGCCGATCTCGCAGGCACGAACGTCCTCATGCTGACCGGCAAGGACGACCTCTATGGCAGACATGCGCCGCAGTTGGAGGCGGAGTTGCGGGAAAGCGGCGCGAATTTCGAGGCCGTCGATCTCGACACCGGACATGGCATCGGCCCGGAAGACGTCGCAGTCATTCGGCCCTGGTTCGCAGGATTGGGGCTTTGAACTGACAACGCGAGCGTCTCTTTCGGAATCTTGGCCTGGCGACCTGCTGCGCCGTACAGCGTCGACGCGGGGTCGAACGAAATAAATTGCGAAGAACAAAGGTGCTTGCTGGTGGTAAGAATGTACGCCGCGACAATTTTCCGGATGCCTTGTTAACGACAGGCCGAAAGCTCTCGAGTATAGATGTCCGTGAGAAGCCGAGTTTGGCTACTCTTTTTGAATTAGTAGTAATTACAAAGATCAATTTTATTATCGATCAAACATGGTAAGAGCTTGTAAGGTATAGGGGTCTGCCGAAGCCGGGTGGTCGAACACGGCTGGGGGAACCAAAAAAATTTGCAAAGTAAACCGGTCGATTGGTCGAACGCGTCGTCCGGGGAGGAGCAGGCGTGTGTAGAGTAGTTTCGCCCGATGAGGGCGCGCCAGCTTTGATCGCGGGCGGAGGGCCGGCTGGGGAGCGGCCGGTTTTCCATTTTTTTCGGAAACGCGATTTGCGGCGGCGCATGTCAGACGCCTTTTGGCGTGCGCGCGAGATTTTCAATCAGCAGCACATCGGGTCGACGGCCGGACCGAGGGGTGAGGCCGCCGCTATCGATCAAATTTGAAATTGCGTGACCTCGATCAAGGCATCCAAAATGGAGAAGGTTTATGGCGACGCAGAGCACAGGCGGTGGGAGCACTACATCCTTCAGCAATACTCCCCAGGCGCAGGGCGACACCTATGGATGGACTGAAGACCAGTTGCTGTCGTCCGGCATCTACGATGCGGCCACCTCTACCATCGCCTTGAACGTGATGGCCAATGATCTCGGCGGAAAGGCGAAGACGCTCTGGTCGATCGACGACGGCGGCTCGAATTTTTTGAGTGAGCTGTTGCAGAGCAATATCACAACCGGCTGGGAGGCGACTGCAGAAGGAAACTGGATTCGGATCTGCAACGGAAAGATCGAATTCAGAATTGGTGACGGGTCCAGTTCTCCTGAAAATGCCCGGAGCGTCGATGCGCTGAGCGAGGGCGAGCATATCCAAGACGCTTTCTATTATTCCATCCGGCTTTCCAATGGCACGTTGAGCTATGCGAAAGTAACTCTGGACATCGTCGGCCAGAACGACGCAGCGGCGATCGGCGGCACTTCCACAGGCTCAGTTATCGAAGCGGGAGGCACGAACAACGGCGATCCGGCTTCGCCGACCGCCTCGGGCACGCTGAGCGTCTATGATGTCGACACCGGCCAGAAGCATTTCCAAGCACCTCAAGAAAGTGCGCTCGACGGCATCTACGGCCGCTTCAGCTTCGATACGACGACGGGGGTGTGGACCTACGCACTCGACAACGCGTGCGCGGCGACGCAGGCGCTGACCGCCGGCGAGGTGGTCACGGAGACACTGACGGTGTGGTCCGCCGATGGTACGGCCAGTCGAGACATCGTGATCACCATCACCGGCGCCAATGACGCCCCGGCCGTGTCGGCGGCGGTCGCGGCAAGCCGCGGCGAGGATGAGGCGGGCTTCGGCGTCGATCTGCTGGCGGGGGCGAGCGACGCCGATGTCAGCGACGTGCTGCACGTCGCCGGCCTGACG
>NZ_LPUX01000048.1 GCF_001651865.1 Sinorhizobium glycinis
TCGTCGACCAGCCGTGGAAGATCATGTCCATCGGACTCCGCGAATGGGCGCATCGGTCATGATCACCGCTCGTTGGTATAAGCCGGTATGTTGATCCCGGCTTAGGAGTCGGCGGAAGAGGTTCGCCGCGGGTAACGGTTCTTTACGGGCCCTTGCCGCCGCGCGGACCTGTGATTTCATACTGGCCAGATCTGGGAGCAATCTGGCCAGGCTTAAAGGTTGGCGTCTTCGCCATCGTTTTAGTCTCCCTGGTCTTGCCAAAGAAGCCCCTGGGACCTATGACGGCGTTGTCTAGACTACCGCTGCAGCATCACTGTTCGTCTACGGAGACCAGTATAACCGCAGCCCAAACAAACAAAGGCACGCCCGAATCACTCGGCGCGTGCCTTTTTATTGCGCAACTGCCCCATTCTTAGCAAGTTCAATTAAGAGTTTTACCCCCAAGCTTTCACCTGAAAAATGCGAAGGAAGTATATTTCGAGTATACCATATGCTGATATCTTTATATGAGTATACGGATCTAAAGAAGAGATGCCTGATTGCTAAATCGCGTGAGTCTGACGCCACATGTAGTAGGTGAGATCGGTACAACCCGGCATATTCGGCCAACAGCAACGCACACGGCTGAACGCACGGCTTTGTTGAGGCGCTTATAGGTGGCCCCGTCCGCGTCGTTGCGTCGTTGCTCTATCGGGATGATGAGACTGCCGATCTCACCTGCCAATCAGCAGACCGGCGGTTAGCATCGAGATAAGTGCCGGCGCTTGGCACACATTTCCGCCCGATCCAGCGCGCGTGTTACACAGCTACTGGTAGAGTGCTTCTATGAGCGGTTAATCTGAGGACGAGCGAAATAGTCGCCTGCTACCAACGACGCTCAACCCACCAGTTGTCTCGAAGAGTAAGGGGGTCAAGTTGCGGGACGCGATGGGTTGCGACATGCGGAACGAGATATTAAACTCCGAGTATGTGAAAACTAGCGCGGTCGGAGCAATTCGGTGTGACCGAGGTACGAATTGCCAGGCTCTTTTCCGATCTCAGATCCGGCACCTCGAAACTGCTCATATAGGTCGGCCTTCATCGACCCATGTGCGCATGGCTTCGACCATTTGAACCGTTGGATAAGCTTTGATGTCGTCCTCTGACGCGCCCGTGGCGAGTTCACGCTCCCAGTACCATTCCTGAAACGCGGTGTAATGCCCCAAAATACGAGCGGGGCCGACGGGCTCAGCGCCCGCCTGTCTCACGACCAATTGCGAACATGACGAACTGCTGTGATGTGATCTCCGTCATGGGCGTGAATATCCCAACCGGATATATCAGATAGGCTCTTCTGGTAATCGTAACGCGCCTGCTCAAGGATCAAAATCGCCTTCCGGGAGGACTGGCCATTTCCGAATCGGTGTGCCCCGTGGTCTATGCCAAGCTCAAAAGGCATGTTCAGCCGGGCATATTCGTCTGCTGCAGCCGACTTGCATCGGCTCAAATCATGAATCCCGAATCTAGATCCGCGGATCAGTTCGATAATCCGATCCAATCGATTCGCGGCGTTGTCCGCATTCTCAGGAGCGAGCCGAGGAAAGAACCCTAGTGGTGAAAATCCAACGCTTGGTACCCGAGGCGAATACAACTCACGCCCCCTTTTCTACCCTTCCCGCCGAAGAGTCCGAAGGGGAAGTCGTGACCCATCCAGTCATTCGTTCGACCAGTCACTCAGCCTCTGGAATCCGCCTGCAAATATGTTCCCGTTACGAACTCGTGCGGTCAGCGCCGAGCTTTCAATCCAGGCCTGGATTTCGGTTGTCAGCGGGCCGAGAAAGATGACTTCCGCCAATGTCGCCGCCGCATGCAACGCGGTCATTTCGGGCCAGCTCATGGCGATGTCGTGGTGCCCGATCCAAGCGTCAGGATTTTTGTAGTCGATGACGCCGCGCGCTGTCCTCTCCGATGCGTTCACGAAGAACCTGTAGGACAGGACTCCCGGATGACCTTCGGCTTCGACCCGCCTTGCCAGCGCGCCTACCGCAATCTCGAAGTCTTCCGGCGTCTTCTTCAGCTCGTATAGATTCAGGACGGTGAGGCGGTTGTCGATCATGATTGAACCTCGGTCCGAAACAGCATCTCTTTGCATAACCCGCCCCAGCACTCCCCAGGTCGGCACGGGACCAATGTAGCAGGCACCCCATACCATCGACAGGCCGTTTCCTCGCAGTCATCGAAGTCAGCATAGTACGCTGGTTGCTCGTTCTAATGGCGAACGCGAACGGAAAATCCTACCCAGAGCGGTCTTCCACGACGGGTATCAACCGTCAGGTTTTCACCACTAGGTCCGTGACGCAGAATGCAATAGCTTGCAGCAACGGGGCGAAGTCTTCATCGAAAGGACAGTTGATGAAGACAGACCGCTCAAACGAAGGCGGCTCACTCATCCTTTGGGCGGAATCGGATCGTTGCAATACGAGTTGCGCTCGCGAATACGCCCATCTCGACCATGAATATAGAGTTCAGTCTTCTGCGCAATCTTAGTGGCGGCGGCAATCGCTTCAGCCTGGGTTTGGTGAGTGCTTGTAGCTCGCGCAGAACCCGCCTTCTTAACGCTCCAACCATCCGCGCTTGGAACGACGTGCTGCCCCTTCTTCGACATGCTCAAGGTACCTCCTGAACGAGATATAATCGCTTTTCGGGTATTCCGCTAGCTTGCAAACGCTGGCTTGGTGCGGACACTGAGATCCAAAGGTCGGCTGCAGACAGAAGCGCTGTTGCGACGCATTTAAACCGATGCTCGCGTCCATCTAATGCATGTGAGTCACAGAGCTCTTTTGCAACGTTGAGATGTGTTTCGGCATGCAAATTTGGCTCTGACTCACTTTTGATGAAATCAAGTGCTGGCTGATGTTGGTTTCACATAAGGAATCAGCACCATGGGTTATTCGCTGCGACCGTCGACGCTCCTCGCGGCTTTGTAGTCGACAATACAGCCGTTGATGACGAGGTTATGTTGATCGCGGTTCGGCCGGCGAGTAGAACAAGCNTTCGCTGCGACCGTCGACGCTCGTTCCTCGCGGCTTTGTAGTCGACAATACAGCCGTTGATGACGAGGTTATGTTGATCGCGGTTCGGCCGGCGAGTAGAACAAGCCTTTGCCCGATCTGCGGAACAAGGTCGGAGCGAATCCACAGTCGATATCAACGACGNCCTTTGCCCGATCTGCGGAACAAGGTCGGAGCGAATCCACAGTCGATATCAACGACGCTTGGCTGACCTGCCCTTGGTGGGAAAGCCCGTTCGGCTTGTCATTGAAGCGCGACGGTTCCACTGCGACGCAGTGTTGTGCGGCCGGCGAATCTTCGCCGAGCGCTTCGACGGGGACGTTCTCGCGCCTTCAGCGCGGCGAACTGCGAGGCTCGACCACATCGTCCATCATCTCGGGCTTGCACTGGGTGGCAGGCCAGCGGCCGCCTTTGCCAAGCGGCTGATGTTGCCGGTAAGCAATGATACGCTGCTGCGCGTCGTGCGGCGGCGCGGCAGTCCGCGCTTTGTCCCGCCGATCGTGATCGGGATCGATGATTGGGCGTGGCGACGTAACCAACGCTATGGGACCATCATTTGCGATCTGGAACGGCGCAAAACCATTGCTCTCCTGCCAGATCGGGAGCCGTCGACGGCCCAGGCTTGGCTCTCGGACCAACCTCAGATCAGCATCGTCGCCCGCGACCGCGGCGGTGGTTACGCGACGGCTGCAGCCAAGGCATTGCCACAGGCGACCCAGGTCGCTGACCGCTGGCACTTGATGGAGAATGCCAGCCGGGCATTCGTCGATGCGGTGCGCAAATCCATGCGCCAGATCCGAACCGCGATCGGAGCCGCCACGATCAATCCCGAGCTGCTGACTGCCGCCGAGCGCATCCAGTACGAGGGATATCTTCGCCGCGAAGACACCAACGCCGCCATTCTCGACCTGGCCAAGTCGGGAGCCGCAATCAAGGAGATTATGCGCCGGACCGGATACAGTCGCGGCCTGGTCCGACGCGTGCTGCGTGGTCAACGTTCGGATGTCTTCCGCGTCCGCGAGAACTCGCTCGAACTCTATCTGCCATGGCTTGACGCTCAGTGGTCGGCCGGACACCGGAATGGAACGGAGCTATGGCGGCAACTCAAGAGCCAAGGGTTCCGTGGCTGCCTTCGAGTTGTCACCGAGTGGGCCACACGCCGTCGAAAAGCAGAAAAGGTCGATGACGGTGCCTTGAGCCGAGCGCCCTCGGCCAGGACCATTGCGCGTCTTATGACCATCGGTCGCGACGACCTCTCCAAATCTGAGACCGTGACGGTCGCGGCGATAGAGAGCGGTGTACCGTTGCTCGTCGAGGCGCGGGAAGCCATCGCCGCCTTCCAGGCGATGATCCGCAAGAAATCCCTCGCTGATCTCGATCCATGGTTGGAGAAAACCCGAACGGGTTTAGTAGCCTCCTTCGCCAACGGCATCGTCAAAGACCGCGCAGCCGTCAGCGCCGCGCTAACTTCGCCGTGGTCGAACGGCCAGACGGAGGGGCAAATCACCAAGCTCAAGCTCGTGAAGCGTCAGATGTATGGTCGCGGAAAGATTGACCTCCTCCAAGCCCGCGTCATTGGCGCGGGATAAAATCCGTCACCACCAAAACTGCGTCAGAGCCAATTTTGCACGCCGATTGACA
>NZ_LPUX01000049.1 GCF_001651865.1 Sinorhizobium glycinis
GGTCGCGGCAAGCCGCGGCGAGGACGAGGCGGGCTTCGGCGTCGATCTGCTGGCGGGGGCGAGCGACGCCGATGCCAGCGATGTGCTGCACGTCGCCGGCCTGACACTGACCGGCGGCGACGCTTCCGGCGTCACCGTCGGCGGCGACAGCCTGGCGGTCGACCCGGGCGCCTACGATCATCTCGCCGTCGGCGAGACCGCCGTCATCACCTACAGCTACGACATCGTCGACGGCCACGGCGGCGCCGTCGCCCAGACCGCCACCATCACCATCACCGGCGCCAACGACGCCCCGGCCGTGTCGGCGGCGGTCGCGGCAAGCCGCGGCGAGGACGAGGCGGGCTTCGCCGTCGATCTGCTGGCGGGGGCGAGCGACGCCGATGCCAGCGACGTGCTGCACGTCGCCGGCCTGACGCTGACCGGCGGCGACGCTTCCGGCGTCACCGTCGACGGCGACAGCCTGTCGGTCGACCCGGGCGCCTATGATTATCTCGCCGTCGGCGAGACCGCCGTCATCACCTACAGCTACGACATCGTCGACGGCCACGGCGGCGCCGTCGCCCAGACCGCCACCATCACCATCACCGGCGCCAACGACGCCCCGGCCGTGTCGGCGGCGGTCGCGGCAAGCCGCGGCGAGGACGAGGCGGGCTTCGCCGTCGATCTGCTGGCGGGGGCGAGCGACGCCGATGCCAGCGACGTGCTGCACGTCGCCGGCCTGACGCTGACCGGCGGCGACGCTTCCGGCGTCACCGTCGGCGGCGGCCTGTCGGTCGACCCGGGCGCCTACGATTATCTCGCCGTCGGCGAGACCGCCGTCGTCACCTACAGCTACGACATCGTCGACGGCCACGGCGGCGCCGTCGCCCAGACCGCCACCATCACCATCACCGGCGCCAACGACCATCCGATGAACACGGTTCCAGGGGCGCAGACGGTCGGTTCCAACACCGCGACCGCAATCACCGGTATCGCCGTGGCCGATGTGGACAGCACGAATGTGACCACGACCCTCTCCGTGTCCAGTGGCAAACTGACGGTCGGAACGGGAAGCGGTCTCACGGTCAACAACAACGGTACGAACACCGTGACGATCAGCGGGACGCTCGCGCAGGTCAATGCCGCGCTGGCTACGCTGAGTTATCTCAGCAACACGAACTACAGCGGCGCCGATGTATTGACCGTAGTAACGTCGGACGGCTTGGCAAGCGATACGGATATGGTGGCGATCACGGCCAATCCGCCTGCCAATGTAGCACCGGCGGCATCCAATGATGTCATCGTCATATCAACAGGAACGTCCGTTTTCCTCTCAGCCGCTTGGTTGCTCAACAACGACACGGACACCGACGGAGACGCACTTTCGATTTCAGCGTCGAGCATCATCGGCTCGCTGCCGAGCGGTTGGACGATCACGCCGGTGACTGCCGGCGGGGTTATCACCGGGTTCAATGTCAGCACGGGCAATGTCAACCAAGCTGCTATTCTGTCGTATACGGTAGACGATGGACAGGGACACTTGTCGACCGCTCAGTTCACGATCCGGACACCCTCCACGCCGTCCAACAACGTGGAAAACGAAATCGACCTAGCCTCCCTGAACTACAACTACTCGTACATCGATGGAAAGGCTCAGGGTGATGAACTCAAGGCTAACCTGACACTTACCGGGACGCAGGGAAACGACGTATTCGTCGGCGGTAGCGGCGAAGACTTCCTTGATGCCGGCGCCGGCAACAACATTCTCACCGGGGGAGGCGGCTTCGACACGTTTGTCTTCCGGAATTTCGCAGGAACAACAAATCACGTCACCGACTTCAATTCCGGCGGGAACTCGACGTTTGTTGATAGGTTGCAATTCGAAATCGGGACTGGGGCCAACGAGTTCTCGGTGGGCGACAACGATTCGGCCATCATCTTTAAGATGGGGGGTGACGCCGCAATCAACGTCGCCGGCACGGAAATTGCTGTGAAGACGGATGCCAGCGTCACCAACGCGACGGTCCAGAGCACGATCGACAGCTACACCAACATTACGACCGGTGCCCTGTTCGTATTTCACAATACGACCCTGGGCCACGCCGCGGTTTACTACGACTCTAAGCCGAGCGCGGCCGGCGGCGCAGTGCTGGTCGCAGAACTTGACAGCATAGGCACCCTCGGCAACTTCAACGCCAGTGATTTTCTATTGATCTGACTTGGTCGAATGAAGATGGGTTGCTGACCTAATCCGCTCCAGGCGGCAATCGCCGAACTTCGGCGCCTGGCCTCTTCAGCTTTTCGAGGGAGCCTCGCCCCCGCGCTGTTTCACGGTCGCGGCATAATCGGCGAACGCCTGAACGAACCCGCGCAGCCGCTCGCGGGTTTCTTCGTCGGCCAATTGGCCCTCGCTGTCGAAAAGCGCGCGTGCCTTCGGCACCATCAGCCGCTTGCCCGACCAAAGCTCGGCGCCGAGCGTTCGTAGCACGGCGAGCCAGGCGTTCTGGCTGAGAATGGTCCCGAAGCTCCCCGGCGTTGCGCCGGCGAGCGCGAACGGCCGGCCGCCGAACACTTTGCGAATGTCGGCAGGGGGGCGGCTCAGCCAGTCGATGGCATTCTTGAAAACGCCGGGCACGGAGTTGTTGTATTCCGGCGTGAAGAGAATGACGCCGTCCGCCGCGATGATCTGCTGTTTCAGTGCCTCCGCCGGAGCCGGCACGCCGCTTTCGGCCTCCACGTCGCCGTCATAGAGCGGAATTCCATGCAGGGTCGCGGTCTCGAACTCGACCCCCTCGGGCGCTACCGCTTTCGCCGCGGTAAGCAGTCCGGTGTTAAAGGACGCCTTGCGCAGGCTCCCCGATATGCCGAGAAGTTTCGTCATCGATAAAGGACATCCTCCGGTTCGCGTGGGCCGCGGAACTTCCAGTAGTGAAACTAGGGGAATGAAAACGAAAGGAAAGCCAAGACGTAGCTGCTTCCGGCTCATGCATGGCGACGAGAAAAAAACGACCGCCAGTACCTATTCCAGCGGCTTCAGCCTCGCCTCGATCTGCGCCCGCTTCGGCTCCAGGAAGGGCGGCAGCGACAGGGTTTCGCCGAGCGACTCCAACGGCTCGTCGACGGCAAAGCCCGGTCCGTCCGTGGCGATCTCGAACAGGATGCCGTTCGGCTCGCGGAAATAGAGCGAGCGGAAGTAGAAACGCTCCACCTCGCCGCTCGACGGCAGATGAAAGGCCTTCAGCCTCTCCGTCCACTGGTGCAGCCTGTCGATGTCCGGCGCGCGGAAGGCGACGTGGTGGACGGCGCCTGCTCCCTGCCGGGCGATCGGCAGCCCCGGCTGGACCGCGACATGCAGTTCCGCCGCCGGCCCGCCCTCGCCCATCGAGAAGACATGCACCTCGCCGTTCCCGTCCGGCGAAGCATAGTGACGCACCTCGCGCATATTCATGACATGGGTGAGCACCAGCGCCGTATTGGTGATATCCGGCACGCTGATCGTGATCGGCGCAAGACCCCTGATCTGGTGCTCGGCCGGGACCGGGCTCCTTTCCCAGGGATGCGACGGTGCAAGCCCACCATCGTCCACGAGACGGAAGCGCTGCCCCTCGCCGTCCTCGAAATCGAGAGAGGTGCGGCCGTCGATTTCGCTGATCTCGCCCGAGGCCACATTCAGTTCGTCAAAGCGCCGCTTCCACCATTCCACGCTTTCGGCACCGGCGACGCGAAGCCCGGTCCGCGAGATGCTGTGCGTTCCGCGCCCCTCCGGCCCGACCGGCCAGTCGAAGAAGGTCAGGTCCGTGCCGGGCGTCGCCTTCCCGTCGGCATAGAACAGATGATAGGCAGTCGTGTCGTCCTGGTTGACGGTCTTCTTGACGAGCCGCAGCCCCAGCGTCTTGGTATAGAAGCGCAGGTTCTCCGGCGCATTCGCGGTAATAGCCGTTAGATGGTGGATTCCGGTCAGTTGCAAGCTCATGATTGCCTCCTGGGGCTTTCGGTTGAGCTGGATATCGGTCTGGCCAAGCGTAACACAAGGGAGATGGCGCGAACGGATTGTCCCCTGACAGCGAACGATCGAAATCAGACTCGTCTGAGGTCCTTGAGGTACGTATTCTCGCCGCGCGAAATGGCAAAGGCCGCAGGATCGATTTCGGCGAAAATCAGCGTTTCATCGGAGGAATTGGCTTTAGCCATGACCTGTCCGTCCGGAGACGCGACACAGGAAAGACCGGCGAAGGAGAACATGGCGTCCGAGCCGCAATGATTGACATAGGCGACGAACACCTGGTTCTCGAAGGCTCGTGTCCGGATCATGTGGTCGGTGATGAACGTACCAGACCAGCCGGCCGGGAGCGCCGTCGGCACCAGCACGGCATCGGCGCCGGCGGATGCGAGCCGGCGGACATTTTCCGGAAACTCGACATCGTAGCAGATCAGCATGCCGCAGGTGACGCCCCGATGCTCGAAAAGGCGCGTCGACGGTTCCGCCGGCGTGAACAGCGAGCGTTCGTAGTCGCCATAGAGATGCGATTTCCGATAGATCGTCGGCTCGACATCGGCGACCACATGGACAGCGCTGTTGTAGACGGCTGCGCCTTCGCGTTCTGCAAAGCCGGCGATGATGGCGATGCCGGCGTCGCGCGAGATCCGCTGCAATGCTTGCAGGGTTCCCCCCTTGGCCGGCTCAGCCAGTGCCAGGATGTCTTCGCCCGCGCCGTAGCCGGTGATCCCGAGTTCCGGCGTCACCAGCAATGTCGCCCCCTTGGCCGCAGCCTCGGCGGCCGCGCCTTCGACACGGGCGAGGTTGGCGGCGATGTCGCCGCCGACGCTCTTCATCTGCAGGGCCGCGAGCTTCATCATTTTTGATCGGATGCCATGGCGCCGAGCAGCTTCGGCAGGTCGCCGAAGCGGGCGACGAGACCGAAGATGACCGCCGCCGTCGAAACGAAGAGAACCGTCACCGAGGCCATGGTCGGCGTGTAGCCATAGCGGAGCGCGTTGAAGATCTTGATCGGCAGCGTCTCCATCGTGAAGCCGACGGTCATGTAGGCGACGATATATTCGTTGAGCGACAGCACGAAGGCGAAGGCGTAGCCCGAGACGATATAGGGCAGGATCAGCGGCAGCACGACGGTGCGGAAGATGGTGCGCTCGTCGGCGCCCATCGTCGCGGCGGCCTCCACCAGCGAGCGATCGATCGAGGTGAAGCCGAGCGACAGCGTCACCAGCGGCAGGGTCACGAAGAAGATCGCGTGGCTGACGACCGCCGTCCAGGGCTGGCCGTAAAAGCCGGCGGTTGCCCAGAAGGTCAAAAGGCCGAGCGCCGTAATCACCGGCGGCAGCGTGAAGGGGGCGACGCCGAGGAGCTGGAAGATATTCGCCCAGGGCGCCACCCGCCGCCACAGGAACCAGGCGAGCGGCAGCGCGATCGCCACGGCGAGCGCTGCCGAGAGCAGCGCAAGCGTCACGGAGGCGAAAAGCGCGTTTCTCCATTCGGGATTGAGGAAGATTTCGCCGTACCAGGAGGTCGAAAAACCTTCCGGCGGAAAGGCGAGCGTCTGCTTCTGATTGACCGAGACGCCGGCGACCACGATCAGCGGGAGCGCGAGGAAAAGGCCGATCAGGAAGAAGTAGAGTTTCTGGTAAACGGAGGTCATGCAGCCTCTCCCTTGCGTCCGGCGATCACGGTGAGCGCCACCAGTCCGAGCGTCACCAGCACCAGAAAAACAGCCATCGCGGCGGCGAACGGCATGTTGGACTGGTAGATCGCCTGGTCGGTAATCAGCACCGAAAGCGTCCAGTGCTGCGGCCGGCCGAGAAGCTGCGGCAGCAGATAGGAGCCGAGCGCGAAGATGAACACCATGATCAGCGTAGCCACGATGGTGTTCCTAAGCGCCGGCACGACGACGGTGAAGAACGCCTTGGGCGGTGATGCGCCAAGCGTGCGTGCCGCCTCGGTGAGCGTCGGGTCAAGCCGGACGAGCGCCGGGAACAGGACCAGCACGGTATAGGGGAAGGCCTGGTAGACCATGCCGGTCAGCACCGCCGCGAAACTCGGCGTCAGGGCCTTCGCCTCGCTCATCAAGCCAAGCGCGACAAGGATGTTGGTAATGCCGGCGGTGCGCGAGAAGAGCGTCGACCAGGCAAAGCCGATGATCACCTCGGAGAGCGAGAGGATCGAGAGCAGCGCCACCAGCCAGACAATCTGCACGCGGCGTGCCATGCGCGTCAGCAGATAGGTGAACGGCAGCGCCAGCACCACGCAGCAGATGGCGACGGCGATCGCCATCATGAGCGAGAAGCCGAGCACGCCACCGAAGAAGGCCGAGAGGAAGCGCTCGTAGTTGTCGAACACGAAGGCCGGCGTATAGAAGCCGCCCTGCTGGCGCTGGAAGAAACTGACGGCGATCATCGTGCCGAAGGGCACGACGAAGAAGATGGTGAGCATCGCCGCGGGGAAGAGGAGCGGCGAGTAGTCGCCGAAGGTCTGGGGCGGTTCGCGTCTCATTTCCTGAGCACCACGCAGACATCTGGGGTGAGGGCGATGCCGACCTGCTGGCCGACGCTGACCTCCGGCCGCTCCCGAGGCGTCGAAACGGCGACGATCTGGCGGTCTCCAGCCTCGACGAAGGTCTCGATCGTGCCGCCGAGGTCGCGCACGAAGGTAACGGTGCCGGTCAGCGCGCCGGCGCCGGGCGCGGTCAGGTGAACGTCTTCCGGCCGGATCGAGATCGTCGCCTTGGCCGCCCCGGGCGGCAGTTGCAGGCCCGGAACCGGCTGGCCGAGCACGGTGACATGGTTGCGGGTATCCGATTCCACCTCGATCAGATTGGTCTGGCCGATAAAGTCGGCCACGAAGCTGTCGGCGGGGCGCCGGTAGATCTCGATAGGCGAGGCCGCCTGGCGGATTTCGCCGCCGCTCATGACGACGACCGTATCGGCCATGGTCATCGCCTCGCGCTGGTCATGGGTCACGACGATCGTGGTGATGCCGAGCTTCTGCTGCAATTGCCGGAGTTCCACCTGCATGGCCTCGCGCAGCTTGGCGTCGAGTGCGGAAAGCGGTTCATCGAGCAGGAAGAGCTTCGGCGAGATCGCCAGCGCCCGGGCGATCGCAACGCGCTGACGCTGGCCGCCGGAAAGCTTGGAGACCGGCCGGTCCGCATAGCCGGAAAGATGGATCATCGACAGCAGTTCCTCGACCCGCTTCTTCTGGTCCTCCTTCGGTGCGCCGCGAATGCGCAGGGAATAGGCGATGTTCTCGCCGACCGTCAGATGTGGAAAGAGCGCCAGCGACTGGAACACCATGCCGAGATTGCGCTTGTGCGTCGGCACCCGCGTAATGTCCTCTCCGTCGAGCCGGATGGCCCCGGAAGTCGGCAGGTCGAGGCCGGCGATCATCCGCAGGAGGGTTGTCTTGCCGCAGCCCGACGGACCGAGCATGCAGACGAAGGTGCCGTGCGGCACCGTGAGGTCGACGTCGTTGACGGCCTTGAAGGCTCCGAATTCCTTGACGACGTTCTGAAGGGCAAGTCCCGACATATGTTCCCCGCTTTGGCGCCTCATGCGCAAATGCTGCAATGCCAGCACCTATCGAGGCGCGACGGTGGCGGCAGCATTCGAGTTTGGACATAGGTTATCCCTAAACCGCCCGCGGTTTAAGGGATTATGCACTGAGCCATGCCGCCGTTGTGAGTGCGACAGCGGCCTTGACCCAGTTGTAGGCGCACGGCGCTGCAGTCCGCCCCGTTGACCGGGGCGGACTGCACGCGACCGTCAACCGACGATAAGCTCCGTCCACTTCTGGTTCAGCCAATCCGACTTCGTCTGGTAGAGGTCGTAGCGCGGGACGATTGGCTCGATATCGGACGACACTGCGGCAAACTCCTTTTCCGTCAGATCGGTCGACTCGCGCTTGACCGTTGGCGAGGTGCCGACCTTGCGCGACAGCGTCGCCTGGATCGCCGGCTGGCACATGTAGTCGATGAAGATATGTGCTTCCTCGGACTTCTGCGAGGCGCGCGACAGCGCCCAGCAACCGGAATCCTGGATGCCGCCCTCCTTCGGGAAGGTCGAGCGAACCGGATGACCGTCGGCGGCGGCAAGCCCGGTGACGTCGTGGTAGTACTGGCCCATCGGAATTTCGCCCGACTTCAGCGCCTGCTCGAACTGCGCCTCGTCGCGGTACCAGAGGCGAACATTCGGCTTCACTTCGGCGAGCTTCTCGAAGGCCTTCAGGATCCCCTCCTCCGTGTCGAGCGCATTGGTGCCGCCCATGTGGGTCTTGGCGGTCACTTCGAGCAGGAAGGAGTTGGAGACCAGCGCCAGCAAGCCGAGCTTGTCGGCGTTCGCCGGATCCCAGAGGGCCGTCCAGGAGGTCGGGGCTTCCTTATAGACGTTGGTGTTGGTGACGAGCGTGATGTACCAGGATACGGCACCGACACCGGCGACGCGGCCGTCCGGATATTTGTTGACGAAGCGGTCGAGAAGGTCAGACGCATGCTTGATCTTCGCCATGTCGATCGGCGTCCAGAGCTCGGTCGCCTGACCCTTGAGCATCGCAACCTGCGACATCATCGAAACGTCAGCCGGCGCCTGTCCGGCACGGGCCGCCTGCTCGAGCTGGACCAGCCAGGCCTCGCCGGTCGGCTCGGCGACCGACTCGACCGCAATCCCCGTCGCCTTGGTGAATTCCGGGAAGATGTTCTTGTCGAAGGAGTCCTTGAAGTAGCCGCCATAGACGCCGACCTTCAGCGACTTGTCCTGGGCTCTCAGCACCGCGGGCATCGCCAGCATCGATGCACCGGCAAGCCCCGCTCCCAGCAGCGTGCGGCGCTTGATGGAATTAATGTTCATTGCATGTCTCCTTTGTTTTGGCGGCTACGCCGCGTTCCCTGTTGTCGTTAATTCCCTGGATCTTCTAAGTCTCAATGTGCTGGCGCTCGTCGCTCGAGCAGCCGCGCGTATTGCGTCAAGGGATAGCAGAGCACGAAGAAAATCGCGGCGACCAGCCCATAGACGGTGAACGGTTCGAAGGTTGCATTATTGATCGCATTGGCTGTCCTGAGAAGCTCCTCGAAGCCGATGATCGAGGTCAGCGCCGTGCTCTTGATGAGCTGCACCAGGAACCCGACCACCGGCGGACGCGTGATCGCAAAGGCCTGCGGCAGAATGACGAGACGCAACTCCTGGAGATAGTGCAGGCCAAGGCTGGCGCCGGCATCCCATTGCCCCCGCGGCAGCGCTTCCACGCCTCCCCGCCAGATTTCCGCCAGGTAGGCGCTGGCATAGAACGTGAGCCCAAGTGCTGCCGCCGTCCACGGTTCAATGCGGAATCCGAGCATCGGCAGGCCGAAGAACATCAGGAAGAGCTGCATCAGCAGCGGCGTCCCCTGGAAAAGCGCGATATAGCCCGCACCGAAGCGGCGCAACCACGGGCGCTTCGCTATGCGCGCAAAGAGGATCAACAGGCCGACCGCAGCGCCGCCGGCGAAGGCGACCATCGAAAGAAGAAGCGTCCAGCGCGTTGCGAAAAGCAGATTGCGCAAAATATCCCAGAAGGTGAATTCGATCACGACACGCCCGCCCCCAAGACACGCCGGCCGCCGGCGACGAAGAACCGCCTGATCGCCATCGACAGGCCGAGATAGATCATGGTGACGACGAGATAGGTCTCGAAGGACCGGAACGTCCGTGCCTGCAGCAGGTCGGCCTCATGCGCGAGCTCGCGCACCGCGATCTGCGAAACGACTGCCGATTCCAGCATCATGATGACGACCTGGCTGGTCAGTGCCGGGAAGATTACCTTGAGTGCCTGGGGCAGGATGACCTTGATGAAAACCTGCGGCGCCCTCAAGCCGAGTGCGAGAGCCGCCTCGCTCTGCCCCTTCGGCACGGCATCGAGACCCGCGCCGACGATTTCGGTCGTGTAGGCGGCCATGTTCAGGGTCATTGCAAGGATCGCCGCGACGATCGGGTCGAGGCGGATGCCTATCGTGGGCAGGCCGAAGAAAATGAAGAAGAGTTGGACCAGAAACGGGGTGTTGCGGACCACCTCTACATAAACCGCAACTGCTTTGCTCAGCAGGTCATAGCGGCTGCGGCGTGCGGCCGCCAAGAGAATGCTGATCAGAATGCCGAGCACCGTCGTGCAGGCAATCAGCAGCAAGGTCATGGCAGCACCGTGAGCGATCGCGCCCGCGGCGTCGTGAAGCCATCTAAAGTCGAGGCTGTAGCCCATCGTCGCAACCCTTCCAGGACAGCCTGCGGAAAAGGCTTTCCGCAGGCTGCACGTGCCCATTGAGCCGCTTAGTCCTTGAGGTTGTCGGGGTTGAGCGGCGTCTTCAACCATGCCTGCGAGCTTTCGTTCAGCTTGCCGTCCGCCACCATCTTGGCGACGGTGTCGTTGACCGATTGCTTCAGGCGTTCCTCGTTCTTGTTGAGACCGATATGCGACGGTGACGTCAGCAGCTGGAATTTCTGTTCCGGCTTCAGCGCCTCCTGGCGTGCCAGCACCTGTGCGCCGACGTCGTTGCCGACCACCATCAGCTGCGTCTGGCCGGAGATGAAAGCCTGGATCACGGCATTGTAGTTGTCGAAGCGCTGAATGCTGGCAGAGGCCGGTGCTGCTTCGGTGAGCGACGTATCCTCGAGCGTGCCGCGATTGACGGCGATCGTCTTGTCGGCGAGATCGTCCTTGCCGGCGACCTTGAGTTCGGCCGGACCAATGACGGCGATGTAATAGGGTGCATAGGCGGCCGCGAAGTCGATAACTTCCGCACGCTCCTTCGAATAGCCGACGCTCATCAGAATATCGACGCGCTTGTCGTTGAGATAGGGAATGCGGTTCTGGCCGGTAACGCTGACGAGATTTAGCTTCACTCCGAGCCCTTCGGCGATCTGCTGCGCGACGTCGATATCATAGCCCTTGATGCTCATGTCGGCGCTGGCCGATGAGAAAGGCGGGAAATCCGAGAAGATGCCGACATTGATCTGGCCGGCAGCCTTGATGTCGTCGACCGCGTCGGCGCGAGCGATTCCTGTCGCCGCGCCAATCATCAATGCGGCGGTAAACATTGCTTTCAGCTTCGCATGGATAGTCATTGTCGTTCCCCTGTTCGTTTTTGGCTGTGTCAGCATCGCCCGGCGGCCACCTCCAGTCCGGCAGCCGGGCTATCTTTCAAGGCGTCATGTTCCGGTAATCGCCGGACTGAAGACCATGAGACTCAGAATCTCGAAGAGCACCTGGGCGCCGGCATGGGCCGTATTGGTCGTCGCATCATATTGCGGGGCAACCTCCACCACGTCGCCGCCGACGAGATTGATGCCCTTCAGACCGCGGATCAGCTCCAGCACCTCGCGAGTCGTCAGTCCGCCGACTTCCGGGGTTCCGGTGCCCGGCGCGAAGCTCGGGTCGAGGCTGTCGATGTCGAAGGAAAGATAGGTCGGACCGTCGCCGACGATCTCCTTCGCCTTCTCGATGATCGCGGGAATGCCGAGGCCGCTGACCTCTTCCGCATGGATCACCGTCATGCCGGACTCGTAGGAGAATTCCCACAGATATTCGGCCGAACCGCGAATGCCGATCTGGACGACGCGGGTCGGGTCGAGCACGCCGTCGAGCACGGCGTTGCGGAAGGGGCCGCCGTGATGGAATTTGGTGAGATCAAACGCGCCGCCGGTGTCGCAATGGGCATCGATATGGATCATGCCGACCGGCCGCTTCTTGCCGACTGCCTTGAGGATCGGATAGGTCATCGAGTGGTCGCCGCCGACCGAGAGCGGCACGACGCCGGCGTCGACGATCTGGTTGAGGCGCTTCTCGATGTCCTCGTGGCAGAGTTCCAGCCGGTAACGGCTGCTGAAGGGAACGTCGCCGATATCGGCAACCCGGAGATCGTGTACCGGCGCGCAGCCGAGCACATGGTTATAGGGCCCGATCCGCTCGATGGCGCGCAGCGCGCGCGGTCCGAAACGGGAGCCCGGACGGTTGGTGACGCCGAGATCCATCGGGATGCCGACGATCGCCACCTGCAGGTTGCCGAAGTCCGGTTGGTCGGCATCGACCGGCATGTAGGGCGCGGTCAGGAAGGTGGGAATGCCGGAATAGGGCGCGAGCCGCGTGCCGCTTTTCGTGAAGATCTTGTCCGCGACCTTGCGGAAAGTCGGGTCGAAGAGTTCTCCGCCATGGCTTTCGCCATATTTCGCCTTCAACTCGCCGAGCTTCTTCTCGTCCCAGGCCATGTGCCGGAGCCTCCATGTCTGTTGCCGGGGAATGAAGGGTCGCGAAGCGGATCGCAACCGAAGGTATCGCCGGCAAGACCGGCTCGATCATGTTCCCCAGGCATTTTGCCCTTGTTGAACCTATTAGGTAACAAAACCTCTGGAAAATCAATTGACATTGTTATAGCGTTTCGTGTGAGAAAAACTCACACTATTGAAGTCCTCCGGAGCCCCGCGTGTCGAGCCGCCTGCCCCCGTTGAATCCGTTGCGCGCCTTTGAGGCGACTGCCCGGCGCGGCTCCGTTTCCGCGGCAGCGCGCGAGCTCAACGTCACCCACGGGGCGATCAGCCATCAGATCCGCGCGCTCGAACTTTCCTTCAACGCGGCCCTTTTCGAGCGCGGCGGCAAGCGGCTGAGGCTGACCCCGCAAGGGGCGCTGCTGCTGCCGGCCGTCACCCATGCCTTCGCGGAGATCGCCGCCGCCACGGCGGCGATGACCCGGCCCGCCACGAGCGGCGAGCTCAGGATCACCTGCGTGCCGGCGCTGCTCTCCTTCTGGATGATCCCGCGCCTGCATCAGTTCACCGAGCAGTTCCCCGACGTGCAACTGACGCTGGTCGCCTCCAATGACGAGGCGCATCTCCACTCGCCCGACGTCGATGTCTGCCTTCTCTATGGCGACGGCAACTGGGGAGACTGCTGGGCGAGGCTCTGGAGCCGGCTGGAGCTGTTTCCGGTGGTCAGCCCGACGCTCCTCAACATGCGGCCGCTGCGTTCGATCCGGGATCTGCGCGACCATGTGATGCTGCACGGCGACGACGGCCGCGAATGGAACACCTGGCTCGCCGCCGCCGACGCGGCGGACCTCCAGCGCGGCCGGCAGCACTTCATGAGCGACGCGCGGCTGTCGACGGAGGGCGCTCTTCACAACCAGGGCGTGGCGCTCGGCGATACGATCACCGCCGGCAGCCTGATCGCCCGCGGCGAGTTGATCGCGCCCTTCGATCTGACGGTGCCGGCCAACGACGCCTTTTTCGTCGCCTGCCGCAACGAGGTGCGTGCCGCACCGATCGTCCGCGTCTTCATCGACTGGCTGTTTGCGGCACTCGAGAGCGACCCGATGCCGGAGCTTCAGACGTCCGCGCGCACGATCATCCGGTCCCGCATGTCCAAGCAGGAAGATCCCAAATCGGCAGCGGAGGGCTTCCGGCCGGTTTCGTCACCCGGCAGCCGGCGCGTGGAAAGCCCGCAAAAACGCAAGATCAAGTCATAGAGCGGGCGCCGCCAGCTCCGCTCGTCAAATACAGGACACGCTCGATGCCTCATTTCAACCCGCTCGTCGCAAAGCTCTCGCCGCCGCCGGTCCCCTCGGTGCTTGCCTGGGCACAGGCCTATGACGGGGCAAAGGGCCCGCTGATCGACCTCTCGCAGGCGGTCCCCGGCTATCCGGCGCATCCGGACATGCTCAGATGGCTTGGCGAGGCGGCGGCGGCGCCCGTCTATACCGGCTACGGCCCGATCGAGGGCGAGCCTGAACTGCGCAGCGCCTATGCCGACCAGGTGGCTACACTCTACGGCGCCCCGATTGCCGCCGGCAACGTCCACATCACCTCCGGCTGCAACCAGGCCTTCATCTGTGCCGCCATGGCCATCGCAAGCGCAGGCGATACGGTGCTGATGACCAATCCCTATTATTTCAACCAGGAAACGACCCTGGCGATGCTCGGCATCAATGTCGAGCTCGCCCCATGCGATGCCGGCGCCGGCTTCCTGCCCGAGGTCGATACCATCGCCTCGGCGCTCCGGCCTGGCGTTCGCGCGCTCGCCCTCGTCTCGCCGAACAATCCGACCGGCGCCGTCTACCCGGCGGACCTGCTCCAGCGCATCTACGAAGTCTGCCGGGCCAACGGCGCCTGGCTCATCCTCGACGAGACCTACCGCGACTTCCTGCCCGATGCCGCGGTCGCCCCGCATCGCCTGCTCCAGACCGAGGGCTGGCAGGACGGCTTCATCGGCCTCTACAGCTTCTCCAAGTCCTTCTGCATCCCCGGGCACCGGCTCGGCGCGATCACCGCCGGTCCGGCAGTCGTCGAGCAGATGACCAAGATCATGGACAACCTGCAGATCTGCGCGCCGCGCTCGGCCCAGGCCGCTGTCGCCAAGGCGATCCCGGCACTCGCCGACTGGCGGCTCGCCAATCGCGCCGAGATCGCCGCCCGCGCCAACGCGCTGAAGGACGTCATGAGCCGCCTGCCGCAATGGAAGCTGCAGGCCATCGGCGCCTATTTCGCCTATGTCCGCCACCCCTTCCGCGACATCGACTCGCAATTCGTCGCCGAGAAGCTGGCAAAGCTTGCCGGCATCGTCTGCCTGCCGGGCGATTATTTCGGCGAGGGCCAGGAAAGCTATCTGCGCTTTGCCTTCGCCAATGCAGATGTGCCGACGATTATGAAACTGGAAGAGCGGCTCTCGGGATTCGCACTGCCGGGTATCTGAGTAGTGCCAGCTTTAACGGTGGAAATCGGAAAACGGGTGTCGATGCCCCCTCTGTCCTGCCGGGCAGAGGGGTGTTCCCCGTTGGCACCGTCGCTCAGGCCGCGTCCGGCAGATGCACCGTCTTCACCTCGAGAAAGTCCTCGAGGCCGAAAGTACCACCCTCGCGGCCGTTGCCCGACTGCTTGTAGCCGCCGAACGGGCTCCCGTAGCGATGCGGTCCCCCATTGATATGCACCATGCCGGCGCGGAGCCGTGCGGCGACCCGTTCGGCCCGCTCCGGATCGCCCGTCTGCACATAGGCGGCGAGGCCGTAACTCGTGTCGTTGGCGATCGCGATCGCTTCCTCCTCCGTATCGAAGGGAATGATCGAAAGCACCGGCCCGAAGACTTCTTCGCGCGCAATCCGCATCGAATTGTCGACGTCGGCGAAGATCGTCGGCTTGACGAAATACCCGGTCTCGAAGCCTTCCGGCTTGCCGGGACCGCCGACGACGAGGCGCGCGCCCTCGCCGACACCCGCCTCGATCAGCGCCTGCACCCGCTCGTACTGGATGTGGCTGACCAGCGGGCCGATATGCGAACCTTCCTTGGCGGGATCGCCAACTTCCGCCTCCCTGCCGATGCGCCGGGCGATCGCCACCACGTCGTTGTAGGCGCTGCGCTCGACCAGCATCCGCGTCGGCGCGTCGCAGGACTGGCCGGAATTGTTGAAGCATTCGAGGACGCCGGCGGTCACCCGCGCCTCGAGATCGGCATCGGCGAAGACGATGTTCGGCGACTTGCCGCCGAGTTCCAGCGTGACGCGCTTCACCGTATCTGCAGCGTCCTTGCTGACGGCGATGCCGGCGCGTGTCGAACCGGTGAAGGACATCATGTCGATGTCCTTGTGCTTGGAAAGTGCGGCACCGGCGTGAAGGCCGTCGCCATTGACGAGGTTGAAGACGCCCGCCGGGAAGCCCGCCTCGTCGATCATCTCCGCATAGAGCAAGGCGTTGAGCGGCGTGAACTCGCTCGGCTTCAACACGCAGGTGCAACCGGTCGCCAATGCCGGCACCACCTTGAGTGCAATCTGGTTGATCGGCCAGTTCCACGGCGTGATCAGCCCGCACACCCCGATCGGCTCGCGCATCAGCGTGTCGCCGTTCGGAAGTTTTTCACGCAATTTCAGGCGTTTCAGGGCATCGATATAGCCCTGCAGATGCCCGACGCCGACATCGGCCTGCTGCTCACGGCTCATCGTTTTCGGCGCACCAAGCTCCGCGGTGATCGTATCGGCCATCTCGTCGTAGCGGCGCTTATAGATCGCCAGCAGCTTTTCGAGAAGCGCCAGCCGCTCCTCCAGGCCGGTCCGGCTATAGCTTTGGAAGGCCTTTTTGGCGGCCGCGACGGCCCGGTCGATGTCGACTGCGGTGCCGAGGGAGATGACCGCGATCGGCTTTTCGGTGGCAGGATTGAGCACATAGAGATCGTTCTGTGCTGCTGGTTCGACCCATTCGCCGTTGATGTAGAACTTGCGTTTGTCGAGCATGCGCTGCCTCCTTCCCGTCAAAGTCTCTTGTTTCCCGCAGACCGGCATCGGATCGTCACCCAGCGCGGTCAGCGCGCGATAAGCGCGGAGCGACTTCCAATGCCTTGGCGACGACGTTTACCGGACAGGAGTCCGAGTCGTTCGCGGCATCGATTTGCGTAGCGAGGCACGCTACGACGCAAACAATGCACCTCGCAAGGTCTACGATGTCGCGGGCTTGCCCCGAACGATGAGACGGAAGACGACGGCCAGTTCACGCACTGCCGACGACAAGAAGTTCCGGAAAAAGTGCGTCGATGGAGCTCAGATGGCGCCGATGACGACGGCCGAGAGGAAGCTGAAAGCTGCCACGATGGCGATCGAGTGCGGAATAAGGTTGACCGGCAGACGCCTGGTCGGCTGCGCCACATGGAGTGCATAGCGGGAGTGGGTCATCGCCTTTGTCGCGTTCATTCTTCTCTCCGCTGTTGGTGTTCGCCTATATTCCTGTTCTCCTATATTCTCGATTAAGTTTGTAGATATTATTTTCTGCGGATCGCTCAAGGTGTGAATAATCCGTTTCCCGTCTTGGCGATCAGTGCCGCTCGCGGTCGCGTTCCTGCAGATGGCGCGACCAGGTCTCGCTGAACCACGGGGTCAGCAGCGAAACGTCGGCGGCGTGATGAGAACGACTGAGCCGGCTGTCGACCTCGACGGAGGTCCAGACGGTGAAGTGGGTCAGCTGATGCTTGCCGAAGGTCTGCATCAGCGGGATGTCCGCGGCATCCCGGCCGCGAGCCACCGGAATGCGGCCAGCCCGTCGCGCATTGTTCTTGGCATCGAACGTGTACCAGCGGTCGCCGAGATATACCTCGAACCAGGCGTTGAAATCCATCGGCGCCGGACTGTCGGGGACGCCGATGTCGGCCATGTAACCATGAACGTATCGGGCCGGCATGTTCATGCAACGGCAGAGGGCAACGGCCAGATGCGCGTAGTCGCGGCTGACCCCCAGCCGGTCCTCGTGTGCTTCGAGCGCCGTGCGCATCGCCTGCGCATAGCCGTAGCTGAATACCAGCCGGTCATGCACATAGTCCGAGATCGCCTGCACCCGTTGCCAGCCTGCCGGAACGTCGCCGAAGAGCCGCCAGGCAAGCCCGCTCAGCCGATCGGTCTCGCAATAGCGGCTGGCGCAAAGATAGGGCAGCAGAGAGGGAGGCAGCTTTTCCACCGGCACCGCCTCGGCCAGAGGATCCGAGGCGTCCAGCCGCCCGTCGTCGCTGATGACCGCGTCGTAGCCGAGCCTGGTTTCACCCTCAGGCAGAACCATGCGCAGGCAAATGTTGTGGTGGGGGTCGGTGATTTCCTCCATCGGAATGAGCGGCGAAGCGACCGGACCACGCTCCGTTACGACGGCGTTCCGCCGTTCCTTCGCGACGGACAGAAACGTCATCATCGGCGTCGCATTCGGGCAATCGATGCCAATCTCATAACCGAAGCGGATGAACATGCTCGACCCTCCCCCACTGCGATATTCCTGACACTTGCGCTCCGCGCCTGGAGCGCTGGCGGCGGCCAGGTTAGAACCCGTTCGACGCTCGATGCCGATGCCTGTTGTTATGAAAAAACTCTGCACTCCTCCGGCGCACATGTCGGCAGGCGGCCTACCCGGGGCCGAGATACTAACGCATCATCGCAGTGAGCGGAATCGACGTGGGATGGAACCCTGCACCCACCGCAACCGACTCCGCAGAACTACCAGCCAACCATGTCCTTGAAGGAATACCACCAGGAGCCAATCGTCGAATATTGCGCCCGGAACATCCGCCCGCCGGGGAAAGGATACCAGGGCAGCTTCTCGAACATGTCGAAGCGCGACTGATCGCCGTCGATCGCCTCCGCCAGCGTTCGGCCGAAGAGATGCGAGCCGGTGACCCCGTGACCGCTATAGCCGTGGGCGAAATAGGTGTTGGAGCCGATGCGGCCCATCTGCGGCACCCGCGTGAAGGAAAGCGCGAAATTGCCGCTCCAGGCATAGTCGATCGTCACGCCCTTCAAACGCGGGAAGACCTTCTCCAGATTGGGCCGAAGCTTCGCCACCACATCGGCCGGATCGGTGCCGCCATAGACGGTGCCGCCGCCAAAGATCATCCGCTTGTCGGCCGACAGCCGGAAATAATCGAGAATGTAGCGCACGTCCTCCACGCACATATCGCTCGGGATCAGCATATCGGCGAGTTCCTCGCCGAGCGGGGCCGTGGTGATCATCTGGGTCGAGACCGGCATGACGCGCGAGACGAGCTCAGGCACCGCGTCGCCGAGGTAGGCATTGCCGCAGAGCACGACGATGCGGGCGGAGACTTCCCCCTCGCGGGTGTAGACGGTCGGCCGCGCCGCTCTGTGGTCGACGCGGGTCACCGGCGACATCTCGTAGATTACGCCGCCGAGGCTCTCGAAGGCGCGTGCCTCGCCAAGCACCAGATTGAGCGGATGCATATGGCCGCCGCTGATGTCGAGCATGCCGCCGCAATAGGCTTCGGAATTGACGAGCTTGCGCAGCGCCTCCCGGTCGAGCAGCAGGTGGTCGTCCATGCCGTATCTGCGCCAGAGCGCCTGCTTGGCTTCCAGCTCCTTCATATGCGCGCCGGTGTAGGCGGCATAGATGTTGCCGGATTTCAGGTCGCAATCGATCCGATATTGGCTGACGAGCCGACGGATGATGCGCCCGCCCTCCTGGACAAGGCCGCCGATGAAGCGCGCCGCATCTTCGCCGTAGCGATTCTGGATCGTCGACAGGCTGGCGTTGAGGCCATTGACGATCTGGCCGCCATTGCGTCCCGAAGCGCCCCAACCCACCTGAGCGCCCTCCACCACCGCAACTTTGTAGCCTTTCTCGGCGAGATGAATGGCCGTCGACAAACCCGTGTAACCAGCGCCGACGACGCAGATGTCGGTTTCAACGTGCCCCTCGAGCTTGACCGGCGTGCGGAGAATGTTGCGGGAGGCAGCGTAATAGCTCGTCGGATAGCGCCCGTCGCCGGCATAGGAGTTCGTGACGCCTGCCATCATTCTTCCCCAGCTATGGCCCTGATGACGGGAAGGCATATCGCAAATCTCGCCCCTTGACCATGCGATCCACCCTCTGCATATTGCTCAGATGTCAGACCAATTTTGGGAATGCGGATGCCCGAGCCGGAGAAAGCGACGCTTCTGCCCCTGCCCCCGGTGGATCGGGTGCAGCAGGTGATTTCCGCTCTTGCCGACTATGTCCAACGCTCCGGATTGAAGCCCGGCGACCGGCTTCCGGCCGAACGGGAACTGATGGCGGCGCTCGCCGTCGGCCGATCCACGGTTCGCGAGGTCATCAGCCATTTCCAGGCGCTCGGCGTCGTCGAGGCGCGCAAGGGCAGCGGCACCTATCTGTTGCGTGCCATTTCCGGCGCCACCATCCACATGCCGCTCACCCTCGATACCCGTCACCTTCGCGACGCGCTCCTCCAGACGCTGGAAGTTCGTCGCGGCATCGAGGTCGAGGCAGGCATGGTCGCCGCCCGCCGCCGCACCGATGCCGATCTCATCAACATCGAAACGAAGCTCGACGAAATGGAGCGCGTTCATCTTGCCAAGGGCACTTCCGGCCCGGAGGACCTCGCCTTCCACCTGGCGATCTACGATGCGACCCACAACCCGCTCTTCCGGCAATTGCTCGAGCAGATGCGCGAGGCCTTCGAGCGCTTCTGGGAAAAGCCTTTCGACCGACCCGATTTCGCGCGACGGTCCTTTCCCTTTCACCGCACGCTCTTCGACGCGATCGCGTCGCAGGATCCGGAGGCCGCCCGGGAAGAAACACTGAAAATCCTCGCGATCGTCGAGGAAGACATCAAGGAAATGTCCAAATGAATGACGGCTTCGATCCGTTCGACAGAGCCTCGCTGATTGCCGCCCATGACGAGGCCCATGCCTTCGACGCCGTCGTTCCGCCGATCGTCCAGACCTCACTCTTCACCTTCAAGGACTATGACGAGATGATCGCCTCCTACCGGGGCGAACGCGTCCGGCCGATCTACACCCGCGGCCTCAATCCGACCGTCCGGCTGTTCGAGGAGATGCTGGCGAAACTGGAAGGCGCCGAGGACGCGATCGGCTTTGCCAGCGGCATGTCGGCGATCTCCTCCACCGTGCTTACCTTCGTCGAGCCGGGCGACCGCATCGTGGCGGTGAAGCATGTATATCCCGATGCTTTCCGGCTCTTCGGCACCCATCTGAAGCGCATGCGCATCGAGGTCACCTATGTCGACGGACGCGACGAGGAGGCGGTTGCCAAGGCACTTCCCGGCGCCAAGCTCTTCTACATGGAAAGCCCGACCAGCTGGGTCATGGATACCCATGACGTGGCAGCGCTGGCCGCGGTTGCCAAGGCGCAAGGGATCGTCACCGTCATCGACAACAGCTGGGCGAGCCCGGTGTTCCAGCAGCCGATTTCGCTCGGCGTCGATCTGGTCATCCACTCGGCCTCGAAATATTTGAGCGGCCACAGCGACGTCGTCGCCGGTGTCGTCGCCGGCTCCAGTGATCTGGTCGGCCGCATCCGCTCCGAAGCCTATCCCTACCTCGGCGGCAAGCTCTCCCCCTTCGATGCCTGGCTGCTGATCCGGGGCCTGCGCACCCTGCCGATCCGGATGAAGGCGCATGAGCGCTCGGCGCTCGCCGTCGCCCGGCGCCTGCAGGAGCATCCGCTGGTCGAAACCGTCTGCCATCCGGGCCTCGGCAATCACCTGCCGCCGGGCCTTTTCGGGACGTCCGGCCTCTTCTCCTTCATCTTTCGCGAGGGCGTCGACGTGCGCCGCTTCGCCGATCACCTGCAGCTCTTCAAGCTCGGCGTCTCCTGGGGTGGCCACGAAAGCCTTATCGTCCCGGGCGAGGTCGTGCTGGCGCAGAAAGCCCAACCCAATTCCGCGGCCGCCTTCGGCATTTCTCCGCGGTCGGTACGGCTCCATGTCGGCCTGGAGGGAACGGAGGCCCTCTGGAGCGATCTCGAAGCGGCGCTCGACGCCGCTTCGTCAGGCTGACGACGAGCGGGATGGGAAAGCGTGAGCGGTTTCCCACTCCCGCCCTTAGGAAACTCAATCAACGCCAACAAAAAAGGGAACAAAAATGAGGAAACTGATCACAGCCACCCTGCTCGCCACGCTGATGGCCGGCAGCGCGCTTGCCGATACCAAGTTGAAGCTGGTCGAGGTCATCACCAGCCCCGAGCGCACCGAAACGCTGAAATCGATCGTCGCCAAGTTCGAGGCGGCGAATCCCGGCACCACCGTCGAGATCATCTCGTTGCCCTGGGGCGAGGCCTTCCAGAAATTCGCCACCATGGTCTCGGCCGGCGAAATCCCGGACGTGATGGAAATGCCCGATACCTGGCTGTCGCTCTACGCCAATAACGGTATGCTCGAGAGCCTGGAACCCTACCTCGCCAAGTGGGAGCACACGCCCGGCCTCACCGAGCGCGCCCTGGAACTCGGCCGCGACGTCAACGACACCGCCTATATGCTGCCCTACGGCTTTTATCTCCGGGCGATGTTCTACAACAAGAAACTGCTCTCGGAGGCAGGTGTCGCCGAACCGCCGAAGACGATGGACGATTTCGTGAAGGCGTCCGAGGCGGTCGCGAAGCTGCCGGGCAAATCCGGCTACTGCCTGCGCGGCGGTCCGGGCGGGCTCAATGGCTGGGTGATGTTCGGCGCCACCATGGCCGGCGACAACACGTTCTTCAAGGAGGACGGTACCTCGACGATGAACAGCGAAGGCTGGGTCAAGGGTCTCACCTGGGTCATCGACCTCTACAAGAAGGGTCTGGCGCCGAAGGACAGCGTCAACTGGGGCTTCAACGAAATCGTCGCCGGCTTCTATAGCGGCACCTGCGCCTTTCTCGACCAGGATCCGGACGCGCTGATCGCCATTGCGCAGCGCATGAAGCCCGAGGATTTTGGCGTCACCACCATGCCGAAGGGACCGAGCGGCAAGGCCTTCGCCACGATCGGCTTCGCCGGCTGGTCGATGCTTTCGGCAAGCCAGAACAAGGACCTTTCCTGGAAGCTGATCGAAACGCTCGAAGGCCCGGAAGGCAATATCGAGTGGAACAAGCGCACCGGCGCGCTGCCGGTCCACAAGTCGGCTGAGAAGGACCCCTTCTATGCGAGCCCGCAGTTCAAGGGCTGGTTCGACGAACTGGCCGACAAAGACGTCGTCCTGACCGTCATGCCGACCTACCTCGAGGAATTCGCCTTCTTCAAGGATTCGCTCGCGATCAAGACGAGCCAGGAAGCACTGCTCGGCGACATCACGCCGGAGGAACTCGCCAATCAATGGGCGGACTACCTGACCAAGGCGCAGCAGAAGTACCTGGCGAACAAGAAGTAAGTCGGCAGAAGGGCGGCAGGTGATCTGCCGCCCTTTGTCACGATGAGAGAGGCCCGACCCACGGGGCGGCCAGGAGGAACTCGGATCGATGGATTATGCCGTACGCCAGCAGGGCCTCTCCGCAGACCGCCGGCCGCTGACGAAGCGCATCGCGGACGCATCGGCGCCCTATCTCTATAGCGCGCCGGCGCTGATCCTGATCGTCACGGTGATGCTGGTGCCGCTGGTGCTCGGCGTCTCCTATGCGTTCCGCGACGTCCAGCTCCTCAACCCCTTCTCCGGTGCCTTCATCGGTCTCGACCATTTCCGGGCCCTGTCTCAGGACGAGGCCTTCTTTCGCTCGTTGCGCAACACGCTCTGGTGGACCGGCGCATCGGTTCTTCTTCAGTTTGCCTTCGGCCTGATCCTGGCGCTCTTGCTCGACAAGCCGTTTCGCGGCCGCGCCATCGCCCAGGCGCTCGTCTTCCTGCCCTGGGCGGTCCCGAGCTTCCTTGCCGGCCTCAACTGGGCCTGGCTCTTCAACCCCGTCGTCGGGCCGCTGCCGCACTGGCTCTACGCGCTCGGGATCATGAGCCAGCCGGCCAACATCCTCTCCGATCCTGAGCTTGCCATGTGGGGACCGATCGTCGCCAATATCTGGTGGGGCATTCCCTTCTTCGCGATCACCCTGCTTGCCGCGCTGCAGGCGATCCCGCGCGACCTCTACGAGGCGGCGAGCATCGACGGCGCCGGCGCCTTCCAGCGCTTCCTGTCGATCACGTTGCCGTTCCTCGCGCCGACGATCGCCATCACCATCCTGCTTCGCACCGTCTGGATCTCGAATTTCGCCGATCTCATCATCGTCATGACCAATGGCGGCCCGGCCGATCGCACCCAGATCGTCGCCAGCTACATCTTCACCCAGGCCTTCAAGCGGCTCGATTTCGGCTATGCCTCGGCGATCGCGCTAGTGCTGCTCGCCCTGCTCCTCGCCTATTCGCTGCTGATCGTCATCCTCAGACAGTGGCTCCTGAGCAAGGATTGAACCGATGCGCGCCAAATCAGCCTTCCTCACCGTCGCGCACCGCCTGGCGATCCTCGCCTATATCGCCTTCGCGCTCTTTCCGCTGTTCTGGCTGCTGAAGGTGGCGGTGACGCCCAACGACCTGCTCTATTCCGAAGGCATCCGCCTCTGGCCGTCGCGCGCCAGCCTCGAGCATTTCGATTTCGTGCTGAGGCACAGCGCCTTCCCGGTGTTCTTCCGCAACAGCCTGATCGTCTCAGGCTCGACGGCCGTGGTCGTGACGATCCTCGCCTCGCTTTCCGGCTATGCACTGTCGCGCTTCCGCTTCCGCGGCAAATACTGGCTGGTGACGCTGATGCTGCTGACGCAGATGTTTCCGCTGGTCATGCTCGTCGCGCCGATCTTCAAGATCCTCTCGCCGCTGGGGCTGACCAACAGCCTGACCGGGCTTGTCATCGTCTACAGCGCCTTCAACGTTCCCTTCGCCACCTTCCTGATGCAGTCCTTCTTCGACGGCATTCCGAAGGATCTGGAGGAGGCGGCGATGATCGACGGCGCCACGCAATTCGTCGCCTTTCGCCAGATCATCCTGCCGCTGACGCTGCCCGGCATCGCCGCCACGCTCGGCTTCGTCTTCACCGCCGCCTGGAGCGAACTGCTCTTCTCGCTGATGCTGATCTCCGGCAACGAGCAGGCGACGTTCCCGGTCGGGCTTCTTTCCTTCGTCTCGAAATTCTCGGTCGACTTCGGTCAGATGATGGCCGCCGGCGTGCTGGCGCTGATCCCGGCCTGCCTCTTCTTCCTGCTCATTCAACGCTATCTCGTCCAGGGCCTCACGGCCGGCGCGGTCAAAGGCTGAGGGTTAGACTAGTCATGGCTTCCATCGATATCGCCAATATCCAGAAATCCTACGGCCCCCATCCGGTGCTGCACGACGTCGATCTCAAGATCCGTGATGGCGAGTTCGTCGTGCTCGTCGGCCCCTCCGGCTGCGGCAAGTCGACCCTGCTGCGGATGATCGCCGGACTGGAAAGCGTGACCGCCGGCGAGATCCG
Source organism: Sinorhizobium glycinis (assembly GCF_001651865.1). GTDB lineage: Bacteria > Pseudomonadota > Alphaproteobacteria > Rhizobiales > Rhizobiaceae > Sinorhizobium > Sinorhizobium glycinis. The sequence continues at coordinate 24,678 of NZ_LPUX01000049.1, forward strand.
TATCGCCGGCAGGCGGGTCAACGAGCTCGCACCAAAGGACCGCGACATCGCCATGGTGTTCCAGTCCTACGCGCTCTACCCGCACATGTCGGTCGCCAGGAACATGAGCTACAGCCTGAGGCTTCGCAAGACGCCGAAGGAGCGGATCGCGACCGTCGTGGCGGGGGCCGCCGCCAAGCTCGGCCTCGACCCGCTGCTCGAGCGCCGGCCGAGAGCTTTGTCCGGCGGCCAGCGCCAGCGCGTCGCCATGGGCCGTGCCATCGTTCGCCAACCAAAGGCCTTCCTCTTCGACGAGCCGCTCTCCAACCTCGACGCGCGGCTCCGCGAGCAGATGCGCGCCGAGATCAAGAAGCTGCACAAGGACCTTGGCGCCACGTCGATCTACGTGACGCATGACCAGATCGAGGCGATGACGCTCGCCGACCGCATCGTCGCCATGAATGCCGGCGTGGTCCAGCAGGTCGGCAGCCCGCTCGACCTTTATGATCGCCCCGCCAATCTCTTCGTCGCCGGTTTCATCGGGTCGCCCGGCATGAACTTTTTCGAGGGCACCTATCACGCCGGCGACAGGCCGCTGTTCGAAACCGCGGGAAACATTGGAATTCCCCTCGACTCGTCTGCCCCGCTTGCGAACAACGCCAGGGCGACGCTCGGCATTCGCCCGGAGCACATCGTGCTTGCCGGCCACGGGCCGGAGACGCTGCTTGCCACTGTCGACCTCGTCGAGCCGACCGGCTTCGGCATCATCCTGCACCTCTCGCTTGGGCGATCGGGCTTCAAGGCCTTCACCAACGACCGCTCGTTCCTGACGGTCTCCGGCACCATACCCGTCCACTTCCCGGCGCACAGCCTGCATTTCTTCGATGGCGAGGGTAACCGCGTTTGACGGGAGGTGCTTTTCCTCGGCCGGCTACCCTGAAGGAGCAATTGACTTCTCCCGGGCGAGGACTAGCTTCCTTTCTGTCGCAAGTATCAACCGCTCCGGCGCGCATTCTTAGAGAGCAAGCACCGCCAAAGCCAGATCTGACGATACTCTTCTTTGCCCGCGCCGGGCGAAATTGGGGAAGTATCATGCGAATTGCTGTTGTTGCCTTGTCTTCTTCGGCACTCTTTCTCTGTCCGGTGGCCGGCCACGCCCAGGAGGGCGACGCCGAGGCCGGAGCGACGGTGTTCAAGAAATGCTCCGCCTGCCACGTCGTGGACAAGGATCAGAACAAGGTCGGTCCATCGCTTCTGGGCGTCATTGGCCGAACCGCCGGCACCCATGCGGATTTCAAATATTCGAAGGCCATGGTCGATGCGGGCAAGAGCGGGCTCGTCTGGGACGAGGCGACGCTGCATGAATATCTCCGTGATCCCAAAGCCAAGGTGAAAGGCACCAAGATGGTCTTCCCGGGCCTCAAGAAGGACGAAGAGATCGTCAATGTGATCGCCTATCTCAAGCAACACCCCAAATAGGAGCATCCCGAGGGAAGGCAAAATTCTGCGCCTTCCCGACGATTTGCCAGTATTATCCGTTCGTGCAATAATTGTGATCGGAACGCTGCGGATTGCGTATTCGCCTCACGGCCAATCGCGGCGGGGAGGGACTGGAAATGGCGGTTGTATTCGCTCTGGTTCTGTTGGCCGCCGGATCAGTGTTGTTCCATTTGCTCAGTCCCTGGTGGTGGACGCCGATCGCCTCCAACTGGAATTACATAGACAATACCATCATCATAACCTTCTGGATCACCGGCATTGCCTTTACCGCCGTGGTCCTGTTCATGGCCTATTGCGTTCTGCGTTTCCGCCACCGCCCCGGTAACACCGCCGCCTATGAACCGGAAAACAGGAAACTGGAAGGCTGGCTGGCAACGAGCACTACCCTTGGCGTCGCCGCGATGCTGGCGCCCGGCCTGTTCGTCTGGAACCAGTTCATCACCGTCCCTGAGGGTGCGACCGAGGTGGAGGTGGTCGGGCAGCAATGGCTCTGGAGCTACAGGCTTCCCGGCGCCGACGGCCGGCTTGGCACCAGTGAAACGCGCGACATCACCCCGGAAAACACGCTCGGGCTCAACCGAAACGACGCAGCCAGCCTCGACGACCTGATCATCGAGGGCGGTGAACTTCACCTTCCCATCGGCAAGCCGGTCAAGATGCTGCTCCGCTCCGTCGATGTCCTGCACGACTTCTACGTGCCGGAATTCCGCGCCAAGATGGACATGGTGCCGGGGATGGTGACGTATTTCTGGCTCACCCCGACGCGCACCGGAACCTTCGAAATTCTCTGCGCCGAGCTTTGCGGCGTCGGCCATCCGCAGATGCGCGGCACCGTCGTGGTCGACACCGAGGAAGACTATCAGGCCTGGCTCGCCGAGCAGCAGAGTTTTTCGCAACTCTCCGCCTCGTCCGAAACGAAACCGGCGGCAACGATTGCCGCCGCAGCGGCGCGGTAGGAGGCGCCGTGGAATAGCAACCTGGGAGGACACATTGATGGTCGACGTCCGGTCCGGTATTGGCGAGCCGCTGCCGCCTCCCGAAGTCGAGGATGTTGAACTCTATCATCCGCATAGCTGGTGGACGCGCTACGTCTTCAGCCAGGATGCGAAGATCATCGCCATCCAATATGCGACGACCGCCATCGCCATCGGCATGGTGGCGCTGGTGCTCTCCTGGCTGATGCGCCTGCAGCTCGGCTTTCCCGGCACATTCGACTTCATCGATGCCGATGCCTATTACCAGTTCATCACCATGCACGGCATGATCATGGTGATCTACCTGCTCACGGCGCTCTTCCTCGGCGGCTTCGGCAACTATCTCATTCCGCTGATGGTCGGCGCCCGCGACATGGTGTTCCCCTACGCCAACATGCTGAGCTACTGGATCTATCTGCTCGCCGTGCTGGTGCTGGTCGCGAGCTTCTTCGCCCCCGGCGGACCGACCGGGGCAGGCTGGACGCTCTACCCGCCGCAGGCGGTTCTCTCGGGCACGCCGGGCGGCAAGGATTGGGGCATCATCCTGATGCTCGCGTCGCTGATCATCTTCATCATCGGCTTCACCATGGGCGGCCTCAACTACGTCGTCACAGTGCTCCAGGGCCGCGCCCGCGGCATGACGCTGATGCGCCTGCCGCTGACGGTCTGGGGTATCTTCACGGCGACCGTAATGGCGCTGCTCGCCTTCCCCGCCCTTTTTGTCGCCTGCGTCATGATGCTGTTCGACCGGCTGCTCGGCACCAGCTTCTTCATGCCGGCGATCGTCGAAATGGGCGAGCAGCTCCAGCATGGCGGCGGCAGTCCGATCCTGTTCCAGCATCTCTTCTGGTTCTTCGGTCACCCGGAGGTCTATATCGTCGCGCTGCCCGCCTTCGGCATCGTTTCCGATCTGATCAGCACCCATGCGCGCAAGAACATCTTCGGCTATCGCATGATGGTCTGGGCGATCGTCATCATCGGCGGCCTCTCCTTCATCGTCTGGGCCCACCACATGTATGTGAGCGGAATGAACCCCTATTTCGGTTTCTTCTTCGCCACCACCACGCTGATCATCGCGGTGCCGACGGCGATCAAGGTCTACAACTGGGTGCTCACTCTCTGGCGCGGCAACATCCACCTGACCTTGCCGATGCTTTTCGCGCTCGGCTTCATCGTCACCTTCGTCAATGGCGGGCTGACGGGACTCTTCCTCGGCAATGTCGTCGTCGACGTACCGCTCTCCGACACCATGTTCGTCGTTGCGCATTTCCATATGGTCATGGGCGTCGCTCCGATCATGGTCATCTTCGGCGCGATCTACCACTGGTACCCGAAGATCACCGGACGCATGCTCAACGAAGCGCTTGGCCAGATCCATTTCTGGGTCACCTTCCTCGGCGCCTATTTGATCTTTTTCCCGATGCACTATGTCGGCCTTGTCGGCGTGCCGCGCCGCTACTACGAACTCGGCGAGATGGCATTCGTGCAGGAGTCGGTCCATACCCTCAATGCCTTCATCAGCGTCATGGCGCTGATCGTCGGCGCCGCGCAGATCGTCTTCCTCTTCAACCTCGCCTGGAGCCTGCGGCACGGCCGCGAAGCCGGCGGCAACCCCTGGCGGGCGACGACCCTCGAGTGGCAGACGCCCGAAACGCCGCCGCCGCACGGCAACTGGGGAAGGGAACTTCCCGTCGTCTATCGCTGGGCCTACGATTACAGCGTCCCGGGTGCAGCGGAGGATTTCATTCCGCAGAACCAGCCGACGCCCGGGCGCATGAGCCATGAGGCGGTCTCATGAGTGTCGCTGTAATCTTCCTCACGCTAGTCGCCGCAGTCATGGTCTGGTGGCTTGCCCAGCAGCGGCTGGCGTCACGCCCCTGGCTCGAAGTCGGTCACGCCCACGATCGCCGAAGCGGCGCACCGCCGCCGGCGGCAAAAATCGGGCTCGGCGTCTTCCTCGGCGTCGTCGGCGCGCTCTTCTCGCTTGCCATCAGCGCCTACTTCATGCGCATGGCCTCGTCCGACTGGGGCGCCCTGCCGCTGCCCGCCCTGCTCTGGGCCAATACCGGCATTCTTGCCGTCGGCAGCATCACCCTGCACCGGGCGAAGCTGGAGGCGGAGCGACGCAATGACGAAGCGACCCGAACCGCCCTGCTCGCTGCCCTGGCCGCCGGCCTCGCCTTCCTCGTCGGGCAGCTTTTCGCCTGGCGGGAGCTGACGACTGCCGGCTATCTCCTGGCCGGAAATCCCGCCAACAGTTTCTTCTACCTGCTGACCGGCATGCACGGCTTGCACATCCTCGGCGGGCTTGTCGCGCTCGGCCGCCTCAGCGTCCGCGCCTGGGACGGACCATTCGACCGGAAAATGCGCCTCTCCGTCGAGCTGTGCGCCATTTACTGGCATTTTATGCTGGTCGTCTGGCTAGTGCTCTTCGCCCTCTTTTCCGGCTGGGCCAGCGACGTCGTCGATTTCTGCCGCCAACTGCTGACATAGGAACCGCTGACAATGTCTGCCCCGATCAAGACCCCCGCAGCAGATACGCTTCCCCGCCCGGCCGGCTTGGCCGGGTTGGCGTCGGACTGGGCCTCGGACCAGCGTACGTTCAAGAACGTCTCCTGGGGAAAGGCCATGATGTGGATCTTTCTCCTGAGCGACACCTTCGTCTTCGGCTGCTTCCTGCTCGCCTACATGTCGGCGCGCATGTCGACGACGGTCCCGTGGCCGAACCCCAGCGAAGTCTTCGCGCTCGAGATCGCCGGGGCGCACGTGCCGCTGATCCTGATCGCCATCATGACCTTCGTCCTCATCTCTTCGAGCGGCACGATGGCGATGGCGGTCAACTGCGGTTATCGCCGCGACCGAAGGAAGACCGCTCTGCTGATGCTGGTCACCGCCCTTTTTGGCGCCACCTTCGTCGGCATGCAGGCGTTCGAGTGGTCGAAGCTGATCGCCGAGGGCGTGCGGCCCTGGGGCAATCCCTGGGGAGCGGCGCAGTTCGGCTCCTCATTCTTCATGATCACCGGTTTCCACGGCACCCATGTCACATTCGGCGTGATCTTCCTACTGATCATCGCACGCAAGGTCTGGCGCGGCGATTTCGACACGGAGCGCCCCGGCTTCTTCACCAGCCGCAAGGGTCGCTACGAGATCGTCGAGATCACCGGTCTATACTGGCACTTCGTCGACCTGGTCTGGGTCTTCATCTTCGCATTCTTCTATCTCTGGTGAGGAGAGCACCATGGCTCATGTCGAGGCTCATGCCGCACAACACGTGGCACATGCGGAACAGCAACAGCACCCGATCAAGCTCTACCTCCTGGTCTGGGGGCTGCTCTTCGTGCTCAGCGCCTTTTCCTACCTGGTCGATTATTTCGGCTTGCAGGGATTTCTTCGCTGGTCGCTGATCCTGATCTTCATGATGCTGAAGGCCGGCCTCATCGTCGCCGTCTTCATGCATATGGCCTGGGAGCGCCTGGCGCTGACCTACGCGATCCTGCTGCCGCCACTGCTCGTCCTCGTATTCGTGGCGCTGATGGTATCGGAGTCGAATTACGTGCTTTTCACACGCGTCGCCTTCTTCGGCACGGGGCCTTGACCTTGAAAACATAAGCTGGCGCCCCTTCTGCCTCTGGCCTTTCAAACGGAGAACGAGAAGAGGATACCAGGACGTTTCCCGGCCGTCGCAGACGGCTGGACTGCTCGAAGGCGGGTCAAATCAATGATTCTTACGTGAGTGACGCAAAATTCATCGCCGAGGAGTAGCGGTCTCAGTGAAACTCCCTTGCAGATTAATTCCCCAAAAACTATTTACTAAGTAAGAAATAATACACGTCCCTGCACGCGCATTCGGCACGTGCATGATCGACACCATTCCCGAGTGCCACAATGCTTACGAAAAAAGGCAAGTACGGATTGAAGGCGCTTGTTGATCTGGCGCGCCTTGGTCCTGGAGAAACCGCGTTCGTGACGGAGATTGCGACGCGCAACAACATTCCGAAGAAGTTCCTCGACACCATCCTCCTGGAACTGCGCAACACCGGTATCCTGCGTTCGAAGAAGGGTCCGAACGGCGGCTATTCGCTGTCGAAGCCAGCCACCGAGATTATGATCGGCCAGGTCATCCGCGCGCTTGACGGTCCGCTTGCTCCCATCCGCTGTGCGAGCCGAACGGCCTTCGAAGCCTGCGACGATTGCAACGATCCGGTCGGCTGTCAGGTTCGCCTGTCAATGACGGAGGTTCGTGACGCAATCGCCACCATCCTCGACAACATGACACTCGCGCAGTTCGTCTCGAAGGATCGGACGAAGACGGTCGAGGAAGCGCTGATCGCCGGCGAGTAGGTTATGTTCAGTCGGTGAACAGCATGCGGCCGAGTTCTGCGAGCAGGTGCCCGGTGCCGCGAGTGCCTTCCAGGGGAAAGGCGATCTCGATCGTGGTGGCGAGCCTGCCCACCTCGGTGACGCCGATGGGCGTCGCGTTGACCTGCGCGAGGTCGAGGGCCGTCGAAGCCCGGTCGATCAGCGCCGCCAATGTTTCGATCTCGACCTGGAATCGCCCGATCCGCTCGTCCCAGGGGCGATCGCCGGACGGACGGCCGTCGCGCCACAACGCCAGATTTCCCGCCAGTTGTCGGCGCTTCTCGCCGAGGACGGATGCGGCCTGCAAGATGATTCCGAGCGATCGGGAGAGCAGCAGCGCATCGCGATTGAGGGCAAGCACCGAGTCGGCCGGCACATGTGCTTGCGCGAAACGATAGAGTGTCGGCTCTCCGGCCCGCACGACTTCGGCCTCCGCGCTGCCTCGCTGGACGAGCAACAGGCTCGACGCCTCGGACTCGTTCAGCGCCAGAATGCCGAACCAATCCGGCTCGCAAAGGAACGCAGCCTCAAGGATTCCTGCCAACTGGAAACCGATGCCATCGGGCACGAAGTGTTGCGTCGCGCTCTGATCGCCCGCGGCCGCCGCCGACAGCCTCTCACCTGACGCCACATGCGCATAGATACTGCGCCGCTGTTCCTCGCTGCCGGCGTTGCGGACCAATTCGAGGGCGCGGAAATGGGCGACGAGGGCACCGGCGGCAGACGGCTGCACTTCGGCGATCCGCGATACGGCCTGCGCTATCAAGCTGTTCGAGACATCGGCGCCGTCGAAATCGGAGGGAATAGAAACGGCCAGCAAGCCGGACCGTACCAGCGCATCAGCCAAGGTCGCCCCGGGAGCATCCGTGCCGAGGGCGATCACCTCGCCAGCCGCGGCCAATACCTCCTCGTCCGAGGCAATTCGAAGCGGCACCGGTCGAAGACGCTCATGCAGATGTGTAATGGATCCCATCTCATGCATCCTTACTGATGCTGGCTCAGCCAGACCGGCAGTTGAATTTCCACAACGAGCTTGAACGGTGCGCGGCTGGACCGATCGGATCGGGTAGTCGAGGTGCGAATGGGAGCCGTGCACACCCTGCTCGGCATTCCAATTATAGAACCGGTAGCAATCCCCAGAACAGGGCCTGCTGGCGCGCCTGCTCCTCTTCGCTTCGGTCGACCGTGTCGGTGCCTATCTCGTCGGCTGCCTTCCTGGGTGCGCTCTGGGAGCGGTTACCGGAGAGCCGAAGCTGCTCGCGCCAAGGCGCGAGAAGATCGAAGGAAAAGTTCACAATACCAAGCGGCATTTGGCATTCCTCCCGTTGGACCCTTCATGAGCCGGCGCATAGTGTCGCCGCATTCTACTCGCTCGTCAATAATTTCGATATAAACTGTGCAATACAGCTATGCGAGCGCATCAGCTCGATCGACCCTGCCGTCAGGCGAAGTAAGAGCCAATGCGACCGTTGTGGCGTCAACGTCTAGCCGGAGAGGGCAAAGTACCGGCCTCCCCGATACAGGAGGGATCCACCCCCGCGGATACGAATTCCGACCACCCGCCCGAGCACAATCGCGTGGCTATGCCGTTCGAAAGCTTCCTCCACCTCGCAGTCGATGGCCGCCACCGCGTCCTGGAGGACCGGTGCGCCGCTGGCCAGGCGGATCCATTCACCGCCACGATAGCGATTCGGCCCCTTGAGTCCGCCGCGGCCGGCAAATTGATTGGCAAGCACTTCGTGTTGTGCGCCGACAATATTGACGCAGAAATGGGCGAACCGCTCGACGACGGGCCAGGTCGAGGACGTACGATTGAGGGACACGAGCATGCGCGGCGGCTCGACGGAGAGAGCGGTGGCCGATGTGACGGTGGCCCCGGTCCGCGCCTCACCCTCTCCCGCGGTTATGATGCTGACGCCGCCGCCCAGTGAACGCAAAGCCGCCTTCAAACTGTCGGCATCGGCCGGCCGGTCCATGCCCCGGCTGACGATCCCTTCGACGTCGAAGGTCCCTATTGAAGTCTGAACCGACATCCCGTCGCTCCTCTGCAGATCACCTTTTCTCGATTGGTAACAGCGCTGGAACCGATCCCACAGACAACGCGTTTCTTAGTATATACATTTGATAGAATATATGCCTAATATCCTGCAAGAGGCAATTCGAAGCCGCCGAACCGAAGGGAGATCGGAATGCTGAGAATAACGCTGCCGTCCCAAAAGCAAGTGTCGCCGGTATCGGCGATCAGCCGAGTGGCCATTATCGGCGGGGGTTTCACCGGAGCGACGCTTGCCCGCCTGCTCGCGCTGCACGGACGTTACCGGCCTCACGAAATCGTCGTCTTCGAGGCCCGGGATCACCTCGGCGGCGGGTTGGCCTATGACACCGATGACCCGTCGCTTCGCCTCAATGTCGCGGCCCACCGGATGCGCGCCGTCCCGGGAGATCCGCAAGCCTTTGTCCGCTGGCTGTCCGACTCGGGTCGTCTTGAGCAGGATCCCGGCGCCGTAGTGAGCGGCGCTATCTATGCGCGCAGAGGCGATTTCGCCGCTTTCATGGCCGCGCAGGTCCAGCCCTTTCTCGACGATGGAATTGTCAGGCACGTGCGCGAGCACGTCGAGCGCATTCACCGTCATCGCGGCCGCTGGCAGATCGAGGGAGATGCCGGCGCAATGGTGCAGGCGGATGTCGTCGTGCTTGCGACGGGCCATCCGGCGCCGACGCCGCCAGACGTCCTTGCCGGCCTGAGCGGCGATCCTCGCTTCGTGAGGAATCTCTCGCGACCGGACGCTCTCCACGCGATCCGCCCGGACGACAAGGTCTTCGTCGTCGGCGCCGGCCTGACTGCTCTCGACGCTGTGGCGGCGTTGCGCAATCGCGGTCACTGCGGGGATCTCACGCTCTTTTCGCGTACGGGACACCTGCCGCAGCCCCAGGCCGCAGGCGACTTCGCACCGCATGGCGACTTCCTCATCGGCGTTCCGAACACGGCGCTTTCCCTTCTCAAGCAGGTGCGCTTCGCCATGCAAGAGGTGACGCAAGCCGGCCTGCCCTGGCAAAGCGTGTTCGACGCCTTGCGCCACCAGGGTCAAACAATCTGGCGGAATTTGCCGCTCGTCGAACAGCGCCGCGTCCTGCGCCATCTTCGCCGGCGCTTTGAAGCGCACCGTTTTCGTATGCCGCCGCAGATCGCCGAACTCGTCGCCTGCGAAAGAGCGGCGGGCCGCTTGCGCGCCTGCGCGGGACAAATCATTGCGGTCCAGCCAGGCCGCGATCAGATCGCGATCGACATTGCGACGAAACCGCGTGGGGTTATCGAGCGCCACATCGTGCAGCGGATCATGGTGGCGACCGGACCTAACCATGGGAACGTGATCGACAGCCAGGGCTGTCTTGCCGAGCTGGAACACCTCGGCCTGCTGACGAAGGACCCGCGCGGTCTCGGCATCGCCTGCGATGCCGACAGCCGGGCCGTGGCACGCGACGGTTATCCGGTCGAGGATCTGTTCATCGCCGGACCTCTGGCGCGCGGGACCTTCGGCGAACTCACCGGCGTGCCGGAGATCGCCGCCCAGGCCGAAAGGATCGTTCAGCAGATCGTGGCGATGAGTTTCGCCACTACGCGGACGATTACGATCCGGCCCATGTAATCCGACGTAACCCAGTCAGGCTCAGCGCGTTCAATCCGCACCGAGAATCGCGTTCAGCAGACGGCGCTCGAAGACAGCGAGATCCGGATCCCCGTGGTGACGCGGGTGCTCGGCCGCAATATCGAGGTCGAGCGCTACCTTGCCGCCGTCGAGCACGATCACCCGGTCGGCCAGATGCACGGCCTCGCTGACATCATGGGTGACGAGGATCGCCGTGAAGCCGAGCTCCCGCCAGACGCGGCTGACGAGTTGCTGCATGGTGATGCGCTTCAATGCGTCGAGCGCCCCGAGCGGTTCGTCGAAGACCAGGAGGCCGGGCCGGCTGACGAGCGCGCGAGCGAGCGCCACCCGCTGCCGCTGGCCGCCGGAAAGGCGCGCCGGCCATTGGTCCGCCTTGTCGAGCAACTGAACCTCGTCGAGCACCATCAGCGCTTTCACGTGCGCCGTATTCTCATCGACATCCTGGCCGAGGCCGACCGCCACATTGTCGACCACCCTTGCCCAGGGCAACAGCCGAGGCTCCTGAAAGACGATGCGCGCATTGGCCTCTACCGTGTCTCCCGATCGGTCGGCGAAGCGGAGCGAGCCGGAGGTCGGGCGGTCCAGCCCGACCAGCAAGCGCAAAAGGGTACTCTTGCCGCAGCCGCTTTTGCCAACGATCGCCAGGAACTGACCGGCGGGAACGTCGAGGTCGATGCCGCGAAGGACGCGATTCGGGCCGAAGGTCTGGTCGATCCGCCTAAGCTCGATCGAGACCGCTTCGGTCGCTCCGGCGGAGACCGTTTGTCGCTGTCCTCCCAAGGGCTCGATAGTGCCTGGCCGTGGGGCATACCTGCTGACATAGCCGCTCATTGTGGCCTCCTACCTCTGATAGACCGGGTTCCAGGACAAGGCATGCCGCTCCATGGTTTTCGCAATCACATCGGCCAACTTGCCGAGCGCCGCGTAGATGAGCAGCGACAGGACCACCACGTCCGTCATCATGAACTCGCGTGCCTGGTTCGCCATATGGCCGATCCCGGAGGATGCCGCGATCGACTCCGAGACGATGAGCGTCAGCCACATGATGCCGAGCGCATAGCGCAGCCCCACGAATATCGAAGGCAGGGCGCCGGGCAGGATGACCTTCCTGAACAGCGTCCAGCCGTTCATGCCGTAGATTCGGCCCATCTCGATGAGCTCGCGATCGACGTTTCGCACGCCGTGAAAGGTGTTGAGATAGATCGGAAACAGCACGCCCAGCGACGTGAGGAAGAGCTTCGATTCCTCGCCGATTCCAAACCAGAGGATCACCAGCGGGATCATCGCCAGATGCGGAATGGTCCGAAGCATCTGCAACGAGGTGTCCGTCAGTTGCTCGGAAAGCTTGGAGATGCCGTTCGCAATGCCGAGCGCAAGGCCGATCGTTCCGCCGACGATAAGGCCAGCCAGGGCGCGAGCCCCGGAAACCGCCACATTATGGACGAGCGCGCCGGACAGCAGTTGGTCCACGAAAGCGCCTGCCACATCCGTCGGCGCCGGCATGACCCGCGTTGAAATCCAGCCGGCCGACGACAATATTTGCCAGATCAGAACCACGAGGATCGGAACCGCGTAGGGCAAGAACTCCTTCAGGAGGATCCGCCGAGCCGATGGAGCCGGCAAAACCCAGCTTCGTCTTTGCGGCGAGCGATCGCTTGCGACGTCGTATGCGGTCATGTCCTTCTCCTTCTCGATTGGCGGGACGCGTAGCGAGCGCCCGAAAGAGTTCGCCGCTCGCATCAGGAGCCCGCGACGACCCGCAGATTGCCTCCATGGCCGCCGCCAGCGAAAAGCGGCTGCTCTCCGAAGGAAGAACGGATCTGATTGCGCGGGGCACCGAGACCGAGTTCCGGGAACAGCAGTTCGGAAACGCGATAAGCCTCCTCGAGATGCGGATAGCCGGAGGCGATCACCGTATCGATGCCGAGATCCTGGTATTCCCTGAGGCGTGCGGCCACCGTCGTCGGCGAGCCGACGAGCGCGGTCCCGGCCCCCGAGCGGACGAGACCGATGCCGGCCCAAAGGTTAGGCGATACCTCCAGCCTGTCGCGGCGGCCGCCGTGCAGCGCCGCCATGCGGGCCTGCCCGACGGAGTCGGAATTCTTCGCGAATCCTTCCTGGGCGGCGGCAATCGTCTCGTCGGAGAGCTTGGAGATCAGCCGGTCGGCGGCCGCCCAGGCCTCCTCGTCGGTTTCGCGCACGATGAAGTGCAGGCGAATGCCGAAGGTCACTTGACGGCCCTTGTCGGCCGCAGCCTTGCGGACCGTGGCGATCTTGTCGGCGACCTGGGCCGGCGTCTCGCCCCAGGTCAGATATTTGTCGACGACGCCCGTCGAAAACTCTATTGCGGCATCCGATGATCCGCCGAAATAGAGCGGCGGACGCGGCTCCTGCACCGGCGGGAAGCCGAGCTGTGCGTCGTGCGCCTTTATGTATTTCCCGTCGAGATGCGACTTGCCCGTCTCGAGCAGCCTGTTGAAGACGTGGAAGAACTCCTCCGCGTGGGCGTAACGCTCGTCATGCGGCAGGAAGACGCCGTCGCCGCCAAGCTCCTTGGCACTTCCGCCGACGACGATATTGAGGAGCAGACGCCCCTTCGAGACGCGGTCGAGGGTCGCGGCGAGACGGGCGTAATAGGCGGGTGACGCGATGCCGGGGCGAATGGCGACGAGGAACTTCAGGTTCTCCGTGAAGGCCGCCAGATGAGCTGCAAGGATGAAGGATTCCTCGCAGGCCACCCCGGTCGGGAGGAGCACACCGGAATAGCCCAGCCGGTCCGCCGCCGTGGCGATCTCGCGAAAATAGCCAGTGTCTGCCGGGCGGCTCAGATCGTCGGAGCCGAGATAGGCGCCATCGCCGGAGGTCGGAATGAACCAGAAGAAATCAAGCGGTTTGTCTATCTTTGTCATGGTCTGATCCTTTCAGCGCTCCGCGCTTTAGCTTGCCTTCGGCCGCCAAGCGACGTCGGCGATCGTCAGCGTCTTCGGCAGGATGCCGAGGCCATGGAATTCGTCCGCCAGCGCCTGCTGGTAGGCGAGCGCGTCATCCGACAGGGTCGCCACCTTGCTGAGGTCTGCTCCCTTCCGCGTCAGGATCGTTCGGGTCACCTCGACGGGAATGCCGGTGATCTCTGACAGCGCCGGAACGGTCTCATCGAGATTGGCCTGCGCCCAGGCTCCGACCTTGGCCAATTCGTCGATGACATCGGTGATGACCTCCGGCTGGGAGGAGGTGAAGTCTCCATTGCCGAAGAAGAAGCTCCAGCTGTCGACGATGCCCTCAGCGGTCGTCAGGACCCGGGTCTGCGGATCCGCCTCGGCGACGGCAAAATAAGGGTCCCATATCGCCCAGGCGTCGATGCCTCCGGTCTTGAAGGCGGCCGCCGCATCGGGCGGGGCGAGGTCGGCAGCTTCGATGTCGCCGGTTGTCAGGCCAGCCTTGCGCAGAGCCTTGACGGTGAAGTTATGAGCGCTGGAGCCGCGCTTGAAGGCGACCTTCTTCCCCTTCAGGTCCTCGAGCGCGGCGATCGGCGAGTCCTTCGGCACGAGGATGGCGGAACCCGATGCCGTACCCTTATAGCTTCCGACGTAGAGGAGATTGGCCCCGGCGGCTTGCGCGAAAAGCGGCGGAACATCCCCGGTCGGGCCGAAGTCGAGCGAGCCGGCGCCGAGTGCCTCGAGGAGCGGCGGACCCGAGGTGAACTCGGCCCAGCTCACCGTTAGACCGCGTTCCGCAAGCCGCTTCTCGAGCGCGCCGGTGCGCTTCGCCAATGCAAGCACGCCGTTCTTCTGCCAGCCGATACGGAATTCGGTGGCCGCCCTTGCCGGCCGTATGTTCGGCGCGCTCAAGGCCGCGGCCGTGGCGCCGATAAATGCGAGGGTCTGTCTGCGAGTTATCATTTTCCACCCCTGGTTGGTTGCTCAAGGTCGATGCAGTTGGGAGAATGATAAGATAGTCTATAAATTTACTAAGGAATATTTTTCCAAAGAGTTCCCCGCCGGCGAAGATTATCGTTACGCTCCGACAGAGGATGCGAATGGCTTCCTGCCACACGAGAAGCAAACGGCGGCCTGCCTGAGCCTCAGTCGACCCCTGCAGCGGCATCAGACCCCTAGTCACCGGTGTTGCCATCCGCTACGGCATGGCGCTGGTCGTGCAGCACGATGATTATGTCGTAGACAGGCTCAAGTCGCGTCGCTGCAAACTCTAATATCCCGCTTCAAAATACCAACTAGGGTCGCAATCAATGGCAGAGTTTCCACAAAAAGCGAAAGTCGTAATCGTTGGACTGGGTGGCATCGTCGGTGCATCGATCGCACATCACCTGATCGAGCGTGGCTGGGACGATATCGTCGGCATCGACAAGTCCGGCATCCCGACCGATATCGGCTCGACGGCGCATGCGTCGGACTTCTGCTACACGACCAGCCACGACTATCTGTCGGTCTGGACGACCCAATATTCGATCGACTTCTTCGAGAAGATGGGCCATTACGCCCGCATCGGCGGCCTGGAAGTCGCACGCACCGGCGATGAGACCTGGATGGAGGAGATCAAGCGCAAGCTTTCTTCGGCCAAGGCCTTCGGCACCCGCGCACACTATGTCTCGCCGGCCGAAATCAAGAAGATGTTCCCGCTGATCGAGGAAGATCAGGTCATGGGCGGGATGTTCGATCCGGATGCCGGCCTCGTCATCCCGCGCTCGCAGACGGTTGCCGGCAAGCTGGTCGATGCGGCGGAGAAGTCCGGCAAGCTGCAGGTCTTCGGCAATACGCCGGCAACTTCGCTTCTCGTCGAGAACGGCCGCATCAAGGGCGTCGTCACGCATCGCGGCACGATCATGGCCGACCATGTCGTCGTCTGCGCCGGCATCTGGGGCCGCCTGATCGCTGAAATGGTCGGCGAAGACCTGCCGGTCATGCCGGTCGACCATCCGCTCACCTTCTTCGGCCCGTACAACGAATTCGAAGGCACCGGCAAGGAAATCGGCTTCCCGCTGCTGCGCGACCAGGGCAACTCCGCCTATATGCGCGACACCGGCGACCCGAAGACCACCGAAGGCGGCCAGATCGAGTGGGGCTATTACGAGGCCACCAATCCGCGCCTCTGCCATCCGCGCGACATTCTCGAAAAGCATGAGGCACGCCTGTCGCCCTCGCAGCGCGACCTTGAGATGGAGCAGATCATCGAGCCGCTCGAGCGCGCCATGGAACTGACGCCGATCCTCGGGGAGCTTGGCTATAACGAGGGTCACTCCTTCAACGGCCTGTTGCAGGTGTCGGCCGCCGGCGGCCCCTCCTGCGGCGAGAGCCAGAAGGTGCGAGGCCTCTGGTACTGCGTCGCCATCTGGGTGAAGGACGGCCCAGGCTACGGCAAGCTGATCGCCGACTGGATGACGGATGGGCGCACCCATACCGACCATGCCTCGATCGACTACGCCCGCTTCTATCCGCACCAGCTCGAAGAGAAGTTCATCGAGAACCGCTGCTTCGAGTCGGCGCAGAAGATCTACTTCCCGGCCGTGCATACGCGCGAGCCCTATGCGAGCAGCCGCAACGTCAAGCGCTCGCCCTTCTACGAGCGCGAGAAGGAGCTCGGCGGCTACTTCATGGAACTCGGCGGCTGGGAGCGCGCGCACGGCTATGCCGCCAACGAGCACCTGCTCGAGAAATACGGCAACCGCGTTCCGGTGCGCGAAAACGAGTGGGACAACCGCCATTTCTGGCGCGTTTCCAATGCCGAGCATCTGGCGATGAGCGAGGATTGCGGCATCGTCAACCTCTCGCACTTCCACATGGTCGACATCTCAGGTCCGGACCATGTCGAGCTTCTCGAGTGGCTTTGCGCTGCCAAGATCGGCGGAGACGGCAATATCGGCAAGGGCATCTACACCCACTTCCTCGATGACGAGGGCATGGTGCGGGCAGACTTCACCGTCTTCCGCATGGCCGACCGCTGCCGTCTCGTGAACGGCGCCGATGCCGGCCCGCGCGACTTCCACTACATGCGCCGCGTCGCGGAAGACCGGGGCCTCGACGTCACCATCACGGACGTTTCGGAGAAGTTCATCACCATCGGCATCTGGGGCCCCAATGCCCGCGAAACGCTGAAGAAGGTGGTTGCCGATCCGGCCGGCCTCGATCCTGAGAACTTCCCCTTCGCCGCGATCAAGCAGATCGAGATCGCCGGCAAGCCGGTCTCCGCCTTCCGCATCTCCTATGTCGGCGAGCAGGGCTGGGAACTGCACATGAAGTACGAGGACGGCCTGGCGGTCTGGGATGCGCTGCGCGCCACGGGCGTCATGGCCTTCGGCGTCGAGACCTATGCGAATTCGCGCCGCATGGAAAAGAGCCTGCGCCTGCAGAACGCCGACCTTCTCACCCATTACAACCTCATCGAGGCCGACCTTGCCCGTCCGAAGGTCAAGGAAGCCGACTTCCGCGGCAAGGCGAAGCATCTGGAGTACAAGGCGCGCGAGCACCAGCCCGCCATGCTCTGCACGCTGGTCATGACCGAGAACACCGACAGGAGCGGCGTGAAGCGCTATCCCGTCGGCAACCTGCCGGTCATGGACCCGGAGACCGGCGAGGTGCTGGTCGACGAACTCGGCCGCCGCTCCTACACCACCTCCATCGCTTATGGTCCGACGATCGGCAAGAACATCGCGCTCGCCTATCTGCCGTGGGCCTACTGCCAGGAAGGTCGCAAGCTGAACATTGAGTATTTCGCCGAGACCTATCCGGTAGAGGTCGCTGGCGTCGGCTACAAGCCGCTCTACGACCCGGAAAACCTCAAGCCGCGCAGCTGACGGGCCCGAAGGACACTTTCAAGCGATGACGACAAGCGAGCCTCTCCAATCGGAAAGGCTCGCTTTTCCGTGTGTCGTTTCCGCCGCCTGGCCGAGGCCGCGCAATCGACGAGAAAGGCCGCGCCTACCGGGTTTCGGCACCGATCAGCACGAAGGCGACGGTCGCCGGCTCGCTGTTCGGGTTGCGCCAGGCGTTGGCGCGCGCCGTGCTGAACCACGCTGTCGCCGGCGCTGAGAGGCCACCTTAACGCCGTCGATCGCCTTCGCCGTCTCACCGACTATCGTCAGATGCTCGACCGCAACAGCGCCCGCGAGCGCTGCCGCGAGCATATCGAACTGCTCGACCTCATCCTCGCGGGCAAGAACGTAGAAGCGTCCCGCTACATGGCGCGGCACCTCGAAGATCTCGGTCGCTTGAAAACGGTGGCGCGGGAATTGCGCGGCTGACCAGCCATCCCGCTTCCTGGCAGATTGAACCAGGAAAAGCTCTAATTTACCCCCGCGAATTCATGCCTGGATTGCGGAACCTGCTCCAACGTCTGCGGCGCCTGGGCGTACCCGGCAGTGATGGCTTGAGAGGCACCGTCGACAGAAGCTAGAAGGTCGGGGGTGTGCAGGCGCTGATGACGTCGCAGGGGACGGGTCCGACACACCGGAACCTGTGAGGTCGCCGGCTGTCGAAATAATATGCGTCGCCGGGCCCGAGTATCCGCCGGTCATTGTCGACCGTCACTTCCAGGCGGCCCGAGAGCACAATGCCGCCTTCCTCGCCCTCATGGACGAGCGGAATCTTGCCCGTGTCCGCTCCCGGTTGGTAGCACTCCTTGAGGATCTGCAGATTTCGACCGAAGAGGCTCTCTCCCACCTGCCGGTAGGAAATCGCGCCCTTGCCGATCTCCACGAGCTCCTCTGCGGCATAGAAGGCCTTGCGCGGCGTTTCGGGTTCGAACGCAAAGAATTCGGCGAGCCCGATGGGTATGCCATCGAGGATGCGCTTGAGCGCTCCGACAGAAGGATTCGAGGCATTGGACTCGATCAGCGAGATAGTCGAGTTGGTCACCCCTGCCCGTCTCGCGAGTTCCCGTTGGGACAGATTGTGGGCGATCCGTATGTGACGGAGACGGTTACCGATATCGACAGACATCTTGCACCTTGTGTTTCGGATGTTCGAATTATGGAAAACAGCATCGTCTCTATCTCACAATTTCAATGACTTAAAAATACAAAGAAAAGGACTTGTTCGCCGATAAAAAATCACCGAATCCAGGGCAACCCCAAAGGAGGCCGTCATGGGAAGTAGCAGCAACACCAACACCCCTGTTCTCGACAATTTCTGGATGCCCTTTACCGCCAACCGGCAGTTCAAGGCGGCGCCGCGCCTGCTGGCAAGCGCTGAGGGCATGTACTACACCGACGTCGATGGCAATAAGGTGCTTGACGGTACGGCCGGGCTCTGGTGCGTCAATGCCGGTCACGGGCGCAGGCGGATCGCCGAAGCGGTCGAACGGCAGCTCCGGACAATGGATTATGCGCCGACGTTCCAAATGGGTCATCCGATCGCATTCGATTTCGCCGCAAAGCTTGCCGCGATTGCACCTGGCGGCGCGGGTGCGAAACTGGACCGTGTCTTCTTCACGGGATCGGGTTCCGAATCCGTCGATACGGCGCTGAAGATCGCCATCGCCTATCAGCGTGCCATCGGTCAGGGAACGCGCACCCGCATCATCGGCCGCGAGAAGGGCTATCACGGCGTTGGCTTCGGCGGCATTTCCGTTGGCGGCCTCGTCAATAACCGCCGCGTCTTCCCGCAGATTCCGGCCGACCATCTGCGTCACACCCTCGACATCGAGCGCAACGGCTTTTCAAAGGGCCTGCCGACGCACGGCGTCGAGCTCGCCGAGGATCTCGAACGCTTGGTCGCGCTACACGGTGCCGAGACGATCGCGGCCGTGATCGTCGAACCCATGGCCGGGTCGGCTGGCGTAATCCTGCCCCCGAAGGGCTATCTCGATCGCCTCCGCGCAATTGCCGACAAATACGGTATCCTGCTGATCTTCGACGAGGTCATCACCGGCTTCGGTCGCCTCGGCACGCCCTTCGCCACCGAATATTTCGGCGTAGTCCCCGACCTCGTGACGACCGCCAAGGGCCTGACGAATGGTGCAATTCCGATGGGCGCGGTGTTCGCCAGCCGCAAGATTCATGACGGCCTGATGACAGGCCCCGAGAACCAGATCGAACTCTTCCACGGCTATACCTATTCCGGCCATCCCGTGGCCAGCGCCGCCGGTATCGCGACGTTGGAAATCTACGAGGAAGAAGGATTGCTGACGCGTGCCGCCGAACTGGCGGCTCATTGGCAGGAATCTCTGCATTCGTTGAAGGGCTTGCCGCATGTCGTCGACATCCGCAATCTCGGCCTCGTCGGAGCCATCGAGCTCGCTCCACGCGGCGGCGCTCCCGGCACACGAGCCTATGACGTTTTCGTGGATTGCTTCCAGAAGGGTCTGCTGATCCGTGTGACCGGGGACATCATTGCCCTCTCGCCGCCATTGATCATCGAGAAGGACGAAATCGGCCAGATCGTTTCAATCCTTGGCGAGGCCCTCAAGCGAGCCGCTTGACCACTATGACGGCCGGCCGGGGATCCAAGCCAGGGCCGGCTGACGGTCGTGTGTTCCGGGAAGTCGTCCGCGAGGGATCGAAGAGAGGAAAGCGCACGGCATGCACCTCTTCAGCGGCATGTTCGGCAGCGAGGCATAGCAGGAGGGCGCCGCTGGGCGGCCCGTTGCCATCAGATGTCCTTGAGAAGGCGAAGCGCGTCGTATATCGCCGCGTGCGTGTTGCGCGCCGCCACCGCATCGCCGATGCGGAAGAGCTGGAACTTGCCATCGGCGTTGCGCCAGGCGGTTTGCGGCCTGCCGGCGATCAGCTGGTCGTGCGACACCTCGCCAAGGTTGCTCGAGGCGGGCTTCAGCTCGAAATACAGATCGTCGAGCGGGATGGTGCCATGATTGATGACGATCTGGTCGAACGTCCGCTGCTTTTCGACACCGCCGTAATCGCTGCCGACGTGAGCGACGAGTTCATTGCCGCTCTTCTCGACCGCTTCCAGGCGGTAGGTGACCGTGAAGGTCACATCCAGTTTCTGCAGGGAACGCATATAGGGGACGAGGTTCATTGCCATGACTTCCGGCGCGAAGGACCGGTCCGGCGTCATGATCTCGACCTTGCCGCCTGCCTTGGCAATGAACTCCGCCGCCTGAAGGCCGGCGTGGTCGCCGGCATCGTCGAAGATCAGCACGTTGGTGCCCGGTTTGACGTCGCCCGAGATGATGTCCCAGGCGGAGACGACGAGGTCGTTACCCTTGGCAAGCACTTCCGTATGGGGAAGCCCACCCGTCGCGATGATGACGACGTCGGGATTTTCCGCCGTGATGGTTTCCGCTTCCGCCCAGCTGTTGAAATGGAAGGTGACGCCCAGCTTCTCGCACTGGCCCATCCGCCAGTCGATGATGCTGATCATCTCCCGGCGGCGTTCGCTCTGCGCCGTCAGACGGATCTGGCCGCCCGGGTCGTTAGCGGCCTCGAAGACCACGACCTCGTGGCCGCGCTCACCGGCCACTCGCGCGGCTTCAAGACCGGCGGGGCCGGCGCCGACGATCACGACCTTCTTGCAGCGATCGGCCTTGGCGATCGTGTGCGGCATCGTCAGCTCGCGTCCGGTCGCGGCATTGTGGATGCAATAGGCGGCGCCGCCTTGGTAAATGCGGTCGAGACAGTAGTTCGCGCCGACGCATGGACGAATGTCCTCTTCCCGCTTCTCGATGATCTTCCGGACGATATGCGGGTCGGTCATATGGGCGCGGGTCATCCCGACCATGTCGACCTTGCCGGACGCAATGGCGTGGCGGGCCGTAGCGACATCCGGGATTTTCGCGGCGTGGAAGGTCGGGAAGTTGGTGGCGGCGCGAATCTCGCCGGCGAAATCGAGATGCGGCGAATTGGCCATGCCCTGGATCGGGATGACGTCCGTCAGGCCCGCGTCTGTATCGATATGGCCGCGGATGACGTTCAGGTAATCGATTAGCCCGCTGTCCTTGAGGCGCTTGGAGATTTCAAGCCCTTCCTCCCTGCCGGTCCCGCCGGGAAGACATTCGTCGGCCGTGTAGCGCACACCGAGGATGAAATCCTCTCCGACGCGCGTGCGGATCGCCTTCAGGACGTCGAAACAGAAGCGCATGCGATTGTCGAGCGAGCCGCCGAAGGGACCGCCGAGCTCGTTCGTGAGCGGGGACGCAAACTGATCGATGAGGTGGCCATAGGCTTCCAGTTCAACGCCATCCATGCCGCCGGCCTTCATGCGCTCGGCCGCATCGGCGAAGTCCTTGACGATCCTCTCGATGTCCCAGTCTTCGATTTTCTTGGGAAAGGCGCGGTGCGACGCTTCGCGGTGATGCGAGGGGGCGACGACCGGCAGCCAGTCTCCCTTGTCCCAGCGCGTGCGCCGGCCGAGATGGGTGAGCTGGATCATGATCGCCGCGCCCTCTTCGTGTACGGCATCCGTCATCTCCCTGATCCAGGGGACGATCTCGTCCTTGTAGGCGAGCAGATTGTTGAACACCGGCGGGCTGTCTTTCGAGACCGCCGCGGAGCCGGCGGTCATCGTCATCGCAACTCCCCCCTTTGCTCGTTCCACGGTGTAGGCGCGATAACGCTCCTTCGGCATGCCGTCTTCCGGATAAGCGGGCTCGTGCGCCGTCACGATGATGCGGTTGCGCAGCGTCAGGTGCTTGAGTTGATAGGGCTGAAGGAGGGGGTCGTTCGACATCTGCCGGCTCCGATTTAGAGATCTCCGGGAGCGTAATTGAGAATGTACACATGTGTCAACAAAGAGATCACAGAAGTCTTGGCAATGGACAATGATGTACATTTCTCTTGCGCGACTCCTCTCGATTTGTTAGGAAAACGTCATGGAGCAGACCTTGAACGATAGCGGCTGGCGTGGTTCCCCGGATGTCTGGCTGGGCGCGGCTTACGAGTCCCTGTTGGAGGCAGGTGTCGATGCGGTGAAGATCCAGCCGCTGGCGAAGAAGCTGAACCTGTCGCGGACGAGCTTCTACTGGTTCTTCAAGGATCGCGAGGAGCTGCTTGATGCATTGGTCTGGCGCTGGCGCGAGAAGAACACGGGCAACCTCGTCAAGCAGGCCGGGGCCTATGCCGAGACGGTTGCCGAGGCGATGCTGAACGTCTTTGACTGCTGGCTGGACAGCAAGCTTTTCGACTCGCAATTCGAGTTTGCAGTGCGGAGCTGGGCCCTTCAGTCGCCCGAAATCTTGAAAGAGGTCCAGAGCGCTGACCAGCAGCGTCTCGATGCTCTGTCGCGCATGTTCCTGCGGTTTGGATACGACGTGGCCCATGCCGATGTGCGGGCACGCACCATCTACCTGGTGCAGATCGGGTATATTTCGATGCAGACGAGGGAAGAGATCTCCGTCCGCATGAAGCGCATCCCCGAATATGTGGAGATTTTCACCGGGCAGGTACCGGAGCAAAGAGAGCTTGATCGCTTCTTCGCACGGCATGGCTATACCGGATAGCGGCGAAGATGGGCGACACGTTGATGGTCGGCGTGATTGGGGCCAACGGATGGTTGGGAAGAGCCATCACCCAGTCGATTCTCGATGCAAGGCTCGCTTCTTCCGAAGACCTCACGCTTTCCTATCGAACCGCGCGCCCGACGCGTTTTCCGGATGCCCACTGGACAAAGGACAACCAGGAACTCGCCGATCGGTCGGATGTGATCATCGTTTCGGTGCGCCCGGATGATTGGCCTTCGCTCACCGTCACCGCCAGCGGAAAGCTGGTCATATCCGTCATGGCCGGCATACGGCTCAGCCAACTGGCCGAGCGGCTGCAAACCGGGCGCGCCGTTCGCGCACTGCCGAATGCGGCCGCCGAGGTCGGGAGATCCTACACGCCATGGGTCGCCGCGGCAGACGTGGATGATCGCGATCGCTCCATCGTGCGCGGCATTTTCGAGGCCTGCGGCAGCACGGATGAAATCTCGAGCGAAGCCGACATCGACTATCTGACCGGGCTGTCCGGCTCCGGCCCCGCATTTCCGGCCCTTTTGGCGAACGCGATGATGAAGGACGCGATGGAGCGGGGGATCCCGTCGGCAATCGCGCGGCGTGCCGTCGCGGCCATGCTGATCGGGAGCGGACGCCTTCTCGAACTGCGCGAGGAATGTCCCGCCGGAACGGTCGAAACATTTCTCAACTATCGCGGCACCACTGCGGCGGCGATTGAGGCGATGCGCGCTGCGGGCTTCGACGCCGCCGTCGCCAGCGGACTAGCCGCTGCCCTCACGAAAGCGGTGCGTATGGGACAGAGCTCCTGACTTCGTCGCAAACGCGGCACCCTGCTCGTCCTTTCAAGCGCCGCAAAGGCCTACCGTAGAAAGCTCACGGTCGACGACCCGTTCGACGTCGAAGGACGAGTCGTCGCGCCGAACACGCCAGGCAACTACAGTTGTCGAAGAGCCTGCGGAAAGCGGAAAATCGACGCCGTAGCAATTTCTTATCTGCCCGCGCAGAATTCCTATGAAACCGGTGTGAACGGCCGCATTTTCCTTCTCTGACCCGGTGGTCGGACCACGCTTAGGCCGGGCTAACACTTTTGTTCGAATCGCCGTTCAAATCTTTTCATGAGAAAATTTGCTTTTGGTCAGCCGATCAGCCGAGGTGCTCGAAGCCGATAAAGCAGTCATGTGACTGCTGAATGCGCGGGCATGTCCTCCCGAGAGGTCCTGTCATGAAAATCTTGCTGAAATCAGCCCTTCTTTGGGCACTTGTAGTCGGCTGCGGCCAAGGCAGCCGATACGAGTACTTGCCTGGGTACGCCTATAAGACCGACCCGAGCTGCCGCCGTACGGAGTTACCCTCCAAGTTCGATGTTCGCTGCGATTATCCCAAGCTGGGCTTTCCCGACTTCACACCCCCGCCAACCTTCGGCACCGGGGGGATTTAGCCGGAGAGCCAGATGCGAGCACTCGAGACAGCCAGCGGTGCGCTCCTCGCTGGATGGGAATTCTATCGTCTCGCGAGTAGACTGAGCGCCGTTCGCCGGAGGGACACTTCCTTAAATTTGTAGACAAGGAGGAAAGAGAATATCCATAAGACTGCATTAGACCACTATCCTGACTGAATCGGGAGCCGGAAACATGCAGTGGGAAGGATCATCCGTGGCGCAGAAGGACTGGCGGGTGGCACGCTATGCTATCGGCGGCATTTTCGGGTTCGTTGTCCTTTCCGAGTTGCTCACCTACGCTACCCTCGTCGTTCTTGCCGACCGCCCCTATGTTGCGGCCATCGTTGCAACAGCGCTGGTTTCATTGTTGCTCGGTATCCCACTCATCGTGATCGCCGCTGCACAGTTTAGGCGCGCCGACAGGCTGCGAAGCCAGCTCAATCATATGGTCGTCCACGATAGCACGACGGGCTGCGTGACGGGCCGCGGGCTTGTACATCACGCGAACGGGCTAGAGCGCCGGCGGCAACGTTCCGGCGATAAGCTCCAGGGTGCACTCATCCATGTGCGCATCAACAACCTCGACGACATCGGCGGGAGCTTTGGTCCGCAATGGAATGACGAGCTCTTGCAGTTCGTCGCCTCTACCATCAGCACTTCCGTCCGCCGCGACGACGTCGTAGCGCGGACGGGGCCGGCGAGCTTCGACGTACTGCTCACCGGCGCCAGCGAGACGGATGCCGACCAGGTCTGCGCGCGCCTGACGAAAGCCTTGGCGTCTTCACACTTCGCGGCAGACGGAAAAGCAGTCGATCTCACTCTGAGCCTGGGCGGCGTGTTGTTCAATGGCAGCATCGACCTGGAGCGCCTGCATCGTGCCGCAGCTTCTAAAACAGTCGAAGTGACGGGAACGCCTGCCACGACCATCGAATTCGCGCGCTTGCCATCCGCTTGATTCATTGCCGCTTCTGGGCAGACTGATCGTTTGTTCTATATTTGCAACATGATTGAGAAACTTTGGAAAGCCCGCCTGCTGCCGTAGATTCGGGAGCCCGCTTTTATTATCAAGACATTATTTTAAATACGTTTGAGAGCAATTTTTCGCTAGCTGATTTTGGCGGACATTAAGTTGCGAGGGGGTTTAATTGAAGAACAGCAAAATAAGGGCCGGCCTGTTTGCCGCCCTGCTCGCATCGACGGTCCTGGTGGGCGGCGCGGCCGAGGCGATGACGTTGCGGGAAGCACTTCAGATCGCAATGGAATCCAATCCCGAGATCGGGCAATCCGTGGAAAACCGCGAGGCGATCGAATTCGAGCTGCGTCAGGCGCGTGGACTTTACCTGCCGAGTGTCGACCTGGAAGCATCCACCGGCGCCCGTCATTTGGAAGACGACAGCCGCCGATTGGCGTCCATCGAAAATGACCCCCTTTACCCATCGGAAGTCGGCCTCACCGTCACTCAAAAGCTTTTCGACGGCGGTGGCCGCCGGGCTGAACTGGAACGGCAGGCAGCGCGCGTCGACAGCGCCTCGTTTCGGGTCCTGGAGCGATCCGAGACAATCGGGCTGCAAATCGTTCGCGAGTATTTCGAGTATATTCTTCAGCAGCAGATAGTCGAAGAAGCGCGCCGGAATGTCAGCGCGCATCAGGCGATCCGCTCGGACATCAGTTCGCTCATATCGGGTGGGAGACTGACCGAGGCCGACCGTCAGCAGGTGGACGAGCGGTTGCTTGCCGCGAAGGCGCGCCTGCTGGAAGCGCAGGAGGCGCTGGATACCGTAAAGATCAGCTTCAATCGCCTTGTCGGCCAGCCGCTGACGAAACCGTCCATGCCAAAGTCCGTGTCTGCCCGGCTGCCGAACACGCTGGACACGGCGATCGGCATTGCGCGCGCCAACAATCCGCGCATCAAGGCGGCCGACGCCGACATCAATGTGGCCGATTCGCAGGTAAAGGCGGCGCGATCCGACATGTTGCCTGAAATTGTCGCCGAAGGACGCATCCGCTCCGGCGTTGACGTCGACGGCTCCACGGGTGACACTTGGGATGCCCAGGCACGCATCGTGGCGAGGTGGAACCTCTATCGTGGCGGAATCGACATCGCGAATGAACAGGAACAGATGCGTCGCGCGAGTGAGCAGCGGCTCGTCTTCCACCAGGCGCATCGCGAAGTCGAGGAGGCGGTGCGCATCTCCTGGGAGCGCCGTGCCAGCCAGTATGACCTGTCGCGAACGCTGAAGGCTCAGGCGCAGGCAAACGATCAGCTGGTGTCATCTTATCGCGAGCAACTTGCTGTCGGCCAGCGATCACTGCTCGATGTTCTCGGGGCGCAGAACGCGCGCTTCAACGCGAACGTTCTGGCGAAGACGGCTCAGTATGCTGCACTATTTGCCGAATATCGCCTTCTCGCAGCCACGGGCCAGCTCCTTTCGACAATGCAGATCAAGGCGCCGGCTCAAGCCGAAGCCTATGCAAGGCAGGAGTTCAATGTTTCTGAAGCGCCAGCCACGGAGACTTACCGACGAATGCCTTCCCGCCAGACAAATGACCTGCCGCTCGACCTGCTCGCCCCGATCCGGCAGAAATGACGGTTTTTCTGAAGGCAGATGATCGGTCCTCACCATGCAGGCCGTTGAATCGCAACCCGGCCCTTCTCTGACCGGCTTCACGACGGCGTTCAAGGAGATATGCATCTTCTTGAACCGGCCGTCCTCCGATACCGTTCTTTATTCCGATGTGCCGTTCGATGCTCGATCGCCGAGTTTCGAGGAGGTGTCGCGTATCGCCTCCCGCGTCGGCCTCGAGGCGGAAATTGTCTCGCCGCGCGCGCTCGCAAACAGGGATTTCCTGTTCCCGCTGCTGCTCGTTTTTCGAGATGGTCGCGCGCTGCCAATCTTGGAGGAAGGCCTGGACGGTGCCCTTGGCCTTTCAAATTCGACGGCGTCCGGCGCCGGAGCTGTCCGGTTCTCGGACTTGCACCTCGCGCACGTGGCCTACGCCGTTTCCTTCTCTGCGACGTATTTGAACGTAGCAACGGGGCCGGGTGTTGGCGAAGCGCGCAGTATCGACCGTAAGCATTGGCTGACCTCGACGATCAGGCCCTTTTGGCAAGCTTACGCACAGGTCGCGGTGGCCGCTTTTTTCATCAATGTCCTTGCACTGGCAGCGCCGCTGTTCACGATGAACGTCTATGATCGCATTTTGCCCAACAAGGCGGTTGCGACGCTCTGGGTGCTGGCGCTTGGCATCGGCGCAGTGATCCTTTTCGACTTCCTGCTGAAAACAGTGCGTGCCGCGCTCATCGACTATGCCGGGCGCAAGGCGGATCTGAAGTTATCCTACATGCTGTTTGAGAAAATTCTGCATGCGACCCTCGCATCCAGGCCCCTCTCGACAGGCGAATACGCCAATCGGGCAATGCAGTACGAATTTGTGCGCGAGTTCTTCACTTCAACCACCATCAGCACACTCATCGACAGCCTTTTTGTCTTCGTTTTCATCGCTGCGGTCTACGCGGTAGCTGGATGGATTGCAGTTGTTCCGGCTATTGCCTTCGTTCTCAGCCTCAGCATCGGTTATGTCGCACAGCACAA
Organism: Sinorhizobium glycinis; assembly: GCF_001651865.1. GTDB lineage: Bacteria > Pseudomonadota > Alphaproteobacteria > Rhizobiales > Rhizobiaceae > Sinorhizobium > Sinorhizobium glycinis. The sequence goes on from NZ_LPUX01000049.1 coordinate 52,591, forward strand.
GATCGGCAGTCGGGTCGCAGCCGCATCGAATGAATCCGCCCAGCGTCAGTCCCTGCTCGTCGAAACCATCAGCGCCATCGAAACGGTGAAAACGTTGCATTCGGAGAAGCAACTCCTGCGCCGATGGAACGAACTTGCCAAACACTCGTCGAATACCTCCGAGCAGATAAAGCAAGTTTCCTCCTGGGCCTCGCACGCGACGCAATTCGTGCAGCAGCTCGTCACCGTATGCATCGTTGTCGCCGGGGCTTACGAATTTACGGAGGGCAATATCTCTTCCGGCGCCATTATCGCCGCCAGCATGCTGGCGGGGCGTGCTGTCGCTCCCCTCGGACAGATCTCCATGACCCTCGCGCGTCTTCGCCAGGCGCTATTGTCGTTGAGAATCCTCAACTCCATAATGGAGCAACCCGAGGACCGTCCCAACACGATCGGCTTCGTCAACCGGGACATCCGCGAGGGGAGTGTCGCCTTCGCCAATATGGAATTCGCCTATCCCGGAACGGACCACAAGGTCCTGAATGGAGTGAACCTCACCATCGCAGCCGGCGAGCGCGTCGGCATCATCGGCCGTATCGGCTCCGGAAAAACCACAATCGGGCGCCTTTTGTCCGGACTCTATCCTCCAAGCTCGGGTCGAATTCTCCTTGACGGCGTTGATATCCGGCAATTGCATCCCTCCGTGGTACGTTCGGCTGTATCGTTCGTTTCCCAGAACTCCGACCTGTTCTCAGGCACGGTGAAGGAAAACCTCCAGATGGCCAATCCGACGGCTACGGACGAGGAGATGGTCGCGGCGGCGAAGCTTGCCGGGGTCGACGACTTCGTCTCCAACCACCCCCGAGGCTATGACATGCCGGTCGGCGAACGCGGCTCGCAGCTTTCCGGGGGACAGCGGCAGGCGGTGGCGATCGCGCGGCTCCTGCTTCGCAAGCCGAAGATCGTCTTCCTCGACGAGCCGTCCGGCGCCATGGACATGGCCAGCGAGCGCGAACTGATCACCAGGCTATCCAAGGTATTTGGCCGGGATGTAACCCTGTTGATCTCGACCCACCGACACAGCATGCTGCATCTTGTCGATCGGCTGCTGGTTCTCGACCGAGGACGCATCGTCGCCGACGGCCCGAAGGCGCAAGTCATTGAACAACTGCAAAGGCGGCCCGGTTCGGCAGAGTCGGCGCGGGGGACAAGTCAATGATCTCCCCTTTGCCCGCAAGCGAGTGCATCGCAATTCATGCCGCGAGGATCCGGCATGCATGACACTCCACCCCTTGCAGCTCGCGCGGGACTGCTGGTCATCGGCCTCCTGATCAGCACTTTCGTGGCATGGGCCGCTATCGCGGAGGTCGACGAGATCGCCCGCGGCGAGGGCAAGGTCATTCCGGTATCGAAGACCCAGATCATCCAGTCGAGTGAGCCCGGCATCGTTCGTGAGATCGCAGTTCAAGTCGGCCAGGTGGTTCGCCGCGGCGATCTCATCTTGCGGCTCGACGACACGGCGAGCGGCTCCTCGCTCGGCGAGCTGGAAGCCAAGTCGCGCTCCCTGCGGGCGCAAATAGCCCGCCTCGAGTTGGAGGAAACCGGCGCTTACACATCAAAGTACGAGTGCCCCGCGGACATTGCGCAAGCCGCGCCCGGCGTATGCACGAACGAGGAACTGTTGCTCCAGGCAAAGGCCGGCAACTTCAACAACAAGCTCTCGGTCATGCAGGCGCGGCTCGGACAGCGTCAAAAGGAACTCGCCGAAGCCCAGGCCAATATCACGCGCCTGACCGAAAGCCTGGCTGTCACTGAGCGTGAGCAGGAACTGCTGGCGCCTATGGTGAAGCGCAAGCTGGTCGCGCAGACGGAGCTGTTGCGGGTCGAAAAGGAATTAACCGACACCCGCGGGCAACTGGCGCTTTCGAGGGAAAGCGTCGGAAAGCTCGATGCCGCCGTCAACGAAGCCACCTTGCAGGTGACGGAGCTGTCTCTACAGCTCCGTCAGGAGGCTCTGGCCGAGAAAACAGAGGCGCTTTCGCAACTCTCGGTCATCGAGGAAACCATTCGCGGCGCGAGCAGCCGAGTTGCCAACACCGACATTCGCTCCCCGGTCGACGGCATCATCAATACGCTGGACGTCAATACTGTGGGGGCGTACGTGACGCCCGGCGCGGTGATTGGCGGCGTCGTCCCGACATCCGAAACACTCCTCATAGAGGCGCGCCTTTCTCCGCGCGACGTTGCTTTCGTGCGTACCGGGCAACCGGCTCTCATCAAGATCTCGGCCTACGACTTCTCGATTTATGGGGGCCTTGATGGCGAAGTCGAAACGGTCAGCGCGGACAGCCTGGTCGATCAAAATACCGGCGAGACCTATTATCTGGTGCGAGTCAAAACCGACAGGGCGGCACTGATGAAGGATGGACGGGAGTATGCGATCATGCCCGGCATGATTGCATCGGTCGATATCATGACCGGTAAAAAGACAATCCTCACCTATTTGATGAAGCCCATTAACAAGGCACGCGAGGAAGCCCTGCGGGAGCGCTAGATCTAGCATGACGGAGCCTTCTGCAGCCTCGTCCGCAGAAAAACTGTGGGCACTTAAGTTCCGGGTCGTCACGGTCGCAGGACAGCGAAAGGGAATCAAGCTCGAGGAAATCTACTGGTCCAGTCTTTCCGAACTTGCCGCCCACAGAGGCTGCAGACTTGCCGATATCGTCGCCGAGGCCGAAACCGCCCTGACCGGCGAAGGCAATCTGACTGCCAGATTACGCCTTGTCGCAACAAGCTACCTGCGCGAACAGCTGTCGAGCGCCAGACAGCGCAGTGAACTCTCGGTCATCGCGGGCCAGGTGCGCGCTTGTCCATCGCCAGCCTTCGCGCTGAGTGGAGACAAGCGCATCATTGCTTACAATCCCGCGTTCCTGACCTTCGTTCAGTCGCGCTTTTTCAGGGTTCAGCCCTCCGCACCGGCACAGAGCCTGCGACTTTCTTTCGACATTCAGTTCTCCCAGCTCGTCGAGCGATTGAAAGCCGCTCCCGGTGAACCACAGCCGGCGGGTTTCACAATTGGAATCAACGAGCATGTCACTCGCGGACGGCTGAATGCTGCACTTGCCTCGTTATTCGATCACGACGTCGTAATCGGCTTCATCCTGGCGTGATTGCGCGGTATGCGGTCTATCAAAGGCCCCCTTCCCCTGGCATGACGTCAAGCGAAGGGGCGGCTGCGATCTTGCTCCCCGTGGCCTTGATGCCATGGATCCACGTACGTTCCGCGCTTACCGAATACAGAGGTTGGTAGTTGGGCAGGGCAATGTCCAGCTTCACGTCGTCGCTCAAGTTATCGAGAATGAAGTTGCCCTGACTCGTCGTCACCGAAAGCACTGCGTGGTAAAGATTGCGTCGCGTGTCGCGAAGCACGACTATGGACATGGCCTGCGGCGGCAGTCCGGCTTCCTTGAGGGTCGCCATCTTGAGAATTGCGTAATCTTCGCAGTCGCCCTTGCCGCGAACGAGAATCTCGCGCGGCAATGCCCAATGGTCCATCGAGCCATAATTCTCTGCGTCCGGCTGATAGCGCACAAGCGTGTTCACGGCGCGATTGACGCTGTTGAGCTTCTGCCGAAAACTGCCGGAGGTGGAACCATCGATCGCGGCGCGAAGACTTTTCTTCGCCATGCATTCGCCCAAGCCTTTGCAATCCTTCAAATTGGCGGTCGCTATTTCGGGAAATACCGCCTGCCACTTCCGCGCGGCGGGTATGGACGATACGCGGAACGCCACCGACTGGAACACGGCCGGACCGCTGGTGGGCGTCGCTTTTTGGCGGCGTGGTGTCGGGGGAACGATTGCTGCCATCCGTTGCGGCGGAGCCTTGACAGTTTTCACCGCCGGCAGACCATCGATTGCCCTGACTGCGGAATCCGCAGGCGCCACGGAACTGATCATGTGCTGCATTGGACCAAAGTAGGCGGCGCCGGCTTGAGCGGCCCAAGCAGCAGGCGCCGATAGCGTAGCTGCGGCAAGGATCAACGCCCTCGTCAGTACCTTGCCGCGTGCCCGAATTTTCTTGTCCATCGCATCATCCCACGGTTGAATGACGCGACCTTACGATCGAAAAGAAAAACTCACGTAAATTTGCAGGGATTACTTATCACTTCAGTGCGCAATACAATTTGCATAAAATTTTATTCATTTTTTTCCTAGCAACAGATCTCCGCGCCGACTATAACGGAGAGTTCATCTGATATCCCTGGGAGCGGGGCGTCGATAACGCGGTCCTTTTCCCCGGCGACTCCGGGATGACCTGTCCGCTTTATAGCACTTATGCATAACCTGATATGCACATTGGACGAACTGCCAAAGATTTTCTGCATATTGTACATATTATAATATGCCTTCACCCGGTTAGCTCCGCGCGCAAGAATTGATTCCAATGAAAGCCTGTGTTTACTTGCGCTGAATTCTTGGGGGATTTTCTCATGACAACCGAAGGTATTGTTCTTTCTGGCGCCACCAATACGACCGCGGCTGAAAACATCGTAGCCAGCGACGGGCGTGTCGCGGGGGACGAACTCTTGCTCAGCCAGGCGCAAACGAACCAACCTTCGGAGCCCCAGCTCCTTGACCCTGCCACCGGAGCACCCGTTACCGATCCAAGAAACGGGGGGCCTGCTCCAGCAATGCCTGAGACGGTCAGTGCCGATGCCGCCAATGTCGTTCGGCTTCCGGTGGGTGCATCGCTCGAAAATATAAAGGTCGTCGGTGGCGATATCGTGCTCGAACAGCCGGATGGCACGACGATCAAGATATTGAATGCGGCGCTGAATATTCCGACCTTCGTCATCGGAGATGCCGAGATTCCCAAAGAGACGCTGGTGGCCGTTCTCGAAGGAAACGGCATCAACGTTGCAGCGGGTCCGGATGGCACGATCAGTGTCGCGTCGAATCAGAGCAGTGGCGGCAATTTTTCCGATAACACGGGTGAGATCGGAGACGCCGGCCTTGTCATCGGATTGCTCGATGCGACCGAGCTTCAATTCGATACCGCGGCCGGCGAAGACCTGGTAAATGCACTGCTCGATTCCAACGACGCGCCGGTCATCGAGGCGACGGCGAGCGGCGCAGTCACCGAGGACGTTGCGGTTGTCGACGGCAACCTGACGGTGAGCGGCACGATCGGCTTGTCCGATGCCGATGCCAACGAGACGCTGACTGTGACGAGCGCGCCTTCCGGCCAGCCGAGCTGGAGCGGCGGCTCGCTGACCGCGGCGCAGATCGACACGCTGACCTCCGGCTTTACCGCGACGGCGGGCGGCTGGAGCTACGAGGTGCCGAACGCCCTGGTGCAGTTCCTCGACGCCGGTGAGACGATCACCCTCTCCTTCGAGGTCACCGTCACCGACGACGACGGCGCCACCGACACCGAGACCGTCACGGTAACGATCAACGGCACCAACGACGCGCCGGTGATCGAGGCGACGGCGAGCGGTGCGGTCACCGAGGACGTTGCGGTTGTCGACGGCAACCTGACGGTGAGCGGCACGGTCGGCCTGTCCGACGTCGATGCCAACGAGACGCTCACTGTGACGAGCGCGCCGTCCGGCCAGCCGAACTGGAGCGGCGGCTCGCTAACCGCGGCGCAGATCGACACGCTGACCTCCGGCTTCACCGCGGCGTCGAGCGGCTGGAGCTACGAGGTGCCGAACGCCGTTGTGCAGTTCCTCGGCGCCGGCGAGACGCTCACCCTCTCCTTCACCGTCACCGTCACCGACGACAACGGCGCCGTTGATACCGAGACGGTGACGATCACCGTCACCGGCACCAACGACGCGCCGGTGATCGGCGAAGCCTCGCAGACGAGCGGCGCGGTCACCG
>NZ_LPUX01000050.1 GCF_001651865.1 Sinorhizobium glycinis
GGTATTCGCCTCGATGAAGCGGTCGCTCGGTCTCGGCGAGCGTCTTCGCCAAGGCCTCGGTATCGCTGTGCTGGCGGGCGTGATGGCAATTGCGCTCGGCCTCGACACGGGGCTGCTTGCGCGCCTGTCCTATGCGGGCACGACGAGCCTTGAGCAGTCGCTCCTGAACCGGCTCCGCGTCGGCTCCTCCGAAGCGAAGGCGAGCCATCGTGCCGCACCAACCACGGATGTTCAGCATCAGACCTATCGTAGCAACCTACCGGTCGAAGGGGCCTTCCCGCCGCTGGAGGGCGCCGTAACGTGGCTCAACTCCGAGCCGCTAACGGTCGAGCAGCTGCGCGGCAAGGTCGTGCTCGTTGATTTCTGGACATACTCCTGCATCAACTGCATCCGAACGGTGCCCTATGTTCGAGCCTGGGCTGAGAAGTACCGGAATCAGGGGCTGGTGGTGATCGGTGTGCATGCACCTGAATTCGCCTTCGAAAAACGCNTTGCGGGGCCTGTGTTTGCCAAGCTCGCAGGCCTCCAGATAGAGCTGCGCAACCTCAGCAAGCATCAGCGATGCTCCGGTGCTCGCTTGCACCGGCGGTCTCACAGGGTATTCTAGAGGTACGAGCGGCTCGGATGATGGCGCCGCCGCTCTCGGCACCTCGGTGAAGGACGCCTCGGCGGCGCAAGGCCGGTGCCGAGGATCCCTTCCCAAAAGAACCAGCAGTGACGCTTCGGCGCATCGTTTGCGAGCGGCGGCGAGACCGACGAGACTAAACGGCCCCAAGTTCAAACGTTGTTCTTTCCCAAACAGACGATATCGCATCGTCCAGGTCTTTGAGCCCGCTTTGGAGACGCGAAGGGCCAGTCTGCTCTGCCCGTCATGGTACTCCTTCGTGGCTGCGGTCGGCTTGACGGAGACGCAGAATTGGTGGGTCAGAGCCGCTCGATTCGTTGACCTCTTTTGCATCTTCCGCTGCCTTCACAGTGGTCTCAGGAAGGTCGTATCGTCGCTGAACACAAGTAAACAAAAAAATTAGAGAATGTCAATAAGCAGTTGAAACTAAAAGGAAAATGAACATCTATAAACACCCATGAACCTAGTGTGATTGCCACGGAACCGGCTGTGGAAGCGCCTTCTAAGCAGGTTGTCGCAGGTTCGAGTCCTGCAGGGGTCGCCAAAAAATTCAAGTACTTAGCTGCCTTCGGGGGGCTGCAGGCGGCGAGGTCGCATAGGGGGCGCAACCGCTCCCGCCTGGGCCCGGATCGCTGAGACGAGGTCGTTGTCGATCCCATACCGGCGAGATCCTCGGGACCCGGAATGGATATGGGGCAGGGGACCGAGAACCTCGTTCCGTTCCGCTATCGGCTGCATTCTTCCTGGCTCTCGGCGACTGCTCGCAGACGCCTGACGTAAGACCTCCGCAACCGTCAGATCCCTGCGATTATCGTCCAAACGAGGCCAGCCACGGCGCAGGCCAGAAGGGTCGAGATGATTGACGCGCGAAACCGGAAGATCGCCAAGCCCGCGGCCACGCTGAGAACCAGCGACGGCAGGACGAGGGAGCTGAGTACCGGCACGTCGAGCGCAAACCATCCGAGCCTCCACGTCACCACCTCTGCAAACAGCGTGTGCAGTCCGAACCAGACGGCAAGGTTGAGGATCACGCCGACGACGGCGGCGGTGATCGCCGACATCGCGCCCGTGAGCGCCACATTGTTGCGCAGCCGTTCGATGAAGGGCGCTCCAAGGAAAATCCAAAGGAAGCAGGGAACGAAGGTCACCCAGGTCGTCAGGACCGCCGCAAGCGTCGCAGCCGTCATCGGGTTCAGCGATCCGGGATCACGGTAGGCCCCCATGAAACCGACGAACTGGACAACCATGATCAGCGGCCCCGGCGTCGTCTCCGCCATGCCCAGACCGTCGAGCATCTCGCCGGGTTTCAGCCAGCCGTAATGCTGGACTGCCTCCTGGGCGACATAGGCGAGCACGGCATAAGCTCCGCCGAAGGTGACGACGGCCATCTGGCTGAAGAATAGTCCGATCTGCGTGAAGACGTTATCCGCGCCTAGAAAGAAGATCAGCAGCGCCAGCGGTACGAGCCACAATGCGAGGAACACCGCGGAGACCCGGAGCGACCAAGCGAGATTCGGACGGGCATGGGCCGGGATTTCCTCTCCCAGCACCGAATCCTCGTCATTGAGGACGGGTCCTGTCCCCGCCTTGTGACCGCCACCGATCCGGAAGAGCGGCGAGCCGGAGCGGCCTCCGACATAGCCGATAATGCCCGCCGCCAGGATGATCAGCGGGAACGGCACCCGGAAGAAGAAGATCGCGATGAAGGCCGCCGCGGCGATGCCGATCATCAGTTGGTTCTTGAGCGCCCTGCCGCCGATCCGGAACACGGCATGGACGACGACGGCGAGCACTGCGGCTTTCAGGCCGAAGAACAGCCCTTCGACGACGGTGACATTGCCGAAAGCCGCGTAGATGTAGCTCAGGCCGAGAATGGCGAGGAAGCCCGGCAGCACGAACAGCGTGCCGGCGACGAGACCGCCGGCGGTGCGGTGCAGCAGCCAACCGATATAGACGGCAAGCTGCTGCGCTTCGGGTCCAGGCAGCAGCATGCAGTAATTCAAGGCATGCAGAAAGCGGTGCTCGCCGATCCAGCGCTTTTCGTCGACGAGGATACGGTGCATCACGGCAATCTGGCCGGCCGGACCGCCGAAGCTCAGGGCCGCAATCCTTGCCCAGACGCGTACCGCATCGCCGAAAGGAATTCCGTGAGCGTATTCTTGCCGCGCCGCAGCCGGCGCGGCCCTGTTTGCAATCTCGGACATTCACAAATCCTTCTTCGGCGACGGCCAGTTATGCGTTTCGTCGGTAGCATCCCGGCACCAGCGGTAAAAGGCGTCGTAGAGCAGCATCCCGGCCTCCAGCTGCTCGAGGTCGTCGGCATACATGCGCGACAGGCCGAGTGATGCCGCAAGCAGACCGGGCGCTTGCGGCGCAAGATCGAGGCGGGACGTATCCGCGCCGCGCACGATGGTTGCAAGCCGCAGCAACGGTTCGGTCGAAAGGCCGAATTCCTCGACCATGACGTCAAAGGTGCAAAGCTCGCCCTTGTGACTCCAGCGGACCGGGGCATCAATGTCGAAGGGAGTCGCTGCGAAGCGCTCGGCAACCGTCTCGACTTCCGACGGCGACACGTACAGGAAGACGGCCTGCGGATCGACGAAACGGCGGATCAGCCATGGGCAGGCGATGCGGTCGATTTTCGGCCGTGCCCTTGTCACCCAGACGGTGCGGCCGCTGGCGTCGCGCTCCGGTATCGCGGAAGCGGGTACGGCCGGATAGCCGCCCTTGCCCCAGGCTTCGAAGCCGCCCTCGAGAACGTCGGCGGCAATGCCATAGTTGCGAAGCCAGGCGGCAACGCCGTAGCTGAGTTTCTTGCCGCGATGGCAGATTACGACTGCGGAGTCTGAATCGAGTTCTGCGGCCCACCCCTGCACATTGCGATAGTCGCGCCGGACCGAACCGGGCAGCAAGCGCGGATCCTCGTCAAAGTCCTCGTCGATCCGGACATCGATGAGGGCGGGGCATTTCGGCGTGCCGATAAGGCGGACAAGTTTCTCGGGGGAGATTTCAAGAAGTGACGACATAACGCGTCCTCCCGTGTGAGCGGTTGAATGGACGCGATGCTTCGGCTGTCGCCTCGTGGGGCGATCGCAACCCCATGCAGGGTGTTTTCCGCTCTTTGTCCGGCGCTGTCAAGCGGCTCGGCCTGAAGCAAATGCAGAGACCGGCCGCCTTATATGAGCTGAGCTCATTCGCCAATTCGCCGGGATCGAGGAACGCGGTAGGGGGAGGAAGGCCTAAAGGCTTTACCGGCCAGTGGCAATCGACGCTCCGTTCCGGCATCATTTGTCGGCTTCAGTTGTGGAGCAGGAAAACGTCACACCACTGATGCAAATTACCAACGATCGAGAGACCAGATCGGTGCCGCGGATTCATCCTGCAACCTTCCTCTTCGCGGCGCGCGCCCTGCGCGATTTTGGCGACGCCTTCGTGGCGGTGCTGTTGCCAATTTATCTGCTCGCGCTTGGATTTACGCCCCTCGAGGTCGGTGTCATCGCGACCGCATCGCTCCTTGGCTCCGCGCTGCTGACGATAGGTGTCGGCTTCCTCGGGGCCAGGCACGATCACCGCCAGCTCCTGCTGGCTGGCGCGAGCTTGATGATCGCGACGGGTGTGGCCTTTGCCGTTGTCCACGACTACGCGCTGCTCCTGGTCATCGCGTTTGCCGGCACGATCAATCCCTCCGCCGGCAGTGTCAGCGTATTCGTGCCATTGGAGCACGCCGTGCTCACACGCGAAGTGACGGAGCAAGAGCGAACCAGGATGTTCGCGCGATACAGCCTCGTTGGCGCGTTCGCCGGAGCCATAGGTGGACTCGCTGCAGCGGTACCCGACGTTCTGGCCCCCATAGGTCTCGACCGGCTTGGCGGCATCAGGGCCATGTTTGTCGTTTACGCGCTTCTGGGGCTGCTCGGCGGCCTGTTCTACGCGCGCATTCCCCGCCGCCCGGCAGCCGATGCGAGCGCTGCAGCCGCGCTCGGCCCGTCGCGCCATATCGTATTCAAGCTGGCGGCCCTATTCAGTCTCGACGCCTTCGCCGGCGGCTTCGTCGTTCAATCGCTGCTCGCCCTTTGGCTCTTCGAGCGGTTTAGCCTGTCGCTTTCAGAGGCGGGTGTTTTTTTCTTCTGGTCGGGCCTGCTCTCGGCGCTGTCGTTTCCTGTGGCCGCATGGCTGTCGCGACGCATCGGCCTGATCAACACGATGGTGTTTACACATATTCCGTCCAGCATCGCCCTGATGCTGGCGGCGCTTGCGCCCACACTGCCCGTAGCGCTTGCCTTTCTGCTCGTCCGGGCCGCCCTGTCCCAGATGGACGTGCCGACGCGCTCGTCCTACGTGATGGCCGTCGTCACCGAGGCCGAGCGGGCCGCCGCAGCAAGCTTCACGTCGGTGCCGCGTAGTCTTGCCGCTGCAGCCAGTCCGGCACTGGCGGGCGCCCTCTTTGCCGCCTCGATGCGAGCATGGCCGCTGCTCATCTGCGGTGCATTGAAGATCGTCTACGATCTGCTGTTGCTGATGCAGTTTCGCCAGCTGAATCCGCCGGAGGAATGCTGATCCAACCGGCGACAAGGTCTCTTCAGCGGCAGCGGCGCCGAACCGTAGCTCTCAAGCATGCCGACACGAGCGGCAGCGAGAACAAGGCTATGCCCGCGGCCATCGTCACATGCGTGGCGGACAGTGCCAGGGAGACCATCAGCCCGCGCCGCATGCCGCCGACGCTCCGGTCAGGTAGGTGGCAAACACTGTCCTTCCGTGGCCCGGCGCATCGCATTGCACCGCACGATTCTAATCGGCAGGAAGGCGAGGAAACATACAACATAGACGGCGGCTCGCTCATCGTTCGGTCGGCCAATCGGGATGATGGCTGTCGATCACGAAGACATGGGTATGCCTGCGCCTGTTGCCGATACGTTCGGCACCGATCAGATGCGGATGATCCTCGTCAAGCCCATCATGGACGTGGTCGATCTCGTATGGATCGTGCGCTGGCCAGAGCCGTGTGGCGATCAAGATTGCGGCGGCGGCTATCACCCCGAGTGTGGCGAAAGTCGCCGGCAGACCGACGGTGGCTCCGAGCCAACCGGCGAGCGGATAGGTGATCAGCCAGCAGGCATGCGACAGCGCGAACTGTGCGGCAAAGAGCGCGGGCCTGTCCTCCGGATGCGCCGAACGGCGGAGCAGCCGGCCGGATGGCGTCTGCGCCAGCGAATAGCCGAGGCCGACCGCCAGCCACAGCGGCAAAAGCTTTGCGAAGCTCGTCACGAACACGCCGATGAACAGCGCCGCGACGAGAACGCTGGCACCCGTCAGCATGGCGGTGCGGTCAGGCGCCTTGTCGAGCAGCCGCGGCAGCAGCAGGGCCGCGATCATCGAGCCGCCGCCAAACGCCGCAAGCGCAAGGGCGGTGTCACGCTGCGTGAGGCCGAATTCTGCCTGGACGAGAACAACGGTGTTGACGATGACCATCGATCCGGCCGCGGCGACCGCCAGGTTGAGCGCAAGCAGTCCCCGCAGCCGTGGCGTGGCGAGATAGATGCGCAGGCCACGTGTCGTCCGATCGTAGATGCCGCGGCGTTCCGCCGGCTTCGGGCTCGGCAGCACGACCGACACAACCAGGGCGGCTGAAGCGAGAAAACCGATCACAGTGCCTGCGAATAGGTCGTGGAAGCTGACCACCGTCAGCAGCGCCGCCGCCAGCATCGGGCTCACGACGCTTTCGAGGTCGTAGGCTAGCCGCGAGAGCGAAAGGGCGCGCGTATATTCCTTCTCGTCGGGCAGCACATCCGGAATGGTTGCCTGGAAGGTCGGGGTGAAGGCGGCCGATGCCGATTGCAGCGCGAAGATCAGCACATAGACGTGCCAGACTTCGCTGACGAAAGGCAGCAAAAGCGCCACTGCGGCGCGGACGAGATCGAGACAGACCAGCATCGCGCGCCGGGGGAGCCGTTCGGCGACGGCGGCTGCGACGGGAGCGACGCCGACATAGGCGATCATCTTGATGGCGAGCGCCGTACCGAGCACCGCTCCGGCTTCGCGCCCCGCCAGCTCATAGGCGAGGAGGCCGAGCGCCACGGTGGCGAGGCCGGTTCCGATGAGGGCGATCACCTGAGCCAGGAAAAGGTGGCGGTATGTGCGGTTGCCCAGGACGTCAAGCACGAGACGCCTCCTGGAGATACTTGGTGATCGATTTGAACTCGTCGATCGACTGGCGCCGGTCGCGCGGAAGAGCGCCCACTAAAGTGAACAACGTCGTGCGGCTGCGCGCTGTCCGACCGATAGGCATAGGTAACGCCGTACCTCAGAAATGGGTGACAAGCTAGCGCCGAACTCACGATCGCCGCTGCCTGACGGCCTCTAGAGCATTTTGCAGTCAGGTGGAATCACCTGACGTCGCGCAAATGCGGCAAAAACAAAGGTTTAGAGCGGCGACGTGAACGTATGTGAGCGCATCCCGCTCTAGGTGTCGTCTTCTTCCAGCGCCTCCACAAAGCGGATCACGTCGCCAACCGTGCTGTCGTTCCAAATATCGTTGTGACCCGAGCCATCTTCGATCAGCATCTGCTTTGGTTCGGGAGCGATGCGGTACAGCGCCTCGCCCGAAGAGAGGGGGATGCTGTCGTCAAGCCGGCCGTGGATGAACAACTTTGGTTGTCTCACCTTCGCTATTTTGAGATCCGAGCGGAAGGGATCCTTGATAAGAAGCGCAACCGGATAGAACGGATAGCGCGTCTGCGCGACCGATAGAACCGACAAGTATGCGGACACGAGGACGACGCCAGCGGCCGGCCTTAGTACGGCTGTGTTCACGGCAACGCCAGTGCCGAGCGACCGGCCCAGCACGACGATATTGCTATTGGGGCGTGCCGAGAGCCAGTCGAACGCGGCGATACCGTCGGTCAGCAGTCCCGCCTCGCTCGGCGCGCCGGTCGATCCCGGATAGCCGCGATAGGAAATCGCCAGCAATCCAATGCCTCGGGCGGCCAGTGCGTGTGCGAGAAAATCGTAACTGTCGACGCGGTCACCGTTTCCGAAAAACAGCAGCACACACGGCCTGTCGGCTTCGCCCTGGCTGTAGAGTCCATGGAGCGTCTCTCCGTCGGGCGTGTTGATGTATGCGTTCTTGCCCCAGGTCGCGCGCTCGGGAGCATGTATCGCGCTGGTACCGGGATAGAGCAGGGTACGTTGCGAAAGAAACACCAGGCTTACAATCGACACATAGGCGAAGGCAGCGCCCAGCGGCATGATCAGCAGAAGTCTTGCAGCGCTCATGACAGCATCCCCCAGCGAAAGGCTATTCTCTGTCACTCTGAAGAAAAAAGTCGAGCATATAGGTGATCTCCTTTTACCTCGAGCGCGGCGGCCCGGAACTTCCAGGCCGCCGTCTTGTTTGGGACGTGAGAGGAGGATCGCATGCCGCCACCGAGAGAGATGGACGCCGTTTTGAGCAGCCCTCCCTTGAGGGTAGGGGCATACGTTCCCGATGATCTTTTGGAAGACTGGTTCGCTCCCGGCACAGGGATGAACCCGCCTTCGGAAGCAGCCCTCGAAGAAGCGGGCTCCTACGGCCGGCTGTTCGAGTGCGAATTCAAACATTATCCCGAACGCAAGGAAGGCGTTTTCTGGAAATGGGTACCAGCAATCTGAACGGCGACAAACTGGAGGCGAAGGCGATCGCGGCTCTCGTCGAGGAACTGGAACGCCAGTCGGCGGAGAATCCGTCGAAACTGCGAGTCGGCCGATCCGGGGACAAGATCACCATCAATGGCGAGATTGATGTCGATGCGCTGGTGATGGTGGTTGTCGGATCGATGGCAGGCGGCCCGTGAGGCTTTCCAACAGGTGGATACGCTACAGCGCCGCGCGTCTTATCAGACGCGCGAACGTCGCTGTAGCACTTTGAATTGCTGCATGTCTCCTTAAATCAAGGTCGATTAGGATGCATGCAGTAAGTTCCGTCGCCTTACATTGCCCCACCGGTCACCGGATTGACCTTCGGTTTTTCGCTGCTGTCCTTTGTGCCGGGAGGCTGTACGACCGGAGGAGCGATCGAAGCCTCGTCGACATTCTCCCGTCGTTCTGCCGGCGGATGGACATCTTCGGGCTTTTTCTGCCCGGGTTCGGCATTCGTGTTCTTCATGGCCATTCGGGTTCTCCTTCGCAGAGCGAAACGAAGAGAAGTCCACCAGGTTCCGGCCTACGTGTTGCCCTGCTCCTTCTTTGCCGGCGCGCGCCTATCGAGGAGTTGTTGAAAGATGTCCGCCTGCCGCTCGGCCGCGGCGCGGATCGCAACGAGGTGATCGAGCATGCCGCCAAATGCCACCAGGATCAGCCCGCCAGCGATCGTCGAAAAGGCCCAGGGAAGAACGGCAAGCAGGGTTCTGACATCGGGTGAGGGCATCAACATCGTAGCGAGCACGACGAGCGTGCCGATGACGATCGCGCCTCCGAGAAACTCGAGAAACTTTCCCATCCATAGCTCCCCCGTTTTGCTGCCCAGCCCGACTCGCTGCACCCTTTCTTGCTACATCCGCTGCATGATTCCTCAATCGCTCGACAATTCAAGGTGCTGCTGCGGTTAGTTTCCGCGCCGGAGTGGACGTGCTGCGCTTTGGGGGGCTTGGTTGCCGGCCTATTCCCCGCCACGCTTTCAGAAAAAACCCGGCGCGAGGCCGGGGTTCAGATCGGGACGGCATGGGCGAGTTCAGAATTTGACGCCGACGCCCACCGTGAATTGATGCTGGTCGAGATCGACATTGACACCGCCGGCGTCCTTGTCGCCGAAATCATTGTACCGATACTCGGCGCGGCCAAACATGCTGTTGGTAAAGGCGTAGTCGATGCCGCCGCCGATCGTCCAGCCGTTGAAGGTCTCCTTCTCCTTCGGCGCCCCGGCTACGTCGACGAATCCGCGTGTGACGGCCCAGCCGCCGGTGCCGTAAAGAAGAGCCTTCTCGCTGAGCGTATAGCCGACCCGGCCGCGTACGGATCCGGACACATCCGTCCCGACCTCAGTGCTCGCGCCGAAGACCGTGAAGTTCTTGTCGTTCCAATTGTAGCTGACGTCTCCCTCGACGCCGACGACCCAGTCGCCCATCTGATAATTGTACCCAGCGAAGGCGCCGAAAATTCCGCCGCTGAAATCTTCCGAGGTGCTGGCGCCCGGAACGCTGAGATCGCTGTTCAGCCATCCGCCGCCGCCTTGCAGGCCGACATAGCCGCCGGTCCAAACGAAGGCCGGCGTCGTTTCGACGACGGCCGGGGCCGGTTCCGGCGCTTCGGTGATGTCTGCCGCGTAGCCGGGGGCGGCGGCCACAGAGGCGCCGAACATTGCAACAAGCACATTTCTGATCATCACAGATGCCTCCTGTTGTCGGCGACGAGAGTAGCAACTAATCGGGAACAAGTCTGCGAAAAATGGCGCTTTTGGGAATCACTTGCGCGTGCGGCGAAAAAACAGGCCGGCGGATATGGCTCCAGCCGGCCCGCCCGGAAAAATCGCGGAAAGGGGAACGTCTCTGCGCGGGGCTTGAAGGCCGCGCGGAAGAGACCGATTGCTTCCTGATAATGCCGGAACATGAGTTTTGCGCGTTGACATGTTGCGCATGAATTTTGACATTATACGCATGACAGCGGCCTCCGAAAAACGTTCTCCGATCGAAGTGGTCGTGGTGGTTCTGCCCGAATCATCCATCATGTCGCTCGCCTCGGTGCTCGATCCGATGCGGGCTGCGAACCGCGTCGCCGGCCGGCCGGTCTTTCGCTGGCGCCTTCTCTCGGGCGACGGGCAGGCAGTGAAGCTGACCTGCAATATTCCGATACCGGTGGATGGCCGGTTTTCGCTGCCGCTTGCCGGCGACCTTCTCCTGGTGATCGGCGGCTTCAATCTCGACCGGCACGTCGGCAAACGATTTCTCGCGGGCCTGCAGGAGTGCGCCCGCCATTTCGACATCGTCGCCGGTATCGAATCGGGCTGCTGGCTGCTTGGCCGATCCGGATTGCTGAATGGCCGCAAGGCGACGGCGCATTGGGAAGAACTCGAAGACTTCAGCCAGGCGTTTCCTGCCCTGACGGTGATCGGCGACCGCTTCGTGACGGACGGCAAATACTGGACCTCGGGCGGCGCATCGCCGACCTTTGACATGATGCTGCATCTGATCACCGAGCGGCTGGGCTCGGCCCTGGCTCTCGATGTCGCGAGCATTTTTGTCTACGACCAGATGCACAGCCCGACCGATATTCAGCCCTTCGTCTCCCTCGGACGCATCGAGGCACGCGATCCCGAGCTTGCTGGAGCGATAAGGCTGATGGAACGCACCCTGGAGCGGCCGATCACGGTCGCGGCCCTGGCGCGGCGGCTCGCCATTTCGCCGCGCAAGCTCGAATTGCTTTTTTCAAGAGGGCTATCGATCAGCCCCGGCGCCTACTATCTGCGCCTGAGGTTACAGGTCGCCCATCGGCTCGTCCGCGACTCCGGCATCCCGATGCGCGATATCGCGCTGCGCTGCGGCTTCGACAGCTTGTCGACCTTCTCGCGTGCCTATCGGCGGGAATATGGGGAGAGCCCGTTGAAGATGCGCAGTGCCAATCGGCCGGCGAGCGGTCGAGCAGGCAGCGGTTAGTTTCGGGCGTGCGGACCGGCGGATCCGGAGAGGGCGCACGCCTCTTCGAATTCCTTGACGGTTTCCGGCGTGTTGTCCTCGGGCAGCACCGCGTCGGCAACTTCCTCCGCAGCCGCCGCCTCGCCCTCGTAGACAAAGGACTGGATGTAGTAGGCGATTTCTCCCTTCCACACCTTGCGGCCGTCAATTTGTCGGCAGGCGACGGCAGTCTCGAAATCCGCCTGCAGGTCATCCACGCTGGACGTGGCAGAAGCGCCACCGGAAGGTGCCACGAGCGAGGCAATCAGCAGGGCGGTGAACATGGCGGCAGGCCTCCGGATGGGTCCACAAGGAAACTGCCGGGTCGTTTCCTTGATCTCACCTGATAAAGTGCGAATCCGCTCCGAACGAAAGGGGAATTCTCGGCCTGATGATTTTTGTTGATCGGTCGATGTGTATGAGCCACAGTCGCGCCCTGCGGCATCAATCTCACCGCGGGCGCGCTCATGAGGGAGGCCCTCCGCTGCATTGAGCGAAAGGCCTTGGGCCGTTACCGCACGATCTGTACCACCGTGTAGGTCTTCGGATCGACAATAACGCGCTGCTGATTGACGACAGCATACGCATAGGCCGGGTTCTCCGGGATGGGCGTCAGGACAACCGTGCGCGGCAGCGGTCGGCCGACGGCGATCTGCTCCCTGATCATGACCGTGTCAGCCGGGATAGGCTGCTGCTGCACGTAGGTCGTAACCTGTCGCGGCGGCGGAGCGATCACCGCGCCGGCAACCAGACCAACGGCGCCACCGACGGCAGCACCGACGGGGCCGCCAATAATTGCACCAGTAACGGCGCCGCCTGCGGCACCTGTTACAGCGCCTTGATTGCTGTCATTTGCAATAGCGGGCGCGGCGAAGATGCCCGTGGCGATCGCAGAAACAATGATGATCTTGGCATTCATCTGTCGTACTCCCTTGCTATACGTGGGGTACAACGCCGAGTCATTTGATTTGTTCCTGAATTTGACTTGAATGTTTGAGGTATGCGTGCCAGTAACGCTATGTTACGTTTGTTAAATCTTGTGAATACTAACCGAAGCGCGTGATCGTTCATACGTCACAATCGCGTGGCCGCTGATAACGCCGCTGGCAAACGCGCCAGCCCCGTGTCCCTCTAGCGAGTTGCGAACCAAGGCAGTATGATCGCAAGGCGCCCGGCGGGACTTAGCTATGGCAACGCTCAGCCTCATTTCGTTCGGCCTCGTTTTGCTACTTGGATCCCCCGCGGGAGAGCAGGCAGCATCTGCCGACAGACTCGCTCCACAAGACATGCTCGAGATGCGCGCTTCGGGACGGCAAGCGTCGCTCGGCAGCATAGCCGATGCGGCGCGCCTGACAGACTTCATTCCTATTGAGACAATGGGAAAGCTCGACCTTCAGAGAACCGGAGCTCTGCTCGGTGCTGCGCAGGCCGAGCTCGAAGTCATGAAGGTCGGGCCGTCGGCGGATGCGGCGGCTCGAGACGGGGAAGCTGCGGACACCTCGATCTACGAGGCTCGTCAGTTGACCTCCCGTGAACGCGCCAAGGGCGCCGCACCGCAGGAACAGCGTCTCGCGGCGAGTGAGCAAGTCGATGCAACCAGGAACGACTTGCAATTGGCCGGTGGTAAGCTGGAGGAAATTCTCCGCCGCGCCTTGGCGGCGGCCAGAAGAGACCTGGATGCGATGCGGCGTGTCGCCGAAAGGCAGCGCCAAAGAGCCGAAACACTCGCGCGTGATCTGACGGTGGTGCTGCGGTTAGCCGAAGAGTTGGAGGCCAAAGCCGCTGGAGCAATGCGGTCAAAGGCTGCCGCGCTCAGGGCACGAGACGCCGCTGAAGCGGCCCTGGCCGATGAGAGACGAACGCTTGTTGAGGCGCGGCAAAAGCTTGGAGCTTACGAGCGCGATCTCGCCGCGGCCGGCCGATCGTCGGCTGCCCCGGAGCCCGATGCCGCCCATTTGGCAGCGGCGGAGATAGCCGCCGTCGTGCTGGCTCGCCAGATTGCCGAGGCTGCGGCCAGGCGGACTGGCGAAGAGCTCGCATTGGAACGGGAGAAGGCAAGATTGCTCGCTCGCGATCTCGACACTGCTCGCCAGGAACGCGACGCGGCGATACGGGCGGCGCAGCGGCGGGCGATAGCGGATGGGGGTGATCTCGCCCAGGCCCGCCAATCGGCCGCTTTTCCGGAGCCCGACGCGAATGTAGGAGCGGCAGAGACGGCTGCCGCTGTGCTGGCTCGCCACATGGCCGAGGCTGCAGTGAGGCGCGCTGGCGAAGAACTCGCACTGGAACGCAAGAAGGCAAGGTCGCTCGCTCGGGAGCTCGACACCGCTCGCCGGGAACGCGACGCAGCGGTACAAGCGGCGCGGCGGCGGGTGATAGCGGACGGGCGCGATCGGGGCGGTGGCCGCGAGCGTGTGGCGGTGCCGAAGGAAATCCATGACCGCAAGCCCGCTACCGCGCGCCAAAGGGCGGGTATCCAGCCTGCACCGAGTGCGTTGCCCGATGCGCTTCTCCCCAGGCGGCTGGTGCCTGGCCTTTGGTAAAAGGGAAGCCGAGGGTTGATATGTCTAGATGAGGACAATGGTGATGCGCACCTACCTGACTGCCACATTCTTGGTTGCAGTTGCAATGGGTCTGGCCCCAGCTCTTGACCTTAGCGGAGGCGCTAGCTTCAGCGGTCTCGGGATCGGCGCCGCCACGGCGGGTAGCAAAGGTGGCGGCGTGTCAGGGAGCAGCACCGGAGGCGGAGCGCAGGCCGGAGCCTCGGCCGGCGCGACGGCGGGACCAGGCAGCGGGGATATCGGCAAGAGCCATGCGACATCTTCCGGAAGTGGTGTGGCGGCCGGCAAGGGTGGCGGCTCTCCAGGGAACAGTGCAGGAGGCAGGGTAAAGGCCGGCGCGTACGCGGGACCAAACAGTGGGGCTAGCGGCAACGCCGGCTATCAGAGTGGCGGCAAACTGGCGAAATCCGGTGGGGGAGCCGCGTCTTCGAAAGGCAAGGGAGCGCCATCTGTTTCGATCGGTGCTTTGCCTGGTCTGGTCACTGGATCGCTAAAGGGTGGCGGCACTCCAAAGGGGGTCCGTGCAGGAGCGATAGCCGGCATTGCTCCCGCAACGGGCGCAGCGCCATCCATCGGCCTGCCATTTATCCTTTTGCCGTTAGGGAATGGGCTTGGCGACCGCGGCGAATACGAGCAAGGCGTTTTGGGCCGTCCCGTGACGGACCCGGTGACAACGGGCGCGATTTCGGATGACCCGGGCGCCGCGGTAAGCGTCTGTCTGCAGGCGATCACATCGGCTGCGTTGCCCCTTGGCGCCGTGCGTGTACGCGCGGCAAGCGCCGGTCCTCTCGTCTCGCAGCGCCGCGGCGAGCGCATGGCCCCGCTCACGGTGCGCATAGACTACGCAGGCCGGGGCGGCATAGAGGTCCGTCGGGCGCGAGTGAGCTGCCACCTTGACCCGAACGGCAGGGTGATCGGTGTGATCTAGGGCTGCTCTTGAGGGGGGTGAGCTCCCGCAAACGGTGCAAACCCGCACGCTTATGCAACTCGGCATTTAATTGTGCCGTGGTGAGCGCGCAGGGATTCGAACCCTGGACCTACTGATTAAAAGTCAGTTGCTCTACCGACTGAGCTACGCGCTCCCGTGCCGGCTCTGGGAGCCCGCGGAAGTGGCGGACATATGCACGCACGTTTCGTGCCGGTCAACCGAAAAATTGCGCGAAGCCAGCATTACGGGCCGCTTCCAAGCTAAGAGTCCTGCCAAGGCCGTGGTGCCAGGTCTAGATCCCGGCGAAGTCGTCCTCCGATAATCCAGTGCGGCAAAATGATCGCCGAAAGGTGATTGGTGTCGCTGTATACATGCAGGTAAGAAAGCCACGAGCCGAGTGCCGGAGTTCCGAATTTTGTCGATTGCCGATGTTTCCATCTGGACCGCCGTTCTTGCCGGCGCTCTGTCGTTTGTTTCGCCGTGCGTCCTGCCGCTCGTCCCGCCCTACCTCTGCTACATGGCCGGTGTATCGGTGGATCAGTTCCGCGGCGGAGATGCGGCGACCGTCGGCAGCACGCGACGGGCGGTCCTGCCGGCGGCGCTGTTTTTCACGCTGGGCTTTGCCACGGTTTTCGTGGCGCTCGGGGCAGGGGCTTCGTCGATCGGCCTCCTGCTCAGGCAATATATCGATCTCCTTTCACGCATCGGCGGCATCATCATCGTCGTCATGGGGCTGCACTTCCTCGGCGTCTTGCGCATCGGCCTGCTTGCCCGCGAGGCGCGGTTTCATGGCGGCGGCAAGCCGGCGACGCTGTCGGGCGCCTATATCATGGGGCTCGCCTTCGCCTTCGGCTGGACGCCGTGCATCGGCCCGGTCCTTGGCACCATCCTCGGCGTCGCCGCGGCGCGCGAGACGGTCGGCGACGGGGCGATGCTGCTTGCCATCTACTCGCTCGGCCTTGCCGTGCCGTTCTGGATCGCCGCCGGCTTTTCCGGGGCCTTCATGCGCTTCCTCATGCGGTTCCGCCGCCATCTCGGTCTCGTCGAGAAGCTGATGGGCGCGCTTCTCGTCCTGGCTGGCCTTGCCTTCCTCTTCGGCTTCATCAGCGCGGTCGCCATCTGGTTTCAGCAGACCTTCCCCATCCTGTCGCAAATCGGCTGAGCAAAGCGAGCCGGAGCGGGGGAGAGGGATGACAGTGCAGATCTAGAGCGGGATGCGCTCACATACGTTCGCGTCGCCGCTCTAAACCTTTGTTTTTGCCGCATTTGTGCGACGTCAGGTGATTCCACCTGACTGCAAAATGCTCTAGTGCTGCAATCCTTCGTCGCGCTTCCGACCGATCTTTTCCCATAGGCTATCCTTGATCGAGCGCAGAGCGCTGCCTGGATGAATCCCCTCGCGCATCAGGAGGCCGCGCAGCGGACCGGCAGAGGAGATGAACTGCAGGCCCATGGCCCGTAGTGCCTGGATGGGCAAGAAATCCGAGAGCAGCGACCGATTGAGCAGGTCGACGCTTGCCGTCCGGCTGACGATATCCATCCGGCGGCGGCCGTCGAATCGGTCTCCTATATCTGCTGCCAGCTGTCCGCCGGTCGGCCGGCCGATCAGGTCGACAAGCGTCATCACGTCACGGAGGCTGAGATTGAGCCCCTGCGCGCCAATCGGCGGGAAGGCATGCGCCGCTTCGCCGACCAGCGCGGCGCGTCCCTTGCCGAAGCGCCGGGCGGTCATGCCGGAGAGCGGAAAAGATTGCGGCGTCCCTTCGGCGCTCACCTTGCCGAGAATGGACTGCATCCGGTCCTCGATGGTGCGCGACAGAACGTCCGTCGGAAGCTTCAGCGTTGCCTCCGCGTCGCGCGGCTTTTGGACCCACACGAGGCTCGAGCGGTTGCCCGGCAGGGGCACCTGGGTGAACGGTCCGCTTTCCGTGTGGAACTCGGTCGAAACCTCCTGATGCGAAAGTTCGTGGCCGAAGTTCAGGACGACCGCCGTTTGCGGATAGGACCAGGTGAAAGCCTCGATCCCCGCGGCCTCGCGAACCGCAGAGCGGCGGCCGTCGGCGCCGACAATGAGATCCGCGGTGATCGTTCGCCCGTCCTCGAGGCCCACCCGCGCTTCGATTTCGCCGATGTCGAAGGTCATGGCCGGGGCGGCGATCCGCTCGAGCGCCGTCAGGCCTTCTTCGCGCTTTTCCAGGATTTCGAGGAAGGGTGCATTGGGGATGTTGTAGCCGAAGGCCTTGAGGCCCACCTCGGCGGCACGGAAATTGACGGGAGGCGCCCGCAAGAGCCGCTTGGTACCATCGATGATGTGAATGGCGACGAGCGGCGCCGTCAGAGGCTCGATCTCGTCCCAGAGACCGAGCCCCTTGAGGTACTCGATCGATTGGTCCATGAGGGCCGTGGTGCGCCCGTCGGCGACGGCCGGCCTCGGCCCGATGAGCGCGACGCGATGGCCGTCGCGGGCAAGCGCGATCGCCGCCAGCGAGCCGGCAAGTCCGGCGCCGATGATGGCAATGTCATAATGTTGCATGGCCGGTGCTTCCCGAGCGTTTGTCCGTCTCTAAGTCAATGTCTTGGTTTCGTTGTACCCGCTTAGCCCATTGAAATAAATGGGCTGAAACAGCGGAGGCGGGATCGGAGCGTGTCCACAGGACAATTGCGCTTGAAGGTTGACGCAAGTGAATTTTGCTGGCGATGCCTCGCAAAGGGTGCATATTAACCGCCGAAGTGCCGTCAATCGCGGGTCAGCGGCGGTCTGGCGATGGCGCGAAAAGACGAAACGAAGGGATAGGCGGCATTCGCAGATGAAATTCTTCAACTACAGACGCGTGCCCTACGCCGAAATCCGCGCCTTTTCCGTGCACATGCTAACGGCATCCGGCTCGTTCCTGGCCTTTCTCGGCGTGGTGGCGGCGGCCGAGAATCGTTTTGTCGACATGTTCTGGTGGCTGGGACTGGCGCTGCTCGTCGACGGTATCGACGGCCCGATCGCGCGCAAGGTGCAGGTCAAGGAAGTCCTGCCGAACTGGTCTGGCGATACGCTCGACAACGTCATCGACTATGTGACCTACGTGCTCTTACCGGCATTCGCGCTCTACCAGAGCGGCATGATCGGGGAACCCTGGTCCTTCGTGGCGGCCGGCGCCATCGTGGTGTCGAGCGCCATCTACTATGCCGATATGGGGATGAAGACGGATGAGTATTTCTTCTCCGGATTCCCGGTCGTCTGGAACATGATCGTTTTCACGCTCTTTGTCATCCAGGCGAGCGAAGTGACTGCATCGATTGCTGTTTTCCTTTCCGTCGTGCTGACCTTCCTGCCCATCAACTTCCTGCACCCGGTGCGCGTGAAAAGATTGAGGCCCCTCAATCTCGGCGTCTTCATGGTCTGGTCGGCGCTCGGCATGTATGCCTTGCTGCTGCATTTCGAGACGCCGCCGTGGGTGGTTGTCGGCGCGGTGGCGACGGGGATCTATCTCTACGTCATCGGTTTCGTTCTGCAGATTTTTCCCAATCTCGGGCGCGTCTAGGAGTTGCTCATGCCACAGGCGATCGTCGTTCGCGAACTCGGCGGACCGGAAGTTCTGAAGATGGAGGGCGTGACGCTCGCGGCACCCCGGCCCGGCGAAGTGCAGATCCGACAAGTCGCCATCGGCCTCAACTTCATCGACGTCTATTTCCGGACCGGGCTCTATAAATCGGCAACCGGTCTGCCCTTCGTCCCGGGCAAGGAGGGCGCCGGCATCGTGACCGCCGTCGGAGACGGGGTCAGCATGTTTTCCGTCGGGGACCGCGTCGCCTATGCTTCCGCCGACGGCGCCTATGCGAGCGAACGCAATGTCGATGCCTCCCAGCTGGTCAAGGTTCCGGACGGGATCAGCCTCGAGACTGCGGCGGCGATGATGCTGAAGGGTATGACCGCGCAATATCTGCTCAATCAGACCTTCAAGGTCGGCCCCGAGACCACCTTGCTTTTTCACGCGGCCGCCGGCGGTGTCGGGCTGATCGCCGGGCAGTGGGCCAAGGCGCTTGGCGCCACGGTTATCGGCACGGCCGGATCGCAGGAGAAGGTCGATCTGGCGCTCGCCCATGGCTACGACCATGTCATCAACTACCGGACGGAGAACTTCGTCTCACGCGTGAGGGAATTGACCGGCGGACGGGGCGTCGACGTCGTCTATGACTCGGTCGGCCGCGATACCTATCCCGCCTCGCTCGACTGCCTGAAGGCGCGCGGCCTCTGGGTCAGTTTCGGCAATTCTTCCGGACCGGTGGATGCGTTCAATATCGGCATCCTGGCGCAGAAAGGGGCGCTCTACGCGACCCGCCCGACGCTCTTCACCTATGTCGCGACGCGGCCGGCGCTGGAGGCATGTGCAAATTCCCTGTTTGATGTTGTGCAAAGCAACAAAGTGCGTATCAATATCAATCAGACCTATCCGCTCGCCGAGGCTGGCCGAGCGCATACGGATCTCGAAACAAGAAAAACGAGCGGAACGACTTTGTTGATTCCCTGACCGGGTTCCATAGGCGGCAGGGGTTCGAAAGAGGGGAAAAGAGGGCAGCGTGCCTGTTAAGGGACAAATTGCGAGCGGCCGGTTGCTGGCCGTGAGCAACCTGACGAAATTGTTCGGCTCGTTCGCGGCCTGCAATGCAATCAATCTGCAAATAGAATCGGGAGAAATTCACGCGCTCCTCGGCGAGAACGGGGCGGGGAAATCGACCCTGGTGAAGATGCTGTTCGGCGTGCTCGCGCCGACCGCCGGTGAGATCTCGTGGATGGGCGACAATGTCCGGATCACCAGCCCCGGCGAGGCGCGCAAGCTCGGCATAGGCATGGTCTTCCAGCACTTCTCCCTGTTCGAGGCGTTGACCGTCGCCGAAAACATCGCGCTTTCGATGGACCGCAGCATTTCCCTCGCCCGTGTTGCCGAGGAGGCCTCGCGGCTGTCGCGCGTCTACGGCCTGCCGCTGGATCCGAACGCGCATGTCGCCGATCTTTCCGTCGGTGAACGGCAGCGCATCGAGATCGTGCGCGCGCTTCTTCAAAATCCGCAGCTGATCATCCTCGACGAGCCGACCTCGGTATTGACCCCACAGGAGGCCGACAGGCTGTTCGAAACGCTGCTGAAACTGAAGGCGGAGGGACGCTCCGTCCTCTATATCAGCCACCGGCTCGAGGAGGTGCAGCGCCTGTGCGACCGCGCCACGGTGTTGAGGCATGGCAAGGTCACAGGCGCCTGCGACCCGCGCGCCGAGACGCCGGCTTCGCTGGCGCGCATGATGGTCGGCAACGACGTGGCAGTGGTGACGCCCGAGGGCACGAACACCAAAGGCGACGTGCAACTCGAGGCCCGCCATCTTTCCGTAGCGGCGCGCACGCCTTTCGCGGTTTCGCTGAAGGACGTCTCCCTCAAGGTGAGGGCCGGCGAGGTGCTGGCGATCGCGGGTGTTGCCGGCAACGGCCAGAGCGAGCTTTTCGACGCTCTCTCGGGCGAGTATCCGGTATCCGACGACAATGCCGTGCAAATCCGCCAGAAGCCGGTCGGAACGAGAAACATCAATGCACGACGTCTGATGGGGGCTGGCTTCGTGCCGGAGGAGCGGCATGGGCATGCGGCGGTCTCTTCCCTCTCCCTTTCCGACAATCTGGTCCTGGCGCGCAATCAGTCGGACCGGCGCGTCTTTCTCGGCGGCGGTTTCTTGAAGATCATCCGTCAGGGCGCGATCAAGGCCGCGGCAAAACGAATTTCCGAGGCGATGGACGTGCGCAAGAGCGGCGAGGACCCGCCGGCCGGTTCGCTTTCGGGCGGCAACCTGCAGAAGTTCATCGTCGGCCGGGAACTCGACCGGCAGCCGGCCGTGCTCGTCGTCAACCAGCCCACCTGGGGCGTCGACGCGGGGGCGGCGAGCCGCATCCGCCAGGCGCTCGTCGATCTCGCCAAGGCGGGCTCTGCCGTCCTGGTGATCAGCCAGGACCTCGACGAGATATTCGAGGTGGCGACCGAAATCGCGGTGATCAGCGAGGGCCGGCTTTCCGATCCCTATCCGGCCCGCGAACTCTCGCGCGAGAAGATCGGCCTGCTGATGGGCGGCATGCATGGCAAGACCGAAGGCGCGGGAGCGGAACATGCGCATTGAGCTCGAAAAGCGCGCCAAGGTCTCGGCGCTGTTTTCCATCCTGTCACCGTTCATCGCCTTCGCGCTGACGATCGTCTTCGGCGGCATCATGTTCGCGCTGCTCGGCAAGAACCCGGTGGCGGCGCTCTACAGCTTCTTCGTGGAGCCGCTGAGCGAGGTCTGGTCGCTGCACGAGCTGGCGATCAAGGCCGCGCCGCTGATCCTGATCGGCGTCGGGCTCTCCGTCTGCTTCCGCTCCAACAACTGGAACATCGGTGCGGAAGGCCAGTTCATCATGGGAGCGATCGCCGGCTCCATCCTGCCGGTCGTTTTCTACGACTGGCAGTCGCCGCTCGTACTGCCGCTGATGCTGGTGCTCGGCATGATCGGTGGTGCGCTGTTCGCGGCGATCCCGGCCTTCCTGAAGGCTCATATGAACACCAACGAGATCCTGACGAGCCTGATGCTGGTCTATGTCGCCCAGCTCTTTCTCGACTGGCTGGTGCGCGGCCCCTGGCGCAACCCGCAGGGGATGAACTTTCCGGAAACCCGGACCTTTGGGGCGGATGCGATTCTTCCCGAAATGATCGCCTCCGGGCGCACCCACTGGGGATTTGCCTTCGCGATCATTGCGGCGCTCGCGGTCTGGTTCATGATGCGCTACACGCTGCGGGGCTTCGAGATCACCGTCCTCGGCCAGTCCGAGCGGGCAGGGCGCTTCGCCGGGTTCTCGTCGCGCAAGATGATCTGGTTCTCGATGCTGTTTTCCGGCGCTCTTGCCGGGCTTGCCGGCATTTCGGAGGTCAGCGGCGCGATCCAGCAGCTCAGGCCGGTCATCTCACCCGGCTACGGTTTCACGGCGATCATCGTCGCTTTCCTCGGCCGCCTCAATCCGCTCGGCATCATCGCCGCCGGCCTCGTCCTGGCGCTCACCTATCTCGGCGGCGAGGCGGCGCAGCTTTCGATCGGCGTCTCCGACAAGGTGACGCGCGTCTTCCAGGGGCTGCTGTTGTTCTTCGTGCTGTCCTGCGACACGCTCATTCACTACCGCATCCGGCTTGTGAGAGAGAGGTTCGCGGCGCTCAAGGCGGATGAGGCGCACTGATGGGTATCGTCGAAGCAATCCTCCTGAGTGTCATCACGGCCGCGACACCCCTCGTCCTTGCCGCAGCCGGCGAGCTTGTCGCCGAGCGGTCCGGCGTGCTCAATCTCGGCGTCGAGGGCATGATGATCATGGGGGCGGTCTGTGCTTTCGCCGCCACGCAGCTCAGCGGCTCGCCCTATATCGGCGTGCTCGCCGGTGTCGCTGCCGGCGCGTTGTCCTCGCTGCTGTTCGGTTTCCTGACGCTGACGCTCGTCGCCAATCAGGTGGCGACCGGCCTCGCCCTGACGCTGCTCGGCCTTGGCGTGTCCGGCATGCTGGGCGAGAGTTTCCTGGGCATGCAGGGCATCAAGCTGCAACCGATCGCCATACCGGTGCTGTCGCAGATTCCATTTCTCGGCCCATTGCTCTTCCGGCAGGACGCAATCTTCTATCTCTCGATGGCGATTGTCGCGGGCATCCACTGGTTCCTCTTCAGGACGCGGTCAGGGCTGAAGCTACGCGCGGTGGGCGACAGCCACGGCTCCGCGCATGCCTTGGGTGTCGACGTCATCCGAACCCGCTACATGGCGGTGCTTTTCGGCGGGGCCTGCGCAGGGCTTGCCGGTGCGCAATTGTCGCTCGTCTATACGCCGCAATGGGTCGAGAACATGTCGGCGGGTCGCGGCTGGATCGCGCTTGCCCTCGTGGTTTTCGCCTCCTGGCGGCCCTGGCGGGTGGTTGCCGGCGGCTATTTGTTCGGCGCCGTGTCGATCAGCCAGCTTCATGCCCAGGCCTTCGGCATCGGCATTCCGTCGCAGTTTCTTTCCTCACTTCCCTATGTGGCGACAATTGTCGTACTCATTCTCATATCCCACAACCGGCGGATGACCCTGATCAATACGCCGGCATCGCTCGGCAAGCCGTTTGTGCCGGACCGGTGAACAACAACAACCAGACGGAACTCTCAAACCGACAGAGGTCAAAAATGAAAAAACTACTCCTCGCCCTCGCAACCACGACTGCGGTGCTCGGCTTTGCATCAGTCGCAAGCGCCCAGGAGAAGGCCAAGATCTGCTTCGTCTACGTGGGCTCGAAGACCGATGGCGGTTGGACGCAGGCCCACGACATCGGCCGCCAGCAGGTCGAAAAGGAACTGGGAGACAAGGTCGAGACGCAGTTCCTCGAAAACGTCCCGGAAGGCCCTGACGCGGAACGCGCAATCGAGCGCCTGGCGCGGTCCGGCTGCGGACTGATCTTCACCACGTCCTTCGGCTTCATGGACGCGACGATCAAGATTGCCCAGAAATTCCCGGACGTGAAGTTCGAGCACGCGACCGGCTACAAGACCGCACCGAACGTTGCGACTTATAACAGCCGCTTCTATGAAGGTCGCTACATCCAGGGCCAGATCGCCGCCAAGATGTCGCAGAAGGGTGTTGCAGGCTACATCGCCTCCTTCCCGATTCCGGAAGTGGTGATGGGCATCAACTCCTTCGTCATCGGCGCCCGCTCGGTCAATCCGGAGTTCAAGATCAAGGTCGTATGGGCGAACACCTGGTTCGATCCGGGCAAGGAAGCGGATGCCGCCAAGGCGCTCATCGACCAGGGCGTCGACATCCTCACCCAGCACACCGACACGACCGCTCCGATGCAGGTCGCCGCCGAACGCGGCATCAAGGCCTTCGGCCAGGCCTCCGACATGATCGCAGCAGGCCCGCAGACACAGCTGACGGCGATCGTCGATACCTGGGGCGCCTATTACGTCAAGCGCACCCAGGCCTTCCTCGATGGGAAGTGGGAGACGACGTCGAGCTGGGACGGCCTGAAGGACGGCATCCTGACGATGGCGCCTTACACGAACATGCCCGATGACGTGAAGGCCATGGCCGAGGCGACGGAAGCCAAGATCAAGTCCGGCGAACTGAAGCCGTTCACCGGTCCGCTCAACAAGCAGGACGGCACGGCGTGGCTCAAGGAAGGCGAAAGCTCCGATGACGCTACGCTCCTCGGCATGAATTTCTATGTCGAGGGCGTCGACGACAAGCTGCCGCAATAACTGCGGCAAGGGCATACGCCTTCGAGGTCACCTGCAAACCCCGCGCCAAGGCGCGGGGTTTGTTCTTTGCGGTGACCAATCTGCGGCAGCGGATTGCGCCGGCGGCTCTTCGTCGGGCTTTCGGGAATCGTATATTCGATCTACTGTTATACGGACCTCTGCGCTCATAACGAGAAGCAGCGACGACACCAAAAAAACAGCGCCTGCCCGCAGCAAGGAGGGCACTCTTGGAGGGGACGGGTTGAACAAGAGCCTGCTTGATACGGTGATATCCAGAACGCCGAAGCGAACGAGCCATGCGCAGGTCGTGGATCAACTCGGCAAGGCGATCGTTTCGGGTGAATTTCCGGTCGGCAGCATCCTGCCCGGCGACCCTGAACTGGCACTTCGGTTCCGTGTGTCGCGCACCGTCTTGCGCGAAGCCATGAAAACGCTTGCGGCAAAGGGCATGGTTGTGCCTCGCGCCCGCATCGGGACGCGCGTGACGCCCAGGAAAGAGTGGAATCTCTTCGACGCCGATATCCTGACTTGGCATTTCGCATGCGGGGTGGATGAGGATTTCCTCTACCATCTGAGCGAGGTGCGGCTCGCGTTCGAGACGCATGCCGCTGCCTTGGCAGCGCGGAACGCGACCGATGCGGAAATCGCCACGATGATGCGGCTGGCGGTTGCCATGGGTGACGCCAGCCACACTGCTGAAACGCTCGCCGTGGCCGATCTGAAGTTTCATCTCGCCGTTCTCGAGGCGTCCGGCAATCCGTTCCTCAGAACAGTCGGCGGCCTGATCGAGGCAGCCCTCGTCGGCGTGTTCAAATTGAGTTCGCCGACGGACGAGAAGGGCGGCATAGACGAGGTTGCCCGCAACCACATCCGTATCGTCGAGGAGATCGGCAGAAGGGACGAGCTCGGAGCGCGGCAGGCGATGGAATACGTCATCACATACGGTCGCAATCGAATCCAGAAAGCCTTCAATCCGGACCAGAGCGCAAAAATCTGAGATGGACCGGCGGTGGTATACAACCGCCGCTATGCCCTCGGACGACACGGATCGCCAGACTGGCCTTGCCCGCGCAGTCGCCGTGGCCTATCTGAGAGCAGTCGTTCCTCATCTGACGACCCTTCTGAGCGGTGAACGGAGCCTATGTCCGAACTTTTTGTCATTTTTCTTCTGCTTTTGATCAATGCCTTCTTTGCGCTCTCGGAAATGGCAATCGTCTCGGCCAGCAAACCCTTGCTGCGTCAGATGGTGAAGCAGGGAAATCATGGCGCGGAAGTCGCCCTGCGGCTTGCCGAAGATCCTGGAAAGTTCCTGTCCACGGTTCAGGTGGGCATCACCCTCGTGGGCATCCTGGCGGGTGCCTATGGCGGCGCGACCATTGCAGCGAAGTTCGCACCCGTCCTTGACGAGATTGCCTGGATCAACCCCTATGGCAACACCGTTGCCGTCGCTCTCGTCGTCACGCTCATCACCTTCCTGTCGGTCGTCATCGGCGAACTCATCCCAAAGCAGCTCGCGCTCAGGAATTCGGAAGGCGTGGCGATCTTCGTGGCGAGGCCCATGACCGTGCTTTCGCGGATAGCCGCGCCGGTCGTCTATCTGTTCGAGACTGCCGCGCGCCTGGCGATGCGGCTGATGGGCATGAAGGCCGAGGACCCCGATCATGTCACGGAAGAGGAAGTGCATGCGATCATGGCCGAAGGCGTGGAGAGCGGCGCGATCGAGAAAAGCGAACACGAGATGCTGCGGCGCATCATTCGCCTCGGCGACAGGAACGTCAAATCGATCATGACGCACCGAACCGAGGTCAGCTTCATCGACGTGAATGACAGCCTGGAAGCGATCGGCCGCAAGATTCGGCAGTTCGGCCACTCGCGCTATCCGGTGATAGATGGTCCGGCGGGCGATGTGATCGGAGCAGTGCTGGCAAAGGAGATACTCAACGCTCCGATCGCGGCGCCGTTCGACATCCGCACCTATGTCCGCGAAATTTTGACGCTTCCGGAGACAGCCTCGTGCCTGAAGGCCCTCGAAGCCTTCAAGGCGTCCAGCGTCAACATGGCAATGATTGTCGACGAGTACGGCAGCACGGAAGGCATCATCACGACAGCCGACATCCTGGAGGCGATCGTCGGCGTCATCCCGTCGAATTACGACGATATCGAGCACGCCCATATCCGGGCCCGCGAGGATGGCAGCTATCTTGTCGACGGCCGAACGCCGATCGACGAGATCCACCTGCAGATCGGCATTGAGGGCATAGATAGCGACGGTGATTTCGAAACCATAGCCGGTTTCCTGGTGCAGCAGTTGCGCAAGACGCCGGAGGAAGGCGACTGCGCCGAGGCGCATGGATACCGCTTCGAGGTTCTCGACATGGACGGTCGCCGAATCGACAAGATTCTCGTCAGCCGGCGCGCCGAGGAACATTCGGCCTGATAGAGAGCAAGAAGGCCGGGCGACGACCGACCTTAACGCCTTAGAGCGTTATCCCTTTAGGCGGAATCGGAAAAGGAATTCCCTTTCGGGCGCAAATCAGATTCACGCTCTAGGCAGGATCCCGGAGCTTGAGAACGACGCAGGAGTCGCCAGGCGCCGCGGCCGGTGTTTGCGGCGGGCGAACGATCAGGCCATCCGACTGCGCGAAGACCTTTGTCATCGACGAGTCCTGGCGTTGGAAGGGATGCGCCAGCAGCGAGCCATCCGGTTCGCGGGAGAGCCGCGCCCGAACATAGTCCTGGCGGCGGTCGTTGGCTGGCAAAGGTGCGGCGAGCTTTGCCGCGATGAGCCGTGAGCGGTCGGGAAGATGTGCGAGTTTGCGCGTCAACGGCTCCAGGAAGAGCAGGGCGCAGACAAGGCTCGAGACCGGATTGCCGGGCAGTCCGAGCACCGGCATTCCGGCGAGATCACCGACCATCAGCGGTTTTCCCGGCCGCATGGCGATGCGCCAGAAGTCGAGCGTCATGCCGCAACCAACAAGCGTCGACTGGACCAGATCATGGTCGCCGACCGAGGCTCCGCCGAGCGTGACCAGCACGTCGGCATGTGCGGCCTGTGCCCTTGCGACTGCAGCGGCAATCGCGGACCGGTCGTCAAGGACGATGCCGAGATCCAAAATTTCCGCCCCATTTTCACGAGCGATCGCCGCGACGCCGAAACTGTTCGAGGCGATGATCTGATCGGCCCCGGGCGAACTGCCGGGCGGCAGCAGTTCATCGCCGGTTGCGAGGATCGCGATCTTCGGGCGCAGGAAGACCGGCAGGTTCGCATGGTTCATAGTGGCGGCAAGCGTCAACCGTCCGGCATCAAGGACGCTTCCGGCAAAGAGCGCAATATCACCCTTCTCGAAATCCTGGCCGGCCAATCGGATATGACGGCCTTTTGCCGGCGCGAACAGGCTGCGAATCCGATTGCCCTCGAGCTTCTCGGTGTCCTCCTGCAGAATGACCGTATCCGCGCCGGCGGCGAGCGGCGCGCCGGTGAAGATGCGCACGGCCTCGCCCGGTCCAACCCGGCCCTGAAATCCGCGTCCCGCCGCGGATTGCCCTATCACGGTCAGTTCGGCGCCGACCTCGGCAATGTCCTCGTGACGGACGGCGTAACCATCCATGGCGGAATTGTCGAAGGGAGGATGCGTGAGCAGCGCGCCGGTGTTCTCGGCAAGCACGCGGCCGAGGCAATCATGGAGCGCAAGCCGCTCGGTCTGCTGGCGCGGCCGGGCTTGGGCAAGGACCCTTTTGAGCGCCTCTTCGACAGACAGCAGCGACATCAGCCCTGGTCTCCGCTCCGGCGATAGTCGCCGGACCGCCCGCCCGATTTGCTGACGAGGCGAATGCCGCCGATTTCCATCTCGCGGTCCACAGCCTTCGCCATGTCGTATATTGTCAGGCAGGCAATGCTGACCGCCGTCAGCGCTTCCATCTCGACACCAGTCCGTCCGGTGAGCTTCGCCATCGCTTCGACCCGCAAACCCGGCAAGGTATCGTCCGGCGCGATATCCACGGAGACTTTGGTCAGCATCAGCGGGTGGCAGAGGGGAACGAGGCTCGACGTCTGCTTGGCGGCCATGATGCCGGCGAGACGGGCCGTGCCGATCACGTCGCCCTTCTTGGCGTTGCCTTCGAGGATCAGGGCCAGCGTGTCCGGCTGCATCCGCACGAAGCCTTCGGCGACGGCGACACGCACAGTCTCCGCTTTCTCACCGACATCGACCATATGGGCTTTGCCGGCGCTGTCGATATGGGTGAGGCGCGGGCCGCTCATCACTCTGCGGCCACGGCGCTTGCCGAGCCGGTCAAAAGCGCGCGCGTTGCCGCCTCCACGTCGTCTTTCCTCATCAGGCTTTCGCCGACGAGGAATGTGGTGATGCCGCTCTTTTCGAGGCGCTTGCAGTCCTCATACGTGAAGATGCCGCTTTCGCCGACCAGCAGCCGATCGGCCGGCACCATTGGCGCTAGCTGTTCGGAAACGGCAAGATCAACCTCGAACGTCCTCAAGTTGCGGTTGTTGATACCGATGAGCGGTGACGAGAGCCGCAGGGCCCGCTCCACTTCCTCGGCGTCATGCACTTCGACGAGCACGTCCATGCCAAGCGCGAACGCCGCGTCTTCGAGCCGGTGCGCATCGTCGTCGGTAAGCGACGCCATGATCAGCAGGATGCAGTCCGCCCCCCAGGCCCGGGCTTCGAAGACCTGGTAGGTGTCGAACATGAAGTCCTTGCGCAGCGCCGGCACCGAACAGGCGGCCCGCGCCCCGGTCAGAAATTCGGGGGCACCCTGAAAACTCGGCGCATCCGTCAACACCGAGAGACAGGCAGCCCCGCCCGCCGCATAGGCTTTCGCCAGCGCCGGCGGATCGAAGTTCGGGCGAATCATTCCTTTCGACGGACTGGCCTTCTTGATTTCGGCGATCAGGCCGAACTCGCCCTTCTGGCGGCGCGCCGCAAGTGCGGCGTGAAAGCCGCGCGGCGACGACTGGTCGGCGATCCGCGCCCTCAGCTCGTCGAGCGGCACGCGCGCTTTCGCGGCAGCGATCTCTTCACGCTTGTAAGCCTCGATCTTGCGCAGAATATCCGTCATGTCCTCTCCTCAAGCGGCGTTGGAGACGGTGATCAGCCGCTGCAGGGCGGTCTTGGCCGCACCGCTTGAAAGCGCTTGGCGTGCGACAGCCATGCCTTCGGCGAGATCCTTGGCGCGCCCCGCTATCATCAACGATGCAGCGGCGTTCGCAAGGGAAATGTCCCTATAGGCATTCTCCTCGCCATCGAGTACCGCCTGCAAGGCCGTCGCATTATGCGCTCCGTCGCCTCCCTTCAACGCATCGAGGGTGGTGCGTGCCAGTCCGAAGTCGTCCGGCGTCAGCTCGAAGCTGCGGATCTTGCCGTCCTTCAACTCGGCGACCTTGGTGGTCCCCGTCGTGGTGATCTCGTCCAGGCCTTCACCATGCACGACCCAGACGCTCTCGGAGCCGAGATCGCGCAGGACTTCGGCGAGCGGGTCGACCCATTGCGGCGCATAGACGCCGACGAGCTGCCGTTTGACGCCGGCCGGATTGGAGAGCGGGCCGAGCAGGTTGAAGATCGTTCTCGTGCCGAGCTCGACCCGGGTCGGACCGACATGGCGCATGGCCGAATGGTGCTGCTGGGCGAACATGAAGCCGACGCTAGCCTCGCGGATGCAGCGGGCAATCGCCTCCGGTCCGATGTCGAGTTTGACGCCGAGGCAGGAGAGCGCATCGGCGGTGCCGGATTTCGAGCTCAGGGCGCGATTGCCGTGCTTGGCGACCGGCACTCCTGACCCGGCGACGATCAGCGATGCTAGCGTCGAGATGTTGTAGGTGCCGGCACCGTCGCCGCCGGTTCCGACGATGTCGATCGCGTCCTCAGGCGCCTCCACCGGCAACATCCGTGCCCGCATCGCGCCGACAGCCCCGACAATCTCGTCGACAGTTTCGCCGCGCACCCGGAGCGCCATGAGGAAACCACCGATCTGCGATGGCGTGGCGGCTCCGGACATGATGATTTCGAAGGCCGCTCGCGCTTCTTCGCGGCTGAGTGCCTCGCGGGCTGCGACTTTTGCGACGAACGGCTTCAAATCACTCATGCTTCGTTTCCTCGTCCGTCAGCGCTGCGCCAATGCCTGCTCGGCAAGCGTCTGGTTGATCGATACGCCATAGACCGACTGCAGCGTCGCGACCATCTGATCGAGTATGTCGTCGCCGCTGGCCCGGGCGATCGCTTCGATCTGCCGGCTGTCGTTGTCGAGAGCGTTGGCGGGAGCGCTGTCGTCGACCGACGTGACCTGCATGAGGATCTGGCCTTCGCCGCCCTGACCGGCTGCATTGGCGACATGTCCGTTCGGCCCGCCAAAGGCGGCCGCGATTGCCGCTTGGCTCAAGGCGGCGTCCTGGGTGGAGCGGCTCAATCCTGTCTTTGTTTCGACGACAAGGCCGAGTTCGCTCGCAATGTCCGCGAGCTTCGCGCCGTTCTTGACCCGATCCTTCAATTCGGCCGCCTTTGCGGCCAGCGCCACCCGCTGCTGCTCGGCCGTCCAGTCGGCAGCCACTTCGTCGCGAACCTCGTCGAGCGTGCGGTCGCGGGCAGGGATCACTTCTTCGAGGTCGAACCAGGCATAGCCGTCGCGACCGATATGGACGGCCAGCGTCTCGAGACCGACATCAGCCTTGAACACTTCCTGGATAAGGGCGCGTTGCTCCGGCAGCCCCGTCACGTCGTCGCCATTCTGGTCCTTGCCGGTGGCATCGATCGCATCGACTGTGGCGAGCTTGAGCTTGAGCTGGTCGGCGACCTCCTTGACGGTGGCACCGGCGGCCCTTTCGTCCTCGACCTTGTCATGCAGGCCGACGAGCTGATCGCGCGCCACCGAGAGGGCGATCTCTTTCCGCAATTCCTCCTTGACCTCATCGAAGCTGCGAACGGCTTCCTGGCGAATATTGGTTACGCGCAGGACGACGGGGCCGAAGGCGCCTTCAACGACGGGCGTCACGCCGCCCTCCTCGGCGACGGCGAATGCCGCTTCAGCGACTTTCTGATCGGGCATCCGCTCCTTGGTGAAATCACCGAGGAGCACATCCGCCGCACTCTTGCCCTCGGCCTTGACGAGATCGTCGAAGGAAGTGCCGGCAGCGAGCTTGGCGGCAGCGGCGTCGGCCGCTTCGCGAGACGGGAATGCGAGCTGCTCGATCGTTCTCGTGGCCGGGGTGCGGAAGCTCTCCTTGCGCTTGTCATAGTCGGCGCGCAGCTCTTCCTCGGTGACCGTGTCGGTCGCCACCAGATCCTCGGGTTCGAGCTTGATGTAGCTGAACTTCCGATACTCGGGGGCGCGGTAGTTCGCCTTGTGTTTTTCGAACCACGGAGCCAACACTTCATCGCCCGGCGCCTTGACCGGATCGATATTGGCGTTCGAGAGCAGCAGGTAATCGACTGTGCGAGTCTCATGGCGGTACTTGCCGATCGCGTCGGCGAGAACCTTGGGTGCCGCGAACCCGTCCGAGAGCGCATCGACGATCTGCGACCGAACGGCCACCTGGCTGCGGTTCCTGATGTAGTCATGCTCGGTCAGCCCGGCATTGCGCAGCACGGTCGAGAAGGTCAACCGATCGAACTGGCCGTTCGCGCCGTGGAAGGCGGGATCCTCGCCGATGAGTCTGGCGAGCCGGTCTTCGGAGAGGCCGAGATTCATCTCCTCGGCGAGCTGGTCGAGAGCGGCGCCCGCAACGAGCTGCGAATAGACCTGGGCCTCGACACCGAATGCGCGGGCCTGCTGTCGTGTGAGCGGCGTTCCGAGCTGCCGCGAAAGCAGGCTCAACTGGCGCTCATAGGCAAGCCGATAATCGCTGGAGGATACCTTTACGTCGCCGACCGTCACCACTGCGTCGGGCGCGCCGGTAACCATCAAGGTCTGACCGCCCCACACCATGAAGGAGATGATGAGAATGGCCATGAGGCCTTTGACGATCCGCGTCTGGGCGGCGTTTCTCAGGGAGTCGAGCATGGGGGGCAGAAACCTCGTTGCAGTACAGCGGCATTACGCCGAATGATTTCGTTCCTTAGAACAATCCAAATGGGAATTGAAGGCCGATCCGTCGTAAATCGCGATGCCGCGGAAAGCACGGCCGGAAGACACGCGGGCGGACGCATTGCAAGGTGCCGTTGATCGCCTTGGGGGCAACAAGGAGTACGGATCGACGCGAACAAGAAAGCGGATGTCGGTTTCGTTAGCCGGCGATTAAAATCGATCTGCAAAATTATCGGCTTCGCACTGATCTCCCTGTGGCCAACGTGAGGGATTCGTGTCTTCGATACTGATAGAATGAAGCCTTGCGGCCATTGCGGAAACCCGATGCCATGCAATCCACTATCGTAATGGTCAATCTCTTCGGTGCCGTCGCACTGCTCCTGTTCGGTCTCTCGCTGGTGAAGGAGGGGGTGACGCGCGCCTTCGGCTCGAGGTTGCGCGCCGGCCTGGCGCGGGGGACGAGCGGCTCGCTGCGCGCATTCGCGACGGGCCTCGTTGCCACGCTGGCGCTGCAGAGTTCCACGGCCACGGCCCTGATGACGGCATCCTTCGTGGAGAAGGGTCTTGTACGGTCTAGAATGGCGCAGATCGTGCTGCTCGGTGCCAACATAGGCACGGCCATGACGGCCTGGATCGTTGCAATCGGCATCGCGTGGCTGGCGCCGTTGTTCATTCTCGCCGGTGTCATGATGCACCGAATGAGCCAGTCGAGTGCGCGCCAAGGCGGTGGCTTTGCCCTGGTCGGCATCGGCCTGATGCTTCTGTCGCTCGAACTGCTCGGAACCGCGACGCAGCCAATGCGCGAGTCCGAGGCTTTGGCGGCCTTTCTGGGTATGCTCGACGACGCCTGGCCGGTCGCCATGCTCATTTCGGCTGGTCTCGCTTTCGCCTCGTCTTCGAGCCTCGCCATCGTCATGCTGGTCCTGTCGTTGTCATCCGCCGGCGTGCTCTCGACCGGACTGACAGTCGCCCTCGTGCTCGGCGCAAATCTGGGCGGTGCGATCCCGCCGGTGATCGCCACGCTGGCCGCGGCGCCCGGCGCCCGCCGTGTGACGATCGGCAATCTGGTCGTGCGCGGCATCGGATGCCTGGTCGCGCTTCCGCTGGCTGGCATCAACGCGGACATGCTGCAAAGCCTGCCGCTGCCGCGACAGAACCTACCGGTCGATGTCCATCTTTTCTTCAACTTGGTCGTCGCGCTGATCGCCTGGCCTTTCGCGGGCCTGCTGTCGCGGATGATGAGCCGCCTGGTTCCGGACGAAGAGGTGAGCGAGACCGGCCCGCGCTATCTTGATGACGCGGCGCTCGATACACCCGTCATGGCGCTTTCCGGTGCGACACGGGAGGTGCTGAGGGTAGGAGACCTCATCGAGGCGATGCTCATCCGCGCATCGGCCGCCTTCAACAAGAATGACCTGAGCGAACTCAGCGACATCGGAAAGATGGAGAGACAGGTCGACCTTCTGCAGCAGGAAGTGAAGATCTTCCTGTCGAGGCTGGGTCGGCACGGGCTGAACGAGGAGGATGGGCGTCGCTCGATCGTGATCATCGACTATGCGATCAATCTTGAGCACATGGGCGACATCATCGAAAAGGGCCTTTGCGAGCAGATCCGCAAGAAGGTTTCCAACGGTCTGGAGTTTTCTGCCGACGGCTATCAGGAACTGAAGAACCTCTTCGATCTGACCCTCGACAACTTGCGTATCGCTCAGACGATTTTCGTCTCGCGCAATGCGGACCTCGCCCGTCACCTCATCGAGGTCAAAGTCGATGTGCGCCATATGGAAAAACGTTCCGCGGAACGGCATTTGGAGCGTCTTCGCGACGGCCTGCTTGAAAGCCTGCAGACGAGCTCACTGCATCTCGACATGCTGCGAGACCTGAAGCGCGTCAACGCTCACATCGCTTCTGTCGCTTATCCAATCGTCGAAGAGAGCGGCCTATTGACGGAGAGCAGGTTACGGCCGCAGGCATGAGGTCGACGCTTCCCGACGTCCGGTTGATGGTACATTCCGAATAGAGGGATCGCCATCGCCCTTTAAACGGGTTAACGCGAGGTGATTGTGCGATATATGCATTTCGCAATATTTAGCTGACGGCACGCGTCGAATCGGGCGACCGGCAGGCGTAGGATACCCGAAGAATACCAAGGAGATCAGAGTATGGAACGGACTTGCCTGGCGATCATCCTGGCGGCGGGTGAAAGCACGCGGATGAAATCGGCCATGTCGAAGGTGCTGCATCCGGTGGCAGGTCGGCCGATGATTGCCCATGTCGTCGGCGCCCTGGCAAGTGCGTCCATTTCCGACGTCGCCCTCGTCGTCGGTCGTGACGCCGAGGCCGTTTCGGCGGCCGCGAGCACGGCTACGGCAAAAGTTTCCTCCTTCCTGCAAAAGGAACGGCTGGGGACGGCGCACGCCGTCCTTGCGGCGCGTGAGGCGATCGAAAAGGGCTATGACGACGTTCTGGTCGTCTTCGGCGATACGCCGCTCATCACCGCCGCGCCGCTCAAGGCGGCGCGCGACCGGTTGGCCGAAGGCAATGACGTGGTCGTCATCGGCTTCGAGACGGCTGATCCGACCGGCTACGGCCGCCTGATCGTCGAAGACGGGGAACTGCTTGCGATCCGGGAACACAAGGATGCCTCCGACGAGGAGCGCCGCATCACCTATTGCAACGGTGGCCTGATGGCGATCAACGGCAGCAAGGCGCTCGACCTCCTCGGACGCATTGGCAATGCCAATGCCAAGGGCGAATATTACCTGACCGACCTCGTCGAGATCGTCCGCTCTATCGGCGGCCGGGCGATCACCGTCGAGGCGCCGGAAGAGGAACTCACCGGTTGCAATACGCGGGCCGAACTCGCCTATATCGAACGGCTCTGGCAGCAACGCCGCCGCCAGGAGCTGATGCTCGCCGGCGTCTCGATGATCGCGCCGGAGACGGTCTTCCTCGCCTGGGACACCGAGCTTGCACAGGATGTCCTGGTCGAGCCGAACGTGGTCTTCGGCCCCGGGGTGCGGGTCGAGAGCGGCGCCGTCATCCATGCTTTCTCGCACGTCGAAGGCGCCCATGTCCGTGCGGGCGCGACGGTCGGCCCCTTCGCCCGTCTTCGTCCGGGCGCCGATCTCGGTCCCAAGTCGAAGGTCGGCAACTTCTGCGAGGTGAAGAAGGCGGAAATCGGCGCGGGTGCCAAGGTGAACCACCTGACATATATCGGCGATGCTTATGTCGGTGCCGGATCGAACATCGGCGCCGGCACCATCACATGCAACTATGATGGCGTGAACAAGCACGTCACGCGAATCGGCGAAAATACCTTCATCGGCTCGAACTCGTCGCTCGTCGCTCCCGTGGCGATCGGCGACGGGGCGCTCGTCGCCTCCGGCAGCGTGATTACCGAGGACGTGCCGGCCGATGCAGTTGCTTTCGGCCGGGCCAGGCAGGAGATCAAGCCTGGCCGGTCGCCGATACTGCGGGCGCGCTACGAGGCGGAAAGAGCGGCCAGAAAGAAGGTCAAAGTTACCGAATAGTCTCGTTAATCATTGAAACTGAAAGTGAAATCGAACCAGATTGCTTCGCGCGATAATTTCGCTACCAAGGCTGCGACATTGGCGGCGGCGTCGCTGCATTTGAGCTGACACGCCGCAACTGGCGTGCGAGGGAACGCGGAGAGTAATATGTGCGGGATTGTGGGTATCGTCGGACATCAGCCGGTCTCGGAGCGGCTGGTCGATGCGCTGAAACGCCTGGAGTACCGGGGCTACGATTCGGCCGGCGTTGCGACAATCGATGGTGGAGCGCTGGATCGCCGGCGCGCCGAGGGAAAGCTCGTCAATCTCGAGGCGAGGCTGAAAGAAGAGCCGCTCGCCGGTAGCATCGGCATCGCCCATACGCGCTGGGCAACCCATGGGGCACCGACCGAACGCAATGCCCATCCGCACTTCACCGACGGCGTCGCCGTCGTTCACAACGGCATCATCGAGAATTTTGCCGAGCTGAAGGACGAACTGTCCGAGGCCGGGGCCGAATTCCAGACGGAGACCGATACGGAAGTCGTCGCGCAACTGCTGGCAAAGTTTCGCCGGGACGGTTTGGGGCGGCGCGAGGCGATGCATGCGATGCTGAAGCGGGTAAGGGGCGCCTATGCCCTTGCCGTGCTTTTCGAAGACGATCCGTCGGCGATCATGGCGGCCCGCAATGGCCCGCCGCTGGCGGTCGGCCATGGCAATGGCGAGATGTTCCTGGGCTCCGATGCCATCGCGCTCGCCCCCTTCACCAATGAAATCACCTATCTGATCGACGGCGACTGGGCGGTGATCGGCAAGACCGGCGTCCATATCTTCGACATGGACGGCCAAGTCGTCACTCGCCCGCGCCAGATATCCACGGCTGCGGCCTATATGGTCGACAAGGGAAACCATCGCCATTTCATGGAGAAGGAAATTTACGAGCAGCCGGAGGTCATCTCCCACGCGCTCAGTCATTATATCAACTTCATCGACCATCGGGCGCTGACGGTTTCGGATGGTATCGACTTCGCCAAGGTGCCTAGCCTTGCTATCTCAGCTTGCGGCACCGCTTATCTTGCCGGGCTGATCGGCAAATACTGGTTCGAGCGCTATGCCCGCCTGCCGGTCGAAATCGATGTCGCTTCCGAATTCCGCTACCGCGAAATCCCGCTCTCGCCGCAGTCCGCCGCCCTGTTCATCTCGCAATCGGGCGAGACCGCCGATACGCTTGCCTCTCTGCGTTACTGCAAGGACCACGGCCTGAAGATCGGCGCCGTCGTCAACACGCGCGAGTCGACGATTGCGCGGGAGTCCGACGCCGTCTTCCCGATCCTCGCCGGGCCGGAGATTGGCGTCGCGTCGACCAAGGCCTTTACCTGCCAGCTTGCGGTCCTGGCTGCGCTCGCGGTCAGTGCGGGCAGGGCACGCGGTACCGTCAGCGAGCAGGAAGAAGCGGCGCTGGTGAAAAGCCTCGCCGAGATGCCGCGCCTCATGGGACAGGTGCTCAACAGCATCCAGCCGAAGATCGAATTCCTGTCGCGCGAATTGTCGAAGTGCCGCGACGTGCTCTATCTCGGCCGTGGCACGAGCTTCCCGCTCGC
Organism: Sinorhizobium glycinis; assembly: GCF_001651865.1. Taxonomy (GTDB): domain Bacteria; phylum Pseudomonadota; class Alphaproteobacteria; order Rhizobiales; family Rhizobiaceae; genus Sinorhizobium; species Sinorhizobium glycinis. The sequence continues at coordinate 37,165 of NZ_LPUX01000050.1, forward strand.
CATGGAAGGCGCTTTGAAACTCAAGGAGATTTCCTACATCCACGCGGAAGGCTATGCGGCCGGCGAACTGAAACACGGTCCGATCGCGCTGATCGACGAGAACATGCCGGTCATCGTGATTGCGCCGCATGACCGCTTCTTCGACAAGACCGTGTCTAACATGCAGGAGGTCGCTGCCCGTGGCGGACGGATCATCCTGATCACCGACGAGAGGGGCGCCGCCGCGTCGAAACTCGACACCATGCACACGATCGTGCTGCCGAATGTCGACGAGATTATCGCGCCGATGATCTTCGCATTGCCGGTGCAGCTGCTCGCCTATCATACGGCAGTCTTCATGGGCACCGATGTCGATCAGCCGCGCAACCTCGCCAAATCGGTCACGGTCGAATGATCATCCGGCCGGAAACGGAGGGGGACAGGGAGACGATCCGGCAGATTACGGAGGCGGCTTTCGCCGGTCAGCCCTACAGCGATCAGACCGAGGTACGCATCATCGAACGCCTGCGCGCCGAGGGCGCCTTGACGCTGTCGCTCGTCGCCGTGGAAGACGCTGAGGTGATCGGCCACATCGCCTTTTCGCCCGTGACGATCACGCCGGTTGCGGCCGGTTGGTACGGGCTCGGTCCCGTATCCGTGCGGCCGGATCGGCAAGGGCGTGGCACGGGTAGTTCGCTCGTCCGACAAGGACTTGATAGGCTGCGGAATATAGGCGCGTCCGGCTGCGTTTTGGCCGGCAATCCTGCCTTCTATCGAAGATTCGGTTTCCGCAACGATCCCGCTCTTGTCTTTGCCGGTTGTGCGCCGCAATATTTCATGGTTCTGCCCTTGTCGAGAACGCTGGTTTCCGGCACGGTCAGCTATCATCCGGCCTTCGGGCCGGTTTGACGGGATCGATGGCAACAGCATGACGGACGGCTCCAAAAGCGGCATGATCGCAGCCCGGCTGCGCAACTACTTTCTCACGGGCCTGATTATCTGCGCGCCCGTGGCCATCACGGTTTGGCTGGTTCGCTCTTTCATCGAATGGGCGGATAGCTGGGTGAAGCCCTATCTGCCGAGCTTCTACAATCCGGACAACTACCTGCCTGTGGCGATTCCGGGCTTCGGCCTTCTCGTCGCCATCGTCGTGATTACCCTGGTTGGCTTCCTGACCGCGAACCTCGTTGGGCGCTCGATCATCAATTTCGGCGAGTCGCTGTTCAATCGCACACCGCTCGTCCGGACGATCTACAAGTCACTGAAGCAGATCTTCCAGACGGTGCTGCAGGAACAATCCTCGTCCTTCAAGAAGGCCGGGCTGATCGAATATCCAAGTCCGGGGCTGTGGTCGCTGGTCTTTATCGCGACGGACGCGAAGGGCGAGATCGCCGCCAAGTTCGACGAACGCGGCATGGATATGGTGGCCGTGTTCCTGCCGCCGACGCCGCTGCCGACCGCCGGGTTCCTGCTGTTCGTGCCGCGCGACAAGATCGTTCCGCTGCAGATGAGCGCCGAGGATGCGGCCAAGCTGTTGATTTCCGGCGGCCTTGTGACGCCGGATCACAAGCCGCTCGCCAATGCACCGCCCCGCACGATCACGCAGCAGAAGACCGCATGACGCTCCATCGCCCAAGTATTATCCGGCGCGCAGGAAGCGTATCGCTTCGTCGCGCCGGTGGAGATAGAGCAGCGTCCTTAGAGCCTGGCCACGCTCCGTCGCCAGTTCCGGATCGCGCTCGATCAGGTAGGCGGCGTCCTTCCGGGCAATCTCCAGAAGGTCCCCATGCGCCTCGAGGCTGGCGATGCGAAATCCGGGCGTGCCGGATTGCCGCGTGCCGAGCAGTTCGCCTTCACCGCGCAGCTTTAGATCCTCTTCGGCAATCACGAAGCCGTCTTCGGTCTGGCGCAGGATCGAAAGACGCGCCCGACCGGCCTCGCTCAGCGGCGCCTTGTAGAGCAGGATGCAGGTCGAAGCCTCTTGGCCGCGCCCGACCCGGCCGCGCAGCTGGTGCAGCTGCGCAAGCCCGAAGCGCTCGGCATGCTCGATCACCATGATGGTCGCGTCGGGAACGTCAACACCGACCTCCACCACCGTCGTCGCCACAAGCACGCGTAGTTCGCCGTTCTTGAAGGCGAGCATGACGGCGTCCTTTTCCGGCCCTGCCATGCGGCCATGAACGAGGCCGACGTCCTTGCCGAAACGTTGCACAAGGCCCTGGTACCGCTCGTCGGCGGACATGGTGTCGGTTTCTTCGGCTTCCTCGACCAGCGGGCAGATCCAGTAGGCCTTCTTGCCCTGGCGAAGTGCCGATTCGAGCCGCTCGATGATTTCGTCGGTGCGCTCGGTCGGGATGGTGACGGTCTGGATCGGCTTTCGCCCGGCGGGCTTCTCCGTCAGCTTGGAGACGTCCATGTCGCCGAACGCCGCCAAAACCAGCGTGCGCGGGATAGGCGTTGCCGTCATGACCAGCATGTGTGGGGAAATGCCCTTGGCGGTGAGCCGCAGCCGCTGGTGAACGCCGAAGCGATGCTGCTCGTCGACGACCGCGAGCACAAGTTGCCGGTAGTTGACCGCATCCTGGAAGAGGGCGTGCGTGCCGACGATCAACTGCGTCTCGCCGGAGGCGATGCGTTCAAGGATTGCGTCGCGCTCCTTGCCTTTCGTCCTGCCGGTCAGGACGTCGATCGTGACGCCGGCCGGCGCCGCCATTTTCGCAAGCGTCGCATGGTGCTGCCGTGCGAGGATCTCCGTGGGCGCCATCAGCACGGCCTGGCCGCCGGATTCGACGGCCGCAAGCATCGCCATCAGCGCAACGGCCGTCTTCCCGGAGCCGACATCGCCCTGCAGCAGGCGCAGCATGCGCTCGCTGCCGGCCATATCGGCAAGGATGTCGCCGACGGCGGCCGACTGGCTGGCCGTGAGGGAGAAGGGCAGGGCGGCGATGACCGGCCCGCTCAGATTGCCTGTTGGGTGTACCGGAGTTCCGGCAACCTTGCGTAAGCGCTGGCGCACCAAGGACAGCGACAGCTGTCCCGCGAGAAACTCATCATAGGCGAGCCGCCGGCGGGCCGGTGCCTGAGGAGTGATATCGGTTTCGTCGCGTGGCTCGTGAAGGCGATGAAAACACTCCTTCGCGCTCTCGAAGCCCTGTTGACGCAGCAAGGTCTCGTCTATCCACTCGGGTAGATCGGGAACACGCGCCACCGCCGCTTCGATTGATTTGCGCAGGGGCCGCGGCGAGAGGCCCGCGGTTAGCCCGTAGACGGGTTCCACGAGCGGCAGGCTTTCGGCTTCAGCCGCATGAACCATGTAGTCGGGATGCACCATCGAGGCGCGCCCGTTGAACCAGTCCACCTTGCCGCTGACGATAACCGTCTCATCGATCGGCAGGGCCTTTTCCAGCCAGTTGCCCTTGACCCGGAAGAAGGTAAGCGCCAACTCGCCCGTATCGTCGTGCAGGAAGACTCGATAGGGCACGTTCGGGCGGCCGCGCGGCGACGGCTGGTGCCGGTCCACGCGGCCGGTGATGGTGACGATCGACCCCTGCGGCGCATAGGCGATGCCGGGCTGCCGGCGCCGGTCGATGAGCGAATGGGGGGCGTGAAACAGAAGATCGAGCACGCGGCAGTCATCGATCGACTCGCGTCCGAGCAGGCGCGCGTAAAGTTCGCCCGTCCTGGGGCCGATGCCGGGCAGGCTATCGAGCGAAGAAAAGAGCGGGTCGAGCAGGGCAGGGCGCATGGCTATGAAATTGCGACGAGAAATCCGGCATTGGCAAGGCTGACAAGCCGCTTTCCAGCGTTTATAGAGCCCGTGAACACGTTCCGCCGTGGAGGCGGACGGCAGGAAGGACGTTCCATGACCGGCATTTCGCGCACGAGCGCCGATCTCGATCCGCGTCGGCGCAGGATCCTCTTCCGCGCCTGGCACCGCGGCATTCGTGAGATGGACCTGATTCTCGGGCAATTCGCGGAAGCGGAGCTCTCCACACTTTCCGAGGCTGAGCTGGACGAGCTTGAAACGATCATGCGCGAGGAAGACAACGACCTCGTTCGCTGGATCACCGGGGAACAGCCGCTGCCGGAGCATTACGCGACGGCGTTGTTTGCGCGCATAGCCGCCTACCGCCCGGATTTCGACCCGGTTCAGCACGAGGCGGAATGAGTTCGACGATGATCCCTGGTCTTGACTCAAAGAGAATTCTTGCTGCAACGCGGGAAGTGACGATCGGGCCGGTTCCTTCGGGTGCCGAAGCGCTGATCCTCGCCGACTTGGCGCGGTCTGGCGCACCGGTTGCCTATTTCCTTTCCGACGGCCAGCGGATCGGCGATCTCGAGCAGGTGCTCGGTTTCGTGGCGCCTGACATTCCGGTCCTGACCTTGCCGGGTTGGGACTGTCTGCCCTATGACCGCGTTTCCCCGAGCGCCGACACGTCGGCGCGAAGACTGGCCGCGCTGAGCGCCTTGCTCGCGCATCGGCACAAGCCGCACCCGGCCATCGTGCTGGTGACCGTCAATGCGGCCCTGCAGAAGATTTCGCCCCAGGACGTGATCGGGAGTCTCGCCTTCTCGGCGCGGCCGGGCAACCAGATACGCATGGATGATCTCGCCGCCCGGCTGGAGCAAAACGGTTTCGAGCGCGTGCCCACCGTGCGGGAAGTCGGCGAGTTTGCCGTGCGTGGCGGTATTCTCGATGTCTATGTACCGGGCAGCGGCGAGCCGCTCAGGCTTGATTTCTTCGGCGATACGCTGGAGACGATCCGCTCCTTCGACCCGGCAAGCCAGCGCACGACCGGGCAGGTGCGGTCCCTCGATCTCAATCCCATGAGCGAAGTGTCGCTGACTCCGGAGACGATCAGCCATTTCCGCAAGCAATATCTTTCGCTCTTCGGGGCGACGACACGCGACGACGCGCTTTATCAAGCCGTCTCCGAAGGGCGCCGCTATGCCGGCATGGAGCACTGGCTGCCACTGTTCTACGATCGGCTGGAAACGGTCTTCGACTATCTCGAAGGTTTCCGTATCGTCACGGATCATCTGGCACGCGAAGCGGCGGCGGAACGCGCGAAGCTCATTCTGGACTATTACGAGGCCCGCCACGCCTCCGCATCTCCCGGCAAATCACAGATATCCCAGGCCACGCCCTACAAGCCGGTGCCGCCGGAGCTGCTTTATCTGAGTGCGAAAGGTTTTGCCGCGGCGCTGACCGAGCGCAATGCCGTCCGCCTGTCACCGTTTTCCGAACATGAGGGCGAAGCCCGTCAGGTCGTGGCCCTCGAGGCTCGGCAGGGAGTCCGCTGGGCGAAGACTGCGGGCGAAGCCGAGAGTGAGAGCGACGGCGCGCGCGCCAATGTCTTCGACCTGGCTGTGAAACACATAGCCGAGCGGCGGGCGAAGGGCGCGAAGGTCGTCATTTCCGGCTGGACGGAGGGCTCGCTCGACCGCCTGCTTCAGGTGCTCGCCGAGCATGGCCTGGCGAATGTCCGCCCGGTAAAGGCTCTCGCCGATCTGCGCTTGCTGAAGCCGGGCGAGGCAGCTTCCGCGGTTCTAAGCCTCGAATCCGGCTTCGAGACCGGCGATCTCGTGGTCATCGGCGAGCAGGACATCCTCGGCGACCGCATGGTACGCCGTTCGAAGCGCCGCAAGCGCGGTGCCGATTTCATTGCCGAAGTGACCGGCCTCGACGAGGGCAGCTACGTCGTGCATGCCGAACACGGCATCGGCCGCTTCGTCGGCCTGCGCACGATCGAGGCCGCCGGCGCGCCGCATGATTGCCTGGAACTCGTCTATGCCGATGACGCGAAGCTGTTCCTGCCGGTGGAAAATATCGAGCTTCTGTCGCGCTACGGGTCGGAGGGAACCGATGCGATCCTCGACAAGCTCGGCGGTGTCGCCTGGCAGGCGCGCAAGGCCAAGCTCAAGAAGCGGCTGCTCGACATGGCGGGCGGGCTCATTCGCATCGCTGCCGAGCGGCACACGCGGCACGCGCCGGTCCTTGTCGCGCATGACGGCGTCTATGACGAATTCGCCGCGCGTTTCCCCTATGACGAGACCGAGGATCAATTGACCTCGATCGAGGCGGTCCGGGACGATCTCGGCGGCGGCAGGCCGATGGATCGCCTTGTCTGCGGCGACGTCGGCTTCGGCAAGACCGAGGTGGCGCTGCGTGCCGCCTTCATAGCGGCGATGAACGGCGTGCAGGTCGCCGTCGTCGTGCCGACGACCTTGCTGGCACGGCAGCATTTCAAGACCTTTTCGGACCGCTTCCGCGGGCTGCCTGTCCGTATCCAGCAAGCGTCCCGCCTCGTCGGCTCGAAGGACCTGGCGCTGACGAAGAAGGAAGTGGCGGACGGCAAGACGGACATCGTCGTCGGCACCCATGCGCTTCTCGGTTCCTCGATCAAGTTCGCCAATCTCGGTCTGCTGATCATCGACGAGGAGCAGCATTTCGGCGTCAAGCACAAGGAGCGCCTGAAGGAGTTGAAGACCGATGTCCATGTGCTGACGCTATCGGCGACGCCCATTCCGCGTACGCTGCAGCTGGCGCTCACCGGCGTTCGCGAATTGTCGCTGATCACCACGCCGCCGGTCGACCGCATGGCGGTGCGCACTTTCATCTCGCCTTTCGACGCATTGGTGATCCGCGAGACGCTGATGCGCGAGCACTATCGCGGTGGCCAGAGCTTCTATGTCTGCCCGCGGTTGAGCGACCTTTCCGAGATCCACGATTTTCTGAAATCCGACGTGCCGGAACTGAAGGTCGCAGTTGCGCACGGCCAGATGCCGGCAACCGAACTCGAAGACACCATGAACGCCTTCTACGAAGGTCGTTATGACGTGCTTCTGTCGACGACGATCGTCGAGTCGGGGCTCGACGTGCCGACTGCCAATACGCTGATCGTGCACCGCGCCGACATGTTCGGCCTCGCGCAGCTCTATCAGCTTCGCGGCCGGGTAGGGCGCTCGAAGGTGCGCGCTTTCGCGCTCTTCACGCTCCCGGTGAACAAGACGCTGACGGGTCCGGCGGAGCGGCGCCTCAAGGTGCTGCAGTCGCTCGACACGCTCGGCGCCGGCTTCCAGCTCGCCAGCCACGACCTCGACATTCGCGGCGCCGGCAACCTGCTCGGCGAGGAGCAGTCCGGCCACATCAAGGAGGTCGGTTTCGAGCTCTACCAGCAGATGCTGGAGGAGGCGGTCGCCGAGCTCAAGGGTGAAGAGGAAATCCACGAGTCGGGCTGGTCGCCGCAGATTTCGGTCGGCACGCCGGTGATGATTCCGGAAGACTATGTGCCCGATCTCAATCTGCGGCTCGGCCTCTACCGTCGCCTCGGCGAACTGACCGACCTCGAGGAGATCGACGGCTTCGGCGCCGAGCTGATCGACCGCTTCGGGCCGCTGCCGATCGAGGTCCAGCATCTTTTGAAGATCGTCTATATCAAGGCGCTGTGTCGCACGGCCAATGTCGAGAAACTCGATGCCGGACCGAAGGGTGTCGTCGTGCAGTTCCGCAACAGGGAGTTTCCGAACCCTGCCGCCCTTGTCGGCCATATCGCCAAGCAGGGGACGCTCGCCAAGATCAGGCCCGACCAGAGCATCTTCTTCCAGCGGGAACTCGCCACGCCGGACAAGCGCCTCTCCGGCGCGGCCATGGTGATGACCCAGCTTGCGACGCTCGCCAAAGCGTGAAACGGCGCTGGTGTGCCGGCGCCATCACCCTCTCGATTGAGCGGATCAGTGCGCCGGGCGGCCCGCCTTCATCTGCGCGATCTCGCGCAGCGCATTCGTCAGCACTTCGACCGATTGCGCTCCCATCACCGCATATTGCTGTTCGATGATGAAGCAGGGAACGCCGGTCACGCCGATCTCCCGGGCCATTTCGATTTCCTGCTTGACGGCGTCCTTGTCGGCATCGGAGGAAAAAAGTGCGGCGATGACGGGTCGGTCCAGGCCCGCCTGTTCGGCGATGTCGAGCAGAACGGCGTGATCGCCGACGTTTTTACCTTCTTCGAAATTCGCTTTGAAAAGCAGCCTTACGGTCTCGGCCTGGACAGCCGTGCCGCTGGTGGACGCCCAGCGGATGAGGCGATGGGCGTCGAGCGTGTTCGGGCTGATTTCCACGGCATCGAAATCAAAGGCGATGCCGGCCTCCCGCCCTAGGTCCTCGAGCATATGATGCGCCCGGTCGACGGCATCTTGACCGCCGAGCTTTGCCGCAAGGTGGCGTTTGTGATCGACGCCCTCCGGCGGCAGGTCGGGATTGAGTTGAAAGGGGCGCCACTGGATCGCCACATCAACCTCCCCGGCGACATTGGCGATTGCCTGGTCGAGCCGGCTCTTGCCGAGATAGCACCACGGGCAGACGACGTCCGAGACGATATCGATGTTGACGGTTTCCATGGCGGCGGCCTTTCCTGTTTCGCTAAAGCAGCGACATAGGCCGGCAGGCCACTTCTTTCAATGCGTTACCAAAAGGGAACCAGGGCACCTACTGTACACGCTCGTCCCACCAGGTCGGCAGTTGATAGCCATAGAGCGGTACCGAAGACGGCCGGCCGATATGCTTCCAACGGGCAATCCATTGGGCATCCAGGTGATAAAGCGGCACGACATAGGCGTTGTTGATCAGCAGCCGGTCGTGTGCGCGGACCGCGGCGGTGAAATCCTCGGGTGTGCGCGCTTGCAGGATGTTGTTGATCAGCTTGTCGACGTCCTTGTCGGCAACGCCAGCGAAGTTTTCGCTGCCCTGCCTGTCCCGCGCCTGGGAGCCCCAGCGGCCGACCTGCTCCACGCCGGGCGAGAGCGAGGACGGATAGGACTTGATAATCACGTCGTAGTCGAACGATTGGCTACGCAGCTGGTATTGCGAATCGTCGACCGTTCGGACCGTCGCCACGATGCCGAGCGGCGCGAGGAAGCGCTGGTAGGCGAGCGCGATCTTCTCCTGGCCGGCGTTCTGGCTCATGATCTCGAAGGCAAGCGGCGTGCCCTTGGCATCGACCATCTTCCCGTCCTTGATCGAATATCCGGCCTCGCGAAGCAGCGTCACCGCTTCGCGCAGCACGTTGCGGTCACGGCCGGAGCCGTCGGTGACCGGCAGGCGATAGGTTCCGTCGAGAATCGCTGGATTGATTTTCTCCCTCACGTCTCCCATCAGCCCGAGCTCACGATCGTCGGCGGCGACGCCCAGGAAGGAGAGCGACGAGTTCTGCCAGTAGCTCTGCGTCCGCGTATAGGCGCCGTCGAACAGGTTCTTGTTGACCCACTCGAAGTCGAAGACGAGCGCGAGGCCCTGCCGAAGCTTGATGTTGTTGAACATCGGCCGTCGGGTGTTGAAGACGAACCCCAGCATCCCGGAGGGGGTTTTCGGCTTGAAGCTCTCCTTGATGACGTCGCCTGAGCGAACGGCGGGGAAATCGTAGGCCCGGGCCCATTTGGTGGCGCTTCCTTCCGGATAGAGGTCGACCTCGCCCTTCTTGAAAGCTTCGAAAAGGGTGTTCTCCTGAAGGAAATACTCGACGGAGATCTCGTCGTAATTGTCGACGCCGATCTTCGACGGCAGGTCCTTGCCCCAATAGTCGGGGTTGCGGCGATAGACGATCCGCTCGCCCGGCTTCACCTCGGCGACGCGATAGGGGCCGGAACCGAGCGGCGGCTCGAGCGTCGTCCTGTCGAACGCCTCGACATTGATGGCGTGCTTCGGCAGCACCGGTGAAAGCGCCAGCAGCAGCGGGAACTCGCGGTCTGCGTCTTCCTTGAGAGTGAAGCGAACGCTGCGATCGCCGACCTTCTCCATCTTCGCGACTTTCGACAACCGGTTGCTGAAGGGCGCGCGTCCCTTGTCGCGCAGCAATTCGAAGGTGAAGATCACGTCCTCGACGGTCACGGGCTGGCCGTCGGCCCAGCGTGCCTTGGGATTGAGATTGAATTGAATGAACGTGCGGTCGTCGTCCCACTCGACCGAGTCCGCGAGCAGCCCGTACATGGTGAAGGGTTCGTCCTGAGAGCGCTGCATCAGCGATTCATAGACCAGGTTTCCGAAGGCCGGGTCCCACATTCCCCGCGCGGTCGTGCGCATGCTTTTCAGGATGAAGGGGTTGAGGCTGTCGAATGTGCCGACCACACCATAGGAGACCTTTCCGCCCTTCTTGACGTCCGGATTGACGTAGGGGAAGTGCTTGAAATCAGCCGGCAGGGCCGGCTCGCCGTGCATGGAGATGGCGTGCACCGGTGCGGCGGCGGCTTCATTGGCCGATATGCTGGCAGCCAGAAGCATGACCAGGCCGGAAAGAACTGCGCGCAACTTCACCTCCCGTAGGATTGGATGGTCCGATTCCCGGCACGTTACCAATGCGCAGGGATATTTCCAACAAGGCAGCGGCGGAGACGTGTGCGCGCGGCCGCCGTGCCGTCTACACAGATTTGCGGCGCCAGAAGCGCCGCGCAGCAAAAAACCGCCGTCGCCAAGTTGCAAAAAATATAAGGAAACACTGGATAAACGGCACGAGCCAATGTAACAGGTGTTTCCGGAATCGGGGCCATTCAAATGCCTCATTTGGCCAACAGGACAACGGCGGCTGACGATACTCACCCACGGAACAGCCGTTCCGTGGCCGGTTTTCAGGAGACGGAATCACAATGATCTTCAAGTCGAACTTCACCAAACGGGCGGGAATGGCAGCGCTGGCGCTCTCCGTAGCAGCAGCCGGCGCGCCGGGTATCGCCTCTGCGCAGCAGGGCAAGCCCCCGCAGGGTTGGTTCAAGGTTTGCACGAAGCAGGAAGACAACGACGTTTGTATCGTTCAGAACCTGCTCACCGCCAACAATGGTCAGCTTATCACCGCCGTCGGCCTCATCACCGTCTCCGGCAAGGTCAACCGGAAGGTCCTGCAGGTTTCCGTTCCCTCCGCGCGCATGATCCCGCCGGGTGTTCAGATGCAGATCGACGGCGCCAAGGGCGTCAAGCTCGACTACGCCATCTGCATGCCTGACAAGTGCGTTGCCGAGGCACCGCTCTCCGACGCGCTGATCGCCAACCTGAAGAAGGGCAATGAAGTCGTCTTCACGTCGGTCAATTTCCAGCGCGCGCCAAACCCGATCAAGATGACGCTGGAAGGCTTCACCGGTGTTTTCGACGGCGAGCCGATCGAGCAGTCGCAGCTCGAAGAACGTCAGCGCCTGCTGCAGGAAGAAATGCAGAAGAAGGCGGAAGACGCTCGCAAGAAGCTCGAAGAGGCGCAGAAGGCTGCCAAGCAGCAGTAACTGTTTCGCTTCTGAGAATGAAGAAGCGCCCGGTTGCCTGCCGGGCGTTTTTTTATGGGGTCTCGAGGGGGTAAGAAAAGGTGCGAAAGGTTGGCCGTCCGCACCTTGCGCATCGATGGGCCTGTCTGACTTCGGCTCGGTACCGCCTGACCACGATCGCCTAGTGGCGATAATTGGCCCTCGGCCTGTAATGCCCCACATCCGCCTTCTCGAAGAGGGCGTCTACCTGAGCGTGGCGGATCGGCTGGCCGCTTTCGTCGGAGACGAGGTTCTGTTCCGAGACATAGGCGACATATTCGCTTTCGTCGTTCTCGGCGAACAGATGGTAGAAGGGCTGGTCCTTGCTCGGCCGGATCTCCTGGGGAATGGAGTTCCACCATTCCTCGGTATTCGCATATTCCGGATCGACGTCGAAGATGACGCCTCGAAACGGAAAGAACCGGTGGCGAACGATCTGCCCGATCTCGAATTTCGCGTTTCTTTGTTTCATGACGCAACACATCCTTTCAGACCATATCTGGGTTGTCGCATGTGGAACATCAATAGGCGCGCAATCCTCCAGAATAAGCTTCTCTGCTGTCGCATTTGAGAAAAGGCGGGCTCCGATCGAAACCCGCCTTTCTCTCTCATCTCGATCGGACCAGCCGCATCTAAAGCGCCGATAGTCCCGTCATCAGACGGAATAGTACATGTCGTACTCGACCGGATGCGGGGTCATCTCGAAGCGCATGACTTCCTGCATCTTGAGCTCGATGAACGAGTCGATCTGGTCGTCGTCGAAGACGCCGCCGGCGGTCAGGAACTTGCGGTCCTTGTCGAGGCTTTCGAGGGCTTCGCGCAGGCTGCCGCAAACCGTCGGGATCTTCTTCAGTTCCTTCGGCGGCAGGTCGTAGAGGTCCTTGTCCATCGCCTTGCCGGGATGCAGCTTGTTCTTGATCCCGTCGAGGCCGGCCATCAGCATGGCGGCGAAGGCGAGGTAGGGGTTGGCGGCCGGATCCGGGAAGCGGACTTCGACGCGCTTTGCCTTCGGGTTGCTGCCGAACGGAATGCGGCAGGACGCCGAGCGGTTGCGGGCCGAATAGGCAAGCAGAACCGGCGCCTCGTAGCCCGGGACGAGACGCTTGTAGGAGTTCGTCGACGGGTTGGTGAAGGCGTTCAGCGCCTTGGCATGCTTGATGATGCCGCCGATGAAATAGAGGCAGGTCTCGGAGAGGCCGGCATATTCGTCACCGGCGAAGGTCGGCTTGCCGTCCTTCCAGATCGACAGGTGAACGTGCATGCCCGAGCCGTTGTCGCCGAAAACCGGCTTGGGCATGAAGGTTGCGGTCTTGCCATAGGCGTTGGCAACCTGGTGCACGACATATTTGTAGATCTGCATCTTGTCGGCGTTGCGGACGAGGGCGTCGAACTTGACGCCAAGCTCGTGCTGGGCGGCGGCCACCTCGTGGTGATGCTTCTCGACCGTGACGCCCATTTCGGCGAGCACCGTCAGCATTTCGGAGCGCATGTCCTGGCAGCTGTCGACCGGCGGAACCGGGAAATAGCCGCCCTTGATGCGCGGACGGTGACCGAGGTTGCCGGTCTCGTAGTCCGTGTCGTCGTTGGAAGGCAGTTCGGAGCTGTCGAGCTTGAAGCCGGTGTTGTACGGGTCGGCCTTGTACTTGACGTCGTCGAAGACGAAGAATTCGGCTTCCGGGCCGACGAAGACAGTGTCGCCGATGCCCGATGCCTTGAGATAGGCCTCGGCCTTCTTCGCCGTGCCGCGCGGGTCGCGGTTGTAGGCCTCGCCGGAAACCGGGTCGAGAATATCGCAAACAATGACCATGGTGGACTGCGCAAAAAACGGATCCATGTGGGCCGTTTCCGGATCAGGCATCAGCACCATGTCGGACTCGTTGATAGCCTTCCAGCCGGCGATCGAAGAACCGTCGAACATCACGCCGTCGGCGAACATGTCCTCGTCGACCACTGCAACGTCCATCGTCACGTGCTGCAGCTTGCCCTTGGGGTCGGTAAAGCGCAGGTCGACGAACTTGATGTCGTTATCCTTGATCTGCTTCAGAATTTCACTGGCAGTCGTCATTGTTTGCAATTCCCTGTGTGAGATGACGCAGTTGGAAAATCGGGGCCGGGCGGTCCCCGGGATCGGATGGGGGTATCGGACGGGTCAGTCAATCAGATGGCGTCGAGGCCGGTTTCGCCGGTGCGGATTCGGATGACTTCCTCCACATTGGACACGAAAATCTTGCCATCGCCGATGCGGCCGGTTTGCGCGGCGTTGCGGATGGCCTCGATGACGGCTTCCGCGTTCTCGTCCGCCAGCACGACTTCCACCTTCACCTTCGGCAGGAAATCGACGACATATTCGGCGCCCCGGTAGAGCTCCGTGTGTCCCTTCTGCCGCCCGAAACCCTTGGCCTCGGTGACGGTAATGCCCTGCAGGCCGACTTCTTGAAGGGCTTCCTTCACTTCGTCGAGCTTGAAGGGCTTAATGATCGCTTCGATCTTTTTCATGAGAAAATTTCTCTCCGCTTCTCCCTGAAAAGCCGGGTCTCACCCGCTCGCCTTCCAGTATGCATGTAGTGTGCCAATTTTATAGAGGAATGATGCAAGGAGAGGGAAATTTCACCCGCTCAAGTCGAGTCGGCCCGGCACTGGCTTCCCGTCCTGCATGTTCTGCCTATTTTTTATGAAGATTCACCGATCGAAACGCGTTATCCCCAGGCGATCGCCGCAGTTTGATGCGTAACGCCCGTTATTTAAGCGCCAATAATAGGCAAATGCCTAATAAATGATCCGTGCTGCATTGTTTCGGCGTGCTCTTGTCTGGCGGGCTCGGGCGCGCTTAGATCGGGCCATGCGGTACGCGCTCGAAGACATGCTGGTGACACCGGCCGAGATGGCGGCGATCGATAAGGACGCGGCCGATTCCGGCATCGATAGCTTCTCGTTGATGCGCTCGGCGGGAATGGCGGTGTCGGCTGCCGCGCTCCGGCTGTTTCCGGCTGCTTCACGCTTTGTCGTGCTCTGTGGCCCGGGCAACAACGGCGGGGATGGCTATGTTGCGGCAGAAGCCCTGGCGGGGAGTGGCGCACAGGTTGCGGTATACGCGCTGGGAGATCCCAACAAGCTGCGGGGCGATGCCGCCAAGGCCCGCAGCGCCTGCCGGCTTGGCGTCATAGACCTGGAGGCTTACCAACCCCAATCGGGCGACATCGTCGTCGACGCGCTGTTCGGGGCAGGGCTCGCTCGCGACCTGCCGGACGCGGTGCAGAAGATCATCGAACGGGTCAACGCGAGCAGAGTACCGGTAGTTGCGGTCGATCTGCCTTCCGGCATTGACGGGCGCACCGGCGAGGTGCGCGGCGCAAGTTTTGCTGCCGCTCATACGGTGACTTTCATGGCAGCGAAGCCCGGGCATGTCTTGATGCCGGGGCGCGAATTGAGCGGTACGCTCGAGGTCTTCGACATCGGCATTCCTGCCCGGCTTGTGGCCGCAAGGGCAAGCGACCTGCGGATCAACGGACCGGCCGTCTGGCGGCAATATTCCGGCGGTCTCCGGCCGGGCACGCATAAATATAAGCGCGGCCACCTGGCCGTGCTTTCGGGAGGGCTCACCTCTACCGGTGCAGCGCGGCTCTCCGCCGCCGCAGGTCTCGTTGCCGGAGCGGGGCTCGTGACGCTCGGTTCCCCACTGGAAGCGGCAGCCGTCAATGCTTCGCACCTCACGGCGGTCATGCTCAAGGAAATCGGCACTGCCGCCGATCTCGCAGAATGGCTGCGGGACAAACGCCTCAATACATTTGTGCTTGGCCCGGGATTCGGCGTCGGCAAGAAGGCGAGGGACTTTGCCCTGATGCTCTGCGATCGCGCCCTGGTGCTTGACGCCGACGGCATGAGTTCCTTTCAACAGGGAAGGGAAGAGCTGTTTCAAAAAATCGCGGAAAGCGGCGGCCAGGTCGTCATGACGCCTCACGAAGGCGAGTTCGCGCGCCTTTTCCCGGAGGTTGGCGCCGATACCTCGCTCTCCAAGATCGAAAGGGCGCAAGTCGCGGCAAGGCTCAGCCATGCGGTGATCGTCTACAAGGGGCCGGATACGGTGGTGGCGGCGCCTTCAGGCAGAGCGGTGGTGAATGTGGATGCGCCAGCCTGGCTTGCCACTGCGGGATCGGGCGACGTGCTGGCGGGAATCATTGGCGCGCATCTGGCTCAGGGCATGCCGGCCTTCGAAGCGGCCGCCGCCGCGGTCTGGCGCCACGGCGAGGCAGGTATCCGCGCCGGCCGCACCGCGACGGCCGAGACGCTCGTCGAAAACATTTCTCCGCTCCCGTAAAGGAGCGATGGCGGTCAGCCGCGCGTTCCCTTGGCGATCGGCTCCTGATAGGTGAAGCCCATGTCCCAGGGGAAATAGATCCAGGTATGCTGGCTCACTTCGGTGACGAAGGTGTCGACCAGCGGCCGGCCCTTCGGCTTGGCGTAGACGGCGGCGAAATGCGCCTTGGGCAGCATGGCGCGAACTTCGGCGGCGGTCTTGCCGGTGTCGGTCAGGTCGTCGACAATCAGCACACCTTCGCCGCCGTTCTTAGTGATTTCCGGCGAGATGCCCTTGAGCACCTTCATCTGCCCCTGCGTGTCGTAGTCGTGATAGGAGGCGATGCAGACGGTTTCGATCATGCGGATGTTGAGCTCCCGGCTGATGATTGCCGCCGGCACGAGGCCGCCGCGGGTGATGCAGACCATGGCGCGCCATTCCTGCCCGTCTGCGAGCCGCCAGGCGAGCGCTCTCGCGTCGCGGTGGAATTGGTCCCAGGATACGGGAAAGGCTTTTTCGGGAAGAGACATATGGGCGCTCCGATATCTGATCGAACAGGTTGGGGAGCGTCCTGTGGCGCTTCCCCGTTGGCGAATGCAATACCGGCAAGGAAGCCCGTAGCGCAAGGGCTTGAATAAGCCAGGTCTGACCGGGACGAGGACCGAGCCTAATCGCCCTTTCGCGAGCGCGCGATCGCCTCGATCATCGCGATCACATCGGTCTCGGCAGCAGCCAGCGCCGCCTCGTCCCTGCCGCGGATGACGATGTCGGTCGAGAAGCTCTTGCCGTCGAATTTCGGATAGGAGCCGATGTTCGTTTCGGGATGGTGTCTTTGGACATCGGTCAGGGGCGTGCCGATGTCCCCTTCGCCAAAGGGGGAGCGGACCGTTCGAGACAGAACCGGCGTACCGGTCTGAAGGCTGGGCAGCAGGCCATCGAGCATTGCCTGGAACACCTGCGGCACCCCGGCCATGACGTAGACATTGCCCACCTTGAAGCCCGGTGCCGTCGATACCGGATTGGCGATGTGGTCTGCCCCGAGCGGCATGCGCGCCATCCGCTTGCGGGCATCCGTGAACTCCATGCCGCGCCGCTCATACATCGCGCCGAGCAGTTCCATCGCCTTCGGATCGTGGACGCATGCAAGCCCGAACGCCTTCGAGATCGCGTCGGCGGTGATGTCGTCATGCGTCGGGCCGATGCCGCCGGATGTGAAGACGTGGTCGTATCGGGCCCTTAGCGCATTGATCGCTTCGACGATCGCCTCCTCGTCGTCGGCGACGATCCGAACTTCGCGCAGATCGATGCCGATCATCGTCAGCATGTCGGCGAGGTGACCGATGTTCTTGTCCTTGGTCCGACCGGAGAGGAGCTCGTCGCCGATGGCGAGCATGGCAGCGGTGACTACACTGGCACTGTTCATTTGCGCTCCGGTTTGGTTTCGGATCGTTCAACACGATCTGCTTATTGTTGAAAAAGACTGAACAGTCTGTCGCCCGGCCCCGTTCTGGCAATCGCATGCGATTTGATAAATCTTGCCGGCCGCGGCGATCAAGAGGAATTGCCGGACATCGAAGGAGTATTTTTCTTTGGCTAAGGTGTTGGTTCTTTACTACTCGGCCTACGGACATATCGAGAAGATGGCCTATGCGGTTGCGGAGGGCGCGAAGTCGGCCGGGGCCGAGGTGTCGGTGAAGCGTGTGCCGGAACTCGTCTCGGAAGAGGTGGCGAAGGCTTCCCACTACAAGGTCGACCAGCCGGCTCCCGTCGCGACGGTCGAGGAATTGGGCGAGTACGACGCGATCATCTTCGGCGCCGGCACGCGCTATGGCACGGTTGCCTCGCAGCTGCGCAATTTCATCGACCAGACCGGCAGCCTTTGGGCGAAGGGCAAGCTGGTCGGCAAGGTCGGTTCGGCCTTCACCTCGTCGGCAACCCAGCATGGCGGCCAGGAATCGACGATCCTTGGCCTGATCCCCACCATGCTGCATCATGGCATGGTCGTGGTCGGCCTGCCTTACGCCTTCCAGGGGCAAATGGGTGTAGACGAAATCAAGGGCGGCTCGCCCTATGGCGCATCGACGATCACCGGCGGCGACGGCTCGCGCCAGCCGTCCGAGGTGGAACTCGACGCTGCTCGCTTCCAGGGCGCGCACGTCGCGAGGATAGCCGCCAAGCTCGCAGACTGATCAGATCGAACGAGCTAGTTCCATGCGAGCGCGGTCTCATCTCGGGGCCGCGTTTGTCATTGGAATCGTAGAGCAATTGCGGCGATGGGCGGGGGCCGCGGAGCGACCTTCAAAAATGGCTCAACTCTAGCCGTTTTGTGTTAACATCGCCCGTCCGGTATGGACATGCCACAGGCAAGGAGGAGCAGAACGGCCGTGCGGCACGGCCCAATCGGGGGCAGCGATTGTCCCTGGAAAATCCACGGGAGTGAAGAATGGCGCGGATTATCTATTCGATCGTTCAACACGACGGAGGCTGGGCGTACAAGGCAGCCGACGCGTATTCAGAGTCCTTCCCCAGTCGCGAGATGGCGCTGGCGGCCGCAAAGGCTGCGGCGGCCGAACAGCAGGTCGGCGGCGACGATGAGGAAATCAGCTTCCAGGATGAGCAGGGAAACTGGCATTTCGAACACGCCGATGGAGGAGATCGACCTGAAGCGACCGTCGAGGATGGCTGAGGTTTAGGGGCGATTAGCCTGCGGACATATGTGTCGCCCCTGAGGTGCCGTCCACGGACGCGAGCGACAGCGCGACGGAGGATATCCATGCACTACAACGTTCAGATCTTCACCTGGACCGCTCGGGAGGGCGTTCACCAGGTCGGGTCGGTCATCGAAGTCGATGCCCCCAACCCGAAGGCGGCCGCAGTATCGCTGCTCGGGTTACGGCTCGAAGACAGGGGCGAGTCGTCAAAACTGGCAGTCCGGGTCTGGCGCGGCGAAGACGCCCAGAAGGCCGATTGCGATTGTTTCTTTTATCACTGACGGTTTCGCACGGCTCTGTTTGCGTGAAATGAAAAGCCCAGCCTCGGCATCCCGCGTGTGGTGCGAATGCCGGAAGCGACGCGTCGCGGGTTTCATGTCAAGAAGGATTGTGTCTCAACGCGGTTTCCGCACAAGCATGCCTATCCAACCCGTCCGCTGTCCCGGCACGTCGCGGACCCGGAGTTCCGCCTGGCGCGCCTCGATGGCGCTCGCGAAGTCATCCTTCATTGCGTCGATGGCGCGACGCTTCTCGGCGAGTTCATCGCCGTCGACCGTAACCTCCTGCGTCATGCCGGCCTCCTCTGATCAAGCGAACGGTCGACATGCGAGCGCCCGGCGACGAGAAGCAGGAACGCGTCCCTCGTGCCGGCCTGATACTCTTCGATCAGCATCCGGCCATATCGCTGCGCCTGTGCGCTCTTGCGCGACCAGCCATACTCGTCACACAGCCGGTCGTAGACGCGTTGAAGCGTCTTGAGGTCTTCCGGCCCCAAAGGTGTGCTGCTGGACGCTCGCAACGGACGCACGCCGATCCCCTCTGCCGTCGATGCCAGGACAGTCTTGAGGTCAGCACATTGCCAGCAACACGCAAGGATTGAACCCCTGGCGAATCAGGGGTTTGTGCGAATTTTTTATGAGAGGCTTGGCGCAAGAGCTCAAAGCGGCACGGGCGCGAAGGTGTACCGCAAAATTCGGCGGCTGCCCGTGCATCGCTGCTGTCTGAGAGGACGTATATTTGAAGCTGCGCTATGCGACTTTCAAGGGGATACTAGAATGGGAAGATGAGGGGGCAGACTCTGATGGACTCACTTCAAGCCGTTGAGGAGCACGGTATCCGCGACAAACGAGAGGAAGCTCTCCGACACCGTTTCAAATGTTGGTCCGGCCATATCAAGACAGAAGACCGCCTCCCCAAAAGAGGGGCAAAGGCAGTATCGCCAGGAGGCACCGGTATCCGCAATCGTAATCGCATCGGCAGGGATAACATCCCCGTCAGGCCGTCGGCCAAACAGTTTTCGGTGAAAGTCTGACTGATAAATTTGAAACGATGAATGCTGTTCAATCAGGCGTGCGGGCTCAGGTTCGTAGATATTGAACCCGCGTGTCGTTGATCCCGTCCCGACTTCGCGAATGAACTCCAAGTACCGCTTGGAAATACCGGGATAGAGTGCAGCAATGGTTACGACATCACTGTCTGAGGCCGGCTTCAGCGAAGACAATTCGCCTTCGTGGTCAAGATCGATCAACTGCTCTAATTCTTTGATCATGGAACTCGGCCGTACTTTCCGCTTGTGTTGCATTGCAGCTAACACTGGGGGCGCCATGTTGACAATCGGGTCCCCGTGTATTCTGGACTACTTCTGGAGCCGCCTGCCGCAACGAGATTCAGCTTCAGCCGTTAAACGCCGGAATTCCAGTGAACTCGGCTTGGAAAACCCAGGAGTGGTTGCGAAACATTCCCTTGACTGAATCGCCTAAGTGCTTGATCTAGGCTGCGAGCGGACGTGGCGAAACTGGTAGACGCAAGGGACTTAAAATCCCTCGGTTAACACCGTACGGGTTCGATCCCCGTCGTCCGCACCATATTCATACGCGCGACCGATCGGTAGAGGTCCTTCTGCGCTCGCTCTACTCCCCCGCAATCTTGAACGGCTGGTCGACCGTCGCGCTTTTGCCGCTGTTGATGTCGTTGAAGCGGAAGCGCAGGACATAGTCGCCGGCCGGAGCCCCGGTGACGTCGACGGTCAGGGTTGCATAGATCTCCTGGTTGCGGAGATATCCGGTAAAGGTGAAGTCGCCGAACGCCTTGCGGGTGGCGAGCACCTCGCCCTTCGGGCTGACAATGTCAAGATCGACGGTGAAGCGCGTCTCAACCTTGCCCTTGGCGCTTGCCTCCTTCCAGGTGAGGCCGACCGGTTCGACATAGGACACGAGTGTCTCGCCGGCCTTGAATACCGGCTCTTGCTTCGGCTCATACATGGCGTAACCGGCCGGTTCGGCCGCCACGAAAACAGCCTTGCCGATCGCGAAGGGAAGGGTCTGCGAGAACGCGCTGATAGCCTGGCGCAGCGTTTCCCGCGCGCCTGCCGCATCGCCCGAGCCTGCCTGCTCTTCCGCCTTCGCTGCCGCTTCGGCAAGCGGCCCCGCTTGGGCTTCGGAAATGGTCAGCGGTTGCGCCGCCAGAGTCAGTATCGCAAGCATGGGCAGGTAGTTCGACATCGCACTTCCCCAGGCGTCCCGACTGTTCAGAACTGTCGGCATTTGGCAGCGCAAGTCAAGACGAGAGAGACTGAGGCGACCACGACAGATCGGCGTAGAGTGACGGTTCCCGAATGCCGCCAAGGTTGGGGAAACGCAGCGTCTCAAATCGATGGTTTCAGCCCCGACAATGTGCGATAGCGACAGCGATCAAGAACGAACGAATGATGGCACGAGATGAAGCAGGAAGTTGAACAAGCGGCTGCGGCGATGCGCGAGATCTTTCCGGCGCCGCCGTTGCAGCTCAACGATCATCTGAGCGCACGTTACGGCGCCACGGTCTATCTGAAGCGCGAGGATCTTTCGCCGGTGCGCTCCTACAAGATCCGCGGCGCCTTCAACTTTTTCCGCAAGGCGCTTGCGGCCGGTGCTTCGGGCAAGACCTTCGTCTGCGCTTCGGCCGGGAACCATGCGCAGGGTTTTGCCTTCGTCTGCCGGCACTTCGGCGTTCCGGGTATCGTCTTCATGCCGGTGACGACGCCGCAGCAGAAGATCGACAAGACCCGCATCTTCGGCGGCGAATACATAACGATCCGCCTCGTCGGCGATATCTTCGACCAGTGCTACCAGGCAGCGCGCGACCACGTCAAGGCGATCGCCGGCATCATGGTGCCGCCATTCGATCATGCCGACATCATAGAGGGGCAGGCGACCGTGGCGGCGGAAATCGCCGAGCAACTGCCGGAAGGTTCGGTTCCTGATCTCGTCGTGCTGCCCGTCGGTGGCGGCGGGTTGGCGGCCGGCGTGACCGGTTATTTCCATGATGCTCTGACGACCGATCGGTTCATCTTTTGCGAACCGGAGGGCGCGCCGAGCCTGAGGCGCAGCCTCGAGGCGGGCAGCGTCGTCACGCTCGACCAGGTGGACAATTTCGTCGACGGAGCGGCAGTCGGGCGGATTGGTGACCTGAATTTCTCGGCGCTCCAAGGCTTTGCGCCGGACCAGGTGATGCTTCTCGCCGAAAACGCGATATGCCTGACGATCACCGAGATGCTGAACGTCGAGGGCGTGGTTCTCGAGCCGGCCGGCGCCTTGTCCATCACCGCGCTGGAAGCGCTCGGCAGGGCGGGGCTGGAAGGCAAGACGTTGGTTGCCGTCGTTTCCGGCGGCAATTTCGATTTCGAGCGCCTCCCCGACGTGAAGGAACGCGCCATGCGCCACGCGGGGTTGAAGAAATACTTCATCCTGCGCATGGCGCAGCGGCCGGGTGCCTTGCGCGATTTCCTCAATCTGCTGGGCGAGGAGGATGACATCGCCCGGTTCGAATATCTCAAGAAATCGGCGCGCAACTTCGGCTCCGTCCTGATCGGCATCGAGACCAAGCATGCGGAGAACTTTCCGCTGCTGAAGCAACGTTTCGATGCGGCGGGGCTCCGGTACCAGGACATCACCGAGAACGAGATTCTGGCCAATCTGGTCATCTGACGGGCCGCTGCTGCCGGGCTACCGAGTTCGGCCAACTTTGGCTTTGACAGAGGCGGCAGCCACGGCTAACCATGAGGCATGGCATCGTTTTTCTCGAAATTGTTCGGCTTCTCCAGCGGCTCCGAAAAGCAGCCTGAGCCTGCTCCGGGCAAGACCGAAACCTATGCGGATTGCCTGATCCGTGCCACGCCGATGCGCGAGGGCGCGCAATTCCGGCTCGCCGGCAGCATTGAAAAGCCGATGCCGGACGGCGGCACGAAAGTGCGCAATTTCATTCGCGCCGATCTCTTCACCTCCGAGCAGGACGCCATCGATTCGGCGCTCCGCAAGGGACGGCAAATCATCGATGAGCAGCGCGCGGCGCTCTTCTCCGACGAAGCCCAGTCCCGGTCCGTGTAAGCAGAACGATCTGTTCTGCATCAATCGGTTGCAGAATTTTCCTAATGTAAGTCGAGGTTGGTTCTTGGGGCGCGCTAACCCCCTTGGCCTGCCGCCATCTCCCCCACAAGGACCCACAAGGGGGGAGAACATGTGCGGCGCGCATTGCGCCTCGACCGGAGCGCTTCACTTGCAGAGGCAGTTGGCAGGAGCGAGGGCCAGCCACGGGTCTTCTCCCCCTTGTGGCCCCTTGTGGGGAGATGGCCGGCAGGCCAGCGGGGGTTGCCATTTGCCGCCGCCAATGCGCGGCCGGCTCTGCAACCTTCCCGCGCGACCATGACCGACTGCGGGCGATCTGCAAGGCGGCGGAATCTTGCCCCTTTCTTGCCAGCATCCGTCGCCCGGTAAAGCTTTATTCAATTTCTAGCTTTAAGGACCGGACAAGTGAAAACGAAAGTCTCCTACGCGCATGCCAAACGCCAATCTCATGCTCTTGCTTGCCGAGGCCTTGGTTTATGTCGCGTCGATGATCGGACTTCTGCACCTGCGCGCCCGCCTTGGGCTCGGCGTCTTCGTGGCAGCCCTCGGCGTCATGCATTTCATCGAGACCTATCTTGCCGCCGTCTTCTATGTTCAACTGCCATTCGGGGTGATCTCTCCGGGCTCGGCCGTTTTCTTTTCCGGCAAGCTCATGATGATCCTTCTTCTGTATGTGAAGGAGGACGCGGCAACGGTCCGCCAGCCAATCTACGGATTGCTCGCCGGTAACTTTCTGACGGTCGCGCTCAGCCTGCTCTTGAGGCGGCATGAGACGGTGTCGATCGTGCCCGGCCGTTTCGCCGATATAGCCTTCATCGATGAAATGGGCTGGCTTATGGTCTGGGGCACGACGCTTCTCTATTTCGACTCCCTGATCATCATCCTGCTCTACGAGAAGCTCGGTCGATGGTTTCAGCGCTTCGTGACGATCCGCTTCCTGATCTGCGGCGTGGTCGTGCTGACATTCGACCAACTCGGCTTCTATGCCGCGCTCCGCTTCGTGAACGGTGCGCCCTCGGACGTGTTCTGGGGAGGGTGGATGGCAAAGATGCTCGCGGCGCCCTTCTATGCCGTTGCCATCGGCTTTTATCTCAACGCCTCGCGCCATACCTTCCTGGCGATCTCGAACCGGCCGCTCGGCGACATCTTCAACGACCTCACCTTCCGCGAGCGTTACGAGGATCTGCTGTCGCGTTCGGGTCACGATACGCTGACGGGTGCGCTGGACCGCGGCCGCTTCGAAGCGGAGGGGCAGCGGATGATCCGTGAGGCAGTGGCCCAAAGTGCTCCGGTCAGCCTGATGATCATCGACGTCGACGGTTTCAAGAGCGTCAACGATCGGTTCGGTCAGATGGAAGGCGATCGCGTGCTGCAGAAACTCGCCGAAACCGTAAAGGCCAAGCTTGGGCCCGAGGATCGCCTGTTTCGCTATGGTGGCGAAGAGTTTGTCGTGCTCTGCCCGGGTCTCCCCTATGCCGGCGTTCAGTCACGGGCCGAGGACATACGGAATGCCGTCTCCGCCGACGTCAAGACACCGAACGGTTATCCTGTGACCGCCAGCATCGGCGTTTCATCCACGCTTGCCGATGGCGCCGGCATCCAGGAACTGCTGGCGCAGGCCGATATTCGGCTCTATGCCGCAAAAAACACCGGCCGCAACCGCGTCGTCGGGCGCTGATCCGCGCAGCGCCTCAAATCCCGACATTCGGTCGGTCGATGATCTCGCGCAGCGAAAAGCTCGAATTGATCTTCACGACATGCGGAAGCGCCGACAGCCAGTCGCGGTGAATTCGCTCGTAATCTTCGAGGTCCCTCGCCGCGACACGCAGGATGTAGTCGTATTCCCCGGACATCAGATAACAGACGAGGACATTGGGGCAGAGCTTTACGGCCGCTTCGAACTCGGCGAGCGTCTTGGCGAATTGGCCGGAGAGCGAAATGTGCACGATGACCATGATCTTGTAGTCGAGCGCCTTGTGCGCGATGCGGGCATGATAGCCGGCGATCGTGCCGGATTTCTCGAGGATGTCGACGCGTCGGGAGCAGGCGGAGGGCGACAGGCCGACCTTGGCCGCGAGATCGGCGTTCGAGATCCTGCCATCCTGCTGCAGGACTCGCAGAATCGAACGATCAATGGCGTCCAGCTTGCTCACTCGTGATTTCTCCCAAGATTTCATGTTTCTTGCAATGATCCACGAAAGCAATGCGCCGCGGGACACATCTTTGCAAGGACATTCTCGGTGCCATCTGTTTTGCTTGTCTCACCATCAATGCCGCGAAAGCACACAGACAGGAGAGGAACGCAAGGATGCGTGTCGGTTGCCCGAAGGAAATCAAAAATCACGAATACCGGGTCGGCCTGACGCCCGGATCGGTGCGGGAATACGTCGCCCATGGCCACGAGGCCATCGTGGAAACCAAGGCCGGTGCGGGCATCGGGGCAGACGACGACGCCTATCGAGCCGCGGGCGCGAGGATCGTCCCGACGGCCAGGGACGTGTTCGAGAAATCGGACATGGTCGTCAAGGTCAAGGAGCCGCAGCCTTCCGAATGGGCGCAGCTGCGCGAAGGCCAAATTCTCTACACCTATCTTCATCTGGCGCCGGATCCCGAGCAGACGAGGGGACTGTTGAACTCGGGCGTCACCGCGGTTGCCTATGAGACGGTAACGGATGAGCGCGGCGGCCTGCCGTTGCTTGCCCCGATGTCCGAAGTGGCCGGCCGGCTTGCCATCCAGGCTGGCGCCACCTCGCTTCAAAAGGCCAATGGCGGTCGTGGCATCCTGCTCGGCGGCGTGCCCGGCGTGCTTCCCGCCAAGGTGGCGGTCATCGGCGGCGGCGTTGTCGGCCTGCACGCCGCCAAGATGGCTGTCGGCCTCGGTGCCGAGGTTTCGATCCTCGACCGCTCGATCCCGCGCCTGCGCCAGCTCGACGACATCTTCAACGGACGCGTCCACACCCGCTATTCGACGATCGATG
Organism: Sinorhizobium glycinis; assembly: GCF_001651865.1. Classification (GTDB taxonomy): domain Bacteria; phylum Pseudomonadota; class Alphaproteobacteria; order Rhizobiales; family Rhizobiaceae; genus Sinorhizobium; species Sinorhizobium glycinis. The sequence continues at coordinate 62,789 of NZ_LPUX01000050.1, forward strand.
CCCTGGAGGAGGAAGTGTTTTCCGCCGACCTGGTGATCGGCGCCGTGCTGATCCCGGGCGCCGCCGCGCCCAAGCTCGTCACGCGCGAAATGCTGTCGGGCATGAAGAAGGGCGCGGTGATCGTGGACGTCGCGATCGACCAGGGCGGCTGCTTCGAGACTTCGCATGCGACGACCCATTCCGAGCCGACCTACGTGGTGGACGGAATCGTGCATTATTGCGTCGCCAACATGCCGGGCGCCGTGCCGATCACCTCGACCCATGCGCTCAACAATGCGACGCTCAATTACGGACTGCAGCTTGCTGACCGCGGCCTCAAGGCGATCGCCGAGGACCGGCACTTGCGGGCTGGACTCAACGTCCACCGGGGCCGGGTGACGAATGCGCCTGTCGCCGAGGCGCTCGGCTATGATACTCACGCGCCGGAGAGCGTGCTCAACGTCGCCTGAGCGAATTGCATCAAACCGGCCTGCGTCCTCGGACGCCGGGCCGGCTCTCAGGCTGCTTCGATGCGGCACTGATAGCAATTGTTCTTGGCGGAGCGCACATGCACAGAGGAGACGGCCGACCGCGCCAGCAACTCTTCCGCTCGCTGCTCGAGCATGTCCGCAGGGACCACGCCGCCGGTTCCGTAGACTATGCGCTCGTTGGCATCGTATCCGCGAAGCAGGTAATCCTTGCTGGATGTGAGGATCGGCGGAAGCAAGGACTCGTCCGGCGCCCGGCATGCTTCGGCATGCATGAAGATCGGCCCGGTTTCCGCGTAAGGCTGGACTGACGAAAAGGGCCTATAGGCAAGAATCAGGTAAGCTCGGCCTTGCTCGACATTGCGCAGACAGTGCCGGCACGGAACGCCCATGCCGTCAGAGATGTGCTTTTCCGGCAGGTTGCCATAGGCATCCCGGCCACCCTGCCGCAACCTTTCCGCATCCATGTCAGGCATCGCGATGTAACGCAGCGTCATTGGGCGTCTCCTCTTCGTTTCGAAGCTTGGAGAAGATTGGCCCATTGCGTTTGGTAGCGACACCCGAAACTTGCCGGAGGGGATGGTTCAGAGATTCTTCGCGAAGGTGAGCAACTCGTCGTCGCTCAAAGGCCGAACGATCGCTTCCCGCGTTGCGACTGGGGAAAAGCCGAACTGCTGGTAGAGTTGCAGGGCGCGGGGATGGTCGAGGCTGTTGGTGGTCACCTTTACTTTGCGTGGGTCCATCGCCCAGGCAGCAAACAGGGTCTGCAGTAGGAACCATTTCCCGAGGCCGAGGCCGAGGGCATGTTCCATCAGCCCGAAATGGGTAAGTTCGATAACATCGCCGTCGCGCTGCTGCAGTTCGAAAAATCCGGCGGGAGCACCGTTGACGTAGAGGACCGTCAGGTTCGTCCGCTTGTCGTGGAGCACCGCCGCCAGATCCTCGTCGCTCATCCGCAGTCGCTCGGCCCAGTGCCAACGCTTGCCGACGCGGAGATAGAGGAAGCGATAATAGGGAAGCGGAATGTCGGACACACGCAGGATCGCCGTGTGTATATTGACGGGCACCGGCAGGCTTTGTTTCGGCGGCGACGTCATCTCGAGTTCAGTCACGTGTGCCGTGATCGCAGCAGGCTTCGATCCTTGCATGTCCTTCACTCTCTACCGATTGCGACCGGGGTATCGGACCGGCCGCCCCATTCCGACCAGGAACCATCATAGAGCGTATTGTTCGTATGTCCCAATGATTGAAGCGCAAGGGAAATGATTGCGGCCGTCACGCCGGATCCGCAGGTCGAGACGACCGGCTTCGTCAGATCGATGCCGGCGTTCGCGAAGGTTTGGCGCAAGCCATCGAGATCCTTGAGCTTGCCCGCCTCTGAAAAGACACCGGAGGGAAGGCTTCTCGCGCCGGGCATGTGTCCCGATCGCATTCCGGCTCGCGGCTCCGCCTCCTCGCCGGCAAAGCGGCCGGCGCTGCGTGCATCCGCGACTTGGGCGAGGCGGTTTTCGACGATGTCCTTCATGCGCTCGAAGGACGTGACGGCCTCCGCATCGAAGTTTGCATGGAAGCTGCGCGGAGCGGGGCTCGGGACCTCGGCACTCGTCGGTCTTCCCTCCGCCTTCCAGCCGTCCATGCCGCCGTCAAGAACGAAGGCATTCTTCGCGCCCATGATGCGGAACATCCACCAGACCCGGGGTGCCGTGAAGATGCCCGGCCCGTCATATACGACGATCGTGTCGTGCTCGCTGATACCCATGGCCCCGACGGCATCGGCAAAGGCTTCCGGGGAGGGCAGGGTATGCGGCAACCCGCTTGCCTGGTCGGCGATCGCATCCTGATCGAAAAAGACCGCTCCGGGGATATGCGCGGCCTGGTATTCCGCCGTGGGGTCGCGCTTTTGCGCCGGCAGGTACCAGGCGGCATCGACGATCTTGACCTCGGGATCGTCAAGGTGCTGCTCGAGCCAGTCCGGGGAGACGACGAAGGCGCTTCTCTTGTTGTTCTCGTTGTTCATGGTCGTTCTCCACGGACTTAAAGGGCAGCACGGTCTTCGGCGGTTCCGAAACGGATCCGGAAACGCCGGTTCTCCTTACCCTTCTTCTCGATCTTGGCGATGTGAATGGCGCCGACTTCCTGCGTCTCCGAGACATGGGTGCCGCCGCAGGGCTGGCTGTCGACCGAGGAGTCTTCGCCGATGCAGACGAGGCTCACGCGCCCCATGCCGACGGGCGGGCGGACATTCTTGGATTTGACAATGCCCGGATTGGCCGCGAGCTCCTCGTCGGTGATCCATTGCACGTAGACCGGATGATTCGCCTCGACGAGTTCCATCAGTGCCGCCGTCACCTCATCCTTGTCGATCGTGTGGCTCATGTCGAAATCGACACGGCTCTCCTCCTCGCCGACGGCGGCGCCGGTGACGGGGTAGGGGCAGACGACGGAGAGCAGGTGGCATGCCGTATGCATCCGCATCAGCCGGTAACGGCGCGGCCAGTCGATGTGGAGGACGAGCTTCTCGCCGAATTTCAGCGGTGCTTGGCCATCGGCGGGGACATGCACGATGACATCCTTCGTCGCGCCATGCCGCGTGTCCACGATGGGAATCCGACTGCCGTCCTCGCGCTCGAAGAAACCGGTGTCGCCTGGCTGGCCGCCGGACGTGGCATAAAAACAGGTCTGGTCGAGTTCGATCCCGCCGTCTTCCAGTATGGCCGTGACGCTTGCTTCACAGGTCGAAAGGTAGAAATCCTCGCGGAAGAGAGCGGTCACGGTCCTGGACATTGCAGAGATTATCCTACGGGTTCGTATGGAACGGTGATGTTCGAACTTCTGTTCAGCCAGGCCGGGACCGGCAGGCCTTTCGAGGCAAGGAAGTCCGGATTGAAGAGTTTCGACTGATAGCGATTACCATAGTCGCAAAGGATCGTCACGATCGTATGTCCGGGGCCGAGTTCGCGCGCAAGTCGAACCGCACCGGCGATATTGATCCCGGTGGAACCGCCGACGCAGAGGCCCTCCTTTTCGATGAGATCGAAGACATAGGGTACCGCCTCTGAATCGGGAATCTGGTAGGCGAAATCGGGCGTGAAGCCCTCGAGGTTGGCGGTGACGCGGCCCTGACCGATGCCCTCGGTGATCGAGCTTCCGCTCGCCTTCAGTTCGCCATGGGCGTAGTAGTTGTATAGTGCTGCGCCTTCCGGATCGGCAATGCCGATCTTGACAGCGGGGTTCCTGGCGCGCAATCCCTGCGCCACGCCGGCGAGCGTCCCGCCGGAACCGACGGCGCAGATGAAGCCGTCGACCTTGCCGTCGGTGTCTCGCCAGATCTCCGGCGCCGTCGTCTGGACATGCGCCTCGCGGTTCGCGACGTTGTCGAACTGATTTGCCCAGATGGCGCCGTTCGGATCGGTCTTGGCCAGCTCGGCTGCCAGCCGCCCGGAGATCTTCACGTAGTTGTTGGGGTTCCTGTATGGCACGGCCGGAACCTCGACCAGCTCGGCGCCGAGGAGCCGCAACGCGTCCTTCTTTTCCTGGCTCTGCGTTTCCGGGATCACGATGACGGTGCGATATCCGAGCGCGCTGCCGACGACCGCGAGCCCGATGCCGGTATTGCCGGCCGTTCCCTCGACGATCACGCCGCCGGGGCGCAACTGGCCGGCCTTCTCGGCCTCGCGGATGATCCAGAGCGCTGCCCGGTCCTTCACCGATTGCCCGGGATTGAGGAATTCCGCCTTGCCAAGGATGGTGCAGCCGGTGGCTTCGGAAACGGCGTTGAGCCGGATCAACGGCGTATTGCCGATCGCTTCGAGCACGGACGGATAGACACTCATCTTAGAAAACCTCACGCTGGACGGAACGAACGCCTGGCGTCAGCCAAGCATTTACCTCGACGAACGGCAAGCGATAAACATTTGGTTTAAGAGCAGGATCGCCGAAATATTGGCGTGTTTTCGGCTCAGGCTGTTCAACAGGCAAGAAATAGCGTTTCGCCGCTTTCCTGTCCCGGGCAAAAATCGTCTCCGCTGTCAACTGACGGGCGGGAAGCGGAGAATGGGCAGGATTTGCCGTCGGAGAGGCAACGGGTTCGGGCGTGCCGAGCCTTGCGGGAAGGGGAACCTTCCTGAACGACGTGCGAGGACGAGATGATGAATGCATTTACCGCCCGCCCCGAGCATGGATTGGCGTGGGTAACCGGGGCAAGTTCCGGCATAGGGCGCGCTCTTGCGCTGCGACTTGTGGAGGAAGGCTACGCGGTCGTCGTCACGGCGCGCAGCCATGAGAAGCTGGTCGCGCTTCACCATGAGGCCGAAGGGCCAGGCAAGATCATCGTGCTTGACGGAGATGTCACAGATCCGCGTGATATGGAGCGGTTGCTGACGGCGATCGAATACGAGCACGGCCGGGTGGCGCTCGCGATCCTCAATGCGGGCGTCGCGATCCCTGTGCGCGGCGACGACCTTCATCTTGAAGCATTCGACAGGAGCATCGCGGTCAATCTGCACGGCGTCGTCAATTGTCTCGTTCCGCTGGTCGAACATATGAGGGCGAACGGAGATGGGCAGATCGCCATCATGTCGTCGGTGGCGGGCTATGGCGGCCTGCCCATGGGCGCGGCCTACGGCGCTACCAAGGCGGCACTCATCAACATGACCGAAAGCCTGAAATTCGACCTTGACCGGATCGGCATCCGGCTTCAACTGATCTGTCCCGGCTTCGTCGAAACGCGCGGCGCGGTGAAGGGCAACTTTCCGCGTCCGGCCCTTGTCAGCGCCGACGAAGCGGCGGAGTGGATATGCCGGGGGCTGAAGTCGAGAAGCTTCGAGATCACCTTCCCGAAACGCTTCACCTACGCCGTCAAGCTATTGCGGCTTCTGCCTTACGGCGCGTATTTCGCGCTTCTCGACTGGCTCGTGTCCGGGCCGGGCCCGCATGGTGCGGCTCCGAAGCGCAAGCAGTCTCCGTCCGACAAGCGGCCGCGTCAGGCGGTATGAAGCACCAGCACTGCGCTGAAGACGAGCATGAGGCCGATCCAGCCGATCGGCTTCAGCTTATGTCCGAAGAAGAGCCGGCCGCAGATCGCCGTGCCGAAGATTCCGGTGCCGCCAAGTACGGCATAGGCGATCGCCAGTTCCATGCCCTTGATGGCTTCGGCGAGCAAGGCGAAGGCGGCGAGCACCAGTAGAATGGAAAGCACGCCCCAGCCGCGCTTTGCGAAACCGTTCGACTTCGTGGAAGCAAGATTGGCCGCGACGTCGAGAACGCCGGCCATGACCGCGAAGGCGAAGGAGACACCGGACGCACTCATGCTGTTGCTTGCTCCACGGTCTCCTGGTCCTGGGCCTTGCCGGCGTTGACGAGCAGTATGCCCACCACGGCCATCGAAAGGCCGAGCATCTCGCGGCCGCTCAGCACATGACCGAATATGACCACGGAGACGAGGGTGATGAGCGCGACGCCCGAACCCTCCCAGATCGCATAGGCGACGCCGACCGGGATAGTTTTCACGGCCCTTGCAAGGAACATGTAGGAGAGGGCGATCGAGGCATACATGACGGCGTGGCCGGTATAGACGCTCGATGTCGAGGCCGCCTTCATGACGGTGAGACCGACCACTTCGGTCGCAATCGCGAGCACCAGGAAAAGCCATGCCAAGCGCATGAGGAACCTTCATGAAAAATGGGTGAGGCCTTAGAAAATGAAAAGAGCCACTCGGGCACTCGCCGCGAATGGCTCTTTCGAAACTGGCTCCCCGGGCCGGATTCGAACCGGCGACCTATCGATTAACAGTCGAGTGCTCTACCGCTGAGCTACCAGGGAACATCTGCGCCGCAGAAGTGAGGCTGCTAATACAAATGCTTTGTCGATTTGCCAAGCGGTTTTTCAAAAAAAATCACGGGGGCAGGTTGCGGGCCTGTGGAGAAAGCACCAACTGTTGAGTGGTTGATTGAAAGAGGCATGATGACGAACGGCGGCAGGAAGAGGTATTTCGGCATCGATCCGCAAACGCGTCAAATCGTGCTCGGCAAATGGCGAATCCGGCTGCCCGAGTCGCCGGCCTTGCGCATTGCGATCGGCTCGCTTCTTGTTGTTTGTGGCTTGCTCGGTTTTCTGCCGGTCCTCGGCTTCTGGATGGTCCCTCTGGGCTTGCTCGTCCTCTCGCATGACATTCCTGCCGTGCGCCGCGCCCGCCGCAGGCTCGCCGTCTGGTGGGCCCGCCGACGTGGGACGGAGAATTCATCGGGCAAGTAGAGCGGGCATTCTCGCCGAGCGTGTCCTGGAGACGCGCATGGACCGAAACCAATCAGGTCGCCGGTGATGATCGCAACACTGCTCAACGCCGTGGCAAAACTGCAACTGCCGAATACTATGCACGGTAGAAGTAGGGCCATGAAGCACGCTGCTCTTGAACTCTTCCCCGGACACTGTTTCGTAATAAAACTGTCACAATCCGGGGAGCAAAGAATGTTCGACGACAAGATCGAACTTTCCGGTTGGCGCCAATGCGCCGCCGGCCATCAGCGCAGCGTCTTCGAGAATCGGCTCCATCCGAATTTACTCATCAAGGTTCTGAAGCCGGAATCCAGAGGAGCGAGCGGCACGCGCCGGTCGAGGCGAACATTTGCTTTCCTCCACCGGTTCAAGCGCTTCGGGGCCTATCGAACGTTTCGACGTGAAGTCGACGAATTCCTCGAGCAGGCGAGAAAGTTCTCCCTCGCGGACGGCATCGAGCTGCCAATACCGAGGATATTCGGCTTCGCCCATACCGATCACGGCCTGGGCCTGGTGGTGGAAAAGATAACGAGACGCGACGGGGAACTGGCGCCGACCCTTGCTCAGTTGGCGTTTTCGGGCCAGCTGACCGCTAGGCATCTCATGATGATCGACGAAATCTTTGAAAGGTTTCGCCGCTTGCACATCGTCATGATGGATGTAAATCCCGGCAATTTCGTCGTGACCGACCGCCGCGGTTGTGATGAACTCATCTGCGTCGATGGAACCGGCGAAAAGAGTTTTTTGCGCATTTTCGCTTTCAGTCGCCGCGCCAACGACGTGAAGCTCCAACGGATGCGCTCGAAACTGCTTATCAAGCTTGCAGGAATATTGGAACATCCCGCCGCGTTGCGCGGAGACAAAACTGTCCGCGCCGCGCTAGGACGCCACCCAAGTCAGGCAAGCCGGTATCTGCGCTTGACAAGCGCCTCGCCGAATTCCGCCCTCTTGGCCGTGATCTTGTCGAGCGTACCGGTTTGACTGCCTTACAAGATGACGGTCCGCGCGAGTCTTCGCTGGCTCCTGCAGGCAGCAGATATCGAGATCTGACCTTGCGTCGCACCTGGATAGTCCCTACTGCATGTTTCCCTAAATCGGGAACAGCCGAAGCTTGGACACGTCCCTTGCGGCGGTTCTGAGGGCAGGGGCACGAAGGTCGGAGACGCGCAAGCCGGTGAACATCTGGATCGCCAGATAGAGGATCGCCTTTCTGTGAGCGCGCTGACAGGTGCGAGGAACATAGATGCGCTGCTCCGCGTGGATCGAACATCCGGCACGAATAATGACACCTACATCGACGACGTGTCGCTGGTGCTTTACAGTCGCTAGCATAGGTGGCAGTCTCGATCGTCCGGTTGCATTGGGGTTGAGGGGGGCGTCGATGCAGTATAATCCCGCACTTGATGGACTCCGCGCTGTCGCCGTCATAGCCGTGGTGGCATTCCATTGTCGCTTGCCGTTGACGGGGGGCGGCTCCATCGGCGTCGATCTCTTCTTCGTATTGAGCGGCTATCTGATCACTTCGATCCTGCGCTCCGAGATAACGGAAACCGGAACCGTATCGCTCGCTCGCTTCTACTGGCGTCGCGCGCTCCGGCTCTGGCCGCCATTGTTGCTGATGCTCGCGGCTTATGTCGCCGTCGCTCCCACGCTGTTCCCGGCTCGCGACGCAATAATCGATACGGCAATCGCTGCCACTTACCTGACCGATTACGCCATGGCCTTCTGGCACGAGCCGTTGATGATCGGACACACCTGGTCCCTTTCCGTGGAAGAGCATTTCTATCTGCTGTGGCCACTCGTCATCCTGGCGACGCGCGCACTTTCGCAGCTGGCGCTCGCCCGATTTTTGATCGTGGCATTCGTGGCGGCAACGGCATGGCGCATTGCCGATTCGCTGATCTGGCAAGACTGGTATCGGACATACTACCGTTTCGACACGAGAATGAGCGGGCTGATGCTTGGCGGGCTGATCGCGGTTATGCCGTGGCGACCGAAACCGGAAACGGCGGCGATGATAGGCAGGCTTGCCGCGTATGTCCTCATCATCGGTCTTCTGATGGCCCCCTTCAGGTCTCCTGCATTCATCGGCTGGGGCGGTATGGTCGTCGATCTCGCGGCAGGCGGGCTGATCCTGTCGGTGTTTTCCGCCGAAGCAACAAAGTTGCACCGTTTTTTGACGCTGCGTCCGCTCGTCTATCTCGGCGTAATCTCGTACAGCGTCTATCTCTGGCATTACCCTATGGCGCGGCTCCTCAGATACGATCTTCCTTCCGGCGTCGCTTTCCTTCTCGTCGCCGGCTGCTCGATCGCCGTTGCGGCATTGTCCTATGAGCTTGTCGAAAAACCGCTGAAGTCCATGCGCCGCCGCATCGCGCCGGAGGGCGCGATCTAAACCTCACCGAGGACTTCCCATGCAAATCGCTGAACTGAAGCGCCGCGCGCCGGCCGCGAAGCATACGATCCGGTCCGGACTGATGCAGACCTGACCGGTAGCGGAGGCCGCGGGCATCGTGACGCCGCTCCGGATCTGCCATTTCCTCTCGCAGTGCTTTGTCGCGAGGAAGGGTTTAGGAGGATCTCTCCTATCCGGCGAGGCGGCTCTACCAAGTTTGGCCGAAGCGCTTTCCGACAATCGAGAGCGCAGTTCCTATGAGCGCAATCCGGAGGCGTTTGCAAACAATGTCTGGCGGCCGGAAGGCAACACCGAGCCGGGCGACGGCTGCAAGTTCAGCGGGCTAGAGTCGGAAGCAGATCACCGGCAAGGACAATCACCGCGAATCTGGTAGGGCGCTTGGCAGCGGCGCGATTCTATCCGACGGTCAGGGCGTGCGCGGCGATCTGGTATGGCAGATGGCCGGCGGCAACAGCTTCGAACCGATGCCGGCGAGCGACGGCCCGAGGATCGCCGCCCTGCCGGTATTGCTCGAGGCTTGCCGCCGATCTCGGCCACCTCGCCTTCGCCCCAGATCGCCCTAGTGAGACGGCGGATCGTTCTGGTCGGTGAAGCGTACGAAGCGGCGTCAAGAGCGGCCGCGCGATCTCAGAGGCTTCAGCGTTTCGATCACGCGTCCCGGGCTGGGCGCATTCCCATCGTTGATCGCGTGCCGCTCATCCGCGAATTCATTGCCGGCCGCGTCAAGCGCGAGTCTGCGAAAGCCGCGCAGCAATAATCCCCTCCGATCAAAAGCCGAAAAGCATGTCGCGCAGCGCGACGGCAGTGACGGCGGCGATCAACGGGACTGCAATGATGATGACGGCTTCGAGCATTTCCGCTTCTCCTCCGGTCTCGGGATGGCCAGTCTTTTCGGTGGATGCCCGGCCACGTTCGTTGCAACGATGGCGAGCATCTTGGCAGATATTCCCTGCTCGTACGTTAATGGCGGGAGGCGAAGGCTGGGCGAGACTAGGTGATCACTTTGCCGCCGTCAGCTGCGCCAGTCGAACATGATGGCCTCGAGGAACTTCTGCCGACGCCTCATCCGGGACCATCGCCATAGCCTGGTCGGCGCCGAATTCGTGCCCCATCAGGTCTGCCTGCATGCGGTCGGCGCGACCCGCGTTCACAATGCGGTCATTGGAAGCTGTGCTGCAACGAGTAGTTCGTATGCTCATCGGAGGGCATCAGGCCGTTGTTGCGCATGACCTTGTTAATCAGCGCCGAGGCTGAATCCGACTTGTCCTGGTATTTCTCGAAGCCCCTCGGCCGCTGGCATATCGCCCAGCGCGAGACTCCGACCAGCGGCACGCGACGAATCGAATAGGATGAACCGGGAACGTTCTGCCACACCTGGCCAAAAGCTGTGGCAATAGGGGGAAATTCCACGCCTGAATTCGCTAAGTGTGGCAATGGAGGCCTCGCCCGGAATTGAACCGGGGTACAAGGATTTGCAGTCCTCTGCGTCACCACTCCGCCACGAGGCCTCTCATGCTCGGAAAATCGAGCGATGGCGGGCGTTTAAAACGAATCCATGTGGAGCGCAAGAGGGAGAGGTCTAAAAAGGACGTCCGCGAATAGCTTTGAACAGCCTACGATACCGTTTGGTGTCGGTGCCTTGGTCCGAAGGCCCGCTTGGCCGCTGAAAGACCGCGCCACTCCTAGGACGCGAGCGTTCCTACGGCTAACAAGGAATATAGTTCGACGGCGACCTTCTCTTCGGCAGTCGGAAGAGATAATGCGAGCCGCGTCTAATGATAACGCCGGATCAGGCCGACGAGCTTGCCCTGAATCTTCACCCGGTCGGGTCCGAATATCCGCGTTTCGTAAGCCGGATTCGCGGCCTCCAGCGCGATCGATGCACCCTTGCGACGGAAGCGTTTCAACGTAGCCTCCTCATCGTCGATTAGGGCCACGACTATGTCTCCCGGACTGGCGGTGCTCGCATTTCGGATGATCACCGTATCGCCATCGAGAATGCCCGCCTCGATCATCGAATCGCCCTTGATTTCGAGCGCATAGTGCTCGCCGCTGCCGATCATCTCCACCGGCACGGAGATTTCGTGCGTATTGTTCTGGATGGCCGAGATCGGCACGCCCGCGGCGATCCGCCCCATGACCGGCACCGTCATGGATGTGTTCTCGACCGGTGGCGTCGCCGCTGGCTTCGGCGCAGCCGGGGGCTTGCCCAGGCTGCCCTCGATGACACTCGGCGAGAAGCCGCGTCGCGGCTGGGAAACGCCCGAATAGGCTTCCGGCAGCTTGATGACTTCAAGCGCACGGGCCCGATTGGGAAGCCGGCGAATGAAGCCACGCTCCTCGAGCGCCGTGATCAACCGGTGGATGCCGGACTTCGACGCGAGATCGAGCGCATCTTTCATCTCGTCGAAGGACGGCGGGACCCCGGATTCCTTCATCCGTTCATGGATGAACAGAAGCAATTCCTGTTGCTTGCGGGTCAGCATGCGCGTCACTCCAGAATCGCGAAACAAATCAAGAACAGAAACTATCCGTTCCATATGTGTTCCGCAAGCATTTAATATTCGGTGAATTCCGGTCGCGCGCCGAAGTCCGCCTCGGCTGCAGTGGGACGCAACTGAATAGATTCGCCGTAAAGGGAGCGTGCGCTGTGCCGTCCGCGCAGCGTCGCACATCCGGCGAACGTCCTGCTCGCCCCGGCGGAGTTTGCTTGCTGGCCTGACGAGCGCTCCTAGTAGGCGAGGCGCAGCCCGCCGGGACTAAGAACGTCGAAGTCGGGTTCAGGATAGGGGCCGTACCACTGGGTGTAGGTTGTGTTGCCCGTCGCGCCCGTCGTGGCACATCCTGAAAGCGTGAGAAGCGAAATTAAAGTGGCGGCGATCAGAGATTTCAGAGGCATGATGTTCCCCACTTGCGGGAGTTGCCGGTAGCAATGATGCCAGGAGCTAAGTCTCTCTCAAATCACGCACTTTGGCAAGCGAGAGCCCAGCTGAGAAGCTGCCTTCGCTTCGTGTGAAACACCGAGCCCTCAGCGCTCCGGCTTCGGCCGACGTCCCTGCTTTTTCCGAATGAGAGATCACGGCAGGTCAGCCGCGAATGCAGTTTCTGGTCGTATTCCGAACGAAGGGCGCAGCAAGGCCCCCAAGTGCGTCTCTTTGCACAAGATTGGCACCCATGTCTCCGGAACGATCTGTCACCTATGTCTCCGGGTCGGACAAAGTTCAGTGGCGGAGGAGGTGGGATTCGAACCCACGGTGCGCTTTCACGCACGCCGGTTTTCAAGACCGGTGCCTTAAACCGCTCGGCCACTCCTCCGGGCAGCGCGTTATTGCCCGAAGCATGGGGCCTTTGCAAGATTTAGCATGCGCGGCGCCATGATTTTGTTGGAGTGAGCGGGCGAGGGCATTCCCGCGCCCCGGCTTTGTCGCTTCCGAAATTTACCATTCATAAACCATGACGCGAGATTTCCGTCGCTCCTTCGCCATCTGGTTCGCAATTTCGCCTTGTTGTTGTCATGATCTCTCGATTGTTCCGTTTCGGAACGGCGAAATGTCCGCGGGGGCTAGAGCGGATAGTTTCGAGTGCGGCATTGCGAATGATCTAGTGGGACAGATGACATCCGATAGAAAAGCGGCATTCCTTGCGAGCGGAATTAGGCTCGCTGCAGTTCCGTTGCTGTGCGCGGCGCTTGCCGCCTGCGGATCGACGACAGCCAGTGTCAAGAAGAGCAAGTCGCGAAGCAAGGAATACTTCGCCGAATCCGTCTATGGCGTCAAAGCCAGCCCGCGGGTCGCCACCGGACGCAATATTCCAAAGGGCGGCGGCCGCTATCAGGTGGGCAAGGCCTATCAGGTCAAGGGCAAATGGTATCAGCCGAAAGAGGATTTCGGTTACAACAAGACCGGAGTGGCGTCGTGGTATGGGTCGGCCTTTCACGGTCGCCTCACGGCAAACGGCGAAGTCTACGACAAGTATCACCTGTCGGCCGCGCACCCGACCTTTCCGCTCCCGAGCTATGCACGCGTCACAAATATCGAGAACGGCACCTCGGTCATCGTCCGCGTCAACGATCGCGGTCCCTATGAATATGGCCGGATCATCGATGTGTCCTCGAAGACGGCGGACATGCTGGACATCAAGCGCAAGGGGAGTGCCAAGGTTCGGGTCCAATATGTCGGCCGGGCTCCGCTCGAGGGCAACGACATGCCCTATCTCATGGCGTCCTACATCACCAAAGGCGATCGCAGCCCGGGCGTGATGCCGGAGGGGCAGATTGCGACGGGCGTCATGGTCGCGTCGAACGAGCCGCTGCGCAATCAGGTGCAGGACCTTGGGACCGTAACGGTGCCAGCCAAATCGATGCTCGACACGGGCGTCCCGGTAAATGCCCTTGCTGCGCCGGCGCAAGCCTTCCCGACGCCGCGCGCCATGACCGAATTCGTGCTGCTGCCGGAGATCGGGCCCATTCCGACCGAGCGGCCTGAACTGATTCCGCTGCCGGACGGCAACATGGCCTATGCCGCTGCCTACGTGGAAGTGCGGGTCAGCGACAGGGCCTCGCCCTTCGAAGCGATCATGGTTGATTCCAATCCGCTCACGCCGGAATCGATCCTTGCCTATGCAAAGCGGCAGCAGGGCGCCATTTGATCCTATCGACGCCGGTTGAACGGGGGTTTCTGCACTGCTATGCCCGTGTAGACACCGGAGTTTCACATGCGCATGAAGTGGTTCGCGATCGTGGGCATCCTGGCGGCGATCGCTCAGGGGCAGGCGGCGGCGCAAACGCCGGCCTTCGATACGAAGGCGAAGCAAATCTATCTCATCGATGCCGAAACCGGGACCGTTCTCTTTGCGCGCGGCGAAAATGAGCCCGTACCGCCCGCCTCGCTTGCCAAGCTGATGGCGATGGAAGTGGTCTTCGAGGCGCTGGAGAAAGGCGAACTGACCCCGGAGACCACCTTCGCGGTTTCTGAACATGCCTGGCGAACGGGCGGTGCGCCCTCCGGCACGGCCACGATGTTCGCGGCGATCAAATCCCAGATCCGCGTTGCAGACCTCATTCAAGGTGCGATCGTCCAGTTGGCGAACGACGCCTGCATCGTTCTCGCCGAAGGCCTGGCTGGCAGCGAGGCGGCCTTCGCCGATCGCATGACGGCACGGGCCCGCGAGCTTGGCTTGCCCGTTGCAACTTTCAAAAACGCAACGGGCCTTCCGGATCCGGGAAACAGGGTCACGATGCGCGAGCTTGTCGCGCTATCGCGTCATCTGCGTGAGGCGCATCCAGAATTCTATCGCCTCTACGCGCAGCCGGAGTTCGAGTGGAACAAGATCCTGCAGCGCAACAAGAACCCGCTGATTGCCGCCAATGTCGGTGTTGACGGGTTGGCAACCGGGTTTGCGGAGGGCTTCGGCTTCTCGCTTGCCGCCTCCATGCAGCGCGGCGATCGTCGGGTCTATCTGGCGATGGGAGGCCTCGAAACCGACAAGGAGCGGACCGAGGAAAGCCGTCGCGTGCTCGACTGGGCGATGACGAACTTCGAGAAAAGGCGCATCTTCGCCGATGGCGAAACGATCGGCGAAGCGAGCGTCTACGGCGGCGCCGCCTCTCGTGTGTCGCTGGTCGCAGGCAGCCCGGTCGACGTGCTGCTTCCGGTCAACAATCCGGAACGGCTGACGGCGAGGATCGTCTACAAATGGCCGCTGACGGCGCCGGTGGCGGCCGGTCAGCAAGTGGGCGTCGTCAAGCTCTGGAACGGCGACAAGCTTTTGAGGGAAGTGCCGGTCAAGACGGCCGGGGCGGTCGGCTCCGGTACGCTTACCAGCCGGGCGCTCGATGCCCTGCAGGAACTTCTGTTCTTCTGGCTGTGACAAATGCGGCGCTTGGCGGTTCCTTCCGCCAGACCAATCGGCTAAACAGAACCGATATGCACGCCGATCTGGAAGAACTTGTGTCGCTGGCAAAGGGTTTGTTCGTAACATTCGAGGGTGGAGAAGGGGCGGGAAAGTCGACCCAGATGCGCCTTCTTGCCGATTCGCTCAGCGCCCGAGGCTATGACGTGCTGACCACCCGTGAGCCGGGAGGTTCCATAGGCGCGGAGGCGGTTCGGCATGTCTTGCTGTCAGGCGCGGCGGAACCCTTCGGCGTCCGCATGGAGGCGATTCTGTTCGCGGCGGCGCGCAGCGACCATGTCGAGGAAGTGATCCGTCCCGCCTTGCAGCAAGGGCGGATCGTTCTCTGCGATCGCTTCCTGGATTCCTCCCGCGTCTACCAGGGCGTCACCGGTAATCTTGAGCCGGGATTCGTCGAAACGCTCGAGCGCGTCTCCGTCAACGGCGTCATTCCCGATCGAACGATCATCTTCGACCTGCCTGCAGAGGTCGGGCTCGAACGCGCCCGCCGCCGCTCTGCCAATGAGGGACCCGATCGCTTCGAGAAGGAGCAACTGGAGACGCACGAGAAACGCCGCGAGGCCTTCCTCGATATTGCCGAGGCCGATCCCGAGCGTTGCCGTGTCGTCGACGCCACCCGCCCGCCGGAGGTGATTGCGGCAGAAGTGCTGAGGCTTGTGGAAGCGCTGCTGCCGGGCGGCGAGCCTCAATCGTCCCGGGTGGAAGCGGCGTCATGACGATGGAACGTCCAGGCGTGCTGGAGGGAGCCGTCGCTCCCGTGGAAAACAACAAGCTCTTCGGCCATCGTGAAGCAGAGGCCTTTCTGGCCCAGAGCTACAGGTCGGGCAAAGGCCATCATGCGATTCTCATCGAAGGTCCGGAGGGCATCGGCAAGGCGACGCTCGCCTTCCGATTCGCCAATCATGTGCTCAGCCATCCGGAGCCCGCGCAGGCGCCGGAGCACCTCGTCGATCCCGATCCGACTTCGATTGTGACCCGCCAGCTTGCCTCCGGCGCATCGCACAACCTGTTGCATCTCACCCGCCCCGTGGACGAGAAGACGGGCAGGGCGAAGGGCGCAATCACGGTGGATGAGGTCCGGCGCGCCGGGAAATTCTTCGGGCAGACGTCGGGAACGGGGAACTGGCGCATCGTCATCATCGATCCTGCCGACGACCTCAACCGCAATGCGGCCAACGCCATCCTGAAGATTCTGGAGGAGCCGCCGCGCCGCTCGCTGTTCCTCGTGCTGACGCACGCGCCGGGAAAACTGCTGCCGACGATCCGCTCGCGCTGCCTGCCGCTGCGGCTGAAGCCGCTGGAGCCGGAGCCCATGCGCCTGGCGCTCGCCCATCTGGGATTCGACCTGACCGGCCCAAATGCCGAGGGGATCGTTGCGGCGGCAAGCGGCAGCGTTTCGGAGGCGCTGAAGCTGATCAACTACGGCGGCCTCGATATCGCCGCCGCCTTCGAGGACGTCCTTGCGGGGCAGGGGCCGGCCATCCGCAAGCAGATACACAAACTCGCCGATATCCTCTCGACGAAGGATAGCGAGACGATCTACGACTTCTTCTCGTCGCTGCTTGCGGGGCGTGTGATGCGGCTGGCGCGCGAGGCCGCCATTGCCGGCGATATCGTCCGAGCCGAGCGCTTCGCAAGGCTCTCCAGCAGCTTCGCCGAGCGCCTGACCTTGAGCGAGGCGTACAATCTCGATCGCAAGCAGACGATCCTGTCGCTGCTCGACGATCTGAAGGATGCCTTATAAGCCTGGCCTGAATTTCCACTTCCGCTCGATCGCCGCGGCAAGGTCGATCTTGCTGTTGTGGGCGAACAGCAGGACATGACCTACAGCCTCAGTCGGGCTTTTTCTGAGGGTGGCGGTTCCCTACCTAAAGGCGATGCGCTAATAGCTGCCGTAGTTTCCGATCCGAGGTAAATCGAAGCCCGCCATGAGAGACACGTCCCCGTTCTATATCACCACCGCGATTTCCTACCCCAACGGCAAGCCGCATATCGGCCATGCCTATGAGTTGATCGCGACGGATGCGATGGCGCGCTATCAGAGGCTGGACGGGCGTGAGGTCTTCTTCCTGACCGGTACGGACGAACACGGCCAGAAGATGCAGCAGACGGCGAGGAAGGAAGGCATCTCGCCGCAGGAGCTTGCCGACCGCAACTCGGCCGAGTTCGAAAAGATGGCCGAGGTGCTTAACGCGTCGAACGACGATTTCATTCGCACGACCGAGAAGCGCCACCACGAGGCGTCGCAGGCGATCTGGATCCGCATGGGCGAGGCGGGCGATCTGTACAAGGACTCCTATGCCGGCTGGTATTCCGTTCGCGACGAGGCCTACTACCAGGAAAACGAAACGGAACTGCGCGACGACAGCGTGCGCTACGGGCCGCAGGGAACGCCGGTAGAGTGGGTGGAGGAGGAAAGCTACTTCTTCCGACTGTCGGCCTATCAGGACAAGCTCCTGAAGCACTACGAGGACAACCCGGACTTCATCGGGCCGGCCGAGCGGCGAAATGAGGTGATCTCCTTCGTGAAGTCCGGCCTGAAGGATCTGTCGGTGTCGCGCACGACGTTCGACTGGGGCATCCGAGTTCCAAACGATCCTGCCCACGTCATGTATGTCTGGGTGGACGCCCTGACGAACTATCTCACCGCAACGGGCTATCTGACGGATCCCTCAGGCCCGCGGGCAAAGTTCTGGCCGGCGAATATCCACATCATCGGCAAGGACATCATCCGCTTCCATGCCGTCTATTGGCCCGCCTTCCTGATGTCGGCCGGCCTGCCGCTGCCGAAGCGCGTCTTCGCTCACGGCTTCCTGCTCAACAAGGGCGAGAAGATGTCGAAGTCGCTCGGCAACGTGGTTGACCCGTTTAACCTCGTCGAGCATTTCGGCCTGGATCAAATCCGCTATTTCTTCCTGCGTGAAGTCTCCTTCGGCCAGGACGGCAGTTATAGCGAGGAGGGGATCGCGACCCGGATCAATTCCGACCTCGCGAACGGGATCGGCAATCTCGCCAGCCGCTCGCTGTCGATGATCGTCAAGAACTGCGACGGCCAGATTCCGGCATGCGGACCGCTGACGGAAGAGGACAGGGCGATGCTCGCCGCCGCCGACGCGCTCCTCGAGACGACGCGCGAGGAAATGGGCAAGCAGCTCATCCACCGCGCTCTCGCTGCCATCATCGCCGTCGTTTCAGAGACGGACCGCTATTTCGCCGGCCAGGAGCCGTGGGCGTTGAAGAAGACCGATCCGGAACGCATGGCGACCGTGCTTTATGTGACGGCGGAGGTCGTGCGCCAGATCGCGATCCTGCTGCAGCCCTTCATGCCAGAATCGGCCGGCAAGCTGTTGGATCTGGTGGCGGTCCCCGCAGAAGAACGCAATTTCGCCGATCTCGGCGAGGCAGGCCGCCTTGTGCCCGGGACGCCGCTCGAGGCGCCGAAACCGGTCTTCCCGCGTTACGTTGCGCCGGAAGCGTAAGCGAGAGCAAACTGATGCTGATCGACACGCACTGCCATCTGGATTTTCCGGACTTCGACGCCGAGCGCGATGCGATCATCGAGCGCGCCCGGCAGGCCGGCGTGACCCAGATGGTGACAATCTCGACCCGCGTGAAGCGCTTCGAGACCATTTTGGCGATTGCCGAGAAATATGAAAACGTCTTCTGCTCGGTCGGCACCCATCCCCACAACGCCGACGAAGAGCTGGACATCACGACGGAGGATCTCGTCCGCCTTTCGACGCATCCCAAGGTGGTCGCGATCGGCGAGGCGGGGCTCGACTATTTCTACGACAACGCGCCGCGCGAGGCCCAGGCGGAAGGCTTGCGCCGCCACATAGCGGCGGCGCGCGAAACCGGCTTGCCGCTCGTCATCCACAGCCGCTCGGCGGACGAGGACATGGCCGCGATCCTGACGGAAGAAGCCGGGAAGGGCGCCTTCCCGTTCCTCCTCCATTGCTTTTCATCGGGAGCCGAACTGGCGCGGATCGGTGTCGAGCTCGGGGGCTATGTCTCCTTTTCCGGAATTCTCACCTTTCCGAAGTCGCAGGAACTGAGGGATATCGCCAAGACGGTTCGCCACGATCGCTTGATTGTAGAGACGGACGCGCCCTATCTGGCACCAAAGCCCTTCCGCGGCAAGCGCAACGAGCCGGCCTATGTTGCGCACACCGCCGACGTGCTCGCCGAGACAATCGGTGTGTCGAAGGAGGAAATTGCGGAGATCACGACGGAAAACGCCTGGCGCGTCTTCTCCAAGATGCCGAGGCTTTGACATGGCGTTCCGGCGGGTCTTCACCATCCTGGGCTGCGGCTCTTCGCCCGGGGTGCCGCGCATCACCGGCGACTGGGGTGCCTGCGATCCGTCAAATCCGCGCAATCGGCGATTGAGGGCCGCACTGCTCGTGGAGCAAATTGCGCCGGGCGGCGGCAAGACGACCGTGGTCATCGACACGGGGCCCGATTTTCGCATTCAGATGGTGGCAGCCAGTGTTCGTCACATCGACGCCGTGTTTTACAGCCACGCCCATGCGGACCATCTGCACGGAATCGACGATCTGCGCGGCTTCGTCATCGAAAATCGAAAGCGCGTGCCAATCTGGGCTGACGCCTTCACCATGGGGCGAATTCGCGAGGGGTTCCGGTACTGCATGGAATCGCCGCCCGGAAGCGGATACCCGCCGATCGTCGATCCGCACGTCATCCCGGAGGATCTTCCGCCGGTCGTCATCCAAGGCGCCGGCGGGCCGGTCGCATTCCAGCCGTTGATGCAGTTCCACGGCAATATCCATTCGCTGGGCTTCCGCATCGGCAACGTTGCTTATTGCAGCGACGTCAGTGACTTTCCGGCCGATACCGTCGGCAAACTCAAGGGCCTCGATCTGCTTGTTCTTGACACGTTGCAATACAGGTTTCACCCGAGCCATCTGTCACTGGTGCAGTCGCTCGGCTGGATCGAACGGCTGCAGCCGAAACGCGCCGTATTGACGCATATGCATGTGCCGCTCGATTACAATGTCGTGCGCGACGAGACGCCGGATCATGTCGAACCGGCTTACGACATGATGCGGCTGGAGTTCGAGATCGATATGCCGGCGGCGGAAGAGGCGTAAAGTCGGCTGCTAGAATATGCCTGCAAGCCATTGATTCAAGCTATTATCTTGTTCTTTGCATGCACATAAGTTCCATAATCTATCTTATGCGATTTTTATATGTAGCGGCAGTTTAGAGATGCGACATATGAGCCAGCTAGAGATGTGACAGTCGTCGCCTCTTGGTGAGAATCGCTCTGCCCCGCATTGAGCGCGCGGGGTCCCCGGTGCATCTTGCAGATCGGACGACCCTGGTCAGGGGCGCCCGTGATCGGCGGCAAGTCGGCAGATTGTATTGCGGACCCGCAGAGATGCCTGCGTGATTTAAGCGGCCGCGAAGGCTGGTTTATCCTTGGGGAAAGGCTTGAAGGCCAAGGCGATCAGGAAAGCCCCGATGCCGATGCCCCAGGCGCCGATGTAGAGCCAGCTGTAGCTCGCGAAGGTGTCGTAGATCATTCCTCCGGCGACCGGACCGATCGCCATGCCGAGGCTGCCGGCCATTGCCGTTCCGCCGATGACCGTACCCATCATCCGCAGCGGGAAATTCTCGCGCGCGATGACGGCATAGAGCGGCATGATACCGGCATAGACAAACCCGACCAGTGCCGCCACCGCGTAGAACGCGTTCAGTTGACTGACGAAGGCATAGCACAGCACGGCGCAGGCCTGCAGAAACAGGCCGGCGACGAGAATGCGTTTGGCTCCATAGCGATCGCCGAGGAGTCCGAAGGCGACACGACCGCCCATGCCCGCCAGGCCCTCCACGCTGTAAATGGAAACGGCTGCGATCATCGGGATGCCGCAGCTTATTGCGTAGCTCACGGTATGGAAGATAGGTCCTGAATGCGTGGCGCAGCAGAAGAAGTTCGTCAAAAGCAGGACGATGAATTGTGGTGATCTGATCGCCTCCCCTACGGACATGGCGGAATCCGCCTCCGCGGCCGGAGACATTGTGGCATTTTCGTTCTCGAGCGCCGGTGGGCGGCGTACGAGCAGCGAGACGGGGATCATCGCGCCCGCAGTAAAGACGGCGATGATCAGGAGGGATGTTCTCCAATCGTAGACTGTCACGAGCCAGGCCGCGAATGGCGACATGGTCATTGGCGCCATCCCCATGCCAGCAGATACGAGCGACACTGCGAGACTGCGATGCGTATCGAACCACCCGGTCACGCAAGCCATCATCGGCGCGAAAATCGCGGCGGTCGCTCCTCCCACGGCCACCCCAAAGATCAATTGAAACTCGACGAGCGATGTCGCTCGACTGGCTAGAGCCAGGGCAGCTGCAAGAACAGTTGAGCCCGTCAACACGACCAATCGGGGACCGAAGCGGTCTGACAGAGGACCCCAGATCATGCTTGCGATTGCCAGCGCGACAAAACCGATCGTCATGGCGCTGGATACGCCTGTAACTGACCAGCCGGTGTCTTTGGAGATGGGCAAGAGAAAAACAGGCAGGGAAAACATGGCGCCTATTGCGACGCAGCCGAGAATTCCGCCTGCCGCAACGATTACCCAACGGTAGATGCTCTGCGTCTCAATCTGCCGGTCCAACATGAAGATACCCCGTGTTTTGGTTTGCCATCCCTCTAGGACGAACTGACGGCTTCAAAATCGACACGCTGCCGAAAAAAACCGGCGGCTGCATCATGAACAACTGTCCAATGATCTGTTTTCCGCTTGCATTATGCAAGCAGTATCAGGAAACGGATCTGGTTGCAATATGCAAGTCGTTACAGGGTGCGCCTCATGGTCGCTTGACATAGGACCGCCGGGTCACTCCGGAAGACCGGCCTTGCGGTAGCCATCAACGAAGTGCTCAAGCGTCGCGGCGTCGCGGAATGGCTCCGTCTTGGCCCAGTGGCGGGTTGTGAAATGCGGGTTGCCGACGAGGAACAGTTCGACCTCTGCGCGCGCCTCGTCGAGCCGGCCCAGTTGCGCCAGGCTCGCCGCCAGGAAACGGCGGGAGCTTGTACGATAAGTCTCGTCCCTGCGCAGTGTCTCGACGGCTGCTTCGTATTCGCCGGACGCATATTGCGCCTGACCGAGCGTCAGATAGTACCAGCTTGGCGGAAACGGATTCAGCCGAAACGCTTTGCGAATGTGCTCAAGGCCCTCCTCGATCCGCCCGGCCAAGACCGCGATGTCGGATAATGCCGCCCAGGCGTCGGCCTCGTTCGGGTCGAGCTCGATCGCCTTGGCGAATTCCGCATCCGCCTCGGCGAAGCTGCGCTCATAGGCAAGCAGGTAAGCCAGGACCCAGCGGCAGCCGGCATCGTTGGCGTCGATCGCTACGGCTTTGCGCGCCAGTTCCAAAGCAAGGCTACGCGAAGATTGAGTTGGCCCGCCGGAATGCACCCATCCCATCCAGTGGTTTATGGCAAGCCAGCGATAGGCCTCGGCGTATTGCGGATCGAGCGAAACCGCGCGCGTGAGCATCAGATGGGCTTCGCGCGCCGTCTGCGGTGAGTCATCCATCAGCTTGCGCGCCCGCACGCAGAGATCATAAGCCTCGAGACTCTTGGGCCGATTTCGCGGCGGCGGTGCGCCGAGCCGGCCGAGTAACGCCTCCACGATCTTTCCGGTGACCTCGTCCTGAACCGCAAAGATATCTTCCAGGCTGCGGTCGAAGCGCTCCGCCCATAGCTGTTCGCCGCTCACCGCATCGACCAGCTGGGCGTTGATGCGCACGCGCCCAGCGGCGCGCCGTGCGCTACCCTCCAGCAGGTAGCGCACGCCAAGCTCCTCAGCGATCAGGCGCACGTCCATCGCCTTTCCTTTGTAGGCAAATGCGGAGTTGCGTGCGATGACGAACAGGCCGGCGGTCCTCGACAGGTCGGTGATCAGGTCTTCCGTCAAGCCGTCCGCGAAAGATTCCTGCTCGGGGCCGCTGCTGTAATTAACGAAGGGCAGCACGGCTATCGATGCTTTGTCGGGCAGGGGCAAGGGTTTTCGCTTCATGCCCCCGAGCTGCTCGATGGCCCCCGTGAAGCGGTAACCGACGCGTGGAACCGTGGCGATCCATTCACCGCCGTCGGCGGCCGGACCAAGCAGCTTCCTGAGCTGCGCTATCTGGACGGTGAGGTTGCCTTCCTCGACCGCCCTGCCCGGCCACGCTGCGTCCATCAACTCGGCCTTCCCCAGGACCTCGCCGGGCTGTCCGACGAGCGCCGCAAGCAGCTTTAGACCGCGGTAGCCAACGGCAACAGGGACACCGTTCCGAAGCAGCGTTCCCGCACCCGGATCAAGCACGAACGGACCGAAGGCAAAGCGCGGACCCTGCATAGGGCGCATCAATAGTCCGTTTGGAAGTTTTTGAGAACTCTTTGGAAGGGCTTAATTACGACGCTGTTCGTCTCCTGCAGAATTCAACCTCTTTCGGGTCGAGGGCCTCGGCCCGTCAAGCCGCATGGAGGTTGCAATGAACGATACTCCCATCCTCGCATCGACCCCGCATCAGGCAGTGGCGCCGGGAACGCTCGCGGCGCTGGGTCGGCAAGACAGCCCGGCGAGCCTGCGAAGCACTATCGCGGAAGGCCAATTCCCATTTGATCGTCGATATCGGTCTGACGAGACGGCGGGCCGAGCCCTTCCGGCAAGCATACGGCGAATGCTGCAATGACACGGGATCGCCAGCTCCCGCGTGCCGCAGTGATAAGCCGGCACTTGCACAGCACGACATCACCGCGAGAGGAGCGGATCCCTTGGGCCGCGATAGCGGGCATCATCGCGACCGTCACGGTGTTCGCCCTGGCACAGGGGCTGACCTATCCGCTCCTCAGCTTCATCCTGGATCGGCAGGGGACGACGGCCGGCCTCATCGGCTTCTCGGCGGCGATGACGCCGCTGGGTTTCATTGTTTCCGCGCCCTTCATTCCGGCGCTGGCGCGGCGCGTGGGCGCGGCGCGGCTTGCAGTCCTGTGTTCGATAATGGCCGCCCTCACCCTGACCGCGATTGCCTGGGCACAAGACATCTGGGCCTGGATGGCGCTGCGCTTCCTGCTCGGCTTCTTCGCCAATCCGCTTTCCGTGGTCAGCGAAACCTGGCTGATCACGATCACGCCCGCGCCGCGCCGGGGCCGCATCATGGGCCTCTATTCATCGATCGTTTCGGGTGGCTTCGCCATCGGCCCGCTGTCGCTCGGTCTGGTCGGCACGCAGGGTTGGCCGCCCTTCATGATCGGCATCGTGGCCTTCCTTCTCTGCGGTCTGATCCTGTTTGTGGTCGTGCCGCGCCTGCCGAAGATGCCGCTTGAAGGTGAGGCCACATCGGTCGGCGGCTTCGTCGCCATGGCGCCGCTTCTATTGTTCGCGGTTTTCGCCGCAGCCGCATTCGAGCAGACCCTGCTTTCCTTGTTCGCAGTCTATGGCGCCGCGCTCGGCAGCGCCGAGGAGCGCATCGCTTCGCTCATTACCTGTTTCGTCGCAGGCAATGCCGTGCTGCAGATTTTGCTCGGGCGCGTGGCCGAACGGTTCGGCTCGACGCGGACCATGTCATTCTGCGCCCTGGCTTCGCTGGCCGGCTGCCTCGTGCTGTCGTCGATCTTCAACTCGTGGCTCATCTGGCCGCTCGTTTTCGTCTGGGGCGGGGTCTCGTTCGGGCTCTACACCATGGCACTGATCCAGCTCGGCGAGCGGTTCACCGGCCAAGCCTTGATCGCCGGCAACGCGGCCTTCGCTTTCGTATGGGGCGTCGGAGGCGTCATGGGCTCGCCCGCGACAGGACTGGCGATGCAACTGATCGGGAATCACGGGCTGCCATCGTCCCTTGGCCTGCTGTGCTGTTTACTGGCGGTGTTTCTGACGGCCGAGAGACGGCGGGTCTGATCGGGGCACTTATCTCATGCCGCGTCCGCCGCATGCTGGGTCATTTTTGGCGGCGCGGCTAGCAACGTGTGAGTTTCGAATTTCTCGCTCACCGATATCCCCGGAAGATGCCAGCGCCCGGATCTGGCGTCACGGGATCCAAACTGAGACGCTGCCCGCCTTCAGTGGGCCGTGTAGGCGCCGTCCACGAGATGGTAGCTGCCGGTGATGAAGCTGGCCCGGTCGGATAAGAGAAAACATACAAGAGCCGCCACCTCTTCCGGCGTGCCGCGTCGGCCCATCGGCTGAAGGGCCTCCAGCCGCCGGGTTTTCGCCAGCTCGGCATGTTCCGACAGAAGCGGCGTTTCGATCCAGCCGGGCCCGACAGCGTTGATACGTATGCCCATTCGCGCATATTCGATCGCTGCGGCCTTGGTCAGCCCGATAACCCCATGCTTGGCCGCGGTGTACGCCGGTGCGGTAGGCAAGGCGACGGAAGCAAGAATCGATGTGACGTTGACGATCGCGCCTCCTCCCCTTCCGAGCATGGCCGCGATCTCGTGTTTCATGCAATGGAAGGTGCCGTTCAGGTTGACGTTGATGACGCGCTCCCAGTTTTCGAGCGGATAGTCCGCGGTCGGCTTGCGGACGCCTTCGATGCCGGCGTTGTTGACCGCGAGATTCAGGCCCCCGCATTCCTGGATTGCGAAGTCGACCAATTGCCCTACAGCGCGAGCGTCGGCGATATCGACCGTGAAATGGCGGGCTAGGCCTCCATTGGCGCGGATCTCGTCGGCGATCTGCTGGGCGGCCTCGGTATTGAGATCGGCAACGACAACTTCGGCCCCCTCGCCGCTCAATTGGCGGCAGATGGCGGCTCCGATTCCGGAACCGCCACCGGTGACGATCGCGACCTTCCCTTCGAAGCCAAGCTTCATGCTGTCCATCCTCCTTGTCTGCTCCACCCCAGTCGAGCAGACGCAGACGCTTGCCGCAAGCCGCTTAATCTATCCATCGAGCTTGTGGTGCCCGATGGCGAACAGGTCGCCATGGGTAACCGGACGCGAACCGGCGCCGCCGATCCGATGCAGGTGACCCTTCGTGGCGTCTCGAATCGGGCCTCAACGCCCCTGATTCGGAACGTCGAATTCACCTCGTTGTGCCCGCCTGAGATGCGAGGCTTGGCCAGCGCCCGCAGCGGTGTTAAACACGCAGGGCGGGGACTCACGAATTTTCTCAGCAGGTGAAGATGGACAAGAACCACGTTACGCGTCGCATGCTCGTGTTGGGCAGTCTGGCTCTGGTGGCCACCGGATGTAGTTCGACCTGGCGACCAATGGAACGCCCAATCGCGTCCAGGACGCGTATCGACCCGCGCTATCGCAGGCAGGAAGTGGCCTATGACGGGGGCGAGGCGCCGGGAACGATCGTCGTCGATACCGAGCAACGGTATCTCTACTACGTCCAAGGGGGCGGCTCGGCGATTCGCTATGGCATCGGCGTCGGAGAGGAAGGGCGCACCCTCAAGGGCAAGGCGACGATCGGCCGAAAGGCGGAGTGGCCGTCATGGACACCCACCGAAAACATGATGCGCCGCAAACCGCACCTGCGTCAGTATGCGGGGGGCGTTACGGGCGGGTTACACAATCCGCTTGGTGCATCCGCCCTCTACCTCTATCGTGGCGGGAACGACACGATGTTCCGCCTCCACGGCACGAACGAACCGTGGACGATCGGTCAGGCAGTATCGAGCGGTTGCATCCGCTTGACGAACGACGACATCGTTGATCTCTACAGCCGGACCCCCGTGGGGACCACGGTATTGATCATCTGATGGTGTTTGCGCGCGTATTTGGTATAAATAATTAAGCCATGTGTTTTGAAGTACCCGTTGAACAGTTCCGCACCGACAAAGCTGATGCCAACTGTGTCCTTCTTGCACTAGGCCTAGGCGCAAATCGCCACTATTACTTGGAGTGTTGCCTTCGATAAACCATTCCGACTATTGAGGAAAGGACTACTTGATGAGCAGAATTCTAATCGTGATGATTGCGTTGCTTTCTGTCGCCGGCCTGACCGCTTGTGACACGATCGGCAAGGGCAAAGGAAAGGCTCCGCCGCCGGTCGCAGCAGAGCCGGCAGCCGAACCTGCTCCTGTTTTCAAATAAACAGGTAAATTTGCCCCGTGGGAGGCTCCAAGCTCTCCCGCGGGGCGCCTTCAGACCGAATCAGCCCCAGGCAGACGGTCAAAAACGCCACTGGTTGACACGAGCCGGCCCAAATTTTGTTAGAATAAGTTCGGCGACATAGCGAAGTGACGTGATGACATTTGCAGTAAGCCGTATCCTCCCTGTGTTCTTGCTCGCATTCGCTGCAACAGCGTGCCAGACGCAAGACAAGAAGCCTCAGCCGGCATTCGTGTCGAGCAGCCACACGGGTGGGCCAGCCAAGCTACTATCCCAGACCCGAGAGCAAGGGTACTTCATCGAATTCCGCTCACGCTACGCGCTGAGCTACGGCCACACTTACGCAGTTTTCGGCCGCACCAATGCGGCGGGCGCGATGATCAACCCCGAGGTCGCCGGTCTTGCTCCGGCTACCAACGATGCCGCGCCCTATGTTCTTGGTCATTTTTTTCCGGTGCCGGCAGAGACTGGAGCGAGCGATGGCGACCTCGAAGAGGAATACAGGTCGGCAAGCTGGCGCGTCATGCTGACCGAGGCAGAATACAACAAGGTCGTCGTCTTCATACGCAAGCTGAAGGAAAAGTCGCGCGTCTGGCATGCGTCGGTCTACAACTGCAATGCCTTCGTGGCAGAGATTGCGCGCTCCATGGGGTATAAGACCCCGGGCATCTGGCTAAGGCCGCAAGAATTCATTACAAGGCTTCGTGAGATGAATGGCGGTTAACGCGGTCGGCTAAAGCCCTCTCCGCTCGCCATTGGCGCAATCGCAATTCGCAAAAAGCCTTGCAAGCTAGGGTGAGCATGTCGATAGCTTCCGTCGGCCAGACTATTTGGGTGCTCGGCATCGTCGCCTGGTACTTCATTCGCCGTCCCTATGAGCGCCGTGCGAAGCGCGTCGAGATCGTCAGCAACCGTCGCTCGCGCTCCGAGACGATCGGGCTTTCTGCGGCTCTGCTTGGCCTCGGAATCATACCCGGGTTCTATGTGGTAACAGGCATCCCCGAGGCGGCAGATTATCCTGCACGGGCGTGGGCCGTGGCCGTCGGCGCCATCGTCTTCGCCGCTGCAATGTGGGTGTTTCGCAAGACCCATAAGGAACTTGGTCGCAACTGGTCCATCACCCTGGAGATTCGCGACAGACATGAGCTGATCAGCGGCGGGCCCTACGCGCTCGTGCGCCATCCGATGTACACTTCCTTCATGCTCATGGGCGTTGGACAGGCCTTCCTGCTGGCGAATTGGATCATGGGCCTCGCCGGGCTGGTGGGCTTCGCAATTCTGTTTTTTCTGAGGGTGGACGAGGAGGAGCGAATGATGCTGGAGACATTCGGCCCGCAATACCGCGCCTACATGGAAAAGACCAAGCGGATCATCCCCTATCTTTACTAGAGGTGCCCCGATGCGTGGCCGAGCTCTCAAGCTTTCGGCGCCGCGGCGCCTCGTCGGCGATCTGATGCGCTTTTCGATTCGTGTGCCGCGGGTAACCGTGCAGCGGCAAATGAACCTCGGTCCTTTGCTGGAAGCCCGAGCGGCACAGCAAAGCAAGCCTTCCTGGACGGTGCTGTTCCTCAAGGGCTATGCGCTTCTGTCTCTCGAAACTCCCGAGTTGCGGCGGGCTTACGTCAAGCTGCCGAGACCACAGCTCTACGAATACCCGGAAAGCGTCGCGTCGATCGCCCACGAGCGCGACTTCGATGGCGAGCGGGCCGTGCTGCTAAGCCTGATCAAGAACCCGGAGCGTCGTCCGATCGCCGAAATCGCCGCCTTGATCGAGGCGGCCCGGACACGCCCCGTCATGGAGGTCAAGGAGTTCCGGCGCGCCCTGAAGATCGCCAAGCTGCCGGCGCCGATCCGCTGGCTGCTCATGTGGTTGGGGCTCAATCTCGGTCGCCCCCGCGGCCGTCATTTCGGAACCTTCCAGCTGTCGGTCTATTCGGGGCTCGGCGCCGAGTCCCTCAATCCGCTGACACCTCTGACGACGATCTTCAACTATGGCCCGATCGACGATCGGGGCATGGTGACTGTCCGCATCCACTACGATCACCGGGTCATGGATGGCGCCAATGTGGCGCGCGCGTTGGAGCGATTCGAAAGAATTCTGAACGACGAAGTTGCCGCCGAGGTAACCGCGCTAGCGAAAACCGCTGCGCTTGCAGCAGCTGCCGCCCCAGGTGCGGCATGACGGCGCAAACGGAGCTCCGGCCGGCCGTCGTCGTTGTGGGCGGTTCACGCGGCATCGGCAAGGCGATTGCCGAGGTTGCCGTCAGGGACGGCGCAGCCATTGTTCTGGTAGCCCGTTCGCCCGACGGCCTCGCGGCCGCCGCCGCCGATATGCTGAAGGCCGGTGGCGAGGCCTTCAGCGTCGCCTTGGATCTCTTGGCGGGCGATGCAGCGCGCCAGCTCGAGTCATTCCTGTCCGCCAACGGGCTGTTCTGCGATGTCCTGGTCAACAGCGCCGGCTATGGCCTTCGCGGCAGTGCAACGCTGCTGCCCGTCGCTGACCAGCTCGGCATCGTCGATCTGAACATGCGTGCCCTCACCGATCTTACGCTTCGCTTTCTGCCCGGCATGGTGGCGCGCGGCCGCGGCGGCGTCATCAATCTCGGTTCCGTCGCGAGCTTTACGCCGGGCCCGTATATGGCTCTGTACTATGCCAGCAAGGGCTTCGTTCGTTCGTTTTCGGAGGCTCTTCACCAGGAACTTCATCGCACCGGCGTGACCGTGACCTGCGTCGCCCCGGGACCGGTATCGACCGAGTTCCTCGAACGATCGGGCGCAAACAGGGCGGCGCTCTTCAAGGTCCTGCCGAAAGTCGATTCCCACTATGTCGCCGAATGCGCCTGGCGCGGTTTCAAATCCGGTCGTCGGCTCGTCATCCCGGGTGTCTCGGCCAAGCTCGCGATCCTTGTCGCTGCCCTGTTGCCTTCGGCGGTCTTGCTGCCATTGATCGGCCGCCTGCAGCGCCGGAGCAATGATCCCTGTCCTTGTGGATCCGGCAAGACATACAAGACATGCCACGGCGCGCGCCAGCGCAACATGGACCGGGTGGTCTCCAAGCGCGGCTAGCTTGCGCTCAATAGGGGCAAGTACCGCGCCGAAGGCGGCCACCCAAAGTCACGAGATTGTGACTGTTTCGCAATAAAGTTGCAAAAGCGGGCGCAAATTCCTGAATTTATTGAATAGTGCTCTGGGAATCCCTCCAAGCTGCCCCTTGTAAGCCGAAGGTGGTGCTTATCAAAGCCATCAGGCCTATGCTTTCGTGAAGAAAAGCTCATGGAGGCTCCCATGACACGAGTGGTCTCCGTCGCTCTTTGCCTGGTGCTCGCGCTTGGCGTGGACCGAGCGCTGGCAGACCCTGTCGATATCGCGAGGTCGGTCATTCGGGCCCAGATCCAGGCTTTTCTGGAAGACGACGCGGAAACTGCCTACTCCTTCGCCTCCCCCGGAATCAGGGAAAAATTTCCGGACCAAGGGGTGTTTTTCGAGATGGTCAAGAAGAGCTACCAGCACCTGTATCGCCCGGGCAATTTCGCCTTCGGGCGGTCGAAGCTGGTGGGCGACGAAGTGATCCAGGAGGTGCTGATCTCCGGATCGGACGGCAAGGACTGGACGGCGATCTATGAACTCGTGCCGCAGCCGGATGGCAGCTACAAGATCAATGGCGTGGTGATGGTGCAGACCGCGCCTGGTCCCGCCCTCTGACGATGTTCGGCTCGTCCGACTTACACGGGCGGAAGATCGCCGCGCTGCCAGCCGTCCTGGGTTTCTGCCATGAAGTCGGCGTAGCGCCCCTTCTCGATCGCGTTGCGGATGCCGGCCATCAGTTCCTGGTAATAGGCGAGATTGTTCCAGCTCAGGAGCATGCCGCCGAGCGATTCGTTGGAACGAATCAGATGGTGCAGGTAGGCGCGCGAGTAATCCCGCGCCGCCGGGCACGAGGACTGTTCATCGAGCGGCCGCATGTCTTCGGCATGACGCGCATTGCGCAGATTGATCCGGCCATAGCGCGTGAAGGCCAGGCCATGGCGGCCGGAGCGCGTCGGCATGACGCAATCGAACATGTCGATCCCGTGCGCGACCGACTTCAGGATATCGTCCGGCGTTCCGACCCCCATCAGGTAGCGCGGCTTCTCCGCAGGCAGGACGGGGCAAGTGACGTCGAGCATGTCAAGCATCACCTCCTGTGGCTCGCCGACGGCGAGACCGCCGACCGCATAGCCCTTGAGGTCGAGCTCCTTGAGCGCGAGGGCGGAACGTTCGCGCAGTTTCGGAATGTCGCCGCCCTGCACGATCCCGAACATCGCCTTGCCTGGCTGATTGCCGAACGCGACCTTGCAGCGCTCCGCCCAGCGTATCGACATTTCCATTGCGCGCTCGATTTCGCCCGGCTCGGCCGGCAATGCGACGCATTCGTCGAGCTGCATCTGTATGTCGCTGTCGAGCAGTCCCTGGATCTCGATCGAGCGTTCCGGCGACATGTGATAAAGCGCGCCGTCGACATGGCTCTTGAAGGTCACGCCCTGTTCGTTGAGCTTGCGCAGGCTCGAGAGCGACATGACCTGGAAGCCGCCGCTGTCCGTCAGGATCGGCCGCTCCCAGCGGATGAAATTGTGCAAGCCGCCGAGGCGAGCGACGCGCTCCGGACCGGGACGCAGCATCAGGTGATAGGTGTTGCCGAGGATGATGTCGGCGCCCAGATCCCGTACCTGGTCGAGATACATTGCCTTGACCGTGCCGACCGTTCCGACAGGCATGAACGCCGGCGTGCGGATCGTTCCGCGCGGGGTCGAGACCTCGCCGCGGCGCGCCTTGCCGTCAGTCGCAAGCAGCTTGAATTGAAACGTTTCGGTCATTGTTCTTTCCGGAAGAGCAGGCTTGCATCGCCATAGGAATAGAAGCGGTAGCCGGCTGCGATCGCATGGGCATAGGCGGCACGCATCGTTTCCAACCCGGCAAAGGCAGACACCAGCATGAACAAAGTCGATTTCGGCAGGTGGAAATTGGTCATCAGCATGTCCACGGCGCGGAAGCGGTAGCCTGGGGTGATGAAAATCCCAGTCGGTCCCGACCAGGGACGGACCTTGCCCTCCTCCGTCGCAGCGCTTTCGATCAGCCGCAGCGACGTCGTACCGACGCAGACGATGCGTCCGCCGCGCGCCCGAACCGCATTGAGCCTTTCGGCGGTCGCGGCGTCCACATGACCGATTTCCTCGTGCATCACATGATCGTTGGTATCGTCGGCCTTGACTGGCAGGAAGGTTCCCGCCCCGACATGAAGCGTAACGAAGTGGCGCTCGATACCGGCCTCGTCAAGCTTGCCAAACAGGCGATCGGTGAAGTGCAGGCCCGCCGTCGGCGCCGCGACCGCCCCTTCCTCGCGCGCATAGACCGTTTGATAGTCGGTCCGATCGCGCGCATCCTCAGGGCGCTTGGAAGCGATATAGGGCGGCAGCGGAATGTGGCCCACTGACATGATCGCCTCGTCGAGCACCGGGCCTGAAAGATCGAAGCGAAGAGTGACCTCGCCTGCCTCGCCCTTGTCTTCAACGGTCGCATCGAGAGCGCCGAGCAGGCAGGCATTTTCGCCGTGGCCGAAGCTGATCCTGTCACCTGGCTTCAGCCGCCGAGCCGGCCGGGCGAACGCCTTCCAGCGGTCGGAGGCGACGCGCATGTGCAGCGTCAGCGAAACCTGTGTCGAAACATCCTCGCCGCGCCGGCGAATGCCCTCGAGCTGGGCCGGAATGACCTTCGTATCGTTGAAGACGAGCGCGTCTCCAGGTTTCAGGAACGAAGGCAGGTCGAGCACGCCGTAATCGCCGAGGACCCGTTCCGCTTCGGGCTGGACGACGAGCATGCGGGCACTGTCGCGGGGGCTCGCTGGCCTCAGCGCAATGGAACTCTCCGGCAGGTCGAAATCGAACAGGTCTACGCGCATCAGGTGTCGGACAAAGGCAAACCCGACCCGGTGGCTTACGCGCGACCCGGGGCGGGTCTGTGCATTAGCGCAAATCAGTCGTCGGCGGCAACCCGCATGGAGACGATCGAGTCGGGATCGCGCACTGGCTCGCCCCGCTTGATCTTGTCGATGTTTTCCATGCCCTCGATGACCTGACCCCAGACGGAATACTGCTTGTTGAGCCAAGGAGCGTCGGTAAAGCAGATGAAGAACTGCGAATTCGCCGAATTCGGCATCTGGCTGCGGGCCATCGAGCAGGTGCCGCGCACATGGGCGATCTCGGAGAACTCGGCCTTGAGGTCCGGTTTGGATGACCCGCCCATGCCGGCGCGCGCCGGATTGAAGTGCTCGCCGCCGGTCTTGCCGTACTGGACGTCGCCGGTCTGTGCCATGAAGTCCTCGATCACGCGATGGAAGACAACGCCGTCATAAGCGCCTTCGCGTGAGAGTTCCTTGATGCGGGCGACATGGCCCGGAGCCGCGTCCGGCAGAAGCTCGATCACCACCCTGCCCTTGGTGGTTTCCATGATGATCGTGTTTTCCGGATCCTTGATCTCGGCCATGATTTTTCTCCTTCTGTCTGATCCTATTTGCCGACCTTGACGCTGATCATGCGGTCAGGGTCCGTGACGGCGCCGTTGTTGGCGTCGTCGCCAAGCTTGATCTTGTCGATATTCTCCATGCCTTCGACGACCTTGCCGACAACCGTATATTGTCCGTTGAGGAAGTCGCCTGGAGCGAACATGATGAAGAACTGCGAGTTGGCGCTGTTCGGGTCCTGCGAGCGTGCCATGCCGACGGTGCCGCGCTCGAAGGGAACCTCCGAGAACTCGGCCGGCAGATCAGGCTTCGATGACCCGCCCGTGCCGGCAAGCTCCGGCTGAAAGCCCTGTTTCATGTCGCCATACTGCACGTCGCCGGTCTGTGCCATGAAGCCCTTGATCACCCGATGGAAGGCAACATTGTCATACTCGCCTGCGGCAGCCAGTTCCTTGATCTGCTGGACGTGCTTCGGCGCGATGTCCGGACGCAGCTCGACGACGACCGGGCCGTCCTTGAGTTCGATCGTCAAGGTGTTGTCGCTCGACTGCGCCTGGGCGCCTCCCGTGAAGGTGGCGAGCGCGAGGGACCCTGCAAGGGCCAGTTGGAGGATTTTCATGCGTTCTCCTTGCGTGGTGAAAGCTCAGGCCTTGTGCTTCGCCTGCAGCGCCTGAAAGACCGCCCTGGGAACAAAGGCGCTGACATCGCCGCCCATGGCTGCGATCTGCCGGACCAATGTGGCCGTAATGGGCCGCGAGGCGGTTCCCGCCGGCAGAAACAGGGTCTGGATATCCGGCGCCATTTGCCGGTTCATGCCGGCCATCTGCATCTCGTAATCGAGGTCCGTGCCGTCCCGCAATCCGCGCACAAGTAGGCTCGCACCATGCCGACGGGCCGCATCCACGACCAGATTGTCGAAAGAGACCACGGCGATATCCCCTGCCCTTTCCGGCAGGAATTCACTGAGCGAGCGGCGGATCAGGTCTGCGCGCTCGTCGAATGAAAAGAGCGGCGTCTTTCCCGGATGAATGCCGATCGCGACGATCACCTTCGAGGCTATGTTGAGCGCCTGAACGAGAACATCAAGGTGCCCGTTTGTCATCGGATCGAAGGAGCCGGGATAGAAAGCCGTGGTCATCGCACCTGTTTCCGTTGGGTGATGCCTTTTGTCACGGACCGCGGCGGACCGCAAGGGTAAGGCGATCCGCCGGGCCCTGTTCCACCGGAAACAGCAGCGCCGAGAGAATGAATGCTAAATGAATGCAACGTTCAAACTGGTTTCACACCGGAAGTTGTAGCCTGAAACAACAAGTGAATGGAACTTTTCTAGATAGCGTGCCGTTGTAGCAGCTGAAAGGAGACGGCCATGGGACTTGCTCTGTTTTCGATGGCAATGTTTTTCGCGATGATTTTTGCGACGATCCATGCGCTTCGCAGCGAGGCTCGTGACCGCGTCACCGTCCTGTCGGCAGCAACGGATGGGCTGAGGAGAAAATGACGGCGGCTGCAGCAGTGATTGCGTCGCCGTCGCTTTTGAAATGAATGCCTCCAGGAAACTTCTGCGAGGAAGTTTCACCAGCGGTCTCATTTCTTCCCCTGGTGGGGCCGCTCATTACGAGCCGGACGGCATCCCCTGCCCGTCCGGCTATTCTTTTGGCGGGCCTGTTCGCGTATTGCATCGATCGCCGCGCAATCAAACTACGGTCGGAGCGCGGATCGAATGAATGAGGCGGAAGAAGCGCCAGTTGAGCAGCACGGCAGCGGCCGCCAGCCCCAACACGAAGCCGAACCACACGCCGATGCCGCCGAACTTCAGCGGAAAGGCGAAGGCCCAGGCGCAGACGAAGCCGATCGGCCAATAGGAAATCATCGCCAGGATCATCGGCACGGTCGTGTCCTTCAGTCCGCGCAGCATGCCGGCGGCGATCGCCTGAAGCCCATCCACGAGCTGGAACGCCCCTGCAATAACGATCAGCGGGCCGGCAAAGGCAAGCACCTCGGCAGCATCGGGCCGGCTGGTGTCTAGATAGAGCGCCGCAAGCTGATGCGGAAGCAGCGCGAAGATCGTGCTGCCGATGGCTGCGAACCCGGAGCCGAGGGCGAGCACGGCGATGGCGGCGCGCCGGACACCGATGAGATCGCCGCTGCCATAGGCGAGGCCGACGCGCACGGTGCCAGCCTGTGCTAGGCCGAGCGGAATCATGAAGGCGATCGACGCGAACTGAAGCGCAATGCCGTGGGCGGCAAGCTCGATCGTGCCGATCGTTCCCATGAGCAGCGAAGCGACGGTGAAGAGGCTCACCTCCGCAAGGATTGTCAGCGAAATCGGAACACCGAGATAAATGACCTCGCGGAAGGCCGGCCAGTCCGGGCGCCAGAAGCGCACGAACAACTCGTAGCGATCGAGTTCAGGCTGCCCGCGTATGTAACCGATCGTCAGCGCCGCACCCA
Organism: Sinorhizobium glycinis; assembly: GCF_001651865.1. Taxonomy (GTDB): domain Bacteria; phylum Pseudomonadota; class Alphaproteobacteria; order Rhizobiales; family Rhizobiaceae; genus Sinorhizobium; species Sinorhizobium glycinis. Next base: position 98,884 of record NZ_LPUX01000050.1, read on the forward strand.
GCAGCGCCACGCCGAGAGCCGCGACCGCAGCACCAAAAATGCCGAGCGCCGGAAATCCGTAATGGCCATAAATCAGCACATAGCAGAGCACGGCATTCAGGACCAAGGTCGCGAGCGTCACGTAGAGAATGATCCCAGCGCGCTCCAGGCCGCTCAGAAACGCCCGCAACACCATAAAGATGAGGCTCGGAAAGACCGCCCATTGCGCGATATGGAGATACTCTGCAGCAAGGGCCGAAACCTCCGGCTTCTGGCCGGCGAGAAGCAGGATCGGCTCGGCCATCCAGAGGATCGGCGCGGTGACGAGGCCGTAGAGCAATACCACCCACATGCCCATCCGCACGGAGCGGCGAACCGAGATCCGGTCTCCTCGCCCCTGTGCCTGCGCGACCATCGGCACCACGGCATTTGCGAAGCCGCTGCCGAAGATGAACACGGTGAAGAAGACCTGGGTGGCAATGATGATCGCCGCAAGCTCAACCGCCCCGAGCCTGCCGACCATCAGCACGTCGGTGGTGTTGATCGCAAGCTGTGCGAGCTGCGCACCGATGAAGGGGACGCCGAGAGAGATGCTGGCGCGAAAGTGGGTGCCCCACGAATTCTCGGTTTGTGCAGGCACAAGCTCTTGTGTCGCGGTCAGCATGGAATAATCCTCGCTCTGCGGCGCATCGGGCACAGATCAATTCTAGGAGCAATTCGAATTACAGCACCACTGGGACGAGCGCTAGCGACAAGGGCGGAGCTGCTTAATTTTTCATCGGACTATCAAGAAAATTGATCGTTCCGCAGGTGCCTCTCCTATCGCGGCGCAAACTGTTCCCGCGGCGCGTCGACCGGACTCAGTGCTGCGTTCTCGAACGCACCGCTCCGGACCGGCCGCACCCGCAACAGGAAAACAGAGAGGCTTGCGATTATCAGGCACGCCGCCAGCGCATAAGGCGCACCGGAGAACGAATAGCCCGTTGTCGGGCCGGTGAAGAGCGCAAAGATCTGCGTGAAGAGCAGCGGCCCGAGAATCGTCGTTATGCTGGATATGCTGGTGAGAGCGCCTTGCAGCTCGCCTTGCGCCGAGGGCGGCACGTGGACCGATGCGATGCTGCGCAAGGGCGGATCGGCAACGCTTTCGAGCGCCGTCGCGACAATCACGACATAAACCATCCAGCCCTCCCAGGCGGCCGCGTAGCCGGCCATGCCAAGCGCAGTAAAGGCGAGGCCGAGCGTCGCCGTCCTTCGCTCGCCCAACCTCGCCACCATGCGCGGCAGGACGACGGCCGTCACCACCGCCCCGCCGACGCCGAATATGCCGAGCGACAGCCCGATCTGCCCCTCGCTCCAGCCGTAGCGGTAGGACGAAACGAAGGACCAGACCGCCGGATAGACGGCATGAGCGAGCCAGTAGAGAAAGAAGACGAGGCCCACCCAGCCGATCCCCGGATAGTTGCGCATCTGCTTCAGCGCGCCGAGCGGATTTGCCCGGCGCCATTCGAAGCGGCGCCGATTTGCGGGATCGAGCGTCTCGGGAAGAAGGAACAGGCCGATGGCGAAGTTGATGAAGGATAACGCGGCCGCGCCATAGAAAGGAACACGCGGTCCCAGTTCGCCGAGGAAGCCGCCGATCACCGGACCGAGCGCAAATCCGGTGCCGAAGGCGATGCCGATCAATCCGAAATTCCGTGCGCGATTCGTATCGTCGCTGACGTCCGCGATGAAGGCGGACGCCGTTCCAAAGCTCGCGCCGCTGATACCGGCGAGAATGCGACCGACAAAGAGCATCCAGTAGCTCGTTGCCAGCGCGCAGATCAGGTTGTCGATCGCAAAAGTCAACACCGAGGCCAGCAGGATCGGCCGACGCCCAAATCGGTCGCTCAAATTGCCGATCAGCGGCGCAAATAGAAACTGCATCCCCGAATAGGCGAGCAGCAGCCAACCGCCCTCGATGGCTGCCTCGCCGACATTCGCTCCAGTCAGTTCCTGGAGATAGCTGGGCAGCACCGGCACGATGATCGCGATGCCCATGATATCGAGAAGCAGAATCAAGAAGACGAGGTACAGGCCGCGTCGTACGAATTTCTTGTCGAGCATGGAAGCTCCTCCCCGCGTCCGCCGAAACGGAGACAGAACGTGAACGACGTCACCAAATAAGGTGTATCGCATCGCCTGGACCGAAACAATCCATGAACATTTCAACGGCTCTTATCGAAATGATCACAATAGCAAATGATTGTTCGCGCCTCGCGTGTATTCATCGCGACAAAAGCCGCCGGGCAGTCGCCGGGGGTCGGAATATATCGAACGCCGTTTCGAGGCGCATTGGGCGGATGGGAAGGAGCGGCTCCAGTGGTGTTACGCTTCCGGACGCCGGGCTTCCGGACCGGCGAAAGCCGTCAGACGGAGCCCGAGAAGGTGTCGCAGTCCGACATCCTGCCGCTGTCGAAGCCGCGCTTGAACCACTTCATCCTTTGCTCCGAGGTGCCATGGTTGAAGCTCTCCGGCACGACATAGCCCTGCATGCGTTTCTGCAGGGTGTCATCGCCGATCTGGGTCGCGGCATTGAGTGCCTCTTCGAGGTCGCCGCGCTGCAGCAGGCCCTTTTGCTCCGTGTATTTGCCCCAGATCCCGGCAAAGCAATCCGCCTGCAGCTCGACGCGGATCGACATCTGGTTCGCCTCGACCTCGCTCATGCGCTGCCGCATCTGGGCGAACTTCGGAAGAACGCCGATGAGGTTCTGGACGTGATGCCCAACCTCATGGGCCAGAACATAGGCCTGGGCGAAATCTCCGGATGCATCGAACTTCTGTTCAAGCTCCTCGAAGAAACTCATGTCGAGGTAGACCTTGCGGTCGCCCGGGCAATAGAAGGGCCCTGATGCGGAGGAGGCGAACCCGCAGGTTGACTGGACGGCGCCGCTGAAAAGCACGAGCTTCGGCTCCTCATACTGTTCACCGCCGGCCTGGAAGATGCCGTTCCAGGTATCTTCCGTCTCGCCGAGCACCGTCGCCATGAACGCCTTCATTTCCTCCTCTTCGGCCGAGCCGCGCGGCACCTGAGAACCGTCGCTGTGTTCGAAGCCCGGCATATTCACCGGACCACCTTCGAGAACCTGGAGCATGTCGATGCCCATGGCTTTCAGCAGGAAATAGAGAATGACGAGGAAGATGATCGTACCGAAGCTCAAGCCGCCGCCGGCGCGACGCACGCCGCCACCTGTCGGAATGCGGAACCCGCCGCCGCGGCCGAAGGGGCCGCCTCCAAGGCCGCCTGGGCTTGCGCCCCGCTGATCCTCGACATTGCTGGACTGGCGGCGGCCCTTCCATTCCATGATCTATCCTCCGGAGACGTCGCTTCTACCTTGGCGCGTTGAGTCTTTATATGCTTGCGCGACGATCCATGTAAAACGCAATCGCCGCAGGGCGGTTTCATCCAACCGGTCTTTTTCTCTGTGGTTCGCGGGCTCGCTTCCCGGGCGGATTGACGATCCTTCACTTTCGAGTTCCTATGACGCGGAGGCGGTCGGAGGAGCATGCATGAAGGCAGTGCGTCTTGAAGCGGTCGGCGACATCTCCGTTCGGCACGTCGAGGTACCCGAACCCGGTCCCGACGACCTGCTTGTCAAAGTGGAGGCCTGCGGCATTTGCGGGACCGACCGGCATCTCCTTCATGGGGATTTTCCGTCCACGCCTCCGGTCACTCTCGGCCACGAATTCTGCGGCATAGTCGTGAAGGCCGGGAGCGCGGTTCACGCGATCAAGCCGGGGGCGAGAATTACCGGCGATCCGAATATTTCCTGCGGGCGCTGCCCGCAGTGCCAGTCGGGCCGCGTGAATCTCTGCCGCAATCTACGCGCCATCGGCATCCACCGTGACGGCGGATTTGCCGAGTACGTGCTGGTTCCTCAGAAGCAGGCCTTCGAAATCCCACTTGCCCTCGATCCTATCCACGGTGCGTTCTGCGAACCCCTCGCCTGCTGCCTGCACGGCATTGATGGGGCAGGTATCCGAGCCGGCTCCTCGGTAGCGGTGCTCGGGGGCGGCGTGATTGGTCTGCTGACCGTTCAACTCGCAAGACTGGCGGGTGCCACGACTGTCATTCTTTCGACGCGCCAGGCTTCGAAGCGCCTTCTGGCGGAGGAAGTCGGGGCGACGGCTACGGTCGATCCGACCGCCGGCGACGTGATCGAGGCGATCTCTGGACCGCACGGGCTCGTCCCCGGAGGCGTCGACGTAGTGATCGAATGCGCAGGCGTCGCAGAAACAGTGAAGCAGTCGACACGACTTGCCAAAGCGGGCGGGACAGTCGTCATCCTCGGCGTGCTGCCGCAGGGCGAAAAGGTCGAGATCGAGCCTTTCGATATTCTGTTCCGTGAACTGCGCCTGCAAGGTTCCTTCATCAATCCCTTTGTGCATCGCCGGGCAGCCGACCTCGTGGCCTCCGGTGCGATCGAAATCGACCGGCTCATTTCGCGCCGCGTGACGCTCGACGAGGCCCCAGCCGTCATTGCCAGTCCAGCCCCTCCGGGAGAGGTAAAAGTGCTGGTGATTCCTTCTTCCGAATAGGTCGAGGACTTTGGCGCATTCGGGTTGGTAAAGCGGGCATTGGTCGGGCGCACAAATATCTGCGCTTTATTGTCGATTCCGGAATTTTCGGGGTTCCGCTGGTAAAAACATTTGCCTATAAGCCGCTTCTAGCCTGAAAACACCATTCATTGCGCGCCCGGCCGGTGATCTCCCACCTCGGCCGGTTTTTCGCGCAACCAGAAAACGGATGAGACCCATGCCGAAGCGCCAAGATATCAAATCGATCCTCATCATCGGCGCGGGGCCGATCGTGATCGGCCAGGCATGCGAATTCGATTACTCCGGCACCCAGGCCTGCAAGGCTCTGAAAGAGGAAGGCTATCGCGTCGTCCTCGTCAACTCCAACCCGGCCACGATCATGACCGATCCGGGACTTGCGGACGCGACCTATGTCGAACCGATCACACCCGAGGTCGTCGCCAAGATCATTGCCAAGGAACGTCCCGACGCACTGCTGCCCACCATGGGCGGCCAGACGGCGCTGAACACGGCGCTTTCCCTGCGGCGGATGGGCGTCCTCGACCGCTACAATGTCGAGATGATCGGCGCCAAGCCAGAGGCAATCGACAAGGCCGAAGACCGGGCCCTTTTCCGCGAGGCGATGGCCAAGATCGGGCTCGAGACGCCGAAGTCGCGGCTGGCCAACGCCACCGATATCAAGGACCAGGACCGCAAGGCGCATGAGGCAGAACGCGCTGCCCTCAAGGCGAAATTTTCGGCTGCCGAACTCGACAGCGCGCTCGACGAACTCGAGAACAGATGGAACCTCGGCGAAGGCGACCGAAAGCAGCGCTACGTCAACCATGCAATGGCGATCGCCGCGCAGGCGCTCGACGATGTCGGGCTTCCGGCAATCATCCGGCCTTCCTTCACTCTCGGCGGTACGGGCGGTGGCATCGCCTACAACCGCTCGGAATTTTTCGAAATCGTCGGCAGCGGTCTCGATGCGTCACCGACGACGGAAGTCCTGATCGAGGAGTCGGTCCTCGGCTGGAAGGAATATGAAATGGAAGTCGTCCGCGACAAGGCGGACAATTGCATCATTATCTGCTCGATCGAGAACATCGATCCGATGGGCGTCCACACGGGCGATTCCATCACCGTCGCGCCGGCGCTGACCCTGACCGACAAGGAATATCAGATCATGCGCAACGCCTCGATCGCGGTGCTGCGCGAGATCGGCGTCGAGACCGGCGGGTCGAATGTCCAATTCGCGGTCAATCCGGAAACCGGCCGCCTTGTGGTCATCGAGATGAATCCGCGCGTATCGCGCTCTTCGGCACTGGCCTCCAAGGCGACGGGCTTCCCGATTGCCAAGATCGCCGCCAAGCTTGCCATCGGCTATACGCTCGACGAGTTGGAGAACGACATCACCGGAGGAGCAACGCCGGCCTCCTTCGAACCGTCGATCGACTATGTCGTTACCAAGATCCCGCGCTTTGCCTTCGAGAAGTTCCCCGGCGCCGAACCGACGCTGACCACCGCGATGAAGTCGGTCGGCGAAGTCATGGCGATCGGCCGCACCTTCGCGGAATCGCTGCAGAAGGCGCTTCGCGGCCTTGAAACCGGGCTGACCGGTCTCGACGAGATCGACATTCCGGATTTCGACGAGAACGGCGATGGCCGCAATGCCATCCGCGCGGCGATCGGCACGCCGACCCCCGACCGCCTGCGCATGGTCGCCCAGGCGCTGCGCCTTGGAATGACCGAGACGGAAGTTCACGAGGCCTGCAAGATCGATCCCTGGTTCATTGCCCAGTTCAAGGCGATCGTCGACATGGAGGTCCGCATCCGCGAACACGGCCTGCCGCAGGATGCCGAAAACCTCCGGATGCTGAAGGCGATGGGCTTCTCCGACGCGCGGCTCGCGACACTCACCGGCAAGCGCCCGAAGGAAGTGGCGGAACTGCGCAACGCGCTGAACGTCCGCCCGGTCTACAAGCGCATCGATACCTGCGCGGCCGAGTTCGCCTCGCCGACCGCCTACATGTATTCGACCTACGAAACGCCCTTCGTCGGGGCAGCCCGGTCGGAGGCGCAGGTCTCCGATCGCAAGAAAGTGGTCATTCTTGGCGGTGGTCCCAACCGGATCGGCCAGGGCATCGAGTTCGACTATTGCTGCTGCCATGCCGCCTTTGCGCTCAAGGACGCCGGCTATGAAGCGATCATGGTCAACTGCAATCCGGAAACCGTCTCCACCGACTATGACACTTCCGACCGGCTCTATTTCGAGCCGCTGACGGCGGAAGACGTGATCGAGATCATGCGGGCCGAACAGGAAAACGGCACGCTGCACGGCGTGATCGTGCAGTTCGGCGGCCAGACGCCGCTGAAGCTTGCCGAGGCGCTCGAAAAGAACGGCATCCCGATCCTCGGTACCGCACCCGATGCGATCGACCTCGCCGAGGACCGCGACCGCTTCCAGAAGCTCTTGATGAAGCTCGACCTGAACCAACCGCGCAACGGCATCGCCTACTCCGTCGAGCAGGCGCGCCTCCTCGCCGCCGAAATCGGCTTCCCGCTGGTCGTGCGCCCGTCCTACGTTCTCGGCGGCCGCGCCATGCAGATCATCCATTCGGAAAGCATGCTACAGACCTACCTTCTCGACACGGTCCCGGGGCTCGTGCCGGAAGACATCAAGCAGCGCTATCCGAACGACAAGACCGGCCAGATCAACACGCTGCTCGGCAAGAACCCGCTGCTCTTCGACAGCTATCTGACCAATGCGATCGAAGTGGACGTCGATTGCCTGTGCGACGGCAAGGATGTCTTCGTTTCCGGTATCATGGAGCATATCGAGGAAGCAGGCATTCACTCCGGCGACTCCGCCTGCTCGCTGCCGGTACACTCCCTCGACAAGGACCTCGTCGACGAACTCGAGCGTCAGACGGCGGCGCTTGCCAAGGCGCTGAACGTCGGCGGTCTGATGAACGTGCAGTTCGCCATCAAGGACGACACGATCTACGTGCTCGAAGTCAATCCGCGCGCGTCCCGCACGGTTCCCTTCGTTGCCAAGACAATCGGCACGCCGATTGCGAAGATCGCAGCGCGGGTGATGGCCGGGGAAAACCTGGACGATGCGATCGCCGCCTACGGCAAGAAGCCGGATCCGCGCAATCTGCAGCACATTGCCGTCAAGGAAGCCGTGTTCCCATTCGCCCGTTTCCCGGGCGTCGACACGCTGCTCGGTCCGGAAATGCGCTCGACCGGCGAAGTGATCGGTCTCGACACCGACTATGCGCTGGCTTTCGCCAAGTCCCAGCTCGGCGCCGGCGTCGATCTGCCGCGCGACGGAACTGTCTTCGTTTCGGTTCGCGACGAGGACAAGGCACGGGTGCTGCCGGCCATCCGCGTTCTTGCAGATATCGGCTTCAAGGTCATGGCGACCAGCGGCACGGCGCGCTTCCTCGGCGAACACGGCATCGCGGCAACCAAGATCAACAAGGTGCTCGAAGGGCGCCCTCACGTCGAAGATGCCATCCGCAACCGGCAGATCCAGCTCGTCATCAACACCACGGACGGCAACAAAGCGATCTCCGACTCGAAGTCGCTCCGTCGCGCGACCCTGATGCAGAAGGTGCCCTATTACACGACCATGGCCGGAGCCGAGGCCGCGGCACATGCCATCAAGGCGCTGAAGGCAGGCAACCTCGAAGTGCGTCCGCTGCAGAGCTATTTCGAGGCCTGACAGATGTCCAATGGCGCACCCCGGTTTCAGGTGCGCCATTGCGTGTCGATCCTCACTGGACGCCTGAATGCAACCTGAACGTCTGGTTCAGGCTTCATTCGGGCGCCACGTGGTTCTTTGATCCCAAGCGAAGCCTCATTCAACGGCGACGCGCAGGCCGGGGGCAACGACGTGCGGCACTATTTCTTCGACCTTCACTGGGGTGATGAACATTTCCTCGATGAGGAGGGGATCGCCCATTTCGACGACGGTTCGGCCCTTTATTACGCCCAGCGCATTGCCGACAGGATCGGCCGTGACGCGGATTACGGTTCGCTGAAGGTGCAGGTGCGTTCGGGCGAGGGCAAGCCGTTGGCGACCGTTGCGCCATCCGAGGGCCGCGGCCGCGAGCAGTTTGCCTTGATTGGCAGACGTTCTCCGGGGGTGTATCGCCACCACCCTGAAAGTGCTGTTTCCTCGTCGGGGACTGGAGCGATCACTTGAGCGCCGCGGAAGCACTGATACGACCTCCAAGTGCAGTTGAGGTAAAGAGGCTTTGCGTAGGTGACGGTCTATTCTGGAGATTTTCGCGTGGGACGCGGCCTTGGTCCCCGCCTTGGAGCGTCGCGAAAAATCTGGCTTTCGCGCTTCCGTTTCTGTTATAAGAACGGTTCGGATGTTTCGAACGGTTCCGGTGCTTTGGCTCCGGGGACCGTTTTCTTTTGCGTGGCGCCGCCGAGAGGTGGCGCCGCGCGCTTGATAAAGGACGATGAAATGGTCGACAAAGTTCCGATGACCCAGGGTGGATTCACCAATCTGCAGGAGGAGCTGCGCTGGCGCCAGCAGGAAGAACGCCCTCGAATCATCGAGGCGATCGCCGAAGCGCGCGCCCATGGGGATCTGTCGGAAAATGCCGAGTACCATGCCGCCAAGGAGGCGCAGAGCCACAATGAGGGCCGGATTTCGGAGCTCGAGGATCTGATCGCCCGGGCGGAGGTCATCGACCTTTCGAAAATGTCCGGCTCGAAGATCAAGTTCGGCGCCAGGGTGAAACTCGTCGACGAGGACACCGAGGAAGAAAAGACCTATCAGATCGTTGGCGACCAGGAAGCCGACGTCAAGGCCGGCCGGATCTCGATCTCCTCGCCGATCGCCCGTGCGCTGATCGGTAAGGAAGTCGGAGATTCGATCGAAGTGAATGCGCCGGGCGGCTCCAAGGCCTACGAAATCCTCGCCGTTCAGTGGGGCTGATCGCCCGAGTCCGACAGCCGAAACACGGAAACGCGGCGGGGTAATCGGTCCTCGCCCATTCCCTCCAGGGCGCGGCATTCGTTCCGCCCTCTTCCCCAAAAGACTGAAGCTAGAGGCGCAAGGAGCGCGCTCACGTGGCCGATATCCGGGACATCGAGGTTATTGCGCCCAATTTCAAGCGACGTCTCTCCGGCGTCACCTCGACGATCATCCAGCTTGTTCCTGTCCAGCGCAACCTTGGGCAGAAGATCGCGGTGCTCGGGCCCGGGCTTCCCAAGAGTTTGCCGTCCGTCCGGTTTCGCGATCTGATCCACCTGTGGCGGAGCCCGGCAGGCCGCCGCTGCCGCATCTGGCATGCGCGCCGCAACGTCGAGATGCTGCCGGCAATCCTGCTGCGCGACCTGCTGCGGATGAATATCCGGATTGTCTTCACCTCCGCCTCGCAGCGGCGGCATACCGGGTGGAGCAAGTTCCTCATACGCCGGATGGATGCGGTGATCGCCACAAGCGCGAAAACTGCCGCGTATCTGGAGGTTCCAAGCACGGTGATCCTGCACGGCATCGACACGAAGCGCTTTCACCCGCCGGTCGACAAGGCGGCGGCGAAACGCGCACTCAATCTCGACCCGTCCAGGAAATATGTGGGCTGCTTCGGCCGTGTCCGCCATCAAAAGGGGACCGACCTTTTTGTCGACAGCATGATCGCGCTTTTGCCCGGCCGACCGGGATGGGCGGCGATCGTGGCCGGGCGCGCCACGGGCCCTCACCTCGCCTTCGAGGCTGAATTGAAAGACCGCGTTGCCAAAGCCGGGCTCACCGACCGCATATTGTTCGTCGGCGAACACACGAATATTCCCGACTGGTACCGCGCCCTCGATCTGTTTATCGCCCCGCAACGCTGGGAAGGCTTCGGCCTGACGCCGCTGGAGGCGATGGCGAGCGGCGTGCCGGTCGTGGCAAACGACGTCGGCGCCTTTTCCGAATTAATTGCGGATGGGCCAGACGAAACCGGGCTGATCATTCCGGCCGGGAGTATCGAGGCGATGGTCGATGGCGCCGCGGCCTTTATGGACGACCTGCCCCGGCTTGCGGCTGCCGGCGCAAACGGTCTGGCGCGCACTACCAAGGAGTTCGCGATTGAGGGCGAAGCTCGGGCAATCGGCGCGATCTACGACAGCCTGATGCGCTGACGCCGGGCTTCACCGCCTGGAGGCGAACAGCCTCAGATACGCGTCGGTGATCGCCTCCTTGGAGAACTGGCTGACCAGCGTCTCGTGACCTCGTTCGGCGAGTGCGGCGCCCAAGCTGCGGTCATTGGCGATTCGCTCGATCGCGCGCCCAAAACTATCGGCATCGCCGATGTCGACCAGCAGACCGTTTTCATTGTCACGCATGAACCACTGCGGCCCCTCCGATCGGCTCGAAACGACCGGCGTTCCCTGCGCCCAGGCTTCCAGAATGACGTTGCCGAGCGGCTCGTGGCTCGAAGCCATGACGAAGATGTCGGCTGCCGCGAGGAAGGGTCTCGTGTCCTTCTGCCAACCGGCGAAGCGGACCCTCTGACTGATGCCAAGGTCGGATGCAAGCTTGTGGAGGCTGTCCCCTTCCTCCCCGTCTCCCAGCAGCCAGAGGTAAACGCCAGGAACCTTGGCCACCGCCTCGATAAGCGTGTGGAAGCCCTTGCGCTCCACGAAACGGCCCATCGACATGACGACGGGCGCGTCCTCTGGCGTGTCGAGCGTCGCCCGGCTGATCGGCTTGGCTCGTTCAGTGCTGGTGAAATTCGAGATGATCTCGACGTCCCGCTTCCAGCCGAGCTGGCGGACATGCTCGGCTATTCCCGGCGTATTGCAGACGAGGCAGTCCGTGTTGCGGAAATAGTCCAGGCGTGGCGGATAGTCGCCGAGCCGGGAAATCTTGATGCATCCGTTGTAGGCCGGCATCAGTTGGCTGGCGCGCGGTGCCCAGGCCATCAGCGCGTCCGGCCTGTCACGCCGCGCCATATGCATCACCTTGCGCGGCAGAAGCAGGCGATCCAGCGACAGGTTGCGGAAATTGCTTTCCGTGATCTTGGTCGCGCCTTCTATTTCGGAGCGCCACTGGCGGTGGGGCCGAATGACCGATGTCTGCTCGACGCCACGTTCGGCCAAGGCGTTGACGAGGTGGACGAAAAACCGCTCGGCGCCGCCATCCTTGCCGAAGTGAAAGTGCATGACTTTCATCGCTGAGCCGCACCCTTTGCGAAGAGCTCGAGATAGGCGTCGGTGATCGCCCTCTCGGAAAAGCGCGTCTGCAGCGTTTCGCGGCCGCCGGCACTCAGCTTTTCGCGAAGCCTCGGATCGTCGCGCAGCCTGCGGATCGCGTCTGCAAGGCCCTCGTCGTCGCCGCAGTCCACCATCAGGGCGTCGCGCTCATGGGTCATCACCCAGGAAGGACCTTCGGCCCGCGCCGCAATCGTCGGCTTGCCGGCACCCCAGCCCTCGAAGCACACATTGCCGAGTGGCTCATGCGACGAATTGATCGCGAAGACGTCGCCAGCGGCGAGGTATCCATAGGCATTGGTCTGCCACCCCGGAAAGCGGACACGATCGCGTATGCCGAGTGTGTCGGTCAACCGCTCCAACTCCTCCCGTTCAGGGCCGTCTCCGAGCAGCCAAAGATAGACACCCTCGACCTTCTGGATGGCACGAAGCAGCCCGTCGAAACCCTTGCGCTTGACGAAACGTCCCATGCCGACGACGACGAAGGCTTCCGCGGGCGTCTCCATCTCAGAACGCCGAACCGGCTCAACCGGTGTGGCACGCGTGAAATTCGCGATCACCTCCACGCCGCGGCGCCACCCGAAGTCTTGCACCTTGGCGGCGATGTCCGGCGTGATGCAGACCAATGTCTCGACATTGGTGTAATAGCCAAGATGCTCCGGATAATCGCCGAGACGAGAAATGCGGAAGGCGTTCTTGTAGGAAGGCATGAAGCGGCTGGCGCGCAACTGCCAGGCCATGATGACATCAGGCTGGAACTCCCGGAGGATGCGTGACATCCGCCACTGCAGGAAAAATCGCGACAATGAAATCCGCCGGAAGACGCCTTCGTGGATCTTGGCGCTGCCTTCGATTTCGCCGCGCCAGCTGCGGCCGGGGCGGATCAGCACGCGCTGCTCGACGCCCCGGTCATGCAGGGCGTTGACGAGATTCACGAAGAACCGTTCAGCGCCGCCTTCCTTGCCGAAATGAATGTGCATGACTTTCATAGGTCACCTTTTCCGGGCATTAGCGGGAAAGCGCGTCGTCGACATTTGGCCGGGTTTTCAACGCATACCGCTGATAGACCTTGGCCGCGGTCAGAAACGCGTAGACCGCCCCGGTCATTGCTTCGATGAAGCCTGGAAAGCCGCAGCGCCACAGGCCGTTGCGGAAATAGAGCCGATAGAAATAAAGCGGCGGGCCAAAGAGCATCTTGTACGGCCGCAGCGCCCTGCCCTCCGCGAACTGCTGGTCCGCTTTCAGTGTCGAATACTTGTTTTCCTTGAGGATCTGTTCGTCGAGGATCAGCGGCCGATAGTGCAGCAGGCTGCCGGAACGGGCCGCTCCCACCTTGCCGTCCGGGACGATCCCTTCATGCACCTTCTGCCCGAGGTCGTAGCGGCCGCGGCCGTTGCGGATCAGGCGAAGATTGCGCCGTTCGTGCACCTTTTCGGGCGTGTAGCCGTAGCCGATCAGATAAGGCCGACGCGCCACCCGCCAACCGACGACGTCATCGGAGGCGTTCAAGAGCGAAGGCAGCAGAGCCTTCAGCGCCTCGTCGAACCGCTCGTCCGCGTCGATGTTGAAACACCAGGGCTGACCGCATTGCTCCAGGGCGAATTGCTTCTGCCCGGCATAGCCCCGCCATGGTTCGTACATGAACCGGATGGGCCAGCCCCTGTCGATATAGGATTGCACCAGCGCCGCCGTTCCGTCGGTCGAGCCGGAATCGACGATCACGATCTCCGCGCATTGATCGAGGGTCTCGATGCAGTTGCCGAGATAGGCCTCCTCGTTCAAGCAGATGATGAAGGCGGAGAGCGGGAGCTTTGGCGTCATGGAGATCTTCTGACCGGCCGCGTGCGTGGTGCGATGGGGGCTCGTCTCGCGCGAGTCAGGTTTCTGCTGCCCAGTTCGCCCCGATTGAATGGCAACGGCGATGCTTCGCTAGATCTCCACCTGGCAGGCGTCCTTCACTTGGCGGATCGTCAGCATCGTCCGTACTGTATCGACATTGTCGGTCGCAGTGAGCTCTTCAATAACGAAATCCTGAAAGGCCGCAAGGTTCTCGGCGACGCACTGAAGCAGAAAGTCCGATTCACCCGAGACCATCCAGGCCTCGCGAACGAGCGGCCATGAGGCGGTGCGCGCGGCAAAGGCCTTGAGATTGGCGTCCGATTGGTGCTTCAAGCCGACCATGCAGAAGGCGACGAGGTCGTAGCCCAGCGCGGAGGCATTCAGAAGCGCGCGGTAGCCACGGATGACGCCCGCCTCCTCGAGCTTGCGGACCCGGCGCAGACATGGCGGCGCCGAGATTCCGACGCGTTCGGCCAATTCCACATTCGTCATGCGGCCATTGCCCTGCAGCTCGCGCAGGATTTTCATGTCGATTGCATCGAGGTCGACGCGTAAGACCATCTGCCAATCCCCGTTTCCATCGGCCCCTCTGATCGAGGCCCTTCTTTCCCGCCGCCCCCTGACGTGGAGAGAGCGGTCTCGCCGAGGCGATATCCTTCATGCTGTGGGTAGCACGTAACTGCGCCCCTGAACGAGAGTGCTGCGGCTTGCATGCACAAAAACCTTCTTGGCCGTTCCCGGCTGCCATGCACCCGTCGGGATGCCGGCGCCTCGAAAATCCCCGCACAAACGATGCAAAAATGCCCGATCTGGTGTCAAATTCATGGTGCGGACGCAAGCACTTGTGTGTATCAGCAGCAGTGCCCTTGAAAGAGCGCGTTGTGAATACCTAAACTAAGGCGATATTTTTCCAGCATCGAACCCAGCCGGACATCGACGAGCAGTCCGTCCGGCAAAGCAAGGACCAAAGCATGACCGCCCGCCACACCAAAGTGCTGATCATCGGCTCCGGCCCTGCCGGCTACACCGCTGCGATCTATACGGCCCGCGCCATGCTTTCGCCCGTGCTCATTGCCGGCATGGAGCAAGGCGGCCAGCTGATGATCACCACGGATGTGGAGAACTATCCGGGCTATGCGGATCCGGTCCAGGGCCCCTGGATGATGGAGCAGATGCTGAAGCAGGCGATGCATGTCGGCGCGGAGATCGTCAACGACATCGTCACCGACGTCGACCTTTCCGTGCGGCCGTTCCGCCTCAAGACGGACAGCGGCACGGAATGGACGACCGACGCGCTCATCATCGCGACCGGCGCGAAGGCCAAGTGGCTTGGGATCGAGACCGAGCCGACTTTCATGGGCTTCGGCGTTTCCGCCTGCGCCACCTGCGACGGCTTCTTCTATCGCAACAAGGACGTCATCGTCGTCGGCGGCGGCAATTCTGCCGTCGAGGAGGCGCTTTATCTCTCGAACCTCGCCAAGACGGTCACGGTCGTCCATCGGCGCGACGCCTTTCGGGCGGAAAAGATTCTGCAGGAACGCCTGTTCGCCAAGCCGAACGTCAAGATCGTCTGGGACCATGAAGTCGTCGAATACCTCGGCGCACCGGCAAAGCCGCCGATGCCCGCCTCGGTCAACGGCGTGAAGCTCCGCAATACCAAGACCGGGGCCATTTCGGATATGGCAACGGACGGTGTCTTTGTAGCCATTGGCCATGCGCCGGCCGTGGAACTCTTCAAGGGCAAGCTGCGCCAGAAGCCCAACGGCTATCTCTGGACGGCGCCGGACTCGACCGCGACCGATGTCGCCGGAGTCTTTGCTGCCGGGGACGTGACCGACGACATCTATCGTCAGGCTGTCACCGCCGCCGGCATGGGCTGCATGGCGGCGCTCGAGGCGGAGAAATATCTGGCGGGTCATATGCCCGTCGCAATTGCAGCCGAATAGAAGCTGCAAAACGGGGCTGCTGCATGTCTCCTTAAATCGAACTCGATTTAAGGACAAAGACATGCAGCAATTCAAAGTGCTACAGCGACCTTTGCGCGTCTGATGAGACGCGCGGCGCTGTAGTGTCGGGAGGCCGGCCCCGTGTGGGAACAGACGCATCGGTGACGCGCGGAGGACTCTGCCCTGTTCCTCCGAACGGTCCTTTATGGGGGATTTCATGTCGCTAGACTGGGACAAACTGCGCATATTTCATGCGGCGGCAGAGGCCGGCTCGTTCACGCATGCGGCAGACAAGCTCCACCTCTCGCAATCCGCCATCAGCCGGCAGGTCAGCGCGCTCGAACAGGATGTCGGCATCAAGCTCTTTCATCGCCACGCGCGCGGTCTGATTCTGACCGAACAGGGCGAGATGCTCTATCGGACGGCGCACGAAGTGCTGATGAAGCTCGAGAGCGTCAAGGCGCAGCTCAGCGAGACGACCGACAAGCCGAGCGGCAAGCTGCGCATCACCACGACCGTCGGACTGGGCCAGGGTTGGCTGACCGACAAGGTCCAGGAATTCATGGCACTCTACCCGGACGTCCAGGTGCAGCTCATTCTGGACAATGAAGAACTCGACGTGAACATGCGGCACGCCGACTGCGCCATCCGCTTGCGCCAGCCGCAGCAATCGGACCTCATCCAGCGCAAGCTTTTCACCGTGCATATGCACATCTATGCCGCGCCCTCTTACATCAACAAGCACGGCGAGCCGCAGTCGATCGGGGATCTCGACAATCACCGCATCATCACTTTCGGCGAACCGGCGCCCAATTATCTGCTTGACGTCAACTGGCTTGAGATCGCCGGACGGGATCCGGACAATCCGCGCGTCTCGCACCTGCAGATCAACAGCCAGACCTCCATCAAGCGTGCGTGCCTGCTCGGCATCGGCATCGCCATGCTCCCGGATTACATCGTCGGTCGGGATCCCGGGTTGATCCAGCTGCCGATCAGCGCGGATATCCCCTCATTCGATACCTATTTCTGCTATCCCGACGAAATGAAGAACGCCGCGAAGCTTAAGGTCTTCCGTGACTATATTGTCGCCAAGGCCCGGAACTGGAATTTTTGACGCCCGGCGCGATTGCTCGATTTATGAGCAGTTTCCAATGCTGATACTAATCTTTTGTTTTCTTTACGAAATTCTCATATCGGTAGAATTCGCGCCCCGCCACGCAACCGCATTGTGCGATGCAATAATATGCAGGAATGCGCAGACGGCATGGCAGTCATGCATATTAAATGATTGCTCCTCGCCCAAAAAAACAGCATACCAAACCCAGCTGATGCATCTTTGGTGGCTTCTCCTCCCAGTGCCACCGCAGCAGCTGTTCCCCTCTGGAGGTTCTAATTACCTTCACAACTACAAGGGCCCAAGTTTTCTTGTGGCCCTCTTTTTTTGCCCGTTGGCGCGCACATCCTTCAGTTGCGAAAATCTCCGCGGAGCCATTGAATGCGGCCGCGACGCTCCCCATATACCTTTCAGTTGGTGCATTTGGCGGCTTTCTCCTCCCCGGCTGCCGCATCAACTGTTCCCCTCTGGAGGTTTTTGAAACCTTCACAACTGACAGGGCCCAAGTTCGCTTGCGGCCCTCTTTTTTTGCCAGGCGTCACCGAATGAGGTCCTTGACGCAAAGGACATGCTGCCGGGGGAAATGAACGCCTCGCCCATTCTCCGTCAGGAGCACCCGCCAAGCCGGACGCTCCTGCGAGTTTCCTACATCCCCAGTTTCTCGTCGGCAGCGAAGATGCTATTCATGATCACTCGTTCACCGCCGAGGAGCCGTATGGTCAAACCGAGCAGAGCGGGCCGATGCCACGTCTGGGGCAACCGAATGGGACATGTGGCGCGGGCTGCCGGGGCCGGACTGCTCGTCGCAATAGCCTTTGCCGGTGTCGCCGAGGCCCGGACCGACGCTGCGGTCGCGGCGCGGAAATGTCTTTACTCCGGTGTCTCCGCGTCAAGCCCGTCGCTCCCGCTCTGCATCAGCCGAGAGAATTTCGCTCGGGATGTGTGCGGCATTATCGAGCATTATGCCGGGGCAAACGGACTGCCGGCACCTTTCTTCGCACGGCTGATCTGGCGCGAAAGTCTGTTCCAACCGGACGCCGTCAGCCCCAAGGGCGCCGAAGGGATTGCCCAGTTCATGCCTGGGACGGCAAAGCTGCGCGGCCTGTCCAACAGCTTCGACGCCGTGGCCGCCCTTGGCAAGTCAGCCGAATATTTGAGCGAACTCAAGCTCCGCTACGGCAATCTCGGTTTCGCAGCGGCCGCCTACAATGCCGGAGAGGCCGGGCTCGAACGGTTTCTCGAGATTGATTGGCTGCCCTATGAGACGCGCGAATACGTCCTGGCGATCACAGCCCACCCGGTGGAGGACTGGCGCGATAACCCGCCGAAGTCACTTGACCTTGCACTCGACAAGAACAAGAGCTTCCTGGATGGCTGTGTCGCGCTCGCCAACACCCGCCGCCTGCGGGAGATCGTCGTCGTAGACGAAGCGCCCTGGGCACCCTGGGGCGTTCAACTGGCGGCCCACTCCCGGAAAACCATCGCGCATCGCCTGTTCCTGAATGCCGTAAAACGACTGCCGGCACCTATCAATGCCGAAAGGGCGCTCGTGGTACGCGAGCGCAATGGCAGCTTCGGAGGCAGAACGCGTTATGCCGCCCGCATCGGCCGCCAGACGCGAACCGAGGCGGACAAACTCTGCGCCACCATCCGCCGAAGCGGCGGCGCCTGCATTGTCTTCAAGAATTGACTGGCACGCGCCGCATCCCGACCATGATCACCGACAAAAAAGCCCGCCGTTAGGCGGGCTCTCTTGTTCAGCGAAATGGCTCAATCCTCGGGGTCGGCTGGCGGTTCGGCGACGATGGCTTCACCGGCCGTGACGATCTCCTCGATCTCGTCCTCGCCTTCCGGCTCGCTGATCCGTTCGACCGAGACGACCTTCTCGTCCTTGGCCGTCGAGAAGATCGTGACGCCCTTGGTGGCGCGGCTTGCCAGGCGAATGCCGTCAACCGGGACGCGGATGAGCTGGCCACCATCGGAAACCAGCATGATCTGGTCATTGTGCTCGACCGGGAAGGCAGCGACGAGTTCGCCGATTTCGGTCGTTTTCGAGGTATCCGTGGCACGAATGCCCTTGCCGCCACGCCCCGATGTCCGGAAGTCGTAGGACGAGGAGCGCTTGCCGAAGCCCTTCTCGGAGACCGTCAGCACGAACTGTTCGCGTGCCTTCAGCTCCTCATAGCGCTCGTTCGTGAGTTCGCCACCATTGGTGACCTCCTCGCCGACAAGCACGATCTCTTCATCCTCGCCGGTGGTGGCGCGGCGTTCGGCTGCCGACCGCCGCAGATAGGCAGCCCGCTCCCACGGTTCGGCCTCGACATGGCCGAGGATCGCCATCGAAATGATGCGGTCGCCGTCGGCCAGCGAAATACCGCGCACGCCGATCGAATTACGGCCCGCAAAGACGCGAACATCGGATACCGGGAAGCGGATGCACTGCCCGCACGCGGTCGTCAGCACCACGTCGTCGAACTCCGTACAGGTATCGACCGAGAGAATCTCGTCGCCCTCTTCCTCGAGCTTCATCGCGATCTTGCCGTTGCGGTTGACCTGGACGAAGTCCGAGAGCTTGTTGCGGCGCACCGTGCCGCGCGTCGTCGAGAACATGACGTCCAGGTTTTCCCAAGTCGTCTCGTCCTCAGGCAACGGCATGATCGTCGTGATGCGTTCGCCGGGCTCGAGCGGCAACATGTTGATCAGCGCCTTGCCGCGCGATTGCGGCGTGCCGATCGGCAGCCGCCAGACCTTCTCCTTGTAGACAATTCCGCGTGAGGAGAAGAACAGAACCGGCGTGTGGGTGTTGGCGACGAATAGCCGGATAACAAAATCCTCGTCCCGCGTCGCCATGCCGGAGCGACCCTTGCCGCCGCGGCGCTGCGCCCGGTAGGTCGTCAGCGGCACGCGCTTGATATAGCCGAGGTGGGAGACGGTAACGACCATGTCCTCGCGGGCAATGAGGTCCTCGTCGTCCATATCCGGACCACCGTCGGCAATCTCGGTGCGGCGCGGCGTGCCGAACTCGTCGCGCACGGCCGCAAGTTCGTCCTTGACGATCTGCATGATGCGCAGCCGTGAGGAGAGGATTTCCAGATAATCGCGGATCTCCTCGCCGATCTTGTTGAGTTCGTCGCCGATTTCATCACGGCCGAGCGCCGTCAGGCGCTGCAGGCGCAGGTCGAGAATGGCGCGGGCCTGCTCTTCCGAGAGATTGTAGGTGCCGTCCTCGTTGATCCGATGGCGCGGATCGTCGATCAGCCGGATCAGCGCATCGACGTCATGGGCCGGCCAGCGGCGCTCCATCAGCTGTTCGCGGGCGGTCTGCGGATCGGGCGCATGGCGGATGAGCTTGATGACTTCGTCGATATTGGCGACCGCGATAGCGAGACCGACCAGGACGTGGGCCCGTTCACGCGCCTTGCGCAGCAGGTATTTCGTTCTCCGGCTAACTACTTCTTCACGGAAGGAGACGAAGGCGCGCAGCATGTCGAGCAGCGTGAGCTGCTCGGGCTTGCCGCCGTTGAGCGCCACCATGTTGCAGCCGAAGGAGGTCTGCAGCGGCGTGTAGCGGTAGAGCTGGTTGAGGATGACCTCGGCATTGGCATCGCGCTTCAGCTCGATGACGACGCGATAGCCCTGCCGGTCGGACTCGTCGCGCAGGTCCGAGATGCCCTCGATGCGCTTGTCACGCACCAGTTCGGCCATCTTCTCGATCATCGTCGCCTTGTTCACCTGATAAGGGATCTCGGTGATGATGATCTGCTCGCGATCGCCGCGCATCGGCTCGACATGGGCGCGGCCTCGCATGATGACGGAGCCCCTGCCCGTCTCATAGGCCTGGCGAATTCCGGCGCGGCCGAGGATCAATGCGCCGGTCGGGAAGTCGGGTCCCGGAATGATCTGCATCAGCTCCGGCAGTTCGAATGCCGGATCGTCGATCAGTGCGATGCAACCGTTGATGACTTCGCCGAGATTGTGCGGCGGGATATTGGTCGCCATGCCGACGGCGATGCCGCCCGCGCCGTTGACCAGCAGGTTCGGGAACTTCGCCGGAACGACGACCGGCTCCTGCAGAGTGCCGTCGTAGTTGTCGCGAAAATCGACCGTTTCCTTGTCGAGATCGTCGAGCAGCGAATGCGCCGCTTTCTGCAGCCGGCATTCGGTATAGCGCTCGGCCGCCGGCGGATCGCCATCGACGGAGCCGAAATTGCCCTGGCCATCGATCAGCGGCAGCCTGAGTGACCAGTCCTGCGCCATGCGCGCCAGCGCGTCATAGATCGCCATGTTGCCGTGCGGATGGTATTTACCCATCACGTCACCGGTGACGCGGGCGCATTTGACGTATTTCTTGTTCCAATCGATGCCGAGTTCGCTCATCCCGTAGAGGATGCGGCGGTGAACGGGTTTGAGACCGTCACGCACATCGGGAAGCGCGCGGGAAACGATCACGCTCATGGCGTAATCGAGATAGGACCGCTGCATTTCCTCGATGATGGAAATCGGCTCTATGCCTGGCGGAGTTTTTCCGCCGCCGGGAGTGCTTTGCTCAGTCAATGTCGATCACGATCTTTGTTCAGAATCAGTCAGTTCTTATAGCCGAATGCCGCTTCAAGCGCCAATTTTGGCCGATGGTTTTGAACAGTCTTTTGCCGCCGGAACGGGCTTTTCTAGGGCAGGCCCGGGTGAATCCGCAGGGGCTTCGGAAACGCCGGCTCCTCCTGTCGTGCCCCGCGCCCAAACCCGGTTTAGGACATTGCGCGGCGCTTGGCTAGCGCCCCTTTCCAAGCCCGCATGGCTTGCCTAACAATGCGGCTCTGCCAATGGAAATGCCGGGGCCATTCCGAGGGGGAACGGATGTTCGATTTGGATTTCTTGATCAACGCGCTGACGACGCTGCTCGTCACGCTAGACCCGCCAGGTCTTGCGCCGATTTTCCTGAGCCTCACGGTCGGCCTCAATCGGCAGGAGCGCTTTCAGGTCGCGACCCGCGGCTCCCTCATCGCCTTTTTCATCCTCGCCGCCTTTGCCCTTTTCGGTGACGGCATTCTCGGCCTGCTCGGCATCTCGATCGGTGCATTCCGCATCGCCGGCGGCCTGCTGCTCTTCTGGATTTCCTTCGAGATGATCTTCGAGCGACGCCAGGAGAGAAAGGAAAAGACTGGAGAAACGGCGGTGACCAAGGACCACATCCACAATATCGCGGTCTTCCCACTCGCCTTGCCGCTTATCGCCGGGCCCGGAGCGATCTCGGCGACCATCCTGCTCGGCAGTTCCTTCCCCTCGGCCATCGAACGCGTGCAACTCCTCGTCGTGATCGCCGCATCGATGGCGCTGCTCTTTCTGGCGCTTGTGATCGCTGATCGGATCGACCGCTTTCTCGGCGTCACCGGTCGGGCGATCCTGACCCGCCTTCTCGGCGTGATCCTCGCAGCGCTGGCCGTGCAATTTGTCGTCGACGGGGTACGCTCGGCATTTCAAATCCAGGTCTAGAACGCAACGGGCCGCTCAAACGCGGGCCGAATGCTTTTGGAGGCTGCAAATCCTGTCGGTCAGAACGGGATATCGTCATCCAGGTCGCGCGAGAAATTGCCGCCCTGGTTCGACTGACCGCCGGAACGTCCGCCACCGGAGGATTGCCGCGGCTGGTCGTAGTCCTCGTAACCGCCGCCACCACCGTAATCACTGCCGCCGCGACCTGCTCCGCCGCCTTCGCCGCGGCCGTCGAGCATCGTCAGGGTAGAATTGAAGCCCTGCAGCACGACCTCGGTCGTATAGCGATCATTGCCGTTCTGGTCCTGCCACTTGCGGGTCTGCAATTGGCCCTCGACATAGAGCTTGGCGCCCTTCTTCACATATTGCTCGACGACCTTGCAGAGACCTTCGTTGAAGACCACGACATTGTGCCATTCCGTCTTCTCGCGCCGCTCGCCGCTGTTGCGGTCGCGCCAGGTCTCCGAAGTGGCAATCCTGAGGTTGGCGATCGGCCTGCCGTCCTGCGTGCGCCGGATTTCCGGGTCGGCCCCGACATTCCCGATCAAGATCACCTTGTTGACGCTACCAGCCATATCGCTTTTCCCGTGTTTCCGCCGAACCGCCGGTTCGGCATTCGAATGCCTCAAGTGCCGCGCATCTTAACGATCCGCCGCCGACGTTACGCCCTACGTCGCGCATAATCCACAGCTCATTTGAAGGAGGATACAGGCGACATTTGTTCTTTTTTTGTTCTAGTATTTGTCTATTATCCTGTCAACCGAATCGCAATTGAGCCGCCTCTTTGCCGATTGCGCCTCGACATGGGCGTCGTCGTGATTACATAGGAGGCTTTCAACGGCATAAGAACTGGCTTCCGATGAGCGAACTCAAGACCCTCTCCATTCGCGGTGCGCGCGAGCATAACCTCAAGGGCATCGACCTTGACCTGCCGCGCAACAAGCTGATCGTGATGACCGGCCTTTCGGGCTCCGGTAAGTCCTCGCTCGCCTTCGACACGATCTATGCCGAAGGCCAGCGCCGCTATGTCGAGAGCCTGTCGGCCTATGCCCGGCAGTTCCTGGAAATGATGCAGAAGCCGGATGTCGACCAGATCGACGGGCTGTCTCCGGCGATCTCGATCGAACAGAAGACGACGTCGCGCAATCCGCGTTCGACGGTCGGCACGGTCACCGAGATCTACGACTATCTGCGCCTGCTTTTCGCGCGCGTCGGCGTGCCCTACTCGCCGGCGACGGGGTTGCCGATCGAGAGCCAGACCGTCAGCCAGATGGTCGATCGTATTCTGGAATTCGGCGAAGGTACGCGGCTCTATATCCTGGCGCCGCTCGTGCGCGGCCGCAAGGGCGAGTACAAGAAGGAACTCGCCGAGCTGATGAAGAAAGGCTTCCAGCGCGTCAAGGTCGACGGCCAGTTCTATGAGATTTCCGACGTGCCGGCGCTCGACAAGAAATACAAGCACGATATCGATGTCGTTGTCGACCGCGTCGTCGTGCGAGCTGACATCGCTACTCGCCTGGCTGACAGCCTCGAGACATGCCTGACGCTCGCCGAAGGGCTGGCGATAGCCGAATTCGCCGACCGGCCGCTGCCGGCGGAAGAGACAGCCGCCGGCGGCTCGGCCAACAAGTCGCTCAACGAGACGCATGAGCGCGTGCTGTTCTCGGAGAAATTCGCCTGCCCGGTCTCCGGCTTCACCATTCCGGAAATCGAACCGCGGCTCTTTTCCTTCAACAATCCCTTCGGCGCCTGCACGACCTGCGACGGTCTCGGCAGCCAGCAGAAGATCGACGAGGCGCTGATCGTCCCCGAGCCGAACCGGACCCTGCGGGACGGCGCCATTTCACCCTGGGCGAAATCCACCTCGCCCTATTACAACCAGACGCTCGAGGCGCTCGGCAAGGTCTTCGGATTCAAGCTCGGCAGTCGCTGGAGCGAGCTGTCCGAGGTGGCGCAGAAGGCGATCCTGCATGGCACTGACGAGAAGATCACCTTCCATTATCAGGACGGTGCCCGCTCCTACAACACGACGAAGACTTTCGAAGGCATCGTGCCCAATCTCGAGCGGCGATGGAAGGAGACCGACAGCGCCTGGGCGCGCGAGGAGATCGAGCGCTTCATGTCGGCCGCACCCTGCCCCGCCTGCGCCGGCTATCGGCTGAAACCGGAGGCGCTCGCCGTCAAGATCGACAAGATGCATATCGGCGAACTCACCGATATGTCGATCCGCGCCGCCCGGGACTGGTTCGAAACGCTTCCCGAGCGGCTCAGCACCAAACAGAACGAGATCGCCGTACGCATCCTCAAGGAGATTCGCGAACGGCTGCGATTCCTGAACGACGTCGGCCTCGAATATCTGAGCCTTTCGCGCAATTCCGGCACGCTTTCCGGCGGCGAGAGCCAGCGGATCCGGCTTGCCTCGCAGATCGGCTCCGGATTGACCGGCGTGCTATACGTCCTCGACGAGCCGTCGATCGGCCTGCACCAGCGCGACAATGCCCGCTTGCTCGACACGCTTCGGCATCTGCGCGACATCGGCAACACGGTCATCGTCGTCGAGCACGACGAGGATGCGATCCTGACGGCGGATCATGTGGTCGACATCGGCCCGGCCGCCGGCATTCACGGCGGCGAGATCGTCGCCGAGGGCACGCCATCCGACATCATGGCCAATCCCAAGTCGCTGACCGGAAAATATCTCTCCGGCGAACTGTCCGTCGCCGTTCCAGGCGAACGGCGGAAACCGAAAAAGAAGAAGGAAATCACCGTCGTAGGGGCGCGGGCTAACAATCTGAAGAATGTCACGGCGTCGATCCCGCTGGGCGTGTTTACCGCCGTCACCGGCGTTTCGGGCGGCGGCAAGTCCACCTTCCTCGTCGAGACGCTCTACAAGGCGGCGGCACGTCGCGTCATGGGTGCGCGCGAAAACCCCGCCGATCACGACCGCATCGATGGCTTCGAGCATATCGACAAGGTGATCGACATCGACCAGTCGCCGATCGGCCGGACGCCGCGCTCGAACCCGGCGACCTATACCGGCGCCTTCACGCCGATCCGCGACTGGTTCGCGGGACTGCCGGAAGCGAAGGCACGCGGCTACCAGCCGGGCCGCTTTTCCTTCAACGTCAAGGGCGGACGCTGCGAGGCCTGCCAGGGCGATGGCGTCATCAAGATCGAGATGCACTTCCTGCCGGATGTCTACGTCACCTGTGACGTCTGCCACGGCAAGCGCTACAATCGCGAGACGCTCGACGTGCATTTCAAGGGCAAGTCGATCGCCGACGTTCTCGACATGACCGTGGAGGAAGGCGTCGAATTCTTCTCGGCCGTCCCGGCCGTCCGCGACAAGCTGGTGACGCTGAACCAGGTCGGGCTCGGCTATATCAAGATCGGCCAGCAGGCGAATACGCTGTCGGGCGGCGAAGCGCAGCGCGTCAAGCTCGCCAAGGAACTATCGAAGCGCTCGACCGGGCGCACGCTCTATATCCTCGACGAGCCGACAACCGGCTTGCATTTCCATGATGTAGCCAAACTTCTTGAAGTTCTGCATGAGCTCGTCAACCAGGGTAATTCCGTGGTTGTGATCGAGCACAATCTCGAGGTCATCAAGACGGCCGACTGGGTCATCGACTTCGGGCCGGAAGGCGGCGACGGGGGGGGCGAAGTCATTGCGAAAGGAACGCCGGAAGACGTCGTGAAGGAACCGCGCTCCTATACCGGGCAATTCCTGAAAGAGCTTCTGGGACGGCGATCGGTAACGAAGGTGGTGGCGGCCGAGTGATCGGCAGCGCGCATTAAGGCGGGGCACCGACGCTTCCCGCAAGGCTTGCGTGTCGTATCGGTTCGTCTTGCGGATGAGAGGCACGGGCGGCCTTGAGGAGGAAGTGATGGCAGAAACCGGAAAGATTCGCGTCGGCATCGGCGGCTGGAATTTCGAGCCTTGGGAAGGCAGCTTTTATCCCTCCGACCTTCCTAGAAAGCGGCAGCTCGAATTCGCCGGCAAGGAGCTACGCGCGATCGAGGTCAACGGCACCTACTACAGTTCGCAGAAGCCGGAGACTTTCGCCAAATGGGCCGCGGAGGTGCCGGATGGCTTCATCTTCTCTTTGAAAGCCAGCCGCTACGTGACGAATCGCAAGGTGCTGGCGGAAGCCGGCGAATCCATGGTGCGATTCCTGACGCAAGGTTTGACGGAGCTCGGCGACCGGCTTGGCCCCATACTCTGGCAGTTCGCGCCAACCAAGAAATTCGAGCCGGAAGACTTCGAGGGCTTCTTGAAGCTGCTGCCTGAAAAGCAGGACGGTCTGAGGCTCCGCCACGTCGTCGAAGTCCGCCATCCTTCCTTCCAGGTGTCGGAGTTCGTCGAGCTCCTTGATAAATACAAGGCGGCTGTGGTGCTCGCGGAGCACGAGGACTACCCGATGATCGCCGACGTGACCGCGGACTTCGTCTATGCGCGGCTGCAGAAGGGCAGCGACGAAGTCAAGACCTGCTATCCCCCGGCGGGCCTCGACCTCTGGGCCGAAAGGCTCAAGACCTTTGCCGCCGGCGGCGAGCCGGAGGGGCTGGAAAAGAGCGCGCCTGATCGGAAAGCGGAGAAGGCGCCGCGCGACGTCTTTGCCTTTTTCATCAGCTCGGGCAAGGTCAATGCGCCGAACGGCGCGCGGGAATTGCAGAAGCGGGTGGGCTAACGCGCCCGCAGAGAGCCGATCGGGTCCCGGATTGCGGGGGGGCCGCGCTGGCACCAAATGTAGTCCGCCGAATCGCGAACAGAGCGCTTCACACTCCGGCGTTCTCCGCAATCGCGGGCAGCGCTGCGGAATGTCCCTTACCTGTTTTTTTACCCATGAAAACTCTGATTTTCCCCGCGTGGTCTCCGCCTGTTGCAAGACCGCCACCGGAAGTCCCTGATTTTCAACGGCTTGGTTGATGTCCCCGTTTTCCACAATCCATCCACACAAGATATAGCGCTCAAAATTCCGTCACAAACCACCCCTTGACGCCCAAAGCCGATTCACAGTTAATGGATTGCACGTTGCGACGGCGGCGAACCGGGAAGTTGAGAGGCCGGTTCATCCCCCAAATCGTCGGTTCTGGCATGTGGCTGAAGCGGATGCTCCCGCGTCGCCGCAGCGGCGGAATTTTTGCGCGATTTAGAGGACGCCGAAGCGACAATCAGGCTGGCATAAAGAATCTGTTAATACTATATTTAGTGTTTGCAGGCAGCTTCACCACAAGATACTGGATGCCCGGGTTTGGGTTTCCTCACGGAACGGACGCTGAAGCTGGCTGCGACTACCTCGCGGCCGGGCGAGATTAACTGCGCCTTGGCGCATGGCAACAAAGGACGGGACAATGAAGATCGAACGTCGTTTCACGAAGGCAGGGCAATCGGCCTATGCCGAGATAGAGTTCCGCAAGGCGACGAGCGAGATCAAGAATCCGGACGGGTCGATCGTCTTCCGTCTCGCGGATATCGACGTGCCGGCGCAGTTCTCCCAGGTCGCCGCCGACATTCTCGCGCAGAAATATTTCCGCAAGGCGGGCGTGCCGGCCAAGCTGAAGCGTGTCGAGGAAAACGACGTGCCCTCCTTCCTGTGGCGCGCGATTCCCGACACGGAAGCGCTGAAGGCGCTGCCGAAGGACGAGCAATACGGTTCCGAAACCGACGCCCGGCAGGTTTTCGATCGGCTGGCCGGCACCTGGGCCTATTGGGGCTGGAAGGGCGGCTATTTCGAAACGGAAGAGGACGCCAGCGCCTTCCGCGACGAGCTCGCCTATATGCTTGCCACCCAGCGCGTCGCGCCGAACTCGCCGCAATGGTTCAACACCGGCCTGCACTGGGCCTATGGCATCGACGGTCCCGGTCAGGGTCATTTCTATGTCGACCCCTTCACCGGCAAGCTCACCAAGTCGAAGTCGGCCTACGAACACCCGCAGCCGCATGCCTGCTTCATCCAGTCGGTCGGCGACGACCTCGTCAACGAGGGCGGCATCATGGACCTCTGGGTGCGCGAGGCGCGCCTCTTCAAATACGGCTCGGGCACCGGCTCCAACTTCTCGCATCTGCGCGCCGAGGGCGAAAAGCTCTCGGGCGGCGGCAAGTCCTCCGGGCTCATGAGTTTCCTGAAGATCGGCGACCGCGCCGCCGGCGCCATCAAATCGGGCGGCACGACGCGGCGCGCCGCCAAGATGGTGGTCGTCGACATCGA
This sequence comes from Sinorhizobium glycinis, assembly GCF_001651865.1. GTDB lineage: Bacteria > Pseudomonadota > Alphaproteobacteria > Rhizobiales > Rhizobiaceae > Sinorhizobium > Sinorhizobium glycinis. Next base: position 127,239 of record NZ_LPUX01000050.1, read on the forward strand.
CCATCCGGATATCGAGGATTACATCAACTGGAAGGTCAAGGAAGAGCAGAAGGTCGCGGCTCTCGTCACCGGTTCCAAGATCGTCGCCAAGCACCTGAAGGCGATCATGAAGGCCTGCGTCAATTGCGACGGCAGCGACGATGCCTGCTTCGACCCGAAGCAGAACCCGGCGCTGAAGCGCGAGATCCGCGCCGCCAAGCAGGCGCTGGTGCCGGAGAACTACGTCAAGCGCGTCATCCAGTTCGCCCGCCAGGGCTACAGGGACATTGAGTTCAAAACCTACGACACGGACTGGGATTCGGAAGCCTACCTGACCGTCTCCGGCCAGAACTCCAACAACTCCGTTTCGATCAAGGACGACTTCCTGCGCGCCGTCGAAGCGGATGGCGAATGGAACCTGACGGCCCGCAAGGACGGTCGCGTCATGAAGACGTTGAAGGCCCGCGACCTCTGGGAATCGATTTCCTATGCCGCCTGGGCGTCAGCCGATCCGGGCCTGCACTTCAACACGACGATGAACGACTGGCACACCTGCCCGGCGGCCGGCCCGATCCGCGCCTCGAACCCGTGCTCGGAATACATGTTCCTCGACGACACGGCCTGCAACCTCGCATCGCTCAACCTGATGCAGTTCAAGGATGCCGCCACCAAGCGGATCAACATCGCCGATTACGAACATGCCGTCCGTCTCTGGACGGTCGTTCTCGAAGTCTCGGTGATGATGGCGCAGTTCCCGTCGCGCGAGATCGCCGAGCTTTCCTATGAATACCGCACGCTCGGCCTCGGCTATGCCAATATCGGCGGCCTGCTGATGTCGTCCGGCATCCCCTATGACTCGACCGAGGGCCGCGCCATCGCCGGCGCGCTGACGGCGATCATGACCGGTGTCGCCTACGCGACCTCGGCCGAGATCTCGGCTAAGCTCGGCCCCTTCCCCGGCTTTGCGCCGAACCGCGACAGCATGCTGCGGGTCATGCGCAACCACCGCCGCGCCGCCCATGGCGAGATCGCCGGCTATGAGGGCCTGTCGGTCAACCCGGTCGCGCTCATCCATGCCGATTGCCCGGATCAGGAGCTGATCGCCCACGCCACGAGCGCCTGGGACAAGGCCGTCGAACTTGGCGAGAAGCATGGCTACCGCAACGCCCAGGCCACCGTGATCGCGCCGACCGGCACGATCGGCCTCGTCATGGATTGCGACACCACCGGCATCGAGCCTGATTTCGCGCTGGTGAAGTTCAAGAAGCTCGCCGGCGGCGGCTACTTCAAGATCATCAACCGCGCCGTGCCGGAGGCGCTGCGCACGCTCGGCTATTCGGAGAGCCAGATCGCCGAAATCGAGGCCTATGCGGTCGGCCACGGCAACCTCAACCAGGCGCCGGCCATCAACCCGACGACGCTGAAGGCAAAGGGCTTCACGGACGAGAAGGTCGATGCCGTCAATGCGGCGCTGAAATCCGCCTTCGACATCAAGTTTGTCTTCAACCAGTGGACGCTCGGCGCCGACTTCCTCAAGGGCGCGCTTAAGGTCACCGACGAGCAGCTTGCCTCGATGGAGTTCAATCTGCTCGAGCACCTCGGCTTCTCGAGGAAGGATATCGAAGCGGCGAACATCCATGTCTGCGGCGCGATGACGCTCGAAGGCGCTCCGTTCCTGAAGGCCGAGCACCTGCCGGTCTTCGACTGCGCCAATCCCTGCGGCAAGATCGGTAAGCGCTACCTGTCGGTCGAAAGCCATATCCGCATGATGGCGGCCGCCCAGCCGTTCATCTCGGGTGCGATCTCCAAGACGATCAACATGCCGAACGAGGCGACCGTCGAGGATTGCAAGAACGCCTATATGTTGTCCTGGAAGCTGGCACTGAAAGCCAACGCCCTCTATCGCGACGGCTCCAAGCTGTCGCAGCCGCTGAACGCCTCGCTGATCGAGGACGAGGAGGACGATGAGGCGATCGAGGAACTGCTTCAGGCGCCGGCCGCCGCGCAAGCGGTCGCCGTTAGCGAGAAGATCGTCGAGCGCATCATCGAGAAAGTGGTACGGGCTCGCGAAAAACTGCCGAACCGCCGCCAGGGCTATACCCAGAAGGCGATCGTCGGCGGCCACAAGGTCTACTTGCGCACCGGCGAATTCGGCGACGGCCGCCTCGGCGAGATCTTCATCGACATGCACAAGGAAGGCGCCGCGTTCCGTGCGATGATGAACAACTTCGCCATCGCCATCTCGCTCGGCCTGCAATATGGCGTCCCGCTCGAGGAATATGTGGAGGCCTTCACCTTCACCAAGTTCGAGCCGGCCGGCATGGTCCAGGGCAACGACGCGATCAAGAACGCCACGTCGATCCTCGACTATGTGTTCCGCGAACTCGCCGTCTCCTATCTCGGGCGCCACGACCTTGCCCATGTCGACACCTCCGACTTCAGCAACACGGCGCTCGGCCGCGGCATTCAGGAAGGCAAGACCAACCTCGTGTCGACCGGCTGGACTCGCGGCTACAAGCCGACGATCGTCGGCGGCACGGGCGACCGCTCGGAGCCGAAAGGTGCCTCCACCGGCACGCCGGCCCGCGCCTCCGGCGGCGCCACGGTGACCTCGATCGCCGGCAATGCGGTCCGCAAGCTGGAGCCGGCAACCGCCGCCGCCACCTCGGAAGTCGTCGCCTTCAAACGCGACTACGAGGAGCGCGCCGCCGAACTTGCCGAGGAGATCGCCGGCGAAGTGGAACAGGAGGTGACCGCCCTCTTCTCCGACAAGGCCGCAGCGGAAGCCGCTTCCGCCAAATCCGAGGCCAAGAAGGTCGAAGCCGAGCGCCGCGCCCGCTCGATCATGCAGGGCTACACCGGCAACATGTGCTCCGAGTGCCAGAACTTCACGATGGTGAGGAACGGCACGTGCGAGAAGTGCGATACCTGTGGTGCGACGAGCGGGTGCAGCTGAGCATCGGTACGGGCAGCAGCAGCCGCAGCAGGCGGCAGCCAGCAAACAATAACTCAACTGCCGGAAGGGGTCCCGCACAAATGTCGCGGGGCCTCTTGGGAGACGGAGGTAGAGCCAGGCCTCAAGGAGCCCATTTGAGTCTTCAACAGTTCGGCGGATCAACGCTGCGTCCACGTGAATTCCGATGGACTGACGGTTGCGGATACCCCAATTTATCTCTCGCTAGACGAATCAGAATCGGAGACTCCATGCCCCTCAAACGTCTGATCGCCACTGCTCTCGCAGTGGCGGCCCTCTCCGCCTGCGCAAGCACTGGCGGCGCCGGCAACACGACCTACGCGCAATGGTACGGACCAAACCCTGTTCCCGATTTCAGCGCCGCGACACCCGGCGGTGTGCGCATGGCCTACTGACCGGCTGATCTTGTCATCGGACACCCGCGTGGTGTCTGGTGATCACCGGATCGGCCGAAAGACGGATTTAAGCCTTGTCAGCTCCCATCCTCGACATCATTCCAGACACCCCAAACCCCGACGACATTCGCGCCATCGTCGCGACGCTCGACGCCTACAACAGTGCCAATAGCGGCATGGTCGACCTGCCCGGCTTTGCCGTCATCATCCGCGATCCGAAAACGCGCACTGCAACCGGCGGCCTCTATGCGACCGACGGCTACGGCTGGGCCTTCATCAGATATCTCGCTGTTCCGGACGAATATCGCGGCCAGGGGCTCGGGCGGCGGCTGATGGAAGAGGCAGAAAAGATCGCCAGGGACCGTGGCTATATCGGCCTGTGGCTGGACACATTCGAATTCCAGGCGCGTCCCTTCTATGAGAAGCTCGGCTTCGAGCTCTTCGGCGAACTCGAGGGCGGCAAGAACGCCATTCCACGCTATTTTCTCAAGAAGCGTTTTTGAGCAGCTTGCGCCCGGACGCTGCCGGGATGATCACTTGAATTCCGGCTGATCGTCCCCATCTATCCGTCACCACCCGTATCGAGGACCGCTGCGCCGACATCCGTCGAGCGCCTTCGCGTCTTCCGGGTTAGAAGGGCGCTCCCCGCACGGGTTGAGCGCCCTTCTTGTTTTGCCGCGCCGGAATCACTCCAACACCGGACCTCGACCGTTCCGGGCTTCGCGGTCACCGCGGCGGGACGATGCCCTGGTAATACTCGCCTTCGCCGCCGACATGCACCGTTTGCGAGCATGCCGTGAGCGTTGCGAGTGCCACCAACAATATGATCCTGCGCATGAGCCTCGTCCCTTTCTAACGGATTGACGAGCATTGATATTCCGGGTTTCGCGCGGGATCAATTCTCTTGCCTGTGATCCTTCACCACCGGCCCCATTTCACCGATCGTAGCGGCCTCAACTCGGTCTACTGAGCCTTCATGACCTGTCCGCGGATTTCGCCGTCCGGGTTGGCGGCGGTATGCAGGTTCACGTAGAGGCGCCCTTCGGTCAGCGCCGACGCTTGCGCCTCGTCCAAGGTCGCCGAGCCCTTTGCGAGTGCCGACACGTCGATCGGCACGATGGGTGGCGCGTTCTCTCCCGGGCCGGCAGGTCCATGGAAATGCGCCGCGCTCACGTCACCGCTCAAGCCGGAGTGCTCGATCGTCCAGGACAGATTCTTGCTTTCGGAATCATAGGTAATGTTGGCCATCCCCGTCGCACTGGTTTGAACCGGCGGCACCTCCTCGCTTCCCTTGAGCTCCGCCATGAACTTCATCTGCTCTGCGTAGCCGCCTGATGCGGCGGCGAGAAAACTCACCACTGCAATGACACCGATTTTCAAAGCTCTCGGCTGCATAATTCGCTCCTCCAAATTTTTAGATGGTCCGGTTCTGCGATGCGCTTCGCCTGCCAGGTGTACTTACATATGGCGCGCACAACCGGCGACCAGAGGGAGCGAACGGGAGAAGTTTCGACTGCTGGCTCCAGACGTCTTCCCAAGCTCTTTTTTTCTCTTATTTCCCCTCCACCTCCTCTGCCCAGCTTTCGCGCCGCTCTCGCCGTTGAGGAAGAGCAACACGGTTTCGAGAAGCTTCGGCAAAACGAAGATGTCGTTATGGGTGAGACCGGGCAGGATCGCCAGCCGGCAGCCTGGCCGAAATTATCTCGCAGGGCCCGCAAGTCCTGCAAGACGCTAGGATTTGGTTCAAATCCGACCACCGGATTTCACCGGGCCTCAAGCGAAGTCTGGCACAGAGAAAGGAGGACTGTGGTAACAGGCGAATAGATTGACCCAGGTCGTTACAGTTTCCGCAACGACAGCGGCCTATGCGGCGGACGCCGTCAAGCCGTCCGCGCGTGTGCGCGGTGACGGTCCGGCCGATGAAGCCATTACTTTGCTTGCTGCACGGCCGCAGGCGCAGTCGGTCCTTGCGCCGGCGACCCGCAGGGCGAAAGGCGCCCTGCCCCTGGGGCTGATGCTGATCAGTGCCGGAATGCGTTCGCCCCAGGAGAGCGAGGCCGAGACTTTGCGCCGCTACCTCGAATTCATGCAGGACGAGGAAAGCGGCGATCGCGGGGAAGACCAGCGGGGCGAACCGGCAGCCGATGAAGAGGAGAAAGGCGACGAAATCGCCGCCATGCTCGACCAGCTCATTCAAGGGGACTGATGTTGGAGCGGGTCAACCACCCGCTCCCCGAAGTCGCAAATCGGAAAACTTACTTGTGCTTGTGGCCGGCCGCTTCGCCGCCCGCAGCCCCCACGGGCAGCACATAATCTATTTTTCCGGCCTTTTCGAAGGTGAGCGTGACGGGCACTGCATCGCCCGCGACGAACGGTTTACGCACCTCCATGAACATCAGGTGCAGAGCGCCGCCCTTCAATTCGACGGTTTCGCCCGCCGGAATGGCGATGCCGTCGCCCAGCTTGCGCATCTTCATGACGTCGTTTTCCATCGCCATCTCGTGCAGTTCGACGCGGCCGGCCGCCGGGCTTTCGACAGCGACCAGCCGGTCATCGGCGCTGCCCGTATTTTTGATGACGAAGCCGCCGCCGCCGACCTTGGCACCCGGCAGCATCGCCTTGGCCGAACCGCCCGAGATTTCGAGATCGCCGGTTTCGACCGAACCGGTCGCGGCGTGATGAGCGCCATGCCCGCCATGGGCATCCTCTGTCGTCGAAAGCGTCACGGTTAGCGTCGGGGCCGGATGTTCGAGCGCATGGGCGTCCTGTCCCTCGGCCGGCACTTCGTCCCATACGACCTTTGCCGCAGAGCCGCAAAGCTGCGTCGCCGGGAAGGCGAGCACCGTTTCCTTGTCGAAGCCCGAGACTTTGCCGCGGATAACGAAGGTGTCGTAATGCTCGTCCGGCAGATTGCCGCCCTTCCAGCGGATTTCGACCGGACCGGAGGAAACCTTCGTTCCGTGATTGTCATAGGTCTTCTGGTAGTCGCCCTTGATGATTTCAAGCTCCCAGCCGCGCTTCGGCTGCGGCTTGGCGAACACGAAGCCTTCCGGCAACTTCACCTGCACTTCGGTGGTCGGCTTGCCGTCGCAGCCATGCGGCACCTGCAGAATTGCCTTGAACGTCTTCTCAGTGGGCGTGCTGTCGACTTCGAACGTCGCATGCGCGTGGGCCATGCTGGCGGCGGCGAGCGTCAAGCCGGCCGTCAGGAGGGTGAATCTGGTCTTGGTCATGTCGTAATCTCCGAACCACGCGCCGCGGGACACGGGCGTCGTGGTCAATGCCGCTGGGCGGCGTGATGAAATCCGAATTCTCAGGAGAGCGTTACGACAGGATTGGCGGCCCACGCGGGGGCGGCAGGAGGCGCAGGGGCGCCAGCGCAACCTGAATGTCCATGACAGGTGGCTTCACGAGCCGGTTGCCTGTGTCGGCCGGCACGCTTGTCTGCGGCGGCTCGGGCAGAAGCACCGACGCTGCGAGCCGGCAGGCTTCGCAAATCGGAGAGATCAGAGGCGATTTTTCGCCATCGTGGCCGACACCGTCGGTGCCGAAGCAAATATCCGCGAAAGAGCCGTCGGGAAGACGATATTCGGCCGCCAGCGCCCGGTCTGCCGCGATCGCGAGAACGGGCCTATGGGCGAATGACAGGAATACGAGCGCGATCGCGGCAAGCAGCCGCACCGCAGTTCGCCATCTGTCCAGTTGCCCGATCATCGTCGCCTCCTACAGCGCCACGCGTCTTATCAGACGCGCAAAGATCGCTGTAGCACTTTGAATTGCTGCATGGCTTTGTCCTTACATCGAGGTCGATTTAAGAAGACATGCACTAGTCGTCTTTTCGTTAGTCACAACCGGCGGCAAATGCAAATGCCGATTTGCCGCAGGCCGGTCGAGGCCGACGATGAAGTCACGACGACAAAAATATGTTTCATCGCGACATTCACCCTTGCCAAAATCCGGGCTTCGCCGTTATCTGGAGACGATCTTGTTGGGAGAAACCGGTTCGATCCGGTGCCGAAGGAGCAACCGCCCCGGAAACTCTCAGGCCAAAGGACCAGCAAGGTGCCGGTAGGACTCTGGAGAGAAGCGGTTACGCTCGCCGAAGGGATAACAATCTCAGGCAAACGGACAGAGGGGGCTCGAATTTGTCGGCGTTTGGCGCCGGTAGTGTGAGCCGGCGCGCCATGCGCCAGACCTGGAGGCCGGATTTGGAAACTATCTCCCGCTTGAGTCATACGCCGTTGCATGCCCTGCACCTGTCGCGCGGTGCGCGCATGGTGCCTTTCGCCGGTTATGAGATGCCGGTGCAGTATCCCGAGGGCGTGCTCAAGGAACATCTGCATACCCGTGCCGCCGCCGGCCTCTTCGATGTGTCGCACATGGGCCAGGTGACGATCCGCCCGAGGTCCGGCCGGATTGCCGATGCGGCTTTGGCGCTCGAAAAGCTGGTGCCGGTCGATGTGCTGGGGCTTGCGGAGGGTCGCCAGCGCTACGCGCTCTTCACCAATCCGGAAGGCGGGATCCTCGACGACCTGATGATCGCCAATCGCGGCGACCATCTGTTCCTCGTCGTCAACGCGGCCTGCAAGGACGCCGATTTCGCGCATTTGAAAGAAGGGCTTGGCGACAGCTGCGACGTCAGGCTGCTCGACGACCGCGCCCTCATCGCGCTTCAGGGCCCCCGCGCCGAAGCCGTGCTTTGCGAACTCTGGGCGGATGTCGCCTCGATGCGCTTCATGGACGTGGCCGAGGCGGATCTCCACGACGTCGCCTGCATCATTTCCCGCTCCGGCTATACGGGCGAGGACGGTTTCGAAATATCGATTCCCACCGCTTCGGCGGTCGACGTGACGCAGCGCCTGCTAGAGCATCCGGACGTGCTGGCGATCGGTCTCGGAGCCCGTGATTCGCTTCGCCTCGAAGCCGGCCTCTGTCTGTATGGCAGCGATATCGACACCGGCACGACGCCGGTCGAGGCGGCGCTCGAATGGGCAATCCAGAAGAGCCGCCGGGCCGGCGGCGAGCGGGCCGGCGGCTTCCCCGGAGCCGACCGTATCCTTGCGGAACTTGCGAACGGAACCAGCCGGCGCCGCGTCGGCCTGAGGCCCGAAGGACGCGCGCCCGTCCGTGGCGGCGCCAAGCTTTTCGCCGATGCGGACGGCGCGGTGCCTGTCGGTTCGGTTACCTCCGGCGGCTTCGGACCGAGCGTCGACTGCCCGGTCGCCATGGGCTACGTCGAAACCGCCCATGCCGAGAACGGCACACAGCTTTTTGCGGAGGTGCGCGGCAAATACCTGCCTGTCACGGTTTCCGCCCTGCCTTTCGTCAAACAAACCTACAAACGCTGACCAGGAGAAAGCGCGCATGCTGAAATTTACCGAAGAACACGAGTGGCTGAAGGTCGAAGGCGGCGTTGCGACGGTCGGCATCACCGAACACGCAGCCGGTCAGCTCGGCGATCTCGTCTTCGTGGAACTGCCGGAAACCGGCGCGACCTTCTCCAAGGGCGATTCGGCTGCCACCGTCGAATCGGTGAAGGCGGCCTCCGACGTCTATTGTCCGCTCGATGGAGAGATCGTCGAGGTCAATCAGGCGATCGTCGACGACCCGGCACTCGTCAACAGCGATCCTCAAGGGGCGGCCTGGTTCTTCAAGCTGAAGCTTGCCGATCCGCGCTCCGCCGATGCTCTTCTCGATGAAGCAGCCTACAAGGAGCTCGTCGGCTGATGAGCATGCCCAAGGACTTCACCTTTACCGACTACAAGCCTTACGATTTCGCCAATCGACGCCATATCGGCCCCTCGCCGGCCGAAATGGAGGAGATGCTGAAGACCGTCGGTTATCCGAGCCTCGATGCGTTGATCGACGACACCGTTCCACCTTCGATCCGGCAGAAGGCGCCGCTTTCATGGGGCGTGGCGATGACCGAGCGCGAGGCGCTCGACAAGCTGCGCGAAACCGCCAATCGCAACGAAAAGCTCGTTTCGCTGATCGGCCAGGGTTATCACGGCACGATCACGCCGCCGGTGATCCAGCGCAACATCCTGGAAAATCCGGCCTGGTACACGGCCTATACGCCCTACCAGCCGGAAATCAGCCAGGGCCGGCTCGAAGCGCTGCTCAACTACCAGACGATGGTCTGCGATCTGACCGGTCTCGATGTCGCAAACGCCTCGCTGCTCGACGAGGCAACGGCCGCGGCTGAAGCCATGGCGATGGCCGAGCGCGTCGCCAAGTCCAGGGCGAAAGCCTTCTTCGTTGACGAGAACTGCCACCCCCAGACCATTGCGCTCTTGAAAACCCGCGCCGAGCCGCTCGGCTGGCAGCTCGTGATTGGCGATCCCTTCAGCGATCTGGACGCTTCGGCCGTCTTCGGCGCGATCTTCCAGTATCCGGGCACCTACGGCCATGTTGGCGATTTCTCGGAGCTGATCGTCAAGCTGCATGAACAGGGCGCGATCGCGGCCGTCGCTGCCGATCCGCTGGCGCTGGCTCTCCTGAAATCACCCGGCGAGATGGGCGCCGACATTGCCGTCGGTTCGACGCAACGCTTCGGCGTTCCGGTCGGCTATGGCGGGCCGCACGCCGCCTACATGGCCGTCAAAGACGCTCATAAGCGTTCGATGCCCGGCCGTCTTGTCGGCGTGTCCGTCGATGCGCGCGGCAATCGCGCCTATCGCCTGTCGCTGCAGACGCGCGAGCAGCATATCCGCCGCGAAAAGGCCACCTCGAACATCTGCACCGCGCAGGTGCTGCTTGCCGTCATGGCCTCGATGTATGCCGTCTTTCACGGCCCAAAAGGTATCAAGGCAATTGCCCAGAGCGTCCACCAGAAGACGGTGCGTCTCGCAATGGGTCTCGAAAAGCTCGGCTATACGGTCGAACCGGATGTGTTCTTCGACACGATCACGGTCGACGTAGGCAAGTTGCAGGGCATCATCCTGAAGACCGCGGTCGCCGAGGAAGTGAACCTTCGCAAGATCGGTTCGACGAAGATCGGCATCAGCCTCGACGAGCGTTCGCGGCCGGTTACGCTCGAGGCCGTCTGGCGGGCCTTCGGCGGCGATTTCAAGGTCGAGGAGTTCGAGCCGGACTACCGGCTGCCGGAGGAGCTTCTGCGCACCAGCGATTACCTCACGCATCCGATCTTCCACATGAACCGCGCCGAAAGCGAGATGACGCGCTACATCCGCCGGCTCGCCGACCGCGATCTGGCGCTCGATCGGGCCATGATCCCGCTCGGCTCCTGCACGATGAAGCTCAATGCGACCGCGGAAATGCTGCCGATCTCCTGGCCGGAATTTTCCGAGATCCATCCCTTCGTGCCGTCCGACCAGGCGCGCGGTTACCAGCACCTGATCGAGGATCTTTCGGAAAAACTCTGCGCCATTACCGGCTATGACGCGATCTCGATGCAGCCGAACTCGGGCGCGCAGGGCGAATATGCCGGGCTTCTGGTGATCCGCGCCTATCATATTGCCAACGGCAACGGTCATCGCGACGTCTGCCTTATCCCGACCTCCGCGCATGGAACCAATCCCGCCTCGGCGCACATGGCGGGGATGAAGGTGGTCGTCGTCAAGGTGAGCGACATCGGCGAGATCGACATGGACGATTTCCGCGCCAAGGCCGAGCAATATGCCGACACCCTCTCCTGCTGCATGATCACCTACCCCTCGACGCATGGAGTGTTCGAAGAGAACGTGCGCGAGGTATGCGAGATCGTCCACAAGCATGGCGGCCAGGTCTATCTGGACGGCGCCAACATGAACGCCATGGTCGGGCTTGCCCGCCCCGGCGACATAGGCTCGGACGTCAGCCACCTCAATCTGCACAAGACCTTCTGCATTCCGCATGGCGGCGGCGGGCCCGGCATGGGGCCGATCGGCGTCAAGGCGCATCTCGCGCCGTTCCTGCCCGGCCATCCGGAAACGACCAGGCAGGACGGCGCCGTCTCCGCGGCGCCCTTCGGCTCGGCCTCGATCCTGCCGATTTCCTGGAGCTACTGCCTGATGATGGGCGGCGAGGGCCTGACCCAGGCGACCAAGGTGGCGATCCTCAACGCCAACTACATCGCCGCGCGGCTGAAGGGTGCCTACGACGTGCTCTACAAGTCGGCCAAGGGGCGTGTTGCGCACGAGTGCATCATCGATACGCGGCCGCTCGCCGAAACTGCCGGCGTGACAGTGGATGACATCGCGAAGCGGCTGATCGACTGCGGTTTCCACGCGCCGACGATGAGCTGGCCGGTGGCCGGCACGCTGATGATCGAGCCGACCGAATCGGAAACCAAGGCCGAACTCGACCGCTTCTGCGATGCGATGCTGGCGATCCGCGAGGAAGCCCGCGCCATCGAGGAAGGCCGGATGGACAAGGTCAACAATCCGCTGAAGAACGCGCCGCACACGGTCGAAGACCTCGTCGGCGATTGGGACCGGCCCTATTCACGCGAGCAGGCCTGCTTCCCGCCCGGCGCGTTCCGGGTCGACAAGTACTGGTCGCCGGTCAACCGGGTCGACAATGTCTATGGCGACCGCAATCTCATCTGCACCTGCCCGCCGATCGAAAGCTACGCGGAAGCGGCGGAGTGAATACCTGGGCGCGCCTTGGGTGCGCCCCTTTTGCTCAAAAGCAAAGGCCCGGTGGAGAACCGGGCCTTTGTTGCGTCTCGTACGCTGAAAAGTAACCGGTCAGTTCGCGCGCACCACCGGATCACCCTGGGCTGCAAGTGCCGCCAGGTCGGCGGGTTTCAACTCGACGGATTCGCCGCAGCCGCAGGCGGAGGTCTGGTTCGGGTTCTTGAAGGTAAAGCCGGAGCGCAAGGCGGTTACTTCGAAATCCATCTGGGTGCCGAGCAGATAGAGCACCGCCTCCGGCGCCACCCAGACCTTGGCGCCCTGATGTTCGATCAGATCGTCCTTTGGGTTGGCTTCGGTCACGAGATCGACGGCATATTCCATGCCGGCGCAGCCACCCTTCTTGATGCTCAGGCGAATGCCCTTGGCATCGCTTCCGGCATTCTCGACGATCGACCGTACGCGGCCGGCAGCGGCATCGGTCAGGCTCATTACGGCAAAGCCCATCGGCTCCATCTCCTTCATATCGCCGGGTTAAAGGCCCGGCGCTTTCCAGAATTGAATGTAGTGCCCGTATGTTAACGGATCAATATGCGGCCCTCACCTGGTTTGATCGAGCGGAATGCGGGCGGAAAACCGCGCACACTTTTCCTCATCCCGCTCTAGAGCATTTGCAGTCAGGTGGAATCACCTGACGTCGCACAAATGCGGCAAAAACAAAGGCTTAGAGCGGCGGCGCGAACGTATGTGAGCGCATCCCGCTCTAATACCAGCCGAGCGCCACCTGCGCCTCTTCCGACATGCGGTCCGGCGTCCATGGCGGATCGAAGGTCATCGTCACCTCGACGCCCGAAACGCCCTCGACGGCGCCGACGGCGTTTTCGACCCAGCCCGGCATCTCGCCAGCAACCGGGCAACCCGGCGCCGTCAGCGTCATGTCGATCTTCACCATGCGGTCGTCCTCGATGTCGATCTTGTAGATGAGACCGAGTTCGAAGATATCGGCAGGAATTTCCGGGTCATAGACCGTCTTCAGCGCGGCGATGATGTCGTCGCTGAGGCGAGCCAGTTCCTCGGCGGGAATGGCCGAGTGTACGATGCCTTCGCGGACATCGACCTTTTCTTGAGCTTCCCCGAGACTCATGTCTGCCTCCTTAGGCAAAGAACTTGCGCGCGTGTTCCAGCGCGTCCGCCAGCGCATCGACTTCGGCCCGGGTGTTGTAGAGGCCGAAGGACGCGCGGCATGTGGAGGTGACGCCGAAACGTTTCAAGAGCGGTTGCGCACAATGGGTGCCGGCCCGGACGGCGATACCGGCACGGTCGATCACCATCGAAACGTCATGGGCATGAATGCCGGCTATTTCGAATGCGAAGATGCTGCCCTTGCCGGGCGCATCGCCGAAGACTCGGAGAGAGTTTACGCTCGACAGGCGCTCCCGGGCATAGGTCGTCAAGTCCGCCTCGTGCGCCCTGATCGCCTCGCGGCCGACCTTCTCCATGTAGTCCAGTGCGTAGCCGAGCCCGATCGCCTGGACGATCGGCGGCGTGCCGGCCTCGAACCGGTGCGGCGGATCGTTATAGGTGACGCGATCCTCGGTCACCTCCTCGATCATCTCGCCGCCGCCCATGAAGGGCCGCATCTCCTTGAGCCGCTCAGTTTTACCGTAGAGCACCCCGACGCCGGACGGACCGTAGAGCTTGTGGCCGGTCATCACGTACCAGTCGCAGCCGATATCCTGGACGTCGACGGGCATATGCACCGCGCCCTGGCTGCCATCGACGAGCACCGGAATGCCGCGCTCGCGGGCGATGCGGCAGATTTCCTTGACGGGAACGACCGTGCCAAGCGCATTCGACATATGGGTGATTGCGATGAGCTTCGTCCGCTCGGTCAGGCACTTGACGAAATCCTCGATGTGGAACGCGCCGTCGTCGTCGACCGGTGCCCAGACGAGCTTGGCACCCTGCCGTTCACGGATGAAGTGCCAGGGCACGATGTTGGAGTGGTGCTCCATAATGGAGATGACGATCTCGTCGCCCTCCCCGAGATGCGGCATGCCGTAGCCATAGGCGACCGTGTTGATCGCCTCCGTCGAGGACTTGGTGAAGACGATGTTGTCCACCGATGGCGCATTCAGGAAGCGGCGCACCTTTTCGCGCGCCCCCTCATAGGCATCCGTGGCGGCATTCGAGAGGAAGTGCAGGCCTCGATGCACATTGGCATATTCATTGGAATAGGCATGCGCAATCGCATCGATGACGACCTGCGGCTTCTGCGCCGATGCGCCGTTGTCGAGATAAACAAGCGGCTTGCCATAGACCGTCCGCGAAAGGATCGGGAAATCCTGTCGGATCGTTTCGACGTCGTAGGCCGGCACCGGCACAGTGTGTTCCATGGTCCTGTCCAATCAGGCGTGTTTTTCGAGCCAGGCCGAGATCACGCCTTCGAGCGCCTCGACCAGCGCCTCGTCATCTTCGAGCTCCTCGACAATCTCGGCAACGAAGGCGTTGACGAGCATCGCGCGCGCCTTCTTCTCCGGAATGCCGCGCGAGAGCAGGTAGAACAGCTGCGTATGATCGATATCGATGACCGTTGCACCGTGACCGCACTGCACGTCGTCGGCGAAGATCTCGAGTTCAGGCTTTGCCGAGAAGTCCGCGTCATCGGACAAGAGCAACGTATTGCACGACATCTTCGCGTCGGTCTTCTGAGCGTCCTGGGCGACAAGGATCTTGCCCTGGAAGACACCTTTGGCCCGGTCGAAAACGACGTTGCGGATAATCTCGCTCGAGGTCGTGTGCGGCACGTCGTGGCTGAGCGTGAAGGTCACGTCCGTGTGGCTTTCGCCGCCGAGCAGGTTGATGCCGCGCAGCGTCAGATCCGCACCCTCGCCGCTCGCCCTGCCGTGCAGTTCCTGGCGCACCAGCCTGCCGCCGGCATTGATGACGAACACGTGCAGCTTGGCGTTCTTGCCGAGAACGAAACGAATCTGGCCGAGATGGGTGTCGGCCGGCCCCTGCTGCTGCAGGATGATCCAGATCACGTCGGCGCCTTCGGCGAGCGTCACGTCGCTGACCGAGGAGACGAAGCTCGCATCTCCGTTGGTTGACAGATGCCGCTCGAGCACGGTCGCCTTGGAGCCCGCACCGAAAGACACGGGGAAGCGCGTATGGGCCTGGCCGTGGCTTTGCGCCACCTGGATTTCCAGCGGCGCTTCCAGCTCGACGCCCTCCCCAACGGCGATTTCCAGGCCGCCGCGGACCAGGCCGCCATTGATGCGGCCGATGGCGTCGTCGGAGCCGAGTACCGCAAGTCCGGCAGCTGCCGAACCGTCAAGGAGGCTCTCGGTGTAGGAGCGGGACGTTATGCCTTCGGGAAGGCTCTTGAGATCGGCCTCGCCATTGCGCACCGAAAGCACGGTGGAGCCTGCGACGATCGGATCAACGCGGTCGGCAAAGGCGGACGGATCGGCGGAGGGCACTGCGCGCAGCAGGGTCCGGAGGTCCGTATAGTGCCAGGACTCGACCCGCCGCGTCGGCAGCCCGGCCGTCTTCAGCTCGTGAACCAGCGTATCGCGGAGCGACAGCACCGCCCCGTCGCCCGGCAGGTCGCCGATCTGGGCGGTGTAGGCATCGACGAGCGCCGTTTCGGCTGCCGTCATCTTGATGGCCTGTTGCATATTCATTCGAACACTCCTTCAACAGGCGTCAGGCTGCCGCCTCGATGATGTCGGCATAGCCCTTGGCTTCAAGCTCATGCGCCAGCGTCTTGTCGCCTGACTTGACGATCTGGCCCTTGTAAAGAACGTGGACCGTATCCGGGACGATGTAGTCGAGCAGGCGCTGGTAGTGCGTGATGACGACGACGGCCCGATCCGGCGAGCGCAGCGCGTTGACGCCGTCGGCGACGACCTTCAGCGCGTCGATGTCGAGGCCCGAGTCGGTTTCGTCGAGCACGCAGAGCTTCGGCTCGAGAAGCGCCATCTGCAGGATTTCCGCGCGCTTCTTTTCGCCGCCGGAGAAGCCGACATTCAGCGGACGGCGCAGCATTTCCGGCGCGATCTTGAGCTCGGCCGCCGCTTCCTTGACGCGGCGCATGAATTCCGGCGTGGTCAGTTCGTCTTCGCCGCGATACTTGCGCTGTTCGTTCATCGCCACCTTGAGGAACTGCATGGTGGCAACGCCGGGGATTTCGACCGGGTACTGGAAGGCGAGGAAGATGCCTTTCGCCGCACGCTCCGAAGGGTCGAGCTCGAGGATGCTCTCGCCGTTGTAAAGGATATCGCCCTCGGTCACTTCGTAGTCTTCGCGCCCCGAAAGGATGTAGGAGAGCGTCGACTTTCCGGAGCCGTTCGGTCCCATGATGGCGGCGACTTCGCCGGCCTTAACCGTCAGGTCCAGGCCGCGGATGATCTCGGTGCCGTCCTCGGCGATACGCGCATGCAGGTTCTTGATTTCAAGCATATCAAATCGTCCTCTTGGGAAACGAATAGTTTTCGCGCGCAGGTCCAGCGCGCCGGTTCAACAAAAAGTCCAAGGCGTCAGCCGACGGAGCCTTCCAGCGAGATGCCGATCAGCTTTTGCGCCTCGACGGCGAATTCCATCGGCAGTTCCTGGATGACTTCCTTGACGAAGCCGTTGACGATCAGCGCGATCGCCTGTTCTTCAGGGATGCCGCGCTGCAGGCAATAGAACAGCTGGTCCTCGGAGATCTTCGAAGTCGTCGCCTCGTGCTCGAACTGCGCTGTCGAGTTCTTCGCCTCGATATAGGGGACCGTATGGGCGCCGCACTTGTCGCCGATCAGGAGCGAGTCGCACTGCGTGAAATTGCGGGCGTTCTCCGCCTTGCGGTGCGCCGACACTTGGCCGCGATAGGTGTTGTCCGAAACGCCGGCCGCGATGCCCTTTGAGATGATGCGGCTCGACGTGTTCTTGCCGAGGTGGATCATCTTCGTGCCCGAGTCGACCTGCTGGTGGCCGTTGGAAACGGCGATCGAGTAGAACTCGCCGCGCGAACCGTCGCCGCGCAGGATGCAGGACGGATATTTCCAGGTGATCGCCGAGCCGGTCTCGACCTGCGTCCAGGAAATCTTCGAGTTCTTGCCGCGGCAATCGCCACGCTTGGTCACGAAATTGTAGATGCCGCCCTTCCCGTGCTTGTCGCCCGGATACCAGTTCTGCACCGTCGAATACTTGATCTCGGCGTCATCGAGCGCGATCAGCTCGACGACTGCGGCGTGAAGCTGGTTCTCGTCGCGCTGCGGCGCCGTGCAGCCTTCGAGGTAGGAGACATAGGCACCCTCGTCGGCGATGATCAGCGTGCGCTCGAACTGTCCGGTATTGCGCTCGTTGATTCGGAAATAGGTCGAAAGCTCCATCGGGCAACGCACCCCCTTCGGTACGTAGACGAAGGAACCATCGGTGAAGACGGCGGAGTTCAGCGTCGCGTAGAAGTTGTCCGACTGCGGCACGACGGTGCCGAGATACTTCCGCACGAGATCCGGATGTTCCCGCATCGCTTCCGAGATCGACATGAAGATCACGCCGGCCTTCTTCAACTCTTCCTTGAAGGTGGTGACGACGGAGACGGAATCGAACACCGCATCGACGGCGATCTTCGTCTTCTCGACGCCAGCCAGAATCTCCTGCTCCTTCAGCGGAATGCCGAGCTTCTCATAGACCTTGAGCAGCTCCGGATCGACCTCGTCGAGCGACTTCGGCCCGGTCGTGCCCTTCGGCGCGGCGTAGTAGTGGATCTCGTTGAAATCGATCTTCGGATAGCGGACACGCGCCCAGCTCGGCTCGTCCATGGTCAGCCAGCGGCGATAGGCCTCGAGGCGCCATTCGAGCATCCATTCCGGCTCGTTCTTCTTCTCGGAGATCAAGCGGATGATATCCTCGGACAGGCCCTTCGGCGCCTTGTCCATCTCGATCGTCGTCTCGAAGCCGTATTTGTACTGGTCCACGTCGATCTGGCGGACCTGATCAATGGTCTCCTGCACGGCAGGCATGTCGCTCTCCAATCTCGCCGGATCCAAGGTCCGGCGGCTTGTCAATGCGGTGCAATATGCGCGCACCGCTTATGTAATGGCTAAAAGGCGGTTTTCACCCCATTTGCCAAGCGGAAAATTGCTTTTCCGCAATTTCGTTCAAGGCTTTCCGCATTCAACGCGGCCTGCCCCGTCGAGCGCCGCCGCGCCGCCACTTTCGCGAAGACTGCGGCACAGCGTTCGATCTCCGCTTGCGTCGTCGATGCGCCGATCGAAAGACGCAGGGCGCCCTGTCGCGGATCATAACCCATTGCCGTCAGCACATGACTCTGTCCGACCTTGCCGGAAGAGCACGCAGAACCTGCCGAGAGGGCCACGCCTTCGAGATCGAAGGCAATCTGGCCCGTCTCCGCCTTCAGGCCCGGAAGCGTGAAGAAAGACGTATTGGCGATCCGCGGCGCATTCCGACCATGGATCACTACATCCGGTGCGCTTTCCAGCATCTGCGCCTCGAGCCAATCGCGCATCGCGGCGATCGCGGCCGTCCGAGCCGCGAGGTTATCGGCAGCCACCCGGGCAGCTGCCCCGAAGCCCACGAGGGCCGGGGCATTCTCGGTACCCGAGCGATGACCCTTTTCCTGGCCACCGCCGCGGATGAGCGGCGCCGGCATCATGACTTCACCGCGGGCGACGAGCGCCCCGGCGCCTTTCGGTCCGCCGATCTTGTGCGACGAGACGATGAGGAAATCGGCCCCCAGATTCTCGATCGACAACGGCAGGCGGCCGGCGGCCTGCACGGCATCGACGACCAGGAGCCCCCCGTGGGCACGCACGATCGCGGACACTTCGGCGATCGGCTGGACGATACCCGTCTCGTTGTTGGCGAGCATCACCGCCACCATCGGCAGACCGGACTGGCGATCATGTGCCGAAAGCAATGCCTCGAGCGCGATGCAGTCGATAACGCCGCCATTTGTGACGGGCACTTCGCAAACATTCTCTCGCCCGAAACGTCCGCCCTCGCGCACCGCCGGATGCTCGATCGCGGAAACATAGAGCCTGCCGAGCTTGAGCGGCGTGCGGCCCATGCGAAAATCCGGCGTCAGCACCATATTGGCCGCTTCAGTGGCGCCGCTGGTGAATATCACCGAGGAGGACTGGGCGCCGCAAAGCGCCGCAACATCACGCCGCGCGCTTTCAACAACGGTTCGAACTGCACGGCCCTCGCCGTGTACAGAGGAAGGATTGCCGACCGCATCAAGCGCCGACAGGAAAGCGTCACGCGCTTCGGGCAGAAGCGGCGCTGTCGCGTTCCAGTCCATATAGATGCGCGGTTCCGCCATTGGTTCCTTCGCTAGAGTTGACGGTTCAATCCCTGCAATCGACGCCGTTGCATTTTTCTTGAATTTTCCGCGCCGCTTGTCCTATGAGACGACAAACGCGGCGGAGTGCCCTGCATCGAAGTTTTGAACGGTTCTAAAGTGCGTTCTAGAAAAGCTGACTGCTTTCGTCAAGACATATCGGCGTCAAGAACCACGATTTGAACCAGAACGCTCCCGGAGAACCAATGCCCGAAATCATCTTCAACGGACCGGCCGGTCGTCTCGAAGGCCGCTATCAGCCTTCGAAGCAGAAGAGCGCACCGATCGCGATCATCCTGCATCCGCATCCGCAGTTCGGCGGGACTATGAACAACCAGATCGTCTACCAGCTCTTCTACATGTTCCAGAAGCGCGGCTTCACGACCTTGCGGTTCAATTTCCGCGGCATCGGCCGCAGCCAGGGCGAGTTCGACCATGGTGCCGGCGAGCTTTCCGACGCTGCCTCGGCGCTCGACTGGGTGCAGAGCCTGCATCCCGACTCGAAGAGCTGTTGGGTCGCCGGCTATTCGTTCGGGGCGTGGATCGGCATGCAGCTTCTGATGCGCCGTCCGGAAATCGAGGGCTTCATGGCCGTTGCGCCGCAGCCGAATATCTATGACTTTTCGTTCCTGGCGCCCTGCCCGTCGTCGGGCCTGATCATCAATGGCGATGCCGACAAGGTCGCGCCGGAGAAGGACGTGAACGGCCTGGTCGACAAGCTCAAGGCGCAGAAGGGCATCCTGATTACGCACAAGACAGTTCCTGGCGCGAACCACTTCTTCAACAGTCAGATAGAAACCCTGATGACGGAATGCGAGGACTATCTCGACCGTCGCCTCAATGGCGAGCTGGTGCCGGAGCCTGCGGCGAAGCGCATCCGTTAAAGAGCGCCACTAGAGCGGGATGCGCTCACATAAGTTCGCGCCGCCGCTCTAAACCTTTATTTTTGCCGCATTTGTGCGACGTCAGGTGATTCCACCTGACTGCAAAATGCTCTAGACCATCAGTTTCAAACGGCCCGGAGATCGCCAGCGGTCTCCGGGCCGTTGTGTAGCGTAGCTAGGACCGCCCCAACCGCCGGGACGTCGCGGGCAGCACGAGCACCGGCGGTTCGGCGCATTCCACGCGATTCCTGCCTCCGGCCTTGGCGGCATAGAGCGCCTTGTCGGCGCGCTGCATGGCCGCCTCCATCGGCTCTCCCGAAACAATGGCGGCGACCCCGAAGCTCGCCGTGATCCTGACGCTTTCAGGCAATCCGTCGACCCGTGTCGACGCCATCGCCGCGCGCATCCCCTGGGCGAGCACGCGCGCTTCCGCCAGACCGACACGCGGCAGAAACACGACGAACTCTTCGCCGCCGAGCCGCGCCGCCACGGCCCTCATGGGCATAAGCTCCACGAGCACCCGTGAAAACTGCCGGATAACGCCATCTCCGGCATGATGGCCGTAGGTATCGTTGACCAGCTTGAAGCGATCGAGGTCGGCAAGGATCAGCGTCCCGGGACCCTCGATGCCGTCGGCCTGCAATAGAGGTGCGACGCGATCCATAAAGCCGCGGCGGTTGAACAGGCCGGAAAGCGCATCGAGCTCGGAGCTGGCGCGGGCCTCGTCGATTATTTCCTTGACCATCACCCCCAGGATCGCAATGCCCGTCGCGACGATCAGCATCGCGCCAAGCGCTTGCGAAATGAGAGCGAATGGGCTGGCGAGGTAATCCGCCGCCGTAGTGCCCGATCCGGCTGCAATGGCGGCGTAGATTTTCAGGAGATAGTAGGCAGAGGTCAGGACCAGTAGGCCGAACAGAATCCAGTCCGCGCGGGACCGACGCGCCGACCTCAGGACGGTCGATGCCGACCAGGCCTGGATGATGAAGAACGGCAGCTGATAGAAGAAGGCGTGCTTGAGCGTCCCGCGCGGCAGGTCGTAGATCAGCAGATCGAGGATCACCGATCCGAGGAAGAAGACTGCCAGGACAGGCATTCGCGCCGGCACTCGATAGAAGAGCCCCAGCCCAAGGCGAAGCAGGATGAAGCCGGCAAGAACGCTGGCAAATGCTCCGACCGCAAAGAGCTTTGGCACGGGCGTGAACGGCAGCACGGTTTCGAAAACGGCCGAGAGCGAAGCGACGGCAAAGCCAGCCGCGCACCAGATCGCGGGACCTCTTGCCCGGCTTTTTGCAGCAATGACGACGAAGGCCACCACGAAGATCTGGGCAATGATGAAATTCACCGCCAGCAGGGAAATCGCACCACCCATCGATAGAATCCGAAACTCCCAGACGCAGATGAAAGCCCCGCGGACCTCAAGCAATGTAGCAATTGCCCACGAAGAATTCATTAATCAATGGCTTCGGCATCCATCGGCCTTGCCGCCAACCGTCCTCCGCTGACCGGCCTGCCGACACCGGTCGTGCCGGGATAGCTCAACGGCAGGCCGCGCAGTGACCTGACGGCCAGGTAGGCCCAGGCTTCGGCTTCCATCGAATCACCGTTCAGACCCAGCGCCTCAGCGGCAAGCACCCGTCCGCCTGCCGCTTTCGCAAGCGAGACCAGGTCCCGCATGATGACCGGATTGAGGCGGCCGCCGCCGCAGACGATGTAAGTTGACGGCATTTCCGGGAGATGACGTGCGGATCGGAGTATGGCCGCCGCCGTCACATGCGCCAGGGTGCGGGCGCCGTCTTCGAGGCTGGCATCCGCAGCAGCCGGCGGCGCAAAGTCGTTGCGGTCGAGCGAACGGCGCTTTTCCGATGAGAAGAAGGGATGCGCCAAGTAGCGGTCGGCAAGCTGAGGCAGCACCGAGCCTTCGCTCGCAACCATGCCGCCCTGGTCATAGGGGATACCGGCATGAGCCTCCACCCACTGATCGATCAATGTGTTTCCCGGTCCGCTGTCATAGGCAATGATTGCCTCGCCAGCCCCGATGTAGGTGATGTTGGAAATGCCGCCGATATTGACGAAGGCGACGGGGGCGTCGATTCCCGAGCTTTCCGAGAAACCGCGCGCCAACGCAGCGTGATAGGCCGGGATCAGAGGCGCTCCCTGGCCGCCATGGGCCATGTCATTCGCCCGCATGTCATAGACCACGTCGATCAGCGTTTCCCGCGCCAGCAGGCCCCCATCGCCGATCTGCACGGTCAGGGCCTCGTCGGGTCGGTGGAGGACCGTCTGCCCATGGAAACCTATTACATCAACAGTGTCCATCAACAGGTTGTTTTCACGAAGAAATGACTTGATCGCTTCCGCGTGCCGCAATGTCAGGTCTCGCTCGAGTTCCGCCAGAGTTCCGGGCCGCTCGTCCCTTTTACGGATCGACTTGGCTTCCTCAAGTCCCTGCTTCAGACGATCCCGGAAGCGCGGCTCATAGGCATATCCGGCTGACGGTCCTCTTCGAACGATCGTCTCGCCGTCGGTCTCGAGGAGGGCGACGTCTATGCCATCCATGCTCGTGCCACTCATCAGGCCGATCGCCGTCAACACCTTGCCCATGGATGTCCTCCCGCCTTACCATTTTCCACCGGTCATAGCAAAACGCTGCCCAAGCAAAAACGTGCACTTTCGACAAAACAGTGATAAACGCCGGCCGCACACATCCCAAAAGCCGAAAGAGACAGCTTATGTCCGAGTTCAAGTCCGATTTTCTCCGCACCCTTCACGAACGCGGTTTCATCCAACAGACATCGGATGATACCGGCCTCGACGAACTGTTCCGGAAGGAAATCGTGACTGCCTATATCGGCTTCGATCCGACGGCGCCTAGCCTGCATGCGGGTGGTCTCATTCAGATCATGATGCTGCATTGGCTGCAGGCGACGGGGCATCGCCCGATCTCGCTCATGGGTGGCGGCACCGGTATGGTGGGCGATCCGTCCTTCAAGGACGAGGCGCGGCAGTTGATGACACCTGAAACGATCGCCGCCAACATCGCGAGCATCAAGACGGTCTTCTCGAACTACCTGCGCTATAGCGACGGCCCGACGGATGCGCTGATGATCAACAACGCCGATTGGCTGCTGGGTATCAACTATCTCGAATTCCTGCGCGACGTCGGCCGTCACTTTTCGGTCAATCGCATGCTTTCCTTCGACAGCGTCAAGATGCGCCTCGATCGCGAGCAGTCGCTGTCGTTCCTCGAGTTCAACTACATGATCCTGCAGGCCTACGATTTCGTCGAACTCAACAAACGTTACGACTGCCGACTGCAGATGGGCGGGTCGGATCAGTGGGGCAACATCATCAACGGCATCGATCTCGGCCACCGGATGGGAACGCCGCAACTTTATGCGCTGACCTCGCCGCTGCTGACGACGGCCTCCGGCGCCAAGATGGGCAAGTCGGTCAACGGCGCCATCTGGCTCAACCCGGATATGCTCGGTCCCTATGATTTCTGGCAGTACTGGCGCAACACCGAGGACGCGGACGTCACACGCTTCCTCAAGCTCTACACAACATTGCCGATGCCGGAAATCGAGCGGCTGTCCAAGCTCGGCGGCTCCGAGATCAATGAGGTGAAGAAAATCCTGGCGACGGAAATCACCGCCATGCTGCACGGCAGGGCGGCTGCCGAACAGGCAGCCGAAACAGCCCGCAAGACCTTCGAAGAAGGTGCGCTTGCCGAAAACCTACCGTCGATCGAGGTCCCTGCCCCCGAACTCGAGTCCGGCCTGGGTCTGCTGACGCTGGTCGTGCGGGCGGGCCTCGCGGCATCGAACGGCGAGGCTCGCCGCCATGTCCAGGGTGGCGCCGTTCGCATCAATGACGAGCAGGTCAACGACGAGCGCCGTGTCATCGGCAGCGGAGATGTCACCGGCGATGGCGTTATCAAGCTGTCGCTCGGCAAGAAGAAGCACATGCTGGTGCGACCCGTCTGACCGGCAGCGTTTCGCGCGATCAGCTGAGGGCCGGCCGCTGCGCCGGCCTTTTCATTGGAACTCGAAAATGCTGCGGAAAACGCCCGGGGCGATGAGCGACAGCGGATTGATCGTCAGGCTCGGGTGGTTGAAGGGGCCGGTCAGCTTGAACGTAATGCCGAGCAGGCCGCGGTCGCGACCATTGCCGAGCAGGACGCCGATCAGCGGCAACTCGCCGAACAGCCGATTGATGCCATAGGCCGGCATGAAGGTTCCCGTCATGTCCATGCGGCCGCTGCTGTCGCGGATCGTGCCCTGGAAGGTGGCGCCGACGTCAATGCCGCGCAACACGCCGCTGTCGACTCGGACAGTGCCGCGATCCAGGAGGAGTTGGGCGAAGCCCCGGTCGAAACGGGCGGTGCTCACGTCGATATCGCGCCGCACGGCCTGATTGAGGCTGCGGCCGTCCCGGCCAGCCGTCGAGACCATCGACTGCAGCTTCTGTTCGCCGACAAGGGAGAATTTCCGCAGGTCCACGGTGCCGCGCCAGGATCTCGCGCCTCGATCGCGAAGGCGCAGGTTCAAGAGGCCGCCGCGCATATTGCGGTAGATGTCGGTGAAGCGGGCCAGAGCGCCCGCGTCGCCCGTCGTCAGTTCCAGCGTATTGTCCGGCCCCTCCTGCAGCAGCCTGGCGACCACCGCCTGCCCGCTCGCCGTTATCGCCGACAGGTCGATGCCATCGATGTCTTGACCGCGGGTAGAATAGGCGAAGCTCACATTGGACAAGACCTCGCCGTTGAAGCCGACGACACGGTCGAGGCGGGCGTTGATCTTCACCTTCCCATCGTCGCCTGTACCGGCTTGGCCCTTCGCACGCGCCAGCGGCAGCCGTATGTCTGCCGAGGAACCGGTGAGTGAAACGACATGACCGCCCTTGGCCCGCTCGACCGTCACCGCGAAATCATCACCGTTCGCAAGGCGCACGTCATGCAATCGGGCCAATGCGAGTCCCGCGTCGTCGACCCGCAACTCGCCGGCCGCACCAAATCCGTCGCCCTGTATGCGGAAGTCGTTTATCTCCGTCAG
The DNA here is from genome assembly GCF_001651865.1 of Sinorhizobium glycinis. GTDB lineage: Bacteria > Pseudomonadota > Alphaproteobacteria > Rhizobiales > Rhizobiaceae > Sinorhizobium > Sinorhizobium glycinis. Next base: position 152,449 of record NZ_LPUX01000050.1, read on the forward strand.
GTACCCGTTTTTCTTCACGGTGAATTCGGCATTGGCCGCAATGCCGGCGCCTTTGCTCCAGCCGATCCACGGCAGCGACAGGGTCGCCTTTCCGAGATCGGCCTTAACGGACTGGCTGCCGTCATCCGAAAGCGACACCTCTACACCGGCCGGCCCGCTGACGATGCCCGACAAAGCCGGAGCGATCTTGCGGCGCGCCGCCTCGTCGAGTGTTCCGGAGATCTCGCGCGTCCGCTTCACATTGGCGTTGGCATCCACCGGTTCCGTCAGTGCGATGCGCATCTCTGCGCCGTCGATTAGAGCATCGGCATCGAGAATCGCCTGGGTGTTGTCGATCCGCATCGTACCCGACAGATCGGCAATCTCGCGGCCCGAAACCGGCCGGTTTATCGATACCTTCTGCAACTGCATCTCCGCTTGCCACAAGGGCGGCGGCGGCTTCTGGTTGGAGATCAGTCCGAATCGGGCGCCTACCAATGCGGTCATCGGTCCGGTGAAGTCCTCCGGCGCGAAGGGAGTCTTCTGCAGGGCCCGGATCGGCTTGTAGCTGACAAGCTCGGCAATGGAGTCGGCCTCGCCGTCAACCTCGATCTTCATTTCCGCCATCAGCGGCTTGCTGTAGACATCCGGAATGACGAAGTCCCCGCCGTTCAGAGCGACGGACCGGCCGGACGGGAAGAAGGCCGCGCCCCGGCCAACCTCGACCGTCATGCGTTCGCCACTCAACTCTAAATGCCCCGCCGTATCGCGGAGCGGTGGAATTTCCCCGGCGATGTTGATGCGCGTGTCTTCGATGGAAAAATTGATGTTGAGCTCATTCTCGTTGAGCTTCAATTCCCCGCCGCTGTTGGCAATTCGTCCCTCCGGTATCGAGACCTCGATGCTTGCATCCCTCACCGTACCGCCGAAAAGATTGCCGATCGCCCATCGGCGGGCGCCCTTGGCCACCCACCAGGGCCACAATTGCTTGACGGCAGTTGCCTGCATGTGGTCACTCACCGCAGCGAAATTGATCTGGGGCGATGTCTTCCCGAAGGCGACCGCGAGCGAACCCGCCATGGACCCAAGCGGGCTCGATACGGTCAGCTCGTCGAAGATCAGCCGGTGGCTACCGGTCTCGAACCGGCCGTTCGCCTTGGCGTCGAAAGACAGCGGACGCTCCTGCATGTCTTCCGGATCGGAACTCGCGTCTTTCAGCAGCAGGTCGACGGCAAAGCCCTTCTGGCCACTCCCGGAGACCTTGTCGAGGTCGACCAAGGCACCTGTAAAGGGGAAGATCGAGCGCCCGATCTTGATCGATGAGGGCAGTATCTCCACCGAGTCTCGGTCAAAATCATAGGAGACGTTCAGCTCCGACTGTTTGAGCGCGGAGGCGAGCCCTCCGGCGTGAAATGCCCCTTCAGACGTCCTGATGCCGACGACCAAAGCCGGCGTCGCGCCTTCCGCAGCGCGGGTCGCCCTCAGACTAACCTCGGCCGCAGCATCGACTCCGAAGGCCTCCTCGCTGCCAGACTTGCCGTGGTACAGGAATGGCGAGAGCGGCAGGGAAGTAAAGACTGCCTCAATGCCGGCGACCTTCTCGCCATGGCCGAAGGCCCTCGCCTCGAGCTTCGCCTCCCTGCCATCTATGGCAATCGAGCCATCGACGCGGATAGAACCGTCGGGGTCGCGGCTGAATGCTAGCATCCTTACCTCGACCGGAACGATCCGACCGCGCGACCCGGTCACCGACAGCGTGAGATCCGAAAGCTGAACGGTCCTTGTGGCGCTTCTCGCCGTCAGCCGCGACATCCCATCGATGTGCGTGAACAATTTTTCGAGCGCTGTGCCGGTGTCCGCGACACGTATCGTCGTCAGGTCTATGGGCTCGCCGCGCGGCAAAAGCCCGGTATCGAGCTCGCCGCCTTCCGCCTCCAGCCGCGACACGGCGATGCGGCCGGTCATCAGGGCAATGGGATCGAGCGCAATCGAGACGGCCGCCAGCTTGGCGACGGGGCGCCCGGAGGCATTGTCGTTCAACGTGACGCCACGCGCCTTGAGCGCGAGCGCCCCACGGCCCGTGACCCGGACGACCGTGCTCTCCACGTCGGCATTGTAGTTGGCGCCAAGGGCGGCGTTGAGGGCGGTTCGCGCGCGGGCGTTCAGGGGACCGTCGGCGAGCCCGCTTTCGATGACGGCGACGAGCGCGGCGATCATGACGAAGCCCACAAGCGAGCAGCAGATCAGGAACTTGCCGAAAAGACGCAACAAGCCGCCGGACAAGGGCGTATGCACGATGACCGGGTCATGGGCCTGGGCCGAAGGCAGCGCGTCCAGCGCGACGATGTCTTCCTTGCGAAAGCAAACCCTTTCGCCGCGGATGTCACTCATCGGCGCGGGTTTCCTCCACCTGCTTGCTGCATTGCACTTGTTCCTGTCCGGACGGGCACCCGCCCGGGTCGTTCCTATTTCCTGTAGATCACAAATCGCCGGACCAAGTCACCACGCTTCGCTGTGGTTGCTGTGGAAAGCGCGCGACGGCTATCCTTGTGCGTCCGAAAGGATGCACAGTGCAGGAGCGGCCTTTGTCTTGCGACGTCGCATTCATTATGGCTCGTAGCCATAAGAGCCGTCGGGCGGCTGTCAAAGCAGTCACAATCTTGCTGGACGGACCGCGACGATCTTAGGTATCCCCTATGTGCGAAATGTCGATAAAACTTGGCGTAAGAAAGGCTTAATCATGGCACCTTTGCGGCGCGGCGATCCTGCCCCGGATTTCGAACTGGCTCGCGACGGCGGCGGCTCGATTTCATTGTCTGCTCTTCGAGGCAAGCCGGTCGTGTTGTTCTTCTATCCCAAGGACGACACCCGGAGCTGCACCGTGGAAGCGATTTCCTTCTCCGGCCTTTCGCAAGAATTCGCATCGGCCGGCGTGGCGCTGATCGGCATCTCGCCCGATTCGGTCAAAAGCCATGACCGCTTTACCAAGAAGCACGACCTCACTGTCGCCCTTGCCGCAGACGTGGAGAAGACAGTCGTCAATGCGTACGGCGTCTGGACGGAAAAAAGCATGTATGGCCGCAAATATATGGGCGTCGAACGCACCACCTTCCTAGTAGACCCGTCAGGCATCATCAATCGGGTCTGGGAGAAGGTCAGGGTGGCGGGGCACGCCGACGAGGTTCTCGCCGCGGCGAAAGCTCTCCGTACCGACTGAGCGAAATGCCCGCGCTCCCGCGATTTCACAGTCTGCGCGGCGCTGCCGTTGAAGCGATCCGCGCAAGTGACCTGACCGTCAAGACCGAGCTCGCGCAGGTGGCTGCACGCCGCTGGCAAGCGCGAACGCTTTCCTTGCGCTCACCGCTCGATCGGCCGGTTCCGGTACGGCCGGGCAGGCCGGAAAAGCCCATTCTCACGCCGCCGACCCAGGTCAAGCGGCGTTCCCTCGGCTCATTGAAGGGCCGAATCGCCCTGCTCCATGCGATTGCCCATATCGAATTGAATGCCGTCGATCTCGCGCTCGACATCGTCGCCCGCTTCGCCACGGAGCCGGTGCCGCAATCTTTCTTCGATGGATGGATGCAGGTCGCCTTCGAGGAGGCCAAACATTTCCGGCTGGTGCGGCAAAGGCTCAACGATCTAGGTGCCGACTATGGCGACCTGCCGGCCCATGACGGCCTTTGGCAGGCGGCCCACGACACGCGCAACGATCTGACCGCCCGACTCGCCGTCGTGCCGCTCATCCTTGAGGCGCGCGGCCTCGACGTTACTCCCGCCCTGCAGGCGAAGATGCGTGAAACCGGCGACCATGAAAGCGCCGCCGTCCTCGATGTGATCTATGAGGACGAGAAGGGTCACGTGGCCGTCGGGGCAAAATGGTTCCGCTTCCTGTGCGCCCGGCAGAGGAAGGACCCGGCTGCGACCTTCCAGGCGCTGGTGCGGGCCAACTTCCGCGGACCGCTGAAGGCGCCCTTCAACGACGTCGCTCGCGCCGAGGCCGGCTTGACGCCGTCGTTCTACCGGTCGATGACGGCCTCCACCAACATCTGACGTCCGCCGCGCCACACACGCTTTGTTAACCCTAATAAAGTGTAATGACCCTCGGGGCAAACGCGAGTTGGGTCGCATCTGGCGGGGGTGACGTGGTGTCTATTCGTCCGGAAAATGGGGGTTTCGGCAAACGCCGGCAAAACCACGTCCTGATTCTCGCAACCGGAGACAGGATTCGTCACATGACGGTCCGCCCCTGGATGGCGGCCGCTGCGACCTCGCTCATCGGCATCTTCGGCATCGGTTATCTCGCCGCAACCACCTATCTCGTCCTTCGTGACGATCTGATCGGCGGCACGATCGCCCGCCAGGCGCGCATGCAGCATGAATACGAGGACCGAATCACGGCGCTTCGCGCTCAGGTCGATCGGGTGACAAGCCGACAGTTGCTCGATCAGCAGATCGTCGAAGAAAAAGTCGACAAGCTCCTGCAGCAGCAATTGGAGCTTGCCTCACGCAGCGGCAGGCTCGGCACGCGGGCCGAGAACGCCGAGCCGCTCGCGACTGATGGACAAGCGGCTGCGCTGCCGAATGCCGAACCCCTCGCCTACGGAAAACGCGCCGGCGCCCAGGATGGCATCCATGCGATCGAAGAGATCATGGGTATCGCAGGAGGGAAAGCCGGGGCGTCTGCGCTCGGCTATGCGCCGCAAGCGCAGTCGAGCGGCCCAGCGGAAACTGTTTCCGATCGGACGGATCGCATCTTTTCAAAAGTGACCCTTTCGCTGAAGGGCATTGAGCGTGATCAGATGGCTCATATTCGGCAATTGACGAGCAACGCGCAGAGGACATCGGAAGCGATCAGGACGATCGTCGGGCGTACAGGATTTGAGCTTGCGGATGCGAAGAGCGCTGACGCTTCCGCCACTGCGAACGTTCCGGCTGACGAAACGGCAATCGGCGGACCCTACCTCGAACCGCAGAAGCAGGGCGAGTTCGAACGGTCTCTCGCCGCACTCGACAACGCCCTTGTCGACTTGGAAGCGACCCGCGACGCAGCACGAAAACTCCCTCTCGAAAGTCCTGCGCCCACAAGCGACGTGACGAGCAGTTTCGGAAATCGGCTGGACCCCTTTCTGGGGCGACTGGCCCTCCATGCCGGCATCGACTTCCGCGCCGCGACCGGCACGCACATCCGCTCGGCCGCAGTTGGAACCGTGACGGCGGCGGGGTCGGCGGGCGGATACGGCAACATGATCGAGATCGACCACGGAAACGGTGTCTCGACGCGCTATGCGCACCTCGCGGCTATTCTCGTGCATGTCGGCGACCGCGTCGACGCCGAGCAGGTGATCGCCCAATCAGGCAGCACGGGCCGGTCGACGGGTCCGCATCTGCATTACGAAGTTCGGTTGAACGGCCTCGCAGTGGATCCGATGCGGTTCCTGCGCGCCGGTACAAAGCTCGCCGGCTACCTGAACTGACGCGACAAAATCCTCTGCGACGCACGCCCGCGGATTGACAAGAAAAGTGATAGATTCGCCTCCATTTACCGTCCCAAGCGTCAACGTGCTGGATTTCTTGACTTTCGGCGCCTTTCGTCTTAAGAGCGCCGCCACAGGATGGTGATTTTCCATCGATCAGAGTTCTATTGAACCGGAACGGAAACAGTTTCCCCTTTGACCAATTTTGCTGACCTTGGCCTGAGCCAGAAAGTTCTCTCCGCAGTTGCCGACGCGGGCTATGCAACGCCGACACCGATCCAGGCGGGCGCCATTCCGCCGGCCCTGCAGCGTCGTGACATCCTGGGCATCGCGCAAACCGGTACCGGCAAGACGGCATCCTTCGTTCTGCCGATGTTGACGCTCCTCGAAAAGGGCCGCGCGCGTGCACGCATGCCGCGCACGCTGATCCTGGAGCCGACCCGTGAGCTTGCCGCGCAGGTGGCAGAAAACTTCGACAAATACGGCAAGAATCACAAGCTCAACATCGCGCTACTGATCGGCGGCGTCTCCTTCGAGGATCAGGACCGCAAGCTCGAGCGCGGCGCCGACGTTCTGATCTGCACGCCCGGTCGTCTGCTCGATCATTTCGAACGCGGCAAGCTCCTGATGACGGGGGTAGAGATCCTCGTCATCGACGAGGCGGATCGCATGCTCGACATGGGCTTCATCCCGGATATCGAACGGATTGCGAAGCTCATCCCCTTCACCCGGCAGACGCTGTTCTTCTCGGCCACGATGCCGCCGGAAATCCAGAAGCTCGCCGACCGGTTCCTGCAGAACCCCGAGCGGGTCGAAGTCGCCCGCCCCGCTTCGACGGCGAACACCGTGACGCAGCGCTTCGTTGCCTCTCACGCCAAGGACTACGAGAAGCGCGCCGTATTGCGGGACCTGATCCGCGCCCAGGACGAGCTCAAGAACGCAATCATCTTCTGCAACCGCAAGAAGGACGTCGCCGATCTCTTCCGCTCGCTCGACCGCCATGGCTTTTCGGTTGGCGCCCTGCATGGCGACATGGACCAGCGCTCGCGCATGACCATGCTGGCCAACTTCAAGGACGGCAACATCAAGCTGCTCGTTGCTTCGGACGTAGCGGCGCGCGGGCTCGACATTCCGGATGTCAGCCATGTCTTCAATTTCGATGTGCCGATCCACGCGGAAGACTATGTTCACCGCATTGGCCGTACGGGCCGGGCCGGCCGCTCCGGCGCTTCCTTCACGATCGTAACGAAGCGCGACACGAAGTTCTCCGATGCCATCGAGAAGCTGATCGCCCAGAAGGTCGAGTGGCTGAACGGAGACCTTTCCGAACTGCCCGAGCCCATGGAGAGCCATGACAGCCGGCGCGAGCGTGGCCGCGATGGCCGCAAGGATCGCAAAAAAGATGTGGAACGCTCTGGCCGGCCGCGTGGCGATCATAAATCCGATGCTGCCCGTACGGATAATGTGGCCGAATTCGAACCAGTCGCAGAAAGGGCGGAAGCGGTGAAACCGGAACGCAGTGCCGACAGCAAACAGGGCCATGCGGGCCGCAACGAACGTCCAGGCCGGGCGCAGAACGCCGCCAACGACGACAATCGCGACCGTCGGAACCGCAATCGCCGCGATTATGACGATGGCCCGACGCCGATCGGCTTTGGCGACGAGATCCCGGCCTTCATGCTGATTGTCGGCAAGGCTTGACAGCCTCCCCATGGCTTTCCCCGGCGTCGATTTTCCCGGCCTCGGCTGCGGCCTTGCGATCCTGCGCGACGGCAAGATCCTTCTCTGCCGGCGCCTGAAGGCGCCGGAGGCGGGCCACTGGAGCATTGTCGGCGGCAAGGTCGACCACATGGAGCGTGCCGAGGACGCCGCACGCCGGGAAGCCGAAGAGGAAAGCGGCCTTTCGATCCATTCGACACGGTTTCTCTGCATCAGCGAGCAGATGATCGAGGCCGATCGCCAGCACTGGATCTCGCTGATCTACGCGACTGATGATTTTTCAGGCGAACCGCGCCTCACCGAACCGGACAAGCTTTCCGACATAGGTTGGTTCGATCTTTCCGCTTTGCCCCAGCCATTGTCCCGCTTCGCCGCGGATGCGGTGCGCGCGCTCGGTTAGATTACCCCAGGCAGTCGGCCTTTATTTCTTCGCTCTTAGCGCCGCCGCGTAGGCTAGTTTAACCCAGCGGGCCATTTCCTCCGGATCGTCATAGGCGGCCTCGGGAATGCTCCAGTAGGGCATTTTCACTGGCTTGCCCTTGCCGTCGTAGGCCCATTGTCGGGCGCCCGCTGCCTCAAGCTCCGGCGCAGTTTCGGCATCGCCCTTCAGAAGGATTTCCCCGTCGACCTCGACGGCGAGAATGACGCCTTCGCAATAAATGCCCTTGCCGCCGAACATGCGGCGAATGCTGATCGGCCCCAATGTCTCGAACATTTCCTCGATCGCAGCATTGTCCATCGCCCTACTCCTTCAATATGCCGCCGGCGGCCAAGATCGCCTCGGGCGTATCGACATCGAGGCGCGCGGCGGCTCCCAGTTCTACATCTATCACCGGAAGACCGCAGCGCTCGACGATGTGTCGCGCGCCCACGTCGCCTACGAGCTGCCGAACCGCGGCAAAGGTTTGTCGCGGCAGGATGACCGGATTGCCGCGCTGGCCCTCGGTAACTGCGCGAACGACCGCGTGGCCAGACTCAGCGTCGAAAGCTGCCATCATCCTTGACAGATGCTCCGACGTGACGCCCGGCATGTCTGCCAGCATCACCAGCATGCCGCCCGCCTCTCCTTCCACGACGGATAGGCCTGCGATGAGTGATGACGCCATGCCGCTCTCGTAATCTGGGTTTGAAATCAGCGTGACCGGCAGACCGTTTAAGGCGGTCCGAATCTCCTCCTCGCGATATCCGGTAACCACGGTGACCTTGCCTTTGCCGGCAGCAAGGGCCGTCTCGACGGAGCGGCGAACCAGAGGGACGCCATCGAACTCGGCAAGAAGCTTGTGCTTCCCCGCGGGGCCCATCCGCCTTGCCCGGCCAGCCGCCAGCACAATGATCGCTACCGGGCCGGGCTGCGGCCTGACTGCCGCTTCGCGTGGTTGCGGCCGTGTGGGGATTTCCTTCAGCAGGCCTCCGACGCCAAGCCCGGAAATGTCGGACGGGCTCGGCCACTCGCCGGCGAGCAACCGGTCGAGGATCCAGTCGAATCCATTCTCCCGCGGGCTGCGCGCACAACCCGGCGCGCCAATGACGGGGATTTCGCCCAGGCGGCCCAGAACGAGCAGATTGCCTGGGTCAACCGGCATGCCGACGTGCTCGACGGTGCCGCCCGCGCGCCGGATGGCGGCCGGCACGACGTCATCAGGATCGGCGACGGCAGACGCGCCGAAGACAATCAGCAGGTCGTGGGCCGCCCGGAGCTCGGCGATCGCCCCGGCAACGGCCGCCTCGCTGTGATCGACGCGACGCTCCGTCTCCAGGCTGCTGCCGGATCGAGCGAGCCGCGCCGCCAGCACAGCACGCGTCTTGTCCATCACCTGGCGCTTCAGCGACGGCAATTCGGTTGCGATCAAGGCCGCGCATCGCGGCACGAAGGGCTTCACCTCAAAGGCGGGCTCCGCGCGAAGCATTGCAGCCGCTTGCTCGACGAACTGTCGCGGCACCGCCAACGGGATGATCTTGATCGTCGCCACCATGTCACCCGCATCGACGGCGACATGGTCGGCAAGACAGGCAAGCGTGATTGCCGGATCGATGCGGTTCACCCGGTCGACCGCCGCGCGATTGGCAGCGAAAAGACCCGTCACCGTCGCATGGATATTGACGCGGCCGGTTGCGGCTGGCGAGAAACGCAGATGGTCCGGAGCGATGGCGGCTGCGATCCGAGCCGCGGCCTCGTCTTCCGGCAGATCGTCCGAATCGAGCCGGGCGACGATGGCCTCCCGAATGCCGGCATCGGCAAGAATCGCCAGATCATTCGCGCCCAAACGATGACCTTTCGACAGCTTGCCTTCCGCAGTCTTCACCGCGTGGGCCAGAATGGCGCCTTCCGCTTCGGCAAGCGGCACGGGACCAAACCTCATGCTGCACGCCCCTGTTCTCCGCGATCGCGGTGACGGAGCGCGTCGATGATTTCCGCAAGGACGGCGACCGCGATTTCAGCCGGGCTCGCGGCGCCGATATCCAGGCCGATCGGCGCCCTGATCCGGTCGATCGCCTCTTCCGACACGCCCGCCGACCGCAATCTCTCCACGCGGGTCGCATGGGTCTTGCGGCTGCCGAGCGCGCCCACATAGAAACAGCCCGCGTCGAGGGCGACCCGGATCGGATAATCGTCGATCTTCGGGTCATGGGTGACGGCAGCCAGAGCCGTGTAGCGGTCGAGCGGTCGCGTGGGCAGGACATCTTCCGGCCAATCCGCGAGAAGTTCGATGTTTTGGAATCGCTCGACCGTCGCGAAGGCGGTGCGCGGGTCTATGACGGTCATATCGAACCCGGCGACCGGCGCCAGCCGCGCCAGGGCCTGTGAGATATGGACGGCACCGATGACGACCAATCGCGGTGGCGGTAGATAGACGTTGAGGAAGAGCGGTCGCTCATCGATCGTCGCAAGAGCGGCCCGGCCCGAACGGAGGGCTTCAGTGATTGCGGCATCCCATTCAGCCGGGAAGCGCTCTCCTTCCATGAAGGCCTGCGCGCGGCCGCTCGAAAGATCGCTGACGACCACGGCTGCCCGCCGCGCCGTGCGCGCCGTATTCAGCTTCTCAAGGGTAGACAGTTGCATGGTCTTAGCCGTCAATTCGCTCGAGAAAGACACGGATGCGACCGCCGCAGGAAAGGCCGACACGCCATGCCGTTTCGTCGGCCACGCCGAATTCGAGAACTCTGGGAACGCTCGACGCGATCACGTCCGCCGCTTCCGTGACAACGGCGCCTTCGACGCAACCGCCCGAAACAGAACCTTCAAAGTTGCCCTCGCCGTCAATCACCAGATGACTGCCGACCGGGCGTGGCGCAGAACCCCAGGTCTCGATGACCGTCGCCAGCGCCACGGCGCGGCCTTGCCTGTGCCATGCCTCGGCAATCTCCAACGGGTCCAGCATCTTCGCGTCGTTCGTCATATCGTGGCCTCCGCCTCGCCCTCTTAGATCATGACGATCCAGCCGTGTTTCAACCCTGCATCAAGTGCCGTGCGCCGCGCGCGAAGAAAGCGTCGCGGGTCGGCGTCGCGGCTCCTTTCACCCGCCAGGGATTTCACCAGTTCGGCGACGGATTCCAGATTGTGCACCGTCCGAAATTCGTCGACATGCGGCAGCATCGCCCGGACGCCGCGCGCCCGCGCCTCGAAGCCCGCGAAGCGGAGCAGCGGATTGAGCCAGATCAATCGGCGGCAGGAGCGATGCAGCCGATCCATCTCGGCCTCGAGCTGCACCGTGTCGTCGCGCTCGAGGCCGTCGGTGATCAACAGGACGATGGCGCCCTGCCCCAGGACGCGTCGAGACCAACGACGATTGAACTCATGCAGCGTTTCGCCGATGCGGGTGCCGCCCGACCAGTCCTTGACCGCCGCCACGCATTCATCGAGCGCCTCGTCGGGATCGCGGTTGCGCATCTGGCGGGTGACGTTCGTCAGCCTCGTGCCGAACAGAAAGGTCTGGACGCGGTGCCGCTGCTCTGTCAGCGCGTGCAGGAAATGCAGGAACACGCGCGTATACTGCGTCATCGAGCCCGAAATATCCGCAAGCACGACCAGCGGCGGGTGAATGAGACGCGGTTCCCGGAAACGCGGCAGGATGAGCTCGCCGCCGAAGCGCATAGCATCGCGCATGGTGGCGCGCGGGTCGATCCGAATGGGTCGATGGGATGGTCGAAAGCGCCGCGTCTTGACCCGGTCGAGCGGCAAGAGCAGCGATGACATCGCGCTCCGCGCCTCCGCGATTTCTGCGGCCGTCATCTGGGCGAAATCAGCCTTGCGAAAGAGCTCCCGGCCCGACGCGGTGTAGCGCGCGTCGATTTCTATTTCCTGCTCCTCACGAGACGGCCGAGTGTCGTCCCGTCCGCTGAGGAGCGCTTCGGCGAGACGCGCCTCGCCTGCACGGCGCGGCCGATCTTCTCTTGCGCGTGCCGGCGCGACGGGTGACAGCAGCGCGATCATCCTGCGGACGAGATCGCGCTTGCGCCAGAACAGTCGAAACGCTTCATCAAAGAGCGGCTGGTCCTCGTGCCTCTTCACCAGCGTGCATTGAAGTGCGGCGTAGAACTCACGGCGGGACCCGATGCCGATTGCGCCGACGGCTTGAATGGCATCCGCGATCGCACCGGGGCCGATCCTCATGCCTGCCCTGCGCAGCGCCCGGGCGAAGAAGACGATGTTGTCCGAAAACCGCCCGCTCTCCGGCTGCTGGTTGACGCTGTCGGCATCAGGCTCGCCGGTCATGGCGTCAGCCCTGCGCCCGTAAGCTCGCGCTTGACCTCTTCAAGCAACCTGCGCCCCTCGATACCCTCTATCCGGGCAATGTCATCCTGGTATTTGAGGAGCGTGCCGAGCGTATCCGCCAGCGTCTCGGGATCGAGCGCGAGCGCATCGAGCTCGGTCAGAGCCGTCGCCCAGTCGATCGTCTCGGCGACACCGGGGTTCTTGAAGAGATCGACCGTCCGGAGTTTCTGGACATAGGCGACGATCTCCCGAGAGAGGGTCGCGTTGCATCCCGGCACCTTGCGCCGGATGATCTCGAGCTCCTGCGCCGCATTCGGGTAGTCGACCCAATGATAGAGGCAGCGGCGCTTCAAGGCGTCGTGAATCTCGCGCGTACGATTGGTGGTGATAATGACGATCGGCGGTTCGTCCGCCCGGATCGTCCCAAGTTCGGGAATGGTCACCTGGAAATCGGAAAGAACCTCGAGGAGAAAGGCCTCGAAGGCCTCGTCGGTCCGGTCGAGCTCGTCGATCAGAAACACCGGCGCACGGCCGACACTCGCCGAAATCGCCTGAAGCACCGGGCGGCGGATGAGGAACCGCTCGGAGAAGATATCGCTTTCGATCCTTTGCCGGTCGACCATGCCGGCTGCCTCCGAAAGGCGGATCTCCAGCATTTGCGCCGGGTAGTTCCATTCATAGACCGCAGATGCGACGTCAAGGCCCTCGTAGCATTGCAGGCGGATCAGCGGCCGATCGAGCGAGCGTGCGAGCACCTTGGCGATCTCGGTCTTGCCGACACCCGCCTCTCCTTCGAGGAAGAGTGGGCGCTTCATCCTGAGGGCAAGGAAAAGAACCGTCGCGAGGGCGGTACCGGCGAGATAGTTCTCCGCCTCCAGCAGTGCCATCGTCTCGTCGATGGACTGCGGCATCCTGCCTGTCTCATGACTCGCCATATTCACTCCTCTGTCGAGGAAAATTATAGCGTGCGGTATCCCCGGTCCACATAAATGAGCGGTGGTGCCTTTTCACCGATTCGCACGTCGACCACTTCGCCGAAGAGGACCGCGTGGGTGGCCATGATCTTCACTTCGATCAGACGGCAGTCGAAGGCGGCGATGGCGTCAACGAGAATCGGCGCCCCGGTCGCAAGCTGCGTCCAACGGCCGAGCGAAAACCGGTGTTCCATATCGAGCTGGTCGCGTCCGGAAAAGGCGTGCGCCAGCGCGATATGCTGACGACCGAGGACGTTCAGCCCGAAGCTGTCGCCTCGCAAAAAGATATCGTTGCGGGGATTTGCGGCATTGAGGCAGGCGAGAATTGTCGGAGGTTCGTCCGACACCGAACAAGAGGCAGTGATGGTGACCCCGCGCCGCTCGGCACTATCCGCCGCGGTGATCAACTGCACGTGATGAGACAAGCGGCTCATCGTATCGCGATAGCTTATCGGGTCCAGCCGGGTCTTCTCCAACACATCACGCTCCGGATCGGTATCTCGCACATACATAGACTGTCGCGAAAAATATGAAACTGGGCCGACCGAGATTCTTGCCGATGCGCGAACGCCCATGGCGCAGATCGGGGGATGGCCGTTCCTGCCCTATCTTTTCCTTTGACGAGTTGTGCCACTTCCTTAAAACATGCATGCGATAGCGGGTAAAAACATGCTTAAATCAATTGGTACGACCCTTATTGTCGCCGCACTGACGCTGCCCTCCCCAGCGCTGGCGGCCGGCCTGAAGGTTGCGGTTGTCGCTCCCGCGGATGGTCCCTTCGCCGTGCTCGGGAAACAGATCACCGATGGCGCCGCCTTTCAGGCAGCCGATCGGGGAAGCGAAATCATTCCCGTTGCAGAAAGCTGCGATCCGGCCGGCGGTGAGGCCCTGACGAAGGCTCTGCTCGCCAGCGGCGCCGAGGCTGCAATCGGCTTTCTCTGCACCGAGAGCCTGGAAGCGGCGCTGCCTGCCCTCGCCGAAGCGGAAATCCCCGCCATCACGCTCAGCGTGCGCTCGGATATCCTGATGGAGGATGCCCTCAAGAAGAAATGGCCGCTCTTTCGCCTGGCGCCGAGCGGCAAGGCCGAGGCCGCCGCGATCACCGACGCCATCGTGACGCATTGGAGGGACAAGCCGCTGGCGCTCATCGACGACGGAACGATCCATAGCCGTGAACTTGTCGAAAGCGTCCGCAACGCCCTGGCCGAGATCGGCATCACCCCGGTCTTCACCGACACCTACCGCCCGGCGCAGGAACAGCAGGTGAGCCTCGTTCGACGCCTCGCAAAAAGCGGGGCGACACATGTGTTCACCGGCGGCGACCGCAACGATACCGCCGTCATCGCCCGCGACGCCAAAGCGGAGAATGTTCCGCTAACACTGCTTGGCGGCGATACGCTTAACGCCGCGGATCTTGACGTGCCGCTCGAGAACGGCGTGCTTGCCGTCACTGTCGCCAATGCGGCCCGGTCGAGCGAGGCAGCGCCGACCGTCACGGCGATGCGCTCCGCCGGCATTGAACCGGATGGTTACGTACTCCCGGCCTTTGCAGCGATGTCGCTTCTCGAGCAGGCGAAGGATCAAGCGGAAAAGGATGACGAAGCCATCCTGGACGCTCTGCTGAAGGGCCCTTACGCGACCGTCCTCGGGCCGATCCGCTTCAACAGCGCACATGAACGGACCGAGAGCCCCTATAGGCTGATGCAATGGCAGGATGGCCGTTTCGCTGCCGCCACGGAAATAGGCAAGTCCGAGTGATGCGCAAGGGACCGACCAACCTGATCACCGATGTGGCCGGGATCCTGGTCGGAAACGCCGAGGATCACCGGCTGAAATCCGGCGTCACGGCGGTGCTCTGCGATCCGCCGGCCACTGCCTCGGTTCAGGTTCTCGGCGGCGCACCGGGGACCCGCGAGACCGACCTGCTCGCCCCGCACAATACGGTCCAGGCCGTCGACGCGATCGTGCTCTCCGGCGGCTCCGCCTTCGGCCTGGACGCGGCCGCTGGCGTGCAGGCGGCGCTGCGCGAGATGGGCCGCGGCTTTCCCGTCGGTCCCCATCGGATTCCGATCGTTCCGGCGGCGATCCTCTTCGACCTCATGAATGGCGGCGACAAGGCCTGGGGGCAATTTTCACCCTACCGCGAACTCGGCTATGCCGCGGCACGTGCCGCGGCCAAGACTTTCACGACCGGCAGCGCCGGAGCCGGAACAGGAGCACTCACGGCTACGCTCAAGGGCGGCCTCGGTTCCGCATCGACGGTCCTTGCAAACGGCGTCACAGTCGGCGCCCTTGTCGCTGTGAACGCGCTCGGCTCTGCAACCATCGGCGACACGCGCCATTTCTGGGCCGCCCCCTTCGAACTGGATGGCGAGTTCGGCGGGCTTGGGATGCCGTCTCCCTGGCCGCAGGATGCGGCGCGGCCGCGGGTCAAATTCCGCGAGCCTCAGGCGGCAAACGCCAACACGACCATTGCCGTCATCGCCACCGACGCGGTTCTCCCGAAGGCCGAGGCGAAACGCCTGGCAATTGCCGCCCATGACGGCTTCTCCCGAGCGCTATGGCCATCCCATACGCCGCTCGACGGCGATCTGGTGTTTGCGCTCTCGACGGGCGCCAGCGGCAAGAAACTGCTCCTTGAGGATTTCATCGATCTCAGCGCCGCGGCGGCGGCAACAATGGCACGGGCGATCGCCCGGGGCGTGCATGATGCCGTGGCGGCCGCGGGCGATCCCAGGCCGGCCTGGTCGGCATTGCCAGGTTAGCCGAGGCCCGCCATCGCATGTTGTTCGCGCGGTCGCGGGATGCTATGGGCGCGGCAAAGACCGGAGGCTGTTCATGACCCACCCCATTCGCATTGCCCCATCGATCCTGGCGGCCAACTTCTCCAAGCTCGGCCAGGAGGTCCGCGATGTCGTGGACGCCGGCGCGGATTGGATCCACCTCGACGTCATGGACGGGCATTTCGTGCCGAACATCACCTTCGGGCCGGACGTCATCAAGTCGCTGCGCTCCTACACGGACGCGACGTTCGATTGCCACCTGATGATCGCGCCGGCCGATCCCTTTCTCGAAGCCTTTGCCAAGGCCGGCTGCGATATCCTCACCGTCCATGCCGAAGCTGGCCCGCATCTGCACCGTTCCCTGCAGAGCGTGAAGGCACTCGGCAAGAAGGCCGGCGTCTCGCTCAATCCTGCGACGCCCGAAAGCGCGCTCGAATACGTCCTCGACACCGTAGATCTCATTCTGGTGATGACCGTCAATCCGGGCTTCGGCGGCCAGAAGTTCATCGCGGCAATGGAAGAGAAGATCCGCCGCATCAAGGCAATGGTCGGCGACCGGCCGATCGAGATCGAGGTGGACGGCGGAATCACGCCCGAAACCGCTGGCATCGTCGCCGGGGCTGGGGCCAATGTGCTGGTCGCCGGCTCGGCCATTTTCAAGGGCGGCTCCGTCGAGGCCTACCGCACCGCCATCGAGGCGATCCGCACGCCGGCCGAGAAAGGGCGCTGATGAACGCGTGGGCGGCGATCGCGACTGCAGTCCTGATCGCAACGGCGATTGCCGCGCCGCCTGCGATCGCCGGCGATTATGCCAGTTTTCAGCCGATCGGCTTTTCTTCGGACGGCAAGGTCTTCGCCTTCGAGGAATATGGCATTCAGGACGGCTCCGGCTTTCCCTATTCAACTATATACGTCCTTGACACTCAGGCCGACACGTTCCTGCCAGGTGCGCCTGTGCGGGCGCGCGTCGAGGAGGATGGCGGCGCCTTGGCGAAAGCCCGCCATGATGCGCGTCGGCGGGCGGCACCGCTGATCGACGCCTACCGGCTTCTCGACACCCCGGGACTGCTCGCCGCCTACAATCCCGTGACGGAGCCGGACGCAGCTGATCACAGGCTGAAATACGATGCATTTCCCGCCGACGCGGCGTTTCGAAAGACTTACGAGCTCGAACTCGAGGAGAAGAGTTTCGAACCCGAGGGGATCTGCAAGGATCTCCTGAAAGAGGTCAAAGGCTTCCGCCTCGTGATGACCGAGAAAGCCGGACAGCCCGTGTCCGACGTACTGCAGGATGATGACCGCATTCCGGAAAGCCGCCACTGCCCGACCGGCTATCGCATCGGCGGCGTGGTGACTCACGTCAACGATGACGGCTCGCAAGTCCATGTCGTCATGGTCTTGGTCAAATCGCTCGGCTTCGAGTGTACGACTGACGGCCGCTGGATCGCGGTGCCAACCTGGCCTGGACGATGAAGAAACAGCCGGCCTCGCGCAGGCGCGTCGTCGATCCCACCAGCTCTCCGAGACGCGGGCGCCTCCTTCGTGCCATACCGTCGTGGCGGGAAACATTGCTCGGTGGTCCTGCCTGGGCTCTGACGATGGCCTCTTCCGCCTGGTACGCGCTCTGGCTGCGCGAGCATGACGCGACTTTCCACCTGGAAAGCATCCTGCTTCTCTTCGCCTCGGGCGGCCTCATCGCCTGGCCCCTTTCGCTTTTCGCGGGCCGCTGCATGGCGCAGGATCGCGCCGTTGAAACACGCTTTGCCGCCTATCTCCTGTGCCTGATTGCCGGAACCGTCGGGGTAACGGCGCTGCTCTTTGCCCTCGATTATCGTATCTTCTATTCGCAGTGGCATGCCGCGACCGGCTCGCGCATCTGGTTCTACCAGGCGCTGTTCACTTCCCTCTCCGCGTACTATCAGTTCCTGGTGCTGGGGGTCAGGCTATACCTGCCCATCGGGGCTGTCGCCCTCCTGTTGGCAACCCTGGGGCTGGTGCGTCCGCAATAACGTTGAGCTTCCGTCCCATCTTTGCTAGAGGCACAGCCATCCTCCACTGACGATGAAAGCATAGAGCCCATGATCCCCCGCTACTCCCGGCCGGAAATGGTGGCCATCTGGTCGCCGGAAACGAAGTTCCGCATCTGGTTCGAGATCGAGGCACACGCCTGCGACGCGCTGGCCGAAATCGGTGTGATCCCCAAGGAAGCGGCCA
Organism: Sinorhizobium glycinis; assembly: GCF_001651865.1. Taxonomy (GTDB): domain Bacteria; phylum Pseudomonadota; class Alphaproteobacteria; order Rhizobiales; family Rhizobiaceae; genus Sinorhizobium; species Sinorhizobium glycinis. Next base: position 170,306 of record NZ_LPUX01000050.1, read on the forward strand.
AGACCATCTGGGAAAAGGGCGGCGCGGCTGAGTTCGATGTGGCACGCATCGACGAAATCGAAGCGGTCACCAAGCACGACGTCATCGCCTTCCTCACCCATCTTGCCGAATTCGTCGGCCCTGACAGCCGCTTCGTGCATCAGGGCATGACCTCGTCCGACGTGCTCGACACCTGCTTCAACGTGCAGCTCGTGCGTGCCACGGATCTCCTGCTCGCCGATCTCGACAGGCTGCTCGAGGCGCTGAAGCGCCGCGCCTTCGAACACAAGGACACGGTGACCATCGGCCGCTCGCACGGCATCCATGCGGAGCCGACGACATTCGGCGTCAAGCTGGCGCTTGCCTATGCGGAATTCGATCGCTGCAAAGAGCGTCTTCTCGCCGCCCGCGAAGAGATCGCGACCTGCGCGATTTCCGGTGCCGTCGGCACCTTCGCCAATATCGATCCGCGCGTCGAGGAACATGTTGCCCAGGCCCTCGGCCTGAAGCCTGAGCCGGTCTCCACGCAGGTGATCCCGCGCGACCGCCATGCCATGTACTTCGCCACGCTCGGGGTCATCGCCTCTTCAATCGAACGTCTTGCGACGGAAATTCGCCACCTGCAGCGAACCGAGGTGCTTGAAGCAGAGGAATATTTCTCGCCCGGCCAGAAGGGCTCCTCCGCGATGCCCCACAAGCGCAATCCGGTGCTGACGGAAAACCTGACGGGCCTTGCCCGCATGGTCCGCGCTTTCGTCGTTCCGGCGATGGAAAACGTTGCCCTCTGGCATGAACGCGACATTTCGCATTCCTCAGTCGAAAGGATGATCGGACCGGATGCGACGGTGACGCTCGATTTCGCCCTGGCGCGGCTGACCGGCGTCGTCGACAAGCTCCTCGTCTACCCGGACAACATGATGAAGAACCTGAACAAGTTCCGCGGACTGGTTCATTCGCAGCGCGTATTGCTCGCCCTCACCCAGGCCGGCGTCTCTCGCGAGGACGCCTATCGGCTCGTTCAGCGCAACGCCATGAAGGTGTGGGAAGAAGGCAAGGATTTCCTGGAGGAACTGCTGGCGGACCGGGAAGTCCGCGTGGCGCTCTCCGAAGAGGATATCCGCGAGAAGTTCGATCTCGGCTATCACACCAAGCACGTCGACACGATTTTCCGCCGGGTTTTCGGCAGGGTCTGAGCCGCACTCTTCGAGTGCCAATCGAACGCCAAGAATGGAATCGAGCCGTATTTGAGCGCTTGCTTCAAATACCGGCGATTTCATTAAAAGCTCCTTCAGCGCCCTCATGGAATCTGAGCCTGTAACAATCAGGTGTCGAGGAAGCCATGGCGATTAGGGAGAGCGTTCAGCGCGCATCCGCGCGTGACGAGACGAAGATTACCGGCACGGTCACCTGCAAGACCGGGTCCAGCAACGGCGTCGTGAAGGATCTTTCCGACGAGAGAATCTGTTTTCAGCTGCTGTTCGACATCGGTGCCCGCATGGGCCAGGAAGTGACGATCCGCAGCGAGGAGCTCGGCTTTCTTACCGGGATGGTGCGCTGGAGCCGCGGCGACAGGATCGGCATCAGACTCAATCTGTCATCGAATACGGCGGCGCAAATCTCGTCCTACTACAAATTTTTCCGATAGCCGAAGCACGACGGCCGGCCGAATGGCTGGCCGTCGTGCTTTGTCGTCTACCGGATCGGCTGGGCCGGCTCCACCAGCTTGCGATAAAGATGCCACGTGGCGTGGCCGAAGATCGGCATGATCACCGCCAGGCCGACAAAGACCGGGATCGACCCGATCACCAGGCCAGCCGCGATGATGAGCCCCCACAAGGCAACCGGCACCGGGTTCGCAAGGGTCGCCCGTATCGAGGTCTCGATCGCCGTCAAGGCGCCGACATCCCGGTCGAGCAGCAGCGGAAAGGTGATGACGCTGATCGACAGCACGATCACCGCGAAGACGAACCCGACCGCGTTGCCGAGGAGGATCAGGTTCCAGCCCTGCTCGGTGCTGATGATGCCATTCCAGAACTCGGTGATCGAATTCGGCGCCGTTGCGCCGAACATCGTTATGTAAAGACCGTGGGCGACCAGGAGCCAGACAACGAAAATGACGAACAACAGGGCCGCCACCGCCAGGATCGACGGAATTGCCGGGTTGCGGTGCAGCCGTAGGGCGTGCGGCCAGGACGCGTCCACGCCGAGTTCGCGGCGCCGGCTTATCTCATAGAGCCCGATGGCCGCGACAGGCCCGATGAGGGCAAAGCCGGATGCGAGCGGATAGAGCAAGGGCAGCATGTTCGCCCCCGCGCTCCAGGTCATCAGCACGACGCCGGCAACAGGATAGATGAGACACAGAAAAACATAATGCGACGGCTTCTCGCGGAAATCATCAAACCCGCGACGCAGCGCATCGAACACATCCGCAATGCCAATCTTTCGTATCTCGGGTTGAACGACGCTTTCGTTCGCCCCCGAGAGGACATGGAAGGTTGTCATGGCTCACACTCCTAAACAAACCAGAGCAGCCATGGATCCGCAGCGGCGGCGAAAAAAATGGCCGTTGCGAACCGCGACCGCCACCTCGGATTATACAGAAAATGCAACCCTTGTCGCCTGTGCCTTGACTTCGGCTCTTTTCGTCGCCAAATCGCGGCGATTATGAAGATTTCAGAAGCGCATATCCTGATCGTTCCCGGATATACCAATTCAGGTCCGGACCATTGGCAGAGCCGCTGGGAGCGGAAGCTCTCGACCGCGCGTCGCGTCGTGCAGGCGGAGTGGTCGAAACCGGTGCGCGAGGATTGGGTGGCACGGATGATCGAAGAGGTCAATGCCGCAACCAAGCCTGTCGTGATCGTCGCCCATTCGCTGGGCGTCGCCACTGCCGTTCACGCGCTTCCGCATTGCAGGACGAAGATCGCGGGCGGCTTTCTCGTCGCCCCGCCCGACGTCGCCAACCCGAATATCCGCCCGAAGCATCTGATGACCTTCGGGCCCTATCCGCGCGACCCGCTGCCTTTTCCATCACTGGTGATCGCCAGCCGCAACGATCCCTTCGGCTCCTACGAACAGGCGGGCGACATTGCCAATGCCTGGGGATCGCTTCTCGTCGACGCCGGCGAGGCCGGCCACATCAATGCCGAGTCCGGCCACGGGCCATGGCCTGAAGGGACGATGGTGTTCGCCCAGTTCCTCAGCCGCCTGCAGCCCTGATCGCTCCTGGGGTCAGCCGGCGCGAACCGTAGACTTGCCCTCCTCGACCAGGCGTGCCGCTGCATCGGCGATCGAAATGCGTTCGAAGGCCAGTTCGTCGGCAATCGGGCGAAGCACCCGCTGGTCGAATTCCGTCGAGCCGAGCGGTGCGGGAGCGGGATAGCCGCCCACCTGGTCCTTGAGCGCGTTGATGTATTTCACCGTTTCGGCTTCCGTCGGGTTGAGCGATGGGAGTATCGCCTCGCGCACCTTGGGCGACATCGGCACGCCGCGCTCGACGCCGAGGATCCTGCCGGCTTCCGGGTCGTTGACAAAGAAATCGATGAACTTCGCGGCTTCTTCGCCATGCTTGCTCGTCGCACCGATGCTCCAGATCAAGGCCGGGCGATAATAATGACCTGACGGGCCGCCCTTCTCCGCACGCGGCAACATGCCGATGCCGAGCTTGCTTTTCATGACGAGCTGATAGCCTACCAGTTGGTTCGAATAGGCCATGCCCATGGCCGAATAGCCGAGCGCCAGGCAGTTCGTGTCGATGGTGTTCTGGTCGAGGGTCTGGACATCGGCGCCGACAGTGCCACCGCGCTTGCGCAGATCCTCCCAATAGGCATACCACTCCTTGGCTTCATCGACGCCGAAGCCAAGGCCGCTCTCCGTATAGAGGCTGCTTCCACGCTGCCTGAGCCAAGCGTCGAAGACATAGGCATAGCGGGCCCCGTATGGTCCGCCCCAGACGTTCTTCTTACCGGCGGCCTTGGTCATCTCGATCGCGATGTCGGCATATTCCTTCCAGGTTGTTTCGATCCCGGGAGGCGTAATGCCGGCCTTCGCGAAGGCGTCGGCGTCATAGAACAATGCGAAGGAGTTCAATCCGAGCCCGACGCCCCAGAGTTTTCCATCCACCGTCGTCAGCTTCAGCACATCCTTGCCGAAGGCGTGCACGTCCAATGTCGATGGGATGAAGGGATCGAGGGCGAGGCAGGCGCCGCGCTTGGAATAATCGGAAATGGTGCTCGGTTCGAGCTGGAAGACGTCGGCGATCGCGCGGCCGGCCATCTGGGTCGCGAGTTTCGTCCAGTATCCGTCGCCGCTCAGGCTCTCGCCGACGACCGATATGTCCGGGTTCTTCTCCTGGAAGAGTTTGGCAACACTCAAGGTCCGCTTCGAGCGGTCGTTGGATCCCCACCACATGGCGCGGAGCTGCACGCTTTCGGCCGCGAAGGGCGAGCTTGCGCCGAGCGCAACGCCGGCGGCCGTGCCTGCCGAGCCGAGCAGGAATGTACGTCGATTGAGTAGCATGCCGTTCCTCCTGTCGTGTCTGCCTCGCGCTCTCCTCCAGCGTGAGGCGGGTCCAAGTCGCCGCAAAGTTTATGCAAGAAACTAGCTTTTGCAAGATTTTGTTTATCTATTGCAAATTTGCATTAGTTGCGTAATGTTTGCGCCATGACTGACACAAATTCCAAACGGCTGCGCCAAGCCGATATCGCCGCCCATGCCGGGGTTTCCATTTCGACCGTCTCGCGCGTTCTTGCGAACGAACCGGGCATCAGCGAGGACGTGCGCAGACAGATCTTTAAGGTTGCGAGCGACCTCGGCTATCCGATTAAGGCTTCCTCGATCGCACTCCCTGGCACTTTGGCTCTGATCGCAAGCCATGGCATGACAGGGGGGCTGAGCGTCTTCTACGAGGGCATTGTCGAGGGCCTGCGTTCCGAGGCGGCCAGATTGGGGATGCCGTTCGACATCCGCCTTGTCAGGGAGGCAAAGGGGACGCCGGAAACCGTCCGCGAGCACATGAAGTCCGCCGGCGCAGAAGGGCTCTTCCTGGTGGGCATCGATCCCGCCGCTGCCCTTTGCAATTGGCTGGACGAAAGCGGCACGCCAGTGATTCTGGTTAACGGCACCGATCCGCACATGCGTTTCGACGGCGTCTCGCCCGCGAACTTCTCCGGCGCCTATGCCGCGACTCAACGGTTGCTCGATGCCGGACATCGCCGCGTTCTTCATCTGACCGGATCGCATCGGCACACGATCCGCGAACGCATCCGCGGCTTCGAGGCGGCCGTCGCTTCGGCGGACGGCGGCGAAGGGCGCGTCATCCGCCTGCCCTTCGAGGGCAATTCCAGCGTCGAGGCGCATGCGGCGACGCTCGCCGCCCTCGCCGACGACAGCGGCTTCTCCGCGGCATTCTGCATGAACGACTTTATCGCCGTCGGCGTGCTCGAAGCGGTCGCGGAGATGGGCCCGCGCGTGCCCGAGGATTTTGCCATTATCGGATTCGACGACCTCCCTTGCGCGGAGATGGCCAATCCGCGGCTTGCGACGATGCGTGTCGATCGCGTGGCGCTCGGTCGCGAGGCGATCGGCATGATGCACTTCCGTCTCCAAAATCGGGACTCACCCGCCCGGCACGTGTCTCACGCGGTAATCCCCGTGCCCGGCGGAACCCTGGATGAGAGACGGCGCCCATGACCTATGATCCAGCCAGCGCCAACCCGCTTGCCGCCAATCCGCTGGAAACGCGCAGCGACATGCAGCACGCTCTGCTAGACCTCTTCGATCCGCTGTTGCCTTACTTTTCCGAGGGAAATGCGCGCGTCCGCCTCGACGCCGCCGCCGCCCACTTCGACCGGGCCGCAGCTGATCTCGAAGGTTTCGCGAGGCCTCTTTGGGGCCTCGCGCCGTTTACGGCCGGCGGCGGCGAGTTCTCTCATTGGCGCCGTTACGCCGAGGGCATCGCCAATGGCACCGATCCGAACCATCCGGAATTCTGGGGCAAGGTCGGCAGCCGAGATCAGCGCATGGTCGAGCTCGCCGCCCTCGCCTTCGCGCTCGCCCTGGTTCCGGAGAAACTGTGGGACCCGCTGAATGGCCGGGCGCGCGATAATCTTGTCACCTATCTGCTCCATGCGCGCAAGTTCGACTATGCCGACAACAATTGGAAGTTCTTCCGCATTCTCGTCGATATCGCCCTCGATCGCCTCGGCATCGAATACGACCGCAGCCTGACGCAGGCTTATCTTTCACAGCTCGATGGCTTTTACATCGCGGATGGCTGGTATCGGGATGGCGATGTGCGGCGTGTCGACCACTACATTCCCTTTGCGATGCACTTCTATGGCCTCATCTATTCGCGCCTCGTCGAGGATGGCTACGCCAAAAGCTATCGCGAGCGTGCCCTCGCCTTTGCTCAGGATTTTCGTCACTGGTTCGCTGAGGACGGAGCAACCGTCCCCTTTGGCCGCAGTCTCACCTACCGCTTTGCCTGCGCCGGTTTTTGGTCGGCGCTTGCCTTTGCCGATCTCGAGGCGCTGCCCTGGGGCGAGATCAAGAGTCTCTGCCTTCGCCACCTCAGATGGTGGGCGGACAAGCCGATTACGGACCGGGACGGCGTGCTGTCGGTCGGCTACGGCTATCCGAATCTCTTGATGTCGGAAAACTACAATTCGGCGGGCTCGCCCTACTGGGCGTTCAAGGCCTTCCTGCCGCTGGCGGTCGGTCAAGACCATCCATTCTGGACTTCCACGGAAACGCCCCCATCGCCGCCCTCCGACACGGTTGCGTTTCCCCATCCGGGCATGGTGACGATGCCTTGCAAGGGTGATGTCGTGGCGCTTTCCTCGGGCCAGGAGAACCGGCAGATGCGGTTCGGCTCGGAAAAATACGCGAAGTTCGCCTATTCGACGCGCTATGGCTTCAGCGTCGAGAGCGACGAACGGGCCTTCAGCGGAGGCGCCTTCGATTCCATGCTGGCCTTCAGTGACGACGGCATTCACTACCGTGTCCGCGAGGCCAATGACGAGGCCCGATTGGCGGGCCATGCGCTGTTTTCCAGGTGGTCGCCTTGGCCCGACGTCATGGTCGAGACGTGGCTGCTGCCGATCTCGCCGTGGCATGTGAGGGTGCATCGAATCACGACTCCAAGGCCGCTTGAAACCGCCGAGGGCGGCTTTGCTATCGCCAGGCGAGACTTTGAAGCGGACACGCTTTCCTCAGAAGCGGGATCGGCCTATGTCATCGGAGAAGAGGATTTCAGCGGAATCCGCGATCTGAGCTCGACGGTCGCGCGCCAGGGTGTGGCGCAGAAGGCGCCGCCAAATACCAATCTCATCACCGCAAAAACCCTCGTGCCGCAATTGCGCGCCACGATTCCTGCCGGAGAGACCATTCTTCGCTGTGCCGTGCTGGCGCTTCGCGACACCGCCGCCGCGTCGGGTGACTGGAACATTGCGCCGTCAGCCCCCGACATCAGCGACTTGCGCGCTGTCGCGGAGCAAGGCGTGACCGTCAGCGCCATGCAAGCGCCGAGGCGTATGCCATGACCCGGCCGGCGATTGCCTTTGCGATGCAGCCCGGGAAAACAGAGCACGTGCTGACGCCGGAACTTCTCATGCGGATCGACGGCCTCGCTCGCATACTGGATCCGCGACCGATGACCACGTTCGGCGACAGCCGGGCAAATCGGCTGCTCGCCGAAGCGGAAATCCTGATGACCGGCTGGGGCGCCCCGCAGTTCGATGCGGACGCCCTTCGATCGGCGTCCCATCTTCGCCTCATTGTCCACGCGGCCGGAACGGTCAAGGGCCTGACCGATACGAACGTGTTTGATGCAGGAATCACTGTCAGCCATGCAGCCGAGGCCAACGCCGTACCGGTCGCGGAGTTCACGCTGGCGGCAATCATTTTTGCGGGCAAGCAAGTCTTTCGCTTCCGGGATCTGTATGCCGCCGACAGAGGGCGCGAGCGGACCCAGCTACTGCAGGGGCAGGCGATCGGAAACTATCGGCGCACGGTCGGTATAGTTGGCGCATCGCGGATCGGAAGACGGGTGATCGAGCTTCTTCGCCATTTCGACTATCGCGTGCTGCTCTACGATCCGCTGGTCGGGCAGGAGAGCGCTTCGGGCCTCGGTGTGGAAAAAGTAGATCTCGATACGCTGATGGCAAACTCGGACGTTGTCTCGCTGCATGCGCCTGCCCTGCCTGAGACCAGCCACATGATCGACGCACGGCGGTTGTCCTTGATGAAGGACGGCGCCACCCTGATCAACACGGCGCGCGGCGTGCTCATCGACGAGGTCGCCCTCATCAACAGGCTCAGGACGGGCGCAATCAACGCGGTCATCGACGTCACGCATCCCGAGGTACCGGAAGAAGCGTCGCCGCTTTACGATTTGCCGAACGTCTTCCTGACTCCGCACATTGCCGGCGCCATCGGGCTTGAAAGGACGCGCCTCGGTGAGATGGCCGTCGATGAGATCGAACGTTTTATCGAGGGCCGGCCGTTGCTTTTCGAGATCCGCAAGGGCGACCTGGAGCGTATGGCATGAGCAATTTCGAGCCAGGGCTTTGCACCGTGACGTTCAGGAAAATGCCCGCCGCTCGAATTGTGGACCTGGCCGCGGAGGCCCGGCTTGTGGCGATCGAATGGGCAGGCGACGTCCATGTTCCTCCCGGAGATATGGCGGCAGCCCGCAGCACCGCGCGCCTGTGCGAAAGGAACCACCTGACCATCTCCTATGGCTCATACGTCGCACCGCCAACCGACGAGCTTTCCGTCTTTATGGGCGCGCTGGAGACCGCGATCGCCCTCGGCGCCTCCAATATCCGTATCTGGCCCGGCACACGCGGGCGAGATTCCAGGGACTACGGTGCCGGCGAAAGACGCGCCGTGGCAGATGCCATCCGCGACATGGGCGCCGAGGCCGCCCGGCATGATGTGACCGTATCGCTGGAATATCACCCGCAATCCCTGACGGACACGACCGAGTCCGCACGCCGGCTGATCGAGGCGATCGCCGAAGACAATGTCTACCTCTATTGGCAGCCGCGGCCCGGTCTGAAGCTCGATGAAGCGCTCACCGAAGTCGCCCACATCGGTCAGCATGTGTCCCATGTCCATGTCTTTGCCTGGGACCGGAACCGCAACCGCTTCCCCCTGGCGTCGGCCGCCGACTACTGGCGAACCATCCTCGCCACATTTCCCGTCTCCCGCTGGACCAGACGGAGATTTGCAATGCTGGAGTTCGTCACCAATGATGACCCGGCGGCCTTGCTCGAGGATGCCGCAACGCTCGAGCGTATCCTCAATAGGTGAAAATCCATGCTGGCGGCCCTCCGCCGACACGTCGGATAGTGCCGTTCAGGGATAGACTGGCGCAGGCCGTCAAATCCGCCTATATACGTGGACTGCTGGGGTCGTAGCTCAGTTGGGAGAGCGCCGCAATCGCACTGCGGAGGTCGAGGGTTCGACTCCCTTCGACTCCACCAGCAATTCCTTGTCCGACCCGGAGACATAGATAACAGAAGTACCTAAGATATGGGTGACAACCCGTTCGGCACGAGGTTGTCACCCAGTCTCCGGTACAAAACGGCACCCATCTCTCAGGTCGGGCACTATACAGCTCTTATCCGTACTCATGCGGCCTTGATTTGCCGCGTTCTTTGTTGCGCCTGTTTCCCCATTGGTAATGCCGCAGACGAGCCGAGGATGCTCCCTCATTCAGGTATGTTTCGCACGCGGCAAGCGATGGCAGCAACCGGACGCCGCGGAGCGCTGCCTGCGGGGCATTTTTAGCTGAAAGCCAATGGCGCGAATTTCCTCAACCAGAACGGCGGTTCAAGTTTAGCGATGCCAGCGTTAAGGGCGGTAAAGGCGGTGTAAAGTCGGGTAGATCTTGGCGTAGGGACCCGCCGCCTGCGCGAGTTGACCGGGACCGGCCGAGGGGTCCGCGACGTCGTGGCCCCCAGATCCTTAGTTTCGTGACCGGAACTTTGTTTTGGCAGCGGGGTTGCAGGCGAAGTGGGAGCAAGATCAATCAGTGAAGTTGCCAAGCGCATGCCAATCTCGAGAAAGCCACAGGATGAAGAAGCGATGGCTCGGCCGCTTGCAGGCTCGCGCAGACTCGATCGCAACATCAACGCGATCGTGAAGCGGCGCCAGGAGGCGGAACTTGAAAAAACGCTTCAAGACAAGATCGCAGATACCATTACGCGCTTTGCCGGATCGATGACCTTCATCTACCTTCATCTCGCGGCGTGCGGCTTCTGGATCGCCGCAAACATGAGATGGCTGCCTGGCGTGCCTGTCTTCGACCCCAGCTTTGTAATCCTCGCCATGGTCGCCTCTGTGGAGGCGATCTTCATCTCCACCTTCGTTCTCATCAGCCAGAACCGAATGGCGGCGGATGACGACAAGCGCGCAGATCTCAACCTGCAAATATCGCTGCTGGCCGAACAGGAAGCGACTCAGTTGCTGACCTTGGTCTCGGCGATTGCTGCTCGGCTTGACGTGAAGACAGCGGTCGATGCCGAGGTCGGCGAACTCGCAACCGAAGTGACACCCGAAGACGTGCTCGACCGGCTGGAAAAGCGGCAAGCGGACGACAATTGAAACCGCCTTTTTCGAACCGGAGGCCGAGCGACCAACCTTCCTCCCGAGGCGATTGCGCAGAGTGACGGGCTAGAAAACTAAAGGCCACGAGTGATCGTAGCTGCTAACTCCGCGTCTGTTAGTATTGCCGCCGGCGGAGGCAGCCGCCACACCTGTAGTCGCCGCACCGCGGCCGCAATGAAGCAGACGTAGCTTAAACGCCGAGTCAGACTAGCTGCTCTGAACCTGCTCGACCGCTTGCGCCAGGAACTCCAGCATGCGAAGGCGGATGTCGGCTTCCGATTGAGTCACTCCGGCCGCATTGAAGTCGGCCAAGATCTTGCGCACCACGTCGTCGTGGCCAGCTTCTTCGATGTCAGCGACAATGACGTCCCGGGCGTAGGCTTCCGGATCCGCCTTTTTCAGGAGACCGGCCGCCCAGAGGCCGAGCAGCCTGTTGCGGCGCGCCAAGGCCTTGAACCTCAACTCTTCGTCGAGCGCAAACTTCGCCTCGAAGGCCTTCTCGCGATCCTGCATCGTCGTCATCAATCGATCTCCCTCAAGTTGCCAGCCGGCATTCTCGCATAATCCAGTGCGCCGGTGGAAGAGCACCGTGCCTTTTCGTCTTTGGCGACTTTCATGATACCCTAATCTAAATCGGGGGACGGAAAGATACGCCGATTGTGAAATGCGTTCTTTTCAGATATGGACCCGCTGAGAAAATTCCAAATGCGCGACCCAAGAGCGCCAACAACCACAGAGAAAAGTCCATGAATCGTCGCCGCCGTATCTACGAGGGCAAGGCCAAGATCCTTTATGAGGGCCCGGAACCGGGCACGCTGATCCAGTTCTTCAAGGATGATGCGACCGCCTTCAACAAGAAGAAACATGACGTCATCGACGGCAAGGGCGTGCTCAACAACCGCATTTCCGAGTACATCTTCACGCACCTCAACAAGATCGGCATTCCGACGCATTTCATCCGCCGCCTCAACATGCGCGAGCAGCTGATCAAGGAAGTGGAGATCATCCCGCTCGAGATCGTCGTGCGCAATGTTGCCGCCGGTTCGCTTGCAAAGCGCCTCGGCATCGAGGAAGGCACTGTGCTGCCGCGCTCGATCATCGAGTTCTACTACAAGGCCGACGCGCTCGACGATCCGATGGTCTCGGAAGAGCATATCACCGCCTTCGGCTGGGCAAGCCCGCAGGAACTCGACGACATCATGGCGCTTGCCATCCGCATCAACGACTTCCTGTCCGGCCTTTTCCTCGGCGTCGGCATCCAGCTCGTCGATTTCAAGATCGAGTGCGGCCGCCTTTACGAAGGCGACATGATGCGCATCGTTCTGGCCGACGAGATTTCCCCCGACAGCTGCCGTCTGTGGGACGTCGAAACCAAGGAAAAGATGGACAAAGATCGGTTCCGCCGCGACATGGGCGGACTGGTCGAGGCCTATCAGGAAGTGGCCCGCCGTCTCGGCATCATCAACGAGAACGAGCCGCCGCGCGGTTCCGGCCCCGTGCTGGTCAAATGATGACGCTGGTCAAGTAGATTTCGGGGATAAGCAAGTGATCAAGGCACGCGTAACCGTGACGCTGAAGAACGGTGTTCTGGACCCGCAGGGCAAGGCGATTGAAGGCGCGCTCGGCGCGCTCGGCTTCGACGGCATCGGCCAGGTCCGTCAGGGCAAGGTCTTCGATCTGCAGCTCGAGACCGCAGACAAGGCCAGGGCCGAAGCCGAACTCAAGGCCATGTGCGAGAAGCTGCTCGCCAACACCGTGATTGAAAACTACAGCATTTCCCTCGCCTAAGGGCGGGGCATCAAGCGCCGGCGGCCTCGCACGGACCCGAGCCGATCGGTCCTCCGGCGTTCCATGACTGAAAATCGCCTCACGCCGCAGAGGCCGCGGGGCCAAGGCAAGGTATCTACGCCCATGAAGTCAGCCGTCGTTCAGCTTCCAGGCCTCAATCGCGATCGCGACATGATTGCGGCGCTCACGAAGATTTCCGGCAGGGCCCCGGTCACCGTGTGGCAGACCGAGACGGAAATTCCGGATGTCGACCTGATCGTCATCCCTGGCGGCTTTTCCTATGGTGACTATTTGCGCTGCGGCGCGATTGCGGCACGCATGCCGGTGATGCAGGCAATCAAGGCCAAGGCGGAGCAAGGCGTGCGGGTCCTCGGCGTCTGCAATGGTTTCCAGATTCTCGTAGAAGCAGGCCTTCTGCCCGGCGCGCTCATGCGCAATGCATCGCTGAAATTCGTCTGCCGCGAGGTGAAGCTCGAAGTCGTCAACGCCGAGACCGACTTCACCCGTGCCTATGCCAAGGGCCAGGTGATCCGCAGCCCCGTTGCGCACCATGACGGCAACTATTTCGCCGACGCCGAAACGTTGAAGGCCGTCGAAGGCAACGGACAGGTCGTCTTCCGCTACGCCGAGGGCACCAATCCGAACGGTTCGATCAACGACATTGCCGGCGTGATGAACGGCAAGGGCAATGTTCTCGGCATGATGCCGCATCCGGAAAACCTGATCGAGGTAGCCCATGGCGGCTCGGATGGTCGCGGCATCTTCGCCTCGGCGCTCGACGTAATCGCTGCTTAACCTTATCGCTGCTAGAAGGCGGCATCGAACGTCACCCGTGCGAGGCCGCCTATGTCATCCATGAACCGCAGACAGTTCGCAGCGCTTGGCTGCGTCGCCGCAAATCTCCTGCTCGTCGCCGGCTGCCAATCCGATCGCCCGGCCTCCCCGCCCGCGAGCTCCGCCGCCTTGCCGACAATGGAGCGCATCGCGCTCGGCGCCAATGGCTGCTGGTTCAAGTCGGGCGACCCGGCGTTCAAGGCCTATCGTCTGGCGCCGGAACTCAACTCCTTCTCCGGGCGGCCGCGCATCCTTCTGGTGCCACGCAAATCTCCCGAGGCGCGCCCCCTCGCCGTCATCCAGGCCGAAGGGCATCCTGCTCGCCTTCAGGCGTTCGGCCCCCTCCTCAGCGAGCCGGTCGGTACGCGCATGACTTCCGATGTGCGGCGCTGGGCCGCCGGCGACGAGGGCTGCAGCTGACGTTCGGGGCGTTAGGCGCTCGATTCCTCTCGCGCGACCATGGTGATCCTTCTCAGAAGCTGGGGCGGCTACCGCCAGAATGGGACGGATGCCTCGCGCTGCGCCTCCACCTCAGTCAGTCCGATATCCTTGAGCAGGTGCATGCTCATCTCCTGAAGAGCCAGACGGCTGCGCCTTTTCGCCGCCAGCGCGCAATAGAGGTGCCAGAGCCGCAAGATCGGATTCCCTTCCGCGCACTGGAATTCATATGCGAAGCGGGACTCATCACCTGTGACGTTTCGCAGCAGCGAGGGCCGGATTGTCTCAATTGCATCCATTGCTTCCACCATTGTATCGCTTAGCTCTCTTTGGTTAGAGATAATTGACACCCTCGGTGAGGCAATATAGATAATTGTCACTATGACAACTTGGCTTCCCGACATACAGCAGGGGCACGGTCCGCTCTACGCGCGGATCGCCGATCAGATCGAACGGGCGATCGGCAACGGGGCGCTGCCCGTCGGCACCAAGCTGCCGCCGCAACGCAATCTTGCCTACGATATCGGGGTGACGATCGGCACGATCGGCCGTGCGTACAATATCGTGCGGGAGCGCGGTCTTGTAAGCGGCGAGGTCGGCCGCGGCACCTATGTGCTCGACCGTCCGGAGAGCAGACCGCCGGAACAGGCCGATCCGCTCACCACCTCGCTTGCCGGCACCCGCCCGATCGTCGCACCGCCGGGCAAGCTCCGCTTTGACAGCACGGCCGCGCCCGACATCGGCCAAGGCGACATTTTGGCAAGATTGCTCGGCGACATTAGCCGGGAGCACCACGCGGACATTGCAAGCTACGCGCGCAATTTTCCGGACCATTGGTTCGAAGCGGGCGCTCAATGGCTGGCGAGCGGCAGTTTTCGGCCTGCACCGGAATGCATCGTGCCGACCCTGGGTGCGCATGCGGCTGTCATTGCAGTGATTTCGGCTGTCACCTCGCCGGGGGACCGCATCGCCTTCGAGACGCTGACCTATTCGCAGGTGAGCCGCAGCGCCGGGTTGATCGGACGGCGGATCGCGCTGATGGCTAGCGACGGCTTCGGCTTGATACCGGAAGATTTCGAGCGCGTCTGTGCCCAACAACATCCGAAGCTCGCATTCCTGATGCCCAGTGCGCAGAACCCGACGGTGGCAATCATGCCACTCGACCGGCGCCAGGCCGTGGCTGAGATCGCCCGCAAATACGGCGTGTGGTTGGTTGAGGACAATCTCTACGGGTCGATGACGGGTGACCCCATTCCGCTGCTCGCCGATCTCGCGCCCGAGCGCACCTTCCTCGTCGGCGGCCTGTCGAAGTCGGTGGCCGCCGGCGTGCGCGGCGGCTGGGTGGCTTGCCCGCCGCATTTCAGCCAGCGCATCCGCATCGCACACAAGATGATCAGCGGCGGCCTCCCCTTTCTGCTCGCCGAGCTTTGCGCGCGCCTCGTCCTTTCAGGATCTGCTTCCGCATTGCGCAGCCGCGGCGTCGAGGAAATCGGCGAGCGCGTTGCGTTGGCGCGCGAAATCTTCGCCGGCTTCGAGTTCAACTCCCACCCGAAGGTGCCCTTCCTCTGGCTGAAGCTCCCGGAGCCCTGGTTGTCGGGAACCTTCAAGCAGGCAGCACTGCAGGAAGGCGTGCTGATCGATGACGAGGACGAATTCAAGGCAGGCCGCGCCGACCACGTCTTCCACCGCATCCGCATCGGCTTCTCCTCGCCGGCCAGACGCGCCGATGTCGAAACCGGTTTCCAGGTGTTGCGCCGTCTGCTCGATAGCGGCCGGACCGGCTACGACAGCTTCGACTAGTTCCCTGCCAGACGACTTTCGCGCAAGCGACGACGATTTATAGTTGTTCGCGTACTGCTTGAGTCGATTCGTCTTTCCAAAGGATCTGGCATGCTCTCTTCAACTTGGCTTGGTGCCCGGCGCCTGATGCTCGGTTCCGTCGGCGCCTTGACGCTGCTGGCATGTGTTGGGGCCAAACCTGTCCACGCGGAACAGCCTATCTTTGACGAACTGCGTTTCGGTGCCACGACCTCCATCGGCGACGGCGACAATCGGGAGGACGGCGTCTTCCCGTCCGTGACCGTCTTTTTCGACCCGTTCGGTGCAGACAGTGCCACCGGCTTTGTCGAGAAGGTCGTGCGGCCACGGGTGCATGCCGGAGCCTCGATCGCCACCGCGTCGAACGGCGTCAACCAGGTGTATGGCGGGTTCAGTTGGAACTTCGACATCACCGAGCGTTTCTTTGTCGAAGTTGGCGCCGGTGGTACGGTTCATGACGGCGATCTGAACGATGACGGGACGAGCGGGCCCAAGCTTGGCTGTCGCCTGATGTTTCGAGAGCATGCCGCCGCCGGGTTTCGCTTCGACGATCGCTGGAACCTTTCGGCAACGGTGGAACATTCCTCCAACGCCAATCTTTGCAACGGTCCCAACGACGGTTTGACGCGTGCCGGCCTTATGCTCGGCTACAAATTCTAACGGCTTCAAAGCGGAATTTCCGGCCAGGAGGGCGTCGACCGGCTCCTGTTGATCTGCGGTATTTTTCTGTCGCGCCGCGGCGCGGCATAGGCTAAAGAAGCCGCAAAGCGCCCCCTGTTTGTGTTGCGGTTCGCACGCGCCGTGTCCCTGTCGGAAGGGGTGCGCGCCGCCCGAAGGATTGACGGTCGACGATGACGATTTCCAACACCCGCCCCATCACCCCGGACCTCATTGCCTCGCACGGGCTGAAGCCCGACGAATACGAGCGCATCCTGAACCTCATCGGGCGCGACCCGACCTTCACCGAACTCGGCATCTTCTCGGCGATGTGGAATGAGCACTGCTCCTACAAGTCCTCGAAGAAATGGCTCCGCACGCTTCCGACCAAGGGGCCGCGCGTCATCCAGGGACCCGGCGAGAACGCCGGCGTCGTCGATATCGATGACGGCGACTGCGTCGTCTTCAAGATGGAGAGCCATAACCATCCCTCCTACATCGAGCCCTACCAGGGCGCGGCGACCGGCGTCGGCGGCATACTGCGCGACGTCTTTACCATGGGCGCGCGTCCGATCGCCGCGATGAACGCGCTGCGCTTCGGCGCGCCGGATCACCCGAAGACCAAGCACCTCGTTTCCGGCGTCGTCGCCGGCGTCGGCGGCTACGGCAATTCCTTCGGCGTGCCGACCGTCGGCGGCGAGGTCGAGTTCGACGCGCGCTACAACGGCAATATCCTCGTCAACGCCTTTGCGGCGGGCCTCGCGAAGAGCGACGCGATCTTCTACTCGAAGGCGGAGGGCGTCGGCCTCCCCGTCGTCTATCTCGGTGCCAAGACCGGGCGCGACGGCGTCGGCGGCGCGACGATGGCCTCGGCCGAATTCGACGAGTCGATCGAGGAGAAGCGCCCGACCGTGCAAGTCGGCGACCCCTTCACCGAAAAGTGCCTGCTCGAAGCCTGCCTCGAACTGATGCAGACCGGCGCCGTCATCGCGATCCAGGACATGGGTGCGGCGGGTCTCACCTGCTCCGCCGTCGAGATGGGCGCCAAGGGCGATCTCGGCATCGAGCTTGACCTTGACAAGGTACCGGTGCGCGAGGAGCGCATGACCGCCTACGAGATGATGCTTTCCGAAAGCCAGGAGCGCATGCTGATGGTGCTGCGTCCGGAAAAGGAAGAGGAAGCCAAGGCGATCTTCGTCAAGTGGGGTCTCGATTTCGCCGTCGTCGGCAAGACGACCGACGACCTGCGGTTCCGCATCCTCCATCAGGGCGAGGAAGTGGCGAACCTGCCGATCAAGGAGCTCGGCGACGAGGCACCGGAATATGACCGCCCCTGGACCCCGGCCAAGACCCCCTTGCCGCTTGCCACCAACGACATTCCGCAGGCCGATGTCGCCGACGCGCTTCTGAAGTTGGTGGGCTCCGCCAATAACTCCTCGCGTCGGTGGGTCTACGAGCAATACGACACGCTGATCCAGGGCAATTCGCTGCAACTGCCGGGCGGCGACGCCGGCGTGGTGCGCGTCGAGGGCCACGAGACGAAGGCGCTGGCCTTCTCCTCCGACGTGACCCCGCGTTACGTCGAGGCCGATCCGTACGAAGGCGGCAAGCAGGCCGTCGCCGAATGCTGGCGCAATCTCACGGCGACCGGTGCGCTGCCGCTTGCCGCGACGGACAACCTGAACTTCGGCAACCCTGAACGTCCGGAGATCATGAGCCAGTTCGTTCATGCGATCAAAGGCATCGGCGAAGCCTGCCGCGCGCTCGATTTCCCGATCGTCTCCGGCAACGTCTCGCTCTATAACGAGACCAACGGCCAGGCGATCCTGCCGACCCCCACCATTGGCGGCGTCGGTCTCGTCAAGGACTGGTCGAAGATGGCTCGCATCCGTTTCGCCGCTGCCGGCGAGACGATCCTGCTCGCCGGAGCACCGGAAGGCTGGGGCACGCATATCGCCCAGTCGGTCTACTTGCGCGACATTCACGGCCGCACCGACGGCCCTGCGCCGTACGTGGATCTCGCGCATGAGCGCAAAATGGGCGATTTCGTTCGCGGTCTGATCGAGGATGGGCTGGTCACCGCCGCGCACGACTGCTCCTCGGGCGGGCTCGCGCTCGCCGTCGCGGAAATGGCGATCGCCTCCGGAATCGGCGCGACGATCGCGGCTCCGGAGAATGATCCGATTGCGGCGTTCTATGGCGAGGATCAGGGCCGCTATGTCGTGACGGTCACTGCCGACAAGCTCGATGCGGTCGCCGCTCGGGCGGCGGTCGCCGGCATCGACCTGCCGGTGATCGGCGCGACCGGCGGCGACACGCTGAAACTCGGCGATGCAAAGGCAATCTTGGTCGAGGAGTTGCGTTCCGCCCACGAAGCCTGGTTCCCCACCTATATGGGCGGCGATCTCGCTCCGGACAATTGACGGTAGACCGGCGGAAAAACGGTTAAATCATCATTTGCCTTCCGCCCCTGAATCGTGGTTCCCTTGAAGTCACGAGCGGTGGCAGCCCCGCTGCCACTGCAGAAAAAATAACAAAGGGAGTTGGCATATCATGCCCATGACACCAGGCGATATCGAAGACATGATCAAGGCCGGAATCCCCGGCGCGAAGGTCACGATCCGCGATTTGGCCGGTGACGGCGACCACTATGCCGCCGAAGTCGTGGCCGAAGCGTTTCGTGGCAAGACCCGCGTGCAGCAGCACCAGATGGTCTACAACGCTCTAAAAGGAAACATGGGCGGCATCCTCCATGCGCTGGCCCTGCAGACCAGCGCGCCGGAGTAAGCCCGTATGGCGGACCTGATCAAGGAGCTTGTCAGCGGCGTCGTCGACAGCGCGCTGAAGGAGATCCTGAAGAAGACCGGCGTCAGGAAAGCCGCGACGCGGCGGACTAAGCGGCGGACCCGAGAGCCCTCAACGGGCGGCGGTCTCCTGGCGGAGATCATCGAGGCCGCGCTCCGCAAGCCGGCAAAGAAACAGGTCAGCCGTCGCCGCACCGCCGCATCCCGGAACAAGCTGCGCCGCCGCTCCGCCTGAGGTGGTTTGAAAGCCACATCTTGAGGACCATCAATATTTTTGCGATTGGGTGGGTGAAAACCGCGACCATGCATGCTATTTAAGCGGCAAAGCGACATCCGGTCCTTGAAGCCGGCCAGGAAGGAAGACGACATGAGCGGAATTCACGATTTCATCGACAACGAGGTCAAGACGAACGACGTCGTTCTCTTCATGAAGGGCACGCCGCAGTTTCCGCAGTGTGGTTTCTCCGGCCAGGTGGTGCAGATCCTCGACTACATCGGCGTCGACTACAAGGGCATCAACGTGCTCGCCGATGCGGATCTGCGCCAGGGCATCAAGGACTACTCCAACTGGCCGACCATTCCGCAACTCTATGTGAAGGGCGAATTCATCGGCGGTTGCGACATCGTGCGCGAGATGTTCCAGGCAGGCGAGTTGCAGGAGCATCTGCAGGGACAGGGCATTTCCGTAAAGGGCGCCGCGTAAGATCGGCGACAGCGAAGAGGTCTCGAAAAAGGCGGCCTGACCGCCTTTTTGATTCCGGGCCTATATGCCGTTCGGCTAAATTTTGATGCGCTTCTTGAGCAGGCGGCGAAATTCGTCCGCTCGGGATAGTTCTTCGACGGTGACTCTCGACTTCCCCTTCATGGGGCGATCGGCCGTATTGCCCCTGGGCGTGCGTTCTAGACGGCCGGATTGTCCCTCCCAAATCTGCCTATTGTGGATATTTGCGATGACTTCCATCTCAGAAGACACCCTCAATGCCGGACAACAATCGGAACCTGTCAGCCCGGTTTCAGGCGCGGCACGTATCGGCATGGGCCTCGTCGAATTCATCGTGACCATTGCCGTGATGACGGCGAGCGTCGCCCTTGCGATCGACAGCATGCTGCCGGCGCTTTCAAGCATCGGGCACTCGTTCAATGTCGCCAATGCCAATGACGCACAGCTCGTCATCGGGATCTTCTTCCTCGGATTTGGCTTTTCGCAGATCTTCTTCGGCAGTCTTTCGGACGCATTCGGCCGACGTGTCGTGTTGCTCGGCGGATTGGCCTTCTTCACCCTTTCGAGCTTTGCCGCCTCGCAGGCGGCGAGCTTCGAAGCGCTGCTTGTGCTGCGTTTCATCCAGGGTATCGGTGCCGCGGCCGTGCGCATAACGACCATGGCGATCGTGCGCGACTGTTTCGGCGGTCGCGAAATGGCGCGCGTCATGTCCTATGTGATGATCGTCTTTATGATCGTACCGATCGTCGCTCCGTCGCTTGGACAGCTTGTCATCGTCTACGCCGATTGGCACTGGATCTTCATCCTGATCGGCCTGATCGGCCTCGCCCTGTTCCTTTTGGCCCTGACGCGCATGTCGGAGTCGCTCCCGGCTGAAGAGCGCCTGCCGCTCTCGGTCGGCGCTATCCTTTCAGGCTTCCGCACAGTTCTGACGAACCGCGTCACCTGCGGTTACATGATCGGCCTGACGCTGTTCACGGCGGTCATCTGCGCCTACATCGTCAGCGTGCAGCAAGTCTTCGGCGAGATTTACGGCCTTGCCGATTGGCTGCCGATCGCCTTTGCCGGAACCGCCGGCGGCATCGCGGTCGCAAACTTTGCCAATGGCTTCTTCGTCCGCAGCTTCGGCATGCGCCGCATCTCCCACGCCGCGTTGGTGCTGTTCACGCTGCTTGCGGCCGTGGGCTTTGCTTTGTCGCTGGCCGGGACCCCGGCCTTCGTCGTCAGCTATCTGCTTTTCTCTGTGCTGCTGATGTTCTTCGCGGTTATCGCCACCAACTTCACCGCCATCAGCCTCGAGCCGATGGGCCATCTCGCCGGAACGGCCACCGCGATCACCGGCTTCATCTCGACGACTGCCGGCGCTCTCATCGGCAGCGCCGTCGGCCAGCTTTTCAACGGAACGCTGCAGCCCCTGTTCGGCGGCTACGCGCTCTTCGGCCTTCTGACCATTGGCGCAACGCTCTGGGCGGAAGAAGGAAAGCTCTTCACCCATCCGGGCGACAAGGACGCGGCAGGCGATCACGGCAGTGGCCACCTGTGAGAGAAAGCCCGCCCGGCGTGCGGGCGGGCTTCTCATAACGACGCTGTCTCGTCCTGATCAGACCGTGAAGACCTCGCGCCTGAGCGCCTCCCAACTTTCCCTGTCCGTGGCAAGCAGCAGCCCGCCATCGGTGTGCGCCGGCAGGTAGCGCGATCCGTCGAAGCGCGCCGCATAGGCGCCGGCCTCTTCGGCGATCAGCGTGCCGGCGAGGTGATCCCACGGCATGAGCTTCTGGTACATCAGGAAATGCAGGTGGCCGGCGGCGAAGATGCGATATTCATGCGCGGCACAGCGGTAGCTGGTGGCGATCCTTACCTTGGCCAAATTGCCCATGACGATCCGGCGGTTATCTTCCTTGTAGAAGCCCGTAGATGCGCCGCCGACCATGTTTCCGAGCGGTACGCCGGCAGTGACCGACAGCTTCTCCTGCGATCCGTTCGGCCGGCACATCCAGGCGCCGGAACCCTTCTCGGCAATCACCCAATCGTTGCCGAGCGGATCGTAGATGATGCCGGCAACGGTTTCGCCCTTGGCGACGACGCTCGCCATCACGCCGAAGAGCGGCAGGCCGGCGGCAAAGTTGAAGGTGCCGTCGATCGGATCGACGACAACGGCAAGTTCGGCGTCCGCCAGTTTGTCGAGGAGGGCGGGGTCGGCCGCGGCCGACTCTTCGCCGATGAAGACCGCTCCGGGTGCAACTGCATCGATCTTCGATTTGATGAGCCTTTCGGCCGCTTCGTCGCCTTCGGTCACGAGATCGATCGCCTCGGACTTCATCCGCACAGCGCCCGATTCCAGGTTCCGGAAGCGAGGCAGGATCTCCTTCACCGCCGCCTCCTGCAAAAGATTGGCAAGGGCGGCGATGTCGACGGACTGGCTCATTCTTTGGGCTCCGGAGAAAGGGACTGGAAATCGAAAAGATTCGGGTCGAGGAGATGCGACGGATTCACATGCCCGAGCGCACGCAGCATCGTGTCCTTGCGGCCGGGCATGCGCCGCTCGATATCGGCAAGCATCGCTTTCATCGCGTTGCGCTCGAGACCGTCCTGCGAGCCGCAAAGATCGCAGGGGATGATCGGAAACTCCATCGCCGCGGCGAATTTCGCGAGGTCGTCCTCGGCGGCATAGGTGAGCGGCCGCAGCACCGTCAGATCGCCTTCGTCATTGAGAAGTTTCGCCGGCATGGACGCGAGCCGGCCGCCATGGAAGAAATTCATGAAGAAGGTTTCGAGAATATCTTCGCGATGATGCCCGAGCACCAGCGCGTCGCACCCCTCCTCCCGAGCGATCCGGTAAAGGTTGCCGCGTCTCAGCCGGGAACAGAGCGAACAATAGGTGGCGCCCGTCGGCACCTTCTCCTTCACGATCGAATAGGTGTCGCGGTATTCGATCCGGTGCTTGACGCCGATCGAGGCGAGATAGTCCGGCAGGATATGTTTCGGGAAGTTCGGCTGGCCCTGATCGAGATTGCAGGCAATGAGCTCGACCGGCAGAAGCCCGCGCCATTTGAGGTCCATCAGCAGCGCCAGCAGGCTGTAGCTGTCCTTGCCGCCCGAAACGCCGACGAGCCAACGCTTCGATCCCTTCAGCATGCCGAAATCGTCAAAAGCCTGACGCACCTGGCGCAGCAGGCGTTTCCTCAACTTGTTGAAGGAGACGGAGGACGGCATCCGTGCGAATAGCGGATGGTCGCCGGTGTCTACGGCATCTTCCGCATCGACAGCGGCGTCCATCATCTCGCGCTGGGACGATCGTGAGAGTTCCATGGCGGTAGCCCCGGATTCTGCGGGCGAAATAGGTCCGCCCAAAGGCCTGAACCACTTGCCCGGTCTGGTGTCGAATATCAAGGGGAAAGGGCTGGCGACGCCATGAACTATAGGAATCAAGCCCTCAACCTTAGCGAAATTGCCCCTCTCCTCGGGTTTAACCCGAGGACTAGCCCTCTCCCCGCACGGGGGAGAGGGGACTGAGAGGGCGCGGCTTGCCCCTTCGCCCCGCCTGCGGGGAGAAGGTGCCGGCAGGCGGATGAGGGGCGCCCTCAGACGCTCACGGACCGAACACAGACCAGCCGGTGCGGGCCGCGAGCATCTCGAGCGCCAGCGATCCCAAGAGCGAATTGCCGTTCTCGTTGAGGCCCGGCGACCAGACGGCAATGGAGGCCTTGCCGGGCGCTACCGCCATGATGCCGCCGCCGACGCCGCTCTTGCCGGGCAAGCCGACGCGATAGGCGAAATCGCCGGAGCCGTCGTAGTGACCGCAGGTGAGCATCAGCGCATTGATGCGCCGGGCTCGCTGGCGCGATACGACCGAGTGGCCGGTCAGCGGATTGGTGCCGCCGGCGGCGAGGAAAAGCCCGGCCTTGGCGAGCTGGCTGCAGGTCATGGCGAGCGCGCAATGGTGGAAATAGACGCCGAGAACGTGCTCGACCGGATGATCGAGGCGTCCGAAGGAGCGCATGAAACTCGCGAGCGCGAAATTGCGGAAGCCGGTGACGGTCTCGGAGCGGGCCACCTCATGGTCGATGACGATATTCTCGTCGTCGGCAAGGTAGCGGACGAAGCGCACGATTTCGCCGATCAACTCCTTCGGCGTATGGCCGGCGAGGATGAGATCGCTGATCGTGATCGCCCCGGCATTGATGAACGGATTGCGCGGCTTGCCGCCTTCATGCTCGAGTTGCACGATCGAGTTGAAGGCCGAGCCGGACGGCTCGCGCCCGACACGGTGCCAGATATTCTCGCCATGCTTGCCGAGCGCCAGCGTCAGCGTGAATACCTTGGAAATGCTCTGGATCGAGAACGGCACCTCCGCATCGCCGACGCGATGCACCTCGCCGTCCGTCGTGACGATCGCCATGCCGAAATGCCGGGGATTAACGCGGGCAAGCTGGGGAATATAGTCGGCAACCTTGCCCTCGCCCAACCGCGGCGTCAGCTCGCGATAGATGTCGTCGAGGATCAGTTGCAGATCCTGTGGCGCTTTCTGCTCCGGCATACGGCACTCCTCGATCTCGATCGGGAAAGGATGGGTGGCTCAACGCGCCCCAGCCCAACCCCGGTGGGTTCGTTCCGACATTTCCGTATAAAAAAACCGCCCGTCTCCGGGCGGTTTTCGAAAAGTGGCAGGCAAGCCCGGATTAACGCGAATAGAATTCGACGACAAGGTGCGGCTCCATGACGACCGGGTACGGAACGTCGGTCAGAGCCGGGACGCGCACGAAGGTCGCGACCATCTTGTTGTGATCGGCTTCGATGTAGTCCGGAACGTCGCGCTCTGCGAGCTGAACCGATTCGAGGACCGAAACGAGCTGCTTGGACTTTTCCTTGACTTCGATGACGTCGCCCGCCTTGCAACGGTAGGAACCGATGTTGACGCGAACGCCGTTGACCTTGACGTGGCCATGGTTGACGAACTGGCGGGCGGCAAAGACGGTCGGAACGAACTTGGCGCGGTAGACGATCGCGTCGAGGCGCGATTCGAGCAGGCCGATCAGGTTCTCCGGGGTGTCGCCCTTGCGACGGGAAGCTTCGGCGAAGATTGCGCGGAACTGCTTTTCACGGATGTCGCCGTAGTAGCCCTTCAGCTTCTGCTTGGCGCGCAACTGCACACCGAAGTCGGAAAGCTTGGACTTGCGGCGCTGGCCGTGCTGGCCGGGGCCGTATTCACGACGGTTAACCGGGGACTTCGGACGGCCCCAGATGTTTTCGCCCATACGGCGGTCAATTTTGTACTTGGACGATTCGCGCTTGCTCATCGTATTTCCTTTCAAATAGTTGCACCGGTTTGTCGCCAAACCGGATCAAGGAAACACGCCCTCCTCTGAACCCATTTTCGGGGTTCTGACAGGCTTCTCACGAGCACGCTGCCGGAGAAACCACGGGACATGTCAAATGAAACACCGGGCATCGCTGCCCGGCGTTGGGCGGGTGTTTACGCACTGGGCGGTGAATTGTCAAACGTATTTACGCGAAAAACGCAGAGATTTCCGGCACTCGTCACTCCGCGGCGGCGCGGCCGGACATACCGGTATCCTGCGCGTTCGCATCACCCGGCGCGGTCTCGGCGCCGAGATCGGGGAAGGCGACGATGCGCTTGCCCGAAAAATCCGCATGCACGACAATCAGGCCCTGCTCTTCGAAATAGCCGAGCAAACGGCGCGCACGCCGCGCCGAGTGGGTGCCGTAGGCGCGGGCGATCATGGTGTCTGATGGGCATGGCAGGCCACGCACAGCCGCCTGCGCCATCATCAGGAAGACTCCCTGCAGATCCTCCGTCACCCGATCGGCGAGCCGGAGAGCAGATGCCCAGGTCTCGGTCGCCGCCGTCTCGGCATCGACGCCCGAGCGAGCGACGGCCATTTTGCGCCGAAAGACGCTCAGCGACGGTGCGGACCCGGGCACACGGCGAATGCGGCAGCGGACGAGAAAATCCTGATACAATTCCGCGTCCGGCCGGAGCGCCGCCTCGGGGTTGGCAAGAATCTCGGCGAAAAGCCCGTCCAACATGGCCTCGCGCTCTTCCGCGGAAATCTCCGGCTGTGCGGGCTTTGCTTCGACCAGCGCGCCGGCCTCCGGACGTGGACGCGACAATTCCGCGAGGATATCGCTTGCTGGCCGCGGCTGCGGTGCCGGCCGGCGCACGACCGGTCGGCTCAGTTCCTCCGGATCGGGCGTGAAGATCAGGTCCTCGACGTCCTGGGGCGCTTCCGGCAGGGGCATCAGCTTCGGGCTCGTCGAGCGGGCCGACGTCTCGACCGATCCGATCGTCACCTTCAGCGGCCGGCGGGACAGCGCCGGGCCGAGCGCCACGAAGGAGCCACGCTTCAGGTCGCGGAACATTTCGGCCGTGCGCCGGTCCATGCCGAGCAGATCCGCAGCGCGCTGCATGTCGATATCGAGGAAGGTGCGCCCCATCAGGAAGTTGGAGGCTTCCGCCGCGACGTTTTTTGCAAGCTTCGCAAGGCGCTGCGTGGCGATCACGCCGGCGAGCCCGCGCTTGCGGCCGCGGCACATCAGGTTGGTCATCGCACCGAGCGACACCTTGCGCGCTTCTTCCGAGACGTCGCCACCGACAGACGGCGCGAACATTTGCGCCTCGTCGACGACGACCAGGACGGGATACCAGTATTCGCGGTCGGCATCGAACATCGCGTTCAGGAACACGCCGGCGCTGCGCATCTGCTGCTCGATATCAAGCCCTTCGAGCGAAAGCACGCAGGAGACGCGGTGCTGGCGTATACGCGTGGCGATACCGATCAGTTCCGCGTCCGTACGCTCTCCCTCGACGACCACATGGCCGAACTTGTCGGCAAGCGTCACGAAATCGCCTTCGGGATCGATAATGCACTGCTGCACCCAGGGTGCGGACTGCTCGAGCAGCCGGCGCAACAGATGCGACTTCCCGGAGCCGGAATTGCCCTGCACCAGGAGACGCGTCGCCAGAAGCTCTTCGATATCGAGCGAGGCCGAAGTCCCTTCGGACGTCGTTCCCATGTCGATGCCGACTTTCATTCCCACCTCTTCACCACGGATTGATTCGCGATCCGCCGGGATCGTCAAACGAGCGACACCTAGCACGGTTTTGCTCGCGGTCAGGACTGCTATTCTGACAACTCACAGGAATGCGCTGGTCGCTCAGAGACAGCAAAGCTGCTTTGCAGGAGAAGCTCGCAAAAGTTGAAAACGGGCGGAACTGCTCCTATCTGCTTAGGATCGCCTATGACAGGCCTACATAGGATTGCAACTACTCTGATGTCCCAACGCGAAACCGAGAACCACTTTCAATTTGACAAGCAAATGCGCGAGGCGGGCAAGGACGCTTACCGCGTCATCTCGCGGGCCGAAGCGCGTCGCTCATGGCTTAGCCTGGCCCTTGCGATCGCCATTGTGCTTGCGCTTGCCGCCTTCATCCTGCCTACGGCCTTTTGACGATCAGGCCGAACGAACGGTGAGCCCAAAGCCCTGCATCAATCGTCGCGTGGCGAAGTCCGGCTTGCCTGAGGTGAATATCGCCGGGTCCTCCCCGTTCAATGGCTCGAAACCGTTCGGCAGCGGCACGAGCGAACGCGCCCGCCGCGCGATCGCTTCGGCCGGATCCAGCCAATCGACCGGCCAGGGCGCGAGCCGGCGGAAGACATTGGCCATGAAGGGATAGTGCGTGCAGGCGAGCACGACGATATCGGTTTTCTTTCCATCCGCCTCGACAAAACAAGGCGCGATCTCGGCCAGGACTGCATCATCGGCCAACGTTTCGCCGCGGATATAGGCTTCCGCCATGCGCGCCAGGCTTTCCGAACCGACCAGCCGGACGTGGCATTGCGTCGCGAAGGACTGGATGAGGTCGCGCGTATAGGCGCGCTTGACCGTACCGGGCGTCGCCAGAACCGAAACCAGCCCCGAGCGCGTGCGCTCCGCGGCAGGCTTGATTGCCGGTACCGTGCCGACGAAGGTCATCTGCGGATAGGCGGCGCGCAAGTCTGCTCCAACCAGCGTGAAGGCAGTGTTGCAGGCGATGATGCAGATTTCCGGATCGTGGCCAGCCAGCAAGTCGCCGAATAGCGCGATCACCCGCTCCTTCAGGGCGCCCTCCTCCCAGCCGCCATAGGGAAAGCCGGCATCGTCGGCGACATAGATGAAGTGCCGTTCAGGCATCAGCACGCGTGCCTCGCGCAGCACCGTCAGGCCGCCGATGCCGCTGTCGAAGACGAGAATGGGCTTGAAGTCAGTCGTCGTCACCGCCGCCTTGCACTTTCCTGCTGCGCACGGGCGCGCCAGAGCCACGCGGGTTTTCGCGCGTGAACCGATCGAGCGATGAGATGACGCCGCGCAGCACCTGGATTTCGGATTCGCTGAAGGATGGCCTGGTCAGAACAGCGCGGAGATTTTCCACCAATTTCGGCCTTTTGTCGGCGGAGCGAAAATAATTGCGCGCATCGAGCGCCTCTTCGAGATGATCGAACAGGCCCTGGAGATGTTCCTTGGTGGCCGGCCGCTGCTCGATTGCCTGGAAAGAAGTTTCATCCTCCGAATCCATGCCGGTCTTCATCCACTCATAGGACATCAGCAGCACGGCCTGGGCGAGATTGAGCGAAGCGAAGGCGGGATTGACCGGGAACGTCACGATCTCGTCGGCCAACGCCACTTCCTCATTCGTCAATCCGGTGCGCTCGCGGCCGAAGATGATGCCGACCGCCTCTCCGACCTTGAAGCGCTGCCGCAGCGTGCGGGCGGCGACGATCGGCGAACGCACCGGCTTGTAGCCGTCGCGGTCGCGCGCCGTGGTGGCGTAGACGAAGTTGAGGTCGGCGATCGCCTCCTCCAGCGAATTGTAGAGCTTGGCGCCGTCGATCACGTGATCGGCGCGGCTCGCGGCCGAGCGCGCCTTTTCGCTCGGCCATCCATCACGCGGATTGACGAGGCGCAGTTCCGACAAGCCGAAATTCGCCATGGCGCGCGCCACCATGCCGATATTTTCCCCAAGCTGGGGGTAAGCGAGAATGATCGCCGGACCTTCGGTCAAAAGTTCGCGCTCGCTGTTGGTTCCTGCCATCGTGTCGTTACCTTCACCTTCTTTCGGCGCTTCCCTCGCATAAAAGCCTTGGAAGTTAAAGCCGGGACGCTAAAGTCGGCAACGCCCCTGCTTCACCCAAAGTTTCGGCCGAGCATGCTTTGCCTTGCGGGATCACAGTGCTATAGGGCTCTGGATTTTCCCACCGTCGGAATGCTGCACGCGGTGTTCCGCAAGCTACGAGGCATATCAATGGCAAAGATCAAGGTCGCCAATCCGGTCGTCGAGCTCGACGGCGACGAGATGACCCGCATCATCTGGCAGTTCATCAAGGACAAGCTGATCCATCCCTATCTCGACCTCGATCTCGAATATTACGATCTCAGCGTCGAGAACCGCGATGCGACCGAAGACCGGGTGACGATCGATGCCGCGAACGCCATCAAGAAGCACGGCGTCGGCGTCAAGTGCGCGACGATCACGCCGGACGAAGCCCGCGTTGAGGAATTCAACCTGAAGAAGATGTGGAAGTCGCCGAACGGCACGATCCGCAACATTTTGGGCGGGGTCATCTTCCGCGAGCCGATCATCTGCAAGAACGTGCCGCGCCTCGTTCCCGGCTGGACCAAGCCGATCATCGTCGGCCGCCACGCCTTCGGCGACCAGTACCGCGCCACCGACTTCAAGTTCCCGGGCAAGGGCAAGCTCACGATCAAGTTCGTCGGCGAAGACGGCCAGACGATCGAGCACGACGTCTATGACGCACCGGGCGCCGGCGTTGCGCTCGCCATGTACAACCTCGACGAATCGATCACCGAATTCGCCCGCGCCTCCTTCAACTACGGCCTGCAGCGCAAGGTACCGGTCTATCTGTCGACCAAGAACACGATCCTGAAAGCCTATGACGGCCGCTTCAAGGACATCTTCCAGAAGGTGTTCGACGAGGAATTCGCCGAAGAGTTCAAAGCCGCCAAGCTCTGGTACGAGCACCGCCTGATCGACGACATGGTCGCCTCCGCACTGAAGTGGTCCGGCGGCTATGTCTGGGCCTGCAAGAACTACGACGGCGACGTACAGTCGGATATCGTCGCCCAGGGCTTCGGCTCGCTCGGCCTGATGACCTCGGTGCTGATGACGCCGGACGGCAAGACGGTCGAAGCGGAGGCGGCGCACGGCACGGTTACCCGCCATTACCGTCAGCACCAGAAGGGCGAGGAAACGTCGACCAACTCGATCGCGTCGATCTTCGCCTGGACCCGCGGTCTTGCGCACCGCGCCAAGCTCGACGGCAATGCCGAACTCGCGAAGTTCTCCGAAACTCTGGAACGCGTCTGCGTCGAGACGGTCGAGGCCGGCTTCATGACCAAGGACCTGGCCCTGCTGATCGGTCCCGATCAGCCGTGGCTCTCGACCACTGGCTTCCTCGACAAGATCGACGAGAACCTCAAGAAGGCAATGGCCGCGTAAGCTGGCCACGACAATTGAAGCGTTTCGGAAACCCGGCCTCGCGCCGGGTTTCTTTTTGATTGGAGCCCCGCTTGGAGCGATAGTTGGAGGACCCGCCAGGGCGGTACACCGCGGGACCGCAGGATGGGTCCTCGACCATTCCTAATGCAAGGCGAGTGAGGATCGAGCGATGCGATTCAGACCGGTAAAGCTCGTCGCCTCGGATATAGACGGCACGCTGCTTGGCGATGCCGCGGCTGCCGAACGCTTTCGGGCCGCCTGGGAGGCGCTTTCCGGGCACGAGCGCCCGCTTCTGGTCTACAACAGCGGCCGGACGTCCGAAGACATCCTGTCATTGGTCGATGAAAATCTGTTGCCGGCGCCGGACTACGCTATCGGTGGCGTCGGCACGATGATTGCGGAAGGCCGGGTACGCACGCGAATGGAGGCCTTCGCCAAGGAGCTTGGTCCCACGTTCGATGCCACCGCCATCGATGCGATCATGGCCGCCATCGAGGGCGCAGTGCTTCAGGCGGTCGCGGACCAACATCCGCACAAGGCAAGTTGGCACCTGCCCGACGCCGAGGAACAACGAATTAGCGAGATCGCAGCCAGGCTGGCGGCCGCCGGCGTGGATGTGAAGCTGATCTATTCGAGCAGCCGCGACCTTGACATCCTGCCCCGCTCCGGCGGCAAGGGTAGCGCGCTCGCCTGGATTTGCCGGGAGCTTGCCGTCGACCCGGGTGAAGTGGTCGTCGCCGGCGACACTGGCAACGACCTTGAGATGTTCGAGATGCCGCATGTCCGCGGCATCGTCGTTGCCAACGCGCTTGCCGAGCTTCGCCGGGCCGTCGCCGGGGATCCCCGACACTATATGGCCCGCACCTCCCACGCCGACGGCGTGATCGAGGGCCTTCGCCACTGGGGTGTCATCCGATAGGTTCGGCCGGACGCGGCGCGACCACATCATTGCAACGGAAGATAGATTTCCGTCAGCAGCTCGATCGGGGCGATTTCTCGCGGCCCCCCATATCGCAATTCGCTCGAACACCATCAAACCAGTCTCTATTTGACAAATCCTGCTGACCCGCGGATCGGCTGCGCCGCTTGTGCGTCATGGCGACTCAGATAGGCTGGGAATGCCCGGCACGTAGGTTCCCGCCAACGTGGCCGATCCGGAAAGTCCCGCCGATGCCCGATTCCCTCGTTCCGAAAACCGCCAGCGTCCTCGCAGAAGGATATAATGTTGCCCGGCTGAAGGCGGATGCTTTCGCCGGCCTGACCGTCGCCATTGTCGCGCTTCCGCTTTCGATGGCGATCGCCATCGCCTCCGGCGTCACGCCCGACCGCGGGCTCTACACGGCAATCGTCGGCGGCTTCCTGGTCTCGCTCCTCGGCGGCAGCCGGGTGCAGATCGGCGGCCCTGCCGGCGCCTTCATCATTCTTGTCGCCGCCACCGGAGCCCGACATGGTATCGACGGCCTGCTGCTGGCAACCGCCATGGCCGGCGTCATGCTCGTTGCCGCGGGCTATCTGCGGCTCGGGCAATATATCAAGTTCATCCCCTACCCCGTCACGGTCGGCTTCACGGCGGGCATCGCCGTGATCATCTTTGCCAGCCAGTTGCGCGACCTTTTCGGCCTGACGCTTCCGGCCGGCGAACCGGGGCCGATCATTGAGAAGATCGTGGCACTTGGCGGATCCGCCGATACGGTCAATTCGGCTGCGGTTCTAACGGCGGTCCTGACGATCGGCACCATTCTGGCGCTGCGGCGACTTAGGCCGCATTGGCCTGGAATGCTGATTGCAGTTGCCGCCGCATCGGTGCTCGTCGCTATCCTGCACCTACCGGCGGAAACGATCGGGACGCGCTTCGGTGGCATTCCGCGCGGACTGCCGTTTCCGACTTTGCCGCCGCTCTCCTTCGAAAAGGCGGTCGCGGTCTTCCCGGATGCCGTATCCTTTGCCCTGCTTGGTGCCATTGAATCACTGCTTTCGGCCGTGGTCGCCGACGGCATGACCGGACGCAAGCACCGCTCGAGCATGGAACTGATCGCCCAAGGAGTCGCGAATTTCTGTTCGGCGCTATTCGGCGGCATTTGCGTAACGGGCACGATCGCGCGCACGGCCACGAATGTGCGCGCCGGCGCCACGAGCCCGGTCTCGGGCATGCTGCATGCCGCCTTCCTGCTCCTCTTCATGATGTTTGCAGCGCCGCTTGCGAGCTATATCCCGCTCGCGTCGCTTGCCGGCGTACTCGCCATTGTCGCCTGGAATATGATCGAGAAACCCGCCTTCATGGCACTCTTGCGTTCCTCCTACGGCGATGCCGTCGTGCTGCTCGCCACCTTCCTGATTGTCGTCTTCCGCGAACTGACCGAAGGCATCGTGGTCGGCGTCGCGCTGGGCGCCATGCTGTTCATCACTCGAATGGCGAAAAGCATCTCTGTTGGTGAAGCGAAGCCCCTCCTGATGCTGCAATCGGAGAACGGCGAGGAGGAGCATCCGGTCATTGCCGATGATCCGGATACGGTCATCTATAGGATATCGGGCATCTTCTTCTTCGGATCGGCGGCCACCGTTGCCTCGGTGCTCGACCGGATCGCCGACCAGCGCCGAAACTTCATTCTGGACTGCTCCGAAGTTCTCTTCATGGATTCGACCGCCGCCAACGTCATCGAGGGTACGCTACGCAAAGCGGAGAGGATCGGCGTGCGGTTCATTATCGTGGGTGCCAATACGCAGGTTCGCCGCGCGCTCTACCAGCACCACGTCCGTCCGCCGCGCGTCTTGATGCGCGCCTCGATCCAGGCAGCGCTCGAAACGATCCGCGGCGCAAAGGGCGCATGAAAAAGGGCGCTGTAGCGCCCCTTTTCTCATTCTCGCATAATGCGGTTCAACCGGCGAGTGCGACGGCGACCGCTTCGATCGCCTCGGCGGCGCGCCCGCCGTCCGGGCCGCCGGCCTGGGCCATGTCGGGCCGCCCGCCGCCGCCCTTGCCGCCGAGCGCGGCTGAGGCGACGCGCACAAGATCGACAGCGCTGACCTTGGAGGTGAGATCGTCGGTCACGGCCACCACGGCGCTCGCCTTGCCGTCGCCGGAGACGCCGACGAAGGCGACTACGCCGGAACCGAGCGTCTTCTTGCCGTCGTCGGCAAGGCTCTTCAAGTCCTTCGGCTCGACGCCGGATACCACCTTGCCGAGGAACCGGAACCCGCCGATCTCCCGTGCCGCATCGCTCGAACCGTTCTGGCCGTCACCGACGAGCGCGAGCTTCTTCTTGGCTTCGGTGAGTTCCCGTTCAAGCTTGCGCCGTTCCTCGAGCAGCGCCTCGACCCGTCCGAGCACGTCCGCCGGCTGGACCTTCAGGGCAGACGCCAGCGTCTTGACGCGCTCGTCCTGTTCGTTGAGGTAGGCACGGGCCGCTTCGCCGGTCAGCGCCTCGAGGCGACGCACGCCAGCGCCGACCGCGCTTTCCGAGACGACGCGCACCAGGCCGATGTCGCCGGTTGCGGAGACATGCGTGCCGCCGCAGAGTTCGACCGAATAGGGTCTGCCGGCCTTCGAACCGCGAATACCCTGGCCCATCGACACGACGCGGACCTCGTCGCCGTACTTCTCGCCGAACAGCGCCATCGCACCCTCGGCGATCGCATCGTCCACGCTCATCAACCGCGTCGTGACGGGCGTGTTCTGAACGATGATCTCGTTCGCCATTTCCTCGACGACCCTCAGTTCTTCAGCCGACATCGGCTTCGGATGCGAAACGTCGAAACGCAGCCGCTCGGGCGCGACGAGCGAACCCTTCTGTGCCACATGCGTACCAAGCACCTCGCGCAACGCCTCGTGCAACAGGTGGGTCGCCGAATGATTGGCGCGCAGCCGCGAACGGCGGGCATGGTCGACGGTAAGCGCGGCCGCCTCGCCCGTCGTGACGATGCCTTCCGTGACAGTGCCGTAATGGACGAATAGCCCTTCGCCGCGCTTCTGGGTATCGGTGACCGACAGCTTCCCGGTCTCGGTTGCGATCACACCGGTATCGCCCATCTGACCGCCGGATTCCCCGTAGAAGGGCGTCTGGTTGAGGATCAACTGGACACTCTCGCCCTTGCTGGCGGACTCGACGACCGCGCCATCACGGACGATCGCCTGGATCACGCCCTCAGCCGATTCCGTGTCATAGCCGAGGAAATCGGTGGCGCCGTGCTTTTCCTTGAGCTCGAACCAGATCGTCTCGGTGGCGGCTTCCCCGGAACCCGCCCAATTGGCGCGCGCTTCAGCCTTCTGTCGCGCCATCGCAGTCGAAAACGCATCCGTGTCGACGGTGATACCCTTGGCGCGCAGCGCGTCCTGCGTGAGGTCGAGCGGGAAACCGTAGGTATCGTAGAGCTTGAAAGCCGTTTCGCCGTCGAACTGGTCGCCTTCCGAAAGTCCGGCCGAAGCGTCGGCAAGCAGACTCAGGCCGCGCTCCAGGGTCTTGCGGAAACGAGTTTCCTCGAGCTTCAGCGTCTCGGAGATCAGCGCTTCGGCACGAACCAGTTCCGGATAGGCGCGGCCCATCTGGCCGACAAGGGCCGGCAGCAGCTTCCACATCAGCGGCTCCTGCGCGCCAAGGAGCTGCGCATGGCGCATGGCGCGACGCATGATGCGGCGCAGCACATACCCTCGTCCCTCATTGGAAGGCAGCACCCCGTCGGCGATCAGGAAGGCCGAGGAACGCAGATGGTCGGCGATGACGCGATGGCTCGCACGACGGTCGCCCTCCGCCTTGACGCCGGTCGCTTCCTCCGAGGCTGCGATCAGAGCGCGGAAGAGGTCGATATCATAGTTGTCGTGCTGGCCCTGCAGCACGGCGGCGAGCCGCTCCAGACCCATGCCGGTGTCGATCGACGGGCGCGGCAGGTTAACTCGCTCTTCCTTGGTGATCTGCTCGTACTGCATGAAGACGAGGTTCCAGATCTCGATGAAGCGGTCGCCGTCTTCGTCGGCAGAGCCGGGCGGTCCGCCCCAGATCTGCTCGCCGTGATCGTAGAAGATTTCCGAGCACGGACCGCAGGGACCGGTATCGCCCATCGCCCAGAAGTTGTCGCTGGTCGGAATCCGGATGATCCGGTCGTCGCTGAAGCCGGCGATCTTCTTCCAGAGGCCGAAGGCTTCATCGTCGGTGTGATAGACGGTGACGAGCAGGCGCTTCGCATCCAGCCCGTATTCCTTGGTGATCAGATTCCAGGCGAGCTCGATGGCGCGCTCCTTGAAATAGTCGCCGAAGGAGAAGTTGCCGAGCATCTCGAAGAACGTGTGGTGCCGGGCCGTATAGCCGACATTGTCGAGGTCGTTGTGCTTGCCGCCGGCGCGCACGCATTTCTGCGCCGTTGCCGCCGTCGAATAGGGGCGCTGTTCGAGGCCGGTGAAGACGTTTTTGAACTGCACCATGCCGGCATTGGTGAACATCAATGTCGGGTCGTTGCGGGGCACAAGAGGGCTGGACGGTACAATCTCGTGACCGTTCTTGCGGAAATAGTCGAGAAACATCGACCGGATTTCATTCACGCCGCTCATCTTGCGTCCTATCTGTCACATACCGGCTGCAACCTACGCGTTTCCCGCGCTTTGCGCCGTTATCCTTCAACCCCGCGTCTATCACGCATAGCCGCCTCCCCCGATGACGCCGTCATCGGAACCACAGGCTTTTATCTTCCGCATATCATGCTGTCCAGACGGCAGCAAAAACCGGCCAATCTGAGCGACGGCCGGTTGATGCGGCATCCAACTGAGGGCGGCTTTTACATGTCGGCCGCTTCGTCGCCTTCGCTCTCCGGCCCGCCATTCTCCAAGAACTTGTCAGCGATCAGCCCGGCATTCTGCCGCAGAGCCATCTCGATCTCGCGCAGAAGATCGGGATTGTCACGCAAGAAAAGCTTCGCGTTCTCGCGGCCTTGGCCGAGGCGCTGGCTGTTATAGGAAAACCAGGCGCCGGATTTTTCGACGATGCCGGCCTTGACACCAAGATCGATGAGCTCGCCGGTCTTGGAAACGCCCTCGCCATACATGATGTCGAATTCCACCTGTTTGAAGGGCGGTGCCATCTTGTTCTTGACGACCTTGACGCGCGTCTGGTTGCCAACGACTTCCTCGCGCTCCTTTACCGAGCCGATGCGGCGAATGTCGAGACGGACTGATGCGTAGAATTTCAGCGCGTTGCCGCCCGTCGTCGTTTCCGGCGAACCGAACATGACGCCGATCTTCATGCGGATCTGGTTGATGAAGATCACCATGCAGTTGGACTTGGAGATCGATGCCGTCAGCTTGCGCAGCGCCTGGCTCATCAGGCGGGCCTGCATGCCCGGCAGGCTGTCGCCCATTTCGCCTTCGATTTCAGCGCGCGGAACGAGGGCCGCAACCGAATCTACGACAAGCACGTCGATCGCGCCGGAGCGAACCAGCGTGTCGGTGATTTCGAGCGCCTGCTCACCCGTATCGGGCTGCGAGATCAGGAGGTTTTCGAGATCGACGCCCAGCTTGCGCGCATAGACCGGATCAAGTGCATGTTCGGCGTCGACGAAGCCGCAGATGCCGCCCTTCTTCTGCGCCTCGGCAATTGTCTGCAGCGCCAGCGTCGTCTTGCCCGAACTTTCCGGCCCGTAAATCTCAATGATGCGCCCCTTCGGCAGGCCGCCGATGCCGAGCGCGATATCGAGGCCGAGCGAGCCAGTCGAGACGGTTTCGATCTCGATTACGCTGTCCTTCGAACCGAGCTTCATGATCGATCCCTTGCCGAACGAACGTTCGATCTGGGAAAGAGCCGCTTCAAGTGCCTTGCTTTTATCCACCGATTTGTCCTCTACGAGCCGCAAAGAGTTTTGTGCCATGGGTCCACCTTTAGGTTATTGGAGCTATCGAGGCAATGAAGCCGCCGCAGGAGATTTTGTACATGTTTTGTTCCACATTGGCAATGGCACTTCAACCGATTGAATAATAATGTTTATCGCGAGAGTGTTCGATTCCTGTTCACGGGATATTGTACTCCATTTCCACATGTTGCGCGGCAATTCAGTCCGGCTTCTCGCCATGGCGCCGATTCGCCGACAGAGGTGTTCAAATGACGAAGCGGGAAATCACCGTTCTGGGCGGCGCCCATATCGACCGGCGCGGCCGCATCAGCGACACGACAGTGCCTG
Source organism: Sinorhizobium glycinis (assembly GCF_001651865.1). Classification (GTDB taxonomy): domain Bacteria; phylum Pseudomonadota; class Alphaproteobacteria; order Rhizobiales; family Rhizobiaceae; genus Sinorhizobium; species Sinorhizobium glycinis. Next base: position 207,633 of record NZ_LPUX01000050.1, read on the forward strand.
GAGCGAGCAACCCCGGAACATGGTTCGAGGAAGCAGGCGGCGGCGGCTTCAACGCCGCCAGGAACCTCGCGCGTCTCGGCCATCGGGTGCGGATGATCAGCCCGCGCGGGGGCGATCCGGCTGGCGAGATAGTGGCAGCCGCAGCAGCCGCCGCGGGCGTTATCGATTGCCCGTTCACCTTTCTCGACCGCAAGACCCCGAGCTATACCGCGATCCTCGAAAGGGACGGCAACCTGGTGATCGCGCTTGCCGACATGGATCTCTATGGGTTGTTCTCGCCGCGCCGGCTGCAGCAGCGCGCGACGCGCGAGCTTCTTGCGGCGAGTGATCTCGTGCTCATGGACGCCAACCTGCCGCCAGAGACGCTGACGGCGCTAGTCGGCGCGGCGGCCGGAACGAGCCGCATTCTTGCCGGCATCGCTGTTTCTCCGGCCAAGGTTGTCCGCTACAGCCAAAGCCTTTCCGGGCTCGACTTCCTCTTCATGAACGAGGCGGAGGCGCGGGCGCTGACTGGCGCAGAGGCTGGCGCCGTCGAAAAATGGCCCTCGCTGCTGCGTTCCGCGGGTCTGTCCGGCGGCGTGGTCACCCGCGGCGGTAAGGCCGCGATTGCCTTCGACCGCGAAAACGCATGTCTCGCCGTGCCGCCTGCCCTGCCCGCCCTTGCCGACGTGACCGGTGCCGGTGACGCGCTGGCGTCGGGCTTTCTCGCCGCCCGGCTGGACGGCATCGGCCTCGCCGGGTGCCTCCGACACGGCATCGCCGCCGCCGTCCTAGCCCTCCACTCGCCGTTTGCCGCCGCCGAAGAAATGTCGGCGGAGAATCTGGAACAGGTGCTGGCTCTTGTGCCGGAGCCGCAAATGCTGTCATGAAATCGGCAACCGAATTCCAGGCGGATGCGAAAAATGCCTGGCAATTTTTCGCCCGCCTCACGCTCCCCTCATCAGAAGCGAAAGACCATGACAAAACCCTCCTCGCCCCTCCTGCCGATCGAATATTCCGTTGAAGTCGCGGCCGCCAAGGCGCGCGGCGCACCCGTCGTCGCACTGGAATCGACGATCATCACGCATGGCATGCCTTATCCGGGCAATCTCGACATGGCACGCAGCGTCGAGGCGATCATTCGCGACCAGGGGGCGGTCCCCGCCACCATCGCGGTGATCCACGGCGTTCTTCATATCGGCCTCGATGACACGACGCTGGAAGCGCTTGCGAGGACTCAGGGAGCAATGAAGCTGTCGCGCGCCGATCTTGCCTTCGCGCTTGCCGAACGCCGCACAGGGGCCACGACGGTCGCCGCAACAATGATCGCTGCCGCCCGCGCCGGCATCAGCGTTTTTGCGACCGGCGGCATCGGCGGCGTCCACCGCGGCGCCGAACAGAGTTTCGACATCTCCGCCGATCTTGACGAACTCGCCCGAACCGGGGTGATCGTCGTTTGCGCCGGCGCCAAGGCCATTCTCGATATTCCAAAGACGCTTGAGGTCCTGGAAACCAGAGGCGTCCCGGTCGTCACCTATGACAGCGAGGACTTCCCCGCCTTCTGGTCGCGCGATTCGGGCATCAAGAGCCCGCTTATGCTGAACAGCCCGGCGGCTATCGCCAATTTCCAGCGGATGCGCGAATTGCTCGGCGTCGACGGCGGCATGCTGGTCGCCAATCCGGTTCCGGAAGAAAGCGAAATTCCACGGGAGGAAATGGAGATCTACATCGCGCGTGCGCTGGACAATGCGGCGAGCGACGGGATCTCCGGCAAGGCGGTGACACCCTATCTGCTCGACAACCTCTACCACATGACCGAGGGGCGAAGCCTCGACACCAATATCGCCCTTGTCGAAAACAACGCGCGCCTTGCAGCCGAAATCGCCGTCGCGTTGGCGGCAAGCAAGGCGAAATAGGAGAAGTCTAGCGCCCGGCGCCAAACGCGTCGGGCCATCTTCCGGGCTACTGCACGGCCTCACGAATCCAGCATTTCACGGACGGCCACTGCCAGTTGCTTCAGCGAGAACGGCTTCGGCAGGAAGCCGAACTTGGCATCGGCCGGCAGGTTGCGGGCAAAGGCATCCTCCGCATAGCCCGACACGAAGATGAACTTCAGGTCCGGGTACTTTTTCCGCAATTCGCGCAACAGCGTCGGCCCGTCCATCTCCGGCATCACCACGTCCGACACGACGATATCGACCGCACCGTCGAGCTCGTCCATGATCTCCAGCGCCTCGATGCCCGATCCCGCCTCATGAACCGTATAGCCGCGTGTCTCGAGCATCCGCTTGCCGCCGCGACGCACTGCTTCCTCGTCCTCGACGAGGAGTACCACGGCAGAATCGCCGGTGAGATCCGTAGGCTCGGTCTGCGCAGCCGGCGCCGCGCTTGGCTCGCTTGCCGGTCCCGAAGCGCTCGCAGCAGCCGCCTCGCTCGGAGTGGTCTCTTCCCGCGCCTCGGCGCTTTCCACATAACGCGGCAGCAGGATGCGGAAGGTCGTGCCTTTGCCGACCTCCGAATCCGGATAGATATAGCCGCCCGACTGCTTGACGATGCCATAGACCATCGACAACCCGAGGCCCGTACCCTTGCCGACCTCCTTCGTCGTGAAGAACGGCTCGAAGATCTTGTCCATGATCTCGGCCGGAATCCCCGTTCCCTGGTCGGAGACTTCCACCAGGACGAAGTCGTCTTCCGGCAGTTCTCGACGCCCGATTGCGGCAATTTCGCTTGCCGGCAGGTTTCGCGTCCTGAGCGTAATCGTTCCGCCCCCGGGCATGGCGTCGCGGGCATTTACAGCCAGATTGAGCAGCACCTGTTCGAACTGGCCGAGATCGGTCCTCACCGGCCAGAGGTCGCGGCCATAGTCGACGTCCACCTTGACATTGGTGCCGGTCATCCGATCGACAAGCATCCTGAGGTCGCCGATGACATCGGTGAGATTGAGGACGGTCGGCCGCATGGTCTGCTTGCGCGAGAATGCGAGCAATTGCCGCACCAGGACGGCGGCGCGGTTGGCATTCCGCTTGATTTCCATCAGATCGGCGAAGGTCGCATCCGCCGGGCGCGCCGAAAGCAGCAGATGATCGGCGGAAAGCAATATCGCCGTCAGCACGTTGTTGAAGTCGTGCGCGATGCCGCCGGCGAGCGTTCCCACCGCATTCATCTTCTGCGTCTGTGCCATCTGGTTCTCGAGCGCCTTCTGCTCGGTGATCTCCAGTGCATAGACGATCGCCGCTTCCTCCGGCGCCTGATCGCTCTGGTCGATGACGGCATTCACATAGAAGCGGAAGTGGCGACCTTCATCGGCCGGGTGCAGCGAATCGATCGGCGCTATGTCGCCTTGCCGGTCCTTCGCCGCGGCGAGCGCCTCTTCAAGTTGGATCCGCTCGGCTTCGTGCATGACCGCGTCGATCCTTATGCCGCGCTCGACGTCGTCCTGCGAAACGAGGCCGGCGAAGAGCTTCAGGAACGGAGCGTTGGTTCTGAGGATCCGTCCGTCGCCGTCCACCGAGGCGATGGCCATCGGCGTGTTGTTGAAGAAGCGCGTGAACCGCATCGCCGCGCTCGACGCCGACTGATCGCCGTCTTCGCCCTCACGAGACATGACGATCGTCCTGCTTTCCCCAGGCGCGCCGTCGCGGGTCGAGGAAACGCGATGGATCAGTCTTACCGGCAGACTCCGGCCGTTCCCCTTGCGCAGATCGAGGTCCAGCACCTTCGTCTTCTTGAGGCCGGGTTCGGCCTGCACGGACTGTATGAGCGCCAGTCCCTCGCCGGCGACGAGATCGGCAATGCTGATCGATCCCGGCTGGAACTTGGTGAGATCGATCCCGAGCCAATCGGCAAGCGTGGCGTTGACGTAGAAGATTTCGCCCTTGCGTCCGGCGGAGAAGAAGCCGGCCGGCGCATGGTCGAGATAGTCGATGGCGTTCTGCAGTTCCTTGAAAAAGCGCTCCTGGTCATCGCGCTCGGCCGTTATATCGGCAATTTGCCAGAGATAGAGCGGATTGCTGTTGGCGTCCTCCAGCGGCAGCACGCGCGCCTTCAGGCGAAACCAATGCGCTCCCGAACCCGTCATTGCGCCATTTGCCAAAGGTTTCAGAAGACGGAATTCCTCGTGCCCCTGCTTGCCCTCGTGCAGGCCGTTGGTCAGCCGGTAGATCGCCTCGGTCGCCTCGCGGTTTCGCGACAGGATGGTTTCCAGCGATTGGATGCCGGCGGCGCCCTTCGCGCCGGTCAACGCGCCGTAGGCGGCGTTCGCATAGACGATGCGTCCCTTGCGGTCGGTGACCACGGTGCCGTCCTCATGGGCATCGAGAAAGGCGCGCGCCAGTTCATCCGGCCGGGACTGCGGCATCACCTCGATGAACCCGATTACCGACGAAACGAGGAAGAATATCCCGACCATCGCCAGCACGCCGAGAATACCGAGGACGATTTCGTTCTCGAGCTGGTTCTTGAAGACGACGAAGGCGGCGGCGGAAGCCGTCAACACCACCGCCAGCACGATGATCCTGAACACGGTACCCGGCCGCACGCCCCGGTCCACAACCGGCATCTGGTAATCACCTGACTGCCGCAATTTCGTCATCGGGTCCTCACCTGCTGGCGGGTTCGTCCGCCGCTACACCGGCACCCCGCTGACTTGCCGCGCCGCGCACCCCGCGGACGCACAAGGGCCACCGTAATGCTTTGAATTGCCGCATAATTTATCCCCAAAACCGGTCCGGTTTAAGGTCCTATGCAGTCGCCGGCATTCGACAAGGCTTCGCGAGATCCGAGTGTACCCATCCGCTTCATCGAACTGGAATCATCTTTAACAATCAGAGATAACAGCAGAAAGCGTCTCGGCGGAAGCGCAACAGTCAATTCACAGGGAATGTCGGGCGCAACCTTGTCCCGGCCCGAAAAAAGCCGTCAAATGTTGCAATGCGAACGACAAGAACGACAAGAAGGGAGTTCAGCCCATGATGGAAACGTTGGTCGGGGACAACGGTAGCCGATTCATCATCGCCGCCGGAGCCGTCGCCATCGGCCTGCTGTGCCTCGTGGCGGTGCTCTGGATCATGCGAAACAGACCCTCGTCTCCCTTCGTACGCGGCGGCAAGAACCGACAGCCGCGGCTCGCCGTGCTCGATGCCGCCGCGGTCGATACGCGTCGCCGGCTCGTGCTCGTCCGCCGCGACGACGTAGAGCATCTCATCATGATCGGCGGGCCCACAGACATCGTCATCGAAAGCCGCATCGTGCCTGACGATGCGGCGGCAGCCGCCGCTCCCGTCGCCGCGACGGCGGAACGGCAGGTTACCAAATCGCCAGCCGCGCCGGAGCATTCCGCCCCGGCACCTCAACCGGTCTCGGCGCACGCACCTGCGGAAACCGCAAAAATAGAACCGATCCGGCCGGTGGGATCCGATGAGCCGCCGCGCGCGGTACCCGTCCGGGAGCCGGAGCCCGCACCGAAGCCCGAGGCAACCGTGCAACGGCGTCCCATGCCGGTCGAACCGCCGCCTCGGCCGGAGCCCGTCGTCAGGACATCGCCCTCCGCCCCTGCAGTCCTTCCTGTGTCCGCCGCCGTATCGCCTCAGGATGCTCTGAGGGCGGCGCGCGAACGGATTCTTCCCATGACGCAACCCTCTCGCGACGAGCGGTTCCCGCAACCGGTATCAGAGACGCCGGAACCTCCGCGGCCCGTCCAGCTTCCGCCCGTTTCCCGGCCGGCCGAACCGGTCGCCGTCGAAAGTCCGGCCACTATTGAGAGACCGGTCGCCGTCGACAAGGCGGCGGACTTCGAACGGTTCCTCGACGCGGAAATCAGCGGCGATCTCCAGCGGCTCTCATCCACGGTGGCGCCGAAGCCGGAGGCCCGCCCAACGGCCGCCGCCGCGCGCCAGGAACCGGTCCTCGGCCCGCCACTGGAGGACGACCGCAAGGAAGAATCGATCGAGGAAGAGATGAGCCGCATGCTGGCCGACATTTCCGCGGGTCGCAAACCTTGACCAGTGGAGCGCCGCTACCGGCTGTTCTCGGAATTCTCCCAAAAAGGCAAAGAAAAACGGCGCGACTACGCCGCGCCGTCTTTGCAAGTCTGAAAAACCGAGCCTACTCGTCGCGATAGACCTTCTCCCGACGCTCGTGACGCTCCTGGGCTTCGATCGAAAGCGTTGCAATCGGCCTGGCGTCCAGGCGCTTCAAGCCGATCGGTTCACCCGTTTCTTCACAATAGCCATAGGTACCCTCGTCCAAGCGCTGCAATGCGGCGTCGATCTTGGCAATGAGCTTCCGCTGGCGGTCCCGTGCGCGCAATTCGATGGCGCGGTCTGTTTCTGAGGAGGCTCGGTCGGCGAGATCCGGATGGTTGGCGCTCTCCTCAGCCAGGTGATCCAGCGTCTCGCGGGCTTCGCGAAGGATATCGTTTTTCCAGGCATTCAGCTTTGCACGAAAATATGCCCGGTGGTTGGCATTCATGAAATCCTCGTCCTCGGAGAGGACATAGGTACTAAGATCGATCTTCTCACTCAACGCGATTCTCCTGAAGAACATCTCATTGCGGCGGTGTATAGACCTATGAAGGGCTTGATTCAAGCCTCGCGGAGGACACCTACGCTTATTTTAACAATGCTTGCATTCCAGGCTAACTGGCGAATATTTCATCAAAATTACACATGAAACGGTCTCCATAATATTCCCGCCGGCGCTCGACAGCAAGCTTTCGCCATCACCTTGAGCGCGCAGGGTGCAGCGGTTCACTCACATTGCCAATTGCGACATCCGGTGACCGCATGCGCCATTTCAGTGGCCGTGAGATTGCCGAACGAAAACCGTGGAGAACGGCTTGATCTTTGTGCTCGCAGGGAGACAAGTTACCGATGCGACGGTATCCCGCCAAAGACAGAGGTTCGCCCTATGCCGGCCGCGTCAGATTCGGATGGATATATGCAAGACAGCGCTCCGGCATTCCGCCTCATCCTCCTGCGACACGCCCGGTCGGGCTGGGCCCTGCCCAGACAGAGGGATTTCGACCGCACGCTTGATGACGTCGGCTATGCCGAGGCGGAACTGATTGCACAGAGCGCGTCAGATCATGGGATCTGCCCGGATCTCGTCCTGTGTTCGACCGCGGTGCGCTGCCGCCAGACCGCCGAACCATTCCGCCGGGCGCTTGGCGAAGACCTGGATGTCCGCTACGTCGACCAACTATACGCCGGCCCTGCCGGCGTATACACCGATCTTGTCGAAGCGCATGCTGACCGGACTTCGCTTATGCTGATCGGACACAATCCGATGATCGAGGACGTTTTGCGGAAGTATCTTGGCGAGGAGCAATCGGCTGCGGCATTGGCGAACGGCTATCCGCCCGCCGGATTGGCAGTCGTCGATTTCTCGGCACCTCCCAGCGCCGGCCGCATCCCGGCCGCGGTGCTTTCGACATTGCTGATCCCCGAGCCCGAGGAAGTCGCAGGGCAGTGACCCGGTCCTTCATCACGTACGAATATGGTCCGGATGGGAGTCAAATCGCGGTGCGTCATTGCGCAGACGGAAACATTTCCTATATCGCAAAACACGTGGATGCCCGTAATCCGTTGGGATACCGGCAGTAGCGCTGGATCGATGGAACAATCCCCAAGGGGCGGAGACATTTGGCGTCCTTACTGACCAGCTTCAAAGACGGCGCACTGATCGCCTTGGACAACCTCGCCGATCGCACGGCCGGGCTCGTCAGTCCTTCCCTCCGGCTAGGTGTGACCGGCCTGTCGCGGGCAGGCAAAACCGTCTTCATCTCTTCACTGGTCCACAACCTGCTGAACGGCGGACGCCTGCCGCTTTTCGAGCCGGTCCGCTCCGGGCGGGTGTCGAAGGTACGGCTGGAGCCACAGCCCGACGATGCCGTCCCGCGTTTTCAGTACGAAGACCACATTGCCGCACTCGTGCGCGACCGGGTCTGGCCGGATTCGACAAGGGCGATCTCGCAATTGCGCATCACTCTTGATTACGAAAGTGCAAGCGGTTGGAACCGGATGTTTTCGGCCGGGCGCCTGTCGATCGATATCGTCGATTATCCGGGCGAATGGCTGCTGGACCTGCCCCTCCTCGCCCAGGATTTCCGGCAGTTCAGCGAGACGACTGTGAAGCGGGCTCGTTTCGGGGCGCGCGCTGCTTTGTCTCGCGAATGGCTGGCACTTGCCTCCGCGAGCGGGGCGGAAACGGCGGCCGACGAGGGCAGCGCCCGCCGTCTCGCGGAGAGCTTCACCGCCTATCTCAAGGCGTGCAAGGAGGACGACCATTCGCTCTCCACCCTGCCCCCCGGCCGCTTCCTGATGCCCGGCGACCTCGAGGGGTCGCCCGCCCTCACCTTCTCGCCGCTCCCGAACCTGCCTCCAGGACGGGCACCCAAGGGTTCGCTCTGGGCGATGATGGAACGGCGATACGAAGCCTACAAGACGCATGTAGTCAGCCCATTTTTCCGCGAGCACTTTGCCCGGCTCGACCGCCAGATCGTCCTCGTCGATGCGCTCCAGGCGATCAATCGCGGCCCGGAGGCGTTGAGAGACCTGGAGCAGGCGCTGGCAGACGTGCTCGCCTGCTTTCGACCGGGGACCAATTCGTGGCTCTCCACCTTTCTGACACGACGCATCGATCGTGTGCTCATCGCCGCCACGAAGGCCGATCACCTCCACCATGAGAGCCATGATCGGCTTGAACGGATCGCGGCGCGCCTCGTCGGCCGTGCCGCCGATCGTATCGGCATGAGCGGCGCCGGCCTCGAAGTCATGGCGCTCGCCTCCGTCCGGGCGACGCGCGAGGCAACCGTCAATCATGACGGTCACGCCCTGCCCGTCATCGTCGGCACGCCGATCGCCGGAGAGAGGATCAACGGCGATGTTTTTGACGGTGAGAGAAAAACAGCCATATTTCCCGGTGATTTACCGGAAGCTCCTGAAGTCCTGTTCCAGGATTTTGGCGGCTCCGCGTCGATCCCGGCCGAATCGGAGCACGCGATGCCAGAGCTTAATTTCGTGCGTTTCCGTCCCCCCCATCTCGAGGAGACGCGCGGCGGACTGAAGCTCTCCGTCCCGCACATCCGGCTCGACCGGGCCATGCAGTTCCTGCTTGGAGATCGTTTGGCATGAGTGACGATCCGAAGCATCGCCCCCGCAAGCCTGCCGTTTTCCCGATGGAACCGGAAACGCGTGCGGTAGAGCGCTCGCAAGCGCCAGGTCGTCCCCCTGCGAGCTTCAGCGACAAGGTCATATTGACGCCCGATGCGGAAGACCCGTTCATGGCGACGACCGCTGCCATCGAGGCGCTCGATCCGCCCGAGGCTCGACCCCGCCGCCGCCGCCTCTCCTTCGGCAAGGTGGCCGCCGGCGCGTTCGCCATTGTCCTTTCGCTCGCCGCGGGACTGTGGATCGACCACCTCGTGCGCGATCTCTTCTCGCGTGCCGATTGGCTCGGCTATGCGGCGGTGGGGGTCGTGGCGATCGGCACCCTCGCTTTCCTGGTCGTCGTCGGGCGCGAACTCGCCGGCATGATGCAACTGACGGCGATCCAGAAACTGAAATCGGAGGTCACCGAGGTAACGGCGCTCGGCAACAGCAAGGCCGCACGAGCCACGACAGCGCGACTGGTCCGCCTGCTTGCCGCCAATCCACGCACCGCCAAGGGGCGGGCGCGGCTTGCGGAAACCGAGGGCGAGATCATCGACGCTCCCCATCTTCTCGAACTGACGGAGCGGGAGCTCCTTGCCCCGCTCGATCGCGACGCCCGCCGAATCATCCTGGCCGGTTCGAAACGCGTCTCGATCGTCACCGCTGTCAGTCCCCGTGCGCTCGTCGACCTCGGCTACGTCCTTTACGAGTCGGCGCGGATGATCCGGGCAATGGCGGAACTTTATGGAGGGCGGCCCGGCACGCTCGGCCTGCTGCGGCTGATGCGCGATGTGATCGCCCATCTGGCGGTCACCGGCTCCATCGCCGCGGGCGACAGCCTGATTCAGCAGGTCCTCGGCCACGGCCTGGCTTCCAAGCTCTCCGCCCGACTCGGCGAGGGCGTGATCAACGGCCTCATGACCGCGCGTATTGGCATTGCCGCCATGGATCTCTGCCGGCCGATGCCGTTTCGAGCGCTGAAGCGCCCGGGCATAGGGGATTTCTTGGCTGACCTGACGCCGGGCGCTTCGAGATCCGAGGGCTCGAACGGCGCCTGAAGAATGCTTTCCAGAGCGGCACGGAAACCCTCCATTAACCATTTTAACGCAAATGTGGTTGCCAGATTTCGACGTTGACCCATCAAGGATCGATCATGTTCTCGCGCCCTTCTTTGATTGTTCGCGGCGTTGCCGCCATCGCGCTTGCAGCCATTGCAGCTATTGCGACGCCGGCATCTTCCGGCACCCGTGACAAGGCCTTCTTCGAGAAGGTCGCCGGGCAATGGAAAGGTCCCGGCGAGATCGTCGCGGGCAAATACAAGGGTACCAAATTCACCTGCGACCTGACCGGCGAGCCGAGTTCAGGCAAGGAAGCCGGCATAAAGCTCGACGGCTTCTGCCGCGTCGGCGTGTTCAAGCAGCCGATGTCGGCGACGATCACGCAGAAGGGTGGCAGCTACACCGGCAAGTTCCTCGATGGCGCCGACGGCAAGGGCCTGGACATCGTTTCCGGCAACGTCGCCAGCGACAAGGTGGTCGTTGGGATCAACCGTAAAAAATTGAATGGTGCGATGATTGCCCGCCTGCAGAACGCAGAGACGATGAACATCACGATCTCCGTCAAGGTTGAGGAGACGATGGTGCCGGTCATCGGCGTCAGCCTCAACAGGCAGATGGACAACATTGCCGTCGGCTCGATCGAGTAGCTCCATCGGTCGGCTCCGGCCATTGCCGGAGCTCTACCGCAGCTTGAGGAAGCCTTCGATCCTCGCAAGACACAGCCTGAGCGTTTGTCCTTCGATGGCATAGAAATCATGACCGGCGCCAGGCACTGTATAACTCTGCACGGCCGAGCCCCGCACTGCCATCAATTGCCGGCCCGCCACCAGTCCCCCTCCTCGGCGACCTCGATCCCGGTCACGTCTGCGTCCGCCAGCCACTCGCCGACCGTTCTGCCCGCTACTTCAAGGTCGGCGGCAAAATCGGCAAGCGGCATCAACACGAAGCCACGCTCGATCATGCGCGGATGCGGCAATTGCAGCCTGTCGGCCGTCAAGCTCGCTCCTTCGAAGGTCAGGAGATCGATATCGATCGTGCGTGGCCCCCAGCGCTCCTTGCGGACGCGTTTCATCACCCGCTCGATCTCGAGGCAGATTTCAAGCAGCGCTTCGGGGTCGCGCGTGGTTTCGACCGCTGCGCAGGCATTGAAAAACCAGTCCTGGTCGGTCTTTCCCCAGGGCGGCGTCCGGTAGAGCCGCGAAACCGCCGTGACCCGGCAGTCCGGCCGCTCGTCGAGCGCCCGCAGCGCGTCCGCCATCGCGCGACGCGGATCGCCGATATTGCCCCCCAGGCCCAATGTAGCGTACCGCCATTTCTTACCCTGCAACATGCTCGACCGTGACTTCCACGTAGTCCAGGACCCCTGGGACCGGAGCATTGGGCTTGCGGATGGACACTTTCGCCCGGCGTATCTGCCGAAAACGAGCGCACAAAGTCTTGGCGACTTCGAGCGCCAGAGACTCGATCAGGTAGCGCCTGCGCCCCGTCACGATCCTTTCGATCTCGGCAAAGGCGATTCCATAATGCACGGTATCGTCGATGCAGTCTTCGGCAAGCGCCGTGCCCTGCTCCACCTCGAGTTCGGCGTCCACGAAGAAACGCTGGCCGAGGAACTCCTCCTCGTCGAGCACGCCATGGCGCGCAAAGAAGGCGCAGTTCTTCAGGGTAATCGTGTAGGTCGCAGTCATGGCTTCGTGTCCCGTCGGCTGTTCTTTGCGCTGAGCATAGCATCCGCTACCGCCAGTGCATCCCTGTTGATTGCGACATCATGCACCCGAAAGATTGCAGCCCCGGCGCTACGGAGGAGCGCAGTCGTCGCCGCGGTACCGGCGTCGCGGTCTCTCGCCTCGCGGCCGGTAACCGCGCCAATGAAGCGCTTGCGCGAGGTGCCGACCAGGAACGGCAGGCCAAACCGATGCAATTCCGCAAATCGGGCCATGAGTTCGAGGTTCTCATCCGCGTCCTTCGCGAAGCCATAACCGGGGTCAAGGACGATTCGGTCGCGCGTGACACCTGCCTCGGAGGCTATCTCCAGCGAGCGGTTCAGAAATTGGAACTGATCCTCGACGACGTCGCCGAGCTTCCGCCGATCACGCCCCGTATGCATGATGCAAAGTCCGGCGCCCGACTCGGCAGCGACTTGCGCGATCGCCGGTTCTCGCTGCAGACCATGCACGTCGTTGACAATATGAGCGCCCGCTTTGACGGCCAAACGCGCCGTTTCGGCGCGATAGGTATCGACCGAGATGATCGCATCCGTCTGGCTGGCCAGCGCCTGGATCACCGGGAGAATCCGCGCCTGTTCCTCGGCGGCATCGACCGGATCCGCGTCGGGGCGGGTCGACTCGCCGCCAATGTCCAGGATCGCCGCGCCATCATCGAGCGCACGCGTCGCCGCCGCGACGGCAGCCGTGGCATCGGCAAAGCGGCCGCCATCGGAAAAGGAGTCCGGCGTCACATTGATGATCGCCATCAGCACACCGCGCGGCCCCAGTTCCAGACTGCGCCCATGCGCCAGTTGCCAATGAAATCTCTGGAATGGATTGTAGGTCATCTTCGGGCGGTCCGCGGCTCTGGTCGGCGCCATCCTCGTCGGCAATGCGGAAGAGCAGGCGCCTTTGAAAGCAAAGGGTTAGTACGATTCTTTCACGCAGCTATCGATTTGTCGACTTCGGAATGGGCCGATTTCTGTTGCGCTCGTCCCGGCTATGCCGCAAGCTTGCGTCAACTTCAATCCACGAGTGCCGACCTATGTTCCGAGTTCGTAATCCGCTGAGAGCCGCCCTGATCGCACTTCTCGTCGGCCTTCCGCTTGGCAGTGCCTCGGGCGAGACCTTGATCAGTAAGAGCGTCACCTATTTCTCGATCGGCGGACGTACGGCGGCGGAGCTTGACAAGGCCCTTGCCTCCAGCGGCCCGCTGATGAAGAACACCGGCACGCGCCACCCCGGCGCCACCCGAATCAAATTCGGCGGCACCATAAGCTATGTCAGCCGCGGCGGGCGTTGTGCTGTCGGCACGGCACGCGTGACGCTGAGCACGCGTATCATCTTGCCGCGCTGGAAGTATCGCCGGCAGGCAGGCCGGGATCTCGCTCTCGTCTGGGATACGCTCGCGGCCGACATCAAGCGCCATGAGGAGCGCCATGCCGAGATTGCGCGAAATCACGCCCGTCAGATGGAAAGGGCGTTTCTTGGACTGAAGCCGGAGGAAGATTGTGAGCTTATGCAGGCACGGGTGGCCGAAGTCAGTGCCGCCGAAGTCGCAAGCCACGACAAGGACCAGGCGCGCTTCGACCGCACGGAAGCGGCGAACTTCGACCGCCGAATGATACGGCTGCTGCAACATCGCCTGGAATCTCTGAAGAAAGCCGAGCGCTAGCGACGCCGGTGCTGACCACCGGCTGCGCCCGGACAGTTTCGCCAAACGCCACCACCCTGAAGAACAATGTGACTTCGCCCGCAATCCTTTTGGCAACGGAGCGGAAACCCACAGTATTTTATTGGCGGAATCTAACGATAGCCGCCGATAAACGACTCAGCTATATTGACACCATGAAACGAGTGGCGGAGCGAAAGTTCAACCGCTCTGTGGTTTGGTCATTTATCTTGCGAGGTCGACAGTAAAAACGTCGCATTTGGATCGTCGACTTGTACTTGATGCGGTTCGCTTCATTGCTTGTGGGTGCTCGATAAGGCCGCGCGCGATGAGGCAAAACAGGTTCTCCTGGCGTGTCTTGGTGCAGCAGGTGTTCCCTCCCTCATCTGTATGCGATACGCCCCCCTTGCCTCGCTCGTCGCCATGACCAGCGAGGCATTTTTTTGCGCGGTGTGTCCAAGGTGTGGATAGACCGAACGGGGCGGACGCTACCGGATAGGCCTAAAGCGCGACGCGCTCGAACGTATTCACGCGGCGCGCTTTAGGTCTTTGTTTCTGTGCATGTCGTCGTCCCAAAACCGCTGCACGCTTTCGGGCGACATGCATTAGGCTTGGCGCTCGGGCACATGCACCACCAGGCCATCCAGGGCCTCGCTTATCTTGATCTGACAGGAGAGCCGCGACGTCGGCCGTACGTCATAGGCAAAGTCCAGCATGTCCTCCTCCATCGCTTCCGGGGCGCCGACTGCCGCCGCCCAAGCGTCGTCGACATAGACATGACAGGTTGCGCAGGCACAGGCACCGCCGCATTCGGCCTCGATTCCCGGCACGGAATTGCGAACCGCATTCTCCATGACCGTGGAGCCGTTCTCGACATCGAGGTCGTGGCGCGTGCCGTCAAAGGCTACGATCGTAAGTTTTGTCATTTCTCTTTCCGGAATGAATGGATGGGATCCGCTGCAGCGCCGTGCGTCTTTCTTGAACGCACAAGGGTCGCTGCAGCACTTTGAATTGCTGCAAGTTTTATCCTCAAATCGGCTCCGATTTAAGGAAACATGCAGTAGCGAGCGCCGACCGCCGGCGGCAGGCACGGCCAGCCTGAATTCAGGGCAGTTTCTTCCAACAATTCGGATGGCCAGTCAACACGAGCCGTCCCGGCTTGCGGAGCGCCCCCCGCAAAACGGCCACGATCGGCCGCTCGCCCGGGGGCTCAGCGGCACAGCTTGAGGATGAAAAGCTCGGTTTCGAGCACGGCTGCGCCGAGTGCCGAGCGCAGGGTCCAGTCGGTGGGCCGCTGCTCTATGGCGGCGGCGGCCTCGGCAACACGGGTAGCCCCGACCGCGAGCGCCGCCCCCCTCAAGCGGTGGGCCGACTGGCCGCACCCGACTGCATCCGCGTCGCCGATGTCGGCTATTATTTGGCGCGCCTGGCGCGCAAAGAGCTGAAGAACCTCGATTTCGAGGTCCTTGTCTCCCATGGTTTGCTTGGAAAGCTCCACAAAGTCGATAGGCTGTCTCCCGGCAGGAGATGAATTTGCCGGATGGTCCGGTGTTTCGAAGGCTATTCTCAGCGCCGCCATGAGCCCATTTCCCTAATTGACGATACATCAGGTCCTGATCGACAATGCATCGGGCAAACGCACCGTTTTCAGACATGTATCCTCGGGGAGCTTCGCTGCGATCGGCTTAAAGGCGTCGCGATGGCGTCCGAAATCTGATGGCATGGTTAACGTTTGCCAAACAGGCTGTTTCCCTTGGTTTTTCGGAGCTCGGCATCACCGCCCCATTAAGAATTCATTAGGATTCTAACGAATGCGGATTGCGCTTAATTGTAAGAACCAGGCTAATGTGTCACTACGATACGATTAGGAACAGGTCTGCATATGAAAGTGGCAACTGTTCTGGTGGATAAGCTGCGCGCCCGGTGTCCTGAGACGAGAGCTGCGGCTATTCCACCGAGGCGATGCAGTGGTGACCAGTGGGAGTATTGCGCGAATGTCTTGCGCGTAGCTTGCGGGTCACCGTCCTGGTTGAGGGAGTCTCATGGTCCGGAAGCGGCGCCAACGAGACGGCCATGAGCGGGCAATAGTAGTGAGGCGTATCCCTATGGCGACGAAGAAGAGCAACGAATCGATCGACGAAAAGGCATTCCAGGCCCTGGAAGCTGCCTTGAAGATCGACTTTGACGACCTGAAGTCGGCCTTGAACGACAAGAATTCCTTGGATGATCCGGAGGAAAAGGTGTCCGAGCCCAGCACGAAGGCGGCCACATCCGAGCACAAGCGCGCCATGAAGGAACAGCCGGAAGCGCAAAGGGCCCGGACGAGCGAAACGCCTCGAACGCTTGCCCCGGAGCCCGCCCCGAAGCAGCCGGCCCTTTCCCCGGCCAATGACGATACGCGCAGATCGCCTGCGGCAATGCTCCGCTCCCTCGAAATTCGATCCAGCCGGGCGGCGATCCGCGTCGCGGCGCTGATATCGCTGGTGTGGGCACTTGCCGGCATTGCGATCGGCCACCTCCTCTATGCGCCGCAGATCTGGCAGATACGCTCTCTCGGCGATCTTGCGGCCACGCCCGGAGCGATCGGCATACTGATCGGCATCGCCTTGCCGATCATGCTCTTTTTCTCCTTTGCGATCATGATTGCGCGGGCCCAGGAACTGCGCAACGCGGCCCGCTCGATGGCCGAGGTCGCCCTGCGGTTGGCCGAACCTGAAACCGCTGCAGCGGAGCGTGTCATGACCGTCGGCCAGGCGGTTCGCCGCGAAGTCTCGGCCATGAACGAGGGCATCGAACGCACCATCGCACGGGCGACCGAACTCGAAGCCCTTGTCCACTCCGAAGTCAGTGCCCTTGAACGCAGCTACAGCGAGAACGAATTGCGCGTTCGCACCCTGGTTCAGGAACTGGGGCTGGAGCGAGAAGCGATCATCGGCCATTCCGAGCGGATCCGCTCGGCGATCGCCGGCGCGCACGGCAAGCTGAAGGATGACCTGGAACTCGCAAGCGAAGATATCGCGTCGCGCATCGCGGTCTCCGGCGAAGCCTTCGCATCGCTGATCGACACGCGCGCCGCGGCCCTCAGCGAGAAATCCGACCATGCGCTGCAGACCCTCGGCACCATGCTGGAGAGCCGCACCGACGCTCTGCTTTCCGGCCTGACGAACGCCGGCGTGACGCTCAGCCAAGAATTCGACGTGCGGCTCGACGCCCTCAGCGAGAACCTGACGAAGCGCGGCGAGCAGCTGCTCAGCCAGTTCGAAACCCGCGCCTCGACGCTCGATGCAAGCACCGAGAAGCTGAACACCGCTCTTAACGAGCGCGCCCGCCAGCTGAACGAAACCTTGATCGCGCGAACCCGCGACCTCAACGAAAGCCTGAGCGTCGGCCAACAGGCGATCACCGGCGGCCTTGAAGACATGCTTTCGTCGCTCAATGCGGCACTGGACGAAAAGGGCGCAAGCTTCCGCCAGAGCCTCAAATCGAGCGCCGACGACGCGATCATGGACCTGGATCTGCGCGGCGGCTTCTTCGAAGAGAAGCTGCAGACGACCGTCGGACACCTGGCGACCGCCTTCGACGAGCGCTTCCACGAGTTCGCCAGCGCCTTCGACAAGCGGGCGAGCCTGCTCGACACCAAGCTGATGGAGAGCCTGCACAGGATCAACGAAACCGTGTCCGGCGGTTCGGATGCGATCGGCACTGCCTTGGACAGCAGTGTCGAGAAAATCGGTTCTGCGCTCTCCGACCAGTCTCTGACACTCGCGACGGCGCTTGGAGCAACACAGGATTTCATCGAAGAGACGATCGGCAATCGCACCACGGAACTCAGCAACCTGATCGGCAATGCTCACAGCCGCATCGAGGGCGTGCTTTCCGACAAGACCAGTTCGCTGATGGGCGCTCTGACGGAAGCGCAGGAAAGGATCGAAGGCGGCTTCGGCCAGCGCGCCGATGCGCTCGCCAATGCGCTGACGACGAGCGAACAGCGCCTGACGGAAGGTCTTGATTCCCGGACATCCGCCTTCATCGACGGCTTGCAATCCGCCCATGCCCGCATCGAGCAGACGCTCATGGGTTCCACCGACGAGATCACCAGCGCGATCGCTGCCAGCCAGCATCGGCTGGACAATACGCTTTCGGAGCGCACCGCCGCGCTGTCAGCCGCCCTCACCTCCGGCGCAAGCGCGCTCGAGGACGCGGTCGGCGGCACGGCCGATCGCCTGGAGCGCGTTCTCTCCGAACGTGGCCAGACGATCTCCGCGGCCCTGACCGGCCAGACGACGACACTCGAAGGAGTTCTGTCGGAGCGCAGCCAGGCGATAACCGACACGCTCGCCAGCCAGACGGCAGCCCTCGACGGCGTGCTCTCCGAGCGCGCCGCTCAAATCAATACGACCATGTCGGCACGCGCCACTGAGATGGCGGACTCGCTCAGCCGCCACGCCGAAGATGTCGCCGACAGCCTGACCTTCCGCGCTATGGCCGTGGCCGAGACGATGACCGACCGCGTCGGCGAGATAGAGAACAAGCTTTCGCAGAGTGTCTCCGAGGTCGCCGAGAACCTTGGCGGCCGCGTCGGCCAGATCGCCGACACCCTCACCGACACAAGCGCGCGCATCGCCGAGGATCTCAGCAGCCGCGTCGGCAGGATTTCCGACTCGCTGGCGGGAACCAGCGCTCAGATCGCCGAGGCGCTGACTGCACGCACCTCGGAGGCGACGGCGTCGCTCGCCGGCAAGGCGGTCGAGATCGAGCAGACGCTCTCCGGCAAAGCCGACCACCTGCGGGAGACGCTGACGACGACGCACGACCAGATCCGCTCGACGCTCGACGATCGCATAAAGGCGATCGATCTCGCCGTCGGCCAGGGCCGCGAACAATTGGAAGAGCTGTTGTCCGACCAGTCGATGGCAATGGCGACGACGCTCGCGACCAGCGCCAGCATGCTCGAAATGTCGCTCGAGGAGCGGCAGGCTTCGATCGCCGGCGCGATCGAGCGCAGTACCGAAGCACTCGCCGCACGTGCCTCGGAAGCGGCCGCGTCGCTTGCCAGCAACGCGGCCGAGATCGACCAGACGCTTTCCGGCAAGGCCGAACACCTGCGGGATACCCTGACGACGACGCGTGACCAGATCCGCTCGACGCTCGACGACCGCATAAAGGCGATCGATCTCGCCGTCGGCCAGGGCCGCGAGCGATTGGAAGAGCTGCTGTCCGGCCAGTCGGTGGCGATGGCGACGACGCTGGCGACCAGCGCCAGCATGCTTGAAATGTCGCTCGAGGAGCGGCAGGCCTCGATGGCCGGCGCGATCGACCGCGGCACGGAAGCGCTCGATGCACGCATGCGCTCGACAACCGGCAACATCGCCGAACGCCTCGCCGAGACGGCCGACCAGATCAGTCTCGCAGCCGACACTCTGACCAATCGCGTCGACATTTCGCTTAACGGCATCAACAGCCGTCTCGAGGAAACCGGCGCCAGGGTCGAATCGAGCTTCGCTTCGCTGGAAGACCGCATTCGCGGCGGCGTCAGCAACGTCAGCGCCATCGTCGACGACACCGGCGGCCGCATTGAAACGACCCTCGGCTCTCTCGAAGATCGGATCCGCGATAGCGTCGGCAGCGTGAACGCCATCGTCGATAATGCCGGACAACGGATCGCCGAAAGCCTCGGAGAGCGCGCCGGCGAAATCGACCGGATCAGCGAGACCGCGGCAGCCCGCATCAATTCCGCCATGGACGCCGGTGCAGGCCGCATCGCTTCCGCGATGGAGGCCGGTGCAGGTCGCATCGAAGAGCGGCTCGGCACGATGGACCGCGCCCTCAACATCGGTCTCGAAAACGTCAACCGAACGATTGAAGGAAAGGCAGCAACACTCGTCACCAGCCTGCGCGGAGCCGTCAGCGATGCCGCCCAGGAGATCGACGCGGAAGCCGCACGTTCGGCCGAGCTGCTCTCCAAGGCCGGTGCTGATTTCGCCAGTGCCTTGGCTGCCCGCAATGCCGAGTTCGCGAATTCGATCGAAGAGACCGCCTCGGCGACGGCGGCACGCCATGCCAACCTCGCCCGCACGGTCACGGACGCTGCGGATTCCGCAGCGGCGCGCCTGGCCTCGACCCAGGATCAGATCGCCAGCCACACCCAGAGCATCCGGCAAAGCCTGACGGAAGCGGAAAAGGCGCTTGATGCGCGTGGCCAGTCGATCCGCAGTGCACTCGACGAAAGCACCCGTGAGCTGAATTCGATGCTTGCCGGCCGCTCGCTCGAACTCACCCGTCTTCTCGACGAGCAGGCGCGCCCGGTCATCGAACAATATGCAGCAACGGGCAAGGAGGCGGCCGCGCGCATCGCCGCCCTGACCCAGGAAAGCGCAGACCGGCTGCGGGCCGAAAACGCGGCGCTTGTCAACGCCATCACCGAGCGGACCAGCGAAACGCTCGATGCGATCTCGATGCGGGCTGAAGAGACCGCCAAGGCGATGAAGATGGTCGAGAACCGGCTGCAGTCGACCGCTATGGGGCTGATCGACCAGCTCGCGACCAACAATTCCGCCATCGCATCGGTCATCGAACAGGCGACCGGCAGTCTCGGCGACATGGACCAGCGTCTGGAGGCGGCCGCGGCGAAGGTTTCCGAGCAGACGCGGCATGCATCCGACATGCTGTCGAGCTCCACCCGCCTCATCGAAGGCCGTGTCGACAAGCTGTCCGACATCGCCGCATCGACACTCTCGCAGATCGGCGGCATCGTCGGCCGCTTCGAGGATCACTCCAAGGTTCTTGGCCAAGCCTCCAACCTGCTGGCAGCGGCGCAATCGAACCTCGCCAGCACGCTGGAGGAGCGGCAGGACGCCCTGCGGACCCTCTCCGTGGGTCTTGTCCAGCGTTCGGAGGAGATCGAACGCACGATGCGCGCGCTCGAGGGCTTCGTCGACGGCGCCTTCCAGCGCGCCGAGGAGCGCTCCGGCCAGGTGGCCGGCAACCTTCGCAGCGGCATCCAGTCCTCCTTCGCCGATGTCGGCCGGCTCCTGTCGAGCACCGAACAACGGGCCACGGAAGCAGCGGAAGCCATGCGCACCGCGCTTGCCGAGGCCGGCGGCGAAGCTGCCGCCTCCGTCGAGGGCGTGTTCGCCCGCGCCGAGGAGCGGTCGCGCCAGATCGCCGACGCGCTGCGCACCGGCGTCGAAAGCTCGATCGCCGACGCAAACAACACGCTGTCTGCAATCGAGGGCCGGGCGCTCAGCGCCTCCGAGGCCCTGCGCCAGGCCGTCGCCAAGGCCGGCGACGAAGCGAACCAGGCGCTCGAAGGCGCCTTCTCCAATGCAGAGGAGCGCGCGAAGGATGCAGCGACCCGCCTGCGTGGCAGCATCGGAGCTTCGGTCTCCGACGTCGAGCGGATGCTGGCCGAAAGCGGCAAGAAGTCGGACGGCGTTGCAACGCAGCTGCGCGAGGCCGTGCGCCAGGCGATCGATGAAGCGATCAACCGCTTCAGCGGCGCGACTGACGACATTCGTCGTTCCGCCGGCGAGATCCGCAAGGAACTCGACATGACTCGCGAGGAGTTGAAGCGCGGCGCCTTCGACTTGCCGGAAGAGGCCAAGGAAAACGCCGCGGTGATGCGGCGTGCCGTTGCCGAGCAGATCAAGGCACTGCAGGAGCTCTCCGAGATCATCGGCAAGTCTTCGACGCAGCTCGAGGTTGCCCAGCCGGTTCGCCAGCAGCCGGCGCTGGCCGCGCCCGCCCCGGTCGTTCAACCTTCCGTCGCGCCGCAGCAAGCCGTGGTCCAGCAGCAGCCGACGGTCCAGCAGCAGCCCGCTGCGCCGGCCGCGGCGCTGCGTGGCAGCCTGGGGCTTGAACAGGCGACGCGTCCTTTGCAGCCCGCCCGCCCGGCGGCCGGCGATGAGCGCGTCGAGGAAGGTGGCGGCTGGATGCGTGACCTGCTTCGCGCCGCCTCCCGCGAGGAGGAGCCGCAGGCCGCGCGTCCTCGGCCGGCTGAGAGCCAGCCTGTGACGCGGACCGGAGACAGCCGCAATCCGCGCCATGTCGTCGAGTCGCTGAACTCGCTTTCGGTGGATATCGCGCGGGCGATCGACCACGACGCGTCGGTCGAGCTGTGGCGCCGCTACCAGCGCGGTGAGCGGGACGTATTCACCCGCCGGCTCTATACGCTGAAGGGCCAACAGACATTCGACGAGATCAAGCGGAAGTATGATCGCGAGCCTGAGTTCCGCACCGCGGTCGATCGCTACATCGCCGACTTCGAAAAGCTGCTTGCGGATGTCGCACGCAACGATCCGGACAAACGCATCACCCAGACCTACCTGACATCAGACACCGGCAAGGTCTACACGATGCTCGCCCATGCGGCCGGACGCTTCAGCTGAAGGCCTGTCGTAATCTGAAGCCGAAGATCGTCACGGCCCCGTCGCAAGGCGGGGCCGCTGTTTTTGGGCGCCTGTGTTCTGATCGAGATCGCTGCATGCCCTGAGCTCCAACGCTCATTGTCGCGAGTCGAGCGTGAAAAGAGGGACCGTTCACTGTAATCTGTCAGAATGGTATCGTGGCGTCCGCAGATCGCCTCTCTCGCATGAAGACACGCGGTATCTTGGGGCGCCTGCACATGGAGGCGGAGATGAGACCGCGAATAAAAGTGCTGACGCTCGCCGTGAACGATCTGGAAAGGTCCCTCGCCTTCTATCGTGACGGCCTGGGCCTGCCGACCAAGGGTATCATCGGCGAGGAGTTTGAAGATGGCGCCGTCGTCTTCTTCCACATGGGCGGTGACCTGATCCTGGCGCTTTATCCGGCGCCTTCGCTTTCAAAGGATGCGAAGATCAGCGTGACGCAGGCGCGTCTCGGCGCCGTATCGATAGGACATATCGTCAGATCCAAAGAGGAGGTCGATACCATCATGAGCCAAGCTGTGGACGCAGGCGCCATTGTCACCGATCCCGCGTCTGACCGCTTCTGGGGCGGCTACTCCGGTTACTTCCACGATCCGGACGGACACTTGTGGGAGATCGCCTGGAACCCGCAATGGACAGTCGAGGACTGACAACAATCCGCAATCGATGCGCGAAACGGCACTTCATGCAAAAGGCCCCGGTTTTGCCGGGGCCCTTGAACAAGGTTTTCTGACAATACCAGCTTCAGATCAATGATCCTTGCTGGCGTAGACCGACTTCTTCGTCAGATAGATCAGGCCGGTGAAGATCAGCAGGAACACCATGACCATGAAACCGGTGCGCTTGCGGTCTTCGAGATGCGGCTCTGCTGCCCACATCAGGAATGCCGAGACGTCCCTTGCGTATTGATCGACGGTTTGCGGCGCACCGTCATCATAGGTGACCTGATCGTCCGACAGCGGTTTCGCCATTGCCAGCGCCGAGGCGCTCACAAAATACGGGTTGTAGTGCGTCCCCTCGGCGACCTGAACGCCTTCCGGCGGCTCCTGGTAACCCGTCAGCAGCGCGTGGATATAGTCCGGACCGCCTTCCTGGTAGGGCCAGAAGATGTCGAAGACGAATTGCGGGAAGCCGCGCTCGATGCCGCGCGCCTTGGCGATCAGCGAGAAGTCCGGTGGTGCGGCGCCATTGTTGGCGGCCGCCGCGGCTTCCTTGTTCGGGAAGGGCGACGGGAAGTGGTCGGACGGTACGGCCTTGCGCGTGAACATCTCGCCATCACCATTCGGGCCGTCCTGCACCTCGTAATTGGCCGCAAAGGCCTTCACCTGGGCGTCGGAATAGCCGAGACCATGCTCAAGCGTGCGGAATGCGACGAGCTCCATCGAATGGCAGGCAGAACAGACTTCGGTATAGACCTTGAGACCGCGCTGCAGCTGTCCCTTGTCGTAGTGGCCGAAGAGGCCGGCGAAGGTCCAATCCTGCTGTTCCGGCTTGTGCAGCGGATAGTGCGGCGTGGCGCCGGCGGCGTGCTCCTCGCCGCCTCCTTCCTCGCCCTGGGCCAAAGCCGCTCCCAGACCGAGACCGGCGACGACAGCGAGTGACAGAATGCCTGTAACAAGCTTTTTCATTGTTGTGAGTTCCTTATCAATCGCTGTTCCGGTCAGGCGTGCGCGGTCTTCGGCTGCGCCTTGGCATTCTGCTTCTCCAGCACCGCCTCGGTGATGGAGTTCGGAATGCGCTTCGGCGTTTCGATCAGGCCGAGGAGCGGCATGATGACGAGGAAGAAACCGAAGTAGTACAGCGTGCCGAGCTGCGACATCACGACGTAGAGGCCCTCTGCCGGGCGGGAGCCGAGCCAGCCGAGCATGATGGCGTTGGCGACGAAGATCCAGAAGAACAGCTTGTACCAGGGGCGGTAGACGGCCGAGCGTACCTTGGACGTGTCGAGCCAGGGCAGGAAGAACAGGACGATGATCGAACCGAACATCACCAGGACGCCGCCGAGCTTGGAGTCGATCGGGCCGATGTTGAAGGTGATGGCGCGCAGCATCGCGTAGAACGGCAGGTAATACCATTCAGGAACGATGTGAGCGGGGGTCTTCAGCGCGTCAGCCGGGATGTAGTTGTCCGGGTGGCCGAGATAGTTCGGCATGTAGAAGACGAACCAGGCATAGACGATCAGGAAGACCGAGACGCCGAGCGCATCCTTCAGCGTCGCATAGGGCGTGAAGGCCACGGTATCGGTCTTCGACTTCACTTCGACGCCGGTCGGGTTGGTCTGGCCGACGACATGCAGCGCCCAGATGTGCAGGACGACGACGCCGGCGATCATGAAGGGCAGCAGGTAATGCAGCGAGAAGAAGCGGTTCAGCGTCGGCTGGTCGACGGCGAAGCCGCCAAGCAGGAACTGCTGGATCCACTCGCCGACCAGCGGGAAGGCCGAGAAGAAGCCGGTGATAACCGTCGCACCCCAGAAGGACATCTGGCCCCAGGGCAGAACGTAGCCCATGAAGCCGGTCGCCATCATCAGCAGGTAGATGACGACGCCGAGTATCCAGAGGATCTCACGCGGTGCCTTGTAAGAGCCGTAGTAGAGACCACGGGCAATGTGCAGATAGACGGCGATGAAGAAGAAGGACGCACCGTTGGCGTGCAGGTAGCGCAGCAGCCAGCCATGGTTGACGTCGCGCATGATCTTTTCGACCGACTTGAACGCAACAGTCGCTTCGGCGGCATAGTGCATCGCGAGCACGACGCCGGTCAGGATCTGGACGATCAGCATCACCGACAGCATCGCGCCGAACGTATAGGCGTAGTTCAGGTTGCGCGGCACCGGATAGGAGACGAACGAGTCGTGAACGAGGCGCGGCAGCGGAAGACGGGAATCAACCCACTTCTCTATGCCTGTCGTTGGCGTGTAGGTTGAATGTTCAGCACTCATTATCAGTAGTCCCCTCAACCGATCTTGATAACTGTGTCGGAAACGAACGAGAAGGTCGGCACGGCGAGGTTTTCCGGAGCCGGGCCTTTGCGGATGCGGCCGGCCGTATCGTAGTGCGACCCGTGGCAGGGACAGAACCAGCCGCCGAAATCGCCGGCCTGGCCGAGCGGGACGCAGCCGAGATGCGTGCAGGAACCGATCATCACGATCCAGTTTTCCTTGCCCTCGCCGGCGGAGCGGTCGAGATCGGTCGCCTGCGCGTCAGTGGTGAGATTGGCGTTGCGCGCGACCGGATCCTTGAGCTCTTCGAGCGGCACGGCCTTCGCGTCCTCGACTTCCTTGTCGGTGCGGTTGCGGATGAAGACCGGCTTGCCGCGCCACTTCGCCGTCAGCGACATGCCGGGCTGAAGGCTCGAAACGTCGACCTCGATCGAAGCCAACGCGAGCGTCGAAGCATCCGGGCGCATCTGGTCGATGAACGGCCAGGCCGCCGCGCCAGCGCCGACGACGCCGGCCATGCCGGTAGCCAGATACAGGAAGTCGCGGCGAGTGGGCTCGCCCAAGGTCTCGCTTGAAGTGTCGTGTTCGCTCACGGCTAAACCATCCTCTCACGCAATGTGCGGAAACCGCATCCGCCCCCGGCGCGTTTCCTGTTCCTTCCCAGGTCTCGGAGCGCGCCCTGTCCTCATGCTGGCACCGACCAGGCTTGCTGCAGCAGGCTCCGGCAGGCGTCAGAATCCAGAGAATCCTGCACGCAGAATCCCCATCAATCCGGCGCGTTCTATGCTCGATCGCGAATTATGTCCAGCCTTCACAAGAGGAGGTGGGCAGATTGTCGCGGGGGAAAGAGGCAGCCAATGAGCACAAGGGCTTGACACAGTCGAGGAGCGCGTCGGGGCCCCCTATTCCGCCGCCTCTTCCTGCGCGATGAAGCCGCCGGACTGGCGCGCCCAAAGTTCCGCGTAGAGGCCGCCGCGCGCAATCAGCTCCGCGTGGCTGCCATCCTCGACGATGCGTCCGCGGTCCATTACCACCAGACGGTCAAGTGCCGCGATGGTCGACAATCTGTGAGCGATGGCGAGCACCGTTTTGCCCTGCATCAGACGCTCCAGATTGGACTGAATGGCGGCCTCCACTTCCGAGTCGAGCGCCGAGGTCGCTTCGTCGAGAACGAGGATCGGCGCATCCTTGAGCATGACGCGCGCGATCGCGATCCTCTGTCGCTGGCCGCCGGAGAGCTTGACGCCCCGTTCGCCGACATGGGCATCGAAGCCCCTGCGGCCGCGCTGGTCCTGCAGATTGATGATGAAATCAGAGGCTTCCGCCTTGCGCGCCGCTTCGATCAGTTGCTCGTCCGTCGCACCGGGGCGGCCGAAGAGAATGTTGTCGCGGATCGACCGATGCAGAAGCGACGTGTCCTGGCTGACCATGCCGATCTGGGCGCGGAGCGATTCCTGTCGGACCGCGGCGATGTCCTGCCCGTCGATCAGGATACGGCCGCCTTCAAGATCGTAGAAGCGCAGCAGCAGATTGACGAGCGTCGACTTGCCTGCGCCCGAACGGCCGACGATGCCGACTTTTTCGCCCGGGCGGATCGTCAGCGAGAAATCATCGATGACCCCGCCACCCTTGCCGTAGTGAAACGCCACCTGCTCGAACCGGATCTCCGGCCGCGTGACTTCGAGATCTGGCGCGCCGGGCCGATCCACAAGGCCGATCGACTGCGATACGAGCTCGGCCGAATTCTGGATGGTGCCGATATTGCGCATGATGGCATTGAACTGCGACATCATCCGACCGAGCAGCATGTTGAGCCGCAGCACCAGCGCCAGAGTGAAGGCAACGGCACCGGAACTGACGGACCCTGCAAGCCACAGATGGACGGAATAGACAGCGATCGCGGCGATCATCAGCCCGGAAACCAGCGCCTGGGAGGCCCGCACGCCCGTCAGCAGCCGGGTAAACGGGATGACCGCACCCTGGAAGCGGTCGAAACCGGCGCGGATATAGCGATCATTTTCCTCGTCGCTGCCGAAGAGCTTGAGCGTCTGGATGTTCGAATAGGCGTCGACCATGCGGCCGTTGAGCATCGACGCCATCTCCGCCGTCTCGCGGGCGTGCCTGCGGACGCGCGGAACGAAATAGCGGGCAAGCGACAGGAAGACCGCGATCCAGAAGGCCACCATCGCCGCCAGCCGCCAGTCGAGCTGGGCTACCAGCGCCATGGTCGACGCCGTATAGATGACGATGAACCAGATGACCTGCAGCAGGGAGACGATCAGGTCGCTCGTCGCTTGCGCGCCCGACCAGACCTTGGTGACGATGCGGCCGGAAAAATCGTTCTGAAAGAAGGTGAGCGACTGCCTGGCCACATGGACATAGGACTGCCAGCGCACCAGGTTGAGGAAGCCGGTGATGATCGCCTGCTCCTCGACCAGAGCCGCGAGCGCCACGGCCAGGAAGCGGAACACCAGCACGGTCAGCAGCATGAAGAGCAGCTCCGGGCCGTTGGAGGAGATCAGTCCGTTCCAACCATCCTGCGGCCGGACGGAGTCGAGCACGTCGACGAGCCGGCCGACGAAATAGAACAGCCCCGCTTCGAGCATAGCGACCAGCCCGCCGAGCGCCGCCATTGCGAGGAACGGACCCTTCGCCTGGCTCGCGTAGAACCAGGCGAAGCCCCAGAGCGATTTCGGCGGCTGCAGCCGGTCGCGCGGCGCGAAGGGTTTGATCCAATTCTCGAAGAGGGTGACGATGGCGCGCAGCATTGTTCAGATAATAGGGAGCTGAGAACGGACGGCAATCGGTTTTCCGCCGCCTGCCGATTACAAATGCGTAAGCTTTTGCCCTGAAGAGAAGCGTGAGGCGGCGGATTACTCCGCCGCCTCCTCTTTCTCGACATCGTCGGCGATGAAGCCGCCGGATTGGCGCGACCAGAGGTCGGCGTAGAGCCCGCCCTTGGCGACGAGATCGGCATGCGAGCCGGTCTCGACGATCCGCCCCGCTTCGAGAACGACCAGACGGTCCATTTCGGTCAGCGTCGACAGGCGGTGGGCGATGGCGATCACCGTCTTGCCAGCCATCAGGGCGAAGAGATTCTCCTGGATAGCCGCCTCGACCTCGGAATCGAGCGCCGAAGTTGCCTCGTCGAGAATGAGGATCGGCGCGTCCTTGAGGAAGACGCGGGCGATCGCGATCCTCTGCCGCTGGCCTCCGGAGAGCTTCACCCCGCGTTCGCCGACCTGCGCGTCGAGCCCTCGCCGGCCCAGATTGTCCTCGAGCGTCTGAATGAACTCCCAGGCGTTCGCCTTCTTTGCAGCGGCGATGACCTGCGTATCGGTCGCCTCCGGGTGCCCATAGGCGATGTTGTCACGGATGGAGCGGTGCAGAAGCGACGTGTCCTGCGTGACGACGCCGATCTGCGAGCGCAGGCTGTCCTGGGTGACGGCGGAAATATCCCGCCCGTCGATCCGGATCACACCTTCCTCGAGGTCGTAGAAGCGCAGCAGCAGGTTCATCAGGGTCGTCTTGCCGGCACCCGAGCGGCCGACGAGGCCGATCTTCTCACCCGGGCGGATGTCGAGCGACAGCCGGTCAATGACCCCTTTTGCCTTGCCGTAGTGGAAGCGCACGTCCTCGAAGCGGATCGCCCCGGTCTCGGCCTTCAGCGCCACTGCCTGCGGCTGATCGACGATGTCGTGCGCCTTGGTCATCATCCCCATGCCGTCATAGACAGTGCCGATGTTCTCGAACAGCGACGAGACTTCCCACATGATCCACTGCGACATGCCGTTGATGCGCATGGCAAGACCGATCGCAACGGCGATTGCACCGACCGAGATCGCGCTGGTGAGCCACAGGTAGAGGCCAAGCGCACCGACAGCGAAAAGCGCCACGCAGTTGTTCGTGTAGACACAAATGTGGAACAGCGTGACCTTGCGCATCTGGCGATAGACGGTGTCGAGGAACTCCTCCATTCCGGCGCGCGCGTAGGACTCCTCCCGCCCTGCATGCGAGAAGAGCTTCACCGTGCTGATATTGGTGTAGCTGTCGACGATGCGTCCCGTCATCATCGAGCGAGCGTCCGCCTGCTCCTTGGAGATCTTCTGCAGGCGCGGCACGAATGTGCTGACGATGACGACATAGACGGCCAACCAGATGGCGAGCGGCGCGACGAGCCGCCAGTCGGCCGCCGCGACGACGACCAGCATCGTCGTGAAATAGCTCACCACATAGACGAAGACGTCGAGGATCTTCATCACCGTCTCGCGCACGGCAAGCGAGGTCTGCATGACCTTCGTGGCGACGCGTCCGGCAAACTCGTTGGCGAAGAAGGTCATGCTCTGCCGAAGCAGATAACGATGCATCTGCCAGCGAGCGATCATCGGATAGTTGCCGAGCAGCACCTGATGCATGACGAACGAGTCGAGCGCCACCAGGCCCGGCAGGCCGACGAGGATCAAGGCTGCCATCCAGGCGAGCTTGCCTCCCTCGGTGGCCAGGAAGGTTTCACGCTCGGCATTGGACAGCCAGTCGACGACGTTGCCGAGAAATTGGAACAGCGCCACCTCGCCGATCGCGATCAGCATCGTGCAAACCGCCATGACGAGAAGCCACGGAGCCGCTGGCTTGCTGTAGTGCCAGCAGAAGGCAAAGAGCCCTTTCGGTGGAAGCGAGGCTTCTTCCGTCGGGTAAGGATTGAGGCGGGATTCAAACCAGCCGAACATTAGCTAAGCTCCTTCAGATATTTTGAAGGAAGGCGGGTCGCCCCGCATTCTTTATCTTTGGAAAATTCGAAACCGGAGGGGACGCCCCGAATCGAGCTGCGACCTCCGGGTAACCGGAGCGCGCGTCATTCGATCTACTGAAGGAAAGGTCGCGGAACCGGTCAGGCCTGGAAGGGCCAGGCTACTCGTGGGAGGCGTGTCAACATCAGAACGATCATGCATGCCTCCGTCGGTTCGCGTTGAAGAGGCTTGAGCTTTACCTCTATTCTCGCCGTTGCGCCAGATTGTCGCAGGCATTTTCCTGCCCATTTTTTCACCGGCATCCGGCCTGTTGCCAATACGGCACAGATTAGCGATGCGAAATTCAGCGATGTCATAGACGGATCTCTGCGGGCCGCACGCGGGTAGATCGGGAGGCAATTCGATGTCATAGGGGCTCGCGCACTTTTCCGTTTCACCAACTTCCGTTTTCGGTCGGCGCTCATGAACAATCTCCGAATCGCCCTCTACCAGCCGGACATTGCCGGCAATACCGGGACGATCCTTCGCCTCGCGGCCTGCCTCGGTCTTGCCGTCGACATCATCGAGCCGGCGGGCTTCGACCTTTCCGACCGCAATCTCAAGCGCGCCGGCATGGATTACATCGCGTCCGTCACGCTCACGCGCCATCTCAACTGGGAGCGTTTCGAGACATGGCGGGCGGAAAGCAGCAGACGACTCGTGCTTGCCTCCACCAGGGCCGCCGAGCCCTACACGCGGTTCGCGTTTCGAGACGACGACATTTTGCTCTTCGGCCGCGAAAGCGCCGGCGTGCCGGATCATGTCCATGACCGCGCCGATGCACGCATCTTCATTCCGATGGCACCCGGCCAACGTTCGCTCAACATCGCGATCGCGACCGCCATGATCGTCGGCGAGGCGATGCGGCAGACCGGAGCTTTCTGAGCCGGACGCACCAATCCTCATGCGGCGATCTCGCTGTAAGGCGTGGTCTTGCGGGCATGTTTCAGCGTGCGCGCCCACCAGGTGAGCCGGTCCATCATCAGGAACAGCGGCGCACGAAGCTCTTCCGGCTTGTAGAGATTGCCGGCCGCGTCGAATTTCGACCATGCCTTCGGAAGCGCCACCCCGTCCCTCAGCGTCACCGCATGCAGCTCTCCGAAGACCTGGCGCAATTGCTCGACGGCGCGGATCCCGCCTGAGGCGCCGCCATAGGAGACAAAGGCCACCGGCTTGGCGTGCCAGGGCTCGTAGACCGCATCGATCATCTCCTTCAGCGCTCCGGGATAGCCGTGATTGTATTCCGGCGTGATGACGATGAAAGCGTCCGCCTCGGCGACCTTTCGCTCCATCCACTCGGCCGAATCGGCCGATTTCTCACTGCGGGAGCTTCTCAAGCGCAATGGATCGATGATGGTCAGGCTGAAGACGTCGGATGTCGAAAGCTCGCGGATGAGCCAGCTGGCGACGGTATCGCAGAACCGGCCCTGCCGCGCGCTGCCATAGATCAGGGCAAGGGTCATCTTTTGTGTCATGCGGAATCAGCTCCTAGTTGTCGGTTACCGGGAGCTCATGCTATAGAACCTCAAGCTTAGTTGAGGTCAATAGCGCCGATGAAAAAAGACGACGGCAGTGATTTCAAGCGCGAACTGACGGTCGGCGAGGTCGCCGAACGCAGCGGCATCGCCGTCTCGACGCTGCATTTCTACGAGACCAAGGGGCTGATCCGCAGCAACCGCAGCCGGGGCAACCAACGGCGGTATCCCCGCGCGGTCCTGAGACGCGTCGCCGTTATCAAGGTCGCCCAGCGCACCGGTATCCCGCTTGCGGAAATTCAATCAGCTCTCTCGGTGCTTCCCGACGATCGGCCGCTGACCGTCGAGGACTGGGGCCGGCTGTCGGAGACCTGGCGGCAGCAACTCGACGATCGCATTGCCAAGTTGACGTCACTGCGCGACCAGCTGACCGGCTGCATCGGCTGCGGCTGCCTTTCGATGCGCGACTGCCCGTTGCGCAATCCCTATGACGTGCTCGGGTCCGAAGGTGCCGGGCCGCGCCTGATGGATCCTTCCGGCAGCGCGGCTGACGCGGAAAGCATACCCGGAGCTTGAGCGGCAGCCGGTCTCATCCGTTTGAGCAGGATCACGCTCGTCAACGTGCCCAGGGAGCAGAGGAGCGCAATCGAAAGGGCCCAGCCGTTCCCCGCTTGGTTGAGGACGAACGAGAAGAACGGAGGGGCGGCGGCAAAGGCAAGGTTGAGCGGCAGGCCGAGGCGCGCCATGACCAACGCATATTGCGCCTGCGAGAAGAAGACGAGCGGCATCGTCGCCCGGCTGACCGACATGGCACCGCTCGAAAGGCCATAGAGCATGAGGAAAAGCACGATCGACCATTCGCTTCCCCCGCCGAGGATCAGGGCCAGCAACGCCAGCGGCATGATAGAAGCCGCTACGAAGCCGGTCGCCAGCCCATCCCACCGGTTGCCGCCGAGGAAGTCGAAAAGCCGCGCCGAGAGCTGGACGAAACCGATCGCCGATCCGAAGCCGACCGCAAGATAGCCCGGCACGGCAAAGCTCCGGAAAAGGTCGATGACCACGAGTTGAAAGCCCCAGGTGACGAAGCCGTTCAGCGCAACTGCCGCAACGATAAGCGCGACAAGCCGCCAATGGCGACGGGCGTCAGGCTGTTCCGGCTTCCCGTCCGCGGCGGACCGAGACGCCCCGCCCGCCCTTTCGCGGCCGGGAAGACCGAAGAAATGCAGCGGCGCACAGACAAGCAACATCACCGCACCGTAGACCACGAGAGTGCCACGCCAGCCGAGCGCTGCCTCGAAGAAAACACTGACCGGCCAGGAAACACTTGGGGCCAGCGCCATGGCGAGCATCTGCGCCCCGATCGCGCGGCGCGCGCCCTCGCCGGCAATCTCGGTCAAATAGACATGGGCAGAGGTCGTCAGCGCTGCGGCACCGGCGACACCAAGAACGGACCAGGCAAAGAAGTATACGAACGGACCATGCGAGCTCGCGAGCAGCCACAAGCCGGGCGCGGCAAGCGCCGAACCGGCCGCGAGCACCAGCCGCGCGCCGAGCCGCGCATAAAGCGGCCCGAGCGGCGGTGAGCACAGCGCCATAGCCACCAGCATCATGGTCGGACCGAGATAGATCATCGATGGTTCGAGGCCGAGATCGCCAGCCATTCCCGCCGCCGTGACCGATACGAACATGAACATCGCGCCCCAGGCGACGATTTGCGTGACGGACAGGACAATGACCGAGCGGAAGACGGGCATGGGGTGGAGGCCGGTGAAGACGCAATCAGGAAGGGTGCCAAGAAGAGCGGCAGCAACTGTTAGCGCGCTCCCGCGGCCTTGGCGAGATCAATTGGGCATCACAGGAAGCTTTTGTCTCACGCACCGCTGGCAACGGAGCAGTCTTCGCCTCGAGCTGGAATGCGGGTCGTTCAGTCGGCGCTCGGCAGCCGCCGCATCGTGAACTCGATCTCGTCGCCTTCGAGTTGGCGCCAGCTCTCGACTTCCGTCCAGTAGGCGGCCTTCGGCCAGGTCTCGAACCATTCGCGCGCCTTGGCTCGGGCCGCACTTCTTTCGAGACGGAAGGTCTCGCGCACGAACAGCTTGTCGCCTCGTGCGGGGTGTTCCCGGCGGTGGCGGGCGATCTGGCGCCGCAAGCCATCGAGCGGCGGTCCTGGGGGTATCTTCGCCATGGCTGTACCTCTGATCATAAAGATAGGATGGGCACCGCTCGTTGGCCAGTCCAGCGTCCTCAGCCATCGCCCCGACCGA
This sequence comes from Sinorhizobium glycinis, assembly GCF_001651865.1. GTDB lineage: Bacteria > Pseudomonadota > Alphaproteobacteria > Rhizobiales > Rhizobiaceae > Sinorhizobium > Sinorhizobium glycinis. Next base: position 241,075 of record NZ_LPUX01000050.1, read on the forward strand.
AATCGCCGGAGGCGTGTCGATGCGATAGACTGTCACGCGGACGGAGGCGCCGTTGCCATTCAGCTCAAAATATGGACTGTGGCGACGGCGACAGAATCGGGGCTTCCCTCTGCGGGACGCTGCAAATCGGAACCGGAATTCCCATGGAAAGACCGCAATTGCCGCAGGGGCTGCCTGCGGATATCGAAGACAAGAAGGCCGAGACGAAGGCCTGGTTCGAGAGCCTGCGCGATTCGATCTGCGCGGCATTCGAGTCGATCGAGGACGATCTGACCGGGCCGTTGTCGGATCGCCCACCGGGCCGTTTCGTCGGCAAGGACTGGCTTCGCGAGGAAGGCGCCGGCGGCGGTGGGCGCATGTCGATGATGGAGGGCCGCGTCTTCGAGAAGGTCGGCGTCCATACATCGACCGTTTTCGGCGAGTTTTCCCCCGAGTTCCGCAATCAGATCCCCGGCGCAAGCGATGATCCGCGCTTCTGGGCCTCCGGAATTTCGCTGATCGCCCATCCGGTCAATCCCAACGTGCCCGCCGTGCACATGAATACCCGAATGGTCGTGACCACGAGCAACTGGTTCGGCGGCGGCGCGGACTTGACGCCCGTCCTCGACCGCCGGCGCATCATGACCGACCCGGACACCGTCGTCTTCCACCGCGCCATGGAGATCACCTGCAACCGGCATCCGGTTGCCGACCATGCGAAGTTCAAGGAATGGTGCGACGAGTATTTCTTCCTCAAGCACCGGAACGAGCCGCGCGGCACCGGCGGCATATTCTACGACTGGCTGCACTCGCCCGAGGAGATCGGCGGCTGGCAGGCCGATTTCGCCTTCACCCGCGACGTCGGCAAGGCATTCGCCATCGTCTATCCGAAAATCGTCAGGGCAAATTTCAATACCCCATGGACGGAGGCTGACCGGGACGAACAGCTGGTGCGTCGCGGCCGTTACGTGGAGTTCAATCTCCTCTACGACCGCGGCACCATCTTCGGCCTCAAGACAGGCGGCAACGTCGAGTCGATCCTCTCGTCCCTGCCCCCGGTCGTGCGCTGGCCCTGACCACATCTTCGGCCCAACGAGGACGCGAACAAATCCCGGCTTGCGGCGTTTTCTCCGGAACGAGGGAGAATTCGCCGCATGATATTCAAGAAGCGCACATTCTTCGGGCACGAGCCCCAGAGAGAAACACCGGACCATCCGGCGGAGCTGGAGCGAAAGGTTGCCCATTGCCTCGCCGTCGCGCCGGGTCTTGACGCGGCCGACGTCACGGTGACCTGTAACGGCAGCAATGTCCTGCTTGGCGGCACAGTTGCCACGGAGGACGAAATCTTCCGCGCAGAGGAAGCGGCAAAGTCGGTCGCAGGCGTCGGCGAGGTAATCAATCGTATCGGGATTTCGAAAGTCGGCAGCGGTTGAATGGGCCGTCAGACCGCCTCGCAAATTCTTGTGAGTTGTACCTGGGCCGCCTTTGCCCCCTCATCTGCCTGCCGGCATCTTCTCCCCGTGATCACGGGGAGAAGAGGACCAGCCGCAACGTCGGCAATCAACTCAGCGGCGGTGGAGAGATTGATGGTGCGGGGGCGGCTTGCGCTCTTCGCCCCGCTCGCGGGGAGAAGATGCCGGCAGGCAGATGAGGGGCAAAGAACCCGGTCCGGTCCGTCCGGTCAAATCGACTTGAGCGTCCAGCCGACGATATCGGCCGCCACTTGAGCGAAGGCGGCATCGAGAGCGGCGACAAAAGCCGGATTGCCCGCACCCCGGACCGGCGCGACGGCGCGGAACGCCTGCTGCCTGCGGACGGTACCGTTGCGGTCATCCAATATCTTTGCAAAAATCTCGACCACGGCCGTGTCCGGGCCGTTGGTGGATATCTCGAACGCGCGGAGTTCGGTGATCAGCTGATAATCTATGGCCAGTCCCTGGCCCGGCTTGCCGACGCCGCGAACCTTGCCGGTGTTGTCGAAAGTCTGAACGAGCCGATCCTGGACCAGGCGCGGCAGACTGTCGCCCCATTGGGCCCTGGCGAGGAATTGGAGTTCCGACTTCGACAGGCGAACGACGATCTGGTCGCTGCCGAGTGTCTTCAGCGTCGTCGGCTCCGGCACCAGTATCTGGCGATTCGTCGCTGCCGGACGCTCGACCACCGGCACCGAGGCCAGGCTGAACGTGTCATTGACCGCCTGGCGCGTACCGCAGCCGGCCAGCAACGTCGCCAATGAAAGAACCGTGGCAAACCGGGCCGCTCCCGCTCCACGCCACGCTACCAGACCCGGAAAACCCATACGCCAAATATCCCCAAACAACGCGGCGCCGTCCGGCTCCCCGCCCCCACGCAACCGACCCGCGACCGGCGATCGGCGAATCACCGTCGCGTGCGGCCATCATATTGCTTAACTGTCTCGCCGCCGAATAGCAGGCGCTGTGGATTTCTGTCGAAATTGGAAATCGTGCTCTGCAGGCCCTGCACTGTTCGCCGCGTTTCGGAGACGAGCGTCTCCACGTCCCGCAGGCCGGAATTGGAGAAACGCCTCAGGTTGTCGGCAATCGGGCCTATCTGGGCATTGAGGTTGTCGGCCATGCGCCGGAACGATTCGAGCGTCGAACGGGCCTCGGCCGAAAGCGACGGCGCATTTGCGTCGCCGAGGAAACCGTCGATCTTCACGAGAATGCTGTCCACGCGGTTCGATGCCGCATTCAGCTTGTTCGACATCTCCGTGAAATCGGTGATCGTCTGGTCTATGTCCTCCTGGCGGGCGGATATTTTTCCGGCAAAATCGGACACCTGGGCCGCGACCTTGCGGGCATCGGCGCTCGCCGCGGAGATGTCGTTGACGACCAGCCCGACCTTCTGTGTATCGACGGCAGCCACCAGCGCATCGACACGCTTCAATGTCTGCTGCGCGTTCTTGCCGAACTGGTCATAGGTCTCGACGGTGCGCCTGAACCCGGCGATTGCCTCGGAGACGCCGCCGGAAGCGGCCTTGAGGTCTTTGCTCACCTCTTCGACATTGCTGACGATCGTGTCGACCTTCTTCGGATCGACCGCCTTGATCAGCCTGTCGGCGCTGGCAAGCGTGTCATCGAGCTTTTTCGACGCCGCGCTGACGGATCCGGATAGCTCTTCGACACTCTTCAGGAACTTGTCGATCGCGTCCGAATTGTCGGCGAGCGCTTTGGAGAATCGCTGCGCATTGCCGATCGTCGCGCCCAACGGGCCACGAACTTCCGCGACGAAACCCTGAATATCGCCGATGGCGCTGTTCGCTCGATCAAGGATCTGGTCGGCAGTCGCGAGCAGGCTCGTAACGCTGGACTGATCGGCGAGGATACGCGCCTGCGTCCCGTTTTCGAGTGCGGTCTTGAGGATGTTCTCGTCGCCCTTTCGCCCGCCGCTGAGTTCGATATACGCCGCCCCCGTCAGACCCTGGATTTCCAGCGTCGCCCTTGTCGACTTGAGCACCGGCGCATCGGCCGATACCTCCGTGATGGCGATAGAATAGCGCGGATCATTGGCGTCAATGGCGAGGCTGCGGACGGTACCGACATTGATGCCGTTGAACCGCACCGGTGAGCCGACCGACAGGCCGTTGGCAGAGCCCGGAATGTTGACGACGAGTTCGACCATCTCGCCGGTTCGGCCATATTGTGACATCCAATAGACGAAGCCGAAGGCAGCGGCGATCACGAACACCGTGAAAAAGCCGACAATGGCATAGTTCGCTTTAGTTTCCATCGGTTCCGACTACCTCTGCGGCCCTCGCCGCTCTTCTTACCTGCTTCGGCAACAGCTTCCGCCGAACTATTTTACCAGCTTTGCCGCATCAGTCGTGCACGATCGCCCTTGCCCTTTTGCCGCGGAAATAGGATTTCACCCACGGCTCGTCGCAGGCGAGCATGTCCTCGATGGTACCCTCGACCAGCACGCGCTTCTGGCCGAGGACCGCAATCCTGTCGCAGACCGAAAACAGACTGTCGAGATCGTGAGTCACCATATACACGGTCAACCCAAGCGTGTCCCGGAGTTTGGCGATCAACTCGTCGAACTCCGCCGCGCCGATCGGATCGAGGCCCGAAGTCGGCTCGTCCAGGAACACGAGATCGGGATCGAGCGCCAACGCCCTTGCGAGTGCGGCACGCTTGATCATACCCCCGGAAAGCTCGGAAGGATATTTTTCCGCGGCCTCCGGCGCCAAGCCTACCAACTCGATCTTCAGACGCGCCAACTCGTCCATCAGGTCTTGCGGCAGATCGAGATATTCCCGCATCGGTACCTGGATGTTCTCCCGAACGGTCAGTGCGGAAAACAGCGCGCCGTGCTGGAATAGAACGCCCAGCCGCATGTCGAGTGCGAGGCGTTCCTCGTCGCTTACCTTGTCGTATTCCGCGCCGAGGATCTCGATCGTTCCTGAGCGCTTCGGCAGCAGCCGCAGGACCGTGCGCATCAGGACCGATTTGCCAGTGCCGGAAGCGCCGACGAAGCCGAGGATTTCGCCGCGCAGCACGTCGAGATTGAGCTTGTCGAGGACGATGTTGTCGCCGAAGCCCACGGTCAGGTCGCGAACGGAAAGCACGGTCTCGCGCCCCGCCGCCTGTTCCAGTTGCTTCTCCATGACCGCCTGAACCATTTTTTCCGCCTGCCTCAGAAATCGATCGCCGCATAGAACATCGCGAACAGTCCGTCGATGAGGATGACGACGAAAATCGATTTGACCACCGACGATGTCACGCGGCGTCCGAGCGATTCCGCGCTGCCGCCGACCTTCAGCCCCTCGACCGCGGCCACGACGCCGATGATGAGCGCCATGAAAGGCGCCTTGATCATGCCGGCCGCCACGGAGGAGAAATCGACGGCCTCCTGCAGTCGGGCGATGAAAGTCGCTACCGTAATGCCCGAATAGGTCCAGGCAACGAGCGCCGCTCCGACGAGGGCGGCGAAGTTCGCAATAATCGTCAAAAGCGGCAGCGCGATCGTCAGTGCGACAAGGCGCGGAAAGACGAGTACGCCGACCGGGCTCAAGCCCATGACCTTCAGCGCGTCGACCTCCTCGCGCATCTTCATCGAGCCGATCTCGGCCGTGATTGCGCTGCCCGAGCGGCCGGCAATCATGATCGCCGTCAACAGCACGCCGATCTCGCGCAGTTGCAGGATGCCGACCAGGTCGACAACGAAGATTTCCGCGCCGAAGGACCGGAGCTGAAAGGCTCCCTGCTGCGCGATGATGGCGCCGATCAGGAACGACATCAGCGTGATGATGGGCGTCGCCATCACGCCCATGCGGTCGATCTGGTGGACGATCGCGGCCGGCGATACGCCAGCGTGACGCCCGAGCTTCATTTGCGCGCCGCGGACGGCCGAGCCGAGGATGTACATGGCGGCAACCGTGTCGGTCCAAATCGACACCGTCACTTCACCGATCGGCGCAAACAGTCGCTGGAAAAGCGGGTCCTTTCGTTTCGGGCGTTCGGGCTGCCGCAATTCACCGGGCAGTGCGCGCACCAGTTCGACGTAACGCTCACCGCCGTCGCTGAAACCAATCTCGCCCCCGGCCTCGCTGCCGATCCCGTTCATGAAACGGCGGATGATCCAGGCGCCCGCCGTATCCATCGCCGTGATCCCGGAGAAATCGAATTCGTTTCGGCCGCCGGCCGGCTTACCAAGCCGCTTCAGCCTGTCGGCCATTGCTTCTGCCGTCTGATGCCGCCAGTCGCCGCTGAACACATAGCGTCGGCCGGTTCCCCCGTCGGCCTCGGCGAGGGCGACATCGGCATCATTCTGGGAAGGCGCGCGCGTCACGTGATCTTGGTCTTTCCATTACTCTTCGATAACCTCTTAAACCAGATTCGATCTCAGGACAAAATCAGCTAAAAATTCAAAGTCGTACAGCAAGCTTTGTGCGGCCGAAAAGTCACAGCGATCGGCACAACCGACAGAGGGCGCCCGGCACCGCGGGCGCGCCAATTGGCCGGCGCGGATTGGCGGAGAACGCAATGCCGATTTCCCTTTCAGCAGCCGTCGAACACTTCCCCATCGCCGGCACCTTCACGATCTCCCGCGGCTCGAAGACGACGGCAGGGGTCGTCACCTGCCGCATCGGCGACGGCACCGCATCCGGTTGGGGCGAATGCGTGCCTTACGGCCGCTACGGCGAATCGATCGAGTCTGTACTGAGCGAGATCGAAGCCGTCCGGCCGCTGATCGAAGCCGGCATGACGCGGCTGGAACTGCAGCAGGCGATGAAACCGGGCGCGGCCCGCAATGCGATCGATTGCGCACTCTGGGACCTCGAGGCAAAGCAGCGGGAAAGATCGGCGGCCACGCTTGCCGGCTTACCCGATCCGGTCGCCCTGACGACGGCCTATACCATCTCGCTCGCCGAGCCCGATGAGATGTTGGCGCAGGCGACGAAATACGCCCATCGCGCCCTTCTGAAGGTCAAGGTGGGGACGGCTGACGATACTTCGCGGATCCTTGCCGTTCGGAAAGGCGCGCCGGCGAGCCATATCATCCTCGATGCCAACGAAGGCTGGACTTCGGAGAACCTCGCCCATCATTTCGCTGTCTGCGCCGAAGCCGGCATCGCCCTGATCGAGCAACCCTTGCCGGCCGGGCGTGACGAGGCGCTGGCGCATGTGGCGCGCTCGGTTCCCGTCTGTGCCGACGAAAGCGTGCATGCGACTGCGGATCTCAAGGCGCTCGTCGGGCGCTACGACGCGGTGAACATCAAGCTCGACAAGACCGGCGGGCTTACGGAGGCGCTGCGCATGCGCGAGGAGGCCGCAGCGCTCGGCCTGAAGATCATGGTCGGCTGCATGGTCGGCAGTTCGCTCGCCATGGCCCCGGCGATCCTTGTCGCTCAAGGTGCAGACTTCGTCGATCTCGACGGTCCGCTGCTGCTTGCGGAAGACCGCAGCCCGGGCCTCCGCTACGAGGCCTCCCTGGTCTTCCCGCCTGAGCCGAGCCTCTGGGGCTGAAGATACCAGCCGGCGAAGGCGAAGCAGCATCCGGTTAGCGCCACGAGCGACATCGAATAGAAGCCGGAGACGCCGTACCAGGCGTAGAAATAGCCGGATAGAAATGTGAATATCGCCGTGAAAATGCCCGTGTAGAAGAAGTAGAGCCCCTGCGCGGACGCTTCCTGTTCCTCGGCGACGCGCTCCACCAGCTTGTGCTGCATGCCGGTGTGCATGATCGCATAGGTAAAGGCGTGGAAGCATTGGAGGATGAAATAGCCCGAGAAGCCCAGATCCATCGGGAAGATGAGCCATCGCAGCACGGCCAGCAGGCAGCCGGAGAAGATCATCGTCCAGACGCTGTAGCGCTTGATGATCGACTTGGCGAAGAAGAACATCAGCACTTCCGCCGCCACGCCGGCACTCCACAGGGCGCCGATCTGCGTGCCGCCATAGCCGATTTGCTGCCAATAGATCGCCGAGAACGCGAACAGCATCGCATGGCTGCTGTTGACCAGTGTGACGCCGATCAGGAGCAGTTGCAAATCAGGCTGCCGCAGCGATTGCGGCGGCACTTCGGTGATCGCCGCAATCGGCGAGGGCCGGCGCGGGCGGCCGATGCGCGGGGCTGCGCAGGCCATAACTACCGTCAGCCCGAAACCGGCCGCCATCGCCGGCAAGACCATCGAACCGCCGATCAGGCCGATCATCCAGCCGCCGAGCATCGTCGCGCCGATAAAGGCAATCGACCCCCAGACGCGCATCAGCGCATAGTCGAAGCCCCAGCGGCGCACGCCCGACAGCGCAATTGCCTCGACAATCGGCAGGTAAGGCGAATAGGCCGCCGATTGCAGCGCATAAATCACCAGCACCGGCCAGAACTCCTTCGCGAAGAACAGGACGAATGCCAGGGCAAGAGAAAGACAGCCCGACCAGATGAGCACGATCGTGCGCTCGCCGAGGCGATCCGCGAGCACGCCCGCGAGCGGCGCGGTGATGACACGGATGAACATCGGCACGGCGAGTACCACGCCGATCTCGAAATCGCTCATGGACAAAGTGCTGAGCCAGACCGGAAAGTACGGCATGGCGAAGCCGTTGACGATCAACGGCGCGCAGAAGAGCAGCGCGATGCGAAGCGCGAAATGACGCGGCGGAGGCCCCAGGACGGGGGGCGCTGATGCGGGAATCATGGGAGGACCTGATGGCTGTGGGCCAGCTGTAGCACGACTGCCCGCCGGGTCGCCAGTCGCTAGTTTTAGCCACTCCGGTCAGGGCATTGGGCTTCAGGCTGCCTGCGGCGCGGCAAGCTTCACGGGCAAGTCCTCGGCCGAGGTCTCCACCGCCGTCACGCCGCCGCGCAGGCTACGCCAGGTGATCAGTTCCATCGTGCCATCGAAGTGCTCGGCGATCGCCGTGCAGCTCTCGACCCAGTCGCCGGTATTGATGTAGCGGACCTCGTCGATATCCTCGATCACCGCATGGTGGATATGGCCGCAGATAACGCCCTGGGCGTGATGCCGGCGTGCTTCCTCCGCTACGACTTTCTGAAACTCTCCGATGAAGTTCACCGCGTGCTTGACCTGCAGCTTCGCCCAGGACGAGAACGACCAATAGGGCATGCCGAGGCGGCGGCGAATGGCGGCCAGGCCGATATTGATGGCGATTGCCGTGTCGTATGCCCAATCGCCGAGATAGGCGAGCACGCGCGCGTTGCGCACGACGACATCGAATTCGTCGCCATGCAACACGAGGTAGTTGCGGCCATCCGCTCCCTTATGCATGTGGCGTGCCGCGACCTCGATGCCGCCGAAATGGACGCCCGGAAAGTCTCTCATGAACTCGTCGTGATTGCCGGGAATATAGATGACGCGCGAGCCCTTGCGTGCCTTGCGCAGGAGTTTCTGGACCACATCGTTGCAGGGCTGCGGCCAATACCAGCTGCGCTTCAGTCGCCAGCCGTCGACGATGTCGCCGACGAGAATGATGGTCTCGGCCTCATGGTGGCGCAGGAAATCGAGCAGGTAGTCGGTCTTCGCCGCCTTCGAGCCCAGATGGACGTCGGAAATGAACAGCGTCCGCAACTTCCGAACCGGATCCCGTTGAAGTTCCGATGCCGCAGCCATGCGATCCTCGCCTTGTCGAGCCTTGTGTCTCTCGTCAAAACCAGACTCGTGTTTCAGGAAGATGACACCGCATCCAGCCGATCGGCGTCGCACAGAGGAAAAGCGATGCCGTCAAACTGTACGCGCGGGGGAAATCATGCCAAAAGGCCCGCATCCAGAAACAGGGATGTGACGGCATGACCACGGGCGACAAAGCGAAACCTCAATCGGCTCCTGCAAGCGGGGACATCGACCAGCAGGCACTTTTCTTCCACCGCTACCCCCGTCCGGGCAAGCTCGAGATCCAGCCCACCAAGCCGCTCGGCAACCAGCGCGACCTGGCGCTCGCCTATTCGCCCGGCGTCGCCGCACCCTGCCTTGCCATCAAGGACGATCCGGAGAGCGCCGCCGATTTCACGGCGCGCTCGAACCTCGTCGCCGTCGTCTCGAATGGCACCGCTGTCCTCGGCCTTGGCAATATCGGCCCCCTCGCCTCCAAGCCGGTGATGGAAGGGAAGGCCGTCCTCTTCAAGAAGTTCGCGGGCATCGACGTATTCGATATCGAGATCGACGCTCCGACCGTCGAGCGCATGGTCGATGTGGTTTCCGCCCTCGAGCCGACCTTCGGCGGCATAAATCTCGAGGACATCAAGGCGCCTGAATGCTTCGAGGTTGAGAGGCGCCTGCGCGAGAAGATGGAGATCCCGGTCTTCCACGACGACCAGCACGGAACGGCGATCATCGTCGCCGCCGCCGTTCTGAACGGCCTCGAACTCGCCGGCAAGGACATCGAAAAGGCGAAGATCGTCGCCTCCGGTGCCGGCGCCGCTGCCCTTGCCTGCCTCAACCTTCTCGTCACCCTCGGCGCCAAGCGCGAGAACATCTGGGTCCACGACCTCGAGGGCCTCGTCTACAAGGGCCGCGAGGTCCTGATGGACGAATGGAAGGCCGTCTATGCGCAGGACAGCGCCAATCGCGTGCTTGCCGACAGCATCGGCGGCGCCGATGTCTTCCTGGGACTTTCGGCCGCCGGCGTCCTCAAGCCCGAACTGCTCGCCCAGATGGCCGAAAAGCCGCTGATCATGGCGCTCGCCAACCCGACGCCGGAAATCATGCCGGAAGTCGCTCGGGCCGCGCGGCCGGATGCGATGATCTGCACGGGACGCTCGGACTTCCCGAACCAGGTCAACAACGTCCTCTGCTTCCCGCATATCTTCCGGGGCGCTCTCGATTGCGGCGCCCGCACGATCAACGAAGAGATGAAGATGGCGGCCGTGCGGGCGATCGCCGGCCTGGCGCGCGAGGAACCGTCCGATGTCGCAGCCCGTGCCTATTCAGGGGAAACGCCGGTCTTCGGACCCGACTACCTCATCCCCTCGCCTTTCGACCAGCGGTTGATACTGCGCATCGCCCCGGCCGTTGCCAAGGCCGCCGCCGAAAGCGGGGTGGCCACCCGTCCGATCCAGGATTTCGACGCCTATCTCGACAAGCTCAACCGTTTCGTCTTCCGCTCCGGCTTCATCATGAAGCCGGTCTTCGCGGCGGCCAAGAACGCCACCAAGAACCGCGTCATCTTCGCCGAAGGAGAAGACGAACGCGTATTGCGTGCCGCCCAGGTGCTGCTGGAAGAAGGCACGGCCAAGCCGATCCTGATCGGCCGTCCGCAGATCATCGAGACCCGCCTGCGCCGCTACGGTTTGAGGATTCGGCCCGATGTCGACTTCGAGGTGGTCAATCCGGAAGGCGATCCGCGCTATCGCGACTATGTCGACGACTACTTCGCCCTGGTCGGCCGCCTCGGCGTCATCCCGGAAGCCGCCCGCACGATCGTGCGCACCAATACGACGGTGATCGGTGCCTTGGCGGTCAAGCGCGGTGAAGCGGACGCATTGATCTGCGGCGTCGAGGGACGCTATAGCCGGCACCTGCGCGACGTTTCGCAGATCATCGGCAAGAAGCCGGGCGTGCTCGATTTCTCGGCGCTCAGCCTGTTGATCTCGCAGCGCGGCGCGACCTTCTTCACCGACACCTATGTGAGCTATAGTCCCAGCGCCGAAGAGATCGCCCAGACGACGGTGATGGCCGCGGGCGAAATTCGCCGCTTTGGGATCACGCCTCGCGCCGCCCTCGTGTCACATTCGAACTTCGGATCGCGCGAATCCGAAAGCGCCGCCAAGATGCGCGCCGCACTCAAGTTCGTCCGCGAGCTCGCACCGGATCTCGAGGTCGATGGCGAGATGCACGGGGACTCAGCCATCTCCGAAACGCTGCGTGAGCGGGTCATGCCGAACAGCACGCTGAAGGGCGAAGCCAACCTGCTCGTCTTCCCTAATCTCGACGCCGCCAACATCACGCTCGGCGTGGTCAAGACGATGACCGACAGCCTCCATGTCGGCCCGATCCTGCTCGGCTCAGCGCTGCCGGCGCACATCCTTTCGCCGTCGGTAACGTCCCGCGGCGTCGTCAACATGGCGGCCCTTGCAGTGGTCGAGGCAAGCCATCCCGCTTGAGGGATGGCTCTCCGGCTCATCGCGCTTTAGGCGATTCCTCGACCGCCTGCCTCGGAAATGCAATCTTGGATTGAGAAAGCCCAAAGACTTGCACCGATTACGAAATATAGCACTAGACAAAAACCGCCGGGCTAAACCATGTTTATTCTAGGGGCATGAATCGGTGTTACGGCATGACTAATCAACAGGCTGTCCTCGATCTGCTGGATATCGTGGAATATGGCGGGTGCGCGGAACCGCAACAATTCTTCGCACTGATGCGCCGCACGTTCGATATAGCGCATCTCCTTTACCTCGAAGCGGAGTCGACGCCCGAGGGCCTCAAGGTGTGCCGCCTGCACCACACCTTCGGGGCCTATGCCGAGGAGCTCTATCTGTCCCGTGGTCTTCACCGGATCGATCCGATCCTTCGGCTCGCCCTCGGTGGGGTGAGGCCGGTGGAATGGGCGACCGCCCGCCGTCGCTTTCCGGAATGCGAGCCGCTCTTCCAGGCTGCCGAGGACATCGGCTTGTCCACGGAAGGCGTCGCTCTCCCGCTCCCTTCACCGGCCGGTCGCATGGCACTCCTGGCGATCAGCGCCAACATGCCGCCGGCGGAATGGTCCGAATATCGCCGATGCCACCTGCGCGACTTCCAGCTGGCAGCCAATCTTTTTCATGCCTCGATGCTCGAGCAGTCGATGGCAGATGCGATCGACGAGCGCGACACGCGTCTGACCGGCCGGGAGACAGAGGTCTTGACCTGGTCGGCAGCCGGCAAGAGCTATTGGGAAATCGCCACGATCCTTGGCATTTCCGAACGCACGGTTCGCTTCTTCATGAGCAATGCGCGTCGCAAGCTCAACGTCGTGTCCAACACGCAAGCCGTTGCGCAGGCGGTGCGGCATGCGCTGATCCCCAACATCTGACGGGTGAATTTCCCATCCGAGCTCCCGCCGCCAGGCCAGAGACCCCACAAATTTTGTGGGAAAAATCGCCGAACTAAACTGTCACTACCGACAGTTACATGTGTCGCCCGAGCCTGACAGCATCGCTCCATCGCGCAAACACGATGGAGCGAAAGATGATCAGGATAGTGAACGGAAACGCTCGCGGACAGCACCCGCGGGCCATCGACGAGATGTTCCGGTTGCGCAAGCGCGTCTTCCACGACTTCTTGAAATGGGATGTCAAGACCGAGGGCAACTGGGAAATCGACCATTACGACAAGGCCAATCCGCTCTATGTGATGTCGTATTCGCCGGAGACCGGAAAGCTTCGCGGTTCGCTGCGGCTCCTGCCAACGCTTGGACCGAACATGCTGGACGATACATTCCCGATCCTGCTTGGCGGAAATCCGGAGATCCGCAGCGCATCCGTCTGGGAGTCGAGCCGCTTCTGCATCGACCCGGATATCTCCCAGGACCGGTCTTCGAACCAGGTGACGGTCGCCGCCGCCGAGCTTATGTGCGGCGTCGGCGAGCTGGGCCTGGCCTCCGGCATCAGCCACATCGTCACTGTCACCGACGTCTTCCTTGAGCGGATGTTCCGCCGGATGGGCTGCCCCGGAGAACGCATTGCAGAGCCGCAGCGGATCGGCAATGTCTACGCGGTCGCCGTCGCGTGGGAAGTGACGTGGAGCCTTCTTCAAACAATGAAGGCCGTTGCGGCGATCGAGGGCACTGTGCTCGAACGTCCGATGTCGCTCGAAACCGCAAGAGCGGCCTGATCTGTCGCCGGGCCGTTCACTCGGCCCGGTCCCTTTCCTGCGTGGAAACGCGTTAACGCAAACGCCGGCTTGCCGTTGCGCCCTCACGTCAGCGTCGTATTATATAGGGAACACGCTCCCCCGCTTGTCCCGCGGCCAGCAGGGCGAAACGCAGGAAAAGACGAGTGTCAGTGTCCCGTTGTACGGCGTCCTGGGTGAGAATGCGCCTTGTCGCAGCACTCCTCCCGCTTACCTTGGCAACGGCCGGTCAGTCCTCGGCCGCAAGCGTCTGCGAGCGTCTGAGCGCCCGCCTTGCAGATCTGCCTGCCGCCTTCACCACAACCGCCAACCTTCGCGATTTCACCGGCGCAGTTTCGCGTCAGAACATCGAACTTCGCCGCGCCAAGAACGAACGGCGGCGCATGGCATGCAGCAATGACTCCGTCGTCTACATCGACAGCGAAAATGAGGCTGCCTGCGCCGAACTCGATGACGCGATCGCCCGGATGGAGGACAATCTCCGCACGCTCAAGGCGCAACGCCAGCATTTGATCTCGAAAGGCAATGACGACATGCGCCGGCGAATCCTCGCCGCCATGGAATTGAATGGTTGCTCCGGGGAAGCCGGTCTGAACTGGGACGAGACGATGACGGACGAGTTCAGCGCCGAAGAAGCCGGCGTTCACCGCAACATCCTCGAAGATTTCCCGCCGGACGGCGAAGAGTATCCGTTGCTGTTGGACGATCCTTCGACGGACGACTTCACGTTCATGGAAGGCGGCGCAGCAGGCGGCCTCAGGACCATGTGCGTGCGGACCTGCGACGGAGCGTTTTTCCCGATTTCGTCGAACGCCACTCCGGCCGACTTTACCCGCGACACCGAGGTTTGCCGGGCACGATGCCCAGGCGCCGATACGGAGCTCTACTATCACGTTCTCGCCACCGAGGAGAGCGACCAGATGGTTTCGGCGTCGACCGGCCGGCCGTATAAGGAGCTCCCCAACGCCTTCGCCTATCGCACGCGCGGCGTCGGTGCGCCCGGCATCTGCGGCTGCCAGATTCCCAAGGTTGCGGCCGTTGGGGGCAACAGCACCGCGTCGGGAACCAAGCTTTCGGCGGTCAGCCCCTCCGTCGTGACGATCCAAGGTACCGCTTTGCCGGCGTCCGGATCCTCGGCAGCAAAGCCCGTTGAGGAGCGCCCCTACGACCCCGCGACCAGCAAGGTCCGCATCGTCGGCCCTGCCTTCCTGCCGCAGGAAGAGAGCGCGATCGATCTCAAGAACCCCCGGGGGTCGCGCTATCAGCCGCTTCAGGATGAGTGACTTGCTCGCCGTCGGCCGGCCGCTCTCGCCCGTCGCGAACGCCCCATCCGTCCTCGAAAACCAGGTCCTCGAGCGGCAAGCGTTGTCGCCAGCCCTTCACCGCCAATTCCGGTTGCCGGTAGAGACGGTCAACAAAGCCGAGGCACAGCCAGGCGACGATTTCGATGTGATCGGGTATCCCGAGGATCTCCTTGACCTCGTCCTCGTGGAAAATGCTGACCCAACCGACGCCGACGCCCTCGGCCCGCGCCGCAAGCCAAAGATTCTGAACCGCGCAGACTGTCGAGTAGACGTCCATCTGCGGGTTATGCGTGCGCCCGAGCACGACGGCACCGCCCCGCGTCCGGTCGCAGGTTACGCAGATGCTGAGCGGCGCCTTGCGTATGCCCTCGAGTTTGAGCGACCGATATTTCGCCTGTGCCTCGCCTGAAAACATCCCGGCGGCCTCCTCATTGGCGCGGCGGAATGCCTGCCAGACTTTCTCCCGCGTCTCGCTCCGCCGCACGAGCACGAAGTTCCACGGCTGCATGAAGCCGACGGACGGGGCACGGTGCGCCGCGTCAAGCAGGCGGGCGATCAAGGGCTCGGGTAGCGGTTCGGGCAGAAACTCATCGCGTACGTCGCGGCGCGTCTCGATGGCGCGGTAGACGGCGGCGCGCTCGTCCGGCGAAAAGGCACCGGCCGCCGTAAGGCAGCCGCTCGGGTCAGGCAGCATCGTTCGATCCCCAACAATGCGCAACCTCCCGCCGTCCTCGCGGGGCCGGTCTATCTTATCAGGCCGGTCTTCTGACTTCGGATCACTCGACAGCGCCACCTTCCCAGATCACATCAAGATCCAGTGGCAAAGCTCTGAAAAAGTTCAGAACTCCTTGGCGCAGCCGTCACCGTCACAGCGTTGGGCACGTGCCGGAATTCAACCGGCTTCCCGATTCTCCCGCAGCAAGCGGGCACCTGACGGCGCATATGGGCACAGGCGCCGGCGAAAGGCAAGACTGAGCCGTAGCGCGTCAAAGCGGTCCTGTCGGATGCGGTGATGAGTCATAGGCTCCCCAGATCGACTGGTCGAAGCAGATCACCGAGCCGGTCATCAGACCGGACTCGTCGGAGGAGAGATAGGCGCACGCCCGCGCGACCTCGGCGGGATCGACGAGCCGTCCGAAAGGCTGGCTTGCCGCCGCCTTCTCCAGCCAGTCTTCAGGGGCACCGTGAAATTCCCGTTGGATCCGGTCTTCGCCTTCCGACGCCATCCAGCCGATATTGAGGCCGTTGACGCGGATGCGGTTGCGCAGCAGCGCATAGGCCGTGTTCTTGGTCAGCGTCTCGAGGGCGCCCTTGGACGCGCAATAGGCGGCGATGAAGGGTTGGCCGGCCATGGCCGACATCGAACCGATATTGACGATCGTGCCCTCGGTCATCTCACGCCGCATCACCTTCACCGCCTCCTGCATCAGGAAGAAGGGAGCGCGCACGTTTATCGCAAACATGCGATCGAAGAGTTCCGGCGTCGTGTCGAGGATTGTGCCGCGGTCGGTGATTGCGGCAGCGTTGACGAGCGCATCGACACGGCCGAACCCGCGGTCGCAAGCCGCGACCACTGCGCGGGCGTCTCCACCCGCCCCAGATCCGCTGGTACATAGACGACCTTCGCGCCGGTTGCTTCGGCGATCTCGGCTGCCTTTGCCTCGCCCTTGGCCGCATTACGGCCGCAGATGACGATGCCCTTGGCGCCGCGTTCGGCAAAAAGTCCCGCGATGGTGGCGCCGAGCCCCTGCGTGCCGCCAGTCACAATGGCGACTTTGCCATCCAGCCGCGCATGATCTTTTCCCATGAAGTCCTCGCTTGTGTGAGAATGAATGTCGGCCCCCGTTGCCTCACGCTGGCTGATACCGCACGAGGGCGAAGGCATCGCCCGAAGGCGACCAGTTCGGAACGTTGACCGTCCCCTGCCCGCCGAAGAGCTCGAACAGGACGCGCGCATTGCCGCCCGCCGGATCCATCAGCCGGAGCCGAACATCGAGATCGCGGGGATGATCGAAGACATCGCCGTCGTAGGAGAGCACGAGCAGGTGCTTGCCGTCCGGCGAGGGATGCGGGAACCAGTCGCCATAGGGGCTGTCGGTGATGCGCTGGACATCGCTGCCGTCCGGCCGGATCCGCCAGATCTGCATGCGACCGGTGCGGCTCGAATTGAAATAGATCCACGCGCCGTCCGGCGACCAGTCCGGACCATCGTTGCGGCCCTCGCCCTGCGTCAGCCGCCGCTCCTCTCCGCCATCGACCGAAATCGTATAGATATCGAAGACCTGGTCGCGGATACCGCAATAGGCCAGGTTCCGCCCGTCGGGGGACCAACCGTGCCAATAGGACGGCAGGTTGCGCGTGACGAGCCGCGGCGTGCCGCCCTCGGCCGGCAGGAGATAGATCGCCGACTTGCCGTATTCCGTCTTGTCACTGATCGCCAGCGTTTTCCCGTCCGGCGAGATGCCGTGATCATTGTTGCATTGACGGGCGAAGCCCGTGTCGATCTCGGTTGGCTCGGAGCCGTCGAAGCCAAGCCGATGGAGCCGGCCGTCGCCATTGATGATGAGGAATTTGCCGTCGGGCGACCAGTTCGGCGCCTCGACGAGCCGCTCCGTTTGCCAGACGACGCGCGTCTCGCCGCTCGCGATATCGAAGATCTCGACCGAGCTTCGCACCGCTAGCCCCTGTCGCGGAAACGGTTGGTAATCGGGTACCGCCGGTCGCGACCGAAATTCTTCTTGGTGATCTTCACGCCGGGCGCCGACTGCCTGCGCTTGTACTCGGCAATATAGAGCAGGTGTTCGATCCGATGGACGGTCGCCTCGTCATGACCGCGCGCAACGATTTCCTCCGTGCTCAATTCCCTCTCCACCAGGCACTCGAGGATGTCGTCGAGCACCGGATACGGCGGCAGGGAGTCCTGGTCGGTCTGGTTGGGCCGGAGCTCGGCCGAGGGTGCCTTGTCGATGATGTTCTGCGGAATGACTTCGCCGGCGGGGCCGAGCGCGCCCGGCGGCACGGCGCCATTGCGCCAGCGCGACAGGGCGTAGACCTGCATCTTGTAGAGGTCTTTGATCGGGTTGAACCCGCCGTTCATGTCGCCGTAGAGCGTCGCATAACCCACCGACATCTCCGATTTGTTGCCAGTGGTCACCACCATGGAACCGAACTTGTTGGAGATCGCCATGAGGATCGTTCCGCGCGTGCGGCTCTGCAGGTTCTCTTCGGTGATCCCGGGTTCGGTTCCCTCGAAAGTATCGGCGAGCGCGCTGAGAAAACCTTCGACCGGCTCCTCGATCGCAACCACGTCATAGTGGCAACCGAGCGCCTTGGCGCAGGCTTCGGCGTCCTTCAGCGATTCCTGCGACGTATAGCGATAGGGCAGCATGATCGTGCGGACACGCTCCGCGCCGAGCGCGTCTACCGCGAGCGCCGTGCAGATTGCAGAGTCGATGCCGCCCGAAAGGCCAAGGACAACATTCTTGAAGCCGTTCTTGTTGACGTAGTCCCTGAGCCCCAGCATGCAGGCCCGGTAGTCCGCCTCCTCGCTCTCCGGCAGGCGCGGCTGGAGCCCGTCGATGGAGACCCAGCCATCTTCGCCCCGCGTCCACTCGGAGATCGACAGCGCCTCCTCGAACTGGTTCATCTGGAAGGCGAGCGAGCGGTCGGCGTTGAAGCCGAAGCTCGCGCCGTCGAAGACCAGTTCGTCCTGGCCGCCGAGCTGGTTGGCATAGATCATCGGCAAGCCGGTCTCGATCACCTGCTTCAGCACGACCTGGTGGCGCACATCGACCTTGCCGCGGTAATAGGGCGAACCGTTCGGAGAGAGCAGGATCTCGGCACCGCTTTCCTTGAGCGTCTCGCAGACGCCAAGCTCGCCCCAAATGTCTTCGCAGATCGGGATGCCGATGCGGATGCCGCGAAAATTCACCGGACCCGGCATGTCGCCCGCGTCAAAGACGCGCTTTTCGTCGAACTCGCCGTAGTTCGGCAGATCCACCTTGTCGCGGACGGCGACGATCCTGCCCGCGTCCAGGACGGCCACCGAATTGTGCCGCTGCGAGGAGGCCTGACGGGGAAAGCCGATGACGACCCCCGGCCCTCCGTCCGCGGTTTCCGCCGCGAGGTTCTCGACGGCGCGCAGGCAGGCCCTCAGGAAGGCCGGCTTCAGCACCAGGTCCTCGGGCGGATAGCCGGAAATGAAGAGCTCGGTGAACAGCACGAGGTCGGCGCCGTGGCGCGCCGCCTCGGCACGCGTTTCGCGCGCTTTCCTCAGATTGCCGGCGATATCGCCGACCGTCGGATTGAGCTGGGCTACGGCGATCCGCAGCTTTGAAGGTACGGCTTTCTGTGGGGTCATGGCAGGCCTGTCGGTGTTTCCTCGGCGAATGCATCCAGCGTGTGCCTTGTTCTTACCGCATCCGGCGGAAAAAAACCCACTCCCAATCGCAGTGACGCCGGAAAAATCCGAAAAAACCTGCAGTTCCCGGTCTTTAACGAAACTGTCCCGCGGCCCTTCGACGCGGCCGGAACCTGGGGATCATCATAGCCGCTTCGCCATTCATCCCCTGTTCAAGATGACAGTCGTATGACAGTTGAACGAAAGATTTATGAAATTGGAGAGGCTGTTGGCCAGTATCGATTCCGCCGCGAGAGGTTCTCAGGTCTATGTCGAAAGGCCAGGCTTTTCCGTCAGGCACGCCAAGACGCTGGCGGGCACCCGCAGCGCGCTGTTCTCGCTTTCGATAGCGGCGGCGATCGTCTTTGCGGTCGAGCTCATCGTGCGCCAGTCGGTCTCCGACACGATCGCCTATTTCATTGATCCGATGCGGCCGGCCTGGACAACGGTCGCTGCATTCTTCCTCTTCATGCTGGCGCTTGACGCGCTCTTCGGACGGGAACACAAGGGCGCGCTCCTCATTGCGCCCCTCGCCCTCGTGCCGGCCTTCATCTGCCAGCAGAAACAGGTTTTCCTGTCCGACCCGCTTTACCCGACCGATTTTCTCTTCGGCCGGCAGATCATGGAACTGATGCCGGTTCTCGTGAAGGACAGGCCCTGGACCGCCGTCGGCGTCGTCCTCGGCATTCTGGCGACCGTCGTCGTCATCGGTCTGCTGTTGCGCTACGCCTGGC
The DNA here is from genome assembly GCF_001651865.1 of Sinorhizobium glycinis. Lineage (GTDB taxonomy): Bacteria > Pseudomonadota > Alphaproteobacteria > Rhizobiales > Rhizobiaceae > Sinorhizobium > Sinorhizobium glycinis. The sequence goes on from NZ_LPUX01000050.1 coordinate 260,800, forward strand.
GGAACTTCCCGAAGCTGACGCGCCGGGAGCGTCTCGCGCGGATTGCCTTCGCCCTGCCGCTGCTCGTCGCCTTCTGGAACATCATGGATTACAACCAGTTCTCGTGGGTCCGCGACCGGCTGCGGGTCATCCCGATCATGTGGGACCAGACCGAGAACTATCGGCACAACGGGTTTGTGCTCGCCTTCGCGATCAACCTGCCGATGGCCAATGTGAGCGCCCCGGCCGGCTACATGGCGGATGCGATCGATCGCATTCCCGTAAAGCCGCTTCCCGCCGGTACGACGCATCGCGGCAAGCCGGACGTCATCGTGCTGATGAGCGAGTCCTTCTGGGATCCGACGCGCCTCCCAAAGGTTAAGCTGACGCCCGACCCGATGCCGACCATTCGCGAATTGCAGGGCGGCAACGTCTTCTCGCCGGAGTTCGGCGGCATGACGGCGAATGTCGAGTTCGAGGCGCTGACCGGCTTTTCGAACGCATTCCTGCCCTATGGCAGCATCCCCTACCAGCAATATATCCGCAATCCGATTCCGTCGCTCGCCACCTTCTTCCGCGGCGAAGGCTATGTCTCGCGTGCCATCCATCCCTTTCAGGGATGGTTCTGGAACCGCACCGCCGTCTACAAGGCCTTCGGCTTCGATACGTTCCGCTCGGAGGAGAACATGCCGGCTATGCAGAAGCGCGGAATTTTCGCCTCTGATGAGTCGCTGACGAAGGAGATCATACGCCAGGCGGATGCGCTGGACGATCCATTCTTCTTCTTTGCCGTGACATTGCAGGGCCATGGTCCCTACGAGCCTAATCGCTACGCGAAGAACACCATTAAGGTCGAGGGCAATCTGCCGGAAAGCGATCGCCAGGTTCTCGCCACCTACGCGCAGGGCATCAAGGAAGCCGACGACAGTCTGAAAATGCTGATGCACTGGGCGAAGAACCGGGACCGCGAGACGATCATCGTGCTCTTCGGCGACCACCTGCCGCCGCTCAACACCGTCTATACCAGCACGGGTTACATGAAAGACGTGACGGCGGAGCGCAAAGGGCCGAAGGACCAGATGAAGGCGCAGCACGAAACGCCGCTCGTCGTCTGGTCGAACAAGACCGGTGCGCGCAAGGATATCGGCAGCATCAGCCCGGCCTTTCTCTCCTACCAGATCCTGAAGCAGGCGGGCTACGAGCATCCGTACTACACCGGGTTCCTCGGCAAGGTTCACGACCACTTCCGAATTCTCGACCGCTATATGCTGATCCGCAAGAACGGCAAGGAGGTCGCGGATTGGCTGCGCCAGCCGAAGATACCGCCGTCCCTGCGCGACTATCGCTTCCTGCAGCACGACATGATGTTCGGCAAGCGCTACAGCACCGAGCGCTTCTTCCAGTCCCACGCCGAACTCTTCAATGCCGGCCTTTAACCGGCTTTAGCCGGAACGAGATTGCGTTCCGGCCAGCGATTGGCTTCGCAGCTTCCCGACCCTCGAAGGACGATGTCACCCATCGACCTCATTTCATCGCGGTCGCACGTTTCCGCGAGCTGCCGAACCGGCCAAGCAAGAACAATCAGCAGGCGAGTAAACTATCCCTAAAGTATCAAGTTATCCAAAAGCTTGACAGGCGCAAAAAATCTTAACATTTGATATGCATCTTATAGCTGCAAGGTTGCGCGAAAGCACAGCGGAGTGAGTACGCAGAACGCAGTTTGCCTGCTTTCCAGGCGGCTGCTCGGTAACAGGCACGGTTACCGCGATCTGCGTGCGGCTCCGGCAGGCGCGCCACCACTCGCACGGATGCCAGCATCGGTGCTGGCCCCAACTACGCATGTCGGATTGTGATCGCTTGCTTTCTAACATTTGCGTGAACCCGAACCGCGGGCTTGCGCATTTAGGCCGAGGTGGGATTGTATGTTGGTTGCATCGGAGCACGGGTTGGTCGAGGCGTTCGGTGCTCGGAGAGATCGGGAGCACGCGCAGCAGATGCAGCGGCTTGCTGGAACGGAAAAAGCCGAACGGAAGACTCCACCCCCCTTCACGGTGGATGCCCTCTTGCAAAATCCTCAATTTCTTGAGGTCCTGCAAGCTGGCGCGCGCACGCTGATTTCCATAAACGATCTTTTTCCGCGCATCGCGCGCCTGGTCGCAGCCCACCAGAAATGGATGCTCACGCAGGCCGCCTACGCTCTGCATCTGGAGCGCGAACGAGACAATGCCGATTCAGGCATCACTGCAGCGCGATTGCTGAAAGTCATGCGCGAAACGGGTGCTGCCAGCCGGAACACGACAACCGCGTTCCTTGCGGAACTCCTTGCCTACAAGCTGCTCCGCCCCGCAAACGGCGGCCGCACAAAAAGGACGCGTCCACTCGAACCGACGGAGATCAGCGAGAACGCCATGCGGCTCTGGTTCAAGACGCAGATGAGTACACTCGATTTGCTGGATGGCGGATCGCGGGTGAGATGCGTCGAGACCGATCCCACCATATTCGAGCGTGCCCAGCCCCGTGCCGCAATACGGCTGCTTTCGGACGCAAGATGGACGCAGCCCCCGGAAGGAGTTGCGATTTTCGTCTGGTCGGAGTCCGGCGGGGTTATCCTCGACGACCTGATGGCGCGTCCCACAAATCTTGTCGCTACCAACGGCAAGGTCTGGATTGAGGTCAACCCTGCAAGACTTGCGGAGCGCTACCTGATTTCGAACACGCATATTCGCCGCCTGATCGCGCGTGCCGAAGCCGCCGGCTTTATCGGCAAGGGAGATGGCGGGGCGCGTGGCCGTTACTGGCTGAGCAGCCGGCTTGTCGAGGAATACGCCTCGTGGGAAGCCGTCAAGTTCGAGGCCCTGGCCGAAGCCTTCGACCAATCCGCAGCCCCGCCTCCCTGACGCAAAGCGCGTTACTGAGACGCCTCCGCGAAGCGCGGGAGGTCGTCACGGATGTCGTAAAAGTCACCCTTGTCGGCGCAAAAGATGTGATAGCCGGGCTTGAGCCCGGTCGGCCCGTCAAAGGTTCCCGCCAGGATCGAGGTATAGTCGAGATCGTCCGCCTTCCAGAACAGCGCCGAACCGCAATGCCGGCAGAATCCGCGCCGAGCTGCACTGCTGGAACGATACCAGGTAATCTCGTCGACGCCTTCAACATCCATATGGCTGTCGAGCACATTCGTGGCCGCGTAATAGAGTCCCGTCTGCTTTCGGCATTGGGAACAATGGCAGAAAATCAGCTCCCTCAGTTCTCCCCGCGTCTTGAACCGCACCGCGCCGCAAAGGCAGCCGCCTTCGTGGATATCCGTCATTTCCCTCTCCACTGCAGAAAAAAAGCCGGGTCAACTTCACAAAGCTGACCCGGCCCTGTCAAATTCAGAAGACGCGCCGATCGTTCAGAAAAATTGAGCCATCGGCGCGGCTACCGCATGTTTCCATCGGAGCCGATATAAGGATAAAACACGCAGCATTTCAAAGTGCTACAGCGACCTTTGTGCGCCTGAAAAAGACGCACGGCGCCGTGGGGATCACTCAACCGTTGACCACCATCTTCTTCTCGTCGCGGCCACCCTTCATCCGCTCGGCGAGCAGGAAGGCGAGCTCCAGCGCCTGATCGGCGTTGAGGCGCGGATCGCAATGGGTGTGGTAACGGTCGGCGAGGTCGTCACCGGAAAGCGCGCGAGCGCCTCCGGTGCATTCGGTCACGTCGTTGCCGGTCATCTCGATGTGAATGCCGCCCGGATGGCTGCCCTCGGCGCGGTGGATCTGGAAGAAGCTTTCGACTTCCGAGAGGATCCGTTCGAAGGGCCGGGTCTTGTAGTTGTTGAGCGTGATCGTGTTGCCATGCATCGGATCGCACGACCAGACGACCTTCTTGCCCTCACGCTCGACGGCGCGGATCAGACGCGGCAGGTGCTCTGCAACCTTGTCGTGGCCAAAGCGGCAGATCAGCGTCAGGCGGCCCGCTTCGTTGGCGGGATTCAACAGGTCGATCAGTTCCAGGAGGCCGTCGGCTGTCAGCGACGGACCGCATTTCAGCCCGAGCGGATTCTTGATGCCGCGGCAATATTCGATATGCGCATGGTCCGGCTGGCGGGTGCGGTCGCCGATCCATATCATATGACCGGAGGTGGCGTACCAATCGCCCGAGGTCGAATCGACGCGCGTCAGCGCCTGCTCGTAGCCGAGCAATAGCGCCTCGTGACTGGTGAAGAAATCGGTCTCGCGCAGGCTTGGATGGTTCTCCGAGGTGATGCCGATCGCCTTCATGAAATCCATGGTCTCGGAAATCCGGTCGGCGAGCTTGCGGTAGCGCTCGGCCTGCGGACTGTCCTTGACGAAGCCCAGCATCCATTGATGCACGTTTTCGAGATTGGCGTAGCCGCCCATCGCGAAGGCGCGCAACAGGTTGAGCGTTGCGGCGGATTGGCGATAGGCCATGATCTGCCGCTCCGGATTGGGGACGCGCGCCTGCTCCGTGAATTCGATGCCGTTGATGATGTCGCCGCGGTAGCTGGGCAGCGTGATGTCGCCCTGCTTCTCGACGCCCGAGGAGCGCGGCTTTGCAAACTGGCCGGCGATACGGCCGACCTTGACGACCGGCTGCTGGGCCCCGAAGGTCAGCACCACCGCCATCTGCAGGAAAGCGCGGAAGAAGTCGCGGATCGTGTCGGCGCCATGCTCGGCGAAGCTCTCGGCGCAGTCACCGCCCTGCAACAGGAAGCCACGGCCCTCGGCCACGTTCGCGAGCGCACTCTTCAGACGCCGAGCCTCACCGGCAAAGACGAGCGGCGGAAACTTCGCGAGACGGCCTTCAACGGCCTCGAGCGCTACGAGGTCCGGATAGTCCGGCACCTGCTGAATAGGTTTTTGCCGCCAGCTGTTCGGAGTCCAAGTCTGTGCCATTTCCATCACCTGTTGTCTGACGCGGCTGGGGACCGCGTCGCGGATGCGGGCTTATAAACGTTAACAAGGGGCTTGGAAAGCCATTCTGCCAGAAAACATGGGCTGCCTTCGGGCCAAACGGAACCACGGTTCACGCGACCCGTTCGCCCTTCCTTACACGGTAGCTCGGCTGATACATGGTCACCAACTCCTCCGCCGCGGTCGGATGAACCGCCATGGTGCGGTCGAAGTCATCCTTGGTGCATCCTGCCTTCAGTGAAATCCCCAGCAATTGCGCCATTTCGCCGGCGTCATGGCCGAGGATATGCGCGCCCACGACGGTGCGATCCGCGGCATTGACGAGCAGCTTCATGATCATCTTTTCCTTGCGTCCCGAAAGGGTCGCCTTCATCGGCCGGAATTCGGCACGGTAGACTTCGAGCTCGTCATATTTCCGCGCGGCCTCCTCCTCACTCATTCCAACCGTACCGATCTCCGGCTGCGAGAAGACGGCCGTTGCGATCAGATCATGATCCGGCGAAGTCGGATTGTTCTTGTACTCCGTCTCGATGAAGCACATCGCCTCGTGGATGGCCACGGGCGTCAGTTGCACGCGGTCCGTGACGTCGCCGAGCGCGTAGATCCCCGGCGCGCTCGTGCGCGAGAAGGCGTCGACGATGATGGCGCCGCGCTCGTTGGTCTTGACGCCGGCATGTTCCAGCCCCAGGCCCTGGGTATTCGGCACGCGGCCGAGCGCGAGCATCACCTGGTCGACGGCGATTTCGCCATGCTTCATGGTCGTTGCAATCCGCTGACCGTCGGCGCCCGGCGATACCGACTGGATGATATCCTCGCAGAGGATTCGGACGCCCTTCTCCTCCATCGCCGCATGCAGGCCACGCCTCAGGTCCTGGTCGAAACGAGAGAGGATCTCCTTGCCGCGATAGATCAGTGTCGTTTCGACGCCAAGGCCGTGGAAGATATTGGCGAACTCGACGGCGATATATCCGCCGCCGGCGATCAGGATCGATTTCGGAAGCTCCGGAAGGTCGAAGGCTTCATTGGAGGTGATGCAGAGTTCATGTCCCGGCAGCGCATCATGCGGACTGGGATGGCCGCCAACCGCGATCAGGATACGTTCCGCGGTCACCGTTTTGCCGCTCCCGAGCAGCCGCACCTCGTTGGGTCCGGTGAGTTCGGCCCGCGTGTTCAGGATCTCCGCACCGGCATTTGAAAGCCCCTTGCGATAAAGGCCCTCGAGCCGGGTGATCTCCTGCTCCTTGGCCGCGACGAGCTTCTTCCAGTCGAAGCGGCTTTCGCCGACGCTCCAGCCGAAGCCCGCCGCATCTTCGAAATGCTCCGCATATTGCGAGGCGTAGACGTACAGCTTCTTCGGCACGCAGCCGCGGATCACGCAGGTGCCGCCGTAGCGAAACTCCTCGGCGATCGCCACCTTCTTGCCGAGTGCTGCCGCCAGCCGCCCGCTTCTCACGCCGCCAGAGCCGCCGCCGATCACGAAGAGGTCATAGTCGAAAGCGCTCATGGAGAACTCCTGGAAGAAACTGAATAGGAAGGCCGCCGGTCGGCACTCCGGGATTTGATGCAAGGACGAGCGGGTCGCCTTTTCGCCCTGATATAGTATTGCGATGCAAAAAAAGAAAAGCCCGGATCGCTCCGGGCTCGTGGATGAACGGTGAACCGCTTACTGGTCTTACTGCTGCGCGGGTGCCTGCGTCCCTGCGTCAGCGGCGGGGGCGCTGCCGATCTTCTCGTCGAGCGACTTGGTGGCCTCGTTGGCGAGATCGCGCGATACACCGGCTGCCCAGATGTCGGCTGCCTTCAGCAATTCGCGCGAGGCAATCGGACCGTCGTTCAGGAGCTTCTTGCCGGCCGCCGAGCTATAGAAGGCGGTGATCGCGTTGAGTTCCTCGACCGAGAAGGTCTTGGCGTAGATCGTCGCCGCCTCGCGTTCCAGATCCGAGCGGCGTGCCGCCAGGCCAAGCGCCTTCTCGTCGACGGTCGCAGAGATCAGTTCCTGATGGTTCGGCGAAGCTTGAATGAGCGAGTTCTTCAGACGTTCGGCGAGGTTGGGCAGAATATTGTCGAAGCTGTTGGTGACGCCGAGCGCTCCGATTGTCGCGCGCGCCGCCTTGATCTGATCTTCCGTCACGTCCTGTGCCTTGACCGCAGGCACCGAAACCGAAAGGAGAACGGCCGCGGTTGCGAATGCCCGGGCAAAACCTGTGATTTTGTTCATTTTTATCAATGCTCCTGTGTTGGCACATGTCGCCCGGCCAATTGCCGCCGCCAGGCATTTCATGTGCGGAATTCTCTCTTGCGCCATCGCCGCGGCGCGAGGTCGGACGGGCCTGCCCTCAGCCTGCCGCGAGCGTGCGCGCCCCCTCCGGACCGGCGATGATCGCCAGCGATGCCATGCCGATGAAGAGCCCGTGCTCGACGACCCCCGGAATCGCGTTCAACTCGGCCGCAAGCGCCTCTGCATCAGGAATACGGCCAAAAGATGCATCCAGAATGAGGTGGCCGCCATCGGTCATGAAGGCCCCGTCCCCCGAGGCGCGCACCGCGATCTCGCCGGTCAGGCCGAGACGTGCGGCAACCTTCTCGATCGCCAGCCGCGTCGTCACCTGACCGAACGGGTTCACCTCGATCGGCAGCTTGAAGGCACCGAGAACGTCGACGACTTTCGATTCATCGGCAATGACGATCATCCGTTCCGATGCGCTCGCGACGATCTTTTCACGCAGCAGCGCTCCGCCGCCGCCTTTGATCAGGCGCAGTTTTCCGTCGACCTCGTCGGCACCGTCGATGGTCAAATCGAGTTCCGGCAACTCGTCGAGCGATTTCAGCGGCACGCCGAGTTCGAGGCAAAGTCGCGCTGTCCGCTCGGAGGTCGGCACACCCTGGATTTGAAAGCCGGAGGCGACCTTTTCGGCCAGCAGCCGGACGAATTCCTCGGCCGTCGACCCGGTGCCGATACCAAGCCGCATTCCACTTTCGACATGATCAAGCGCCGCCTGGGCGGCCTTGATCTTCATCTGGCGGGCGTCCATGCGCCACTCGCTCCCCTTCATGATCCGGCCGGCGAGCGGCCATTTCACCGGCTCCCGTCCAATTTCGCTGAGACACTTACACGGCCATCGCAGCAAACAAAAGCCAAAATGCGAGACCCGCAGCGGATTCCGGCAGCGCTCCGGTCCCCGACTCCCGTTGCATTCTCCGCCTACTTCGCATACGCGAACAGGAGGTTTCCCCAACACGAGGTTCCCGTGTCTCCGCCCCTTGTCGTCTTCGATCTCGACGGTACCCTCGTCGACACCGCTCCGGACCTCGTCGCAAGCCTCAACCACGCGGTGACGCAAGCAGGTATCCAACCGGTTACGTACGCCGATCTCACCCATCTAGTGGGCCATGGCGCCCGCGCCATGATCGAGCGGACCTTCGCGCTGCGGGGCAAAGCGCTGAGTGAAGAGGAGCTGGCTTGGCAGATGAAGGAGTTCGTGGACTTCTACCACGGCTCGATGCCGGGTGAATCACTGCCTTATCCCGGGCTTGTAGCGGCGCTCGACCGCCTGCAGGACGCCGGCCTGCGACTCGCCGTCTGCACCAACAAGCCGGAAATGCTCGCGAAGCGTCTGCTCGACGGGCTCGGCCTGATGGACCGCTTTGCCGCCGTTTCCGGCGGCGACACTTTCTCCGTCCGCAAGCCGCACGCCGAGCACCTGCTCTCGACGGTCGCCAATGCCGGCGGCGTCGCGGAAAGAGCGGTGATGGTCGGCGACAGCCTCAACGATATCCTGGTCGCCCGCAACGCCTCGGTTCCATCGATCGCCGTACCGTTTGGTTACTCCGACGTGCCGATCGCGAGCCTCTCGCCGGACAGGATCATCGAGCATTTCGACGAACTGACCCCGGAGCTTGTGAGGACCGTTCTCAGGCGGGAGAAGAAGTAGAGCACCCGCCTGTGGCGTTCACAGGTGCCGTACCTCTGAGGGCCTTTCCGCCCAATTGTCGTTGCGACCGTCATAGTAGGTCACCGGCGCCGACATAAGTTCATCGATGTCGACTGCGTCGAGACAAGCAATACTGATGCTGTAATAGGGGCTGCCGGTCATGTTCGGCACCTCGATCCGTTCAAACGGGTGAATGCCGCAACGCTTGCAGATCCCTTGAAAGTCCGTCAGTTCCCCCTCGCCGGCGACGAGGCGAAAAGCCTCAGGCTTCACCCGGGCTGACCACAGGCGCATCTTGGTGCAGATCGAGCAGTTGCACTTGCCCGTGCCGGCGCTGATATCCAGCTCAGTCTCGAAGCGGATGGCACCGCAATGGCAGCTTCCCGAATAGGTTCTCAGCATCGCATGCTCCCACCACGAGGCGCTGATGTGCGAAGGCCCCGCGCCTGGCGGGGCCTCCTATCTCCTTGGAACGAGACGTCCGTCACCCGTCAGCCCTCGGCTGGCTGCCGGGCCTTACGGGTCGCCTCGAACGCCCGGTCCATGTACATGTCCCGGTCGTAGACGTCGTTGAAATATTCGACCTTGCCGTCCTTGTTCGGCCATGCGGTGAAGTAGGAAACATAGACCGGCACTTTCTGAGGCACCGGCAAGGCCCTGTTGTGCCCAGCGGCGATCTCCTTGCCGACGTCCTCCATGCTGATGCCGAGGACGGCCGCTGCCATGCGGCGCGGCTCGGCGAGGCGGACGCATCCGTGGCTGAGCGCCCGCTGGTCACGCTTGAAGAAGTTCTTCGACGGCGTGTCGTGCATATAGATCGCATGCGAGTTCGGGAACAGGATCTTGAGCTCGCCAAGCGCGTTGTCGCTACTTGGCGGCTGGCGCACCGCGACCGAGTTCGTCGATCCGTACCAGTCCACTGCATAGGACGGAACGACCCGGCCGCCGACCTCGACCTGATAACCCATGCGGTCGAGATAGCTCGGATCGCTGCGCAGCTTCGGCAGCATCTCGTTGACGATGATCGACTGGGGCACGCCCCAATAGGGATTGACCTCGACGGTCTGGATCTCGTCGTGGAAGAAATAGGTCTGGTTCGCTTTCGAGCCGACCACGACCCGCATCGAGAACTGCTCCGCGCCCTGGTCGGTATAGTAGGCCATGAACGCCGGCTGGTTGATGAAGACGTAGCGATTGCCGAGGTCGTTCGGGAGCCAGCGGGCCTGCTCCATCGCGATCTCGACCTTGCTGATCTTGCTGGCGATCGTGTCCCCGCCCGTCAGCACGCGGATCGAGGCCTGACCGACGACACCGTCCGCCTTCAGCCCATGCTCCTTCTGAAAGGCTTCGACGAGGGAGACCAGTTCAGGGGTGTATTCGGGCGTATCCTGGTAGCCGGCGAGGACGACGGCATGCTCCGCCCTCAGCGCCTCTGAGGCCTTCAGCTTGATCCCGGCAACGATGTTGGCGAGCTCCGGATTGCTGTCGCCCGGCTTCAGCAGCGTCCCCGGCGCGATCTCGACACGCGGAGCGGCGTCCGTTTCGGCCCGCAGCTTTTCGAGTTCCTGCTTCAACGCCAGGAACTGCGGGTTCTTCGGATTGCGCTCTTCGATCAGGGCTGCAATGTCGGGGCTTGTGGCGGCCTTGTCGAGGAAGGCGACGAGATCGACGCTCTTGCGCTTGAAATCGTGGTAGCCGGAAATCTTGTTCGGGTCGATGCGGCCCCGAACCGTATCCTGCACATAGGTGAGGACCGCCGCGGACATGGCGATCTCGAATCGCACCAGATCCTTTTCCCGCGCGATCATGTCGGCGCGATCGAAGTCATCGGCCGGAACAGTGACGGCATAGTCCTTCGGGTCGAGTCCAACCTTGGCAGCATCACCAAGAACCGCGAGAGCGGCTCGCGCCCGCCCATTGATGCCGTCGCCTCCGATCCAGACGAAATCGGTCCGTCCGGCATAAAACGCCTCGACCGCCTTTGCCACCTCCGCCGGAGCGCGCACCTCGACTTGCGGCAGAAACTTGCGGGCATCCGCCAGCGGAATCCGCAGCATGGGTGGGAAGCCGTAGCTCTGTACCGAACCCGTCACGACCGGATCGACCAGCCGATCCGTCGCAATCCTGCGCATCTGCTCTGGCTTGTAGGTATAGTAGCGCGGACTGGAAACCTTTGGCGGCTTTACCGCGGTTCTGTCTTCGAGGCGCTGCGGCGCCATCATGTCGTAGCCCGGCTGCGCCGGATAGGCCTGCTCGGGCGTGCGCTTCCTGCCGCCGCGAATGAAATCCATCAGCGTGATGGCTGAGGCAGGCCGCACATCTATGGTTGCAATCGCACAGCCGCTCATAAGCGCCACAATCGCTACCGATCTGATTATTTTCATAAGTACAAACGTCCCCATATCGCGTTGCCGCCGAATTCGGCCGCTGCCAGATTCTCGCCACGCCCTCGTGCCCGAAGACTTATAGAAAAGGATGGTGAATGAAAAGGAAACGACCGCCGTTCGATTTGATCAGCTGCCCCGAAACCGCTCGCCCTTCGTGTCGCGCGCAGCTCCGCAAGCCTCTGATTTGCATCTACTTTGCACCAAACGATTGCGCAGCGACGTTCCCAGCGGCACTCAGGGCGTCACGAAGGAAGGCATCGTCTGTGACAGAAAGGCCACAAGGGATGCACGCGAAGCGGCTGCATTGTGCAACGCCTCCATTCGTCGTCCCGATTGCTGCACCGCAGCAATATTCAAACGATTGTAGCTGGCAGCAGGGACCTGCAGCCCTTTACAAGCCTGCTTCGCCGGGGCAGAGAGATGCCCGGCACCGGGGGAGGAAAACCGGCTGACACCGGCATCTTCGCCTCGGCTTGATGAAGCGCATCACGAAGGCAGGTATCACGATGACATCGACGCGCACGGAAACAGATACATTCGGCCCCATCGAAGTGGCGAACGACCGCTACTGGGGTGCCCAGGCCCAACGCTCACTCGGCAATTTCAGGATCGGTTGGGAAAAGCAGCCGCTGGCGATCGTCCGGGCACTCGGCATCGTCAAGCAGGCGGCGGCCCGCGCCAACGTCGCGCTCGACCGGCTTGATCCGAAGATCGGCGACGCCATCGTCAAGGCGGCCCAGGAAGTGATCGACGGCAAGCTGAACGACCATTTCCCGCTCGTCGTCTGGCAGACCGGCTCCGGCACGCAATCGAACATGAATGCCAACGAGGTCATTTCCAACCGGGCGATCGAACTGCTCGGTGGCGTCATGGGATCGAAGAAGCCCGTGCATCCGAACGACCACGTCAACATGAGCCAATCTTCGAACGACACCTACCCGACGGCCATGCACATCGCCTGCGCCGAGCGGGTGATCCACGACCTGCTGCCGGCTCTCAAGCACCTGCACAAGGCGCTTGAAGAAAAGGTCAAGGCCTTCGACCACATTATCAAGATCGGCCGCACCCATACGCAGGATGCAACGCCCCTGACGCTCGGCCAGGAGTTCTCCGGTTATGCGGCACAGGTCGCCTCCTCGATCAAGCGCATCGAGATGACCCTGCCCGGCCTCTGTGAGCTCGCCCAGGGCGGCACCGCCGTCGGCACCGGCCTCAACGCCCCGGTTGGCTTCGCCGAGAAGGTGGCGGAGGAAATCGCCGCGATCACCGGCATCGCCTTCACCTCCGCTCCGAACAAGTTCGAAGCGCTCGCCGCGCACGATTCGATGGTGTTCAGCCATGGCGCGATCAACGCGACGGCGGCCGCCCTCTTCAAGATCGCCAACGACATCCGCTTCCTTGGTTCGGGCCCCCGCTCCGGCCTCGGCGAACTCGCTCTGCCGGAGAACGAGCCGGGCTCCTCGATCATGCCCGGCAAGGTCAATCCGACCCAGTGCGAAGCGCTGACGCAGGTCTGCGCCCAGGTCTTTGGCAATCACGCCTCCCTCACCTTTGCCGGCAGCCAGGGCCATTTCGAGCTCAACGTCTACAACCCGCTGATGGCCTATAACTTCCTCCAGTCGGTCCAGCTACTTGCCGATGCAGCGGTTTCCTTCACCGACAATTGCGTCGTCGGCATCGAGGCGCGCGAAGACAACATCAAGGCGGCGCTCGACCGCTCGCTGATGCTCGTCACTGCGCTGGCGCCGAAGATCGGCTACGACAACGCCGCCAAGATCGCCAAGACCGCGCACAAAAACGGCACGACCTTGCGAGAAGAGGCTGTCGGCGGCGGCTATGTGACGAATGAGGAGTTCGACGCAATCGTGCGGCCGGAAACGATGACCAGCCCTGCCTGATAGACCCCACGGGGGCCGCAGGCGCCTGCCGGCGCCGCGGCCTTCCCTGCGGCCGGCAAATCCGCCGCGGCTCGCGATATCATTTCGAATTGCATCGGTTCGCTCAAGCAACCGTTAAGACTTCACAAAGCTTTTGTCCCTAAAAAATAGCGGACATTAGAGACATTTAATTTAAAGAGCTTGGTATATGCAGACGGCAACCGCGAATAAAACGCCGACGCCCGATATTGCTGCGCAGATCACCCATGCCATGCGCATGATGGGCGTCGCGCCGATACCGCGCAATTACGAGCTTTACTACGAGGCCTATCTCGGCTCGAATCCGCAGCTGTCGAAAGACCTTGCGACGCTCGGCAGCCGCGCGACGCAGGAAGAACTCGACGCGATCGGCGCACGCTATTTCAGCCATATCCACCATTCTCGCGGGATCGAGCGCGCCCACACCACGCTGGCGGCAAAGCTGGCCGAACTGGTCACTCTCTTGCGGGACGAACAATGCGCGCTCGAGAACTACAACAAGGTTCTCGACGAGGCCTACCTGAACATCACCAGCAAGAGCGTGGCGAGCGCCGACATCCTCCGCCACGCGATTGACATTCTGAGTGAAGCGACTGCCGACACGATGAACCAGGGTAAAGAGCGTGTGCAGACGGTCGTTCAAAAATCCGTCGAGATGGAAGCGATCCGCCAGGAACTGGACGAATACAAGCGCATTGCCAACACAGATTCGCTGACGCGGCTCGGCAATCGCCGTGCCTTCGACGAGACGCTCGCTGCGGTCTACAACAACGAGCAATTGCGCAACTACACCGGCCTGCTCGTCGTTGACATCGACCACTTCAAGAAAGTCAATGACAGCTTCGGCCACCCGGTCGGGGACAAGATCCTCTCCACCGTCGGCACGGTCATTCGCGCAAATCTCCGGCGGGATGCCTTCGTCGCCCGGACCGGCGGCGAGGAATTTGCCGTCATCCTGAACGACAGTACGCAGGAGGAATGCCTGCAGGCCGCCGACCGCATCCGCGCCGTTCTGGCAAACACGCCGTTCAAGAACTCCAAGACCGGCGTCAACTACGGCCCGATTACTCTCTCTGTCGGCGTGTGCATGGCAACGGCGGCGGACGATCCGCTCGACCTCTATCACAAGGCGGATATCGCGCTTTACTCTGCCAAGAATTCGGGGCGTAACAGAACGGTCCTCTTCGAGGAAGGCATGCGCAAGGATTCCGGACGGAACTGGCTGATCTATCGCCGCTGATAGCGTGGGACATCGCGGCGCCGAGGTGCCCATCGGCACGTCCCGGTGACGGCATCAGGCGATCTTTCTGAGGCGAGCCCTTTCTTCACTTTCACCAAGGAAAGCGACGATCTTCTCGATGACCGCGGGCGCGGAAACGATGCGTCGGTGGCCGAGACCATTCGCCCAATGCAACTCGACATTCGGCCCGATTGCACCGTAACGGCGCGCGTGATCGGCGGACACCTCCTTATCGTCCTGCGCGTGGACGACAAGGACCGGCCGTCTCAGGGCACCCAGTACGCGTGCCGCGTCGAAGCCCTCCACGCGGCGGCCGGACAAGCGCTCGACCATGCCTTCGAAAGCTGTTTGAGCGGCCGGCGCAAGGCCCATGATCGTGCCGAAGCCTTTGAAGAGCCATGCCATCTCGCTCGGCGCGCCAACGAGCACCAGCTTGGCCGGCACGCGCGCAGGCACGTCGCAAAGCACACCTCCCGCCGCACAGGCCAGGCCGGCCCCGCCGAAGGAATGGCCGATGCCGGCATCGAATCCATCGAAGTGACGCCAGGCGGCGTCGATCGCCCGCACCGCCTGCGGCATGGTCAGCGAACGGCCGGGCGAGGCGCCATGCCCCGGCCAGTCGAGCGCCACCACCTCGGCGCCCGCCGCCAACAGGCCATCGATCATTGCGGAAAGGTAGTCACTGCGCGATCCCCAGCCATGCGTGAGCAATACGCGCGGTCCCCCTCCGCCACCGCGGCCTTGGAAATGCCGGGCTGAAACCCAACCGCCCGCGAAAGAGAGCGTCACTTTGCGCGATTGCCTCATCAACGGGGCCGCGGCCTTTAGAAGTGTCCTTTCCTTGCCGTTCTTCGGCTTGCGGTTCGGGGTAAGGCAGAATATCCGAAACGCCAATTCGCCGGCGGCGGCGGGAGAGATCGCCGACACGGCCTTGAGCGAGAGACGGATGACCTGGGTCGCAAAGGATGCCATATTGAAACGAGCCTTAAAGGTTCAAGCATGAACATAATTGTACAACGATGAACAAAAAGCAAGTCACGGCCGAACATCGCCACTTTCCCTGGGATCACCCGCGCTTTCGAAGCTGGATCGCCGTAGCCCGCGCCTGTCAGTTGATGCAGCAGACGCTGACGCGCCGGCTGGCTCACCTCGACGTCAAGCCGCCGCATCTGGATATCCTGATCAACCTCTACCGCTTCGACGGCATTACGCAGCAGGAACTCGCCCACAAGCTGCTTGTCGGCCGCTCCAACATGAGCATGCTGCTGCCGCAGCTCGAGCAGCGCGGACTCATCGAACGGCGCGGCGACGCAAGAGACAAACGTGTGTTGCGGCTTTCGCTGACGCCGGCCGGACGGACATTGACCGAGCAGGCGATGGAGATTCAAACGGCGCTCATCGAAAACTCGCTTGGCGGCGCTCCGATCGAGGATTGCATGAAGATCGCAGCCTCGATGGAGCGGATCATCGCCGCGCTTCTCAAAGAGGAGGGCGAGCTTCCTTGATTACGACCACGCTGAATTGATCAGCGCGGCTTTTCGGACCTGTCCCGGGACATGCCCTTTTCGGTGAGCTCCTGCTCATAGGCCCTGAAAAGCTCGCCGCCCTTCTCGCCAAGTTCGCGAAGATAGGTCCAGGTGTAGATACCGGTGTCGTGGAAATCGTCAAAACCGATGCGCACCGCGTAATTGCCTGTCGGCTGCACGGAGATGATCTGGACATTGCGCTTGCCCGGCACGGTCACCCGCTGACCCGGTCCGTGGCCCTGCACTTCCGCAGACGGCGAAAGCACGCGCAGCAGTTCCGCCGAGACGTCGAAGGAGGCGCCGTCGTCGAAGCTCACGGTCAGCCGGTGGCGATCCTTCGACACGCGCAGTTCGGTCGGCCAGAAATCACTCATCGTCATCGCTCCGTTTCTCGTCTCCGCTGTAAAGCAGAATTGATCCGGCGAAAATCGCCCGAAGGCGTCTTTCCCGATATTTGAAACAGTTTGCGACAGTATGCGCCTTGACGCGACCTCCTTTGGCCACGACATTGAGCGCGCAGGGAGAAAAGACTTGAACACGGCCCCCATAGACCGGACCAACGCACGACCGCTCGACAGGATGACCACGCCGATGGTCGATCCCTTCGGCCGCAGCGTCACCTATCTGCGCGTGTCGGTCACCGACCGCTGCGATTTCCGCTGCACCTATTGCATGGCGGAACACATGACCTTCCTGCCCAAGAAGGACCTGCTGACGCTGGAGGAACTCAAGCGGCTCTGTTCCGCCTTCATTGCCAAGGGGGTCCGCAAGCTGAGGCTGACCGGCGGCGAGCCGCTGGTGCGCAAGAACATCATGTTCCTCGTGCGCGAACTCGGCAAGGAGATCGAGGCGGGTCGGCTCGACGAGCTCACCTTGACGACGAATGGTTCGCAGCTCTCGAAATTCGCCGCCGAATTGGCCGACTGCGGCGTGCGCCGGATCAACGTCTCGCTTGATACGCGCGATCCGGACAAGTTCCGCGAGATCACCCGCTGGGGCGAACTGGCGAAGGTCATCGAAGGGATCGACGCGGCACAGGCGGCTGGGTTGAAAGTCAAGATCAACGCGGTAGCGCTGAAGGGCTTCAACGACGCGGAAATCCCCGAACTGATGCGCTGGGCGCATGGCCGCGGCATGGACCTGACGCTGATCGAAACCATGCCGATGGGCGAGGTCGACGAGGACCGCACCGATCATTACCTGCCGCTCTCGGAGATGCGCGAGCGGCTCGAGACAGAGTTCACGCTGCGGGATATCCCCTACCGTACCGGCGGCCCTGCCCGTTACGTCGAGGTGGCGGAAACCGGCGGCCGCCTCGGCCTCATCACACCGATGACGCACAATTTCTGTGAAAGCTGCAATCGCGTCCGCCTCACCTGTACCGGCACGCTCTATATGTGCCTCGGCCAGAATGACGCCGCCGATCTTCGCGCCGCGCTGCGCGCCACCGATGACGATGCCTATCTCTCTCAGGTGATCGACGAAGCGATAGGCCGCAAGCCGAAGGGCCATGATTTCATCATCGACCGCGAGCACAACCGCCCGGCCGTAGCCCGTCACATGAGCGTAACCGGCGGCTGACATAAGGTAACGTCGGCGCGAGAGTATTGCCCCTCATCCGCCTGCCGGCACCTTCTCCCCGCGAGCGGGGCGAAGGGGCATGCCGCGCCGCCTCGCCACCTCTCCCAGCAAGGTGAGTAAAGGGATATGCCGCGCCGCTGAAGTCCCCTCTCCCCGTCTTTACGGGGAGAGGGTTAGGGTGAGGGGCAAGCGTCGACCGGGGTTCAGGCCGCGTAGCCGGAGCCGTAACGCGGCCGGCTATATTCCGCACTGCCGGTGCCCGTCTTGAACCGCTCGATCTTCTCGTTGAGAACCTCCACCTGACGGCGCAGGCCGTGGATCTCGGCGGTGTTCTCCTCCACCATCGCGGCGTTCTGCTGTGTGATCAGCTCGACCTCGTGGACGGCCGCATTGACCTCGTTGAGACCGGTATACTGCTCGGCGGCGGCGCTCTCGATATTTGCGACAAGCTGGTGAATGGTCGCGATGTGATCGTTGATGACCGAGAGTGCATCGCCTGTCTCCTGAACCAGCGCGACACCGCTGCGCACCTGGGCGGAGCTTGCCGAGATCAGTCCCTTGATCTCCCGCGCTGCGCCGGCGCAGCGCTGCGCCAGTTCGCGGACCTCCTGGGCCACCACCGCGAAGCCGCGGCCCGCCTCGCCTGCCCGCGCCGCCTCGACACCTGCGTTCAAGGCCAGCAAGTTGGTCTGGAAGGCGATCTCGTCGATCACGCCAATGATCGTCCCTATCTTTTCCGACGAGCGGTTGATTTCCGCCATGGCATCGATCGCCTTGGCGACGACCTGACCGGAATGCTGTGCGTAGGAGTTGGTCTCGTCGACCGAAACGGTCGTCTTGCGGGCGCTTTCGGCGGTAGCGCGGACGATTTCCGTGAGCTGCCGCAGCGCGCGTGAGCTTTCCTCCAGCGCTGCCGCCTGCTGCTCGGTGCGGCGTGCCAGGTCATCGGCCGATGCGGAGAGATTGCCGGTGCCGCCGGTGATCTCCTCGGTGACAAGGCGGACATCCATCAGCGTGGCGCGCAGAGCGTCGACGGCATTGTTGTAGGTCTGCGCCATGATGACGTAGTCGGCCGGCAGATCCTCCGCCATGCCTTCTTCAAGATTGCCGGCGGCGAGCTGGGCAAGGACGTCCGACAGCGCATTGAGGGCCTGCATCTGCTCGGCCTCGATGCGGGCGCGCTCCGCGGATCGACGCGCTTCCTCCTCAGCCGACAAGGAACGGGCAGCCTCCGCTTCACGTCCGAGCCGCACGTTTTCCAATGCATTGTCCCGGAAGACGGCGACGGAACGCACCATGTCGCCAATTTCGTCGCCGCGATTGCGGCCTTCGATGGCCACTTCAAGGTCGCCATTGGCAAGGCGCGTCATGGTTTCGGTGACCCGCTTCAGCGGGCCGCGCAGCGTCTCGACGAGCATCAGCCCTCCGATGATCGCAAGCAAGGTGCCGGCGACCATTGCGACGATGGAGACCGTCGCCGAACGCTGGCTGTCCTGCTTGCCCGCTTCCTGGGCGCTGCTGACGAAGTTCTCGAGCGTGCCGCTCGCCGCCGCGACGAGGCTCGACGCTTCGCCCTTGGCGGTCTGCCAGCGGGCGCCGACATCGATCAGAGCGGCAGTGCCTTTGTCGATATTGTCGAGCGAGGGTCCGAGTTTCGCCGGCAGGTCGCGCAACGCAGCGTTTTTGGCGCCAAGCTCGGACAATTTGCCGGCCGTTTCGCGAACGGCCTTGATGTCGGCTACGATCGGCTCGCGGTTTGCCGCGTCGAGCCGGCGGTGCAACTCGCTGATGTGCAATCGGGTGCTGGCCAGTCCCCTGAACGTGTCGTCCATCAGGGCGATCAGCGTCTTCAACGTCGAAATCTCCCCGTCCATGCCGACGAATCGCTTGGCAGCCGTATCGGAGTTCTTGGCCGCCTCCTTGGCGAAATCGGCCTCATATTTCGAGAACTTGCTGAGGATCGGCACGAGAGCATTTTTCTTCGCTTCGTTGTCCTGCGCTCCGGCCAGTATCTCCTGGATCTTCTCGGCCTGGTTCTTGATCTCACCGATCGGCTTCTTGACCTTCTCGGAGGCAATCCTCTCCGATTCGCCGATCTGCTTCATCAGGTGCGGCAGCAGCTTGTTTGCCTGTTCGACCTTCGCATCGGGATTGACGGCCATCGTCACCGGCAGGCGGAACTTCTTGATCCGCTCGGCAAGGCCCTGATAGGCGGCCGCATCGAAGAGCAGCGCCTTGGCGAAGGCTTCCTTCTCGCCCGATTCCTTCTGGAGGATATCGATCTGCTTATAGGCGCTATTGCCGTTCCTGGTCATCTCGGCAAGCGCCGTTTCCAGCGATTTCGTGACGTTCTCCCGTTCGAGCTGGACGGCCCAAAGCTTGTCGGCCTGGCTCCGCATCTCACCGCCGAGGGCGACGACGGAGGCGATCTGCGACCTGTCCTCCTCACGCGTCAGCAAAGATTCCAGCGCCTTCACACCCTCTTCCTGCTCGTCGATCATTTTCGCCAGCAGATTGCGGCTTTCCTCGCCCGGATTGTCCAGGAAGCCTTGCAATGCGCTGCGCAACGCCTGGAAATCCGACAGGTTGTTGATGGTTTCGCGCGTCACCGTCATGTGGCCATTGAGGGTGCGGGCGGTAAAAAAGCCGACCAGGCCGATCCCGGCGATCAAGGCCACCAGCGGAACGACGAAAAGGAGGACTTTCGTGACGATGCGCAGGCGCTGCAGAAGACGATCGATGACAGACATTGCGAACCCCGATTTTTGTTATGGAGGGACATGTCCGCGCGGCTGGCATGCTTGACGGCCGCTCGCCTTCGGGCGTTCGAACGCCACGGCAAGGCTGCGGGCTGCCGCATCGAGGCGGCAGCACAAGCATCGACGACTGCCGGCGGAAGCACCTCCCTGGCTCCGGCTGGCAGCTCAGGATCGACGGCAGCAGGTTTCCGAGCCGTCGCCCACCGATCGCGTCATGCGATTGGACTGCGGAATCATCGGGACGATAGGCAGCGAAACTTAAGATTCCGCGAATGGACATCACTCCTGCGGGAGGCGCGTGGCTCCGTGTGGCTTTGGCGCGCATCGAAACGCTTCTGATGCAAGACGTGCTTGAGTTTACGTGCGTGGGAGGCCAAAGCTTTATCGCGGGCGGCAGCATCCGATGGATTCGCCCGATCCCATCCCGAACGCGCCTCAGCCCAAGGTCATCAGGAATGCATTCCTCAGCGAATATCCGCGGCATCGTCTTCATGGCGCTTGCCATGGCCGGTTTCTCCTGCAACGACGCGCTCGTCAAATCCGTTACAGGCGTGATGAACACGGGCCAGATCATGTTCATCCGCGGCCTGATGACGACGCTGATGATCCTTGTGATCGCCCACCGTTTCGGTGCCCTGCGTCCGGTTCGCACCGTCTTCAGGCCGGTCATCATGCTTCGCATCGCCATGGAGGCTCTCGCCTCGCTGACCTACATCTCCGCTCTCGCCCACATACCGCTCGCCAATGCCTCGGCGATCATGCAGGCCTTGCCGCTGGCGGTCACGCTCGGCGCGGCACTGTTTCTCAGCGAACCGGTCGGCTGGCGGCGTTGGTCGGCGATCGTGATCGGCTTCCTCGGCGTCCTGATCGTGTTGCGGCCCGGACCTGAGGGTTTCACGCCGGCCGCATTGACGGTTGTCGCCTGCGTTTTCTTCACGGCGACCCGCGATCTCTGCACCCGCCGCATCGGCAGCGACGTGCCCTCGCTGTTCATTACCGTCACGACCGCACTCGTGACGACGCTCGTGGGCGCCGCGCTCATCGTCCCGTTCGGCGGCTGGCAACCGGTGTCGGCAATGTCGTTCACCCATCTCGCCGGCGCCAGCGTGCTCCTGATGCTCGGCTACCAGACCATCGTGCTTGCCATGCGTGACGGCGACATCTCGGTGATCGCACCCTTCCGCTACACGAGCCTTCTCTGGGCGATCACCATCGGAATGGTTTTCTTCTCGGAGACGCCGGACGGCTGGATGCTGACGGGCGTTGCCGTTATCGTCGGCTCAGGCCTTTACACCTTCTATCGCGAGAGCCTGCGCGGGCGGCACGCCGTGGCGCAGCAATCTCTCGCCGGCCCCCTCGAATAAGGAGCGCAAGGATGGCCGGAAACGCCGCCGATGCGAACCGCCGCCCGCCCGCAGTCATCCTCGCCGGCGGGCGCTCCTCGCGCATGGGCAGGCCGAAGGCAGCAGTCGTGCTCGGCGGACAGACCATGCTTGCCCGTGTCGTCGATCGGCTGTCGCCGCA
The DNA here is from genome assembly GCF_001651865.1 of Sinorhizobium glycinis. Lineage (GTDB taxonomy): Bacteria > Pseudomonadota > Alphaproteobacteria > Rhizobiales > Rhizobiaceae > Sinorhizobium > Sinorhizobium glycinis. Next base: position 282,563 of record NZ_LPUX01000050.1, read on the forward strand.
AGCCGCGAGCATCGCGGTCAACCTCAATGCCGACCCGGGCATTGCTCTCCCGAGCGATCACCCGGTGATCGCGGACACGATACCCGGCTTGCCCGGTCCGCTCGCCGGCGTGCTCGCCGCCCTGCACCACGCCAGCAAGACCGCGCCCTCGGCAAGCCACGTTCTGACGGTGCCGATCGATGCACCCTTCTTTCCGGCCGCGCTTGCCGCACGGCTTCAAGGAGCGCTGCTTGCCGGGGACGAGATTGCCGTCGCCTGGTCCGTCGGGGAGATGCACCCGCTTTTCGCCCTTTGGCCCGTAGCGATCGCCGACGATCTCGAAGCCTGGATCCGCATGGATGAAAAGCGCCGCGTCCGAGCCTTCATTGCTCGTCATCCATCGGTCGCGGTAGATTTTCCGATCACCGCGACGAAAGCAGGGCCGCTCGACCCGTTCTTCAATGTCAACACTCCGCAGCAGCTTGAAGAAGCCGAAGAATGGCTGAACCGCCTCGAGGATTTCGAATTATGACCGCACCCAAGATTTTCGGCATCGCCGGCTGGAAGAACTCCGGCAAGACCGGCCTGATGGTCCGGCTCGTCAGCGAACTGACGCGGCGCGGCTATATGGTGTCGACCGTCAAGCATGCCCACCACGACTTCGACATCGACAAGGTCGGCGCCGACAGCTACCGCCACCGCGAGGCCGGCGCCCACGAAGTGACGATCGTCTCCTCGACACGGTTTGCCATCATGCACGAATTGCGCGGCGCACCGGAGCCGAGCTTCGAAGAGATCCTGGCACGGCTCGCACCCTGCGATCTGGTGCTGATCGAGGGCTACAAGCGCGAGCCGATCCCGAAGATCGAGGCGCGCCGGCTCGAATCGGCGAACCGCGAGCCGCTCGCGCCAACCGACCCGCACATCGTCGCGATCGCCGCCGACCATCCTGTCGCCGGCACCGATCTTTCTGTCTTCGATCTGGACGACACGGGAGCGATTGCCGATTTCGTCGAGGAGACGGTCGGCTTGCGGCGCTGAGCATCGGACGTCGCTCAGTGCTGGTTCAGACGGTCCAGACGCTGCCGCGCCCCTCCGGTAGCTCCTTCGCCGCCATTTTTTGCATCCACTCAGCCGCAAGCGCGGCGCCGCAATAAAAATCGGGGCCGGTTTCCCAGCCCCGATTTCAGTGCAGAAAATTGCTCAGCGGCTTACCGCTGCGCCACCGGCCGCACCAGCGGGGTGACACGGCGGATCGTAACGCGGCGGTTCTCCTGCTCGGCCTCCGGCGTGCGGATCTTCAGGAACCGCTCGCCATAGCCCTGGGTCACCAGGTTTTCAGCCGGGATGCCATAGACCTCGGTCAGCAGTACCGCCACAGACTCGGCACGCTCGTCGGAGAGCACCAGGTTCGACCGGTCGGAGCCGACGGCATCCGTGTGGCCCTCGATGAAGAAGGTTTCACCCGGATCCTTCTCGAGGACCTTGTTCATCGCATCCGCGACGCTGCGCAGCGTCTTCGCCTGCGACATCGACACCTCGGCACTACCAGTCGCGAAGTGGATGGTGTCGAGATCGATGCGGCGGACCTTGTCACGCAGGCGGGCGGAGTTGCGGACCTCGTCGATCGTGTAGACGCGCTCGACGGCCTCGACCGGTGGCTCGGACAGGAACTCATAATAGTCCCGATCCGGATTGTCCGCGTAGTCGACGATGTAGTCGTCAACGGGGATCGTCAGGCGCATCGGCGGCAGCTCGTAGCCGACGTCGATGATCGCCGGCCGATCCTCTTCATATTCCGGCGTATACATCATCACATATTCATTCCCGTCCCGATTGACGCGCGTGCGGGTCAGGATGTCGCCGTAACGATTGTAGACGGTAACGATCTGGTAGCCGCCCGGGCGAACGATCGTTTCCCGGACGCGGCCACCCGAAAGATTGTCGTAGTACGTCTCTTCCGAATTCTGCCGCAGACGCGGCCGGTCGTCGCCCCGGACGAAGATGCGATCGCCAACGCCGAGGATGACACGGTCGTCAATCTCCTCGACCACCTGCACTTCGGTCACATTGTTTTCCGTCGTGTTGTTGATCGTGGTGTTGTTGATAACCGTATTATTGATCACCGTGTTGTTGACGATGTTGCTCGTCTGCGGCACGGCGAAGGCCGGAGCTTCCTCGACCCGCTCGCCTTCCTCCTTAAGCACAGCCTCGATCCTCTGCGGAATTTCTTCCCTGACCTCGGCCGGGATCGCCGCTTGCGCAGCAGCATCGTCTGTCGGAGGTGCTACGCTTTCCTGCGTGGCGCGCAGTTCCTCTCGCTGCTTGCGACGGACTTCCCGCGCCTGGTTACCGCCGGCGTTGTCGGCGTCCTTGTCGCTGTCGAGCACGGCCGCGCCCTTCTCGACGGGAAGTACGACAGTGTCGTCGGATGCCGCCGGGTCCTCGGCGACCTTCTGCTTCTCTTCCGTCGTACGCTCATCGACGACTTCGGGAGCCGGCTGACCCTGGGGCTGCTCGCCCTGAAGCTGCTCTGCGGTCGCAGGCTGCTCCGCTCCGGGGACCGGCTGCTGCTCGCCCTCACCTGTTTGCTGGGCTGGAGCCTCTGTTGCCGGCTGCTCAGCGGTCGTTCCGCCTTCAGGCACGACAGCCGGCTGCTCGGCGGCTTTTTGCTCGTCGGTCTGGCGCTGCTCCTCGGCCTGCTGCTGACGCTTCTTGCGCCGTGGCGTTTCCTGCTCCTCGGCCTGCTGGGGAGTGGCCTCCTCGGCCGCGGGCTGCTGCTCTTCGGCCTGCTGCTGGCGCTTCTTGCGCCGTGGCGTTTCCTGCTCCTCGGCCTGCTGCGGAGTGGCCTCCTCGGCGGCGGGTTGCTGCTCTTCGGCCTGCTGCTGGCGCTTCTTGCGTCTTGGTGTCTCCTGCTCTTCAGCCTGCTGCGGAGCGCTTTCCTCAGCGGCTGGCTGCTGCTCCTCGGCCTGCTGCTGGCGCTTCTTGCGTCTTGGAGTCTCCTGCTCTTCGGCCTGCTGCGGAGCGGCCTCCTCGGCGGCGGGCTGCTGCTCCTCGGCCTGCTGCTGGCGCTTCTTGCGCCTTGGAGTCTCCTGCTCTTCGGCCTGCCGCGGCGCGGCCTCCTCGGCGGCGGGCTGCTGCTCCTCGGCCTGCTGCTGGCGCTTCTTGCGTCTTGGGGCTTCCTGCTCCTCGGCCTGCCGCGGAGCGCTCTCCTCGGCGGCGGGTTGCTGCTCCTCGGCCTGTTGCTGGCGCTTCTTGCGCCTTGGGGTTTCCTGCTCCTCGGCTTGCGGCTGCTGTTCTTCCGCCTGCCCCTGGGACTCCTCCGCACGCTGCTTGCGCTTCTTAAGCAACAGCAGTTCTTCGGGCGATAGTTGATCAGCGCCTTCCTGCGCGACCTCGAACGGCGCCATCAGACTGTCGGCCAGCGCCGGTTGGACCGCAAGAGCAGCCGCGAATACGGGCAAGGCAACCGTTGCGAAAAGTTTGAATCGAATGGACATTGTCTTCCTTCCTCTTGTGGCCCGGCGCCCTCGTGCGCCGCGCCACCAGTTCAAGCCGCATCGCATCGGCACAGGGCCATGACCCGCGGTTCCGACTTTTTTGTGTCGGTCGGAAATCCGTAGCCGAACTCCGTAGCCACGGATCGGTTCCGCCCAAAGGCCCTATCGAAGTCGACATTAACCATTCCTGAACGGATCGTTCATGCGCCTCCTCAACCATGAGACCACAAGAAGAGGACATTTCGCGTTTCGCGGTGGGTGACGCCGCTTTCCTGTTGATTTTTACAGGAAAAGCGTACGAATATCGCCGCAACCGGCGGATACCAGCCGCCGGCGCGATTTGGCATCCGCGCACAAGAACAGACCGGATGCCGGCCAACAGAGAGGATAATCATGCGTATTTCCAGACGGCTGGCAGCCGCCGCATCGGCTGCCGTTTTCGTGCTCATGGCAGGCGCTGCCTCGGCGGAGGGCGAAAAGGTCGTGATCGGCACCGAAGGCGCTTACCCGCCCTTCAACAATCTCGAGGCGGACGGCTCGCTGACGGGCTTCGACATCGACATCGCCAAGGCGCTTTGCGAAGAAATGAAGGTCGAATGCACGTTCGTGACGCAGGACTGGGATGGCATCATCCCGGCGCTGATCGCCAAGAAGTTCGACGCGATCATCGCCTCCATGTCGATCACCGAGGAACGCAAGCAGAAGGTCGACTTCACAAAGAAGTACTACAACACGCCGCCGGCAATCGTCGTGCCGAAGGATTCGCCAATCACCGAGGCGACCGAGGCCGCGCTTGAAGGCAAGGCGCTCGGAGCACAAGGCTCGACCACGCATTCCAACTACGCCGAAGCGCACATGAAGGGTGCCGAGCTCAAGCTCTATCCGACCGCTGAAGAATACAAGCTCGACCTCGTCAACGGCCGCATCGATGCCGCCATCGACGACGTCGTGGTAATCTCCGAATGGCTGAAGACCGAAGACGGCGCTTGCTGCAAGCTGCTCGGAACGCTGCCGGTCGACCCGGCCATCAACGGCGAAGGTGCAGGCATTGCCGTCCGCAAGGGCGACGACGCGCTCCGCGAGAAGTTCAACAAGGCCATCGACGCCATTCGCGCAAACGGCAAGTACAAGCAAATCAACGAAAAATACTTCCCGTTCGACGTCTACGGCAGCTGATCGCCGCGTTTTCCGCGAAGATTCGGCACTCATGCCGGGAAAGTCTCGGTTGATGAAGAAAATGCAACGGCGGATGGGCTTGCCCTTCCGCCGTTTTTGTTTGACAAGAAAACACAAAAATAAGCGCCGTCAGCGCCATAAGAATGACAAGGGGAACGTAACGGCATGAGCGGACTGTTTGCCGCCCTTTATTCCGGTGCAGCCGGAATCCTTTCGATCATCGATCCGTTCTGCGGCCTGGCTGGGGTCTTTCGCTGGTTCGGCGCCGGCACGCATCTGGCATGCGGCGATACCGGCTGGGGCGACGAGATCGCCTACGGCTTCCTGGTGACCGCGAGCCTGGCGATTGCCACCCTGCCCGTGGGGCTGGTGATCGGCTTCTTCGTCGCGCTTGCCAAACAATCGAACGAACGATCGCTGCGGCTTGCGGCCAACATCTACACGACGATCTTTCGCGGTCTTCCCGAACTCCTGACGCTCTTCATCGTCTATTACGGCCTTCAGATTCTCGTCCAGCAATTCCTGGGGACGCTCGGTTATGAGGGGCCCGTTGAAATCAATGCCTTCGCCGCGGGCATGATTGCGCTCGGGGTCGTCTTCTCGGCCTATTGCTCCGAGGTTCTGCTTTCCGCCTTCAAGGCCATTCCGCAAGGCCAGTACGAAGCGGGCGACGCCCTCGGCTTGCACCGCGCCAAGACGATGCGGCTGATCATCCTGCCGCAGCTCGTGCGCATCGCGCTTCCGGGTCTCGGCAATCTCTGGATGGCGCTGCTCAAGGACACGGCGCTCGTTTCGGTCGTCGGCCTGCCCGACATCCTCCGGCAGACGGGCATCGCCGCGCGCGTCACCAAGGAAGCCTTCCAGTTCTTCGGTATCGCCTGCATCCTGTTTCTCATCCTGGCAATGGTCTCTTCTATCGCCTTCTCGGCACTCGAACGCTGGACCAAACGAGCGGAGATGCGCCGATGAGCATCGCCGATACAATGATCCCGCCGCAGGCCCCGCCCCCGGTTCCGCCGAGGCCCTACACATTGACGCGCTTCCTCGGCAGCGTGGCGCTGGGTATCTGGCTGGCCCTTGGCGTCGGCATCTTCTTCACCGTGGTCGAAGGTTGGGACCCGGAAAAACTGTCACGCTATGGACCGAGCTTTTTATCCGGTCTCGGGGTGACCCTGACGCTCGTCACCTCCTCGATCCTCATAGGCGCGGTCCTGTCGCTGCCGGTGGCGCTCGGGCGAATGTCGAAGCACAAGCTCTGGTCCTGGCTTGCCTATGCCTATGTCTATTTCTTCCGCGGCACGCCGCTGATCACGCAACTCTTCCTGGCTTATTACGGGCTCGGCAGCTTCCGCCCGCAACTGGAATCCATCGGCCTTTGGTGGTTCTTCCGCGACGCATGGAACTGCGCGCTCTTCACCTTCGCGCTGAATACCGCCGCCTACCAGGCGGAGATCCTGCGCGGCGCAATCGAGAGCGTGCCGCGCGGCCAGCATGAAGGGGCGGCCGCACTCGGCCTGCCGGAGCGCGTTGCCTTCTTCAAGGTCATCCTGCCGCAGGCGATGATCGTGGCGCTGCGCCCCTACGGCAACGAGATCATCCTGATGATCAAGGGCTCGGCGATCGTTGCAATCGTCACCGTCTTCGATCTCATGGGCGAGACGCGACGCGCCTTCTCCCGCACCTTCGACTTCCAGATGTATGTCTGGGCGGCGGCGCTATACCTGCTGATGGTCGAGTTGCTTCGCAATATCTGGGGTTGGCTCGAAGCCCGCCTGACGCGCCATCTCAAGCGCTGAGGCGCAACGATACATAGCAAAGAGCTTGGCAGCACTCATCACTTTGTGCTGCCAAGCCATTGTTTTTCTGAATGAATTTTCATCTGGACGGCAATATTAGGTCTTGATTAACAAATCAAGCGCTTCATCATAGAGACCAACCTTTGTTAGAAGCGAGGTCCTGATGACAAACGACATGGAACTGCAGCTCAAAGGATATGGCCTGACGACGGCCCAGATACTCTACCGGCTGCCCGACCATCCCGCCCTGTTGCAGACCTATATCTGGCAGCACTACGATATTGCCCCGGACTTTCCCGAGATGCGAAGCTTTCTCAGGTTCTGGCAGGAAAAGCTGGACGGGCCGCTGCATTCGGTCCGCTACGTGCACCGCAAGCTGATATCGGCGACGGAATGGCGGGCACTCAAGGGCGAACTCATTCTCCACTAAGAATACCGCCACCGCTGCGTGCTGTCCGCTGCGGTCAGACATGCACCTCCCCGTGGGCAAGTTCGCCCTCGTGAGCTTCCTTGCGGAGCGAGCCGTAGAGAACGACGGCGTAGAAGAGCGCAACGCCGATCATGACGCTCCAGCCTGGCAGGAGGCCCAGAGCGGCATTCTCCGCAAAATCGATCCAGGATCGGACATGGCCGTATGGCTCGCCGTTGGAGGACATCTTCGGCGAGGAGATTTTCAGCGCCCAGGCAAGAAGCAGGATCAGGTACATCCAGCAGTAATTGCGCTGCAGCCGCCGGCATACGGCCTCCTTGTAGGTCATCAGGAAGGCTGGCCGGCGCAGGCTCTTGGCAATTGCCGCCGACCATTTGAAACTCTGCGTGCCTTCCGGCGCGAGGATCTGTGCGAAATAGCCGCGTTCGAGTTGCCGTACGCGGGCGCGGTAGACATCGAAGAAGCGGTAGCGGCGTGCTTCGATCAGCAGCAGCAAGGTGATCAGCAGCATCGCAAAGAGCAGCACACCGTGATGCGAGGACGGTGTCGACAGCGACACGGAAAGCATCGCCGCAACGACCGTAATCGCCCAGTTGGAAGTACGGTCGATGCGATCCCGCCAGCCGGCCATCCGCCCCATTTCGCCGCGGTAATAGTGCACGATTGTATTGATCGTCTCCTGAGGTGACTGCGGCAGGGATGGACCCTGCCTCTCCGGCATCTCCGTTTCCAATGTCAGCGGGCTCAGATCAGCGGACATCGGCATCCTCCCGATTTCTCATGCCTTTTCATGATCATGACTCCAATCGCTTTCGGGATAAACCCGCCAGGCAAGGCGCCGTCGATTTCTTGAGCATATGCCAAGTGCCCGCCAACAGAATGGACTTGCAAGAAAGGACGGTCGCTGACGGACGATTGCCAAAGGTCTCACGCAGTCGTAAGAAGCGCCCATGACACAAAAGAGCAATAAGATCGACGAGGAGGCGCTGGCGGAAGCCTATAATCGCGCCCTAACTCTGGAAAAATCCGGCAATTTCGACGCCGCCGCGGCGGCTTACCGGGAAGTGCTGGACCTCGATCCCGAAGATCACGGGGGAGCGTCGGTCCGGCTTGCGTCCATGGGTCGGGGCGAGACGCCCCTCAAGGCTCCGGATGCCTATGTCGCGACTCTCTTCGATCAGCATGCGGACGTCTTCGACAATGTGCTCGTCGATCAGCTCGACTATTGCGTGCCGCTTCTCGTCCGCCAGCGCGTTCAGGCCCTGGAGCTCGGTCCCTTCAAGCGGGTACTCGATCTCGGCTGCGGCACGGGGCTGACCGGGGGCGCGTTGCGCGACCTGGCGGAAGACATCACCGGCATCGACCTTTCCGAGAACATGGTCGAGATCGCCCACGAGAAGGACCTCTATGAAACGCTTTACGTCGCCGAAGCGGTCGATTTCCTCGACGACAACGAGGAGGCCCCGTTCGACCTGATCGTCGCTACGGATGTGCTGCCCTATATGGGCGCGCTGGAAGCCCTCTTCTTCGGCGCCGTCGATAATCTCCTACCGGGCGGCCTGCTGATCTTCTCCAGCGAAACCCTGCCCGATGAGACATTCGCGGGGCGCCCCTTCATGGTCGGGCCGCATCAGCGCTTCGCCCATTCGGAAGCCTATCTGCACGACCGGCTGACCGCGACCGGATTCGAGGTCATCGAGGTGACCGACATCACCGTACGCATGGAAGAAGGCGCGCCCATTGCCGGGCAGCTGGTGATAGCGCGTTTTCTCTAGGAACAGGACCGACACGCGGCCTTCCGCCTTCCGCCCAATTCCGCTAAATCTTTGGCCAAATCGAAACAGGAGCATTCGCAATGGCCAAAGTCGCATTCATCGGTCTCGGTGTCATGGGATTTCCGATGGCCGGTCACCTCAAGGTCCGCGGCGGACATGACGTGACCGTCTACAACCGCACGTCCGCGAAGGCCGAGCGTTGGGCGGCAGAATTCGGCGGACGCGCGGCGGCAACGCCGGCCGAAGCGGCAAAGGGCCAGGAATTCGTTTTCGCCTGCGTCGGCAATGACGACGACCTTCGATCGGTGACCACCGGCAAGGACGGGGCTTTCGAAACGATCGCCTCCGGCGCGGTCTTCATCGACAACACGACGGCGTCCGCCGAGGTTGCCCGCGAGCTCTACGCCGCTGCTAGCGCCAAGGGCGCCCGTTTCATCGACGCGCCGGTTTCCGGCGGCCAGGCAGGGGCCGAAAACGGCGTGCTGACGGTGATGTGCGGCGGCGATGCCGAAGCTTTCGATCGGGCCAGGCCGATCATCGAGGCCTATGCGCGCATGGTCGGGCTGATGGGGCCGGCGGGAGCCGGCCAGCTCACGAAGATGATCAACCAGATCTGCATCGCCGGCCTCGTTCAAGGCCTCGCGGAAGGCATCCATTTCGGCAAGAAGGCTGGACTCGACATCGAGAGGGTCATCGACGTCATCTCCAAGGGCGCGGCTGGCTCCTGGCAGATGGAAAACCGCCACAAGACCATGAATGCCGGAAAATACGACTTCGGCTTTGCCGTCGACTGGATGCGCAAGGACCTCGACATCGTGCTAGCCGAGGCGCGGCGGAACGGCGCCAAGCTGCCGGTCACGGCCTTGGTCGACCAGTTCTATGCGGAGGTCCAGGCCCTTGGCGGCAATCGCTGGGACACGTCGTCCCTGCTCGCCCGGCTCGAAAAATGACGCTTTCGCCGGCGTCATCGGCGGGAGAGATCATCGGTCGCGTTAGACGGCCACGAGAACTGAACGGCGCAAGCGTTCGCGAGCGGTTGGCTCTATCCGATTAAGCGTGAACTTACGTGAAATCACCGATGAATGCGGAAGCCAGATCTCCGCATTAACTGTGGCGGACCCTACTCGTCGTTCGATTTCGCCTGATCGATGGCCATGTAGTCGAGCGGCAATTGCGTCGTATACTTGATCTGCTCCATGGCGAAGGCCGAGGAGACGTCGCGAATCTCGATCTTGGCGATCAGCCGCTTGTAGAAGGCGTCGTAGGCGGCAATATCCGGTACGACGACGCGCAGCAAGTAATCGACGTCGCCGCTCATGCGATAGAATTCCACCACCTCCGGAAAATCGGCGACCACTTCCGAGAAACGGCGCAGCCATTCCATGGAGTGGGAATTGGTGCGGACCGAAACGAACACCGTCACCTTGGTGTTGACCTTCACCGGATCGAGCAGCGCGACGCGGCGACGGATGACGCCGTCCTCTTCCATCTTCTGAATGCGCCGCCAGCATGGCGTGGTCGAAAGCCCGACCTTCTTGGCGAGGTCGGCAACGGCCAAAGTCGAGTCCTCCTGCAGAAGGCGCAGGATCTTGCGGTCCAGACGGTCCATGGAAACTCCTCTCGAATATTTTTCCCTCTATAACGCGGAATTCGTGAAGATAAAGAAAATTGTTTCATCGAATGAGCGCTTCGACGCACGCGCGCAGGAAGGGAATCATCTCAGCCTCGAACCACGGATGTTTCCGCAACCAGCCGGTGTTGCGCCAGCTTGGATGCGGCATGGGCAAAACGGGGGTGCCGGAATTGCGCGTCACGTAGCGGCGCCAGTCGCGGACCGTCTCGGTCATGGACTTCGGACAATCCGCCCCAAGGTGCCAGCGCTGCGCATAATGGCCGACCGCCAGCACGAGTTCGACCTGCGGCATGGCATCCATCACCCGCTGCCGCCACAGCGGCGCGCATTCGGCGCGCGGCGGCAGGTCGCTGCCGTGCCTGTCGTAGCCGGGGAAACAGAAGCCCATCGGAACAATGGCAAAGTTACGCGCATCGTAGAATGTGTCGCGATCGACCGCCAGCCAATGCCGCAGCCGGTCACCCGAGGCATCGTTGAAGGGAAGCCCGCTTTCATGCACGCGCAAGCCCGGCGCCTGACCGGCGATCAGGATGCGGGCGGTGGCGGAAAGGACCGCTACAGGCCGCGGCTCATGCGGCAACCGATGGCTCCTTCCGTGCGGATCGTCGCGACACACCCGGCAGGCCGCGATCGCGGCACGCAAGGCCCGCAGCCGCTCCTCCGCGCTAGGCACCGGCGATCTCCTTCGCGACCCTCCAAGCCTGGTCCTCAAGCCACTGCAGGATGAATTCGAGCCAATCGCCCGCCTGGTGCGGCGTCTCCTCGGCTCCGCCCTCAGAGCGGCGCCATTCCTGCGGCCGGACGAAGTCCCCCGCCCACACCCCGGCTCGACGCTCTCGCGCCCGCTCCTCCTCTTCTCGGTAGAGCCCGTAGCTGACCGCATAGCCGGAGAGAACCATCTCGCGGCCGATGTCGCGCCCACCGGCTTCGCACAGGCCGAGTTCACGGCCGTATCGGTCGCGACCATGAAGGCGGCACCGTATCGTCGTTCCATCGATGAGGTCCTCCAGTCGCCGCCGGGCCTCAGCACCGCAGTCCCAACCCGCTCCTTCGCGCTGGCACGTCTGCCCGATCTCCGGGGCATCGATGCCCTCGATCCTCACGCGGCGGCCGTTGAGCCGCAGACTGTCTCCGTCACTCGCGACTGCCGAGCCGCGCAGTTCTCCCGTGACAGTCTTCTCCGGCGGCGGCAGACTGGATGCAACATAGGCGCCAAGGCTCAGCACCATCAGGAACATCCAGCCGCCGATCAGGCCACCTCGTTCCTCCGAGCGGCTGTTCCTTTGCGAAACACTCCCGCGGCGCCCGAAAACGAAGCGCGGGCTGGACGGCGCCGGCTTTCCGCCACGGACAATACGAAACTTGCTGCGCCTCGGGTTCAAGCGGCGACCTCTCTGTCTCTCATCGGCATCGGCTTCATCCCTTGTCACGCACGGACAGGCAAAAAGGTCAATCGCGCCACAATGGTTGTCGAATCCTTCCCGCTGCATGTTTCCCTAAATCATGCGATTTGAGGATAAAAACATGCAGTAATTCAAAGTGCTACAGCGGCCTTAGCGTGTCTGATGAGACGCGCGGCAGCAACTTCTTAAGGATTGCATCCTAGACTGCAAGCCAAACGCAATCCCCGACCCACGAGCATGAGCATCGCCGTCAGCACATCGACTGATAAGATCATCGTCGACAAGTCGCGAAACCCTCGGAACAAGGCCGTTTCGAAGGCGGTGCGCGCGACTCGCCAGCGGCTGCAGACCGGTTCGTCCGCCCCTTCCGGCTTCGATCGCGAAATGCTCCTCCTGCACGTCGATGCCGTATTGCACGGCGCCATCGCCGTCCCCCTGCTCGTCGGCCTGATTTCGGCAATCGGGCTCTATCTTTCCCAAGAGCCGAGCATCCTCTTTTGGGGCCTGATGACGCTTTCGGCCCATGCGGTCACGGTTTACCTGGCGCGCAGGGCAAAACGCCAGAACATCGGCACCGAGAAAGTCGCCATCTGGCGGCGCCGCCTTCTCGCCGGTCAGTTGCTGATGGGGCTTTGCTGGGCGACCTTCGCCCTGCAGGACTGCAGTGCCTGTGGCGAGATCCAGTTCGCTCTCTTCGAAGGAACCGGACTCTTCATCGCGCTCGCCGCCACCGCCATGGGCACGTTTCTGCTGCGCAAAGCCCTGGTCTATACCTTTCTGCCGGTTGTCGCCGCCCTCGGTTTCACGTCATTGGCCGGCGGCGACCCCATTCATGTCGGCATGACCGGAATCCTGTCGCTTTCGCTTGTTTTTCTGGCCTTCATGACCGAGAGGATGAACAAGGCGAACGTACACATCCTCTCGATGCAATCGGAAAAGGACGACCTGATCGCCGAACTCGAGGTGGCGAAGTCCATGTCGGACGAGGCCCGCAGGCGGGCTGAAGAGGCGAACCTGGCCAAGTCCCGCTTCCTTGCATCGATGTCGCACGAGCTCCGCACCCCGCTCAACGCCATTCTCGGCTTCTCGGAAGTGATGTCGACGGAGGTGCTGGGTCCGCTCAACAACCCGACCTACAAGGAATACACGGTCGACATCCACCGTTCCGGCGAGCATCTCCTGAACCTCATCAACGAGATCCTCGATCTTTCCCGCATCGAAGCCGGCCGGTACGAACTCAACGAAGAGGCGGTCGGTCTCGCCGAGATCGCCGAGGATTGCATCGGCATGGTGCAGCTCCGCGCCCGCGGCAAGAACATTACGATCGAACCGCAATTCGAACAGAACATGCCCTCCGTCTGGGTCGACGAGAAGGCAATGCGCCAGGTCGCACTGAATCTCCTGTCCAATGCCGTCAAGTTCACGCCTTCCGGTGGGGAAATCACCGTCAAGGTCGGCTGGACCGCCGGCGGCGGGCAGTACATCTCCATCAAGGACAATGGTCCCGGCATTCCCGAGGAGGAGATTCCGATCGTGCTTTCCGCCTTCGGCCAGGGCTCGATCGCGATCAAGAGCGCCGAACAGGGCACCGGTCTCGGCCTGCCGATCGTCCAGGCGATCCTCGCCAAGCACAACGGTCAATTCGTCCTGCGCTCAAAGCTTCGCGAAGGCACCGAGGCTATCGCCATCCTGCCGCCCCGCCGCGTCCTGCAGAGCCTGCCGCCGGTCGAGGACGTCCCCTCGCCTGCGCGCCGCCGCAAAAGCTTCGCCTGATCGAGCCGCTTACTGTCCGTCGTCAGCCAAGATAGCGCGCCAGAAACACCACGTAGAAGGCGTAGGTGGCGTTGGCCAGGATCAGGCAGAGACAGGCGAAGGATCCGAGATCCTTGGCATGCTTACCCATTTCCGAGATTTCCGGCGAGACGCGGTCGACGATTTCTTCGATGGCCGTGTTGATCGCTTCGAATGCCATCATCAGCAAGAACAGGATAGCCATTACGATATATTGGAAGAAGCCGGCGCCGGAGATGGCGAAAGCGACCATTGCGACGGCGAATGCGATGAGCTCGTGCCGAAAGGCCGCTTCACCGATCAGCCGCTTTGCGCCGCCGAGCGAATAACTTGCGGCCGCAAAGAGATGCCGGATACCGGTATGCTTTGTGACGGGGGCCGTTTGACCGTGACGGGGGGTGGTGTTCTTGGCGTCCATTTCGTCTCGACGAGCTTGAAACTGCGAAGCTTCGACATTCCGATTGCGGCGAATGCGAGGCCGGCATTCAGTTACAGAAGGCGCCAGACATCATCGCGATCCCGGCGCACAGCGCCTTATACCTGAAACCGAAACGTGCCCGCGTCTCCCGATAGGCGAGAAGACACGCCGCATCAAGACCGCAGCCGTCGAGCATAACATGACTGACGGTCGACCGACAGGAATGGACGGAGGCCCGGTGCGTCAGTCCTTGTTGCTGACGCCGGCCTGGGCGAAGGTCGCCATTCCGCCATGGCAGGCGGCCGCCGCCTTGACGATGCCCGCGGCAAGTGCGGCGCCCGTGCCCTCGCCGAGCCGCATGCCGAGCGCCAGGAGCGGCGTCTTGCCGAGCTTCTCAATGGCGCGGATGTGCCCGGGCTCTCCCGAGACGTGGCCGATCAGGCAGTGGTCGAGCGCTGCCGGGTTGGCGGCCTTGAGGATCGCCGCGGCTGCCGTCGCCACATAGCCGTCGATGATGACCGGCACCTTCTGCATGCGCGCCGCGAGAATGGCGCCGGCCATCGCCGCAATCTCGCGCCCGCCGAGCCGGCGCATCAGTTCGAGCGGATCGGACAGGTGATCGCGATGCACCGCCACAGCCTTCTCGACGGCCGCGATCTTGCGCTTCAGGACCTCGCCCTCGGAGCCGGTGCCCGGACCGACCCATTCCTCGGCCGTTCCGCCATAGAGGCCGAGGTTGATGGCGGCGGCGATCGTCGTGTTGCCGATGCCCATCTCGCCGATGCAGAGCAGGTCCGTGCCGCCGGCAATCGCCTCCATGCCGAAGGCCATTGTCGCGGCGCAGTCGCGCTCGGACAGGGCCGCTTCCTCGGTAATGTCGCCGGTCGGATAATCGAGCGCCAGGTCGAAGACCTTGAGCCCGAGGTCATGGGTCACGCAGATCTGATTGATGGCCGCCCCTCCGGCGGCGAAATTCTCCACCATCTGGGCCGTAACCGACGAGGGAAAGGGCGTGACACCCTGCCTTGTGACGCCGTGATTGCCAGCAAAGATCGCGACGAGCGGCCGGTTGACCGCAGGCGGGCGGCCGGTCCAGGCGGCGAGCCAGAAGGCGATCTCCTCGAGGCGGCCGAGCGCGCCCGGCGGCTTGGTGAGTTGCGCATCCCGCTCGCGGGCCGCAACGAGTGCCGGCGCATCGGGTCCGGGCAGGTTACGCAACAACTCGCGGAAATCATCAAACGGCAGGCCGCTGGCACTCATGGGGAATCCTTGCATTATCCGAAGGGTCGTTCGGCGCCGTTCATAGAGGCTGCCATCGTTTCCGGCAACGGCATTTGCGCCAAATGCTGTCGCCGGAGCATGATCCGGCAAAGGGCCGGCGATTCGGGGGCCTTGGGAGAGGCAATGCGCTTTATCCGCGATCTATGTGATGACGTGGCGCGATCGGTGGCGTTCCTGAGCCGCATACCGATGCCGCAGCGGCATTTCGTCGACCATGACGGCCGGCTGGGCCGCGCCGTACGCGCCTTCCCGCTCGCCGGCACTCTGATTGCCCTCCCCGCGGCGTTGCTGGCGGCGCTCCTCGACGTGTTTCAGGCGAGTTCGCTGTTCACCGCTTTCCTGATCGTGGCGGTGCAGGCGCTCGTCACCGGCGCGCTGCACGAGGACGGCCTCGGCGATACCGCCGATGGCCTCGGCGGCGGCCGCGATCGCGAGAGCGCACTGGCAATCATGAAGGACAGCCGCATCGGCACTTATGCGGCGGTGGCTCTCATCCTTTCCTTCGGCTTTCGCGTATCCGCGCTCGCTGCCTTCCTGCCGCTCCTCTCGCCTCTGGGCGCCGCCTCGGCGCTTCTCGCAACCGCCGCCCTCAGCCGCATGGCAATGGTCTGGCACTGGTCGCGCCTGCCGCCGGCGCGCACCGATGGCGTTGCCGCGGCAGCCGGCGTTCCGGAGCCGCGCGCGACATCCCAGGCCCTCGGCTCCGGAGCGCTCCTCTCGCTTCTGCTGCTCTATGCTGCCGGGATTCCACCGATCGCAGCCCTGCTCGCTTTCGCCGCATTCGTCCTGGCGGTGCCGGGTTTCGGCAGGATCGTCTCCCGCAAGCTCGGCGGCCATACCGGCGACACGATCGGCGCCACGCAGCAGCTGGCGGAAATCGCCGTTCTCGGCGCTCTTGCGCTGGCGATCTGAAAGGCCGATATAAATCGACGAACCGGAGAGAGCACGCCAAGCCGATGGAATCCCCCTGCATTCTCGTCTGCGCCATCGATGACCGGACAGGCTACTGTTTCGGCTGCGGGCGTACGCGGGAGGAAATCGGCTCCTGGACGCTCTACACCGACGCCGAGCGGCACAGCATCATGCAAGCGCTGCCGACACGGCTGGAGACCGTCGAGCGCAAGCCGCGACGCGAAACACGCCGGGCGCGGTTGGCGCGGGACCGAAGCGGCGCATGAACCGTTTGACCCTTCTCCTTGCAATCCTCGCCATTGGCCTTGCGCTGCTGATCTTCAATCACGACAGCGGCCAGACCTTCGGCATGAACAATGACGACTTCGGCCAGCTTGTCTCCCTCGCGGCCATTGCGACGCTGCTGGCGGCCGGCGTACTCCGCAGCCGGCGCCATTTCGGGGAGAGTGTGCGGCAGATCGCCATATGGCTGCTGATCGCCGTTGGCCTCGTATCCGGCTATGCCTATCGGGTCGAGCTTCAGGCCTTCGGCGATCGGGTGCTCTCCGAACTGATGCCCGGCCGAACAATGGTCGTCACCGACAGCGACGGGCAGCCGGAAGTCGTGCTGCGCAAGCGTCTCGACGGCCACTTCCAGGCCGACGCGACAATCAATGGCCAGGAGGTCAGCATGCTCGTCGATACTGGAGCCAGCAGCATCGCCCTCACCTATGAGGACGCCGAGCGGATCGGTCTCGATCCTTCGAAACTCGGCTATACCATCACCGTGATGACGGCGAACGGGCCGGCGCTCGCCGCTCCCGTTACACTCGAGGAAATGGCGATAGGTCCGATTGAGCGACGCAATATCCGGGGAATGGTCGCGGCCGAGGGCAAGCTCGACCGCAGCCTGCTCGGCATGAGTTTTCTCTCGACCCTGGATTCCCTGCAGATGCGCACCGACGAGTTGCGGCTTCGGGATTAGCGGTCCCTCAGTTTCGCAGCCTGTAGCCGGTCCGGAAAATCCAAGTCAGCACAGCCATGCAGATCCCGAGGAATGCGAGAATGATCACGGCGCTCGCAAGCGGATTGACGTCGGAGATCTCGAAGAAGCTCCAGCGGAAACCGCTGATCAGGTAAAGCACCGGATTGAAGTGGCTGATGGCCCGCCAGAAGGGCGGCAGCATGTCGACCGAGTAGAAGCTGCCGCCGAGGAAGACGAGCGGCGGCACGACCAGCATCGGGATCAGGTTCAACTGCTCGAAGTCCTTCGCCCATATGCCGATGATGAAGCCGAAGAGGCTGAACGTCACCGCCGTCAGCACGAAGAAGAAGATCATCGCGAAGGGGTGGGCGATGCTGAGATCGACGAAGAGCGACGCGGTGATCAGGATGATCGTGCCGATCATCAGCCCCTTGGTCGCCGCCGCGCCGACATAGCCGAGAACGATTTCCAGCATCGAGATCGGCGACGACAGCACCTCGTAGATGGTGCCGGTGAACTTCGGGAAATAGATGCCGAAGGAGCCGTTTCCGATGCATTGCGTCAGAAGCGTCAGCATCATGAGCCCGGGCGTGATGAAGGCGCCGTAGGAAACTCCGTCGATCTGCTGGATGCGCTCGCCGATCGCCGCACCGAAGACGATGAAATAGAGCGAGGTCGAGATGACCGGGGACACCACGCTCTGCAGCAGGGTGCGGCGCGTGCGCGCCATCTCGAAGAAGTAGATGGACTTGACCGCCTCGATGTTCATCGCCCCGCCTCCACGATCTCTACGAAAATATCCTCGAGCGAACTTTGCCGCGTCGAGAGGTCCCGAAGCCTGACCCCGGTCTCCGCGAGCGCCGCGAGCAGCGCAGTGATGCCGGTCCGTTCGGCGCTGGTGTCGTAGTCGTAGATCAAGCTCTGGCCATCGTCCTCGAGCGTCAGATTGTAGGACGACAGGGAATCCGGGATGCGTTCCAACGGTTGGGCGAGATCGACGCGCAACTGCTTGCGCCCAAGCTTCGTCATCAGCGCATCCTTCTCCTCGACCAGAAGGATTTCGCCGCCATTGATGACGGCGATCCGGTCGGCGATCTCTTCCGCTTCCTCGATGTAATGCGTCGTCAGGATGATCGTCACGCCCGAGGCGCGCAGCCGCTCGACGACTTCCCACATGCTCTTGCGCAGGCTGACGTCGACGCCGGCCGTCGGCTCGTCCAGGAAGAGCACGCGCGGCTCGTGCGATAGCGCCTTGGCGATCAGGACGCGCCGCTTCATGCCGCCCGAAAGCTCGCGCAGCATGTTGTCCTTCTTGCTCCAGAGCGACAGGTCCTTCAGCACCTTTTCGATGTGAGCCGGATCCGGTTTCTTGCCGTGCAGGCCACGCGAGAAGGAAACGGTGTTCCAGACCGTCTCGAAGGCATCCGTCGTCAGTTCCTGCGGCACGAGCCCGATCATGGACCGCGTCTGGCGGAAGTCGCGCACGACGTCGTGGCCGTTGACGGTGACTTCGCCACCGCTCGGATTGACGATGCCGCAGATGATCGAGATCAGGGTCGTCTTGCCGGCCCCGTTAGGTCCGAGCAGGGCGAGGATCTCCCCCTCCTCGATTTCGAGGCTTACACCCTTCAGCGCCTCGAATCCTGAGGCATAGGTTTTCGACAGGTTAGAAACGGAAACAATAGAAGCCATGAAAATAGGATCCGAAAGCGGGGCAATGTCGGCAGGTTGCCGCTCTATATGGGCCGATTCACGCTGTTTTGCAGCCCGTCCCGCGCATTTTTAAGGTGACGCTCCGTCAACTGATAATCACGGCACGCGAGTGCTAAGAGGCCCGCGGCCAAGCCGCGCCCAACAGGCGATCCGTCCGGCAATGCGGCTGACGCCGGCAGTCCGGCCGTTCACGATCATCAGGACCCCCGCCGACAGCCCGATCAGCATTGCCGCCGCAAAGCGCCGCGATATAGGCAGTCATTGCTTCGTCCCCTCGCGGCAGAAGATATCGTAGAGCGCCATGGTCAAGCGTGCAGCCTTTTCTTCGGCAAGACGATAGAAGATCTGCTTCGCATCGCGGCGCGTGGCAACGATGCCCGCCTCGCGCAGCACGGTGAGCTGCTGCGACAAGGTCGGCTGGTGGATGCCGAGCGTCTCTTCCAACTGGCCCACCGAGTGTTCCCCTTCGACGAGCGTACAGACGATCATCAGCCGGTTCTGGTTTGCGAGTGTCTTGAGCAACGCCGCCGCTTCACCCCCTAGCTTACCCAAGTCCGGGCCGACGTTTCTGATCTTCGTGACCGTTCGCATGTCCATCTCCACTCAGCCCCATGCGGCTCCCTTGAGCGCATTGAGCGGAAATTTCAGATAGCGCGCGCCGTTGGCTTCCGGATCCGGCAGGCGGCCGCCGCGGATATTGACCTGCAACGCGTGCAGGATCAGCTTCGGCATCGGCAACGTCCTGTCGCGCGCCTCGCGCAATTGAACGAACTGATCCTCGGTCACGCCAGCAATATGGGCATTGCAGCGCTTCTCCTCGCCGACCGTACTCTCCCAACGCGGCTCCCGGCCTCCTGGCCGGTAATCATGACCGGTGAACATGCGGGTCTCGTCCGGCAGCGCCAGGATCTCGGCGATCGAGCGCCACAGCTGGCGCGCGTCGCCTCCCGGGAAGTCGGTTCGTGCCGTCCCGCTATCGGGCATGAACATCGTGTCGTGGACGAAAGCCGCCTCGCCGAAGATATAGGTAACGGAGGCAAGGGTATGGCCTGGCGAATAGAGTACCCGCCCGCCGATCGACCCGAGGGCGAGGAGCTCTCCTTCTTCGAAGAGATGGTCCCATTGCGACCCGTCCGCTTCAAGCTCCGGCCAATTGTAGATGTTTTTCCAGAGATTCTGGACGCGCACGATCTCGGATCCGATACCGGTCGGCGCTCCGGTCCTTTCCTTCAGATAGGCGGCGGCCGAAAAATGATCCGCATGCGGATGGGTATCGAGGATCCAATCGACCGTCAGACCGTTCTGCGCCACGTAATCGAGGATCAGATCAGCCTGTTCCGTCGCCGTCGTACCCGATTTCTCATCGAAATCCAGCACCGGGTCGACGATCGCGCAACGCTGCGTCAGCGGATCGGAAACGACATACTGAATGCTGCACGTGCGAGGCTCGTAAAAGCCTTTGACGTCCGGTTTTGCAGTTTCAGCTGCAGGCATGGTCGCTCCCCCATATCATCAATATATATTTAAATATAATATATATCGATTAGCCGAGCAAGTGAACCGGGCGGCTCTATCCCAAGTCGCTCGCTATTTCCGGAAGTCGGATTATCGCACAGCTGCGATGACATGGATCGCGCAATTTTGGCGTGGCTGGCGGGGCGATTGTCCGGCTCGGTCACGGCTAGCGATAAAGGCTGTAGAGGAAGCGCAAGGCGATCAAGGTCATGAAGATGCCGAAACCGACCTCAAGCTGCCGCCTGTCCATCGCATGGGCCAGGCGCACGCCGAGTGGCGCCACCAGCAGCGAAACCGGAATGATCAAGGCAACGGCGATCCAGTTGATGAACCCGGTCGAAAGCGGCGGCAGACCGGGCTCGCCCCAACCGGCCCAGACATAGCCGAACAGTCCGGGTATCGAGATCAGCACGCCGACGCCGGCGGACGTTGCAATCGCCTGGTGGATCGGCCGGTTGTACAGCGTCATGAAGGTATTGTTGAGCACGCCGCCACCGACCCCCATCAGGCCGGATAGAACGCCGATCACCACACCGACGAGCCACTTCACCGGATTCTTTGGAAGCTCGGTGCCGAGGCGCCAGCTCGCGCGATTGAATACCATCCTCGACGCCACCAAGAGCGCGATGACAGCGAAGATCAGCCGCAAGGTCTCGCTGCTGACATAGGCGGCGATCACGGTGGCAAGGATGGCGCCGAGCGGAATGGCGAGGATCCAGCTGCGCAACAAGGCCGTGTCGACCACGCCCCGCCTGTAGTGCAACAGGAAGGAGCGCACCGAGGTGGGCACGATGATTGCGATCGAGGTGCCGACCGAAAGATGCATCCGCACGGCGTCCTCGACACCGAGGAGCCCAAAGACCTGAAAGAAGACGGGCACGAGGATCGCGCCGCCGCCGACGCCGAAGAGGCCGGCAAGCACGCCCGACACCACACCGGCCGCGGCCAGCGCCAAGGCAAACATCATCAGTTCCGACAGCGGCGGCATGCGTATCCGATCTTGCTGAAAGCCGGCAGCCGATGCCGCCGATGAGGAAGAGCCCCAGCACTGTCATGAAACGGTGATGCTTTTCAATCACCTTTGGAGGGCGTTGAGCAACCCCGCTCTCGTGATTTGCACGCCGGAGCCTCCCCTATCCTCCGGGCGTTTTCTGGCCGGCCCCGCCGGCCTCTTTTTTGCGCAGCTTCCGCTAATCGCAATGGCGGTAGCCGGATTTCCGGGTCCGCAGGTCAAAGTGGAAATGGTCCTTGTGGAACGGATCGCTGCCGGGGCCGAGCACGGTGTGGAAATATTTGCAGCTGTCGGCGCGAACGGCCTTCAACAGCCCACGCTCCCGGAAGGCGAAGAAGCCTTTCCGGCGCACGTCGATCTCCTTGCCGTTCTTCAGCACGAATTTGCCGACGTCGATCGCATTGCCGCGTGCATGCTCCGACATCGGATTGCCGCGGCGCGAATTCATCGTCCGGCAGGAATAGCCGCCGAGCGGCTTGATTGTCCTGACGCCGGACCAGTAGCGATAACGCGAGGACGGCGCGAGCTCGTACTTCACCCACTTGGCGAAGGCTTCCGTCACCTGGCAATTGAGCTTCACCGCCGGCTTGACGGCAATGTTGCCTGAAAGACCGATGATCTCGACCGGATAGTCGATGCCGCAAGATGGACCGTCATAAATGCGCGGCACATCGCGGAAGACGACGCCGAGCTTCTTCAGCCGCTGGCGGCAGGCGATCTCCGAGCGCGGCATTTCGCCGGTATATTCGGGCGTCGACAGCGGATTGCGGGCGCGCGGCAGGAAGGCGACCTGCTGCGGCTCCTCGGTGCGGCGAATGGTTCGCTGCGGCTCGACACCTCGCGCCCGCTTCGCCTCTTCGGCGGAAATCTGATCGGGCGTCAGCGGCGGCAGATCGGGATCAAAATTCGGACTTGTTTCCGAAACAGGCGTCGGCTCAGCCGGGCCGCCGAGCTGACGCACATTGTCCTCGCCGATACCGCCGACGACGGGCTGGGCGGTGTTGCCTTCGGCGATTTCACCGGCCTGCTCCTGCGCCAGGCCGACAACCGGCTCGACGCCGAGCATCGCATCCATATTGACGCCTTCGGGAGGAACCGTCATCGGACCGGCGCTTGCGACTTGCGTCTCCGCCATCTCCGGCTGGCTGTCCATCATCGGCAGACTGCCTTGCGGCTCGGCGGCACCGGCGGTCCTGTTACTGAAGGTCGACACCGGCTCTGCCGAAGGATAGGCGGCCGCCTCCCGTTCCGGATTGGCAACGACGCGGCTCGGCCTGATGGCGCCGACGCGGGAGGCGCCATCGATCCTGCCCGGTGGCGAAAGGACGTCCGTGCTGCAGGCGACCAGCGGTATGGACAGCAGCAGCGCCGTCAACGGTCGATGGAGAAGAGAAACATACGCCATACCAGTTGCCGCCTTCGTCCATGACAAAGCCACCGCCTGCCCACTATCGAAACGTGACGTGCCGCTATGTCGCCAAGCAGGCAAGCGCCCGAAAAAGTCGGGTTCAAGCCGCACTATAGGCAAACATGGTTAATGAAGCCTTGCCCGCCGCCAAAAGTGGCTCGCACTGGCACATGCCTCCGGCTCGGCTGCCCTGTGTCAGCCGCACTCGCCGCGGCGGACAATCCGGAAGCCGGCCGCGCCGGCCTCGCAGGCATTCGGGAAGGTCGTCAGCCGTCCGCCGCGCTGCCCGCAAACGGGCGCATATTCGCGCGTGCAAAACTGCTGCCCCGGCGCAGGGTCATCGCTGCGGCGGCATTCGCCCGAGCCGATCACCCGGAATCCATCGGCGCGCGCCTCGCAGGCATTCGGAAACGTCCGCCTCAACCTGCCGCGCTCGCCGCACACCGGTGCGTATTCGCGGGTGCAGGCCTGCTCCACCGGCGGACGGAAGTCCGGCCGGCATTCGCCTTGGTGAAGGACGCGGAACCCGTCGGCACGGGCATGGCACGAATTCGGGAAGGTTCGCAGGCGATTGGCGCGCTCGCCGCAGACCGGCGCGTATTCCATCGTACACATTTGCGCCGCCCGGATCGGAGCGGGGGCAGGCCGCGGTTCGTCGACGACGACCGTGCAGGCGGAAAGAACGCCGAGCACCGTCAAGATCGAAGTGGATGGCCGTGAGAGCAAAAGCCTGAGAAGTGACATGGAAATCCTCCGCGATCACGTAGCGCCGAGCCGACGGCAACCGCCGCCCTCTCGCGGCTTGATCTCACCTGCAATGGACGATCCGGTCAAGTTCCGCGAACCGGTCCGCCTGTTTGCAACCGCGGATAGGACCAGAGTCGAAACAAAGAACCCGCGCTCTTTCGAACGCGGGCCAGCTGCGATTGATCTGCTCTTTTGTTGTGTCAGGCCGCCCGGCCATAGGCGGCTTGCCCGTCGCGCAGGCGGAATTTCTGGAGCAGCGCCTTCAGCTGGCGGCTCTCCTGGGCCAGCACCTGGCTCGCGGCGGTCGTTTCCTCGACCATCGCCGCATTCTGCTGCGTCATCTGGTCCATGCTGTTGACGGCCGTGTTGACCTCGTGGAGACCCGTCGCCTGTTCCCGCGCCGCGGTGGCGATCGAGGCGACCTGCTCGTTCACCTGGTTGACGAGAGCCTCGATTTCCTTCAGGGCGTCGCCCGTGGAGCGCACGAGTTCGACGCCCGCGCCGACCTCCTTGACCGACGTGCCGATCAGATCCTTGATCTCCTTCGCAGCCCCGGCCGAACGTTGCGCAAGCTCGCGAACTTCCTGGGCGACGACCGCGAAGCCGCGTCCCGCCTCGCCCGCGCGCGCCGCCTCCACGCCGGCGTTCAGCGCCAGCAGGTTGGTCTGGAAGGCGATCTCGTCGATGACGCCGATGATTTGGCTGATGCGGCTCGAGGAGTCCTCGATCCGGCCCATGGCATCGATCGCGTTGCGCACGATGCCGCCGGATTTCGCCGCACTCGCCTTGGTCTCGTCGACCATGTCGCGCGCCTCGACGGCGCGGTCCGAGGCGTGGCGCACCGTCGAGGTGATCTCGTCGAGCGCCGCAGCCGTTTCTTCCAGGGCGGCCGCCTGCTGTTCCGTCCGCCGCGCCAGATTGTTCGCCGCCTCGGAAATGTCGCCGGCGCTGCCGTGCACGACCTCGGTCGATTGCGAGATCGCCCCGATGACATCACGAAGCGCGGCAACGGCGGTGTTGAAGTCGTGCTTGAGCTTGCCGTATTCCGGCGCGACCCGCCCGACCTCGGCCGTGAGATCGCCGTTAGCCAGCCGCTCGAGGGCGCCGCCGAGCGCTTCCATTGCCTCGGCCTGGGAGGCGGCAGTCGAGCGCTGCAGTTCCTCATTGCCGCGTCGCTCGGCGTTCAGCCGATCCTGCTGATCGACCTCGCGCGAACGCAGTTCCAGCCGCTCCTTCACGGAATCGCGCAGCACCAGCAGCACCTTCGCCATCTGGCCGATCTCGTCGGCGCGATCCGTTTCCGGCACCTCCGAGGAAACATCCTCGTCGGCAATCGCCTGCATGGAGACTTTCAGCTTTTCGACCGGCCGCACCACGCTGCGGACGATCGCCAGCGCCGCCATCAGGATCGCTAGGGCGGCCGCGGCAAGAATGCCGCCCACCTGCCAGGCGCGCTCGCGGAACATCGCCGCGAGGTCGTCGGCATAGACGCCGGTGCCGACGACCCAGCCCCAGGGCTTGAAGCCGGCCACATGCGAATATTTCAACACCGGTTCCTCGGCGCCCGGTTTCGGCCAGTAATAGTCGACGAAGCCCCTGCCCTCAGCCTGCACCGTCTTGACGAATTCGACGAACAGGAATTTGCCGTTCGGGTCCTTGTTCTGGGAGAGATCCTTGCCGTCCAGTTCCGGCTTGATCGGATGCATCACCATCGCTGGCTGCATGTCGTTGACCCAGAAATAGCCGCTGTCCTGGTAACGCATCGCCTTGATTGCTTCCAGGGCGCGCTTCTGCGCCTCCTCGCGCGACAGCGTCCCGGCCTCCTCCTGCTTCTGATAGGCCGCGAACACCGCGACGGCGTTCTCGTTCATCGCCGAAAGCATCGCCTTGCGTTCGGCGACGAGCTTGTCCTGCGCCTGGATCAGGCCGAAGGTCAGCGCCGCCGCCATCGCCAGCAGTGCAAATGCCACGAGCGCGTAAAGCCGCGCCGAAATCCGAAATCGTTTCATCCCCGCCTCCCCTTGAGTGGGCTGCAGGATAGAGGCAGGTATTTGCAAAGCCCCTAACAAATACTTCGCTATATCTTACGGTCGATACTTAACGTTTCGGCAATCAAGGCGAGTGCCGAAGAGGTTGCGAGATTTGGTGGGCCCTCTTTTTCGGATACCTGCCATACGCTACACATTTTACCGACAACGGGAGACAGGCCGGATGAGTGGAGTGATCAAGCCGAACGGCGAGCTAACCTTGCGCACGCTGGCGATGCCGGGCGATGCCAATGCGGCCGGCGACATATTCGGCGGGTGGGTGATGGCGCAGATGGACCTTTCGTGCGGCATTCGCGCCGCCGAGCGCGCCAGGGGCCGCGTGGTCACCGCCGCGGTCAGGGAAATGGCCTTCGCCCTGCCGGTGAAGATCGGCGACACGCTGTGCATCTATACGGACATCGTCAAGGTCGGGCGTACCTCGATGACGCTCAAGGTCGAGGCCTGGGCGCAGCGCTATCTCTCGCATGTGATGGAGAAGGTCACCGACGCCATTTTCGTGATGGTGGCACTCGACGGCAGCGGCAAGCCGACGCCTGTGCCGGCGGAATAGCGCAAGCCGTGGAAGCGCCCGCGCCGGCTCCGGCAATCTTCCCCATATCGCGTTGTCATGGGCATGATCACGAGCATCAGCCTAGCGCGGCTGTTGAGCGGATGTACCGCGCCTTCGACCTGCCGGAGTGAGCGGAGACAAGGCGCAATGCCCCTCACCCTAGCCCTCTCCCCGCACGCGGGGAGAGGGGACGAAGAGCGCGCAGCTTGCCCCTTCGCCCCGCTTGCGGGGAGAAGGTCGCGGCAGCGGGATGAGGGGCAATTCCGAACGGAAAAACTTCACCCCTTGAAAATGAACGACGCGCCGAGCGCGATCAGCGCGAAGCCGATGAATTGGTGCGAGCCGATCGGCTCCTTCAGCCAGAACACCGAGAAGAGGACGAAGATGGTGAGCGTGATCACCTCCTGCATCGTCTTCAACTGGGCCGCGGAATAGACGGAATGGCCGATACGGTTGGCCGGCACCGCCAGCCAGTATTCGAAGAAGGCGATGCCCCAGCTCGCAACGATGACGATATAGAGCGGCGAGGAGGTGAACTTCAGGTGGCCGTACCAGGCGAAGGTCATGAAGACATTGGAGGCGAGCAGCAGCAGCACCGGCCAGACATAGGCGGGATTGATGGCAAAGGACATGAAGACCCCGGGAAGATGCGAATCAGTATCCGAGGATGATCCGGACGCGCTCGCCGTTTCAAGCCTCTCCAGGCCGCGCCCTCCGTAGTCCATGTATCGTCGACAAATCCCTGTCGTCGAAAAGCAACGGCCCACGACACCGTCTCGCCCGCGGCCGCGTGTCGGTCAGAGACGGCTAGAAAATCCACGCCAACCGTTTCCCTTTTGTACTCCTTCCCCCTTGGCATCCGGGCTGACTCTGTCCATATTCCGGACCATGGCCAAATCTCCGAAAAATTTCCCGCCGAAATCACCCAATGGTTTCGAAGAAGCGCCGCAGGCGCCGCTGTCAGGCACGCCGCTCTCGGGCAATGTTTCCGACTGGGTGAAGCAGCTCGAGGCCGAGGCGGAATCCTCCGCCTTCGAGAGCCAGCGCGAGATCGCCTCGAAGGCCGGCAAGCACCGCAAGACGGTGGAGATCGCCGCCTCCAAGGCGGCGCGCAAGGCTGCAGGCGTGGACGAAGAGGCGCAGCCGAAGAAGCCGGCGAAAAAGGGCAAGGTCGAGATCGTCAGCGGTAAGTCCGCGCGCGGTACCTCGATGGGCGGCACCACCGACCCGAAGACGCGCGCCGCTGCCGGGCTGAATCCTGTCGCCGGCCTTGATGTTGCGCTCGAGGATGCCGACAAGCTGACGGCGGGCTCCGGCGTTACCGCCACCGTCGAGGCCCTGGCAAAGCTCATCGAGAGCGGCAACCCGCTCTTCAAGGACGGCAAGCTCTGGACGCCGCACCGCCCTGCCCGGCCGGAAAAATCAGAAGGCGGCATTTCGCTGAGGATGGTGACGGACTACCAGCCTTCCGGCGACCAGCCGACGGCGATCTCCGACCTCGTCGACGGTCTCTCCTCCGGCGAGCGCAACCAGGTGCTGCTCGGCGTCACCGGCTCCGGCAAGACCTTCACCATGGCCAAGGTGATCGAGGCGACGCAGCGCCCGGCAGTTATCCTGGCGCCGAACAAGACGCTCGCCGCACAGCTCTATTCCGAGTTCAAGAACTTCTTCCCGGAGAACGCCGTCGAGTATTTCGTCTCCTACTACGACTACTACCAGCCGGAAGCCTACGTGCCGCGCTCCGACACTTATATCGAGAAGGAATCCTCGATCAACGAGCAGATCGACCGCATGCGCCACTCGGCGACGCGCTCGCTGCTCGAACGAGACGACGTCGTCATCGTCGCCTCGGTCTCCTGCATCTACGGTATCGGCTCGGTCGAGACCTATACGGCGATGACCTTCCAGATGAATGTCGGAGACCGGCTCGACCAGCGGCAGCTGCTCGCCGACCTGGTGGCACAGCAGTACAAGCGCCGCGACATGGATTTCCAGCGCGGCTCGTTCCGGGTGCGCGGCGATACGATCGAGATTTTCCCCGCCCACCTGGAGGATGCCGCCTGGCGCATCTCGATGTTCGGCGACGAGATCGATGCGATCACAGAGTTCGATCCGCTGACGGGCCAGAAGACCGGCGACCTGAAGTCGGTGAAGATCTATGCCAATTCGCACTATGTGACGCCGCGCCCGACGCTGAACGCCGCCATCAAGGCGATCAAGGAGGAGCTGACGCATCGCCTCGCCGAGCTTGAACGGGCCGGCCGGCTGCTCGAGGCGCAGCGGCTGGAGCAGCGCACCCGCTACGACCTCGAAATGCTGGAGGCCACCGGCTCCTGCCAGGGCATCGAGAACTATTCGCGATACTTGACCGGCCGCAGGCCGGGCGAGCCGCCGCCGACATTGTTCGAATATATTCCCGACAACGCGCTGATCTTCATCGACGAGAGCCACGTCACCGTGCCGCAGATCGGCGGCATGTATCGGGGCGACTTCCGCCGCAAGGCGACGCTTGCCGAATACGGCTTCCGCCTGCCCTCCTGCATGGACAACCGGCCCTTGCGCTTCGAGGAATGGGACGCGATGCGCCCCGACACGATCGCCGTCTCGGCGACGCCGGGCGGCTGGGAGATGGAGCAGTCAGGCGGTGTGTTCGCCGAGCAGGTGATCCGCCCGACCGGTCTCATCGACCCGCCGGTCGAGGTTCGTTCGGCGAAGACACAGGTCGACGACGTGCTCGGCGAGATCCGTGAAACGGCCGCCGCCGGCTACCGCACGCTGGTCACGGTGCTGACAAAGCGCATGGCCGAGGACCTCACCGAGTATCTGCACGAGCAGGGCGTGCGGGTGCGCTACATGCACTCCGATATCGACACGCTGGAGCGCATCGAGATTATCCGCGACCTGCGCCTCGGCGCCTTCGACGTGCTGGTCGGCATCAACCTGCTGCGCGAGGGCCTCGACATTCCCGAATGCGGCTTCGTCGCTATCCTCGACGCCGACAAGGAAGGCTTCCTGCGCTCTGAAACCTCGCTCATCCAGACGATCGGCCGCGCCGCCCGCAACGTCGACGGCAAGGTCATCCTCTATGCCGACACGATCACCGGCTCAATGAGCCGCGCGATGGAGGAAACCGCCCGCCGCCGCGAGAAGCAGATGGCCTACAACCAAGAGAACGGCATCACGCCGGAATCGGTGAAGGCGAAGATCTCCGACATCCTCGATTCGGTCTACGAGCGCGACCACGTCCGCGCCGACATCTCCGGCGTCTCTGGCAAGGGCTTCGCCGAGGCCGGCCACCTCGTCGGCAACAATCTCCAGGCACATCTCAACGCGCTCGAAAAGCAGATGCGCGACGCCGCCGCCGACCTCGACTTCGAAACCGCCGCGCGGCTCCGCGACGAGATCAAGCGCCTCAAGGCCGCCGAACTCGCCGTCCTCGACGATCCGATGGCGCGGGAAGAGGCGCGGAGCGCCGAAGGCGCGACGGGGAAGAGAAAAGAAGAGGCAAGGTCACAGGAGGTCCGCAAGGGCGCGGCAAGCGCGACAGGCTCCCTCCCCGCTGTGGGGAGCGTTGGGGAGGGGAAAAGCGAAACCGCTCCCGGCCCTGCGGGCCACCCTCCCCACAATAAGGAGGGAAAGGCCTACTTCGCCAAGCCCTCGCTCGACGACATGGGGCCGGGCACCGACACCGAACGCCCGCTCTTCCGCAAACCCGACCTCGACGAAATGGGCCGCGACGTAGCGGTTCCGGCCGGGCGCAAATCGGAGGGGCAATCACTGTTCAGGAGAAACACCCTCGACGAGATGACCGTCGGACGGACCGAGAAGCCTGTGACCGGAACAATTCCCGAAAAGCCGCTGATCCGAGCCAAACCGGGCGCCGGCTCCTATGAGGACCCGGCAGAGGAGAAGCGCCGCAAGGGACGGACGAAGGGCAAGACGGGCCGGCCGGGACGGTAAGCCTTACGCTCCTCAATCTAAGCTCGGCATGGACATTTCAGAAATTTGCGAGCGCGCCCAGGGGTAGCCGAAGACGACGTCACGCGTGCCGAAGTGGACTGTGCTCGCGAGATTCTGCGAGCGCGCAGAGGCGATATCGGTTCGGCGCTGTTCTTGTCTTCACTCTCGGCCTGCGAAAGACGCTCAAGGTCCCGTTTGGCTTGAACGCGCGCATTGCGACGACGACGCAACTCTGATCCTCACAGAAGCGTGTCGGACCTCAAGTTGCCGATCTCAAATTCGTGAAGCGCCAAGGGCATCAAACTCGCCCCGGCAGGCAGTTGGCGAGACGCCAGGAGCGCCCTTCTAGAGCGGACTTTCATAGAGTTAGATCGTTTCACTGTATCCATGAAACTACGAAACGATCCAGATCTTCGGGCCGGCACCCACCATCAAACTCCCCTCCACGCGCGATCAAAATGCTCGAAATCGGGAACAATCCTGCCGATTACGAATTTCAGTACTTTCTAATTTAGGGAGAACGAAGATGAGACGCCTAGAGGCATTTCTCACGAGCACCAGCCTGGCACTTATGTCGGCTGGTTTTGTTGTATCCGCAGCAGTCCCGGCAATGGGTCAAGAGCGGCCTTTACTTACGGCTGACCAGTGCACTCCGCTTACGGATGCGAATTACGAACTTTGCTGCATGGCGCGGAACAGGGATCAACTCCTGACCGCCGGACAAATAGAGCAATGCCCGCCGCTGGCCACGGCGGTAATTAGCAACCCCTTCTCGACGACGTCCACCAGCACCGTCCCCGGAAGCGATGACAACGGAGGCGGAGGTGGCGCGCCCGGCCCTGGCCCCGGCAATGGCGACGGCGACGGTGATGGCGACGGCGACGGTGATGGCGACGGCGATGGTGACGGCGACGGCGACGGCAATGGCGACGGCGACGGCAATGGCGACGGTGACGGCGACGGCAATGGTGACGGCGACGGCAATGGTGACGGCGACGGCAACGGCCATGGTGACGGCGACGGCGACGGCAATGGTGACGGCGACGGCGACGGCAATGGCGACGGCGACGGCAACGGCCATGGTGACGATGACGACAATGGCGACGACGACGGAAACGGAGGCAAGGGCAATAACGGCTGGGGCAACGGACGGGATTCGACAAATCCCGGCAGCGCTCACGGTAAGGGCGTTTCGCAAGGCGGCCCGGGCGCAGGACAGTCGCAAAGCGGTTCCAAGACGAACGGGAACAGATAATACGAACCGCGGGCGATCATTCCGATCCGCCGATCGATAGATAGACCAGTACGCGGCGCCAGCGTTTTTACGCATGGCGCCGCGCCTCGATTTTTCAGTACCTGATTTGCTCCCCGAAGATATTCTTGCGGCGCAGCGCACTGGTAATGGGAACCCTTGTGCGCCGCGTTGTTAAGTCACTCCGCGGTGCAGGCGCGACACGACTCCCTACTCCGCCGCCCGCGCGTTCACCTCAAGCGGCTCCATCTCATACGAATACCCGTCCAGCATCGCATAAGCCTCTTCGATGACCTCGATCTGCGCTTCGGCATTCTTGATCGCCTCGCCGATCGACTCGCTGCGGGCGCGCAGCATCGAGCCAAGCACGTCTGTATCCGGCCGCCGGCCAAGGCGGTCCAGGTGTTTGCGGACGCGCGAGCGGTGACGCTCCAGCTCGAGGATATGGAAGCGGGTCTTGACGATATCGTCGGAGAGCTTGCGCCGCATCGCTGCCACGGGGTCGAAGCTGCCGGGCTCGCGTAAGTCGAGGATGAAGTCATTGACGAGCGTCTCCAACATCATCAGGCCCTTGAGCTGTTTGGGATCGACGAGCTGGGGATCGAAACCGGTGTCGTCATAAACCTTGCGGCGCACCGGATCCTTGAGGAGATCATAGGCCGCCTGCAGCTTGCCGAACTGCTCGGCGTCACCGCCGCGGTCCGGATGAGCCGTCTTCACCGCCCGGCGGTAGGCCGCCCGAATCGCCCGCTCGTCAGCGTCGCGCTCAATTCCAAGGAGGGCATAGGGATCGATCACGCCGGCCACCTGCTTTTCGTCGACTTGCGATATTCTGTCCGGACCAGACCTACCGGTTCGCTGCGCCAGCAGCAAGCCCGGGGCGATCGCATTGCAGAACGCGCCACGCTCAGCCGAGCGTCGGGGCGAAAATGTGGTGAAAACGAGGCAATCCACGGCATTTCTCGGTTACGCCGGGTTCCAGTAAGTCCCGGAAGTGCCGCTCGCTCAAGGCGTTGCCCAGGCGCCGCGCGAGCCGGAACTCTCCGCTTGCCTTTTTCCGCGAATACTGCCACTCCTAACACCGTTCGGGCGATTTCAATCCCGGAGACTGGACTTTCGTTTGAGCCCGGCCATTGCCGGGTCTGCCGCAAGCGGCATCGTTGACGTCTTTTCCCCGATATCGTGACCACTCGACCTTTTCAGCATATGGCTGAAATCGACCGGTTCGTTTCCTCTTTTTGAGGGCACGAACACACTACCTCAAGCAGCCAAGCCGTGCTATTGAAGCGCTGGGTTGCGGCAAAGACAGACTGAAGGAAAAGGACTTCTTCCATGGCCACCAAGGGCATCGTAAAATTCTTCAACCAGGACAAGGGTTTTGGTTTCATCACGCCGGACGGCGGCGCGAAGGACGTTTTCGTCCACATCTCCGCGGTTCAGGCCGCCGGCCTCGCGACGCTCAAGGATGGCCAGCAGGTCAGCTTCGACACCGAGCCGGACCGCATGGGCAAGGGCCCGAAGGCCGTCAACCTGCAGGCGCTCTAAGCCGGACGGTCCGAGCGGATTTCGAAAGACGGCGCTTCGCAAGAGGCGCCGTTTTTTGTTTGCCTGCGCTTCCCCCCTCATCCGGCCTGCCGGCCTCCTTCTCCCCGCAGGCGGGGCGAAGGACTCGCGGCACGCCTTGTCCCCTCGCCCCGCTTGCGGGGAGAGGGTTAGGTGAGGGGCAAAGCGCACGCAGACCGAGTGAGCCCTACTCCGCCGCCTGGCGGGCCGTGACCGCCTCGAACACCGCGTCGAAGGCGGCATGGATCACCTCCGGCCCTGCGCCCTTGCGGGTGGCGTCTGCGGACAGGATCTGGCGGTAGCGCCGGGCGCCGGGCCAACCCTGGAACAGCCCGACCATATGGCGCGTAACATGGATCAGCCGGCCGCCATTGTCGATATGGGCGGCCGCGTAGGCTGACATGGCGTCGCGCACACCCGCCCAGAACACGAGCGACAGCCGATGGTCGCGATCGGAGTAGGCTTCCGGCTCCGGCGCGGGTGCGGCCCCGGTGAACGGGTGCGCGAAATAGCCGTCCGCGGCCGTGAGCAGGCCGCTGTCATGGTAGGCGGCACGGCCAAGCATGACGCCGTCGAGTGGGGCCGCATTTTCGAACTCGGCCCCGGCAAGCCTCGGTCCAAGCGCAGGCAGCAAACGCGGATCGAGATGCGACAGCGCCTGATCCAGAGTCTGAAGACCGCCATTGAGGCCGATGAAAAGACTTGGGTTCTCGCCCTTCAGGCGATGCACGAGGCCGTAATCGAGCGGCGGGATCTCGCGGTTCTCCCGCGGCGAGAGGCCCTGCAGCCAGGCCTTACGGGCATGCACCCAGACGGCGTCCGTGCCGGCGTCCTTGACGCGGTCGACGAGTGTGCGAAGCGCCACCTCCGGATCCTGGTCGTCGACGCCGATGCGGCACTTGACCGTGACCGGGACCTTCACGGCCGCCTTCATCGCCGCCACGCATTCGGCAACCAGCGCCGGTTCCTGCATTAGGCAGGCACCGAACGTGCCGGACTGCACCCGGTCGGACGGGCAGCCGACATTCATGTTGATCTCGTCATAGCCGAAGCCTTCGGCGATCCGCGCCGCCTCCGCCATCTTTGCCGGATCGTTGCCGCCGAGCTGCAGCGCGACGGGGTGCTCCGAGGCATCATGGCCGAGCAGCCTGGCCCGATCGCCGCGCAGGATCGCGTCGGCAACGATCATTTCCGTGTAGAGCAGCGCATTGCGCGACAGCTGCCGCGCGAAGAAGCGATAGTGACGGTCCGTCCAGTCGATCATCGGCGCAACGGCGAAGACAGGGGCCTTGAAGTATCGGCCCTCCTCCGACGTTCCGACGGGTTGCGACGTCTCTATCATGGTCTGGTCAATTCGCTTTCTCTTTGCCGGCTTTCAGCGCACGTTGCATAGCCAGACGACGCCACTTGGCAGCATCGAATTGGCAGCGACATCCGAGCGAAAGCCCCAGCGGGACGCGGCCTTATACTGCGCCGGCACAAATAAAGCGAGATGGCATAGCCGCCCGCGCGCTGCACACATCGGCGTCCATGCGATAGGATATAGACGCGCCGCAGAGGCTCATCGCCGGACGAACCGGCACGCACCGGCGACCCGCCGCGACGTTTCGCCAGTTACCGAAACCCCGCTTGACGAAACCACTCCTGGACGCCGGCCAGCACCGCCGTCTTGGCGCCTTCGAGCGTCGACGCATAGTGAAAGCCGGTATTGTTCGTACCGTTGCAATGGGAAATCCGCCAGGCCCAGTCGCTCATGGTCTCGCGCTTCATGACGAAGGCGACTTCGTGCCGGCCGAGCATGGCACAATAGGTCCCGTTTCGCAGCGGCAACCACGTCAAACGAATTTCTGCAACCTCTACCATTTGAGCCTCCCCAGCAGAAAACATATAGGCCAGCTATCAAGTGCTTGAAACCCCAGCATTTAAGGGGGCTTGCCGGCGGACAGTGCGAAGAGCGGGCGTCATCGACGGGAACAACCTTGGATAGGGTGCCCGCGGCTCGATAGCGATGCGAGAAAAGCGTGCGCTACACCTCGCCGCGAACCGGCAATCGGTCCTCGGCAAAATTGCGGACAAACGGAAAATCCTGCGCTAGATTGAAGAGCCCACCCGGCAGACGCGCAGAGAGAGCATGGAACCGGGCCAGGGCCGACTACGTTTTTGCATTGAGTCTCGATAAGGCGGGAGGAGCGGTGCGCGAGGAGCCCCTCACCCGGCCCCTCGGAACCAAACGGTACTCCCGTATTCGGGATGTCGCGCCAGGAGGAGAAGCATGCATCAGGTGTTGTGGAACCGTCCAATCGAGCTTGGACTGAATGGCGGCGATATATTCATGGTCAAGGGACCGTCCGACGCCCTCACGTGCCTTGCGGGCCAATGGCCCCGTCGCGGCCCCTATTACGTCGCGGCGCGCAGCGCCTGCCGCGCGGCGATCGCCGGTCGCCGGACTCCTGACGAGGCCCGCAGGCTATTCATTTTCGCGGTTGAGGAAGCGCACCTCACGGCTCATTGAGCCGGCCAGACGCAGCGCAAGCACTCCAGTGTTCAACGTCTGTGTACGCAGAGGCGTTCATTGTTGCGATATGACCGCCAAAAACGCCTGAGCACGCAGAAATTATATTATTATATATAGATCGACGCTCACAAAAATAGTATTAATAGGCTTATTCGACGGCTTTGCTTGAAGATCAAGCCCCTTTCCAATATAAGCAATTGCGCAAAGTTGAAGTCATCGGGATGCCGTCAGGCCGGCCAGCGCAGCGGCCGATCTTGAAATGACACGGAAATATCCGCGAAACCGCCAGATTTCTGTCGTGAAGCGTTCATCAAAAGCACTTATATTTTGAGGTGCCTCATAAAGAACAAGTTCGGAGTGTTTAACTCCGGATCAAAAGGGAAAAGAAAATAATACGGGAGAGACATCATGATGAGTGAGAGCAATCTCCGACGCATCGTCGAAGTCAGCATGAAGCGCGAAACCGGCCGCAAGGACATCGGCATCATGACCGTACGCCAGGCCCTTGAACTTCCCGAAGTGCCGAGCCTCGAATACAGCCACCCGGAACTCAACTCGCGCTCGGACGGTCGCTTTCTTACCCGCGACCAGCTTGAAGCCTATGCCCGCTGCGCCTGACCACAGACTTCGCGGGCCTGATAAATACTCACCGGCATAAGTTTGCCTATTGCCGCAGCCCGTCCGGCTGCTAACGTCCCACCAAAGATTCGCTACAGCACCACCGGCCAGCCCGGCATGGGAGGTCGCTGTAGCGTTTCGACTTCCCGCATATTTCTTTCGCTCGGCGCCAGCCTGCGGTCATGCGAGAACTGGTGGACACCATGGAAACTGTCATACCCCCCTCACCGCCTGTCCTTTTGCCGATTTCCGAGAGCCTCGTCGGCTTTCCTGTGCGGCGGGTCTACTGCGTTGGCCGCAACTATGCCGCCCACGCGCGCGAGATGGGACATGACCCGGAGCGCGAACCGCCATTCTTCTTTCAGAAGAACGCCGACAACCTGCTGCCGCCCGGCCAGGACTTCCCCTACCCGCCTCTCTCAGAGGACGTACACCACGAGGTGGAACTGGTCGTTGCCCTGAGGAACGGCGGCGCGAACATCCCGGTCGAGGAAGCGATAGGGCATGTCTATGGCTATGGCGTCGGTATAGATTTCACCCGCCGCGACCTGCAGGCGCAGGCGAAGGAGGCCGGCCGGCCCTGGACCGCCGCCAAGGCATTCGAGCATTCGGCGCCGATCTCCGCGATCGCCCCGGCGAAGGCGGTTGGCCACCCGACAAGCGGCAATATCTGGCTGAAGGTCAATGGCGAGACGCGCCAACTGGGCGATCTCGCCGAGATGATCTGGACGGTGCCGGAGATCATCGCCGAACTCTCGCGCCTCTTCACATTGGCACCCGGCGACATCATCATGACCGGAACGCCCTCCGGCGTGGGCGCCGTTGAGCGCGGCGATGTCGTCACCTGCGGCGTCGACGGCGTCGCGGTGCTCTCCGTCAAGGTCGTCTGACAAAGCCGACGCGGCGAAACGCGCACGCGTTTCCGTGCAAGCAGAAGGAATGAGCCATGCCACTCTACGCGCTCGGATCGCTGCAGCCAACCACGCCGCCGGAAGGCCGCTACTGGATCGCGCCGGACGCCAATGTCATCGGCCAGGTGCAGATCGGCGAAGAGGTCGGCATCTGGTTCGGCGCGACGCTGCGCGGCGACAACGAGCCGATCCGCATCGGCGCGCGCACCAATATCCAGGAGGCGGTGGTCGTCCATGTCGATCCGGGTTTTCCGGTGACGATCGGCGAAGCCTGCACAATCGGCCACAAAGCGATCGTTCACGGCTGCACGATCGGCGACAATTCGCTGATCGGCATGGGCGCCACCGTCCTGAACGGCGCCAGGATCGGCCGCAACTGCCTGGTCGGCGCCAACGCGCTGATTACCGAGGGCAAGGAATATCCCGACAATTCGCTGATCATCGGCGCACCGGCCAAGGTGATACGCACGCTCGACGACGCGGCCGTGCAAGGCCTGAAGCGCTCGGCCGATCATTATGTGAAGAATTGGCAGCGCTACGCCGCGCAGCTTCACCGGCTGGATTGAGGCTGCAAGCCGCACTTTGAAGCGCGCTTTCCAGCGTCTTCACGCGCTGCGGGTACTGTTCTTATGCATTTCGTTACCCCAAAACCACTGCGCCCACCCAGCGACCATGGCGCATTCCCGGCGTGCCGGCGGATGTGCGCCATAGATCGGCGTGCTCGAATTTCCAGCTGGGGCGAACCGGCAGCGCCCGCGGCGAACTGAGGATGCCTGGAGCGCCTGACGACAGGAAACGATTGCCTTAGGCACAGCTCTTGCAGTGCCCACGGATCTCGATGGTCGTCTTCTCGGTCTTGAAGCTCTGGGCTCGAACCAGCGCCGAAAGCCGCTGTTCGATCCCCTCGTCGTGGAATTCCGTCACCTGCCCGCATCCCTCGCAGATGGTGAAGGCGGTAACGCCGTGGTCGTGCTCATGCTCATGCGGGCAGGTACAGGCCACGAAGGCATTGAGGCTCTCCAGACGATGCACGAGGCCGTATTCCAGGAGCTTGTCGAGAGCGCGATAGACCTGGAGCGGCGCCCGGAAGCCGTGGTCCCTGAGCTTGTCGAGGATCGTATAGGCGCTCATAGGCCCGTCCGAGTGAGCGAGCGCCCCCATCACCAGCGACTGGTTTTTCGTCAATTGGGGCGTGCCCATCAGTGTCCTCCATGCGAAGAATGCGACGCGCGCCCCGGTCGGCCGAGAGGCAGAAGACTCAGCACGAACAGCGCCAGCGCGGCAACCACGATAGACGGTCCGGACGGCGTGTCCCAGTGCAGCGAACCGAAAAGACCGCCGGTAACGGCAAGCGCGCCGATCAGCGAGGCGAGAACCGCCATGATTTCCGGCGAGGTGGCGAAACGGCGCGCGGTCGCGGCCGGGATGATCAGCAGCGAGGTTATGAGCAGAATACCGACGATCTTCATGGCGATCGCGATCACCAGCGCCATCAGCAGCATGAAGAAGAGACGCGCCCGCTCCGGCTTCAGCCCCTCGGCTTCCGCCAGCTCCGGATTGACGGTCGAGGCGAGCAGCGGCCGCCAGAGATAGACGAGCGCCAGGATCACCAGGATGCCGCCACCCCAGATGATGTCGATGTCGGCCTCCGAAACAGCGAGGATATCGCCGAAGAGGAAGCCGACGAGGTCGATGCGGACCCAGGTCATGAAGGCGACGATGACCAGGCCGATCGACAGCGCCGAATGCGAGAGGATGCCGAGCAGCGCGTCCGTCGACAGCGCGCCGCGCTTCTGCAGGAAGAGAAGCAGCAGCGAAACGACCGAGGCGACGATGAAGACGCTGACCATTAGGTTGAGTTCGAGAAGCAGCGACAGCGCCACCCCAAGCAGCGCCGAATGAGCCATCGTGTCGCCGAAATAGGCCATGCGGCGCCAGATGACGAAGCAGCCGAGCGGCCCCGCGACCATGGCGATGCCGACGCCGGCGACGAGCGCGCGAATGAAGAAATCGTCAAGCATCGCGCTTCTCCGCCGATTCGTATCCGTGCAGCCGTGTGTGATGGCCGCAACCGCAGTCGGGATCGTGGTCGTGGACGTTCTCAGCCCCGTCATGGTGATGATGGCCATCGCCCGGAAAACAGCTCTCGGTAATGCTGCCGTCGGCATGCAGCACCCGGCCGTCCGGCAGGTGCGTGTGGTCGTGGTGGTGGCTGTAGACGGCGAGCGCTCCGGCGGCCCGCCGGCCGAAGAGCTTAAGATATTCCGGGCTCTGGCTGACCGCCTGCGGCGTGCCGCGGCAGCAGACATGGCCGTTCAGGCAGACCACCGTATCGGTTTCCGCCATGACGATATGAAGATCATGCGAGATCAGCAGGATGCCGCAGCCGGTGCGGTTGCGGATCTGCTTGATCAGTTCGTAGAGCGCGATTTCGCCGGAAAAGTCGACGCCCTGTACCGGCTCGTCGAGAACGAGCAGATCAGGCTTGCGGGCGATGGCGCGCGCCAGCAGCGCCCGCTGGA
Source organism: Sinorhizobium glycinis (assembly GCF_001651865.1). Taxonomy (GTDB): domain Bacteria; phylum Pseudomonadota; class Alphaproteobacteria; order Rhizobiales; family Rhizobiaceae; genus Sinorhizobium; species Sinorhizobium glycinis. The sequence goes on from NZ_LPUX01000050.1 coordinate 321,955, forward strand.
ATTCGCCACCCGAAAGATGCTGCACCGCGGCCTTGGCCATATGCAGCATGCCGGTCGACGCCAGCGCCTCCTCGATCTCCCTACCCTTCAAGGGCCCGGTCAGTGTCATCAAGCGCTCGACGGTCAGCGGCAGCGTCCAGTCGACGGCAAGCTTCTGCGGCACGTAGCCGACCTTGAGTCCGGCAGCCCGCTCGACACTTCCTTCGTCGGGCTTCAGCACGCCGATCGCAGTCTTCGCGGTAGTCGATTTTCCCGAGCCGTTCGGGCCGATGAGGGTGACGATTTCGCCGCGGCTGATCGAAAACTCGACGCCGCGCACGAGCCACCGCCCATTGCGGCGCACCCCTGCATTCGTGAGGCTGACAAGGGGCGTGATGTCTGGCGATCGGATATTCAGCATCGAAAAATTCCGTTTTGACGGTTGCCTCTGGCTATCGCACACGTTATAGCATAACGCAATTGATGTAATAACATTACACGGCAATGTCGCGCAACCTCGGCGGCGCGAATTCGCTGATACGCTTTGAACTGCAAGCTCGGAGAACCCGATGAAATCGACGCCTGCCCTGCTCTTTGCATCCACGATCCTCCTGTCTTCGCCGGCTTTAGCCGAGCCTCCCAATGTGGTGGCCTCGATCAAGCCGATCCATTCCCTCGTCGCGTCGATCATGCAGGGCATCGGCGAGCCCTCCCTGGTCGTCGAAGGAGCCGCCTCGCCGCACACCTACAATATGAAGCCATCGAACGCCGCCGCGCTGCAGGCGGCAAGGGTGGTGTTCTGGGTCGGCCCCGGTCTCGAAATCTTCCTTGAAAAGCCGCTCGAGGCCCTCGGCAGCGGCGCCAAGGTGGTCCAACTCAGCGAGGCGCCCGGCATCGAGAAGCTGCCGTTTCGCGAGGGCGGTGCCTTCGAACCGCACGAGGACGGCGATGAGCATGGCGAGGAAGAGCACGAGCACGGCGCCGAGGAAGCCAGCCACGAGGGGCACGATGCCGACACCCATGGCGCCGCAGCGGAAGAAGCCGAGCACGGTCACGGCGAAAGCGAATTCGACATGCATCTGTGGCTCGATCCGATGAACGCAAAGGCGATGGCCGCCCAGATCGAGAAGACGCTCACCGAAGCCGACCCCGCCAACGCCGCGGCCTACAAGGCCAATCTGGAGAAACTGAACCGAAGGCTCGATGGTCTGGACAAGAGCCTCGCCGGGACGGTGGCGCCGATCAAGGACAAGCCCTTCGTCGTCTTCCACGACGCCTACCAATATTTCGAGCATCGATACAAGGTGCGGGTCGCAGGCTCGATCACCGTCAGCCCGGAGGTGCTTCCGGGGGCCGAACGGTTGTCCGAGATTCACGCCAAGATCGAGGATCTCGGCGCCACCTGCGTCTTCGCCGAACCGCAGTTCGAGCCGAAGCTGGTCAATGTCGTCATTGAGGGCACGCCGGCAAAATCCGGCACGCTCGACCCGGAGGCGGCCACCCTCGAGGGCGGTCCGGATCTCTACTTCCAACTGATGGAAAATATCGGCGCTTCGCTGAAGGACTGCCTGTCGTCGGCAAGCTGACGTCGTTCTCCTGTGGACTCCACCTTCAAACGTTGACGTGAAGGCGAGGACCATCCCCCTCATCCGGCCTGCCGGCCACCTTCTCCCCGCAAGCGGGGCGAAGGGGACTCGCGGCAAACGCCCTGCGTCCCCTCTCCCCGTTCTTACGGCGAGAGGGCTAGGGTGAGGGGCAAACTCCCGGTAGCTGAATTAGCGGGCTAGGCTGACGATGACGCCGGTTGCCAGGCTGGTCAGCAGGAAGTCGTTGTCGACGCGGACCCATTGCTGGCAACGCGGCGGCGGCCGCAGCCTGTAGGACCCTAGGATGCCCCTCCTGAACAGAATATGAAATGCGACATTACAATTGCGTAATGATAATAGGCATTTACAATCATTTACTGCGAAGCTGTCTCAGACTAAGCCGCAAGCATCTCATACCGAAACCGGTCGAAGTCCGCCGGCATACCGCTACCGGACGTGTCGAAGGCGAACATGCCCGCAAAGGCGCCGGTGAAAGAGCCGTGCTCGCCGCGACCGCCCTCGTCCGAGACGACGCCCGCATCAAGCGCAGGCCCGATGGACGCCCATTCCTCCTCAGCCGTCGCGCGCCAGAAGAATTGGAGGTCATTGTTCTGGACCTCGATCGCCAGGTGAATCGGGCTCTCCGGAACCGCAACGCCGCTACCCGCAGGATACTGCAGGCGCCCGTGCGGAAAATCGCCCGGGCATGAAAGGATGGTGACGACGCGGCCAAGCGTCTCGTGCCAGGTGACGCCGAGAGCATGAAACTTGTGGCGGTTATAGTAGTGCGTCAGCCCCGCGACCTGCTGGTAGGTGTGGGGTGCGAAGTCGACGACCGTCTCGGCACGGAATGAATGATGCTCCTGGCGCCTGGCGACAAGCGCCTGCTCGAACCAACTGCCGATGCTTTCACGGCCGAACAGGCGCAAGTGCCCTTCCCGCCTCTCCAGTGAAAAGATCCGCTCCGGCACCGGGGTACGCAGCCATTGAAACTCGGGCGCGAGCACCCCCTCGTCGAAATCCGTCTCGATAACGGCCGGCTGCGGCGCAGCGGTCGTCTCGGCCGGGGCTGGCACGCTTACCTCCGGGACCACGCCTCCGCTTTCCAGATAAAGCCAGCCGTCCTCGCGCCAGGCGCACTTCTGCAGCGCCGTCTCGCGGCCGAGCGTGCAGCGGCGATGCGGCGGCAGCGGCCGACCGCAAAGATGGGTGTGATAGGCCTGCCCATCCGGCGTCTCGACATATTGGCCGTGGCCGGCCCGCTGCAAGGCCGCTTCCGGATGATCCTTCGACGTGATGAGGTGGGTGTTCGGATGCATCTCATACGGGCCATCGATTGTCCGGGAGCGCGCCATGGTGACCGCGTGGTCGTAGCCCGTCCCGCCTTCGGCCGTGGTCAGGTAATACCAGCCGTCACGCTTGAAGAGATGCGGGCCTTCGACGAGACCGAGCGAACTGCCGGCGAAAATGGTCTTGACCGGGCCGACGAGCTTACGGGACCGCTCGTCCCACTCCTGCAGCAAGATGCCGTCGAAGGCCGGATGCTTCGGCGCGCCACCGAAACTCTCCGTGCGGTGGTTCCACCGCATGTTCAAGAACCACTTGCGGCCGTCGTCGTCGTGGAACAGCGATGGGTCGAATCCCGACGAATTGACATAGACCGGATCGGACCACGTCGCCTCGACCGCTTCGGCCGTGACGATGTAGTTGTGCGCGTCCTTGAAGTTGCCGTCGAAGCGCTTGACGTCCGTATAGACGAGCCAGAACAGCCCGTCGCAATAGGAGAGGCACGGTGCCCATATCCCGCAACTGTCGGGGTTGCCGCGCATGTCGAGCTGGCTCGCCCGCTCCAGCGGCCGTCGGACGAGACGCCAGTTCACCAGATCGCGCGAGTGGTGGATCTGCACGCCCGGGTACCACTCGAAGGTGGATGTCGCGATGTAATAGTCGTCGCCGACGCGGCAGATCGACGGGTCGGGATTGAAGCCCGGCAGCACCGGATTGCGGATCATCGCGGCCATGAGAAAGCTCTCCGCTCATGCTGACTATCAGTCACGTGCAATATGGTCGTGGAGTAGACTGGCGGGAAGGACAAAGCCACCCCGCCACTTCAGCCGTCAGAACTTCGGTGGAGAATCGAGCCCGAAAGACGGCGGCGAATCAAGTCCGTTCTGCGTACCGCCGTCGGCACCCGGCACAAGACTCTTGATCGTATCGAGGTCCTGTACAACCTCCTTGTCGAGGAAGAAGGTTACCATTTCGGGGAAGGCGATCAATAGGCCCACAAGGATAAGCTGCAGGCAGAGCCACGGGATCGCACCAAGATAGATGTCTCGCGTGCGGATCGTCCTGGGGGCTATGCCGCGCAGGTAGAAGAGCGCGAAGCCGAAGGGCGGATGCATGAAGCTCGTCTGCATGTTGGCGCAGATCATCACCCCGAACCAGATGAGGTCGATGCCGAGCGCCGTGGCGGCCGGTGCCAGCAGCGGTATGATGATGAAGGCGATCTCGAAGAAATCGAGGAAGAACGCCATGACGAACACGAAGATGTTCACGAAGATCAGGAAGCCGACGACCCCACCCGGAAGCGAAGTCAGCATGCTCTCGATCCAATGACCGCCGCCAACGCCCTGGAATACAAGGCTGAACACTCGGGCGCCGAGCAGAATGAAGACGACCATTGCGGTGAGCCGCATGGTGATATCCATGCCCTGATAGACAAGGTTCCAGGTCAGCCGCCGGTTCATCCAGGCCAGGATGAAGGCGCCGACGACACCCATTGCACCCGCCTCCGTGGGGGTCGCGAGCCCCATGAAGATCGTGCCGAGCACGACGAAGATCAGCGCCAGCGACGGCACCATGCCTCGGATGCACTTCCTGTAGAGCGGCCAGCCGCGAAGCGTGCGGGCTTCCGGCGGCAGCGCCGGCACATGATCGGGCTTGAAGATACTGAGAAGGAAGACCCAGCCCATGAAGAGCAGCACCTGGATGATACTGGCGCCGGTGGCGCCGATATACATGTCGCCCGGCGATCTCTGCAACTGGTCCGCCAGGACGATCAGCACCAGCGAGGGCGGAATGAGCTGCGTGATCGTGCCCGAAGCCGCTATGACGCCGGTGGCGTGGCGGACGTTGTAGCCGTATTTCGTCATGATCGGCAGCGAGATCAGCCCCATGGCGATCACCGAGGCAGCAACGGTGCCGGTGATCGCCCCGAGGATGGCGCCGACCAGGATAACGGCATAGGAGAGGCCGCCACGCACGCCGCCGAAGAGCTGGCCGAAGCCTTCAAGTAGGTCCTCCGCGAGCCCGCATCGCTCGAGAATGACGCCCATGAAGGTGAAGAACGGGATCGCCAGCAGGAGTTCGTTCGAGACCACCGAAAAGAGCTGGTAGGTCAGGTTGCCGAGGAAGTCGGGCGCGATCAGGCCGAGCTCGATCGCGATCAGTCCGAAGAACAGCCCGACAGCCGCCAGCGAGAAGGCCGCCGGATAGCCGATGACCATGAAGAAGATAAGCCCCACGAACATCAGGGGCGCGATATTGTGTACGAACCAGTCCATCATTGCAGCGGCTTCTCGTAGGCGAATTCACGGACATAGTTCGTGGTCAGCGCCAGGACGCATTTGATGATCTCAGCGACGCCCTGCAGGGCGACCAGACCGAAGCCGACCGGAATGAGCAGCTTCACCGGCCAACGCGGCAGGCCGCCGGCATTGAGGGAACCTTCGTTGGTCACCCAGGACTGAACGAACCAGGGCCAGGTGAAGTAGATCATCAGTAGACACATGGGCAGCAGGAAAAGGATGCCGCCGAGCAGGTCGATCCAGGTGCGCGTGCGCTCGCTGACCCAGCCGTAGAACAGGTCGACCCGCACGTGCTCGTTCATCTTCAGCGCCCAGGGGCCGCCGAGCAGAACGATCGCCGCGAACATGTACCACTGCATTTCCGACAGCGTATTGGAGTTGTTGCGGTAGAGATCGAGCATGCCGCCGAAGATCTGCGCCCCGCCGTAATTGCGCTCCAGCCAGAGCAGCGTGTCGGTGCTGTAGCGAAAGATCGCATTGAAAGCGGAGACCAGCGAACAGAAGAGCACAAGGTAGATGGCGACGATGCCGATGCGCCTGCTCAAGCCGTCGATCACCGCGATGATTCGCAGTGCCAATTGCAATTTATTCCCCTCCCGTCCTTCGAACGGTGTGTTGAACCGGCTCTTGTTCTGGCGTGGCCGGGCTCAGATCACAATGTTCGGATCCAAGGGCTCCAAAACATCGTTATTCACTTCCCAAAGGAAGGCGGGCGAAGACCCGCCTTCCTACTTGTCCAGGTCAAGCCCCTGAGCGTCGGCTCTGGCGTCAACCGAGCTTTCCGCCCCGCTGAAGCTGCATCATGAAGGTGTCGTTGGTGTACTCCGCCACCTGCAGCCACAGGAAATAATCCTTGCGGAACGCCTTGATCGAACTCCAGATCTTCTTGAAGCTCTCGTTCTTTGCTTCCATCTCGGCATAGGTGGCTTCCGCGGCCTCGAAGCAGGCAGTCAGGATTTCCGGGCTGTAGGGCCGCAACTTCGCACCGTTGGCAACAAGCTTCTTGATCGCCGTCGGGTTCAGGTGATCGTATTTCTGCAGCATGTTGGCATCGGTTGCCTGCGCGGCGGTGCGAACCAGCGCCTGGTAGTTTTTCGGCAGTTCGTCGAACTTCGCCTTGTTGAACATCAGATGGACCGTCGGGCCACCCTCCCAGAACCCGGGATAGTAGTAGTAGGGCGCGACCTTCTGAAAGCCGAGCTTCTCGTCGTCATAGGGGCCGACCCATTCGGCCGCATCGATCGTCCCCTTTTCGAGCGCCTGGTAGATTTCGCCGCCAGCGATCTGCTGCGGAATGACGCCAAGCTTGGCGACGATGGCGCCGGCAAAGCCCCCGATGCGGAACTTGAGGCCCTGCAGGTCGGCGACCGTGTTGATCTCCTTGCGGAACCAACCACCCATCTGAACGCCGGTATTGCCGCCTGGGTAGACCACCAGGTTCTGCCCAGCGAAAAATTCGTTGATGAGATCGATGCCGCCGCCGTGGTAATGCCAGGCGTTCATCCCGCGGGCGTTGAGGGCGAAGGGCACTGCCGAAGGGAGCGCCCAGGTCGGATCCTTGCCCCAGTAGTAGTAGGCAACCGTATGGCAGGCCTCGACGGTGCCAGCGGAGACGGCATCGGCGGCCTGCAGACCGGGCACGATTTCGTTGGCCGCGAAGACCTGGATCTCGAAATTGCCATCTGTAGCTTCGGAGATGTGCTTGGCGAAAACCTCTGCGCCGCCGTAGATCGTGTCGAGTCCCTTCGGGAACGACGAGGTCAGGCGCCAGCTGATTTTCGGATTGCTCTGCGCGATTGCCGGTGATGCGAGCGCCGACGCAGCAGCCGCACCCAGGCCGCCGAGGCTCGCGTTTTTGATGAATGAGCGGCGATCCATAGTTCCTCCCTAGTTCCCGCCATGGCGGCTCGACGCGCAGTGTCGCGCGGCCGCCTGTTGAGCCCATTTTCCCAGCCCAATTCGGACCGTCGAAGGGCCTGTTCCTCCTCGTCTGCTGCCGTGCCAAACCTCAGGAAGAGCTTCGCAAATCGGACAACATCAACGCACCATACATAATAGCGAATGCATGTCCAGCGGCGGCATTGTGCCGCCACCCCCCTACTTTTGTACAGGATCCGAAAACCTACTTTGATTGCCCAAAATCGAGGCAAATCAAGGTATTCCGGTGCAATCATCGCTCGGCCGACGATGCCCAGAGATTGATATCCGCTTCGCGGGCATAGAGGTCGATCTCGGCCAGCTCCTCGGCCGTGAAGGTGTCGTTCTCGAGCGCCCTGACGCAATCGACGATCTGCTCGGAACGGCTGGCGCCGATCAGCGCCGAGGTGATGCGGCCGCCGCGCAGGACCCAGGCAAGCGCCATCTGCGCCAGCGTCTGGCCGCGCCGCTCGGCGATAACGTTCAACTTGTGGATGTTGTCGGTAATCGCCGGACGAATGAAGTCCTTCTTGAGGAAATGGTTCTGCGCGGCACGGCTGTCCTCAGGAATACCGTTCAGGTACTTCGTCGTCAGCATGCCCTGGGCGAGCGGCGAGAAGACGATCGAGCCGATGCCGAGCTCTTCCAGCGTGTCGACGAGGCCGTCATCCTCGATCCAGCGGTTGAGCATGGAATAGCTCGGCTGGTGAATGAGGCATGGAGTGCCTAGACCCTTGAGGATCGCTGCCGCCTCGCGGGTGCGCTGCGAATTATAGGAGGAGATGCCGACATAAAGCGCCCTTCCCGACCGGACGATATAATCGAGCGCGCCGCAGGTTTCCTCAAGCGGCGTGTCCGGATCGAAGCGGTGCGAATAGAAGATGTCGACGTAGTCGAGCCCCATGCGCTTCAGGCTCTGGTCGCAGGAGGCGATCAGATATTTGCGGCTGCCCCATTCGCCATAGGGACCCGGCCACATGTCGTATCCCGCCTTGGAGGAGATGATGAGTTCGTCACGCAGGCCGGCGAATTCGGTCCTGAGGATTTCGCCGAAGGCGGTCTCGGCCGAACCGGGCGGCGGACCGTAATTGTTGGCGAGGTCGAAATGCGTGATGCCGAGGTCGAAGGCCGTCCGGCACATGTCCACCTTGCGCTCGTGCGGCGTGTCGCCGCCGAAATTGTGCCACAGCCCCAGCGAGATCGCCGGCAGCTTCAGGCCGCTCCGGCCGCAGCGGTTGTACTTCATCTTCTCGTATCGGTTTTCCGCCGGTTGCCAGGCCATGTGCGATGTTCCTTCCGTTCGCTTCGGTGGCTTTGAATACCCCTCCCCAACCCCTCCCCACAAGAGGGAGGGGCAAGCCGTGCTCGCTGCGACGGCCTGCCGTTTTCAACGTCGCCCCTGGTTGAGAGGTCGAGATGAAGGCGAAACGGCGCGGCTCAGAAGCCCCTCCCCCTTGTGGGGAGGGGTTGCCTTCACCCTCACCGCAGCAACGCCTGCGCCTCCTCGATGCCGAGCGCCGCCGGCTGGGTGCAGGTGGTGGAGAGCGTCACGAAGCGGCCCTCCTCGCCCGATTTCAGGATCGACACCATGACGTCGACGGCGTGGAGGGCGCGATCGAGCGAGCAGCGGGCGTCGCGGCCTGTGAGGATCGCATCCGCCAGGTCGGCGAGGCCGGCGGTGCGGTAGTTGGCGATCGGACCGAGCGGATGCTCCCAGTTGTCGACGGCGAACGGATGATCCCACATTTCCAGAGGTTGGATGTCCTTGTCCCGCCCGCTGGCCTCAACCGTGCCGCCGAAGAAATTCGGATCCGGCACGAACAACGAGCCCTTGGTACCGTAGAGTTCCATGTTGGCGTGGCGGTGCGACCAGACATCCCAGCTTGCCGAAAGGGTGATCGTCGCGCCGTTGTGGAATTCGAGCAGCGCGTGGATATTGGTCGGCGTCTTGACCGGGATCACCTCCCCGTTTCGCGGGTCGCTGGTGATCGTGCGGGTCTGGCTCGCCATCGAGGAAAGCGCTCCGACGCGCTTAACCGGCCCGATGAGGTTGACGAGATTGGCGATGTAATAGGGCCCCATATCGAGCACCGGCCCACCGCCCGGCAGGAAGAAGAAGTCCGGGTTCGGATGCCACATCTCCATGCCGGGGCTCATCACATGGCAGGTGCCGGAGGTGATGCGGCCGATCTTGCCCTGATCGATATGGGCACGGGCAAGCTGGTGCGCACCGCCGAGGAAAGTGTCCGGTGCCGAGCCGACCATCAGCCCCTTCGCCCTCGCGATAGAGCGAAGTTCCTCCCCCTGCTCGAGCGTCAGGACCAGCGGCTTCTCCGAATAGACGTGCTTGCCGGATTCGAGGATTGCCTTCGAAACCGGATGATGCGCGTCCGGGATCGTCAGGTTGACGACGATGTCTATCTCCGGGTTGACGAGCAGCGCCTCGATGCTCTGTGCGCTCACGTCGAATTCAGCCGCGCGCGCCTCGGCGACGGCCGGGTTGATGTCGGCGCAGGCGATGATCCTGATGCCCTTGAAGAGCGGCGCAAGCTTGAAATAGGTGGTTGAAATGTTGCCGCATCCGATGATGCCGACGCCAAGTTCTTTAGCCATGGAGTTCCCTGCTCTTCAATAGGATTGAATGGAAGCCAGCGAGCGCTTGGCGAAACGCCTGAAATCGCTGGGATTGTCGTGTTCCGCGATGAAATACTTGGCCGAGGTCATGGAGAGCGCCTGGATGAGCGCCTTCCAGTCAAGCGTGCCCTGGCCGACATCCGCCCAACCGTCCTCGCTTGCATTCTCGCCCTTCGGCGCGATGTCCTTGACGTGGACGGCGGTGATGCGGCTGCGGTATTTCGAGATCCAGGCGAAAGGGTCGGCACTGCCGCGCACGATCCAGGCGATGTCCGCCTCCCAGGAGAGTTCCGGACCGCCGGCAAATATCAGGTCGAGCGGCACCGAGCCGTCTGCAACCGGAAAGAACTCGAAATCGTGATTGTGCCAGCCGAAATCGAGCCCCGCGTCGCGGAACGGCTTGCCCGCCGCCTGCAGCCGCGCACCGAAGGCGCGCCAGCCGGTCGCATCGGTCGGGCGTTGGTCTGGCATCAGATAGGGGCAATAGACGGCGCGGATGCCGAGCGTCTGGGCGATCTTGAGGACCCGGCCCGGATCCGTCTCAAGCATGTCGATCCCAAAATGGGCGGTCGGCATGGTGAGACCGTGACGATCGAGACCGCTCTTGAAACCGGCGATTTCCCCGTCGGTGAGCGATGCGTAGAGGGCACCGTAGCCTTCGACCTGGGTATAGCCGGCTTCGCCGAGTGCGGAGAGCACTTCGGCAAGCGGCGGGAAGTTGCGGGCGCTATAAAGCTGGAAGCTGACGTCTTTCATTGAAAATCTCCTCGTGGGGCTTTGCAGGAAGGATTGCTGGAAAATGGAAACGACGAACGCCCAACTGTCGGGATTTCGGGGAGCCGCGAGCACTTGCCGGGATGCGCCTCATCCGTCACTCTTTTCCCTGGCAGGATTCGAGGTCGTAGGCACCGAAACGCGGCACCACGCCCTCGGCGAGCGGCGCCTTTGGCGTAAAGCGAATGGCCTTGGATTGGCCGGCCGTCAGATCGAAGGCATTGTCGGAATAGCGGCCTTCGACATCCGCCTCGACCATGACATGCAGGGCAAGACCAGCCGCACTGACCGACACGTCGAAGGAGCCGTCCGGCCGCGGCGCCGCCTCGATCCTCAGGCCGGAGGCCACAAGATCGAGCGCCTTGTAGGTGCCACGGACGTAATGCCCCTCGCCGCGCATGCCGTTCGATGCCTCGAAGGACCAGAAGAGCAGTGTATCCCGAGGAATGTCGCTTGCGGCGATGGTCACAAGCGTTGCCGCCTTGTCCGGCGAGCAGGAGCCCATGGCGGCCAGCAGCGGACGGCGGCTGCCGTCGAGCGATACGAGGGAGGTCTCGAGCTCGATCGTCACCGGCTCGGCCGTGTCGTTTACCACTGAGAAGGCGATTTCCCGGCCGTCCGCCGACGGAACGGCGGCGACGGCGACCGGCTGGAAGAAGCGCCGCGCCATGTAGTGCATGGTCTTCCAATGACCGCCATAGTCGAGGCTCGACCAGGAGGCGACCGGCCAGGTGTCGTTGAGCTGCCAGTAGAGCGTCCCCATGCAATGGGGCTTCAGCGAGCGCCAGTAATCGACGGCCGTGCGGATCGCCAGGCCCTGCTGGATCTGGCTCAGATAGACGAAGCTCGGAAAGTCCTTCGGAAAGCGGAAATAGCGGAACATGGTGCCGGCGATCCGCTCGTTGCCGCCAGCATTCTTCTGGTGCGCCTCCATCACCGGCGAGGCGATGTTCAGGTCGCGGGCCTCGGCGAACTGCCGGATCACCGGCATCGACGTATAGGACTGGAAGCCGAATTCCGAGCAGAAGCGCGGCCGCACGGTGCGGTAATTGTCGAACGACTTGTTCTCGTGCCAGACGGACCAGTAGTGCATGTCGCCTGAACCATCGGCATGCCAGGCATCGCCGAAATTGAGATGGCCGACCGAAGGGCTCGACGGCCACCAGATCGCTTCCGGCGAGGCCGCCTTCATCGCCGTCTCCACGGTTCGGTTCAGCCGGTCGTAGGAAACGAGATAGCGGTCGCGATCCTTGCGGCTTTCCTCGAACCAGGTGAGCGCCCCGACGAGTTCGTTGTCGCCGCACCAGAGCGCGATCGACGGGTGGGACTGAAGCCGCTTCACCTGATAATCCACTTCCGCGGCGACGTTCTCGAGGAAGTCCGGGGTCGACGGGTAGAGATTGCAGGCGAACATGAAGTCCTGCCAGACGAGCAGGCCGAGCCGATCGCAGAGATCGTAGAACCAATCCGGCTCGTAGAAGCCGCCGCCCCAGACGCGGATCATGTTCATGTTGGCTTCGACCGCGGAGCGCAACAGATCCCCGACGCGCTCCGGCGTGACGCGCGACATCAGCGCATCCGCCGGTATCCAGTTGGCGCCGCGGCAGAAAATCTCGCGGCCGTTGACGCGCAGCGCAAAACGGCTGCCGGCCTCGTCCCTGTCGGTGGCGAGTTCGAGCGTGCGGAAGCCGATCAGGCGCGTGACGCTTTCCTCGGGCGTTTCCACCTTGAGGGTGGAGAGCGCCTGCTCGCCGCTGCCGGCCGGCCACCAAAGTCTGGGCTCCGCCACGTTGAACACATGGGTGATGCGTGTCTCGCCCGCGGCAACGCTGCAGTCGAGGCGCTCGCGCAGGCCGTCGAGTTCGAAATGGATCGGCAGGATGCCCGGGTTGCGGGCATAGAGCTCCACCGTCACCTGCAGATCGACAGAGCCATCCTCCAGCAAGACTTGGTGCGTGGTAACATGTTCGATCCGCGCCGTCTCCAGCCGACGGAGTGCCAGCGCGCCATAGACGCCGAGCGGCGCGATGGCGATGTTCCAATCCCAGCCGAAATGGCATTGCGGCTTGCGCAGCATATTGCCGTTGGCGATCGGCGAGTTGCCGTCGTGATAGGGCACGTAAAAGGGCTGCGCCGCCTGGCGCCGTGCGCCGTCGGCAATCGAGGAATGAAGCAGGATGCGGATTCGGTTCTCTCCGGCGACAAGCGCCTGCGAAACATCGGGGCGATGGCGCCGGAAGCAATTGTCCGCCTGCAAGACGAGCCGGTCGTTGACGAAAACCGAGGCGACAGTGTCGATGCTCTCGAAATCGAGGTACCAGTGCCCTTCGAGATCGCCCGCGTCGATCGCCACGGTGCGCTCGAGCACCCAGTCCTTATGTGCGACCCATTGGACGTCCGCCTCGTTCCGGCCGTGATAGGGGTCGGCAATGATGCCGGCGCGCTGGAGCGCGCTGTGCACGTCGCCCGGCAGCGCGATCGTCAATGCATGGCTGTTGTCGGCCGAAGCGAGCAGCCAATCGCCGGAAAGGTCGATACGGATGGCGTCGCGATTGATTTCGGAAGGCATTCCCATGATCCATTGGTTGGCGGGTGATCTCGCGCCGGCTTTCATCCGATGAGAGGCCTTCAGCGGCCCATCGGTTTTCGGTCAAAGACGGTTTTCGCTGACGGCGTCGAAGATGGAGGCGACCGCCATGTCGAAGGAGAGGCGCACCGTGCTGCCCGGAGGGTAGCGCCGCTGGCCGGCGATCCGGACCGACATGGATTGGCCGGCAAGCCTCAGCCACAGGAGATTGTCGGCGCCCATCGGCTCCTCGATGTCGACGACCGCCTGGTGCATCTCATGACCCTCACTCGCCTCGTCGACCCTGACGTGTTCCGGCCTCAGGCCGAGGACCACCTTCTGACCGGGTTGCAGTTTTGTGCGTGCCGGATAGGCGGTGACGTCGAAGGCGACGCCGTCGACCCGCACGAAACTGCGGCCGTCCTTCGCCTCCACGTCGCCGCGGAAGAAGTTCATCGACGGCGAGCCGATGAAGCCGGCGACGAACAGGTTTTCCGGGGCGTTGTAGATCGTCATCGGGTCGGCGAGCTGCTGGATGACGCCGCTCTTCATCACGGCGATGCGGTCGGCAAGCGTCAGCGCCTCGATCTGGTCATGCGTGACGTAGATCATCGTGTTCTTCAGCGACTGGTGCAGCCGCTTGATCTCAACGCGCAGTTCGGAGCGCAGCTTGGCATCGAGGTTCGACAGCGGCTCGTCGAAGAGGAAGACGTCGACGTCGCGCACCAGTGCCCGGCCGATCGCCACGCGCTGCCGCTGCCCGCCCGATAGCTCCGACGGCTTCCGCTTGAGTAATGCTTCGATTTGCAGGATGGCCGCGGCACGCTTCACACGCTTGTCGATTTCCGGCTGCGGAATCTTGGCGACCTGCAAACCGAAGGAAAGGTTCCTCTCGACGGTCATCTGCGGATAGAGCGCGTAGGACTGGAACACCATGCCGATGCCGCGGTCCTTCGGCTCCTCCCAGGTGACGTTGCGATCCTTGATGAAGATCTGCCCGTCGGACACGTCGAGCAGGCCGGCGATGCAGTTGAGCAGCGTCGACTTTCCGCAGCCGGACGAACCGAGCAGAACGAGGAATTCGCCATGGTCGATGTCGAGATTAAGCTTGTCGAGAACCGTGACGGCACCGAAGTTCAGTGACAGATCCCTGACGGAAACACTTGTCATGCTTGCTTATCCTTTCACTGCACCGGCCGCGATGCCGCGGACAAAGAGCCGTCCGGAGACGAAGTAGACGACGAGCGGAACTGCCCCCGTCAGGATCGTTGCCGCCATGTTGACGTTGTATTCCTTCACGCCCTGCACCGAGTTGACGATGTTGTTGAGCTGGACGGTCATCGGGTAATACTCCGGCCGCGTGAAGACGACGCCGAACAGGAAGTCGTTCCAGATGCCGGTCACCTGCAGGATCATCGCCACCACGAAAATCGGCAGCGACATCGGCAGCATGATCTTGAAGTAGATCGTCCAGAACCCGGCACCGTCCACGCGTGCCGCCTTGAAGAGTTCCTCGGGCAAGCCCGCGAAGTAATTGCGGAACAGGAGGGTGAGGATCGGCATGCCGAAGATCGTATGCACGATGACGAGGCCAGTCAGCGTTCCGTAGACGCCCATTTCCCTGAGCACGATCACGATCGGATAGATCATCACCTGATAGGGAATGAAGGCGCCGACGACCAGGATGGTGAAGAAAAGCTCGGCCCCCTTGAAGCGCCAGTTCGCCAGAGCGTAGCCGTTCACAGAGGCGACCGCGATCGAGATGATCACCGAAGGCACGGTGATGCGCACCGAATTCCAGAAGCCGCGGGAGAGCCCGTCGCAATTGAGACCGGTGCAAGCCTCGGCCCAGGCCTTCACCCAGGGCTCGAAGGTGATCTCCAGCGGCGGCGCGAAGATGTTGCCGACGCGGATTTCCGGCATGCCTTTGAGCGACGTCACGATCATCACGTAGAGCGGCAGCAGGTAATAGAGGGCGACGACGATCAGGGTGCCGTAGACGATGATGTTGCGTCGCGAGAGCCGGCGGCGCGGCTTGCGGCCGCTGGGACCGGCTTCGATCCGCCTGGTTTCCTTCTCATAGGCAGTAAGCGTGTTGTTGCTTGCGAACATGTTATCCACGCTTGCGGCCTCCTCCGAATTCCAGATATGCCCACGGCACGATGATGATGGCGACGGTGATCAGCATCATGGTGGAGGCGGCGAAACCCTGGCCCAGGTTCTGGGCTTGGAACATGTAGTCGTAGACGTATTTGGCAGGCACTTCGGATGCGATGCCGGGGCCGCCGCTCGTTTGCGCCACGACGAGGTCGTAGACCTTGACGATGCCGCTCGCGATGATCACCAGCGTGGTGATGAAGACGCCGCGCATCATCGGGATGATGATCAGCACATAGGTCTTCCACATCGGGATGCCGTCCACGCGTGCTGCCTTCCAGATGTCCTCGTCGATGCCGCGGAGGCCCGCGAGCATCAGGCACATGACGAGACCCGTCCCCTGCCAGAGCGCGGCGATCAGGATGCCGTAAATAACGATGTCGGCATCGTAGAGCGGGTCGAAGGAGAAGCTTGTCCAACCAAGCGACCGCACGATCGACTGGATGCCGAATTGCGGATTGAGGAGCCACTGCCAAACCAGCCCGGTCACGATGAAGGACAGGGCAAAGGGATAGAGCATGATCGTGCGGAAGGTATTCTCGAAGCGGATTTTCTGGTCCATCAGCGCGGCGAGCACGAAGCCGATCACCAGGCTGAAGACCAGCGAGAAGAACCCGTAGACCGCAAGGTTCTGGATCGAGATGATCCAGCGCGGCGCCGCCCACAGCCGCTCGTACTGGTCGAGGCCTACAAACGAGAGGCGCGGCAGCAATTTTGAATTGGTGAACGAGTAGACGACGGTCCAGATCGTGCCGCCGAGGAATATGACCACGGCTGTCAGGATCATCGGAATCGAGGCGATCTTCGCATTCAGGTTGCGCAGCCACTGGTTCGGCCTGACCGAACCACGTGTGAGAGCCGTCATGTTTCCTCCTCCGAAACTGCGACAATGTCTGGCGGCGCGCGGCACCGGCGACGAGCAAGCCGCCGATCTTCAACGCCGACCACGGACGTGGCTTCTGCCCTTGTCTGCCATGCCCAACTCATTCTCAGCGGCATCCGAGCACGGCGAAAGGGCGAGCGACGGCCTCGCAGCAGCGAGGCCGTCAGGAAGCTTCGATCAATCCGCCGCGGCGATGATTTCCGCGAAGCGCTTCTGCGCGTCTTCGGGCGTCATGGAGGCGTTTGCAAAGAACTCGGAGAAGAGGTCTTCCTTTTGCTTCTGACTATCGGCCGAAAGCAGTTGGTCGGTTCCCTGGATCACGTTGCCCTTGGCGAGAATTTCTAGCCCCTTCTTCATGCAGTCGTTGGCGGTTGCGAGGTCCACGTCGCTGCGCACCGGCAGCGAGCCCTTCTTCAAATTGAAGGCGACTTGCGTTTTCGGATTGAGGAGCGTCGATGCCAGCACTTCCTGCGCCTTCGACTTCTCCTCGTCCTCGAGCAGCGGGAAGTAGAATGCATCGCCGCCGGTCGAGATCACTTCATTGACGCCGAGACCCGGAAGGCACGTATAATCAACTCCTGCCTTCTGGCCCGCCACCTGGAACTCGCCCTGAGCCCAGTCGCCCATGATCTGGCCGCCGGCCTTGCCGGTGATCACCAGGTTCGTCGCCTGGTTCCAGTCCTGAACATTGGTGCCCTTCGACAGGCGACGTGCATCGTCGGCAGCCTTGAAGACCTTGGCGATCTCCGGTCCGGCTGCGACTTCCTCATCCTTCTTGGCAAAGACCTGCTCGAAGACGTCCTTGCCGGCAATCGCCACCATCAGGACGTCGAACGCACCGGCCGCCTGCCACGGCTGACCGCCGACGGCAAGCGGTATGATGCCGGCCTTCTCGAGCGCCGGCCCGGCCGCAACGAACTCGTCCCAGTTCTTCGGCACCGGAACGCCTGCCTGCTTAAAGGCGGCATTCGAGAGCCACAGCCATTGCCAGGAGTGGATGTTGACGGGCGCGCAATAGATCTTGCCTTCGATCGTGCAGGAGTCGAGCAGGCTGGATGGCTTGACGATCTCCTTCCAGTTTTCGCGCGTGGCGACATCGGTCAAGTCGCGCATCAGGCCCGCCTGCACCAGTTCTTCCGCCTGACGGCCATGGTTGAACTGGGTTGCGCCCATCGGGTCGCCGCCAGTGATGCGGCTGATCATGATCGGCCGCGCCGTGCCACCGGAGCCGGCGATCGCGCCGTCGACCCATTTGTTGCCGGTCGCGTCGAAGGCCTTCGCCAGTTCGGCGACCGCTGCGGCCTCGCCGCCGGACGTCCACCAATGGGTGACCTCCAGGTCGGTTGCCTGAGCCAGGCCGAACGGCAGTGCCACGGTTGCGGCCAGAGCGCCGGCCAAAGAACGTAATTTCATGAGTCTCCTCCCTCACTGTAACGTTACCGGAAAAACTTAGTTCAATCCAATTGCCGACGCAACACCCACAACGGATAATTCAAATTTACTAAATCGCAACATCCCATGATTGCATTTATCGACCGCGGGAGACGTCCCATCCCTCCCGGCCCACATATCGCCTACGCCGGGAAATTTCCATCTAAACACTTGTGTTAAAAACGGAAATTACCGGACGACGAAGTCGAGTTTCCAGCCTCCGCTTCGCACATGCAGCATCGAGCGCCGCGGGTCGCAGATTCAACCCCTTGTTTAGGTTCTTCGCACTGCAGCAACGAAAAAGCTCGACATCGCTACTGTATCGTTACAGATTTCAAGGCGCCCTTCCGCTCCGCCGAATATGGTCACCCCTGACAAATCGTATATAAGGCAGAGACTGGGGCGAGGAGACGGGCGATCGCAAAGATACGGGCACCGCGTTCTGCGGACCGTAACGGTTGCTTTGGAGGGTCGGGGAAAGCGGGCTTTATGGAAGGCAGGACGAGGAACAGGCCAGCGGGAGTCCCGCCAACGGAGGGCGCCAGGCCGACATTGAAGACGATTGCCTTCATGACCGGGCTCGGCATCACCACCGTTTCGCGCGCGCTGAAGGATGCGCCCGATATCGGCGCCGAGACAAAGGAGCGCGTGCGCCTGGTCGCGAAGCAGATCGGCTATCAACCGAACCGCGCCGGCGTGCGTCTCAGAACCGGCAAGACCAATGTCATCAGCCTCGTTTTGACGCTTGAGGAAGAGATCATGGGCATCACCAGCCCGATGGTCATCGGCATCACCGAAATCCTCGCCGGCACGCCGTACCACCTGGTCGTGACGCCCTACAGTTCCTCCAAGGATCCGCTCGGCCCCATCCGCTACATTCTCGACACCGGAGCCGCGGACGGCGTGATCATCTCGCGCATGGAGCCGCACGACCCACGCGTGACCCTGCTCACCGAGCGTCAACTGCCGTTTGCGACGCACGGACGGACCGAAATGGGGATCGTGCATCCCTATCACGACTTCGACAACGAGCGCTTCGCCTACGAGGCCGTGCGCAGGCTCGTCGAGCGCGGCAGGCGCCGGCTGGTGCTCTTGGAGCCGCCGCCGCACCTCACCTTCCATTCGCATATGCGCACCGGCTTCGAACGTGGTCTCAAGGATTTCGGCGCGGAATCGGTCAGCTTCCACCAGGTCAACATCGATTACAGCCTCGTCGCGATCCGCGACGCCTTCGAAAAGCTGATGGATTCTGCGGACGCTCCGGATGGCATCGTCTCCGGCAGCGGTTCGGGTGCGATTGCACTGATTGCAGGCATCGAGGCGGCGCGAAAGAAGCTTGGCGAGGACGCCGACATGGTCTCCAAGGTCCCGAGCGACTTCCTGCGCTGGCTGCGTCCGGAGGTCATGACCATGTACGAGGATATCCGCGTGGCCGGGCGTGAACTCGCCAGGGCCGTGATCGGCCATATCGAAGGCCGCCCGCCCGAAACACTGCAGAGCCTCAGCCAGCCGGAGTTTCAGCCGCCGATGGCGTCGTTGCGCTGAAAGGAATCCGTCAGCCGACTACCATCGGCCCTGCCAGCCGCCTTTGCGCAGACTTTCGCGTATCCGTTCGCGTTGCTCCGGATTGACGAAGCGCGAGACGAGCCCCGCGATGATCTCCTGATACTTGGTAAGGACGCTGAGCGTCGCCTCTTCGTCTTCTGACATCAGACGGCTGTAGCCAGCGACGTCGGCAGCCAGAACAACAGCCGGATGGCGCCCCTTTGCTTCATCCGTCGGCACTGGGCAGCAAGTCTACACCTTGGCGGCCGCCCCGAGCGCGGCACCGACAAGGACGGCCGCACGTGAAAATGGACGCAAGAGTCTAAGAACGTCTCAAAGTACGCAGCCGCATCTCGCGGATCGGGCGTAGGAGACGATCTCGGCGCGCTTGCTGCGCCCGTCGCCGAGGAATTCATCGATACTCGCGGCGACCTCGTCCGGGCGGTTCCGCGCCCAATGGCCGAGACCGTGGAGGGCTGCCTCCTGACATGCAATCGAGTCGAGCCTTAGGGTTCGACGCATGACGCCGATCGCCGCCCTGTGCATGAGATCGAAAGTCGGATCGTCGGCAAGCGCCAGACATGGGAACTCGTCCCACCACATGTAGCAGACGGCGTTCAGGGGAGCCGCGCCGGGTTCGTCGATGTGACCCAACACAGCGGCGCAGCGCGGTGCGAACAGGTCGGTGAAGAGGTTCTCGATGGCTTCTACGCAGCGCAGCCGGGCTGCCGTGGACGTGGAAGTCTTGTAGAACCAGCCGTTATCGCCCGAGGCGCTGGTGCTGAGCAGGTAGGTGAGGCCTTGGGCGATCTGCGCGTCGGAGAAGAAGGCCAGCGAGTGTTCGGTCGTCGAAAAGAGCCTCGTGAAGTAATCGATGGCGACAGGCGGCTCGGGATCCCACCAGGGAGGGTCTTCATCGAAGAACCAGGGGTTGCCGTGCGGCCGGATCGAGTGGCTGAACGCATGCTCGAGCCAATCATCGTAGCTCAGGTTCGACACCGCAGGCATGCAATCCTCCTCCTGTAGGGTTACGTCGCCGAAATACTGGCCTGCTGGCGCGTTTGGCCTTACCTTCTCACGACCTCGTCTCGGGCGCCAGTCGCGCTAACCTGGTTTTGCCATTACCTCTTGCGCGCGTACTTGCGGAGTTTAAGGGCTGGAAGGCAGAAGCGCCGCCTTGTAGGCTACATCACCGCTTCAAAGTGCAGCCGACAGGAGGAAAGTTGCCTCATGCCGCCCGTGAACGTCGATCCCAAAAAGGTGCATGCGTTCGACGCCGCCGAGCGTTTCTACAATTGGCTGGGCAAACACCACGACAGGGAGGACGAGGTCTGGATCAAGATCCACAAAGTGGCTTCGGGGCTCAAGTCGATCACGCCCAAGGAAGCCATCGACGTGGTGCTCTGCTGGGGCTGGATCGACGGCGTTCGCAAAGGGCTCGACGAGACGAGCTATCTGCAGCGCTACACCCCGCGCGGCCGGAAGAGCACCTGGAGCCAGATCAATGTCGACAATGTCGCTCGGCTGATCGATGAAGGCCGGATGACCGAGCACGGTCTCAGGCAGGTCGAGATGGCAAAGGCCGACGGCCGTTGGAGCCGCGCTTACAAGAGCGGCAAGGATATGAAGATCCCCGACGATCTCCAGGCCGCGATCGATGCTGAACCCAAGGCGAAAGAGATGCTCGGCAAGCTCAGCGAGCAGAACCGTTTCGCCATTGCCTTCCGCACCCATAACATGAAGACGCAAGCCGGCCGGAAGAAGAAGATCGAGACCTTTGTGGAAATGCTCAAGCGCGGCGAGACGATTTATCCGCAGGGGAAGAAGTGAGGCGGCCGAGCCCTGTTTTTCTGCGGCGAGTCACCCCAGCCTGAACAGCTATCTGTAGAAGGTACAATCCGTCATCAAGCGCGCAAGAAATTGGTTGAAGTTCCGTGCAAATGCGGACCTCCCGAAAGGATAATAAACAGCGGTTCCGTGCCCTCGCCTGAAAACCAGAACCGAATTGTTTCCCAGCTGAAGAAGGGAACCTCGTCTTCGTCGATGAAATCCGGGTAAATGCTCCACTCGACCGAGCTACGGCGTAATATCTCGGCAATCGCAGCTGTGCTCAGGAAGGAATTCTCGTAGTCATAGGTGTCCCCGCCGGTGATATCCTCTGTCAGCCATCCGGTCCCAATCTGTCGCAAGAAGGCGAGATATGCAGACGGCAGAACGTCCCCGAACTCACGCTCGAAATCCTGGATCTCAGCTTCGCCGCGAGGGACGAACAAATTCGATGTCGTGTGGTCATCGCGATCACGCACGAATCGCCGATACCAGCCCCCAGACTTCCGGATCTATCTTCTCTTCCATTCGCCGGTAACCTCTCAGTTACTTCCAACGCCTGACGTCCTGCCAAAACGAATGGGGCGGCGCATGTTTGGCCGCCCCATTTCCCCCATTCCCCCAAAAATCAGTTCCGCTAGACGTTCAACCCAGTGCCCACGGCCTGGGTGGCTGTCGGCGCCGTCGATGCGGGCGAAGCCGTACCGCGCAAATCCGGGGCCGTATGCTTCATATGCTCACAGCCGGCCAATATTTGTCGTCGGTAAAATCCGTCGGGATCGGATTGAGCTGTCCGAGTTTCTCGGCAACGAAATCGATCTGTATCTTCAGATAGCGGATTGAATGCGGAATCGGCGCTCCAGTGGCGAGGCTGCGTACCCGCCATTGCTCGTAGCCTGACGCCCTTATGCGCCGCTCCGCCTCGCTGCGGATGCATGCCGGCCCGGTGCCGGACCTAGTGTCGATCGCCTTGCCCCCTTCGATCACCCTGAATTTCATGTTGCCTTCCCGATTGCTCCCTTGCTTGAGACGCCGTGAGCATGTCGTGAAAGGGCGACCGGCGCCACCCTTCCTTTGGTACAAATGAACTAAACTGATCCTACGCGTTCAGCCCGCTGCCCCACGGACCGTGGTGGCTGTCGGCGCCGTCCACGCGGTCGAAGCCGTGGGCACCGAAGAAGTCGCGCTGCGCCTGGATGACGTTGGCCGTGCCGCGGCCGCGGCGATAGCTGTCGAAATAGCCGAGCGCCGAGGCGAGCGCCGGCACCGGCAGGCCGCCGAGCACCGCCGCGGAGACGACGCGGCGCAGAGCCCCGTCGGTCTCCTTGACCATCGCCGCGAAGGCAGGCGTCACGATCAGATTCGCCGCATCCGGCGCCTTGGTGAAGGCGGTGGTGATCTCA
Source organism: Sinorhizobium glycinis (assembly GCF_001651865.1). GTDB lineage: Bacteria > Pseudomonadota > Alphaproteobacteria > Rhizobiales > Rhizobiaceae > Sinorhizobium > Sinorhizobium glycinis. The sequence continues at coordinate 344,244 of NZ_LPUX01000050.1, forward strand.
TCGAGGAACTGCGAGCGGATGATGCAGCCGGCGCGCCAGATCCTGGCGATCGTCGGCATCGGCAGGTTCCAGTTGAACTCCTTCGACGCTGCCGACATCACCGCGAAGCCCTGCGCATAGGCGCCGATCTTGGCGGCAAGCAGCGCGTTCTCCAGATCCTCGATGAAGGCCTGCCTGTCAGCCACGTTGAATTCGCCGACCGGCGGCAGGCGGAGGATCTTCTCGGCCGCCTCGCGCTCCTCCTTCGCGGAGGAGATACTGCGGGCGGCGACGGCCGCTTCGATGGCGGTCGCGGGAACGCCCATGTTCTGCGCCTCGATCACCGACCATTTGCCGGTGCCCTTCTGGCCGGCCTTGTCGAGGATCAAATCGACGATCGGCTTGCCGGTCAGCGGATCGGCGGCCTTCAGCACCTTTTCGGTGATCTCGATCAGGTAGGAATTGAGCCGCCCCTTGTTCCAGGCGCCGAAGACTTCGCCGATCTCCTGCGCCGTCATCTTCAGCCCGTCGCGCAGGATGCCGTAGATCTCGGCGATCATCTGCATGTCGGCATATTCGATGCCGTTGTGGATCGTCTTGACGAAATGACCGGCGCCGTTTTCGCCGAGCCAGGCGACGCAGGGGTCACTGTCATATTTCGCGGCGATGGAGGTCAGCACCTTCTCGACGCGGCGGTAGGACTCTTCCGTGCCGCCGACCATGATCGACGGCCCATGACGTGCGCCCTCCTCGCCACCGGAAACACCCATGCCGATGAAGGTGAGGCCCGAGTCCTTCAACCCGTCGAAACGGCGCATCGTATCGCGGAAATTGGCGTTGCCCGCGTCGATCATGATGTCGCCCTTGGAAAGATAGGGCTTCAAAGCCTCCATCTGCTGGTCGACAGGATCGCCGGCCTTGATCATGATGATGATCGGACGCGGCGGGCGGATGGCGGCGACGAATTCCTCGATGGTCTCGCAGGGAACGATCTGCCCCTTGAGCGCGCCGGCCTCCGCGTAGAATTTGCGCGTCGAGTCAACCGTGCGGTTGAAAACGGCGATCTTGTTGCCTTTTTCAGCGATGTTGAGCGCCAGGTTAGATCCCATGACGCCGAGACCGATTAGGCCGATTTCCGCCTGTGACACGTGATTGCCTCCATTGGACAGGATAGGCTGGCCCCGCAGCGATGGCGGTGTGCCGACCCCTTGAATTTGATCTGCGCATGTAGGGCATCCAAAGAGAAAGTGGCGGATGAGACATGCGGCGGCGGAGGCTGTTTTGGCACTCAAATCGATTTACGACAAGCCATTCCTGACAAATCAATGCTTCTCCGGCTTGCCATGCATGGCCTGCGAATGGAACATCTTTGGTGACGCATCTCAAGATAGCCGGATCGGCCGAAACAAATCTGGGAAGGCCGGAACATCGAGTTGCGCCGGAGATTGGCCGTTTCATTCGAGACGATTGCGCAATGTATTGAAACGGAGACACGCATGACCACGATGGCCGCTAGAATCCTTCATATTTCGATCGAGCGGGACTGGCGCGAAGTCTACGCCTTCATGGCCGACCCGGAGACGATGCCGCTTTGGGCATCCGGGCTCTCCTCAGGCCTTGCGCGGGACGGCGACGAATGGATCGCGCCAGGCCCGCTCGGCAATGCCCGCGTCCGCTTCGCTCCCGAAAATGCACTCGGCGTCGTCGACCATCTCGTAACGCTAGAGAACGGCGCCAAGGTCCACAACGCGCTCCGGGTGGTGCCGAATGGCGACGGCGCGGAAGTGATGTTCACGCTGCTGAGACAGACCGGTATCAGCGACGAGCAATTCGCGACCGACGCCGCCTGGGTCGAAAAGGATCTGGCGGCGTTGAAGGCCATTCTGGAAACAGGCGACGAGAAACACAAGACTGGAGAGGAGATGGCCATGATCGGTAACGACCGTCGCATCGACTATATCGAATTCAACGTCGCTGACATCGCGGTGAGCAAAGCCTTTTATGGCGGCGCTTTCGGCTGGACCTTCAAGGATTACGGTCCGGAATATTGCGAGTTCGCCGACGGCCGGCTGACCGGCGGCTTCACGACGCTCGGGGCGGTTCGCAGCGGAGGGCCGCTCGTCATCATCTATGCCGATGACCTGGAGGGCGCTCGGGCCCGCGTGGAGGCGGCAGGCGGCGCGATCCTCAAGCCGATCTTCGCCTTTCCCGGCGGCCGGCGCTTTCACTTTAGCGATCCGGATGGTTACGAGTTGGCGGTCTGGTCCAAGCAATAACGGCGGTGGCGGCGCAGGAATCATTCGCCGAGGCGGGTGGAAAGCGCGCTGACGCGGCCGACGACGATACACTACAGGATGAAACCATCCGTCACATCACGGCTCTAAGCGGCCACCGCCCTCCGCCTGTCGGCATGTTCCTGAATGACCAGGATGGCACCGATGAGCTTTCCGGCACAGGATCGGCAGGGTGTCATGCGGCAGCGAACGACGACAGTGCGGCTATCGACGGTCTTGGCAAAGGTATAATCGATTACCTCGCCGGCGAAACAGCGGTCGAGTTGCGCCCTGACGCGTTCCTCGAAGCGCTGAAGGCCAATGAACTCGACGACGTGCCGGCCGATCAGGTCCATCGGCCGGCGTTCCAGGTGGCTCGCATGCGCGGAATTGGTGTAGAGATACCGGTAATCCGGCGTGATGACCGCGACGCGGTCGGGAAAACAGTCGAGGATCGCCTCGTTGAGCAACCCTTCGTCGGCGCGCCCTTTCGCAGGCAGTTTTGGAACCCGGCCAAGGTCGAGTCCGGTGAGGCCGGCGGTCCCCGTCGCCGCAAGATAGCGATCGATCAGCGATTTAAGCAATTGCGAGTGGCGCAGCACACAGGCGATGTCGTCCGCCTCGGCACGCAACAGGTCCACGACAAACTGGAACTGAAGGCGAGCATCTTCGACGCTCGCGGCTTTCTCGTCATAGACGGCCCTCAGAATGGGATCGAGTTCACGATCGAGGATGTCGATCAGATGTTCGTCTGCCACCTTCACCGCATACCGCAACTGCGAATACCTGAACCAGAATAGCTCAATCAATTCATTCAATTTGAAAACCTCATTCCCGCGGCGAACCCCGCGCCAATGCGTTCAAAGGCGAGTCAGTGCAGCTGAAAATCCCTAAATTTTCTTCCCGAACCCTGATGCGACGCTAAACCGCGTTGCACCTTCCACGCCCCAGTACAACGACGAGTGTACACTCATCGCGTGTTCGTTCAACAGCAGAAGGGAGCGGCGATCGGCCGCAAACGATTTCGACCGCCAAACTTTTGCGGGATCAATCAAGAGTAGAGGCGAATGGTGTCGCGCGAGGCGCCGAGCGAGCATTGGAAGTGGCTTGACGGCGGAGCGCGAGGCACCCTTCCATCAGCGATTTCGCGTGCGCCAGCCTCTCCGGCCGCAGACACTGACATCATACCTCAGGCAAACCCGGTAGGACCGGCTAAAGATACCGCTTGATGCGCCAGCGGTCGTGATACCAGAGCCACTGGCCGGGATATTCCCGGACCCAGCTCTCGACCTTGTCGTTCAGCATCTGCGCCGTTGCCGTGACGTCGACGCTGCCATCGGTCCTGCGGGGAATTTCGACTGCCGGTTCGAGTTCCAGCCGGAAGCGGCCGCCGGGGAGACGGATGCAACGGGCCGGGTAGACCTCGCAATTGAACTGGCGGACCAGTTTCGCGAGGAGAGGATTGGTCTGGACATCCTGCCCGAAAAATTTCGTCTTCAGCCCCTTGCGGAACTTCTGGTCGACCAGCACGCCAACGCCGCCGCCGCGTTCGAGCTGGCGGGCGAGCGCAAAGGAGGAGCCTGCATGGGACGGCACCAGATTGCCCATCCGCTCCTTGCGGAACTCGAACACCTTGTCGGCCATGTATGGATTGTTCGGCGGCCGGAAGAGGACGGTCACGTCCAAGCCAAAGGCGGACCCCGCAACCGGAAGCATCTCGAAATTGCCGCTATGCGCCGTGAAGACGATGAAGGGTCGCGGATTGTCGCGCAGTTCCAGGAAGAGCGGAATGCCCGAGACCTCCACCCTGCCCGGCTCTGCGCGATACGGATCGAAGTCGAAGAGCCGATCGAGGAAGACGTATTCGGCGGCGAGCCGCCCCATATTGCCCCAGCTTTCGAGCGCAATCTCCTGGATCTCGGCGTCGCTCTTCTCCGGAAAGGCATTGCGCAGATTGGTGAGCGTCAGCTTATGGCGGCTGGTCTTCGGCCCGATCCGGCGCACCACCCGATCCATGAAATTGATCGCGGTGTCCGCCGGGAAGAGCTTCAGGACATTGAGCAGCAGGAACACGAACTGCGCGATCAGCCATTGCCGGAAGCGGTCGGCAGCGAGCACCAGCCGTGTGATCAGCATCCGCACCGGGATCAGTCCATCCGCAGAATGATTTTGCCGAAGATCTGGCGCGATTCCATCCGCTCGAGGGCGCGATCGATATCGGCCAGGCCGACCTCCGTATCGATGACCGGATGAACGAGGCCGCGCGCCATCTTCTGCATGGCGTTCGCCATGTTCTCCATGCGGCAGCCGAATGAGCCGAGCAGCTTCAACTGCTGTTGGAAAAGCATCATCAGGTTCATGTCGGTGGAGACGCCTGACGTGGATCCACAGGTGACGAGCCGCCCGCCCCGCTTCATCGACAGCATCGAGCCCGCCCAGGTGTCCTTGCCGACATGCTCGAAGACGACGTCGACGCCCTTCTTCCTGGTGAGCTTGCGCACCACGCCCTCGAAGCGGTCGGTGCGATAGTTGATGACATGATCGGCGCCGAGCGCCCTTGCCTTCTCGATCTTGTCGTCGGAACCGACGGTGGTGATGACGGTGCAACCGATCTTCTTGGCTAGCTGGATCGCCGCCGAGCCGATGCCGGAACCGCCGGCGTGGACGAGGATCGTCTCACCCGGCTCGAGCCTGGCATTGTCGAAGAGCATGTGTTCGACGGTCCCGAAGGTGACCGGAGCGAGCGCCGCACCCACAGCGTCGACACCGGGCGGTGCGGGCACCAGCAGACGCGCCGGCAGGTTGATCTTCTCCTGGGCGAAACCGTCGAGGTGGAAACCATGCACGCCGCCGACATGTTCGCAAAGATTGTCGCGCCCTTCCTTGCAGGGACGGCAGAGGCCGCAGGTGCGCGCGCCATAGATCGAAACGAGCTGGCCCGGCAGAACGCTCGCCACACCCGGACCGATGCTCTCGACGACGCCGGATGCTTCCGCGCCGATGACCAGCGGCATCTTGCGCTTGGCAAAGGCCATGCCGCGCCAGCCCCAGACATCGATATGGTTGAGCGCAACCGCCTTGACCCGCAGCGTCACTTCGCCAGGACCCGGCGCCTCCGGCTCCGGAAGGTCGGTGATTTCGAGCTTGCGGTCATCGAGCAGTTGCAGAGCGCGCATGGTCTTTCCTTAAGATGTTCATAGTCGAGCGGCCGGGCCGTGCTGACTGGGCATATATACACATTGGTCGGGTGGCGCAGCACCCCCCTCTGGCCTGCCGGCCATTTCCCCCACAAGGGGGGAGATTGACCCGCGGCAAGCCTATCGCTCCAAGGCTCCACGTTCAGAGTCCCTTGATGGGCAAGGCGGTGCCACATCCAATCTCCCCCCTTGTGGGGGAGATGCCCGGCAGGGCAGAGGGGGGTTAACGCCCGTGCCACCGTCCTCGAAATGACTCAAACCGGCTCGGCGGTCATCACGAGGCTAGCGTTCTGGCCGCCGAAGCCGAAGGAATTCGACAGCACCGCAGTGACCTGCTGGCTGCGCTTCGCGTTCGGCACGACGTCGAGAACGATCGCCGGATCCGGGTTCTGATAGTTGATGGTCGGCGGCAGCGTGCCGGTGAGCATCGTCTGGATCGAGAAAACCGCTTCGACCGCGCCGGCGGCCGTTAGCGTGTGGCCGATCATAGACTTGTTGGACGAAACCGGGATCGACGGCAGACGTTCACCGAACACGGCCGACATCGACAGATACTCCATCTTGTCGTTCTCCGGCGTCGAGGTGCCGTGCGCGTTGATGTAGCCAATGCCGGTTTCATCGATACCGGCATCGGCAAGCGCCGCTCGGATGGTCGCGATCGCCGGTCCGCCATCGGGCGAGGAGCGCGTGCGGTGGAAGAGATCGGCCTTTTCACCGCAGCCCTTCAGGATACCGTAGACGCGCGCGCCGCGGGCGATTGCCGCTTCGAGCGATTCGAGAACCAGCGTGGCCGCGCCTTCGGCGATCACGAAGCCGTCGCGATCCTTGGTGAAGGGCTTCGACGCCTTTTCCGGCGGATCGTTCTGCGTCGAGAGCGCCGAAAGCAGCGAGAAGCGGATCAGTGCTTCGGCGCTGACTGAGCCGTCGGTCGCGACCGTCAGCGCCCGATCAGTGCGGCCCTGACGGATCGCCTCGACGCCAAGCTGGATGGCGGTGGCGCCCGAAGCGCAGGCGGTCGACAGGGTGACCGGCAGGCCGCGTGTGCCGAAACGATCGGCGAGCCGCTCGGAGATCGAGCCGAACAGCACTGCCTCGTGGAAGACCGGATCGGCCTTCTGACGCATGGCGGCAAGGAAGCGGTTATAGGCGTCGCCCGGCCGCTCCGAGGCGGGCGCGCGGTCCGCGAGCTCGAAGCGCGCGCTCCACTCCGGTTCGATCGGCGGCGCGGCCAGGAACAGCGGGCCGTTGAAATCGCCGGAGAGGCCAGCCTGCGCAAGCGCTTCCAAGGTCGTCTCGCGTGCCATCGCATAGGAGCGCTCGACGGCGTTCTCGGCCGGAAGCTCGATGAAATCGACCGTACCGCTGATCCGGGTCGAAAGGCCTTCGGTCGGGAAGCGGGTAATCTTGTGAATCCCCGAAACGCCGCCGCTGAGCGCCGCCCAATTGTCCTCCACCCCCTGTCCGAGCGAGGTGATGACACCCATGCCGGTAACGGCGACGATCGGACGGCCGAGGTGATCCGTATAAGCCTTGCTCATGCTTGAGCTCCTTATTCCGCGGAAAGCACGGCGATCCCTTCGCCGCGGGCATGGCCGATGGTCGTGACGATCGCCGTCTTGGCCGGCGTCGTCATCGGCGCTTCGGCGGGATCGAAGGGCGGAACCTTGGCCGCAGCCCCGAGCGAAAGTGCGGCAAAGGCCATGCCGACCGGGAATTGCGCCTCGATGCCGTGACCGACGAGGCCGCCATAGGCACGGACCGGCCGCCCGGCAAGCTGCGTCTCGAGGAAGACCTTCTCGCGCCGCGCCAGGTCGTGGAAGCCGCTCGTGCCGGAAAAGACCACGGTCGACTGCGGCTCGAGCTCTGCGCCTGGCCGTGCCATATCCCTCAGCCGCGCTTCCAGCCGGCCGTCCTCGCGGCTGCCGCGATCGCCTTCGATCGCATCGATCGTGGCATAGATGCGGGCGCCGCGGGCTTCGGCGTACTCGCGCGACTCCAGGACGAGGAAGGCGCCGGCGGAGCCCAGGATCATGCCGCCGCCGTTCCCGGGCTTGCGCGACCAGATCGGGTGCCATTCACCGAGGGCATGGCCCTGGATGGCTTCGATCAAAAGGATGATGTCGAGGCGTTCGGCCGAAAAGGCGCCGCCGACGAGCGTATGGGTCGACTGTCCGGCCTTGATGCGCGCAAAGGCGGTTTCCATCGCCGAGATACCCGCCGCTTCCTCGCCCATGAAGGTGCGCGACGAGCCCGTCACCTTGTGGACGATCGAGATATTGCCGGCGAGAAGATTGGAGAGTTGGGCGAGAAACAGCGTCGGGCGGAGCTCCGTCGTCAGCTTCTCGTTCAGAAGCTGTTCGCGATCATTGCGCTTCAGGGCCTCGTCGACGATCAGCGAGTCGACATTGATGTCGCGCTCGCCGCCGCCGGCGGCGACGATCATGTCCATGCTGCCACAGGCCTCGAGATTGTCCTTGAGCCCCGCATCGTCCAGCGCAAGGCCGGCCGCGAAGACGCCGAGACGCTGCCAGTTTTCCATCTGCCGCTGATCGCCGCGCTTGGCGATCTGCTCGGACCAGTCGATCTCCGGCAGGGGATGGACCGGATAGGGCGCGAAGCGCTCCGTCTCGACCCGAACCTTCGGCGCTTCGACGGCACTCAGCAGGGCAACGTGCGGCTCGGCGCCGACGCCCTGGCTGGTCACGATGCCGACGCCGGTGATCACCACGTCGTTTGCGGATTTGGTCATCTCACTTCTCCGAAGCGGCCGCAGCGGCCATCAATCCGACTTCCTCGGCGCGCTTGCGGACGATCTCCCCAAGCGGCACCTGATCGAACGGCATCGTCCTCAGCTTGAGCTGGGCGTCGCAGATCTTCTTGCCGCCCGAAGCGATCTTGGCCTTGGTGACCGCAAATCCCGATCCCTCGTGCTCCAGGAATGCTTCGATTTCGAGCTCGGCGGCGGGCTCGACGAATGTGCGCATCTTTGCCCCGTCGACCGACATCAGGAACGGCATCGCCACGAATTTGGTGGCGGCAAGCACGAGAAAGCCCGAAGCCTGCGCCATCGTCTCTATCAACAGCACGCCGGGAACCAGGGGATAGCCGGGAAAATGTCCTTCGAATACCGGGCTCTTCTCCGGCACGATGGACCGCGCCGTCAGCCGGCCCGCCGCGAGATCGACGGCTTCAATCCGGTCGATCATCTGGAAATATTCAAGGAGCATGAGCGCCTACCCCGTTCGTTTCGGGCTCAAGTAAAAATGCCGATGCCGCCTGTCAAGCAAAGGACGCTGCAGGCGGCATCGGGAAACGGTTGAACCGTGTCAGCGGAAGGTCAATCAGGCCTTGGCGGCCCGAAGCTCGTCGATCTTCGTACAGAGGTTCTTCAGCACGAAGTATTCCTCGGTCGACACCTTGCCTTCGTTGACCTCCTGGGTCCACTGCTCAAGCGGAATCTTGATGCCGAATTCCTTGTCGATCGCAAAGACGATGTCGAGGAAGTCCAGGCTGTCGATGCCGAGATCATCGATCGTGTGGCTTTCCGGCTTGATCGTTTCGCGATCGATCTCGCTCGTTTCCGCAATGATGTCGGCAACCTTGTCGAATGTAGCTGTCACGCGCTTACCTCTTGAAAATCGAGTCTTGGCGATCCCTATAGAAAAATGCACCGCAAAAGCCAATGCCTCCCGGAGTTTTGCCACCCAGATTTGAAAAATGGTGTTGCCAATCGGCGACCGGGTGTCGCTGCTGACGGGCTTCCGGCTGGAAGTTTGCATGGATCGGAACCGCTCAACGAGCAAAACATGCAGCAATTCAAAGCGCTACAGCGACCTTTGTGCGTCTGGTAAGGCGCACGGCGCTGCAGGACCTTATCGGAAACACCCGGCCGCCAGTCGCGGATCGTCCAGGAGGATCGCGTCAGCGTCAATTGGGCGCAGGCGCTGAAGCCCTTCCCCGTCGATCAGGCCGACCGGAAACGGCGGGTATTCAGGCAGCGGAATGGCGCGCGGCTGGCCGACCATTATCGCAAGGTGCAGGCCGGCATGGCGAACGATTGCCGCCTGTTCGAGACTCGCTGCGCCCTGCCATAGCCTGAACCACTCGGCTCCGGCATTCCGGGCCTGACCCGCGGAGTCCGGCTCCTCCAGAAAGGCGAGGACGGCGATGTTCGCTCTGGCGGAGCGTGCGGCAGCGATGAGGTCGAGGCTGCGCAAGCCCAGCATGGTTCGCTCGGCTGCGTTCGCGCCGACGACCTCGTCGATGACGCGCCGGACCTGCTGCGCGTCGGTAAGCTTGATATCCAGGAGAACGCCCAAAGAACCGGAGGCTGCCAGCGCCTCATGGAGCGTCATCGTGGCCGGCAGCAGGCGCCGCAGTGTTGCGAGATCGACCTCCGCAACGGCGCGTGCATCACCGCAGAGCCGTCGAAGGTCGTCGTCATGCATGCAGACAAAAGCGCCGTCCTTCGTGAGGCGGATGTCCGTCTCGATCGCGTCCGCCCCGGCGGCCTGGGCGGTATGCAGCGCCTCCACGGTGTTTTCGGCAGCAAGAGCCGCACCGCCGCGGTGCGCAATGATGAGCGGCTTCCGGCCGGAGCGAGCAATCCACACATTGGAGACCATCGTCTTCTCCGGCCGCTGGATTTCAGAAAAGCAGGAACGGTGGAACCAGGACGGCCGAGGCCAGCGTGAGCGCGGCCCAGGCACCATGGAAGACGCCCACGGCGGCGTCGATGTCGTCAACCCTTGCGACGTCGCGGCCGGAGCCGTTGATCATCGGCTCGTCCACCGTGACGCCGCCATAAACCCGCGGCCCGGCAAGTTGGATATCGAGCGCTCCCGCCATGGCCGCCTCTGGCCAGCCGGAATTGGGCGAACGGTGGAAGCCATGGTCGCTCCTTGCCACGTCGATCGCTGCCCTCGCCGCTTCGGCGCCGCGCTTGAGATAGGCTCCGGCCGCAATGAGGAGCACAGAAAGCCGTGCGGCCGGAAGATTGGCGAGGTCGTCGAGCCGCGCCGAGGCCCAGCCGAAGTGGAGATATTTCGGGCTCTTATGACCGATCATCGAATCGGCCGTGTTCAGCATCTTGTAGGCAAAAAGGCCGGGGAGCCCCGCAATCGCATACCAGAGGGCCGGCGCGACGACACCATCGGAGAAGTTTTCCGCAAGGCTTTCGATTGCCGCCCGGCAGACGCCGGGCTCATCGAGCGTTTTGGGATCGCGGCCGACGATCATCGATACCGCCTCGCGACCACCGGCAAGGCCATCGCGGCGCAGACTGTCAGCGACCCGGCGAACATGATCGGCGAGGCTCTTCTGGGCCAGGAAAACGGCAACGGTCATTGTCTCGAGGACGAAGCCGAGAGCGCCGAGTACATCGAACAGGCGATTGAGCACCACACCGAACAGAATGCTTGCAGCGAGCAGGATGAGAATGGTCGCGACACCCCGCATCTTCAGCCAGCCGCCCTCGCCGCCGCGATTGAGGGCCTCGTCGAAAACGCCGATCGCCTTTCCGAAGAGCACCACCGGGTGCGTCAGCCGCTCCCAAAGCCATTCGGGATCGCCAACGAGGCGATCAATGATCAGAGCGGCAAGGAGGATGAGGAAAATTTCGGCCGACATCTACAGTCCTGTCTTTCGCAAGGCTTCGGCAAGCCGGCGGTCGCCATCCGCGTCCGCGGCCAGCCCGATCCGCAGCCAGCGCCGATCGTAATCGAACTTGCGTGTCAGAATGCGCTCTTCGCAGAGCGCCGCATGAAGATCGTAGGCCCGTTCATGGTCGACAAGCGCGAAGAGACCGGTACCGCCGATGACATTGATGCCAGCGCCACGAAGCACCGCATGGAGTGCCGCATTCCGTTCGAGGATGCCATCCCCAATCAGCTTCGTGTCGCTTTCCATCAGCTGCACCGAAATCGCCAGCGCCGGCCCTGACACCGCCCAGGGGCCAAGCCATTCGCGGAAGGCTTCCGTGATCGAGATGCTTGCGACGACGAAGCCAAGCCTCAGGCCCGCAAGACCGAAGAACTTTCCGAAGGAACGGAAGACGACAAGGTTGTCATGGGCGGCGACATGCGCCGCAACGCTTGCCTCCGGCTCCAGATCCCCGAACGCCTCGTCGACGACGAGGAGACCGCCATGCGCCTTCAGCGCCGTTGCCATGGCCAGAATTTCGTCGGGCGGGAAAAGCCGGCCGGTCGGGTTGTTAGGATTTACGAGAACCACGATGCCGTGCGCCGCCGAAAGGTCATCGGCGCGTGCGACGGGATCGACGACAAGGCCTGCCGCCTTCAAGACGCGTGCGTATTCGCCATAGGTGGGGCCGAATATGGCGGCACGCCTTCTCGAGTCGGCAAGCCGCGGAAGCAACTGAATGACGGCTTGGGTGCCGGGTACCGGCAGCGGCATGAGATCGCCAGTCCGATAGCAGCTGCACGCAGCTGCACGCGCCGCTTCTTCCAAGTGGCGATCCGGCAGCCGATGCCAGACTCGCGGGTCGATCTCCGGCAGCGCGACCGGGCACGGGTTGATGCCGGTCGAAAGGTCGAGCCAATCGTCGGGCGCGCCGCCGAAACGGGCCGCGGCCTCGGTGATTCCGCCGCCATGGACGATCGGACCGGTCATCGTCACTCCGACAGATCGATGAGATGCATGAAGGAGCCGGCAACATTCCCGCGGCGCAGGCCGGCATGGCCGAGCTCGGCGCCAGCCGCATCCATAACGGCGAAAAGCGGCTCTGCCGCCCCTTCGGAAACGATGGTCGAATAGTGAAATTCGTGCGCCGTCATCGGTCCCTCGAAAAACGCAATGTCTAACGGCGCGACGCGCCGGTAGCCGAGATGCCGCTTGCGCTCCGCGAAACTGGTGACGAGCGGCAACAGTCCAAGCATCTCGTAACGTCTGCCGTCCGACGCCACAAGCCCTTCGCCCAGCGCCATGTAGCCGCCGCATTCCCCGAAAATGCGCACGCCGCGCCCGGCGGCAGCATGCATGCCAGCGCGGAATTTCAAAGCGCCGGCGAGCAGTTCGGCGTGCAATTCCGGATAGCCGCCCGGCAGATAGACTGCGTCGGCGGCGATATCGGGCGCTTCATCGTCCAGCGGCGAGAAGAATGAGATTTCCGCTCCCTGCCTCACCCAGCCGGAGAGCAGATGCTCGTAACTGAAGGCAAAGGCGACGTCGCGCGCGACGGCGATCCGCTGGCCGAGCGGTCTCAGCGCCCTGGCTTCCACCGTCGGATCCACCCGCAGAGGAGACGCTGTTGCGAGAATGGCATCGACATCACAGCCCGACGCGACGCGCATGGCCGCGTATTCGATGAAGGCTTCCAGCCCCCCGTGCTCGCCGGCCTGGACAAGACCCAGATGCCGTTCCGGCAGCTTCAACACCCCATCCTGGCGCAGTACGCCGAAAATCCGGACGGCCGCGCGGTCGAGCGCGTCGCGCAGCATCGCCTCATGGCGGTCGCTGCCCACGCGGTTCAGGATGACGCCGGCGACGCGCACATCATCGCGGTGATCCATATAGCCGCGCACCAGCGCCGCGACCGAATGGGAGAGGCGGGCGCAATCAACGACCAGGACCACCGCCAGCCCGAGCGTCGCGGCCAGATCGGCCGGTGATCCCGTGCCGTCCGCGGCGCCGTCATAGAGCCCCATCATCGCCTCGACGATCAGCGAGGAGCCATCCTTCGTCGCGGCCGCAGCGTTGGCGAGGAGCAGTTCCGGCCGCATCGCCCAGGGATCATAGTTGAGACAGGGCTTGCCGCTGGCGGCCGTGTGGAAGGCCGGATCGATGTAATCCGGGCCTGCTTTGCCCGGCGCAATGGAAAAGCCGCGCCGCGTCAGCGCCCGCAGGAGACCCAGCGTCACCGTCGTCTTGCCCGAGCCGGAACTCGGGGCGGCAATCATCAGACCGCTCATGCAGGGTTCCGGCGTATGCGGGTCGAGAACGGATCGACGGCAAGCAGGCGGCCATTGAGCGCGCCCAGCCAATCGAGCGACGGACGCAGCCGAACGACCTCGCCGACGACGACGATTGCCGGCGGCTCCAGCCCCGAAGCTCTAACCTCGGCCTCGGCACGGGAAAGCGTGGTCTCAAGCACCACCTGCTCAGGCGTCGCCGCGTTGCAGACGAAGGCGACCGGCTCGCCAGGCGAACGGCCGGCAGCAATGAGGTTCGCCGAGATCTGCCCGATATGCTTCATCGCCATATACATGACGATGACCGGCGAGCCCTTGGCGATGCCCTCCCAGTTGATCCGGTCCGGGACAACGCCGGAAGAGTCGTGGCCGGTCAGGAAGGTGACCGCGTGATTGACTTCGCGGTGGGTTACCGGGATACCGGCATAGGCAAGCCCGCCGATGCCCGCGGTGATGCCCGGCACGATCCGGAACGGGATGCCGTGTTCGACGAGGGTCAATGCCTCCTCGCCGCCGCGGCCGAACACAAAGGGATCGCCGCCCTTGAGGCGCAGCACCCTCAGCCCGGCGCGTGCGAGCTCGACGAGGCGGAGCGAGATGTCGCGCTGCTTCGGCGACGGCTTGCCGCCGCGTTTGCCGGCGAATTCGAGCGTGGCGCCCGGCTTGGCAAGCGTCAGGCAATCGGCATTCACCAGCGCATCGTGAACGATCACATCCGCCTGGCGAAGCGCATTGGCGGCATGCAGCGTCAAAAGGCCCGGATCGCCGGGGCCGGCGCCGACCAGCCAGACGGAACCGGGATTGAGTTCGGGCAGCCCGGCAAAAAAACTATCGGTCACCGCTTGTTACTCCCGGCCTCGCGAACATCTGAGCTGATTCTCTTTTGAAGGGAATGGTGGCAAAACATTGAATTTGCGAAGAAACGACTCGTTGGCCGCACAAAACATCAGCCGACTCCCGATTCGCCTGTTTCGGTTCCGCGGGTACCGGCCTCGTACCGCGGTCCCGCAACCGCTGCCGTTGCGCGGGCCGAGCGCATCTTCGGAACGAGCAGGACTGCATCGCACCCCGCCCCTGCCAATGCCGCTCCCTCGGCGACGCCGTGGCAGCCGGTATGGGTAAAAACGATCTCGGACGGATTCTGGAGTCGCGTCGCTTCCGCCTCGAGTGTCGCCGCGTCGAAGAAGCGGACGGGCACGGAAAAATGCCGACCCGCCGCATGAATGGCGGGCTCTTCGGCACGCGCGTCGAGCGAAGCGACGAACGCGACATCTCTTCTCCCCGCGCCGGCACCCGCGAGTGCCTGCTCGGCAAGCGCGATCACTTCCGCCGGCTCGGTGTTTCGCTCGCAGCCGAGACCGAGAACGAGTTTCGCGGTTGGATCTGGCCCTTTGACCGAAGGCATCTGCAGTGAGGCTCCCCCGCAGCGCCACGCCTCCCCCGGATGCACAAGCGCTGCAAATCATTAACATCTGCGCGAGATCCCCATACCCCTGGGGTTTGGAGCCGCGCAGCGGTCGGCGTTCAGACGAAGCGCCGGCCTGGGCAGACAGCCGCACCGGTCTGGACAGCACCGGATCTGGCCCCCTGGATGGGTCGACCGCACCGGACGCTCTTTCGATCCGCTCGCACGGACGCCGTCGCATGATCTTCATTTCTACCGAAGGGCATCCGGGCGGTCAAACCGGTTTGCGCCATCGAGGCGTCGTAAACGGCGCAGGCGAGATGCGCCGTCCGTCCCGGCTGACCGAGGCAGCGAGCTTGCAGCAGAACAGCATCTTCTGCGGAAATTGGCGCGGACAATCCTTTGCTTTTCTCCGCCGGCTCTGACACAACGCGGAAGCTATCGTTTCGCATCGAGCCTTCCGTGACCGACCTCGCCTTCCACATCCTGCTTTTCCTGTTCGCGGCCGCCTTCCTCGCCGGATTCATCGATTCGATCGCCGGCGGCGGCGGGATGATCACCATCCCCGCCATGCTGATCGCCGGCATTCCGCCGCTCGGAACGCTCGGTACCAACAAGCTGCAATCGCTGTTCGGTTCCGGTTCCGCCAGCATCGCCTATGCGCGCCACGGCCACGTGAACCTCAAGGAACAGCTGCCGATGGCGCTGATGTCGGCCGCCGGGTCGGTGCTCGGCGCATTGATCGCGACGGTCGTTCCAGCCGATGCGCTCAAAGGGGTATTGCCCTTTCTGCTGATCGCAATCGCGGTCTATTTCGGCTGCAAACCGAATATCGGCGATGTCGAAAAGCACCGCCGCATGTCGGCATTTCTCTTCACCCTCACCTTCGTACCGCTCATCGGCCTCTATGACGGCATTTTCGGACCGGGCACGGGCTCATTCTTCATGCTCGGCTTCGTCTCGCTCGCCGGCTACGGCATCCTCAAGGCGACGGCCCATACGAAGTTCCTGAATTTCGGCTCCAATCTCGGCGCATTCATCGTCTTCGTTCTCTATGGCGCCGTGCTCTGGAAAGTGGGGCTGATCATGGGCGCCGGCCAGTTCCTCGGCGCACAGGTCGGCTCCCGCTACGCGATGGCGAAGGGCGCGAGGATCATCAAGCCGTTGCTCGTCGTCGTCTCGATCGCATTGGCAATCCGGCTGCTTGCCGATCCGATGCATCCGCTCAGAATTTGGCTCGGGGTCTGATCGCGCCGGCCGCTTCCAGGGACGGCGCTTGAAAATGCCAGCCCCGCCGCGTCAGAACTCGACGCCCTTCTGCCCCTTGATGCCGGAGCGGAACGGATGCTTGACGAGTTCCATCTCGGTCACCAGATCGGCGATCTCGATCAAATCCTCCTTGGCGTTGCGGCCGGTCAGCACCACATGGGTCATGTGCGGCTTCTCTTCCTTGAGAAAGCGGACGACCTCGGCGATGTCGATGTAATCGTAGCGCAGCGCGATATTGATCTCGTCGAGCAGCACCATGGAATTGCGCTCGTCGCGGATCAGTTCCTTGGCCTTCTCCCAGGCTTTCTCGGCCGTCGCCACGTCGCGGGCGCGGTCCTGCGTCTCCCAGGTGAAGCCTTCGCCGAGCGTGTAGAACTGGCAGAGATCACCGAAATGCTTGTCGATCAGATCGCGCTCGCCGGTCTGCATGGCGCCCTTGATGAACTGCACGACGGCGCAGGGCATGCCATGGGCGATGTGGCGGAAGATCATGCCGAAACCGGCGGTCGACTTGCCCTTGCCCTTGCCGGTGTGGACGATGACCAAGCCCTTCTCGTCGGTCTTCGTCGCCATGATCTTGTCTCGCGCCGTCTTCTTCTTCGCCATCTTCATGGCGTGACGGGCTTCGTCCTTCTCGGCGACCGGTTCGCCGGTGTTTGTAGTTTCGTCGCTCATCGTGTCCTCCCTATTCGTTTCCGGCGCGCGAGCGGTCCGTCGCCGCGCCGCCTGACAGGCTGTTCAGTTCAAATCGCGCCGAGTTGGAGCGCGGGTTCCACAAAGCGCGATCGACCGCCTCAAGGAACCGCTGGGCGATCTCGGCAAGGGCGGCCGGGTTCTTGTCGCGCAGGAAATCGAGGACCTTTTCATCGGCGATGAAGGCCCGGTAGGCAGCCTCGAAATGGTGGTCGCGCACAGCCCCGGTCGTCGCGGCAAAGGCGAACATGTAATCGACTGTCGCGGCAATCTCGAAGGCGCCCTTGTAGCCGTGGCGCATGACCCCGTCGATCCATTTCGGATTCACGACGCGGGCCCGCACCACGCGTCCGATCTCCTCCTCCAGCGAGCGGATCACCGGCTTTTCCGGACGGGAGTGATCATTGTGGTAGATCGCCGGGCGCTGCCCGCTGAGATGCTCGGCGGCAGCGCTCATGCCGCCCTCGAACTGGTAGTAGTCGTCGCTGTCGAGCAGATCGTGCTCGCGGTTGTCCTGATTCTGGACGACGGCTTCGATCGTGCGCAGGCGCTCCTCGAAAATACCGCGCTCCGCCTTGCCGTCTTCGCCTGCGCCATAGGCATAGCCGCCCCAGGTGAGATAGGTTTCCGCGAGATCGCCGCGCTTCTCCCAGCCTTTTTCATCGATAAGTGCCTGGAGGCCAGCGCCATAGGCACCCGGCTTCGCGCCGAAAACACGATAGGAGGCGCGGCGCGCCGCCTCCTTCGGCTCGACACCCTTTTCCTCGAGCCGCCGCGCTTCCGCGCGCATCCGGGCGGCGATCATGTTGTCGGCATCGTCCTCCTCGAGCGCGCCGATCGCGCGGATCGCCTTGTCGAAAAGCGCGATCTGCTCCGGGAAGGCGTCGCGGAAGAAGCCGGATATCCTCAGTGTGACATCGACGCGCGGTCGGCCGAGCACGGCGAGCGGCACGATCTCGTAGCCGGTCACCCGGCGCGAGGCCATGTCCCAGACCGGCTTCGCTCCGATCAGCGCCAGCGCCTGGGCGATATCGTCGCCGCCGGTGCGCATGTTGGACGTGCCCCAGGCGGTGAGCCCGAAGGACGACGGCCATTCGCCATGGTCCTGCAGATAGCGGCGGATCAGCAGTTCGGCGGATTTCTTGCCGAGTTCGTAGGCCGCCGGCGTCGGCACGGCGCGGCTGTCGACGGAATAGAAGTTGCGGCCGGTCGGCAGCACGTCGGGACGGCCGCGCGTCGGCGCACCGGAAGGCCCCGGCGCCACGAAGCGGCCGTCGAGGCCGGTGAGGAGACCCTTGATCTCCGCTGCACCCGAGCCTTGGATCGAAGGCTTCAACCGTGCCTCGATCTCCTCGAGGACGGCGCGCGTGTTCGTCCAACCGTCGGGGCAGGCGGTCTCGCCCGATACCAGTTTGGTCGCGAGAAGTTCGATGCGCTCGACTGTATCGCCCGCGGTTCGCCAGGGGGCGTCGGAGAGGGTGGCGAGGAGATCGGGCTTCGGGCCAATCCACGGCGCCGACATGACGCAATCGAGCGGGTCGAAGGGATGCGGGGGAATACCCCCCTCTGCCCTGCCGGGCATCTCCCCCACAAGGGGGGAGATTGGCGGGTGGCCACCGGCCTTTTCCCTAGTCTCATTGGAGATGATGGCGCGACATGCGGCCGTCGGGCCTGCCTGGGTTTCGACGGTCTTTTTGGTGGAAGTGCTAACATCCCTAATCTCCCCCCTTGTGGGGGAGATGTCCGGCAGGACAGAGGGGGGTACCTTCACCGAGCCACCCAACCCCAAGTCTACCGCAATCGCCCGCTGCAAACTCTGATCCCCTCCCTCGCCCAGGGCGCGCGGCACCCGGGCGAGCGCAACGGTCAGATCGGTCAACAGCCGTCCCTCCGGCGCCACGCCGAAGATATGCAGCCCGTCGCGAATCTGCATCTCCTTGAGGTCGCAGAGATAGGCGTCGAGCTTTTCGAGCGCCTTGTCGTCGCTATCGCCCTTTTCGATGCCGGCGTCCTGATCGAGGCCGATGTCGCGGACGAGATCGAGGATTTGGCGGCTGAGCAAGCGCAGCCGCCGTGGATCGCCGCCGGCCGCCTCGTAATACTCGTCGACCAGCGCTTCGAGGTCCTTGAGCGGTCCGTAGGATTCGGCTCGCGTCAAAGGCGGCGTCAGATGGTCGATGATCACCGCACTGGTGCGGCGTTTCGCCTGCGTCCCCTCTCCGGGATCGTTGACGATGAAGGGATAGAGATGCGGCGTCGGGCCGAAGACCGCCTCGGGATAGCAGGTTTCGCAAAGCGCCAGCGCCTTGCCGGGCAGCCATTCGAGATTGCCGTGCTTGCCCATGTGGACAATGGCGTCGGCGCCGAAGACCTGCCGCAGAAAGGCGTAAAAGGCGAGATAGCCGTGCGGGGGAACGAGGTCCGGCGCGTGATAGGTTTCCTTCGGATCGATATTGTAGCCGCGGGCCGGCTGGATGCCGACGATGACGTCTCCGAACCGGGCAAGCGGCAGCGCGAATTGGCCATCGAGGAAGAAGGGGTCGGCCTCCGGGGCACCCCAGCGCCCGCTCACCTGCTGCTGAATCTCTTGCGGAAGAGAGGCGAGGAAGTCATTGTAAGAGCGCAGAGAAATCGTCTCACGGATTTCCCGGTCGCGGCTTGCCGCATTGGTCGGCCCGGCCATCAGGAAGCGGATCAGGGCGTCGCCGTCTTCGGGCAGATCGCTGATCGCATAGCCTTCCGCCGCCATCGCCTTCAGCACTTCGAGCGTGCCGGCGGGGGTATCGAGACCGACGCCGTTGCCGAGGCGGCCGTCGCGGTTCGGATAATTGGCCATGACGATGGCGACCCGCCGCGCCTCCGGCCCCGCACGCCGCAGCTTTGTCCAATTGGCGGCGAGCCGGGCGGAGAAGCGCACGCGATCGGCAAGCGGCTCGTGGCCGACGATGTTTGCCTCGACTAGGGGGTCATATACCGAAGCCGACTTGAAGGAGACCGCGCGCGAAAGGATGCGCCCGTCCACCTCCGGCAGAGCGACATTCATGCCGAGGTCGCGCGCCATCAGCCCTTGCGGCGAGGCTTCCCATGCCTCGCGGGAGGACCCTGAAAAGATGACCTGCAGCACCGGCGCGCCGGTGGATTCCAGCACCGTCGGCTGCCGGTCGGCGCCGGGTGCCGAGACGGCGAAGCCGGTGGCATTCATCACCACATCCGGCGCCGCCTCGGAGAAGATGGCCTCGAGCGTGCCGATCGAGACCTGCTCCTTGAGGCTCGAGACGAAGACGGGGAGCGCGCGCATGCCATCGGCCGCCAGCGCGTCTATGAGCGCCTCGACGGGTTTGGTCTCACCGCTTTGCACGAGGGCGCGATAGAAGCAGATGGCGACGATGGGGTGGGTCTCCACGACCGGAGACGTACCCCCCTCTGCCCTGCCGGGCATCTCCCCCACAAGGGTGGAGATTAGCGCGTGGCTACCGCCTGTTTCCCCAACTCTGTCAGCCTGCGGCCTCACCTCAATTTCGGCCGCGGGTGAGGAGCGAACGCTCGCCTCCCTGCTCTCCCCCCTTGTGGGGGAGATGTCCGGCAGGACAGAGGGGGGTATTGTCGAGCCCGCAACAGCTTTCCACCGCTCGACCCCGATCACGCCTTCGCCCGGCCACCATATACCGGCCTTGAGCAATGGCCGAGCCGGCTGCGGCTTTTCGCCGCCGTCGATCAGCGCCTCGGCATAGTCGAGGAACAGGCTGGCATTGTCGGCTCCGCCCTCGGTGAAATAGGCCCAGAGACGCTGACGGTCTTCTGCCGAGACGGTAGAAAATGGCTCAAGGCCGGGGTCGGGCTTGTCGTCACCCGGCAGCACGGCAATCTCGAACTTGCCCGCGACCGCCGCCGCATAGAGCGCTTCCAGCACGTATCGAAAATAGCTGGCGCCGCCGAGCGGTCGGACGACGATCAGCTTCGCATGGCGTGCCGTACGTTCGGCATAGGTATCGACCGACATCGGATGCATGAGGTTCATCAGGCTCGCGATGCGCAAGCTCTTCGCCCCTGCGCGCCGCCGATGGGCGGCGGCGATCGAGGCAAGCTCCGTATCCGCGGCTGACAGGAACAGGATATCGGCCGGGCTCTGCCCGAGGTCGATCGCTTCGTTACCGTCCGCGATCGTGCCCTTCTGGGCTAGGAGGAGGTGCATGACATTCGCCCGTAAGCGCTGTGAAGAGACCCCTCCCCAACCCCTCCCCACAAGGGGGAGGGGCTAGCCGGTGCCTCGCGCAGGCTCTCCACAAGAGGCAACCGTCTTGCCACACGCATGCGCCCATGCCACATCGCAGCGACCGATCTAGAGCGTAGCAGTTCCGGCAGACGCCGCCGAAGCCCCTCCCCCTTGTGGGGAGGGGTTGGGGAGGGGTACTTCCCGAACACCTTCAAAACTAACCTCACACCAGCGCCGAGATTGCCGCCCGCACCGCGGCCTCATCCATGTCGTGCAGGCCGATGACGACGAGGCGCGTGCCGCGCGTCTCGCCGGGTGCCCAGGCGCGGTCGTAATATTGATCGATACGGCTGCCGACCGCCTGGATCAGCAGACGCATGGGCTTGTCCGGAACATCGGCGAAGCCTTTGAGGCGCAATATGTCGTGCTCCGCGACGACACCCTTGAGACGATCGATGAAGCGTGCCGGATCGGCGACCGCTCCGAGCTCGACCACGAAGCTGTCGAACTCATCATGATCGTGCTCCTCGCCCGCCTCGTGGTCCATCTCGTGATGCGATTTGCGGTTGGCGATCTCGCCCTCGGTACCGACGCCGAGGCCGAGCAGGATCGCAGCCGCCACCTCGCCGTTCCTTGCCTCGATCATCGTCGGCTTGCGGCTGATGCGGGAGGCGACCTCGTCGCGCACGGACTTCAGGCCGGCGGCGTCGATGAGATCGGTCTTGTTGAGGACGATGAGGTCGGCGGCGGTGAGCTGGTCCTCGAAAAGCTCTTCGAGCGGGCTCTCGTGGTCGAGATTGTCGTCGTTGACGCGCAGCGCATCGACCTTGTCGTGATCGTCGGCAAAGCGGCCGGCGGCAACGGCGGCGCTGTCGACGACTGTTACGACCCCATCCACCGTCACTTCGCTGCGGATGTCCGGCCAGTTGAAGGCGGCGACCAGCGGCTGCGGGAGCGCGAGCCCGGAGGTCTCGATGACGATATGATCCGGGCGGTTCTCGCGCTCGAGCAGTTTCGTCATGGTCGGAATGAAGTCGTCGGCAACTGTGCAGCAGATGCAGCCGTTGGTAAGCTCGATGATGTCCT
Organism: Sinorhizobium glycinis; assembly: GCF_001651865.1. Classification (GTDB taxonomy): domain Bacteria; phylum Pseudomonadota; class Alphaproteobacteria; order Rhizobiales; family Rhizobiaceae; genus Sinorhizobium; species Sinorhizobium glycinis. The sequence continues at coordinate 366,287 of NZ_LPUX01000050.1, forward strand.
CTTCCGAACAGGCCTCAGCACCGCAACCCTTGAGCACGTCGCCGTCGACACCGAGGTCCCCGAACTCATTGATGATCAGTGCAATCCGCTTGCCGTCGGCATTCTGCAGCAGATTGCGGATCATCGTGGTCTTGCCGGCACCGAGGAAGCCGGTGATGACCGTGGCGGGGATCTTGCCCGGTTGGGGCTTTGCAAGTGTCATGAGTCAACCCTTCATTTTCAGCGGCAACCCGGCCGCGACGAAATAGACTTCGGCGGAATTCTCCGCGACGATCTGGTGCAGGCGGCCGGCATGATCACGGAAGTCGCGCGCCATGCGGTTTTCCGGAACGATACCGAGACCGACCTCGTTCGAGACGAAGATGAGCCGCGCCTGCATACCGGGCAGCAATGCGGCCAGTGCCGCAAACTCGGCTGCCATGTCGCGCCCTTCCATCATCAAGTTCGTGACCCACAGGGTGAGGCAGTCGACGAGGATGGCGCGCCCTGGAGAATCCAGGCTGCGAAGCAGACCGGAAAGCTCGACCGGTTCTTCATGCGTCGTCCAGCCCTTGCCCTGCCGCGCCGCCTGGTGACGGGCGATGCGGTCGCGCATTTCCTCGTCATAGGCGCGGCCGGTCGCGACATAGTGCATCGCGAGCCCCGAGGCTTCGACGAGCCTTTCCGCGAAACTCGATTTTCCGGAGCGCGCGCCGCCGAGCACGAGGACCGGGCCTGCATTGGGGATTGTCATCCGACCAGGCCTCGCGCGAGGAAGCCCGTGTGGCCAGAACGATAGGAAGCCGAGGCGTGACCGGCACGCACAGAAGACGATGTATAGGCCACGACAACCTCCGTGCTGGCATTGGGGAGAACTCCCCCGGGCGAAATGCCCTGATGGACGGCAGGTCTCCTGGCTCTCGGCGTCACGGGCAAGGCACTCCTGCGCACCCGGATGCGCATCGATGCTGAGCCCGAACGGGTCCGCCTCGCCTTCCCGGCGTCTGCTGGCTCGTGAAGGCGGACGATTCGTAGAAGAAGAGGCGTCCAGCCCGGCTGCTCACGATACCACGCCAGTGGCTTTTCCGGCGCGCCCTCCGACCTCGCGACAACTGCCCCATGCAGTTTCATCGGAAGAGGAGCGGCATGCCCGATGGCGAACCCTGACCGTTCTACAGTCGCGGGGTCGGCTGCGATAGGGGCGCCCGGTATGGGTCCGCCCGTCACATTCCCATTTACTCCCCCGCGCCGCTTCGGTGCGAGGGAACCATCCATCGCCGTAATTATGAAGCGGATGCGGCAAAGTCAATCGACGGCCTGCGACGCGAGGCCGGCGAATTGCGGCAGCGCGGGCGCGTCGCCAACTATGCGCCATTCTCATAATCCAAACGGGTAGGCAGACGCCCCTCCCCAGCACGTGATAAAACGCGCAGTCGAACCCGTGGCGGCTCCGATGCTTCGCCGGGGGTTTTCGATCATGTCCATGGCACTGAATTTTCTCAGCTCAGCCTGGAGGGGGTGCGATGGCATATCTGCGTCGTGCCGCATTTGTCGCGCTAAGTGTCGCGCTTTACGGCTCCATGCCAAGCAAGGCCGCCGAACCGATTGGTCAGGCGATCCGGATCAAGACTGAAGTCAGCGGAGCGAGCGGGCCACTGGTCGTCAAGGACCCGGTTCATCGCGACGAGCGGATTCGGACATCCAGATCCGGGCTTGGCCAATTCGTCTTCCGAGACGGAAGCAAGCTTGCGGTAGGTGCCGGCTCGTCGGTCGTCATCGACAAATTCGTCTTCGACGACTCGAGATCGGTGCAGAAGTTGACCGTTGCGGCAGCGAAGGGAACGTTTCGCTGGATCAGCGGCAACTCGGGGCACTCGGCCTACCAGATCCTGACACCGGCCGGAACCATCGGCGTTCGAGGCACCGTCTTCGATTTTTACGTCGGCGGCGACGGCACGACGGCGGTGGTGCTCCTCAGCGGCGCTGCCGAATTTTGCGGCCGAGGAGGATGTCAACAGCTGACGCGGCGTTGCGACTGTGTGGTCGCCCGTCCCAATGGCGACATGACCGGAGCGCGACGGGTCGACCGAAGCATCCTCAGGACACTCCGTAACCAGCAGGCTTTGCCGTTCCTCTCCGGCAGACAGCAGCTGTCGCCCGGATGGAGCGGGACGGGCTGCGGCCTTTCAGCTGGGATCCAGATCCGCCCCGATCCAGTCCGCCCCCGTGCCGCGCCGCCACGCGAACCGGCTCCCAAACCGGACAATCCGCCCAAACCCGACAATCCGCCCAAACCCGACAATCCAAGCAAACCGGATAAGCCAAGCAAACCGGATAAGCCAAGCAAACCGGACGAGCCGAGTAAACCGGACAAGCCAAGCAAACCGGATAAGCACAACAGACCGGACAAGCCTGGCAAGCCCGACTAACACGACAAAAGCTGGCACGACAAACCGAACAAATTCGACAGGCCGGACATGCCGAGCAACCGTGATGACTCGCGATACGATCGGGGGAAGGCCCCTTCGCTCGGACGATGGTGACTATAGTTGAAGTTCCGAAAAGCGGCACCTTTTGCAGCGTCCGGCGAAGCACCTATTCGCCAACCGCATCCTTCGCCGTCGGCTCACCAATGAAATGATCGCCGCGCCGGGAAATCCGGCGATAGAACTCCGACAAGCCCGGCGCCAGCGCAGACGCCTTAAGCTTTGCCGCGCCCAACATGCGCCGGCTGTCGGGGGAGCGGGCGCGCAAAGCGTCGACCAGCCGCCGGTGGACTTCCTGCAACTCGGCGAATTCATCCGAGGCGGCCAGTCGCTCGTCACCGACGACTCCAAAGAGCCTCGTTCGCGTGCTCTTGCCCTTGAGCCCCAATGCTCCGGCCTCCAGCAGGGCACAACCGCCGGCCAAACTTGCCGTCGCCTCGGACACGAGAATATCGTAACCGACTTCTTTGCAAGCGGATTCGATGCGCGCCGCCACATTGACGGTGTCTCCGACCGCCGAATAGTTGAAATGCGTCTCAGCGCCCATGTTACCGACGCAGGCAAGCCCGGTGTGGATTCCAATCCCGATGGCGACGCTTTGGCCCGTTCCGAAACCGAAGGCATCCTTGTCATTGAGACGAGCAAGCGTTTCTCGCATCGCCAAAGCCGCGCGAACGGCCCTGCGAGGATGATCTCCAACATCGACGGGGGCGTTCCAGAAGGCCATGATCGAGTCGCCGATGAACTTGTCGAGCGTGCCCTCGTTTTCGATGACATGGCGACTCAACGCGTCGAGAAGCGTATTCAGGAACCCGACCACCTCATGTGGCGCCAAACGCTCGCTGATCTCGGTGAAATTGCGCACGTCGACGAACATGATCGTCAGTTCACGATCGTCTCCGCCGAGGCGCAGGGCGTTCTGCGTGTGCTCGACGCGGTAAAGCAGCGACGGCGACAAATATTGGCCGAAAGCGCGCCGAACGACCCGGCGTTCCCGGTCGGTCACCAGGAAGCGGTATGCCGTCGCGGCGAAATGCGTGACCAATCCGGAAAAGATCGGAGCAAGCGGGTCGAAGAGCAGTCCCGCATAGAGGAACGCGGTCCAGGAGGTCGCGAGAGCCAGTCCGGTAATCAGCAGCCCGCAGGCAAGCGCCACGCCGGGGCTCACGAAGGTCGTCGCGATTACGAGAAGGGTGCCGGCGACGGCGATCGACAGGATCTCAAGCCCTTCGGCCCAGTCTGGACGCGAAAGGAAGCGACCCGACAGGATCTGCTCGACGGCCTGGGCGTGAAGCGAGACGCCCGGGACGTTGTGTCCAAGAGCCGTGGTGCGGATGTCCAGCAAGCCGGCAGCCGAGGTGCCGACGAAGACGATGCTGCCTTCGACCGCAGCCCTGACATCCTGGGGAGCACCCGATGCGGCAAGCACGCGGCCGGCCGACACATATCTTTCCGCCCGGTCCTCACTGACGTAGAGCCAGAGCTCGCCAGCCGCCGTGACCGGCACGGCGAAATCGCCGATCTTGATCCGGGTTATCGTATCGGGCACGTCCTTTGCGCCGGCCAGCAGATAGGTGGAGGCGCCCTGCGCGACACGCAGCGCTTCGAGCGCCAAATTCGGATAGAGCTGTTCGCCATCGCTGAGAAGCAGCGGGACCGTGCGCACGACCGCCGACGGGCTGCCGGGATTGAGGCTGATATGCCCAATGCCGGCCGCATTGGACTCGAGTTCCGGCCGGAGCGGTGTTGCGGCCGTAAGCCGCGGCGGCGCGTCGAACGGGGTCTCGCCGGTGAAGGCGAAGCCCGCCTTCACCGGCGGTCGATAATGGCCTTCGTTCGATAGGCCGAAACCCAGCACGACGGGCTTGCCGGCGATTGCCCCGGCAAAGATTTCGTCATTGTCCGGTAATCGTTCCAGCAATGCGGGATCGATTCCCACGACGTCGCGCATAACGACGCGCGGCGACAGCCGATCGGGCTCCGCGAACAGAATATCAAAGGCAATGACGGCGGCCCCCATGTCGGAGAGTCTTTTGACCAGGGCAGCCAATCGATCCCTCGGCCAAGGCCACTGGCCGAACTCCCTGAGCGATGCCTCGTCGATATCGACGACCCGCACCGGCAGGTTTTCGAGCGGCCGTGGCGCCAGTCGCTGGTACTCGTCGAAGGTGACTTCGCGGGCGAATCTCAGCAGTTGCGGATCACCTGCCCGCAGCACCGTCAGAGCCGCGACAATTACCAATCCGATAAGGACGCCGACCAGCTGGGCGCGTGTCATGACCGCCGACCCTTTTTGCCGAGGGGCGCGACTGGTTTCTCTCGGGAAAAAGCTGGTCTGCCGCCTCGCCGGCCATGCTGCATCCTTCGCAGCGGCCATGCAATATCAACAAACGGGGGTTCGGCGGCGAGTTGTGCGCCGGCGGTGCAGCAGCTATTCGAGCAAGCGGTTGAGCCAGGCGCGGTCGAGCACGCCCTCCAGCTCGGCGGCAATCTCATCCAGGGCGCTGTCGACCGACTGACGATAGTTGGCACCACCGCCGTCGATACCCAGGCTCTTCAGCAATGCGGCGCGGTACGCATCGCTGCCGAAGAGACCGTGAAGGTAGGTTCCCATTACCCGGCCATCGGGCGACATCGCACCGTCAGGGCGGCCGTCGATCGTCACCGGCGCACGTTCGCAATCTGCCCCGACGGTTTTGCCGAGATGAATTTCGTAGCCCTCTAGCGCCACGTCATGCTCCAGCGACCAGGCGCGGCTGTTGCGAACCGTCTTTTCCGGCGCCATCTCGGTTTCGACCGAAAGCAGCCCGAGACCGGCGATCTCCCGCTCGCTTCCTTCAATGCCGAGCGGATCGGCGACACGGACGCCCAGCATCTGATAGCCACCGCATATGCCGATCACGCGACCGCCGCACCGGAAGTGGCGCTCGAGATCGCGGTCCCAGCCCTGGGCGCGGAAATCCTTCAGATCCGAGATCGTCGATTTCGAACCGGGGATGACGACAAGCCCCGCGTCCTCCGGCAGCGGCATGCCCGGTCGTATGAAGACGAGCTCGACCTCGGGCTCTGCCGCGAGCGGATCGAGATCGTCGAAATTGGCGATGCGCGACAGGACGGGCACGGCGATTTTAAGTGCCTTGCCGCTGCCGCGCGCCAACTTCTCGAGAACCACGGAATCCTCGGCCGGCAGCCGCGCGGCACTTTTCAGCCAGGGCACCACCCCGAAACAAGGCCAGCCGGTGAAGCGGCCGACGGCAGCGATGCCATCGTCGAAAAGTGTGACGTCGCCGCGGAACTTGTTGATGAGATAGCCAGTGACCATCCGCCGATCTTCGTCCGGCAGAATCGCATGGGTGCCGACCAGCGATGCGATGACGCCGCCGCGGTCGATGTCGCCTACGAGGACGACCGGCACATTGGCGCGGGTGGCAAAGCCCATATTGGCGATGTCGCCGGCCCTGAGGTTGATCTCCGCCGGCGAGCCGGCACCCTCGACGACGACCAGATCCGCGCCGGCCGAGATGTGCCCGAAACTCTCCATGACTGCGCCGAGCAGCTTCGGCTTCAGCGCCTGATATTCCCTGCCCTTTGCCTGACCCGCGACTTTTCCCTGCAGAATGATCTGGCTGCCCACATCGGATTGCGGTTTCAGAAGCACCGGGTTCATATGCACTGAAGAGGGCACCCGCGCGGCGAGCGACTGCAGCCACTGCGCCCGGCCGATTTCACCACCGTCATCGGAGACGGCCGCGTTGTTCGACATGTTCTGCGGCTTGAAGGGCCTCACCTTCAGGCCGCGATTGGCAGCAAGCCGGCAGAGGCCCGCCACCAATACCGATTTTCCGACATCCGAGCCGGTCCCCTGGAGCATGATCGCACGTGTCATGCGATCTCCGTAGCATCGAAATCCCCTGCCGCAAAGCTCTGTCTCGACGTCATTTCACCGCATTAGCGCCGACGCCGGTCGCGGCGCGCATCACCCGCTTTTCAAGCATGCGACCAACTTTGGAGCGCTGGCCAGAATGCGACATGCGACGCCGAGTTTGGCATCGAGAAATATCCGCCGCACGCCTATATCGCCGCCATCGCAACAACCGGGAAAGACCCGGACTCCCAATGCAGGAAAAACCCATGCTGTTCATCTTCAGCAAACCCAACTTCGTTCAGATCGCTTGGAATGCACAGGCGCCGCGCAGCCAGTCGCGCGTCCGCAATATGCCGGTCGATTCCCCGTTCGGCCCACTCGGCTTCATCCGCACGTCGAACGTAGGCTGATTCCGGGCGGCCACCACCGATGAATAATGGGAGGGCTTTCTCGCTCTGAATTCGGCCGACATTCCGCGAGATGCCAAGGAGGCAGGTCCGGTACGCAACACCTGAACCGGACCTGCGGCAGTCGCCCGCCGCAGGCAAACAATTAGCCTGACATCCTTACCGGATGGTTAGTGAGAGCTTAATCAAACGTGAATTCGCAATTTTTCCTCGTTCGCTGCCTCTCTCGAACAGGATCGCGTCGCCCGATCTGAGGCCACGGCGGCGACTCTCGATTGAAGAGGTTGATTTCTCGTCGGAAACACCTAGGCTGACTGATCGTAGGCCGCGTAACGGCGGGAAGCCCGGGAACATGACGAAACTCCTCGCAATCACGTTCGCCGCTGCTGGCATCTATGCCCTGGCCAGTTCGACACGGGCCGCAGAGTGCGGGGAGGTCAGCATTGCCGAGATGAACTGGGCCTCGGCCGGCATCGCCTCCCATGTCGACAAGATCATTCTCGAGAGCGGCTATGGCTGCACCGTCTCCCTCGTTGCCGGCGACACGATGCGAATCTTCGCCTCGATGAACGAGAGGGCCGAGCCCGACCTGGCGCCCGAGCTTTGGATCCATTCCGTGCGCACGCAGCTCGAAGCGGCCATCAAGGAAGGCCGTCTTATCCAGGCTGCTCCGATTCTCAGCGAAGGGGGCGTCGAAGGCTGGTGGATCCCGAGATTCCTGGCCAATGCCCATCCAGAAATCAAGACCGTCCAAGACGCCCTGAAGCACCCGGATCTTTTCCCGGCGCCCGACGATTCCGGCAAGGGCGCTATCTACAGTTGCCCCTCCGGCTGGAACTGCCGGATCTCGACGGCCAACCTCTACAAAGCGCTGGACGCGGAGAAGGCCGGCTTCAAGCTGATCGATCCCGGTTCGGCAGCCGAGCTCGATGGCTCCATTGCCGAAGCCTTCGAGAAAAAGACGGGTTGGCTCGGCTATTATTGGGCACCGACGGCGATCCTCGGCAAATATGAAATGATCCGGCTCTCCTTCGGCGTCGACCACGACAGGGCGGAATGGGACTCCTGCTCGGCCGTACCGGATTGTCCCAGCCCGAAGGTCAACTCCTATCCAGTCTCGGATGTCTATACCGTAGTGACGAGATCCTTTTCCGAAAAGGCAGGCGCCGCTATGGACTACGTCAATGCCCGCGGATGGGACAATGCGACAGTCAACAAGGTTCTCGCCTGGATGGATCAAAATCAGGCCACCAACGAGGACGCCGCCAGATATTTCCTGGAACACTTCCCGGACCTATGGGCAAAATGGGTGAGTCCGGAAGTTGCAGAAAAGGTGAAGGCGGCACTTTGACGGAAGCCGTATTGAGGACAGAGGACGGATCCTGTTCAGGGCTGCGGCATTCGCCGCCGCATGTTCGCGACGAAGCTGCCCCGCCCCGCGTCGCAAACAGCATAGCAGCGCGCCCATTCCGCTGTCACATTGCGCAACGGGGAACCTGGAAGCGGTTACGCCTCGTGCACGCGCCCAAAGAAGCGCAGCGGCGGAACGCAGCTCCAGCGGTGTTGCACTGATTGGCAGCGCCATCATTTCGGTCGTGCCAGCCAAGCCTTCGGCAGGTGGCTGCAGAAGCATTTCGGAGGTTGTTCATGGCTAGTCGCGCAATCGAGGTGAAGAACCTCTACAAGATTTTCGGTCCGCGCGGGCACGAATATATCGATGCCGTCAGAAACGGCATGGGGAAGGCCGAACTGAACGAGAAATACGGCCATGTCCTCGGCCTGCAGGACATCAACATTTCGATGCCAGGTGGCTGCATAACGGTGGTGATGGGGCTTTCCGGCTCCGGAAAATCGACGCTCATCCGCCACATCAACCGCCTGATCGACCCGACCGCCGGCGAAGTGCTCTACGACGGTGTCGACGTCTGCAAAATGAACCAGAACGACCTCCGCCAGTTCCGCCGCAACAAGACGGCGATGGTGTTCCAGAAATTTGCGCTGCTTCCGCATCGCACCGTGCTTGAAAACACCGTTTACGGCCTGGAGATCCAGGGAGTCGAGCAGCGCGAGAGCCAAAAGCGGGCGCTTGGCTGGATCGAACGGGTCGGCCTCAACGGTTTCGAGAAGCACTATCCGAACCAGCTTTCGGGCGGCATGCAGCAGCGCGTCGGCCTCGCCCGGGCGCTGACCAATGACGCCGAGATCCTGCTGATGGACGAGGCCTATTCGGCGCTCGACCCGCTGATCAGGGTAGACATGCAGACGGTGCTGCTCGACCTGCAGAAGGAGCTGAAGAAGACGGTGGTCTTCATCACGCACGACCTCGACGAGGCCCTGCGGCTCGGCGACAAGATCGCCATCCTGCGCGACGGTCGCGTCGTACAGCAGGGAACGGGCCAGGAAATCGTGCTCGCCCCGGCGGATGATTACATCACCGCCTTCGTCAAGGAAGTGAACCGCGGCCGGGTCGTGCATGTCGAGACGATCATGCGGCCGTTGTCCGGCAATCCGGAGGGCCTCGCGATCGCGGCGGGTACGGTCCTCGAAGCGGCCGCCCGGACGATGACGAGCGCGCATATCAGCACGGCCCACGTCGTCGACGCCAGCGGCCGCCCGATCGGCGCCATCGACCTGCAGACGATCATCGGCGCCATGGTGACGCCGACAGGTCACAGCGACCGCAAGGCGGCGTAAGAACCGTTCGCCGAAATTGATTGGGGCGCCCGATGCGGCGCCCCAATCCGTTTACGCGGCCTCCTGTAATTTGCCGCTGATGAACCGGAACTCTTGGGTCTTGCCGCCATAGCCGTAGGCTGCGGCCGACACCTCATGGACGAGCACGTAGCTTTCGGGGTTGAGCGTTCCGAGCAGCTCTTCAAACCCGGCATAGACCGCCTCGATGTAGCTGGCGAGCTCCTGCTTTGTATTGGTGCCGTCGACAACCTTGATGTCGAGCCAGAAACTCGTCGTCTGCTGCGACGCGATCGACTTTCCGCCGGCGAACCAATGGTGCGGGTCGATATAGCTGATCGCAACGGCCGTGACAGTCGGATCCTTGCGCAGGTGCAGGCGCGTCAACAGACTGACGGAAGCCGCGATTTGCGCGGACAGATCGGGGTTGGCTGCGGCCGCGACGGCGATGTTGATGATCGGCATAGGAGTTCCTTCCTCGATAGACGCGATGACGAGGCCAGCTTGCCATCGTCATTGCGTCAGAAAAATCGAATTGTGTTTCAGGAACAATTCTGCATCATTGAAGTATGAGGACGATCGACCCGGAACTCTTGCGCACTTTCCTCGCGTTTGCCGAAGGCGGCTCGCTTGCCCGTGCGGCGGAGGCGATCAATCGCTCGCCGTCGGCCGTGACGGCACAGATGCAGCGGCTGGAAGCGCTTCTCGGCGAGCCTCTTCTCGCACCGGCCGGGCGCGGGCGATCGCTGACACCTGTCGGCGAGGAGTTCGTGACTCATGCCCGCCGCATCCTCGACGCCCATCGCGACGCTTGGCTCAGCCTCAAGGGCGCCCGGGCGGATGGCCGAGTGGCGCTCGGCAGCACCCAGGATTTCGCCGATGCTGCGCTACCAGCCTTGCTGCGCCGCTATGTACGGTCGCATCCGCGGGTCCGCCTCGACCTTCGGATCGGCCGCACGAAGGAACTGACGACAGCTTACGAGCAAGGCCAGATCGACATGGTCCTGGCAATGCGGCAGGCATCTTCGGCAGATGAGCTGCTTGTCCTGCGCGAACCGATGACCTGGTTGCGCGCCGAGAAGGGCCTGCCTTTCCCGGACGCGGAGATTCCACTGGCCGTGCTCGACCCGCCCTGTGGTTTTCGCGCCGCCGCCACTTCCGCGCTGGAAGCAATCAACCGCCCCTTCCGCATCGCCGCGAGCAGCCCGAGCCTCGCGGGCCTGCGCGCCGCGGTCCTGAGCGGCATCGCGGTGACGGCGCGCACGGAACGGTTTCTTGGTACCGGCATTGTCGCTGCGCCGAAAGACCTCGAGCTTCCGACGCTGCCGGTCGCTGAATTCAGCCTGCGCCTGCGCCCGAACGCAGAGCACGCCTCGACCGATCTCGCTCATCTTCTAGCGGATGAACTGCCGCGGCTGCCGCCAGGCGTTTGACCCTCCGAGAGGGTTTCGCCAGCGGTTCGATGCACATTTAGCTTGCTTCATCATGCGCAAACACATAAAGATATGTTTATATGTTGTTGCAATTTCGCTCAGCCGGGAAAAGCCGATGTCCATCGCAGCCAATGCTCTCTCCGATCTCCTCGCCCAGAAGGGCGTTCTGCTCGCCGACGGCGCGACCGGGACGTCGCTCTTCGCCATGGGCCTTGAGGCCGGCGAAGCGCCGGAGCTCTGGAATGAAACCAAGCCGGAAAACATCACCAAGCTGCATCAGGATTTCGTCGACGCCGGCGCCGACATCATCCTGACCAATTCCTTCGGCGGCACGCGCCACCGGCTGAAGCTTCACCAGGCGGAAGACCGGGTGCATGCGCTCAACAAGCGCGCCGCCGAGATCGCCCGGGCCGTCGCCGACAAGGCGCCGCGCAAGGTGATCACCGCCGGCTCCGTCGGCCCGACCGGCGAACTGCTGGTGCCATTGGGTGCGCTCTCATACGAGGACGCAGTCGCAGCCTTTATCGAGCAGATCGAGGGGCTCAAGGCCGGCGGCGCGGAAGTCGCCTGGATAGAGACGATGTCCTCGCCCGACGAGATTCGGGCAGCGGCCGAGGCGGCCACGAAGGTCGGCCTGCCTTTCGTCTATACCGGCTCGTTCGATACGGCCGGCAAGACGATGATGGGGCTGCATCCGAAGGATCTCCACACGGTTGCAGCGGACATCGGCGAAGGTCCGGTCGCCGTCGGCGCCAATTGCGGCGTCGGCGCATCCGACATTCTGTCGTCGCTTCTCGACATGACCGCCGCCAATCCAGACGGGACCATCGTCGTCAAAGGCAATTGCGGCATTCCGGAATTCCGCGGATCGGAAATCCACTATTCCGGCACGCCGCCGTTGATGGCCGAATACGCGCGGCTTGCCGTGGACGCTGGCGCGAAGATCATCGGCGGCTGCTGCGGTACCTCCTGCAATCATCTGGCGGCGATGCGGCTTGCCCTCGACAACCACTCGAAGGGCGAGCGACCGACGCTCGAGGTCATCGTCGAGAAGATCGGCCCCCTGCGCAACAAGACGGCCAGTGAGGGCGCCGCTGCCCCGGCACGCGAAAGACGCAGCCGCCGCGCTTGATCCGATCATCGGCGGATATTCGAAAGGGCTCCGCGATCATGGTGATCCGGAGCCCTTTCATGATCGCTTCGGGCAGTTCAGCGAAGGCGCTGCGCCTTCAGCCGACCATACCGAGCGGCATTGATCTCCTCCGGCCAATCGCACGAAAACAGCGCGCCGCCGTTGCGGATCGCATGCGGCTCGCCTATCCCGAAGCACGTTCGATTCGAGGGAGACGATTCGATGAGTACGCCAGCCGCCTTTCCGGACCGGGACACGACCGCCGCCAAGCTTTCGGCTTTCGGTGAAGCAGACCAGGCTTTCGTCAAGCTGCTGATGGAAAACCCGGAGCAGGATGAGAACCTCGTGGAAGGCCTGTACCGCCATCTCGATCTCGCCGCCGAGGCGCGCTTGCTCAACTCGATGAAACTGGAGAAGCTCGGGCAGTGGCTCGGCAACGAGGCCCCGGCCCGGCTGCAGATGCGGCTCATGGAAGCCGCCCGCTCCAGCCTGCATCCGGCCTATCAGGCATTCAGGAACGGGCTGGCGAAATCCGGCGGATTGGGGAAGGCTTTTCCAAAAGCATGACAGCCAGCGCCGAACGGCCCTGCCGACGGCACTGGTTGCCCCCTCCTCGTATCCCTGAGTTCACTCCCCCGCCAACCCCTTCGCGAGACGCACCAGATTGACGAACTCGCCGCGATACCCGAACGCGTCCGCCCCCTTGGCGCCGCCTGCGAGATCGGCGATCGATGCATAGGAATAATCGGTCAGCGCCGAATTTCCGGCGAGCTTCTGGCCGAAAGCCGCGACCGCAGTTGAAAAGCGGACATCTACGGGCGCTTCCGCCAGCGAGGGCACCGCATTGGCCTCGGTGACCGGCGTTGCGATCAGCTCGCTCTTGTCGCCGTCCGGCTTCTTGTAGCGGATCTTCAGGAAGGCGAGTTCGCCATTGTTGCCGGTCGCGTCGCCTGAGGGTTTCTCGGCCGTCGCATAACGAAGGTCGTCGTTGAGCACAGCCGGGCTGCCCTTGGGCGTCACCTCGTAGATCGCCGTCACGCTGTGGCCTGAACCGATATCGCCCGCATCGACCTTGTCGTTGTTGAAGTCCTCGCGCTTCAACGCGCGAGTCTCGTGGCCTATCAACCGATACTCGGCGATCGCCGCCGGATTGAACTCCACCTGCAGCTTCACATCCTTGGCAATCGGAAAGAGCGCCGATCCCGCCTCCTCGACCAACGTCTTCTGCGCTTCCGCCAGCGTATCGACATAGGCTGCAACACCGTTGCCATTCTGAGCGATGGTCTGCATCAGCGCGTCGTTGTAATTACCCCGGCCGAAGCCGAGGACGGAGAGGAAGATACCGCTCTTGCGCTTCGTCTCGACCACACGTTTCAGATCCTCGTCGCTCGACGGGCCGACATTGAAGTCGCCATCGGTCGCGAGCAGGATGCGGTTGACGCCCTCCTTGACGAAGGCCTTCTCCGCCAGCTGATAGGCCGCGTCGATGCCCGCGGCACCGGCCGTCGAGCCGCCCGGCTGCAGCGTATCGATCGCCGAGAGGATCTTCGTCTTGTCCTTGACCGCAGTCGGTTCCAGCACCGTCCCGGCATTGCCGGCATAGGTGACGATCGACACTGTGTCGTCGGGCCTCAGCCGATCGACGAGCAGCCGGAAGGCATTCTTGAGGAGCGGCAGCTTGTCCGGTTCGTCCATCGAACCGGAGACGTCGATCAGAAAGACGAGGTTGGCTTTCGGCGTCTCCTTCTGGACCACTTCATAGCCCTTGATCGCCACATGCATCAGCCGGGTGCCCGCGTTCCACGGGGACGGCGTCACCGTGACAGTGGCCTTGAAAGGCTCCGCCGCCGTAGCGGGGCGCGGCCAGTCATAAGGAAAGTAGTTGACCATCTCCTCAACGCGCACGGCGTCGGGGTTCGGCATCTCGCCCGCCATCAGCGAGCGGCGGACGAAGGAATAGGAGGCCGTATCGACATCGACCGAGAAGGTCGAGACCGGCTCGGTCGCGACGCTCTTGACCGGATTGGCATCGGCGTTGCCGAAGCGTTCACGATTTTCCATTGGCGGAGCGAGAATATCGCTCGGCACCCCTGGCGCCGGCATGACTTCCATGCGGCCGCGCGCAACAGTTCCACTTGCGGCGCCAAGACGTCCAACGGCATCGTCCATGGCCTGGCTCGCCACCGCTTCTGTCTCCGGTGCGGCCGCCGGCTTGTTCGCGGGCTGCTCGGCAATTTCGGCTTTCCTCTCCTCTGAAAGCACTGGAGCGGTGGCGTCAACCGAGGATGCGGCTGGCTTGGCTTGCTCGCGTTTTGCGGCGATCTCCGTTTCGAAGCCGAACGGCCGATCGTTGCGGACGATCTCCAGTGTCAGAAAGGCGGCGGCGGGTACGACGAGCAGTGTCGCCAGGGCCGATCCGGCCAGCAATTTCCGGTTCATGATGGGGCTCCATATCCGGTTGAAGATGGAGCTTTGACGACCGGGGATTGTCGATCCTTGGGTTGCGGCCGAGTTTTCTTCCGCCGCGTCATAGGCCTGCATGGCGGCGGCAAGCGCCCGCGCCCGTGCCTCGCCCCTCGGCTCAGGCGGCGTCCGTCCGGACAGAAGGTTGAGATCGTCTGTCATTACACAGCCTCCTTGCCGAGCAGCGTCCGCAGGCGCTTGCGCGCCTCGTGGATGTGCCAGGAGATGGTCGCTTCCGAGCATCCGAGCACATCGGCGGCTGCCGCATGGCTCAGACCCTCGGCATAGACAAGCAACACGGCATCACATTGCTTTCCCGGCAGCGCCCGCACCGCTGTCCAGAGAGCCTCCCGCCGATCCTCGTCGTCGCTTCCGGAATCTGCATTCAATGTGGGGTCCGACGCATAGGCCACAATCTTTTTTTCGTCGCGCGCCTGCCGGCGCCGGTGATCGCGCGCGGCGTTCAGCGTCAGCGTACAAAGCCAGGTGCGAAACCGGCTGGTGCCACGAAAGCCGCGGATTGCTGAGCCCAGCCGAATACAGACGTCCTGCGCGATATCCTCAGCGTCGGCCTCGCTGCCCGACCAGCGCCAGGCAACCGCATGGACGAAGTCATAGTGACGCTCGATCAACCGGCCGAAGGCCTCGCGATCCCCATTCACCGCCCTGTCAACAAGTTCCGCGTCCAAGTCCCTGCCCGCTCTTGTCCTGTCTTAACCCTTAGACGTCCGCCGATCGTCATTCCTTGGGGCCAGAGGCAAAAAATTGCGCTGGGTTCATCGTGGAAAACGCGCGACCACGGCAATGATCGGCCCGAGCGGAAACAGCCGGTCGTGGCGGTTGATCTCGGGCGCGTAAAGGCTCGAGATCGTGCCGTCGAGGAAGAGCGCGTTCGGGCAATCGAGCACGTCGCGAAACAGAGTCGCGAAGTCATGGAAGCGCACCGGGCGCTTCGAAACCACAAAAACCACCTCGCCGCTTTTCGTGACGCCGACACCATTGCGGGTCTTCAGGCTGTCGCTGTCCGGTAGGAAGCGCGGGTGGAGCGCTCCGTCGATCACCAGCATCGGACCGGACTGCGTCGCAAAGCGCGGCTTGAAGCCGGCGGCCCGGTAGGCCTCCGCCGCCATGACGCCGGCCTTGCCGTCGCCGACATAGAAGACGCCATTCGGCAGCAGATGGAAGTTGCCCCAGCCGGGGTTGGTATTGAGCGGTGCCTGCTCCACGCCCTCTTCGACATGTAGCCCCACCGGAGAAAGATCCTCGTGATACATGCCGCCATTCATGGCGAAGACGAGATATTCGTCGCGCTGGCGCAGTTCGAGCGACAGCGCCTTGAAGGATTTGAATGGCGCACCCGCCTGGTCCTTGTTGTAGAGGCGAATGTCGCTCGCCGCAGGATCGAAGCTGCAGGCGATATAGTCCTCGCCGAGATGGCTCACGTTGCGGCAGGCGGCGAACCCGGGGGCAGCAAGGCTGGCGGAGAAAATGGCGGCGCCCGCGAGCAAAGATTTGGGAAACAGCGGCATTGGTCCAAAACGTAAGTGGAATCGTCACATGAAGCATCGCATAGATTGCGGCGGATTGATGCGCGCTCTTGCTGCCGAGTAAGCCTGCCGCAAAATTCGGATCAACTGTGGATGAGAAGCATGATTGTCGGAGATCCAGGGTGTTTCGCCCTTGAAAGCGAGTTTATACAGGCCGTTCCGCGCCTCAGCCAAATGGCGCCTGGCTTCTTCATCATTCACGTTGGTGGGAAAGCTTACGGCGTCCGCGAACCGGACGCCTCGATGCTTGGCCGCTCATTTCATGAGGTTGGCGACCGGCTAAATCGTCAAGGCAACCACAGCGCGGTATTCGGCCCAGAACATGAAGGATGCTCGATTGCCGCGGCTTACCTTGCTTCATTTTATTGTGAAGAGCCCCGACATGACGATTTTCTCGGCCTCTCCCAGGCCGCCCTCAGGGAGGCGCTTATCTCGAATGCAATCATCTGGGCACCGGACGGAGACGAAGCGTTCGATGACGGCAGCCACGTCCTTCAGTTCGACATCGGAGACAAGGTTCGCATCATAGCGTTCAAGAATACCGAGGATCCTGCGGACATGCCCGAGACGCTTGCCGAGCAATGGCTCGATGCCGATGATTTCTACGACGTACTTGAACGGTGGCATCGCCTTTTCAAGCGGCGATGGGAGCGCGCCCTGGCATAAGCGCCTATAAGCGTCTGTGGCGCACATCCCTCGCGCCAGCTACAGACCAAGCGCCGCCATATGGAAACGCAGTTGCTCCATCGAATAGCGATAGCCTTGGCCAATGGGGCAGGCATCGCGGGAAAGGCAGCCATCAACAAGACAGCCGAGCGCCCCCGCCTGCTTCTTCAAATGCGTGCGGCATCGCCCCAGATCGAACATACCGGTCCTCAGGGCGTCCACCGGACAGGCGGAAATGCACGGCTTGCCCCTACAGTCGTCGCAAGGATGGCCGGCTGTAACGGAGCTCGTTTGCGGCAGTGCCCGGTCAAAGCCGAGTGCGCCGCGGTAGCCGTGCCACAACCCATACCGTGGGTGAATCAATATGCCGAGCGGAGAAGCCTTCAGGCCTTCGGCGCGCATCGCCCATTGCTGGAAAGGCTGCCAGGGCGGATCGGAGGGAAAATAGGCGGTGGCGCCGGCAGCCTCAGCCGCCGGCAGGATCACCTGCTTCGACCAATTGTCGAGCGGGTCGGCGCCGCGGCGGTCCCGTTCGCCTTCGAGCCAGCGCGTGAACGGCTCCCAGATCGAGCCGCCGATATTGCCGATGAGCGCGACGCTCGCAGCAGGATCGCCGCTCTTAAGCATCGGCGCCGCCTCCCCCGTCGCAAAACTCACCGTGCCGCGCAAAAAAAGTCCGTGCGGCTCAAGAGCCGCACGGAGCGTTTCGACTGGATTGTCGACACAAGCGGGGGCTGCCGTCATTTCGGCTTCGGCCCCTGCGTCTCGTAATGCGGGCGCCAGACTTCCTTCTGGATCATGTCGGCCACCTGCGCCGCGCCGCCTTGCTCCCTGGCTCGCTCGGGAGCCTTTCAGGTGAAGGCGTCCGGCATCGAGTCCTTGCGCTTGGCGATGTAGTCCTTCAGCGCATCGTCGATCGCCGGGTCGAGGTAAGGCGCCTCGTAATGTTCGAGCCAGCTGCGGGCAAGCGCGTTGGCACGCTGCTCGATCCGCTTCTCGCCTTCGATCTCCCACTGTTCGAAGGAGTTGTTGTCGGCGAGCGGCGAGCGGTAGAAGGCCGTCTGGAAGTTTGCCTGGGTGTGGGCGCAACCGAGATAGTGGCTGCCGGGGCCGACTTCGCGGATCGCATCGAGCGCCTGGGCGTTTTCGGAAAGATCAACGCCCTCGGCCATCTTCTGCATCATGCCGAGTTGGTCCTGGTCGATCATGAACTTCTCGTAGGACGATACGAGACCGCCTTCGAGCCAGCCGGCCGCGTGCAGCACGAAGTTGGTGCCGGCAAGCAGCGTCATGTTGAGCGTGCTCGACGACTCATGCGCCGCCTGGGCATCCGGGACCTTGGAGCCGCAGAGCGAACCGCCGGTACGGAACGGCAGGCCAAGGCGACGGGCGAGCTGCGCCGCGCCATAGGAGACGAGCGACGGCTCCGGCGTGCCGAAGGTCGGGGCGCCAGACTGCATCGAGATCGAGGCGGCGAAGGTGCCGAAGAGCACCGGCGCGCCCTTGCGGATGAGCTGGGTGAACGAGGCGCCGGCGAGCACTTCGGCCAGAATCTGCGTCAGCGTGCCGGCGACGGTCACAGGGCTCATCGCGCCCGAAAGGATGAAGGGCGAAAGCACGCAGGCCTGGTTATGGCGTGCGTAAACCTTGAGCGCGCCCACCATCGTCTCGTCGAAGACCATCGGCGAGTTGGCGTTGATGAGGTTCAGCGTGACGGTGTTGTTCTCGACGAAATCGTCGCCGAAGACGATCTTCGCCATCGCGATCGTGTCTTCCGCCCGTTCCGGCGCCGTCACCGAGCCCATGAAGGGTTTGTCGGAATAGCGGATATGGCTGTAGACCATGTCCAGATGGCGCTTGTTGACCGGGATGTCGACCGGCTCGCAGACCGTGCCCCCCGACGAATGGACGGACGGCGCCATATAGGCGAGCTTCACGAAATTGCGGAAATCCTCGATCGTCGCATAGCGGCGGTTGCCGTCGAGATCGCGTACGAAGGGCGGGCCGTAGACCGGTGCGAAAACCGTCGCCTTGCCGCCGATATGCGCATTGCGCTCCGGGTTGCGCGCATGCCAGGTGAAGTTCGACGGCGCCGTCTTCAGAAGGTCCCGGCAGAGGCCCCTCGGGAAATGCACGCGCTGGCCGCGCACATCGGCGCCGGCCGCCTTCCAGAGCTCGAGCGCTTCCGCGTCGTCACGGAATTCGATGCCGATTTCCTCGAGCACCGTGTCGGCGTTGCGCTCGATAAGCTGCAGGCCCTCCTCGTCGAGCACCTCATATTCGCGAATCTTGCGCTGGATATAGGGCAGAGACGGTCCCGGACCGCCGCCGGTGCGGGAGGCGCGGCGCGCTGCCGCTCCCCGGCCCTCGCCACGCGCGCGGCGTCCGCCGCCTTCGACCGCGCCTTGTTCTGTAACGTCGCTCATTCGCTCATTCCTCTCCCGCCACGTCCTCGCACGAAGGACGCCGCAACATTTCGGTAGGTGGGCGCATAATCCTTTCCGCCGGTCGAATCCAGTGGCGGCACCATGCGCCCGGCATGGATTTGGCCTAATGCTACCAAGCCGCCGGAGCCGTACGGGTCTCAATGCGCCAACAGGTGGCGCAACTTAGACACTCGACCGGCGCGTTCGCGTTGTGCCGTAGCGACCTCGCGCGCATGGGGCAGCACGGCGGCAATGCTCCGAAGCAGCGCGTGAGCGCTAGAACTAACGCCTTGAACTGTTGCATAATTTTACCGACCGACCGATTCCGCATCGGCGCATTATGCGATAGGACAATAGAGCGGGAGGGCACGAAGGCCGCGTCGTCGTTTTTCATCATGTGCGACGTCGCTTTCGAAAAGAGATTTTTCGGCGCCGCCCGCTAAGGATGGGCAACGCGTCCGGAGTGATCGTGCCACCCGCGCGAAACGGCTATGCCAGGAACCGAGGAAACCCTACTATGGCAGACGATGAAATCATTCTCGAGGACCTTTCCGACGAGGAACTCGTGCAGCAGATGCATGACGACCTTTATGACGGTCTCAAGGAGGAAATCGAGGATGGCACGCGCATCCTCCTCGAGCGCGGCTGGACGCCCTACGACATCCTGACCCAGGCGCTCGTCGAAGGCATGCGCATCGTCGGCATCGACTTCCGCGACGGCATTCTCTTTGTGCCGGAAGTGCTGCTTTCCGCCAATGCGATGAAGGCCGGCATGACGATCCTGCGTCCGCTGCTCGCCGAGACCGGCGCACCGAAGCTCGGCAAGATGGTGATCGGCACCGTCAAGGGCGACATCCACGACATCGGCAAGAATCTCGTCGGCATGATGATGGAGGGCGCCGGCTTCGACGTGGTCGACCTCGGCATCAACAATCCGGTCGAAAACTATCTCGAAGCACTCGAGCGCGAGCAGCCGGACATCCTCGGCATGTCGGCTCTGCTGACGACGACGATGCCCTACATGAAGGTCGTCATCGACACGATGAAGGAAAAAGGCCTGCGTGACGATTACGTCGTCCTCGTCGGCGGCGCGCCGCTCAACGAGGAATTCGGCAAGGCCGTCGGTGCCGACGCCTATTGCCGCGACGCAGCCGTGGCCGTCGAAACGGCCAAGGATTTCATGAGGCGCAAGCACAACAGCCTCGCCGCCGGCTGAACCTCGCAATTGTAAAAGATAAAAGCCGGCTGCGCGGATGAAAAACGCAGCCGGCTTTCTTATTTGAATGCGATGAGATGGCGCGCCGATAGCGCGCCCTGCCTGATTATCAGTTTGCGGCCTTGGCGACCCGGCGCCCGGCTCCCTCTGTGGCGTTCACGGCATTTGCAGTATCCTGCCCCATGCCGCGGATCGTGTTGGCGCAGGAAGTCAGGGTTGCGAGCGCTACGAGAACGGCGCCGATCATCGCGATGGATTTTGTTGTCATGACCATGATTCCTTTGTGTTGATGCAAGGTGGAATAAAGATGGAAAACGCAACGTCGGCAAGAGAACGTACACAACCGAAGAAAGTTCATGTCATTGGTTGCGGCGCCATCGCGCGCGAAATTCTTGCCGTATGCGAGGCCAACAAGCTCGAGCACATAGAGCTCAACTGTCTGCCAGCCATCTGGCACAACACGCCGGAAAAGATCGTGCCGGGCCTGCGCGAGGCGATTGCCCGGGCCCGCGCCGACGGATTCGAGCGCGTCTTCATCGCCTATGCCGATTGCGGCACCGGCGGCCTCATCGACCGGCTCTGCGAGGAGGAAGGCGTGACGCGCATTCCCGGCCCGCATTGCTACTCCTTCTTCGCCGGCAATGCGGATTTCGCGTCGCGCTGGGACGACGATCTTACCGCCTTCTTCTTGACCGATTTCCTCGCCCGCCAGTTCGAGGCCTTCATAGTCGAACCGCTCGGCCTCGACCGCCACCCGGAACTGCGTGATATGTATTTCGGCCACTACCGTAAGCTCGTCTACCTTTCACAACTGGAAGACGCGGCGCTGCAGGAGAAGGCCCGCCGCGCCGCCGATTATCTCGGCCTCGACTATGAGTATCGCTTTACCGGTTACGGTGACCTCACGCGGTCGTTGATCGAGGCGTAATCCAACTGCGTCCTTTCACTTGCAACGGCACCCATGCGCCGCGCTTCAGCCGTGCCGCGTCGAGGTGCGAAAGTGAAAGACTCGTCCGGCCGATGCCTCGTTAAGGCCACCGTAAACCATCCGGGCGTATTGGTTGCACACGACAGTGGCTTCGGTTGCCGTGCAAGGACTTGCGTCAGCCGATGCAGGCAATCAGTAACGGGGTTTGCGAGGATGATGGACGCCGCCACCCAATCAAACGCAGGGCGGCATGTACCCGCGAAATCCGCTGTCGGTGGGCGTGTCGTGGTGGTCACGGCCGGCGGCGCTAATCCGAACATCATCATCAACGCATTGACCGCGCTCTTCGAGGACGTTGTGGTCCTGCAGGAGCAGCCGGAGTCAAAGGCGCTTTTCGTCCGGAGGCGTGCCCGCAAGCTGGGATGGGCGAAGGCCTTGGGCCAGCTGGCGACGATGCTCATCTCCCGCTTCGGCAAGCGATTCACGCGGCGGCGAGCCGAGGAAATCCTGCGGCAGCATGGCGCGTCCGCGGATTCGCCGGCCGTGCCGATCTGTCCCATCCGGTCGATCAACGATGCCCACGCGATTGTGCGGCTGACAGAGCTTGCGCCCGCCGTGGTCTTCCTCGTCAGCTGCCGCATGCTGAAGCCGGAAACGCTGGCCGCCATCCCCTGCCCTGTCCTGAATTTCCATGCGGGAATCAATCCGCAATATCGCGGCTTGATGGGCGGCTACTGGGCGCTCCTCAGCAACGATCTGGAAAATTTCGGCGCGACCGTCCATCTCGTCGACGAAGGCGTCGATACCGGCGGCATTCTCTACCAGTCGCGACAGATACCGAGCCGCGCCGACACGATGCACACCTATCCGCTGCTCCAGACCGCCGCCTCGACGGCGATAGCGATACAGGCAGTCGAAGACGCGCTCGCCGGAAATCTCCGACCCGTCGATGTCGTCGCGCCTTCCCGCCAATGGTATCATCCGCCTGTCTGGACGTGGGTCTGGAATGGCTTCCGGCGTGGAATCTGGTAAAACCAAGGAAGAAGCCGCAGCTCCCAGAATGGTCGTCGCAAATCAACCAGGGCTGCGTGACAGCCGCCTCGACACCGCAAGCGCCATCCTACTGAGCAGCAGTCAGGACGCGTTTGGTTGCACTATCCACGGCATGGCCTGTCTGCGTACTATCCTGCCTGAATCCGCGCGCGGTATTTGCGCAGGATGAAAGCGCGAGAAGTGCGAGACATAATATCGTGAAGCCGGTCTTTGACATCATGACCTCCGGGTGCGTCGGCATATCCGATGGAAATGATGCGCGTTTCTGCGAAATCAAGCGGCGCGCATGAGCATCTCTAGGGAATACTGGCGGCACGCCATATGTCATACCCAATCTATGATCGGAGAATCGTGATGACCCGCAAATCATCGATCGTCGTAGCCGCGATTGCCCTTTTGACGCTCGCGGGATGTATGACCAATCAAGCCAGCCGAAACACGAGCCCGCCGCCCGCAAGCGCTTCAAGCGGCTCCGGCGGCAGCGGCATGGGCGCCAGCACCCAAAGCGGTGGAAGTTCCGGTTACTGATCGCCGTCCACGCCGAAGCCCGCTCGCGGTGGTGGCGAGCGGGGCTTCGAGAGCCTCAATAGTAAGGTGAGTAGCACTGTTGGCGGGGACCGCCATAGGGCTGGAAGGAATTGTCCCAGGCGCGATAAGACCGATATTGGTCGTAGCACCAACTGACATGGCGCTGCGGCAACCGGGGTTCGGCATGGCGCGGCTCGACGTAACGCGGGGGCGCGGCGATAGCATTGCCGATGATGACTCCCGCCCCAAAGGCGGCCAGCGGATACCACCAGCCGTCGCTGTGCCGCCGATACCCTTCCCGGCGGTAGCGATAACCGCGGTATCCATTATAGTAACTGTAGCGAGCGCCTTCCGCCTCACGCCAGGCCCTTCGGGGACCACCGCGGTGATGCCACGGCTTGTGGTGAACGAGCTCTACGCTCGAACCAGACTGCGGCGCCGACGGAACGGGCATGGCCTCAGCAGAGCCATAGCTCGTGAAAGCCGTCGCGGCCGCAAGGAACAGGATACCAATCTTCGTCATCTTCAATATCCGATCTGCTGCGATGGTGCATGTTTGCCGAATGCGACGTGAATGGTTGGTGAATGACTTTATGCTGATATTCTGAATTGACCCGCGTCGTCAGCGCCTCGGCTCGACATCCCGCGCAACGCCACCATCCTGGTCAGCGGCTTTCCGGAGCGCGTTTCGGCGTCTCCAACGTCAAACACGGCCGCCACGATATCCGTGACGCATTTCGCTCGTATACGAACCGTGGAGCGTCGTTTTTGGACATATCCGACGTCGTGGCAAGGTGAGCCACGGCGCATGGACATGCGCATTGTCGGCATTACAGCGCCGCGCGCCAGAACTGACGCGTAAAGGACGTTGTAACACTTTGACTCGGTGCATAAGCCTTTCCGAATTTTCGGTTTCGGAGTTATGCGCTAGAGGAGAACAGGGAATTCCATGGCAGACCGCATCATCGTCTACTGGCGCGATATCCCCGCCCAGGTCATTGTCAAACAGGGCCGCAAGAGCGCCAAGCGTGAGCTTTCGCTTCGCTTCACCGAGGCGATCGACATGTGCGCGATGCGCACCGGCGCCGCCGAGACCGACGACTATCTCGCCGAGTGGCGCAAGGCAGATCCTGTTCAGGTTTCAGATGATCTCGAGGCGGAGGCCGACAAGGCTGCGGCCGAGCTCGAGGCTGCCTACGACAAGGAGCGGCTCGTAGCTCTCGTCAAGGCAGGAGGACGGGAAAATGGCTGATCCCAAGGTCGTCACCGGCAATGCGCAGCCCGCGAAGAAGGCGGCGAGCGGCGCCTATGTCCCAACGAACGTGTCGCCGAGCCGCCGCTCGCGTCGCAAATACACCGTGCGTCTCTGGGCCGTGCGTAATTCGCGCTTCCTCGAATGGTTCTACAACCGCTTTGCCGATATGTTCCTGAAGCTCCATCCGCTGTGGAACGCCATCGGCTACGGCCGCGTCGAGCGGCCGGTGACCTTTGTCGAACGGCACGTCAAGGGTTTCCTCTTCGACTGTCGCATGTGCGGTCAGTGCGCGCTGTCCTCGACCGGCATGTCCTGTCCGATGAACTGTCCGAAGCAGCTCCGGAACGGCCCTTGCGGCGGCGTGCGCGCCAACGGCAACTGCGAAGTGGAGCCTGACATGCCTTGCGTCTGGGTGCAGGCCTGGAAGGGTTCGCAGAACATGGTGAAGGGCAATGCGATCATGAACGTTCAGAAGCCGGTCAACCAGTCGCTGCGCGAGACCTCCGCCTGGCTCCGCGTGACGGCCGAGTCCGCGGCCCGCGAAGAGGCGCAGAAGGAGGGCCAGCGATGAGCCCGGATATCAATCCTCTCGACCCCGGCGCACCGCTCGATCCCCTGCCCGGTCATTCCTCGCGCGGCCGGCTGGAGCGGGTGCTCCGCCGCGGCGAATTTGCCGTCACGGCCGAACTCAACCCGCCGGACAGCGCCAATCCAGAGGACGTCTACGAGCGTGCCGCGATCTTCGACGGCTGGGTGGACGGCATCAACGCCGTCGACGCTTCGGGCGCTAACTGCCATATGTCGTCGGTCGGCATCTGCGCGCTGCTGACGCGCATGGGCTATTCGCCGATCATGCAGATCGCTTGCCGCGACAAGAACCGCATCGCCATCCAGGGCGACGTGCTCGGCGCCTCGGCCATGGGCGTGCAGAACATCATGTGCCTGACCGGCGACGGCGTGCAGGCCGGCGACCAGCCGGGCGCCAAGCCGGTCTTCGATCTCGATTGCATGTCGCTGCTTGAGACCGTGCGCATCATGCGCGACAACTCGAAGTTCCTCTCCGGCCGCAAGCTGACGACGCCGCCGCAGGTCTTCCTCGGCGCCGCGATCAATCCATTTGCACCGCCCTATGACTTCCGGCCCTACCGGCTGGCCAAGAAGATCGAAGCGGGCGCGCAATTCGTCCAGAGCCAATATTGTTTCGACGTGCCGATGTTCCGCGAATACATGAAGAAGGTGCGGGATCTGGGCCTGCACGAAAAATGCTTCATTCTTGTCGGGGTCGGTCCGATGGCTTCCGCCAAAACAGCTCGCTGGATCCGCTCCAACGTCCCCGGCATCCATATTCCGGATTCGATCGTAACGCGCCTTGAAGGTGCGCAGGACCAGAAGAAGGAAGGCAAGCAGCTCTGCATCGACATCATCAACGAGGTGAAGGAGATCGAGGGCGTTTCCGGCGTTCACGTCATGGCTTACCGCCAGGAGGAATATGTGGCCGAGATCGTCCACGAGTCCGGCGTCTTGAAGGGCCGCAGGCCATGGAAACGCGAAGCGACGCCGGCCGAAACGCTCGTCGCCGAGCGACTCGACCACCTGCGCGAGGGCATTGAGGAAAACCAGCAGCAGATGGCGGAAGCCGCGGCACATCATCCGCATTGAGAACAAAAGCCGCGCTCGCGGCTTTAGCAGAGGAAAACCGGCGCTTCGGCCCGTCGAGCGCCTTACAAACGAAAACGGGCCCTATTACATAGCCCCACGCTTCAGGATCAAAGGATCTTACATGACCCGCACCATCGTCGCTTCCGCCACCCGCGAGATCGTCATCGGTTTCGACCAGCCCTTCTGCGTCATCGGAGAACGCATCAACCCGACGGGGCGCAAGAAGCTCGCCGCCGAAATGGTCGAAGGCAATTTCGAGACGGTCATCAAGGACGCGCTGGAGCAGGTCGCCGCGGGTGCTACGATGCTCGACGTCAATGCGGGGGTGACAGCTGTCAACCCCAACGAGACGGAGCCGCCGCTGCTCGTCAAGACGCTGGAGATCGTCCAGGGCCTCGTCGACGTGCCGCTGTCGATCGACAGCTCGGTGACGGCTGCTATTGAAGCCGGCCTGCGCGTCGCCAAGGGCCGGCCGCTGGTCAACTCGGTCACCGGCGAGGAGGAAAAGCTGGAGGCTATCCTGCCGCTCGTCAAGAAATACGACGTACCGGTCGTGGCGATCTCCAACGATGAAACCGGAATCTCGATGGATCCGGACGTGCGCTTCGCCGTCGCCAAGAAGATCGTCGAGCGCGCCATGGACCACGGCATCAAGCCGCACGACATCGTCGTCGATCCGCTCGTCATGCCGATCGGCGCCCTGGGCGATGCCGGCCGGCAGGTCTTCGCGCTGCTGCGGCGCCTGCGCGAGGAACTGAAGGTCAACACCACCTGCGGCCTCTCCAACATCTCGTTCGGCCTGCCGCACCGGCACGGCATCAATGCCGGTTTCATCCCGATGGTGATCGGCGCCGGCATGACCTCGGCGATCATGAACCCCTGCCGCCCGCAGGAAATGGAAGCCGTACGCGCCGCGAACGTCCTGAACGGCACCGACGCGAACTGCACCAACTGGATCATGACCTATCGCGACCACAAGCCGGCTGAAGGCGGCCATGCGGTCGCCGCGGCGGCACCGGCTGCCGGCGGCGGCCGCCGCGGTGGACGCGCAGCGCGGGCCGGCGCCACGGCAAGGGCGGAATAACCATGGCCAAGCACTCCATTGCCAAAGATCTGGCGGCGCTCTGGTTCCAGGCGCCGATGGTCATCGCCGCACGCACTCAGGCCATGGCGGTTGCCGCCATGACGGGGACCGCAGCCGACTATGTCGAGACAAGCCGGATGGTAACGGAGAAGATGGCTGCGGCTGCGGAAAGCGTCGTCGCAGCCAATGTCGCGGTGATGAAGGAAGGTTTTGACGCTGCGGCGGGCCTCGCAGTCGGCAAGATCGGGCCTGCGGCCGGCCACAAGCGGATAGCGGCAGCGGCGCTCCGGCCTTATGCCAAACGCGTGCGGGCGAACGCGCGCCGGCTCACGAAATAATCTCTTGGCGAGACAAGAAGATGTTGAACGTGCCCCCGAAGGACAACAAGACCGATCCGCTGGTGCTCTTCATGCCATCGGGAAAGCGCGGCCGCTTCCCGGTCGGCACGCCGATCCTTGACGCAGCGCGTTCGCTCGGCGTCTATGTCGAGAGCGTCTGCGGCGGGCGCGCGACCTGCGGACGCTGCCAGGTTTCCGTGCAGGAAGGCAACTTCGCCAAGCACAAGATCGTTTCCTCTAACGACCATATCTCGCCGGTCGGCCCGAAGGAGCAGCGCTACGCGAGTGTGCGCGAACTGCCCGATGGTCGTCGCCTGTCCTGCTCGGCGCAGATCCTCGGCGATCTCGTCATCGACGTGCCGCAGGACACGGTCATCAACGCCCAGGTGGTGCGGAAGGCCGCGACGGACCGGGCGATCGAGCGCAATGCCGCCGTCCAGATGTGCTATGTCGAGGTGGAAGAACCGGACATGCACAAGCCGCTCGGCGATCTCGATCGGATGAAGACGGTACTGGAGAAGGACTGGGGCTGGAAGGACCTGCTGATTGCGCCGCACCTGATCCCGCAGGTGCAGGGCATCCTGCGCAAGGGCAACTGGGCGGTGACCGCCGCAATCCACCGGGACATGGATTCGTCGCGCCCCTTTATCGTCGGCCTCTGGCCGGGTCTGAAGAACGAGGCCTATGGCATAGCCTGCGACATCGGCTCGACGACGATCGCCATGCATCTGGTGTCGCTCTTGTCCGGCCGTATCGTCGCCTCCTCGGGCGCATCCAACCCGCAGATCCGCTTCGGCGAGGATCTGATGAGCCGCGTCTCCTATGTAATGATGAACCCGGATGGCCGCGAAGCGATGACCAAAGCGGTGCGCGAGGCGGTCAATGGCCTGATTGGCAAGGTCTGCGCCGAAGGCGGGATCGATCGCCACGACATTCTCGACATGGTGGTCGTCGGCAACCCGATCATGCACCACCTGTTCCTCGGCATCGACCCGACGGAACTCGGCCAAGCGCCCTTCGCGCTTGCCGTTTCCGGCGCGCTGCAATATTGGGCGCATGAGATCGACATTGAGGTCAACCGCGGTGCGAGACTCTACATGCTGCCCTGCATCGCCGGCCATGTCGGCGCGGACGCCGCTGGCGCGACGCTTTCGGAAGGCCCGCACCGCCAGGATAAGATGATGCTGCTCGTGGATGTCGGCACCAACGCCGAGATCGTCCTCGGCAATCGGGAACGCGTCGTCGCCGCCTCCTCCCCCACTGGTCCGGCTTTCGAAGGCGCCGAAATTTCCTCCGGCCAGCGAGCAGCGCCGGGCGCGATCGAGCGCGTCCGCATCGACGCGGAAACGCTGGAGCCGCGCTTCCGGGTGATCGGCGTCGACAAGTGGTCGGATGAAGAGGGTTTCGCGGAAGCGGCCGCAGCGGTCGGCGTCACCGGGATCTGCGGCTCGGCGATCATCGAGGTGGTCGCGGAGATGTATCTGAGCGGCATCATTTCGCAGGACGGCGTGGTCGATGGCGCCATGGCGGCGAAAAGCCCGCGCATCGTTCCGAACGGCCGCACCTTCTCCTACCTGCTGCATGACGGCGAGCCGAGAATCACCGTGACGCAGAACGACATCCGGGCGATCCAGCTCGCCAAGGCGGCGCTTTACGCTGGCATCAAGCTGCTCATGGAAAAGCAGGGCGTCGAGCATGTCGACACGATCCGCTTCGCCGGCGCCTTTGGCTCGTTCATCGATCCGAAATACGCCATGGTCCTGGGGCTCATCCCCGACTGCGACCTCGCTGAGGTGAAGGCGGTGGGCAATGCCGCCGGCACCGGCGCGCTGATGGCGCTCCTCAATCGCGGCCACCGCCGCGAGATCGAGGAAACGGTGAGGAAAATCGAGAAGATAGAGACGGCTCTTGAATCGAAATTTCAGGAGCACTTCGTCAACGCCATGGCGATGCCGAACAAGGTGGATGCCTTCCCGAAGCTCGCCGAGGTGGTCTCGTTGCCGGAGCGCAAGGTGCTGGCGGATGACGTCGAAGGCGGCGGCCGCCGTAGGCGCCGTAGCCGGGAGTAGACTGTTCCTGCCGTTCTCGGAGTTGGAGGCGGAATTCCAACACGCGAAAGTTGCCGCAGCCGCCCGTTCATGCCCTCTGTTTTATGAGGTCGACATTCGCCCCGAAGTCCAGATCGCCTTCGAAGCTCACCGCAAAGAGCCAGAGAAAACCGGCGTGAACGAAATAGTGGTGCTGGGGAATATCCAAAATGCAGGGGAGAAGCGCCATCGCGGTTTGAAGGCGGCAATGATAGGCATGATCTGTCAGACTGTCTCCGAGATACGTTATGCGGTCATCCAGATGGTAGCGCGCATTCATCTGGATCATGAACTGCAGGACCTGTTCGGCCGGGTTCTCGTCGAGCGCACCTTTCACATGAACGTGCATCCTTGACCAGTCAGGCCGGGAGGAGCCGAACGGAAAGTTCGCTTCCATCTTCCTGATGCAATCATGGGGATTTTCGTCGATAACGACATGGTCGCGGAGCGCCTGGCGATTGAGCTCCATGGCGATCGCTCGATCGTAAAAGCTACCCCCGGCTGCCAACGACATCAACTCGCTCGCGCCTTATCTCCCAGCGGCACCCTCAGCCCCACCTTCACCCGGTCCATAGCGAAGAAGGTGCGGAATTTCTTGACATTGCTGTTGCCGAAGAAGAGCCGCCGCGTCAGCGCTTCGTAATCGGCCATGGTGGCGGCGACGATGACGAGGATGAAATCCGCCTCGCCGGTGACGTAGTAGCATTGCTGCACCTCCGGCGTGGCGGAAAACTCGGCCTTTGCCGCATCGATAAGTTCGGCCGTCTCGCTGATCACCTCGACCTCGACGAAGATGGTGATCGGCTGGCCGACCTTGGCCGGGTCGACGATCGCGCAATTCGCCTGGATTACCCCTGCCTGCTCCATGCGCTTAATGCGCCGCTGCACCGCAGGCGCGGAAAGATTGACCGCCTCGCCGATCATGCGCTGCGGCGTCGCATTGTCATTCTGCAGGATCGTCAGGATCGCCAGGTCGAAGGAATCGAGGGCGATTTCGGGGTTGGTCTTCGCCAAGGAGGCTCCTCACGAAACAAACTTGCAACTCGCGCCCGCGAATACAGCGCAATTTTCGCGGCGCATGCAATATATCTTCGCCAGCTTTTTTTGAACGAGGTGGCCCCATGTTTCTGCTCAACACTCTTCCCGCACACAACAAGCCTCTCATCCCCGTCGATGCAGAAACCCTCGGGGAAAGCGCGGCTGAAACGGTCGAACGATTCCTCGAACATCGCGCAAACCATGCCGAAACGCCCCTGCATTCCCTGCCGGCGCTGGCTGCGGCGCTGGGCGTGGCCTCCATCCACGTCAAGGACGAGGGCCATCGCCTCGGCTTGGGGAGTTTCAAGGCGCTTGGTGGAGCCTATGCGGTAATCCGGCTTCTTCTTGAGGAAGCAGGAGAGAAGCTTGGCCGCGCCGTCGATGTTTCCGAGCTTCAATCGCCAGAGGTCCGGGCCGTCGCGCGCACCATGACGGTTGCCTGCGCTACCGACGGCAACCACGGCCGGTCGGTTGCGCAGGGCGCTGAACTCGTGGGTGCGCGGGCGGCAATCTTCGTGCATCCGGGTGTAAGCGACGAGCGCGTCGCAGCCATTGCTCGTTTCGGCGCCGACATGATCCGCGTCGACGGCACCTATGACGAGTCCGTTCGGGAGGCTGCCCGCATTGCCGAGGCGAGGGGCTGGACTATCGTTTCGGATACGTCCTTGCCCGGTTACGAACGTATTCCCGGACTGGTGATGCAGGGCTACACGGCACTTGTTCGCGAAGCCTTGAGGAAAATGCCGGAACCGCCGACACATGTGTTCATCCAGTGTGGCGTTGGCGGGATTGCCGCCGCCGTGGCTGGCCATCTGGCGATCGTGCTTGGCGACGAGCGCCCGATTTTTGCGGTCGTCGATCCCGCTCGCGCGGCCTGCATCTTCGAGACGGCCCGCGCCGGGCATCCGGTGACGATTGCGCATGGGGAGCCGACTATAATGGCCATGCTCGAATGCTACGAGCCTTCTCTGGTCGCCTGGCGTGTTCTCTCGCGCGTCGCCGACGCCTTCATGACCATCGACGAGGAGGATGCGGTCTCCGTTATGAGACAGCTTGCCGACCCGGCCGCAGGCGACCCTGCCATCGTCGCCGGTGAAAGTGGCGGCGTCGGACTGGCCGGGCTGATGAAGGCGGCGTCGGATCCCGCAATCAAGGCCGCTCTTCGCATCGATGGACAATCGCGCATCTTCCTCGTCAACACGGAGGGGGCAACCGATCCGGGCAAATACGAAGAGATCGTCGGGCGATCACCCGCCGCGGTGGCAGCGAAGAACGCCATGGGAGCCGAAGCATGAGCAACCCTTCCATAGATGCGGCGCGTCTCCCCGGACCGGCAATGTTTTCGGGATCTGACCTGGTCGCAGGAGCCAATATCCTGCTGGACGTCGCTCGCCAGCTTGCAAGGAAGGATGGCTGACATGACTGTCGACACGAATGCGCTTCATATGGACATGACCGCTTGGCGACGCGACCTTCATGCTCACCCGGAGTTCGGCTTCGAGGAGAAGCGCACCTCCGCCTTCGTCGCGGAAAAGCTCAGGGAGTTCGGACTTGAGGTCGCCGAAGGTGTCGGCGGCACCGGCGTCGTCGGCACGTTGAAGCGCGGCAGCGGTAACCGCGCCATAGGGCTGAGGGCCGATATGGATGCGTTACGCATCCCCGAACAGGGAAACTTGGATTATCGCTCACGAAATCCGGGCGTCATGCATGCGGCCATGACGGTCATACGACCATGCTGCTCGGCGCGGCAAAGCTGCTTGCCCAGGATGGCGGTTTCGACGGAACGGTGCGCTTCATCTTCCAGCCGGCGGAGGAATGGGGCAAGGGCGCGCTCGCCATGCTCGACGATGGGCTGATGGAGCGGTTTCCCTTCGAGGAAATATACGCGCTGCACAATATGCCCGGGTTTCCGATCGGCCATTTCGAGACGCGGCCCGGTCCGATCATGTCGGCCGAAGACAATTTCGAGATCGTGCTCAAGGGCATCGGCGGACATGCGGCACGACCGCATGCGGGCAACGAAGTGCTGGTTGCCGCCTGCGCGCTTGTCACCAACCTGCAGACGATCGTCTCGCGCCGTCTTAGTCCCGCCGACATCAGCGTCGTCTCGGTGACGGAATTCATCACCGACGGCACCCGCAATGCGCTGCCCGGTCTGGCCCGCATCCTGGGCGATGCCCGCAGCTTCCGCCCCGAGGTCAGCGCCGAAATCGAGAAGCAGATGCGCGTCATCGCCGAGGGCACAGCGCTTGCCCACAACGTCTCGGCGGAGATGAGCTACACGCGCGAATTCGTGCCGCTCGTCAATGACGAAGGGTTGGTCGAAGAGGCTTTCGCCGCGGCGCGCAGCGTGTTCGGGGCCAATCATGTCGGTACCGCGCGCGAGCCGATGACCGGTTCGGAGGACTTTGCGCGCTTCCTCGAGCACGTGCCGGGGTGCTTCGTGTTCCTTGGCAACGGCAACTCAGCGCCGCTGCACAATCCGACCTATGATTTCAACGATGCTGGCCTGATCCACGGCGCGGGCTTCCACGCTGCGATCGTCCGGCGGCGTCTGTCCACAGCCTAGCCGACGGATGGGCGGTTCATTTACGCCAGAACGGCTTGGCAACTTCGTCCTCGACCTGCCGGGCGTTCAATCCGATATCCTGGATCAACTCGGGGCCATCCTTCGATAGCCGTGCCAGCTCCTCTCGATAGTGGATGCGGCGATTCCAGGTCTCTACAAGGCTTCCAGTGGTCGCCGGCCCGTCGAGTCCGCCGTGAACTTCGCTTGCCCATGGATGCGCAAACCAATGGCGTCCGGCGCCCGTCGTAAAGGAAAAAATATGCATCGAGCTCCCCCTTCCCTCCGCTGGAGTCCGTTCATGACTGGCACAGGTCGCGCATTCTGGAGAAAGTGACACTCGGTGTATCGAAACCGCCCCTAATAGTTCCGAAAACTTCCGAAATGAGTAGCGGCGAAGCGCCATTGTTTTGCTCTGCGCGATTTCCCATGCAGCAGGCATGCACTAAGATGCCGTATGCAGCGACCGTGCTTTGCCTTCGGTACGTTCGTGCTCGATCCGGAAGCGGGAACGCTTCGGCGGGAGGGTAACCCTGTGCCTGTTGCCTATCGTGGGCTGTTGCTTCTGGAGACATTTGCCCGACATCCAGGAGAGGTCTTGCGCAAGTCCGATCTCTTGGGGGCCGCATGGCCGGGACTGGCTGTGGAAGAGAGCAACCTCTCTGTGCAGATAGCTGCACTGCGGAAGCTTCTCGGTCCGGCCCCTCACGGCGTCGAGTGGATCGTGACCATCCCGCGCGTGGGTTACCGCTTCACTGCCGAGGTTCAGAGGTGCGAAAATGCCGACCGGGAGTTCGTGCCGCTTCCGGAGCGACCATCGATCGCTGTCCTGCCCTTCTGTGACATGAGCGACGATCTGGGGCACGCCTCCTTTGCGAATGGATTGACCGAGGACGTGATCACCGATCTGTCGCGGATTCCGGACCTGTACGTCATCGCGCGGAATTCGAGCTTCGCCTACAAGGATCAATCCACGGACATGCGCAGAATTGCCCAGGAACTCGGGGTCCGCTACTTGCTGGAGGGAAGTGTCAGACTCGCCTCTGATCGCGTCCGCATCAATGCACAACTGATCGATGCAATCGGCGGGGGCCATGTCTGGGCCGAGCGCTTCGACCGAAGCCTCGGCGATATTTTCGCGGTCCAGGACGAGGTTGCCGGCAAAATTGTCGAGGCGCTCGTGGGACGGCTCGCGGTTCCTCCACGGCACGGCCAGCCCGCCGGTCTCGAGGCCTAGAAGAGCCTTCGCGGTCGGGCCGGGTTTTGTTCTTATGCATGTCGTTTTACCCCAAAACCGCTGCCCAACTTTGGGCGACATGCATTAGACTGGCTCGGCCACCCTGCCCGCATGCATTTGGAGGTCGGCGAAGGCCTCGCGGACGTGGTCGGCGACCGCGAGCACCGGTGCCGGTGCATCCTCGACGACCTTCAGGCCGATTTCGTAATGGCCGAGATCCGGCAGCCCGTCGCGCTCGCCAAGCTGTACCATCTCGCCCTGGACGAGATAACGCGGCAGCGGCGCGATCGCGAGGCCGGCGAGCACCGCCGCACGCTGCCCGGTCGTATAGGCGCTGAGGAACGCCACGCGGAACTTGCGCCCGGCCCGCGACAGTTTCTCGACCGCATCGGCGCGCCATACGCAGCCGTCCTCCCACATCGAAACCGGCAGCGGATCGCGCAGATGCGCGTTGCCACACTTGGCGCCAGCCCAGACCAATTTCTCCTGCATGAGAATTTCGCCGTCCTTGGCCGATTCGTCGGACAGGCTATTGTAGATGGCGATGTCGAGCCTGTGCTCGTCGACCCGCTTGCGTATGGCGTTGCTCATGCCGATCGACACATCGACCGTCACATTCGGGTAGGTTTCGGCAAAGCGCTTCAGGACCTCCGGCAGAATGCGTTCGCCGACATCTTCCGGTGCCCCGACGCGGACGACGCCGTTCATGTCGGGCAGCAGGAAGCGAGACACTGTCTCATTGTTGAGCGACAGGAGACGGCGGGCGAAACCGAGCAGCAGTTCGCCCTTCGGCGTCAAGGAGACCGATCGAGCGTCGCGCAGGAAAAGCGTGCAGCCCAGCGTCTCCTCGAGCTTCTTGATCTGCATCGAGACAGCGGAGGGTGTGCGGTACACGGCTTCGGCCGCAGTGGTGAAATTGCCGGTCTCGGCAATGGCGACAAAGGTCTTCAGCACGTCCATTTCAAGCAGCGGAAGCGCGTGGCGCAGGATCATGTTCATGGCGGCCTCCTTAATTCAGAAATTCTGAAAGATAGCTTTACTCCATTTCGTTTGATTGAATATCACATTGGAGCGATAGTCAAGCTCGCAGGAAGGCGGGAACACCCCCCACAACGCAAAGGAGCAAGGTCATGACCGCCCTGACATTGGCGATCGACAACGCGGCTGCAACGGCACGACGGATCAGTGGCACTCCTATCGTCAACAATGGCGTGCAGATCATGGATGTATCAGGCCCGCACCCCGATGACGTCATCCGGCAGGCGGGCGACGACGGTGATTTCGTTCTCGCGATGTTGTCACGGGCACGGATCTTTATCGAAAGGGTCGCAGCCAGGAGGCGCGCTACCAACGTCGCCAGAACCCGGGTGGAAACCCGGCGCCAATTGGCGAAACTGCCGACAAGGGTCAGAAACGACCTGTTACAAGCGGAACAGAAAGTGATCAGGTCTCCTGATACAAGCTGTTAGGTAGCGGCAAGAGATCACAATGCTTGATGAAAAGCATCAAACATATTCGTTGGATTGATCAATTCGGTTGCGTCATAACCCTCACATGGTCGCGACCTTTTGAAAAGCTCAGAAGGAACCAACAATGTCTACGAACCAGTACTCCCCGTCGTCATCGAGCCAGAGCCTTGCGGCTTTGCCCGGTCTTTTCAGCCTGCGTGCCCGCGCCTGGGCCGCTTGGAAGCGGCACCGCAACGAGCGTGCGCTGGAGAGCCTCTCCTATGACACGCTGAAGGATATCGGCTTTCCGTCCGTCGACGACGCGGTGCATAAGACTGAACAATGAACAGCGACACGAGCTGTCATACGCACAGCAACTGCTGGGCGACGAGCCGATGAAGGGCATTCCCGCAAACGGAATGCCCTTCATGTTTTTGGGCGCCTGCTGATCGACGGCATTGAAAATGCCTGTTGGCCTCTCCGAAAGCATAAGATCCCCTTCAAACTTCTACAGTACCGTGCTTGTCGTAAGGACAAAGAGCGGGCGGGGAAGTTCTCGCGCGCCGCAAGGCTGCTCGGTCTCAAGCGCACCTCGATCGCCTCCATCTGCCCCTGAGGCGGCGCACTCGGGCGATGAGCTTCGCCTTGGTTTCTGATCATGTGAGATACAGCATAGTCACCTGCCCATTCTTGCCCAGGAATCCACCCTTCACCGGCAGCGCGCAAAGCGGCATCTTGTCAGATACCGACATCGGCGCCGCCACAGGCGGGATAAGTCGCAATTGGCAAAACCGCGACCGGGCAAGCCGAAAAACTTTTGTCGCGGAGCGAAGTCCCTTCTAGCCGGTTTGCGCCACGATCTCCGGACATTCTGTCGCTTTCTACACAATCACCGAATTTCGCTCTTGACGCACCGCAAAGCCTCATGTCGCAATGCGAAATTTCTTCTCGGTCGCGGCTTTCCATGTCAATGTCGCAAATCGACAAGCCGGATGACATATTGCAAGCGACGAATAGACACCCTCGTCCACCATGGGAAAGCCTCATGAACAAGCCACTGACGAAAAAGCGCTCGCTCGTCTTCTTTCTGGTGCCGAACTTCTCTATGCTGCCTTTCTCCGCGGCGATCGAAACACTCCGCATTGCCAACCGCATGCTCGGCTATGAGGCCTACACATGGCGCCTCGCCTCGACCGATGGGCAGAAGGTCTTCTCCTCAGCCGGCATCGCTCTCGAGGTCAACACCTCGCTTGCGGACGAGCGCAAGTCTCTGGCGGGCGAGAACCGTCCTTCCATGGTCCTGGTCTGTTCGGGCGTCTACGTCGAGGAGTTCCAGAACAAATCGGTCAATGCCTGGCTGCGCGAGGTCTACAATCGCGGTATCGCCGTCGGCAGCCTCTGTACGGGCGCCCATGTGCTGGCCTCCGCCGGCCTGCTTACGGGCAAGCGTTGTGCCATCCACTGGGAAAACCTGCCAGGCTTTTCCGAAAGCTTCCCACAGGCGGAGGTCTATGCCGACCTCTACGAGATCGACGGCAACATCTACACCTGCGCCGGCGGCACCGCCTCGCTCGACATGATGCTGAACCTGATCGACCAAGACTTCGGCGAAAGCCTGGTGAACCGCGTCTGCGAGCAGGCCCTGACCGATCGCGTTCGCGGCCCACATGACCGCCAGCGCCTTCCGTTGCGCGCCCGCCTCGGTGTTCAGAATGCCAAGGTTCTCTCGATCATCGAACTCATGGAAGCGAACCTCTCCGAGCCGCTCTCGCTCCTGGAGATCGCCGACAGTGCCGACCTGTCGCGCCGCCAGATCGAGCGGTTGTTCCGGCAGGAGATGGGCCGCTCGCCGGCACGTTATTACCTGGAGATTCGCCTCGATCGCGCCCGGCACCTGCTGATTCAGTCGTCGATGCCCGTGGTCGAAGTCGCCGTCGCCTGCGGTTTCGTCTCCGCTTCGCACTTTTCCAAGTGCTATCGCGAACTCTACAACCGCTCGCCGCAGCAGGAGCGCGCCGAGCGCAAGCTGACGCTACAAATGGCTCGCTGAGGCGCGCTCACCCGGGTCGGAAGCCGCCGGCATTCGGCCCGTTGACACCTACGACGCCAGCGCCTCGAGCAGTGTAAGCTCGGATATGACGCGGTTTCGCCCGGCATGTTTCGCCATGTAGAGGAACTGGTCGGCGGCGTGCAGGTAGTTCTCGAAAGCTTCCGGCGCTTCGACCGTCGCAAGGCCGATCGAAACGGTGATCGCCAGTTCCTCGTCGTCGGCGACGATCTTCGATTTCGCAAGCTCCGCCCGCAGTCTTTCGCAAAAGACGAAAGCGTCGCGCATGCCGAGCCCGTCGAAAAGAATGCCGAACTCCTCGCCGCCGAGACGCGCCAGAAGATGCTCCTCGCCGACCAGCACCTTCAATCGCCGGGCGACATGCTTCAGCACGAGATCGCCGATCTCGTGGCCGTAAGTGTCATTGAGGCGTTTGAAATGGTCGATGTCGAGCACTGCGACCGAGGTACCCCCGCCGCGTCTCAGATACTGCTCCACAAGACGCGGGCCGGTCATGAAGAAGTGCCGGCGGTTGAAGATCCCCGTGAGGTAGTCGCTCGCCGCCGCGAGTTTCAGGGCCTGAATCCGCTTCTGAAGCATGGCGGCGTGTCCGACGCGGCCGCTGAGCTCAGCCTCGAGGAAAGGCCTGCGGATGAAATCCGCCCCACCGGCCTCGATGAAGCGCGCCGCCACACGCGCATCACCTTCATCCGAGAGGCCGATGATCGGCACGGCATCCTCGCCCTGACGCTTGCGCACTTCTTCGAGCAGCGCGAGACCCGCAAGGTCGGCGAGACCCGTATCGGTGATGATGACGTCGATGGCCTCGCCTTGGTCCAGGACCGCCAATGCTTCCCAGGCCTCCGACGCCTCGATCACCGCGAACCGGCCACGGCGAAGGATGCCTGCAAGGTCCTGTCGCGAGGCCGCACGGGAGTCCACGAGCAGCACCGTCGTCCGTCCCTTGGTAAGGACCCGGTCGACCGCCGCGATCAGCCGCTCGATCGATTCGGGCTCGTTCTTGACGATGCAGTCGGCAACGCCTCGCTGAAGGATCTGATCGCGGGTGCTGTCGTTGAAGGCGGCCGTGAAGACGATAGCCGGCACATTGCTGGCGAGGGTGAAGTCCAATGCCTCGCAATTCGGCGCATCGGGCAGGTTGAGATCGAGGACAGCAAGCGAAAACGGCCATTCCCCCGCCGCAGCGACCTCAGCCTTCACCGAGGCAAGCGAGGCGCAATGGACGACGTTTATTCCGTGGGTGAGTTCCAGCCCATGCCTGAGAACGGCCGCGAACATTCGCGAATCCTCGACAAGCAGCAGACGCTTGTCGCGGTGCTTCTGAACATGGTTCGCCCGTCCCGACGCGCGGCGCAATCTCACGATCCCTGCAATCCCATCCCTTACAGCGTCGTGCGTCCTTTCAGACGACAAAGGTCGCTGTAGCATATCCTTCACAACAGCAGCGACGTCGAGGTTCTTCGCCTCTGCGCAACTCATTCCCGTGGCGGAGCTCCGGTGGCCCAATATGCGTGTGCGCCCGTTCGCGCCGCCCGACCGAAGCCCCGTTCGGTGATATGCGCGTATCCGGGAATTCCCCATTTCTATTTGCCGCAATTGAACGGTCTGCCGGTTGCAAATTCGTTAATGAATCAACCGCCAGCATGATATTTCAACCGCCCGCTCGAAAATTCGCGCTAGGCGGGGATCTTCACCTTGTTGCTCAGCGTCTTGATTTTCGTCAGCGTGTCGAGGTTCTGATTGACGCGGCAGTAAAACTCCTCGTTTACGAAGGGACGCACGACGAAATCATTGCCGCCGGCCTTGAGGAAGCGCGCGGATAGCAAGCGGTTGGTCGATGACGAAACGCCGATGATGCGCAACTGATGGGGACCATAGGCCGAGCGGATGCGCCGCGTCAGTTCGAACCCGTCGATATCCGGCATGTTGTAGTCGGTGATGACCAATGCGATATCGGGATTGGTCTTCAGGATTTCCAGAGCGGCCGCCCCACTCTCGGCCGAGCTCGTGCGGAAATTGTAGCGCTTCAGCTGGGTGGTGAGCAGCGCCCGGGCCGTCGGACTGTCGTCGACGATCAAAACATGATGCTTCTGGTTGGTGAGGA
This sequence comes from Sinorhizobium glycinis, assembly GCF_001651865.1. Lineage (GTDB taxonomy): Bacteria > Pseudomonadota > Alphaproteobacteria > Rhizobiales > Rhizobiaceae > Sinorhizobium > Sinorhizobium glycinis. Next base: position 405,991 of record NZ_LPUX01000050.1, read on the forward strand.
AGCGGCAAACCGACTCCGCCAGCATGTCGACCGCGAAGACGCTGTCCTTGATGACATAGTCGACGATGTCCTTGGCAAGAATCGCCTCGCGCGTCTTCTCCTGGAAGGAGCCGGTGAAGACCACCGTCGGCACGCTCATGTCGATCAGGTAGTTCAGAGCCTCGCCGTTTTCCGCTCCCGGCAGGTTGATATTGGAAATGGCAAGCGAGGCTGGAAAGGACGCATTCTCGACGGCGAACTGCAGATCCTCGTAGTCGCGGCAGACAATCACGTCGATATCGAACAGTTCCTTCAGCCGCTTCGAGACCATGGAGGAAAACAGGTTGGAGTCCTCGGCAAGCACAATGCGGTGCTCGCCAAGGGATTCGCCGGAATAATACATTCCGGAAACGCCGAAGAATGACATTGATCGCCTATGTGAAAGAGTGTCCCCGCAAGCATCGTAGGGGAAGAGGCTTTATTGGTTGTTAATGGAGTGCCCGCAAATGCCGACTGCGACAGGGGCTTGCGGAAGCAGCCGCGGTCTACTACCGATGACCGAAGAGAATTGGACGCTCTACACGCGCAAGCTCAGGTGTATCGACGATGACTCTTTCAGGCTTCGTTGCCTATTCAAGCGCTTTGACGATCGCGGCAATAATTCCCGGGCCGCAGATTGTTGCAATTGTTGCACAGGCCATGAAGAGCGGATACCGCCAAGGCGCCTGGATGACAGCGGGAATGGTCCTCGGTGACGTGCTCTACCTCTCGATGGCACTCGGAGGTCTCGCTTTCGTAGCAGAGACTTTCACTTACCTGCTGATCGCGATCAAATGGGCGGGTGTGGCTTATCTTTGCTGGCTGGCAGTGCAATTCTGGACCTTCGGCGACGCGCTCGACGGGGTGGATGCACGACCGGAGACGGGAAGCAATGCATTTCTTTCGGGTATCCACGTCACGTTGGGAAATCCCAAGTCTGTCCTTTTCTACATTTCCATCCTGCCGACAGTCGTGGACATCAACGCGCTGTCGCTGGCGGATGTCTTTGTTCTGCTGGCGATCACCGCGGTCATTTTGACAGCTGTCCAATTGCCCTTCGCCCTCGCCGCGGCGAAGACACGCAGGACGCTGCAGTCGCCCCGCGCCGCGCGGCTCCTGAATCGCGGAGCTGCCGTTTGCATGGGCGGTGCGGCGGCCACCATCGCCGTAAGGAACTGAATGGCAGGAAACAGACGGCTCCCCTGCGCGAAGACAAATCGCCTGACCGCGCGGCAATTTCCATATAGAATGCCGCCATGGGTGAAGCTCAGACTCTATTCGAAGTCCTGCGCCGATCGGTGAAGCCGGAGGTGGTCGGCGCCTTCGAGCGGCTCGTTCGGGATGCGCCAGACCACAAGCTCTGCCGCATCAATGCGCTCGCCTTTGCCGCCTCCGGAGGGCTCGACGAGGAGGAGACGATCGCTGGCTTTCTCCACGCCTCGCGGCTCGGCATTTTCGAGCTGTCTTGGAACGTCCTTTGCCCCGGCTGCGGCGGCGTTCTCGATGCCAATACGACATTGAAGACGGTGCAGAGCACCGAATACACCTGTGCGCTCTGCGCCGCCGGCTATGAGCCGACCCTCGACGAAATGGTCGAGGTTACCTTCACGGTCAGTCCGCGGGTGCGCCACATCGATGCACACAATCCGCACGAACTGCCTGCGATCGAGTATCTCCGCCAGATGTACTGGGGATCCGGTGTCGACCTGCCGGAGGAGGGGTATGAGGAGAAAGTCGACGAGTTCGTTATCGAGACGCTCGAATTGCCGCCCGGCGAAAAGGCAGTCATCTCGCTGCAGCTTCCGGCGGAGTTCGTCATCGTCTTCGAGCCGGTGACGCATGCGGCGCAGTTCCTGGACGTCAGCGGCGAACCGACCAAGGAACGCCGGAACATTGCCCTCGTCTTCGACCGCTCACACCGCCATGCCGAAACGCTGAAGATGCAGCCCGGCCCGCTTCGGATCCAGGTGGAGAACCATGCGGAAGTCCGCACCCTCCCCTCGGTGTGCATCGCCAACGAGGCGCTGCACGGGATGCTCGGCCGCCGCCGGCCGTTCCTCACCGCCAAGCGGCTGCTCTCAAATCAGACCTTCCGCGACATCTACCGTACCGATACGCTCGACGTCGACCAGCGGCTGAAGATCACCAGCCTCACATTTCTGTTCACCGACCTGCGCGGCTCGACCGAGCTCTATGAGCGCGTCGGCGACCTGGCGGCGTTCGATCTCGTGCGGGCGCACTTCCGGGTCCTGAACGAGATCGTCGCGGCCGAGGCGGGCGCTGTCGTCAAGACGATCGGCGATGCGGTGATGGCGACCTTTCCGACACCCGACCGAGCGGTTGGGGCGGCTATGCGGATGCGCGATGCCATGCGCAAGCTGAACGACGAACGCGGCAGCGAGGACCTGCTCTTGAAGATCGGCATTCACGAAGGGCCGTGTATCGCCGTCAACTTGAACGAGCGGCAGGACTATTTCGGCCAGACCGTAAACATCGCCTCGCGTGTTCAACATCTGGCTACCTCGCGCGAGATCTTCGCCACCGGCTCGGTGCTCGGAGACCCGCGCACCTCCGGCCTGCTTTCAGACCGGGGTTTAAGCCCGATGTCGCACAACGTCACTCTGCGCGGTATCGCCAACGAGATCAGCATTTTTGCGATTCCGTGAGGCCGCGTCCCAGCCGGACGGCGGACTTCTGGTCTCGGCTACCCGGGAGGATTGGCCCGATGCAAAGGTCGGCCGACGATCGTCCTGGCGTTCGTCGTTCAGTGGAAGTTCAGGCTTGACGGCGCACTTTGGCGGCAGTTTAGGGAGAAAGCCATGCGTACCCTGGCAGTTCTATGTGCCGCCGCGGCGATGATAACCGGCACGGCCGAGGCCGGGAGCCAGTCATCGAACACAAGCTCGAACAGTTCGTCCAATAATACGGTCGTTAACGAGCGGATCGTGGGTACCCGTTGCGAAGACGGCTATTGCGAGCGCCGCGTTTTGCGTCGGACATATCGCGACGGACGCGATGGCGGGGAAGGCGAATGGCGCCACTATTATGATTACGATGACTGAGCAGATATCTTGAGGAAGACGTCGGGCCTATCCGACTGCCGCCGGGGAAAAGGACCTATCAGAAAAATCCCGCCTGATCGCGGTTTCGAGACCAACATCTAAATTATCGCCTAAAGGCTGTCGGAATTGGCCGCGGTCATCCGTTCTAGACCAGTAACCTGGCGAACAAGGAGAGCGATAATGAGAAAGATCGTTGTTGGTGCATTCGTAAGTCTTGATGGGATCATGCAGGCGCCGGGCGGGCCGGACGAAGATCCCGTCGGCGGCTTCAAATATGGCGGTTGGGCCTTCCCTTATTTCGACGAGGTCATGGGACAGGCGGTCGACGAGATGTTTGCCAAGCCGTTTGACCTTCTGCTCGGCAGGAAAACCTATGACATCTTCGCGGCGCATTGGCCCTATGCAGGCGCCGACGACCCGATCGGCTCCTTGTTCGACCGCATCACCAAATATGTCGCGACGCGCAATCCGGACTTGAAGCTCGACTGGCAGAACAGCCAGACCCTGGGCAGCGACGTCGTCGCCACGCTCCAACAGCTGAAAGGCGAGGAAGGACCGGATCTGCTGACGCAGGGCTCGACCGATTTCCTTCAGACCCTTTTCAGCCATGACCTGGTTGACGAGATCTATATCTCGTACTTCCCCGTCGTTCTCGGAAAGGGCAAGAAGCTGTTCGGCGACGGTGCGAAGCCGATGGCGCTGAAACTGGTCAGTTCGAAGACTTCCGGAACCGGCGTCACGGTCAACAAATACATCCGCGGCGGGCCGGTCGTCACGGGCTCGTTCGAATTCGATCAGCCGAGCGCCGCAGAGCTGGAACGGCGGCGGAAGCTGACCTGAGCGATTGCCGACGCGCATGGATCGCTTTTTCATCGTGCGCGTTCAATGCGCCCATTCCTTCCGTAAGATTCCAACGATTGGCCATGATTTCGGGCGTATAATGGTCCCGATGAAACATGGGAGGATATCATGAGAACCGAAGAAGCGATGCATTCCGGTGTTCGTTGGATCGGCCCGGAAACAGATTTGCGGACTATCGCGCGCATCATGAAAGAGGAAGATATCGGCGCCGTGCCGGTCGGCGAAAATGATCGCCTGATCGGAATGGTAACGGATCGCGACATCACGCTGCGAGCGCTGGCGAATGGCGGTGATGTCACCTCGCTTACGGCGCGGGACGTCATGACCAGGGAAATCGTCTATTGCCGCACCAATGAATCCGTCGAAGACGCCATCCATCTGATGGAGTCGAAAAAGATCCGGCGGCTGCCGGTCATCAACGATGACAAGCGCATGGTCGGCATGCTGTCGCTGGGCGATATTTCCCACTGCACCAGCCAGGAATTGGCAGGCGAACTGGTCAAGGCCGTCAGCGCTCACCACGCCTGAGCCGCCCCACGACAGTTTTTCCCGCACAAGACGGCGGCGCCATTGTAGCACCGCCGCCCGTTTGGCCGGCTGATTTCGCTATTTGACGACAACGGAGCCGTTGACAATCTCGATTGTCTCGTTGCCCTGGAGACCGATGTAATCGCCGCTTGGCGCGGTCACGAAGCAACCGCTTGGGCAGATCATTTCCGTGGCGCCGGAATCGACGACCATTTCCATCCGGCTTTCCCCCTCGACGATCACCAATATGGCGGATTCGCCGTCCTTATTAGTCACCATGGCAGCATTCGCACTGCCGGTGACGAACATGCCGCAAAGCAAGGCAGCAACAACTGTCTTCATGGCCATCGGCGCGCGCCGCGCGCCGCCCCCTTCGGCCGGTCACCCTTTCGCCCCGTGGCAAAAATACCGGCCACCCCCTTCAGCCGACGCCAACCTAGACAATGGCGGGTTGAATTGCATGCTTTTTACGAGAGAACTGCTGAATAGGCGCTGAATGGCGGGTTGACGCTGTCGTTCTGAAGTACGAAGGCGGGCAGCTTGTATCGTGTTCTGCGACACGGCGAGCGGAGTCCGATGCGGCCGCAATTTGCCGATCTCCGCAATATCTTTGGACGAGATCTTCCCTGCCCCTTGATCCGGCGATTGTTGACGGTCTATGCGTTTGCGACGCCGGCCCGGCGTTTCGGGGATCAGGGTATACAAGGATTACCGCTTATGGAGATTTTCACGTCAGCCGGACTATTGGCGCTTATGCAAGTTATCATCATCGACCTCGTGCTTGCCGGGGACAACGCCGTCGTGATCGGCCTCGCGGCAGCGGGCCTGCCGATCGAGCAGCGCAAGAAGGCCATTCTGGTCGGCATTATCGCGGCGACCGTGCTTCGTATCGTGCTTGCGGCCTTCACGGTCCAGCTTCTCGCCATCATCGGGCTTCTCCTCGCAGGCGGCATTCTCTTGCTTTGGGTCTGCTGGAAAATGTGGCGCGAGATTCGTTCAGGCGGCCACGAAGAGCTCGGATTGGACGCCGCCAATGCGCCGAGGAAGACATTCAGACAGGCCGCGACCCAGATCGTCGTGGCAGACGTGTCGATGTCGCTCGACAACGTGCTTGCCGTCGCGGGCGCCGCACGTGAGCATCCGACGGTCCTCGTCTTCGGGCTCATGCTCTCCATCGCGTTGATGGGCGTTGCGGCAACTTTCATCGCCAAGCTGCTGGCACGCTACCATTGGATTGCCTATGTCGGTCTGGCGATCATTCTCTACGTCGCTCTCGATATGATCTACCGCGGCGCCATGGAGGTATGGCCACACGTCGCGCCTGTCGCCCAGGCCATGACCGGGCTTTAACAGCGGCTTCCGACGGGGCGGCCATGTGCCGCCTCGTTGGGTTGTCAAATGCTCCGGAACCGGTGCCTGGACGCGCCGGTTCGCCTTATTGCGGCAATAACTTTGTGGGGCGCTGAAGAGCGTGCCATCTGCAGCAGTGATGCAGGCCGGCCTACACAGCGCCGTGCGCCTTCAGACGCCCAAAAGTCACTGTAGCACTTTTGAATTGCTGCGAAGCAATTCGCAGCTCTCCCGGCCGGCTCGCCGGTGGCGACCTTTCGAAGGTCATTCGCTTCAGCGGCTGCTGCTGCGCGTTCCGAAGGACCGGCGGCGCGTCTCGCTCTCCTCCGGCTGAATCTCGGCTTTTTCCTCCTCAGCCGCCGGGAGCTCGGTTTCGGATGACGTCGCTTCCTCCGGCGTGGTGTCTTCCACCTTCACCGGGAATGGGGCACCGATCTCCTCGTCGCGGAAGCGCTCGTAGATCGAAACACGAATGTCGTTGCGGACATTGCCGGCCGTAAGCACGTCGGCGACATAGATGCGCAGTTCGAAAGTCATGCGCTCGTCGCCGAAGGCGGTGAAACCGACATTGGGCGCCGGATTCTTGAGGACCATCGGATGGGCGGCGGCGATTTCGTGCAGCAGGTCGATGACCCGCCGAGGATCGCTGGAATAGCCGAGCGTGACGGTGATCTCGGACCGCCCAAGCTTGTTGCGGTGGGTCCAGTTGCCGACCGACGCGTTGATGAGCAGCGAGTTCGGCATCATGATCGACTGATGCTGGAAGGTCTCGATCTCGGTCGCACGGACGGAGATGCGGCGAACGAAGCCTTCGGTCGTGCCGCTGACGATCCAGTCGCCGACCTTGAAGGGCCGCTCGACGAGCAGGATCAGGCCGGAGACGAAGTTCGAGACGATGTTCTGCAGGCCGAAACCGACGCCGAGCGAGAGAGCACCGGCGACCAGGGCGAGGCTCGAAAGGTCGATGCCGGCCGCAGACAAGGCGATCAGGCCGGCAATGCCGACGCCCGTATAGCCGATACCGGTGCGGATGGAATTGCGCACCCCGGCATCTACGCGGCTGCGCGCCATGACGTTGCCGTCGATCCAGCGCTGCACCCAGCGCGTAACGACAAAGCCAATCGCGAAGAAGAGCACGCCGGCGAGAAGGCCGACGAGCGAAATCGTAATCGACCCGATCCTGATCTCCGTTACAAACCGGTAGACCCAGGATTCGATATCCGCGATCTGGAAGCCCCATTGCAGCAGGATCAGCGGAATGAAGAAGAGCACGACGAGGGCATATATGCCGAGGCCGGCGGCAAGGCCGATCTGGTCGAGTGCCACCTGTTCCAGTTTGAAGCGCCGCTCGAGATAACGTCCCGCCACCGTTTCCGCGAACGCACCCTGCTTCGAAACCGAACGGCCGGTGAGAATGCCGACATACATCGTCACCAGAATCGCGCCGGTGATGATGATTTGGGTGGCGATGAAGCGCGCCAGACCGACATAGCCCGAGAAGGCAACGGCAATAAGGCCCGCCCCCATCAACAGGAATGAAACGGAAACGATCCGCGGCCATGGCCGACCGGGTGCGTCAAACGGTTCGTCCGGCCTGAGCGTCGGACGAATCCAGGCCATCGACATCAGAATGAGCCCGATGATGATCGATGCCAGGAAGCTCTTGGCAACGGTCAGCAAGACAGGCGACCCAAGGGAATCACTGATGCTGCCCAGCAGGTAGTCGAGACCATTGACCAGTACCATGGCGAAGATCGGCACCATCAGCATGCGGGCGCCGCGGTCCGAAACGCGCACAAGACGCCAGCTCGATCGCACCGGAGAAAGCACGGCACTCGCGAGCCTGGTGACGAAGAAGACGACAACGCCCATGCCAAGCGTCACCGCTATGATCGGCGCGATATCCGGCCGCAAGACGTTGAAGCTGCTCAGAAAGAAATAGCTGGAGGCAGCGAAGGCGATGAGTGCCATCGTCGGGATCAGGGTAGACCAGAACGTCAGCGAAAGCTGGCGGAAATAGGTAGGCTCTTCTTCCTCCTCCCCGTGGCGCAGGAGGAAAGGCGAGAAAAGCCTATAGCTCCCGACGAGGAATATCAGCGCCCCACACAGCGAGAGAAAGATCGCGCTCAAAAAGGGGATGCGCTTGTAGTTCCACGCGAACGTCACCCAACTGCTGACGCTGCGCCACAACGCCCTGCTTTCGTCAGCCGTTGTCGCTATCGCCTCGCTCAACATCGCCGCCGAAACCTCGGTACGCTTCAGCAGCGTGTTGGAGAACAGCGCACGACGGGTGGCGGTGATGCCGTTGGCGAGCTTCTTGGCCTCCACCGAAAGATTTTCAGCCCTTCCCGTCAGCGCGTTGATGGCACCGCGCTCGGCAAGCAGGCGCTTTCGCTCCTCGGTGACGATTGGCGCCTCGGGCGGCTGACCCTCGCCTGGCGGATCGCCGAGCTCGGCAAGCCTCGCCTTGATCTCGTCGAGACGTGGCCGGGTCGCCACGGATGCTGAGATGATCTGCTTCGACAGCTCGTCGACCTGCACCTTGAGTTCGGCGAGCAGCGTATCGTCCTCGGACGCGGCACCGACGCGGTCGGCAAGCTTTTTGAGTTCGCCTTCGGCTTGGGTGAGCTGGTCTTCCGCCTGCTGCAGCAGGGGAGAGTCTGCCGCCCCGGCGTCGTCAGCCTCGGCTTGAGGCGCCGGCTGAGCGGGTTGCGCGGGCTGGGCCTGTTGCGGCTGGGCCGCTTGCTGGGCCATCGCCAAGCCTCCGCCGGCCAGCGTCAGCACGACGAATGAAACGGCAATCAAGCGAGCGGTCAATTTTCCAGCGGGATGCAATTCAATATCCTTCGAAACCCGGGAGCCACACAGGCGGATCGCCCAAGCGATCGACTTCGTCCGATGTGCATGCGTAACACGGCAAAAAGATGCAGAGCCGAGCCGGAGCGATGCTTTCTACGTGAATCCGCATCAGTGCACAAATATTCCGCCTCGCGTCAAAAGCAAATGAGATACAGTTTCGACCGCGCGCCACCATGCTTCTGGTCGACGTATTCGCCCAGAAGAGAGACTGGAAAAGAAGAAAGAGGTATGATGAACTGCGAGGCATGCGCGGGGTCTGCGTGGGGGAACGGAAATGGCAGAGTCATTGCATCCGGCCGCAGTCGATCATCTACCCGTGTTCGTTACCGCGCCGGGCGACGCGGATATTCTCTTCAATGTGATGGCGGTATTCGTGCTGCTGCTGATCTTCCTGATCGGCCTCCTATACCTCAGGCTGCACGCCCTGCCCGAGCACATGGCGCACGGCGCCAGCAAGGTGCAGTTGCAGCTGGTAGCTGTTCTGTCGCTGATTGCGCTCTTCACACACAACCATCTCTTCTGGATCGCAGCGCTGCTGCTGGCACTCATCGAGTTTCCCGACTTCTCAACGCCGATGAGTTCAATGGCAGACTCACTTCGGAAAATCGCCCACCGAGACGACAAGCCGCTCGAAACGGGGTCGACGGAACTCCCTGCCACGCCGACGAAACCCCAGGCGATGCAGCCCGAGCCCCAATGGGGCCCGTTCGAACCGGCGCCTTCGGCGAGCGAAGGCCTGGCGGAGCGGAGGGGGTGAGCCATGCTGGAGTTCATGATCTGCTCGATGCTGACGATCTTTCCAGACTTCCTCTTTCGCCGCTATGTTCAGGGAAAGAGGATTGGGCGGGAGATCAATCTCTATTCGATGTGGTTCGAGTTGCGTTGGGGTATCACCGCCTGCGTGATCCTCACGCTCTCGCTGATCACCCTGATTTTCTACTTTCACCCCTCAACGAAGAACGTCACGGCCGTCTTCCGGACGGTCACCATCTTGCCGGAGGCAAACGGCCGCGTGGCCGAAGTCTTCGTCGGCACCAACCAGAAAGTCGCCGCGGGCGCTCCTCTCTTCCGCCTCGACAATGCGCAACAGCAGGCAGCCCTTGAAACCGCCCGACGTCGCGTCGCGGAAATCGATGCCGAGACAGCAGTTGCCAAGACCGAACTGGCGGCAGCGGACGGCATGATCGCGCAGGCGGAGGGCGCATACCAACAGGCCCAGGACGAACTCTCCACCCAGGTCGAACTCAACCGCCTCAATCCGAATGTGGTGGCGAAACGCGAAATCGAACGGCGGCAGGTGGCCGTGGATGCGCGCCAAGGCGCGGTTGCCGCGGCCGTTTCGAACAAGCAGACCCTGGAGACGAAGATCGCCTCGCTTCTGCCGGCGCAAAAGGCAAGCGCCGAGGCGGCCCTCGCCCAGGCTCAGGTCGAACTCGACAAGACTCTTGTGCGCGCCGGCACGGCGGGGACGCTCCAGCAATTCACATTGCGGCCTGGCGACATCGTCAATCCGATGATCCGTACCGCCGGAATCCTCGTGCCCGATGATCGCCGCATAGGGCTGATTGCCGGGTTCGGCCAGATCGAGGCCCAGGTGATAAAACCAGGCATGATCGCCGAGGCCACCTGCGTCGGCATGCCCTTCACCATTATTCCAATGGTGGTAACGGAGGTCCAGAGCGTGATAGCGTCCGGCCAGGTACGCCCGACTGATCAACTGGCCGACGTGCAGCAGTTGGCGCGACCCGGAACTCTGACAACCTATCTGGAACCACTCTTCGAGGGGCAGTTTACCGGCATTCCTCCGGGAAGCAATTGCATCGCGAATGCCTACACCAGCAATCACGACGAATTGCACGCGCCGGATATCAGCACTTCGCGCTGGGTTTACCTACATGTGATCGATGCCGTCGGTCTGGTGCACGCCATGATCCTCCGGCTGCAGGCGCTGCTCCTGCCGGTGCAGACGCTTGTCCTGACCGGGCATTGATCCGGAGGGCGCCCGGATGCCACTGAACATCCCGAGGCTGCCCCTTCTCGCCGGCCTCGACGGCTACGAAACGAGCGCCCTGCGCAGCGACTTCTCCGCCGGCCTGGCAATTGCCGCAGTCGGCCTCCCGAGCGCCATTGCCTACCCGGCGATTGCCGGCCTTCCGCCGGAAACCGGACTCTATGCCAGCATTACGCCGCTGGTGGCCTATGCGCTTTTCGGCCCCTCTCAAAGGCTCATCGTGGGACCGGATGCGGCAACGATGACGGTGCTCGCCGCGGTCCTTGCGGCGATCTTTGCCACACCGGGGATAGCGACCGACCGGGTCACCGTGGCGGCGCTCCTAGCGCTGGCGGTGGGGGCTCTCTGTCTTGCGGCGCGGGCAGTGCGCCTCGGCGTGCTCGCAACCTTTCTGTCGCGCCCAATCCTGACCGGCTTCTTCGCGGGGATTTCGCTGTCGATCCTGATCGGCCAGATCGAACGGTTCACTGGAACCGACATCGAGGCGGACGGCCTTATCGGCCCCGTACTCGAACTTTTCCGCGAGGCGACGTCGATTCATTGGCCGTCGCTGGTGCTGGCCCTCGGATGCTTCGCCCTGCTGCAGGTGGCGCGGACCGTCAACTCTCCCATGCCCGGTCCCGTGATCGTCGTCGTTCTGTCCGTGCTGCTGTCGTTCCTCTTCGATTTCGAGGCACGCGGCATCGCAATCGTTGGCAATATTCCCGAAGGCCTGCCCTCGTTGATGCTGCCCCGGATGGGAGATCTTCCGTTCGACACATTGCTCTTCGGCGCAGCCGCCATTTTTCTGGTGAGTTTCGGCTCTGGCGTCATCGCGGCCCGCAGCTTCGGGGCGCTCGGCGGCTATCAGGTCGACCCGAACCGTGAACTCGCCGGGTTCGGCGCTGCAAATATTGCCGCAGGACTGTTTGGCACATTTCCAGTCACAGCTCCGATTCCCGAACAGCCGTGAACTTCTCCGTCGGAGGCCGCTCACAGATCGCCAGCCTCGTCGCGGCGGCGACATTGATGGCAGTGCTGCTGTTCTTAGGTGGCATCCTACGCATTCTGCCGATACCGGCGCTTGGCGCGATCCTGGCGGCAACGGCTTTAAGCCTGATCGATCTGGCGGCCCTGAAGCACATATGGCGTGTCAGCCGCATGGAATTCATCTTCGCACTGATCGCAATGTGGGGGCCGATCGGGCTTGGCGTCCTGAATGGCGTGGTGATCGCGATCGCCGCAACGCTGGTCTATATCCTGCGGAAGAGCATGTACCCGCACGATGCCCTACTCGGCCGTATTCCCGGCCGGGATGGATTTTACAAGCTGCATCGCCAGCCTCAGGCCCGTCCGGTGCCAGGCTTTGGCGCATGCATGATCCAGGGCAGCCTTCTTTTCTTCAACACCGACTATGTCCGGGGCCGGCTGCTTTCCATCGCTGGGGCGCTGCCGGCGGGCACCGTCTGGTTGGTGGTGGATGCAAGCGCGGTCCCGCAGATCGACAGCACGGCAACCGCCATGGTCGAGGAGGTTCACGAAGACCTGAGGAAACGCGGCATCGCGCTTGGCCTCGCAGAACTGCACACGCAGGCGCGGGCAATGCTCGATCGGGCCGGCGTCATCGACAAGATCGGCTCCACCATGGTGTTCGAGAGCATCGAGGATGCGCTCGCCGCCTTCGCAACTCGATCAGATCGCGCGGCCGAGTGAAGCGCATCGGTGGCGCAGGCCAGGAATTCGGCAAGAGGGAGAAAGATGATGGCCAAGAACGGGAAAAGGGACCGGGAAAAGGAAAAGGTCAAAAACAAAGACAAGGGCAGCCGGCACAGGCTTGATGCCAGCCCAGATCCGCCCGACGCAGAATCGGCGCGCCACTATCAAAAGGAACTCGACCGCCTGCAGATCGAAATTGCCCACCTCCAGGCCTGGGTGAAAAAGACTGGGGCCCGCATCGTTATTATCTTCGAGGGACGCGACGCGGCAGGAAAAGGCGGGGTGATCAAGCGTCTTACAGAGCGGGTCAGCCCGCGTGTCTTTCGCGTCGTGGCGCTATCGGCGCCGACAGATCGAGAGAAGACCCAGATCTACATGCAACGATACATTCAGCACCTGCCGGCTGCTGGCGAGGTCGTGATCTTCGACCGCTCCTGGTACAATCGGCCGGGCGTCGAGCGCGTGATGGGCTTCTGCACCGATGAACAGGCAAAGCGGTTTCTGGAGCTTGCACCGCGTTTCGAGGCTGCCATGGTCGAGAGCGGCATCGTGCTGCTGAAATATTTCCTCGACGTCAGCGAGGAAGAGCAGGAACGGCGGTTCCGACAGCGAATTGGCGACCCGCTGCGCCAGTGGAAGCTCAGCCCGATGGACGTCGAATCCTACCGCCGCTGGTGGGACTATACGCGCGCCTATGACGAGATGATCCGCATGACCGACGCGGAATATGCGCCCTGGTGGATCGTGCCCTCCGACGACAAGAAACAGGCCCGCATCAACTGCATTTCGCACATTCTGTCGTCGATCCCCTATGAGCCCGTCAAATTTGACGAGCCCGAGTTCGGCAAGCGGCAAAAGCGGCCCGACGACTATATAGAAACCACGCGCACGCGCCGGTTGGTGCCGAATGTGTACTGACGACAAGGGTTGCGCGGCCCCCGCCGACGCGCAACCCGCCTGAGTTGCATGCAGCCCGTCTGGCGGTTCAGACCTTGTCCGGCGCCCAGTTCAGGAATACCAACGAGCGCCGTTTCCGACTCTCAGGGATTCCCACGGGGCTTCGAATCTGAATCCATGCAGCAAACGGGAGGTTT
>NZ_LPUX01000051.1 GCF_001651865.1 Sinorhizobium glycinis
CGAGCGCGGCATCGTCAAGGTCGGTGAGGAAATCGAGATCGTCGGCATCCGTCCGACGACGAAGACGACCTGCACGGGCGTTGAAATGTTCCGCAAGCTGCTCGACCAGGGCCAGGCCGGCGACAACATCGGCGCGCTGCTGCGCGGTGTCGACCGCAACGGCGTCGAGCGCGGCCAGGTTCTGTGCAAGCCGGGTTCGGTCAAGCCGCACCGCAAGTTCAAGGCCGAAGCCTACATCCTGACGAAGGAAGAAGGCGGCCGTCATACGCCGTTCTTCACCAACTACCGTCCGCAGTTCTACTTCCGCACGACGGACGTGACCGGCATCGTGACGCTGCCGGAAGGCACGGAAATGGTGATGCCGGGCGACAACGTGACGGTCGACGTCGAGCTGATCGTGCCGATCGCCATGGAAGAGAAGCTGCGCTTNCAAGAAAACGGCTTGAGCCGTTTCGGCAGGGACATGGTCGCCCATGTCCCTGCGATTTTTGAAAGAAGCGGCTAAGCGAAACGAATTCAGAAGTTTGAGTGTGTGCCGTTGAAAGGCGCACTGGAAACACGAGCAAGGACAAGTCGAATGAACGGCCAGAATATCCGCATCCGCCTCAAGGCGTTTGATCACCGGATCCTCGATGCCTCCACGCGCGAAATCGTGTCGACGGCCAAGCGCACCGGTGCGAGTGTGCGCGGGCCCGTGCCGCTTCCGACCCGGATTGAAAAATTCACGGTCAACCGGTCGCCCCACGTCGACAAGAAGAGCCGCGAACAGTTCGAGATGCGCACGCACAAGCGTCTTCTCGATATCGTCGATCCGACCCCGCAGACGGTTGACGCGCTGATGAAGCTCGATCTGGCTGCCGGCGTCGACGTCGAGATCAAGCTCTAGGAATCCCGGCGCAAGCCGAAATAACAAGGAAGGTACGTGGAGTTTCTCCAACGGCTTCCAGGAACAGGAAACCGGAAGGTGCGAATGCACCGGACGGGAACCCTTCAACAAGAGGCGTGAACCGATGCGTTCAGGTGTGATTGCACAGAAAGTGGGAATGACCCGCGTCTACAACGACGCCGGCGAGCATATCCCGGTAACAGTATTGCGGCTGGAGAACTGCCAGGTAGTGGCCCACCGCACGGAAGAAAAGAACGGTTATACCGCGGTTCAGCTGGGTGCCGGCCGTTCCAAGGTGAAGAACACGACGAAGGCTCTGCGCGGTCATTTTGCCGCTGCGAGCGTCGAGCCGAAGGCGAAGCTCGTCGAGTTCCGCGTCACCGCCGACAACCTGATCGACATCGGCGCCGAACTGACGGCAGGCCATTTCGTCGCAGGTCAGCTGGTGGACGTCACCGGCACCACGATCGGTAAGGGTTTTGCCGGCGCCATCAAGCGCCATAACTTCGGCGGTCTGCGCGCCACGCACGGTGTATCGGTATCGCACCGCTCGCATGGTTCGACTGGTTCCAACCAGGATCCGGGCCGCGTCTGGAAGGGCAAGCGCATGGCTGGTCACATGGGCCAGACCCGCGTCACCACGCAGAACCTGGAAGTCGTATCGACCGACGAAGATCGCGGCCTGATCCTGGTCAAGGGTGCCGTTCCCGGCTCCAAGGGCGCATGGATCGTCGTTCGCGACGCAATCAAGTCGGGCACTCCGGAAGGCGCACCGCGCCCCGCCGCCGTGCGCGCCGCAGCATCGAAGTAAGGGAGCCGAATAATGGATCTCACCGTCAAAACCCTCGAGGGCAAGGACGCGGGAAAGGTTTCCCTTTCTGACGCCATTTTCGGCCTCGAACCCCGTGAAGACATCATCGCCCGCGTCGTCCGTTGGCAGCTCGCCAAGCGCCAGCAGGGCACGCACAAGGCCAAGGGCCGCGCGGAAGTCGCCCGCACCGGCGCCAAGATGTACAAGCAGAAGGGTACGGGCCGCGCCCGCCACCACTCCGCTCGTGCTCCGCAGTTTCGCGGCGGTGGCAAGGCCCATGGCCCCGTCGTCCGCAGCCATGAACATGACCTGCCGAAGAAGGTTCGCGCGCTCGGCCTGCGCCACGCGCTGTCGGCCAAGCTGAAGGCTGAAGAGATCATCGTCCTCGACGATCTCGTCGCCAACGAAGCAAAGACGAAGGCGCTCGCCGGCGCATTCGCCTCGCTCGGCCTCACCAACGCTCTGATCATCGGCGGCGCCGAGATCGAGAACAACTTCAAGCTCGCAGCCCAGAACATCCCGAACGTGGACGTTCTGCCGGTCCAGGGCATCAACGTTTACGACATTCTGCGCCGTGGCAAGCTCGTGCTTTCCAAGGCTGCCGTGGAAGCTCTGGAGGAGCGGTTCAAATGACGGATCTTCGCCACTACGACGTGATCGTGTCTCCCTCGATCACCGAAAAGTCGACGCTGGTTTCCGAACAGAACCAGGTCGTCTTCAACGTCGCCAAGGGCGCTTCGAAGCCTGAGATCAAGGCTGCAGTCGAAGCCCTGTTCGGCGTCAAGGTCACGGCCGTGAACACGCTCGTCCGCAAGGGCAAGCTGAAGCGTTTCCGCGGTTTTGCCGGAAAGCAGAAGGACGTCAAGAAGGCGATCATCACGCTCGCCGAAGGTCAGTCCATCGACGTCTCGACCGGTCTCTAACGGATAGGCCCATTAGGGTAAAAACCCAAAAGGGAACAAGAAAATGGCATTGAAAAGTTTCAATCCGACGACGCCGAGCCAGCGTCAACTGGTCATCGTGGACCGGGCCGGCCTCTACAAGGGCAAGCCGGTCAAGGCGCTGACCGAGGGCCTGTCCTCCAAGGGCGGCCGCAACAACCTGGGCCGCATCACCGTCCGCTTCCAGGGCGGCGGGCATAAGCGGTCCTACCGTCTGGTCGACTTCAAGCGTCGCAAGTTCGACGTCGAGGGCACGGTCGAGCGTCTGGAATACGACCCGAACCGCACCGCCTTCATCGCGCTCGTCAACTATACCGATGGCGAACAGGCCTATATCCTGGCTCCGCAGCGTCTTGCCGCCGGTGACAAGGTTATCGCGTCGGACAAGGCTGTCGACGTCAAGCCGGGCAACACCATGCCGCTGCAGTTCATCCCGGTCGGCTCCATCATCCACAACGTGGAGATGAAGCCGGGCAAGGGTGGCCAGATCGCCCGCTCCGCCGGAACCTATGCGCAGCTCGTCGGTCGCGACCAGGGCATGGCGATCCTGCGTTTGAACTCGGGCGAACAGCGCCTGGTGCACGGCTCTTGCCTTGCATCGATCGGTGCTGTATCGAACCCCGATCACGGCAACATCAATGACGGTAAGGCTGGCCGTTCGCGTTGGCGCGGCAAGCGCCCGCACGTACGCGGTGTCGTCATGAACCCGGTCGACCATCCGCACGGCGGTGGTGAAGGCCGTACCTCGGGTGGTCGTCACCCGGTTACCCCGTGGGGCAAGCCCACGAAGGGCAAGCGTACGCGCTCCAACAAGTCGACCGACAAGTTCATCATGCGCTCGCGTCACCAGAAGAAGAAGTAAGAGAGGAAGTCTCGAATGACTCGTTCAGTATGGAAAGGTCCGTTCGTTGACGGTTATCTTCTCAAGAAGGCTGAGAAGGTCCGCGAAGGCGGTCGTAACGAAGTGATCAAGATTTGGAGCCGCCGCTCCACGATCCTTCCGCAGTTTGTCGGCCTCACCTTCGGCGTCTACAACGGCAGCAAGCACGTCCCGGTCAGCGTCAACGAAGACATGGTCGGACACAAGTTTGGCGAATTCTCTCCGACCCGGACCTACTATGGTCATGGCGCGGACAAGAAGGCAAAGAGGAAGTAACAATGGGCAAGGCAAAAGCCGAACGCCGGCTGAAGGATAATGAGGCGCAGGCAATTGCGCGCACGATCCGCGTCAGCCCCCAGAAGCTCAACCTCGTTGCCGCGCTGATCCGCGGCAAGAAGGTCGATCGCGCTCTGGCCGAACTCGAGTTCTCCCGCAAGCGCATTGCAGGCACCGTCAAGAAGACGCTTGAATCTGCAATCGCAAATGCCGAGAACAACCACGACCTCGACGTTGATTCGCTCATCGTCGCGGAAGCTTACGTTGGCAAGTCGATCGTGATGAAGCGCTTCCACGCCCGTGGTCGCGGCCGTGCATCGCGCGTCGAAAAGCCGTTCTCGCACTTGACGATCGTTGTTCGTGAAGTGGAAGCCAAAGGGGAGGCCGCATAATGGGCCAGAAGATTAATCCGATCGGTTTCCGTCTCGGCATCAACCGGACCTGGGACAGCCGTTGGTTCGCGGACAACGCCGAATACGGCCAGCTGTTGCACGAAGACCTGAAGATCCGCGCCTATCTGATGGAAGAGCTGAAGGCCGCCGGTATCGCCAAGGTGGTCATCGAGCGTCCGCACAAGAAGTGCCGCGTGACGATCCACTCAGCTCGTCCGGGTCTGATCATCGGCAAGAAGGGCGCCGACATCGAAAAGCTGCGCAAGAAGCTTTCCGAAATGACCAACTCGGAAACGCACCTCAACATCGTTGAAGTGCGTAAGCCGGAAGTCGACGCAACCCTCGTTGCCCAGTCGATCGCCCAGCAGCTCGAGCGCCGCGTGGCTTTCCGCCGTGCGATGAAGCGCGCCGTTCAGTCGGCGATGCGCCTCGGCGCCGAAGGCATCAAGATCACCTGCGCCGGCCGTCTCGGTGGCGCGGAAATTGCCCGTACGGAATGGTATCGCGAAGGCCGCGTTCCGCTGCACACGCTGCGTGCGGACATCGACTACGGCACGGCCGAAGCCGAAACCGCTTTCGGCATCTGCGGCGTCAAAGTCTGGATCTTCAAGGGCGAAATCCTTGAGCACGATCCGATGGCTTCCGAGCGCCGCGCGACCGAGAGTGACAACCAGGGCGGTGGCGGTCGCGACCGTCGTCGTGAAAACGCGTAACATTCGCGCGTGGCAGCCAATATCGGAGAAGTAAAAAAATGTTGCAGCCAAAGCGTACGAAGTATCGCAAGCAGTTCAAGGGCCGCATCAAGGGCGTCGCCAAGGGCGGTTCTGATCTCGCCTTCGGCGAATTCGGCCTGAAGGCTCAGGAACCGAACCGCGTCAATGCGCGCGAGATCGAAGCGGCCCGCCGTGCGATCACCCGCCACATGAAGCGCGCGGGCCGCGTCTGGATCCGCGTGTTCCCGGACGTTCCGGTCACCGCCAAGCCGACCGAAGTCCGCATGGGTAAGGGTAAGGGCTCGGTCGAGTATTGGGCATGCAAGGTCAAGCCCGGCCGTATGATGTTCGAGATCGATGGTGTCAACGAAGAACTCGCCCGTGAGGCACTTCGTCTTGGCGCTGCCAAGCTCTCTGTCAAGACGCGCTTCGTGCAGCGTATCGCAGAGTAAGGAGTGAAGCTCATGAAAGCCGCAGATGTTCGCGCTCTGAGCGCCGACCAACTCAAGGAAGAGCTCGCCAAGCTGAAGAAGGAGCAGTTCAACCTGCGCTTCCAGAAGGCTACCGGCCAGCTCGAAAAGTCTTCGCGTATCGACGAAGTCCGCAAGGACATCGCACGCATCAAAACCATTGCCCGCCAGAAGGCGGCAGAAGCCAAGGCCTAAGGACCAGAATAAATGCCGAAACGCGTTCTGCAGGGCACCGTCGTCAGCGACAAGAACGACAAGACCGTCGTCGTCAAGGTCGAGCGCCGCTTTGCGCACCCGATCCTCCAGAAGACCGTCCGTCGTTCCAAGAAGTACAAGGCTCACGACGAGAACAACCAGTACAAGGTCGGTGATGTCGTTTCCATTGAGGAATGCGCACCGATCTCCAAGGACAAGCGCTGGACGGTGGTTGCCGCCCAGGCTTGATTTATGCAGGTTTTGCCCTCCGGACCCTTGCGTCTTGGGCAAATATCTGTATGAAGCACGCAATTAAAGCTGGGGAACGCTCGAGTCCGGGCGTTCTTTTGCTTTGAGATGAGCACAATAAGCCGGGCGAGGGGGTTTCGACCCAACCGGCCTGGTAACAACAAGAAGGCGACCTGACATGATTCAGATGCAAACAAACCTCGACGTGGCGGATAATTCCGGCGCACGTCGTGTCATGTGCATCAAGGTGCTGGGCGGCTCCAAGCGCAAGTATGCGTCGATCGGCGACATCATTGTCGTTTCGATCAAGGAAGCCATTCCGCGCGGCCGCGTGAAGAAGGGTGATGTCATGAAGGCCGTTGTCGTTCGCACCGCGAAGGACATCCGCCGTCCGGATGGCAGCGTCATCCGTTTCGACACCAACGCAGCCGTTCTTATCGATAACAAGAAAGAGCCGATCGGCACCCGTATCTTCGGACCGGTTCCGCGCGAACTTCGCGCCAAGAACCATATGAAGATCATCTCGCTGGCTCCGGAAGTACTCTAAGGGAGCGTTGAGAGATGCAGAAGATTCGCAAGGGCGACAAGGTCGTCGTACTCACCGGTAAGGACAAGGGCCGCACCGGCGAAGTCATCCAGGTCATGCCGAAGGAAGACCGGGCTGTGGTGCGTGGCGTCAACGTGGTGAAGCGTCACCAGCGCCAGACCCAGAACCAGGAAGCCGGCATTATCAGCAAGGAAGCCCCGATCCACCTTTCGAACATCGCGATCGCCGATCCGAAGGACGGCAAGCCGACCCGCGTTGGCTTCAAGATCGAAGGTGAAAAGAAGGTCCGCGTGGCCAAGCGTTCGGGAGAAGTGATCGATGGCTAAGACCGCTTATGAGCCGCGGCTCAAGAAGGAATATGTAGAGCGCATCCGCAAGGCGATGCAGGAGAAGTTCTCCTACGCCAACGAAATGCAGATCCCGCGCCTCGACAAGATCGTCATCAACATGGGTGTTGGCGAAGCGACCGGCGATTCCAAGAAGCCGACCGTTGCTGCTGCCGACCTCGCAGCGATTGCCGGCCAGAAGCCGGTGATCACCCGCGCTCGCAACTCCATCGCTGGCTTCAAGGTCCGCGAAGGCATGCCGATTGGTGCCAAGGTTACCCTGCGCGGCGTTCGGATGTATGAGTTCCTGGATCGTCTCGTGAACATCGCTCTGCCGCGTGTTCGCGACTTCCGCGGCCTCAATCCGAAGTCCTTCGATGGTCGTGGCAATTTCGCCATGGGCATCAAGGAGCACATTGTGTTCCCTGAGATCAACTACGACAAGGTTGATCAGATGTGGGGCATGGACATCATCGTTTGCACGACGGCAACTAACGACGACGAAGCGCGCGCTCTGCTTGCAGAGTTCAACTTCCCGTTCCGTCAGTAATCCGTAACGACAAGCGTAAAGAAGGATAGCTGTTATGGCGAAAACGAGCGCAGTTGAAAAGAACAAGCGCCGCCGCAAACTGGTTGCCGGACAAGCCGCTAAGCGTGCGGCCCTCAAGGCAATCATCATGAACCAGTCTTTGCCGATCGAAGAGCGGTTCAAGGCCACCCTCAAGCTGGCCGAACTGCCGCGGGATGGGTCCAAGACTCGCATCCGCAACCGTTGCGAAGTGACCGGCCGTCCGCGCGCCTACTATCGCAAGCTTCGCATGTCGCGTATCGCGCTTCGCGAACTGGGCAATCTCGGCAAGGTGCCGGGCGTCGTCAAGTCGAGCTGGTAAGGAGACGGGTACATGGCAATGACTGATCCTTTGGGCGATATGCTCACCCGTATCCGCAACGGTGCTGCTCGCCGCAAGTCCAGCGTTTCGACGCCGGCTTCCAAGCTGCGCGCACGCGTTCTGGATGTCCTTCAGGCCGAAGGCTACATCCGCGGATATTCTGAAGTCGAATTCGGCAACGGCAAGTCCGAGCTGAACATCGAACTGAAATACTACGAAGGCGCTTCCGTGATCCGTGAGATCTCGCGCGTCTCCAAGCCGGGCCGCCGGGTTTATGTCTCGGTCAAGTCCATTCCGCAGGTCGCGAACGGCCTCGGCATCACCATCCTTTCGACCCCGAAGGGCGTGATGGCCGATCACCAGGCACGCGAACAGAATGTTGGTGGCGAGCTTCTTTGCTCGGTCTTCTAAGGCCGGGCAGGATCTCCATGGCGAACAGACAGGTATAAAAATGTCTCGTATCGGTAAGAAGCCCGTTCAAGTTCCGGCAGGCGTCACGGCTAACGTCGATGGCCAGAAGGTAACGGCAAAGGGCCCGAAGGGCGAACTGTTCTTCGTAGCAAACGACGAAGTATCGGTGAAGCTCGAGAACAATGCGGTTGTCGTTCAGCCGCTCAATGAAACCAAGGATGCTCGTGCAAAGTGGGGCATGTCCCGCACGATGATCGAGAACATCTTCAAGGGCGTCAAGGACGGCTACGAGCGCAAGCTCGAAATCAACGGCGTCGGCTATCGTGCGTCCATGCAGGGCAAGAACCTGCAGCTGGCGCTCGGCTTCAGCCATGACGTCGTCTACCAGACGCCGGAAGGCATCACGATCGCTGTGCCGAAGCCGACGGAAATCGTCGTTTCGGGCATCAACAAGCAGCAGGTCGGCCAGGTTGCCGCGGAAATCCGCGAATACCGCGGCCCCGAGCCCTACAAGGGCAAGGGCGTCAAGTATGCCGGAGAGCGGATCGTCCGCAAAGAAGGCAAGAAGAAGTAAGGATCACGCGAAATGGCTAGCAGGAAAGATACTCTTGTGCGTCGCGCCAGCCGCGTGCGCCGTCAAATCAAGGCGGTCGCCAATGGCCGCCCGCGCCTGTCGGTTCATCGCTCGTCGAAGAACATCTATGCGCAGATCATCGATGACGTTGCCGGCAAGACGATCGCCGCTGCCTCGACTCTTGAGGCGGATCTCAAGTCTTCGCTGAAGACCGGCGCCGACACGGCAGCAGCCGCTGCCGTCGGCAAGCTCCTCGCCGAGCGCGCTTCCAAGGCAGGCGTCAAGGACGTCGTCTTCGATCGCGGCGCCTTCATCTACCACGGCCGCGTCAAGGCGCTCGCCGAGGCAGCCCGCGAAGGCGGCCTGAACTTCTAAGGTTCACCGCCCGGGCAGAGATGTCCGGGCGGATTCCGCCTCGCATTACCCCGGTCGCTTCGGCTTGTACGAGGCGACTTTCGTCAATCTGCCGATTGCACCCGGAAAAGAAAAAGGAAGAGGACAATGGCACAAGAAAGAAGAGGTTCTCGCGAAGATCGCCAGAACCGTGAAGAGCGCGACAGCGAATTTGTCGATAAGCTCGTCGCAATCAACCGCGTCGCCAAGGTGGTGAAGGGCGGTCGTCGTTTCGGTTTCGCCGCTCTCGTCGTCGTCGGCGACCAGAAGGGCCGCGTCGGCTTTGGTCATGGCAAGGCGCGCGAAGTGCCGGAAGCCATCCGCAAGGCAACCGAAGCCGCCAAGCGCGACCTGATCTTCGTGCCGCTGCGCGGCGGCCGCACGCTGCATCACGACGTCAACGGCCGTCACGGCGCCGGCAAGGTGCTGCTGCGCTCGGCCAAGGCCGGTACCGGTATCATCGCCGGCGGTCCGATGCGCGCCGTCTTTGAGACGCTCGGCGTTCACGACGTCGTCGCCAAGTCGACCGGTTCGTCGAACCCCTACAACATGGTTCGCGCCACTTTCGACGCGCTGAAGAACCAGATGCACCCGAAGGACATCGCGGCACAGCGCGGCATGAAGTACGCCACGCTCCAGGCCCGTCGCGTTGCCGCCGGCGCTGCTTCCGAAGAATAAGGGAGCTGACAGATGGCTAAGAAAGAAGTTGCCAAGAAGACGGTTACCGTCGAGCAGATTGGTAGCCCCATCCGCCGTCCGGCCGTACAGCGTCAGACGCTTGTCGGTCTGGGCCTCAACAAGATGCACCGGGTTCGCACGCTGGAGGACACTCCGGCCGTTCGCGGCATGATCCGGGCCGTCCAGCACCTCGTTCGCGTCGTCGACGAGAAGTGAGGGGGATCGAGATATGAAACTGAATGAAATCAAGGACAACGAGGGCGCAACCAAGAGCCGCAAGCGTCTTGGCCGCGGTATCGGCTCCGGCTCCGGCAAAACCGCCGGTCGCGGCGTGAAGGGTCAGAAGGCTCGTTCGGGCGTCGCGATCAACGGCTTCGAAGGCGGCCAGATGCCCATCTACCGCCGCCTGCCGAAGCGTGGCTTCAACAACATCTTCGCTTCGGAGTTCGTTGTCGTGTCGCTCGGCCGTATTCAGACGGCAATCGATGCCAAGAAGCTCGACGCTTCCCAGACCATCGATGCGGCTGCCCTGAAGGCCGCCGGCGTCATCCGCCGCGAGAAGGACGGTGTCCGCGTCCTCGCTGACGGCGAATTGAAGGCGAAGATCTCGCTCGAAGTCGCCGGCGCTTCCAAGCCGGCCGTCGAGAAGATCGAAAAGGCCGGCGGCTCGGTGAAGCTGCTCGCAGCCGCCGCTGCGGAATAATATGACTGATGAACCGCCCGGGGTGCTTCACGCCGGGCGGTTTTGCTCCCATATGTGAGCCTCACGTCCGAGGGCGGCGAATCACTTGCCGCGACGGGACACAACGGAAACCACGGTGAGGCATCCGATTGCAGCGACAATCGCCTCGCGCCCGGTTTTCAACGACGAAGACTTACTCTTGCCGGAACTGACCGGGTCTTTCCCGCTGTTTCCGAGACTTGGTACGCGGAGAATTGCATGGCTTCTGCAGCGGAACAGCTCGCCTCGAACCTGAATTTCTCGACTTTCGCCAAAGCGGAAGATCTGAAGAAAAGGCTCTGGTTCACCCTCGGTGCGCTTCTGGTTTACCGTCTTGGCACCTATATCCCGCTGCCCGGCCTCAATCCGGACGCGTTCGCCCAGGCTTTCCAGGGCCAGTCCGGCGGCATCCTTGGCCTGTTCAACATGTTTTCGGGCGGTGCAGTGGAGCGCATGGCGATCTTCGCGCTCGGCATCATGCCCTATATCTCCGCCTCGATCATCGTGCAGCTGATGACCTCGGTCGTTCCGGCGCTCGAGCAGCTGAAGAAGGAAGGCGAGCAGGGCCGCAAGGTCATCAACCAATATACGCGCTACGGCACGGTTCTTCTGGGCGCCATGCAGGCCTATGGCATTGCGGTCGGTCTCGAAAGCGGTAGCGGCCTCGTCAACGATCCGGGCTGGTTCTTCCGGATTTCCACCGTCGTCTCGCTGCTCGGCGGCACGATGTTCCTGATGTGGCTCGGCGAGCAGATCACCTCGCGCGGCATCGGCAACGGTATCTCGCTGATCATCTTCGCCGGCATCGTCGCAGCTCTGCCGGGCGCGCTGGCAGGCACGCTGGAACTCGGCCGCACCGGCGCGCTCTCGACGCCGCTGATCCTGGCGATCATCGTGATGGTCGTTGCGGTCATCGCGCTGATCGTCTTCGTCGAGCGCGCCCAGCGCCGCTTGCTGATCCAGTATCCGAAGCGCCAGGTCGGCAACCGCATGTTCCAGGGCGACACCTCGCACCTGCCGCTGAAGCTCAACACCTCGGGCGTGATCCCGGCGATCTTCGCCTCGTCGCTGCTCTTGCTGCCCGCGACCCTTGCCGGTTTCGCCAATGCCGCGACGCTGCCCGGTTGGGCGACCACGATCGTCGGTGCGCTCGCCCATGGCCAGCCGCTCTACATGCTGTTCTATGGTGCGATGATCGCCTTCTTCGCCTTCTTCTACACGGCGATCGTCTTCAACCCGAAGGATACGGCCGATAATTTGAAGAAGCATGGCGGCTTCATTCCAGGGATCCGTCCTGGCGAGCGCACGGCCGAATACATTGACTACGTTCTGACCCGCATCACCCTTATCGGTGCGATCTACCTGATCTTCGTCTGCATCCTGCCGGAGATTCTCATCTCTCAGACAGGCGTGCCGTTCTACCTTGGTGGTACGTCGCTTTTGATTGTTGTCAGCGTGACCCTTGATACGGTAGCACAGATCCAGGGTCACCTCATCGCCCAGCAGTATGAGGGGCTGATCAAGAAGTCGAAGCTGCGCGGAGGAAAGAGGGGACGATGAGACTTATTTTTTTGGGACCACCGGGCGCCGGCAAGGGTACGCAGGCCAAGCTTCTGACGGAGAGATACGGCATCCCGCAGCTTTCCACAGGGGACATGCTGCGCGCGGCCGTTGCTCAGGCAACCGAGGTCGGCAAGCGAGCGAAAGCCGTGATGGATGCCGGCCAGCTGGTCTCCGATGAAATCGTCAACGAAATCGTCTCCGACCGCATCGACGCACCGGACTGTGCGAAAGGTTTCATTCTTGATGGCTATCCGCGCACGGTTCCGCAGGCGATTGCGCTCGATCGGATGCTCGAGGCCAAGGGGCTGCAACTGGACGCCGTCATCGAGCTGAAGGTTGACGAGGCGGCCCTTGTCCGGCGTATGGAGAATCGCGTAGCGGAAACCGTCGCCGCCGGCGGTACGGTGCGCTCCGACGACAATCCCGAGGCCTTCAAGCGTCGCTTGAAGGAATACAGGGAAAAAACTGCTCCGCTTTCGGAGCACTATGCCCGCACCGGTCAGTTGAAGACCGTTGACGGGATGGCGGACGTGGAAGCGGTCACCGCCGAGATCGACAAGATTCTGGCATAGGCTGTCGTCTTTGCCAAAATGGAAGCGCCGGGGAGTTGACTTTTCCGGGTGATTCCTCCAAAGACAGCGTCAACTCGCGACATGAGAAGCGATCGGCGCGGTCTTCAAAACAAAGAAGTCCGGGTACGGTCGTTTTTGACGTGTCTCGAACCTCAATCAACGTGCGGCTCTTCGAGGTCGCGTAACGAAGCACCTATTGCCGGATGGCAACTGGAACGCAAGGAGAATAGACGTGGCACGTATCGCTGGCGTCAACATCCCGACGGCAAAGCGCGTCGTCATCGCGCTGACCTACATTCACGGGATCGGCCCGAAATTCGCGCAGGAAATCATCGAGAAGGTCGGCATTCCGGCTGACCGTCGCGTACACCAGCTGACGGACGCCGAAGTCCTTCAGGTCCGCGAGACGATCGACCGCGACTACCAGGTCGAGGGCGACCTGCGCCGCGAAACGGCGATGAACATCAAGCGCCTGATGGACCTCGGCTGCTATCGTGGCCTGCGTCATCGTCGCGGCCTGCCGGTGCGCGGCCAGCGCACGCACACCAATGCCCGCACCCGCAAGGGTCCGGCAAAGGCGATCGCCGGCAAGAAGAAGTAATTTCCCGCAAAGGGAGATCGGGAGGCTGGCGCCCGCGCCGGCCTCCTTTTGCAGTTTGGGAAGGGCGCGTGCCCGACCTGCGCAGGGCCGCTCTCGGTTCAGCGAAGCTAATGCGGAGCCGGCGTGCCGGTTTCGTGAAAATCGAAGATGCAGGGTAGGGGACGACCAATCCTTTTCCCGGTGGAGCCGCTGGAATTACGGCGGTGCAGAGATCTAAGAAAGGGATCCCATGGCCAAGGAAGCCACCCGCGTTCGCCGCCGCGAGCGCAAGAACATCACGTCTGGCGTCGCGCACGTCAATTCGTCGTTCAACAACACGATGATCACCATCACCGACGCACAGGGCAATGCAATTGCCTGGTCGTCTGCCGGTGCAAAGGGCTTCAAGGGTTCGCGCAAGTCGACCCCGTTCGCCGCTCAGATCGCCGCCGAAGACTGCGCCAAGAAGGCCCAGGAACACGGCATGAAGTCGCTGGAAGTGGAAGTTTGCGGACCGGGTTCGGGCCGTGAATCCGCCCTTCGCGCGCTGCAGGCTGCGGGCTTCATGATCACGTCGATCCGCGACGTGACGCCGATCCCGCACAACGGCTGCCGCCCGCGCAAGAAGCGCCGCGTCTGATCATTTGTATTCAAGATTCCGGTGAGAGCGCGGGAGCGTTCTCCCGGACTTCGGGGCTCGGTTGCCACGATTGGATGGTGGCAACGAACGGAAGGCAGAAAACATGATCCAGAAAAATTGGCAGGAACTGATCAAGCCGAACAAGGTGGATTTCACCTCCTCCGGCCGCACCAAGGCAACGCTGGTGGCGGAACCGCTTGAGCGCGGCTTTGGTCTGACCCTCGGCAACGCGCTTCGTCGCGTGCTTTTGTCGTCGCTGCGCGGTGCTGCCGTCACCGCGGTGCAGATCGACGGCGTATTGCACGAGTTCTCCTCGATCCCGGGTGTGCGGGAAGACGTGACGGACATCGTGCTCAACATCAAGGAAATCGCCATCAAGATGGATGGCGACGATTCCAAGCGCATGGTCGTGCGCAAGCAGGGTCCGGGAGTCGTTACGGCCGGCGATATCCAGACGGTTGGCGATATCGAGATCCTCAACCCACACCATGTGATCTGCACCCTCGACGAGGGCGCGGAAATCCGCATGGAATTCACCGTCAACAACGGCAAGGGCTATGTGCCGGCTGAGCGGAACCGTTCGGAAGATGCACCGATCGGTCTCATCCCGGTCGACAGCCTCTATTCGCCGGTCAAGAAGGTGTCCTACAAGGTTGAGAACACCCGCGAAGGCCAGGTTCTCGACTATGACAAGCTGACGATGTCGATCGAGACCGATGGCTCCGTCACGGGCGAAGACGCGATCGCGTTCGCCGCCCGCATTCTTCAGGACCAGCTGTCGGTCTTCGTCAATTTCGACGAGCCGCAGAAGGAAGCCGAGGAAGAGGCAGTCACAGAGCTCGCATTCAACCCGGCGCTTCTCAAGAAGGTCGACGAACTGGAACTCTCCGTCCGTTCGGCCAACTGCCTGAAGAACGACAACATCGTCTATATCGGCGACCTCATTCAGAAGACCGAAGCGGAAATGCTCCGGACGCCGAACTTCGGTCGCAAGTCGCTCAACGAGATCAAGGAAGTTCTCGCTTCCATGGGCCTTCACCTCGGCATGGAAGTGCCGTCCTGGCCGCCGGAGAACATCGAAGATCTCGCCAAGCGTTACGAAGACCAGTACTAACCCATTAAACTGCAGGCGGATGCCTGCAAGTAAAGGAGACTAGCCATGCGCCACGGTAAAGCCGGCCGCAAGCTGAATAGAACCGCCAGCCACCGCAAGGCGATGTTTGCCAACATGGCGGCGTCGCTGATCGAGCACGAGCAGATCGTCACGACCCTGCCGAAGGCCAAGGAAATCCGTCCGATCGTCGAGAAGCTCGTCACGCTCGGCAAGCGCGGCGACCTGCATGCCCGCCGCCAGGCGATCTCGCAGATCCGCGACGTTGCCGTCGTCTCGAAGCTGTTCGATGCGATCGCATCGCGCTACGCCACCCGCAACGGCGGCTACCTGCGCATCATGAAGGCCGGCTTCCGCCAGGGCGACAATGCCCCGCTCGCGGTCATCGAATTCGTTGACCGCGACGTCGATGCCAAGGGCGCGAAGGACCGCGCTCGCGTCGCCGCTGAAGCGGAAGCAACTGAAGCAGCCTAATCAGGGTAGCTTCCCAACCGAATTGGAGCGGCCGGGTGAGTTTCACCCGGCCGCTTTTTGCGTCGCGGGATGGGATCGCGTCACTGCAGTCCGTTGCCTCTTCCAGCGCAGGAAGGGCGTTCGCACCGCACGCCAGGCAAGCAGCAGCGCGACGAGGAAAATGTAGAGCATCTGCTTCGGTCCCACGACCTTGACGGCCATCGCGAAATGCAGCGCGCCGGCGGCGGCGATCACATAGGCGAGCCGGTGCAGCTTGTTCCACCGCTGGCCAAGCTTGCGGATCGACCAGTTGTTCGAAGTAAGCGCCAGGGGGATCAGCATGATGAGGGCCGCCATGCCGATCGTTATGAAAGGCCGGCGGGCAATGTCGGCGACGATCGCTGGGATGCGCAGCATCTGGTCGAGCAGCATGTAGGCGGTGAAGTGCATCAGCACGTAGTAAAAGGCGAGCAGGCCGAGGGCGCGGCGGTACCTCAACCAGTTGAGGCCGAAGAGATCGCGAAGCGGCGTGATCGTCAGCGTCGCCACGAGGAAGCGCAGCGCCCATAGGCCGAGCAGGTGCTCGAATTCCTTGACTGCATTGCCAGGCAATTGGCCGGTGGCGCCGAGATAGAATGCCAATGCCGCGGGGATGAAGCCCAGCGCGTAGAGCGCCCAGACGGAGGGGCCGTGGAAGCGCTTGGGCAAGAGGGGTATGGCGGCCATGATCAGAAGTTTACCTTGAGGTCCATGCCGGCATAAAGCCCGGCGACGTCTTCGGTGTAGCCGTTGAAGGGAAGCGTGTCGCGGCGGTTGGAACCGAAGAACCCGCCTTCGCCGATGCGGTTTTCCGTTGCCTGGCTCCAGCGTGGGTGATCGACCGCCGGGTTCACATTCGCATAGAAGCCGTATTCATCCGGGGCGGCGAGGTTCCAGGTACAGGGAGGGGCGGTTTCGGTAAGCGAGATGCGGACGATCGACTTGATTCCCTTGAAACCGTATTTCCACGGGACCACCAGCCGTATCGGTGCGCCGTTCTGGTTCGGCAAGGTCTTGCCGTAGAGGCCGACGGCGAGAATCGTCAGGGGATGGCGTGCTTCGTCGAGCCGCAAGCCCTCTCGATAGGGCCAGGGCAGCGGCTGGAAGTAACCGGATTGGCCGGGCATTTCCTCAGGTCGCACCACGGTTTCGAACGCGACATACTTGGCACTGCCGAGAGGTTCGACCTTGTCGAGGAGGTTGGCCAGCGAGAAGCCGATCCAGGGGATCACCATCGACCAGGCCTCGACGCAGCGCATCCGGTAGGTTCGCTCTTCGAGAGGTAAGGCGAGGAGTTCCTCGAGGCCGAATTCCTTGGGCTTGCCGACGAGGCCGTCGACCTTCACGCTCCAGGGGGTCGGCTTGAAGCCGCCCGAATTGGCGGCCGGGTCGCCCTTTCCCGTGCCGAACTCGTAGAAATTATTGTAGCTGGTGACGTCCTTTTCGGGCGTCAGGGCCTCATCGACCTTGAAGGGGCTGGCAGAAGCCTTGAGCTCCGCCGCGTGAGCCACGCTCGCTCCACCGAGAACAAGGCCGCCTGCGGCGGCGAGAAAGCTGCGACGATCGAGGAAGAAGCGCTCCGGAGTGATTTCGGATGCGGCGATCCGCGGTGGGCGGTAGGCGGGCATGGTGCTTCCTCGACAAGGACTGAAAGGTAGGTTCAGCCAAGATGACCAGAGATTCGATCACTGGGAAAGATGGGGGAGACCACGTTTTCGTGCGCGGCGCGTGAGTGGGAAAAAGCGCCGCGAAAATTTCATGGAAGGGCCGCGGCAAAATCCCGAAAAGACGGCTGAAATCGCGAGCGTGCTTGATCACCGAGCGGCAGCCTCGCGTTTGCCTTTTTTGTTGCGAAATCCTATCTGAACTAGCGGCAACCAAGGGAGAATGCTTCATGATTTTTGGCCGTCGAGCCCTGCCGGCTCTTGTTCTTGCGATTGCCATGTCGGCACCGGCCGCAGCGCAGGACGTCAAGACCGTCCCCCAATCCCACACGCAAATGCAGCTCTCCTTCGCGCCGCTGGTCAAGCAGACGGCGAATGCCGTGGTGAATGTCTATGCCGAGCGTGCCGTCGAGCGGCGATCGGTCTTCGCCGGCGATCCTTTCTTCGAGGAGTTCTTCGGTCAGCGCATGCCGAACCGGACGGAAAAGCAGTCATCTCTCGGTTCGGGCGTGATCGTCCGTCGCGACGGTATCGTCGTTACCAACAATCACGTCATCGAGGGCGCCGACGACATAAAGGTGGCGCTCGCCGACGGGCGTGAGTACCCGTGCAAGATCGTCCTCAAGGACGATCGCCTGGATCTCGCGGTCCTCAAGATCGAGGCGGATGGTCCGTTTGATATCGTCCCGATCGGTGATTCCGACGCGGTGGAAGTCGGCGATCTGGTGCTGGCGATGGGCAACCCGTTCGGCGTGGGTCAGACGGTGACCAGCGGCATCGTATCCGCGCTTGCCCGCAACCAGATCTCCAACGGTGATTTCGGTTTCTTCATCCAGACCGACGCGGCAATCAATCCCGGAAATTCCGGCGGGGGCCTGATCAACATGAAGGGTGAACTGATCGGCATCAACACCGCGATCTTCTCGCGGGGCGGTGGCTCGAACGGCGTCGGCTTCGCGATCCCGGCAAACCTGGTCAAGGTCTTCGTCGCATCCGCCGAGGGTGGTAACGGCTCCTTCATTCGCCCCTTCGTCGGCGCGACCTTCGAGCCGGTCACCTCCGATGTCGCAGACGCGCTCGGGCTTGATCGTGCCCGGGGCGCACTGGTGGCGGCTGTCCAGCCGGGCGGGCCGGCGGCGAGCGCCGGCATGAAGCCGGGACAGGTGGTCACGGCCGTCAACGGCGTACCCGTGGAGCACCCGGATGCGCTCGGTTACCGTTTGACGACCGTCGGCATAGGCCATGAGGCGCGGGTTACGGTTACCGAACACGGAGAGGCGCACGACATCACCCTGAAGCTGGAGCGAGCACCGGAAACCGCGCCGCGCGACGAACGGCTGATCGAGGGGAGGAACCCCTTTGCCGGCGCCGTCGTCGCCAATCTTTCGCCGCGCCTCGCCGACGAGCTGCGCATGCCGACGTCGCTGCAGGGCGTCGTCGTCACCGAAGTCAATCGCGGCTCGCCCGCGGCGCGTATTGGCCTCGAACCGAAAGATATCGTACGATCCGTCAATGGAACG
Source organism: Sinorhizobium glycinis (assembly GCF_001651865.1). Classification (GTDB taxonomy): domain Bacteria; phylum Pseudomonadota; class Alphaproteobacteria; order Rhizobiales; family Rhizobiaceae; genus Sinorhizobium; species Sinorhizobium glycinis. The sequence goes on from NZ_LPUX01000051.1 coordinate 18,496, forward strand.
CCGATCGACAACTCGAAAACGCTGGAAAGCGTCGTTGCCGAAGACGCCTCGTTCTGGCGCGTCGAGATCGAGCGCGACGGCCAGCTTATCCGACAGTTCTTCCGATGAGCGATCTGTTTTCCCCAATTGAGCCACCGGAGATGGCCTCGGCCAGACCGCTTGCCGATCGGCTGCGGCCGCGAACGCTTGCCGAGGTGACGGGGCAGGAACATTTGACCGGCGCGGACGGCGCTCTGACACGAATGATCGCCTCGGGCTCGCTCGGCTCCATGATCTTCTGGGGACCGCCAGGTACCGGCAAGACCACCGTCGCCCGTCTGCTTTCGGGGGAAGCCGGCCTCGCCTTCGAGCAGATCTCGGCGATCTTTTCCGGCGTCGCCGACCTCAAGAAAGTCTTTGATTCGGCCCGTGCCCGGCGCATGTCGGGGCGGCAGACGCTGTTGTTCGTGGACGAGATTCATCGCTTCAACCGCGCCCAGCAGGACAGTTTCCTGCCGGTCATGGAAGACGGGACGGTTATCCTGGTCGGTGCCACTACGGAGAATCCGTCCTTCGAGCTCAATGCCGCGCTCCTTTCGCGGGCGCGGGTGCTGACGTTCAAGCCGCACGACGAGGCGAGCCTCGAGGAACTCCTGAAGCGCGCGGAACAGGCCGAGGGCAAGCCGTTGCCGCTCGACGAGGACGCCCGCGCCAGCCTGATCCGCATGGCGGACGGCGACGGCCGGGCGGTGCTGACGCTTGCCGAAGAGGTCTGGCGGGCAGCGCGCAAGGACGAGATTTTCGATTCCGAGGCGCTGCGGGAAATCGTCCAGCGCCGCGCGCCTGTCTACGACAAGAGCCAGGACGGCCACTACAACCTGATTTCGGCGCTTCACAAGTCGGTTCGCGGCTCAGACCCGGATGCCGCACTCTACTATCTCTGCCGCATGCTCGATGCCGGCGAGGATCCTTTGTATATCGGCAGGCGGCTGGTGCGCATGGCGATCGAGGATATCGGCCTTGCCGACCCGCAGGCGCTGGTGATCTGCAACGCCGCCAAGGACGCCTACGACTACCTCGGTTCGCCGGAAGGGGAACTGGCACTGGCGCAGGCCTGCGTCTATCTGGCCACGGCGCCGAAATCGAATGCGCTCTATACCGCCTACAAGGGGGCGATGCGCGCGGCCAAGGAGAACGGCTCGCTCCTGCCGCCGAAGCATATTCTCAATGCCCCGACCAAGCTCATGAAGGGCGAGGGCTACGGCGAGGGCTATCGCTACGACCACGACGAGCCGGATGCCTTTTCCGGGCAGGATTACTTCCCAGAGAAGATGGGTCGGAAAACCTTCTATGATCCTCCAGAGAGGGGCTTCGAAAGGGACATTCGCAAGCGGCTCGAGTGGTGGGCGAAACTCCGGCGCGAGCGGAATTCATGACGAGCCGTGCCGGTGAGGCAGGGCAGGTTTGCCGCCCGGCCGCTTGCCGCACATATGAGCTTGTGGCAGAGAGACGATGATGCAGACGGCTGCACGGGCGCGATCCTGATCGACCCGAACACCCGCGGGGACGGCCTCGCTCCAGTTGAAGGAGCCTGAATTGGCCTGGTTCACTCTGCTTCTCGCCGGCCTTCTCGAAATCGGCTGGGCAATCGGTCTTAAATACACGGATGGCTTCACGCGGCTGACGCCGACCGTGCTGACGGTTGGCTCGATGATCCTGAGTGTCGTCCTGCTTGGAATTGCCGTTCGCACACTGCCTCTCGGCACGGCCTATGCGATCTGGACCGGCATCGGCACGATCGGCACCGTGGTGCTCGGCATTGTTCTCTTCGCCGAGCCCGCGACGGCCGTTCGCCTCGGCTGCATCGGCCTGATCGTCGCCGGTATTGCCGGATTGAAGTTCGCGGCTTGAGGCTCAGATACGGGCAATTCGCCCCTCATCCGGCCTGCCGGCCACCTTCTCCCCGCAGGCGGGGCGAAGGGGACTCGCGGCGACGTCCCAGTCCCTCTCCCCGTTCTTACGGGGAGAGGGACTGGGTGAGGGGGCAATCGTGCCCAACTGTCCTCGACACCTGCGCTCCGTGCCTATTTCAACGCGTCGAGCACCGCAGTCGCCGCCTGCATTTCCTTCCAGCGGCTCTCGCGCCGTTGGAAGGCCTCCTCATCGGTGCCCCAATGTTCGATCTGCCAGTCCTCGTCGACATGGGCGGCCGACCAGGCGTCTTCCGCCGAGAGTCGCCCCATGCCGAACGCGAGCGCCAGCAGTGCCGATCCGGTCAATGCGGTGATGGTGTGCAGGCAGGCAAGGCCGAGCGGCGTCGCAAAGGCGCGCACCCCTTCCGCATAGGCCGAAATCGCCTCGTGCGGTTGTTCCTGATGGATGACGCCCTCGGCAAGGATGAAGCGGGCCCCGAGCGATTGGGCGGCCCAATCGAGAACCGGGTTCCAGATTTCGTTCTGCCGTTGCACGAGGCCGGCGGGGCTGTCGGCGCGATAGCAAAGAAGGTCGCTGCCGGCGAACCGCACGATCTCGTCGAAGACCGCGCGCTGGTCGAGCGCCACGCCGTCGATGGCGGTGTTGACGATTCGGGTCAGCGGCATGGCAGAAGGATCGATGATCTCGGCCTGCGCGTCCCATTCGGCGGCGAGCAGTTCGGCGAGCTTGAGCGTCGGGACGGCGAGCGGCCGCTTTGCGGGCGTCCGGACGGGCCGTCCGTCGAGAAGCACTGCGTGACCGCCGCCCTCGGCCTCAGCGATGCCGACGGTCTTGTAGAACCGCTTTGGCAGCGGCTTCTGCATCTGGATCTGGGCGCGGCGCACCGGATCCTCGTGGCTGAGTGCGCCGCTCAAATCGTCGCGAATATCAGGCATGGTTCAATTCCATCCACTCGATGATGTCTGCCGGCACTCGGGCGATGTGGTCGGCGCCGGCCTCGATCAGCTCCGGAACACTGGCATAACCCCAGGAAACGCCGAGGGCGCCGGCCCCGGCCGCTTTTGCCATCTGCATATCGTAGATCGCGTCGCCGATGACAATCGTGTCACTCGGGTCGACGCCTGCCTCGACGCAGCACTCCATCACCATGGCCGGATGCGGCTTCGACGGGCAATCGTCCGCCGTGCGCGAGACGAAGAAGAGCTTGTCGAAGCCGTGGGTCGCGGCGATGTGCCGGAGGCCCTGTCTCGACTTGCCGGTCACGGCGCCGATCAGCACCTCGTCGCGGCCGGCCAGAACTTGCACCATCTCGGCAATGCCCGGAAACAGCGCTTCCTGAAAGATCTGCTCACTGCGTACCGAGCTGAATATGGCCTTGTAATGTGTCGTCATCGCGGTGGCGCGAGGGTCGACGTGAAGCTGGCCCAACAGCCGGGCGATAGCGATGTCGAGCGTCAGCCCGATGATCGCCCTCGTCGCCTGCGCCTCCGGCCGGGGGAGATCGAACGCCTCGAAGGTGCGGCTCATCACCTCATGGATGAGGCCGGCGCTGTCGACCAGCGTTCCGTCGCAATCGAAGAGCACCAGTTTCATCAGTCGTCCTCGCCGGCGGCGTTCTCGTCGAGGCCGAGCAGGTTCCAGCTCTGCACCATATGCGGCGGTAGGGGTGCGGTAATCTTCAGGCGGCCGCCGTTCGGATGCGGGATGTCGATAAAGCGGGCGTGCAGGTGCAGCCGGTTCTGGATGCCGCCGGGGAAGGTCCAGTTGATGTCCGCTTCGAAATATTTCGGGTCGCCGATGATCGGGTGGCCGATATGGGCGGCGTGGACGCGGAGCTGATGCGTCCGGCCGGTATAGGGTTCCATTTCCAGCCAGGCGAGGTTCTGGCCGGCCTGCTCGATGATCCGGTAGTAGGAGATCGCGTGGTCGGCACCTTCGTCGCCGTGCTTGGCGATTCGCATCCGGTCGCCGTCCGGCGTCTGCTCCTTGACCAGCCAGGTGGAAATACGGTCCTCGCGCTTGCGCGGAACGCCCTTGACCAGCGACCAGTAGATCTTCCTGGTGTCGCGCTCGCGAAAGGCGGCCGTCAGCTGCTGCGCCGCGCCACGCGTCCGGGCAATGACGAGCACGCCGGAGGTGTCCCGGTCCAGACGATGGACGAGGCGCGGCTTTTCGCCCTTCTGGTTCGTCCAGGCCTCGAGCATCTTGTCGATGTGCCGGCTGACGCCGGAGCCGCCCTGGACCGCGAGGCCGGCCGGCTTGTTGAGGACGATGACCTTGGCATCCTCGTGGAGCACCATGCGCGACAGAAGTTCTCCATCGGACGAATGGCGCAGGTCCCGCCCGCCGATCGGGCCCGATTTGGTATCCTTCGCGTCGACACCGAGCGGCGGAACGCGGATCGTCTGGCCAGGCTGGACGCGCGTGTCGGATTTCGCCCGCGCGCCGTCGACGCGGATCTGGCCTGAACGCAGCAGCTTCTGCAGCGGCCCGAAGCCCAAGCCCGGATAATGCACCTTGAACCAGCGGTCGAGGCGCATGCCCGCCTCGTCGCCGTCCACCTGCCTGTGTTCTATGCCTGACATCTGCCGCGATCCGCTTCCAGTTCTTCAAGGGGTGGCTTTAGACCATTGCGGCCATCAGGGCCAGTGCGGGGAGGAGAACACAACACCATTCGTTAAGTGCACAACGCTACTATCGTGCGCGATATCTTATATATGTATATGTCCCGGTCGAAGGCGATGGCCAAGCAAGCCCTGAACTACACGCATTACGATCTCAACGCCCAAAGGGCCGGCACGCGGATCGAGATCACCCTGTCGGCCGTCGCCAATGTTCGCCTGATGACAGATGTCAACTTCACGCGCTACACGGAAACGCTGAAGCACCAGTTCTTCGGCGGCGTGGCGCGGAAATCGCCTCTGCGGATGACAATCCCGGAAACCGCGCACTGGCATCTCGTAATCGACACCGAAGGCCATCACGGCCTTGCGGAATCGAGCGTGCGCGTGATCGAGTCTACCGGCCGGCCGCGCTTCCAGCCGGCATCCTGACGCAAGACTCTTCAACGCCAGCGACGGGCGTTTCAGCCGAGCCTTTCGGCGTGCCACTTCAGGTGATCGTCCATGAAGGTCGAGATGAAATAATAAGAATGGTCGTAGCGCTCGTGCATCCGAAGCGTCAGGCCGATCCCCGTGCCCTTGACAGCCTCTTCGAAGAGCCACGGCCTGAGACCGTTATCCAGGAAGCCATCCGCCTTGCCCTGATCGATCAGGAACTCCGGGAAGCGCGCCCCGTCCTCGACCAGCGCGCAGGTGTCGTATCTCCGCCAGGCGGCTTTATCAGCGCCGAGATATTTCTCGAAGGCGCCGACCGACCAGTCGGCGGAAGATGGCGCGACGATCGGCGCAAAGGCTGAGCAACTCCGGAAGCGACCGGGGTTCTTGAGGGCGATGGTCATCGCGCCATGGCCGCCCATGGAATGGCCGAAGATGCCCTGCCGGTCCATGTCGACGCGGAACTGTTCGCGGATCAGGACCGGCAGTTCCTCGGTGATGTAGCTGTACATCCGGTAGTGCTCGGCCCAGGGCTCTTGCGTCGCATCGAGATAGAAGCCGGCACCCTTGCCCATCTGCCAGTTCGTCAGCTCGTCCGGAACGTCGACCCCGCGCGGGCTTGTATCCGGGCAGACGACGATCAGTCCGAGTTCCGAGGCCATGCGGCGGTATTCGCCCCTTTCCATGACATTGGCATGGGTGCAGGTGAGGCCGGAAAGATACCAGACGACCGGGCGCGGTTCGCTCGTCGCCTGCGGCGGCACATAGACCGCGAAGGTCATTTCGCCCTTGCAGGCCTTCGATTCGTGGGCGAAGACGCCCTGCATGCCGCCAAAGGCGGTGTTCTGCGAGATGATTTTCATCGAATGCTCCCTGTAGTCATGGCGTGCCGCCGGCAAGCTGGACCGCGGCGTTGACCGCGGCTGCGACGAGCACCGTGTTGAAGAAGAACGAAACAACCGCATGCATCAGGTTGACGCGTCGCATCGCCGTCGTGGTGATAGCGACATCGGAGGTCTGCGCGGTCATGCCGATGACGAAGGCGAAATAGAGAAAATCATAGCCGCCGGGCGCGTCCGTCTCCGGAAAGGCCAGCCCGCGCGACGCCGGGTCGCCGCCATTGGCACGACGGTTGGCGAGCCAGTATAGATGCGCATAATGCAGCGCCGCCATCGTGTGAATGGTTGCCCATCCAAGCGTGACCGAGGCGAAGGCGAGGATCAATTCGATCGCGCCGCCGCCGTCGGCGCGATCGAGCGCGATGAACAGCGCCGCCAGCGATACTGCGGCCGCCAAAAACGTCACAAGAAAGATGATCGGCTCCGGCTCGCCGGTATCGCGCGCATTTGCCTCTAGGTAACTTCCGGTGAGTTTCGGCAGCCGGAAGGCCGTGATGGTCAGGTAGATGCAGAAGAAGACGATGGCGGCGATCTCGATCCCCCCGGCGCGAAACAGCACATGCCCAAGCGGCGCACTGAGAAGGGCACCGGCAAGCGCCAGGTAAAATGGCCAATGTCTCAGCCGGGTCTTTGATGTCATTTGCCGCTCACGCTGCCGTTCCGGGCCTCACGTTTTGACCCGACGGCAGAGCCGGTCAAGAGTTTCGAGAAAGGCAGAGCGATCCCGCCCGGTAAAAGAGGCATTATAGCCCTTGCTTTCGCCGGTCTCTCGCAAATGCGCCCCGAGGTCGCGCATTGCCGAAGCAAGCCCGATATTCGTCTGGTCGAACACACGGCCGGTGGGGCCGGTGACGAGTGCGCCCGTAGCGACGCAGCGCCCGGCAAGCGGCACGTCGGCGGTGATGACGATATCGCCTTCGCCCGCGTGCTCGGCAATCCAATTATCCGCAGCGTCGAAGCCCGCCGATACGATGACATTGTGGACCATGGCGTCGCGGGAGGGCCGCAGGCCCGAATTGGCGACGAAGGTGACTTCGAAGCCATGGCGCTCGGCTACCCTGAGGATTTCCGCCTTCACCGGGCATGCGTCGGCATCGACATAGATCATCGCGATAAACTTCTCCGCAGGACGGAAAGCGCCGGAAATTCGATCCGGCGCCCCGACACTCCCGTTGAGACCTCAGTAGACCACGACGCTCCTGATGCTTTCGCCGGAATGCATCAGTTCGAAGCCCTTGTTGATGTCGTCGAGCGGCATGG
>NZ_LPUX01000052.1 GCF_001651865.1 Sinorhizobium glycinis
CGAGCGCGGCATCGTCAAGGTCGGTGAGGAAATCGAGATCGTCGGCATCCGTCCGACGACGAAGACGACCTGCACGGGCGTCGAAATGTTCCGCAAGCTGCTCGACCAGGGCCAGGCCGGCGACAACATCGGTGCGCTGCTGCGCGGTGTCGACCGCAATGGCGTCGAGCGCGGCCAGGTTCTGTGCAAGCCGGGTTCGGTCAAGCCGCACCGCAAGTTCAAGGCCGAAGCCTACATCCTGACGAAGGAAGAAGGCGGCCGTCATACGCCGTTCTTCACCAACTACCGTCCGCAGTTCTACTTCCGCACGACGGACGTGACCGGCATCGTGACGCTGCCGGAAGGCACGGAAATGGTGATGCCGGGCGACAACGTGACGGTCGACGTCGAACNTTATCGCAAGGGCGATGGAGCAAGCTGCCGACGGCAGCAAAAAAAGTGCAAATGGCGCGCAAGCGCGATTTGCACGCGGCGCCGGCATCGTCGAGTAATTATCGCAAAGGCGATGGCGCAAGCTGCCGTCGCCGCGATCATCGAGCAATTCCGAAGACCCCGCGGGCAACCGCGGGGTCTTGTGTTTCTGCTGTTCGCCGCACTCGAAACTTGAATGTGTCTCGTCGGAATGGCAGGCTCCTGCGTCGTCAGAGGCGGAGGAGCACATCGTGAAGAAGCGGATTCTCTTTACCGGCGGCGCCGGCAAGGCCGGGCGGCACGCCGTGCCCTATCTCGTCGAAGCGGGCTATGAAGTGCACAATGTCGACCTTGTTCCGCTCGACAGCCCCGGCGTCACGAACCTGATCGCCGACATCACCGACAGCGGCCAGATGTTCAACGCTCTGTCGATGCATCGGGATTTTCCAGATATGGATCAGGGCAGGGGGCCGCAATCCTTCGATGCGGTGGTCCACTTTGCTGCCATTCCGCGCATCCTGATCAAGCCGGACAACGAAACCTTCCGCGTCAACGTCATGGGCACCTATAACGTCATCGAGGCGGCGGTGAAGCTCGGCATCCGCAAGATCATCGTCGCGTCGAGCGAAACGACCTACGGCGTCTGCTTCGCGGAGGGGCATCGAGACTTCCACAGCTTCCCGCTGGAGGAGGACTACGACGTCAATCCGATGGATTCCTATGGCCTCTCCAAGGTCGTGAATGAAAAGACCGCTCGTGCCTTTGCAGAACGCTCGGGTTTCGACATTTACGCACTGCGCATCGGCAATGTGATCGAGCCCCACGAATATGAGCGCTTCCCGTACTATTTCGCACATCCCGAAGTCCGCAAGCGGATTGCCTGGAGCTATATCGATGCGCGGGACCTGGGCCAGATCGTCAAGCTCTGCATCGAGAAAGACGGGCTCGGGTATGCGGTCTTCAATGCCTGCAACGATACGGTATCGGCGAACACGCCGACGCGCGAGCTCGCCAGCCGATTCTATCCGGATGTGCCCTTCACCAGAGAGATCGGCGAGTTCGAGGGGCTTCTCTCGAATCGGAAGGTTCGCGAAGTGCTCGGCTTCAAGGAGGAGCACGATTGGCGAAAATATGTGCCGCTTGACAGCTAGTCACCGGGCGATGCCGGGTGCGAGCCGATGATCGGATTTTTTCTTGGCGCTTTTTGCTCTTTTGTTGCAAATGCGCTTGAAAGCATCCGGCAAACTGAATAAGAAGCCGCAGACTTGAGATGCATCTGGTCGCGGTTGCGCGTCTGGGTCTAGGGGTATAGCTCAGTTGGTAGAGCGGCGGTCTCCAAAACCGCAGGTCGGGGGTTCGAGCCCCTCTGCCCCTGCCACTTTTCCTCCTTCTTGCCCTGTTGTTTCAATTCGGCCAGAATGTGCGGGACGGGCGGCAAGGCCGCCCTTATATATTCACAAAAAAGACCGATCGGCTCTTGTGGTTTTTGCAATCGGTCTTTATGTAGGGTCCAAACAGACACGCGGTGCGTGGGGCTGAAACATCGGCTTTACGCGCCGTAATGGCGTGAGCATTTTTATGGCATCCAAAACGAATCCGTTCACGTTTCTGCAGCAGGTACGCTCCGAAACGTCAAAAGTGACTTGGCCTTCGCGGCGCGAGACGACGATCTCGACGCTGATGGTCTTCGTCATGGTCTCTTTTGCCGCCGCCTTCTTCTTTGGTGCGGACCAGTTGATGGGTTGGCTGATGAGCCTGATCCTCAACGTTGGCGCTTGATTTGGGTGGAGAGTTAGATGGCTGCGCGCTGGTATATCGTTCACGCCTATTCGAATTTCGAGAAGAAGGTCGCCGAATCGATCGAGGAGAAGGCGAGGCAGAAGGGTCTCTCGCACCTGTTTGAAAAGATTCTCGTGCCGACCGAGAAGGTGGTCGAGGTTCGTCGCGGCCGCAAGGTCGATGCCGAGCGGAAGTTCTTCCCGGGCTATGTTCTCGTGCGGGCGAATTTGACGGACGAGGCTTACCACCTCATCAAGAACACCCCGAAGGTGACCGGATTTCTCGGCACTGACAGCAAGCCGGTGCCGATTCCGGACCATGAGGCGGAGCGGATTCTCGGTCAGGTGCAGGACGGCGTCGAGCGTCCGAAGCCTTCGGTCTCCTTCGAGATCGGCGAGCAGGTCCGCGTGTCGGATGGCCCCTTCGCCTCCTTCAACGGCATCGTGCAGGATGTCGACGAGGAGCGCTCGCGCCTGAAGGTCGAGGTGTCGATCTTCGGCCGCGCCACGCCGGTCGAACTGGAATACGGCCAGGTCGAAAAGGTCTGAAAGAGCGTAAGTTTACTGAAATGGGCAGGCTGATTTGTCGGCCCGCTCGGGCGGAGTGATCCGCATGCGCGTGGGAGGGATCCGGACTTAGCCGGTCCGGTATGTCCGCACCACGCAACCGCAGCCGCCGGTCAACCGACCGGCAAGGAGTCGGGCAACCGGCTGAACAGTTCCCGCTTCCGGCCTGGACGGGCGGGGCAAATAGAGGCAGAGAGAAATGGCTAAGAAAGTTGCAGGCCAGCTCAAGCTGCAGGTGAAGGCCGGCTCGGCGAACCCGTCGCCGCCGATCGGTCCTGCGCTTGGTCAGCGTGGCATTAACATCATGGAATTCTGCAAGGCGTTCAATGCCGCCACGCAGGAAATGGAAAAGGGTATGCCGATCCCGGTCGTCATCACCTATTACCAGGACAAGTCCTTCACCTTCATCATGAAGCAGCCGCCGGTCAGCTACTTCCTGAAGCGCGAGGCGAAGATCCAGTCCGGTTCGAAGACCCCGGGCAAGGCGAAGGCCGGTTCGATCTCCAAGGCCCAGATCCGCACGATCGCAGAGGCCAAGATGAAGGACCTCAACGCGGCCGATATCGAAGGCGCAATGGCAATGGTCGAGGGCTCCGCCCGCTCCATGGGCCTGGAAGTGACGGGCTAAGACCATGGCGAAGATTGCAAAGCGTGTACAGAAGTCCCGCGAGGGCGTCGATCCGGCGAAGATCTACGGGCTCACCGAAGCCGTGACGCTCGTCAAGGAGCGTGCGACCGCCAAGTTCGACGAGACCATCGAAGTGGCGATGAACCTCGGCGTCGATCCGCGCCATGCCGACCAGATGGTCCGTGGCGTCGTCAACCTGCCGAACGGCACCGGCCGCTCGGTTCGCGTCGCCGTTTTCGCCCGGGGTGCGAAGGCCGATGAAGCCAAGGCCGCCGGCGCCGACGTCGTCGGGGCGGAAGACCTGGTCGAAATCGTCCAGGGCGGCAAGATCGACTTCGATCGCTGCATCGCGACCCCGGACATGATGCCGCTCGTCGGCCGTCTCGGTAAGGTTCTCGGCCCGCGCGGCATGATGCCGAACCCGAAGGTCGGTACCGTCACCATGGACGTCGCCGCGGCCGTCAAGGCTTCGAAGGGCGGTGCCGTCGAGTTCCGCGTCGAGAAGGCGGGCATCGTTCACGCCGGCGTCGGCAAGGCTTCCTTCGATGCCAAGGCGCTGGAGGAGAACATCCGCGCTTTCGCAGACGCGGTGATCAAGGCGAAGCCGACCGGCGCCAAGGGTAACTACGTCAAGCGCGTGGCTATCTCCTCGACGATGGGACCCGGCCTCAAGATCGATCCGGCAACGCTCAGCGTCGCCTGATGAATTCGCGGGCCTCGGCCCGAAACTGAATTTCCGGCCTTTCGGGGCCGGAAATATCCGGACCCCGGTCCGGAACTCCTGTCCGAGATTGCGGGTGGTTCTACCTTAATCACCATTGCCCGCATGAGACGGGTAAGATCTGGATTTCAAAATCGCGCCACTGGCGTCGAAATTCGGTTCGAACCTCGCTTGCCTTGTGTCAGACCCGGGAATCCGGGAACGCCAAGGGACAGGATCCTTAAGCGTTGCTTGGGATCGAGCATGATCCCGGGTGACAAAGGCAAACCCGGCAGGGCTGCGATGAGCAACCCTGTCAACTGGAGACAGACAGTGGAAAGAGCGGAAAAACGCGAATTCGTCACGGAGCTGAACGAAGTCTTCAAGGCTTCTGGTTCGGTTGTCGTGGCCCACTATGCTGGTGTCACAGTTGCGCAGATGAACGACTTCCGTTCGAAGATGCGCGCTGCTGGCGGCACCGTCAAAGTCGCGAAAAACCGCCTGGCCAAGATCGCTCTTCAGGGCACGGAGTCTGAAGGGATGACCGATCTCTTCAAGGGTCAGACGCTGATCGCTTACAGCGCCGACCCCGTAACGGCTCCGAAGGTCGTCGTGGATTTCGCCAAGACCAACGACAAGCTCGTTGTTCTGGGCGGCGCCATGGGGACAACCACGCTCAACGCCGAAGGTGTCAAGTCGCTCGCGACCCTGCCTTCGCTGGACGAGCTGCGCGCGAAGCTGCTGGGCCTCATCAACGCCCCGGCAACCCGCGTCGCGACGGTTGTCGCAGCACCGGCAAGCCAGCTTGCCCGCGTGTTCTCGGCCTATGCCAAGAAGGACGAAGCCGCCTGAGGCGGAATTTCGCTGTTGTAATTGAAACCAGTTCGAACCGAACTAAAGGAAAAGTAAAATGGCTGATCTCGCAAAGATCGTTGAAGACCTCTCCTCGCTGACCGTCCTGGAAGCTGCTGAGCTTTCCAAGCTGCTCGAAGAAAAGTGGGGCGTTTCTGCCGCTGCTCCGGTAGCTGTTGCCGCTGCTGGCGGTGCTGCCGGCGGTGCTGCTGCCGCTGCTGAAGAAGAAAAGACCGAGTTCGACGTCATCCTGACGGATGCCGGCGCGAACAAGATCAACGTCATCAAGGAAGTCCGCGCCATCACCGGCCTCGGCCTGAAGGAAGCCAAGGACCTGGTCGAAGGCGCTCCGAAGCCGGTCAAGGAAGCTGTTTCCAAGGCCGAAGCTGCTGACCTCAAGAAGAAGCTTGAAGACGCTGGCGCGAAGGTCGACGTCAAGTAATTCGACGAAATGCGAAGGGAGGGGGCCCTTGTGGCCGCCTCTCTTTGACCGTTTTTGGAACATATTACCCAAAAGCCTGTCGAAAACGGCTTTTGGGTAATGGGTTCTTCAAGAGGATGGTCGCGATCGCGAGACAGCGCAGCGTTCCGTGCTGGCGTCTTTCGAAAAGCTCGACGAGATTGAACGACTCATTTGATCGACGGGATCGACTGGCCATCGGTTCCCGTCCGTTGCAGGCCCGGATGCAAGATTGACAAGGAGCGACGATGGCTCAGACCCTTTCGTTCAACGGTCGTAGGCGCGTACGCAAGTTTTTTGGTAAGATCCCCGAAGTCGCAGAGATGCCCAACCTCATCGAGGTCCAGAAGGCATCCTACGACCAGTTCCTGATGGTGGAAGAGCCTGCAGGCGGGCGCCCCGACGAGGGACTTCAAGCTGTTTTCAAGTCGGTATTTCCGATCAAGGATTTCTCGGGCGCTTCGATGCTCGAATTCGTGTCCTACGAATTCGAACCGCCGAAGTTCGACGTCGAAGAATGCCGCCAGCGCGACCTGACCTATGCGGCACCCCTCAAGGTGACGCTGCGCCTGATCGTGTTCGATATCGATGAAGATACGGGCGCGAAGTCGATCAAGGATATCAAGGAACAGAACGTCTACATGGGCGACATGCCGCTCATGACGGACAACGGTACCTTCATCGTCAACGGCACCGAGCGCGTCATCGTCTCGCAGATGCACCGTTCGCCGGGCGTCTTCTTCGACCACGACAAAGGCAAGAGCCATTCCTCCGGCAAGCTGCTCTTCGCTGCGCGTGTCATTCCGTATCGCGGTTCATGGCTCGACATCGAGTTCGACGCCAAGGACATCGTGCATGCGCGTATCGACCGTCGCCGCAAGATCCCGGTGACGTCGCTGCTGATGGCGCTCGGCATGGATGGCGAGGAAATCCTCAGCACCTTCTATACGCAGTCGCTCTACCAGCGCGACGGCGACGGCTGGCGCGTGCCGTTCCAGCCAGATGCCCTGAAGGGACAGAAGGCGATCGCCGACATGATCGATGCCGATACCGGCGAAGTGGTCGTCGAGGCCGGCAAGAAGCTGACGCCGCGGCTGGTGCGGCAGTTGCAGGAAAAGGGCCTGAAGGCCCTCAAGGCGACCGACGACGACCTCTATGGCAACTACCTCGCCGAGGACATCGTCAACTACGAAACCGGCGAAATCTACCTGGAAGCCGGCGACGAGATCGACGAGAAGACGCTTCCCGTCATCCTGTCGGCCGGGTTTGACGAGATTCCGGTCCTCGACATCGACCACATCAATGTCGGCGCCTATATCCGCAACACGCTCGCTGCCGACAAGAACGAAAACCGGCAGGATGCGCTGTTCGACATCTATCGCGTCATGCGCCCGGGCGAGCCGCCGACTATGGATTCCGCCGAAGCCATGTTCAATGCGCTGTTCTTCGACGCCGAACGCTACGACCTCTCGGCCGTCGGCCGCGTGAAGATGAACATGCGCCTCGACCTCGACGTGCCGGACACGGTCCGCACGCTGCGCAAGGAAGATATCCTGGCGGTCGTCAAGATGCTGGTCGAACTGCGTGACGGCAAGGGCGAGATCGACGACATCGACAATCTCGGCAACCGTCGCGTCCGCTCGGTCGGCGAGTTGATGGAGAACCAGTACCGCCTGGGTCTTCTGCGCATGGAGCGTGCGATCAAGGAACGCATGTCCTCGATCGAGATCGACACCGTGATGCCGCAGGACCTGATCAACGCGAAGCCGGCCGCTGCTGCCGTTCGTGAATTCTTCGGCTCCTCGCAGCTCTCGCAGTTCATGGACCAGGTGAACCCGCTGTCGGAAATCACCCACAAGCGCCGTCTTTCGGCCCTTGGCCCGGGTGGCCTGACCCGCGAGCGCGCCGGCTTCGAAGTGCGCGACGTGCATCCGACCCACTACGGCCGTATCTGCCCGATCGAAACGCCGGAAGGTCCGAACATCGGTCTGATCAACTCTCTCGCGACCTTCGCCCGCGTCAACAAGTACGGCTTCATCGAGAGCCCGTATCGCAAGATCGTTGACGGGAAGGTGACCAGCGACGTTGTCTATCTGTCGGCGATGGAAGAGGCGAAGTATCACGTCGCCCAGGCCAACTCGCCGCTGAACGACGACAGCTCCTTCGCGGAAGAATTCGTTGTCTGCCGTCACGCCGGTGAAGTCATGCTGGCGCCGCGCGACAACATCAACCTGATGGACGTTTCGCCGAAGCAGCTCGTTTCGGTCGCCGCGGCGCTCATCCCGTTCCTCGAGAACGATGACGCCAACCGCGCGCTGATGGGCTCGAACATGCAGCGTCAGGCTGTGCCGCTGCTGAGAGCCGAGGCTCCGTTCGTCGGCACCGGCATGGAGCCGGTCGTGGCGCGCGACTCCGGTGCGGCGATCGCCGCCCGCCGCGGCGGCGTCGTCGACCAGGTCGATGCGACGCGTATCGTTATCCGCGCCACCGAAGACCTTGATCCGTCGAAGTCCGGCGTCGACATCTACCGTCTGCAGAAGTTCCAGCGTTCGAACCAGAACACCTGCGTCAACCAGCGCCCGCTGGTGACCGTCGGTGACCTGGTGAACAAGGGCGACATCATCGCCGACGGCCCGTCGACGGATCTGGGTGATCTGGCGCTCGGCCGCAACGCGCTCGTCGCCTTCATGCCCTGGAACGGCTACAACTACGAAGACTCGATCCTGCTTTCCGAGCGGATCGTGCGCGATGACGTCTTCACCTCGATCCACATCGAGGAATTCGAAGTCATGGCACGCGACACCAAGCTCGGTCCGGAAGAAATCACGCGCGACATTCCGAACGTCTCGGAAGAAGCGCTGAAGAACCTCGACGAAGCCGGTATCGTCTATATCGGCGCCGAAGTTCAGCCGGGCGATATCCTGGTCGGCAAGATCACGCCGAAGGGCGAAAGCCCGATGACGCCGGAAGAAAAGCTTCTGCGCGCCATCTTCGGCGAAAAGGCCTCGGACGTCCGTGATACGTCCATGCGCATGCCGCCCGGCACCTTCGGTACGGTCGTCGAAGTTCGCGTCTTCAACCGCCACGGCGTGGAGAAGGACGAGCGCGCGATGGCGATCGAACGCGAGGAGATCGAACGCCTCGCCAAGGACCGCGACGACGAGCAGGCGATCCTCGATCGCAACGTCTATGCGCGCCTGATCGACATGCTGCGCGGTCACGTCGCCGTTGCCGGCCCGAAGGGCTTCAAGAAGGGCACCGAGCTTTCGAACGCCGTCATCAGCGAATATCCGCGTTCGCAGTGGTGGATGTTCGCCGTCGAGGACGAGAAGGCTCAGGGCGAGATCGAAGCGCTCCGCGCCCAGTACGACGAATCCAAGTCGCGTCTCGAACAGCGCTTCATGGACAAGGTCGAGAAGGTCCAGCGCGGTGACGAGATGCCTCCGGGCGTCATGAAGATGGTCAAGGTCTTCGTCGCCGTGAAGCGCAAGATCCAGCCGGGCGACAAGATGGCCGGCCGTCACGGCAACAAGGGCGTCGTGTCGCGCATCGTGCCGATCGAAGACATGCCGTTCCTCGAAGACGGCACGCATGTCGACGTGGTGCTGAACCCGCTCGGCGTGCCGTCGCGCATGAACGTCGGTCAGATCCTCGAGACGCATCTCGGCTGGGCTTGCGCCGGTATGGGCAAGAAGATCGGCGCAATGCTCGAGGCGTACCACGAGAGCGGCGACATCAAGCCGCTGCGCCAGACGATCGACGATGTGATGGGCACCGGTCCGAAGGGCGAGCCGATCAAGCAGTACGACGACGAGTCGATCGTGCGGCTGGCCGAGCAGACCCGCCGCGGCGTTTCGATCGCAACGCCGGTCTTCGACGGCGCCGTCGAAGCCGACGTCAACGAGATGTTGAACAAGGCCGGCCTGAAGGTGACCGGTCAGTCGACGCTCTATGACGGACGTACCGGCGAGGCCTTCGACCGCCAGGTCACGGTGGGCTACATCTACATGCTGAAGCTCAACCACCTGGTCGACGACAAGATCCACGCCCGTTCGATCGGTCCGTACTCGCTCGTCACCCAGCAGCCGCTGGGCGGCAAGGCGCAGTTCGGCGGCCAGCGCTTCGGCGAAATGGAGGTCTGGGCGCTCGAAGCTTACGGCGCCGCCTACACGCTGCAGGAAATGCTGACGGTCAAGTCGGACGACGTGGCCGGCCGCACCAAGGTCTACGAGGCGATCGTCCGTGGCGACGATACGTTCGAGGCGGGCATTCCGGAGAGCTTCAACGTTCTCGTCAAGGAAATGCGCTCGCTCGGCCTCTCCGTCGAGTTGGAGAACTCGAAGGTCGAGGACCTCGGTACCGCGGCGCAGCTGCCGGACGCAGCGGAGTAAGACGATATCCGGTGCGTGTCGCTTCAAGCGGCGCGCACCGTTTCCGCCGCCGGGCATCCCGTTTGCCCGCGGCAGGAACAGGGCCGCAGCCGATGCGGTTTTAGCTGTTTATGGGGCAGGGGCTGGCGCCCGGGATTTGCCGGCACCCTCGCCAAGCTCAGCGCGTAATGCCCGCAAAGGAGACAGGCATGAACCAAGAGGTCATGAATCTTTTCAATCCGCAGGTGCCTGCACAGACCTTCGATTCCATCCGGATTTCGATCGCGTCGCCGGAGAAGATTCTTTCCTGGTCTTACGGTGAGATCAAGAAGCCGGAGACGATCAACTACCGCACCTTCAAGCCGGAGCGCGATGGTCTGTTCTGCGCGCGCATCTTCGGCCCGATCAAGGACTACGAGTGCCTGTGCGGCAAGTACAAGCGCATGAAGTACAAGGGCATCATCTGCGAAAAGTGCGGCGTCGAGGTCACGCTGTCGCGCGTTCGCCGCGAGCGCATGGGCCACATCGAGCTCGCAGCGCCTGTTGCCCACATCTGGTTCCTGAAGTCGCTGCCGAGCCGCATCGCTACGCTGCTCGACATGACGCTGAAGGATATCGAGCGCGTTCTCTATTTCGAGAACTACATCGTCACGGAGCCAGGCCTGACTTCGCTCAAGGAGAACCAGCTTCTCAGCGAAGAAGACTACATGATCGCCGTCGACGAGTTCGGTGAAGACCAGTTCACCGCGATGATCGGCGCCGAGGCGATCTACGAGATGCTCGCCTCGATGAATCTCGAAAAGATCGCCGGCGACCTGCGCGCGGAAATGGCCGAGACGACCTCGGATCTGAAGCAGAAGAAGCTGATGAAGCGGCTGAAGATCGTCGAGAACTTCATGGAATCCGGCAACCGCCCGGAATGGATGATCATGAAGGTCGTTCCGGTGATCCCGCCGGACCTGCGTCCGCTCGTGCCGCTCGATGGCGGCCGTTTCGCGACGTCGGACCTGAACGACCTCTACCGCCGCGTCATCAACCGTAACAACCGTCTGAAGCGGCTGATCGAGCTGCGCGCGCCGGGCATCATCATCCGCAACGAAAAGCGGATGCTGCAGGAATCCGTCGACGCGCTGTTCGACAACGGCCGCCGCGGCCGGGTCATCACCGGTGCCAACAAGCGTCCGCTGAAGTCGCTCTCCGACATGCTGAAGGGCAAGCAGGGCCGCTTCCGCCAGAACCTGCTCGGCAAGCGCGTCGACTATTCCGGCCGCTCGGTCATCGTGACCGGCCCGGAGCTCAAGCTGCACCAGTGCGGCCTGCCGAAGAAGATGGCGCTCGAGCTCTTCAAGCCGTTCATCTACGCCCGCCTCGACGCCAAGGGTTATTCGTCGACCGTCAAGCAGGCGAAGAAGCTGGTGGAAAAGGAAAAGCCGGAAGTCTGGGATATCCTCGACGAGGTGATCCGCGAGCATCCGGTTCTCCTGAACCGTGCGCCGACGCTGCACCGCCTGGGCATCCAGGCCTTCGAACCGATCCTGGTCGAGGGCAAGGCGATCCAGTTGCACCCGCTCGTCTGCACCGCCTTCAACGCCGACTTCGACGGCGACCAGATGGCCGTTCACGTGCCGCTGTCGCTCGAAGCCCAGCTTGAAGCCCGCGTGCTGATGATGTCGACGAACAACATCCTGCATCCGGCGAACGGCGCGCCGATCATCGTGCCGTCGCAGGACATGGTTCTCGGCCTCTACTATCTGTCGATCCTGAACCAGAACGAACCGGGCGAAGGCATGGCCTTCTCCGACATGGGCGAATTGCACCATGCGCTGGAGACCAAGGCCGTCACCCTGCATGCCAAGATTCGTGGCCGCTACAAGACCGTCGACGCCGAGGGCAAGCCGGTCTCGAAGATCTACGAAACGACGCCCGGCCGCATGATCATCGGCGAGCTCCTGCCGAAGAACCCGAACGTTCCGTTTGAAATCTGCAACCAGGAGATGACCAAGAAGAACATCTCGAAGATGATCGACGCGGTCTATCGCCATTGCGGCCAGAAGGACACGGTGATCTTCTGCGACCGGATCATGCAGCTCGGCTTCTCCCATGCCTGCCGCGCCGGCATTTCGTTCGGCAAGGACGACATGGTGATCCCGGACACCAAGGTGAAGATCGTCGGCGATACGGAAGCGCTCGTGAAGGAATACGAGCAGCAGTACAATGACGGCCTGATCACCCAGGGCGAAAAGTACAACAAGGTGGTCGACGCCTGGGGCAAGGCAACCGAAAAGGTCGCCGAGGAGATGATGGCGCGCATCAAGGCGGTCGAGTTCGACGACAACGGCCGCCAGAAGCCGATGAACTCGATCTATATGATGTCGCACTCCGGTGCTCGTGGTTCTCCGAACCAGATGCGCCAGCTGGGTGGCATGCGCGGCCTGATGGCCAAGCCGTCGGGCGAGATCATCGAAACGCCGATCATCTCGAACTTCAAGGAAGGCCTGACCGTGAACGAGTACTTCAACTCGACGCACGGTGCCCGTAAGGGTCTGGCGGACACCGCCTTGAAGACCGCGAACTCCGGTTATCTGACCCGTCGTCTCGTCGACGTCGCGCAGGATTGCATCGTCACGCATGTCGATTGCGGCACCGATAAGGGCCTCACGATGACGGCGATCGTCGATGCCGGCCAGGTCGTTGCCTCGCTCGGTCAGCGTATCCTCGGTCGCACGGCGCTCGACAACATCGACAACCCGGTCACCGGCGAACGCATCGTCGATGCGGGCAGGATGATCCTCGAAGCCGATGTGGCAATCATCGAAAAGGCGGGCATTCAGTCCGTCCGCATTCGCTCGGCGCTGACCTGCGAAATCCAGACCGGCGTCTGCGGCGTCTGCTACGGCCGTGATCTGGCACGCGGTACGCCCGTCAACATGGGCGAAGCCGTCGGCGTCATCGCGGCGCAGTCGATCGGCGAGCCGGGTACGCAGCTGACCATGCGTACCTTCCACCTTGGCGGTACCGCGACCGTGGTCGACCAGTCGTTCCTGGAAGCCTCTTACGAGGGTACGGTCCAGATCAAGAACCGCAACATGCTGCGCAACTCCGATGGCGTACTCGTTGCCATGGGCCGCAACATGGCGATCCAGATCCTGGACGAACGCGGTGTCGAGCGGTCCTCGCAGCGCGTTGCCTATGGTTCGAAGATCTTCGTCGACGACGGCGACAAGGTGAAGCGCGGCCAGCGTTTCGCCGAGTGGGATCCCTACACCCGTCCGATGATGACGGAAGTCGAAGGTGTCGTTCACTTCGAAGACGTTGTCGACGGCATCTCGGTTCTGGAATCGACGGACGAATCGACCGGCATCACCAAGCGTCAGGTTATCGACTGGCGCTCGACGCCGCGCGGTACGGACCTGAAGCCGGCGATCGTCATCAAGGACAAGAACGGCAGCATTGCAAAGCTGGCCCGCGGCGGCGAAGCCCGCTTCATGCTCTCGGTCGATGCGATCCTTTCGGTCGAACCGGGACAGAAGGTCAGCCAGGGCGACGTTCTTGCCCGTTCGCCGCTTGAAAGCGCCAAGACCAAGGACATCACCGGTGGTCTGCCGCGCGTCGCCGAGCTCTTCGAGGCCCGCCGTCCGAAGGATCACGCCATCATCGCGGAGATCGATGGCACGGTCCGCTTCGGCCGCGACTACAAGAACAAGCGTCGCGTGCTGATCGAGCCGGCAGAAGACGGTGTCGAGCCGGTCGAATACCTGATCCCGAAGGGCAAGCCTTTCCATCTTCAGGATGGCGACTACATCGAAAAGGGCGACTACATCCTCGACGGCAACCCGGCGCCGCACGACATCCTGGCGATCAAGGGCGTTGAGGCGCTTGCTTCCTACCTCGTCAACGAGATCCAGGAAGTCTATCGTCTGCAGGGCGTTGTCATCAACGACAAGCACATCGAGGTGATCGTCCGGCAGATGCTGCAGAAGGTCGAAATCACCGACGCCGGTGACTCGAGCTACATCGTCGGCGACAACGTCGATCGCATCGAGCTCGAAGACGTCAACGATGCGCTGCTTGCCGAAGGCAAGAAACCGGCCTTCGGTGAGCCGGTGCTGCTCGGCATCACCAAGGCATCGCTGCAGACACCATCCTTCATCTCCGCGGCGTCGTTCCAGGAGACCACCAAGGTGCTCACCGAAGCGGCGGTCGCCGGCAAGACGGACAGTCTGCAGGGTCTCAAGGAAAACGTCATCGTCGGGCGTCTCATCCCGGCCGGTACCGGTGGTACGATGACGCAGATCCGCCGCATCGCCACGGCGCGCGACGAGTTGATCCTCGAAGAGCGCCGCAAGGGTACGGGCGCCGATGCTGCGACGCCGATGCTCGCCGACATGGCGAACGAAAACGCTGCGGCCGAATGATTGGAAAGGAGAGGGTGGTCGTTACCCTCTTTGGAAGATTGAAGAAGCCGCCCGGAGCGATCCGGGCGGCTTCTTCGTTTGATCTCATTCTTGGCGCGCTCGCTCATCCGAAGCGGATGATCGAGACCTCTCCTTCGAGCGCACCTTGATAGGCCGATGCGTGTGGTTCCTCATCCGGTATGTCGGTCAAGGTTCCGATCTGGTCGAGGTCCGCTTGAAAGAAGCCCTCCTCGGCGAGCGCGTTGAGCGCTTCCCGCACGGCGGTGTCGTCGTCTGGCGCCCGGAGCATCACGTGAATCTCGATGCCCTCGTCGTCGCCATCGTTCTCGTAAGCCTTGCCGATGATGACGAAGACCAGCGGCTCTTCGGGTGAATTATCGTTGTCGGGCGTGATGGGCATGGGAAGGTCCTCTTTCGAAATGCCGGCCACCTTACCGCGGTTTTCGTGGGCATGCGAAGGAATAAGCCACGAGGCCAGTCATTGTCAGGATAACAGTCGCGGGCGCTTTTTGATCCATGGCCGTGCAGCACTTGTCCATTCGATTCGGCTGAGGCGAGGGGGCGGAGCACGACCGGGCGAGTGCGGCATTCGCCGACTCATGGCCGATGGAAAGCGTCAGAAAGATATTGCCGATTCTTTAACCGCGGAGAACAATATCGGGAGCTGACATGCCGCTTTTGTCTTCGCCTGTCGCAGGCACCGCCGCAAAGCCTTGTTTTGCAGGCATATCAGGGCTGCAAGGTCCAGAATATTTGTTAATTGCCCTTGACGGATCGACCTGAAATCAGTACACCCCGCCGCATCAGAGCCCATGTGAGGCTGGCTGGTTCGGAACGTCGTGTTCTGGAGTTCGCCTCAAACAAGGTTCAAACGCACGCTGAAGACACAATGCTGCACGCAAGACGCGCGATATAGCGCGTCCTCTGCTTTTGTCGGGGTCATCTGCCAAAACGCGGATCGGCCCTCGTTTTGCGCATTTCATAGGCGTACGGCACCGCCGGCGACGGCAACGATCCGCCCGAAAGGGTAACGAGACAAGTTTTTGCAAGGGATGGTTACATGCCTACCGTAAACCAGCTGATCCGCAAGCCGCGTCAGGCACAGGTAAAGCGCAACAAGGTTCCTGCCCTGCAGGAAAACCCGCAGAAGCGCGGCGTTTGCACCCGCGTCTACACGACGACCCCGAAGAAGCCGAACTCGGCTCTGCGTAAGGTTGCAAAGATCCGCCTGACGAACGGCTTCGAAGTGATCGGCTACATTCCCGGCGAAGGCCACAACCTTCAGGAGCACTCCGTGGTGATGATCCGCGGCGGTCGCGTGAAGGACCTTCCGGGTGTGCGTTACCACATCATCCGCGGCGTTCTCGATACGCAGGGTGTGAAGAACCGCAAGCAGCGTCGTTCGAAGTACGGCGCGAAGCGTCCGAAATAACATCGCAACCGGCGCCATTTCGCTGGTCACTAGATTTAGAAGTTGAGAGACGAAAAGTATGTCCCGACGCCACAGAGCAGAAAAGCGTGAGATCAACCCGGATCCGAAGTTCGGTGATCTGGTCGTCACGAAGTTTATGAACGCAATCATGCTGGACGGTAAGAAGTCCGTCGCAGAAAGCATCGTCTATGGTGCCTTCGAAGCAGTCCAGTCGAAGCTGAAGCAGGAACCGATCGCCGTGTTCCATTCCGCCCTCGACAACATTGCTCCGCATGTCGAAGTGCGTTCGCGCCGCGTCGGTGGTGCTACCTATCAGGTTCCGGTCGATGTTCGTCCGGAGCGTCGCCAGGCCCTCGCCATCCGCTGGCTGATTGCGGCCGCACGCAAGCGCAACGAAACGACCATGGTTGATCGCCTCTGTGGCGAACTCATGGACGCGGCAAACAACCGTGGCAGCGCCGTGAAGAAGCGCGAAGACACGCACAAGATGGCTGATGCCAACCGTGCGTTCTCGCACTACCGCTGGTAACGGCAACACGTCTCGAAAGGCAGTCACCCATGGCTCGCGAATATAAAATCGAAGATTACCGAAATTTCGGTATCATGGCGCATATCGACGCCGGCAAGACGACGACGACCGAGCGCATCCTCTACTACACCGGCAAGTCCCACAAGATCGGCGAAGTTCACGACGGCGCCGCGACGATGGACTGGATGGAGCAGGAGCAGGAGCGCGGCATCACGATCACGTCTGCAGCCACCACGACCTTCTGGAAGGGCCGTGACGGTAAGATGCGCCGCTTCAACATCATCGACACCCCCGGCCACGTGGACTTCACCATCGAAGTCGAGCGTTCGCTGCGCGTTCTCGACGGCGCGATTGCGCTTCTCGATGCGAATGCCGGCGTCGAGCCGCAGACGGAAACCGTCTGGCGCCAGGCCGAGAAGTACAATGTTCCGCGGATGATCTTCTGCAACAAGATGGACAAGACCGGCGCGGACTTCTACCGCTCGGTCGAGATGATCAAGACGCGTCTCGGCGCGACCGCCGTCGTCATGCAGCTGCCGATCGGCGCTGAAAGCGAATTCAAGGGCGTTGTCGACCTGATCGAGATGAATGCTCTCGTCTGGCGCGACGAATCGCTCGGCGCCCAGTGGGATGTCGTCGAAATCCCGGCGGACATGAAGGACAAGGCTGAAGAATACCGCGAGAAGCTGATCGAGACGGTTGTCGAGATCGACGAAGCGGCAATGGAAGCCTATCTCGAAGGCACCTATCCGGACAACGACAAGATCCGCGAACTGGTTCGTCGCGGCACGATCGACGTGAAGTTCCATCCGATGTTCTGCGGCACGGCTTTCAAGAACAAGGGCGTTCAGCCGCTGCTCGACGCCGTTGTCGACTACCTGCCGTCGCCGATCGATATCCCGGCGATCAAGGGCATCGACGTCAAGACCGAGGGTGAGATCACCCGTAAGGCCGACGACAACGAGCCGCTGTCGATGCTGGCGTTCAAGATCATGAACGACCCCTTCGTCGGTTCGCTGACCTTCGCCCGCATCTATTCCGGCAAGCTCGAAAAGGGCACGTCGGTGATGAACACGGTCAAGGAAAAGCGCGAGCGCGTCGGCCGCATGCTGCAGATGCACTCCAATTCGCGTGAAGACATCGAAGAAGCCTTCGCCGGCGACATCGTTGCTCTCGCGGGCCTCAAGGAAACCACCACCGGCGATACGCTCTGCGATCCGCTGAAGCCGGTTATCCTCGAGCGCATGGAATTCCCGGAGCCGGTCATCCAGATCGCCATCGAGCCGAAGACCAAGGGCGACCAGGAAAAGATGGGCCTCGCGCTTAACCGCCTGGCGGCAGAAGACCCGTCCTTCCGTGTCAAGACCGACGAGGAATCCGGCCAGACGATCATCGCCGGCATGGGCGAACTTCACCTCGATATCATCGTCGACCGCATGCGTCGCGAGTTCAAGGTCGAAGCATCCGTCGGCGCTCCGCAGGTTGCTTACCGTGAGACCATCACGCGTCAGCACGAAGAAGACTACACGCACAAGAAGCAGTCCGGTGGTACCGGTCAGTTCGCGCGCGTCAAGATCGTCTTCGAGCCGAACCCGGAAGGCGAGGACTTCGCCTTCGAATCCAAGATCGTCGGCGGTGCGGTTCCGAAGGAATACATCCCGGGCGTTCAGAAGGGTATCGAAAGCGTTCTGTCTTCGGGTCCGCTCGCGGGCTTCCCGATGCTCGGCGTTAAGGCCACCCTCATCGACGGTGCGTTCCACGATGTCGACTCCTCGGTTCTGGCGTTCGAAATCGCTTCGCGCGCTTGCTTCCGTGAAGCCGCCAAGAAGGCCGGCGCTCAGCTCCTCGAGCCGATCATGAAGGTCGAGGTGGTCACGCCGGAAGATTACGTCGGTGACGTGATCGGCGACTTGAACTCTCGCCGTGGCCAGATCCAGGGCCAGGAATCGCGCGGCGTTGCCGTGGTGATCAATGCCCACGTGCCGCTCGCGAACATGTTCAAGTACGTCGACAACCTGCGCTCGATGTCGCAGGGCCGCGCTCAGTACACGATGCTGTTCGATCACTACGCGCCGGTTCCCTCGAACGTCGCGCAGGAAATCCAGGCGAAGTATTCCGGTCAGAAGTGACCGGAATACCGCCGCGCTGAAACAGAATGAAAAGATTTCCCCTCTAAGGGACAGGAAACGGAGAGCCGAAAATGGCAAAGAGCAAATTCGAGCGCAACAAGCCGCACGTCAACATCGGCACGATTGGCCACGTTGACCATGGCAAGACGTCGCTGACGGCAGCGATCACCAAGTATTTCGGCGAGTTCAAGGCGTAT
>NZ_LPUX01000053.1 GCF_001651865.1 Sinorhizobium glycinis
ATACGCCTTGAACTCGCCGAAATACTTGGTGATCGCTGCCGTCAGCGACGTCTTGCCATGGTCAACGTGGCCAATCGTGCCAATGTTGACGTGCGGCTTGTTGCGCTCGAATTTGCTCTTTGCCATGGGTACGCTTCCTGTGGTCAAATACGATTGATCAGCCGGCGGGGCCGGTTTGTGCAGCCGTTTAAGGGTTTCGCGGCATTTGCGCAAGACTTAATTGCGTCCGCCCGGACGGCAAGGTCTCGGCCTCTCTTAAAGACTCGCCGCGCCTGCGTGCATAGATCTGCCGGATTTAGAAAGAATCAACGTGATCAGCAGCATGCGACGCTTCTCTAAAGTCGAATGCCAATTGCTGTCGCGTGCAGGAAAAAGGCTGGAGCGGGTAGCGGGAATCGAACCCGCGTATTCAGCTTGGAAGGCTTCCAGAACATTGAACGTTTTCAATGCGGCGTGTCACAACCAATCCGGGGCGTTGCATAAGCGCCCCGGACTTCCCGACACGGATTGACTCGCGTGGCAGTCGTCAACATATCAGCCGCATGCCCGAGAAGCTCCGAACCCTCTCCGAGTTCACCAAGCCGCACATGGTGCTCACCTGCCACTGCGGCCGCAAAGGACGCTACAACGTCGCGCGTCTGATAGAGAAGCACGGGCCGGATATGCCGATCCGGGATTTCATCGACCTCATAGGCCAGAGCTGCCCGCGCTGGGTGCGGCCGTCCGAACATCGCTCGTGCGGCATCGGGTGTGACGATCTCGTCTATATGTTCTCGCCGGCACCAGCGACGGAGGAGTACGCGAGGAAGCAGGCGCGGTGATCAGGATGGGATGTGAAGGCCGCCTTTCGTGACGAACGTCATGAACGCCCCGAGCAGGCCGACCACGATCGCCAGAACGATGGTCACCAGATAGCCGTTTATCTTGTCGAGCTTCTTATCCAGGCCGCCGAATTTCTCGAGCAGGTTCTTCCACTGCTCTTCCTTCCGCGCGTCCGCAATGTCGGCCTGCACAAACCGCTGCTCCATGTTGGTCAGCCGCTGCTCTGTGGCCGCGTGCTTGTGCTCCAGTGAGACCACCCGGGAGCGGAGGTCGGCGGCTTCGATTGTCATCTCTTGGGTTCCAGTGCTCAATCCCCTGCCCTCGTATGCAATGCCACGGTAAGAGCCGGCCCCCGAGGATGAGGGCCGGCCTGTTCTGTTATCCGCCGATCGGCTTCTTTGCTGCCCACCGACCATAGAGCGCCAGCGCCCCGCCGACGACGGGGCCGAGCGCAATGATCAGGTCTATCACGTTGCCTTGCAGTTCTGCCGGGAGGGCATATCCGAAGGCGCCGAGGATGCCGGAGATGGCCGCCAGCAGGGCGCCGAGCGTGACACGCGACCGATACCAGGGCTCATTATTCGTCGCGTTGATGATCTCCGGCAGTATCTTGCTGGTGACTGCCTCGACGATCGGTGACACTGCGCCCGGTTGAGCCGGCACGGCAGGATTGCCAACAGCGCTCACCACCGCGCCGATGATCTTGTTTTCGAGTTTCTGTCTTGCGTCCATGGCCGGTCACTCCGCTGCCTTGGCTTCGCGCAGGGCGAGCGAGACGGTCGCATAGGCGGTCGCAGCCACCACGAGCGCATTGGCCGCCGTGACGCTGCCAGGATCGGCGCAGATGACCCGCACACCGTCGTAGGCGGCCTTCTCCTTGGCGATGGTGCGCGGCTTGATGTTGCCGGAGGCGGAGGCCGCGATGAATGCAGCGTGAGCCGTTTCAAGCAGAGCGCAGGTTTTCGGCAGGCTGGCCTTGATCGCGGTGTCGATCGAGCCGGTAGTCGTGCAGGAGGCGAGCGAAAGCGCCGCCACCGATGCAATCATCAGTGAACGCATGGTCAGTTCCTTCGTTGTTGGGAGGGGTTAGAGACGGGCCTTGACTTCGGCGCGCATTTTGTCGCCGCATGCCTTCGCCCCGATGACCGTCGGCGCGAAGGGCAACCTGGTGAAATCCCACTTGCCGCGCTGCTGGATGCCCAGATTCGCCTGCACCTCTGCATGTGAGAGGACCGTCTTCGGCGTGACCGGGATTTTGTAGAAGCTGGCGAGATGCGCGATGACATCCATGGCGCGATGCCACTGCGGTTCGGTCATCGGGAACTTGCCGGAGTGGAACGGGTTCTCGACGGCGCCGGCCATGCAGGCGAGCGAGACGCCTATCGAGCCGGTATTGCAGCCGCGAGTATGGGCCGCATAGTCGTCATCACCGGTGCTGACGTTGTCGGCGACGGTGTGATCTCCTCGCACGACATTCCCCGATCCCTCGATGATGAAGTGATAGTGCTCCTTGTCGAGATCGGAGGCCCGATAGGCGCCTGCGCTCCAATGCGCGATGATGCGCGACATCTTCACCGGCTGGAGCCATTCCAGCGGCAGCTTGTAGGTCATAGCGATGTCCTTTGAAGGTAAAGAAAAACCCCGCGCGAGGGCGGGGCCTGACGATGTAGCGAAATTTCGCCTCACCTGGCGATGAGCTTTGTCTTTCAATTTGTGCAGTGCGAAGTTAAAAGCCTCGGCAACCCTAAATTTCCTTCGGAGCCGTAAATGTCCCTCGCGCAAGCCCCGGTAGCTTTCGAACGCATCCAAGCGGCCGGCCATATTGAGCCGGTTCAGGAAACCGTTGATCTGGTGTTTGCCTCAGATGATCGATACGTCCGTTTTACCGCGGTGACGCTCGCGTCGATCCTCAAGAACTATTCGGGAAGCGCACCAATCCGGGTCTTCATCTTGATCGACAAGCTGTTGCCGGAAGCGGAGCGCGCCAAGCTGGAAGCGCTGCGCTCCATCCGGGAATTCAGCCTTCACGAAATCCCCGTCGATGCCCGCCTATTCGCCAACATCAAGACATCGGAGGGCATTTCGATCGCCACCTATTACCGGCTCCTGATGCACAAGCTGTTGCCGGCCGATGCGCGCAAGGTGCTTTATCTCGACAGCGACCTGATCATTCGCAAGTCGATCGATGAGTTGTTCAGCGTCCCCTTCGACGGGGCCCTGTTTGCCGGCGTCGAAGACACGATTTCCAGAACATACAATGCCAAGTTCGGTCTGGCTGAGAGCGCCAAGCATGTGAATGCAGGCGTCCTGCTGGTCAACGTCGATCTGATGCGCGCGATCGGCTTCAGCGAGCTCGTTGAGAGATACCTAGAGAGCAACCGCTACCGACTCGTTCTCGGCGATCAGCAGATACTCACCGAACTGTTCTTCGGCTCGATCAAATACGTTCCGGTCAAATGGAACGTTCACGGCTCGATGTTCAAGACCGACTGGGTCGAAAAGGTTGCCGGCGTCGAGAACTACATGAACCAGGGAGAGGCGACAGCAGCGATATCCGACCCAGCAATCATTCACTACACTCTCAAGCGGAAGCCATGGATGTCCCTCGAACACGCTCGCGCTGAAGAGTGGTTCGTCTACCTCGCCCTGACGCCATATGCCCTCGAGATCGAGAAACCTGAAAAGCCCGAGGAGGCCCCTTCCGGCAAACCGAAGCAGACCAACAAAAAGTCCGCACCGGAGAAGATGACCCTCGGCAGATTCCTGACCGTTATCGTTCCCGCAACCCTCGTAAGCTTCACCAGGATACGAAAGACGAGACTCGCAGTCGGCAAGCTCGAACGACGCCTTGATGCGCTCGAGAAGAAAAAACCGCAGACCGCGCCCCCCGCAGATCGCGGCGTGACCCTGAAAAACATCCTCGTCAGCAGGTCTGCAAACGCGCCTGCAGCATTCAGCGCCCGGGCCATGATCGAATCCCTTCCGGCGAATTCGGTCATCATGTCCAACGTCCACAAGAAGGACATGGAGGGCGGCTACGCCGAAAACATCAAAACGATCACGAAAACGGGGAATTTCTTCTATTTCACGGATCGCCTGCCGGATGCTGTTTTCCTGCTATCTCAGCGCATCGAGCAGGACATGTTTTGGTCATGTGTCGACACGGCCTATCTTTACGATCTGCCGCTCTATTTCACCGAAGTCGCTCTGTTCGGTGCCTTCGCCTCGTACTTCGACCCCGACGCGACATTGAACGAGCGGCGCGCTCTAGGCTTCATGATCGACGATCTCGGATACTATTTCGATGCCCGTCAGCCTTCTCGCATCGAGAGAACCCTCAACAAGTCTGACTTCGTCCTTTCCGAACAGGAATCCAGGCGCGCCCGCGCGGTCATCAACCGGATCTGCGCAGAAGGCATCACGAAATACAACAAATACGTCGTAGGGCCTGAATTCGAGATCGAGCCGAACGCGGTTCTTGTGATCGACCAAAAGAAGGGCGATGCATCGATCCAGTTTGCCGGCGCTAATGACTTCAGCTTCCACCGGATGCTTGATGCGGCCGTCGAGGAAAACCCGGGGCGCCCGGTCTATTTCAAGAGGCACCCGGACAGCATTCAGCGCAACATGAACTCCTACCGGAACAGGAATATCAACGAGATAACCGTGTTGCCGGATGACGTGACGATCGGTTCCGTCATCGATCGGTGCGACAAGATCTATACCGTCTCATCCCAGGTTGGCTTCGAGGGCCTGATGCGCGAAAAGGAAGTAGTAACCTTCGGCGCTCCTTTCTATTCCGGATGGGGCTTGACGGATGATCGCGGCACGGTCCAAAGACGCACACAGAGGAGAACTGTGGAGGAGCTTTTTCACGTGGCATGCATCAACCAATCCGTCTACCTGAATCCCGACACCGGTAAGCTGATCGAGATCGAGGAACTGATCGATATTATTCTGCAGATGCGCGCCGACAATGCAGCCCGCAGAACTTGAGGCAC
The DNA here is from genome assembly GCF_001651865.1 of Sinorhizobium glycinis. Taxonomy (GTDB): domain Bacteria; phylum Pseudomonadota; class Alphaproteobacteria; order Rhizobiales; family Rhizobiaceae; genus Sinorhizobium; species Sinorhizobium glycinis. The sequence goes on from NZ_LPUX01000053.1 coordinate 4,824, forward strand.
TGATAGCGTCAGAAACTCGGTTCGCAGAATTGTTGATGAAGACTGGCTGGAGGGTTGAAGACCCTCTTTCCAGCCAGGTTTCAAAGACGGTGATCCGTCCGCGACAGGCTTCCTCAAGCATAGACGCATCTTATTACCAGCGCCTTCATGAGGAGGATGCTGGTTATATGGCGAACAATTGGCTCGTTGCCGAACAGGCGGTCATCCTTTCATCCAAGCCGAAAACTGTCGTCGAGGTTGGTTGCGGCAATGGCGAGTTCTCGCGCGCCATTGCCGGGAGCGTCCGTAAGGTCTACGCGGTCGACTGGGCGCTGTCGCCGAAGTTCGTAGAGCGCCCGCAAAATGTTCTCTTTTGGAAAGCTGACATCACCAAGGATAAGATCCCCAGCGGAGACATCACCTGCTCTGCCGATGTGCTTGAGCATTTTTCGGCGGAAGACCTGACTCGCGTCGTAGGCAAATGCGCAACCTCCTCGCCTTTACAGTATCACGTTATCGCCTGCTACGATGACGGCCATAGCCATCTGACCGTCATGCCACCGGGAGCGTGGCTGGCCCTCTGGTGGCGGTTCTGTCCTGGAGCGCGGCTAATTCGGATAGATTGTCGCCGCAACAGGCCAGATCAATTGGTTTGCGTGATTGGGAATATTACGCCGCCATCACCGTGACGCTGACGCTCTGCGACGAGCCTAGCCGGTTCTCGATATAGAGAACACCGGATTGCACACCCAGCGTCAGATTGCCATCCGTGCCAGTCGTGCCGGTCAGAACAGCAGCGGTTGCTACGGTGTTCGCGTCTGTCACTCGGTTGGCGCTGACGGTCGGGGTGGACGCCGCCCGGATCGTGAAGATGCCGTGACGTGCCGAACCGGCCGTGAGATGCACAGCGCCCGAGAACACGGACCGGCGAAGATCGATTGTCGCGACACTGTCATCTGCGATGGTGAAGAAATACGAGAACGCCGAATTGACGTTGGGAAGAGCTTGCGGCGATATTTGGATGTCACTGACTGTGCCCGAGTATGAGAACGGCGTTGCTCTCTCGCTGGCGTCCACTGTCCCGTCGATACGAACGCTTCCGAGCGTCCCGGCCGTGCGGATGAATTCAACGCCGTTGCCGGAAGCGCCGACGATGACACCATTTGACATCGTGACGTTTTCCAGCACCCCGGAACTAGCCTGCACGAGGCTAATGCCTGCGGTCGGGTGGGAGTTGATCTGGAAGTCGGAGATGGAAACCCCGTCGATGCTGAACGTGCTCGCGGTCTCCAGCTTGATCACTTGGGCGGGAGCTGTGCCGGCGAAGCCGTTGTAGCGAACGCCGTTGATGATCACATGGCTGATGTTCGCGGCCGACGCCTGAAGATGAACATGGAGGCATGGACCGACGCCACTCGTGTTTTCGACGCTCAAGCCTGAAATTGCGCTGGCCCCGGAGCCCCCGGCATGCACCATCGCTGTCGGGGCAAGAGTGCTCGACGTCGGGATACGCACACCATCGATCGTTACACCCGTCGCACCCAAGACGCGGATCATGCTCGAGCCGGCGCCCGGATCGGCCCCATAGACGCCGGTCACGTCCTTGATACGGCAGGCGGTTCCGCCATTCTCTACGACAATGCCGAGAGCGGCCGATTGCCAGAAAATATCCTCGATATAGCATTCGCTATGGGCAACCCTTATCCAGGCGTTTGCGCGCGTGGTGATCGTATCGAGCTCGAACTGGATGCCAGTAAAGCGGCAAGCTGTCTCATCCGTTGTGAAGACGTCAAAGCCGTCGGCATCAACCTTGAAGACGGTTCGACGTGTTCCCGCGCCTTTGATCCAGCACCCGCGAGTTACTGTTATGCCGGAATCGACGTAATAGTTGCCAACATCGAACTCGATGACGCTCTCGCGAAGGTTCCCCATCGCGGTGCACGCCTTCTGAATGAGCGGTCCCTGGTCAGTGCCGCCCACAGCCGGCGTGGGGAACGCGCCGAACCAGGAGACATGCACCATGCGCGCGTCTTCGCCGCTGTCGCTGTCGTGGGCAAGCGAGATCGAACCATCACCGCGGAAAATCCACTGGCGCGAGCTTTCGATGCGGTTGGTGATGGTCAGCGTGAACGTGGCGTCTACGGTGACATACGCGGCATCTTGGAAGTAAACCGGCACATCAACTGTCAGGTTCGCGCCGAGCTTCGTCGCGCCGGTCGGGAAACGGACAAAGCCCATCACCGCCGCCATGACCGAAATTGCCGTTGCGCTGTTGGCGCCCGCCGAGCCGCCGAAATGATAGACGGTCGGATCTCCGACACGCACCCAGGCGCCGGCCGTCGAAGCAATCGCGTCGGCCTTGATATAGACGCCTTCCTGCGTGTCGGCCGTGATCTGAGTGGAATGGTCGCCAGTGGTCCACTGGAAGATACCTTGCCGCCCCGCTTCCTTGTTGAAGGCGAGCGTGTCCTTTGTCGTGTCGAGCGCTTTCAACGCCGTGCGATCCGCAACATAAGGCGGGATATCGAGATAGTCGCGAACGTCTGCCTGTACCGCATCGGCGAGAATGGCGAGACCGGCCGCGCCAAGCGTCATCCCGGCGAGCGTCTTCAGATTGTCGCTCACCAGGCGATCAGTGCCGATATCCTCGGCGAGATACCAAGTGCGGCCGTCGCCAGACACGAAGGTCGTTGCGCTGCCGTTGTTGCTGTCGATGAAAAGGCCGCCCGCGCCGTCGCCGACGGTCGCATCGCCGAAGACATAGATCGCATGAACGGCGACCGGGACGTTCGCCAGTTCGGCCGCGGCGATTGTCGGATAGCCGAACGCCACGCCGGCAACATCAATCATCGACTGCAGAAGGATGCGGTGATAGGCGCCCGTCGAGGCGTCATACATCGCAAAATAGTTCTGCTCCGGGTCCGGAATCGTCGCGATGTCGCCCAGGTTCTCGAAATCGAGGCTGACGGTCAGATCGGGAGATCCGCTGGCCCGCTCGACCTTGACCCCGTCTGTGCCCTCAATTCGGGCCGGGAAGCGCGGAAGCATGCGAAGGCGAAGGGCTGCGGTCATATGGAAACGATCCCGTCAACGATTGGAACTATGCCGATGAGGTATTGAGTGGTGAGGTCGTCGCGCTCGATCGTCACGCCGATCTCATAGGATCCGGAACAAAGGCCGGTCATGTCGGAGCGCGGGAATTGCCACTCAAGGACGCCATTGCCCAGGTCGGTGATCTTGCCGTTGTCGATGCTGGCCGAGAGGCGAGCATATGATGAACCCTGCTCGCGAACCTCGATGGTGACCTCGACGCCGGTAAAGTCCGTGATGGTCTCCCCGGTGTCGTCATCGACGATCTCGAAGGGCTGCACCCAATCGGCGCGGTTGGAGACTTGCTCAAATCGTGCTTCGAACACTTGGTCTCCCCCTAAAGGCGAATGTAGACGGTGAGGGCAAGGGACGGCTGAATGTTGTTGTGCGCGGCGCCGCCGCCCTTGTTCTGAACGGTGATGGCGTGGTTATGCGCCACGGTCGGAACGTCAGTTCCGCCCCCGGACAAGGCAACACGAGAGCCGCCGCCGCCAGTCTGGGCGCCAGCGATGTCCGTGAACCCGTTGAGGATCGGAGCCTTGCTGTCCGACGTTGCGTCGTGGTTGTGGACCGGCATTTCGGAGATGCTGAGCGTGTGCGTCTGCGCGCCGCCCTTCCAGCCGAGATCATCGGCATCCGTCAGCACCCCAGCCGCTATGTTGCCCATGTCGTCAAGGCCGACGATCGCCCGCCCACGGAAGTCGGGAAGGTCGATCGGCTTGTTCGCGGACCAGTCGGCGTTTGCTGAAGCGCCGCGGCCCCCAGCAACCACGAGGTTCGGATCGGCATTCCAGAGGAATTCATAGAGCGTCTGGCAGTCCGAGTTCGCCCGCTCCGTCGCGCCGCTGGTGGCCGTGCCGATCGACCGCCCGTTGCCTCGTACATAGCCGTCTAGGAAACCCTCGCCGTACCTGACCTTGATGTCTCCCGTCTCCAGAAGGGAGTTAGGGTCAACAGGTGCCGGCGGAGAGCCGCCGCCTTCGGTCGGGCCGATGATCGGCAAGGTATCGCTGTCGTAGAGGATCGAGCCGCCTGGCGTCGTGACGCGCACCCGGTAGAACTCGTCCGCCTCGTCGAGGAACACAGCCGGGAAGCGGCCATACCCGTCCGTTTCGAGCGGGTTCGGATGCGCCGTGGTCAGGCCGTAATCCCGATAGACCGTGATCGGCGTCGTGGTGCCGGCGGCGTAGAAATACGCCTTCGCCCCAACGATCGGCTTGCCGTTCAGGTCCTGAATGGTCGTGAACGAGCTTGGCCAGAAACCTGACATCGGCATCTCCATGTAAAAAGCCCCCCGGGGGAGCCTTGCAATTCAACCAAAGCGCGCGCATTTTCAGCGCATGCACGATAAACCCGACATTCTCACCTTAGTCAGCAACATGATCGCGCTCGCCATCCTCTTGCCTCTCGGCTGGTGGCTCCACGAACAGCGCCTATTCGGCTTTGGTGATTGGGTTGTGAGCCTCTTTCACTGACGAGGCGTGACGGTGATTTCCAGCGGCTGACGTGGCTCTTGCCCCAGCACGCGCGGAATTGCCCGAGACGGAATGGCCAGAGCATCGCCGATCTGCTCAAGCGCTTTCATGAAGGCTGGGCTTTTCTCTGCCTGGGTGACTGCATTCGCAATCGCGCGCGGATCATTCGAGGTCAGCATCTTGGCCACCGCCTGCATGACCTGATTTTCTGCTCGGCTTTGAAGAGCTCGGCCGCCCTTTACAGCTAGACCGCCGATTACCGCCCCGGTCAGATCACCGCCCGAAATGGCATAGCCGCCGCCGGCGCCGAGCCCGAGCTCGACAAGCTGCCTTGCGGTGGTCGAGTTGCCCATGGCACCGCGCAGCCGATCGGCGATGTCCTCAACCCTCACATAGGCCTCAAGCGCCTTGGCCTTCTGTGGCCCGAAGACGAGCTCTAGCGATTCCCGCGATGCCTGAGACTTGAAAACGGAGTTGATGACGTTCGTTCGATCGCCGGCTGCCTTGATGCGGTCGATCAGCTCGGAGGCATAGCCGGTTTGGAAGGCTGCCTTTTCTGCCGGCGTGAACTTGGCGTAGGCCTTTTGGGCTTCAGGCACGAGCCGCGGCGTCCCGGCGAACTTCTTGCCAGCCTCGACCGCGTCATCAGCGCCGAAGAAGGCGGCCGCGCCCTGTCGAGCATTTTTGAAGGTCGGGACAGCGGTATCTAGTTCGTTGTTCAACGCCGTCCGAAGCGCGCCGATCTCCGATGCCGTCGTGGTATCGCCAGCGCGAGCAGCCTTTTCCGATGCGGAGCGAAGATTGCGCTGCACATGGTCCCAAAATTCAAGGCTAGGCGTCACAAGCGTTCCGTCTGCCTTCTGCTTCAGCACGTATTGACCTTGGCTGTTCTGCGTGAACGGGTTCGGGATTTCCTTTGCTCCGGTTATCGCCCCGCGATCTGCGCTCTTCCGTGGCACGGTATCGATTGCGCGGCGGAAGGACGGAGACTGCATCAACTGCTGGATGCGCGGCGTAAACACTTGCTGAGCGTTGGGGCTGGCATAGGCGGCGTCATAGGCTGGCTTGTTGGCGCGCCGTGCTGCTGTACGGATGGCATCCTGATAGCCGATGTCATCGACGGAACCGCCGGCAACGCGGCGGATCACGTCAACCGCACGGTTTCCCTGCGTGGCGAAGCGGTCGTCGGCGACTTTGGTGATGACCTGGCGCGCTTCCGGGGCTTGGTTGGAGACGGAACGCGCAAGCGCCCGCGTGGTCTCTCCACCTCGATCGACGTTCAGAAGCGGAACGCCGGTAGAGCGTGCAACAGCCTCGTCTGTGGAGTTGAGCACGTCGCCTGCAAGCCTGTCGCGCTTGACAGCCACGCCAACGCGTCGGGATGCTTCCTCGGCCGGCCTGAGAACGGCACGGGCGGCCGGAGCGACCTTCTCACCGACAGCGCCGAGAACGCCCCGAACACCCGCCCCGACGACAGGGACAGCGCCGCCGATGGCGCCACCGATGACACCGCTGTTGATGACGTCTGCCGCGTTGCCGCCGCGTACTGCAGTATCAGCCGCAGATATGCCGCCGCTCGACAAAGCAGAGGCGCCAGCGCGCGAAAGCAGGTTCGGGCCGGTGATACCCAATGCCCGCGCGCCTGCTGCTGTAGAGCCAAGGGCGCCGAAAGCCGCGACGTTTCCCGCAACGCTACCGGCGAGCCGAGATCCTGGGTTCGCCTCCTGCGCTGCCTGGACGGTCCGCTGCCCCTGCTCGAGGTTCGTCGCATAGTCCTCGCCATCGATCAGGGAGGAGATACCGGCCGCCGCACGCTCGACACCGCCGAGCAGAGCAGGACCAACGATCGGGATGTCTCCAATGAAGCCGGAACCGAAGGCGCCTGCCTTGCCGCTTCCCGTGTTCTGACGTTCCTTCTCCAGCTCGAGCAAGCCTTCCTCATAGGAGAGGTGACGACCGGCCGGCGCCGCCTTTGCTTCTGGTTCGGCTGCAGCCGGCGCGTCGAAAGACTTGGCGATCTCATCGACCGTCGCTGCCTGCTGTTCTGGAGACAAGCTCTTGAAGCTGTCATCGACCTGAACGCGGCGGCCGTTGATGTTGAGAACGGTCATTCAACGATCTCCCACGTCACGCCGGATTGCGTGCGGTTGCCCTTGTTCGAGCGGCTCTCTGGCTTGTAGAAGGTGCCGCCCCGCAGTTCGTTGGCGCGGTCGCGGTAGGTTTGCAGGCGGCGCTGAACCGCTTGCATGGCGCGCTGATAGATACCGCGGCGGACTTCAGGCGGGAGGTTCGACGAACCGGACATGTCGAGCAGGATCTTGCGCTCGCCTTCGGTCGGTGCCCCGCCGAAAATGGCTTTGAGCTGGCCCAGAGCCTGACCGGTCACGACGTTATCGAGTTCAAGCGTTGCCTCACCGGCATCAGCGCCGAACGTGCCGGAGATCATGCCGCGCGTCCCGGCGAACGGACCGGAATAGGCTTGATCGTTCAATTCAAGGGCTCGGTTGAGCAGCGGGATGACGCCTTCTGCATTCATGACCGCCTCGTCGGCCTCTAGAATGGCCTTCTTGTCGGTCGCCGTGAGCGTCTGCTCGTTCTCGCGCGGAAGTTTGCCCGTGAGGATGAAACCCTGATAAGCCGGATCGTCAGGCGTGAGGCCAGCTTGCGCCGCCGCTTGGCGCCGTGCTTCCACCTCGTTGCCGACGTTGATCGTCTGCCCTGCCCCGCCGACGGCAGAAATCTGGCCTTCGGGGCCGACCTGATAAACGCGCTGGTCAGTCTCGGGGATGCCAAGCTGCGTTCGTTCCTCGGCCGTGAGCGTGCGATACTGGCCCTTCTGCTTTCCGTAATTCCCGACCGGATCGACCTGGCCCGTCTGCTTGTTGGCACGGAACAGCGTGCCATCCGGAGCGGTGAGGAAGTGGAACGCGCTGTCATTCGAGCCGGTGAGCTTCTGCTGCCACAGCTTGAGGCCGACTTCGCGGGTGTTGCGATCACGGACGAGGTCGGCAATCTGCTGGTTGGTGATGCCGCCGAGGCCCGCGTCCAACTGCGGAGCTACACCGGGAATGCCGACCGCGCCCGAGACGTCTGCGACCTCTACCGGCGCGAAGGCTGCAGGAGATGCTGCGGGGGTTGCCACGGGCTGCGGTGCAGGCGCAGCGCCGGCAGCATTGGTCTCAGCGAGGCGCGCGGCAAGCGCTTCCCTGCCCTCGACCTTGTCAACAGGGAGAGGCGTAAGCCCGAAACGGTCTGTGAAGGCTTCCTCAGACAGAGGCGCACCGGAAACTGCCGGAAGCGTACCGGCCGCCATGGCGTTCACCGCATCGGCAGAAGTCTGGGGCGCTGACGCGTTCGCGAACTCCTGCGCGAAGTAGTTCTGCGCCAGCGCGCGCCGACGGGCCGCCTCGCCACCCGCCTGATCGTATCCGGCGAACTTCCACGCATTGTTCATGAGGTTCTGGGCTTCCTCGACGCTGCCGGCATTGTTGAGCGCCGCGATCAGCTGCGGATCCTCCTGAAGGAAGAATTCAGCCTGCGTCTGCGGAGAGATGTTGCCCGGTTGCTCGCCCTTGCTCGCCGCATAGGCGTTGAGGCCCGCCAGCCGTTCGTTGCGCCAGGACATGATTCCGCCGGCCGTACCCGCCTGCCCGCTCTGGCTCGGGTCGCTCCAAGTGCGGTTGGCGTTCTTCGGCGAAAAGCCGCTCTCGGCGCGTCCCGTGGCGGCGATTGCCGACAGAGCATAAGGGTTCGTTACCCCGCCACTACGAACAGTCTCGATGAACGGCTGATACGTGCTGCCCTGAGGCTGCCCGCGCTCAACGGGCGTGACAGGCGCCGCGAAGCTCTGCGGCTGCTGCTGAGGGGCCAGGCGCGACAGGAAGCCGCCCTGCTGCTGGGCAGGCGCAGCGCCGCCCTGTTTGCCGATCAGGTCGGCGAGCTTCCCGAAGGACTTATCCTGCGAATACTGGTCGATCGCGCCGCCGAGCGTGTCGGCGATGCCGCCAAGCCAGGAATAGTCGCGCTCGGGAATGGCAATGTTCGGCAGGACGAGGCTTGCAAGCTGAGCCATCAGAAAAGACCTCCCGTCAATGCCTTCGTACCGAGACCGACGCCCATATTGAGCAGGCCGCCAAGGAAGCTGCCCTTTGCCGCAGACTGCTGCTCACGAACCTGCGCGAGCTGGTTGTTGTTGCCCATGCGGGCCTGAACGACGTTGCTCGCGAGGCCGAGGCGGTCGTCGGCCGTGCCCTGGTAGAGATCAGAGAGGCCGCCATAGGCGCTCGCTTGGCCGCCTGTGGCGCTGAGGCCTTGGCTAGAAAGCCCCTGCAGCCGATCGAGCCATGAGCCGTATTCCTGATTGGCAAGTCCTTGGCCGTACTGCGTGAGAGCCGTCAGCGTGTTGCCGCTGTTCAGCATGCCGGCTGCCGAGGCACCGCGCAGAGCCGCTTGCGTGCCCTGATCCATGGCGAAGTCATAGCCGGGGCCAGCCTGGAATGCGCCCTGTGCCGCGGCCGTCCCATCGTCGCCACCAAGGCCGAGGGCGTTGGAATACATCGACGTGGCGTCACGGCCCGCGCTCGTGTACGGATCATAGCCGGCGATCGCCTTGTTGATCGCGCCAGATGACCGCGCCTCACCGGTATTGATGATGCCTTGACCCTGACGATCGAACTTGTTGATCAGGGTGCGGTTCTTCTTCGTTGCGGCGGCCGCTGCCTTGCCGACGTTGCCGCCGGTCAGAGAATCGAGAAAGCCCATCGTGAATGCTCCAGTTTACAGGCCGCCGGCGTCGAGGCGTTCCTCGATCTCGCGAATGTGCTGATCGAGGCGTTGGAGGTAGAGATACCAGGTCTGCGTGATCCGGCCGGTGCGAGGATCGACAAGCGGCTCCTGCGGTGGCGGGAGTTGCGGAAGCTTTGCAAGGGTGCTCGCCATTACCTTGACCTCGGGTCGCCATCCATCTGCCCGGACAGCAGGGAAACGAAGACAGGATCGGAGAGGTCGAGCCGCCAGACGCGCCCATAAGGGCCGGCCATGCCAGTCCGGTTGACCGTTACGCGGGTCTGAAACTTCGACAGCGGACCGAGCTTGCGGCTCACCGGAACCTTGAACGTGGCGCCGCCGTCATCCGACCATGAAATCAGGACGACAGGATCAGTCTCGATCGGTTCCGAGCCAGAAACCTTCCCCTGCCCGACGATGAAGTCGAAATCGGCGCGAGGAATCGCCACACGGTTCGGGAATCCGCTTGCCGGCTGCGAAATGAAGCTCGCAATCAGCGGGTCATCGCCTTCCTTGTGGACGTTCGGATCAAGCATCCAGACGCGCCCCGTCGTGCGATCACCGAGCACCCAGCCGCCGAAGGCCTGTGCCGAGCAGACAGCCCTCCACCGCGTGTTTTCGTAGCTGGCCCGCTCATGCCACAGGCCCGTGCTAACCTCGTATTCCCAGGTGAATGTCGGTCCGGTAACCGCGACCCAGCTATGACCTGAGGTGACGGAAACTGTCACGTCCAGTTGCGTCTTGTCGGAAACTGCCTCGATCAGCCGATCGAGATCCGGCGTGGAAATCTTCGTCGGCGTGTAGCCTCCGGAGAGCAGATGGACGCCGTTGTCATTGCCGACGAAAACGATGTTGCTGAAACCTTCCTCAAAGCCGGCAATGGCAAATGTCGAGGCCAGCCCGACCCCTGCGAATGTCGCAGCTCTTGAGAATGGAGAGCCCGTCGCATTGCCTGCGTTCTGCCAGAACTCGAGGAACGACGGCCCGCAGACAAGCAGCATTTCGCCATAGGGAACGGCGTTGAGGATGCCTCCCGGTCGGCTTTCAGCCTTTCCGAAGTCGAGGGCCGATACCGTGGTTGCGTTGATCCCGGAGAAGAAGAAACGGCCATCCCGGATGGCCCAGATGAAATAGCCTGCGAGGAAGCAGCCAGTCAGCGCTTGCGGCAAGTCACCATCGCCAAGGGCTACCGGTGGAGCGCCAGACGTGACGACATAGGTGTCGTTCTGCGTGGTGCAGAGGATATCAGGCGTCGGAGACTTGTTATTGCGGGCGAAGGTGACACGCCCCGTCCCAGGCAATGCGCCGAGATCGGTAACCGTGTACGTGCTGCCGGAGAGCGTGACCTTGCGCAGGCGCTCTGCCACGGCGATGTAGAGGGTTCCATTGTGGAAGTGCATGCCGCGCATGCCAACCTCGGTCGCGGTAGCGAGCAGCCTCAAGCCAGGGGCGCGCCGACGGGCAAAGCCAGCGCGGGCGCCATCCTGCAGCTTCTCGGCATAGGCGTTGATCAGACGGCCGGCGCCTTCGCCAGGGCGCGCACCGGGCGCCGTGCTGATCGGAAAGAGAATATCGGCCATGGCTCAGAAGTAATCCGTCTGCTGCGCGGAGCCGGAAACGTAGGTTGAAGGACGCATCGCATACATCCGCGCTATGGCTTCCGCCACGCTGTCGGGATTGCGCGGCTGCCCGAAAGACGGCGCCGCCATATTCGCCAGATAAGTCGCGAGCGGATCCACGAATTCATCGTCGAATTCCTGCGTATCGGTGAAGAAGATGATGTCGCGCCGATTGAGCTCGGCAACGGCACTGTCGACGAGACCGTCGATCGTCTCGACGTCTTCTGCCTCCGGCGCCTGCCCTGCTGCAACGGCGTTCAGGAGTTGCAGAGTCGCGGTAATGAGTTCTTCACGCGTTTTCATGACCGCGACTCCTGCTGTTTACTCGGACTTTTCGCCGACGATCTTGAAGAAGGCATTGCCGCGGAACTTCGCCAGCGCCTTATCGTCGGTGTCCGGAACGTCGGTCGGCTTCTTGTCCTTGAACTCGTAACCGAACTGGACGGTGTCATCCGGGGCGCCACGCTCCGGATGGTAGATGACCTTTGCCATGTGCCCTGCTCCTTAGTTGTTCGGCAGGAAGGCGATGACGACGACGGCGGAGCCAGCCGTGGCTGCCGTGCCGGTTTCCGCCAGGGTGCAGGTCAGTTCGGTGTCGACCGTCACGACCATGCTCACCGCCTCGTCGAGCGGGACAAAGGCCGCCGCCGTCTTGACGTCGAGATCGGTGGCGTAGAGGTCGCCGTCGGCAGCCGACCCGATGTCAAGCACGGTCGTGGTTGCCGAGTTGAACACGGTGTTGACCTGCACGCCCGACTGCGGCTTGAGGATCAGCGCGCCGGCCGGGATGGTGCCGAGCTTGACGACCTTGGCCATGTCGGCAACGCCGATCGTCTTGCGGAGATACTGCACGTTCTGATAACCGGCATCGCGCGCCGGGAGTTTGCGATTGAGGCCCATCGTGGTGCCCTTTCATGTTTGGTGAAACGAGAAAGGGGCGACCGGAGCCGCCCCACGAGGTCATCAGGCGTCGGCTGCAGCAGCGACGAAGCCGGTCGCCACGCCCCACTGCTTGAGGTCGGAACCGTCCATCGGATGCTTCTTGAACATCTTGCCGATGCCATAGGCCATTTCCGTGCCCGTGCCGGTGATGAAGCCGTAATCGTCTTCCTTGCGGAAGGTGGGCTTTGCCATCTGGCCCCATCCGAGAACGGCCGCCTGCTGACCGCAGAGGAAGACCGGCTCGACACGTGCAGACGATGCACCGGCCGTCAGGAGAGTGGTCCAGACGTCGGTGACGTACTGCGAGATTTCCGGCACTTCGCGAATGATGATGCCATCGACGATGAGATCGCCATCCTGGAACAACGGGTTGTTGTTCATGCCGGTGCCCTCGCGGGCGCGGGCGTCCTTGTTCATGGCGACGATGGTCGCATCGAGCTTGTAGTCACGGAACGAGTTCGTGCCGGCGAAGGTCACAAAATACTCGTAGCCGTTTTTGGTCTTGAACGGCTTGATCGCCGGGACCGCAAGCTTGGCCATGCGCTTCAGCAGAGTGATCTGCGCAAAGCTGGCTTTGTCGGCGGTCGTGTCGATGTTGCCGAGCGCGGTGGCGTGGGTGGCGTTGTAGTTTCCGACGGCCGAGCCGTAGAGGATGCGGTCGGAGTTGGAAGCATTCCACGTGTTGCGCTGGGCAGCGGTCGCCAGTTCGTACCGGATACCGTTGACACGGTCGCCGTCGTCGGAGCCGAGAAGCGCAGGGGCGGACTCGGACGGAAGCGCCATGAACGCCTCGATCAGTTCGTCACGCTGCAGTTCCTTGCCCCAATCGGAGAGCAGCGGCTTGGCCTCGGCGAAGATGTCAGCCGAATCCTTCTGCTGATCGCTCTTCTTGGTGGCGACCGCGTGACGAGCCCAATCGAGCCAGAGACGCATGCCGTAGTTGTCGATCTTCTCTTCGTTGCCGACGAGAGTACCGGAGCCCTTGCCCTTGCCGCGAAGCTTGGTGACGAGCGGGATATTCATCTGCTCGCCGCCCTGCTTCAACTCCTGGCGGATGCGGATGATGGCGTTGAGGTCCTGCCCCATGTAGGGGGAGAACATGTTTTCGCGAACGAACTCGCGGTTGATTTCCTTCGTGTAGCGGACAAGCTTGTTGTTGTCCTGAATGGTCGTGACGGCCATTGTCGAGGTCCTTCTAGACGGGCGGCGCCGCTAAGGGCTTACCGCAGTGCGTGGGAGAACAGCGCGCCGTCGCTCATGTCCCCGTCTTCGGCTTGGTTGCCTCCGGTCGGGATACGGCTGAGAGAGGGCGGAAGGCTGGTATTGGGCTGTGACCGAGTGGTGTTCTGGACAGCGCCGTTTCTGGCGCGTTCGATGACCTGGGCCTGAAACGCAGGATCGGCCATCTTCTTTTCGAGTTCAGCCTGAAGCCACGCCTGCGGGTCGTCGCCGACCTGCGAAAGCGTCTGCTGCCGTTTGTGCCACTTCACCAGATTATCGAACGGATGACGCGATTGCATCATCTGCTGGATAGCGTGCTGGCCTTCCGGCGTGCGCGCTGCAGCTTCGATCGCCGCCTTGGCCGCATTCACGGTCTCGGCGCCGTAGGCCTGGACAGCGAGGTTTTCCGACATGAATTCGCGCATGTCGTTCATCTGCTGCTGAACAGGCGTCAACTGGCTTTTCAGGTAGTTGTCCGGATCATCCCAGAGGGTTGCCGGCTGCTGCTCCTGCTGTGGCTGCGCTTGTGCGGGCTGTTGGCGCTGCTGGGTGAGCAACGTCACCTGGCCGCGAAGTTCGGCGAGTTCCCGGCGAAGCGTTTCCGCTTCCTGCTGGGCTTGCTGCCGCTTCTGGCGTTCTTCCTGCACGGCGCCGACCGGGACCTTGTTGCCATTCTCGGCATGGGGCTCGATCGCGGCGGGCTGCTCGGGCTCGACGACTGCGGGCTCTTCTGCCTTGGCGGCAAATCGGCCGTGTTCGTCGCGCTGCTGGCCCGTCTGTTCCGGCTGCTGCTGAATATCGGTGGTTTCCGGCATGGCATCGCCAACACCGGACATGATTTCGTCCAGTTCAGTACCTTCGGTCATTTCGAGATTGCTCCAATGTCGTGGGAGGTTTCACGGATCGCCCTTGAGCCTGGCGGCGGCTTTCGCCCGTCTAGTCGGCGGCACTCTGCTGATGAGCGGGATCAGCTCCCGAGATCGCCCTTGAAGATGGCGGCTCTCACTTCTGCGGCCGAGAAGCGCTTTCCTTCGCTTGGCGAAGGTCGGCGCCCTTGAACGCAAATCGCTCTTCTCTGCTGCGCTCCTGCTCGATCTGCTGGTTGCGCATTTCCATCGGCTTCAGCGCGGTCTCGACCTCTACCTTGCGGGTATCGGCCATGATCTTCGCCGTGCTGGCGTTCTTGTTGCGGAGATCGGCGAACGCGGTGGCGACCTCAATCTCGGACGGGCCGGAACCATCGGGCATGCCGACGGTCTGCGCCTCGGCGGTCGCCTTCATGGCCTGTGCCTGCTTCAACTGCGCGCTCGCCTGCTTCTCGGCAATCTCGGCCTGTGCGCCGGCCATTGCGACGGGATCGGGCTCCTGCTGCTGGGCCTGGCTGAGGATGTCCAGCGCCTTCTTCTTCTGCTTCCCTGCCAGCGGCGAAAGCTCGATGAGGAGCTGAGGCGGAACCTGCTGGCCCTTAGTCGCCATGATCGACAACGTGTCGTAGGCGTCGGCCTGCATGTTGATGGTGTCGGGGCCTTCGTCGATGATGATGTCGACGTCGAGCGAGCCAAGGGCATTCACCAGCGCCGGCTGCCCGGTGCGAGGATCGATGCCCAACTGATTGATGCCGAGGAACTGTGCCATGCCGTCATCATCAGTCACGCGGATCCAGCGCTCTGACGTCCAATGCTCCTGCACGGCCTGCCAGATCATGCGATAGACGCGAAGCTTCCAGCCGCGGAAGGCGAGCAGATAAGGCCCCAGCTCGGCAATGCCCGCCTGCTGCTGCAACTGGATGGCGCGGCCGGACATGTCCTGCACGCCCTGCCCGATCAGCGCCGGGTTGAAGCCGTAGTTCTCGATCTCATCCTTCGCATCCTGCAGGAAGGCGAGATGCCCGCTGAGTTCCTGCCCCTTGGCGCTGTCATCGAACTTCGGCTCGATATTGCCTTCAAACTCGATGACACCGTCGGGACGGGCCGCCTCGCGCCGCGTCTTCTCGATGTCCAGGCCCGAACCCTTGGGAATGATCAGGCGCCGGCTGTTGAGCGTGTGCAGCCCCTTGGAGCGGCGCTGGTTGATCTCGTCCTGGCTGGACCGCATGTTGCGCACGAAGCCGTAGCGGTCGCCCTCATGATCGACGTTGGCCGAATACATGATGTATTTGCAGGCCGTCTTACCCTTCTCGTCGCGAAGGTAGGAGATGCCCGAGGCCAACTTCACCGATCCGGTATAGATGCACCAGTGCCATTCCCCGCCCTTGATGTACCAATGATCGACGAGGCGGATGCGCTTGGCGTTCTCGCTGCCCGAATACCACTTGTCGTCGCTGTCGGGGTTGCTGGTCAGTTCCGTGCCGCGCTCGAGCGAATCCCGGATCAAGTCTTCCTTGTCGGGAAACATCTCGATCACGGTGTCGACGTCAGCCCATTTCCCCTGCCCCATGTAGCGGGCATCGGAGAAATCCATCTTGAGCGAGCGCGGGTCATAGAAGAAGCCCGAGGGGTCGACGATCTCCAGGCCGATTTCCTTGTCGCCCTGGTCGCCTGCCTCGAGGATGATTTCGACACCGCCGAGCCCATCGACCGCGCCATTGAGACCGGAAATCGGCGACTTCTCTTCCCACCGCTGCTGGTCGCAGACATAGCGCAGCACAGCCGTGGCGATCTCGGCGCCTTCCTCATGCTTCGGCGTGCGGGGGAAGCCGCGAGGGTCCTGTTTCTGGCGCTCCAGCAGGCCGACGACGGCGTTGATCTTCCGGCCGATGCGATTGTAGGTGACGACCGGCTGGCGGCGCTGATTGAACTCCTTGATCTGCTTATCGGTCCACTGCGCGCCGTGGTAATAGCGCCGCGCCTCCTGCTGTTCCTTGATCTCCTCGTTCTTGGTCTCGAGGTAGGCCAGATATTCCCTCTTCAGCTTCTCATGGCTGGCGCCCTCGTCGGAAGACGTTGGGCCTTGGGCGGGGCCGCTCCCCTGGGCGTAACCGGTATGGTTCAGCATCAGTAGCTCATCCAATCTCCGGCCTCAGCCGTTTCTGTGTGAGGCCTGTAATCCTGCATCTTCTTCGGCTCTTGCGGCGTCTCAGCGCGCGGCGCATACATCCGATCGAGCAACTGACCGATGAGACCGAGCATATCGACCTGGTCGTCGTTCTTGCCGGCCGGGAAGGTAAGCAACTCCGAGACGAACGCCTCGTACCAAGGCGCATCGATCGGCACATAAAGCCCGTCGAGCGCCATGCGGCCGCGGATCGACTGTGCGCGTATCGCCTTGTCGCCTCGGGTCGGGAATGCCTCGCAGACCACATAGGCCTTGCGCTCTCTCATCCGCCGATCTCGGAAGGGGCCAACGCCCGATTTGATCTGTCCGGTTTCCTCTGCCCAGCCGTTGGGCTTCCACTGCAAGACCATGTCGCAGAAGGCTTCGATCCACTGATCGGAAGAGGCCTGCTTGCGCCACAGGTCGAGCAGCCACATGCGGCCCTGCGCATCGAGGCCGATCGCGCCGTGCACCGTATAGTCGCCGCCGTTTGCCGTGACCGCATAGTCGGAGCCGCCATAGACCGAGAGCGTGTCCCTTGTCGGAATGTCTTTGAGGTAGCAGGGCTTCAACCATGCCGCCTTGAATAGACCGCCCTCGCGAGGCGCCGGCCGCTGCTGGAACTGACCGGCGACGGCATAGGCGTCCATCACCTTCTTGTCGCGCTCGACGACCTCACGCGGGAAACGCTCCGGGAAAAGCAAATCCCCATCATGCTTGCGCGGATCAACGAACCCGATCGAGGTGTAACAGCGCCGCTCCGGCTCGAACTCCATCGGCAGCATCAGATGCTCGTAACCGAAGTCATTTGCCAGGATCAGGCCCGAGACATCATCCTCGTGCAATCTCTGCATGACGACGACGATTGCCGACCGATCCGGATTGTTGAGGCGCGTCGGGACCGATTCCCTGAATGTCGAATTGACGTTCTCGCGCTCTGCATCCGAGTTCGCATTGTCGACCGAGAGAGGATCGTCGATCAGCACCCTGTCGCCGCGCGAGCCGGTCAGGCCGGTGAAGGCCATCGCCTCGCGAAAGCCGGTCGCCGTGTTCTCAAACTTCGTCTTGGCGTTCTGGTCGCTGGTGAGCTCGACCTGTCGGCCCCAGCGCTCCCGATACCATTCCGACGTCACCAAGCGCCTCATCTTCAGGTTATCGCGAATGCCAAGCGGCAGACTGTGCGACGTCCCGAGGTAGCGCATATGCGGGAGACCCTTCGGCCCCCACTCCCACGCCGGCCACATGACGCCGACGGACAGCGACTTCATCGTGCCCGGAGGGATGTTGATCAGCAGGCGCAGTATCTGCCCCGCCGTCACGGCCTCCAGATGCTCGCTGAGCGCGTCCAGATGCCAACCGTGCTTGTATGGCTGCCCGGGCTCCAGAACGTGCCAGGCTGCCTTGGTGAAGGACGAGAGCGATGCGCCGGTGTGCTCAAGCTCCCGGTCAAAGCTACTCTGCGCTTGCCGCTTTTGCCTCTCAGCCCTGATGATCTCCAGCATCTTCGCCGGCGGCAATGGCAATTCCACCGAGAGCGGTTTCGAGGGCTGCAAGCTGTTC
Source organism: Sinorhizobium glycinis (assembly GCF_001651865.1). Taxonomy (GTDB): domain Bacteria; phylum Pseudomonadota; class Alphaproteobacteria; order Rhizobiales; family Rhizobiaceae; genus Sinorhizobium; species Sinorhizobium glycinis. The sequence continues at coordinate 22,528 of NZ_LPUX01000053.1, forward strand.
ATCCGTCATCCCGGAAACATCGAAGCGGACAGGGCCGCCATTGGGGCCGCTGATTTCCTTGGCGACACGATCGCCGAACCGCTTGGGAGCGATCTTGCTCATCAGCCACTTGCGCGTGTCGACGCGAAGGCGGGCGCGGTTCACATCGTTCTTGTCGTCATCGGCGATTTCGAGCAGGTCCTCGGCCAGAGAATCCATCTGGGCCTCTCTGGCGCGCGTGTATTGCGTATAAAAACCGTTGCGATCCTGCGTGGCCCAGAGCCTTACCGTGCTCTCGTGAGGCATATCGACCGAGCGGCATATCTTGCGAAGGCTATCACCCGACGCGATGCGCTCGACGATCTTGGCCGCGAGTTCAGGTGTGTACTCGGTGGGCCTACCCTTCTTTGCCATAGGAATTATTTTCTATCCGTCCGCTGGCGACTTCGCATTTAGCGATATGAATATTCTACCGACTTGCTCACTTAGCGCCGTATGATGAGGGAGTACCAGCCCCGGAGCGGCGGCGCGGCTTCTACAGCCGTGAGTGAAAGCCTTGTTCCTCGCGTCGGTTGTCGAAGTTGAGGAATTCCGCCCCCTATGAAACTTTGCCGGGCTGCGGCTTTATGTTGAACCAGGGGCCGAACCAGCCGCGAGGAGGCTTGGGCTTGGGCACTAGACAGCCTGCAGAGAGCCCTTGGCGACGAGCGCCCTGAGTTTCGCGGCCTTGCGATCGCGCTTCTCCTGAGCAAGGCGCATGCGGTCTCTGATTGCGCGCTTCTCCTCGACAGTGACCTTCGGTCTGGCCGGGGGAATGTACGGCGAGGACAGATCGATGTCGCCGCGCCGGATCTCAACCGGAGAGCCACGGCACAGGCCAGCAGATGCGAGGACGGCGAAGGTTGCGGCTGCTGAAATCGACACCAGTCTCTTCACGCTCATCTCCTCAAACGACAACCCCGCCTCGGGTTACCGGGACGGGGTCAGGCGCTACCCTTTTGGATAGCGGGATGAATTGTCAGGCGATATGCCGCGCCCGAATCTCTCGGGGTTTGATTACTCTGGATTTCGCCAGTGCAGGGTCAACTTGCGGCTTTCCGTCCGGTGCGATCCAGTGTGTGGCGCACTTTTCGGACGATACCGTTGTTGATGTGATATCTGGCTGATTTTCGGACAGGCTGCAATCGTCATTGTTCAGCCGAACAAGCATAATCTGGTTGAGATTGTTCGCAATTTGTTGACAAATACGGGTGATCTCCCGCCGCAACATTCGGTCGTTCATGTCGTTTTCTGCTGCAAATCGGGAAAGTTTCATCCCTTTTCGCACCTTCACCCACGACCAGGCATAGATAAGCTTGCGGTCTGCTTCGCTCGGGAGCGCATTGATCCATTGCCATGCCTGCTGCATTCGGCTCAGGGAGGCGGCTGACGCGCTTTCCTGATATCGGGCTGCATGGAACCCGTAGGCCTCATCATAGCGCCTGACCGGCTCCGGCATGGCGTTGCCGAACATCTTCGGCCCCTTGACCGATGGAGAGATGCGCAGCGTGTCGGCCATCTCCAGTATCCTGCCCTCGACGGCCTTCCACGTCCATGCCTCGTATTTCATGCCGCCTCTCCTATCATGTCCAATAGATCGCCTTGGATGGGGGTGAAGAACTTGGTGCTAAGCAGCACGACGAGAACCTTCCATGTCTCAATGCCGAGCCGCATGGCCTTTGCCTTGCGCCGGAGGCTGCCGAGGTCGATCGCGTCGAAGTCCTGAGTCAACGTCGGCCGGCGGGCGAGATCCGGATTGCGCTCGAGCAGATGGGAAACCGCGGTGATCATGTCGGCATAGAGCTCGGCTGCATTCGCCCGGGTTCCGGTCATCAGCATGAGAACAAGCTTTAGATGATCCTCGCCATGCTCCCGGCCGATGTCGCGCACCGTCGGCTTGCAATAGCACTCGAAGGCCTTCCGGCTGGTCGGGCTGTGCAAGTGACCGTCGCGCAGGATCACGCCGCACTGACGGGCAACCTTGTAGATGTCGCAGCGACGGGCCCCGGCTTTGGTCATGCGGCCTTCGCCTTCTGCGCTTCGATTTTCTTGACTGCATGAAGGACGGTCGTGTGATCGCGCCCGCCGAACATGCGCCCGATCTCTGGATAGGACTTTCCGAAGTAGGCCCAAACCTCCCACATGAGGAGCTGCCGAGCGGCCGTCACCGTACGAACGCGACTCGGCCCGATGATGTCGCCGAGCGAGTAACCGAGGCTCTCGGCGCGCCGCTGCACATGGCGCTTTGCCCGGTTTGCGACCTTCTTAAACTTGTGCTCGCGCCATGCTGACAGATGGGAATCGAATTGCACCGGCTCCCTTTGCCACAGAGGGCGCTCAGCGCGCGTTACTTGCGGCGTGGGCGGCAACACGGCCCGGATGCGCGGCTCGCTTATTGCAGGTCCCATGAGCCTTGCGCGTCGGGCTGCATAGGCCTTCGTCATATCGGCGGCGCTGGTGAATGTCTCGGCTTCGAGGGGCTGGTAGATCATGCCGACCTCCTCTCGACGGCGATCTCGCGCCCGTTCCTGAAGAGCCTCTCGGCTGCTGCCTTTGCCGCCTCGCACCTCACGCCATCGCGTCGGTAGTCGCCGTTGAAATAGGAGAGCAGATGGCGGTTGATGGCGCGGAGGGCGTCGAGCTCGGTCGGGAAGACGTGGGGCTTCTCGCCTTCGGTCAGGACGGGCTTCGGGTGGCTATCCCGGGCAAACCGGAGCATCGCCCAAAACCCGCCTGGCACTGCCTTGGTAAAGCCGGCGAACTCGTTCATGCGGCGACCTCCATCAACCGAACAAGGCGAGCTGCGCCGGCGGAGCCTCGCGCGGCAAGCCGAGTTGCAAGAGTGCGGATCGCATACGCTGCTTGAAGCGGGACAACTCCGTTGCCGAGCATGCGAAGTCGGTCCACGCGAGCAATGTCCAGCCGGGAGGCCAGCCCATCAGCCATTCGACGAAAAGCGGGTTCAAGCTCCGGCGCTCTTTCGAGGACGGCTCTCCACCCGTCTCTGTCGGCAGGACCGGGAGGGAAGACGGGTCGAAGCCAAGGCGCCGCTGTGTCGCCTCGCTCACGAGATAGATTTCGCGAGGCACTTCCCCCATCACCATTTCGGCCTGTTGCGCGATCGAGAGCGATGACATGCTGTCTGGTCGGTCCATCGCGATCGATGATGTCCTCTCCGATGATACCCTGGGTGTTGCCCATTGCTGGGCTTGCGCCGGCAGAGGGACCCCGCCCGCTCCGAAACTCTGGTTCGGCCCGCCCTTCTCCCCGTCCGATGCTCTCGGCGTTGACCAGAGCGCAGCCTCTCGCAGCAGGCAACGTCCTTGCTTCGACGCTTCGGTAACCTTCTCCCCGCTGTCGCTGGCGGTCGGTGTCGCCCAGGTCGACGCCTGAAAGGTAGCCACCGCCATCGGCAGCGTGGAGTTGGGCGAGCCGGTGTCTCTGCGAGTCAGGTCTGCGCCCTTGGTTCCGTCCCCCGCCGACGCGGTCGGCCACTGCGAGGATGAAAAACCGCTCTCTTTCGTGGCTTGCACCGACTTCTGCCGCCGTGAACAATCCTCCCTCAGTCTGGAAGCCCAGGCGGTGAAGGTCTCGCCAGACACGTTCCGCACCGCCCGAAGACAGCATCCCACGGACGTTCTCGATGAGGACGAACCAGGCGCCCGACTGGACGATGATGCGGCGGGCGTCGGACCAAAGGTCACGCTCGTCTTCTTCCCCGAGGCGCTTTCCGGCAAGGCTGTGAGGCTGGCACGGGATGCCGCCAATGAGGCCGTCCACTGCGCCACGCCATGCGCGGCCGTCGAAGGATCGGGCATCGCTCCAAATAGGTGCTGGAGCCAGGAGGCCCGCTTCCATAGCTGATACCAGTTGCGCGACCGCGAAGGCTTCCCTCTCGACCATGCACACTGTTCGAGCGCCTTGAACTGCCAGTTCGAAGCCGAGATCGAGGCCGGCTCCTCCGGTGCAGATGGAGAGGATGTTGATGTGTTCGGGACATACAGCCACATTCACAGCATTCTCCCCTGATTGGTCTGCTGCAGGTCGGTGAACATCGTCCGCGGGCCGTCCCACCCGACCTCTTTGCGCTGCGGCCATCTCGTATGGCGGGACAGCGCAAGCACGATTTCCGCCTTGTCCTTCACGGTCGACATGACCTCTTCCCAGATCGGATGGAGATCGGAGACTTCGGCCGGCTCGAGCTCGGTCAGGATGGTTTCGGCCCGGAAGGGAATGATCACCTGATTGGCGTCCTTCTCGCAGGAGCCGAAGATGTCGCCGTATTTCGGCCGGCGGCTGATCGCGGCCAGATAGGTCTTGCGGGTGATGTTCCGGTCTGTGATCTCGAAGGTGTTTTTCTTGAGCTGGGCCGCCGCGACGATCGGCAGATTGCATTCCCCTGCAGCCATCTTCAGAGACCGCGTGACGAGCGGCGCGAATTCCGCGTCACTCATGCGGGTTTGCCCCGCTTCGCGCTCCACGAGGCCGATATGGTCGACTACGGCCATGCCGCCGGGGTGGCGCTTGGAGAAGTCGGCAATTTCACGCTTGATCTGACGGAGCGACATGGAATCGTCGCGGATATAAACCCTGTCCTGCCACGTCTCGGCATTGCGACGAGCCATCTCGAGGGTTTCATATTCCTGGTCGGAGACCTTGCCGCGGATCTGCCGCCATGCCTGGATATCGGTCAGACGGGACAGCGCCCTATGCGCCAGTTCCTCGTCCTTCATCTCGCCGGAATTCACCCATGCCGCATGGCCGTTGATGGCGGCGCCGGCAATGATCTGTTCGATAAGGGTGGACTTGCCCTGCTTGGTGGCACCGCCAACAATGATCAACTGGCCCGGGAGGAATGGGCCGATCATGTTCATGAGCCATGCGAGGCCGTAGTCGACGCCGGCAATGCCCTTGCCTTGGTAGGCGTCTGCTGTGGAGGCCAAGGCCCGCTTGGCAGCATCGGCCAGCGTCTTCGCCCTCTGCTCGCCATTCAGAGCCCTTACAACTTCATCGAAGCGGACACGGAGCGCATCGACCTCGTCCATGATGTCGATGTCTCTGGAATAGGCCGCCTCGTCCAACCGCTCCCCGAGTGTGATGCATGCGCGACGGGCGGCGCAGTCCATGATTGCCCTGGCGTAATCGGGAGCACCGATCACGTTGACCGCATTGACGGCCAGATGGGCGAGATATTGGGCCGTCGTCTTGTCGCCGACCATGCCGGACGGGATCAGCGCCTTGATGGTGACAGGGTTTACCGCCCTGCCCGCCTTGCGCATGTCGGTGATGGCTTCCCAGATTTCGACGTGGAGCTTTTCGTAAAAGTGACGGGCCTCGAAGCCGGGGGGCAGGACGTCATAAGCCGCGTTGTTGACCATGACGGCGCCGAGCAAAGCCTGCTCCGCGTCCATGTTGCTCGGCAGTTCGCGCGTCTGCCTCTCGCCGTGCATGGCGCGCTCTTCTGCTGTGAGTTGGTAGGCGTGGGCGTTCATGCCTGCCTCCCGGCGTAGAGGATGACCGGCGCGCGCGGCAGGCGGGGCTTCTCGGTCCAGACGTACCAGGCGTGATCTTCCGTCCCGGTGACGCCGTCGAGCGTCCAACTGATCCTGTCGGTCAGGGCAATCTTGGCAGCGAAGCGCGGGTTGTTCTGAAACAGGTGCTGGCGGGTGCTGCCGAAATCGAACTTGGCAGTCAGGAGCAGAGCGACCAGCCCGGGACAGAATAGCAGCGCACGTTCTGCGAACTTCACCGCGTCCCTGTTGCCTTTCCCGTAGGGAGGGTTGGTTATGATCCCGTCCGGGCAAAACAGAGCGGCGGTCGGTTTGAAGTTGAGGAAATCGAGAACGTGATCATGACGACGGCCATAAACCGCGATATCGGACGTGGTAACGCGAGCACCAGCCTCGCAGAGGACATCAGCCATGAGATGGTTACCGGCGGCCGGTTCCCAGACCGACATCCCATCGATCGGGAAATTCCGGATCAATGCCTCTGTAACCCATGGTTCTGTCTGATAAAGGTCGTTTTCGGCTCGAGCGTATTTCGATGCGGTGACCGTCATGCTGCCGCCCCTCCGAACAGATCACCGCCGGCGCGCGTATTGCGCTGCTGCAGCAATTGCATGAATGCCGGCTCATACCGGCGCGCGTGTAGTTTGGAATGGCGCCAGCAGACGGCCAGAGCGCAGGCCTCGGCGGCGTTGTGGCTGATGGCCTTCTGAGGGGGGAGAACGATGCCCATCCGCTCGCATTCGGCGACGGCGGCCGATTTCCAATCCTTCTTGCCCTTGTTGTCGAGCGGAGGCTTGAAGCCCTTCCCGAAGAAGGAGACACGCCAGGAGACGGCCGGGATGGTCCCGTAAGGGATGCCGAAATTCGCGAGGGTGGAGACAATCGCCGCAGTAGCCAGCCAAGGATAGATCATCGCATCGGCCGAGGTATTGCCGATCTTGGCGAGGCTCTGCTCTTCGAGGACGGCAAAGTCCGGCTTGCCGTGCTGGCGGATCAAGGCCGTGACCTTCAGGCCGATCTGGTCGCCGGTGTAATAATGATCCGCGCCCTTCGGCATTTCGAGGACGCCGCATGCGATTGAGGAATGATCGCGCTCTGTATTCCAGAAGGCCCAGCCAGAGGATTTCGAGGGATCGAAGCCGAACACCTTCATGCGCCGGCCTCCGTAGGAATGAGCCGGTAGAAGGTCTCGGAACCGCGTCCGCCGCCGGTCGTGACGATGGACCAGCCGTGACGCTCGACCACCTTCCTCAACCGGGAGACTTGAACGTTGATGAGGTTGTCGGCGAGATCGGGGCCGCCATCGGGCCGGGCATCGAACAGCGACGAAATCAGGGCTGCTTTTGCAACCGTGCGGCCGATGCGCTTGGCGAAAAGCTCAAGGATAGCTTTCTGCTGCCCGCGCGGCACTCGCTCCAACACCATATCGATTGGAGCGGCCTCGCCGATGTAGCCGTTGCAGCAAGGGCATGTGTAGCTTTGAACCTGGGGGATGACGTTCATCATGGCCTGCCTTCGGAAAGAAGAGCGGCGCATTCGCGCGCCGTAGGTGGGCCGCCGTCTTGGGAGGGAGGAGCGGCCTGGGAGGAGCGGTTAATCTTCGGAATCGGAGAACGGGTCTTCGCCTGATGCAGGCGGCTCTTCGTTCGTGGCTGCTGCATTGATGCGCGCCAGGATGTCGGGGATCTCGGTGTCGTATTCAGCTTTCCCGGCGTCGTAGGATTCCAGCCACAGCTTGTCGTCGACGCTGCCGGCGTCGTATCCGGAAACCCGGTCGGAATTATTCAGCCCGGCATAGAAGCCCTTGGCTTGGATCATCTGCTCTTGGTTGACGCGGTCGACGCGCGTGAAGAGATCACCCTTGATATTCTGGTCGGGGATGAGGCCCAGATAAGCGAGGTTCTCCATGTCGCGTTTCAGCTTATCGACAGGCTTCTGCTGGTCATCTGCCCTGAACGACTTGAGCAGGTGGTCAAGCTGCGACGATGGAATTCCGGCTGCCTTAGCATTGAGGCGGTTCGTCTTCTTCTTTTCGGCAAGAAGACGGGCTTGCGCATCGATCTCCCGATCGGTGCGGTGGTAATAGCTGAGCGTTACACGGCGCTCGCGTTCTGCCTTGGCGGTGTCGTTTACGAGGCTCATGGCAGCTCCCTTTCAAGACGGTCGAGGGCGTCGTGAGCATCGCGGATGTAGGAGCAAGCATCGCGGCTGGCGGAACCAAGAGCGCCGAAGAGGCCTTCCACCTGTGGTGCCTGCTTCCCGGTTGACGCGTTCACTGGAACGTCCCCACAAAGGCGGCTGACATAAGCCTGCACGCGGAGCGACAGAGACTTAGCGCCTTCCAGCGCCTCGGAGGCGATCTGCAGATTGTTAGGGAGCCTTGTAGGTTCCGCTTCCCCGGAATAACCGAGCGTCGATTGTGCGTATGCCATTCACCCTATCCTTTCCTTGGCTTCAGATGCTTCCGGCGGTCAGTTTTTGACCCCTTCCCTTCGAGCATCAATTTTCGCGCGAAGAGCCTGAAGCTCAGCGCTAAGATCTTCAAAATGTTCACTCCCGAACCTCGCTTTCTCGGCCTCGATCTTTTGCATCAGTGATTCCGCCTTCCTGGCGCACAGATCGAGATACGCTTTGTGGATCCGGACCAAGAGCGAGACCGAGGGGTCCGTTTCCCCGTTGATAAGCCTGCGGAGCGAGCGCGCCGTCATGCCGACATTGCGACCAACCCGCTCAAGGGCGTTCATCTGGTCGCCGTTCCCCCGGCTCTCCAGTTCGACCATTTGCTTTGCATAGGAACTCGCCATGTCTGGCGATAACGCTACGCTACCCATTGTTTTCGCCTCTTCTTTTGTTTTTGCGCTTGTCAAAATTCGGTCTGAGAATTTCCGGTCCACGTTCGGTTCTCCTGATATTTTTTTCTCAGATCAGGAGGCGGACATGGAAAGGAGTTACCCCCGCCCCGCATAGGCAACCCGGCGAACTTGCCGAGGTGCACTACCCGCAACCGCGGGACGAGAATTGGTTGCATAAGGATTTGAAAGACCGAGATGAGCGCTCCGCTCCCTGGACAGTTGCTTGAGCGCCTCGGCCTCGGAAATTTTCAAAATGGATGCAATGGCCGCCGTGTCGTGGCCATTGCGGAATAGGGTGAGAGCCGGAAGCGGCTGAGGGCGATTGCCCATCACTGAAGCCTCGCAGCGATCTCTTCGCGGTGAGCGCGGGACAGAGGCGCAAACTCCTCGTCCATTTCAGCCTGCAGGCCGTCCCAGTCGTATTCAGGGAGAGGCTCATCATGCAGGGCGATGTAGCGGCCGACCTTATAGGCCGCGACGACCATCAACGGGATGCCGGCAACAATGCCGCACGCAATCAGGTATTCCTCAAATGTCATCACATGCCTCCAACGTCTTCGATGATCGGGAGATTGACGTCATGCTGACCGAGACCGGCACGGCGGCGCGAAGGCGTCGGCCACGGCTGCCAGGCGATTGGTTCCTCGCCCTTAGCGAACCCCGCCCAGCGACCCTCCTTCTCGATCCAATAGGTCTTGGTGACCTTGCCGCACTTGGTTTCGAGGATGACGGCACGGTCGCGCGGTGCGCTGGCGATATCGAAGACCCAGCCCATCACAGCCTCTCGAGTGTTTCGTCGACGGCGATCTGCATCGCGATCACCGGGAACGACCAGAAGACCGGCCACAGCAAAAACATCAGCGGCATCTGCGCGCCTCCTCCGCCCGATGGTTCATCGCGTCGATCACTCGGCGATGGCCGCGCCAATCACGGGGACTGACATGACGATCACTGGCGGGAAAATTCGCTACAAGGAGGGGCCAGAAGGCGTTGCGATCATCTTCGATCACGGCGCTCCCATCGTCTTCGCCGACCTCGTCACCGAGCTCGAGGAGATCAACGGCGTCGTCCGGATAACCTTCGCCGCCCTGACCATGAACGGCGACGGACTGCACAAGGCGATCGTCGTGGCGCGGGTCCGCATGCCGAAGGATATGGCCTGGCAGTTCTGCCGCGCGCTGAGGGAACTGGAAGGGTGAGGTCATTGTGCCGCCTCCGGAGTGCCGAAGAATGACTTCGGCTCGACCGCCCCGCCCGTTGCGCGGCAAATCTCTTCGATGACGCTCTTGCTGAGATTTTCACCGCGCATGTACCGGTGCACTTGGGCCCGGCTCTTGCCCAGCAATGCAGCAAAAGCTGTTACAGTGGTGTGCTCGTGGATGTAATCTTCAAGGGTCATGTAGCAATTACTGCTACACTTTCCTTTCACTGTCAATGCCACTGTAACATTTTATGGCATAGAAGCCGCCGTGATTCTGGCGGATAAAATCGGCATGACAAAAAACTGGCTCGATCCGTTCCTCAAAGCCTCAAAAATCGCCTCACAGGAGGAGCTCGCCGAAGCCATAGGTGTCTCCCGCGCGACTGTTAACCGCCTTGCAAATGACCACTCTCTGCTGAAGCGAGACCGGGCGGAGGTGCTGGCGGGTGTCCTGGGGACCACAGCGGAGGCGCTGATCCTCAACCGCCCTCCCCGACACAGCTCGTTGGTGTCCAGCTTCGACCCAGACACCGACGGGGCACATGATGACGAACCGTCATACGGCTACACCCGCGAGCACTGGCAAGCGCAGATCAAGGGCGCGATCCCTGAAATCGATGTGAAGCTGGGTGCCGGCGAAGGGGCTATAGGCGAGGTTATCAACCTGCCGGTCAGTGCCTCTAGCGTCTCAGGTCATGAGGTGGTCGCCGAGTGGTTCATTCCTGATGCGTACCTGCGCAACGAGGCCAAGGCGTCCCCGAACAACACGATCGTCATGGAAGTGGTCGGCGATTCGATGTTCCCGACCTATTCACCAGGCGACCGGGTGATCGTCGATCTGGCTCAGAACCGGTTCGTTTCGGATACCGTCTATGCGATCAGTGATGGCGCGTCGGAACCCCAGATCAAGCGGCTGCAGCGCGTCATGTTCAGCGACCCGGTGCAGGTCGATATTATCTCGGATAATCAGCATTTGAGAACGATCACGGTCGAGCTCGATCGCTTGACGATAATTGGCCGGATCTGCGGACATATCGCCAGAAAGTGAGAACGGCGCCTAAGCGCCGCCCCTTAGGAACCGCTCGTCGCGTGTTCGGATATCCGCGACCACAATCCCGACGACCAGAGCGTCGAATCTGTCGCGGCTTAGGTGGTGGATGCGGCCGCCGCGCCTTTCTTGGGAAAGATCGAGGCCGCCAGCGCCATCAAAGGCGTTCGCTACTCTGAAAAGCTCGACGCCGTTCCCGACGTCTATCAGATAGACGCCCTCGCCCTCATAGTTAGCTACAGGGGCTATCAGGGCGTAGTCTCGTCCGCCTCGGAACGAGGGTTCCATCGCATCGCCCGCGACCGCGTGGACGCGGAAGCGATCAGACAGGACAGCTTCAGGCGGAATATGCGGAACAAGGTCATTCATTTCGCCCTTCTCCAGAGAGAACGCAGGGCGGGTTACAGGCAGGCACTATGTCGAGCATTTCGTCTCCCCAGCGGTTGGATGCGGGGACCACGTTAGCGCAACGCGGGTATTTCGCGACGGATATTTTAGTGAGGCAGAAATCTGTGGATTGTCACAAAAGCTTTAATCTCGAAACAACCGGGATCGGGCCGCTTCAACCAGTATGACAGTTTCGTGACAATCCACCGCTATTCCGCAATGGGTTTTTAGGGGTTCTTCCGCGAGTGGTTAAGAAAGCACACCGGGGACAGGCGGTTACGCATCAAAACCGCACATCCGAACCAGCGGCGGAGATCGATCACTTTCGCGTAATCTCGGTAATGAGCCGTTACTCGCGTCATACCAAGTCATTAGGATGGTCTCTAACACAGAGACATCCCATCCTGCGCCGGTCTCGCCGGCACCAAGCATCCGTGGAACTAACCTCTCCTGAAGCTCGGTTTGATATCCCAGCCGCTAACTGGGTCTAACGCCGGGTGTCTTTTTCTCGCGCTGGTCAGGCGCATTTCTTGTCCGGCACGAGCATCGTCCCTTTTCTTCGGGCGACGGTATAAGCTGCTTCAGTTTTCCCGGCGCGCTGCAAACGCGTTTTCCCGGCGGGCCATCAACCCCGTTCGTTCCGCCCGGTGAGCCTGGCACCGGTACCGCGAGGGATTTGATTTGCCGGATCGATCGGCGGCGCGGGGTCAAAGCCCGGAAAAGACCGCTGCCTTTGCGCCTCCGAACACATCATCTTGGCGGGAACCTCCGAGCAGACCCAAGATTTTGTGCTTTTCAGCGCCCGACAGCGTCCAATCCGATTGCGTTTCAATAGCAGTTCTGCTATACAATCGGCAGCACATGGAAGCCATCAGCCCCGGTCGGATCGTCCCGCCGGGGCTTTTCTTTTGCTACATGGCCGGAGCGATGTCAAATCTTTTGCGTCATTTTATGTTACATTACAGTTGACACTGTCGCATAAACTGTTACATTCGTCCTCATCGACACACCGGCAGCGGGCCGGAGATGAGGGACACGAACATGGGCAGCTTTGTTACCCGATACCGCATTGAAGACGCGAAGGGCCGCGTGATGACCGAAGCCGGTCACTTCACCCGCGAGACCGACGACGCCGCGGAATTCCTGACCGAGCAGGACGCGATTGAAGAATGCGCATGGTTGCCCGGTGCGACCGTCGAGCGGTTCCAGCGCTATTCCGACTTCCCCGGCTATCTGCCGCTCGTCGAGCGCGCTCTGGTGAAGGGGGCGAGCCTGTGATGATCACCATGGACGCAACCGCCCTCGCCGCGATCACCAACCGTTGCACCGACATGATGCAGGCGGCCGCCGTCGCCTACTACTCGCCCCGTGCCGACGAAAAACGGCATCACACCGAAACCGTTTTGGACGATCTCAAGCGGCTTACGGCAGCGCTCGGCTTCGAGATCGTCGAGAGGGAGGCTGCGGAATGATGCTCCCGCCCGATCGCGTCATCACCCTCGAACCACCGGACGAACCTGACCCGCCGAGCTTCTACTGGCTCGCGCCCGTCGTCTGTTTCGCAGCAATCGTTCTTCCGCTTTTTCTCTGAAGGATCCGACAATGACCGCAGTATCAATTGGTGCTCTCGCCGCGTCGATCGTTAACCGCTGGGCCTGGTGGCAGAACGCCCTCAAGGGTAATTTCGGCCCGATGCATGAGGGCGAGCCGCAGCAGGGGTTTTATCGCACTCGCTTCAAGGGCGGGAAATGGGAACCGGTCGCGATCTGGCTCGACGATGAGACGGGCAAGTGGGTTGCCTATCGCGCCGGCCGCGAAGTCGATCCAGGCGAGGCCTGGAACTTCTGCCGGACGCACCCGATCACGAAGGAAGCGTATGACGGCGCCATCAACGGCCAGCCGTTCCCTGACGAGGACGAAACGGTCGCGGCTCAGGTAGCGGCGTCCGGTCACAACTCGGGCGAAGTCGATCGGGCCGATGAGATCGCAGACCAGATCGAAGCCGCTCTCGCTGGCATGAAGGCCTACGCAAAGATCGGCGACGATGCGACCGCGGCGAAGGCGCTCTCTCTGCGCAACCGGCTCAACGAGCTTTCCCGCGAGGCGGACAAGAAGCGCGACGAGCTAAAGCGGCCGCACCTCGAAGCCGGCAAGGCAGTCGATGCCAAATGGCAGCCCCTAGTGAAAAAGGCGAAGGCCGGAGCTGACCAAGTCCGTGACGCGATCGGCGCGTGGGAAACGCACAAGCTGCAGGAAGAGCGCCGGCGGCAGCGTGAGGCCGAACAGGCTCTTCTCGCTGCGGAGCAGGCTCAGCGTGAGCAGCAGGCCGATGTAGCGGTCATGGAGGCGCCAGCGCCGACAGTTGCGCCGGTGGAGACCGCTCCTTCGCCGATCAAGCCGACCTACGGCAAGGCCGCAAGCGTCAAGGTCGTGACGGTCGTCAAGGACGTGACCGACTGGCCAGCCCTCGCCGTCTACATGAGCGCTCATCCTGACATGCAAACCCTGCTCCGGCAGCTCGCACAGCGCGCGCTGGACGCTGGCCGGACCAACATCCCCGGCATCACTACTGAAGAGAAGGCGAACGTCCGATGAACGCTCACACCCAGGAAGTCACCCGCCTGCCCGCCCTTGCCGGCGGCGGTCACGTCATGGCGATCGTGCCGCAGACGTTCGAAGAAACCTTCCGCGTTGCCAAGGCCGTCTACCTCGGCGGCCTAGCGCCGGCCGCTCTCATCGGCAAGCTCGAGGGCGATGCGGCCATCAGCGCTGTTACAGTCGCGATCATGTCTGGCGCCGAGCTCGGCCTGAAGCCGATGGTCGCATTGCGAAGCTTCACCGTCATCAACGGCAAGCCCGCTCTTTACGGCGACGGCCTGATCAACGTTGTGCGCCAGTCTGGAAAGGTCGCCTATCTGCGGACCGGCTGCGAGACGCGCGACGGCCAGATGGTCGGATGGTGCGAGGCCAAGCGCAACGACACCGACGAAGAGAAGCGCGTCGAATTCTCCCAGGAAGACGCCATCCGCGCCGGCCTTTGGCAGACGGACGCAATCGTGACCAAGTGGAACAAGTGGGACAAGAAGAACGAGCAGAAGCCGAACGATAGCCCGTGGTGGCGATTCCCGCAGCGCATGCTTGCGTGGCGCGCGGCGGGCTATTGCCTCCGCGAGTTGTTCGGCGATGTGCTCGGCGGCATCCGCGACGAGTTCGAAGCGCGCGAGATCGCCGACGCCGAGGAGATGCGCGACATCACCCCGCGTCAGGAGCGCCACGAGCCCCCGACTCCTCCGAGGCCGCCAGAGCCGCCCAAGGCTGAAGAGCCGAAGACAATCGAGGGTGAAGCCGTAGTCGAGGACGGAGGCCAGACCGATACGGCGGAATTCTTCGAAGAGCTTGAAACGGCGCTTGCCGGCGCCATGGACGAAGCGACGGTCGAAGAAATCTGGAGCGGCCTTGATCCGGAAGGCACCTTCGACGGCGACGATGTGAACCTTGACATCGCCTACAAGATCAAGGCTCGCCGCCTGGCTCAGATCAATCCGATGAACGGGGGCTGACTATGGGACGTGCTCTCCTCGTCCTCGAAACCGCCGCCGAGCGCCAGAAGGCCAAGAACTGGATTGACAAGGCTCCGGTAGGAACCCGAGTCGAGTTCAAGGCCTCGAAGCGCACCCTGCCGCAAAATGATCTTCTCTGGGCACTTCTCACGGAAGTTTCGCAGCAGCTGGAACACGGCGGCCGCCGATATGAGCCGGGCCAGTGGAAGGCAATCTTCCTGCATGCCTTCGGCCGGGAAGTGAGCTTCTTGCCTAGCCTGGACTTGAAGATATTCCTGCCGATCGAGCTTTCGTCGTCCGACCTGTCCAAGGACGAAATGACCAATTTCATCGAGTTCATCCTGAAGGAGGGCGCCGACCGCGGCGTCGTCTTCAAGGAACACAAATCAGATCCCGCCGACGGCTCCGTCCCCTCGTCTGCGGTTGATGACGCGGACTCCGCACCCGCGTCGGAGGGCGATGGCGAAGCCGCCTCTCCGTCATCGCCCTCCTCCCATGCGGACTGGCTGTTCAACGTGGCCCGGATGCTCTGGGCAGCGACCAACTATCGCGGCGACATCTCAGTCCTGAAGGCGCAGAAGCTCGCCGCCATCGGGTCCTATCCGAAGCCGGAAGGCTGCCCGAACGTCATCACCGGTAAGGCCGAGGCGGTTTACGGCTACTGCGCGCAGATCGTGGCGGGATCGATCGAACCGCAGGATGGTCTTGCAGTCATCGCCGGGGTTGTCGGGTGCGACCAAGACGACCTGAAGCCGAGACAGCGAGGTGCGGCATGAAAACTCCCCTCACAGCCCCGCCAATCGCAGCGGGCTCCCAGCCGATGACCGACACCCGCGAAGCCGAGAAACCGCGCGAGCGGACTCCTGCGGTCGAGCCCGAGCACAACCGCCAACGGGACGCGCTGAAGCGTATCCGTAAGGTCTATGGGAGGACGTGATGGCGCGGAAATCCTTCTCCCGCAAAGAGCGCGTCCGGCTCTTCGACCTCCACGGAGGGCATAATGCATAAAAATGCGCGTGATATTGCTGGCTTCCGTTCTGGCGCACTCGTCGCCGTTGAGCCAACCGCAGAACGTATCCGCAACCAGGTAGCGTGGCGCACACAATGCGATTGTGGGAACGAGTTCATCGCTCCTGGCTCTGAATTAAAGGCGGGGCGGTATCTATCGTGTGGATGTTTGGCAAAGGGGAAGCCAAGGGGTATCGGCTCCCACCCGCTCTATAGCCTCCACAAGAACATGCTCGACCGTTGCGGGAACCCCGATGCCAAGGATTATCCGAGGTACGGAGGACGCGGCATCAAGGTTTGCGCAGAATGGCACGACCTCGATACGTTCGCCCGCGATATGGGACCGCGACCATCGAAGCGTCACTCCGTCGACCGCGTAGACAACGACAGAGGATATGAACCGGGTAACTGCAGGTGGGCAACGCCATCGCAACAAGCCCGGAACGCGCGACATAACTACTTCCCAGGGCAATCTTCAATCGAACTTTGCGAAGCCGTTGGCGTCAGGCCGGGGACGTTCCGGCAGCGAGTTTCAAAAGGATGGGACCCAGAAGATGCCCTCGACGCGCGCGATTTTAGACGCGTCAAGAGACTGCGAGGCGACCAATGAGCCGCCGCGAATTCTCCAAGAAGGTCCGGGCCGAAGCCTTCCTCCGTTGCGGGGGCAAGTGCCAAAAGTGCGAGAGCGTGCTGAAGGTCGGCGAAGGCGAATACGACCACATCGTGCCGTATGCCCTCACCCAGGATTCGACGCTCTCGAATTGCCAGGTGCTGTGCGTGCCCTGCCACCGGGGCGAAGGCGCGAAAACCTCAGACGACATCAAGGCCATTTCCAAGGCCAAGCGCAACTGGCTGAAACATACCGGGGCGTGGCCTCAGTCCAAAGCCAAGATCAAGAGCCGTGGCTTCGATAGAACGAGGGCAGCAGAATGAGCGAATTCTCAATGTCTATGTTCCGGAACAGGGATGACATGTACGCGGCAATGCGCGACGAGATCGAGAGGCTGCAGCGCGAGCGCGATTATGCTGTTCGCTGGGCGAATAAGTCCGTCGATGCCGTCAAAGAGCACGACGACGCGATCATCTGCCGTATGAAGGCAGCATTGGAGAAGTGCCAGAAGGCGCTCGCCGCAATGATCGACCCGTCATGCATCGCACAGTCCACGGTTCTTAACGCCTTCGCTATGGCGACCGATGCCGAAGCCGCAGCCCGCGCCGCTTTGGAGGCCGACCAATGCGCCAGCTAGTCCGGCTTGTCGAAAATCGGCCGCTTCCTGTTCCGCGGCTCCCGTTCCTTCTTGCCCGGCTGAATTTCCTCGATGTCCTCCTCGTACAGCGAGACAGGATAGGGAACGCCGGCAAAATGCGCGGAGACGAGGCCGTCTTCCCCAACTCGGGTCACCTTTCCGCGAATGATGATTGTGTCGCCAACTTGAACTTTAGCCATGAAGAATATTTGGCGCGAGCTGCGCAGGAGGCAAGGGTATGACCGAGATCAAGGCTCTGGAGTGGTACGCGTCATCTATGACGAACGACATCGGGGATAAGACTACCCGATACGGCGCCAGCCCGATGACAAATGTGTTCTATTGGATTTTCGAGGGGTCGAACGGGTTTATCCTTCCAGGCCGCGGCACATTCCCGACCGTCGAAGCAGCGCAGGAGGCCGCACACGACGAATGGAGCCGCCGCGTTCGCTCCTGTCTTGTCGATATCTCCACCCCTCCCGCTAGGGACGCGAAGATAGAGGCGCTCGAAAAGGAGAACGCAACCCTCAAAGCGGGTATCAAACGCCTTTCCGATGAAGAGGAGTTGATCAACGAGACTGGTCGCGACGGTATGCTGTCTGCCGTTCATATCGGCGCTCGATTGGCTGAGGCAGAAGAGTTGGCGCGGGCGATGGAAGCCGAAGCAAACCAGATGCGTGAGGTGTCGATATCTCACCGGAACCGAGCAGAGGCGCTGGAAGAATCTCTTAAGACCGTTCTGGCCTCTCTCGTCGCGACAACGAGCCTTATTATCCGTGCCGAAGACCTGAAGGTGAAACCGAGCAAGGCCGTGGCGTCCGATAAGATGTTCACGCAAATGCTCAAGGACTACGACAAAGCGACGATTGCGGGGCGGGCCGCCCTCTCCACCCCTCCCGCAGCGGCGGTAACGGGGAAAGGAGAGAGCGAGTTGTTGGAGCGGCAGGTTACAAGCGCGCATATCATCGTGGGCCGAATGAAACAAACGGAAGCGCGTGATGAGGCGCTTCGGAACCTGGACCGGGCGCAAGATTTTCTGCGACGCGCCGTTGAGGCAAACGATGCCAAGCCTGATGCTGACGAGGAAATGTACGAGATCGGCAAGCGCGACGGATACGAGGAGGCTGTTCAGGAGATCGACCGCCTGACCGGTGGTGACGGCGAGTATCGTTACTGCACCGATCACGACCCTGACCGGCATACGCCAGACCCCGCAGCGATGATCCAACGTATCGTTGACCGCTTCGAAGTGCTCAACATGCTGGACGAAGCCCATGCGGACGGTCGCGATTTGCCTGATGACGCCCTCTCCGCCTCTCCCTCCCCGGTTGACAGCCGGGATGGGCTGATAGAGCGGCTGGTGAAGGCGCTGGAGATCGCATCGGATGAAATCCTGACCATGTACCGCACATGGATCGCGGATGACTACGAGGCGATGCCGCCAAAGAACTCCCTTCCCGGCAAGGCTTACTACGCCGCCCGCGCCGCCCTCTCCCTTCCCAGAGAACGCAGAAGACAGGAAGGACAACGAATGAAAGTGGCTCTTGTCTGCGACGAATGCGACGGGACCGGCGAACGCGACTGGCTGTCGGGCGCGAAGTGCTACGCGTGCAACGGAACTGGCATTGAGCCGGACGAATGCCCCGAGTGCTGCGGAAGCGGCATAGAATTCGTTGCGGCTGGTCATGGGAATATTAATGAGGAGCCGTGCTTTTACTGCGACGGCACTGGCAACAGGAGACCGGCATGACTGACGACATCGCCCGCACAGCCGCAACCCAAACCCAGGTGCTCGCCCTCGAACTCGGCCTCACCGACTCCGCCAAAAAAGAGATCATCCAGAAGCATCTGGTCGCGATGCTTGCGATGGAGCGGGAGAGGTGTGCCGTGATCGGCAAAGAGGCGGCGCTCTATTCCGGATGTCCAGCGGATTTCATTGCGGATGAGATAGCCGCAGCAATCAGACGAGGCGAACAGCCATGAGCCGAGCAGCCTTCCGGCAGGCCGATATGGAGCGCATCTTCCGCGCGGCTCGTCGAGAGGGCTTCGCGGTGCAGATCGACATCCGGTCCTTGGTTGTTACCGCAATCCCCAGCGCCGTTCCGGCTGAGGCTGTTGACACGGCCCCGAAACAGGGAGGCATCCTGCCCTCGGGCAATCTCGCCCCCGATGGAAAGGAAAATTGGGATGAGGACTGACAGGCCGGGTTACCAGTACCGGCTGAACAAGGACGGGACAACCGTCCATTACTGGAATCCGAAGCGCGCGGTGAAGGGCGCGCCGGATTATCTCACGACCGTCCGCCTTGCCGATGGTCTCTCCGACGAGGAGATCGCCGCCGAGTGCCGGCGCCTCACAGACCAGTTGCGCGACGACTTGCGCAACCTCGACGCCCCGCCGAAATACGACGGCACAATCAAAACTCTCATCGACTGCTATCGCCACGACCCGACGAGCTCGCTTCATTCCGTGAAGCATTCGACGCGGATCCGGGACTACGAACCGAGCCTGCGCGTGCTCGAGAAAAACGTCGGCGGCCGGCGCATTGACGCGCTCCGGGCATCTGACTTCAAGGACTGGTTTGCGAAGTGGCGCAAGAAAGGCCACAGGCGGGCGTCAGGCGCGATCAAGCTCCTGCGGGTGATTATCTCCTACGGGGCCGGCGAACGCCTCGGCGGCTGCGCGCAGGCCCGCGAAATCCTCTCCGACATGCGTTTCGAGCAGCCGGCGGCAAGAACTGTCGCGATGACCTATGAGCAATGCCTGGCGATCGTGAAGCAGAGTGCAGAATTGAAATGCCCGTCGATTGGATTCGTCGAGGCGCTGAAGTTCGAATCGGCGTTGAGGCGTATTGACGTGATTGGGGAATGGGCCCCGCCGCCTGAAGGTGGCGCGTTCCGCTGGCGCGGACTGACGGGGAAGGACATATCTCGGGATATGATCCTGACGCTCAAGACGAGCAAGACGGGCGCGGAGGTTGCCCGAGACCTGAAGGTTATGCCGCTCGTTCAAGAAGCCCTGAAGGCTTTCCGCATTCCGGACATCGGCCCCGTCGTTGTCGACGAGGATACCGGCAAGCCCTATTGGGAGAATCGCTATACGGAGAAATTCCGGAAGGTGAGAGATGCGGCCGGCGTTCCGTCGAATGTCTGGTCGATGGATGCTCGGGCGGGTGCTGTGACGGAGACGGTAGAGGCTACCGGCTCATTGGAAGACGCCAGCAATCTGGCAACGCACAGCACGACAAAGACCACTCGGCGCTATAGCCGCGGCGATGGTCTGGAGAAGAGCCGGGAGATTGCCAAAGCCCGGGCTGAAAAACGCAAGTGACACGCAGTGAAACGAGTGACACGCCATTTTGCTAAGTCATTGAAAAAGTTGGAGCGGGTAGCGGGAATCGAACCCGCGTATTCAGCTTGGAAGGCTGCTGCTCTACCATTGAGCTATACCCGCGGGCCTTCGATCCTGAAGCAGAATGGTGGAGGGAGTTGGATTTGAACCAACGTAGGCTGAGCCAACGGATTTACAGTCCGTCCCCTTTAACCACTCGGGCATCCCTCCATATCCTGTCGGGATCAATCGACCAAGCTTTTGAGATCGTGGAGGAACCGGCGCCGTTTTCGTGCCGCCTCTCGATCTGCGCCGGGTATATGACCGCCCCCATTCCTCCTGTCAACAGAGCGAAACGGAAAATTTCAGAAATTCTCCACAGGCACCGGCGGCGGCTGCTTTCCGAAACCATTTCCAAGACCGGACGAACCTCACTATAAGGTGCGCATGAGCAAGGACAAGAGCGGCGACAAGAGCGCCAGAGACAGCCACTACGCCACTCTCCGGCGCGCCCATCGCGACGCCCGCCGCGAGCGTGGCGAGATTCCGACACCCCGCCCGGACAAGCGCCGGAACCTGCCAGCCGACTGGAAGCCGCCGGCGCTCGCGCCCGATGAGGTGCTTCTTTATGGCCTGCATACGGTCCGCGCCGCGCTCGACAATCCGGACCGCAAAATCATCCGCCTCAGCGTGACGCAGAATGCGGCCGCGCGGCTGGAACTCGGCGAGTTTTCGGCTCTCCCTTTCCCGGTCGAAACCGTCACGCCACAGGATCTCGACCGGGTCCTCGGGCCGGATGCCATCCACCAGGGGGTGATGCTGGAGACGCGGCCACTGCCGCACCGGAAACTCGAGGCGCTCAGCGATTGCCCATTGATCCTGCTGCTCGACCAGGTGACCGATCCGCACAATGTCGGCGCCATCATGCGCTCGGCGGTCGCATTCGAGGCCGGGGCGCTGATTACCACGATGCGCCACAGCCCGACCGAATCGGGCGTGCTGGCCAAGTCGGCATCGGGAGCACTGGAGCTCATTCCTTATATACAGATCACCAATCTTGCCGACACGATCGAGGAGCTGCACAAGCTCGGCTTTCAGACGATCGGCCTTGATTCGGAGGGTCCGCATCCACTGGAGGACACCTTCTCGGGCGAGAAGATCGCCCTGGTGCTCGGGTCAGAGGGCAAAGGGCTGCGGCAAAAGACACGGCAGACCGTCGCGGCGCTGGCGCGGCTCGACATGCCGGGCGCCATCAAGTCGCTCAATGTCTCTAACGCCGCCGCGATTGCCATGTACGCAGCAAGGCAGCACCTCAAGGGTTGAGGCGGCTGAGCCAGATCAAAGCGCCGGAACGGTACTCGAGTTCACGTGAGCCGTTGGACAGCCGTCACGCACCTTCTTCCAGGTCGTGACGTTGAGGTTCATCTCGCAGCGCGCCATGTAGGAGACGCCACCGACCCGGATACAGGCGATCTGGCCCAGTTCGTATTTCGTCCCGTCGCGATTGCGACAGGTGCAGCGCCGGTCCGGCGGGGACGCGGCCGCACTCTCGGCGACCATGGCGATAGCCGCCAGCGACAACGCCAGAACGCGCAGACCAACCGGGCTTTTCATTGCCCCAGAATAGCGCAAATCCAGGCCGACCAGAAACGAAGAATGCCGACTGCTCGCGCAGCCGGCATCCTTCCGCAACGAACCGGCACTTTTTGTGGGAGCGGGTTGCTCCGGCGCCGGCCGAATTGATCCTCAGCTTGCGAGCCGCAGAACGTTGCCTTCAGCGATCGTCTTTTCAGCTTCGGCAATGGCGAACTGCTTCTGGTCGGCGCCGAGGTTCAGGCCTTCGGCACGGACGAATTCGACGTCGGTGATTCCGAAGAATCCGAAGATGGTGCGCAGATAGCTTTCCTGGTGGTCCATGGCCGAGGCCGGGCCGGCGGAGTAATGTCCGCCGCGCGTGGAGGCGACGATGACCCGCTTGCCCTTGGCGAGACCCTCCGGGCCGGCTTCGGTGTAGCGGAAGGTCTTGCCGGCGACGGCCAGGCGATCGATCCAGGCTTTCAGCTGGCTCGGGATCGAGAAGTTGTACATCGGCGCGCCGACGACGATCGTGTCGGCGGCAAGAAACTCCTCGAGCATCTGGCGGCCGACGCGGATATCCGAGGCCAGAGCCGGATCGACGCCGTTGAGGTCGGCGGGCGCCATGATCTGTGCGCCGGTCAGATGCGGCAGCCGCTCGGAGACGAGGTCGCGATAGGTGACCTTCGCATCGGGCCGATCGGCCTTGATCTGCGTGACGAGCGCCGCCGTCAGGCGACGGGAAACCGAATGGTCTCCGAGAATGCCGGAGTCGATATGGAGGACGTTCATGGGAGGCACCTTTGTTTCGAGTTGCGGTGCACAACATATGATTTGAAAACAATCACGGGATAAGACGGCGAATAATTGACATTCCGTTTCCTGAGGGAAACAATTGATAGGGTCGGGATGAGGCCAATCCGGCCACGATCGATTCCGGGAGCGGCATGGGAGCGCTGCGCTTTTCGCTCGCTCCAGTGGAGGCTAGCATGCAGGACCTGAACGATATTGTGCTCTTCGCCGCCGTCGTAAAGAACAACGGCTTCAGCGCCGCCGCGCGCGATCTCAATCTTCCCAAGTCCAAGCTCAGCAAGCATGTGGCCCGGCTGGAAGACCAGTTGGGTGTGCGCCTTCTCGAACGCTCGACTCGCAAGCTGCGCGTGACGGAAATCGGGCGCGTGTTCTACGAGCATGCCCAGGGCCTTCTGGATGGCGTCGCCGCGGCGGAGGCCGAGATTGCCGCTGTTCGCGCCGAGCCGACCGGCGTCGTGCGGCTCGGCTGCCCGATCGGTTTCGCGCCGATGCTTGCAGACATTCTACCCGGCTTTCACCGCCGTTATCCCGGCGTTCGGCTGCTGATCACCTCGACAAACCGGCGCATCGACCTGATTGAAGAACGATACGACCTAGCGCTGCGGGTGCGGGACCAACTTGATACCGACAGTCAGCTCATCGTGCGCAAGTTTGGCGAGGTGCGTCAGAGGCTCGCCGCAAGCCCGACGCTTCTTGCCCGGCTCGGAGAGGTCACGACATCCAATCTCTCCGAATTGCCGACGCTCTCGATGAACGAGCAGCACCCGAGCGACGTCTGGCGCCTCGTCCATGCGGAAGGGGGCACGATCGACATTGCGCATCGGCCTGTGATCGGCTGCAGCGATTTTGTCATTCTGGAGCGTGCGGCGATCGAAGGCATCGGGATTGCGCTGCTGCCGGACCACATCTGCGAGCGCGCCTTCCGCACCGGCGTGCTCGTTCCGGTGCTCCCCGAATGGTCGTCCGGCAATGTCGTGGTCCACCTGGTCTTCCCTTCGCGCCAAGGCATGCTGCCGGCGACGCGCGCGCTGATCGACTACCTCGCCGAGAACCTGATCAAGGCGATCGCCCGCTGCCGCGAGGTAGACCCGAAACCGGCGCAGTCATTCGACATTTGACGGGACGCAGCCAGCCGCCACCCGCGTGACCTCGAGCGGGCACACGATCTGAAGATGTGAAGCCCCCAAGCGGGCCTCTTCGTTGCACATGGACTTGGTGTTGGTCGCCCGCGCAATCTGTGGGCTTGTCGATAGGAGAATGCGAGCCGCGACGAGCTTGACCCGGAAAATTCCGAACAAATAGTTGGAAGAATGGTGCCCCCAGAGAGACTCGAACTCCCGACCTACTGATTACAAATCAGCGAAAGTGACATTTCGCGACCGTTCAGAGTGATTCAGTCCACAGCTAAATTGAGCTTCAACCGCCTGACTCTCTAGGCTTTTCACCATTCACATGCTTTCATCTGCATCCGTCACCATTCGCCGTTTTTTGTTACCCCAAAGTTACCCCGGATGCCAGCAGCAAAGCCATTCACAGTAAAATCGATCGAAGCCATAAAAGCCGACGCGTCGAGGAAAGAGATTCCAGACGGCGGCTTGCAGGGCCTTTACTTGGTGGTGCAGCCGACCGGCGCGAAGAGTTGGGCGGTTCGGTACCGCCATGCGGGCAAGCCACGGAAGATGACGTTGGGGGGATTTCCGGCAATCAGCCTTGGCGACGCCCGTGAAAAGGCTCGCAACGCGTTGCGGATGGTCTCGGAAGGCAGGGACCCTGCCACAGAGCAGGCAGAGCAGGAGACTAAGCGGCCGGCGCACATGGATCTGATGCCGGCGCTGCTCGACGAGTTCGTAACTCGCCATGTGGCCGTAAAGAACCGGCCGTCTTACGTGAGGGAAACCAAGAGGATCATCGAAAGGAATCTGAAGCCAAAATGGAAGCAGAAGCTTGTCAAGACCGTGACAAAGCGCGACGTGCTCAGACTGCTTGATGAAATCGTTGATCGCGGCTCGCCTATCATGGCGAACAGGGTGCGGGCGCTGCTGAGCAAGTTTTTTGCGTGGGCCATGGAGCGCGACATAGTGGACGCCTCGCCCGTCGTATCGATCAAAGCACCATCAGAAGAGAAGACGCGCGACCGTGTTTTGACGGATGAGGAAATCCGCTTCCTATGGCTTGCGTCCGAGAAGCTCGGATACCCGTTCGGGCCTGTCGTGCAACTGCTGCTGCTGACTGCTCAGAGGCGAACAGAAGTCTCCGACGCTATGTGGGATGAAATGGAGCTTGAGGGGAATAATCAGCTATGGGTTATCTCTGCCGACAGGGCGAAGAACCGAAAAGAGCATTTCGTCCCGCTTACCGCCTCTGCGCTGGAAATCATCCGGGCGCTTCCGAAGGTCAAGCCGGCTGAGGACGAGGATGCAAAGCCCATCTACCTTTTCACCACGACGGGCAAAACGCCTATCTCTGGCTTCTCTAAAGCGAAGACCCATCTCGACGCGGAAATGCTTGCTCTTGCAAGAAAGGAAGCCGCCGAGCGAGGCGAAAACCCAGAAAGCTTATCTCTTGAGCCGTGGACATATCACGACCTACGGCGGACCGCTGCGAGCGGCATGGCGGGGCTAAGCGTTCCAGTTCACATCGTGGAGGCGGTTCTTAACCACCGATCGGGCTCAATCAAAGGGGTTGCCGCAGTCTATAATAGGTACGACTACGCTGAGGAGAAGCGAGCGGCCTTGACGGCCTGGGCTGAAAAGGTTGCGAAGCTGACCGGCCGTGAAAAGGCGGCCTATGGTACGGAAGTTGCCGAGTGAGAGCCGTGACGGTGACACCCAAGGAGCCTTTCACAATCGACGAGATGATAGAACACGAGGTCCTCTTGGAGCGCTATGATTGGCTCAGCGCGCAGATCCTGACGAAGTGGCGGAATTCGGGAGCTATCCGGTACTTCCGGGGCCGAGGAGGAAAGCTCGTGTACCCGCTCATTGACATTCGTTGGGCGGTCACAGTCGAATTGAACAATAGCATTGAGGGCGAATGACGAAGCGTGCGCCGATTAAACAGGCTGATCTCAATCGCCTGGCTGCTGTCGCCAAGCGGAACAACATAACCATAGAGGTCGAGGCGGAAGGATATACGATCCGGCTGCATCCAAACTCAGCCGCGCCGCGGGAAGCGGTGGACAAGAACCCGGAAGAATTCACGTCATTGGCCGAATGGCAGGCGTGGAGAGATCGAGAACGTGCTCGTGAAGCTCGAGGAAAAGCGCCAGCGCCACAGCGAGATTCCGCTTGGGACATCCCGTGGGAAGACATCCCGCCAGAGCCAATCCAGCCGCCGCTAAACTGGAGAGAGCGGAGGGCGATGGACTACCTGATGGCGCACGGCACCGAGGTCCGGATAGATTGGTACGCGCTAAAGGATTATGGCTCCCACACGCAAAAGAAATTGGAAGAGCGCGGCTTTGTCGAGGCCAGTTCGGAAACCGACCGCCATGGTCACCCCAACCAGATCTGGCTGACTAAAGCGGGAGCGAAGGCAATGCGTGACCAGCGCGCACACAGAGATAAGTATCCATGTCTGTAGAAGGAAATTCCGCTCTTGATGGAGCAATAACCCCGGCCGCTGCAGTTGCTAAACTGCAGGCACTTGGCATTCACGTGTCCGAACGCACGTTGCGGGAGAGAGCTAGAACGCTCGGCGCGTGCCGTATCATTGGGAAGGCCATGTTCCTTCTTCCGTCCGACGTAGAGACCATCTTGGAAGCGGCAAAGCCAGTTCCCAAACAGCTAGGATTAGTCTCAGAACGCGAAGCGGTTTCACGCTGCACCGGATACGATACTGAACAGCTCCTCAGGCGTTTAGAAAATTCTTCGAAGAAGAAAAAGGCTCCGTCTGTCGGGCGCGACACCGCGGAACTTCTGCAACCCAGGGAGCAGATGAAGAGAGAGCAAGCCGCACGAAAGAAGAAGTAGTTTCGGGTGGCAAACGCTACAATGAGCCTCACCACCCAGTTCATCACTGAGCTAGTCAGAGCCGCGAACGAAGCGGAGAGCCTGAGTTCGTTCGACGTCAAACGGCTCCTGTCCCGGTCGATTTCAGCCATACGCGACATACGCAAGCAGCGGTCGCGCGACGTAGCCGTTTGGCTAGATTGCCTTTTTCTTGAGTTGGCCTATCGTAAACTTCTCAACCGGAGGGGGAAGGCCATGAAGCGAGCAACGGCGCTTTTACTGGGTGGTCTATTTGTCGCGTCGCCAGTATGCGCCCAGGAAACGGTTCCTTGGCGAGATATCAATGGCTGGAGCATTCTCATGGATTCGACCATGGGAAATGGCTGTTTCGTCACCACCGGCTATGAAGATGGCACCATCCTACGTCTGGGTTTCGACTTCCGAGAAACAAAGGGCATCTACCTAGCTTTAGGAAACAAGAATTGGGCGTCTCTTGAACCAGGAAAGGACTATCCCCTCCAGATACAGTTCGACGGCAATCCCGTGTGGAATGCCACCGCAAGGGCGTTGAATTTTAGCGGCGCGAATTACTTGGTCGTTTCTACGACCGACACCAACTTCGCCAACGAATTCACCAGAAAGCTAGCGATGCGAGCGACCTTCAATGGCCGCCAAGTAGCGGCCCTTCGATTGAGTGGGTCAGCTCGCGCAGTTGATGAGATGCTTAATTGTCAGAAAGCTGTCAATGATGCTATCGCGAACAAAAACACCCCGAACGCGCCAAAGGATCCCTTTCAGGCAAATCCCGACGTAAGAAATGCTAATGATCCCTTTGAGATGTAATCTCGACTGAATTGATGAACAAAAAGCGGGACGGTTCGAGCTCTCTGCCGAAGATCGGTGCGACTGTTAATAGGCCTACTAAGACAGCCGGCTCATTTCCCTCTCGCTGTTGACCACGGATGTACTGGCAATGGCTGCAGGAAGGTCGGGTTAGCCCGGCCTTTTTTGTTCTGAGTTGTTATTGTAGATCGGTGAAGTTAACGCGGCCTTGAGCGAAGTATGCAGAAGCTTCCTCCAGACGTCGATAGAATGCGAGTATAATTTTTGCAGTGACCAAGGCGTTTCCTCCGGTCAAAGCTTTAACTGTTTCGAAGTTTAGAGAACCCATCATCTCTGTGAGTTGCTCTGCCTGCAAAAAGATGTAATCTTCCCCTGCTGGGGCCGTCGCAAATGCAGTCCCGGACATTTTCAGGTAGTGATTTTCGGACAAATACTTATATAGACTGCTGTAGAGCTTCGACAGATCCCTTCGGTTATCCAGGAAGTTCGGAATTATTTCGTTCATATCAGAGAATAATTCGTCTTCGCCGCTAATAACGACGGAACCAGGTGAAGCGTACGAAATTCTCTCTAGTCCAAGCCTTTGGGTTCTGAGCACTTTTTCCACAAGTTCTTGGAAAAAATGCACATAGCTGAAACCTCCCTCGAACGGTTTGGTTCGGAAGGTATTCTGAATTCGCTGACGGGACTGGGCATCCACTTGAGCGTTAGCCCAATTTCGCGTCGCCGCGATAAATGAATAGACATCCGAATAGCGCTGATAGAAAGCACCGAATTCAGGCATGTCCCATTCTCCGTCAACGTACAGAGTCTCGGCCCCGACAGCGGTCGGTTCAACCGGCAGATCCTCTGTATGGTGGCTGGAGAACATCCTGGATTCGGGAAGATACTCCTCTGGGAGTGCATCTGTGAATGGCGCCAACATCACTTCGCCTGAACTCATCTTATTGAGGTCAAAGGTGTAGGCCAAACGCGACTTTGGATAGGTGAAGAGATACCTCAGATCGACCGCGCCATCCATATATGATTGCCAGTCCTTGCGTGTGGCTGTTGCCGCAAGGAACATGGACTTTGTCTCGTCTGCATCAGGGATCGCTACTGCGATGACATTCACACTTTGAGCGGTAAGCAAAAGCAGCTGAGGCTCGTCAGCGTATATCAGAGTTGCCTTGTATTTTGCTTTCCGTCGCTTCGGGCCACTCATAGCTCAATAACCTCGGCGATGTGACCGGTGGGGTCGAAACCGTCATACATCCAGAAGTCGACGTGCTCCCTATCATTTTCAAGCCATGAGCCAGACCCCTGAGGAACATTGAGGACCCCAATATGTGTGACCTTCGATCTCATTTTGGGCATTCTCGCGATGCGCTTTGTTTTCTCTAGGGACATGAAGAGAGAACATGAGGCAAATCTGCACTCCGTAACATCGTGCGGCTTCTGTCTCCCGAGCTTCCGATGCGAATGAAAGTGCTCAAGAATTGGAACTGCAGCCGGCAACATTCGATAGGCGGGACCAAATGATTCATCGATGGCCTCCCGGGGAGGACAACTGTCGGGCAAATCTTCCAAATATGCCATTATTGCAGTTCCCTTTTTTTCATGCGCTACAATGGAATTGCTCACTAGATCAAATGCATTTTTTCATCTTAAGGCTGAAATTCGTTAACGCATTGCAATCACGTTAATATTTGTAATGCCAATAGGTGCTACGAGCGCCCGGCACGCTTATGTGATGCCTCCAGCCAAGCGCTGCTCTACCGTCGCCCTTGGGATCGTTACGCACAGGAGGTCACGATTGATGGTGGCCCTCTCGTCAGGACAGGAGAAAAGGACCCCTTCTGCGTCATGACGGTGAAGGACATCGTTTACGAAATCAAAGCCGCAGAGCGGGTGCTGAGGGGAAAAACATTCGATCGGCAGAAGAAGTATCGCGGGCTGACGCGTCAGGAACTGGAGCAGTCTTTGGACGACGATTACGAGCGCGTGGCTGTGGCTCGCGAATATGAGGCCGAATGCGCCCGCGCGCGCTCCCAGTCTGGGATTGAACAAGCAAAGGCTCGGCTCGATGAGGCCCGAGACACCTTCACAGCTGTTGTGAAGCGTATCCTTGCCGAACCGGAATATTCCATGACCGGCGTCCTCATTAAGGCGCAGGCAATTTCGGTCGCCTCCGCGGCGGACGCCTTGATGGTCTTCTCCACTTTGGAAAACGAGGATTGGGGAACGCGTCTTGCCCGTTCCGTCCTGCATCACGCGGAGGCACGCGCATGACTGAGAACACGATGAACCCCTTCGCCAACCCCGAACAGCGCCTTTCCAAGCTTTCGATGTTTGCGCTTGATAGCCTGTATGACGCCGTCATGCTTGCTCGCCGCACCCTCTCAGGCATCGTCAACCAGCCACGCTTCTTCGAAGGCGAGGACTACAACGGCGCCGGAGACGAGGTTGAAGGCCTGATAGATGCGTTGATCGACTTCGCTGGCGCCGCCGTAAATGTCGCGAAGACCGCAGACCCATCAAACCCCAGAGCTATGGAGGCCCGCGCTTGGCTCTTATTGAAGTACTCGGTGGACTGTCACGACAGCCTCTCAGCCTATGCCGCGGAAGCCGCGGGCTATGCTGCCCAACTGGAAACGCTCAAGAAGCTCAAGGCAGACGCATGAGCTAAGATACGCCGAAGCCCGCGACGTGAGCCCGCTCCGCTAATGGGGGCGGGTTTTTTCGTTTGATGATTCCCAAGGCACCAGTAAGGTCACGGGGTAACGGGGCGACCAGACAAGCGCCTAGCAAGCGCTCTTGTTACCCCAAATGTTACCCCGGCGAGGTTTCGGCAGAATTGGGAGGAGCTAAGTGATTGAAGTATTTGGTGCCCCCAGAGAGACTCGAACTCCCGACCTACTGATTACAAATCAGCCGCTCTACCAACTGAGCTATAAGGGCACGTTTCGATCACGGGAGTTACCATATTCTGACTCCGTGTAAAGGAAAAATGCGGCTCCCCTGAAAATTTCGGGTGCACTCGCCGCAGGGTCGTGCCAGAAAAATGGGCATGGCGTCGATCGCCCGCTGCCCGCAACGACAACGGACTGAATGCATGAGCCAGTTCAGCACACTCGCCTTCATCGCCTCCACGGCCGAAGAGGCGCAAAAGGCGGCAAAGGAACTCAAGGCGATATACGGGGACCATGATCCGGACGAGGCCGACGTGATCGTCGCGCTCGGCGGCGACGGCTTCATGCTGCACACGCTCCACAAGACGATGAACAGCGGCAAGCGCGTCTACGGCATGAATCGCGGCTCGGTCGGTTTCCTGATGAACCGTTACAGCACCAAGAACCTGCGCGAGCGCATCGCCAGCGCCGTCGACAACGCGTTCCACCCACTGGAGATGCGCACGGTCGACGTCAATGGCAATGCATTCACCGCGCTCGCAATCAACGAGGTCTACCTTTTCCGGCAGTCCTATCAGGCCGCGAAGCTCAAGGTCATCGTCGACGGCAAGGTGCGGCTCGATGAACTGACCTGCGACGGACTGCTGCTCGCGACACCAGCCGGCTCGACCGCATACAACCTTTCCGCGCACGGTCCGATCCTGCCTCTGGAGGCCCCTCTCCTCGCCCTCACCCCGGTCAGCCCTTTCCGGCCGCGGCGCTGGCGCGGCGCGCTGCTTCCGAATCGCGTTACGGTCGAGATCGAGATTCTCGAGGCCGACAAGCGCCCGGTCAACGCGGTCGCTGACCACCAGGAGGTCAAGTCGGTCGTCCAGGTGCGCATCGCCGAATCGGAAAAGCTGACGGCCCGCATCCTGTCCGATCCGGACCATTCCTGGTCCGACCGCATCCTGGCCGAACAATTCTCCAATTGAAATCACACGTTGCAGACCGATATATGCTGCAGAGGCGATTGTCATCACGCTGCATGCGGCGATGACGACCCGACATTCACGATGGAGCCTCACGATGCACAAGCCCCTGTTGATCGCGCTTTGCCTGGTTTTGTCCGCCGGCGCTCTCCGGGCGCAGGAAGGTGACATCGTTCCCTCGAACATCACTTTCGTGACGAGCACCGGCTATTGGGAGAACGCGGAAGGCGCGGCGCCGTCCGCCGATCCGGCCGGCAGCGCGCCAGGGTCCTCGGCCGCACAGCGTGGCTATTACAAGCTGATTGCCGTTCGGCAGACGGACGGTACCGCACGGATCCACCTCCAGCAGGTCGCCTCGACGCCGGC
This sequence comes from Sinorhizobium glycinis, assembly GCF_001651865.1. GTDB lineage: Bacteria > Pseudomonadota > Alphaproteobacteria > Rhizobiales > Rhizobiaceae > Sinorhizobium > Sinorhizobium glycinis. The sequence continues at coordinate 54,098 of NZ_LPUX01000053.1, forward strand.
CGGTCCCGAAGTGGTCTCTTCCGCGGAACTTGAGGAATTCACCGCGATGAAGGCTTTCGTCACCGATATCCGGCCCGAAACCTCGACTGGCATCACCCGGCAGCCCGGAATGCACGCGACGGTCTTCCTGAAGACCGAACCTTCCGCCACAGAAGCCGAATCCTGGACGGTGCTGATCGACGAAATCGGCGACATCAAGATCGAGCGCGCGACGAACTGACCTCCAAAAGAGAACGGCCGGGGAGCCCGGCCGTTGATCGCGCTTGTCTCTCAGGAAAGATCAGTTCAGGTCGTCGACGACCGCATCCGCCCCGCCGCTGACGCGGTGGGCAAGCGCCGCCTCCATGAACTCGTTGAGCTCGCCGTCCAGCACATCGCCGGGGCTCGTGCTTTCGACGCCGGTCCTCAAGTCCTTCACCAGCTGGTAGGGCTGCAGGACATAGGAGCGGATCTGGTGACCCCAGCCGATATCGGTCTTCGAAGCGGCTTCGGCATTGGCCGCATCCTCGCGCTTCTTGAGCTCGGCCTCGTAAAGCCGTGCGCGCAGCATGTCCCAGGCCTTGGCGCGGTTCTTGTGCTGCGAACGCTCCTGCTGGCACTGCACGACGATGCCGCTCGGCATATGGGTGATGCGCACCGCCGAATCAGTGGTGTTGACGTGCTGGCCGCCGGCGCCCGAGGAACGATAGGTATCGATGCGGCAATCGCCTTCGTTGATGTCGATCTGGATCGAATCGTCGACGACCGGATAGACCCAGATGGACGAAAACGAGGTGTGCCTTCGGGCATTGCTGTCATAGGGCGAGATGCGGACGAGACGATGGACGCCCGATTCCGTCTTCAGCCAGCCATAGGCGTTGTGGCCCTTGACGAGAAGCGTGGCGGACTTGATGCCGGCCTCTTCCCCGTCCTGGATTTCCATGAGCTCCACCTTGTAGCCCTGACGCTCCGCCCAGCGCGAGTACATGCGCAGCAGCATGTTGGCCCAGTCCTGGCTTTCGGTGCCGCCGGCGCCCGAATGGACTTCGAGATAGGTGTCGTTCTGGTCCGCCTCGCCCGAAAGCATGGCCTCGACCTGCTTCTTCGCAGCCTCGTGGCGCAGCTGCCGGAGCGCTTCCTCGGCCTCGGAGACGATTGCCGCATCGCCTTCCTCTTCACCGAGCTCGATCAGCTCGATGTTGTCGTTGAGCTGCTGCTCGAAGCGGCGCAGGTTACCGATGCTGTCGTCGAGCTGCTGGCGCTCGCGCATCAGTTTCTGCGCCTCGGCGGCATCGTTCCACAGCGACGGGTCTTCCGCCTTGTTGTTCAACCAGTCCAGTCGTCTTATCGCCTGGTCCCAGTCAAAGATGCCTCCTCAGCAGGCTTATGGCCTGCTTGATTTCGTCGACAATATTCTCGATTTCGCTGCGCATGTTCCTGCTTCTTGGTGTGGCTTCAGAAATGTGAGCGTCAAATAGCGATGCCCGCCGCCGATGTAAAGGCGACGGCAATCTCGTTGACCAAACTGGGTCAGAAGAGGCCGTTGGAGCCGGAGGTCACAGCCTGGTTGGCCTGTGGGGAGCTCTTCAGGATCTCCTCCGGCGGCGCATATTCATCGAGGTCGCCGATGACCGAGAAGCTTTCGGCCGGACCGGTCCCCGGCTTGAAGGCTTCGATGATCGTGTCGGGCTCGCCCTCGACCGCTGCCATGCCGGTCTTCCGGTTCACCGGAATGAGGCTCATGCCTTCCGGAACGACGAACTTGCCGGGCTGCGTGCCCTTCACCGACTCCTGCATGAAAGCGTTGAAGATCGGTGCCGAAAGGCTGCCGCCCGTCGCACCGCGGCCAAGCGGCGCCGGATCGTCGAAGCCAAGATAGAGACCCGCGACGAGATCGGGCGTGTAGCCGACGAACCAGGCATCTTTTTCATCGTTGGTCGTGCCGGTCTTGCCGGCGACGGGGCGATCCAGCTTGATCTTGCCGGCGGCCGTACCGCGGGTGATGACGCCTTCCATCATCGAGGTGATCTGGTAGGAGGTCATTGGATCGAGCACCTGCATGCGATTGTCGGTCAGGACCGGTTCTTCCTGCTCGGCCCAGTCGTCGGCGTTGCAGTTGTCACAGGTGCGATCCTCGTGGCGGAAAATCGTCTTGCCATAGCGATCCTGAATCCGGTCGATCAGCGACGGTTTGATCTGCTTGCCGCCATTGGCAAGAACCGCATAGGCCGAGACCATGCGCAGCACCGTCGTCTCGCCGGAGCCGAGCGACATGGAAAGAAGCGGCGGCATCTTGTCGTAGATACCGAAGCGCTCGGCATATTCGGCGACCAGATTCATGCCCATGTCGTTGGCAAGCCGCACCGTCATCAAGTTGCGCGACTTTTCGATGCCGAGACGCAGCGTTGAAGGACCGGCGGAGCCGCCGCCATAGTTTTCCGGGCGCCAGACCTGGCCGCCGGCGACGATCTCGATCGGCGCATCGAGAATGACCGAGGCGGGCGTATAGCCGCTGTCGAGCGCTGCCGCATAGACGAAGGGCTTGAAGGAGGAGCCGGGCTGGCGCATCGCCTGCGTGGCGCGGTTGAACTCCGACTGGCCATAGGAGAAGCCGCCGACCATCGCCAGGACGCGGCCCGTATGCGGGTCCATTGCCACCAGGCCGCCCTGAACCTTCGGCGGCTGGCGAAGTCGATACTGGCCCTGCTGCTCGAGCGGCTCGACATAGACGACATCACCGGGGCCGAGCGCGCCCTCGGGTGAGTTCGCGGTTTTGCGCTGGCCGCCGGCGGAGCGATAGGCCCATCGCATGTTCTCAGCGGAAATGTGTCCGGTGACCCGTTCCGCGACGATCTGACCGGAGGCTTCCTTGTCCGGCTGGATGCCGATTTCGGCCCCCTCGCTGTCGACGGCGAGCACGACGGCGAGTTTCCACTCCGGCACGTCGTTCAGCGCCGGGATCTTGCTCAGAGGCTCGCCCCAGTCGCCGCCGATCTCGATCGTCTTGACCGGTCCATGAAAACCGCGGCGCTCGTCATAGCTCAGAAGCCCCTCCTGCAGCGCCTTGCGCGCGATGATCTGCAGGTGCGGATCGAGCGACGTGCGCACCGAGAGACCGCCTTCGTAGAGAGCGTTGTCGCCGTATTTCTGGATGATCTGCCGACGGACCTCTTCGGCGAAGTAGTCCGAGGCGAAAAGATGGGCACCGCCGCGCCGCGGCGTCACGCCGAGCGGCTGCTTCTTCGCCTCTTCGCCGTCCGGCTTGGTCACGTAGCCGTTCTCGACCATGCGGTCGATCACCCAGTTGCGACGCTCGATCGCCGCTTCGGTCTTGCGGAACGGGTGATAGTTGGCCGGTCCCTTCGGAAGGGCGGCAAGATAGGCTGCCTCGGCAACCGTCAATTCCGTTACCGACTTGTCGAAATAGGTGAGCGACGCGCCGGCAACTCCGTAGGAGTTCAGCCCGAAGAAAATCTCGTTCAGATACAGTTCGAGAATCCGATCCTTGCTGTAGGCCTGCTCGATGCGGAAGGAGAGGATCGCCTCCTTGATCTTGCGGTCGATCGTCTGGTCGGCCGTCAGCAGGAAGTTCTTCGCGACCTGTTGGGTGATCGTCGACGCGCCGACCGGACGCCGGCCAGAGCCGAAATTCTGGAGGTTGACGGCGATGGCGCGGGCGAGGCCGGTGACGTCGACGCCCGGATGCTTGTAGAAGTTCTTGTCCTCGGCGGAAATGAAGGCCGCCTTGACACGATCCGGTATGGCCTGGATCGGCAAATAGAGGCGGCGCTCGCGCGCATATTCGGCAATCAGAGCGCCGTTTCCGGCGTGAAAGCGGGTGGTGACCGGCGGCGCGTATTTCGCCAGCACCTCATAGTCTGGCAGGTCCTTGGTGATCGCGCCGAGATAGATCGCGACGGCCGCGGCGGCGCCGAGCAGCAGAAACGCACCAATGCCGAAAAAATATCCTATCAGTCTGATCATCAGCCAGATACCGGTACCTTATTGTCCCATTGCCGGGTCGCCATTCGAAAGACCCACTTTCGCAAGGCAAGCGGCCGCGCCGTACGCTTTCGTCAGAAATCGCCCGGCACGACAGCTACACGCTTCGCGGGTTCCCTCATATGGCGAGGAAACTCAAGCTTCAACATCGTTTCCCAACAAATCGGGACGCCCTTCCCCAAAAGGCCCGGATTGTGAGTAAAATAGGGCTGGTGGTCGGTTATACTGTGCGCATCTCGCCGAAAAGCATATCGCTGTTACGCCGGCGACACAAATCACTTCCCGCGCATGGCTGCCGCCGAAGCGCTTTCATGGGAAGGGCAGCCGCTCACCCGCCATTCGCAACCGCCGTCTGGCGATAACGCCGAACGGCAACAGCCAGCAGTTGCGACACCTTCTTGCGCCACTCCGGATCGAGCAACTGCTTCTCGTCCTCCATGTTCGACAGGAAGCCGAGTTCGAGCAGGATCGAAGGGACGTCAGGCGCCTGCAGGACGCGGAAGCCGGCATGGCGGTGGGGGTTGTTGATCAGCTTGATCTGTCCTTCAAAGGAGGAGACGACGCTCCGCGCAAGGTTGACCGAAAAGGCCTGGGTTTCGCGGCGCGTCAGATCGATCAGAATATCTGCAACCTCCGCGGGTTCGCTTTCGAGCGGTATGCCGGCGATCTCATCGGAGAGGTTTTCGCGCGCCGCCAGGTTAGCCGCCAGATGATCGGACGCCTTGTCGGAGATCGTGTAGACGGTGGCGCCGCGAATGTCCTTCTGCTTCAGCGTATCGGCATGGACGGAAATGAACAGATTGGCGCCTCCCTGCCGGGCGATCTGGACACGCTGCGGCAAAGACAGAAACTCGTCGCCGCGGCGCGTCAGAAAGGCCTCGATGCCGGCCTCACGGTTGAGCGTCGCCACCAGATCGCGCGCAAAGGCGAGCGTGACGTGCTTCTCCTCCGTCTTGGTAACGCTGCCGATCGCGCCGGTGTCGATGCCGCCGTGCCCTGCATCCACGGCAACCACAAATGCGCCCGAGGCCTTTGCCGGCGCAAGGGCCGGACGGCCCGTCTTGGCGGCACTCACCGTTCCAGTCCACTGCTGATCGCTGAGGAGCTTGTCGAAGCGGGCCTGGTCGATCCTCTCGGCGTCGATAACGAGGCGGAAGCCCTTGCCGTCTTCCTCGGGCTTCACCTCCGCGTGGGTCACTTCCGTCGGGCCCTTAGCCGAGAGCACCAGCCGCGAGGCCCCTGCCCCCATCCCGCCATAGCGAATGGCGTCGAAGAGACCCCGTGGTTCCAAACTCTCCGGCTTCAGGCCGAAGGACGTCTCCGGAAGGTCGATGATAACCCGCACCGGATTTGCGACGTAGTGAATTGAGTATTCGGGATTGCGATCGAACTCGATCACGAGGCGCGTGCGCGCATCGTCGCCGGCGACTCGCGCGCCATAGGCCAATAGGGGCGCGGTCCCTTCGGCCCGGCTCGTGGCGGGCAGCAGCACGGCCATCGCCGCGAACAGGATGGCAGTCGCCCGTGCGACGCGGCGCGACAGCCTCTTCGCCTGCGGCAGATGCAGCTCTGTTGCGGAACGGTTCACCCAGGCTCCCCCATCGTCATTCGAAATCGGCGCGGGCCCCAAGGGACCGCCGCCAGCACCGCCCACCAATGAACCTTCATGGTTAACCAAACCTTGCCGCAAGGCCATTGAAAGTGGCGAATGCGACGCGGTTCGAAACCGATGGAATGCTCACCGAACACGTGATTTCACCCGCGCAAGCGAATCGATCAATATTGTGGCGGCAAAGGCTTTTCCCTTGCCAATGTGACATAGAAAACATAAAAGCGTCACAAGGAGAAAGTGTTGACGGGATAGAATCGTCGGCTGGCAGCCGGAGCTTTGAGAAGCTTGGCGCCAGGGAAGTGATCGAGCCGGAACAGCCGGTTGCAACCGTATCATGCTTCCGCGGCCGCAGGTATTCATCCGCCGTCGCTGCATTTCCTCCCGTACACTGGTTCGCAATTTCCGGCGGTGGCCGGAGTTCTTGATGGTGATTTTCACCGAATGCCCGCCAGCGGGCGTATTCATCGGGCCTCCCCTCGAGGCCCAGGACATTGGCATTCTTGTTTGGTCTTTGATGTGACTCAGCAGCATCGGTCAGAAGTAAAGGGGCCCCGGGACGGAATCGTTCCGGCTGCCGTCTGGCTGCTGCACCATCACCTGCGCCAAACAGGACCTTTCACATCCGGCGCAGTTTCCGACGTGTCCGACAGCCTTCCGAGCGAAGTGCCTCTGTCTGCCGTTCCTCTGCGCCGAGGAGCAGAACTTAGATGGCAGAGAAAATGCTTATCGATGCGTCTCACTCAGAGGAGACGCGCGTCGTTGTCGTTCGCGGGAACCGCATAGAAGAATTCGATTTCGAATCGGAACATAAGAAGCAAATCCGCGGCAATATCTACCTGGCGAAGGTGACCAGGGTGGAGCCGTCGCTCCAGGCGGCCTTCGTGGATTATGGCGGCAATCGCCACGGCTTCCTGGCCTTTGCAGAAATTCACCCCGACTACTACCAGATCCCCCTCGCCGATCGTCAGGCGCTGTTGAAGGCGGAAGCCGAGGAGGCCCGTCGCGAGGACGACATCGAGCCGGTCGAAGCCGCGAACGAACAGGCCGCCGCGCCGACGAAGGACAAGGCTCCGCCAGAAGCCGAACCCGCCGAGACGACCGAGACGCCGGAAGCGGCAACGGAAGTCGCGGCGGAGGCGGAGAAGCCCAAGGCCAAGCCGAAGCGCACCCGTCGGGCGAAAGCCAAGACCAGCGAGCCTAAAGAAGAAGCCCAGGGCGACGCCGACGCCAGCGAAGAAGGCAGCAGCGGCGAAATGGCCGCAATGGTCGATGTCGATTCGATTTCCGAGGACGTCGACACCCGCCGCCGCCGCGACGACGATGATGACGACGATGACGACGGTCACGATGGCGAGAAGGAAATCATCGAGTCCGTCGGTGCCGAAGATGCGATGGAAGAAGTACCGGACCGGCAGGTCCGCAAGCCGCGCAAGCAGTATCGCATCCAGGAAGTAATCAAGCGCCGACAGATCCTTCTGGTTCAGGTCGCCAAGGAAGAGCGCGGCAACAAGGGCGCGGCTCTCACCACCTATCTTTCGCTTGCCGGCCGCTATTCGGTGCTGATGCCGAACACGGCGCGCGGCGGCGGCATCTCCCGCAAGATCACCAACCTGCAGGACCGCAAGCGCCTGAAGGAAATCGCCCGCGGGCTCGACGTGCCGCAGGGCATGGGCGTGATCCTGCGCACGGCCGGCGCGAACCGCACCAAGGTCGAGATCAAACGCGACTTCGAATATCTGATGCGACTCTGGGAAAACGTCCGCACGCTGACGTTGAACTCGACCGCTCCCTGCCTCGTCTATGAGGAAGGCAGCCTGATCAAGCGCTCGATCCGCGATCTCTACAACAAGGATATCAGCGAGATCATCGTTTCCGGTGAAGAGGGATACAAGGAAGCCAAGGGCTTCATGAAGATGCTGATGCCGAGCCACGCGAAGGTCGTGCAGCCCTATCGCGACGTGCATCCGATCTTCTCGCGTTCTGGCATCGAAGCCCAGCTCGATCGCATGCTGCAGCCGCAGGTAACGCTGAGATCGGGCGGCTATATCATCATCAATCAGACCGAAGCGCTCGTGTCGATCGACGTGAACTCCGGGCGCTCCACCCGCGAGCATTCGATCGAGGATACCGCCCTTCAGACCAATCTGGAGGCAGCCGAGGAGGTTGCGCGGCAATTGCGGCTTCGCGACCTTGCCGGCCTTGTCGTCATCGACTTCATCGACATGGAAGAAAAGCGCAACAACCGCGCCGTCGAGAAGAAGCTCAAGGATTGCCTGAAGAACGACCGGGCGCGTATCCAGGTCGGCCGCATCTCGCATTTCGGACTTCTTGAAATGTCGCGCCAGCGCATTCGCGCCTCGGTGCTCGAAAGCACGATGCAGTCCTGCCCGCATTGCAACGGCACGGGTCATGTCCGATCGCAGTCTTCCGTCGCGCTGCATGTCCTGCGCGGTATCGAGGAATATCTGCTCAAGAACACCACGCACGACATTACCGTGCGGACGATCCCGGAAATCGCGCTTTACCTGCTCAATCAGAAGCGCGGCACCATCACCGACTATGAGCGGCGCTTCGGCGTCTCCATCATTATCGAAGCGGATGCGCATGTGGGCGCCCAGCACTTCGCGATCGACCGGGGCGAACCGGTCGAAAATCCGGTGAAGATCGAGCAGATCCTGCAATTCGCGCCGGAACCGGAAGACGACGAAGACGTCGTCATCGAGGAAGATCTGGACGAAGAAGAAGCGGAAGAGATCACCGCCGAGCGCCGGGAGCAGCCGAAGGCACAGCAGTCCGACGACCAGGGTGGCCGCAAGCGCAAGCGTCGCCGCCGGCGCCGCGGCAAGGGCCCAGGCCAGACGCCGGAATCGGCCGCGGCCGAAGCCGGAGACATGGCCGACAGCGCGGATGACGACGCCGACGATACCGAGGACGAAGGCGAAGCCCAGGATGCTGTAACGGCAGACGGCGACCAGAAGCGCAAGCGCCGCCGTCGCGGCAAGCGCGGCGGCCGCCGCAACCGGCCGGAACTGACGGAGGCCGAGGGTGACGCCGCTCTTGCCGCGGAAGCCGGTGAAGAAGCGGCTGAAGCAGAGGAAGCCGCGGATACCGAAGAGGCGGATGTTGCTGCAGCCGCGGCTGTCGAACACGCCGTAGATGCCGCGCCAGTCGACACCCTCCCGGCAGCGGAAGCAAAGCCTGCAAAGCCCAAGCGCAGCCGCAAGAAAGCCGCCGCGACCGAAGCAACGGCGGAGAATGCCGACGCAACCGCCGAACAGGCGATCGAAGCGCAGCCGGACGACTCCGCCCCTGCTGCAGTAGAGGAAGCGGTCGCAGATCTGGAGGGCGCCAAGCCTGCGCGTTCGAACCGCGATCTGGCGACGATTGCCTCGGAGCCCGTCGTCACTTCGAATGTCGCCAAGAACGAAGAGGAAGAGCCGACCAAGCCCAAAAAAGGTGGCTGGTGGCAGCGCCGCGGCTTCTTCTAAGAAAGCACAGGCCTACCAAACAAAAAAGCCCGGATCGCTCCGGGTTTTTTTGTTTGTGCCCGCCTGTTGGCCGGAGCAACCGGGAGGACCGCTATTTCAGCCAGTTTGCAATGCGGTCCATCGCTTCGGCCATATCGGCAGCCGAACCCGCATAGGAAAAACGCATGGTGCGATGTCCTTCGAGCGGATCGAAATCGAAGCCGGGTGTGGCGGCGACATTGATCTCGGCCAGCATGCGACGGGCGAAGGCCATGCTGTCATTGGTGAAGCGGCTGACGTCCACATAGGCATAGAAGGCGCCGTCCATGGGCGAGGCTATGGACAGGCCGATCTCGGCCAAGCGCCTGAGTAGAAGATCTCGGTTGGCGGCATAGGCCCGCTTGTAACCGTCCAGTTCCTCATGCGCGCCAAGCGCCGCCTCCGCGGCAATCTGCGAAAGCTCCGGCGGCGAGATGTAGAGGCTCTGGGCGATGCGCTCGAAGACACGGATCTGGTCTTCCGGCAGCACCATCCAGCCGATGCGCCACCCGGTCATGCAGTAGTATTTCGAGAACGAATTGATGACGACCGCGTCGTCGGCGACCTCCAGCACGGAGGCTTCTTCGCCGGCGAAGGTCAGACCGTGATAGATCTCGTCGGAGATGAAGGCGATCGACCGTGCGCGGCAATAGTCGGCGAGCGCCTTCAGGCGCGCCCTTCCCGTCACCGTGCCGGTCGGGTTGGCCGGACTGGCAAGAAGCACCCCCTTCAGGGGCCTGCCGGCTTGCGCCGCCGCCCGATCGAGGCTTTCGGGCGTGAGCGTATAGCCCGTTTCGGCACTCGCTTCGATCTCGACCACGCGCAGGCCGAGTGCGGCCATGATGTTGCGATAGGCGGGGTACCCCGGACGGGCGATGGCGACGCAATCGCCCGGATCGAAGAGCGCCAGGAAGGCAAGATTGAAGCCCGCCGAAGAGCCGGTGGTGATCGCTATCCTCTGCGGATCGAGCGCGATGCCGTGGCGGCTCTGATAGTGCGCGGCGATCGCTCGCTTGAGAGAGAGGGTGCCGAGAGCGTCGGTATAGCCGAGCCGGCCGTGTTCCAGCGCCCGCCGCGCCGCCTCGAGTGCCGCCTCCGGGGCGGGATGGGCCGGCTGGCCGACCGCCATCGAGATGACGGGATAGCCAGCATCGCGGCGACGCGTCGCTTCCGCCAGCACATCCATGGCATGGAACGGTTCGACCGCGCCGCGTTTTGACATCTGTGCCAATGGCTGATCCTCACAAGTTGACCGGACTGCCGCCCTTTGCCCGATCGCTGCACCCTTCACAAGTATGGGAGCGCCGCAATTCGGCCGATTTTGCCGTTTCGTTTCGCGCCCGCGCACCCTATGCTCGCATCAACAGCGCCGTACGTCTTTTCAGACGCACAAAGGTCGCCGTAGCATTTTGAATTGCTGCACGTTTATCTTTAAGTCGGCTACGATTTAAGAAGCATGCAGTAGCGTTGCAGGCATGCCGTCGTCGTTGTCCTTCGAAGATGCGTTGACGCGGCGGTGCGAAATGGGCGACAGACAGGTACGAGAAGACAACGAGGGAATGATGACGCTCAAGAAGACGATGATTGCCGCCGGGACGCTGATGGCGCTCGCAGCCGGCATCGCCCTGCCCCAGTCCGCGGCTGCACTCGACGCAAAGCAGAAGGAAGAGATCGGCGCCTTCATCAAGGAATATCTCGTCGCCAATCCGGAGATCATGCTGGAAGTGCAGGAAGCGCTGTCCGCCAAGCAGCGTGCCAAACAGCAGCAAGCGTCACAAGCCGCGATCGCCAACAACAAGAAGGCGATCTTCAATTCCGCCTATGACGTCGTCCTCGGCAATCCGAAGGGCGACGTCACGATCGTCGAATTCTTCGACTACAATTGCGGCTACTGCAAGCGGGCGCTTTCGGACATGGATGAGATCGTCGCCAAGGACAAGAATGTCCGTTTCGTCTTGAAGGAGTTCCCGATCCTCGGCCCCGATTCGCTCGCCGCTCACAAGGTCAGCGCCGCATTCCGCTTGATCGCACCGGAAAAATACGGTGATTTCCACCGCGCCCTGCTCGGCGCCGAGGAGCGGGCCACGGAAGAAACGGCGATCGCCGTTGCCGCCAAGCTCGGAGTTACGGAAGAGCAATTGCGCGAGAAAATGGAAGACGACCCGAATGACGCGTCGGTGCGCGAAGCTTACATGCTCGCCAACGATCTCGGCATCACCGGCACGCCATCCTATGTGATCGGCAACGAGGCGGTCTATGGTGCGGTCGGCGCCGCCGAGATCAGCGGCAAGGTCGCCAATATGCGTGAGTGCGGCAAGACGGTCTGCTGACCGAGCACCGAAGCGGAACGCGTCATCGCCGTTCGCCCTTCGCTCAGCCTATGACTTGTGGACAAATCCCCCGGGGACCCGGGGGGCTTTCCCTCGCCGAACCATCGGTCTATAGGTAACCCTCCCATCACCGGACCGGAATCCCTTATGTCCTCGACGATTTTTGTGCTGAATGGCCCAAACCTGAATGCCCTCGGCAAGCGCGAACCGGGCATCTACGGCGGCCAGACCCTGGCCGATATCGAGGCGATGTGCATAGCGGAGGGGAGGCTCCTGGGCTTCGACGTCGATTTCCGCCAATCCAACATCGAAGGCGTGCTGGTCGACTGGCTGCACGAGGCGGGTGAAAAGGCCGTCGGCGTCGCCATCAATCCGGCCGCCTACGGGCACACGTCGATTGCCATGCATGATGCCATTCGCGCGATCGCCGTTCCCGTCGTGGAATTGCATCTCTCCAACATCCATGCGCGCGAGGAATTCCGCCACAAGTCAATGATTGCGCCGGCCGTCAAGGGCGTGATCTGCGGCTTCGGAGCGCAGAGTTACATTCTGGCGCTGCATGCGCTAAAGAACCTGACAAACACGTCGAAATAAGAATTACACGAGGCTCATATCCCATGGCTGACAAGAAACCGGGTATCGATCAGGCGCTGATCCGCGATCTCGCCAATATCCTCAAGGATACCGACCTGACCGAGATCGAAGTGGAACAGGACGATCTGCGCATCCGCGTTTCGCGGAACGGCACGCCTGTCGCGATGCCTATGGCGGCAATGCCCGGCTACCAGCTGCCGGCTGCGGTCACGGCACCGGCTCCTGCGGCCGCGCCGGCCGCCGCACTGGAAGGCGGCCACAACGCCAAGAACGCGGTTACGGCTCCGATGGTCGGTACCGCCTATCTCGCCCCCGCTCCCGGCGCCCGCCCCTTCATCGAAGTCGGCGCGATGGTCAAGGAAGGCCAGACGATCCTGATCATCGAGGCGATGAAGACGATGAACCAGATTCCGGCGCCGCGCTCCGGCAAGATCACGGAAATTCTCGTGCAGGACGCCGCCCCGGTTGAATTTGGCGAACCCCTGATCGTGATCGAATAAGGCACGGTGGCGATGATCTCGAAAATCCTCATTGCCAATCGCGGCGAAATCGCGCTGCGCGTGCTGCGCGCCTGCAAGGAGCTCGGCATCGCGACCGTGGCCGTGCATTCGACGGCAGACAGCGACGCCATGCACGTGCGGCTTGCGGACGAGAGCGTCTGCATCGGACCGCCGCCGTCGCGCGAGAGCTATCTGAACATCCATCAGATCGTCGCCGCCTGTGAGATCACCGGCGCGGATGCGGTGCATCCGGGTTACGGCTTTCTTTCGGAGAACGCCAAGTTCGCCGATATCCTCGAGGCGCACGGCATCACCTTCATCGGCCCGACGGCCGAGCACATCCGCCTGATGGGCGACAAGATCACCGCCAAGAAGACCGCGGAAGAGCTTGGCATCCCGGTCGTTCCCGGCTCCGACGGCGAAGTGAAGCCCGAGAACGCCCTCAAGGTCGCCCGCGAGATCGGCTTCCCGGTGCTGATCAAGGCGACGGCCGGCGGCGGCGGGCGCGGCATGAAGGTCGCCAGAACCGAAGAAGACCTCGAGCATGCCGTCGCCACGGCACGCTCGGAGGCGGCCGCCGCCTTCGGCAACGACGCGGTCTATATGGAGAAATTCCTCGGAAAGCCGCGCCATATCGAAATCCAGATCGTCGGCGACGGCGAAGGCAATGCCATCCATCTCGGCGAACGCGATTGCTCGCTGCAGCGCCGCCACCAGAAGGTCTGGGAAGAAGCGAATTCCCCGGCTCTCAACGTCGAGCAGCGCATGAAGATCGGCCAGGTCTGCGCGGACGCGATGAAAAAGATGAAGTATCGCGGCGCCGGCACGATCGAATTCCTATACGAGGACGGCGAGTTCTATTTCATCGAGATGAACACGCGCCTGCAGGTCGAGCATCCGATCACCGAAGCGATCACCGGCATCGATCTGGTACACGAACAGATCCGCGTGGCATCCGGCGCCGGCCTCTCGGTCAAGCAGGAAGACGTCGTCTTTTCAGGTCACGCCATCGAGTGCCGCATCAATGCCGAGGATCCGCGCACCTTCGTCCCCTCCCCGGGCACGATCACGCATTTCCACGCGCCAGGCGGCCTCGGGGTGCGCGTCGACAGCGGCGCCTACCAGGGCTATCGCATTCCGCCCTACTACGACAGCCTGATCGGCAAGCTGATCGTCCACGGACGGACCCGCGTCGAATGCATGATGCGGCTGCGCCGCGTGCTGGACGAGTTTGTCATCGATGGCATCAAGACGACGTTGCCGCTTTTCCAGGAACTGATAAACAATCAGGATATCGCCAACGGTGATTACGATATCCACTGGCTGGAGCACCATCTGGCCGCAACGTCCGCATAGGGTAAGAGATTGAAAGGACCGCGCAGCAAACAACCGGAAATCACCCCGGACATGTTGTTGCGCGCCTATTCCATCGGTCTGTTTCCGATGGCCGACTCGGCCGACGACCCTGAGCTCTTCTGGGTCGAGCCGGAAATCCGCGGCGTCATCCCGCTGGATCGGTTTCACATCTCCCACAGCCTGGCCAAGAGAATTCGCAAGCGACCTTTCGAGATCCGCTTCGATACGGCCTTCGAAGCGGTTGTCGAGGGATGCGCAAAGCCCGCACCCGGTCGGCCGACCACCTGGATCAACGACAAAATCCGCTTGCTCTACGCGGCATTGCACCGCATGGGCTATGCCCACAGCGTCGAGGCGTGGGAGGAAGGAAGGCTTGTCGGCGGCCTCTATGGCGTCTCGCTCGGGGCAGCCTTCTTCGGCGAGAGCATGTTCTCGCTGCGCACCGACGCCTCGAAAATCTGCCTCGTCCATCTTGTGGAGCGACTTCGCGCCCGGCATTTCCAGCTCCTCGATACGCAATTTACCACGGAGCATCTGAAGTCCTTCGGCGCAGTCGATGTGCCGAAGGCGGAGTATGACCTGCTGCTCGCCAGGGCGATCGCCTCGCCGAATCTAGAATTTTGATCGAGAAATGCGGGCTTCCGTCCGTCCGTCAGGCCCTCATCCGCCTGCCGGCACCTTCTGCCCGTCTTTACAGGTCAAGGGCAATGCGCTGCTCTTGCAAAGTCATTGCTTCGCCGCCGTATCTGGCGGGGGAACGTCGGAGGTCGGCTTGCAGGACTGCAGCCACACGTCATAGACGGGGTGCTCGACGGCGTTGAGACCCGGGCTGTCGGCGAACATCCAGCCGGTGAAGATGCGGCGGATCTTGCGATCGAGCGTGATCTCGTCGACATCCACAAAGGTGGTCGTCTTCGGCGCCTCCGTCTCGTCACGGCTGTAGCAGACGTGCGGGGTCACCTGCAGGGCGCCAAACTGCACCGTCTCGCCGATATAGACGTCAAAGGTGGTGATGCGGCCGGTGATCTTGTCGATGCCGGAAAAGACGGCGACGGCGTTGGAGAGACGCGCGGCGCGTGCCGGCTCGACGGCGGAGATCGATGGCAGAGCCAGGAGAAGGGCAAAACCCGTGCGCCGGGCCGTCCGGCCGATCAAGTTCCGCAGACAGAAACCTGCCATTCCCGCCAATCCCCCGCGATGCTGTTAGTTCCGGATAGCCATTCAGGCGCTAAACCCGAAATGTGGCTGCGCCGTGATCGATCCTCGTAAGTTGAGATCCGAGCGCCGGCCGCCTTGTCGCCATTCCAATCAGGAGCGCGGCGTCCAGGCGTCGTAGTCGCCGGTCACGCGCGGGCGCCGGCCTGCATTGGCCAAGGAGCCTTTCGGCCGGTAGGCACTGGGCGTGCCGGTCGGGTTCGGGCGATGCGGTTGCTGCCATTCGCGCGCGGCGTATTTTTCATCGGCGGGGGAAATGTCGGTGCGGTGATGCATCCAGCCATGCCAACCGGGCGGAATGGCAGAGGCTTCGGCTGGGCCGTTATAGATCACCCAGCGCCGCGTGCGGCCCTCCGAATCCTGACCGCCCTGGTAGTAGACATTGCCCAACTCGTCTTCGCCGACACGCTGGCCATTCCGCCAAGTATGAAAGCGCGTACCGATCGTCTGTCCGTTCCACCAGGTGAATATCTGCAGCAGGAGCTTCATAGGCATTCGTTCCTTGCCGGCCGATCGAGGGGCAGCCGGATATCAAAATCTCGTTCCCGCTTATGCCGTGCCACTCATGCCTTGTCCAGTGATTCCACCGGACCGGCGGTCATTTCAGCTGCATCTTGAAGCCGGAATTGCTGCGCGCGAAAACCGACGCGTTGATAGAAGCGATGCGCGTCGAGCTGCGCTGCGTTGGAAGTGAGCCGCACTTTCGAGGCACCCTTTTCACGCGCCTCGCCAATGGCGTGACGGACCATGCGCTCGCCGATGCCGCGGCCGCGCATGTACTCTCTTGTCTGCACCGCCTCGACTGCCAGGCTGGAGCTGCCGCGCCCCGGCAGCGAAGTCGAATGCGTCCTCAGCCACATCGACCATAAGGGACGTCAATATTGTGACAACAGGCAAGATGCGTCCCGCCGTTCGTGGGAGACCCCGGTATTCTGTGCCTTGCAGATAGAGTGAAGATGCCATTTCCGGTACAGTGCAGGGCCTTGGGATGGTCGGTGAGGCCTTCAATAAATCCGCTGTTCGCGTGAACAACCTTCATAGGAACATGCCATGGGAGAGCAAAGGCGTCCGCTGCAGCCGGGAGAGGCCGCGCCCTCCTTCACGCTTCCCGCAGCCAACCGAGAAGGGATGCTCTCTCTCGCCAGTTTGCATGGCCGCCCGTTCCTGATCGGCTTTTTTCGCGGGCTGCATTGCCCATTTTGCCGGCGTCAGGTGGAACAGCTTGCCGGCGTGCAAACTGCGCTCCGCGCCGACGAAATAGAGACCCTCGCCGTGATCAACACGCCGGTGGAGCGCGCCCGCCTGTATTACCGCCACCGGCCGACGCCGGTCATGCTTCTGTGCGACCCGGATTGCAGCACACACCGAGCCTTCGGCGTACCGTATGGCGAGTTCCTTCCCGAGGGTAGCAACGCGCAGCCCGAATGGCCCTATCGCGCAGCGATGTCGCAATTCGAGGCGGCCCGCATCAACCCCACCGGCGAGCTTCCGAAACCCTTGCATCCTATGGAAGCCAACGTCGTACTGAACGCCAGCGACGGATTCGAGCTTGACGAAGCCGACAATGCGATCCTGGCAAACCACGGCACACAGCTCGTCGGCCACTTCCTGGTCGATGCGGCCGGTGTGATCGGCTGGGCGCAAATCGAGGCGTGCGACGGACCGGACAACCTGTGCGTTTTCCCGACCGCAACTGAGATCCTCGCCGCCGCCGGCGGCCTTCGCCGGTGATCCGCAGCCGCCATTTCTCCTTACCCGCCGCGAAACTCCTAAGCGTGGATGGAACGTGGCCGCCTAGCGGATGAGGCGCTTTTCCAGGATGAGTGCCGGGATGCCCGATTGTTCGTCTCCACAATTCGGCGTCGTTCCGACCTCTGAGAACCCGTGCGCCCGATAAAAGGCGAGCGCATGCAGGTTCTGCGGCTCGACCTCGAGCCGCATGCGCTCTGCATCCGGAAAGCAGGTCTCGAGTTCGGCGAACATGTCGCGGCCAATGCCCTGCCGTTGGTATCTCGGCAGGACGTAGAGCTGATGAAGGATGATGGTCTTCGGAAGCGCGTCCGACATGGCTGCAAACCCCATGCCGGCGATTTCGCGGCCGTTGTCCGCGACGACGAACTCGGCATTCTTCTTTTGCAGCCGAGCCCTCAGGGCATCGACCGAATGCCACTTGGCTGTCAGCTCTTCGACCTTGTCGACGCCGTAGAAGCTGTCATAGGTCGCATGCCAGGTCGCGACGAGCAGGGCGCGCACCTGTTCCAGGTCGCGCTCGCTCGCCGTGCGGACGAAGAACATCGTCACTCTTCGATGCCGAGCTTGGACTTGACGAGGGCCTGCACTGCCTGCGGGTTCGCCTTGCCGCCGGTCGACTTCATCACCTGGCCGACGAACCAGCCGGCCAGCGACGGCTTGGCCTTGGCCTTTTCCACCTGGTCGGGGTTGGCGGCGATGATTTCATCAACCGCCTTTTCGATCGCCCCGCTGTCGGTAACCTGCTTCATGCCGCGGCTCTCGACGATTTCAGCCGGGTCGCCGCCTTCGTTCCATAGGATTTCAAAGAGATCCTTGGCGAGCTTGCCGGAGATCGTCCCCGCCTTGATGAGGTCGATGATGCCGCCAAGCTGGGCTGGCGAAACGGGAGTCTCTTCAATGGCTTTGCCGGCTTTGTTCAAGGCGCCCAGCAGGTCGTTGATCACCCAGTTCGCGGCCAACTTGCCGTCGCGTCCCGCGGCGACCGCCTCGAAATAATCGGCGATCGCCTTCTCCGAAACGAGAACCGAGGCATCGTAGACCGAGAGCCCGAGGTCGCGGACGAAGCGTTCCCTCTTGTCGTCCGGCAGTTCCGGAAGATCGGTTTTCAGCGCCTCCACGAAGGCGTCGTCGAACTCGAGCGGCAACAGGTCCGGATCGGGGAAATAGCGGTAGTCGTGCGCGTCTTCCTTAGAACGCATCGAGCGCGTCTCGCCCTTGTTCGGATCAAATAGGCGGGTTTCCTGGTCGATCACGCCGCCATCTTCGAGAATAGCGATCTGACGGCGGGCCTCGTATTCGATTGCCTGACCGACGAAGCGGATCGAATTGACGTTCTTGATCTCGCAGCGCGTGCCGAAAGCCTCGCCCGGACGACGCACGGAGACGTTGACGTCGGCGCGCATCGAGCCCTCGTCCATGTTGCCGTCGCAGGTGCCGAGATAGCGCAGGATCGAACGCAGTTTGGTCAGATAGGCCTTAGCCTCGTCCGACGAGCGCAGGTCCGGCTTGGAGACGATCTCCATCAGCGCCACGCCCGAACGGTTGAGATCGACATAGGACATGGAGGGATGCTGATCATGCATCGACTTGCCGGCATCCTGTTCCAGGTGCAGGCGCTCGATGCCGATCTCGACATCCTCGAACTGGCCCTGGCGATCCGGGCCGATCGAGATGATGATCTTGCCTTCGCCGACGATCGGATCCTTGTACTGCGAGATTTGGTAGCCCTGCGGCAGGTCCGGATAAAAATAGTTCTTCCGGTCGAAGATCGAGCGGTGGTTGATCTGAGCCTTGAGGCCGAGGCCGGTGCGCACCGCCTGCTTGACGCATTCCTCGTTGATGACCGGGAGCATGCCGGGCATGGCCGCGTCGACCAGCGAGACATTGGCATTCGGCGCATTGCCGAATTCGGTCGAGGCCCCCGAGAACAGCTTCGAGTTGCTCAGCACCTGGGCATGGACCTCCATGCCGATGATGACCTCCCAGTCACCGGTTGCGCCGGGAATGAAGCGTTTCGGATCGGGAGTGCGGACGTCGACGATGCTCATCTCATGCTCTTCTTTGAAGCCTGAATTTTGAGGTTTCTCGGTAGAGCAATTGGTTCTGCGGTGCAAGGCTTGTGAGGTGCCCCGCGACCCGGCGCGCGCGCGCAATGATGCAGCGCTCCCATTCAGTGCAACCTTGACGTTTGCAAGGCTGTCTTCTAAGAAATCCTGCTGTCCGAACGGAGTGTTTATGTACCTTCAGTCTGAGTCCCGGTGCAAGCAGGTTTTGTCTGGCTGCAGATTACTCATCTTCCTCCTTTTTCTTGTCTGGACACTGCTGGGCGCGGATTCGACAGTCAGGGCGGACGAGCAGGTCCGCAAGGCGCCAGCCGAAAATTGGGTGGAGATGGTCGGCCTTCCTGAGCTTGACCCGGCACGCAACGCCGAGATCAGGAACGGCATGGCCTATCTCCTGGTGGACACCCAGATCCGACATAGAGACGGCGGGTTTTCGGTCTTCGACCGGCTGGCTTATAAAGTGACTGACCGGCCGGGACTGGAAAGCGGAGCACGGCTGGACATCCAATTCGATCCTTCGCGCCACAAGCTCTCCTTCAACCGACTGATGATCATCAGAAACGGGGTCGTCATCGACAAGCTCGGAGAGGCGAAGTTCGAGATATTTCGCCGGGAGACGGAGTCCGAAAGAGGGATTTTTGACGGCCGCCTTACGGCACATGTCGAACTCAGCGATGTGCGTGTCGGCGATATCGTGGACTATGCCACGACCCATGAGGTCACCCCTGCAGTGGGGAGGGATCTGCTTTTCGACCGCGTTTTGGCTGAATGGAGCGAGCCCGTCGCCCTTATGAGGGAACGGATCACCTGGCCGGCGGAAAAGCCGCTCAACATACGCACAGTCAGGACAGCCCTGAAGCCCAAGGTGACAATGGCTCAAGGCGAAACGACCTATCTATGGGAAACCAGCAACCCTGCATCAGTAAAACTCCAGGACAATCTGCCGGTCGACCATCCTAACTTCGGATTGGTGGAGATATCTTCCGAGTTCGGCTGGCAGCCCGTGGTAGATGCCGTCCTTCCCTACTATCAGCCGGTTGAGAGCTTTCCCGCCGATTTCGAGGCCAAGCTCGATGAAATCGAGCGGCGCCATGCTGCACGTGAGGACCGTCTCATCGCCGCATTGCGGCTGATCCAGGACGAAATCCGCTATGTCAGCCTTTCGATGGGAGCGGGATCCTATGTTCCACGCCGTCCGGAAACGGTGCTGGCCAGCGGCTTCGGCGACTGCAAGGACAAGGCGCTGCTCCTTGTTTCAGCCTTGCGTCGACTGGGCATCGAGGCAACTGCGGCTCTTACGGACATCGATGCGGGCCGGGCGCTCGAACACAGCCTTCCCGCACTTGAGGCCTTCGACCATGTGATCGTCAAAGCGAAGATCGGCGAACGGGTCTGGTGGCTCGACGCGACCGATTATCTGCAGGGTGGACGCGCCGCGAACATCGTTCCGCCCGACTATGGCTTTGCATTGCCGCTGGTTGCTTCCGGAGCCGCCCTCGAAAAAATTCCGCAGAAGGAACTTTTGGAGCCCACCCAGTCGATCGCGGAACGATTTGCGTTCCCCAGACGGAATGGCGAGCCCCTGGTGCTCACCGTAAACACCAGCTACCGCAACGGCGATGCCGACAGGATGCGACGCCGGATTGCAGAAGCATCGAGGGCCAAGCTCGCCGACGACTATATCCAATACTACAACCGGCAGTATCCGGGCATCAAAAGCACGGCGATGCTTGAAACCGTGGATGATCGTGACCGCAATATTCTGACGACAAAGGAGGCTTACGAGCTTCCCTCCGAAGCTCTCCTTGCCAATGATCTTGCCAAGAATTTCCCGTTGCGGGCAGATATCGGCATCGGCGGCATGCCAGCACCGACGGCAGTTGGCCGTACAGGGCCGATTGCGCTTGGATCTCCGGTCTACAAGAGCCACAAGGTCACCGTGACCAACCTCAAGGCTCGGTTCCGCCCACCGGAAAGCGCAGACGTCTACGACCCGCACTTCTCACTCAAACTGGGCTGGTCGACCCTTCCGACCGAGCTCGAACTGGAATGGAGCTTTCGTACACTGGCAGAGCGGGTGCCCGTCGGAGCGATCAGCGCCTATCTCCAAGCGGTCGCCGACGGCAACCGCAAGTCGGAATGGTACTATGATTTCACCCAGGTCGACGCTGACGCCACAAGCAGTGACGCTGCGCCGAGTGTCGGCATCGCAGCCATGGTCAAGGCACTTGCTGATGCCCTCGGGGATCTGAATTCTGCGGCGCAAAGGGCCGACCGAGGGCACTAAGAGGCGAAGGGCGCCATTAGCTGGGCGATGGATGCGTTTTGTGTCGCGTGCAGCTCCTTATCCCGGCCTCATTACCGCCACTGCCGCTACAGATTCGGAAACGCCGGGACTCCTTGACGCTCGGGCGGCCGTTGCGGTCGCGTTTAACGAAACTTTGTGCACCTTGTGACTATCGTTGCCCATGTCGCCATTGATGATCCTCACCGTCCTCACAAGTATCAACCTCGCGACCTACTGCTTGTTCTGGCTGGACAAGCAAGCGGCGCAACGCAACTCTTGGCGTGTGTCGGAGCGAATGTTGCTGACGTTTGCCGCCATGGGCGGCAGCCTCGGGGCGCTTCTTGCGTGCCGAACTTATCGGCACAAGACAAGGAAAGAGCCGTTCCGCACTTTGCTTCTCGCCATCGTCACGTTCCATCTCGGCCTCATTATCGCCACTGTCGCTACGAGTCCGGAATTGCCGGCGCTTCTTGACGCCTGGGCGGCCGCCTTCTAGAAAAGGCCCGTCCGAACGGAGTCTTTATGTTCCTTCAGCTTGAGTCCCGGTAAGGGCCCCTGCCCGCATTCTCCAAGGATCGCGCGCACGGGCCGGAAACGCGAACCCCGCTATCTGACGATTGGCGGATCGTTTTCCTGCGTTCTGAGGAACGCCATTCCGGAACACTCAAACATGGACATTTCGCGCGCCGAACAGCGCATTCTTCACCATTTGGCCCAGGGCGGCCGCATCGAGATCACGCGAGACGGCAAGGCGATCGCCGAAATCCGTTGCTTCACACGCGACGGCTGGGTCTATCCCGGCGTCAACCTTGAGCTCTTTCGCAAGCTGAAACGCAAGCGGGCGATCAAGTCGTCGAGCGGGAGGCCCTATCGCATCACCGAACGCGGGCTGCATCTCGTCCGTTCCGAACTCGACAACAGGTGACACTGGGGCATGTAACCATCTGGTTACAAACCGGAGGTGACTGCCATCTCCGGTTTGGCTCCTTCCATCGCCTATAACTGCTTGGAGAGGCCGATGAATTCCATGTCGCGGTCGAGCTTCTGCGAATAGGCGGTCGATAGCCACTTCACCCGGTAGCCGGCGTTTTGGAAGAAGGCGACGGCGGCGGTATTCTGCGCGTGTGTCTTTGCGCTCGCGACGTCGAAACCCTCAGCCGCCATGCGTTGCTCCATGTCGGCCAGCAGCGCCCGGCCGAGACCCCTGCCCTGCGCCGCGGGATCGATCCAGAGATCGGAGATCGTGCCGTCGAGGTCCTCGCGGGCCGCCCAGCCGCAGACGCGGTTGTCCTCCTCGATCAGGAGGACGGCAAGCCAGTGCTTCGCCAGGAAATCGACAAAGGCGCGCTCCGCCGCGTCTCGCATTCCCGCGGCATCCGCGAGCCCTGCAATCGCCTTTGCCCAGGCCCTGAGCCCGATCGCGGCAAGGAGACCGGCCTCGTCCTGGCGAGCGTGGCGAATGACGATCATCAAGCGGAGCCCCCTTCCGCTTGCATTACATCATTTCTGGCGCCGCTTGACTATTGCCGGTGATCTGGCGGGGGCCCTTTTCACCACCACTTGGAAGGAGCGAAGCGGCCGGCCGCCTGTTCGATGACATGGGCTGTCTTGAACAGCGTCTCTTCGTCGAATGGCTTGCCGATCAACTGCAGGCCGAGCGGCAGGCCCTTGTGGTCGAGCCCGCCCGGTACCGCGATTCCCGGAAGCCCGGCCATGTTGACCGTCACGGTGAAGATGTCGTTCAGGTACATCTTGACCGGATCGGATGCGAGATCCTCGTCGGCGATGCCGAAGGCCGAGGACGGCGTGGCCGGCGTGAGGATCGCGTCGACGCCGGCCTGGAAGGCGAGCTCGAAGTCGCGCTTGATGAGCGTGCGGACCTTCTGGGCGCGCAGGTAATAGGCATCGTAGTAGCCGGCCGAAAGCACATAGGTGCCGATCATGATGCGGCGCTTGACTTCGCGGCCGAAGCCGGCGGCACGCGTCTTCTCGTACATGTCGACGATGTCCTTGCCGTCGACACGCAGGCCGTAGCGCACCCCGTCGTAGCGCGCGAGGTTGGACGAAGCCTCGGCCGGCGCGACGATATAGTAGGCCGGCAGCGCGTATTTCGTATGCGGCAGCGTTATATCGACGATCTCGGCGCCGGCTTCCTTCAGCCAGGCAATGCCCTGCTGCCAGAGCGCCTCGATCTCCTCCGGCATGCCGTCGACGCGATATTCCTTGGGAATGCCGATCTTCATGCCCCTGATCGACTGGCCGATCGACGCCTCGTAGTCAGGAACCGGAAGGTCGACGGAGGTCGTGTCCTTCGGATCGACGCTCGCCATCGACTTCAGGAGGATCGCAGCGTCCCGCACGTCGCGGGCGATCGGGCCGGCCTGGTCGAGCGAGGAGGCGAAGGCGACGATGCCCCAGCGCGAGCAGCGGCCATAGGTCGGCTTGATGCCGACGGTGCCGGTGAAGGCCGCCGGCTGGCGGATGGAACCACCGGTATCGGTCGCCGTGGCGCCGGCGCAAAGGTAGGCAGCGACTGCGGCCGCAGAGCCGCCCGAAGAGCCGCCGGGCACGAGATCGACGTTCGAGCCCTTGGCGCGCCATGGGTTCTTGACGGCACCGTAGTAGGACGTCTCGTTGGAGGATCCCATGGCGAACTCGTCCATGTTCAGCTTGCCGAGCATGACGGCGCCGTCGCTCCAGAGGTTTTGGGTGACGGTCGATTCATAACGCGGCTTGAAGCCGTCGAGGATATGGCTGCATGCCTGCGTGTGGACGCCTTCGGTGCCGAAAAGGTCCTTGATGCCAAGCGGGATGCCTTCCAGCGCGCCGGCCTTGCCGGCGGCTATACGGGCATCGGAGGCCTTGGCCATCTCGCGCGCCTTTTCCGGCGTCACGGTGACATAGGCGTTGATCGTCTCGTTGGCTGCCTCGATCGCTGCGATATAGGCATCGGTCAATTCCACCGCGGTGATTTCCTTGGCGGAAAGCTTGGCACGGGCTTCGGCGATCGTGAGGCGGGTCAGGTCGGTCATGGTGCAATCGAACTTTCGAATCTGGACGCGGGCGGCGGGAAGCGGCTCTTACTCGACCACTTTGGGAACGAGGAAGAAGTTGCGGTCCGAATTCGGCGCATTGGCCACGATATCGGCCGCCTTGTCGCCGTCGGCGACAATGTCGTCCCGCTTCTTCATCTCCATCGGCATCACCGATGTCATCGGCTCGACGCCATCGACGTTCACTTCGGAAAGCTGTTCGACGAAGCCGAGGATGCCGTTGAGTTCGCCGGTCATCCGTTCGGCTTCCTCCTCGCTGACGGCGATGCGGGCAAGGCGCGCGACACGCTTCACGGTGGCTAGGTCTACGGACATGATCGTCTCCGGTATCTCAAGATTTCCCCCGCTATAATGGCGAGTTGCAAGGCGTGCAACGGGGAATGCCGCCGAACTGGCCTCTTAGAGTTCGACGCCGGCCCTTAAGCGGTGACGACGCCGCCGACCTCGGGCGCCGCAATCAGCGTCGAGGCGCCGTCCATGCCGGTGATGAAAGTCTCCGGCGTCTGGTCGATGACCGGAAACGAGCCATAGTGGCAGGGAATCGCCGTGTTGAACTTGAAATAGCGCTGGCAGGCGAGCGCCGCCACGGCTCCACCCATCGTGAAGCGGTCGCCGATCGGCACGATGCCGATATCCGGCTGGTGCAACTCCTGGATAAGCGCCATGTCGGAGAAAATGTCCGTGTCGCCCATGTGGTAGAGCGTCGGCTCGTCCGGGAAATGCAGAACGAGGCCGTTGGCGTTGCCGAGGCAGTGCGAGACGCCGTCCTCGGTGATCTGGGCCGAGGAGTGCAGAGCGTTGACGAAGGTGGCCGAGAAGGCGCCGAGCTGAATCGTTCCGCCGGTATTTCCGGGTTCCATCTTCGTAATACCATGCCGCCCGAGCCACATGCAGAGGTCGAAATTGGCAACGACGGTGGCGCCCGTCTCCTTGGCGATCGCCACCGTGTCACCGACGTGGTCGCCATGGCCGTGCGTCAGAAGGATATGCGTCAGCCCGGCGGTCGCGGCCCTGCGCTCGTTGTCGCGGAACGCCGGATTGCCGGTGAAAAACGGATCGATGAGGATCTTGGCCTTGGCGGTTTCGATGTGAAAGGCGGAATGGCCCAGCCATTTGATCTTCATGACGTTCTCCCTGAAATCATGGCGGCTTCGAAGCAAACCATAAAGGTGATCGATTTATCTGACAGACGAGCATATGGATCGGACCTGCGAACTGAAAAGATCGAATCGGCATCCCATGGCAATTATCACCATCGAAGAACTCGCCGCGCGGCTACCGCCGCATCAGGCGATCGCGGGTCTGGACCTCGGCACCAAGACGATCGGCCTCTCGGTCTCCGATCTCGGGCGACGCTTCGCGACGCCGCGCTACGTCATTCGACGCGTCAAGTTCGGCGTCGACGCGCAAGCGCTGCTCGCGATCGCGGAAAAGGAAAAGGTCGGCGCCTTTGTCATCGGCCTGCCGGTCAATATGGACGGAACGGAAGGGCCGCGCTGCCAGGCGACGCGTGCCTTTGTACGCAACATGGGCGAGAAGACCGAGATCCCCTTCGTGCTTTGGGACGAGCGGCTTTCGACGGTCGCGGCCGAGCGGGTATTGATCGAGATGGACGTGTCGCGCAGGAAGCGCGCCGAGCGCATCGACTCGGCCGCCGCCTCGTTCATCCTTCAGGGGGCGCTCGACAGATTGGCGTTGCTTGGCAGAGGCGACGCGCCCGCCGGCTGAGAGGTCGCGCCGCCGAGGCGCGCGCCGAACCAGGAGGCGATCTGCCGGTGTTTGCGGAGCGCGACGAGCCCGAAAAGAACGATCGTATCGACGACCATCGCCCGCGCAACGAGCGGCGGAATGCTTTCCGGCGGGATACCGAGGACGTGGCCGTATACGCGGAACACCAGGTCGTGCGCCTCGCGCGTCAGCATGAAGATGCCGAAGCTCATGTCGTAATAGGAGAGTGAGTACCAGCCGGTCAGCAGGATTACCGGACCGCCCCAGAAGATCATAAGCCACTTCATGCGCCCCTCCCCCCGGCCCAGCCGCGCAGCAGTGGATAAATGGCACGGTCGGCGAGAACGAAGCCGACCAGGCCGACGGCGAACGTCGCTATGTCGAGCGCCAGTGCGGCGAAAAACATCATCATGACGATCATCAAGCCAGTTCTCACCGGACCGCTCCGTTCCGAGCTTCATTGAACGGCCGCCAGTATCTCTGCCATCACCGACCCTGCGCAACGTAAACCATCTGTTAAGGTTAATATCAACAAGCCAAGCCGGGTTGCGGCCCGCGGCCAGGCGGTTCTAATAGGGGTGCGAGCGGACTTCGCCGCCTTGCCCCAGCTTAACACTTCCATCTGCATGAGCCGCGATGACCGCCATTTTCGAAAGCATTCTTCCCGTCTTCCTGCTGGTGTTGCTTGGCGTCTGGCTCCGCCGTTCGAGGCTCGTCGACCAGGGGCTTTGGGTGGGGCTCGAGCAGTTCGGCTATTATTTTCTCTTTCCCTCACTTCTGTTTTCCACATTGGCGAAGGCGGATTTCACGGGCATGGAGGCCGATGCGACGGCCATCGCGGCGATCGGCAGCGTCACTCTGATGTCGATCGCTCTTCTCCTGGCCTGGCCCCTGCTGCGCAGCAAAGGCATTTCCGGCGCCACCTTCACCTCGATCTTCCAAACGGCGACGCGCTGGAACGCCTTCATCGCCCTTGCCGTCGCCGAGAAGCTCTACGGCGCGATCGGCCTCAGCCTGACGGCGCTGGTGATGACGCTGATCATCATTCCGATCAATTTCTACAATGTCGCCGTGCTGGTGTGGTTCGGAGGCGGAGGCGGCGGCGTCGGATTCTTCTTCCTGAAAATCATCACCAATCCGCTGATCATCGCGTCGGCGGCTGGCATCCTGTTCAATCTCACCGGCATCGAGCTCTATGAGCCGGTAATGACGGCGATCGACATGCTGGCAACGGCCTCGCTGAGCCTCGGGCTAGTGCTGGTCGGTGTCGGACTGAGGATCGCCGATGCTTTGAAGCCCACCGGCGCCGCGATCCTCGCGGTCGCCCTCAAGCTGATCGTCATGCCGATCTTCATGGTGAGTGCCAGCGCGCTGCTCGGCATCACCGGCGATGCCCTGCTCGTCATCGCGCTCGGCGCCGCCGTGCCGACGGCGATGAACGGCTATCTTCTTGCCAAGCAGATGGGGGGAGATGCGGAGCTTTACGCCGCCGTCGCCACGGTGCAGACGGCCGTGTCGTTCTTCACGATCCCGCTCGTCCTATCCGTCACACGCTATGTCGCGGCCGGATAGAGCAGATCGAGCACGTAGGCGGAATCAAAGCGCGAATCGAGCATGCCGTAAGTGGCGCGCCAGCCGGCGGCCAGTCGCGACTCCAGGAAGGCATCGGCGATGCGGCCCGCACCCAATCGATAGAGCTCGGCGGCGGCCGCCGCAAGCGCAAGCTGTTCGACCAGCAAGCGCGCCGCGCCTTCGTCACGCTCGCAGAGCGACATGGCGGCGCGCAGCACGTCGATCGTCTTGGGTCCGGCGGGCCCGAGGTCGCGGCTGAAGACGCCGAACAACTGCTCGAAGAGTTCCTTGCGGCGCCCGAGCACCCGGAGCACGTCGAGCGCCATGACATTGCCGGAGCCCTCCCAGATCGCGTTGACCGGCGCTTCGCGATAATGCCGGGCCAGCGCCCGCTCTTCCACGTAACCGTTGCCGCCAAGGCACTCCATCGCCTCGTAGATCAAGGCGGGGGCGATCTTGCAGCACCAGTATTTCGCGACCGGCGTCATGATGCGGGCGTAAGCTGCATCCTCGGCACTGCTATGCGCATTGTCGAAGGCTTCGGCAAGTCGGAACGACAGCGCGCTTGCCGCGGCGACATCGAGCGCCATGTCGGCCAGAACGCGGGTCATCATCGGCTGGCTGACGAGCGCCTGGCCGAAAACCTTGCGGCCGCGGGTGTGGTGTACGGCTTCGGCGAGCGAGGCCCGCATCATCCCGGCCGAAGCGAGCGCGCAATCGAGCCGCGTCAGCGTCACCATGTCGAGGATCGTGCGAATGCCCGCATCCGGCGTTCCGAGCAGGAAACCGAACGTATCCGTGAATTCCACCTCCGACGACGCGTTGGAGCGGTTGCCGAGCTTGTCCTTGAGACGCTGGAAGCGCAGACCGTTGGCGGCACCGTCCTCGAGCAGCCGCGGGACGAGGAAGCAACCGAGCCCCTCGCGGGTCTGCGCCAGCATGACGAAGGCGTCGCTCATCGGCGCCGACATGAACCACTTGTGGCCGTTGAGGCGATAGATCCCCTCGCCGACCCGTTCGGCGGTCGAGGTGTTGGCGCGCACGTCCGTGCCGCCCTGCTTCTCCGTCATGCCCATGCCGATCGTAACCGCGGACTTCTGCATCCAGGGACGGTTGGTCGAGTCATATCTGCGCGACAGGATCTTCGGCGCCCATTCCTTCTGAACGGCCGGCGAGGCGGTGATTGCGGCAACCGAGGCGCTGGTCATCGTCAGCGGGCAGAGATGGCCGCATTCGAGCTGCGCCGTCAGATAGAAGCGGATCGCCCTCGCCTTGTGCGAACGGCCACGCTCGTCCGGCAGGTTCTCCCATGCGGACGAGTGCAGTCCCGTCGTCATCGAGCGGCGCATCAGCGCATGCCAGGCAGGGTGGAACTCGACGACGTCGAGGCGCTCGCCGCGCGGTCCGTGGGTCTTGAGCTTCGGCACGCCCTCATTCGCCATGCGCGCCAGTTCCTGCGCCTCCGGCGATGTCACATAACGGCCGAGCCCGTCGAACTCGTCGCGCAGCGTCTTCGGCATGGCCGAGGTGATGTCGACCACCAGGGGGTCGGAGCGATAGGCATTGATACCGGACCAGGGCTTCGGCTGGTTCAGTTCGGCGAGTTTCTGTTCGGTCCGGTTCATCTGATTCATAGGCCGGTTCTAGCGCAAGTTTCGCGGGTACGAAACAGGCCCGCGGCAAGAACCGCGGCCGCTGCAAGTTTTCTTCGGAAGGCCCGGCTCGCGGCTTGCCGGCCACTTGCCGCGCCAAGGGCCACGTTCTATAGAGCGAGCCGAATTCCAGTATGCAAGGGCGGCTCATGATCACTTTCCCGCATCGCCACCTGCTTGGCATCAAGGGGCTGACCGAACAGGACATCACGCTCCTGCTCGATCGCGCCGACGAAGCCGTGAAGATCTCCCGGCAGAGGGAGAAGAAGACCTCTTCGCTGCGTGGCCTGACGCAGATCAACCTCTTCTTCGAAGCATCGACCCGCACGCAATCCTCCTTCGAACTGGCTGGCAAGCGCCTCGGCGCCGACGTCATGAACATGTCGGTCGGCAATTCTTCGGTGAAGAAGGGCGAGACGCTGATCGACACGGCGATGACGCTGAATGCGATGCACCCGGACGTGCTCGTCGTGCGCCACGCGTCGGCCGGCGCGGCAGCCCTGCTCGCGCAGAAGGTCTCCTGCTCCGTCGTCAATGCCGGCGACGGCCAGCACGAGCATCCGACCCAGGCGCTTCTCGACGCGCTGACGATCCGCCGCGCCAAGGGAAAATTGTCGCGGATCATCGTGGCGATCTGCGGCGACGTCCTGCATTCGCGCGTTGCCCGCTCCAATATCCTGCTTCTCAACCAGATGGGCGCCCGCGTCCGCGTCGTCGCGCCGGCGACCTTGCTCCCCGCCGGCATCGAGCAGATGGGCGTCGAGGTCTATCGCTCCATGGCGGAAGGCCTGAAGGATGCGGATGTGGTGATGATGCTGCGGCTCCAGCGCGAGCGGATGGCCGGCTCCTTCGTTCCATCGGTGCGCGAATACTTCCACTATTACGGGCTCGACGCGGAAAAGCTGAAGGCCGCAAAGGACGATGCGCTCGTCATGCATCCCGGACCGATGAACCGCGGAGTCGAGATCGCGTCCGAGATCGCCGACGGACCGCAAAGCGTCATCGAACAGCAGGTCGAGATGGGCGTCGCCGTGCGCATGGCGGTGATGGAAACGCTTCTTCTTTCTCAGAACCAGGGGCCGCGCCTATGACCAGACCGCTCGTTCTTGCGAACCTGCGCATCGTCGACCCTTCGCGAAACCTCGACGAGATCGGCACAATCGTCGTCGGGAGTGACGGTCGGATCCTTGCGGCCGGAAAGGACGCCCAAAACCAGGGCGCCCCGGCAGGCGCCTTCGTCAAGGATTGCGCCGGTCTCGTCGCCGTGCCCGGCCTCGTGGACGCCCGCGTCTTCGTCGGCGAACCGGGCAGCGAATATCGCGAAACGATCGAATCCGCCTCGCGTGCGGCAGCAACCGGCGGCGTCACGTCCTTTATCTCCATGCCCGACACCAATCCGGTGATCGACGAGATCGCCCTCGTCGAATTCGTGCAGAAGACCGCCCGCGACAAGGCGCTCGTCAACGTCTATCCGGCCGCAGCGCTCACCAAGGGCCTGCTCGGTTTGGAAATGAGCGAGCTCGGACTGCTCCGGGATGCGGGGGCAGTCTGCTTCACCAACGGCCGGCAACCGGTCCACGACACGCTCGTGCTCCGCCGCGCGATGACCTATGCGCGCGAGTTCGATGCAGTCGTTGCGCTGGAGACCCGCGACAAATATCTCGGCGCCAACGGCGTCATGAACGAAGGCCTGCTGGCAAGCTGGCTCGGACTTCCCGGCATTCCGCGCGAGGCAGAAATCATTCCGCTCGAGCGCGACCTGCGCATCGCCGCACTGACGAAGGCCGCCTATCATGCGGCCGAAATCTCCGTCCCCGAATCGGCGGACGCCGTGCATTCGGCCCGAGAGCGCGGGGCAAACGTCACCTGCGGCATCTCGATCAACCATCTGACGCTGAACGAGAACGACATTGGCGAATACCGGACCTTCTTCAAGCTGACGCCGCCGCTGCGCGGCGAAGATGACCGGGTCGCGATGGTCGAGGCGCTTGCCTCGGGCAAGATCGACATCATCGTCTCCTCGCATGACCCGCAGGGCGCAGATACCAAGCGCCTGCCCTTCGCGGACGCAGCGGACGGCGCGATCGGGCTGGAAACCCTGGCGGCGGCTGCACTTCGGCTCCACCACAGCGGCCAGGTCCCGCTGATGCGGCTCGTCGATGCGCTCTCGACGCGGCCTGCCTCGATCTTCGGCCTGGAAGCGGGCACGCTGAAACCCGGCGCCAAGGCGGACATCACCGTACTCGATCTTGACGAACCCTGGGTCCTTTACGAAAAAGAACTGGTTTCCCGCTCGAAGAACACGCCGTTCGAAAATGCGCGCTTTACCGGCCGGGTCGTGCAAACCTATGTTGGCGGCAAGCTCGTCCATTCATTGTGAGCCGAAGCACTTAGGCGGGGAGGAACCGGTGGATCTGTTTTCCTGGCAGTTGGCGCTGCCTGCAACGATTTTGTGCCTCGTCTTCGGCTATCTGCTGGGCTCTATACCGTTCGGCCTGATCCTCACCCGCATGGCGGGGCTCGGCGACGTCCGCAAGATCGGCTCCGGCAATATCGGCGCGACGAACGTGCTGAGAACCGGCAACAAGAAGCTCGCGGCCGCCACGCTGCTGCTCGATGCGCTGAAGGGCACGGCAGCGGCCGCGATCGCGTCTCTCTGGGGCGTTGAAGCCGGCATTGCCGCTGGTCTCGCCGCCTTTCTCGGACATCTCTTCCCCGTCTGGCTCTCCTTCAAGGGCGGCAAGGGCGTCGCCACCTATATCGGCGTCCTGCTTGGCCTGGCGCCGCTGATGGTGCCCGCCTTCGCAGCGATCTGGCTCGCCGCGGCGAAGATCACCCGCTACTCCTCACTGTCGGCACTCATTGCCACCGCCGTCATGCCGATTGCCCTCTACGCGACCGGATATGGGAAAGTCGCCCTGCTCTTCGCCCTGATGACGGTGATCACCTGGATCAAGCACCGCGCCAATATCCAGCGACTCTTGAGCGGCACGGAAAGCCGGATCGGAGAAAAGGGATAATGCCGATCGGCGGCGCTCGACGTAACGGAACCGCGCTGACGGAACGGCAGAGGATCGCCTGGCTGCGGCTGATCCGCAGCGACAATGTCGGTCCGGCCACCTTCCGGGATCTCGTCAATCACTTCGGCTCAGCAGAGGCGGCGCTCGAGGCCTTGCCGGACCTGTCGCGCCGCGGCGGCGCGGACCGACAGTTTCGCATCGCCTCGGTGGCGGATGCGGAGCGTGAGCTCGAGGCGGCGCACCGGTTCGGCGCAGTGTTCGTCGGCATCGGCGAACCCGACTACCCGGCGGCGCTGAAAGAGATCGACGGCGCCCCTCCGCTCCTTGCGATGAAGGGCAACCCCCAGGCGGCAAGCCGCCCCTCGCTCGGCATCGTCGGCTCGCGCAACGCCTCGGCCAGCGGCGCGAAATTCGCCGCGATGATCGCCCGCGATGCCGGCGCCGCCGGCTACGTCATCACCTCGGGTCTTGCCCGCGGCATCGACACCGCCGCGCATCGCGCCAGCCTCGGAACCGGTACAATCGCCGCTCTCGCCGGCGGCCTCGACCGACCCTACCCGCCGGAGAATATCGGTCTCCTGCAGGAGATCACCGCCGGCGAAGGATTGGCGATCAGTGAAATGCCCTTCGGCTGGGAGCCGCGCGCCCGCGACTTTCCGCGAAGGAACCGCCTGGTTGCCGGCACCAGTCTCGGCGTCGCCATTGTCGAGGCGGCCAGCCGTTCGGGGTCGCTCATCACCGCCCGCTACGCGGCCGATTTCGGCCGGCTCGTCTTTGCCGTACCGGGCTCACCGCTCGACCCGCGCTGTCACGGCACGAACGACCTCCTGAAACAGGGGGCGATCCTCACCACTTCCCCTGCCGATGTGCTCGAGGGATTGGCGCCCCTGAGCCGCGACGATCTCTTCTCACGCCTGAATGCCCGGGAACCGGCGGTCGAACCAGTCTCCTCTGGGCCGCCGGCAACGGCGACGCTCGGCGAAGGCGGCCGCGCGCTTGTCGTCGAAGCGCTCGGCCCGACCCCGGTCGAGATCGACGATGTCATTCGCCACACCGGACTTGCCGCCTCCGAGGTCCACCTCGTCCTCCTCGAACTCGATCTCGCCGGCCAGCTCTGCCGCCACGGGGCCAATCTCGTATCCCTCGCTCCTGCGCAATAGGGCGCGAAAATGCAGATGTACACCGCCTCGCAACACGCGCAGAAATCGAAAAACGAACCACCAGGAGTTGCGGCAAATCGAATGTTGCGGTTTGGTTGCGATCTGTCGGGATGTCGCTATTTTCGTGAAGCCCCTTGACCGCGCCCGAATCCCTGTCCATTTCGTGGCCACAATAAAGGCCGCGCAACGCCTGCGCCTTGCCAGAAGAGATTGTCTCAGAGAATGACGATGAATGTTGTAGTGGTGGAGTCGCCTTCCAAGGCCAAGACGATCAACAAGTATCTCGGCCCCGGCTACAAGGTACTTGCTTCGTTTGGCCACGTGCGGGACCTGCCGGCCAAGGACGGCTCGGTTCGCCCGGACGAAGACTTCGAAATGTCGTGGGAAGTCGACGGCGCCTCCGCCAAGCGGATGAAGGACATTGCCGACGCCGTGAAGTCGTCGGACGGATTGATCCTCGCAACCGACCCGGACCGTGAGGGTGAGGCGATCTCCTGGCATGTGCTCGATCTGCTCAAGAAGAAGAAGGTCATCGGCGACAAGCCGGTCCGGCGCGTCGTCTTCAATGCCATCACCAAGAAGGCCGTGCTCGATGCGATGGCGGAGCCGCGCGACATCGACATCTCGTTGGTCGACGCCTATCTCGCCCGCCGCGCGCTCGATTACCTCGTCGGCTTCAACCTGTCGCCGGTGCTTTGGCGCAAGCTGCCGGGCGCGCGGTCGGCCGGCCGCGTTCAATCGGTGGCGCTGCGCCTCGTCTGCGACCGCGAGGCGGAGATCGAACGGTTCGTCACCGAAGAATACTGGAACATCTCGGCACTCCTGAAGACGCCACGTGGCGACGAGTTCGAAGCAAGGCTCGTCTCGGCCGACGGCAAGCGGCTGCAGGCGAAGTCGATCGGCAACGGCGACGAGGCCAATCGGCTGAAGGCCCTGCTCGACGGCGCGAGCTATGTGGTCGAAAGCGTCGAGGCGAAGCCCGTCAAGCGAAACCCGGGTCCGCCCTTCACAACCTCGACGTTGCAGCAGGCCGCCTCCTCCAAGCTCGGCTTCTCGGCGTCTCGCACCATGCAGGTGGCGCAGAAGCTCTACGAGGGCGTCGACGTCGGAGGAGAAACCGTCGGCCTCATCACCTATATGCGTACCGACGGCGTGCAGATGGCGCCGGAAGCGATCGACGCCGCCCGCCGGGCGATCGGCAGCCAGTTCGGCCCCCGCTACCTGCCGGAAAAGCCGCGCTTCTATTCGACCAAGGCGAAGAACGCCCAGGAAGCCCACGAAGCGATCCGCCCGACGGACTTCAACCGCACCCCCGATCAGGTGCGCCGCTTCCTCGACGGCGACATGCTGAAGCTCTACGACCTGATCTGGAAGCGCGGCATCGCCAGCCAGATGGCATCGGCCGAGATCGAACGGACGACGGCGGAGATCGCCGCCGACAATGGCGGCAAGAAGGCCGGCCTCAGGGCCACCGGCTCCGTCATCCGCTTCGACGGCTTCATCGCCGCCTATACCGACATGAAGGAAGACGGCGAGCAGGCGGACGACGGCGACGAGGACGGTCGGCTGCCTGAGATCAATGCGCGTGAAAATCTCGCCAAGCAGAAGATCAACGCCACCCAGCACTTCACCGAACCGCCGCCGCGCTATTCGGAAGCGACACTGATCAAGAAGATGGAAGAACTCGGCATCGGGCGCCCCTCGACCTATGCCGCGACGATCAGCACCCTCGTCGACCGCGATTATGTGACGATCGACAAGCGCAAGCTGATTCCGCAGGCAAAGGGCCGGCTGGTGACGGCTTTCCTCGAGAGCTTCTTCACGCGCTATGTCGAGTATGATTTCACCGCATCCCTGGAAGAGAAGCTCGACCAGATTTCCGCCGGCGAGCTCAACTGGAAAGACGTCCTGCGCGAGTTCTGGAAGGATTTCTTCTCGCAGATCGAGGACACCAAGGAACTGCGCGTCACCAACGTGCTCGATGCGCTCAATGAGGAACTGGCGCCGCTCGTTTTCCCGAATCGGGAAGACGGAGGCGATCCGCGCACCTGCCAGGTTTGCGGTACCGGCAAGCTCTCGCTGAAGCTCGGCAAATACGGCGCCTTCGTCGGCTGCTCCAATTATCCCGAGTGCAACTACACGCGCCAGCTGTCGTCCGAAGGCAACGGCGAGGCGGAAGCGGCCGTGTCGAACGAGCCGCAGAGCCTCGGCAAGGATCCGCACACCGGCGAGGAAATCACCCTGCGGAGCGGTCGCTTCGGACCCTATGTCCAGCGCGGCGACGGCAAGGATGCCAAACGTGCGAGCCTGCCCAAGGGCTGGACGCCGGCGACGATCGACCACGAAAAGGCGGTCGCGCTTCTGTCGTTGCCGCGCGACATCGGCAGGCACCCGGAAACCGGCAAGATGATTTCGACCGGCATCGGCCGCTACGGCCCGTTCGTGCTGCATGACGGCACCTATGCCAATCTGGAATCCGTCGAGGACGTCTTCTCGATCGGCCTCAATCGCGCCGTTTCGGCACTCGCCGACAAGCAGTCCAAAGGTGCAGGCGGCGGCCGCGGACGCACCGCCGCAGCCGCCCTCAAGGAACTCGGGGAACATCCGGACGGCGGCGCGATTACGGTGCGCGACGGGCGCTTCGGCCCCTATGTCAACTGGGGCAAGGTGAATGCGACCCTGCCGAAGGGCAAGGATCCGCAGGCCGTGACCGTCGATGAAGCGCTCGCCCTCATTGCCGAACGCGCGGCGAAGGGTGGCGTATCGAAGGGCAAAGCGAGCAAGGGCAGATCCGCGGCGGCGGCGAAGAGCACGGCGGCGAAAACCGAGAAGCCCAAGACCGCCGCGAAGGCGAAGAGCAAGACGGCCGCGAAGGCCAAGAAGGACTGACCTTGAGCAGAATTCCGCGCGATCCGACCGAACGGCCCGCAAGAGGTGCCGGCAAGAAGCAGTTGCGCGCGGCCCAGGCGGCGGCGCCCGCCCAAAAGGAACCGATCATCCACGGCGCCGTTCCGCCGCGCGACGTGCTGATGCGCTTCATCGCCGAGAACCCGCAGCAGGCCTCGAAGCGCGAGATCGCTAAGGCGTTCGGCCTCAAGGGCGAGGCTCGCGTCGAACTCAAGGCGCTGCTCCGCTCGCTGGAAGAGGACGGGCTGGTCGAGAAGAAGCGCAAGTCGCTCGTTCGCCCCGGCGCCCTGCCGCCCGTCACCGTTCTCGACATCACCATCCGCGATATCGACGGCGAATTGATCGGCCGCCCGGCCGAATGGCTGGACGCCGACGGCGTCGCGCCGGCCGTGCTCATCCGCCAGTCGGCCGGCGGAAAGGCGAAGGGCAAGGCGCCCGTCGCCGGT
Source organism: Sinorhizobium glycinis (assembly GCF_001651865.1). Taxonomy (GTDB): domain Bacteria; phylum Pseudomonadota; class Alphaproteobacteria; order Rhizobiales; family Rhizobiaceae; genus Sinorhizobium; species Sinorhizobium glycinis. Next base: position 90,832 of record NZ_LPUX01000053.1, read on the forward strand.
CTCGGGGATCGGGTTCTTGCCAAGATCTTCCCTGCCAAGGAGAGGGGCGGACCCGCCTATACGGCGCGCATCATCAAGGTTCTCGACAAGCGCAAGGACGCCGTGCTCGGCGTGTTCCGCTCGACCCCGGGCGGCGGCGGGCGGCTGCTGCCGATCGACAAGCGCGGCGAGGAAGTCCTCGTCGATCCGGATTTCACCGCCGATGCCAAGGACGGCGACCTCGTCGAAGTGCATCTCGCCCGCCTCGGGCGCTACGGCCTGCCGCGCGCCCAAGTGCAGAACGTCATCGGTTCCGTCGCCTCCGAAAAGGCGATCTCGATGATTGCCATTCATGCGCATGGCATTCCGCATGTGTTTCCGGAACGCGTGCTGCAGGAGGCCGACGCGGCGCAGGCGGTAACGATGGCGCACCGCGAGGATTGGCGCTCGCTGCCGCTCATCACCATCGACCCGGCCGACGCCAAGGACCACGACGACGCCGTCCATGCCGAACCGGATCCCTCCCCGGACAATCCCGGCGGTTTCATCGTTACTGTCGCGATCGCCGACGTCTCCTGGTATGTCCGGCCGAAATCGGCTCTCGACCTCGAAGCGTTGAAGCGCGGCAATTCGGTCTATTTCCCCGATCGTGTCGTGCCGATGCTGCCCGAGCGCATCTCCAACGATCTCTGCTCGCTCAAGGAGGGCGTCGACCGACCGGCACTGGCGGTACGGATGCGTTTCTCGAAGGAGGGCCGCAAGGCAGGCCATACGTTCCACCGCATCATGATGCGCAGCGCTGCCAAGCTTTCCTATCAACAGGCCCAGGCGGCGATCGACGGGTCGCCGGACGACAAGACCGGGCCGATCCTGGAACCGATCCTGAAGCCGCTGTGGGAGGGCTACCGCATCCTCAGCCGCGGGCGGGAACGGCGCCAGCCTCTCGAACTCGACGTGCCCGAACGCAAGATCATCCTGAAGCCGGACGGAACGGTCGACCGGGTCTTCGTGCCGGAACGCCTAGACGCCCACAAGCTGATCGAGGAAATGATGATACAGGCCAACGTCGCCGCGGCGGAGACCTTGGAGCAGAAACGACAGGTACTGATCTACCGCGTCCACGACCAGCCGTCGCTCGCCAAGCAGGAAACTCTGCGTGAGTTCCTGCAGACACTGGACATCTCGCTCGCCAAGGGCGGCAATATGCGAGCCAACCACTTCAATGGCGTTCTCGCCCGCGCCGACGGCAAGCCCTACGAGACCATGGTCAACGAGATGGTGCTCAGGTCGCAAAGCCAGGCAATCTACAGCCCGGAAAACATCGGCCATTTCGGCCTCAACCTGATGCGCTATGCCCACTTCACCTCGCCGATCCGGCGCTATGCCGACCTGGTCGTGCACCGGGCGCTGGTGAGCTCGCTTGGCCTTGGCGAGGGCGGCCTGACGCCTCAGGAAGAGGGGGTGCTCGACGATATCGCCGCGGAAATCTCCACCTTCGAGCGGCGCGCAATGGCTGCCGAACGCGATACGGTCGACCGGCTGATTGCCCATCACTTGAGCGGACGCGTCGGCGAGGAGTTCGACGGGCGCGTCTCGGGCGTGATCAAGGCGGGACTTTTTGTCACCCTCCCCGCCTATGGCGCCGACGGCTTCATCCCTATATCTACGCTCGGGCGAGACTATTTCATCTATGATGAAGCGCATCAGGCCCTTTCCGGCGAAAAGACCGGACTTGGCTATGGTCTCGGCGATCCTGTCCGCGTCAAGCTCGCCGAAGCCGTGCCGCTCGCCGGTGCGCTCCGCTTCGAGATGCTGAGCGAAGGGCGAAAGATGCCGACGGCAATGCGCTCCTTCCACAAGTCCGGCCGCCGCGATCGGGTGAACGCAGGCAAGCGGCCGGGAACACGGCCCCCGCGCGGCAGGCGCTGACGGCCAGCGGCCGGTAAGGTCCTCGTTCGACAAGGATTGGAATGAAGGCAATGGCAACGGAGAAGCTCCAGCTGGGTGGGGAGCAGCAGGAGGAGCGGCCAGTCGGCCGGTCAATGAAGCGCGGCTTTCTGGGCAAATGTCCCGCCTGCGGCCAAGGCCGGCTGTTTCGAGGCTTCGTCAAATCGGTGGATGCCTGCGCCGCCTGCGGCGAACGGATGGACCATCATCGCGCCGACGACTTTCCACCCTATATCGTCGTGACGATCGTCGGTCATCTGGTCCTCGGCGGATACATGATGACGGATCTGGTCCTGCCGCTCTCCACCTGGCAGCACCTGGCGGTCTGGGCGCCGGTGACTCTCGTCAGCGCACTCGTCCTGATGCAGCCGGTCAAAGGCGCGGTCATCGGGCTGCAATGGGCTCTGAAAATGCACGGCTTCGGCGGGCACGAAGACCGGCCGGAAGATATTCTCCCACCGCGGGATCCGTCGGCATGAGGCCGGATCGTGGCAGCGGCGGCCCCGCTCAATCGCAGGCCGGGGCACCCAGGCATCAGCCGCTCAGGCCGCGTGACGCGGCGTCGATCATGCTGCTCGACCGCTCCGGCAAGCGCGTGCGCGTGTTGATGGGAAAGCGCCACAGCGCCCATGCCTTCATGCCGGACCTCTATGTCTTTCCGGGCGGCCGCCGCGACCCGACGGACCATCGGCTGGGGTTTTCCGGCGATCTCAATCCCACGGTGCTGCGCGCCCTGAAGGCAAGCGAGGGGCGCCCGATCAGCGACGGGCGCGCCCGGGCGCTGGCGCTCGCGGCAGCGCGAGAACTCTTCGAAGAGGCGGGAGTCTGCCTCGGCACGGAACACCACCGGTCACGCGCTCCCCTTCCCTTTCTTCCCGATCTCACAAACTTGCGCTATATGGCTCGGGCCATCACGCCGCCGGGACAATCGAGGCGGTTCGATACGCGCTTCTTTGCGGTCTTCGCGGATGAGGTGGAGATCGATCCGTCCAAAGTCCTGGAAAGCCGGGAGCTTCAGGATTTGCAATGGATCGATGTCAACGACTTCTCGTCTCTACAAGTGCCGGAGATCACCGCAATCATCCTTTCGGATCTGAGAAGCGGCCTCGAATCGGATCCCTCGCTTCCTCCTGAACGGGCGATACCGTTCTACTTCACGCGCCGCGGGCGCTTTCTTCGCACGCTTCTCTAGGGATCTGTCGAATGTCGAAGCCGCCGTCCGGCACATCTGCGCCGGTTGACGAAATCCACTGGCCTTCGCTGGCCGCGGCGCTTGCGTCGATCACCGCCGTCGGCATTGCGATGGGCCTGGGGCTTCCGCTGCTGAGCATCATCATGGAGAAGCGCGGCATCGCGCCTACGCTGAACGGGCTGAATGCTGCAATGGCCGGCATCGCATCGATGGCCGCCGCTCCGTTCACGATGAAGTTCGCCCATCGTCACGGCGTCGCACCGACCATGCTGCTGGCAATCGTGGTTGCAGCGGCAAGCGCGCTCGGCTTCTACTACATCACCAATTTCTGGCTTTGGTTTCCGCTCAGAATCGTCTTCCACGGTGCGATCACGGTCCTCTTCATCCTCTCGGAATTCTGGATCAATGCCACTGCGCCGCCCAATAGGCGCGGCTTCGTGCTCGGCATCTACGGCACCGTACTCTCGCTCGGTTTCGCGAGCGGCCCTTTGCTCTTTTCGATCCTGGGCAGCGAGGGCGTCCTGCCCTTCACTGTGGGCGCGGGCGTCATCCTGCTGTCCGCGATCCCGATCTTTCTGGCGCGCAACGAAAGCCCGGTACTCGATGAGAAGCCGAAGCGCCACTTCATGCGTTATGTCTTGCTCGTGCCGACCGCCACCGCTGCCGTCTTTATTTTCGGCGCGGTGGAATATGGTGGCCTCTCCCTGTTTCCGATTTTCGGGACACGGGCCGGCTTCACCGAATCGCAGGCGGCCCTGCTGTTGACGGTCATGGGAATCGGCAATTTCATCTTCCAGATCCCGCTCGGCATGCTTTCCGATCATGTGAAGGACCGTCGGACGATCTTGTCGGCGCTGACATTGATCGGCCTCGTCGGCGCGCTGTTCCTGCCTATGCTGGTCGAAAGCTGGTTTCTAATGGCGCTCGTCTTGTTGTTCTGGGGCGGCTGTGTCTCCGGCCTCTATACCGTCGGCCTCAGCCACCTCGGCTCGCGGCTGCAAGGCGCCGATCTTGCGGCCGCCAATGCCGCCTTCGTCTTCTCCTATGCGGTCGGCACCGTGGCGGGACCGCAGGTGATCGGAGCCGCGATGGATGTGACCGGGAACGATGGATTTGCCTGGGCGATCGCCGCCTTCTTCGGTCTTTATGTCGTGCTTTCCCTGGTCCGTATCGTTTTGAAGCCAAAACGGCCTTGACTTTTCGACCGCGATTTGTAGTTTCGCGCCAACCTTGACCGTGGCCCGCAACCGGTTGTCCACGGCTTTCATCTTTCTACAAAGGCAGGACGACCATGGCGAAAGCTACCACCATCAAGATCAAGCTGCTGTCGACGGCCGACACGGGTTATTTCTACGTCACGACCAAGAACAGCCGCACGATGACGGAAAAGATGACGAAGACGAAGTACGATCCGGTCGTCAAGAAGCACGTTGAATTCAAGGAAACGAAGATCAAGTAAGATCACGTTTCGATTTCGATCGACGAGCGCCGGCCGCAAGGTTCGGCGCTTTTCTTTGGCGCGTTCTGCCGGTTGCGGCGGTTCTTTTTGGCTATGTCTTCAGGGACACGCGCGCGCATTAGACCGGAAACGAAAAACGCCGCCTCTTGTCGAAGCGGCGTCTCGAAAGGGGGTCGGCTGGCTCCGACTGCGGCACGAGGAATCCGCGGGTGTCGGAATCCAGCCGACCGACCCCACGACCCAGGAGATGCGGCGGACCTGAGCATCATGGGGTAACCGATCGATCGTGGAAGTCTCACTTCCTTAATATCAGCATTGCTTGAAAATAAAAAAAAATCAACGAATTCTTAATCGCCGAAGCGGGTTGCTCGGCGTTTGGTTAATTCTGTCTCGTATTCGGACAAATCCGAACTCGCCGCTCTTTGGAAATGCTTGCCCCAGCACCAGCGACGCGGCAAAAGATACAACTTATAAGTAAGTTCGCAAGCTGAGTTTGGGCGTATGCTCCAGCCTCCTCCTACGCCCAATGGCGAAGTCCGAGACAGCCGGCGAGCGTCGCTTGCCAATTCGGCTTACGCGGCCGCCGCGACGACCCGGTTACGCCCGTTGTTCTTGGCTTGGTACAACGCCGTGTCGGCGCGCTTCAGCAGCGCCTCGGGCGTATCATCCTGCGGGCGCAACGTGGCTATCCCGAGGGATGCCGTGACGCTGAGGACCGTGCCTCCGTGCGAAATGCCAAAGGCGCGTCCCTCAATCATCAAGCGAAGCCGCTCGGCAACGATCGCCGCCATCTCGGGGGTCGTGTCCGGCATGACGATCACGAACTCCTCGCCGCCGAACCGGCATGCGAGATCGGCGCCGCGTACCGTCGCGCGTACACGGTTCGCAAATTCACGCAGAACTTCGTCACCCGCATCATGCCCATAGGTGTCGTTCACCAGCTTGAAGCGATCGATATCGGTGATGCAGATCGAAAGCGGCCGGCCGCGGGCGCTCGCGCGATCGATCAGGAGCTTCAGATGGCCATCGAGATAGCGGCGATTGTGGAGGCCGGTGAGGTCGTCGGTGATCGCCAGTTCGATCGTGTGCTGGACACTGGCGCGCAGCCGGTCATTGCAGTGCTTGCGGCGGACCTGCGTCAGGGAGCGCGCCACCAGCTCGTTGGGATCGACCGGACGCATGATGTAGTCCGTCACGCCAAGCTCAAGCGCACGAACGATCATCTCTTCGCTCCCCTGCTCGGTCACGAGCAGGATCGGTATGAAGCGCGTCCTCTCGAGTGAACGCAGTTGCGAGCAGAGGCGCAGCGGGTCGTAGTCGTCGAAATTCGCGTTGACGATCACCAGATCGAAGCTGTTCTCCGCCGCTTCGAAGAGGGCGGCCTGGGGATCGGCGATGACCGAGACTTCGGCAATCGGCTTCAAGGCGCGCAGGAGCCGCTCCTGCGAGGAGGCACGACCGTCGACGAGGAGCACGTTGCCGGGCTCGTCGGGGCGGTCGGCGCGCGCAAGCTCCTGTAGGCCGATCGTGTGCGCCGTCTGCGCCCTGAGGCGCAACTCGTCGCTGACGTTCTTCAGCCGAACAAGGCTCTTCACCCGGGACATCAGCTGGAGATCGTTGACCGGCTTGGTGAGGAAATCGTCTGCACCGGCCTTTAGCCCGCGCACCCGATCCGAGGGTTGGTCGAGCGCCGTCACCATGACCACCGGAATATGGGCGGTCCGGCTGTTTGCCTTCAGCCTCTCGCAGACCTCGAAGCCGTCCATGTCTGGCATCATGATGTCGAGGAGCACAAGGTCGACCGATGTGTTCTCACAGATCGCCAATGCGGAGCGTCCGTCACCGGCCGTCAAGACGTCGAAATACTCGGCGACCAACCGCGCCTCAAGCAGCTTCACATTGGCTGGTATGTCATCGACGACGAGGATGCGCGCAGTCATAGAAAGTTTCCCGGCACTCAGGCATCGCCCAGGTAAGTCTTGATCGTTTCAATGAATTTGGGAACGGAAATAGGTTTGGAAACATAGGCTTCGCACCCGCCCTGGCGAATGCGCTCCTCGTCGCCCTTCATGGCGAAAGCGGTTACGGCGATAACCGGAATGACGTGGAGCTCGTCGTCTTCCTTGAGCCATTTCGTCACTTCCAGGCCGGACACCTCCGGCAGCTGAATGTCCATGAGAATGAGGTCGGGCCGGTGCTTGCGGGCAAGTTCGAGCGCTTCCATGCCGTTGCGCGTCTGGATCGTCGCATAACCAGAAGCCTCAATCAGGTCGCGGAAGAGCTTCATGTTCAGCTCGTTATCCTCAACAATCATCACCTGTTTGGGCATGTCGATCCCTTGTTGTCTGTCGCCGCCTTGCAAGTCCCCTGAAGAGATATAAGCTTCACAAACGGTGACTCGACCCACTTCCTCGGCCGCAAGACTAACGATATTTGGTTGAAAAAGAGGTAACTCCGGACGCCATATGAGAAGAGGTTCAACAGCATGAAGAGCCCTGACGAAACGGCGATTGCGATCCTCGGCTGGCTTGCCGGCGAACCAGAACTCCTGTCGCGTTTCCTGGCGCTGACCGGCACCGAGCCCGCTTCGTTGCGCAAGGCTATCGGGGAGCCGGGCTTCATGGGCGGGCTCGTCGCGTTTCTGATGGACCACGAGCCGACATTGATCGCCTTCTGCACGGCGACCCAGACCGCTCCGGAGGAGGTCGTCGGGGCGCACCAGGCATTTTCCGGTCCGGGGAACTTCGAGGACGTCTGAGCTTTTCCATCATCCGGCCCCTTCGGCCCAGACAGCTTCCCAAAATCCGGCCAGAGCTCCCCTGTCACCGGCGCAAATTGCAGGGCGATATCCACTATGGCCTCCGATCGCCGCCTTGAGACTCACCAGCCTAGAGCGTAAAGTCGCCGCGTTCAACATTTGTTCCGGCCATGCCCAGCGCTGCACCGTTTTCCGGCTTCTGCCGAGACTGCCTCAAGGAACTGGCCGCGCCGGCGCGACGCTGCGTGGCCTGCGGCAGTCCGCGGCTTCTCAGCCATTCCGAGCTCTATCGGCTGACCCTGGCCCATATCGACTGCGACGCCTTCTATGCCTCGATCGAGAAGCGCGACAATCCGGAACTTGCCGACAAGCCGGTGATCATCGGCGGCGGCAAGCGCGGCGTCGTCTCGACGGCCTGCTACATCGCCCGTATCCACGGCGTCCGCTCTGCGATGCCGATGTTCAAGGCGCTCGAAGCCTGCCCGCAGGCCGTGGTGATCAAGCCGGACATGGAGAAATATGTGCGCGTCGGACGCGAGGTCAGGGCGATGATGCTCGAACTGACGCCGCTCGTGCAGCCGCTGTCGATCGACGAGGCTTTCCTGGACCTGAACGGCACCGAGCGGCTGCATCATGATCCCCCTGCCCGAACGCTGGCGCGCTTCGCGAGGCGGATCGAGACCGAGGTGGGCATCACCGTCTCCGTCGGGCTCTCCTACTGCAAGTTCCTCGCCAAGGTCGCCTCCGATCTGCAGAAGCCGCGCGGCTTCTCCGTCATCGGCCAGGCCGAGGCGGTCGACTTCCTGAAGGAGCGCCCCGTCACGCTGATCTGGGGCGTCGGCAAGGCCTTCGCCACGACGCTCGAGCGGGACGGCATCCGCACGATCGGTCAATTGCAGACGATGGAGGAAGCAGATCTCATGCGCCGCTACGGCTCGATGGGGCAAAGGCTCTATCGCCTGTCGCGCGGCCAGGACGAGCGAATCGTCGAGACCGATGGCGAGGCGAAGAGCGTATCCTCGGAGACGACCTTCAACGACGACCTGTCGCGCCCGGAAGAGCTCGTTCCGCATCTCAGGCGCCTAAGCGAGCAGGTCGCCCTGCGGTTGCGCAAGTCGGAGCTTGCCGGGCACACCGTCGTCCTGAAACTCAAGACCGCAGACTTCAAGCTGCGCACGCGCAACCGGAGGCTCGAAAGCCCGACCCGCCTCGCCGACCGCATCTTTCGCGTAGGCCTCCAGCTGCTCGAAAAGGAAGTTGACGGCACGAAATACCGGCTGATCGGCATCGGCGTCAGCGATCTCGCCCACCCCGATCTCGCCGACCCGCCGGATCTCGTCGATCCTATCGCCACCAGAAGGGCCGCCGCCGAAGAGGCGATCAACAAGCTGCACGACAAATTCGGCAAGACCAGCGTTGAAACGGGCTACACCTTCGGCCATCGCCGACGCGATCAATAGGGCGTGAACTCGCCCGGTCACCGGCGCGGCTCCCTGCGTTTCAATTCGTTAAATATTGAACAGTATCCTCGCTCAACAGGTTCGGCGTGCCCGAACCGGGCGCGCACGGCAAAGCGCCGGATTGGAAGCACTACGACGGTTGATTGCGCTTAATGGTCGGATTGAGGGTTTGTATTGCATATCACTCTCAGGATAGGACTGGCCGTTCTCATCGTATCGGCGCCGTCCGCCTTTGCGGCCGGCACGAAGGCGCCCCTGCAGATCGTCGTATCGAGACAGCAGCAATCGCTCGTCGTCTATGACGGCGACACCGTCGTCGCCACGTCCAATGTCTCTACCGGCAAGCGCGGCCACACGACGCCGACGGGGATTTTTTCGATTCTCGAGAAACGCCGCCATCACAAATCCAACATCTATTCGAATGCGCCGATGCCGTTCATGCAGCGGCTCACCTGGTCCGGCATCGCACTGCATGGATCGAACCACGTGCCGGACTATCCGGCCTCGCATGGCTGCGTGCGCCTCCCGAGCAAATTTGCCGCCGGACTCTTCAAGATGACTGAACGCGGCATCCATGTGGTGATCTCCGACCGCCAGGTGACGCCTGTCGAGATCGTGAGCACCATGCTGTTTCAGCCGAATCAGTCGCGCCCACCGCAGCCGCCGATGTCGGACGTACCCCTCCGGCCCGCCCTCAGCCAGCTCGAGGGAGGTTCCGTCGAGGTCGCCATGACGGACAGTCGCCCCGCGCCATGGCTGCTCGATGACGACCGGGCGCCCGTTCGAATCCTGATCACCCGGCGCGGCATGATGGAAACATTGCGCGATCTCCAGATGCTTTTGACCGCGCTCGGCCACGACGCGGGCAATCCGGACGGCCACAGTGGGCCCATGACGCTTGCCGCGATCCGCTCCTTCCAAACGGCCGAGGGGCTGCCGGTGGACGGCCAGGTGACCCGGAAGCTGGTCGAGGCGGTCTATCGCAAGGCTGGCCGGGCCGTGCCGCCGAACGGCGTTCTTCGCATCCGCCGCCAGTTTCAACCGCTCCTCGAGGCGGGTATCACGATCGAGAGACCTGAGTTCGCGCTCGGCACACATTTCCTACAGTTCCAGGATACAGAGGCGGCAACCGGGCAAGGCAAATGGTTCGGCATGTCGCTGGACAACGCGCTCTCAAAGGCCACGAAACATCGGCTGGGCATCACTGTCGACGCCGATCCCATGGAGTTCAACGCCCTTCAACGAGCCCTGAATCGCATTAGGGTGCCCGACGAGGTGCGCCAAAGCATCGCCGGCCTTCTGGCCGATGGGTCCTCACTTTCAATCTCCGACACCGACACGGGACTGGAGACCGGCGAAGGGACCGACTTCATCACCATCACGCGTCCGGTAACCGGCGGCTGACGATCACTCGCCGAGGCCGTCTCCTATACGAGCTCGACGTCCACCACACCCGGCGCGGAGCGAAGAGCTGCGGCAATCTCCGGCGAGATCCGATATTTCTCGCTGAGCTCGACCTCGATCTCCCGCTGACCATTGTCCTTGATGACGATGAACGAGACGAGGCCGTCTCCCTTGGCGTTCAGATGCGAGGCAATGGATCGCAAGGGGCCCGAATCGCGCACATAGACGCGCAGCGCCTTCTGCATCTGCAGCGATTCCTCTTCGAGCGACCGTAGAGTCTGGATACGCAGGCCGATGCCCTCCGGCCGCTCCTCCGCTTCGACGGTCATCACCAGCGATTTGCCGGGTTCGAGCAGGTCGCGATACTGGTGCAGCATCTCCGAAAAGAGCACCGCCTCGAACTGGCCAGAGGCGTCGGAGAAGGCGACGATGCCCATCTTGTTGCCGGTGCGCGTCTTGCGCTCCTGCTTCGACGTCACGGTGCCTGCGAGCTTACCCCTTCCCGCACCTTTTTTGACCGCTGCGGCAAAGTCGGCGAAATTCTGAACGCGCAGCTTCTCCAGCAGCTTGTTGTAGGTATCGAGCGGATGAGCGGAAAGGTAGAAGCCGAGCACCTGGAACTCCCGGTGAAGCTTCTCCGAGGCGAGCCAGGGCGTATAGGCCGGCAGGGCGATCTTCTCAGGCCCCGTCGCGGCTCCGGCGCCGAACATGTCGCTCTGGCCGCTCAGCTTGTTTTCCTGGGCGCGCTGCGCGAAGCCGAGGATCCGGTCGAGCCCGCCGATCAGTTCGGCCCGGTCGTATCCGAAGCAGTCGAAGGCGCCGGCGGCGATGAGACTTTCGAAGACACGCCGGTTCAAGAGCTTCGGGTCGATCCGTAGGCAGAAGTCCTCGAGGCTCGCGAAGGGACGGTCGCCGCGGACGGCGACGATGTGGTCGACGGCGGATTCACCGACGCCCTTGATGGCGGCAAGCGAGTAGTAGATGCGGTTATCGCCGGTCTCGAAAGGACGGAACGAGCTCTGCACCGAGGGTGCGATCACCTGAATGCCGAGGCGCATCGCGTCCTGGCGGAAGTCGTTGATCTTCTCCGTGTTCGACATGTCGAGCGTCATCGACGCCGCCAGGAACTCGACCGGGTAATGCGCCTTCATATAGGCGGTCTGGTAGGAGACGATGGCGTAGGCCGCCGCGTGCGACTTGTTGAAGCCGTAGTTGGCGAATTTGGCGAGCAGATCGAAGATCAGGTCCGCCTGCGGCTTCGAGACCCCATTGCCGACCGCGCCTTCGACGAAGCGGGCACGCTGCTTGTCCATCTCCTCCTTGATCTTCTTGCCCATGGCGCGGCGCAAGAGATCCGCCTCGCCGAGCGAATAGCCCGAGAGCACCTGGGCGATCTGCATCACCTGCTCCTGATAGACGATAACGCCTTGCGTTTCCTTGAGCAGGTAGTCGATTTTCGGGTGGATCGATTCGATCTCTTCCTCGCCATGCTTGCGGGCGTTGTAGACCGGGATATTTTCCATCGGGCCCGGCCGGTAGAGCGCGACCAGCGCGATGATGTCCTCGATGCAGTCGGGCCGCATGCCGATCAGCGCCTTGCGCATGCCGGCGCTTTCCACCTGGAACACCCCGACGGTCTCGCCGCGCGAAAGAATCTCGTAAGTCTTCGGATCGTCGAGCGGGATGCTTGCGAGATCCACTTCGATGCCGCGCTTGGCGACGAAGTCGACCGCCGTCTTCAGCACCGTCAGCGTCTTCAGGCCGAGGAAGTCGAACTTGACGAGCCCGGCCTGCTCGACCCATTTCATGTTGAACTGGGTGACCGGCATGTCGGAGCGCGGATCGCGGTACATCGGCACCAGCTGCGACAGCGGCCGGTCGCCGATGACGATGCCCGCCGCATGCGTCGACGCGTGACGATAGAGACCCTCGATCTTCTGCGCGATGTCGAGAAGCCGGCCGACGACGGGCTCCTTTTCCGCCTCCTCCTGCAGGCGCGGTTCCTCCTCGATCGCCTTCGAAAGCGGCGTCGGATTGGCCGGATTGTTCGGCACCAGCTTGCAGATCTTGTCGACCTGGCCATAGGGCATTTCGAGCACGCGGCCGACGTCGCGCAGCGCGGCGCGTGCCTGCAGCGATCCGAAGGTGATGATCTGAGCCACCTGCTCGCGCCCATATTTCTGCTGCACGTAGCGGATCACCTCTTCGCGGCGGTCCTGGCAGAAATCGATGTCGAAGTCCGGCATCGAGACGCGCTCCGGATTGAGGAAGCGCTCGAAGAGCAACGAGAAGCGCATCGGATCGACGTCGGTGATCGTCAGCGCATAGGCGACCAGCGAGCCGGCACCCGAGCCGCGACCCGGCCCGACGGGAATGTCGTGCTGCTTCGCCCACTTTATGAAGTCCGCAACGATCAAAAAGTAACCCGGGAACTTCATTCGCTCGATGACGCCGAGCTCGAAGGCAAGGCGCTCGCGATAGTCTTCTTCCTTGTAGCCCGGCGCCATGCCGAGCTTGGCGAGCCGCAGTTCCAGCCCCTCCTCCGCCTGACGACGAAGCTCAGCGGACTCGGCGCGCTCGGCCTCCACAGGATCGTCCGAAACACCGGTGAAGCGCGGCAGGATCGGTCCGCGGGTCTTCAGCATGAAGGAGCAGCGGCGCGCGATCTCGACGGTATTTTCCAGCGCCTCCGGCAGATCGGCGAAAAGCGCCGCCATCTCCTTGCGGCTCTTCAGATAATGATCCGACGTCAGCCGGAAGCGGCGATCGTCGGAAACGACGGCATTGTGGGCAACGGCCATCAGCGCGTCATGCGCATCATAGTCAGCCGGCGATGGAAAGAAGGCCTCGTTCGTCGCAACGAGCGGAATGTCGTGGCGATAGGCAAGGTCGACCAGACGGCTCTCATGGCGTCGATCGTAACTGCCGTGGCGCTGCAGTTCGACATAAAGGCGATTGCCGAACAGCTCGTTCAGCGCCTTGAGGCGCCCTTCGGCAAGGGCGGGCGAGCCCGCCATCAGCGCAAGGTCGACCGGGCCGCCGCCGGCACCGGACAAGGCGATCAGACCATCCGTGCCGCCCGCGGCGAGCCAGGAGCGCGTTATCCGCGCTGCCTGATGACCTTCGCCTTCGAGATAAGCGCGGCTGACCAGGTCGACGAGGCGGGTGTAGCCTTCGTCGGTCGCCGCAATCAGGACAATCGAAGGCAGCTTGGCTAGCTGCTGCGCGTGGCTGCGTCGCTCCCCCTCCGCCTCGTCCTCCATGTCGATGGACAGCTGACATCCGATGATCGGTTGCAATCCGTCGTCTGCCGCCTTCTGGGAAAACTCCAGCGCGGCGAACAGATTGTTGGTATCGGCAATGCCGATGGCCGGCTGATCGTCGGCCACCGCCTTGGCGATGATCTTCTTCAGCGGCAGCGCGCCTTCCAGCAGCGAATAGGCCGAATGCACGCGCAGGTGAACGAATTGCGGATCCACGCCGCCCGAGCCCTGGTTGATGCTTTCGTCGCCTGCCATTGCCGCACTCCGATTCCTGTCTGGTGCGGAGGATATCCCGTTTCCCGCCCCGACTGTCCAGCCTTACCGCGAGGCCCTGCCCCCTTTTTGCCCGGCCGCGCTTGGCAGGACGGATTTGCAGCGGGCGGCGATCACATGCCGAGTGCGATCATCGAAATGCTTGCGATGAAAAGGGTCATCGAGGCGAAGGCAGCGAGATCACGGACGAAATCAGTCATAACATGGCTCCTTTCGGCTATTGTTCTATCTTTGTTCCATTTATGTTCGATAGTCAAGCAAGCGTGAATGAAACGCCCGTTATTCATCGGCTATGGTTAATGCAACCGAGGCGGTCAACTCAAAGCGAGACGCCTTCCGAAGACCAGCAACAGGCTTATTGAACTGCAGAGCGCGCGGGCTACGCCCACTCTCATGAACTCGGTTCTTCACGGAGCCCAACGCGGCCGCGAAGAGGATGCATGTTCTCTTTTTGTTCTTTACAGCCGGCATTTGCTGCGGCATCCTCCGCGAAAGACGGAGGAGCGTGCATGATCAGCATCGAGGAACTGACCGACTTTATCGTCGAGGCGAAGGCGAAGACCTATATTGGCGATGGCTCAAGACTGCCGGCCTGCCGAACCGGTTCCCACGATCTCGGCCATCACCGCGGCTCCTGGCGCTACCTCGACAGCTATTTCGGCGGGACCGATTTCGCCGGCCAGGAAGCGGTCTGGCATGACGGCACACCGTGCTGGGCCATGAATTACTTCGGCCGAATCATCCGTCCGGAACTTATCAATGCGCGGCGGGCGGGCGCCGTCATCAAGGCGGCACTGCAGACGATGTATCGCGAAAAGCGCCATTTCCTCGGCGGCATGGAATATCAGCACGCCTATGGCTGCTATGTCGACAGCAGCCGCGGCGGAACCGATCATTTCTCCGGACGCGAGACCATTTTCGTCGATGGGGAAGAAGCCTATGAGCTCGATTATCGCGGCGGGCTGATCGTTCCGTGAGCTTCCTTCCGGCCTATCTCAGTTCGACGACCTTGCCGTCCTCGATCGTCACGCAGCGATCCATAAGCGCCGCGAGCTCGTGATTGTGGGTGGCGATCAGCGCCGCCAGCCCGGACTGACGTGCTAGAGCTTCCATCGCCTCGAAGACATAACCGGCGGTCTCCGGATCGAGATTGCCGGTGGGCTCGTCGGCCAGCAGAATGAGCGGTGCGTTGGCTACCGCCCGCGCTATCGCCACCCGCTGCTGCTCGCCGCCGGAAAGTTCAGCCGGACGGTGCGCGGCACGGTGTCCGATGCGCATATAGTCCAGCAGCGCCCTCGCCCGCTCGGCCGCTTCCGCCTTTGACAAGCCGGCGATCAGCTGCGGCATCATGATGTTCTCGAGCGCCGAGAATTCCGGCAGCAGGTGATGAAACTGGTAGACGAAGCCGATCTCGTTCCGGCGTATCGCCGTGCGCCGGTCGTCGCTGAGGCCGTTGCATGGCATGCCGTTGACGATCACGTCGCCCGTGTCCGGATGTTCGAGCAGCCCGGCGACATGAAGCAGTGTCGATTTCCCCGTGCCAGAGGGTGCGACCAGGGCAATCGTTTCGCCGCTCCGCAAGGTCAGATCGACACCCTTGAGGATCGGAAGATAGGTATCTCCCTCGCCATAATGTCGCTCTACGCCGGAGAGCTGCAGTGCCACGCGCGCATTCATCTACGTTTTTGTCCTTGTTATTCGTACCGCAGGGCCTGCACCGGATCGAGGCGTGAGGCGCGCCAGGCCGGAAAAATCGTCGCCAGGAAGGAAAGCGCGAGCGCCATGATGATGACGGAGATGGTCTCGTCGGCGTTCATATCGGCTGGCAGCTGGCTCAGGAAGTAAAGCTCCGGATCGAAGAGCGTCGCCCCGGATACCCAGGAGAAGAACTGCCGGATCGACTCGATGTTGAAGCAGACGACGACGCCGAGGATGACACCGGCGATCGTTCCTGCGACGCCGATGGCCGCGCCCGTCATGAAGAAGATACGCATCACCGAACCGGAGGTCGCACCCATCGTTCGCAGGATTGCAATGTCGCTGCCCTTGTCCTTCACCAGCATGATCAGGCCCGAGACGATGTTGAGCGCCGCGACAAGCACGATCAGCGTCAGGATCATGAACATCACATTGCGCTCCACCTCGAGCGCCGAGAAGAAGGTTCTGTTGCGGTCGCGCCAGTCGGTCAGATAGACCTGCCGGCCGGCGGCGTCCTCGATCGGCTTGCGCAAGGCGTCGACGGTGTCCGGCTGCTCGACGAAGAGCTCGATCGACTGGACGAGGCCCTCGGCGTTGAAATAAAGCTGCGCCTCCTCGAGCGGCATGAAGACGATCGTCGCGTCGTACTCCGACATTCCCATCTCGAAGATCGCCGAAACCGTATAGGCCTTGACGCGCGGATTCATGCCGAGCGGCGTGACGTCTCCGTTCGGCGAGGTGAGCGTGATCGTGCCGCCGACGCGAATTCCCAATTGCTCGGCCATGCGCGAACCGATGGCGACGCCGGCACCTGAGGCAAAACCCACGAGATCGCCGGATTGAATATGCTCCGAGATCGATTTGAGCTTCATGAGGTCTTCGGAGCGAATGCCGCGAACCAGGGCACCTGTCGAGGCATCGCCAACGCCTTGAGCGAGCACCTGCCCTTCCACCATCGGGATCGCCATCGTCACTCCCGGCACGGCCGAGAATTTGGTGGCGAGTTCCGCATAGTTGGTGAGCGGCCCATCGAGCGGCTGGACGATCACATGGCCGTTCATGCCGAGAATGCGCGATATGAGCTCGGTGCGGAATCCGTTCATTACTGCCATGACGATGATCAGCGTCGCCACGCCGAGCATGATGCCTATAAAGGAGAAGCCGGCGATGACGGAGATGAAGGCTTCCTTCCGCCGCGAGCGCAGGTAGCGCCAGGCAACCATGCGCTCGAAGGCGGAGAAGGGACGGCTCAACGACTTGCCGGATGGCGCGGCAACCTGCACTTGCTCTTCCGTCGCCGCGGTCATTGTCGTCCCTTGCCTCTTATCTTGTCGCAACCAGCTTGTTGATCGCGGCTTCCACCGTCATCGTCTCGCGCGCGCCGGTCTTGCGGTCCTTCACCTCGACTTCGCCATTGGCGATCGAGCGCGGCCCGACGATGATCTGCACCGGAACGCCGATGAGATCGGCGGTCGCGAACTTGGCACCGGCGCGATCGTCCGTGTCGTCCAGGAGAACGTCGAATCCGGCCTTGTCGAGGTCGGAGTAGAGCGTGCCGCAAGCCGCATCGCAAGCGGCGTCGCCCGTTTTCATGTTGATGACGACCGCGTCGAACGGGGCCACCGACTTCGGCCAGATGATGCCGTTCTCGTCATGCGACGCCTCGATGATCGCCGGCACCAGCCGTGTGGGGCCGATGCCATAGGAGCCCATATGCACGATGTGCTCCTTGCCGTCGGGTCCAAGCACCTTGGCGCCCATTGCCTCCGAGTATTTCGTGCCGAAATAGAAGATATGGCCGACCTCGATGCCGCGCGCCGACAGCCGCTCGCCCTCAGAAATCGCGTCGAAGGCGGCCTCGTCATGCATCTCCGAGGTCGCGGCGTAGCGGGACGTCCACTTGTCGAAGATCGCCTTCAGTCCGGCGACATCGTCGAAATTCGTGTCCTTGCCCGGAATGTCGAAGCCGAGGAAATCCTTGTGGCAGAACACCTCCGACTCGCCGGTATCGGCGAGGATGATGAATTCATGGCTGAGGTTGCCGCCGATCGGACCTGTGTCGGCTCGCATCGGAATGGCGCGCAGGCCCATGCGGTCGAAGGTGCGCAGATAGGCGGCGAACATCTTGTTATAGGCATGCTCCGCGCCTTCACGATCGAGGTCGAAGGAATAGGCGTCCTTCATCAGGAACTCGCGGGAACGCATGGTGCCGAAACGCGGGCGGATCTCGTCACGGAACTTGAGCTGGATATGGTAGAGGTTGAGCGGCAGGTTGCGATAGGACTTCACGGAGGAGCGGAAGATGTCGGTGATCATCTCCTCGTTGGTCGGGCCGTAGAGCATCGGCCGATCCTGCCGGTCTTTGATGCGCAGCATTTCCTTGCCGTAGGCATCGTAGCGGCCGCTCTCCTGCCACAACTCCGCCGATTGCAGGGTCGGCATCAAGAGCTCGACCGCGCCGGAGCGGTTCTGTTCCTCGCGAATGATCGCATTGACCTTGTCGAGCACGCGCTTGCCGAGCGGCAACCAGCTGTAGATGCCGGCCGACTGCTGGCGGATCATGCCGGTCCTCAGCATCAGCCGATGGGAAACGATTTCCGCTTCCTTCGGGTTTTCCTTCAAGATGGGCATGAAATAGCGGGACAGGCGCATGACGGGTTCCGGAACTGGTGACTCTCGCACTATCGGTGGATTCGGGCGAAATGACGTTGTGCTGCGACAACCGCCCTCGCCCTGGGACAGGGCAAAGGTGGAAATTGCCGTATGAAATCTGGCTCTTGAATTCCCAGGGCGCAGCCGATGGGAAGCCTTCGAGTTCAGCGTTCATAGCCGCTTCGCGCGCGGAAGAAAACCCTGCCTCATCGGGAAGAGAGCACGCCAGACGTGATGCTCCGGCGGAAATACGCTTGAGCCCTGCGTCAAAAGAGCACGGTAGTAACAGGGCAAGGACCGTTCCTGTCAACCGGAATTTTTTGCCGAACTGTAGCAAAAATGCAAAAAAAACTGATGACATAGCCCAATGTTTGAGCTAGTTTCGGCTCACAAAACAGGCAAGAAGACCAAATTCTTGCCGAATTTCGCGGTCAAGTCTTGGGAGGATAAGATCTTAGGCGCGCTCGTTCGCTGCCGCCGGTAACGGTTGAAAGATCACGCGAAACTTGAAAACAAGGCTTTGGCCTTGTTTTTTTTTGCTTTTCTTCCCGAGATCGAAGCGAAGCAGCGGCGAAAGATGTCAATTCGTTGACTGTCAAGAGGCTCGGATCGGAGCCGTGTCGCAGAGCCTCCATCGAAAGCCCCCTTCACCTTGCGGCACGTTTCTTGCGTGTGGGAATTTTCGACGCCGTGAGCGATCAGGCTTCAGGACCGATGAAGCCGAATATCGCATCAAGATCATAGCCGAACTTAACGGACAGGACATACCAACCGAGATGGATCAGGGCGGCGACGACCGTTGTCATCAGGACCACCCGCAGCCCATGAAAGCGCGCCGGAGCACTCTCGACGCTGCCGGGAACGACGTCGTTCTCCTCGGCCTGGGTCTTCACACCGAACGGCAGCACGGTGAAAAGCGTGAGCCACCAGATGATGAAAAAGACGGCAAAGGTCGAAAAGGCGGACATTCAGGTCCCCTGAAGGAAGGCTTGTTCAGACGGCCCTTTGGCAAGCAGCCCTGCACCTTGTCTTGCACGGATCACAGGGGCTTCCAAAAGAAGCTCCGCAGGCCATCACCTTATAGCGCTATTGCCATCGATCGCGCAAATGGCTTCCCCCGCGCCCGACTGTCACACCTCTTCGAGTTCGATCAGAGTGCCTTGAAAGTCCTTTGGATGAAGGAAGAGCACCGGCTTGCCGTGGGCGCCGATCTTGGGATTGCCGTCGCCGAGCACACGCGCCCCCGCCTCTCTCAGCCGGTCGCGCGCCGCTATGATGTCCTCCACTTCGTAGCAGATGTGATGCATGCCACCTGCCGGGTTCTTCGCGAGAAAAGCGGCGATCGGCGACCGATCGCCGAGCGGCTCCAGCAGTTCGACCTTGGTGTTGGGAAGCGTGACGAAGACCACCGTCACCCCGTGTTCCGGCAGGGCCTGAGGTTCCGTGACCGCAGCGCCGAGGGTCGTCCGATAGCTTTCCGCGGCGGAGGCGAGATCTGGCACGGCGATAGCCACATGATTCACTCTTCCGAGCATCGAACGTCCTCCCAGATCGACGGCTCAACCGGTTTACACCGGCTCACCCGCCGGACAAATCAGATCTTGGTGACGAAGACCGTGACGATCGGCTTCTTGCCCCAGATCTGGTTGGCCGTGCTGCGCACAGCGCGGCGTACCGCTTCCTGCAGCATCGCCAGATCCTTGCGCTTGGCGCGCGGGATGCTTTCCACCGCACCGAGGACGGCATCGTAGAGCACGTCGTCCATGTCGTCGCCCTCGTCGTCGAACTGCGGAAGCCCGATCGGCACGACGTCCGGGTCACCGAGGAAGTCGTAGCGGCTGTCGAGCACGACGTTGACCGAGACGTGGCCCGCAAAGGAGAGCTTGCGGCGTTCGCCAATGCCCATTTCCTCGAAATCGCCGATCAGCGTCCCGTCCTTGTAGATGCGGCCGTGCGGCGCTTCATCAATGACCTGCGCCGGTCCAGGCGCCAAGCGCAGCATCTCGCCATTGCGCAGCCGCGGGACGCTCGCAATGCCCGAGTGCAGCGCAAGCTCGGCATGCGCTGTCAGATGCGCTGCCTCGCCATGCACCGGCACGACGATCTCAGGCTTCAGCCATTGATACATCTGCTGCAGCTCGTTGCGGCGCGGATGGCCGGACACATGCACCAGCGCCTCGCTGTCGGTGACGATATGGATGCCCTGCTCGATCAGGCCGTTCTTGATATCGTTGATCGCCTTTTCATTGCCGGGGATGGTCCGCGACGAGAAGACGATGGTATCCCCGGCCGAAAACGCCACGTTGCGCATCTCGTCCCGGGAGATCTTTGCAAGGGCGGCACGCGGCTCGCCCTGACTTCCCGTCAGGATGACGACCACCTTGTCGCGCGGGATATAGCCGAATTCATCCTCCGCCAGGAACGGCTTCAGCCCCTCCATGATGCCGAGATCCTTCGCGACGTCGACGACGCGCTTCATCGAACTGCCGAGCAGCAGCACTTCGCGGCCCGCCGCCTCCGCGGCTTCGGCGACCGAGCGGATGCGGCCGACATTCGACGAAAAGGTGGTGATGCCGACGCGCCCCTCGGCATTGGCGATGATCTTCGCCAGGCTTTCCGATACCTCGCGCTCCGACGGCGAAACGCCGTCACGCAGCGCATTGGTCGAGTCGCAGACGAGCGCCAGCACGCCCTCTTCGCCGACCTGACGAAACCGCGCTTCATTGGTGATCGGGCCGAGCGAAGGTTCGAGGTCGATTTTCCAGTCGCCCGTATGCACGACGGCGCCCAGCGGCGTTCGGATCACCAACGACATCGGCTCGGGAATAGAATGGTTGACGCCGACAGCCTCGATGCTGAAGGGGCCGACGTTAATGCGGTCGCCCGCCTTGAAGACAGTCACCGGAATTTCGCCGCGGCTCTTTTCGAAGTCGCGCTTCGCCTCCAGCATGCCGGCGGTAAACGGCGAAGCATAGACCGGAACGTTCAGCCCCGGCCAAAGATCATTCAGCGCGCCGTAGTGATCCTCGTGGGCGTGCGTGATGATGATCGCCTTGAGATTGCGACGCTCCTCGGCGAGAAAGGAGATGTCGGGCAGGACGAGTTCCACGCCGGGCAGTTCCGGCCCGGGGAAGGTCACGCCGCAATCGACCATGATCCATTGGCGGCTGCCGGGCCTGCCATAGCCATAAAGGCCGAGGTTCATGCCGATCTCGCCAACGCCGCCGAGCGGCAAGAACACCAATTCTTCTTCCTGCGCCATCTGCGCTGCGCCTCTATTCTTGTTTATCCGAGAAATACGTCGCCCGCCGCGATTGCCAGCGGTGCGCCGGAGCCAGTGTCGAGCAGCAGCCGACCGTCGGCGTCGATGCCGACGAAACGGCCGGCAAGCGACCGGTCCGGCAGATTAACGGTAATGGCCTCGCCAATGCCCCCCGCGGCAGCCCGCCACTGATCGATGATCAAGGCGATGCCGGCGCCGCGGTCCCACACGGAAAGCGCTTCCGCCATGGTCACGAACAGGTGGGCGAACAGCTCCTCGGCCGAGATCGTCGCACCCTCCTGCCGAAGCGAAGTCACGGGGTAGAGCCCCGTTTCCGGCATGGCCGCGACGTTCACGCCGCAGCCGATCACCAGCGCATGACGGCCGTCTGGAAGGCCTTCGGCTTCGAGCAGGATGCCGCAGGTTTTCCGGCCGTCGACGAGGATGTCGTTCGGCCACTTGATCGCCACCTCCGGGGAGCCCGGAGGCATGACCCTGCGAATAGCCCGATGCACCGCAACGGCTGCCGCGAGCGGCAGTGAATGCAGGTGCTGCACCGGCGCTGGGTCGATCAGCAGCAAGGATGCATAGAGATTGCCCGGCTCGGAAAACCACTCGCGGCCGCGCCGGCCGCGCCCGCCGGTCTGGCGCGCAGCGGTGATCCAGAGATTGCCGGGATCACCCTCACGCGCCCTCGCAAGGCATTCGTTGTTCGTCGAGACAGTTTCGGCAAGCGCTATATGCCGGAAATCGTCAGGGGAAATCCGGCCGCTGCCCTGCCCGCCGCTCAAAAGAATGTCCGTGCCGCGACTTCTGCGGCATTTCCGAGCAGGCCGCCGATCAGCACGTAACCGAGCACGAACAGGCCGGAAAGTCCGTAGACCAGCCGCAATTCGCCCGCCGAGCGGGCAAATTCGCCCTTCGCCTCGTCGAACCACATGACCTTGATGACCCGCAGGTAATAGTATGCGCCGACGACGGAAGCGAGCACGCCGATAATCGCCAGCCCGTAGAGCTGAGCTTCGATCGCAGCAACAAACACGAAGTACTTCGCGAAGAAGCCGGCGAGCGGCGGGATGCCGGCGAGGGAAAACATCAGGATCGTCAGCACCGTCGCCATGAACGGATTGGTCTGCGACAGACCGGCAAGGTCGTCAATCCCTTCGACATGCTCGCCGTCCCTGCGGCGCATGGCGAGAATGCAGGCGAAGGTGCCGAGCGTCATCACCATGTAGATCAGCATGTAGAGAATGACGCCGCGCACGCCGGCCATCGATCCGGCGGCCAGACCGACGAGCGCATAGCCCATGTGACCGATCGAGGAATAGGCCATCAGCCGCTTGATGTTGCGCTGGCCGATCGCGGCAAAGGAGCCGAGCAGCATCGAGGCGATGGAAATGAAGACGACGATCTGCTGCCAGTCGGCGACGACCGGCTCGAAGGCTTCGATGACGATGCGGACGAGCATCGCCATGGCCGCCACCTTCGGCGCACCCGCAAAGAAGGCCGTCACCGGTGTCGGCGCACCTTCATAGACATCCGGCGTCCACATATGGAACGGAACGGCCGAGATCTTGAAGGCAAGGCCGGCGAGGATGAACACCAGACCGAAGACCAGGCCGAGGGAGCGGCCTTCCGCAGTCAGGGCCGCGGCAATCTCGTCGAAACCGGTATGGCCGGTGAAGCCATAGACGAGCGACATGCCGTAGAGCAGCATGCCCGAGGACAGGGCGCCAAGAACGAAATATTTGAGCCCCGCTTCCGTGGACCGCACGCTGTCGCGATTGATCGCCGCCACGACATAGAGCGCCAGCGACTGCAGCTCAAGCGACAGATAGAGCGAGATCAGGTCATTGGCCGAGATCATCAGCAGCATGCCGAGGGTCGCAAGCAGCAGAAGCACCGGGAACTCGAAGCGGTCGATCTGCGCCGCACGGGCCTGACCGACTGTCATGATCATGACGGTGACCGAGCCGATCAGCGCCAGAACCTTCATGAACTTCGCGAAGGGATCCGAAAGGAAGGCGCCGGCATAGGCCTCGCCGTCACCCGTATTCAGGACGAGCCACAGCCCGGCGACAACGAGCACCGCGACGGAGAGCCCGGTCACGACCGGCGCCGCGCGCTCGCTCGAATAGACGCCGACCATCAGCAGCACCAGCGCGCCGACTGCCAGGATCAGCTCGGGGGCGGAGAGTTGCAGGCTTGCAAAAAGGGTTTCAGCAGTCATGTCCAATCACGTCCTGTGGTCATTGCACCGAAAGCGCAACGTCTTGCGCTGCCTGCAGGGCTGCGGCGTAGTTGTTGACGAGCAGATCCACGGAGGCCGCCGTCGCGTCGAAGACCGGCGCCGGGTAGACACCGAAGAAGATGGTCAGGATCACCAACGGATAGAGGATGACCTTCTCGCGGGTCGAAAGGTCGAGCATGGCCTTCAGGCTCTCCTTCTCCAGCGCGCCGAAGATCACTCGGCGATAGAGCCAGAGCGCATAGGCGGCCGACAGGATGACGCCGCTGGTCGCAAAGAGCGCAACCCAGGTGTTGGCGCGGAAGGCGCCGACCAGCGTCAAAACTTCGCCGACGAAACCCGAAGTGCCCGGGAGCCCGACATTTGCCATGGTGAAGACCATGAAGGCCACGGCGTATTTCGGCATGTTGTTGACGAGGCCGCCATAGGCGGAGATTTCGCGCGTGTGCAGCCGGTCATAGACGACGCCGACGCAAAGGAAGAGCGCGCCCGAGACAATGCCGTGCGAGAGCATCTGGAAGATCGCGCCCTGCACCCCTTGGATGTTGGCTGCAAAGGTCCCCATCGTCACATAGCCCATGTGGGCAACCGACGAATAGGCGATCAGCTTCTTGATGTCGGTCTGCATCATCGCCACCAGCGAGGTGTAGATGATCGCGATGATCGACAGCGTATAGACGAGCGGGGCGAAATAATCGGACGCCAGCGGGAACATTGGCAGCGAGAAGCGCAGGAAGCCGTAGCCGCCGAGCTTCAGGAGAATGCCGGCCAGGATGACCGAGCCCGCCGTCGGCGCCTGGACGTGCGCATCGGGAAGCCAGGTATGGACCGGCCACATCGGCATCTTCACGGCAAAGGACGCGAAGAAGGCTAGCCACAGCCAGGTCTGCATCTGGCGCGGGAAATCATACTTCAGCAGTTCGGTGATGTCGGTGGTGCCGGCCTGCCAGTACATCGCCATGATGGCGAGCAGCATCAGCACCGAGCCGAGCAGCGTGTAGAGGAAGAACTTGTAGCTCGCATAGACGCGGTCGCGGCCGCCCCAGACGCCGATGATGATGAACATCGGGATGAGGCCCGCCTCGAAGAAGACGTAGAAGAGCACGATGTCGAGCGAGACGAAGACGCCGAGCATCAGCGTTTCCAGCAGCAGAAACGCGATCATGTATTCCTTCAGGCGCTTCTCGATCGTGACCCAACTCGCCAGCACGCAGAACGGCATCAGGAACGCCGTCAGCGGCAGGAACAGGACCGAAATGCCGTCGATGGCGAGATGATAGGAGATGCCGGTGCCGAGCCACTCATGCTTCTCGACCATCTGGAAGCCGGGGTTCGAGCTGTCGAACTGGTACCAGACATAGAGCGACAGGCCGAAAACGACGATCGTCGTGAACAGCGAGATGTTCAGGATGTTGCGGCGGCCGGCTGCGCTGTCTTCCCTCATCAGCAGGAGAAGCAGGGCGCCGGCGAGCGGCAGGAAGGTGACCGCGGAAAGTAAGGGCCAATCGGTCATCAGAAGGAACTCCCGAGCATCATCCATGTAACGAGCGCTGCGATGCCGATCAGCATGGCGAACGCGTAGTGATAGAGGTATCCGGTCTGCAGCCGGACGACGCGGTCGGTCACGTCGAGAACGCGGGCCGCCACCCCGTTCGGCCCGAAGCCGTCGATGACGCGGCCGTCACCCTCCTTCCAGAGGAAGGTGCCGAGACGCTTGGCGGTACGGACGAAGAGGAAATCGTAGAGCTCGTCGAAATACCACTTGTTGAGCAGGAATTGGTAGAGACCGCGATGCTGATCTGCCAGATACTTCGGCAGCTCCGGCCGGCTGATATACATGTACCAGGCCGTGAAGAGGCCGAGCGCCATGGCGCAGAACGGGCTCCATTTCACCCACAGCGGCACATGGTGGAATTCCTCGAGGATCTCGTTCTCGGCCGAGGTGAACAGCGCACCCTTCCAGAATTCGACGTAGTGATGGCCGAAGAAGTAGTCGTGGAACAGGAAGCCTGCGACGAGCGCGCCGAGGGCGAGGGTATAGAGCGGCACCAGCATGACCTGGGGCGACTCGTGGACGTGATGCATGACCTCGTGGGAGGCGCGCGGCGTACCGTGGAAGGTCATGAACGTCAGGCGCCAGGAATAGAAGCTGGTGAACAGTGCGGCGATCACCAGCAGCGTGAAGGCAATGCCCGAAACGATGCTGTGCGACGCGAAGGTGGATTCGATGATCGCATCCTTCGAGAAGAAGCCCGCCGTTCCGAAGAGCGTTCCCGGAATGCCGACGCCGGTCAGCGCAATCGTGCCGATGAACATCATCCAGTAGGTGACGGGAATGTGCGTGCGCAGGCCGCCCATGTAGCGCATGTCCTGCTCGCCGTCGACGGCGTGAATCACCGAGCCGGCACCAAGGAACAAGAGCGCCTTGAAGAAGGCGTGCGTGAACAGGTGGAAGATCGCAGCGCCGTAAGCGCCGACGCCGAGTGCCACGAACATGTAGCCGAGCTGTGAACAGGTCGAATAGGCGATGACGCGCTTGATGTCGTTCTGCACGAGACCGACCGTCGCGGCGAAGAAGGCGGTGATCGCACCAATCAGGGTGACGACCGTCAGCGCATCCGGCGACAGCTCGAAGAGCGGCGACATGCGGGCAACGAGGAAGACGCCGGCGGTCACCATGGTCGCGGCATGGATGAGGGCCGAAACCGGCGTCGGGCCTTCCATGGCGTCCGGCAGCCAGGTGTGCAGCAGGAACTGGGCCGACTTGCCCATCGCGCCCATGAAGAGCAGCAGGCAGGTCGCCGTCAGAGCATCGGCCTTGTCGAGGTGCATGCCGAAGAGCGTGATCACGGCCTCCCCTGCCTCGGCACCTTCAGCCGGCAGATAGCTCTGGGCGGCGGCGAAGACCGTTTCGAGATTGATCGAGCCGAAGAGAACGAAGACTGAGAAGATGCCGAGCGAGAAGCCGAAGTCGCCGACGCGGTTGACGATGAAGGCCTTGATCGCCGCGGCATTGGCCGAGGGCTTCTTGTACCAGAAGCCGATCAGCAGGTACGACGCCAGGCCCACGCCTTCCCAGCCGAAGAACATCTGCAACAGGTTGTCCGACGTAATCAGCATCAGCATCGCGAAAGTGAAGAGCGACAGATAGCCGAAGAAGCGCGGACGGTGCGGATCGTGGTGCATGTAGCCGATCGAATAGATATGCACCAGCGTCGAAACCGTGTTGACGACCACGAACATGACGGCCGTCAGCGTGTCGACGCGGAATGCCCATTCGACGTCGAAGCTGCCCGACTGGATCCAGCGCAGCACCGAGACCTTGATCATCTCTTCATGACCGAGGGCGACGTCGAAGAAGACAAACCAGGAGAGCGCCAGCGCGATCAGCATCAGGCCGCTGGTCACATATTCGGATGCCTTGGCGCCGATCTGCGTGCCGAGAAGGCCGGCGATCAGAAAGCCGATCAGAGGCAGAAAGGCGATAGCCTTGATAATGGTGTCCATGGCCCTGTCAGCCCTTCATCATGTTGACGTCTTCGACGGCGATCGAGCCGCGGTTGCGGTAGAAGACGACGAGAATTGCGAGTCCGATTGCGGCTTCGGCGGCCGCGACGGTCAGAATGAACAGCGCGAAGACCTGGCCGGTGATGTCGTTCAGGAAAGCCGAGAAGGCCACCATGTTGATGTTGACCGCGAGCAGGATGAGCTCCACCGACATCAGGATGATGATGACGTTCTTCCGGTTGAGGAAGATGCCGAAGACGCCGAGCGTAAAGAGAATGGCGCTGACGGTGAGATAGTGGGAAATTCCGATTTCCATAAGTCTGATCCCTCGACCTCGCGTCCCGATTAAAGGCCCTGCCCCGGCTTGACCGTGACCACCTCGACGGCGGTCTCGGGCGAGCGGGCAACCTGGCGCGGAATGCTCTGGCGCTTGATGTTTTCACGATGACGCAGGGTGAGCACGATGGCGCCGATCATGGCGACGAGCAGCACCAGCCCGGCGATCTGGAAGAAGTAGACGTAATGGGTGTAGAGCACGTCGCCGAGCGCGGCGGTATTGGTCCGCTCGGTGACGGCTGGGATCGGCATGGCGATGCCCTTGGCGATCTCCGGCGAGAAGGTCGAACCGCCGACGACGATGATGAGCTCGGCGGCGAGGATCAGACCGATCAACGCACCGACCGGCGCGTATTCAAGCACACCGGCGCGCAGTTCGGCGAAGTCGATGTCGAGCATCATGACCACGAAAAGGAAGAGAACCGCGACGGCGCCGACGTAGACGACCAGCAGGATCATCGCCAGGAACTCGGCGCCCGTCAGCAGGAACAGCCCCGCCGCGTTGAAGAAGGTCAGGATCAGGAACAGAACCGAATAGACCGGGTTCTTGGCCGCGATGACCATGAATGCCGACGCCACCGCGATGAAGGCGAAGAGATAGAAAAAAAGAGCCTGCAGACCCATGATCGGTGCCTTTTTCGTCTTGCTCGGCGTGAAGGCGCACCGCCCTCACTCCATGAGGCAAAGCCGGACAACCGTCCGGCCAGTGCCCAAACCCGTTCCGCATGCACCCTCTGTTACGAGAGGGACGATGCTGCGTTTACGCAGATGGTCTCAGCGATAGGGCGAGTCCATTGCAATGTTGCGCGCGATTTCCCGCTCCCACCGGTCACCGTTGGCGAGCAGCTTTTCCTTGTCGTAGTAGAGCTCTTCGCGCGTCTCGGTGGCGAACTCGAAGTTCGGCCCTTCGACGATGGCGTCGACCGGACAGGCTTCCTGGCAGAAACCACAATAGATGCACTTCACCATGTCGATGTCGTAGCGCACCGTGCGGCGGGTGCCGTCGTTGCGGCGCGGGCCGGCCTCGATGGTGATGGCCTGGGCAGGACAGATCGCCTCGCAGAGCTTGCAGGCTATGCAACGCTCTTCGCCGTTCGGATAACGGCGCAGCGCATGCTCGCCGCGGAAACGCGGGCTGACCGGACCCTTTTCGAAGGGATAGTTCAGTGTCGCCTTCGGCCGGAAGAAATAGCGCATCGACAGAAGGAATGCGCCGACGAACTCCTTGAGGAACAGCGAGCTGACGGCTTGCGAAAGACCGGCCATCATTAACCTCCAATTTTGCCGGCCTGGGAGAAGCCGGCGGTATGCAGCGAAGCTCGGGCGGCCATCATGCCCATCCCATCAGCTTCAGAACGAATGCGACGATGACGACCATCGCCAGCGACAGCGGCAGGAAGACCTTCCAGCCGAGACGCATCAACTGGTCGTAGCGGTAGCGCGGGACGAAGGCCTTCACCATCGCGAACATGAAGAACACGAACGAGGCCTTCAGAACGAACCAGATGATGCCCGGCACCCAGTTCAGGATCCAGATGTCGACGGGCGGCAGCCAGCCGCCGAGGAACAGGATCGTCGTCAGCGCGCACATCAGGCAGATCGCCGCGTATTCGCCGAGCATGAACATCATGTACGGGGTCGAGCCGTATTCGACCATGAAGCCGGCAACGAGTTCGGATTCGGCTTCGGGCAGGTCGAAGGGCGGGCGGTTCGTCTCGGCGAGCGCCGAAATGAAGAACACGATGAACATCGGGAACAGCGACAGCCAATGCCAGTCGAGGAAGGAGGCCGGCAGGCCGATCATCGTTCCAAGGCCGTCCGACTGCGCATTGACGATGTCGGTCAGGTTGAGCGAGCCGACGCAGAGCAGCACGGTGACGATGACGAAGCCGATCGAGACTTCATAGGAGACCATCTGCGCGGCGGAGCGCAGCGCGCCAAGGAACGGATATTTCGAGTTCGAGGCCCAGCCGCCCATGATGATGCCATAAACCTCGAGAGAAGATATGGCGAAGACGAAGAGGATGCCGACGTTGATGTTCGCGATTACCCAGTTGGCATTGAGCGGAATGACGGCCCAGGCAGCGAGCGCCAGCGTCACCGAGACGAGCGGCGCGAGCAGGAAGATCGTCTTGTTGGCGCCGGCCGGAATGACCGGCTCCTTGAAGACGAATTTCAGCAGGTCGGCAAAGGACTGGAACAGCCCCCAGGGGCCGACGACGTTCGGGCCGCGGCGAAGCTGCACGGCTGCCCAGATCTTACGGTCTGCGAGCAGGATGTAGGCGATGAAGACCAGCAGCGCGACCAGAAGCAGCAGCGACTGGCCGATGATGATGGCCGTGGGCCAGACGTAGCTCGAAATGAAAGCGTCCATGATGCTCTAGTCCCTCGCGCTCATTCCGCTGCGGCTTTGAAGTTGTTGCGCGCCAAGGCCGAGCATTCGGCCATGACGGCGGATGCGCGCGCTATCGGGTTCGTCAAATAGAAGTCTTTGACCGGAGACGCAAACACGGATTTGGCCATCTCACCGGCTTTTTGCGCAAGTGCGGCAATTTCGTCGCTGCTTGCGGCGGCAATGGCGTCGGCCTCTGCGAAATGCGGATAGGCGGCACAGAGCTTTGCACGCAATTCGCCAAGCGAATCAAACGGCAGCTTGCGGCCGAGCACGTCGGAAAGGGCGCGGATGATTGCCCAATCCTCGCGCGCGTCGCCCGGTGCGAAGCCGGCGCGGTTGCCGATCTGCACGCGGCCTTCGGTGTTGACCCAGATGCCGGATTTTTCCGTATAAGCGGCGCCCGGGAGGATGACGTCCGCCGCATGCGCGCCGTTGTCGCCGTGCGAGCCGATATAGACGGTGAAGCCCTTCCGTGCCGTGAGGTCGATCTCGTCGGCGCCGAGCAGGAAGAGCACGTCGGTACCATGGATCATGCCGGCGGCCGGTTTGCCGCCCGTGCCGGGGACGAAGCCGAGATCCAGGCCGCCGACGCGCGATGCCGCGTTATGAAGGACGGCGAACCCGTTCCACTCCGCGCCGGCCGCGCCCACGGCGACGGCGAGCTTGGCGGCATTGGCGAGAACGGCAGCACCCCCCTCCCCTGCGACGGCGCCCTGGCCGACGAGGATCAGCGGCCGCTCGGCCTTCTTGAGCGTCTCGAAGAACTTGCCTTTGCCGGCAACGAGCTCTGCAAGCGTCTCCGTACCGGCCCCGAGATATTCATACTCGTAGCGCAGTTCGCCGCGCTCGCCGATGACGGCGATCGGAAACTTGCCCATGCGATAGCGCTTGCGGATGCGCGCATTGAGAACCGAAGCCTCGAAGCGCGGGTTGGAACCGATGATGAGCAGCGCATCGGCGCTCTCGATCCCCTGGATCGTCGGATTGAAGAGGTAGCTGGCGCGGCCGAGCGACGGATCGAGCGCTGCGCCGTCCTGGCGGCAGTCGACGTTCTCAGAACCGAGCGAGGCAATGAGTTCCTTCAGCGCGTACATTTCCTCGACGGATGCGAGGTCGCCGGCGATCGCACCGATCTTGTCGCCCGAGGTCTTGCCGACGGCAGCCTTGATCGCCTGGAAGGCCTCGCCCCAGGTCGCCGGCTGCAGGCGGCCGTCCTTCCTGACATAGGGCCGGTCGAGACGCTGCGTCTTCAGCCCGTCCCAGATGAAGCGGGTCTTGTCGGAGATCCACTCTTCGTTGATCTCCTCGTTGACGCGCGGCATGATGCGCATCACCTCACGGCCACGCGTGTCGACGCGGATCGCCGAACCGACGGCGTCCATGACATCGATCGATTCGGTCTTGTTGAGCTCCCATGGACGCGCCGTGAAGGCGAAGGGCTTCGAGGTCAGCGCGCCGACCGGGCAGAGGTCGACGACGTTACCCTGCAACTCCGAGGTCATCGCCTGTTCGAGATAGGTGGTGATCTCGGCATCTTCGCCGCGGCCGATCAGGCCGAGCTCGGCGATGCCGGCGACTTCGGTCGTGAAGCGGACGCAGCGCGTGCAGTGGATGCAGCGGTTCATCACCGTCTTGACGAGCGGGCCGATATACTTGTCCTCGACGGCGCGCTTGTTCTCCTGGTAGCGCGAACTGTCGATGCCGAAGGCCATCGCCTGGTCCTGCAGGTCGCATTCGCCGCCCTGGTCGCAGATCGGGCAATCGAGCGGATGGTTGATCAGCAGGAATTCCATGACGCCTTCGCGGGCCTTCTTGACCATCGGCGTGGTCGTGAAGACTTCCGGCGCTTCGCCATTCGGGCCGGGGCGCAGGTCGCGCACGCCCATGGCGCAGGAGGCAGCCGGCTTCGGCGGGCCGCCCTTCACCTCGATCAGACACATGCGGCAATTGCCGGCAACCGAAAGCCGCTCGTGGAAACAGAAGCGCGGAACCTCGGCGCCGGCCTCTTCGCACGCCTGAAGCAGCGTGAAATGATCCGGGACCTCGATCTCTTTTCCGTCGACTTTCAGCTTTGCCATCTTCGCACTCAATCCTGTCTTCCGTCCGGCTGCCTTCCGCGGCGCCGGACAATTCCTTCACGGCTCTTCCGGTATGGTGACGACCGGACAGCCGTCACGTCATTTCTCGCGCATCAGCGCCTTTGCCTGTCCGACCCAATCGTCCCGCAGGATGCGGCCGTTGAGGGCGAACTCGGCATCGATACGCGCGACATCCGCCTCGGTGAGAGCAGCGATGTCGGCAAACCGGCGAAGGCCCTGGCCATTCAGCACCTGCACGAGCTTCGGGCCGATGCCGGAGATCCGCTTCAGATCGTCATCGGCGCGGCCTTTCGGCTTCGATGCGACAGGTTTCCTGGCGCCGCGCTTCGGCTTGGCGACGGCGGCCGGTGCGGGCTTGGGCTCGCGGGCCGCCGGAGCCGGACGGTCCTCACGGGCGGCCGGTACGGCCTTGGCCTCGCGCGCGGCCGGCGCTGGCGAAGCTTCCTGATTTACCGGCTGCGGCTTCACGACCGCCGGGGCCGGTTCGGCAATCTCCGCCGGTTCGAGCGCGCCGACGCTTTTCTGCAGGGCGCTTGCAGCCCCCTGCATGGCGCCGAACATGACGCCTGCGAAGTGGCTCGACAGGCCGAAACCCAGCGCCGTCGCCGCCGCAACGGCGGCCACGGGATTGGCCATCAGCGGAACAGCCGGCATGCTCTTCATCCATTCGGCCATGCCGAACGGGTCGGCCGAGCCGGCACCCAAGGGCCGCACGAAAGGAATGACTGCAGCCGCTTTCATGCCCTGTCCTTCATTGCGCGTCCCGGCCATTGCTCGTTACTCCGCTGCTTCCAACACCGCGCCATGCGACGTGGCATTGCGCGTATATTCGTCGATTCGTTGTTCCATCTCCGGACGGAAATGCTTGATCAGGCCCTGGATCGGCCAGGCGGCCGCATCGCCGAGCGCGCAGATCGTGTGGCCCTCGACCTGCTTCGTCACGTCGAAGAGCATGTCGATCTCACGCTTCTGGGCGCGGCCCTGCACCATGCGTTCCATGACGCGCATCATCCAGCCGGTTCCTTCGCGGCAGGGCGTGCACTGGCCGCAGCTTTCGTGCTTGTAGAAGGCGGAGAGCCTCCAGATCGCCTTGATGATGTCGGTCGACTTGTCCATGACGATGACCGCCGCCGTTCCAAGGCCCGAGCCGAGCTCGCGCAGGCCGTCATAGTCCATGATGGCGTCCTTCATCTGCGCGCCGGGCACGCAGGGGACCGACGAGCCGCCGGGGATGACCGCAAGCAGGTTGTCCCACCCGCCGCGGATGCCGCCGCAGTGCTTCTCGATCAGCTCGTGGAACGGGATCGACATCGCGTCCTCGACCGTGCAGGGACGGTTGACATGGCCGGAGACCGAATAGAGCTTGGTGCCATGGTTGTTCGGGCGGCCGAAGCTGGTGTACCAGCCCGCACCGCGCCTGAGGATGGTCGGCGTCACGGCGATCGACTCGACGTTGTTGACGGTCGTCGGGCAGCCATAGAGGCCCATGTTGGCCGGGAACGGCGGCTTCAGGCGCGGCTGGCCCTTCTTGCCCTCGAGGCTTTCGAGCAGTGCCGTTTCCTCGCCGCAGATATAGGCGCCGGCGCCGTGATGGACGAAGACGTCGATGTCGTAGCCGAGCTTGTTGTTCTTGCCGAGCAGGCCGTAGTCGTAGCATTCGTCGATCGCCGCCTGCAGCGCTTCGCGCTCGCGAATGAACTCACCGCGCACGTAGATATAGGCGGTGTGCGCGCCCATGGCGAAGCTTGCCACCACGCAGCCCTCGATCAGCGTGTGCGGATCGTGGCGCATGATGTCGCGGTCCTTGCAGGTGCCGGGCTCGGACTCGTCGGCGTTGACGACGAGGTAATGCGGCCGGCCGTCGCTTTCCTTCGGCATGAAGGACCACTTGAGGCCGGTCGGGAAGCCGGCGCCGCCGCGGCCGCGCAGGCCGGAAGCCTTCACCTCGTTGATGATCCAGTCTCGGCCCTTTTCGAGAAGCGCCTTGGTGCCGTCCCAATGGCCGCGCGCCATCGCGCCCTTGAGCGACCTGTCCTTGAGGCCGTAGATGTTGGTAAAGATGCGATCTTCATCTCTGAGCATGGTATCACCTCTTTACCGCGGCTTCTTCGCCGGCTTGGACTTGTCGACCGTCTCGCCTTCGATCTTGGCGTTCTTCGCCGCCGCCTTCCTCGCGGTCGCGGGGGTCTTCAGCGCCGGATTGGTGACGTCTGTGGCGGTCTTCGGCTTGGCGGCATTCGATGGGGGCACGCTCACGGCCTCATCCTTGGCCTTGCTTGCGCGAGCCGGCGCCTTCGGCTTTTCAGGCGTTTCCACGAGCTGAAGCGTCGTCAGCCCGCCTTCCGGCGCGGAGTAGATCCGGTCGACCTGGGGCCCGGGCTGGATTTCGGCACCCTTGCCTGCGTCGAAGCCGTCGATGATCTCCTCGAGTCGCTCCGGCGTCAGGTCCTCGTAAGCGTCCTTGAAGATCATCACCATCGGCGCGTTGACGCAGGCGCCCTGACATTCGACCTCTTCCCAGGAGAGCGTCCCGCTCTCGTTCAGCGTGAAGGGCTCGGCGGCAATCTTCTTCTTGCAGAGCTTGATCAGGTCTTCCGCGCCGCGCAGCATGCAGGGCGTCGTGCCGCAGACCTGCACATGGGCGCGCGATCCGACCGGCTTCAGCTGGAATTGCGTGTAGAAGGTCGCCACTTCGAGGGCGCGGATATAGGCCATGCCGAGCATGTCGGCGATGGACTCGATGGCCGCCCGCGTCACCCAGCCGTCCTGTTCCTGGGCGCGCATCAGCAACGGAATGATCGCCGACTGTTCGCGGCCCTTCGGGTATTTGTTGATCGTTGCCTTAGCCCAGGCGGCGTTCTCCTTGCTGAAGGCAAAGCTCGCTGGCTGGACAGTGTCTTCGGCTAGTCGACGAACGGACATTCTAGTGGACACCTTATCAATTAATCGAACCGCACCGCGATTTCGTCAACGTGACGAATTCGCAGGCATAGGCGGACTGGTCTTTCTGCATGAACACGATGTAGCGCGTGCCGTTGGCGACAGCTGCCTTGATCTCGTATCCCTTCGACAGCAGCGTGGCCATCGAACCGCCGTGCAGCCCCGACGAGGATGTGCTGCCGACATCCTCCTGGGCGACGGCAGCTGGGCTGAGCGCAAGAAATCCGAGAACGGCAAGCGGCGCCAGACGCATCAGCGATCCACCTCGCCGAACACGATATCGAGGGAGCCCAGCACGGCCGAGACGTCGGCAAGCTGGTGTCCGCGACAGAGGAAATCCATGGCCTGCAGATGCGCATAGCCCGGCGCGCGGATCTTGCAGCGGTAGGGCTTGTTGGTGCCGTCGGAGACCAGATAGACGCCGAACTCGCCCTTCGGCGCCTCGACCGCGGCATAGACCTCGCCGGCCGGCACGTGGTAGCCCTCGGTATAGAGCTTGAAGTGATGGATCAGCGCTTCCATCGAGCGCTTCATCTCGCCGCGCTTCGGCGGCACGATCTTCCCGTCGAGCGAGGAGACCGGCCCGACCTTGGCGTCGCCGAGCAGGCGGTCGACGCACTGGCGCATGATCCGTGCCGACTGGCGCATCTCGATCATGCGGATCAGATAGCGGTCGTAGCAGTCGCCGTTCTTGCCGATCGGGATGTCGAACTCCATGTCCGAATAGCATTCATAAGGCTGCGCACGGCGCAGGTCCCAGGCAGCGCCCGAACCGCGCACCATGACGCCCGAGAAGCCCCAGGCCCAGGCGTCCTCCAGCTTGACGACGCCGATGTCGACGTTGCGCTGCTTGAAGATGCGGTTGCCGGTCAGGAGCTCGTCGATGTCGTCGACGGTCTTCAGGAACGGATCGATCCACTTGCCGATATCCTCGACCAGCTCATGCGGCAGATCCTGGTGCACGCCGCCCGGACGGAAATAGGCCGAGTGCATGCGCGCGCCGCAGGCCCGCTCGTAGAAGACCATCAGCTTCTCGCGCTCCTCGAAACCCCAGAGCGGCGGCGTCAGCGCACCGACGTCCATGGCCTGCGTCGTGACGTTCAGGAGATGCGACAGGATACGGCCGATTTCCGAATAGAGAACGCGGATGAGCTGGCCGCGGATCGGCACTTCCGTGCCCGTCAATCTTTCGACGGCGAGCGCGAAGGCGTGCTCCTGGTTCATCGGCGCAACGTAGTCGAGCCGGTCGAAATAGGGCACCGCCTGCAGGTAGGTCTTCGCCTCGATCAGCTTCTCGGTGCCGCGATGCAAGAGGCCGATATGCGGATCGACGCGCTCGACGATCTCGCCGTCGAGCTCCAGCACGAGGCGCAGAACGCCGTGTGCCGCCGGATGCTGCGGACCGAAGTTGATGTTGAAGTTGCGGACGTTATGTTCGGTCATACCGATTGCTCCAGGCCGAACGGCGCCCCCTCGGGACGGCCGCGGGCCGACTTATCTCACCGTGCCTTCGCCTTCTCGTCGCCGGGCAGCACGTATTCCGTGCCTTCCCAGGGCGAAAGGAAATCGAAGTTGCGGAATTCCTGCCTCAGCTCGACGGGCTCATAGACCACCCGCTTGACCTCGTCGTCGTAGCGAACCTCGACGAAGCCGGTCAGCGGGAAGTCCTTGCGCAGCGGATAGCCTTCGAACCCGTAGTCGGTGAGGATGCGGCGCAGGTCCGGGTGGCCGGTGAAGAGAATGCCGTACATGTCGTAGGCTTCACGCTCGAACCAGTCGGCGCCGGGGTAGACGGAGGTTGCCGACGGTACGGGCTCGCCGTCACCGGTCGCAACCTTGACGCGGACGCGCAGGTTCTGGCGCGGCGACAGCAGGTGGTAGACGACATCGAAGCGATCCGGCCGCTGCGGATAGTCGACGCCGCAGACGTCGATAAAGCTGATGAACCCACACCGCGCGTCGTCGCGCAGGAAGGTCAGCAACTCGATGAGATTTTCCGCCGTCGCCGTCAGCGTCAGCTCGCCGTATTTGATCGCGGCATCGGCGATCAGCGATCCGCGCGCTTCGCGAAGGTAGGTCGCAAGCTCGTTCAGGGCTTCACTCATTGAAAAGAACCCCCTGCCTTAGCGCTCGATCGTGCCGGTCCGGCGGATCTTCTTCTGCAGCAGAAGCACGCCGTAGAGCAGCGCTTCTGCCGTGGGAGGACAGCCTGGCACGTAGATGTCGACGGGCACGACGCGGTCGCAGCCGCGCACCACCGAATAGGAATAGTGATAGTAGCCGCCGCCATTGGCGCAGGAGCCCATCGAGATGACGTAGCGCGGCTCGGGCATCTGGTCGTAGACCTTGCGCAGCGCCGGCGCCATCTTGTTGGTCAGCGTCCCGGCGACGATCATGACATCGGACTGACGCGGCGAGGCGCGCGGCGCGAAACCGAAGCGCTCGGCGTCGTAGCGCGGCATCGACATCTGCATCATTTCGACGGCGCAGCAGGCGAGACCGAAGGTCATCCACATCAGCGAGCCGGTGCGCGCCCAGTTGATCAGCTCATCGGTCGAGGTGACGAGGAAGCCCTTGTCGGCGAGCTCGTTGTTGATCTCGCCGAAAAATGCGTCATTGCTGCCGATTGGCTTGCCGGTCGCGGGATCGATGATGCCCTTCGGCTGCGGCGCAACGAGCGTGGTGCCGGATGCTAGTTCCATTCCAGCGCTCCCTTTTTCCATTCATAGATAAAGCCGACCGTCAGCACCAGGAGGAAGACCATCATCGACCAGAAGCCGAACCAGCCCAGCTCCCCGAACGAAACCGCCCAGGGGAAGAGGAAGGCGACTTCCAGGTCGAAGATGATGAAGAGGATCGACACGAGATAGAAGCGGATGTCGAACTTCATGCGGGCGTCGTCGAACGCATTGAAGCCGCACTCGTAGGCCGACAGCTTTTCCGAATCGGGCGCCTTGAAGGCAACGGCGAAGGGAGCAATCAGGAGTGCCAGACCGATCACAAGAGCGATTCCAATGAAAATCGCGATCGGAACATAGGAACCGAGAAGTTCTGTCATTGTTATCCGTCCCTGCCTGCGAAGCGCACCGGGAGAGGCGCTTGAACAACGAATGCCGCAGGCCGAAAATCATGTTGCAACGCCAGAGTGGTTAGCGCAGCCCGCGCCCATGCGCAAGCCTCGACGCGGCATTTAAACCGGTTCGCGCCACAGGTTTGAACGGCACTTTCGCACCGTTGACACACCGAAGCGCGGAATTGCGGGAGCGGACTCATCCCGCTCGCGACAACTGCTCCGAGACACATTGCCGCCATGCAAAAACCGGTCTACTTGCCTTGAAGGATGGAAGGAAGAGAAATGGCGCGAGTGACGGGGCTCGAACCCGCGACCTCCGGCGTGACAGGCCGGCACTCTAACCGACTGAGCTACACCCGCGCATCGTGGCCATGGCTGGCCATTATCTCACCATCGACACTCTTTGAGAATGCCAATGCACCAGAAGAGTGGCGCGAGTGACGGGGCTCGAACCCGCGACCTCCGGCGTGACAGGCCGGCACTCTAACCGACTGAGCTACACCCGCATCTCTCGAACTGGCCGGGGCGCTCGCGCACCCCATTCATCAAAGCGGCCGTGCCGTTTCGATGAGCGGCTAACTAAGCGGTTCGCCTTGGGGTGTCAAGCGTGTTTGAAGACAAATCCGTGACGGACGGAATTTTGATCCACAGGCCATTCTTAAGAGGAAAATCTGCACGAGGCGAGACGATCGCAGAGCCCCTCTCCGCCGCCCGACACCATCAAGGCCGCCACCGCCTGCGCGCCCCTCCCCCCGGCGGTTTGTCCACAGCGCCGGCGGTGCGCCATCCCCGAGGGCTTCGCGAGCCGCCCGCAAAAAAATCAAAAAAATCGCGCAAATCCTCTTGCGGTTTTCGCCGGTAGCGCATAGATCACGCCCACCGACGCGGCGGACAGCGGTTCGACACGCGAAAGGGCGATTAGCTCAGTTGGTAGAGCGCCTCGTTTACACCGAGGATGTCGGGAGTTCGAGTCTCTCATCGCCCACCATTTTTCCGAGAGTTTGAAATTGAACACGGGTGGCAAACGAGCGTCGCCCACGCGTCCTCGTCACTCCCCTCGATACTGCTCATCCGTCACATGTTCGAGCCAATCCACCACCTTGCCATCCAGCGCCTCCTGAATGGCGATATGTGTCATCCCGGTATCCGCGGCCGCTCCGTGCCAATGCTTTTCGCCCGGCGGGAACCAGACGATATCGCCGGCGCGGATTTCGCGGAGTTCGCCGCCCCAGCTTTGCGCGAGGCCGCGGCCAGCGGTGACGATCAGGGTCTGGCCGAGCGGGTGGGTGTGCCAGGCGGTACGTGCGCCGGGCTCGAAGGTGACCGTCGCTCCGCGCGCCCGGGCCGGCGCGGGCGCCTCGAAGGCCAGGTCGATGCGGACGGCGCCCTCAAAATATTCGGCCGGCCCGCGGGACGAGGGTCTCGATCCACATTCAAAGATTTCCATCCGAACCTCCCTTGGCAAATCGCGTCGAAGCGTAGCCTGCGATGCGGGCAACAGCGTGAGCAGCGTAGCGCTTTTCCGCCCGGTCGCTACAGCTTGTGAAGCTTAACCCCCGGGCAGGCGCTGCGGGCGATGTCGCAAAGGTGCTCGTGGTGGGTCAGATAGACCACCTGGCCGACGCGCGCCATCTCGGCCATCAGCTCGAAGGCGCGGCCGGCGCGGTTGTCGTCGAAAGTCTCCATGATGTCGTCGGCGATGAAGGGCAGCGTCTCGCGGGCCGCGGCGACCTCGTGGTAGCCGGCCATCCGCAAGGCGAGATAGAGCTGGAAGCGCGTGCCTTTCGAGAGGTCGCCGGCAAGCTTCGAGCCGCCCGCTGCGGTGTTGGCGATCAGGAATTCCTGGCCCTTGTCCGCCTGGGTGGAGAGACCGGCATATTCGCCGCCGCTGATATGCGAAAAGGTCCGCGAGGCGCGCTGCATCATGGCGCTGCGGTGCCGCTCGCGAAACAGCCGCAGCGCATGCTCGGCGGCAAAAACACCCGCTTTGAGCCTCAAATAGCCGACCGCCTTGTGCTCGATGTCGAGCAGGATGGTTCGCTGCCGCTGTTCGAGTTCGGCGACCCGGTCGCCGCCCTCGATTTCCGCAAGCGCCCTTTCCTTGTTTCGCACCTCCGAATGCAGCTCGCTGACGTCGCGATCGGCGACATCGATCGCCTCGTCCAGCCGGGTGAGCTCAAGCCTGAGTTCCGGCTCGTCCAGGCCGGCGAGAATGGATTCGGCTTCTTCGTGGTTGGCGGTGCCGAGCCTGGTCACCAGATCCTGTTCAAGCTCGGCG
The DNA here is from genome assembly GCF_001651865.1 of Sinorhizobium glycinis. GTDB lineage: Bacteria > Pseudomonadota > Alphaproteobacteria > Rhizobiales > Rhizobiaceae > Sinorhizobium > Sinorhizobium glycinis. The sequence continues at coordinate 131,055 of NZ_LPUX01000053.1, forward strand.
GACCTCTGCCGTTGCCTTTCCTGCTCACGAACCGCCTCCAGGCAAAGCCCGGCCTCCTCCAACGTCCCGCATCCGAAGAAGTCGAGGATCGCCTGCCTCATCACCCCATGCTGCCGCTCTTCGTTGCGCAGCAGAAAAAGACCTTCCTCCAGGCGTGCGACGCTGCTCGAAACATCGAGGCGGCGCTCTTCCTGGCGCTGTGCGGCGGCGATGCGGTCGCGCAGCGACGCATAGAGCGCGAGCGGATCGCCCTGCTCTCCGGCTTCGCGGGCGAGATCCGCGATGACCTCGGCAAAGCTCTTCTGGTCCTTGCGCATGCCGCCGATGCGATGGTCGAGCTCGCTCTTCTTCTGCATCAGCTTGTCGAAATCCTGCAGCACGGCGAGCACCGGGCCGATTTCGTGCGGCGGCGGCCGGTCGGCGCGGCCGGCAAGCCAAGTCGCGGCGAGCGCCTCCGCCCACTCCTCCTCCCAGCGGACCATGGCGGCCTCGGCGGCGGCGAGAACCGTCTCGCGATTTTCCAGGGCTTCGGAGGCGCGGCGAAGCTGCGCAACAGCCGCGCTGTGAGCGGCCGATGCACTTTGCGCACGGGAGACGAAATGCTCCGCAGCCACGAGGAGTTCATCCAGGCGGCCCGGCAGGTAGTCCGCCACGCCGAGCCGCAGCAATTCCTCCCGCAACGCGCGTGTCGCCGCCTGCTCTTCCGACGACGCCCTGTCGCGTGTCTGGCGCTCGGCGCGCAAATCGGCGCGCAAGGCGAGCGCTGCCGCGCGCGTGGCAAGCCAGGCCTCCAGTTGCGAGACCAGCTTCACGTTGGGTGAGCCGCTGGCGCTTGCGGCAGCGGCCACGGTTGTCTCCAGTCGTTGGCTCTCTTCGGAGACCGCCGCCCGCTGAGTCTCGAGTGCCTGAAGACGGGCGCGCCTTTCGGAAAGGGCGAGAGTGAGGCCGCGCATCTCCGCTACCCGCTCGGCATAGGCCAGACGAAGCGCCACGGCGGCATCGTCCTCCCTCAACGCCGTCTCGAATGCGCGTGCCGTCCCATCGTCGAGATTGGAACGATGCAATTGCCAGGCAAGATCCCGGCGCCTGCGCAGCTCGCCCGCCGTCGGGTCGTCCACCGCCGCGCCGTCCGCGACCATCGCGGCGAGGCGCGCCTCATCTCCGGCTTGGCGCTCGCGCTCGTCGGCGATCCGATCGTCGAGCCGCAGCCGCCGCTCCGAGAAAGCAGCTTCCTCCGTTCTCCAGGTGGCGACAACACCGGGCGCGGGAACGGGAAGCGTCGCCAGCTCATCCGCATCGCCGGCGAAAGGCCGCAGGCTGTCCATTGCATCGGCAAGCGCCGCCTCCAGCCGGTCGATCTCCCTGGTGGCGGCCTGCTGGCGCAGAAGGCAGTCGCTCTGACGCAGCACATGCAGCCGTTCGACGAGCAGGCCGGTGTCGGCGACGCCGCCCTTGAGCCGGTCCAGCTCGTGTTCCGACCGAGCGCGATCGCGCCTTGCGCTCTCGAGTTCCTCGCGCGCCGATGCCAGCTTTTCCGAAAGGCCGGCATGCCGGCGAACCAGCTCCTGCAACCGGGCGGCACGCGCGGTTGGCAGCACCAGTGAAATAGGATCGGCGTTGTCCGCCTCGCCGAGGCGGATGAGGCAGGCGCGGATCTCGGCCGAGGTCCTTGCCAGTTCGTCGAGTCGCGCCGGCATGTCGCGGGCGGCCGTCTGATAGCGGGCGTCGAGTGCAGAGTCCCGCAGCGCCTCGAACCGCCCCGCGAGCGCAAGCGCCTGCTCGTCCCGAGGCAGTTCTTCGAGTTCCGCCCGGCGCTGCGCCAGTTCCTCCTCCATTTGCCGAAGCCGGGTGGCTATTTCCACCTCCTGCCGGCGAAGCGCCGGCAGATCGCTCCACCAGACCTCAGGCGGCACCGGCAGGGCCTCACTCCCCGCAAGCTGTTCCCGTGCATGGTTGAGCCTTGCCAGGAGCGGCAGGGATTCGAGCTCGGCGCGCAGCCGATCCCGCCGGACGCGCAGTTCGGCGCGCTGCCGCGATGCCGCATCATGGCGCTCGCGGGCCTTCGTCAGCGTCTTGCGAAGGTCGGCATATTCGCGCGCATTGACGTCCACTGCCTTGCGCTGGGATTTCAAGGCGTCCAGCTCCGCCTTCAGTTCCGCAAGCTGATGCTTGCGCGCCTGGGGACGAAAGAAGGCATCCGCTTCGGTGCGCAGATTGGCGAGCACCGCACTGCTGTCCGGCAGGCCGGAGCTTGCCGAAAACAGCAGCGACCCGAGCTCCCCTTCGCTCTTCAGGATGGCTTCCCCGCCTTCCTCGATGCTGTCGTCGTCGAGCGAGAACATCATGCGATAGGTGTCGCGGTCCATCGCACCGAGAGCTGCGGAGAAAAGGTTGTCCGGCAGCGGCTGCTCGTCGGGACCGACAAGGCTGTTTGCGTTGCGTTTGATCCGGTAGGCGTGATGCCGCTTTCCGCCGGCCTCCACGATGCCGCCGATCCGCATCGTCTGGTAGGGGTGCAGGAAACCGTAGGGGCTCATACGCTCTATGCCGAAGAGCAGATCGAGGAAGCCTGAGAACAGGGTCGATTTACCCGCCTCGTTCGGGCCGTAGATGAGGTGGAAATCAGGCTCTCCCGCCTTTCCGCCACCGAAATCGAGGCTGCGCCCGGTGAACTTGCCGTAGCGGACGAGATCCAGCTGTTGCAGCCGCATCAGTCGATACCCTCGACGACGCTGCGGCCATGGAGATGCGACAGGACATCGGCGCTTCCCGAGAGGGCAGCGTTCTCCACCAGCGCTTCGAGCATGCCCTCGTCCCCGGCGAGCAGGTGCCGCAGTTCGGCAGGCAGATGCGGCAGCAGCTCCTCGGCGACGGCGCGCATGTCGGCGCGGTAGGCAAAGGCCGACAACACTTCGGTCTCGACGAGCGCCGTCAGTTCGCCGATCGGATCGGCAGCGATTGTCCCCGCATGCCTGCTGCAGTTTGCAAACAGGGTCTCGATCTTCTCGATCCAGCATCGGCCGAGCCCGGCGGCGATATTCGCCAGCTCTGCCTGCAGCAGGTCGAAATCTCGCCGCAGGCGCCAGGAGAGCGGGGTCGCACCGGTCAGCGTGATCCGCAGGATGAGATCGGCTTCCGGCAGGCCCTTTCGAAGCAGGGCGAGCTGCCGGCCGGCGACGTCCAGCATGCCGCGCCATTCGGCGGTCCCCGTCAGGTCGATCGAGACCCGCTCGAACACCGCGGCGCCCACCGACCGCTCTTCCAGCGTCACCTCACCGTCGTCGTCGATCGTGACAAGGGTGACGCCCTTCACCCCCGATTCGTTGATATCGCGCCCTTGCGGCATGCCAGGCATGACGATGCAAGGGCTCTGGCTGTGGACCTGCCGCTGGTGAATATGGCCAAGCGCCCAGTAGTCGTAGCCATGGCGCTCCAGATCGGCGACGCTGCATGGCGCGTAGGGATCATGGCCGGCGGACCCGGCGAGACTCGTGTGCAGCATGCCGATGTTGATGGCATCCGCAACGGGGGGATGGAAATGCGGCAGCAGGCTTTCCGGCGCATGCGGGTCGGCAAAGCTCATGCCGTGGATATGGACGGTTCTGCCGTTCTCCAGCGTCTTGGCGAGCATCGGCTTGCCGCGGCCCGCGAAGACGTGGACCGACGGAGGCAGCGTCAGCTCGCGCGTCACCTGCGACTGGGCGTCATGGTTGCCGCGGATGACGAAGGTGCGGATGCCGGCCTCGTCGAGACGGCGGAGCTCACCCGCGAGGAAAAGTGCCGTGTTCATCGAGGTCTGATTGCCGTCATAGAGATCTCCGGCAATCAGCAGCGCATCGACGTTTTCCGCAATGCAGAGATCGACGATACGCACCAGCGCATTGCGGGTGGCGCCCCTGACGATCGCGGCAAGCTCCTCGTTGCGGAGTGCCAGGCTGCGCAACGGCGAATCGAGATGGAGATCTGCGGTGTGAACAAATCGGAAGGGCATGGCCGACCATGGCCGGCCCCGCCCCCGTCGTCAACGACGCCGGCGGCCGGGGCCCAACTCAGCTGTGGGCAACGGCGCGCACGTGTCCAAGCGAGCCGCATCAGCACCCGGGGCAGTTTGCTTTTGAAGAAGGCCTTGTCCATAAGAATCAGGAGGTTTTTGTCGACAAATACGGCGTTCACAACTAAATATAGGTCGACTGCCATTTGACATGGCACCTCACAATATTTCAACGGTGTTCATGAAGACGACATTCGAAGTCTCCGACAAACTGTTCGAACTCTACCATCGCGTCCATCGCCTGGTAAACGAGTCGATGACCGAGGAAGGTGTATCGCTCGCCAGAAGCAAGTTCCTGTTCTTCCTGAGCAAGCTCGGCCCCTGCCGCTCCACTGACATTGCCTGCGCGTTGAACTTTGCCCCCAGAACGGTGACGGAGGCTATCGATGGGCTGGAGCGCGACCGCCTTGTGATGCGCAAGCCGGATCCGGACGATCGCCGCGCAAAGATCGTCTCCATTACCGAGACCGGTCGGGCTGTTCTCCAAGCGGCGGAACACCCGCGCAAGCAACTCCTCGAGGAAATCTTCTCGGCCCTCGACGACGAGCAGCTCGATCAGCTCTACGGTATCGTCAGCAAGCTCGTCGACAAGACAGATGAAATCCGCAAACGCAAGGAAGCAGAGGAAGAGGCTGGCATCGCCGCCGTGCGGTAAGCGGCCGTGCAGAGCTCAGGCCTTCGCGGGATCAAAAACAAGAGGCCGGGACGTCATGTCCCGGCCTCTTCCGTTTTCTCCGGGCCCGACGCTTACATCGCGTCGATAGCGCCAATGGAGAAGAACAGGGTCTCGCCGGACGAGTCGTCGATACCGTCATTGTCCGTGACGACGTAGCCATTTCCAGCTGCGTCGACCGTGAAGCCTTCCACCTTGTCGACCACATAGCCGTTCAGCGATTTCAGCTCGGGAATGAGATCGCGCACCTCTTCCTTCTTGACGACCGGCAGTTCGCCGCCGAGCGCGGCAGGCTTCAGATCGGCAAGCGCGACGCGGTAGAGCTTCTTGAGCTTCGCCGCTTCGCCGACCAGATTGTCGCGCTCGATGAGATAGGCGTGGCTGCCATGGACGGAGATCTCCGAAAGGCCGACCCATCCTTCCTCGGACTTGTCGAGCGGATAGCGCACCGCGCCCCACTCTTCCGTCGCGGGCTTGTAGGAGACGAGCTTGACGAAGCCCTTCTCGTCGTCCTTCCACTCGCGCTGAACTGCCATCCAGAGCGTAAGGTCGTCCCCTTCGCCAACCGCCGTGATCCCTTCAAATCCGTAACGAATTTCGTTGGCGACGAGTTCTGCCGGAAGAGCGATCTCCTGCTTGATTTCACCCTTCTTGTTCACGTGAAAGAGTGCATGGCTGTAAAGCTTGTCCAAATTGCCTTCGGACGCCAGCCAGAATCCGCCTTCGCCGTCATGGGCGATGCCTTCGATGTCGAGCTTCTGGGCCGGAGCGCCATCGCGGGTAATCGGCAGCGCCTCCGTGATCAGCGCAGGCTTCTGCGTCGCATCGATCGTGAAGATCGTCGGCTGCGACGAAAGGACGGAATCGTTCACCGCCCGCAGGAAGCCCGGCTTCTCGGCAATCGCCGCAAGGCCGGAAAGCGCGCCGAAGCCGATCGGCAGACCGTCCTTTTCCGCCGAGCGAATCTGCGGGTAGGCGGCCTCCCCTTCCCCACGTTCGTAGATCATCACATGCGCACGCGCACCGCCGTCCTCGACGAGATCGACCTCGTTGGCGGTCGCCAACAGATTGCGGCCGGGAATGGCGACCGCGCCTTCGGGCGAGATGCCGGAGGGCAGAAGCTGGAGCAGTTCCGGTTCAGTGCCGGTGTCCCTGTAAACGCCGACGATTGAGGCGCGCTCCAAGAGCACGAAGAAGAGCTTGTCGTCGCCGTATTGCGCCAATTCCAGACCTTCGGGCTCGATGCCCTTCGCAGACGAACGCTTCTCCGGATAATGGCCGATCCGAGCGATCGCGTGCTCGAGGCTTGCGCCGGACTCGAACAAGACCTTGCCGGTCGCGTCGAAGATCGTAAAGCCTCGGGAGCCCCCTTCGTAGTCGCCTTCGTTGGCGACGATAAGACGGTTGTCGTCGAGCCACTTCACGGCATCCGGTTCGCGCTTGCGGTCGGCCTGTTCACCAGTAAAGGCGATGGCACCGTCGCGCTTGGTATCGACGTTCTTGAGATCCACCGTGCCGGCGGAGAAATGCGACTTCACCGTCGCCGACTTTCCGTCGATGACGACGATGTGGTTGTTTTCCTGCAACGTCAGCGCAATCTCGCCCTTGCCGTTGAAGGCGACGAACTCCGGTTCCGGATCCGCTCCAGCGATGTCAGCCAGACCGGTGAGCGCCACATGCTTGATTGTCGCGCAATCGGCGGCGCCATCCTTCAGCGACAGGATCACCAGATCGCCGGCCGGCAGCTGCGGGACCTGCCCGTCATTGACGTCCTCGTCGCGCTCGTTCTCGATTGCGATTGCGGCAAGCGTCCGGTCCTTGTTGACCGCGACGGAATCCGGCTGGCCGCCGAGATCGCAAGTGCCTTCGACCTTTTTCGTCGTGACATCGACGACGGCAAGAAGGCCGGAGGGCTTGGTGAAACTTTCGCGCGTGTTGACGGCGACCAGCGCCTTCGCTCCGGCGACCGCCACCGAGGTCGGTTCGCCCTCGAAGGACACGACGCCGCCGGCCTTCGGCGTGCGCGCGTCGGTGATGTCGATGAAGCCGATGCGCTTGCCGGGGCTGTCCGTATAGACGAGCGTCTTGCCGTCCTCGCTGGCGCTAATGATTTCCGCCGACGTCGGCGCTTCTCGGTCGGCACCTTCGGGGTGGTTGCCGGCGACGGCAAAGGATGCAATGCGGTTGAAGACCTGTTCGGCCTGAGCGGCGGGCGCCGTCGATGCGGCGAGCACCGTGGCCAATGCAGCGGTTATGGAAAAAGCCCTCATTCGTCCCTCCTGTCGCGGCGCGCGCCCGGGGATCAGGCATTCTCACACCGCGGTGCATCCGGAATCGGTACTCGCCACCTTCCGGATGGGAGGCTTGTGCAACCATCCTGTAACAGCCCTATGACAGCGGGGGTTGAAATGAAAAGAGGCCCGGATCGACCGGGCCCCAATCAACCTGCCGACGATCTGCGAGGAGCGCGGCAGATGGAACATGAACTATTTCCGGCCTCTGTAGCGTCGCCACCAGGCAGCGGCCGTGCGGGCATCGTTGAAGTCCTCGCGGACCCCAACGCGTCCGATTAGTTGACGGCGTCCTTCAGGCCCTTGCCGGCCGTGAACTTCGGCACGTTGCGCGCCGGGATGTCAACTTCCGCGCCCGTCGACGGGTTGCGGCCCTTGCTCGCTTCGCGGCGGGTCACGGAGAAGTTGCCGAAGCCGACGAGGCGGATGTCGCCACCGCTCTTCAGTTCGCCCTGAATGGTCTCAAACACTGCATCAACAGCAGAAGACGCATCAGCTTTGGAAAGTCCGGCCTTCTCGGCAACGGCAGCCACGAGCTCATTTTTGTTCATGTTTCCACCCCTTTCATACTGGTTCGAAACGACTGTCTTCTTAAGCCGGGGCCGCTGGCGCATACCCACGTCTTGCCATTCCCAATTGCGCCGAATCCCTTGAAATGCAAGGCTTAGAGGGTGCTTTTACAACAAAAAAGACCGGCAAATGGCCGGTCTTTTCGGTTTTTCGGAGCGAAGGGCGCAACCGGGACACAGTCCCGGCCCTCTTCATGCACCGTCAATGGGCGATCGAGGCACCCGCTTCGTCCTGCGAATCAACCGGCGAAATGGTGCCGGCCTGGCTTGCCGGATCCCATTCGATCGGCTCGGGACGCCGCATCAATGCGTGTTCGAGCACCTCGCCCATCCGCGAAACCGGGATGATTTCGAGGTTGTTCTTCACGTTATCCGGGATCTCGGCGAGATCCTTGGCGTTCTCTTCGGGGATCAGCACCTTCTTGATGCCGCCACGCAGCGCCGCCAACAGCTTCTCCTTCAAGCCGCCGATCGGCAGGACGCGACCACGCAGGGTGATCTCGCCGGTCATCGCAACATCCTTGGAGATCGGAATGCCGGTCATCACCGAGACGATCGCCGTCGCCATGGCGACACCGGCGGACGGACCGTCCTTGGGCGTCGCGCCTTCCGGCACGTGTACGTGGATGTCGCGCTTGTCGAAGAGCGGCGGCTCGATGCCGAAATCGATCGCACGCGAACGGACATAGGAGGCCGCCGCGGAAATCGATTCCTTCATGACGTCGCGCAGGTTGCCGGTGACCGTCATGCGGCCCTTGCCCGGCATCATCACGCCTTCGATCGTCAGCAGTTCGCCGCCGACCTCGGTCCAGGCGAGACCCGTGACAACGCCCACCTGGTGGTCGCGCTCGGCTTCGCCATGGCGGAAGCGCGGCACGCCGAGGTAGTCGTGAACGTTGTCGGCCGTAACCTCGACCTTCTTGGTCTTGCCCTTGAGGATCTCGGTCACCGCCTTGCGCGCCAGCTTCATCAGCTCGCGCTCGAAATTGCGAACGCCCGCCTCGCGCGTGTAGGTCTGGATCACCGCCATCAGGGCGCCGTCGGTCACCGAGAACTCGTTCGGCTGCAGCGCATGGTCGCGGATCGCCTTCGGCAGCAGGTGCCGCTTGGCGATCTCCAGCTTTTCCTCTTCCGTGTAGCCGGCGATGCGGATGACTTCCATGCGGTCCATCAGCGGTGCCGGAATGTTCAGCGTGTTCGCCGTGGTGATGAACATCACGTTCGAGAGGTCGTATTCAACCTCGAGATAGTGATCCATGAAGGTCGAGTTCTGTTCCGGATCGAGCACTTCCAGAAGCGCCGAAGACGGATCGCCACGGAAGTCCTGGCCCATCTTGTCGATCTCGTCGAGCAGGAAGAGCGGGTTGGATCGCTTGGCCTTCTTCATCGACTGCACGACCTTGCCGGGCATGGAGCCGATATAGGTGCGGCGGTGGCCACGGATCTCAGCCTCGTCGCGGACGCCGCCGAGTGCCATGCGGATATATTCGCGGCCGGTCGCCTTGGCGATCGACTTGGCGAGCGAGGTCTTGCCGACGCCCGGAGGGCCGACGAGGCACAGGATCGGGCCCTTGATCTTCGAGGAACGGGCCTGGACGGCGAGATACTCGACGATACGCTCCTTGACCTTGTCGAGACCGAAGTGATCGGCGTCGAGCACCTTCTCGGCGTGATTGAGATCCGTCTTGATCTTCGACTTCTTGCCCCAGGGCAGGCCCAGCAGCCAATCGAGGTAGTTGCGCACGACCGTCGCTTCCGCCGACATCGGGCTCATCTGGCGCAGCTTCTTCAGCTCCGCATCGGCCTTCTCGCGCGCTTCCTTGGAGAGCTTCGTCTTGGCGATGCGCTCCTCGATCTCGGCCATCTCGTCGCGGCCGTCCTCGCTGTCGCCGAGCTCCTTCTGGATCGCCTTCATCTGTTCGTTGAGGTAGTACTCGCGCTGAGTCTTCTCCATTTGGCGCTTGACGCGCGAACGGATGCGCTTTTCGACTTGCAGAACCGAAATCTCGCCTTCCATGAAGCCGAGCGCCTTTTCCAGGCGCATCTTCACGCTGGTCGTCTCGAGCATTTCCTGCTTCTCGACGATCTTGATCGACAGGTGCGAAGCGACCGTGTCGGCGAGCTTGGAATAGTCGTCGATCTGGCTGGCGACGCCGACGACTTCCGGAGAGATCTTCTTGTTCAGCTTCACGTAGCTTTCGAATTCAGAAACGACCGAGCGGCTCAGCGCCTCGATCTCGACCGGATCCTCTTCCGGCTCGCGCAGCACATGGGCAACCGCTTCGTAGAAGTCGTCGCGCGAGGTGTAGCGGTCGATCTCCGCCCGGGCGCGCCCCTCGACGAGAACCTTCACGGTGCCATCGGGGAGCTTCAGGAGTTGCAGCACGTTGGCGATCGTTCCGACGCGGTAGATCGCGGAAGCTTCCGGATCGTCATCCGTCGCATTTATCTGGGTCGCCAGCATGATCTGCTTGTCGGTGCCCATGACCTCTTCGAGCGCGCGGATGGACTTCTCGCGGCCGACGAAAAGCGGCACGATCATGTGCGGGAAGACCACAATGTCGCGCAACGGCAGAACCGGATAGGTCGCGCTTTCGGCCGGAGACGTTTTGTTCGTCATGTCTTTTCCTTTCCGTCCCGATTTCGGGCCCGTTCCCGGGAGCCTCAGCGGCACTCCCGGCTGTCAAATTTCCTTCACGAAAGTGGAGTGCAACAGGGGCCATTTCAAGGCCGGGCGCAATCTCCGCCTCCGTGGACAATTCTTGCTTTCTACGCTGAGAGGCTGATGCCGGCCTTACCTGGCTCCCCGACGCCGGCGCCCAAACGCGTTCCTTTGAATCGTCGTATCATCGCGTTGTTGTGGAGCATTCGCAATATTCTATTCGATTGACCCCAATCATTTTGGGGCAAATTGCGCAGGCCTTGACCGGAGATCATGAACGCCGCGGACGGGGAATGGCCGGGACGGCGGCTTCACATCTTCGCGAGCAGCAAAGCTTGCCGGCACGCACGAAAAAGCCCGCACTCGGGCGGGCTCTGTCTGCATGGCGGAGTGCTCGGCGGTCAAGCCGAGACGTTGGTCTTTTCCTCGGAGCGATCCGAGTAGATATAGAGCGGCCGGGCCGTTCCCTTGACCACTTCGTCCGAGATGACCACCTCGCGAACGCCCTCGAGCGTCGGCAGTTCGAACATGGTGTCGAGCAGGATCTTCTCCATGATCGAACGCAGGCCGCGGGCGCCCGTCTTGCGCACGATGGCTCTCCGGGCGATTTCGCGGAGCGCGTCCTCGTGGAAGGTCAGCTCCACGTCTTCCATCTCGAACAGCCGCTGGTACTGCTTGACGAGCGCGTTCTTCGGCTCCGAAAGAATCTGGATCAGTGCATCCTCGTCGAGATCCTCGAGCGTCGCGAGAACCGGCAGACGGCCGATGAATTCCGGGATGAGGCCGAACTTGACCAGGTCTTCCGGCTCGAGGTCGCGCAGCACTTCGCCGACCCGGCGGTCCTCCGGCGCGCGAACCGTCGCACCGAAGCCGATCGAGGTCTTTTCGCCGCGGGCGGAGATGATCTTGTCGAGACCCGCGAAGGCGCCGCCGCAGATGAAGAGGATGTTCGTGGTATCCACCTGCAGGAATTCCTGCTGCGGATGCTTGCGGCCGCCTTGCGGCGGGACGGAGGCCACGGTGCCTTCCATGATCTTCAGAAGCGCCTGCTGCACGCCTTCGCCCGAAACGTCGCGCGTGATCGACGGATTGTCCGACTTGCGCGAAATCTTGTCGACCTCGTCGATGTAGACGATACCGCGCTGCGCGCGCTCGACATTGTAGTCGGCGGCCTGAAGCAGCTTCAGGATGATGTTTTCGACGTCCTCGCCGACATAACCCGCTTCCGTCAGCGTCGTTGCGTCGGCCATGGTGAAGGGGACGTCGATGATGCGGGCGAGCGTCTGTGCCAGATAGGTCTTGCCGCAGCCGGTCGGTCCGACGAGCATGATGTTCGACTTGGCGAGTTCCACGTCGCTGCTCTTTGCCGCATGCGCAAGGCGCTTGTAGTGGTTGTGCACGGCGACGGACAGGATGCGCTTGGCCTGCTGCTGGCCGATGACGTATTCGTCGAGAACCTTGATGATTTCCTGCGGGGTGGGAACGCCATCGCGGGATTTGACCATCGAGGTCTTGTTCTCTTCCCGGATGATGTCCATGCAGAGTTCCACGCATTCATCGCAGATGAACACGGTGGGGCCGGCAATCAGCTTGCGCACTTCGTGCTGGCTCTTGCCGCAAAACGAACAATAGAGGGTATTCTTCGAGTCACCGCCGTTGCTACCGCTGACCTTGCTCATTTTCACTTCCTTCCAGCACGCCGGACACCTTCGGAAAGATATCACGGACCAGTCAATTCGCCTTGCGCGCGCTAAAGGCGCCGCGCAGGCTTCCTGGGAGTACTCCCCGCCTCAGGCCGATAACGCCTGATTGCGGTTGCAACGACTCTCCCGTCAAATCCGAACGCTATACCCTAAACACCAGCATAGCATTAACGGTTCATATTAACGGCTTTGCCCTTCCGATAAAGCCCTCAGCCGTTACAAATGTGTCACAATCGCATCAGCGGCGACACAAAGCCCGATGTCAACCGCGTTCACCGCCCTCGGCAGCTTCGCGCGAAGTGATCACTTTATCGATCAGGCCCCAATCGAGCGCCTCGTCGGCACTCATGAAATGGTCGCGATCGAGCGTCTGGTCGACTTCCTCGTAGGTGCGGCCGCAATGCTTCACATATACTTCGTTCAGGCGGCGCTTCATCTTGAGAATGTCTCTGGCATGCCGCTCGATGTCGGAGGCCTGCCCCTGGAAGCCGCCGGAGGGCTGATGCACCATGATGCGCGCGTTGGGCGTCGCAAAGCGCATGTCCTTGTGGCCCGCGGCCAGCAGCAGCGAGCCCATCGACGCTGCCTGGCCGATGCAAAGCGTCGAGACTGCCGGCTTGATGAACTGCATGGTGTCGTAGATCGCCATGCCAGCCGTCACGACGCCGCCCGGCGAGTTGATGTAGAGGGCGATTTCCTTCTTCGGGTTCTCCGCTTCCAGGAAGAGCAGCTGCGCGCAGACGAGCGTCGCCATGTGATCTTCGACGGGCCCCGTAAGGAAGATGATGCGCTCCTTGAGCAGCCGCGAATAGATGTCGTAGGACCGTTCGCCGCGGTTGGTCTGCTCAACAACCATCGGCACCAGCGCCATGGCCGTATCAACTGGATTTCTCATATCGAACCTTCATAGTCAGGCCCGCAATCCCTTCGCGGACCGGGAATCATCGGATAAGCCTCAGTCCTTACATAGAGTGTCAATGCCCTTCACTTCAAGTCGCGAACATTCGATAAGCTTAATGGTCGCGGCGCTGCGGGCCAACGTTTTTCATCGACCGCAGCACCCTGCCGATAGAACATTCTTGCAAGGCTGCGGCCCGATGGCGCCGCCATTGCGACCTTGCACACAGGCATTGGCGAAGTCGCGGTAAACGATCCGTAAACCCGGCAGCCCCTCCTATCAGAGTTGCGATTCCAACGGCAGAAAGCGGATCGCCCCGGCAATCAGCCGGCGATGGGCGCCCACATCCGGCTCGCGTCCGAGCAGCCGTATCGCTCCATTCGCCCGATCGCGCCAGACGAGCTTTCCTCCCTCGAGCGCCAGCCGATAACTCCTCTCCGGCAGCGTCTCCTCGTCGAAGATCGACTGGAGCTCGGCAGCCAGCGCCTCGTCGGAAAAAATGACCCCCATCTCAGTGTTGAGGGAGGCGGAACGCGGATCGAAGTTCATCGATCCCACATAGCCGGATTTGCCGTCGACGACGAAGGCCTTGGTGTGCAGGCTGGCGTTGCGGGCGCCGAACAGCGACATGCGATGGCGGTCGACCACATCGCCGTATTCCTTGAGTTCGTAGAGATCGACGCCGCCCTGGAGGAGACCCTTGCGGTATTTCATGTAGCCGCCATGCACGGCCGCGACGTCCGTCGCGGCGAGCGAATTCGTCAGCACCGCCACCCGCACGCCCCTTTTCGCCAGCGCCGTCAGTTGGCGTGTTCCCTCGGCGCCCGGTATGAAATAGGGCGACATGATGCGCAGGTCGCGCTCGGCGCCGTTGATCAGCGGAAAAAGCTCGCGCAGCAACCAGTTCTGCCGCTTCTGCAACAGCGCCTTTTCCGGCGGATCGAAGGCAAGGCGAACGCCGGCGCTGCGGTGAAGCCTGCGGCTGCCCCAATAAGGATGCGCTGCGGCCTCAGCGTCACTCACCCTTTCCAGATAGAAGCGCGCCGCCGCGGTGCGTGCCAGGTTGTCGAGTGTTTCGCGGAGCGCCGGCAGGTAGTGCTTGCGCGGGGTCCTGAGCGCCGCGATCGGCAGCACGGATGCGCTGTTCCAGTATTGGTCGAACATGGCCGTGGCCTGATCGACCACCGGCCCAGTCATCCAGACATCCAGGTCGCGGAAGTTCGACAGTTCGGCGGCATCGAAATAGGCGTCGCCGATATTGCGGCCGCCGGCAATGGCCACCCGACCGTCGGCGATCCACAGTTTGTTGTGCATGCGCCGCGTGGCGCTCACGGCGCGCACCGCCATTTCGAAGCCGCGCCGGAAGCGGTCGGTCCGCGCCCGGCTGGGATTGAAGAGGCGCACGTCGACATTCGGATGCGCATCAAGCGCGATGCATAGCCGGTCGTGGATGCCGGCATTGATGTCGTCGAGCAGCAGCCGCACACGCACGCCACGGTCGGCCGCCTGGATGAGTTCGCGGGTCAGAAGAAAACCCGTCAGTTCGTCCTTCCAATAATAATATTGCAGGTCAAGGCTGCGGCCGGCCGAGCGCGCCGAATAGGCGCGCGCGACAAATGCCTCGATGTTGTCCGAAATCAGGGCGACAGCGCACTGGCCGGGGTTGGCGGCCAGGAGCGACGCAACGTTTTGGTCGATCCGGGTCGGCGCCCCGGTGAGAGACAGGGCAAAGGATGGCGGCGCCTGCGGACGGCGCCCGAAGACGCCGTAGACATATAATGTCGCCGCAACGACAAAGACGAGGAGAACGGTAAGAAAAAGCGCAATCCAGAAGAACATGCACGCCGTCCACAGCATCGGCTACGTCCTCAGACGCGCCGTTGCCCCTTTAAAGCCTTGAATTGATGAGCGATTCTACTTGAAAATCGGTCCCGATTTAAGGGGCTGCGCAGACGGGCCTTCACGCCGACTCCAGATCAATCAGCCCTGCGCGGTCATCGGCGTCGCCTTCCTGCAGAGCGGCCTTCAGATCGATCGACGCCTTGACCGGAAGATGATCCGAGGCCACCCGTGCGAGTGGCGTGTCATGCACCGACACCGAAGTCACGAGATGATGCGGGTTGCCGAGCACCCGATCGAGCGGAAACAGCGGAAAGCGCGACGGAAAGCTCGCAACCGTCGCATGGGTCGGATCGAAGAGCGGACTGAGGAAGCTCAGCGAAGAACGCCTGCCCATGCGCCACTCGTTGAGGTCGCCGATGAGCAGCGTCGGCCGGCTGGCGCCATCGGCCGCCACCCGCAGAATGGTCTCCGCCTGCCGCGCCCGGGAGTGGCGCAACAGGCCGAGATGGGCGGCGATCACGCGGAGCGGCCCGACCTTCAGGTCGAGATCGACGACCAGCGCGCCGCGCGGCTCGACGCCCGGGAGTTTCAACTGCCGAACGTCCGAAACCGCGCCTTCCCTCAACAAGAGGACATTGCCGTGCCACCCGTGCCCTTTTTCCGAGAACGGAGAGATCGGCACCGAAACGAGATGGGCCTCACGTCGCAGATGCTCGAGATCCAAGAGCCCGGCGCGTTCGCCAAACCGCTGATCGGCCTCCTGGAGGGCGACGATATCCGCGCCGATCTCGCCGATGACCTGAGCGATGCGGCCCGGATCGAAGCGGCCGTCGGTGCCCACGCATTTGTGGATGTTGTAGGAGGCGATCACGATATCGCCGCGGCTCACGGCCGCGTCGCGATTGACCACGGTCGGCCGCCGTTTTCGGATCGCGGCCATGATGCCCGCGGAAAAACTGCCCTGCGCTTTTACCATGCCGCTCCCTGCTGCTGCCGCATCATGCTCAATGAGGCCGATCATTGCCACTGAAAAAGTCGACATTACGGATCTTGTTCGTTTCGGCTCATGCAGCATCGATTGCGCTTGCCGCAGCCGCCCGCGGAGCAATAGAGATGGACTAGAATATCAATCCGTCCGCTTTCCAAGAGCCGATTTCATGTCCGCAGTCACCGGTATCACCATAGACGGCCCAGCCCGGCGCGTTTCTCTCGACGTCCGCAATCCGGCCTTCTTCCGCAATCCGCTGCCGGCCTATGCCGCGCTCCATGCGCACTGTCCGGCCTTCTTCTGGGAAGAGCCGCAGCAATGGTTTTTCGCGGGCTACGACCAGGTGAACGCGCTTCTGCGCGACCGCCGCTTCGGCCGTCAGATCCTGCATGTAGCGACGCGCGAGGAACTCGGCCTGCCCGAGCCGAAACCGCACCTCAACGACTTCGACGCGCTGGAGGCACACTCGCTGCTCGAACTGGAGCCTCCGGCCCATACACGACTGCGCACCCTCGTCAACCGAGCCTTCGTCTCGCGGCAGATCGAGCAACTCCGACCGGACATCGACGCGTTGTCTCATGCGATAATCGACGGCTTCGAGAAGGACGGCGAGGTCGAACTGCTGAAGACCTACGCCGAGACGATCCCCGTTACCATCATTGCCCACATGCTCGGCATTCCGGTCGGGGCGACCCCTCGCCTTCTCGACTGGTCGCACCGCATGGTGAAAATGTATGTCTTCAACCCGTCCTTCGAAACGGAACTCGACGCCAACCAGGCTTCCGCGGAGTTCGCCGAATACCTGAAGGACATCATCGCCGAAAAACGAGCCGAGCCGGCAGACGACCTGCTTACCCATATGATCAGTTCGGAAAAGGACGGCGAGCGCCTCTCGGAGGCCGAATTGATCTCGACGACGGTCCTGCTTCTGAACGCCGGTCACGAGGCGACCGTTCACCAGATCGGCAATGCGGTCAGCACCATCCTGCAATCCGGCCTCTCGCCCGCCACGCTTTTTTCAGGCGAGGAAGCGACGGCGCGAACGGTGGAAGAATGCCTGCGCTTCGCCGCGCCGCTCCACATCTTCCAGCGCTATGCACTGTCGGATATCGAACTGGAGGACGGCATTGCTCTCAGGAAGGGCGACAAGATCGGTCTGATGCTCGGGGCGGCGAATGTCGATCCACGCAAGTTCACAGCGCCCGACACGTTCAACCCGGACCGCCACGAGGGCGCCAATGTTTCGTTCGGCGCCGGCCTGCACTTCTGCATCGGCGCGCCGCTGGCGCGGCTTGAACTCAATCTTTCGCTGCCGATTCTGTTCCGGCGCCTGCCCGGCCTGCGGCTCAAGCACGAGCCGCCGGTCAAGGACAGCTTCCACTTCCATGGGCTGGAGCGGCTGGACCTCGTCTGGTAGCGGACGAAGTCAGGACCGGCGTTCAGGGTCGATTAACCATGAGGGCCTATTCGGGTCTGAACGGAACCGTGACAGGAGCCTGCAGATGCCGCCGATCAAGTTCACAAGCCTGGTTTTCGTCAGCCTTGCCTTGAGCGGCTGCCAAAGCGATCTGGCGACGGTCGCCGACGCGGCTTTCAGGACTCCGCCGGGGTTTCCGGTCGCACAACCCGATACTGGCCGGCCGACGACCCCCACAACGCCAACCGATCCGTCGACCCCGCCGACGGTTCCGTCCACACCGCCAGTCGAGAACGTCGACGCCAAGCCAGACTGCGACGCGGACGTGCAGTCGAAGCTGAAGGCGCCGGGAACCGGTCCGATCGCGCTTTCCTGCAGCCTTCGCCTGACTTCTGCCGATGTTATCACCCACCCGCTGGTCTTCGAGGGAAGCGCCGCTTCCGGATCAGTGCTCGACTGCGGCGGCGGAACGCTCGACGTCAGTGCAGGCGGATCGCGCAAAGAGAAGACCGCCATCGCCGTCCGTTCCAAGAAAACCGGCTCCGGCCCGTGGGACGCGCCGTCGAGCGTCACCATCCGCAATTGCAAGATCAAGGGCTTTGTCCGCATCTACGGTCTCGGCGAGAACGCCAATGGCGCGGTCATGAAGGCGTCTTCGAGGAATCCCGACCACACGGCTTTCGCTCAAGCCTCGGCGCCGAAGAACGTGCGGCTTGATAACATCACCTTCGACGCGCCGGATGGCATTCCCTTCTATGTCGGACCCGGCGTCACCAACGCGGCTCTCGTCAACTCGAAAATCAACGGCCGGTCGACCGCCGTCGCCGTTTATCTCGATGCCGAGTCCGCCAACAACACCATCAGCAACAACGTCTTCGGGATCTCCACCGAGAAACGGGAGCTGATCGCCATCGACGGCTCGGCGAACAACAGGATCACCAACAACGTCTTCGAGCATTCCGACAACGGCGGCATATTCGCCTATCGCAACTGCGGAGAAGGCGGCGTGATCCGCCACCAGAAGCCGCAGTACAATCAGATCATCGGCAACACGTTCCGCTACCGCTCGTCCTTCCCCGTGAAGCCGGCCGTGTGGCTGAATTCGCGCAATGGCAGCAGCAGCTATTGCTTCACGGATCCGGCGTACCCGTTCGGCAGCAGCGCCAGCAATCTCGATTTCGCCCAGAACAACGTGGTGCGCAACAACAGGCTCGAAGGCGGTTCGGACAGCCTCATCCGCAACGATGATCCGACAAACGACGTCGGCGGGAACACAGCGACCGGCGGGTAACAAGCGAGCCGAGAGCTGGCGCGCGTCAGAGCCGGATCACATAGTCCTTGCGGGTCGTCTCGACGACCTCCCAGGTTCCCGCGAAACCCGGCCGCAGGACCATGCTGTCACCGGCCTTGAGGTGGACCGGCTCTCCGCCGTCCTCGGTCACGACCGAATGGCCGGACAGAACGTGGAAATACTCCCACTCGTCATAGGCGATCCGCCACTTCCCGGGCGTCGACTCCCAGATGCCCGCATAGAGCCCGCCCGGCGCTTCTTCGAAATTCCAGGTCCGGAACTCCGGGCTTCCGGAAATCAGCCGGTCGGGTGCCGGGGAGTCAATCTCCGGCTCGATCGAAGCAAGGTCGAATTGCAGCACGTGACTCATGAGGCACCTCCGTCGGCTCTCATGGCAGGCTCGGCGGCGAGACGAACTGATAATAGGCCCACACCAGGACCAGCGCAGCTATAACCGCGATCCAGGTAAGAGCTTTCCGCTGCAGGAGGCCGGCAGTCCTCTGCTCCTGCCGTGGCTTCCGTCGTTCGAACTTAACGATATTGTCGTCGCTCATGTCGTCCCCTTAATCGACGGTAGACCTCATCAAATTCTTGCGAGCGCCTGCTGCAGGTCGGCGATGATATCATCGACATCCTCGATACCGATCGACAGGCGGACGACGTCGGGCCCCGCCCCCGCCGCGACCTGCTGCTCGGGTGTGAGCTGCCGATGGGTCGTCGAGGCGGGGTGGATGACCAGCGAACGGGTGTCGCCGATATTGGCGAGGTGCGAGAACATCTCGAGGCCTTCAACCAAGCTCTTTCCCGCCTCGTATCCGCCCGAAAGACCGAAGGTGAAGACCGCGCCCGCCCCTTTCGGCGAATAGCGCGTCTGAAGCGCATGATTCGGGTCGTCTTCGAGACCGGCATAGCGGACCCAGGAGACCTTTTCCTGCTCCTTCAGCCATCTGGCGACCGCGAGCGCATTGTCGCAATGGCGCTGCATCCTGAGCGGCAGGGTCTCGACCCCGGTCTGGATCAGGAAGGCATTGAACGGCGAGATCGCCGGGCCGAAATCCCGGAGACCCAGGACGCGCGCGGCGATCGCAAAGGCGAAATTGCCGAAGGCCTGGTGCAGCACGACGCCGCCATATTCCGGACGCGGCTCGGAGAGGAGCGGATATTTGCCGGATTTCGACCAGTCGAAGGTGCCGCCGTCGACGATGATCCCGCCCATCGAGTTGCCGTGGCCGCCGATGAACTTGGTGAGCGAGTGGACGACGATGTCGGCGCCGTGCTCCAGCGGGCGCACCAGGTAGGGTGTCGCCATCGTGTTGTCGACGATGAGCGGCAGTCCGTGCCGGCGTGCGATTTCGGCGATGGCAGCGATATCGACGAAGACGCCGCCGGGGTTGGCAAGGCTTTCGATGAAGATGGCCGTCGTCCGCTCGTCGACCTGCGTCTCGAAACTTTCGGGCTCGGCGCAATCCGCCCAGCGAACCTGCCAGTCGAAGGACTTGAAGGCCTGGCCGAACTGGTTGACGGAGCCACCGTAAAGCTGCCTTGCGGCGACGAAATTGTCGCCTGGGCTCATGATGGTATGAAAGACGAGAAGCTGGGCCGCATGCCCGGAGGCGGTGGCCAGCGCCGCCGTGCCGCCCTCGAGCGCCGCGATGGGCTCTTCCAGCACGGCCTGCGTCGGATTCATGATGCGCGTGTAGATGTTGCCGAACTGTTGCAGGCCGAAGAGCGCTGCCGCGTGATCCGCATCGTTGAAGACGAAGCTCGTCGTCTGGTAGATCGGCGTCGCCCGCGCGCCAGTCGTCGGGTCGGGCTGTGCCCCCGCGTGGACGGCGAGCGTGCTGAAGCCGGGGCCGGTGTTCGTCATTCTTTTCTCCAGAGCTTTGTCGGTCAGCCGATCAGGCGCGGATATTCGATGGCCGGGCAACGGTCCATGACCACGTTGATGCCGGCCGCCTCGGCCTTGGCGGCTGCCTTGTCGTCGCGGACCGACAATTGGCCCCAGATCACCTTGGGCAGATTCGGCAGCGCGAGGATTTCGTCGACCAGTGCCGGCAAGGCGTGGGCGGCGCGAAAGACGTCGATCATGTCGATCGGCTCGTGGATATCCGCGAGCCTTGCCACAATGGGCTGGTCGAGGATCGTCCGGCCCGCATGGCCGGGATTGACCGGGATGACGCGGTATCCCTTGCGCAACAGGAAGGCCATGACGCGGTGGCTCGGCCTCTCCGGCTTCGGAGACGCGCCGACGAGAGCAATGGTCCTGGTCTCCCGTAGGATTTCGGCGAGGTAGTGATCCGGGTAGACATCGTGGTTCATGCTTGCACGTCCAAGTGTCGTTGTTCGCTGGCACGGATAGTTGGCGTCCCACGGCAACGAGTCAACCGAGCCTGTGTCCGCATCCGGGCCTTTGCACCGTTTCCTCGCCGGTTGCCACTGCCTCAACGCCGATCCTGCGAATCCGGTTGCATTTCGCGTGACGCAAAGCGACAAACGCAGAGAATTCCTTGCAAATCTCCCGCAGAGGTCCGTCTTGCCGCTTGATGTCATTGCGCTCGTGCTCTTCGGGGCGCTGCTGCACGCGATCTGGAACGCGCTCGTCAAAGCGGGCTCGGAAAAGTCGCTGGATGCCGCCATGGTGGCGCTTGGCGCCGCCGTCGTGGCGCTGCCTTTCCTGCCCTTCCTGCCACTGCCCAAGTCCGATGCCTGGCCCTACATCCTCGTCTCGGCAGTCCTGCAGTTCGCCTATTTCCAGCTCGTGGCGGCCTCGTACCGCGCCGGTGACATCGGCCTCGTCTACCCGCTGATGCGCGGCGTGGCGCCGCTGATCGTCGCCGCCACCAGCAGCATCGTCGTCGGCGAACATCTGAGCGGGGGAGCTCTCGCCGGCATCCTGACGATTTCAGCCGGCGTGCTGACGCTCGCCTTGGAGTCGCGCAACGGCGGCAGACAGGCCATCGCACTGGCGCTCTCAAATGCCTGCGTCATCGCCAGCTACACCTTCGTCGACGGCATCGGCGCGCGGCTCTCCGGCAATGCGATCTCATACACGCTGTGGATGGCGCTGCTGCCGCCCGTCCTTCTCTTTGCCTGGGCCTTCGCGAGCCGCGGAGTCAAGCCGGTGCTGAAGCACGTCCATCACCACTGGTGGCGCGGCCTCATCGGCGGCGCCGGCTCGATCGCCGCCTATGGCCTGGCGCTTTGGGCGATGACCAAGGCGCCTGTCGCGACCGTCGCCGCGCTACGAGAGACCGCCATTCTCTTTGCCGTGGTGATCTCCGTCATCTTCCTCAAGGAACGGGTCAGTGTCTGGCGCATTGCCGCGGCCTGCGTAATCGCGCTTGGGGCCCTGCTGCTGAGGCTTGCTTAGGTCGATTGAGCAGTATGCCGTAGAGAGCTGACGATCGCGTGGCCGCACCCCCCTCTGCCCTGCCGGGCATCTCCCCCACAAGGAGGGAGATTGGCAGGACGCAGTTCTGCACTTCATCTTTGCGACAATATTGGTCTTACTGCTTAAGATCGGTCGCGCGGCAACGTCGCGAACAGAGGAAAGCGTTGAGGGTGTCCGATCTCCCTCCTTGTGGGGGAGATGCCCGGCAGGGCAGAGGGGGGTCTTTCGCACCCACCTTGAGCGTATCCCGCATGCGGGTGACACTCCCTCGCGGTCCGCACGATTTAGTCTTCCTTCCACTCCGGCAGGCGCTTGCCAAGGAACGCACCGATCCCTTCCTGCGCGTCGCTTGCCAGCATGTTCTCGACCATCACGCCGACCGCATAGTCATAGGCGTCGGCGATCGTCATGTCGGCCTGGCGGTAGAAGGCTTCCTTGCCGATCTTCAGCGCCTGCGGCGACTTGGAGGCGATGACGGAGGCGTATTTGTCGACCACCTGGCGCAGATATTGCTGCGGCACGATGCGGTTGACGATGCCGAAGTCCTTGGCGGTGGAGGCATCGATCGTCTCGCCCGTCAGCAGCATCTCCATCGCCTGCTTGCGATGCGCGGCGCGCGACAGCGCCACCATCGGCGTCGAACAGAAGAGGCCGATATTCACGCCCGGCGCGCAGAAGGTCGACGTGTCGGTGCAGATTGCGAGGTCGCAACTTGCAACCAGTTGGCAGCCGGCCGCGGTTGCGAGGCCATCGATCTCTGCGATGACCGCCTGCGGCAGCTTCGTGATCTTCAGCATGATATCGGCCGCCAGGCGGATTGCGCGTTCAAAGAAAGCCTTTCCGCCATCCTCATCGGCGCGATGCAAGGTCATCTCTTTGAGATCGTGACCGGCAGAGAAGACCTTGCCGGAGGCGGCTATCGCGACAACCTTGATATCCTTCGCCACGGCAACAGCGTCGAGTTCGGCCGCGAGCGCCTGCATGAGCGCGATCGACAGTGCGTTGGCTGGAGGATTGTTGAGCGTCAACCGCAAGACTGCACCATTCGTCTCCCGCAGCAACAGCCCGTTCGGCTCTTCCTTTTTGAATGCAACGACATCCGCCATGGTCTTCTCCCGTTCGCCGTACGTCGGCCCGTGGTACGCCGCGGCTACCGGTCTTTCAACCCCGGCGGCGTCTCCGCCTACGACCATTTTCCGCCTTGCATCGCCAGCGCCGACGTCCTGTAACAGGAAGCCGCGGGAGGAGAAACAAATATGACCTTGCAGCCGATCATGACCGTAGAGGAGCTCAATCGCTTCCTCGACACGGATTTCCCGCAGGTCCACACGGACGGCAAGATCTTCGCCGTCACGGATACCGGCCCGGGCTATGCGACGATGCGGCTCGACCCGAACGAGCGCCATATCCGCCCCGGAGGCACCGTATCCGGGCCGACGCTGTTCGCGCTCGCCGACGTCTCGGCCTACATCGCGCTGATTGCCCATATTGGCCCGGTCGCGCTCGCAGTAACCACCAACCTCAACATCAACTTTCTCAGAAAGCCCGATCCCGAACCCCTCGAATGCACCTGCCGGATCCTGAAGCTTGGCAAGCGGCTCGCGGTTCTGGACGCTTCGATCAGGCCCGTCGGGGAGGTCGAATTGGTGGCTCACGCCAGCGCGACCTATTCGATTCCGCCGCAACAGCGTGTGGTATAATGAAACCACATAGATAAGCCACTGATTTCCCTTGGGGTTTTGTGACGACGCAGAAAACTCGGCCCTTGACCTTGTTTTCGCTCTTCCGTATAAGCTGCCGCAGATCGCGGTCCGCTTCGGGCCGCCTTCTTTTTTGACCTCATCTGGTCAAAGCAAGCAACAAGAAACGCCCGGCCCGAAACCGGGTCCAACGAAAGAGTTTAGATATGGCAACCTTCGTTCAGAAGCCTGCAGAGGTGGAGAAGAAGTGGATCCTCATCGACGCCGAAGGCCTCGTTGTCGGTCGCCTCGCTTCCATCATCGCAAACCGCCTGCGCGGCAAGCATAAGGCCACCTTCACGCCCCACGTCGACGACGGCGACAACGTCATCGTGATCAACGCCGAGAAGGCCGTCCTCACCGGCAAGAAGTACACCGACAAGAAGTACTACTGGCACACCGGCTATCCCGGCGGCATCAAGGAGCGCACCGCGCGCCAGATCATCGAAGGCCGCTTCCCGGAGCGCGTCATCGAGAAGGCCGTTGAGCGCATGGTTCCGCGTGGCCCGCTCGGCCGCCGCCAGATGAAGAACCTGCGTGTCTACGCCGGTTCCAACCACCCGCATGAAGCACAGCAGCCGACCGTCCTCGACGTCGCCAAGCTGAACAGCAAGAACACAAGGAGCGCCTGATAATGGCTGACCTTTCCGCTCTCAAGGATATCGCCACGACCGCGGAACCGGCCGCTCCGGTTCACGTCAAGAAGGTCGATGCGCAGGGTCGCTCCTACGCGACCGGCAAGCGCAAGGACGCCGTCGCCCGCGTTTGGGTCAAGGCCGGCTCCGGCAAGATCACCGTCAACGGCAAGCCCTTTTCGGCTTACTTCGCCCGTCCGGTTCTGCAGATGATCCTGCAGCAGCCGATCGTCGCGGCTGCCCGTGACGGCCAGTTCGACATCGACGCAACCGTTGCCGGCGGCGGCCTCTCCGGCCAGGCCGGTGCCGTTCGTCACGGTATCGCCAAGGCTCTCACCTACTTCGAACCGGGCCTGCGCTCCGTTCTGAAGCGTGGCGGCTTCCTCACCCGCGACAGCCGCGTGGTCGAGCGTAAGAAGTACGGCCGTGCAAAGGCACGCCGTTCGTTCCAGTTCTCGAAGCGTTAATCGCTCACAGAATTGCGAGATCGAAAGGCGGGGCTCAGCTCCGCCTTTTTCTTTTGCGGATCGATCATGGGAGTATCGGATGCCCTTCGCCAAATTGCCTGCCCCGCCCTACTACGTCGTCTGCTTCTCTTCCGCCCGAACCGAAGGCGACAACGGGTATGGAGAGATCGCCGACGCCATGGAGGAATTGGCACGGGAGCAGCCCGGCTTTCTCGGTATAGAGAGCGTTCGCGGCAATGACGGCTTCGGGATCACCAATGCCTTCTGGCGCGATGAAGACTCCATCAGAGCCTGGAAACGAAACGTGGATCATCTCGCCGCGCAAAAACAGGGCCGTGCGGAATGGTACAGCCACTACGAGGTGCGCGTGGCGCGGGTCGAACGCGCCTACGGCTTCAGCAAGGCAGAGGGTTGAAGATGGCCCCGAAAACCATCGATCACGCGATTACCGCCGGTTCGCTGCACAGTGCCGCCACCGACCCGACGCATGCCGGCGTGCTTTCCTTCATGCGCCGCAAATATTCGAAGCAGCTTGAAGGCGTGGATGCCGTCGTCTGGGGCATTCCCTTCGACGCCGCCACCTCGAACCGACCCGGCGCCCGCTTCGGCCCGCAGGCGATCCGCCGCGCCTCGGCGATCTTCGACAACGATCCGCAATATCCGTTCCAACGCGATCTCTTCGCCGACATGGCGACGATCGACTACGGCGACTGCCTGCTCGACTACGGCAACCATGCCAAGACACCCGGCTCGATCGAGCGGGAGGCGGCAAAGATCCTGAAATCGGGCGCCTACCTGCTGACGCTCGGCGGCGACCACTTCGTCACCTATCCCATCCTCAAGGCGCATGCGGAACTCCACGGCCCCCTCGCCCTCGTGCAGTTCGACGCTCATCAGGACACCTGGCCGGATGAGAAGGGCCGCATCGACCACGGCTCCTTCGTCGGCCGCGCCGCGCGCGAGGGGCTGATCGACGTCGACCGCTCGATCCAGATCGGCGTCCGAACGCATGCGCCCGAAGACTGCGGCATCCGCATCGTCTACGGCTACGAAGTCGAGGAGATGCGTGCCGAGGAGATCGCAGACACGATCGTGCGACATGTCGGCAGCCATTCGGCCTACCTGACCTTCGACATCGACTGCCTTGACCCCGCCTTTGCGCCCGGCACCGGCACGCCGGTCGCCGGCGGTCCGTCGAGCGCCAAGATACTCTCGGTACTGCGCAAACTGGGCGCGCTCCACATCGCCGGCAGCGACGTGGTCGAGGTAGCGCCTGCGTATGACCACGCCGACATGACCGCCATTGCTGGGTCGACTATCGCAATGTATATGCTGGGTCTCAGGGCCGAGTGGCTCGCGGAGCGGCGCGGCTGATGCCCTGAGAAATCGAATCAATTCTATGCCAGATCGATTCCGGAAAACTCCGTAACCATCTGCGGGAGCAGGAAAATCATGAAACCGAAGATCTTCATCGATGGCGAACACGGCACGACGGGCTTGCAGATCCGTGCGCGCATGGCCGGTCGCTCGGATCTCGAGCTCCTGTCGATTCCGGAAGCGGAACGCCGCAATGCCGCGATGCGCGAAGATCTGCTGAACGGCGCAGACATCGCCATCCTTTGCCTGCCGGACGACGCCTCGCGCGAGGCGGTCGCCATGGTCGCCGGCAACAACCGGGTGCGAATCATCGATACGTCGACCGCGCATCGCGTCGCGCCGGACTGGGCCTACGGCTTTGCCGAGATGGACAAGGCACAGCCCACCAAGATCCGCGACGCGCGCCACGTCTCCAATCCCGGCTGCTACCCGACCGGCGCGATCGGCGTGATCCGGCCCTTACGCCAGGCAGGCATCCTGCCGGACGGCTATCCGGTGACGGTCAACGCGGTCTCGGGCTATACCGGCGGCGGCAAGCAGATGATCGCGCAGATCGAGGACGAGAACCATCCCGACCGCATCAGCGCGCCGCACTTCCTCTATGGCCTCCCTCTCAAGCACAAGCACGTGCCGGAAATGAAGATGCACGGCATGCTCGAGCGCGCTCCGATCTTCTCACCGTCGGTCGGCAAGTTCCCGCAAGGCATGATCGTGCAGGTGCCGCTCTATCTCGACGATCTCGCCGCCGGCGCGACGCTGGAGAGCATTCATGGCGCGCTCGTGCAGCATTACGCCGGCCAGTCGATCGTCGAGGTGGTCCCGCTTGCCGAAAGCGCAAAGCTTGGCAGGATCGACGCGGCGGAGCTTGCCGGCAAGGATACTATGAAGCTCTTCGTCTTCGGCACCCCGGGTGGCGCCCATGTGAACCTCGTCGCCCTGCTCGACAATCTGGGCAAGGGCGCCTCGGGCGCCGCCGTCCAGAACATGGACCTGATGCTCTCTGCCTGACAAAAGGCTCAAAAACGGAAAACCCGGCAGCCTTCACTGCCGGGGTTTCCGTTTGTCCAATGCGACGGCCGGTCAGTCGCGGACTTCGATGGCTGTGGGCCTCGGATATTCGCCTATGAAACCGCGCCAATGGGCGATCGCGAAGCCGAGCACCACAAGCGCGCCCGCCTGGTGCAGCACGCCCCAGCCGATCGGCACCTGCAGGAGAAGCGTGGTGATCCCGACCACCGCCTGGATGGTGACCAGCGCAAAGAGAAGCACGGAACGGCGTGCGTGCGTGGTGCCCGGCGCGGCCCTGAGGGCCACCACCATATGCGCGAGGACGAGTGCAAACAGCAGGTAGGCGCCGGCGCGGTGCAGGAATTGCACGGTCTTCGGATTCTCGAAGAGATTGATCCAGGCAGGCTGCTGCACGAAAAGATCGACGGGCACGACGGCGCCATCCATCAGTGGCCAGGTGTTGTAGCTCAAGCCTGCGTCGAGACCGGCGACCAGAGCGCCGAGATAGATCTGGAAGAGGCTCATCGCGGCGATGATGCCGGCCATCGTTTGCGACCTTCTCGTCGGCGCCGCGTCGCCGGAATGCGGCGAAAGCCCGCGATAGATCCACATGCAGGCGGCAAAGATCAGACAGGCGATGACGAGATGCGTGGCCAGTCGATATTGGCTGACTTCGGTCCGTTCGACGAGGCCCGAGGAAACCATCCACCAGCCGATGAAACCCTGAACGCCCCCGAGCGCCAGGATGCCGAGGAGCGGCAGCCGCAGTCGCCGCTCGACCCGTCCGGCCAGCCAGAAGAAAAGAAGCGGCAGGGCGAAGACCACGCCGATTCCGCGCGCGAGCAGCCGGTGCGCCCACTCCCACCAGAAGATCGTCTTGAACTCGTCGACCGTCATTCCCTTGTTCATCTGTTCATATTGAGGAATGCGCTGGTAAAGGCGGAACTCCTCCTCCCACTCTTCCGCGGACAAGGGCGGAACGACGCCGTGGATCGGCTTCCATTGGGTGATCGATAGGCCGGACTCGGTCAAGCGCGTCGCGCCGCCGACAATCACCAGTGCAAACAGGGCAAACAGGACGACGGCGAGCCAGCCGCGGATCTGTCGGCGATTGCGCTCGGTTCTGTCGATCTCGCTCCGCAGCGTCCGTTCCGTTGCCAGGTCGGCATGCGCCATAACGTCTTCCTCTTTGCCAGCGGCAGCCCCGTAAAGAACGGGTTGCCTGCCGAGCCGGTCCGAAAGCCGTTGATTTGCACCAGAGCGCCGTGCAAAACAAGACCGAAGCCTTTGCGGCATGCCGTCGCGGCCGATTCCAGGTTGAGCGGGATGCGGCGAGCCGCACCCGCTTTTTCATCATCCCGCCCGATGCCGTCATCCGAAAGAAATCCGATGCCCATACGCCTCAGAAAACTCATCGGCACCATCCTCATCATCATCCTCGTCATCTTCTATGCGCTGGCGGCGGTCACCTTTGCCTCCCTTCTCCTCGGCGCGTCACCCTGGTGGGTCCATCTGCTCTATTTCTTCTTCACCGGGCTCCTATGGATCCTTCCCGCGATGCTGATCATCAAATGGATGGAAAAACCCGCAAACAACCGCTGACCAACCGAGGCGCTGCAATGAAGATCGCCGTCATCTCCGATATTCACGGCAACGATCTGGCGCTCGAGGCGGTGCTGGCGGATATCAGCGCCCAAGGGATCCAAGACGCCGTCAATCTCGGCGACCATCTGAGCGGCCCGCTCAATGCCGCGCGCACCGCCGACATTCTGATCGGCCGCAAGGTGCCGGCGATCCGCGGCAATCATGATCGCTATCTTCTGACGCTTGACCCTCGCGAAATGGGACTGTCCGACCGTGCGGCATACGACGAGCTCGAGCCGCGCCACACGGACTGGCTCGCTACACTGCCGGAAACACTCGCCTATCGCGACACGGTCTTCCTCTGCCACGGCACGCCCGCAAGCGACGAGACCTATTGGATGGAGGCGTTGACGGCCGACGGCATCGTCCACATGGCGGCGCGTGCGGCGATCGAACGTTTCGCCGAGGGTATCGGCTACCCGGTGATCCTCTGCGGACACACCCACATTCCGCGGGCGGTGCGGCTGGCGAACGGGCGCCTCCTCGTCAATCCCGGCAGCGTCGGCTGCCCCGGCTACGACGATGACCAGCCGGTGGCACACAAGGTCGAAACCGGCTCGCCGGACGCGCGATATGCCATCCTGGAACACAATGGCGTCGATTGGAGCGTCACTTTCCGCTGCGTGCCCTACGACCACATGGCGA
Source organism: Sinorhizobium glycinis (assembly GCF_001651865.1). Taxonomy (GTDB): domain Bacteria; phylum Pseudomonadota; class Alphaproteobacteria; order Rhizobiales; family Rhizobiaceae; genus Sinorhizobium; species Sinorhizobium glycinis. The sequence goes on from NZ_LPUX01000053.1 coordinate 160,346, forward strand.
TGTCGCGCCTTGCTGCGGATCGCAACCGGCCGGAATGGGCAAGAGTGCTCGCGACCGGCTTCCTGGATTGAGGCTACCGCGTCGTTTCGAGTGCCTCAGTGTCGGGGCGGGTGATCGCCGCGATGTGGAGCGGGAGCTTGGCGCCAGGGTCCGGCAGGGCATGGCTCATCAGCAGCTCCACCATTCGAGTACTTCGCGACATTCGTACCGGCTGCGTGATGTAACGCCCCAGCGACGATTTCCAAGCCGCGGATGAACCGCTCGCTTCATGCTTTGCTAACCGCATTTACCGGTCGCGGAAGAAGCCACGACGGCTTTAATGGGATTTAGCGATTTTTGCCGCCCAATCGAGACACCACGCATGCTGAACGACCCGAGAGATGGCCAATCCCTGTTTCACCCTTGCCGCCCCGAGCGGGCATTCGACGTGCGACCGTCCGACGCACCCGGTTGCCCAAAGTCGCCACGCAGACCGGATCACGCTTTCCGTTCATCGTGACATGTCGGAGCTTGAGGCGGACTGGCGGGCGCTCGATACAAACAAGCTGAACTCCTTGCACCAGAGCTTCGATTGGTGCGCCGCCTGGAAGAGCGCGCATGAGAGCCAATTGCTGGTGGTGCGCGGCGGCATTGGCGGGCAACCGCTTTTCCTCCTGCCATTCGAGATCGAACGCGGTCGCTTGTTCCGCACCGCCAGGCTGATCGCTACTGGGCACAGCAATCTCAACACCGGGCTATTTGCCGCCGAGATCGAACGCGTGCCGCGGGACGAACTCTTCCGCTTGCTGACCGGAGGAATTCGCCGCGCACTTCGCGCATATGCCGATGTCGTCGCTCTGGAAAAAACGCCGGCAGCCTGGCGCGGCCTGCCCCATCCCCTCGCCGTCCTGCCCGCGATCTCCAATCCGAACGCCTCTTTCCAGCTCGGGCTCGCCGGCGACATGGAGCGTACGCTTGTCCAGCTCAACGCAAAACGCCGGCGCAAGAAGATGCGTCTCTCCGAAAGGCGTCTCGCGGAACTCGGCGGCTACGACTACGTGATCGCCCGTGAGCCGGCGGAAGCGCATGCGCTGCTGGATGCCTTCTTCCGACAGAAGGCCGCGCGCCTGGAGGCCCAGGGCCTGCCGGACGTCTTCGACGACCCGCAGACGCGCGCCTTCTTTCGCCTGTTGATCGAACGGCAGTCCGCCGGCGACAGGCTGCTCGAACTCAACGCGATCCGCCTCAAGGGCGAGCATCAGGGCAGGATCATCGCCGTGACCGGGCTGTCGCGAAAAGGCGACCACGTCATCTGCCAGTTCGGTTCGATCGACGACGCGATCGCTGCCGACAGCAGCCCCGGCGAGCTGCTGTTCTACCGGGTGATCGAACGACTCTGCGGCGAAGGCGTCGCACTCTTCGATTTCGGCATCGGCGACCAGCCCTACAAGCGATCGTGGTGCACGATGGAGACCGCCTTGCGGGACATCACCCTGCCGCTGACGGTGCGCGGATATGGGGCAGCCGGCCTGCACCGTGCCATCGTCCGCGCCAAGCGCGCCATCAAGGCCAACCGCACCCTTTATGCATTCGTGCAGCGACGACGGCGCCAGTTGCGGGCCACTGCAGAAATCGCGGAAGATTGAGGCCGCTTCAGGCCGCGCGGCGGTCGCGAAGGTCGGGACCGCTTTCGCCGCCACCGGTCATCAGCACGATGTCGCGGTAGCCGGCCTCCCCGAAGCTTGTCAGTTCTTCGATGATCTTTTCCTCGCTCACGGACGGCGCCGAAACGATGATTTCGACCTCCTCGCGTCGAGCCACCTTGGCGACGGCAGTTGCGTCGGCCGCACCGCATTCGACCAGCACCACGTCATAGGCGTTCCTCAGTGCGTCGATGATCATCTGCAGGCGCTCGATGCCGCGCATCGCCGCGTGGGGGTCGGCGTCGCCTTGCGGGATGATATGGGCCTCGGAAAATCTGTCCGCATGGATCGTGTCCGTGAACGCGACCTCGCCAGACAGCAGGTTCGTTATTCCGGGCAGATGCGGCGACTGGGCCATCAGCCGCGTCGGGCACGCGGAGCCGGAAAGGTCGATGACCACAACCTTGCGTTCCTCTTCGGCGAGCAGACGCGCCAGCATCACAGTTGCCGTCGATCCCTCGTCCCCTCCCGGTGAGACCGAAACGGCGACCCGAATGTCGTTGCCGAGCAGATGCTCGGCCACCGACTCGATCGAGAAGTCGTGCTCTGCAGCAATGCTTGGCTCTTGCTCCTCGCGCTCCCTGCCGGCGGGTCCTTCGGCCGCGGCAACGGGTGCCGGCGCCTCGTCCGCGACATGCGGCGTTGTCGGAGTAGCAGTCTCGGACATCTTTCCGGAACCCGAGACCGGCCTCAGAGCCCTGCCGCTGAAGAGTTCGCCCAGCATGATGACGACGCAGGTGATCAGGAAGCTTGCAAGCGCCGCTACGATCGTGATCGGCACCACCTTGGGAAAGCTCGCAACGGTTGGAACCACGGCGTTCGAAATCACCCGGGCATCGGCAGGCGTTGCGTTCGCGGCGGTTCGCGATGTCGCTTCGCGGTAACGGGCGAGATAGGTCTCCAAAAGCTGACGCTGGGCCGCCGCCTCGCGCTCCAGCGCGCGGAGCCCCACCTCTTCCTCGCCGGCTTGCGCCGACTGGGCCTTCAGCGCGTTCAACTGCTGAAGCAATTGCTGTTCGCGAAGCTGACCCACCTTCGCCTCGTTGTCGAGGCTGGAGAGGATTTTTCGCGTCTCCGCACGAATCTGCGCCTGGATGCCCTCGAGCTGTGATTTCAGCCCCTTTAGTCGCGGATGGCCATCAAGCAGCGCTGTCGACATATCGGCGATCTGGGCCTGCAGACCCGCCTGGTTCTCCTTCAGTCGCTGGATCATCGGCGAGCCCACGATGTCAGTGAGCGTATCGACCGAGCGGCCGTCGGCAAGCGCTGCGCGCACGCCCTCGGCGCGCGCCGCCGCATTCGCCCTTTCCCCCCGGACCCGCGCCAGCTCGGTTGAGATGTCGGTGAGCTGCCGGGTCGCGAAATTCTCCGTCTCGCCGGTCGGAAGCAAACCGGATTCGGCACGATAGGCGGCGACCCTGGCCTCCGCCTCGCGAACCTTTTCCCGCAGATTGGCGATTTCCGGCTCCAACCAGCGGCTGGCTTCGGAGTTGGAGTCGAGCTTCGCACCGCTCTGCAGCGAGAGATAGACTTCGGCCATCTCATTTGGAATTGCAGCGGCGAGCTTTGGATCCTTGGAGGTGAACGCAATGGCGATCACGCGCGACTTCTCGACCTGATAGACCTGCAGCTTGGTGTTGAACTCCTTCAGTATCCGCTCTTCCGGCGGCAGATCGAGCGGATTCTTCTTGAGCCCCAGCATGACCAGGAGATCGGAAATCGCGGAGGGCTGCGCAGACGGATCGAACTCCTCCAGCTCGTGCAGCTTCATATTGCGGGCGACCTGCTTGATGAGGTCGGCGGAGCGCAGCACCTGCACCTGGCTGGCGATACCGGACTCGTCGAAAATCCGGTCCGAGCCCGTCTGGGAAAGCTGGTTCGGGCCGCTGAATTCCGGCTCGCGCGACTCGATCAGGACGCGCGTTTCACTCTCATAAGCCGGCGCGATCATCTTCGCCGCGCCAAAGGCGATCGCAGCGGCACCGACTGTCGCGAGCATGACGCGGGCGCGACGCTGCCAGATGGCGCGAAAGAGCCCGCCGAGATCGATATCCACATCCTGCTGACCGCCGACGCCCGACATGCCCTACCCCAAAAACTTCCGCGTTGCCTGGAAGGTAAAGGAACATGGTAACGCAACGGTTAATCGTCGGCACAACCGTGAGGTGTCCGCCTCGGCGACGGATCGGACGCAGCCGTGCCGGCGAATTCCACCGGGAGTTTACCGGCTATTAACCCTAACGGATCGATAACATCGCGGAGAGGTGATCATTTCCGGAGCCGAAGACCCGCATGTCGACCGCAGGCAAGAAGACAGCACGCGCTTTCGCCGTGGCAATATTGTCGGCGCTCGCCAGCGGCTGCACGAGCTATCAGCCGGCTCCCAAGGCCTTCAGCGAGGCGACGATCCAGCCCTACAGGCTGGACAGCGGCGACCGCCTTCGCGTCACCGTGTTCGAACAGCCGGGCCTTAGCGGAACCTACACGGTCGACCAGGCCGGCTATGTCGCCTTCCCGCTGATTGGAGCGGTGCCGTCACGCGGCCATACGCTTCCGGAACTGGAGGGGATGATCGCATCCAAGCTGCGCGAAGGCTTTTTGCGCGATCCGGACGTGACGATCGAAGTCGACCGCTACCGCTCGGTCTTCATCATGGGCGAAGTGGGCCAGTCCGGCCAATACAGCTACGTTCCGGGTATGACCGTGCAGAACGCCATCGCGGTCGCTGGCGGCTTTACCCCCCGCGCGAACCAGACGAATGCCGACATCACCCGCAAGATCAATGGCCGCATCATAACGGGCCGCGTGCCGATCACCGATCCGGTGCTTGCGGGCGATACGATCTACGTTCGCGAACGGCTGTTCTGAGCCCATGTCGAACCAGCGGCCCTTGCGCATTCTCCATTGCTTCAGATCGCCGATCGGCGGCATTTTCCGCCACGTTCGTGATCTCGCAGAGGCGCATGCGGAAGCCGGGCATCAGGTGGGAATTCTCTGCGACAGCACCACGGGCGGCTCCTACGAGGACGCGCTCTTCGACGAGATCCGACCGCTTTTGGCTCTGGGTGTCGTCCGCACGCCGATCCATCGCACGATCGGGCCTTCGGATCTTCGCGCGCTCTGGCGCAGCTACAATGAAATCAGAAGCTTGCAACCGGATGTACTGCACGGGCACGGCGCCAAGGGCGGCGCGCTCGCACGCATCATCGGTTCAGCGCTGCGGGTCAACAAGTATCGCGTAGCCCGCCTCTATTCGCCCCATGGGGGCAGCCTCCATTATGACCGGAGATCGGTGGCCGGCAGCGCCATCTTCCGGATGGAGCGCTTGCAGGAGCGTCTCACCGACGCGCTCGTCTTCGTCTGCGATTTCGAGCGGCAGACCTATTTCGCCAAGGTCGGGCGGCCTGCGGGGCGCAACGAGCTGATCTATAACGGTATCGGCGACACGGAGTTCGCGCCGGTCGCAGCCGGGCGGGATGCGGCCGATTTTCTCTATATAGGCATGATGCGGGATCTGAAGGGCCCGGATGTCTTTATCGAAGGCGTTGCAAAGGCGGAGGATCTTGCCGGCCGGCCGCTCTCGGCCCTGATGGTCGGCGACGGTCCGCAGCAATCCCGATATGAAGACATGATAACCCGCATGGGGCTCGGCAATCGCGTCAGGATGCTCCCGGCGATGAAGGCTCGCGACGCGTTTGCCCTTGCCCGCACCGTCGTGATCCCCTCTCGCGCAGAATCGATGCCCTACATCCTTCTCGAGGCGCTCGCCGCCGGAAAGCCGGTCATCGCATCCCGTGTCGGCGGCATGCCGGAGGTGCTGGGTGCCGACAGCGGAGCCCTCGTCGAGCCGACAGATGCAAGGGCGCTAGCCGAGGTCATGGCGGCCGCAGCCGTCGACCAGGACTGGGCTGCCCGGACGATGCCCGATGCGGAGCGATTCAAGTCCCGTTTCTCGGCTGCCGTGATGACCAGGCGCGTCATGCAACTTTATCGCGAACTCACAGAGGAATCGCTGTTCGCCGAGGCACGTCTTCGTACAACGTAAGCGTTTCTTAGTGGCTTCGTGCTATCCGGGCGAAGGGACAGCGCCGGAAAGCCACCATGAACCAGTTTGACAGGCCCGAAACCTTCGATACCGAGGCCATTCGCAAGAAGGTCGCCGATATCCGGACGATCTCTCCCGTCGAAAAGAAGGCCGAGAAGAACCCGACGCCGCTCAACCCGCTGGCCCGCCAGATCGCGCTCCAGTTCCGCGCCGATACCTATACGCCGTCCATGATGACCGGCCTCATCCGGCTGCTCGATCTCTGCGCCCTCTTTGCAATCGGCTATGCCATCAATACGCAATATGTCCGTCCGGCGCTTCAGGACTTGCCCGTCTACCTCGCCATTCTCGCGCTCGGCTCGGCGCTCGCCGTGATCGCCATGCAGAGCGCCGATACCTACCAGGTACCGGCACTCCGGGCCTGGCTGCGGATGACGCCCCGCATTCTGGCCGCCTGGACGGCGACCTTCGGCACGATCGCGCTTGTCCTGTTCTTTCTGAAATCGGGCCATCTCTATTCGCGCGTCTGGGTCGGCGGCTGGTTCGTCGCCGGTGCGCTCTTCCTGGTCGCCGAACGCGCCTTCATCGCCTACTCGATCCGGCATTGGTCACGCAACGGTACGATGGAGCGCCGCGCGGTGATCGTCGGCGGCGGCGCTCCGGCAAAAGACCTGATCCGTACCATCGAGCACCAGCCGGACAACGACATCCGCGTTTGCGGCATCTTCGACGACCGCGACGAGCGGCGCTCGCCGCACGTGATCGCCGGCTACCCGAAGCTCGGAACCATTGACGAACTCGTCGAATTCGCGCGCCTCGCCCGGATCGACATGCTGATCTTTTCGCTGCCCCTGACGGCGGAGAAGCGCATCCTCGAACTTCTGAGGAAACTCTGGGTGCTGCCGGTGGACATTCGCCTCGCCGCCCATGCCAACAATCTGCGCTTCCGGCCGCGCAGCTACTCCCATGTCGGCCAGGTGCCGATGCTCGACATTTTCGACAAACCGATTGCCGATTGGGATTCCGTCGCGAAACGATGCTTCGACATCTTCTTCAGCATCGTGGCGCTCGTTGTGCTCTGGCCCGTCATGCTGATCGCCGCGATCGCGGTCAAACTCACCTCCCCCGGCCCGATCATATTCAAACAGCACCGCCACGGCTTCAACAACGAGGTCATCGAAGTCTACAAGTTCCGCTCGATGTACACGCATATGAGCGATCCGACGGCCCGCAACGCGGTCACCAAGGGGGATCCCCGCGTCACGCCTGTCGGCCGTTTCCTGCGCAAATCCTCGATCGACGAACTGCCGCAGATCTTCAACGTGCTGAAAGGCGAGCTCTCGCTTGTCGGACCGCGCCCGCATGCCGTTCTCGCCCAGACCCACAACCGCACCTATTCGGATGTCGTAGAGGGTTACTTCGCCCGTCATCGCGTCAAGCCCGGCGTCACCGGCTGGGCACAGATCAACGGCTGGCGCGGCGAGATCGACAATGACGAAAAGATCCGCTTCCGCACCGCCTTCGACCTCTACTACATCGAGAACTGGTCGCTGCTCCTCGACCTCAAGATTCTGTTCCTAACGCCCATCCGGCTGCTCAACACGGAAAGCGCGTATTGATCGCCGCCAACGCCCCTCCGTTCGCCATCATCCGGCCGCAGCTCGCCGCGGTTTCGATCATCGGCTCCGGCTTGGTCACGATCGGCGTTTTCCTGTCGGGTTTCGTCATTGCGGAGCCCGCGCCCTATGAAGTCTTCATGGCCGGCCTCATCGGCCTCTGGTTCCTGTTCGGGCTGAAGATTTCACGCTCCGTCGCTCCCCTTCTCGCCCTGCTCACGCTCTTCATGGTCGGTGGCATCCTGTCGCTGACGGTAATGGCCGAACTCGCAACCGCACCGATGTACATGGCCGTTTCCGGCTTCCTGGCACTTACGGCGGTCTTCTTCGCCGCGATTGTCGAGGATCGCCACCAGCGCCTGCGGTTGATCTTCGACGCCTGGGTCTCGGGCGCGGTCATCACGGCCCTTCTCGGTATTCTCGGCTATTTCGGCGCAATCCCCGGGGCGGAAAACTTCACCCTTTACGACCGTGCCAAGGGTGCATTCCAGGACCCGAACGTGTTCGGGCCGTTTCTCGCCGCGCCGGTGCTCTACCTGGTGCATGGCCTGCTGACGCAGCCGATCCGGCGCGCTCCGTTGAAAATCGCCGGTCTGATTGTCTTGACCCTCGGCGTCTTCCTCTCCTTTTCCCGCGCTGCCTGGGCGCTCAATCTCTTTTGCGTCGTCGCGCTGATCTTCGTCATGCTCCTCAAGGAGCGCAGCGGCCTGTTCCGGCTCAGAATTCTCGTAATTGCACTCTGCGGCGCCCTCTTCATCATGGCCGCACTCGCCGCCGCGCTGCAATCGGAGCAGGTGGCGACACTGTTCTCGAGCCGCTCGCAACTCGTGCAGGATTACGACGGCGGGCACCTCGGGCGTTTCGACCGGCATCGGATCGGCTTTCTGATGTCGATGGAAAGCCCGCTCGGCATAGGGCCGCTGATGTTCGGCACCATCTTTCTGGAGGACGAGCATAATGTCTGGCTGAAAAGCCTCACGTCCTATGGCTGGCTGGGCTTCGTCACCTACGTGACGCTGATTGCATGGACGCTCACACTCGGCTTCCGCTTCCTTCTGCTCGACCGGCCCTGGCAGCCCTATCTGATGATTGCGTGGGTGACGCTGCTCGGCCATGTCGGAATCGGCAATGTCATCGACACCGACCACTGGCGTCATTTCTATATGCTGCTCGGAACTGTTTGGGGATGCGCCGCGCTCGAATACCGCAGTCGGCGGCAGGTCGGTGCCGAAGGGCCCGCCCTGCCATGAAACCGAGAGTTTAGGCCCAGACGCGGGAAGCGGGCCTCGAAGGCGCCATGGGGCGCCCGGCGAGACCCGCGTTCGCCGCTCTCCTGGCCTAGTCTTCGGCAGCCGGCTGTTCTTGCTGCAGCTTCTGCTGCAGGAGAAGCTCGTCGGCCGGCTTTGACTGTTCGGTCTCGGTCACGCTGGCCGTCGTGATCTCCTTGTCTACCGGGTCCGCCGAGGCCGTGGTGTTGTGGCCGAGGCACGCGGCTGATGCTGCCGTCGCGGAAAGCGCGAGGGCGGCTGCAAGTACGAGGATGCGCTTCATAGGGCTTCTCCTGTTGTTGCGGGCGTAGTGTATCCGCGCCCCTGCCGCCGTCCAAATCACAAAACCGTTCGCTCCAGTGCTTCTGGCACCACTCCGGCTTTCCCAAAGCTGCGGGAAGCACCGGCGAGAATCCATTTTCCCCTTGCGCCGCCCGTATGTTCCGACTAATGAGAGCGGGCTTGTAACAAAGCGGGTCGGAGCGTAGCGCAGCCCGGTAGCGCACTTGACTGGGGGTCAAGGGGTCGTGGGTTCGAATCCCGCCGCTCCGACCATTTATTCCCCGAATCATGATTAGTTCGCGTGCGTTCTCGCCGACTTGTCGGTGGGCTCTGGACCGCCGGTGCAGGCCGGCGGCAGCGCGCCGAGTGGGCAAGAGTTCACGCGCCGAAAGCCATGTTCGCCACAACTTACCAAGTGGTCCGGCGACCAGCCGTCACCGCACCTGGTCGAGCAGGCGCTTGCACTCCAGAAGATCGTAAAGCGCTTCCTGCAGCAGCGCCCGGTCCTCCTTGCTGACGGAGGTCTTGCCGATCGATACTTCCGCATCGTCGCTGCTGGCGCCAAAGGAGAAGAAGCGTCGACTTGCCGGCGCCTTGGGGCGGCCGACGATCTGGTCCTCATCGGCGACACCGATCTTCGGCGCCGGCGGTTCTTCGTGGCTGGAAGCCGCAAGCGCCTCGACGGTGGCGAGGTCGCCGCTCGCGATCGCCGCGACAAACTTGTTGCCGTTGGCCTTCAGAAGCTTCTGCACGCCCTTGATCGTGTAGCCGTGATCGTAGAGCAGGTGGCGAATGCCCTTGAGCAGATCGACGTCCTCGGGCCGGTAGTAGCGTCGGCCGCCGCCACGCTTCATCGGCTTGATCTGCTGGAAACGCGTCTCCCAGAACCTCAGCACATGCTGCGGCAGGTCGAGTTCGTCTGCGACCTCGCTGATGGTGCGGAAGGCGTCCGGGCTTTTTTCCATGTCGTCCCCATCTCCATATTCACGCAACGGCAACCGCCCGCAATGACAGGATTCGTGAGCGATGATCGCACGAATCAGGTCCATTTCAATGGCTTATGGATGGGTTTTCAACCACATTGTGGTTGCGGGCGCGCCTCAGGAGGCGGTGCCGGTCTGCTTCTGCTTGGCCTTGCGGGTGATATGCGCCTTCAAGACCCGCTGCTTCAGCACGTTGGACGCCTTGAACGTCATCACCCGGCGCGGCGAGATCGGCACTTCCTCCCCCGTTTTGGGGTTGCGCCCGATGCGCTCGTTCTTGTCGCGTACCTGGAAGGTTGCAAAAGAAGACAGCTTCACGCTCTCGCCGCGAACGATTGCGTTGCAGATCTCGTCGATGACGGTCTCCACCAACTCGGCAGACTCCGTCCGAGACAAACCGACCTTGCGAAATACCGACTCAGCCAAGTCTGCTCGCGTTACTGTTTTTCCGCTCATCTTCCCCCACCGATGTCTGGCACGCCGATCAGCGATGGAAGACTATTGCCCTTGCCTTTTTCGGTCAAGCGCCTGCGGTCATTCAATTATTTTTACCAGCGGATGAGAACGGAACCCCAGGTGAAGCCACCGCCCATGGCTTCCAGCATCACGAGGTCACCCTTCTTGATGCGCCCGTCGGAGGCGGCGGCGTCGAGCGCGAGCGGGATGGAAGCGGCCGACGTATTGCCATGCAGGTCGACCGTCACCACAACCTTTTCGTTCGGAATGCCCAGCTTCCTCGCCGAACCGTCGATGATGCGCCGATTGGCTTGATGCGGCACCAGCCAGTCGACGTCGTCCGCAGTCGTTCCCGTGGCCTCGAAGGCCGCCTCGATCACGTCGGTGATCATGCCGACGGCATGCTTGAAGACCTCGCGCCCCTCCATGCGGAGATGACCGACGGTGCCGGTCGTCGAGGGGCCGCCGTCGACATAGAGCTTGTCGCCATGGATGCCGTCGGAGCGCAGTTGCGCCGTCAGCACGCCGCGATCGGCCTTGGTGCCTTCGCCCTTCTGCGCTTCGAGGATGATGGCGCCGGCGCCATCACCGAAGAGCACGCAGGTCGTACGGTCCGACCAGTCCAGAATGCGCGAGAAGGTCTCGGCACCGATGACCAGGGCGCGTTTGGCGAGACCGCCGCGGATATAGGCGTCGGCCGTCGCGACGGCATAGACGAAGCCAGAACAGACCGCCTGCAGGTCGAAGGCCGCGCCATGGCGCATGCCGAGGCGGTTCTGGATATTGACGGCGGTCGCCGGGAAAGTGTTGTCGGGGGTCGAGGTCGCAACGATGATCAGGTCGAGATCATCGGCCGTCAGGCCGGCCCTATCGAGAGCCGCGCGCGCCGCCCCCTCACCGAGAGAAGCGGTCGTCTCGCCCTCGCCGGCAATGTGGCGCTGGCGGATGCCGGTCCGCTGCACGATCCATTCGTCGGACGTGTCGACCCTGGATTCCATTTCCTTATTGGTCATCACCCGCTTCGGCAGCGCTGCACCGAAGCCGCGAACGACAGAACGGATCATCTAATCAAACCTCTTCAATCATGCCGGCGGCAGGGCTTCGGTCGGCTCGGCGCCGTGATAGCGTGCGAGGTCGGCCTCTATCTTGGCCTTCAGGCCGTTCTTCACCATGTCGTAGCCGACGTCGATCGCGGCGGCGAAGCCTTCCGCATCCGTGCCGCCGTGGCTCTTGATGACCACGCCGTTGAGCCCGAGGAACACGCCGCCATTGACCTTGCGCGGGTCCATCTTCTCGCGCACCCGGTCGAAGGCAGCCTTGGCGAAGACATAGCCGATCTTCGCCAGAAGCGTACGCGACATCGCGGCCCGGAGATATTCGGCAATCTGGCGGGCCGTGCCCTCGGCCGCCTTCAGCGCGATATTGCCGGAAAAGCCTTCGGTGACGACGACGTCGACGGTGCCGCGGCCGATGTCGTCGCCCTCGACGAAACCGTAGTAATCGATCCCCTCGATATTGGCCTCACGGATGAGCCTGCCGGCCTCCTTGACCTCTTCCTGTCCCTTGATCTCCTCGACGCCGACATTCAGAAGGCCGACGGAGGGGCGTTCGACCTCGAAGAGGGCACGGGCCATGGCACCGCCCATCAAGGCGAAGTCCATCAACTGCTGCGCGTCGGCGCCGATCGTCGCGCCGACATCGAGCACGATGCTCTCGCCCTTGAGCGTCGGCCAGATGGCCGCGATCGCCGGACGCTGAATGCCCTGCATGGTGCGAAGGCAGAAGACCGACATGGCCATCAGCGCGCCCGTGTTACCGGCCGAGACTACCACATCGGCCTCGTCGGCATTGATGGCGTCGATCGCTTTCCACATGCTCGACTTGCCGCGGCCGCGCCTCAGCGCCTGGCTCGGCTTCTCGTCCATGCCGACGGCGATTTCACAATCATGAAAAGTGCTGCTCGTCTGAAGCTTCGGGTACTTGGAAAGGAGTTCGGCGCAACGCGCTTCCTGGCCGAACAGGACGAACTTAATGTCCGGGTGACGTTCGAGCGCCCTGGCAGCGCCGGGGATGACGACCTCCGGACCATAGTCGCCCCCCATAACGTCAAGTGAAATTCTGACCACGCGTGTCTTATCCCTTTTTCCCGCCACGCGACGCATTCCGCCGCTGCGCAATCTTCACGCAACGGCCATCCGTCCTTCCTTCTGACACCTACAGCGCCGCGCGCCTTACCAGGCGCGCAATGGTCGCTGTAGCACTTTGAATTGCTGCATGTCTTCGTCCTTAAATCGAGGTCGATTTAAGGAGACATGCAGTGGGCCAGCATGCAGCGTGTCGGCACAGCGGCCCCTTCGGCTGGAGTCGGGCCAAAATACTGCTTTTCGTCTGCGTGACAACCGAATTGTAAGCCCGGCCGACTCCGTTTCAATCCTTTTTCAAATCCTTCAGGACCGCGAACGGGTTGGGCCGCTTGTCATCCGCCGCCGAGCTTTCGATGCGCTCGCCGAAGACGGCGCCCTCCTTGCGGGGATAGGGATCGATCGCCAGCGCCACATGCTCGCTGACGACCACGCCCACGTCGATCGTATCGCCGGAAAAAGTGTCGGGAATGTCCGGCCCGCCCGGATCGAGGATCATCTCGCCGCCGTCATTGTCGGCTTGCCGCGCCAGGCGGGAGCCCTCCGGCACGAAGATCGCCTCTACCGGCTCGGATATCTCCGACTCCACGGGGTCCAGGGTGACGACGCAGGTCTGGACGAGCTCGGCCCGCACCTCGCCCTTGATCTTGACCCCGTCCTTTTTCCAGCGACCGATCTGCAGGTCGGCGACAAGCGAGCGAACCTCATTGACCTTCCAAAGTGCAGCGAGTTCCCTTCGCTCGGCCTCGCTGGCAGACAGACGCACGCCGACCGGATTGGCCGAAATATGCCCTACATTCACCGGGTAGGAAAATGCCGGTTTGTTTTCGTGCCTCATGACAAAGATCCTTTCTGCAGCACCGCGCCTCTAACGATGCTAAGATGCCGCTGCGTTGCCGAGCGCCTATTGGCTCCCTGCCGGCGGAACGCGCAACTGTCCCGTTTCTACCAGCTCTTCCGGGACCTCCGCGAGTGCGGCTTCTACGGAAATGAGATAGCGCGCCAAGCCTGCCATCGGCGGCGCATCTTCTTGTTGCGGATGGAAATTGCGCCGCAGCGCGCCGGAAAGCGCCTGCCTGTCGCCGTTCTCGAGCGCCGCCGCATAGGACTCCAACCGGCCGTAGAACATGCCGGCGAACTTCTTCATCTTCTTCGGCACGCTGACATCGCCGACGCCAAGCTCGCGGATCGAATGGTCGACATCCTCGAAGAAGGCATCGACGATCTCCTGCGCGATTTCCTGGCCGGTGCGTGCCGAGGCCCGGGTGCGGCGGAAATAGAGGATCAGGATCGCCGACAACATCTCGAAACGGCCCATCACCGTGTCCGGCACATCGAGGTCGCTATAGAGAAACGGCTGGCGCGCCGCCGCGGTCAGAAGCCCATACTGGCGCTCCACAATCGCAATGTTGCCGCTTTTTCTCTTGAACAGTCCAAAAATCATAACAAAGCCCAGCCGTGGCTTTCTCGATTCACGGGCACGCGCCCATGACGTTATTGCATGATAGCCGAAGCTGGTTTACCGAAGCAGGCACGAATTGCAATGGCGCATATGCCATCGTTACTCCAGGGGAGCAGTCTTTGACGAAGCGGTATCTGACATCAAACCTGAAAGTTCTTGGCCGTGCCGTGGTCGTGGCTTCCCTATGCACTGGAGTGCTTGGCGGCTGCCAGGCAATGGATGTTGGCGAAGTCCTGCACCAGGGCTATGTCGTCGATCAGGAAACGCTGAACCTCGTTCCCGTCGGATCGAGCCGGGAACAGGTCATGCTGTCGCTGGGCACCCCGTCAACCACAGCGACTTTCGACAACGAGGTGTTCTATTACATCTCGCAGAAGCGCAAGCGGCCGGTTGCCTTCATGAAGCCGAAGATCATCGACCAGTCGATCCTCGCCGTCTATTTCGACAAGGAAGGCGTCGTCAGCCAGCTTGCCCACTACACCATGAAGGACGGCAAGGTCTTCGACATGCTGTCGCGCACGACGCCGACGGGCGGCAAGGAAACGAGCTTCCTCGGGCAGTTGCTGAGCGGCCCGGGTGCCGGACAGGCAGCGGCGCGAAATCTCTTCAAGGATTTTGGTAAGTAAACACGCCTCAAAACACAAAAGACCCGCGGAACCAGGTTCCGCGGGTCTTTGCTTTTGCGGTCTCGGTCAGGCGAGCACGGCCAACAGCAGCAGTGCCACGATGTTGGTGATCTTGATCGCCGGATTGACGGCCGGACCGGCCGTATCCTTGTAAGGATCGCCGACCGTGTCGCCGGTGACCGACGCCTTGTGCGCCTCCGAGCCCTTCATGTGACGCGTGCCGTTCTTGTCGACGAAACCGTCCTCGAAGCTCTTCTTCGCATTATCCCAGGCACCGCCCCCGGAGGTCATCGAAACCGCCACGAACAGGCCGTTGACGATGACGCCAAGCAACGAGGCGCCGAGCGCCGCAAAGGCCGAGGCTTTCGACCCGGAAATCAGCAGCACGCCGAAATAGACGACGATCGGTGCCAGCACCGGCAAGAGCGAGGGAATGATCATCTCCCGGATCGCCGCCTTGGTGAGCATGTCGACGGCGCGGCCATAGTCCGGCCGGTCCTTGCCTTCCATGATGCCCGGCTTTTCCTTGAATTGACGGCGCACTTCCTCGACGACGGCGCCCCCTGCCCTTCCGACGGCGGTCATGGCAATGCCGCCGAACAGATAGGGAATGAGACCGCCGAAGATCAGCCCGGCGACGACATAAGGGTTCGAGAGATCGAACGATATCGTGCCGACGTCGGCGAAGTAGGGATGCTTGTCGCCATTCGCGGCGAAATAGGTGAGGTCGTTGGAATAGGCCGCGAACAGCACGAGCGCACCGAGCCCCGCAGAGCCGATCGCGTAGCCTTTGGTCACCGCCTTCGTCGTGTTGCCGACCGCATCGAGGGCGTCGGTCGACTTGCGCACCTCGGGCGGCAGGTGCGACATCTCCGCAATGCCACCGGCATTGTCGGTGACCGGGCCGAAGGCATCGAGCGCGACGATCATGCCGGCGAGGCCCAACATGGC
This sequence comes from Sinorhizobium glycinis, assembly GCF_001651865.1. Lineage (GTDB taxonomy): Bacteria > Pseudomonadota > Alphaproteobacteria > Rhizobiales > Rhizobiaceae > Sinorhizobium > Sinorhizobium glycinis. Next base: position 175,858 of record NZ_LPUX01000053.1, read on the forward strand.
CGTGACGGCGATCGCAGTCCCGAAAAGGCCGGCGAACTGATAGGTCGTGATGATGCCGCCGACGATGACGATTGCCGGCAAGGCGGTCGATTCGAGCGAGACGGCCAGGCCCTGGATCACGTTGGTGCCGTGACCGGTGACCGAGGCCTGCGCGATCGAGTTCACCGGCCGCTTGTTCGTGCCCGTGTAATATTCGGTAATCACGACGATGAGCGCGGTGACGACGAGGCCGATGATGCCGCACGCGAACAGGGCCCAGCCGGTGACGTCCTGGCCTGCAACGGTTCCAATCGAACCCCAGCCGATCGTCAGCGACGTCGCGGCGCCGAGACCGAAGATCGATAGTGCGCCCGTAACGATCAGTCCCCGGTAGAGCGCTCCCATGATCGAACCGTTGGTGCCGAGCTTGACGAAAAAGGTGCCGATGATCGAGGTGATGATGCAGGCGGCGCAGATCGCCAGCGGATAGACCATCACGGTCGCGAGCACCGGCGCACCGGCGAAGAAGATAGATGCGAGCACCATGGTTGCCACGACGGACACCGCGTAGGTCTCGAAGAGGTCCGCCGCCATGCCGGCGCAGTCGCCGACATTGTCGCCGACATTGTCGGCGATCGTCGCCGGATTGCGCGGATCGTCTTCGGGGATGCCGGCTTCCACCTTGCCGACGAGGTCACCGCCAACGTCGGCGCCCTTGGTGAATATACCGCCGCCGAGGCGGGCGAAGATCGAGATCAGCGAAGCGCCGAAGCCGAGTGCGACAAGTGAATCGATGACCTCGCGCCCGGCCGGTTCATGGCCGAGGCCGACGGTGAGTATGAAGTAGTAGACCGAGACGCCCAAGAGAGCGAGGCCGGCCACCAGGAGTCCGGTGATCGCACCGGATTTGAAGGCGATTTCAAGACCGGAGGCGAGGCTGACCGAGGCGGCCTGGGCCGTGCGGACATTGGCCCTGACCGAAACATGCATGCCGATGAAGCCGGCCGCGCCCGAAAGCACCGCGCCGATCAGGAACCCGATGGCGGCCGCACTCGAGAGCAGAACCCATGCGGCGATGAAGACGACGACACCGACGATGGCAATGGTTGTGTACTGACGGGCGAGGTAGGCCTGTGCCCCCTCTCTGATAAAACCTGCGATCTCCTGCATGCGGGCATTCCCCTGGTCGGCGGCCAGCACCGACTGTGTCGCCCAGATGGCGTAGGCCACCGAAAGCAACCCGCATGCGATAACGCCCAAAAGTATGGTCATTTCGCACTTTCCTCCGTTTAAACCCGCGGCCTCAACTCCCTGCCGCAGGCCCCTCTACACCGCGAATCGCATACCGCCTCCTCTACAGCGCCGCGCGTCCGATTGGACGCGCAAAGGTCGCTGTAGCACTTTGGATTGCTGCATGATTTTGTCCTCAAATCGTTTCCGATTTGAGGAATCATGCAAGCGGCATCCCCTCACGGCGCGGCCAGAGTGCGGTTGCGAATGTGGATCGTCAAGCCCCTGAAAATGCGGAAGGCTTCCCCCTGATGGTCAGGTTTCGTCAGGAAAGCGGGAGCGGCTTCAGGCTGCAGCTCTCTTGCCTGCACGCATCAGCAGAAAGAGGAGCAAGAGGCAAAGGCCCGCCACCGGCCAGATGACGGCATTGAGCATGTCCCAGCCGTATACGGCCAGAACTTTGCCGGAGGCGAAAGACGAGCCGGCGACGGTTGAAAACAGCACCAAGTCGTGGAAGCCCTGGACCTTGTCCGCCTCGTGCGGGCGGTAGCTCTGGGCAACGATTGCCGTCGCACCGATGAAGCCGAAGTTCCAGCCGAGCCCGAGGAGAACCAGCGCGCCCCAGAAATTCCAGAGCGCCACGCCCAGATGGGCGACGGCCGCACAGCCCATGAGCAGCAAGAGCCCACAGGCGACGACGCGCTCCGCGCCGAAGCGGCTTATCAGCCAGCCGGTGGCGAAGCTTGGAGCGAACATGGCAAGCACGTGCCACTGGATACCGAGCGTCGCGAGATCGCTCGAAAAGCCGCAGTCGACGACCATGGCAACCGGGGCGCCGGTCATCATGAAGGTCATCAGCGCATAGGAGGAGATGCCGCAGACCATTCCGGTCAGAAAGCGCTGGCTGCCGGCGATCTCGCGGAGCGACCGGGCCGGCAAGCCCGCTTGCACGGAAGACGCCGCCGTGGTCTCCGGAAGCCGCAGGGGCATGAAGAAGAGAAGGGCGAAGAGGCAGACGGGGATGAGAGCGACGAAAGCGCCGGCGAACCAGACAGGTGCGAAATAGTCGCCGGCGAAGATGACGATCTGTGGCCCAAGGATCGCCGAGACGATGCCGCCGCCGAGAATCCAGGAAATCGCCTTTGCCTTGTAGAATGACGGCGATGCATCCGCGGCGGCGAACCGCAGTTTCTGGGTAAAGCCGCTCGAAGACCCGAGAATGGCCAATCCGGCGGCGAAAAGCCAGAAACTCTCCTGGAAAAGCGCGGCCGCAGTGATCGTGCCGCCGATCACGGCAATCGTCGCGCCGGTCATGAATGCAAAGCGCCGCCCGACCGATCTCGACAGGATCGCCACCAGGATGACGCCAAGCGCCATGCCGACATTGAACGCGGTCAGAGGCGCGGTCGCGAGCGACTTGTCGTCGCCGAGCAATTGATGGCCGGCAATACCGCCGACGGCGAAGCTGATCGGCCCAACTACGCCGAGCAAGGCCTGTGCGACGGTCAGTAAAAGAACGTTGCGGCGGGCATCGCGAAAAACCGTTCCGATGTCGTCAGCGGCCGCAACAAACATGAGGGGCTATTTCCGCCTTTCGCCGCGGATCTGCTTGGCGATCCGGTCGAGGACGGCGTTGACGAGCTTCGGCTCCTCGTCCTCGAAGAAGGCCTTGGCGATCTCGACATATTCGGTGACGATCACCGGAACCGGGACGTCCTTGCGCTCCAGCAGCTCGAAGGTGCCGGCACGCAGAATGGCGCGGACGGTGGAATCGAGCCGTGAAAGCGCCCAATCGTCCTGCAGGGCCGATCCGATCAGCGGGTCGAGTTTGCGCTGGTCGCGCACGACCCCGGAGACGATCGACCGGAACCAGGAGGCGTCTGCCTTGAGATAAGTCTCGCCGTCCAGTTCCTGGCCGAGCCGATGCGCCTCGAACTCCGCAACGATCTCGAGGACGCCTGTTCCGCCGATTTCCATCTGATAAAGCGCCTGAACGGCCGCAAGACGCGCGGCACCGCGCTGGTTGACCTGCTTCTGCGGCTGATCCGAGGGAGTGTTCGTCACTGTTCTTTACTCAGCTTGTTCTTCAGTTCGATCATGGTCAGCGCGGCGCGCGCGGCAAAGCCGCCCTTGTCGCCTTCCGACCGGCGGGCACGCGCCCACGCCTGTTCCTCATTCTCCACCGTCAGGATGCCGTTGCCGAGAGCCAGGCTTTCGCTCACGGCAAGATCCATCAAAGCGCGCGCGGACTCGTTGGCGACGATGTCGAAATGGTAGGTTTCGCCGCGGATCACCATGCCAAGCGCAACGAAGCCGTCATATTCGATGCCGCCGTCGTCGGCGCCGTCGAGCGCCATGGCGATGGCCGCGGGAATTTCCAGCGCCCCCGGGACCGTGACAATATCATAGGCCGCACCAGCTGCGTCGAGCGCATGTTTCGCTCCGTCGAGCATTGCATCCGCCATTTCGTCATAGAAGCGCGCTTCCACAATCAGGATGCGGACGGGCTTGGTCTTCGCCATGGATCACCTGTCTTGAAATATCGGCCGGGCTTGGCCGGCGCAGGCGGCGGTCAAACCACGGCCTGCGCCGAATGGCAAGCAAATTCCTCCTTGCGGTGGTCATTTGCCGCGCCACGCGGCGCTCCAGGCCACACGAAGACAATTCCGGCGTATACTAGTATTTAAACCTCAAGTATATTGCAGCCGATTCTGCAAGGTGAAGCTGTCCATTCTGACGAAGGGCAGCCACGGCCGGGAGGAAAGCCATGACGGAAGTCCAAAAGCCGATCGTCAGCCTGAGCGAGCTTGGCCTCAATCACTGGCACAGAGGCTCCTTCTTCGAATCGCGCGACGCCTCGTTCGGCGCGCTTCTTGGCCTGAAGGACCTCGGCATCAGCTATGGCGAGGTGCCGCCCGGCAAATCCGGCTGCCCCTTTCACAACCACCATGTCGAGGAAGAACTGTTCGTCATTCTCGAGGGAGAGGGAACATACCGCTTCGGCGGAGAACGCTACGCCGTCGGCCCCGGCGACGTGCTCGGCGCACCGGCCGGCGGCCCCGAGACGGCGCATCACCTGATCAATACCGGAACACTGCCGCTCAAGTACCTGTCCATATCGACCATGGCGGCGACGGAAATCTGCGAATATCCCGATTCCGGGAAGTTCCTGGCCAGGACCCGGCGGGCCGACATAGGCGAGACTTCGTTCGACTTTATCGGCCGCCCTCGATCGGCAACGGACTATTGGGACGGCGAGCCGGGCTGTGCTCCGGACCTGACTCCACTTCCCCTATCAGCCAAACCGGAGTGAAAATGCATCGTGTGCCCGTAATCGAAACCGAGCGGCTTCTACTGCGCCCCTACCGGCGCGACGACTTTCCCTCCTACAGCGCGCTCTTCGGGGACGAGGAGGTGACGCGTCACGTAGGTGGCGTTCCCTACACGCGCGAACAATCCTGGACTCGCTTCTTGCGCCAGGTCGGGATGTGGCACTATTTCGGCTTCGGTTTCTTCGCGATCCAGGAGAAGGAGGGCGGTGCGTTCATCGGCGAAGCCGGCTTCCACGATCCCCATCGCCAGATCACACCATCGCTCGAGGGAACGATGGAGATGGGCTGGGCGCTTTCGCCGAAGAGCCATGGCCGCGGCCTCGCGTCGGAGGCCGTCTCCGCCGCACTCGCCTGGGGCGACCGCGAGTTTCCTTCCCTCAGAAAGACCTGCATCATCGAGCCAGGCAACGGGGCTTCGATCAGGGTCGCGCTCAAGCACGGGTTCAAGGAATTCTGGCGCACGACCTATCACGGCAGACCGATGCTCATGTTCGAGCGGCGGCTAGCTGGCGCAGCCTGATCCGAACGCCGGGCTTCGGCGCTTTTGCATGCCCCCTCGGCATCGGCGAACATGAACAATTTTTAATTATTTTCAGCGGCTTACGTCATCGAAAGGGCCACATTCCGGCTCAGTTTCGTAACCGTTGGCACGGCGCGGCACCCGACAGCGAAAGGGCAAACGCCGCCTCAACCAGTCGAAACAGTCCAGCGCTCTCGCTGCGGATGGCCCCACCCGCAAACGGTCCGTGCTGGCCATGCGGAGCTCGCCCGACCGGCTCAGCAATCGCAACGAGTCACGCGTTCGATCGACCGGCCGGGCCGAGCCGCCAACCAAAGGAGCATGACAATGAACCGCATTGCGACTTTCTCCATCATCGCCGCCCTCTCCACACTGAGCTTCGGCGGCATCACCTATGCCACCGACGCCAAGATGAACTGGCCGAGCCACATCGACCAAAGCGTTCGCAACTTCAAGGGCGACAACGTCAGGATCGTCGACGTCGATACGTTGAAGCAGGAGAACCAGACCCGCATGTGGATCGATGAGGCCTCGGCGGAACAACGCGCCAGCCTGCTTGCCGCAGTCGAGGCCAACAGGCCGTTGTCCGCCAAACTGAAGGCGCAAAACGTCGAGATGAACAACATCGCCGGCGCCGAGGAAGCCGCCGATGGTGGTTTGACAATCTACGTGCGCTGATCTCGTCGAAAAAGCGGTAAGGGGGCTGGGAAACGGCGTGGGTTTCCCAGCCCGCCGCGTGGAGGCGTCCTCAATCGAGGGATGCCGCCCGACATTTCGCCCACTGCAACTGCAGTAAGCGCGTTTCAATTGCGCAACCGACAAAGTATAGTTCGCCTGCAGTTCGACTGTTGGGGGGCGCCAATGAGTGGGAAACTTGGGCAGCGCTTGGGCAGGTTCGTGGGGCTGGATGAGCCTCCCACTCTAACCACCCGTTACCTGCAATTGGCAGAAATCTCAGGTAGCCGGCACTGTTGGAACGACTCCGCAGCCGCGGCGCCCGTCCGAATGGAAACCAGCAATGGTTATCTGCTTTGCCTCCAGCGGCGCGAATTGCCCGCCATTCCGTATTGGGTAAACGGCAAGCCAGTCGCCATGATGCCGCTTGATCGAGGGCAGTTCCTATTTCTCGACCTGAACGAGGAGCACGCCTCGGTAACGCGTGGAACGGTGGATTGCGTCTCCATGTACACGCCGCGCGAGGCGCTTCGTCAGTTCGAGCAGGAGCACGATCTGAAATCGGTAGGAGAGCTTCGGACGGCCAACGGTGTGGCTTTCAGCGACAACATCATCAGGAATCTCGCAGGATGCCTGGCTCCTGCATTCGAGCGCCCGGAAACCACGAGCCGCCTTTTTGTCGATTACATCGCTCTGGCGCTGCTCACTCATCTCACCACCCATTACGCAGAGAACCCTGCCGTCGCGCGTCCGACAGGAGGACTGGCGCCGTGGCAGGAACGCCGGGCGAAGGAGATGCTGCTGGCCCATATGGACGGAAAGGTCGGCCTCGATGAACTCGCCCGCGCCTGTCGGCTCTCGCGCAGTCATTTCGCCCGCGCCTTCAAGGCAACGACCGGAACGTCTCCTCTGCAGTGGCTGCTCGCGCGGCGTATAGAACGCGCGCAGGAGCTCCTCCTCAAATCAGACTTGCCAATCGAGCAGATCGCAAGTCGCTGCGGCTTTGCGGATCAAAGTCACCTCACCCGCAGTTTCGTCAAAGCCATGAATGTAACGCCCGGCCATTGGCGCCGCCTTCGTCTCTCGTAGATAGATCCAACCTCCGGTTCACGCGTAAGTATCGGCGGCCTGTCGCGCTGATGGGAGACAGCACTCTCGTACAAAAAACAGCACTCTGATCACTGGCGGGCATCAGGGAAATAAATAGCGTTTCATCCGAAGCCGTGGGCATCGCGGACAGGAATGCATGTTCCCTTAGATCGCAGCCGTCGCACCGCATTCTCAGGAGGATCTGATGATCGACCGAGAGCCAACATCCAGCAATGCAGAAGCAGGTTCGCGGCCCGTCCCGACCCTGCCAATCTCGCGCCGGACGGTGCTTCAAATGACAGGAGGCGCCGCTTCGCTCGTGACAATCCCCAACATGTCCGCCCAGTCGGCCCCTGCTCCTGGCCAAATCGGCAAAGCCCTCGAACGGGTCCGTTTGATCGTCAACGGTGAGGCACGAGAACTCGAGCTCGATCCTCGGCAATCCCTGCTCGATGTGCTGCGCGAAACTCTCGACCTCACCGGTACGAAAAAGGGCTGCAACCAGGGTGCCTGTGGTGCCTGCACTATTCTTCTCAACGGCAGGCGGGTCGTTTCCTGTCTGACCCTGGCCGCCATGCACGACGGCGCCGAAATCACGACGATCGAGGGCCTTGCCAAGGGCGAAGAACTCCATCCGCTGCAGGCGGCTTTTATTCAGCATGAGGGGCTGCAATGCGGCTACTGCACTCCCGGCCAGATCATGTCGGGCGTCGGCTGCATCGCGGAAGGCCACGCGGGCTCGCCTGAGGAAATCCAGTTCTGGATGAGCGGCAATATCTGTCGGTGCGGCGCCTATCCGGGGATCGTCGCGGCGATAGCGGATGCAGCGGAGAGGACCTGACAATGCTCCCCTTCACTCTCGAGAAGGCGCAGACGGTCGAGGAGGCGATGGCGGCCGCCACAGCCGGCGCGCGCTTTATCGCCGGCGGAACCACGCTTGTCGATCTCATGCGCGAGGAGGTGGAGCGTCCTGAACGGCTCATCGACATCAACGCACTTCCATTGGCCGACATCCATGTCGAAGGCGACGCTCTCGTAATCGGCGCGCTCGCTCGGATGGCTGACGTCGCGGCTCACCCGGAGGTGCAGGCCCTTCAACCGCTCATCGCCGAGAGCCTGATCGAGGGCGCCTCGCCGCAACTCAGGAACATGGCCTCGATCGGCGGCAACTTGCTCCAGCGCGTCCGCTGTCCCTATTTCCGGATGCTCGACGCGCCCTGCAACAAGCGCGAGCCGGGCTCGGGCTGTGCGGCGATCGACGGTCTCCATGCCGGGCATGCCATTCTCGGCACGAGCAATCATTGCTTAGCAACGCATCCTTCGGACCTCGCGGTCGCTCTCGTCGCTCTCGACGCGACCATGCGGGTCATGGGTCCGCAGGGGGAACGCAACTTTCCGGTGGAGGACCTCTACCGTCTGCCAGGCGATACGCCGCATCTCGAACACACTTTGTTGCCGGGCGAGCTTATCATTGACGTGCATGTTCCAGCAGGAGCCTACAGCCGCCGCGCGCGCTATCTGAAAGTGCGCGATCGGGCCTCCTATGAATTCGCGCTCGTCTCGGCGGCGGCTGCGCTGGACATCGAAGGCGGCCGGATCCGCGAGGCGCGGCTCGCCGCCGGCGGCGTGGGCACGCGGCCCTGGCGCCTACGCGCCGTGGAGGAGGCGCTGATCGGCAAGGCACCGGACCGCCCGGCGTTTGAGGCGGCCGCTCGATTGGCGGTGCAGGACGCCCGGCCGCTGAAGCACAACCATTATAAAGTCGAGCTCCTGCCACGGACGATCGTCCGGGCGCTCGAAATGACGGGAGAAGTCGCATGACAACGAGTGTCATCGGAAAACCGCTGCCCCGAGTGGACGGGCGCGCCAAGGTGACCGGGGGTGCGCGATACGCGGCGGATTTCAATCAGCCGGGCCAGGTCTATGCGGTGATCGTCAGCGCCACTGTCGGCCTTGGCCGCATCGCCGGCATCGACAGCGCCATGGCCGAATCCATGCCCGGCATCATTGCGGTAATTACGCATCAGAACGCGCCTCGCCTGCCCTATGGCGAGCATAAGAGCTACATTGACCCTGCGGTCGGAGAGCGGCTCCATGTGCTGCAGGACGACCGCGTGCGCTTCTACGGGCAACCGGTGGCAATCGTCGTCGCCGACACACCCGACCGTGCCGAACGGGCCGCCTCGGCGCTGGAGGTCGTCTACGAAGCGGAGCGGCCGACCGTCGATCCGTCCGACCCGACAGTAACACCGATCGTTCCGGAAGCGGCCGCGGGACACGCCGACACTTCGCGCGGCGACGCGGATGGCAGGCTTGCCGGTGCGCCCGTGAAGATCGACCAAATCTACGAGATTGCGCGGGAAAACCATAACCCGATGGAGCCGCATGCGACGATCGCCGCCTGGAGCGGCGATCGTCTCACGCTTTGGAGCAAGAGCCAGTTCGTCGTCAATGAACAGGCGGAGATCGCAGCGATATTCGGCATTCCGGCCGGGAATGTGCAGGTCATCTGTCCCTTCATCGGCGGCGCCTTCGGCACGAGCCTCAGGACATGGCCGCATGTAACCCTTGCTGCCATGGCGGCGCGGCAGACCGGGCGAGCCGTCAAGCTCGTGCTGACGCGCAAGCAGATGTTCTTCACCACCGGTCACCGGCCGCGCACGCTGCAGCGAGTGGCGCTCGGCGCAACGGCGGACGGCAAGCTGACAAGTCTCCTCCATGAGGGTTCTGGCGAAACCAGCCGCTACGAACAGTTCACGGAGGCGCTTACCAGCGCCAGCGGCTACATGTATTCCTGTCCGAACGTGCGCACGCAGTACAGACTGCGGCAGCTCGACATCGGTACGCCGAATCATATGCGCGGGCCCGGCGAGGCGAGCGGCATCTTTGCGCTCGAATGTGCATTGGACGAACTGTCCTACGTCCTCGGGCTCGATCCTGTCGAACTGCGGCGGCGTAACGAACCTGAAATCGACGAGAGCGAGAACAAGCCCTTCTCCAGCCGCTCGCTGATGAAATGCTACGAACTCGCCGCCGGGCACTTCGGTTGGTCACGCCGAGCTCCGGAGCCGCGCTCCATGCGCGACGGACGTCTCCTGATCGGCATGGGGATGGCCTCGGCCACCTATCCGGCCTACCACGCGCCCTCCAGCGCACGCGTGCGCCTGCTCCCTGACGGCACTGCCGAAGTCGCCGTGGCGGCGAGCGACATGGGTCCGGGGACCTATACGTCGATGACACAGGTGGCTGCCGAAACGCTCGGCCTGCCGATGGACCAGGTGCGTTTCAGCCTTGGCAGCTCGGATTTTCCGCCTGCTCCGTCCCATGGAGGCTCATGGACAATGGCCTCCGTCGGCTCGGCAATTCGGGCCGCCTGCATCGCGGTGCAGGAGAAAGCTGCGAGGCAGGCTGTTGCCGACCAGCGACTGCCGGTGTTCGGCGCGGCGCTCGACGCTATCGAATGGACTGACGGCCGGCTGCGCCGTCCGGGCGACCTGTCGGCAGGCCAATCCTACGGAGAGGTCGTTTCGAGTCTCGGGGCGCCGATCGAGGCCGAGGCCTCCTCGCAGCGAGACAAGGACGCGGCCGAGCGCTATTCCATGCATTCCTTCGGAGCAGTGTTTGTCGAGGTCGCCGTCGATCCTGACGTCGGTACGATCCGCGTGCGCCGCGCTGTCGGCGCCTACGGCATCGGCCGCGTCGTCAATCCACGCCTTGCCGCGAGCCAGTGTACCGGCGGCATGATCGGCGGAATCGGCATGGCACTCATGGAGCGGACCGTTCTCGACCCGCGCGACGGGCGCCCGGTCAACGCCCACATGGCTGACTACCTTGTGCCGGTAAATTTAGATATCCCGCGGCTTGAGGCGTACTTCGTCGAGGAGGTCGATCCGCACGTCAACCCGCTCGGCGTCAAGGGACTTGGCGAGATCGCCCTCGTCGGCATGGCCCCGGCGGTCGCCAATGCCGTCTTCCACGCGACCGGCAAGCGCGTGCGCACCCTGCCGATCCGAATAGAGGATGTACTGACTGCTTAGCTTGCCCTTCGCATCCACTGGAGCGCATCGACCCTTTGGCCAACCGGCCGTCGACAGAAAGGATCACTCCCCCTTCGGAGCCGGAAATTCGGCAAGCCTAGCGGCATAGCGCGCCATGGTGTCGACCTCGAAATTGACGTGGTCGCCGGCCCTGCGCTCGCCCCAGGTGGTGACCTCGAGCGAATGGCGAATCAACAGCACGTCGAACTCGGCGCCATCCACCCGATTGACGGTGAGCGATGTACCGTCGAGTGCAACGGAGCCTTTCGGCGCGACAAAGCGGGCGAGATGTTCCGGTGCCCTGAGCCGGAATCGCACGGCGTCGCCTTCCGCCTCGACGGCGAGGATTTCCGCCTGGCCGTCCACGTGGCCAGAGACGATGTGGCCGCCAAGCTCGTCGCCGATCTTCAGCGAGCGCTCGAGATTGATGCACGTCCCCTCCCGCCAGTCGGAAATCGTCGTCAGCCTCAGGGCCTCTTCCCAGGCCTCGACTTCGAACCACCGATCGTTGCTGCCGGCCTCCGGCAGCGCCGTCACGGTCAGGCACACGCCGGCATGGGCGATCGAGGCGCCCATGTCGATCGTCGTCGGATCATAGCTGGTCGCGACGCGAAGCTTGATGCCTTCCCTGAGCGCCGTGACCTTCTCCACGGTACCGATATCGGTGATTATGCCTGTGAACATCCGGTATCTCTTTCGTAATCCTCGAAAATGTCGTCCCCGTACCGGGCCGCGCGCTCAAGCGAGAATCCCGCCGGTACGGTCGCCCGATCAAATGGGGATCGGATACCCTCTTCGCCAATGGTCGCCGGGCCTGTGTAAAGCAGAATTCGATCGACGAGACCCGCATCGAGAAACTGGCGCGCCGCCCGCGCCCCGCCTTCGACGAGAAGCGAGGAAATGCCGCGCGAGGCGAGTGCGGTTAGGAGGTCTTGGACGGTGTCCGCATTCAACACTTCGACGCCAGCAGCTTCAAGGGTTTTTCGACGTGCGGCGTAATCGCCCCCTCTCCCCGCCTGCAGGGAGAGGGGCAAACTGTTCTGCCCCTCATCCGCCCTTCGGGCACCTTCTCCCCGCTCGCGGGGAGAAGGGTACGCCGCGTCGCCGGCGACGACGATCAGCGGAACGTTGCGCGCCGAGCTCACCAGTTTCGACCCCACCGCCAGATCGAGACGACGATCAAGGACGATGCGGATCGGCGAACGCTCTTCAAGCCCGGGTAACCGGACGGTGAGTTCCGGGTCGTCGGCATTTGCCGTGCCGACCCCGACGAGGATGGCATCCGTCTCGGCACGCAGCACCTGGACCTGGGCGCGCGAGACCGCACCGGTGATCCTGACCTGCCCTTCCCCCTTTCGGCCGATCATGCCGTCGGAGGAAACCGCAAGCTTCAGAGTCACATGCGGGCGTTTCATGCGCTGGCGCATGAGGTAGGCTTCGAGCACCTGCTCACCCTCATCGCGAAGGACACCGATATCGACATCGATGCCGGCGTCGCGGAGCATCACCACCCCACGGCCGGCGACGCGCTCGTCCGGATCGAGAATGCAAACGACGACCCGGGCGACGCCCGAGGCGATCAGTGCATCGGCGCAGGGCGGCGTCCTGCCGTGATGCGAACAGGGTTCGAGGGTGACGTAGGCGGTCGCACCCCGCGCCTTGTCGCCGGCGTCCGCGAGCGCCTGGGTCTCGGCATGGGGGCGGCCGCTGGACGCGGTTACAGCACGGCCAACGATCGTTCCGTCCATGACGATGAGGCAACCGACCGAGGGATTGGTGGATGTCAGACCGAGATTGCGGCGGGCGAGGCGCAGTGCCGCCGCCATGAATCTCTCGTCCTCACGCGTCGGCCCGCTCATATGTCGCTCCACCAGCTATTCGCTGGGATCGCGCGCGATCTTGGCGCTGATCTCGGCAATGACCTTCTCGAAATCCTCGGCGTGGGAGAAATCCCGATAGACGGAGGCGTAACGCACGAAGGCGACGTCGTCGAGGCTCTTCAGGGCTTCGAGCACCTGGAGACCGATTTCCTCGGAGGGGATTTCGGTCTCGCCGGAGCTTTCGAGGCGGCGGACGATGCCGGATACCGCCCGCTCGATGCGATCGCGATCGACCGGGCGCTTGCGCAGCGCGATCTCGAAGGAGCGCAATAGCTTGTCCCGGTCGAAAGGCACCTTCCGGCCGGTCTTCTTGATGATCATCAGCTCACGCAGCTGCACCCGCTCGAAGGTCGTGAACCGGCCGCCGCAATCCGGGCAGATGCGGCGGCGGCGAATGGCGTTCCCGTCCTCGGCCGGACGGGAATCCTTCACCTGGCTGTCTTCGGAACCGCAATACGGGCAGCGCATGCAACCTTCCGATCACATGTAGCCGTACATCGGGAAGCGGTCGGTGAGCTTCACCACCTTCTCACGGACGCTGGCTTCGACGGCGGCATTGCCCTCGTCGGAGTTGGCGACCTTGAGACCGTCAAGCACCTCGACGATGAGCTCGCCGATTTCCTTGAATTCCGCTTCCTTGAAGCCGCGCGTCGTGCCGGCCGGTGCGCCGAGGCGAACGCCCGAGGTGACGAAGGGCTTTTCCGGATCGAAGGGGATGCCGTTCTTGTTGCAGGTGATGTAGGCGCGGCCGAGAGCCGCCTCGGCGCGCTTGCCGGTCGCATTCTTCTTGCGCAGATCGACCAGCATCAGGTGGTTGTCGGTGCCGCCGGATACGATGTCGAGGCCGTTGGCCTTCAGCGTTTCGGCAAGAGTGCGGGCATTCTTGACGATCTGGGCCGCATAGTCCTTGAAGGAGGGCTGCAGCGCTTCGCCGAAAGCAACCGCCTTTGCGGCGATGACGTGCATCAGCGGACCGCCCTGGAGGCCCGGGAAGACGGCCGAGTTGATCTTCTTGGCGATGTCCTCGTCATTGGTGAGGATCATGCCGCCGCGCGGGCCGCGCAACGACTTGTGCGTCGTCGTCGTCGCGACATGGCAGTGCGGGAACGGCGACGGATGCTGGCCGCCGGCCACGAGGCCGGCGATGTGGGCCATGTCGACCATCAGCCAGGCGCCGATCTCGTCGGCGATCTCGCGGAAGCGCTTCCAGTCCCAGATGCGCGAATAGGCGGTGCCGCCGGCAATGATCAGCTTCGGCTTGTGCTTGCGCGCCTTCTCGGCGACATCGTCCATGTCGAGCAGGTGATCGCCTTCACGCACGCCGTAGGAAACGACGTTGAACCATTTGCCCGACATGTTCACCGGAGAACCGTGGGTCAGGTGGCCGCCGGAATTGAGGTCGAGGCCCATGAAGGTGTCGCCCGGCTGCAGGAGCGCCAGGAACACCGCCTGGTTCATCTGCGAACCGGAATTGGGCTGCACGTTGGCGAAATTGACGCCGAACAGCTTCTTGGCACGGTCGATCGCCAGTTCCTCGGCGATATCGACATACTGGCAGCCGCCGTAATAGCGCTTGCCCGGATAGCCCTCGGCATATTTGTTGGTCATGATCGAGCCCTGGGCCTCGAGCACGGCGCGGGACACGATGTTCTCGGAAGCGATCAGCTCGATCTCATGGCGCTGGCGACCCAGCTCCTTCTCGATCGCACCGAAGATTTCCGGATCGCTGTCGGCGAGAGAGCGGGTGAAGAAGGCGTCATTGGACTGTGAAAGCATCGGCTCGAGGCTCCTCTCAAAGGTGGCTGTTCCTTTAGCTTCCTCGCACGCCAAGAGCAATATCCGCTGTGCGGTTTGCGCCATTTCCACCATCCGCCGCGCCCAAATATCGCGGCCGGGCCGTCATGAAAAAGCCGCGCATCGCTAGGGATGCGCGGCTTTGATCCAAGAATTCAGCACTTTGCTTATTGCGGCAAAGCGTCGGCGTCGATCGGGCCTGGCGATTGCTCGACTCCGGACGTTGTCTGCAGGGCGAGCTCCGCCGCGCCGTCGCGCTGATAGATATCGTCGCGGAACTGGACGACGCGGTCCTTTGCCGACCAGGCGGTGATGTAGGTGAAATAGACCGGCACCTCTTCGGCAAGCTTGATCGGCGTATTGACGCCCGACTTGATGGTCGCCTCGATCTGCTGGCGCGACCAGCCTGGAGTTTCCTTGAGCAGCCAGTTGGAGAGGTCGCGGACGTTCTGCACGCGCACGCAGCCCGACGATTCGAAGCGCATCAGCTTGTTGAACAGGCCCTGCTGCGGCGTGTCGTGCATGTAGACCGAATGCTCGTTGTGGAAGTTGATCTTCGTCGAGGACATCGCGTTGATCTTGCCCGGATCCTGCCGGAACATCAGGTTCGGCGCCTTCTCGGCGTTCCAGTCCACCGTTTCGGGAGACACTTCGTTGCCGCTTCCGTCGAAGAGGCGGATGGCGTTGCGCTCGAGATAGGTCGGATCCTTGCGCATCAGCGGCATGATGTCCTTCTGGACGATCGAGCGCGGCGCGGTCCAGTAGGGGTTGAGGATGACCTCGTAGATCTTCGAATTGAGGATCGGCGACTGGCGGTCGATCTTGCCGACGACGGCGGTGTGACGCAGCACGACGCGACCGTTCTCGACCGCCTCGATATAGGCGGCGGGAATGTTGACCATGACATAGCGCCGGCCGAGATCGCCCGACATCGACTGAAGCCGCACGAGATTGGTCTCGAGCTGGGCCAGTCGCGTCGAGGCGTCGACGTTCAGCGCCTTGAAGGTGTATTCGCCGATCACGCCATCCGCCGGCAGGCCATGACGCGCCTGGAAGCGCTTGACCGCGCCGTCGACATAGGAATCGAACGAAGAGGAAATCCCGGCGGCGCGCGGCAGGTCGCCGGAAACCATCAGGCGCTGCCGCAGCTGCTGCACGGAGGGATCCGTGACTCCAAGCTCAAGCCTTACGCCGGTCTGCGGAACCTGGGGCCAGCCGCCGGCGGCAACGATCTGCTGGTAATCGAAGATCGCCTGCTGCACATGACCGATCGTCTGGGGGCCGAATACCGGCGTATTGGAAAGGACTGCCGTTGCCGTGCGAGAGGCTTTGGCGTCGAACTGGTCGTCCCAGGAGCCGCGGCGCGGCGAATTGATGAGCTCGCCCAGAGCATCCTGGGCACTGGCGGCGCCTGCCCATGCGGCAGCACCGAGCGTTGCGGCCGAGCGCAGAAACGCACGGCGCGAGAAAGCATCAATTCCGTTCTTTTTCGACATAGTCCCTACCATCCAAAGCGCAAAACGCGCGCTGCCCGACCCCTAGCACGAACATGGTTAACAAAGGTAAACCCCCGTGCCGCTCGGCTCTCCAAGTGCGTTCACGATGGCGCGAGCGAGAGCCATTCGGCAGGCCGGCCGCAAACGAATCGTCGCCGCCCTCGCACTTGCGCACCCGCCGCATCGAAGCGTCGCTGTCATAGCAATATGGCCAATTCGTGTCTCGGCCTCTCCTGATGGTAGTGCGGCGGAGTTGTGGACGACAACCCGGTCGTGAAAACCCAGCAAGGACCGGACACGCAGGGATTGCGCCCGACCCTTGGAGCTGGAGGTGAGTGTGCCCGTGATTACAGGCGATACATGATGCTGTCGTTCCAGAAGCGGTCGAGGCGCTGCAGGAGCTTGTTCATCTGGGTGAACTCATCCGAACCGATGCCGCCGACCTTGTGGATCGAGCCGATATGGCGCTCGTAGAGCCTGGCAACGGTCTCGGCAATCTCCTGGCCATCTTCCGTCAGGCTGATGCGGACCGAGCGCCGGTCGACGCGGGAGCGCTGATGGTTGATGAGGCCGAGATCGACGAGTTTCTTGACGTTGTAGGAGACATTCGAACCGAGATAGTAGCCACGCGAGCGAAGCTCGCCGGCCGTCAGTTCGGAATTGCCGATGTTGAAGAGCAACAGCGCCTGCACGGCGTTGACGTCGCTGCGGCCCTGCCGGTCGAATTCGTCCTTGATGACGTCGAGCAGACGGCGATGCAGACGCTCGACGAGGTGGAGGGATTCCATATAGAGACCACGGATCGTCTCTTCCTGCGGGTCCCGGGGCGCAGCTGCCTGCGGCTTCATCTTGGTGTTCATTGTCGTGCCTCACTGTTTCGTTTGGCGGTGTTTCTTTGTCTTCCCGCCTTGAGTGAGACCCTATCGAATACGTATAAAATTCTACTTAAACCGCAGCCTTAACATGTACTTACCATCCGCGAAGCCTGTCTCACGGTGAATCAACCCTTACCTGCCGCGCCTGGCGCAGGCGCTGCCAGAAGAGCGCCGCACGGAAAAGAACGAAGGTGACGACGACCGATCCATGAAGCACGAGAAGCAGCGGACGTGCGCCGAGCATGCCGGGATA
Source organism: Sinorhizobium glycinis (assembly GCF_001651865.1). GTDB lineage: Bacteria > Pseudomonadota > Alphaproteobacteria > Rhizobiales > Rhizobiaceae > Sinorhizobium > Sinorhizobium glycinis. Next base: position 193,018 of record NZ_LPUX01000053.1, read on the forward strand.
GAACTCGACCATGGCGGCCTCGATCGCGGCCGCAAGCACCCAGATAACCGGCCCCCAGGAGACGAGCAGCCAGAGCCCGATGGCGGCGACCGGATAGAGAACGGCAAGCGCGGTTGCCGCGGCGCGCCACTCCGGCGTCAGCAGATCGAAACGCCCCGCGCCTTCATGGGAAAAGCCGATCAGCATCGCCCAGTAGTTCAGCGCGAACCAGAAGCAGGAGGCCGAGACAAGCCGCAGGAACCAGCCGAACAGCACCTCAGTGAGCGATGGCTTCGGCACATGAGCAGAATCGTGAAGCATGGCCGGCAACATAGGCCGAGTGCCTCCGAACCACCAGCGCAAAGCACGGGAGCCCGCCCGAGCGCTGCGCGCGGAAGGAAATGCCGGAGCCTCTCGCCCTCGCAACTCGGTTTTCATTCTGCCGAGACGCGTGATAAACCGCCCTTCACCGACGCAGATGAAAGAAGAAGGACGCTGGCGCGATGAACGACAGGACAAATCTCGTGGACAGGATCACCGGGCACCGTCGGATGCGCCGCAACCGCAAGGCGGACTGGACACGCCGCCTGGTGCAGGAGAACCGCCTGACCGTGGACGATCTGATCTGGCCGATCTTCATCGTGCCGGGCAGTGGCGTCGTTCAGCCGATCGACGCCATGCCGGGCGTCAACCGCATGAGCATCGACAAGGCCGTCGAGGCGGTCAAGGAGGCGGCCGGCCTCGGCATTCCCGCAATCGCCACCTTCCCGAACATCGAGATGGGACTCCGCGATGAGACCGGGTCGAACAGCCTTGCCGCCGACAATCTCATCAACCAGGCGACGCGGGCGATCAAGAAGGCCGTTCCGAATATCGGCGTCATCACCGACGTGGCGCTGGATCCATTCACCAGCCACGGCCACGATGGCATCCTGCGCGGCGGCGAGATCGTCAACGACGAGACGGTGGAAGCGGTCGCGCGTGCGGCAGTCATCCAGGCGGAGGCCGGCTCCGACATCATCGCACCTTCCGAAATGATGGACGGGCGGATCGGCGCGATCCGCGAGGCGCTGGATGCAGCCGGCCACCAGAATGTCGGCCTGATGTCCTATGCGACGAAGTTCGCATCCGCCTTCTACGGCCCCTATCGCGAGGCGATCGGCACCGGCGGCCTGCTGAAGGGCGACAAGAAAACCTATTATATCGATCCTGCCAACGGCACCGAGGCGATCCGCGACGCCGCGCTCGACGTCGAGGAAGGCGCCGACATGCTGATGGTGAAGCCCGGCCTGCCCTATCTCGACATCTGCTGGCGGATGAAGGAGGCCTTCGGCCTGCCGGTCTTCGCCTACCAGGTCTCGGGCGAATACACGCAGATCAAGGCGGCAGCGGCGAACGGCTGGATCGACGGCGAGCGCGTGATGCTCGAAACGCTGCTCTCCTTCAAGCGCGCCGGCTGCGACGGCATTCTCAGCTATTTCGCCGTCGAAGTGGCAAAGATCCTGGCAAAGCGATGAACGGCCAGTCCGCACGAGAGACGCATTGTTTTGTCGAATTCGGTCCCCATATGTGATCGAAACGACGCGAGGCTGACATGAGCATGCACAACCAGGAACTCCGACTCCCGAGCCAGGACTGGCGCGCCTACCAGGGTGTTCTGTCGCGCCGGGTGTTTGCGTTCATAATCGACTATCTGATCGTCGCGCTCTTGTGGATCCCGGCTGCGGTCGTCGTGTTCTTTCTGGGCATCCTGACGCTCGGCCTCGGATTCTTCCTCTATCCGGTGCTCTTTGCGCTGGTGGCGATGCTCTATTTCGGGCTGACGGTCGGCGGCCGCGAGCAGGCGTCACCGGGGATGAGGATCATGGGCGTAGCGATCGCGCGGACCGATGGCCGGCCAATGGATTTCCTGACTGCTATCGTCCACCTGGCGATCTTCTGGATCGCCAATGCGCTGTTGACGCCGCTCATCCTGCTGATCGGGCTGTTCACGGATCGCGGCAGGCTGCTGCACGATCTTCTGATCGGCACCGTCGCCGTGCGGCGCGACATGTATTAACGGCGGCGGGTCGATCCAACGTGGCCGTTTCACGGCTTGGATGAATCCGGCCAAGCCGGAAGCGATCTCCCGGAAAAATTGCCGGCACTTGCTCGCTCTCGCCGAACGAGTGTGTTGACGTTTTTCATTCTTCGGCCATCCTATTGCAGAGTAACCTCGCGAAGAGTGACCCCCGCGCTCGATGAACACGCAGACCACATCGTCTCCGCAATTCTATCTGACCGCGCCGGCAGCCTGTCCTTACCTGCCGAACGAGATGGAACGGAAAGTCTTCACGCACATGGTGGGCGAGCGCGCGCCTGAGCTGAACGATCTTCTGACCCAGGGCGGTTTCCGCCGCTCGCAGAATATCGCCTACCGCCCGGCATGCGAGACCTGTCGCGCCTGCATCTCGGTCCGCATCCTCGCCAACGAGTTCAGGCCCACCCGATCGATGCGTCGCGTGCTCGCGGCCAATCAGGACGTAGTCTCCACCGAATACGCTGCCGAACCATCGAGCGAGCAGTACAACCTTTTCCGCCGCTACCTGGATCGCCGGCACCAGAGGGGGGGCATGTCGGACATGTCGGTGCTCGACTACGCCATGATGGTCGAGGACACCCATGTCCACACGAAGATCATCGAATACCGGCTTCGGGCCGAAGGCGATGGCATCAGCGAGAAAGCCAAGGGGCCGCTGATCGCCACGGCGCTCACCGACCGGATGGGCGACGGGCTGTCGATGGTCTATTCCTTCTTCGATCCTGGCCTCGCAAACCGCTCCCTCGGCACCTTCATGATCCTCGACCATATCCGCCGGGCGAAGGAACGGGGCCTGCCGCACGTCTATCTCGGCTATTGGGTCAAGGGCTCCCGCAAGATGGGGTACAAGACAAAGTTTTTGCCGCAGGAGCACCTTATGGCCCGCGGTTGGGAGCGTTATGCTGGCGGGCAAGATTCTCCTGAAACCGCCACGGATTGACGATTGACCCCCTCCCCTGAAGCCGCGCGGCACCGGCGCGGCCTTGCCATCACCGGCCTCGGCGGCCTTGCGCTTTCCTTCGACATCCCGCTGATCCTTTCGGCAGACGGCGAGGTTTGGTCGATCCTCGCCGTGCGCAGCCTGTCGACCTTTGCGGTGGCGATCGCCGCCTGGTTCTTCATCAATCGCGTGCTGGGCCGCCGCATCGCGCTGATCCCCGGCAAGGCCGGGCTGATCGCCGGCCTCTTCTACGGCATCAATTCCTTCACCTTCCTGCTCGCGGTGTTCAACACCTCGACGGCAAACGTCGTCTTCATCCTCGCCTTCACCTCGATGTTCGCCGCGATGCTTTCCTGGATCTTCCTGCATGAGCGGCCCTCCAACGCCACGCTGCTGACGATGGCGATCATGCTCCTCGGTGTCGGAGTGATCGTCCAGGACGGGCTTGAAAGCGGGCACCTCTTCGGCGACGCCATGGCCGCCTGCTCGGCATTCCTGCTGGCAAGTGCCATCACCATCAGCCGCGCGAGCGGAAGGGACATGGCGCTGGTGCCGCTGACGACGGCGATCTTCCCGGCGCTGGCGGCGCTCACGCTCCTGCCGCCCGGCGGAATCGCCATCGCTGAGCCGGGCTTTATCCTTTTCAATGGGCTGGTGATGATCCCTGTCGCCTTCTTTTGCCTGGCGACCGGACCGCGTTATCTTTCAGCTCCGGAAGTGGGGATGTTCTATCTGCTCGAGACGATCCTGGCGCCGATCTGGGTGTGGATCGTCTTTAGCGAGATGCCCACGTTCCAAACCCTCGTCGGCGGCGCCATCCTGATCGTCGCCCTGCTCGGCCATTCGCTCTGGCAGATGCGCAGCAAGGCGGCAAAGGCCGAGCTTCCCTGTGCGGAATTGCCGTTCACCGGATGACGGCGATCTGCCTGCCGGTCACTGCGGGCTGGCGGGAGCGGGCCCCGTCTCCTCGATCTGCGAGCGCATCGCCCAGAGCTCGCGATTGGTATTGATCCATTCCGCCGCGACCTCCAGAGGGCCCGGATTGGCGGCGATCATCTCGCGGTCGTCCCGGTGCCGGCGGGTAATCAGCCCCGCCTCCTCGAGAATCACCATGTGGCTTGACAGCTCGTCCTGTTCGGTGCCCACCGCGGTGGCGACATCCGCAACCGGGATTTCACCGGCAAACAGCAATTCGAATATGCGGCGGCGTGTGGGATCGGCGAGCGCCAACAATGTATCGTCAAGGGCCGAGATCATCGCGTTCCTCTCTACGGCGCATCATTCGGCAAATCGCGGCCGATTTAAGGAAACATCGAAGAGTTGCGTCAGTTGCCGGAAAATACCTCTAAGCTGTGGATAACCAAGTGCGCGGAACGACCGCATTGCAGGCCTGAACCCGCTGATCAACCGCTGAACCTGCCGCTCCGCGGAAAGCCCTTCGGCACGATGCGGCCGGCACCGGCGCGGTCGCCTTGCCACTCGATCAATTCGTCCCTGGTCTTCGTGAAGACACGACCGGCGCTGTCCTCCCAGGTCAAGCCCTCGGCCATGGTAAAGCAGCGGATGTCGGAAATACCGCCGTCCTTGTAGCGCTGCAGGCGCACGCCCTTGCCGCGCGCCATTTCCGGTATCTGCACCAACGGGAAGACCAGCATCTTGCGATTGTCGCCGACGACGGCGACGTAATCGCCCTTGACCGGCACGACGAGCTTCGCCTCGTCCGGCATCACGACGTTCATCACCTGCTTGCCCTTGCGGGTGTTGGCGACGATGTCGCTTTCGGTGACGACGAAGCCGTTGCCCGCTGCCGACGAGACGATAAGCTTGCGCGCCGGATCGTGAACGAGCGCCGTCAGTACGTCCTGATCGTTTTCCATGTCGACCATGATTCGCAACGGCTCGCCGTGACCGCGCCCGCCCGGCAGCTTGTCGCCGCCGAGCGTATAGGCCTTGCCGCCGGTGGTGAAGACGAGGATCTTGTCGGTTGTCTGCGCCGGGAATGCCACCTTCAGCGCATCGCCGTCCTTGAACTGCAGCGAGGACGTGTCGGAGATGTGCCCCTTGAGCGCCCGGATCCAGCCCTTCTCCGAGATGACGACGGTGATCGGCTCCTTCTCGATCATCGCCTGCTGGATCGCCTCGACATCCGCCTCGGGCGCATCGGCGAAGGTGCTGCGGCGCTTGCCGAGCTCGGTGGCCTTGGCGAACTTTTTCTTGACCTCGCCGATTTCCCAGGCGACCGCCTGCCACTGCTTGTCATCGGAGGCGAGCAGCGCCTCGATTTCCGCTTTCTCCTTCGACAGCGCGTCGAATTCGGTGCGGATTTCGAACTCCTCGAGCTTGCGCAGCGAGCGAAGCCGCATGTTGAGGATCGCTTCGGCCTGGACATCCGTCAGCGCGAAACGCTCGATCATCACGGCCTTCGGCTCATCCCCCTCGCGGATGATGCGGATGACCTCATCGATGTTGAGATAGGCGACAAGATAACCACCGAGGATCTCGAGCCTGCGGTCTATGGCGGCAAGCCGGTGGCGGGAGCGCCGCTGCAATACCTCGCGGCGATGCGCCAGCCATTCGCTCAGCACCTCGTTGAGCGCCATGACGCGCGGCACGCGGCCCATCGACAGCACGTTCATGTTGAGCGGAATGCGGCTTTCGAGCTCGGTCAGCTTGAACAGCGATTCCATCAGGATATTGGCGTCGACCGAGCGGCTCTTCGGCACGAGCACGACACGGACGTCCTCGGCCGATTCGTCGCGAATGTCCTCGAGCAGCGGCAATTTGCGCGCAATGAGGAGCTCGGCGATCTTTTCGATGAGCCGCGACTTCTGAACCTGATAGGGGATTTCCGTCACGACGATCTGATAGCCGCCGCGCCCCAGGTCCTCGACGCTCCAGCGCGCGCGGACGCGGAAGCCGCCGCGACCCGTTCGGTAGGATTCGAGCATGCTGGCGCGGCTTTCGACGATGATGCCGCCGGTCGGAAAGTCCGGCCCCTCGATGCCGCCGCGCTGCGGATTGGCCGGATCGAACAGCAGTTCCTCAACCGTCGCCTTCGGATGGCGGATCAGATAGAGCGCCGCGTCGCAAAGCTCATGCGCATTGTGAGGCGGAATGGACGTCGCCATGCCGACGGCGATGCCCGACGCGCCGTTGGCAAGCAGATTCGGGAAGGCACCGGGAAGCACCGTCGGCTCCTCGTCCTCCTCATTGTAGGTCGGGCGAAAATCGACGGCATCCTGGTCGATGCCCTCCAGGAGGAGCGCCGCGACCTCGGTCATCTTGGCTTCGGTGTAACGGTAGGCGGCGGCGTTGTCGCCGTCGATATTGCCGAAGTTGCCTTGCCCGTCGACGACCGGATAGCGCTGCGAGAAGTCCTGCGCGAGCCTGACCAGCGCATCGTAAACCGATTGGTCGCCGTGCGGGTGGAACTTACCGATGACGTCGCCGACGATGCGCGCGCATTTCTTGAACGAGGAATTGGGCCTCAAGCCCATCTCGCTCATCGCGTGGATGATGCGGCGATGAACCGGCTTCAATCCGTCGCGGACGTCCGGCAGGGCGCGATGCATGATGGTCGACAGCGCATAGGCGAGATAGCGCTCTTCCAGCGCCGCCTTGAGGTCAACCGGCTGAATGTTGTCGTCCCCGCCAGAAGGCGGCAAAAGGCTTTGTCCCATGCCTCCTTGCTACCGCAACCGGCCCGCCGCGGCAAGAATCCAAGGCCATCGCACTGTGGAGAACGCGCCTGAAGCACTTGCTTATACCAGGGGTTGCGGCCATCAAAATCCCGGGAGTAATCTTCCGGAAAGCATGATCCATAGGGAACAGGCGTCATTTCGACTGACGATATAAATCTGCCCCGTTTCGTATTAGGGTCGATCCTGCTGATTTGGCCGATTTAAGACTGGGAGATCAAGTGCAAGGAATGAATTTCATCGTGGACGATCGGGCGCATCGGATAGGCCCGGCGCGCCGTTTGGCAAATCGCCCCCGGACCGTGGCCAGCGTTGACGCAGTCCGCGAAGATCGCCCAGATCGATGACAGACGACTTCGGAAACAGCCTCACACTCAATCCTATTTTCAAAGGAACTCCGCAATGATGCATACGCGCAAGATCCGTCTGATGATGGCCAGCGCCGCCCTCCTCACGTTTGCCGGCCCGGCATTCGCCCTGGACGGCGCAGATGTGATGAAAAAACTCAGCGCAGCGCTCGAAGTGAACGGCACTTCCCTTGCTTTCGACAAGGCGGAAGTAGACGGCGACGTTGTGACGGCCACCGGCGTCAAATTTCAAGTCGCAACGAAACCCGGCGACTCGGTGAATATCGGCGAGATGACACTTGAGGGCGTGGAAGAGACCGATGGCGGCGGCTATTACGCCGAAACGGTTTCCTTTCCCGACGTCAATGTGAGCGAAAAAGAGGACAGCGTATCGGTCAAGGATATTGCGATTGGCGGCCTTTCCATTCCCGGCAACGCCTCCGGCGGCACCATCGACGACATTCTGCTCTACGAGTCTTTCGGCACGGGGCCGATAGAGGTCAAGGTCAAGGGCAAGGATGTCTTCAAGATTGCGAGCATCGAGAGCAAACTGACGCGGCAGGAAAATGACGCCGGATTTGACTTCGATGCGACGATGGCCGGCCTTAACGCGGACCTCTCGGATGTCGAGGACGCCAAGGCAAAGGACGCGATCGACAAGCTCGGGCTGAAGCAGATCGACGGCCAGGTGACGATGAAAGGCAGTTGGGAAATCGCGAGCGGCAAGGTCGCCCTTGATGAATATGCCTTCGACTTCAAGAATATCGGACGGCTGAACATCGCGATGGATTTCTCGGGATATACGCTCCAGTTCCTGAAATCGCTGCAGGAGGCGAACAAAGCCGCGCAAGCCAATCCGAACAAGGAAGAAGCCAACCAGGCAATGGGCCTCGCCATGCTCGGCCTCATGCAGCAACTGACGTTCAACAGCGCCTCGATCCGTTTCGACGATGCCTCGATCACCAAGAAGGCACTCGATTACGCCGGCAGCCAGCAGGGCGTTACCGGCGAGCAGCTGGCACAGTCGCTGAAGGGCCTGGTTCCGATCATGATGGCGCAGTTGAACCTGCCGGAGCTGCAGAACCAGGTGTCGGCCGCAGTCAACGACTATCTCGACGCGCCGAAGAGCCTGACGATCGCCGCCGAACCGGAAAAGCCCGTGCCGTTCCCGATGATCATGGGGGCCGCCATGGGCGCGCCGAACACCATCCCGTCGGTCCTCGGCGTCAAGGTGACGGCGAACGATTGACGCTTCACAAAGCCCCAGTCCGGGGCGACGCGCTTCTTTCGGATTCAAGCCCGGCGGACCTCCGCCGGGCTTTTTTTTGTCACTGCGATCGATGTTATGATGTGACGCTTGATGCTCGCATGCGCCGGCCTATCTATCTCGACATGGTTGCCGGCAGGTTTGTGCATTCCCGACCGAAGCAAAGCGGAAGGAGGACGCAATGGGACTGAAGCATTCGGATATCACCGCCATTCTCGGCCCGGTCGATGAAACCTTGATGGCCGAACTCCTTGCGACGGGCGCGACCGCGAGTGAACTTGCTGAAGCGATTGCCTGGGTCAACAACGACGAGGCTCTGATTGGCGAAGGCCGCCATCTTCCGGCCGGCCGGGTTGCCGCCCTGATCGACATCCTGACACCCGACGTCGATGAGGAATGACTGCACTCCGGCCGGCGGCAAGGGTTCAATCGTGAGGTCCGGCGCCGTCGGTCGGTAATGAGTACCTGATTTATCGTGTTGAGGGAGGGTTACATGGCTGCCAAAGACGTCAAGTTCAATACCGATGCGCGTGACCGGATGCTCCGCGGGGTCGACATCATGGCCAACGCTGTCCGGGTCACCCTTGGTCCCAAGGGGCGGAACGTGGTCATCGACAAGTCCTTCGGCGCGCCGCGGATCACCAAGGACGGCGTCTCCGTCGCCAAGGAGATCGAGCTCGAGGACAAGTTCGAGAATATGGGCGCCCAGATGCTCCGGGAGGTTGCCTCGAGGACCAGTGAGGTTGCCGGCGACGGCACGACGACTGCGACCGTGCTGGCCCAGGCGATCGTCCGGGAAGGTGCCAAGGCGGTCGCCTCAGGCATGAACCCGATGGACCTGAAGCGCGGTATCGATCTCGCCGTCGATGCGCTCGTCACCGAATTGAAGGGTAAGGCGCGCCAGGTTTCCAAAAATGAGGAAATCGCCCAGGTGGCAACGATCTCGGCCAATGGCGACGCGGAGATCGGCCGCTATCTTGCCGAGGCGATGGAGAAGGTCGGCAACGAGGGCGTCATCACCGTCGAAGAGGCCAAGACCGCCGAAATCGAGCTCGAAGTCGTCGAGGGGATGCAATTCGATCGCGGCTATCTGTCGCCCTATTTCATCACCAATCAGGACAAGATGCGGGCGGAGCTGGAGGATGTCTACATTCTGATCCACGAGAAGAAGCTCTCCAACCTGCAGGCGATGATCCCCATTCTCGAAGCGGTGATCCAGGCCGGCAAGCCGCTGCTGATCATCGCCGAGGACGTCGAGGGCGAGGCGCTCGCGACGCTCGTCGTCAACAAGCTGCGCGGCGGGCTGAAGATCGCCGCCGTCAAGGCGCCCGGCTTCGGCGACCGGCGCAAGGCGATGCTGGAGGATATCGCCGTTCTGACCGGCGGCACGGTGGTGTCGGAGGAGCTGGGCATCAAGCTCGAGAATACGACGATGGAAAGCCTCGGGCGCGCAAAGCGCGTGATGGTGGAGAAAGACGCAACCACCATCGTCGGCGGCGGCGGCACGAAGGAGGATATCAGCGGCCGCGTCGCGCAAATCAAGGCGCAGATCGAGGAAACGACCTCCGACTATGACCGTGAGAAGCTGCAGGAGCGGCTTGCCAAACTCGCCGGCGGCGTCGCTGTGATCCGCGTCGGCGGATCGACGGAAGTGGAGGTCAAGGAGAAGAAAGACCGCGTCGACGACGCCCTCCATGCGACGCGCGCAGCGGTCGAGGAAGGCATTCTGCCGGGCGGCGGCGTCGCCCTGCTGCGTGTCGTCAAGTCGCTCGAAAACGTGCCGACGGCCAATGACGACCAGCGCGTCGGCGTCGAGATCGTCCGCCGCGCCATCGAGGCGCCGGTGCGCCAGATCGCCGAGAATGCCGGAGCCGAGGGATCGATCATCGTCGGACGGCTGCGCGAGAAGACCGACTTCGCCTATGGCTGGAATGCCCAGACGGGAGAATTCGGCGATCTCTTCGCAATGGGCGTCATCGACCCGGCAAAGGTCGTGCGTGCGGCGTTGCAGGACGCGGCATCCGTCGCCGGTCTCCTGGTAACGACGGAAGCGATGATTGCCGAGAAGCCGAAGAAAGAGGGCCAGATGCCAATGCCCCCGGCTCCGGGCATGGACTTCTAATTACCGGCTAAACAGCGCCGGCGCGGGCGTCGTCGCGAGGCGACGGCCGCGCGCGCCCCACGCGCCATCCGACGGCCGGTCTCAGCCTGCCGCGGGGCGTGCATTCCTGCCTTTGCCTTTTGAGAAAGAGCGGTTGCCATCGTAAGTGTCCCCGCGACACCTTGCTGGCGGTTGATTAGATCAGATTTTTTGATATGCATTATCCAGTTGCATTTCAGTCCCGCCGATCGGAGCCCCATGAGCCGTAATTTTCTTGTCGTCGACCCCCAGGAAGGCATGCCCGTACTGAAGGGGCTTGCGTCGCCGGCAAGGGTCTCGGTGCTGAAGCTGCTGCACGAAAAGGGACCGCTGAACGTCAACGAAATCGCGGATGTTCTTGATCTGCCGCAGTCGAGCGTCTCGACCAACGTGCAGATATTGGAAGAGGCGGGGCTCATCCGCACGGAGACGCAGAGAGCGCGCAAGGGAAACCAGAAGGTCTGCCACAGCGTCTATGACGAGGTCCTCGTCGTCTTCAAGAACGAAATCAAGGAAACTGAACCGGACGCGATCGAGGTGTCGATGCCGTTGGGACTCTATACGAGCTTCGAAGTGACCGCTCCTTGCGGCCTCTGCTCGGTCGACGGCATCATCGGACTGCTCGATGTACCCGACACGTTCCTCGACCCGGACCGCATGAAGGCAGCATTGATCTGGTTCACCCGCGGCTATGTGGAGTACCAGTTCCCCAACAATGCGCGCCTGACCAACACCGGCGTTCGCGAGGTCGAATTCGTCATGGAATTGAGCTCGGAGGTGCCGGGAACCAGCGCCGACTGGCCGTCCGATATCACCCTGACGATCAACGGAGTGGACATCGGAACCTGGACTTCCCCAGGCGATTTCGGCGACAAACGCGGCGTTTTCACGCCGGACTGGTGGAAGCTCAAAGGCTCGCAATACGGCAAGCTCAAGAGTTTTCGGATCAATGACGACGGCTCCTTCGTCGACGGCCTGCGGATCACCAACGTCAAGCTCGCCGAGCTGAAGCTCGAACAACATCATTCGATCCGACTTCGCATCGGCGTCCGGGACGACGCCCGTCATCCCGGGGGCATCAACATCTTCGGCCGAGGCTTCGGCAATTACGACCAGGACATCCTCTTGCGCCTGAAAACGCGCTGAGCTCACCGGCCTACAGAATCTCACTACTTGACCTCGGGCGCGCCTTCCGTTTTACTCACTCCAATTCGTGATATAAATCACAAATCCGGATTCAGTGAGGGAAGCCATGAAGGCCGCGGTAACGGTGCACAGCAAGTTCACGATCTCGAACATCGATCCGCGTCTCTACGGGTCCTTTATCGAGCACCTCGGCCGTGCCGTCTATACCGGCATCTACGAGCCCGATCATCCGACCGCCGACGAAAACGGAATGCGCCGGGACGTGATCGAACTCGTCAGGGAACTCAATATGCCGATCGTCCGGTATCCGGGCGGCAACTTCGTTTCCGCCTATAACTGGGAAGACGGCATCGGCCCGAAGGAGAGCCGCCCGACACGCCTCGACCTCGCCTGGCACACCTCGGAAAGCAACCAGGTCGGCATCCATGAATTCGCCGAATGGTGCGCGGCCGCCGATACGCAGATGATGCTTGCCGTCAATCTCGGCTCGCGCGGGCTCGACGAGGCTCGCAACTTCCTCGAATATGTCAACCACCCGGGCGGCAGCGAATGGAGCGACAAGCGCCGCGCCAATGGCCGCGACGAGCCCTGGGACGTCAAGCTCTGGTGCCTCGGCAACGAGATGGACGGCCCCTGGCAGATCGGCCACAAGACGGCCGACGAATATGGCAGGCTGGCGCACGAGACCGCCAAGGCGATGCGCGCCTTCGACAGCTCGCTCGAGCTCGTCGTCTGCGGCTCCTCCAATGCGCACATGCCTACCTACCCGGAATGGGAGGCGACCGTCCTCGATCACACGTATAACGAGATCGATTTCATCTCGTTGCACATGTATTTCGAGAACCGCGCCAAGAACACCGCCAGCTATCTCGCCCGCAGCATCGAGCTCGACAACTATATTGGCACGGTGGCTGGCGTGATCGCCTATGTGAAAGCGAAGAAGCGCTCGAGCAAGGACGTCTATATTTCCTTCGACGAATGGAACGTCTGGTACCATTCCAAGGAGCGCGACAAGGCAACCCTTGCAGGCGCCCATGGCTGGCCGCATGCGCCGGCGTTGCTGGAGGACGACTATAATTTCGAGGACGTGCTCCAGGTCGGCTGCATCCTCAATACCTTCATCAACCGCGCCGACGTGGTGAAGATCGCCTGCATGGCACAGCTCGTAAACGTCATCGCCCCAATCATGACCGTGCCGGGCGGCCCGGCCTGGCGCCAGACAATCTTCTATCCCTATTACTTCGCTTCGGTCTATGGCCGCGGAACGGCGCTCAAGCTGCTGGTCGACAGCCCGAGCTACAGGGTCGATGGCCTTGGCGAGGTGCCCTATCTCGATATTTCCGCCGTCCACGATGCGCACAGAAATGCCGTCACATTCTTCATCGTCAACCGGCATGGCAGCGAAGCGATCGAGCTTGATGTCAGCCTCCTCGAGTTCGGCACGATGAAAATCATCGACGACCAGGTGCTCGCCCATTCCGACATCAACATCACCAACACCGCCGAGCAGCCCGACAATGTGGTGCCAAAAAGGGGAGAAGGCGCCGACTTCGTAAACGGATGGCTCGGGGCGAAGATCGCGCCGCTGTCCTACCGGATGATCCGGCTGAAAGCGTAATTCTGCATATCGCGTTTTCCGATATATATCGGAGATATCTTGACAGAAGAATTGTATGATTTAACGTCGCGACACAGCTTCGACGTGCCGCTGGGAGGAGAAGATGGGAGCAAGAGCTTCTGTTTTGGCACTATCGTTGATCAATCCGGCTTCGCGGCCCGACGGGAGGAGCCGCCGTTCTGCGACGGCCCGGCCGAGCGTCGCAACCGGTCTTTGCGGTTCTGAGAAGAAACTCGGAGCCGCCGGATGACCGCCCATATCGAAATCCAGAACGTCAGCAAACGCTACGGTTCGCTGACCGTGCTCGATGGATTGTCGCTGACGATCAATGCCAACGAGTTCATGGTCTTTCTCGGCCCGTCCGGCTGCGGCAAGTCAACGCTTCTGCGGATGATCGCCGGGCTCGAAAGCGTCGATGACGGAACGATCTCGATCAACGGCGAGCGCATCGACAATCTGCCGCCGGGCCAGCGCGACATCGCCATGGTCTTCCAGAGCTATGCGCTTTATCCGCATATGACGGTTGCCGACAACATGGCCTTCGGGCTGCGCAACATAGGCCTGCCGGCCGAGGTCATTTCCGCCCGCGTCGCAGAAGCCGCGCGCATGCTCGAAATCGGCCATCTCCTCGAACGCAAGCCCGGCCAGCTTTCCGGCGGCCAGCGCCAGCGCGTCGCGATCGGGCGCGCCATCGTCAAGGAGCCGAAGGCCTTCCTGTTCGACGAGCCGCTGTCGAACCTCGATGCGGCGCTGCGCGTGCGCACCCGCGTCGAGCTTGCGCAGCTTCGCAACCGGGTCAGATCGACAATGATCTTCGTCACGCACGACCAGATCGAGGCGATGACGCTCGCCGATCGCATCGTCGTCATGAACAACCGGAAGATCGAGCAGATCGGCACGCCGATGGAGATCTACTCGCGGCCGGCAAGCCGCTTCGTCGCCACCTTCGTCGGTTCTCCGACGATGAATTTCCTGCCGGTCGGCCTGTCGGGCGAGAACGGCTTCGCGCGGGCAAAGCTGCCGGACGGCACCGACTTGCAGACAGCAATCCGCCTTGAGGGCATCAATGGCAGCGGGCATTCGCTCGGCATCCGCGCCGAGGCCGTCAAACTCGCCAACGGAACCGCCGCGACGACGACGGGCAAAGTCGAGGTGATCGAGCGTCTCGGCGACCGCACGCTGCTCTATACTCGTCTTAAGGAGGGGAGCGTTGTGATTGCCGAGGATGTCGGCAACAGCCGCATCGCGATCGGCGATCAGGTTGCCCTGGCGCTCGATGGCGCCCGCACGCACCTCTTTAACGCCGAAGGCCGAGCCTGGCACAATGAGGGCGTCGGCCATGGCTGAAGCGACCCTTTCCGGCAGCGCGTCGGCCGCCAAGGCGGCAACCCGGCAGGCAGTACAGAATGTCAATGCCCCGCTCTGGCGCCACGCTGTTTTCGTGGCGCCCTATCTGTTCTTCTTCGTGACGCTTCTCGTGGTGCCGCTCTTCTGGAGCATGTGGCTCAGCCTTCACAAGGCCGATGCCTTCGGCGTCGGGCGGTTCGTCGGTATCGACAATTACCTTCGGCTCTTCCGGGACAAGATCTTCATCCAGTCGGTTGGCAACACCTTCTACTTCGTCTTCCTGACCGTCCCTGCCCTCGCCCTGATTGGCCTCCTGCTTGCGCTGGCGCTCAATCGCAAGACGAAGTCGGCGGCCGCGCTCCGCGCCGTCTATTTCTCGTCGTCGGTTCTCTCCGTGACGATCGTGACGCTCATCTGGCGCATCGTGTTCATCGGCAATTTCGGCCTGCTCGCCACGGTCTACGGCTGGTTCGGCGCGACCGCGCCCGCCTTCCTGTCCGACCCAAAGCTCACCATGATCGGAATTGCCATCGCGACGGTCTGGTGGTGCATCGGACTGCCGATGATGCTCTTTCTCTCGGCTCTGCAACAGGTGCCTCGGGAAATCTACGAGGCCGCGGCGCTCGACAATGCAAGCCGGTGGCGAACGCTCTGGCACATCACCCTGCCCTCGATCCGGCGCACCTTCGTCCTCGTGATCATCATCGAGATCGTCCTGCAGTTCCAGCTCTTCGGACAGGCGCGGCTAATGACCCAGGGCGGCCCGAACAATGTTTCAAAGCCGATCGTGCTCTACATCTACGAGGCCGCCTTTACCAAGTGGGACCTCGGCCTCGGCGCCGCCGCGTCCGAAATTCTCTTCATCCTGATCATGATCGCCGCCATGGCGCAGTATTTCATCTCTCGCCGGAGAGGAGAGGAAGGATGAGTTCCATGTCTTCGGGCCGGATCGTTGGCCGCTCGACCGGCGACCGCATCATTCTCGTCCTGGTGATCGCGCTTGCGCTGATCATGATGGCGCCGATCGCCTGGATCATCGCGCTGTCACTCAAGGACAACAAGGAACTGATGACGGACATGAACTCCGTCTTCCACGCTCCCTACACGATCAACAACTACGTCAACATCCTGGCGACGTCCTCGGTCTTTCGCTGGATCCTGAACAGCGTGATCGTGTCAGGCGGCCTGACGATCATGACACTGGTTCTGTCGTCGCTCGCCGGCTACGGCTTTGCGCGGCTGAGCTTTCCGTTCCGCAACACGCTGTTCGTAATCGTGCTGCTCGGCCTTGCCGTTCCTGAACAGGCGGTACTGATCGCCCGCCATCAGCTCTTCAGCTGGCTGAAATTCCACAACACCTATCACGGGTTGATCCTGCCGGGCCTGGCCGCTCCCTTCGGGGTGTTCCTGATGACGCAATATTTTCGCGCCATACCGAAGGAGCTCGACGAGGCGGCACTGCTCGACAATGCCAGCCGCTTCAAGATCTTCTGGAAGGTGCTGCTGCCGCTGACGATCCCGGCGCAGGCAACCCTCGGCATCTTCACCTTCCTGTCGTCCTGGAACGACTACTTCTGGCCGCTGATCTCCGGCACCAAAAAGGAAATGTACACGCTGACGATCGGGATCGCTTCGACGCAGACGAACTTTGCACAGTCGGAAGGCCTCGGCTTCCTGATGTCGCAGGCGGTCTTTGCGGGCGCGCCGATCCTTATTCTCTACCTGTTTTTCCAGAAATACATCGTGACGGCTGTCTCCGGCGCCGCCGTGCGCTGAAGCCACCACCCATAGGTCGCAACCGGCTCTCTGGGAGGGGAGCCAAGCCAGGGGCGAGGCCCCGACGAGGAGGAGATGAACATGACGCATAGCCTGAGGAAGTACATGCTGGCGGCCGCCTCGGCGCTCGCGCTCGCGGTCGCGACGCCTGCCCTGGCGGCAACCGAACTTACCGTGCAGCGCTTCTTCGGCGCCTGCGACGCGGAGTTCGGCGGCAATACCGACGTCAGCAAGGCCGTCGGGGAATGTGGCATCATCACCTCGCTGATCAACAAGTTCAACACCGACAACCCGGACGTGCATGTGACGGTGACCACCGTCGAATGGCCGGGTTACGACCAACTGACTGCGCAATTTGCGGCCGGCGACCCGCCGGACATCGTCACCGTCCACCACTCCGTGCTCGGCGACTACCAGTCCAAGGGCCTGTTGATGCCGCTTGACGATCTCCTGAAAACGGTTGGCGTCTCGCCCTCGGACTTCACCGATGCGAGCCTCAGCGGCGTGACCAAGGACGGAAAGATCTACGGCTTGCCGATCGACAACTGGACGATGCTGTTCCACGTCAACGTGGACCTTTTCAAGAAGGCGGGCCTCGTCAATGCCGACGGCACGCCGAAGTTGCCGACCAGCGTCGACGAACTCATGGCACAGGCCAAGCAGTTCAAGGAAAAGACCGGCAAGCCCTACTTCGTCCAAAATCTCGCGAACGAAGTGGCGCTCTATACGCGCAACCTCTACACCTATCTTTTCCAGCAGGATTCCGACTTCTTTGCCGATCCCAAGCAGGTGAAGATGAACACGCTCGAGGCGAAGAAGGTCCTCGAGATGTACAAGGCGATCTACGACAACGACTACACCACGAAGGACCTGGACTACGCTGCCAGCATCAATGCCTTTCTCGCGGGCGACGGCGGCGTGCATTTAAATGGTACGTGGGTGATCGGCGACTATACCGCCTCGTCCGAAACGTCGGGCACCGCCCTCAACGCCGGCGGCTACGCGGTCTACCCTTATCCGCAGCTTTTCTCCGGCAAAAAGGCCCAATATGCCGACGGCCACAGCTGGGCCGTTTCGCAGAAGGACCGCTCGCCGGAGGAAGAGGCGGCGATCGGCAAGTTCCTGAAGTTCTTCAACGACAATGACTACGAATGGTCGCGCACCGGACACCTTCCGGCGGTGAAGGCCGTTCTCGAATCGGATGCGTTCAAGAAGCTACCGCATCGCGATACGATCGCGCCGATCGCAACGCTCGGCACGCCGCTACCGTCGACCGTGCAGCGCCAGTTCGCAATTCAGGACATCATTGGCCAGGAGATGAATGCGGCGATCACCGGCCAGAAGGACATCGACGCCGCTCTGGCGGACATGGAGTCCCGCATCAACGAGTTGCTCGCGAATATCTGAGGCGCGTTGCCCGCGGCGCCGGCCCTGAATTGAATCGGTCCCGGTCGGGGGAATAGCCTGAGCGGGATGGGGAACTCTTTCCGCCTCATCCCGCTCTAATCCGTTGCATGTTCATCGGCCGTGATTACGCGGAATGGTCAAGGCTCGACCACGGCTTCACCGTCACGCGGGTTCCGTATCGATACCGGCCTCCGCCAGTTCCTTGAAGCCACCGATGTTGAAAACCGTCGAATATCCCATATCCAGGAGTGTCTTGCCCGCAAGTGCCGAGCGGCCGCCCGAAGCACAATGCAGAAGGATGGTCTTGCCCTTCTGAAAGGCTGGGTTGTGGTACTGGCTTTCCGGGTCCGCTCGAAACTCCAGCATGCCCCGCGAGACGTTCACCGCCCCTTTGATCTTGCCGGTTTGCTGAACCTCTGTCGGGTCGCGGACGTCCACAATGAGCACGTCGCCGGAGCGCATCTTCTCGGCGGCTTCGTTAGGAGACAACTTCGGGACGGCACTATTTGCTTCCGCCAGCAAGTCCTTGACGTTCTTCACCATCATTTCCTCCAACCGGTGCGTTACCATGCAGCATCCGGGAGAAAGGAAGCGCCTTGAAAGAAACCCTGTCAAGGCGAGCTGGAATAACCCTTTTGGGGCGGAGCTGCAGGTATACCCCCCGACAGTCGGCTGGCCGACCTGACGGACTCCAATTTGGTTCCCACAACCAAAGAAAACCCGGCGAGATTTTCGCCGGGTTTTTCTGGCATCAGGGATTTGGCATCAGTGAAGCTTAGTCCTTCTTCTGCGGGATCGGCCGGATCGCCAGCTCCCGCAATTGCTCCGGTGTCGCGGGCGACGGCGCGCCCATCAGGAGATCGACCGCCTGCTGGTTCATCGGGAAAAGCGAGATCTCGCGCAGGTTCTTGGCGCCGACGAGCAGCATGACGATGCGGTCGATGCCGAAGGCCATGCCGCCATGTGGCGGGGCACCGTACTGGAAGGCGCGGTAAAGACCACCGAACTGACCTTCGACATCCGCCTGGCTGAGGCCGACATTCTCGAAAGCCTTGACCATGAGTTCCGGCGACTGGTTGCGGATCGAACCCGATGCGATCTCGAAGCCGTTGCAGACCATGTCGTATTGGAACGCCTTGATCGACAGCAGATCGTCGCCCGAGAGCGCCTTGAGCCCGCCCTGCGGCATCGAGAAGGGGTTGTGGGCGAAGTCGACGCGCTTCTCGTCCTCGTTCCATTCATAGAACGGGAAGTCGACGATCCAGCACAGTTCGAAGCGGTCGCGATCGACGAGGTTCAGCTCCTCGCCGGCCCTGGTGCGCGCCTCGCCGGCGAACTTGTAGAACTTGGCCGGCTCGCCGGCGACAAAGAAGCAGGCGTCGCCGTCCTCGAGGCCGAGCTGCGTGCGGATCGCATCGGTGCGCTCCTCGCCGATGTTCTTGGCAAGCGGTCCTGCCCCTTCGAGCTTCTCGCCTTCCTTGCGCCAGAAGATATAGCCGAGCCCCGGCTGGCCCTGGCTCTGCGCCCAGGCGTTCATGCGGTCGCAGAAGGCGCGGCTGCCGCCGGTCTTGGCCGGGATCGCCCAGATTTCCACCTTCGGGTTGGAGGCGATCATGTTGGCGAAGACCTTGAAGCCGGAGCCGGCGAAATGCTGGGTGACTTCCTGCATCTCGATCGGGTTGCGGAGGTCCGGCTTGTCGGAACCGTACTTGCGGATCGCCGTGTCGTAGGGGATGCGCGGGAACTTGTCGGTGACCGGCTTGCCGCCGGCGAAGTCCGCGAAGATCGCGCGGATCATTGGCTCCATCGTGTCCCAGACGTCTTCCTGCTCGACGAAGCTCATTTCGAGATCGAGCTGGTAGAACTCGCCGGGCAGCCGGTCGGCACGCGGGTCCTCGTCGCGGAAGCACGGCGCGATCTGGAAATAGCGGTCGAAACCGGCAACCATCAGCAGCTGCTTGTACTGCTGCGGCGCCTGCGGCAGCGCGTAGAAGGTGCCGGGATGAATGCGGCTCGGCACGAGGAAGTCGCGCGCGCCTTCCGGCGACGAGGCCGTCAGGATCGGCGTCGTATACTCGGTGAAGCCGATCTCGGTCATCCCCCGGCGCATGGCGCCGATGACCTCGGTGCGCTTGACGATGTTCCTGTGCAGCGTCTCGCGGCGGAGATCGAGGAAGCGATACTTGAGCCGCACGTCTTCCGGATACTCCGGCTCGCCGAAGACCGGCAGCGGCAACTCCTTGGCGGCCGATAACACCTCGATCTCGCGGGCATAGAGTTCGACCTCGCCGGTCGGCATGTTCTTGTTGACGGTGTCGTCGGTGCGGGCCTTCACCGTGCCATCGACACGGATGACCCACTCGCCGCGCACTGTTTCGGCCATCTTGAAGGCCGGCGAATCCGGATCGGCGACAACCTGAGTCATGCCGTAGTGATCGCGCAGGTCGATGAAGAGCACGCCGCCATGGTCGCGGACGCGGTGAACCCAGCCGGAAAGGCGAACGGTGGAGCCGACGTCCGACTTGCGGAGAGCGGCACAGGTGTGGCTGCGGTAACGGTGCATCGTCTAGTCCTGGAATTGCAGAAGGCCGCGCGAGGCTCGCCAAGGCGGGCGCGACGGCATAGCCAAAGTCGGGCGGAAAAGCGCATGATGCGCCGGATTTGTCAAGGCCGCGGCGCATGCCCGCCTGATCGGCGCTGTCCATCGTCACGCCGCGCGACACAGCGCGTCTCGGCGGACATTACGTTTCGGAAGGTCACAAATCGCTACTGTCCCCGCCTACCATGTATCGCTAAACAGAAGAGACCCCACCAGCCCACGAGTCGCCGCCGTAAAGCCGGATGCGCCATGTCCCAGATTCGCCCGCTCATCCCCCTCCTCCTCACCGCCGGCATCTTGATCGGCGGCAATGGGCTGCAGGGCACTTTCATATCCTTGCGGGCGCTCGAGGAAGGCTTTTCCACATCGCTGATCGGCCTCGTCGGCGCAGGCTATAATGTCGGCTTTGCGATCGGCTGCGTTTACGTGACCCGCATCCTCCGGTCGATCGGTCATATCCGTACCTTCTCAGCGATGGCGGCAATCGCCTCGGCGGCAGCGATCGCGATGGTGCTCGTCATCGAACCGGCTTTCTGGTTCCTGATGCGGCTCGTCGCCGGCATCTGCTTCGCCGGTCTCTTTGCAACGGTGGAAAGCTGGCTGAACGCCAGCGTCACCAATGCCAACCGGGCCCGCACCCTGTCGATCTACCGCCTGGTCGACCTCGGCTCGGTGACCGCCGCGCAATACTTGATTCCGGGCGTGGGGATCGGCGGCTTCGAGCTCTTCGCCATTATCTCCATGGCGCTGACTCTCTCGCTCGTGCCGATCTCCTTTGCCGACCGCTCAAGCCCCATCGCGCCGGAAGCGATCCGTTTCGACGTCAAGGCGCTCTGGAATATCTCTCCCCTTGCTACGATCGGCTGCATCGTGGTGGGGCTCACGAATGCCGCCTTCCGCTCGCTCGGACCGATCTATGCGCAGGAGATCGGGCTTTCGGTCACCGCCATTGCAACATTCATGAGCGCCGGCATCATCGGCGGCGTCGTGCTTCAATACCCGCTCGGGCATTACTCGGACCAGATCGACCGCCGGCTGATCATCCTGATCGCCACCTTCGGCTCACTCGTCGCGGGCCTCTTCCTCGCTTTCGGCGCCGGGAGCGACGAGTGGCTGAACTTCGCCGGCATCTTCGCCTTCGGCGCCTTCGCCATGCCGCTCTATTCGCTCTGTTCGGCCCATGCCAACGACCACGCGGCGGAAGGACAGCATGCGCTGGTCTCCGCCGGCATGCTGTTCTTCTGGTCGCTCGGCGCCATCATCGGACCGCTCTTCGCCTCCTTCCTGCTCGACCTCTTCGGGCCACGCGCGCTCTTCATCTATACCGCCGCCATCCTTTTTCTCTTCATGCTCTACACGCTCCAGCGCATGACGGCGCGCAAGCCTATACCGACCGATGAACGCTCCATGCCGTTCCGCAATCTGCTGCGCACCTCGTCCTTCTTCAACAAGCTGGCGGGCGGCAGCCAGCCGCAGCGAAATGGGCCGGAGCTGCGGCAAGATGCGCGATCGGATCGAATTGCTGAACGGGAGGATCAGGTTTAAAACGCGCCATTCCCAAGACCGCTGCAGGGCGAGGTCATCCGCCCTCCGCCTGGTCCTTTCGCAATGTGGACGCCATGACGCCGATGCTCAGCCGCCGCACTTTCCTTCAGGGCTCGGCCTTCCTTGGCGGCGCCTTTGCGCTCGGCGCCGGGCTCGCCGCACGCGCCGGTGCGGCGCCCGAAGCCCAGGTCCTCACGGCGCAACTGGCGCAGGCGCGGATCGCGGCCGACGGCATCACGCCTGTCATGACATACGGACTCGGCGACGCGCCCCATGCCGGCGTGCCGCCGGTCCTGAGGATGCGCAAGGGCGAAGCCTATGCGGCGCGGCTGGTGAACCGTCTCGACGAACCGACGACGGTCCACTGGCACGGCTTGCGGATCGGCAATGCGATGGACGGCGTGCCGGAGATGACCCAGCCCTACGTCTATCCCGGCGATCACTTCGACTATGTCTTCACCCCGCCCGACGCCGGAACCTTCTGGTACCATCCGCATTGCAACACGCTGACGCAGATGGGCCACGGGCTCACCGGAGTGATCGTCGTCGAAAACCCGGCAGACCCGATTTTCGACGCGGAATTCGTCCTTAACCTTCGCGACTGGCGGCTCGGCGCGGAGGGCAAGTTCATCGATCCGTTCAAACCCCGGGATGCGGCACGCGGCGGCACCTACGGAACGGTCAGAACTGCCAATTGGCAGCAGGAGCCCGGATATGATGCACCCGCCGGCGGGCTCGTTCGCGTCAGGATCGCCGCCACCGACGTGACGCGCATCTATACGATTGGTGTTGAGGGCGCTGAGGCAAAAGTGGTCGCGCTCGATGGCAATCCGGTGGATCATCCGTTCCTGCTCGACCGCCTGGACATCGGTCCGGGGCAGCGCGTCGACCTCGTCATGCGCATGCCGGGCAGCGAAGGGGCGCGGGCGACGCTCGGCAATTTCCGCGGCTCGAAACCGTGGACGATCGCAAGCCTGCGGGCGACCGGCCCTTCCCTGAAACGCGACCTTGGCGATGTCGCCCCCCTTCCGGCCAATCCGATCGCTAGAGCCGACCTGTCGACGGCGCAGCGGATTCCGCTCGAGCTCACGGCGACGGCCGAACACAAGGCGGTACCATCGGTCTGCGGTTCGCTCGGTTATACCTTCTGGGCGCTCAACAAGGTTCCGTGGCCGGGCGACACGCCCGACCCGATTGCACCGATCGAGGAACTGAAGCTCGGCAAAAGCTATGTGCTCGAGATCGCCAACCGCACCCCGCACGCGCACCCGATCCACCTGCATGGCTTGAGCTTCCGCATCCTCAGCTCGAACAAGCGGAGCTTTCTGCCGCCACCGACCGACACGATCCTGCTTCTGCCGGACGAGCAGGCGGAGGTGGCGCTTGTTGCCGACAATCTCGGCGACTGGGTGATCCACTGCCACATCATCGAACATCAAAAGACCGGAATGACCGGCTATTTCAGAATTATCTGACAATTTCGATTGAGACGGCCGCAGCGAAACTATAGAGGGAAGTTCAAGCCTCATTTTCGCCATAGTGATTTAAGCCCCGATGATTCAGACGACAGCAGAACTGGAGGCCGCCTGCCAAGAGCTGGCGCTCTCGAGCTACATTACGATCGATACGGAATTTCTGCGCGAGACCACGTTCTGGCCTGAACTCTGCCTGATCCAGATGGCCGGCCCCGACACGGCGGTGATCGTTGATCCGATGGCGCCGGGGATCGACCTCGCGCCGTTCTTCGCGCTGATGGCCAATGCCGACATCGTCAAGGTTTTCCATGCGGCGCGCCAGGACATCGAGATCATCCACCATCTCGGCAATCTCATTCCGCATCCGCTCTTCGACACGCAAGTTGCGGCCATGGTCTGCGGTTTCGGCGACAGCGTCTCCTATGACCAACTCGTCAGCCGCATCAAGAACGTGCAGATCGACAAGTCGTCGCGCTTCACCGACTGGAGCCGCCGGCCCCTCACCGACAAGCAGCTGGAATATGCGCTGGCCGACGTGACGCATCTCAGGGACGTCTACCACTACCTGAAAGCGGAGCTCGAACGAGAAGGACGCTCCTCCTGGCTCGCCGAGGAAATGGCGATTCTGGAGAGCCGCGAGACCTACGACCTCCATCCGGAGAATGCCTGGCAGCGTCTGAAGATGCGCGTCAGAAAGCCGATCGAGCTGGCGGTTCTACAGAAGATCGCCGCCTGGCGCGAGCGCGAAGCGCGGGCGCGCAACGTGCCGCGCGGCCGGATCATCAAGGACGATGCGATCTACGAGATTGCCCAGCAGCAGCCGAAGGACGCGGAGGCGCTTGGCCGGCTGAGGACCATTCCGAAGGGATGGGAGCGCTCCGCTGCGGGCGCTGCAATCGTCGACGCGGTGACCGAGGCCCTGGCGATCCCGAAGGCCGAACTGCCGCGCCTGCCGCGGCAGAATCATACGCCGGAGGGCGCTGCCGCAGCGGTCGAGATGCTGAAGGTGCTCTTGAAGCTCATATCCGAGAAGGAAGGCGTGGCGGCCAAGATCATCGCCAGCAGCGACGATCTCGACCGGATCGCCGCCGAGGGCGAAAAGGCCGACGTCGCCGCGCTGCACGGGTGGCGCCGCGAGCTGTTCGGCGAGATGGCGCTGAAGCTCATCAATGGCGAGGTGGCGCTGCGCTTTGTCGGAAAGAAAATCGAGGCGATGGAAATCGCCGGTTGAACGGCTGCAGCCGCCAACACCTTTCCGCCCGAATCCGACCTTAGCCAACAGGAAGCAAGAGGCTGATTCGGCAACCGCCAGATCAGACATTTCCACTATGCTGCGGTTCGGTCCGGCACCGCGGCTACTCCTATGTTCTCATCCGAGGCCTGCCGCATGCGGTGGAGATTTTCCACGCTCGAGTTCACACTCCTGATGCTGATCGTGGCCGGCAGCGGCGTGGGCTATGCCTGGGCCGTTTACGGCGACGGCTCGCTGATCGGCGCGACCTATGCAGTCTTCATCCGCATGCCGATCCTTGCCTTTGAACGGCACATCATATTCCGCCGTCTCTACCGGAAAATTCACAGCCTGCCGACCCCGGGCTTTCTGCTGTCGTCGGTGGCGGTCTATTTCGCCATCGAGAATATCGGGTTTGCGGCAGCGGGTGTGGTTCTACAGCTGACGGGCCTCCTGCAGCAGAGTTGGAGCGAGGCGATGGTCCCGTCCTTCGATGCGCTCCTTTATGCACTCGTCGTTTCCGGGCCGATCATCTTCGTCCTGCGGGTGCGGGAACTGCTCGGCCGCAATGTCTTCCTGAGCCTCCTGACCGGTCGCTACCGCAAACCCGTGCAAGAGGAGCGTGTCTTCCTGTTCATCGATCTCGTCGGCTCGACATCCTTTGCCGAGCGCTTCGGCGATCTCAAGACACAGGAATATCTCGGAAAACTGTTTGCAACCATGGCCGATCCGGTGCTGCGCCACCGCGGCTCCATCGACGATTACATCGGCGACTCCGTGATCATCAGCTGGCCCTTCGACCGTGCGGTGGCGGATGCCGCCTGCATTCGCTGCGTGTTCGATATTTTTGATCAGATCGAAGCGGATACCAGCCGCTGGCGCAAGGCCTATGGCGAGGTTCCCCGTCTTCGCGCCGCGCTCCACGGCGGTACGATCATTGCCGCGGAGATCGGTGTCGACAGACACAAGATCACCTATTTCGGAGACACGGTGAACATGACGGCGCGTCTTGAGGGCCTCTGCCGGACACTTGACCGGCAGGTGCTGATTTCCGCCGATCTTTTGCGGCGCATGCGCCTCCCCACCTTCGTGCGAAGCGAAGATCTGGGCGAACACGAGGTCAAGGGCCGAGGTCAGAAGCTCGGAGTGTTTTCGCTTCACGCCGGCCTGCTGGGGTCGAGGGGGCCACGCATGGGCAACCATCATCGGTCGCCCGCCAAGTGACCTGACTGCCCTTCGGAGAAACCCGGTTGCGACGGTAACTGGCTGTCATCAAAGCTTCATCGGGCTGTAAAGCAAGTATCAAGCAACCGTCATCAAAGCCGCCTATCGGGGATCGGTTCCGACCTCCAACCCAGGGTGAACTTGATGACGAAATCCGTTCTTACCGTCGCCATGACTTTGTTGATGGCGACGACCGCACTCGCCGAGGAGAAGGCCTTTCCGGCGACGCTGAAGGCGCATGCCATCCTTCCCGCCAATACGATCATTGCTGCCCCGGCCGATGCGGCCGATTATCTCAAGACCTCGGGCAAGTTCTCGACTGCAGATCGCAAGCGCGCGGCGGAATTGGGCAGCGTCCCGGGCAAGGACGGCGTTCGCCTGACCGGCCTGTCCCTCCCCTTCAACGGCCAGCCGATGCAGGGCTTCTCCGGCATAAAGGCGATGCCGGACGGCACCTTCTGGAGCCTCTCGGACAACGGCTTCGGCAACAAGCTCAATTCGACCGACGCCGTGCTGATGCTCCATCACCTGAAGATCGACTGGGACGCAGGCAAAGTCGAAGCCTTGGAGACCATCTTCCTCTCCGATCCCGACCGCAAGGCTCCCTTCCCGATCGTCATGGAAGGCTCCCCGGTGCGCTATCTGACCGGCGGAGACTTCGACGTCGAGTCCATTCAGCCGGTCGCCGACGGCTTCTGGGTCGGCGAGGAGTTCGGTCCCTATATCTTGAAGTTCGACACGAACGGAAGGCTTACCGACGCG
This sequence comes from Sinorhizobium glycinis, assembly GCF_001651865.1. Lineage (GTDB taxonomy): Bacteria > Pseudomonadota > Alphaproteobacteria > Rhizobiales > Rhizobiaceae > Sinorhizobium > Sinorhizobium glycinis. The sequence goes on from NZ_LPUX01000053.1 coordinate 219,599, forward strand.
ATCCCCACTGCAGTCGACGGCCAGACGGTCCTCTCGCCGGACAACCCGACACTGGCTCTGCAGGCGGACCCATCCAAGAAGACGCCAGCCTTCAACCTCAAGCGCTCCGGTGGCTATGAAGGTCTGGCGCTGTCCAAGGACGGCACCAAGCTCTACGGGCTTCTCGAAGGACCGATCTGGACGGATGGCGAGACCGTAGAGCAGGCGGATGGCCGTCCGGCGCTCCGCATCATCGAGCTCGATGCCGCAGCCAAAACCTGGACTGGACGCAGCTGGCTCTATCCGCTTGCCGAAGGCGGTGAGGCGATCGGCGACTTCAACATGCTCGACGAAAGAACGGCGCTGGTGATCGAGCGCGACAACGGCGCCGGCACCGTCGACAAGGCCTGCGCCGACCCCAAGGATCCGAAGCCGGATTGCTTTGCAGTCGGATCGAAGCTTAAGCGTGTCTACAAAATTGAGATGACCGAGGAAAACGTCGGCAAGGCCGCGCGCAAGATCGGCTACATCGATCTCCTGAAGATAGCCGATCCGGACAAGCGGAAGCGCCAGGGCGGTGGCGATCGCTATTATGACATGCCTTTCGTCACCATCGAGAACGTCGATCGCGTGGACGGAACGCATATCATCGTCGGCAACGACAACAACCTGCCCTTCTCCGCCGGCCGCGCGCTCGACAAGGCAGACGACAACGAATTCGTGCTGCTCGAAGTCGGCGAGTTCCTCAAGGCCGAATAGCCGTAATGGTCGCGCGTGGAAAACCTCGCGCGACCATCGCTCCACGATTGACGGCGATCAGCCCTCGAAGTGGAAAGCGAGTTTCTTGCCCGTCAGCCGGCTGAGCTGCTGCAGGCGGCCGTCGAGGCGTTCGCCCTCGAAATCGAGATAAGCCGCGGGCACCACGAATTCGAGGTCGACATCTGGCCGCGACGACTGTCGCAGGGTGAGATGGCGGGCGACGCCCGGCATGGAGGCGGAGAAGAGATAGGCAACCCGCAACAGCCCGCCGAGCAGCTTCCCCAGTTCGAGGAGGCGTGGCGTGGTGATGCCGGCGAGAGGGCCGGTGGCGCCGTCGTCGTTGAGCCCCTCGAACCGATAGTAGTTGGCTAGTGCGATGTAAGCCCGGCCGGCATGTGTAATGCCGGTGAAGGCGGAGTGGGCGATGATATTCAGCGCCTGGAGGCCGCGATAATCCGGATGCGCCCGCCAGCTTATGTCCGCCAGCAGGCAGGCGGCCTCGCGATAGCGGCGCTCCTCCTCGGTTTCCTCGATGCCGAAGTGGGGCACCATCCGACCGGTCCACTCGGCGAGCTCGCGCGCATGTTCCGGCGAACGGGCGCGCAGGATGGCGATTTCGTCGGCCGCGGTGAGCAGCGGGTCCTGCAGCCGCTCCTCATCGGAAAGCAGCGAGTAAAGATAACCTTCGCGAACACCGAGCGCCGAAAAGGAGATGCGCTCGGGGCGCATGATCGAGATCGCCTCCTGCATCGTCACGGCGCCGAACGGCAAGAGGCTACGACGGCTCTTGGAAATCGTTGCAAAAGCAGAGGGTCTCAAGGTCTTGGGCTCGATCACCTCCGCCAGGATCGCCATCGCCTCGTCATAGGAGATCTCGTAACCCTGCATCATATGCAGCGGGTAGTCGCGCGTTTCCATCTGCAGCTTGGCGATCGAACGCCAGGTTCCGCCGACGGCGTAGAAGGTGCGGCCGGTACCCCTCCTCAGGACGTCCGCACCCTTCATGAACTTCCGCACCCATGCGCGCGCCCGGCTCAAGGAGCCGTTGCTGTGTTCGAAGAGCCGGATGCCGCCGAGCGGCAGGGTTATCCCGTTGCCGATGCGCCGGCCCTCGACTTCGACCAGTTCGAGCGAGCCGCCGCCAAGGTCACCGACGACGCCGTCCGGGTCGTGATAGCCGCTGACGACCCCCATGGCGGAATAATAGGCTTCCTCCTCGCCGGTCAGGATCCGCACTCTCTGGTCGAGAATGGCTTCCGCCTTCTCGATGAAGGCTGCGCCGTTCGAAGCCTCGCGCGCCGCGGCCGTTGCCAGCACATACATCTGCGTGGCGCGCGCCTGGTCGGACAGCGCACGAAAGCGGTGCAGGGCCTTCAGCGCCCGCTTAACGCTCTCCTCCTCCATCCGGCCGGTTGCGTCGATGCCCTTGCCGAGGCCGCACATCACCTTTTCATTGAAGAGCACCGCCGGGGCGCGACTGAGCCCCTCGTAGACGACGAGGCGAATCGAGTTCGAGCCGATGTCCACGACGGACACCGGGCGGATGCCGGGCAGACGCCCCTGCGCTTCAGATTCGACCATGCGATTCCAGTTTACTTGCGCCAGCCGCTTTTCCAGCCGGCAATCAGCTTCGGTGCACTGGACTTCAGGGCCTCACCCCGGCCCGAGAGGCTGGGATTGGTCATGAAATAATGCTGCGCGTTGAACGGCTCGGCATCCTTGCCGACTTCCATGCGGCGCGAAGTGCCGTCGGGAAGGATTTCGTAGCTCTGCTGGTTGTCGATGAGATTGCCCAGCATGATCTGCGAAAGAACCTGTTCGTGCACAGTCCGGTTGATGAGAGGCACGAGCGTCTCGACCCGCCGGTCCAGATTGCGCGGCATCATATCCGCCGAACCGATATAGACAAGCGCATTTTCCGAAGGCAGCCCGTGGCCGTTGCCGAAGCAGAATATCCGGGAATGCTCGAGGAAGCGGCCAACGATGGACTTGACACGGATATTGTCGGAAAGACCCGGCACCTGCGGACGCAGGCAGCAAATGCCGCGAACAACGAGATCGATCTCGACGCCTGCGCGGCTGGCCTCATAGAGAGCGTCGATGATCTCCGGATCGACGAGCGAGTTCATCTTCATCCAGATCGCCGCCGGCCGGCCCGCTTCGGCATGCGCGATCTCTTCGTCGATGTGCTTGAGGATACGCGGACGCAGCGTGTGCGGGGAGACCGCCAGCTTCATCCCCGCCTCCGGCTCGCCATAGCCGGTGATGAAGTTGAAGATGTTGGCCATATCGTGGGCGATCACCGGATTGCAGGTGAAGAAGGAGAGGTCCGTATAGATTTTCGCGGTGACCGGGTGATAGTTGCCGGTGCCGAGATGGCAATAGGTGCGGAGCTTGCCTTCCTCGCGACGCACCACCATCGACATTTTCGAGTGCGTCTTCAACTCTATGAAGCCGAAGACCACCTGGACGCCGGCGCGCTCGAGATCGCGCGCCCAGCGGATGTTCGCCTCCTCGTCGAACCTGGCCTTGAGCTCGACAAGCGCGGTCACCGACTTGCCGGACTCGGCAGCGTCGACCAGGGCGCGGACGATCGGGCTGTCGTTGGAGGTCCGGTAGAGCGTCTGCTTGATCGCCAGCACGTCCGGGTCGCGCGCCGCCTGCAGCAGGAACTGCACCACGACGTCGAAGGACTCGTAAGGATGATGGACGACCATGTCCTTCTCGCGGATCGCGGCGAGGCAATCGCCGCCATGCTCGCGGACACGCTCCGGGAAGCGCGGGTTATAGGGCTCGAAACGCAGATCCTCGCGCGGCGCCTTGGTGATTTCGGACAGCGTGTTGAGCGCGAGCAGCCCCGGTAGCACCGCGACCCGGTTATCGGGAACGCCGAGCTCGTGGACGACGAACTGGCGGAGCGACGCGGGCATCTCGGAATCGGTCTCGATGCGGATCACCGACCCGCGGCGGCGGCGTTTGAGCGCGGTCTCGAACAGGCGGACCAGGTCTTCGGCCTCTTCCTCTACTTCGATATCGCTGTCGCGGATGATGCGGAACGTACCCGAACCCTGAACTTCGTAGCCCGGGAAAAGGCGGTCGATGAACTGGCCGACGACATCTTCAAGGGTGATGTAACGGATGACGTTCTTGACGTCCGGCAGGCGCACGAACCGGTCGAGCGCCACCGGCAGGCGCAGGAGCGCCGTCATCGGCTCGCGGCCGGTCTTGCTGACGAGCTGCAGGCCGATCGAGAAGCCGAGATTGGGGATGAACGGAAACGGATGCGCCGGGTCGATCGAAAGCGGCGTGAGCACCGGAAAGATCGACTGGTCGAATTCATTGGCAAGCCAGCTTCTGTCCTGGGCGGACAAGGAAGCGGGCCGAACGACGAGGATATCCTCCTTGGCGAGATATTGCTGCAGGACGGCGAGCGAGGCCTGCTGCTCCATCTGGAGATTGTCGATCTCCTTCAGGATCTCGTCGAGTTGCTCGGCCGGCGTCTTGCCGTCGGGGCTGCGCAGCGAAAGTCCCGATCGCACCTGCCCCTCAAGGCCGGCGACGCGGACCATGAAGAATTCATCGAGGTTGGCGGCCGAAATCGACAGGAAGCGGATGCGCTCGAGGAGCGGATGCGCGGTGTTCAACGTTTCCTCGAGCACCCGGCGGTTGAACTGCAGCCAGGAGAATTCGCGGTTGATGAAGCGCTCGGGGCTCGTCAGAAGGTCAAGCTGCTCCGCGGGCGCCTTTTGTTCTGTAATTGCAGACGTCGCGTTATCCATGCCCATCAGACCCCATTGCTCCGGATGAACGAGCTATCCCAGTTTGACGACGGAACTGTGACAGTCAATCGGAGGCGCAGGCATTTGCAAGGTCTTCCAACACTTCCGTCGCCAGAGCACGCGTCAACCGGGTTCCGCGGGCAAGCGCGACATGATCCAGCCGCTCGACGATCGTCTGCGCCGCTTCCAGGGAGCGTTCCATCCGGGTAACTATATAGGCCACCAGGCGCTCGTCGACGAGAAGCTGGCGATCGGCGAACAGCTTGAAGAGCACCTGGGTCAGCAGTTCGTCGTCCGGCTCGCCGATCTCGACGACGGTGGAGGCCCTCAGGCGTGACTTGAGATCCGGAAGCGTCACCGGCCAGGACATCGGCCACAGCCGCGAGGTCATGAGCAAGGCCGTACCGTTCTGGCGGACGCTGTTGATGACATGGAAAAGCGCCGTATCGTCGAAACCCTGCCGGTCGACATCCTCGAAGAGCACCGGCCTGGCGGCGGCGATGTCGGCGGCATTCGAGCCGCCGACGGGGTGGATCGTCTCGGCGCCGGACCTCTCGCGCCAGATGCTGGCGAGGTGCGACTTGCCGGAACCCACCGGTCCGGCGATGATGACGACCGGCGACGGCCAAGCCGGCCAGTGGTCGACGATCGCGATGGCCGCGCTCAGGCGATCGGAAACGAGCAGATCCTCCCGGCCGGTTGCCGGATCATGGCCGAAGACGAGCGGCAGTTGTTCGTTACGGCGTCTGGTCATGCTTTGCCCTGGAGGATGGCATGTGTCGGTCGGGCTCCTGGCCCTCCGACTGCTGGTTCGCGGCCGTCCTGTGCCCGTGATATAGGTCGCTATCAAGGTATCGCTGGATGCCGAAGCGGACAAGGACGCCGATCGCGGCGGCCGCCGGCACCGCGACGAGCAGGCCGACGAAACCGAAAAGCGCTCCGAAGGCAAGCAGAGCGAACATCAGCCAGACGGGATGGAGGCCAACGCTCTTGCCGACCAGCTTCGGCTGGAGAATGTTGCCTTCGAGAAACTGGCCGGTGAAGAAGACGGCAAGGACGAGCAGGATCCAGACATAATCGGGCCAGAACTGGACGATCGCCACGCCAACGGCGAGCACGAGACCGACCAGCGAACCGACATAGGGGATGAAGCTGATCATCCCGGCAAAAAAGCCGATCAGCAGGCCGAAATTGAGCCCGACGAGCGACAGACCGACGGCGTAGTAGACGCCCAGTATGAGGCACAGGGAACCCTGGCCGCGCACGAACCCGGCAATCGTCGTGTTCATGTCGCGGGCGATCTGGCGCACGACGTCGACATGGTCGCGCGGCACCCAGCTATCCACCTTCTCGACCATGTGGTCCCAGTCGAGCAACAGATAGAAGGCGACGACCGGGGTGATGATGAAGAGCGACAGGATATCCAGCAGGGCCATGCCCGAATTCCAGAGCTGCTGGAACAAGGTGCCGAGAAAGGCCGCCCCCTGCTCCAGGAGCTTGGCCGAATTCTGCTTGATCGCCGCCATTTGAGCTTCGAGCCAGTCGGGCACGAGCGTCGACTGGGTGGTATCCGCCACAAAGGCCTGGAGTCTCGCGACATAGCCGGGCATCTTCTGGATGAAGTCGGCGGCTTGCGTGAAAATCAGCGGTATGATGATGATCATCGACAGCGCGAAGAGGACGATGAAGGCGACGAGAATGGCGATCGTCGCCATCAGGCGGCTGAGGCCAAGGCGTTGCAGCCGGTCGGCTACGGGATCGAGGAAATAGGCAAGTGCCATGCCGGCGAGAAACGGCAGGAGGATGGAACTGAAGACCATCAGGAAGGCGATGAAGGCGGCAAGCACGAGCAGCCAGAAGAAAATCTGGCGCTGAAGTCCCAAACTGCTGACCCGATTGCCCATGGCGTTCCCCGTCGCGCGTCCGGCGCATAGCGCCGCGCGTCTCTTCGCCCGACGAGATAGGGCGCTGCGCGCACGAAGGTCAAGCCCGAAGCCCCAATCCGCTCCCTTGGCGTCTGCGGGCAATGTGAGAAAAGCAAAAACGTGAAAAAAGGCCGCAACGCCCGGCCTCTCCGCTTGCACTCCTCAGCTTACCGTGCCAATCGCATCCGCAAAATACGACGAGCCTTGGAGAACGAGCATGAGCCAGTCGGGAAAGAACGGCCTCACCTATAGCGACGCGGGCGTGGATATCGATGCCGGCAACCTGATGGTCGAGAAGATCAAGCCGCATGTGCGCTCCACCCGGCGTCCCGGCGCCGACGGCGAGATCGGCGGTTTCGGCGGCCTCTTCGATCTCAAGGCGGCCGGCTTCACCGATCCGGTCCTGGTCGCCGCCAATGACGGCGTCGGCACCAAGCTCAAGATTGCCATCGACGCCGACAAGCACGACACGGTCGGCATCGACCTCGTCGCCATGTGCGTGAACGATCTTGTCGTGCAGGGCGCCGAACCCTTGTTCTTCCTCGACTATTTCGCCACCGGCAAGCTCGATCCCGACCAGGGCGCGGCGATCGTCGCCGGCATCGCCGCCGGCTGCCGCGAGGCGGGCTGCGCGCTGATCGGCGGAGAAACGGCCGAAATGCCGGGCATGTATTCGGGGGGCGATTACGACCTCGCCGGCTTTGCCGTCGGTGCGGCCGAGCGCGGTCAGCTTCTGCCGGCGGGCGACATTGCCGAAGGGGACGTCATCCTCGGCCTCGCCTCCTCCGGCGTGCATTCGAACGGCTATTCGCTGGTGCGCAAGATCGTCGCCGTCTCGGGCCTCGGCTGGGACGCGCCGGCACCCTTCGGCGAGGGCACGCTTGCCGAAGCGCTGATGACGCCGACCCGCATCTATGTGAAGCCGCTTCTGAAGGCGATCCGCGCCACCGGTGCGATCAAGGCGCTGGCGCACATCACCGGCGGCGGATTCCCGGAAAACATTCCGCGCGTCCTGCCGAAGCATCTCGCCGCCGAGATCGACCTCGACGCCATCAAGCCGCCGGCCGTTTTCTCCTGGCTGGCCAAGACCGGGGGCGTCGCCGCCAACGAGATGCTGCGCACGTTCAATTGCGGCGTCGGCATGATCGCCGTCGTACCGGCGACGGAAGTCGACAAGGTCGCGGCGGTGCTTGCCGGCGAAGGCGAAGCAGTCTTTACCCTCGGTCGCATGGTAGCGCGCCAAGAGGGTGCGCCGGGCACCATCTACAAGGGCAGCCTCACCCTATGAGCCTGACCCCCGCCAGGAAGAAAAAGGTCGTCGTCTTCATCTCGGGCGGCGGCTCCAACATGCTGTCGCTGGCCCAGGCCGCGGCCGCACCGGATTTCCCGGCGGAGATCATTGCGGTCATCTCCGACAAGGCGGAGGCCGGCGGCCTCGCCAAGGCGGCAGCACTCGACATCGCGACATCCTCTTTCGTGCGCAAGGACTTCCAGAGCAAGGAATTGCACGAGGCGGCGATCCTCGCGGAACTCGACCGGCTCCAGCCGGACATCATCTGCCTTGCGGGCTACATGCGCCTCCTGTCCGCCGCCTTCATCCAACGCCACCAAGGCAAGATTCTCAACATCCACCCGTCGCTGCTGCCGCTCTTCCCGGGGCTCAATACGCATCAGCGTGCGCTCGAGGCGGGCATGAAGCTCGCCGGCTGCACCGTGCATTTTGTCACCGAGGCCATGGATGACGGCCCGATCATCGCCCAGGCCGCCGTTCCGATCATTGCCGGCGACACGCCGGAAATGCTTGCCGCGCGCGTTCTGACCGTCGAGCACAAGACCTATCCACTGGCGCTCAGGCTGGTCGCCGAGGGTAAGGTGACGATGCAGGAGGGACGCGCCGTCAGCCACGCGGTCGGCGAAGCCTCGGGAACGCTGATTTCGCCAGCCATCTGATGCGCCCGGCTCTGTTCCCACGCCCTGTCGCGTATTGTAGCTAACCCCCCTCTGCCCTGCCGGGCATCTCCCCCGCAAGGGAGGAGATTGGCAAACGGCGATGTCCCGTTCGTCCGCTACACGTTTGCCGTGATTGAAGCGTGACTTTCGAGACATTGAACTTAAGGGCAGATCGGCGCCTCTGGCGAATCTCCCCCCTTGCGGGGGAGATGCCCGGCAGGGCAGAGGGGGTGCTATGCCCCTCCCCGCGACACTGGTTGTTGTCCGACCGACTACGTAGGCGCGCCGTAAGCACCGCTCACTTCGCCGCCGCGAGCCTGCGGTCCAGACCATCAAGGACGCGCCGCGTCAGGGCCGGATAATCCTCGTCGAAATGATGACCGCCCTCGATCGCAACCACGTCCGCGCCGGAGGATTTCAGTTCCGGACAGGCGTCGTCCTCCTCTTCGGTTCCGTAGAAGCACTGGAGCAGCGACGGATCGATCGCCTTGATGTCGTCGACAGGGTCTCCCGCGCTCCCCGCCCCTTCCGCGCCGAGCCACCCGAGGACGGAGATCTTGAAGTCGGCCTGATGCGACAGCGCCATGAGGGTCACCTGGCGGACGCGCGCCCTTTCGGCGGGGGGCAGGAGGTTGTAGGTGCGCGGCAGGATATCGGCGCCAAACGAATAACCGATCAGCAGCACGTTGCGGACATTCCACCGCTTGCCGTAATAGCCGATGATCCGCTGAAGATCGCCGGCGGTCTCCTGCGGCTGACGCTCCGCCCAGAAGTAACGCAGCGAATCCACGCCGACGACCGGAACACCCTGCTGCTGCAGGACATTGCCGACCTCCTTGTCGATATCGCGCCAGCCGCCATCGCCGGAATAGATCACCGCCATCGTGTCGCGGCTCGGCTTGGCGTCGAGAATCGTCAGCGGCAGGCCGAACGGATTGTCGCCTTCGTCATCCTCGCCCAGATAGCCTGAGAGGGCGTCGGACAATGCTGCATAGGCATCGTCGTCGGTATCGTCGGTCGCGATCTCCGAATGCTTCTGGACGAGCGCGGCGACATGGTCGCGGCCGTCCGCAGACGCTGCCGGGGAAAAGGTGACGGCCACCGGGTCGGGCAAGGCTCCATCGGACAAGCCGTAGACCATGCGGTCGTCCTTCCGCGTCTTCTCCGCCGGCGTGCAGAGCTGCTTCGTCAGGGCTATCCCTTCTTCGGGATCGATCGCGAGCGTCCTGCCGATCGTTGCAGCGGGCGATTGCGCGGCGATCGCCAGGGCCATCGCGCCACCGGCGCCCACCCCTGCAACGATTGGCGGACGATAGGCACCGGTGCCCGCCGCGCGCTGCACCTGCTGGCTCAAGGATTCGATGTCGGAGACTGTATAGATGCAGTCGCCGTCATCCTTGGCGAGGGACGCCAGATAGGCCTTGAGGTCGATCCCGATGACGATCGCGTTCTCGTCGGAAAGCGAGCGAGCCGCGGCATCCTCCTTCGCCGTCCAGCCGCCGGCATCCGAAAGCAGCACTATGAGTCCCGTCGCTGCTTGCTTGGGGAACAGGATATGCGGCGACGGGATCGTGCCCGTGTCGAACTTCTGCAATTCATCGGCCGCGGCCGGGAGGCTGACCGCCGCCGCGAGCAGTGTCGCAAAAAACGCGCCCTTCCAGATCTTCCCCGTGAGGCTCATTTCCTTATCACTCCCTTGAGGCCGCCGCCGATCAGGAATGTCGCGTCCATCAGCGCCAGGATCGGGTTGAGCCCGCCGCTCGCGACAAGATAGCGTGGCTGCCAATGCGGATGGAATTTGGACTTGAAGGCGCGCAGGCCCCTGAAGTTGTAGTAGCGCTCGCCGTGCTCGTAGAAAGTCCGGCCGGCGCGGTCCCAGACCGGTGCCAGCCGTCGGGACGACATGCCGGAGAGCGGCGCCATGCCGAGATTGAAGCGCCGATAGCCCTGCCCCTTCAGATATTCCATGAGCTGCGCGAACAGGAAATCCATCGCACCCTTGGGCGCTTCGGGCGAGAAGCGCATCAGGTCTATCGAACCCTCTTCCTTGGTTTGGGTCGTCAGAACATTGGCGAAGGCGACAATTCGACCATCGCATCTGAGGATCGCGACCGGCTGTGTCAAGATATAGTCGGGATCGAAGGCGCCGAGAGAAAAGCCCTTCTCGCGCGCGCTGTGGTGCGCGAGCCAGGCATCGGATATCTCCGCAAGTTCCGGCAGGATCGCCGGCACATCCGTGGGTTCGACCACGGAGAATTCCAGCCCATCCCGCAGGCCGCGGCTGACCTGCTGGCGCAGGTTCGCCCATTTTCCGCCCCTCATTTCGAACCGCTCGAGGTCGACGTCGGCGAGCTCGCCGAGGCGGAACGCTCTCAAACCCGCATCGGCGTAATAGGCGAGTCCCCTCGGCGAGACCTGGTAGAAGACCGCACGGCAGCCGTTGGAACGCGCCGTCTCGATGAACTGCCAGATGAGATCCGGCCAGGCATCCACGGGGCCGACGGGATCGAAAAGCGCGATCCAGGAACGCGCCCGCCGGCCATACATGATGAATGCGCGTCCATCGGAGGAGAACATGATGCTCTTGTCGCCCATGCGCACCAGATTGGCATCCGACATGTCCTGGGCGTCGACGATGGCGAGGGCGCGCTCCAACTCCTCTTCGGATGCCGGCGCAATCGCCGTCGTGGCCGGCCGCATGAGGCTCCAGATCGCCACGGCGGTCGCGCCGATCGTTACTCCCAGCAGCGCGCGCAGCCCGCGCGGCGCCTCCGCCGAAAACTCGAACTGCCACCAGAGTTCGTGGCTGTACTCAACGTTTCGATAGACGAAGAGCAGAACGACATAGGCACCGAGGCAGATGACGCCCATCGCCATCAGCCAGGGGGCTGTCAGCGCCTGCCCGAACAGCGAGGCCGGGCGAACGAACAGCCGGCGGCTGGCGATGAGCCCGAGGATGAAGAAGGCAAGCATCCCTGCCTCCACCAGCGCCACCGCCTTGGCAAGCGACAGCAGAAGAGCGGCGAGCGCAATGACGACCGACGCCCACCAGGCGCCGTCGAGCCGCAGCGCCAAACCGCGCGCGACGATGACCAGAGCCAGACCGAGCAGGCTTGCGAGGAAGTGCGCCCCTTCGACGATCGGAAGGGAGACATGGCTTGCAAGGAATGCAAGGTTCTCGTCCGGGGTCGGCGTGACGCTCGAAAGCACCAGCATGAGGGCGAGCACGAGAGCGAGAGTCGCAAGCAGAAGCGGCGCCATGCGACCGCCGGCGCGGCGCAGGCTGGACGCCGCCGGGTGACCAGCGAGCTGGCGGACCTCCATGCCGATGATCACGACGATGGCGATCAACAGCGGCAGCACATGGTAGATCAAGCGGTAGAGGACCAATGCCCCGAGGATAGCGTCGACATCGGCCGCGCGACCGAGCGTTGCCACGATCACGGTCTCGAAGACTCCCAGACCGGCCGGCACGTGGCTCAGCACGCCGAGGCCGACCGCCACGGAATAGATCGCCAGGAATGCCGGCCAGCCGATCGTGCCTGCCGGCAGCAGCACGTAGAGCACGGTGGCGGAGCCAGCGAGATCAAGCGCCGTCACCAGGAACTGGCGCGACGAGGTCCTGGTATCCGGCAGACGCAGGGTGAAGCGGCCAATGCTCACCTCGTGACCGCTTCGCGCCGCCACCATGACCGCCAGCATGCCGGCAAGCACGAGCACCGCAACTGCCCGCAGCCAGAAAGGATCGATACCTATCAGCGGCGCGACATATTCCGCGACGACAAGCAGGCTCACGCAGGCGACGGCGGCAAGCCCAAGACCGAAGGCGAGCGTGACGAAGGCGATGACCCGGCCGATATCGTCGGGCTCCAGGCCGAGACGGGAGTAGGACCGATAGCGGATCGCGCCGCCGCTCAAGGGGCCGAAGCCCGCCGTGTTGCCAACCGCATAGGCACAGGCCGCCGTCAAGGCGACATCCATATAGGGAAGCTTGCGCTTGATGTAGTCGAGCGCGCCGACGTCGTAGAAGGTGAGTGCGAGAAAGCTCAGGCCGGTGAACAGGATGGCGGTCGCCACGGCGGTCCAGCTTGTGCCAGCCAGTGCTGCGACCACATCCCCATACTGCACCTCGGCAGTGAGATGGAATATCGCCGCCCCGAAGAGGGCTATTACGACGAGAGTGCCTGTGGCGGAAAGGTAACGCTGATGACGCCTCAGGAACGGCCGCCACCCACTCTCGGCCGTCTCGTCTTGCGCTTCAATTCCGCGGAGGGAGGAAGGGGACGTCATGGATCGCCCGTGTCGTTGAAGAGGACACGAGCGATTTACCGCACTAGGGCGCGGACAAAAAGTGAATAATCGGTAATGTATGCTGTATCAATAGCTTAACCTGCCAGCGCCGCCCGGTTCAGCGTGGCCCATTGCAGCAGCATGATCGTCTTGGCGTCGCAGATCTCGCCGGTGTCGATCATTGCGACGGCCTCGTCCAGGGCAATTTCAAGCACCTCGATGTCTTCCCCCTCATGGGCGAGCCCGCCGCCTGCCGCCACCTTCTTCGAGGTGTCGATGCGACCGAGGAAGAAACTCGTCCGCTCGGTTATCGAGCCAGGGCTCATATAGGCGTCGAAGAGATGCAGGACGCTCTCGATGCGATAGCCGGTCTCTTCCATAGCTTCGCGGCAGATCGCCACTTCCGGCGCCTCCCCATCGAGAAGGCCGGCCGGCGTCTCGATCAGATAGGCAGGCTCTCCCTGCAGAAGGACGGGAAGACGGAACTGCCGTACGAGCACGACGATCTGGCGCTCCGGGTCGAAAAGCAGGATCGTCGCGGCTCGGCCATGGTCATGCACCTCGCGAACGAGACGTGCAGTCCTGCCGTCGGACATCTGTTGCTCAAGGGTAACCTGCTCGAGGCTGATGAAGCCCTTCCAGAGAGACTGGCGATCGATGATCCGGATGCGCGGGTCGTCATGTGTTGTCATCGGTGAACCCTGGGTGGAAAAGTTTCGCACGCATGCTGGCGCGCGTTGCGAATGATTGATCAGGCCCTGCGCATCCAGACGCGATTGTCGTGGAAAGCCGCTCCGCCGTAGGGAGCAACCGAATCGGCGCCAGTCAGGACATTGATCCCCTCGCCGTCGAGATGGGCGCCGTTCGGCCAGAGACCCTCGGCAATCACGACGCCGCGGCGCGCGCCGCCGCCGATCCTGGCATGAAGCCGGATCTGGCCGCGGTCGTTGCCCAGCCTGACGACGTCGCCATTTGCAATGCCGAGCCCGGCGGCGTCCTCCGCATGGATCATCACCTCCGGGCGGCCTTCCTTCTCGATCGAGGAGGGCGTCTCGGCGAAGGTCGAGTTCAGGAAGGAACGCGCCGGTGAGGTTGCCAGCCGGAACGGATGGCTGTCGTCGGCGACTTCGATCAGATCGACATGGTCTGGAAACTCAGGAAGGCTGCCGTGCGGTCCCTGCGGGCCCATCGACTTCGGCGGCCGGTTCGGCGCGGGCGTGCCGGTCCAGTCGGCCTTGAAGCGGAACCTGCCGTCGGGGTGCCCGAAGCCTTTGAGGAAATGGGCCTCCTCGAAGTCCGGCTGGCAATCAAGCCATTTCCTCTCTTTCATCTCTTCGTAGCCGATCTCGTAATTGGCGAGCAATCGGTCGATGTGTTGCCGCTCCGACATTCCGAAACCGGCGCGATCGGCGACGCCAAGGCGCTTGGCCAGTTCCTCGATGACGAAAAGATTGGTGCGCACCGTCGGGGGCGGCTCGGCGATCTTCGGACCGAGCAGAATGTGCTGGTGTCCGCCGCCGCGGTAGAGATCGTCATGCTCGAGGAACATCGTCGCCGGCAGGACGATGTCGGCGAGAAGGGCCGTGTCGGTCATGAACTGTTCATGCACGGCGACGAAGAGATCGTCGCGCAGGAAACCCCGCTTCACCAGCCGCTGCTCGGGCGCGACATTGACGGGATTGGTGTTCTGGATCAGCAGCGCCGTCACGGGGCCGCGATGGCGTAGCGCCTCGGCATCGCCGGTCAGCACCCGGCCGATCTGCGATTGGTCGAGCATGCGCACATCGGGGTCGTGCAGCGCAGTGCCGACAAGCTCGCGCTTGTCGAGCCTGAAAATGTCGTTGTTCGAATGGAAGGCGCCCCCGCCCTCATGCTTCCAGGAACCGAGCACGGTCGCAACGGACGCGGCTGCGTGGATCGCGACGGAGCCGTTGCGCTGGCGGGTGAAGCCGTAGCCGAGGCGGAAATAGGTTTTCGGCGTCGTCCCGACGAGCCTCGCAAAAGTCTCGATTTCGTCGACGGACAGCCCGGTGATCGCCGAAGCCCATTCCGGTCCGCGTGTCTCGAGATGCGCCTCGAGCCCGGCCGGATCGTCGGCGAATTCCGCCATATAGCCGCGATCCGCATAGCCGTCGCGGAAGGCGATATGCATGACGGCGCAAGCGAGCGCGGCATCGGTGCCGGGCTTCAGGACAAGGCCGAGATCGGCCTGCTTGACGGTCGGGTTGTCGTAGACGTCGATGACGACGATCTTGGCGCCGCGCTCCTTGCGGGCCTTGACCGCATGGGTCATCACATTGACCTGGGTCGCCACCGCATTGGTGCCCCAGATCACTACGCAATCGGACTTGGCCATTTCGCGCGGGTCCGGGCCGCGCAAGGCTCCCGTCGCCATGGTGAAGCCGGTCCAGGCCATGTTCGTGCAGATCGAGCCGAAGAAGCCGGAATAGCGCTTGGCATGGCGCAGGCGTTCGATGGAATCGCGCTGCACCTGCCCCATGGTGCCGGCATAGAAATAGGGCCAGACCGCTTCCGGGCCGTGCTTCTGCTCGGCCTTGACGAATTGGTCGGCGATCTCGTCGAGCGCGGCCTCCCAGGAGATTTCCTGCCAGTTCCCCTCGCCCTTCGCGCCGGTGCGGCGCTGCGGCACCATCAGCCGCCCGGGATGGTAGATGCGCTCGGTGTAACGCGCCACCTTGGCGCAGATGACACCGGCCGTATAGCTGTTTGCGGCGGCGCCGCGGACACGGCCGATCCGCCCCTCGGCGGTCAGGTCGACTTCCAGCGCGCACGCGGAGGGACAGTCATGCGGACAGACCGAGTGGCCGACCGATTTTTCTGCTCTGATGGGGGTCGCAACGTTCATGGCTTTTCTATATGGCATCCGCCAGGGGGCTCAAAGTCCCATTCGTCACCCATCGAAACAATTGATCGCAGCCATCGGCGGCTCTTATGAATTATCGGCACATCTATCACGCGGGCAATTTCGCCGATGTCCTGAAGCACGCGGTGCTGGCCCGGCTTGTCACCTACCTCAAACAGAAGGACAAGGCCTTCCGGGTGCTGGATACCCACGCCGGCATCGGTCTTTACGACCTCTCCAGCGACGAGGCACAAAAGACCGGCGAATGGCGCGACGGCATCGGAAGGCTGGTCGAAGCCGAACTCCCTCCCCCCGTAGCCGCCATTATCGAGCCCTATCTCGCGGCCGTGCGCGATCTCAACCCGCAGGGTGGGCCGGGTGGCGGCATCACGCACTATCCCGGCTCGCCCAAGCTGGCCCGCATGCTGTTTCGGCCGCAGGACCGGCTCTCGGCGATGGAACTGCACCCGGACGATTTCGAGACGCTGCACCGGCTGTTCGACGGCGATTTCCAGAGCCGGATCACGCAGCTCGACGGCTGGTTGGCACTCGGCGCGCATCTGCCACCGAAGGAAAAGCGCGGCCTTGTCCTCGTCGATCCGCCCTTCGAGAAGGACGGCGAATACGAGCGGCTGGCCGAGGGGCTCGCCAAGGCCTATCGGCGATTTGCCGGCGGCATCTACTGCCTCTGGTACCCGCTGAAGAAGGGCGCACCGGTCAAGGAATTTCACGACGCCCTGAAGGCGCTGGAGATCCCCAAGATGCTTTGCGCCGAGCTCTCGGTCCGCAGCGATCGCGAGATAACGGGGCTAGCAGGATCGGGTCTCGTCATCGTCAATCCGCCCTATACGCTCAAGGCCGAACTCGACATCCTGCTGCCGTTCCTGAAGGAACGGCTCCGCCAGGATCGCTTCGCATCGGCACGCTGCTTCTGGCTGCGTGGCGAAGCCGCTCTCAACCGAGGGCCTTGACGCGCCGGGCCACGTGGCTTCAATCTCTACCGCATCGGCCCGAAAATCGGAATCGATTTTCGGAAAGCACGATGCGTAGATTCAAAGTGTTACAGCGTCCTTTGCGCGTCTGAAAGCACGCGCGGCGCTGTAGAGACGATTCAGGGAGGTAGCCATGACTTGCAAGCTTGCCGCAATGCTTCTCTTCTCGCTTTCGCTTGCCGCCGGTGCGGCCAATAGCGCCGCGGCCGCTGACTTTGCAGAGGTACCCGTCGCGCGCCACACCCTCGACATCGGCATTTGCGACGACCCGTCCGTACTTGGCTTCATCACACGGCGCTTCGACTACAAGGCTGCTAACTATCTTCATGCGAACCTCGCCATTGCCGAAATTCGCGAGATGGGCCAAAGCCGCTTCGAGCCGCGCGACTATACGCATCTGGTCGAACGCGAATATTGCTACGCGACGGCAGTGATGAGCGACGGCGATCGGCGTCCGCTCTGGTATCTTATCGAGCGGCCCTGGGGCTTTGCCGGCGTTGGCCGCAACATCGAGTTCTGCATCGGCGGCCTCGATCCCTGGTACGTCTACGGCGCGCATTGCTCCTCGCTTCGTTGATTTCCGCAAGCAAACGGCTACTGTCGGCGTTCCTGGCCCTGCTGGCGATCACCGGCTGTAGTGACGAAGGTGACGAGAAACCCGGCTTCGGGACGGTGGCCCCCGCAGGTGCCGCATCGGCCAGCGTTCCAATCGGCAAGGGCTTCGACTTCTATGTGCTTTCGCTATCCTGGTCGCCGACGTGGTGCCGGGCCAATGACCCAAAGGGAAGATCGGAACAATGCGAGCGTGGTCGTGGTCTGATCGTCCACGGCCTGTGGCCGCAGAATGAACACGGCTATCCGCAATTTTGCCCGACAAGGCAATCGGATCGCGTGCCGGAATCGCTGGGGCGGCAATATCTCGACATCGTTCCGTCGATGGGCTTGATAGGCCATCAATGGCGCAAGCACGGCACCTGTTCCGGCCTCACCCAGAGCGACTATTTCGCCGTGACGCGGGCGGCGCGCGAGCGCCTTGCCCTCCCTGCTGAACTTGCTTCCACAGGTGAATCGCGTGACCTCTCCGTCGCCTCGATCGAGACGGCATTCGCAGCGAAAAATCCCGGAATGACCAAAGAGATGATCGCTGTGACCTGCGAGGGCCGGTTGATCGAGGAAATCCGGATCTGCTTCGACAAGGAATTGCGTTTCAGGGCCTGCCCTGAAATAGATCGCCGCGCCTGCAGACGGGACGCGGTGCTACTCCCGGCCGCACCATAAGAACGGAAAGACGAATGAAGATCCTCTACTCACCCGCCTCGCCCTATTCCAACAAGGTCCGGATGGCCGCCCATTACGTCGGGATCGCTGCGGAGAGCGTCCTGACGGACACCAACGCCAGTCCGCCCGAACTGACCGACAACAATCCCCTCGGCAAGATCCCGACGCTCATCACTGCCGACGGCCAGTCGGTCTATGACAGCCGGGCGATCATGCATTTCCTTGACCGCGAGACCAAGGGAAAGCTCTATCCGAAGAATGCCGGGAAGCGCACCCAGGTCGAGATCTTCGAGGCGCTCTGCGACGGCATATGCGACAGCCTCTTGGCGATCGTCTACGAAAAGCGCTTCCATCCGCCGGAAAAGGTGCATCAGCCCTGGATCGATCGGCAATGGGAAAAGGTCGAACGGGGGCTCGACCATCTCGAAGCCAACCTGCCGAAGACCGGCGGCAAGCTGAATGCCGGTCATTTCGCCCTCGCCGCCACGCTGCGCTATATCGAGCTGCGCTTTGCCGGCGAGTGGCAGAAGGGGCGGCCGAAGCTCAAGAACTGGCCCGCCAAGTTCGAGAAGCACTTTCCCGACTACTCGAAATTCAGGGCCTGATGGCACGGCCTCAAATTCATGCCATGAAAAAGGCCGGGTCGCCCCGGCCTTTTTCGATCCGTTTTGGGCGGATCAGAACTTGACGCCCATACCGAGGCGGACGCTGTGCTCGTCATAGCCGGACGAGACGGTCGAGCCGCCGGTGCGGAAGTCCTTGGAGGCATAGTCCGTGTAGCGGTATTCGACGCGTGCGGTGACGTTGTCGGTGACGAAGGTTTCGGCACCGGCGCCAGCCGTCCAGCCGACGAGGGTCTTGTCGTCAGAGCCCGTCGGGGTCGAGAGCTTGGCATTGCCGACGGCAAGGCCGGCCGTGCCGTATACCAGGACCGGATTCACATCGACGCCGACGCGGCCGCGGACCGAGCCGTTGAGGCCTTGCTTGACGCGGCGACCGCTGGAGTGCGAGTCGTTGCCGGCATAGTTCAAGTCGGCTTCACCACCGTAGACCATCTGGCCGTCCTGCACGTTGTAGCCGCCATAGAGACCGCCGCCAAAGCCGGCCGACGTATTGCCGCCGGTCGCATCGGCTTCGCCGTGATGCCAATTGGCCGTGCCGCCGACATAGGCGCCGGACCAGTTCTTCACGGCCGGCTCGGTGTATTCGGCAGCCGGGGCAGCCGGAATCTCCTCGACGGCGTCGGCGGCGTGAGCCGCCTGGAAGGCGACGAGGGCAATGGCCGAAGCCATGAGAGTGGTGGTGAGGGTACGCATACTATTCTCCTTTCAGACCGGCGTTCCGAAGCATCTCTTTGGCGTGCTTTATCGGGACACCGGGCATCTACAATCAACCCGTCCGGTTGACCGAAAATTGGACAGCAAATGCGGATTCTCAAGAGCCAAAATGTGAAATTTTAGTGGCGCAGGCGCGTCCAAAATTTGATGTTGCCTTGGCGACACAGAGGACTTATTAACCATGATTCAAGTTTAACCAAATATATACTATAAGAATAAAAGATAATTCAAATTACGCCGGTCGCGTTAATTTTTACGAAATCAATCGTCCGGGGAGTTTTTCAGCCCCGCCTTTCCAGCCTATATCTTTGTCCGATCGGATACAGGATTCGCGGAACGGGAAAGAACGTTGAGAAGGACATTGAAGGCGGCGCTGGTTACAGGCGGCGCTCGGCGCATCGGCAGGGCAATAGTTGAGGATCTCGCAGCCCACGGCTTTGCGGTCGCCATCCATGCGAACGGCTCGTTCGCCGAAGCCGAGGCGCTGGCGGCGGACCTCAGCGCGGCCGGCGCCAAGGCCGTCGCCCTTGAAGCGGACCTCACCGATGTGAGCGCGGCGTCGGGATTGATTGCGCAGGCGACTTCCCGCCTCGGCCCGCTCGATCTCCTCGTCAACAACGCCTCGGTCTTCAACAAGGACAGCCTCGACGAATTCGAAGACGAGGTCTGGGAGAGGCACTTCGCCCTGCACGTAAAGGCCCCTTCCCTGCTTGCCCGTGACTTTGCGCGCCAGCGTGCCGGCGACGTCTCCGGCCTTATCGTCAACGTGATCGACCAGCGCGTCTGGTCTCCAAATCCGCGTTTTTATTCCTATATGCTCTCCAAATCGGCGCTCTGGACGGCAACCCAGACGATGGCGCAGGCGCTTGCCCCCGACATTCGCGTCAATGGCATCGGACCGGGGCCGACGCTGCCGAGCGACCGGCAGGACCGGCGCGATTTCGAGGCGCAGGTGAACGCGCTGATCCTCAGGCGCGGACCGGCGCTGGACGAGTTCGGACGGGCGATCCGCTTCCTTTTCGACACGCCGTCGGTTACCGGACAGATGATCGCGCTCGACGGCGGCCAGCATCTTGCCTGGGAGACGCCGGATATTCGGGAGATAGTGGAATGAACGGGCGGACGCCCACGGACGGCGGCATCCTCTATGACGGCAGCGAAACCGACGACGAAGACGATCTCGTCGAGGTCGCGGAAAGCGAACGGCCGGCGCCCGCGGTGGACTGGGCGGAGAGCACGCCGGAGACACAAGGCCTCAAGGGCGCCGAACTGATCCAGGCCTTCGTCAAGCTGCTGCCGAACGGGCCGGGCGTCTACCGGATGTTCAACGAGGCCGGCGACGTGCTCTATGTCGGCAAGGCCCGCAGCCTGAAGAAGCGTGTCGGCAACTACGCGCAAGGGCGCGGTCACTCGAACCGGATCGCGCGCATGGTGCGCGAGACGGCGAACATGGAGTTCGTGACGACGCGAACGGAGATCGAGGCGCTGCTGCTCGAGGCCAACCTCATCAAGCGCCTGCGTCCGCGCTTCAACGTGCTTTTGCGCGACGACAAGTCCTTCCCCTACATCGTCGTCACCGGCGATAGCCGGGCACCCGCGCTCTACAAGCATCGCGGCGCGCGCAGCCGCAGGGGCGACTATTTCGGCCCGTTCGCCTCCGCCGGTGCGGTCGGGCGAACAATCAATTCGTTGCAGCGGGCCTTTCTCTTGAGGACCTGCACGGACAGTGTATTCGAAACGCGCACGCGCCCCTGCCTTCTTTACCAGATCAAGCGCTGTTCGGCGCCCTGCACGGGCGAGATCAGCGATCCGGACTATGCGGAACTCGTGCAAGAGGCCAAGGACTTCCTCTCCGGCAAGAGCCAGGCGGTGAAGGCGACGATCGCTTCAGCGATGGCCGAAGCGTCGGAGAACCTCGACTTCGAGCGGGCGGCGCTCTACCGCGATCGCCTGGCCGCCCTCAGCCATGTCCAGAGCTACCAGGGGATCAACCCGGCCGGCGTCGAGGAGGCGGACGTCTTTGCTATCCACCACGAGGGTGGCATTTCCTGCATCCAGGTCTTCTTCTTCCGCACCGGCCAGAACTGGGGCAACCGCGCCTATTTCCCCAAGGCCGATCCATCGCTCCCCGCAGCCGAGGTGCTGAGCGCCTTCCTCGCCCAATTCTACGACGACAAGCCGTGCCCGCGGCAGATCCTGCTCTGTGAGGCGGTCGACGAGCAGGAATTGCTCGCCCAGGCGCTGAGCGAGAAGTCCGGCTACAAGGTTTCGATCCTCGTACCGCAGCGCGGCGAGAAGAAGGACCTCGTCGAGCACGCGCAGGCGAATGCGCGCGAGGCACATGGCCGCAAGCTCGCGGAGACGGCCTCCCAGTCACGCCTGCTCGAGGGCTTCGCCGAAACTTTCAAATTGCCCCACACGCCGCGTCGGATCGAGATCTACGACAACTCGCACATCATGGGCACCAATGCGGTCGGCGGCATGGTCGTGGCCGGTCCCGAGGGCTTCGTCAAAGGCCAGTATCGCAAGTTCAACATCAAATCGACGGACATCACGCCGGGCGACGATTTCGGCATGATGCGCGAGGTCATGACGCGGCGCTTCTCGCGTCTCCTGAAAGAGGAAGGCAAGCCGGACCGCTCGGCCGAAGCGAGCGAGGAGGCCGCCTTCCCGGCCTGGCCGGACGTCATCCTCATCGATGGCGGCCAGGGCCAGATGACGGCCGTTCGCGCCATCCTCAAGGAACTCGACGTCGAAGACTGCGTGACGGCGATCGGGGTCGCCAAGGGCGTCGACCGGGACGCCGGGCGCGAGCGCTTCTTCGCCGAGGGCAAGGAAAGCTTCACCCTGCCGCCGCGCGATCCGGTGCTCTATTTCATCCAGCGGCTGCGCGACGAGGCGCATCGCTTCGCAATCGGCTCTCACCGGGCGCGGCGAAAGAAGGAAATGGTCAAGAACCCGCTCGACGAGATCGCCGGCATCGGCCCGACGCGCAAGCGGGCGCTTCTCACCCATTTCGGAACCGCCAAGGCGGTCTCCCGCGCCGGCATCAACGATCTGATGGCCGTCAACGGCATCTCGGAGACGGTGGCCCGCCTCGTCTACGAACATTTTCATGAAGACGCCAAATAAACGCACTACTGCATGTCTCCTTAAATCGACCTCGATTAAAGGACAGAGACATGCAGCAATTCAAAGTGCTACAGCGACCTTTGCGCGCCTGATAAGGCGCGCGGCGCTGTAGGGACGCAATTCAGACTGCGTTCAGACGAAATCCGCCAAATATGACATGCGTCGCGCAATGACCTGTTGACCTTGTGGTCGCAAAGTCATTCTGTACACCTGAAACCCGGAGAGCATGGGAAAAGCCATGCGATCCGAACAAGAAAATCGCGTCGATGACCCTAGATCGCGGGAAATGGGGGATTGTCGTGTCCAGAGAAACCGAGTCCATGCCAACGCCCATCGCCTACAGCGTCCCGAATCTGCTGACTTATTTCCGTATTCTCATCGTGCCGCTGATCGTGCTCTGCTTCTTCATCGAGGGCCGGCTGCACAGCTCCGATTTCGCGCGCTGGACGGCGCTCGTGCTGTTCGTCACCGCCTCGATCACCGATTTCTTCGACGGTTATCTCGCGCGCATATGGAAGCAGACGTCGAATATAGGCCGGATGCTCGATCCGATCGCCGACAAGCTGCTGGTCGCTTCGATCCTGCTGCTGGTCGCCGCGGATGGAACGATCGCCGGCTGGTCGATCTGGGCCGCGATCATCATCCTCTGCCGCGAAATTCTCGTTTCGGGACTTCGCGAATATCTTGCCGCGCTCAAGGTCAGCGTCCCGGTGACGCGGATCGCCAAGTGGAAGACCACCATCCAGATGGTGGCGATCGCCTTCCTGCTTGCCGGTCCGGCCGGCGACAAGATCGTTCCCTATATAACCGAGGCGGGCATCGTCCTTCTCTGGATCGCCGCAGCAATCACGCTCTATACCGGCTATGACTATTTCCGCGCCGGCTTGAAACACGTGGTCAACGAATGAGCACCGTGAACCTCGTCTATTTTTCCTGGGTGCGCGAGCGCATCGGCAAGGGTGAGGAAACGCTGGAACTGCCGGCGGGGGTCGTCACGATCGGCGATCTGCTGGGACATCTGAAGACCCTCGGCGCCGAGTATGAAGCGGCGCTCGAACACCAGAACGTCATCCGCGCGGCGATCAACCAGGAACATGTCGATCACGGCGAGCCGATCGCCGGCGCGCGCGAGATCGCGCTTTTCCCGCCGATGACGGGCGGCTGAGGCGATGGCCGCCCCGGTCAGCGTGCGTGTGCAACGCGAGGACTTCGATCTTGCCGCCGAGGTCTCCGCGCTCACCCGCGGGCGGGCGGACATCGGTGCGGTGGTCACTTTCCTGGGCCTCTGCCGCGACGAGGCAGGGTCTCTCGACGCGCTCGAACTCGAACACTATCCGGGCATGGCGGAAGCCGAGATCAGCCGCATCTGTCACGAGGCGGTGCAGCGTTTCGGCCTGCAGGCTGCGACGGCCGTTCACCGCTTCGGCCGCATCGAGCCCGGTGAGAACATCGTGCTGGTACTAACCGCTTCGTTACACCGCCAGGCAGCCTTCGACGGCGCCAATTTCATCATGGATTTCCTGAAGACCTCGGCGCCCTTCTGGAAGAAGGAACACCGCGCCGACGGCAGCGCCGGCGATTGGGTGAGCGCCAAGGATGCCGACGACGCGGCGCGCGAGCGTTGGAGCCGCTGAGCGAGCGCCTTCAGGGAATGACCTTTTCCCGGCGCGTCACCACGAGCACGATGACCAGAAATCCGAAAATCGCGAAATCCCGCCAAAGAATCGGGCCGTAGGCGCTCCACAGTGTTTCCAGGAGCCCGATACCGGCCGCGCCGAGGGCTGCATAGAGTGGCGCCGTTTGGCCGCCGATCGCTGCGATGAACAGCACCTTGACGCCGAAGCTCAGGCCCATGCCGAAATCCATATTGCCGTAGTAGGAAGCGGCAAGAATCCCGCAAAAGGCCGCAACCAGCGACGCCACGCCGTAGGCGAGAATGTAGACGGTGGACGGATCGACGCCACAAAGGGCAGCCGCTTCACGATCCTCCGACACGGCGCGCCAGTAGCGCCCGGCATAGGAATGGCTGATCAGGAAATGACCGCCGGCGACCAACGCTGCCATCAGTGCGGTATTCAGGAGTTGCACGACTGTCAGCGTCACGGGAAATTCCGGGTCCGGCCAGAAGACGATGACCTCGTTCAAAAAGGGCGGCAGCCAGAGGCTTCTCGTGTCTGATGCGAGACGCGCCGTTTCCATGAGCACGATGAGGCTGCCTAGCGAGGCGACGACCACTGCGTTCGCCGAGGAAAAAGCCAGCGGCCGCATGACGTAACGGCCAGCGGCCAGGCCCGCGCCGAGCCCGAAAGTTAGCGCCGCAACGGCGCCGACACCGAGGGCTGCCGGCAGCACCAGCCACAGCCGGTTCCAGCCGAAATCCGCAAAGAGCACAAAGATTTGCCCGGCAAAGGCGAAGAGCGCACCGTAGGTCAGATCGGCCCGCCGCGTCACGGCGAAGGCAATGGCGTAGCCAAAGGCGAGCGCCGCATAGAGCGCTGCCACGGGCACGGCGTTGGCGATCTGCTGAAGAAAATAGGCCATGACTTATCCGGTCGGTCGCGGCGCTCGGGATCGAAATGATCCAAGAGCGAAACCGCGTCAAATTCAATACGTGGACGCGGAGGCCAACTTTCCTCTGCGGCTCTAGTGACAGAAGCAATATAACTGGTAAAATGAGTTTTACTAGTTAGGATTTTTTTGCATGAGCTTTACCTGGACCGCGCATAGATTCTCAGGCGGCGCTTTGGCGCTGGATGTCGCAAATTCCGTGGTTCTGCGCTTCGACCCGCAGCGGCGGATCGATCGTTTCGCCGATGAAGCGGCGATCGACAGCTTCGCGGAAGCGGCCAATCTCCACGGCGCCGAGAAGGAGCGTTTCGGCACGCTCGGGCCGATAGGGCCCGGAAGGCGGGCGTCGCTGATCGGTTTGCGCGAGGCGGCGGACCGGCATTTCCGGGCGCAGGTGCTGGCCGAAGAACGGCCGGAGCTGCTCGCCGATCTGCTCGAGGCGATCGCCGCCGTGATACGTCAGCCGGCCCATAGCGGCCCGTCCATTGCCCTCGATGTGGCCACCGCGCAGTCGGCACTCAGCCTGGTTGCCAATCCGGAGCCCGATCGCCTGAAGATTTGCCCGAACTGCGAATGGCTGTTCCTCGACCGCAGCCGCAACAGGAGCAGGACCTGGTGCGACATGGCGGTTTGCGGCAACCGCACGAAGGCAAAACGCCACTACCGCCGCAATAAAGAGGGAAACCAGCCATGAGAAAAATCATTCTATCGGCGCTCGCCGCGGCAGCGATGCTTGCCGGCTGTCAGCGCGAGACCGGGCCGGACCCGCTGGAGCTGACCGGCAAGATGTTCGTATTCAACTATCGGCTGGCCTATGCCACCTATACGATCACGCTCAAAAAGACGGAACCGGTGCCGGACGGCAGCGTCGTCGTGGCGACGTTCGAGAACCCGGCCGGCGGCGAACCGCTGACGCTGACACGCAAGCTCTTCCCGAAGCTCGACAAGGTGGTGCTGGAGAGCCCCGATCTCACCTGCGTCAAGAAGGAAAGGCCTTATGCGGTGACGATCGAGGTCAAGGGTCCGGACGGAGCAACGCTGCAGAAGCTGGAAACGACGGTGATTTCCGACACCGACCAAAGTGTCTTGCCGGCAAGACCATTGGTCGTCGGGCCGGCCTATGACAAGAATCCGGAAGTCTTCAGGAACGGGCTGGCCCCGACGCATTTCGACACGGCCGCCTGCCCGGCATAGCTTCTGCACACTTTTGGGCGGCGTGCATAACAAAACCGGGGCGTCTCCGCCCCGGTTTCGAAGAATCGTTTCAAGCCTTTAGAGCGCGAAACGAAGCAAACGAATCAGCCGACGATCTCGGTGCCGGCAAACCAGTAGGCGATTTCTTCGGCAGCCGTTTCCGGGCCATCGGAACCGTGAACCGAGTTCTCGCCGATCGACAGCGCATGAACCTTGCGGATGGTGCCTTCGTCGGCGTTGGCCGGATTGGTGGCGCCCATGACTTCGCGGTTCTTGGCAATGGCGTTTTCGCCTTCGAGAACCTGGACGATGGTCGGACCGGAGGACATGAACTCGACCAGCTCGCCGAAGAAGGGGCGCTCCTTGTGAACGGCGTAGAAGCCTTCGGCTTCGCGGCGGCTCATCCAGACGCGCTTCGAGGCGACGACGCGCAGGCCGGCATCTTCGAGCATCTTGGTGATGGCGCCGGTCAGGTTGCGCTTCGTCGCATCCGGCTTGATCATCGAAAAGGTACGTTCAATCGCCATTGGCTCAGTTCCCTTGCTCTGGAGAAAGTGGCGGTTCATTAGCCGCCAATGCCGAGCAAGACAAGGGGGCCGCGCAAAACAAGGGCCGCGGCGATGATTCGCGGCGGCAAGTTTCACGCCGCTGTCACGGAGCGACCGAGGCCATCATGAAGATCGAGGCAACGCTCGAACCAGTCCGAGACGACGTCGCCGGCGGCGAGCAGACGATGCGGCGAGACGATGCGCGCCCATTGCAGGGCACCGAAGACGATGTAGTCGGCAAAGAGTGGTCTGTCGCCGCCGATGAAAGGCTGGAATTTCAGCATGTGGCGAAGCGGCTCGAGCTTGGCCGAGAAGGTTTCGAGGTCCGCCCGGCCCGCCGCCGCCGTCGCCTCGAGCGACGTGCCGAAGCGCTTCTCGCGGCTTTGCCTGAAATAGGCCCGGTCCACCGGTTCGAGGCTGTCGTGGATATCCATGATGGCGATGCGCCCGATCGGCGGATGAAGGGTCATCTGCGACCAGCCTTCAACGAAGCGGGCCATCGCCTTGCCGCCCTCGCCGCCGAACAGAGTCGGGCGCTCCGGATAGGCCTCTTCCAGATAAAGGGCGATGTCGAAGCTGTCGCTGACGAGTTTTTCGCCGTCGCGGAGCAACGGGACGATCTTCGTCACCCCTTGCTCGAGCTTGGGGATTTCGGTGAAGCCGACAGGCGCCACATCGAAGTCGAGGCCCTTGTGGGCGAGCGACAGCTTGGTCTTCCACACATGCGGCGAAAAAGGGCGCGTCCGGTCCGTACCACAGAGCGCATAGAGTTTGCGGGTCATCTCACCTCCTGATTGGGCGTCGTGCGGCGCATAAGACGGGACGGAGACCGGCCAATCAAATCAGTAATTTTCATGAGTTGCATTCGACACGGGAATATCAATCCGCGCTAGACTGCCACGAAAGGAGAAAAGTTGATGCTCGACCATTACCGGATGTTTGCCGACTATAATCGCTGGGCCAACCGGCTGCTCTACGCCGCGGCGGCGGAACTTTCCGAGGCGGAATACCGGGAAGACAAGGGCGCCTTCTTCGGCCCGCTGCACGCGACGTTCAACCATATCCTGGCGGCCGACCGGATCTGGATGAAGCGATTCACCGGCCAAGGCGAGGCCCCCACGCGGCTCGATGCTATCCTCCATGAAGATCTGACCGCACTGACGGCGGCTCGGATGGCGGAAGACGAGCGCATCATCGCCTGGGTCGACAGTCTCGACGAGGAACGGCTCAACGCGCACTTCACCTACTCGCCGCTCACCATGCCCGGCAAGATCACACAGAGAGTCGCTCCGACGCTCGCCCATTTCTTCAACCACCAGACCCATCACCGCGGACAGGCGCACGCGACCTTGACCGCGCTCGGCCGGCCATCACTGACGCTGGACCTGGCTTTCTTCCTGCGGGCCGAGGGCGAAAAGTGGGCGGCCTGAATAGAGCCTGGGCTTGAGCGCGGCGGGCCAATCCGTCGCGAGAGTGCCCGCCCGGGCGCGCACGAGCCCTTTGAATAGCTGGCGCTGCCCCCACCAGACTGCAATCCCCAAAGCGACGCCGCCAACGATCGAGCAAAGGGAGAAGGCCAGCGGCGGGAGATACGGCTGCACCGGCGCCAGCAGGAGCTCCGGCACGAAGCGGTGCAGGATGTAGATATGAAAGCCTGCCGCCGCGAGCGGCAGGACGAGTTGCACTGCCAATTGCGGCAGGCGGATGCGAGGCAGGAACAACAGGGCCGCGACAACGGGGATTTGCAGCAGGTATTTGATCTTCGTGCCGATCCAGACGCCCTCGTAAAGACCGAGGAACAGATAGATCCCTGTTCCAGCCGCCATAACCGCGAGCCGCTGGGCCCAGTTCTGCGCCAACGCCGCGCACCAGCCGATCACGGCCAGATGGAAGATCCAAGGCAGCGTGAAGATCTGGCGGTTGCCGATTTCCCAAAGCGGCGGCAGTGCCATACGAGCGGCAAATGCGGCGGCGAGCAGCGCCATGCCGGCGTCAAAGGGCCGAACTGCCGCGAAGCGCCTGACGAACGGCATGGCGAACAGAGCGGCAAACACCAGCAGCATCTGGCAATAGGCTTCGATGAACCAATAGAGATAAGGCACCATGCCGTGGCGCTCAGGGGCGGCGAAGGCAAAATTGCCGACGAGAAAGACGGAGGCCCAAGGCACCTCCCCCCAGGCAAGGGCGTAAACCGCAACGATCAGATAGTAGGGAACCAGGATCTGCGCGAGCGGCCGCAGCAACCGCCCGAACGAACCCGACAGAAGCGCGCCGCTTTGGAACCGCGCCAGGCCGAATCCCGCGAGGACGACCATCGCCGCCGAGCCGCCCGGAATCGGCCAGAGCGTTTCGTGGTGAAGTACGACGAGCAGGATGGCCAGCGCCCGGATCAGGAGGTCCGTGCCGATCCGCGGTGTCTTGCGCTCCCGACGAACCATGGCCGCCAATGACTTGACCGGTATGCTTTCCCAGCCCTCGGGCACCTCGCCGAGGATTTTCTCGAGTCCCATCGACAGCTGGACGAAACGGAGCGAATCCCCGCCGAGCGACAGGAAACTGTCATCCGGTCGAACCTTCTGCGGGTAGAAAAGCTGGTCGAACAGGGCCTCTACGCCTTGTCGGTGCGAAGAACCGCCGTCGCCTCCCCTCCTCTGGCGGAGGGCTTCGTAATCGAGCTTGCCGGATGCCAGGCGCGGCAGCGCGTCGATGCGCGTCGCCCGTAATTGCAGCAGGGTCAATCCGCTTGCGGAGACGAGCAGCTGGCGGACCTCGTCGGGACCGTGTTCTCCCACGAAGTAGGCGTGGATTTCGGCATCGCTGCCGATGATTGCGGCTGCGATACCGTGCCGCTCCAGAGCCGCTTCGAGGCCGTCATGGCCGATGCGCAGCCCCGCGATCTTCGATATCCGCTTCGTCCGCCCGACGATGCGGAAGAACCCTTCCGCATCCCGCACCGCCAGATCGCCGGTGCGCAATTCCGAGAGCCCGGCGCCTCCGGCGAGCTCGGCCCGCGAGGTGGCATAGCCCATCATCACATTCGCGCCGCGATAGATCAGTTCACCAGATTCGTCCGAACCGGTGATCAGCCGCCCGCTTTCGTCCTCGATCGCCAGGCTGCCGCCCGGTATCGCGACACCGATCCGGTCCTCCCTGCCCCGCAGCCGCTCCGGAGGCACGTAGGCCATACGGGCGGTCGCCTCCGTCTGGCCGTACATAACGAAGAAGGATGCGCCGCGTGCAAGCAGGTGTTCATTGAAGAGACGAACTTTCTCGGCCGCCAGGCGTCCGCCAGCCACGGTCATGAATCGCAGTTGCGGGAACTCCCGGCCGCGGAATCCCGCCTTTTCCAGGAGCTCGTAGGAATAGGGAACGCCGGAAAGATTGGTGCAGCCGCTCGCGGCAAGTCCGTCGAGGAAGCCGTCGTCCAGAATGGATCCTCCGGGAATGTAAATGCTTGCGCCGACTGCCAGGTGCGCGTTCAGGACAGAGAGGCCGTAGGAATAGTGAAGAGGCAGAACGAGGCAGGTCCGATCCTGATCCGTCAGGCCGAGATATTCGGCGATCGAACGTGCGTTGGCTTCGATGTTCGTCCTGGACAGGCGGACATATTTTCCCTGGCCGGTACTGCCAGAGGTCGAGAGCAGGACGGCGAGATCGGGATGGGGGACCTCTCGGCCTCCCTCCAGCCGCTCGGTGCGCCAGCGTCCGTCGATCCGGCGATGGCAGAAGTCCGGCTTGAAGATCTCGCGATCCGCCTTCATGGCCGCAGGGCCCTGCAACGCGATGGCGTGTCCGGCATCGAGTGCGGCCAGATAGGCGATGATCGCGTGCTCCGAGAGATCGGCTTCGAGCATCACCAATCCGCGCCTGTCGCGCCAATGCGATGCCAGGCGATCGACGCGGGCGGCGAGTTCACGATAGCTGACGACCCTCCCGCCGGGAAACACGAGAGCCGGCTTCTCGCCCTGGGCGGCCAGGTGCGCAACACAGAAGGGGAATATCGACAAATCGCCTGCGCCCAAGGCCGCCTCCATTTTAGCGAGGCGACATATTATTGCTGACTCCTGTCGTCAAGTATAAGCGCCGAACTAAATCCGCAACCTGCGCAGGAAAGACCGCGACAAATGGCGGCACGCTCGCCGGTGCTCATCACTTGTGCAAGACGAAAAGGCCCGGTCCCACTCAGCGGGGCCGGGCCTTGGAATGAGCGGTCTGGGAGGACGAACGCTCTGTTGTTGGGGTTTCGACTTAGCGGCTGATGCCCTGGTAATATTCACCTTCTCCGCCGCGGACGAGCTTCGGCTGAACGGCGAAGTCGGAGACGGAACCAGTGGCGGTGCGGTCGATGGACCCGTTGGCGCGGCGAACCGCGGCCTCGTCGCCGGCCTTCAGAGCGCGTTCCGTGAAGAGTGGCTTGTCGCTGATACCTTCGTAATAGCTGCCGCCGGCAAAGGCCGCGGAGGCGCCGCCAAGAACGGCAGTGGCGACAAGGGCGGCGGCGAGAGCGGTGTGGACTGCATTTCTCATGTTCAACACTCCTGATTATCTCGTTCTTTGGAACGATGGGTTGGTCGCGACCACCTGTGATCGGATCAGTCTTTTTCGAACGCGGCGGCCTTGCCGATGACGTTCGATCCGAGGCGGATGATCGGAAGAGCAATACCTGCGCTCTTCGGTGATAGATGTGGGACCTCATGATGAGGTTTGGAAGTGTTGATTACCGGAACACGTCGTCCAAGATTCGATAACAATGAGCCCTTGAAAACGCCCGCTTCACGTCTATCGGGCAGCCGTCTGCTGCTCTGGCGACCCCTTGCCTTCGCGAAAAACTCCGGGCAAAAGGCCCCGATGATCCAGATCACCGGCCTTTCCGCCCGCGTCGCGGGCCGCCTTCTCATCGAAAACGCCTCCGTGACGCTCCCTGCGGGCACGAAGGCAGGCCTCGTCGGACGCAACGGCGTCGGCAAGTCGACGCTTTTCCGGATCATCACCGGCGAGCTTGCGGCAGAAACGGGCAGCGTTTCCTCGCCGAAGAATGCGCGGATCGGCCAGGTGGCCCAGGAGGCGCCGGGGACGGAAGAGCCGCTCATCGAGATCGTGCTGAGGGCGGACAAGGAACGCACCGCACTTCTAGCGGAGGCCGAAACTGCGACCGACCCGCACCGGATCGCCGACATCCAGACGCGGCTTGCCGATATCAGCGCCCACTCGGCGGAAGCGCGGGCGGCGAGCATTCTCGCCGGTCTCGGCTTCGATCACGAAGCACAGAGGCGCCCCGCCTCCTCCTTCTCGGGCGGCTGGCGCATGCGCGTGGCGCTTGCAGCCGTGCTCTTTTCCGAGCCGGACCTGCTGCTGCTGGACGAGCCGACCAACTATCTCGATCTCGAGGGGACCCTGTGGCTGGAGGATTACATCCGCCGCTATCCGCATACGGTCATCATCATCAGCCATGATCGCGACCTGTTGAACACGGCCGTCAACGCCATCGTCCACCTGGACCAGAAGAAGCTCAACTTCTATCGCGGCTCCTATGACCAGTTCGAGCGGCAGAAGGCGGAAGCCGACGAGTTGCAGATGAAGGCGAAAGCCAAGAACGAAGCGGCCCGCAAGCATCTGCAGAGCTTCATCGACCGCTTCAAGGCGAAGGCGACAAAGGCTCGCCAGGCGCAGAGCCGCATCAAGGCGCTGGAACGCATGGGCACAGTGGCGGCGGTGATCGAGGAGCATGTCCAGGGTTTCTCCTTCCCCGATCCGGAAAAGCAGGTCGCCTCCCCCATCGTCGCCATTCAGGGCGGCGCGGTCGGATACGATCCGGGCAAGCCGATCCTCAAAAGGCTTAACCTGCGCATCGACGCCGACGACCGCATCGCGCTGCTCGGCTCGAACGGCAACGGCAAGTCGACCTTCGCGAAATTCATTTCGGGCCGGCTTGCGGCAGAAGCCGGCGAAGTGCGGATCGCACCTGGCCTGAAGACCGGCTTCTTCGCCCAGCATCAGCTCGACGACCTCGTCCCGACGCAGAGCGCCGTGGAACATGTGCGCCGCCGCATGCCGGATGCGCCGGAAGCGAAGGTCCGCTCGCGTGTCGCGCAGATGGGACTGTCGACCGAGAAGATGGACACGCCCGCAAAGGACCTCTCCGGTGGCGAGAAGGCGCGCCTCCTGATGGGGCTCGCCGCCTTCGATCAACCGAACCTGCTCATCCTGGACGAGCCGACCAACCATCTGGACATCGACAGCCGCAATGCGCTGATCACCGCGCTCAACGATTATTCCGGCGCCGTTATCCTGATCTCGCATGATCGGCACCTGATCGAAGCGACCGCCGACCGGCTGTGGCTGGTGCGGGACGGAACAGTGACGAGTTACGACGGCGATCTCGACGATTATCGAAGCGTGATCGTCGGCGGCGCCAAGACGAAGGACGAGAAGCCCAGGACCAACGGCTCGGACGAGGGCCTGTCGAAAGCCGACCAGCGCAAGGCCAATGCCGACAGGCGCGCGTCGCTGGCGCCGCTCAAGAAAAAGATCAACGAGATCGAATCCTTGACGGAAAAACTGGAGAAACTGATTCAGGCGCTCGACGCCGAATTGGCCGACCCGTCCCTCTACGAGAAAGCACCAGCCAAGGCCGCCCAAAGGGCCAAGGAACGGTCGGAAGCAGTGGCGAAACTCGCCCATGCCGAAGAGCAATGGCTCGAACTATCGGCCGAATACGAGGAGGCGATGGCGAGCTAGATCGGCAGACGCAGACGGCGGACGGTTCTCGACCGGATCAGCCGAGTTCGAACGTCGTAATCCCGTAAATCCGTGGAAGAGGCAGGTCCGGCGACGGCCCGCGGTACATGCGGGCCGTCTCGAAAACCGGCTTCATGTTGTAGCGTTCACAAAGCGCCCGCGCCGAGGAATTCGGCTCGGGAATGTCGAGGTAGACCCGCGCCCCTTTCGCGCCCGCGGCGAGCTTGCGGAAAATGAGGTCGGCACCGGTCTCGTTGTCGGCAAAGAGCGGGCCGATCTTCAACCCTTCGCGGCAGCCGCGGATCGTCCCGTAGCCGACTATGGTGCCATCGCGCAGGAGAAGGACGCTTCGCCGTGTCGGCAATTGCTTCGTCCATTCGTACAGAAAGGCTTCTCGGCGCGCCGGATTGAAGCGGCGGTCGTAATCGGTCAGGGCCGTGACATGGACGGGAGCCACATCGATCAGATGCGTGCCCGGAGGCTCGGAGACATCGAGAGCGCCGCCATAGCGGACATTCGCATGCGCCCAGGCGAAGCCCGACTTTCGATAGTTATCCTGCTGGGCCACCACCCCGTCGAGGCCGATCACACGACCTTCGGCGCTGGCGATCGCCCGCTTCCAGAGAGCGAGGCCGATGCCCCTGCCCCGAAAGGCCGGATCGGCGATATTGAGGCCAAGAAAGGCATATTGGGCGCCGTAGCGCACAAGGGAGATGGCCGCCGCCAGGGTTTCGCCTTCGGTCGCGACCCAATATCCCTCCGGATCGGCGGCCCAGAACGCATTCGCGTCTTCAAGACCCGGATTCCATCCCTCCCTCGCCGCCCAGTCGATGATCGTGTCAAGCTCGGCGCGGGTCGCACGGCGGATGTTCGGCATGGCAATTCCTCAACTGTCCTTCGCATCCCAGATCAGCGAAAACCGCCCCGTCTTCACCGGAGACTTAACAGATTTGTTTGCATCTTGTCCCCTCAGGTGCCAGCTTATTTCAACACGGAACCCCGCTTGCCCGCTGCCCCCAATCTGCTACAAGGGGCGACAATAAGTCATACTAATAAAGAGCGAAGCACCCATGTCTCCCATTCGAATTGCCATTGTCGGCGTCGGAAAGATCGTGCGCGATCAGCATCTGCCGGCGCTTGCCAAGAATGCCGACTATCAACTGATCGCAGCGGCGAGCCGCCATGGAACTGTGGATGGTATCGACAATTTCAAGTCTATCGAAGCGATGATCGAGGCGGTGCCGGCAATCGAGGCGGTTTCGCTCTGCATGCCGCCGCAATACCGCTATGAAGCGGCCCGCACGGCGCTCGAGGCCGGCAAGCACGTCTTCCTCGAGAAGCCGCCGGGCGCGACCTTGAGCGAGGTCGCGGACCTGCAGGCGCTGGCGGCGGCCAAGGGCCGTTCGCTCTTCGCGAGCTGGCATTCGCGCTACGCGCCGGCGGTCGAAGCGGCGAAGGCCTTTCTCGCGTCGACTACGATCCGGAACGTCAAGATCATCTGGAAGGAGGATGTCCGGCACTGGCATCCGAACCAGGAATGGATTTGGGCGGCCGGCGGCCTCGGCGTGTTCGATCCGGGCATCAATGCCCTGTCGATCATCACGCATATCCTCCCGCGTCCGATCTTCATCACCTCGGCGACCCTCGAGTTTCCGGAGAACCGCGACGCGCCGATTGCCGCCTCGATCGCCTTCAGCGATGCGCAAAAGCTCGACGTTTCGGCTGAGTTCGACTGGCGCCAGACGGGCAAGCAGAGCTGGGATATCGTTGCCGAGACCGAGGCCGGCGAGATGGTTCTCTCCGAAGGCGGCGCCAAGCTCGCCGTCGACGGCAAGATCGTTCACGACGAGCCGGAACAGGAATATCCGATGCTCTATCGGCGTTTCGCCGAGATTATCAAGGAAGGCCGGTCGGACGTGGACCTGTCGCCGCTCCGGCACGTCGCCGACGCCTTCATGCTCGGCCGGCGGAAGTTCGTGGAAGAGTTCCACGATTGATGGCGCCGGTACGGGCGGACCTGGGCTTGCCCCTCATCCCCCTGCCGGGACCTTCTCCCCGTTTTGACGGGGAGAAGGGGTCTGCCGCGCCATTCCCTCTCCCCGCACACGCCGCACACCGGAGAGGGGACTGAAGCGTTGCGGCGAGTCCCCTTCGCCGCGCTTGCGGGGAGAAGGTGGCCGGCAGGCCGGATGAGGGGCAACGCCGGTCCGCCGATGCGAGCCCGGCGTCACGCCTTCTTCTCCCACCGACCGTCGCGGTTCTGCTGCCAATAGGTGAGGTCGTGCGCCTCGCCCTTCAGCCGCTTCCACTGGCCGCGCGCCGCCTCGAGCTGTCCTTGGTCGTAGCCATCGAACATGAAGACGACGCGCTCGTATTCGGAGACCGGCGGCGGCTCCGCGCCGTCGACGAGAAAGCGCACGGCCGCCCCGTTCTGGTTGCCATTGCCGGCGACGATCAGGATCGGTTGCTCGGCCGCGAACTCGCCGGCGTCCGTGCCGTGCGGCAGGAAGCTGTCGTCGCGATAGACCCAGAGGTGCGTATCGAGCGAGTCGCGCCTTTCCGCGTCGACCGTTTGGACGACCACGCGCCAGCCGCGCTCGATGCTCTTGTCGAGCAGCGGCGGCAGGGCGTCCTCGAGTTTCGATTCCGTGAGATGGTAGAAAAGGATTTCGGTCATGCCGATCGGAACCTACCAGGCAATCAGGATTCGTAATTTGCCCGGACCAGTTCGTCGAGGAGGCGCACGCCGAAGCCGGAGCCCCAGGACTGGTTGATCTCGTCGGTCGGCGAGCCCATGGCCGTACCGGCGATATCGAGATGCGCCCAAGCCGTGTCCTTGACGAACCGCTTCAGGAACTGCGCCGCCGTCACCGAACCGCCGTGGCGGCCGCCGGTATTCTTCATGTCGGCAAACTTGCTGTCGATCATCTTGTCGTATTCCTTGCCGAGCGGCATCCGCCAGAGGCGCTCCTGCGTCGCCGTGCCGGCCTTCAGCAACTGTTCGGCGAGGCGATCGTCGTTCGAGAACAGGCCGGCGTAGTGATTGCTGAGCGCCACCATAATCGCGCCGGTCAGCGTCGCCAGATCGATCATCGCCTTCGGCTTGAAGCGATCGTTGCAATACCAAAGCGCATCGCAGAGGACGAGCCTGCCCTCGGCATCCGTATTGATCACCTCGATCGTCTGGCCGGACATCGAGGTCACGATGTCGCCCGGCCGTTGCGCGCTGCCGTCCGGCATGTTCTCGACCAGCCCGATGATGCCGACGGCATTGACGCCGGCCTTGCGGGCCGCCAGCACATGCATGAGACCAGTGACCGCGGCGGCACCGCCCATATCCCCCTTCATTTCCTCCATGCCGGAGGCTGGCTTGATCGAGATGCCGCCCGTATCGAATACGACCCCCTTGCCGACGAAGGCAATCGGCTTGTCCTTTGCCTTGCCGCCCTTCCACTGCATCACGACAAGGCGCGGTGGACGGGACGATCCCTGTGCGACGCCGAGCAGCGCACCCATTCCGAGTTTTTTCATTTCCCGCTCGGTCAGGGTCTCGACCTCGACTCCGAGCTTCTCGAGGTCCTTGGCACGCGCCGCGAACTCCACCGGGCCGAGCACATTGGCGGGCTCGTTGACGAGGTCGCGCGCCAGGAAGACGCCTTCGCCAATGGCCTGGACCGTCGAAAAGGCCTTCTTCGCAGCGATGACCATGCCGGTGACGATGGTGACCTTCACCACTTTCTGAGAAGTCTTCGACTCGTCGTCGGATTTGCGGGTCTTGTAGCTGTCGAAGGCATAGGCGTTCATTTCCATGCCGAGCGCGAAGTCGGCGGCCGCCTTGCCTGTGACGTCAACGCCCGGTGCATCCAGGAAGATCGTCGCCTTTTCGGCTGAGCGCAGTTTCGCGGCCACCGCGCCGCCGGCTTTTAGCCAATCATGGCTCGTGAGCGCCGCCGCGTCTCCAAGCCCGAGAAGGATGATCCGATCCGCCGGCGAACCGTGTGGAGCGACGATGTCGAGGGTCGATAGCGCCTTGCCGGTGAATTTACCGATCTTCGCCGCCTTCGGCAGGACGGCCTCGGGATCAACGACAGCGGCGCCGGCCGGTTCCTTCGCGCCGGCGACCTGCAGGAGGACTGCGGCGCCCCCGGCCGGGCGATGGGATTTGCTGAAAGCGAACTCGAACTTCATCGGCATGCAGGACTCCGGGCATTTCTGACGGGCTTCCGTCCGGCTGTTACCGGACGGCTACAGTAGCGGACATTCGCGACGTCGGCCGTGATCAAAGCTGTGGCGCGCACCCTTCTCGCTTTTGAGGCGCTTGGCAAGATGCCCGCACATGTTTACATGCGGTTAACCGCAGTTCTTCGCCTTATGTTATCCCTGTTGTTCGACACTCTGGATTTCGAACGCAGGAGCGGGGACCGGTATGGCCGGACAGCGAACACGAGGCCCGTGGACGCGTGGACGGCATGAAGGAAGAGCAGGATTGGGTCGGAAACGGGTATGAAGCTGATCGAACGCTACATCTTCCGGCGCGCCACGATCATGTTCCTGGCAACGCTCCTGCCGCTGCTCGGCATCGTCTGGACCACGCAGGCACTGAGCAACGTCAACCTCGTCACGGATAGCGGCCAGTCGATCTTCGCCTTCCTCAAGCTTGCGACGCTGATCCTGCCTTCGGTGGTTCCGATCATTCTGCCCTTCGCACTCTTGATCGGGGTCACCCAGACGCTGAGCGTGATGAACACGGATTCGGAACTGACGGTGCTCAACGCCGCGGGCAGTTCGCGCATGTCGGTGATCAGGCCGGTGATTTATCTCGCTGTCGGGCTGAGCGTCCTTTCCTTCGTCGTCGACAATTTCGTCGAGCCCTATTCGCGCGTTGCCGTGCGCAAGATGATTGCGACTGCGCATGCCGACCTGCTTTCCTCCGTCGTGCAGGAAAACGCCTTCCGGAAGATTACCGACGGGCTTTACGTCCAGGTCGCCGCCCGGCGCAGCGGCGGTGTCCTGCACGGCATCTTCGTCGCCGATTCGCGCAATCCGAATTTCGAACTGGTGTACTATGCCCGCGAGGGCGCGGTTGACGAGGAACGCTCGGCGCTTGTGATGAAGGACGGCGAAGTCCATCGCAAGTTGCCGGACGGCGGCGTCTCGGTCATCAAATTCGACTCCTATGCCTTCGATCTTACCGACATGACCAGGGCGGCGGGCGAGGCCACCATCCGCGCCAAGGATCGGGACCTCTTCTATCTCATCGACCCCGATCCGAACGATACTTCCTACAAGCGCTCGCCGCTGACCTTTGCGGCGGAACTGCACCGTCGCCTCACCGAATGGACCTACCCGCTTCTTTTCGGATTGATCGCACTCGTCGTCAGCAGCGATGCCCGCTCGCACCGGGAGGCGCGCTTGCATCCGACGATCAGCGCCGTGGGTGCGGCCCTCGTCATACGCTGGATGACGTTCTACGCGGGCAACAGCGCGGAAGATTCGATATGGTTCGTGCCGCTCATGTATCTGGTGCCGCTGGTCACCGGCGCCTTGGTGATTCGCCAGCTCGCCAGCAACCGGCGCCTCGATATACCGACGACGTGGAAGGAAAAGCTCACCGACTTCCTGCTGCGGCTTCGGCTCCTGCGGGCGGCCAGTGCCGATGGGGAGCAGGCGTCATGATCCTCAGCACCCTCGGACGCTATTTCTTCAAGCGTTACATCGTCACGACGTTCTGGTTTCTGGTCGGCATCTTCGCGCTGGTCTTCATCATCGATTTCAGCGAGCTCACCAGCCGAATGTCGGCCTTGCCGCGTTACACGGTCACCGGCGCGCTGCTGATGACGGCGTTCCGCATCCCGACGATCCTGCAGCAGACGGTTCCCTTCGTGGCGCTCTTTTCTGCAATGGCGGCCCTGATATCGCTCAACCGCCGCTATGAGCTGGTCGTGACGCGAGCCGCCGGCATATCCGTGTGGCAGTTTCTAAGGCCCTTCGTTCTGGGCGCGTTTCTCTTCGGCGTTCTCGCCGTCGCCGCGCTCAACCCGCTTGCCGCCTGGGGCACGAAGAAAGCCGAAGCGCTGGAGGCGGAGTGGGGCTCGTCCCGCTCGGCGCAATCCAATTCGATTCCGTGGCTCAGACAGATCTATGACGGCACGGACACGATCATTGGCGCCCGGTCGGTCCAGAAGGGCGGCACGGAACTCATCAACGTCACCGTCATCCACTTTGATCCACAGGGAACGATCATCCTGAGGCAGGATGCGAAATCGGCGAAACTCGAAGATGGTTACTGGCTCCTTAACGGCGTCACCGAAAGCGGCAACGGACGCCTGCCTCGACGTCTGGAAACGGTACAACTCCGCACGAATCTGAAGGCCGACTTCGTCCAGGAACGCTTGGCGAAGGCTGATTCCATTCAGTTTTTTGACCTGCCGCATAAAATCGACGTGGCCCGCTCCTTCGGCTTCTCGACCGACGCCATGGAAACCCAGCTTCACTCGCTCCTGTCGCTGCCGCCGCTTCTCGTTGCAATGACTTTGATCGCCGCCTGCGTGTCATTGAAATTTAGCCGGTTCAACCAATCGCGCTCCGTAATTCTCGGTGGAATCCTGTCAGGCTTCGTGCTTTATGTCGTCACCGTGCTTGTCAAAGCATTCGGGAGCAGCGGCATCGTGCCTCCGTTCGTTGCAGCCTGGTTGCCAGTTGTTGTAGCGATGGCGCTGGGCTCGACGATTCTATTGCATCAGGAGGATGGCTAGTGGCGGCAGGCAACCGCGGACCTATGAAGCTTATCAACGCCGCCCTCCTTGCAGGCGTGGCGCTGCATGCGCTTGCCATCGGAATGCATGCGCCGGCCATGGCGCAGGACACGTCTACCCGAATCGATGAGCTGCAGCCGAACATCCCGGCTGACGCAAAACTGCTGCTGACCGCCAACGAGCTGGTCTACAACCGCGACACGGAAATCGTCAGCGTGCGCGGCAATGTGCAGATCGAGTATGGCGGCTACAAAATGGTGGCCCGCCAAGTCGAGTATAATCAGAAGACCGGCCGCATCCTCGCGACCGGCGACATTCAGCTGATCGAGCCCGATGGCAATGTCGTTTATGCCGACAAGATGGATGTCACCGACGATTTTGGTAACGGCTTCGTCGAGTCGTTGCGTATCGAGACGACGGATCTGACCCGGCTGGCCGCCGAAACCGGCGAACGGCGCAACGGCGAAGAATTCATCCTCAACAAGGCCGTCTACACCGCCTGCACCCCGTGCGCGACCAAGCCGGAGCACCGCTCTCTGTGGCACATCAAGGCGCAGCGCGTCATTCAGAACGGCCGCACCCACACAATCCGACTTGAACACGCCTATTTCGAGCTGTTCGGAAAGCCGATCGCCTACATTCCGGTGATGGAAATCCCCGACCACACGGTCAAGCGCAAGAGCGGATTCCTGTTCCCTACGTTCCGTTACGCGCAGAAGCTCGGGGCCGGCGTCGGCATCCCCTATTATTGGGCGATCTCGCCCTATATGGACGCGACCGTCACCGCAACCGGATTGACACGTCAAGGCTTCCTGCTGGAGGGAGAGTTCCGCCAGCGGTTCCACAACGGCATGCACACGCTGAACGTGGCCGGCATCAGCCAGATGGACCGGGACCAGTTCACGCCCGGAACCGTCGATGCGGAAGAGACCGCGCGCGGCATGGTGGCATCCAGAGGCCGCTTCGAGATCAATCCGCGCTGGACCTTCGGCTGGAACGTTCTCGTCCAATCGGACAACAACTTCGCCAAGACCTACGATCTCTCGACCTTCGACGGCACCACCTATGTCAACCAGGCCTATCTGTCGGGCCTCGGCAAGCGCAACTATTTCGACCTGCGCGCCTTCTATTTCGACATCCAGGACGCCGATCCGAACAGCATCGCGGAAAACCAGCAGCCGATCGCGCAGGTCCTGGACTATTCCTACACCGCGCCCGAGCCGGTGCTGGGCGGGGAACTCAACGCTGACTTCAACTTCACGAATGTCAAGCGTAACCGGCTGGACCGGGATACCACGGTGTTCGGCGTGGATCGCTTCCGCGGGCTCGAGGGCAGCTCGCATCGCCTGACTGGCGAACTCGAATGGAAAAGGACCTTCATCGCGCCCGGCGGACTGGCGTTGACGCCGCTGCTTGCGGCGCGCGGCGACGCTGTGGGAGTCAATGTGGACGACCCCGTCGGCTATACCGGCGATTTCACCAGCAGCGATGCCGTGACGCGGAGCATGCTCACCGCAGGTCTCGAGGCGCGGTATCCGATCCTTTTCGCCGGTGAAACGAGCAGCCACGTGCTGGAGCCGATCGCGCAGCTCTACGCGCGCCCGAATGAACAATATGCCGGCGCACTGCCGAATGAAGACGCACAGAGCTTCGTCTTCGACGCGACCAATCTCTTCGATCGCGACAAGTTTTCCGGTTTCGACCGTATCGAGGGCGGGACGCGTGCCAATGTCGGCTTCCGTTACACGGGAAGCTTCGACAGCGGCTACGGCCTGCGCGCCATTGCCGGCCAATCGTTCCATCTCGGCGGTGTCAACTCGTTCGCTACGGACGATCTCGTCAAGGCAGGCGCAAATTCCGGCCTGGAGACCGACCGGTCCGACTATGTCGCGATGGTCGGCGTCGACGCTCCTTCCGGCCTGATGGCGAGCCTCTCCGGTCGACTGGACGAGAAGGATTTAGACCTCCGCCGCGCCGACGCGACGGTCGGCTACCTCGGGCTGACCTGGCAGGCCGCCTTCACCTATACGCGGATCGAGGCACAACCGCTCTACGGATCGCAATCCGACCAGGATGAAATCCAGACAGCCGCGGCCTATCGATTCCATGACTACTGGTCGGTGTTCGGTGCTTTGACCTATGACATCAATGACGGCATCGTCTCCCGCCACGGCCTGGGTCTGACCTATGACGATCAGGACACGCTGTTCTCGATCGTCTACAAGTCGGAGCGGGACACCGACAGCACGGTCGCCAACGACTGGTCGATCGGTGCCCGCATCAGTTTCCGTACGCTCGGAGACATCAATGTGGGCGAGACCAGGTTCGAAGAGCTGGACTATTTCTGAGACGTTCCCCGTTCCCTCTTTTTATCGTGCGCGTCGTCTCCCCGCCGCATAAAAGTGACGCGATCGATTGATCACGCGCTCTTGTCATCGTTTGGCCGCATGTATTA
Source organism: Sinorhizobium glycinis (assembly GCF_001651865.1). Taxonomy (GTDB): domain Bacteria; phylum Pseudomonadota; class Alphaproteobacteria; order Rhizobiales; family Rhizobiaceae; genus Sinorhizobium; species Sinorhizobium glycinis. The sequence goes on from NZ_LPUX01000053.1 coordinate 262,141, forward strand.
TGCATTTCCCACAAATTGACAGTGGGAAAGCGGACGGTTGAGGCTGTGGCAACGGCTGCGAGCAATCGGCGCGGGATGAGCAGGGAATGATGATGGGCGGGAAATTCTCGATCGTGAAGGCGCTCTCCGCGCTGGCGGTCGCCGGGGTGCTGAGCATTGCTTCCGGTGCGGCCGTTGAGGCTGCGAGCGGAGTGAGTGTGATCGTCAACAATACGGTTATCACCTCGGGTGATATCGCCAAGCGCGTGGCATTCCTTCGCCTGCAGCGCCAGGGCGGCGGTTCGGCCGAAGCCAAGAAGCAACTGGTGGACGAAGTCCTGAAGCGCGCCGAGATCGCACGCGTCCAGCAATCTGTCAGCACCCAGGAGGTCGACGCCGCCTATGCGCGATTTGCCGCCGGCAACAAGCTGTCGACCGAGCAACTCGGCAAGATCCTCGATCAGTCCGGCGTCGGTATCGAGCATTTCAAGCAATATATCGCAGTCCAGATGAGCTGGCCGCGGGTCGTCAACTTCCGCTATGGCAGCGCCAGCCGCCTGTCCGGCGGGGACCTCGTCAAGCGCATGATGGAAGGCGGCGGCGACAAGCCGGTGACGACGGAATATTTCCTGCAGCAGGTCATCTTCGTCATCCCGGAATCGAAGCGCGGCGCGATCACCGCCAAGCGGCAGGCAGAAGCCAATGCCTCCCGCGAGAAGTTCCCCGGCTGCGAAACCTCGAAAGTCTTTGCGGCGAACTACCGCGACGTATCGATCCGCAGTCTCGGCCGCGTGCTCGCCCAGCAATTGCCCGAGGACTGGAAGCCGCTCGTCGAAAAGGCGGGCGACGGAATGACGACCGGCACGCGCGTCACCGAAAAGGGCGTCGAATATCTGGCAATCTGCAAGAAGCGGCAGGTCAATGACGACGCCGCCGCCGAAGTCGTCTTCCGCGCCGAGGATATCGGCAAGAAGAAGGCCAGCGGCGAAGATCCGAACAGCGAGAAATATCTCGAGGAACTGCGCTCCAAGGCGCAGATCGTCAATAAATAGTCGGGCTACCATGAGCGAGACGAGCGGCAGGCCGATCGCCCTGACGATGGGCGACCCGGCCGGTATCGGCCCGGACATAACTCTTGCCGTTTGGGCAAGGCGGGAGGCGCAGGCGACTGCGCCTTTCCTCTTCATTGGTGACCCTTCGGTGCTATCGGCACGCGCCAAAGAACTCGGGCAAAGCGTGCGGATCGTGGAAACCGATTGTCTTGATGCATCCACCCGTTTCGCGGACGCCCTGCCGGTATTGCCGATCCGTTGTCCCGCTCCTGTTGTCGCCGGTCAGCCGAACGCCGAGAATGCCGCTGCCGTCACCGGTGCGATCGACACCGCAGCACGGCTCGTCATGACCGGTGAAGCCTCGGCCGTGACGACCAATCCCATTGCCAAAGCCGTGCTTTACGAGGCGGGTTTTCGTTTCCCCGGCCATACGGAATATCTTGCCGATCTCGCCGAGAAGGCAACCGGGACCTCCGCCCTGCCGGTGATGATGCTGGCGGGGCCGAGGCTGCGCGCCGTTCCCGTGACGATCCATATTCCACTCAAGGATGTTCCCGCCGCGCTGACGCCGGATCTCCTCTATCGAACCTGTACGGTAACCGCCACCGATCTGAAGAGCCGCTTCGGGCTGGAGGCGCCGCGCCTTGCCATCGCCGGTCTCAATCCGCATGCCGGCGAAGCGGGCGCGCTCGGTCTCGAAGACGATGCGATCATCCGCCCGGTCATCGACCGGCTTCGCGGCGAAGGCCACAACGTCGTCGGACCGCTGCCGGCCGACACCATGTTTCATGATAGGGCAAGAGAGACCTACGACGTCGCGATCTGCATGTATCACGATCAGGCGCTGATACCGGCCAAGGCGCTCGGCTTCGATGACAGTGTCAATGTGACGCTTGGCTTGCCTTTCATCAGAACCTCGCCGGACCATGGCACCGCCTTCGCGATTGCCGGCAAGGGAATTGCCCGCGAGGACAGCCTGCAAGCGGCGCTGCGGCTTGCCGCCGAACTTGCGGCCAATGCCGGGAAGGCGCAGGGCTGATGGCTGCTCTCGACGGTCTGCCGCCGCTTCGCGACGTCATCCAGCGCCACGGGCTGGACGCGAAGAAGGCGCTCGGTCAGAACTTCCTGCTCGACCTCAACCTCACCCAGAAGATCGCCCGTACGGCGGGCCCTCTCGAAGATGTTACGGTCATCGAGGTCGGGCCGGGTCCCGGGGGGCTGACGCGCGCCATCCTTGCGCTCGGCGCCAGGAAGGTCGTGGCGATCGAACGCGACCCGCGCTGCCTGCCGGCACTTGCCGAAATCGGCGCCCATTATCCCGGCCGGCTCGATGTCGTCGAAGGCGACGCCCTGAAGGTCGATTTCGAAAGCCTCGCCAACGGTCCAGTCCGTATCATCGCCAACCTGCCTTACAATGTCGGCACGCAGCTTCTCGTCAATTGGCTGCTGCCCGAGCGCTGGCCGCCCTTCTGGCAGTCGATGACGTTGATGTTCCAGCGGGAAGTCGGGTTGCGCATCGTGGCGAGCGCCGACGACGATCATTATGGCCGCCTCGGCGTCCTCTGCGGCTGGCGGACCAAGGCGCGACTGGCCTTCGACGTGCCGCCGCAGGCCTTCACCCCTCCTCCGAAAGTCACCTCCACGGTCGTGCATCTCGAACCGATCGACAAGCCGATTCCGTGCGCAGTCTCGGCGCTCGAGAAGGTCACGCATGCAGCCTTCGGCCAGCGCCGCAAGATGCTGCGCCAGAGCCTGAAGCCGCTCGGCGGCGAAACGCTGCTCGGCAAGGCGGGCATCGATCCGCAGCGCCGCGCCGAGACGCTGACGGTCGAAGAATTCTGCCGCCTGGCGAATTGCCTTTGAGCCGATAGAAAGGACTTAGAAGGGGTTTTCCGTCAGCAGACCGTTGACGAATTCGAACAGACCGGGGCGACGATCGCGGCGCAGGCGCTCCGCTTCGATGATCGACCGGACTGAAGAGAAGGCGCGGTCGAGATCGTCGTTGAGGACGATATAATCGTATTCCCGCCAATGCTCGATCTCCGCGCGCGAATTGGCGAGCCGGGTGGCGATCACTTCCTCGGTGTCTTCGGCGCGCCGGTGCAAGCGCGACTGCAGTTCGGCCATGGACGGCGGCAGGATGAAGATCGAGACAACGTCGCCCGCCATCTTTTCCTGCAATTGCTGCGCGCCTTGCCAGTCGATATCGAAGAGCATGTCGCGCCCTTCGGCCATCGCGGCCTCGACGGCGTCACGCGGCGTTCCGTAAAAGTTGCCGTGGACCTCGGCCCATTCCAGGAGCGAGTCGGTCGCCCTCAAGGCTTCGAATTCGCGGATGGTCTTGAAATAGTAATGTCGCCCTTCGATCTCGCTCGACCGCTTGGCGCGCGTCGTGACACTCACCGAAATGCTCAGTTCCGGATCGGCTTCGAGGAGATTGCGCGCGATCGTTGATTTCCCGGCGCCAGATGGCGATGAGATCACAAGCATCAATCCGCGGCGGGCGATCCTGATGGGCGAAGCGGTCGCCGATTTCATGTCTTACTCCAGATTCTGAACCTGTTCCCGGAACTGGTCGATCACAACCTTCAATTCGATGCCGGCCGCGGAGACGGCGGCGGCGTTCGACTTCGAGCAGATCGTATTCGATTCCCGGTTAAATTCCTGTGCAAGGAAATCGAGCTTGCGACCGACCGGGCCGCCTTTCATCAGAAGCTCGCGGGCGGCGGCAATGTGCGAACGAAGCCGGTCGATCTCTTCCCTGAGATCCGCCTTTGTGGCGAGCAGCGCGACCTCGGCATGCAATCTTTCGCGGTCGATCGATGACGCGTTGTCCATGACCAGTGCGACCTGTTGTGCCAACCGCGCCGCGATTGCCGAAGGGCTCCGGGAGGGGTCGTTCTCGACCGTCGCGGTCAGTTCTTCAATGCGCTCCACCTGCGCCAGCAGAATTTTTTCGAGCGCAGCCCCCTCGTCTTCGCGCATGGCCATGAGGTCGGCCAGCGAAAATTCAAGCGCCTTGACGATATCGGCGTCGCGGGCGGCGCGCTCGCTCTCGGTTTCCTCCGGCTCGCGAAAATCGATAATGCCGCGGAGCGACAGAAGCGTATCGAACTTGAGCGGCGCCGGGTCGATGAGATCGCCCAGTTGCTCGCGCAGCTTCAGGACGGCATCCAGGGCACCACGATTGACGACGGCTTCGACGGCCGTCTCGCCGCCGCTGACAGAAAGGGCGATCTGCAGGTTGCCGCGAGAGAAATACTGCGGAGCGAGGCGTCGACAGTCGGGCTCGAAACGTTCGAGCCCCTGTGGAAGGCGCAGCCGCACATCGAGCCCCTTGCCATTGACCGAGCGCAATTCCCAGGCCCAGCGATAACGGCCGCTGCTCCCCTCTCTCCTGGCAAAGCCGGTCATCGACTGGAGCGGCATGGTTTCCTCCATTCGCTGCTTCGTGCTCCCTTAAATCGCATGCCGATTCTAAGGACAACAACACGCAGCATTCTTAAGTACAGCGACCTTTGTGCGTCCGAAAGGACGCACGGCGCTGTGGTGCAGAAGCAATAGGGCGACGGCGCGGCATCCCGCAAGGGATATCCGCGCCGTCCGCCAATCTTCCACAATGCAGCCGGTCTTTTACTGCGCCTCGGGCGGCGCACTGGCGGCGTCCGCGGCCGCCTTTGCCGCCTCGGCCGCCTTGTCGGCCTCGAGCTTCCGCCACCGCCGCACATTGGCATTGTGCTCTTCGAGCGTCGCGGCAAAAACATGCCCGCCCGTCCCGTCGGCGACGAAGTAAAGCTCGGGCGTGCGCGAGGGATTGGCCACCGCTTCCAGCGCCGCCCTGCCCGGATTTGCGATCGGCGTCGGCGGCAGCCCCTTGATGACATAGGTGTTGTACGGGGTTTCCTTTTCCAGGTCCGACTTCAGGATCGCCCGGTCGGTTGGTTTACCCTCCCCCCCGAAGATGCCGTAAATGATCGTCGGATCGGACTGCAGGCGCATGCCCTTTTCCAACCGGTTGATGAACACGGACGCGACGCGCGGCCGTTCGTCCGCGCGGCCTGTCTCCTTCTCGACGATCGAGGCGAGCGTGACGAACTCCTCGACCGACGTGACCGGCAGTTCCGGATCACGCTTGTCCCAGATCTGCTCGACCAGCGCTTTCTGCGACGCAATCATCTGCTGGAGGATTTCGGCGCGCTTGGTGCCGCGGGTGAATTTGTAAGTGTCCGGCTTAAGCGAGCCTTCGGCCGGCAGTTCCGTCGGCAGGTCGCCGACGAGCACCGGGTCGTCCGCAAGCTTGCGGAACATCTGCTTCACGGTCAGCCCTTCCGGAAGAGAAACGGCATAGAGGATCGACCTGCCGGATTTCAGGAGTTCCATGATCTCCTGCATCGACGCATGCGCCTTGATCTCGTATTCGCCGGCTTTCAGCGTTTCGTTGTCGAGATAGGCTTCGGAGACGAAGCGGAACACACGTGCGTCGGTGATGATGTTGTTGCGCTCCAGGTCCTCGGCAATCTGGATGATACCGGCTCCGCTGCGAACGATGAAGTTCCTGTTTGCCTCCAAGGGTCCGGCTTTCTCGTATGCATGCATCGCATAGTAGACGGCGCCCGCCGCCGCCAGCGCCACGAACACGACGACGGTCATCAGGAAATTGAGGAAGATGACAACCTGGCTGCGCGCCTTCCGGGAACGCTTGGGAGGCTCCGGCACCCGCTCCGGTCTCAGTGCCTCGCTTGCCGATTTCGGAATGATCGGCCCGTTGCTCCCGGTTTCATTGCGGCCGAACTGCGCCGCGCCGCTATCGTTTGAGTCGCTCACGATTATCCCGAATCCGAAACCCGCAATTTCAATCGAGCTGTCGCCGGTGCGAGTTTCGGCTTAGACCGGCGGCGAGCGCAAACGTGCACGAATGTGTCAGAGCAATAGATGTTCTACAATTACCAGATATGCCTTGCGCGAACATAGCCAATCGGGGCGATGCCGACACGGCATCTGCCGTCGACAGCATGTAGCGAGCATTGCGGCAAAAAGCGGGATCAAACACGGATGCGGCAAAGGAATGCGCGAGCGGTATTTCCGCTCACGCTACCGGAGCCGATCCGCCGCTATCAGTCGCCGTTGTAGCGGCGCAGCACCAGAGATGCATTGGTGCCGCCAAAACCGAAGGAATTCGACAGGGCGACGTTGATCTCGCGCTCGCGGGCAACGTGCGGCACCAGATCGATCTTCGTCTCTACCGACGGATTGTCCAGATTGAGGGTCGGCGGAGCGATGTTGTCGCGAATCGCCAGTGCCGAGAAAATGGCCTCGACCGCGCCTGCAGCCCCGAGCAGATGGCCGATCGCCGATTTCGTCGAAGACATCGAGATCTTCGAAGCGCTGTCGCCGACCAGCCGCTCGACCGCGCCGAGCTCGATCGTGTCGGCCATGGTGGATGTGCCGTGCGCGTTGATGTAGTCGATGTCGGCTGCCGTCAGGCCCGCGCGCTTCAGCGCCATCTGCATGCAACGGTAGGCGCCGTCGCCATCCTCCGACGGAGCGGTGATGTGGAAGGCGTCGCCGGAAAGGCCGTAGCCGACCACCTCGGCATAGATCTTGGCGCCACGCGCCTTGGCGTGCTCAAGTTCCTCAAGGATGACGATGCCGGCGCCCTCGCCCATGACGAAGCCGTCGCGATCGGCATCATAGGGGCGCGATGCCTTTTCCGGATTGTCGTTGTGCTGAGTCGAGAGTGCCTTGCAGGCGGCAAAGCCGGCCAGCGAAATGCGGCAAATCGGCGATTCGGTGCCGCCCGCCACCATCACGTCGGCGTCACCGAGCGCGATCAGGCGGCTCGCGTCGCCGATCGCATGTGCGCCGGTGGAGCAGGCCGTGACCACCGAATGGTTCGGCCCGCGCAATTTGTGACGGATGGAAACCTGGCCGGAGGCAAGATTGATCAGGCGGCCCGGGATGAAGAAGGGCGAAAGCCGTCGCGGGCCCTTGTCGCGCAGCGTGTAGCCTCCCTCGACGATGCCTTCCAGGCCGCCGATGCCGGAGCCGATCAGCACGCCGGTCGCAACCTGATCCTCGTCGCTTTCCGGCTTCCAGCCGGCGTCCGCCAGCGCCATGTCGGCGGCGGCCATCGCATAGACGATGAAGGGATCGACCTTGCGCTGTTCCTTCGGCTCCATCCAGTCGTCGGCATTGTAGGTGCCGTCGGAGCCGTCACCGAAGGGGATGCGACAGGCGATCTTGGCGGGGAGGTCTTCGACCTCGAACTCGGTGACCCTGCGCGCCGCATTGCCGCCGGCGATAAGCCGCGACCAGCTAGCCTCGGTTCCGCAACCCAAAGGAGATACCATGCCGGTACCGGTGATAACGACACGTCTCATGCCCATGATCCACCCTGAACGTTCCATTCCGGAGCTGAACCGGTACGCGTTCGACGAGCCCGATCCCTGCATCCCTTGCAGCTTTGACGATCAGAGGGAAAGGCGGGAGCGCTTTGCTGATCGCGACCCGCAATCTCGGCGGGCCAGCCCACATCCCCAGGGCTGTACGGGCCGCGCGTTGCGGCCCGCCGGGCGGCCTTGAGGCCGCAGCGACGATTAGGCCTGGGCCTTTTCGATGAACTTGACGGCGTCGCCGACGGTCAGGATCGAATCGGCCGCGTCGTCCGGGATCTCGACGCCGAACTCTTCTTCGAAGGCCATGACCAGTTCGACCGTGTCGAGCGAGTCCGCGCCGAGGTCATCGATGAAGCTTGCGCCTTCGCTCACTTTTTCGGCATCGACGCCAAGATGATCAATAACAATTTTCTTCACGCGTTCTGCGATATCGCTCATGTCGGAGTTCCTCGACCTTCGTTTTCTCTGCGGCGCCTTTCTTGGCGCCGGTACTCGTTCACGCCTGATAGACCAAGATGGCCCACCGGGCAATCCATTCAACCGAAACCGCGGAAACCCGTGGCAGCAGAGGCTGCCGGACACCTGGCCGGACCGGTCGACTGCGCACAGTCATGGCCCGATTAACACGGTTTAGGTCTGCCGCAAAGTCCGAAATTGCCCGACATTCGCTTGCTCAACATTGAATTTCAGGCATTTGGCATCAAGGTGCAGAGGCGCTGACCGAGCGTCCGGCGGCGGGTTGCGGGTTGCACCACCCAACCGCCGAAAACCGCGGGTCAGATCATCGCCATGCCGCCATTGACGTGAATGGTCTGGCCAGTGACGTAGCCCGCCTCGTTGGAAGCAAGATAGGCGACCGCAGAGGCGACTTCCGCACCGCTTCCCATCCGGCGCATCGGGATCGCCGCCATGATGCCTTCCTTCTGCTTGTCGTTCAGCTTGCCCGTCATCGCACTCTCGATGAAGCCCGGCGCCACGCAATTGACCGTGACGTTGCGGGTGGCGATCTCCTGGGCGAGCGACTTGGAGAAGCCGATCATGCCGGCCTTCGACGCGCAATAGTTGGCCTGGCCCGGGTTGCCGGTCACACCGACGACCGAAGTGATGTTGACGATGCGGCCGAAGCGCCGGCGCATCATCGGATGCGTCAGCTCACGGGTCAGCCGGAAGACGGCCGTCAGGTTGACCTCCAGGACATTGTCCCAGTCGTCGTCGCTCATGCGAACGAAAAGGCCGTCCTTGGTGATGCCGGCATTGTTGACGAGGATGTCCACCCCGCCGAGTTCGGCCTCCGCCTTCTCGCCGAGCGCCTTGACGTCGGCACGATCGGAAAGATTTGCCGGGAAGATCTGGACACGCTCGCCGAGCGTATTGGCGAGCGCCTCGAGCTTCTCGACGCGGGTGCCGTGGAGGCCGACGATGGCGCCTTGGGTATGCAGCATGCGGGCGATCTCCTCGCCGATGCCACCGGATGCGCCGGTAACGAGAGCCTTGCGGCCGGAAAGATCGAACATGGATTTCTCCCTTGTGATTGAGGCGCTAGGCCAGAAGGGCGGCTAGCGCCGCGTCGATATCGGCGGGCGTATTGACGGCAATGCCGTTGACAGCCTTGTCGATCCGCCGGGCAAGCCCGGTCAGCACCTTGCCCGAGCCGATCTCATAGAGTGTCGTCACATCGTTGGCGGCGAACCACTGAACCGTTTCGCGCCAGCGCACCTGGCCGGTCACCTGCTCGACCAGCAGCCGGGCGATCTCGCCCGCATCGCTGACCGGGGCGGCCAGCACGTTGGCGACGACCGGCACGACCGGGTCGCGTTTCTCGACCTTGGAAAGGGCTTCGCGCATGGCCTCAGCGGCAGGCGCCATCAGGGCGGAATGGAAGGGAGCCGAGACCGGCAGCATCAGGGCGCGCTTGGCACCCTTTTCAGAAGCGAGTGCGGCCGCCTTTTCCACGGCCTGCTTCTCGCCCGATATCACCAGCTGTCCGCCGCCGTTGTCGTTGGCGATCTGGCAAGCACCGAACGACGACGCTTCGCGACAGACCGCTTCGACATCCGCGTGCTCCAGGCCGATGATTGCCGCCATCGCGCCCTTGCCGACCGGGACGGCCGCCTGCATCGCATTGCCGCGTATGCGCAGCAGCCGCGCCGTATCGGCAAGCGAAAAGGTTCCGGCGGCACAGAGCGCCGAATACTCGCCGAGCGAGTGGCCGGCGACAAAGGAGACCTTGCTCCTGAGATCGAGCCCCTTGGCCTCGAGCACCCGGATCACGGCGATCGAGACCGCCATCAGCGCCGGCTGTGCATTCGCCGTCAGCGTCAAGACCTCCTCCGGGCCGTTCCACATGGTGTCGGAAAGCTTCTCGCCCAGCGCGTCGTCGACTTCGGCGAAAACGGCAGCGGCCTCCGGAAAGGCTTCGGCCAGTTCCTTGCCCATGCCGACAGCCTGACTGCCCTGACCGGGGAACGTGAATGCAATGTTCATCAGGAGTGCCCTTCCCTGGATCTCGACGGGCGATCTTCGGGCTCGTCGCTATCTGCTCTCTTGGTGTCGGAGCGGCATGCAGGCGATGACCGCCCGACTTTCTTACTCCGCCCGCCTTTTCCTCTCCATTCACATTCCTGAACGGCGAGTCAAGCGCACGGCTATGCCCGTTGCGGGCTTTTGCCCTTGATCTTCGACAACCAAGGCTTAAGTTTGCCCCGCAACGCCGCACGCACCCGATACCTCCAGGTTGCGGCATCACCCTATTCGAGGGCGGCGCGCCTTTTCCTCCCGCGGCGCGTTTCCGCCTGCACAAGGAACGTCACCGCATGCGCTACAACACACTCGGCCGCACCGGCATAAAGGTTTCCGAAATCTGCCTCGGCACGATGACCTGGGGCTCACAGAACACACCGATCGAAGCCCACGGGCAGCTCGACTATGCCATCGAACGCGGCGTCAACTTCATCGACACCGCCGAACTTTATCCGACGACGCCGCTTTCGGCCGAAACCTATGGCAATACCGAGCGCATCATCGGCGACTGGCTGGCAGGCCGTCGGCGGCGCGACGACGTAGTGCTTGCCACGAAGGTTGCCGGCCCCGGCCGTCCCTATATCCGCAACGGCGGGCCGATGACGCCGGAAGGCATAGACGAAGCCCTCGACGCGAGCCTCAAGCGGCTGAAGACCGACTATGTCGATCTGTATCAGCTCCACTGGCCGAACCGCGGCCACTACCACTTCCGCAACGCCTGGTCCTACGACCCGTCGCGGCAGGACAAGGAGCATGTCGCCGCCGATCTGAAGGCCATTCTCGACAAGCTCGGCGACCTCGTGAAGGCCGGCAAGGTCCGCGCCATCGGCCTTTCGAACGATACCGCCTGGGGCACGATGAAGATGCTCGACCTGTCCGAGCGACATGGCCTGCCGCGCGTCGCCACCATCCAGAACGAATACAATCTGCTTTACCGACCCTACGACCTCGATCTCGCCGAACTGTCGCATCATGAAGATGTCGGGCTGCTTGCCTATTCGCCGCTCGCGGCCGGCCTTCTGACGGGCAAATATCTGGACGGGGCAAGGCCCGCGGGGTCGCGCCTGTCGATCAACGGCGATCTCGGCGGCCGCTTCACGCCGCATCAGGAGCCGGCGGTCGCCGCCTATGTGGCGCTTGCGCGCGAGCATGGACTCAATCCAGCGCAGATGGCGCTCGCCTTCTGCCTGACGCGGCCGTTCATGGCGTCCGTCATCATCGGCGCAACATCGATCCCGCAGCTCAAGACCGATATCAGCGCCGCCGACGTGACCCTGTCGCAGGATGTGCTGAATGGAATTCGCCGCCTGCATCGGCTCTATCCGGCGCCGATCTGAGCGACGCCGTCTCTGCTCGGGACTACTGCATGTTTCCTTGAATCGTAGCCGATTTCAGGACAAAAACATGCAGCAATTCACAGTGCTACAGCGACCTTTGTGCGTCTGATAAGACGCACGGCGCTGTAGGGAACCACATCTCAGGCTGCCATCTGACGGCAGCTTTCGGCGCAGCGCTGGCAGGCGTCGACGCATTCGGCCATGTCGCCGATGCGTTCGCAGTCAGCTGCGCATTCGCCGCAGATTTCTGCACATTCGGCGCAGACATGCCGGTGATGGGGCGTTCCGATCAGCATGAAATGCGCCGACGTCCGGCAGATCTCGGCGCAGGCCATCATCAGCCGGAAATGATCTGGCTCCGTGTGCTTGCCGCCCGCCTCCAGGCAATGGTTCATCGCCGTCGAAAGACAGGCACGGTAGCAGGCGAGGCAATTCTCTATGCACTCCTGCATCTTCGGATCGATGTGGTGCATTGTCTTCTCCTGTGGTTTCCAACGAGGAGCCAACAAGGAAGGGGGGCCATTGTTCCGCAACTTTGCGCCTCGGCGGCTTCGCGCACGATCTTCCGATGACGCCTTGCATTTCGGCCAAAAATCCGTATAAGCGCGCTGTTCGAAACGCCCGGTCTTCTGGCTGGTGGCTGAACGGAGGGCCGGCTTCCATCCCGGAGGCCGCCAGGAACGACAAGCTGTTCCGGCCTCCCGTGTCTCCGCTCTCGACCGTCTCGATACAACACTTTCTTGCCGGCTCATCTGAGCCAATAAGAACAGTCGTTGAGGCTTAGCCGCCGAGGTCCGGGCTGACTAATGCAAGAAAGGCAAGCCACAATGGCTCTTTATGAACACGTATTCCTGGCACGGCAGGACATCACGCCGCAGCAGGTCGACGCCCTCGTCGAACAGTACAAGGGTGTCATCGAAGCGAACGGCGGCAAGGTCGGCCGCGTCGAGAACTGGGGCCTGAAGTCCCTCACCTACCGCATCAAGAAGAACCGCAAGGCTCACTACGTCCTCATGGACATCGATGCTCCGGCACCGGCAGTCCACGAAGTCGAGCGCCAGATGCGCATCAACGAAGACGTCCTGCGCTACATGACGATCGCCGTCGAGAAGCACGAGGAAGGCCCGTCCGCGATGATGCAGAAGCGCGACCGTGACGACCGTCCGCGCCGCGACGGCGACCGTCCGGACCGTGGTGGTTTCGGTGACCGTGGTCCGCGTCCGGACCGTGGCGATCGTGAAGACCGTCCGCGCCGCCCGCGCGAAGACCGCGCGTAACCCGAAGCCTAGGAGATCAAGACAATGGCTGAAGTTTCTTCCGCTCCGGTACGCCGCCCCTTCCACCGTCGCCGCAAGACCTGCCCCTTCTCGGGCGCAAACGCTCCGCGGATCGACTACAAGGACGTTCGCCTCCTGCAGCGCTACATTTCCGAGCGCGGCAAGATCGTTCCGTCCCGCATCACGGCCGTTTCCCAGAAGAAGCAGCGCGAACTCGCCCAGGCGATCAAGCGTGCACGCTTCCTCGGCCTGCTGCCCTACGTCGTATCGTAAGGCTTTCTCTCCGTTGGTCGCCTGACTCAACGGTAACCGACTCCGCGTCAAGCCGCATCCTTCGGGTGAGCGGCTTGACGCCTCCCTTCCGCGGTGGGCGCGGATCGGAACCGGCGCGAAAAGCGCCAAATCCCATGTTGGGGCAGCAAAGGCGCGCCCCTAACTGCCCTTGCAGCAGGACAGCGAACGTTGAAGAACTGGCGCAGGACATCGCTGATCACCGGCGCGCTTGCCGGTGTTACCGCCGCCCTTCTTTCGATGGGCGCGAACACGCAGTCGTCCCTCGCGATCGTCCTCTATGCCGCTTCCGCACTGCCGATCCTTATTGCCGGCCTCGGCTGGGGCAATGCCGCGGCGCTCACCGCGATCATCGCGGCCGGCGCGACGGCGGCAAGCCTGATTTCGCCCTATTTCGCGCTGCTCATCCTAGTCGTCACGCTCGTTCCGGCCGGCTGGCTCAGCCATCTCGCCAATCTGGCACGACCGGCCTCCGAACTCGGCGGCCCCGAGGGCGCGCTCGCCTGGTATCCGCTTTCCGACATCCTCAGCCACCTGGCCGGGCTGGTTACGCTCGGCATGATCATCGTCGCGACCATCATCGGATATGATTCAAGCGTCTCCGACCTGATGGTCGACATGGTCATCGAGGCGGTGAAGGCGCAGGAGCCGCTCTACAATCCGGACGCGGCCGCAATTGCCCAGCTCAAGTCGATGTTCACGCTGGCGCTGCCGCTGGTGCAGGGCGCGATCTGGGTCGTCATGCTGTTTGCCGCCTACTATGTCGCGACCCGCATCGTGCAGATGTCCGGAAGATCCGTCCGGCCGCGCGAAGACATCCCCTCTTCCCTCAGGATGCATCGCAACGCCATCTTCATCTTCCTCGGCGGCCTGATCCTTACCTTCCTGGGCGGCGCGCCGGCGGCGATCGGCGCCCTCGTCTGCGGAACATTCGGGGCGGGCTTCCTGGTTTCGGGCTTCGCCTCCTTCCATTTCCGCACGCGCGGCAAGTCCTGGCGGCTTCCCGTGCTGTGGATCGCCTATCTGTCGGTGCTCGTCTTCACGATCCCGGCGGTCTTCTTCCTCCTGTCCGGCCTGACCGACACGCGACGAACCATCGCGGTCACGCCGACGGGAAAAAGCTAACCAACGAACAATGCCAACCTGAAAGGAAACTCAACATGGAAGTCATTCTCCTCGAGCGCATCGCCAAGCTCGGCCAGATGGGCGAAACCGTAAAGGTCCGCGACGGCTTTGCCCGCAACTACCTGCTGCCGCTCGGCAAGGCTCTGCGCGCCAACGCCGCCAACAAGGCTCGATTCGAGTCCGAGCGGGCAACCCTTGAAGCCCGCAACCTCGAGCGCAAGTCGGAAGCCCAGAAGGTCGCCGAGAAGCTCGACGGCAAGGCCTTCGTCATCGTCCGCTCCGCCGGCGAAACCGGCCAGCTTTACGGCTCGGTCGCCGCTCGCGACATCATCGACGTGCTGGCTGCCGAAGGCTTCAACATCAACCGCAACCAGGTCAACCTCAACCACCCGATCAAGTCGATCGGCCTTCACAAGGTCACCCTGCACCTGCATGCGGAAGTCGATGCGGTCGTCGATATCAACGTCGCCCGTTCGGCCGAAGAAGCCGAGCGCCAGTCCAAGGGCGAAAGCCTGACGTCTGCCGACGCGATCTACGGCGTCGACGAGGACGCCCTGAAGCCGGAAGACTTCTTCAACCCGGAAGCCGAGTTCGGGGCCGAAGAAGAATAAGCTTCAGCGACAGAGCTCAACGACAAGCCCGGATCCCCGCGATCCGGGCTTTTCTTTTGCCATCACGAAGAGCGCGCGAAGGCGATTGGCGGACGACGCGCGACCACGAATCAGTTAGATTTGCGGCCGACCTCCGCCATTGTGCAAGTGCCCGGCGTGGCATGTCTCGGGTCTACCCGCGCCCCCCTGTGGATCAGTGTGAACAACCGCCAAAAACCAAGGACGGACTCGCAAGCTCCGGCACTGTTGCATAGCTACACTAGACTTGTCGGAGGGTAGGCAGCAAACCGATTGGCACACGGGAAATAGAGGCGGATACGGATCGACCATGAACGACGCAGCGCGAAAGCTCGCTCCCTTGGCCAAGGATCAGGCGGACCAGCATTACCGCGAAGCGCCGAACAACCTGGAAGCCGAGCAGGCCCTGCTCGGCGCCATCCTGGTCAACAACGACGCCTTCTACCGCGTCTCCGATTTCCTCAAGCCGGTGCATCTTTACGAGCCCCTGCATCGCAAGATCTTCGAGGTCGCCGGCGAAATCATCCGCATGGGCAAGACCGCCAACCCGGTGACGGTCAAGACCTTTCTCAAGGCCGACGACAAGGTCGGCGATCTGACGGTCGCGCAGTACCTCGCGCGCCTTGCCGCGGAAGCCGTCTCGATCATCAATGCGGAGGATTACGGCAGGGCGATCTACGACCTGGCACTTCGGCGATCGCTGATCACCATCGGCGAGGACATGGTCAACATCGCCTTTGATGCGCCGCTCGACATGCCGCCGCAAAGCCAGATCGAGGACGCCGAACGGCGCCTTTTCGAACTCGCCGAGACCGGCCGCTACGACGGCGGCTTTCAATCCTTCAACGACGCCGTGGCGCTGGCGATCGACATGGCCGGACAGGCTTTCGAGCGCGACGGGCACCTCTCCGGCATCTCCACGGGCATCCATTCGCTCGACGGCAAGATGGGCGGCCTGCAGCGCTCGGACCTGATCATCCTCGCCGGGCGCCCGGGCATGGGCAAGACATCGCTTGCGACCAACATCGCCTACAACATCGCCGCGTCATATGAACCGGAAGTGCAGCCCGACGGCTCGTTCAAAGCGAAGAACGGCGGCGTCGTCGGCTTCTATTCGCTCGAAATGTCATCCGAACAGCTCGCCACCCGCATCATCTCCGAGCAGACCGAAGTCTCATCGTCGAAGATCCGCCGCGGCGATATTTCCGAGGCCGATTTCGAGAAGCTCGTCGCCTGCTCGCAGATGATGCAGAAAGTGCCCCTCTTTATCGATCAGACCGGCGGTATCTCGATCGCCCAGCTTGCGGCGCGCGCCCGCCGCCTGAAGCGCCAGCGCGGTCTCGACGTGCTCGTCGTCGACTACGTCCAGCTGATGACCGGCTCGAAGAAGTCCGGCGAAAACCGCGTACAGGAAATCACCGAGATCACCACCGGCCTCAAGGCTCTCGGCAAGGAGCTCAACGTGCCGATCATCGCCCTCTCGCAGCTGTCGCGCGCGGTCGAAAGCCGCGAGGACAAGCGTCCGCAGCTTTCCGACCTGCGTGAATCGGGCTCGATCGAGCAGGACGCCGACGTGGTGCTCTTCGTGTTCCGCGAAGAATACTATGTGAAGAACATGGAACCGCGCGACGAGCTCGATCCGAAATACGAAGAGTGGAAAATGCAGATGGAGCGGGTGAAAGGTACGGCCGATGTGATCATCGCCAAGCAGCGCCACGGCCCGACCGGCACCGTCAAGCTCGCCTTCCAGTCGGAGTTCACCCGCTTCTCGGACCTCGCCGATCCGTCGTTCACGCAGTACGAGCATTGAGGCAATTTTTCTGCCCCTCATCCCGCTGCCGCGACCTTCTCCCCGTCATAACGGGGAGAAGGGGCAAGCCGCACTCTCCCAGTCCCCTCGCTTAACTTGCGGAAAGAATTAAAGTCGGCGCCGCTGGTCCCTTCTCCCCGTGGTCACGGGGAGAAGGTGGCGGCAGCCGGATGAGGGGCAAAACACACAGAATATTCGATCCGAAGGTGGACATCGGGCTCTTTACGCCCCGATCAGCGCTCTCGCGACGGCGACGACAAACACCCCAATAGCCACAGCTGGGAGCAACGGCAGTCGCATTGCGGCGAGCGCCGTCGCTACGGTCGCGAGGGTCTCGGCCGGCCCGGTGACGAGCGCCGTTGGGGCGATGACCGCCATCAGCACGGCAGGAGGGATCGCCTCCAAGGCGCGCTTCTGCTGCGAGCCGATCGTCACGAAGCGTATGACGACAATGCCGGCAACGCGCGTCAGCATCGTGGCTGCGGCCATTGCGACAATGGCGAGGAAAGTATCGGGATCGAGCGTCATGCGCAGGCCTCCTGACGTCGGGTTGTGACGAGCGTCGCGGCAACGCCGGCAGCGGCACCGGCCGCGATGTACCAGACGCCGGGTATAAGCTGATAAGCAAGAACCGCCGCCGCGGCACTGGCGGCGAGCACGGCGCCGGTGTCCCGCCCCTTCCAGAAGCCCATTACCAGGACGGTGAAGACGGCCGGAAACGCGAAATCCAGGCCGATCGCCTGCGGGTCGCCGAGGAAGGCGCCGGCCGCGGCCCCGGCGAGGCTCGCCAGAACCCACGCACAATAGAACGGCACGGCAAGGCCCGCATACCAGGCGGGCGTCAGCCGAGTCTCGCCGGCGCGGACCTCCGCCATCGCCCAGATTTCGTCGGCGAGCAGCAGCATCGCGGCATATTTCGCCGGGCTAGAGAAGGCCGGCATCTTCGTGCCGATCGAAGCGCTCATCAACAGGTGACGGATATTGACGAGCAGCGCCGAAAAGGCGAGCGCGCCCGAGGAGGCCGGATGCGTCCAGATGTCCATGGCGACGAACTGCGACCCTCCGGCAAAGACCAGGGCGCTCATCAGCGTCGCTTCCAGGCTGCTCAGGCCCTTGCCCGCGGCAACGGCACCGAAGACCAGGCCGATCGGCATCACCGCGATGGTCAAGGGCGCCATCGCCCTCATGCCGCCGAAAAACTCCTGAGATATCCCTGCCCTTTTCACGTCGACGATCTCCGCATTGTTTTGCCGAGAAGTCATAGAGGGGCAGCGACGGCCGGTCTTGAACGAAAGTGATCAGCCGGCGCGGAAGGCCCCCGGCGTGACGCCGGTGCGCGCCTTGAAGTGACGGGTGAAGTGCGCCTGGTCCGCAAAGCCGCAATGATAGGCGGTATCGGCCGGCGACCAGCCCTCTCGCAAGAGCGTCCTTGCCTCGCGCACCCGTTTGTCGGTGAGAAAGGCATGCGGGGTGATGTGGAACTCCTTGCGGAAGGCCCGGATCAGATGGGCGCGGCTGAGGCCGGCCACTTTCGCAAGCTCGTCGAGGCCGATGTCGCTCGAATAGTTTTCGAGCAGATAATCGCGGGCGCGATGCACCGCGGAACTCTCGCGCGTGCGGACCGGAACGATGATGGCGCTGCCATGCCGCTCGAACAGTGTCGCCAGGAAGCCGAACATGCCTTCGTCCGCCTCTAGCGTTCCCGCATTTCCCTCCAGCACCTGATGGGCGCGACGGAACGCGGCTGCAAGCTCGATGTCCGTCAGCCACTGCCGGGAAAAACAGGGGGTGCCTCGAAACGGACGGCCGGTGACATCCTCGAGAACTTCGGCGAACAGTTCCACGGACGGATAGATCATCCGGTAACGATAGCCTTCACTGCCAGGATGCCCGTCGTGAGTTTCGTCGGGGTTGATCAGGTAGAGATCACCGGGTCCCGTCTGCGAACGCTCGCCCTTGATGGTGCTGATCTGCGATCCCGCCTCGATGGCGCCGATGCTGAAGGTGTCGTGCGCGTGCGGCGCGAACTCGTGGGTGATGAATGTCGCACTCAGGCATTCCATGCCCTTGAACCGCGCATCCCGCCAGAAACGGGTCTGCTCGGCTCCCTTGAGCGGCATGGCCTCGATGGCCTCTTTCTGGGAGATCGTATGCATCGGCCGATCCTAGCGGTGCCGAGATTGTTCCTCTTGCACAAAAGTGCTCAGCTTTAACGAGTGCGGTATTTGCGGCAACGGGCGCTTGGATGTATTGCTCACATGTCGCCCATGCAAGAGTTCGCCCATGCACAGTCCCGAATTCCTCGCTGTCTCGAACCGGCTCACCATCGACCTGACGGCGCTCGCCGACAACTGGCGGGCGATGAACGCGCGCTCGGGCAAGGCTCGTGCCGCCGCCGTGCTCAAAGCCAATGCTTATGGGATCGGCGTCGCGCATGCGGCACCCACGCTTTACGCGGCCGGCGCGCGGGATTTCTTCGTCGCCGATGCCGAGGAAGGTGCCGAGCTCCGCCCGCACCTGCCGGACGCCCGCATCTATGTTCTCGCCGGCATGTGGCCCGGCAACGAGGAGCTTTTCTTCGCCAACGACCTCGTGCCGATCATCAACTCGGAGGAGCAGCTTGCCGTCTTCATGGCGGCGCTATCCGAGCGGGGCGACCATCCTTGCGTTCTCCATGTCGACACCGGCATGAACCGGCTGGGCCTTTCGGTCGAAGAGGCCATTGCGCTGGCTCACGATCCGGCGCGCCCGGCGAGCTTTTCGCCCGTGCTGGTCATGAGCCATCTCGCTTGCGGCGACGATCCCAAGCATCCGATGAACCTCTACCAACTCCAGCGCTTTCGCGAGGTGACAGCCGCGTTCGAAGGCGTGCCCGCGAGCCTTGCGAATTCCGGCGGCGTCTTTCTCGGCGAAGATTACCATTTCGACCTTACCCGCCCGGGCATCGCGGTCTATGGCGGCGAAGCGGTGAGCGACGCCATCAACCCGATGAAGCCGGTCGTGACCGCCGAAGCCCGCATTCTGCAACTGCGCAAAGTCCCGTCGGGCGGAACGGCAAGTTACGGCGCTTCGGCACGATTTACCCGCGACAGCCGCATCGCGACCGTGGCAATCGGCTATGCCGACGGCTATCACCGCTCGGTGTCCGGCGGCGGGGTCACGCTCCGGCAGTCGATGCCGTCAGGTGCCTTCGGCTTCCTGCATGGGACGAAGGTGCCGCATGTCGGCCGGGTCACGATGGACCTCAGCCTGTTCGATGTCACCGACCTGCCGGAAGGGGCCGTGCGCGCCGGCGACTATATCGAGCTTTTCGGTCGGAACGTCGCCATCGACGATGTCGCGCGTGCCGGCGGTACGATCGGCTACGAGTTGCTGACGAGCCTCGGACACCGCTATTGCCGAACCTACTGCATGTTTCCGTAAATCGTAGCCGATTTAAGGATAAAAACATGCAGCAGTTCAAAAGTGCTACAGCGACCTTTGCGCGTCTTAAGACGCGCGGCGCTGTATGTCGGCGGCGCCTGAGCCGTCGTTTCGGACGTGTCGAAAATCATCCTTTCGATCGGCATTTCACGTCATTATGTGACCGCTCACAGTGATTCTCCCGAGGCGGGCCGCCCCTGCCTCTTGCAACTTGCCGAAAGCTGATCCCGATGGCGAAAACCCGTACCCAGTTCGTCTGCCAGAATTGCGGCACCGTGCACTCCCGCTGGGCCGGCAAGTGCGACGGATGCGGCGAGTGGAACACGATCATCGAGGAAGATCCGACGGGCGGCATCGGCGGCGGTCCGACGCGCGCGCCCAAGAAGGGACGGCCGGTGGCGCTCACCACCCTTTCCGGCGACATCGAGGACGCGCCGCGCATCGAAACGGGCATTTCCGAACTCGACCGGGTGACCGGCGGCGGCTTCGTGCGCGGCTCGGCACTGCTCGTCGGCGGTGATCCCGGTATCGGTAAGTCGACCGTGCTGATGCAGGCGGCGGCAGCGCTTTCGCGCCGCAAGCACCGGGTGATCTACGTCTCGGGCGAAGAGGCGGTCGCCCAGGTGCGCCTGCGTGCCCAACGGCTCGGCGCCGCCGAAAGCGACGTGCTGCTCGCCGCCGAGACCAATGTGGAGGACATCCTGGCGACGCTTGCCGAGGGCAAGCGACCGGATCTCGTCATAATCGATTCCATCCAGACGCTCTGGAGCGATACGGTCGACTCCGCCCCCGGAACGGTGACGCAGGTCCGCACCGGCGTTCAGGCGATGATCCGCTTTGCCAAGCAGACCGGGACGGCCGTCGTGCTCGTCGGCCATGTCACCAAGGAAGGCCAGATCGCCGGCCCACGCGTCGTCGAGCACATGGTCGACGCCGTCCTCTATTTCGAGGGCGACCGCGGCCATCATTACCGCATCCTCAGGACCGTGAAGAACCGCTTCGGGCCGACCGACGAAATTGGCGTGTTCGAGATGTCGGACCGGGGTTTGCGCGAAGTTGCCAACCCGTCCGAACTCTTTCTCGGAGAGCGCAACGAGAAATCGCCCGGCGCCGCCGTCTTCGCCGGCATGGAAGGAACCCGGCCGCTGCTCGTCGAAGTGCAGGCGCTGGTCGCGCCGACGTCGCTCGGCACGCCGCGGCGGGCGGTCGTCGGCTGGGACTCGGCGCGGCTCTCCATGATCCTCGCGGTGCTCGAGGCTCATTGCGGCGTCCGGCTCGGCCAGCACGACGTCTATCTGAACGTCGCCGGCGGATACCGGATTTCCGAACCGGCGGCCGATCTCGCCGTCGCATCCGCGCTGGTTTCGTCGCTCGCCGGGCTTGCTCTTCCGGCCGATTGCGTCTATTTCGGCGAAGTCAGCTTGTCGGGCGCAGTCCGGCCGGTTTCGCATACTGGTCAACGTCTCAAGGAAGCCGAGAAGCTCGGTTTCTCCCAGGCCGTATTGCCATCTGCAACAGCCGACCTGCCGAGGAGCGGCAATGGCCGGTGGAGCGAGATGGAAAGCCTTCCGGACCTGGTGGCGCGCATCGCCGGATCGCGACGTGCCCTGCAGCAGGCAGACGAGGCGGAGTGAAGGATCGAGCGCCACCGAAGGGGACTTCCAGTGCGGCACGGTCGACAAGCGGTGGAAAGATGGTCTGGGCGCGTGCGGACGGGACCTGCGGCGGATAAGCTTGGTAAGACCCGAGAAAAGACGGGGTCGGAGTAAGGACAACATGCCCATTACAATTCTCGACGGTATCGTTCTCGGCGTAGCACTGTTTTCCGCCATCCTCGCCATGGTCCGCGGTTTCTCGCGCGAAGTCCTTTCTGTCGCGAGCTGGGTCGGTGCGGCGGCGGCGGCCTATTTCCTCTATCCGCACCTGCTGCCTTATGCCAAGCAATACACCACCAATGACACGGTCGCGATGATCGGCTCGGCAGCCGTGATCTTCCTGGTGGCGCTGATCATCATTTCCTTCATCACCATGCGGATCGCCGATTTCATCATCGACAGCCGCATCGGTGCGCTCGACCGCACGCTCGGCTTCCTCTTCGGTGCCGCGCGCGGCATCCTGCTCGTCGTGGTCGCCATGCTGTTCTTCAACTGGCTTGTGGCGCCGCCGCAGCAGCCGATCTGGGTTACCGAGGCAAAATCGAAGCCGCTGCTCGACGACCTCGGAAACAGGCTGGTCGCGCTGCTGCCGGAAGAGGCGGATGCCACCATTCTCGATCGCCTGCGCGGCAAGGACACGACGGGCGAAGGCGAAAGCGATGCGCCGCCGGCCGCGACCGACCAGTCGCCCGCCGAGGAAGCACCGGCCACGAACGGCTGAGACACGAGAAAATTTTGCAACAAAGCCCGCTGTGCGGGCTTTGTCCATTTGGAATCACCCTTGCCAGTCATTTCGGCTAAGATTGCTTGACGTCTGGCAGCCTGATCACGATATGCGCACCGGCACGGAGCAAAGGCGACTGCGATGACCGATCTCAGATCCAGTGAAATCCACGACGAACTCGACGGCGATACCCTGCACGAGGAGTGCGGCGTGTTCGGCATACTCGGTCATCCGGACGCGGCCACCCTGACGGCGCTTGGATTGCACGCGCTCCAGCATCGCGGCCAGGAAGCGGCCGGTATCGTCACCTTCGACGGCAAGCAGTTCTATACCGAAAAGCGCATGGGCCTCGTCGGGGACCACTATACCGACCCCGCCACGCTCGCCAAGCTGCCGGGCTATATTTCCATCGGGCACACGCGCTACTCGACGACCGGTGAGGTGGCGCTGCGCAACGTCCAGCCGCTCTTTGCCGAACTCGAAGTCGGCGGCATCGCTATCGCCCATAACGGCAATTTCACCAATGGCCTGACGCTCCGCCGCCAGTTGATTGCCGACGGCGCCATCTGTCAGTCGACTTCGGACACCGAAGTCGTCCTTCACTTGATCGCCCGCTCGAAGCAGACCTCCTCGTCCGACCGGTTCATCGACGCCATTCGCCAGATGGAAGGCGGTTATTCGATGCTGGCGATGACGCGAACCAAGCTGATCGCCGCGCGCGACCCGATCGGCATCCGCCCGCTCGTCATGGGCGAACTCGACGGCAAGCCGATCTTCTGTTCGGAAACCTGCGCGCTCGACATCATCGGCGCCAAATACATCCGCGATGTCGAAAACGGCGAAGTGGTCATTTGCGAAATCCAGCCGGACGGCTCGGTCT
Source organism: Sinorhizobium glycinis (assembly GCF_001651865.1). Classification (GTDB taxonomy): domain Bacteria; phylum Pseudomonadota; class Alphaproteobacteria; order Rhizobiales; family Rhizobiaceae; genus Sinorhizobium; species Sinorhizobium glycinis. The sequence goes on from NZ_LPUX01000053.1 coordinate 285,238, forward strand.
CGATCGACGCGCGCAAGCCGGAAGCACCGCAGCCCGAACGGCTGTGCCTTTTCGAATATGTCTACTTCGCCCGTCCGGATTCGGTCGTCGGCGGCCGCAGCGTCTATGTGGCGCGCAAGAACATGGGCATCAATCTCGCCAAGGAATCGCCCGTCGAGGCGGATGTCGTCGTTCCCGTGCCCGACGGCGGCACTCCGGCCGCACTCGGCTACGCACAGCAGAGCGGCATTCCCTTCGAATACGGCATCATCCGCAACCACTATGTCGGACGGACCTTCATCGAGCCGACGCAGCAGATCCGCGCCTTCGGCGTCAAGCTGAAGCATTCGGCCAACCGCGCCATGATCAAGGACAAGCGCGTCGTGCTCGTCGACGATTCCATCGTCCGCGGCACGACGTCGGTCAAGATCGTCCAGATGATCCGCGATGCCGGTGCGCGCGAAGTGCATATCCGCGTCGCGAGCCCGATGATCTTTCACCCGGATTTCTACGGCATCGACACGCCCGACCGAGACAAGCTGCTCGCCAACCAGCATGCCAATCTCGCCTCGATGTGCCGCTACATCGGCGCGGATTCGCTCGAGTTTCTGACAATCGACGGTCTCTACCGGGCCGTCGGCGGCACCTCGCGCGATCCGCAGGCGCCTCAATTCACCGATCATTATTTCACCGGCGATTATCCGACCCGCCTGCTCGACCAGGAAGGCGCGAGCAACGTCCGCAAACTTTCGGTTCTTGCCAGCAACGGATAACCAGACAACACAATGACGCTCAATCTGAAAGACCGGATCGCCGTCGTCACCGGCGCATCGCGCGGTATCGGCTATTTCACCGCCCTCGAACTCGCCAAGGCCGGCGCGCATGTCATCGCCTGCGCCCGCACCGTCGGCGGCCTGGAGGAGCTGGACGACGCCGTCAAGGCAGTGGGCGGGTCGGCGACGCTGGTCCCCTTCGACCTTGCCGACATGGCCGCGATCGACAAGCTCGGCGGCGCCATCAACGAACGCTGGGGCAAGCTCGACATCATGGTTGCCAATGCCGGCGTGCTCGGCACGATCTCGCCGATCGGCCACGTCGAGTCCAAGGTCTTCGAAAAGGTGATGACGATCAACGTCACCGCCACCTGGCGCCTGATCCGCTCGCTCGAGCCGCTGCTCGTCAAGGCCGACGCCGGCCGGGCCCTCATCCTTTCCTCGAGTGCCGCGCACAAGTGCAAGCCGTTCTGGGGCCCCTACTCCGCCTCCAAGGCCGCCGTCGAGGCATTGGCGCGGACCTGGGCATACGAGACGCAGCGTCTGCCGCTCCGCATCCTCAGCGTCGATCCGGGCGCGACGCGGACCGCGATGCGAGCCCAGGCCGTGCCAGGCGAAGATCCGGCCACCGTGCCGCACCCCTCCGAGGTCGCCGCCGCGCTGATGCCCCTGCTCGGGCCCGAGCAGACCGAGACCGGCAAGCTCTTCCTTGTCCGGGAAAAGAAGATCGTCGACTATCATCTGCCGGAGTAGGCTGGCGGCAGCGGATCTTGCCAAGGTTGCAATTGCCCCTCACCCTAGCCCTCTCCCCGCACGCGGGGAGAGGGGACTGAGGCGTTGCCGCGAGTCCCCTCGCCCCGCTTGCGGGGAGAAGGTGCCGGCAGGCGGATGAGGGGCAAAACCCAATATGCCGTTTGCCTACTCGCTGTCTCCCGGCAAGCCATCACCGCCCTGGCCGGCAGGCCAGTCGCCGTATTTGCGCTGCCAGGAGCGGGCGCCGAACGGCAGGCTGATCAGATAGGCGACTGCCGTAACAACCATCGTCTCCCAGGTGTAGGTCATCAGCGTCGCGACATAGAGAACGACGATCAGGATGGCCGGGAGCACCAGATCGCGGCGCACGCGATTGTCGGACTTGCCGGACCAGACCGGCAGGCGGCTGACCAGCAGGAAGGCGATCAGAACGGTATAGACCGCCGCTATCAAGGCGAAGATCCTGCCGGGCGCCAGCCCGAGGAGACCGATATAGACCGGCAGCAGTACCAGCATGGCGCCGGCCGGGGCCGGCACGCCGACGAAATATTCCGACTGCCAGGCCGCCTTGACGGGGCGCTCGGCCATGACGTTGAAGCGGGCGAGTCTCAGGCCGACCGCGATCGCATAGATCAGCGCGGCGATCCAGCCGACCGAGCGCGCCTGATCGAGCAGAAAGACGTATAGGACGAGAGCCGGGGCGACGCCGAAATTGATGATGTCGGCAAGCGAGTCCATCTGGACTCCGAAGCTCGACGTCGCCTTGAGCAGCCGCGCCACGCGCCCGTCGATGCCATCCAGGAATGCCGCAAACAGAACCATCGCGACGGCGAGTTCGAAGCGATTCTCGAAGGCAAGGCGGATGCCGGAGAGGCCCGCACAAATCGCCAGGACGGTGATCGTGTTCGGGACCATCAGGCGCAGAGGGATTTCCCGCAGCCGAGGGCCACGGGCCTTTTCATGGGCGTCGTTCGTATCGGTCGCCGCTTCCGGGGTCTCGGCCGCTTCTTCCTGCCGGGGATTTTCCATATCGGTTCCTCACGCGCGTCGGCTGATGACCGGCCCCTTCGGCGAGCCGTATTCGGCGATCACCGTTTCGCCGGCAATTGCCTTCTGGCCGACACTGACGCGCGGCTGCGCGCCCTCCGGCAGAAACACGTCGACGCGCGAGCCGAACCGGATGAGACCGAAACGCTCGCCCCCTTCCAGCGCGGCATTCTCCGTCGTCCAGCAGAGGATGCGCCGCGCGACCAGGCCGGCGATCTGGACGACCCCGATGGGGCCGTGGCTCGTTTCGACGACCAGGCCGTTGCGTTCGTTATCCAGACTCGCCTTGTCGAGTTCGGCGTTCAGGAAGCTGCCGGCCCGATAGGCGATGCGCCTGACGGTGCCACTCATCGGCGCCCGGTTCACATGGCAATCGAAGACATTCATGAACACGGAAATGCGCAGCATCGGCTCCGAGCCTAGCCCCAGTTCCTCCGGCGGAGTGACGGTGGCGACCGAGGATACGCGCCCGTCGGCCGGGCTGATGACGAGATCCTCGTCGATGGGCGTCATGCGCTCCGGATCGCGAAAGAAATAGGCGCACCAGGCGGTCAACAGAAAGCCGATCCACATCAGCGGTTCCCAAAGGAAGCCAAGGATCAGGGAAACGACGAAGAAGATCGCAATGAAGCGATAGCCTTCCTTGTGCACCGGGACCAGCGTGTTGCGGACCGTTTCGACCAAGCTCATGAACTTACTCCAGATATGACGCCGAACGTGAACTACAGCGCCGTGCGTCTTATCAGACGCACAAAGGACGCTGTAGCACTTTGAATTGCTGCATGTTTTTGTCCTTAAATCGGCTACGATTTAAGGAAACATGCAGTAGCGCGATTTCGAGGCCCCGGCAACGGCGAAGGCGATGGGGTTGCGACGATGCGGTTTGCAGCGATCCTCGTCAGGCCGCCGGCGCGCCGCGGTCGACGATGCCGAGATCGTCGCGTTCGCGCACCCGCTTCAACTGCTCCTCGGCTTGCGTTGCCTCGCGCTGGCGGCTCCACATGGAGGCGTAAAGGCCGTCGCGGTCGATCAATTCGCCATGCGTGCCCCGTTCGGCGATGACGCCGTCCTTGAGAACGATGATCTCGTCGGCGTTGATGACGGTCGACAGACGGTGCGCAATGACGAGCGTGGTGCGGTTGCGCGACACGACGTCGAGTGCCGCCTGGATCTCCTGCTCCGTCTTCGTGTCGAGCGCGGAGGTCGCCTCGTCGAGGATCAGGATCGGCGGTGCCTTCAGGATCGTCCGCGCGATCGCGACACGCTGCTTCTCGCCGCCCGAGAGCTTCAGCCCACGCTCGCCGACCATGGCCCGATAGCCCTCCGGCAGGCCGCGGATGAAATCAGCGATCTGCGCCGCCTCGGCAGCCGCCTCAACCTCGCTATCCGAGGCCGCCATCCGGCCGTAGCGGATGTTGTAGGCGATCGTGTCGTTGAAGAGCACCGTGTCCTGGGGAACCATGCCGATCGCGGCGCGCAGGCTCTTCTGGGTGACGTCGCCCACGTCCTGACCGTCGACGGTGATCGATCCCCGCTGCACGTCGTAGAAGCGATAGAGCAGCCGCGACAGGGTCGACTTGCCGGCCCCGGACGGACCGACGACCGCCACAGTCTTGCCGGCGGGTACCTCGAAGGAAATTCCCTTGAGGATGGGCCGGGCCGCGTCATAGGCGAAATGCACGTCCTTGAAGGCGATCGCGCCGTGCCCGATGTCGAGTTCCTTCGCGTCCGGCCGATCGACCACTTCCGCCTGAATGTCGAGGAGATCGAACATATGTTCTATGTCCGTCAGTCCCTGACGAATCTCACGATAGACGAAACCGATGAAGTTCAGCGGAATGGCAAGCTGGATCAGCATGGCGTTGATGAAGACGAAATCGCCGATCGTCTGTTCCCCGCTTTTGACGGCGAGCGCCGAGATCGTCATCATCACGGCCGTGCCGGCCCCGAATATCAGCGCCTGGCCGAAGTTCAGCCAGCCGAGAGAGGTCCAGACCTGGGTCGCGGCGCGTTCGTAGCGCTCCATCGATTTGTCGAAGCGCTTCGCCTCCATCTCTTCATTGCCAAAATATTTGACGGTCTCGAAGTTGAGCAGCGAATCGATCGCCTTGGTGTTCGCATCGGTGTCGCTGTCGTTCATCGACCGGCGAATGGCGATCCGCCAGTCGCTGGCGCGCACGGTGAACCAGATGTAGAGCCAGACGGTGATGGCGGTGACGGCGAGATAGCTGAAGCCATAGCCCCACCAGAAGATCGCCGCCGTCAGTACAAACTCGATCAATGTCGGGACGCTGTTCAGGATCGTGAAGCGAACGATCGTCTCGATGCCCTTGGTACCCCGCTCGATGATGCGCGAGAGCCCGCCGGTGCGCCGCTCCAGATGGAAGCGCAGCGACAATTGATGCATGTGGACGAAGGTTCTAAAGGCAAGCTGCCGCACGGCGTGCTGGCCGACACTTGCAAAAAGGGCGTCCCGCAATTGGTTTAGGCCGGACTGCAGAAGGCGCGCCAGATTGTAGGCGAGCACCAGCATCACGGCACCGGTCAGGAATTGCGGCAGGAAGCCGAGCGCGTCCGGCTTGTTGTTCAGTGCATCCGTCGCCCATTTGAAGAAATAGGGAACGAGAACAAGGACAACCTTGGCCGCGACAAGGATGACTGTCGCCCAAATGACCCGAAGCTTGAGATCGGGACGCTCGGTCGGCCACATATAGGGCCAGAGATTGGCGATCGTACCCAACGGACTGGCGGCATCGGCGGAAACCGTCTTCTTCTGCTTCTGAGGTGCCACGTCTGTCTGCTTCCAATGCTTTTGGACCACGCCGGCCGCCCGGGCCGCCCGCGATCCCCTGCACTCAATGAAAAGCGGCGTCCTTTGAAGACGCCGCGTTTCCTTACAGATAGGTCTGCCCCCGCGCCGCCGCAATGGAATTGCGGTGGAACAAGGATAATTATTCGCGTCTCACGCGCTTGCGATGGATCTCCCGCGATTCCTCGTCGGAGAGAGCCTCGTTCGGAACCCCGAACACCTGGCCCGGGCGAATCAGGTCGGGATTGTCGATCTGTTCGCGGTTGGCGAGATAGATCGTCGTGTAACGCACGCCGGCGCCATAGACACGCCGCGAGATCTGCCAGAGCGTATCGCCGCGGCGGATGATCACGGATTCCTTGCTTTCCTTGAGCGGCGGCTGCTCGATCGTTGCAGGCGCCGCGTCAGCCGGCGGCGATGCGGCGATCTGTTCGCCCGAAGGCTGAGTTGCGGCATTCGTCGCTATTTCGGGCTTCGGCGGTTGCTGCGCGTCACTCGCCGTCGTCCGAGGCTTGGCAGCAGCCACAACCGCCTCCCCAGCCGCCCGTTGCGGCAAGGCAGGGCCGATGACCCCGTCAACCTTGCCCAGCGTCGCAACGACGCTTGCCATATCCTGCGGAGAGTTTCTCAGAAGGTTCAGGGCCTCGGCGGCTGCCTTGGAAGCCTCGGCCGCCGCGGCCGTCCGCGCCGCATCGGAACTGTCGGCCGGCTTGAATTCGGCAAGCGACTTGAGCGCAAATTCCGTCGCGGACCGGGCTGCAGCAAGCTGTTCGGCGGAGGGCTGCTTGCCATCGGCGAAGAGTCCCTTCAACAGGGCGAGCGCCTTGCCCGCTTCCGTCCTCAAGCCATCGAGCGCAGCGGCAGCGGAGTCCACGGAGGAGCCGGCAATGGCGGCAACCTGGGCGCCGGCCGGCCTGTCGAAAGGCACCGAGGCGCGCATCGCCACCTTGTTGGCGTCTTCGCTCAACATGTCCGCACGGATGATGTGACTGCCGACGGCAAGGTCAATCGAGCCATCGACGACGAAGTGCCCCTTGTCGTCGGCCTTCATCTCACCGACGAGCTTGTCGTCGGCATAGATGCGCACCAGCGCTCCGGGTTTCGCATTGCCGGCAACGAATATCCTCTTTCCTTCGATCTCCACGGCCGTCACCTGCAATCCCGGCACGATATTGGAGGGGGCCGGTATCGCAGGCGCCGCCTCCGTCGCGCCATTCTGCGTGGCGGGCGCGGCGGCAGCCTCGATCGGCCTGGTCTCGGTCTTCGGCGTGGTGATCAGCCGGCTGGCCTCGCCCGGTTTGGAGACCATCGCGAGCAGTTGCCCGCCCGGCTCCTTCGGCACCGAAACAGTCGCGACCTCCTCCGAGATCTTGCTGGCGCCGTCGGCACCGACGCTTCTGAGCGTCAGCTGGTGGTCTCCAGCGGCAAGCGGCTTGTCGAAGACGGCGGCGAAGTCCCCGGCGGCGCTGACATCGGCCGTACCAACGACGGTATCGCCGCTTAGAATTTCGAGCTTCGTACCGGGCGGAGCACGGCCGGCGACGACGGTCGACCCGTCCGGCTCGACCCGAAGAAGATCAAAGCCTGGAACGGCCAAGTCGGTAGCCGCGTCGGCCGCACCGGCAGCGGTGCTGCCGGCAGCCGTGGCCGCCCGTTCCTTGGTCGCATCTTGCGCGGTGCCCGGAGCGTCTTCGACCTTGGCGGCCGGCGCTCCTGCGGTCTCACTGCCGGTTGCCTCGGATTGCGCCGTCTGCTCCTTGTCATCTTCGTTCAGATCGAGGTTCGGCTGAACCACGAAGACCATCAATGCAGTCGCAATCGCCAGCACACCGAGGGCCACCCAGCTGGCCGTGTTCTTTATCATGCCACTCTCCACAGGAGCGGAGCGGTGCTCCGCGCATGCCCCTTTATCGGCTCACAACATGCAAGCCTTTGCTACATTATAGCGCAACGGCGGTCTTCCGTCCGAATTCTTCAATGTATTGCTGAAATTGCTAACGTTTCCTGTAGTTAAGCACAAGCTTCGACTGCGCAGGCAAGCAACGGCGTGACGCGTTTTCGCGCATTTTCCTTGACCCGTGCTGCGCTGCAATGTCTTTTGCCTTCATGAGCACGCGTCCTACCCCGATTCGATCCGTCTGCGTCTACTGCGGTTCACAGCCCGGGCGGGACCCCGCGCATATGGAGGCGGGGCGGCTTCTCGGCAGATCGATCGCCGATCATGGCCTGCAGCTCGTCTATGGCGGCGGCACCCGCGGCATCATGGGTGCGGTTGCGAGCGGCGTGCTTTCGGCCGGCGGTCACGTCACCGGCATCATTCCCGAGTTCCTGATGGACAAGGAAGCGACCCGCCACTCGCTCGGACAGCTCAACGAACTCATCGTCACCGGCGACATGCACGAGCGCAAGCACACGATGTTCGAGCGCGCCGACGCCTTCATCGCGCTTCCCGGCGGCATCGGGACGCTCGAGGAGATCGTCGAGATCATGACCTGGGCGCAGCTCGGCCGTCACCGCAAGCCGATGGTGTTCGGTAATATCAACGGCTTCTGGGCGCCGATGCTGGAACTTCTGCAGCACATGCGCGAGCAAGGCTTCGTCCACACGGCGCACCTGGTTCAGCCGCTGGTGATCGACCGGATCGAAGACATCATCCCCGGGATCCTGGCCTCCGCCGCCGCGAATGGCCGCGAAGGCGAATCCGAGATCATTTCCAAGATGTGAACTATTCCGCCGGCGTCGGCTGCGCGGCGCGGCGCGCCCTGCTTTCGGCCAGCATCGCTCCCGAATAGATGAAGAGTGCTGCCCAGATCAGCGCGAAGGCGATGAGTTTTGCGGCGCCGAAGGGCTCGTGGAACACGAAGACAGCGATCACGAAGATCATCGTCGGAGCGATATATTGCATGATGCCGATGGTCGAGAGCCGCAGGAGCTTGGCGCCATTGGCATATATCATCAGCGGCACGGCGGTCACGAGACCGCAGGAGAGAAGCAGGACGACGTCGGTCATGTTCGTGTCGCCGAAATGCCCCTGCCCCGTCGCTTCGAGCCAGATGATGTAGCCGGCGGCCGGGACGCTGAGCAGAAGCACTTCGAGGAAGAAGCCCTGATTCGGCCCGATCGGCAGCGTCTTGCGGAAGAAGGCGTAAAAGCCCCAGGAGATGCAGAGCCCGATCGAGACCCAGGGCAGGCCGCCGGCGTCGAAGGCGAGCACGGCGACGGCGAGCGCGGCGAGCCCGATCGCCACCATCTGCGCCGGATTCGGCCTCTCCTTGAGCAGGAGGGCCCCGAGGAAAATCGAAAACAGCGGGTTGATGTAGTAGCCGAGTGCCGTCTCGATCGCCCGGCCGGCCCCGATCGCCCAGACGTAGATGCCCCAGTTGACGGTGATGAGGGCGGCCGTGAGCGTCGCCATCTTCAGCATGCGGGGCGAGCGCAACGCGGTCCTGATCTCCTGCGTGCGGCCAAGCCAAAGAAGCACGAGGCCCGCGAGCGGCACCGACCAGACGATGCGGTGGGCGACGACTTCGGGCGCAGGGATGTGCGCTACGGCCTTCATGAAGAAGGGCAGGAAACCCCAGAGCAGATAGGCCGTCAGCGCGAAGGCGAAGCCTCTCGCGGAATCGGTATTCTCGGCGGGCTGTTTCGCGTTCGGCTCGGCCATGACCTTGATCCTGAAAACTAGACCGGAGCCAGGCGGGGACCGCTCCGGTGTCAAACGACGGCCAGTCATCAGCGGAGAACTGCCGTCCCTCCTCCTTGCGTCCTACTCCAACGAACGCTGATGCACCAATTCATTTCCGTGAACCGATGCGTGAACGACGCTGAACGCAGAGCAGGCACTATTCGGCGGCGATCAGCCCGACCTGGTCGCGGTTCTTGAGCAGCTTGTAGACGATACTGTCCATCAGCGCCTGGAAGGAGGCGTCGATGATGTTGTCGGAGACGCCGACGGTCCACCAGCGCGCGCCGGTCCGGTCCGTCGACTCGATCAGCACGCGGGTGACGGCCCCGGTGCCGCCATTCAAGATGCGTACCTTGTAGTCGGCGAGTTCGAGATCGGCGATCTCCGACTGGAACTTGCCGAGGTCCTTGCGCAGAGCGAGGTCGAGCGCATTGACCGGACCATGTCCCTCGGCGACCGACATCATCACCTCCCCGTCGACGATGACCTTGACCACGGCCTCCGACACGGTCTTCAGATTTCCGTTCGCATCGAAACGGCGCTCGACCATGACCCGGAAGCTCTCGACGTGGAAGAAATCGGGCACGGTGCCGAGGATGCGGCTGGCGAGCAGCGTGAAACTCGCATCCGCGCCCTCATAGGCATAGCCGGTCGCCTCGCGCTCCTTGACGATCTCGATCAGCTTGTCGAGCCGCGGATCGTCCTTGGCGACATTGATGCCGCGCCGCTTGAGCGCGTTGATGAAGTTCGCCTTGCCTCCCTGGTCGGAGACCATCACCTTGCGCAGGTTGCCAACCGACTCGGGCGCGACATGCTCGTAGGTGCGCGGATCCTTCAGCAGCGCCGAAGCATGGATGCCCGCCTTCGTGGCAAAGGCCGAAGCGCCTACATAGGGTGCCTGCGGATCCGGCGAGCGATTGAGGAGTTCGTCGAAAGCGTGGGCGAGCGTCGTCAGTTCCTGAAGCCTGTCGGCATCGATACCGGTCTCGAAGCGCTCCGCATAGGCTTCCTTCAGCGCAAGCGTCGCAATCAGCGTGACCAGATTGGCGTTGCCGCAGCGCTCGCCGATGCCGTTCAGCGTTCCCTGTATCTGCCGCACCCCGGCCTCGACCGCAGCCAGGGAATTCGCCACCGCCTGGCCGGTATCGTTGTGCGCGTGGATGCCGAGATTGGCGCCCGGTACTCCGGACGCGATCACGGCCGAAACGATCTCGCGGGTTTCCGGCGGCTGCGTGCCGCCATTGGTGTCGCAGAGCACCACCCACCGCGCCCCTGCCTCGAGCGCCGTTTTCGCGCAGGCGATCGCATAGGCAGGATTCACCTTGTAGCCGTCGAAGAAATGCTCGCAATCGACCATTGCCTCGCGGCCGGAGGCGACCACCGCCGCGACCGAGGCACGGATACTCTCGAGGTTCTCCTCGTTGGAACAGCCGAGCGCCACCTCCACATGGTAGTCCCAGCTCTTGGCAACGAGACAGATCGCATCGCTCTTGGCCGTCAGCAGCGCGTTGAGACCCGGATCGTTGGAGGCGGAGACGCCGGCGCGCTTGGTCATGCCGAAGGCGACGAAGGCGGCCTTCTGCGTACGCTTCTTCGTGAAGAACTCGGTGTCGGTCGGATTGGCGCCCGGATAACCGCCCTCGACATAGTCCATGCCGAATTCATCGAGCATTGCCGCGATGGCGATTTTGTCCTCCACGGAAAAGTCGATGCCGGGCGTCTGCTGCCCGTCCCGAAGCGTCGTGTCGAAGAGGTAGATGCGTTCCTTGGTCATGGGCTGGTTCCAAAATGCGTAGTCTAAATCGGTGCGGGGTTCCGCTATTCGGTCTTGCCGGCGAATCTGTCGGTCGCGCGGATCAAACGATCGAGAATGCCCGGCTCGGAATAGGCATGCCCTGCCCCTTCGATCAAATGGAATTCGGCCTCGGGCCAGGCCTTGTGCAACTGCCAGGCATATTTGGCCGGACACGGCATGTCGTAGCGGCCGTGCACGATCACGCCAGGAATGCCGTGGAGCTTGTGCGCATCACGGAGCAACTGCCCTTCCTCGAGCCACCCGGCGTTGACGAAGAAATGGTTCTCGATCCGCGCAAAGGCATCGGCGAACTCTTCTTCCTCGAAGCGGGTGCTGGTCGCCGGCTCGGGCATAAGCGTGATCGTCTCGCCTTCCCAGATGCTCCAGGCCTTGGCCGCCGCAAGCCGCGTCGTGCGGTCATCACTGGTCAGGCGGCGGTGATAGGCGCGCATCATCTCGTGACGCTCGTCCGGCGGGATCGGGGCGAGGAAGCGTTCCCACTTGTCCGGAAACATCTCCGACACGCCGAACTGATAGTACCAGTCGAGCTCGGCCCTGGTGAGCATATAGACGCCCCGGACGACCAGCTCGGAGACGCGCTCGGGATGCTTTTCGGCATAGGCGAGCGCCAGCGTCGATCCCCAGGAGCCGCCGAAGACCAGCCATTTTTCAGCGCCGGCGAGTTCGCGCAGCCGTTCGATGTCAGCGACAAGATGCCATGTCGTATTGGCCTCGATCTCGGCATGCGGGGTCGACTTGCCGCAGCCGCGCTGGTCGAACAGCGTCACGTCGTAGAGCGCCGGATCGAAGAGGCGCCGATGGTTCGGCGAGACCGTACCGCCCGGACCACCGTGCAGGAACACGGCTGGCTTCGCCCCGGGCGTGCCTGCCTTCTCCCAGTAGATCCCATGGCCGTCGCCAACCTCGAGGCGACCCGAGGCATAGGGTTCAATTTCAGGATAGAGAGTTCTGAGCACAGTACTCACGGCAGGTCTTCCTCGGGCGGCCAGTGGATAGTGTCGAAATCGGGATGCTGACGGTTCGATTCCAGCACACGCAGATGGCGCGCGGCGGCTTCTTCGCTGCCGTCGTCCGTTTCACGTTCCGGAAGGCGTGGCAGATGCGAGAACCAGACCATGCGCGACTCGACAGCGGACTGATAGACAGGATGGACGTCGTCCGGGTCATCGAGCGAGCCGAGCGCGATGTTCAGGAAATTCGCGTCCGGCATGTCGTAGAACAGCGGCGTCCCGCAATTGCGGCAGAAGCCGCGTCGCACCAGATCGGAGGAACGGAACCAGGAAGGCTGGCCGCGTGTGATGCTGAAATCCTCGCGCGCGATATTGGCAAGCGGCAGGAAATAATTTCCCGCCGCCTTCTGGCACATGCGGCAGTGGCAGATATGCGGATCGTCGAGCGTGCCCTCGGCACGGTAACGCACCTGGCCGCATTGGCACCCGCCCGTGAAGATGCGCCGGATCATCATGCCCAGTGCCCTGCCGACGGCCACTGCTCCGTCTCGTGATCCGGATGCTGGAAGGAGATGATCTGTTCCTGCCGCGCGTAGTAATCCTGATCATTGTGAACCGGCTGGTCGAAGATCGTGTCGACCCATGGCAGGCGGGCCTGGTAGTTGACCTGGATCCGCGGCGCGAGATCGGAGCGGTCGTCGAAGGCGCCGATCGCGATCTCCAAACCGCCGGGGTGCCGATAGGTCAGCGGCGTACCGCATTTCGGGCAAAAGCCGCGATCGATGTTGACCGAGGACTGGAAATAGCTCGGTTCGTCGCGCGTCCATTCGATCCCGTCCTTCGGCGCCGTCACCAGGGCCGAAAAGAACGAACCGAACTGCTTCTGGCACATGCGGCAATGGCAGATCGACGGGCGTCCGAGCTCGCCGCGGATGCGGAATCGGACAGAACCGCACTGGCATCCTCCAGTTCTGATGGCGTCACTCATCGTCTCTCCTCCGGGGCCAGGTTTCGGTGTCATGATCGGGATGCTGATAGGAAACGAGGTGGGCCAGGTAAGAGGCCGCGTCGACGTCGGCCATCGTCTCCTCGCCGGGGAGGCTCGGCACGCGATCGACATAGGGCAATTTCGCCTCGGTACCCCACTGAATGATCGGCGCTATGCCTTCGGGCCTGTCGAAGGCGGCGATCGCCAGCGCCATGCCGTCCGGCGCTTCGAAGGTGAGTGGCGTGCCACAATCGCCGCAGAAGCCGCGCCAGACCGCATTGGACGACTGGAACCGCTTGCGCTGCCCCCGTGTCCAGGCGACGTTCGCGCCGCGCACCGAAACGAGCGGCAGATAGAAATTGCCGCTCGCCTTCTGGCACATGCGGCAATGGCAAACCGAGGCGTCGCCGAGCTTGCCCTCGACGCGGAAGCGGACCGCGCCGCATTGGCATCCGCCGGTACGGATATCGTCAGCCATATCTCCTCCTCGTCCGCAGGTGCCGCCGTGGCCGCGCCTTCAGATCTGCGATCGTTTCACTTCCCAGGTGGTCACCCGTTCACCTGTTTCCGGATCCTTGCCGTCCTTGAGCTGGATGCCCCGCGCCAGGAGATCGGCGCGAATGCTGTCTGCTTCAGTATAGTTCTTCGCCTTCAGCAGTTCGAGGCGGGCCCGCACCCGACCATCGATCTCCTCTACGACCGCCTCGTCGAGTTCGATCTCCTTCGGCAGAACGCCGATCAGCGCCGCGCTTGCAGCGAAGGCGCCGAGATACTGCGCATCCGCCGACGCCTTCTGCGCCAGGCCGTGCAGGGCCTGGATCGCCGCGACGGTGTTGAGGTCGTCCGCCAGCGCAGCCACGACCGCGGCGTCCACCTCCCCCGTCGCGTCGCCCGGAACCGGCCATCTGGAGAGCAGGTGCTCGGCTTCCTCCAGCCGCTTGATGGAGAAGTCGATCGGCTCGCGATAGTGCGTCATCAGCATCGCAAGCCGCAGCACCTCGCCCGGCCATTTGCGCCCCCCGAACGTCTCCGTGTGCAGGAGCTCGTAGATGGTGACGAAATTGCCCTCGGACTTCGACATCTTGCGGCCTTCGACCTGCAGGAAGCCGTTGTGCATCCAGACATTGGCCATGACGTCCGTGCCGTGCGCGCAGCGCGACTGGGCGATTTCGTTCTCGTGATGCGGGAAGATGAGATCGAGCCCGCCTCCGTGAATGTCGAATACTTCGCCGAGATAGCGGCCGCTCATCGCCGAGCATTCGATGTGCCAGCCGGGCCGGCCGCGTCCCCATGGACTGTCCCAGCCCGGCTCATGCTCCTGCGAGAGCTTCCAGAGCACGAAGTCGCCAGGATTCTTCTTGTGCGCCTCGACCGCGACGCGGGCTCCGGCCTGCTGCTCGTCGAGGTTCCGCTTCGAAAGCTGACCATAGTCCGTCATCGACTTCGTGTCGAAGAGCACCTCGCCCTCGGACTGATAGGCATGGCCCTTGGCGAGGAGCTTCTCGATGATCTCGACCATCTCTGCAATGCTCTCGGTGGCGCGCGGCTGAACGGTCGGGTCGAGGCAGCCGAGCACCGCGGCATCGTCGAGGAACTGCGTCTCGGTCTTCTCGGTGACGCGGCGGATCGCTTCGTTCAGCGGCAGGCCGGGATAATCGCGCCGCGCCCGCGCATTGATCTTGTCGTCGACGTCCGTGATGTTGCGCGCATAGGTGACATGGCTTTCGCCGTAGACATGGCGAAGCAACCGGAACAGCACGTCGAAGACGATGATCGGCCGCGCATTGCCGATATGGGCATAGTCGTAGACGGTCGGGCCGCAGACATACATGCGGACGTTTAGAGGGTCGATCGGCCGGAAATCGGCTTTTTCCCGCGTCAGCGTGTTGTACAGTTTCAAAGTCGGCATTCCGCCCATCCCAAATCTCCAAGTCTGCATGCAACCGTAGCACTATGCGACGGGGCGGCCCGCGCGTTTGTCATCTTGGATTTCGGGAGACGAAAACGGCCAGGCCAGCGGATCGCTAGCGAATAATCTTCCGGCAAATAATGCAGATAACCGTTTTCATGGCGATCCTTATCGCGCGTCGCATGGCGCCGGTCAAGAGGTCAGCCGCATGCAAGCAAAGGTGGGAACAGGCAATTGGACGGCCATGGATTTGTCACGATTTGGCTCGACCGGAGCATCGAGCGGGAAACGCGATTCGCGCTGCACTTTCGTGCTGCATCGGATGCGTGTTTCCCGCGGAACAAGGAGAAACGCCGTTTTCGGGCACAAAAGCGAAGACGAAGCGTTTCCGATCTACAGCGCCGTGGTCTTATCAGACGCACAAAGGTCGCTGTAGCAC
This sequence comes from Sinorhizobium glycinis, assembly GCF_001651865.1. Classification (GTDB taxonomy): domain Bacteria; phylum Pseudomonadota; class Alphaproteobacteria; order Rhizobiales; family Rhizobiaceae; genus Sinorhizobium; species Sinorhizobium glycinis. The sequence continues at coordinate 300,386 of NZ_LPUX01000053.1, forward strand.
TTTGAAATGCTGCATGTTTTTTCCTTAAATCGGCTCCGATTTAAGGAAACATGCAGTAGGGAAGCATCAAGGAGAACATTCACATGAAACCCGCCAAGACGCCCGGCTCCAAGCCACCGGCAGCCGATCTCGTGGCGAAATACCGGCCGGTCGGTCTCAAGGCCGTACTCGCCGCCGCACTACAGGCCAAGGCCAAACCTGCCGGCAAGACACTCGCCAAGCATCGCGCGACAGGACGGAGCGCGTACTAAAACAGGGTCAGTTGTCCGTTGTCCCTTTGACCGTCCTCGGCGGGAGTTCGTCTCGCCGAGATCGATGCCATGGGCGCGACTTCGTCCTGGAGATCGGGCCCGACATTCGCGACATTGTTGACCCTATCCGACACCGGTATCGCCTCGAAAAAATCCTCGGGCGGCGGAACCAGGAGGTCGGCAATGTCGCGCGGTTCCCGCGTCCTGCAGTCCAGCCAACGGGAAGATTCCTCCGGCGGGATCACGACGGGCATGCGATCGTGGATGTGCCGGATCGCCCTGTTGGCGCCCGTGGTGAGAATGGCGGCAGTGTCGACTTCGGAACCGTCGGCTGACGACCAGGTCTCTATGAGACCGGCGAAGGCGACGATGCCGCCCTTCTTCGGCCGGACCCAATAGGCTTGCGAGGCCTCACCGCTGCCTTTCGGCGGGCGGTGCCATTCATAGAAGCCGGATGCCGGCACCAGAATGCGGCGGTGGCGCATCGCGGCCCGGAAGGCAGCCTTGTCGGTCGCGGTCTCGGAGCGCGCATTGATCAGCAGCGGAAATGTCCGTGGATCCTTCACCCAGCCCGGCGTGAAGCCCCAGCGGACCAGCAGCGCCCTGCGATCGGGCAGGTTGCTGCCCGGCTCCGCCCGCTCGGAAGCGACGATGATGAGAATCGGCTGGGTCGGGGCAATATTGAACCGCTGTGGAAAGTCTTCCACCTTCAGCAGGCCAAACAGTTCCAGCAATTCTTCCGGGCTCGCCGTCAGCGCAAAACGTCCGCACATGACATCGATGTGGCACTTCACGTAGGATGGGTCAACGACCTATATGAACTTAGCCACACGATGACACGCCAGCCCCAACTCGCTTCCTCCGCCATCATCGAACGGAATGGACGCTATCTGCTCGTCCGCCGGGCCAATCCGCCGTCGGCCGACATGTATGCCTTTCCCGGCGGCCGGGCGGAGCCGGGCGAGACTCCGGCCGAAACCGCCTTGCGCGAACTCACTGAGGAGACCGGGATCTGCGGCCGCGATCCGGTGCTTTTCGAGAGCTACGACCTCGTTCCGAGCGGCGCGGAGAGCCGGCATTTCCTGCTCTCCGTCTTTACGGTCGAGGCGGATCCCGATTGTGACGCCATTGCCGCGGACGATGCGGCCGATGTCGGCTGGTTCACGCCGGAGGAGATCTTCGCCCTGCCCATTCCGGAGAGCGTCCGTCATTGTGTGGAAAAACTGGCCGGTGGTCGGCCGTCGATCCGCCCGAGCCGCGACGCCCTTGCAAGCGGCGCCGATTCGGATTTGATGGACCCATGACCATTGCGCCGTTTATCTTCCGACTCCTCCTGGCCGGCACCGCGCTCGCGATCGCGGCGGGGGCCGCCGCGCAGGAGGCGGCCCCCGCCCCTCAGGACACGCAGGCCGCCGCTCCGCCTCCAGTCGAAGACAAGCCGCCTCCCTATGAGCAGCGCCTCATCCGCTTGGCCGAAATCCTCGGATCGGTCCACTATCTGCGCAATCTCTGCCTCGGCAAGCCCGAAGACAGCTGGCGCCGCTCGATGCAGGAGCTGATCGACAAGGAGAGTGCCGACGAGCCGAAGCGGCGCGAGCGCATGACGGCCGCGTTCAACCGTGGGTACAGAACCTTCGCCTCGGTCTATACGGTCTGCACCGAGCCCGCGACGCTCGCCGAGGAGCGATACCGTGCCGAAGGTGCAACACTTGCTTCCGAAATCGTCGCGCGCTTTGGAAATTAGGGGGATATTAACCTCTTTTTCCGCCGGCCCGTGTCGTTTCGGGAAAAGGCTGCTAAAGTCCGTTAAGAGAGTGGTAAGGAGTAGCCGGCCTGTCTGCCCGTTCAGTTCCGGTTCAGCGGAGAGGCGCTATTGCATGTATCCTTAGATCGGATCCGATTTAAGGATAGAACATGCAGCAACTTGAAGTGCTACAGCGACCTTTGCACGTCTGATAAGACGCGCGGCGCTGTAGGTTAGCCAACTGTACGTGATGGAAGCCCGCATGGAACGAATGATGGAACCAAGCCTGACCGACATCGACGACATGATCGTTCACGAGAAAATGCAGGCGGCCCTGGAACACCAGAACGAAGCCTGGGCGGACGGCATGGCGGATGGAATCGAGCCGGAAATCATCGCCGACGCGGCAATTGCGCTGGCCATGCGGGAAACCATTCGGCTGCATGGCGAAGATGGCGCCGAGGCCATGCTGAATTCGCTTCGTGAGCGCATGCTCGCCGGAGAGTTCTCCCCACAGCGGTCAATCCAATAGCATCAGGCCAATAGCATCAGGACTGCCCATGACCCGGAACCTTGCAGGCCGTGCCAGAGCGGCGCGCCTCGTCATGCTGTTGCTGGCGGGCGCCGTTTCTTACGTCCCCATGGCGGCTCCGGCTGCATATGCGTTGAGCGAACTCAAGGGCACGCCTCCTCCCGCTCCCGCTGACAGCGCTGAGAACTCGGCGCCGGCGGAGACGCCCGAGGCTGGGCCGGAAGAGCCGCTCGAAATTCCGATGCCCGATCCGCTCGTCGACAAGGCTGCGACCGAGGCCAAGGATCAGGGCGCACCCGAAGTGGTCCAGCCGGTCGAGGTTCTGACCGACGTCTCGAAAATTCCAGCTCCCGTCGCCCGGATGCGCGAGCTGATTGTCGAAGCCGCAGCTTCCGGCGACATCGAGCGGCTGCGCCCCCTGCTCGGCAAGGGGCCGACCCAGACGCAGGTCAGCGGCAGCGGCGGCGATGAGGATCCGATCGCGACTCTGAAGGGTTTGTCCGGCGACCAGGATGGCGTCGAAATCCTCGCGATCCTGCTCGATGTTCTTTCGACCGGCTTCGTCCTTGCCGACAAGGGCACACCGGAGGAAGCCTATGTCTGGCCCTATTTCGCCGAAAAACCCTTGTCTTCCTTGACCCCTCCGGAGAAGGTCGACCTCCTCCGGCTGGTCACCGCCGGCGATTTCGCCGGCATGGAAGAATTGGGCAACTACAATTTCTATCGCGTCGGGATCGCACCCGACGGCCAGTGGAAATTCTTCGTCGCGGGCGATTGAGCATTGCTCCTGATTTTGGACGCGGGATGCGGGCGGAAAACCGCTTCGCACTTTTCCTCATCCCGCTGGAAGTTCGGACGCGGGATGCGGGCGGAAAACCGCTTCGCACTTTTCCTCATCCCGCTCTGCGCGCTTGCCCTTCCGCAGCGGAAATCCTACCTCTTCGACAAAGAGAACGGGATTCGAAAACCATGCCCAAACTTCGCCTCGACGACCGCGCAATCATCAGCGTTTCCGGCAACGACGCTGAAGCACTGCTGCAGGGGCTGGTCACGACCGACCTCGGCGCGCTGGCCGAGCACGAAGTGAGACCGGGTGCGCTGCTGACGCCGCAGGGCAAGATTTTTTTCGACTTCCTGATCTCTCGCGATGGAGGGGTGCTGCGGCTGGAAACGTCCCGCGACCAGGCCGACACGCTGTTGAAGCGGCTGACCATGTACAAGCTGCGCTCGGCGGTTGAGCTCTCCCTTCTCACCCCGGCGCCGGTCGTGGTCACCTTCGGGGAGGAACGGCCCGAAGCCGGGTATCGCGACCATCGGTTCGAGAAGGCAGGCATGTCGGTGTTCCGCCTCTATCACGAAATCGCCGGCGCAGAGGCCAGGGTCGCCGATTACGACCGGCTGCGGATTGAAGCTGGTATCGCGGTTGCTGAACGCGACTACGCGCTGCAGGACGCCTTTCCACACGACGTGCTGATGGATCTGAACGGTGGCCTTTCCTTCCGCAAGGGCTGCTATGTCGGCCAGGAGGTCGTCTCAAGAATGCAGCACCGAGGCACGGCGCGGCGCCGTGTCGTCATCGTCTCCGGCGAGGCCCCGCTCCCGCCGACGGGCACGAATGTTTCCGTCAATGGGCGTCCGATCGGCGCGCTCGGTACCGTGCAGGACAAGGCGGGGCTTGCAATCGTGCGCATCGACAAGGCGGGCGAAGCGATCACCAAGGGCGACCCCATTGTCGCCGGCGAGGTGCCGGTGACGCTGACACTGCCCGCCTGGACCGGGCTTGCCTTTCCGTCCGAGACGGACGAGGCGAGCGCATGATGAATGCGCGCGCATGGCAGCGTATGCTTTCCGGCCGGCGGCTCGATCTGCTCGACCCCTCGCCGCTCGACGTCGAACTTTCGGATATCGCCCACGGGCTTGCCCGGGTGGCCCGCTGGAACGGGCAGACGATTGGCGACCACGCCTTTTCCGTCGCCCAGCACAGCCTGCTGGTCGAAGATATCTTTCGCCGCACCAACCGCTGCAACGCGACCGACTGCCTGATGGCGCTCCTCCACGACGCGCCCGAATATGTCATCGGCGACATGATCTCGCCGTTCAAGGCGGTTGTGGGCGGTGGCTACAAGACGGTCGAAAAGCGCCTCGAAAGCGCCGTCCACCTGCGCTTCGGCCTGCCGCCCCATACGCCCAGGGAACTCAAGGAGCGGATCAAGAAAGCCGATCGCGTCGCCGCCTATTTCGAAGCGACCGAACTTGCCGGCTTCGCACCGGAGGAGGCGCGCAAATTCTTCGGCCAGCCGCGTGGCGTCACGCGCGAGACGCTGCTGATCGCCCCCTTGCCGGCCGTCGACGCGCAACGGCTTTTCGCCGAGCGCTTCACGTTCCTGGAGGCGGAGCGCGCCAGGATGAGCCAGGAGGCCTGACATGGCAGGCATCGTCGTATCGCCGCTCGGCCGCATCGCGGAAATGGCAGTCCGCCACGGCTGCCGCGAAATGCTCAGCCTGGTCGCCAAGGGACAGGATTTTCACCGCCCCGGCATTATCGATCGAGACAAGCATCTGACGATCGGGGTCAACGACATCAGCTTTGCCGGCACGGGCGACCTGATCGCGCCGCAGGAGGCGCATGTCGCGCAGATCATCGACTTCGCCCGCAACTGGGACCGCTCGCGCCCGCTGCTCGTCCATTGCTGGATGGGAGTCTCGCGCTCGCCCGCTGCGGCGCTGATCGCGGCGCTTGCCGTCGAGCCGGACCAGGACGACGACGCGCTCGCGAAGCGCCTGCGGCTTGCCTCGCCCTTTGCGACGCCGAATACTCGGATCGTGGAGATCGGCGACGAGGCGCTATCGCGGCGGGGAAGACTCGTCGCTGCAGTGAAGGCTATCGGCCGCGGCGCGGATGCCGACGGGAATGCCCCCTTCCTGCTGCCTCTCCTCCCGGAAAATCAGCGTCATGCAGACTGAGGGGCTGCCGGTCACCGTCGAGATTGGCCTCAACGCGGTCATCGTCGCCGTCGTCAACCGCAGTCCGCGCATCCTGGCGGTCAGCGAAACCGACGGCGACGCACGCGACAGCCTGCCCTTCGGCCCCTTCGATCCGGCCCGCCACCGCACGTTCGAGGCGAGCCTTCGCGCCCGCGTCGAAAAGCGAACCGCGCTCAAGCTCGGCTATATCGAGCAACTCTACACGTTCGGCGATCGCGGGCGCCAGCGCCTGCCGGGTGAAGAAGGCAAGCATATGGTCTCGGTCGGCTATCTGGCGCTGACGCGCACCGATGCTGAGAACAACGAGAGACTGGCGGAGGCCGGCGCTAATTGGCGGGACTGGTACGGATATCTGCCCTGGGAAGACTGGCGGCAGGGACGACCTCAAGTGCTCGACCAGACGATCCTGCCTGCACTTGTCCGCTGGGAAGTCGGTCTCGCCGCCGACGAGAAATCAGTTGCGAGTGCGCAGCGACGGTCGCGCGTGCGGCTGGCCTTCGGCCTCGACGATTTCCCCTGGGACGAGGAACGCGTGCTGGAACGCTACGAACTGCTCTACGAAGCCGGGCTGGTGCGTGAAGCGGTGATCGACGGCCATTGCCGCGAGTCCGGCAAGCCGGCTGCTGGGCTGGCGATGCGGCACGATCATCGCCGCATCGTCGCAACCGCCGTCGCCCGGCTGCGTGGCAAGATCAAGTATCGGCCAGTGGTCTTCGAATTGATGCCGCCGGAATTCACCCTCACGGACCTTCAGGCAACGGTCGAGGCGATCTCCGGCCGCCATCTGCACAAGCAGAACTTCCGCCGGTTGGTCGAAGGCGCGGAACTCGTCGAGCCGACGGGAGGCACGCTTGCCTCCACCGGCGGCCGGCCGGCCGCGCTCTTCCGCTTCCGCCGACAGATTCTCGACGAGCGCCCTGCCCCCGGCCTCAAGGTCGGTGGACGATGAATTGCTTTTGTGCATGTCGTTGTCCCAAAACCGCTGCACACTTTTGGGCGACATGCACTATTTGATGACGGCGCAGGCGAGCCGGTCACCGGCATCTCCGGCCGGTTGGCTGCGGTTGTCGTCCGAGCGCGCATGGAGGACCAGAGCGCGCCCGCGGATCGCCGTCGCCTTGTCGTCCAGCGAGACGAAGCTGTTGAAAATCTGAGCGCGCAGCACGCCGTCGGCACCCACATATTGGTTCGGCATGTCGCCGGCATGCGGCCCTTGGGCGGCGAGGAAGCCATGCTCCGCGCCCTCGTTTCCGTCGACAAAATGCTTGCCGGCAGACTCGAATCCGTCCGCAACGTCGCAGCGTCCCGTTTCGTGAACGTGGAAGGCGATCCATGTATCCTTGGGGAGGCCGCTGACCTCCATCTCGATCAGCACGCCCTTGCCGCCGGAGGTCAACGTCGCCCGTCCGGTGTCCGTGCCATCCTTACCGACGAATTCGGCCGTCGCCGTCTGCGATGATTGTTGCGCCGAGGCATCCGCCGCCAGTCCCACGGCGGCGGCGAGCGCGATTACCACCCTGATCATCATCGTTCCTTCCTCGCTGTCGGTTTGAGGAGCAACGCGCGGTTGCCCATCTCGTTCCCGTGGCCATTCCGGACGATGTGGCACTGATGGCGCAGCTTGGGTCAGATCGAAATGTCGAGCCCGATGTCGAGGGTCGGCGCCGCCATGGTGATCTTCGACGTCGAGATATAGTCGACGCCGGTCTCGGCGATCGCCCGTATCGTCTCGATCTTCACATTGCCGGATGCCTCGAGCCGGGTGCGGCGCGGATCGCCTGGATAGGCAGCGGCGCTCAGCCCCCAATGTCCGGCATTGACGGCCACCGCCTCGCGCAGGAGGTCCGGACCCATATTGTCGAGCAGGACGACGTCGGGTGCGGCGGTCAGCGCGTCGCGCAGCTGCGTCAGTCCGTCCACCTCGACCTCTAGCTTGACCAGATGGCCGCAATAGGCGCGCGCCGCACGGATCGCGCCGGCGACGCCCCCGGACACCGCGATATGGTTGTCCTTGATCAGCACCGCGTCATCGAGGCCGTAGCGATGGTTGGAGCCGCCGCCGAGGCGAACGGCGTATTTCTCGAGCGCGCGAAGGCCCGGGATGGTCTTGCGGGTGCAGCAGACCTTGGCCGCCGTATGGGCGATTTCGTCGGCGAACTTCGCCGTGTAGCTGGCAATTCCCGAGAGGTGCATGAGGAAATTGAGGGCCACGCGCTCGGCCGAAAGCACGCCCCGGGCCCGGCCCGAGATCCGCGCGACCGAGGCACCCGGCGCGACGCGATCGCCGTCCGCAACCAGCGCTTCGAAGCGGATCGAAGGATCAACGAGGCGGAAGGCGGTGCGCGCCAGGTCCAGCCCGGCAACGACACCCGCTTCGCGCACGCTCATATTCGCGGTCGCCGTCATGTCCGGTCCAATGGTCGCCAAGGTGGTAATGTCGCCGGCTCGGCCGAGGTCTTCCAGAAGTGCTGATTTCACCTGCTCCTCGACCATAAGGGCGGGCAGTTCAGGACGTAGGGCGGCGGTCATGAGCTTCCTTCCGATTTCGTCGTTGTTCTCCGCAACGGGAACGGCCCCCGGCATCAAGCCGGCTCCGTCTCGATTGCCTCGGCGGCCAGGCGCTCCGCCTGCGCCAGCGTCAGATAGGTGCGCCGCTGCCACTCCGGACGTTCGGTCGGGCAATCGGCGCGGAAATGACCGCCGCGGCTTTCGGTGCGCTGCAGGGCGGCGACGGCGATGAGCTTGGCCGTGGTGATGATGTTGGAGAAGCGCAGCCGCGTATTGACCCGCTCCAATTCGGCGATCTCGCGGATGGCGTGCAGCAGGCTTTCGCGCGTGCGCACGACGCCGACGCATTCGCTCATCAGGCCACGCAGCCGCTTGAAGGGCGGGCTGTCCTCGACGGTCACCGGATCGTCGCTCTCGCCAGCATTGTCTCCCCATTCCGTGAGCTTCGGCGCCGGGAGCGTACCCTTGATGTTTTCTGCGATCCGCGCGGCGAAGACCACCGCCTCGAGCAGGGAATTGGAGGCCAGCCGATTGGCGCCGTGGACGCCGGTCGAGGTCACTTCGCCCGCCGCCCAGAGACCATCGATCGAGGTACGGCCTTCTCCGTCCGTCAGCACACCACCCATGTGGTAGTGAACCGCCGGAGCGACGGGGATCGGTTGCGTCACGGGATCGATTCCAGCCGCCATGCAGGAAGCGTAAACGGTCGGGAACATCTCCGGGAAATGCGTGCCGATCGCCTTGGTGCAGTCGAGGAAAGCGCCGCGCCCGGCCTTGACCTCTGCGAAGACGCCGCGGGAAACGACGTCGCGCGGTGCAAGCTCGCCATCCGCATGGATGTCGAGCATGAAGCGATGGCCCTTCGAATTGACCAGGATCGCGCCGTCGCCGCGCAAGGCTTCGGTCGCAAGCGGTGCCGGATCCTTGCCGATATTGATCGCAGTCGGGTGGAACTGCACGAATTCCGGATCGGCGATGATGGCCCCTGCCCGGGCCGCCATGCCGACGCCCTGGCCGCAGGCTTCCCACGGATTGGTGGTGACGGCGTAAAGGTGGCCGAGGCCGCCGGAGCAAAGCACGACGGCGCGGGCCGGGAAGGATACGCGGGTCTTCGACTGGCCGGCATCCGGCCGCGCGACGACGCCCGAAATGAATCGTCCCTCGCGCACCAGTTCCTCGACCACATAGCCTTCGATCACGCGGATAGACGGAGTGCTGCGCACGGCGGCGATCAGCGCCTCCATGATCGCCTTGCCGGCCATGTCGCCCTTGACGCGCACGATGCGCCGCTCGGAATGTGCCGCCTCGCGGGACAAGAGCAGCTTGCCCTCGAGATCCCGGTCGAAGGGCACGCCGTATTCAAGAAGATCGTGGATACGCGCCGGACCTTCGGCGACCATCATCCGGGTCATCTTCTCGTCGACGATGCCGGCACCGGCAGCGACTGTATCGGCGACGTGCTTTTCGAAAGTGTCGCCGGTGTTCATCGCCGCGGCAATCCCGCCCTGCGCCCAGGCGGAGGAAGCGCCGTGGCCGATCGGCGCGGCGGCAAGAATGGTGACGGGGCGCGGCGCCAGCTTCAGCGCGCAGAAAAGCCCGGCAAGGCCGCCGCCGACGATGACGATGTCATCGATCCCGTTGAAGGATTGCGGGCGGAAGTGGTCAGTCAGCATGGCTCGGTAACTCCTCCAACGGTGCCGGCTCGCAGCCGGCGCAAATTACTGCTTGAGGTTCACCATGCGCTCGACCGCGAGGCGCGCGCGGTCGGCGATCGCCGGCTCGACCAGAACCTCTTCCGTCATGTTGAGCAGGCTGTCGAGGATCTTCGGCAGCGTGATGCGCTTCATGTGCGGACAGAGATTGCAGGGCTTGACGAAATCGACGCCTTGCACCTCCGCCTGGATGTTTGAGGCCATCGAGCATTCGGTGACGAGCAGCACCCGCTGCGGCCGCTTGTCCTTGACATAGTTGATCATGCCGGAGGTGGAGCCCGAGAAATCGCAGACTTCGATCACATCCGGATGGCACTCCGGATGGCCGATGATCTCGATGCCCGGATTGGCCTCCTTGTAGGCGAGAAGTTCGGCCGCCGTGAAGCGCTCGTGGACCTCGCAATGGCCCTTCCAGGTCAGGATCTTCTTGTTGGTCTGGCGGGCGACGTTCATCGCCAGATATTCGTCGGGAATGCAAAGCACCGTATCGGATTCGAGGCTCTCGACGACGGCGAGCACGTTGGACGAGGTGCAGCAGATGTCCGTCTCCGCCTTCACATCCGCCGAGGTATTGACATAGGTGACGACCGGCACGCCGGGGTAGCGCTCTTTGAGCAGCCTTACATCCGCACCGGTGATCGACTCGGAAAGCGAGCAGCCTGCCTTGGCGTCGGGGATCAGCACGGTCTTTTCCGGATTGAGCAGCTTCGAAGTCTCGGCCATGAAATGCACCCCGCACTGGACGATGATCTCGGCATCGACCCTGGTGGCGTCGCGGGCGAGCTGCAGGGAATCGCCGACGATATCGGCGACGCAGTGGAAGATATCCGGCGTCTGGTAATTGTGCGCCAGGATGACGGCGTTGCGCTCCTTCTTAAGCCGATTGATCGCATGAACATAGGGTGCATAGGCCGCCCACTCGAACGGCGGGATGAAGTCCTTGACCCTTTCGTAGAGATGCTCCGTCTCGCGGGCGATTGCCGGCGTGAAGGTGAGGTCCGGCCTTTCGATGATGCCGTAGCGCGCCGCGGCACTCAGGAAGGCCGGCGCAGGTGCTACGTCCGCGCGAAGGTCAAGACTGGTCATCGAGCTCTCCTCTCTCGCCGTTGCCGGCCTCCCATTATGCTCAAAATGAGCATAATTAGGTCAAAACAAAAGCGGCTGAGCCGCGGCGACTGATTTAGAAAGTTTTGTGACAGATTTCAAGGATCGAATGTCGCGCCCGAGATATTCTCGGGCGCGTCGGATCAGCTTCAGGCCATCGCCGGACGCGCGACGCCCCTCTCCTCGATCGGCCAATGGACGATGGCCGCGAAGACGCCGAGCCCGACCCCCAGCCACCAGACAGGATCATAGGACCCCAAGCGGTCGTAGAGATAGCCGCCCATCCAAACGCCCAGGAAAGAGCCGATCTGGTGCGAGAGGAAAACGACTCCGCCGAGAAGTCCGAGATGGCGCGTGCCGAACATGATCGCCACCAGCGCATTGGTCGGCGGCACCGTCGAGAGCCACAACAGGCCCATGACCACCGCGAAGATGACGACCGAGGTCGGCGACTGCGGCAGAAGCAGGAAGGCTGCAACGGCAATCGATCGGCCAAGATAGATGAGTGCCAGGAAATACGGCTTCGAATAGCGCTGGCTGATGAAGCCGGCCGACAGCGAACCGATGATATTGAAGAAGCCGATCAGGGCGAGAGCGATCACCGCATAGCGCGCGTCGATGCCGATGTCGCCGAGATAGGCGGGGAAATGCGCCGTGATGAAGGCGACCTGATAGCCGCAGACGAAGAAGCCGGAGACGAGCAGGAGATAGCTTCTGTGCGCGAAAGCCTCCTTGAGCGCCTCTCCGACGGTCTGCTTGGAAAGCGCTTCGGAGTGCCGCCCGGAGGCCGCGTTGCCGCGCAACGGGATGGCGAAGAGCGGCACGAGCAGCATCAGGAAGCCTAGATAGACGAGACTGTCGGACCAGCCATATGCGGAAATCAGCCCCTGGCTCAGCGGCGCGAACAAGAACATGCCGGCCGATCCCGCCGCCGTGCCGATGCCGAAGACAAGCGCGCGCTGGTGAGGCGCGACATTGCGGGCGAAGGCCGACAGCACGATGCCGAAGGAACCGGAGGCAACGCCCAGACCGACGAGCACGCCGCCGCCGACATGCAGCCAGATCGGCGCACTGGCGAAAGCCATGATGAAGAGCCCGCTGGAATAGAGAAGACCGGACAGCGCCAGCATGCGCCAGGTGCCGAACTTGTCGGCCAAGGCCCCGAAGACGGGCTGGCCGAGGCCCCAGCAAAGGTTCTGGATCGCCATGGCAAGACCGAATGTCGTCCGGTCCCAGCCGGTGTCGGCGAGCATCGGCAGTTGGAAGAAGCCCATGGCCGACCGTGGACCGAAGGTCAGCATCGCAATCATCGAACCAGCGGCGATGATCAGCCACGGCAGGTGATGATGGTGATGGAGTGCGTGGGCGTCGCCCTGATTGGCAGCAGACATTGGATGCTCCGGTTTCTTGAGGGCGCATGCTATGTCGGCGCTCAAATTGAGCCAAGCCAATTAAATTGACGATCGGTTCACAGGAATTGATGGCCGCCTGCAGGTGCAGTTGTCCCGCCGGCCGAGCGCGTCATTCAACGCCGCGCCGCTTCATCGGCCAGCGTTCGCTCCGGCGGCGAACGACCTTCGCCTCGTCGCCGAGCTTCACAATCCCTTCGCCCCTTGGCACGGCGTTCCAGCCAAAGAGCACGCCCGGCACCCGGCGATCCGCGGACATGCGCTTTTCGGCGAGCCCCTGGATCGGGTTGCCGCCGATGCGTTCGCCGGTCCTCTGATCCTGCGTGGTCATGATGCACCGCGCGCAGGGCTTGACGAGATCGAAGACAATGCCGGCGATCTCCAGGCTTTCCCACACGTCCTCGGCCCAAGACTCGTCGCAGTCGATGAGGATGTTGGTGCGGAAGCGCTCCATGCCGACCGGCTCCTGGCCCTTGTCGGCGAGCGTTCGATTGAGGTCTGCCAGAGAACCAGTCGTCGTGATAAGCACCGGAAAACCGTCTGCAAAGCCGACCGGAGCAGCGATGCCGGCCCATTCGGCGCCCACGAAACGCTCCGCCACCTCGTCCATGTACACGAGCTTCACCGGCCGCCCGAACCAGGCCGACAGCGTTTCGTTCGTGCCGTCATCGGCAACGGCAGCATTCACGTCGCTCGACCAGACGCGGACATCCAGCCTGTTATCCGGATCGAACCGGACGGAGACTTCGTTGGCATTCATCTTCAGATGCACGCCGCTTTCGATGTGCGTCGCTTCGACCTTAGCCAGCGCCTGCAATTCGCGCTGCGTGATGAACTGGCCATCGGGCTCGACGACCATGAATCGCCGGTCGCCTGCCAACCCGTCGAGATTGACCGTCACGGCCGTTAGCGGCACGGCGCGCCCGCTCTTCAATGGATAGATATTGAGACCGGTGACTTTCATCGCGCCTTTCCAAGTTCAGAGATCGATTCAGGCCGTTCGCGATTTGATTCATCGCGCTGCAGCAACATACTGAAAATTCGTCTAGATTTCATCGAGCAGCATGGCAAGCACGCTGCGCAGCCGCGTCTGCCGCTCCAGCGCCAGGCGACGCCCCGCCGCGGTCTGGAACCCGTCGGCGAGACGGAAGAGCTTCGTCTCGAAATGGTCGATCGCAAAGGCCTTGTCGTCGAGCGGCCTGTCCTCGGCCAAGGGATCGAGCGGATCATAGAGGCCGCTTCCCATGCGGCCGGCGATATAGAAGCAACGTGCGGCGCCGACCATGCCGATCGCGTCGAGCCGGTCCGCATCCTGCAGGATTTTCGCTTCGAGCGTCTCGGGCGCCATGTTGGCCGAGAAGCTGTGCGTCAGAATGGCATGGGCAACGGCAGAAATTTCCAGCGTATGCCAGCGGAGGCCGTCGAGAATCTGCCAGGCTTTTTCAGCGGCGAGCCGCGATGCCCCGGCCCTCAGCGGCGAGTTCTTCTCGACGGCGACGCAATCGTGCAGCAGGACGGCGGCGGCGAGTTGACGGCTGTCACCGCCCTCCTCCTCCTGTATGCGCGCCGCGTTCTTCCAGACCCGGATGAGATGTGCGGCGTCGTGCGAACCATCGTCGCCGGAGAATGCATGCGGCAGGAGCTGGCCGGCGAGCTCATCATGCGGCGCGAAGGCGGCGGCCAGGGCGTGAAGGTGCGTCATGCCTGGCGCGCTCCCTCTCCTGGCGCTTCAACCGCTCCCGACGGATCAGCCGAACCGCTCCCCCTGCTGGAGAGTATCTTCTGATAGAAAAGCCCGATGCCGATCAGCACGCCGCCGAGGCCGATGAAGGAGAGTGCCCGCAGGAAACCTTCGAGATTCGACATGTCGACGAGGAAGACCTTGAGCACGGCAATAAAGACCAGCACGGCGGAGGCGATGCGGATGCTCTTCGCGTTGAAGCGTGAGCCGGCCACGAGCAGCAGAACGCCGAGCACCAGCCAGACCACCGAGTAGGAGTAGGTCTCTCCCTGGAGGAAGCCTTTCCAGTCGGCGACGCTTTCTCCCTGCCAGAAGCGACGCACACTCAAAGTCGCCCAGGCGAAGGCAAGCACCGCGCCGCTCACCGCAAGCGCCATGACATAGGGCTGCGGGCGTCGGCCTCGCGCATACCAGGCGAGGCCGGCATAGCCGATGGCAGGCAGCAGATAGCCGATGAAGAGCAGGTCGAGGAAGGGAATTCTGCCGAGCAGCTCGCCGCTGAAATAAGGATTGAGCCCCACGAGATGCGCCGCGAGCACCGACAGCATGGAGAGCGCGCCAAGCGCCATGCCCCCATAGCTGAACACCGGGCTTGGCGATCTCCCGTCGAGCGTCATGAAGATGCCGGAAGCGCCGATGGCAAGCAGCGTGTAGATCGCCTGCTCGCCAAGGGTCGGCACGGAACTATCGAGCACCCCGTTGTTCATCGCGTGGCGCACCAGGATCGCGAGCGTCAGGAGCACGAAGAGACTCGCGAGCGCCTGCAGCAGGTTGCGCACGCGCAGGTCCCGAGAAGCGCGCAGGAAATAGGCGCAGGCGACGAGCAGCACTGCCGGTATGCCGTAACCCGGCAGAAGGGCATTGAAGACTGGCGTCGTTCCGAGATTGCCGGGACCGACGATGGTCGGCTCCCAGGCGATCCTCGCAAGGACGGCTATGGCGGCAGCCACGGTCACCCAGGGCAGGACCGGCCAGCTGCGGACGCGCGTTGCAAAAGTGTACGCAGAGCCGAGGAGCGCGATGACAAGCGTCGTGGCCAGTCCGTCCGTCCAGGCGTGCAGGCCAATGACAAAGAGGTCCAAGGAGCCGAGCGCCAAAAGGCCGGCTGTAATGTTAAGCTCATGACTTTCGGCGTTCCGACGGTAGAGCCATTCGACAAGCCCAAGCATGAACAGGCCGCCCGCGAAGGCGGCAAGCCCGTGCGGCAGATCGAAGGCGAAATTGGCCGTCATCACGAAGGACATGGCGAGGAGCGCATTCGGCACGACGGCGGCGATGCCTGCCCAGAGCATCGCGAACTGCAGCTCACTGGCAAACCGCGAAAGCACGACGGCGGCCAGCATAAGAAAGAGCGCCGCCAGGATCATCGCCGTCAGCATGGCCGTTCGGCCTGGAATGACGATCTCCGGCGCCGCGAGCGACGGCTCGATATGGGCCAGGACACCGCTCAGCGCCGTCAGGCTCCATGTGCCGACGATCGAGCCGACCGCGGCAAACAGAGCAGGATAGGGCGCCGTTGCCCGCAGGGCGCCGACGGCGGCAAGCAGTGTGACCACGATCACGAATTCGGCGACCGGGAAACGCGCGGCCTCGACGGCCGGACTGATGAAGAGAAGGGCCAATAGAGTGGCCACGATCGCCCCCGAGAGGGTGATCGCTGCATGGGGCGGCTTAAACAGCCTCTCCCAAGGGTCTACGGCATCCGTTGCGCGGTCCCCGCGGACTACGCCGCCGGGCCAGATCAGGCTGATCCCGGCGATCATGACGGCCAGCGCGGCGGTCACCGGAGGCGCCTCGAAGGGCATGGTCAAGGCAACATAGGCAAGTCCCCAGAGGCCGAGACCGGCATTGGCGAGTGTCGGCACGGCCGTCCATCGCCGCAGGCGCGAAGCGGCGAGCGTGGCAAGCCAGGCGGTACCGAGGAAGCCGAACAGCACCCAAGGCCGCGGTTCGGTGCTCGAGACGAACAAGGGCGTGAGGAGCGATG
This sequence comes from Sinorhizobium glycinis, assembly GCF_001651865.1. Classification (GTDB taxonomy): domain Bacteria; phylum Pseudomonadota; class Alphaproteobacteria; order Rhizobiales; family Rhizobiaceae; genus Sinorhizobium; species Sinorhizobium glycinis. The sequence goes on from NZ_LPUX01000053.1 coordinate 316,359, forward strand.
CCAGGAGACCAAGGCCGGCGAGCGCCTGGCCATGCAGCAGCGAGAGGCCGACGGTCGCCAGCGAGACAGCCGCCAGCAGGGTGAAAGCGGAAGTTGCGCCGATATAGCCGTAAATGTCATGGGCGGCATAGACGACGCCGAACAGCGTGACGGCGCCAGCCGCGGTCAGCACGCCGGGGATCATGGCATTGCGGAACTCGTCCGCGATTGTCGGCACCGCCCGGCGCCGTATCACTTCGCCGGCGACCCCCAGCGCCAGCCCGAACACCGCCGCAAGCGTCAGGCGAACCGCCGGGCTCAGCAGTCCCGCTTCGATCGAGTATTGCACGAGGAAGTAACCGCCAAGCGCGAGTGCCAGCCCGCCGACCCAGACCGGCCAGCGCCCGCCGATCCGGCTTTCGAGGCTCTCAGCGGACCGCGCGGCAACCGGTTGGGCGGCCGCGACGCTTGCAGGCTCGCTGCTTGCCGCGGCCTCCGCGCCCTCTGTGCCCGACGCGGCGCCGCTGAAGATCCGGGCCCCCTCCCGCGCCTGCGACCACGGTCCGGGGGCGGCCTCTTCTTCCACTACGGGAGCAGCAGGCACCTCGACCTCGTTTCGGTCGGCGGATGCAAGATCCGACGCCTCCTCCACAACACCCTGCTTCGCGAGCCGTGCGATCTGCGCCTTCAGGCTCTCGATTTCGGCATCCAGACGATCGGCAGTCCTGCGGCCACCGAGGAAGGCGGCAAGCGCCATGGCAAAGGCAACAAGGGCGATAAGCTCAAGCATGGGTCCCCCGACACCACGACGACTGGTGAAACGATTCGCACAAGTTAGCCCGGAATGCCAGCGGAGACATCCGCTTGAACATCCCCTTCCTCGCAACCGCAGGTTTTTGCCGTGGACACGAATATGCATAAGGGCAGAAGAGCCGTAATCTCTTCATCGAACTGTCGCAGAACTGTCATCAGCTAGCTGATAGAGCGACGATGGACGCCAACCACCAACGGCGCTTCTATCGTCCTCAAAGGGGAGAATGACCATGGACAAGTACCTCGGCTCGACGGAAGAAACCGAATTCAAGACGCTGACGGAACGCAGGGAGGAACTGGAAGACATCGGCCAGAACTGTTCCGCCAATCCGACCATGGGCGACATCATCAATCGCCGCTTCTCGCGCCGGTCGTTCATTGGCGGCTCGCTCGCGGTTGCTGCGATTTCGACGACGGTTAGCCCGCTTGCGCTGCTCTCCGCCGAGGAAGCGCGCGCCAGCGACAGCGCTTCGCGCTTCGACTTCAAGGAGATCGAAGCCGGCGTCGACGAGAAGCATCACGTCGCCGAAGGCTACGACGCCGACATCCTGCTGCGCTGGGGCGACAAGATCTTCGCCGACAGTCCGGAATTCGATCCGCTGAAGCAGACGGCCGAAGCGCAGAACCGCCAGTTCGGCTACAACAACGACTATGTCGGCTTCATCCCGCTCGACGGCAGCCCGGACCACGGCCTGCTGGTCGTCAATCATGAATACACCAATGCCGAGATCATGTTCCCGAACTTCGCGCGCGTCGAAAAGGTGACCGAGGACGGCAAGGAGGAAGACAAGGTCGTTCTCGGCGAGTACACCAAGGAACTGGTCGATATCGAGATGGCCGCCCACGGCGGCACGGTCATCGAGATCCGCAAGGTGGACGGCAAGTGGCAGCCGGTTCTCGACGGCAAGTACAACCGCCGCATCACGGCCAATACCGAGATGCAGCTTTCCGGTCCGGTGGCCGGTCATGACCGCGTCAAGACCTCCGCCGACCCGAGCGGCAAGAAGGTTTTCGGCACCATCAACAACTGCGCCGGCGGCGTTACCGCCTGGGGCACCTACATGATGGCCGAGGAAAACTTCAACGGCTATTTCGGCGGCGAGCTCGCCGAGGATCATCCGGAATTCAAGCAGTTGAAGCGCCTCGGCGCGCCGGGCGGCCAATATGAGTGGTCGAAATTCTATGACCGCTTCGACGTATCGAAGGATCCGAACGAGGCGAATCGCTTCGGCTGGGTCGTCGAGGTCGATCCGCTGGACCCGACTTCAGTGCCGAAGAAGCGCACGGCGATAGGCCGCTTCAAGCACGAGGGCTGCGAATCGATCGTCAACAAGGATGGCCGCGTCGTTCTCTATAGCGGCGACGACGAGCGTTACGACTATGTCTACAAGTTCGTGACCAAGGGCACCTACAACCCGGACGATCGCGCCGCCAACATGGACCTCTTCGACGAAGGCACGCTCTACGTGGCGAAGTTCGACGAGGACGGCACCGTCACCTGGATGCCGATCGTCCATGGCGAGGGTCCGCTGACGGCCGAGAACGGCTTTGCTTCGCAGGCCGACGTGCTGATCAACACCCGTCTTGCCTCCGATGCGCTCGGCGCGACCAAGATGGACCGGCCGGAAGACATCCAGCCGAATGCAAAGACCGGCAAGGTCTATGTCATGCTGACCAACAACACCAAGCGCAAGGAGGAAGAGGCGGATGCTGCCAATCCGCGCGCCAAGAACGCCTTCGGCCACATCGTCGAGATCTCCGAGACGGACGGAGACTTCGCCTCGACGAAATCCAAGTGGGACATCCTGCTGAAGTGCGGTGACCCGAGCGTTGCGGATGTGGGCGCCTCCTTCTCGACCGCGACGACGAAGAACGGCTGGTTCGGCATGCCGGACAACTGCGCAATCGACGCGGACGGCCGCCTGTGGGTTGCGACCGACGGCAACAACGAGAAGGAGACGGGCCGCACCGACGGCGTCTGGGCCGTCGAAACGGAGGGCGAAGGCCGCGGCACCTCGAAGCTGTTCTTCCGGGTTCCGGTCGGCGCGGAAATGTGCGGCCCGAGCTTCAACCCGACGAGCGACACCTTCTTCCTTGCCGTTCAGCACCCGGGCGATGCCGGCCTCGCCACCTATGAGAAGCCGGCCACGCGCTGGCCCGACTTCCGCGACGACATGCCGGTGCGCCCGGCCGTGGTCGCCGTGACCAAGCAGGGCGGCGGCAAGATCGGCTAATCAGGTTCGCAGACTTCAGGCGCCGCATAAGATGTGCGGCGCCTTTTCTTATGTTCATGCCGCGGAGGGTGCGGCTGGCTTCAGCGCCTTCAGCGTCGCATGAACGAAACCGTCGCGCGCCGAGGAAACGTCGACACCGCGCGGTTCATAGACGTGGCGATTGAGGAAATACGCGGTGAGTCGGAAGGCTGCGGCGAGGCTGTCGTGATCGGCCGCGCTGTGCGCTCCAGACAGGAAATCCGGAAGGGCGAGCATGCGCTCCGCATAGGGTGCGCCCGCCGCACGGCTGACGGCGCGGCCAGTTTTCGGCGAAACGTAGACAAGTTCGGCCCGGCTTCCGGTCGCCGCGCATTCCGAAAGGTCGAGCCCGAAGCCGAGATCGTTCAACACCGCCAGTTCGAAGCGCACGAACAATTCGCCGGCATCGGCCGGGTCCTGAAGGTGATCGACGATGACGGCGAGCGCCTCGTAGAGATGCGGATGCGGATCGCGCTCCGGCAGCAGTCTCAGGAGGGCGCCGAGCGCCTGGATGCCGTAGACCGAAGTTGCCGCCTCCATTAGCCTCGCCGCCCTGAGTTCGAGCGGCTCGACGCGGAATTCGCCGAGATGCTCGTCGAGCCGCGCCCGCCAGGTCACCTCCACCGAATTGCCCGGCTGCAGCACCGGCTGCATCGCCCGCGACCGGCCGGAGCGCACGAGACCCAGGTGCCGCCCGTGTGCGGACGTCATGACCTCGGCGATGACAGAGCTTTCGCCGTGCCGCCGGACGCCGAGGATGATGGCCTGATCGCTCCATTGCATGGAAAAGGCATACACCTGGGGCGGAAGGCGGATCAAGCGACGATGACGCGTGCAACGGGGCACGGCAGCGGAGCGGGCCCAATGAAGTGTCCCCTTTTCGCGACATGTTCGCCGCACTACAATTCTGTCATTACCTGCCGAATCGCGGCCATGCTTCACTCGCGAGTCGACGCTGGCTGCCGATCTCGAAATTGGCATCATCAGGTTTGTCTGGAGTATGTGTGTGTTCCGCCTCGCCCAGCTTCTCACGCTCCTCCTTGTTCTAGCCGCACTGGCGGGTTGCGCGACGAGTGCCGCCCAGCCGCCCCGGCCGAGAGGACCGGATCCCTATTTCACAACGATGTACGGACCGCAGCCGGACGAGGCATTCCCGCTGCCTGCGACGGACATCAGCAAGGTCGATCCGCGCTATCTCCGCCAGCAGGTGCCCTACGTCACCCACGAGCCGCCTGGCACGATCGTCATCGACACGCCGAACAGACACCTCTATCTCGTGCAGGGCGGCGGCATGGCATTGCGCTACGGCATCGGTGTCGGCAAGGCAGGGCTGGAATTTGCCGGCGAGGCGCGGATCGGCCGCAAAGCGCAATGGCCCCGCTGGATACCGACATCGGACATGGTCGCCCGCGAGCCGGAACGTTACGGGCCTCTCGCCGGCGGCATGGATCCGGGTCCCACCAATCCGCTTGGGCCGCGCGCGCTCTATCTATACCAGGGCAACCGCGACACATTGTTCCGCATCCACGGCACGACCGAGGCGTGGTCGATCGGCAGTGCCGTCTCGAGCGGCTGCATCCGCATGTTCAATCCAGACGTCATCGATCTATACAACCGAGTGCCGGAGGGGACCCGGGTAGTGGTTATCCAGGCGGAAGAGCCGATGAGTGCGCCGATGCCGCCGATCGAGCCTCCGATTGACGCGCCGGTCGAAGCAGCGGCAGACAACCCGCTGCTTTCGTTCTAAAGCGCGTCGCGTTCAAACGGGCTCACGCGACGCGCTGTAGGTCTTTGTTTTGATGCATGTCGTTATCCCAAAACCGCTACACACTTTTGGGCGGCATGCATTAGCGTATCACCAAGCGTCCGGCGTGCGCACGAGATGCACGATATTGGCGGGATTCATTACCCAGCCGCCGCGAAAGCCCTCGCCCAGCTCCTCCACAGCATCGCAGCGCACCGCCCCGTTCGCCGCAAGATGGGTCAATGCCCGTTCGTGGTCGTCCGTGAACAGCTCCAGCCATACCTCCGCCTGGCTCAAATGCGGCATTTCATCGATCCAAAGACGGTTCGGACCGAGGATGAAGCCCTTGGCCGGCTGCTTCTCGTCGAATGGCGGCAGGCCGACGACGTCGCGGTAGAAGGCGACCACGGCCTCGTACTCATGGCTCGGTACCTTCATGGCGATGTTGATGCCGCCCCTTATCTCCACTGCCATCGCGCGCTCCTCCTATGTCTGCGGCTCGAGCGCCGGCTTGCCGGAGAGCTCGCTGACATAATAGCCTTCCCTGAGGTTGATGCCGTATTCGACCCAGGCCTTCATGCAGGCGAGCATCTGGGACCAGCCCTCGCAGTTGAGATAGGAGCTCTTCTGCCCCTGCTCGTTCTCGCGCCAGCCGCTTTCGGCAATGGTCACCATTGTGGCGCCGTCCTCGAGCGGCTGGAATCGCATTTCGACTCGCGTCTGGTACGGGGCTTCTTCCTTCGCAACCATCGCATCCCAGCGGAAGACGATCCGCTCATTGGGCTCGACGACTTCCACTTCGACCGGCACTTCGCCCCACCAGGTCACGGTGGCGCCGGCGAGCAATGGCCCGCTTATGCCGCCGAGCGTCACGAAATAGCGGCCGAGCTTATCGGGATTGACCACCGCGTCGAAGACCTGCTCGACGGGACGGGCAATTCGCCCGTTCACACGAAATTCGAAAGCCATGACGACCTCCTCTCGATTGTGTCGGCGCATAATATGTTATAAAAATATAACATGTCAAATGATTCGAAGGACGATGCGGTTTTCAAGGCGCTCGCCAACGGCCTGCGCCGGCAGATTCTCGATGCGCTGAAGGAGGCGCCCCGGACGACAGGCATGTTGTGCGAGCGATTTTCCGATCTCGACCGCTGTACCGTGATGCAGCACTTGAAGGTGTTGGAAGAGGCAAATCTCGTTCTGGTCAGGCGCGACGGCCGGGAGCGATGGAACCACCTGAATGCCTTGCCCATCCAGGCCATTCACGACCGCTGGATCAGCCGGTATTCGGGCCACGCGATGTCCGTGCTCACCGCCTTGCAACAGCAACTCGACGGCGAGCCGGAGTGACTGTTTCGTCTTTCCATTGCCCGGCTTTCTTCGTATGAACGATCAAGTTCAAGAAAACTGGGATAATTTCCGTGCGTTACCTCATCACCGGCACCGCAGGTTTCATCGGCTTTCACATCGCCAAGCGGCTGATAGACGATGGGCATTTCGTGGTCGGCTTCGACGGCATGACGCCCTATTACGACGTGACGCTCAAGGAACGCCGCCACGCGATCCTTGAGCGTTCCAACGGCTTCAAAGCGGTAACCGCGATGCTCGAGGACCGCGATGCCCTCGACCGCGCCGCAGAGCTTGCAGAGCCGGAGGTCATCATCCACCTCGCCGCGCAGGCGGGCGTTCGTTACAGCCTTGAAAACCCGAAGGCCTATGTGGACGCGAACCTTGTCGGTTCATGGAACATCCTCGAGCTTGCCAGGGCGATCGGCCCGAAGCATCTGATGCTGGCATCGACCTCGTCGATTTACGGCGCCAACGAGAAGATACCCTTTGCCGAGGCGGACCGGGCCGACGAGCCGATGACGCTCTATGCGGCGACGAAGAAATCGATGGAGCTGATGGCCCACAGCTACGCCCATCTCTACAAGGTGCCGACCACCGCCTTTCGCTTCTTCACCGTCTATGGCCCCTGGGGAAGGCCAGACATGGCGCTCTTCAAATTCGTCGATGCCATCCTCAACGGCCGGCCGATCGATATTTATGGCGAGGGCCGGATGAGCCGCGACTTCACCTATATCGACGATCTGGTCGAGGGCATCCTGCGGCTTTCCCACGTCGCACCCTCAGAAGCCAATCGCGTCGACCTGGACCTGGCGCAGGACACGCTTTCCCGCCACGCGCCGTTCCGCGTCGTCAATGTCGGAGGCGGCCAGCCGGTGGAGCTGATGACTTTCGTCGAAACCGTCGAGAGGGCCGTCGGTCGCCAAGCTGTGCGCAATATGCTGCCGATGCAGATGGGCGACGTGCCGCGCACCTACGCGTCCCCGGACCTGCTCGAAGCGCTGACCGGCTTCAAGCCGACCATGCCCATCGAGGAGGGCATCGCCCGCTTCGTCGAATGGTATCAACAATATTATCGCCCTGCAGGAACCACCGCCTGAGGACAACCGGGCGATTTGTCGCGCCGGAAAACTCCCCTGTCATTTGCAGGTCGAAAAACGGTCCTATTTGCCTATCAATGGATGAGTAGCTCCCAAGGCTCAACAAGGACCCAACAACAAAGGAAGAGCGGATGAAGATTACGATGATTGGCGCCGGCTATGTCGGCCTCGTGTCCGGTGTTTGTTTCGCGGATTTCGGCCACGATGTCGTCTGCCTCGACAAGGACGAAGGCAAGATCGCGGCCCTCAAGAAGGGTGAGATCCCGATTTTCGAGCCGGGTCTCGACCATCTTGTGGCCAGCAACGTCGCTGCAGGACGCCTGCACTTCACCACTGATCTCGCTTCGGCCGTTGCCGACAGCGAAGTCATCTTCATCGCCGTCGGAACGCCGTCGCGGCGCGGCGACGGCCACGCGGACCTCTCCTATGTCCATGCCGCCGCGCGCGAGATCGCGGCGAATCTCAATGGCTTTACCGTCGTCGTCACCAAATCGACCGTGCCGGTCGGCACCGGCGACGAGGTCGAACGCATCATCCGCGAAACCAATCCTGATGCGGACTTTGCCGTCGTCTCCAACCCGGAGTTCCTGCGCGAGGGCGCGGCGATCGATGATTTCAAGCGGCCGGACCGCATCGTCATCGGCCTTGCGGACAACGATCAGCGGGCCCGCGACGTGATGACCGAAGTCTATCGCCCCCTGTATCTGAACCAGGCCCCCCTCGTCTTCACTTCCCGTCGCACCTCCGAACTGATCAAATATGCGGGCAACGCCTTCCTGGCGATGAAGATTACCTTCATCAACGAGATGGCCGATCTTTGCGAAAAGGTCGGCGCCAATGTCCAGGATGTCGCCCGCGGTATCGGCCTCGACGGGCGTATCGGCGCCAAGTTCCTGCATGCCGGCCCGGGCTACGGCGGCTCGTGCTTCCCCAAGGACACCTTGGCACTGGTCAAGACCGCGCAGGATCACGACAGTCCGGTACGGCTGGTCGAGACTACCGTCGCGATCAACGACAACCGCAAGCGGGCTATGGGCCGCAAGGTGATTACCGCGGTCGGCGGCGATGTGCGCGGCCGCAAGGTCGCCGTGCTCGGCCTCACCTTCAAGCCGAACACCGACGACATGCGCGACAGCCCGGCGATCGCCATCGTCCAGACGCTGCAGGATGCGGGCGCCAGAGTGACGGGCTACGACCCGGAGGGCATGGAGAACGCGCGCAAGGTCATCGACGGCCTCGACTGTGCGACCGATCCCTATGATGCGGCGGCGGAAGCGGATGCACTGGTGATCGTCACCGAGTGGAACGAGTTCCGGGCACTGGACTTCACGCGGCTGAAACGCACCATGAGCACACCGTTGCTCGTCGATCTGCGCAACATCTACCGCAAGGAGGAGATCGCCCGGCACGGCTTCACCTATGCCAGCGTCGGCCGACCGGACTGACCGGCGAAAAAGACTGGCGGGAGCAGGACATGCTCGTCCCGCTCCCGCTTTTGAGATCTGGAGCTGAAACGATGGTCAATGGGCTCGGGATTTCGCGCGCTGGCGAGCGCGCCATCGCGCATGGAGTGAACAAGACGCACCGCCGGAAAAGCGATCCGGCTGCTTAGGCTTTGGGGCCTACGGGAATAATCGTCTCCCAGCTCTTGCCGGCGAGAATCACGCAGCTTCGGCCCGAGACGTCGGTTATGATCAAGGTCCAGCTGCCGCTATCGGCGGCGTAGAGTTCCATGACCGCCTGCTGATTGATCATTCCAACCGCGGCTTGCTTCTCGGCGTATTGTCGAGTGAGAAACTCGATCACCTGCGAGCGCTCGGCGCAATTCACGACACCTTGCGCGCCTGCTGTTTGGGGATATACGCTTACCGCCGCCGCCAAGACGACGGCGCACGGAAGGCCGCGGATCACATTGCGTACCATGACGCACCTCCTTTCGCCGGGAGCCCCGGCGGAAGAGGATTTTCCGCTGACCTGTTCCGCCGTAGACCGGCATTTCCGTGGCGACACTGCCCGCGACGAACCAACATCGCCACGAAATCAGTATGACGGAGGGCAGGTTATATTTCAATTAGCTAATAAATAGATCATTGCCTGCACCCGTCGCGCCACTCGCCGATGAGCACGTAACGATCCGTGGCGCGGGGCCGTTCCATGCCCCGCTCATTTTTTCTTCATTGCTTCCATCAGCGCCGCACCAAATGCGCCCTGAGCCGGCGCCTGCTTGCCTGCTGATCTGACGGCTGCATTACGATTGCCACCGTTCGGCGACGGTCCCCTTGCCTCGCGCCCGCCACCATCGGCACCGTCATCCTTGCGCATGCTCAACCCGATGCGCTTGCGCGCCACATCGATCTCGGTGACGCGGACCCGCACCACGTCGCCGGCCTTCACGACCTCATGCGGATCCTTGACGAAACGATCGGCGAGCTGGGAAACATGCACGAGCCCGTCCTGATGCACGCCGATATCGACGAAGGCTCCGAAGGCCGCGACATTGGTCACCGTCCCTTCGAGCTGCATCCCGACCTTCAGGTCCTTGATGTCGTCGACCCCCTCGGCGAAGGTCGCCGTCTTGAAGCTCGGGCGCGGATCGCGGCCCGGCTTCTCCAGTTCGGAAAGAATGTCCTTGACAGTCGGCAGGCCGAAACGTTCGTCGACGAAAGTGCGCGGATCGAGCGCCTTCAAAGCCGCACTGTCTCCCATCAGGGAGCGCACGTCGCGGCCGCAGGCGGCGACGATCTTCTTGGCCACGCCATAGGCCTCCGGATGAACGGCCGAGGCGTCAAGCGGCTCGGAACCGTTGGAAATCCGCAGGAAACCGGCGCATTGCTCGAAGGTGCGGGCACCGAGGCGCGGCACCTTGAGGAGTTGCTGCCGGTTTGCGAAGGCGCCCATCGCATCGCGATGCGCGACGATCGCTTCCGCCGATGATTTTCCCAGGCCCGAAACACGTGCCAGCAAGGGTGCCGATGCGGTGTTGAGATCGACCCCGACGGCATTCACCGCATCCTCGACGACCGCATCCAGGGAACGGCTGAGATGCGTCTGGTCGACGTCGTGCTGGTACTGGCCGACGCCAATCGATTTCGGTTCGATCTTGACCAGTTCGGCAAGCGGGTCCTGCAGTCTTCGGGCGATGGACACGGCACCGCGCAGCGAGACGTCCAGATTCGGAAATTCCGCCGCCGCCGTTTCCGAAGCGGAATAGACGGAAGCGCCCGCCTCGGAGACGATTACCTTGGTCGGCTTCGGCGCCGCCATCTGCGCGAGCATATCGGCGACGAGCTTCTCGGTTTCGCGGCTGCCGGTGCCGTTGCCGATGGCGATCAGCTCGACCTTGTGTTTGCGGACGAGCGCCGCGAGCTCCGCCTGGGTGCCCCGAATGTCGTTCTTCGGAGGGAACGGGTAAACCGTCGTCGTGTCGAGCAGTTTGCCGGTGCCGTCGACGACCGCGACCTTGACGCCGGTCCGGATGCCGGGATCGAGACCCATGGTCGGACGTGAGCCGGCGGGCGCAGCAAGCAACAGGTCCTTGAGGTTGCGTGCGAAGACGCGGATCGCTTCCTCCTCGGCCCGCTCGCGCAACTCGCGCATCAGATCGAGCGAGAGCGACAGTGAAAGCTTGACCCGCCAGGTCCAGCCGATGACGTCCAGCAGCCATTTGTCGCCGGGCAGGTGCGCGCCGACGTCGTACGCGGCGGCAATCATGCGCTCGACGGGTTTTTGTTGAGATGCCGCGTCCTGGTCGACGACGATGTCGACCGACAGGATTTCTTCGTTCCAGCCGCGCAGCATCGCCAGGGCGCGGTGACCAGGCGCCGTCGCCCAGCGCTCCGAGTGATCGAAATAGTCCGAGAACTTCGCGCCTGTCTCCTGCTTGCCGTCGACGACCTTGGCTCTCAGGAACGCCGCCTCCCGCATATGATTGCGCAGGCGCCCGAGGAGGTCGGCGTTTTCGGTCATGGCTTCGGCAATGATGTCGCGGGCGCCGTCGAGTGCCGCCTTTGCGTCCGGGACCTCGGCGGAGAGGAAGGCCGCCGCCCGATCGGCGGGCACAATCGAGCGATCGGCGAGGATCGCCTCGGCGAGGGGCCCGAGCCCCCGCTCCCGGGCAATCTCCGCCTTGGTCCGCCGCTTCGGCTTGTAAGGCAGGTAGATATCCTCGAGTTCGGCCTTGGTAACGGCGACAGCGATCTTGCCTTCCAGCTCGTCTGTGAGCTTACCTTGGCCGCGGATCGATTCGAGGATGGACGCCCGGCGCGCTTCGAGTTCGCGCAGATAGGCGAGCCGCTCCGAGAGGGTGCGCAATTGCGTGTCGTCGAGACCACCGGTAACCTCCTTGCGGTAGCGGGCGATGAAAGGCACCGTCGCGCCGGCGTCGAGAAGCTCGACGGCGGCGCCGACCTGCGCGGCAGTTGCCTTGATCTCGCTTGCAATGATGGCGGCGATGGGCTTTGCGGTCATCTCTCTCGTTCCGTCTGCTGTTTCAGGCCGGACCATAGTGGCGCAGACGATGAAGGCCAAGTGAGGGCCGCGATTGGGTCAGTCGCACTCCACAGAAGATAGGAGATGACTTAAAGACTGGCATGCCCCTCATCCGCCTGCCGGCACCTTCTCCCCGCAAGCGGGGCGAAGGGGCAAGCTGCGCGCTCTCCGTCCCCTCGCCCCGCTTGCGGGGAGAGGGCTAGGATGAGGGGCTATTTCGCCTGCCTGTAAGCGGGGCAGCGCTAGACCGCCACCAATTCCAGCCGCGAGCGCGTCTTCTCGAATTCCAGCAATTCGCGCTCCTTCGCTTCGATGTAATCGCGCGAGACCGGCACCGTCTCCAGTGATGGCGAAAGCTGCAGCTGGAAGATGAAGTGCCTGTCATAGAGGAAGGCGGTCTCGGAAGCGGCGAGATAGAACTCCCACATCCGGAAGAAGCGCTCGTCATAGAGCTTCACCGCTTCATCTCGGCGTGCGACGAAGCGCTCGCGCCAGGCCCTGAGCGTCCAGGCATAGTGCATCGGCAGGATCTCGATATCCTTGACGAGCAGGCGCGTGCTCTCGACCGGCGGCAAGACCTCGGAAAGCGCGGGGATGTAGCCGCCCGGGAAGATGTATTTTTCGATCCACGGGTTGGTTGCCCAGGGCTTGTAGACCTGGCCGATCGAATGAAGCAGCATGACGCCGTCGGGTCTCATCAATTCCTTCATCTTGCGGAAGAAATTGCCGTAGTTGCCGATGCCTACATGTTCGAACATGCCGACGGAGACGACGCGGTCGAACTGCCGTCCCTGCATGGTGCGGTAATCCTGCAACTCGAACCGCACGCGATCGGAAAGTCCGCGCCTGGCGGCGCGTTCCCGCGAGACCTTCAGTTGCTCTTCGCTCAATGTGATGCCGGTGACTTCGACTCCCGTCGCCTCGGCAAGGTACATCGCCAGGCCTCCCCAGCCTGAACCGACTTCCAGCACCTGCTGACCGGGCTCGAGCAGCAGCTTCGCCGCGATATGGCGTTTCTTGGCGCGTTGCGCCTCGTCGAGCGAAATGCCCGGCGGATGAAAATAGGCGCAGGAATATTGCCAGTCCTCGTCCAGGAAGAGGTTGAAGAGCTTGCCGTCCAGATCGTAGTGGTGCGCAACGTTGTAGCGGTTGCGGTTGACCGGCAGCCGGCTTTTCATCTGCTGGCGCAGTACATGCCAAAGACCGACGAGGGAGTTGGCGAAGGTCGCCGCCTTTTGCACACCATTGTTCTTGATGATGGACAGGACATCGAAAATATCTCCCTCTTCGACCACCACACGGCCGTCCATGTACATCTCCCCGAATTTCAGGCCCGGGTCGTGCAGTATCGCCCTTTCCGCCTCGGCGTCCGCTATGCGGATGGCTGCGGGCTTTCCCGTGCCGTCACCCAGGACGACTTTTTTTCCCGATGAAAAAATGACCGTCAAAGTTCCCTTCTGGACAAGACGGCGAAGCAACTTCAACAATGCTGCATTCATTTCCAACCTCAGCGCCAGACCTACACGGACCATGTTGGTTCTTCCGCATGGAGCGCACGGTTCGGTCGGCTTCCGGAAAGGTGCGCGCCAGTCGACAGCGACGGTGGGTCCAGAAGCAGCGAGAAACCGGTTCGGGCAAGCCTCACGGTCTCCGGCGGGCCGGCGCCGTGCATGAGGCACGGGCTGCAACCGGGATGTCGTCAGGCCAGCCTCTTCAGGCTCCTATCCATCAGAACTTCCATTAACTTAGCGGTGTTCGGCGGTTAATCAATGGGGCTGTTTTGTGGCCCCTCAAGGATTTGTTTCCTTAGTAGATGTTGAAGCAAATCGAGCGTCGGCCGAGCAGCGTAGCCGCCAGTATACCCCACCCGCGACGTCGAAACGGACCAGGGTCATAAACAGAGGGATATCCGCGTCGTCGAAACCGTTGTTCATCCCCCTTGCGGCGATATCATCCTTGACCCTGGACGAGTTGCGGCAGCTAAGTTCTCCGGCGGCATTGCATCGGGCGGCACGGAAGCCTACCTCCCATAGGGCCCACTACCGGTCAACCGCGCGAAGATGACAGCTTGTTCGCAGTCCGCATGACAGGGAGCGTGGGAGCGCACGTTCGGCGTCGCCACAGAGCAAAGCGCGGTACGAGAGGAGGACTTACGATGAGGAAGTTTGCCGTCATCGCCGTCGTCGCGGTCATCATCGTCGGCGTCGTCTGGGTCCTCAACACATCCTACCTGGCAGCGCCGCCGGCCGGTGCGGCTAAAGTCGTCGCCCATCGCGGCATCCATCAGGTCTATAATCCGGACGGAGTGGGCAACGACACCTGCACGGCTCAGCGCATCGAACCACCCCGTCATGGCTATCTCGAGAACACCATCGCGTCCATGCGCGCGGCCCTCGACAGCGGCGCCGAGGTGATCGAACTGGACGTGCATCTCACACCGGATCGCCAGTTCGCCGTCTTCCACGACTGGACGCTCGACTGCCGCACCAATGGAGCGGGTGTCACCGAGGAGACGCCGATGGCCAAGCTGAAAACGCTCGACATCGGCTACGGCTACACGGCCGATGGTGGCAAGACCTTTCCCTTCCGCGGCCAGGGAGAAGGCCAGATGCCGACACTGACGGAGGTCTTTGCAGCCCTGCCCCACGGCCGTTTCCTGATCAATTTCAAGAGCGAGCGGCGGGAGGAAGGCGCTACCCTGGCGGTCATGCTGCGATTTCGGCCGGAGTGGCGCAAGCTGGTCTTCGGGGTATACGGAGGCAGAACGCCGACCCAGGAGGCCCTGCGGCTCGTAACAGGGCTGAGGGGCTACGACAGGCGCTCCACCATGGCCTGCCTCGGCCGCTACGCCGCCTATGGCTGGACCGGAATGGTGCCGGATGCGTGCCGCGACACGTTGATCGTCGTGCCCGCCAATTACGCGCCTTTCCTGTGGGGCTGGCCCTATCGGTTTGCCGCCCGGATGCAGGCCGCCGGAAGCGAGATCATCCTGCTTGGGCCCGATAGCGGCGGCGAGTTCACCTCCGGCATCGACAGCGCCGATGAGCTCGCACTCGTTCCGGAGAATTTTTCCGGCTACGTCTGGACCAACCGGGCCGAGACGATCGGGCCGCTGCTGAACAAGAGACTCGCTGCCTCGAACGACCAGAAATAGCGGACGGCACTCCGGCGCCGACCACGTAAAAGCGGCTACTTCGGAAAATCGAGGCCCATTTCGCGGAAGCGCTCCGGATCGTCGCCCCAGTTCTCGCGCACCTTGACGAAGAGGAAGAGATGCACGGGCTGCTCCAGGATCTCGGAAATTTCCTTCCGGGCTGCGGTCGATATCGCCTTGATCGCCTCCCCTCCCTTGCCCAGCGCGATCTTCTTCTGGCTGTCGCGCTCGACATAGATCACCTGCTCGATGCGCACCGAGCCGTCCTTGCGCTCTTCCCATTTCTCCGTCTCGACGTGAGACGCGTAGGGAAGCTCCTGATGCAGGCGCAGGAACAGCTTCTCGCGGGTGATTTCGGCTGCGAGCTGGCGCATCGGCAGGTCGGAGATCTGGTCCTCCGGATAGTACCACGGCCCCTCCGGCAGCGCCGTGGCGAGATAATCCATGAGGTCCTTGCAGCCGGAGCCGTTGAGCGCCGAGATCATGAAGGTGCGCTCGAAGGAAACGGCTTCGTTGGCGGCCGCCGCAAGCTTCAAGAGGTCCTCGGAGCGCACCCGGTCGATCTTGTTGAGCACAAGGATCTTCGGTTGGGGAACGTCCTTCAGGGCTTCGAGGATCGCTTCGGCATCCCCCTTCAGGCCGCGCTCGCTGTCGATCAGCAGCACGATCAGATCGGCGTCCTTTGCGCCGCCCCAGGCCGAAGTCACCATGGCGCGATCGAGCCGGCGGCGCGGCTTGAAGATGCCGGGCGTGTCCATGAACACGATCTGGGTGTTGTCGTGGATGGCAATGCCACGAATGATCGCCCGCGTCGTCTGCACCTTGTGGCTGACGATCGATACCTTCGCGCCGACCAGGTGGTTCACCAAAGTCGATTTGCCTGCATTCGTCGCGCCGATCAGCGCCACGAAGCCCGAGCGGGTCGCCGTGGTTTCGGCGCCCGTGTCCTGTTCCTTGTCCGTCATGGCTTCCGTCAATTCCCGGCAGACCGTTTCTGCCAAACACCTTCGCGTTCCAGCAATCGCATGGCGGCGACCTGCTCGGCGCCGCGCTTCGAGCGATCGGTCCCCGTTTCCGGCGCGATCCCGTCGACCTCTACGGTCACCGTGAAGCGCGGATCGTGGTCCGGACCGGAGCGATCATCCGTCCTGTATCTCGGCGCGGCGCCGAACCTGGCATGCGCCCATTCCTGCAATTCCGTCTTGGCGTCACGGCGCGCACCGTCGGCGCTCGCCGCGCGACCGGCCCAGTGCCGCAACACGAAGCGACGCGCTGCCTCCAGGCCGCCATCGAGATAGATCGCGGCGATCAGCGACTCTACCACATCGGCCCGCACATTCATCATGTGCTTGCCGGTGATCTTCTTCACGTCGGAGCCGGTGCGAATGTACTCGTGCAGCGACAGTTCATCCGCAACATTGGCGCAGCTTTCGGCACTGACAAGCTGATTCAAGCGAACCGACAGTTCTCCCTCATTGGCATCGAGAAAGGTCTGGAACAGAAGTTCGGCGACGCAAAGCCCGAGCACGCGGTCGCCCAGGAATTCAAGGCGCTGATAGTTGCTCGCCCGCGCATTGCGGGCGCTGGAATGCGTCAGCGCGCGGTCGAGGCGCTCCTTCTCGGCGAACTGATAACCGATCGCGGCTTCGAGCCTCGCCCGATCCTCCGCGCTCAGCGAGCGGCCCTTCATCATTCGACAACCTTGAACAGCCGGTCGTAACGCAGATTCGCCGGCCAACTCCAGACCTTCAGGAAGGATGTGCCGTTGCCGAGCGAGAAGAAGATCATGCTGGCGCGGCCGACCAGGTTTTCCGCCGGCACGAAGCCGACGTCAAAGCGGCTGTCGGAGGAATTGTCCCTGTTGTCGCCCATCATGAAATAATGGCCTTCCGGCACCAGGAACTCGCGGGTGTTGTCACCACTGGAGTCCGGGAACTGGTCGAGGGTGTCATAGGTGACACCCGTGTCCATCGTCTCGCGATAGACCGGTACGTCGCCGCCGGTGTCGTATTTGTCGTCTGCACGGAAAGTACCATCAGGGATACGATCGACCGGCTTGTCGTTGACATGCAGCACGCCGTTCCTGACCTGAATGCGGTCGCCGGGAAGGCCTACGACGCGCTTGATGTAGTCGATGTCCGGGTTGGGCGGAAAGCGGAAGACGGCGATATCGCCGCGCTTCGGCTCGCTGGCAAAGATCCGGCCGCTGAAAAGGTCCGGCGAAAAGGGCAGCGAGTATTTCGAATAGCCGTAGGCGAACTTGTTGACGAAGATATAGTCGCCGACGAGGAGCGTCGGCATCATCGAGCCGGACGGGATCGTGAAGGGCTGGAAGAAAACGGTGCGGATGACCAAAGCCAGGAGCAGCGCCTGAATAATGACCTTGACATTCTCCCAGAGGGCGCTCTGGTGCGTTTCTGTCTTTTCTTCCACGCTCAGTTCTTCCTTGTCATCCTGCCGGGCAATCGCATCTATATGCTCACCGGATTACTTCGCTTCAAGCGAAGGCGGGAGCCGGCACTATCCCGGCAGTGCTCTAAACCGTTCCCTCGGCGGGGGCAACCGGGAGCGCCTCGATAATCACGAAAGCTTGTGCAAGCGGGAAATCATCGGTGATCGTCAGATGAATGGCGGCGCGATGTCCGACGGGCAGCATCTCCTGAAGGCGAGCTGCCGCACCGCCGGTCAATTGCATCGTCGGCTTTCCGCCCGGCATGTTGACGACGCCCATGTCCTTCCAGAAGACGCCCTGGGCGAGCCCGGTGCCCAGGGCCTTCGAACAGGCCTCCTTGGCGGCGAAGCGCTTGGCGTAGGAAGCCGCGCGGTTCTTGCGCGCATCCGACTTGGCGATCTCGATGTCGGTGAAACAGCGATTGACGAAGCGCTCGCCAAAACGTTCGAGCGAATTTTCGATGCGGCGAATGTCTATGAGGTCGCTGCCGATGCCGATGATCATGACGTGTATCCGGCCTTTTGCAGACGCTCCCGCCGACGCACCTGGAAGATCCGGGCGGTCTGGAAAGCGAGCGGGTAGAAGATCGAGGCGCCGGCCAGCGCAAGGGCCAGCGAGCCGACGAGCGTCGGCTTGAGTACCGGCCCCCAAAGCTCGCCGATCTGCATGTGCTCGACCAACCGGGCGATCTCCGCCGAGCCGACGCTCGGACCGGCCTGCGGACCGGTGAGAGCGGTGCCGATCTCGTAGGACGCCGCCAGGATAACGGGAATGGTGATTGGATTGGCGAGTGCAGTGGTGATCACGGCCGCCACCAGATTCCCGGAGAAGAGCCACGCGAGGATGATGGCAAGGACGATGTGCAAGCCGAACAACGGCGTGCAGGCAGAAGCAGCGCCCGCGGCCACGCCGACGGCGATCGAATGAGGAGAGGAATTCAGGCGAAGAATGCGCAGGGCGATATAACGCGGACCGCGCGACAGCCCTTTGCGCGGCCAGACGAAGGCGCGAAGCCTTTCGGAAATCGTGACCGGTTCTCTGCGCCTAAATAGCATTCTGACGTTGTCGCATCGTGAAACCGCCCATCGGCGCAAGACGGCCCGCCCGCCTTTTTGACGGGCGCAAGATAGGCGCCGGACCCGCCAGGCGCAAGGCTGTGCCGCGGACGGGCGAAACACGCATCCGAGCCATTCGGTAAACGCATAGCTCGAGATCGTCTTCTCGCAACGTCGCGCCGTACTCCCAGGCCGCCAGGGAAGCCGGATCCTTCGGATCCGGGAACCGTCGCGCGGGCGCCGCCTGCGGATCAGAAACCCTTACGGAACAGGCCGCGGTCGATCTGGCGCTGACGGTACTCGAGGTCGATGCGGTCGACCGAACCGTTCAGATAGGCGATCTCGCGCTCCGCGACGGTAGGAATGTGCAGGGCACGGGTGATTTTCTTCAACTGCTTGAACATGGCAAACCTCTTCGTTTACCTCCCGAGCCGAAAGTAATTTAGCGATCGGTGTTCCACCAGCGTCATGATCAATCGGCAGCCATGCGTGTTGCGCATGGCATGCCGATTCAACGTTGCCCACTGCTCAAGAAGAAGGCAGAGAAAGCAGACCGATGCCCGCACCGACCTCGGCGCGGCCTATTCGAAGAGGCGCTTGATCATCGAAATGCAGGGCAATTCCTTGAGCTGCGTCATCAGGTGATTGAGCTGTCGCAGATCCCAGACCTCGAGATCGAACTGCAATTCGCTGAAATCAGCGGCCACGCGGCCCATGGAAAGGGAGCGGATGTTCACGTCGCTCGTGGCGATTGCCTGCGCGATCTCCGCCAGGGTGCCTGGCTCGTTCAGCGCGCTGACGGCGATTCGCGCCATGAAGCGGCTATTGTTGGCCTCGTCGAGGTCCCAGCGAACGTCGATCCAGCGCTCCGGCTCCTCGTCGAATTTCTGCAGGATCGGCGACTGGATGGGATAGATGGTGATCCCCTTGTCCCTGTCCATGATACCGACGATGCGATCGCCGGGAACGGCCCCCGCTGGACTGAAATGCACCTCGGCATTGCCGGATAGGCCGCGGATCGGCAGCGCCTCCGGTCCCTCCACCTGCCCCGCCGCGGCGACCTCCTTCGAGCGCTCCGGCAGTTTGAAGACCATGCCTGCGGCGCTGCGCATGTTGAACCAGCCGTCGTCGGCACTCGGCTTGACGGTCACGCGTTCGTCCTGGTGATCGGGGAAGACAGCACGCAACACGTCGAGCGAGGAGAGTTCGCCGCGGCCGACCGCGGCGATCGCATCCTCGACTTCCTTCTGGCCAAGCCGGTGCAGCGCCGGCTTCAGCCCCTCGCGCGAGAAGATCTTGCCGGCTCGTTCGAAGGTGCGCTCCAGGATGCGGTAGCCAAGACCCGCATATTGCTTGCGAATTGCGGCACGGGTGGCGCGCCGGATCGCCGCGCGCGCCTTGCCGGTGACGACGATCTCCTCCCAGGCGGGCGGCGGCACCTGGATGCCCGAGCGGATGATCTCGACCTCGTCGCCATTGTTGAGGCGGGTGACGAGCGGCATGATGCGGCCGTTGATCTTGGCGCCCACGCAGGTGTCGCCGATATTGGTGTGCACCGCATAGGCGAAGTCGATCGGCGTCGCGCCACGCGGCAGTGCGATCAACTGTCCCTTGGGGGTGAAGCAGAAAACCTGATCCTGGAAGAGCTCGAGCTTGGTGTGCTCCAGGAATTCCTCGGGATTGTCGCCTTCGGCGAGCGACTCGATCGTGCGGCGCAGCCAGGCGTAGGCATTCGACGTCGGAGACCGTGTCGGGTCACCGGTGACAGCGTCGCGGTCCTTGTAAAGCGCATGGGCGGCGATGCCGTATTCGGCGATCTCATGCATGCGCCTGGTGCGGATCTGCAGTTCGATGCGTTGGCGCGACGGCCCGATGATCGTCGTGTGGATCGACTGATAGTCGTTCTGCTTCGGCGTCGAGACATAGTCCTTGAAGCGGCCGGGAACGACGCGCCAGCGGGTATGCACGATGCCGAGCGCCCGATAGCAGGAGGGGATATCGTCGACGACGATGCGGAAGCCCCAGACATCCGACAGCTGCTCGAAGGAAAGCGATTTCGACTGCATCTTGCGGAAGACGGAATAGGGCTTCTTCTGACGTCCCTTCACCTGCGCATTCTTCAAGCCTTCGGCCTGCAGCAGCTCGCTCAGCTCCTCCTCGATCTTCTTGATTAGGCCCTCGTTGCGCTGGGAGAGCTCTTCCAGTCTCCTCGTGACGGTCTCGTAGGCCTCCGGATTGATATGGCGGAAGGCGAGGTTCTCGAGCTCCTCGCGCATGTCCTGCATGCCCATGCGCCCAGCCAGCGGCGCATAGATGTCCATCGTCTCCTCGGAAATGCGCGCGCGTTTTTCAGCCGACATGTGCTCGAGGGTGCGCATGTTGTGCAGCCGGTCCGCGAGCTTCACCAGGAGCACGCGAACATCATCCGATATCGCCAATAGAAGCTTGCGCAGGTTCTCCGCCTGCTTGGCCTTCTTGGTGACGAGATCGAGCTTCTTGATCTTCGTCAGGCCTTCGACAAGCGCCCCGATGTCCTCGCCGAAGAGTTCGTCGATCTCCTGCCGCGTCGCGGTCGTGTCCTCGATCGTGTCATGCAGCAGCGCAACGGCGATCGTGGATTCGTCGAGATGCATTTCCGTGAGAATCGCCGCCACTTCCAGGGGATGGGAAATGTAAGGATCGCCGCTTGCCCGCTTCTGCTGGCCGTGTTTCTGCATGGCATAGACATAGGCCTTGTTCAGCAAGGCCTCGTTCACGTCGGGCTTGTATTTCTGCACGCGCTCAACGAGCTCGTATTGGCGCATCATCCGCAGGCGGCTCCATCAAAGTCAGACAAACAAAAAGTGCGCCAATCATATGAGTGGCGCACTGCTTCGAAAACACGTTTGGAACGTCTGTTCGCGAACGGATCTCAGTAGTCGTCGCTCTTTTCCGGAGGTACCAGCCCTTCGATGCCGGCCAACAGCTCCTCTTCGGACATGCGATCGAAGGTCAGCGCTTCCGGCTGGTCTTCGTCTTCCGCAGCCTCCGCAAAAGCAGCGGGTTCCGCCTGAGCGATCGCGGCCGCGTCGGGCTCGGGCTCGTCCACTTCCACATGCTTCTGCAGGGAATGGATCAGATCTTCCTTGAGATCGCCGGGCGAAAGGGTCTCATCGGCGATCTCACGCAGGGCAACAACCGGGTTCTTGTCGTTGTCGCGGTCGACCGTGATGGGGGCGCCCTGCGAGATCAGGCGTGCGCGGTGGCTGGCAAGCAGGACGAGTTCGAAACGGTTTTCGACCTTGTCGATACAATCTTCGACGGTGACGCGGGCCATGGCCTTGTCCTTTGCGAGAGCGCGGCGGCAGCCGCGGCAGGATTAACGACATGAAACCGGAACAGCCGCGACAGGACGGCACTTGCAGCTCCGATTTCTGGAATTAGCCGCCCGGATACAATCAAAACAGCATAAGTTCAAGTTTTTCCTGCGTCCGGCGCTCACATCATGCCCGGCCTCATGTTAGAATACGACATGCGCGCGATGCGGCCGAGGGATACAGATACGGATTGTATTTCAGGAGCTATCAGCCAAAAACTCCACCAGCAATCGTAAATTGAAGTGTGGATGAACTGGAGCAACTGCTAAAACTTGCTATATGCACCGTACGCCGCTTGGATTAATGCGTGGCATAACTTACATTATTTGCAATATCAGCAATTATTAATGTAATGCACCTATTTTCTGCGCAGCCCCGCCGCGGCGGTCGGGTATAATGCGCAGGGCATGGAAAAGGAAATTACGATGTTCGATCCTCGCGAAAAAATCGCTCTTTTCATCGACGGCGCCAATCTCTACGCCGCCTCGAAGAGCCTGGGCTTCGACATCGATTATCGAAAGCTGCTGAAGGCGTTCCAGAAGCGTGGCTACCTGCTGCGCGCCTATTATTACACCGCCCTTATCGAGGACCAGGAATACTCCTCGATCCGCCCGCTGATCGACTGGCTTGACTACAACGGCTACAAGGTCGTCACTAAACCGGCCAAGGAATTCACGGACTCGCTCGGACGGCGCAAGATCAAGGGCAATATGGATATCGAGCTGGCGATCGACGCCATGGAGCAGTCCGAAACCGTCGATCACCTGGTGATCTTCTCGGGCGACGGCGATTTCACCACACTTGTCGAGGCGCTGCAGCGCAAGGGACGCAAGGTCTCCGTCGTGTCGACGATGTCGACGCAGCCGCCGATGATCGCCGACGACCTGCGTCGCCAGGCCGATCACTTCATCGATCTCGCCACACTCAGGGGCGAGATCGGCCGTGAGCCGTCCGAACGCGTGCCGCGCCCGGCCGAGCCCGTCGCCAACGACGCCGAGCTTTAATATAGAAACCAACGGATCCCGATTAACCCGGCCATCGCGCGAGTGGGAACGACGCGAATCGAGTCCGCTATTTGGTTCCCTCCCGCGGAGAGGGAAGGGCGGCGCGGCAGCGGATCAGCCGCGCTCCTTCAGCAGGCGATTCTTCTGCCGGTTCCAATCGCGCTCCTTGGAGGTCTCGCGCTTGTCGTGCAGTTTCTTGCCCTTGCCGAGCGCCAGTTCCAGCTTCGCCCTGCCCCGCTCGTTGAAATAAATCCTGAGCGGGATCAGCGACATGCCTTCGCGATTGACGGCGCCCTGCAGCCGGTTCACCTCGCGCTTCGACAACAGCAATTTGCGACGACGCCGGGTTTCGTGGTTGAAACGATTGGCCTGGAGATATTCCGGCAGGTAGGAATTGATCAGCCAGATTTCGCCACCCTCGTCGGTCGCGTAGGATTCCGCGATATTGGCCTTTCCCTCGCGCAACGACTTGACCTCCGTGCCGGTCAGCACGAGACCGGCCTCGTAGGTGTCGACGATCTCGTAGTTGAAGCGGGCCTTGCGGTTTTCCGCCACCACTTTCCGGACCGTACGCTCGCTGCCCTTGGGTGCCATCAGTTCATCAATCCTGCATGCCTGAGCGCCGCATCGATCGCCGCTTCGGTCGACGGCTCGAGCGTCGGCAGCAGGGGCGAGCGCACGGCGCGGCTCATCCTCCCGAGGCGATGGAGCGCATACTTCGCGCCGCAGAGGCCGGGCTCGAGGAAGATGGCCTTGTGAAGCGGCATCAACTTGTCCTGATATTCCAGCGCCTTGGCGAAGTCGCCGGCAAGGGTCGCCTCCTGGAATTCGGCGCAGAGACGCGGTGCGACATTGGCAGTCACTGAGATGCAGCCGACACCGCCATGCGCGTTGAAGCCGAGCGCCGTCGCATCCTCGCCGGAGAGCTGGACGAAACTCTTGCCGCAGGCCATGCGCTGCTCGGAAACGCGCTCGATCTTGCCGGTCGCGTCCTTGACACCGATGATCGTCGGATAGGCCTTTGCCAGCGCGGCCATGGTTTCGACGCTCATGTCGACCACCGAGCGACCCGGGATGTTGTAGATCACGATCGGCAGCTTCACGCTTTCGGCGATCGCGGCATAGTGGGCGAAGAGGCCCTTCTGCGTCGGCTTGTTGTAATAGGGCGTCACGACCAGGATTGCATCCGCGCCGGCCTGCTCGGCATGCTGTGCCAGTTCGACCGCCTCGGTCGTGTTGTTCGAGCCGGCGCCGGCGATGACCGGCACGCGCCGCGCCGCCGCTTCGACGCAGAGTTCCACCACCTGCTTGTGTTCGTCATGGGAAAGGGTCGGCGATTCACCGGTCGTGCCGACTGGCACCAGACCGTGGCTGCCCTCTTTTATCTGCCATTCCACATGCGCGGCGAAACTTTCCGCATCCACCGCACCGGTGGACGTGAACGGGGTTACGAGTGCGGGAATGGAACCCTTGAACATGCACAACTCCTGACGGCTGAAGGGGCAAGACACGCGCCCACGCTTTGGCCGCAATCGACGGTTAGAAACTGCCGCACCATAATCATGTGACATGGCCGCGGCAAGCGTCGGACAGGCGCATTTCCTAGCAGTTTCCTGCAATTCGACCGCGCGACGCGCGCCGCTCGGCAGGGGCCAGCCAGGGATGCGGGAGGATTGGCTTTTTGCCGGCGATTGCAGCGACGACGGTTGTCCGCTAACGTTTCGCTGGTGAATCCGGCAGCTAATGAAGTTGAGAGAAACGGGGAAGCACGGGGCTTGATGCGCGGACCACTCTTTCTGCCTGTCGCCGCCATTCTCGGTGCCGCGATGCTGGCGTCCTCCGCCCTTGCAAACGAGACTCGCATACCCGTGCCGACGGGCAAGCCCGGCTCTACCGGCAAATCGGCTCGCGTCGTGGCCAGCGAAGTCACCGGCGCCATACGGGCCGCGGTCGCGCCTGTCGACGGAGATCTTAAAGCCGGCCTCGATGCCCTGTCCGACCGCAACCCAGCCGAGGCGATCACCATCCGCAACCGCATGCGTGCGGCAACGCTCGACCGGCATATCCTCACCTGGGCCATCGCGGTTTCCGGGCAGAAGGACATACCGTCTTACGAGATCGCCGAAGCGCAGCGCGAGCTTCAGGGCTGGCCCGGCCTGAAGACGCTGCGCGACCGTTCCGAGCGGGCGCTCTATCGCGAAAATCCGCGTGCGGCAGACGTGATCGCCGCCTTCGGCTCGACCCGGCCGGAAACGGCGGAGGGCGCCATCATCCTCGCGCGGGCTCTCGTGACCGCGGGGAAGGCCGACGCGGCGGCACAGCACCTCCGTGCTTTCTGGCTAGAGGAGGCGCTGGACACGGATACGGAAAGCAAGATCCTTTCGGAGTTCTCCTCCCTGCTTGCGCCTGCCGACCACAGGCGCCGCATGGAGATGCTTCTCTACCGCAGCCGTGTCGAGCAGGCGCAGCGGTTCAGCGAACTCGGGCAGGCGCAATCGCTCTACAGGGCGTGGGCTGCCGTCATTCGCGGCAATGGCAAGGCGGCGGCTCTGATTAAAGCGGTCGACCCCTCGTGGCGCGACAATCCCGCCTATCTTTTCGTGCGCATCGAACATCTGCGCAAGCAGGAGAAGTTCGAGGACGCGGCAGAGCTCCTCGCCCTGGCGCCGAAGACCAGCAATTCTCTCGTCGATCCCGGCGAATGGTGGACGGAACGAAGGATCGTCAGCCGGGGGCTGCTCGACAAGGGCGATTTCCGCCGAGCCTACCGGGTTGCCGCCAATCACGCCGCAACCGAATCGGCCGACAGGGTCGACGCGGAATTCCATGCTGGGTGGTACGCGCTTCGCGGGCTGGAAGATCCGTCCACGGCAGCTCGTCACTTTCGCAAGATCCTTGAGGCGTCCAGCCGGCCGATTTCTGCGTCGCGAGCCTGGTATTGGCTGGGACGTGCCGCCGAGGCCGGCGGTCCCGGGAGTTCGGACGAGTATTTCGCCAATGCGGCGCGCTATCCAGGCACATTCTACGGCCAACTCGCCGCGGCGCGACTTGGGCGCCCAACCCTCAACGTCACCTATCCCTCGCCTACTCCAGAGGATCGCGCACGACTGGAGGGTCGCGAACCGGTGCGGGCGATCGAACGGCTGGAAGCGGCCGGCCACGGCTGGCGTGCGGAGAGCCTCTACCGGGCGCTCGCTGAAGACCTGACCAGCCCTGGCGAACTCGCCATTCTCTCGGCCCGCGCGGAAAAGGCGGGCAACCACCAGCTGTCCCTGCAGATCGGCAAGATCGCGTTCGGACGCGGCATCGATGTCGCCGCACTCGCCTTTCCGCTCGGCGTCATCCCGTCGGACGCCAATATCAGCGGGGCCGGCAAGGCACTTGCCTACGCGATCGCCCGCCAGGAAAGCGCCTTCAATCCGGCCGCCGTGTCAGCGGCCAATGCCCGCGGCCTGCTGCAGCTTCTGCCGGCGACCGCCAAGGGCGTCGCCAGCCGCTACGGCCTGGCCTATTCCAAGGACCGCCTGACGACGGACGCCGGCTACAACGCAACCCTCGGCTCGCACTATCTCGGCGAGCAGATCGACACGTTCGGCGGCTCCTACATCCTGACGTTCATCGCCTACAATGCCGGACCGGGCCGTGTGCCGGAATGGCTGGAGCGCTATGGCGACCCGCGCGGCAAGCCGATCGACGAGGTGGTCGATTGGATCGAACGCATTCCCTTTCAGGAAACGCGCAACTATGTTCAGCGGGTGATGGAGAACTACCAGGTCTACAAGTCCCGCCTTGGGCAAAAGGCGGACATCGTCGCCGACCTGAGGATGGGCCGCAACCCGTCCTGAGCAGTGGCGAGGATAATCCGGCAATGGTGAAGGTGGAACCATGCGAGTGCATGTGGCGCGCGAGGCGCGAGTGTTCGAGGACCATTATTTCCGCGCAAGCGACGGCCTCAGGCTCTACGGCAGGCGCTACGGCAGCGAAGTCCTGCGGCGCGAGAAGGCACCCATCGTCTGCTTGCCCGGGTTGACGCGCAACAGCCGCGATTTTCATCCGCTGGCGGCCTTCCTTGCCTCTCCGGAGGGCGGTGCCCATCCCGTCGTCACCCTGGACTATCGGGGCCGCGGGCAATCGGAGCGCGACAGCGACACGCGCCGCTACGCGATCGCCGTCGAGGCAGAGGATGTCATCGCAGCCTGCGGGCATTTCGGCATCGACAAGGCGACCTTCATCGGAACGTCGCGGGGTGGCCTCATCCTGCATCACCTTATCACCTTAGCCCCTGCCCTCATCACCCGCGTCGTGCTCAACGACATCGGTCCGGTGATCGAGCTCGAGGGGCTGCTGAGGATCAGGGACTACCTCAACGCTCCACGAGCGCCGAGCAGCTGGGCCGAGGCGCCAGGCTTCCTGCAGCGCATGCACGGAGCAGACTTCCCTCGTCTCGGCCCAGCGGACTGGCGCGAGATGGCCGAAGCGCTCTATCGCAACGAAAACGGGATTCCGGTTGCCGATTTCGATCCGGCGATCGCGGCACAACTGCAAGGCCTCACCAACGAAGCCGTGCTGCCGTCGCTGTGGCCGCAATTCGAAGCCTTTGCAGGCATCCCCACAATGGTGGTCCGCGGCGAATATTCACGATTGCTAAGCACGGTGACCGTGAAGGAAATGGCCCGGCGCCATCCCGGCCTGGTTGCTGTCACCGCGCCCGGCCAGGGCCACGCGCCGCTTTTGCATCTCGACGGGCTGAAACAGGTGATCGACGACTTCGTTCGGAAGTAGCGAAGGAGGCGCCATATGCCTCCACCCCCTCTCCAAATTGGCTGGTGACGGCGGTCAGATTTCCCCCTTCTGCCCCGCGGGGCATTTCCCGGCAAGAGCGGTCGACCCGATGCAGGGATCTGCCGTGAGCAAAGGCTCTTGCAGATTTCGGCCGCTTTGATGGGCGCACCGGGGCCTGCCAACTGCGATCTTACCCATGTGGACCTTGCCAATCACCCTCCGCAGCTGCTGACAGCTGCTGCCTTGGACAGGCAGCAGGTCACCCGATTTTCAATTCTGACTGGAGGTCAGAAATGAACATCAAGAGCCTTCTTCTCGGCTCTGCTGCCGCTCTCGCAGCAGTATCCGGCGCCCAGGCTGCCGACGCCATCGTCGCTGCCGAGCCGGAGCCCATGGAATACGTTCGCGTCTGCGACGCTTTCGGCACGGGCTACTTCTACATCCCGGGCACGGAAACCTGCCTCAAGATCGGCGGCTTCATCCGCGTTCAGGGCAACTTCGGCGAAGATCGCTCAGGTTCTTCCGACTGGGATGTCTTCTCCCGCGCTTACCTCTCGTTCGACGCCAAGAGCGACACCGAGTACGGCACGCTCACCGGCTTCTTCGCTGGTGAATTCAACGCCGACAACGACAGCGATGCTGGCGACAGCCTGATCGACGTCGACGAAGCCTACATCCAGCTCGGCGGCCTCAAGGCCGGCTTCTTCTACAGCTGGTGGGATAAGGGCCTGAACGGCGAAACCGACTCGATCGGCGAAAACACCGAGTTCAACTCGATCGCCTACCTCTATGACGGCGGCACCTTCCAGGCCGGTATTGCTGTTGACGAACTCGAAGCTGCTACCACGAAGCCGAACGGCGTCGGCATCGAAGGTATCGTTTCCGCTACGCTCGGTGGCGTAAGCGTCGACCTGCTCGGCGGCTTCGACACCGAACGGGAAGAAGGTGCGATCCGCGGCCTGCTCTCTGCAGACGTTGGTCCGGGCACCTTCCAGGCTGCCGCAATCTGGGCATCCGACCCGAACGCCTACTGGTCTGACTCCGAGTGGAGCGTTGCTGCTTCGTACCGCTTCAACGCAACCGAGAAGTTCGCAATCACCCCCGGTGTCCAGTACTGGGGTAGCCTGCAAGACTCGCTCACCAGCTTCGGTGACGACGATGCGTGGCGCGTTGGCGTCACGGCTGATTACCAGATCACCGAAGGCCTCGCTTCCCGTTTCACGATCAACTACACGGATCCGGATAACGGTGACGAAGAGGTCACCGGCTTCCTCCGCCTGCAGCGCGACTTCTAATCTGATTTAGCGTCAAGCCCGCAACTCTAAGAGTTGCGGGCTGTTGCTGTTATGCAACATATGCGTGCCGCCTAGCTCATTGAGATTGCTGAAATATAAGCGCTGGCTTGAACGCCAGCGGTTTCTTGGTCCATTCGCAGCAGAGTGGGAAGGAAACAGCAAACGTGACGTTGGACGCCGACAAATTGGTGAGCGACTTCGGGATCCCGGGCATGCGTTCGGGGTACGAGGTCAATTATTGTTTTGGCCAGCAGGGGCCGACCGGGGTCGTCAAGGAGACCTCGCTTGCCGAGTTGTTTCATCGCTATGCCGACATTCTGTGGGACGAAGGACACCACAAATATAATGTGAAGGCCTTCATCGGCGAGCTCGACGAGATTCTACTCGGTGCGCGGTTTTCCACCTTCTCGCAAGACTTGCTCGACAATCTGATCGGCGCGTTACGCAAACGTGGCAACAGCAACGCGACCATCAATCGAAAGATGGCGGCGCTGAGCAAGTTGCTTCGGAAAGCGTACAAGATGGGCGATGTCCATAGTCTGCCGGAGTTCCGGCGTCAGAAGGAGAGAGCCGGACGGCTGCGTTTCCTCGAAGCTGATGAAGAGGAAGCTTTGTTCCGAGAGATCGGGATCCGTTCCGATTACTTCTTGCAGTTCTCGATATTCCTGGTCGATTCAGGCGCCCGCCTTGGCGAGGCAATCGGCCTCAAATGGAATGACATCCATGAAGGTCGGGCAACGTTCTGGATCACGAAATCAGGACGCAGCCGCACCGTTCCCCTGACCGCGAGAGCCAAGGAGGTCCTGAATGCCCTTGCAAACAGGTCTCCGGGACCTTTTACCGCCGTTGATCCGCAAAAATACCGGGCTGCCTGGAATGCGGCCAAGCTGGATGCGGGGCTGGGAGAAGAGGAAGACATCGTTCCCCACATCCTAAGACACACCTGCGCTTCCCGGCTGGTGCGGGGCGGCATCGATCTCCGGCGGGTTCAGATGTGGCTTGGCCATCAGACGCTGACCATGACCATGCGCTATGCGCATTTGGCCACGCACGATCTGGACATGTGCGTGCCCGTGCTCGAGCGGCATCTGGCAAGTTAGACGTATCAACAGTCCGTCATCCCCGTGTTTTTCACAGGAACCCAGCGGCCAAGTCTTGGGCGCATAGGTGTGTTGTGCCGGCAGATCGGCAAAGCGAAAGCACCCCCGAGTCGTTTCGCCAACTCATCCATCCAACCGCCGCCACTAAAGCGCGTCGAATCAAATGTATTCCACAGTACACGACAATAGCGCAATTGGGCTTGGGGATGCTTTTCCGCCCTCATCCCTGTGCTTGTCACAGGGATCCAGCAGCGCCGCCTCCGCGGCGCGGAAAGGGTCTTCAGCCCAAGGACTTGGGCTGGCTGGATTCCTGTGACAAGCACAGGAATGAGGACCGAGGAGAGACCCTGCCGTACCGCAACCGACGAAGCCCAGTAGGCTGCTGCCGTGTGGTGTGAACGTATTCACGCGGCGCGCTTTAGGTCCTTGTTCTTATGCATGTCGTTACCCCAAAACCGCTGCACTTTTGGACGACATGCATTAAATGAAAAAGCCCGGCTCAAGAGCCGGGCTTCTCACTACTGACCGAGGTCAGGTCAGATTAGAAGTCACGCTGCAGGCGGAGGAAGCCGCTGACTTCCTCTTCGGCGTTGTCCGGATCCGTGTAGTTGATCGTGAAACGCGAAGCGAGGCCTTCGGTGATCTGGTAATCAGCCGTGATACCAACGCGCCACTGATCGTCACCGGAGTCGAAGCCGCCAGCGCCGTCGTTCAGGTCACCCCAGTACTGAGCGCCGGGGGTGATTGCGAACTTTTCGGTTGCGTTGAAGCGGTACGAAGCAGCAACGCTCCACTCGGAAGCAGCCCAGTAAGCGTTCGGGTCGGATGCCCAGATCGCAGCAGCCTGGAAGACGCCCGGGCCGAGGTCTGCAGAGAGCAGAGCGCGGATCGCGCCTTCTTCAACTTCCGTGTCGAAAGCGCCGAGCAGGTCGAAGCTTACGCCACCGAGCGTAGCGGAGACGATACCTTCGACGCCGACGCCGTTAGCCTTCGTGGTAGCGCCTTCGAGCTCGTCGACTGCGATACCGGCCTGGAAGGTGCCGCCATCGTAGAGGTAAGCGATCGAGTTGAATTCGGTGACGTTGCCGAGCGAGTCGGTTTCACCGTTCAGACCCTTATCCCACCAGCTGTAGAAGAAGCCGGCCTTGAGGCCGCCGAGCTGGATGTAGGCTTCGTCGACGTCGATGAAGCTATCACCAACGTCGGTGTCGTTGTCGGCGTTGAACTCAGCGGCGAAGAAGCCGGTGAGCGTGCCGAACTCGGTGTCGCTCTTGGCGTCGAACGAGATGTAAGCGCGGGAGAACATGTCCCAGTCAGACGTGGACTGACCGCCGAAATCTTCCTCGTTGTAACGGCTGTCGGCAGCGTCACGGCCGAACGAGCCCTGTACGCGGATGAAGCCGCCGATCTTGAGGCAGGTTTCCGTGCCCGGGATGTAGAAGTAGCCCGTGCCGAAAGCGTCGCAGACGCGAACGTATTCCAGGGGCTCCGGCTCGGCAGCGACGATAGCGTCGGCAGCCTGAGCGCCGGATACTGCTGCGAGAGCGGCAGCGGAGCCGAGAAGAAGGCTCTTGATGTTCATTTCTGACCTCCAGTCAAAAGTTTCAAACGGGTCTGGGTTTCTTTGCTGAAGGACAGCGTTCCCTGCCCCATCCCCAACGTTCAAGAAGTCGGACGATCAACCGCCCTTGCTTCCGGAGTTGAAAATACAAAACCGAGAGGGGCGCGCAATGTCCAACTTGTCAGATCAACTCCTTTGCGCCGCCCTTCCCTGATCCCTGTTGCTGAAACGACACAAAATCGCCCCAGACCACCCGGGGTTATTAACAAACCATTAAGAAAATCCTTTAGGCACGGGGGGTTAGCCCTGGCCCGCAGGGTAGCTTTTGTTTCAGAAAGAGGCAGAAAAGGGCCCAAAACAGGGGCAAAACCGGGCAGCGGGGTTGTGAGGCGCCGACTTTGCACAAGCCTCGGCGCGTCCGGAGGGCCGCACGGCGAAACGGAGCCGGAGCCGCTTCCGGGCGATTCCCGGAGAATCAGCATCCGGAGATTCGCGACAGTCCGGCACACATCGCGCAGAGTCCGAGGAAATCGGACAGGCGTACTTAAGCGTAAGAAAGCATCTGGCGATGCAGCCCTGGAGAGGCCTCGACCCGCGCCGACAGATGTGGCGCATGAACTCTACGGCGACACCGTCCGCAGCTTGTAAACGGCTTTGCAAGAAATGGCGGAGAAGAAGGGATTCGAATTGGTCTTGGTAAGCGATTGAAATATCATTTGGAGAAAACGAGATTTTTTGGCACATGCCCGCAAAGGTACCCGCAAAAAATCCCTAGGGATGGCTTCCGAGCGCATTCGTGAACGGCGAGACCGACGTCAGCCACGTCCGGCGCTATCCGGATCAATGGGTTGGAACGACTTGTCACCGCCTTGTAGGCGCTGTGGCTTCCGGCGTTTCGTGCCGATTTCCTTTAGGGGTGACAAAACCTCCGCACCTTGTGCCACTTTCGCTTACGCCGCCTGCAGATTCCCAGTCGGCACTTCCGGCATCACGGCATCGATGTCTGCCTGAACCCTGCGGCAATGGCCATTCGCTCGGCAGTGATGTTCGGTGGCCGGAAGCGCCGTGATCTTCTCCGACATCTCCACTTGCTTCGGAGAGGGCGGCAGAGCAGGTGTCTGCTTCTCCTTCTCCGCGATGTGCCAGCGGACGCGCGCACGGGCTTCTGGATCACGGCACGTTCCTTCGTCGCTCTCGGCGTTGCTCGCGCGAGCGGCCGCCTCGCTGAGGGTCGCCGCGGTCTCGCGTTTGCGCATCAAGTCCTCGCGTATCAGCCGCCATTCTGCCATCGCTAGCGCAGCCAGGACCGGCGGCTTAAGGATCGTCCCCAGCAGAACATCAGGGTTGCCGGCGTACTCCCCGTTGATCAGCTTCTGCCTGGCGATGGTCAGTCCGCAGTTCGGGACCCCTTGTTGCGCATGATCTTGGACGCGGTGAACTGGTCCTGCGCAATGATCGCGGCCTTCTGGTTCTCGTTGAAGAGGCACGCATCGAGGATGATGTTGGATCAGCGTCGAGAAACCGCGCTGGCGTGCCTTCGGAACGATGTTCCGGTGCCACATGCGGCGAAGAAGCTTGCGCTGTGCCTCATTCGGCTGGAAGAGGACCGTGTCGCCCTTCTTGTCGAGGATGTAATACAGGTTCTCGATGCGCCACATCGGGTCGGCGCATTTAGCCTTCAACTCCTCCGCGGTCATCCCGACCAGATGCCGGGTGCTCCTCCTTCCACCATTCCAGCGTCTCGACATCGATACCGAACGATTCGGCGATGTCCTTGTCGTTGACCTTCGACAGGAACATCAGCCGAGCGATGCTGACGAACCGCTTCTGAAACTTCACCGGCTTCGGCTCTTCCGGCTTGTCGACAGCCTTGCGACGGGGCCCGCATTTTTGCGGTTTCGCTGCGGATTTTCCTTTAGGGGTGACAAAACCTCGCCGGCGTTCGCCTTCGTCTGGCGCTTGCCGGCGGATTTGGTCGGTTCCTTCCTCGCTGCCATCAGTGCACCCCTACTTGCGCGCCCTTCACCACGCGCGTTTCAAAAAGGCGGGAAGGCTGGTCCGGCCGGGGCTTCCGGAGCGCGTCCAGCTTCTGCCGCGTATCGTCGGTGATGCCCTGATGGGGTTGCCCATTGTGAGCCTTGACCGCGCCAGCACGGACAGAGCTCACGAGGTCGGCGATGCGCTCCTTCATCTTAGGGTCTGCGCGCTCCAACTCCATCCGATTCCGCCGTGCTTCATCCTCGGCGCGCTGCAGCAGCCTCTCGGCCTCGTTCTTGAGGCTGGCACGCTCGGCTATGAACGGCCGGATGATCGAGCGGGCATGCCGGGCAAACTCGGCGCAGGTTGGCATGAACTGGCCGGTATGGTTCTCAACGCGCCCGGCGAGATAATCGTTGGCCGCCTCCGATATCGCCCACTCCGGCAGGTCCGAGCACGCGACGCGGAACTCGCTGGCTACTTCGGTAAGGGCGATATCCGGCTGCGGGCGTAGTTGGCTCCGCAGGCGCAGCACAGCGTCGCCTACTGCCGTCGGCTGGGCCCGGGCAAGAACAGCATCGATTTCCGCGACTCGAGCGGCGATTTGGCGTGCTCGGTTCCGGTATCGCTCGGGAAGCCGATTGAACACCTCTCCGGTGACTAGCTCAGACATCGCTCAAAGCCTCCAATATCTCGTCTCGTGGGGATTTTTTCTGCGCGCCAGCGCCCAAAAAGAAATCGTTAGATTTCTTATTGGTTATGGTATCTGGAGAATGCTTGAGCAAACCTGTGTCATTTTCTAAAGGCCGTTGCTTATTTTTCAACGACTTAGCCGCTGCACCCTTTGCCCCTGCGGCGGCTCTCGAATTGGATTTCCTCTCGCTTTTCTGAAGCTCTTTCGTCAGACGATTATGGGAGATTTCGTGCTCCCCAACTTCGAAGAAAGCGAGCAAATCGCCTTCGATGGCACGCCACTTTTTTAGGCTCATTCGAGTGATCAGGGCGAGCTTCGACGGGTCGCGAGGGAGCTTCCCGCCAGCGTTCCACATGGCCATGAGCAGCAGCATGTAAGCCCCAATCTGCTCGGTGCTGAGATGTAGGGTATCCCCGATGAAATCGGAGACATAAAGCTGCATGAAGGGACGTTCGCTCATGAGGTCCCTCCTGAGAGCAACGATGACGGTGAGGCGGCCGGCTTGCAAGGTGCGGCACCGACTTCGGGATACGGCGCAATCAGAATGGAGTGTTGCCGGCGCCCCGCGGGCAAAGTTCCTGCCCATACCATCACAGTATGCTTTGCGCGCAGCTGCGCATCACCCCGGCCACAGAAATTGCAGGATGCTATCGTCGGGATCGGAACATCAGGAGTGGAAGATGGGTGGCGCTTGGCACTTCCATTTCGTGCATTTCGGTCGAACATTCTATCCTCTGCAAATTGCGTCCGTGACCTTGCCGCCGTCGGCGTTAGGCATCGTGACTTCGGCGACGATTTCTTCGTCGCAGTTCAGGTGGAATAGACAGGAAGGTCGCCGCGTAATCCGCGACAGACATCGCGAGACGCATCACGGTATGGCGAAGACGGGCGTTAAACCAAGCGGGTGAGGAGATTGGAAGATCACTCAACGGTTCGCGCGGAATCGCCGACTTGACCAAAACCGCTGCATGATCGATCGCGATCATGCAGCGGGTCAGCCTGTCGTCATATTCCCTGTCCGCCGGAATAAGAACCCGAAACGAATCGAGTGGCCTCAACCGTTACAAGTCACTTAAAGCGGTAATGCCGGCTCGCAGAAAAGTCCAACACGTATGAGTTGATTTCCAGATCTGCTAACGTGAAACTTATTTTGCTGAGACTTCTCCGACGTGTATGCCGCTTGCATTCACAGTCCACAGTACACGACGGCTAGTTCTTGAGCGTCATACATTCGATCTGCATGGCAGAGCTATGCTTGGGCCATTAAGTTGACAATTCTAGACGGCACGCGCTCAACTTGAGCCCGAGTTTGCCGGTCTTGGCCGTACCGGATCCAAGCGCTGCCGAACCTTGGTTCCACCCTCCTACGACCTCTGATCAACGCCAAATGACCGCTTCGCGCCCAAGTCGGGCACTGAGCAGAGCACGGTGGCATCCCAGAAGCGGACATGCATACATGCCGCCGAGCTGCAGGTTTGCACCACTTCCAGACCTTACCCTCTGAAGCTGCGATCGACGCGTTTCGACCCGTGGCGGTCATTCGCCCGCAGAGTCCGGCAGGACAGGAATGCGTACGAAAAGGAGACACACAAGGTTCAGCAATAATCGGCCAGATCCTCATTGATCAGAGTTCTGTCTGCCCGCACGCTGCGGCGTTGGGCATGGTTTTGCCGTCGGCTCAACCCCGGGTCACCGGCCACGGCGGCGGTGGAATGAGCAAAACGCTCGGTAGATTGGTCTGTTTGTGCCGTTCCGACTGAGCGATCCGCATCTCATCATTGCGGAGAAGAACGCTTCACCGGAGGATCCAATGACACTCTACAACATTGCTCTTATCGGGTTTGGTGGCGTCAATCGCGCCTTGGCCGAACTCATTGCGACGAAGAACCCGCTCTGGGAACGAGACCTCGGCTTCCGCCTGAACATTGTTGCTGTCAGCGACCTCTATCTCGGTTCCGTTATTTCGCCGAACGGGCTCGATGCCAAAACCCTCGTTGAAGCGAACTTCGCAAAAGGCGGGTTTGGACAGCTCTCTGGCGGCAGTGCGGAAGCCGACAACGAGACAATCATCAAGACGGCGCCTGCTGACATCATCGTGGAAGCGACATTTACAAACCCGAAGGACGGCGAGCCCGCTGTTTCGCACTGCCGCTGGGCCCTGCAGTCCGGCAAGCATGTCGTCACCACGAACAAAGGGCCGGTCGCGATCGCTGCGCAGGAACTGAAGGCTCTTGCAAAGGCGAACGGCGTTCATTTCGAATATGAGGGCTCCGTCATGAGTGGCACCCCTGTCATCCGGATGGCAGAAAAGACACTTGCCGGCGCAGAGGTGAAGGGCTTCGAGGGGATCTTGAACGGTACCTCGAACTTTGTCCTCGGCCGCATGGAAGGCGGCCTTGACTTCGCCACTGCGGTCAAGGAAGCCCAGATACTCGGCTATGCGGAAGCCGATCCGACCGCCGATGTCGAAGGTTTTGACGTTCGCCTCAAGGTGGTGATCCTGGCAAACGAGCTGCTGGGGGCAAGCCTCAAGCCCGAAGAGGTCACGTGCACGGGGATCTCCAAGCTTTCTCCATCCGATATCGAAAACGCAAAAGCAGCAAATAACCGTTGGAAGTTAATCGGATCGGCGGTTCGGAATGAAGACGGGACGGTAACAGGCAGCGTTTCTCCGAAGCAACTTCCCTTCGAGCATCCACTCGCTGGTGTAAACGGCGCGACCAATGCCGTATCGCTTAACACCGAACTACTCGGCTCTGTCACCATCACCGGACCTGGCGCCGGCCGGATTGAGACCGCTTATGCGCTGCTGTCCGATATCGTCGCCATCCACAAAGCCCAGACGGCCGCCGCTACCAAGGAGGCCGCATGATGCAGAGCCTCGCCCTCAAGGAGACGTCCGTAGACCAGATCATTATCTGCAACCCCTTCGACGGCAGCTTTGTCGGAGCGGTCTCTGAGACCAGTGCCGACAGTGTAAACCTGCTGCTTGAGCGCGCCAATCGGGGTGCGCAGATCGCACGGTCCCTGCCCCGTCATAGACGCTCCGCAATTCTCGAAAAGGCGGCAGCGACCGTCGAAGCCCGCAAGGAGGAATTTGCACTCCTTATCGTGCGGGAAGCAGGGAAGACAATCACCCAAGCCCGCAAAGAGGCTACGCGGTGTGTCAATACGTTGAAGCTCTCGGCGGACGAAGCCAAGCGGAATGCTGGCGAGGTGATCCCCTTCGATTCCTATGCCGGCTCGGAATCCCGTCAAGGCTGGTACACCCGCGAGCCGCTCGGCATCATCACTGCAGTCACGCCTTACAATGACCCGCTCAATCTCGTGGCCCACAAACTCGGCCCCGCGATCGCCGGCGGCAATGCGGTACTCCTGAAGCCCTCGGAGCTTACGCCTCTGTCGGCCATCAAGCTGGTGGAAGTGCTGCTCGAAAGCGGGTTGCCGGAGGAAGTCATCACGGTAGCTGTCGGCGGGGCGGAGCTGGGCAAAGCGCTCGTTTCGGCCAAGGACGTTCGGATGATCTCCTTTACAGGCGGTTTTTCGACCGGCGAGGCCATCGCGAAGAGCGCCGGCATCAAGAAGCTAGCGATGGATCTCGGCGGAAATGCGCCGGTTATCGTCATGGAGAATAGCCATTTTGACGCGGCGGTTGAAGCGTGCGCGTCTGGAGCTTACTGGGCGGCGGGCCAGAACTGCATCGGCACGCAGCGAATTCTGGTCCAGCGACCGATCTACGAGCGGTTCAAAGCAGCGTTCGTCGCTCGGACTGCAAAGCTCAAGACCGGCAATCCGATGGAATCAGATACTGACGTAGGCCCGATGATTTCCGAAAAGGCGGTTAGCAGAGCTGCTGCCATGGTCGAGCGTGCAATCGCCGCTGGCGCAACGCTCCTTTGCGGGCACAAGCCCTCCCGCACTCTCTACCCCCCGACAGTGCTGGAGAACGCGCCGGCAACGTGCGACCTGTGGAATGAGGAGGTCTTTGCACCGATAGCCATCCTGCAGACGTTCGATGAACTGGAGGAGGCAATCCGGTTGGCAAACAGCCCGGAATACAGCCTCCACGCTGGTATCTTCACCAACGATCTGGAGGAGGCTCTCGATGCCGCCAATCAAATCGACGCCGGGGGTGTCATGATCAATGACTCGTCCGACTATCGGTTCGACGCGATGCCCTTTGGCGGCTTCAAATACGGCAGCATGGGACGTGAGGGCGTTCGGTTTGCCTATGAAGACATGACCCAGCCGAAGGTCGTCTGCATCAATCGGCTGAAGTGGTAGCAGCAACGCTTCCTCCAGCTCAGCCCATCAATGCGTCGAGCTGAGCCCACGTGCTCTAAAAGGCAATCACTGATGCAATGCACCACGCCGGAATTCTGGACTAGGAGGAGTAAAGAATGGGAACTGAACGCATAGAGACCGACTTGATCGGATCCCTTCCGATCCCGCGCGATGCTCTGTACGGCGTCCACACTCGTCGAGCCGAGCTCAACTTCAACGTTTCGGGCCTCCGGCTGAAAGACTTCCCCGAACTTGTTCAATCTATGGCTATGGTCAAGAAAGCCGCCGCGCTCGCGAATGCTGAGCTTGCCCTTCTGCCGGTGGAAAAAGCATCGGCGATCTCCGAGGCCTGTGATGATCTCATCGAGTTGAAGGGTGTCGATGAGAACTTCCCGATCGATATGATGCAGGGTGGCGCTGGCACGTCCACGAATATGAACGTTAATGAGGTGGTAACCAACCTGGCGCTCTTGAAGCTCGGGGCCAATGTGGGCGACTACGCAAAGCTGCATCCCAATGATGATGTGAACCTTTCCCAGTCGACCAACGATGTCTATCCGACCGCGCTCCGTCTGACCATTCTTCGCGCTTGTGACGGACTGATAGCATCCCAGGTCGGCTTGCGCGACGCATTCCGTGCTAAGGCGAGTGAGTATGCGACTGCCCTGAAGGTCGGCCGCACTCAGTTGCAGGATGCTGTTCCGATGACAGCAGGGCAGGAATTTGAAGCGTTTGCGGAGCTCATCGACGAAGATATCATCCAACTGCAGTCGGCGTCCGAGCTGTTGAAAGAGGTCAATCTCGGTGGATCTGCGATCGGCACCTCAATCAACGTCCCTCCCGGTTTTTCCGGCGCAGCTTGCGTGCACCTGACGCAGATTTCGCGGATCCACGTCATTCCGGCCCGAAACCTGATTGAAGCCACATCTGATGCAGGCGGGTTCGTTTCCTTCTCCAGTGTTCTGAAACGAATTGCAGTGAAGCTGACTAAGATCTGCAATGATTTGCGTCTGTTGAGCAGTGGACCTCGCGGGGGCCTGGGTGAAATCCGACTGCCGCCTGTGCAGGTGGGATCCTCAATCATGCCCGGCAAAGTCAATCCCGTCATTCCAGAAATGATGAACCAGATCGGGTTCCAGGTTATCGGAAATGATCTCACGGTAACGCTCGCGGCCAGCGCGGGGCAGTTGCAACTGAATGCAATGGAGCCAGTGATGGTTCTCAACATCCTTCAATCCATGCGGATGCTGACGCGGGGGATGGATATTTTTAAGCAGCGATGCATCGACGGAATTGAAGTCGACGTCGACCGCTGCAAGGCCCTCCTAGACCAGTCTCTCGTGCTCGCAACGCCGTTGGCAATGCTTATCGGGTATAGCACGGCAGCGTATCTTTCCAGAAAGGCGCTGGCCGAAAAGCGGGAGTTGCGGCAGGTCGTCGAGGAGGAAGGAATTTTGGCGCGTGGCCAAATTGACGAGCTCTTTGAAGACAGCGCGGAGTTCGGAAATACGTCGCTGAGTTCGTCGGCCTGATAGGGTAGGAAAAATGGCTGTTTTTACCGAGCTTTCTGATGAAGATCGCCAATCGATCACTGCAGCCTATGGGTTGAAGTCGCTTTTGTCAGTGATTGGGATCGCGGACGGCGACAGCGAGACGACCTACCTGTTTCGCGCCCAGGAAGGCGAATTCATCGTTACGCTCTTCGAGAACGGAGCCCAGCCTTCAGATCTCGAAAGAGCCTTCGAGACCATGGAGGCGCTCCATCGAAAGGGCGTCCCCTGCCCCAAACCGCTGCGCACTGTCGAAGGCCACGCCACTTGCAGGGCCGCAGGTCGATTGGTTGCCGTCGTCAGCTTCGTACCGGGCTCCTCATCCACCATTGCAGGCGCGGCAAAATGCCGAAGCCTGGGTCGTGTGATGGCTCAAATCCATACTGTCTCGGAACGGAAGGAAAAGCGCGCATCAACGGATCTTCCAGCTGGGGCTGTTCACGGCGCGTTGGTCCAAGAGAATGTCTTTTTCCTTGGAGAGGAAGTAAGCGGGGTCATTAACTTCAGGCTGCGGCACGATGATGCGCTGTTGTCGGAGGTTGCGGATGTGCTTGTCGGTTGGGCGGGGGAAACCAACGGAGAACTGAACAAAGAACGGGCGCGCGCGCTACTGCAGGGTTATGAAGAGGTTCGAAACCTGACCGCCGCGGAAAAGGAGGCATTGCCAGGTTTCATAATGGCTTCGACATCGAAGCGATTTGCGAGCCAGAAGGAAAGAGCCTTCCTACCGGAAATCGCCGTGGTAGCTTATCGATCGGTAACGCCCGACATTTTAGGTTAATCGACCGGCACTAACCCCATGAAATACCTTCTCGATCGAACTGACGAACAGATACTTGCCGAATTGAAGGCAAACGCCCGGATCTCGCACGCGGAGTTGTCGGCGAAGGTGAATCTCTCGCGTAACGCCGTGCGAGTGCGGATCGAACGACTTGAGCGCGAAGGCTTCATCAAGGGATATACGATCGTCACCGGCGAGGGAGGGAGTAGCCAACACGTCACGACCGCACTGATCTTCGTGTATCGGCACGATCGCATGAGGGGTGGCGACGTTATTCAGGCGCTGCGGAAAATCCCGGAAGTCGTGGCTTGCGACGTTATGACTGGTGACTTCGATCTCCTCGTCAGGGTCGAGTCTCCCGAGGCCGACCGCATCCGGCAAATTTGGCAGTTGATAGCCGAGATGCCCGGGGTGCGCGATACGCTGACTGCCTTTGCTCTCTCCTCGGTGATCCGAAAGTAGACGCCGCAAAGCAGATGCACATCTTGCCCCAACAGAAGACACGTTTACATCAGCTATCGTTCGACATCGAGCGCGTAGATGCGTTTGTTAACGCCCTTCTTAAGCGAACATTCAGGCGACATAAATTGCCGTCTTCAGGTGAAATGGGGCATGCTTCTGACGTAGGCCCGCCCCGGCCGCATTGCACTGTCGAAAGGTTCAAACCATGATAACCGAACGAGGAACCCAGTTCTATATTGGCGGGGAGTGGCAAGAACACGCGGACGCACCAAGTCTGCCCGTCGTTGATCCCGCCTCGGAACGGATTATTGGGCGTATCGCCGCCGGAGACGCAAACCACGTCGATCTTGCAGTTGCGGCAGCGCGCAAGGCCTTCCCTGCCTTCTCTCAATCATCTGTGTCCGAGAGGCTCGAGCTGCTCGGCAGGGTGCATGCGCTACTGAAGGAGAGAGCGGAATTATTCGCGGAGACTCTCGTCATGGAGATGGGCGCAGCGATCAGCTTCGCGCGTGCCTCGCAGGTTTTCTTCGCTGCCGAGCACGTTCGCATCCAGATGGAGGTGCTTCAGAACTACCCGTTCCTGACGATAAATGGGCACACCGCAACGGCCAAGGAACCGATCGGCGTTTGTGCTTTGATCACCCCGTGGAACTGGCCACTCTACCAGATCACCGCCAAGCTTGCCCCAGCGATCGCGGGCGGTTGCACCGTCGTTCTCAAACCCAGTGAGCTGTCCCCCTACAGCGCCTTGCTCTTCGCCCAACTGATGCACGACGCCGGTACTCCGCCAGGAGTGTTCAACCTGGTCAATGGCACCGGAGAGAGTGTTGGTGCAGCTCTCTCAAGCCATCCCGATGTCGACATGATCTCAATCACCGGCTCGACGCGCGCGGGGGTACTCGTCGCGCAGGCGGCGGCCCCGACGGTCAAGCGAGTGGTCCAGGAACTTGGCGGCAAGTCCCCCAATATTCTGCTCGATGATGCTGATTTCGCCGAGGCGGTGCCAAAGGGCGTCCTTGCCGGCATGCGCAATGTCGGCCAGTCATGCAGCGCCCCGACGCGCATGCTCGTACCCGCCCATCGGCTCGCCGAGGTCGAGCGTCTGGCCAGCAAAACCGCGCTTGCCATCCGTGTCGGCGATCCGAAGGATCCGGCGACCACCATGGGGCCCATCGCCAATCGCGCTCAGTATGAGCGGGTGCAGGCCATGATCCGGGTGGGAATCGACGAAGGCGCGAAGCTCCTGTGCGGCGGACTGGGACGCCC
Source organism: Sinorhizobium glycinis (assembly GCF_001651865.1). Lineage (GTDB taxonomy): Bacteria > Pseudomonadota > Alphaproteobacteria > Rhizobiales > Rhizobiaceae > Sinorhizobium > Sinorhizobium glycinis. Next base: position 358,858 of record NZ_LPUX01000053.1, read on the forward strand.
AGCAGGTCTCGATCGAGGCTTCTTCACGCAGCCGACGATTTTTTCCGAGGTTCGGCCAGAGATGCGCGTCGCTCGCGAGGAAATCTTCGGGCCGGTCCTGGCGATCATGCCGTACCGGGACGAAGAAGAGGCAATCGCGATCGCCAATGACACGGTTTACGGACTGGGAGCCCACGTCCAGTCCTCGGATCCCGAGCGGGCACGGCGGGTCGCCTCCCGGATCCGCGCCGGGCAGGTTCATATCAACTATCCGGCATGGGACGGGGCGGCCACGTTTGGTGGCTACAAACGGTCAGGCAATGGTCGCGAATATGGCGTTCACGGGCTCGAGGAGTATCTCGAGACGAAGGCCATCCTCGGTTACTGACGAGGAGACCCCGCGCTAAGGGCTTGCCAGGGCGGCGGCTTCAGCGCCTGTCGAAGCATCGTCAGGAAGGCCGCAGTCCGGGCGCTTCGCCCGTGACGCGAACCGAGCATCGCGACAATGTCGGCCGGTGGGAGCTTCCAGTTGGGCAGCACCTGCCGCAGCCGTCCGTCAGCGAGATCTTCTGCCACGTTCCACTCCGAACGGATCATGATGCCCTGACCGGCAAGCGCCCACTCCCGGATGACGGCACCATCGTTGCTCGACATGACCGGATTGACGCGCACCGTCGCAATCTCCTGCCGCGGCCCCTTGAAACGCCACAGCGTCACGTCCTCCTCGTTCTCGCGCACGGCAAGACAGCGATGTTGAGCAAGATCGACAGGCGCTGAAATGGGCGGTGCCGAGTCGAGGTACCTCGGACTTGCGCAGAGTATTCGAGGGTTCGGCGCTAATGTCGTAACGACCTGGTCCAGATGCCCCGGCGCCCCGATGTGAACAACGACATCATAGCTTTCGACGAGCAGAGCCGCCGGATGGTCGGACAGCTGCAGCGTAGCGGTCGCGCCGCCGTGCTCTCGTGCGAACGCTTCCACGACCGGGGCCACATAGAGCCGTCCAAACCCGTGCGGTGCGGCGACCCTGAGGTGTCCGCGAACCGCACCCCTGCGATCAGCTAAGGCTTCAGCAAGCGAATCGATGGCCTCGCTGACGATAACGCTGTGAGAAGCGACCAGCGAGCCCTCTTCCGTAAGCCGCAGCCGCCGTCCGGACCTGTCGATCAGCCGCACCCCGACTTTCTCCTCCAGCGCACGCAGCCGCTGTGTCACCGCCGGAGGCGTCACGTTCAGCTTTCTCGCGCTTTCCGCGAGAGATTTCGAGTCTGTCAGCACCGAAAAGAAGGCAAGATCGTCGGACGTCAACATTAATGAGAACCTGAATCGAACATTCACTTGTCATTAATTGTCATCTTTATGATTTGACCGCAAGCTGAAATCCCGAATTGGAGATCAGATCATGGTCCTAGCGACGATCGACCCGACCACCCGGCTGGCCGCCTCGACCAGCCTTGAGGACCTGGAAACACCCTGTTTGGTCCTGGACGCCGACCGAATGGACAGGAATGTTCAGCGGCTCAGGAGCCGACTTGACGCCATGGGAGTGTCGCTCCGGCCCCATTTGAAGACCGCTAAGTCGATCGAAGTGGCACGGCAGGTGATGAGCTCGCCGGAGGGACCGGCGACCGTCTCTACCCTGAAGGAAGCTGAACAGTTCGCAGCGGCAGGCGTCCGGGACATAATCTATGCGGTCGGCATCGCCCCAGCCAAGCTCGCGCGTGTCGCGGAACTGCGGGCGAGCGGCGTCGATCTCGTAGTCACTCTGGATACCGTTCAGCAGGCAGAAGCGGTGGCCGAGGTGTCTCGGTGGACCGGGACGCGCATCCCGGCCATGATCGAGATCGATTGCGACGGCCATCGCTCCGGTGTGCGACCCACTGATCAGGCGCAGCTGCTGGAAATCGGCCAGGCGCTGACGGCAGGTGCCGAGCTGCGTGGCGTTCTCACCCATGCCGGCGACAGCTACAAGGGCGGAGGCGTCGAGGCGCTGCGGCTCTACGCGGAGACGGAACGATTGGCAGTCGTGGAGTCCGCGCGCATTCTGCGGACCGCGGGGCTGCCGTGCCCGATTGTCAGCGTCGGCTCGACACCGACGGCCCATCACGCGACGGATCTCGCTGGAGTGACGGAAGTCCGCGCGGGCGTGTTCGTCTTCTTCGATCTGGTAATGGCTGGGCTCGGTGTTTGCCAAATCGACGACATCGCGCTGAGCGTGCTCGCGACCGTCATCGGACACCAACGCGAGAAAGGCTGGATCATAACCGACGGCGGATGGATGTCGCTGTCGCGGGACCGTGGCACTGGCAAGCAGGCCGTCGACCAGGGCTATGGTCTGGTATGTGACGTGGATGGCACGCCGTATCAAGACGTCATCGTTGCCGACGCGAACCAGGAACATGGAATTATAGCGGTACGCCCCGGATCGAATGTACGACTCCCGGACCTGGCGGTCGGAGACCGGGTGCGGATCCTGCCGAACCACGCCTGCGCGACTGCTGCGCAGCACGAAACCTATCACGTGGTCCGCGGCCGCTCGCACGCTGTCGAGACCTGCTGGACCCGCTTCGGAGGCTGGTGATGCCCAAATCCCTGACTGTGAATACCGATCGAGTACCAAGCCCGGCGGGCCACTACTCACAAGCGAAGCTCGTCGGTCAGCACCTCTACATTTCGGGCCAGCTACCGATACGACCGGGTGGAGAGGCCCTGGCGGACGACAGCTTCGAGACCCAGGCGGCGCAGGCCCTCGATAACTTACTGGCGATTCTGGAAGCCGCAGGCGGAACCCCGGCCGATCTCGTGAGGGTAACCGCCTACATCGTCGACGTGGCGAATTGGCCTCGCTTCAACCAGGTTTATGTGGCGCGACTAGCGGATTCCCGCCCGGCTCGCACCGTCGTTCCGGTACCGGAACTTCACTACGGCTACCTCGTGGAAGTCGATGCAATAGCCGTCATTGCCTCCGATGCTCCTGCCACAGGGGCAGGAAACAGTGCCGAATAGATCGGCCGCCAGAGCTCAGGTCAGCCCCCATGTCTCCAATTGTCAAACGCATCCAGAACGATCAAGAGCTTCCCGCCAAGGCGGATGTCGTCGTCATCGGCGGCGGCATTGTTGGTGCAACGGCGGCATTCCTTCTCGCCGAGCGAGGACTGTCCGTCGCCCTGGTCGAAAAAGGCCATGTCGGAGGCGAGCAGTCGAGCCGCAACTGGGGCTGGTGCCGGCGGCAAAACCGGGATGAGCGCGAACTGCCGCTCTCAGGCGTCGCTTTGCAAGTCTGGGATGAGTTTGCGGCGAAGATCGGTGAGGACGTCGGCTTCCGCCGATGCGGCCTGCTCTACGCTACGGATGATCCCCGGCAGCTTGCGGAATGGGAAGCATGGCGTGATACGGCGCGCCCGTTCGACGTCAATACGAAGATGCTGAGCGCCAAGGAAGCGGCTGCCGCTATTCCGGCGAAAGGCCGCCGATGGCTGGGCGGAGTCCATTCGATCGATGACGGCAAGGCCGAGCCTGCCATCGCCGCGCCGACGATCGCGAACGGCGCTCGCAGATTTGGGGCGACGATCCATCAGGAGTGCGCGGCGCGAGGCCTCGATCTGGTCAATGGAGCGGTGGCTGGGGTGATCACCGAAAAGGGGATCATCCGGACACAAGCCGTTCTCTGCGCCGGCGGTGCCTGGACGTCCATGTTCTGTCGACAGTACGGAGTTCTGTTTCCGCAGGCGAGCGTGCGCCAGACAGCGCTTCGTACGCGACCTACAACGGATCTGGGCGAAGCGATCTACACGCCGGAGTGTGCGTTGACCCGCCGGTTGGATGGCAGCTACACGCTTGCGATCAGCGGCAGGGCTACACTGGATATCACCCCACAAGGCATTCGCTACGCCCGCTGGTTTATGCCGATGTTCCTGGCACGTCTGAAAGCGGTGCAAATAGGCATCGGCGAGTCCTTCTTTCATGGTCCGGAGGCATTCGCTAGCTGGAATGGCGACACGACGTCGCCTTTCGAACGGATGCGCGTTCTCGACCCCGCGCCGAGCCGTCGCACGATTGCGACTATTTTGAAGCGGGTCACGGAGCAGTTCCCTGCGATGGCAGGCATCGAAATCGCCGACAGCTGGGGAGCCTATGTGGATTGCACGCCGGACGCGGTGCCGGTCATCTCGCCGGCCGATGGCGTGAAGGGCCTTTACCTGGCCGCGGGCGGTTCCGGCCACGGCTTCGGCCTTGGCCCGGGCATCGGCCGTCTGGCGGCCGACCTGGTTGCCAACGATCAACCTTGTGTCGACCCCAGCCCCTTCCGCCTGTCGCGTTTCGTCGATGGTTCGAAAGTCAAAGTCGGCGCAATCTGATTGTGAAGGTTAGATCAGGACTAAGCGGCTAGTGCGACGCGCAGAGGGAAGCTGGCTGATTGGATCTGCATCCGTCATCTAACGACCACGCAGAAATCGCTTTCACTCAGGTAAAAAATGGAGAACCAGATGTCACTACTGAAAACCATCGACCCGAATCCCTCGTTTGAGCCGAAGCATAGAACTGCCGAGCCGGATCGCCTCATCGCAGGCAGCCCCGCTTTCAAGACCTGGTTGCAGGACACCGCCAAGGAGGGCAGAGTCAATACCGGCGTTTTCGAGGCGACGCCGGGCGAGACGCACTCCATCAAGGGCGAAACCTTTGAGTTCACGTCCATGGTGTGATCGAATTGACCGAGAAGGGTAAGGAGCCGGTCATTTATCGCGCGGGCGACAGCTTCGTCATGAAACCCGGCTATGTCGGAGTCTGGAAGACAATCGAGACAGTGCGGAAAATCTTCGTCACAGTCACCTGATCATTCGAGCGAGCGATGCTGTTTCGAGGTACATCGTCTCCTGATTTCAGGGCGGGAATGGGGCGATCCGGCACGCAAGGCCTTTCGATCGGCTCCATCCCGAAATTGGATGGGCGGTTTATCCGCCCATACCGTCTTCCAAACCGGCTCGCGCTTGCAGCGGAAGCCCCTTCAAAGAAGGGCTCGCGCACCGCTGTCGTCGCGGGTACAGCCTGAAACTTCAATATTTCACCCGGTATCGCGACAACCCGCCGAGGTGAGCTTAGAGACCAACGAAATGGATCAACCTATGCAAACGGAAACGGTCACTCTCGCGCCTTTCGAGGCGCACCATCTGGACGGTGCACTGGCGCTGTCGCGTGCAGCGGGCTGGGCGCACAGGAGAGAAGACTGGAAAATGATTTGGTCGATAAGCGAGGGACGCGTTGCCCTCGCGGGTGACCGTGTGGTGGGCACGGCGCTCATGACTCCCTTCGGCAACACCTGTTCAGCAATCAACATGATTATTGTCGATGAAAGCCAGCGCGGCCGTGGGCTGGGAAGACAATTGACCAGCGCCGTGCTCGAGCTCGCCGGGGATCGGGAATGCCGTTTGACGGCGACGAGCGACGGCTTACCTCTTTACGAGAAGCTCGGCTTCGTTGCGACGCATCAAGTCGTACGCCATCAGGGTGTTGTTGGTCGCGTCGATACACCTGAAAATGTCGGGTGGATCGGGCCCGACGACGCCCTGCCGGCAATCAAAGCGCTCGATCGTGCGGCTTTCGACGCCGATCGCGACGCGCTCCACGATGCGCTGGCGAAGGAGGGGCCGTTTGCCGTCGTCCGGAACGGTGACAATATCGTCGCCTTCGCGGCCACGCGGTCTTTCGGGATCGGCGAAGTCGTCGGGCCGGTAGTGGCAGAGAACGCCGAACGGGCGAGGGATTTGATCGCCTTCATCCTCTCCGGTAAGGAAGGCCGTTTCGTGCGCATCGACATCCCTGAACAGAGCGGCCTTTCCTCATTGCTCGAAGGTTGGGGGCTCCCTCACGAGGGCGGAGTTGTTGCGATGGCTCGAGGTGCTACAGCCGGGTCGCAAACGCCAAAGGTTCGGACTTTCGTCTTGGCCAGCCAGGCTCTCGGCTGACCTGAATATCTCAAGGGCATACTGCTGGAAGCACGAGCTGGGTTTAGCAGACGCTGGGACGAAATCCGATCAGCCCTTTTTCGGGCATTGCCGACCGGCAGACCTCCCCTGCCAGGTCGCTCCGTTCCCGCTTTAAAATAGGAGGTAGGGTGAGTTGGAACGGTCTCTTCGGTGCAACGGTTAAGTGACGGTGACGTAGATTTTTCGTACCGTCTCGATCGTTTTCCAGACCCCGACATAGCCGGGTTTCATGACGAAGCTGTCGCCCGCGCGATAGATGACCGGCTCCTCACCCTTCTCTGTCAATTCGACCACTCCCTGCAGGATATGGCAGAACTCAAAGGTTTCGCCCTTGATGGAGTGCGTCTCGCCGGGAGTGGCTCCCAGACGCCGGTATTCATCTTACCCTCTTTGTCGCTATCCTGCGCCCAAGTTTTGAAGACGGGTGCACCCGCGATCAGGCGATCCGGCGCGGGGGTCGCGTGCTTCGGTTCAAACGATGGATCCAGGTCGATCGATTTAAGTAGTGACATCTAGTTCTCCATTTTAACCTGAGTGAAAGCAAATCGTCGTCGTTAGACAAGATGGATGCGAGTCGCCTCCGACCCCTTAAGTTGTGAATAACGGTAGGAGGACGGAGCGGTCGGAATCGTCGGGTGCCTACCAGCTTGCGGCGATGTATTTCGTTTCGAGATATTCGAGCATGCCGTGATGGCTTCCCTCGCGGCCGAGGCCGCTCTGCTTCATGCCGCCGAACGGTGCGGCAGCATCGGAGACGACGCCTCGGTTGATTCCGACCATGCCACTTTCCAGCCGTCCGGCGACCGCAAGCGCGCGTTTGAGGTCACTGCTGAACACATAGGACACCAGCCCGTATTCGGTGTCGTTGGCCATCTGGACGACCTCGTCCTCGGTTTCAAACGGAATGACTGGCGCAACCGGCCCGAAGATTTCTTCGCCAAGTACCTCGGCATCGCGAGAAACGTCTGCCAGTACGGTAGGCGGATAGTAGAAGCCGTCCCCGTTCAACCGGCTGCCGCCGGTAACCAATCGGGCTCCCTTGGCAACAGCGTCGTCAACCAGGCGCTCCACCTTGGCGACCGCGGCCTCGGTGATCATTGGCCCGAGTTGCGTGTCCGGCGCCAGTCCTGGTCCGACCTTGAGCGCGGCCATCTCTTCCGCAAACCGGCGCGTGAAGTCCGCCAGAATCCCCTTCTGCACATAGAAGCGGTTCGCGGCAGTGCATGCTTCGCCGCCGTTGCGCATTTTGGCAACCATTGCTCCAGCGACAGCCGTCTCCAAGTCGGCATCGTCGAATACAATGAAGGGCGCATTGCCGCCGAGTTCCATGGAACAACTGACAACCTGGTCCGCAGCCTCGCGCAGCAGTGTCCGGCCGACGCCTGTCGAGCCGGTAAACGACAGCTTCCGTACCCGCTTGTCATGCAGCATGGCGCTGACCACGGGGCCGGCCTTCCTCGTTGTCACGATGTTGACCACTCCGGCCGGAACGCCGGCCTGCCGCATAATTTCGCCGATCGCCAGCGCCGTAAGCGGGGTCTCCGCTGCGGGCTTCAGGATACACGTGCAGCCCGCGGCCAGTGCGGGCGCCATCTTTCGGGTCGCCATTGCTGCCGGGAAGTTCCAAGGGGTCACCAACACGGCGATACCAATCGGCTCATGGTTGACGATGATCTGATTGGCGCCGGAAGGTGCAGGTCCGAATTCGCCCGGCGCCCGTACAGCTTCTTCCGCATACCAGCGGAAAAACTCCGCCGCGTAGGCGACCTCCGACCTGGCGTCGGCAAGTGCCTTGCCGTTTTCGACGGTGATCAATTGTGCCAACCATTCGGCCTGCTCGAGCACAAGGTGAAAACACTTCATCAAAACGTCCGAGCGACGCCGCGGCGAGGTCGCCTTCCAAACCGCAGCGGCCTTTTCCGCTGCGTCGACCGCGGATATTCCATCGCGGATATCACCGTCGGAAACTGTGGCGATCACATCTCCGGTCGAGGGGTCGACCACTTCAAAGGTGCGGTCTTCTTTTGCAGAAACCCATTCGCCGCCGATGAACAGTTGCGTAGGAGCATCGCGGACTACGGCAGCTGAGGCGGGAGAGACAAGCGGGGTTGTTTTTTGCGCGGGAGTTGGTTTCACGTTCAGCACCTTCGCTACCAATCAGGTTGGACACGCGATCAATATAAGATTGGTTTTGCAATTGGTGTCAATATAGATCAAATTGGTTGCGGTAATAATCTGCGAAGGCTCATGAACGCGGCTGCGGACTTTTGACCTTTGAGGCGGCAGTCTGTGGGTGTCCGAACATGAGCGTTGCGCAAAGACACGGCCGCCTCAGCACTCGAACATCTTGCCGGCGTTGAGTTCCTCGGCGCGCTGAAAGGCCAACGTGGCAATTGCGGTGTCCTGAACACCTGTACCGGTGAGATCGGCTATTGTGATGTCTGCATCGCGAATACGTCCGACCTTGCCGCCGGCAATGATTTGCCCCAGTTCCGGAAAATCCGTGTCGCTCGCAACCAGCCTACCCTCTATGGCATGATGAAGTTCCCCCAGCCTCCGCGTCTGTTTCAGGCTGTCCGCCACATAAAGGTCTGCGCGCGCAATCGCGGCCGGATCGATCTCGTTCTTATGTTCGGCGTCGGAGCCCATGGCTGTCACGTGCTGCCCGGGTTCTAGCCAGGAGGCATGAAGAATGGGGCGGTCTGCGGGTGTCGTTGTCACAATGATATGGGAACCCGATACTGCCTCCTTTGGATCGGCGAACGCAGTAACCGGCACGCTGTGCTCGAACTTCAACTGTTCGACGAGCGCCTCCGCCTTGGAGTGATCACGCGCCCAAATACGGACTTCTTGGATTGGTCTCACCAGAGTGAGCGCTTGGAGTTGCAGTCTCGCCTGAACACCCGCGCCAAAGATGGTTGCGATCGATGCATCGTGTCGCGACAGATGTTTTGCCGCGACTGCGCCGGCGGCTGCTGTCCTGATGTCGGTCAGGTAGCCATTATCCAGAAGAAGCGCCTGAATCAGTCCGGTTTTACTTGAGAGCAAAACCATCATCCCGTTTGTACTCGGAAGGCCGAGCTTCGGATTGTCAAAGAAACCGGGGCTGATTTTGATCGCGAAGCCGGTCAAGCCCGGAATATAGGCGGTTTTCACATCGACTTCGCCTCTGCTCTCAGGCACATCCAGACGCAGAATGGGCGGCATCTGCACCGCACTATCGACCGCCAGCGCGCGAAACGCGCCTTCCGTGCATTTAACCGCCTCGACGTCGAGCGGAATGATCTGTCTGAGCTCAGGCTCGGTAAGTATTCTAATAATAGGCATCAGTCCACCTCAGTTTCTATATAAGTCCGTTGATGACTTTTCGATGCAATGTCATGTCGATATTCTGACCCGACAGTATGACTGCTACCGGACCTTTAAGATGAGCCAGCTTAGCGGAAAGCAGCGCTGCGATACCAACTGCGCCAGCGCCTTCGACGACCTCCCGCTCTTTTTCGTAAGCGTGCCGCACACCGGCAGCTATCTCGCGTTCATTGACAAGAACGATATCGTCGAGAAGCGCTTTGCACATCGGGAAAGTCAAAGCGTTGCCCAACCCGATTCCACCGCCGAGCGAGTCGGCCAGGCTGCGATACTCCTTCACTTGCACCGGCTGGCCCGCGTCGATGCTAGCCTTCATGGCTGCCCCCCGATCCATGGTGACGCCGATGACCGTGGCCTGGGGTCGCTTGGCCTTTACGGCTGCCGCGACGCCTGCGGCCAACCCACCTCCAGAAAGTGGAACGAGAACAGTCGCGACCTCGGGCATCTCCTCGACGATTTCAAGCCCGACCGTTCCCTGGCCGGCGATAACGTGGGGATGATCAAAAGGCGGGATCATGCTGAGCCCATCTTCTGCAACCAGCCGCTCGACTTCTGCTTGTGCGTCGTCCTGCGAAGAGCCGACTGTCCGTACTGTTGCGCCCAGCCGTCGGATTTCCGAGACCTTGTTCTCCGGCACCAGACGCGACATGCAAATGGTCGCGCTAGAACCGACTACCCGGGCAGCATAGGACAGTGCCCTTCCGTGATTGCCGGTTGAGGCTGCGATGACGCCGCGATCGCGCTCCGATTGGCTGAGTTGAAGAACTGCATTGGTTGCACCCCGGAGCTTAAAGCTACCGGTCAATTGGCGATGCTCGAGCTTCAAGCTGACCTGCGCTCCGATGCGTTCGGAAAGCGATGTCGATATCGCTAGAGGAGTGCGGACAACGTGATTGGCGATCCGCCCACGTGCCTGCTCGATGAGGTGTTGGCTAATCATTGCGTTATATTTCACCTGCTTCAAAACCGGTCATGATCGGCCAAGTGGTCGCGTACCGGGCTCCCTCATCGGAGGTGCTCATGCAGCAACTCGGCGCGGCGGCCCAGTTCATCCTACCGCACCGGGGTTGGTGGCAGCGTCGAACAGCCAGTGGGACGTCAATCGGAAGCCTGCTCTAGCAACAAGGCTCAGGTCGTTGCGCGCGCCGCCTTTCACAAAGATGGCGGTCGCGCGCACTTCACGGATTTGCGACGGATGCCGGCGCGCTCAGTCGCGCGCGACCCAAAGTTTGCGTGTGGTCTCGATAACCCGCCATGTGCCGACGAAGCCGGGATGCATCACAAAAGCGTCACCAGCGCTGATCCTGCGGGGTTCGCCTCCATCCTCGGTGAGTTCGGAGACTCCGGAAAGGATGACGCAGAATTCAAAGGTCTCGCCCTTGATCGAACGGTAGGCGCCTGGAGTTGCCTCCCATACGCCCGTCCGCATCTTTCCGTCTGCGGTCGCGGCAATGTCCCAGCTAAGAAACTGCGGCTGTCCGTCGACCAGCCGCTCGGGAGGCGGGGCGCCCTTGCGCGGCGTCGGGAGATTGTTCTGGTCGACGAAGGTTAGTTTTGACATAGGTCACCTTTCTACTGTGACGTTTATTTTCCGAAAGACAGTTTTCTCTCGATCAGCTTTAGAGAAGTTAAGCTGATCACGTTCATCATCAGGTAGAACGCCGATGTGATGATGAAGATGTCCATGATGGCGAAGGTTTCGCTCATCAACCGTTTGGCATAGCCTGTGATCTCGAGGACCGTGATCGTCGATGCAAGGCTCGATTCCTTGACGATGATCGCAACTTCGCTGCTATAGGCAGGCAAGGCTTGCCTAACCGCCAGCGGAAACTTGACGTGGCGAAAAGTGGACCACACCGAAAGGCCGCAGGCTTGCGAAGCCTCGATTAGACCCCGCGGAAGGGAAAGGAGTGCGGTCCGGAAGATTTCCGCCGTATAGGCACCGGTGTTGAGCACGACTGGCCAGGGTCGCCGCATGCAGGCTGTCGCCGACAATCCACCAGATCACCGGGTTGCTGCGAACGGCACCTAGCTGGCCTAGTCCGTAATAGATCACGAAGACCTGCACCAGCATGGGCGTGCCGCGGAAGATGGCGCAGTAGATATCCGCGCTCCTGCTCAATATCCGGTTCCTGGATGTGCGGATGACAGCCAATGCAATGCCGAACGGCAATCCCAGAGCGACGCCGAAGACGCTGATCAGCAGGGTTATCTTGGCGCCCACCAGAAGGAACGGAACCGCATATGTGACAAGGTCTAGTTCCATCTTATCCCCGACTGAAGCCACGGTTGAAGAACCGCTCCGTATGACTGAAGAGCGTCTGGCTGACTGCCGTCAGCGCAAAAAACATCCCTGCAGCGGCGCAGTAGAACAAAAGCGGAGAGCGAGTGATGCCGGCGGCGATCGCCGCGGAGCGCATCAATTCCTGCATACCCACGACCGACACCAGCGAGGTGTCCTTGATGGTCATCTGCCAAACATTGTTGAGGCCGCCGAGGGCCAGTCGCAGAGCGATAGGCAGAGTGACGCGGAAGAAGGTGACGTGGGTCGGCAGGGCAAGGGATTTTGCCGCTTCCAGCAAGCCCACCGGCACGGCGTCGAGCGCGCCGCGGAACACTTCGATCGAATAGGCACATGATATTGCCGCGATCGCGACAACGCCGATGACGAAGGGATAAGCGTCGTCGGCGCTATTTTGGTATCCGAACGCGGTTGCCAGCCGCTGAACCCACTCGATCGAGCCGAAGAACAAGAGGTAGATGACGAGCAGTCCGGGAACGCCGCGCACAAGAATGCTGTAGCCGTCCACCGCTTGCGAGATTATGGGAAGGCGTCGCCACCGCAAAAGGGCCAGCGGCACCGCCACGATGATCCCGGCGAGCATGCCGAGCAGGCCGACCGCCAGTGTCACCGTCGCGCCGCGAAGAAGGGCAAATCCCCACCCCCGCTCAACCAGTAGAACCCATAGGTCTAAAGACATCGGACATATCTCCCGTTACGTCGTCGCGACTTCGGCCGCGACGACGTGTGGATCTCAGCCTCACTTCGTGCAGGGAATGGTGTAATCGTCCTTGAACCAATGAAGGCTGGCATTCTTCACCTTGCCTTCGGTGACCATTTTGCAGAGCGCCGCATCCAGTTTTGCCTTGAGCTCGGCATTGCCCTTGCGCATGCCGACGCCCATGCCGTGACCGAGCGACGCTGGATCGTCCATCGCCATGATCTTGACGTTCACTCGGGTGAACCCCGCCCCGTCCGGAGTGGCGAGGAAATCCGCCCAGGTCGGGTTGTCGCCGAAGGCGGCATCAAGGCGGCCTGCGGCGAGGTCAGCCGTCTGCTGCGTCGTTGCGTCGTAGGTTTTCAGATCTGCGCCGGGAACATGTTTTTGGATGAACCTGGCGTATGTGGTTCCGGTGACCACGCCGAGGCTCTTGCCGTCGAGCGCCTTTACGATCTCATCCAGGCTCTTGAGGCCGGCGATCGGAGAGTCCTTCGCCACCACGAAATAGAGGGGCGTGGTGGCATACGGAATGGAGTAGTCGATTTTCTTCTGGCGTTCCGCCGTGATGCCCAAACCGGAGATGATGACGTCAAACCGGTCGCTATCCATGGAAGGCACGAGCGTGCTGAAGGATTGGACAACGAACTTGCACTTCAACTTGAGCTCAGCGCAGATGCCGTTCGCTATGTCGGCATCGAAGCCGGTAACGTTGCCGTCAGCGTCGGCCATGCTGAACAGCGGTGCGTCTCCTTCAGTGCCGATCCGCAGTACGCCTTCTTCGGCTTGCGATGCCGCGGCTGAGGCCAGGAAGAGACCGGATGCGAGAACTGAGCGAAGCTTCGTGATTGTCGACATTGGAGTTACCCCTCTTTTCGTTTGAAAGCGGCCGTCAGGCGGCCAGTGGCATCACGCTGGAAAGGAATCGCGCCACAGCGTCAGACGCTGGATTGCGAAGCAATTCTTCCGGCGTACCGTCCTGCTCAATTTCACCTTTGTGCAGGAAGATCATTCGGTTCGAGACGTCTCGCGCGAACCGCATTTCGTGGGTGACGAGAAGGATGGTGGCTCCCTCGTCGGCAAGCCCTCTGATGACCCTCAGAACCTCCCCGACAAGCTCCGGATCAAGCGCGGAGGTGGGTTCGTCGAAAAGCATGATCTTCGGGCTCATCGCGAGCACGCGGGCGATCGCGACACGCTGTTGCTGGCCGCCGGAGAGTTGATGGGGATAGCGGTCGCGAAAATCGGCCATGCCGACCTTCGCAAGTGCCGAGAGCGCGATCTCCTTCGCGTCGCGCTTGTTCTTTCCGAGCACGTGGAGCAACGCCAGGGTCACATTGCCAAGCGCGGTCTGGTGCGGCCACAGATTGAAGTTCTGGAACACCATGCCGATGCGACGCCGGAAGTTCCTGATGTGGTGAGCACTGTGGATCTCGGTCTTGCCATGATGGTTCACGGCTGCCGAAACGGCGTCACCCATGACCTCGATTTCACCGGAGGTCGGCGTCTCAAGGAAATTCACGCAGCGTAGCGCCGTGCTCTTGCCCGAACCGGACGATCCAACCAGCGAAATGACCTCGCCCTCGGTCATTCGAAAGCTGACGCCGTTCAATACCTTCGTCGGTCCAAAGGATTTGCAGAGTTCACGGACTTTCAGCACGTTTGCCTTCATGACCAATGCCGTATCCTCAGCCTTTCACCGCACCCTGCGCGTAAAGTTCGCGCAGGACTTCATCCACTGCAGCCTTTGCGATGAAGACCATCTCGTCGATCTCCGCTTCGCTCATGGTAAGCGGTGGTGCGAACCCCAGGATGTCGCCATGGGGCATGGCGCGAGCGATGAGGTTCCGGTTGCGCGCGGCCTGAGAAATACGCGCGCCGACCTTCAACGCGGGACTGAATGGCACTTTCACGCCGCGGTCCGGGACAAATTCGACCGCCGCCATCATGCCCACGCCGCGCACTTCGCCAACGATTGGGTTCTGTTCCAATTCGGCCTTGAGCCGGCCCAGGAGATAGTCTCCCTTCTTTGCCGCCTGCCCGGGGAGGTCGTCGCGCTCCACGATGTCAAGGACCGCGTTTGCGGCTGCTGCGCCGATCGGGTGGCCGGAATAGGTGTAGCCGTGCGAGAAGGCGCCCACTTGAGGCGTCGCCTCCTGCATGACGTCGTAAACCTGTTCGGATACGATCGCGGCCGAAAGCGGCACGTATGCCGATGTCAACCCCTTCGCGACCGTGACGAGGTCCGGCACCATGCCGTACAAATCGGAGCCGAACATTGCTCCCGTGCGGCCAAAACCGCAGATCACCTCGTCAGCAATCAACAGGACGTCGTACTTCTTCAGCACCGCCTGGATTCTTGACCAGTAGCCTGACGGCGGCGGGATAATACCGCCGGTGCCGAGCACCGGTTCAGCGATGAATGCAGCCACCGTTTCCGGGCCTTCGGCCAGGATAAGTGCTTCGAGCTCACGCGCGCGACGTTCAGAAAACGCCTCTTCCGTCTCGCCCGGTAATGCGCCGCGATAATGATGAGGCACGCCGGTGCGCAGTATGCCGGCTACGGGCAGGTCCATGTGGTCGTGGTAGAAGCTGAGCCCGGTCATCGAGCCCGACACGACGGAGCATCCGTGATAGCCGCGTTCGCGCGCAATGATCTTCTTCTTCGCGGGCTTGCCGCGAAGATTGTTGTAATACCAAACGATCTTGGCTTGCGTCTCGTTGGCGTCCGACCCGGAAAGGCCAAAGAAGACCTTGGACATGCGCCCGGGCGCCATTTTCACAAGCCGATCAGAAAGCCGGGCGAGTTCTTCCGTGGTATGGGCGGCGTAGGAGTGATAATAGGCCAGCTTGTAGGCCTGACGAGCGATGGCTTCGGCCACCTCCGTTCGGCCATAACCGACGTTTACGCAGTAAAGACCGGCAAAACCATCGATATATTCGCGCCCACTCGCATCCTTGATGCGAACACCCTTGCCAGTTTCCACAATGGTCGGCGCGATCGCACCTTCGGCATAGTCCTGCAGATATGTGAATGGATGTAGGACAGATCGCCGATCCATTTCGCTTATTTCGACAACAGTTTTCATTGCAAGTTCCTCAGGCGGCGCGACCGCCAACACACATATTCAAGTTCGATGAATGCCTCCGGGGACCCGATTGCTTCAAAAGCCAACGGGGATCGGTGCACGCCGTCGCCGCGGTGAATCTGACATCGCCGAAAAGAGGCGCATTGCGGGTCTATTGTTGCTGTCCAGAGACACCGGGTGCCCGGCCGCCCTCGATCGCGTCGCTATCGAGGGGAAGGTCGCAGTCGTCGACATCGGCGATTTTCCGTCGCCTGCAGGATCGACGACCGCGGTGGCGGCCGCCCCATGCCATCCACCCGCGACAAAAGCCCTGGTGCGGAGAAGCGTCAGATCGCTCCTTGTTTTCAGTGCATCCAGCGCCGATGGCCCATTATTCAGCATATTTTCTCTCGGATTGGCGTGTCCAATGAGCGAGAGCTTATGTGCATCCGAGCGATCGATTTTAACGGACTGAGGGCCCCGCACGCAGGAATCCTGCTTTTGCGGCGCTCAGGCGAAGATAAACTGCATAGGAGTGTGGGGTGGAACTCGACAGGCTAGACGCTCGCCTACTGAGTGTTTTGCAGACAAACAATCGGCACAACTATGAGGTGCTTGGTGAACTGGTGGGGCTGTCGCCGACGGCCGTGCAAAGACGTGTAAGGCGCCTGAGAGAGCATGGGGTCATCGAGGCGGATGTCTCGATTGTGAAGCCGAAGATGATCGGCCGGCCGATCGCCATGCTGGTGCTTGTGTCCTTGGAGCGGGAACGCGCCGACATAGTGGACCGGTTCAAGCAATCTATCCGCCAAACACCTGAGGTGATGAACGGCTATTACATCACCGGCGAGTCGGACTTTGTCTTGATCGTGACAGCCCAAAGCATGGAGGACTATGAGGTGTTTACGCGAAAGTTCTTCTATGAGAACCCGGATATCAAGGGATTCAAGACAATGGTGATAATGGACAGAGTGAAGGTCGGCTTTGCATTGCCAATCGACCTCAGTGCCTTCTGAGTTTCAGTTTCAATCAGCGTAAGCAGGTCTGCTGGCTTGGTACTGCGGCTGTTGCGCCTTACGAGGCGTTATCGACAAATGCTTGATAAACCACTCTCTCAAGGGAGTTGTCCGGTCGACCCAAGGCTCACTAAATGCCGAACAGATTCGTCAGGGGCATATGGTACTTCGTGATTGGCGATTTGAGCACGACGAAACTGAAGTATTTCTCGATTCCGATGTCCATTTCTACCAACCGCTCCATCAGCGACTGGTATTCCCCTATGCTGCTCGCCACGAACTTGACGAGATAGTCATAATCGCCCGAGACGACGTGGCATTCGATAATTTGGTCTATATTTTGGATGGCCGACATGAAGCGGGCGATGTCGGCCTGGCGATGGTTCCTCAGGGTTATCTCTGTAAAGACAGTCAGAACCGGGCCAAGCTTTCCAATATTGATCATCGCAGAATAGCCGCCGATATAGCCTTCTGCCTGCAGCTTCTTCACTCGCACGAGACAAGGAGTTGCGGATAGGTTAACTAGCTCAGCGAGTTCGACATAAGTCATACGTCCGTTCTTCTGGAGCTCAGAGAGGATCTTGATGTCAATTCTATCCAGTTTCATGTGCGCCCACCCGGTTGTTGCCACGACCTTTGCATGAGCGGTGGGAGTCTCGTCAGTGGACGAGGCTCGGTGACAATAATCGCTTGGGTTCCAAACGGCAGCCGATCTAACGGCTACATCATTTCCGGTCTGCGGATCGCCGAGCCATCGCTGAACCGGCTCAGCCTGTATGGCAAAATGTCGGTCAGTGGCTCTTCATTCATGACGATCTCGCTCACCAGCCGGCCAGCCCCCGGTCCGATCGCGAAACCGTGTCCGCTAAAACCCGCGGCGATGACGTAGCCGGGGAGTTCCTCCACTCTCGAGATAACCGGCACGAGGTCCGGAGAGGTATCGATGAGCCCGCCCCAGGCGCGCTCGACCCCGATCCCTTTAAGCGCAGGGTATTCGCTTTCAAGGTTCTTCACTGCGAGCTTGACGAGTTCCACGTCGGGCGCCGGATCCAGAATGCGGCTCTTTTCAAACGGGGAGATCTCGTCGTTCTCCCAGCTGCCGAAGGCATCGGGACCATTCCAGAAGCTGCTGTTGAGGCGGTATTTGAGCTTTTTGCCGATCTTGCTGCGATACATCTCGTAGAACTTGAAAGCGTATCGCATTCCTCGCGGCGTGATGTCGAGCGTACCGCGCCCGGGTACGGCAATGGTGTAGGAGCCGTCGGTCCGACGCCGCAACACGAAGTTCGAAGCCGATAGGCATCCTGCCCGAACGATTTCGGGCGCCGGGGTTGTCTTGATCGCCGTCCCGGCGATGTTGGCGACTGGAAGTTCGATGCCATAGCGATGAGAAAAGCGGGAAGCCCATGCCCCGCCGGCGCAAACAACGGTGCTCGCTTTCACATTTCCCCGCTCCGTCCACACCCCTGTTACCCGGCCATTGGTAATGTCGAGGCCTCGAACGGCGCAGTTCTGATGGAGCGACACGCCCCTTTCCTTGGCAGCCTCGGCGACGGCAGGCACGGCAAGGCTCGGTTCCGCTCTCCCATCGGTCGGAGACCAGACGCCGCCGATCCAGGAGGAAGTACCGCCCGAAGCCCGCTCGTTCGCCTTGGAAGCAGTGAGTATCTCGCTGTGAAATCCCTGGACGCGTGCTGCCTGGCCCCACTTTTCCCAACGGGCGACATCCGCCTCGCTCTTGGTGCAGTAGAGTATTCCGGTCCGGCGAAAACCGAGATCGCGGCCGATCTCGGGGCCCAACTCCTCCCAGCGCCGCAGACTGTACATGGCAAGGGCAAGCTCATGGAGATCGCGGTTCTGCTGACGGACCCACCCCCAGTTGCGGCTTGACTGCTCGCCGCCGACGATGCCCTTTTCGAGCAGAGCAACGGAGACCCCTTGGCGGGAGAGTTCATAGGCCGTGCATGTACCGACGATCCCTGCCCCGATGACGACGACATCCACCTGGGTTGGAAAAGAGGCGCTATCACGGACCTTCTGAATCTCGACCGGCATGATCTTTTGTATTCCTCTGGAATTGGGCATGAGTTTCTCGAATAGCGCCCCCCGGAAGGAGGGCTAGAATCCTCAATGGTTAAGCTCTATCGGCGAGCGCGGTACAGGGCGATGCGGTCCTGCATTCGATAGCCCTCAATGATCGCCGGCATGAACCAGGGATTGCCACGGTAAAGGGGGATGAACGCAGGCGGCCGGAAGTCGAACGCCGTGCGCGCTTGCTCGCCATGTCCCAGCAGCTTGTGAGCCGCGCGCGTTCCGATCCATGGCGCCCAGACCACGCCCGAACCGCAGAAACCGGTGGCATAGACCACGCCGTCCTTCTCGAAGATGCGGGGCAGCATGTCGCGGTGCATCGCCACATTGCCAAACCAGGTGTGCGACAGGCGAACGTTCTCCAGCTCCGGGAACAGGTTTACCAGGCCCCGCCGCAGAAACAGCTTCGGCGCGGCGGGATCCCCGAAACGAGAACTGTCGCGCCCCCCCAACAAAATGCGTTTGCCGTCGGGCGTCGGGCGGTAATAGAAGCCAAGCTGCCGGCCCTCGATCATCATCATCCGCTTCGGCATCAGCCGGTCCATCACCTCCGGCGCGAGCTCCTCGGTGACAATGATCCGGCTGCGAACCGGAACCAGCCGGCGGCGCAAGAAGGGAACCGCGCCATCGGTATAGCCGTTCGTGCAGACCAGAACCTGGCGGGCCTGCACGGTGCCGGATTCAGTCACGACACGGAACTCGGAGCCATCGCGTTTTACCGCAGTCACGCGCGTACCGGCATGGACGGTCAGTCCCGATGCTAGCGCCACCCGCAGGAGCTCCGCGTGGAACTTGGCCGGGTGCAGCCCGCCAATATCCATCCGCGCCATGCCGCCGCGATAGAAGTCCGTGCCGATGAAGTTGCGCTGTTCGGCGTACGGCACCGCATAGGCCTCGATCCCCAGTCTCTTCGTCAGCACTTCGGCGCTGCGGGCCGTCTTCTCGTAATCGTCATATCCGATCACGCCCTTGAACTGGCCAACCAGCTGGAAGTCACAGTCGAGCCCTTCGGTCCTGATGAAGTCATAAAGGAACTCGCGGGCGATCTTGCCCTCGGCCTCGATTGCAATGGCCTTCTCTTCGCCGAAGCGCCGCGTGATCGTGGCGTAATCGGGCCGAATGCTTCCGCTCGTAATTCCGCCGTTGCGCGTCGAGGCCCCCTCGCCTGGGTTCATCGCATCGAAGGCCGCGACCGAACGGCCCTCGCGCGCCAGAACAAGACCCGCGGACAGCCCGGTGTATCCCGCCCCTATGATCGCCACGTCGAGCTTCTTGGCCAGCGGCCGCCGCGGCAGCGGTTTGACGGGTGCCTCTTCCCACCAGTAGGGCGTGTTCTTGTCTGCTACTCTGGAGTCTTCCATGGGACTGACTTCTCGTTGCGTTTGGCGAAGCTTTTTTGGGACTATCGACAGAAATGAGCGGCGACGTTCGAGCGGGTGACATAGTCCAGCAGCTACGGATCGCCCTCTGTCGAACCCATCCACGAGCTGCATTTTCCTGAAGCGCGCCGCGATTAACGTGTTCATGCGACGCGCTTTAGCTCTTTGGTTTATGCATGTCGTTGTCCCAAACCGCTGTAAAGTTTTGGAGCGACATGCAATAAAGCTGCCGCGACCGGCCGGACGTCATTTCCCTCAGCTGTGATCACCGCGAACATCGAGCGCATCCCGGAGCCCATCGCCGATGAAGTTGAAGCTGGTGACCGCGATGGTAATGGCGGCTCCGGGGATGATCGCCAGCCAAGGTGCGGTACCCAGATACTGCTGCGCACCGTTCAGCATATTGCCCCAACTGGGCAGCGGCGGCTGAATTCCATAGCCGAGGAAGCTGATATAGGCCTCCATGAGGATGGCGCGGGCGACGGTGAGCGTGGCCGCGACAATGATTGGGCCGACGGCGTTGGGAAGGATCTCGCGGAACATGATATGGGTTCCGCTTAAGCCCAGCATGCGACCGGCCTGGACGAATTCCCGCTCGCGAAGGGAGCGGACCTCGGCCTCGACGATCCGTGCAACCTCCATCCAGCTCGTGGCAGCGATGACAACGGTAATCATCATCGGGCTTGGCTTCAGCGCCGCGGCAAGCGCCAGCACCAGGAAGATCGACGGAAAGGACAGGAATCCATCCACCGTGCGCATCAGCGTCGTGCCGATCCAGCCGCCCCGGTAGCCCGCAAGCACGCCGACAAGGGTGCCGATCAGCGTCGACAACAGCATCGCGGAGAAGCCGACCAGCAGGGAAACCCGCCCCGCCATGAAGAGCCGCGCCGCCAAGTCCCGTCCCAGCGGATCGGTGCCCATGTAATGGTGGCCCGTGAAGGGCGGAGCAAAGCGGGCGCGCAGATCGATGTAGAGTGAATCATACGGCAGCACGTAGGGGCCCAAGACGCACGCCAGCGTCAGGATGGCGATCATCACCATCCCGAGCAGAGCCAGATGGTGGTTCATGAAGCGGTGTGCCGTTCGGCTGTTCCACCAACGCTCCTGGCGTGAATTTGCGACAATGGCGGTCATAATGGTGGCCTCCTGTTGAGCGTCCATGAGGCGATTAGCTCAGACGGATACGGGGATCGATGATGGCGACGACGATGTCGGCGATCAGGTTGCAAAGCACGACGAGAATTGCCGAGAACATGAGCAGCCCCATCACCACCGGGTAGTCGCTGTAGCCGAGACTGTCGAGGAACAGTCGGCCCATGCCCGGCCAGGTAAACACCGTCTCGGTGACCAGAGCACCCGTGAGGACGCTGGGAAGCTGCATTCCCGCCAGCGTGATCATTGGCAGCAGCGCATTGCCGACGACGTGCTTCATCAGGATGCGGCGCTCGCTCAGCCCCTTGGCGCGGGCGGTCTTGACGAATTCCTGGCTGATGACGTCGAGCGTCGCCGTGCGCATGTAGCGGCTCCAGATGGCGACATGGACCAGCGCCAGCACGATGCTCGGCATGATCAGGTGATGGATATGGTTCAGAACCGAACCGTCGCCGATCGTGTACATGTTGCCGGCCGGCAACCAGCCCAGTCGGAGCGAAAACACATAGATGCCGACAAGCCCGAACCAGAAAGTCGGGATCGACAACGCCACCATCGCGCCGACCGTCGCCAGATAGTCGAAGACAGAATAGCGGTGCGTGGCGCCGCGAATGCCGATCCACGTGCCGACGGCGATCGCGATGACGGTGGATGAACCCATCAACAACAGCGTTGCAACAAGGTGGCGGCCAATCACATCCAAGACCGGCGCGCCGTCGCGGAAGGAGTGACCCCAGTCGCCCTGTACGAGGCGCCAAGCCCAGTCGAGATATTGCATCCACAGCGGGCGGTTGAGCCCCAGCTGCTCCTTCAGACGATTGAGATCATCCTGTGTCATGCTGGGATCAAGCCCGAATTGCGCCAACGGGCCGCCCGGAATGAGATTCAGGACGACGAACCCGATGACCGAAACAATCAGGAGCAGGACGAGGCTTTGTGAAAGGCGATTGAGCAGGAAGCCGCGCATTGGCTCTCCTCCTTCATGACAGCATCAATGGATAGGCCGCCGCCGCAACTCGCGACGGCGGCAGCGTATGTCAGCTTTGCCAGCGCCATCCGGCGGCATGCCAGGAGGCGGTGCGGGTGTTGGAATTGGGCTCCCACCCTTCGAGACCTTCCTTGCGACCAACTACATAGGTAGCGGCAAACAACGGCAGGAACGGCAGGTCCTCACGAACGATTTCCTGAATACGGGAGTAGATCTCGCGACGCGCCTCCGGATCGAAGGTTTGGGCACCTTTCTTGAGCAGCGCGTCAACCTCCGGATTGGAATACTGGCCGACATTCGAGCCTTTTCCGCCCTTGGCAGCAATTGCGCTGGTAGCGAGGCGGTTAGTGGCGTCCGGATCCGCCGCAATGAGATGGGTAACACCCGCGATCGCCGAGTCGAATTGCGACTTGAGCCAGAACTCACCAAACATGACGGCCGCCGGCAGATTGGATATCGTCATCTCGACGCCGATCTCCGCGAATGTCTGCTGCAGGAACTGCTGCACTTGTTCGCGCAGATTGTTGCCCGACGTCGTCGAATTGGCGAACGACAGCCGCACCCCGTCCTTGGCACGTATTCCATCCGGCCCCGGAACCCAGCCCGCCTCGTCGAGGATCTGTCGCGCCCGGTCAAGGTTGAACTCCTGCGCCGGCAGGTTCGGATTGTAATAGTAGGACGTCCGTGGCATGAACGTCTCGGTGAGCGTGCCGACGCCGTAATAGATCGCGTCGATAATTGCTTTTCTGTCCATCGCGGCATAGAGCGCCTTGCGGACAGCCGGGTCCTTGAATTGCGGCTTCTCGAGATTGAGATAGATCGACTCGACTGATGCCCCAGATACCAGCGTCACCACACGGCCCGGCAATGTCTTGGCTTCCTCGTAGTGGTCGGCGGTGATGTATGCCTGGTCTGTAAGGTCGATGTCGCCGCTCTTGAACTGGGTGTAGAGCACGGTCATGTCAGGGATGTACTTGAAGACGAGCCGCTCGATATAGGGACCGTCCCCAAAATATTGAGGGTTCGCGACCAGCTCGAGATGATCGCCCGCGACGCGCTGCGCCCATTTGAATGCACCGGTGCCGACAGGTGCCTGATTGAAGGCGGCAGCGTTGGGATCGGCCTCTTTCTCAAGAATGTGCTTGGGCACCATAAAGGTTTCGGTGAGGAACGACAGATAAGGGGCGAAAGCCTCCTCCATCCGCCAGGTAAGCTCAGTCGGGGAAACCACCGTGATATCTCGTACCAGTGAATGCCCGCCCGTGCGCCAGGCGCGGAAGTTCGGGTTGGTGATGAGCTCGAGAGTGAACTTCACATCCTCGGCGGTAAAGGGCTCGCCATCGTGCCAGCGAACGTCATCACGCAGGCGGACGCGCCACTTCAGACCGTCCTCCGAAATGCCGCCGTTCTGCTGTGTTGGCACTTCGGCGGCAAGATTGGGCTGAAGAACACCCTTCGGATCGATGCGGAAGAGGGCGTCGAATAGGGAAAAATGGACCGCATCGTCTACCTCGATATGGGCCATCAGCGGATGGAAGACGGTGGGTTCCTGCGAAAGCCCGACGACGACGCGGCCGGTTGGGTTAGCAGTATCGGCAAAGGCAGGCTTGCCGAGCAGGTTGGGAGCGGCAAAGCACGCAATGCCGCCCGCTGCCATTAAGCGTAGCGCGTCGCGCCGTGAATAGCCCGATTTCGTTGTAGAATCTTTCGTCATGATATTTCCTCCCTAGTTGTATTTCGTCGGCAGCTCTCAAGAATTAACGGCAATCGGTCGAGTGTCCCTCGGTCGCTCCCCGGGAATTGCAGCAACCAGCTCGCGCGTGTAGGCCGATTGCGGGTTCAGAAAGATTTGGGACGGCGGGCCGTGCTCGACGATCCGCCCTTTCTGCATCACTGCGATTTCGTCGCAGATCTGGCTGGCGACGCGCAGATCATGGGTGATGAAGATCATTGAAACGCCGGTTTCCCGCTGGATCTGGTCGAGCAGCTTGAGGATCTGCGCCTGGATGGACACGTCGAGCGCAGAGACCGCCTCGTCGGCAATCAGCAGCTTGGGCTTGAACATCAAAGCCCGGGCGATGCCGATACGCTGGCGTTGCCCCCCGGAAAACTCGTGCGGATAGCGGCCGAAGGCGCCGGCATCGAGACCGACATGGGCCAGCAACGCTCGCGCCTCCTCACGCGCCTGGGCATAAGGCATGCCGTGCGCGACGGGACCGACGGTAAGAATTTGTCCAATGGTCGAACGCGGGTTGAGCGACGCGAAGGGATCCTGGAAGATCATTTGAATCCGCGGCCGCAGCGGACGGAACTGCGATTCCGAAAGCTTTGCGATGTCTCGGCCTTCGAAGAGAATCCGACCGCCATCACTGTCCTGCAGCTTGATCAAAAGCCTTCCCAGCGATGATTTGCCGGAACCGCTTTCGCCGACAACGCCTAGGGTGCGTCCCGCAGCCAGATCGAATGAGACGTCCTTCACCGCAGACACAATGCGTTGGCTGCCGAACAGGGCACTGCCGCTGCGATAAGTCTTGGACAATCCTTCGACCTTCAGGATCGTCTCGTTGCTCGCCTTCTCCTGAACAGCCCGATTCTTGCCCGTAAGGTGCGGGACGGCGGCGATCAGGCGCTGGGTGTAGGGATGGGTGGGGGATTTGAGAACCTGCTCGGCGCTGCCCTGCTCGACAACGCGACCTTTTTCCATCACCACGACACTGTCGGCGATCTCAGCCACGACACCGAAGTCATGGGTGATGAACATCACGCTCATGCCCTTGCGGCGCTGAATGTCACG
The DNA here is from genome assembly GCF_001651865.1 of Sinorhizobium glycinis. Taxonomy (GTDB): domain Bacteria; phylum Pseudomonadota; class Alphaproteobacteria; order Rhizobiales; family Rhizobiaceae; genus Sinorhizobium; species Sinorhizobium glycinis. The sequence continues at coordinate 383,677 of NZ_LPUX01000053.1, forward strand.
GATCAGTTTCAGGATCTGCGCCTGCGTGGTGACGTCGAGGGCCGTGGTCGGTTCGTCGGCGATCAGGACCGTGGGTTCAAGTGCCAGGGCCATGGCGATCATGACGCGCTGACGCTGCCCGCCCGAGAGCCGGAACGGATACTGGTAGTACATGAGCTCCGGATCGGGCAGACCGACTTCCGTCAGCAGCTCGATGGCGCGCTTGCGCCGCGACGCCTTCGTGCCGACGCCATGCGCCGTCAGGACTTCGGTAATCTGCTCGCCGACCGTCATCAGCGGGTTCAGCGCCGAGAGCGGATCCTGGAAAATCATCGATACGACGCGGCCGCGCAGTCCTCGCAGTTTTTTCGCCGGTGCGCCGATGATGGCCGTACCATCGAGATGAATAGCGCCGGACGAGACGGGGATCAGCTTCGGCAAGAGCCCCATGATTGTGTTGGCCGTTACCGACTTGCCTGAGCCGGACTCGCCGATAATGCACAGGATCTGACCACGCTTGAGATCAAACGAGATGTTCTCGACGGCATGGGTCCGTTCCATGCCTTTCGGCAAGTCGACTGTCAGGCCACGCACCGAAAGCGCTGCGTCGTCTCCAGAAACAGCCTCTGTTCTATCGGCCATCGAGATTCCTCCCTTTCAACGGAGCGGTTACCTTGCGATTTTAGTCGCCGGCCCTATGCGTGCTGCCATCCGACAATCGTTCTGAAGCAGTACGCAGCATACATTCCCTCTGGTTCAGCGCCATTCGCTACCAATCCAGGGTATGATCCTCAATCAATATAAGATTGGTCTTGCAATTGGTGTCAATATAGATCAATTTGGTTGCGGAAAATAATTAGCGAGGGCTCATGAGCGTAGTCTTGAAAGATTTCATCGAAGCTGAAGGTCTGGAGCCCGGGGATCGGTTACCGCCTGAGCGCGACCTGGCGCTGAAACTCGGGCTGCCCCGCACCGCACTTCGGCGGATGCTTGCTTCTCTGGAGAAGGAGGGCAGGCTCATCAGGCACGTGGGCAGGGGGACGTTTATCGCTGGCAGCGGGGTTACCTCGACGGCGCTCCGTCGCCCGCCAGGCAGCACGGGAGACGCGTTGCGCACCTATCCGGCCGAAGTCTTCGAGGCTCGGCTAATCATGGAACCCAAGATCGCCGCCTTGGCGGCGTTACGGGCGACCAGGCAGGAGATCGACGAAATGCAGAAATCGATCGATCGGGGCAGCGCGGCGGAAACCCTGGTCGAATTCGAGAAATGGGACGCTGTCTTTCACCGCATCATCGTCGGAGCCGCCCGCAATGGCCTTCTCGCCTCGCTCTATGAAGGTATTCACACAGTACGGGCAGGAAACCTCTGGGGGAAAATGAAGGAGCAGTCACTAACCCCTGAGCGCATGAAGGCCTATATCGCCAAGCATCAGGCCACTCTTGACGCCATCAAAGATCGCGACAGCAGAGAGGCCGAGCGAAACATGTACGACCACATTGTCGAAGCCAGAGCAAACATACTTGGCCCGAATGCCTGAGCACCTGATAGCGGTCTGGTATTGAAGCGTGTTGTTGCGCTTCGAAGCCTGACCGGTTTTGAGATCAGGTTGGACACCGCGACGGTGTGTTGGCTCAAGACGCAGCACAGAAATCTTCTTGAATGGTGGCGAGAAGCCAAGACACAAATTGATCGATCGCAGCCGTCTTCTTCGCCAGCGCCGAACGAATGATGCCGTAATGTGAGCCATCAGGCTGAAAGCCGAGCGGCGCGGCGAGGCGGCCTTTCCGGATATCGTCGAGGGCAATAATCTTGGGGCACATGGCCACGCCCAGACCGCCGGCTGCGGCCTCCACCATCAGGAAATGATGGTCAAGAAAGCGCGTCGAGCGCGGCTTCGGCGCGTCCGGATGGGCGGCGGACCACTTCTGCCAGGCATCCTGGCGGGTCTTTGCAGCGAGCGCAACATAACCACCGGCCGCGAACCGATCCGCCATGGCGGGATGCATGACGGGACCGACTTCCTCTTCGATCAACCGTTCGACCTGCCAGTTCGCATCGATCGCGAAATCCAGTCTGCGGATCGCGAGCGTGATACGGTCGCGCGCAAAGTCGAAGCCCCCACCACCGACGGAGAGGTGAAGGTCGATCTCGGGATGGCGATCCTGGAATTCCGAGAGCCGCGGGATCAGCCAGCCCATGGCGACGGACCGTTCGCAGGAAACGACGATCGGCGGTGACACGTCGACTTTGCGGATATCCTGCAACGCCGACGCAACGAGCGCCAGCGCGCCCGTCGTCGCCTGCGCCAGGCGCGTGCCCTCTCCCGTCAGCCTCAGGCCGCGCCCATCCGGTTCCAGCAAACGGATATCGAGGTGTTCGGAGAGTTTCGAAACGCGCCGGCTGACGGCACCATGCGTCAGGTTTAACTCAGACGCGGCCGCACGTACGGAACCCAGGCGGGCAACGACCTCAAAGGCACGCAGATCATCGAGGGAAGGAAGGTCCGAACGCTTCATTGGTGACAATGTATCACCAATACCTGTGAAATCATATCGATATTCCTCTCAAGTCTTGAAGAATAGCCTCAGGGTCATGGCAGAAACGATTGACCAGATCAAACACATTGGCGTCGTCGCAGACGACCTGACAAGCGCGGCGGACGGGGCCATCGCTTTCCTGAAACGCGGCTATATCCCCCGCATCTGCAGAGTAAGACCGGACGATTCCCATGCCAGTCTGGTCTCCATAGACACCGGCAGTCGCACGCTCGACGAGACCAATGCAGCGCATGTGACGCGCCAGGCGGTAACGACGCTTGCAGACAGGCCGTTCCTCTATAAGACGATTGACTCCACCCTGCGTGGCCATATCCGCGTGGAAATTGCCGCCGCATTCCAGGCCAGCGGCCGGCCACGTTTGGTCATCGCACCTGCTTTTCCCGCTGCCGGGCGCACGACGATCGAGGGCATTCAACTGCTGCACGGTGAGCCGGTTGCACAAACGGCGTACAGCCGCGACCCAGTCCATCCCGCCCACACGTCGCGCATCGAAGACTTGATCGAGCCCAGCCTCGGCCGGATCGCCAGAATTTCCGCGCACACCTTGGACGGCGAGATCGGCAAGGCCATCGGCGACGCTCCGGTAGTCATCGTCGATGCATGCGAGCAGGTGATGCTGAATCGTCGGATTGCGGAGATCCAGAAGCACGGCCCGGCGCTTTGGGTCGGCTCGCCAGGTATGGCGGAAGCGTTAGCCACGGTAATCGAGCGGCGCACAGGCCAGGACATCTTCACGCCCGAAGCCACGCCGCACCGTGTTCTCGTGCTTGTCGGCAGCGCAAACCATGTCAGCCATTCGCAGTGCGAGACTTTGGCCGCGACAGGCGCTTCGGTCGCAATCCGTGCGACGGATATTGACGAGGCAGCTTCTGTCATCTGTATCCGTACTCCGCACATCCGCACCAGCAACCCGGCGAAGGCCCTCGCCACTCTGGTGGACGAGGCAGAGATCGCTTTGTCCCGGCATCGATACGACGCCATCATCGCAACGGGTGGCGAAACGATGCACGCTCTTTTGGAACGGCTCTCCCTTCACGCTTTCGACTTGATCCGCGAACTCGAGCCCGGCTTTCCCCTCGGCTGCGCTCGTCTTGCCGATGGACGAATGACGCTGCTCGCCATGAAAGCAGGAGGCTTCGGTTCCGCCATGACGCTGCGCAATGCCGCCGACACGATTCGCCGAATTGGAAAGGAGACCGCATGAACACCTCCCTGCCGCCGCTCGCCGTCACCATGGGCGATCCCTCCGGCATCGGGCCGGAGATCGCGGCAAAGACAATGCTTGCCCGTACCGACTTACGTCGCTGTGTCGTCGTCGGCGATCCGGCCGTAATGGCGAAGGCGATCGCCAGCCTCGGCGGTGGTCTGCATCTGAACGAGATCCATGACATCGCCGACGCGAAACCGGATGGAGGCCTGAATATCATCGCCGCGTCCCGCGTCGAAACCCCACCTGCACTCGGCAAGGTGAGCGCCACCAGCGGCCGCATGGCCTATGATGCCATCGTTGCGGCAATCGAACTCGCCAGGACGGGCAAAGTCGCCGGCATCGTGACGGCGCCGATCCACAAGGAGGCGCTCGCCGCTGCGGGGCTTCCCTACCCCGGCCACACGGAAATCCTCGCGGAAAAAGGTGGTGCGGGGCGCGTGGCGATGATGCTCGCCAATGACGACATTCGAACCGTTCTCGTGACGATCCACTGTTCGCTGGCGGACGCGATCCGCCAGGCCGATTTTCCGGCACAGATGTCCGCGATACGCCTCGCCCACCAGGGTGGGCTTGCGCTGGGAATCGACCGCCCCCGCATCGCCGTTGCAGGGCTCAATCCGCATGCCGGCGAAGGCGGTCTCTTCGGAGACGAGGAAATCCGCATCATCGCGCCCGCCATCGCGGCAGCCCGTGCGGAGGGCATAGACGCCAGTGGCCCCTGGCCCGGCGATACGGTTTTCATGCAGGCGCGAAACGGCCGCTTCGACGTGGTCGTCGCCCAGTATCACGACCAGGGGCTGATCCCCGTCAAATATCTCGGACTGGAAAAGGGCGTGAACATCACGCTCGGCCTGCCCTTCGTGCGCACAAGCCCCGACCACGGCACCGCCTTCGATATCGCCGGCCGTGGCATTGCCGATCCGAGGAGTCTCGAAACAGCGATCGACTACGCCCGCCGACTGGCGAAGGCACCGCACGACCAGGAGAATTGACGTGCCCCCCATCGATTTTATCTTCATGCTGACCCGCAACGACCGGACGATCCCGGATGCGCTGGAGCAGCTTCCCTTGGTGCTTTCTGCGGGTGTCCGTCATATCGGCTTCAAGGATATCGGCCTGCCGTTCCAAATGCTCTCCGAGCTGAACCGGGAAATCCGGGCCGCAGGCGCGAAGAGTTATCTCGAAGTGGTTTCACTCGACCGCGCCAGCGAAATCGCGTCGGTGCGCGCCGCCCTCACGCTCGGGGTCGACTATCTGCTTGGCGGCACCCACGTCGACGACGTCCTTCCGCTCCTTAAGGGAAGTGGGATCCGCTACTACCCCTTCCCCGGCCGCATTGCGGGTCATCCCAGCGTTCTTGAGGGTTCCACGACGGAGATCGTTGCAAGCGCTAAAGACCTTGCCGCCCGCGAGGGCGTCCACGGCCTCGATCTCCTTGCCTATCGCGCCCATGTCGACGTCGCAGACCTCATCCGGGCCGTCTGCGCCACTGTCGCCAAGCCGGTCATCGTCGCAGGTTCGATTGACCGCGCCGAACGCATTCACGCCGTCGTCAGCGGCCGGGCCGCCGGCTTCACGGTCGGCACCGCCGCCCTGGAGGGACGCTTCCCTGCAAGCGGTCCAGGCTTGACACATCAGCTTCTTGCGATCACCTCCATGAAGAACCAGGCGAAAGCGTTAATCGACCAGTAACGGAAAATGCGGCCTTGGTCAGGGCGCTAGCCTCCTCCTCTGCGTCGAACCGGAAATTGGTGCATAAAGGTCATGTCGGCGCCGCTGATGTCGGTCGGCTCCAAGAACAGGTCGAGATCGGCGTTGTCCAGACCCTGCTCGTTAAGGTCACCGGACTTCGCTCTCGTTCATCTACGATGAAAGAATCGACTGCCTCGAGCGTCGAGCGAGTCTCCGATCAGCGGCGCTCAGTTCCAGTTGATTGAGCACGAACGGGACGCCATCTGTGTATCGGCTAGGCCCTCCGACTCGCCTTACGTCGACCGTTCCGTAACCTCGGCCCTGACGCTTCCGCAGGCAGAGAAGAAGTATCCTACTGGAACCTGTCCAGCATCTTATAATACATGCCAACCAGCGGCAGGAACCAGGGCGTGCCGAAATGTCCCGGCACCGCCGGCCAATCGAGGCCCTTCAGCGGGTTGCGGTCCGGCCGGTCAAGGATCGCATCCGCCATGATCATGCCGAGATGAGTGGAAAGCTGGGCGCCATGGCCGGAATAGCCCATGGCGTACCATACGCCGTCATGATAGCCGGCGCGCGGGAAGCGGTCCTTGGTTATGTCGACAAGGCCGCCCCAACAATAGTCGATCTCGGCATTGGCAAGTTGCGGGAAGATCTCTGCGAGGCGTGTCTGGAGAATTGCGCCGATCTTCGCGTCCGAACGCTGGTCGGAGCTTGCCGAGAAGCGGGCGCGGCCTCCGAAGATCAGCCGGTTGTCCGGCGAGAGCCGGAAGTAGTTGCCGATGTTCATCGACGTGACGTATGTGCGGTTCCCGGGCATCGTCGCGGCGATCTCCGCTTCGGTCAGTGGCCGCGTGGCGATGATGAAGCTGCCAACCGTGATGATCCGACGGCGGAAATAGCCGAAGGTCGAGGGCGTATAGGCCCCGGTGGCGACAAGCACCGCATCCGCGGTGACGCTGCCACGGGTCGTTTTCAGATGATGGCGGCTGCCCGCCTGCCGATGTTCTGTGACGGCTGCCTTCTCGAAGATCGTCGCGCCGTGACGCTTGGCTGCCTCGGCCAACCCGACGACATAGCGGCCCATATGCATCATTGCGCTCTTTTTCGAGAGCATCGCGCCATGGAAGGGCGAGCCGATTTCTCGCTTCAGGTCGTCTGCACTGAGCAACGCCGTGTCGGGATCGACCTCTGCATTGACCGCTTCGAAGTTGCGGGCGATCGCTTGGAAATGCTGGGGCTTGGAGGCGAGCTTCAGTTTTCCGGCGCGGCGGAAATTGCAGTCGATGCCCTCCTGCGCGATCAGCCCCTCGAGCGTGTCGATCGAGTCGTCCAAGGCCTTGTAAAGTGCGATCGCCCGCTCCTTGCCGAGTTCGGCCTTCGCCGCCAAATAGCTATGCGCAAGTCCGTTGTTCAGGTGGCCGCCATTGCGGCCGGAGGCGCCCCAGCCGACATTCTCCGCCTCCAGCACGACGACCTTGGCCCCTGCCTTGGCGAGCTGCCGGGCGGCGCCAAGACCGGTGAAGCCGCCGCCGATCACTGCGACGTCATAGTGGCCATCGACGGGACCCTGTGCCGCCCCTGCGAAGGCCGGGGCATTGTCGTGCCAGTAGGGGAGGAATTTCATGGCGGTGCGCCTTCTCGCTAGTGATCGAAACGCCCTTTGTCCCATCGGAGCAAAGGGCGAAGTGTTGATGAGATTCTATGGCCGAAACAGGTTCGTCAGCGGCAGGTGCCCCTTCACGATCGGCGATTTCAGCACGACGAAGCTGAAATATTTGTCGATGCCGACGTCCAACTCGACCAGCCGCTCCATGATTTCTTGATATTCGCCGATCCCGGTGGTCACGAGTTTCAAGAGGTAGTCGTAGCCGCCGGAGACCACATGGCACTCGATCAGTTGATCGATCTTCTCGACCGCGGCGAGGAAGCGTGCAAAGTCGGTCTGCCGGTGGTTCTTGAGCGTGACCTCCGTGAACACCGTTAACGTCTGCCCCAACTTGGCGACATTGATCTGGGCCGAATAGCCCTCAATGTAGCCCTCCGACTGCAGCTTCTTCACACGCATGAGGCACGGGCTCGGCGATAGGTTCACCACCTCCGAAAGTTCCACATTCGTCATTCGGCCATTCTGCTGCAGCACGTGCAGTATCTTGACGTCGATCCGATCGAGTTTCATGGACTTACTTTCGCTTATGAGGATCGCTCGAGCCCGCAATTCGGTAAATTCGGCCGCCGAGGCAGCCTAGGTTACACCTGCGCGACGGCCTTCTTGAGCGCGCACTCCATGGCTTCAAGGAACCGGTCCACATGCTCCGCCTGGCAAATCAGCGGCGGGCGAACCTTCAGGGTATCCTCGTTGGCGCCCGTCGTACTGATCAGAACGCCATCGTCGCGCATCAGGTTTACGATATCCAAAGCCATGGCGCGCCGGCCGGCCTCTCCCGCTCCATCCAACCCGATGTCGATGCCGAAGAACAGCCCGGCATTTCGAATACTGCGAATGCCGGGGTGCAGCTTGGCAAGATGCTCCAACCCCAGCCTCAGGCGCTCACTCATGGCGTGCGCATGCTCGGGGATCCGATCCCTTTGCAAGATTGTCAGGACGGTGTCAGCCGCCGCGATCCCGACGGTATTGCCGCCGAAGGTGTTCGAGTACCGGGCAGTGGCGCCAAAGCGGTCCATCGGTGCCTTACGGCCGACGACCGCGCCGATTGGAAATCCATTGCCCATGGGCTTGCCGAGGGTAACGAGGTCCGGAACAACTTCGTGCCGCTCAAAACCCCACATGTGCGTGCCCGTCCGTCCGAATCCCGGCTGCACTTCATCGGCGATGACGAGACCGCCCGCCTCCCGCACGGCCCTAACGCCGCCGGCGATGAAGCCAGGCGGGTCCACCCAGACGCCGTCACTGGAGAAAATGCTGTCGATGACGAGGGCCGCGACGCCGCTGCCACGTCGATTCAAATCGGCAATGGCGGAACGAACCTGTTCTTCAAAGAACGTCGCGGCTTGCCGTTCCGGTACGCCCGCGGGCCCGTGCAACTGCACCATACGCACGGCAGGACTGAGCTTGACGGCGTCGCCCAGGTTGGGCGACACCATCGCCGTGGCCGCGCTGGTGCCGTGATAGGCATGGGAAGAGACGATCACGCCCTCGCTGCCGCTGGTCAGCCGGGCGATCCGCAGCGCCAGATCGTTCGACTCGCTGCCGGTGCAGGTGAAGACAACGCGGCTCAACTCCTCGGGAAAGGTGGCCACGAGCCGTTCGGCATAGTCGACTAGCCTCGGTTCGAGATAGCGAGTATTTGCGCTAATTCGGTTGGCTTGATCTGCCATGGCAGCGTTGATCTCGGGATTGCAATGCCCGAGAGAGGGCACATTGTTATAGAAATCCAGATAGCGATGTCCGTCGGGGTCGTAGAGCCATATCCCCTCGCCGCGAACGAAATGGACCGGTCGGCGGTATTGCAGCCTGTAGGAGGCTCCCAGTACGCTGTCGCGCCGGGCGATCAACTCTGATTCCCGGGGAGGAATTGTGGCTTCCCCGGGGGTAAAGCGGTTGGGCATGAGATCGGTGGACATGAATTTGATCCTGCTTAGGGTTTCCATCCGCGAGAAGGTCGCGAGTTACGTACTGATTACCAAGGCGAGTGACGAAGCGCTTGGAGTGCCTCCAGCAACGCCGGGCTAAGGCACCGCGCGACGCACAGCCAGCTCGGCCTCCCCGACGCCTAGTGCCGATAGGATAGAGAGCCCGCGTTCGGCTCGGGCCACGTTCTTCTTGATGTATGCTGCCTCGGCCGGAAACAGCCCGGCTCGCCAGGAGTTGATCAGGATGAGGGCGCTTTGCCGCGCCTTTATCAATCCAACGAGCAGTTTTGCCTCGAGCGCGGAAAGCGGGCGTACCGAAGCATAACCAGCGATGAGATTTTCTGCGCCGCCCAGAGCCAAAGACGGGTCCGTCACCACGTGGCTGGCCGCAACCGCGAGATCCTCAATCCGTGGACCCCAGCAGCCGTCGCCGAAATCGATGAACGCGACACCATCATCGGTCAGGAGTGTATTGAACGGGCTGGGGTCATTGTGCGTGACCTGCCATGCTATCTCGCGCAGTTGCGGCTCGATAAGCTCGACATAATTGCCCATGGCAACACGCACGGAATCCGCAACGGGCCCTGAAGGCAGATGCTCCTCCAGTTCCATCAGCCTCGGCCAACATCCAACATGCCAAAGGACCGGGCGGTGCATGGCGGGCAACTTCAGAGGCTCGAGAGTTAAACTGAGCCGAGCAAGCGCCTGGCCGACCCGGTAAAGGACGTCCGGAGTTGCGTTCGCCTGGTGCAGCGGCACACCCGAAAGTCGGGTCTGCAGGTAGCCGCAAATCTCCTCCTCTTCGAACATCAGCGTACCACCGCTGGTACGCACGATGTGAGGTGCTGCGAAACCGCAAGCGCCTTCCAGCCCTGCAAGGGCCGCAACCTGGAAGCGGAAACTGTCTCGTCCTTCCGGCCGCGCTGATGTCTTGAGGATCAACCGATCGCCGTTCAACAGGGTGACGTCCGAGGTACACTCGACTTCCGAGGACAGTACCATGATCGTTCCCGTCAAGCCGTAATGGCGTAGTAGCAGCTCACCACCCGACCCTCGTGCTTCCGCAGCGCTTTGCTTTGTCGCCAGAATAGCGGCAGCGGCTCGAAAATATGCTTCGGTGAAAGGCGCGCAGACCGACTGGTTGCCGTCTAGATGACCCTCGCCGTCGTCTGGAACCGCATCGTTACAAGCACCCAAGATAGAGACCCTCGCACTGTTTGGAGCCAGGCGGCATGCTCATCCGAAAAGCGGCCGTCGAGATGGCATCTGTATGGCTGCGCCCAGCCTCGATTAAGGTCGGGCGTTTGCTGCTGAAGGCGCCGGAACTACCGCCCCCGCCTCCAGCACGATCGTCTCGGTTCGCTTTGGGCATGACCTCGCCGCGCGGGGCCGCGGTGCCACCGCCGAAGACGGCGGCACCGCGATGGCCTCCATCGGTCGTCGACATTCCGGCGAATCGAGTTATCGAGTTGCCGGAGAGAGGCCTTCAGAGCCCGACGACGCCTGGCAATTCCGAGATGCCGGCGATCTCGGTATAACCGTAATAGGGATTGGCCGGCTCGTGACCGCGATTGACCCAAACCTTGTTCTTGATCCCGAGATCATGTGCGGACATCAGATCGTAGCGGAACGAGGAGGAGCAATGCAGTATGTCCTCCGGACCGCAACCAAGCATGTCGAGCATATACTCGAAGGCCCGGAAGTGCGGCTTGTAGGCCCCCGCCTCTTCGGCGGTGTAAACGGCGTGGAACGGCGCGCCGAGCTTCTCGACGTTGGACATGATCTGCGAGTTCATTGCATTTGACAGGATGACCAGCGGAATTTCCTTGGCCACCTTGGCAAGACCAGCCGGAACGTCCGGATGCGGCCCCCAGGTGGGAACGCGTTCGTATACCATCTGGGCGTCTTCGTCCTTGAAGTCGATGCCGTTGCGTTTGCAGGTCCTCGACAGTGCGTTGTAGACCACCTCCGCATAGGGCTTCCAGTCGGCCATGACTTCATCGAGCCGGTAGGCAGAGAAGTCCGCGATGAACTGCAGCATCTTCTGCTCGCTCATTCGGGCGCCGTAAAGATCGCGCGCCGCCTCCGCCATCTGAAAGTTGATTAGCGTGCCGTGGCAGTCGAAAGTGATGTATTTCGGGCGGAAAGTGGCCATGCGCTTCGTCCTTTTTTGGCGGGATCTGTTTCCGTTATGAGCAATCATAGGCTCGCCTCAGCCGCTCTACCGGCCGATTTCCTTGGCTCGTCAGCAGAAAATTCTGAACTCGAAGTCCGGTTGGCCCTTTCGATTGCGCATGGACGATGATCCCACCGTCGAGACGTCGAAAGGCGGCGCCGCCATTTTCCAGTCAATAAAGGATGAAAACACCTGCCTTTCAGCACCTGCTTCAAACGCTGAACATGCCGCCATGCATATTCGCCCCGCCTCATCCGCTGACGCTCCCGCCGCCTTCGAGCGCTACACACGGGTCGGCGTTCGGGTTGGATGGCGATGCTGCCCTGCCCGTATCCGGCATTACGCACCACAGACCCGTGGACCCGTCGAGCTGTCAGGATAGATGGGAACCGGAAAGATCGACCCCGGTCCAGTCACTCCCGCATGCTTCGCGGACGACCGCCGTCCGCCCCAACTCGGTCGTTGAGGAGCAGCCCCGGTTACTCGAAAGCGGACATTGATAGCGGCCGCGTAACAAACGCGTCGAGCCCGACGTTCCGTTGCGTCACGTTCGGATCACACCATCCTCTAACGCCAGCAGGTCACTCGTGCGGAAGGAGTCCCCGGAAAGGCCCATGCTTGCTCCCCTTCGAACGAGAGAAGGGGCGAATGACCCGCCCCAGTCTCATCGTAGCAACAGCGCCTGAGCGCTAGACTTTTCAGGCGCGCTTTAGGGCTGGCTCCAGGCCAACGGCGGCGGCTAACCCGCCGATATCCTTGATCTCGGTGTATTCGTAATAGGGATTGGCCGGCTCATGGCCGCGGTTGACCCAGACCTTGCTCTTGATGCCGAGGTCATAGGCGGTCATCAGGTCGTAGCGGAAGGATGAGGACACATGAGTGATGTCTTCGGGCCCGCAGCCGAGCTTGTCGAGCATGTATTCGAAGCCCTTCATCAGAGGTTTGTATGCCCCGACTTCTTCTGCCGTGATGACCATATGGATGGGCGCGCCCAGCTTTTCCACGTTCGACATGATCAGGCTGTTCATAGAGTTCGACAGGATGACCAGCGGAATTTCCTTGGCCACCCTGGACAGGCCAGCCGGGACGTCCGGGTGCGGACCCCAGGTTGGCACTTCGTCATAGATGCGCTGCGCGTCTTCGGGTTTGAAAGGAATGCCGATGCGTTTGCAACTGCGTTCGATGGAATTGTGCACCACTTCGAGGAAGGGCTTCCACGGCCCTAGCACCTCGTCAAGCCGATAGCCTCTGAAAGCCTCGACAAAGCTGGCCATCGCTTCTGGGGAGAGACGCTCGGCGTAGACGCGTCGCGCAGCGCCGGCCATGTCGAAATTGGTGAGCGTGCCGTAGCAGTCGAAGGTGACGTACTTCGGTCGAAATTGAGTCATGGCGTGTATCCTATCCAGTTTTTTCGGCACAGTGTGCCTATCCAAGGTCATCGTAACTGCATTCCGGCCAGTGCGAGCACACTGGCATAACTTTTCGGCGATGGCAACAGATTGTCCAACAATTTTTCCGGTAACCGGTCTCCTTGGCGCTTGCCGACAGCTTGCGTGCGCCGCATCCAAGCACCAACAAATTGCGCGAACATATAGCTGAAATGCCCGATAACGCTGAGATTTTTGTAGGTATTTCATTGGTATATCTCTGCGCTGTCGTCAACCGCCATTCGTCAGAAAGAGATCGATTCCAGCGGCAAGAAACCTCCACCAGAAAAGAAATTGTTGTACAAAATTCCGAATGTGAGATACTGAGGCCATCGAGCTGCCCATTCCCGAGGCAGGATCTGAATGAGTTGAAGATGGGTCACAAGCATCAGTGCGGGCCAGCCCGCGTCCCTGAGCTTTCCGAGGCGTGCCATCCCGTGGGCGCTGCGGAAGCCGAAGAAATCGCCGAACGACTATACGGCGCGCGTGGCTCGGCCACGCGCTTTGAAACCGAGAAAGACGACACGTTCCTCCTCAACTGCGCGACCCGCGGGAAGTTCGTGCTGAAGATCGCTCATCCTTCCGAGCGGATGGAAGAGCTCGATTTCCAGGTCGCGCTGATGCGCCATCTCGAGCAGCGGGCCCCTGACCTACCCATCCCCCGTGCACTTCGCGACCTCGACGGCGCGGATTTGCCCATCGTCGCGATCAGGGCCGGCGAGCGGCGAGTGGTGCGGCTCATTACCTTCCTTCCCGGCACTCCGCTCGATCGGACATCTGCCACAGCCCCGCAGCGCGAACGGATCGGCGAAATCCTGGCCAAGCTGCGTCATTCCATGGCCGATTTCTCGCATCCCGCAGACGGCCGGGCGGTGGCATGGGACGTCACCCATCTGCTCGATCTCACCGATCTGTTGAGCTTCATCCCCGCGGGCGGCAAGCGGGCCTGGACCGTCCGCGCGCTCGAGCGGTTTGCCGAAGTCAAGCCGAGCCTCGACCTGTGCCGGCGGCAGGTGCTCCACAACGACTTCAATACGTCGAACCTGGTCGTCGATCACGCCAGCCCGCAGTTCCTGACCGGCGTCATCGACTTCGGCGATGCGGTCCGTACCGCCATCGCCGTCGATGTCTCCACGGCGTTGATGAATCAGATGCCAAAAACGTTCGACCATGGGAACCGGCGTGACCTGTTCGACGAACCGCGCGACGTTCTGCGCGGCTATCTCCGCCACGCCGAACTGACGGACGAGGAACTCCGGCTCATCCCCTTCCTGTCGATGGGCCGTCTTGCGGTCCGTGCGCTGCTGACGTGCTGGCGCGCCGAAATCTTCCCCGAGAATAGCCGCTATATCCTGCGCAATACCGAAGCCGGCTGGGCCCACCTCGAGTGGTTCCACTCGATTTCGACCGCACAGATTTCCGATCTTCTGACACGATAGGAACCGTAATGTCCAAGCAAGCGACTACCCTGCCCAAGGGCTTCCGTGGTGACATGCCAAATGGCTTCAATCCTCAGGACACGTCTCATCTCACAAGTGAAGATCTGGCGCATATCACCAGGCGGCAAAGGCTGCTCGGGCCCGCTTATCGGCTCTTCTACAAGTCGCCGGTTGAGGTCTCCCGCGCTAAGGGCGTCTTCCTTTATGATAGGCATGGCAACGAATATCTCGACGCCTACAACAACGTGGTATCGCTGGGTCACTCTCATCCGCGTGTCGTCGAGGCGATCCAGAAGCAGCTCGAGGTACTCTGTACCCACACGCGTTACATGCAGGAGCCCCTGCTGGACTATGCTGAAGCGCTGATCAATACGTTCGGTGGCGAACTCGGGCGGACCGGATGCGCGATGTTCACATGCACCGGCTCGGAAGCCAACGATCTCGCCTTGCGTATCGCGCGTTACCACACACGCAAGACCGGCGTAATCGTCACGGCCGAAGCCTATCACGGCAACAGCGGCGCGGTGGCGGCAATCTCGCCGTCGCTCGGCAAGAAGTCGGCTCTGGATCCCTATCTTCGCACGGTCGCCGCGCCGGATTCCTATCGCCTGCCCGTCGAGGAAATCGGCCGGCGGATGGCGGAGGATGTCGCGCGGCAGATCGGCGACATGGAGCGGCATGGCGGCGGCCTGGCGGCCTTCATCGCCGACTCCGTCTTCTCTTCCGATGGTCTCTATGTCGATCCGACGGACGTATTGGCGCCGGTGGCGGAAGTGGTGCGAAAGGCGGGCGGCCTGTTCATCGCCGACGAGGTGCAGTCCGGATTCGGGCGGACCGGCACCCATCTTTGGGGTCACTCCCGTCACAAGGTCGATCCCGACATCGTCACCATGGGCAAGCCCATGGGCAACGGCTATCCCGTTGCCGGCGTGGTCCTGCGGCCCGAACTCGTCGCCGAGTTCGGATCCAGCATGCGCTACTTCAACACGTTTGGCGGCAACTCCGTCGCTATCGCCGCTGCAAGGGCCGTGCTCGACACGATCCTCGAAGAGGGCCTGTTAGACAACGCCGCCACGGTCGGCGGCGAAATCCTCGACGGCCTCCGGGACCTACAGACGAAATATGAATTCGTCGGCGATGTTCGCGGGACCGGCCTCTATTTCGCCGTCGAACTCGTCAAGGATCGAGACCGGAGAACACCGGACATGGACCGTGCGCTTGCAGCCGTCAATGCCTTGCGCGACCGGCGCATCCTCATTTCCGCGACCGGAGCGGACGCGCATATCCTGAAGATCAGGCCCCCGCTCATCTTCACATCGGCCAACGCGGCACGTCTGCTCGAGGGCGTCGACGAGGCGCTTCGGTGCGTGCAGATCTAGGACCCGCCACCATGGGCGGCACAATATCATCTCCCTTGCCCTACGCCGCCGCATATGGCGTAGGTATGCAAAAATCAACGAGCGAAGCCAAAGCCATGCCGACGCTGCACGCCAGGAATCAAGCCGAAGATCTTGAGATGAATGTCGAGCCCTTGCCCGCTAGCGCGGTGGAAACCCTGACACACGCCTTGCGACGGCGCATCTTGTCAGGGGATTTCCAACCGGGCGAGTTCCTCCGGGACGTGAAGATGTGCGAGGAGCATTCGACCTCGCGGCACACATTCCGTACAGCAGCCCAGGTGCTCGTCACGCAGGGCCTGCTGCGTCAGATACCGAACAGAGGTTTTGTGGTGCCCGAATTCGGGCCCGACGATATCGTCGACATCACACGCGTGCGCGGCGCCATCGAAGGCGAGGCCATTCGTCTGATCGTGCTGACCGGGGTCATCCCACCTCTGGCGCTGGAGGCGGTCGAGGTGATGCACAGGTCGACTCTATCCTCCGACAGATCGCTGCTGGTTGCCGCGGACCGTGACTTCCACCGCGCGATCATTGCCGCTAGCGGCAGCGCTCGGCTGAAGCGAACCTATTCAGACCTCGAGGGCGAGATCGAGCTTCTCCTCGCACAGCGGCAGGATTTCTACGCCACTGCGGAAGAAATGGCGGAAGAACACGAGCGGCTCATCAACAGCTTGAGAAGCCGCCACTACGATACGGCGCGAGAGGCGTTCCAGGAGCACTGGGAAGATCTCCAGATCAAATTGCTCGATCAACGCTGACCAGCGCTCCCTGCGGAATTTGACAGCTCGGAAGGATAACCTGCCAGGCGGCGCTAAGGATGCCAGTGCCGCCGGTTCGGCGCGGAGCAAGCACCATCTCGGATGCTTCCTCTCCGGCTCCGCCAGAGCCTGCTTTTCGGCGGGGTCGCGGCGTCGGCGCCAGCGCATGGCGCCGGAGGCGCAGCAAAGGCCGCTGGCCAGCCAGCTTGAGCGAATAAGGCTACTGAGAAGTTTGATGCGTGAATACTCCATCGCAACCATATCAGCGGGAGCTAGCCAATGAAACTTGATCGCATCGACGTCAAGATACTTAACGCATTGCAGAAGAATGGCCGAATGACGAATGTCGAGCTTTCGGAAATGGTCAATCTCTCGCCAAGTCCCTGTTTGTTGCGCGTGAAAAAGCTGCAGGCGGAGGGCTATATCGAGGGCTATTCTGCCCAGATCAATATCGGAAAGCTGGGCCAGACGTTGACGGTGTTCACCGAAATCACGCTGAAGAACCACCGTCAATTGGACTTCGCCAGATTTCTTACTGCGATCGAGAAGGTCGATCAGGTCATCGAGTGCCATCTAGTTTCCGGAGGCTACGATTATCTCGTCAAATTCGTCACCGCCGGAATCGAAGAGTATCAGACGTTGATGGAGCGGCTCCTCGATTCGGAAATCGGCATTGACAAGTACTTCAGCTTCGTCGTGCTGAAATCGCCCCTGGTCAAAGCGCATTTGCCGCTGGCAAGCCTGTTCCAGCAGTAATCTCGCAGCAGACCTCGATGCGGGCGGTGTGGCGGCCGGATTCCTCGGCTCGTCAGCAGAAAATTCCGGACTAACACCAGGTTGGCTCTTTCGATTTCGCGCGGAGGGTGATGCAACCTCGAGGCGCCGAGGCGGAGCCGCCATTTTCCAGTCAACAAAGGATAGAAACACCATGACCCGCTTCTCAGCACCTGCCGCAAAAGCTAATCATGCCGCCATGCATATTCGCCCCGCCTCATCCGCAGACGCTCCCGCCGTCTGGTCAATTATTGAGCCCGTGATCCGAGCGGGAGAAACCTATGCGCTTGATCCCAACCTGAGCCGGGCAGAGGCTCTCGCGTACTGGATGGGAGCAGACAAGGAAGTCTTCGTTGCCGAGCAAGCGGGCGCCATCCTCGGCACCTATTACATGCGTCCCAATCAGGCTGGCGGTGGTCAGCATGTTTGCAATTGTGGATACGTCACAGCGCCTGATGCGACCGGTAAAGGCGTCGCACGTAGTTTGTGCGAACACTCAATGGCAACCGCCCGCGCCCACGGGTATCGGGCGATGCAGTTCAACTTCGTGGTGAGCACCAACGAACGAGCTGTTTCGCTATGGCAGAAAATGGGTTTTGAAATTGTGGGCACATTGCCCGGCGCGTTCAGTCACCCGACGCATGGCTATGTTGACGCCTTCGTCATGTATCAAACGCTATAGACGGCTGCGTTCGCGACCTTGGATGACGATACTGTCCTGCCCGTATCGGGCATTGACGCCCCACAGACCCCCCACGAACCCCGTCGAGCAGCTTATGTCCGGTCGCGCAGGCGACAGTCGCGTCCTTGGCCGATTTCAGCACCCGTCCGCCGCCTCATGGCGGCGATAGGAGGGCGAGTGGATGAGGCAGATCGCACCGTCGGGTTCGACAAGCGAGTCCCCGCAGCTTTTCGACCAGATCAACCGAGTGCCTGACTGACCAGCGCGTAGTTGCGGTGATACGTGGGCTTGCTTTGCCCGCATGCGGCCCCCAAACGTCGCATCTTGATCCCCCTGCCGGCGTGGTTGAGCCCGCGCGCGGTGAGCCATCCTGCAAGATCCGTGGAGGCATCCGTGTCGATACGGACGAACCTGCCCTGGTGATGGGCGAGCAGGAAATCGATCAGGGCCCTGGCTTCGGAATCGTTTCTCGCTACCACCGGTCCGATGACCAGCCCACGGCCGAAAGGCCGGATCGCCGCGAAGGCCTGGATCTCGCCGGCATCGCGAATGACAGCGAACTTCGCCCGCTCACGCAGAATCTCCATCAATGCCGAACGGTCATGGCCGTTTGCCGCGCTGTCCAGCGCCACCAGGTAGGCATGATCGCCGCGCCCGCTCCATGTTACATGGGCCGGCGCCTCAACCCGCAACGGCTCGCCCTGGTGCTGCACGGTCTCGCCAGTCGCAGCGAAACCCACCTTCTCATAGAGCGGAAGACCTTCCTGCGTCGCCACCAGATAGCAGGTGCGCTCTCCCGCCTTGGCAAGCGCCTCTTCCAACATCTTCCGGCCGAGGCCGCGGCCGCGCATCGCGGCATCGACGATGACCATGTTGATGGTGGCGGCGTCATCGCCATAGGGCGTCATCATGACGGTCGCGACGAGGCGCTCCTCTTCGAGCGCGACGATTCCCTGGCTGATTGACTGGACCAGTTCCCAATCGTCGCGCCGATGCGGCCATCGGACCTGGCGGGACAGCTCCAATGCCCTGTCCAGATGCTTTGGTGTCATCTTCTCGAGAATGATCGCTTGGTTGGTCATGATGCGGTTCCGGCCTGTGTCTTCAAGGTTCAAGGTAAACCGCAGAAGACAGCAGTTCCTCCCGACGCAAGGCAGTGCGCGAAGCGTTCGCGCTAACCTATGCCGCCCACACCGCATCTTGTGCCGACCGTGGCGAGCCTACACTCTGACGCCTAAATACGGAAAAGGCGCATGCCGCAACTCTCTGCCAAAGCCTCTATGCGATACAGAGCAATCTGCTTCCGGTCGAGGCGAATCCGGCCACTAATCTCCCCGCTCTCCGACTATCGTGATTTCGGTCTTGGGCGTGCTGTACCGATGCCAGAAAATAGAAAGGTCATGCATGAAAACGCTGCTGCTTAAGAAGGATGAAGTAAGACGGCTAATCGGCATGGCGGAAGTCATCGGCGCGGTGGAGGAGGCATACAAGGCCTTTAACAGCGATCAGGTCGAACAACCCGACTATATCGGAATAGATCTCCCGTCGCCTCGTGGGGAAATTGACTTCAAGCTTGGCTACTACAAAGCCAATGAAGTGATCTCCATGAAAGCCTCTTCTGGAGGGTTCATCGATAACCCAACAGCACACGGCGTGCCCAACGGCATGGCGACTATTTTCCTGTTTGATGGCAGGAGCGGTGCGTTGATTTGCGTCATGGATGGAAGCTTGATCCTTGGTCTTAGAACGGGGGCGTCTGGAGCCGTCTCCGTCAAAGCACTGGCGAGGAAGAACGCCTCGACGATCGCATCGATTGGCACTGGCAATCAGGCAAGAATGCAAATCCGGGCGATCAACGAGACCATGAAGATCGAAGAGATCCACGCATGGGACAATAACCCGGATACGCTTTCCAAATACAAGACCGATATCGAAAGCGAATTCGGTATTCCTGTAATCATGGCCAACTCCAAAAAAGAAGCCGTTGAGCAGGCCGATGTCCTGATCACGACGACCCGCGGGAAAGGGTCGCTTGTGGAAGCAGATTGGGTGAAGCCCGGCACACACATCGTTGCAATCGGCACGGATCAACGCGGCAAACAGGAGCTGGATCCGGAGATATTCAGAAACGCAAGAATCATCGTCGACTCGATCGCGCAATGCACTGAAAAGGGCGAGACCTGGCACCCGCTGAATGGAAACATCATCACCAAAGACGACATCCATGGCGAAATCGGCGAGGTATTGCTGGGAAGGAAGCCGGGACGAGAAAGTGATGACGAAATCACGATTTTCGATTCCACGGGAATGGCCATACAAGACAATACGACAGCCAGCAAAATCTATCAGAACGCCATAGCCAATAACGTCGGCACCTTCTTTCAGTTCTTTGAGTAATGACCATGCGCAATTACCCCACCATTCAGGACATCCGTGAAGCCCAGGAACGGCTGAAACCGCACGTCAGGCACACGCCGCTATTGCGTGCGCAGAAAATCGAGAAGGCCGCTGGCTGTCAGCTTTATCTCAAACCCGAAACCCTGCAGATTACTGGCGCCTTCAAGATCCGCGGTGCCCTGAACAAGGCTCTCTCGCTCTCGAGAGAAGAGATCGCAAACGGCATTATCGCGACGTCGTCGGGCAACCATGCCCAGGGGCTTTCTTACGCGGCGAAGATGCTCGGCGTAAAAGTGATATTGGTACTTCCGGTCACCACACCCAAAATCAAGATTGAAAATACAAAAGCCCTTGGTGCGGAAGTCATTCTTTTTGACGGTGATAATGCTGCTCGATGGAAAAAGGTCTACGAAATTGCTGAAGGAAACAAGTATGCGGTTATTCACGGCTTCGAGGACCCCGTTGTAATGGCTGGCCAGGGAACGATCGGGTGCGAGATACTCGAAGACCTGGACGATGTGGACACGGTCATTGTTCCCTTAGGCGGTGGAGGCCTGATCTCGGGAATCGCAACGGCTATCAAGGAAACGAAGCCGTCGGTGCGGGTCATCGGGGCAGAGCCTGCCTTGACACCGAAGTATTTTCACAGCCGGATCAACAAGGAGCGCACATCGCTTCCCTTGAAGAACACTATTGCCGATGGCTTGAGGATAAGTGTTCCGGGTCAAAACCCTTATCCGATTATCGAAAAATATGTGGACGAGATTGTTCTTGTTGAAGACGAGCACATCATCGCCGGGATGCGCGCTCTTGCCAAGGATGCGAAATTGATCGCTGAACCAGCCGCCTCGATTGGCGTCGGAGCACTGTTGGCGGGCATCATAGACGTCAGGCCCGATGAAAAAGTCTGTGCGGTGTTGTCTGGCGGGAACTGGGACCTTGGTGATCTTGCCGAGATATACGGGGCAGCGGGGTAATCAGTTACAGCTTCACCAATCCGATCGCAGTTGAACGTCTGCGATCCTCATCGCCAAGCAAGAATCTGTTGGGGTCCGAAACAGGTATTCGGCGATAGCTTGGCGACGACCGCTCTCCACCCGTTCAAGACGATCAGTGGCCGGCCGATGCACCGCCGCGAGTGCAATCCCTCGCCTTGAAGGGATGCGAACTAGCGACCACCACCTTGATGCGAAAGTCTGGGATCATCATCGTCGAGACATTCCTGACGGCTCTGCGGATCAGAAAACACGAGCTCGCGGGAGACCGCCATGAGCAGAATTAGGTTGGGCCACCTTCAGGAAGCGGCGCGGCCGCAAGCTCGAGTCGTCGTAGCGGCGACAGTAATCCTCGCTGTCTGGCTCTTCACTCTGAAAATATGGTATGTGTATCCTTGAGGATCTTGCGCGGTCCGTGGAGCAGTTCCTCGGCGGAAGGCATGTCTTTCAAAATCAGATCAGCCCAGAGCTGTGCGAGTTCCTTGCGCCGCGGTAAATGTTCTGCACGATTGTAAGCGCCTTCGACCTTGTCCTTGGGCGTATGCGCCAGCATCAGATCGATGATTTGGCGATCGGGCGGGGTAGCGTTCATTCATGATGCTAGAAAACGTCGATCGGAAGCCATGCAGGACGTGCTTGTGGTGGTACCCGGCACGGTTCAGCAGGTAGCCAAGCGCATTCTCCGACATCGCCTTGTGCGCGTGCCGTCCGTTCGGCAAGGCGAATGGCCCCCTGCCCGTGATAGAGCGCAGCACCGCCATGGTGTCCATCGTCTGGCGGGACAGCGGGACGAGGTGGTCGCGCGCTTCATCATCCTTGTGCTGGAGCTTGAGCTTCATTCGGGCCGCCGGGATCAGCCAAATTGGGTCATCTTCATCGACGCGGTTCCACTCCGCCCAGGGCGTGGCTATCAGCGTGCCCGGCCGGACCGCGGTCAGTGCCAGCAGCCGCAGCCCGAGTTTCGTCACAGGATGCGAGGGCGTGGCCCAAGCGGTCATCAGCATCTCGCGGGCTTTGTCGAGATCGGTTATCGCGGGCTGTCGACCCTTCTTTTGTGGAGCCATTGCCCCGCGAAAGACGCCGGCCGGATCCTGAGTCGCTCTGCCGGATGCGATCGCATATACAAAGACGGATGAAATCCGCTGCCGGATTCGGCGAGCAGTTTCCTTGGCGTCGCGGTTCTCAACTATCCGGAGGACGGCGAGCACCGTTGGCGCGTCAATGTCCTTAATCGGCATTTTGCCAATGATGGGGAAAACATCTTTCACCAACGAGTCGAGAACGTCGGCCGCATGCTTTTCGACCCAATGCCGCCTTTGCAGATCATACCACTCTCGGGCGATGACCTCAAAAGTGTCCGCCGTTTTCTTCTTGCCTACGAGCTTTTCGACCTTCTTCACAAGGCTAGGATCGCGACCGGATTTCAGGACCTCCTTTGCGTTCTCACGCTCGCCCCTGGCGTCAGCGAGTGAGATGTCGGGATAGTTGCCGATGACGAGGGTTTTCTCCTTCCCTTCGTACCGGTACCGGAGCCGCCACGACTTGGTGCCTGTGGTGAGAACGAAGAGGTTAAGGCCGCTGCCATCAGCGAGCTTGTAGTCTTTAGCCGCTGGCTTTGCGTTCTTGATCTGTTTGTCCGTTAAAACACTCATGCGCCCTGATACCCACATTTTGCGTTTCCGGTACCCACACAAATACCCACAAATGAGTGGGTAGCGGTCTCTAACGATGGGAACCCATGGGAAACACAAGCAACAAAAAACGCGGCAAATCAAGGCCGCGTGGGTGTGGATAAGGATGCTTGGGAAGTGTTGGTGGCGGAGAAGAAGGGATTCGAACCCTCGATACCGTTTCCGGTATACTCCCTTAGCAGGGGAGCGCCTTCGACCACTCGGCCACCTCTCCGTTAGCGCCTGACTAGTGGCAGCGCGCCTTCAATGCAAGATTTTTTTGTCGGATTTCAGGAAATCCCGCCATTTTCGTCGTGGTCGCGCGGGCTAAATCGAATCGCGCCACGGCAAGGCTGAAGCAAGTCGCATCATGGAGTGTGGCCTATGTCGCCACGCGAGATTCCGTACATGTGGGTTTCTCCGGTGGAGTAGACAGGTATTACCGGACCCTGCCATGTCGATGATCATGCATCTCGCGCAAGGAAAGCCCGGCCAGTCGGCCGTTTCCTATCCGCATTACCACATAGAGCGTCCCTGCCGCATTCTCGTCATCGGCAGTCAGCTGAAGGCGAAGACCAAATATCAGGCGCTGCTGCGGCACATCTCCATCGGCGGCGCCATGCTCGACGTCAACGCCGCAATCCTCCTCCCGAAGCACTTCTTTCTGGAAATCGACGGCTTCAAGGAGGAGATCGGCTGCGCCGAAGTGCATCGCAGCGGCGCCGAACTCGGCGTGCGCTTCAACATGCTGCTGGCGCAGGATTTCCTGAGCCGCCTGATTCGCATCCAGTTCTCGAGCGGATTGTAAGTGCGGGCCTCCGCCCGTGCTTGGGGCCGAATCGGCGCTCATTAGATTTCTATTGAATATCTTCAAGCGATTGCAAGATTGCTGGCGGAAACTGACCGTCGACCTTCCAGGCGTCTCGCCGCCTCAGGGGTGCCGGCAAATGACTTTGCCGGAGTCTCGCAAAACTCCGTTGGGCCGACGGGCGGAAGACCGCATGGCGTCCCTCGCGAGCGCCCGCGATCATCGGAGCACGACCATGCTGCAGTCGACCATGTATTCGCTTGTCCCGTCGCCGCTTTACGAGCGGCGCTACGAACGCTTCGCGGTCGGACATGCCGCAACGCTGATGTCGGTTCGGCCAGCCCTCGGAGGGATTTCGATACACGCCTGCAGGATGATCGATATCTCGCGCGGGGGAGCGAGTTTGTCCGTCAGCACGACAATCGGCCTGCCGCTGCACTACTATCTCCACATCGTCGGAACGAATTTCCGGATCGGCTGCGCCGAGGTTCACCGGCGGGACAACCGAATCGGGGTGCAATTCATCAAGGTCATCGACGAAACGTTCCTGCACCAGATCGTGCGCCACGAGTTTTTCACCGGCCAGGCCGGAAACGTCAGGCCTACGGCGCCGCGCGTCTTATCAGACGCGCAAAGGTCGCTGTAGCACTTTGAATTGCCGCATGTTTTTGTCCTTAGATCGGCTACGATTTAAGGACACATGCAGTAGGGCGCCGGCGGAAATCGTCCCGCGGCTCCGAGACAGCCGCTTGCACTGCTGCGGGATGCCAGAGCCTGACCGTCGTCTCTTTTGAGCATTCCGCTTGCCGTTCCGATGCGATAAGTTCCGCGGCGCTTTTCGAACGGAGCTCAGGGTTTTCAGATGTCCGCATTTTCGCGTTTCACGCCGCTCGTCCAATCGCTGCCGGCCACGGTGCCCTTTGTCGGTCCGGAAGCGATCGAGCGGCAGCGCGGCCGTCAGATCGCCGCCCGCATCGGTGCCAATGAGAGCGGATTCGGGCCGGCCGATTCCGTATTGCTCGCCATCCAGCGGGCCGCGGGCGAAACCTGGAAATATGCCGATCCTGAGAACTACGATTTAAGGCACGCGCTTGCGGCGCATCTCGGCGCATCTCCTGCCCATATCGCCGTCGGAGAGGGAATCGACGGCCTGCTCGGGCAGATCGTCCGCCTCGTCGTTGAGCAGGGCACGCCGGTGGTCACTTCGTTGGGAGGCTACCCGACCTTCAACTATCACGTCGCGGGACATGGCGGCCGGCTCGTCACCGTTCCTTTCGTCGATGATCGCGAAGACCTCGATGGCCTGCTTGCCGCGGTCAGGCGCGAGGCGGCGCCGCTCGTCTATTTCGCCAACCCCGACAACCCGATGGGGAGCTGGTGGCCCGCCGAGCGCGTTATCGAGTTCGCGGCCGCCTTGCCGGAAACGACGCTGCTCATCCTCGACGAAGCCTATTGCGAAACGGCTCCGCTCGAGGCTCTGCCGTCGATCGAAAGCCTCATCGATCGCCCGAACGTCATCCGTACCCGCACCTTCTCCAAGGCCTATGGCCTCGCCGGCGCGCGCGTCGGCTATGCGCTGACGACGCCGGGTACCGCGCAGGCCTTCGACAAGATCCGCAACCATTTCGGCATGAATCGAATCGGTGTCGCTGCGGCGATCGCCGCCCTTTCCGACCAGCAATACCTAAAGGACGTGACGCAGCGGATCGCGGCGTCGCGCGACAGAATAGCCGGCATTGCGCGTGATAGCGGACTTCTGCCGCTATCCTCGGCGACGAATTTCGTCGCGGTCGACTGCGGCCGGGATGCAGTTTATGCCCGGGCCGTCGTCGACCGGCTGATGAGCGATCACGGCGTCTTCGTCCGTATGCCGGGAGTCTCGCCGCTCAATCGCTGCATCCGGATCAGCACCGGCCCAGACGCGGAGATGGAATTGCTCGGGGCCGCCCTCCCCGCAGTGCTCAGGAGCCTGACTGGGGGCTAGCGGGAGCCGGCCGATACGGGATCAATGCACCGTCATCCATTCGCGCGCGGCGCGTAGCGCCGCGGCAAGGTCGGTCTTGCTCATCGTCGCCGCAAGGTCGGCGCGAAGGCCGGCAGCGCGGTCCGAACCCTTGATGGCGGCGATGTTCAGCCACTTATGGGCGGCCACCAGGTCGACCGGCCGGCCGCGGCCGGTCGCATAAGCGAGTCCCATTTCGCAAAGAGTATCGGCGCGGTTTTCGCCACCCATTGCCGCATCCGAGGTGATCTCGAAGTCAAAGCGTGCCATTGTCTTGTCCCTGTCGTTCTTTGTTGGTTCAGCCGAAGCGGCACGCCCCCTTCGGGCGCGCCGGGCTTCAGTTGCTTGCTTTCTTGTCCCTGTTTCAGTCTTGCCTCTTGGCGGGCTTTCCGATGACGCGCCGTCTTCTGCGGCGTCGGCTCCGGCTGATTTGGCGGGGTGATGTCTCCGCTCGTCTTATGGGTTCGACTATGCAGCGTGGCTTTCAACGGGCGCTTAAAATCCATGCTTAATTTGACGCAAACAAAGTTCAAACACTTGGTAAACTTGGGTTTTCGTTAAACATCGGAGCGCCTGCGGCATCGGCAATTCGGCTCAAAATTTACGAAAAATTCAACCGCGGATTTCAACCGATCGCTAACCAAAGAACAAACCTGCGTTCGACCGCTGCCGGGTTCCGCGACCCGTACCAGAGTTCAGCCGCAATCATTTTCGCACTTCTGAGGCGTATTTACCTTTACGTACGCGTAAGCTATTGTGCGGCGCTCGGGCGGCGAGGAGGCCGCCGATGCGAGGCATCCAGATCGTGGCGGCTGGCAGCCGGCCGTCTCCAAGGGAGGACATTGAATGATTCGTACTTTGCTCGTCAGCGCGGCGCTCGTCTTCGGAGCCATGGGGGCGGCTCATGCCGCCGAACCGATCGTCGGGAACTGGAAGACAGCGAGCGGAGCCACGGCGGAAATCGCCCCATGCGGCGGTGCTTTCTGCGTCACGCTGAAGACGGGCAAGCACGCGGGCAAACGCATCGGCAACCTAGCCGGAACCGCTGGCAGCTACAGCGGCGAGATCACCGATCCGGAAAGCGACAAGACCTACAGCGGCTCAGGCTCGGTCGACGGCAATTCGCTGAAGATGAAAGGCTGCGTGCTGAAGGTGCTGTGCAAGTCGCAGACCTGGACGCGGCTTTAGTTCTTTCGCACTCCCGCGAGGGCGGCCTGCGGTGACCGCCCTCGCCTCGCTTCAGCGGG
Organism: Sinorhizobium glycinis; assembly: GCF_001651865.1. Lineage (GTDB taxonomy): Bacteria > Pseudomonadota > Alphaproteobacteria > Rhizobiales > Rhizobiaceae > Sinorhizobium > Sinorhizobium glycinis. The sequence continues at coordinate 410,486 of NZ_LPUX01000053.1, forward strand.
CGCGCTGACCGAACAGGATCTTCTGCGCTTCCTTGTCCTCGGCAAGGCTCTTCTGACGGGCCCGCTCCTCCTTGCCCACCTCGAGCGCTTTCTGAACAGCGGGCCGTGCCAGCAGCGTGTCGAACCAACGCTTCAGGTTCGGGAATTCGTTGAGATCCTGGCCCTGGTTCTCATGCGGGATCACCCAGCCGATGGCCGCCATGTCGGCGATCGAATATTCGCCGGCGAGGAACGGCCGGTCGATGAGCCGCTTGTTCATCACGCCATAGAGGCGGTTCACCTCATTGGTGTAACGGTCGATGCCGTATTGGATCTTCTCAGGAGCATATTGCCGGAAATGATGGGCCTGGCCTGCCATCGGCCCTAGGCCGCCAACCTGCCAGAAGAGCCATTGCTCGACCTCGACGCGAGCGCGCTCGTCGGCCGGATAGAACTTCCCGAATTTTCGGCCGAGATACTGCAGGATCGCGCCCGATTCGAAGATCGAGAGAGGCTCACCGCCCGGGCCGTCCGGATCGATTACGGCCGGCATGCGGTTGTTCGGCGAGATCCTCAGGAAATCCGGCGCGAATTGATCGCCCCGGCCGATATTGACGTATTTGACCACATAGGGAACGCCGAGCTCCTCCAGCATGATGGTGATCTTCCAGCCGTTCGGCGTCGGCCAGTAATAGAGCTCGATGGGAGCGGTCATAGGCGGTCTCTCCTGAGGTTGTGGACACACAGACGTAGGAACACCTTCCGGCGCTGGCAAGACCGCGTCGAGCCGAAGATGAACGGCAGATGAACGGGCATCTCAGCAAGAATTCAGTTTGGTTGTGCGAAAAGACGCTCAATCGATTTGAACGTCTCTCCAGCCCACGGACAGAACAATGGATATTCTCGCTCGCCGCCTCACCATCATCAGCCTGTTGATGGTCGTATTCGCGATGTCGCTCGCCGCCGCAGTCGGCGCCGATACGGAGCGTCGCCGCCAAAACACCTATATCGGCTCGCTGACCGACTGCACCGCGCACACGGCGCAATATTGCCAAGCCAAGCTGTAGAGGGACACCAAAATGGCCGCTCTCGTCTCTTCCGCCATCCTCTCGCTTCGGCTCCTGGTACTCACGGGCCTGCTGATGGCACCGATCGGAGCAGTCGCTTACAATAAGGCCACAGGCGCCGGCATCGGCAAGCATGGGGCCGGCCTTGTCCTCTTCGTCACGCTGCAGCGCCAGGCGATGAGCTGATCTCCACCCGTCGAACGACGCGAAAAACTGCCTCGTTCCGCGGTGGCGCCGCACGAAACGAAATTTCCTCTTGCACATGCCCTGACTCTTCGCTCCCTTCGCGGTCGAAAGGTCGAACATGATGCCCGCATTCGCGCTATATACAATCGCCGCGATGGCCGAAATCGCCGGATGCTTTGCCTTCTGGGCATGGCTCCGGCTCGGCAAGTCCTGTTGGTGGCTCGTTCCCGGTATGGGGTCTCTGGCGCTCTTTGCCTGGCTGCTGACGATGATAGATGTGCCGGCAGCTGGGCGCGCCTATGCCGCCTATGGCGGCGTCTACATCGCAGCCTCGCTCGTCTGGCTCTGGCTCGCCGAGGGCGTGCGGCCCGACCGTTGGGACCTGACCGGCATGGCTGTGGCGCTGGTCGGCACTACGATCATTCTCGCCGGCCCACGTTAGACGGGCGCATGGACAGTGCATCTTGTCGTTTGCTTGTCAGATGGCGCAGCCTATAATGCGCCATGGACACACGAATCTCTTCAAACTCTATCCTTTCCGTCGCCACCCCCGAAGCCTTCGAGCCGCAAACCTTCGACGATCCGGCCGCAGCCGTCGCTTGCTTGCAGGCTCTTTACGAACGTAACACCCGGTTCCTTTGCGAGGCTTTCGAGGGGCTGGGCAAGAACGGTCGGCCGCTCACGCGTTTCCGCGCCTGCTACCCGCAGGTGAGCATCGAGACGAGCAGCTTCGGTCACGTCGATTCGCGGCTTTCCTTCGGCTATGTCAGCGCGCCCGGCGTCTACACGACGACGATCACGCGGCCGCGGCTGTTCCGTCACTATCTGAAGGAGCAGTTCGGCCATCTGATGCGCAATCACGGCGTCGGCGTCACCGTATCGGAATCCTCGACACCGATCCCCCTGCACTTTGCTTTCGGCGAGAACGCCCATGTCGAGGCGTCGGCGGCCGAGACGATCGACATTCCGCTGCGCGACCTCTTCGATGCACCCGACCTGACGACGACGGATGATGAGATCGCCAACGGCTCCTATGAGCCCGGGCCGGGCGAGCCCTCGCCGCTTGCGCCATTCACGGCCCAGCGCATCGATTATTCGCTCGCCCGCCTCAGCCACTACACGGCAACCAGCGCAACGCATTTCCAGAATTTCGTGCTCTTCACGAACTACCAGTTCTATGTCGACGAGTTCTGCGCCTGGGCACGCCAGCAGATGGCCGCAGGCGGCAACGGCTACACGGCCTTCGTGGAGCCCGGCAACATCGTCACACCCGCCGGCGCCGACAGGCCCGAGGCCGACTATACGCTCGCCCGCCTGCCGCAGATGCCGGCCTATCACCTGAAGAAAAAGGGCCACGGCGGCATCACCCTGGTGAATATCGGCGTCGGCCCTTCCAACGCCAAGACGATCACCGACCACATCGCCGTCTTGAGGCCGCATGTCTGGCTGATGCTCGGCCATTGCGCCGGGCTTCGCAACAGCCAGCGGCTCGGCGACTACGTTCTGGCCCATGCGTATATGCGCGAGGACCACGTGCTCGACGACGACCTGCCGGTATGGATCCCCCTGCCCGCGCTGGCGGAAGTGCAGGTCGCCCTGCAGGATGCGGTGGCGGAAGTCACCGGTTATCAGGGCTACGATCTCAAGCGCATCATGCGCACCGGCACGGTCGCAACCATCGACAACCGCAACTGGGAACTGCGCGACCAGCGCGGCCCGGTCAAGCGACTGTCGCAGGCCCGCGCCATCGCACTCGACATGGAATCGGCGACGATCGCCGCCAACGGCTTCCGTTTCCGGGTGCCCTATGGAACGCTGCTGTGCGTCTCCGACAAGCCGCTGCACGGCGAATTGAAGCTGCCCGGCATGGCCACCGCCTTCTACCGTACACAGGTCAGCCAGCACCTTAAGATCGGCATACTGGCGCTCCAGAAGCTCGCCGCCATGCCGCCGGAGAAACTGCATTCGCGCAAGCTCAGAAGCTTCTACGAGACGTCGTTCCAGTAAGGCAGGTCACCTCTTTGCCCTCAGGGCGAGCGAAAGCAACGTGCCGGCCACGGCCGAGACGATGATGAGCAGATGGGCGTTGACGCTGGCGCGCCCCAGCATCTCGAGCGCGGCCTGTCCGCCGGCCGCGCCAAAGGAAACCGCGCCGGCAACGATCGCCGCCGCGTAGGTGCCGACTCCGGCGGGCGCATGCACGGGGAGAACGGAAGAGAGCTCGCCCCCAAGCGCGCCGCCGAACGAGGCGGCAAGCGGCGCGACGCCCATGATCGCCAGAACCCAGGCGAGCACCGCGACCTTCACTCCCCAGTTCAGCATCGTCATCGCCAAGGCGCGCAGGAACGCCGGAACATGCTCCGGCAAACCGGCCTCGAACTCGTCGACATGGTGCATGAATCGCGCTGGCGCCACGCGACGCGCCAGGCGTAGAATCCTGGCCTTCAGCAGGAAGAACGCGAGCGGCGAGAGCAAGGCCATGGACCAAAGCAGCCATGCGAGGGTTTGATTGCTTCGGCCGATGACCAGGCCTATCGCTGCTACGGTGAGCAGCGCATGCAGGTCCAGAAGGCGCATGACGAGCAGCGCCGATGTGCCGCGCAGCAGCGGAACGCCGAATTCGGCGCGCATGAGCAGCGGAAAGCTCGTCTCGCCGGCCCTGAAGGGCAGCATGATGTTGAGAAGATTGTGGACCTGCGTCACGCGAAAGAGCAGCAGGAATTGGCCCGCTGTCTGTTCCGGAAAGTAGTCGTAGATGCGGTAGCAGCGTACGAAATAGGTCGCGATGAGAAGCCCAAGCGCGGTGAGCGCGGACGAGAATCCCACCTCGACCCATTGCCGCGAGAGGACCAACCATCCCCAGACCCACTCGACGAAGAGGGCATAAGCCGCTATGGCCGCCACCGAAATCAGTGCCATGCGGTTGCGCGCGAGCCACGCGCGCCGGCTCAACTGCCAGTCCGAATTCATGAGATACCGATTTCCTGTACAGAGCCACGCAATTCAGCGTTGGTTATCACCGTTAATTGTGCAAGAAAACCTGCGATGGCACACCGGAGAGACGCCTTGAACCACCTGGAAGAACCTCTGAAGGCTATGAACGGCGCTATGGACGCGATCGAACTGTCCATCGTCGTGCCGGTGTTCAACGAGGAGGAAAGCGTCGGGCCGCTTGTTACCCGCATCCGGGAGGCAATGGCCGGCTTCGCCAGACCCTGGGAATTGATCCTGGTGGACGACGGCAGCACCGACCGGACCTTGCCGAATGCGCGCAAGGAACTTTCTCGACCGGACCTGCGTCTGACGATCATCGAGCTGCAGAAGAATTTCGGCCAGACCGCCGCCATGCAGGCGGGGATCGACGCCGCCGGCGGCCGGCTGATCGCGACGCTCGACGGTGACCTGCAGAACGATCCCAAAGACATCCCCCAAATGGTTGCGGCCATCGAGGAACGCGAACTCGACCTCTTGGTCGGGTGGCGGGAAAACCGCCGAGACGGCCTCCTGCTCAGAAAGATCCCGTCCTGGTGCGCCAACTTCCTTATCGGCAAGATCACCGGGGTGAAGCTTCACGATTACGGTTGCAGCCTCAAGGTCTATCGCAGTGCGATCATCAAGCAGGTCAAGCTGATGGGGGAGATGCATCGCTTCATTCCGGCCTGGGTTGCCGGCGTCGTGCCGAGCAGCCGAATCGGCGAGATGCCCGTGACGCATCACGCCCGACACTTCGGCGTATCGAAATATGGCATCTCGCGCACCTTCCGCGTCATCCTCGACCTGCTCGCGGTCCTGTTCTTCATGCGCTACAAGGCTCGCCCTGGACACTTCTTCGGCTCGATCGGACTTGCGACCGGCAGTTTGAGCGCCCTCATCCTGCTCTATCTCGCGATAGACAAGTTCCTCTTCGGCAACGATATCGGCACGCGGCCGATGCTGATCGTCGGCGTCATGCTGTTCCTGTCCTCGGTCCAGCTCATCACCACCGGCATTCTCGCGGAAATGATGGCGCGCGCCTATTTCCGCGACGACGAGACGGCGAGCTATATCGTGCGCCAGGTCTTCGGGCAGGATCAGCCGCATGCGTGATATCGTCGACCGACGGCCGAACCTGGTCTTCATCGCGATGGCCGGTTACTTCCTGCTGTGCATTATGTTGCGCCTTGCCGCGTCGCCTTCGCTCGAAATCGACGAGGCGGAACAGGCCTTCCTGTCGCAATTCCTGCAGCTCGGATACGGGCCGCAGCCGCCTTTCTACAACTGGCTGCAATACGGTCTGGCGCAATTGATCGGCACGTCGCTCGCGACGATGACCATTCTCAAGAACGGCCTCCTGTTCCTGTGCTGCCTTTTCTACGGCCTCGCGGCGCAGCTTGTTCTCAAGGACCGGCGCCTGGCGGCGATCGCCATGTTCGGCGTCCTGAGCCTGCCGCCGGTCTTCCTGCTTGCGCAGCGCGATCTCTCCCATACGGTTGCGGCGCTCTTCGCGGTTTCGCTTTTCCTCTACGGTTTTCTGCGGACGCTCACGCGCCCGAGTCTTTTCTCCTATCTCCTGACCGGCACAGCCGTCGGCATCGGGGTAATTTCCAAGTATAACTTCGTCGTCGTGCCGATCGCCGCAATCCTTGCTGTGCTGCCCGAAGCCGAGTTGCGCAAGCGTATCTTCGATTGGCGAATCCTGGCGGCGATCGGCATCGCCGGCATCATTGCCCTGCCGCATGGGGTGTGGGTGCTTCAGAATCTCGACGCCGCCTCGTCTGGCACGTTGAACGAAATGAAGGAGCGCGAGGCAGAGGGGCGCCTGATGCAGGCGCTGCACGGCGTCTTCGCCCTCGCCTCGGCAATAATCGGCGGCAGTCTCGTTACCCTTCTCGTCTTCGGCGTCGTCTTCCGCGGAAACATCCGGGCGATCTGGCGGGCTGAAAGCCAATGGACCCGCATCATCGGGCGCATGATCGCGACCTGCCTTTTTGCCGTGCTGCTGGTCGTTCTCGGCGTCGCCGCGACCCATGTCCGCGAAAAATGGCTGGTCCTCTTTCTGGTCCTGCTGCCGCTCTATCTCTGTCTCAAGATCGAGGCGGCGAAGATCGACCCGGCGCCGGGCTTCCGGCGCTTCGTGCCATTGATTGCCTGCATCGTCCTTGGGACGCTCGTCATTGTGTCCGCCCGAGCCATGGTGCGCCCGTGGTTCGGCGACTACTCGAAATTGAACATCCCCTATGCCGGTTTCGTCGAAGCGGTCGTAGACGCGGAAGGCCGGTCCCCGGCGCTGGTGCTGACCAATGACAGGCAGACAGCCGGGAACATCAGGACGCGACTCGCCAACGCTACAGTGGTGATCCCGCATCTGTCGGGCGCCCCGCCAATCGACGCAGCGAAGCGGCCACTACTGGTCGTCTGGCGCGACGAAGCAAGCCCTACGCCGCTTCCCACCACCCTGAGCGAGGCTCTTAAGGCATCCGGCGTTCCGGATTCGGCGGCAGCGCCGCGCAGACTTGAATTGCCCTACATCCACGCGGCCGGACCGGATCGCTATCGGTTCAGCTATATCTGGGTGGGCGAATAAGCCTCGGCTAAAGCCTTTCCGCGCCGACGAGGAGCTTCAATTCGCCCGGGTGGACACGCAGAGCGACATCGCGCCGCTGGATAGGCAGGAGCTCGCCATCGATAACGCAGTTGATCTTGCGGTCTACCTTTGGAAAGTGCAGATCGACGGCCAGTGCGCTCATCTCGGTGATCAGCGGGCTTGCGCGGAAACGACCGCGCAGAATATCGAAGGCGAGCTTTGCGACACCTGCCGGGCTCAGTGGCGGAGCCGTGTAGAAACCGAGGTGGCCGGCCGTCACATCATCCGCATACATCAGCGTCGCGTGTCCGAAATGGTTGTTCGAGACCGAAATAGCGGACACGTGCCGAAGCTCGCGGTGGCCATCGGCATCGAATTCGATCTCGAAATCCGGCGGGTTGAAGATCACGCCGATGGCGGCGCGAACGCTGGCGCCGATCTTGCCGAGACGCGAGGCAAACCTATAGGATTCGCGATAACGCACCATGCGGGCGTGCAGTCCCATCGAGAATTGATGCACGAAAGCCCGGCCGTCGGCGCTACCGATGTCGCCATCGATGATCCTTCCATTGGCGAGAACCTCGGGGACCTTCCAGATATCGAGCGGCAGTTTCAGGGAGCGGGCGAACAGGTTCATCGTTCCAGCCGGAATGACGCCGAGCGGCATGCCGGTTCGCCAGGCAACGCCGGCTGCAGCGGAGATCGTGCCGTCGCCGCCACCTGCGACGATCGCATCGAGATCGTCGCGCCGGCAGGCCGTCTCCAGCGCCTGCGGGATATCGCTCGCAGCCACCACGGCAATTTCTACCTCGTGTCCAGCGGCGCGAAAGACCTCCTCGACCCGCCTGCCATAGGTCTCCATATCCGTGGTGCGGAAAGTCCCCCCATCTCGATTGAAGATGGCCTTAATTTTCAAGGATTGTCCTCTCTGTCCAGAAACATTTCAGCTCCTGAGATAAGGGCGGCCGCGAGGGTTTCCAGAGGACGCGGGCAAAGACTTCCGCGATCCAGTTGCCGCGGTGCAGCGGCCACACATGGGCGGCAGCTTCAGGCCATTCGACACCGTCGCAGTCGTGACGGCCGCACGTCGCGCTCCCGACCGGCATCTCTCTCGGATCGGCTACTGCATGTCTCCTTAAATCGACCTCGATTTAAGGACAAAGACATGCAGCAATTCAAAGTGCTACAGTGACCTTTGCGCGCCTGATAAGGCGCGCGGCGCTGTAGGCATGAGCCTGAAAAGCAAGCGGCCCGGGACGTGTGCCCCGGGCCAACTCCTTCATCCGTCGCGGCACGGAGCCGGCCGCGGCCTGCATTCACCGTCAGCCGTGAACGATTTCACGGTGCCGCTGCAGGCGCCGGCCATAGGCCTGGCTGACCCGGTCGAAAATGATGGCAATCCCGACGATGGCAAGGCCATTGAAGATGCCGAGCGTGAAGTACTGGTTGGCGATGGCCTTCAGCACCGGCTGGCCGAGGCCCTGGACGCCGATCATCGACGCGATCACGACCATGGCAAGCGCCATCATGATCGTCTGGTTGATACCGGCCATGATGGTGGGCAGCGCCAGCGGCATCTGCACGTTCTTCAGCTTCTGCCAGCTCGACGAGCCGAAGGCGTCCGCTGCTTCGAGGACGTCCTTGTCGACCAGCCGAATGCCTAGATTGGTCAGGCGGATCATCGGCGGGATCGCGTAGATGACAACGGCGATCAGACCGGGCACCTTGCCGATGCCGAGCAGCATGACGACGGGAATGAGATAGACGAAACTAGGCATCGTCTGCATGACGTCGAGCACCGGGTTGACGACATTCTGTACCCGATCGGAGCGGGACATGATGATGCCCATCGGTATGCCGATCGCGATCGAGAGAACGGTACAGACGAAGATCATCGAGATCGTCTTCATCGTGTCGTCCCACATGTCGAAATAGCCGATCAGGAGCAGCGTGCCGATGGCGCCCGCGACGATTTTCCAATTGCGGCTCGCAAACCAGGCGATCAGTGCGATCAGGACCAATATGATCGGCCATGGCGTGCGCGTCATGAAACGCTCGGCCTCGATCAGGAAGAATTGCAGCGGATCAAAGAAGGATTCGATGCCGTCGCCATAGGCACGCGTAAATGTCCGGAAGCCTTCGTCGATCGCCTTCTTCAGTTCTCGAAGGCTATCGTCATTCATATGCGGAAATTTGGTCAGCCATTCCATGTCTTGATTCCCCTTCGCAACCGTTTAGCGGCACATCTTTGTTTTTCTTGGCTGCCGCCGTCGTTCAGACGCACCATGCGCTGTAGCTAATGAGACAGCGCAATCTTATTCTCAAACCGACATGCGGTGAACGAATTCCTGCACGTGGCTAAATGAAAACGGCGCGCCTTTGTGCGCGCCGTCTGTTGATGTGAGAGTCGATCAGAGGGCGGCCTTGACCTTCTCTGCGACTTCCGGGGAGACCCACTTGGTCCAGATGTCCGGATTCTCCTCGAGGAAATGCTTGGCGCCTTCTTCGCCGCTCGCCTGGTTGTCGGTCATCCAGGCCATCAGCTTGTTGACGGTATCATTCTGCCAGGAGCGGTTCTTGAGGTAGTCCATGACCGCCGGACCGGCGCGATCGGCAAAGCTCTTCGTCACGAGCGTCTGGACCTTGTCCTTCGGCCAGTCGTTCTTCTTCGGATCGGGGCAATCGGCGACGGTGTTGCAGCGCTTCCATTCGGCCGGATCAGCCGTCACGCCGTGGTCGAGCTTGACCATTTCGTATTTGCCGAGCAGCGCCGTCGGAGCCCAGTAATAGCCAACCCACCCCTGCTTGCGCTCGTAGGCCTTGGCGATCGAGCCATCGAGGCCGGCGGCGGAGCCGGTATCGACGAGGGTGAAGCCGGCAGCTTCGGCGCCGTAGGCCTTGTAGAGCTGCGTCGTCACGACCGTGCCGCCCCAGCCCTGCGGGCCGTTGAAGATGGCACCCTTGCTCGGATCTTCCGGATCCGGGAAGAGTTCCTTGTGCTTCAGTACGTCGTCGATCGTCTTGATATCGGGATTGGCGTCGACAATGTATTTGGGAACCCACCAGCCCTGGACGCCGCCGTCGGAGAGCGAGAGCGCTGCGCCGACGAGCTTGCCTTCCTGCAGGCCGCGGTTGACGACGTCGGGCAGCAGGTCGACCCAACCTTCCGGTGCGATGTCGGGCTCGCCCTTTTCAATCATCGATGTGATCGTCGGCACCGTGTCGCCGACGACCAGCTCGGCGCTGCAGCCATAGCCTTCCGTCAGAATGAACTTGTCCACGTTTGCCAGCACTTCGGCGCTCTGCCAGTTCATGTTGGCGATCGTCACATCGCCGCATTCCTGCGCCGATGCGGCGCTGCCAAGTCCGAAGAGGCCAACGGCCAGACATGTCGTTGCAAGTAGTTTTTTCATTTCGTTTCCCTCTGTTCTGACGGTGTACCCGTGACGAACTGCCAGCCTCACCGCGGCAGCGGACAGCAATTGGATCAGACCTCCTCCGATCCGGAGACCGGATGAGACGGTCTTCGTCGCCATCGATCCAAACTGCCGATCAATGGCTGATGTTATTGCTATCGAGTCTCTCGGGCAAAGGCTTGCCCATTTGCGTCAGTGATCGCGCTCATTGTCTTTTTTCACGAAGATAGACAATTGAAGGCCTTGGCGGCAAAAACTTCATCTGCCGCCGCTGCGCGGAGGCGCGGTCAGGCGCGCCGGGAAACTCGTCCCGGCTGCGCCCTGGGCGTCGAAAGAGGTCGGTGCAGACCTCTTCGCGAGCGTCACATGTTCGGATAGACCGGTCCCTCGCCACCCTGCGGCGGCACCCAGTTGATGTTCTGGTTCGGGTCCTTGATGTCGCAGGTCTTGCAGTGGACGCAGTTCTGGGCGTTGATGACGAAGGTCGGCTGACCGTCCTTGTCGACCCATTCGTAGACCCCGGCCGGACAGTAGCGGCTCGAGGGTCCGGCATAGACGTCGTATTCGGAACGCTTCTGCAGGTCCATGTCCTTCACCTGCAGGTGGATCGGCTGGTCCTCCTCGTGGTTGGTGTTCGACAGGAACACCGAGGAGAGCCGGTCGAAGGTCAATACGCCATCCGGCTTCGGATAGTCGATCTTCTGGTGCTTGGCGGCCGGCTCCAGCGACTGGGCATCAGTCTTGCCGTGCTTCAGCGTGCCGAAGAAGGAGAAGCCGAACAGCGTATTCGTCCACATGTCGAGGCCGCCGAGAGCGACGCCGACTGCCGTGCCGAACCGCGACCAGAGCGGCTTGACGTTCCTCACCTTCTTCAGGTCCTGGCCGATGGCGCTGTCGCGCCAGCCGCGCTCGATCTCGATCGGCTCGTCATTGGCGCGGCCGGAAGCGATCGCATCCGCCAGCTTCTCGGCGGCGAGAATGCCGGACAGCACCGCATTGTGGCTGCCCTTGATGCGTGGCACGTTGACGAAGCCGGCCGAACAGCCGATCAGCGCGCCGCCCGGGAAGGAGAGCTTCGGCACCGACTGGTAGCCGCCCTCGGTGATGGCGCGGGCGCCGTAGGAGAGCCGCTTGCCGCCCTCGAAGGTGCCGCGGATCGCCGGATGCGTCTTGAAGCGCTGGAACTCCTCGAACGGATAGAGATACGGGTTCTTGTAGTTCAGGTGGACGACGAAGCCGACGGCCACCAGATTGTCCTCGAGATGGTAGAGGAACGAACCGCCGCCGGTCTTCATGCCGAGCGGCCAGCCGAAGGAATGCTGCACCAAGCCCGGCTTATGGTTCTCCGGCTTGACCTCCCAGAGCTCCTTCAGGCCGATGCCGAATTTCGGCACGTCGCGGCCCTCGTCGAGCCGATACTTGGCGATCAGCTGTTTGGCGAGCGACCCGCGCACGCCCTCGCCGATCAGCGTGTACTTGCCGAGCAGCGCCATGCCGCGGGCGAAGTTCGGACCCGGCTCGCCGGAGCGTTCGATGCCCATGTCACCGGTGGCGACGCCAATCACCGCGCCCTCGTCATTGTAGAGCACTTCGGTCGCGGCAAAGCCCGGATAGATCTCGACGCCAAGCGCCTCGGCATGCGTCGCCAGCCAGCGACAGACATTGCCGAGCGATACGACGTAGTTGCCGTGATTGTTCATCAACGGCGGCATCAGGAAGTTCGGCAGGCGGATCGAGCCGGCCGGCCCGAGGAACAGGAAATGGTCGTCAGTCACCTCGGTCTTGAACGGATGATCCGGTTCGTCGCGCCAGCCGGGCAGCAACCGATCGATGCCGATCGGGTCGACGACGGCGCCGGAAAGGATGTGCGCGCCGACCTCGGCACCCTTCTCCAGTACGACAACCGAGAGCTCGGGGTTGACCTGCTTCAGCCGGATCGCCGCGGCAAGCCCGGCCGGACCCGCCCCGACGATCACCACGTCGAATTCCATGCTCTCGCGCTCGGGGAGTTCTTGTCGCTCGGTCATTGTCGCGTTCTCCAGTCTTGCCGTTCTCCGCCGGCCCGTTCCCAGCAAATCATCCCGTCATGACAAATGCCGCAAACCTTGTCGAGCCGGGATGCGACAGACTGTCTCTGCATTTGCGCATGACTTCATGAGTTTAGCACAATCGCTTATCTTACTTGAACGTAAACGTAAATAAATCCGAGGAAATATCCTGTCGGTCAGCTTGCTTTTGCGGCGCTCGCATGCAACGAGGCCCGCCCCCGTCCACCTTCGCAAGGAGACAATCATGGCGTCCGCCCTCGGCCTTGATTTCGGAACGACCAACTCCGTCCTGGCGCTGGCGCAGGGCGCCTCCACCCGCTCCCTCTTCGTGGAAAGCCCCGCCGGTCGGTTCGACACGACGCGAACGGCTCTCTCCTTCCTGAAGCAGCAGGGTACCGCTTCCTTGAAGATCGAAGCGGGACAAGCGGCGATCCGCGAGTTCATCGACAATCCGGGCGAATGCCGTTTCCTTCAGTCGATCAAGACCTTTGCCGCAAGCGCACTTTTTCAAGGCACCCTCGTCTTTGCGAAACGGCATGAATTCGAGGACCTCATGTACAGCTTCCTGGCCCGCCTCAGGGACTACGCCGGAGACGACTGGGACGGCACGCTGCGGCGCCTCGTCGTCGGGCGACCGGTGCAATTTGCCGGTGCAAGTCCGGACGAGAAGCTGGCGATCGAACGGTACAGCCGCGCGCTTGCACGCTTCGATTTTCCGGAAATCCATTACGTCTATGAACCGGTCGCGGCTGCCTTCTACTTCGCTCGCAAGCTGGAACGCGATGCGACGGTGCTCGTCGCAGACTTTGGCGGCGGCACGACCGACTATTCGATCATTCGCTTCGAAAGCCGCCGCGGACGGCTGATCGCCACGCCGATCGGGCATTCCGGCGTCGGCGTGGCCGGCGATCACTTCGATTTCCGCATCATCGACAACATCGTCGCGCCGCTCATCGGAAAGGGGAGTCTGTTCAAGAGCTTCGACAAGCTGCTTGAAGTCCCGTCGAGCTACTACGCCAATTTCGGCCGCTGGAACCAGCTGTCGATCTTCAAGACGCTCAAGGATTTTGCGGAATTGAAGAAGCTCGTGCGCACGAGCCTCGAGCCGGAGAAACTGGAGGCTTTCGTCGATCTGGTCGAGCATGACGAAGGCTACCCGCTCTATCAGGCGGTCTCGGCCACCAAGATGCGACTGTCGCAGGAGGAGGAAACCGAGTTCTTCTTCGCACCGCTGGGCGAGCGCTCGCGGCGGTCGGTGCGGCGCAAGGATTTCGAGACCTGGATCGCGCCCGACCTCGCCCGCATCGAAGCGGCCCTCGACGAGGTGCTGGCAACGACGGCAACCGCGCCGGCCGACATCGACCGGATCTTCCTGACCGGCGGCACGTCGTTCGTGCCCGCAGTCCGCCGGCTCTTCGACTATCGCTTCGGCGAGGAGCGGATCGAGAGCGGCGGGGAACTCCTGTCGATCGCCCACGGGCTTGCCCTCATCGGCGAGCGCGAGGACATCTCGGCCTGGACGATCGCCGCGTAAATATCCCCCCACCTGCTGGACCGTTCTTGTCTATCTGCTAAGTTCCGCCCATGATCTCGGCCAACGACCTTTCACGTTCGGAACTCGCCGCGCTCCTTGCCTTCCATGCGGAGGCGGGCGTCGAATGGTTGCTTGAAGACGAGCCCGTCGATCGGCTGGCGGAATTCGAAGCGATGAAGGCAAAACGCGCCGATGCGCGGGCCGCGCCGCAAGTCAGGCAGCCGGACCCCTCGGGGGCGCCGAGCGGCCAGCCCCAGCCGGCGGCTTCCGGCAAGTTCCGGGAGGCCCTTCCTGCCGCGCCGGCAAGCGTTCAGCCGACAGTGGCCATCCCCGACGAGCAGGCGATCGGCGAGGCGCGATTCGCCGCCGAAAGCGCCCGATCGCTTGCCGAATTGCGCACGGCGATGGAGGCGTTTACCGGCTGCAACCTGAAGAACAGTGCCCGTAACCTCGTTTTCGCCGATGGTAATGCCGCCTCCGGTATCATGATCGTCGGCCCGATGCCCTATGCGGAGGATGACCGGGACGGCCAGCCTTTCGCCGGCAGACACGGCGATATGCTCGAACGGATGCTTTCCGGCATCGGCCTTTCGAGGTCAGACGTGCTCCTTACCAATGTGGTGCCCTGGCGGCCGCCCGGGAACCGCGTGCCAAGCGGACGGGAGGCCGACATCTGCCGTCCCTTCATCGAGCGGCAGATTGCGCTCGCCGAGCCCAGGCAGTTGCTTCTCCTCGGCAATTTCACCGCCCGCTTCTTCTTCGGCACCAACGAGACGATCCACCAGACGAGGGGGCAATGGCGCGAGCTTTCGGCCGGAGGTCACCTCGTGCCGGCACTCGCGACGTTGCACCCGCAGGATCTCATCACCGCGCCGGTCAACAAGCGCTTCGCTTGGCAAGACCTCCTGACCTTCAAGGCCCGGATAACCGGCTGACGGGCCTTGCCCGACAGGTGAAGGAAATATGAACAAAGCCATGCAATTTGCGCATGTCAGCGACGCGTTTTAGTGCGTTGCAAAATCAATGCTGCATCGCAATATAGCACAACGGGAGGAATGGATTAAGGAACTGAACCATGACTGCCCGCTTTCGCCCGATCCACAGCAGCTTTGAGACGCTTCGCCAGGCCCGCGTCGCTCTGCGGACGCCGTACAACAGCTTCGGCAAGGTAACCAACGAGCAGATGACGGCAATCGGCCTGGCGCGCACGACGCGCCGTCCGGCACAGATCTACGCCGATTTCATTCAACGCTGACCAGTCAGCGCGGGCGCCGGCCTCCGTGCCCCGGCGCCTCGCCCGAGATCACGATCATGTCTATCCGCAGCCTGCTCGACACCATCTCTGACATCGGCACCGCCGTGCGTGCCTCGCGCGAGTTCAGCAGGCTGAGCACGATCAAGGACAGCCGCCGCGCGCACCGTGTTGCAGTCAGCCCGCTGCTGCCCAACTGATCCGCTACTGTAGGCTCACCGAAAGCGCACCCCTTCGCGGTTTGCAGGGCAAGCAGGCGCTTCAGCCCTGCGGCGTGACGTGTTTGCGCGCGCCCTTTCGCTCAAGGCCGAGCCGGTGCTCGCGGAAGATGATGAAGATGCCCGCTCCGACGACGATTGCGGTGCCAAGGAGCATGGCGGCGGTCGGCACGTCGCCGAAAAGGACGTAGCCGATGACAATCCCGAGCACGATCGACGTGTACTCGAAGGGCGCGATCGTCGACATGTCGGCGTGGCGGTAGCTCTCCGTCAACAGGATCTGCGCAACCCCGCCGCAGAAGCCCGCGAGCATCAGAAGCAGGAAGGACGTCCACGAAATTGCCGACCAGCCGAAGGGGAGCGTTGCCAGCGAAAACACCGCAGCGGAGAGCGAGAAGTAGAGGACGATCGTATGCGTGCGCTCCGTCTGCACGAGCCTGCGCACGAGAACCATCGCGACCGCGCCGAGCGTCGCAGAAAGCAGCACCGCGACCGCACCGGCTGCCTCCGACGAGCCGAATCCTCCTTCGCCGAACAATGTCAGCCGCGGCCAGGTGATGATCAGCACACCGATCAAGCCGATGACCACCGCAGACCAGCGGTAGAGCCGGACGATCTCGCCGAGAAACAGCGCGGCGAAGGCAACCGCCAGGAGCGGCATTGCGTAGCCGATCGCAATCGCCTCTGGAAGGGGCAGATGCACGAGCCCGTAGAAGCCGCAACTCATCGACAGAATGCCGACGAAGCCGCGTACCAGATGCCCCGCGACATTGGTTGTGCGGAAAGCGTCGCGCAGCTGGCCGCTACAGGCCAGGAAACCGAGAATGGGTACCATGGCGAAGGCGGATCGATAGAAGGTGATCTGCCCCGTGGCGATGTCGGTGCCGGCCGCCTTGATACAGGTCGACATGCAAACGAAGACGAGGACGGACAGGACCTTGAGCAGAATCCCCTTCATCGGGTTGTGAATGTCGGCATCCATGGAGGACATTTCGAGATGTCACCGGCGAACCGGGCGGGAAGGACGGGCGCGGCGCAGGCCGCGGGAGGATGGCACCACTCTAGCTGCGCGGCGCGGCATGTTGGATCAATTTTGTTGATGGGCGCGGCATTTTCGTGATGGCTTTCCCTTCCGGCCTGCCTTCATTGCCATGCTTTAGCGATCGCGAAAAAATCTTGTGGGATTTAGTTCTTGTTAGTGCCGTTTCGTTAAACCTGCGATCGGGGCGGGGAAATCAAACGTGTTTGGTTCCGAAGTGCGGTCGACGGCATTGCAAGCACAAAATCTCGCCTCTTGGCCTTTTCACCATCACAGGCGCCCTCTAACTTAGGAACGGAAGGCGCAAGCGGGACTGACCATGCGGACAAATACTGGCCAGATCATTCATCTGGAAGACTACCGGCCGACCGATTTCGTTCTCGAAAGAGTGGACCTGACCTTCGAACTCGACCCCAAGGAAACGAAGGTCGAGGCGCGGCTCATCTTCCACCGCCGCGAAGGCGTCGACGCCGCCGCCCCGCTGGTCCTTGACGGCGACGAATTGACCATGACCGGCCTGTTGCTCGACCAGGAAGAAGTCCCGACGGCGCTCTACGACGTGGCGGACGACACGCTGACGATCCGCGGCCTGCCCGAGACCGCCCCCTTCGAAATCACCGTGACGACGCTCCTGTCGCCGGAGACGAACACGAAGCTGATGGGCCTCTACCGCACCAACAACGTCTACTGCACGCAGTGCGAGGCGGAAGGTTTCCGCCGCATCACCTATTTCCCCGACCGGCCCGACGTGCTCGCCGTCTATACGGTCAACATCATTGCCGAGAAGGCGACCGCCCCCCTTCTCCTTTCGAACGGCAACTATCTTGGCGGCGCCGACATGGGCGACGGAAGGCACTTCGCCGCCTGGTTCGATCCGCATCCGAAGCCGAGCTATCTCTTCGCGCTGGTCGCCGGCGATCTCGGCGTGGTCGAGGACAAGTTCACGACCGCCTCCGGCCGCGAAGTGGCGCTGAAGATCTATGTCGAGCACGGCAAGGAGCCACGCGCCGCCTATGCGATGGACGCCCTCAAGCGCTCGATGAAGTGGGACGAGGAGGTCTTCGGCCGCGAATACGACCTCGACATCTTCATGATCGTCGCCGTCTCCGACTTCAACATGGGCGCAATGGAGAACAAGGGGCTCAACGTCTTCAACGACAAATACGTTCTTGCCGATCCGGAAACGGCGACCGACACGGACTATGCCAATATCGAGGCGATCATCGCCCACGAATATTTCCACAACTGGACGGGCAACCGCATTACCTGCCGCGACTGGTTCCAGCTGTGCCTGAAGGAAGGGCTGACCGTCTATCGCGATCACGAGTTTTCGGCCGACATGCGCTCGCGCGCCGTCAAGCGCATCGCCGAGGTGCGGCATCTGAAATCCGAACAGTTTCCCGAGGATGCCGGCCCGCTCGCCCATCCGGTGCGCCCGACGAAATATCGCGAGATCAACAACTTCTACACGACGACCGTCTACGAGAAGGGGTCGGAGGTGACGCGGATGATCGCGACCGTTCTCGGACGCGACCTCTTCAAGAAAGGCATGGATCTCTATTTCGACCGCCATGACGGCCAGGCGGTGACGATCGAGGATTTCATCGCCTGCTTCGAGGACGCGAGCGGGCGCGACCTCGGGCAGTTCTCGCTCTGGTATCACCAGGCGGGCACACCGCTGATCACCGCCTCCGGATCCTACGACGCTGCGAAGCAGAGCTATACCCTGTCGCTCGAGCAGACGGTTCCTGCGACCCCCGGCCAGAGCGCCAAGAAGCCAATGCATATCCCGCTCCGCGTGGGACTCCTGCTCGAGGACGGAAGCGAGGCGAAGCCGGCCACCGTCTCGGGCGCCGACGTCATGGCAGACGTGGTGCATCTGACGGAGCGCAGGCAGACCGTCGTCTTCTCCGGCGTTCCGTCTCGGCCCGTGCCCTCCTTCAATCGCGGCTTCTCGGCACCTATCAACCTGCACATCGAGCAAAGCGCGGAAGACCGCGCGCTCATCGCACGCCACGAGATCGACCTCTTCGCCCGATGGCAGGCGCTGAATGCCATGGCGCTCGACAATCTGGCCAAGGCGGCGGTACAGGCGCGAAGCGGTCAGCCGATCGCCTGCGACGAGGCCCTCATCGGCGGGCTTCTCGCGGCCGCGGGCGACGAACGGCTGGAGCCGGCGTTCCGCGCACAGGTCCTCTCGCTGCCGAGCGAAGCCGACATAGCCCGGGAAATAGGCCGCGACAACGACCCAGACGCTATCCAGTCGGGCCGCCAGGCGATCCTTTCCGCCATCGCCGCGTCCGGCAAGGACATATTCACGCGATTGCTCGGGGAGATGACACTTTCCGGCCCGTTCCGTCCCGACGCTGCGAGCGCCGGCCGGCGGGCGCTGCGCAACGCCGCCCTCTCCTATCTCGTCTATGGGGACGACCGGCCGGAGAAAGCGGTGAGCGCGTTCCGTTCCGCCAACAACATGACCGATCTCAGCCAGGCGCTGACGCTGCTCGCCCACCGCTTTCCGGACGCGGAAGAGACGCTCGATGCGCTGGCCACGTTCAAGAAGCGCTTCGCGGACAATGCGCTGGTGATCGACAAATGGTTCGCCATCCAGGCGACGATCCCCGGCGCCTCCACCCTCGAGCGGGTCAAGGCGCTGATGTCCGATCCGCACTTCAACCCGAGCAACCCGAACCGCGTGCGCTCTCTCGTCGGCACCTTCGCCTTCTCCAACCCGACGGGCTTCAACCGTGCGGACGGCGAAGGCTACCGCTTCCTCGCGCGGCAGATCCTTGAAATCGATCCCCGCAATCCGCAACTCGCGGCACGCATCCTGACGTCGATGCGCTCCTGGCGGTCGCTGGAGCAGGTGCGCGCCAATCACGCCCAGGAGGCCCTCAAGGAAATCGCCGGGGCCGCCAACCTGTCGGCCGACGTAAGCGACATCGTCGATCGAATGCTGAGCGACGGCAGCACGGCGTGACTTCGCCGATCCTCGCGTGCTGCACGCGCCTGAAGTCGCCCTGTGCTTGTCACAGGGATCCAGTAGCGCCGCGTCCGCGGCGCGGAAGAGTCTTTTCAGCCCAAGGACTGGGTCTGGCTGGGTTCCTGTGACAAGCACAGGAATGAGGACCCGAGGAGAGGCCCTGCCGTACCGCAACCGACGAGGCACAGTAGGCTGGGACGTGTACTGAGGCCTCTGAACCGACGCGCGGCGCCGTAGGGGCTATGACTTTCCAACGATGAAAATTGGTTAACAAATCTTTACCCATGCCCCTAGACAAGGCGAATCGCCCTGTGATTCATTGAGTCAGATTCGGGCGGGCGGCGCACCGAATCACCGAGGCGTCCCAGTTTTCCGATGACGCTTCGGATTGAGAGGATCACAGCGTTCCCTTTGCATTCAAATGCGGGACGCTCTCGAGGACGGCAGAGATTGGGAAAGATGGCGGACGCGCGACGGGGAAGCGCAGCCGACGGGCGGTTGCGACTCAAGTTCCCGGGCCTTTCCGGCCTGGAACGGGAGCTCATCGACAGGGCGAGGCTCTTTGCCGAACCGGCATCCCGTCGGCTCGCGCTGGCCGAGCCCATTCTCAAGCGCTCAATTCCCGTCCTCATCATCGCCTTCCTGCTGATCGTTGCCATTTCGCGTATGTCCGGAATCATGGGCGAGCACGCCCGGATGGAGGCCAGTTCGCGCCGGACCGTCAGCCTGGCGGCGACCGCCGCGACAGCGGCTTTCCAGGCAGATGCCTCGGAGCTCTTCGCCGATGGGCAGCGCTGGGAAGCCGAACGCAGGCTCGCCGAATATCTGCCTGCCGAACTCCTCGACAGCGGCATGTTCCTGCTGACGGTTCGCCGGGACGGGCGGATATTTGCGAGCACCCAGGAGGGGGCGCACTTCATCGGACGCACGCTCACCTCGGTCGCCCCCGACGTGGCCTCCCTGCAATATTACGGCGAAGGCGCCGGCGCGATGAGGGCGACCATCGACGGTGTCGAACACCTGGTGGCCCTGATGCAGGTGCCGGCTTCCGCGGGGGTCGTCCTGGCAGCAACGCCGGTCGCCCAGTTCGAAGCCGCCTGGCGCGACGATGTCTCGCTTAACGTCACGCTGTTCGCCGGCATCTCGGCAATCCTGCTCGTCGTGCTCTACGCCTACTATATCCAGGCCAAGCGCGCGCGGGACGCCGATTCCGTCTTCGCCGAATCGAACCTGCGCGTCGAGACCGCACTGTCGCGCGGCCGCTGCGGGCTTTGGGATTTCGACCTCGCCAATCGGCGCCTGTTCTGGTCTCGCTCGATGTACGAGATGCTCGGCATGCCGGGCGACAGCAGCGTGTTGTCGTTCGGCGACGCGGCGCGCCTCATGCACCCGGAGGACCGTGGCATCTACCGGGTGGCGCGTGCGATCGCCAAGGGCAGCGAGCGCCAGATCGACCAGGTGTTCCGCATGCGCCACGCGGACGGTCATTACGTGTGGCTTCGGGCACGCGCCCAGGTCATCCGCACGGCCTCGGGCCGGACACACCTCATCGGCATCGCCATGGACGTCACCGAGCAGCATCGGCTTGCCCAGCGGTACGCGGAAGCGGATCAGCGTCTGGCGGACGCCATCGAGTGTACTTCGGAAGCTTTCGTGCTGTGGGACAAGCAGGATCGGCTTGTCATGTGCAACACCCACTACCAGCAGGCCTATCAGCTGCCGGACCACGTCCTCGTGCCGGGCACGGATCGCGCGGTCGTCCATGCGGCGGCGGCCAGACCCGTTGTCGAGCGGCGCGTCGCCGATCCGGACCGCAGCAATCACTCGCAGACGAGCGAGGTGCAGCTCGCCGACGAGCGCTGGCTGCAGATCAACGAACGACGCACCCGCGACGGGGGCCTTGTCTCGGTCGGGACGGATATCACGCTGCTCAAGCGGCATCAGGTGCGCCTGCGCGAATCCGAGCGGCGGCTGATGGCGACGATCGGCGACCTTTCGGCTTCGCGCATCACGCTCGAACGGCAGAAGTCCGAGCTTTCCGTCGCCAACGCCAACTACCAGGCGGAAAAGGAACGGGCGGAAGCGGCTAACCGGGCGAAGTCGGAGTTCCTCGCCAACATGTCGCATGAGCTGCGCACGCCGCTCAACGCCATTCTCGGCTTTTCCGAGATCCTGCAGAACCAGATGTTCGGCGCCCTCGGCTCGGAGAAATACCACGAGTACTCCCGTGACATCCACGAGAGCGGCAAGCACCTGCTCAACGTCATCAACGACATACTCGACATGTCGAAGATCGAGGCCGGCCATATGCGCATCACGCGCGAGAGGATCGATCTTGCGCCGCTGATCGAGGAGACGCTTCGCTTCACGACAATCCCGGCGCAGCAGAAGAACATCCGCGTCGTCCAGGAGATCTCCTCGGGCCTCACGATGTTTGCCGATCGCCGCGCGATGAAGCAGGTGCTGCTCAACCTGCTATCGAACGCGGTGAAGTTCACCAATGAGGGTGGACGCATTTCACTCAGGGCCCGCAAGGTTCGCGGCGCGGTGACGCTGACGATCGCCGATTCCGGCATCGGCATTCCGAGGCATGCCCTGCAGAAAATCGGCCATCCCTTCGAGCAGGTGCAGAGCCAGTATGCCAAGAGCAAGGGCGGCTCCGGATTAGGGCTCGCCATCTCCCGGTCTCTGACCCGGCTCCATGGAGGCCGGATGAAGATCCATTCCGCCGAGAATGTCGGCACGATCATCTCGGTGCGCATTCCCGACCTCGCCTGAACCGAGCCGCAGCGCGTCGGTCAACCCGCGAGAACCGATTGGAATATGCCGCGCACCGCTTTGGAGAAGCGGCGTATGTCAGCCTCAAGGTGCTTCAGGTCCGGATAGTCGCCGGCCCGACATACGAGATCGACGAGTCCGGCGGGCGCGTCCTTCGGAACGAAATCGCCGTCGATGCAGAGCCGGACGATCTGCGAAACCTCCGTAAACAGCGCCAGCGCCTCGATGGCCGTGTCGAGTTCGTTTGCATCCATCAGCGTGGCGCCGAGCTGCTTCAGCGCCTCGAGCGTATGGGTCCCGGCAGGCGGCGGCGCCTCGCCTTTCGCCGGCGCCACAAGGGTCAAATACTGCGCGATGAACTCGATATCGACGAGGCCGCCAGGGATGAGCTTGAAATCCCAGATGTCGTTCGGCGGCTTCTCCTTGTCGATCAGATCGCGCATCTCCTCGACGTCCTTGCGGACCTTGGCGATGTCGCGTTCTTGAGACAGGACCTCGGCGAAAATCGCTTCCGCTTCGCCGATCAGGCTTTCGTCGCCGCAGATGCAGCGGGCGCGCGTCAGCGCCAGATGCTCCCAGGTCCAGGCCTCCTCGCGCTGATACTTCGCGAAGGCGGTGATGCGCGTCGCGACCGGGCCCTTGTTGCCCGAAGGCCTGAGCCGCATGTCGACGTTGTACAGGATGCCCTCGGCGGTCGGGGCGGAAAGAGCGGCGATCAGCCGCTGCGTCACACGGGTAAAATAGCGTGTCGGATCGAGCGGCTTGGCACCATCGGATTCGTGGGCATCGCTGTCATAGTCGTAGAGCAGGATGAGGTCGACGTCGGATCCGGCCGTCAATTCGTGGCTGCCGAGCTTTCCCATCCCGACAACGGCGACGCGGCCCCCTGGAAAACGGCCATGCGCCGAGCGGACCTCTTCCAGAACCGCGTCGAGCGCGGCGGCAATGATCAGGTCGGCGAGATCGGTGAATGCCCTGCCCGCCTGCAGGCCGGAGATCGAGCCGGTCAGCAATCGGATGCCGATCAGAAAGCGCTGCTCGGCGGCGATGATGCGCAGCCGATCCAGCACCTCTTCGTAATGGTGGGCGCCGGCGACGAAATTGGCGATCCGCGGCGCCAGATAGTCCCTCGTCGGCAGTTCGGCGAGCAGCCCGGGGTCCAGCATGCCGTCGAACACATGCGGCCTGGCGGCGATGATATCCGCCAGACGGGGCGCCGAGGACATGATATTGACGATCAGCGACAACAGCCCCGGATTGCTGCCGAGCAGCGAAAAGAGCTGGATCCCGGCCGGCAGGCCGGAGAGGAACTGGTCGAAGCGCAGCAAAGCCTCGTCGGCGCGCCGGCTTTCACCGAAGACGCGCAGAAGCTCCGGCGTCAATTCCGTCAGGCGTTCGCGCGCCTCCACGGATTGGGTCGCCCGATAACGCCCGTAATGCCAGGTGCGGATGATCCGGGCGATGTCGGAGGGGCGCTGGAAGCCCAGCCTCTTCAGCGTTTCGAGCGTATCCGGGTCATCCTGCTGGCCGGTGAAGACCAGGTTGCCCGTTTCGGCCGATAGCTTTGCCTCCTGTTCGAAAAGCTGCGCGTAACGCCGTTCGACGGTCCGCAGCACACGCGAAAATTCCCTTGAGAAGGACGCCGTATCCTCAAAGCCGAGCATCGAGGCAATGCGCTTCAGCTCCGCCTCGGTCTCGGGCAAAAGGTGGGTCTGCTCGTCATGCACCATCTGGATGCGGTGTTCGACGTCACGAAGGAACCAGTAGGCATCGATCAGTTCATGCGCCGTTGCCCGATCGATCCAGCCGGTCTCCGCGAGCACATGCAGCATAGCCTCGGTTTCGCGCAGCCGGAGCGCGGGCGTCCGGCCGCCGGCAATCAGTTGCTGTGTCTGCACGAAAAACTCGATCTCGCGGATGCCGCCGCGGCCAAGCTTGACGTTGTGCCCCTTCACGGCAATTTCGCCGTGGCCCTTGTGGGCGTGGATCTGCCGCTTGATCGAGTGAATGTCGGCGATCGCGGCATAGTCCAGGTATTTTCGGAAGACGAAGGGCGTCAGTTCCTTGAGGAAGCGTTCGCCGGCCGAAAAGTCGCCGGCGATCGGCCGGGCCTTGATGAAGGCCGCCCGCTCCCAGTTCTGCCCCCTGCTCTCATAGTAGAGCATTGCCGCCTCGACCGGGATCGCGAGCGGGGTCGACCCGGGATCGGGTCGAAGGCGCAAGTCCGTGCGGAAAACGTAGCCGTCACCGGTCCGCTCCTGGAGAATGCGTATCAGCCTTCGCAATAGCCTTGCGAAGATCTCCGTCGCCTCGTCGCGGCTGACGAGGATGCCGGACTGCAGATCGTAGAAGATCACGAGGTCGATGTCGGAGGAGTAGTTGAGTTCGCCGGCGCCGAGCTTGCCCATGCCCAGCACCACGACGCCCGAGCCGACACTCGGCGCTGATGGATCCGGAAGGACGAACTTGCCGCTCTCATGCGCGCCGAGCAGGAGGTGATCGATCGCAGCCGACACCGCGGCACCGGCGAAATCGCTCAGCCAGCGCGTCGTTTCGCGACCATCGAACAGGCGGGAGAGATCGGCGAGCGCGACTGCGAAGGCAACTTCGCGCCTTGCGCGCCGCAGCCGCGACATGATCTCGGTGTCCGGCAGGGCCCTGCCTGGTACCTCGCCCCGCCAGGCTACCCGCGCCGCATCGATCCGGCTTCGCAAAAATCCAGGCAGGCTCTCGCTAAGCAATGCCTCGAGAATGGCGGGGCTGCTGGCGGCCGTATCGCGCAGAAAGGGCGAGAGTGCGAAAGCGGCAAGGACAAAGTGCTTGAGCGGCGTATCGGACGCCAAAAGCTTCGCAATCGGCTCGCATCCCTTTGCCATATCCTTGAGAACGGAAAGAGCGACCTTGGCGTCGGCCTGGCTTGCCGGGCGGATCGGCACCGCCTCGATATCGGACAAGCGCTTCTCGGTCGCGTCCACCATCGGTCTTCTCCTCCCCTTCGGATCGTCGGGAAAACCTTGATCCAGCCGGCACCGGCCTGGCTGGTGTATCAGGTAGCGCCGGCCGGGAAAACCATGCGCACCGTCAGGCCATTTCCGTCCGGTTCCGTCGCCCAGAGATCCAGTGAGCCATGGTGCATCTCCATCACGGCCTCGACAAGCGAAAGGCCGAGACCGGTGCCGGGTTTCGTGCGGCTCTCGTCCAGCCGCACGAAACGCTTGACCACTTCGCGGCGCATGTTCTCGGGGATGCCTGGGCCGTGATCGGCGACCGCCAGGACGACGTTGACGCCGCTTTTCTTCATCTCGAGCCGGATGCGCGGATTTTCCGCCCCTTCCGCGTATTTGATCGCGTTGTCGATCAAGTTCCCGAGCGCCTGGCCGATCAGCTCGCGGTTGCCGGAGATCACCACACCCGGCTGGACGTCCGCTTCCAGACGGAGGGCGCTTTCCTCGGCGAGCGGCTCGTAAAGCTCAACACAATCGCCGACGATGCCGGACAAGTCCACGTCGCTCATCTCGGCGACCGCGGAGCCCGCCTCGACGCGCGAAATCATCAATAGCGCATTGAAGGTGCGGATCAGTTGGTCGGATTCCCCAATGATCTCCTCGAGCGCGCCGTTCTGGTTCCCGCCCTCCTTGCTGGCGAGCGCCGCTTCGGCCTTGTTGCGCAGCCGCGTCAACGGGGTTTTCAGGTCATGCGCGATGTTGTCGGAAACCTGTTTCAGGCCTTCGTTCAGCTTCTCTATCCGCCCCAGCATGGCATTGAGCGATTCCGACAGCCGGTCGAACTCGTCGCCCGAACCGCTCATCGGCAGCCGTTGCGAAAGGTCTCCCGCCATGATCTTGGTGCTCGCCTCCGACATTCGGTCGATGCGCCTCAGGGCATTGCGGCCAATGCCGAACCAGATGACCAGCGCGCCGAGCCCCATGATGCCGAGAGCAACGACCAGGGCCTGGCGGACGAGGACGCGGAATTTTTCCGGTTCCTGCAAATCGCGGCCAACGAGGATGCGAAGTCCGTTGTCCAGGACGAGCACCTGGGCGAGCGCGACATGGTTGTCCGCGCGGTTTTCATCGGTGAAGCGCCGGTAGTGAAAAGGCTCGGACGTCCAGCCTTCGTCGTCGAGCAAGCCGGGCTCTAGACCGGCGACGTTGCCTGCCAGGATTTCCCCGCTCGGTCCCGCGATAACATACAAGTTGGCGCCGGGTTGGCGCGCGCGCCGCTCCAGCGAGCGAAGCAGGCCACTGACGCCGGCGCGCTCGTAGATGTCCTCGATCTGGGTTGCCTCCACGGATATCGCTTCACGCGTCTGCTGCTGCAGGAGACGCTCGGACATGCCGGTGACGTAGAAAACGAGGAAGACGGCGCAGAGGGAGAAGAGGACGAGATAGAGCGCGGAGAGCCTGACCGCGGTCGTCCTGAACAGAACGCCGAATTTGCTCATATCTCAGCGGTCCGGTCGTCCTTGATCATGTAACCGGCGCCGCGAACGGTTCTCAGCAGCGGCGGTTCGAAATCCTTCTCGATCTTGGAGCGCAAGCGCGACACATGCACGTCGATGACGTTGGTCTGCGGGTCGAAGTGATAGTCCCAGACATTCTCGAGCAGCATGGTTCTCGTCACCACCTGCCCGGCATTCTTCATCAGATATTCGAGCAGCCGGAACTCGCGGGGCTGCAGCGGGATTTCCTTGCCCTGCCGGCGGACCGAATGGGCGAGCCGGTCCAGTTCGAGGTCGCCGACGCGATAGACCATGTCCTGGTCCAGCGTTCCCTTGCGCCGGCCGAGCACTTCGACACGCGCCAGGAGCTCGCTGAAGGCATAGGGTTTGGGGAGGTAATCGTCGCCACCGGCACGAAGGCCGGTCACCCGGTCGTCCACCTGGCCGAGGGCCGAGAGGATGAGCACCGGCGTGTGGACGCCCCTGCGCCGTAATTCGGTGATCAGCGACAGGCCGTCCCGGCGTGGCAGCATGCGGTCGACGACGAGCACGTCATAGGCGTTCTCGCTCGCCATGAACAAGCCGCTCTCGCCGTCGCTGGCGTGGTCGGACACGATGCCCGCTTCGCGGAACGCCTTCGCGAGATAGGCGGCGGCCTCGAGGTCGTCTTCAACAATCAGAATCTTCATACGGGTGACCATAGTCCCGGACCTCTGTTCGCCTCAACCGGTTTCGGGGTTCGCATTGCGGGTCGAACGCAAGCTTCGACCGGAACAGAAGACGCCGCGATATCGGAAGATGTCGCGGCGCCTCGTCTTCGTCCAAGACGCAGGCGGTGAGCGCTCTTGGAGCCTGCCCGCCCGGTCCCGGTGTCTTGCTATCGCCGCGTCTCAGCCCTGAGCGATCGGCAGCGCCACGAAGCGGCTGCCCTCATCGGCTTCGATCTGGAAGAGCGCCTTGCTGCGGCCATCCTTCTTGGCGTTGTTGATCACCTTCAGGATGTCGTCAGCCGAGTTCACTTCCTGATTGTTGACGGAGACGATCTTCTCGCCTTCCTTCAGGCCGCGATCGGCAGCATCCGAGTCCGGGTCAACGGAGGCGATGGTGACACCCGTGCCGTCTTCCGAGGGGGTGACCGCCAAGCCGAGATCCGCCAGTGCCTCTTCGCCAGCCTGACCCTGGTCCGTCTGCTCGTCGCGGGTGTCCGGCGGGGTGGCCTTGGCTTCCTCCGGCAGCGTGCCGATCTCGAGCTTGACGCTCTCAGACTTGCCGTCACGCCACAAGGTGACCTCAGCGGTGGAACCGGGGCGCATCGTCGCGACCCGGCGTGCGAGGTCGCGCGGGTCCTTGACCGGTTCGCCGTTGAGAGCGGTCACGATATCACCCTTTTTGATGCCCGCCTTCTCGCCCGGCGAACCCGTCTGCGGCTCGACGACGAGCGCACCGTTGGCTTCCGAGAGGCCGAGCGACTCGGCGATGTCTTTCGTAACCGGCTGGATCTGAACGCCGAGCCAGCCGCGCGAAACGGAACCATCCTTGATCAGGGCGTCGACGACATCCTTCGCGACGGAGGCAGGAATTGCAAAGGCGATGCCGACATTGCCGCCCGACGGCGAGAAGATCGCCGTGTTGATACCGACGACTTCGCCGGAGAGATTGAACGTCGGGCCGCCGGAATTGCCGCGGTTCACCGCCGCATCGACCTGCAGATAGTCGTCATACGGGCCGGAGCCGATGTCGCGGCCGCGTGCCGAGACGATACCTGCCGTCACGGTGCCGCCGAGGCCGAAGGGATTGCCGACCGCGACCACCCAGTCTCCGACCCTGACCTTGTTGTCATCGGCGAAGCTGACATGGGTGAACTTGCGGTTGGCGGCATCGACCTTCAGCACGGCCAGGTCGGTGCGGCTGTCCTTGCCAATGAGCTTGGCGTCGAGCTCCGTTCCGTCGTTCATGATGACAGTGAAGGCGGAGCCATCGGAAACGACGTGGTTGTTGGTGACAAGGTAGCCATCCTCGGTGATGAAGAAGCCGGATCCCTGGGCTCTCGGGCGCAGGCGACCCTCACCACGGGGACCGCGACGATCACGCCAGCGATCGGCGCGGTCGCCGTCGCGCGAATCGGGACCGCCGAATTCACGGAAGAAGCGCTTCAACGGATGGTCGTCAGGCAGGTCTTCGAAACCACGGCCACCGAAGTCGAAGGTGAAGTTGCTTTCGTCACTGGATGCCTGCTCCCGCGCCTGGACGCGAACGGAGACGACGGCCGGGGAAACAGCGTCGACGACGTTGGCGAAACTCGGAACGGACGGTGCCTGCACCCTTACCGCCTCAGCGAAGGACTGGGTGATCTCAGCCGGCAGACCTGTCGTCAGCATGATTGCGGCAAGACCGGCGACCGTGGAGGTCTTCAGAACGGTCTTCAGCGAGGGACGCGGAGTTTTGATCATGGACATTTGTTTTGCCTTCTCTCTTGCATGAAGCAGCCCCCCGAGCGGTGGACAGCCTCGAAACCTTGACCACGAGCCCGATTGCGGACGAAACCGCCCGGAACCGCTCGTCTGGCTGTGACTGGAGGAACAGCCGATGACGCAACGTGTAACGGATGGGACCTTACTGGGTTCTGTCCGGAAGATGAATTTTTCGTAATGTTTCGGCGGAGCGGAGAAACGGGCGGTGAAAACGGGCCGTGAACCGTTCGTTCAACCGCCTGAACGGCTTTCGAATTCGGGACTGGCGTCGACGGAACCTTAGGACCGGAGCAGCTTGTCCAGCTTTTCCTTTTCATCGTCGGAAAGCGGCGAGCCCGCCGGCCGCGTGCGACGCCGGCGCGCGGCGACGACCAGCGTGACCGCGCCAAGGACGAGCAGGACGACCGGCATGCCCCAGAGAACCAGCGTCTTTGCCTCGAAGCGCGGCTTCAGCAGCACGAATTCGCCATAGCGCGAGACGACATAGGCGATCACCGCCTCGTCGGTATCACCGTTCTTCAGGCGCTCGCGCACGAGCAAACGCAGATCCTTGGCGAGTTCGGCATTGGAATCGTCGATCGACTGGTTCTGGCAAACCATGCAGCGAAGCTCGGCGGAGATTGCCCGCGCCCGCGCCTCGAGCGCCGGATCGGCAAGCACTTCATCCGGGTTGACGGCGAAGACCGGGGCGGCGGAAGCGATGCAAAGGAAGAGCGCGACGAGGATGCGGATCATTCGGCGGCCCCCGCTACAAGCCGCGCCGTTTTCGTGGCGCGCGACGGGGCGCCCACCCTCAGGCGCCGGTCGCTCAGGGAAACGATGCCCGCCGCCATCATGACGAGGGCGCCGCCCCAGATGCAGAGGATCAGCGGCTTCCACCATATGCGCACGACGATACCGCCGCCGGTTATCTCGTCGCCCAGCGAGACATACAGTTGGCTGAGGCCGAACGTCCTGATCCCGGCCTCCGTCGTCGGCATCCGGCGCGCCGAATAGAGGCGTTTCGACGACCAGATCTCGGTCACCTTCACCCCGCCGCGGCTGACGGTGAAATGGCCGGTGTCCTCGGTATAGTTCGGCCCGCGGCCCTGGCGCATGCCATCGAAGCGCAGGCTATAGCCGCCGGCGTCGACCAGCATTCCAGGCTTCATCTCGACGACGGTCTCCGTCTCGTAGGCCGTCACGGCGACGATGCCGATCAGCGTGACGCCGAGACCGACATGGGCGAGCGCCGTCCCGAAGGCCGAGCGCGGCAGGCCCAAGAACCGCCGGAAGGCGACAGCGCCGGCCACCCCGCCGAAGCCGGAGCGAAGGGCGACATCGGTGATGGAACCGAGGATCAGGTAGACGCCGAGGCCGATGCCGAGGACGGCGAGAACCGGACCACCGTTCCTGGCATAGTAGACGGCAGCAGCAAACAGCAGACCGGCGCCTACTGCGACGAAGAGGCGCTGCGCGGCAGCGGCAAGGTCGCCACGCTTCCAGGCAAGCAGCGGCCCGAAAGGAACCGCGAAGAGCAAGGGCAGCATCAACAGGCCGAAGGTCATGTTGAAGAACGGCGCGCCGACCGAGATCTTGTCCCCGGTGAGCGCCTCGAGCACCAGCGGATAAAGCGTACCGGTGAGGACTGTCGCCGTTGCCGTCGTCAGGATCAGGTTGTTCAAGACGAGAGCGCCCTCGCGCGAGATCGGCGCGAAAAGTCCTCCGGACTTCAGATGCGAGGCACGGAATGCAAAGAGCGACAACGCTCCGCCGATGAAGACGACGAGGATCGCCAGGATGAAGACGCCGCGTGTCGGATCGGTCGCGAAGGCATGAACCGATGTCAGCACGCCCGAGCGCACCAGGAACGTGCCGAGCAGCGACAGCGAGAAGGTGAGGATCGCCAGCAGCACCGTCCAGATCTTCAGCGCCTCGCGCTTCTCCATGACCAGCGCCGAGTGCAAGAGCGCCGTCCCGGCCAGCCAAGGCATGAAGGAGGCGTTCTCGACCGGATCCCAGAACCACCAGCCGCCCCAGCCGAGCTCGTAATAGGCCCAGTAGGAGCCCATGGCGATGCCCGCCGTCAGGCATGTCCAGGCGGCCAGGGCCCAGGGCCTGACCCAACGCGCCCAGGCCGCATCGATCCGACCCTCTATCAGCGCGGCGATCGCAAAGGAGAAGCAGACGGAAAAGCCGACATAGCCGAGATAGAGCAAGGGCGGATGGATGGCGAGACCGATGTCCTGCAGGACGGGATTCAAATCCCGGCCCTCGCCCGGGGCTGGAACCAGCCGGGCGAAAGGATTGGACGTCAGCAGGATGAACAGCGTGAAGGCGGCGGCGATCCAGGCCTGAACCGCCAGAACGTTCGCCTTCAAGGTTTCGGGCAGGTTACGGCCGAAGCTTGCCACGAGAGCGGAAAAGAAGGCGAGGATCAGCAGCCACAGGAGCATCGAGCCCTCGTGATTGCCCCAGACGCCGGAGATCTTGTAGATCAGCGGTTTCAGCGAATGCGAATTCTCCCAGACATTCCTGACCGAGAAGTCGGAGGTCACATAGGCGAAGGTCAGCACCGCAAAGGAGAAGGTGACTAGCAGGAAGGAGACGATCGCGGCGCTGCCCGCCAGCTCGACCAGGGCCCGATCACCGCGCCGCACGCCGACGAGCGGCAGCACCGACTGGATGAGCGCGGTCGCGAGCGCCAGCACCAGCGCATAGTGTCCGAGCTCGATGATCATCGGATGTTTTCCTTCCCGCCGAGCGTGACGCCCTGCGCCTTCAGGCGGTCGGCCACGTCCTTCGGCATGTAGGTCTCATCATGCTTGGCAAGCACCGTATCGGCAACGAAAACCGGGCTGCCGGCGACGAAGGCCCCCTCCGCGACGACCCCTTGGCCCTCGCGAAAGAGGTCGGGGAGAATGCCGGTATAGGTCACCGGCACTGTCGCGAGCGTATCGGTCACGCTGAAGGTGACGGTCTTGCCGTCGCCTCGCTTCACCGAGCCCGCTTCCACCAGCCCGCCCAGGCGGATGCGTGTATTCGGCGCGAGATCCGCCTTTGCCAGGTCGCCCGGGACATAGAAATAGGCCACGGCCTGGCTGAAGGCGAACATCACCAGAAGCACGGCGGCCGTCAGGAAGCCTACGCCGCCGCCGATGATCGCCAGCCGTTTCTGCTTACGCGTCATTATTCCGCTCCGCCGCCGTCAATGCCGAGTTCGCGGCCGAGCGCCAGCAATCGCTTGCCCTCGCCGCCGCTTGCCGGAAAGGCCTGCAGCCCCTCGCGTAGAGCATTCTCGGCCTTGTCTCTTTGATCGAGGACAACATAGGCCCGGATCAGCCGCATCCAGCCCTCGATGTTGTCGGGATTTTCCTTCAGACGGCCGGCAAGACCGTCGACCATGCCACGGATCATCGCCTGACGATCGTCGGCGCTCATTCCCTCGGCGGCGGCGATATCCTCGGAAGTCGGGTTTCCGGGCGCTCCGCCGCCGGCACCGGGCTCGCCGGCGGTAAGCTCGGCAATATGCTGATTGACGAGCGGCAACCATGGCGCCCCGGCAGGCGAAGTGCCGGCGAGCTTGCGGAAGGCGGCGAGCGCATCGCCACGCTTTCCCTCCTGCTTGAGGCCGAGGGCGAGATAGAACTCCGAGCGCGGATCATTGGCGTCGAGAGCCAGCGCCTTCTTCAGGGCGTCCTGTGCCGCCGCCGTCACAAGGCCGCCGGATTGCACGATCAGCGCCTCGGCATAGCCGCCCAGCCTGGCCGCGGTCGGCCCAAGCAGTCGGATTGCGCGATCATAGGCGGCGACCGCATCGTCGACGCGGCCGCTGCGCATGTAGATCGGAGCGAGCAGGTCCCACCCCGCCCCGTCGTCGGGGTTGAGAGCCAGATGATTTTCAGCCTTGGCGATCAGGATGTTGATGTCTTCTCCGGGATTGGCAAGCCGCGCTGCGAGCGGTTGCGCCGGCACGCCGGGACTGCCCGTCGTCAAGTAAAGACAGAGCCCGACGGCCGGAAGACAGAGGAGAATGAACGCCTGCGCCAAGCGCGTCGACCCAAGCCGCCTGGACACGCTTTCCACGCTTGATGCGTCGGCGGCGCTGGCGGCAATCAACCGGCGCCCGATTTCGGCCCGGGCGAGTTCCGCGTCTTCGTCGCTGATCAGCCCCGCCTCGCGATCCCTCGTCAGTTCTTCGAGCTGGTCGCGGTAGACCTCCAGGTCATGGCTGTGAGGAGACGGAAGGGGCGACGCCGCCCGCATCAGCGGGAGGACAAGCACGACAGCAACAGCCGCCGTCAAGATGGCGACGAGAATCCAGAACAGCATGGATGCGAAATACTATGAGGTTCCGGGCTTTCCAACTCGAAAACCGAAAATGACGGAGATTTGAGGCGTTTCGCCGCAACGATGCACGCGCCGGCCGGCAGGGGCGGCACGGCAACGGCACCAGGGCAATGCGTGGCGATGGCTCAGGTGAGCGGCGACCAGGTGCCATCGGTGTTGCGGCATGCCGCGCCGCGTGCCGTCGATGACTGACCCTTCATCACCACCGTATGGCTGTATTGCCGGCAATTCTGGGAGCCGACCTGATAGGGGGCGGCAGCCACGACCGAGCCGCTCACGCCGCGCCCTTCCCATGCCACCGGCTGGCCGCCGGGAGCGGCCTCGAGCGCACGATACTCCGCCTCGAGCGCGCGCTGCCGGTCGGACTTGCCAAGATCGAGATTGCCGAGGCGCGCGATGACGCCGCCCTGCAGGGCGTCGATATAGGCGGCCGACGACGCTCCGCCCGCTGCGGCTGCGCCAAGACCCGCGACGGCTGCGCCGCCCCGGCCGCCGCCAGTCGTCCCGCAGCCGGCAAAGGCGACAGTCGATGCGACGACCACGATCCTGCCGCCCAAGGCGACCGCCCGTCCCATTTCTGCGTTAATCCTCATGATACGCGACAACTGAACCCTCACTGACCGGTCGCCGCTTGCATCTCGGCGATGGCGTCGAAGCGGCGGCGCTTTCGATTTCTTTTTGCACCCCCGGCCCCGCTAGGCAACCGCGCCCCGTGCCGCATCGGGCATTTTCGACTGCCGGTGTGACCGCCGGACCACGATGGCGGCTGAGATGGGCCGGTCCGAACAGAACCACCGCCTCACGTCCCGCGCTAGACGGCCGCCGGCAGAACGAGTTTGGCCCTGAGCCCGCCCTCCTCGCGCCGACTGAGTTCGACGCTGCCCTGATATTCGCCGACGATCTCGCTGACGATCGACAGTCCCAGTCCGGTGCCGGGCTTGCTTTCGTCGAGCCGCTTGCCGCGTTTCATTGCCAAGGCGATCTGATCCGGGTCGAGTCCCGGGCCGTCGTCGTCGATGCTGAGCACGATCCATTCGCGGCCGGACTCCTTGCTGCGCTTCTGGTCGGTGGCGGGCTCGACACTGAGCGCGACATGATCCCGTGCGTATCGCGCGGCATTTTCGAGCAGGTTGCCGACGGTTTCCTCGACATCCTGCTGCTCCATGGCCAGTACCAGCCCGGGCGGATCGATCGACAGGCTGAACTGCTTCTCCGGATTGAGCCGCCGCATCACCCGGACGATCCTTTCGAGCGCCGGCTGAGCCTCCGTGCGCGCCAGAATGGATCCGCGCTGGGCGGCGATCCGGGCGCGGCTGAGATAGGACTGAACCTGCGTCTGCATCGCGTCCGCCTGCGTCCTGATCAGTTCGCCGTGCGGGACCTCGAGAACGCGCGCCTCGTTGAGCAGCACGGCGATTGGCGTCTTAAGGGAGTGAGCGAGATTGCCGACCTGCATGCGGGCGCGTTCGACGATGCGGCGGTTGCTGTCGATCAGCGCATTCACTTCGTTGGCAAGCGGCTGGATCTCACGGGGGAAAGCACCGTCCAGACGCTCGCTCTGGCCCGTGCGGATCTTCTCGAGCGAGCGGCGCACCTGGTCGAGCGGCCTGAGGCCGAAGAGAATGGTCAAGGCGTTCACCCCGAGCCCGCCGAGACCGAAGATGGAGAGCGCGATCGTCAAGTTGCGGGTGAAGCGGTCGATGTCCGCCTCCAGGACGTCGCGGTTGCCGGCAACCCGGAAGCGCGCTGCGTGGCCCTGAATGTCGAGCACCACTTCGGTCTCGGCGACCTCGACCTCATTATCGAAAGGATCCTCGGTCGTGTAGAAGCGCTCGTAGCGAATGTCGAAGGGAACCTCATCGACGCTCACGATCGGCAGTTTGGCAGAACCGAGCGACGTCGACAGCAAAGGCGGCGTATTGAATTCGCCGATCGGCTCGACGATCCAATACCATCCGGTCTGCGGCTGGGAGAAGCGCAGGTCGCCGAGTTGGGGACTGCCGGTCAGGGCGGCCTTCTCGTCGACGGAGATCGAATTAATGACGTTGTAGAGCTGGGCGCGCAAAAGGTCCTGGAAGCCGCGCTCCGAGCCCTGCCGATAGAGCGCCGAGATGACGACTCCGATCACGACGAGGGCAACGACAGCCCAGACGGTCGAAACCGCCAGAACGCGCGCCGTGAGGGATCTAATGGCCATTGCCGGGTGCTTGCATCCGATATCCGAGACCGCGCACCGTCTCGATCAGGTCATTGCCGATCTTCTTGCGGAGCCGGCCAATGAAGACCTCGATCGTATTGGAGTCGCGGTCGAAGTCCTGATCATACATGTGCTCGACGAGTTCCGTACGGGAAACCACCTGCCCCATGTGATGCATGAGATAGGAAAGCAGCCGGAATTCGTGCGAGGTCAGCTTCAGCGCGACACCGCCGACGGTCGCCTTCGAGCCTTTCGTGTCAAGGCGGACCGGGCCGCAGACGATCTCGGAACTGGCATGTCCGGCGGCGCGCCGAATCAGAGCCCGGATGCGGGCGAGCACTTCCTGGACATGGAAGGGCTTCGCAACATAATCGTCGGCGCCGGCATCGATCCCCGCCACCTTGTCGCTCCAGCGGTCGCGAGCCGTCAAGATCAGCACCGGCATGGTCTTGCCGTCGGCCCGCCACTTTTCCAGCACCGTGATGCCGTCCATTTCCGGCAGGCCTATATCGAGGATGATCGCGTCATAGGGTTCCGCGTCGCCGAGGTAGTGGCCTTCCTCTCCGTCGTAGGCCTGGTCGACGACGTAACCGGCTTCCTTCAGCGCTTCGGCCAGTTGCCTGTTCAGATTGACGTCGTCCTCGACTATCAGGATGCGCATCTTGCTTCTACTTCCCTCTGCAACGGGCGCCGCCGATGCCTACATCGGCACCTTGACCGTCACCTTCTTCGGCCGCCCTCCATTGCCCGGGATTAGCACGGTAACGACGCACTTGCCATCGGCTGTCGGCTGGGCGGAAAGCAATTCGCCGCCCGTCTCGGCGACGACTTGCGCCGCCGCAGCGCTGCAATCACCCGCCGCGCGAACAACAACCGTAGGCATGTCAAAGGCAGGCGGCGAAAAACCTGCGAGACCTGCGGCGAGCGCGGCTATGGTCACTGATGAAGACATGAACGCACTTTCGACTTGGGAAGATCATGGCAAAATCATTAGCTGATAGAGGCTGAATGGCAAATGAATGTCGGTCCAGCGACGCGCGACATCCCGTGGCGGACGTCGGCGCGCCCAAGCCGGAGATCCACCAGGGATTGCAACGGTCGGTGGCCTGCCGCACAGCCTCATCCGACAGGTCCGCAGCCCGTTAAGATCTTTGCATCACACTCTGGGACCGGCGGGCTTTGCCTCAATCGTAGCTGAGATGCGGCTTCGCCGATCGCGAATCGGCCGAATTGCTTGGAGGCTTTTTCTCAGAATTCGATTCCGGGTCATCGAAAGTCGAGTAAGGCAGCTCGAAGGCGATTCCAGCTTTGCTCGCAAGCCTTTGAAGATGATTACCTTTTGGCTCGTCTTTTATTCCATCCCACCCATCATTTCCGGAATCATACGCAATGGCGCGCAGGTCTCCCCCTTGCAAGTCCATCGGAGGTGGATGGAAAGCACGTCTGTGGACGAGCAACCCTTAATCGATTTAAAGTTTTTTCAATCGTTTAAATAGTTTAACCGACTGATTTACAAAGTATTTGCCTTATGAAATGGTCGGCGCCATTCCAACCGTCTCGCTCAGGAGGACCGGATGCAGTCACTCGCGAACAAGCCGCTCGTATCGCCGCAGTCCAGGATTCCACAGTCGCTGCTCGACCGTTTCGAAAACGAGTGGCGCGAAATGCGCGCGGCCAGCGAAACTGCTCCAAGGCCGATTCCGGCTGCAAAATGATCACTCCTTCTCGGCGATTGGTTCGCCGAGAAGTGGCCTTCATACCCGTGAAAGCATTGGATTGCGCCCGCTGACGCATCGTGGCGCGAGTTTTTGTCAATTACGGAATTCGTGCTACTCTTTTCGGATGCTAACCGAAGAGATCGAAAAGCTGGCACTGAGCCTTCCCGGAACGCAGGAAAACGCCCATTTCGGAGCGCGGGACTTCCGAGTGGGCAAGCGCATATTCATGACCCTGCCGGAGGCAGGCCGTGCCGTCTTCAAGCTGACGCCCGATCAGCAGCGTATGCTGCTCGAAATGGAACCAGGCGTCTGCGCCGCGGTGCCCGGGGGCTGGGGTGAGCGAGGCTGGACATCTCTCTACTTCGTAGATGCCGACGAGGAGCTCATTCGCCAGTCGCTGGAGACGGCCTGGAGGAATGCCGCCCCAAAGAGCCTCGTGCGGAAAAACGGCCGCCACTGATGCATGTCGCCCAAAAGTGTGCAGCGGTTTTGGGACAACGACATGCATGAAAACAAGGAGCGTCGCATGAACCCGTCTGAACGCGACGCGTAGGCTACTTCGCGGGTTCCAGACCCACTTCCAGAGGCCAGCTAACCAGGTAATCTTCGTAGTCTTCGACGTCGATGCCGTCCTCGGCGATTGTGCGTCCGCGCACGGAGATCCCGGCCGCATGCACCGTTTCCGGATCGCCGGAGACGAGCGGGTGCCACCAGTAGAGGTCATGGCCCTCGGCTACCAGACGATAACCGCAGGTCGGCGGGAGCCAGCTGATCTCTCGCACCGCCTGCGGGGTCAATTGGACGCAGTCGGGAACGGTCGCCTGCCGGTTATCATAGTCCTTGCAGCGACAGCTCTCGCCGTCGAGCAGGGTGCAGCGGATCGAGGTCCAGGCGATCTCACCCGTGTCCCAGTCCTCCAGCTTGTTGAGACAACAGAGACCGCAGCCGTCGCAAAGGCTCTCCCATTCGGCGTTGGTCATCTCTTCCAGGTTCTTCGTCTTCCAGAAAGGCATTTCGCCCATCGCGTCACACTTTCGTCACTTCCACGCCGACATGGAAAGTTTGCAGAAAATTGCCGGTTTTTTAAGGCCGACGGCACGATATGCAAGTAGATTGGAACTTCGCGTCGTGCAAATATCGTCGTGTGGCAAGGAAGCTTCGGGACATGAAAGCCGTGCAGGAACCGCCGAAAGAGGAAAACCGGCCGAAGAAGCGACACATCTTTCTGCGAATCGATTCCTGGATCGACTCGACCGTGTGGAATGCCGGATTCGGCCTGGCGGAATGGTGGGAAGACACCACGATCTTCTTCCGTCGCTTTCGCATGCGCGGCTGGAAAAAAGTGCTTTTCGAAGTGCTCGGCGAAGGGATGACCTGGGGCACCGCGGGCTCCGTGCTGATGCTTGCGCTGGCGCTCCCGGCCTTCGAGGAAACCAAGGGCGACTGGCGGGCTCAAAGCGACTTCGCCGTCACCTTTCTCGATCGCTACGGCAACGAGATCGGCCATCGGGGCATCATCCACGAAGATTCGGTTCCGATCGACGAACTGCCGGATCACCTGATCAAGGCGGTCCTGGCGACGGAAGACCGCCGTTTCTTTGACCACTGGGGCATCGACTTCCTCGGCCTGTCGCGCGCCATGACGGAAAACGCCCGCGCCGGCGGCGTGGTTCAGGGCGGCTCCACGCTCACGCAGCAACTCGCCAAGAACCTGTTCCTCTCCAACGAGCGGACGATCGAGCGCAAGATCAAGGAAGCGTTTCTCGCCGTCTGGCTCGAAAGCAATCTCTCGAAGAAGGAGATCCTCCGCCTCTATCTCGATCGCGCCTATATGGGCGGCGGCACCTTCGGTGCGGCAGCGGCGGCTCAGTTCTACTTCGGCAAGGCGATCACCGACGTCGATCTCGCCGAATCCGCCATGCTGGCCGGTCTGTTCAAGGCCCCGGCGCGATATGCGCCCCACGTCAACCTGCCGGCGGCGCGCGCTCGTGCCAACGAGGTTTTGTCCAACATGGTCCAGGGCGGCCTGATGACGGAGGGCCAGGTACTCGCCGCCCGCCTCAATCCCGCAACCGTCATCGACCGCGCCCAGGTCAAGGCACCGGACTTTTTCCTCGACTGGGCCTTCGATGAGGTCCAGCGCATTGCCGCCCCATTCGCGCAGCATTCGCTCATCGTGCGCACGACGATCGACATGGGGCTGCAGCAGGCGGCCGAAGAATCGATCGAATCGAGCCTCAGGCAGTATGGCGAAAGCTATAAGGTGAAGCAGGGCGCGCTGGTCATGATCGAAAATGGCGGCGCCGTGCGTGCCATGGTCGGCGGCCGCGACTATGGGGAAAGCCAGTTCAATCGAGCGACCCGGGCGCTGCGCCAGCCCGGCTCCTCCTTCAAGGTCTATACCTACGCGGCGGCGATGGAGAAAGGCATGACGCCCGAGACGGTGGTCGTCGATGCGCCGATCACTTGGCGCGGCTGGTCGCCGCAGAACTACGCCCGCAAGTATGCCGGGCGGGTCACCTTGATGAACGCGTTGGCGAGATCGATCAACACCGTTCCGGTCCGCCTCGCGAAGGACAAGCTCGGCACCGAAGTCATCGCCCAGACCGCAAGGAGAATGGGTGTCGAAACGCCGATCCGCACCGACAAGACCATGCCGCTCGGCACGTCGGAGGTAACCGTACTCGATCAGGCGACGGCCTATGCCGTGTTTCCTGCCGGAGGATTGGAATCCCGACGGCACGGCATCAGTCAGATCCTGAATTACGACGGCGACATCCTCTACGACTTCGGCCGCGACGCGCCGCCGGCGCGACGGGTTCTGAGCCAACAGGCCATCTCGTCGATGAACCGGATCCTCACCCAGATCCCGGTCATCGGAACCGGACGCAGGGCCGCGCTGAGCAATGGGGTCGTGGCGGGCGGCAAAACGGGGACGACGCAAGCCTATCGCGACGCCTGGTTCGTCGGCTTCACCGGCGACTATACGACGGCGGTCTGGTTCGGCAATGACGACTACACCTCCACTGAAGAAATGACCGGTGGCTCCCTGCCGGCGATGACCTTCAAGCGGCTGATGGACTATGCCGAACAGGGCATTGAGCATCGCGCAATCCCGGGCATCGAGGCTCCGCCGGCCGAAACGCAAAAGAAGCCGGAGGCGGTCGCCGAGGCCCCGCCGGATGAAAACGCCTTGCCGCCCCTCGTCCGGCCGCGATCCCTGTCCGGCGAGGTGACCCGACTTCTGAAATCGATCGGCAATGCCTTCGAGCAAGCGTCGCCGTTGAAACCCAGAGAAAAGGTCGGCGGCCGGGTTGCGGCGCTTGGAGCGCCCGAGGGAGCGCCGGCGACGCCGCTGATGACAAATGCCGCGAAGAATTGACTTCGCAACGACAAATCCGTTTTCTGGCGGCCTGCAGCGCAGTGCGTCTTACCAGACACACAGAGATCGCTGCAGCACTTTGAATTGCTGCATGTTTTTGCCCTTGAATCAGCTACGATTAAAGGAAACATGCAATAGCCGTCGCCGCACAACCGATTCTGGTGCAGGATAAACGAGACATCATTCGGTAGAGCCCCCCTTGTTCCGCGTTCCCCTCCTCGTCGCCCTTGCCCTTGTCGTCGCCTTCGTCGGCGGCATGACTTCGGCCGTATGGGCGCTGAAGGCGACGATCGGCTTTGGATCGATCGCGATCGGTCCTTGGGTGGCCTTCCCCGAAGCGCAAACCGTCGCGGCCGATCCCTATGCAAAGGCGCACCGGGCCCGTGCCGGGGAATTGCTCTATGGCAGCGCGGAAGGGTTGAGGTTCACAGCCGCCACCGATGATTCCGGCGCACGCCTGTCCGCCGCCTGCTCCTACGACATTTCCGGGATTACGCCGCCCGCCCGTTTCTGGACGCTCTACGCCGCGACCACCGGCGGCGCTACGTTGCGACCGGGAACCGAGATACCTTCAGCGATCAATTCGTGGGTGGTATTGCGCGCCAAGGACAGCAGCTTCGTCATTCATGCCTCGCCGGCCGCACAGCCGGACAATTGGCTCGCCATCCGCCATACGGGGAATTTTCAGCTCGTCCTGACCCTGCTCGATACGCCGACCGCCGGCTCCTCCGGACTGATCGACCTCGCAATGCCGAAGATCGTCAAGACCGGGTGCGGCAATGCGTAGGGTTCTGTTCACCTTTCTCGTCGGTCTGGTCGGCGCAGCCCTCCTGCATATCGTCATCGTCCTCTCCCTGCCGCAATTCACCGGCCGCGACGCCTATACCCGGATCCTCGGCCTTCTCGAGATGGACAGCTTCTTTGCGCTATCGGCCGAGCCGGGTCCGACCGGACTGGACAATAGCGATCCCTTTCTGCGCACCGCCGTCTGCAGTTTCTCGATCGCGGATGCGCCGGCACGGTTCATCGCTCGCGGCGCCGTGCCTTTCTGGTCGCTCTCGATCTTCGATAGCGGGTCGAACGAGGTCTTCAGTATGAACGACCAGACCGCCGTCAATGGAGATCTCGATCTCGTCGTCGCCACACCAATCCAATTGGTGGAGCTTCGCAAAGCGCCACCGGAGGCGCTCGCCCAATCGATCATGATCGAGATGAAGGATGACGAGGGCTATGCTGTCCTGCGCGCCCTGGCGCCGCTCAACAGTTTCGAGGAGCAGGTCCGCGATTTCCTGACGGAATCGAGCTGTGCGCCGTTCCGCCGCCAGTGACGTGAATGTGGGAAGTTGAAGAGATCGATGGGCCGCGCAGCGCTGAGCATCGGCGAGCCCGCGGTTTGCGAGGCTATCGCGCGTGTCCGGCTACTGCTTCTTGACCTGCCGTCCGGTCGGAGCGCTTGGCTGCGGGCCACGCCCGTCGAGCCGCTCGTAACGGATGCCCGTAAAAAACAACACTTTGGCACTGCCCGAGACGGGGCGCCTTCGTGGCATCTTGACCTTGCGGTCCTGCAATCTGATTACGTCTGCCATGCTCGTCTCCATACTTCCATGAGACGGATGAACACAGATTTCACCCTGCCCGATTGCGGGCTGGCGCATTCCCGGAAAACCCGGACAGACGCGCCCTTCTCAACTCACTTTCTTCCGGTCACCCGGATTTCGCCTGTTTCAATGCACATCAGATGCGGACCAATAATAACCGGCCCACTCCGATTGAGCCATAGCCCGGTTTGGTTAACCCTATCTTAATCCAGACTGAGGCGCCTTAACCAAGAGCAATTCCCAATTCTGGTGGTGTGTGAGTGACCGCCGAAGGGACCTCAGCGTCTCGCGAAAAGGCCGACCAGGAAGGCGACTCCCGCGACCGTCAGCAGCGTCGAGATCGGATCGTCGCGAACACGCTCGCGCAATCGTTCCGTCATCAGTTCCGCTTCCCCCTGCACGACCGCCTTCGCGCCGCTCCCGATGGCGGAAACCGTTTCCGTCAGCCGAACGATTTCGGCCCTCAACTCCGCGACCTGGACCTGCAATTCCATCTGGGTGTCTGCCGCGGTCTTTTCCACTTCCATCTCGGGGCCCACAGCTGCCAGCTTCTTTTCCGCCATTGTCTCCGCTCCTTACCTTTCGCGCGAAATCAACGCGTCGAGAAAGGAATTGGTTCCCGCAAAACTCCGCCAGTGAGGGCAAGAAAAAGCAGGCGGCAAATCGCCGCCTGCCTTTCCGAAAACCATGGACTGAGCAGCCCTCTCGCTCGTGCGCCGCGCCGGGTCGCCCCGCCGGAAGCCGCTGTTTGGTCAGTCATTCTCACAGGCGAAATCGTTTAACACGCACTTCGGAATCGTTCTGACTTCGCCATCCCGCCGCAGTTCGCGGAGTTGACGCGCCCGCTCTTCCTTGCGAGCACCTTGATAGTTCTCTGCCGAACCGCCTTCCCGAGCCTCGTCGTCGCGGCGACGGTCCCGCCACTCCCGACGCTCGCGTTCCCGCTCACGCTGCCATTGCTGACGTTCTCTCGCCTCTTGCCGTTCCCTCGCCTGTTGGCGTTCCCATTCGCGGCGATCCTGCTCGCGTTCCCACTCACGGCGTTCTGCGGCCTGCCGGCGTTGCGATTCGCGGCGCTCCTCCTCGCGTCGCCACTGCCAGTCGCGTTC
Source organism: Sinorhizobium glycinis (assembly GCF_001651865.1). GTDB lineage: Bacteria > Pseudomonadota > Alphaproteobacteria > Rhizobiales > Rhizobiaceae > Sinorhizobium > Sinorhizobium glycinis. Next base: position 453,794 of record NZ_LPUX01000053.1, read on the forward strand.
TTCGGCCCAATCGGACCCGCTGCGCCAGCGGTCGCGGTCACGATAGAAATCGCGTCCCCGATAGTAGCGATCCCAATAGCGATCGAACTCGAAGACGACCGTCGGGATTCCGAGCGGACGGTAATATTCCGGCTCCACATAGACCCTGTTGCTGCGATAGAGCACCTGAACATATTGTCCGGCGACCCATCCGCGGCCGCCATAGAAGGAAACGTCGCACCAGGGCCGGTCGGCCAGGCATCCATGGATTTCCACCGATTCACCCACCGGAATAATCGTCACGGCAGGATAGCGGGTACTCGGACCCGAGCGCATGTTGACATTGGCGGTGGCAAAGCCTTCCGCCGCTTCGGCGACGAACGGCATGAGCGAGAGCGCACAGATAGCCGCCACCCGCAAGAATGCTTTATTCACAGACACTTCTCCCATCGGAAGGCCATCGGCCCTCTGCCTCGGCGGGCGAAACCGCCCTTCACCGTCATAGGAAGGAATAGAGCGGCTTGTGGAGTTTTTAAGGCTGATCTGCCGCGTCGGGCGTGATGGCGGCCGCTACAGCGCCGTGCGTCTTTTAAGACGCACAAAGGTCGCCGCAGCACTTTGAATTGCTGGATGATTTCATCTTGAATCGGCTCCGATTTGAGGAAACATGCAGCGCCAACCGGCCGCCACGCGGATGCCGCAAGCCTGAATAAAGCCTCAAGGTCCATAGTTAATGCTACGCTAACGTTTTCGATCTATTTTTTGAGACGTGTGCCGTTCCGAGCCATCGGCAATGGCGTCATGCTTTTGCATCTGGGATTTGTCGTGACGAACCGGTTTCGTGAGTTGGAAAGGCCACAGACGGGCCGACTGAAGGACGTCGTGCTGATGGCGACCGTCACCGGCTTCGAAAGCCTTCGCATTCCGCGCAAGTCCGACCTCAAGCAGTTTGCCGAACTCTTCGAACCGCTCTTCCTCGGCTCCAGCAACGAAGCGCGCCGTCAGGCGGCGGCCGCCCTGTCGCAATGTGCCCATGTGCCCGAATCGGTTGCGCTGCTGATCGGCAGCATGCCGATCTCGATCGCCGCGATCTTTCTTACCCGGTCGAAAGCGATCCCGGACCGGACCCTCATGTCGATAATTCGCCAGCAGGGCGCCGCCCATGCCAATGCGATCGCGCACCGGGAGAACCTTTCGCCATCGGTCGTCGACGCGCTTGTCGAACACCACCAGCTCACCGCCGCCGCGCCGCGCGCCGACATGCCCGTCGCGGCCGTGCCGTCCTCGCCGGCCACGGCCGACGATCGCCCTTCTTCCGAGCGCGTCGCCCGGGAAAACAAGTTGCGTGAGGAGATCAGGGGGCTGGCGCGCGCCGGGTCCAAGCCTCCCCACGAAGGGGCACGTATTCAGCCGATCGACGAGCTTCATCAGGCGCTGCTTCTGCGGTTTGCCCGCAACGGCGAGCCGGTCCTTTTCGCGACGGCGCTTGCCGACGCTCTGGGAGCGAGCCGCGCGCTTGCTGAAAGAATCCTCCTGGATGTTTCCGGCCAACAGCTTGCCGTAACGCTGGCAGCGCTCGACTTTCCCGCCCGGGAGCTGGCCCCGCTGCTTCTGGCGCTTTACCCGCATCTTTCCGATAGGCTCGGCTCAGGCAGCCGGGCCGAGGCACTGATCAGGAGCATCGACCGCAAGACGAGCCTCGAACGCGTCGAATCCTGGATACGCGCCGACCGGGACGGAGCCGCAAGGCCGGTCCGGCACGAAACCCATTTCGCCGGGAATCGAGCATCCGACTCGCTTCGGCCTGAAACCCGCACGGCTGCCGCTGCCCCTCCGATTGCGGCACAGGCCAAGCGGAACATCGGGCGAAAATAACGCGCCGCCTCGTCGCGGCCCTGCGGATTTCGCGCTCAACGGCTGGCGTCAGTATCCGCGACGACCTGCAACAGGTCGCCGCAATCGTCGAGCTCGATCTCGACGATCCAGCAATCCGGGTCGAAGCGGATTTCGGATGAGAGGGCGCTGTCGACGTTTTCCGCCTCCGCGTCCCGCAGCCGAATCTCGAACTTACGGATGCTATCGCCTTCCTCCTCGAAGAAGCTCTGCGGCGCCGGTCCATAGAGCGTCTCCATTCCGGCGCGGGTGCGGTGGCGAACGAAGATCGCCCCGGCCTCTTCCGCTCCCTTGCGCAGCACGGCGGCATAACCGCCGCTCGAAAAAACGCGGCGCAGGAGCGAAGCGACGAAGATATGGGTTTTCACGCGCATTGCAGGCAGATACACGCGCGATGATCGATATGCAAATGACCGCACGGGCGTTCAACTGCGCGGCTTCTCGGCCGTCGCTCAGAGCGCGCCGATTTCCTTCAGCTTCTCGAGAACCTTGCCATTCGGCTCACCGGTCTGTGGAAGCCGGTAGTGCTTCTCGAAATGGCGGATCGCCGCCCGTGTCTGATCTCCGGCAACGCCGTCGACGACGATATCGGCATAGGCGAGATTGCTCAGCCCCTTCTGGATATTCATAACCAGCTCGCTCGATACAGGAATCTCGGCACGCGGAATGAGCGTTGCATCCCCTTCCGCAGTGCGGATTGCCGCGGCGACCGAATCGATTTCGGCGGCCATCGTCTTCGGATCGGAATAAGGGCGATTGCTGGGGGCTGCGACGGCCAGCTCGGAACCGTGCTCTGCCCGGAGCGCCTGAAGGAGATCGGAGCTGGCCACCCCGGTCTCCATGCGACCGGCGCGCTTTTCGAAGCGAAGGATGGCGGATGCGGTCTTCGGACCGCTGCGGCCATCCGGCTTGCCGCCGTAAAGGCCGAGCCGGGCCAGTTCCCTCTGGACATCGGCGACAAGGGCCGACGGTAGGGCAGCACCCATCTCCGGCATGGTCTCCGTCGGCCGCTCAGGCGAACCCCCTTGCGCTGCGACCGTGTCATTCACCTGTTGGGTCTCCACCTCACCTTCGCGTTCGATCACGAAGGTCGTCACCTTGCGCAGCTCGACGGCTTCGCCATTGGCGGCGGCCAAACGCTCGGCAACCTCGGGGCCGACCAGCGGAACTCGCGTGCGCAACAGCGGCGAGGGATGGGTACCAGGCTGATACCACATGGCGTTCGCCGCCACGAAACTGAACACGACGGCGAAGGCTGCCGACCCGCCGGCTCCTACCGGATGGTGCGCGATCAACCGGCCGGCAAGCACCGCGCAACGGCCGAGGCCCTGACCCGCGAGCGCCAGTCCGCGCAACGCGAGGCCTGGCCGCGGCCGCCCGCCGCGTTTCCGCTCAGGCTGTTTTCGCTTGCGCGGCGCCATGTCCCCTTTCCCTGACTATTCTTTCGGAAGCCTCTGTCTGCAGTCGCAAATCGCTCGTCGTTTCGTCGCGCTCCTTCAACCGCGGCGGAAACTCCACTGTCCCGCGCGTGCTCGCCTGCTCCCGCTCGAAGATACCGGAGCCGTCGCGCGGTATGGACACCACGACCACTGTCCCCTCGCCTTCCGAACTGCGGATCGAAATCCTGCCGCCATGCAATTCGACGAGGCCCTTGACCAGCGACAGGCCGAGACCGGTTCCCTCGTAGCGGCGCGTATAGTCATTTTGAATCTGGACAAAAGGTTGGCCGAGCATTTCCAGCTTGTCTTCGGCAATACCGATGCCGGTATCGCTGACGGTCAACTTCAGCGCCGCACCGTCGAGTTCCGCATCGACGGTGACGAGGCCGCCCTTTTCCGTAAACTTCACGGCATTGCCGACGAGATTGATGAGGATCTGCTGGACGGCGCGCTGGTCGGCATTGATTTCACTCACCGACCGCGTCACGCGGCTTGCCAGCCTCACGCCTTTTTCGCGCGCCTGATGCGACAGCATTGCTTCGCAAGCGGCGATCGCGTCGGCGATCCGGAAAGGCTCGGGCACCAGCTCATAGCGGCCCGCCTCGATCTTGCTCACGTCGAGCATCGTGTTGACGACGGAAAGCAGATGCGTGCCGGAACGGTGGATCAATGAAACATATTCCCGTTGCCGGTCATTCTCCAACCTGCCGAAATACTCTCCGGAAAGTACATCCGAAAAGCCGAGAATGGCATTGAGCGGTGTGCGCAACTCATGGCTGACAGCTGCAAGGAAGCGCGTCTTGGCATCGTTGGCCGATTCGGCATGCGCTGCCTTGGCGGCGACTTCCGCCCGCAGGCGGGCCTCGTCCGAGACGTCGCGGGATTGGGCGATGATCGCCATCAGGCGCCCCTCGGCATCGCGAAGGGGCGTCATCTCGCAGCGCATGTGCACGAACTGCGCGCCATCGGCGGAGGCCGACGGGCGCTCGAGCCGGACATCGATCGCCGAGTGCTCCCCATCCTGGCGCAATGCATCGATCGCCCTCAGGAAGGTGATGCGGTCGGATACGTGAATCTGTTCGATGAAGCCGCCACCGCGTGGGTCGCGCATCAACTTCAGGTGATCGGCGGCATCGCGCCCATGGACGGACAGCACGTGCCCGCGCGGGTCGTGAACCGTGACAAGGCCGGCAAAGAGATCATAGGCCGCAGAAAGATCAGGCAGGTCGATAGCGCTCGACGGCTCCGTCTCTGCGGAGGCAGGTACCATGCGGCGTGCCGCAATGCTCGCGGCCGCGGCCAGCAACGAGGCCGACGCCCAGAGCGCCGTTCCCGCCGGCAATGCCACGGAAACGGGCAGGACAGCCGACAAGGCCAGCGGCATGATCGGCAGTGCCGTCAGGGAGACGGCGGCCATGGTGCGCAGTCGCCTGAAATCATAGCGTTCCGCAACGGGGCCATCCGGACGGCGCGGCAACCACGCTGCGGCGGCTTCATCCACGCGGGATGCCCATTTGCCAGCCATGTTACGCAATACACTCACGCTTGCCCTGCCACCTTTATTGTTTTTGCGAGGGCAGGCCCACAGTCCTTGCGCAGTTCGCAAGCGGGTAAACCGGACCGCCTCGTGATGGTCCGAATCTCGCATTCCCGACTTAATGAAAGGATAAGCGCCGCCCCCGCGCGGACAGGCGAAAGGGGCGAAAATTCCCATTTCGAAGCAAATCCGGTGAGCTTCGTCTCTTGTGGTTAACGGTGCGTAAGCAGCGGATTTTGGTGGATTTTCTGCTTGCCGTTAACAATTTGGGCAGAGCGCGCCGGCGGCGGTGTCGAGGCTCTCGGGCCTGGCGCCACATAGCTTGCCACGAACCTTAACGGCGATCGTTAAAATGCGGAACGAGCACCCGCCAGGAAAGCCAGAATCGGCCAGTTCGCTAAAATTTGAAGCAAATCCCGGCATTTCTCGAAAATCCGTCTTGTGATTCCTATTCTACCGTCGCTCGCAGTACGAGCCCGGAGCGCAGCGACATCGCCACTGGGCAACAAAAGGCGTAGGCGATAGAGGGCATGCCGAAGACACCAATCCGGCTCAGAAGACCGGAAGCGGCGGCTTGACAGAGGATGGGCAGAACATGTGGTTTCTCGTAAAGGCGACGTTCTGGTTTTCGCTGGTGCTCGTGTTGCTGCCTTTCCTTGACCCGTCGAGCAGCGCCAAGCTGGAGAATGGGCCGAAGGTGGAGATCGGCGATACCTTCTCTGCCGCCAACGAAGCCTTCCAGTATATCCGTGCGATTTGCATCCAGAAGCCGGAGGTTTGCGAGAAAGGTGCCGAGACCTTCGTCGCTCTCGGCCATCGTGCCCGTGAGGGTGCGCGCATCGCCTACGAGTTCCTGGACAGCCAATTTGCCGAAACCGGCACCGGAACGCCCGACGCCAAGGTCATGACCGGCACCGTGGGGACTGCCGAAGACCTCTTGCCGGCTGAGTCCGAGAATGAAGCCATGCCGGCCTTCAAGCGCACGCCGGTCCCGGAAAGACGCCTTGACCCCAAGTCGGCTCCGACCAATTAGCACAGTTCTGCCGGAATGCCTCGGCTGGCAACTGTGCCGCCGCGAAGACGCCCGTCTCCTCGCGTCGGTTTCTGTCGAAGCCTCAGCGGAATGAAACCTTCCTGGAAGCGATAGGGCTGTTCTCTTTGCGGCCCGCATCCCCTATATGATGGATGAATGGGATCCCGGCCGCCGGGTTGGCACGGGACGGAGCAGGGCGCAGTCGATCGAGAGTGCGCCACATTCGGATCAGCCATGGTTTCACTTGACCAGATCATCGACGATTTCGCCTTTCTCGACGAGTGGGAAGACCGCTACCGCTACGTCATCGAACTGGGCAAGAGCCTGCCGGAAATGCCCGAAGTCTGGAGGACCAGCGAGAACAAGGTTCAGGGCTGCGCCAGCCAGGTTTGGCTGGTGACCCGCACCTCCGGCAATCCGGAGGATCCGGTGCTGACCTTCGAGGGCGAATCGGACGCGCACATCGTCCGTGGCCTGGTGGCGATCGCGCTTGCGATCTTTTCGGGCAAGCGCGCCTCCGAGATCGCCAGAATCGACGCTCTCGATATCTTCGGCAAGATCGGCCTCATCGAGCATCTCTCGTCGCAGCGCGCCAACGGCCTGCGCTCGATGATCCGGAGGATCAAGGGCGAAGCCGAGACACGCCTGCCGGCGTGATATAGGCGAGGCGGAACTGCAAAAGCCAGGCGCCAAAAAGCCGGACTGATACAGCCCGGCTTCCAATTCAACAGCCACTCTGCAGCCATCAGGCATCGGTTCACGGTGCCCGAGCTTTCGCCCGTCCGTTGCCGGGCTTACTTGCCGCGACGCTTGCGACGCTGCCCCAGCCCCATTTCCTTGGCGAGGCGCGAGCGGGCTTCCGCGTAGGCCGGCGCCACCATCGGATAGTCCGCAGGCAGATCCCACTTCTCGCGATACTCTTCCGGCGAAAGATTGTGGTGCGTCATCAAGTGGCGCTTCAGCGATTTGAACGTGCCGCCGCATTCGAGGCAGGTGATCTGGTCATCCTGCACGGACTTGCGAACGGAGACTGCCGGCTTCGGCTTTTCGACCGGAACGACCACCGGCGCGGGAGCCGTCGTATTATTGAGAGCCGAATGGACATCGGCTATCAGCGTCGGCAGCTCGGCAACAGGAACCACGTGGTTGCTGACATAGGCGGCAACGATTTCCGCCGTCAGCTCAACCAGGAGTTCGTTGCTCGCACCGAGCGTATTCTCACTCATTTTTTTCTCCTATCGGAATCCAGCAACAAAACCTGAGACAGGGTCTCAGGGGGAGGACGTGCCAAAATGCCGCCGAACAGCGCTTGCTGCCTTGGAACTGAGCGATAACCGCGCAACGGGAGCACCGCTCCGCCGCAACATCAAGGCTCGATTCGTGACAGCGAAATCCGTCACCAAGGTGCCGTACCCCTTGGCACCTCAAAGCAACGGATAAGAATCACAACTCAAGCTGGAATTCCAGTTCAAAGTATTGAATACGACGACACTTTGCGGTTACTGGCTTAACACTGATCTGCAAAAAGTCAAAACATAATTTTTGCCAGTGCGCAGCAAATCTATTTCAGATCACTAAAATTGTCACACGTGGCGGAATTGTCGCCGAAATACAGAGACAGAAATGCCGCCAATCAATGGCGCCGCGGCTCTTCCTTTTGCGGCAGCTGATCTATAACCGACAGTTTCGTCATCCTGTAACCGGCCTGATGTGCAGCTTTCGCCAACAGATGCGCCGAGATCGGCGCCGTCAGCACCAGGAAAACAAAGCCGGCAAGTGCGCGGAAGAAGACGGCAGAATCGAGCGAATGCAGCCCGGCTGCGACCAGCAACAGCCCCGAACCGACAGTACCCGCTTTGGAGGCGGCATGCATGCGCGTGTAAAGATCCGGGAAGCGGAGAAGCCCCAGGGCCGCCAGCAGTGAAAAGCACGCACCGACCACGATGATGAGTGCAACGAGAAGCGTGATCGCGGCTACTATTAGCGTCCCCATCAGCGCCCTCCCCGGCGTTTGCGGCGGCCAGCCTGCAGAGCCCCGCCCCGTTTCAACGCTGGTTTTATGCCCGGTGCCACAGTGCCCTCTTCCGCCTGCTCCGGCGCGAGGCCGCGCGTCAGGATGAAGCGTGCGAAGGCGACTGTCGCGAGGAAGCCGACAAGACCGAGGGCAATCCCGATGTCGATATAGAGGTTGAAGCCGGTCTTGATCGCTATGACCGCGATGAAGCCGATCGCAATCGCAACCAGCATATCGAGGCCGAGTACCCGATCCGGCAATGTCGGCCCGCGGATAATGCGCAGCATCGTCATCAGCAGGGCGAGAGACAGGAGCAGGAGCGCAAGACTGGTCGCTGCGGCCAGGACAGGTGCGGGCGTCATCGTTCGAAAGCCTCCCGGATGCGCCTCTCGAAGCCGCGCGCAATCTCCTGCCGCAAGGCGCCCGGATCTGCGCAGTCGAGCGCGTGCACATAGAGGGTCTTGCGGTCCTCGGATATGTCGACGGAAAGCGTGCCGGGGGTGAGCGTGATGAGATTGGCGAGCAAAGTGATCTCGAAATCGCTCTTGGCAGTCAGCGGATAGGCGAAGATACCGGGCTTCAGGCGCATGCGCGAGCGCAAGACAAGACTGGCGACTTTGACTGCCGAAACGGCAAGCTCCTTGAAAAACAGGGCCGCAAGCAGCACCAGCCGCAATGGTCTGAGCGGGTAGGTGACCAGCTGCAGCTCGCGCCGGATCAGCCACAGGGACAAGGCGCCGACGGCAAAGCCGAGCACAAGATTCGCGGGCGTGAAACTGGCGCTGATGGCACCCCAGATGACGGTGAAAATCAGATTGATCTGCAGGAATTTCATCACGGCCGCCCCCCCGGGAAGACCGAATCCACGTAGCCCGACGGCTCCGCGAGGCCTGCTGCGGCGTTCTGGATCATCACCAGCAACGGCTCCGGGTAAAGACCGATCAATAAGGTCAGACCGGTGAGCACCGCCAGCGGGCCCAATGTCGCTGGCGACAGCGCCTCAACCTCGCCGGCCGCATGCGCCCCCTCCCGCCAGAAAGCCAGAAGAAAAAGGCGGCCGGTGACGATCGTTGTCAGAAACCCCGCAAGAAGAAGCGTAGCGGCAAGCCACCAGGCGCCGATATCAAGAGCTGCCTTGACGAGCATAACCTTCGGCCAAAATCCGGAAAAGGGCGGAAGCCCGGAGACGGCGAAACATAACATCAACGTGAGAGCGGCAAATCCGGCGTGCCTGCGGTAAAGGCCGGCGAGCGTGTCGATCGAGGAACTCGCACCGAGGCGTAGGGCGATCCCGGAAGCGAAGTAAAGTCCCGTCATCACGAGCATGGAATGCAGCGCATAGAAGATGGCTCCCCCAGTGCCGCCGGGTCCACCGACGGCGATACCGGCGAGCATCGAGCCGATGCCGGAAACAATGAGGTAGCCGAGAATGCGGCGGAAATCCGTCTGCGCCAGTGCGCCGAGCACGCCGACGATCATCGTCAGGGCCCCGGCAACGGCGAGGACGAAGCTCAGTTCCTCCCGTTCCACCGGGAAAAGCATGACCATAACGCGGACCAAGGCGTAGACGCCGACCTTGGTGAGCAATCCTCCGAAGAGAGCGGACACGACGACGCGGGGAGTATGGTAGGAGGCGGGCAGCCAGAAGTTCACGGGGAAGGCCGCGGCCTTCATGGCGAAGGCGAGCATGAAGAGGCCAGCCAGCGTCACCAGGGGCGCGCTGTCGCGCAGTCCCTCGGCCTTTCGGGCGATATCTGCCATGTTGAGCGTCCCGAGCACGGCATAGAGATATCCGGTCGCGATCAGGAACAGCGTCGTGGCGACCAGATTGAGAAAGCCGTATTTCACCGTGCCGTCTATCTGCTCAGGTTCCGAGCCAAGGACGAGAAGGCCGAAGGACGAGATCAGCAGCACCTCGAACCAGACGTAAAGATTGAAGATGTCGCCGGTCAGAAAGGCACCCGAGACGCCCGCCATCAGCAACATCAGCAACGGATAGAAGCCGTAGCGGCGGCCGCTGTCGTTGATATCCGCAAGCGAGAAAACGCCGGCGACCAGCGCTACAATCGCGGCGGCAAGGGCGAACAAGGCCCCGGTCAGATCGGCGGTGAAGGCGATGCCGAAGGGAGGCAGCCAGCGCCCCATGACCATGGTCATTGGACCGTTTTCGGCGACCTCCCTGAGAAGCAGCCCGTCGATCAGCACGAGCCCGGCAAGGCCGACAATGGCAATGGTCGGATGAAGGGCGATCGGGCGGCGCAGCATCACCAGGAGCGCCCCGACCGCGAGGCACCAGGCGACCGGCAGGATCACCAGCCATGCGGCCGCCGTCGGCGGCGCATGAACGAGCGCTGTGGAAAGGTCGGCGGAAGGGGCGATCGAAGCGGCCATGACGCGGTCAATATCCAAGCGGAGGGACCGGCTCGTCCACCGGTTCGGCGACGCGCATCTCGTCCGTGTTATCCGTCGCTAGATCCTTGTAGGCACGCCAGGAAAGAACGAGCAGGAAAGCGAAGAACGAAAAGGAGATGACGATCGCCGTCAGGATCAACGCCTGGGGGAGCGCGTTGGCCGCCGGAGCAACCAGCGCCTCGGCCCCGTCGGGTATGATCGGCGGCACGTCGCGCGTCAGCCGGCCGCCGGCGAAAATCAGCAGGTTCACCGCATTCCCCAGGATGGCGACGCCCAGGAGCACGCGGATGATGAACTTCGAGAGCAGGAGGTAAACGGCAACGGTGAAGAAGATGCCGACGAGCAAGGCGAACCAGGCCTCCATCACTCGCCTCCCCGCTCTTCGAGCGACAGCGCGATCGAACCGATGGCGCCCACAACCACAAGGTACACGCCGGCGTCGAAGAGGAGCACGGTGGAGAGCGGCACCTCGAGGCCGAGAATGGCCGGATAGATCCAGAGCCCGGTCATGAACGGGACCCTTGCGAAGATCGAGATCAGGCCTGCAAGGGTGGCTGCGAGGAGCCCGGCCCCGGCGATTGCCATCGGATGGAAGAAGATGGCCCGCCTTACCGTCTCGACACCGTAGGCCATGCCATAGATCGCCAAGGCGGAAACGGCGATCAAGCCGCCGATGAAGCCGCCGCCGGGCTCATTATGGCCGCGCAGCAGTACGAAGATGGAGAAGAGCGCCATCAGGCTCGTCAGGACGGGGGCGACCGTCCGGAAGATCACCGACTTCATACCCGTTCCTCCATGGCACTTTCGTCCGTGGAGAGCTCCGGCGCCACGGCACGCTTGAGCGAACCGGCCCTTAGACGCACCAGCGCCAGGATCGCAAGGCCGGTAATCATCACAACGGCAATTTCGCCGAGCGTGTCCGTGGCGCGGAAATCGACGATGATCACGTTGACGACGTTCGCCCCATGCGCAACCGACTTCGAGTAGAGGTTGAAGAACTCCGTCAATGTCCTGTCGAAAGGCACGGCGGTGACCCTCAGAAGGAACAGGCCGAAGCCGAGGCCGCAGGCAAGCGCTATCGCAACGTCGCGTAGTTTCTCCGGGAGCGGTCGGTGGTCGGCGGGTGAGAGCTGCAGGCGGGTCATCACCAGGGCCAGTACCACGACCGACAGGGTTTCGACCATGAGTTGCGTGAAGGACAGGTCCGGCGCTCCGTAGAGCAGGTAGATCACGGCGACGGCGAATCCCTGAATGCCGAGCGATACGATCGCGGTGAGGCGGTCGGCGGCAACGACGACAGCGAAGAGACCGCCGACGGCGATTGCCATGATGGCGAGCTCGTGCGCCGGAACGTCCGCGGAGAAGAAGGGGGCGCGCGGGAACTCGCCGTAGCGCAACGGCACCGCCAGAAGGATGAAGGCGACGAGCGCGAAGGTGGCGGTCATGTAGACTTCGAAGCGACCGCCTTGCAGCCGCCGCGTCACCGCTACCGCGAAGCGCACGAGACCTCGCATGAATTGGTCGAAGCCCCGATCCGGGCCCCAGCCGATATCGATGAGGATTGCCTTCATCGCGGCGCGCAAACGGGCAAGATTGACGTAGAAGGCGAGGCCGAGCGCCACCGTCAAAGCAGAAAGCACGAGCGGCAGACCGAGATGCGGCGCGAGCGATATCTCGACCGTCCTTGGCTCGCCGGCGATCGCCGAGGCGGTGGGCGACGAGATGAGCCGATGGGCAAAACCGGACATGAGCGCGATCGAGAGCCCCTTCAGGGCAAGAACGGCCGGGCCGATCCATAGAAGCAGCGGCCCCTCGTGGGCATGCTTCGGAGTGCTCACGCGCGGCCCCAGGAAGGGTTTCAGCGCGACGGCGAAGGCGACGGCAAACATAAGGGCGTTGCCGAGGACAGTGAGCGTCGCGAAGAGCGCAGAGCGCAAATCCGTCGCCGTGAAAGCCGAATAGAGTTCCTCCTTCGCGAGGAACCCGAAGAAGGGCGGCAGGCCGCCCATCGAGAGCGCCGCGGCAAGGGCAACCGAAAAGGTCAGCGGCATCGTCGAGCGCAGGCCGCCGAGGTGCGACAGGTCGCGCGATCCGGTTTCGTGATCGAGAATGCCCGCCACCATGAACAGCGCGCCCTTGAACAGCGCATGCGCCACGAGGTAGAGCGCCGCCGCCTCGATCGCGTGCGGCGAGCCGAGCCCGATCAGCATAACCAGCAAGCCGAGCGACGCCATCGTCGTGTAGGCAAGCATCAGCTTCAAATCGGACTCGCGAACCGCAAGCGCCGCACCGATCACCAGCGTCGCGACGCCGAAGAGCGACAGGAAGAGCTGCCATTCCGGCGTTCCGCCAAGGACCGGATTGAGGCGCATCAACAGATAGACGCCCGCCTTCACCATCGTCGCCGAATGCAGATAGGCCGAAACCGGTGTCGGCGCCTCCATCGCATTCGGCAGCCAGAAGTGAAACGGAAACTGCGCCGACTTGGTGAAGGCGCCGCCGAGGACCAGCAGCAGTGCGGCGAGATAGAAGGGGCTTTCCTTCAACTCGGAGCCGAAAGAGAGAAGCAGCGAAAGCTGCGTGACACCGCTGACATTCCACAGGATCAGCAGACCGGCGAGCAGCAGGAGACCGCCTCCCCCCGTGACGACCAAGGCCTGCAGAGCGGCGCGGCGCGCGGCCTCGCGGCCGTGATCGAAGCCGATCAGCAGGAAGGACGTTATCGACGTCAGTTCCCAAAAGACGAAAAGCATCAGAAAACTGTCGGCGACGACGAGCCCCTGCATCGATCCCATGAACATCAGGATGAAGCAGAAGAAGCGGCCCTGTTGCGGGTGGCCTTTCAAATAGCCGCCCGAATAGAGGACGATAAGCGCCCCGATTCCGGAAATCAGCAGCACGAAGGTGAGCGACAAACCGTCGATCAGCCAGGAAAAGCTGACGTTGAAAGACGGTATCCACGCATAGCCGCCGGTTAGGCTCTCGCCGCTCGCGACTTCGGGAACGAAGCGAAAGAAATGCAAGAAAATCGCCGCAGGAGCAAGGGCCAGAACCCAGGCGGCATTCTGCCCGAGAAAACGGGTCAGCCCAGGAGCGACAAGGGCCGCAGCGAAAGGAAGCGCGAGCGCCATAAATGTCAGGGCCGTGACATCCATCGCCTTGGCATGCTCCTTCCCGCTTTGATCATTCGGTCAATTTGATATCGGACATAGAAGAAGGGCCGGTTCGCCTCAAGTGAAATCGGTTGCGTGCTCGGTTATCCGCGCGGTTATACTGTGCAAAGCCGAACAAACTCTCTGTTAAGCGCGGGACATTGGCGCGGCGCCAGCAGCGTCCGGCAGCCGTTTCTCTGTTTGTCGGCGTGCGGCCTTGATCCTATATAATCGCTGCGATCGAAGGGAGTTTTGACAATGGCCGACGCAGGAGTGCGGAAAATGCAGAAGACGGACACGGAGTGGCGGGCACAGCTGACACCGGAGCAATACCGCATCACCCGCGAACATGGCACGGAACGCCCTTTCACCGGTCCGTTTCTCAACGAGAAGCGGCTCGGCACCTACAGGTGCGTCTGCTGCGGCCGGGCGCTCTTCCGTTCCGACACGAAGTTCGATTCCGGCTGCGGCTGGCCGAGTTATTTCGCGCCGATCGATGAGCAGGCGATTGCCGAATATGTCGACCGGTCGCATTACATGGTGCGGACAGAGATCCGCTGCGCCGACTGCGATGCCCATCTCGGCCATGTCTTCCCCGACGGCCCTCCACCGACGGGTTTGCGCTACTGCCTGAACGGCACGGCGATGACCTTCGAGGAAGATTGAGGAACACGTGTCCCTGTTCCGCGGGGAACAGATAAGACGTGGCGGCAGGACTACTGGATAGGTCTTGGTTCGGAACGTTCGAGCATGGCCGGTGCGGTATCTCACAGCCATTGCAAGGGGCTTTACGCATCCGGGGAAACGCGCGATTCTCTGAGGGAAAGCGGCAGGTAAGCAACCGAAGGAATGCTCTGCGCATGCGCCGCGTCTTTTTTTCGTTCGCTCTGCTCTCCGGGCTCGCGCTGCCGGCGGTCGCGCAGGACGATTGGCACCCCTATTCCAATCCCCGTTTCGGCTACACGGTCGAGATTCCTCCGGGTTTCGAGATGCACCAAAGGACCGACAACGACGACGGCGCGAGTTTCCGTGCCGACGACAATGGCGCGACGCTGATCGTGTTCGGAACCCACCCTCCGGCGGGCGATTTCGAGACCGATGTCGCCGATCGGATCGGCTACGAGAAAGACGACGATTGGAGGATTCTCTACTCGCGCGTGACACCCGCCTGGGCGAGCTTCTCGGGCGCTCGTGGCCGCGAGGTCTTCTACACAAGGGCGATCGCGCTCTGCGACGGCAGCGCCGCCTATTTCCGGCTGCAATATCGCAAGTCGAAGCTGACGAGCTTCGACGGCGTCATCTCGCGCATGGCAGCAGCGCTGCGACCGTCGGACGATTGCCAGCCAGCCGAGTGAGGAGGCCGGCGCTGCAAGCCTGCCGATCTGCCGATCAGGCGGCGGCTGCACCGCTGATGCAGCTGAGGACGGCGGAATAGTGCACGGCCGAGCCGGCTACCACGAAGCCGTGCCAGATGGCGTTCTGGAAGCGCAGCCGCTCGCAGACATGGAAGATGATGCCGATCGAGTAGATGACACCGCCAACGACGACGAGAAGCAAGGTCGTTGCGTTGAGGGCGGCGAACAAGGACTTTGCGGCAAGAACGCCACCCCAGCCCATGGCCAGGTAGAGAAGGATCATCAACCGGTCGAACCGTCCCGGAAAAAGACATTTGATCGAGATGCCGAGAAGAGCGACCGCCCAGATGCCGAAGAGCATCGAAAAGAGGAACGGATCATCCCAGCCGCGCTGGAGAAAGGGCGTATAGGTCGCAGCGATCAGCACGAAGATGGCGGAATGGTCCAGGCGGCGCAGGAGCCACTTCGTCCGGCAGATCGGATAGAGATTGTAGAGAAACGATACCGACAAGGTGAGGACGAGGCCCGCACCGTAGATCCAGGCAGCGACAAGCTGTCCCGAGGTGCTCCAGACGGTTGCGTAGAATATCAGGGCCGTGACGCCGACGAGCGCGGCGGAAAGGCCGATGCCGTGGACAATACCGTCGGCGATCAGTTCCGACCGGTCATAGCTCCATTTGACCTCGCTGATATCCACGCGGCCCCCTCCAGATCCCGCATCGCTTCCGATATCGGCACGTGTCCTGGACCGCAGTGACCTGGTCGAACCAACTCGCCCCCACCGTAGCCCCTCCGACGGATCGCTTCATCGTGCCACAGGGATCATTGCCGGCAAAGCGCCGGTTTGGGGCTAAAGGATCAAATTCTGCAACGCATTACAACAATTGCCCGGTCCCCGCGAAGGCGGCCGGTCCGGGTGGAAAAGTGTGATCACGGCCGCGCCGGAAGGCCCAGGCGCGCGGCCGTGAATGGCCGCTTTATCTGGTGCGCGAGGCGACTTCCGCGGCGCAGGTCTGGCAGAGCGGCGCGTGCGGTACCGCGTGCAATCTTTCCTGAGAAATCGGATCGCCGCAGCGCACGCAGATTCCATAGGTTCCGGCCGCAATCCGGTCGAGCGCCGCATCGATGGCACGGATCTCGCCCTGGCCTGCCAGGCCGAGTCCCTCCAGCACTTCGTCGTTTTCCCGCTCCGTGACGCGGTCCGGCACGTCGGCATTCATCGGCTGGTCCAGATCTTCTTCGATCTTCACCAGACGGCCATAGAGTTCGTCTTTGCGGCGCAGAAGCTTTTCGCGAAAATCATCAAGCGCGTATTTGTCCATTGCGGGGGCTCCCTTGGGTCGCGGCACAGCAAAGTCGCACCGCATTCTTCTTGTTGGTTAGCGATCGACGAGAACGGCACAGGGGCAGTGGCTGACCACGCGGCTGGCGGTAGAACCGATGAAATAGTCGATCAGCCCCGGACGGTGCGAGGCGATGATCACCAGGTCCGCGTTCTCTTCCTTGGCGAGCGCGTTGATGGTGCCGGCCGCCCCACCCGTGCGAATTTCAATCCGCCCTTTGATGCCATGCTTTGTCTTCAGCGCCTCCAGCGTCTTGACCGCATGCCTGCGCGATTCCTCGATCATCTCGAGGGGGAAATCGACGATCATATAGCCCTGGGCGTAGGCGTTGAGATCCTCGACGACGTTGAGGAGGATGATCTCCCCTCCCTCGTCGATGAGCTTCTCGGCGACGCCGAGAACGGATTCACCGTGTTCGAGCTGATCCATCGCGATCGGGACGATAATCTTCCTGTACATACAGACACGCTCCCTTCTGTTGCGTTCCCGGTCGCCGGCTGGAAAACGAGGCGATCCTCCGGACCCGAGGGCGGATTTGAGCGGAATGCCAGATCCCGCATTTTTCGCCCTGCGGGCCGAAAGTGAGCGGAGGCGGCGATCCCGACTGATCGAAATCAAATCGGCCACCACTCGCGCGCTCGCACCATTCAAGATGAGGTAGCGCGACGGCCGCGACCGTCAACGTTCATCGAACACAACATCAAGTAACATAATAGCTTTCCCGAACTCCTTCACGTGCTCATATTGGGCTACAGTTCAGGGCGCCACGGCAGGTACTAAGAGAGCCGGGGTGCGCTCCAAAAGGCGTAGCTCAAGGAAATGACGATGCAATCGCAGCCTGTTACCAATCTCCCTGCCGATCACGCGACAGCGATGCCGGCCTATATCGACCTGGCCCATCTCGTCGTGCAGGATCTGCCGATGATCTCGGCCTGGTATCAAAAGGTGCTCGGCCTTGCTCCGCTCGATACGAGCGCAAGCGGAGAGACGCTGGGTGTCGCCGGAAGGCCCCTCTTGACGCTGACGACGGACGCGGCCGCGACAAGGGCGCCGCGCAACGCGCCCGGCCTTTTCCACACCGCGTTCCTGGTGCCCGACCGGCTGGAGCTCGGACGCTGGCTGGCCCATGCCGGGAACAACGGCATTCGCCTCCAGGGCGCCTCCGACCATCTCGTCAGCGAGGCGATCTATCTGGCCGACCCGGAGGGTAACGGTATCGAGATCTACCGCGATCGACCGCGTAGCGAATGGCATTACCAGGCAGACGGTACGGTCGCGATGAACACCTTGCCGCTCGACCTACAGTCGCTCTATGACGAGGCACCGAAAGACGGCTGGAACGGCCTGGCGGACGGTACCGTGATCGGCCACATCCATCTGCAGGTCTCCGACATACCGCAGGCGGACGCCTTCTTCCGCGACATCCTGGGCCTCGACCTGATGGCGCGCTATCCGGGAGCGAGCTTCTTCGCCTCGGGCAAGTACCACCATCATGTCGCAGCCAATATCTGGAACTCGCGCGGGGCGGAGAAACGCCAGGGCAACATGACTGGGCTTTCCGACTACACGATCCGTTTCCGGGAGGCCGACGGGCTCGCTGCAGTGATCGGAAGGCTCGACGAACTCCAGATTTCCGTGCGCCAGGAGGGCGGCATCCATCGTCTCACCGACCCATGGGGCATCGGACTCAATCTCGCCGCCTCGACGGCCTGATCTCCGACGGCAGAGCCACCTACCGCCGGCACGCGGCGGCGCTTTCCGCTTGATCGGCGGTCGGGCGCTCTCTATCTCATGATCTCCCACCGAAGAGATCCCGGAGAGACCCTTGTCCGTTTTCAAGAACCTGCCCGCCGCGCCCGTCGCTCACAAGAAGCCGATCACGGATACGCGCCACGGCATTAGCCGGACCGATGATTACGCGTGGCTGAGGGCCGACAACTGGCAGGCAATGTTCAAGGATCCCTCGATCCTCGATCCGGAAATCCGCCGCCATCTCGAGGCGGAAAACCACTACATGAACGCCGCGATGGCCGACACCAAGGATTTGCAGAAGGCGCTGTTTGCCGAAATGCGCGGCCGCATCAAGGAGGACGATTCCTCCGTACCGATGAAGGACGGCGTCTTTGCCTACGGAACGTCCTACGTGAAGGGCGGCGAGCATCCACGCTATTTCCGTATCCCGCGCGATGGAGCCGCCAGCGACGAGACGATCCGCCAGGTGCTGCTCGACGGCGACAAGGAAGCCGAGGGAAAGGCTTACTTCCGCATCGCCGGCCTCGACCATTCGAGCGACCATGCCCGCGGCATCTGGGGCTATGACGACAAGGGATCGGAATATTTCACGCTGAAGGTGCGCGATCTTTCGACCGGCGAGGACTTGGCAGACGTGGTCGAGAATACCGGCGGCGGCGGCGCCTGGGCACCGGACGGCAAGAGCTTCTTCTACACCGTCCTCGACGAGAACCACCGGCCGTCGCGAATCTACCACCACGTCGTCGGCACGGCGCAGTCGGAGGATCGGCTCGTCTATGAGGAATCCGACCCCGGCTTCTTCATGTCGGTCGGCGGGTCGCTGCTCGACGACTTCATCTACATAGACATCCACGATCACGAGACCAGCGAGTACCGGCTGCTTTCGACCAGGGACCTGACGGCCGAGCCGCAGATTGTGGCGAAACGTGCGACCGGCCTTGAATATTCGATGACCGAGGGCGGCGAGGTCTTCTACATTCTGACCAATGCCGACGGTGCCAAGGATTTCAAGATCATGGAAGCGCCGGTGGATGCGCCGCAGCAGGAAAACTGGCGCGCGGTCGTACCGCACCGGCCCGGCACGCTGATCCTCAGCCACATGGCCTACGCCCGCCATCTTGTCTGGTTGCAGCGCCGCGAGGGCCTGCCCGAGATCGTCATCCGTGACCGGAAGACCGGTGAAGAACATGCGATCGCCTTTGCCGAGGAGGCCTATTCACTGGGGCTTTCGGGTGCCGCCGAATACGACACCGACGTCATCCGCTTCTCCTATTCGTCGATGACGACGCCCTCGCAGCTCTTCGACTACAACATGGTGACGCGCGAGCGCACGCTCTTGAAGACCCAGGAAGTGCCCTCCGGCCACGATGCGGACGACTACGTGACGCGCCGCGTCTTCGCCCCCGCTTACGACGGCGCCACGGTTCCGGTGACGCTCCTCTATCACAAGGATACGCCGCTTGACGGTTCGGCGCCCTGCCTCCTCTACGGCTATGGCGCCTACGGCATCACCATTCCGGCCGGCTTCAATACCAATTGCCTGTCGCTCGTCGACCGCGGCTTCGTCTATGCCATCGCCCATATCCGCGGCGGCAAGGACAAGGGCTTTCAATGGTACGAAGACGGCAAGATGGCGAAGAAGACCAATACGTTCAGGGACTTCATCGCCGCGGCTGATTATCTGAATCAGCAGAAGTTCACATCCTACGCGAACATCGTCGCCGAGGGAGGTTCGGCCGGCGGCATGCTGATGGGCGCGATCGCCAACATGGCGCCGGAGAAGTTCCGCGGCATCATCGCCGCCGTTCCCTTCGTCGATGTCCTGAACACCATGCTCGACGACACCCTGCCGCTGACGCCGCCGGAATGGCCGGAATGGGGCAATCCCATCGAGAGCGCCGAATTCTACAACATCATTGCCGGCTACTCCCCCTACGACAATGTGGATGCCAGGCCCTATCCGGCGATCCTGGCGCTCGGGGGCCTGACCGATCCGCGCGTCACCTATTGGGAACCGGCAAAATGGGTCGCCCGGCTGCGGGAGAAGACCACCGGCAGCGAGCCGATCCTGCTGAAGACCAACATGGACGCCGGACATGGTGGCGCGTCGGGGCGGTTCCAGCGGCTGGAAGAAATCGCTTTCGAATACGCCTTCGCCATCAAGGTCGCCGGTAGGATTTAGGAGATGCGCCATGCCGGTCCATGTCGCGCTGCTGAGGGCGGTGAACGTCGGCGGTACCGGCACGCTTTCCATGGCGGAGCTGAAGGCCATCTGCGAGGGTCTCGGCTTTGCCGACGTCAAGACCTACATCCAGAGCGGCAACGTGCTGATCCGCTCCGAACTTGCAGGATCCGAGGTTCAGCGCAGACTCGAGGCGGCGCTGGCGGAACGGATGGGCAAGGCGCCGGGCGTGCTGCTGCGCAGCCGGCGTGAACTCGAGGCGGTGGCGGCAAAGGTGCCGTTTGCGGATGCCAAGCCGAACTTCCTGCTCATCGCATTCCTGCCGGAGCCGCCCGCCGCGGACGCGCTCGACAAGCTGGTCGCGCCGGATGGAGAGGAAGTGAAGATCGACGGGCGGGAGATCTATATCCACTATCCGAATGGATCCGGCCGGTCGAAGCTCAAGCTGCCGGCGCTCAAACCCGGCACGGCACGAAATCTCAACACCGTGCGCAAGCTTGCGGAACTGGCGGCGGCCATGGAAGACGAAGGTGCCTGATCGGCATCACGGCTGGACGGCGGGCTGGAACAGCAGCCGCACGAAACTGCGGAAGACGAGGAGCTGATCGGGCAGGCTCTTCGGCTCCTTCAGCGCTTTCGAAAGAACGATGCCGCCCTCGAGGACGGTCGAGACCATATCTGCAAGTTGGTCTGCATCCAGCGGTTCGCGCGGCCGGTAGACTTGCATGATCTCGCGGAACATGGCGCCGAAACGCCGGCGCCACATCAGAGCCGCCTGGCGGTTCATCTCCTGGATTTCCCGGTCGAAGGCGCGCTCCTGGGTACACATCGTGGCGACCAGACATCCTGGATGCCCGTTCGGCAGGTCGGAGAGCAATTCTGAAAGCAGCTTCAGACCAATCAGGAACGCCTGCAGCGGGTCGTCGGCGAGTTCGTGTGCTCGGCCGAAAATCTCGTCATAAATGCGCTCGTCATTCTCGATGTAACGCTCGAGCAGCGCCTTGGCGAGCTCGTTCTTATCGCGAAAATGATAGAAGAACCCGCTCTTGGTAATGCCGGTCTCGACGATCAGTTCGTCGATCGAAGTGGCCCCAAAGCCCTTCGCCAGCATCGCGGCTTCGGCTGCATCCAGGATCTTCGCACGCGTCTCCTCGCCCTTTCGCATGGTACACTCCTGTACCGCCGGTAAAGTTTTCCGTTCGGAAATCAGCGGCGGGCCATTCGCCGGTCGCCTAAATCCTACGGCAAGTTCCTGATGTAACATCGGTATGCGGATTATTGCGCCATAGTGTACCGCAAGCCGGCTAGTTTAGCAGATGATAAATCGGCAGAACTTCTTCCGATCTCGCGCCGGAGCGTCCTCTACAGCGCCGCGCGTCTTATAAGACGCCAAAGGTCGCCGTAGCACTTGAATTGCTGCGTGTCTCCTTGAAGCGAGGTCGGTTTATGGAGACATGCAGTAGGAACAGGAGGGAACGATGGAACACGAACGCGCCAAGTACCGACACGACCTGCCACTTCTGCGGGGAGGCATTTTCCTCAGCGACGGCGGCATGGAGACTGCCGTGATCTTCCACGAGGGAGCCGATCTGCCGCATTTCGCGTCCTTCGTTCTGCTGTCCTCGATGGAGGGCCGCAGGCAGCTCCTCCACTATTACACGCGCTATCTGGAAATCGCCCGATGCCACGATACCGGCTTTGTTCTCGATACGGCCACATGGCGCGCCAATGCCGATTGGGGCAAGAAACTCGGTTACGACGCCGAAGCCCTGGATCAGGTCAATCGCGACGCGGTCTATCTGCTGACAGAACTGCGCGCGCAGTACGAGCGGCCTCAGGTGCCGATCGTGTTCAACGGCGTTATCGGTCCGCGCGGCGACGGCTACAAGGCCGGCGTGATGGACGCGGCAGAAGCAGAGGACTACCACGTGACCCAGGTCGCCGCCTTTGCCGGCAGCGAAGCCGACATGGTGACGGCGGTGACCATGACGAATGTCGACGAAGCTATCGGCGTGACACGAGCGGCGAAGAAGCACGGGATGCCCTGCGCCATCTCTTTCACCGTCGAGACCGACGGGCGGCTCGTGACGGGTCGCTCCCTCCAGGAGGCCGTGGAAACGGTGGACGCGGAAACCGAGGGCTATCCGCACTACTACATGGTCAACTGCGCCCATCCGAGCCATTTCGAGAGCAGCCTGGATCAGCGCCAGGCCTGGGTGCGGCGGATCGGGGGCATTCGCGCCAACGCCTCGACGAAGAGCCACGCCGAACTCGACGAAAGCGAAACTTTGGACATAGGCGACATCAACGATCTCGCGCGGCGCTATCGTTCGCTCACCGGCCGCATGCCGCATTTGCGCGTCCTCGGCGGCTGCTGCGGCACCGATCACCGCCATATCGCGGCAATCTGCGAGGCCTGCCTGCTACCGGAAGCGCTGAGTGCCTGATCACGCAAAATCCTCCCGCCATTGTGGCGGGAGGATCCCGACCCTCGCGAAAAGTGGACCGCTCGTGTAGACTTGTCGGGAAAGGGCGGCCGGTTACTTAGTTAAGCAGGGCCGCTGGAGTATGATGAATTACGTACCGCCGCAATCGGGCTCGGCGACCGCCCCGTTTCCCTTCGACAACAGCTATGCGCGATTGCCTGCGAATTTCTACGCCCGGGTCGAGCCGACGCCCGTGGCGGAGCCTTGGCTGATCAAGCTCAACCGGCCGCTCGCAGAAGAGTTGTGCCTCGATATCGCGGCGCTCGAACGCGGTGGCGCGGCGATCTTCTCGGGCAATGCGGTTCCGGCGGGGGCGGAGCCACTCGCCATGGCCTATGCCGGGCACCAGTTCGGCACCTTTGTCCCGCAACTCGGCGACGGCCGCGCCATCCTGCTTGGCGAAGTGATCGACCGCAATGGCAAACGCCGCGACATCCAGCTCAAGGGATCCGGCCAGACCCCCTATTCGCGCCGCGGCGACGGGCGGGCAGCGCTCGGGCCGGTGTTGCGCGAATATATCGTCAGCGAGGCGATGCATGCCCTTGGTGTGCCGACCACCCGCGCGCTTGCCGCTACGGTGACCGGCCAGCCCGTCTATCGCGAACAGATCCTCCCAGGGGCCGTCTTTACCCGGGTCGCAGCCAGCCATATCCGCGTCGGAACGTTCCAGTTCTTCGCCGCACGCGGCGACATGGACGCGGTCAGGAGGCTGGCCGACTACGTGATCGACCGCCACTATCCGGAACTGAAAGGCGACGAGAACCCCTATCTCGGCCTCCTCAAGGCGGTGGCGGCGCGGCAGGCGGCGCTGATCGCACGCTGGCTGCACATCGGCTTCATTCACGGCGTGATGAACACCGACAACATGACCGTTTCCGGCGAGACGATCGACTTCGGACCCTGCGCCTTCATGGACGTCTACGATCCGAAGAAGGTCTTCAGCTCGATCGATCAGTTCGGCCGCTACGCCTATGCCAACCAGCCGGCCATCGGCCAGTGGAACCTCGCCCGCCTCGCCGAGACGCTCGTGACGCTCTTCGACCCGACCGCCGACGTGGCCGTGAACCTCGCCAACGATGTGCTCGGCGAATACGGTACGATCTTTCAGAACCATTGGCTCGAGGGTATGCGCAACAAGATCGGGCTCTCGACCGCGGAAGACGGGGACCTGGAGCTGGTGCAGGCGCTGCTGGCGCTGATGCACAAGGGCAACGCGGATTTCACCCTCACCTTCCGAAGGCTTGCTGCGTCGGCGGAAGACGCTGGCGCCGATGCCGAGCTTGCCAAGCTCTTCCACGCACCCGAGTCGTTGTCGCCCTGGCTCGAGGACTGGCGCCGCCGGCTCGAACGCGAAGCGCGCCAGCCGGCGGAACGCGCGTCAGACATGCGCGCCGTCAATCCGGCCTTCATTCCACGCAATCACCGCGTCGAGCAGGCGATCGAAGCAGCGACCGAAAATGCCGATTTCTCGCTATTCGAGGCGCTTCTCGACGTGACCTCGAAGCCTTACGAGGAGCAACCCGGACATGCCGCCTATGCCGCACCGCCGCAGCCCGGCGAAGAGGTGCTGCAAACCTTCTGCGGCACCTGACGAACCGGGGCGCTCTTCGGCTTCCTTCGATCCAAACCGGGTCTGGAGGCAAAAAATCCAGCAAATCAAAGCGCTACCGAGGCCCCCCGCGCGTCCGAAAAGACGCGCGGGGCAGTCGTGAGCGCCATTGAAAGGCACGTGCATCGCGTTACCTTCGCAATCGGCGCGCTGAATGCCGCCGCTCGATGCGTATAGGTTGAGACGGAGGCCGGAAGCGGAAATCGCACGCATTCTTCCTCCTTTCGTTCTGTTGCGGCCCGCGCGGCGCTTAGCCTTGCGGCCGCATCGTCTTTCAACTCGGGGAGTTGGAATTCATGCTCATTGTACCGACGGCCCTTCTCTTCGCACTGATCGGTCTCGCGCTCAGTGCCGGAGGGACGGCGCTCGTCCTGCTTGGCGGCAGTCCATACTACCTCATCGCCGGCTTGAGCTTCCTGCTCGCGGCATTGCTGCTCTATCGCAGGAGCGCGGCGGCTATCTGGGTTTATACGCTGATCGTCCTCGGCTCGCTCGGCTGGGCCATCTGGGAGGTGGGGTTCGACTGGTGGCAGCTTGCCCCGCGCGGCGGCGTGATCATTCTGCTGGGCCTCTGGCTGTTAACACCGTGGATCAGGCGGCCGCTCGGTTTCGTCAGCCCCTCGGGCGAACGATACAGCGCCGGCGTCTGGCCGCTCGCGCTTGCCAGCCTGATCGCGATCGGCGTCGCGCTCTATGCGATGACACAGGACATCCACGGCATTCGCGGCGACTTGCCGACTGACATCGTCGCGGCAGACGCCAATCTCGGCGGCAACGTGCCGCACGGCGAATGGCACCACTACGGCCGCACGCTCTTCGGCCAGCGCTATTCGCCGCTCGTCCAGATCCACCGTGAAAACGTCGCGACGCTCAAGGTCGCGTGGCAGTACCAGACCGGGGATGTGAAACTGCCGGATGATGTCGCCGAGACCACCTATCAGGTGACGCCCTTGAAAGTGAAGGACACCCTCTATCTCTGCACACCGCACAATTGGGCTATCGCGCTTGATGCTGCGAGCGGCAAGGAGAAATGGAGGTATGACTCGAACTCCGGGCTGAACCCGGACCGTCAGCACCAGACATGCCGAGGTGTCACCTATTGGGCCGATCCGACGGCGGCTGCCGGCAGCCCGTGTGCCGAGCGCATCTACCTGCCAACCTCGGACGCCCGCCTGATCGCGCTCGATGCCGCAAACGGCACGGTCTGCACCGGCTTTGCCGACCAGGGCGTTCTGCACCTCGAACAGGGCATGCGGTACAATCCCGCCGGCTATTACTATTCGACATCGCCACCCGTCGCCGTCGCCGGCAAGATCATTGTCGGCGGCGCCGTCAACGACAACTATTCGACGCAGGAACAGTCCGGCGTCATCCGCGCTTTCGACATCAATTCTGGGGCGCTCGTCTGGAACTGGGACAGCGGCAATCCAGAGCAGACTGCGCCGCTGCCGTCCGGCGAGTTCTACACGACCAATTCGCCGAACAGCTGGTCCGTCTCCTCCGTCGACGAAAGCCTCGGACTTATCTATATCCCGCTCGGCAACCAGGTGCCCGACCAGCTCGGCATGGGACGCAGCGAGCATGTGGAGAAATATTCCTCCTCGATCGTCGCGCTCGACATCAATACGGGGGCGGTGCGTTGGGTCAGGCAGACGGTACACCACGACCTCTGGGACATGGATGTGCCGGCGCAGCCGGTCCTGCTCGACATCACCAGGGACGACGGAAGCGTCGTGCCGGCGCTCGTCGGCCCGACCAAGCAGGGCGATGTCTATGTGCTCGACCGGCGAAGCGGAGAACCGATCATTCCGGTCGAGGAAGTGCCTGCCCCCGGCGGTGCGATCGCGGAGGATTTCACCGCTCCGACCCAGCCGGTCTCCGGCCTCACCTTCATGCCGCCGCCGCTCACGGAGCGCGACATGTGGGGGATTACCATGTTCGACCAACTCGCCTGCCGGATCGAGTTTCTCTCCTTGAAATATGAAGGCCGCTATACGCCTCCCTCGCTCGAAGGAACGCTCGTCTATCCCGGCAACTTCGGCGCCTTCAACTGGGGCTCGGTCGCCGTCGATCCGGAGCGCCAGGTGATGTTCGGAATGCCCACCTACCTGGCCTTTACCTCGCGCCTCGTCCCGCGCGACCAGATTCCTCCCAAGGGCGAAGGCGAGAAGGGCAGCGAGCAAGGGCTGAACCGCAACGAAGGGGCGCCCTACGGCGTCTTCATGGGTCCGTTCCTCGGTCCCTTGCGGATTCCCTGCCAGGCGCCGCCCTGGGGTTATGTCGCGGGCGCCGATCTCAGGACCGGCCGGATCGCTTACAAGCACAAGAACGGCACCGTCTACGACATGACGCCGCTGCCCCTTCCCTTCAAGCTCGGCGTTCCGGGTATCGGCGGACCGATCATCACCAAGGGCGGCGTCGCCTTTCTCGGCGCCACGGTCGACAATTTCCTGCGGGCCTATGACCTCACCACCGGCGACCAGCTTTGGGAGGCGCGGCTTCCGGCCGGCGGCCAGGCGACACCGATGACCTACATGGTCGGCGACAGGCAGTATCTGCTGATGGTCGCAGGCGGGCACGGCTCGGTCGGTACCAAACCCGGCGACTATGTCATCGCCTACACGCTGCCTTGACTTCACGACTGACGGCAATGGCGCTCCTTTGGCAGGCAAGCGGGAATGCGACGGCCTTGTGTCCAGCGGGAGCGGTCCCCATATAGCTCCAGAAACTATAGCTATGGAGCGCGCATGTATTCGATCGGCGACCTCTCGCGGCGAACCGGCGTCAAAATCCCGACGATCCGCTATTACGAGCAAATGGGGCTGATCGCGGCGCCGGAACGTTCGGAGGGCAACCAGAGGCGCTACGAGAAACGTCAGCTCGAGCGGCTTGCCTTCATTCGCCATGCGCGCGACCTGGGGCTGTCGATCGAGGCGATCCGCGACCTCCTGGCGCTGAGCGAACATCCGGAACGGCCCTGCGGCGAGGCGGATCGCATTGCGAGCGGACATCTCGCTTCCGTGCGGGAGAAGATCGCTCGCCTTAGGAAGCTGGAGCACGAACTGGAGCGCATCGTCGCGTGCCACGGCGATCACACGATCGGTGACTGTTACGTCATCCGCGCGCTTGCCGATCATTCGTTGTGCGACAGCGAGCACTGAGGCAGGGTTCCACAATCCCGTTGACAATTTCGCGGAAATGAACAATCTACGCGCATGATCAAGAACGCACCCATTTGCCGCGCGTATTTTTGGCTGTTCCGATAGGAGCGGCCTGCTGATCATATTCAACAAGGCCGCCATCAGGCGGCTTTTGTTTTTCACGGCACCTGATGGCGGTAAAACCATAGGAGCCGAGAATGCTGCAGACTGCCACCCCCAACCTCCACCACCTTGCGTCCGTCAGAGCGCCGATGGTGACGATCCGCTGTGCCAAGCCGCGCGATCTTCCCGAACTGCGCGAGATGGTCGTCGAGCTTGCCGCCCACCACGGCGATGCCGCCCCGCTCACGTCGGAACAGCTCGAACGCGACCTCTTCGGCCGCGCCCCGTGGATCACAGCGCTCGTCGCGGAGGCCGGCGGCCAGCTGATCGGCTACGCGATCCTGGTTCCCCAGTACCGGGCGGCCGAAGGCGCGCGCGGCATGGAACTGCATCATCTCTTCGTGCGCCCCGCCCATCGCGGCACGGGCATTGGCCGCCACCTCGTCGCCAAGGCGCGCGAACAGGCAAGGATGGCCGGCTGCGAATACCTGGCGGTCAGCGCCGCCACCGGCAATTTCCAGGCGCATCGTTTCTATGAGTCGGAGCGTTTCGTGCCGCGGCCGGTGACCGGAATGCGCTATATGCAGAAGCTCGGCTGAGCGGACGCGGCGATCGTTTATGACGGAGGCAGCGCCTTCAAATAGGCGGCAATCGCCTCGCGCTCGGATGCGGGCAGCTTTGCCATGTTCTTCTGCACCTCGACCATCGAACCGCCGACGGAATCGAAGTCGGGTGTGAAACCCGTCTCGAGGTAGGAGACGATATCCGACGCGCTCCAGCTGCCGATGCTCTTGGACCCCGGGGTGATGTCGGGAATCCGCCCCTCGCCTTCCGGATTGGGCGCGCCGGCCAGCCACCGGTCAGCTTCGAACCCGCCGAGTGCGTTGCGCGGCGTGTGGCACTCGCCGCAATGGCCGGGGCCTTCGACGAGATACTGCCCGCGCGCGAGCTTCGCGTCCGCGGCATTGACGTCAACCCGCGGCGCATCCGTGAGGTACAGGAGCTTCCAGCCGCCCAGCGCCAGGCGGATATTGTAGGGGAACGGCAGATCATGCGGCGGCGCCACATTGGCGCTCTTCGGCAAGGTTCGCATATAGCCCCAGAGATCGTTGATGTCCTTGACGGTCATCCGCGCATAGGAGCCGTAGGGAAAGGACGGATAGAGGTGTTCGCCGTTCTTTCCTACCCCGCGCGTCATGGCGTTGCCGAACTCGGCGAGCGTCCAGCTGCCGGTCCCGGCGGTCTCGTCCGGCGAAATGTTCGGAGGGTAGAATGTCCCGAAGGGGCTCTTCAGCGGCCGGCCACCGGCGAGCACCAGCCGGGCGTCGTCCTTGGCGCCGGGCGCCGCGTGGCAGCTGGTGCAGCCGCCGGCCCAGAAGACCCGCTCGCCATCGGCGAGGTCCGGCTCGCCCAGCCCCTCCCAATGCGTGGCATCCCAAGGGGCAGGCTTCGTCAGCCACCAGAACGCGCCGGCGCCGACCACGGTCAGCAGAACCAGACCGGACAAAAGCCTTGTTGCGCGCCGCCCCATCGCCTTTCCTCACTTGCAGAAAAGAATGCGCCGGGCGAACCGGCGCATCGAAGGAAGAACCAACGGCCTGCCGCTACTCTTTCTTCAAACGATAGCTCTCGTGACAGCTGCCGCAGTCCTTGCCAAGGACGCCCAGTGCGGCGCCAACGCCGGCCTGATCGGAAGGGAGTTGGGCGAGGAACTTGTCGGCATCGCTGCCAAGTTTGGCAGCCTTCGCCTCGAAGTCATCCATGTTTTGCCAGATCTTCGGGCTCGCTTCCGTCTCCATGCCGGTTTCAGAGCCGGCGGGGAAATGACTGGGGAACATCTTGACCGTTTCGCTGATCGTCGAGAGCGACGCCTTCACGATTTCCGCGTCATAGGGCTTTTCGCCCTTGGCGATACCGCTCAGCGCGCCGGTGGCTTGGCCAACCTTCTTCATCAGCTGCTGGCGGACCGCCTGAGGTTCATCGGCAGCGGTGACAGCGGTCACACCCAGGCCTGCGAGGACGGCCGCAAGCATAAAAGCTCGTATCTTCATCATGGTCTCCGGTCATTCGAACCCGCTCGCGCGGCTTCCTGTTGAAGGCGCCGGCATGATGGCATTTTGGCTTTTCGACGGAAGTAACATTTTCTTGATGTGCTTGTCATTTCAGCAGAATTCGCTCTCCACAACGCGAAAAATGCGATCTCAGTGCGCACCGCTCCAGCCCTGCCACACGGTCAAGACCGCGATCACGACGAGCAGAAGACCGGCTGCCTTGCCGATCGCCGCCGTGGCACCGGGGCTGCCGACAATAAGGTCGCGGCCGCGGCCGGCTGCAAGCGCCAGACCGCCATAGACGGCAAGCTGCGTCACGGCGATCATCAGCGCCATCACCGCGGCCTGCGACCAGACGGGACCGAACTGCGGCTTCAGGAACTGCGGATAGACGGCGAGCATGAAGAGATAGGCCTTCGGGTTCATCAGGCTCGTCAAGGCTCCCTGCCGGAAGCTTGCCCGGCGTGAGAGCCTCGCCCCCTCCTCGACACCCCCGATGGTAATGGAGCTGCGCAGCAGCGAGAAGCCGATCCAGGCGATGTAGGCGGCCCCGGCGACGAGGAGCACGTTGAAGAGCTCCGGCACCAGATGCAGCACGACGCTGACGCCGAGCGCGGCATAGAGCGTGTGCAGCACGCCGCCCGCCATGATGCCGGCCGTCGCGGCGAGCCCGGTGCTGCGTCCCCCCGTTACCGCATTGGCCAGCACGCAGACCATGTCCATGCCCGGGACAACGATGATGCCGAAAAGGAGCGTGAAGAAGAGCCAGAGGTTTTCTGCGTAGGTCATGTCAGTTGCTCATCGAGTTTTGCATGAGTTGCGGGGCCGGATCGCCAATTTTTCAATCCGTTGGCACATGCTATAGCTCTCTCCAACTGACAGGGTTCTGTCAGGAGGCTTCGAGTTGGTGGGGGTTTTTGCCATGCGCAAGGCGGCTCGGCTTTTCGAGATCATCCAGATATTGCGGCTCGCCCGGCGGCCGGTCACCGCCGCCGAGATTGCCGAGAAGCTCGAGGTGACGACGCGCTCGATCTATCGCGATATCGTCGCCCTGCAGGCGATGCGCGTGCCGATCGAAGGCGAGCGTGGCCTTGGCTATATCCTGAGACCCGGCTTCGACCTGCCGCCGCTGATGTTTTCGATCGAGGAAACGGAAGCGATCGTGTTGGCGCTGGCGCTGCTGGCACGCACCGGCGACGAGGAGCTGAAGTCCGCGGCCCAGCGGGTCAGCCGTAAGATCACCGGCGCCGTCCCGGAGCCGCTGCGCCAGGTTTTCCAGTCGCAGGCGCTGCACGCCTGGGGCACGGTCGCCGCCCCGCCGCCCGCGGTCGACCTCGCGATGATCCGCCGCGCAATCCGCGATGAGCAAAAGCTCGCGCTCGACTATCGCGACGAGTTCGGGCGGGCAACGGAACGCACCGTGCGGCCGCTGGCACTGATCTACTATTCGGAACATGCGATGATGGTGGCCTGGTGCGAATTGCGCCAGGATATCCGCAACTTCCGCGCCGACCGTGTGGAGCACTGCGAGCCGGTCGGGGCTTACTTCCGCGGAGAGGGCGAGACGCTGAGACAGGTGTGGATGGCAGGGTGGAGGGCAAATGCCGGGCGGGCGCTCGAGGCGAGGGACGCGTAACGGCTTGCCCCTCATCCGCCTGCCGGCACCTTCTCCCCGCACGCGGGGCGAAGGGACTCGCGGCATCCACTCAGTCCCCTCTCCCCGTCAAAACGGGGAGAGGGTTAGGGTGAGGGGCAATTCACCGACGTGCACGACAACCACCAACTGCTCCAATCAAACCCGAAACAAAAAAGACCCGACGCAAGCGCCGGGCCGATTCCTGACCAGAAACCAAACGGTTACTTCGTCGCAGCCTCGTACATTTCGAGGACGTAATCCCAGTTGATGAGATTATCGACGAAAGCCTCGAGGTATTTCGGGCGGGCGTTGCGGTAGTCGATGTAGTAGGAATGCTCCCAGACGTCGACGCCGAGGATCGGCGAGGCGCCGTGCACGAGCGGATTTTCGCCGTTCGGGGTCTTGGAGATTTCGAGCTTGCCGTTCTTGACCGAGAGCCAGGCCCAACCGGAGCCGAACTGGGCGGTACCGGCCGCGATGAAGTCGGCGCGGAACTTGTCGTAGCCGCCGAGATCGGACTTGACGGCGGCGTCGAGCTTGCCCGGCAGGCTGGTGCCGCCGCCGCCCTTCTTCATCCACTTCCAGAAGTGGATGTGGTTGTAGTGCTGGCCGGCATTGTTGAACAGCGGCTGGTTGGTGCCGTAGGACTTTTTGACGATTTCTTCCACGGACAGATTGGAAAGACCGGCTTCCTCGGCGAGCTTGTTGCCGTTCGTCACATAGGCGAGGTGATGCTTGTCGTGATGGTATTCGAGCGTCTCGCGCGACATATAGGGCGCGAGCGCATCGTAGTCATAGGGAAGGTTCGGCAATTCGAAAGCCATTGTGGCATCTCCTCTTGGCATTGGATTTCGTGACGGAAATCTGTGAGCGGGAACATAGGCACCGGCTCTGCGGGAGGCAACCGATGCGGTGCCAAAATTTCCCTAAGCCGCGCAAAATACTTTCATTCGGCGATCGCCATGCGCGCTTGAAGCGAAATGTCGACGCACAGGATTCCTGTCCTACCTTACGGAGTTAAGCCACTCACTTCGTCCTCGACACAGGAGGAAAGAATGGAATTCCATCAGGGACGGTTGATCGACCACGTGCATCTGCGTGTCGAAAATCTCGCCGTCAGCAAGCGCTTCTATCAGGCAGTGCTTGGCGCCCTTGGCCATCGGCCCACCTACGAGACCGACGCTTTCTTTGCATTCGACGAGTTCTTCGTCGATCAGGCGGATGACTATCTGAGTCGCGTTCACCTCGCCTTCCAGGCCTCGGGCCCCGACGCAGTGCAGCGCTTTTACGATGTGGGCCTCGCAAACGGCGGCACCGACAACGGCGCACCCGGCGAGCGCCCCTATCACCCCGGCTACTATGCCGCTTTTCTCCTCGACCCCGACGGAAACAATGTCGAGGCGGTCTATCACGGACCGACCACACGCTCCTCCGCCGATGTCCTCGTCCGTCCGGTCGAAAGCTGAAATTTGCCCCTCACCCTAACCCTCTCCCCGTAGGCACGGGGAGAGGGGACTGGGAGCACGCGGCGGGTCCCTTCTCCCCGTTAAAAAAACGGGGAGAAGGTCGCGGCAGCGGGATGAGGGGCGAAAGGGTACACCCCCGCGTCTCACACGTCCCCGCTCGAATGCGCCCAATCCATGTAGAGATCGCGCGCCTTGGCGGTGATCGGGCCGGCTTGCAGGTCGCGATCGTCGAGGCGGGTCACCGGCAGAACCTTCGAATAGTTGCCGGTGGTGAAGATCTCGTCGGCCGCTTCGAAATCGGCCATCGTCAGGGTCGTTTCGACCACCTCGAAACCCGACTCGCGCAAGAGGCCGATGACGCGCGAGCGGGTGATGCCGGCGAGGAAGGTGCGGTTGGCGGCCGGCGTGAAGACGACGCCGTCCCTGACCATGAAGACATTGGAAGATCCGGTCTCGGCGATGTTGCCGAGCATGTCGCGCACCAGCGCGTTGTCGAAGCCGCGCGAGCGCGCTTCCTGAAGGATGCGGGCATTGTTGGGATAGAGGCAGCCGGCCTTGGCGTCGGTCGGCATGCATTCGAGCGTCGGACGGCGGAAGGGCGAAAGCGTCAGTGCCGAGCCGGCATGGGCGTTGCCCATCGGCGCCTCGAACAGGCAGAGGGCGAAGCGGGTCGACTCCGGGTCGACCGCCACGACGCTCCACGAACCGTGCTCGCCCCAATACATCGGCTTCACATAGATCGCCGTCTTGCCGTCGAATTTCTTGACGCCCTCGAAGGTCAGAGCCTCGATCTCCTCGGCCGCCATGGTGGGCTTCAGGCCGAGCGCCTCCGCCGAACGATTGACGCGCTGGCAATGCAGGTCGAGGTCCGGCGCGATGCCGTCGAACCAGCGGGCGCCGTCGAACACCGTCGAGCCGAGCCACATCGCATGCGACGTCGGGCCGATCAGCGGCGGATTGCCGGAAAGCCATTCACCGTCGACATAGGTCCAGGTGGTGGATCGTGGGGATGTATCGACGGCCATTGGCGCCTCCTCTCGTCTCGTCCTCGCGTTCTTTCCGGTTTAGCCGGAAAAAGCAGCATCGGGGTGAATGGGTACATCAAAAAATGTCATGGCGTCCATTCTGGAGCCGGCCTAATGCGCGTGGCATTCATGCGACGCGCATTAGGCCTTTGTTTGTGCATGTCGTTGTCCCAAAAACCGCTGCACACTTTTGGGCGACATGCACCGGACCCCGTGCCAGAATGGGTGAGAGAGCAATGGAGACTGGTCGCCGATGAAAGCGATGTATTACGATGCCTTCGAGAAAACGCCGGAAATCCGGACGTTGCCCGATCCGAGCCCAAGCGAAAACGGCGTCGTCATCAAGGTCGAGGCGACGGGGCTCTGCCGCAGCGACTGGCACGGCTGGATGGGGCACGACCCGGACATCCGCCTGCCGCACGTGCCCGGGCACGAACTGGCGGGAACGATCGCCGCCGCCGGGCGCGGCGTCGTCCGCTACAAGGTCGGCGACCGGGTGACCGTGCCCTTCGTTTCCGGCTGCGGTCGCTGCGGCGAATGCCGCTCCGGCAACCAACAGGTCTGCGAGGCGCAGTTCCAGCCGGGCTTCACCCATTGGGGCTCCTTCGCCGAATATGTGGCTCTCGACTTTGCCGACCAGAACCTCGTGCATCTGCCGGAGAGCATGGATTTTGCGACGGCTGCCAGCCTAGGCTGCCGCTTTGCCACCTCCTTCCGGGCGATCGCCGACCAGGCCCGGGTAGAGGGCGGCGAATGGGTGGCGGTGCATGGCTGCGGCGGCGTGGGTCTTTCGGCGATCATGATCGCCGCGGCACTTGGCGCCAATCCGATCGCCATCGACATTTCCGAGGAAAAGCTCGCCTTTGCGCGGACGCTCGGCGCTGTCGCCGCGATCAATACGCGCCAAACGGACGACGTCGCCGGCGCCGTCCGGGAGATCACAGGAGGCGGCGCGCATGTCTCGATCGACGCGCTCGGCTCGCCCGCCACCTGCTTCAACTCGATCAGGAACCTTCGCCGCCGCGGCCGCCACGTCCAGGTCGGGCTCATGCTTGCGGAGCACGCGACGCCTGAAATCCCGATGGCCCAGGTGATCGGCCACGAGCTGGAAATCTACGGCAGCCACGGCATGCAGGCCTGGCGCTATGACGCGATGCTGGCGATGATCGTGGCCGGCAAGCTCGACCCGAAGCGGCTGATCGGCCGCGAGATCTCGCTCGATGAAGCGGTGCCGGCGCTGACGGCGATGGACAGCGCGACCGATCTCGGCATCAGCGTGATCACGCGGTTTTGACGACCGAGCGGCGCAGAAGACCCCTCCCCAACCCCTCCCCACAGGTGGGAGGGGCTTAACCTGCCGCGCCCTTGCGGCCCTCTTGGTCGTAGCGGCAGGCGCAAGGCTTGGGCAAATGGCTGTCGGGCGCGGCGGGCACTGGAAGTCCCTCCGCCTTGTGGGGAGGGGTTGGGGAGGGGTTCTAGCTTCCGTGCAGCTGACGCGGCGCAGGCGTCATCACGCCGCCCGGCGCCACGCAAACGTTTTGCCGCCGTCGGCGGTTGAGATGAGCCCGATGCGGTAGAGCGAGGCCAGCACGCTCGTGACGGCGGGGCGGACCTTCTGGCCCTGCTTGAAGCGGGCGGCGATATCGGCGGCGTTGAGCGCCGCGCCGGCTTCGACGAGGGCGTTGAGGACGAAGGCCGTCTGCTCCGCGTCGCCCGAGGGAAAGGCTGGTTTCGCGCCAGGAATTGCTACTTCGGCGGCGCCGCCGAGATCGGCTTCCAGTTGTTTCGCCTTTTCCTTCTCCGAGCCGAAGCGTGGGATCTGGTATTCGGGCCTCAGCCAACGAACCAGGCCGCGCTTTTCCTCCTTCGCCCGCTCCGTGTTGAGCGCGACGAGGCGAGCGAGAACCTCCTCCTCCGGCAGGTCGACCGGCCAGCCATAGGCTTCAGCGACGGCGACATCGAGCCTTTCGTGCAACTCCTTCAGGATCAGCACCAGCCCGTCATCGAAGATGCGGCGCTCCTTGTCGTCGAGATCGTCCGGCCTGGCGCCCGCTTTCAGGCGCTCCAGCACATTGTAGAGGCCGGTCAGCGTCAGATGCGGATGCGCCTCGAGCACCCGCTTGCGATGGGCGTCGAGTTCCTCGGCGATGGCGCCGATCGCGACTTGCTGCTCGTCTGTGGCGGCGGGGAATGGGAAGGGGTCGAATGTGCGGGTCTTGGTGTAGACGGAGTCATTGCCCACACCTAGCCAGCCACCTGCCCGCTGCGCCCAAGCGACATGCACCTGAGAACTCAGCGTTCCCAGGATAAAGGGATTGTCGGACGCTATAATCACTATCTTATCCACGCAAACAATGTCGATACTCAAGAACTGAAAGACGCGATGTCTGGCAGTGTCCACCGTTGCTATATATTTTCGTATATCTTTGAGCGCCGGGCGCATTTCGCGCCGTGGTTCTCCAAACAACCACCAATAGTCCCGATATGACGCGCGATTGTTTTGGTCACGAATCGGCTTAACCGTGGTGAGGAGATGCTGGTATACGTTGGGAAATTGACTACGAACCTGATCTTGATCGAGGCCAAAAAGGTCGATTACCATTTCTCCGCGCGATCGGTGCGCGATATCGCGTCCATTGCGGTACGGTCGGATAAATTGCGCGAGTCCTTCGACACGACCGAGGCCTAAATGTTCTGCCAACTGCGGAGATACAATAAATCCATCGCCGTGAAGCTTTACGCCGTCGTGGCCAATGCCCGTATTTGCAACCAATTCTGATACAGTTGTTAAGTCCACGCCAACCGTCAAATCCGAATTGATCCTACCGCGCGTTTCGTCAAAAAGGGTCACGGGACTGTCGGTATCTACCCCCTCCTCCGCCGTCACTTCCATCAACAGCCCGTCATGCTTGCCGGCCTCCGCGACCGTCATGGCGATGCGCACGGCGGCGCTGTCCCTCGTCACCTTCGTCCAGGGGTGGTCGGGGATCGCCATCACCAGAGACAGCGGCTTCTTGGCGTTGAGATAGGGCTCCATCACGCGGCGCTTACGAATGGCGGCGGCTCGTGCGAAGCCGGCAGCAGGCGAACGTAGTTCTCCGCCTGCTGGCGGGCATTCATCATCAGCACGTCCCAGGCGCGGCTCGCACCGCGCCGGCCGCGGGGTGCCGTTGCGATGCCGGGCAACGTCGGTGCGTCGGCGGGCTCCGCCAGCTTCTTCTCGCCGGCAAGGCGGCTCTGCTTCGCCTCGAGGATAAAACAGTCGCGCTTGTAGAGGTCGATGCGCTTCAAGGAGGCGAGGCCGTCCCTGCCCGCTTCCTTGACCACTCGCTCGAAGACGTAATCGTTGGTTTCGGTGGTGGCGCCGGCCGGCTCGGCATGCGGCAGGTCGAGGACGTCGCAAAGCTCCGTCAGGAACAGCGCGTAGTTGGCGCGCTCCTGGCCGCCCTCGAGGTTCTGCCAGCGCGCGATGAAGTCCTCAACCGAAAGTTTCAAAGGTGACGATTCCCTCTCTTTCCCTCCTTTTTAGCGGGCCTCGGTCGGCTTGCAATAGCCTCGGTTGCGAAGTTCTCGTGGGCAGACGCTGCCCCTCATCCGCCTGCCGGCACCTTCTCCCCGCACGCGGGGAGAAGGGATATGCCGCGCCGGCGCTGGTCCCCTCTCCCCGTTTTTACGGGGAGAGGGCTAGTCCTCGGGTTAAACCCGAGGAGAGGGGCAAACCCCTTCACGTCCTGGCATCCGATTTCCGATCTGGGATTTCGATCCTGCCGACGCACTGTTATCCTCATCGCGAGCACGACGAATCAGGGAGGTCTCGTCATGGCGCTTGCGGCCCAGGCCACGGAAGGCGAACTCTACCGGCCCGTTCTCGGCACCAATGCGGCCCATCCGAGCGGCTGGCCGGTGCGCCTGATCGTGAGCTCGCAGACCGAGGCGCGGCACAATCGCGCGCACTGGGCGCCGACGCATCTCGTCTCGATCCGTGCGCCTGCAACCCGCCTGCTTTCGATGATCGAACTGCCGCCGGAGCGGCATCTGGAGCTCTATTTCGGCGACGCAACAGACCCGGATGCGCCGGATGCGGCGCGCGCCCAGGCGGTCGAGGCAACTTTCGCCTTCATCGACGGGCTGCCGCGGGACGCGCAGCTGCTGGTCCATTGTCTCAGGGGCATCGGCCGCTCGACCGCGCTGACGCTCGGCATCCTGGCGCGCTACATGGAACCGGAAGAGGCGGCGGCCGCCCTGCACGCGCTGCGGCCCGAGGCCAAGCCCAACCGCCACGTGGTCGGCCTTTGCGACGCGGCGCTCGGGCTCAAGGGCAAGCTTGCCAAACAGGCGCTCAGGTTTCCGACAAAGAGCTGGAAAGGCTGAGCAATCACGGCGAGGGCAAGACGCATTGTGCGGCGCACAAAAATTTGACATGATCCCCTAAAAACAAATGGAGAAGCGGCGCGTTCTTCGTCGCAAGAGCCTTCGCTGCTGCAACCAATCGGGAGCGCCGCAGACGATGGTAAAGACGGGAGAGTTCAATGTCTCATGCGGCCTATGTCTTCGATGCCTATGGCACGCTTTTCGACGTCCATGCGGCTGTGCGGCGCCATGCCGAGGCAATGGGACCGGATGGCCAGGCTTTCTCCGAGCTCTGGCGCGCCAAGCAGCTCGAATATTCCTGGGTGCGTTCGCTGATGGGCGCCTATGCCGATTTCTGGCAACTGACAGAGCAATCGCTCGACTACGCCTTCGCCCGCTTTCCCTCCGCCGATCCGAAACTCAAGAAGCAACTGCTCGACGCCTATTGGGCCCTTGATTGCTATCCGGAGGTCCCGGCCGTGCTCAAGGGGCTGAAGGAGCGCGGCGCCCGCATCGCCATTCTCTCGAACGGCTCGCCGGCCATGCTGGCGTCGGCCGTCAAGAATGCCGCCCTCGACATCATCATCGACGACGTCTTCTCGGTCGATACGGTCAGGGCCTTCAAGACGGCACCGGCCGTCTACGACCTGGTGACGACGCAATACCGGCTGTATCCGCACGCGGTTTCGTTCCAGTCGTCGAACCGCTTCGACATTGCCGGCGCCACCAAATTCGGTTTCCGCACGGTCTGGATCAACCGCGCCGACATGCCTGACGAATACAGGGATTATGGCCCGTCACTCATCCTGCCCTCGCTGGAAAGCCTGCAATTCGGTATATGACGGAGCGGCACGATGGCCTGGTCGGCAGCGCAATATGTGAAGTTCGAGGACGAGCGGACGCGGCCGGCGCGCGACCTCCTGGCGCAGGTCCCCGACCTCCCCGCCGGCCCCGCCTTCGACCTCGGCTGCGGACCGGGCAACTCGACGCAGCTCATCCTCGAACGCTTTCCCAACAACCCGCTCGTGGGCATCGACAGCGACGAGGACATGCTGGAAGCTGCCCGCAAGCGGCTGCTCGGCCTGCGCTTCGAGAGGGCCGATCTTGCGGGCTGGACGCCTCCCCAAGGGGCTGCGCTTTTCTTCGCCAACGCCGTCTTTCAGTGGCTGCCGAAACATGCCGATGTCTTCGAGCGGCTCCTCGATGCGCTGGCGCCGGGCGGAACGCTCGCCGTGCAGATGCCCGACAACCTCGACGAGCCGTCGCATCTCCTGATGCAGGAAACGGCCGAAGAGCGGACTTTCGCCACGGATTTCGGCGGCCGGACGATCCGTCGCACGCCCCTCCCCTCGCCGAGAACCTATGTCGAAAAACTGGCGCCGAAGGCGGCGCGCGTCGATGTCTGGCACACGGTCTACTACCACCCGCTCGCCAGCGCGAATGCCATCGTCGAGTGGGTGAAGGGCACGGGCCTGCGGCCTTACCTCGATGCTCTGCCCGCAGCCCGGCGCAAGGATTATCTCGCCGCCTATGCCGAGAAAGTCCGCAGGGCCTATCCGGCCATGGCCGACGGGCGGGTGCTGCTGCGCTTTCCCCGTCTGTTCATCGTCGCCGTCAAGGCGCCCTGAACTGACGACGAGCGGTCTTCCAGCTCCCTTGAAACCTCGATCGGCCGCGACAAGTACAGGAGGATGTCTCTTCATTTCACTGCCGCGACCCTGATCAAGGAGCCCCCATGCATGCAGTCAATTCCAATGGCGCCAACATCCCCGCCCTCGGCTTCGGCACTTTCCGCATGTCGGGAGCCGAGGTGCTTCGGATCCTGCCGGAAGCGCTGAAGATCGGATTCCGCCATGTGGACACCGCACAGGCCTATGGCAACGAGGCGGAGGTCGGGGAGGTTATCCACCATTCCGGAATTCCGCGCGCCGACATCTTCCTGACGACGAAGGTCTGGGTCGACAGATATCGCCATGACGACCTCATCGCCTCCGTCGACGAGAGCCTCAGAAAGCTGAAGACGGATCACGTCGATCTGCTGCTCCTGCACTGGCCGGGCGGCAGTGACGTACCTATGGCCGAGCGCATCGGCGCGCTGAACGAGGTCCGGAAGGCGGGCAAGGTGCGCCATATCGGCGTCAGCAATTTCAACACGGCGCAGATGGAGGAGGCGGTAAGTCTCAGCGATGCGCCGATTGCGACCAACCAGGTCGAATACCACCCTTATCTCGACCAGACGAAGGTGCTGCAGGCTGCCCGAGGGCACGGCATGTCGCTCACCGCCTATTACGCCATGGCCAACGGCAAGGTGCCTTCCGAGCAACTGCTGAACGACATCGGCGCCCGCCACGGCAAGACCGCCGCGCAAGTGACGCTCAGATGGCTCGTGCAGCAGCAGGATGTGATCACGCTATCGAAAACCGCCACCGAGGCGCGGCTCAAGGAGAACTTCGCGATCTTCGATTTCGCGCTGACCCGGGAGGAAATGGCGGCGATCCGCGGGCTTGCCCGCCCGGACGGGCGGATCGTCAACCCGGGAGGTCTGGCGCCTGAGTGGGACGCTTGAGGGAGCGGCGATTGATACCCCCTCTGGCCTGCCGGCCATCTCCCCCACAAGGGGGGAGAATCGATTTGGCACGCCTTTCACCCCATCAGATGCGTTCTGTTTGCTGAGCCCTTTCGATCGGAGCAATTGGTCAGCCGCACATATTCTCCCCCCTTGTGGGGGAGATGGCCGGCAGGCCAGAGGGGGTTTTTTGCACGCGAAGGATCAGACGAACTGGCTGAGACCCGGAACCGAGGCGACCACCTCGTCAACGACCTCGTCACCGGCCTTTTCCTTGGCGTAGGCGATGGTTTCACGGGCGAGCCCGGTGATCTCGCCCATGCCGAGCCCCTGGCTCATCAGTTGCTGGCCGAGCGCCATGACCCCACCGCCACCGATCGCCGTCAGCAGCCCGCCGAGCAGGCCGCCGCCATTGCCGCCCTCGCCGTTGTACTGAGCGACCAGTTCAGCCGCGCCGGGAATCGACTCGATCATCTGGGCGACCGGCCCCTCGGCCGCTTCGCGCTGGAGGAAACCGAGGATCATGCCCACCGCCTTCTCCGCCGTCGCGGTCTCGATACCGACATTCTCCGCCACGCGCGTGACCAGTTCACTCATGGGAATCTCCTCGTAGTTTTTGACGTGAACGTCAAGGTAAGTTATCGCTTCCGAAATGACAATAGCACCGCAACACCAATACGTCCTGCGTCACCGTAGCCGATGCTCAGGCGCTGGAGGGAGCCCTGCCTCCCCTACAACCCGTGTTGCCGGGTCGCAATGCGCGGCCTATAACAGAACCGAACAATATTTCGATGACGGAAGTTGTAAGACGTCCGGCAAATGCCCGGTTCCATTGACAAAATCGATTCGACGGAGAGGAATGCCATGCTGCAGGAAGGCAAGCTCTATATCGGTACCAGCCGCAAGCCGGACGATTCGATCAACAAGCCGGAATATCTGGAACTGAAGTTCGGCAACCGCCATGGTCTGGTCACCGGCGCCACCGGCACGGGGAAGACCGTGACGCTGCAGATCCTTGCCGAGGGCTTCTCGAATGCCGGCGTGCCGGTCTTCTGCGCCGACGTGAAGGGCGATCTTTCCGGCATCGGCGCGATCGGCGAGGCCAAGGACTTCCTCGTCAAGCGCGCCGAGCAGATCGGCCTTTCGCCCTATGATTTCCAGGAATTCCCGGTGATCTTCTGGGATCTCTACGGCGAAAAGGGCCACCGGGTCCGCACGACGCTCTCGGAGATGGGGCCGCTTCTCCTGTCGCGGCTGATGAACGCCAGCGACGCCCAGGAGGGCGTCCTGAACATCGCCTTCAAGATCGCCGACGAAGGCGGCCTGCCGCTCCTCGACCTCAAGGACCTGCAGGCGCTGCTGAACTACATGGGCGAGAATGCGAGCGAACTCTCCAACCAGTTCGGCTTCATCTCCAAGTCGTCCGTCGGCTCGATCCAGCGCGAGTTGCTGAT
Organism: Sinorhizobium glycinis; assembly: GCF_001651865.1. Taxonomy (GTDB): domain Bacteria; phylum Pseudomonadota; class Alphaproteobacteria; order Rhizobiales; family Rhizobiaceae; genus Sinorhizobium; species Sinorhizobium glycinis. The sequence goes on from NZ_LPUX01000053.1 coordinate 495,791, forward strand.
CCTCGAGCAGCAGGGTGCCGAACATTTCTTCGGCGAGCCGGCGCTGAAGATCACCGACATCATGCGCACGACCAATGACGGGCGCGGCGCAATCTCGGTGCTCGCGGCCGACAAGCTGATGATGAACCCGCGGCTCTATGCGACCTTCCTGCTCTGGCTCCTGTCGGAACTCTTCGAGGAACTGCCGGAGGTCGGCGATCCGGACAAGCCGAAACTGGTGTTCTTCTTCGACGAGGCGCATCTCCTCTTCAACGATGCACCCAAGGTGCTCGTCGAGCGCGTCGAACAGGTGGTGCGGCTGATCCGCTCCAAGGGCGTCGGCGTCTATTTCGTCACCCAGAATCCGCTCGACGTGCCGGAGACCGTGCTCGCCCAGCTCGGCAACCGCGTCCAGCATGCGCTGCGGGCCTATTCGCCGCGCGAGCAGAAGGCGGTGAGGACGGCGGCCGAGACGTTCCGCCCCAATCCGGATTTCGACTGCGCCGAGGTGATCACCAATCTCGGCACCGGCGAGGCGCTGGTGTCGACGCTCGAGGGCAAGGGTTCGCCCTCGATGGTCGAGCGGACCCTGATCCGGCCGCCCGCCTCGCGGCTCGGGCCGCTGACGGACGCCGAGCGGCAGAATGTGATGAATGTCAGCCCCGTACGCGGTCTCTACGACGAGGACTTCGATCGGGAATCGGCCTACGAGATGCTGGTCAAGCGGGCCGAAAAGGCGGCCGAGGCCGCCGAACAGGCCGAAGCGCAGGCTGCCGAAGAACAGACCGGCCGCAGCCGCTGGACCCTCCCGGGCTTCGGGGACGACGCAGAAGAGGACGCCCGAGGCCGACAGGCCCGGCCGCGTTCATCCGGCTATCAGCGCGAAACGATCATGGAGGCGGCGATGAAATCGGTCGCCCGCACGGTCGCGACCCAGGTTGGACGGGCACTGGTCCGCGGTATTCTCGGCAGCCTGAAGCGATAGGCTAGGCTCGGGCTTGCGCTCGCGCCTCTCTCCTGCTTACGGAGGTGCAGCGATCCGTCATCGGCAAAGTTGCCGCCAGGTATCGCCCGGAAAGGACCGACAATGGACGTCAAGGATTCGAACGGCGCCATCCTGAAGGATGGCGACAATGTCACTCTGGTCAAGGACCTGAAGGTGAAGGGAACCTCGACCACGCTGAAGCGCGGTACGCTGGTGAAAGGCATCCGCCTGACGGACAATCCGGATGAGGTCGAGTGCCGTGTCGAAAAGGTCAGGGGCTGGTGCTGCGCACCGAATTTCTCAAGAAGGCCTGATGGCGCCCTACAGCGCGGTGCGTCTTTTCAGACGCACTAAGGACGCTGTAGCACTTTGAATCGCTGCATGTTTTTTTCTTAAAATGGCTACGATTTAAGGAAACATGCAGTGGATCCAGTAGTGGGTGAAAAGGGCGGCTGAAGCCCGCAGCTGCGGGCTTCAGCAACAAGAAGCACGATATACTCTCAGGCCACAGAAAGTTTCACGTCGACATTGCCACGGGTCGCATGGCTGTAGGGGCAAACGATATGCGCCTTCTGGACGAGGTCTTCGAGCACGGCCTTGTCGACGCCGGGCGAAGAGATTTCAAGCGCCGCATCGATGTAGAAACCCGTGCCGTCGTCACGCGGACCGATGCCGACCGCGCCTGTCACTTTGGTGTCTTCCGCAAGCTTTACCTTCTCTTTGCCGGCGACGAACTTCAGCGCGCCGAGGAAGCAGGCGGAATAGCCGGCGGCAAAAAGCTGCTCCGGATTGGTGCCGCGTGCCCCATCCCCGCCAAGTTCCTTCGGCAGGGTGAGGGTCACGTCGAGAACGCCGTCGGCGCTTTTGGCCTGGCCGGCGCGGCCTCCGGTGGCGGATGCGGTGGTGCGATAGAGAATGGGCATGGCAGTTCTCCTTCCTGGTTTGGTTGTCGATGGACGTTGAATAGCTCAAAATTAAATTGCGCGCAAATTAATTTTGCAAATTGCATTCACCTCATGAATTTGCGACAATAGCGGCATGACGACAAAAGCGGCAAAATTCCAGGATGCATTGCCCGACGAGGCGCTGGCCCTCGGCCAGCAACTGTGCTTTGCCGTCTATTCCGCCGCGCATGCCTTCAACCGGGTCTACAAGCCGCTCCTCGACCGCTTTGGGATCACCTATCCGCAATATCTCGTGCTGCTTGCGCTCTGGCAACGGAACGGTATGACGGTGAAGCGGATCGGCGAAGAGTTGGGCCTCGATTCCGGCACCCTCTCGCCCCTGCTCAAGCGGCTGGAGGCGGCCGGCTATGTCGGGCGGATGCGCGACCCCGCCGACGAAAGACAGGTTATCGTCAGCCTCACGGAGAACGGCCGGCGTCTGAAGACCGAGGCTTTCAGGATTCTCGCGGAGATCGGCAGGGCGACGGGATGCAGTCTCGAGGAAGTCGGCGAACTGCGTGACGCGCTGCATCGGCTGACGCAGCGCCTCGCCGACGGTCCGGTCGAGGGACCGGAAGCCGAATGATCCGTCAAAAGGGTCAGATGACGAGAATCGGCGCCTTGCCGCGCACGCGATCATAGAGATCGATGACGTCCTGGTTGATCATGCGGACGCAGCCCGACGAGACGGCCTTGCCGATCGACTGCCATTCCGGCGTCCCATGGACGCGATAGAGCGTGTCCTGACCATTTTGAAAAATATAGAGCGCGCGCGAGCCGAGCGGATTGTCGAGGCCCGGCGGCATGCCGCCGTTGTCGGCCGAGTATTTGGCGAGCACCGGCTGCCGGGCGATCATCGAATCCGGCGGCGTCCATCTCGGCCACTTCTGCTTCCATTGGATGACGCCGCGCCCGGACCAGGCGAAGCCTTCGCGGCCAAGGCCCACACCATAGCGCGTGGCGCTGCCGCCGGTCCCGATCAGGTAAAGATAGCGATCGGCCGTATCGACGACGATCGTGCCGGGCGCCTCGCCGAACGGATCACTGACCTCCTGGCGATAGAAGCGCGGGTCGATCTGCCGGTAGGGCACCGCCGGTATGAGAAAGCCGCCATCGTCCTTTTCCGCGTAGATATCGGCGAAATAGGCGTCCTGCGGCGGCAGGCCGGTCAGCGGCTCTTCGATGATGCCCTCGGCGCGCGGGTCGATCCAGCGGCTTTCTAGAGCAGGGTTACGGTAGACCGGCATCGTTTCCTGGCGAAACCGGTCGGTGTTCATCGACGACGTGCAGCCCGCAAGGCCGGCGGAGGCGACTGCGAGTCCGGATGCGCGGAGAAACTGGCGGCGGGAAAAGTCAGGCAGCGATGACATCGAACTCTGATGGTTTGAGTGCAGCGAGGAAAGAGAGCGGTGCGACGATGATTCTGCGTCGAGCAAAGCCATCCTGGTGATCGATATCGACAAGTCGGAGCAGGACGCAAGCTAAAAACTGCGCCCGCGATCGTACTCCAGGCTCGCATTTACGGCTGGAGCCGGGCTTGCGCCAGTAAACACGCAATCACGATTGTGGCACCGCGCTTTACAACCGCGAACGGTGCGACCGTTCGGAGAGCGGCTCTCATCAAAAGATTTCATGCGCACATCAAAGCGGACGGCTACAGCAGGCATCGACAATTGCGTATGAAATCGCGCATCGCCAACCGAGGAGGCCGAAGATGCTGACGATTTATGGTGTTTACCGCTCACGCGCATCGCGCAACTACTGGATGGCCCGCGAACTCGGCATTCCCTTCAAGTCGGTCCCGGTCATCCAGGCTCGCCGCCTCGCCGATCCGCTGGCCGCGGACGCTCCGCTCAACACACGCTCACCGAGCTTCCTCGCCGTCAATCCGATGGGCCTCATACCGGCAATCGACGACGACGGGCTGATATTGACCGAATCCCTTGCCAACAATCTCTATCTCGCCCGCAAACACGGCGGGCCGCTGGCGCCGACCGATATTGCCGAGGAAGGGCAGATCGGCAACTGGACCATGTGGGCAGCGACCGAAATCGAGCCGCATGCGGTCAAGATCGTCCTCGCCTATGACGACGGCATCGAGAACACGCCCGACGGGCAGGCCCTGATCGCCGCCTGCGGGCGGTCGCTCGAGAAAGCCTTTACCAGGCTCGAGGCGCATCTCGACGGCCGCGACTACCTGGTCGGCGGCCGCTTTACCGTTGCCGACCTGAATCTGGCGGAGGTGTTCCGCTACACGATGAGCCAGACCGCGCTATTCGAACGGCACCCGCGCGTCAAGGCGTGGCTGGCGCGCTGCCAATCCAGGCCGCACTTCAAGGCGATGATGGAAGAGCGGCTGAAGGAGCCGGAATAGCAGAGAGCTGCCGCATCCCCTCCTCCACCTCTTCGCGCACCCATTGCTTGAAGGCGAGCGCCGCCTTGCTTTCACGCCTGGAGGCCGAGGTCACGAAATAATGCCCGAAGCCCGTTTTGGCGCGGATCCCAAAAGGTGCCACGAGGCTGCCCTTCATCACGGCATAGCCGGCAAGCGTCTGCCAGGCGATCATGACGCCCTGGCCGGCAATAGCGGCATCGAGCGCCAGGGACGCGTCGTTGAAGGTGTGGCGCACGGTCATCTCGGCGCCGGAAAGGCCGGCCGCCTTCAACCACACCTCCCAAGAGAACATCGCGTGCTCGTCGATTACTGCCGGCAGCGACAGGATGTCCGCCGGCTCGCGCAGTCCCGCGGCCAAGGCCGGCGAGCAGACGGGAAAGACCTCCTGCTCCAACAGCAACTCGGCGCGCACGCCCGGCCAATGTCCCGCGCCCACGCGAATGGCGAGATCGACATCGGAGGTGTCGAGGTTGGCGAGCTTCGTGGTCGCATCGATCCGAAGCCTGATTTCGGGATAACGGTCGGCAAAGTGATTGAGCCGGTAGACGAGCCAGCGCGCCGCAAAGACCGGCGCCACGGAAACCGTCAGCACCGATTCGTCACGGCGTCGGGCCCCAGCCACCGCTTCGGCAAGTTCGGCAAAGGCGCTCGAGAGCCGCACCAAGAGCAAGCGGCCCGCCTCCGTCGGCACCAGGCCCCGCGGTAAGCGCTCGAAAAGTGTCCGGCCAAGCTGCGCCTCGGTCTTGGCAATCTGCTGGCTCACGGCACCGGGCGTCACGCCGAGTTCTTCCGCCGCGGCGGCGAGCGACCCCAGCCGCCCGGCCGCCTCGACGGCGCGCAGCCCGTTCAGATGGATCGTGTTGAGGTCTTTCATATAGGTTTTCTAAACGAAGCACGGGGCAATCTCAATTGCAAACTCATCCGAACAGGAAGATGCTGCCAGTAACTGCTTTGGCTAGATGGAGCAATTTCGCTGCCAGTTCAAAGCGTTGTGAATGGCCGCGTATTTGATCTGAACGCATTCATGACATCGTGGAACATCGAAGGGAGGGCCCGCCATGCCGAAGCTTTTCTCTATTCTGAAACTGATCGCACCGCAGCGCGACCATCAAGCCGAAGCGCCTGCCGCTTGGCTGCGCGATCCGCTCCAGCATCCCGATCTTGCGCGCATGGCGGAGCGCGAGCTTGCGGACCTGCCATTCCCCGGCTGGCCATGGCCTCGCGCGACTGCAAGCAACACTTGCGGCCGCGCCTGATCGCGGTCACAGTTCGGGTTCTATCCGCTCCTGGCGAACGACGGCTGTCACCGATGATGCAGGAGATCGACACAGTCTTTGCGCGCGTCCGGCGCCTTGCCGAAGCGGCCGGCCTGCCGGAAACGACCGTCGGAACGTCCCATGGCACGCCGGCGCTGCTCGTCAGAGGCAAAAGCTTCGCGCGCATGAAGGACGCCGAGACGCTTGTGGTGATGTGCGCGCTCGAGGAGAAGGAAATGCTGATGGAACTCGATCCGTCGCACTTCTTCGAGACCGACCACTACAAGGGCTGGCCGGCAATGCTCGTGCGGCTCGCGATCATCGACGATGCAGCGCTGACGCAGAGGCTGATCGCCGCCTGGCGTGAAAAGGCGCCGAAGCGGCTCGCGGCGCAATTCGTCGCCGCCGATTCGCGCTGATCCGAAAGCGCGTCGCATTCAAAGCTATTCACGCGGCGCGCTTTAGGTCTTTGTTTTCGTGCATGTCGTTGTCCCAAAACCGCTGCACACTTTTGGGCGACATGCACTAGGCACGCACTACCTCCAGCACCCTGGCGACAGCCGGCCGCTCAGCCATCCGGTTGCGGTGGGCGAGGATTTTCGGGAACTGCGCCGGATCGACGCCGTCGCCCTCGAGCCAGCCGGCAATGGTGAAGAGATAGGGATCGGCGATCGTATAGGTCTCGCCCATGGCGAAGGGGCCGGTGAACATCGTGCCTTCGATGAGGGCGAAGCAATCAGCCATGTTCTTCGGCACCTTCGCCTTCATCGCCTCGTGTGCGGCCGGATCATCCGCCCAGCGTGCGGCTCGACGGGCATGCGCGTGGGCAACGTGGACCGTCGAGCAGAGATAGCTCAGGAACGACTGCAGCCGGGCGAACTCGAAGGGATCGGCGACAGGCGCGAGCCGGGCATCGGGAAAGCTCTGCGCGACATAGGCCAGGATCGCCGGGGTTTCGCTCAGCGTGCCCCGGTCCGTCACCAGGGCGGGAACGCGGCCCTTCGGATTGACGGCGAGATATTCGGGCTTCGTCTGCTCGGCCTTCGAAAAGTCGACGCGCTGCGCCTCATAGGAGGCGCCCGCCTCCTCCAGCGCGATATGGGAGGCAAGCGAACAGGTTCCCGGCGTATAAAACAGTTTCAGCATCAGCATGCTCCTCGATCATCTGTCGAGCCGGCGCGGGAGAACCGGGTTCCCGCTCCGACGGCGCAACAGTTGCAGCGGCATTCGGGCAGCAGAAGAGATGAAATCGAAGGAATTGACAAGACCTGGTATTTGGTGGCCTTCGAGGGCCGGCCGCTCGAAGGCAAGGAGGTCATGCTCGACCATGTCGGCCTGCCGGACCTGGTCTCGGCGAAGACCGACGCAAAGGGCGTAGCGGGAGGTGACGCTGCGCAATGCAGGGCTGAACGTTTTGGCGGTCAGCCCTGACGTGCCGCTCGAAGGCCGCAGCGCCGCCGGCGAGGCCGGCTATACGGCGACGCTGACCTTCGTCGCCGAGCCGCATGTGGATGAATAGTCGCGTGATGCCGGCGGGAGATCCGCCGGCACGCTTCACTCACGCTGCCATGGCGGAACAGCCGGGCACCTCTTCGAGGCGATAGTAGACCGGGATGCCGCGCTCCAGGGCGATGCGCACGTCGTTGTCCGCGCCCTTGGAATCGCCCGGCAACCGCAGCACCGCATCGCAAAGTGCAAGCAGCCGGCCGGCGACGGGATGGAAGATCTCCTCATAGAGGTCGCCCCCCACATCGGCCCCACCCGCCGCATGCCAGACGGGCAAGGCAACCCACTCGCCGATCATAGGGACATGTCCGGCTTTGAAAAGCGCATAGGACGGTTCCTCCAGACGCTTCAAATTCTCCGCCATCTTGGACGGATCGTCGCCCGTACCCGAGCGATAGGGACCAGCTATCAGGATAAACATGACTCTCTCCACGAAATTGCACGAACATTCCAATCGTTTCTGGAATTTTCATGAAAGTTCATGCAATATCGTGAAGAGTCAAGGGGGAATCGATGCTGACCACACAGAGACGGGCGATGATCTCGGCGCGGCTGGCGCGCGATGGACAAATCGTCGCCAAGACCTTTGCAGACGAACTCGGCGTTTCGGAAGATACGATCCGCCGCGATCTCAGGGAAATGGCGACCGAGGGACTGCTGAAGCGGGTCCACGGCGGCGCGCTGCCGCTGGCGCCGCCGCTCCCCGACTTTGCCGCCCGGCAGACCATCGCCAGCGGCGTCAAACGCCGGCTCGGCCGCCGGGCGGCGGAACTCGTCAAGCCGGGTCAGTTCGTCTTTCTCGATGGCGGCACGACCAATGCGGAACTCGCACGTGCCTTGCCGCGTGACTTGCGCGCAACCATCGTCACCCACAGCCCGACGATCGCCGCCGAACTCGAGCATCATCTTGCCGAAGTCGTCCTGATCGGCGGCAGGCTCTACAAGCATTCCATGGTGGCGACCGGCGGGGTGACGATTGCGGCGATCGAACAGATCCGTGTGGACATCTTTTTTCTCGGTGTCACCGCCATTCATCCGGCCCACGGGCTCTCCACCGGAGATTACGAGGAAGCCGCCATCAAGCGGGCGATCGCCCGGCAGTCCGCCGAGACCTATCTCCTTGCTACGCCTGAGAAATTCGGCGCCGCCTCGCCTTGCCGAATCATGGGCGCCAGCGAGCTTGCCGGCCTTGTCGTGCCCTCGGATATACCGGCAGAAGCCTTGTCGCCCTATCGCGACACGACGCCGCTGATCATGGCCTAAAGCGCGTCGCGTTCAGACGTATTTAAACGTATTCACGCGGCGCGCTTTAGGCGACATCCATTAGGCGCCATCCAGGCAGCTTCGGAGCTACAGGGCCAAGGCTCCTGTGACACGGACGTCGCCGACATGGATGCCGTTCCAGTTGCTCATCGAGTGGTTGGCCTGCGCCATCAGCGCCGCCTGGACCTCCGGGTCCTCCGCGAAGAAACGTGCGAGCGTCGCCGCGACCATCGACTCGGCGGCGCGGGTCGTGCCGTCCTCGCATTTGACGGCGATGCCGATACCCTTTTCCGGGATCACGGCGCAGAATACGCCCTCGGCGCCGGTCTTGGCGAAGACGCGCCCCGGCGCCGCCTTCATCAGCCGCGTGCAGGTGCGATCGGTGCCGGCAACGTAGAAGGGCTCTGCCATGCAGGCTTCGATCAGCCGCTTCGAGGCGCGGGCCCGCTCCGCCGCCAGACCCACACCGGTCGCCATGCGGGCGAAACCATGGGCAAGGCCCTTCATCGGGACGGCATAGGTCGGGATCGAGCAGCCGTCGACGCCGCAATTGTCGCGGGAAAGAAGCGCGCCCGTGAGGCTTTCCATGATGCCGCGGATCTCCTGCTGGATCGGATGGCCGTAGCCGGCATATCCGTCCGGCTCCGCGCCGGAATGGCAGCAGGCGCAAATAAACCCCGCGTGCTTGCCGGAGCAATTGTTGTGCAGCGCGCTCGGCCTTTCAAGCGTGCGCGCCTGGGCGATAAGGTTCCTCTGGTAGAAGGACCAATGGGCGCCGCATTCAAGCGCACTGACATCGCGGCCGGCGGAGGCCAGCATCTTCGCCGCGAGCGCCACGTGTTCCGGCTCGCCGGAATGCGATGAACAGGCAAGGGCCAGAGCCTTGGCATCGAAGCCGTAGGCATCCGCGGCACCGCTTTCCACCAACGGCAGCGCCTGCATGGCCTTGCAGGCCGAACGGGGAAACACGGCCGCGTCCGTGTCGCCGAGCGCGAACAGCGTCTTGCCGTCGCCGTCAACGGCAATCACCGTGCCGCGATGGCGGCTTTCGACCAGGTTTCCGCGTGTCACTTCGACCAGAACGGGATTCGACATGCCTTGCCCTCAATTTTCCAAGATTGGGCTATGCATCTATCAGGATTCCACCGGCAGAAAAGACATCGTCGATGAAAATCCTCCGCAAGCTGCTGCTCGTCTTCGCCATCATCTACCTGCTTCCGGCCCTTGCGTCGGCAGGGCTATGGTATTTCAAGGAACGGCCGCAGAGCTGGCGTGACGCGGACTGGTCGTCGGCGGGGATTCTGCCCAAGGCAACCGCCAATCCGGAGGCGGCGATCTATGTCTTGTCGGCAACGACCGGCGGAATGAAGGGCTCCGTGGCGAGCCACGCCTGGATCGTGACGAAGGATGAAGGCGCGTCCGTATACAACCGGTATGAAAAAGTCGGATGGGGCAAGCCGATCCGCAAGAACGCCTATGCGGCCGATGGCCGCTGGTATTCGAACGAGCCGCGGATCGTCGCAGCCGCTACCGGCGTGGAAGCGAAGCGGCTGATCCCGAAGGTCGAGCAGGCGATTGTCGCCTATCCCTATTCCTCGCCCGGCGCCTACCGGCTCTGGCCGGGGCCGAACTCCAATACCTTCGTCGCCCATGTGCTGCGCTCCGTACCCGAACTCGATGTGGTATTGCCGCCGGATGCGGTCGGACGTGACTATCTGCCAGAGGGCAAGCTCTTCCTGATCGATGCGGACGGTCGCGACGTCCATGCGACGCTCTATGGCCTTGCCGGCATTTCGGCCGGCTGGCGGAGCGGCCTGGAAGTGCATTTCATGGGGCTGGTGGCCGGCTTCGATATTGCCAGGCCCGGCATTAAGATACCGGCGATCGGCCGGCTCGGACTCTAATCGTGGCGCCAGAAAAGGAAAAGGGCCGCGTTAGCGACCCTTCCATGAGTTTGGCCCTGTGAAATGGCTGGGCCGGGCGGGCCCAAGGAAGGTGGGGATCAAGCCGAGGGCTGCCTCGACTCCTTCACCTCTCCGATGCCTGTCACGAGGTCCGAAATCTCACTAGACATTGGATCACCTTCCTTTCTGTTGTTGCCGATACACCCAAGGTAAGCTGTCTTTGCGCCAATACAAGGGCTACCATTGTCTAATCTCTGGCGATGCTCATCACGATCTTGCCGATGTGGTTGCCCTCTTCCATCAGGCGATGCGCGTCGGCGATCTCTTCGATTGGCAAGACCGCGTGAATGACCGGCGCCACGTCGCCCGCTTCCAGAAGCGGCCACACCCGTAAGGCGAGTCCGTCGCGGATGGCCCGCTTCTCCTCTGCCGTGCGTGGTCTCAATGCGGACCCCATGACATTTAGCCGCTTGGTCAGGATCGCCGTGATATTGGCGTCCTCGACGCGCGCGCCGCCGAGAAACCCAATGATCGACAGGCGCCCGTCCTTGGCAAGCGACGCGAGATTGCGCCCGAAATAGCGTCCGCCGACCATGTCGAGGATGACGTCCACGCCGCGGCCGCCCGTCGCTTCGAGCACAGCGGCCTTGAAGTCCTCCTCGCGGTAGTTGATCGCCCGCTTGGCCCCGAGCGTCTCGCAGGCCGTGCATTTGGCGGCGCTGCCGGCCGTCGCGAAGACCTCCGCCCCCAGGGCCTTGGCGAGTTGGATTGCCGTCGTGCCGATGCCGCTCGAGCCGCCGTGGACGAGGATGGTCTCTCCGGCCTTCAGGCCGGCCATGTCGAAGACGTTGGCCCATACGGTAAAGAAAGTCTCCGGCAGGGCGGCGGCCTTGACCGCGTCATAGCCCTTCGGCCAAGCAAGCGCCTGCGTCGCGGGCACGGCGCAATATTCGGCATAGCCGCCGCCATTGGCAAGCGCACAGACCTTGTCGCCGACCGCGAAGCCCGTCGCACCCTCGCCGAGTTCGACGACTTCGCCGGCGACCTCAAGTCCGAGAATGGGACTCGCACCGGGCGGCGGCGGATAGTCGCCCTTGCGTTGCAGCACGTCCGGCCGGTTGACGCCGAATGCCTCGACACGGATCAAAAGCTCGCCGGCCCCAAGCTCCGGCAGCCGGCCACGCGCCAGAACCATGTTTTCGGCGCCCCCCGGGCTCGGCAGGTCGATATAGGTCATCTCGGTCGGAACAGTCATGGCCCCATCCTCGCGAAGCGATTGTAGCACCTTTACCTATAGCCCGCCCGCGGCTCGGGAAAGGCCATGCCTTGCCAAGGTTCATTCGCGGGTGATCAGTTCCAGCACCAGGCCTGCTTCGCTTGCCTTGGCACGCGCCTTGATCTCCGCGATCCTCTTGCTCACCGTCTGACTGTCGGAGAGGATGAAACCTTCCGGCAGGACGAGCACCGCGATCGAACAGCGCATCAGCGGGAAATCCTTCGCTCCGCCGTCGCGGCCATATCCGCTGATGCAACCCGCTGCCTGATGCTCGGGGGAATAGAGCTGGCGGACATCTGAACGAAAATCGTCGATGAGGCGCATCAGCTGGGCGCGAAGCTCCGCTTCGGCGAAGCCGCTCAAACCAATGAAGAAGTCGTCGCCGCCAACATGCCCCAGGAACTTCTCCTCGCCAATGAAGTGGCGCCGCAAGAGCGCTGCGAACAGGGTAATCGCCAGGTCACCTTTCTGGAAGCCGTAGGTGTCGTTGAAGGGCTTGAAGTCGTCAAAATCGCAATAGCAGAAATGGCGCGTCTCATCGGCGTCGAGAATCGCGTGCTGGACGTGGTCGCGGATCGCCCGATTGCCCGGCAGGCCGGTCAGCGGATTCTGCTCCTGCGCCAGTTTCAACTGCTTCTCGTTGATGATCTTCAGAAGCGACGAAGCCGAGAGAATGCCGGCATATCGCATGTTCTCCGTCAGGATGACGCAGTCGCTGCCGTCCATGCCGGCAAAGATCTTCAGCATCTCGTCCGCAGGTGTATCGAGATCGGCGATCGGCGCCGGAGTGACGAAGTGCGAGATCCGGCGCTGATAGATTCGGTTCTTCAGAAGATCACGGCCGAAGGGGTGATAGATCATCTCCTTCACATGATACTCGTGCAGAATACCGCGCGGCTCGCCATTTGCATTCAGCACGGGGAAGAAGGCCTGGCGCGGATTGCGCCGGAAAAGATCGAAGACGGAATCGAGATCATCGCTTTCCCTGACCGTCGGCAGTTGCTCGATCTCCTTGCGGATCAGGATACTGTCCAGCGTCGACGAAAGCCGGCGGACGCCTGGCTCGAGATGCGGATAGGCCGGCTGCAGCTCATTCAAGTGCGTCGTCGGGCGCGCGACGAAATAGCCCTGCATCAGATCGCAGCCGAGTTCACGGCAGACGAGAAACTCCGCTTCCGTTTCGACACCTTCGGCAATCACGCGCGTGCCGAGCACATGCGCCATGTTGATGGTGTGGCGCAAAAGGTGGCGCTTGCGCGAATCCCGCTCGATCCCCGAAACGAAATGGCGATCGATCTTCACGTAGTCGACCGGCTGATCGCAAAGCAACTTCAACCCATTGAAACCGGCACCGAAATCGTCGATCGCCAGCTTGAAGCCGGCAAGCCGCAATTGCCGAATCAGCGCCGAGAAGTCCGGCATCTTGCCGCTGTCGAAACGTTCCGAGAGTTCGAAGCAGAGCGACGAGGGGGCGATGTTGGCGCGCTTCAGATGATTGACGAGCCGCTCGACAATATCCCCTTCCCCGCCGACCAGCCGCGAGTCGAAATTCAGGAAGAGCGTACGGGCCGCAAAATCCGGGAGCGTAGCGAAGGCGGCTACAGCGCGGCTATTGATCAGATGTTCGAGCGCAAGCAATTGCCCGGCGCCCTCCGCCTTGTCGAGCAGTTCGAGCGGCGAGGCGAAGCCCAGGCGGTCGAAACCGCGTAGCAGGGACTCGTATCCGAACACGGCTCCGGTGGTCGCCTCGACGATTGGCTGGAAGGCGTTTTCGATGACGAGCTTGGCGAGGCTTATGATCTGGTCGTCGCCGAAGCGGCGAAGCGACAGAAGTTCTGCGGGGGCGGCGGCCATGCCGGACTCCAGGATAGGAAGGACCGGCGGCAGCATCGGGGGCAAGCGTCAACGAAAGCTTTCGTGAATGTGAAAGTTTTATGAAGGTCGTTTCAGGGTGAATATCTTGCTTCGCTGATTACGACTAACTCTTCACAAGTACGCCGAAGGCGATCAGCGCCAGGCCCTGCATGACGAGGTCTACCGCAAGGAACAGGCCGAGGATCCAAAGGCTGTCAACCGGCCAGCCGGCGGCGATGACGAGCCCGGCAATCAGCGTCACAAGACCGCCGATGACGATCCAGCCCCAGCCGCCGAGCGGGCTGAGCCTGAAGCCGACCCAGATCCGGAAGGCGCCGGCGACGATCAGCGCGATCGCCATGAGAATCGTGAGGATCGACGAAGCGAGCAGCGGATTGATGAAGGCGAAGAGGCCCGCCGCCGCATAGAGACCGCCACTCAGCACCCAAAAGAGAAAGCCTCCCCAATCCTTGACCTGATAGGCCTGAGCGAGATTGAGCAGACCGCCGATCAGCATGATGAGACCGACGTAGTAGACGGAGGCGACCGTCGCCATCAGCAGGTTTCCGAAGGCGATACCGCCGGCCATGATCAGCAGCACACCGAGCGCTACGAACCATCCCCATTTCCCTTCCACGGTGTGTCTTCCGCTGGGATCGAACGTGTTGCTCATTTCAACCTCCAGTCCCGGCGATGGGCACAAGCGCTACCTCGTGATTGAGCCGGATTTCCAAGTAAAAAGAAAGGGAAAACGTGCCATTTTTTATTGATTGACGAGTCAATCAAAAATAGACTGTTCGGCGAAGGAGCTTGGGAGATGCCGAAAATCGGAATGGAGCCGGTGCGCCGAAAGGCGCTGGTGGACGCGGCGCTGCGTGTGATCGGCGATCAGGGGACGCTTGCCGTCACTATGTCGGACATCGCCCGCACCGCCGGTGTTTCGGCGGCGCTCGCGCATCATTATTTCGGCAGCAAGGAGCAACTGCTGATCGCGACGATCCGCAGCCTTTTGGGGCAATTGCGCCGCGATGCCGTCGCCGCGCTCAGGGCGGCCAAGACGCCGCGGGAAAAGGTGAGCGCGATGATCCGCGTCAGCTTCCGGGCCGACCAGTTCGCGCCGGAGACGGTCGCCGCATGGCTCGCCTTCTATTCGGAAGCGCAGCGCTCCGAGGATGTGCGACGCCTGCTTGTCGTCTATGCGCGGCGGCTGCGCTCCAATCTGCTCGCCAGCCTGAAGGCGCTCTGCCCGGCCGATGACGCGGAGCGCATCGCCGAGGGCGCGGCTGCGATGATCGATGGACTTTACATCCGGCAAAGTCTGAAATCGGCGCCGATCAGCATCGAGGCTTCGATTTCGCTGACGGAAGATTATGTGAACGCGCATTTGCGGATGGGGGGTGGAGATGGTGGCAATTGCCCCTCACCCTAACCCTCTCCCCGCACGCGGGGAGAGGGGACTGAGGCAGCGCGGCAGGTCCCTTCTCCCCGCGAGCGGGGAGAAGGTGGCGGCAGCCGGATGAGGGGCAAATCGCGAACTAAGTGAGTAAGTCGATCTAGAATTCGAACCATCAAGGAACCGACGACGTGACTACCAGGAAGCCGAATATCCTGATCCTCATGGTGGATCAGCTGAACGGGAAACTCTTTCCCGACGGTCCCGCCGATTTCCTGCATGCGCCCAATCTCAAGGCGCTGGCGGGGCGGTCGGCACGCTTCCGCAACAACTATACGTCCTCGCCATTGTGTGCTCCCGCCCGCGCGTCCTTCATGGCCGGGCAGTTGCCGAGCCGCACGCGCGTCTACGACAATGCGGCGGAATACCAGTCCTCGATCCCGACCTATGCGCACCACCTGCGCCGCGCCGGCTACTACACGGCGCTCTCCGGCAAGATGCACTTCGTCGGGCCGGACCAGTTGCACGGCTTCGAAGAGCGGCTGACGACCGACATCTACCCCGCCGATTTCGGCTGGACGCCGGACTATCGCAAGCCAGGCGAGCGGATCGACTGGTGGTATCACAATCTCGGCTCGGTCACCGGCGCAGGCGTCGCGGAAATCACCAACCAGATGGAATATGACGACGAGGTGGCGTTCCTGGCGAACCAGAAACTCTACCAGCTCGCCCGCGAGAACGACGACGAAGGCCGCCGCCCCTGGTGCCTCACCGTCTCCTTCACCCACCCGCACGACCCCTATGTGGCGCGCCGGAAATTCTGGGACCTCTACGAGGATTGCGAACACCTGCTGCCGGAAGTAGGCACCCTCCCCTTCGACCGGCAGGATCCGCACTCGCAGCGCATCATGCACTCCTGCGACTACAAGAATTTCGAGCTGACGGAAGAAAACATCCGCCGCTCGCGCCGCGCCTATTTTGCCAACATTTCCTATCTCGACCAGAAGGTCGGCGAACTCGTCAATACGCTTACGCGGACCAGGATGCTCGACAATACACTCATCCTTTTCTGCTCCGACCATGGCGACATGCTCGGCGAGCGCGGCCTGTGGTTCAAGATGAATTTCTTCGAAGGCTCGGCGCGCGTGCCGCTGATGATTGCCGGGCCCGGTGTCGCAGCGGGACTGCACCTGACGCCGACGTCGAACCTCGACGTGACGCCGACGCTTGCCGATCTCGCCGGCATCTCGATGGCGGAAGTGCAGCCCTGGACGGACGGCGTCAGCCTTGTGCCGATGATCGACGGTGCGGAACGCACGGAGCCGGTGCTGATGGAATATGCGGCCGAAGCGTCCTACGCGCCGCTTGTCGCTGTCCGCGAAGGCAAGTGGAAATACGTCCACTGCGCGCTCGATCCCGACCAGCTCTACGACCTCGAGTCCGATCCGCTGGAACTCACCAATCTTGCGGAAGACCCGCGTGGGCCCGTCGATCACGCCACGCTCACTGCTTTCCGCGATATGCGCGCGGCGCACTGGGACATGGAGGCTTTCGACGCCGCGGTGCGCGAAAGCCAGGCGCGGCGCTGGGTGGTGTACGAGGCGCTCAGGAACGGGGCCTATTATCCCTGGGACCACCAGCCACTGCAGAAGGCATCCGAGCGCTACATGCGCAACCACATGAATCTCGACAATCTCGAGGAATCCAAACGCTATCCGCGAGGAGAATGACATGAAAGCCCAACCGAAAGCCTCGCACTTCATCGACGGGGAATATGTCGAGGATACCGCCGGCACGGTGATCGAGAGCATTTATCCGGCGACCGGCGAGGTGATCGCCCGGCTGCATGCGGCGACGCCGGCTATCGTCGAGAAGGCGATCGCCGCCGCCAAGCGGGCGCAGCCGGAATGGGCGGCGATGAGCCCGACGGCGCGCGGCCGCATCCTGAAGCGTGCCGCCGAAATCATGCGCGAGCGCAATCGCGAGCTCTCCGAACTCGAAACGCTCGATACCGGCAAGCCGATCCAGGAGACCATCGTCGCCGACCCGACCTCGGGCGCCGACAGCTTCGAATTCTTCGGCGGTATCGCCGCGGCGGCGCTCAATGGCGACTACATCCCGCTTGGCGGCGACTTCGCCTATACGAAGCGGGTGCCGCTCGGCGTCTGCGTCGGCATCGGCGCCTGGAACTACCCGCAGCAGATCGCCTGTTGGAAGGGTGCGCCGGCGCTCGCCGCCGGCAACGCCATGGTCTTCAAGCCTTCGGAGAACACGCCGCTCGGCGCGCTGAAGATCGCCGAGATCCTGGTGGAAGCGGGACTGCCGAAGGGGCTCTACAACGTCATCCAGGGCGACCGGTCGACCGGCCCGCTGCTCGTCAACCACCCGGACGTCGCCAAGGTGTCGCTGACCGGCTCGGTGCCGACGGGCAAGAAGGTGGCGGCCGCCGCCGCAGCCGAACTCAAGCACGTCACGATGGAACTCGGCGGCAAGTCGCCGCTGATCGTCTTCGACGACGCCGATCTTGAAAGCGCCATCGGCGGCGCCATGCTCGGCAATTTCTATTCGACCGGCCAGGTCTGCTCGAATGGCACCCGCGTCTTCGTACAGAAAAAAATCAAGGAAGCCTTCCTCATGCGCCTGAAGGAACGCACCGAGGCGATCGTCATCGGCGACCCGATGGACGAGGCGACGCAGCTCGGGCCAATGGTATCGAGAGCGCAACGCGACAAGGTGCTGTCCTATATCGAAACGGGCAAGTCGGAAGGCGCGCGGCTCCTCACCGGCGGCGGCATCCCCAACCATGTGAGCGGCGAAGGCACCTACATCCAGCCGACCGTCTTTGCCGACGTCACCGACGAGATGACGATCGCGCGGGAGGAAATCTTCGGGCCGGTCATGTGCGTGCTCGACTTCGACGACGAGCCGGAGGTCGTCGCCCGGGCGAACGCCACCGAGTTCGGGCTGTCGGCCGGGGTCTTCACCGCCGACCTCGCCCGAGCCCACCGCGTTGCCGACCAGCTCGAGGCGGGTACGCTATGGATCAACGCCTATAATCTCGCGCCGGTCGAGATCCCCTTCGGCGGATCGAAGCAATCCGGCTTCGGGCGGGAAAATTCGGTCGCGGCGCTCAACCACTATACCGAGCTCAAGACCGTCTATGTCGGCATGGGCAAGGTAGAGGCGCCGTATTGATCGTTTTCGATTGCCCCTCTCCTCGGGTTTAACCCGAGGACTAACCCTCTCCCCGCACGCGGGGAGAGGGAATACCCGGCCGTAGACGCTCGCCTTGCAGAGAAATAGGCGGCGGCAGAGGGGAGCGGAGAGGGCAACCGCGAGTCCCTTCTCCCCGCAAGCGGGGAGAAGGTGGCGGCAGCCGGATGAGGGGCATACCGCACGTAGTTAGAAGAAAGACCACGCTTATGCAGGCAGACTACATCATCATCGGTTCGGGTTCGGCAGGCTCGGCGCTCGCCTACCGCCTGTCGGAGGACGGCAGGAATTCGGTCATCGTGCTGGAGTTCGGCGGCACCGACATCGGCCCCTTCATCCAGATGCCGGCGGCGCTCGCCTGGCCGATGAGCATGAACCGCTACAATTGGGGCTATCTCTCCGAGCCGGAGCCGAACCTCAACAACCGGCGCATCACCGCGCCGCGCGGCAAGGTGATCGGCGGCTCCTCCTCGATCAACGGCATGGTCTACGTGCGTGGCCATGCGGAGGACTTCAACCGCTGGGAGGAGCTCGGCGCCCAGGGCTGGGCCTATGCCGACGTGCTTCCCTATTTCAAGCGGATGGAACGCTCGCACGGCGGCGAAGACGGCTGGCGCGGCACCGATGGGCCGCTGCATGTCCAGCGTGGCCCGGTCAAGAACCCGCTCTTCCACGCCTTCGTCGAAGCGGGAAAGCAGGCCGGCTTCGAGATGACCGAGGACTATAACGGCTGGAAGCAGGAAGGCTTCGGGCTCATGGAGCAGACGACCTGGCGTGGCCGGCGCTGGTCGGCGGCTTCCGCCTATCTGAAGCCGGCGCTGAAGCGCCCCAATGTGGAGCTCATTCGTTGCTTCGCCCGCAAGGTCGTCATCGAGAACGGCCGCGCCACCGGCGTCGAGATCGAGCGCGGCGGCCGCATCGAGGTGGTGAGGGCTAACAGCGGGGTGATCGTCTCGGCGTCCTCCTTCAATTCGCCGAAACTTTTGATGCTCTCGGGCATCGGCCCGGCGGCGCACCTCAAGGACATGGGGATCGAGGTGAAGGTCGACCGCCCGGGCGTCGGCCAGAACCTGCAGGACCACATGGAGTTCTATTTCCAGCAGATCAGCACCAAGCCGGTCTCGCTCTATTCCTGGCTGCCGTGGTTCTGGCAGGGCGTCGCGGGCGCCCAGTGGCTGTTCTTCAAATCCGGCCTCGGCATTTCCAACCAGTTCGAGGCCTGCGCTTTCCTTCGCTCGGCGGCCGGTGTCAAGCAGCCCGACATCCAGTACCATTTCCTGCCGGTGGCGATCAGCTATGACGGCAAGGCGGCGGCGAACACGCACGGCTTCCAGGTGCATGTCGGCTACAACCTGTCGAAGTCGCGCGGCAGCGTCACGCTGCGCGCCTCCGACCCGAAGGCCGATCCGGTGATCCGCTTCAACTATATGAGCCACCCGGAGGATTGGGAGAAGTTCCGCCATTGCGTGCGGCTAACGCGCGAGATCTTCGGCCAGAAGGCCTTCGACCAATATCGCGGGCCGGAAATCCAGCCAGGCGAAAAGGTCCAGACGGACGAGGAGATCGACGCCTTCTTGCGCGAGCACCTGGAAAGCGCCTACCACCCCTGCGGCACCTGCAAGATGGGTTCGAAGGACGATCCGATGGCCGTGGTCGATCCGGAAACCCGGGTGATCGGCGTCGAAGGCCTGCGCGTTGCCGATTCTTCGATCTTCCCGCATGTCACCTACGGCAATCTCAACGGCCCGTCGATCATGACCGGCGAGAAGGCCGCCGACCATATCCTCGGCAAGCAGCCGCTTCCCCGCTCCAACCAGGAGCCCTGGATCAACCCGCGCTGGGCGATCAGCGACCGGTAGGAAGTCCCCTCCCCAACCCCTCCCCACAAGGGCCCACAAGGGGGAGGGGCTTCTTCGCCGCGCCCTGTCTATCTTCAGCTCGAGCTGCCTTACCAGATTAGACGGGAGGCGCTCGCAACGGGCACCTTGCCCCTCCCCCTTGTGGGGAGGGGGTGGGGAGGGGTAGCCGGAAACGCGACGTCGCGTTCAACTCTCGATCCCAATTACTCCAGCAAAAACCCGATCCAGCGGCCGGCGACGACGGCACTGGTCCAGATCATCATGGACAGCAGCGCCGACAAGCGGATCCTCAAGGAAATCGGACCGCCTTTGACGGCGGCGCGCCACTGCGGCGTCAGATGCAACAGCACCGCATTGGTGACCCCGAGGGCGAGCAGAGTGATTTTCGTCAGGAAGGCTGGATTCCCGGCGTATTCAAGCGGATTGACGCTGAAGAGACAGAAGCCGGTGGCGACCGCCAGCGCAACGCCGGCGGCTGCGGCGTGCGAGAGGAACGGCCCGACTATCTCGACCGGCACCGCCGGGACGAGGCCGACAAGCCTGAGGTCAAGCGGCAGGATCGCGCCGATGATTATCCCGATCGACAGGATATGCGCGGCATTGACGAAGATGTAGAGGGTCGCGGAGCGCCGTATCGCGAGGGCGAAGGGCAGCGTCCCGATCCAGGCCAGCACATCCTCCATCAGTTCGTCCGTATGCGCTCCGGATAGATGTCATAGACCTTTCCCGCCACCGTGATCCGGACTGCCTTCATCCGTTTCTCGCTTCGATCCAGCGAGCGGTTGCCGAGCGCGACGATCGGGTCGCCGACCTTCGCAGCGCCCTCCACGAAGCCGGAGCGTTCGGTCAGCCGCGGATTGCCGAGTTCGACCAGCCAGAGGCCGTCATTCTTCGTTTCGACCCTGAGCGTCGGATGCGGCGGCGCCATCGAGATCTCGCGGATGGTGCCCGAAAGCTCGATCTGGTCGGCCTCCGCCCAGGACCAGCCGTGGTGACCATAGGCGGCCGTCACCAGAAGCAATCCGAGGACGCTTCCAAGGATGGCGCGCCTGGATAAGGATTGGATCATTCTCCGTCTCCCTTCTTTCTCCCGCATTGATCAAGCACAAGCTGGAGCAGATGGCGCGAAAGGACAGGGCCTTCAACAATTCTTGAACGGCCGGCGCCTCTTGGCCCTGGGAGGAATGCATCTTCGCACCCTTGCTTCCGGGCAGAGATAATCTACTAAATTACTAGGTTTTCTTAGAACTTTATGGATCAGAGAGATATTTGCTCTGATCCTTGAGCAATAGAAATCCGTTTTTCTGTCCTTTGTCACAAACGGCTGCGATATTCCGTGCAAATTGCAACAGGATGCAGCCATGACGACGCGATCCCTCGAAGCCGAAGCAAAGGCCCTGAACGACAAGCTCGAAAGCCTCGATCTTGCCGGGCGCCTGGCCATGGTCGCCGGTCTCGAAGGCCGGGCGGTCTTCACGACGTCGCTCGGCATCGAGGATCAGGTGATCACCGCCGCGATCGGCACCAATCGCCTCGACATCGAGGTCGCGACGCTGAAAACCGGTCGGCTGTTCAACGAAACGGTCGCCCTCATCGACGAGACCGAGGAAACCTACGGCATCCTGATCAAGCGCTACCACCCTGAAAAGGCCGATATCGAGACCTATGTGGCGCAATTCGGCATGAACGGCTTCTACGAGAGCGTCGAGGCCAGGCATGCCTGTTGCGGCGTGCGCAAGCTGAAGCCGCTTGCGCGCGCGCTCGAAGGGGCAAGCTACTGGATCACCGGCCTGCGCCGCGGCCAGTCCGGCAATCGTGCCACGACGCCCTTTGCCGAAGCCGACCCCGAGCGCGACCTCATCAAGATCAATCCGCTGGCGGATTGGGACATCGAGACGATCCGCGCCCATGTCGCCGCGGAGGCCATTCCCGTCAACCCGCTGCACAGCCGCGGCTATCCGTCGATCGGCTGCGAGCCCTGCACGCGCGCCATCAAGCCGGGCGAGCCCGAACGCGCCGGCCGCTGGTGGTGGGAGAATGACGAGAAGCGCGAATGCGGCCTGCACGTGGCCGAAGCGGCTTCCTCCATTATCCCCAATGCCAGCAGCGCCGCCTGAGGGCACGCCGCAGCCAAGAGACAAGTATCCTCCCCGGAGTTCGAAATGCCCCACATCCATCCGGAAACGGAATTGCATAACCCGCAGAGCACGAAACCACCGCTTGATCCGCATCTGAAGGCCCTCGAAAACGAAGCGATCCACATCTTCCGTGAGGTCGCCGCCGAATTCGAGCGCCCGGTGATGCTCTATTCGATCGGCAAGGACTCCTCCGTGCTCCTGCACCTGGCGCGCAAGGCCTTCTATCCCGGTCGCGTGCCCTTCCCGCTCCTGCACGTCGATACCGGCTGGAAGTTCCGCGAGATGATCGCGTTCCGCGACGAGATGGTCGAAAAATACGACCTCGACCTCGTCGCCCACACCAACCCGCGCGGCGCGGCCGAGAACGTCACGCCGTTCTCGCACGGCTCGGCGCTCTATACCGACATCATGAAGACGGAAGCGCTGCGCCAGGCGCTCGATGCCGGCCAATACGACGCCGCCTTCGGCGGCGCGCGGCGCGACGAGGAAGCGAGCCGCGCCAAGGAGCGCATCTACTCGTTCCGCACGCCGGATCATCGTTGGGACCCGCGCAACCAGCGCCCAGAACTCTGGAACGTCTATAACGGCATGATCCGCAAGGGCGAAAGCGTGCGCGCCTTCCCGCTTTCCAACTGGACCGAGGTCGACATCTGGCGCTACATCCAGGCGGAAGAGATCCCGATCGTGCCGCTTTACTTCGCCAAGAAGCGCCCGATCGTCGAGCGCGACGGCATGATGATCCTTGCCGAGGATCCGCGCCTCGAGCTGCTTCCAGGTGAAGCGAAGCGCGAGGAAGTCATCCGCTTCCGCACGCTCGGCTGCTTCCCGCTGACGGGCGCGATCCGCTCCAATGCGACGACGCTCGACGACATCATTTCCGAACTTGAAACCGCGACCGTCTCCGAACGCCAGGGCCGCGCCATCGACCGCGACCAGGCCGGCTCGATGGAAAAGAAAAAACGCGAAGGATACTTCTGATGACCGCACCGGCACTAGCGAACGCAGCCCTGGACGAAACGGCCGTTGCCCTCCCGTCGCAGGAACCGGCTCGGGTCGCGCGCGATTCCCGCCCGCTTCGCCTCATCACCTGCGGCAGCGTCGATGACGGCAAGTCGACGCTGATCGGCCGGCTGCTCTGGGATACCAAGGCGGTCAAGGAAGATCAGGCCGCGAGCCTTCAGCGCGATTCCAAGGGCAAGCAGAACGATCTCGGCCTGCCCGATTTCGCGCTGCTGCTCGACGGGCTGCAGGCCGAGCGCGAACAGGGCATCACCATCGATGTCGCCTATCGCTATTTCTCGACCGACAAGCGCTCCTTCATCGTCGCCGACACGCCCGGCCACGAGCAATATACCCGCAACATGGCGACCGGCGCCTCGACAGCCGACCTCGCCGTGCTGCTCGTCGATGCCCGCGTCGGCCTGCTGGAGCAGACCCGCCGGCACGCGACGATCGCGACGCTGATGGGCATCAAGCAGTTCGTGCTCGCCGTCAACAAGATCGACCTGACGGACTACGACCGCAGCCGCTTCGAGCAGATCTCGCACGAGTTCAAGGAACTCGCCCTGTCGCTCGGCGTCCGCCAGGTGACCGCCATCCCGGTCTCGGCGCTGAAGGGCGAGAACGTCGTCTATGACGGCCGCGCTTCGATGCCCTGGTACGAAGGCCCGACGCTGATCGAGGTGCTGGAACTCGCAACGACCCGCTCGGCCCAGACCGTCGGTTTCCGCCTGCCGGTGCAGCGCGTCTCGCGCCCGGGCGAAAGCTTCCGCGGCTATCAGGGCACGGTGGCCGGCGGTTCGGTGAAGCCCGGCGACTCCGTCGTCATCCTGCCCTCCGGCATGGTCGCCAACGTGACGAAGATCGTCACCTTCGACCTGGTGCGCAACGCTGCCGTTGCCGGCGACGCGATCACCCTCGTGCTCGACCGCCAGGTGGACGTTTCGCGCGGCGACATGATCGCGGCGATCGACAGCCAGCCGATGACCGGGCTTGCCTTCGACGCGCAGCTCGTGGCGCTGCAGGCCGAAGGCATCCAGCCGGGCAAGCGCTATTGGCTGAAGTCCGGCAGCCGCCGCCAGCGCGTTCAGGTCCAGCCGATCAGCCAGCTCGACCTGAAGTCCGGCAAGTGGAACCATGCCGACGAGCTGCCGATGAACGCCATCGGCAAGGTGCATCTTGCCTTCGACGAGCAGGCGATCTTCGACGCCTATGAACAGAACCGCACGACCGGCGCCTTCATCCTGATCGATCCGGACACCAACAACACGGTGGCGGGCGGCATGATCACCGCCAAGCGCGCCGCCATCGGCGGCATCCACACCGAGGACAGCCGCGTGATCCTGTCGCTGCCGGCCGATCTTGCCGACCAGCTGATGGCAACCGAAATCTTCGCGAACCGCCGCGAAGACGCGGAGGTCCGCCGCGTCACCGCCGCCAAGGCGATCGAAATCGTCGATGCGATCGATGAGTGAGCGGAAAATCCCGAGACGTGAAAAGGGGCCAAGCGGCCCCTTTTTCATGCGCAGGCTGGTGCGTGAACTGGATCTGCTGAGGGCGGCAAGGCGTGACGGGCGTCCGGAAGTTTGAGCACGCCGCGACGAACTTCGCGTCGAGCGCGGTCGTCTCCGGCGGCACCGGATGCCGCAAATACAGCCTACTAAGTGATTGATTTGGCTGGTCGGAGTGGCAAGATTCGAACTTGCGACCCCCACGTCCCGAACGTGGTGCGCTACCAGACTGCGCTACACTCCGTGACCAGCGGCGCCTCTATAGAACAGCATTTTCGTTTTCACAAGCGCCTATCTCAAAAAAGAACGCCGCCTCGTCCAAAAAAATTGGGCGGGTGAAACGCCCGTCACGCTCTCGCCCATGCGTGGCAATAGGGCGTTTCTGCAACGCTCCGGATTTTCCTCGACCGCAAGGTCGCACAACGATTTTCTTTCGTCGTTTTTGGCGCTAGAGCCTCGCCTGAACGCAGGGAAATCCGGGGGGCTCCGGCCTTTCCGCGCCGCAGAATTCGGGCACAGACCATAGGGGTAGAAACATGAATTTCCGCATGATGACGGCGGCCGGCATTGCGCTGGTTCTCGCCGGCTGCACGACGACGACCGGGGTGGCGAGAAACGAGGTCGAGAAGCGCTGGCTCGGCCAGCCGGCCGGCGCCTTCTTCGCCCAGTTCGGGCCGCCGATTTCCGACGTCGAAGCCGGCAGCGATACCGTCTATAGCTGGAAGGGCGGCTACAAGACCCGCAGGATCCCGGCCGAATACGAAAAGACCGCCGACGGCAAGCGCGGCAAGAGGATCGCAGCCGCCCGCACCGAATATCTGAGCTGCGCCGTCCAGCTCACCGTCTCCTCCGACTACGTGATCCGCTCGATCCGCATCGCCGGCGACCGCAAGCGCCCGACCGGCCCGAGCTGGTGCGAGGAGTTTTTGGGTGGCGCCAAGGCGGAGTGAGGCCGCGCACAGCTTTCATCTGGGAGGCCCGCTGACGAAAGTCGGCGGGTTTTCTTATGATCTTAGGGAAGTCAGTTGGCGGTGGCTGGGGCGCCTGGATTCGAACCAGGGAATGGCGGTACCAAAAACCGCTGCCTTACCGCTTGGCTACGCCCCACCAATGGCGAGACATCCGCTCGCCAAATCGAGCGCCTGATTAGCAAAGCTCGTGCGTGCTCACAATGCTTAACTTCGCCTTGCGCGCATATTTTGTTGGTCGTTCCTGCCCTCCGTCCGAAACATCCGCGGTTGAGAAGGCAAGATCGTGATCGCGTAGATTCCGACGAGCGTACCCGTTTCCTCCTGCCACCCTTTGGCCTATTGTCGCCGGCGAGTGAATATCGAACCAATACCGCTCGTCGGGATCGACTCGCCCCTCATCCGCCTGCCGGCACCTTCTCCCCGCGGGCGGGGAGAAGGGAGAAGCCGCGCCCTCCCAGTCCCCTCTCCCCGCGAGCGGGGAGAGGGCTAGGGTAGGGCTAGGGTGAGGGGCAGCTCCCTTCATCGAGATCGGGTAGAAGTGAAGGTAAGCGCAATGCAGGGACCGGAATTCGACCTCGACTTCAAACCCGCCCATGGCGAGGCGGTGACGGTGGCGGAAGGCGTCGAGCGGATCACCGTCAACAATCCTGGTCCCTTCACCTTTCATGGCACGAACACCTACATCGTCGGCCGCCGCTCGGTCGTGGTGATCGACCCGGGGCCGGCGGACGAGGCGCACTTTCAGGCGCTGATGGCGGCGCTTGAAGGGCGCGAGGTGACGCATATCGCCGTCAGCCATACGCATCGCGACCACTCGCCACTCGCCCGCCGGCTCAAGCAAGCGACCGGCGCCATCATCGTCGGCGAAGGGCCGCATCGGGCCGCCCGGCCCTTGCACGCCGGCGAGACCAATCCCTTCGCCGAAAGCTCGGACATGGAATTCGTGCCCGACATCGCGCTTCATGACGGCGCGCGGATCGAGGGAGACGGCTGGAGCCTGACGGCGATCGCCACGCCGGGACACACCGCCAATCACATGGCCTTCGGGCTCGACGGCACCGGCATTCTCTTCTCGGCCGACCACGTGATGGCCTGGGCGACGACCATTGTCGCACCGCCGGACGGCGCCATGGCCGACTACATGGCTTCCCTCGACAAGCTGCTCCTGCGCGACGACCGGCTTTACCTGCCCGGCCACGGCGGCCCGGTCGGCGAGCCTCCTTCCTTCCTGCGGGCGCTCAAGGCGCATCGCAAGATGCGCGAACGCGCCGTGCTGGAACGGCTGCGGGCCGGGGACCGGACGATCCCGGACATGGTGAAGGTGATCTACGCCTCGACCGATCCGCGGCTCCACGGCGCAGCGGCGCTTTCGGTGCTCGCCCATATCGAGGATCTGATCGAGCAGGGCCGCGTCGAGACCGACGGTCCGCCGTCGCTCCTCGGCGAATACCGGCTGGCCGCCTGAGCGACCTCTAATCCCCGGCGATCCCCAGGAGTTCCGCGTCCAGCGCGCGCAGGAACTCTTCGGCGAACTTGGCGCTGATGCCGAGATCGTGCTGGCCGTCGCGCGAGGCGACGCGCAGGTCCACGAGCGTCGTCTCCGCCTCCTCGCGCAGCCGGATCAGCACGTCGAAACGAAAGCCGACGATCAGCGTGCGCCATTCGCCCTGCAGCACGATATCGCTGGAGCGCCGCCCAGGCATGCCGCCATCGATATCGGGCGCCGGGCGCGTCGCCGGAACGGGAACGACCTCCGGTTCCCTGTTGGTATCTGCCCCTGCCCCGGCCCCTACGGCGAGATCCTCGAGATCGGCGCGCGCGTTCTCGACGCCGAGCTCCGCGGTCGTGGCGATGCGGGTCTCCTCGACGACCTTGCGGACGCCCTGGAAAACGCGGTCGAGAGCGCCGTCGTAGCGTCGCCCTGTAAGCCCTGGATAGGCTGCGATCTGCGCCTCGCGATCCTCGGGCGTCACGATCGGCTTTCGCTTCATCCAGCTCTCTTCGGCGACTGGGGCATTGATCCAGGGTGGTGGCGTCAGCGTATCGGTGCTGACATCGTAGATCGCCGGCCGCGTCAGATATTGCACGGCCCCGTAGCCGAAGAAACCGAGCGGCAGCGCCGCATGGAACAGCGCCGAGACGGAAGCTGTCCCGCCGATTGCCGCGACCTGCCAGAGGCGCGTCAGACCGACGGCAGCAAGCAGAACGGCCAGCAGGGCGAAGGCCACGGCGAAGGCGGCGAGCGCCAGAAAATGTGGGGTTGTCAGTGGGCCGAAGCGGTGCGCGGCAAGCGACAGCACGAAGATCACGAAGCCTATGCGGGCGAACCGTCGTGCCCAGTGGGCGGCATGGGAATAGGGACGCTCGTACCGGACCATCATAAAACGGAATCAATCCCCGCGGCGAACAGACCCGTCTTCTTAGACCATGGCCGTTTCCGTGGGAACCACCAGCCTTCGCACGCATTGAATTCGTCCGAATAGGGTATGAGCGCAGCAGTTGTACTTCTGCCGCAAATTCGCCATTCTCGTTAACCAGTTATTTCAGCAAAGCATTTGACCGGGCGTGCCGTATTTGCCGGCACGGACCAGCGCCCAAGGGATTTGAGGCGCGGTTACAACGGAGAGAGAGAGATGACTGCATCGGAGACACGCTCGCAAATCGCCGTCGCTGCCCCGCCGCCTCCCGGCGGAGACGCTGGCCTTCCTATGGCGCTGCTCGAGCTTGAGCTTTCCCTCGACCGTTTTTCCGGCAACAAGGACGATTTTTCGGCCTTTGTCCGCACCGTGGCGGACGATATCGGCGGCGAGTTCCTTTTCGTCCTGCCGGCCTCGGGTCTCGTGGATAATTGCCTCACGATCGCCGTCCTTCGCCATGGCCAGATCGATGGCGAGACGCCGACGATTCTCTTCGTATGCCTCGAGGAGGATGGAAGCTCGATCCGTGTCGAGCAACCGGGCGAGCGCACAACCGGCCTCGTGAGCTTCGCCGAAGCCTTCGTCGGCGTGCTCGAGCGCATCTGAAGCAAGCCGAGATTGAACGTCCATCGCGCGGCGAACGCATGCTATTCTTGCTTCCGTTGAATCGCGCCTGCGGACCCTTACCCATGCGTCCCTTCCTGCTGCAACTTCGTTGCGCAGTGGACGAACCGACACCCCGCCGATTTCTGTTCCGCGAGCGAGCGCCGATCAGGAGGCAGGAATGACTGTGATGACAACGAGACTGCTGACACTCGCCGCCGCGGGCTTGGTGCTTGCCGGGTGCCAGACAATGACGCCGCAGGAGCGGCGCGCACGGGACGAAACAACCTGCGCCTCCTACGGCTTTCGCCGCGGCACGGATGCGTTTGCCACCTGCCTGCAGCGCATTGAACTCGACCGTCGCGCCGAAGCGCGCGCCTTCCGCTACGAAAGCGACATCCTTTTGCGAAGACCGTATTGGTATTGACGAGGACGGAGCGCCCAAGGTCGGAGGCAGAGGCGGGCGTAGACAGCCGTCAACTTGCCGCCGCCGCCAGCACCTCCGCCTTGCTGTTGCCGTTGATCGCCGCCTGGGCGGCGGCCAGCCGGGCGATCGGTACGCGGAACGGCGAGCAGGAAACGTAGTCCAGGCCAGCCTCCTCGCAGAAGCGGATCGAAGCGGGATCGCCGCCATGCTCGCCGCATATGCCGAGCTTCAGGCGGTTCTTGGTGCGGCGGCCGCGTTCGGCGGCGAGTTGGATCAGTTCGCCCACCCCGTCGAAGTCGAGCGAGACGAAGGGATCCTGCTCGATGATGCCCTTCTGCTGGTAGGTAGCAAGGAACTGGGCCGCATCGTCGCGCGAAATGCCGAAGGTGGTCTGCGTGAGGTCGTTGGTACCGAAGGAGAAGAAATCGGCCGCTTCGGCAATGACGTCGGCGCGCAAGGCCGCCCGCGGCAGCTCGATCATCGTTCCGACAAGATAGTCGATGCCGATGCCCGACTCGGCGATCACCTCCTTGGCGACGGCATCGATCCGCTCTTTGACATAGTCCAGTTCGGAGCGCAGTCCGACGAGCGGCACCATGATCTCGGGAACCACCGGCGCGCCGGTCACGCGCGCCGCCTCGACGGCCGCTTCGAATATGGCGCGCGCCTGCATTTCGGCGATTTCCGGATGAGAGATGGCAAGGCGGCAACCGCGATGGCCGAGCATCGGATTGAACTCGTGCAGCGCATCGACGCGCTGGCGCAGATGCGTCGGATCGAGCGACAGACCGCCGGCGACTTCGGCGATTTCCTCGTCGGTCTTCGGCAGGAATTCGTGCAGCGGCGGATCGAGAAGTCGGATCGTCACCGGCAGCCCGTGCATGATCGAGAACAATTCGACGAAGTCGGAGCGCTGCATCGGCAGGAGCTTCGCAAGGGCGGCGCGCCGGCCATCCTCGTCCTCGGCGAGGATCATCTCGCGCATCACATTGATGCGGTCGTCTTCGAAGAACATGTGCTCGGTGCGGCACAGCCCGATCCCTTCCGCGCCGAAGGAGCGGGCGGCGCGCGCGTCGGCGGGCGTCTCGGCATTGGTGCGCACGGTCATGCGGCGGCTCTGATCGGCCCATTGCATGATCTTGCCGAAATCGCCCGAAAGCTCCGGCTGCAGCATGGCGATCTCGCCCTTCAGCACTTGGCCCGACGATCCATCGATGGTGATCACGTCGCCCTTCTTCAAGGTCACGCTTTGAGTGATCAACAGTTCATTGCGCTGATCGACGCGGATGTTGCCGGCGCCGGAGACGCAGGGCGTGCCCATGCCGCGGGCGACGACCGCGGCGTGACTCGTCATGCCGCCGCGCGTCGTCAGGATGCCCTGAGCCGCATGCATGCCGTGGATATCCTCCGGACTCGTCTCGACGCGAACCAGGATGACCTTGCGCCCTTCCTTGACGGCCTGCACCGCTTCCTCGGAGGTGAAGACGATCTCGCCCGTCGCCGCACCCGGCGAAGCCGGCAGCCCCGATCCGATGATATCGCGGCGGGCATGCGGGTCGATGGTCGGATGCAGGAGCTGGTCGAGCGATGCCGGATCGATGCGCGCCACCGCCTCTTCCTTCGAGATCAGCCCCTCCTCGGCCATGTCGACGGCGATCTTCAGCGCGGCCTTGGCGGTGCGCTTGCCGGACCGGGTCTGCAGCATCCAGAGCTTGCCGCGCTCGATCGTGAATTCGAGATCCTGCATGTCGCGGTAGTGGCGCTCGAGGGTCTGGCAGATCGTCTCGAACTCGGCGAAGCCCTCAGGCATCAGCTTTTCCAGCGACGGCCTGTCGGAGCCGGACGCGATACGGGCGGCCTCGGTGATGTTCTGCGGCGTGCGGATGCCGGCGACCACGTCCTCCCCTTGTGCATTGACCAGGAACTCGCCGTAGAGTTCCTTTGCGCCGGTCGACGGGTTGCGCGTGAAGGCGACGCCGGTTGCGGACGAATTGCCGAGATTGCCGAACACCATCGCCTGGACATTGACGGCGGTGCCCCAGGCGGCAGGAATGGCGTGGAGATGGCGGTAGGTGATGGCGCGCGGGTTCATCCAGCTCGAGAAGACCGCGCCGATCGCGCCCCAGAGCTGGACCTCCGGATCCTGCGGAAAGGGCTCGCCGAGCACCTCCTCGATCGCCTCCTTGTAGCGCGAGATGACGTGCTGCCACTCGACGGCCGATAGCTCCGGATCCTGCTCGTGGCCGAGCCGCGCCTTTTCTTCCTCCAGTATCTCCTCGAAGATCTCGTGATCGACGCCGAGCACGACGTCGCCATACATCTGGATGAAGCGGCGGTAGCTGTCCCAGGCAAAGCGCGCGTCGCCGGCATCATGGCCGAGCGCATGCACCGACTGGTCGTTGAGGCCGAGATTGAGGACCGTGTCCATCATGCCGGGCATGGAGGCGCGTGCGCCCGAACGGACCGACAGAAGCAATGGATGGGTGGTATCGCCGAAGGTGCGGCCGGTGATCTCTTCCATGCGGGCAATGCCCTCGCGCACCTGCTCGCGCAAACCTTCGGGCATCGTCCGGCCGTTGTCGAAATAGCTGTTGCAGGCATCCGTGACGATCGTCAGGCCAGGAGGAACCGGCAGGCCGAGATTGCACATTTCGGCAAGGTTCGCGCCCTTGCCGCCGAGCCTGTTGCGATCCCCCGCACTCCCTTCGGCCTTGCCTCCACCGAAGGTGTAAACCCATTTCGTCATGCCTGTTCTCCACCCAGAAACAGTTTTGATGACGATCTACAGTATATGTTTCAGGCTGAAAATGCACTCGGCGAAGATTTTTGCTGCAGTGCATCAAAAATGCAGCAACGCATCGTTGTGTGGAATCTACGAAGGATCAGACCGCTTCGCGCATGCGCTCGGCCGTCTGCAGATCGACGGAGACGAGCTGCGAAACGCCCTGCTCGGCCATGGTGACACCGAACAGCCGATTCATGCGGGCCATGGTGATCGGGTTATGGGTGATGATGATGAAGCGCGTCTCGGTCGAGGCCGCCATCTCGTCCATGAGGTTGCAGTAGCGCTCGACATTGTGGTCGTCGAGCGGTGCGTCGACTTCGTCGAGTACGCAGATCGGCGCCGGGTTGGTAAGGAAGACGGCGAAGATCAGCGCCATTGCCGTCAACGCCTGCTCGCCGCCGGAAAGCAGCGTCATCGTCTGCGGCTTCTTGCCCGGCGGGCGGGCGAGGATTTCGAGGCCGGCCTCCAGGGGATCGTCGCTCTCGATCAATTGCAGTTCGGCCGTGCCGCCGCCGAAGAGATGTGTGAAGAGCCGCTGGAACTGAACATTGACCACGTCGAAGGCGGCAATCAGACGCTCGCGCCCCTCGCGGTTGAGGTTCTGGATGGCGCTCCGGAGCTTGCGGATCGCCTCGATGACGTCGTCGCGCTCCTTGAGAAGCGCCGCCAGCCGTTCGGAAAGCTCCTTCTGTTCCTCGTCGGCGCGCAGGTTGACGGCGCCGAGACGCTCCCGCTCGATCTTCAGACGCTCGAGCTCGCGCTCGACGGCGCGCATGTCGGGAAGCGCCGCGTCGGCGGCCAGCCCCGTCAGCCGCATCGCCTCGTGCGGTGCGCAGGAAAGCGCCTCCTGGATACGCGCCTCGATCTCGACGCGCCGCTCGCGGGCCGAGACGAGCCGCTCCTCGGCCCGGCCGCGTTTTTCGCGCGCTTCCGCCAGTTCCGATAGTGCGGTTGCCGCGAGGCGATCGGCTTCACGCTGGCGGGTCTCCGCGTCGGCGAGAATGTCGGCCGCCTGCCGGCGCGCCGCCTCCGCCTTCTGCAATTCGTTCATCAGGGCGCGGCGCTTGTCCTCGAACTCATCGGGCGCGTCGATAAGTTCCTCGACCTCCTCGCGCGCCTCCGCCTCGCGGTCGCGGAGCGTGGCGATGTGCTCCTCGGCGCTCGCCGCGCGCGCCCCCCAGGTCTCGCGCTCGCCGGCGATCGCGCTCAGGCGGCGCAGACGCGCCTCGTTTTCGCGGGCAAGACCGTCGTGCGTCGCACGCGCTTCGGCAACCGCGGCACGGTCCGCCGCGACGTCCGCCGTCCGGGCGCGCAGTTGCAACTCCAGTTCCGCAAGGTCGGGCGCCTCGGCCAGCGCGTCGTTCGCCGCCTCGGTCTGCTCGGCCGCCTCTTCGACCTGGCCCTCAAGCTGCAGCTTCGTTTCGGAGAGCACGGCACGGCGGCGGGCAAGGTCGCCGGAGGCGCGTTCGGCGGCGGCGAGAGCGTCGCGCGCCGCGGCCAGCTGCCGGGACATCATCCGCTGGGCATCGCGCGAAAGGCGCAGACGCTCGTCCTCGGCGCGGATGCGGGCGCCGGCAGCGGCGAGATCCGCCTCCGCCTGGCGCAGGGCTTCAGCCGCTTCCTCGGCCTCCGCCTCGAGCTCGGAAAGGCGGTTCTTCTGGGCAAGACGGAGAGCGGCGGCGCTCGGCGCCTCAGATCCGGTGACGTGGCCATCCCAACGCCAGACCGCGCCTTCCTTCGTCACAAGCCGCTGGCCGGTCCTCAAGAGCGGCATCAGGCGTTCCGCGTCGGCCTCGCTTTCGACGATGCCGATCTGGCGAAGCGCGCGCCCGAGCGCGTCCGGGGCGCGGACGTACTCGCTCAACGGCAGGGTGCCCGCGGGCAAGGCAGGGTCCTCCGCGTGGTCGCCGGGCATGCGCCAATGTGAGGCCGCCGCCTGCTCCAGCGGCGAATCGAGATCGTCGCCCAGTGCGGCGCCGAGCGCCGTCTCGAAGCCGCGCTCGACCCTCATGTCCTCGACGACCGCCGGATATGCGCTGGCGCCGGAAGCTTCCAGCATACGGCGGATCGTACGGGCCTCCGTCTCGATGCCGTTCTGCCGTGCCCGCGCCTGGTCCACGGGCGGGCGGGCGGCCGCTTCTTCGGCTCGCGCTTCGGCAAGGCTCTCCTCAACGGCGACGACCACCGCCTCGGCCTCTTCCAGTGCCGCCTCCGCGGCCTCCACCTGCCCCTGCTTCTCGTGCGGGTCGGGAAGTGCCGCCATCTGGCGGTCGAGGCCTTCGAGGTCCCGCATCTGATCGGAAAGCTGGCGGGCAAGCCGCGCCTGCCGCTCGGAAAGATCGCGCAGCGTCCTGTCGAGCTGATTGCGCGCCGCTTGCGCTTCGGCGCGCTCGGCGGTCAGCCGGGCGAGTTCCGCCTCACTGCCGGAAAGCTTGTCATTGGCTTCTTCCAGCCGTTCTCGGGCTTCCGCGGCGCGGTCGTCCGCCTCGGCCAGCACCTCCCTGAGTTCTTCTTCCTCCTGATCAAGGCGGGCGAGAATGCCGGCATTGTCGGCGATAAGCCGTTCCTCGCGGGCGATGTCCTCGGCAAGCTGCGAGAGCCGCCGCTGCAATTCGTCGCGACGGCGCAGGATCCGCCCGGCATCCTCCTCGAGCTGCGCACGGGCGATCTGCAGGCGCTGCAGCGCCGCAGCAAGCTTCGCCTCGTTCTCGCGCAGCTCCGGCAGCTTGAGGCTGGCGATCGCCTGGTCCTTGGCCGCCTCCATCTGCGCCTGGGCCTTCTCGGCGACGAGCGCGGTGATCTGGTTCAACTGGCTGGTCGCCTCGGCTTCCGCCTCCTTGGCCTGTACCCAGCGGATGTGGAACAGGATCGCCTCGTGCCGGCGGATTTCCGCCGACAGCATCTTGAAGCGGTTGGCCTGCCGCGACTGGCGCTTCAGGCTTTCGATCTGGCTTTCGAGCTGCGAGGTAACGTCGTCGAGCCGTTCGAGATTCGTCTCCGCCGCCTTGAGGCGCAATTCCGCCTCGTGGCGGCGCGAATGCAGGCCGGAAATACCGGCGGCCTCTTCGAGCAATTGCCGGCGCGCCTGGGGCTTCGCGGCGATCAGCTCGCCGATCCGCCCCTGCCCGACCATCGACGGCGAACGGGCGCCCGTCGAAGCGTCGGCGAAGAGCAGCTGGACGTCCTTCGCCCGCGCCTCCTTGCCGTTGATGCGGTAGACCGATCCCTGCTCGCGTTCGATACGGCGCGTCACCTGGATCTCGTCGCTGTCATTGAAGGCGGCGGGCGCCGTGCGGTCGCTATTGTCGAGATAGAGCCCGACTTCCGCCGTGTTGCGCGCCGGCCGGTTGCCCGACCCGGAAAAGATCACGTCGTCCATGCCGGAGGCACGCATGTTCTTGTAGGAGTTCTCGCCCATGACCCAGCGGAGCGCCTCGACGAGATTCGACTTGCCGCAGCCGTTCGGCCCGACGACGCCGGTCAACCCACGCTCGATGATGAATTCCGTCGGCTCGACGAAGGACTTGAAGCCGAGCAGGCGCAGCTTGTTGAACTTCATCGGGGGCAATACCCCCCTCTGTCCTGTGCCGCGACCGCGCTGCACCCCCCTCTGCCCTGCCGGGCATCTCCCCCGCAAGGGGGGAGATTGGCAAGACGCATGGTTTTCCGCCACATCAAGATCGAAGAGACCGAAACTGGAGTGATCGATCCAAGCGGGAGGTATTTGGTTGAGCGGGACATTGCCGCTTGCCGATCTCCCCCCTTGCGGGGGAGATGCCCGGCAGGGCAGAGGGGGGTGGGCCACGAGCTCATCACTCGAAAGTCCCCTTCCCGATTACCCGAACGATATGCTCGCACACATTGTCGATGTCGCGCAGCACGTCGTCGTTCCAGAAACGCAGGACAGTCCAGCCAGCCGCCTCCAGACGCAGAGTACGGTCCCTATCGTAATCGGCATCGTCTGGTCTCGCATGCTGCGAACCATCGACTTCGACGATCAGCCGATGTGCCGGGCAAGCAAAATCGACAATGTAACGCGCAATCGGAACCTGCCGGCGAAAAGCTAGGCCCATCAATCGATGCGCGCGCAACTCGTTCCAGAGCTTCAGCTCGGCGTCCGTCAGAGTTGCGCGCATGCGGCGAGCATTGGCACGAGCTTTTTGCGGGACATCAGCGTGAGGCATGCATCAACCTCTCCTGCTGCAAGCTCCCAACAAGAAAAACGGGCGCACGGCTGCCGCCGTCGCCCGCATTCCGAAAAAGCGAAGGATCAGAGCTTGCTGTCGATGAGGGCCGACAGAACGTCAACCGACATGTCCCCCGAATAGTGCTCGCCGTTCACGAAAAAGGTCGGCGTCGATTTCACCCCGAACTCGTTGGCGCCGCGCTGCATGACTGCGTTCACATCATCCAGAAGTTTTTGGTTCGTCAAGCAGGCCTCGAAGCTCTCCTGTGTAAAACCGGCGAGTTTCGACATCTGCAGCAGTGCATCGCGGCCGTTTTCCGCGGCGGCCCATTGTTCCTGCTGCTTGAACAGCATGGAGATCATCGGGAAATACTGTCCCTCCGGTGCGCATCGCGCCAGCATGAAGGCTGCCGCGGCGCGCGGGTCGAAGGGGAACTCGCGGACGATGAAGCGCACCTTGCCGCTATCGATGTATTTCGCCTTGATGGCGTCGAAGGTCTTGTTGTGGAAGTTGGCGCAGTGCGGGCAGGTCATCGACATGTATTCGACGATCGTCACCGGCGCATTCGCCTCCCCCAGTGCCATTTCCGGCAGCGCGCCGGGCTCCATCAGCTTCTGCACGTCGACACTGCCTTCCGACTGCGGCAGCTCGGCCTTGGCGGCCGGGGCGGAAGCCTGTGCGACCTCGGTGCCGGCCGGCTTTGCCTGGCTCGAAGCGGCCGGTTGCGCAGTGGAGGCGGTGGTCGTCGCATCCGCGCTCGCAGATGTTTCGGCCGGCGCCTTGGAAGCCTCCTTCATCTCATCGCTGCAGGCCGCGAGCACCAGGGATATCGCCGCGACGGCGACACCACTCAGCAGGCGGTTCGGAAGGCTTTTTTTCGAAGCGGACATGGACAGGACCTGTGTTCTACGAGGGGAGAATTGAAGTGTGATTTCGATAACTTGCTCAATGCGAGGCGACAAGGGGTGGCGCCTCAACTGAATTCAAACAATTGTGACCCCTTGATGATTGCTATTTTCGTCGCTGCGAGAACACGGCCGTGCCGAGCCGTTTCAGCGCCGTCTTCAGCGCCTGGCTCTCGATGCCCTCCACCAGGGTATCGAGCCGGCGGGCCCGTTCGCCGGTCAGCGGTCGCGGCCGGCGGTAGGGCTTGGGCGGAGCGGCGACCGGCTTCTGGACGATGCGCAGCTGGCCAATCGCATAAAAGCCGAAGAAGCCGTTGATGCGCTGGATCAGTTCGCCCTGCGCATGGGTGAGAAACAGTGCCCTCGCGCCTTCGCAGGCGACCGTCAGCACGCCGGGCTGGTGGCCGCCTTCGCCGCCGATCTCGGAGGCGCGGCGTGGCCAGGCGATCTTTTCCGGCCGCGTGCAATCGGCAAATTCGGCGCCGGCGATCTCGTCCCAGGAGCCGAGCAGCATCGTGCTGATGCCGGCCCGCTTGGCCAGCACCGGATCGATCAGGCCGTTCGCGACCTCGCTGATCTGGACGACGCCCTTGCGGGATTTCGCTTCACTCACCGGAACGCCTTTCTGTTCGCAACTTAGGGTCAGGACCTATTAAATTCATCCGTTCTGTTCAGGTCCATGGGATTGGATGGAAGAAAACAAGCGCAAGGCAAGACCCGGAGGTCTTGTCGAGCATTGTTTTCGATCAGGCGGCCCATGGACCTGAACCCGAAGGGCGGATTTCGCGCCTGACCGCGTCGGGAAGATTTGAAAATGTTTGGCATTTCCTGCATCTTCCCTCCTAGTCAGACACGAAAGCCGCCGCGCAGAACGGATGAATTTAATAGGTCCTGACCCTTGATCGAGCCTTGAAGCCCGAGCGGGTGTCGGCCAAGTATAGGCCGGAAAAGGACTCCCCGGCAAATGACGCTCAATACCCTGAAGGCGACCGAAGCCGCCACCCTTCTGCTCGACTGGTACGACCGCCACCACCGCGATCTGCCCTGGCGTGTCTCGCCGCCGATGGCGGCGCGCGGCGCCCTTGCCGACCCCTATCATGTCTGGCTCTCCGAAGTCATGCTGCAACAGACCACGGTGCAGGCGGTGAAGGCCTATTTCGACAAGTTTCTGACGCTGTGGCCGACGGTGGAAAATCTCGCCGCCGCCGAGACCGAAGACGTGATGAGGGCCTGGGCCGGGCTCGGCTACTACGCCCGGGCGCGCAACCTGAAGAAATGCGCAGAGGCGGTGGCGCGCGAGCATGGCGGCCGCTTCCCGGAAACCGAGGAAGGACTGAAGGCCCTTCCCGGCGTCGGCGACTATACGGCGGCCGCGATCGCGGCCATCGCCTTCAACCGCAAGAGCGCCGTGCTCGACGGCAATGTCGAGCGGGTGATTTCCCGCCTCCATGCGATCGAGACGCCGCTGCCCGCAGCCAAGCCTGAAATGCGACGGCTCGTCTCGGAACTGACGCCCTCCAACCGGCCGGGCGACTTCGCCCAGGCGATGATGGACCTCGGCGCGAAGATCTGCACGCCGAAGCGCCCCGCCTGCGCGCTCTGTCCCTTCGGCGGCAGCTGTCGCGCGCTCACGATCGCCGACCCCGAGACATTTCCCCGCAAGGCGGGAAGGAAGGAAAAGCCGCTGCGCCTCGGCGCCGCCTTCGTCGCGATCGATAGTTCCGACGCCGTCTATCTGCGCAAGCGGGCCGCTTCCGGACTCCTTGGCGGCATGACGGAAGTGCCAGGCACGGGCTGGACCGCACGTCGCGACGGCGACACCTCGATCGACGCGCAGCCCTTCGCCGCGGCCTGGGAGGCCTGCGGCACGATCACCCATGTCTTCACGCATTTCGAGCTGCACCTCTCGGTCTACCGGGCGAAAGTCGCGCAGGCCGTCGCGTGTGCCGAGGGCTGGTGGGAGCCGATCGCGTCGCTGAAGCGGCAGGCGCTGCCGACCGTCATGAAAAAAGCAATCGCGCAGGCTATACCGCACGCGTTCAAACCTGTGTAAAGCAAGTTCGTTACGCTCCGTGTCCCACTCTACGGATAACACTTCAGGAATTCCCAATGAGCATCGTCGACATCCGCCACATCGTATTCGACATCGGCAAGGTGCTGATCCACTACGACCCGCATATCCCCTACTCCCGGATCATCCCGGACGAGGCGGAACGCAGCTGGTTCTTCGCGAATGTCTGCACCCATGACTGGAACATCGAGCAGGACCGCGGCCGTTCCTGGGAAGAGGCCGAGGCGCTGTTGATCCAGGATCATCCGGAGCGGGAGGAGCAGATCCGCGCCTTCCGCCGCCACTGGCACGAAATGGTGCCGCATGCCTATCTGGAAACGGTCGAGCTGATGGAACGCCTGATTGCCGAAGGTCGTGACGTGACGATGCTGACCAATTTCGCTTCCGATACGTTTCGCGAGGCGCAGAAGCGCTTCCCCTTCCTCACGCTGCCGCGCGGCGTCACCGTTTCGGGCGATGTCGGGCTGATCAAGCCGGACATCGAAATCTACAGGACACACGCCCGAAGCTTCGGCCTGGAGCCCGCCGCGACGGTCTTCATCGACGACAGCCTGGCCAATGTCGAAGGCGCCCGGGCCGCCGGCTGGCATGCCATCCATTTCACCGATGCACAGAGGCTGAGGGCCGATCTGGCGGCCTATGGCGTGCAACCCCTGGCTGGTCTTCATGGCATGGCCACGGCGGAGGCTTCCGTGGCCCAGCCGTAGGCTTCCGCCACGGAAAGGCCCCGGCCAATTCACGAAAACGCCGCAATCGGTTCACCCACCATTCAGCTTCATTGCTCCATGATCCGCGTTAGATTTCAACGCCTTCACTAGAAAGGTCGAGCAATGGTCACGCGCATCTACGGTACGAACTACGCCGATATCCTCAAGCAGAACAGCTATATCGAGGTCGAAATCTACGGGTATGACGGTGACGACGACATCTACCTGAACAGGACCGACAGCTACGGCGGATACAACTATGTCGATGCTGGCTACGGCCACGACCTGGTGGTGAACTCCTACGAAGGCGGCAACGATATTTACATGGGTGCCGGCAACGATATCTATGTCGCCGACATCCGGGCCCGCGACACCAGCTCCTACGACGTCGTCTATGGCGGCAGCGGCAACGACCGCTTCGAGATCGACGGCTATGCCAGCGACTATTACGGCGAGAGCGGCAACGACACCTTCCTCTCGGCCGGCTTCAACAACTACTTCAACGGCGGCACCGGCATCGACGCGATCAGCTATCAGTTCCAGGACGACTGGAGCTCGGAGCGCGGCAAGGGTGTCACGATCGACCTCGGCTATAAATACGCCACCACCGGCAGCGGCCGGCGCGAGGACCTGATCAGCATCGAGAACGCCACGGGCACGAACTACGGCCATGACGACATCACCGGCAGCTCTGTTGCCAACACGCTGCGCGGCCTCGGTGGCCACGACATTCTCGAGGGCCTCGCCGGCGACGATTTCCTCGACGGCGGCAGCGGCGACGACGACCTCTACGGCGGCTCCGGCGCCGATATTCTGCGCGGCGGCACGGGCTTCGACTACCTGGTCGGCGGGACCGGCACCGACAGCTTCGATTTCAATTCGATCGGCGAATCGGTGGTCGGCACCAGGCGCGACGTGATCAGCGACTTCCACCGTTCGGAATTTGACGTGATCGACCTGTCGACGATCGACGCCGACACGACCTGGAGCGGCAACCAGCAATTCACCTTCATCGGCGGCAGCGCCTTTTCGGGAGACGCCGGCCAGCTGAACTTCCGCTCCGGCATCCTGTCCGGCGACGTCAACGGCGACGGCTATGCCGACTTCCAGATCAAGGTGAACGGCGTCACCAGCCTGCGGGTCGACGATTTCTTCCTTTGATTGTAGCCGACGCGTGTGCGATTGCCCCTCTCCTCGGGTTTAACCCGAGGACTAGCCCTCTTACCGCAGGCGGGAGAGGGGACGAGGCGGCGCGGCATGCCCCTTCTCCCCGCCTGCGGGGAGAAGGTGGCCGGCAGGCCGGATGAGGGGCAAATCCTCGCGGCACATCATATACAAACGCCCGGAATCCTCCTCGGATTCCGGGCGTTTAAAGCTCTCCGACCGGGACTGAAGGCACAAAACCGGAAGGAGCGCTTTTCGAAGGACCTGAGCGGAACTGGTTGATCAGTTCAGTTTTGCCAGGTCATTTCGAATGACGGATCTGAGTTCGTCGATGGGCTTCAGGGTGTTCCCCTCTTCGAAATGCCAGAACGTCCATCCGTTGCAGGCATCGAGGCCCTGCACCTTGGCGCCGAGGCGGTGGATCGAACCGGCCTCGCCGCCGGAGGCAAGCGTACCGTCGGCGCGCACGATCGCGCTGTAGCGGCGCTTGGCGTCGGTCAGAACCGTGCCCGGCTTGATCAGCCCGCTCTCGACAAGCGTATTGAAGGCGACGCGCGGTTCTGCCTTCTTGCCGGTCATGACCGAGAGCGTCGCCTTGCCGAGCGGCTCGACAGCGGCGATGCGTTCGGCGGCAGCATCGATATAATCCTGCTCGCGCTCGATGCCGACGAAATGGCGGCCGAGGCGCTTGGCGACGGCGCCTGTGGTGCCGGAGCCGAAGAACGGGTCGAGCACAACGTCGCCAGGCTTGGTCGAGGCCATCAGGATCCGGGCAAGCAGAGCTTCCGGCTTCTGGGTCGGATGCACCTTCTTGCCGTCATCGCCCTTCAGCCGCTCGGACCCGGAGCAGATCGGGAACAGCCAGTCGGAACGCATCTGCACGTCGTCGTTCGCGGCCTTCATTGCTTCGTAATTAAAGGTGTAGCCCTTGGCCTTGGCATTCGGCGTCGCCCAGATCAGGGTCTCATGGGCGTTCTGGAAGCGGCGGCCCTTGAAGTTCGGCATCGGATTGGTCTTGCGCCAGATGATGTCGTTCAGGATCCAGAAATGCAGGTCCTGCAGGATCGCGCCGACCCGGAAGATATTGTGGTAGGAGCCGATCACCCATAGCGTCCCGGTCGGTTTCAGCACGCGGCGGCAGGCAAGCAGCCAGGCGCGGGTGAAGGCATCATAGGCCTCGAAGGAAGCGAACTGATCCCATTCGTCGTCAACGGCATCGACCAGCGACTGGTCGGGCCGGTGCAGCATGCCGCCGAGCTGCAGGTTGTAAGGCGGGTCGGCGAAGACGACGTCGACCGAATTGTCGGGAAGCGCGTTCAGCGCGGCCACGCAATCGCCCTTGATGATGCTGTCCAGCCAGCTCAACGGACGGGCGGTGCGGGAGATTTCGGCAAGCGAAACAACTGAAGACATGGGCAACTCGCAAATACGCTTACTCGGGACTGACTATAGCACTTATGGTTACCGAAGATGGTTACCAAAGCCTGAAGGCCGTCCGGGAAAATTTGCGGCGCTGCCCACGCCTCTTCGTTCAAGCCGCGTTCCCCTCATGCCATTGCCGGCTGTCCTCCGGCGCCTCGTGGCGCTCATTGAGGCCATAGTCGCGGACGACCGCGGCGATCCTCAACCGATAGTCGGCAAAGACGCCGGCCCTCCCCGCCGCCTGCGCCGCGCGATGCTCGGCGCCGTTTCGCCAGGCCTTCACCGCCTCTTCATCCCTCCAGAAGGAGAGCGACAGCAGCTTGTTCGGATCGGCAAGGCTCTGGAACCGCTCGATCGAGATGAAGCCGTCGATATCGTCCAGAAGCGGTCGCAGGTCGGCGGCAAGGCCGAGATAGGTGTCGCGCTTCTCCTCGGCGGGCAGGACCTCGAAAATCACTGCGATCATCGCGTCATTCCTTTCCATGCGGCAGCGAGACGTTCTTCAGGAAGATGCGATCCTCCTTGAGGATGAAGCGCTCACGCCGGGCGAACTCGTAATTCTCGCGACCGAGCGGATCGGCGGCAAGACGCGCCCGGTAGGCCTCGTAGGCGGCGAGGCTTTCGATGTTGTACGCGCCGTAGGCGGTGGTCGCCGAGCCTTCGTGCGGACCGAAATAGCCGATGAGATCGGCGCCGCAGCGTGGGATGGCCTCGCCCCAGTTGCGGGCATAGGTGGCGAAATCATCCTTTCGGAACGGGTCGATCTCGTAGCGGATGAAGCAGGTGAGCATGGTTTTCTCCTTCTTGATGACTACAGCGCCGCGCGTCTTTTCAGACGCGCAAAGGTCGCTGTAGCACTTTGATTTGCTGCATGTTTTTATCCTTAAATCGGCTACGATTTAAGGAAACATGCAGTAGCATCATGCCCGCTTGTCGCGCCCGGATGCTTCGACTACGATCGAAGCATGAAGGAAGGTCCTGACATTGCCCTCATCGGATCGCTGATCGGCGATCCGGCGCGCGCCAACATGCTGACCGCGCTGATGGGCGGCCAGGCGCTGACGCCGACCGAGCTTGCCGCTCATGCCGGCATCACGCTACAGACCGCAAGCTCGCATCTTGCCAAGCTCGAGGCCGGTGGATTGCTGACGCAGCGCAAGCAGGGACGGCATCGCTACTACGCCTTGGCGGAAGACGAGGTCGGGCTGATGCTCGAAAGCCTCATGGGTTTCGCGGCGAGCCGCGGTCTGACGCGGCATCGGCCGGGGCCGAAGGACCCGGCGCTGCGCAAGGCGCGCGTCTGCTACAATCATCTCGCCGGC
This sequence comes from Sinorhizobium glycinis, assembly GCF_001651865.1. Classification (GTDB taxonomy): domain Bacteria; phylum Pseudomonadota; class Alphaproteobacteria; order Rhizobiales; family Rhizobiaceae; genus Sinorhizobium; species Sinorhizobium glycinis. The sequence continues at coordinate 539,247 of NZ_LPUX01000053.1, forward strand.
GATTATGGCGTGCGCCTGCTGGACAGCCTGATCGCCGCCCGTCAGATCGAAGTAACCGGAGAGGACCTCGCTTTGACCGATGCAGGCCGGGATCGGATCGAGGCGCTCGGCATCGACTATCCCGCGCTTCAAAAATCCCGCCGGCCGATCTGCCGAACCTGCCTTGACTGGAGTGAACGCCGTTCGCATCTCGCCGGCTCGCTCGGCGAGGCGCTGCTCAGGCTTTTCATCGACAAGGGCTGGGCCAAGCGGGAGCAGAACAGCCGCGCCATCCGCTTCACGGATAGGGGCGAAAAAGCCTTCCTGGAGCTCTTTCCGCTATAACCGCTTGGCCTTGACGAGCGCGTCGGCGAAGCCGTCGCGCGCGATCCGTGTGCAAAACTGCGCCCATTCGCATTCCTCGCAGGCAGCGCGGACCGAGCCTGCAGCGAACGCGGCACGCAAGCGCTCCAAGCGCTCGCTGTCTAGACGAAGTATCGAGCCGGGTGTGAGCGACAGGCCAAGCAAGTCGGCGACGGCGGCCAGGGCCTTCTCGTCGCGATCAAGGGTGCTGTCGTTCCGGCAATGGGCCTCGGGCACATCCAGCATAGGAGCGCAGATATCGTCCGGTCCTTCGACGATTTCGATCGCCTCACCGGACGATATGCGGCCGGCGATCCTAAGATAGTTGCGGGTGAACGCGGGGGTGTAGCCCTCGCCGACGAAGGTCAGCAGGCACAGGAGATGATGGCCGCGCAAGCGAACCATGGAATGTCGCACCTCGAACCGATATCCAAACTCGCAGTCTACGGCAGGTCGGGGCTATCCGACGATAGAAAAGGCTTCACGGACTTCCCCGCCTGCGGTCTTGACCGGCGTCTTGCCGATCCAGCCGACATGGCGCTCGAGGATCGAGGCAGCCTCCTCGCCCCTGCCCTGGCGCAGGGCCGCGAGTATGGCGCGGTGGTCGTGATCGGTGCGCGCCTCCCAGCTGGAGCGCCAGGCGGAGAAGAGGAAACGGGCGCTTGCCGCATGAAGGTCGTCGATCGCGGCAAGCAGCCGCGGCATGGCGCAGGGCTCGAGGATCAGGCGGTGAAAAGCGCGGTTTGCCGCCTCCCAGCTGCGCACGTCGCGGGATCTGTCCGCCGCGGCGGTGGCCGCCTCGGCGCGATCGAGAATGACCGGCGCCAGGTGGGGTATGGCATGCCGGAGCGCCAGCACCTCCAGCGCCGCGCGCATCTCGGCCACCTCGCGCACCTCCTTGAGATCGAAGGAAGCGACACGCACGCCGCGGCGCGGCTCGCTGACGGCAAGCCCTTGCGCCTCCAGGCGTCGGAAGGCCTCGCGCACGGGCACATGGCTGGCGCCGAACTCCTCGGCAACATGGTCCTGACGCAACCGCTCGCCCGGAGATAGCGTCCCGGAGATGATCCTCTCGGCGAGCGCCCGGCTGATCCGGCTTGCAATCGTGTCGTCGCGTTCGTTTGTCATGCGCTACAGATAGAGGCGCAGCCGGGGCCTGTCGAGCAAGGCACAACTTCCGCAGGGCGATTTCCAAAGGTTGAGCTTTGATCCGCCATCATATAAATCTGCCGGAACCCTATTTCCGCGCCGCATTCAGCCTCCTCCCCTGCCGGCGGCGCCTCTCCCAAGGATGCAAAATGACCGGTTTCGACCTCATCATCTTCGATTGCGACGGCGTTCTCGTCGATTCGGAAATCATCGCCTCGGAAGTCGAGGCCGCACTTCTGACCGAGGCCGGTTACCCGATCAGCGTCGAAGAGATGAGCGAGCGCTTTGCCGGCATGACCTGGCGCGACACCCTGCTGGCAATCGAGAAGGAAGCCAGTATCCCGCTTTCCGCCTCATTGATCGACCGCGTCGACACCATCCTCGACAAACGGCTCGCCCGCGACGTCAAGATCATCGACGGCGTCAAACCCATGCTGTTGCAGCTGACGCTGCCGCACTGCATCTGCTCGAACTCGACCTCCGCACGGCTGGCGACGATGCTCGGGAAGGTCGGTATCAAGGATCATTTCGGCAAACACATCTATTCGGCGCGTGATCTGGGCCCCGACCGGGTCAAGCCGAAACCGGATATCTTCCTGCATGGTGCCGTCCAGTTGGGCGCCGATCCGGCACGCGTTCTCGTCATCGAGGATTCGGTGCATGGCGTCCATGGGGCCCGCGCCGCCGGCATGCGCGTCGTCGGCTTCACGGGCGGCGCGCACACCTATCCGGCGCATGCCGACAAGCTGACGGAGGCCGGCGCCGAGACCGTCATCTCGCGGATGGCCGCTCTGCCGGGCGTCATTGCCGCGCTTGCCGAATGGGCCGAGTCCCTGACGGCCTGATCCTCACCGATCACCTGCCCCATCGCGTTTTGCTCCGGCGATCGCCAGCGCCAAGAGCGTTCGAACGACCGTGAACGCCAGTCAAAGATTCGGCGCGCGAAACGACGGGCATGCCGCGTCGAAGACGTATGGCGTTCTCCAAAAATCAGCGACTTTTCGGACGGCTCGCGCGGGCTATATCAAGACTATCATCGAAGCCAATTTTCAAAGGAGGAAGCACCATGCGCCTTTCACTATGGACCGGAATGACCCTGGCTGCCGGTGTCGCCTTCGCGCCCCTCGCCCATGCCGACATCACGCTCGGCGTGATCACGCCGCTCACCGGCCCGGTCGCGGCCTTTGGCGAGCAGGTGAAGAACGGTGCCGAAGCAGCCGTCGAAGCCATCAACAACGCCGGCGGCATCAAGGGCGAGAAGATCGTCATCAAGATCGTCGACGATGCCGGTGAGCCCAAGCAATCCGTCTCCGTCTCGAACCAGCTTGCCGGCGAAGGGGTGCGCTATGTCGTCGGGCCGGTGCTCTCCGGCACCGCCATGCCGGCATCCGACGTGCTCGCCGAGAACGGCATCCTGATGGTCACGCCGACGGCGACCACGCCGGACCTGACCACACGGGGGCTGTGGAACGTGCTGCGGACCTGCGGCCGCGACGACCAGCAGGCCGTCGTCGCCGCCGATTATGTCGTCAAGAACCTCAAGGACAAGCGCATCGCCGTGCTGCACGACAAGGGTGCCTATGGCAAGGGCCTTGCCGACGGCTTCAAGGCGGCAATCAATTCAGGCGGCATCACGGAAGTCGTTTACGAAGGCTTGAACCCCGGCGAGAAGGACTTCAGCGCCATCGTCACACGCCTCAAGGCCGAGAATGTCGACGTCGTCTATTTCGGCGGCTATCACGCCGAGGCCGGCCTGATGATCCGCCAGATGCGCGACCAGGGCGTCAATGCGCAGCTGATCGGCGGCGACGGCCTTTCCAATACCGAGTTCTGGGCGATCGGCGGAAACGCTGCCGAGGGGACGATCTACACGAATGCCAGCGACGCGACCCGCCACCCGGCCGCAGCCCCGGTGATCGAGGCCCTGAATGCCAAGAATATTCCCGCCGAAGCCTTCACGCTCAATGCCTACGCCGCCGTTCAGGTCATCAAGGCTGGCATCGAGAAGGCGGGCTCCGCCGAGGACGCGACAGCCGTTGCGACTGCGATCAAATCCGGCGAGGCGATCGACACCGCCATCGGCAAGCTGACCTACGGCGAAGCCGGCGACCTCACCTCTCCGAGCTTCTCGCTCTACAAGTGGGAAGCCGGCAAGAGCGTCGCGGCGGAGTGAGCGAGCGTCAACGGAAAATGCAGCGCCGGGGCTGTGCTCCGGCGTTGCGCATCAAGCGTGGGATGAGCAGAAACCTGCGATTTGATTTCGCAGGGCCCCGAACCGGCTACTGCTTCGCCTTCTGCGGTCCCTCGTCGAAGCCGATGAAGATCTTGGCGTCCGATCCGGCGCCGGCCGGGAGCGTGACATCCGCCTTGGTGAAGACGAATTGCGTGTTCGTGCTGCCCGGCGGGACCTCGACCGGATATTGCGTCAGTTCGGAATAGAGCGTCTTTTCTCCGTCGGTCGCCGCCACGCGGATCGGCATGGTCAGCTTGCCCGGACCGCCGGCGGGGCCGGCCACGACGCGGCCCTGGGCGACGACCGTCACGGTCAGGGAGTCTGCGCTCTGCACGCATTGCCGCGTGGTATCGGCAAGGGACGCCTGGTAGACGACCTTGGTCGGGTCGTCCTTGCCGCCCTTCGCATAGGTGCGATAGGAGGCGGTGCCGTCTCTCAGCGTCACCGGCGGGCAGGCCGCCTGGATCACGGCCGGCGTCGGCGCGTTCGCATTGCCGCCCGCTTCGATGGAGCCGCCGTCTTGCGTCTTGTTACAGCCGGCGACGACCAAAAGGATAGACATTGCGAGAAGATGGCGAGACACATTGCCAGACACGTTGCACAACCCCTACTGAACTGGTGAAACTTCCAGATCACGGCAGTTGTGGCCTGAGAGGCCGAAGCTGTCGCGATCCCTTCCACGGCCGGAGCAGGAACCCATGCGCAACCCCCTCCTCCTCCAGACCGACACTCGATGAAGGCCTTTCTTGGCCACCGGGCATCGTCTATAGCAGCGGCAAAACGAAAAATCGACCGGTCGGCCGTTGTCAGCCCCAAATTCCGAAGAGGCTCGGAAATTTGCCATGGTGACAAGAATGTCCGCGCGATATTCGGCGAGCTGGAACAAATAGGTGGCTGGGCGGCGGCTCTCCCTTAAAGGATATGCAACGCCGGCGTGATAGCGCGGTGAGGGTGCGGATCGTCCGCCCACCTGCCTGCTGTAACTTTGAGATGCGGTAACGAAGGATGAAGAAGGTGAAGTATATTTCGACGCGCGGGGAAGCGGCGCCCCTCGGTTTCTGCGACGCTCTCCTGGCGGGACTTGCTCGTGACGGTGGCCTGTACCTGCCGAAGGAATGGCCGACCTTTCCGAAAAAGGAAATCCGGGCGTTGCGCGGCAAGTCCTATCAGGAAGTCGCCTTCGCCGTTCTCGAACCGTTCACGAACGGCGAAATCCCGGCGGCGAAATTCCGCGAGATGATCGACGAGGCCTATGCCACTTTCCGCCATCCGGCCATCGCGCCCCTCGTCCAGACCGGCCCCAACTCCTTCGTCATGGAACTCTTCCACGGTTCGACATTGGCCTTCAAGGACGTCGCCATGCAATTGCTGGCCCGCCTCATGGACCATGTGCTCGCCGAGCGCAGCGAACGGGCGACGATCGTCGGGGCAACCTCGGGCGATACGGGGGGTGCTGCGATCGACGCCTTTGCAGGCCGCGAACGGACCGACATCTTCATCCTGTTCCCCCACGGCAAGGTTTCGCCGGTGCAGCAGAGGCAGATGACGACCGCCAGTGCGGCGAACGTCCATGCGATCGCCATCAAGGGCAATTTCGACGACTGCCAGAATCTCGTCAAAGCCATGTTCAACGACACGGCTTTCCGTGACCGCGTGAAGCTCTCGGGCGTCAACTCGATCAACTGGGCGCGCATCATGGCGCAGATCGTCTATTATTTCACGACGGCGATCGCGCTCGGCGGCCCGGACCGGAAGATCTCCTTCACCGTGCCGACCGGCAACTTCGGCGACATTTTCGCCGGCTATGTCGCCAAGCGTATGGGCCTGCCGATCGACAAGCTGGTCATCGCCACCAACGAAAACGACATTCTGGCGCGCACGCTGAAGACCGGCCGCTACGAGATGCGCGAGGTCAAGGCGACAACCTCACCCTCGATGGATATCCAGATCTCATCCAACTTCGAGCGGCTCCTGTTCGAAGCCTTTGGGCGCGAGGCGGCAGGGGTGCGCGCCGCAATGGCAAGCCTGAAGCAATCCGGTTCCTTCGCGATCGATGAGGGCGCACTAAAAAAAATCCGCAAGGAATTCCGCGCCGGCCGCGCCTCGGAGAAGCAGGTGGCGGCGACGATCCGGAAGACCTTCGAGAAGACGGGCTATCTGCTTGATCCGCATACGGCAATCGGCGTCTCAGTCGCCGCCAAGCACGAGAAATCGTCGGCGCCGATGGTGACGCTCGGGACCGCCCACCCCGCGAAATTTCCGGACGCGGTAAAATCGGCAAGTGGTATTGACCCCGCGCTTCCGACGTGGCTTGCTGATCTCATGACCAGGGCGGAGCGTTTCGATATCCTGGATGCGGAGCTGAAAAGCGTCGAAACCTTCATCGGCGAGCGTACCCGCGTTCGGGACTAGAAGAACGAAAGAAACGGATGATGAAAGTTGAGTGCACCCGGCTCCCTTCCGGGCTGACGGTGGTAACCGAGCGAATGCCGCATCTGGAAAGCGTGGCGCTCGGGGTCTGGATCAAGTCCGGTTCGCGCAACGAGACCGTGGATGAACACGGAATTGCGCATCTGCTGGAGCACATGGCTTTCAAGGGGACGAGGCGGCGCAGCGCCCGCCAGATCGCTGAAGAGATCGAAAACGTCGGCGGCGAGGTGAACGCCGCCACCTCCACCGAGACGACCTCCTACTACGCCCGGGTGCTCAAGGACCACGTGCCGCTGGCGATCGACATTCTTGCGGACATCCTCACGGAATCCACTTTCGACGAGGAAGAGCTCAGGCGCGAGAAGCACGTCATCCTGCAGGAGATCGGCGCGGCCGACGACACGCCGGATGATGTCGTCTTCGACCGCTTCGCCGAGACCGCCTATCGCGACCAGACCGTCGGGCGCCCCATCCTCGGCACGCCCGAAACGGTGATGTCGTTCACACCGGACCAGATCCGCCAATATCTCGGCCGCAACTATACGACCGACAGAATGTTCATCGTTGCCGCCGGCGCCGTCGACCACGATACGATCGTGCGTCAGGTGCAGGAGCGCTTTTCCGCCCTGCCCGTCGCGCCGCTGTCGCCTCCGGTCCTCGATACGGCGCAGTACACCGGCGGCGACAGCCGCGAGAGCCGGGACCTGATGGACGCGCAGGTGCTGCTCGGCTTCGAAGGGAAGGCCTATCACGCCCGGGACTTTTACTGCTCGCAGATCCTTGCCAACATCCTCGGCGGCGGCATGTCCTCGCGCCTCTTCCAGGAAGTGCGCGAACGTCGCGGCCTCTGTTATTCGGTCTACGCCTTCCATTGGGGCTTTTCCGACACCGGCATCTTCGGCATCCACGCCGCAACGGGCGGCGAGAACCTGCCCGAACTTATGCCGGTGATCATCGAGGAGTTGCGCAAGTCCTCGACGAGCATCGACCAGCAGGAGATCGAGCGTGCCCGTGCGCAGATCCGGGCGCAACTGCTGATGGGGCAGGAAAGCCCGGCGGCACGCGCCGGCCAGATCGCCCGCCAGATGATGCTCTATGGCCGTCCCATTCCCAATGAGGAACTGATGGAACGGCTGTCCGGCATCACGATAGAGCGGCTGACCGACCTTGCCGGTCGGCTCTTCTTCGATACGGTCCCGACCCTTTCGGCCATCGGCCCCCTCGATCAGCTCGCCCCGATGAGCGACATTCTGTCGTCTCTCAACACCAAGCCCGCCGCCGTCCAAGCCCTCGCCGGTTAGCGGCACATCCTACTGCATGTTTCCTTAAATCGTAGCCGATTTAAGGAAAAAACATGCAGCGATTCAAAGTGCTACAGCGTCCTTTGTGCGTCTGATAAGACGCACGGCGCTGTAGTTCGCGGGATCGCGTGCCGAGCCCCCGCGAGAACCGTGTTTTTCTTGCACAATCTTAAAATCGGATTCGATTTAGGCGCTGACTTGTGCAACGCTTCGCAATGAGACAGCGCCTTCGAGATCCTTGGGAATGATGGCGTGTTCCGGGCTGCCATTCGGCCCGGCTGCGTAAGTTGACCTGAGCGGGATGGGAAAGAGCATTAAGCCGATCTCCACCCGCCGGCATGCGAATATGGGCCCGGAGGCGTATATGGCACGATCGGTTTTTCGGTTCCTGTCGCGGCAGCCCGAATCGGTCGAGATCGCCAACAAGGATTACATTCTCCGCCTCCCCCGCTACGCCGACTACCGGCAGTGGTACCAATTGCGCAGCGAAAGCCGCGCCTTCCTGGAACCTTGGGAGCCGACCTGGCGGACCGACGAGATGACCGAGGGAGCGTTTCGCAGCCGCGTCATCCGCAACGAACAGGAATATGCCTCCGGCCAGGCGGTGCCGCTGTTCCTGTTCCGCCGATCCGACGAGACCCTGCTTGGCGGCCTGACGATCGGCCATATTCGTCGGGGCGCGGCGCAGAACTGCATGATAGGCTACTGGATGGGGCAGAAATTCGCCGGTCGGGGGCACATGCACGAGGGGCTGCGGCTGACGATCCCCTATATCTTTTCGACCCTCGAGTTGCACCGTATCGAAGCAGCCTGTATTCCAGAAAACACACGGAGCATTCGGCTCCTTGAAAAGGCCGGCTTTGAGCGCGAAGGCTACTTGAGACAGTACTTGAAGATAAACGGCCAGTGGCGCGATCACTTGATGTTTTCGCTTCTGTCCGCGGATGCCGTACCGAACAGGAATATGCCCCTTTGATGCCCCTGACCCGCAAGCCGTTCGCATGGCCAGCCGCAAGGCTGGCGGCGTTTCTGGTCGCATTCGCCGTTTTCATCTTCGGCGTCGCGGGCGGCCTCGCCCATGCGCTCGAGCCCGTGAAGATCTCGCGCGAGGACACCGCGCTCGACCTGACCGCCACGACGGAAATCTACTCGGGCCGCGGCGAGGCTTTCCAGGTGTCCACCGCCCCCGGAACGGACGGCATCGTGCGGCGCATCGAAGTCAGATCGAGCACGGAGCATCACCAGGGCGACTGGGCCGTCTTCGCGCTTGCCAATGTTTCCGAAGAGCAGCTCGAGCGGGTGATCGTCGCGCCGCATTTCCGGCTGGTCAATTCGAAACTGTTCTGGCCGGATCTCGGCTCGCAACGCATCCTGTCGATCACGCCGAGCGAAGGTTTCGCCCTCGACCGGCAGCCGAGCGACGAGGCAGATGTGTTCCGCATCACGCTCAACCCCGGCGCCGTCATCACCTTCGTCGCCGAGCTTGCGACGCCGGAGCTGCCGCAGATCTATCTCTGGCAGCCGGACGCCTACAAGGACACGGTCAACGCCTTTACGCTCTATCGCGGCATCGTGCTGGGGATCGCCGGGCTGCTCGCAGTGTTCCTGACCATTCTCTTCGTCGTCAAAGGCACCTCGATGCTGCCGGCAACGGCGGCGCTCGCCTGGGCCGTTCTGGCCTATATCTGCGTCGACTTCGGCTTTCTCTCGAAGCTGATCAGCGTAACGGCGGATGACGAGCGCATATGGCGAGCCGGAACGGAGGTCTTCCTGGCGGCCGGCCTGGTGATCTTCCTTTTCACCTATCTGAACCTCAACCGTTGGCACCAGCATCTCGGCTATGCGACGCTCGCCTGGATTCTCGGTCTCGGCCTGCTCTTCGGGGTCGCCGTCTATGACCCGGCCATTGCCTCCGGCATCGCCCGCCTCTCCTTCGCGCTGACCGCGACCGCCGGTATCGCGCTGATCGCCTATCTCGGCTTCAACCGTTACGACCGCGCCATCCTCCTCGTTCCGGCCTGGCTCCTGATCCTCGTCTGGCTGTTCGGCGCGTGGCTCGCGGTTACCGGCCAGCTCGCCAATGATATCGTCCAGCCGGCGCTTGGCGGCGGCCTCGTGCTGATCGTCCTGCTAATCGGCTTCACGGTCATGCAGCACGCCTTCGCCGGCGGCGCCTACCAGCAGGGCCTCTTCTCGGACCTCGAGCGGCAGGCGCTGGCGCTGACCGGTTCGGGAGACACCGTCTGGGACTGGGACGTCGCGCGCGACCGGGTCGTCACGATCCCGGATATTTCGCACCAGCTCGGCCTCTCGCTCGGCACGATGAGCGGACCGGTCCGCAATTGGGTGCCGCGGCTGCATCCGGATGACCGCGACCGTTTCCGGGCAACGCTGGATGTGCTTCTCGAACACAGGCGCGGCCGGTTGAACCATGAGTTTCGTGCGCGCGCCGAGGACGGCCATTATCACTGGCTGTCGATCCGGGCCCGGCCGGTACTGGGCGCCAATGGCGAGATCATCCGCTGCGTCGGCACCATCGTCGACATCACCGAACAGCGCAATTCGGTCGAGCGGCTCCTGCAGAACGCGCTCCTCGACAACCTCACCGGCCTGCCGAACCGCCAGGTTTTCCTCGACCGCCTGCAGGCGATCCTGTTGATGTCCGACGGCGCCGCGGCGACGCGGCCGACGGTTCTCGCCATGGACATCGACCGCTACAAGCAGGTCAACGACCTGCTCGGGATTGCCGCCGGCGACAACATTCTGATCGCGCTGACGCGGCGGCTGCGCCGGCTCCTGCGCCCGCAGGACACGCTCGCCCGCCTCGGCGGCGACCAGTTCGGGCTGATCCTCATGTCCGAACGCGACCCGGCGAAGATCGCCGATTTCGCCGATGCGGTCAGCAAGGCGATCATGGTACCGCTCAACTACGGCAACCGCGAAATCAACCTCACCGCTTCGATCGGCCTCGTATCCTGGCTCGATCAGGAGCAGAGCGCCGCAAGCCTGCTCGACGATGCCGAGCTTGCAATGTTCCGCGCCAAGAAGGAGGGCGGCAACCGCGTCGAACCCTTCCGGCCAGCCTTCCGGACATCCGGATCGGATCGCCTTCAGCTCGAAGCGGATCTGAAGCGGGCGATCGAACGCAAGGAGCTGTCGCTCGTCTACCAGCCGATCGTGCGTCTCAGCGACGCCGAGGTCGCCGGTTTCGAGGCGCTGATGCGTTGGGACCATCCGAAGCGCGGCAATATTTCGCCGACCGAATTCATCCCGATCGCCGAAAATTCCGACATCATCAACCAGCTCGGCATGTTCGCCTTCGACCGGGCGACGAGCGACCTTTCCGAATGGCAGATCCAGACCGGCGATCTGCCGATCTTCGTCTCGATCAACCTGTCGAGCGCGCAGCTCCTGAACAGCGGCCTTTATGACGACGTCCGCGCCATCCTCAACAAGAACCGCTGCGACCCGGCCAAGGTGAAGATGGAGCTAACCGAATCGCTGGTGATGGAAAATCCGGAACAGGCCCGTCTCGTTCTCGAAAAGCTCAGGGAAGCGGGACTGCGGCTCGCGCTCGACGATTTCGGCACCGGCCATTCCTCGCTTTCCTATCTGACCCGTTTCCCCTTCGACACGATCAAGATCGACAAAGCGCTAGTGCGCGATCCGAGCGACAAGCGCGGCGTTGTGCTGCGATCGGTGATCGCCATGGCGCGCGAACTCGACATGCGGGTCGTCGCCGAAGGCATCGAGTCGGAGGAGGATGCGATCCAGCTCGCGCAGATGGGCTGCGACTACGGCCAGAGCTTCCTGTTCGGACCACCCGTCGGGTCGGAATCGATCCTGCGGCTCCTTAAGGAGCGGTTTCCGCTCATGAAGAGGGCGTAAGGGCGGAAAGCGGCAGGATGCCTGTCAGGCGTGGCCGGCGTCAGAGGAGAGCATAGCCGAAGAAATGCCCATCATCGCAAGCGCTCGATCGTATTTCTCGTCGAGGTCACGGCTGAAGATCAGCTCCTCGCGCGCCGGGCACGTCAACCAGCCGTTGCTGGAGATTTCGTTTTCGAGCTGCCCCGGTCCCCAGCCGGCATAGCCGAGCAGCATCGTGGCCTTGATTGGTCCCTCGCCGCGCGAAATCGCCTTGACGATGTCGAGCGTCGCCGTCAGGCAGATATCGTCGCTGACCGGGATGCTCGAATCGCTCAGGTAATCGTCCGAATGCAGCACGAAGCCACGGCCGGTTTCGACGGGCCCGCCGGCCTGGATCTGGAATTCACGGGCCGCCGAAGGCAGCCGGATCGCTTCGTCCGGGTCAAGCAGCTGAAGGTGCAGGAGCACGTCGGGAAAGGTCAGCCGCTGAGGCCGGTTCAACACGAAGCCCATCGCGCCGTCTTCCGAATGAGCGCAGACGAAGATGACCGTGCGGGCAAAATTGGCATCGAACATGCTGGGCATGGCGATCAGGAACTGACCGTCAAGGAAACCACGTTCGCGTATCTTCTGCTGCACGCTTGTTGCCATAATGAAGATAGCCTACCAATTCGGCACGAAATGAAAAGCGCCTCTACGTGGCGCGGGCCGAAATTTGCACGCACGACGCTCTTTCGCGTTGATTTCGAGCCCCAACGATCAAGAAGCTAATCGAAACGCAAGTTAGAGCCCGGAAACGGGCGGAACCACATCATCCAACATGGGCCGATCAAGCAGATATGATCGCGAGCCTCTCGCGGCGGCTGGAGACTGATGCCGAAACGCGCTAGTGCTAGGTGATGACCAGACGCCGAACCAGGAAGAAGATGGCTCAGCACCTCGCGAAGGCAAGTCTTCTCGTCGCTATTTTTCTGCCGGTCCAGGCCCAGGCGGCCGCCAGCGCATGGGTAACCTCTCCCGGCGGCGCAATCCGCATCGTCGCCTCCCAGCCCAGACCGGATGGCTCCATTCCCGCCATTCTCGAGATCAAGCTCGAGCCCGGCTGGAAGACCTACTGGCGCGACCCGGGCGCGAGCGGAATACCGCCGCAGGTCACGCTCGATCCGGCCGGCGGCATCGCCCTGGAGGCGATCCGCTTTCCCGCACCGAAGACCTTTGGCGAGGGACCGGGGCGCTATGCGGGTTACGACAGTTCGGTCGCCTTCCCGCTGGTACTGAAACGGGTGAGCGACGAAAAGGATCTGGCGGTCCGCGCTTCCGTGTTCCTCGGCGTTTGCGAGGACATCTGTATCCCGGTTCAGGGGACGCTCGATCTGGCGCTGAAAAGCGGCGATTTCGACAATCCGCTGGACAGCGCCCGCATTGAGAAGGCCGTCGCAGCGCTTCCGGAGCCGCCATCGGGTGACTTCAGGATTGCGAAGGCGGTCTTCGACGCGGCTGCCGGCACCATTCACCTCGATCTCCGGCTTCCGCAAGGTGCGGGAAAGCCGGAGATCTTCCTCGCCGGCCCCGCGGGGGTCTCCTTCGGACCATCGGTCGTCGGAGACCTGACCGGCGCAGATCGCCGTGTGGACATTCCGGTTAAGCTCGCCGGCAAGGACCGGACGATTGCCGGAAAACCAATTGCTCTCACCGTGCGCGCCGGCGATCGCAGCATGGAAACCACGCTTGCCTTTGACTGACGCGCTCCTATAGTCGCTCGCAGGCTCGGCAACCCCATTGCCGAACCGCGAAGTGAAATCGAGGAGAGACCCCGTGACCATTGCTGTCGGAGACAAGCTGCCCAACGCAACCTTCAAGGAAAAGACCGCCGACGGCCCGGTCGAGGTAACCACCGACCAGCTCTTCAAGGGCAAGCGCGTCGTTCTTTTCGCCGTGCCTGGAGCGTTCACCCCGACCTGCTCGCTCAATCATCTTCCCGGCTATCTCGAAAATCGCGACGCGATCCTCGCCCGCGGCGTCGACGATATCGCCGTGGTCGCCGTCAACGACCTGCATGTGATGGGTGCCTGGGCAACGGCGTCGGGCGGCATGGGCAAGATCCATTTTCTGTCCGACTGGAACGCTGCCTTCACCAAGGCGCTCGGCCTCGATATCGATCTCTCGGCCGGCACGCTCGGCATCCGCTCGAAGCGCTATTCGATGCTGGTCGAGGATGGCGTCGTCAAGGCGCTGAATGTCGAGGACGCGCCCGGTCAGGCGACGGTTTCCGGCGCGGCGGCGATGTTGGAGCAGCTCTGAGTTATAGCGCATCGCGCCGTCTCGGCCCCTCATCCGCCTGCCGGCACCTTCTCCCCGCAAGCGGGGCGAAGGGACACGCGGCGCCGCTGCAAGTCCCCTCTCCCCGCTTGCGGGGAGAGGGTTAGGGTGAGGGGCAATCGCCCAACAATCCTGTATTCGCAAAAGTGATCCTGGCCGTGCGGCGCTACTTCACCGCATCCGTCGGGCGCACCTTCTTGAACGGCTCCATGCCCTTGCGTGCCAGTTCATCGGCGCGCTCGTTCTCCGGATGGCCGGCGTGCCCCTTGACCCAGTGCCAGGTCACCTGATGGCGGCCCCTCGCCTCGTCGAGCGCCTGCCAGAGCTCGCCATTCTTCACCGGCTTCCTGTCCCCCGTCTTCCAACCGTTGCGTTTCCAGCCGTGAATCCATTTCGAGATGCCGTCCATGACATATTTGCTGTCAGTGTGCAGATCGACCTCGCAGGGCTGCTTCAGCGCGTTCAAGGCCGAGATTGCGGCCATCAGTTCCATGCGGTTGTTGGTGGTATCCGCCTCGCCGCCGAACATCTCCTTCTCCACCTCGCCGTAGCGCAGCACCGCACCCCAGCCGCCGGGCCCAGGATTTCCCGAGCAGGCCCCGTCGGTAAAGATGTCGACGTGCTTCATTGCCAAGCCTCTTGGCGTCTCAGGCCGTATTCGACGCTCGAGGTGACGGCACGATGGAAGCGGAGCTTCGTCAGATATTCGAGCGGGTCCTTCTTGACCACCAGCGCGCCGGCCGGCGTCATCAGCCAGTCGTAGAGGCGCGTCAGGAAGAAGCGCAGCGCCGAGCCGCGCGCCAGCAGCGGCAGCGTCGCGACCTCGTCCGCCGTCAGCTGTCGCACGCTTTCGTAGCCCGAAAGCAAGGCCATGCCTTTGGTGATGTTGTAGGAGCCGTTCTTCTCGAAGCACCAGGAGTTCAGGCAGACAGCAATGTCGTAGGCGAGGAAATCGTTGCAGGCGAAGTAGAAGTCGATGAGCCCTGAAAGGCGGTCGCCGAGAAAGAAGACGTTGTCCGGGAAGAGATCGGCATGGATCACGCCGGCCGGCAGGCTCCTCGGCCAATGCTCTTCGAGATAGGCGAGTTCCGCCGCGATCTCCTCCTTCAGTCCGTCTTGCACCTCGTCGGCGCGGGCCTCGGAATTCCGCCAGAGCGGCCGCCAGCCACCGACGGAGAGCGCGTTGGCCCGCTTCAAGGGAAAACCTTCGGCCGCTTCGTGCATCGACGCGAGCGCCCTGCCTACCTCGCGGCAATGCTGCGCCTCGGGCTTCCTCAGCCACATGCCTTCGAGGAAGGAGATAACGGCCGCCGGCCGGCCGGACAGCGTGCCGAGGAGCGCGCCATCGGCGCGCGGCAGAGGAAGCGGGCAGGAAAGCCCCCTTTCCGCGAGATGGTGCATCAGCCCCAGGAAGAACGGCAGGTCATCGGCATTCACGCGCTTTTCGTAAAGCGTGAGGATGTAGGAGCCCTTGGTCGTATGGAGAAGGAAGTTCGAGTTCTCCACCCCTTCGGCGATGCCCTTGTAGGAGGTCAGCGCCCCCACGTCATAGGCGGCCAGAAAGCGGGTCAACTCGTCTTCCGTGATATCGGTGTAAACTGCCAAGGCGTGCTACTTTCCGGAAAAGGATTCCAAGGGGTGGAGCGGAACGCTTTATCGTCGCGCCCTATTCTCCGTTGACGAAGGCCATATCGGCGACGGTCAATTCGACATGGCGGAGCTCGCGGTTGACCAGGAAATTCTCGTTCTCCTCGACCGTGTCGGCGAGCTCGACGGCCGCGTGATAGCGTTCGCGGAACGCCTCGATGATCTCGTTGACGATTACTTCCGGCGCCGACGCGCCGGCCGACAGCCCGACCGTGGCGATCTCGCCGAGGCCATCCCAGTCGATCTCCGAGGCGCGCTGCACGAGGACGGCATGCTTCGCCCCGGCCCGCAATGCCACTTCGACGAGCCGCTTGGAATTCGACGAGTTGGGGGCACCGACGACCAGGAACAGGTCGCAGCCGGGGGCCGCCTGCTTGACCGCCTCCTGCCGGTTGGTCGTGGCGTAGCAGATGGAATCGGCCGCCGGCGCCGTCAGGTTGGGGAAACGCTCATGCAAGCGCTTGATGACCCCCGCGGTGTCGTCGACGGACAGCGTCGTCTGCGTCACGAAGCCGAGATTGTCCGGGTCCGGCGGCACATAGGCATCGGCATCCTCCACCGTCTCGATGAGGGAGACCGCCCCCTCCGGCAATTGCCCCATCGTGCCGATGACCTCGGGATGCCCGGCATGGCCGATCAACACCACATGGCGGCCCAGCCGGTGGTGGCGCATCGCCTGCTTGTGCACTTTCGAGACCAGCGGACAGGTCGCGTCGAGATAGAAGAGATTGCGTTGATCGGCATCGGCGGGCACCGACTTCGGCACGCCATGGGCGGAGAAGACGACCGGCTGCTTGCGATGCTCCGGCGGGATTTCGTCGAGCTCCTCGACGAAGATTGCCCCTTTCGCTTCCAGCCCCTCGACGACATAGCGGTTGTGTACGATCTCGTGGCGGACATAGACCGGAGCACCGAATTCCTTGAGCGCGAGCACGACGATCTGGATGGCCCTGTCGACGCCGGCGCAGAAGCCGCGCGGCCCGCACAGACGTATGGTGATCGGGGATTTTGCTGCCGTGGATGAGGCCATTGATCAGGACGCCAGTAGTACGAACAGGAGCGCGAGCATTGCCGGGCCGCCCTGCACGAGGAGAATGCGGGGCTTGACCGACCATGCGCCATATATAGCCGCAACGATCACGCACACAAGAAAGAACACCTTCAGCTGCAGGGCAAAGGGTGGCTCGGGCTGGAGCAGCGACCATAGCAAACCCGCGGCCAGGAACCCGTTATAGAGCCCCTGATTGGCCGCGAGCACCCGCGTCGTCTCGGCCCGCTCCGCCGTCATCCGGAAGACCGCCCTGCCTTGGGGCTTCGTCCAAAGAAACATTTCGAGCACGAGAAAGTCGACGTGCAGCAAAGCGGTAAGCGCGATCAGGATGGCGGCGAGAATACCCATTCGTTCCCCATGTCACCTTTCGGAAGTATCCCTGTGTCGCTGGCGATAAAGATATGCTCCGCTCACGACAAGGAGCGCCGCCGCGAGGCCGTACCAGGTGAGCGCATATTGGAGGTGGTTGTTCGGCAGGTCGAACTGCGTCACCCCGCCAATCGGCAGGCCGCCCGGATTTGCCGAAGCATCCGCATCGACGAAGAAGGGCAGGACGCGATCGGCGGCAAGGCCGGCCGCGCTGGCCATCGCGTCGAGATCCTTCCAATAGAAGATGTTTTTGGCGACATCGTTATCGGGCACCAGCGATGACGGCTTACCCGAAAGTCGCGGCCGCGCCAGGCCATCGACGGTCACGTTTCCAGTAACCTCGCCCTCGGGCCGCGTCGCGGCGTCCTTCTTCTCGAACGGCACGAAGCCGCGATTGATGAACAGGGCGCGGCCGTCCGCCAGCATCAGCGGCGTGAATACGTAATAGCCGGTACGCCCCTCATGCGTGGCAAAGAAGTGCCGCTCCTTGTCGTGATCGTAGACGCCAGACACGCGCGTGGTGCGATAGTCGACGTCCTCGCCAGCCGCAGTCATGGCCTCGATCTCCTCAACCGAGACCGGCGGCGCCGACCGCCGCTCGGCGATCGCCGCGATCAGCGCCTCCTTCCATTGCAGGCGCTCCACCTGCCATGTGCCGAGCGCGATGAGCACGATGAAGGCGATCGCGACAAGGACGAGACCGGCAATCGGTCCGAAGCGGCCGCGTGAAGTCGACTCATGCGCCTCAGCCACGATCAATTTCGCCCGAACGCGCATTGTTGCGATACTGCAGATTGATCAGCACGCCCTTCAACATCCTCGTCAGGACAAGGCTGAACACCGTCGCCAAGGGTATCCAGAGCAGGAAGTGCAGCCATAGCGGCGGATTGAGGTTGACCTCCATCCACAGCGCAGCCCCTACGACAATGAAGCCGACAATCAGAATGACGAAAACGACGGGGCCATCGCCGGCGTCGGCAAAGCGATAATCGAGTTCGCAACTCTCGCAGGCCGGCCGAACCTTCAGGAAACCATCGAAGACGCGGCCTTGGCCGCAGCGCGGGCAAAGTCCCTTGACCCCTGTCAGGATCGGGTCAACCGGCGGATATAGCGCCTTGTCATCATTCATGGATTGATCTCGATCGCCGTGTTGTTCGGGACCATGTCCCAGATTTCGTCCATCTCGGCATTGGTAACGGCAATGCAGCCGTCCGTCCAATCGAACATCTGCGTCAAAAAGGCCAGCCAGCCGAAATAATTGGGCTGTCCGTGGATCATAATCATGCCGCCGGGCTGCACGCCCTTGGCCGCCGCGGCCTCAACATCTTCGTGGGCCGGATAGGAGATGTGTATCGAGCGGTAGAAACTGCTCGCGTCGTTGCGCCAGTCCAGAACATAGCGCCCCTCCGGTGTCCGCCGATCGCCTTCCTGTACCTTGTCTCCCACCGGATCGCCGCCGAGCGCGACAGGAAACTCGCGCAGCAGCCGCTCGCCCTTGAACAGTTGCAGGACGCGACGCTCCTTGTAGACGACAACCTTGTCCGCCGTTTCGGCAGCCGCCATAGGAAACGGCGCGGCCAGGAAAAATGCTGCAGCAAGTAGCCACACACCCGCGTTCTTCATCGCCCAACCATCGCTCTCAAACGAAACAGGGCGGCCGCGTCGCCGCAGCCGCCCCTTATCATCGCACCGCGCCGGCATTAGCCGTGGGCGATCGGCGCTCCCCATCCCCCCCAGATGTAGATGGAGAAGAAGAGGAACAGCCAGACCACGTCAACGAAGTGCCAGTACCAGGCAGCCGCCTCGAAACCGAAATGATGCTGCTGGCTGAAGCCGCCTCCCAGCGCCCGGAACAGGCAGACCAGCAGGAAGATGGTGCCGACGAGAACGTGGAAACCGTGGAAGCCGGTCGCCATGAAGAAGGTGGCGCCATAGATCGAGTCGCGGAAGGCGAACGGGGCGTGCGCGTATTCGTAGCCCTGGACGAAGGAGAAGAGCACGCCGAGCAGCACGGTGAGCGTCAGACCGGAGACGAGGCCCTTGCGGTCGCCATGCAGCAGCGCGTGATGCGCCCAGGTAACCGTGGTGCCGGAAAGCAGCAGGATGACCGTGTTGTAGAGCGGCAGGTGCCACGGGTCGAGGACCTCGATGCCCTTCGGCGGCCAGACGCCGCCGGTATAGGCGGCGCGGGCGGCCTGGATGGGTTCGCCGGCAAACAGGCTGGCATCGAAGAACGCCCAGAACCAGGCGGCGAAGAACATGACCTCGGAGGCGATGAACATGATCATGCCGTAGCGCAGGTGCAGCGACACGACGCGGGTGTGATGACCCTCACGGCCTTCCTTGATCGTGTCCGACCACCAGCCGAACATCGTGTAGAGGATAATCGCAAGGCCAATCGCGAATATCCACGGATTGGCGAGTTCGAGGCCGAACAGCTTGAACGAGCCGCCGGCAGCGTAGCGCATGAGGCCGACGCCGCCGAAGGCCATGACGAAGGCGCCGATGGAGGCGAGCAACGGCCACGGGCTCGGATCGATGATGTGGTAGTCGTGATTCTTCTGATGCGCTCCGGCCATGTCAGTAATCCCCGATAGTCCTCTCTTGTCGCCCGCCCGGCATAGCCGAAACGGCGCTCCTTTCAAAGTCTGTTGTCAGTTTCCTCGTCCTTCACCGCGGCGACCGGCTTGGACGGCTCGCGCGGATAGAAGGTGTAGGATAGCGTCAGTGTCTTGATGTCCTTGGTCTCGACCGGCTTTACGATCTCCGGATCGACGAAGAAGACGACGGGCATCTCCATTTCCTCGCTCGGCTGCAGCGTCGTTTCGGTGAAGCAGAAGCACTGCACCTTGTTGAAATAGGCGCCCGCCGCCATCGGCGTCACATTGAACGTCGCCTGGCCGGTCGTCGGCTTCGACGAAAGGTTCTTCGCGCGGTACATCACCTGCACGGTCTCGCCGATCCTGACGTCGATGTCACGCTGGACCGGCCCGAAATCCCATGGCAGACCGGGCCCGACATTCGCATCGAAGGTCACCTTGATCTTCTCGTCGAGAATGACGTCGGACGCCTGCTCGACCCGCTGCGTCGTGCCGTTATAGCCCGTCACCCGGCAGAACATGTCGTAGAGCGGAACGGCCGCATAGGCCATGCCGGCCATGCCTGCCGCGAAGGCAAGGCAGGCACCGACGATGGCGCCGTTGGCGCGTTGGTTCCGGGGCGTTTGCGGGGTTTTCGTCATGCGCCGTACCTTCAGTGGGCCATGCCGCCGCCGAACTTGATCAGCGTGACGACATAGAACAGCGCGACAAGTCCGGCGAGCACCAGGCCGAGCGCGATGTTGCGGCCGCGGCGCGACTTCTTCTGGGCTTCGCTGAGTTTGACGGTTTCCATCAGATGACACCTCCGGCGTTGAGCCAGACATGGGCGATCACGTGGTCCATGAGCAGCGCCGAGAAGATCGCGAAGAGATAGGCGATCGAAAAGGCGAAGAGCTTCTTGGCCGGCAGCATCCGCTTGTCGGCGTCTGGCATGCGCAACACGGCGAGCGAATACCAGATGAAGCCCAAGCCAAGGGCGGTCGCGAAGGCTCCATATCCAATGCTCGCAAAGCCGAGCAGCGTGGGACAGATGCCGCTCAGCGCCGTCAGCAGCGCATACACGACGATCTGGCGCTTGGTGGTCGCCTCGCCGCAGACGTTCGGCATCATCGGTACGCCGACGGCACCGTAGTCGCCCATCTTGAAAAGCGCCAGCGCCCAGAAATGGGCCGGCGTCCAGAGGAAGATGATGAGGAAGAGCACTATGCTCTCGACCGACACGCCACCGGTCACGCAGGCCCAGCCGATCATCGGCGGGAACGCTCCGGCGGCGCCGCCGATGACGATGTTCTGCGGCGTCGAGCGCTTCAGCCACATCGTGTAGATGACCACGTAGAAGAAGATCGTGAAGGCGAGCAACCCGGCTGCGAGCCAGTTTACGGCGAGTCCGAGGATGATCACGGAAAAGGCCGACAAGGTGAGCCCGAAGGCAAGCGCTTCCTGCGGCAGGATCTTGCCGGCGGGAATGGGACGCTTGGCGGTTCGGCTCATCACCGCATCGATGTCGGCGTCATACCACATGTTCAGCGCACCGGAGGCGCCGGCGCCGATGGCGATGCAGAGAATGGCGATGAAGCCGATGAAGGGATTGATGGAACCGGGCGCGAGGACGAGCCCGGCAAAGGCCGTGAAGACGACCAGAGACATGACGCGCGGTTTCAGGAGCTCGAAGTAATCGCGCGCAGAGGCTTCGGACAGGCGCGGGGCGCCTTCCATGCCGACTGCCTCGTGATTGTCTATGAGCGTCATGTCTCTTTCCTGAACTTGCTGCGGCCGGATAAGCCGCATCATGCCGGAAGGCCGGCGGGGAGAAGCCGCCGTGACCGGCGGCTTCTGTTCGTTGTCCGTCACTTGATCCGCGGGAGCTGTTCCCACTGGTGGAACGGCGGCGGCGAGGACAGCTGCCATTCGAGCGTATTGGCGCCCTCACCCCACGGATTGTCGCCTGCAACGCGCTTCTTCGCGAAGGCCTCGGCGACGCCGTAGAGGAAGATCAGCACGCCGGCGGCGGC
Organism: Sinorhizobium glycinis; assembly: GCF_001651865.1. Classification (GTDB taxonomy): domain Bacteria; phylum Pseudomonadota; class Alphaproteobacteria; order Rhizobiales; family Rhizobiaceae; genus Sinorhizobium; species Sinorhizobium glycinis. Next base: position 560,567 of record NZ_LPUX01000053.1, read on the forward strand.
GATGTAGGAGCCGTAGGACGATACCATGTTCCAGCCGGCAAAGGCATCCGGATAGTCGATGTAGCGGCGCGGCATGCCGGCGAGACCCAGGAAGTGCTGCGGGAAGAAGATGAGGTTCACGCCGACGAACATCACCCAGAAATGCAGCTTGCCGAGGAACTCGGAGTACATGTAGCCGCTCATCTTCGGGAACCAGTAATACCAGGCCGCGAAGATCGCGAAGACGGCGCCGAGCGACAGCACGTAGTGGAAGTGGGCGACCACGTAGTAGGTGTCGTGCAGGGCGCGGTCGAGGCCGGCATTGGCGAGCTGGACGCCCGTGACGCCGCCGACGGTGAAGAGGAAGATGAAACCGATCGCCCAGACCATCGGAGTGGTGAAGCGGATCGAGCCGCCCCACATCGTCGCGATCCAGGAGAAGATCTTCACGCCCGTCGGAACCGCGATGACCATCGTCGCGAAGACGAAGTAACGCTGCGTCTCGAGCGACATGCCGACCGTGTACATGTGGTGCGCCCACACGATGAAGCCGACCGCGCCGATCGCGACCATGGCATAGGCCATGCCGAGATAGCCGAAGATCGGCTTGCGCGAGAAGGTCGAGATGATGTGGCTGACGATGCCGAAGCCCGGCAGGATCAGGATGTACACTTCCGGGTGACCGAAGAACCAGAACAGGTGCTGGAACAGGATCGGGTCACCGCCGCCTTCGGGCGCGAAGAACGTCGTGCCGAAATTGCGGTCGGTCAAAAGCATGGTGATGGCGCCAGCCAGGACGGGCAGCGACAGCAGCAGAAGGAAGGCGGTGATCAGTACGGACCAGGCAAAGAGCGGCATCTTGTGCAGCGTCATGCCCGGGGCGCGCATGTTGAGGATCGTCGTGATGAAGTTGATCGCGCCAAGGATCGACGAGGCGCCGGCGATATGCAGGCCGAGGATCGCCAGATCCATTGCCGGCCCCGGCATGCCGGAGGTCGAGAACGGCGGATAGATCGTCCAGCCGCCGCCGGCCCCATAGGCACCCGCCGGGCCTTCGACGAACATCGAAAGCAGCACGAGCAGGAAGGCCGGCACGATCAGCCAGAAGGAGATGTTGTTCATGCGCGGGAAGGCCATGTCCGGTGCGCCGATCATGATCGGCACCATCCAGTTGGCGAAGCCGCCGATCAGCGCCGGCATGACCATGAAGAAGATCATGATCAGCGCGTGGGCGGTGGTGAAGACGTTGAACATGTGCTTGCCGCCGTCGATGGCAGCATCGCCCTCGAAGCCGTAGACCATCTGCGCCAGACCGTGGAAGATCTGGATGCCCGGCTCCTGCAGTTCGGCGCGCATGAAGACCGACAGCGTACCGCCGATGAGGCCGGCGATGATCGCGAAGATCAGGTAGAGCGTGCCGATGTCCTTGTGGTTGGTCGACAGGAACCAGCGCTGAAAAAAGGTCAGCGGCTTGTGGGCGTGGTCGGCATCATGGGCATGATCGGAATGATCATGACGGTGATCGTGGTGAACGGCTGTTCCAGCCATGGGTCGAGCTCCCCTTCCGATTACTGTGCGGCGTTTGCGGCGACGTCAACGGTCTTGGCCGCGCCGTCGATGGACGCCATGAGCGCCTTGTTCGCTTCGCCGAGATTGGTTGCGGCGGCAGCGAGCCAGGCGTCGTATTTCTCCTGCGACACCACGCGGACGGCGATCGGCATATAGGCGTGATCCTTGCCGCAGAGCTCGGAACACTGGCCATAGTAGAGGCCTTCGCGGTCCGCCTTGAACCAGGTTTCATTGAGGCGGCCCGGAACGGCGTCGATCTTCACGCCGAAGGCCGGCATGGCGAAGGCATGAATGACGTCGGCGGCCGTGACCAGGAGACGGACGGTCTTGCCGGCCGGCACGACGACTTCGTTGTCGACGGCGAGCAGGCGCGGATAAGCGGCCTTGTCTTCCTTGCCGGCGCTGGCGCGATCCTCGTCCTTCAGGAGGAGGCTATCGAAGGCCAGCGGATTTTCGCCGACTTCATATTCGTACGACCAGTACCACTGGTTGCCGGTCGCCTTGACCGTCAGGTCCGGATTCTGCGGCGGCGTGAGCTGCGCGTTCAGAAGCTTGAAGGAGGGAATGGCCAGGAACAGCAGGATGATGACCGGACCGACGGTCCAGATGACCTCGATCGCGGTATTGTGGCTGGTGCGGGAGGGAACGGGATTGGCGCGCTCGCGGAACTTCACGACGACGACGATCAGCAGCAGGAGGACCAGGAGCGTGATCGGAATGATGAACCACAGGGTATATTGTTCAAACCACGTGATTTCTTCCATGATGCCCGTCGCGGCCGGCTGAAAGCTCGTCTGCCAGTCGACAGGCTTGTCAGCAAAGGCGCTCGAAGCAAAAAGCAGACAGGCAAGCGCTGCCAGAACTGCATAGGCCTTGTTTTTCACAATTACGTCTCCCCAATGCGCTTGATCAGGATCAAACCCGGAACGCAGAATCCCTGCGATACTGGAAGCGCTTCAAACCACAGTTTGACCAGCGCCGCAACATCTGTGCAATGAACCTCGTGCGGCATTTTTGCACAAAGCCAGGTTTTCAGGCCGTCCCCGTCGCACCGCTTCGGAGATTGTGTTATCGCTGCGTTCCGCGCCCGGCTTACGCGCGGCCACTCGAGCACTCGTCGACAATCGGCCAGGCGGCTGCGGCAGAAAAGTCCGGCGCGTCCAGGTATGGCGCGAGAGAGGGCCCAATTTCGGCCATATGCCGCTGGAATGTAAGAGGCAGGGCTTTTCATTTATCTCTGTGCGCTTCAAGAATAGCCCGAATGATTCGACGTTTTGAGGTTTACATGGGCCTGTCCCTCTTCTCCCGGCTGCCCGCTTTGATCGCGCTCGGAATTGCCGCCTTCGTCTTCCCCGCCGCAAGCATGGCCCAGCAATCCGCCGCGACGCCGGGGACGGTCAAGTCGAACCACGGCGCCTGGTCCATCGTCTGCGATCAGCCGGCCGGCGCCTCGGCGGAACAATGCGCGCTGATGCAGAACGTCATCGCCGAGGACCGGCCCGAGGTCGGGCTCTCGGTCGTCGTTCTCAAGACCGCCGACCGCAAGGCGAAGATCCTTCGCGTTCTGGCCCCGCTCGGCGTGCTTCTGCCCAACGGCCTCGGCCTCAATGTCGACGGCAAGGATATCGGCCGCGCCTATTTCGTCCGCTGTTTCTCCGACGGCTGTTATGCCGAGGTCGTGCTCGAGGACGAGCTTCTGAAAACACTGCGCGCCGGCGCGACGGCAACCTTCATCGTCTTCCAGTCGCCGGAGGAAGGGATCGGCATTCCGGTCGAACTCAAGGGCTTCGGCGAGGGCTACGACGCGCTTCCATGAATTCGCAAATCACCGTCGAAATAAGGAAGCCGCGCTCTTTTTGATGCGCGGCTTCATTATGAGCTCAAACGTGCGCGTGCGCGTGCGCGCTAAAGCGCGTCGCGTTCAAACGGTTTCACGCGACGCGCTGCAGGTCTTTGTTTTATGGATGCCGTTGTCCCAAAAAGCGCTGCACATTTTCGGGCGACGTGCATTAGAGGATCTCGGTCGCGGCAATCTTGATGCCGAAGCCTTCGAGACCGACATAGTGGCGCTCGCGAGTCGAGAGCAGGCGGATGGAGGTGATGCCGAGATCCTTGAGGATCTGGGCGCCAAGACCGATTTCGAGCCATTCGCTTTCGCGCGCCTGCGCTTCCGAATGGGCCTCGCGATCGTGCTTGCCCTTGCGAGCGGTCTGTGAGACGCCGACGCCGACCGAGCCCTCGCGCAGATAGACGATGACGCCCCTGCCCTCTCCGGCGATGCGCTTCATGATCTCGTCGACCTGGCGGTCGTTGCCGAAGACGTCTGCGCCGACATTTTCGAGGTGAAGGCGGACGGGAATATCGACGCCGTCGCGGATGTCGCCGAAAACGACGGCAAGGTGCTGCATCGGATCCCACGGCAGCGAATAGGTGTGGCCCTTCGCCTTGCCGTAGGGTGTCTCGATCTCGAAGCTATGGGCCTTTTCGATCAAGGTCTCCTTGCGCTGGCGGTAAGCGATGAGATCCGCAACGGAGACCTGTTTCAGGCCATGCGTCTCGGCGAACGCCTCCACCTGCGGACCGCGCGTCACCGTACCGTCGTCGTTGACGAGTTCGCAGATGACGCCGATCGGCGGCAGGCTCGCGAGTTTGCAAAGATCGACGGCCGCCTCGGTATGACCGGAGCGCATCAGCACGCCGCCTTCGCGCGCCACCAGCGGAAAGATATGCCCGGGCCGCACGAAATCCGTCGCTCCCACATTCGGATTGGCAAGGTTTCTCACCGTCAAGGTGCGGTCGTCCGCGGAGATGCCGGTGGTCGTGCCGTGCTTGAAGTCCACCGAAACCGTGAAAGCGGTGGTGTGAGCGGAATCGTTCTCGGCGACCATCGCATTCAGGTTGAGGCGTTTCGCCTCGTCGCGCGGCATCGGCGCGCAGACGATGCCTGAGGTGTGCCTGACGATGAAGGCCATCTTCTCGGGCGTGCAATGCACCGCCGCGACGATCAGGTCGCCTTCGTTCTCGCGGCCGCCGTCATCCGTGACGACGACGATCTCGCCGGCCTCGAAGGCGCGAATGGCCTCGACGACACGCTTCTGGTCATAGGACATCTTCATTCATCTCCAGCAAATTACTTCAGCCGTCCGGTCTGTCCGCGGTCGCGCAGGAAATGATCGGCGATCGTGCAGGCAAGCATGGCCTCGCCGATCGGCACGGCCCTGATCCCGACGCAGGGATCGTGGCGGCCCTTGGTGCGGACGTCGACCTCGTTGCCGTCGCTGTCGATCGAGCGGCGCTCTGTCAGAATGGAAGAGGTCGGCTTGATCGCGAAGCGAGCGACGATCGGCTGGCCGGTGGCGATGCCGCCCAGTATCCCGCCGGCATGGTTGGACAGGAAGACAGGCTCGCCATCCGAGCCGATGCGCATCTCGTCGGCGTTCTCCTCGCCGCTGATCTCGGCCGCGGCAAAGCCATTGCCGATCTCGACCCCCTTGACGGCGTTGATCGACATCAGGTTCGAAGCGATGTCCTGGTCGAGCTTGGCGTAGATCGGCGCACCGATGCCGGCGGGCACCCCTTCGGCTACGACCTCGACGACGGCGCCGACCGACGAGCCGGCCTTGCGGATGCCGTCGAGATATTCCTCCCAGACAGGAACGATTGCCGGATCCGGCGCAAAGAACGGATTGTTGTTGACTTCGGCCCAGTCCCAATTGGCTCGATTGATACGGTGCTTGCCGATCTGGACGAGCGCGCCGCGCACGACGAGGCCCGGCACGACTTGTCGGGCGATACCGCCGGCCGCGACGCGGGCAGCCGTCTCGCGTGCCGAGGATCGGCCGCCGCCGCGATAGTCGCGAATGCCGTATTTCACGTCATAGGTAAAATCTGCATGGCCCGGTCGATAGCGCTTGGCAATCTCAGAATAGTCTTTCGAGCGCTGGTCGGTGTTCTCGATCATCATCGAGATCGGCGTGCCGGTGGAGATCATCGTCTCGCCGTCCTCATCGAGCATCACGCCCGACAGAACCTTCACGAGGTCATCTTCGCGACGCTGGGTCACGAAGCGCGACTGGCCGGGCTTGCGCTTGTCGAGCCAAGCCTGGATTTCGGCGAGCGTGAATCGAATGCCGGGCGGGCACCCGTCGACGACGCAGCCGAGCGCCGGTCCGTGGCTCTCGCCCCAGGTGGTAACGCGGAAGAGATGACCGAAGGTATTGTGCGACATGACGGCTACCGTGCTCAGGACCCGAGAGAGATCGGACCGGCCGATCCAATCCCTTGGGATCGATTCTAAATCGAGAGAGAGCAGAACGCGAACCACTTCGCATTCGTCATCCTGCCTCCGACGTCGCGCGAAAAGCGCGCGCCCTCTCTTAGTGTAAAGCGCTCATTGGGGAAAGGGCCTCCGCCATCGAGGGGAGACTTGCGGCAAGCCGGCCCGATATTCGACCCTGAGTCGCTTGGGTGACGATCTCGAATAGCAGCGCCTCCGACTGCCGCCGGAGTTTCGCCGACAGGCCTTCGTGATCTTTCTTTGGAAAACCCCGCGACACCGCCTCCGGAACGGCGCGCAGCACCTGCATTCCGGATCGGGCGACTTGAAATCCACGTGGGTCGCGTCCACTCTCCCTTCCGCCGAAACACGTTCGGAACCAGCAGCTTAAAAACCTAAAAAACCATGGCGAAAAGAACTTTTGCCACAATCGGGGATCAAAGGGTGATGACAACAAAATTCGCAGAATCATGGAAGAGGGCAAGAAAGATGCGATTTGTCATTGCTACCCTTATGGCTACCGCAAGCTTGCTTTCGCCGCTCTCGGTCCACGCCGAAAGCGCCGACGTCGAAGCCGTGATCACCAATATCGACACCGATCAACTGAGCCTCTCCTTGGACGACGGCAAGAGCTACCAGGCGCCCGAGGAGTTCAACTTCGAGGGGCTGAAGGCCGGCGTCAAGGTTCTGGTGTTCTACACTGAAGTCGACGGCAAGCGCGTCATCAACGATCTGGAGATCGTTCAGTAGGAGCCGTCCGCTCGGATCGGCCAGACTGATAGTTCGCCCTTTCGATGGGCTTAAAGCCAGCTGATCGAACCATCGACGATTTTCAGCAGCCGGTCCTGCGGGATCGCTGCTGCCGCCGCCTCGTCCGGCTCCATCTCTCCGAGCAGCTTGAACAGGGTGCGAATTACCCCGCCGTGGCTGACGCAGACGGTGGGCTTCCTCACGTCCTTCAGCCAGGCGCCGACGCGCCAGGACAGGATTTCATAGCTTTCCGCCTCCGCTCCGGGTGGAATGAAATCCCACTTCGCCACCCGCCTTGCGGCGATGCGCTCCGGCACGCGGCGTTTCAATTCCGTGAGCGTGAAACCCTCCCAGGCGCCGAAGGAGACCTCCTTCAGCCGCTCGTCGGTGCGATAGATGAACGGCTCGAGCCCCATGGCCCGCCTGAGGCGCTCCATGGTTTCGCGCGTTCGACCGAGCGGACTGCTGACGAAATCGAAGCCGGCCGCATCGCGACCGAGGATCTCTGCGAGGGCCGCGCCGTTGCCGGTCGCCTGCTGGCGGCCGGTTTCATTGAGGGGAATGTCCTTCTGACCCTGAAGACGGCTCTCAGCGTTCCAGTCCGTCTGGCCGTGGCGAACCATGTAGATGAGCACAGTGTTCACTCCGGATACAGTCCAGTGCGCACGTCCGATCAGGCGCGCAAAGGCCACTTTCCACCTTCGGCCGCCGCATAACCTTAGATCGAATTCGATCCAAGGAATCAAGCGGTTGCAGGCAAGAAGCGATCAGTCCTTCAGTACGGAAATGTCCGGGGCGTCGACCGCCTTCATGCCGACAGTGTGATAACCGGAATCGACATGGTGCACCTCACCGGTGACGCCAGTCGACAGGTTCGACAGGAGATAGAGCGCCGAATTGCCGACCTCCTCGATCGAAACGGTGCGCTTTAGCGGCGCGTTGTACTCGTTCCACTTGAGGATGTAGCGGAAGTCGCCGATGCCGGAGGCGGCAAGCGTCTTGATCGGGCCGGCCGAGATGGCATTGACGCGGATACCGCGGTTGCCGAGATCGACGGCGAGATAACGCACGCTTGCTTCGAGCGCCGCCTTGGCGACGCCCATGACGTTGTAGTGCGGCATCACCTTCTCGGCGCCGTAATAGGTGAGCGTCAGCATCGAGCCGCCATCATTCATGATGCGCTCGGCACGCGCCGCAACGGCCGTGAAGGAGTAGACGGAAATATCCATCGTGCGGGCGAAGTTGTCGCGGCTCGTATCGAGGTAGCGGCCAGTCAACTCGTCCTTGTCGGAGAAGGCGATCGCGTGCACGACAAAATCGATCTTGCCCCATTTCTCCTCGAGCGCCGCGAAAACGGCGTCGATCGTGGAAAGGTCGGTCACATCGCAATGGCCGGCCATTACGGCGCCGAGTTCCTGCGCCAACGGCTCGACACGCTTCTTCAACGCATCGCCCTGCCACGTCAGTGCGATCTCAGCGCCGGCTTCAGACAAAGCCTTGGCGATGCCCCACGCAATCGAGCGATTGTTTGCGACGCCCATGATGACGCCGCGCTTGCCATTCATCAGACCCGATGCCTGAGCCATGGAATGTCCCCAATACTGTCTGCCTGGACCGACCGGCGCCGATGCCAGAATTCCCGAATGTCGATGGCGCCGCACCATGCCACCAAAGATGGGTGCGGCAAAATGTCGAGAATTGCCTATGGCATAGCCGCCTGAGCGGTTCAAGCGCGGCGCGGATCAGGAACTGTTAGTCCCCGTAATATTGGTTCAGCTTGTCATTGAACCGTTACAAATAGAGGCCGTCGCGCTGCGACCGCATCAGGTCGGTGACCTTGTCGTCCGGCTTTTCATGCAGCACCAGACGCAACTCGACGAGGAGGTCGCCGCTTTCGCCATCGGCTCCCTTCAACCCCTTGCCTGGAACTCGGATGGCCTTGTCGGATCCCGACCACGCGGGGACGGTCACCTTCACCGCGCCGTGCGGTGTTTCGATCCTGGTCTCGCAGCCGAGGACCGCATTCTGGAGGTCAAGCGGCAGGGTGGTCACGAGGTCGAGGCCCCGGGTGCGGAACGGACCGTCCTGGCCAACACGCAAGGTCGCGACGACATCGCCACGAGTCATGCCGGCGACCCGATATCCCTGCTCCTTCAGGCGAATGACCTGTCCGTCGGTCGCGCCGGGCGGGATTACCACCTTCACCGTTTCGCCGTCCGGAAGCTCCACCGCGACGCGCGCCCGGTTCATCACCTCGTCGATGCTGACGGGCAGATCGACAACAAAGTCCGGCACCTTCTCCGCCGATTTGGTGATACGGTCGCGAATGCGCCGGACGATTGCCGCGACCAGTTCCGTGCCGGGCGCTGCGGCTCGTCGGACCGGCACCTCCGCTTTCGCAGGGTCCTGTTTCGCCTCGACCGTCGGTTCCGGCTTTGCTTCGGCTGCCGGGCCGGTCTTCTCGGTGGAGCGCGGCGCCGCAGCCTTGCTGGCGGAAGCTGCGGGCTGCGGATCGACGCCGAAGATGCGCGAAACCGCCTCCTCGGCGCTCTCGGCGCCAACCGGTTCCTCGGCTGCCTCGGGGCCGCGCATCTTCTCCTTCATTGCTTCCATTCGCCGCAGTTCCGCATCGCGCCGCGCGTGGTCGTAGCGGCTCCTGCGCGCCGGATCCCGCAGGAGTTCGTAGGCCCTGCCGGCCTCGGCAAAGCGTTCCGTCGCCAGAGGATCGTCCCGATTGTGGTCCGGATGGATCGCCTTCGCGACGGACCGCCAGGCGGCCTTGATTTCCTCCTGCCCGGCATTGCGACGTACGCCGAGGATTGCATAGGGATCGCGCATGGCTTGTCACCACAGTCTTTGAAAGGTCGCCTTCGCGGCGGCTCGTCTTACGCACTACGACAGCAGCCGATGATGGGCCGCTCTTATCGAGGGCGATGATCCGGGGAAGTTGCTAAATATCGGTTAGCTGGCCGGTCGCGCCGCTGGCGGATCCCGGCGGTTCAAGCCGGCGGTCCGTACCTTTGCGGGAATGTGGTTAACCGGGGATTTCAGCCCTGCGGGCCGAAGCTCGTCAGATACCACTCGCCATTGTCGAGCTGGCAGGTCCTGCCGTCGAATTTGGCTATGCCTTCGAAGGAGTGGCGCGTCGTGGTGAAACGGCGGCAAAGCACGCCGGACGCGCGGTCCTCCTCGATACTGCTGATGACGCCGGCGCTGCCTGACGACGCATTCGCCCACGGAATGGCGTCGCTGCGCTCGGTGATATCGGCGGAGGAAACGGCATTGCGCACAGCGACCGCGTCGGAGAGGCCGTCCGATGTCTTGGCGACCGGCACTGTCCCGGTCGCGACCGAGCGATCGACGCTCGAGCTTCCGAACAGATCGAGACCGCCGCCCATGCAGCCTGGAAGCGCGACGACAGCCAGGAATAGAGCCGCGCTGCGCAGCAACGCAAAGGAAAAACCCTTCTTGCCATCGATCCACTTTGCTATGTCTTGCACGGCAATCCTGTCAGACTCGCCAGAGCCGAGCGCAGCCCGGGGAAGCGCTGGCAGGCTCTGGCAATTTTCGTTGCGGAAACAAAAATCGGGCTCATCCCGACGCGTTCCCGCGCCAGACACACGGCATAGGACGGCAATATGACCGCGAATGAGTTAACAACCGGTGACTTCACGGACGCAGACGAGCCCTTTTCCCTCTTTGGCACATGGCTGAAGGACGCCGAGAAGGGCGAGGTGAATGACCCCAACGCGGTCGCCCTTGCGACCGTCGATCCCGATGGGCTGCCCAATGTACGCATGGTCCTGCTCAAGGAATTCGACGAACGCGGCTTTGTCTTTTACACGAATTTCGAGAGTCAGAAAGGCCATGAAATCCTGGCAACCCGCAAGGCGGCGATGTGTTTCCACTGGAAGTCGCTGCGCCGTCAGGTGCGCCTGCGCGGGCCGGTTGAAATCGTCTCCGACGAAGAGGCGGACGAATATTTCAGGAGCAGGCCGCGCGGCAGCCGTATCGGCGCCTGGGCTTCGAAGCAGTCGCGTCCGCTTGAAAGCCGCTTTGCCCTGGAGAAAGCAGTTGCCGAATTCACCGCGCGTCACGCAATCGGCGAGATTCCGCGCCCGGAATACTGGTCCGGTTTTCGCGTCCGGCCGACCTCGATCGAGTTCTGGCACGATCGTCCGTTCCGGCTGCATGATCGCATCGAATTCCGGCGACCCGTCCCTGAAGGCGGTTGGCTGAAGGTGCGGATGTACCCCTGAAGGACGGAGCAACGAGGCTATCGCCCGCCTACAGCGCCGCGCGTCCAATCGGACGCGCTAAGGTCGCTGCAGCACTTTGAACGGCTGCATGATTCTGTTCTTGAATCGCTTCCGGCTTAAGGGGTCATGCAGTGGCCGGAACGGTATGCCGGAGGCCAGAGCAGAGACATGGCGCTCGCTCTGGAAATGGCCGTTCAGCGATATCCGAGGCAGGGCGTGAAGATTGACGCCGGATGAGAGCGTGCCCGGTTCTGTCGTGACCGCAACGGCAAAACCGAGATCAGCGGCCAGCCGATGATCACGGGTCGAAGCCGTCGGCCGGTAACCATAGGGATAGGCGATGGTCAGCGGCGGCCTGCCGGTGATCGCCTCGACGCGTGCGGCGGATGAGGCGATTTCCCGGCGGGCCTCGTCGTCATTGAGCCGCGCCAGCGCCCGATGGCTGACCGTGTGCGCACCAAGGCTAGCGAGCGGGCTCGCGATCAAGGCGCGAAGACCGCTTTCGTCGAGCGTCAGTTGCTCGGTGATGGCGAACGGGTCGATGCCAAGCTCGTACGCGGCACGGTTCAGCGCCGCCACGGCGCCCGCCTCGTCGGCGCCATGGATGTAGGCGGCGATGCGGTCGAAAGCCGCCTGCCTCTGCGCGGGCGTGCCGCTCGGAACCAACACCGCGCCATCGCCGAAGTCGAATCGGAACTCGCGGCAGGCGGACAGCAGATCGGCAAGCGTTTCCCACCACAGCGTATGGGTGCGATCGACAAAGCCCGCCGTGACGAAGATGGTGAATGGGACGCCGTGCCTTTCGAATACGGGCAGCGCCCATTCGAGATTGTTGCGGTAGCCATCGTCGAGGGTGAAGCAGGCGAAGGGCCGATCGTCAGCCGAGGCGAGCCGTTCCGGCAACTCTTCGAGAGCAACGAAACGGTAGCCGTCGCGCTTCAATGTCAGGATCGCCTTATCGAGAAACGCCGGCGTGATTTCCAGATGCGCGTTGGGATCGAAGTCCCGATGGTCGCTGGGGCGGACATGATGCAGGGTAAAGACGGCGCCACGGCCGCGCGCCTTCCCCATCAGCCCTGCACGCGCGATGAGGTGGGCGGCCTCGAGCCCACCGGCAATCGCGGCCCGCCTCAAATGGCCGCCGACCATCTTGGCGAGCGAGTGTTTCATCCTTCTCCGCTGTCCCGCGCTGGATTGCGAGACGCGATACACCCGCCCCGCCGCAATTGCCGAAGCTTTATGCCACCTCTGTTAAACCTTGCTGAATCGGCCTCCGCTTTCTTCGAAAGTCGGGGCAAGCCTTAAAAAAGGGCTGCCTTTATCGATTTTCAGCCGTAATGTTACGACAAATCCATGGCTGTCACGGCCTGATACATTTCGCGCGCCAGGAACTACGCGGTTCAAGGGGGAATCATGAAGAACTTGCAATTCGCCTTGGCGGCGATCGTGGCATTCGTCGCCGCCACCGCGTCGGCTTTCGCTGGCAGCGCCTCTCTCGTTATGGACGCCCGGAGCGGCCGGATTCTCTCGGCCGAGAACGCCGACGAGCTGAACTTTCCCGCCTCGTTGACGAAGATGATGACGCTTTACCTGACCTTCGAAGCGTTGCATCGGGGCGAGATCAACTGGCAAACCCGGGTGCCGATGTCGAAGGAAGCGGCGCGCAAGCCTCCGACCAAGCTTGGCCTCAAGCCTGGCGACGCCATCACCGTCGAGGAAGCCGTCTACGGCATGATCGTCCATTCCGCCAATGATGCCGCCGCGGCAATGGCCGAAAAGCTCGGCGGCTCCGAAGCCGCCTTTGCGCAGATGATGACGGCGAAGGCGCGCCGGCTCGGGATGATGCGCACCGTCTTCGTCAACGCATCAGGCCTGCCTGCAGGCCAGCAGGTGACGACGGCGCGCGACATGGCGAGGCTCGGCGTAGCGCTGATCAGGGACTTTCCGCGGGAGTATCGGCTCTTCTCGGCGCAGAGCTTCAATTTCCGCGGCCGTGCGATCCGCGGCCACAACAAGCTGATGTATCGCTATGACGGCATGGACGGCATTAAGACCGGCTATACGAACGCCTCCGGCTTCAATCTCGTCAGCGCCGTCAGGGACGGCAACCGCCGCATCATCGGCGTCGTACTCGGCGGGCGGACGGCAAAAAGCCGCGACAACAAGATGGCGGCGCTGCTCGATCAGCATCTGGGCAGGCCAGCCCAGCCGGGCAGCGGATCGGCGATGGCGGCGGCAAAGCCGCTCGACACGGTCGAGGTCGCGACCTTGCCCGGCGTGTCGCTCTATGCCGAACCCAATCGCGCAAGGAAGAACGCAAGCGCCGCTCTCATGGCCGCATCGACGCCTGCCGTTGTTCCGTCCGACCGGCCAACCGCCATTGAGGAGGTCGCGAGCACCGAGCCGAAGGCAGACGCCTACTGGCAGATCCAGATTTCGACTTCACCCACGGCAGAAGCCGCGCGCAGGATTCTCGTCGAAGCACAATCGGCTGGCGGTGCGGCCCTGCTCGGCGCATCGCCCCATACGGAAGTGGACGGCAGCGGCTCCGCGAAACGCTATCGCGCTCGCTTCATCGGCTTCGCCAGCCGGGAGGCGGCCACCTCGGCCTGCACCATCCTCAAGAAGCGGTCCTACGACTGCCGGTTGCTGCCCGGCCGCAGTTAGCCTGCGGCCAACCGGCGAACGTAGAATTTCGTATCGACGCCCATAAGCGGAAAGCTCGCCGGCAGGTCTTCTCTGGCGATTTCGACGAAGCCGTTCTTTTCGTAGAACCGGTGGGCAGCGAGAAACAAGTCGGTCGTCCCGAGGTAGATCGCGTTTATCTTGCGCCGTTCGGCATGGGCGAGGAGTAAACCGAGCAAGCGGGTGGCTACGCCGTGTTCTCGGCCACGAAAGTCGGACGCGACGAACATCTTGCGCAAGGCCGCCTCGGCGCCTCCGATATCCTTCAGGGCAAGCGTGCCGACGATCCGTTCGCCAACGGCCGCAACCCAGAAGTCACCGTCACCCGTCTGATAGAAATCGGGGATCGCCCGGAGGTCCGGCTGATCCTCGGCGGTGATGGCGATGCCGAACTCTTCCCGTTGGATCGGGAGGATGACGTCGATGACGCCTTGCTCGTCGGCAGCCGAAAAACGCCGGATTTCCAGAGTATCTCCCGACAGTCCCGCCATATCGCCTTGCCTATACCTGCGTCCCGCCGACTGTGACCTGGTCCATCCTGAGATGCGGTTGGCCGACGCCGACCGGCACCCATTGGCCGCCCTTGCCACAATTTCCGATGCCGGTGTCGAGCTTCATGTCGTTGCCGACCATCGTCACCCGCTTCATCGCATCCGGTCCATTGCCGATCAGCATGGCGCCTTTGACCGGCGCCCCGACCTTGCCGTTCTCGATCAGATAGGCCTCGGTGCAACCGAACACGAACTTGCCCGAGGTGATATCCACCTGGCCGCCGCCGAAGGAAACAGCGTAGATGCCCCTCTTCACCGAGGCGATGATTTCATCGGGCGTGCGGTCGCCGGCGAGCATGTAGGTGTTGGTCATGCGCGGCATGGGCACATGGGCATAGCCCTGACGGCGTCCGTTGCCTGTCGGCTTCATGCCCATCAGCCGCGCGTTCTGCCGGTCCTGCATATAGCCGACGAGCTTGCCGTCCTCGATCAGCACGTTGTAGCCAGAAGGCGTGCCCTCGTCGTCGATCGAGATCGAGCCGCGTCGCGCCTCGATCGTCCCGTCATCGACGACGGTGACGCCCTTGGCAGCCACCTGCTCGCCGAGGAGCCCCGCGAAGGCGGAGGTTTTCTTGCGGTTGAAGTCGCCTTCCAGCCCGTGGCCGACCGCTTCGTGCAGCATCACCCCCGGCCAGCCGGAGGCGAGCACAACGTCCATCGTTCCGGCGGGCGCATCGATCGCCTCGAGATTGACGAGCGCCTGCCGCAACGCCTCGTCGGCACCGCGCTTCCAGTTCTCTTCCGTGATGAAGTCGCCGAAGCCGCGCCGGCCGCCGATGCCGAAAGTACCCGATTCCTGCCGATCGCCCTCGCCGACGACGACCGAGATATTGATGCGCGTCATCGGCCGCACGTCATGAACCCGGTGTCCATCGCCCCTCAGAATATCCACCACCTGCCAGCTTGCAGCGACCGTCGCCGTCACCTGCCTGACCTTGGGGTCCTTGGCGCGCAGATAAGCGTCGATTTCCTGAAGCAGCGTCACCTTGGTCTCGAAACTCGGCTCGCCGATCGGGTTTTCATCGCCATAGAGCTTCTTGTTGGTGCGCTGCGGGGCAGCCGCATAGGAGCCGGAATAACCGCGGGTCACCTGCCCTACCGCGTCCGCCGCCCTCTTCAGGGCGGCAAGCGACAGTTCCCCGGCATGAGCGTACCCGACCGCTTCGCCGGCGACTGCGCGCAGGCCGAAGCCCTGATCGGTATTGAAGCTGCCGCCCTTCAGGCGGCCGTTGTCGAAGGAGAGCACTTCCGCCTGGGCATGCTCAAGGAAGAGTTCGCCGTCGTCGGCGCCGGCCAGCGTCTCGGAGAGAACCTTGCGGACCGTCGCCTCGTCCGCATCGAAGAGGCTTATGAGGTTGGTGTCCATCGTTCTGCTCCGCGTCGTCGAGGGTTCTTCGCTCCATTTAGGAAGCCCTGCGTCGCAAGCCAAGAAAAATCGATCAGGAAAGGGCGGCGTTCCAGCCGTCGAGCAGATTGACCTGCCCGACGCCGGCGAAGCGGGCGATCCGATCGAGTTCGGCCATCACCTTGTCGATGCGGCCCGATGACGGCTTGACGCCCTGTTCGAGCCAGAGCCGCCGAACCTCCAAGCTGCCGCGCTTGCGATCCGCCTTCATGTCGATCCGGCCGATCAGCCGGTCGCCTTCGAGAAGCGGAAAGACATAATAGCCATATTCGCGCTTCGCCTCCGGGACGAAGACTTCGATGCGGTAGAAGAAGCCGAAAAGGCGTTCGGTCCGGTTCCGGTCGCGCAGCAACGGATCGAAGGGGCTCAGCACGCGAATGCGGGGGGGCGGATCGGGAACATCGCCGAGGTTGTCCGGAAAGCCCGCAAACGCATAGGACGGTCGCGGCTTGCCGCCATTGGCGGGTTCGATGGCGATCTCGGAAAGCTCGTCGCGATGCCCGGAGACCCAGGCCTTGGCTTCCTCCGGCGAGACGAGATCCCAAAAGGCAGCGATCTCCCCGTGCGTTGCAAAGCCGAGGCGTTCAAGCGCGCTGCGGCAGGCCCAATCAATGAATTCCGGGTGGCTCACATCACCCTCGTAGTGATGGGCCGGAATAACGCGTTCGGTGAGATCATAAACCTTCTGGAAATTGACGCGGCGGGCGATCGCCAGCCTGCCCTGCCGCCAGAGCACCTCGAGGGCTGTCTTCGACGGGTGCCAGTTCCACCAGCCACCGGATTCGTGATGATCTTCCTTCAGGTCGCGCGCCATCACCGCTCCGCCGCTGGCGATCCGCTCGTAGGTTTCGTCGCAGCCTGCATCGAATCCCTCGCCGCGCCATTTGCGCCAGCGCTCGGAGAGCGTTTCGCTCTCCCATTTGAAGCGATGCTTCCAGTAGACGAAGAAGGCGCTCGGAATGATCGAGGCGTCGTGGGTCCAGTGCTCGAAGAGCTCGCCATCGTCCTCCAGCAACTCGCTCAAGTGCTCGCGGCGATAGGTCTGGTTGCGCGAAAACAGGATCTGATGATGGGCGCGCTCGACGGTCGCGATGCTGTCGACCTGTACGAAGCCGATGTCGTGGATCAGCCGCAGCAGGCCATCCTTGCCGAGGGCGCGATGCGGCGCGGCGGAAAGGCCCTGCTTGGCAAGGAAGATGCGTCGGGCATCGCGATTGGAGAGGCGAATCGTCATGGGGAGGAGAATAGGCTTTTATTCCCAATTTTCAAATGCGCCTCCAGCCGAGCCAGCGAAGCTGCATTGCCCTTGCCGATCGAGTTGCCCTATAGAGCCACACACGATAACTCATGAGGATCAAGATTGGACATTCGCTTCACCGATTGCTCTGTCCGGTTCGGCGAACGGGTTGCGCTTCACCCCCTGACGCTTGCCCTCGACGAACGGCGCATCGGGATTATCGGCCTCAACGGCTCCGGCAAGACGACCTTCGCGCGACTGATCAACGGACTTGTCAAACCGACCGCGGGACGCGTTTCGGTCAACGGGTTCGACACGGTGAAGGACGATCGCGCCGTGCTCGCCGAAGCAGGTTTCATCTTCCAGAATCCTCAACACCAACTGATCATGCCGATCGTTGCGGACGACATCGCATTTGGGCTCAAGAATCGCGGGCTGCCGGCTTATGAGATCTCCTCGCGAACGGATGCGGCGCTGGCACGTTTCGGCGTGACGCACCTGGCGAGACGTCGGGTGCATGAGCTTTCCGGCGGGGAAACGCAGCTTGTCGCAATGGCCAGCGTGGTCGTCACCGGCCCGAGAATCCTGATCCTCGACGAGCCGACCAATCAGCTCGACCTGCGCAACCGCCGCATGGTCGCGGCGACGATCGATGCCCTCGACGAGGATACGATCGTCATCACCCACGACCTGGGGCTGGTCGAAAGGGTCGAACGCCTCCTGCTCTTCCACGAGGGCCGCCTTGTCGCCGACGGGAGCCCCGGCGAAACAATCCGGCGCTATCACGAGGTGGCCGGATGCTGACGAGTCTTTATGTGGAAGGACAGAGCTGGTTCCACCGGGTGCCGGTGCGGCTGAAGCTCATTGCTCTGCTTTCCTTGAGCCTAGCGCTTTTTGCGACGAACGCGCCGTTTCTGCTGCTGCCTGCCTTTCTCCTCTGCGGTGGGCTCTACCTCTCGCTGGGCATGACCCCGCGCCAGGCCCTTTCGCGGGTCGGCTTCGTCCTGTTGACAATCCTGGTTCTCGCGGCAGTCAATCTCTTCCTGGTTCCGTTGCCGCAGGTCGCCGCTCTCGTCCTGCGCCTGACGGCCCTCGTGCTCTTTGCCGCCGCCGTCACGGCGACGACGACGATCGGCGCCTTCATGGACGAAATCACCATTCTCCTGAGGCCGCTGGAGCGCCTCGGGCTCCTGCGGGCGGCCGATGTCAGCCTGGCGCTCGGCCTCGTGCTGCGCTTCGTCCCGGATATCTTCGAACGCTATCAGGCAATCAGCGAGGCGCACCGCGCACGAGGTCTGCCGATCCGTCCGCTGACGATCATCGGGCCGCTGATCATCCTGACGCTGAAAGATGCGGACACGATCGCGGCGGCCATTGACGCGCGCGGATTTCGCCGCCAATGAATTCGCGCTTTCTAATAAAAGGGTAGGACCACATGAACACCAGAGACCTCGTCCTCATCGCGCTCTTCGCCGCGATCGTCGTCGTGCTCGGCCTGATCCCGCCGATCACGCTCGGCTTCATCCCCGTTCCGATCACGGCGCAGTCGATGGGCGTCATGCTGGCGGGCTGCATCATCGGCGCGAAACGCGGCGCACTCGCGTTCCTGCTGTTCATCCTGCTGGTCGCCATCGGCCTGCCGGTGCTGTCCGGCGGTCGCGGCGGACTGGCAGTCTTCGCCGGCCCCTCCGGCGGCTTCATTCTCGGATGGGCCGTCGCCGCCTTCGTCACCGGCATTGTTGCCGAGCGCTTCGTAAACCAGGGGAATTCGGAGGGGCGTCAGTTCGTCGGCTTCTTCCTCGCCTCAGTGGTCGGCGGGATCGTCGTTCTTTACGCAATCGGCGTTCCGTGGCTTTCGGCGGTCACGGGCACGCCGCTTGCCGCGGCTGCGACCGGCTCGCTGGTGTTCATTCCGGGCGATCTCCTCAAGGCAGCGATCGCCACGCTTGCCGCCCGCGCCGTCTACGCCGGTTATCCGCTGCTGCCGGCCCGCGCCTGAGGCGATGCCGCTTGCGAGCGCCATAACGCAGCATGCGGGAGAGCGCCCGCATTCCACGGCCTTCCGCATGGAGGGCCGGGGTTTCACATTCGGTGAGCTTGCAGCGGATGCGTGCCGCATTCTCCACGCGATCGAACGATCGGCCACGCTCGCAACGGAGCAAAGCGTCCTTTCCGGCCGCGTGCGGCTGATTGCGCTTGAAACCGGCAATCACCCGCTCTTTGCAGCGGCCATTATCGCCGCGACGTCAGGCGGCAATTGCGCCGCGCTCATCGATCCGCACCTGCCTGAACAAACGCGCCAGCGGATGAAGGAAAAGCTGCGGCCGGAGATCGTCATCCGCGCGGACGGCGATCTTTTGTATCTGGACGTACCCTCGACAGGACAAACGCGGTCGCTCGATGCCTTCGACGGTTCATCCCCGATCCGCGCCGGCGATGCGGCGGAACCCTTTCTCGTCGTCTTCACCTCCGGCACGACCGGCGAACCGAAGGCGATCATCCGCGACCGCCGGTCCTGGCGCCGCAGCCTCGAAATTGGTCAGGATTTCTTCGGCATCGGACCGGGAACGACGACCTTTGCGCCCGGACCCTTGGCACATGGCCTTACGCTTTACGCCCTTGCCGAGAGCCTTGTGGCCGGAGCCGAATTCATCGGCGCCTGTCATTTCGAGCCGCGCCAGGCACTGGAGATCATTGGCGGCGCCAGAGTGAAACGGCTGGTGCTGGTGCCGACAATGCTGCGGCGGCTTTGCGAACAGGCGGAAGGCGCTGCATTGACGTCCGTCGAAAAGGTCACCGTCGCCGGCGCCAAGCTCACGCCGACGGACCGGAGCGCTGCGGCTCGCGCCTTCCCCGCGGCGGAAGTGATCGAATATTACGGCGCATCGGAACTCGGCTTCATCACCGTCGCCGGCGCGGACGACCATCACGCCCCGACTGCCGTGGGCAAGGCATTCCCGGGCGTCCGGCTGGCCATCCTCGACGATCATGGGAACAGCCAGCCGCCGGGGGAAACCGGAACGATTTTCGTCGAAAGCGCGCTGATATCGGCCGGCTACGTCGCGAACGACGACGGCGTCGGCTTCCGCCGCCATGGAACGCTCGCCACCGTCGGCGACCTCGGATTTCTCGACGAGGACGGCACCCTGCATCTCATCGGCCGCGCCGGCGGCATGGTGCTCTCCGGCGGCAACAACATCTATCCCTCGGAGGTCGAGACAGCGATCGTGGCGGCGCCCGGGGTCAGGGCGGTGCTGGTTTTTGATCTCGACCATCCGGATCTCGGCAGCGAGCTCGTCGCGGTCCTCCAGCGGAACGATGATATGTTCGCACGCGAGGCGCTGGAGCGTCATCTTGCTGCCGTCCTGCCGCGCTACAAACATCCGCGAAAGGTCTGGATCTGTCGGGAGATGCCGATGACCGCGTCCGGCAAGGTCGCGGCCGGACAACTGCGACAGTGGATCGCGGAGGAGAACGGTGCCCTTGAACGCCTCTTCTGATCCCGCTCGCACACCGGTCGTCATTCAGGCGCTGCGCACCCCGATCGGCCGCGTCAACGGCAGCCTCGCCACGGTCGAGCCGGAAAGCCTCGCCGCCCTGCTGATCGACAGGATCGTCACGGACACCGGTATCGACCGGAACGACATCGATGACGTGCTTCTCGGCAACGCCGCAAACAGCGCCGGCAACCTCGCGCGTCTCGCCGCTCTCGAAGCCGGCCTCCCCGTTTCCATTCCCGGCGTGACCATCGACCGCCAATGCGGCTCCGGGCTCGAAGCGATCGTTCTTGCGGCACGGCAGATCCAGGCCGGTGCCGGGCGATACTTTGTCGCCGGCGGCACCGAAAGCGCCAGCCGCGCCCATATCCGGCTTCGCCCGCCGCTGGCGCGTGGCGAGGAACTCCAGCCGGTGAAGCGCGCCCGGATGGCACCCGATTTCATCGGCGATCCGGATATGGGTGTTGCGGCGGAGAACGTCGCCATGGCCTGCGGCATCTCGCGCGAGCGCCAGGACGAGTTTGCGCTCGAAAGTCATCGCCGTGCCGTGGCGGCGGAGACGGCGGGCCGCTTTGCCCGCGAGATCGTGCCGGTGGAGACGCCGGCCGGTCTTGTCGCCAGTGACGAGTGCCCGCGCCCCAACGCCTCGGCCGAGACACTCGCCCGCCTGAAGCCGGTCTTCGTCAAGGACGGCACCGTCACCGCCGGCAATGCCTGCCCGATCAATGACGGTGCGGCAATCGTACTGGTCACGTCGCTCGCCGAGGCGCGCCGGCTCGGCGAGCCCTTTGCCCTCGAATTCGTCGATGCGGCGACGGCGGGGGTCGATCCCAACCTGCTCGGCCTCGGCCCGGTGCCGGCAATGGCGAGGCTTCGCGCCCGCAATACGGCGCTCGACGTCGACAAGGTCGACTTCATCGAATTCAACGAGGCCTTCGCCTCACAGGTTCTCGGAAGCCTCGATCCGCTCGGCATTTCGCCGGAGCGCGTCAATCGCGACGGCGGCGCCATTGCGCTCGGCCATCCCTACGGAGCTTCCGGGGCCATTCTCGTCGTCAGGCTGTTTTCGCAGATGCTCGCCGCAGCGACGGATAGCGAGGGTCTGGCGATGATGGGCGTCGGCGGCGGCATGGGCGTGGTCGCCCATTTCCGCTCCCTCAGGCTCGATCATGCGGTGTAGCCGGCGAGCCAGTCGCGCGTCGCGGCGGGTAGCGGCACCGGCTGGTGGCGGGAAGGATCGACGGCGACCCAGACGATTTCGACCTCTGCCGCCAGGTGGGCGCCGGCCTCGACGCGCACGGCGAAGCTTACCGAGCTGCCGCCGATC
This sequence comes from Sinorhizobium glycinis, assembly GCF_001651865.1. GTDB lineage: Bacteria > Pseudomonadota > Alphaproteobacteria > Rhizobiales > Rhizobiaceae > Sinorhizobium > Sinorhizobium glycinis. The sequence goes on from NZ_LPUX01000053.1 coordinate 582,102, forward strand.
TTTGCTACGGATACGGTGAAGCGGGCCGGCTCGTCGAAGCGCAAGCCGCGATGGAAGAGGCAGGCCGAGCGGCGCACCAGATAGGCCGGCTCGTTCTTGACCGGCGGGCGATGCCGCCACAGATTGGCGAGTGCTGCCTCGGCATGCGCGTAGTAGGCCGCATTGTGCATGTGGCCGTGCATGTCTATATCGCGAAACGGAATACGGATTTCCGTGACATTTTCCCGCTCTGTGCCGTCCATGCGAGGCCCCTTACATGCGCTCCACCCTCGTTAGACAGTTTGGCGATCCCGAACAAGTCATCGAGCATGTTGAAGCCACGCGCGCCGCCCCGGCGGCCGGCGAGGTCGAGGTGGAAATCTCGCTTGCGGCGATCAATCCGTCGGATCTGATCCCCGTCACCGGCGCCTATCGCGCCCGCACCGAACTGCCTTTCGTCCCCGGCTTCGAGGGCGTCGGCGTCGTCAGCCGCGTCGGAGCGGGCGTGCATCACCTGAAACCCGGGGACCGCGTCATGCCGATCGGCGCGAGCGGGCTGTGGCAGCAATTTCTGATCCGCCCGGCCGAATGGTGTTTCGCCGTGCCGGACGATGTAAGCGACGCTGAGGCGGCGATGAGCTACGTCAATCCTCTCACGGCGCTGCGGCTCGTCGAGGCGCTTCGCCGGCATTTTGGTTCTCTCGAGGGCCTGAGCGTCGGCGTAACGGCGGCGGGCTCGGCGATCGGCGGCATGCTGATGAAGCTGCTCGCGCCCGAAGGCCTGACGCCTACCGCCATCCTCCGCAGCGAGAAAAGCCGCCACCGCATCGGCGAGGGATACCCGATCATCGTGACCGACGGCAGCAATCTTCCTGCAGGAACGAGGTTCGACGCGGTGCTCGATGCCGTCGGCGGGACGCTGGCCGCCGAACTGATCGGCCGGGCCATCCATCCGGACGGGACCTGCATCCAGTACGGCGCGCTGAGCGGCATTCCGGTCCCGCAGGCTGTAATCACCTCCCGCGCGGACGTTCGCTTCGCCTTTTTGTGGCTGAGGACCTGGGTCCACTCCGCCGGGCGCGAAGCCCTCGAGGCGGCCTTCGCGAGAAGCTTCGCAGGAGTTCGCAACGCGCTGTTTGCCAGCCCCGTCGCGGCAACCTACCCGTTGAGCCGGCTTGGCGTAGCCTTGGCGCACCAAGCCGATCCGCTCCGCAACGGCAAGATCCTGCTCGATCCGCGCTGTTGAAAATTGGCACTTTTGCAGTCGCGGCCATGGATTTTGACAGGCCTGCGCACTAGCTTTCCGCGGATGACCACGCATCTCTATGAAAACGCTCTCTTCCAGGAACACAAAGTTCCGGAAGGACACCCGGAGCGGCCGGATCGGCTGAGGGCACTAAACCTCGCGCTGGAGCATCCGAGTTTCGCGCCGCTGAAGCGTATCGAGGCGTCGAAGGGCGGCGAGGACCTGGTGCTGCTCGCCCATGCGGAGGAGCACCTCCGATCGATCACCCGGGCAATACCGGACGACGACATCAATCAAATCGAAGCCGACACCTATGCCAGCCCCTCAAGCCTTGAGGCAGCGCTGACCGGCATCGGCGGCGCCGTCGCTGCCGTGGACGCGGTGTTCGCCGGCGAGGCCGACAACGCCTTCGTCGCGGCCCGCCCGCCTGGCCACCACGCCGAGAAGAACAGGGCGATGGGCTTCTGCTTCTTCAATACGATCGCGATCGCGGCGCGCCATGCGCAGAAGGCGCACGGCGTCGAGCGGGTCGCGATCGTCGACTGGGACGTGCATCATGGCAACGGCACGCAGGACATCTTTTGGAACGACCCGTCGGTGTTGTTCTGCTCGACCCACCAGATGCCGCTCTATCCGGGCACGGGCGCGAAGGAAGAGACGGGCGTCAGGAACAATGTCGTCAATGCGCCGCTCTCCCCCAACAGCGGCAGCGAGCATTTCCGCGACGCGTTCCGCACACGCATCCTCGCCGCCCTCGACAATTTCCGCCCGGACCTCGTGCTGGTCTCCGCCGGTTTCGACGCGCATTACCGCGATCCCCTGGCCCAGATCAATCTCGTCGGGGAAGACTTCGACTGGGCGACAGGCCGTCTTATGGAGGCCGCCGGCAAGAGCGCCGGCAACCGAGTGGTCAGCATGCTGGAGGGCGGCTATGACCTGCAGGGCCTCGCCGAATCGGCCGCCATGCACATATTGAGACTGATGAGAGGGTAATTGATGAACAACGACAATACGCAGCCGGACGTTTCCGCCCTCTCCTTCGAGCAGGCGGTCGAGGAACTGGAGCGGATCGTTTCGGCGCTCGAGCGCGGCGATGTGGCGCTCGACAAGTCGATAGAAATCTATGAGCGCGGCGAGGCGCTGAAGAAGCACTGCGAGACGCTGCTGAAGGCGGCCGAGGACCGCATCGAGAAAATCCGCCTCGACCGCAACGGCAAACCGCAAGCGGTGGAGCCGCTCGACGCGGAATAGTGACCTCCGGGATGGTGGGATTTCCCCCTTATCCGGCCTGCCAGCCACCTTCTCCCCGCAAGCGGGGCGAAGGAGACTCGCGGCGCCGCTCAAATCCCCTCTCCCCCGCGTGCGGGGAGAGGGCTAGTCCTCGGGTTAAACCCGAGGAGAGGGGCAAATCGCGCTGGCCGACGATGCGACGACACCCAGCCAGAAACACTGCGTCTCCCGATTGCTGCTACCGAAGCAGCCGCATTGGCAATAAGTTGAGTGCCCACCAACCGGAGCAAGCGCCATGTCCTTCTTTCCCGGTCCCGATCCGCTCGCCGGCGACAAGCCGGCCTGCGACGCCATCGAGCATCTGATCATCCCGCGCACCAGCGACATCGGCGGTCTTCAGGTGCGCCGGGCGCTTCCGACGGCGCGGCGCCGGCTCGTCGGCCCGTTCATCTTCTTCGACCGCATGGGACCGGCGCTCTTGCGCGCCGGCCAGGCGATCGACGTGCGGCCGCATCCGCATATCGGCCTGTCGACGGTCACCTATCTCTTCGACGGCGAGATCAAGCATCGTGACAGCCTCGGCACCGAAATGGTGATCCGCCCCGGCGACGTGAACCTGATGACGGCAGGGCGCGGCATCGTGCATTCCGAACGCTCGCCGGAGAACCAGCGCGGCCATGAACGTTCGCTGTCCGGATTGCAGACCTGGCTGGCGCTCCCCGACGACAAGGAAGAGATTGATCCGGTCTTCGCACATACCGAGGAACGCATGCTGCCGCATCTTGCCGACGACGGCCTTCGCGCGCGAGTCGTCATCGGCCGTTTCGAGGGCGCCGCCTCGCCCATCTCCGCCTTCACAGACACGATCTATGTGGACATGTCGATCGAGGCCGGCCGCAGCGCTCCTTTTGCCGCCCGGTGGGAAGAGCGCGCCATCTACATTCTCTCGGGCGAGGCGATCATCGCCGGCGACCACTTTGCCGACAACCAGCTTCTCGTCTTCCGGCCCGGGGACGAGATCACCATCACCGCGGGGCCGGCCGGCTGTCACGTCATGCTCTTTGGCGGCGCGGCACTCGGCTCGCCGCGGCATATCTGGTGGAACTTCGTATCCTCGTCCAAGGAGCGCATCGACAAGGCGAAGGAGGAGTGGCGGACCGGCCGCTTCGATATCGTGCCTGGGGACGAGGAAGAGTTCATCCCCTTACCGGCAGGCTAATTTTTCGCTGAACTCTTGGTTGACGACGCAGGAAAGCCTAATTTTTGCATTCAACGAGGATTGCGTCTAAACAGCCATCCTGACGGAACTCATCAACTATTCGCGCGCCCGCCTTTGGCGCGCACGAGGCACGAGAGCGTGACACAACTGCCAACCAATCCGATGCCGGCGACCCCGTTGCTCGACAAGGTCGATGTCCCCGACGATCTGAAGCGGATCGACGACAGGGATCTGCCGCAGCTGGCGAGCGAGTTGCGCGCGGAAATGATCGATGCGGTGTCGCGCACCGGCGGCCATCTCGGTGCCGGCCTCGGGGTCGTCGAACTGACGATCGCCATCCACAAGGTCTTCGACACGCCGCACGACCGGCTGATCTTCGACGTCGGCCACCAGTGTTATCCGCACAAGATCCTGACCGGACGGCGCGACCGGATCCGCACGCTGCGCCAGGAAGGCGGTCTTTCCGGCTTCACCCGTCGCGCCGAAAGCGAATTCGACCCCTTTGGCGCGGCGCATTCGTCGACGTCGATCTCCGCCGGCCTCGGCATGGCGGTCGCCGCCGATCTCGACGGCAAGAGCCGCAACGTCATTGCCGTTATCGGCGACGGGGCGATGTCGGCCGGCATGGCCTATGAGGCGCTCAACAATGCCGGGGCGCTGGATGCCCGCCTAATCGTCATCCTCAACGACAACGACATGTCGATCGCCCCGCCGACCGGCGCGATGAGCGCCTATCTGGCGCGGCTTGCCTCCGGGCGGACCTATATGGGCATCCGCGAGGTCGGCAAGAAGCTGACCGCCTATCTCGGCAAGACGGTCGACCGGGCGATCACCCGCGCCGTGGAGCATGCGCGCGGCTACGTCACCGGCGGCACGCTCTTCGAGGAAATGGGCTTCTACCACATCGGCCCGATCGACGGCCATTCCTTCGACCATCTCTTGCCGGTGCTGCGCAATGTCCGCGACAATAGGCGGGGACCGGTGCTGATCCATGTGGTGACACAGAAGGGCAAGGGCTATCCGCCGGCCGAAGCGGCCGCTGACAAATATCACGGCGTCAACAAGTTCGACGTGATCACCGGCGCCCAGGCGAAAGCCAAGCCGAACGCGCCGGCCTACACCACGGTCTTTGCCGATGCGCTCGTGCAGGAGGCAAGCCTCGACGACAAGATCGTGGCGATCACCGCGGCGATGCCATCCGGCACCGGTCTCGACAGGTTCGCGGCGGTGCATCCGTCGCGCTGCTTCGACGTCGGCATCGCCGAGCAGCACGCCGTGACCTTCGCAGCCGGCCTCGCGGCGGAAGGCTACAAACCCTTCGCGGCACTCTATTCGACCTTCCTGCAGCGCGCCTATGACCAGGTCGTCCACGACGTGGCGATCCAGGGACTGCCGGTGCGTTTCCCGATCGACCGCGCCGGCTTCGTCGGCGCCGACGGGCCGACCCATGCCGGCTCCTTCGACACGACCTATCTCGCTTCGCTGCCGGGCTTCGTTGTGATGGCTGCGGCCGACGAGGCGGAATTGAAACACATGGTGCGCACCGCCGCGGCCTATGACGAGGGACCGATCTCCTTCCGCTACCCGCGCGGCGAGGGCGTCGGCGTCGAGCTTCCGGAACGGGGCGAGATCCTTTCGATCGGCAAGGGCCGGATCATCAAGGAAGGCACGAAGGTGGCGCTGCTTTCGTTCGGAACGCGGCTTGCGGACTGTCTGCTGGCGGCCGAGGACCTCGACGCCGCCGGACTCTCGACGACGGTCGCCGATGCACGCTTCGCCAAGCCGCTCGACCAGGAACTGGTCCGCCAGCTTGCCCGTCATCACGAGGTGCTGATTACGATCGAAGAAGGCGCCATCGGTGGCTTCGCCAGCCACGTGCTGCACTTCCTCGCGGAAGAAGGCCTGCTCGATGGCGGGCTCAAGGTGCGGCCGATGGTATTGCCGGACGTCTGGATGGAGCAGGCCAAGCCGGAAGCCATGTACGCCAAGGCGGGCCTCGATAGGGCCGGCATCGTCTCGACCGTCTTCAAGGCGCTCGGCCAGAAGCAGTCCGTCGGCCTCGGCGCGGCTGGCTAGATCTGCCGAAGTCCCTTGCAATATGCCGCCCGACGGGCGATGACGGCCCATGTCCGATAGCAAGCACAGCATCATCCGCCTCGACCAGTTGCTCCTGAACATGGGCCTGGTGGCCAGCCGTGCCCGCGCACGTGACGCGATTCAGCGCGGGACGGTCAAAGTAGACGGTCGCACCGTGACCAAGCCGGCCACTGCCTTCACAGAAAACGTAACGATCACCATCGACGATCCGGCGCAGGCCTATGTCTCCCGCGCCGCCTTGAAGCTCGTCGGCGCGCTTGATCATTTCGCCTTCGATCCGGCAGGCCACACCTGCCTCGACGTCGGCGCCTCGACGGGCGGCTTTACCGAAGTACTGTTGAAGCGCGGCGCCACGCATGTCGTTGCCGTCGACGTCGGTCACGGGCAAATGCATCCGCGCATCGCGGAGGACGCGCGCGTCACCAATATCGAAGGGCTGAACGCCCGGGCGATGACAGCCGACGATATTGGCAACCGGGCCATCAGCTTCATCGTTTCCGACGTCTCGTTCATCTCCCTCAAGCTGGCCCTGCCGCCGGCGTTATCCCTGGCCGAGTCCGGGTCGCGTTGCATGCTGCTCGTCAAGCCGCAGTTCGAGGCCGGACGCGACGCGATCAGCAAGGCTGGCCTCCTTAAAGATCCTGAGAGCGCCCCGACCGTGGCGGCCGAGCTCGAGCGTTGGCTCGTCGAGGAAATGGGCTGGCGAAGCTTCGGCCTCGTCCCCTCGCCCATTGCCGGCGGAGACGGCAACAAGGAATTCCTCCTCGGGGGGCTGAAGCCATGAGCACCCAGATCGTCACCATCAGCCGGCTCGGCACGCAGGGCGACGGCATCGCGCAGACCGAAGCCGCCCCCGTCTACGCGCCGTTCACCCTGCCCGGCGAAACCGTCGCGCTGGCCGTCAACAAGGCGCATGGCACGCTGATTTCGCTGAAAGAGGCTTCCCCGGAGCGGACCGAACCGAGATGCCGCCACTTCGGCCCCGACGGCGTTAACGGCACTTGCGGCGGCTGCACCCTGCAGCACGCCTCCGACCGGCTCTACCACGCCTTCAAGCGCAATCTCGTCATAGACGCCTTGAAGTCGAAAGGCCTTACCCCGGAGGTGGCCCCGCTCGTCATCGCGCGGCCGGGCGAGCGCCGACGCGCCGTGTTCACGGCTCGCCGGACCGAAAAGGAACTGCTGCTCGGCTTCAATCAGGCGCAGAGCCACCATATCGTCGCGATCGGCGAATGTCCCATCACGAGCCCGGGCATCGTGACGCGGCTCGCAACCATCCGCAAGATTGCCGCAGCGATGGCGTCGGGCTCCGAGCCGTTCCGGATCACCGTGCTCGAGACCGACACCGGTCTTGACCTCGCCTTCGAGGACATCAAGCTCAACGACCGGCAGCGCCGTTCGACCGTCGAGGCCGTTCTCGGCGAGCGGGGCATTGCCCGCGTCAGCCTGAATGGCGAGATCATCATCGAGCCGGTCAAGCCGCTGATCGACTTCGGCGGCGTGTCGGTTTCGCCGCCGCCCGGCGCCTTCACGCAGGCGACACGGCCGGCCGAGGAGGCGATGGCCAAGCTCGTGCTCGGCCACATAGGGAAGGCAAAGCGCGTCGCCGATCTCTTTGCCGGGATCGGCACGTTTGCACTGAGGATTGCGCGCACGGCACGCGTCCATGCGGTCGAGGGCGAGGACAAGGCGCTGAAGGCGCTCGACTTCGCCGCCCGCAATACGCAGGGCCTGAAGCCGGTGACGGTCGAGAAGCGCGACCTTTTCCGCCGGCCGATGATGGCGCAGGAGCTGAAGGTCTTCGATGCCGTTGTCTTCGACCCGCCGCGGGCCGGCGCCGAGGTCCAGTGTCACGAGCTTGCCCGCTCCGGCGTGAAGAAGGTGGCCGCGGTCTCCTGCAACCCGGTGACGCTTGCAAGGGATCTGTCGATCCTGGTCGCCGCCGGCTACCGCATCACAGCGGTCACGCCCATCGACCAGTTCCTCTGGTCGGCGCATGTCGAAGCGGTCGCGACGCTGGAGAGGTAACAAAGGCCTGGCAGATGGCCGGACCATCTTTGCGCCGTCATCGGCGCATGAAGGCCTCGAATGCCGCCCGCGCCTCGGCGCTCTTCAGCTGCGCCGCAAAGTGCTCGGCCTCCTTCTCGATCCTGGCGAGAACATCGCTCCGGTCGCCGCGGATGAGGTCGCGGGCGATCCGCAGCGCCTCGGGCGGCTTCCTGGCGAGGCGCGCGGCAAGCGACAGCGTTTCCTCCTTGACCGCGTTCTCGTCGACGATCTTCCAGATCAGCCCGGCCTGAAGGGCGTCGTTCGCTTCGAGGGGCTCGCCTGCGGCAAGCAGCGCAAAGGCGCGCTGATGACCCATGAGGCGCGGTGCGAGCAGGCTCGAAGCCGCTTCGGGGACGAGCGCCAGATCGACGAACGGCGTCTTGAAGACCGACCGGGCGGAGGCGACCGTCAGGTCGCAATGGAGATGGATCGTCGTGCCGATGCCAATCGCCAGACCATCGACCCCTGAGACGACCGGCTTCGTCGCGCCTGCCAAGGCCCGCAGGAAATCGAGAACCTCTCCTCCCATGCTCCCGCCCATGGCGAAAGCAAGGAAATCGTTCATGTCGTTGCCGGCCGAGAAGCACCCCTCCGTTCCGAGGAATGCGGTGGCGCGGATCGCCGCGTCCGATCCGGCGACCGTCAGCGCATTCGTCATCTTCGCGTACATCTCGCGGGTGATGGCGTTCTTCTTGTCCGGCCGGTTGAAGCGGATCACCTGTACGCCGGGATAGGCGTCCGGACGTTCGACGAGCACATGATCGGTCATAGGCTTCCCTATTTTGCTTGAAAGGCGGGTTGGGTACGGCAAACCGCACCCACTTTCCTCATCCTAGTCGAGAATGGCGCGGGCGGCGGCGAGGCTATCCGCCCCGGTGACGACACGATCCTTGAGCGCCGCCGTTTCGGCGAGCAGGTTTTCCGCAGCGAAGCGGCAGAGCGCGATGCGCGCCTCCTCTCTCCCGTCACCGGCTTCCGCCAGGCCGCCCCTGGCGAGATAGGCGCCGGTCAGCACCAGGCCGAAGAGACGCTGATACGCGGTCGCGCCGGCAAGCGCTTCGGTCGTCCGCCCATCATCGATAGCGGCGAGCAGCCATTCGGTCGCCTCGGAAAGACCGGCGATCGATGCCTCAAGACGCGCTGCGGTCGCACCGAACCCCTGCCTGTTCGAAGCCGCAACGGCTTCAGCGACTTCGCGAAGTTCGCCGATGAAGCCGCGCACATGGCGACCTTCGGAGAGCGGCAGCTTGCGGGTGACGAGGTCGATTGCCTGGATGCCGTTGGTGCCTTCGTAGATCGGCGCGATGCGGGCATCGCGCAGATAGCGGGCGGCCCCGGTTTCCTCGATGAAGCCCATGCCGCCATGAACCTGAATGCCCATGGAAGCGACGTCGACGCCGGCGTCGGTGGCGAAGGACTTGGCGATCGGGGTCAGCAGGCTCGATCGCTCCTGCCAATGGCGGGCGTCTTCGCCTTGGCTGGCATGCGCCATATCGACCGCGTGCGCGCAAGCATAGGCTATGGCGCGAGAACCTTGGGTGAGCACCTTCATCGTCAGAAGGGTACGGGCGACGTCCGGATGCTCGATGATCGGGCTCATGCCCGTACCGTTCCAGCCGGGCGCCCGGCCCTGGGTGCGTTCCCTGGCATAGGCGATTGCCTTCTGGGTAGCCGCCTCGGCGATCGCGACGCCCTGCATGCCGACGGCCAGCCGGGCGTTGTTCATCATCGTGAACATGCAGGCGAGCCCGCGGTTTTCCTCGCCGACCAGATAACCGACCGCGCCCTTCTCGTCGCCGAAACTGCCGTCGCCATAGATCATCGTGCAGGTCGGCGATCCGTGGATCCCGAGCTTGTGTTCGAGCGAATGGCAGAAGAGATCGTTGCGGGCGCCGAGCGAGCCGTCCTCGTTGACGAGGAACTTCGGCACGAGAAAGAGCGAGATGCCTTTCGTTCCGGGCGGCGCATCCGGCAGGCGCGCGAGAACAAGGTGAATGATGTTGTCGGTGAAGTCGTGCTCGCCCCAGGTGATGAAGATCTTCTGGCCGAAGATGCGATAGGTGCCGTCGGCGCGGCGCTCGGCCCGGGTCTTGAGCACACCGAGATCCGACCCGGCATGCGGCTCGGTCAGGTTCATCGTCCCCATCCACTCGCCGGAGACCATCTTCGACAGGAAGGCCGCCTTCAAGGCATCCGAACCATGCTTCTCGACCGCTTCGATCGCGCCCATGGTCAGCGTCGGGCCAAGCGCGAAGGCCATGGAGCCGCTGTTCCACATCTCCATGGCTGCGACATGCAGCATGTGCGGCAGGTCCTGGCCGCCGAACGCCTCGGGCGCCGTCAGGCCGTTCCAGCCGCCTTCAATCCAGCTGCGATAGAGATCGCGCCAGCCCTCCGGCGTCTTGACCGCGCCCTCGACAAGCCGTGACCCCTGCCGGTCACCCACTTCGCCGAGCGGCGCCACCTCTTCGGTGGCAAATCGACCGGCTTCCGAGAGGATCGCATCGACGAGGTCCTCGCCGAGTTCGCCGAGGACGCCCGTCTTCATGGCATCTGCCATGCCGGCCACGTGCTTCAGGGTGAATGCAATCTCGTCCACCGGTGCCTTGTACATGGTGCTCCTCCCCTTGCGGCCGTTGGCCCATTCCCGCATCGGCTTCCATCATCGGCCGCACACTATTTGTTTTTACGTAAACGTCAACGTCAATTCGTGCCGCCGGGGCTGAGATGGACTGTAACAAAACTGTCATCGAGCGCGACTAGAACCCATCACGCATGGCCCTGTTCACGGCGCTCCAATGAACCTGATTTCCCCCGAAATACCCGGCCTCGTCTGGGCCTACCGGTTCCTGCCTGGAGAAAGCCGTTGCCTGCGTATCGCCACCGATTCACCTATCGACAGCCTGCAGGCCGGCGAAGGCTGGGTCTGGCTGCATCTGGCGCTCAGCGATGCACGCACGCCGGCGCTGATCGAGCGCATCGGCAATCTTCCGCCGGCGGCGATCGCAACGCTGGCCAGCCACGACACGCAGGCGACGATCACCGCTGCCGAGGACGTCGTCTACGGCACGCTCGTCGATTTCGAACGCACCTTCGACACGATGACCAAGACCATCGGCTGGCTGCATTTCGCCGTCAGCGACCGGATGATCATCACCACCCGGCTGCATCCACTCCGAAGCATCGACCGCGTCAAGGCGGCGGTCGAGAAAAGCGCCAAGTGCGGCCGGCCGATCGATCTCTTCGAAATGCTGGTCGTCGAGTTCCAGCGGACGCTGATCACGCTGGTGCTCGAATTGACGGAGGAACTGAACGTCATCGAGGACCGCGTCTATGGCGAAGCGGGGCACCGGCAGCAGCCGGGGCTCGCGCCCTTGCGCCGAACCGTCGTGCGGTTGCATCGACATATGCGGACGATTCTCGCATTGTTGCGGCGCGCCGGCGCATCCGATGAAGACGAGGTGCCGCCGGGCTTCGTCGACGCGGCCGAGCGGCTTTCAGATCGACTGGAGACGGTCGACCGCGACGTGTTCGCGCTTCAGGAGCGCGCCAGGCTGTTGCACGAGGAGATCGACAGCAAGGTTTCCTCGGAGACCAACCGGCACCTCTACATTCTGTCGCTGATGACCGCCTTCCTGCTTCCGCCGACGCTCGTCACCGGTTTCTTCGGCATGAACACGGGCGCCCTGCCCTTCGCCGACGGCAGCGGCACGCTTTATGCCGGACTGATCATTGCCGCCTCCATGGGATTGGCATGGCTCATCCTCAAGCGCACCGGCATTCTTTAGACGGGCACCACCAACCACTGCGGTCGCTTTGCAATCCAGAGCCGAGTCCAGCGGCACTTTACCGCCAAGAGTCAGTGTACAGAAGCGGCGCTCTCGCGCAGATTGGCCGAGGGGCTGAGATTTACGACCCTTTAACGCAAAGTCGGCAATCTCAGAGAATGGAAAAGCGGGGAATCTCGATCTCGGGGATGATCTTGCGCCTGGCGGCCCTTGTAGGCCTGACCTTTGCGGCGGCGAACGCACGCGCCGCAGACGTCGAGCCGTGGAAAGAGCGGCAGAACGCCATCATCGTCGACGCCTACGAGTTGAACAGCATCGATTGGGAAGCGATGCTGAAGGACAAGCGCATTGCCGGGTTCATCGCAAAGGCCTCCGATGGCCTTCCGGAAAGCTTTTCCTGCACTGGCGACCACGGCGGGGACACGGTCGCCCACTGCAAGACGATGTGGCGGAAATACGCGGTCAGCCGGGAGCTCTATCAGACGCGCCGGATGATCGCCCGCTCCCAGGGACTCTTATGGGGCGCCTATCACCTGGCGCGGCCGGGCAATCCCGTCGATCAGGCCAATCACTTCCTCGATTATGCGGAGCCGCGCGACGACGAATTGATGGTCCTCGACATCGAGGGAGTCGATCCCGAGAACTACATGTCGCTCGAGGACGCCGCGATCTTTGCCGGCCACATCAAGGCCCGCACCGGGCGCTACCCGATCCTCTACACCAACCACATCACCGCGAAACAGATCGCCGCCAACCGCTTCCAGCACCGGCTGCTTTCCCGCCTGCCGCTCTGGTATGCCCGTTACAAGCCCGATATCCGCGACGTCTTTCCGATGGGCAACTGGGACCGCTACGCGCTCTGGCAGTTCTCGTCGTCACACAATTGCGGAAAGAAGCGCTGCCCCTATCGCGTCCCGGGCACGCTCAACGACATCGACGTGAACGTTGCTGCGATGAGCGCTTTCGCGCTGAAGAAGGTGTGGGCACATGGCTCCCTGCTCCCGGAGAAGCCGCCGATCGTCACCGTCATCGCCTCCGCAACGGTCGGCAGGGCGCCGACAGCCAGCGCCGCGGCCTCCGTCCCGCTTGCAAAGCCCTTGCTCATCAGCCGGGCCGAGGCCGACGGCGGCTCCGGCACCGGGGTCGACGCTACGGTCACCGGTTCGATCAGCGTGAAGGCTGCCGAGGTGGAGTTGCCAAACCAGCCCAAGCGTCGCTGAATCTCGCCGCCTTGGCCAGCAGCAGAACGACTTACGCCTCGATCTGAACGTCGCCGACCGGCCGCGAGCAGCAGGCAAGGATGTAGCCCTCATCCACCTCGTCGTCGAGAATGCCGCCATTGTGGTTCATCTCGACCTCGCCGGCGATCTTCAGCACCCGGCACGTGCCACAGATGCCCCCCTCGCAGGCCGCACCGATCCTGACGCCGTTGGCCCTTGCCGTCTGAAGAATAGTCTGGCCGGGCACGGCGGACACTTCCTTGCCGCTCATGGTGAAGGTCACCCGCGCCGCATCGGCGCCAGCGCCGGCCGCCGGCCCCGCGCGAATGGCGAGTTCCTCGGCCGCCGGAGCGGCTGCTGGCTGGAAGCTCTCCTGATGATAGCGGGCCATGTCGAAGCCGGTCCCTTCCAGCATCTCCCGGACCGCCCGCATGAACGGCTCCGGGCCGCAGCAGAAAACGGTCCGCTCCAGGAAATCCGGTGCAAGCAGCGGCAGCTTCGTCGCATCGATGCGGCCGCGCAAGCCGTGCCAGCCGTGACGCGCTTCGTGCCCCTCCACCAGGAAACCGAGATTGAGCCGCGGCATCTGGCGGGCGAGGATCTCGAGTTCCGACTTGAACAGAAGATCTTCCGGCTGCCTTGCGCAGGAGATGAAGGTGACGTCGGTTGCCGGCGCGCAATCCGCCATCCAGCGGGTCATCGACATCATCGGCGTGATGCCGGAGCCGGCCGAAACGAACAGATATTTGTCGCCCGGATGACGAACGAAACTGAAATCGCCGAGCGGCCCCAGCGCTTTCAGCACCATGCCAGGCTTCAGATTGTCGAACATCCAGCGCGTGCCGATGCTGCCCTGCTGCGCCTTGGCCGTCACCGCCACGGAAAGCGGGCGGGACGGTGAGGACGACAGCGTGTATGTCCGAAAGACCGGCTCTTCGCCGACCGGCAGTTCGAGCGTGACGAACTGCCCCGGCAGGTAGCGAAACCAGGCGGGCTTGTCCGAGCGGAAGGTGAAGGTCATCACATCCGCGGTCTCGGCGACCGCGGACGTGCATTCGAGCAGGTGCTGACGGTCGATCCAGGGATGGAGCTCGTCGAAATGGTGGAAGGAGCGAGCCATTTCCATGGTCATGCCACCCGTGAAAGAGGAGCGGCGCTGCCCTGCAGGCGGTCCAGCATGAAGCGCGCATACCAGTCGACGAACTGCATCACGCCGCCCTCGTGTTCGGCCGAATAGGGACCCGGTTCATAGGCCGGCGAGCGGATGCCGAAGGCGTTCTCCTCGACGATCTGCCGGTCCTGATCGTTGGTCTCCGTCCAGACATGGGTGAGATCCTCGAGCGTATAGTCGACACCCTCAACAGCGTCCTTGCTGACGAGCCATTTGGTCGTGACCTGTGTGAGTTCCGGCCCGAGCGGCAGAACGCGGAAGGTGATTGCGTGATCGCCGAGTATGTGATTCCAGGTGGTCGGATAATGGAAGAGAAGCAGCGTGCCGATGCCGTTCGCGCCGACGTCGGCGGAGAGCTGCTTGCGGACCGCCTTCTCACCGGACATCGTATAGCTCTCAGCCCCGTTGATGAGCGGCATTCTCGTCATGCGGAACTGGCCGTTCGGCCCGATCCTGAAGGCGCTCGGCAGCCCGGCCGCCTCGCATCTTTCCCAATGGGCACCGATTTCCGGGTCGTCCATGGCGCCCTGGACGCCGGTCACGGTCGGAGCCTCCGGGTAGGTCCGGCAGAGTTCGGGGTGGTTGGCAGCGCAATGGTAGCACTCGCGGTTGTTCTCCCAGACGAGCTTCCAGTTGCCCTTCTCGACGATGGTGCTCTCGTAAGCGACCTTGGTTTCGCCAAGGCGATGCGGTGCGAGATAGCTCGCGACCGTGTCGCGGAACGGCTGGAAATCCACGGGCCGCTCGGCGAGGCTGATGAAGATATAGCCGCCGACCGTCTCGCAATGCACCGGCTTCAGGCTGTGCTGGGCGGGATCGAAATCCTCCGGCATCTGCCGCGCGAAAAGCAGCCGGCCGTCGAGTTCGTAAGTCCACTGGTGATAGGGACAAACGAGCTTGGCCGAAGAACCTTTATGCTGCGTGCAAACGCGCGAGCCGCGGTGGCGACAGGAATTATGCAGCGCCCGGACACCACCCTGACGATCGCGGACGACGACGACCGGATAGTCGCCGACCTGCACTGTGAAATAGTTGCCGGGCCGCGGGACTTCGCAGTCGTGGCCGATGAAGAGCCAATCCTTGTACCAGATGTGCTCCAGATCCTGACGGTAATAGTCCGGGTCGATGTAGAAAGCCCGGTCGAGACTGTAACCCTCGCGGCGGCTCTTCAGCTTGCGCAGCATATCGTTCCGAATGTCCATGCCCATGTCCTCGTTAGCCCTGTTTCGGAGAGGCCGGACAGGAACCGCGCCGGAAAGATGCCGTGCGCCATGGCTCCGATCCGGCTGCCCGCCGCAACCAGTTACGGTCGTTTTTGCTTCAAGGCTGGTTTCCGGGCTCTGGAGCGGCCCGAGGGCCCACCCGGCGCCTTCCCGGACCATGTCCAGTGGCTTTGCCGAGACTTTCGCTCCACCACCGTTGCGGGGGCAGCGCCGGGATTTGACCGGCTTCCCAATTCTCCGCCCCTCGCTCAAGAGGCGGCACCTTGAGCATCCCAATCTAAGCGCGCAGAAGGACTCGGCAATTGCCGGTGTGCGACATTCCATTCGGGAAAGACGACAGAGATTTTGTACCTGTCGCATTGTCGCGCATGTGATATTTTTCATAGTAAACAACGCGATAGATTATTTTATGGGCAGCTGGCGCTTTTTTCGGCAGGACCATCCCCGGCGCGAAGACGGTTGGTCATTTTGCGACATATAGCGAATGCGGCGCGGTCAGCGTGCGCCCGAAATACTCTGTTAACCATAGTGATTTAGCGTTTGCTGACGGATCAAACTCGTTTGGCTGACAGGTGACGCAGAGGTCTATGGCAAAGCTCAGATATTACGACGCCGCCGGCAAAACGCAGGCGGCGACACCGAAAGCGGCGGGCCACACGGAGTTCCTGCGCACCGGCCGGATCGACCGGCGTCGCCCATGGTTGCCCGAGCAGCGGCGCTACATGACCCATGAAGAGGTGGCCGAGAGAACGGGGCGGAAATTGCAGGCGGCGGGAGAGACGGCCCACAAGCGGATCAACGGTTTTCACGCCTCCATCCAGTTTCCGAAGATGATCTTCCACCGGACGCTCGCCGACAGCCCGCATCTCGGCTATTGCCACGTGACCGCCGCGAAGGCCAACCTCAATCGGTCGCGCGAAATCACCTGGGCTTTCTATTTCGCGAACTTCTTCTCCGACCTCGGGGACGAGACGCATTTCTTCGAGCGGATACAGACAAGCTACTCGCGCATGTATTTCGCCGTTGCCATCGAGCCGGACACCGAAAACGGGCAAATGGCCATCAATCGCAACGTGCGTGGCAATGGGTTGATCTTCCGGACGCAGGACCCGAAAGTGGCGCTCAAGAACGTCTTGATGCTCGGCGCACGCGACGAGGCGTTGCGGCGGATCATTCGCAGCCTCTGACACGGCCCGCGGCGAAGAAAGTCGTTCTGTTTTTCCTGCTCCTCCGTTAAGGAAGCGATGGAAAGGATCAGAACCGCCATGGCCGAAATCATCGACACGCGCATCGAACCGGATCGAGCAATCGTGAAGGCCTGCGCGGTGCTTTCCGAAGGCGATCCCGTCGCAATCCCGACGGAAACCGTCTACGGGCTTGCGGCGGATGCGACGAATGCCGATGCGATCAGCCGCATCTACGAGATGAAGGGCCGGCCGCGCTTCAATCCGCTGATCTGCCATGTCTCGGACGTGAGGATGGCCGAAGCGCATGTGACGTTCGATCCTATCTCCCGGCGCCTCGCAGAAGCCTTCTGGCCGGGACCATTGACGCTGATCCTGCCGCAGCGGCCGGAAAGCACCGTGCATGCGCTTGCCTCCGCCGGCCTCGACACGCTCGGGATCCGCATGCCCGAGGGTTTCTCCCGGCGGGTCATTGCACATTTCGGACGGCCGCTGGCGGCCCCGAGCGCCAATACTTCGGGTAGGATCAGTCCGACCAGCGCGGCGCATGTGGAAACGGACCTCGGCTCCAAGCTGAAGCTGATCCTCGATGCGGGCCCGGCCGAAATCGGCCTCGAGTCGACGATCATCAAGGTCGAAGACGACAGGCTCCGGCTGCTTCGGCCGGGCGGCCTCGACGCGACGGACATCGAGGCGCTCGCCGCCCTTCCCGTCGAACGGCCGGAAGCGGCGGGCGCGACCATCGAAGCGCCTGGCATGCTTGCCTCGCATTATGCCCCGGGCGCCGCGGTGCGGCTCAATGCGAAGGACGTCCGCAAAGGCGAGGCGCTGATCCGCTTCGGCGGCAACGCACTACCCGGCGAAAGCGCCGCGGCGATCGTGCTCGACCTCAGCCCGAGCGGAAATCTCAGGGAAGCCGCCGCCAATCTTTTCGACTATATGAAAAAGGCGGATGCGAGCGGTGCTGCGACCATCGCTTTCGGCCCGGTCCCGAACAATGGCCTCGGTGAAGCGATCGTCGATCGACTGGAGCGGGCGGCCGCGCCAAGGATCTGACCGGACGCGCGAGACGTGCGCAGCCCGGCTGTTTCGGCAATAGAAATCCCAGGCAGGATCATGACGACAATTCCTTCTCCCGAACTGATCGCTTCCTTCACCGACGTCGTCGGCCCCGGCAATGCGCTGACCGGACCGGCGGAGACGGCGCCCTACCTCGTCGAATCGCGCGGCCTATACCGCGGCACGACGCCGCTGGTGCTGAAACCCGGTTCCGTCGATGAAGTCTCGCGCATCCTGCGGCTCGCCAGCCAAACACAAACGCCGATCGTGCCGCAGGGCGGAAATACCGGCCACGTGGCGGGCCAGATCCCGCGCGAAGGCAAGACCGACGTGGTGCTTTCGCTCGAGCGGCTGAACCGCATCCGCGACATCGACACTGTCGGCAATGTCATCGTTGCCGACGCCGGCTGCATTCTCGCGGATATCCAGAAAGCGGCGGACGACGTCGATCGCCTGTTCCCCTTGTCGCTCGGCTCGGAAGGCTCGGCGCGAATCGGCGGCAATCTCTCGACCAATGCCGGCGGCACCGCGGTGCTTGCCTATGGCAACATGCGACAGCTCTGCCTGGGGCTGGAGGTCGTGCTGCCCACCGGAGAAGTCTGGGATGGCCTGAGGCGGCTCAAGAAGGACAATACCGGCTATGATCTGCGCGATCTTTTCATCGGCGCGGAAGGAACGCTTGGCGTCATCACCGGCGCCGTCCTGAAGCTGTTCCCGAAGCCGCGCGGCCATCAGGTCGCCTTTGCCGGGTTCGCAAGCGTCGAAGACGCGCTCGCCCTCTTCGACCGGGCATCTAGCCTGTGCGGCCCCGCCTTGACCGGCTTCGAGCTGATGCCGAGGCTCGGCATCGAATTTACCACCCGCCACATACCGGGCGTTCGCGATCCGATGGAAACGAGCCACCCCTGGTATGCGCTGATCGATATCTCCACCTCGGACTCCGCCGGAAGCGCAGAGCGGATGGTGCAAAGCCTGCTCGAGGCAGGTGTCGACGACGGTGTCATCGAAAATGCCGTCATCGCCCAGAGCGAAGCGCAGCGAAAGGCACTCTGGCACATGCGCGAGAGCATGTCTCCGGCCCAGAAGCCCGAAGGCGGCTCGATCAAGCATGACGTTTCGGTGCCGGTGTCGAGCATTCCTGCCTTCATGGCGGAAGCGGACGCGGCGGTGATGACGGCGATCCCCGATGCGCGCATCTGCGCCTTCGGCCACATGGGTGACGGCAACATCCACTACAACATTTCCCAGCCGGTCGGCGCGGACCGCGAAGCCTTTCTGGCCCGCTGGCGCGAAGTGAACGCCATCGTTCACGCCATCGTGCTGAAATACAATGGATCGATTTCGGCCGAGCACGGCATCGGCCAGTTGAAGCGCGACGAGCTCGCGGCCATCCGCTCGCCGATCGAGATCGAGCTGATGCGGCGGATCAAGCGTGCCTTCGACCCGGCCGGAATCATGAATCCGGACAAGGTGCTGCAGCAGGAAGAGGAAGCGGCGCTTACCCGCCCATCCTGAGCTGAGACAGCGTATAGAGCGTGTCGGCGCTGATGCCGACGCTGCTGCCGCTGCTCGTGAGCACCGACACGGCCGGGTCGACTTCGGTGTTATTCTCCAGATCGTAAAGCACGGCAAAGCGCGCCAGCAGCTTCTTCAATTCGGCCGGGTCGCTCAGCTTCTCGAGATCGAGGTTCTTCTCGACGATCTTCGCCTGCTGGTCGATGTCCATGGTGCTGAACTCGTCGGGCAGGCTGAAGATCGTGCGGAATACCTCGGCGAGCGCGTCGTCGGCCAGAAGGTCGTAGGCGTCGACAAGCGTGCCGGCCTTGCGCTCGAAATAGAGTGCCAGGCGCACGCCTTCATTGTTCTCGCCAGCTTGTTCTTCCAAGGTTTGGTGGAGATATTGATCAAGCGTCTCGTATAGCCCGTGGCGTGTGACGATGCTGTCCTTGTCATCGCGCAGCACGTTTCCCTCGCTGTCGAAATTGAAGGAGGCAACGAGCGAGATGTAGGCGGCGGAATTTTCCTGTTCGTTGACGAAGCTCTGCGAATCATCGAGATCGGAAGCGAAGATGTCGCGGAGGAAATCGGTCGTCACGCCCTCAGGGTCGATGCCGTTCGCCTCGAGCGCTATGGTGACGAGACGGTCGTCGGCCAGGAATTCGTCGAGCGAGGAAAGTTTGGCGACCCCGGCCGTATAATATTCGCTTTCCTCTTCGGCCTCGGCCTTGTCCTCATCCGACCCAAAACGGGACTTGATGACGATATAGTTCTTCGCGGTTTCCTGGATTTGCGTTTCCGCTTGAGCCAGAGCAGGCGGGCCGATCTCGCCCTCTGTCGTAAAGTTGAACAGTTTGGCAAGCGTCACGTATCGCTCGTCCTTGAGCGTGTAGACGTAGCTTTTCGGATCGGTGAGGTCGCTGGTGAGGACGCGCTTGATGGTCCGCGTGCTTGCCGTGTCGGGGTCCAGTCCGACGGCCTTGAGGGCGAAATCATAGATCGACGCAGACCCGATGAAATCGTCGAGGGACGTCATGCTGGCCACAGCGTTCTTGTAGGCACTGACGGCCTTTTCGTCCGCTTCGTCGTCCTTGTCGTTGTAGCGCGTCATGTAGCGGTTGGAGGTCAGCGTCGTCTGCGCCGCAGTCTGCGCGCTGTCGCCGACGGCCAGCGTGCCGTCCTCCTGGAAATTGAAGGCATTGGCCAGCGCCAGATAGTTCGCGTCGCCACCGCCGATCGTGTTGACATAGCTGTCGGGGTCATCCGGGTCGCTCGTCAGGATGTTCTTGATCGTCGCGGAAACGATCGTCACCTCGTCGAGGTCGAAAGCGGTCCTGATGTAATTGTAGAGGCGTGTATCCGCGAGGAGCTCAGTGACGGTGGTGATACTCGCGATCGTCTCCTCGAAATAGGCCTTGTTCAGCAGCGCCGCCTGTGACGTAACGCGGGAATTGCTGGAGACATAGAGGTCGTTGATGGCAAGCTTGTTTTCGTCGGTCTGCGCCGCACCCGCGGTCACCGTGCCGTCGGAACCAAAGTCGAAGGCAGCGGCGAGGTCGGTATAGTTGTTCAGCGTGGCAATGGAATTCGTGTAGGTCGTTATCTTGCTCTCGAGTTCCGCCTCTTCCGCGTCGGTGAGGCCGCCCGCAGTCAATTGCGCTTCCGCCGCTGCCTTGGCGGTTTCGAGTTCGGAAAGCTTCGGAGCAATCACCGTGTTCTCGTAGCTGCTCGTATCGTTGGCGCTGCTGGAGAGGACGCTACGGATCGTCTGGCGGGAATAGGTGCTCTCGTCGACGCCGAAGGCGGTGAAGACATAGGCTCTCAGCCGATCGTTGTTGAGGAGCTGATCGACGCTGGTGATCTTGTCGATCATTACGTTGTAGTAGCGGGTCTCTTCCTTCTGCGTCTCCTCGATGTTCAGAATGCTCGTGTCGTAGAGGCCGATGATCTCGTCGAGCTGCGCCTCCGTCTGCGACACAGCGGTCCCGCTGCTGAAGCTGTAGGCCAGGGCGAATTCGCGGTAGCGGTCGTCCGTCAGGCTATTGGCGAAGCTGCTCGTGTCGGAGAGGTCGCTTTCGAGCACCTTTCGCATGAAGGCGACCGAATCGATCATGTCCCCGAGGCCAAAGGCCGTCATCGCGTAGGAGTAGAGCCGGAAGTCGTCGAGAAACCCGTCGACCGAGCTCACATTGCCGATGTTCTCCTTGTAGTATTGCGTGTCGCGGGCGACGACCGTCTGCTCCGACACGCGTTTCAGGCTGACCTTCATGTCCCGCGCGATGAGATTGTAGTCGAGATAGGTCGAAACCATGCGCGCTGCCCCGCCAACAAGGATCGGGGACAGCCGGCGCGCAGCATCCCCGATGGATATTCCGATCGCCGGAAACTGGATCAACAGGCTTGCGCGTGGCTTTTCGGCCCGCTGTCCGCCGACCCGCAAAATGCCGGCAATTCCGTTGACGAAAGAGAAACCTTGCCACCTCGGCTTTTGCTAACCATCGGGCAACGCAAAGTTTTTTTAACCGCGATTTTTAAGTCACCCGGAAGAGGGGCCGCCTATCCTCCCGCCCATAGAGGACGAAAACGTCCCGCGAAGAAGACCGGGAACCGGCTCTCAAGGAAAACAAGGGCGAAATGAAAATGCGCAACACACTCTCTCAACCGGCGTGGGTAGGAAATACGCTGCGGCTCGACCCGAAGCGTTTTCCGCAGCAGGCGACCTATGCCCTGCGCGGCGATGTGGGCAATGTGAGCATCAGCCTCGACCAGCGTGGCGCCGTCCTGCGCAAGGTGCTACCATCCAGCGGCCTGCCCCTTTCGATCGCCTTGCCGGCGCGAGCTTTCAAGGGTGTGGCAGCGCGGGCCATCGACCATGGCAACGGGGAGGTAACTGTGACGCTCGAGCTCCATCACGACGATCCGGATCTTTGCATTCCATTGCTCGTCGCGCACGATCTTTCGGACATTGCGGCCGATTGGCGTTCCTGGGCCGAAGCCTATCGCATCCCGATGCTGATGGTCGAAGCGGACGGGGTTGCCCGGCCGCTGGAAGAACATCTCGGCGAAATCCGCACCGCACCGGTGAAGCCGCGCCGGCGCCACTCCTTCTTCGCCGAACGCCGGCCGCGCTTCCTCGTGCGCCGCTCCACCGGCAAGCTCGGCGTGCAGATGAAAATCGACGGCCGCGAGATCATCGCCCGGCACTGACCACCATCCTCCATCTCCAGTTCAAGAAGCCGGCCGATCCCTGCGGCCGGCTTTTTTGTTGTCGTGCGGAAGCAACCTGCAGCCTCCGCCGCGGCAAATGTTACGACGGGTACAGCAGGCGCCACCTTCATCGTGCCACAAGCGGCGCATAGCCAAGCAAACGGATGAAGGAGTTCCTGATGCGCAAGCACCTGCTCGCCACCCTCGTCACCCTTCGGGCCGCATTTCGCACGTACACCGCGGCCAAGCGGCGCAAGGCGGAGGCCGAAGCAAGCTGGGCGTGATCGGCCTACGAGATTCGTATCCTCAGACGTTCCAGAGGATTTCATATCAACCGCAGGAGAAGCGCGAGCACGAGCCCGGCAAAGACGATCAGCCCGACGACACCATTGAATTTGAAGAGCGCAAGGCACTGTTCAGCATCGTGGATGTTCAGCACCCGGATCTGATAGGCGAGCATGACAGCCGCAACCAAGAGCCCGAGATGGGCGAAGAACCCGGCGCCGGCCGCCAGGAATGCAAAAAACATCAAAAGGACGGTCAGGCCGTAAAGCCCTATCAGCCAGGGCCGCGGATTGTCGCCGAAGCGGCGCGCCGTCGAGCGGACACCGATCAATGCGTCGTCCTCCCGGTCCTGGTAGGCATAGATCGTATCGTAACCAATGGTCCAGGCAATTGCCGCGGCGTAGAGGAGCACGGCGGAAAACGACAGCGACCCGAATTCCGCCGACCAGCCCATGATGGCGCCCCAGGAAAATGCCAGGCCGAGAAAGAATTGCGGCCAGTCGGTGAAGCGCTTGGCGAAAGGATAGATTGCCACCAGGCCCAGCGAGGCGATGCCGAGAAAAACCGTGAAGGCGTTGAACTGCAGCAGGATGACGAGACCCAGGAGTGCCTGCAACACCATGAAAGCCTTTGCTTGGGACCGCGACACGCGGCCGGAGGGCAACGGCCGCGAACGCGTGCGGGCCACTTCCATATCGATCTCGTGATCGATGATGTCGTTGTAGGTGCAGCCGGCGCCGCGCATGGCGATCGCCCCGGCGACGAAAAGAAAGACATGGAAGAGGAAGCGAGCCGGGGAGAAGCTGCCAAGCGCGGCTGCGGCACCGGCCGCCAGCGCGGCTGACCAGAGGCATGGCCACATCAGCAATTGCCAGCCGATCGGCCGGTCCCAGCGGGCGAGTTGCGCGTAGGGCCAGAGCGCCCGCGGCAGCACGCGGTAAACCCAGTTCTTCGACGGCGCATCGCGCACGCGGCCGGAATCGACGGATGAGCTGTTCATGACCCCTGTTTGACCCCGCTGAGCCGGCCGGTCAAGCGGCAGCAATGAACCTTCGCGGTCAGACATCGCGGCCGCGAAGATAAAGGCTCGGCGCGGCACCCAGCATGCGGCGGAACATGGTGGTGAAAGCCGCCACATTCTCGTAGCCGGCATCGAGCGCTACGGTGGTGATCGGTTCGCCATCGGCAATGCGCGGCAGCGAGGCGAAGATGCAGGCCTGCTGGCGCCACGTGACGAAGCTGATGCCCGTCTCGCGCCGGAAGAACCGCGTGAAGGAACGCCGGCTGATACCGAGGCTGCCGGCCCACTGATCGATATTGGCGCTGGCCGAAGGCGCCTCCAGGAACTTCCGGCAGAGGCTGGCAAGGCTGCGGTCCTGCGGAAACGGAAGGCCGAGCCGCCGCTCTGCGAGGCGGGGAATTTCCTCGAGCAGCAGGTCCATGATCAGTTGCTCGCGCCGTTCTGAAGAAGTTTCGTTCTCTATGCGGACCAGTTCATCGATGAGGCTGCCGGCCAGCGCCGAGACCTCCAGCACCAACGGCCGTCGCGCCAGGCTCATCGCCGAAATGTAGATCGAATGCATGCGAACGTCGCTGACCATCTCGGCCGAGTGCTCCATGCCGGCAGGAATGAGCAAGGCGTGACCCGGAGGGATCATCCATCGGCCGCCCGGCGTGTGTACGAGAACCACGCCCGAACGCGCCCACCAGAGCTGTGTGCGCGTGTGGCTGTGCGGCGGCACCATCAGCCCGCAGCCATAATCCTTGCCGATCGCCAGGACCGGCGCATTCGCCTTCTCGATCCACTCCAGGCTCCTGAAGTGATCCGCATCGGGCAGTTTCGGCAGGTAATGTCGGTTGGATTTCAGCATTTGGCCCACTCGCGAAAGAATTCGACCAAATCACAAAAGCAGGCCAGCAACAAGCCGTCTACACATGGACCAAAGGCTCCGAAGCGAGCCGTTCGGAAGGAAACACTTCATGTCTTCGGTCACGGCGGGCAGCATCAATCCGGAAAAGACGGCCTTTTCCGTCATTCTGGCAGTCAGCTTCTGCCATATGCTGAACGACATCATGCAATCGCTGTTGACGGCGCTCTATCCGCTGCTCAAGGCGAACTACGCACTGGACTTCGTGCAGATCGGCCTTCTGACCTTCACGTTCCAGATCACCGCCTCGATGCTGCAGCCGGCTGTCGGGATCGTCACAGACCGCTGGGCCCTCCCCTACACCTTGCCGGTCGCGATGCTGTCGACCTGTTCGGGACTTCTCCTGCTCGCCAGTGCCGATCATTTCTGGATGCTCCTTCTTGCGGCAAGCCTGATCGGGGTCGGTTCGGCGATATTCCATCCGGAGTCCTCGCGGGTCGCCCGGCTCGCCTCGGGCGGTCGCCACGGGCTGGCGCAATCGCTGTTTCAGGTCGGCGGCAACGCCGGCAGCGCGCTCGGCCCGCTTCTTGCCGCCTTCATCGTCCTGCCCTTCGGCCAGGGAAGCCTCGGCTGGTTCTCGATCGTCGCCGTTACCGGCTTCTTCGTGCTGTCCTGGGTGAGCACCTGGTACGTCCGGCATCGCCGCTCGACCATGAGCCGTGCCGCCCCGAGCCGGGCCCTGCCCCTGCCCAAGGGCCGCGTCCTCTGGACGGTCGCCATCCTCGTCCTGCTGACGGCGACGAAGAACGTCTACCTCGCCAGCATCTCCAGCTACTTCACCTTTTTCGTGATCGAGAAATTCGGCACCAGTGTCCAGCAGGCGCAACTGATGCTGTTCCTCTTTCTCGGATCGGCGGCGGCCGGAACCTTCCTCGGCGGGCCGATCGGCGATCGCTATGGGGCGCGTTTCGTCATCTGGCTGTCGATCCTCGGCGTCATTCCCTTCGCGCTAATGCTTCCCTATGCGAATCTTTTCTGGACAGGAGTGCTCAGCGTGGTGATCGGCCTCGTCTTCTCGTCGGCCTTCTCTGCGATCGTTGTCTTCGCCCAGGAGCTCGTGCCGGGGCGCGTCGGCCTCATCGCCGGCGTCTTCTTCGGCTTTGCCTTCGGCTTCGGCGGCATGGGGGCTGCGGTGCTCGGCGTCTTCGCCGACAGCCATGGCATCGAATTCGTCTACATGCTCTGCTCATATCTGCCGCTGCTCGGCATCTTCACCATTTTCCTGCCGAAAATACCGTCGCGATAGGCCGGCCATCGTCAGCGGATCGACGGGCCTCGCCTGCCCGTAAGCATTCCTAAATTATTGCCGCCTAATCTTGGTAAGTGGGATCTCGGCGGGGGCGGAGAATGAGAAAGCGCGCGGTTATATCCGTCTTCGTGGCAACATTGCTTTGCGGAACCGCGAGCCGTGCCGAGACGCTCAACCTATTGATCTGGGAAGCCTATATCGACCAGGGCCTGATCGACCGGTGGACACAGGAGACGGGTGTCTCAATCCGTCAGATACATTTCGACAGCGGCGATGCCCGCGACGAGATTCTCGCCGATCCGGCCAGCAATATCGACGTGGTCCTCGTCGGCGAGAACGGCGCGCCGCTTTTCGGCAAGCGGGGCATTCTCGAGCCGCTTACCGATGCCAATCTGCCGGCCCTCAAAGATTATGCCCCGGAATGGCGCCGGCGCTGCTCCGGATACGGTCTTCCCTATTTCTGGGGTACTGTCGGCATCCTCTATCGCTCGGACGTCGTCACGCAGCCTCCGACTTCATGGCAGGAACTGATGCGCCCGGCATTGTCGCTCAAGAAGCATATCGCCATGTTTGACGACCATAGCGAGGGCTTCATAGCGCCGCTGATGCTGCTTGGCGCTTCGATCAATGCAAATGACACCGAAACGCTGAAGGCCGCCTTCGAACTCCTGAAGGCGCAGGCGCCATTCGTGCTCACCTACGACTATGTCGTCACCGCCATCCAGGATCCGAAAATCGGCAAAGAAATCCATATGGCGCTTGGATACAGCGGCGATCAGTACGTCCTCAATGACAAGGTGGGCACGCCGGGGCTATGGCGTTATTCGGTCCCGAAGGAAGGCACGCTTTCGTGGATCGATTGCGTGTCCGTCACCGCTGGCTCGCCCCACAAGCAGCGGGCGCTGGAATTTCTGAACTTCATCGGCTCGCCGGACGGGGCCGCCGCCAATGCGCTGGCCTTGACAATGCCGACCTCAAGCAGTGCGGCGCTGAAGCTTATGCCGGAGACCCAGCGCTCCAACCCGGAAATTTATCCGTCGGCGGATGCACTCGCTAAGAGCCAGTACCAACAGGAACTTTCGATCGAGTCGGTCCAGGCGCGCCGGCGCATCATCAGCACATTGGCGAATTTTCAGTGACCCTCAGCAAGCGCGCACTCTTCCTCATCTTTCCAGTCGTGCTTCTAGGCTACCTTCTCGCGGCACTCTCGGTATACATCGCCCAGGAACGCTCCATTCATGCTTTGGAAAAGGCGAAGCTGTCGCAACGGCTGGAGCACGCGGCGGCCGTTTTCCAGAACGAGATCCAGCGCAGCAAGGGTTTCCTCAACGCTCTGCTGAACGGCAACGTTCTGCGCCAATTCATCGCCGAGACCGACGAGCGCTACCGTGCCACTGCGCTCGGCGTGCGCCTGCAGGAGAGCATCAAATCACTATCCGATGATCCGATAGCCTACCTTTCCTTCGCCGTGCTTAACTCGCGAACGGAACCCGAATATTATTTCGAGAACAGTTGGGATCCCTTTGCCGCAATCGACGAGCCCCAACGCGATCTTGCAAGAAAGTTGATCGCCAGCAAGCGGCTGAGCGATTTGACCTACCTTGAGCCCACCGGCGACCGGCCACGGATCGTCTACTCCGTCTTTGTCGATCCGGTCACCTTCGGCCGCCCCATGCCGAGCAACAAGGCCAGTGCGTTGCTGATGCAGATAGCCGTCCTGCCGGACCGGTTCCTGGCGATGCAGGCAGCTCTGAAGAAGGAGTATGGAGCCGATATCGTTCTCCAGCCATGGCCCCTCGCCGTCACCGACAGGCTTTCGGCAAGCGCACCCCTCGGGACGGAGCTCTACGCGACGATCGTCGTGCCGGACGCCTATTTCGGAGCCGAAGCGTTGCACCGGAAGGTGCTGCTTGCTTGCGGTGCTCTCGCGATGAGCCTGATCTCCATTTTCTTGATCGTGCTATTGATAAGGCGCTCCATCACCGGACCGATCGCGGGCCTCGACGCCGACGTTACAGCCGTGATGAATGGCGTGCGTGATGATATCAGGGACATGGACGGAGCGGGCGAGATCGGGCGTCTCACCCATAACATCCGCGAGCTTCACCGCCAGTCCGCCCATTCCCTGCGGCTCGCGCGGCAAAACTCGTGGACGGACACGCTTACCGGCATCAACAACCGCGGCCGCTTCAACACACTTGCGGCCGGCATCGTCGAGAGAGCCATCGCTTCCGGCGAGAAGTGCAGCCTTCTGTTCATCGACATCGACAATTTCAAATTCGTCAACGACAAGTACGGCCACGATGTCGGCGACGATCTGCTCAGGACGCTTGCGGTGCGTATCGGCAAAACGGTCGAAACCATCACCGCAAGGCGGCAACTGGAGCCTGCCATCCTCGCTCGCCTTTCCGGCGACGAATTTGCGGTTCTAGTGCGGTCTAACCCGGGCGAAGGCGCAATCCGAGAGATCTCGAAGGCGGTCCTGGCGCTGTTTGACGGCGGTTTCGAAGTATCCGGCAAGCGCTACCCGGTGACGGCGAGCATCGGCGTTGCCATCTGCCCGGACGATGCGACCAATGTTGCCGAATTGATATCCAATGCAGACGCCGCCATGTACCAGGCGAAATCCGGCGGCAAGAATCACTCCTCCCGCTTCTCGCGCGCGCTCCACGACAAGCGTACCCGGCTGCGCCAGATCCAGGAGGAATTGCGCGGGCTCGATCCTGACGAACAATTCCGCCTGGTCTACATGCCGATCGTGAACATGCGCGGCCAAGTCACCGGCTGCGAGGCGCTTTTGCGGTGGCATTCGCCCGTTCTCGGCCAAGTGACGCCAGACGAATTCGTCCCGATCGCCGAAAGCTCCGGTCTGTTCACCAAGATCGACTGGTGGGTCATCGACAAGGCGATGTCCGACTGCCGGCAGCTGAAGGCCATCTTCGGGGACGATACGGTGCTGGCGATCAATATCTCTTCGGCGGAGCTGCATTCGCGCGCGCTCGGCGATCACCTGTCGAATTGCGCGGCCCGCCATCAGCTCGAACCACGATCGATCGACATCGAGCTCACGGAAACTTTTGCCGTCAAGATCAGCGACCAGTTGCGGCAGAATATCGACGAGCTCCGCCACAAGGGCTTCCGCCTGTCGATCGACGACTTCGGCGCCGGTTACACCTCGGTTCAGCAGATCATCGACTACGCCGCGGACACCATCAAGCTGGACCGGGCGCTCGTTTCCAATCTCACGGCCTCGCACTCCCTTTCAGTCCTCAAAGCGCTCATCGCACTCTGCCATGCGAAGGACAAGGCGGTGATCGGCGAAGGCGTCGATACGCCGGAAAAGCTCGCGATGCTCACGGCAGCCGGCTGTGACCGCTTCCAGGGCTATCTGATCAGCAAGCCGCTTTCGCTCGACGATCTGGCGATCTGGGCCCTTACCCGGACGGTGCAACACGTCAAGGAGCGCCGCATCGACGAGCGCTCCGGCAGCGGCCGTCAAAGCTCGACCTCCGAAGCGCGCTGGTGAATCTTGAGCGCGGAGCCGGTTTTCCCTTGACCTTGCCCCGCCCGACGTCCTAACCGCAGCGCATCAATGCGCTGACGGCAGGGATGGCAATGAAGGTTCTTCTGATCGGATCGGGCGGACGCGAACACGCGCTTGCGTGGAAGATCGCGCAATCGCCGCAGCTCACCGCGCTGTACGCTGCACCAGGCAATCCCGGAATCGCCGAAGAGGCGACGATCGTCGCACTCGACATCGACGACCACGCGGCCGTCGTCGACTTCTGCCGCAAGGAGTCGATCGATTTCGTCGTGGTCGGCCCCGAGGCGCCGCTTGTTGCCGGTCTCGCGGATGTACTCCGTGCCGCCGATATCGCCGTTTTCGGGCCCTCTGCCGCTGCCGCCCAGCTCGAAGGTTCCAAGGGCTTCACCAAGGATCTTTGCGCCAGATACGGAATCCCGACAGGTGCCTATAGGCGCTTTGGCGAAGCCGACCCGGCGAAGGCCTATGTCCGCGAGCAGGGCACGCCGATCGTCATCAAGGCGGACGGACTCGCCGCCGGCAAGGGTGTCACGGTGGCGATGACGCTCGACGAGGCGCTTGCCGCCGTCGACGAGTGCTTCTCCGGCGCCTTTGGCTCCGCTGGGGCTGAGGTCGTCGTCGAGGCCTATCTCGATGGCGAGGAGGCAAGCTTCTTCTGCCTCTCAGACGGCAAGACCGTGCTGCCGCTGGCCTCGGCGCAGGATCACAAGCGCGTCGGCGACGGCGATACCGGGCCGAACACCGGCGGCATGGGTGCCTATTCGCCGGCTCCGGTGATGACGGCCGAGATGGTCGAACGGACGATGAACGAGATCATCGAGCCGACCGTAAGCGGCATGGCCGAAAGCGGACATCCGTTCACGGGAGTGTTCTTCGCCGGCCTGATGATCACCGCGAAAGGGCCGGAACTCATCGAATACAATGTCCGTTTCGGCGATCCGGAATGCCAGGTCCTCATGATGCGCATGAAAAGCGACCTTCTGCCGCTGCTTTACGCGGCAGCGACGGGCACGCTCGACGGCATGGAGATCGAATGGCACGACGAGGCGGCGCTGACGGTGGTGATGGCTTCGCGTGGCTATCCGGGGAGCTATGAGAAGAACACGCCGATCGGCGCCCTCCCCGGCGCATCCGCCACGACAAAGGTGTTTCATGCGGGCACCGCGATCAAGGACGGTCGCCTGGTCGCAACCGGAGGCCGTGTGCTGAACGTCACAGCCATCGGACCAACCGTCAGCGATGCAAAGGATGCCGCCTATGCATGCGTGACTGGCGTGTCCTGGGAGAACGGCTTCTACCGGCGTGACATCGGATGGCGCGCGGTGGCGCGCGAGAGGACTTAACTGCTCAGATTCGCGGCATCATTCAATTTTTACCAATTCTCCTGACGGGAAGGTAAGGGAAAGCTCATACTTTCCTCTCGATAGTTTCGAGGAGAAAACGATGCGATCCCTGCTGATCACTGCCGCCCTTACGCTTGCAGCCGGCACAGCGGCAGCGTCGTCGGTCGAGGACGTGACGTCCGGAAAGGCCGTCAATTCCAGCGTAGCGACGATCTCCTGCGCGCAGTGCCCGCCACTGCAGCCCAAGAAGAAAGCCTCCTATGTGGTACCCGAGCTGGCGCCCGGTACCGCCAAGCTCGAGCTCAGGGAAATCGGCGGCGAAATGAAGTCGGTTCGCACCGAGGCCTGGCTCGGAGGATCGCCGGTCGTCTTCGTCAACAAGGCCTCGGAGGACGTCATCAAGGCCGCGGCCATGAAGGCAGATCCGGCGGCGGGCGCCTCTGAAGCCTCGCTCGCCGCGGTCGCCGACATCGACCGGACGGCAAAGACCGCCGCCGTCGGGATCGTGTCGCACGCAGGACCGGTGAGCGCCTCGATGGCCGGCAGCGGTTCACAGGAATTTGATCCGTCAGGCTTAGAACTTAGATTAGACTAGCACCATATACATGGAGTTCCCTGCCCCATCGGCCGGAAAATTCAAGGCTGACGGGCATTTCGCTGCAATGGCGAAAGGTTGCGCCCCTGAGAGAAGCAGGGGCGTAATCTTTTATGGGACAGCCTCATCCTACTGCATGTTTCCTTCAATCGTAGCCGATTGAAGGATAAGAACATGCAGCAAATCAAAGCGCTACAGCGACCTTTGCGCGTCTCATAAGACGCGCGGCGCTGTAGCCGGCAAGCCTCTCGACCAGCACCTCGACCTCGCGATCGGAAAAGACCTCGATGCCGTTCTGGCGCAGGAGCACCGCGGTGACGCCCTCACCCGCGACGCGCTCGCCGTTGAAGCTGCCGTCATAGACGAAGCTGGAGCCGCAGGACGGGCTGCCATCGATCAGCAACGCGAAACGACAGTTCGTCGCAAGTGCGAGAGAAAGCGCGTTTTCCGCTCCCGTGCGAAACGCACCGCTCACATCGCTGCCGGTCTTTTCGACGACCCGCCCCGTGCCGGAAAGGACGTCCGCGCCGGTCCTGCCTCCATCGATCTCCGCCGGCGGCCGCGGAACTGGCATGCCCGCCGACATCTCGGGACAGAGGGTCACAAGCCGTCCTTCCGCGCGCCAACGTTCAATCACCGGATGAGAGAGCGGTTTCGCCGCGCCGTCATAGCGCACCGCATGGCCCATGAGACAGGCGCTGACGAGGATCTTGGCGGTCATGGCGCGGTCATACCCCCCTAGTCGTAATGTTTAAATGAGCACACGCGTCAGCTGAACAGCATCGGAGCAAGTGAGATGAGCAGCGCGCCCGTTGAAATCGCCTTCGAACCGGTGGACTTATCCCGAGATCTTCGAGAAATCCGCGACCTCGCCAGTCGCCGTGCGGATGAGCCCGAGCAACGCAAGCCGGTTGGCACGGATCGCCTGGTCCTCGTCATTGACAAGCACGTCGTTGAAGAACACATCGACCGGCTCGCGCAATCTGGAGAGCGCTTCCATGGCGGAGCGGAAATCTTCCTTGCCGATCGCTTCGCGAGCATCGTCGGAGGCGAGCTTGATCGAGGCGTGCAGGGTGCGCTCGGCGTCAAGCCGGAAGAGCTTCTCGTCGACCATGTCTGCGACCTCCGTGCCCTTCTTCTCTTCGGCCGCGAGAATCTGCGTGGCGCGCTTCGTTCCGGCAAGGAGGTTCCTTCCCTCCTCGGCCGTGACGAAGGCCGTCAGCGCCTCGACACGCCGCGCAATCATCAACAGGTCATCGGCCTCCGACGTCAATACCGCGTCGATAAGGTCGTAGCGCGCCCCGAGATCGCGCAGGTAGACCTTCAGCCGATCATGGAAGAAGGCGAGAAGGTCCGCGGCGATATCGCCGGCCACTTCGGGCCGCTGCGCCATGAGGGCTCTTAGCGCGATGTCGAAGAACGGCAGCAGCGGAAGACGCGCCCTGCCCTCGAGAATGAGCCGGATGACACCGAGTGCGGCACGACGCAGCGCATAGGGATCCTTCGAGCCCGTCGGCTTCTCGTCAATCGCCCAGAAGCCGACGAGCGTGTCGAGCTTGTCGGCGAGCGCTACCGCGACCGCCACCGGATCGGTCGGCACGCGGTCGGAGGGGCCTTGCGGCTTGTAATGGTCCTCGATCGCGTTGGCGACAGCGGCGCTCTCGCCCTGCAGCACCGCATATTTGTGGCCCATGATGCCCTGCAGTTCAGGGAACTCGCCGACGGCCTCGGTGCGGAGATCCGCCTTGGCAAGCACGGCGGCGCGATCGACCAGGGCCTGGTCGGCGCCGGTGACCTCGGCAAGCGCCAAGGCGATCGAGCGGATGCGGCCGACGCGCTCGCCCTGCGTCCCGAGCTTGGCATGGAAGGTGACGTTCAGCGCATCGAGCTTCGCCATGCGCTGGTCGAGCGGCTTCTTCAGATCGAGCCCGAACTTCTCGGCGGACGGCTCCAGCGTCTCGAGATCCGGCAGATCGCCCTGGTCGCGTTTCCAGAAATGCGCCGCATCGGAAAGGCGGGCACGCACGACCTTGCCGTTGCCGTGGACGATCTCCCTGCCGCCGTCCTTGGCCTCGATATTCGAGATGAGGATGAAGCGGTTCGACAGCGTTTCCGAGCCCGGCTGCCGCGTCACGAAGCATTTCTGGTTGGTCTTGATCGTCAGGCGGATGATCTCGGAGGGAATTTCGAGATAGCTCTGCTCGAAGCTTCCCATCAGCACCCGAGGCCATTCCACGAGACCTGCCACTTCCTCGAGCAGGCCCTCGTCCTCGACGAGTTCAAGGCCGTTGGCGAAGGCGATGTTGCGGGCATCGGCGGCGATGATCTCCTTGCGACGCTCGGCGTCGAGCACGACCTTCGCCTTTTCGAGCTTGTCGGAATAGTCGGCGAAGCGGCGCACCGTGATCGCCTCCGGCGCGTGAAAGCGGTGGCCGTGGGTGACGTTCGCGGCGACGATGCCGTCGACCTGGAAAGGGATCACCCTGGTCTCCTCGGTTTCCGAGCCAAAGGTGCAGACGATCGACTGCAGCGGCCGCACCCAGCGCAAGCTGCCCGGCCTGGCGGAGGCTGCACCGGAGCGCATGGACTTCGGCCAGGGGAAATCGCGAATGATCGCCGGCATCACCTCGGCGATGATATCCTCTGCATCGCGGCCGGGCTTGACGATATGAGCGACGTAGAAATCGCCCTTCTTGGCATCGCTGTGGACATGGGCCTCGCCGATGGAAGAGAGGCCGGCTGCGCGCAGGAAACCTTCGATCGCCTTCTCGTTGGCGTCGGTGCGCGGACCCTTGCGCTCCTCGCGGACATCGGCGGAGCGCGCATTCAAACCACGAATGTCGAGCGTCAGCCGGCGTGGCGTCCAGTATTCGCGCGCGCCTTCATAGGTGAGGCCGGCCTCGACGAGCGCGTCCGTTACGAGCTTCTTCAGATCGCCGGCCGCCTTGCGCTGCATGCGGGCAGGAATTTCTTCTGAGCGCAGTTCAATAAGAAGATCGGGCATGAATTCGAGACTTTGTTCTGTTCCGACGGTTGCCTCGGGACTTAGCAAGCTCCGGCGGGAATGTCATCAAGTGCAGCTAGGAAATTGGCCGGCTCTACCAGCCGCCGCCGCCACCACCACCGCCTCCGCCGCCGGAAAAGCCGCCGCCGGAAGAAAAGCCGGATGACGAACTCTTGGGCGGAGGCGGCAGCGAAGAGGTCATCGTATCGGCCATCGATCCGGCGAAGCCACCGATCGTGTCGGAGAAAGATCCGGGACCAAAGGCGTCGCCATGATACCAGCTCGGCTGGTAGGCGGCGGCTGCCGCTCCCCCGGCTGCTGCCAGCAGCCAGCGATCAAAGGTCTCGGTCCAGGGCTTTTCGACTCCGAGCGCGACGGCGTAGGGCAAGAGCGTTTCGAAATGCCGCGGCGACATTTCGGGCGCGCCCTGCATGTTCAGCCGATCCTGCTCTGCAAGCGTCATATATTGCCGGAGCCCGTCGATACCATCCATCATCCGGGTGCCGAGCGGTGTCGGCGCACCCATCAGGTAGTAGAAGAGCCCATTGACGAGCACGATGCCGCCGATCGCGAAGAAGAGCGGCAGGTCGTCCGGCTCCGTCGCCGAGAAGATGACCACCGCCAGGATGCTCGAAAAGACCGCGACCAGCACAAAGCCGATGAAGGCCAGCCCGACGATCGACATAATGCGGCGCATGAGGCTCAACCCGCGCCTCAGAGACTTGCCGACCGAAACGGCGAAGCTGGAAACGAATACGGCGACGAAGACCGGGACGACGATGAAAGGAATCGTCTCTTCTCTGAGCTCGCCGAAGATGAAAAGCGCCGCAAGCGCAATGATCGAGAGCACGACGCCGCCGATGATGTAGCCGACATTGGCCCGGTAGTACTTGCCGCGATGCTCGCGCTCCATGGCGCTGCGGAAGCTGGAGCCGGCGGCCGCCACCGCCTTGCCGTTCGCCCGGTCGATCTTGAGCGTGCCGCCGGCCGCCTCGACCGCCTTCATCAGCGCCGCCTCGCCGGTCGGGAGCTTTTCGCCGCCGCTCTTTCCCGTTGCCGAGACAATGATCGCGTTTTTCAGATCGTCGAGGACGACGTAGCCCTTCACCGCCAGGCTGAGCACCGCCGCCGAAAGCGCGGTCCAGCCCTCGCCGGAAAAACCCTTGTTGTCGATGTAGTTGACGAGGGCGGGCGAAATGCCGTCCGGCGGGTCCCAGCGCGGCACCATGACGCCGCGGGCCGGGTCGCGACCGACCCGCACCCAGGCACGCCCGTAATAAAGGCCCACGGCGACGAGGCCGGCACCGGCGATGACCAGCGCCAGGTGGTCGCGCAGCCACCAGATGTTCTGCTGTGAGGCACTCGGCCGGTCGATGCTCCCCTTCGGCAGCTTGATCGCGACGGTCAGGCCTTCCTGGGGGCGAAGCCTGCGCGTGGTGGCGAAGAAGATCTCGCCCCCCTCCTCGACCGCGCGCGCATCCTTTCCGGTGGCGCCGTAGCCGCCCGTAAAGACGTCGAGCGCCTGGGCCACGACTCCGTCCGGCAATGTAACGGTCGCGGTCGCCTCCTCGATCGGGAAAGCCCATCCGGTTCCGGTCACGTTCCAGTAGAGCTCGTCGTGATCGTCGAAGAAGCGTATCTGGCGGCCGGTCTCATAGGTGATCTGAAATATATGTTCGCCGCGCGGCAGGAAGACGTCGGCGTTGCCTGTGTAGATGCGGATGCCGCCGCTGATCGTTTCGGTGCGGTAGTCCTCCTGCTCGCCATCGCGCTCGATGGAAACAAGCTTGAAATCCACCCGGACGCGCTGGCCGTTCGGGTCGAGAAAGGTCAAGGGAAAATCACGATAGATACCGCGGCGGATCTGATTGCCTTCGACGTTCGCGGTGATCGTTTCGGTCACCGCGAGGGTGCCGTCCTTGGCGACGTCGATGACCGAATGGTAGGAAGAAATGATCTCTTCCGCCGCCGCCGAGAACGGTGCGGCAATGACCAGAAGCACGAACGCAAGCGCCGCGAGAAGCCGCCTCATCAGGATTTTCCTCTTCCGCGCCGGCTTAGAACCTGACCGACGGCACAGCGCGATCCGCTTCGTTGGTGATCTCGAAATAGCTGGCCTTGGCAAAGCGGAACGTGTTGGCGATCAGGTTGGATGGGAAGCTTTCGACCTTGACGTTGAGATCGCGGGCAGCGCCGTTGTAATAACGGCGCGACATCTGGAGCTCGCCTTCGATCGTCTCCAGCGAGCTTTGAAGCTCGGCAAAATTCTCATTGGCCTTCAGATCCGGGTAGGCTTCGGCAAGCGCAAAGAGCCGGCCGAGCGCCTGCGAGAGCGCCCCTTCCGCAGCCGCTCGCCCGGCGATGTCGCCCTCCGGGACAGCCTGGGCCCGGTTGCGCAAGGCGACGACCTCCTCGAGCGTCGACTTCTCGTGTGCCGCATAGCCCTTCACCGTCTCGATCAGGTTGGGGATGAGGTCGGCGCGGCGCTTCAACTGCACGTCGATGCCGGACCAGGCCTCTTCGGCCATCTGCCGCGCCTTGACGAGGCCGTTGTAGACGAACACCAGGTAGAGGATCACGGCGACCCCGATTGCCAGCCCGATCATAAAATGCCCTCCTTCAGAACCCGCCGGAGGTTAGCACCGACTCCGCGTGCGATATACAGGACGCGCCGGCAAAAAGCATACATTTCCCCGCTCCAATTCGAAGGCATTTCCGCGATCGAACCGGCTCGGCCGCAAGATTGCCGCCCGCCCCGTCGGACCGACTAAAAATCAATGCCTGGCAGCAGTTTTCATGTCGCCCTTTGGCCAGCGGCGAGCTGTTCCGCCGGTAACGGCGCGACGAGCGCTTGTGTCCGATACTCAAATCATCAAACAACCGCAACATGCAGACAAGACCATGACTTCGCTCACCACTTTCATCAACGTCGTCGCCTTTACGGCGCTGTTCACTGCCCACGCGAGCGCAGCACCGGTCGAGAGGCCGGCCGGTATCCGCCGCGCACTGCAAATCTATGCCGGCGAATTATCGAACGGCGCCTATATGACGCTGGAAGCGATGTGGCGGCTCGATGGAAGCGAGTTCTTCTGCTTGCAATGCAGGGAGGCGTCTTCCGCCGCGCGGACGGTGACTAGGGCGTCCGGCCCTGCGGACGGAGGATCAGCGTCGTCGCCTATCAGGCGGCTTCCCTGTTCCAGTTCGCACCCCCTGCGTCGGTGAGCAGGAAGGCTTCGCCACAGGCTTTGGCCAGCGTGCGCACCCGCAGGATATAGCTCTGCCGTTCCGTCACGGAGATAACGCCGCGGGCATCCAGAAGATTGAAGACGTGGCTCGCCTTGATGCACTGGTCGTAGGCGGGAAGAACGCATTTGTGCAGGCGGTTGTTGCCGGCGTCTCCCGGCGCGCCGGCGGCGAGCAGCGCCACGCATTCCTTCTCGGCGTCGATGAAATGCTGATGCAGCATGGCCGTGTTGGCATATTCGAAATTGTGCCGAGAATATTCCTGCTCGGCCTGCAGGAACACGTCGCCGTAGGTGATCTTCTCCGCACCCTCGCGGCCGTTGAAGTTCAGGTCGTAGACATTGTCGACGCCCTGCACATACATCGCCAAGCGTTCGAGGCCATAGGTCAATTCACCGGAAACCGGAGAGCACTCGATGCCGCAGACCTGCTGGAAGTAGGTGAACTGCGAGACTTCCATGCCATCGCACCAGCACTCCCAGCCAAGCCCCCATGCGCCTAGCGTCGGGCTTTCCCAATCGTCCTCAACGAAACGGATATCGTGCAGCAGCGGATCGAGGCCGATCGCCTCCAGCGAGCCGAGGTAAAGCTCCTGCAGGTTCGAAGGATTCGGCTTCAACAACACCTGGTACTGGTAATAGTGCTGGAGCCGGTTCGGATTCTCTCCGTAGCGGCCGTCGGTCGGGCGGCGCGAGGGCTGGACGTAGGCCGCACGCCAGGGCTTCGGCCCGAGCGCACGCAGCGTCGTCGCCGGGTGGAACGTCCCGGCACCGACCTC
This sequence comes from Sinorhizobium glycinis, assembly GCF_001651865.1. Lineage (GTDB taxonomy): Bacteria > Pseudomonadota > Alphaproteobacteria > Rhizobiales > Rhizobiaceae > Sinorhizobium > Sinorhizobium glycinis. Next base: position 620,240 of record NZ_LPUX01000053.1, read on the forward strand.
CATGTCATAGGGCTGGAGCACGGCACAGCCCTTGTCGGCCCAATAATTGTGCAGCGTCAGGATCAGGGCCTGGAAGGAACGCTTCGGGTTCATATGGTCCGGCAGGGAGGCGGTGGTCATGGGATCAGGTCCGAATTCTTCGAAATCTCGCCGGGACAGGTGCCATGCCGCAGGGCAAGGGTCAAGCGCCTTGGCCCGATGCGCCGAAGGGAGCGATAGGTCCTGACCCTGAAGCGCGTCGCGTTCAAACGGGTTCAGGCGACGCGCTTTAGGTCTTTGTTTTTATGCATATCGTTGTCCCAAACCGCTGCACGCTTTTGGGCGACATGCATTAGTTCGGCGGACGTCACTCGTCCTCGCGCTTCAGGCGGTATTCTCCGGTTTTCGGATCCTTGACGAGCGTCCCGTTGGCGCCGGTCTCGCGCTCCCGGCGCAAGCGTTCCTGGTGACGCGTCACTTTCCGGGCATCGGCGATGAACTTGCGGTAGCCGATCCAGGCAATGAGGGCGACGATCAAGAGCAGGATGATCTGCGGCATGGTTTCTCCTCTGCTCCTCCTTGGACCGGATGCCGGACGGGAGATGCAGCACCTCGTGTTACAGCGGCCTTGCACGCCTGACCCGATGTCACCGACCAGTTACCATTGTCTCACAGGCCGAAGCGGGCCCAAAGTGCCCTTTCCTCGATCGCCTCCATCAGGCCCGCGGCGGCCGAAGCCGCCAAGGGTGCGGCGAGTGACCCGGCGACCGCGGCACCCGGCTGGCGGCGTCCGAAGAGGCTGCGGGTCGGCTGCATCAGCTCGAGGCGAGCCTTTTCACCGTAGCGTCTCTTCACCTCTCCGCGCATGTCGCCGAGAGCGTCGACGAGGCCCAGTTCCTGGCCGCGCCGCCCGGTCCAGAAGAGGCCGGAGAATATATCGGGATGGTCGGCAAGCAGCGAGCCGCGGCGGGCCTTGACAAGCTGGATGAAGGTGTCGTGGATATCCAGCTGAAGGCTCTTGAGGAACTCGACGTCACGCTCCTTTTCCGGCTGGAACGGGTCGAGAACGACCTTGTTTTCGCCGGCCGTGTAAACGCGCCGTTCAACGCCCACCTTCTTCAGAAGCTCCGGAAAGCCGAAGCCGCCGGACACGACGCCGATCGAGCCGACGATCGAGCTCGGATCGGCGATGATCTCGTCGCCGGCGAGCGCGATCATGTAACCGCCCGAGGCGGCGACGTCCTCGATGAAGATCAGCACGCGCTTCTTCTTCTCATCCGCAAGATCGCGGATGCGCTGATAGATCAGCCGGGACTGGACGGGCGAGCCGCCGGGCGAATTGACGGAAATGGCAACGGCCGGCGCCTCCTTGACCGAGAAGGCCTTTTCGAGAAGGGGCGCGACGGTTGCGAGGTTGAGAACCGGGCGGAACTGCCCGCCCCCGGACATGATGGTGCCGTGAAGCCGGATCGCCGGGATCGCAATCCCGTCCTTGCGAAAACGTCTCGGCATCAGCTTTTTCAAGAACCCGGCCATTTCAACTCCTGCCCGATACGAACTTGTCCCTGCATGTATGCATTGGCGCCGCAAACGCAATGGCACGCTTACCGTTAATCATCGGCGGCAATAGGCGGCGCGGCCATTGTTGAGATCATCGACCTCGGGCGAGAAATGGTGCGTCCCTTCAGCATGCATGGTCAGCGGTGCCCGGAGAACCAGGCGCTTGCGACTCTGCTTTATCGCCGTCACCAGGATCCTGACCGCATTCTCGCCGGCGCGCGGCAAGAGCGGCGTGATCTCGATGCCGCCGAAGCGGCGGCCGCAGGCCGCGATGATCTCGGCGATCGATTCCGGCCGCGCGATCAGCGAAAGCTGCCCGCCCGGCTTCGTGATCGCCCCGGCCGTCTTGATCCAGGTCTCGAAGAGATCGTCGCTCATCGCATGCGCCTCGGCCTTGAGCCGATCCGGCGTCCTGCGGTCGGCGGCGTCGTTGAACGGCGGATTCATGATCACGTGATCGAAGGCGTCGTCCGGGAGACCGGCTGCAACACGCGCCTTGCCGTTCAGCGCGACATCCGCCTCGAGCACGGCGACCCGCGCGGCGAAGCGCGTGTTCTCCGGCAAGGCAAGGCTGCGGCGGGCAAAGTCCGCCATGAGCGGCGAACGCTCGACGAGCAGCACCTCAGCCTCTGGGAGCCGCGAGGCGACCGCCATGCCGGCCGCACCCGCGCCCGCACCGAGATCGGCGACACGGCAGGAGCGCTCGCACGAAACGAGCGCAGCAAGCAGCATCGCATCCATTCCCGAGCGATGGCCCTGGCCGAGCGGCTGGATCAGATGGAACCTGCCGCGGTGAAACGCATCCACGGTTTCCGCCGTCGTCGTCATTGCGGCTGCCCCTCGGATGGCCAGCCGCTCTGCGGCAGGCGAGGCATCATTGCCGGAGTTCCTTTTCCAGACCGGCATCGATCAGAATGCGCCGGGCTCTCTCGGCATCCTCTTCGGCCACCAGGAATCGCCGCGGCAAGAGACCAAGCGAGCCTTCGAGGATGCTCATGTCCCGATCGGCAATGAGACATGCAATGCCGGCATCCTTCATCAGGCTTTCCGCAAAGGAGAGAAGCACGGCGTCGTTGGTGCGGATCAGTTCTATCATTTGTCTCAATGATCCCGTCTTAAATTGCAGCGGGCGAGGCAATTCGCCTCTTGCCGCCCGAAGCCCCGCTTTCTATTGTCAAACCCGACAACGAAGCAGGAGTCCGGGGCGTTGGGCGTAGTGATACCGCTGGAAGACAATAAAAACAAACAGGCGTCGGTGAAGCCGCTTGTCGACCTGACGGCGTCTGACATGGAGCGCGTCAACCAGCTCATCCTCTCCAAAGCGGGCTCCGACGTGCAGATGATCCCGGAGGTCGCCAACCACCTGATTTCCTCCGGCGGAAAGCGGTTGCGGCCGATGCTGACGCTCGCTGCCGCTTCAATGTTCGGCTACGAGGGCGACGCCCATGTCAAGCTCGCAACCAGTGTCGAATTTATGCATACGGCGACGCTGCTCCACGACGACGTGGTCGATGAAAGCGACCTCAGACGCGGCAAATCGACGGCGCGGACGATCTGGGGCAACCAGGCGAGCGTGCTCGTCGGCGACTTCCTGCTCGGACAGGCTTTCCGCATGATGGTCGACGTCGGCTCGCTCGACGCGCTCGATGTGCTGTCGACCGCCGCCTCGGTGATTGCCGAAGGCGAAGTGCTGCAACTTTCCGTCGCCAAGAACATGGAGACGACCGAGGACGATTACCTGCAGGTCATCCGCGCCAAGACCGCGGCGCTCTTCGCCGCTGCCGCCGAGGTCGGGCCGATCGTTGCGAGCGCCAGCCGGGCCGACCGCAACGCGCTGAAATCCTATGGCATGAACCTCGGCCTCGCCTTCCAGCTCGTCGACGACGTTCTCGACTATGGCGGCTCGTCGAGTGATCTCGGCAAGAATGTCGGCGACGACTTCCGCGAGGGCAAGATCACGCTCCCGGTCATCCTCTCCTACCGTCGCGGCACGCCGGAGGATCGGGCCTTCTGGCGCGAAGCCATCGAGGGCGGCGCCAGCGATGCGGTCAACCTCGACAAGGCGCTCGGTCTCATCCGCCGCTACGGCGGATTGACCGACACGATCGCGCGCGCCCAGCACTACGGGACGATTGCGCGCGATGCTCTCGCACCGCTGCCGGCTTCTCCCTGGAAGTCGGCCTTGATCGAGGTGATCGATTTCTGCATCGATCGGGTGAGCTGAGCGCCAGGGCGAGACGCAATATTCTCCCGCGGAGGAATTTCTTGCCGCGTTGCGCCAAAAAAGCCATTCTATTCTTCAATACTTGCGTTCGGCAACTTGCGATCGACTCCGGAACAAACAGTAGAGACGCGGCGAGCCGAGACGATCGGCAACGAAAGGTTTGACATGCGGCATAATACATTCCTTCGCCTCCTCGGCGGCGCGGCAATGCTGGCTCTCCTGTGCGTGACCGGCAGCCACCAAGCCTTTGCTGAAGAGAAGGCGGCCGTCGAGGATGCCCGGCCTTTCGACATCAGGAGCGTCAATACCTTCGCCGGCGCCTTCCTGGCGGCGCGGACCGCCGACGTCGATCGCGATTTCGCAACGGCGACGGAACTCTACCGCATCGCCCTCAGGTTCGACCCGGACAATACCGAGGTCAAGCAGCGGCTGATGATCACGCTGCTGATGAGCGGCAAGTTCGACGAAGGCGTCAAGATCGCCGAGGCGCTGAAATCCGATCCGGCCGTCGAGCGGATCACCACGACCGCCCGGGCCATCGAAGCGATCCGCAAGCGTGAATATCGCAGTGCCCAGAAGCTCCTGAACTACCAGGGTCCGAACGATCTCGACCGGCTGATGAGCACTCTCCTTTCAGCCTGGGCGAAATTCGGGCAGGGCCGGCCGAAGGAGGCCATTGCCCAGATCAAGGCTCTCGAAGGGCCGGAATGGTTCCGGGTGTTCAAGAACTACCATGCCGGTGCGATCGCTCTTGCGGCTGGCGACAAGGCGACCGCCCGCAGCAGGCTGAACGACGCCATTCTCGACCGGGAGGGCGGCGGTGCCGCACCGGATACCTTCATGCGCGCCGTCGAGGCGCTGGCACGCTTCGAAGCCAGCGAGGGCAACCGGCAGAAGGCGCTGGACACGGTTTCCGTCGGCGAGAGCCTCGTCAACAACTACACGCCGCTCGAGGCGCTCAGAAAGAGCATCGAAGAGGGTGAGCCCCAGGAGCAGCAGGTGCGCAACGCCGCGCAGGGGGCTGCAGCAGTCCTCTTTTCAATCGGCGGCGCCCTCAACCGCGAGGGAGCTGAAGACATCGTCACGCTCTACCTGCAGACGGCACGGCACCTCGATCCGCAAAGCGCCGACATCCTGGTCATGCTCGGCGGCATCGCTGAAAATCTGAAGAAGCAGGATGAGGCGATTGCGCTTTACAAGAGCGTGCCGGCGGATTCGCCGATGCGCCGCGTCTCCGAGCTTCAGCTCGGCCTGGCGCTTGCCGGCGTCGGCAAGGTCGACGAGGCGAAGAAACACCTGCAGGCGCTGATCGAAGTCGATCCGAAGAACATCCGCAACTATCTCGCCTATGGCAGCGTGCTTTCCGACGCCAAGGCGTACAAGGAGATGGGCGATCTTTACGACCGCGCCGTCGAGGCGATCGGCCCGGTGCCGAAGCGCAGCGACTGGACGGTGTTCTTCCAGCGGGGGATCGCCTATGAACGGCAGAAGATCTGGGCGAAGGCGGAGCCGAATTTCCTGAAGGCGCTGGAGCTCAACCCGAACCAGCCGCAGGTGCTGAACTATCTCGGCTATTCGTGGGTCGACATGAACATCAATCTCGACAAGGGCCTGGAGATGATCCGCAAGGCGGTCGAGCTGAAGCCCGACGACGGCTACATCGTCGATTCGCTCGGATGGGCCTATTTCCGCATGAACCGCTTCGACGAGGCCGTGACCGAGTTGGAGCGCGCCGCCGAACTGATGGCCGGCGACCCGACGATAAACGACCATCTCGGCGATGCCTATTGGAGGGTCGGACGCAAGCTCGAGGCCGTCTTCCAGTGGAACCAGGCGCTCGAAATGAAGCCCGAGGAAGCGGAAATTCCGAAGATCCAGGCAAAGATCGAGAAAGGCTTGCCGCCGCTCAAGGAGCGGGTCCCGGCCGCGGCGGACGCCAAGGAGACGCTGCCGAAGAAGCCAGGCCCCGAAGTCGCCGCACCGGGCAAGAAATCCTGATCCATGCAGACGGATGGCATAGCCGGCTTCGCGCTGACCTGCGCGGCGCCGGCCAAGATCAATCTGGCACTGCATGTCGTCGGCCGGCGCGCCGACGGACATCACCTTCTGGAAAGTCTCGTCACCTTTGCAGAGTGCGGCGACCGGATAGCATTGGCGCCGGCGGATGCCGACCGCTTCACAGTATCCGGCCCCTTTTCACGCGATCTGCCGGTTTCGGCGGATAGCAAGGGCGGCAACCTGGTGCTGCGGGCTCGCGACCTGTTGCGGCGGGAACTGATCGGGCGGGGCGACGCTGCCGCCCCTGTCCATGTGCACCTGGAGAAGAACCTGCCGATCGCCTCCGGCATCGGCGGAGGCTCGGCAGATGCGGCAGCGACGTTGCGAGGTCTGCTTTCGCTGTGGAAGGCAGAGATCGCCCCGCAAAGGCTCATCAGCCTCGCCCTGGAACTCGGCGCCGATGTGCCGATGTGCCTCGAGGGCAGGCCGCTGCTTGCCAAGGGGATCGGGGAAGAGATAGCCCTCCTTGCCGATCTGCCGACCTTCGCGATCGTCCTCGTCAATCCGCTCGTCGCCGTCTCGACGCCCGTCATCTTCCGGATGCTCGCCGAGAAGAGCAATCCTCCCCTGACCCTCCCGCACGGCGCCCGCACGGCGGCGGACTGGCTGGCGGCACTCGCCGGGATGCGCAACGATCTGGAGCGGCCGGCGCGAGCCCTGGAGCCGACGATCGAGGCGGTGTCGCGCGCCTTGCAGACCGTGGATGCCGATCTCGTAAGGATGTCGGGCTCGGGCGCCACGTGCTTCGGCCTGTTCGACGGCGACGAAAAGGCGGCTGCGGCGGCGCAACGCATTTCCGCCGATCATCCCGGGTGGTACGTTCTAGCCACCCGAACCTCGGGGAAGCGAGGATAGGCAATGCCCGGCATCGACGAAACACGCCCCTTCATTCCCGTCGGCATAGCCGTCCTCACGATTTCGGATACGCGCACGCGCGCTGACGACAAGTCCGGCGACGCGCTCGAGGCACGCATACGCGAAGCCGGCCATCGGCTCGAGGCGCGCGCAATCGTGACGGACGACCGGCAGAAGATCTACGGTCAGGTGAAGGCCTGGACGCTGGATGCGTCGATCGACGTCGTCATCACCACCGGCGGGACCGGCTTCACCGGCCGCGACGTGACGCCCGAAGCGCTGGAGCCGCTTTTCGAGAAGCGCATGGACGGGTTTTCCGAGGTCTTTCACCGGATCTCCTACGACAAGATCGGTACGTCGACGATCCAGTCGCGGGCAACGGGCGGCGTTGCCAATGCCACCTTCATCTTCGTGCTGCCCGGTTCGCCGGGCGCCTGCAAGGATGCCTGGGATGGGATCCTGAAGCAGCAGCTCGACTACCGGCACATGCCCTGCAATTTCGTCGAGATCATGCCACGGCTGGATGAGCACCTGAAACGCGGCTGACAGCTTTACTGTTCCGTTTGGAACAGTCACTCACGGTTGAAGCCGCTATATTGCTGCACGTCAGCTCGCCGGAAGGCATGTACGTAGCCAGCATTCGTATCGGGCGAAGCGAAGACGCCTCTTTCCGTCTCATCTCCTGGAAAGAGACCTACGAAGCCATAGGACATGGTGCTCCGCCAAAGTTGAGATGGGGCAACATGGCAAGACCTTTTGTCGGCAAGGTTATTTGAGAAGCTCTTCAGGGGGTACCGCAAGGCAGCCCCTTTTGTGACGGCAACACCCAAGTTGAAAGGCTTAGAGCCTTTCACACCCGCTCGGCCGCCGCAGATCGATGCCCGACAGCAACCCAGGCCGGAACGAGTTCGGTCGCCAGCTTGCGGACCGCCCGGGCGGCGGCAATGTCGCCGAGCCGCATATCGGCGCGCGCCACCGCTACGGCGTCCTGCTTGCGCATCAGAAACCCAGCTTCGAGCGGCGCACTCCGCTGCGACAGACGTTTGAGGAGCGGCCGCCTATGCATGCGAGAAGGTGAAAACCGCGCCGGATCCTTGTTTAGCGAGACATATTCGATAAGCTCGTCCACCCAGCGCCCGATGGGACGAGCGCCCGGCTCAAGCAGCATCAGCCAATCGCCGCGCGCCGAACGAACGATGTCGGCAAGGTCCCATTCGGCGCAGAAGCGGCAGCCGGCCGCATCGGCGACAAGCACCGAACCATCTCTGGAGCCGTGATCCAGAATGATGACGTCGCTGACAAGCCCCTCGACTGCCCCGGCGACAAGCACGGACAATGTCTGCGCGAGTTCCGCTTCGTTGTCCCTTGTCTCCATTATGATCGTCAGCATACTGTCTCCTAGCGCATCGCCGGTTCTAATACCACAATTCTTGGGGGGTGTTAGCGGCCTGACTCGGCGATTACGAGCCGCAGCGGCATTTTGTTCTTGCTTTGTTCCAATCAGTGCGGTAGGAAAATAATCAGAGCGGAACGGAGTCGCAAATCGGTTCCCAGGAGATGTCCATGACCGAGCTGTCTCAACTCAGGCAGGGTGCTTTCGCGCCCGGCAATAGCGCAGAGCTGGCGGAAGCCATCGTCACCGGGACAGGCGTCAGAATAGAAATCGATCGCCGCAGGGGACGCGGTGCCGCCCTCAATATGGGTGGCCGTTTCGAGCCGCGGACGCGAGATGCCTTCGACGATGGTTGGCAGACCATCGAGGAATTGCCGCCGTTCAAGACGGAAGTTCAGATCGAAAAACCCCGCAACGTCATCACGCGCAACGAGTCGCCCGACATTTCCTTCGATCGCTCCATCAATCCTTACAGAGGCTGCGAGCACGGCTGCATCTATTGTTTCGCTCGGCCGACGCACGCCTATATGGGACTCTCGGCGGGGCTCGATTTCGAATCGAAGCTCTTCGCCAAGCCGGACGCACCCCGCTTGCTGGAACGTGAATTGGCGAAGCCGGATTACAAGGTGCGTCCGATCGCGATCGGCACCAACACGGACCCTTATCAACCGATCGAGAAAGAGTGGCGCATCATGCGCCAGATCCTCGAGGTTCTGAAGGCTGCCAATCATCCGGTGATGATCGTGACCAAGTCTGCCATGGTGACGCGTGACATCGATCTGCTCGCCCCGATGGCGGAAAAGGGCCTGGCGCGCGTCGGCATTTCGGTGACGACGCTCGACCGCAAGCTGGCGCGCGCCATGGAGCCGCGGGCTTCGACGCCGCCCAAGCGGCTCGAAGCAATTCGCGAAGTCTCGGAAGCAGGCATTCCGGCCGGCGTCTTGGTGGCGCCGATCATTCCCGCTCTCAACGACCACGAGATCGAACGCGTGCTCGATGCAGCGAAAACGGTAGGCGCCACGGAAGCAAGCTACGTGCTCCTGCGCCTGCCGCTCGAAGTGAGCCCGCTCTTCCGCGACTGGCTGCTCCGAAACTATCCGGACCGCTACAGGCATGTGATGTCGCTTGTCCGTTCGATGCGCGGCGGCAAGGATTATGACGCCGAGTTCGGCAAGCGCATGAAGGGTGCCGGCCCCTATGCGTGGCAGATCGGCCGCCGGTTCGAACTTGCCGCCAAGCGCCTGGAGCTCAACCTCACCCGCCGCCAGTTGCGGCACGATATCTTCGTGCCCCCGCTGGGGATGGGTGTGCAGCTGTCGTTGCTGTAGGAGGCCGCCGGCACGCACGGGCGCGTGATTGAGGGTGAGTGGTTAGAAGTTATCACAATTTTTGTTTCCGGCGCCTCCCTTGCCTCAGGATGCGCTGGCTTTCCTCCCGGTGACCGCCGCACACGTTACCGGGGGGCTTGAAGGGAATCGGGCGAATATGCGAGGGTCCCCCGCATGTCACGTCGCAAGTCGCCCGATTCCCCGCTTTTTCAACTCGACCCGGTCCTTCCGGACTTCAGCTTCGAAATCGCCGCCAAGCGGGATGGTTTTTGGCCGGTCGCAGGCGCAGACGAAGCCGGCCGCGGACCGCTCGCCGGCCCGGTGGTGGCAGCAGCGGTGATCCTCGACCCCGATGCCGTGCCTGCCGGCCTCAACGACAGCAAACTCCTGACAGTCGAACAGCGCGAAGCGCTGTTCGGCGAGATCATGGCGACGGCGACCGTATCGATCGCCTCCTCCTCGGCCGGACATATCGACGCGACCGACATCCTCAAGGCCAGTCTCGACGCCATGCGTCGCGCGATCGACGGCCTATCCATTGCGGCGCGCTTCGCGCTCATCGACGGCCGCGACGTTCCACTGGGCCTCCCCTGCCACGCGAAAGCGATCATCAAGGGCGATTCCCGTTCCGTGTCGATCGCCGCCGCCTCCATCGTCGCGAAGGTCACGCGCGACCGCATGATGGCCCGTGCCGATGCGACCTTCCCCGCCTATGGCTTCGCGCTGCACGCAGGCTATGCCACCGTCAGGCACCGCAACGCCATCGACAGTCACGGACCTTGTTCATTGCATCGCATGAGCTTCCGCCCCTTTCGGCAGGACCAGGAGCAGCCCGTGGCAATGAGCGCTGAACCGCTCGACGCCAACTCCTGACGGCAACGCCGTTGCTGCGCTGCTCGCATGTTTCCTTAATCGTAGCCGATTGAAGGATAAAAGCATGGGAGAGTCAAAGTGCTACAGCGTCCCTGTGCGCCTGATCACCGTATACGACAGTAGCCCTGCTGCGCCGGTTGCGGCGAGGCTTCTCCCCCGATCCTCATTCCTGTGCTTGTCACAGGAATCCAGCGGCCCAGGTCCTTGGGCTGAAAAATGGCTTTTCCGCGCCGCAGACGCGACGCCGCCCTCATCCCTGTGCTTGACAGGTTCGCCTCAAAGAAAAAGCCCCACCAAGCGGCAGGGCTCTCAACTTCGCAAACCGCGCTCGAAGCCTAGTTCAGGCGTCCCTTGACCTCGCCGAGCGCCTTCTTGAAAAGCGCTTCCTGTGCGCTGGCGTCGGTCTTGGTCGCAAGCACTTTTTCTGCCGCGCTGATGGCGAGATCAACGGCTGCCGCGCGAACCGCGTTGATCGCGTCGCTCTCTGCCTGCTTGATCTTCTGTTCGGAAAGTGCCGTCCGGCGGACGACATAGTCCTCGGTCTTCTGCTTGGCTTCCGCCGTCAGCATCTCCGCCTCGCGCTGGGCGGCAGCGACGATGCTGGCGGCTTCCGCCTCGGCATCCTTGCGCTTGCGCTGGTACTCGGCAACAAGGCTCTGCGCCTCTTCGCGCAGGCGCTTGGCTTCCGCCAGTTCGTTGCCGATCTTGTCGGCACGCGCATCGAGCGCTTCGGCGATCTTGCCCGGCACCTTGAGATAGGCGATGAGAGCGAGGAAGAGGATCAGGCCGACGAGGGCGTAGAAAGTCGCATCAAGTGCCATTGTTCCCTGCTCCTCAGTTCCCCGCCGAAGCCTTGACGGCCGCCGCGATCTCGGTCTTCGTGACGTCGCCGCCAATCAATTGTTTGACGACGGCCGTGGCCGTCTCCTCGGCGATCGCACCGACGTCGGCAAGCGCCTTGGATTTGATCTCGGCGATGCGCGCTTCGGCAGCGGTGATCTTCTTTGCGAGCTCGGCCTCGACGGCAGCGCGGTCGGCATTGGACTTGCTCTTGGCCTCTTCGCGGGCCGTGTCGGCGATCGAGTGGCCCTTGGCCTTGGCGTTTGCCAGTTCCTGCTCGTAAGAAGCGATCGCGGCATCGGCCTCGCCCTTGAGGCGGGAGGCCTCGTCGAGATCCTGGGCGATGCGGTCATGGCGCTTTTCGAGAATCCCGCCGATGCGCGGAATGATGACCTTCGACATCAGGAGATAGAAAAGCCCGAAGGTGATCGCCAGCCAGAGCAGCTGCGAAGCAAAATGGGTCGAATCGAAGGGCGGGAACACGCCGGAACCATGCTCGCCTTCGTGGGCCACACCGGTTTCGGTGTGCACCTCACCGGCCGCAGGGGCATCGTGTGCTTCGGCGCCTTCAGTGGTGGTTGACTGCTGGGCATAGGCCGCGGTCACAAACATGCTCACCTCCAAGGTGCACTTAAAGATATGCGCGGCCGCGATCCCGAAGGATCGCGGCCAAAACTTCAGCCGTTATCAGACGGCGAAGAGGAGGAGCAGGGCTACGAGCAGCGAGAAGATGCCCAGAGCTTCCGTAACGGCGAAGCCGAATACGAGGCGGCCGAACTGGCCGTCAGCAGCCGACGGATTGCGCAGAGCGCCGGCGAGATAGTTGCCGAAGATGTTGCCGAGGCCGAGAGCCGTGCCGGCCATACCAAGGCATGCAAGACCTGCACCCAAGAACTTTGCTGCTTCCGCGTCCATGATTGACTCCTTCGAATGGTGTTGCGGCTTAGGATTTGCGCCTCCGGCGGCTGAGCCGACCGGAAGCGAGCGACTGTTATTCCTTAGTGGCTTCCCGGATGGACGGCGTCATTGAGGTACATGCAGGTCAGCACCGCAAAGACATACGCCTGGAGGAAGGCGACCAGGAATTCAAGACCGGTGAGAGCGACGGTCATGATGAGCGGCAGGACCGCGCCACCGATGCCGAGCGCACCAAAAGCGCTGAGCGAGGCGACGAAGCCTGCGAAAACCTTCAGCGTGATGTGGCCGGCCAGCATGTTGGCGAAGAGGCGGACCGAGAGGCTGATGGGTCGGGAGAGGAACGAGATGACTTCGATCGCGACGACGAGCGGCAGAAGCGCGCCCGGTACGCCATGCGGCACGAAAAGCTTCAGGAAGCCCAGTCCATGCTTGTAGAAGCCGTAGAGGATGACGGTGCCGACCACGAACACGGCGAGCGCGAAAGTGACGATGATCTGGCTGGTGATGGTAAAGAAGTACGGGAACATGCCGAGCAGGTTCGCCGTCAGGATGAACATGAACAGCGAGAAGACCATCGGGAAGAACTTCATCCCATGGCTACCCGCCCCTTCGCGAAGCATCGAGGCGATGAACTCGTAGGACAGTTCAGAGACCGACTGCATGCGCGTCGGGATGACGCTGCGCTGAGAGGTCGTCAGGTAGAGAAAGCCCGCGGCCGCACCGACCGTCGCCACCATGAACAGCGACGCATTGGTGAAGGAAAAGTCAATTCCGCCAATCTCGATCGGGACAATCTTGTTGACCAGGAACTGGTGGGTCGGATCGTTTGACACCGCGCTTCTCTTTCGTTCTGCCCGCCCGCAAGCGGAAACCGTGTTCTTCAGGACGGCGCCTCAGGCGCCGTCACCGTCCTTCTTTTCATTCCCGGAGCCACCTCCGCTCTGGTCGGGTGTCGCCACCAAACCGGCAGAACGCAGCACGTTCAACACACCGGCACAGAACCCAAGAAGCAGGAGGACGATCATGCCCCACGGCCCTGTACCCGCAAAATGGTCCAAAAGATAGCCCAGGAACGCCCCGACCACGATACCGGCGATGAACTCGCTCGAGAGCTTCATCGCCGCTGCGTAGCCCTTGCGGCTCTCCGCACTGCGAACCTCGGCCTCGTCCGAAACATCCGCGCGCTTCGACGCGATGTTTTCGCCAAGGCGCTTCAGCCGCGCGTCCAGACTTTCTTCCGGCTTCTCCGTCACATGGCTCCCCTTTGCAGCCCCACGCGGTCGAACGCGATCTCGGTCATACAAACGGCCGGTGTTCAAGCCACGGTTCGGCCCCATTTGAAGTCGCGCGCAACATAGTTTTAGGCACCCGCATAGTCAAGGCATGCAGGGGCATTGAAGGTGGACAATATTCTTTTATAGTTTCAAAGAGTTACGAGAGATTAGCGGCACCTGCGACAAACTGCAACGGGAATCGTCCCCGTTCATGGGACCTCATGGTCGCTCTGCACCCGCCCGTCGACCGGAATCGCGTTTCCGGTCAACTCCAGCCGCCGCCATAGGTCCGGTAGAAGATGTGCAGGCCGATCTGCCCCACCCGCTTCATGGTCTTCGCCCAGGCGGGTTTTACATAGGTCGCATGGTAATGCGTCGCAGAGCCGACTTCCGGCAGCCAGATCTTTCCGGCGGTGACCGCCATCGCGACCTCCTTCGCCGTCTTCCAATGCGATCGGGAATAGATGAGGTCGCGGATCATGTCGCAGGCGAAAGAGAACTGGCAGCGGTTGCGCCAGGCCTTGTTCTGATAGACCACACCGCAGATTGTCTTCGGATAGGTCGGATTGCGGACTCGATTGAGAATCACCTGCGCGACCGCCGCCTGGCCTTTTACGGGTTCGCTGCGCGCCTCGAAGTAAATGCCTTCGGCCAGACAGGTCTGCTCCTCCTTGCTGAAGGCGGAAGCGGGCAAAGCCGTCGCCGCCCAGGCATGATCGTCGGGCGCGATGTCGGGGATGAAGCGCCCACCGTTCTTGTCGTCCCGAAGGATCGAATCGAAGGGCGATTCGCGCGCATAGTCCGGCTCGGGCCGGACGTAAGCGGTTGCGAGAATATCGGCCTCGCGGTTGGTGACCAGCTTGGCGAGCATCGGCGAAACGCCGGGATCGGGCTTTGGCGGCTTTCTTCGATAGAAGGCCGTTGCGATCTCGATTTCCTTGCCCTTGATGTTCGGCTTGACGAAGGCCATCTTCGCAGCCCCGTCGAAATCCGGCTCCGTCAGAAAGCTTGTTCGCCTGAGGATCGAGCCGGCGCTGAAGTCCTTTGGCGGCGTCACCGGACTGACGGCAACGATGCGCCCCTTCTTCAGCTTGCGGGTTACGCGGTCCTCGTCGGGCGTGCCCCCTTGATGCTTTGATTCGGCGGTCACGGCCACTCGTCTGCCGTCGGGCAGTGTCATCCCGGCGCCGCCGTCGAGCCCGCCGGTCGTGACCGGATCGGCGAATACCATCTCGACGTCGTGAACCGATCCGGCCGGAGACCGGGTCAGATACATGCGCCAACGCTCGCCGTCGCCGCGGTTGATGCCGGAGAGAAACGTAGCGAGATCGGAATAGGCGGCGACCGTAGGAAAGCCGAGGAAAATGGCGAGACCGATGATCGCCGGGGCGCGCCAGGCCGAGAAGGACATGCGAAACTTGCGACGCGACTTCTTACTCCTACGCATCATACCGCTCCACGCAACTCTTACTCGCGCACGCGTTCTCGCAAGCCGGCGAAGCCGGCTCGAAGCTTGCATGCAGGGACGCTAAGATCTTGAAGCGGTCAGACGGCTGGCCGGGACCGCTTCGTTGGTGCCTCGAAAATGAAGCATTAACCTTGATGTTTGGTTAATGCGCCGTAGTCCGGCGAGGGCTCGTCAGATGATCACGTGGGAGCCGAGTTCGACGACACGGTTGGTCGGCAGTCGGAAATAGTCGGACGGGTCGATGGCCGCGTTGGCGAGCGCGATGAAAAGGCGATCCTGCCAGTGCGGCATGCCGGACTGGGCGTCGGGCACGAGCTTGCGGCGGCCGAGATAGAAGGACGTCGACATGATGTCGAACTTCAGGCCCGACTTGCGGAAGAGGCCGAGCGCCTGAGAGACGTTCTGGGTCTCCATGTAGCCGAATCTCATCTCGAGGAGGGTAAAGCGCTCCGACAGCGGCCGAACGCTGACGCGCTCTTCCTTGGGCACCTTGGGGGTGTTGGCGGTGCGGACCGTGAGGATGAAGTTCTGCTGGTGCAGCACGTGATTGTGCTTGATGTTGTGCAGGAGGGCGGCCGGCGTCGAATCCGGATCGCTCGTCAGGAAGATCGCCGTGCCCGGCACGGCGACCGGCGCATGCTCGCTCTTGCGTTCGATCGACTTGATGAAGCTTGCCAGCGGAATGTCGATGTGGCGCGTCTTGGCATGGAGAATCGCGGTGCCGCGCTTCCATGTCCACATGACGATGATAAAGGTCGCCGCAATCAGGATCGGCACATAGCCGCCGTCGTGGATCTTCAGCATGTTCGCGCCCAGGAACACGAATTCCAGCACGAGGAGCGGCAGCAGCGCCGCGGCGGCCCACAAGGCCGACCAGTTCCAGCGCACCCGCAGGAATTCGAAGGCAAGCATGGTGGTCACCACCATGGCGCCGGTGACGGAGATGCCATAAGCGGTCGCGAGCGCCTCGGACGAACCGAAGACGAATACGAGCGCCATGACGCCGAACATCAGCAGCGTGTTGACGTTCGGCAGGTAAATCTGGCCCGTATGGGTCTCCGACGTATGGAAAATCGCCATGCGCGGCAGGAAGCCGAGATGGATCGCCTGGCGCGTCAGCGAGAAGGCGCCGGTGATCACGGCCTGGCTGGCAATGATGGTCGCGGCCGTTGCGAGGATGACCACGGGAAGCAGCGCCCATTTGGGGAACATCAGGAAGAACGGGTCGGACATCGCCTCGGGATGCTCGAGGATGAAGGCCCCCTGCCCGAGATAGTTCAAGGTGAGCGCCGGAAAGACAATGACGAACCAGGCCCATTGGATCGGCCGCCGGCCGAAATGGCCGAGGTCGGCATAGAGCGCTTCGGCCCCCGTAACCGTCAGGAAGACAGCCCCCAATACGATGATGCCGACATAGCCTTCGTTGAAGAGGAAGGTCGCGGCGTAGAGAGGGTTGAAAGCCGAGAAGATCGACAGATCGTCGGCGATATGGACGAGACCGATGCCGCCCATCACCAGAAACCAGACGAGCGTGATCGGCCCGAAGAAATTGGAGACGGCTGCGGTTCCCTTCGATTGCACGGCAAACAGGAGCAGCAGGATGACGACGGCGATCGGAACGACATAATCCGAGAGCGCCGGCGTCACCAGCTTCAGGCCCTCGACAGCCGAGAGAACCGAGAGCGCCGGCGTGATCATCGCGTCGCCGATGAAGAGCGCCGCTCCAGCGACCCCCATGAAAAACAGAATCCACGTGTGGCCGTTGGCCGTCTTCATCAACAAGGCCAGGAGCGAGAGCGTTCCGCCCTCCCCCTGGTTGTCGGCCCGCAACAGGAAGAGCACGTATTTGATCGTCACGATGATCGTCAACGACCAGATCATCAGCGAAATCAGGCCGATGATCTCCACGTCCGTCACGCCGTCATGCGCAACCGGGCGCAGCGCTTCGCGGAAAGCGTAGAGTGGGCTCGTACCGATGTCGCCATAGACGACGCCGATGGATCCGAGCGCCAAGCCTAGCAGGCGACGCGCATTTTCAGATCCTTGTACGGCAGGCGCAGACAATTGGGACATGTGTGCAACGGGCTCCTAAAGCCAGCCTTTCCAGCGAAAGAACAAAAACGGGATGACGGCCGAGAGCACCATGGCCGCAAGTGCCCAAGGGTAGCCGAACTGCCATTCGAGTTCCGGCATGACCCGAAAATTCATGCCATAGATGGACGCAACCAGCGTCGGCGGCAGGAGAACGACCGAAGCGATCGAGAAGATCTTGATGATGGCATTCTGCTCGACATTGATGAGACCGAGCGAGGCATCGAGCAGAAACGTGATGTTGCCCGAAATGAAGGCGGCATGTTCCGAAAGCGACTGGATATCCCGGGAAATCGAGCGGCAAAGCTCGCGACTATCCTTGTCTTCCTGCACTTCCGGCAGGGTGTAGACGAAGGTGAGCAGCCTTGACAGCGAAGCAAGGCTGTCGCGCGTCTTCGCAACCAGCCTGTGAAAGCCCGCCACGTCGCGCAGGCGTGCCTCGAGCAGTTGCGGGGGCCTGCGTCGGCCAGCGGCCCTTTCGCCGAACACCTCGATCGACAGGTCATCGATCTTGTCGACGGCATGCTCCAGAATTTCGGAGGTCCGATCGGTGATCGTTTCGAGCAGACGGGTCAAAATCACCATACCGTTTCGGCAGCCACCGGGAATCCGATGCATACCGGCCTTGAAGAGGCCGAAGGCGCGCGGCTCCGCGTAGCGGACCGTCACCAGCCGTCCTCCGGAAAGGATGAAACCGGCATCCGTCAGGCCGGGAATCTGCGTTTCACTGCGATAGACCAGCGAGGCCGTCATGAAGACGGCGTCCTCTTCGACATAAAGGCGGCTCGACGGCTCTATTCCCTTGAGGTCGTCCCGGGTCGGAATGGAAAGTCCGAGCAGCCCTTCCATCATCAGTTCTTCGGCCCTGGTCGGCTCGACGAGGTCGATCCAGACGATGTCCGGGCGCAGGACAGCTGGCGGTTCGGCCGTCGAGAGAGCGACAGCTTCGCCATTGACGCAATATCCTGAGATCATGCGGCCGCTTTCTGGATGGGACCGATAAGGACGAACCATGAAGGTTTGAAACGATCAGCCGCCACAGGATTTCCACAATGCCGATTCATCTGATGCAGACTTCCGCCTTGCGACATCCCCTCCTGGTTGTCGTCAGGGCGAAAATCTCCCGGCGAGGGCGTTGAGCGCCTGCCTCCGCGCGAGCGGCAAGGCATATGGCGCAATGCTCCGCTAAAATCAATGCTTTTTGCGCATGCCGTCCCCGCGGCATCTCCCGTCTCGATCCGAACAGGGCCGGACCCTACTTCATTATTTCCGGAAGCGATACGCCTCTTGAAGAGAAGGCCATAGGGTTTGGCGCCAACGCCTCACCGAAGGTTTATTCGAAGACGATGTTCGGCATTGTGCGGCTCTTGTTCCCTTGCCCCGCCGAGAGTTGCTCCCAGACCCGCTCGGCGATGCCGCGATAAATGCGCGCCACGTCACCTTCGGGTTCGGAAACCACCAAGGGCGTCCCGGCATCCGAGGTTTCGCGGATAGCCATGGTGAGCGGGACTTCCCCGAGGAAGGGCACGCCAATTCGATCGGCCTCCTTGCGGGCGCCGCCATGACCGAAGATATCGTAGCGCTTGCCCGTGTCGGGGGCGACGAAATAGCTCATGTTCTCAACGATCCCGAGCACCGGAACCTCGACCTTGCGAAACATCGTGATGCCTTTGCGAGCGTCGGCAAGAGCCAGATCCTGCGGCGTCGAGACGATAACGGCGCCGGCGAGCGGCACCTGCTGGGCCATCGTCAACTGCGCATCGCCGGTGCCCGGCGGCATGTCGACGACGAGCACGTCGAGATCGCCCCAGGCCACTTCGCGCAGCATCTGCAGGAGAGCGGACTGGATCATCGGCCCGCGCCAGATCATCGCGACCTCCTCGTCGACGAGGAAGCCCATCGACATCACCCTCAGCCCGTAATTTTCCATCGGCCGAATGAGCCGTCCCTCGATCTGCTGCGGCCGGCCGGAAATCTTCAGGAGGCGCGGCATCGAGGGGCCATAGATATCGGCGTCGAGCAGCCCGACCTTGAGACCGTTCGCCTGAAGCGCCAAGGCCAGGTTTACCGAAGTCGTCGACTTGCCGACGCCGCCCTTGCCGGAGGCAACCGCAATGATGGCGCCAACGCCCGGAATGCCCGCTTTTGCCGCGGCGCCGCCGGCCGGTCTCTGAGCGTGCGCGTGCCCGGACGGCGGCGCCGGCCGCTGCACGGGGGCGGCCTGAGGCGCCGCCTTGCGGTCGGCGGTCAGCGCGACCATTGCGGCCTTCACACCCGGTATTTCGCGCACGACCCGTTCGGCAGCAGCGCGCATTGGTTCGAGCTCCTTCGCCCGGTCCGCCGGCACCGTGATCGAGAAATAGGCCTTGCCGTCGGAGATGAACACATCGGAGACAAGGCCCAGATCGACGATGTTGCCTTCCATGTCCGGGCCGCGCACGCTCCGCAGCCTTTCAAGAACCATTTCCCTGGTCACATCCGGCATCTCGTCCTCTTGTCCATTTGCAGCGTCGGCAAGGCCCTGCCGTTTAGGCGAGGCGCTGCGGCACGCCTTGAATGCCTGCATAAGTCATCCTCAAATCGAATCCGATCCAAGGAAACATATGCAGTAGATAATCGAGGCGGGGCACTTCGCCAATGTTGGAGATGAGAAAATGAAGGGCCGCCAGCCAACCGTCGTGTCCGTACATCCGGGATCACGGGCGGTTGGCGGCAGCCCTTTGCTTCGCGACCTTCTTGGGCGCTGTCTTATTTTTAGTCCCCTCTGTGGACCGGCAATGAACATGCAGAAAGCGTGCCAGTTGCAAAACAGCGGGAAACGCGGGTGTTTTCAAGGAAAAGCGGGTAGGTCGGCCGAGACGCTGGAGGCCTTCCGCCTAATTCCTGAGCATGGGTGCTTTTTAGGCAAAACGGAAGGGCCGAACACGAGCAATCTCGTATGGCGGGCCGGCAGAAGGCTAGCTGATATAGCCCTTCTTCATCGCCTTCACGACCGCCTGAGTGCGGTTGACGGCGTCGAGCTTCTTGGTGACATGGTTGAGGTAGTGATTGACGGTGTGCTCGGAGAGGCCGAGGATCCCCGCGATTTCAGCGCTGGTCTTGCCGGCTGCCGTCCAGCTCAGGCACTGGATTTCCCGCTCCGAGAGGGTTGTGCTGCTGTTCTTCCAGACGGAACCGATCTCGGCAAGGCGGTTGTAGACATGGATCGCGATCATCTGCAATTCCATCGCCGCGGTCATCGGCAAATCGGCCTGCGGGCCCATGAGAATGACGGCACCGCGGCCGCCCTCTGCATCATGGACCGGGAAGTAGTTTGCCTGGAAGATGCCGTTCTCGCGCAGCATCGCGATGTAATCCGCGGCGGAGACCGGTTTGCCGCCCTCCTTCTCCCAGTCCGCAAGCGCGATCTGAAAGGGCGTGGTGGTCTCCCGCAAGCGACGAACGCCCGTGCTGAAGCGCAGCATCGACAGGCTGTCGTATTTGTTGAGAAGCTCCGCAGGCATATTGGAGATAACGGTGGCGGCGGAGAGCCGCTCCATGTCGACAGGCGGGATCGAGCAGATGAGGAACGTCTTGAAGCCGAAGATATGCGTGACGCGCCGCATATAGCGGATGATGTCGAACTGCGTCTCCAGCCTTGCGATTTCAGACGCGAAATCACCGCCCCGGGGTAGATCGACGTCAGTCATCCCGGTCGTCATCGTATCTGGCATTCGCGCGTTCCATGACAATCATCGTTTATCAAATAGCCTGAGCCGCGCGTCATTGCCAACAGATGATCGGCAATGTTCTCCCGTCGGAGGCAAAAGGCTGTGTATTTCGAATGCATGCGGCCGAACGAGCAACGGGCCGGGCGAGGCGTGTCAGACTAATTGATGAGACCGGCCCGCATCGCCTTGGCGACGGTCTGAACGCGGTTGACCGAGTCGAGCTTGCGGGTCGCGCGGTTCAGATAGTGGTTCACCGTGTATTCGGAAAGCGCCATGATTCGCGCCATCTCCACGGTGGTCTTCCCGGCCGCGGCCCAGCGCAGACATTCGATCTCGCGCCGGGAAAGGCTGCCCGGCCGGCGCCTGTCGCGCGCCCTGACTTCGGAAAGCCGGCTGTAGAGAAGCCCTGCCCAGAGGTTGAGCGCCTGCATTTCGTCGCTCGAGACCACCTCCCTGTCACCGCCGAAGGCAATGGCCGCGCGCCCCCCCTTCACGTCGTGAACCGGCAGGTAGACACCGCGCGGCATGCCGGCCTCTTCGAAGACGCCGATGGCGGCCTCGCCCTTGCCGTCCATGCGCCTGCGCGCCAGCAAATGCGCATCATAGGTGAAGGGAATGGTGCTCCGGCGCAACCGGTGGATGACGGGACTTCCCTCGATCAGACCGGCGCTGTCGTAACGCCGCAGGAACTCCGCTGGCCACGACGTGAGCAGCGCCTGCGCAGCCAGGCTGTGGCAACCGGAATCCGGAATGGCCAATACCATGAAGCCACGGAAGCCGTAAGCGTCCGAGACCTGGTCGAGAACGCGCTTGACATCGTCCTCATTGCCGATCGCGCCGTCGATGAAGCGGCCATTGGGAAGAGCCAGTGAGGTAATGTCCGCGCTGAAATCTATCATAGTTCCGCTCGCCTCCCGCAGCCTGCCCGCTACATCGCGAGCCCCGGCTGGTTCACCGTCATAAACCGCTCCCGGCAATTCCGCCAAGAACCGGATCCCGCGAATCTACAACCAATCGTGGAGGCGGGCCCAGTCGGTTGAAGCTAGCGATCTATAGCCGCCTCGTCCAGTCGAAACTTCTAATTTACCGTAAGCGATGCTAGCCCCCGCCTCGTCCGGGACCCAGGCGGATACGGACCTCCTCTTCGATCTGCCTCGCCGAATTGCGCACATCCGCTGCCCAGATTGCCAATTGGGTCATGGTTACGCGATAGGACGGCCCGGTCACCGAAATGCCTGCAACCAGTTCGTGCTCCGGAACAACGATCGGCGCAGCCACGCAACAGATTTCGGCTTCATGCTCCTCGCGGTCGAAAGCATGCCCTTCGCGGCGAATTTCTTCAATTTCGGCAAGCAACGAAGTGGCCGAGCGATGCGTCCGATCGGTGAATGGAATGAAGTGCATCTTTGCCGCGATTCGCTGCAGCTCGCTCTGAGCAAGCGATGACAGGGCCGCCTTGCCGATCCCTGTGCAATAGGCCGGCGAGGCTTTGCCAATCTGCGAGCTCATGCGCACAGTCTGGCGACTTTCGACCTTGTCCACATAGATGATCTCGGTTTCGCGCAATATGCCGAGATGAACGGTCTCGCCGGTCAGTTCATGCAGATTAAGGAGGTGCGGTTCGGCGACGTCGCGAAACTGATTGCCGGACCAGGAGCTATAGGCAAGCTTCAGCAGCCGTAGCCCCGGCTCGTAGGAAAGATCGCCTCGCTGCACCAGCAGGCCTTCATCGACCAGATGGCCGAGCAGACGATGCAGCGTGCCGCGCGGCTGGCGGACGGTCTGAAGGATGTCGGTAAAGCGCTGGGGCCGGTCGGCCGTCGCGACGGCCTCGAGCACGGACATCGCCTTCCCCAGCGTTCCAGTCCCCGGCCCTTCGTTTTCCAGATCGGCTACATTCTTCCGGTCCATTTCATCCGCTTTCGTTCGCTTGCTGCCTTGACAGGATAAAAGCTCTGGCGCGATAATTCCAGAAAATAACACGGTGTTCCACATATTGGAACAACTGCACGCGACGCGATTTAGGAGGGGCCCGAACCATGACACTGCCGAGCGGCCAGTTTCCCGACTTGCGCAATCGCGGCGTGTTGGTGACCGGCGGCGGCTCCGGCATAGGAGCCGCTCTGGTGGAGGGCTTTCTGCGGCAGGGGGCGCGCGTCGCCTTCATTGATATTGCCGAGGACGCGAGCCGGGCGCTCGCAGACAAGCTTGCCGCCGAGACTGGGCAGCGGCCCGAATTCATTGCCGCCGATCTCAGGGACGTCGGAGCCGCAAAGGAGGCGGCTGCAGCTGCCATCGCGGCGCTCGGGTCCATTGGCGTGCTCGTCAACAATGCCGCACGGGACGACCGGCAGCCGCTCGAGGCGGTGACGGAGGATAGCTGGGACGAAAGCCTGGCGGTCAATCTCAGCCATTTCTTCTTCCTCTCCCAGGCGATCGCGCCGCAGATGCGTCAAACCGGCGGCGGATCGATCATCAATTTCTCGTCCATCGCCTTCATGCTGAACATGCCCGAAATGCCGGCCTACTCGACGGCGAAGGCAGGCATCATCGGGCTCACCAAATCGCTTGCCGGAAAGCTCGGGCCGGACAATATCCGCGTCAACGCCATCCTGCCCGGCATGATCGTCACCGAACGGCAGAGACGGCTCTGGCTCACGGAGGACTCGATCGCCCAGATGCAGGAGAAGCAGTGCCTGAAACGCATTCTGGTCGCCGAAGATCTCGTCGGCCCTTGCCTCTTTCTGGCGTCCGATTGCTCCGCTGCAATGACGGCGCAGACAATGATCATCGACGGAGGCGTGTTTTGATGACGGCGGGCTACTATGCCGCGGTGGACTGGGGGACCTCGAGCTTCCGCTTGTGGCTCATCGGAGAGGACGGGGCGGTGCTCGCCGAACGCCGCAGCGCGGAAGGCATGACGACCGCGGCAAGGACCGGCTTCCACGCCGTCCTCGACGGCCATCTTGCCGCCGTCTCGGCGCCTGCCCATCTGCCGATCATCATCTGCGGGATGGCGGGCGCGCGCCAGGGCTGGAGAGAAGCGGGCTACCTCGAAACACCGGCAACGCTTGGCGCCATCGCAGGAAACGCAATCGCCGTCCCGGATGTGGATCGCGACATCCGCATCCTGCCGGGCCTGGCGCAGCGCGACGACCGGCACCCGGATGTCATGCGCGGAGAAGAGACGCAGCTGCTCGGGGCCGCCGGCATGCTAGACGACGGCCGCCACCTCGTCTGCATGCCTGGAACCCACAGCAAATGGGTCCGGCTTTCGGGCCAGACGGTCGACGGTTTTTCGACGTTCATGACCGGCGAATTGTTCGAAGTCATCTCGAAGCACACGATCTTGAGCCATGCCGTGGCCGAGGCGGATGCCATCGCCGCCGACAGTGCTGCCTTTGCCGAAGCCGTCACGCGGGCGCGGGAAAGGCCGGCGCTGACGACGAATCTCCTCTTTTCCGTCCGGGCGGGACAGTTGCTCCATGGGTTGAGCGCCGCCGACGCCAAGGCTCGCCTGTCCGGCACGCTGATTGGTCTTGAGATCGCCGGAGCGCTCGCCTCTGCGGGCTCGGTGGACGGCATTTGCCTGGTCGGCTCGGGAAGGCTTGGCGCGCTCTACCGTTCGGCGCTCGAAAGCCAGGGGCTCACAGTCCGGGTTGTCGACGCCGATGAGGCGGTGCGGGCCGGCCTTTCGGCCGCTGCCCAAGCCATCTGGCCCCTTTGACGGAAGAAGAAGATGAACCGCATTGCCCTGCCACCAATGAAATATCCGCTGATTGCGATCCTGCGCGGGTTGAAGCCGGAAGAGACCGAAAGCGTCGTCGGCGCGTTGATCGAAACGGGCTTTACAGCGATCGAGATCCCGCTGAACTCACCCGACCCGTTCCGCTCCATCGAAACTGCGGTAAAAATGGCGCCGGCCCACTGCCTCATCGGCGCCGGCACGGTGTTGACGACGGCCGAGGTCGAACGACTTGGCGACGTCGGCGGGCGCCTCATGGTCAGCCCCCATGTCGAGCCCTCGGTCATTCGGCTTGCCGCGGCGAAAGGCATGGTGACGATGCCAGGCGTCTTCACCCCGACGGAAGCACTCGCGGCAGCCGCAGCCGGCGCAAGCGGGCTGAAATTCTTCCCCGCCAGCGTCCTTGGGCCTTCCGGCATTGCGGCTATCCGCGCGGTGCTTCCGGGCGATCTCGAGATCGCCGCGGTCGGCGGCGTCTCGGAGGCCAATTTCGGCGATTACGCCAAGATCGGCGTGCGCAGCTTCGGCCTCGGCTCGAGCCTCTACAAGCCGGGCATGAGCGCCGCGGATGTCAGGCAGCGGGCGGTGGCGACGCTTGCGGCCTATGACACCGTCTATGGAGGCCAGCGATGACCGACCTCGTTCCCTTTTCCGGTCGCATCGTCTGCGACTTCGCGTCCGAACTCGGCGAAGGCCCGACCTATGACCCCGCTACCGACACCGCCTGGTGGTTCAACATCAAAGGGCAGGAACTGCACGAGCTCCATCTCGAAAGCGGACACAAGACCATTCACCCGCTGCCCTTTCTCGGCAGCGTGCTCGCCACCATCGATCCCGGCCGGCAATTGCTCGCGTCGGACCAGGGGCTCTTCATCCGCGATACGGCAAGCTTCAGGCTCAGCCCCTTCGCAAGGATCGAGGAGAAGCCTGGCAACCGCTCCAATGACGGCCGCGTCCATCCCTCAGGCGCTCTCTGGATCGGCACGATGGGGCGAAGCGCGGAAAAGCATGCGGGCGCCATCTATCACGTCGCCGGCAACCGGATAACGAAGCTCTACGGCAATATCACCATCCCGAACGGCATCTGCTTTTCGCCGGATGGCGCCACCGCCTATTTCACCGACACGGACGTCAACCACCTGATGCGCGTCGCCATAGACCCGGCAACGGCGCTGCCGACGGGCGACGCGGTCATTCTTTCCGACGAGAGCGCGGCGCCGGGCGGGATCGACGGCTCGGTCTGCGATGCCGATGGCTTGATCTGGAATGCCCGCTGGGGTGCCGGCGCCGTCGAGGTATACCAGCCCGACGGCCGGAAGATTGCACGCTACGCCGTGCCGGCGACGCAGCCGAGTTGCCCCGCTTTCATCGGCGCGAAAGCGGACAGGCTGCTGGTCACCTCGGCCTGGCAGGATCTCGACGACGCGGCACGCTCTGCCGATGCCAACGCCGGCAAGACCTTCGAACTCGGCATTGAAGTAAAGGGCCGCTTCGAGCCGGCGTTCCGGCTCTAGTGCAGGGCCGCTGGCGGAAATCGGCCTCTCATACGGCGCCCAGATCAGAACAAATGCTGGCGGCGCCGAGAAAAAGTCATACAATTAATCCATGCGGTGAATCGCGCATGGAAAGGGAGTGCTCGGATGAGCGATAAGAAGAAAGAACTGAGAAGCCGGCACTGGTACGGCGGCACCCACAAGGATGGCTTCATTCACCGGTCCTGGATGAAAAACCAGGGCTTTCCGGATCATGTCTTCGACGGCCGGCCGATCATCGGCATCTGCAATACCTGGTCCGAGCTGACACCCTGCAACAGCCACCTGCGCATCCTCGCGGAGGGCGTCAAGCGCGGCGTCTGGGAGGCCGGCGGCTTCCCGGTCGAATTTCCCGTATCGTCGCTCGGCGAAACGCAGATGCGGCCGACGGCGATGCTGTTCCGCAATCTCCTGGCGATGGATGTGGAAGAGGCGATCCGCGCCTACGGCATCGACGGCGTGGTACTTCTCGGCGGCTGCGACAAGACGACGCCGGGCCAGCTGATGGGTGCGGCTTCCGTCGATCTGCCGACGATCGTCGTTTCCTCCGGCCCGATGCTCAACGGCAAATGGAAGGGCAAGGATATCGGTTCGGGCACCGATGTGTGGAAATTCTCCGAAGCGGTGCGTGCCGGCGAAATGAGCCTGCAGGAATTCATGGCCGCCGAAAGCGGCATGTCGCGCTCGCCCGGCGTCTGCATGACGATGGGCACGGCAACCACCATGGCCTCGGTGGTCGAGGCGATGGGCCTTTCGCTGCCGACCAATGCGGCGCTGCCGGCCGTCGACGCGCGTCGCATGGCGCTGGCGCACATGACCGGCAAGCGGATCGTCGACATGGTGCACGAGGATCTCAGGCTGTCGAAGATCCTGACGCGGCAGAACTTCGAGAACGGCATCATCGCCAACGCCGCCGTCGGGGGCTCGACCAATGCGGTCGTCCATCTCCTGGCAATTGCCGGACGCGCCGGCGTCGATCTCTGTCTGGAGGATTTCGACCGCGTCGGCGGCCAGGTGCCCTGCATCGTCAACTGCATGCCCTCGGGCAAGTACCTGATCGAGGACCTCGCCTATGCGGGCGGCCTGCCGGCGGTGATGAACCGCATCCAGCACCTGATGCATGCCGACGCGCCGACGGTGTTCGGCGTGCCGATCAGCAACTATTGGGAAGGTGCCGAGGTCTACAACGACGACGTCATCCGGCCGCTCGACAATCCGCTCCGCGCCGCTGCCGGCATCCGGGTGCTGAAGGGCAACCTCGCGCCGAACGGCGCGGTGATCAAGCCGTCGGCGGCAAGCGAGCACTTGCTTGCCCATGAAGGGCCGGCCTATGTCTTCGAGACGATCGAAGACCTCAAGGCGAAGATCGACGATCCGGACCTGCCGGTCACCGAGGATACGATCCTCGTGCTGAAGGGTTGCGGCCCGAAGGGCTATCCCGGCATGGCCGAGGTCGGCAACATGCCGATCCCGCGCCGGCTCGTGGAAAAGGGGGTTCGCGACATGGTGCGCATCTCGGATGCGCGGATGTCCGGCACCGCTTTCGGCACCGTTGTGCTGCATGTCAGCCCCGAAGCCAATGCGGGTGGCCCGCTGGCGATCGTCAAGACCGGCGACCGCATCCGCCTCGACGCCATGAAGGGCGAATTGAACATTCTGATCAGCGAGGAGGAGTTCGCCAGCCGTATGGCAGCCTGGCAGCCGCCGGAGCAGAAATGGCAGCGCGGCTACTACAAGCTCTACCACGACACCGTGCTGCAGGCCGACAAGGGTGCCGATCTCGATTTCCTCGTTGGCAATAGCGGTAGCGAGGTGCATCGCGAAAGCCATTAGCCCTTTGCGCCACCTCGCGCCCTGGCCGGATGACGCGAAGAACGTAGTAAGCCGACGGATTGGAACGCCGCGTGTCGTTTTTGGCGCGCGGCGTTTTTGTTTGTCTCTACAGGTTGAACCATGTCATGGACGCAACAACCGCCGGCTTCAAAATTTAACTTTCTCCGGAACAGTTTCCAGTGCCGGACGTTGCTTGGATATCACCGGCGCAGCGCTACCGGCCAGCCGTTGGGGCTGCGTCTTCCGACAACGTCAACGAAAGGCACTGATATGAAAAAGATGCTTATATCTTCCGTTGCTGCCGGCGCGCTTCTCGTGGGCGTTGCCACGGCTCCGATGAGCTTTGCGCAGGAAACCACCACGCCGCCCGCACCGGCGCCGGAGACCCAGACCATGGAACCCGCTCCGGCAACACCGGCTCCGGCGACCCCTGCACCGGGTGAACAGGCCCAGACCCCTGCACCTGCAGACAAGGCCACCGACACCGCTCAGGCTGAACCGGGCTACCTTACCGAACAGGCTGAGGACCAGATTTCCGCCAATACCTATATCGGTCAGTCGGTATATAATGCCAATGACGACAGCATCGGCGAAATCAACGACCTGATCATCGAGAAGGAAGGCGGAATCGCTGCTGCCATCGTCGGAGTCGGCGGTTTCCTCGGAATCGGTGAGAAGAACGTGGCTGTCCCGTTTGACAGCATTTCCATCGCCGAACAACCGGACTCGGATGCGCTGAAGCTGTCGACGACTGAAACGGCCGAGTCGCTGAAGGCCGCACCGGAATTCAAGACGAAGTCGCAGGTAATGGCTGAGCGCAATGCGGCGCAGCCGGTCGACACGTCAACAACTTCCGCGACCGGCACGACCCCGGCGCCGGCTGAGCCTGTTCAGCCCGCACAACCGGCACCTCAGCAGTAAGCTGAGGGCTGCTTCAGCCCTTCGGAAATCCCAGAGCGGCGCCCCGGCGCCGCTCTTCTGTCCTCAGAGCAAATATATCCGCCCGTCCAGACTGCCGGAAAATCGCCGCTGAGGATGACCGCCTAGTACCAGGCGTCAGGCATGCTCGCCTTGCGCCTGGCGACATAATCGGTCAGCGCTTCGTCGATCGCCACGTCCAAGACCGGCGCTTCGTATTCGGCGAGCGTCTTCTTCCAGAGACGATTGGCCCGCAGCGCCATGTCCGTTTCGCCCTGCTCCACCCATTTCTCGAAAGGCTCGTTGTCGGAAAGCGCGCTGTCCCAGAAGGCGGTCTGATAATTGCGCATCGTGTGCGCGCAGCCGAGGAAATGATTGCCCGGCCCGACTTCGAGGAAAGCATCCATGGCAAGCGAATTGTCGTCGACGACGACGCCGGCAAGGTAGGAGTGAAGCGCACCGCAGAAATCGGTATCCATCACGAACTTCTCGTAGGACATGGCGAGCAGGCCGTCGACGAAGCCGGCCGAATGCAGGATGAAATTGGCGCCGCAATGGATAGCGGACAGCATCGACATGACGCCTTCCTGCATCGCCTGCGCGTCCGGCCGCTTCGAATTCGAGAAGTTGCCGGCGCAGCGCAGCGGCAGCCCCAGCCGGCGTGCGAGCTGGCCGACGACCATGCTGCCGATTGCCGGCTCCGGCGTGCCGAAGGTCGGCGAGCCGGAGCGGAGCGACATGGAGGACAGAAAGTTGCCGAAGATCACCGGTGCGCCCTTGCGTTCGAGCTGCGTCAGCGCACAGCCGGCCAGCGTTTCGGCATAGGACTGGGCGATGGCGCCGGCGTTGGTGACCGGGCCCATCGCACCGCCGAGAATAAAGGGCACAATGACGGCGGCCTGGTTGGCGCGGGCATAGGCCCTCAACGACTTCGTCATCGTGCCGTCCCAGACGAGCGGCGAGTTGACGTTGACGTTGCCGAGAATGACGCAGTTGTCGTCGACGAATTCGGCGCCGAAGAGGATGCGGGCCATCTCGATCGAATCCTCGGCACGCTCCTCGGCCGTGATCGAGCCCATGAAGGCGCGGTCGGAATATTTGATGTGGCTGTAGACCATGTCGAGATGGCGCTTGTTGACCGGCACGTCGACCGGCTCGCAGATCGTTCCGCCGGAATGGTGCAGCCAGGGGCTCGCCTGGGCGAGTTTCACCAGATTGCGGAAGTCCTCGATCGTGCCGTAGCGCCGCCCCTTGTCGAGGTCCATGACGAAGGGAGAGCCGTAAGCCGGGGAGAAGACCACGTTTCGGCCGCCGATCTCGACGCTGCGGGCGGGATTGCGGGCGTGCTGGGTGAATTGCGACGGCGCCGAGCGGACGATCTCCTTCAGCAGGCCGGGCTCGAAGGTGACCCGGACACCATCGAGTTTCGCACCGGCGCGCCGCCAGTGGTCGAGTGCTGCGGGATCGTCGCGAAACTCGATGCCGACCTCTGCGAGGATGCGATCAGCGGTCCTCTCGATCCGCTCAAGCCCCTCCTCTCCGAGAATATCGTAGGTCGGTATGTTGCGGACGATATAGGGAACGCCAAGGCTTTTGCCGCCGCCTTCCCGCCGCTGCGGCCGTCCGCTTCGCGTTCGCTTCGGGGCCTCGCCGGCCGCCGCACTCGCCAGTGCCATCATTGATCTCCCATGATTTTCGATGATGGTATTTGCGGGAAAGGCCATTGTAACGCTGGAAAAATTCCACGCATGATATAAGCAGAGTTTATGGAAAACCTGCGCCGCCTGCTTCCTTCCGCCGCCAGCCTCATCATCTTCGAGGCGGCCGGCCGCCATCAGAACTTCACCCGCGCCGCCGCCGAGCTCGCAATGACGCAGGCGGCGGTCTCCTATGCCATAAGGGGCCTCGAGGGCCAGCTCGGCGTTTCGCTCTTCCATCGGGTGCACAGGGCCGTCGAACTCACCGAGGCCGGCGAGAAGTTTCATGCCGATGTATCGGTCGGGCTGGCGCGCATCCAGAAATCGGCGGAAGACATTCGCGCCAAGGGCCGCGAGACCAACGTCACCCTGGCCGCATCGACGGCCTTCGCCTCGATGTGGATGCTGCCGCGCCTCAACCGGCTGCGCGAGGATCTGCCGGAGATCGATCTTCGCATCCAGACAAGCGTTCGTGACCTGGACCTCGACGAAGAACCCATACCCTTGGGCGTGCGCGGCGGCGATCCCGGCCAATGGCCGCGCTATCACGCGGCATTGCTCGCCGACGAGGTGATCAATGCCGTAGCGACGCCGGCCTATATCGAGGCCCACGGCATGCCCGAGACGCCCGAGGACCTTCTGCGGCACAGCCTCATCCATCTCGAAGAGCCGGTCAGGCGCGCCTGCGACTGGACCGAGTGGTTCGCAAGCGCCGGCCTCGCCTATCCCGCCCAGGGCAAGCGGCTGGCGATCAACGACTATGTTCTGGTGATCCAGGCCGTGCTTGCCGGCGAAGGCATCGCGCTCGGCTGGGACCATCTGATCGCCGGACAAGTGCGCTCCGGCGCCCTCGTTCCGGTCGGGGGGCACGTGCTGCGGACCGGCCAGGCCTTTTACGTCGTCTGGCCGAGGTCGCGCGAACTCAACAGCCAGGCTGGACGGATCCGCGACTGGTTGCTGAAGGAGGGCGCGCGCGACCGCTCGCAGATCGATGACGCGGCGGCGCGCGCCGGCCTTCAGCGCGCCACGGCGGCTTCGCGGTGACGGTCTGAGAGATAGCGCATGGTGGCGACCGCATCGGCCGGCTTGCCGTAGAAATAGCCCTGTCCCATGCCGCAGCCGAGCGCTTTCAGCTTCAGCACCTCGGAAAAGTCCTCGATGCCCTCGGCGACGACCTCGAGTTCCAGGCCTTCGCACATCGACACGATCGCTCTGACGATATGTTCCGAGGCCCGGTCGGCTGAAATCCGCGAAACGAAGGCGCGGTCGATCTTCACCTTGTCGAACGAGAAATCACGCAACCGGCAGAGGCTCGACTGACCGGTGCCGAAATCGTCGAGAGATACGCGCACGCCGGCTGCCCGCAATTCCGAGACGATTTTCTGCGCCACATCGGCATCCGCCATGACGGCCGTTTCGGTGATCTCCAGTTCCAGGCGGCGCGGGTCGAGGCCAACCTGGCCGACGATCGCCAAAAGGCGGCCGCTCGTCGCCGGGTCCATCAATTGCGCAGACGACAGATTGAAAGAGAGGAACAATTCCTTCGGCCATGCCAGGGCCGCCTGTGCCGCCTTGCGCAGCAACATTTCAGCGAGAGCCTCGATGAAGCCGCGTTCCTCCGCCAGCGGCACGAAGACCGAGGGCGAGACATAGCCGAAATCCGGATCGCACCATCTGGCAAGCGCTTCGAAACCAACAACGCCGTCGTTGCGAAGATCGACGATCGGCTGAAAATGGACGTCGATCTCTTCGGCGATGATCGCGTTGCGCAAGGCCTGCTCAAGCTGCGTCGCCCGCTTCATCTCCTGGGCGATCTCCTGCGAATAGACCGTGATCTGGCCGCGGCCGCGCCGTTTCGAACGGTAAAGTGCCGTGTCGGCGCTTTTCAAGAGATCCTCGAAGACGTCACCTGCGAAGGGATAGACGGCAAAGCCGAACGAGGCGGACAGCCGAACGGTGCGGTCGCCGAGATCGAAGGGAGCAGAGAGGATTTCCTTCAGCATCTGGCCAAGCTTCTCGGCGCCCTTCCGCTCGAAGACCAGCGGCAGCACGAAGGCGAACTCGTCGTCGGCCGTGCGCATCACCGTCGCTCCTTCCGGAACGCAGGCCCTCAATCTCTGCGCGACCTGGCAAAGGATCCGGTCGCCTGCCTCGGGCCCGAACAGATCGTTGATAGGCTTGAAGCCGTCGAGATTGGTGAGACCGATTGCGAACGGGGCCGGATCGCTGGCGCGCTCGGCGGCAAGTTCGCAGACCTTGTGCCGCAATTGCTCTGCATTGCCGAGCCCCGTCAGCGGATCGACGAAGCGTCGCCTGTCCGGACCGTGGGGCTCGGTCGCAAGCTCGGTGAGCATCATTGCGGTGCGCTCCCGGCCGGAGTGCGAGCCGGTCCCGCACGCCGCACACCCCGTCCGCCGGAACCGATGTCCGACCGGGGAATTGGCTGTTTGGGCGACGTGCTCATTCCTGTGATGCTCAACTCTTGCAGAACGACTGGGCAGTTTCTCCCGGGTGGAGGTGCCGATAAAAGGAACCTTGAGAGCCAACGATGACAATCGGCGGTTAACAATCCGATATCGACTGACCCTCAAATCTGTGGTGTCGAGGCTCGTCGATGCGACCCCGATCCGATCAGGCCGTCGACCGCAGGTTTGCCGGTCGCATGTATTTCCGCAGCAACGCTTCGATCATATCCGGACTGATCGGTTTCATGATGTGATCGTCCATTCCGGATGTCTCGCACTGCTGCAGGTCGATGTCGAGGGCTTGCGCGGTGACGGCAACGATCGGCGTGCGCCGTCCTGCCTGCCTTTCCGCGTCGCGAATGGCCGCTGCGGCGTCGAACCCGTTCATGACGGGCATCGATATGTCCATCAGCACGAGCGACGGCTGAAGCTCGTGCCAGAGTTCCAACGCTTCCCTGCCGTTCGCCGCGATCCGATGGGACACGCCGAGACCGTCCAAAATCTGCGCGAAGACGAACTGGTTGATCTGGTTGTCCTCGGCAACAAGCACATCCACCTCGGGTGCTCCTGTCCGAATCGCCGCCTCCCCGTCGAAAGAGACCTCCCAATCTGCCTGCGAAAACTGCGAGCGTGCCTGCTGCCGGTCGGTGCAAGCCCTGAATATCTCGCCGAGCAGGGTGGTGGCGTCGGCGTCCGACGAGATTTCGAGCAGTGGGCAGCTCTTCCACCCGGCGAGGATGGCGTCCCTGCCCGAGATTGCCGTGTCCAACGCCAGAATATCGAGCTTCACGCCGCGGTCCTCGGCGGCGGCCGCAAAAGCTTCGAGTTCCTCCCGATTGCGCACGGCGCAGGCATCGAGGCCCGAACCGCGCAGGCGTGCGACGATCCGCGCCTCCATTTCCCTCTGCGCCGTCGCCACAAGCACGCGCAGACCGCGGGCCGGCAGCGTCTCGATCATCGAACCGGCTTCGACGAGCTGCTGGACGTTGAGGGCCCGGAACGGGTCGTAGAAATTCTGGGCTGGGGTGAAGATGCTGTAGTCGCGGATCTGCAGTCCCGCACTGATGCCACCGCCTTCCGCGCCATGATACCAGGCGGCTATGTCCGTGACGTCGTTCATGCAGGTGACGACGAAGTGGCGTCCCGGCACACCGACGCGGTACTTGCGCGTCACGACCCACAAGTCGCTGCCATCGGCGCGGACGATATGCTCCGCCTCGGAATGCGGCCGGCCGGTGGCCAGCACGTGCCGATCCGACTGCTCGAAGCGTTCCGCAAGCTCTGCGTCCACGACATCCCAGGCCGAACGACCGAGGATCGCCTCCGGCGCCACGTCGTGAATGGCGCAGAACGCCTTGTTTGCGGCGATATAGTTCAGATTCCGATCCTTGACGCAGATGGGATTGGGTTGGGCATCGAGGATCTGTTCGGTGAGTTCGACACGTTCCAAGTCGGTTTGAAGCTGTTCCTCGCGCTTCTTCTGATCGGAGACATCGCTGACCGACAATATGCCGATGCCACTCGACAGGCGGCGCTTGCGCAGGCAGACCCAACGCGTACGGCCGGCCCGCTCGACATTTTCGTAGCGCTCGCGCCAATGGAGCCCCATTTGCTCGGCGATCCAGTCCTCCCGGTTCGCGCGGCGCCGGCTGTTCTCGGGCAGCGTTCCGGGTCGAAGCCCAGTATCGTAGACCGCTCCGAGGAAATCCCGAAGCCGCGCGCCGGGCTTCAGCAGGTGAGGCTGGACGGGGAAGAATTGCAACATCGGGGCGCTGGCATAAAGGATGGTGTCGTCCCGCCCGCAGACGAGCAGAGCAAGGCCAAGCGCGTCACAACTCGCCTCCAGAACGATCCTGCTGATGTCCGCGCCGGCCGACGCCACATCGTTCATTACACTGCCCTCGTCTCGCCGACTGCGTGGACCTGCGAGGCCATGCAGCAATCTGAAGTCTGACAGCCTTTGTGCGTCTGCACGCGGCGCTGCATCGGCGGTTTGGTTTCGGGACATGCTGGCTGGCCGTTTGACGGCACTCTTCGGGCGGAAACCTTAGCAGCGTCCAGCAACGCCGTGGTGCTCCAAAGAACAAAACCCCTGATCATTCAGGTTGTTGTGGAAAATCGCAGCAGAACGTTAAAGCTGAATTAAATCAGCTTCCGATTTTTGCCGATCTGCCGCACGAGAACCTACAGTCGGGCGAGAACTCACAAACGGGCATGGCTAGATCATGCACTTATGTCTGCTTCAGAGGCGAAAGCCGGCATTCTACCGTTGCCATGCGGCAGAAGGGCCCTTAACGGCGAGACCAGTATTCTTCGTGGAGTTTCGCGGCCTCGCCCGCCAACATGGGGCCGACGACTTCCGTTGGGCGCTGACCGGCGGCGAACACGATGTGGCAGGGGAGATCAAGCGTCGGATTTTCCTGGTTATCGCCTATCTGTTGTTTCATCTCTCTCTCGGACAGGCCAAACACGACGCGCCCTATGCCTGCCCAATAGATCGCGCCTGAGCACATGGCGCATGGCTCCGCGGATGTGTACATCGTGCATCCGGCAAGAAAGTCCAAATCATAGGCTTTGCCTGCGCGCGTGGCGAGAAGCCGCTCCGCGTGGGCGGTGCGGTCGCCACCTTCCGAACTGTAGCCATTGCACTGTTCCAGTAAAACATTGCCATCATGGTCGGCGAGAATTGAACCAAATGGGTGATCCCCGCGTTCGCGCGAACGCCGCGCCACATCGAAGGCCTTCCGCAAAAGTGACTCATCATAGGGCCGTTTGGTGCTTGCCATTTGTGAGCTCCTGAGAATTATCGCAGTTCATTCACCATCAAATTTTCCCAGTAACGGAGCGGGTAATTCGTGTTCTCCGCCAAGTAGAAGGTCGCCAGTGCCGATTACCGGACATTCCCCGATGGACAGGTATCGAAAAATCAATTTCGATTCTTTTTGACTTTGTCGGGAAAGCCGGTCCCCGCCACTACACGAACTGCCGCGAAGACCCTCTTTGTGAGACAAGGCTCCAGCTCTCATGCAGTCATCTCTGGAATCAGAATAGCCGAGCCGCGCAATTCGGCAACGGGATTAAGTTGCGGTCGGGACTGCGCGATGCAAGTCGTTATGACAAGCTCGCGGCAAACTACCTTGCCTTCACCAAGCTGGCGTCGATCCGCATTTGGCAGCGCGCTTACGCCCCAGCGACCGAAGGCTCGCCGGAGCCCCCTTTCCCTCCTTCGCCGAATCTTGGAAAATGGGCCATGGCCATCAAGCAACTCTCGGAAACGCTCATCAACCAGATCGCCGCCGGTGAAGTCATCGAGCGGCCCGCCAGCGCCGCCAAGGAACTGATCGAGAATGCGCTCGATGCGGGCGCGACGAGGATCGAGGTCGCCACGGCCGGGGGCGGCAAGACGCTGCTCAGGGTGACCGACAACGGCAGCGGGATGTCGCCCGCCGATCTCGAACTGGCGATCCGCCGGCATTGCACGTCCAAGATCGACATCGCGCTCACGGACATCCGCACGCTCGGCTTTCGCGGCGAGGCCTTGCCCTCGATCGGATCGGTGGCGCGCCTGTCGATCACTACCCGGACCGCGGGCGCCGGCGAGGGGGCGGCGATTTCGGTGACGGGAGGCAGGACCGAGCCGGTCCGTCCCTCGCCCGCCAATGTCGGGACCGTCGTCGAGGTACGCGACCTTTTCTTCGCCACGCCGGCGCGGCTCAAATTCATGAAGTCGGAGAAAGCGGAAGCCGCGGCGATTTCCGAAGTGGTCCGCCGCATGGCGATCGCGTTTCCGAAGGTGCGTTTCGTGCTGTCCGGTTCGGATCGCTCGACGCTCGACTTTCCGGCGACCGGCGACGATCGGCTGGCGCGCATGGCGCAGGTGCTCGGCAAGGACTTCCGCGACAATGCCATCGAGATAGATGCGGAGCGCGAAGAGGCGAGGCTGACGGGATTTGCCGGCGTGCCGACCTTCAACCGCGGCAACTCGCTGCAGCAATATGCCTTCGTCAACGGCCGGCCGGTGCAGGACAAGCTCATCCTCTCCGCCATCCGGGCCGCCTATGCCGAAACCATTCCGCAGGGGCGTTATCCGGTCGCCGTGCTTTCGATCACGCTCGACCCTGCCCTCGTCGACGTCAATGTGCATCCGGCCAAATCGGACGTGCGCTTCCGCGATCCCGGATTGGTCCGCGGGCTTATCATCGGCGCGATCCGCGAGGCTTTGACGCGCGGCGGCGACCGGGCGGCGACGACCGGCGCCCAGGGGATCATGCGCGCCTTCCGCACGGAAGCGTACCGGGCAGAACAGCCGAGGGCGCAGGCGCCCTGGACGGCGGCCGCCTCGCCCTACCGGCCGATGGGGTTCGACGAGCCCGCCCGCGGCTTTGCCGAGGCACCGCAAGCGGCATTCGCGGAATTTGCACAGCCATCGGCGCGTGACACCGCACCGGCCGCCGAGACGACGGCCCGTGACGGCACGGGCGAGCCCACCTTCCCGCTCGGTGCGGCACGCGCGCAGCTCCACGAGAACTATATCGTCGCACAGACCGGCGACGGCCTCGTGATCGTCGACCAGCATGCCGCGCATGAACGACTGGTCTTCGAAGCAATGCGGACGGCGTTGCATTCACGGCCGGTGCCGGCGCAGGCGCTGCTCATCCCGGAGATCGTCGATCTTGCCGAGGACGACTGCGACCGGCTGATGGTTCATGCGGAGGAGTTCCTGCGGCTCGGGCTTGCCATCGAGCGCTTCGGGCCGGGCGCGATCGCAGTGCGCGAGACGCCCGCGATGCTCGGCGAGATGGATGCTTCAGGGCTTGTGCGGCAGCTCGCCGACGAACTTGCCGAATGGGACACGGCCAACGGGCTTACCGGGCGGCTCGAATATCTCGCCGCGACGATGGCGTGCCACGGCTCCGTCCGCTCCGGTCGGCGGATGCGGCCGGAGGAGATGAACGCGCTGCTCCGCCAGATGGAAGCGACGCCCGGATCAGGGCAGTGCAATCACGGCCGACCGACCTACATAGAGCTCAAGCTCGCCGATATCGAAAGGCTCTTTGGCCGGAGTTGAAGACCGGGCGCGTCGGGACGCGAAGCCGAGACTTCGCGGGTCGCGGCCACGATGGCGCCGGATTTGGAATTCCACTGGTCTTTTCGCGTCAGGCGGGATAGATCGGGTAACGAGCAGTGACAAGGCAAGCACGCAACATGATGAACCGTTTTGACGGAAATTCCTCTCGCGAAGCGAAAGTCCGTTATCTCGACGGGGACTTTCAGATCGTTCTGGCCGGCTCGCATGTCGTCTGCGCAATGACCGGCAAGGCCATTCCGGTGGATGAGCTTCGCTATTGGAGCGTCGTGCGGCAGGAGCCCTATATCGACGCGGCCGCCTCGCTCGAAGCGGAACGGCGGGCCGGGGCGCTGCCGATGCAGCAGCCCTGACGGGCTACTTCACACCTTCCCGCTCGCACGCAATTTGCGCGCCCGCGCGGCGGCAAGCGTCGCCTCGATGATCTTGGCGGGCGCCAGGGGATCATCGAAACGCACTTCGATCTCGATGACCCTGCTCCTGGCGGCCAGTTCCGCGGCCCGCCCATGGCCGGGCTCAAGGCGGACCATGTCCTTGGCCGTGGTTACCAGGGTATAGCCCTGGCTTGCGGCGCGATCGATGAGATCGGCAATCTCGTCCTCTGAAAAATGGTGATGATCCGGAAAGCTCCGCGTCTCCTCGACTATCGCCCCCGCCTCGCGGACCGTGCGATAGAACTTCTCCGGATCGGCGATGCCGGCCCAGGCCAGAACCTTGACGCCGGACAGCGATCCGTCATCGAGCCGCACCGTATCCGCGACGTGGACGGCCTTGCCGGCGCGTGCGGCGCGCCGGATGAGGCGATCGGCAGCCGGCCCGTGACCTATCTTCAAAAGTGCAGTGGCGTGCCGAAGCTGGTCGGCGATTGGCGCCCGGACCGGGCCGGACGGCACCAGGTGACCGTTGCCGACGCCGCGGACGGAGTCGATCACCAGCAGCGCGAAATCGAAGGTGAGGCGGGCGCTCTGGAAGCCATCGTCCATGATGATGATGTCGGCGCCTTCGGCCGCGAGCCGCCGGGCGCCGTCGACGCGACGCCGGCAAACGACCGTCAGGCCCTCGCGCGCCAGCAGCAGCGGCTCGTCGCCGACGTCCCGGGCCCGGTGATGGCCGGGATCGACGATCGTCGTGACGTCCAGCGAGCCGCCATAGCCGCGGCTGAGGAAGCCTGGCTTCAGCCCCCGCGCCTTTGCGGCCTGCGCCAGCGCGATGGCGGTCGGCGTCTTGCCCGCCCCGCCGACGGTGAAGTTGCCGACGCAGATCAGCGGCACGGGCGGCATCGCGCGGCGGGCCCGGTCCATCCGGATTGCGGCGATGCGGCCGTAGACCCAGGAGAAGGGCCACAGCGCATAGGCGCGCCAATCGGCTTTTGTCCACCAGAACGGAGGCGCTTCGGAAACCATTTGACTGTGCTGCCTCCGCGGCTTGCTGCTCCATGCGCCCGCGAGGCGCTCCTGACCGTGCTCTTGCCGGCCGCCGGCCGGCGACGCCACAAGAGACTTCAGAATGCGAAAAAAGGCAAGCGGGTCAACGGAGTCGGAGGACTGCTTCGAGTTCGGTGATATCCGCGAGGCAATGATCGGAAGCCTCCGCCAGCGACTGGCGCGAGCCGGTGCCGGTCAGCACCGCGACGGTCAGGCCCACACCGGCGGCGCGGCCCATATGCATGTCGTGATTGTTGTCCCCGACCACCGCCACCTGCTCAGGCGCAAGCCCCGTCGCCGTACAGAAGCCGAGTACCATGCCCGGCTCCGGCTTGACGCCGTAGCCGCTGTCGTAGCCCGCGACGTAGTGCAGATAGTTCTCGAAGCCGAAGCGCTTTGCGGTTTCCCGGATGGAGCGCTCGTTGTCGCTCGATGCGACGCCAAGGCGATAGCCCTTCGCATGCAGCGCGGCGAAAAACGTGCCGAGATCGGTCACCGGCACCGCATAGTCGGCGGACTGCGCGAACAGGCCGTCGAACAGCGTGGTCAGTTCCTTAACCGTGAACGGCGCACCGGCATTGACCATGCCCGTCGCAATCTCCACGGTATTGCCGGCGGCGAGCAGGCTGTCCGGCGCGACGTAGCCCGTATCCGGGTCCATCCCGCCTGCCTGAAGCAGAACTCTAGCGAGAGTTTCGTCGCCCTTGGCGGCGATGCGCGCCAGTTCGTAGTTCACCGGAACCCAGCTCTTCACGTAGTCGAGAAGCGTCCCGTCCTTGTCGAACAATATGCCGGCGATGCCGTTGCCCGCAGCCATGGTCCCATCCGAATGTTGTCAGTTCTCTCCACGCGGCTCCAGCCGCGCCTTCACCACCAGCGGATTGATATAGGGTTCGAGCCCCTTCATCGTCGCCGTCAGTGCGCCTCGCATCTGTTGCACGGTTTCAAGCCCCGCGTCGATCATCGACCGGCGCATGTCGTCGTTGCCGAGCAGGTAGTTGACGCCCTTCGCCAGCATTTCGACATCGCGGACGATCTTGGCGCTGCCGTTCTTGGCGAGCATCTGATAGGTCTCGCGGAAGTTCTGGACGTTGCCGCCCGAAAGCACCGCGCAGCCGAGCATCGCCGGCTCCAGCGGGTTCTGTCCGCCTTCAGCGAAGAGCGAACGGCCGACGAAGGCGACCTCGGTCAGCCGCAGATAGAGGCCCATTTCGCCGATCGTGTCGCCGAGAAAAATATCGACGTCCGGCGTCAAGCGATCGCCGCGCGTCCGGCGCGCAACCTTGAGCCCCTTGGCGGACAATGCGGCTTCAACGGCATCGCCGCGCTCGGGATGACGCGGAACGACGATCGTCAAGAGGCCGTTGCGCCCCTTCAGGGCGTGGTGAACCACCCCCGCCGCCTCTTCCTCGCCCTCGAAGGTGGAGATCGCGGCCCAGGTCTTGCGCGAACCGATCTGCTGAGAATATTCGCGCAGTGCCTGCGGATCGTGCGGCGGCGCGTCGGTATCGACCTTCAGATTGCCGGACACCATCACCGGCAGCGCGCCGAGCGTGCGGAAACGTTCCGCATCAATATCGGACTGAGCGATGACGAGCGCGAGGTTCTCGAAGAGGGCATCGGCGAGCGCCGGCCGCTTTTTCCAACGGGCGAATGTCCGGTCCGAAAGGCGCCCGTTGACCAGAACCTGCGGAATGTGGCGCCGGCCCAGTTCGACGATCGTCATCGGCCAGATTTCAGATTCCGCGATGATCGCCAGATCCGGTTGCCAGTATTCTAGGAAGCGGCTTACAGCCGGCTTGAAATCGAGCGGCACATATTGATGGATGACGGCTTCGCCCAGACGTTCGGCGGCAACCCGCGCCGAGGTCGTCGTCCCGGTCGTCAGCACCACGGCGATGCCGCGGCGGCGGATTTCCTTGATCAGCGGGGTCACCGCTACCGTTTCGCCGACGCTGGCGGCGTGAAACCACACGAGCGGCCCCGGTGGGCGCGGTACGCTCGCATGGCCGTAGCGCTCGCGGCGCCGCGCCGGATCCTCCTTGCCCTTCGCCGCCCGCAGGGCCAGGTAGGATCCGACAAAGGGGTAGATCGCCGTGCCGAGCCAGCGGTAGGTGGAAAGCGCAAGCCGTGCGCGCAGGCTGCTCATGAACGCTCGCCCTTACCCGCGCCTACCGAGACTTCAATCATTTTCCGGATCGAGGAGCCGGTGCATGTGGACAATGAAATAGCGCATATGAGCGTTGTCGACGGTCATCTGCGCCTTGGCTTTCCAGGCAACATGGGCGCTCTCGTAATCGGGGAAGATGCCGACGATGTCGAGATTGTTGAGGTCGCGGAATTGCACGTCGGTAAGCGTCGTCAACTCGCCGCCGAAGACGAGGTGCAGGAGCTGCTTCTTCTCGGAGTTCTGAGCCATTGTGTTCCCATTGTTCTTTGAAACGTCGGCGTTGATTTGCGGCATTCGCACCCAAAGGTCAATGGGCGTCGAACGGCCTGGAGGCTGCCAGCAAGGCCGGCAGTGCCAGCCCCGATCCGGCCCCCAGCACTCCATGGCTGACAATCGGGCGATTGTAGGACAGAGGCAGCCCGTCAAGCCCGCGGAGTGCTCCGCCTGCCCGCGCCAGGATAAGGTCGGCCGCGGCCAGGTCCCAATCATGCGCGTTCTTCCTGACGATCGTACCGTCGATGCGGCCGTCGGCGATCATCGCCAGGCGATAGGCGAGCGACGGCACATGCGGCACGCGCGCCATTCTCTGGCGATAGGGGGCGGCAAGCTTGCCGGCAATGTCCTCGGCCATCGCCACCTGCAACCTCTCGTCTGGCACGGGGTCACGCACCGCAATCGCCCCGCCGTTCTTTCGCGCCTCTCCGTCACGGGTTGCCTGGAAGATTTCTCCGAGCGCCGGCGCATAGAGCACGCCCGCCGTCGGCTGGCCGTGGTGAACAACGGCAACGCTGACGCACCAGAGGTCCTTGCCGGAGATGAAGGCGCGCGTGCCGTCGATCGGATCGACGACGAAGACGGTGTCGCGGGAAAGGCGCGTCGCATCGTCGTCGGTCTCCTCGGAG
Organism: Sinorhizobium glycinis; assembly: GCF_001651865.1. Classification (GTDB taxonomy): domain Bacteria; phylum Pseudomonadota; class Alphaproteobacteria; order Rhizobiales; family Rhizobiaceae; genus Sinorhizobium; species Sinorhizobium glycinis. The sequence goes on from NZ_LPUX01000053.1 coordinate 662,583, forward strand.
AGCCAGCCGTAATTGGGCCGCGCGGCAAGCAGTCTCGTCTTCAGGATGTCGTTTGCGGCGAGATCGGCCTCGCTCACGGGTGAGCGGCCTTCATTCTTCCAGCGAACGTCGACGGTCTTTCGGAAATATCCGAGCGCCGTATCGCCTGCCGCCACCGCTGCGGCGAGGATGAGCTTGAGATCCTCGTCCCAGTTGGGCGCGGTCTGAAGGACTGCTTCTGACATTCGACTCCTCAGGCGCGGGGCGAGCCCACGCGCTTCGATCTGGCGGAACGTACGGCCCCGCGCTCAAGTTCCGGCAAGCGTCATGCCTTCGATGGCAAAGGTCGGCGCGGCGATGCCGAACTTCCGGTCTATGTCGTCGGCAGGCGTCAAGGCCATGAACATATGCTTGAGATTGGAAGCGATCGTCACCTCCGACACGGGGAAGGTGATCTCGCCGTTCTCGATCCAGAAGCCGGAGGCGCCGCGGCTATATTCGCCCGTCACCATGTTGACCCCCTGGCCGATGAGCTCGGTCACGTAGAATCCGGTGCCGACGCCGCGGATCAGATCGTCGCGCGAAATCGTCCCCGGTTCGAGGGCAAGATTGGTCGAGGCTGGATTGACCGTCGGGCCGCCGCGCACGCCCCGTCCGTTGGTCTCGAGCCCCAGTTCGCGCGCTGCGGACGTCGAGAGGAACCAGTGCTTGAGCACGCCATCCTCGACCATCGACAGCTTCGAGCCGCTGACTCCCTCGCCATCGAAGGGGCGTGACGAGGGACCGCGCACGATCAGCGGATCGTCCGTGACGGCGATGCCCGGTTTCATGATCTGCTTGCCCATCATGTCGCGCAGGAAGCTCGTCTTGCGCGCGACCGACGCACCGTTGATGGCACCCGCCAGATGACCGACGAAGCCGCGCGCCATGCGCGGATCGAAAACGACGGTGACGTTCCTGGCGGTTGCGACCTGGCGCGGATTGAGGCGCGCCACCGCCCGTTCGCCGGCTACGCGTCCGATATCGTCGGCGCTGCGGAGCTCGTCGAAATAGAGCCGGCTGTCATAATCGTAGTCGCGCTCCATCTTGGTGCCTTCGCCGGCGATCGCGCTGACGGAACGGCCAAACCGGGTCGCCATGTAGGAGCCCGAGAACCCGTGCGACGTCACCAGCACGAGCCCGCCCATGCCGGCAGAGGCGCCGGCGCCGCTCGAATTGGTGACGCCAGCGACCGAAAGCGCCGCCGCCTCGGCCGCGAGCGCCGCTTCGGTCAGCGCCTCGCTCGAAACCTCGCGACTGTCGAAGAGATCGAGATCCGGATAGGATCTCGCCAACTGATCGGGATCGGCGAGCGAGGCATAGGGGTCCTCCGGCGAAGCCTTGGCCATAGCGACGGCACGCTCCGCCAGGAGCTTCAGGTCGAAGCCAGGGTTGGCCGAGACGCTGGCGACGCGCCGGCCCACGAAGACCCGAAGCGAGAAATCGTCGCTTTCGGAGGCCTCGGTCGCCTCGACCTTACCCAGCCGCACCGAAACCGAGCGGGAGCGACCGCGCACGACGACGGCGTCGGCGGCCTCCGCACCGGCCTGTCGCGCTCGATCCACCAGTTCGGCGGCGCGTTTTTCGAGGATGGCGGAATCGATCGTCTCGGACATGACTAGACCTTTCATTCCTGCCCCATTTATTGTGCACTGGAGCATGCATCAAGGGCATCGCGATGATTCCCCTCTCCGCATAGTATGACATTCCGTCTCGCCTCCCCTCACCAAGGGGAAGTCGAGAGCCTCCATGATGAAAGCCGCGAGCAATGCAAACGACACCGATCCTCTACACCCAGGCGCTGATGCTGCTCGGCGGCGCCGTCGTTGCAGCGCCGCTGTTCAAGCGCCTCGGGCTCGGTACGATTCTCGGCTATCTCGCCGCCGGCATCGTGATCGGTCCGGTTGCCCAGTCGATTACCGAGGGCGAAGAGATCCTTCACGTCTCGGAGCTCGGCGTCGTCTTCCTGCTGTTCATCATCGGCCTCGAGCTGAAGCCATCGCGACTGTGGCAGATGCGCCGCGACATTTTTGGCCTGGGCACGGCGCAGGTGGTGGTGACAGGCCTCGTTCTCTCCTTCCTCATCGAGTTCTTCAGCCTGCTCGAATGGAGGGGCAGTGTGATTGCCGGCTTTGGCCTGGCGCTTTCGTCGACGGCTTTCGCCATGCAGATCCTCGACGAAAACAACGATACCAACACGCGCTACGGTCAGCGGGCCTTTTCCATCCTCCTGCTCCAGGATCTGGCGATCGTCCCCCTGCTCGCTTTGATCCCGTTGATGGCGACGCGCGCGCCGGAGGCCACGACAACGCCCTTCGAGGACTTCGCCATTGCGATCGCCGCAATCGCTGCGCTTTATGCGGCGGGCCGTTATCTTCTCAATCCGCTGTTTCAGGTCATCGCCCGCACCGGGGCCCGTGACGTGATGATCGCCGCGGCGCTGCTCGTCGTCATGGGAGCGGCGACGATGATGCAATTGGCAGGCCTTTCAATGGCGATGGGCGCCTTCCTCGCGGGCGTGCTGCTCGCGGAATCGTCCTACCGCCACGAGCTTGAAGCCGACATCGAGCCGTTTCGCGGTATCCTCCAGGCGCTGTTCTTCATGGCGGTCGGGCTGTCCCTGCAACTCGGGGTCGTCGCCGAGAACTATCTGCTGATCCTTTTTGCCGTGCCGCTGCTCATGGCGGTGAAAAGCCTGGTCCTCTACGGCCTTTGCCGCGCGACGGGTTCTCACCACAATGACGCGGTGCGCATCAGCCTGCTTCTGCCGCAGGGCGGCGAATTCGGCTTCGTGCTCTTCACGGCCGCCGCTGTCGCGGGCGTCTTCTCGCAAGGCGTCGCCTCCCTGCTTGTCGCGGTCGTCACGCTTTCCATGGCATTGACGCCCGTTGCGGCGGTCTTGTCGAGGCGGCTGCTGCGCGAGCAGGATGACATGGAAGACGAGATCGAGGAGGATTTCGAAGGCGCCGGCGCCGACGTGCTGATGATCGGCTTTTCGCGCTTCGCCCAGATCGCCGCGCAGATCCTGTTGGCCGGCGGCCGCGACGTTACGATCATCGACCATTCCGCCGCGCGCGTCCGCCAGGCTGCGACCTTCGGATTCCGCATCTATTTCGGCGACGGCACGCGGCTCGACGTGTTGCGGGCGGCCGGCATCGAGAAGGCGAAAATCGTCGCGGTCTGCACCCAGAAGAAGGAGATCACCGACAAGATCATCAGCCTCGTCCAGGCGGAATACCCGAATGCCCGCATCTTCGCCCGTTCCTACGATCGCCTGCATACGTTGGAGTTGCGCGCCAAGGGTGTCGAGTACGAGTTGCGCGAGACGTTCGAATCCGGCCTGCTGTTCGGCCGCAAGACGATCGAAGCGCTCGGCGTCGGCGGCGAGGAGGCAATCGCCATCATGGACGACATCCGCCGCCGCGACGAGGCGCGGCTGGTGCTGCAGGAGGCCGAGGGCATCACGGCCGGCCGCCACATGCTGCATTCACAGCCCGTGCGGCCGGAACCGCTGGTCAAGCCGAAACGGGACGTCAACCACACGGCGGAGACCGAAGAGCGACTGCTGCCCCAACTCCCGGCTGGCGACGATGAGAAAGCCGGCGAGAGGCTGGCCGGGGCCGACTGAAGAGGATTGCCGTGCGGCGCGGGCAGAAATCAGCGTCCCGCCTGCCAGTGATCGATCCGCTCGGAGAGCGCCCGTTTCAGCTGCTCCTTCGTCGCAGCCGTGGCGGCCAGCACCTCCCGGGCATGCAGGAAATCCAGCGCGCGGAAGCGACCAACGTCCGGGCGGAGCAGAATATCCGGAGCGCCGGCCTTCATCTTCATGGCGATGATCGACTGCATCATCAACTGGCTCGCGCCGAACAGGCTGTCGATGCGGCTCGGTATCGTCCTGCCGTCGCCATCGGGGCCGCCGACGACGTCGACGGCGACAACGACGTCGGCGAGTTCGCGCAGGTGGTCGAAGGGAACCGGATTGTACATGCCGCCATCGATCATCACGCGGCCCTCGATCTTCACGGGTATGAAAATCGCCGGCAGGGCGCAGGACGCGGCGATCGCCTTGTGCAGATCGCCGTTTTCGCAGACGTGCTCGGTTTGCCCGTAATAATCCGTCGCCGTGACTTTCAACGGTATCAGCAGGTCGGAAAAGCACAGCGGGATAGCCTCCGGCAGAAAGGCCTTCAGCACCCGCTCGATGTTGAACTGTCCGAAGCGGAAGCCGCTCGATACGGCCTCGGATAAGCTACTCGGACGCAGCCGCCACAGGCGGTTGAGCACTTCGCTGCGATTACCGACGGTCGACAGCGTGTAGTCCCGGATCTCCCGGCCGGTCATGCCGGCGGCCATGCCAGCGCCCATGATCGCGCCGATCGACGAGCCGGCAATCGCCGAAGGCCGAATGCCCATTTCGTCGAGTGCCTCGATGACATGGATATGGGCAAGGCCGCGCGCGCCGCCACCGCCAAGCGCGATTGCGATCGTCGGCTCACCCTTCGTGGCCGGCCGATCCTGTCGTATGGAAAGGTGCTGCTCCATCGATATTCTCCTACAGCCAGCACCTCAGTCAGGGGCCGGACCTGGAAGTCTCAAGCGGCCCAACTTAGATCAGGCGCCAAGAAATCGGTAGAAATGCATTCGCGTGTCGCCAAAAGCGCGGTCGTCGAGCGGCTCAAAGGCTGCGGGCAATTGCGGACGCACATCGGCCCGCTCTTCGAGCACCACCAGGGCGCCCGGAACAAGCCAGCCGCCGGCCGCCGCAGACTCGAGCGCGCGCTCTCCGAGACCCTTGCCATAGGGAGGATCGGCGAAAACCAGGTGAAACGGGTCCATCGTACCCAGCGAGCCGAGATCCACCGCATCGCGGCGAAAGATCTTGGCGCGGCCCTGCAGGCCGAGCGCTTCGATATTGACGCGGATGAGCCCGCGGCCCTCGACGCCCTGTTCGACGAAAAGCGCCTGCCGGCAGCCTCGCGACAGGGCCTCGAGTCCAACCGCACCCGTACCGGCGAAGAGGTCGAGTACACGGGCGCCGTCGAGCGCTTCGGGGTAGCTGTGGCTCAGGATGTTGAACAGGCTCTCGCGCGTCCGGTCGGTGGTCGGCCGGATATCGTTGGATTTGGGCGTGACGAGTGTGCGTCCCCGAAACTCTCCGCCGACGATGCGCACGACCGATTACTTCCCCTTGCCGCGCGGCTTGCCGCCGCCCGTGCGACCGCCGGGCTTGCTACCGGCAGGCTTGCCGCCGCCCGGCCTGCCACCGCCGGGCTTGCCGCCCCCAAGCTTGCCGCCACGCGGACCACCGGAACGCTGGCCGAAGGACTTCCCCCCCGCTGGCTTGCCGCCGCCCGGCTTTCCACGATGCTTATCGCCGAAGGGACGATCTCCACCTTCGCGGCTCTCGCGGGCGTCGTCCTTGCCGCGGCTTGTCCGCGGCTTTTCCGAAAATGCGCGATTGTCGCCTCCGGCCCGCGCCGGACGCTCGCCACGAGGGCGCTCGCTGCCTTCGCGACGCGGCGGGCGATCGCCGTGGTCGCGTGATTTCCGTTCGCTGGGATCGAAAGGCCGGCGCCGTTCAAATCCGCCATCGCGAGCATCATCCTTGCGGCGGACCGGCTCACTGGCGCTGATCCAGTCGCCATCCTCGTCGGCGCGTTTGACCGGCGGCCGCGGGGCACGGTCCGGCCGGACAGAGCCTTTCGCACTTGCCTTGCGGTCGGGATCGAACTTTGCCGATGTTCTCGTGGCCGAGCCGTCCTTCGTGCGGCCGTAGCGCTTTGCCTTCGGCGCGCCTTCCGGACGCTCGCGACGCGCTGGCTTCGGTGAAGCCTCTTCCTCGGGCGTTTTCGGTTTCTTCTCAGCGACCGGCCGCGCGCCAGGCGCCATCCAGACATTCGCCGTGCGGCTGCGCTTTGCCGGCGCCCGGGCGGGGCGATCCTCGAACTTCTCGCGGGGGCGTTCCCTGCGATCGCGGGAGCGGCTGTCATCTCGCTGCGTATCAAGGCGAGCAAGCGCACGTTCACGCTTGTCCTCGGGCTTTTCGCGCCAAGTGCCGCGTTCCGGCCTGCCCTTGTCAGGAACGTCCTCGCCGTGGACCTCCCTTTCCGCCGCGGCCGGCTGGTCGTTGTAGAGCGGCGCGTCGAAATTCGCCTTCGCCTCTGCGATCAGGCGCGGGCCAAGCTGTTCCCTCAGCGTACGGCCGCGGATTTCCTGGACATGGCCCTCCGGCAGGTCACCCAGCTGGAACGGACCATAGGAGATGCGGATCAGGCGGTTCACATCGAGGCCGAGGGCTCCGAGCACGTTCTTGATCTCGCGGTTCTTGCCTTCGCGCAAGCCCATGGTGATCCAGACATTCGATCCCTGAACCCGGTCGAGCGTCGCCTCGATCGCCCCGTAGAGGACGCCATCGACGGCGATCCCCTCCTTCAACCGGTCAAGCGCTTCCTGGTCGATCTCGCCATGCGCGCGGACGCGATAACGCCGCAACCAGCCGGTCGCCGGCAATTCAAGGGCGCGGGCAAGTCCCCCGTCGTTCGTCAGGAGCAGCAGGCCCTCGGTATTGATGTCGAGGCGGCCGATCGACAGCACGCGCGGCAGCTCATCCGGCAGGTTGTCGAACACCGTGGGGCGGCCTTCAGGGTCGGCATTGGTTGTCACCAGACCGGCCGGCTTGTGATAGAGCCAAAGGCGCGTCCGCTCGATGCCGCGGATCGGATGGCCGTCGACCTCGATTCTGTCGGCGAGCGTCGCATTGACGACCGGCGTCTCGAGCACGACGCCGTTGAGCTTGACTCGCCCTTCCACGATCATGCGCTCGACGTCGCGTCGCGAGGCAACGCCGGCGCGCGACAGGATCTTGGAAATGCGCTGCGGCTCGTCGATGCCGACGTCGGGCTTCGGCGCCGCGCCCTTGCCGGGTCGTGCCGCGTTGGCCCTCTTCTCGCCGGAAGGAAAATTGCCCTTCCGACCTTTACCCTTGCCGGGCCCGGTGGACTTGTCTTTGAATGTCATTTCTGTTGCCTGCCTTTTGCGGCTGTCCTATCAGGTCGAAGGCCCTGGGTTAAGAGAAATTATGAGCAAGTGATGGCGGAAACGAAGCGCTACATGGATGCGGCGCTCGAGGAGGCGCGGAGAGCGGCGGCGCGCGGCGAGGTGCCGATCGGCGCCGTCGTGGTGCTCGACGGCGAGGTGGTTGCCGCGGCCGGGAACCGCACGCGCGAATTGCGGGACATTACCGCCCATGCCGAGATCGAGGCGATCCGGCAGGCGGCCGCGGCCGTCGGCGACGAGCGGCTATCGGGTGCCGACCTCTATGTGACGCTCGAACCCTGCACCATGTGCGCGGCGGCGATCTCCTTTGCGCGCATACGCCGCCTTTACTATGGCGCCGAGGATCCGAAAGGCGGCGCCGTCGAGAACGGCGTCAGGTTCTATGGCTCGCCGACGTGCCACCATGTTCCGGATGTCTATTCCGGCCTCGCCGAGCGAGAGGCCGGCGATATTCTTCGAGATTTTTTCGCCGCCCGACGCTGACAGGGAGTCGTCAGCTGGCGGCGAGCGCTTCGAGTTCCTTGCCCACCAGCCGATAGCGTGTCCATTCCGAGAGCGGTTCCGCCCCAATCGCCTCGTAGACACGGATGGCAGGCTCGTTCCAATCGAGAACGCTCCACTCGAAGCGGCCGCAACCCTCGGCAATTGCAATCCGCGCCAGGTGCTTGAGCAGCATCTTGCCCGCCCCGGAACCGCGGTGCTCCGGCGTCACGTACAGATCCTCGAGATAGAGGCCCTTGCGCGCCTGCCAGGTCGAATAATTGTAGAACCAGATGGCAAAGCCGGCCGGCGCGCCATCGACCTCGCAGATCACCGCACGGCTGATCGAGCCCGGCCCGAACAGCGACGCAGTCAGGAGTTCGACGGTCGCCTCGACCTCGTGCTCGGCCTTCTCATAAATGGCGAGTTCGGTGATGAAGCGCAGGATCGTCGCCGCATCTTCCGGAACCGCGTCGCGAATGCCGATTGCCATGGCTTAGAACGGCCAGTACCACTTGCTGCCGCTGTTGGCGATCTGGGCCGCCTTCTTGCGCCGGCGTTCCTTGTCCTTTTCTGCCTCGCCGAGATCCATTTCGGCACCCTCGGGCAGGCGGCGGTATTCGAGCGGCGGGTCGCTCAGGAAGCGTCGCTTGTCCGAATAGGCGCCCATTTCGATCTTGCGGGCTTCGCGATAGGCCGCCTGCTGTTCCTTGGCGGAAAGGCGACGACCATTGGCGCTCGCCTTTGCAAGCGGCGAGACGTAGTTGGGATTGTTCTTGTTGGCGTCGGCCTCTTCGCGCAACCGGTCGCGCACCTCCTCGGGCGACTCGACCCAGGCGGGATTGGCCTCGCGACTTGCGAGCGACTGCTGCGGCTGGATCAGCGCGGCCTGCTCGCCTTTAGGCGGCAACACCAGGCCCGCGCGCGGCTGGTACTTGACCGGGTCTTTCTTCGGCGGAGCCAGGCTGATGGCGCTGCCGAGGTCGTCGACCAGCTGTTCGCCTGCCGTCTTGTCGGTTCCATAGGTCGGGCCGCCGATGCAGCCGGAAAGCACCAGGCTCCCTGCCACGACAGCAGCGATGCCCGCAAACACCCGCAACGCTCGCGTCATTTCCATGAACTTCCTTTAAGCCCCCTAAGCCCCCGCCGCGCCGCGCCCGCCGCGGCCATTCACGCGCCCCCATGGCGGAAAAATCCGCCAAATTTCGGGCAGGTTGTACCGGATGAATGCGGCAAGCGCAATTCACCCGGTAAAACGTCGATCAAGGTTTGAAGCCGAGCTCCCGCAATGCGGCTGCGTCGCGCGCCGACACGTCCGGATAGAGCGGATCGGATCCGACATCCGTGGTGATCCGCCAGGAGCGTGCGCATTTGCGGCCTTCGGCAAGCTTCGGCACGACGCTGACCTTTGCCACTTCAGGCAGGGTGAAGGCGGCGCCCGGCCCCTCGGCGTCGTCGATCTCGATCGCCGAGGTGATGCAGATTTCGGCGAAGTCCTGACCGTCGAGCGCTACTCTCAGATCCGGATCGGCGACGTGGACGGTCGGCGCGGCCTCGAGCGAGGAGCCGATGCGCTTGTCTTTGCGCTCAATCTCGAGAGCCCCGGTGACGACCTTGCGCACTTCACGGATCTTCCGCCACTTCTCGGCCAGCGCATCGTTTCGCCACTCCGCCGGCACGTCGGGGAATTGCTCGAGATGCACGGAGACCGCTTGCGGATTGCGGGAAAGCCAGGCTTCCTCGGCGGTGAAGGGCAGCATCGGCGCCAGCCAGGTCACCAGGCAATCGAACAGCGTGCGGATGACGTGCAGCGCGGCGCGGCGGCGGAGCGACGAAGGCGCATCGCAGTAGAGCGCGTCCTTGCGGATGTCGAAATAGAAGGCCGAAAGTTCGACATTCGAGAAATCGATCAGCGCGCGGGCGATCCTCTTGAAGTCGAAGGCGTCGTAGCCTTCGCGCACCAGCCGGTCGAGCTCGGCGAGACGATGCAGCATCAGCTGCTCGAGTTCCGGCATGTCGCTGGTCGCGACCACCTCGCCCTCGTCGTGGGCGAGCGTTCCGAGCATCCAGCGGATGGTGTTCCTGAGCTTGCGGTAGGCATCGATGTTGGTCTGGATGATCGTCTTGCCGAGCCGCTGGTCTTCCCAATAGTCGGTCGTCATCACCCAGAGGCGCAGGATGTCGGCGCCGGCATCCTTCATCACCTCCTGCGGCGTGACGGTGTTGCCTTTCGACTTCGACATCTTCTCGCCCTTCTCATCCATGGTGAAGCCATGGGTGACAACGGCATTGTAGGGCGCACGGCCGCGGGTCGCGCAGCTTTCCAAGAGCGAGGAGTGGAACCAGCCGCGGTGCTGGTCGGAGCCTTCGAGATAGACGTCCGCCGGCCATTTCAGGTCAGGACGGTCCTCGAGCGTGAAGGTGTGGGTCGAGCCGGAATCGAACCACACATCGAGGATGTCCATGACCTGGTGCCAGCGGCCATGGTCGTGGTCGTTTCCAAGGAAGCGCTCCTTGGCACCCTGGGCAAACCAGGCGTCGGCCCCTTCCTTCTCGAAGGCTTCGAGAATGCGGGCGTTGACCGCTTCGTCCAAGAGGATTTCGCCCTGGTCGTCGGCGAAGATCGCGATCGGCACGCCCCATGCGCGCTGGCGCGACAGCACCCAGTCCGGGCGCTGCTCGATCATGGCGCGCAGGCGGTTCTGCCCGGCGCCGGGCACGAAACGGGTTTCGTCGATTGCATTGAGCGCCCGCGAGCGCAGCGTCGTGCCGTCGCCGAAGTCCTTGTCCATGTAGACGAACCATTGCGGCGTGTTGCGGAAGATGACCGGCTTCTTCGAGCGCCAGGAATGCGGATAGGAATGCTTCAACCGGCCGCGGGCAAAGAGCGCATGGCGGGCGATCAGCGCCTTGATGACGCGATCGTTGGCGTCGCCCTTCTTGCCCTTGTCGTCGATGACGCGTCCGGCGCCGCCTTCGGCATCGGGTCCGAAGCCGTGCGCCTCGGCCGTGAAGTAACCGGCATCGTCGACGGTGAAGGGGATGGCAGAGGAGATGCCGCGTGCTTCGAGTGCCCGCGCGCTATCCATCCAGGCGTCAAAGTCCTCGCGGCCGTGGCCCGGAGCCGTGTGGACAAAGCCGGTACCGGCATCGTCCGTCACGTGGTCGCCATCGAGCAACGGCACATGGAAGGCATAGCCGCCGCCGAGACCGTGCAGCGGATGAGCGCAAGTGATCGCCGCGAGCTCGCCCGCTTCGACATCGCGGACGAAATTGAACGTCACCTTTGCCTTGGCTGCGGACTCTTCGGCAAGACGCTTGGCGAAGATCAGCTTTTCGCCCGGCTGCGGGCCATAATCGTTCTCGGCGGTGGCGACCTCGTAGAGACCATAGGCGTAGCGCGACGAATAGGCGATCGCCCGGTTGCCGGGGATCGTCCAGGGCGTCGTGGTCCAGATGACGACGAAGGCGCCGGCAAGTGCATCCGGTCCTTCGGTGACCGGGAACTTCACCCAGATCATGTCGCTTTCGACATCGGCATATTCGACTTCGGCTTCGGCGAGCGCGGTTCGCTCGACGACCGACCACATCACCGGTTTCGAGCCGCGATAGAGCTGGCCGGCCCTGGCGATCTTCATCAATTCGCCGGCGATGCGCGCCTCCGCATGGAAGTTCATCGTCGTGTAGGGCCGCTCGAAATCGCCTTCGATGCCAAGGCGCTTGAATTCTTCGGTCTGCACCTCGATCCAGCCGGCGGCGAAATCGCGGCACTCCTTGCGGAACTCGTTGACCGGAACGTCGTCCTTGTTCCTGCCCTTCTCTCGGTATTTCTCCTCGATCTTCCATTCGATCGGCAGGCCGTGGCAGTCCCAGCCCGGGACATAGTTGGCATCGAAGCCGCGCATCTGGAACGAGCGGTTGATGACATCCTTGAGGATCTTGTTCAGCGCATGGCCGATATGGATGTTGCCGTTCGCATAGGGCGGGCCGTCGTGCAGCACGAACTTGTCGCGGCCGGCAGCGGAAGCGCGAAGCTTCTTGTAGAGCTCCATCTTCTGCCAGCGGGCGACGAATTCCGGCTCCTTCTGCGGCAGGCCCGCGCGCATCGGAAACTCCGTCTGCGGCAGGTAGAGCGTCGAGGAATAGTCGATCTTTTCAGCGGTCTCTGTCATGGTCTTTTGCATTCGTCTTTTCCGCCGCGAATTATCAGGCAGGCGGAAGGGTTCGGTGTCTCGAAGATGACTGGAAGGGCGTGAAACGCCGAAATCCCGGACCTTCCGGCGCGCCCTAGCGCGTGCGGAAAGCCGGGCCAATAATTCGCTGATCGATGGTCAATCGACGATGCCGGATCATAGTGGCCGGTTGTTTAAGGCGTTTTCGGCCTTTTGAAAAGGTCCACCGCTTGCCTTCAGGCGAAATTGATCCTGCGGTCGATGTCGCTCAAGGGCTGGACACCTGAAAGAAGCGCACGCGCCTCCTTCTCGTCCTCCCTCATCTGCACCATCAACGGCTCGAGCCCGTCGAACTTCTGCTCGTCGCGAAGATGACCGAAGAAGGAGACGGCGCAGACTTCGCCATAGAGGTCGCCGGAAAAGTCGAAGACGAAAGTTTCCAGCAGCGCCTCGCCATCGCTGTCGACGGTCGGGCGGCGGCCGAAGCTTGCGACACCGTCATAAAGAGAACCGTCCGCCCGGCGGAACCGCACCGCATAGATGCCGTTCCTGAGTTCGGCTTCCTGCGGCAGGCGCATGTTCGCGGTCGGATAGCCGAGCTCACGCCCGAGCTTCTTGCCGCCGATCACCTCCGCTTCCACCGTGTAGCGATAGCCAAGCAGGCCGGCCGCATGCGAGACATCGCCTTCGGCCAGCAGGGAGCGGATGAAACTCGAGGAGATCACCGAGGCGTTCTCGTCGCGGAAGGCGTCCACCAGCGTCACGCCGAAACCCTCCTGAGCACCCGCCGCCATCAGGAAGGCCGGACCGCCCTCCCGTCCTTTGCCGAAATGGAAATCGAAGCCGGTGACGACGTGCGATGCGTGCAGCCATTCCCGCAGGATGCGATGGATGAAATCGGAGGCCGAAAGCTCGGAGAAGGTCCGGTCGAAGGGATATTCGATCACCGCGCCGAAACCCATTCCTTCGAGGATGCGCGCTTTCAGCGGCGCCGGGGTCAGGCGGAACACGGGCCGGTCGGGCCGGAAGACGGTGCGTGGATGCGGTTCGAATGTCAGCACGAGGGCCGGAACGCTCCGGCTCTTTGCTTCGTCGAGCGCGCGGTTCAGCACCGATTGATGGCCGCGATGGACGCCGTCGAAATTGCCGATCGCGATCACGCCGCCGCGCAGGCGCTCGGGAAGCGGATCACGGGTTTCGTTGCGATGAAAGACCGTCATTGCCGTCTTCCCGTCAGGCGAGCCGGGGCATCCACCACTTCGGTGTCGCTCCCTCTTTCTTCAGGAAGGCCGCAAGCTTCGCCTCGTCGGTGCGGCTTTCATGCATGTATTCCTGCGCGTGGATGCCGGCGCTGATATAGAGCAGATCGAAACCCGCGTCCTGCGCACCCTTCACATCGGTCGGCATGCCGTCACCGACGGCGATAACGCGGGGGAGATCGAAGGCGCCTCTCACCGCCTTGGCTTCGGAAAGCGCGGCGCGGTATATCGCCTTGTAGGGCTTGCCGGCGATGCGCGCCTCGCCGCCGAGTTCCTCGTAAAGCTTGGCGATCGCGCCGGCGCAGGGGATCAACCGATGGCCGCGTTCCACTACAAGATCGGGATTGGCGCAGATGAACGGTATCTTCCGTTTGGCAAGTCCCGTCAGCGTGGCGCGGTAATGTTCGGGTGTCTCGGTCTCGTCGTCGTAGAAGCCGGCACAGACAATCGTCTCGGCCTCTTCAGCCGAAACGATCTCGGTGCCGAGGCCTTCGAGCAGCGGCAGGTCGCGATCGGCGCCGATGAAGAATATCCGCTTTTCTGCGGACGCGATCAGTGCCCGCGTGACATCGCCGGAGGTGACGATCCGATCATAGGCCTCGTCGGGAACGCCGAGACCGCGGATCTGCACCTTGACGCTCGGATGCGGCCGCGGCGAATTGGTGATGAGGACGACCGTCACCCCCTGCGCACGCGCCTCGGCCAGTGCCTCGCAGGCGGAGGCGAAAGCCTGAACGCCGTTATGAAGCACGCCCCAGACGTCGCAAAGCACCACGTCATATCGGCTGGCGATTTCCCGAAAACTGTTGATCCTGACGGCCATCCTGGCTTCCTGCAAACTCAACTTCCCGGCTGACATCGCAAGGAAGGGCCAAGAATACAAGCCTCGCATATGGAAAAACGGCGCACTTTCCAAGATTCGGCGGCGCCGGCAACCACCCCGCCGCGCGTGCCGTGCAGCAACCAGACGATATGGGGTCGCGCTTTCCCTTGCCGCCGTGTGATACCAATCGTGTTTTTCCTGGGACGCCTCGCGCCCAGCGGTAGAGCGCGTCGTAGAGCGTCATTCCAGCATGACGCCCCGTGGGGCATTCGCTTACCCCTACAGATCCATCAAACAAAAACCGGATTTCCTGCCAACGTTCGCATCCGGCAAAAAAATCTCGAAGCCGATTCTTGACTCGTTCCGAGGCCAGCCTTATCTCGGCTGCGCTAGCACTCTTCAGTAAGGAGTGCTAACACCCATCCACCGGGTCTCTCAACGATCCGCAATGTCATTTGATCGAGGGATTAGACAATGGCAAGCACCAATTTCCGTCCGCTGCACGACCGCGTTGTCGTCCGCCGCGTCGAGTCTGAAGAAAAGACCAAGGGCGGCATCATCATTCCGGACACCGCAAAGGAAAAGCCGCAAGAAGGCGAAATCGTGGCTGTCGGTTCGGGTGCCCGCGACGAAAGCGGCAAGGTTGTTCCGCTCGACGTCAAGGCTGGCGACCGCGTCCTGTTCGGCAAGTGGTCCGGCACCGAAGTCAAGATCAACGGCGAAGACCTTCTGATCATGAAGGAAGCCGACATCATGGGCATCATCGGCTGATCGGCCGGCAACCCTTCCAAACTTCCGTAATTTGAAACCGGACCCGTTCCGGAATTTCGAAACCAGGAGCTTTCAAAAATGGCAGCTAAAGAAGTCAAGTTCGGCCGTACCGCGCGCGAAAAGATGCTGCGCGGCGTCGACATCCTCGCCGATGCAGTCAAGGTAACGCTCGGCCCGAAGGGTCGTAACGTCGTTATCGACAAGTCCTTCGGCGCTCCGCGCATCACCAAGGACGGCGTTTCGGTCGCCAAGGAAATCGAACTCGAAGACAAGTTCGAGAACATGGGCGCCCAGATGGTCCGCGAAGTCGCTTCGAAGACCAACGACATCGCCGGTGACGGCACGACGACCGCAACCGTTCTCGCTCAGGCGATCGTTCGCGAAGGTGCCAAGGCCGTTGCTGCCGGCATGAACCCGATGGACCTGAAGCGCGGCATCGACCTCGCCGTCGCTGAAGTCGTCAAGGACCTGCTCGCCAAGGCCAAGAAGATCAACACCTCGGACGAAGTCGCCCAGGTCGGCACGATCTCGGCAAACGGCGAGAAGCAGATCGGCCTCGACATCGCCGAAGCGATGCAGAAGGTCGGCAACGAAGGCGTCATCACCGTCGAAGAAGCCAAGACCGCCGAGACCGAACTCGAAGTCGTCGAAGGCATGCAGTTCGACCGCGGCTACCTGTCGCCCTACTTCGTCACCAACCCGGAAAAGATGGTCGCCGACCTCGAAGACGCTTTCGTTCTCCTGCACGAGAAGAAGCTCTCGAACCTCCAGGCCATGCTCCCGGTTCTCGAAGCCGTCGTCCAGACCGGCAAGCCGCTCCTCATCATCGCTGAAGACGTAGAAGGCGAAGCTCTCGCTACGCTCGTCGTCAACAAGCTGCGTGGCGGCCTGAAGATCGCTGCCGTCAAGGCTCCGGGCTTCGGCGACCGCCGCAAGGCCATGCTCGAAGACATCGCCATCCTGACGGGCGGCACGGTGATCTCCGAAGACCTCGGCATCAAGCTCGAAAGCGTCACGCTCGACATGCTCGGCCGTGCGAAGAAGGTCTCGATCTCCAAGGAAAACACGACGATCGTCGACGGCGCCGGCCAGAAGGCCGACATCGAAGGCCGCGTTGCCCAGATCAAGGCCCAGATCGAAGAAACCACCTCCGACTACGACCGCGAGAAGCTGCAGGAGCGCCTTGCCAAGCTCGCTGGCGGCGTTGCCGTCATCCGCGTCGGCGGTGCGACGGAAATCGAAGTGAAGGAAAAGAAGGACCGCATCGACGACGCTCTCAACGCGACGCGCGCTGCCGTTCAGGAAGGCATCGTACCGGGCGGCGGCGTCGCCCTGCTGCGCTCTTCCGTCAAGATCACCGCCAAGGGCGAAAACGACGACCAGGACGCCGGCGTCAACATCGTTCGCCGCGCTCTGCAGGCTCCGGCCCGCCAGATCGCCGAGAACGCTGGTGATGAAGCCTCCATCGTTGTCGGCAAGATCCTCGAGAAGAACACCGACGACTTCGGCTACAACGCGCAGACCGGCGAATATGGCGACATGATCGCCATGGGCATCATCGACCCGGTCAAGGTCGTTCGCACCGCCCTGCAGGACGCAGCCTCGGTTGCTTCGCTGCTGATCACCACCGAAGCCATGATCGCCGAGCTGCCGAAGAAGGACGCTCCGGCAATGCCGGGCGGCATGGGCGGCATGGGCGGCATGGACATGATGTGATAAGGCGCAAGCCTTAGCACAGCAGGTCCATAAAGCTTCGCCCATGCTCTTAAATGAGTTCAGCGCGTCAAGCGCGCTGAACGGGCGGCATGGACATGATGTGATAAGGCGCAAGCCTTAGCACAGGTGATCCATCCGGATCGGAAGGGCGGCTTTCGGGCCGCCCTTTTCTATTCGGTAAACACGTGAGCGACTTCAGAGTGGTCGTTTTGGTGGCCCCTCATCCGGCCTGCCGGCCACCTTCTCCCCGCAGACGGGGCGAAGGGGAATCGCGGCGCCCCAGCGGCGAATGTGGAGAAAAGGCAGGCGGACGCCTCCGGTCCCTCTCCCCGCGTGAGCCCGTTATGCCAGCAACGCTTTCAGATCGACCTGCGGATCGGCCAGGAGCGCGCGGCCGGGAGTCTTGCCCGCTTCGAGCAGCTTCTTGCCCGTCACGTAGGCCTTGGCGTCGTTGATGGCGTCGACGGCGATCAGCTTGTCCTGGCGGAAATACCAGACGGAGACGCTGCCTTCGCGCTGGCCGGGGCGGACCAGCGTCTCATCGTGGCCAAGCCCGAAGCCGGCGATCTGCAGCTTGACGTCATACTGGTCGGACCAGAACCAAGGATGGGGGTCATAGGGCTTGGAGCCGCCCGCAAGGATGGCGGCGATCGCTTCCGCCTGATCGACGGCGTTCTGCACGGATTCAAGACGGATGCGCATGCCCTGCCACGGCAGGACCGCGCAATCGCCGATCGCGAAGATCGCCGGATCGGATGTCCGGCCGTGGCTGTCGACGAGGATGCCGTTGGAAGTCTCGAGACCTGCATCATGCGCCAGGGTGTCATTCGCCGCCACGCCGATGCCGACGATCACCACGTCGACCGGAATGACCGAGCCGTCGGCGAGCTCCGCCGCAGTCACGCGCCCGTTTTCGCCGATCAGCCGGTTCAGGCCCATGCGTTCCCGGATATCGACGCCGTGCGAGCGGTGGATCTCGCGGACGATCGCGGAGGTCGCGGCGGAAGCGACGCGCTGCAGGATGCGGTCCGCCATCTCGATGACGGTGACCTCCAGCCCGCAGGTGCGCGCGACCGCCGCCGCCTCCAGGCCGATATAGCCGCCGCCAACGACCAGGACACGGCGCCCCGGCTGCATCTCCTCGGAAAGTCGGTCGGCGTCCTTGTAGTCGCGCACCACATAGACGCCTGCGAGATCGCCGCCGATCGAAGCCGGCAGGCGGCGCGGCGTGGCACCGGTCGCGAAGGCGAGCGTTTCGTAGCCGAGCCTCGAGCCGTCGCCGAGCACGACTTCGCTTGTCCTGCGGTCCACCCGCGTCACGGTCGTCGACAGGCGTATGTCGATCGCGTGTTCCGCATACCAGGCCTCCGGCCGGTAGAGCAGGCGGTCGAGCGTCAATTCGCGCAACAGGTATTTCTTCGAAAGCGGCGGCCGCTGGTAGGGCAGGCTTGCCTCGGCAGAGATGACGGTGATCGGACGCCCGTCCTGAAGCGCACGAAGCTTGGCGACCAAGGCAAAAGCCGCCTGACCGCCACCCACAACAACAAGTCTTCCCGACACCGTCTCCACCTGCTTCACTATCGACCCTCAGAGCCGGAGCTCGAGCCGGGCGAAAAATCCGCCTGCACTTTCCTATCCGCTCCCCCAACCGGTAGCCTTCCGGCCCGAGCTTCGTCAACTCGGGCCGAGACTCGCCCCGCGCGAGATTTACTCCTTGCGGGGAATTTCGATGCCCTTCCGCGCGGCCGGGCGCGCCAGGCCACGCTCCAGCCAAGCCAGGACGTTCGGGAAGCTCTTGTATTCGAGCACCTCGCCGCCGCCATAGAACTTGCGTGCGCCTTCGACCCAGGGATAGGTGGCGATATCGGCAATCGTGTATTCGTCGCCCATCAGCCATTGCCGGCCCTCGAGCCGCGTTTCGAGAACGCCGAGCAGCCGCTTCGACTCGTCGCGGTAGCGTTCGACCGGATAGGAATTGTTGGCGACCTTTTCGGCGGCGAACTTGAAGAAGTGGCCGAACTGTCCGAACATCGGCCCGACACCGCCCATCTGGAACATGACCCAGCACAGCGTCTCATAGCGGCGGGCGGCATCCGCCGGAATGAGCTTGCCGGTCTTTTCCGCGAGGTAGATCAGGATTGCACCGGATTCGAAGAGGCCGATCGGTTTGCCACCCGGTCCGTTCGGATCGATGATCGCCGGGATGCGGCCGTTCGGGTTGAGCGACAGGAATTCGGGCGACTTCTGCTCGTTCGCGTCGAAGGCGATGCGGTGCGCCTCATAGGGCAGGCTCAGTTCTTCCAGAGCGATCGAGATCTTCACGCCGTTCGGCGTCGGCAGCGAATAAAGCTGGATGATGTCGGGGTTCTTCGCCGGCCAGCGGCTCGTGATCGGGAAGGAGGAAAGATCAGCCATAAGGATGCCTCGAGGTAGGAGGATGGGAGGATGAAGTCTCTGCCATCCCTACATAGTTATCTCCGGTTGCATTTGTCAGACCCGGGGGGAAATTTCCGACCGGTGGCTTCAGAGGGCCGCGCGCACGGAAGAGATGATCCGATCGATGGTGGGATTGCCCTCGTGGGCCGCCATTCGGGCTCTGACGAGACACGCCTCGGACCGCAGGATCACGCCGTCCGAAAGAATCTTCAGGTGGTTCGCCTTCAAGGTGGAGCCGGTCGAGGTGATGTCGACGATGATGTCGGCCGAGCCGGATGCCGGCGCGCCTTCGGTCGCGCCCAGGCTTTCGACGATGCGATAGAGCTGTATGCCGTGGCTGCCCGAGAAGAACTGCTGGGTGAGCCGCCAGTATTTGGTGGCGATCGCGAGCCGGCGGCCGTGGCTGGCGCGGAAGTCGGCAGCCACATCCCCAAGGTCGGCCATGGTATCGACGTCGTACCAGACCTCCGGCACCGCGACGACGACATCGGCATGGCCGAAGCCGAGCCGGGCCGCGAATTCGACGCGTGCATCGGCGTCGGCGATGCCTTCGCGCACCAGGTCTTCGCCGGTAACGCCGAAATCGACGGCGCCGCTGCCGACCTCGCGGGAGATCTCGGAGGCCGACAGGAAGGCGACCTCGACGTCGTCCCAGCCCTCGACGCGGCCGCGATAGGAACGGTCGTTGCCGACGGCGACGATCCGCATCCCGGCCCGCTCGAAGATTGCCGAGGCATCATCCTTCATCCGCCCCTTGGACGGAAGCGCAATGGTAATGGTCATTTCGCGCCCCCTGCGGCAGCGATCGCCCTTTCGATCCGGTCGAGCCAGAGAGAGAAACCGACCGCCGGGATATGCTCGCGGGCGCCGAGCAATGTCAGCAGCCGATCGAAGCGCCCGCCGCCCGCCAGGACCGCCGGCGCTCCTTCAATCCCGATTTCGAAGACTAGACCCGTGTAGTAGTCGAGCGGACGGCCGAAGGCGGCGCGGTAGCGGATGAGGTCCGGATCGGCGCCTGCCTCGGCAAGCGCCGCGACACGTGCGTCGAAGAACGACAGGGCGCCATCTATCTTCAGTTTCGATTTCTTCGCGAATGCGTGGAGTGCCGCTGGAGCCTCGGAAAGCGGCAGGTCGAATGCCAGGAATTCGCGCATGACGGCAAGTGCAGCCTTGTCGAGCCGCGTCGTCGCAAGCTCCATCTTCTCCTTGAGGCGACGGGCTATGTCGCGCGGCGAACGGCTGACATTGGTGGAATAGCCGGTCGCCTCCATCGTCTCGGCAAGATGGGCGACGAGCCGCTCTTCGTCGTCCAGGACGCCCATCTTGGCGAGCCGCTCGACCTCGGGGCCGAAGACGCCGGACGCCTTGGGATCAGCAAGTTCGCCCAGGAGCCTCTGCAGCTGTTTCTGGTCGCCGAAGGCGTGGATCAAGCGCTTCTGCCAGCCGCCCGGCAATCCGCAGGCGGCGATGACCGCCTCGAAGACGGATTGGTCGCCGAGCGTCACCTTGAGCCGCTGACCCGGCAGCCGGTTGGCCAGCACCTGCATCGCGTCGCCGATCGCCCGCGCGTCGGCGCCGGCCGTGTCGGCGTCGCCGAGGTCCTCAATGCCCGCCTGGTAGAATTCGCTCGAGCCCTCGCGGCGCTGCCGGAACACCTCGCCGAGATAGGCGTAGCGCTGCGGCGTCCCTGTCGCGGTCTCGATATGGCGAAGACAGACAGGGATGGTGAATTCCGGCCGCAGGCAGAGGCTCTCGCCGGTCTCGCTTTCGGTCATGAATATCCGCCGGCGCAGGTCTTCTCCCGCCATGTCGAGGAAAGGCTCGGCAGGCTGGATGACCGGCGTGTCGACGCGCAGAGTCTTCAGCCGCTCGAAATCGGCTAGAAGATCGCCGGCAAAGGCGGGAAGGTTGATCAGCGGCATCAGCCTGCCCTTTTCCGGTCCTCGGCTTGCTCTGCGAGAATTTCGCGGACCTTTGCGACGAGGTCGCTCTCCGGAACCGAGACCTGGGCGACGCGGGCCTCGCGCCAGGCGACGTTGTCCTCGATCTCGCCCGAAAGCCGCTTGCCCTCGATCAGGTCCTTGATCTGAACAACGCCCGAGGCGCGCTCGTCGCCGCCCTGGATGACGGCGATCGGCGAGCCGCGCCGGTCGGCATATTTCAGCTGGTCGCCGAAATTCTTCTTGTTGCCCTGATACATCTCGGCGCGGATGCCGGCATGGCGCAGCTGCTGCACAAAGCGCTGGTAGCGCCCCATGCTGTCGATATCGCGGTCCATGACGCAGACCACGACCGGCGCGACCACCTCTTCGACCCCCAGCTTTCCGAGGTTCTTGAGGGCCGTCATCAGGCGCGACACGCCGATCGAGAAGCCCGTTGCCGGCACCGGCTGGCCCATGAAGCGCGAGACGAGGCCGTCGTAGCGGCCGCCTCCGCCGACGGAGCCGAAGACGACCTTCTCGCCCTTCTCATTGGTGACGGAAAACTGCAACTCGGCCTCGAAGACGGGGCCGGTATAGTATTCGAGGCCGCGCACGACCGACGGGTCGATCTTGATGCGATCCGCCTCATAGCCTGCGCTGACGACGAGACTGCGGATCGTGTTGAGCTCCTCTACGCCTTCCTTGCCTCTGCTTGTGCCGGCGACGAGGTCGGCGAGTTGATCGGCGCTCTTCGCGTAGTCGGTAATGCCGACGAAGAAGAGGATCTTGCGGATTTGCTCCTCATTCAGGCCGGCGCCCTTGGTGAAGTCGCCGCTTTCGTCCTTGCGCCCCTCGCCAAGCAGCAGGCGCACGCCTTCCGGGCCGAACTTGTCGAGCTTGTCGATGGCGCGCAGGACCGTCAGCCGCGCATTCGATCGGTCGTCGCCGCCAAGACCGATCGCCTCGAGCACGCCGTCCAGGACCTTGCGGTTGTTGACCCGGATCACATAGTCGCCGCGCGCAATCCCGAGCGCCTCCATCGTGTCGGCCATCATCATGCACATCTCCGCATCGGCCTGGACGCCGGCGGCGCCGACCGTGTCGGCATCGAACTGCATGAACTGGCGGAAGCGGCCCGGCCCGGGCTTTTCGTTGCGGAACACGTAGCCGGCGCGATAGGTGCGGTAGGGAAGCTGTATCTCGTTGAAGGTCTCGGCCACATGACGGGCAAGCGGCGCGGTCAGGTCATAGCGCAGGCTCATCCATTGCTCGTCGTCATCCGTCAGCGAGAACACGCCTTCGTTCGGGCGGTCGCTGTCGGGGAGGAACTTGCCAAGCGCGTCGGTGTATTCGAACAGCGGCGTTTCCACGGGGTCAAAACCGTAGCGCTCATAGACTTCGCGGATCTTCGCGATCATCTCGTCGACGGCACGGATATCCGCTGCCGAACGGTCGACGAAGCCGCGCGGCAGGCGCGCCTTGAGCTTCTGCGGTTTCTTCGGTTTGTCGTTCATGGAAGGCATTCCGGGCTGTGAAGCTTGATCGGTGCCTTCCCTACCGGATCGCGTCAAGGGCGGCAAGGGCGGCGGTCGACAAAGGCTGCCAGCCCTGCCGGCGTGAAGGTCACGGAACCGGGTCGCGCTGCAATGCGTTCCGCGTTGACAGGCACGATCACAAAGCGATGATTGTAAAACTATGCCGATACGCTTATAAGTTAAGGCGTTCGAGCAAGGGCATCAAACGGAGGCTTTGGCAAAATGCTGACTGTCATGACGCCCGGGGCGGCAGCGATAAAGCCGCTGAATCCGGAGACCCACGGGGCCTGGACCCGCACGATAGTGAAAGCCGGCTGTATGATCGAGCCATGGCGTTGTGACGTCGACAGCGGCGCCTTTCTGGTCGGTCCGCGGACCCTTTCTCTTCTTGGGCTGAGGCAGAATCCCTGTGGCATCATCGACCTCGTGCGGGCCTGTGACCAAGTAGACCGGTCGACGATCCTGAGCATTCTCGAACAGGCGACCGAGACGTCCTCCTCCTTCTGTTTTTCCGCGATTGTCCGACGGCCAGACGGAAGCTCGTACCAGCTTTGCTGCATCGGAAATTCGACGCTCGGCGAGCATGGCGAAGGAGGTTCCCTGCAAGGCGTCTTCGCGGTTCCGCGGAGCGGAACGGGGCTGTCGGCGTGATACAAGTCGATCACGACTTGGCGATCTTCTCGCATCGCCCCTTCTTATTCGGGACCGACTAGCCTATCTTCCCGCCATGCTGCGTTGGCTCGCCATCACCCTTCTGCTTCTGTCCGCCCCGCTTGGTGGAGCCCTTCCCGCCATTGCACAGGCGCGCGATGCTGCGGCAAAGACGGTGAGCGCACACCATCACCCGGTGACCTCCGATACCATGCACCACGCCTCCACGGATCCCGGCAGCCATTGTGCGCAGCAGGCTCGTTGTCCAAGCCCGGCAAAGTCAGACCATCCGGTGCTCTGCTCGGCCTGCGTCGCGATCCATGCAACGCCCCTTGGGCTCATGCGATCCGAGGGGCCTTCGACGCGGCTTTCACCACAGCGTCACGCGGCGCTCATCGACCAAGCTCCAAAGCCACTGTCTCCCCCGCCCAAATACAGCCTTTCCATCTAGCAACGGATTTTCCCGGCGAGCGCGAAGACGCTCCGTCGCGGTCGCTCCGACCTCATGAACTCAGATTGAATGGAAAGGTACTTATTATGTCCTTGAAAAGGATCATAATTGCTTTGATGCTTGCCGCATCGTTCGGCATTCCCGCCGGCGCCCAGGAAGGCGGCCACCAAGCCATGCATACGTCGGCGGCCGAGCCGGCCCCGTCCAGCAAGGCCTTCGCCGAGGCGAACGCCAAGATGCACAAGGACATGGATATCGACTTTACCGGCAATGCCGACATCGACTTCCTGCGCGGCATGATCGCCCACCACCAGGGCGCGATCGACATGGCGAAGGTCGAACTCGAGCACGGCAAGGATGCGAAGCTGCGCAAGCTGGCGGAAGACATCATCAAGGCCCAGGAGGCCGAGATCACGATGATGAAGGAATGGCTCGCCAAAAACGGCGAGTGATGATGAAGCCCGCTGCGCCGACTGCGCGGCGGGCTTCAGTTCGAAGTCGCGGACGGTCGCAGCAGATGCGCCAATTCCGGTGGAATCTCGTCGCCCCTCTCGGCGAGCTTTTGCGCATACTTGCGCATTTCCGCGGGCGCAAAGGCGACAAGATTAGCCACATGTGGGTTTGCTTTCAAATTGATGGCTGTAGTGCGCCCTGTCTTGCGCGGCATGATGTTAAGCAGATGTCTCTTGCCTTTTGTCACATAAACATACTTGACCCTGACGTCTCCCAGCTCGAATTCATATCTATACACGTTAAACATGTGGCAGCCAGTTTCGACGAGCTTTCCGTGCTGAACGAACATCAGATCCCGATCGCGAGACAGTGCTGGCACAATCGCGATGAGCGCGACCGCTCCGACGAAAAAAAGATGATGCACAGTGTTGCGCGCCGCTCTCCGGGAGTAGGTGCGGGCAGGGCATTGGCAGGTTTCACCCACGCCTCGACGCGCAGGCGCAGAAATACCGCACTTGCCAGCAGTGCGGCGACCGCGAGTGCAGCCAGATAGACCCGCCCAGGCCGAGCCGCACAGGACCAGTCCGACCACCACGAACCGGCATCAAGAATAAGCATAGTCTTTCTGCCCCGGTGATCCGATAAGACGCACTACAATCAAAAGCCGAATTGAATCCGTCTGCAACCGAAAGATTGCGTCAGCGTGTGGCTCCGGCGGGCGCTCGCAGGGGCCTGACCAGTTTCCGCCGCATCTCCTCCACCCGCGCGCGACAATGGCAGCCTTCCAGGTGATCGTTGACGAGCCCCATGGCCTGCATGAAGGCATAGACGGTTGTCGGACCGACGAAGGTCCAGCCGCGCTTCTTCAGGTCCTTCGAAATCCGGACCGATGCCGGCGTCGTCGGATTGGCGATCAGCGTTGCGTGGTCGACGATCTTCGGGCGCTCGCTTCCGTCCGGCTCGTGCGCCCAGAAATAGGCGGCGAGCGAGCCGAACTCCGAACGCAATTGCTTGGCCCGCCGCGCATTGTTGATGGTCGAGACGATCTTGCCGCGGTGGCGGACGATGCCGGGATCAGCCAGGCAGCGCTCGATATCGGCGTCGCCGAATTCCGCAACCACATCAAAATCGAAGCCGGCGAATGCGGAGCGAAACCCCTCGCGCTTCCTCAGGATCGTCAGCCAGGAGAGGCCCGACTGGAAGCCCTCAAGGCAGATCTTCTCGAACAGCCGGCGATCGTCTGTCACCGGCCGGCCCCATTCCTCATCGTGGTAGCGGCGGTAGTCTTCGAGATTGCCGTGCCAGGCGCAACGCTGCAGCCCATCATCGCCCGTAATCAGGCCCCTTGCCGCCATGCCGACTTCTCCCGTTGTTTCCTCTTTGTTCCATTTACCATTTGCAAACCAGATTCATAAAGCGGGGAATAACCCTACTCAAAGCTTTATCCACATCGCGGCACTCTAGCGAACCGGCGTTTACCATTCGGTGGCGGAGGAGTGCGAGCATCGCGCCATCCAAGGTGCAGCCGCCGCGCTGCCCCAAGAAGTCTATTCGGCGTAAGGTAGCGAGTCGGTCCGATGATGAAGAAATTCCTTTTGCTTGCCACGTGCCTTGTCTGCACCCTCCCCGTCGGCGCCGGCGCGCAGGATCGATACCAGAACCGGCCGCCGGTCATCGTCAGCCCGGATCTCACCGCTCCCTGGGTGATGCAGTTGACCGGCGAAGGGGTGCGTCCGGCCGTCTATCGGCCGCAGGCACCCGCCGCCACCCGAAAACAGGTGAAGCGCAGCCAGATCAAGCGCCAGCTGGAAACGGCGGCCGTGCAGCCTGACGCCGGCCGCGCGCAAAGAGCGGTGAAGTCGCAGTTCGACCCGCAATTCCTGCCGCAGATGGTGGGCTACGAGACGACCGAGAAGGCCGGGACTATCGTGATCGACACCAACAATCGCTTCCTCTATCTCGTGACCGGCGACGGACAAGCGCGCCGTTACGGCGTCGGCGTCGGCAAGCCGGGCTTCGAGTGGGCGGGCGAGCACAGGATCACGCGGAAAGCGGAGTGGCCAACCTGGACGCCGCCCGAGGAGATGATCGCGCGCGAAGCGGCCAAGGGTCACTATCTACCGGCCCGCATGGACGGCGGTCCGCAGAACCCGCTCGGCGCCCGGGCCATGTATCTCGGCTCCACGCTCTATCGCATCCATGGCACCAATGCGCCCTGGTCGATCGGCTATGGCGTTTCGTCCGGCTGCATCCGCATGCGCAACGAGGATGTCGTCGATCTTTACGAGCGCGTCAAAGTCGGCACCAAGGTTATCGTGATATAGCGGCAGCCGCCCATAGAATACTTTCGAGGCACACCGTTTATTGCTTGCGCCTTATCGTGATCTAAAAGCAACAGCCGTTCCCTGCGATACAAGTTCCGGCCCTCGCCTTGTTCTATAGGATGTATTGCGGGCTTGCGCTTGCGTCCAATTCGCATAGCTTGCCCGCAACGAGGGTTCAGAGGGAATCATAGATGAGACTTCATGCCACCAGGCTGGCGGCGCTCACCGTCGCGGCCGCTGCCTTTCTTGCTGCCGCAAACGCGTCCGCCTTCACCCCGGCCGACATTGCCGGCGCTCAGGCCAAGCGATCCGATGTCGTCCTGGCTGCCCAGCCGAAAAAGCCGCCGCAGAAATACTGGCGCACCAAGGTACGCTTCCGCACGGACGAGGCGCCCGGCACGGTGATCGTCGATACCAACAACAAATATCTCTACTACATCGACGGCCCGAACCGCGCGACGCGCTACGGCATCGGCGTCGGCCGCGAGGGCTTCGGCTGGTCCGGCGTCGTCAAGGTGGGCCGCAAGGCCGAGTGGCCGGCCTGGACGCCGCCGGCGGAGATGCGCCAGCGCGAAGCAGCGAAGGGCCGTATCCTGCCGATCACCCAGGAAGGCGGCGTCGACAACCCGCTCGGCGCCCGCGCCCTCTACCTCTACAAGGGCGGCCGCGACACGATCTTCCGCATCCACGGGACGAACCAGCCCTGGACCATCGGCCAGAACATGTCGTCCGGCTGCATCCGGATGATGAACGAGGACGTCGAGCACCTCTACGACCGGGCGCCGGTCGGCACCAAGGTCATCGTCATCGGCCCGGGCAACAAGCAGGGCGACGTCAGCTACGACGACCGCGGCGTCGATATCTTCCGCCAGATTTTTGGTGGCTGACGAGTAGGGAAGCGTTTGCCCCTCTCCTCGGGTTTAACCCGAGGACTCGCCCTCTCCCCGCACGCGGGGAGAGGGGACTTGGAGCTTGCGGCTAGCCCCTTCTCCCCGTATGACGGGGAGAAGGTCGCGGCAGCGGGATGAGGGGCGGCCCCTTCCCTCGTCTCACTCTCCACTCACAGCCCCGCCGGCTTCGGACCCCCATAGGCCCAGTCGAGAAGTTCGACCGTGTGCAGGATCGGGATCGCCGTTCCGCTGGCGATCTGCGTGATGCAGCCGATATTGCCGGTCGCGATCACATTCGGCTTGGTTGCTTCGATGTTCCGCACCTTGCGGTCCTTGAGCTTCGCCGAGATCTCCGGCTGCAGGATGCTGTAGGTGCCGGCCGAGCCGCAACAGAGATGGCCTTCCGCCGGTTCGCGAACCGCAAAGCCTGCGCGCTTCAGAAGCTGCTTCGGCGCGAGCGTGATCTTCTGTCCGTGCTGCATCGAGCAGGCAGAGTGATAGGCCACCGTCAGGCCGCGCGGGACCCGCTCGGGCAGGTCCAGTCCCGCCAGATACTCGGTTATGTCCTTTGCAAGTGCAGACACCTTGGCCGCCTTCTCCGCGTAGGCCGGATCCAGCCGCAGCATGTGCCCATAATCCTTGATCATCGTGCCGCAGCCGGATGCGGTAATGACGATCGCGTCGAGCCCATCCTCCTCGGCAGCCTTCAGCCAGATATCGATATTGCGGCGGGCGGCATCCAGCGCCTGCTCCTCTCGCCCCATGTGATGGACCAGGGCGCCGCAGCAGCCCTCGCCCGCGGACACGACGACTTCAATGCCCTGCCCGGTGAGCAGCCGGATGGTCGCCTCGTTGATCTCCGGCCTCAATACCGGCTGGGCGCATCCGGTAAGCAGCGCGACACGGCCGCGCGGCGTTCCCTTGGCGGCGTAAACGGCTGCCCTCGCCCCGTCCGACGCCGTGGGCACCGCGCGGGGTGCTAGGTCGAGCATGACGCCGAAGGTCCTGAGCCAGGGAACCCGCTTCAGCAGGCCCGCCAAGGGTCGTGCAAGCCTCGCCGCCCGGAGCGCCAGCCTGAAGCGCGAAGGATAAGGCAAGGTCGCGGCAATGACGGAGCGGGCAAAACGGTCCTTGAGCGGTCGCTTGTACGTCTTCTCGATGTGGACACGGGCATGATCGACCAGGTGCATATAATCGACGCCCGACGGGCAGGTGGTCATGCAGGAAAGGCAGGAGAGGCAGCGATCGATATGGGTGACGGTCTCGGCATCGGCCGCCCGCCCGTTCTCGAGCATATCCTTGATGAGATAGATCCGCCCGCGCGGACTGTCGAGTTCGTCGCCAAGCAGCACATAGGTCGGACAGGTGGCGGTGCAGAAGCCGCAATGGACGCATTTGCGCAGGATCTTTTCAGATTCGGCGACATGCGGGTCGGCAAGTTGCTCTGGGGAGAAATTTGTCTGCAACCGGGTACTCCACTCTCAATTCACGGCGGCGGTTCTCGCGGCGGCCAGGCCGCGACGCGCTAGACCAGCCAGCTTTCGGGATCGGTGATCGGCTCCTCGCGGGCCGCCTTCTGAAGCCCGATGACGCAGTGCACGACGATCCAGACCGCCGTCGCGACGAACCCGAGCACGCCGATAAGCAATACGGACAGAAGCGCCGAGATGACGGCGAACAGCAGGGCCATCCAGAAGGTGCGGATCGCCCAGATATAGTGCGTCCTCGCCCAGCCGCCATCCTTGTCCCCGGTTGAGATAGGCAAGCACGATGCCGACGAGCGGGGTGATCGCTACGGCGAAACCGACCAGATAAAGCAGGTAGATGATCTGGATGTTGACCTTGCCCGGCTCCAACCAGCGATCGGTGTCACGAGAAAGCGGCGTCTGCGGACCCGGATCACTCATCGAATTCTCCTTTCGCGTCTCGGCTCGGCTTGCGGCGGCGCCCGCCTCCGATCAGGCGGCGGCCAACCGGCCCGGGTTGAAGATCCGCGCCGGATCGAACGAGGCACGCACGCGTTCGCTGAGTTGCGCCACGGCCGCAGCCTGCGGTTCGAAGGCCGGTATCCGGGCGTGCGCTTCGCCGTCGGCGCGGACAAGCGTCGCATGACCCCCGCCTAGCGCGCGCACGTACCGGCGTACGAGTTCAGCCTCGGACTCAGCTTCCATTCGCAGCCAGACAAGTCCGCCCTGCCAATCGTAGAATGCATCGACACCCGCCTGAAGACGCAGCGCGGCAACGAGCTGGTGCCCCGCGGACGGGGCGACCGAGACACGCCAGAGCGGCCTCGCGGTGCCGTCGGCATAAGGCTTAACGTTGCGGATCTCGGCCCAGAGCATCTTCGTCTGCCCGGCGTCCAGTTGCGAGCCGGGGCCGAAGCGCGACAGCGCCGCAACGAGCTTTTCGGCGCGCATCGCCACCGACTCCGGCACGCCCTCGAGCCTGAGCACCGTTGCCGCCCCCGCGGGCAGCGCGCCATCGATGAAGCGGCCTCGCACGCTTTCCGGCAGATGCGCAGCACCCGAGACCTCCACCGGCTGGGCCATCGCCTCGGCCATGACCGCGGCGGCCTCGGCATCGTTGAGACCAGAAATGACGACGGTCGCGGCGGCCGGCGGGATCGGCAGGACCTTGAATGTTACTTCCGTCAGAATTCCGAGCGTCCCGTAGGAGCCCGCCATCAGCTTTACGAGATCGAGCCCGGTGACGTTTTTCATGACGCGGCCGCCGGCCTTGATCAGTTCGCCTCGGCCATTGACGAAACGCACGCCGAGCAGGCTGTCGCGGGCGGCTCCGGCAACATAGCGGCGAGGCCCGGAGACATTGGCCGCGAAGACCCCGCCGATCGTCGGCTCGCCCGCCGTTCCGAAGATCGGGCGATGGTCCATCGGTTCGAAGGACAGCATCTGGCCATTGGCCGCGAGCGCTGCCTCGATCTCGGCAAGCGGCGTTCCGGCAAGCGCGCTCATGGTCATCTCCGCCGGATTGTGGGTGACGATGCCGGAAAGACGCCGCGTCGAAAGCGTCCGGTCGGCCCGCACGGGATTGCCGAGCCCCGAGCGCGTCCCGCCGCCGACGATGGCAAGCGTGACGCGCTCGGCGGCTGCGGAGCGCACCACGGAGGCGATCCCCTCCTCGCTTGCCGGTTCGAAATGGACGATCATGCCGCAGGCCGTCCTTCGAGCGGAAATACTTTCGAGGGATTCAGAAGCCATTGCGGATCGAAGGCCGCGCGCACCGCCATCTGCTGATCGAGATCGTTCTTACTGTACTGATGCCGCATCAGGTCGCGCTTCTCGATGCCGACCCCGTGCTCGCCCGTCAGGCAACCACCCGCATCGACGCAGAGCTTCAGGATGTCGTTGCCGGCCGCCTCCGCGCGGGCAGCGTCCTTCGGATCGTTGATGTTGTAGAGGATGAGCGGATGCATGTTACCGTCTCCGGCATGGAAGACATTGGCGACGCGCAGCCCGTAGCTCGCGACGATCTCGCCGGTCCGGCGCAGTACATGGGAGAGTTGGCTGAGCGGGACCGTGCCGTCCATGCAGATATAGTCCGCGACCCGGCCCGTGGCGCCGAAGGCGGATTTCCGGCCCTTCCAGATCAGAGCCGCCTCGAGCGCCGATTGCGACTCCTTGACCGTTATGACGCCATGGCGCCGGGCGATCTCGATGATGCCGCGGAGCATCGCCTCCATCTCCGCCTCGGACCCTTCGACCTCGACGATCAGCAGGGCCTCGACGTCGAGCGGATAGCCGGCATGGGCGAAGGCCTCGCAGATCTCGATCGCCGGCCTGTCCATGAATTCGATCGCCACCGGGATGATGCCCGATCCGATGATATCGGCGACGCAGGAACCGGCCGCCTCCGACGAGGCGAAGCCGAAGAGGACGGGACGCGCCCCCTCGGGCTTGGCGATCAGCCGCACCGTCGCCTCGGTGACGATGCCGAGCTGGCCCTCCGAGCCGCAGACGAGGCCGAGCAGATCGTAGCCTGCCGCATCGAGCCCCTTGCCGCCGAGTTCGATCACCGTGCCGTCGAAGAGCACCATCTTGACGCCCAACAGGTTGTTGGTCGTCACCCCGTATTTCAGGCAATGGGCGCCGCCGGAATTCATGCCGATATTGCCGCCGATCGTGCAGGCGAGCTGCGAACTCGGATCGGGCGCATAGAAGAACCCTTCGGCGCTTACCGCCTCGGAAATGTTGAGGTTGGTGACGCCCGCCTCTACCGTCGCCGTCCGGTTGAAGAGGTCGACGTCGAGAATGCGCGACATCTTCGAGAGGCCGACGACGATCGCGTCCTCCTGCGGGATAGCGCCCCCGGAGAGCGAGGTGCCAGCCCCACGCGGCACGACCGGGATCCCGTAGCGGCTGCAATACTTGAGAACGGCGGAGACCTGGTCGGTCGTTTCCGGCAGGACGACGGCCAGCGGCAGGCGGCGATAGGCAAGAAACGCATCCGTCTCGAAGGGCTTCAGCCCCCGCTCGTCGCTGATCAGGCAGCCTTCCGGCAAGAGCTCGGCGAGGTCCGCGATGATTTCCCGCCGGCGGTCGAGGACGGCCTGCCTGGGCTTCAGGAACCCGATCGTCTCCGGCATGAACTCCTCCAACCAACGCGCCACCAAGTGGTATGTTTTATTTACCACCAGAGTGGCAAGAGGGGAAGCACGGGCGGTTCCCGCCTGTTCTCCGCGTCTCAACCTCTTACTGCATGTTTCCTTAAATCGTAGCCGATTTAAGGATAAAAACATGCAGTAATTCAAGGTGCTACAGCGTCCTTTGTGCGTCTGATAAGACGCACGGCGCTGTAGAATCGATCACGTTTATGACTCGGAATCTTAGAGCATCTTGTCCGCTTTGTGAAAGCGGAATGCTCTATGAGGGGCATTCAGCAACTGCTAATCGTCTCTTCGTTTTTGGTAACAACGGCCGGAATTGATGACGAATCTTGGCGATCTCGAAGTGTTCGCGCGCGTGGTTTCCACCGGCAGCATGTCCGCGGCCGCACGCGCACTCGGCCTCTCCGCGGCGGTGATCTCCAAGCGCGTCAAGCGGCTCGAGGAGAGGCTCGGCACGCGCCTCCTGCAGCGCACGACGCGACAGGTCTCACTGACGGAAGCCGGCCAGGGCTTCTATGACCGCGTCCTCGGTGTCCTCGCCGGGATTGAGGAGGCGGAGGCCTATACTTCGGGCCGTTCGTCGCAGGCTCAGGGGACGCTGCGCATCACGGCGCCCACCTCGTTCGGACGCATGCATATAGCGCCGCATCTGACCGGCTTCATGAAGGACCATCCGGACCTGAAGCTCCATATCGTGCTGAGCGACGAGTTCAGCGACATCGTTGCCGACGGCTTCGACCTCGCCATTCGGATCGGCGAACTCAGTGATTCGAGCCTCGTCGCCCGCAAGCTCGCGCCGGTCCGTCGCCTTCTCTGCGCGGCACCGGCCTACATCGCCCGGCACGGCGCGCCCAAGGAGATCGGCGACCTTGCCCAGCATATCTGCCTGCCGGCGCATAACAACGAGAGCTGGAAGCTGGAGGGCCCGGGCGGTTCGCTCGCCTACCGTCCGGAGGGACCGCTCGTCACCAATTCGTCGGAGATCATCCGCGAAGCGGTGATCGCCGGAGTGGGCATCGCGCTCCGCTCGACCTGGGACGTCAGCACGGAACTGCGCGACGGGCGGCTGTTGCAGATCCTGCCCGAATGGGAAGGATCGCACAAGCTGACGCTCTCGGCCGTGTATCCGAGCCGGCAGTTTCTGCCCGCCAAAGTGCGGCTGTTCGTCGATTACCTCACCGCCCTCTATGGCCCCGTTCCCTACTGGGAACAGTAATCCGGCAAATAGCGCCGCTATTTGTGGGCGCTTTCCTCGTGGTGGCGGCGAATGCGGCGGACCACCAGCCAGACGCCGAGAACCGCGACAGGCACGGCAAGGCCGGTCAGTACACCGGGGTCGACCGGGATCTCGTGGCTTACCGCCTTGGCGAGATAGCCGAACAACCCGACGACATAATAAGAGATCGCCGCAACCGAGAGGCCCTCGACGGTCTGCTGGAGGCGAAGCTGCAGTTTCGCCCGGCGGTCCATCGAGTTGAGCAGCGCGCTGTTCTGCCGTTCCAGTTCGACATCGATCCAGCTTCTCAGCAGCGCCGTTGCGCGGGCGAGCTTGCGCGACAGATTGGCCTGCCGTTCCTCGACCGACTGGCAGGTGCGCATCGCCGGCGCCAGTCGGCGTTCGAGGAAGGTGCCTATCGTCTCATAGCCGGGCACCGGCATTTCGGAGAGCGTGCGGATGCGTTCCTGGACGATACCGTAATAGGCGCGGCTTGCGCCGAAGCGATAGAGGCTGAGCGCAGCACCGGCTTCGAGGTCGGCGGCAAGCCGGGTGATCTCCGCCAGCATCTCGTCCGCTTCCTCGCGGACGTTCTCCTTCATCCGTTGGGTGACGCCAGTCAGGCCATCCTCGGTCCGGCGGATTTCCGGCGACAGCGACTGCGCCAGCGGCAGTCCGAGCATGGCAAGGGTGCGGTAGGTCTCGATGTCGAGCAGGCGCTGGATGAGAGCCCCCGTGCCCGCCTCCGTCAGGCCCCGGTCGAGGATGAGGATCTGGGTGAGACCATCGCCGTTCTGCCGGAAGTCGGTCAGCAGTACCGCCTGGCCGTTCTTTGTCTCGCTGTAACAAAGGCTTGTCGGATCGAAGGCCTTGATCGCCTCGCGTGCTTCCGGCGTATCCGGACGGATTTCCAGGCGAATCCCGGAAATCAGCAGGCCCGGCGGAGAGAAACCGTCGCCGAAAGGATGGATCGGCACCTCGCCGCCGAAGCGTTCCGGCGCCGGCGCGTCCCAGAAATAGGTGGAGAACTCGGTGTGGCGCTCCCAGCGCAACGTCCCCTGCCCCCAGGCCATGGCGTGGTGGTTGGCATCGCGACCGGGCGGCGCGATGCCGCGCGAGCGCGACAGTTCCGAGAGCACGGCATGGTCGACGATGGAGCCGCCTTCGGTGATGAAGGCGAGCTGAAAAATGACGCGCGGCGTCGACACCAGCGCATAGGGTCGAGAATGAACTTCGCCGAGCACCTGGGCGCGCAAGGGCGCCGCCGGAAATCCAAAGCTTGCCTTCGCCATGAAGCGTTTCATCCCCCTCACGCGTTCATCACCTTTTTCTTATCAACCGGGGGCGCAAAGAGAACAGGACGCATTGACGCAGCTTGACTTTTAGCAGCCGCATCTCGGCAAGTGGACAATCGATTTGACCACTTCATGGGGCCTGCTAGATTGCCGCCGATGGCGTGAGCGGGAAGAAACAAGCATTTCCGTATCCCGGGAGATTTGCCGTGACCGAAGACCAGAGCGACCTCTACGCGCGCATCAGCCACAGCCGCACCGCGGACGAGGTCGTTCAGCAGATCGAACTCCTGATTCTGGAGGGCGTGCTGCGTGATGGGGATAGGTTGCCGGGCGAGCGGGATCTGTCGAAGAGGTTGGACGTGTCGCGGCCGATCCTGCGCGAGGCGCTCAAGGAACTGGAAACGCGCGGGCTGCTCGAAAGCCGCCACGGAGGCGGCACCTTTGTCGCCGACGTCGTCGGCCAGATCTTCTCGAAACCGCTGATCGAGCTCATCGGCCGTCACCACAAGGCAACGCAGGATTATCTTGAATACCGGCGCGAACTGGAGGGACTGACGGCGGAACTTGCCGCGACGCGTGCCACGGACTTTGACCGCGACCTTCTTACCCGCGTCATCGAGCGGATGCGCGGGGCACATGCCAGCGGCAATTTCGACGACGAGCTCGAAGCAGACGTCGAGCTGCACAACGCGATCGGCGAAAGCGCGCACAACATCATCCTGCTGCACACGCTGAGGGCCTGCTATCGGCTCCTGACCCAGGGCATCTTCTTTCATCGCAGCTCGGTCTTCGGCGCACCGGGCGCGCGCGACCGGCTGCTTGCCCAGCACGAGGCGATCTACGCCGCCATCATGGCGCGCGACCCCGGGGCCGCCAAGGCTGCCGCACAAGACCATATCGACTTCGTCGCCGCCGCGGCGCGCGATGCGGAGCGCAGCGGCGAGTGGGCCCGCATCGCGCGACTGCGCCTGCAACAACGTGACCGCGCCGGCTCCTAAAGCGCGTCGCGATCAAACGGGTTCACGCGACGCGCTTTAGGTCTTTGTCTTTATCCATGTCGTTGTTCCAAAGCGCTGCACACTTCTGGGCGACATGCATCAGGCGCAAGGCCGGCTTTTCCAGGTGGTGCGCCGCTCGAGGTTTCCAATGTGAAGTGAATGCGACCCGCAATGCCGTTTTCTGGCAAGCGGCGCGCGGAAGCATTACATGTATTCGCAACGGCGTTCCGCTCACGGAACCGCAACGCACTTTATCGGTTATTGATCGGCGGGCGTCATTTACACGCAAGTCAGGCGCGCCATAATTTTCGAATGTCTGGTTTTGAATGTGATTCGCAAAGGAGTATCGGTTCCCTTGAACCTCTTGCACCGTCTAGCTTCTGATGTGCATCTGATGCTGCGTCGACCGGCGCGCATGCAATATGCCGCGCTGTGCTACCGCATCCGCAAGAAGACGAGGTCTCCGGAAATTCTCCTGCTCACCAGTCGCGATACGGGCCGCTGGGTCATCCCCAAGGGATGGCCGATGCAGGGAAAGTGGGCGCACGAAGTCGCCGAGCGTGAGGCCTATGAAGAGGCTGGGGTCAAGGGGAAGGCGCAGAAGGCCGCGATCGGCTCCTATGTCTACCAGAAACGCATGGACCACGGGCTGAAGATTCCCTGCAAGGTCCAGGTCCACGCCCTCGAAGTCGGCAATCTCTGCAAGAATTTCCCCGAGAAGGGCGAGCGGAAGCTCGAGTGGGTCGACTACGAGGAGGCTGCCAGGCGCGTCGCCGAGCCTTCGCTGAGGGAGCTAATCCTGGGCTTCGGCAAGCGAATGGCCGCCGCCCTGCCGCCGGAGCCCGAGACGTCCGAGGACTGACGGTCCAGCGGCCAGCCCATCCGTCGCGCCTTCCCCGTGCCAATTTTTCCGACACTGCTTGAATGCGCCGTCGCGGACCGCTACTGGCGAATATGACAATGGAGAAATATTTGTGGCCAGGCCGCGCCTCGAAAAGCTGACGCTCGACAAGGATCTAGACAAGGTCAGCCTTGCCGAGGAGGCGTCGCAATACGTCATGCGCGGGCTTGCCGCCCCCGGCCTCGGCCTGCTCTTCCTGATCCTCAGCATGGCATTCGCCGCCAGTTATTTCACAGGCGCGTCCGGCACGGCGATTGTCGTGGCCGGGGCCGCAGTCGCCGCCTACATGGCGATGAACATCGGCGCCAACGACGTCACCAACAATGTCGGAGCCGCGGTCGGCGCGAAGGCCATGACGATGGCGACGGCTCTCTGCATTGCCGCCGTCTTTGAGATTGCCGGAGCCGTGATCGCCGGGCGTAAGGTCACGCTCACCATCGAGGCTGGCATCGTTGACGGCGCACGATTACTCGGGCCAGAGGTGCTGGTCTGGGTGATGATGGCCGCGCTGCTTTCGTCAGCGATATGGATCAATATCGCCACCTATTCGCGCGCGCCTGTCTCGACCACCCACTCGATCGTCGGTGGCATCATCGGCGCCGGCCTGGCAGCCGAGGGCTTCGCCAGCGTCAAATGGTGGGCAATCGCCGGGATCACCGCGAGCTGGTCGGTCTCACCCCTGCTCGGCGGCGCCATTGCCGCCCTCTTCCTGGCATTCCTCAAGGAATTCGTCATCTACCGCGACGACAAGATCCAGGCGGCACGGTATTGGATGCCGATCGTGCTCGGCGTCACGGCGGGCTCGTTCACGACCTATGTGGCCGTCTTCGGCCTTGTCCGTCTGCAAATAGCTTCGCTCTGGACCGGCCTGCCTATCGGCATCTTCGCCGGCACTGCATGTTACGTGCTGTGCAGGCCGTGGATTCATCGCCAATCCGAGGGACTCGAAAACCGCAACCAGTCGCTTCGCAAGCTGTTCCGCTTGCCGCTGATCTTCTCCGCCGCGCTGCTCTCCTTCGCGCACGGCGCCAATGACGTATCGAACGCCATCGGGCCCCTGTCGGCGATCGTCTCGGCGGTCGGCGGCGTGATTTCGACGGCGCGGTCGGAAGCGCCCTTCTGGGTGCTGCTTATCGGCGCCTTCGGCATATCGTTGGGTCTGCTTCTCTATGGGCCGATCCTGATCCGCGTCGTCGGCGAGGAGATCACCCGCCTCAATCCGATGCGCGCCTTCTGTGTGGCGCTGGCGACTGCGGTCACCGTGCTCCTCGCGTCGGCCTTGGGCCTGCCGATCAGTTCCACGCATACGGCGGTCGGCGCAGTTTTCGGCGTGGGCTTCTTCCGCGAATGGTACACGCAGCATTCGCGGCGCCGGCTGGAGTATGTCCGGCGCCGCACCGGGCAATCGGGCTTCATGGGCGAGGCCATCGAAACGAATTTCGCGGAAGTGCGCCGCCGCAGGCTGGTGCGCCGCTCCTACTTCCTGACGATCGTCGCCGCCTGGGTGATCACGCTTCCGGCCTCCGCACTGCTCTCGGCGCTCGTCTATCGCCTCCTCGCCGGCCTGTTTCTGTGAAGGTACCGAATGCGCGCCAATTTCCGCATGCAACGGCTGTTCGTCGAAAGCCCGCTTCACGCCGGGGCAAGGCACGAAGCGACGAAGGATCAGTTCAATTATCTGGTCAACGTGCTGCGCTTCGGCGAGCGCTCGTCGATCCTGGTCTTCAACGGACGAGACGGCGAGTGGCGTGCGGAACTGTCCCTGCCTTCCCGGAAGCATTTGGTTCTCACGGCGAGCGAGCAGACGCGTCCACAGCCCGCACCCGCGGACCTCGTCTACCTGTTCGCCCCGCTCAAGGTGGGGCGACTCGATTACCTGGTCCAGAAGGCTGTCGAGATGGGCGCCGGCGTGCTGCAGCCGGTGATGACGCAGCATGTGCAAGGCAAGTTCGGCAATCTCGACCGGCTGCGCGCCAATGTCATCGAAGCGGCGGAGCAGTGCGGTGTTCTCGGCATTCCCTCCGTGGAGCCGGCGCGAAAGCTCGAAGAACTCCTGGCGAACTGGCCGCGCGAACGGCGCATCATCTTCTGTGACGAGGGCAATGAGAGCCAGAACCCGCTGCCGATCCTCAATAGGATCAGCGAGCGCCGTCTCGCGCTGCTGATCGGCCCGGAAGGCGGCTTCTCGGATGCCGAGCGGGTGCTGTTGCGCAGCCTCGACTACGTCACCGCGATCCCGCTCGGCCCGCGCATCCTGCGCGCCGATACGGCAGCCGTGGCCGCACTTGCGATCATCCAGGCAACGCTTGGCGATTGGCGATGACGCCATCGATCGGCAGCGGCACAGGAACCGAGTTTTTTTGAGGGCATCTTGAAAGAAATTGACTTGCACCGCACTTGATTACGGTTCAAGCACCCTCCATCCAGTCCTGCTATTGGCGGGATCCCGCACATACGAAGAAGACGAATATGGCCCGAGACACCACCGACCAGACGCCGGTCACCTCCGTTGCCGACTTGACCGCCTACCTCGCGTCCGGATCGAAGCCGAAGGATAAATTCCGGATCGGGACGGAGCACGAGAAATTCGCCTTCTTCAAGGCAGACAACACCCCCGTGCCCTATTTCGGCGAGGCCAGCATCGAGGCGCTTCTGAAGGGCATGGCTCAAAGGAACGGCTGGGAGCCGATCCTCGACGAGGGCAACATCATCGGCCTTGCGGAACGCGAGGGCAATGGCGCGATCTCGCTGGAGCCCGGCGGCCAATTCGAGCTTTCCGGTGCGCCGCTCGAGAACCTGCATCAGACCTGCAAGGAATCAAACCAGCACCTCGCCGTGCTTCGCGAAATCGCCGAGCCGCTCGGCATCCGCTTCCTCGGCATCGGCGGCAGCCCGAAGTGGACCTTCGAAGAGACGCCGCGCATGCCGAAGTCGCGCTACGCGATCATGACGCGCTACATGCCGAAGGTCGGGACCAAGGGCCTCGACATGATGTATCGCACCTGCACGATCCAGGTGAATCTCGACTTCTCCTCCGAGGAGGACATGCGGCGCAAGATGCAGGTATCGATGAAGCTGCAATCGCTCGCCACCGCCCTCTTCGCGAGCTCGCCCTTTACCGACGGCAAGCCGAACGGACTGCTTTCGTGGCGCGGCGACATCTGGCGCGATACCGACAACCGACGCGCCGGCCTCCTGCCATCCGCCTTCAAGCCCGACTTCGGCTTTGCCGACTACGTCGAATGGGCCCTCGACGTGCCGATGTATTTCGTCGTGCGCGACGGCCATTATCATGACTGTACCCATGTGACCTTCCGCCAGTTCATGGACGGGGCGCTGAAGGGCGAGATCGCCGAATGGCGGCCCAACATGGGCGACTGGACCAATCATCTTTCGACGCTCTTCCCCGACGTCCGGCTGAAACGCTTCCTCGAGATGCGCGGCGCCGACGGCGGGCCGTGGCGGCGGATCTGCGCGTTGCCCGCCTTTTGGGTGGGGCTGCTCTATGACGACCAGTCGTTGGCGGATGCCGAGGCTCTTACGCGCGACTGGGGCTACGACGAGGTTCAGGCTCTCAGGGACGCGGTTCCCGCCGAGGGGCTGTCCGCGAAGTTCAGAACGGCGTCGCTCTTCGACATCGCCCGCGAAGTGTTGGCGATTTCGCGCGCCGGGCTGAAGCGGCGCAACAATCTGAATGGCGATGGCATAGACGAGAGCCACTTCCTGGAGCCGCTCGACGAGGTGTTGGCGAAGAAGGCGACGCTCGCCGAGGACCTGCTCGCCCTCTACGATGGCCGCTGGAACCGTTCCGTCGATCCGGTCTTCACCGAATACCAATACTGAGGAGCGGCACGCGTCCCACGTCCAAGCAAAAAGCGGTTTCCAGCCCTTCGATTCCCGTTATAGTGCAATGACATGCGTCGCTCGCCCGGGAAGGAAATGCCATGGCACCGCTTTTTGACATGTTCGCACAAGCGCAAAATGGCCAGGCGATCGAGCTGATGGCGAAGCAGTTCGGCCTGGCCCAGGAGCAGATGGCGAAGGCGGCAGCGGCGCTGATGCCGGCCTTTTCCACGGGCTTCAAGCGCAACACCGCCAATCCCTATGATTTCGGCGCGCTGCTGACGGCACTCTCGACCGGCAATTATGTGAAATATTTCGAGGATATGAGGCAGGCCTTCACGCCCCAGGGCGTGGCAGACGGCAACGATATTCTCGGCCAGCTCTTCGGCTCGAAGGAGATGTCGCGGGCCATCGCCACGCAGGCGGCGCAGATGACCGGCATCGGCCAGGAAGTCTACAAGCAGATGCTGCCGGTGATGGCGACCACGCTCATGGGCGGTCTCTTCAAGGAGACGACCAGCCAGGTGAACGAAGCGCTCGCCAACAATCCGATGATGACGCTGATGCGGCAATGGATGGAGGCGACCGGCCTCGCCAAGAAGCCCGAGCCTCCGCCGAACCCGTTCGACAATCCCTTCACCCAAGCGATGCAGGGGTTTTTCGGCGTCGGCAAGGGAGATGCGAAACCGAAAACACCCGACTTCTTCGCGGACAATCCCTTCGTCAAGGCGTTCCAGGACATGATGGGCAACGGCG
This sequence comes from Sinorhizobium glycinis, assembly GCF_001651865.1. Classification (GTDB taxonomy): domain Bacteria; phylum Pseudomonadota; class Alphaproteobacteria; order Rhizobiales; family Rhizobiaceae; genus Sinorhizobium; species Sinorhizobium glycinis. Next base: position 703,173 of record NZ_LPUX01000053.1, read on the forward strand.
GTAAAGCGGCCGAGAAGAAGCCCGACGAAAACCCCGCCCTCGCGCAGTTCTCGCAGATGATGAACAGCATGTTCGACACTGGCCTTGTGATGCAGAAGGAATATCAGAAGAACATCGACGCCCTGTTCGAGAGCTACAAGGGCGGTTCAGGTACGAAGGGTTAACGCGGCGGAATTGCCCCTCTCCCCGTCTCGACGTCTCGACGGGAAGAGCGGACGAGGTTGGCGCGCCATACCCCTTCGCCCCGCTTGCGGGTAGAAGGTGCCGGCAGGCGGATGAGGGGCAAAAACTCGGTTCGCCGTTCCTAATTGACGGACAAAAAAGCCCGGTACACGTCTTGGCATGTACCGGGCAAGGGGCAGGGTCTATTGGCTCATACCCTGCGGGGAACAGATCGGTGATAAGCGTCACCGTAACTGGAATTTCGCGGCATGATCCGCGCGATGGCGGCAAGCTTTTGCGGGATCATGCCGCAAATGGCGTATCCGAGGCGGGGGACATGCCATTGGGATCAATCGTGGCGGACACCCCTGTAGAAGAGATGCGCCCGGTTTCGCGACGCGCGCGTCAGGAAGCTGCCCGGGTTCTCGAAGAAGGACGAGGTCATCGCCTCGTGCAGATCTTCTCGTTTCAGCCCCATGTCGAGCAGTTGCCGGTCGTCGAGATCGTGAAGACGCGCAATCTGGCAGCGGTTTCGGTACAGGCGCCAGACAGCCGTCAGCACGCCGATGACACCTGCCGTGCGGGACGCAAGCGACGGCTTGCCTGCAGCGAGGTCGAGATCGAGGGCGTGTTGGGTCGTGCGCATGGCGGAACTCCTTTTTCAGGCACGAAGAAACCCGTTCCCTGCGGGGAGGTCATCGCAGGGGCAAACGGGAATGGTTTGGTTGGTCGACGGCTAAAGTCGCCGAGAGGATTGACGTGATTTGCACGCTATGAATCGCAAATGCTTATTGATCAGTCCAACGAATGTTTTTAATGGTATTCATCAAACAATCTTATGGGTATTGACCATGTCCGCACCGCTCGACATCGATCAGTTGCAAACCTTCGTCGCCATCGCCGATACGGGCAGCTTCACCAAGGCCGCCGATCGCGTCTTCAAGACCCAGTCGGCGGTATCGATGCAGATGCGCCGGCTGGAGGAACGCATCGGCAAGCCGCTGTTCATGAAGGACGGGCGCGGCAACCGGCTGACGGTCGAGGGCGACCGGCTTTTGAATTTCGCCCGGCGGATGATCCGCCTCAACAACGAGGCGATCGCCTCCTTCGACGATAACCGGCTCGAAGGCACGCTCAGGATCGGCACCCCCGACGACTATGCCGACCGCTACATGCCCGAGATCATCGTTCGCTTTGCGAAGACGCACCCGAACGTCGAGCTCTACATCGTCTGCGAGCCTTCGCCCGACCTCGCCGAGAAGATGGCGAAGGGCGACCTCGACATCGCGCTCGTCACCCACAATCCGCGGGTGCGGCCATCCGATGTGGTCAGGACCGAACCGCTCTGTTGGGTCGGCTCGATCAACCATCCGCTTCCGGAAAACGCGCCGATTCCGCTCGCCGTCGGACGCCGCGACTGCATCTGGCGCCAGGCCGCCTGTGCCGCGCTCGATGCGACGGGCCGGGAATACCAGATCCTGTTCACGAGCTGGTCGTCGACGGTCGTCGCCGCCGCGGTGCTCGCCGGCATGGCGGTTTCGGTCCTGCCGGAGTCGGCTCTTCGCCCCGGCATGAAGGTGCTGACGCTCGCGGACGGGTTCCCGGCGCTCGCCCCCGTGCAGATCGGCATCATGAAGCGCCCCGGGCTTTCGCCATCGCTCTCGAACGCGATCACCAACCACATCACCGCCTGCCTCGACAATATCACCCCGGTCGCGGTCAACGACGATCTCGACAACGACATCAAGGGCTATCCGCGCTACCCGCGCCTCAGGCAGAGCCATATGCTGCCAGGCTGGTAAGCCCGCCTGACGGCCGAAACGAGGGCCACGCCTCTCCCGAGGCGTGGCCCTCGCACCTTACTTCGGGGTCGCTTGCGCCTTCGCTCCGTGGCGGCGGTTCGTTCAATCCGATAATCAGTGATTGTATCTCAGCCGCATTTTCAATAAGCAATTCCTATCATGTTGACGCTTCGGCAGATGCGCTATTTCGATGCTCTCGCCACGGCCCGCCATTTCGGCCGAGCGGCCGAGCTCGCTCATGTCAGCCAGCCGGCCCTTTCGGCGCAGATCATGGAGATGGAAGAGCATCTCGGCGTCAAACTTGTCGAGAGAAGCCGCGGCGGCGTGTTTCTGACCGGCAAGGGCGAGGACGTGCTGGCGCGGGTCCGGGCCATCCTGGCCGATGTCGACAGGCTGGAGGAGAGCGCCCGCGCGAATTCCGGAACGCTCGAAGGGCGTGTCCGCCTCGGTGTCATCCCGACCCTGGCACCCTATCTGGTGCCGCGGCTCATTCCCTATCTGCGGGCGCGATACACAGAGATCGAAATCGAGCTCAAGGAGTCGCTGACCGATAGGCTGATCGCCGATCTTGCCGACGGCCGCCTCGACGCAGTCGTCGCGGCACTGCCGATCGATGCCGACGGCATCGCCACGCGACCTCTGTTTTCCGACCGGTTCTTCATGGCAGTCGCGGACAACGAACGGAACGTGCTGATGTCGCCCCTGACCGAGCAGCAGGTCGATATCTCGCAACTCCTCTTGCTCGAGGAAGGTCATTGCCTTCGCGACCAGGCGCTGGCCGTCTGCAATACCGCCGGCAAGCGGCAGCTGACGAGCTTCGGCGCCACTTCCATGGCGACGCTTCTGCAGATGGTGGCCAACGGCATGGGCATGACGCTCATTCCGGAGATCGCCATACCGAGCGAGGCGTCGCGCAATTCCATCCGCATCGTGCCCTTTGCCGCGCCCGGGCCGGCGCGCGAGATCGGGCTCATCTGGCGCCGCAGCAACCCACGCCGGCGCGATATGGACGCGCTTGCCGAAGCGATCGTCCATTGCGCTCGCTCGATATCCGACGAGGCTGCCGCCACGGGATAGGAGAACGCAGCGGTCCCCTATCCCGAGAATTCGTCGCGGGTCAGGCGAGCTTCGTCTTCAGGAACTCGATGGTGCGTCCCCAGGCGAGATCGGCTGCAGCCTTGTCGTAGCGGGCGGCCGAGGTATCGTTGTTGAAGGCGTGGTTGACGCCGTCATAGACGTGGATCGTGGCGTCCTTCCCGTTCTCCGTCAGCGCCTTGCGGTAAGCCTCGATGCCCGCATTGATGCGCTCGTCGAGCCCCGCATAGTGAAGAAGCATCGCGGCCTTGATCTTCGGCACGTCCTCGGCCTTCGGCTGGGAGCCGTAGTAGGCGACGCCGGCCTTGAGATCGGGAGAATTGACGGCAAGGCGATTGACCATGCCGCCACCCCAGCAGAAGCCGATCGCGCCGACATCGCCGGTGCTTTCCGCGTGATCCATGAGGAAGGCAACGGTCGCCACCGCGTTGGAATCGGTTTCACCCGCGTCGAGCGCGCTGATCATCTCGCGCGCCTTGTCCTCATCACGCGGCGTTCCGCCGCCGGGCGACAGGAAATCCGGAGCGAGCGCGACGAATCCTTCGAGGGCGACGCGGCGCGCGACATCCCTGATGTGTGGATTGAGGCCGCGATTCTCATGGATGACAATAATTGCCGGGATCTTTCCGGACGCATTGGCCGGCCTGACGAGGTAGCCCTTCATCTCGCCATCGGCACCGGGATAGGTGATGTCCTCTCCCTTGATCCGCTCGTCCGTCGCGCCGACCATCTCGGCCTTGGCGCTGTCGGCGGCCAGCATCGGGGCAATTGCCGCGGCCGCCGCCGCCGAACCGGCAAGCGTCGTCAGCCTCTCCATGAAGCGGCGGCGATCGAGGGTAAGGTGCGTGTATTCGTCATAGGCATCGATCATTGCCTGAGTGATCACAGGCTTGTTCATGATGCTTTCCTCCGGCAGTTTCTTGCGAACCGGTGTCGACAGCCGGCCGCGCGCCGACAGCATAGGTCAGCAGACGGCAGGCACACGTCAAAACTGCGTTACTTGTCGTGATCTACAGCAGGGTCTGTTCGGGTCGAGAACGATGCGGCCGTCGTCGACCCGCGCAGGGTGAAGGATGAAGCACGGACGTGGGACGCCGGGCGGCGTCCCACCGCAGACATCAGGCGGCGCCCGGATAGTTCGGGCTCTCGCGGGTGATCGTCACGTCGTGCGCGTGGCTTTCGCGAAGGCCGGCGCCGGAGATGCGCACGAAGGTGGCGCGTTCCTGATACTCCTTGATCGTCGCGCCGCCGACATAGCCCATCGACGCCCTGAGGCCGCCGGCGAGCTGATGCAGGACGCCGCCGACCGGCCCCTTATAGGGAACCTGGCCCTCGATGCCTTCTGGCACGAGCTTCAGCGTGTCGCGGACTTCCGCCTGGAAATAGCGATCGGCCGAACCGCGCGCCATGGCGCCGACCGAACCCATGCCGCGATATGCCTTGAAGGAGCGGCCCTGATAGAGGAATACCTCGCCCGGGCTTTCCTCGGTGCCGGCGAGCAGCGAGCCGACCATGACGGCGGACGCACCGGCGGCGATCGCCTTGGCAAGATCACCGGAATATTTGATGCCGCCATCGGCGATGACCGGGATGCCGGAGGCCTGCGCCGCCTCGACGGCCGCCATGATGGCCGCCAGCTGCGGCACGCCGACGCCGGCAACAATGCGCGTCGTGCAGATGGAGCCGGGACCGATGCCGACCTTGACGGCATCGGCGCCGGCGTCGATCAGCGCCTTCGTCCCATCCGCCGTCGCGACATTGCCAGCCATGATGCGGACCGAGTTCGACAGCTTCTTCACCCGGGCGACCGCGTCGAGCACGCGCTGCGAGTGGCCGTGGGCGGTGTCGACGACGATCAGGTCGACGCCGGCATCGATCAGCCGCTCGGCGCGCTCGAAGCCGTCATCACCGACGCTGACCGCCGCGGCGGCGCGCAGCCGTCCCTGGGAGTCCTTGGAGGCGTTCGGGTTCAACTGCGACTTCTCGATGTCCTTGACTGTGATGAGTCCGACGCAGCGGCCTTCCGGATCGACGACGAGCAGCTTCTCGATGCGGTGCTTGTGCAGCAGGCGCTTGGCTTCCTGCTGGTCGACGTTTTCCTTGACCGTGACCAGGTTCTCCCGGGTCATCAGCTCGTAGATCTTCTGGCTCGGATCGGAAGCGAAGCGGACGTCGCGGTTGGTCAGGATGCCGACAAGGCGACCCTGCTTCTGGCCGCCGCTGCCGCCGTTTTCCACGACCGGGATGCCGGATATACCGTGCGCCTTCATCAGGCTCAGCGCGTCGGCCAGCGTCGCATCCGGACCGATCGTCACCGGATTGACGACCATGCCGCTTTCGAACTTCTTGACCTGGCGCACCTCTTCGGCCTGTTCGGCAGGCGTCAGGTTGCGGTGGATGACGCCGATGCCGCCGGCCTGGGCCATGGCGATCGCCAGCCGCGCCTCGGTGACCGTGTCCATGGCAGCGGAAAGGATCGGCAGGTTGAGGTCGATGTCCTGGGCGATGCGGGTCGCGATGTTCGTCTGGCCCGGCATAACCTCGGAATGTCCCGGCTGGAGCAGGACGTCGTCGAAGGTCAGAGCCTCCAGACCGGTTGCCGTTTCGATGATGCGCGCCATGGCCAGTTCCTCTTCGAATATACGAAAATCCCCGGGGACCATCAGCGACTTGTCCACCGGGTGACTTCAAAGCTTGTCTTGGAAGTTGGCGAGGGCTCGTAACACGGTTATGTCAGAATGGAAATAGTTAAGGCCCGGAAATCTCCCGGGCCCCGCATATTTGTTGTTGCAGAGCAACAAAGCTCTGAATTCAAATGTCGAACTGGTAGGTTGCCGGCACGAAGCGGTAGCCCTGGTCCTGCCGCTCGACGAAGCCGACGGCTGGGAACGGCATGTGGTAACCGATGAAGGGCAGCCGGTCGGTCGCGATCATGTCGAAGACTTTTCTGCGTGTGGCGCTCGCCGCAGCCTTGTCCATGTCGAAGCGAACCTCCCAATCCGGCCGCTGCAGCGACAGGACGTAGTGGTTGGACGTGTCCGCGGTCAGGATCAGCGCCTTGCCCTCGGACTCGAGCCGGTAGATCATGTGCCCTGGGGAGTGGCCGAAAGCAGCGATGGCGGCGATCCCCGGAACCACCTCGGCACCGTCAGCGATGAAGGTGGTCTTTTCCGCCAGGGGGACGACTTTCTGCAGCACCGCCTTGTGGCCGTTTTCGGCCGGCGTACCGACGCGAGCCTCGTCCTTCCAGAAGTCGAACTCCACCTGGCCGGTCACATAGCGGGCGTTCGGGAAGGCCGGCTTGCCGCCTTCCACGAGGCCGCCGATATGATCGCCGTGCATATGAGTGATGACGACGACCGAGACCTGCTCCGGCGCGTAGCCGGCGGCCCGGATCCCTTCGGCGAGTTTTCCGGTTCCGGCCTCCCGGCCACCCTCGCCCAGGCCCGTGTCGAACAACACGATCTCCGATCCGGTATCGACCAGAACCGGGGCAAAGCCGTTGATAAGACCGGTGGTCGGCAGGAAATTCTGTTCGAGCAACGCGGAGACCGCCTCTGCGGGCTGGTTGGTGCCATAGGTCTCGTGCGGGTTTTCCGAGGCGCGGGTGCCGTCGCTGATCACCGTCACCTTGAAGGTGCCGAGCTTCAACACCTTGAAAGCCGCATCACTTGCCATGGCGCCCATTTCCGCACTTTCCTGAGCCGTTGCGATCCCCGTCAAAAGGCCCGGCGCTGCCAAGGCAGCCGCCCCTGCCCCGAAAAGGGTTCGGCGCTTGAAACTATGTGTGATCATGATCGCTCCTGTTGATCGGCGCTGCTCCTGCTCGCCGCAGGCAAGAAGTAGCGGCCTTGACAGAAAAGGTCAGCCACATCACAGGCTTTTGATCTGCAATCGCCGGTTTTGCCCCGACAAAGCCATCGGGACCGTCTACCGGACACCGAGCCCCGCATCCAAGGCCTCTCATGAACCGCATCGTCCCGATGATCCTCGCCATCGCTCTCTTCATGGAGCAGATGGATTCCACCGTCATTTCAACATCGCTGCCGGCGATCGCGCATGACATCGGGGTCGGGCCGATCACGCTCAAGCTGGCGCTCACCGCCTACATGGTGGCGCTGGCGATCTTCATACCGTTGAGCGGCTGGATGGCGGACCGCTTCGGTGCCAAGCGCATTTTTCGCGCTGCGATCCTCATCTTCATCATTGGGTCGGTGTTCTGCGCCGTCGCCGACAGCCTCGTCGCCTTCGTGCTGTCGCGCTTCCTGCAAGGCATGGGTGGCGCGATGATGACGCCGGTCGCACGCCTCGTCCTGGTGCGCGGCACCCCGCGCAGCGAGCTCGTCTCGGCCATGGCGTTGCTCACCATCCCCGCCCTTGTCGGCCCCCTGGCGGGCCCGCCGCTCGGCGGCTTCATCACCACCTATTTCTCCTGGCACTGGATCTTCCTGATCAACGTGCCCGTCGGCATCGCCGGCTATGTGCTTTCCGGCATCTACCTGCCGGAGATGGAGGTACGAAACCCGCCGCCGGTCGACATCCTCGGCTTCCTGCTCGGCGGCATCGCCGCGTCGGGCATCGTCTTCGGCCTGTCGGTCGTCAGCCTGCCGGCCCTGCCGCCTGCGGTCGGCATCGCTTCGGTCTCGGCCGGTGTCGCAGCGACCTTCCTCTACATCTTCCACGCCCGCCGCCATCCGGCGCCGGTGCTCGATCTCGGGCTGTTTCGCGACGGCGCCTTCCGCGCCGCCTCGGTCGGCGGCACGATCTTCCGTATCTCCGTCGGCGCCGTTCCTTTCCTGATGCCGCTGATGCTGCAGATCGGCTTCGGCCTCAATCCGTTCCAGTCGGGGCTGATTACCTTCATCGGCGCTGTCGGCGCGATCACCACCAAGTTCTTCGCCCGGCGCGTGCTTGCCCTTGCCGGCTTCCGGACCACGCTGATCGTTGCCGCCGTGATCGCCGCCGTCACCACCTTCGCGAACGGTTTCTTCACGCCGGCGACGCCGTACCTTGCCATGCTTTCGATCCTGCTCGTCGCCGGCTTCGCCCGCTCCTTCTTTTTCACCAGCGTCAACGCGCTCTCATTCGCCGACATCGACGACGCGGACGCCAGCAAGGCGACATCGATGAGCGCCGTGCTGCAGCAGATCAGTCTCGCGCTCGGAGTGGCGGTGGCCGGTGCGATCCTCGAGATTCAAACCGCGATCGACGGCGGGCCGCTGGCCCTCGACGATTTCCACATCGCCTTCATGATGATCGCGGCGGCCAACCTGCTGGCGGCGATCCCGTTCCTGACCATGGCGAAGAATGCCGGAGCGTCCGTATCCGGCCATCGAAAAGCGCTCCGGGAAGCCGAGGCCACGGCGGGCAAGTAGAATACAATCTGGGCGGCTGGACGGGAGCTGTTCCAGACATCGGCACCCCCCTCTGCCCTGCCGGGCATCTCCCCCACAAGGGTGGAGATTGGCCGGAAGCATCGCCACGCCCCACATCAAGGCCGCGGATGCCGCAGTGCTGCAAGGCAAATGCGGGAACGAGGGGGTCGCCGCGAGTCGATCTCCTTGTGGGGGAGATGCCCGGCAGGGCAGAGGGGGGTGGGCTCCGCCAACTGCCCTCACAAAGCGGCCGGGCAGCATCGTGCTCTATTCCGGGCGTTCGCAGACGGCGGCAATCTTGTTGCCATCGAGATCCCGGACCCAGGCGCCATAAAAATGCGCGTGGAACGGCCGCAGCCCCGGCGCGCCCTCGTCGGTGCCGCCGGCAGCCAGCGCCGCCGCATGGAAGGCATCGACAGCGCTCCGCGTCTCGGCCACGAGCGCGATGCTCACGCCGTTGCCATAGGTGGCAGGCTCGCGGTTGAACGGGGTGACCACCCAGAAGCGGACGCGCACATCGCCATCGGCGCCGTAGCCGATCTCGGTTTCGTCCTGCCGCTGGCGACGGTAGCCAAGGGTCGGGAGCACGACATCATAGAAGGCGCCGGCGCGTTCGAGATCGTTGGTGCCGACCGTCACGTAAAGCAGCATGGTCCTATTCCGCCGCGGCGTCCTCCGCCGCCTCCTCGCTCGCGGCCGCATCCCGGCCCTTGAACCCCTTGGCAAGCAGGAACATCTCGACCGATTCCGCACGCGACGAAGCCGGCTTCACATGAATGACCTGGCGGAAATTCTGCTTCAGCATGTTGAGAAGATCGCGCTCCGTGCCGCCCTGGAAGGTCTTCGCCAGGAAGTGCCCGCCCTTGGCCAGCACCTCGACCGCGAAATGCGCCGCCACCTCGCAGAGATGCATGGTGCGCAGATGGTCGGTCTGCCGGTGTCCGGTGGTCGGTGCCGCCATGTCGGAGAGCACGAGGTCCGGCGTCCCGCCGATCGCCTCCTTGAGCTTTTCCGGCGCTTGCGGATCTAGGAAATCCATCTGCAGGAAGCGGACGCCGGGGATCGGGTCCATCTCGAGAAAGTCGATCGCCGCCACGCGCGGGTCGGCATCGCTCGAATTCGTCACCTTGGCCGCGATCTGCGACCAGCTTCCGGGTGCGGCGCCGAGATCGATAATGCGTCGGGCACCCGATAGGATCTTGTGCTTCTCGTCGATCTCCAGAAGCTTGAAGGCTGCTCTGGCGCGATAGCCTTCGAGCTGGGCGCGCTGCACGTAAGGGTCGTTGATGTGCCGTTCCAGCCAGCGGCGTGACGACGCCTTGAGCTTGCCCTTCTTCACCTTCTGGCCGAGCTTGCGACCGCTGCGGTTGCCGCCGATCGGGGATTTCGTCATGCCTTGTTCCCTTCGTGGGGCCTCAGCCGCTCCTCGCTTGCAGCCGTGGGTCCCTGACCGCGCTGATAACGACGCGGACGCGCCCGGCGCCAGGCGCCGTCGTCAGCCATCATGTCGGTCAGCAGGCCCTCGCGCAGCCCCCGGTCGGCGACGCGCATCCGCGTCGACGGCCAGCGGCGGCGGATCGCCTCGAGGATCGCGCAGCCGGCAAGCACCAGATCGGCGCGATCCGGGCCGATGCAGGGGTTGGCGGCGCGCGCAGCAAAATCCCAGGAGAGCAGGCGCGCCTGCATGGCCGAGACTTCTTCGTCGGTGAGCCAGAGCCCGTCCACCCGGCGCCGGTCGTAGCGCGGCAGGTCGAGATGGACGCCAGCAAGCGTCGTCACCGTGCCCGACGTGCCGATCAGATGGAAGCCGCTGCCGGAGGCGCTTTCCAGCGCTTCGACCGACGGGCCGTCGAACCGGTCGAGCATGCCTTCGACTTCGCGCACCATCGTCTCGAAGCTCTGCGGCGTCACGTGCTCGCCGCCGTGCCGTTCGGAAAGCGTCACGACGCCGACCGGCAGCGAGGTCCAATGAGTGATGTGGTTGGCGAGCCGGCTCGAGCGGTTGTCGCCGATGCGGATCACCGCGATTTCCGACGAGCCGCCGCCGATGTCGAAGAGGACGACCGACTTGGTCTCGCGATCGACGAGCGACGAGCAGCCGGAAACGGCAAGCCGCGCCTCGGTCTCGCGATCGATGATTTCGAGATCGAGCCCGGTTTCCTCAGCGACGCGCATCATGAAGGTCTCGCCGTTCTCGGCGGCGCGCGCCGCCTCGGTGGCGATCAGCCGGCGGCGGCGGATCGAACGGGCATTGAGCTTGCCGGCGCAGATCTTCAGCGCTTCGACGGAGCGTTCCATCGCATCGTCGGAGAGCCTGCCGCTGGCGCCGAGCCCCTCGCCGAGCCGGACGATCCGCGAGAAGGCGTCGACGACGCGGAACTGCCCCGGCCGGGTCGGCTGCGCGACCAGAAGACGGCAATTGTTGGTGCCGAGGTCGAGCGCCGCATAAAGCGGCACGGGCGGCTCGCTGGGCGTGACATATGGAGCGCGCAGCTCATCCTTGCGCGGCTGTTGCGGCGCGGCCGAGGCCTCGCGCGGCCGCTGGGTTTCGGCGGGCCGTTCCGCCGCAAGCGGCTTGCCGCTGGACGCGAGCGGCCGCCCCTGCAGGCCGCGCCGTTGGCGCGCCTTCTTGCCGCGCTTCTGGCCCTTCTTGTCGGTGATCGATGTCTCGTGGGCGGCGGCGCCTGAAACGGCGGGCGCCTGGCCCTGCGGCCTTGCGGCCTTCGAACGGCGGCGCCGCTTGCGCTTGCGCGCCGGCTCCGCTTCGTCCAGTGCTGCGGGACGCCCTGCTTCTCCGGGATGCCCGGATCGGCTGGCAACTGCAGACGGCGAACCGGACGACTTGCGCCGCCTCCGTTTCCCCTTGCCGCCGCGCGGCACAAGCTTATGCGCCTCGCCACGACCTGCTGCCGACGCCCCGGATTCAGACGGCTTTGCGCCGTGATCGGGGTCTTTCACTTGTCTCAACCATCGCGCCGCGCGAAGCCTTCCGGCCGCTCAAGGCGCTCTCTCGATTTTGCGTTGGCGCGACTGTACCAGCGCCGCCCTTTTTCGCCAAACTTTTTTTGGAGGCGCACAACCGACCGCAGCTCCGCCGCCTCAGCGTCCAAAAAGCCGGCGATCCGTGCCCGCTGACAGCGCCTTGACCACAGGCCGGCCGCATTTTTTTGCCAAAGGGTATTTGCATCGGCAGTTCTTTTGTTTATAAGCCCGCCACACCGACGCGGGCGGCCACATCGCCTGCAGGCCTTGGGGAATAGGTTAACGGTAGACCAGCGGACTCTGACTCCGTTAGTCCTGGTTCGAATCCAGGTTCCCCAGCCACTTGATTATAAGCCGCTTTTTCTTTCTCACAGTTGGAACATTTTCAGTCATTTGGGCTCCCGTTTGGGAGAATTTGTTCTCGTTTCGAGCTTTCGGATCGCCTTCTCGCCCAGCTGCGGGTCGCGATGGAGGGACACGGGATGAAAGTCGGTATTGTCGGAACCGGCATGGTGGGCAGTGCGACTGCCTACGCTCTCGGCCTGCGAGGCGTGGCAAGCGAGATTGTGCTGGTTGATCTCGATCCAGCTCTCGCCGAGGCACATGCCCTTGATATCGCACATGCGATGCCATTTGCGTCGGCGACGTCGATCGTTCACGGAGACTACGATCGCCTCCGAGATGCCGGTGTCGTCGTCATCGCCGCGGGGGTCGCCCAGCGACCCGGCGAGACGCGGACCGACCTGCTGGGTCGCAACGCCGCTGTCTTCCGCACCGTGGTCGGCGAGATCATTCGCTTTTGCCCGAATGCAATTCTGCTCGTCGCATCCAATCCGGTCGACATCATGACCCAAATCGCCGCGATTTATTCGGGGCTGCCGACCCAGCGGGTAATCGGCTCGGGTACGATCCTCGACACCGCGCGCTTTCGCAGCCTGCTCGGGGCGCACCTTCGCGTGTCGCCCCGATCCATTCACGCCTACGTGCTTGGCGAACACGGTGACAGCCAGGTGCTGGCCTGGTCCGGCGCCAGGGCCGGCACCGTTCCGATTGCTCTCTTCGGTGCACGGGTCGGCGCGCCAATTACGGACGCCGTCCGGGCAGACATCGACAGCAAGACCCGTAACGCGGCCTACACAATCATCAAGGGCAAAGGCTCTACCTACTACGGGATTGGAGCGGGTCTTGCCCGAATTGTCGGGGCGATAAGACAGGACGAGCAGGCGGTGCTATCGGTCTCGAGTGTCACCGCAGTGGTCGCGGGAGTGCAGGATGTAGCTTTATCGATACCCCGTGTCGTGGGTCGTGAAGGCATTACAACCGAACTGCTCCCTGATCTTGACGCACAGGAGCGCACAGCACTTCAACGAAGCGCTTCTCTCCTTCGAGGACTATTCGAGTCGGTGACGGTTTGAAAGCGAAGGATTCTGGTGGCGCGCGAAGCTGTCATCCGTCCGTTGGCGGCAATGGCGCGTCTTTGCAAGCTCGGGCACCTCATGGCCAGGCGCGCACAAGCGAACGAGCCCGACGCGGCTCGCCTCGTCCAACAGCGGACTGACGGAAGACGGCTACCATTTCCGGCCGCCCCCGTGGCGGCCGCTCATGCATCTGGTCCAACTGGGCGGCAATGTCGCGCAGCGACAAGTCGGGATCGGCGATCGCCATGACCGACGCTTCCGAAGGTTCAGGCAGTCCGCGTCCTCCGGCGCCGCTCGTCTTGTCCGAGATGCAAAAGACGGCAGTAGCGGCCGGGCAGTTCGTGGACGGGTTACGAAAGGCAGGCGGGCGCAGTGGATCGGCAGGGCGCCTTCCGCCCTTCTATGAGCATGCGTGTCACAGCCAACCCCCGGTGAACCCGGCTCTGCGCAGCCCCGACACAACGGGTCCGGATCGGCGCATGATGTCCCAGAGCAAGCCCGTCCGGTAGTTTTCAACCATCAGCACAACCGGTCCCTGGTCGATGCCAAAGTGGTACGGAGTGACCCACCATCCAGTGGGACTGTTTTCCACCGAAAACGACTGATTGAACGATGGTTTGAACCCGTACAGTCGTGTCATGCCGAGGTTCATTCGGGCAAAGTTGCGGGCTGTCGGAATGACAATTTCAGGCGCGAATGGAAGCGAAGCGATGACAACCCATGGTGAAACAGTTCCGTCGTCTGGCCCGAATGGAGCCCCTCGGGCGATGTAATCGAAGAACTCCCGCTTGACGCCATTGACCACTCGCGTGACCCAACCGGGCCCGTCACTTGCGGTGAAACCCCAGCAGTGCTCGCCGTAGCCTACGAACTGCATCGGGTTGCGAATCGCATATTCCTGCTGCACGAACGTCGCCTGTCGGCTGTTCTGGAAGTAGTCGCTGTCGTGCTCGCGCATGAAGGCGTCGCGGATTCCCCGAAAATCAACCCACATATGGGAAAGCTGGTGCGTAAAGAGGGGGCCTGAATAGAGCAGCTCGCGGCCGAATATATTCCTCCATTCGTAGCTTTCCGTATAGGCGGTGTAGGATTCTGTGGGCAAGGGATGGGTCGGCGAACCCAAGCCGAGGATATAGAGAAGCAGTCCCTCGTCATATCCGCGCCATCGGTAAGGGATGAACCCGCTTTCCGGCCGCCAGCCGTGGGTGATAGTAGGGCCATGATCGCGGGCCCAGTTCCAGTCGGCACGCCGGTAAAGCGCCGTGGCAAGTTGCCGGATCTCCGCTTCGGCGGCCGTGTCCTGGTCGAAATAGGCTGCCACGGTCAAAGCGCCCGCAAACAGGAAAGCCGAATCAATGGTCGACAATTCGCATTGCCAGACCCGGCGCCCGGTCTCGATATCGAGGAAATGATAGAAGAAGCCTTTGTAACCAGAGGCGTCCGGCTCTGGTCCTTGTGGAAGTTCCAACAAGAATCGCAATCGCTTGCGGGTAATCTTGGCCGCGAATTCGCGGATGATTACGCCGCGTTCGACAACAACGGGAATCGTCCCCAGCGCCATGCCGATTGCCGCTATGCTTGCCGGGGCGCTCGGTTCCGTTTTGTCACGAACCAAGCCGTTGTCCGGATTTGTGACCTGCAGGTAGTACAGCAATGTCGTGAACTGCAGCCGCCCGAGGTTTTCATCGGTCGGCTGCCCATGGAGATCGGCATCGGTCGAGAGCATCTCGGGCATGGTTTCTGCTCCGTCGGGCGATCTCCTGAGGACGAATGCGTTCGTATCCCATGTCCTTGGGGTTGGTCCCTTGTATCAGGACCCTCGAGTTTCCGACGCGTGGTGTCCTTAAACGTTATCCCCTTCAGTCGACGTGCCCTGAGATTTACTGGCGGTACTTTTCAGGCCCCATCTCCAGCCGCTGATCGCAGGCATGTCGTCGCCGTATTTCTCGATATGCTGCCTATGCTCGATCAGTTTCTCGTGGATCGCCTGCTTGAAATAGGCGGCACGGGCCCCCAGTTGCGGCAGCCGGTCAATCACGTCCTCGACCAGATGGTATCGGTCGAGCTGGTTCAGCACCACCATGTCGAATGGCGTGGTCGTCGTACCCTCTTCCTTGTAGCCGCGCACGTGCAGATTTTTGTGATTCGCGCGACGGTAGGTGAGTCGGTGGATCAGCCAAGGATATCCATGGAAGGCGAAGATGATCGGCTTGTCCTTGGTGAACAATGCATCGAAGTCGCGGTTCGACAGGCCGTGCGGATGCTCTTCCGCTGGCTGCAGCTTCATCAGGTTCACCACATTGATGACGCGCACCTTGATATCCGGCAGGTGCTCACGGATCAATTCGACCGCTGCCAGCGTCTCCAGGGTCGGAACGTCGCCGCAGCAGGCCATCACCACATCCGGCTCGGCTCCTTTGTCGTTGCTCGCCCACTCCCAGATCCCGAGGCCGGCGGTGCAGTGCTTGATCGCCTGGTCCATGGTAAGCCATTGCGGCGCGGGCTGTTTGCCGGCGACGACGACATTGACGTAGTCGCGGCTCCTCAGGCAATGATCCGTAACCGATAGCAGCGTGTTCGCGTCCGGCGGCAGATAAACCCGGATGACGTCGGCCTTCTTGTTAACGACGTGATCGATGAAGCCGGGGTCCTGATGGCTGAAGCCGTTGTGATCCTGCCGCCAGACATGGGAGCTCAGGAAGTAGTTGAGAGAGCCGATCGGGCGCCGCCACGGGATTTCCTTCGAGACCTTCAGCCACTTGGCGTGCTGGTTGAACATCGAGTCGATGATGTGGATGAATGCTTCGTAGCAGGAAAAGAAGCCGTGGCGTCCGGTCAGTAGGTAGCCCTCGAGCCATCCCTGGCACTGGTGTTCGCTCAGCACCTCCATCACTCGACCATCCGGCGAAAGGTGGTCGTCCTCCGGATAAATCTCTGCCATGTAGCAGCGGTTGGTGACCTCGAGCACATCTTGCCACCGGTTTGAGTTGTTCTCGTCTGGACTGAACAAGCGGAAGTTCTGGCTCTCCAGGTTCGATTTCATCACATCCCGGAGAAACTTGCCCATGACGCGGGCCGACTCTGCGACAGTCGTTCCGTGGCCGGAAAGCTCCACGGCATAGTCCTTGAAGTCGGGCATCTTCAAATCACGCAAAACGAGCCCGCCATTGGCATGCGGATTGTCGCTCATCCGCCGAGCGCCCTCAGGAGCAAGGGAAGCGATTTCGGACTTGAGCCGGCCGGTCTCGTCGAAAAGCTCTTCCGGCCTGTAACTTTTCATCCATTGCTCGAGAATGCGGATATGCTCCGGCTTGTCCATCTCGCCCATGGGCACTTGGTGCGAGCGCCAGTAGTCCTCGCATTTCTTGCCGTCGATCTCCGGCGGGCATGTCCAGCCCTTCGGCGTCCGGAAGACGATCATCGGCCATGCCGGGCGCTTGAGATTACCGTTCGTACGCGCATCGGCCCAGATTTTCTTGATCTCGCCGACGGCGATGTCGAGCACGCCGGCGAGCTTCTGGTGGACATCCTCGGGATCGCGGCCCCCGACAAAATACGGTTTGTAGCCCATGCCCTCGAAGAACTTGCGCAGTTCCTCCTCGGGAATGCGGGCGAGAAAGCAGGGATTGGCAATCTTGTAGCCGTTCAGATGAAGGATCGGCAGCACGCAGCCGTCGCGGGCGGGATTGAGGAATTTGTTGCCCTGCCATCCGGTCGCGAGCGGCCCGGTCTCGGCTTCCCCGTCGCCTACGACGCAAGCGACGATCAGGTCGGGGTTGTCGAATGCCGCGCCGTAGGCATGGCTGAGCGCGTATCCGAGCTCGCCGCCCTCGTGGATGCTGCCGGGCGTTTCAGGTGCGACGTGGCTCGGTATGCCGCCGGGGAAGCTGAACTGCTTGAACAGCCGCTTCATGCCCTGCGCGTCCTGGCTGATATTGGGATAGACCTCGCTGTAGGTGCCTTCGAGGTAAGCGTGAGCGACGAGTGACGGTCCGCCGTGGCCAGGGCCGATGACGTAGATCATGTTGAGGTCGTCGCGCTTGATGACCCGATTCAGGTGCACATAGAGCATGTCGAGGCCCGGGGAGGTTCCCCAGTGCCCGAGCAATCGCGGCTTGATGTGCTCGCGCTTCAGCGGCTCTCTGAGCAGCGGATTGTCGAGCAGGTATATCTGGCCGACCGAGAGATAGTTGGAAGCCCGCCAGTAAGCATCGAGCAGATGCAATTCGTCAGGCGAAAGAGGACGAGATGCCGCTGAACTCTCGACGGTATCGTGGTTCATGCTGATTGCAGTGTTGGTCGAAGCCATGGGTCGCTCCTCTCGACACAGGCACGCGCCACCACAAGCTGCGGCTGAGCAGCGACGGAGGCACGTCAGCCGAAACCAAAACTTTACTTCAATTTCATCGACCCGGCATTGCGTTGAATCAATGAGGCGCCCTTGTTCGGACATGAATCGCCCCACGCCTCCGGACCGCAAAGTGCGGCGTTGCAGATGCGGGGACTCGAAGATTGACGCC
Source organism: Sinorhizobium glycinis (assembly GCF_001651865.1). GTDB lineage: Bacteria > Pseudomonadota > Alphaproteobacteria > Rhizobiales > Rhizobiaceae > Sinorhizobium > Sinorhizobium glycinis. The sequence continues at coordinate 720,527 of NZ_LPUX01000053.1, forward strand.
GGACAGCGAAGCTCGAACGCCCGGAGCACGTTCCATTCACCCGCCAACACAGCGGCAGAGCTGGAGATGTCGAGCGAAGACGCCGCTTCGCCTTGCTCATTGTCCCGACTGACGAAGAAGTGATGATCGCCCAGCATGCATTGGATTTGGCCGAGCGAAATTGAATTTCGCGTCCTGTTGATCGAAGTCAAAGCCAGCTCTGATCTCGACTGATATTCTTTCGAAGACCAGAGGATGTACGATGAACCACGATCTGGGGAGCATCGCGGCGGCGCTAGTCGCAAAGGGAAAGGGCATTCTGGCGGCGGATGAAACCGTCCCCACTTTGACCAAGCGGTTCGACGCGCTGAAAATCCAGTCCACCGAGGAAAGCCGACGCACCTACCGTGAAATGCTCTTCGCGTCCGTAGGCGCGGCCGAGTTCATCAGCGGCGTCATCATGCACGATGAGACTATCCGCCAGAAGAGCTCCAGTGGGGTCTCGTTCGCTCAACTCCTCTCCGACCAGGGCATCCTTCCTGGCATCAAGGTCGATACCGGCGCAAAGCCTCTCGCCGGCTCTTTCGACGAGAAGATCACTGAAGGGCTCGACGGGCTTCGAGATCGCCTCTCCGAGTACCGCAGTATGGGCGCCCGCTTCGCGAAGTGGCGTGCAGTTATTCGCATTGCGGACAACCTGCCGAGTGCCGCGTGCGTCAGTGCCAACGCACACGCGCTCGGTCGATACGCCGCGCTTTGTCAGGAGCAGCATCTCGTGCCGATCGTCGAACCGGAGGTGTTGATGGACGGATCGCACACGATCGCCCGCTGCGAGGAGGTGACCGGCGTGGTCCTTCACGCGGTCTTCCGCGCCCTCTTCGAGCAGCGTGTCGTACTGGAGTGCATGCTGCTCAAGCCCAACATGGTGATCGCGGGTGAAGAGTGCTCTCCTCCGGACAAGGTGAAGGAGGTTGCGGTTGCCACACTCCGCTGCTTGCGCCAGCACGTCCCCGCGGCGGTCCCCGGTATCGTGTTCCTGTCAGGCGGTCAGGACGACCTGGTGGCCACCGCCCACCTCAACGCCATCAACCGACTGCCCGGACCAAACCCCTGGAAGATCAGCTTTTCCTATGGGCGCGCCCTCCAGGATCCGGCGTTGAAGGCGTGGCATGGGCGCGATGAGAACCTGCAGCTGGGTCAGCAGGCTCTTTACCACCGGGCTCGCTGCAACGGGGCGGCCAGTCTCGGGGCATACACCGATGAGATGGAAGCGCTAGCCTAGGGCATCCGCCCCATTGCGGCCAGCCGGGGCGACGAGGAATACCGTCGGTGCATCCTGGCGCCGGTCGGATGGGACGTTCAAACGTCCAAGCTGGGAGGGCTGGACGTGAATATATTCGTAATCAGACATGGGGAGACCGAGTGGAGCCTGAGCGGTCAGCATACCGGCACAACAGACGTCTCCCTGACCGACAATGGACGACGACAGGCTGAGCGAATGCGGCCGGTACTGGCCAAGCAGACGTTCGCGCTCGTTCTCGTAAGCCCGCTGCAGCGGGCACGGGAGACTTGCGACTTGGCGGGCTTCGGCGAGAACGCCATTGTCGATCCGGGCTTGATGGAGTGGAACTACGGCGAATACGAGGGGCTGACGCCTCAGCAAATCGAGGCAAAAAGTCCGGGCTGGTTGATTTTCCGGGACGGATGCCCGGGCGGGGAGAAACCGGCGCAAGTTGGTGCTCGTGTGGATCAGGTCGTGGGTCGGGCGCGGGCTGCTAACGGCGACGTCGCGCTGTTCGCACATGGGCACGTGCTGCGCGTGCTCGCGGCAAGGTGGATTGGATTGCCACCGCGTGCAGGACAGCATTTTCTCTTGAATACCGGCACGTTGAGCGTTCTCGCCTACTACCACGAGATACCCGCAGTGAGGATCTGGAATGGACACCTCGCTGGCTAGAACCCGGTGGAGCGCCGGGCGTTTCCGGCGAGCCGGAGACCTTTTGCATGCTCGCATGGCTTTTGCGCCCTGCGGGCTCGAACAACGCCACATCTGCGCCGCTCTGGCGCGGGCGCCGTCGTCCAGCTTTGCGTTAAGGTGGGGAAACGCTGATGTCAAAATCGGTCCTTGGCGCGTCTAAGGCGAGACAGAGTGGCCGTCCTGAGTTGCTAGGTCCGGGGCATGCCGTCGCTTTGCTCTCTAACGGTCGCTACAGCGTCATGATCACGGGCGCCGGTGCCGGTCGTGGCAGGTGGCGGGACCTTGACGTTACTCGGTGGCGGGAGGATCTGACACGAGATTGCTGGGGGCAGTTCTGCTACGTTCGAGATCTGGCAGACAACACGCTGTGGTCCATTGGAAGGCAACCAGTCTTCCGACCTGCAACCATCTACGAGCACGCTTTTCATGGTGACAGGACCGAGTTCCGCTGTCGCGCCGAAGACATCGATATTTCCTGGAAAGTCTGCGTCCCACCGAATGCCGACGCGGAGGTGCGGGTGCTTACGGTCCTGAACCATGGCAAAAGGGAACGAAGCCTCGAATTCACCAGCTATTCCGAGGTGTGCCTGAACGATCGCCGCGCGGACCGGGCGCACCCGGCATTTGCCAAGCTCTTCGTGGAGACAGACTACGATGATGTGACGGGCGCCCTGTTTGCGCGTCGCAGGCCGCGCCATGCAGAAGAAAGACCAGTCTGGGCGGTTCATGTTTCGTCGTCCAGCGAACAGGTCGGCGAGGTACTGGAGTATGAGACCGATCGATTGAGATTCCTTGGACGCGGCCGCACGCCGTCAAATCCCGCAGCATTTGACGCAGGCACAGCGCTTTCCAGAACGACAGGTCCCGTTCTCGATCCGGTCTTCTGTCTGCGACGGACGGTGCATCTGGAGCCTGGCGCTACGGCGCGCGTGGCTTTCGTGACGGGAGCCGATGACGACGAATCGGCAGTCCGGGCAATCGCCAAGCAGTATTCGAGTATCGACGCGGTCGATGAGGCATTCGCTGCCGCGCTGGAGAGTCATCAAACCGAAGATCTGAAGCTGACTGCCGACGAGGTGGCCCTATTCAACCGGCTCGCTGGCTGTATCGTGTTTGCTAATCCGACCATGCGGCAGGCGGGTCCATTCAAGAAAAGCCGATTGGACCGAGCGGCTCTATGGGCTCACGGAATTTCGGGCGATCTTCCGATCGTGTTGGTTCGTATCGATAGCGACGGCGACAAGCCACTTGTTCGTGAGGTCACGATTGCGCACGACTTCAGCCGCCGCCGAGGTCTGCAATTCGACCTTGTCTTGTTCGATGAGCGGGGCGCCACCAGTACCAAGCGATTGATCACGAAACTGCAAGCCGGGTCGGAGGCCGACATGCTGGGCAAGCCAGGAGGAATCTTTGTCTTGTCAGCCGCCACCGCCTCGGACGATCAAGTGGAAACGATCGCCGCCGCCTCCCGCATCGTCCTGTCGAGTAGATCGGGTTCACTCGCCAAGCAGTTTGATCGGCAAGACCCGGTTGAATCGCGTTCCTCACAGGCGCGGACGTCGCGAGCAAGCGACGTACTCAAGGAACCTGCATCCGCCCCAGTGAAGGATCTGCTGTTTTGGAACGGATTCGGAGGCTTCACCCTTGACGGGCGCGAATACGTCGTTGCGGTGGACGGGGTCAATTCGCAACCGTCGGCACTGCCCCCGGCTCCGTGGAGCAACGTCATCGCAAACCCGAGTTTCGGCTGCCTAACGACGGAAGCCGGACTTGGCTATTCCTGGGCCGGCAACAGCCAGATGAACCGGTTGACGCCTTGGTCGAACGACCCGGTTTCGGACACGCCTGGCGAGGTCGTCTACTTGCGGGACGAAGAGACCGGAGAGGTTTGGACTCCGACGCCCTTGCCACTCGGCGAGCGAACGTTCGTGACCGTTCGGCATGGCCAGGGCTACAGTCGTTATGAAAGCGACAGTCGAAAGCTCCATCAGACATTAACCGTGCATGTTCCGCCGAATGATGAAATCAAGATCGTTCGTCTCGGATTGACCAACAGTGACTCCAAGAGTCGCCATCTATCGGCAACTTATTTCGTCGAGTGGGTTCTGGGGGTGCACCGTGAAGACGCCGCGATGCAGATCGTCTGCGAACGCGATGCCGCTTCAGGAGCCATCGTGGCGTGGAATCCATGGGCCAACGACTTTGCTGGAAAACTGGCATTTGTGGCCGCCAATCCCGCTGCGAGTTCAGCCACGTCGGATCGCACGGGGTTTCTGGGCAAATACGGTACCGTTTTTCGGCCGGCAGCCCTGGAGCACTCCGGTCTGGCGGAGAGTTTCGGCCCTCTGCAAGATCCCTGCGGTGCGTTGATGGTAGGTGTTTCGTTGGCGCCCGGCGAGAGCAAGGAGATTGTCTTCGTCCTTGGACAGGCTGCTGGGCTCGACGAGGTCCGCCGGCTTGTTCGCGAACATGCCGAATCCGGCCGTGCTCGTGAAAGCTTCGCCGTCATATCTCGTGAATGGGACGAAATTCTAAATGCGGTGCGGGTTTCAACGCCGGACATCGGCTTGAACTTGATGATGAATCGTTGGTTGTTGTACCAGGTGCTCGCTTGTCGCGTCTGGGCGCGCTCTGCCTTCTATCAGTCCGGAGGCGCGTTCGGCTTCAGGGATCAGCTCCAGGATGTGATGGCATTGGTCCACAGTGCGCCGAATGAGACTCGTTCGCAGATTCTGCGGGCGGCCGGCCGCCAATTCACGGAGGGCGACGTCCAGCACTGGTGGCATCCTCCGTCCGGCGTCGGGGTGCGCACGCGCATGACCGATGACCTGTATTTTCTGCCTTTCGTGGTTCACCACTATGTTTCGATTACTGGCGATGCCCACCTGCTTGATGAGCGGGTACCCTTCATCGCATCACCACCACTGAAGGAGGATCAGGAAGAGGATTTCGGCGTTCCTGTACTCAGCGAAGGGGCCGGTACCGTCTACGAGCACTGCGTCCGGGCATTGGAGCACGGGTTCCGGCTCGGCCGCCACGGCTTGCCGCTCATGGGAACCGGCGACTGGAACGATGGCATGAACAAGGTTGGAGCCGGCGGCAGAGGTGAAAGCGTTTGGAACGGCTGGTTCTTTTTGACGGTACTGAATTCATTTGCGATGACCGCATCTTCGCGCGGCGATGACGGCCGTGCCAAGTGGTGCCTAGAACGCGCCGAGGAACTGCGCGCTGCCCTGGAAGCACATGCTTGGGACGGCGCCTGGTATCGCCGCGCCTATTTTGACGACGGCACGCCTCTCGGTTCATCCTCCAACGACGAATGCCAGATCGATGCCATTCCGCAGGCTTGGGCCGTCATCTCTGGCTTGGCCGACGAGGAGCGCGCGTCGAAGGCGATGAGCGCGGCCTATCAAAGGCTCGTGCGCCGGCAAGACAAGCTGATTCAGTTGTTCGACCCGCCGTTCGACAGGGGGTCCCTGCAGCCGGGCTACATCAAGGGCTATGTTCCCGGCATACGAGAAAATGGCGGACAGTATACCCATGCGGCCGCATGGTTCGTGCTCGCGTCGGCACTGCAAGGAGACGGCGATCGGGCCCTGGAGCTTTGGGGCCTGATCAATCCGATCAATCATGCTTCGACGAAGCGTGATGCCGAGCACTATATGGTCGAGCCTTATGTCGTCAGCGCCGACGTTTATGGTGCACCACCGCACACCGGACGTGGTGGCTGGACGTGGTACACCGGATCAGCCGCCTGGTTGTATCGAGTGGCACTGGAAGCCATCCTTGGACTGCGCCGACAAGACCAGACCCTGCGATTTGAGCCCCGTGTTCCGGCAAGCTGGTCAGGTTATGAGTTGAGCTACAAGCATGGATCGGCGACATACCGCGTCCATTTCGATAATTCAAAAAGGGCAGGTCGGGGAGTGCGCTCCGTTACGTTGGACGGAACCGTCTTTGCTGACGGGATCGTACCACTTACTGACGACGGGCTGACGCACGATGTTCATGTCGTAATTGGTTAGCGATCACGAGACCGAGTGCTCTCTACTGGCTTCCCCTTGTGACAGCGTCCGTTCACCCGGACAGTAGATGCGCGGATTCTGGTGAAAGCAATGGCGATTAACACCTGCGACTGCAACGGTAACCCAAAAGATTTGGCGCCGCGACAGTTCGACCGAAACCGCCTGACGTCACTTTGTCTGATGGCGGGGCTCTCGGTGCTCCTCGCGATGCCTGCGTTCGCGCAAGTGCCATCCGGAACGGTAGCCCAGGGACCAGAATTTGGTGCACGCAAAATTTTTCTCATGCTGTTCCTGATGCTCGGTCCGATCAAGATTCTGGTTCCGTTTGTAGGCATGACGCAGGGTTTCGATCCCGCCTTTCGCCGTGCTTTGGCGAGAAGAGCCATTCTGTTTTCCGCAGCTGCGCTTGCCCTTGCAGGTGTGCTCGGACGCAGCATGCTCGAGAATTTCGAGATCTCATTGCCGGTGCTCGCCCTCACCGGCGGCGTGATTCTGTTTCTTGTGGCTCTGCAAACAGTGCTGCAGCAATCTGCCGGCGCCGTGAACTTCCCAAAATGGGCCGACCAACCGCCCGATCTCAAACTGGCCTTCACGCCGCTCGCGTTCCCGACGATAGTAACACCCTATGGAATCGCAGCAGTGATCGTGTTCGCAACGTTGGCCGGAAATCGATACGACGCCGAGTTGACGGTGGCCGGCATCGTGCTGCTCATCCTCACATTAGACTGGACGGCGATGCTGTTCGCCGAGACCATCCTGAAATGGGTTGGAACGGCGCTTCAGGTATTTGCCGTTGTTCTTGGCGTTACTCAGGTCGCCCTTGGCCTGCAAGTGATCCTGCACAGCCTCGCCATGATCGGCGTCTTCGCCGAACCCGCGATTTGAGATCTGAGACGCCAACCAGGTGACGACGTCATGGGGGCTCAGATAGCCCCGAGCCCGTGGAAGATCAGCTCGCCGGCAGATCCATTTTTCGTCCAGGCTAAGAAGGTGAAGGTTTGTCGATACCGGCCGCGGCGCGATGCTGGCGGCTTGGCCTGTGTAGGCCCGCATCGAAAAACCTTCACCTTCTCGGACATCGGCTCCCCCTTTCCGAAGGGCACATTCCCCGCGAAAACCGGACCTTCCGATACGTTGTCGTCCGCTGCATTAGTTGCGTTTCTCGCCAACCAATTCCCATACATCGACCTTCTCGGAACGTCCTTTCAGCGGCACCAGACCAATCGGTCGAAGTTCGAAATCGTCGACAACAGCGGCGTGGATGGACGCGCTGGTCAAGATCGACGTGTTGAACTCCTTGTTCAATCCTTCCAATCGTGATGCCACGTTGATCGTATCACCCATGGCTGTGTATTGCTGGCGTGAAATCGCCCCGAAGCTGCCTACGACCGCTGGCCCGGTATGCAATCCGAATCGCGTGCACAGTTCGGGGCGGCCGTGCTTGCGATTGGCGTCGTTCAAGTCATCGATCGCCGCTTTCAGGGCAAGCGCGCATCGACCGCCGTTTTCGGCATGCCGCAGGTCCTGGATTGGGGCGTTCCACATTGCGAAGACGGAGTCGCCGAAGTACTGGACGACGGTTCCGCCATGGCGCTCGGCAACAGTATTCACGAGTTCGAAGTAGGTTGACAGGATATCGACCACGTCCTCGGGTGAATGTTGTTCGGATATTGTCGTGAAGTCGCGAATATCGGTGAACAGGACAGTTACATCCTGCCGCGTCGCCTTTACCAGCGCGCTCCCCTCAGGGCCGACGATCCGCCGCACGACCTCGCGCGGAACATACAGGGCGAACTGGCCGATAGCGTGACGGCTTGCCGCAAGCGCACGCGCCAGCGTGTTGATCTCTGTTATCCAGGAATGGGACGCGCCTCTCTCGGTGACGTCGAGGTCGCCGATCCGCCGCGCTTCGTCCGCGAGTTGATAGATCGAGCGGCTGATCATCCGAGAAAGCATTATCGATGCAGCGACGCCCGCGATTACGCAGGCGGCGGCGACGAGGAGGTTGCGCGCCAGCAGCCGGTTGGCCTCTGCGACAAGGTCCTCCAGCGGCACGATGATTGCGACCAGGCTACCCTTGAACAGGCCGGACACGCTGACGGGGGTGATCTGTACAAGATGGGTCTCGCCATCGAGATCGAGCCGTGTCATGCCCCCGCTTGAATACGCAGGGTCTTGCCGTAGCCGGACCACGGTTTCCAGGCTGGTGTCCAAACCGCCGGTAGCACCCGCGCTTCCGGACCACGTTCCCAGCACCCTGCTCATCATTGCCGGGTCGGAATGGGCTACGAGATTGTCGCCCCCATCGATTATGAAAGCTCGGGCGCGCGGCGACATCTCTCGCGGATCGAGCAGTCGGCTGATCGTCTGCAGGTGGATGTTGATACCGACCACTACCTGTCTGCCCATCAGGGGCGCGGCAATCGTCAGGGTCGGAACTTTGACCGTTCCGGCGACATAGGGCCCGACGGAAACCGGCAAACCCTTTCCGATCGCGGAACGGTACCACGGGCGTTGCCGCGGATCGAATGATGCATACTCGAATTTCCGTTCTCCGATCACCCTTGCTTCGCTGTCGAGAAACCGAAGTGTCGACATCACGTCTACTTCATGTCTCAGAGCGATCGTCCTGATGGCGAACGTCGTGCCGTCGGGTGCAGATAGGCTCTGGCGGACATAAGAACTTGCGGTGTTGATCACCTGCAGGTACGAGCCGTCAGAATAGCCGCCATAGACGCTCGTTGCGTTGGGGACGTTTCGGAGAACCTCCAGAAAGAACGCATGTTTTGCCTCCGAGTCTTGAGGCGGGGGGGAACCGAGCTGCGGCAGAGTGGATGCTAGCGCGACGGCCTCGTAACCTCCCTCCAGCGTATTCCTGTATCCCTCGATCAGGCGCAAGCTCATCTCGCGCATCTGCTTCTCGCCCGAGAGTACGGCAGCCTCTCTCCCCTGGCTGAAAGCCAACCAGATGATCGGCGTCGAAGTGCAAAGGAGCAGTGCTACGACCAGGACACTAAGATGCAGTCTTAGGGGCTTGGACCAGTGCACGAGACCTTCCTGGCAATCACTAGAGGCAGAGATTCTGAAGCGCGCGATAATCCACGATCTCGATGCCCCTGGCGCCATGCAGCTTGATGATGTCCTTGTTCTTCAGCTTTGTGAGCGACCGCGAGACGGTTTCGATCGTCAGCCCGAGATAGTCGGCGACATCGACGCGGGGCATGAAGAGTTCGAACCTTCGCGAATGGCCCGCATGGGCAGACATCTCCAGCAGGAAGGCGGCGATCCTTTCGACGGCGCTTTGACGGCCGATGACCAACTGGTGTTCTTGCGCTGATGAGAAATTTTCCAGTACCGCCGGCAACAAACCATTCCACACGTGCGGACTTTCCCTGAGGCTGACGCACTTCACGCCAGTGACGCCTATTGCCTCGGCCGTGGAGCGGTGATGGTCACCATTTTGCAGGCCGAACCAGCTCCCCCCAAAATGGAATGCAAGAATTTGCCGTCGCCCGTTCGCAAGCACGCGGTATACGCGCACGGCCCCGAACTCGACCCGATAGGCTTGGCCAGCGCGCTCCCCCGAAGAATAGATGCTTTGTCCGTCGACAAAGCTGCTGGTCGGCCTCGATTCGACTTCCCCCTGTTCGCGCAGTTGCAGGGGGATTGCATTTATTCGCGCTCCCGAAGGAGCCGACATCGACGTGTGCATCGTTTCACTCCCATGACAATGCCCTTTGTCGCTTCGTCGGCGACTAAAGCATCATTGCTTCCTGGTGTTCTAACAGCCCCGACCAAAGAGCCGGATCGATCAAGCACCGGCCCCGCCGGCTATCGCTGGGTCAGGTTTCCATTTCAGATGAAACCCTTTGTAGGCCCGAGCGCCTGTTCGATCTCTGCCGCCAGGCCCTCTACTAAGCTCTCGAATTCCGCACGGCGCTCTTCGCGAATATGGGAAGGAAGCTGATCGGCGCGAGCGAGCGCATGTTCAGCGGCTGCGAAATCCTCGCACATCCCCCTGAAACTCTCGTCCCGGATCGACAACTCCCTGATCTGCAATGAGCGGGCGGGAAATCGGCGCAATGCCGCCGCAAGCCCGTGTTCCTCGTTGTTTCCCCCCGAGCGCCCGTTCATTCCGCTCCTCCCCCTCCGGGTCCGAAATGAAATACAACTCCTATAAATTCCCCTATCTATATTGCGCTTTGGCCGGGTGAGGACGTAAGATACGGGAGGTTACAGTGCCGGTACAGACAGCCTTATGTTGTGTCCATGGGGGCGGCGGACATGGCAATTGCAGGCCAGCAGGGCGTCCGGGTTGGACCGACAACCGCTCTACCCACTGACGCGGAAATTCTCGCGCAACTCGATCGGATACGGTCCAGCGCCGATTTCGATGCACCGGACCGTGCACGCAAATTCCTGGCTTATGTCGTCGACCAGGCGCTTGCCGGTCACGCCGATCGAATAAAGGCCTACTCGATAGCGACCGACGTATTCGGACGGGATTCCTCTTTCGACGCCCAAACGGATCCTGCCGTCAGAATCGAAGCGGGGCGGCTCCGGCGCGCACTCGAGCGCTACTATCTCGTCGCAGGTCTGGACGACCCGATCGTGATAAGGGTTCCAAAAGGCGCCTACGTGCCAACGTTCGAGAGGCGCGTCAATGCGCCTGAGCAGTCCGCAAGCGCTTGGTCGGCACCGTTCGTTCACCGCTCTCGTCGGCCATGGATATGGGCCGGAATTGCAGCGCTCGCGCTTGCCGTCGCCGGCTTGGCGGCAAATACACTCCTCCGCCCTGTGGCAACCGTCGAAAAAGTCGAGAATGCCCGCATTCGGCCAAACATCCCGAAGCTGGTCGTAGAGCCCTTTGAGGATCTCTCCGGAACACCGCGATCGGCGATGATTGCGCGAGGGCTCGCCGACGAGGTAATCAGCAATATAGCCAGGTTCAAAGAGATCACCGTCGTCGCCGATGAAGTGCTCGTTTCGCATGTCGCAGGCGATGGTCCGGCATATACGCTGGAAGGTCGGGTCCGGCTCGACGGTGACAAGCTTCGGCTTGGAATACGGCTCGTTCAGCGCTCCGACGGATCGGTGGTCTGGGCAAACAACTACGATGAAAGTCTGCAGGCGCACAAGATTATCGAACTGCAGGAGAAGGCCGCTGCGGCTGTCGCCACTGCGGTGGCGCAGCCTTACGGCATCGTGTTCCAGGACAACGCCACGCGCTTCACCCGGTCGATTCCGGACGATTGGGAAGCATACGCCTGCACCCTGTCCTATTACGACTACCGCGGTGATTTGAATCCGCGGACGCACGCGTCCGTTCAAGATTGCCTTGAACAGGCGACCCGGCAGTATCCCGGCTATGCGACGGCGTGGGCGCTGTTGTCGCTGACTTATATTGACGAATTGCGCTTCAGTTATCGACTCGATCGATCATCGCCAATGTCGCTGGAGCAGGCCATCGCTTCTGCGGCACGCGCCGTCGAACTGGATCCTCAGAACGTCCGGGCGCTTCAGGCGCAGATGCTGACCTTGTTCTTCAGAGGCGAAGTGGGCGCGGCTTTGGCGGTGGGGGCGCGCGCCTTTGCGATCAATCCCAACGACACTGAACTCGCCGGGGAATATGGCTTTCGGCTCGCTCTGTCGGGTCAATGGAGCCGCGGTTGCGGGCTCGTATCGCAAACCGTCGCGCGGAACCCGGGCCCGATCGGCTATTTCGAGGCGGCGCTGGCGGTCTGCTCCTACATCGACCGTGATTACATCGCCGCCGAGCGATGGGCCCGCCTGGCCGATCTTCGCTCCAATCCGATTTACCGGGTGATATTGCTTGCGATCCTTGGGAAGCTCGGCAAGACGGATGCGGCACGCGTGGAAATGCAATGGCTGGAAACGAATGCCGCCGGCTTTCTCGATAATATCCGAAGCGAAGTCGCATTGCGGATTCATCGTCCCGAAGATCAGCAGCATTTCCTTGAAGGCCTGCGCGCGGCGGGGGTCTCGATATCCCAACAGTGAACCCGACGATGGTGCTCCTTCCCTGGACCTGCGCCGGGCTCACGTCGGGCGCGATATCGGGGAAGGCTCGGGCAACGGCGTTTCCGGTACCGCATCCGAGCGGATCCAAACCATCAGCAAGTCGTGGAATACGCTAAGAATAATCGGCCCCAGAAAGAGGCCGATCAGGCCGTAGGCAAGCGTGCCACCGAGCACGCCAAGTAGAATGACCAACGTTGGCGTCGAAAGTCCCCGTGCGACCAGGATAGGCTTCATGACGTTGTCGATGACAAAGAGGGGTATCAGCAACAGCGTGAGCAGCATTGCCGGAGCGAAATCCATCTCCGCCCAGGCCCAGACGATTACCGGCAGCAAAATCAATGCCGGGCCGATCTGAACGATGCAAAGCATGAGAACGACGAAGGCGATTGCGCCGGGCGCAGGGACCTTGAACAGGCTCAGCACCAATCCGCAGAGAAATGCCTGCAGAAGCGCTACCCCGATGACGCCGCGAGCCACATTGCGGATCGTCGCTGCGGCCAGTCGCACGAAGCCAATCCCCCTGTCGCCGCCGATCCTGCTGGCAAAGCCTTGCGCCGTGTTGGCAAGCCGTTCGCCGGATCCGAAGAGAAATCCGGCAATGATCACGGAAACGACAAAGCCAAGCAGGTCGACACCGATGCTGGCGATCTTGCCGAGTGCCTTGCCCCCCGCCTGCAGCAAAGACGGCTCGAACTGCCTCAGAACAGCGTCGAGGCTGCCGGAAGCCATGCTCCAGGCCGAATGAAGGCGCTCGCCGACGAGCGGCCAGTCGCGCACACCCTCGGGTGGGAGTGGTATCAGCATTGACCCGTCGTTCAGCTTTGTAAGCAGCGTTTGAACCCCCTCGGCAAAGCTGACGGCGATAGCTGCGAGCGGGCCGACGATGACGACGAGACACACCAGCGTGATCAGGCCCGCTGCCAACCGCGGCCGCGCACCGAGAATGACGGTAAGGGCGGCATAGGCGGGATAAAGCGCTACGGCCAGGATCGCCGCCCAGACGAGAATGATCGCGAACGGCGCTATTAACGTCAGGGAAAAATAGGCGAAAAGGCCGACGATTCCGATCCTGGCGATTTCCGTGATCTTCTCCTCCACGGATATTCGATTGGCCGGCCCATCGCGCAGCGGACTCATCCTGTATGGATCGTCATCCATTCTCGCGCCTCATTTCTTTGCGGCAGAGATTCAAAGCAAGCCAGAATGTCGGATGCACGACACGCCCTGCGTTCAGAGATCCGCAAATTGACCTGAACGACGCCGTCTCCCGCACGGTCCGCCTCCACCGCCCCCCGACTCTGGTGCTTGGAGATGCTACGCCGGCTGCGGCCGGGCGGCAGTAAGATACCGTAGCATACGCCATTCGACGTTCCCCGTCCGAGCGTCCCCTCACAGATACATCAACGAGGGGCGGGTCCGCGTCGAGCCTCCCGTCATTGCTGGTCACGCACCGATATTGACGGCGATCAATGCCATCGGAGCACATTTTGCTTATCATTCTCCTTGAATAATCAAGGTGATCAGGAAGAGCAGTCTCAATTTTTCCTTGGGCGTTAAGCGCTTTCGCCACGGCCATGGGCTCACGGCGGCGTTCGGCAAAGAGGAGCGCAGAGATGGAAGAAGCGTTGCATCCCGCCGCAGTCGAGCACTTGCCGCCTTTTATAACCGCGCCGGGTCAGACGGACGTCCTGTTCAACGTAATGACCGTCTTCGTTCTGTTGATGATCTTCCTGGTCGGCATCCTTTACCTGCGGCTACACGCTTTGCCCGAGCACATGGCGCATGGCGCCAGCAAGGTGCAATTGCAGATCGTCGGCGCCTTGGGGCTGATCGCGCTCTTCACCCATAATCATCTCTTCTGGATCGCCGCCCTGCTGCTCGCCATGATCGAATTCCCGGATTTTTCCTCCCCCGTCAGATCGATGGCCCGCTCTCTGGAGATGATTGCCGGCCGCGACAAGGTTGCAGAGGGGCAAGCACCACACGGGATCGAAGCAGAGTCGGAGGTATCGGCACCCCAACCGGGCATGCAGTCACCGGACGTACCGCAGTGGGTGCCGCTCGAAGTCGCGCCTGCGAAACGGGACGAGAAGGTGGAGCGGAGAGGCTGAACCCATGCTGGAATTCCTGATTTGCTCACTGCTCACGATCTTTCCGGACTTCCTCTTCCGCCGCTATGCGCAGGGCAAGCGCATCGGCCGCGAGATCAATCTCTATTCGATGTGGTTCGAACTGCGCTACGGAATCACCGCCTGCGTGATCCTGACCGTTTCTCTGATCACCCTGATTTTCTACTTTCACCCCTCTACGAAGAACGTCACGGCCGCATTCCGCACCGTGACGATCCTGCCGGAATCGACGGGTCGAGTGGCCGAGGTTTTCGTTGGCATCAACGAGAAGGTCGCAGCCGGCGCACCTATTTTCCGCCTCGACGATACGGAACAGAGGGCAGCCCTTGAAACCGCCCGGCGGCGCGTCGCGGAAATCGATGCCGAGAAAACGGTTGCGACGACCGAACTGGCGGCGGCTGACGGTTTGATCGCGCAGGCGGAGGGCGCCTACCAACAGGCTTTGGACGAGCTCGAGACGCAAGTCGAGCTCAATCGCCTCAATCCGAATGTAGTGGCAAGACGCGAAATCGAACGTCGCCAGGTGGCCGTGGATGCGCGCAAAGGAGCAGTCGCCGCCGCCGTTTCGAACAAGCAAACGCTGGAGACGAAAATCGGCTCGCTACTGCCCGCGCAGAGGGCCAGCGCCGAGGCTGCCCTTGCCCAAGCCCAGGTCGAGCTGGACAAGACGGTCGTGCGCGCCGGTACCGGCGGGATGGTCCAGCAATTCGCCCTGCGGCCCGGTGACATCGTCAACCCGATGATCCGCTCGGCCGGTATTCTGGTGCCCGACGATCGGCGCATAGGACTGGTTGCCGGTTTCGGCCAGATCGAGGCACAGGTGATGAAGCCCGGAATGATTGCCGAGGCGACCTGCGTCGGCAAGCCATTCACGATTATCCCACTGGTGGTCACCGAGGTTCAGGACGTCATCGCCGCCGGTCAGGTTCGGCCGACCGATCAGCTCGCTGACGTCCAACAGATGGCCCGGTCGGGAACGTTGACGACCATTCTGGAGCCGCTCTTCGAGGGCGAACTCTCCGGCGTGCCACCGGGAAGCAACTGCATCGCCAACGCCTACACGAGCAATCATGACGAGCTGCACTCACCGGACATAAGCACATGGCGCTGGTTCTTCCTGCATATGGTGGATGCGGTGGCGTTGGTGCACGCGATGATTCTCAGGCTGCACGCGCTGCTCCTGCCGGTGCAGACGCTGGTTCTGACCGGACACTGATGCGGAGGCCGGCCGCATGCGTCTGTCTCTCCCCCGACCAGCCCTCTTTGCAAACTTCAAGGCCTATCAGGCGAGTTGGCTGCGCAACGACTTCTCGGCCGGTCTCGCCATAGCGGCCGTCGGGCTGCCTAGCGCGATCGCCTATCCCGCTATCGCGGGCCTTCCCCCCGAGTCGGGACTATACGCCAGCATCACGCCGCTGGTGGCCTACGCGTTCTTCGGCCCGTCGCGGCAGCTCATTGTCGGACCCGATGCGGCGACGATGACCATACTCGCCGCGGTGTTGATGACGGTGTTCGCCACGCCGGGCGTAACAACGGACCGCGTGACGGCGGCAGCACTGCTGGCACTCGTCGTCGGAATTCTGTGTCTCATTGCCCGCGCCGTGCGGCTGGGGGTGCTCGCAACCTTTCTCTCTCGCCCGATTCTGACAGGTTTCTTCGCCGGCATTTCCCTTTCCATCCTGATCGGACAGATCAAACGGTTCACGGGCGTTGACATTCAGTCGGAGGGTCTTGTCGGGCCTGTCGTCGAGCTCGTGAAGGAAGCCGGATCGATCCATTGGCCCTCCTTGGTACTTGCCATGGGATGCTTCGCACTGCTGCAGGTGGCTCGCGCGCTCAACTCCCCCGTTCCCGGACCAGTGATCGTCGTCGTGATCTCCGTGTTCCTTTCATTCCTCTTCGATTTCGAAGGACGCGGCATAGCGGTCGTCGGCAGCATCCCGGAAGGTCTGCCGTCGATCGCATTGCCTCGAATGGGAGACCTTCCTTACGAATCAATGCTCGTCGGCGGAGCTGCAATTTTTCTTGTCAGTTTCGGCTCCGGGGTCATCGCCGCCCGTAGCTTCGGGTCGCTCGGCGGGTATCGGGTCGATCCGAACCGCGAGCTCACCGGGTTCGGCGCTGCAAACGTGGCTGCCGGGCTCTTCGGGACATTTCCCGTAACGGCCTCCGACTCGCGAACGGCCGTAAACTTCGCCGTCGGTGGCCGCTCGCAGGTCGCAAGTCTCGTGGCGGCGGGAACCCTGATCGCGGTCCTGCTGTTTCTTGGCAACGTCCTGCGCATCCTGCCGATCCCGGCACTTGGTGCCATCCTGGCTGCAACGGCCCTCAGCCTGATCGATCTGGCGGCGCTGAAGCAGATCTGGCGTGTCAACCGCATGGAGTTCGCATTTGCGCTGATTGCTATGTGGGGACCGATTGGACTGGGTGTTCTCAATGGCGTGGTAATCGCGATTGCCGCTACGCTGGTCTATATCCTGATCCAGAGCATGTATCCGCACGACGCGCTGCTCGGGCGCATTCCCGGCCGCGACGGGTTCTACAAGCTGCATCGCGAAGCTGAGGCGCGCGCAGTCCCGGGCTTCGGCGCCTGTATGATCCAGGGCAGCCTGTTATTCTTCAATACCGATTATATCCAGACGCGCCTGACCTCCATCGCGGAGGGACTGCCGGCACAGACCCGCTGGCTGGTGATAGATGCAAGCGCAATTCCGCAGATTGACAGCACCGCGGCAGCCATGATCGAGGAAGTGTACGAGGAGCTCAAGAAGCGCGGAATCGCACTTGGATTGGCGGAATTGCACACCGATGCGCGCGCCCTGCTCGATCGCGCCGGCGTCATCGGCAAAATCGGGCCCGCAATGATCTTCGAGGGAATGGAGGACGCCCTCCTCGCCTTCGAGGCTGGACATGGGGGCGCCGCCCGTTTAGCGGGCGCCGGGCCGCAGAAATAACGTCCGATCGAGACAGTGAAGCCAGAGGAGTGGAGGGTAGCATGGGCAAGCACAAGGAAAACATAAAGAGAAACAACCACTGGAACACGCAAGGCAGCGAGCTCGACGAGACGCAAGAGCCCGACCGGCGGTCGAATGGTGATTACGGCAAGGAGCTCGCCCGACTACAGGAGGAGATCGCCCATCTGCAGGCCTGGGTGAAAAAGACCGGAGCCCGCATCGTCATCGTTTTCGAAGGGCGCGACGCCGCCGGCAAAGGCGGCGTGATCAAGCGGATCACCGAGCGCGTCAGCCCGCGCGTTTTCCGCGTCGTTGCCCTGCCGGCGCCGACGGACAGGGAGAAGACACAGATCTACATGCAGCGCTACATCCAGCAACTCCCGGCTGCCGGCGAAGTCGTGATCTTCGACCGTTCGTGGTACAACCGACCCGGCGTGGAGCGCGTCATGGGCTTCTGCAGCGAGGAAAAGGCCCAGCGTTTCCTTGAGCTCGCACCGCGCTTCGAGGCTGCGATGATCGAAAGCGGCATCGTACTGCTAAAATACTTTCTCGACGTCAGCGAGGAAGAACAGGAACGTCGTTTTCGCCAACGCATCGACGATCCGCTACGCCAATGGAAGCTCTCCCCGATGGACATCGAATCCTATCGACGCTGGTGGGATTATACACGCGCCTATAACGACATGATCCGCATGACCGACACCGACTATGCGCCCTGGTGGATCGTGCCGTCGAACGACAAAAAGCGCGCCCGCATCAACTGCATCTCGCATATTCTGTCCTCGATTCCTTATGAACGGGTGAAGTTCGAGGAGCCGGAGCTCGGCAAGCGCCAAAAGCGGCCCGATGACTTCGTCGAAGACACGCGAATCCGCCGCACGGTGCCGAACGTGTATTGAGGAAACTGCGCAGCTCGCTCGTCGTCTTGGGCGGTATCCCACTCATATGCGTTCGCACCACCGTTGTGCGACGTCAGGCGATTCCAGCGAACGGCAAGTGCTACAAATGCGCAAACCTCGCTGTCGCACGTAAGGAAACATTCGATAGCGAAAAGGATCACGCGGCGCTTTCACCCCGCAGCCGCGCTCGAAAAGTATATGCAGGCTGGCTCAGGCCTTGTCCGGAGCCCAGTTCAGGAAGAGGCCGACGTCGCCAGGCATTCCGCCGGGAAAGTTGATGATCATCGCCTTCAACTTGTATCCCTGCGGCTTCCCATAGGTTTGATAACGCTCGAAAAATTCCTTGGCCTTGCCCTGCAGCGTTGACGGCCAGTCGCGATCGCCGCTGTTGATCGCCCGTCCGCTGTCGGTGCAGAGCTCGGAAGGGAAGCTGTAGACCATCGCCTCGAACTTGCCCGCCTTTACGGCATTGGCGACGAGGCGGCGCACCATAGCGATCTCTTCTTCCGTCACGTGCTTCTTCAAGAAATCGGCAGCGAAGTCGGCGTGTTTCTGCTCCTCGATCGTCTTGAGCTTCCGCTCCCTTTCCATTTCCTCCATTTCCCGCTCGAGAACCTGCTTGCGAAGGTCTTCCGCGCTCGGAGGTGCTGCGCCTGCATCAATGTTCTTATGGTCCGACATTGCTTTGCTCCACTTCGGGCACAGTGCTGTCGTAGCGGCGGTGCGCGTTCGATCGAATTCGGACCGGCTCGCCCGCGCCCATAACTCTAGAAACGGACATGGGGCATGTCATTGATTTGGAACAAATGCGAGTTGTCCTCGCGGTCCCCAGGGGCTCGCCAGCGAGCCCCTGGGGACGATGGAGTTCCGGGATCAGGAGCCCCGCCTGCTCGACCCTCGCATGCCGTTCGTCGAAGACAGGCGCTTTTGCACCACAAGCGATTTCAAGCGGGGAGTGAGCACCGAATTTTTCCGACGTTGATCGCGATCAACGACTTGCAGCCTTGGTTGCGAGAGAATTCGAGCAGCGATGGTTGCCTTTTCACTGTTGGGAACCGCAACGGCAATGGCCCGCGATCGAATATTGCGAAAGCGTCGACACTAATTCGGTCCGCGATGCGAGCATGGTCGCACCGGATCCTCGATCATTCTCAAAGCTGAGACACTCCCCGGGGGAGAAAATGGACAAGAAGCGGACCCTCATGCTTCGCTATGCCGCGGCAGTAGCGCTGACGCTCCTTACTCCGAACGGTCTTGCGCAGGCCCAACAGAAGGATATCCCACCGCCCGTGGCTGCCGAGGCGGCGCCCGAGCCGCTCAACGACGACGAACTCGAGGTCCTGGTCGCCCGCATCGCTCTCTATCCGGACGAGCTGGTGGCACTCGTCTCGGCCGCCTCGCTCTATCCCTTGCAGATCATAGAGGCGGAGCGGTTTCTCGAGGCCCGCAAGAAGAAGCCCGAGCTGAAACCGAAGGAAAGCTGGGACGGCAGCATCATCTCGCTCTTGAACTATCCCGAGATCGTCAAGATGATGAGCGAGGACCTCGAATGGACGCAGGCCTTCGGCGAGGCGATCGCCAATCAGCAGAAGGACGTTTTGATCGCCATCCAGCAACTGCGCGACGAGGCGGTGGCCAAGGACATCATCGAGACCGACGACAAGATCAAGGTGGTCGAGGAGGGTGACAACATCATCATCCAGTCGGCGAACCCGGAAGTCATCTACGTGCCGCAGTATCCGCCGGAGATGCTTTACGAGCCGGACTACGCGCCGGTGCCGATCGATTACTATGACGACCCCTATCCCGCCTACTGGTATCCGGGCGCGGCCTTCTTCGCCGGCGCCGTCACCGGCGCGATCTTCGGCGCCATCGTCGACTGGGACGATTGGGGCGTGTGGGGTGGCCGCTGGGACGGCGACATCGATGTCGACTGCAACAAGTGCTTCAACGACATCGACTTCGACGGCAAGGTCAACTTCAACGACATCGACTGGAAGAATGTCGACCGCAGCAAGATCAGCTTCGACCGCGATCAGCTCCAGAAATTCGACCGGTCGAACATCAAGAACAACATCAAGGCCAGGGGCGACAACAACCTGCGCAACCGCGCCGCCGCGATCAATCGGGATCGGCCGCAAGCGCGACCGGGCGGCGGGGGCGGTGAGCTCAAGGATGTGCGCAAGAGCACACTCGAGGGCCTGAAGGCCCAACCGAGACGCGAAGCCGCGGCACGGCCCGGCGGCCGGACGGCGGCGAAGGCAAAGGCTGGCGGCGGCAAGCCGAGCGTCAACCGTCCAAAGGGCCAGAAGTCTTCGGTCAACCGGCCGGCCGGCAAGAAGAAGATGGCGGCGAAGGCGCAGAACCGGCCCAAAAAGCCCTCGGGCCTCGGCAACGTCAACACCGGCCGGCGCGAGGTGGCCTCGTCGCGGCGCGGCGGCCACAGCATGGGCGGCGGCCATCGTGGCGGCGGACGGCCGCAGATGAGCCGCGGCGGTGGCAGACCGCCGATGGCGCGCGGCGGCGGCCGCGGTGGCGGGCGCAGACGGTGAGGGAGGGGAGCACGACGATGACCAGGCTTTTGCACGGACTGCTGCTCGGATCGGTCCTCTCGCTTGCGCTCGCCATTGCACCGGGCGATGCCGCGCTTGCGCAGGCACAGCCGCCGGACATCGATGACTATGCCGCGGCCGACGACCCGCCCGCCTTCGACGATCCGGCCAAGGCGGTGGAGGCCTTCAAGGAGCGGCTTGCCGCCAATGATTTCGAGGGCCTTGCAAAACTGCTGGGGCTCGACGCAGCGAAACTGAAGGGCGGCGAAGGGGCGATGGAGACCTTTGCAATTATTCGTGAAGGGGCGGCCCGCAACGTCCGCATGCGCGACCTCGAGGGTCGCAAGATCATCGAGATCGGCGACCGGCTCTGGCCCATGCCGTTCCCGATCGTCAAGGGCGAGGACGGCAAATGGGCCTTCGACACCTATGTCGGGCTCGAGGAAGTTCTCAACCGACGCGTCGGCGAGAACGAACTCGAGGCGATCGAGACGGTACGCGCCTATGTCGAGGCGCAGAAGGACTATGCGGCTCAGGACCGCGATGCGGACGGCGTCCTTGAATATGCCCGGAAGCTGATCAGCAGTCCCGGGCAGACCGACGGCCTCTACTGGCCGCCGGACCAGGGGGACGGCGAGAGCCCCGTCGGCGATGCCATCAGCGAGGCGGCCTTGGAAAAGGCCAAAGCGGGCGAGGGCTATTTCGGTTACCGGTTCCGTATTCTGACTTCGCAGGGCGACAACATCGCCGGCGGCCAGTACGACTATGTCATCAACGAAAACATGATCGGCGGCTACGCCCTGATCGCCTGGCCGGTCCAATATGCCGAAACGGGCGTCAAGACCTTCGTCGTCAACCAGCACGGCATCGTCTACGAACGGGACCTCGGTTCTAGCACCGAGGCGATCGTGCCCTTCATCGACCGCTTCGATCCGGACGACAAGTGGAGCGTGGTGCCCGACTGAGTACCGTCGGGAAGTAGGCGCGCTACCCGGATCGATGAAGAGCGCGGCTTCTCGCGTCAAGACGGTTCGCCGCTCGGCTCCGCATAGGCGAAACAATGGCACTTGAGATCGAGCGCAAGTTTCAGGTCCTGGACGATCGGTGGCGGAAGTACGCCACTACTGGCTCCGAACTGCGGCAGGCCTATCTCATCGCGACGACAAACAGAATGTTGCGCGTGAGGATTATCGATGCGGAGCGGGCGACTTTGACGTTCAAGTTCCGAAGAGACCATATGAGACGCGAGGAGTATGAATATACGATACCATATTCCGACGCGCTGCAGATGTTCGAGTTCGCGCTGGGTATCGTCGAGAAGACTCGATACCAGGTTCGCTATGCTGATTATCTCTGGCATATCGACGTCTATTCCGGCACGAATGATGGCCTGGTGATCGCTGAAGTGGAATTGCGCAACCCTTGGGAAGATCCACCGCACCCGAAATGGATCGGCGGGGAGATCACCGGAAATCCGCTGTACTCAAATCGCACCCTGGCAATGAAAGGCCGCGCGGCAACTCAAATGCCATTCTCGCCCTCGCCTGTTGGACGGGTGGACCCACCAAGAAGGTGAATCCAAGTCGCGGTGTTGGGTGTCCTCGACAGTCAGCGTGAGGTGGCTGCAATCCCGTAGTCTGTTGTCGACCCAGAGCAGAGCAAGGTGCGGGATATTTGTGCAGCCTCGCGGTCGAGAAGGAGAGCGGCCTTTTGAGGCGTGGCACCATGCCTCAAGTACATGCGTGCGGCATAAGACTCCATTGCGTTTTCCGCAGCCTCGTACTCAGCGGCTCGGGAGCCACCTGGTTTGACGATGATCAATGCTCGACATGCACTGTTGCTGTATATGCGATCAGAGATTGGGACCGACCTTCGTTCAAGCCGAGGAGTAGGCAATGCCTCAGCCGACCATCCCGAACCTTGCAGATGCACTCGCCTATTCTCTCGATGCGTGGCAGCGCTCCATTCTCTTTCTCGATGTGATGCGCCAGCGGGCCCGGCAGTACGAAGAGCATACGGAGCGCACCGCCCCGCACGTCCTGAATTATGATGCGGAACTGGTCCTTGATGGCCGCAGCCTCGATCGGCCGGTCAATTATGCGCTCGTCCGGATCATCCCGCCCGATGGCATCGTCATCGACCCGCTGAAGCGGCCCTTCGTCGTCGTCGATCCGCGCGCCGGCCATGGCCCCGGAATAGGCGGCTTCAAGGCCGACAGCGAGATCGGCGTGGCTTTGAAGGCCGGACATCCCTGCTACTTCATCGGCTTTCTTCCCGAGCCTGTTCCTGGCCAGACCATCGAGGATATCGCCCGCGCCGAAGCGATTTTCCTGGAAACCGTCATAGCCCGCCACCCCGACGCGGACGGCAAGCCCTGCGTGATCGGCAATTGCCAGGCGGGCTGGGCCGTGATGATCGTTGCTGCGCTCCGTCCGGACCTGTTCGGCCCGATCATCCTCGCAGGGACGCCGCTCTCCTATTGGGCAGGCGTGCGAGGACAATACCCGATGCGCTATTCGGGCGGCCTCCTCGGCGGCAGCTGGCTGACAGCGCTCACGAGCGATCTCGGCGCCGGCATATTCGACGGCGCCTGGCTGGTCCAGAACTTCGAAAACCAGAACCCCGCCAACACGCTCTGGAGCAAGCAGTACAATCTCTATTCGAAGATCGACACGGAAGCCGAGCGCTATCTCGGCTTCGAGCGCTGGTGGGGCGGCCATGTGACGCTGAACGCCGAGGAGATGCAGTTCATCGTCGATGAACTCTTCGTCGGCAACAAGCTCGCCGCAGGCGAGATCCGGACCTCGGACGGAACGGCCATCGACCTGCGCAGCATCCAGGCGCCGGTCGTCGTGTTCTGCTCCAAGGGCGACAACATCACGCCGCCGCAGCAGGCACTCGACTGGATTCTCGACCTTTACGACAGCGTGGAGGAAATCCGCGCCCACGGCCAGACCATCGTCTACGCCGTCCATGAAAAGATCGGCCATCTCGGCATCTTCGTCTCCGCCGGCGTCGCCCGGAAGGAGCACGACGAGTTTGCCTCCAACATCGATCTGATCGATGTGTTGCCGCCGGGGCTCTATGAAGCGGTGCTGAAGCCGGCAAACGAGGTTGTCGACGGCAGGGAACTGGTTGCCGGGGAATGGGTCATGCGCTGCGAGGCGCGCACGCTCGACGACATCCGCGCCTTGGGCGGCAACGATCTCGAGGATGAGCGCCGTTTCGCTACGGCAGCAAAGGTCTCCGAGATCAACCAGGCCCTTTACCGCACCTGCCTGCAGCCCGCGGTCACGGCAATGGCGACACCGGCCGTGGCTCAGGCGATGCGGCGCATGCACCCGCTGCGCCTCCAGTACGAGTTCTTCGGCCCGAGCAATCCTTTCATGGCGTGGGTCCCGGCCGTCGCCGAGCGTGTCCGCGAAAACCGTAGCCCGGCAGCTGCCGAGAATCCGTTCCTGGCGCTGCAGGAAAACATGTCGCGGCAGATCGTCGACGGTCTGGAAGCCTGGCGCCGGTCGGCGGAACGGCTTGCGGAGGAGACCTTCCGCGCTCTCTACGGTTCGCCCGCCCTCCAAGCCGCAGTCGGCATCGATACCAAGTCCGACCGGCCGCCGCGCAAGCCGGCAAAGAGCGAGCTGCACCAGGCACTCGTCAAGCAGCGGATCGACGCGCTCAAGGCCGAGATCACCCAAGGGGGTCTTCGCGAAGCCTTGGCAAGGGCATTGCTGTTCGTCGGAAAGGCGCGCGGCGGCGCCGACGAGCGCGGCTTCGAGGCGATCCGCCGGCTGCGGCGCGCGCATCCGACCGCCAGCCAACTGCCGCTTGCCGAATTCAAGGCGCTCCTGCGCAAGCAGTTCTTCATCCTGCTGCTCGACGAGGAGGCGGCGCTTGCGGCAATTCCGCAGCTGTTGCCGGAAGATCTGGAGGAGCGTCGCTCCGGCTTCGGCGCCCTTCGGGAGGTGCTGGAGGCCTCGGGTGCGCTGACGGGCGTCGCCGCCGAGCGGCTGGAGCGGGTGGCCAGGCTTTTCGGCGTCGGCAGCGAAGCAGTCCGCTTCGTGGCGCCGAAGACCGCACGCCAGCGCACGTCGTCCTGATCGACAAGGCAAGGAGGACCGACCCCATGTCCGAGGTGACCGCGTTGACGGCCCAGCCGTCCAAGTACGACCGCCTGATCGCTGCCGCGCGGGCCGAAGTGCCCGCGGTCACCATCGTTGTCCATCCCTGCGACGAAACCTCGCTGCGCGGCGCCCTCGAGGCCGCGGAGATGGGGCTGATCAAGCCGCTGCTGGTGGGGCCCGAGGCAAAGATCCGCTACGTCGCGGCGGAGTACGGGCTCGATCTCGGCGACCGGGAGATCATCGATGCGCCGCATAGCCACGCCGCCGCCGCCAAGGCGGTCCAACTGATCCGCGAAGGCAAGGGCGAACTTCTGATGAAGGGGAGCCTCCATACCGACGAACTGATGCATGAAGTCGCCGCTTCCGCCACAGGCCTCAGGACCGACCGACGGATCAGCCACGTCTTCGTCATGGATGTGCCCGGCCACGCCGACACGCTCTTCATCACGGATGCCGCGATCAACATTTTCCCGGACCTCGAAGCCAAGCGCGACATCGTCCAGAACGCCATCGACCTCTGGGTGACGATCGGCCTCGGCGAACCGCGTGTCGCCATCGTCTCGGCGGTGGAGACGGTCACGACCAAGATCCCTTCGACGATCGACGCAGCGTCGCTCTGCAAGATGGCCGAGCGCGGCCAGATCACCGGCGGCCTGCTCGACGGGCCGCTTGCCTTCGACAACGCCATCGACCCGGAAGCCGCGCGCATCAAGGGCATCAGATCGCCCGTTGCCGGCCACGCGCAGATCATCGTGGTGCCGGACCTCGAAGCGGGCAACATGCTCGCCAAGAACCTGACCTTCCTTGCCCATGCCGATGCGGCCGGCATCGTTCTCGGCGCGCGCGTGCCGATCGTGCTCACCTCGCGGGCGGATACGGTTCGCACCCGCCTCGCGTCCTGCGCCGTCGCCGCGCTGTTTGCGGCCCGGCGACGGGCAACACAAGTGGCGGCGGTGTAGCACCATGGACGCGATCCTTGTCGTCAATGCCGGATCGTCGAGCCTGAAGTTCCAGGTTTTCGGCATCGCGGATGGGGGGCTTGAGCGCCAGGTGCGCGGCCAGATCAGCGGCATCGGTACGCGGCCGCACTTAAAGGCCAACGGGGCCGACGGGGCGGTCCTCGTCGATCGCGGCTACGACCTCAAAGCCATTGGCGACCTGCCCGACGCCATTTCCGCGGCGCGGGAGTGGCTGCTGACGCTGGACGGTTTCGAGTTGCGTGCAATCGGCCACCGTGTCGTCCATGGCGGCCCCGATTACACGCAGCCCGTGCTCATCGATGCGACGGTGGTCGATCGCCTTGCGAGCTATCAGGACCTGGCGCCGCTGCACCAGCCGAACAATCTGGCGCCGATCCGCCTCGCCATGGAGATCAATCCCGACGTCCCGCAGGTCGCCTGCTTCGACACGGCGTTTCACCGCGGACATCCCGAACATGCCGATTGCTACGCCCTGCCGCGGACCTTCCATGACCAGGGCGTCCGGCGCTACGGCTTCCACGGTCTTTCCTACGAATACGTGGCCGAGCGGCTGCGTGAGATGGCACCGAAGGTCGCCGGCGGCAAGGTCGTCGTCGCCCATCTCGGAAGCGGTGCCTCGATGTGCGCGCTGCGCGACGGCCGCAGCATCGAGAGCACCATGGGCTTCACCGCACTCGATGGCCTGCCGATGGGAACACGGCCGGGCCAGCTCGATCCGGGCGTCGTGCTCTACCTGATCAAAGAGAAGGGCCTGACTGTCGAGGCGGTCTCGGATCTTCTCTACCATGATGCCGGCCTGAAGGGTCTATCCGGCATCTCCAACGACATGCGTGAGCTTTTGGCAAGCGATGATCCCCGTGCTGCCTTCGCGATCGCCCACTTCGTGCATCGCTGCGGGCTGAACGCGGGCATGCTTGCCGCGGCGCTGGGCGGCGTCGATGCTTTCATCTTCACCGCGGGGGTGGGCGAGAATTCGCCGCCGATCCGCGCCAGGATCGCCGAGGGTCTCGCCTGGCTTGGCGCCGAACTAGATGCCGTGGCGAACGAGGCCGGCGCGGGGGTGATCTCGACGCCTAGGAGCCGCGTCGCACTTCACGTCATTTCGACCGACGAGGAACTGATGATCGCGCGCCACACGCTGGCGCTCATCCGCGCTCACACAGCCTGACTGAGGAGATACGTCGATGCCGATTCCCACCGCCAAGGCCAAGCTCCTCGAAGGCCGCAAGGGCCTGATCGTCGGCATTGCCAACGACCGCTCGATTGCCTGGGGTTGCGCCCGTGCCTTCCGCGCCTTCGGTGCGGAGCTCGCGGTCACCTATCTCAACGACAAGGCGAAGCCCCATGTGGAGCCGCTGGCCCGCGAGCTCGAAGTTCCGATCTTCCTCCCGTTGGACGTCGCCGTGCCCGGCCAGATCGAGGCCGTGTTCGAGCGGATCGGCGAAACCTGGGGCGAGCTCGACTTCCTCGTTCACTCGATCGCCTTTTCACCGAAGGACACGCTTGGCGGGCGGGTGACCGACGTTCCGCGCGAGGGATTCCTGACCACGATGGAGATTTCCTGCTGGTCATTCATTCGCATGGCGCACCTCGCCGAACCGCTGATGAAGAGGGGCGGCACGCTGTTCACCATGACCTATCACGGTTCACAGGTGGTGGTGGAGAACTACAATGTCATGGGGGTTGCCAAGGCCGCGCTCGAAAGCGCCGTGCGCTATATCGCGGCCGAGCTCGGCCCCAAGGGAATTCGCGTGCACGCGATCTCTCCCGGAGCGCTCGCCACCCGGGCTGCCTCCGGCATCCCGGAATTCGACGCGCTGCTGGAGAAGACGAAGGTGAAGTCGCCGACGCGTGAACTCATTGACATCGACGACGTGGGGGTGGCGACCGCGTTTCTCGCGCACGACGCGGCGCGGCTGATCACCGGTCAGGTGCTTTACGTCGACGGCGGCTACCATATCATCGACTGACATCAGGCAGCCATCTCGAGGGAGCACTAAAGATGGGCTTTTGCAGCTCCTTCCTCCGACTTTCGCTCATTGGCCCGTTCCAGGTGGTAAAAGAAACAGCGTCAGCGCGAATATCGCGTAGACGGCGAGCGCCATCACGCCCGCGTACCACGCTGCGTGCCCGCCATTGGACAAGAGAGATGCCGCCATAGTGGCGATTAGCATCATTGCGACCGCGCCCGGCCAAAACTGCAGGGACATCGGTTCCGGTCCTATGAAATAGCTGACGAGCACCAGGACAGGCGCGACAAAGAGAGCGATCTGCGCCGCGCTGCCGAGCGCGATGCCGACGCTCAGGTCGAGGCGATTGGCGCGCGCGGCCGAGAAGGCACTGGTCATCTCCGCGGCTCCCCCCACGAGGGCGACGACAATGAAGCCGACGAAGGCGGGTGTCATCCCGAGATGCTGCGCGGCGACTTGCACGGAGCCGACGAATATCTCGCTGACCATCGCGACCAAAAGCGTGACAACAGTCAGCACGACGGTCCCCACCGGAAGCGACCATGGTGCCTCGTCGACATCGGCATGACCGGCGCTCGCAAAGAGCTCCCGGTGCGTCCTCAAGGAAAACAACATTCCCAATCCGTAGACAGCGATGAGAAGGATCGCCAAACCCAGGCTCAGCTTCTGAGAGAAGGCGACTGCGGGGGTCCGATCCACTTCGCTGATCAGGGAAGGAACCAGAATTGCGATCGTCGCCAGGAACAACAGGCTCGCCTGGAAGCGTGCGTTCACCCGATTGAACTCCTGCAGGTGATGTTTGAGCCCGCCGATGAGGAAGGCGCCGCCCAACATGAAGAGGGTGTTGGTGACGATAGCGCCTGCGATTGAGGCTTTGACCAACAGATACTGGCCGGCCTGCAGGGCCGCGAGCGAGATCACGAGTTCGGTTAAATTGCCAAGTGTCGCGTTTAGCAACCCGCCGACCGCATCACCGGTCTTCGCTGCCACCGACTCGGTCGCGCGACTGAGCAGCGCCGCGAGCGGCACGATCGCCGCAATCGATAGGACGAATAGCCAGGTGTGCGCCTCCGGGAATACCTGCTCAAAAAGGAAAACGACGGGTACGAAGACGATTAGCGTAAAAAGAGGGCTTCGCCGTACCTCGGCCAAGACCGTTCCTATTGCGGAGCGAGGCGGCGCAATAGTGCTCGTTTCTTCGAACTTGCGCATCGGAGTGCCCTCAGCAGCAGAGCTGTCAAAAGTATTTAATAGTATGCAGAGCCGACCGTCGCAGCGCATTGACCCGTGTCAATTTCACGCAGCAACGTGGCCGGTGCGGTATGCCAGGGAGCCGGATGACGCTGCGCTCTGCCACGGCCGCACGCCCTCGGTGCCCTGAAAGCTCAGGCCCTTTCTCTGGGCTCCGTCTCGCGAAAATAGAGGCGCTGGATTACGGCCATCATCAGTGCCGTTGCCCACCCAAAAATGATCCATCCATTGATCGCTTCGAAGGTGGCGACCTGGCGCCATTCCTTGCCAAGGACGATGTCGCCATAACCCACGGTGGTGAAAGTGACAGTCGAGAAGTAAAGTGCGTCTTCAAGGCTGGTCAGGGCTTGCGAAAAGTAATAAAGGGCGGCCCAAAGGACGACGTCAAGTGCGATCGGAAGAATAAGGTATGTTACCCATGCGACAGTCACAAATGTCGGGTAACGCTCCAAGACGTCTCGCCGGTTCTTTTCCATATGACGAAAAGCATTTAGCCCAGCGGACATGAAGAACGCCTGTATGGCGACCGTTGCTGCGATCATGCCACAAGCAAGAGCCAATCGAAATAGCACCCTCACCTCCACTACCAGCAGATTGCCTTGGACATGCTCTTGACACCGCTGCCAGTCCGGTCGCCAGAGCAGCGAAGGTCGCCGCCTTACCGCTGAATGCTCCAACAATACCTCGCATGACGCGGGAATGGCACTCACCCAGCGATGTTTCGACTGCAAAGTAGGGCTCCGCATGATCCCGGCCGAAAATCTGATGCTTTAGTGTCAGCGGGCCGGCCAAAATGCCGGTGAGTTTCCGTCAGACCAACCCTCTGCAGGTGCCCCAGCCAGTTTCATGCTTACAATTGATCTCGTCTCGGCAGCGCGCGGAATCACCCCACTTGCACTCCCGCAAAGGGCGCTGGCAATGCCGAAGGTGGGTGCTTCAAGAAATTGCGACAATCTCGAGCTCTTGGCCGCCTACGCTCACCACGTCCCCGATCGCCTTGCCCATGAGAATCCGGGCGACCGGAGACACATAGGAAATAGACCCAAGTTTCGGGTCTGCTTCGTCTTCTCCGACGATTCGATAGGTCTGCACCCGCCCATCCTCACGGCTGAAGCTTACCGTGCTGCCAAAAGCCACAGTTTCTCCTGAAGTCGGATCGGGGACTACCTGAGCCGTGCGAACTCTTTCCGCACAGTAGCGCAGATCACGCAGGGGCCCGGCAGCTTGCCGCCGCCGCTCATTCACGTCTTCGATCGCGCTTGCAGCAGAATAACCCTCGCGAGCCTGTTGGAGCTGCGATTCCAGAGCCTTCAATCCCGCTTTCGTCACGAGGTTCGGGTGTGGTGAAATCGGGCGGCCGGGCAGCAGAGTTTCGGAAGCTGTTTCGGCGCTTTCTTCCTTGGTGAAGGCAACGCTCAAAATTGGGACTCCGTTTAGACGTGTTGCACTCTCACAGCTCGTAAAGAGGAACTGACCACCGAACATACGACGATAACCGACCGACCGCCAATATCGAGCTGTCGGTAATCCGCGGCTGCTCTCACCTCGGCCGCCTCACCACCCTCACCTTCCCGCTCTTTCCTCCGCCGCAGAAGAACCGCCCCCCGCCATCGGACTCCAGCCCCGACACGCCCATTCCGGCCGGCATCTCGAGGCTCTCCAGCACCTTGCCCGTTGCGGGATCGACGTGCCGCACCTCGCTTTCGTCACCCTCCCAGGTGCCGTGCCAGAGCTCGCCGTCGACCCAGGTGACGCCGGTGACGACGCGGTTGGATTCGATGGTGCGAAGAATCGCTCCGGTTTCGGGGTCGATCTGGTGGATCTTGCGCCCGCGGTGCTGCCCGACCCAGAGCGTCCCTTCGGCCCAGGCGAGCCCCGAGTCGCCCCCCTCGCCGGGTGCCGGGATCGTCGAAAGCACGCGGCCGGTCTTCGGGTCGATCTTCTGGATCCGATCCTCGGCGATCTGGTAGAGGTGTCGGCCGTTGAAGGCCGTTCCGGCATGTGCGGCGACATCGATGGCGCGCACCGTCTCGCCGCTCGCCGGGTCAAAGGCGTTGAGCTTGTCGCCGGACGCGAACCAGACATGCTGGCCGTCGAAGGTGACGCCATGCACGTTGTCGGCGCCAGGAAAGGGTCCATATTCGCGGAGAATTTCGGCCTGAGAATGTTTCATGCGTGCAGCCCTCGATAACAAGAGATCGTTTGACGCGCCGATCCTAGTCGCCCGGCAGCGGACCGGGGAGTAACAAGGTTGTCGGGAATGCCGGTACCGGCGGGCTCATCCAGCGGCGCGCCCGCCCGCGGCCGAACGACTGTACCTTGGCCGCAGCCGAAAGCGTTTCCAGCGCCCGCTGTACGGTGCGCGGGCTGGTGCCAAGGGCAATCGCGAGCGCCGAGCTCGACCAAGCCTCACCGTCGGCAAGAAAGGCGAGCACCGCCGCATGCTGCCCTTCAAGCGGCGGCGCCAGCACGACGACCTCGCCGGCCCGCGGCGCCAGCGCGAAACCGCGCTTCGTCGCCCTCACCTCTGCCAGCTTGCCAAGCTCCGCCCGAAGCCGACCGATCTCGACACGCAATCTTGCGCGATGCGATTCATCGGCATGCTTTGCCCGGAAGGCGCGCGCGACGAGCGTGCCTCTCGGCACGTCGCCGGGCCAGGCCTCCCCGAGTGCGCGTGCCAGCGCGAACAAGACCGGCCGCGTCGCAAGCGACACCACCAGGCCTCCGCCCCGCACGACATGGCGGCAGGCGTCCACGACAAGTGCTTGCGACGCCAACAGCGCTTCGACCTCCTCGAGCGGGAGGGAGCGCTCCCCGCCCCCAGCGATCAGGCGCGCCGCGGGCGTGTCGAGGACGAGGGACGCGCTTTCGACCTCCGCCGACAGTGCGGGAATATTGGCTTGGCGCGCCGCTTGTTCGGCGCGCGCCAGCGCAGAACGCGCCGCCTTGGTCTGCAGCCGGCGAATGGCGATTCCGGCAACCACCAGCTCGTAGGCGGCCCGCGAGGCGGGCGGAAGCAGTGTAGGATCGACGTGAGCGAGGGCGCGCTCGGCCTCGTCGAGCCGGCCGACCAGCAGCAGGCGCCGCACCTCGAGATTTCGCGCATGGGCGGCATTTATCCAGTCACGATGCATTTCGAGCGTCGCCCGCGCCGTGTCGAGGGCCTTTGCAGGCCAGGAGAGATCGCGCGCGACGAGGGCGATTTCGGCCTCGGCGACGACGCACCTGGCGCGTGCCATCGCCTCTTTCGGACCGAAGGCGCGCGCGGCATTCTTGAGGAGGGTCTTTGCCCGAGCGAGGTCGCCGAGCTGCGCCAGGGCGATGCCCCTGAGCGCCAGCGCCGGTGGATCGTCGCGCAGCGCAACCCGCTTCAGCGCGCCGAGCGGATCGCCTGTCGCAAGCGCGCGCGCCGCAGCGGTGATCAGCGAATCCATCGAAATCCCGTCACACTTGTAACTCCCACCGCATCCATTTCCGGAGCTAACTCTATCCCGTGACCCATCGAGCCGAAAGAAGGAGAAAAGCGATGACGGAACATAGCACCGGGACGCGCGAAGAATGGCTGGCGGCGCGGCTGGAACTGCTCGATGCCGAGAAGGAACTGACGCGGCGGAGCGATGAACTGGCGCGGCAGCGCCAGGCGTTGCCGTGGGTCAGGATCGACAAGGACTACCGGTTCGAGACCGACGCGGGAAGCGCCTCGCTCAAGGATCTTTTCAAAGGGCGCTCGCAGCTGCTCGTCTACCATTTCATGTTCGGTCCCGATTACACGGCCGGCTGCCCGTCCTGCTCCTCCATTGCCGATGGCTTCAACGGCATCGTCGTCCATCTCGAAAACCACGATGTCGCCTTCTCGGCCGTCTCGCGGGCGCCGCTCGCCAAACTCGAGGCCTACAAGCAGCGGATGGGCTGGAGCTTTCCCTGGGCGTCCTCGAACGATGGCGACTTCAACCGGGACTTCAGCGTCTGGTTCACCGCGGACGAACAGCGCGACGGCCGCATTGAATACAACTTCCGCCGCGAGCCGCCGGCACCCGAACCACTCGCAGGAAAGACCGTTCAGGAATGGCAGTTGCGCGGCAGCGAGGGACCGGTCGCGCAGATCGCAGCCATGACCGGAACCGACGTCGCCACCTATACCCGCGACAGGCCAGGCCTCAGCGCCTTCGTGCTCGATGAAGGCGTCGTCTACCACAGCTATTCCAGCTATGCGCGCGGACTGGACGGTGTTTGGGGCATGTACCAATGGCTCGACCGCGCCCCTCGGGGCCGCAATGAGAACGGCGTCTGGTGGCGTCGAAACGACGAGTATGGCCGGGACTGACAAATGCTGCGCCATTCCGACAGCCCAACTAGGACGTCGGCCGCCGATCGCGGAACTGGCGACGCCCCGGCCGGCAACAGCGCCATCCCCAGGGCAGCCGACTGGCTGTCCCTGGCGGCGGCGCCGACCTTTGCAATCATGGCGCTGCTTACCGGCCTTCTCGGCCCGCCGGACATGCTCTGCTCGCCGGCGGGCGATGCCTACGCCGTTACCGGCATGGTCCCGATGTATGCTCTGATGAGCGCCTTTCATACGGCGCCCTGGCTGAGGCTGATCTCCAGCCGGCGAGGCGCTGCCCCGTCGTCCTGGTTCGACGTTCGCAACAAATGACAGACAGGAGGCCACCAGAACGACTTCGCTCCCCGTCAGTCCGCCGAATAGAACTGCAGCGTAAACACCGTTCCCGCGATCTCGTCGGCGAGTTCCTTGGAAAATTCCAGCGGCATGCAGTTCTCAAGGGCCGCCGTCGCGGCGGCGACGAAGGCTTTGCGCTGGTCCGCATCTCCGGTGACGCGGATCGCCGTTGGCTGGGGCGGGCCCATCAGCGTACCATTGCCGCGGAAGGCGAATTTGAGCGTGACAAAGGAATCCTTGCTGTCGGCCGGGGGAGTCCAGCACTTGCTGAGCGCGTCGCTCACATCGTTGACGGTCATTAGCGGTTCCGCCCGCAGCGGATCCGTTGCCGTTGCAAAGAACAGGCTGACCGCAGCCAAGCCGACAGCGACTTTCATTTTCGGCCCCAGCCCCTGCTTCAAACAACACCCGATTCAGCCGGCCGAGCTTGCGCGGAACCACGTCGGGATACAATCCTCCCGATATTGCCGACGCCCTCTGGCCCGATGCGGTTGCCCAAAAGTGTGCAACGGCTTTGGGACAAGGACATGCATAAAAACAAAAGCCCGAAGCGCATCGCGTGAACCCGTTTAACCGCGACGCGCTAGAGCAACCCGCGTCTGGCGAGATTGCGCATCAGCGCTGCAGTTCCGAAGGTCCAGGGCGGGCAATCGGTGGAAAGACGCACCGTGTTGACGAGGCTGCCGAGGGCGGGGCTCGAGATCGTCACCACGTCGCCGATCTTGTGGGTGAAGCCCTGGCCCGGCTCGCCGCGGTCCTCGACCGGGGCGAAGAGCGTCCCCATGAAGAGCATCAGCCCGTCCGGGTATTGGTGGTGCGGCCCGATCGTCTGGCGGACGAGGTCGAGCGGGTCGCGGCTGATCTCGCGCATCGTGCTCGCCCCCTTCAGACGGAAGCCGTCCCGGCCTTCGATCAAGAGATCGAGATCCGCATTGCGCACGTCGTCTATCGAATAGGTCTCGTCGAAGAGGCGGATGAAGGGCCCGATCGCGCAGGAAGCGTTGTTGTCCTTGGCCTTGCCGAGAAGCAGCGCCGAGCGCCCCTCGACGTCGCGCAGATTGACGTCGTTGCCGAGGGTCGCACCCTTGACGCGCCCGGCGGCGGAAACCGCCAGGACGATCTCCGGCTCCGGATTGTTCCAGCGCGAAATGGGATGCAGGCCGACCGCGGCTCCCCAGCCGACCGTCGAGAGCGGCTGGGCCTTGGTGAAGACCTCGGCGTCGGGGCCGATGCCGACTTCGAGATATTGCGACCAGACGCCCTCCTCGATCAGTGCGGCCTTTACGCCGGCGGCTTCGGGCGAACCGGCTTTCAGGTTTCGCAGGCTATCGCCGATGATCGCCGTCATCCGCGTGCGGATCGCCTCGGCCCGTGCGGCGTCGCCGGCGGCGCGCTCCTCGATGACCCGCTCGATCATCGAGCGGGCGAAGGTGACGCCGCAGGCCTTGACCGCCTGAAGGTCGCAAGGGGCGAGAAGATGTATCTCGTCCCGGTCCCGCTCCGCCCTGGTCAGGAGAGCGTCGACGGACGCGATGACCTCCCCGGAGACCGAACGAACATGGGCGACGGGATCGGGAAGATCGAGGAGATCGCGCATCGTCGGCACCGCCTTCGAGGTGATGTCGATCACTTCTCCCCTTCGGACGGTCACCAGGCTCGGCCCCTCGACATCCGGGCGCCACGCCCGGCCGACGAAGGTTCCGTTTTCATAGGCCTTGGTCATTTCCATCCCTCCCGCTTTTGCTCTTCCGGCGCATTCTCATTCGGTTTTTTTTGCAGTCGGACCACCTCTCTGTAAAGGACCTTCTACAAACTGAGGTGTGTTTCGGGGAAGGCCGCAACGGAACCTTGCAATATCTGGCGCGTTTAATATTTCAGCGGCTCTCCATCTGCCGTGGAGAGGCTCTAAACTATACTTGCGATGGTCGAGCGCCCCTCCTTAAGTCCTCGCTGATTTAGGGAATCGTGGCCGCCAGATGCTGGCGCCGAAGGGACGATAGCCAGAAAGGAAGTTAATGCCATGGACCCACAGGACCAGTGGAAGGATAGGCCGCAGGTCGATCCGGTGACGGGACAGCCGGCGCCGCCCACCGAAGTGCGCGAGACGCGCGCGAGCCGCAGCACATGGCCGTTGCTGGTCATTCTGCTTGCCGGTCTCGTGCTTGCGCTGATCGCCTGGCTGCCGGCGGAACTCACCAGAGATGCGGAGGATACTCCGACCTCGTCGACCACAACTACGACGCAACCCTCGACCGACCAACCGGCCACAAGCGGCGAGGCGACCCCGCCAGCCGGTGGAACGACATCCGGAACGACGCAGGAGACGGCACCGCCCGCGCCGGAAGCGCAGCCTCAGCCGACGACACCGGCGCCGGCCCCTGGGGGTACGACGACGCAGCCGCAGACCCCTCCGGCACAGTGACCGGCAAAAACCATCTTCGGGCGGGGATACGTCTCCTCGCCCTTAAACCGAGTCTTGAGTTGCGTCGCTCCGGCGCGGGGTCGTCTTAGATTTTCAGTTCACTTCCACCACGATCAGCAGTTTCATGGACCAGATTCTTGCCGACATCCTTGTTGGGACGCGCACGCCCTATCCGGTGATATTCGCACGGCTGTGCGGTGCGATCCTGCTCGGCGCCCTCATCGGCATCGAAAGGGAAAAGCGCCAGCGCCCGGCGGGCCTCAGGACGCATATTCTTGTGAGCCTCGCTTCGGCGATCTTCGCCGTGGTCGCGGTCGAAAGCGTGCATATGACGAGCCTTTCAGGCCCGGAGGTCCGCATCGACCCGATCCGCGTCGTCGAAGCGGTGACCGCGGGGGTCGCTTTCCTTGCTGCCGGCATGATCGTGTTCTCGAAGGGCGAGATCAAAGGCCTGACGACGGGCGCCGGCATGTGGCTTGCCGGTGCCGTCGGCCTGTCGATCGGCTTCGGCTTTTGGTTGATTTCCGCCTTCGCCGCCGTGGCCAGCCTCATCGTCCTCTTCATCCTCGGGCGGATGGAGGTGGCGCTGCAATGGAAAGCGCCGGAAGGGACAGAGGAATACGGCTCCAAAGAAACGGGGAGGCCCAGGAGCGACGCTGCGTCCAAGGCACCTTCCGGCTCCGACGACCGGAGCGGATGAGGAGCAACATCCCGCATTTCGTCGTATTTTGGGGACGACCTTCGCGCGCTTGATCGGCGACGGTATGGTATCGCCCTAGGCCGATCCGGAAGCACCAAAAGCTTCGCCACGCCCCGTCGGTGCCGCTCTTGCCCCGACCGGCCCCCTCTGCCGCAAGACATGCAGGGCGGCGACGGCCCGAAGCGCCTCCTCGGCGGTCGCAAATATCCGGCCATCGAGCGGCCAGACGCTGTATTTGACGGCAACAAATCGCAATCGCCCATTGTCGGGCATCAGCGCGCCCACGGCCTCGCCGGCGAATTCGATCGTCTGCTTTTTCATGGACCGGGCTCCCTCCCTCGCCGCCTGAGCGACCGCCGAAAGGCAAAGAACGAGCGCACCGAACTTTACCTTCAGCCGCGGGGGAAACACTCGTCGGCCGCATTGGTTCCCGAGGGGGAAAAAAATTGCGCGGCCGAACCGGGTTTAGGCGAGGAAGCGGTCCGGCCGGTATGGCGCAAGGTCGATCACGGTCTTTTCTCCCGTCATCGCCTCCGCCAGCGCCCGACCGGTGATCGGGCCGAGGGTCATTCCGTGGTGGGCGTGGCCGAAGGCGAACCACAGGCCCTCGTGTCTCGGCGCCTTGCCGATGATCGGCATCATGTCCGGTGTGCAGGGCCGCGCACCCAGCCACGGCTCCTCGTCACGCCGTTCGGCGAGCGGGAAGAATTCGCGGGCGACGCGCTCTGCCCGGGTCAATTGCACGGGGGTTTTCGGTGCGTCGCGCAGCGCGAATTCGGCCCCCGTCGTCAGGCGGATGCCGCGCAGCATCGGCGCCAGGAAATAGCCCATTTCCTCGTCGAGCACCCAATTGTTCAACTGCGCTCCGTCCTTGGTGCCGTAATGCATGTGATATCCGCGTTTCACCGCAAGCGGGAAATGATAGCCGAGCTTGCGCGTCACCGTATCGGCCCAGGGGCCGAGGGCGACCACCACCTCGCGGGTTTCCAGCGGACCTTCCGGCGTCGCAACGCGCCATCCGGCTCCCTCCAGGATATGCTCGAGCGTTGCCGCATCGCCTGAGACGAGCCGGCCGCCAATGGACTCGAAATAGCCGAGATAAGCCTTGATCAGGCTGTGCGGGTCGCGGATCGACCAGGGATCGGTCCAGCGCAGGCCGCCGGCCAGTTCCACCTGGATCGAGGGCTCGATGGCCCTCAACTCGCTGCTCGAGAGCTTCTGGTGGCTGACGCCGAATCCGGCCGAGAGCTTTTCAGCGTCCTTGTAGGCGGCGTCGCGCTCCTTCTCGGTTCGGAACACCTTCATCCAGCCGTCCTTGCGGATAAGGTCGCCGGCACCGGACGCGTCGATCAGATCGCTGTGTTCGGCGATCGAGTTCTCGATCAGCGGTGCGTAAAGATTGGCGATGCGCTGGTGCTGCGTGAAGCCCGAGTGCCACCAGTAACGCGCGAGAAAAGGCACGAGGCTCGGCAGCGCGCGGAAGTGATAGCTGGCATCGATGGTGTTGTTCAACGCGTAGCGGAAAAGCGCCCCGAAATCATGCGGGAAGCCATAGGGGAAAACGCCCTCTCGCTGAATGAGGCCGGCATTGCCATAGGAAGTCTCCTCGCCCGGACCGCGGCGATCGAGAAGAACCACCGATTTCCCACGCCGCGCCAGGTGAATGGCGCTCGAAATGCCGACGATCCCGGCGCCCAATACCACTACATCAGTTTTCATAGACGATGCCCCGTTCTTTCGCCCCGGTGAATCGACGCGTCACTTCTTCAGCGTTCGAGGGGACACGCATGAATAGCCAAGCGAACGAGGCCGGGCAAGGGAACAGCGGAGCCGCGCTAAAAGGCGAGGCTCAAGCCTCACCCATAAAGGAAACAGTGTCTTGGGAAATAGGTGCGGAGCGGAGAACGATCCGCTCCGAAGTCAGTGGTCCCTCGTCATGTTCGGCGGAAGAGGCCCATGACGAGCGAGATGACCAGGAAGATCAGGAACAGGAAGAACAGGACCTGAGCGATTCCCGCCGAGGTGCCGGCAATGCCGCCGAAGCCGAGAATGCCGGCGATGATGGCGACCACAAGAAAGATGAGGGCATAGTAGAGCATTTGCTATCTCCTTGCCTACTGCATGCCTCCCTAAATCGAAGCCGATTAAAGGAAAAACATGCAGGAATTCAAAGTGCTACAGCGAGTTTGTGCGTCTGATAAGACGCGGCGCTGTAGGAACTGAAATCCAAACGCCGTGCCTCTCGCCTTTGTTCCGGCGCCCCGAAGGCCATTAACCAAGCAGAAACCATATTCTTAGCCAAAGGAAAGAAATCAATCCGCAACTGCGCCCCGCGCGAGCACGTCAGGAACCTTCGCCAGGGCTTGGCGTTCTTCGGGAAACAGAATTCCTCAGGTAAGCAATGAAGATCCCTTCGCGACATATACTCAAGACGGTGACGGAGATCACCCTGCACGAGGCGGGTGTGCGCAACCATAATCTGCATATCGGCAGAACGCTGCGTGATCTTGAAATGCACACGGAAGAAAAGAGCAACGAACGTTTTCAATCCTTGCTCGAAAATCTAGACCAGTCCGAGCGCCGACGCCGCAAGTAGGCGCGGTTACTCTCCCCCGAGACATGTTGCGAAGATAGGATTTCAGGCCCCCTCGGCAACAACCGGGCGTGGCACCCCGAGCCGGCGCGGAACAAAAGGCGCCAATCGGCGTTCTGACAACAATAACGTGCGCCGCAGCGGCGGCTGGTCCAAGGGAGATGGGAATGCAAGCCTTCGCTGCGCCTGTTCTGACGGTCCCAGGAGAAGCCTGTTCGCGCCGCAATTATGGCTCTGGAGCGGTGCGGCGCTGGGCACCTTCACTCCTTTCCTCACGATCTGCATTGCGGCCTGCCGCGGCAGGACAATTTCCTTTGCTCGCCGCCCATTTCAGTAAACCAACCACGGATAGGAAAGCACCATGAAGAAGATCCTTCTCGTCGCCAGCGTAATTCTTCCCCTCGCCGCCGCCTGCACGCAGACGGAAAAGGGTGCAGCAATTGGCGCCGCTTCCGGCGCGATCATCGGCGGCGCCGTAACGGACGATGTCGGAGGCGCCGCGGTCGGCGCGGCTGTGGGCGGCGTTGCCGGCGCCCTTATCGGCCGCGCGAGCGAACCCGGCTATTGCGTCTATCGCGACCGCTACGGTCGCCGCTACACCGCACGGTGCTGATGGCGGCCCTCGCGAAAGCGGATTCGGGGCCGCGTCGATAGTGGCCTACGTTCCGGCGAGAGGCACGCGACCCTCCCTTCTGT
Organism: Sinorhizobium glycinis; assembly: GCF_001651865.1. GTDB lineage: Bacteria > Pseudomonadota > Alphaproteobacteria > Rhizobiales > Rhizobiaceae > Sinorhizobium > Sinorhizobium glycinis. Next base: position 760,496 of record NZ_LPUX01000053.1, read on the forward strand.
AGAGGGAGGGTCAGGCATGCCAATGTCGAGCTTCCTCTCTCAGTCCTCCGATTGCCCTCTCTCGGCCTCGTCGAGGCGCCGGAGAAGGTCGATGAACTGCTCGGGGACGGGCTCGGTCTCGACAGCTTGATAGAGCGCTCTCAGCTTGGAAGCGATCACGGCATTGGCATCATTTTTTCCGACGCCAGCAGCTAGTATGCCTCGCGCACGCCCGTTGGACCGATCGTTCATTTTTCAATTCCGCACACCGAAGGCTCAAATCCCCGGCTGTTTTCCATTCGTATGCGTCGTCTGCAAACTGTTTCCTGAATTCGGAAGACGTGTGCACCACATTGACGTATCCTGCGTCACGACCACCGCCCGTAATTGGGACTTTACGGACAATAGTTTAGGAAGGCCTAAATGTCACTTTCCACCAGGATTGCGCCACATCTTCCTTATCTCAGGCGTTATGCCCGCGCCGTCAGCGGCTCGCAAGCGGCTGGCGATGCCTATGTCGCCGCCGTCCTGGAGGCGCTGATCGAAGACGTCGGGCTCTTCCCCTCGGCATCGAGCGATCGAATAGGCCTCTACAAGCTGTTCTGTTCCCTCTTCGAAAAGGTGAAGGTCGATCGGTCCAATCTGGCCTCGCCGTACGCCTGGGAGCAGAGAGCCGCCGCCAATCTGTCGCTGATCGCGCCCGCGCCGCGACAGGCATTCCTGCTGATCTCCGTCGAAGGGTTTTCAAGCGGCGAGGCGGCTGAAATCATGTCGGTCGACCAGGGCGCGTTTGCCAAACTCCTGGCCGATGCTTCGGAAGAGATTTCGCGCCAGGTGGCCACCGACATCATGATCATCGAAGACGAGCCGCTCATCGCCATGGACATCGAGGACATGGTGACGAGCCTGGGGCATCGGGTCACCGGCATCGCCCGCACGCATCGCGAGGCTATCGATATCTATCGACAGACCTCGCCCAAAATGGTTCTCGCGGATATCCAGCTCGCCGACGGGAGCTCCGGGATCGACGCGGTCAACGATATCCTGACGCAGGCGGCCGTTCCGGTGATCTTCATCACCGCTTTCCCCGAGCGGCTGCTGACGGGCAACAAGCCGGAGCCGGCCTTCCTTGTGACGAAGCCTTTCAATCCGGAGATGGTCAAGGCGCTGATCAGCCAGGCGCTGTTCTTCGACGAACAAGCACACGCGGGAAGCCGGTAGGCTAAGACTAAGCGTCACCCGGGCAGTTGCGGCTCCGGCGGAGGGGCGCGCAGCTGCTCGAAAATGGTCATGGCGATCAGCGAGAGCGGCATGGCGAGGATCGCCCCGACCGCGCCCCACATCCACGTCCAGAACAGGATGGCGACGAAGATCAGGAACGGATTGACTTTGAAGCGTTGTCCCAGGATCGCCGGGACGACCAGGTTCTCCATGGCGAGATGGATGAGGAAGAAGGCGGTCGCCGGCGCGAGCGCCACGACCAGGGCATCATGGGTCATCAAGCCGCCAACAAGCAGCGACAGGGTCATGAACGTGACGCCCAGATAGGGAATGAAGCTCGAGACGAAGGCGAAGAGACCCCACAAAGGCGGCATCGGCAGGCCGCCGACCAGCGCGATCATCATGGTGAGGGCGCCCAGCGCCAGATAGATAAGGCTCGCCGTCGAGAAGTATCGCGTCAGCCCATCTTCGAGGGCATTCATGATCCGGATCGCGCTCAGACGGCCCTCGCGGCTGGGGAACGCAAGGATGATCGTGCTGCGCAGCTGCACGCGACCGAGCAGGAACAGGACGAGCGCCGCCAGGAAGATCAGCGTCTGGATCAGTGCCGGCGTGACGCTCGCCGCGACCGCGCCGAAGAGCGGCCCCGCATTCTTGACAATGACGTCCGCGAAGGCGTCAGCGCCGATGCTTCGCGCGAGCGCAATCCTCCCCCACTCGAAGCGCTCGATGAAGGGCAGGACACGCTCCACCACGCCTTCGGCCAATCTCGGCGCCTCGCGCGCGACCTCGGTGATCGGCCCCAGGAGCGCATTGACGAGCGACGAAAGGCCGAGCACGAAGAACAGCGCCAGCAAAAGGCCACCAAGGATCGGCGGAAGCCCGAAACGTGCCAGCTCGTCGGCCGCCCTGCCGAGCACGATGCCGACGACGATGGCAAAAGCAATCGGCATCAGAATCGCCGCCATCGCGTAAACGGCGGCCGAACAGGCGACGACGAACAACCCGACGATGCTCCAGGCGACGAGGAGATCCATGCCGTCGCGTTTTCGCGCCGCAGCCTTCGTCGCCTCCGCCAAGGCAATTTCCTTTTCGGCGTTGCGCTTGCGGCTACGGACAGCCGCTACACTTTTCGCGTCCATCGGCGCGCCTCATCCAACTGCTCTGCTCTGCGTGCCCGGCCGCTTCTCTCTCCCATAGTGGACCATGGGACTGCCGGCCCCGTGCGGCGCGCGTCCGCAAGCGTCGAGTCGAGGAAGAGGTAAGCTGTGGGCAGTTTCCGCCCGTGATCTCGGCGGTCCCGCAGTCAATGCTTCTCGGGCGGAAATATGTGAAGCGTCAGGGAAAGCAGCGCCAGCCCCGCAAGGATCATCAGCAGAGTATAGGCCACGTCCTCCGACGTTCGCGGGAAAAGGCCGAAGCCCAGAACCACCCCGGCGATCAGCAGCAAGCAAAGCCGCGGCAGCCAGTAGAGCATGGGCACTTCCTCCACGTGCGGAACGATCGATAAACGCTCCGAGGAGGGGAATCGTTCCTGCCGTGCCGCATCGGCAGCGCGCAGCAAAACGCCGCCGAGCGTTACCGCCGGCGGCGTCGGAGGATGAGTGTCGCGGCTTTGATGCGACGCCTCAGAGGGCTGCCGTGACGATGACCTCGACGAGGTATTCCGGTGTCGCGAGCTTGGCTTCCCCGGTGGCGCGGGCAGGCGTGTGGCCCTGCGGCACCCAGGCATCCCAGACGGAGTTCATCTTGGCAAAGTCCGCCATGTCGGCGAGCCAGACGGTGGCCGAGAGGATGCGCGTCTTGTCCGTGCCGGCGAGCGCCAGCAGACGGTCCACTTCGGCCAGCGCCTGTTTGGTCTGGGTGACGACGTCGTCTCCTGCGTTGCCCACCTGGCCGGCCAGGTAGACCGTATTGTTATAGACCACGGCCTGGCTCATCCGCGGACCGGTTTCAAAACGCTTGATTTCCATATTCGTCATCCTGGTGTTGGGCCGAACAAGGATTGCCGGCCAATTCGGCTTTGCGCCGCCAAGCCCGAAGTCAGTGGCGGCGCAGATGCTCTACACGATCGGAACGAGAACTCCAACAAGCCGCAACCGCGCGAGCGACGCGGCTCGTGGGAATTTTCCGACCGCCAGCCATGCGGCCGGCATGGCGCCGCTCAGGCGGCGTTCTTGCGGGCGAGCCGCGCCTTGATGCTCGCCACATCGGCCCGCGGCGTGGCCGCAAACAGCGTCTTCGTATAGCTGTGCTGCGGATTGGAAAACACCTCGTCCCGGCTGCCGTATTCGACCGCCTCGCCGTAATACATCACCATCACGTCGTCGGCGATGTAGCGCACCACCGAGAGGTCGTGGCTGATGAAGACATAGGTGAGCTTGAACTCGTCCTGCAGGTCGGCAAGCAGGTTCAGGACCTGCGCCTGGACGGAAAGGTCGAGCGCCGAAACGGGCTCGTCCAGCACCAAGAGCTTGGGATTGAGCATCAGGGCGCGGGCGATAGCAATGCGCTGCCGCTGGCCGCCGGAGAACATGTGCGGATAGCGGTTGTAATGCTTCTCCTCGAGGCCGACCTTCTTCAGCATCGTCATCGCCCGCTCGCGTCGTTCGCCTGCGGGAACTTTGGTGTTGATCACCAGCGGCTCCGCAAGAATGTCGCCGATCTTCTGGCGCGGATTGAGCGAACCGTAGGGATTCTGAAAGACGATCTGTACCTTGCGGCGCATTTCCGTGGTCAGGCCATCGCTGGCGATATCCACCTTCCTGCCCTCGATCAGCAGCTCTCCCGCCGTTGCCGGGTCGATAAGAGTGATGATGCGTCCGAGTGTTGACTTGCCGCAGCCGCTCTCGCCGACGATCGCCAGCGTCTTGCCCTCGTCGACGGTGAAGCTGACGCCCTTCAGCGCATGAACGGTGCGCGCCTTGCGGAACAGGCTGCCGGGAATGTGGTAGTCGCGAACCAGGTTACGGGCTTCGAGAACGTGGGTCATTGAGCGGCTCCCTCGAGCGCCTGCTGCTCATTGAAAAGTTCGGAGATCGTCGGCAACCGGTCCCCGGTCGCATTTTCCGGGAGGGCGGCGAGAAGCGCGCGCGTGTAGTTGCTCTTCGGAGATTCGAACAGCGACAGCACGTCCGCCTCCTCGATCTTGCGGCCCTTGTACTGGACGACGACGCGATCCGCCGTCTCGGCGACGACGCCCATATTGTGGGTGATCATAATCAGGCCCATGCGGTATTCCTGCTGCAGCTTCATCAGAAGATCGAGGATCTGCTTCTGGATCGTCACGTCGAGCGCAGTCGTCGGCTCGTCGGCGATGAGAAGCTTCGGATTGCAGGCAAGCGCGATCGCGATCATCACGCGCTGGCACTGTCCGCCCGACATCTGATGCGGAAAATGGCCGAGGCGCTCGGCCGGATCGGGAATGCCGACGGCCTCGAAGAGCTCAATGGCGCGCCTACGGCGCGCCGCCCGATCGAGGCCCATATGGATCCGCAACACTTCCTCGATCTGGAAGCCGACCGTGAAGCACGGATTGAGGCTTGCGATCGGCTCCTGGAAGATCATCGCGATGTCCTTGCCGACGATCTTGCGGCGCTCGGCCGACGGCATTTTCAAAAGGTCGCGTCCGTTGAAGGCGAGCCTGTCCGCCGTCACCTTCGCGGTCCAGGGCAAGAGCCCCATGGCCGCAAGCATGGACACGGACTTGCCCGAGCCGGACTCCCCGACGATCGCCAGGACCTCGCCCTCATGGACGCTGAGCGAGACGCCGTCGACGGCCCGGAACGGCCCGGTTGCCGTCTGGAATTCGACGACGAGATTTTCGATTTCAAGAAGCGCCATGTCAGGACCTCTTCAGCTTGGGGTCGAGAGCATCACGCAATCCATCGCCCATCAGGTTGATTGCCAGAACCGTCAAAAGAATCGCGAGACCGGGAAGCGTCACCACCCACCAGGCACGAAGAATGAATTCGCGGGCCTCCGCCAGCATGGTTCCCCATTCCGGCGTCGGCGGCTGCGCGCCCATGCCGAGGAAGCCGAGCGCGGCGGCATCGAGTATGGCGCTCGAAAAGGAGAGCGTCGCCTGGACGATGAGCGGTGCCATGCAATTCGGCAGGATGGTCCTGAACATCAGCCTCAGGTGCCCCGCTCCGGCGACCTTTGCCGCGACGACGTAATCGCGAGTCTTCTCCGACATCACCGCCGCTCGGGTCAGGCGAACGAAGTGAGGCTGGAAAACGAGGGCGATGGCGATCATCGCATTGGTGAGACCCGGCCCGAGCACCGCCACGAGGACGAGCGCCAACAAGAGCGACGGGAAGGCCAGAATGATGTCCATGATCCGCATGATGAATGTATCCACCCATCCGCGGAAATAGCCGGCGATGACGCCGACCAGGATGCCGCCGCTCAGCGACAATGTGGTCACGATCACGCCGACGAACAGCGAGAAGCGCGTGCCATAGATGAGGCGGGAAAGCATGTCGCGGCCGACGGCGTCGGTTCCAAGAAGGAACTCGGCGCGGCCGCCATCCTGCCAGAACGGCGGAAGCAGAACCGACTCGCGGTACTGGATGGTCGGATCATGCGGTGCGACGAGCGGAGCGCAAAGCGCGAGGACCACCAGGAACAGGAAGAACGCCAGCCCGATAACGGCGCCGCGGTTCTCCGAAAAATAGTACCAGAATTCGGCCAGGCGCGCGCGGCGAGACGGATCGGTCGATATGGGGCTTGTTGCGGTTACTTCGGTCATATCGCCCTCCTCAATGCCGGATGCGGGGGTTGATCAGCCCGTAGAGCAGATCAACGGCGAGGTTCACCAGCATGATGACGGCGGCGATGATCAGCAGCCCGCCCTGGATGACGGCGTAGTCGCGCCGGAAAACGGAATCGACCATCCATTTGCCGATGCCCGGCCATGAGAAGATCGTCTCCGTCAGGATGGCGCCCGCCAGCATCACACCGATCTGCAGGCCGATGGTGGTCACGACCGGGATCATCGCGTTGCGCAGCGCATGGATGCCAACCACCCGGAAAGTCGGAAGACCCTTGGCGCGCGCGGTGCGAACATAGTCTTCGGAGAGCACTTCGAGCATCGCCGAACGGGTCTGGCGCGCAATGACGGCGAGCGGGATGGTGCCGAGAACGATCGTCGGCAGGATCAAATGACTGAAGGCCGACCGGAACGCCCCCTCCTGCCCGGACAACAGGGAATCGATCAGCATGAAACCGGTGACCGACGGAAAGAAGAACATCAGCGAGATGCGCCCGGAGACCGGCGTCCATTGCAATATGCCGGAGACGACGATGATCAGCAGCAGGCCCCACCAGAAGATCGGCATCGAAAAGCCGACCAGCGCCGTGCCCATGATCATCTGGTCCACGACGGAACCACGCTTGATCGCCGCTATCACGCCGGCCGGAATACCGACGGTGACGGCGAAGATGATGGCGCACAGCGAGAGCTCGACGGTTGCCGGGAAGAGCTCCAGGAATTGATCGATCACCGGCCTCTTGGTGACGATCGATACGCCGAAATCGCCGCGGACGATACCCCAGAGATAATCCAGGTACTGCACGACGATATGCCGGTCGAAGCCGAGCTGATGAGAAATCTCGGCGTGCCGCTCCGGCGACATCACCCGTTCGCCGGAAAGCAGCGCCACGGGGTCGCCGGGAAGCAGGCGAATGAAGGAGAAGGCAATGATCGAGACCCCGATAAAGGTCGGGATCAGCACTGCCAAGCGCCCCAGCAAGAAACGAAACATAGTCAAACCTCATGCCACTACAGCGCCGCGCAAATCGGACGCGCAAGGTCGCTGTAGCACTTTAAAAGTGCTGCATGTATTATCCTAAGATCGGAACCGATTTTAGGAAACAGGCAGTATCGCCGCGGCTTCGTGGCTGCAGCACTGGCAAAAAGGAAGAGGGGCGCTCGCCCAACGGCAAACGCCCCCTTCGGGTCAGTCGGCAAGGTTACTCTACAATGTCAACGCCGTCGAAAGCAAAGTCGCCGAGCGGGCTCTGCACGAAGCCTTCGACGTTCTTGCGCATCGGGACGATCGAGAGCGAGTGGTCGATCGTTGCCCACGGTGCTTCGCGCTTGAAGACGACCTGTGCCTGTTCGTAGAGCTTGGTGCGCTCTGCGACGTCGGACGCTTCCTTGGCCTTGGTGACCAGATCGTCGAACTCCTTGTTGCACCACTGAGCGCGGTTGTTGCCGCCGACGGCGTCGCAGCCAAGCAGCGTGTCAAGGAAGTTGTCCGGGTCACCGTTGTCACCAGTCCAGCCGAGGATCACCGCACCGTCACGGTCCTTCGCCTTCGACTTCTCGAGATATTCGGCCCATTCGTAGGAGACGATCTCGACCTTGACGCCGATCTTGGCGAAGTCTGCCTGCATCATCTCGGCGGCGCGACGGGCGTTCAGCATGTAGGGCCGCGCAACCGGCATCGCCCAGACCTTCATCGACAGGTCCTTGACGCCGGCGTCCTCAAGCATCTTCTTTGCGACTTCCGGCTCGTAGGTGTCCTCTTCGAGGTGCTCGTTGTAGGACCACATCGTCGGCGGGATCGGGTTCGTCGCCGGTGTCGCCTGACCCTGGAAGACGGCGTCGACGATCGCCTGCTTGTTGATCGCCTTGTTCAGCGCCTTGCGGACTTCGACCTTGTCGAAAGGAGCCTGCGTGGTGTTGTAGGCGAGATAGGCGACATTGAGGCCGGCCTGTTCCATCACCTTGAGGTTCGGGTCGGCCTTCATGGCTTCGACGTCCGCCGCGTTCGGATAGGGCATCAGGTGGCATTCGCCGGCCTGAAGCTTCTGGAACCGGACGGCCGCGTCGGTGGTGATCGAGAAGACCAGGTCGTCGATCTTCTGCTTTCCGCCCCAATAGTCCGGATTGGCCTTGTAACGGATGACCGCATCCTGCTGATAGCCGACGAAGGCGAAGGGACCGGTGCCAAGCGGCATCTGGTTCAGCTGGTTCATCTTGCCTTCGGCCTGCAGCTTGTCGGCATATTCCTTGGACATGATCGAAGCGAAGGGCATGGCGAGGTTGGCGAGGAACGGCGCTTCCTTGCGCTTCAGCTTGATCTTCACGGTCATGTCGTCGACCTTCTCGATCGACTCGAGCAGTTCCGGCAACCCCATGCCGGCGAAGTATTCCCAAGAGCCGCCGGTCACATAGCCGTGCCACGGATTGTCCGATTTCCACTGGCGCTCCAGCGAGAAGATCACGTCGTCGGCATTCAGTTCGCGGGTCGGCGTGAAGAACTCGGTCGTCTGGAACTTGACGCCAGGACGGAGCTTGAAGGTGTATTCGAGGCCGTCGTCGGAAATCGTCCAGCTTTCGGCGAGCCCGGGCTCGGTTTCGGTCGTGCCCTTCTTGAATTCGAGCAGGCGGTTATAGACGGTATGTGCGGAAGCGTCGAACGTGGTACCGGCCGTGTAGAGGCCGGGGTCAAAACCCTCCGGCGAGCCTTCCGAGCAAAAGACGAACGTTTTTGACCAGGCCGTGCCGGCCATCAGCGTGGCGAGCGCCGTCGCTGCGAAGAGAGTCGTGAGCTTTTTCATGAGCTTGCTTCCCAGATTTGTTTTTTGTTCTCGTATTGTTGTGACCGCGGCAAGAAATTTTCCATCCGGTCAAGAACGGATGGAACGACATTTGGCGTCGCAATGCAATAACTCGCTTCAGAAATTTGTCTATGCGAAAAATTCTTCCACAGGTAGAGGCTCGAACCCGGCAGCGATTCGGGGACTTCGGCCAATGCCCAACGAGCCCTCACGCGAGGGTCTGGCGATGGAAGACTCAGAAGAGATGACACAAAAATGCGCGGAGAACCGGCTCCGCGCTACATTGTTGTACTGGAACTTTTTCAGGCGGCCGACGTATGCGGCTGCGGAGCGGCGTCCAGCCCCAGAAGGAAATTGATCTGCGGCCGCGCCTTCACGAGATCGTCGATCGTATAGCCCTTGAGGACGTCGAAGAAGGCGTTCAGCGCCTTGCGCAAGGCGGCATTGAGACCGCAACTGTCGACCAGGGGACAGTCGATCTCGCCCGCCTCGAAACATTCAGCCATGGCGAAGCTGTCCTCGGTCACCTTGACCACGTCAAAGAGGCTGATCTCCGAGGCCGGCTTCGGCAACCGCACACCGCCATTGCGGCCGCGCACGGTTTCAACAAGCCCGGCCCTGGTCAAGGGCTGCAGGATCTTGAACAGGAACAGCTCGGAAACACCGTATGCCTTGGCGATCTCAGGAATGCGGCTGAGCTTCTCGCCATTCGCAGCACAGTACATAAGCATGCGAACCGCGTAGTTTGTTTGCTTCGTCAGACGCATCATCCACTCCGGAATCGAGAAATTCGTCCTGCATCATATAGGACGGAACGCAGTTTGGAACAATTCCAAAACTGGAAAAATTCACGAAGGCTTTACTCCGCCGTTTCGCGGTTGACTGTCGTTCGCTTGGAGTCCAGAAATATGACCGGCTTAGTTAACTTATAAGCACCAAACGGAGAGAACACCATGCATGTCTCGAAAGCGCTGATCGGCACCCTGTCGGTCGCGGCGGCGTTCCTTGCCTTTACGGCGCCGGTCCGCGCCGATGGCGAGGTCAACATCTATTCCTACCGCCAACCCGATCTCATCCAGCCGCTGCTCGACGCCTTCACCAAGGAAACCGGCATCACCGCCAATGTGCTCTTCCTCGACAAGGGCCTCGTCGAGCGCATTCAGGCAGAGGGCGCGAATTCTCCGGCCGACGTCATTCTGACCGTCGACATCAGCCGCCTCACCGAGGCGAAGGATGCGGGCGTGACCCAGCCGCTCGTCAACGAGACGATCAACAAGGATATCCCGGCGCATTTCCGCGACCCGGACGGCAACTGGTTCGGCCTGACGACGCGTGGCCGCGTCGTCTATGCTTCGAAGGAACGCGTGGCGCAGAACGACATCACCTATGAAGAACTTGCCGATCCGAAATGGAAGGGCAAGTTTTGCACCCGCGATGGCCAGCATTCGTACAATATCGGCCTGTTCGCCTCGATGATCGCGCATCACGGCGAGGCCGAGACGGAGAAGTGGCTGACGGGGCTCAGGGACAATCTCTCCAGGAAGCCCGATGGTGGCGACCGTGACCAGGCAAAGGCGATCTTTGCCGGAGAATGCGATGTGGCGCTCGGCAACAGCTACTATGTCGGTCTCATGCTGACGAACGAGAAGGACCCCGAGCAGAAGGAATGGGCTTCGGCCATCAAGGTCCTGTTCCCGAATGCGAAGGACCGCGGCACGCATGTGAACATCTCGGGCATGGCGCTCGCGAAGAACGCGCCGAACAAGGAGAATGCCGTCAAGCTGATGGAATTTCTCTCGGCAGGCGAAGCCCAGAAGATCTACGCCGAACAGGTGTTCGAATATCCGGTGCTACCGGGTGCCGAGCCGTCAGAGGTCGTCAAGTCCTTCGGAACGATCAAGCCCGACACGCTGCCGCTTGCCGAGATCGCGGCAAATCGCAAGAAGGCGTCCGAACTCGTCGACAAGGTCGGATATAACGACGGGCCGCAAGAATAAGACGATCGGTTCCATGCAAGACGAAGCAGCGGGCGCGAGGCCCGCTGTTTTCGTTTACAGCGCCGTGCGTCTTATCAGACGCACAAAGGACGCTGTAGCACCCTGAATCGCTGCATGTTTTTATCCTTAAATCGGCTACGATTTCAGGAAACATGCAGCAGTCCGCTCGACCGTAGGTTCCCTCCACGACTACGGCGGCGGACAAAGGCGCATTGACGGGCCGATCCAACGGTAGGATTCTCCTGACGTTGAAATCAGGGCCTGAAGCGGCCCGAGTCGGAGGGGAAATGGAAGAAGCGAACGACAAGAGCCAGCTCGAAATGGTCGTGCTGATGACGCCGGACATGGCAAACTTCAGCGGCAAGGTGCATGGCGGGGCGCTCCTGAACCTCCTCGACCGGGTCGCCTTCTCCTGTGCCTCGCGTTACTCGAAGCAATATGCGGTGACGCTCTCCGTCGACCAGGTGGTTTTCCGCCAGCCCATCCATGTCGGCGAGTTGGTCCACTTTCGCGCTTCCATCAACTACGCCGGCCGGACGTCAATGGAGGTCGGCATCCGGGTCGAGGCCGAAAACATCCGCACCGGCGAACGGAGGCACACGAACTCCTGCTATTTCACGATGGTCGCCGTCAATGCGGAAGGACGACCGACGAGCGTGCCGCCATACCGGCCGGAGCCCGGCATAAGGGAACGCCGCTACCGTGCCGCCGAGGTCAGACGGGAACTGCGCCGGGAGTTCGAGGAGCGTTTCCAGGCTGCCGGTTCCGCGACCATTTCCGGCGAAGATTAGTTTAGAGCGGGATGCGCTCACATATGATCGCGCCGCCGCTCTAACCCTTTGTTTTTGCCGCATTTGTGCGACGTCAGGTGATTCCACCTGACTGCAAAATGCTCTAGTTCTTCCGCAATTCGGCAATCAGGTCGAGGATCGCCTTTCGGCGCTCCGGCGTCCCCGGATGCGTTGAGAAGATGCTCGTTTCTGAGCGATCGTCGAGCTTCGTCTCCAACAGCTCGAAGAAGCGGGCGATCGCCGTCGGATCGAGGCCCGCCTTCATCATCAGCGCAACGGAATGCCGGTCCGCTTCCGCTTCCGCGGCGCGCGAATAGGAGAGCGCGAGCAAGCCGCCTCCCTCCACCAGGATGTCTTCGGCTCCCGAGCCGATATCGCCGGCGATCAGCATGATGAGTGCTGCAACCCCGGCGGCGCGATAGATCTGCCGGAGGCTGTGCTTGTGTTCGACATGGCCGATCTCGTGCGCCAGCACGCCGACGATCATATCCGTGTCGTCGCCCGCGAGTTCCACGAGTTCGTCCGTCAGGATCAGGGTGCCGTCGGGCAGCGCGAAGGCGTTGGGGCCGATCGGCCCGCCTTCCCGGAAATTGAGCGAATAGGCCGCCTCACCCGCGGCTGAAAGCCCCGCAATGCGACGGAATCCGTCGACAATCTTGCCGCGCCGCGCCTCGTCCAGCTTCGACCCGCCAAGCAGCGTCCGGTCCATGGTCTCGAGCGTGCTCGCGGACATGATGCGGGGCACGATCGGCGGCGTGACGACGACGGCGACCTCCACTAGGGCCGGCAGCGCGTAGCGGTAGATCACCGCACCGAGCAGGATGGTTGCGGCGACAAAGCCGACCAGACGCGGGTGAAAGCGCTCCAGCCGATGGACAAGCCCTGCCCCGCCCCGGCCCTTGCCCGAAAGGAACCGGTCGATTGCGTCGTTGTCGCTGGTCTCGAAAAGTGAACCGTCGGGAAAGGTGACCCGGCGCGGAATGCGGCCGACCCGCGCGGAGATCTCAATGGCCGACAGGCTGCCCCCGGCGAGTTCGGCACCGGTTTCGTCGCGGGCGACCAGGCGCTCCCCGGCCTCGACGAGGCCGGAGCCGACCGAGCGGCTCGATCCAGCGGGATGCCACTCGCCCTGCGCAATGGCCGAATTGTCAGAAGCCAAAGTCGAAGCCTTCGATATCCATGAACTCGGCACCGACCGCCGAACCTTCCTGGGCGATCGCCGAGAAGATTTCGCCGACATTGCCGTCGAAGCGGACGCCGGTATGTTCGTTGACATAGCGCGCCATCCGAACGGCGGCCCAAGGCCGCATCAGACCGAGAGTTATGAGCGTCACGACGACGTTCGAGATGGCAATCCAAGAGTAGCGCAGGCGCGAGAGATCGCTCAAGAGCCGGTGCTTGCCGTCGAAGGTGGTGCCGGACCAGGCGATATTGCGCACCCCGGCGCGGTAGACAAGCGCCGCCACCCCGAAGATCGCGAAAAACAGGATGTAGCCGACCACCATCAGCGCGACGAGCGACATCTGCATCTCGGCGGGAAGCAAATCGGGGCTCTCGATCGCCGACGCAAAAAGCGCGATGTTGAGGAAGGCGAAAAATCCGATAATCAACAAGCCAAGCACGATGATCGCGGCTGAGATGCCCCAGGTCTTGTAGATCGCCCCGACGGAGGGCTCGGTCGAGAAGGCCCTTTGCCCATAGCGCAGGTTGCTGCCGATATAGCGATAGGTCCAGCGGCTGGCGAGCGGCGCCAGAATGCCGAGCGTCAGCGACGCGATGACGGGCCCGACGATGAAGGCGAGAAAGGCGCCGCCGGCGCGGCCGACGAAGTCGAAGCGGACATTGCGATAGCTTGTCACCCGCGCGCTGAAGCGAAGGCCCCGGGCGACGAGCCACGGAACGAAGCAGAGAAACAGCAGGACGAGCGCAATGCCGGCAAGCGGCACGAACGTCAGCAGGACGTTGTAAAGGATCAGATAGGCGAAGACGATGAGACGGCCGATCAGGATCTGGCCGCCTCTGGCGTGATACTCGAAACCGCGGCCGAGCAGCACGGTGTTGCCGTAGAAATAGCGATTGCGGCGGACCTTGGCCCAGGCCGAATAGACGCCGAGCGTGATGATGGTCAGCAGGATGTTGACGATCCAGATCCCGAAATACTCGCTGCCGCTGCCGGTAAAGGAGAGGCGCTGAACGTCCCCCTGGGCCGCGCGCCCGAAACTACCCTGTCCGACACCCGTTGCCGGCAACGGTTCAGCCAAAACCATGATCTATCCCCTCGACCAAAGACCCAAAGCTGCGGCGACCACGTCATCCCGGTAGCGGTCGGCAGCATCCTGCGCAACGAATGCGCGAATCAATCGATCGCACCCGTCAACCCCGACGTTAGTTGCAGCCCTGCGCAGAATGCAACAAAAAAGAGCCTCCCGATGGAGGCTCGAATGGGAGGATTTTCTCTTCTTTAGCGCATCGTCGGGATCGAGAACTCCGCTCCGTCCTTGATGCCCGAGGGCCACCGCTCGGTGATGGTCTTGGTCCGGGTCCAGAATTTGATCGAGTCCGGACCGTGCTGGTTGAGATCGCCGAAGGACGAGGCCTTCCAGCCGCCGAAGGAGTGATAGGCCAGCGGAACCGGGATCGGAACGTTGACGCCGACCATGCCGATGTTGATGCGGGAGGCGAAATCGCGTGCCGCGTCGCCGTCGCGGGTATAGATCGCGACGCCGTTGCCGTATTCGTGCTTCATCGGCAGCGACAGGGCATCCTCGTAGTTCTTGGCGCGCACGACCGAGAGAACCGGTCCGAAGATCTCGGTCTTGTAGATGTCCATGTCCGGCGTCACGTGGTCGAACAGGCAGCCGCCGATGAAATGGCCGTCCTCATAGCCCTGCAGCTTGAAATCGCGGCCGTCGACGACGAGCTTGGCGCCCTGTTCGATGCCGCTGTCGATCAGGCTCCGGATGCGCTGCTCGGCCTCCTTGGTGACGACCGGGCCCATGTCGGCCTTCTCGTCCGTATAGGGACCGATGCGCAGGCTTTCGACCATCGGCGTCAGCTTGTCGATGAGACGGTTGGCGGTTTCCTCGCCGACCGGAACGGCGACCGAGATCGCCATGCAGCGCTCGCCGGCGGAGCCGTAGCCGGCACCGATCAGCGCATTGGCGGCCTGGTCGAGATCGGCGTCAGGCATGATGATCATGTGATTCTTGGCGCCGCCGAAGCACTGGGCGCGCTTGCCGTTCATTGCCGCGGTGCCATAGACATAGCGGGCGATCGGCGTCGAGCCGACGAAGGAGACGGCGGCGATATCCGGATGCGTCAGGATCGCATCGACCGCGCCCTTGTCACCGTTGACGACGTTCAGAACGCCCGCCGGCAGGCCGGCTTCGATCATCAGTTCGGCGAGACGGACCGGCACGGACGGGTCGCGCTCGGACGGCTTCAGGATGAAGGCGTTGCCGCAGGCGATCGCCGGCGCGAACATCCACATCGGGATCATCGCCGGGAAGTTGAACGGCGTGATGCCGGCGCCGACGCCGACCGGCTGGCGGATCGAATACATGTCGATGCCGGGACCGGCGCCTTCGGTGAACTCGCTCTTCTGCAGGTGCGGGATGCCGATAACGAATTCACAGACCTCGAGGCCGCGCACGACATCGCCCTTGGCGTCGTCGATGGTCTTGCCGTGCTCGCGGGAGAGCAACTCGGCCAGTTCGTTCATGTTCTCGTTCAAGAGCTGGACGAACTTGATGAAGACGCGGGCGCGGCGCTGCGGGTTCGTGGCGGCCCACTTGAGCTGCGCAGTCTTGGCGCTCTCGACGGCGGCCGCAAGTTCCGCGTCGCTCGCGAGCGCCACGGTGCCCTGAACTTCGCCCGTTGCCGGGTTGAAGATGTTGCTGACGCGGCCGCTCTTGCCGGCGACGCGCTTGCCGTCGATGAAATGTCCTACTTCATACATGGGTGTTCCTCCTGGTCTTGATCTTGGGTGCATGATCGCACTACGATTTCAACAAATCAATTTCCTAAATTCAGCAACCGTTGTGCAAAAATTAACGTTCCTTGGAGTGACAGCATGGACTGGGACGACGTCAGGGTGTTTCTCGCGGTGGCGCGGACGGGCCAGATCCTCGCCGCCTCGAAAAGGCTCGGCATCAATCACGCGACCCTCAGCCGGCGCGTCACCGCCCTTGAGGAAACGCTGAAGACGCGGCTCCTGGTCAGGCGCCCGAACGGCTGCGAACTGACGGCCGAGGGTGAAATCTTCCTTTCCGCCGCCGAGCGCATGGAAACCGAAATGCTCGCCGCGCAATCGCAGATCGGCCGGATCGATACGGCGATCGCCGGCACAGTGCGCATCGGCGCTCCGGACGGGTTCGGCGTCTCCTTCCTGGCGCCGCGGCTCGGGCGCCTGACGGCGCGCCATCCGGAACTGAAGCTGCAGCTCGTTCCGGTGCCGCGCTCCTTCTCGCTGTCGCAGCGCGAGGCCGACATCGCGATCACCATCGAGCGGCCCGAACAGGGGCGTCTCGTTTCGTCCAAGCTCACCGATTATACACTCGGTCTCTACGCATCGGCGGATTATCTTGCCCGCTACGGCACGCCGCGGACGATCGACGATCTCAAGCACCATCGCCGGATCGGCTATGTGGAGGACCTGATCTTCACGCCCTCGCTCAATTTCTCCGCGGAGATCATGCGAAGCTGGGACGCCTCCTTCGAGATCTCCAGCGCCACCGGGCAGACCGAGGCGGTCCGTTCCAGCGCCGGCATCGGTATCCTGCACAACTATATCGCCCGGCAATATCCGGAACTCACGCGGCTCCTGCCCGAGACGACGATCCGGCGCGCCTATTGGACCACCTACCACGAGAGCGCCCGCGAACTGGTGCGCGTCCGCACGGTCGTCTCATTCCTGCAGGAACTGGTGACGGCGGAACATCAGATATTTGTGTGAGGATGGTGAGAAGAAAATGGTACGGTTGGGTGGTCTCGAACCACCGACCTCAGGTGCCACAAACCTGCGCTCTAACCAACTGAGCTACAACCGCACTCGGGGCGCGCGACCCAAATCGCTTGGGGCGTCGCGTTGGCGGCTCACATACGGTCACTTCGGCCGATTTGCAAGCCTTAACTTCAGATTATCAAGCAAAAAGACCGGATGGCAAGCATCCGGTCCCTTGAGCAAATTTGAACGGTCGTATGGGACCGATCAGGCCTTCTTGAAGGTGGAGACGACCTTTTCGGCGGCTTCCTTGCCGGGCTTGGCAACGTTCTCGGCGACCTTGCGGGTGGCTTCCTGCATCGTCTTGGCCTGCTCGACGGCCACTTCGGCCTGCTTGCGGACGAAGGCGGTCTGCAGCTCGACGAGTTCGGAGAGCGACTTGACACCGAGCAGCGCTTCCATGTGCGAGAGCGAGTTCTCGGCATTGGTGCGCAGCGCGTTGATGGCCTTGAGGCCGAGTTCGACGGAGCCGGACTGGGCGTTTTCGAGCGTCGCTTCGACGGTCTTCGTTGCCTCTTCGGCGGCGGTCTTCATCTTGGCATAGGCGTCCTTCGACTGCACGGCGCCCTTTTCGGCGAACTCGCGGAAGCTGTCGGCAAACTTGGCCGGGTCAAAGGAAAGGGAAAATGCGTCTTCGGTCTTCTTGGTAGCCATTGTATGCGCTCCTTGGTGCGGCCCTCTTAAGAGGCGCCTTCGTGGGTTATGCCGATCCTATAATCGATATCTTTGTGCATTGCAACAAAATTGTGCATCGCACAAATCACCGCAATTAACCTTGCGGGGCGAAAGGCGTGGCGGAGAGGGGGCCGTCGCTGGACCCTCGCAGATGCGGCGGGTATTAATAGAGTGTTAACACGCAAGCGCCCCGTCAATAGGCCTGCCCATGCCCGCGAGACAGTACCCTTTCATCGACATTGCCGTGCATGCACGGGTGCGGGAGCATTTTGCCCGCGGCGATGCGTCGGTTCTTTTTTCGAAGGACTTGGCGCGCGTCTTGTGGGCAAACGACGAGGGCGCCAAGCTGTTCGGCGTCGCTTCGGTCTACGATTTCATCGATGGGGCATTGAACGCGAACGACCTCTCGCTGCGCCAGTTGCGCGCTGCTGCAGCGCAGCTTGCCGCAGTCGGCGACCGTCGCCAGCTGTTGATCCGGATAGCGGCCGGTTTCCGCCGGCTGCCGCTCAATGCGACGGTGGAAATGGTCCGCATCCGCCCGGGCGAGGACGCCGTTCTCTTCACCGCGCCGCGCAATGGCAAGGCGCTTTCGACGGAAGAACGCGCCGCCGCGATGATCGCCGGGTTGGACGGACCGGATACGCATATGGCCGTGCTCGACGATGACGGTGGCGTCGTCGCCCAATCGCACGGCTTCGAGCACCTGGGTTTGTCGGCCGAAATCCGGCGGACGCTCGTGACGGCGGTGAAGCGCGAAAAGGACCGGCTGATCAAGCGCCTCGTCGCCACCGAGAAGGGGCAATTGCCCGCCGCCATCGGCAAGATTTCCGATCACCCGGCACTCCATCTTCTCTTTGCCGTGGAAACGGCGATCGAAGCGCCGGATGCCGGAGAGACCAGTGCCGAGGACGCGCCAGACGCAATCGCCGCGGCAGCGTCGGCGGAGGTCGAGACCGGGCAGGATGCGCTTTCGTCGGCCGCACCGGACGAGCCTGCCGAAACAACGGTGCGGGAGGACGCTTCCGAGACCATGCCGGCAACAAAGGTGGACACGGCCGACGAGCCGGCCGATGCGGCGCCAATCAATGAAGCACAGGGCGAACTGGCTCTCCAGTCCGACGACGAGGCGGCAGAGCCGTCGCAGCCGACGCCGGGCGCCGAAACCCACGGGCCCGCGCCGGAAATGGCGGCATCGGACGCCGACAGCGGCACCGCTGCGGCGTCGGGCTTTACCTTCACGCCGGGTAGCCGGGCAGTCCGGTTCGTATGGAAGATCGACGCGGAGGGGCGGTTCAACGAAATTTCCGAGGAATTCGCAGCCGCCGTTGGCCCGAAATCGGCCGACGTTGTCGGCGTGACCTTCGCCGAGCTTGCGGCCCGCTACGATCTCGATCCCGACAACAGGATCAATGAGCTTCTGCATCGCCGCGACACCTGGTCCGGCAAAACCATCCTCTGGCCCGTGGAGGGGACCAGCCTCAAGGTGCCGGTCGATCTCGCCGCGCTGCCGACCTATTCCCGCTCGCGAGAGTTCGATGGATTCCGCGGCTTCGGCATCGTCAGGGTCGCCGACGCGGTGGAGGACGAGAAGGCGAGCGGGCTGGCGCTCGGCCGTACCGAGACGCCCCGGCACGAGGGCGTGCCCGTCGAGGGCCAGGCGGAACAAACGCCCGAGGAACCGACAACGGCTCAGGGCTGGACAGAAGCGGAATCTCACGCTTCCGACGCGGCCGATACCCCGCAAAGCGAGTTCGTCGACGGCGCGGCGGGAGAAACACCGGCGGCGGAGGGCCCGTTTGCCGGCGAGCGGCCTGCCCTTCGCATTATCGATACGCCGGCGCGGCCGCCCTCCGACAAGGTCATCGATCTCGACGAGCGCCGGCCGGCGGGTTCGGGGGTGTTGACGCGCGGCGAGCAGGCGGCCTTCCGCGAGATTGCGCGCCAGCTCGGCGCCCATTTCGGCGAGCCTGCCACGCCGGCAGATGCGGCAGGCGAGGACGACGAGCGCCCGGCACGCGCGACGCCTGCGGCCGAAGCCACCGCCTCCGCCGACACGGAAAGTGCATCACCGGACGAGGCGCCTGCCGCCCGGCCAGACGACATGGGGCCTGCGGCCCGCGATGATGCGCCCCCTGCCCCGCGCAGCGGCGTCGGCATGAGCAGCGAAATCCTTGATCGGCTGCCTGTCGCGCTCCTCATTCATCATGGCGACGAACTGCTGCACGCCAATCCGGAATTCCTGCGGCTGACCGGCTACCCGAAACTCGAGGCCTTCGAGCAGGAGGGAGGATTGGAAGCGCTCTTCGCCTATGGCGGCGAATCCGATGAGAGTGAGCCGGATGGGACGATGACCCTGGTCCGCGCCAATGGTCAGCTTGCGCAGGTCAACGCCCACCTCCATTCGATCCAGTGGGAGGGGAGAAGCGCGCTCATGCTCGCTTTGGCTCCCGCGGCCGCACGCGCTGCCGATGAGGCTTCGCTCCACGCAGACGCCTCGCCGGGAGTCGAGGCGCGGCTGCGGATGGAAATCGACGAACTTCGCTCGATCCTCGAGACGGCCACCGACGGAGTGGTGGTCCTCGGGCAGGACGGCGACATCCGCACGATGAACCGCTCGGCGAGCGCACTCTTCAACTATGACGAAGAGGAGATGCGCGGAAAGCCGTTTGCCGCCCTCTTCGCCCATGAGAGCCAGAAGGCGGTGATCGACTACCTCCACGGCCTTTCCGGCCATGGCGTCGCAAGCGTGCTCAACGATGGCCGGGAAGTGATCGGCCGGGAAGCGGGCGGCGGCTTCATTCCACTGTTCATGACCATCGGGCGGCTCTCCTCCTCCAACGGCTATTGCGCCGTGATACGCGACATCACCCAATGGAAGCGGACAGAGGAGGAACTGCGCAACGCCAAGCGTGCCGCAGAGACCGCAAACGCCCACAAGACCGAGTTTCTCGCAAGGGTGAGCCACGAGATCCGCACGCCGCTCAACGCCATCATCGGCTTTTCCGACATGATGGCGAGCGAGCATTTCGGACCGATCGGCCATCCTCGCTACATCGAATATGCCGGCGATATCGGCCGGTCGGGGCGGCACGTGCTCGACATCGTCAACGACCTGCTCGACATCTCGAAGATCGAGGCGGGCGAGATGGAGCTCGATTTCAGTGCCGTCGACCTCAACGAGGCGGTCTCCGAAGCCGTATCGCTGGTGCAGCCGCAGGCCAACAGCCAGCGCGTCATCATCCGCACCTCGCTGTCCGGCTCGGTGCCGGAGGTCGTGGCGGACGGCCGGTCGATCAAGCAGATCGCGCTCAACATACTGGCGAACGCCATCCGCTTCACGCCGTCCGGCGGGCAGATCGTCGTGTCGACCTCCTACGAGACGAACGGCAGCGTCATCCTCAGGATTCGCGACACGGGGATCGGCATGACGCGCAACGAGCTCGATCAGGCGATGAAACCGTTCAGGCAGGTGACGACCGGCGGACGCAAGCGTGGCGAGGGCACCGGCCTCGGGCTGCCGCTGACGAAGGCGATGGCCGAGGCGAACCGCGCCCATTTCGCCATCAGCTCCGCCCCGAACGAGGGGACGCTGGTTGAAGTATCCTTCCCGTCGCAACGCGTCTTGGCGAACTGAGGGCCGATGCTGTAAGGAAATGTTGACCTGCGGGAGCCAGTTTGGCTCCCGCCAGCAGCACCTTGCCCCGGAACGGATCGTTTGTACTTCACCGCCAAGAGCCTCAAGCGACGCTATGCCAGGTCGGGCACGGGCCTGACGCATCGGCTGCTCGCAACCTGGTCCGGCCTCGCCTCCGCAATCGTGCTGATGCCGATCGTCGCGATTGCGTGGCTTGCGGTGACCGGCGGCGGTGCGGACTGGCCGCACCTCATCGAGAATGTGATCCCCCGCGCCACCTTGAGAACGCTGATGCTCGTGGGACTGACGGGCGCGTCGACGGCCGTCGTCGGCATCTTGACGGCGTGGCTGGTGGCGACCTGCGAATTTCCTCTGCGCCGGTTTCTCTCCGCCATGCTCGTGCTGCCGCTCGCGATCCCGGCCTATCTCGCCGCCTATGCCTTCGGAGAGCTCCTGACCTTCACCGGACCGGTCCAGGGGCTGATCCGGGCGCTCTTCGGCTTTCAGACGAGCCGGGACTACTGGTTTCCGGACGTGCGCTCGCTCGGCGGCGCGGTGCTGGTGATGAGCTCGGTCCTCTATCCCTATATCTATCTTGCCTGCCGCTCGATGTTCCTGATGCAGGGCCGTGCGGCGGCCGATGTGGCGCGCACGCTCGGAGCCGGGCCGGTCAAGGTTTTCCTGAAAATCCAGATCCCGATGGCAAGACCAGCCATCATGATCGGCTTGACGCTCGTCGCCATGGAGACGATGAACGACATCGGCGCGGTCGAGTTTCTCGGCGTCCAGACCCTGACTTTCTCGATCTTCGATACCTGGCTCAACCGCGGCAGCCTTGCCGGTGCGGCGCAGATCGCCTGTATCATGCTGGTCTTCATCGGCGCGTTGATGATGGTCGAGCGCGCCGCACGTCGCAGCCAGCGCTTCTCCAGCCAGAAGACGACGGCCGCCGTCCACGACGCAGTGCGCCTCGAGCTTTCCGGCTGGAAGAAATGGACGGCAATGCTCGTCTGCCTGCTGCCTGTCCTATCGGGCTTCGCCGTGCCCTTGCTGATCCTCGGCAACTACGCGCTGAGGCGCCTCGACCAGTTCCTGGCGCCGCGCCTCCTCGACGCTTTGCTGCACAGCGTCCTTGTTTCCGGACTGACGGCACTCGCCGCCGTCTTCCTGGGGTTCGTTCTGGCCTATGCGGCCCGCACCGGCCGCTCTCCGATCACGGAAGTCGCCGGGCGGCTCGCCTCCTTCGGGTACGGCGTGCCGGGCACGGTTCTGGCGATCGGCGTGCTCTTTCCGCTCGCGGCGCTCGACAATGCCTTCGACGCCTGGATGCGCGACGTTTTCGGCGTCTCCACCGGCCTCATCCTCAGCGGCACCGGCTTTGCGATCGTCTATGCCTGCGCGGTGCGGTTCCTGACCATGGCCGAGGGGACGCTCGAGGCCGGCTTCCACAAGCTCTCGCCGCATCTCGACATGGCAGCCCGCGCGCTCGGCCGAACCAGCGCCCAGACCTTGCGCTCGGTGCTGCTGCCGATGATGCGCCCGGCGGTGCTGACGTCCGCATTGCTCGTCTTCATCGAAACGATGAAGGAGCTTTCCGCGACCATCATGCTGCGGCCGTTCAATTTCAACACGCTTGCCACGCTCGTCTACGAGGATGCCTCGCGCGCAAAGGTCGAGGATGCCTCCGTCGCCGCGATGATCATCGTCATCGCCGGCATGATCCCGGTCATTCTAGTGTCGCGGTCGCTTGAAAGTCGCTCCTAGAGCCCATCCGGGCAAAAAAAGAGGCAGCTCGCGGCCGCCTCTGAAGTCATGCTAACCAACAAATGCTCGAGAACTCGGGACGTCATGTCTGTTACAGCATCGCTGCTGCGGCACCGGCGCCTTGATGCACCGGCCTCCAGTTGGATCGACCATGCCCCGGCAAACGTAAACAAGACCTTACCGCCGGACCCGGCAATTTTAGCCAATGAGCCGCAACTCGGCTTGCTTGGTTAATTCCGCAGCGGCGAACAGGTTAACGGACGCCCGGTCCTCAGCTCTTCAGCGCATCCAGTCCAGCAAAGAGCTCGAGCGCCTCGGGATTCGCCAGCGCCTCCTTGTTCTTGACCGGTCGGCCGTGCACCACGTCGCGCACCGCAAGCTCGACGATCTTGCCGGACTTGGTGCGCGGAATGTCGGCGACGGCGATGATCTTGGCCGGCACGTGCCGCGGCGAGGCGCCGGTGCGAATCCGCGTCCTGATCGCCTGAGACAACTGCTCCGTCAGCTCGACGCCCGGCGCCAGGCGCACGAAAAGGATCACCCGAACGTCGTCCTGCCAATCCTGGCCGATGCAGAGGGCCTCGGCAACCTCCGGCATTTGCTCGACCTGATTGTAGATTTCCGCCGTGCCGATGCGCACGCCGCCCGGATTGAGCGTCGCGTCGGAGCGTCCGTGGATGATGATCCCGCCATGCGGCGTCCATTCGGCAAAGTCGCCATGGCACCAGACATTGTCGAAGCGCTCGAAATAGGCAGCGCGATACTTGGCGCCCTCGGGGTCGTTCCAGAACATCACCGGCATCGACGGAAACGCCCTGGTGCAGACGAGTTCGCCCTTCTCGCCGCGCACCGGCTTGCCTTCGTCGTTCCAGACGTCGACGGCGAGGCCGAGCCCCGGTCCCTGGATTTCGCCGCGCCAGACCGGCTTCAGCGGGTTGCCGAGCACGAAGCAGGAGACGATATCGGTGCCGCCGGAGATCGACGCCAGTTGGACGTCCGATTTGATCCCCTCATAGACGAAGGAGAAACCCTCCGGCGACAGCGGCGAGCCGGTCGAGGTGAGGAGTCTCAGCGCCGAGAGATCGTGCGTCGTGGCCGGTGTGAGACCGCCCTTGCGCACCGCATCGATATATTTTGCCGAGGTACCGAAGACGGCGAAGCGCTCCTCGGCGGCGAAGTCGAAGAGGACGTTGCCGTCCGGATGGAAAGGCGAGCCGTCATAGAGACACAAGGTCGCGCCCACGGCGAGACCCGAGGCCAGCCAGTTCCACATCATCCAGCCGCAGGTGGTGAAGTAAAAGAGCCTCTCGCCCTCCTTGAGACCGCAGTGGAACCGGTGCTCCTTGAGGTGCTGGAGAAGCGTTCCGCCGGCCGAATGAACGATGCATTTCGGCACGCCCGTCGTGCCGGAGGAAAACAGGATGTAAAGCGGATGGCTGAAGGGCAGGCGCTCGAAGGCAAGCGGCTTGGCTTCGAAAGCGGCGATGAAATCGGGAAGCGTCACACCCCCGTCGATGCCTGCCGCAAGCGCGGCGCTGTCACCCGCATAGGGGACGACGAGCGTCGGCACACGAAGCGTTTTCGCAACGGCGCGCACCTTCGCATCGACGTCCTGGCGCTTGCCGTTGTACCAGTAGCCGTCGCAGACGACGAAAAGCTTCGGGCCGATCTGGCCGAAGCGGTCGAGAACACCCTGCTCGCCGAAATCCGGGGAACAGGAGGACCAGATGGCGCCGACCGAGGCCGCGGCGAGCATCAGCGCGATTGTCTCCGGCAGGTTCGGCATCATTGCCGCGACCCTGTCGCCGACGCCGATCCCTCGCGCCTTCAGCGCCTGCTGCAGGCGTGACACGAGGCTGCGCAGCTCGTCCCGGGAGAACCGATAACGGACCTTGTCCTCGCCACGGAAGATCAGGGCGTCATCGCTACCGCCTGCACGCAGCAGGTTTTCGGCAAAATTGAGCTTCGCGTCGGGGAAGAAGCGGGCTTCCAGCATCCGCTCGCCATTGATCAGCGCTCGGTCTCCGCGCTCGCCGATAACACCGCAATGCTCCCACACGGCCGTCCAGAAATCGCCGCGCGCCGCCACGGACCACTCGTGAAAGGCATCGTAATCGGAAAACTCACGGCCGAAGCGCTCCTCGCACCAGGCCATGAACTGCGCCACCGGACTCAGCGCAAGCGTCTCGGCATCAGGAACCCACAAAGGTCGATCTGGTTGCATGTTTTCCTCCACTCCTCTGCCCTGTTCTATACCATGCTGCAACGCAAAATAAACAGCATGCATGCCGGCCCGGCACTCGCCAGCGCGACATTTCCATGTCAGTTGCATTTACCCTCTTCAGGGCCTATCCAGACGGTTTCACCGAGGCGATGCCGACCTGACCGAAATGACCAGACCGATCCGGAAAATATCGCGCGTCTTGAGGCTGCGCCTGCGCCGCAGCCATTACGTCTGGTCTGCCGCGATCGGCGTCGTTCTCGCCGTCGGGTACAACGCCGCTCTGCCCCTGCTCGTTTCGACAACCGGCGTGCGCGCGGCGATGGAGCGGACGCTTGACGGCTGGTCGGGCGGCAAGAGCAGGATCAAAGGTGAACCGGAGATCCGATTCTGGCCGGAACCGCTGTTGATCCTGCCTTCGGCGACGATCGAATCGACCGGCTCCGAACCCCGACCGCTTGCCGAAATCGGCCGCATTAGCGCATCGTTCAGCCCGCTTTCGGCCCTTATCGGCGAACCGGCGCTTGAGGAAATCAGCCTTGTCGATCCGGTCATCACGATCGAGCGCCAGGCCGACGGCACGATCAACTGGCAAAGGCCGCATTGGCTCACCCCGCCCGAGGCTGCGGCATCGGCGCAGGCAAGCGCCTTCGGGGATATCGCGATCGTCAATGGCCGGCTGCGCGTGCTCGACCGAATGGCCGGTGGCAACGACGTCGACATTCCCGGAATCTCCGGCACGATCAAGTGGCCCTCCTTCGCTGAACGGTTGAGCGCGCAACTGTCGGCGCGCTTTGGCGGCGAGGAGCTTGCCTGGGCGTTCGTCTGCGAGGACCCCCTCACTCTCTTCGCGCGACGGAACGCGTTTCTCAAGACGTCGATCACATCGGCGCCGCTGACCTTCTCCTTCGAGGGCGTCGGCAATCTTTCGTCCGTTCCCTTCGCGTCGGGCCATCTCCAGATGTCCGCGACCTCGCTCGCAACGCTCGTCGAATGGTACCAGGGCACTTCGGCAGCGACGCTCCCGCCGGGTGGAATAAGCATCGACACCAGGGTGACCACCGGCGAGAAGACGCTCAAGCTGGACGATTTGGCGTTCACGATGGGCGGCGCCAGCGCAACGGGCGTGCTGGACATCGCGCTGCAGGACGGCAAGGCGCCGACCCTCGAGGGGACGCTCGCCTTCGATCGCATCGACCTCAACGGCGTACCGGTCAGTGCGCTCACACCGCTTGGCCGGGACGACCGTCTATGGCGCCTGGTGGAAGCCTTCGTCGGCGCCTGGCACACGGACGTTCGGCTTTCCTCCCAGGAGGTCCTCGCCGGTCCCCTGCACCTCACGGACGTGGCCGCAGGAGTGATGATCGATGGCCGCCGCGCCTCACTCGACATTGGCGACAGCAATTATGCCAATGGCAGCTTGAGCGGCCGGGTCGTGCTCTCGGAAGAAGGGCTGGAGCACGGCGGTCGCCTTCAGGCGCGCCTCAAGGACGCGGATTTCGCCGCGGTGCTCAGCGGCTTCGGCATCCGCGGTCCGGTCCCGGACGGCCGGGGAATTCTCAGTATCGACATCGGAACCGATCGCGCCGTCTGGGCGGCCGGCCTTGGCGACTTTTCGGGCAATCTCGCTTTTTCACTGGCGAATGGCAGCATCGCCGGTTTCGACGCCCACGCCTTCGCCGATCTCGTGCGAAAGGGCGAGTTCTTTTCGCTCTCTCAAGCGAATGAGGCCAGCTTCGATTTCAAGGTGGCGAACGTAAAGGCCAGCTTTGCCGACGGCACGGCGCGGCTCGACCGGGCCGATTTCGCCGGAACGTCGGGTAACTTGTCCGTTGCCGGCGTCGTCCCCTATCGCAACGGCAGCCTCGCGCTTGCCGGAACACTGCAAGCCGAGACGCCCGGCGGCAACCAACCGGTTCGCTTCTTCGTCGGCGGCTCCTGGCCGAATCCGGTCATATCGCCGCTTTCCGTGCTCGTCGCCCCGAAATAGCCCGCAAGTCATCCGATCGCCGCAATGGCGGCGCGCTCATCCCTTTCCCGCTGGACCTCTCGCCGCTTGGTGACGATCGAAGCGACGACGACGCCCAGCGCCACGATACCGATCAGGATGGTGCAGATCGCATTGATCTCCGGCGTCACGCCAAGGCGCACCTGGCTGTAGATCTTCATCGGCAGCGTTGTCGCGCCTGGCCCGGTGGTGAAGCTCGATATGACGAGGTCATCGAGCGACAGCGTGAAGGCCAGGACCCAGCCTGAAAACACCGCCGGGGCGATCACCGGCAGGGTGATGGCGAAGAAGGTCCGCACAGGCGTCGCGCCGAGATCGAGCGCCGCCTCCTCGATCGACTGGTCGAAGCTCAACAGGCGCGACTGTACGACCACTGCGACAAAGCACATCGTGAAGGTGATGTGTGCGAGCGTGATCGTCCAGAAACCGCGATCGAACCCGATCGCGACGAAGAGCAGCAGCAGCGACAGGCCGGTGATCACCTCCGGCATGACCAGCGGCGCATAGACCATACCGGAGAAAAGCACACGGCCGCGGAAGCGCGAATAGCGCACCAGCGCGAGCGCCGCCAATGTGCCGAGAACCGTCGCGCAGGTGGCCGACAGCAGCCCGACGCGGATGGTCACCCAGGCGGCATCGAGGAGCCCTTGGTTGTGCCAGAGCTGGCTATACCACTTGGTCGAAAAGCCGGCCCAGACCGTCACCAGTTTCGACTCGTTGAAGGAGAAGATCACCAGAAGCACGATCGGCAGGTAGAGAAAGCCGAACCCCAGGACGACGGAGGCGATGTTGAAGCGGGACCATTTTTCCATGTCCTATCTGCCCTCGCTATCGGCCTTGGCCTGGACGTTCTGGAAATAGACGATCGGGACTACGAGGATCATCAGCAGGATGATCGCAACCGCCGACGATACCGGCCAGTCTCGGTTCGAATTGAATTCGCTCCACAGCGTCTTGCCGATCATCAGCGTTTCCGAGCCGCCAAGCAGGTCGGGAATGACGAACTCGCCGACAGCCGGGATGAAGACCAGCAGGCAGCCCGCGACGACGCCCGGCAGCGACAGCGGGAAGGTGACGCGCCAGAAGGCCCTGATCGGGGTACAGCCAAGATCCTGGGCGGCCTCGATCAGCGAGTGGTCCATCTTCTCGAGCGCCGAGTAGATCGGCAGTACCATGAACGGCAGGTACGAATAGACGATGCCGATATAGATCGCCGAGTTGGTATTGAGGATGATCAGCGGCTGATCGATAACGCCGATCGCGATCAGAAATTGATTGAGCAGCCCCTCCGGCTTCAGGATGGCGATCCAGGCATAGACCCGGATCAGGAAGCTTGTCCAGAACGGCAGGATCACCATCATCAGCAGCGTCGGCCGGATCGCGGGCGGCGCCTTGGCCATGCCGTAGGCGATCGGATAACCGATCAGCAGCGTCAGGATCGTCGAGATGGAGGCGATGACGAGGCTCGACACATAGGCGTTAAAATAGAGGGCGTCCTCGGTCAGCCAGACGTAGTTGTCGACGGAGAATTCGCGGACCTTGTCCAGAATGCCCGCGAGCCCGCCTGCCAGATCGAAGACCGGCGTATAGGGCGGCATCGCGACCGTCGTCTGCGAAAGCGAGATGCGCAAGACGATGAAGAAGGGAATGAGGAAGAAGAACAAGAGCCAGGCATAGGGGACGATGATCACCAGGCGGCTGGCGAGGGCTGAGGAAAGTTTGGCCATGGCTTCAGTCCTTCAGCACCACGCCGGCATCTTCGCCGAACGAGACCCAGACCTGCTGGTCGTAACCGAGCGGATCCTCGACGGCGCGCACGGCATTGAGCGCAGAGGCCTTGACGACCTTGCCGTCCTTGAGGCGGACGTGGAAGACGGTCATGTCGCCAAGATAGCCGATGTCCCAGATCTCGCCCTCGGCCGCATTGATCGGTGCATGGGCGGGTGGCTGGCGGCTGATCCTGATCTTTTCCGGACGAATGGCGACAGCGGCCTTGGCACCATTTGCCGGTTTCTCCGCCGAGGCCATGCGAAGCGGAATGCCGCCGGTCGTCTCGATCCGGACGGAACCGCCTTCGGCCGAGGTCACCGTGCCGTCGAACAGGTTCACGTCGCCGATGAAGTCGGCAACGAAGCGCGAATTCGGCGCCTCGTAGATTTCCGCCGGCGTCGCCACCTGGACGACCTTGCCGTGGCTCATGACGGCGATGCGGTCGGCCATGGTCATCGCTTCTTCCTGGTCATGGGTGACGATGACGAAGGTGAGGCCGAGTTCCTGCTGCAGATCCATCAGCTCGAACTGCGTCTCCTCGCGCAGCTTCTTGTCGAGCGCACCGAGCGGCTCGTCGAGCAGCAGCACCTTGGGCCGCTTGGCCAGCGAACGGGCAAGCGCCACGCGCTGCCGCTGGCCGCCGGACAGCTGATGCGGCTTGCGCTGGGAGAATTTCTCGAGCTTGACGAGCTTCAGCATCTGCGCGACGCGCTCGGCGATATCCGCCTTCGGCATGCCGTCCTGCTTCAGGCCGAAGGCGATGTTGTTCTCGACCGTCATGTGCGGGAACAGCGCGTAGGACTGGAACATCATGTTGACGGGCCGCCGGTAGGGCGGGATGCCGGCGAGATTCTGGCCATCGAGGATGATTTCGCCGGAGGTCGGCTGCTCGAAGCCGGCGAGCATGCGCAACAGGGTCGACTTGCCGCAACCGGAAGCGCCGAGCAGCGCGAAGAACTCGCGCGTGTAGATGTTCAGCGAAAGATCGTCGACGGCGGTGAAGTCGCCGAACTTCTTGGTCACGTTCCTGACGGAAATGAATGGCTTGGAGGCGGGGTCCGCCCATGGTGCGAAGGAACGCCGGATACTACCGAGAGACTTCATCATTAACCCCGAATGCCACAACCGGTGGGCGCAGTGCCGTGGCGCCCATCCGCTGCGGGCTGAACCGTTTTTGCAACCCGCTCTCAAGAAAATTGCCCGGACCTGAGGTCCGGGCAATTCGTTTCGGCTCTTACTGACCGGTGACTATTTTCGTCCAGAGCCTGGTCAATACCCGCTGTTCCCTGGCCTCGAACGGCGTCGTAGTGAAGAGCTTCTGCATCACTTCGTCCGACGGATAGATGGCCGTATCTTCGAGCACTTCCTTGTCGAGGAACTGTTGCGAGGCCTTGTTGCCATTGGCGTAGAAAACGTAGTTCGAGGCTTTGGCGATAACCTCCGGCTTCATCAGGTAGTTGATGAATTCGTGCGCCTCGCCGACATGCGGCGCATCGGCGGGGATCGCCAGCATGTCGAACCACATCTGCGCCCCCTGAGCGGGGATCGAATAATCTACCGTGACGCCGGCCTTCGCCTCGGCCGCACGGTCGCGCGCCTGGAAGATATCGCCGGAAAATCCGACAGCCAGGCAGATGTCGCCATTTGCCAGTGCATTGATATATTCCGACGAGTGGAACTTGCGGATATAGGGCCGGACCTTCAAGAGCAGGTCGGCGGCCTTTTCAAGGTCAGCCGCCTCGTGGCTGTCCGGGTCGAGGCCGAGATAGGCAAGCGCCGATGGCATGATATCGGTCGGCGAGTCGAGCAAATGGATGCCGCAATCCTTGAACTTCGCCGCAATCTCGGGATTGAAGATGACATCCCAGTTCGGCTTGGCGTCGGTGCCGAGGATCTCCTTCATCTTGTCGACATTGTAGCCGATGCCGGTGGTGCCCCACATGTAGTCGACGGCATATTCGTTGCCGGGATCGTACTTGGCCGTACGGTCCATGATCACGTCCCACATGTTCGAGAGATTGGGCAGCTTAGATTTGTCGAGTTTCTGGAACACGCCTGCGGCGATCTGGCGCTGCAGGAAACTCGCCGTCGGCACCACGACGTCGTAACCGGAGCCGCCGGCAAGCAGTTTGGTTTCCAGGATTTCGTTGGAGTCGAAGACATCATAGACGACCTTGATGCCGGTCTCCTTGGTGAAATCCTGGAGGATGCTGTCGTCAATGTAATCCGACCAGTTATAGACGTTGACGACCCGCTCCTGGGCGGAAGCGACCATGGCCGACCCCGCCAGCATTGCGGCCGCCAAGGTTGCGACGATGAGTTTGGACATACAACTCCCCTCATTTATCGGTTCGAGACAAGTCGCCCATTTTTCGCGCGGTTGCGCCCTGTCTGTTGTTCGTAGCGAAGCCGAAGTTAGGCATGTTTTTCAATAAGCTCAAGCGCTTTCGCACGGGCAATCCTGCCATCCCCGAGTCGGTTACTTTTTCGCAAGCACAAGCAAAATCCGGGACTTATGGACCTGCCCGCCCTCGCCGGTGGCGGCGACGCAGGTCGCCTCCATCCGCCTCGGCCGCAACGCGCCGCTATTGAAAATCGAACACGCTCAAGCCCGTCGCCATCTCGTCGAGACCGAGTGGCCGTGTGACGGGCGGCTCGGCGCGTGCCAGGCAGCCCTGGCGCTCGCAGAGGCGGCAGACCGGGCCGACCGCTATCGCCGGCAGGCGCGCGGCCCCATAAACCGTCTCCTGCGCGAAGCCGGCATCGCAACCGATCAGCAGCGCGGTGCGTCTGACCCGCTCCTGAAAAGCGGCCTGGGGTCCTTCGACCGTCCGGGCGACGGTCAGGAACTCGCTGCCGTCGGGCATTTCCACGCGATCGACAAGAATCTGCCCCGGAACCGCGAAGGCCGCATGGATGTTGAGCTTCGGGCAGGCGCCGCCGAAGCGGGCATGGGGAAAGCCCTGAGCGCCGGCGCGGCGCAGACGATGTCCGGCGTTGTCGATTTCCATGAGGAAGAACGGAACGCCGGCGGCGCCGGGCCGCTGCAACGTCGTCAGCCGATTGGCCACCTGCTCGAACGATACCTGGAAGCGTGCCCTGAGGAGATCGATATCGTATTTCGCCCGATGAGCTGCCGCATGGAAGGCCGCGTAGGGCATCATCAGCGCATGGGCCGCATAACGCGCGAGTTCGAAGCGGCCGATGCGGCGCGCCTCCGCGCTCGTGAAATGGATCTGGTCGAGCTCCGCCACGATCGCCTCGTGGCAAGCGATCGATGCGACCTCCATGGCGATTTCGAGCGTCTGATCGAAGGGCGACAGCCGCTCGGAAATGAACAGGCGCATCGAGTGGCGGTCGAAACGGCGGCGGAGATTCGGCATTACATGTACCGGGAGCGTCCGCACGACGAGGCCGTGTTCCCTTTTCAGCCAGGCCTTCAGCCCGCTCACAAGGTCGTCGCCGGGCGACAGGCTGATATGGAACGCCTCGATGGCCTCTTCGATCCGGGCGAAATGGTTCGGCCGCGCCTCGAAGGTTTCGCGGACCTCGTCGATCGGCAGCCGGGTGTCGGCAAGCGTCGCCATGTGCCCCTGCCCCGCAAGAAGCTCCGCCAGGTCCTTCAGGCGCGAAGCCTGTTCGCGATAGGCTCGATAGAGCTTGACGACGCCGCCCGACACATTCGGGGCCGCTTCGGTCACCTCGATCAGTTCCTGATCTCCCGGAAGCTCGCCGGCAAGCAGCGGATCGGCAAAAACCTCGCGCAACTGGGTGAGACTGCCGCCCGCCTCGCCCTGCAATTCGTCCAGGTCGACCTTGTAGACAGAGGCGAGCTTCAGCAGAAGCTGCACCGTCAAAGGCCGCTGGTTGCGCTCGATGAGGTTCAGGTAGGACGGCGAGATGCCGAGCGCCTCCGCCATCGCCGTCTGCGTCAGCTGAAGGCCGTTGCGGATTCGCCTGACGCGGGGTCCGGCGAAGATCTTGTTCTCGGCCATTTGTCACTCCCTTGACAGCTTTTTCGTCAAAGTTGTTTTGACAAGATTTACATGTTTACTGCTTCGCATTGTCAAACACAAGACAAGATAACCCCTTTAATACCGGCAATGCAGGAATAGATGTGGCTCGTTTATGCAGTGCAATGTAAAAACTGTCATATAGAAGGCGTGACCCGATGCGAGCTAAGACAAAAGTTGTAGAGCTCACGATTTTGACGAGGAGAAAAGCATGACTGATTTTTACAAACTCGTTCCGAGCGCACCCCAGGGCCGTTTCGACGGCATCGAGCGGCCTTACTCCGCCGAGGACGTGAAGCGGCTCAGGGGCTCGGTCGAGATCCGTCATTCCCTTGCGGAGATGGGCGCGAACCGCCTCTGGAAGCTCATTCACGAGGAGGACTTCGTCAATGCGCTCGGCGCACTCTCCGGCAACCAGGCGATGCAGATGGTTCGCGCCGGCTTGAAGGCGATCTACCTCTCCGGCTGGCAGGTCGCTGCCGACGCCAATACCGCCTCCGCCATGTATCCGGACCAGTCGCTTTATCCGGCCAACGCGGCGCCGGAACTGGCGAAGCGGATCAATCGCACGCTTCAGCGCGCCGACCAGATCGAAACGGCGGAAGGAAAAGGCCTTTCGGTCGAGACCTGGTTCGCGCCGATCGTCGCCGACGCGGAAGCCGGCTTCGGCGGGCCGCTCAACGCCTTCGAGATCATGAAGGCCTTCATCGAGGCCGGTGCGGCGGGCGTCCACTATGAGGACCAGCTTGCGTCTGAAAAGAAGTGCGGTCATCTCGGCGGCAAGGTGCTGATCCCGACCGCGGCCCATATCCGCAACCTCAACGCTGCGCGGCTTGCCGCCGACGTCATGGGCACGCCGACGCTGGTCGTCGCCCGCACCGATGCGGAAGCCGCGAAGCTCCTCACCTCGGACATCGACGAGCGCGACCGGCCCTTCGTCGACTACGATGCCGGCCGCACGGTGGAAGGCTTCTACCAGGTGAAGAACGGGATCGAGCCCTGCATTGCCCGCGCGATCGCCTATGCGCCCTATTGCGATCTCATCTGGTGCGAGACCTCCAAGCCGGATCTCGAACAGGCGCGCAAGTTCGCCGAAGGCGTGCAAAAGGCGCATCCGGGCAAGCTGCTCGCCTATAATTGCTCGCCGTCGTTCAACTGGAAGAAGAACCTCGACGACGCGACGATCGCCAGGTTCCAGCGCGAGCTCGGCGCCATGGGCTACAAGTTCCAGTTCATCACCCTCGCCGGCTTCCACCAGTTGAACTACGGCATGTTCGAACTGGCGCGCGGCTACAAGGACCGGCAGATGGCCGCCTATTCGGAGCTGCAGGAAGCGGAGTTCGCGGCCGAGGCGAACGGCTACACGGCGACCAAGCATCAGCGCGAAGTCGGCACCGGCTACTTCGACGCCGTGTCGCTGGCGATCACCGGCGGCCTGTCGTCGACGACGGCGATGAAGGAATCGACCGAACACGACCAGTTCCGCCCGGCGGCAGAATGAATGCAAGGCCGGGGCGCGCGACATCCCTGCCCGTTGCGCGTCCCGAAACATTGAAATCCTTGAACCGCAAGCGGGAGACGAAAATGGTTCTTCCGCGTCCGGCTCTAACCTTTGAAGGAGCACTCCAATGACAGTACAGACACGCGTCAAGGAACGAGCCGAGGAACAGTCATCGGCCATGACCCCGGACCAACAGGCAGCGATCCGCATGGTCGCCAACGACCTGCACCGCCTCAACCAGTCGGTCATGAAGGCGGTCGAGGCCGGCGTCTCGGTCGAACTGGTGCGCTCGGCACGCCACCACGGCGGCGGCGGCAACTGGGGCGACCTGTTGATCCCGGTCATCGTCACCCAGGGCAGGTCCTGATGGCGACGCTCATGACGGCCGCGGCCGCGCTCATGCTTGGCGTTGCCGTGTGGCAGGAGCTCCGGCACTATAGTATGCAGGCTCTCCAGGTTCGGGTTCTCGACAGATCTGATCTCAACTGAGCGACTGAAAGCGCAGGGCGTGTCGGCCGGCGCAACGCCGGCCGATGCGCATTCTACGGTCATGCGGCATTCCGACGTGGCCGCTTGCCGGCAAACAGATCCGCATGGCTGCGGAGCAACCGTGTCATGCGATCGACGACGGTTCGAATATCCCGCCGGTGGCGGTCTTCATTGTTCATGACGATCCATTGCCGATGCCGGAGCGGCCCGATCTCGTCGCCCGCCCTTTCCAATTGAGGATCGAGATCGCCGACGAAACAGGGCAGCACCGCCTTGCCGGCCCCGGCGCGAGCCAGGTCGAGCAGGGATCGGGGGCGGCTGACGGTTGCCACGATCCGGCCGGGTGCGTTTTCGTGCGGCCAGCGCAGATAGGCCGAAAGGGCCTCCTCTTCGGCGACGGCGACCCAGCGATCCGATCCGCCGGGGGCGTTTTTCTGGCGATAGGCGGCATAGGCGACCTCGCCGACTGGCCGCGAGGCGAGGTAGGTCTCCTCCGGTTCGAAGGCGCGAATGCCGATGTCGCTCTCCCGATAGGCGAGACTTGCCCGCGCCTCGCCGATCGAGAGCGAGATGGCGAACGTGTCGCGTTCCGTGCAGATCGCCGGGAAGTTTTCGGCGATCAGCCACGACCCCCAGGTGCCGGCCGCAATGCGGACGACCGTGGCGCCCTCGCCCTCCCTCTGCCAGCTTTCCACCTTGCGGGCCGCCGCCTCCATCTCCTGCAGCTGCTCGAACAGGAAACGGCCCTCGGCTGTCAGCGTGTAGCCGGTCTGGCTCCGGACGAACAAAGCGCGCCCGGTGCGCTCCTCGAGTTCCAGCATCCGCCGGCCGATCGTGGCGGGGCTCAACCCCGTCGCCTGCGCCGCGCCGGTCAGCCCGCCGCCGCGCGCCACTGTCATGAAACAGCGATAGACATCCCAATCCGTGTTTTTCATCATTGAAAAATGTATGGGGAAATCGACTGTATGTAAAACAGTTTCGGATGCATAAAAGAGGAGATGCCCAAGAGAGAAGGAGCATCACCATGGATATGATGGCAATGGCCTTATTGTTCGAAATGGCCTCGAGAAACCGCCGCTGGGACGAACAATTCGAGCCCCGATCGAAAGTCCGAACCGAAACGTTCGCGGAACACATGTTCGCCGCGCTCTTTCGCAGACCGCGGCCGGCCGAGAGGCGCGGTGATTGCGAGGGCACCCAGTGCATGGCGCCATAGGAACCACGTTCTGATCAAACGACGACGCCGCGCATGATGATGCGCGGCGCTGTATTGCGTTGTGGCCGAGGAACGTTCCCGGCCCGCTATGCGGCACGATAAACCTGGCCGGCTCCGCTCTCCGGTTCCAGGCGGAATTGCTCGACCAGCATCATCAGCGTATCGGCCTGCGTCGCCAGCGCACGGCTGGTGGCGGTCGCCTCCTCGACCATCGAGGCGTTCTGCTGGGTCATCTGGTCCATCTGGTTGACGGAGCCGTTGACCTCATGCAGCGCCGTCGCCTGATCGCGGCTTGCGGTGGCGATCATGTCGACATGCTGGCTGACGGTGACGATCTGCGCGCTGATCGAGGCGAGCACCGCGCCCGTCTCCTTGACGAGCAGCGAGCCGGAACTGACCTCGTCCGTCGATTTGTTGATCAGGCCCTTGATTTCCCGCGCTGCCTCGGCCGAGCGCTGCGCCAATTCGCGAACCTCCTGGGCGACGACCGCAAAGCCCTTGCCCGCTTCGCCGGCCCGCGCCGCCTCGATGCCGGCGTTCAAGGCGAGCAGGTTGGTCTGGAAGGCGATGTCGTCGATCACCTCGATGATCTGTTCGATCTGGCGAGAAGCATCCTCGATGCGGCCCATCGCGGCGATGGCATTGGCAACCACGGTCGCCGAACTGTCGGCGCTCCGCTTGGTTTCGGCAACCGCCTGGTTCGCCTCATGGGCGCGCTCCGCCGAGGAGCGCACTGTCGCAGTGATCTGGTCGACGGCGGCCGCCGTCTGTTCGAGCGAGGCGGCCTGTGCCTCCGTGCGCCGTGACAGCGCATCGGCGGAATGGTGCATGTCGGCGCCGCTCTGCTGGATCGCCTGGGCATTGCCGCGGATCTGCGCCAGCGTGTCCTGCAGGCGGATGAGCGAGCCGTTGAAGTCCTGCCGCAACTGCTCCAGGCGTCCGTGGAAAGGCACCTGGATCTGCTGGGAGAGATCCCCCTGGGAAAGCCGTCCGAGGCCGGCCGCGAGTTCGCTGACGGCGAGATCGATCTGCCGGTCGAGCTCGCGCTTGTCCCGATCGTTGCGGTTGCGCTCGGCTTCGGCACGGGCACGTTCTTCCGCGCTCTCTGCTTCGATGCGCACCTTCGAAAGGGCATTCTCCTTGAAGACGCCGAGCGCACGCGCCATGTCGCCGATCTCGTCGCGCCGCGCATCGCCGTCAATCGCCGTATCGAGCATGCCGTCGGCGAGCCGGCGCATGGCCGCAGTGATCTGTCCGATCGGCCGCTTCAGAGTCAGGGTCAGGGCGATCCCCGCGAGCAGCGCGATCACGACGCCGGCTACGGTGGCGGCGACCGAAATCTGGTTGGCTTCCTCGCGTTCCGTGCCGGCGGCGACCTTCTGCTGCTCGGCAAACCCGGTGAGATCGTTCCAGATCTCGTCGATCGATGCGCCGGCGGCGTTGAACTCCACCGTCCGCTTGTCGGTGATTTCGACCAGCGAAACGCCGTCCTTCTTCATCGCGTTGATGACCGGCACGATCATTTCCGCAGTTGCATCGAAGAAGCTCATGTCCTTGGCGATGCCGCGCAAGGTCGTGATGTTGGCCTGGACGGCCAGGAACTTGTCCAGAAGCTTCTGGCGATTCTCCTCGGTCGTGTTGCCGAGAAATGCCGCCGTGGCAATCTGGATATCGGTGATCGAGACGGACAGGCGGCGCGTGGCGGTCAGGACGGACTCCGTCGCGGCAATCTTGCCGTCGAGCTGCGCGAAGATTTGCGTCGCCTCGCGCATCTTCCCGACGGAGGCGGCCTCCAGGCGGAAGCTGGCGTTCCGGAAACGATCCACGAATTTCGCAAGGGTGGCAAGCGTTTCTGGGCCGGCCGGCGCCCTGATCAGCCCGCCGATCGCCCCAGAAGCCGAATTGACGGTTTCGGCGAGAGACTTTTCGCCCTTGGGCAGCAGGGTGAAAATGTCGCGCTGCGTGCGGCCGATGACCGGGAAGCGGTCCGCTGCAGTCTTCAGCTTTTCTTCGACAGTTATCGCTCTGCTGACCTCCGTGGCGAATTCCGTATAGAAACGGCTCGCGCGCAGGAGCTTTTCGGCGTTCCGCAGCATCGTTTTTGCCGCGTTCTCGTCCTTGCGCACCGCATATTGCAGCTGGTTCGTTTCATCGTTGATCTTCACCTGCTGGGCGGCCAACTTCTCGAGATTGGCCTTCGTCGCCGCGCGCAGCTTCTGTTCACCCTCATGCAGCGTCCAGAGCCCGTCGATGCGCGCCTCGACGTCGCTGGTCGCAGCGATTGCGGCGGCCAGTTCGTCTTCGCCGCTTCCTCCTGCGACCTGCGCAGCCGTGTCGGCCAGGACCTCCTTCTGCGCGGCGATCGTGTCCTGGACCGCCTTGCGGCTCTCCTCGGTGGTCTCGTGCAGGAACTGGTTCATCCCGGCATAGACGTCCTTGAAGCCGCTCAGCGTCTGCAGGACGCTGTTCGAGATTTCCATGCGGCCCTGCAGCAGGCCCGAGGCATAGAGGCCGGTGATACCGACCGCCGTGATGCTGACGACGAACGGCAGGATGAAGAACAGAACCTTCGTCTGGATCTTGAAGCGGGCAAGAATCCTGTCAATGAACATGAAAACACCTTGGCTCCCAGCGCGCGTTTGGCTCCCCCAATGGCGTCAAGCGTCCGAACAGAACGCTTGGACACCACCCGATGCGCAAACAGGCTGATGTTTTTTCGGAAGTCATGCGGCGCACGCCGCCAATCCATCGGCAATCATTGCGGGACCGCACCGCTTCGGGCGGTGAGGACCTGACGGATTCATTTCGGCCATATTCGGTTTCAACGATTAAGATTCTTATAAGCGCGGCGTTCGCCGGAAGGCGATCTCACCGGAGCGGTCTCAACCGGCGCCGTGAAGGCTGTTCTCGCACCGCGGCAGGCCGCCTGCGAATGGCTTCCGATCACGGAAAAAGGGGAAGATCAGAGGAAGGAGAAAATTGCCAAAGCTGCGGCCGCGAAAAGCGCCAAAGTCGCGGTGAAGGCGATCAGCTCACCTTGAGAGCGGCGCTCA
The DNA here is from genome assembly GCF_001651865.1 of Sinorhizobium glycinis. GTDB lineage: Bacteria > Pseudomonadota > Alphaproteobacteria > Rhizobiales > Rhizobiaceae > Sinorhizobium > Sinorhizobium glycinis. The sequence continues at coordinate 799,402 of NZ_LPUX01000053.1, forward strand.
TCGGATCGGGCGACGGCGATGGCGCGGGGACGGCGACGATCTTCAGTCATGGCATCCTATCCTTACTCCTCGGCAGGACCAGCCCGGTCTTGCCATACGCGACATGGTGCAACCATCCTGCGGCTGAGGAAAGGCCTTGAAAAGGAAACAGTCCGGTCTCTTTCTGTGGACCGTTCCGCTACTGCATGTCTCCTTAAATCGACCTCGATTCAAGGACAAAAACATGCAGCGATTCAAAGTGCTACAGTGACTTTGTGCGTCTGATTAAGACGCGCGGCGCTGCAGTCCTCTGCCGGCTGTGGAGCCATTTGAAAGCAGGTTCGACTATTTCCCTTAACAATGGCTGAAGACGCAAATCACCAATTTTACGCAGGCGTTACACGTCTTGACCCGCGGCGAAGCCGGAAGCCCAGGCCCATTGAAAATTATAGCCGCCGAGCCAGCCGGTCACGTCGACGCATTCGCCGATGAAATAGAGGCCGGGGATGTTCGTCGCTTGCATGGTCCGCGAGTCGAGGGCGCGCGTATCGATCCCGCCGAGCGTCACTTCGGCGGTCCGGTAGCCCTCCGTCCCCGCGGGTTTCAAGGCCCAGGCCTGAATGGAAGCCGACAGCGCGTCGATCGCCTTGTCCGAGAGATCGGCGAGCAGGCGCCCGGCGAGCTTTGCCTCCTCGGCAAAGAAATGCGCGAGCCGTCGCGGCAGGATATCGCCAAGGGCGGTCTGCGCCGCCTGGCGTCCGCTCGTGCGGCGCATGCCCTTGAGGATCGAGGCGATGTCGATGTCGGGCATCAATCGCAGGACGATCTCCGCGCCCTCGCGCCAATAGGAGGAGATCTGCAAAATCGCCGGCCCGCTCAAGCCGCGATGGGTGATGAGCACCGCCTCGCGAAAGGCAACCTTGCCGAAGCGCACCTCGGCATCGGCCGCGACGCCGGCAAGCGCCCCGAGCTTGGCAAGCTGGTCAGGATCGAGCGTAAAGGGGACCAGTGCCGGCCGCGTCTCGACGACCGGCAGACCGAACTGCTCGGCGATGCGATAGGCAAGACCGGTCGCCCCCATCTTCGGGATCGATTTGCCGCCGCTCGCAATCACCAGCGATCCGGCATCGATCGTCCCGGCGCTCGTGGTGACGCGGAAACCCGAGGCGATCCGTTCCACCGCAGTGATCGCCGTCTCGAGGCGCAGCGTTGCTCCTGCTTCCTTCATCTCCGTAAGGAGCATGCGGATGATGTCCTTGGCCGAATGGTCGCAGAAAAGCTGCCCCAGCGTCTTCTCGTGCCAGGTGATGCCGTGCTGCTCGACGAGCGACACGAAATCCTGCGGCCGGTAGCGGGCAAGCGCCGACTTGCAGAAATGCGGATTGTCGGAAAGGAAGTTCTTCGGAGCCGCATGGATATTGGTGAAATTGCAGCGGCCGCCGCCTGAAATGCGGATCTTCTCGCCCGGCGCCTTGCCGTGGTCGATGACGACGACGCGGCGGCCGCGCCTTCCCGCCTCGATCGCGCACATCATGCCGGCGGCACCCGCCCCGATGATCACCACATCCTGCTTCTCGATCACGGAAACCCTCTTCGCGTTTCTCGCCTTCCTTTCCGGCCGCCGGCGAAAAGTCAATCGCGGAGCATCGCGACAGCGCCCTTGTCAGACGCACAGTGGCACTTCGAGATGCTGCATGTTCATGTCCGCAAATCGGACGCGATTTACGGAAACATGCAGTAGCCAATTGGCAACGGGCGGTTATGATGCGCTATCCGAAGCAGAATCCGGTGATTTATGTCTTCCAAGAGAAGCGTTGCACAACAGACAGCAAAGGTCAGCAAGAGTTCAGGAGTTCCCCTCGCCCTGCATGCCCCCCGGGGCGTCAAGACCTGGAAGGACGCGGTCGACTGGCTGAAGATCCGCGGCATTGAAGATATAGAATGCATCACGCCCGACCTTGCCGGCGTGCCGCGCGGCAAGATGATGCCGACCTCGAAATTCACCTCCAACACCTCGTTGGCGCTGCCATCGGCGATCTACCGCCACACGATTTCCGGCGAGTACCCGGAGGAAACCGGGCAGTTCCGCTACGACTCCCGCGACAGCGACATCAAGCTGGTACCAGATCTGTCGACCATTTCCATCGTCCCGTGGGAGAGCGACCCGACGGCGCAGGTGATCTGCGACATCGTCGGCTCGCAGGGCGAGCAGATCAGCTACACACCGCGCAATGTCCTTAAGCGCGTCGTGGACCTCTATCGGCAGAAGGGCTGGAAACCGGTCGTCGCGCCCGAGATCGAATTCTACCTCGTCGCCCAGAACGACGACCCGGACTATCCGCTGCGCCCGCCGAAGGGCCGCTCCGGCCGCTCCATTCTCGGCGGCCAGGGCTATTCGATCGCCGGCATCAACGAATTCGACGAATTGATCGACGACATCTACCATTTTTCGGAAAAGCAGGGTCTCGAGATCGACACGCTGATCCATGAAGAGGGACCGGCGCAGCTCGAAATCAATCTGAGACACGGCGATCCGATCGAACTCGCCGACCAGGTGTTCCTGTTCAAGCGCACCATCCGCGAAGCGGCGCTGAAGCACGGCATCTACGCCACTTTCATGGCGAAGCCGATGCAGGGCCAGCCTGGGTCGGCGATGCACATCCATCAATCGGTCATCGATATAGAGACCGGCCGCAATATCTTCTCCAGCCCGGACGGCTCACCTTCCAAGGAGTTCTTCTCCTTCCTCGGCGGCATGCAGCACTACGTGCCGAAGACGTTGTCGATGATGGCGCCTTACGTCAATTCCTATCGACGCCTGACGCCGGACATGTCGGCGCCGGTCAATACGGCGTGGGGCTACGACAACAGGACGACGGCGTTCCGTATTCCCGTATCGGACCCGGTCGCGAGACGCATCGAGAACCGCCTGCCGAGCTCCGATGCGAACCCCTACCTGGCGCTCGCCGCCTCGCTCGGCTGCGGCTATCTCGGCATCATGGAGGGCCTGCAGCCGACGCCCCCCTCGGAAGATACCGCCAATGAGGGCGAAATCGATCTGCCGCGCGGCCTGCTTGAAGCCGTTTCGCTGCTCGAATCGGCGCCGTCGCTTGCGGAGGTCTTCAGCGCCGAGTTCATCGCCATCTATGCCGGGGTGAAGCGCGGCGAGTTCGAGACTTTCATGCAGGTCATCAGCCCGTGGGAACGCGAATTCCTGCTCCTGAATGTCTGAGTCGGAAAGCGTATCGATGCACTGGCAAAGCCCGATCTCGCCCGGAATTTCCTGGTATGAGGCGACCGTCCCGGATAGGCCCGCCTATCCCGCAATGCCGGGTTCTCGCCGGGCGGACGTCGCCATCGTCGGCGGCGGCTATACCGGGCTGCAGGCAGCCTACAACCTCGCGAAGGGCGGCGCCGACGTGACGCTGATCGATGCCTGCCGCTGCGGCGACGGCGCCTCTGGGCGGAACGGCGGTCAATTCGGCACGGGCCAGCGCGCCTGGGCCGACGAGGCGGAAGAGGTGCTCGGACACGAGCGGGCGCAATTGCTTTTCGACATGGCGGAGAACGCCAAGCGCTACGTGCTCGATTTCGCGAGCGCGCACGGGATCGATATCGAGTTCGTGCCCGGCCAGCTCTCCGTCGGCCACAAGAAAAGCCTCGAGAACGACTATCGAAGCCATGTCGAGGCGATGGCGGAGCGGTTCGGCTATCCGCATCTCTCGTTCATGGGCCGCGAGGAGACGGCGAGCCGGCTTGGTTCGAGCCACTATCACTTCGGCATCAGGGACACCGGCACGGGCCATATCCATCCGATGAAGCTGCTGGTTGGCCTGGCAAAACAGGCTGCCCTTGCCGGCGCCAATCTCTACGAACAGACGAAGGCGCTGAAGGTCGAGAAAAAGGGTGGCGCGGCGGTCATCGAGACCAGTCGGGGCACGATCACTGCGGAACGGGTGCTCATCGCCTGCAACGCCTATATCGGCAATCTCGAGCCGGTGACCGCAAGCCACGTCATGCCGATCCGATCGTTCATCGGCGCGACTCCGGTGCTGACGGACCATCCGGAGATTCTTCCGGGTGGCGAATCCGTCGACGACTCGCGTTTCGTCGTGCGCTACTTCCGCAAGTCGAAGGACGGCCGGTTGCTGTTCGGCGGGCGCGAAGCCTATACCGCCGACAATCCGCGCGACATTTCCAGCCACATTCGACGCCAGATCCGCGAGATCTATCCGGCACTCGCCAATGTCGAGATCACCCATGCCTGGGGCGGCTCGGTCGGCATCACCATGCCGCGCCAGCCTTTCTTCCGCGAAGTCATGCCGGGGGTGACGAGCATCGGCGGCTATTCCGGCCACGGTGTCATGCTCTCCAACTATTGCGGCAAGCTTTATGCCGATCTCGCACTCGGCAGTGCGACGGAACTGGATCTCCTCAAGGACTTGAAGATACCAGCCTTCCCCGGCGGAACACGCTTCCGATCGGCCCTACTCTTCCTCGCACTGAGCTGGTATGCCTTGCGCGATCGGCTCTAGAGCCGCATGGTTGTGCGTCCGAAAAGACGCGCGGTGCTGCAGGTGTTTGACCAAGTCCCGACTTCTTGAAGTGGTTCAACGAAGGCGTCATGCGTTGGAAAAGTCGGGCAGGTACGATTTTGTTGCGTTGCACCCTAGCGCTTTTAAATCGATTAGATTATACCTGCCCCTGACCTGAAACAGATCGAGACATTCCATGAGTAGCCAGATCATTCCTGTCGAACCGTTTGATTATGTCGTGTTCGGCGGCACCGGCGATCTTGCGGAGCGCAAGCTGTTGCCGGCCCTCTACCACCGGCAAATGGAAGGCCAATTCACCGAGCCAACGCGAATCATCGGCGCCTCTCGTGCAGCGCTCAGCCATGAAGAATATCGGACATTTGCGACCGATGCGCTGAGGGAACACCTGAAGCCGGGCGAGTTCGACGAGGTCGAGGTGGAGAAGTTCACGTCCCGGCTCTACTACGTCTCTGTCGACGCGAAGTCCGAACAGGGCTGGGACGATCTCAAGAAATTGCTGGAAGAAAGCAAGGATCGTACCCGCGCCTTCTATCTCGCCGTCGGGCCGGCGATCTTCGGCGATATCTCGGAAAGGATCCGCGATCACAAGCTCATCACCAAGAACACCCGCATCGTCGTCGAAAAACCGATCGGACGCGATCTCGCTTCCGCGACGGAGTTGAACGACACGATCGGCAAGGTGTTCCGCGAAGAGCAGATCTTCCGGATCGACCACTATCTCGGCAAGGAGACGGTGCAGAACCTGATGGCGCTGCGCTTCGCCAACGCGCTTTACGAGCCGCTGTGGAATTCTGCCCATATCGACCACGTGCAGATCACCGTCGCCGAGTCGGTAGGCCTGGAAAATCGGGCCGGCTACTACGACAAGGCCGGGGCGCTGCGCGACATGGTGCAGAACCATATCCTCCAGCTCGTCTGCTTCGTCGCGATGGAGGCGCCGACCTCGATGGACGCGGAAGCGGTACGCGACGAGAAGCTCAAGGTGCTGAGAGCCCTGAAGCCGATCACTGCTGCCAATGTCGAGCAGGTCACGGTTCGTGGACAGTATCGCGCCGGCGCCTCGGCCGGCGGGCCGGTCAAGGGTTACCTTGAAGAGCTCGAAGGCGGCGTTTCCAACACCGAGACCTTCGTCGCGATCAAGGCGGAGATCAGCAACTGGCGCTGGGCCGGCGTGCCGTTCTACATCCGCACCGGCAAGCGCATGGCCGGCCGCATGTCGGAGATCGTCATCACCTTCAAGCAGATTCCGCACTCGATCTTCGACAACAGCGCCGGGCGCATCTCCGCCAACCAGCTGATGATCCGCCTGCAGCCGAACGAGGGCGTCAAGCAGTCGCTGATGATCAAGGACCCGGGACCGGGCGGCATGCGCCTCAGGAACGTGCCGCTGGACATGAGCTTCGCCGAGGCCTTCGGCGTGCGCAACGCCGACGCCTATGAGCGGCTGCTGCTCGACGTCATCCGCAACAACCAGACGCTGTTCGTGCGCCGCGACGAGGTGGAGGCCGCCTGGCAATGGATCGATCCGATCCTCAAGGCCTGGGAAACGGCAGGACAGCAGGTGCAGGGTTACACGGCCGGCACCTGGGGGCCAAGCCAGGCGATCGCGCTCATCGAACGCGACGGCCGCACCTGGAACGATACGATCTAGGACCGGCCCATGAGCGCAATCCTGCACAAATTCGACAATGCTGCGGCCCTGGCAGAGGGGCTTGCCGATGCCCTCAGCGCCAGGCTTGCCGCGGCGATTGCGGCTCGCGGCAAGGCGAGCATCGCGGTTTCGGGCGGCTCGACGCCGAAAGCCTTTTTCCGCGCCCTGTCTGGGCGCGACATCGATTGGGCGAAGGTGACGATCACGCTCGTCGACGAGCGGTTCGTGCCGCCGGAAAGCGACCGTTCCAACCACGCGCTCGTCGCGGCCAACCTGCTTCAGAACAATGCGGCCGCGGCGCAGTTCGTGCCGCTCTATCACGCTGCGGCGACGGCCGAGGATGCGGCTGCGATCGCAACCGAGAAAACGGCCGCTATTCCTGCCCCTTTCGACGTTGTTGTGCTCGGCATGGGAACGGACGGGCATACGGCCTCGTTCTTTCCCGGCGGCACGCGTCTTGAGGAGGCGCTCGATCCGGCGACTCCACGCGGCGTGATCACGATGGAGGCCGACGGGGCCGGTGAAACCCGCCTCACCTTTACTTTCTCGAGCCTTCAGGATGCCGGATATCTCGTCCTGCATATCGAGGGTGAGGGAAAGAAGGAGGTCCTTGCCCGGGCGCAAGCCTCGGGCGAGGAGGCCGAAATGCCGATCCGCGCCGTGCTGGGGCGGGCGGCATCGCCGCTGCAGATCTACTGGGCGCCGTAACGCGTCCGGGCAAGATAAAAGCAGTTCGAAGCGTACAGCGACACGCGCCGCTTGGAAGCATTGCCGCTGTTAGCCGATGACAGGATGAAGACCAAGGAGTCCTGAGACTCCGGAACAGGATGTGCCATGTCCGCCGATTCCCGCATTGCCGCCATTACCGCCCGTATCGTCGAGCGTTCGAGGCCCTATCGCGAACCATACCTCGAACGCGTCCGTAGCGCCGCGGCGAACGGACCGCACCGCAGCGTGCTCGGCTGCGGCAACCTCGCACACGGATTTGCCGTCTGTTCCCCCGCCGAGAAGGAGGCGCTCGCCGGCGACCGCGTTCCGAACCTCGGCATCATCACCTCCTATAACGACATGCTTTCGGCGCATCAGCCGTTCGAGGCCTATCCGGCGCTGATCCGCGAGGCCGCCCGCGAAGCGGGCGGGGTGGCGCAGGTCGCCGGCGGCGTGCCGGCAATGTGCGACGGCGTCACGCAAGGACAGCCCGGCATGGAGCTGTCGCTCTTCTCGCGCGACCTGATCGCCATGGCCGCCGGCATCGGGCTGTCTCACAACATGTTCGACGCGGCCGTCTATCTCGGCGTCTGCGACAAGATCGTGCCCGGCCTGGTGATCGCGGCGCTGACCTTCGGCCACCTGCCGGCCGTCTTCGTTCCCGCCGGGCCGATGACCTCAGGCCTGCCGAACGACGAAAAGGCCAAGGTCCGGCAACTCTTCGCCGAGGGCAAGGTCGGCCGCGACGAACTGCTCGAGGCGGAGTCCAAGTCCTATCACGGCCCCGGCACCTGCACCTTCTACGGCACCGCCAACTCCAACCAGATGCTGATGGAGATCATGGGCTTCCACCTGCCCGGCGCCTCCTTCATCAATCCCGGCACGCCGCTTCGCGACGCGCTCACCAAGGAGGCGGCGAAGCGGGCGCTGGCGATCACCGCCATGGGCAACGAATTCACGCCGGCCGGCGAAATGATCGACGAACGGTCGATCGTCAACGGCGTCGTCGGCCTGCATGCGACCGGCGGCTCGACCAACCACACCATGCACCTCGTCGCCATGGCACGCGCCGCGGGCATCGTGCTCACCTGGCAGGACATTTCGGAACTTTCCGACATCGTTCCGCTTCTCGCGCGCGTCTATCCGAACGGGCTTGCCGACGTGAACCACTTCCACGCGGCCGGCGGCATGGGCTTCCTCATCGCACAGCTACTGAAGAAGGGCCTGCTGCACGACGATGTCCGGACCGTCTACGGCCAGGGACTCGAAGCCTATGCGATCGACGTGAGGCTCGGCGACAACGGCACAGTCCAGCGTGAGCCGGCGCCAGAGGAGAGCGCCGATCCAAAGGTGCTGGCGACCATCGACCAGCCGTTCCAGCATACGGGCGGTCTGAAGATGCTGACCGGCAATATCGGCAAGGCGGTCATCAAAATCTCGGCCGTCAAGCCGGAACGCCATGTCATCGAGGCCCCCGCCAAGATCTTCAACGATCAGGCCGAGCTCAACGCCGCCTTCAAGGCAGGCAAGCTCGAAGGCGATTTCGTCGCCGTCGTGCGCTTCCAGGGCCCCAAGGCGAACGGCATGCCGGAACTCCACAAGCTGACGACGGTGCTCGGCATCCTGCAGGATCGTGGGCAGAAGGTGGCAATCGTTACCGATGGCCGCATGTCCGGCGCGTCGGGCAAGGTGCCGGCAGCCATCCACGTCACGCCCGAAGCAAAGGACGGCGGACCGATCGCCCGCATTCAGGAGGGCGACATCATCCGCATCGACGCGATCAAAGGAACGATCGAGGTCAAGATCGAGGACATCGCGCTGAAGACGCGCGTGCCGGCGCATATCGACCTCTCCGACAACGAGTTCGGCATGGGCCGCGAGCTATTCGCGCCGTTCCGCCAGATCGCCGGTGCGGCCGACAACGGTGGAAGCGTCCTGTTTCACTGAGGCGCGGCGCAATCGCAGCCTCACGCGAATGGTGGGCATGCCACTCCGGCCGTCATAACGTTCGGCTTCGGGCGCGAGCACATCGACGCCCTCGATGCAGTCGGCCCTCCCGCGCGCGCCGACGTCAACGGAGCTCGATCACCCGTCGATCGAGTTTTCCGCGGTCAGCGATAGATGTCGAGCGTGCGGTTGCGGTGGTTCGGATGGGTGCTGTACACGAAGATCCGGTTGAGATCGCGGTCGCTCAATAGCCGCAGGAACCGAGCCTCGATGAGGTTGTTGGCGTGGACCCGCTTCAACAGGCAGCCGATCAACGGAATGCGGGCGCTCGGGATGTCCAGATAGAAATTCTGCGGCAGCTGGAACTTCGTCACGATGCCGATCACGGCGCTGCTTTTCGACAGCTTGATGATCTCGCAGCGGCGCGACGAAAGGTTCTGCATCCCCTTCTCGGTAAATTCGATCCGGGCGTCGTTGCGCGTATCCTCCATCGGGAAATTCGCCTCCCGATCATACATGAACGACTCTTCCTTGTTGAGAAAGTGCCGGGGCATAACGGGGGCCGCACCACTCATGGGACTCACCTTTCGCATTCCAATTGCGGCCAAGCTAGCCCATGAAATTTAACAGAGAGTTTGGCGCGGGAATGGGAATGCGCATAATCCAGCCGAAAGCATCGGGGATGGTTTTCAAGGGAGACAGTAACTCTGTTTGTACTTGAAATTGCCCCTCATCCGCCTGCCGGCACCTTCTCCCCGCAAGCGGGGCGAAGGGGAATCGCGGCGCCGCCTTAGTCCCCTCTCCCCGTCAGAACGGGGAGAGGGTTAGGGTGAGGGGCATTTGCGCCTAGCCCTTCCCCAATGCGGTCTACGCGCGATAGCTGCGTCCGTCCGCGTCGAAGAGATGAAGCTTGGCCTTGTCGGCGGTGAACCGAACCTTGTCACCGCGGCCGACCTTGAGGATGCCGGGTATCTTGGCGATGATCGGCTCGTTGTCGACGAGGCCTTCGATGTAGAGCAGCGTCACCTCGCCGAGCGCTTCGACGATCGAAATCGTGCCCTCGAAGAGGAAGTCCTGGCCGTCAGTCACCTGCAGGTCCTCCGGCCGCACGCCGAAGCTCGCCTTCTTGCCGGCTTCGGACGCGTTGGTCGGAATGTCGAGCGTCACGGGCTTGCCGCCCGCAAGCGTCACGGCCGTCTGCGCGCCGGTCGCCGTGATCGTCGCGGGGATGACATTCATGGCCGGGGAGCCGATGAAGCGGGCGACGAAGAGGTTCGCCGGGCGCTCGTAGAGCTCGAGCGGAGCCCCGACCTGCTCGATATGACCGAGGGAGAGGACCACGATACGGTCGGCGAGCGTCATCGCCTCCACCTGGTCATGGGTGACGTAGATCATCGTCGTATCGGCCATCCGCTCGCTGAGCTTGGCGATCTCGATGCGCGTGGCGACGCGAAGCGCCGCGTCGAGGTTGGACAGCGGCTCGTCGAAGAGGAAGACCTTCGGATTGCGGCAGATCGCCCGACCGATCGCCACGCGCTGGCGCTGGCCGCCGGAGAGCGCTTTCGGAAGGCGGTCGAGATATTTGGTGAGCTGGAGCATCTCTGCGGCCGAGCGGACGCGGCGATCGATCTCCTGCTTCGATTCCTTGGCGATCCGCATGCCGAAGGCCATGTTGTCGTAGACGGTCATATGCGGGTAGAGCGCATAGGACTGGAACACCATGGCAATGCCGCGTTGCGACGGCGGTACATCGTTGACCCGCTCGCCGTCGATATACATGTCGCCGCCGGTGATCTCCTCGAGCCCGGCGATCATCCTGAGCAGCGTCGATTTCCCGCAGCCGGACGGCCCGACGAAGACGACGAACTCGCCCTGCTTGATGTCGAGGTTGATGCCGTGAATGACATCGACCGCCCCGTAGGACTTGCGAATGTCTTTAAGCAGCAGACCCGTCATTGCACCCTCCCCTCGGTTTTCTAGGCGAGGCGCGCGAAGAACGCGCCCCAGGCCGGAAGACTGATCTTGTTGTCCTTTATATCAGCGATGAAGCCGTGGCCTTCGAGCGGCTCGACGTCTTCGCTTGGCAGGTCCGCGGCCGCGGGCTCCTCGCTCATGTTGAAAAGGCAGAAGAGCCTCTCGTTGCCGTGGATCCTGATGAAGCCGAGGAGCGGTGCCCGCGTCTCGACGAACTCGATACCACCCTTGGCGAAGGCCGGATGCGCCTTCCTGAAATGGAGGAAGCGGCGATAGTGCTCGAGCACCGAAGCCGGGTCACCCTCCTGGATGGCGACCGCCTGCGGAAGGTGAGCCTCCGATATCGGCAGCCACGGCTTCGCGCTGCTGAAGCCGCCGTCCGGGAGGCTTTCCCAGACCATCGGCGTGCGGCAGCCGTCGCGCCCCTTGAAATCGGGCCAGAATTGAATGCCGTAAGGATCCTGAAGGTCCTCATAGGCGAGTTCCGCTTCCGGCAGCGCCAGTTCCTCGCCCTGGTAGATGCAGACCGAGCCGCGCAGCGACATGAGCAGGCTCGCAAGCAGCTTGGCGTGGCCGGCGTGATCGGCGACGCCGGAGCCCCAGCGGCTGACATGGCGCACGACATCGTGGTTGGCGAAGGCCCAGCAGGCCCAACCTTCCGGCGCCACCTTCTGGAAATCGCGCAACACCTCGGCGACGCGTTCCGGCGTCAGGGGATCCGGCGCCAGGAACTCGAAGGCGTAGCACATCTGCACCTTGTCGCCGCCCGAGGTGTATTCGCCGGCGATCTCCAAGCCACGCTGGCTGTCGCCGACCTCGCCAACGGCCGCTGCCGCCGGAAACTCCTCCATGACGGCGCGGAAGCGCTTCAGGAATTCCAGGTTTTCCGGCCGGTTCTTGTCGTAGATATGTTCCTGGTAGTTGTACGGGTTGACGGCCGGCGCGGTCGAGGCGTTGCGCCGCTCCGGCGCCAGCGCCGGGTTGTCGCGCAGCTCCCTGTCGTGGAAATAGAAATTGATGGTGTCGAGGCGGAAACCGTCGACGCCGCGCTCCAGCCAGAAACGCTCGACGTCGAGAAGCGCCTCCTGCACTTGCCGGTTGTGCAGGTTGAGGTCGGGCTGGGACGTCAGGAAGTTGTGCAGGTAATATTGCAGCCGCGTCGGGTCCCAGGCCCAGGCGGAGCCGCCGAAGATCGACAGCCAGTTGTTCGGCGGCGTGCCATCCGGCTTGGAATCGGCCCAGACATACCAGTCGGCCTTCGTGTTGCTGCGGCTGGAGCGGCTCTCGACGAACCAGGGATGCTGGTCGGAAGTGTGCGACAGGACAAGGTCGATCATCACGCGAAGGCCGAGGCGATGGGCTTCGGCGATCAGCGCATCAAAATCCTTGAGCGTACCGAAGATCGGGTCGACATCTGTGTAGTTGGAGACATCGTAGCCGAAATCGCGCATCGGCGAGGTGAAGAAGGGCGAGATCCAGATGGCGTCGGCGCCGAGCGCCGCCACATGCGGCAGCCGGGCGGTGATCCCCTTCAGATCACCGATGCCGTCGCCGTTGGTGTCCTGGAAGGAGCGCGGGTAGATCTGATAGATCACCGCGCCGCGCCACCAGTCCTTGTCGGCCGCCAGGATTGCGCCGGTCGTTTCAGTCTTGTTCATGCGAATTCGAAGTCCTGTCTTGAATGTCAGCCGCCCTTGACCGATCCCGCCAGCAGGCCACGCACGAGGTAGCGTTGCAGCGTGAAGAAGACGATCAGCGGAACGACGATGGTGATGAAAGCGGAGGCGGTGAGGATTTCCCAATTGCCGCCGCGGGAGCCCAGGAGGTTGACCAGACGCCCGGTCAGCACCAGTGAATCCTCACCGGCGCCAAGGAAGACGATGGCGACGAGCAGATCGTTCCAGGTCCAGAGGAACTGGAAGATGGCGAAGGAGGCAAGCGCCGGGAACGACAAGGGCATGATGATCTTGACGAAGATGTCGAAATCGCTGGCGCCGTCGACCCGGGCGGACTCCATGATCTCGCGCGGCAGGCCGGCCATGTAGTTTCGCAGGAGATAGATCGCCAGCGGCAGGCCGAAGCCGGTATGGGCGAGCCAGATGCCCATATAGGTTTTGGCCGGCACGCCGAAGAAGGCCCCCACACCGTTATAAAGCTGCAGAAGAGGGATGAGCGACATCTGCAGCGGCACGACCAGCAGGCCGACGACGACGGCGAGCAGGATGGCGCGGCCCGGGAAAGGCATCCAGGCAAGCGCATAGGCCGCAAAGGCCGCGATCAGGATCGGTATGACCGTCGACGGAATCGCGACCGTCAGCGAGTTGAGGAACGACGTCCCGATGCCGGCCGCGCTTAGCACCTCGACGTAGTTGTCGATCGTGAAGCGCGGCGGCGTCGCGGCGGTATAGAAGATGCGCTGGCCGCGCGATCCTTCCATTTTCTTGTCCGAGACGATCTCGAAGCTGCCGTCCGCCTGCACCGTCAGTCGCTCGCCGTCGTTGAGCTCGGCCGTCTCGCCGGGTTTGAACGTCGCCGGCTCACGGCTGGAAAAACCGAAGGCGGAGATCTGGCCGCCACCTTGCCCCTCGAGCAGATTGCCGGCGATCACGAACTTGCCATCCCGCTCGACCTGGTGTTCGGCCGAAGGGGCGCGTACCACGTCGTTGCGCGACGAGGTGGCCAACGCCGTCCACCAGCCGGAGACGGCGAGCTGGTCCTTGTCCCGCAGCGAGGAGATCAGCAGGCCGGCGGTCGGCATGGTCCAGAGAAGGACCAGAAGCAGGACCGAAAGATGGACGGCCCAGGTGAGCGGAGAACGCGTCGACGGGTTCATCTCAGTGGCCTCCCGATTCCTTGGTCGCGTTGCGGATGTTCCAGATCATGATCGGAATGACGAGGACCATGATGACGACGGCGATCGAGGCGCCGCGGCCGAAATCGCCGCCGCCGCGGAACATCCAGTCGAACATCAGGTTGGCGAGCACCTGACTCTGCCATTGACCGTTCGTCATCGCCAGCACGATATCGAAGACCTTCAGCACCAGGATGGTGATGGTGGTCCAGACGACCGCGATCGTGCCCCAGATCTGCGGCACCATGATCTTGAAGAAAATCTGCCAGCCATTGGCGCCGTCGATGACCGCCGCCTCGATCGTCTCCTCCGGGATGCCGCGCAGTGCCGCGGAGAGGATGACCATGGCAAAGCCCGTCTGGATCCAGATGAGGATCACCATCAGGAAGAAGTTGTTCCAGAAGGGCAGCGTGATCCAGGCCTGCGGCTCGCCGCCGAAGGCGACGACGATCGCATTCAAGAGGCCGATCTGCTCGGAGCCGGCAGCCCGATAATCGTAGATGAACTTCCAGATGACGGCCGCGCCGACGAAGGAGATCGCCATCGGCATGAAGATCAGCGTCTTGGCGATGTTGCCCCACCAGATGCGATCCGTCAGGGCCGCGATGATCAGCCCGAAGAAGGTCGAGAGCGCCGGAACGACCAGCAGCCAGAGGAAGTTGTTGAAGATCGACTGGCGGAATTCACCGTCGTTTATCATCCAGTTGTAGTTGCGCGCCCCGACGAAATTCTGGCCGCCCCGGTCATGGAAGCTCAACCACACGGATTGGACCACCGGGTAGATGAGATAGATCGTCAGCGCGAACAAAGCCGGCGCCAGGAACAGCCACGGCCGGATGGCGTTGGTGATCCGCAGATTGCGGGAGGCGGCGGCGCCCGACAGCCCCTTCGAAGGAAAAATCCAATCGAGAATGAGACTGGTGGCCCAGAAATAGGCCGCGCAGGCCGCGACACCGGCTATCATCGTCAGAATGGCAGCGGCCAGCTGCATGACACATCCCTCCCCTCAAACGCCGCCGGAACAGCGGACGCATCGCATGACGGCGGCTATCGCTTTTTGTTGGAATTGCCCGCTCTCGCGCACCGGTCCGATTGGCGGCGGACGGCGATGCCGCCCGCCGGTCCAGATTACTTGATCGCGTCCCAGGCCTTCTGCACGTCGGCAGCGACGTCGGCCGAGGACTTGCCGCCGACGAAATCGACCATGCCGGTCCACATGGCGCCGGCACCGATCTTGCCCGGCATCAGGTCGGAACCGTCGAAGCGGAAGGTCGTGGCGTTGAGCAGGATCTCGCCCTGCTTTTTCAGCGGCGGGTTGCCGTAGACGTCGACATTGACGCTCTTGTAGGGCGTCAGGAAGCTCGTCTGCGCCATCCAGACCTCGTGCGCGATCGGCGTTTTCAGGAACTCGATGAAGGCGCGCGCGGCCGGCGTATCCTTGGTGATCATCGCAAGCGTGCCCGCGCCGAGCACCGGGTTGCCGAGTTCCTTCTTGCTCTCATAGGGCGGCATGTAGAAGAAGTCGGCATCCTCGCCGACCACCGTGCCTTCCGGGAAGAAGGACGGGATGAAGGAAGCCTGGTGGTGCAGATAGCACTTCGGCGGCGAGGCGAAGAGACCCTTCGGGCTGTCGCGGAAATCGGTGGAGGCGACGGCTGCCGCGCCGCCATCGACGAACTTGTCGTTCCGTGCGAACCAGCCGAACTCGTCGAGCGCCCCGGTCACTGCCGGATCCGTGAAGGGAATTTCGTTCTTGACCCACTTGTCATAGACCTCGGGCGACTGCGTGCGCAGCATCAGGTCTTCGACCCAGTCCGTCGCCGGCCAGCCGGTGGCACCGCCCGAGCCGAGGCCGATGCACCAGGGCTTCTCGCCATCGGCGGCGATCTTCTCGGTCAGCGCCTTCAGCTCTTCCATGGTCTTCGGCACTTCGTAGCCGGCGTCCTCGAAGTTTTCCGGCACGTACCAGACGAGCGACTTGACGTCGATCTTGTAGGGGAAGGCGTAGAGCGCCGCGGTGCCGTCCTTGCCGTTATAGGTGGAGAGGTCCACCCAGGACTGACCGGCGGCATAGTTGTCGAGCAGCCATTGCTTGGTTTCGTCGCCGAGCGGCGTCAGGAGCCCCTTCGCGGCGAGGTCGGCGATCAGGCCCGGCTGCGGAAGGATCGCGACATCGGGCGGGCTGCCGGCCTGCGTGTCGATGACGATCTGCTGTTCGTAGTTCTCCGAGGAGGAATACTTGACCTCAACCCCAGTCGCCTCGACGAAATAGGCAAAAACGCTCTTGAACAGAACCTCGTCCTCGCCGCGCCAGGGACCGAAGATCGTCAGCGTCTGGCCTTTCAGGTCGTGCCCCTTCTTGAACTCCTCGAAGCTTCCCCAGTTGAACTTCGAATCCTCGCCCGGCTTGAACTTCAGGTCGGCAGCGCTGGCCGCCCCTGCAAGCAGAGCGAGCGCAGCAACGCCAATCAGCAATGGTCTCTTCACGTCCTGGTCCTCCCCAAAAAGAAACCCGGGCGTTGCGCCGCGGGTGGATCGTCAAGGCGCACATTCAAAGCGCTTTGAGTTTGCTAACACTCCATTGCCGCCGGGAAAGAGTCAAGAGCTTTCCTCTGGAAGCTCGCTGCACTCCATATATTGCTTTGCAGCAAGCATTTGCGGCGCAAAACGACGGTTTCCTGCTTTTTCCCGCGCGACGCGGGTGGTATCAGGACAAGTTAGCGCTTGCCAAAAGAACGAAAAATAGAGTGGATATCCAAAGCGCTTTGAGAGGAAATCGGCCATGGCAGTCAATCTAAAGCAGCTGGCGGAGATCCTCGGCCTCTCGCAAACGACCGTCAGCCGCGCACTCAACGGCTACCCGGAAGTCAACGCGGAAACACGGCAAAGGGTTCTGCAGGCGGTGCGCGAGACCGGCTACCGGCCCAATCGTGCCGCCCAGCGGCTGGCAACGGGAAAGGCCTATTCGATCGGGCTCGTCATGCCGATCGCGCCCGGGATCGATTCGGACATCCATTTCGGCGAGTTTCTCGCGGGCCTCGCAGAGGAGTCGGTAAAGCACGACTTCCATTTCGTGCTCAACCCGAGCGCGCCGGACGACGAGGAGGCGACGTTTCGGCGGCTTGCGGCAAGCGGCAATGTCGATGCGCTCTTCCTGGCCTATATGCGCCCCAACGACCCGCGCATTCCCATGCTGAAGGCGCTCTCGATCCCCTTCGTCGTCCACGGCCGGTCGATCGGGGGCCCACGGGACTATCCGTTCCTGGACATCGACAATACGCAGGCATTCTACGACGCGACCAAGCTGCTTCTGCAGCTCGGCCATCACCGGATCGCGCTGATCAACGGGCCGGACTACCTCGCCTTTTCCATTCGTCGGAAAAAGGGAGTGACGCGGGCGCTCGAGGAGTGGGGCCTTGGCGTCGACGAGGAGCTCGTCCATCATTCGGTGATGGCGGACGAATACGGCTATCGAAGCATGCAGCACTTTCTTGAGCGGCCTAACCCGCCCACAGCGGTTCTTTGCTCCAGTACGGTTCTGGCGCTCGGAGCGGTGCGCGCCATCAACCGCGCGGGGCTCGCCATCGGCAGCGACATCTCGGTCATCGCCCATGACGACGTCCTGCCGATGCTGAAGCCCGAGAACTTCAGCGTGCCGCTGACGACCACGCGCTCCTCGTTGCGGGCAGCAGGGGCGCGCATCGCGACGCGGCTGATCGGCGGGATAATCGGCCGCGGCGACTATCCGGAACAGGAGCTCTGGCGCGCCGAACTGATCGTGCGCGCTTCAACCGGTCCCGCGCCGGGGCGGTAGGTGTCCGAACTTCTATGTCAGAACTTCGGGGGCTTGCGACCGGCCTTGCGATAGGCGGCGATGATCGTGTTCGCCATCAGCATGGCGATCGTCATCGGCCCGACGCCCCCCGGCACCGGCGTGATGACGCTTGCAACCCTGGCGCATTCCTCGAAGGCGACGTCGCCGACCAGTTTCGTCTTGCCCTCGCCGCGCTCCGGCGCAGGAACGCGGTTGATACCGACATCGATGACCAGCGCACCGGGCTTGACCCAGTCCGCCTTGACCATTTCCGCCCGGCCCACGGCCGCCACCAGGATATCGGCGTTGCGGCACACGGCCGGCAGATCCTTGGTGCGCGAATGCGCCGTCGTGACCGTCGCATTGGCGGCGAGCAGCAGCGCCGACATCGGCTTGCCGAACAGATTGGAGCGGCCGATGACCACGGCGTTCAGCCCGGAAAGGTCGTCGCCATGGGTGCGGCGGACGAAGACCATGGCGCCGGCCGGGGTACAGGAGACGAGCCCGCCGTCGAGATCGCCGGTGGCGACCTTGCCGGCGTTGACGACATGCAAGCCGTCGACATCCTTCTCAGGCAGGATCGATTGGATGATCGGCTCCGATTGAAGATGTTTCGGCAAAGGCAACTGGACGAGGATGCCGTGGATGGACGGATCGGCATTGAGCTCCGCCACCAGCGCCGCCAGTTCCTCCTGCGATGTCTCCTTAGGCAGCGTATGCTGGACCGAGAGGAAACCGCATTCCTTGGCCATCCGGCTTTTCGCCGACACATAGGCATGGCTTGCCGGATCCTCGCCGACGATGACCACCGCGAGCCCGGCCCGAACGCCTGCTTCCGTCTCCAGCGTCCTGGTGGCGGATTTCACGGTTTCGATGACCGAAGCGGCAACGGCCTTGCCATCAATCACAGTCGTCACGGCGTATCTCCCGAAATGTCCTCGACGCGCACACTCTAGCTGGCGCCACATTGCGCATTGGCCTGCATGCGCCCTATGCTGTTCCAAACGCATAAATGCAAGTGCCTAGGGGAATTGCCCCGCGCTTCGGCCGGCAATGGCCGCATTTCCTTGCACCGTTGAAAGACCGGCCGGTCACGCGAGGCTGGCTTGAGAGTTCGAACGCATGGCAGCCAGCCGCGGCCGATCGCAACGGAGACGCGGGCCTGTCTCCGCGAGGAGCATTTCGAGTCCAGTCACGCTTGGGCGATGAACGTGATAGACTCCTATTCTGATTCAGCATCTCCTTTGGGAAATTTGATTTTTTGCTTGCCTTTAGCTGCGCGGGTTTCGTCGATGACACCGACCGGTCAGGATATTTCGATCCACTTCCAGGCCGAACTGGAGAATGCGGCGGATATTGAACTCGTCGTCGTGGTTCCGACGTTCCGCCGCCCGGACCATCTCGTCAAGACGTTGAAGACCATCGTTTCTCAACGTCCCGACGTTCCTTGCGCCACCGTGGTGGTCGAGAACGATCCGGGTGGCCTGGCCGGAGCGGAAGCGGCAAAGCGCTTCTTTCTCGAACACCGGTCCGATTCGACCGTTATCGTCGCCCACCGGCGGGGACACAGCCATGCCTGTAATGCCGGTTGGGCGACTGCTCTTGAACTCTATCCGAACCTGCGCGCCGTCACCATGATCTACGATGATGCGGTTGCCGCTCCCGAATGGCTCGATTGCCTTGTTGCCGTTCAGGAGGGTCACGCGGCCGACATAGTCGGCGGCCCGCAGCTTCCTGTCTTCAAGGATCTGGATGGACAGAAATGGAAGCATCATCCGATCTTCTCGCCCCATTACGAAGCGACCGGGTCGGTGCCGCGGCTTTATTCCGCCGGCAACGTCCTCATCACACGAGCGGTGCTTGATGCAATGCCGCGGCCGTTCCTTAACCCCGCCCTGAATTTCGTCGGGGTCGGCGACGGGGATTTCTTCAATCGCTGCAGGGCGAAGGGATTCTCGTTTGCCTGGGCAGCGGAGGCATGGGTAGCGGAAACAGTTCCGCCAGATCACACGGCGGCGTCCTGGATCCGCGCCCGCAGCCTCGAACAGGGCGCGATCGCGACACTGCTGGAGCATCAGCGCGACGCGACCTTCGCGGGCCGCTTGCGAACGCTCGGCAAATCGATCGCGCTGCTCGCAACGTCCCTGCCGCGCGGCCTCAGGCTATGGGCACAAACCGGGCTTGCCACGGCAAGCCTCTACCACTTCCATGTGGCGGTCGGCCGGCTGACGGCGAAGATAGGTTTTTCTGACGAACAGTACCCCCGCTCCTGAGGAGAGGTGAGAACGCCCCTTCCCAAAGTGTGCAGCGGTTTTGGGGTAACGACATAGGAACAGAAAGTGAAGCGCGCGGCGTGAATGCGTTTGAACGACGCGTTTCAGTGGCCGCTCGTCGCCTTCACGCCACCTTCGGGGATCTTGTCGGAAGCGACCTTGCCATTTTTATCGGCCACGGGGACCGGCTCCTTGTAGGGCCTGTTCTCGCCGTTGGCCGCGCGTTTTACGTCGTCCTTGCCCAGATATTCTAGCTGTTCGACCAGGACTTCGGTGATCACCTCGCTGCCGAGTTTCTTGTTCAGGCCGTCCTTGACCGCGACCTTGAAGCTCGGCAGGTCGAAGGTGCCGGTGTCAGCGACATCGACGAAGCGCGAGCCGACGAGCATGTCATAGAGCTCGTCGGTAACGACCTGGCGAAGCGGCGCGTGCAGCTTCGCGATCCCTTCGCGCGTCGCCGAGAAGGACAATTTCGCCAGGAAGTAGCCCTGGACCGCCCCATCCTCGATCACCGGGACGGTAATGATCTCTCCCGGCACGTATTCCTCCGATGCGCGCCTGTCAGCCTCCGCGTCGGAGAGAGCCGGCGCCGAGGCGTGCTGCATCGAGAAATAGACGGATCCGAGCGTCACCGCGCAGACCCAGACTCCGGTGAGAACGAGCTTCAGCATCAGAAATCGCTATAACGGAATTGCGCTTCGGTGTAGATGCCGTCCGCGTCCGCATCCTGTGCGGCGGTCTTCAGAAGCTCGACGACCGAACGAACGGCCTCGAGATGCGCTTCGACCTTCTGGGCGTTGAGCTTGAGCTTCTGCCTGAGGTGGCGCGTCTGCGAAGTGAAGGACGGCGAGATTTCGCCGGGCGCGGCGGCTCGATGCAGCATCGTCAGCTCGTAGAGGCAGCGGCTCTTGTGCGCGTTCGACGTCTTGATGTCGAATTTTGGGTCCACGCCGATGCGGCTGTTCTCGTTGTCGATGATCATCTCCAACCGGCCGAGAACGTTCTGTATCCGCAGATCGTGGGATGCCACAGCTTCCATAAATCAACTCCCGAATTATGCGTTTAGGAAAGGGCTCGAACAGAGGCGCGAACCGTCCCGACCAAAACTATGCCTCGTTCTTCTTCTCGTCGGCGGTCAGGAATCCGGCTTTACGCTCGATTTCGTGAACCATGCCGGCAGCGAGGTTGCTGGTATTGTCATCAAGCCGCGCGTTGGCGCGATCGGCCTTGTCGCTGCCGACCATCCGGTCGGCTATGCCGATGCCGCCGCCGTCGGCAAGCACGTTGGCAATCTGCTCTGCCATCATGCCTTTCCAGACCTCGCCGGACGTGCCCTTGCCGAACACATTCTCGCTTTCGTTCGGCAGCATCGACTTGACGAAATTCTGCAGCACCATCGCCTCGAACTTGCGGTAGGTCTCCGGCACCTTCTTCGGCTCGACCCGATTGCTGATGTCGCCGAGACCCGTCGATCCTTCCGAGGAATTCAGCACAGAAACCGCTGCGGCGAAGCCATTGCCGTTTTCCGCAAGGTTCGTGGCCTGCAAGGCGGCGCGATTGGCCTTAAGCCGTGCCTGCGCCTCCTGAACTTCCGCCGGATCGGCGGCGCGGACGACGTCCAGCACCAGATCGCTGGGCGGGGAAATAGCCATGTCAGGTCCTCTCAAGACGGCTGCCCGGCGTCTAGTCACACGGGGCAGCGCAATCAGTACGAACCGGAGGGCTGTTTCGACGGCCCGTCCGGATAACGCACTATCGCCGCTCAACCTTACCGGAAGCTGGCGCGTAGCCGGCGACATGCTGATCGATGAGGTCGAGCACCTGATTGTCGTCCGCCTCGCGGTCTTCCGTCATGCGCGCCTCCTTCATGCTTTCCTCCAGCCGATCGCCCTTGGCGCGCTCCTTCAGCATGCGCGCCTCGTGGACCTGCTGGATGCCGAGCAGCATCTGGTCCTTCTGCACCAGCCGCCCGAGCTGGGAGGCATAGTGGCCGGAGAAGGCGCGGTGCATGGGGTGCGCCGAGCCCATGGCATCGACGACGACATCTATGGTCTCGGCCAGCACGCCACGCTGGCGGGTCGTCTCGGCAAGCTCGCTTTCGGCCATCCGCTCGAGATGCCGTTGCACGTCGACCAGCCGCTTCAGTTTTTCCGATCGCGCTTTCATAACCCTTCCCTGCTAACCACCCTGCATCACAGGCGCGAAGCCATCGGCGAACAGGCGAAGCATCGCCGCTATGCCGAGATAGAGCAGGAACAGGCCGCCCATGATGAGATAGGGCTGGGAGATGAAATAGACCGGAACCTGCGGAGCAAGCTTGTTCACCATGCCGATCGCCACGTTGAAAAGCAGGCCGTAGATGACGAAGGGACTCGCAAGGCGCAGCATGATCAGAAAGGTCTGCCCGAGCGAGTTCGACAGCGTTATCAGCATGCCCTGCGGATCGAAGCCGATGCCGATCGGCATCACGCGATAGGACTGCGCGATCGCCTCGAAGATCACGTGGTGGAAGTCGAGCATGAAGAGAAGCATCAAGCCGGCGAAGCTGATCATGCTGGTGAGCTGGTTTTCTGCCGTTTCTTCGAGCACGTCGGTCGCCGGCGGCGGGTTGAAGCCGATCAGCATTGTCATCGCCGTCCCGGCGAATTGCAGTCCGAGGACGTAATAGCGCGCCACGAGGCCGATGACGGCACCGATGACGCTCTCGGTCGCGATGAGATAGATGTAGGTGTGACCCTTGCCCGCGACCTCAGGATAAATGTCCGTCCACATGATCGGCAGGATGGCCATGGAAAGCGCGACCGCGATGAACAGCCGCACCTGCATCGGAACGCGCGCCGTCGAAAATCCCGGCATGATCATGATGCAGCCGCCGATCCGGCAGAATGCCGCGAACAGCGCCAGCACCGTGCCCTCGGGATCGGTTATCATGAAATCGCGCCGATGATCTTGATTTCCAGGCCCTTGGCGAGCTCGACATGGGAGAGCACGGGCAGCGTGGCGAAGAGGCGTTCGATGATCATGCGCACATATGAGC
This sequence comes from Sinorhizobium glycinis, assembly GCF_001651865.1. Taxonomy (GTDB): domain Bacteria; phylum Pseudomonadota; class Alphaproteobacteria; order Rhizobiales; family Rhizobiaceae; genus Sinorhizobium; species Sinorhizobium glycinis. The sequence goes on from NZ_LPUX01000053.1 coordinate 822,192, forward strand.
GGGATTCGGGCGAACTTACCAGCACGAAGGGCACGCCGCGGTCGAGATGTTCACGGATTACCTTCGTCGCCTGCTCGCTGAACTCTTCGAGCTGGCGCGGGTCGATGTCGAACTCGACGATCTCTCCCTTGGCGTCGCGCTTCAGCGCCTGGTGGAACACCATGTCCCACCTGTTGCCGAGCCTCAGGACGCGGAGCACGCCGTTTTCGGCTAGATCGCCGCAGAGCTGCTGCGACATGCGCACGCGCACGTGCTCGACGATCTGTTCGGTCTTGCGGACATGCGGCGCCAATTCCGCCACCGCTTCGAGAATGAGATGCAGGTTGCGGATCGAAACGCGCTCGGCGAGCAGCAGTTTGAGGACCGCCTGCAGGCCGGAATAGGACATGTGCGAGGTGCAGATTTCGTCGGCGAGCTTGCGGTATTCCGGATCGAGGCGCTCGATCAGCACCTTCACGTCCTTGTAGGAGAGAAGCTGCGGCAGGTTGTTGCGGATCACTTCGCTTAAGTGCGTGAGCACGACCGAGACGTTGTCGATCGGGTGGAAGCCTTCGCGCTTCAGATCTTCCGTGAAGGTCTCCAGAATGGAAAGCGCAGGCATGCCGAAGGCGGGCTCGCGGATTTCGTCGCCGGGCACGCTCGGCCGGCGGCCGCCGCCGGTAACGACCAGCACTTCGCCGACTCGCACGGTATTGGAGGCGACCGTCGTGCCATGAATGCGGATATGGTAGGCCTTGTCCGGAATGGTGATGTCGTCTGAAACCTTGATCTCCGGAACGACCAGGCCGTATTGCAGGGCGAACTTGCGGCGCATCTTGCCGACCCGGAAGGCGAGTTCCTGGTGCGCGCCGAGCAGCCGGGTCGAGACCTGCTTGCCGACCAGCAGCTCGATCTCCGCCGTTTTCAGCACCGATTTGACGGAATCCTTGTCGCTGTCCTTCGTCTGCTGCGCCTTCTCAGCTTCCTCGGCGCGCTTCTCGGCATTGGCGGCTTCGATCTGCTTGGGGATGAACCAACCCAGGAAGGCCATGCCGCCGCCGAGCATGGCGAAAGGCAGGAAGGGCAGGCCCGGCATGACGGAGAGGAGGACGATGAGGCCGGCCGCCACCGTCAGCGCACGCGGGTAGCCGCTCAACTGGCCGACGACGGCCTGGTCGGTCGAGCCGGCGGTGCCGCCGCGCGACACGAGAAGGCCGGCGGCGAGCGAAACGATCAGCGCCGGGATCTGCGAGACGAGGCCGTCGCCGACCGAGAGCTTGACGAAGACATCGGCCGCCTCGCCGATCGGCATGTCGTGGCGCAGATAGCCGATGATGATGCCGCCGAAGACGTTGATCGCCGTGATGATCAGGCCGGCGATCGCGTCGCCCCGCACGAATTTCGAGGCACCGTCCATGGCGCCGTAGAAGGAGCTTTCCTCCTCCAGTTCGCGCCGGCGGTGCTGCGCCTGCTTCTCGTCGATCAGGCCGGCCGAGAGATCGGCGTCGATCGACATCTGCTTGCCGGGGATCGCATCGAGGGTGAAGCGGGCGCCAACCTCGGCGATACGCGTCGCGCCCTTGGTGATGACGATGAAATTCACCGTGATGAGGATCAGGAAGACGATCAGACCGATGACGAAGTCGCCGGACATCACGAGGCTCGCAAAGCCCGAGATGACGCCGCCGGCGGCGCCATGTCCCTCATGGCCGTGGGACAGAATGACGCGCGTCGTGGCGATGTTCAGCGCCAGGCGGGTCATCGTCGATATCAGGAGGATCGTCGGAAAGGACGAGAATTCGAGCGGCCGCTGGATCCAGAGCGCGACCATCAGGATCAGCACCGAAAAGGCGATGGAGAAGGCCAGCCCGAAATCGATGAGGAGCGGCGGGATGGGCAAGAACAGGATCGACAGGATCATCACGATCCCGAGCGCGAAGCCGATATCCCGGCTCTTCGGTGCGAGTTTCGGGATGGTCAGCGTCGCCTGTTGTGCCATGTCTCTTCCGTCTCTTCATGAGAGGCGGGCAGCGCGCTGCGAGAGGCTGCCCAGTCTATGACGGCAGATCTAGAGACCCAAGCTTGCGCGAAGGTGGTATCGGGGAAAACCTCAGAAGCCGGACTGGATTCTGGAAAAGATTATATCGGTGAAGATGGAGATCTGCGCGCCGACGAACGGCGCAGAGATCGCCGCGGTAACCATCACCGCCAGTATCTTCGGCACAAAGGTCAGCGTCATTTCCTGGACCTGGGTCAGCGCCTGAATGAAGGCGATGACGACGCCGACCACCATGGCGGCCAGCACGGCTGGACCCGAGGCGACGATCACGGTCCAGATCGCGGCCTGCACGATGTCGAGAGCGTCCGCCTCATTCATTCCGGTTCGGTCCTATCCCGTCGCGCTCGAAAGCAGCGGCCAAATTTTCAGGGGTGATTCGTCAGAGATTCTCAACAATCACCGGCGCTCGTCAAGCAAGGGCCCTGCACGCGGCCCCAGTCTGGCCTGGAGCGGGGTGACGAAAGGGATGTGCGATTTCCGCCCCTGCCCGCTCCCAACCGGACAGAATCACGTTTCTGAATCGGACGAGGTCGTCGACACCGTGATCCCGGTCTCGATCGTGATCTCCTTGCCGCTGGTCGTGATCGCGGTCACGCCATCCGAGGTAACCTCGACCTCGGCGACGACGCCGCTCGTCTTGCCGTCGCTGCTCGTGATCGTCTTGCCTATATAGGTCGACGCCTGCGTCAGGCTTTCGCTCGCCAGCAGGCTCTCCAGATTGCTGTTCGTCTTGATCGATTGTTCGACCTGCGAGAAGGTCGCCAGCTGCGAAATCTGCTCGGTTGCATCCATCGGATCGGTCGGATCCTGATTTTGCATCTGCGCGATCAGCAGTTTCAGGAAGCTTTGATAATTCAGTGTCGCGTCAGCCGCGTCCGTACTGCTGGTCGACGTCGTCGATGTCGTGCTCGTCGATGCGCTCGACGACACAGCGCTTACCGCCATGGCGCGATCTCCTTGCGAATCTGGTCAATGGTGGCCGGCGTGATTTCCTGATTGTTCAGGATACGCTCCTCGATGGGGTACAGGCCGCGGATCGCCTTCAGCGCCTCGAAGGCGCGGCCCTGTGTGACCAGTCCGTCGATGCGCTTCAGCTCCGCCAGCACCTCTTCATTCTTGAAGCAGGCAAGCAGCATGACGATCGACTTGCGGAACATGGCGGTCGATTGCTCGGCGCCTTCCGGATTGATCAGGATCATCTGGGCGATGAAATAGAGCTGCCGCAACGGCGTCGTGGCGTCTTCCGGCTGCAGGACGTGGTTTTCCAGGAGGAAGGTGACGTCGTTGAGGAATTCGACGGCAACCTTGCGGTCAACGCGGAGCACCGCGCCGTTTACAAAGATCCGTTCGCCCGATTTCAGCGAGATACGCAGTGTGCTCTTCATTTCAGTCCATCCCTGATGATGGTGGTAATGTCAATTATGCCCTGGAAGTTGGAGGAGTCGCGTTTGCGGATCTTCTCCGTCTCGTTCAGTATCCAGATCCCGATCGAGATCAGATTGGCACGCAACTCCTCATTGAGCTGGTTATCCGGGGCGCGCAGGTCCTCGATGAAGCGTATCCAGACACGTCGGGTGTAGTAGATGGCCTCGATCGCTTCTCTTGAGTATCCCTTCTGCTGCCTTGCCGCTTCCAGGAGCGCGATCGAGCGATTAAGGACTTGCCACTCGCGATCCTTGGAAATGGCTACGCCTTCCTCCATGATCTCGGCGTATGCAAACTGATACATTCAGACATCCTTCATGCTTGTCCTTGTCCTCTTGTCATCAGAGGAAATCTATCAAACTCAACTGCTGGATCCGTCCGGTGAGGGTGTAGGATGTCTCCATCTGCGTCAGCAGCGTGTTCATCCGGGTCGACGCATCATAGGTGTCGACGCCCTCGAGATCGGTGATATGCGTGTTGATGAGCTTGATCTGAACCTCGAGCGAGGTGTTCGCCTTCTCCACCCGCGCCTCGGAAATGCCGAGCGTGCTGCGTTCGGCCGTCAGTCCGGTGATCGCCTGCTCGACATAGCCGAGGGCCGCCTCGCCGACATAGGCACGCACGTCCGATCCGATGTCCTCGTCCATCAGTTCCGAGGAGATGACGCTGGCCAGAGCGAACATCCGGAAACCACTGGTCGTCGCGTTGGTCGAGCTCTGCACGACTTCGGACGTGCTGATGCGGCTCGTCATGTTCTGGCTCGAGGCCGCGGACCAATCGGCGGCCCACTGCGCGTCGTCCGTGTAGAGCGGCTCCAGCGTGTTTGTGATGAAGTCTTCCATCTGCGCCGCGGTGAAGTCGCTCATGGAAGCGATGCCGTTCGCCGACATGTAGGTCGCCAGCGCATTGTCGAAGGTGGTCTTCGCGGCCGAACCAGTCGCCGCATAGTCCTCGAAAGGCTTCACATCGGTGTTGATGCCGGCGAAGAGGAACTCGCCGTTGAAGGACGTGTTCGCTGACGCGGTGAAAAGCGACATTGCGCTTTCGATCTCGGTCTTCTGGACCGACAACTGGTCGACGGAATCATTGCCCTTGAAGGTTACGAGCGTATTGCGGACCTGCTCCGCCGCCTCCGCCATCGTTCCGAGGGCTTCCTGGGAGGACGCAAGCCTCTGCGTGACGACGGAGTTCGTGTCGACCAGGGTTTCCAATCGCGCCAGTTCGCGCTGCAGATTGACCGAACGCGCGGTGGAGGAACCAAGCTCGAGGCCGACATCCGCGTGCCGGCCGGTCGAGACCTCCGTCTGAAGCTTCAGCAGTTCCTCCTGGCCCTGCTGAATGGTCAGGCGCATGGCATTCTGCACCGCCAGGTTAGAAACGAAGGATGTCTTCATGATTACCTCACGGCTTCCAGAAGGGACGCCATCATGGCGTCCACGGTACTGATCAACTTTGCAGACGCCTTGTAGGACTGTTCGAGATCGAGCAGCAGCGACAGCTCTTCATCGATGCTGACTCCGGTGACATTGCCCAGGGCCTCCTCCGTCCGCGCCAACAGAGCCGTCTTGTTGTCGTCGGCCGTCGAGGCGGCGCTGCGGATCTGCTCGAACCAGCCGATCGACGAGGCGGCGAATTCCATGACCGAACTGGTGCTGTCGAGCCCCGCCGCAGCATCGAAATCCATGTCGCCGTCCATGGCGGTGATGAAACCGTCGAGGAGATCGGTGTAGCCGGAATTCGGATCGGTGGCGCCGCCCGGGTTGGAGACAAGGCCGTTGAAGCCGCCGTCGCGGAGCAGGAACGGATCGGCTTGCGCGGCGGCATTGACAGTCAGGCTCGCCGCGATGCCAGGCTCGATCGTCCCGACCGCGGGAACCGTTCCACCCGCCCAGGTGAAGAGGCCGGGGGCGCCGTTCTCCTGAAAGAGGTCGACCAGGCCGCGGGCCATCTCGTCGAGCTGCGACTGGAATGTCGGAGCGATGTCGTCACGGAGCTGGAGGAGGCTCGCAAGCTTGCCCTGCGCGGTGGTGTCCGCGCCGGTGCCGGCCGAAAGCGACACGCCATCGACGAAGATGGCGTTGCCGGTCGTGGTTGCATCAAAGGCCGGGGTTGCCGTGAACGTCACCTGCCGGGCCTGCGTCTCGAAGAGGACAGTGCCGTCCGAGGTGTAGATGACGGTATCGTTGTCGGCCCTCGTGACGGTGGAGATGCCGACGAGCTCGGATATCTGCTTCAAAAGCTTGTCGCGTTCGTCGAGCGCCGCCGTGGCGTCCGCGCCCGACGCCGTCGCTTGCTTGACGGCATTGTTCGCCGTCTCGAAGCTGGCGAGCAGCGCGTTCAGATTGTCGACCTCTTCGGCAATTTCCTTGTCGGTGTCGCGGCGCAGCTCCTGCACCGCGGTCGCCGTAGTGCTGATCGAGTTGGCAAGGTCCGACGCATCCGCGACCACGGTTGCCGCGATCGTCGAGTTGCCCGGGGTCGAGGCGAAGGTCTGCAGGCTGTCACGGAAAGCGGAGAGGTAGGTCGACGGCGCCGTCTCGTAGTCGTTGCCGCCGAGCGCCGATTTCAAGAGCTCCAGTCCGGAAAGCAGGCTGCCCTGCGCGGAGGACTGCGAGATGCTTGCGAGGTTCTGCTTGAGCAGGGCCTCGTTCTGCGCCCGGTAGATCGAGACGACCTGGGCACCATCGGGCGTGGTTCCCAGCATGGCCATGCGGCGCGAGTAATCCGCGTTGCTCGCATTGGCGACGTTCTTCGACACCGTCGCCGTTTGCGAGGCGGTGGTGCTGAATACTGATTGCGCAATTGCGATGGCCGAGGACAACGACATGCTGGGACCGTCTTCTTGGTATTACCGCTTCAGGTTCACGAGGACTTCGAGCAACTCCGAACCGGTCTGGAAGACCTTGGAGTTGGCCGTGTAGTTGCGCTGCGACTCGATCATCGAGGTCAGCTCGTCGGCGATATCGACGTTCGAGCTTTCAAGCGCCCCAGAAAGGATTTCGCCGAAGCTGCCGGAACCGGCGAAGCCGGTGACGATGACGCCGGAATCGACACCCTGCGAATAGACGTTGCCGGATTCGGGAACCAGCTTGTCGGGGCTTTGAACATTGGCAAGAGCAATGCGGTAGCGCGGCTCGAGCTCGCCATTCGCATATTTGATGTAGACGACGCCGTCCGTGTCGATCTGATAGCCGGAGACCTTGCTCGGTGCGTTGCCATCGATCTCACCACCATCTGGGGTGAAGGACGTACCGAGCTGGGTGGTTTCGGTGAAATCAAGAGTTATGTCGTTGAGCTCGGCGCCGGTCCCGGCGATTACGCCGAGGAGGGAGCCGCTGATCGTCATGGTTGACGGAGACGTGGTCAGAGCGCCGCTTGTGTCGAAATCCAGTGCCTGCGTGCCGAGCGACGTACCGGTGGTCCGATCGAGAACCTCGAGAGACCACGCGTTGTCGCCGGTCTTCGTGTAATTGAAATCCAGGATACGGCTGTTGCCCTGTGTGTCGAAGGCGATGAGCGAGGTCGTCGAAACGTCACCATTCGCTGCGCCGGACGGCAGGTTGGCGCCCATCGAGGCCTCCGTAGAGCCGGCTGCGGTGAGACCTTGCGAGGCGAGGTTGACCTCGGTCAGGCCATCGAAGCCGTTGACGACAACCGTCGGATCGACGCCAGCCTCGTATTCATAGCCCATCAGGGTGAAGCCCGCCGCATTGACGAGATTGCCCGAGTCATCCTGAACGAATGCACCGGCGCGCGTCAGGTATTCCTGGCCGTTGGCACCTTGAACGATGAAGAAACCGTCGCCGTCGATCGCAAGGTCGCTTGCCGATGTCGTATAGGTTGTCGAGCCCTGGTCGGAAATGGAGTAGCGCACCGAAGTCTCTACGCCGCCGGAATTGTAGGAACCGTTGCTGGAAGGCAGGATCATCGACGAGAATTCGGTCGAGGCCCGCTTGTAGCCGACGGTGCTGGAGTTCGCGACGTTTTCAGCGACCGTGCTGAGGCGGTTTGCCTGGGCGTTCATGCCAGAGACGCCCGTTCTCATGGTACCGTAGAGACTCATGGAGGATCCTCGTTTCCTGCTTCAGTGGGAGACTAGAAGTCGGGCCTTGCGTGAACCTGTCTTGGTGCCCCGCCCTTCCGTCGCTCCGGCTCAGTTCCAGTCGATGCAGTAGCCAAGGAAGCGCTTGGAATCGATCGGATCGAAGCCAAGCTTCTTGCGCAGTTTCTTGCGCAGCTTGCTGATGTGGCTTTCGACGACGTTCTCTTCGACGTCTTCGTCGAAGATGCCGTAGATCGCATTGAAGATCTGCGACTTGGAGACCCGCCGGCCGCGGTTGGCGACCAGGTATTCGAGGATGCGCCGCTCGCGGCGCGGCAGCGCGAAGACCTCACCGTTGATCTCCGGATCGCGGCCGTCGGCGAAAACGCGGATCGGCCCGATGTCCGTGTAGTTGGCGATTGCCTTCAGGCGCCGGCGGATCGCCGCGACGCGCGCGAGGATTTCCCGCGGATGCACGGGCTTGCGAACGACGTCGTCGACGCCGCAGTCGAACAGCGCGAGCGTGTTTTCCAGCGAAGGCGTGTCGCTCATGGCGATCACCGGTGCCTGCGAGCGGTCGCGGATGGCGCGCGGCAGGCTGAAAGCGCTTTCACTCTGGCCAATCAGGAACGCCTCGACCGCATCGATGTCCGAATCGGCGGCAGTGTTCACCCATTCGCCGAATTCCTTGGCATCAAACCCGGTCGAAGGAATGCCCTCGCGCCCGAACAGGGACGCGTAGCCGTCCTTCACAAGCTCTCTTTCATCAACCACCACGATCATTCGTCCGCCTCCGAATCAGTATGGGTGTCTCACTGGTTGAGAGGTACGAATCCGGGGATTCACGAACAACTAGAGAAAGTTAATGGGAGATTTTAATAGTTGATTAAGGAATGTGTGCCGATTTGATCTATATCTAGTATGCGCCCGTTAAGGATGACACTAAACTGGTGTGGAAAAGTTAACGCATGGCAACAAATAGCGCTTGCGATCACAATCTCTCCGCATTGTCGCCACAATGCGGAACGGACGCGAATATCACAACTTCGGATTGTTTACCGGCAGAACTCGGCCGCGTTCGGCGTCCACTTGCCGTAGCCCGTCGCGACGAGATTCGCGATGACGCGGCAGACGTATTTCTTCTGCGCCGGATCGTTGTTCGGCCCGGCATGATAGCGGGCGACCGCCATCGTCCAGCTCTCGTGCCTGGCGCGCAGATTGGAGAGGAAGCGGGCCGCATAGTCGACATTCCGTCGCGGATCAAGCATTTCCTCGGGAGAGCTGAAATGCTCGCCGTGGAAATGATGATTGATCTGCATGCAACCGAGATCGATGAGCTTCGCGCCTTGCGCCCGTGCAGCGCCGAACCGGCTGAGGACATCCTGAACGCTCGTGCCGAAATAAGCGTTGCCCTCTATGTTCATCGCATAGGGCTGCAGCGATCCCTTGCGGCCGGTCTCCGTCAGGCCGACCGAGTACAGGATACCGGTGGGGATGCCGTACTTGGCAGCGGCGGAAGCGATCTCGCGTTCGCAGACACCGGCGCTCGCAACCGCGCTACATGTAGACGTGACCAGTGCGAGAGCGCTCAACGCCGCCAGACGCATCGTCCGTTCCATCACCGCCCCTCCATGTCTCGGCCATCGCAGCCTCGCCACCATTCTGCCGCTGACGCCCCTGGCCGCCGTCTTCACCGGACCGTTCGCGGCCCGACTGGCCAAGCTGGGCCTGCGTCTGCGGCTGCGAACCGCCGCTGTTCGAAGCATCGCCGCCGGCATTGAACACGACGTTGACCTGGTCGACCGCGAAGCCCTGGGCGCGCAGAGCCTTCACCATCTCGCTCTGGTCATCGCGCAATTGACGGAACGCCTCGCCCGTTTCCACCTTCAGGTCGACCTGCAGTTCGTCGTCCTTCAGGCGCAGTGTCGCCGTGACCGTGCCGAGTTCGATCGGATGCATCTGGATCTTCAACGTGTTCAGCGTCTTGCCGGCCTGGCTGGATGCTTCCGTCTGCGCCGACGCCGCGCTCGACTGGAGCGCCTGCGCCCATCCGCCGTCACCGGCGATCGCACCCGCCACCGAGGCGGAGTTGGTGTTCATCGCGACCCCGAGATAGCGGCGCGCCTCGAGGACGGTTACGGTTTCGGCCTTGGCGTTCGCAGAAGACCTGCTGTTCTCGACGGCAGTTGCTTCGCCGTCCGCCGACACGGTCATCGAAACCGCTTGTCCCTTGCCGTCGGCGCGCGCGAAGCGGAAGAGGCGGTCGGACGCGGCATCGCCTTGCTGTTCGGTTCGTGAGCCGTCCCCCGCGGCAGCGTCCGCCGTGACATTGGCTGTCTCGGCTGCCGGGCGGGCGCGGTCAGTGGCCGAAGGTGTTGGCGTGTCCGCGGTCCTAATGTCCGTGGCCTGAATGTCCATGATCGTCGGCGCGTTGCCGCCGAGCAACGACAGGAGGTCGCTGACGGTACCGTTCGCCGGCGCGGCGGAGCCCGTATCGCCCTCCGCGATCCCCTGGGACTCGAACGTCTCTGCTGCGCCGGTCTCCGCCGGCGCATGGCCCTTCGGCCTGATCGTGGCCACATTGCCGTCCGTGTCGCTGACCTCCTCGCTCTCAACCGACGCCCTGCCCACCGGATGCTGGAGGTTTCCATTCCCGCGGAAAGCGTCGAGCTTTGTCCGGTCTTTCGGGAGCGCGCCTTCCGCATCCGCCTGGCCGCGGCCTTGCGCCGAAGGCATCGAACCGCGAGCGGTTCCCGTGACGGTGCTCGCCATCAAGACGCCTGCCTGACGATTGCCGATCGTCAACTCGACGGCCGGGGCTTGCGCGTCGCCCGCGAGAGATGCGACGGCATCCTCTCCGTTGCCCTGAGCGGCACCCTGGGCCGGTACCTTCTGGCGGCCGGCATCTGCGACTGCACTCTCGAAGGCGCCGGGCTCTCCCGTAACTTGCTCATCTCCTGCACGGCCGGATCCGGATCGGGCACCGATGGCCGTGGCGGGAGCGCGGAACGTCTGTTCAAGTGGCCTCATAGTCCTTCCTTCGCAAGGAGCGCATCGATCTCCTTGATCTTCGAGCGCCCGCTGGTCATGAACCCCTCAAGCGCCGGATCGGATGCTGCGTCGGTCTCCGCTGGCGGCTCGTCATCCGGCGGGGGCGGCGTTTCGACCGCCTTGGCAAAGGGACTCATGCCGCTTCCGGTTTCTTCTGTTTCGCCGCCATCTGCCGCGGGGCCAGTATTGCTTTCCGGTATAGGTGTTGACGCTTGCGCGGGGCTTTCATCCTGCGGTAGTCGCACAACCTCCTCCGCAATCGCCCTGGCGGCCTCCCTGAGGGCACGGTCGCGCGGCGAGAGCTTCTCGTCCGGAATCGCTGCCAGCGTCTGCGCCGCGGCGAAGACGTCCTGCGAGGGCACGGCCGCAAGCCCGTCGTAGAAGCTCGCCAGCAGCTGCGGTTGCCCGCCGCCGTCGCCGGCGAGCGTTTCAGCCCGGCTGGAAGCCAAGCGCGCCAGAGGCTGGTTCCCGGCGATCGCTGCCCGCCTTGCGACGCGCAGATAGACCTCGCGCTGGCGCGCCTGATCCATGAAGCCGAGAATCTCGGCGACTCTCTTTTCCACCGCCTCGCCGAAGTGAGCGACCGCCAGTTCGACGAACACGTCGGCGAACTGGCTCGCATAGGGCGACGTCAAGTAGCGCCGCGCATAGTTCAGCGCATAGCGCAAGCCCCTGTCCGGATCGCCTGCCCTCGCCGCAAGCGGTACGGATCGGCGAAGCGCCGCCTCCTCTATGATGGTGCCGGGCGCCGTCAGACGCGCCCAGTCGTAATATTTCATCGCGGCAACGGGATCCTGCTGCGAGATGGCGTTGCCGAGGATCAGAAACAGATAGGGACCGACACGGGAGTTCTTGTATTCGGGCGCCGCATTGGAGAGATTTTCGACGATCAACGGTCCCTTGCCGCGCAGATATTGCCTGAGCGCATCCGTAACCCGGGCGTCGAAGTTGCCCTCGATATCCCGGTCCGTAAGGTACTCCAGCGTTTCCGGATTGCCGCCGCTCATCACATAGACGAGCGCCGCATCGACGTTGCGGGGATCGCGAAAGATCGCCTCATCGGCCGCCCTCAGACGCTTGTCGATCTCGCCCAGCATGAAGCGCTGCATCTCGATCGCCGAATGATCGCCGAGCACGACGGAATCCTGGACGTATTGCAGCGACCGGATCATCTTGAACGGAGCGAGCTCTTCCGTCTCGCTTGCGCGTGCGAGGCCGATTGCGAGCGGTGCCGCGAGAACCGAAGTCGCGAGGATAGCGCGAAGCCGCTCCAGCATCTTTCTCAACCCTGCCCCGAATGCAACAGGATCTCGATCCGCCGGTTGGCGGCGGCATAGGGTTCGTTCGGCACCTGCAGGCGCCGGTCCGCAAAACCGCTGATCTGATTGACGCGTTCTTCCTTGAGGCCGCCGCGGACCAGCATGTAATAGGCGCTCTGGGCGCGCGCAGCAGACAGCCGCCAGTTGTCATAGGTTCCGTCCTTGAACGGGCGGCCATCCGTGTGGCCGCGGATCGCCACGGCCCCCTGTCGATCGGCGAGCAGCTTGCCGATCTTCTCCATGGCGAGGACGAGCTCCTTTTCCGGAACGGCAGAACCCACCGCAAACATCGGCGCGTCCGTCTGCTCGCTGATCGTGACGAGCAGCCCGCCCTCGGAAGGCGTCACCAGCAGCCCCTCGAGAAGCCGCCCCGCCTCGCCGCCGATCGCCTTCTCGATGTCGGCCTTCAGGGCTTCGGCTTCCTTCTGTCGCTCCTGTGCTTCCGCTTCCTTCTTGAGCGGTACCTCGCCCGTGCCGGGCTCGTCCGCGGTCTTCGCCGGCGCCTCGCCATTGGCGGGGCTTTGTGCGGCACCCGCCTGCGCGGCATTTTTCTCAGCCGCCGCGACTTGGCTCTCGGCAGCATTGCCGGCATCCTTGACTTCGACCTGCTTGGTCCAGAAATCGGGATCGAACGGATCGCGATAGGCCTCGCCGCCGTCGGCGCCGGTCGCCGGTCCCGACTGAGCGGCGCCGCCCTCGCCCTTGACGCTGATATTGGCCTCACGGCCGACCTCGCGGGCGATTTCGGAGAGAACCGAATAGGGGTTCTCGAAGAAATCGGCGTCGGAATATTTGGTCTCTTCGCCCGAGGTTGCCGTCAACTGGTCGCCGGTCTTGGCCGATCCACCGGACTTCGCCTGGTCGCCATCCGCCTTCGACCGCTGCTGCGTCTCTTCACCCTCGGCATCCTTGGCGGGATTCTTCAGGCCCTTCTCCGCGGGCTTCTGATCGGTGAGTTGCACCGGATTGAAATAGGAGGCGATCGCCGCCTTCGTTTCCTCGTTGGCGGCATTGATCAGCCACATGACGAGGAAGAAGGCCATCATCGCCGTCATGAAGTCGGCATAGGCGATCTTCCACCCGCCGCCGTGATGGCCGTCGTGCCCGTCTCCGGAACGCTTGACGATGATGATTTCGTTCTTGCCGTTGTGATGGCTTTCGTCGCTCATGCCAGAACCTTCCGGACGGTATCGGCCCAGGCCGCCATTCTGGTCACCAGAACCGCTTCGCCCATCTCGACCGTGAGATCGATGTCGTCGGCAACCACGTGCCGGAATACCAACGTGTCGTCATCCAGATGCTGTTTCAGCGATTCGAAGAGCACTGGCGATCCCTTGACCGTGATGGTGAGCCCCTCTCCCGCGCCGACGCCCTGCCTGATCATCGTCGCTAGATCCTCGACGGCGCGCTTGATGAGCGCCTCGCCCAGGACCGGCGCAAGCACGCGCGCCGCCTGGTTGCCGAGCGCCAGCGCCAGCCGCTCGGTGATCTCGGCGAAGCCGGCGGCGAGTTTCGAGGCGGTTTCTTCCGCCAGGCGATGCTTCACGGCGTCGAGCTCTTCGGCGTGCCGCGCCTTGAGTTCGGCGAGCTCCCGCTGATGCTCGAAGGCGAGCTCGGCAGCGGCTTCCGCGCGGCCCTGCGCAAAGGCTTCGCGCCGCTCCGCATCGACGTCGATCTCGGGCATGGGCGACCTCTGTGCGGACCGGTCTTCGGCGGGAAAGTCCCCTTCGAGGTCCGGAAAAAATTTCGGCGGCATTCGCGTGAGTTCGATCTTCGGCGCGCTGAAATCCTTGAGATAGCGGGAGAGCGACGCACTCATCGACGGTCTCCCCGGCGGCTCGCCGCCGATACCGGAGCGCTCCGCCTGTCCGGCAGCGGCTGCCGCATGGTCCAGAAATCCACAGCGCCTGACACGTAATGTCTCCTTCGATCCTGCTCACCCGAGACAGCGACAGGACCAGCATTCTCGATGCGCAACGGTTCGCGGAGGGCGGACCCCGAGGCGGGACCGGTGCAAGCGGCGGCCAAGATCAATTTGACCGGCAGCCGGCCGAGCAGACTGCGAAGGGAAACTAGCCGGCCAAACTTGTGCGAAAATGAAGGTTGTTGGACCGCGCCAGGGCAACAGCGCGGTCCAACCAGTCCCGCCAGATGCCGATGACCGGCGGCACGGCGGAAGGGAAGATTTCGTTTATTCCTGGAACAATCTCAGGATGTTTTCGGAGTTGGTGTTCGCGATCGAGAGCGACTGGATGCCGAGCTGCTGCTGGGTCTGCAGCGCCTTCAAGCGCGTCGATTCCTCGTTCATGTCGGCGTCGACGAGACGGCCGACGCCCTTGTCGATCACATCCATGAGGTTGGCGACGAAGTTTTCCTGCATTTCGATGCGGCTGGTGATAGCGCCGAGCGTCGCGGCAGAATTGGTCAACTGGCTGATGAGATCGTCCACGACACTGATCATGTCGTCCAACTCGCTGTCGGTCGTCGTGTCGGAGAGCGCAATTTCCGTGCCGGCCGGAGGGCTGCCGGCGTCTATCAGGTAGTATTCCCGGGCCGATCCGGTCGGAGCCGAGACAAGCGCATCCGCATCCACAGCCATCGTCAGCAAGCCGCGGCTCGCGTCCTGGACGTCCACGAGAATGGAGCCCGACGTGTCATAATCAAGCGTCGTAACGGAGACGCTGCCCTCGGCGCTGCGATTGAAGGAGGCAACGATCGATTTCGTGCCTACCGCTGCGCTCGCGTCGTTGTAAAGCCAGTTCTCACCCGAGAAGGAAGCCGATTGGGCTGCCGACACCAGTTGGTCTTTCAGCTGCGAGAGCTCCTTGTCGATCTTGCTCTTGTCGACGCCGGGCTCGCGTGCCGCCACCAGCTTCGCCTTGACCTCGCTCATCAGGTCGATGACCGTGTCCAACGCGGCATAGGCGGTATCGACCTTGGCCGCACCCAAGCCCAGCGCATCCTGGACGGTCGAAAGCGCCGCGTTATCCGACCGCATCGTCGTCGCGATCGACCAATAGGCGGCGTTGTCCGCCGCGGTCTCGACGCGATAGCCGGAGGACACGCGGCTCTGGGTCTCATCCAGATTTCTGTTGATCGAACGCAAGGTCTGCAATGCCGCCATCGCGGCGGCGTTGGTCATGATACTGGTCATCGGCTATCGCCCTATCGATGGGAGGTCGAAGACATTCCGGGTGGGAAACCGGCGAGGATGGTACGGCGTCATGCGCGCTGCCACCTTTTTGCCCTGGGTGGACAGATCATCCTGCTTAACAAAGCGTTAACGTCAAATGGTTAACAAATGGTTAACGCGGTTAACGGACGATTAACATGTATGAAGAAAGGCTTAAATCATCTTGCCGGGACCGGAACTTCCAGAACGCCGAAAGGCCGCGCAGCGATTGCGCGGCCTCAAGAATTGGCAGCTGGGACAGCAGCCTTAACGGCTGCCAACCGGTCCTACTGGCGGAAGAGCTGGAGGATGTTTTCCGAGTTGGTGTTGGCGATCGACAGCGACTGGACGGCAAGCTGCTGCTGCGTCTGCAGGGCCTTCAGGCGGGTCGATTCCTCGTTCATGTCGGCGTCGACGAGGCGGCCGATGCCGGAGTCGATCGAGTCGGTCAAAGCCGCGACGAAATCCTCCTGAAGGCCGATGCGCATGGAGATCGAGCCCAGTTCGGCGGCCGCGCTCGTCATCGCCTGGAGGCCCTCTTCAACGAGGGTCAGCGCCTCGGCCATTTCCGCGGTATCGAAGTTGACGATGTCGAGGGCATAGATGGAAACGCCGATCGTCGCGCCGCCGGTGGTGCCGAGAATGCCGCTGGTGTCCACGATTGCGCCCGCGCCATCGCCGCCGAAGAGCAAGTTGCCGGTCGCCGTGTCGTCGAGCGTATAGGTGGTCGTCTTCACCGAAACTGTGCCGTCGGACGCACGCACAAAGCCCGAGACCACGGTCTTGTCGCCCGCGTCGCCGGCGACCCAGTTTTCGCCGCTGAAGGAGGCTGATTCGGCGATCGACATCAACTGCTCCTGCAGCTGGTCGATTTCTTCCTGGATCTTCGACTTGTCGACGCCCTCTTCGGTGGCCGCAACGATCTTCGACTTGATTTCCTTGACGACTTCGATGGCGCTTTCCATCGCGGCATAAGAGGTGTCGACCTTGGCCGCGCCGAGACCGAGCGCGTCCTGAACGGCGGAAAGCGCCATGTTGTCGGAACGCATGGTGGTGGCGATCGACCAGTAAGCGGCGTTGTCGGCCGCCTCGCCCACACGCAACCCCGATGAAACGCGGCCCTGCGTCGTCTCCAGATTGTCGTCGATCGAGCGGAGGGTCTGAAGTGCGGCCATCGCCGCCGTGTTCGTCAGGATGCTGGTCATTGGTCTGTTCGCCCCTCGAATAGCATTAGAATGAAAGGAACATTCCGGATCGCTACCGGGAACGAATGATCGGCTTCATGCCTGTTAACCCGCTGGTCACCTTGGTTAACTCATCGTTTCGATGCGGCCAGCTAACGGGAACATGGTTAACAAAGTCTAAAAGGGGCTAACAAAATTAACAAAACCTAACAATTTCCTTACGCTGAAGCCTAAACGCGTGAAAGCCGCGCCTTTCGCAAGGCGCGGCTTTCTGAAGTGGCTCGGTTTGTCAGGGATCGATTGACCCCTAGCCCGGCTTTGTCGATTAACGGAAGAGCTGGAGGACGTTTTCCGAGTTGCTGTTGGCGATCGACAGCGACTGAACAGCAAGCTGCTGCTGCGTCTGCAGAGCCTTGAGGCGGGTCGATTCCTCGTTCATGTCGGCATCGACGAGACGGCCAACGCCGGAGTCGATCGAGTCGGACAGCTTCGCGACGAAATCTTCCTGCAGGCCAATGCGCATGGAGATCGAACCGAGCTCAGCAGCAGCGCTGGTCATGGCCGAGAGCGCATCGTCGACGTCCGACAGCACGTCGTTCATGTCTGTCGTCAAGAGCGCGCTGATGTCCAGCGAGTAGACAGCATACGCGCCAGCGGATGCACCAGCGGTGCCCAGGATCCCGGTCGCCGTGTCGAGAGCACCGGTGCCGTCGTCACTGAACAGCAAGTTGCCGCCCGTCACGCCATCAACCAGCGCATAGCTGGTCGTCTTGACCGAGACGGTGCTGTCGGACGCGCGGACGAAGCCGGAGACGACGGTCACGGTATTGCCGGCTACGCCGCCGATCCAGTTCTCGCCGCTGAAAGAAGCGGATTCGGCGATCGACAGCAGCTGTTCCTGAAGCTGATCGATTTCTTCCTGGACCTTGGCCTTGTCGACGCCTTCTTCGGTTGCGGTAACGACCTTGGCCTTGATTTCCTTCACGACTTCGATGGCCGATTCCATACCGGCATAGGCGGTGTCGACCTTGGCGGCGCCGAGGCCGAGGGCGTCCTGGACGGCGGAGAGCGCCATGTTGTCCGAACGCATGGTGGTCGCGATCGACCAGTAGGCGGCGTTGTCCGACGCCTCGCCGACGCGCAGGCCGGAGGAGACGCGGCCCTGGGTCGTCTCCATGTTGCTGCCGATGCTCCGCAGCGTTTCGAGTGCGGACATGGCTGCAATGTTGGTAAGAATGCTTGTCATTTCTGAGTGCCCCTTAGTGGCTGATTAAGAAGGGACATTCCGGAGTTCGCCGGAAAGCGACGGTCAGCGTCATGCCTGCTAACCAATTAATTTCATTGGTTAACCCGCCGTTTCGATGGTGCTAGGAAACAGCAAGATGGTTAAGGAATGCTGAAGCGGAACAAAAAATGCGAAAAAGCCGCGACCGAATTCGGTCGCGGCTCTTTTCCAGCGTTGCGGCACGGTCAGCCTCCGTGCCGGCGCGCCGATTAGCGGAAGAGCGACAGGATGTTCTGCGAGTCGGAGTTGGCGATCGACAGAGCCTGGATGGCCAGCTGCTGCTGCGTCTGCAGGGCCTTGAGGCGGGTCGATTCCTCGTTCATGTCGGCATCGACTAGGCGGCCGATACCGTTTTCGATCGAGTCGCTGAGTTCGGAAACGAAGTCGGCCTGCAGATCGATACGGGTCGACATCGAACCGAGCGAAGAGGCGGCGCTGGTCATTGCCGTCAGCGCGTCTTCGACGTCGGAGAGTGCTTCTCCAAGTGCCGTGGCGTCCATCGCGGAAATGTCGAGGCCGTAGACATTGTTGCCGTTGGTGCCATCCGTGCCGAGGATACCGGTTGCGGTATCAAGTCCACCTGCGCCGTCATCAGCGAAGAGGAGCGTACCATCGGCCGCATCGGTGAGCGCGTAGCTGGACGTCTTGATCGAAACGGTGCCGTCCGAAGCCCGGACAAAGCCGGTGACGACGGTCTTGGTCGCGGCCTCGCCGGCAATCCAGTTTTCCCCGTTGAAGGAAGCGGATTCGGCAATGCTCAGGAGCTGGTCCTGGAGCTGGTCGATTTCTTCCTGGACCTTAGCGCCGTCTACGCCTTCTTCCGTGGCGGCAACGATCTTCGCCTTGATTTCCTTGACGACGTCGATGGCCGCTTCCATACCGGCATAAGCGGTGTCGACCTTGGCGGCGCCCATGCCGAGCGCGTCGGTGACCGACGAAAGAGCTGCGTTGTCGGAACGCATGGTGGTCGCGATCGACCAGTAAGCGGCGTTGTCGGAGGCAGAGCCGACGCGCATGCCGGTGGAAATGCGGTTCTGCGTGTCTTCCATGCTGGAGGAGATGGAGCGCAGCGTCTGGAGAGCGGCCGTTGCCGAGCTGTTGGTGAGAATGCTTGCCATATTCGTTTGTCCCTTACGAAATACTGATTGGGGGGACATACCGGGCTGAAAATTCGTTACCGGTCACGACGATCCGGCATCATGCCACTCGGTTCCACTCAGCTCGTGAAGGACACCAAACCCGTCGTGTGAAGACGAAATTCGCAGCCATTTCTTGCCAACATCTTAACCGGCGGGGCGGCCCGGAGGCGATGCGGGAACGTGGTGAATCCCGCATGAAATCCTATGCTTAACGGATTGTTGTGGGGTCGCCGAATGTCTTAACGAGGGACACCGGCTGCGCTTCAGGTGAAGGAGCGCACCAGGCTGCCGACGAGCAGGTTCCAGCCGTCGATCAGCACGAAGAACAGGATCTTGAACGGCAGGGAGATCGAGGTTGGCGGCAGCATCATCATGCCCATCGCCATGGTGATCGTCGACACGATGAGGTCGATCACCAGGAAAGGCAGCATGATCAGGAAGCCGATCTCGAAGCCGCGACGGATCTCCGAGATCATGAAGGCGGGGACGACCGCGCGCAGATCCACCTTGTCGTCGACAACGACGGTCTGGCCCTTTTCGCGGGCTATGTCGATGAAGAGCTGCAGGTCCTTGTCGCGCGTGTTGGCAAGCATGAACTCGCGGAAGGGCTCGGAGACGCGCGGCAGCGCCTCGGTCTCGGAGATCTCGTTCTTCAGCAGCGGATCGATGCCCTCGCGCCAGGCGCGGTCGAAGGTGGGCGCCATCACATAGAACGTCATGAACAGCGCCAGCGACACCATGATCATGTTCGACGGCGTGGTCGCAAGGCCCATGCCTGAGCGCAGGATCGCAAAGGCGATGACGAAGCGCGGGAAGCTCGTCACCATGATCAGAATGCCTGGGGCCACCGAAAGGACGGTCAGGAGCCCGAAGGTGCGGATGATCCAGGAGGCGACCGAGCCATCGACCGGCGCGTTCAGAATATCGGCGGGAAAGCTCTGGGCCCCGGCAATTCCCGACATCGCCATCATGGCGACAATAAATGCAGCAATCCGGAGCATCCAGGGTCAGAACCTGTACAGAATGGATGAATCTAGTGGTCCTGACCCTGCCGAATCATTGAATGACGAAGGTTCGGAACATCACATTGGTTACGCGCCCGCCGGAGCGCAGGTCAACCCGTTCCTGGATGTCATCCCGGAGATATTGGAAGCCGCGCGGGCCCTGGATTTGCTGCAGCGACACGGTTTTGAGATAGGCCGCGATGTCCTGGTGGACTTCTTCGGCCAAGGCGACGTCGGGGGCGCCCTCGAACTGCAGCGCGACCTCGAGGCGGACCCAGTTTTCCGCCGGATAGGCAAGGTTCGTGGTGATCGGTTCGAGCTGGACGATGCCGTTGGCCTCCGTGGCGACCTTCGGAAGGCCCTCCTCGCCGGTGGCATTCGGGGGCACCTCCGCCGCCGCCTCGGTCTTCTGCGGCGGCGGCGGCGCCAGAAGGGCGCCGACAAGCCAGCCGCCGCCGCCGGCGACGAGCGTCACCAGGGCGACCGCGGCAATGGTCATGACCAGCGACGGCGACTTTTGCTGCTTGCTGTCGATTTCTTCCATCGTCACGCCCCTTAGATCGGCGAAATGAGATCGACGATCTGCTGGCCATAGGGGGGCTGCTGAACTTCGGTCAGCCGGCCGCGGCCGCCGTAGGAGATGCGGGCCTCGGCGATCCGGTCGTAGGAGATGATGTTGTCGGCGTCGACATCCCGCGGCCGGACGATGCCGGCGACGTTGAGGATGCGCAGTTCGTGGTTGACGCGCACTTCCTGCGAGCCGCTGATCAGGAGATTGCCGTTCTCCAGCACGCCGGTGACGACGGCGGCGACGAGCAGCCGGAGCTTCTCGGAGCGCTCGGTCTTGCCGTCCCCTTCGGTCTTGGTGTTCGAGCCGTATTCGAGATTGCCGGACCATTCGAAGTCGCTGGTCTGCGATTCGCCGCCGGCGCCGAGATTGAAGCCGCTGGAGTTGGTGCGGCTACGGTCGGTCTCGTTGTTGAAGGACGCCTTGTCGTCGATCTGGATGTCGACGGTCAGGATATCGCCGACATTGATGGCGCGGGCGTCCTTGAAGAGGGCGGCCTGCTGGTCGTTCCACAGCGAGTATCCGGCGGTCATCTGATGCGGCTGCTTCGGATACATGGCAAGCTGCGGCGTCTGGGTGTATTGCAGGCCGCTGCCGATCGGGCTCATCGCCGGCGCCTGGCCGATCTCATTGAAGGCCTGGTTCTGACATCCCGCAAGGAGGCTCGCGGCCAGGATGGCCGTAAGTTGCATTCTCATGATGGCTCCTTCGAGGTGTTCGGGTCGCTGGCGCTGGAGATGATGTTGGTGAGCACCGCCGCCTTCTCGTCGCTCATCTCGCTGAGGATCAGCGAGGACTGGCGCGCCGGCAGCTTCATGACGATCGCCGCGGCGATCTCCGGGCGCACCATCTCGAGCTTGCCGGCGGCGGCATCTGGCTTCATCGTCTTGTAGATATCGACGAGTCCGAGTTCCGCCTGCTTCAGGAAATCGTTGCGGCGCTTCAGCCAGTCCTCGTATTCGGCCCGGCGTTTTTCGAGAGTCGCAATGCGTTCGTCGACACTCGCCTGCAAGGTTTCCAGGTCCTTGCGCTGCAACAGGTAGCGCTGGTCGCGCGCCGCGTCGGCGATATTGGTGCAGAATTGCTGGATCTCGTTGGTCGCAGCGCTTTCAGCCGGCGGCGCGGTGACGTCCTGTGCGAATGCGCCAGGCATCGCCAGCATCGTTCCGCCCGCGGCCGCGGCCACCAGCGTGCGGCGAGACTTGCCGAGAAGATGGTAGAAAATTCCGGTCATTGCAGCACAAGCTCCGCCTGAAGGGCTCCCGCCGTCTTGATGCTCTGCAGGATCGCGATGATTCCGTCCGGCTTGACGCCGATGCTGTTCAGGCCCGCGACGAGCGAGCGAAGGCTCGACCCGTTGAGAATCGCGACCGTGCCGCCATCCGACTGCGCCTCGATGGTGGTATTGGGCTCGACCGCCGTCTCCCCGCGCGAGAAGGGCGCCGGCTGCACGACCGTCGGGGTCTCGGTCACCTGCACCGTCAGGGTGCCGTAGCTGACCGCGACTTCGGCAACGCGCACGTCCTGGCCGATGACGATCGTGCCGGTCCGTTCGTTGACGACAACGCGTGCCGGAACGTCCGTCTCGACGACGAGGTTCTCGATGTCGGCCATCAGCCGGGCGAGATCGGCCATTTTCGGCTTCTGGACGAGAACGGACTGCGAGTCCAAGGCTTCGGCGATGCGGCCGCCGAACTGCGCAGCGGCGAACTTGTTGATCGCCGCCGCCATGCCGACGGCGGTGGAGAAGTCCGGATTGCGCAATTGCAGCACGAGGTTGAAGCCGTCCTTGAACTTCGACGGTAGCTCGCGCTCGATGACCGCACCGTTCGGGACGCGGCCGGCCGTGGTCACGCCTTGCGACAAGCTGGCGGCGTCACCCTGGGCGCTGAAGCCGGTGACGACGATCGAGCCCTGGGCTACCGCATAGATCTGCCCGTCGGCACCCGAAAGCGACGTCATGACGAGCGTGCCGCCGCGCAGCGACGCCGCATCGCCGAGCGAGCCGACCGTGACGTCCACGCGGCTGCCGGGGCTTGCGAAAGGCGGCAGCGTGGCGGTGACCAGGACCGCCGCCACGTTTCGCGTCCGGGACTCGCCGCCCTGGGTCGAGATGCCGAGGTTCTGCAGCATGGCGCGGATCGACTGCTCGGTGAACGGGGAGGAACGCAGGCTGTCGCCGGTTCCCTGCAGCCCGACCACCAGTCCGTAGCCGATGAGCTGGTTGTCCCGCCCGGCCTGAAGCGAGGCGACGTCCTTGATCCGCGACGCGGCATGGACAGGTGCCAAGGTCGCCGCCAACAGGAAGGCGAAGGTCAGCAACCACTTGCAAACGCGCATCGTCATTTCGCCACCACATGGATCGTGCCGTCGCCCATCACCGTCCCGGACACGATGACGCCGCTATCGATGTTGCGGGCGCGGATCAATTCACCGACCGACGCGTCCTGCAGCGGCGAGCCGGAGGCGGTGATCGTCAGCCCGCCATTGTTGAAGATCAGCCGAACCGTCGAGCCGCGCTCCACCGCGTATCGGTCGCGCAGCGCCGAGGCGAGGATCACCCGTCCCGGCAGAAGCGTCCGCTTCGTCACCTTGCCCTCGACTTCTTCGAGGGAACCGACATAACCGGCGGCGAGATCCGGATTGGTCACCTCGACCACTTCCAACATGCTCGCCTCGAGCGTTTCGCCAGGATAGATCGTCTGTTTCGGAATGACAGCGGTCGGCTGCTGAGCGGAAGCGAGCGCCGGCGACAGCAGGGCGGCGGCGATCGCGACGAAGGCGAGCGGCCGCGTCAAGCGCGTGGAATCGCTTTCGATTGCTGCCCTTTCGGCCGATCGGCGAAACATCATGTTTGCCCCCTCTTCCCGTTACCTGAGGTTCTTGCTCACCGTGGCGGCCATCTCGTCGGCGGCCTGGATGACTTTCGAGTTCATCTCGTAGGCGCGCTGGGCCGAGATGAGATCGGTGATTTCCTTGACCGGATCGACGTTGGAAGATTCCAGATAGCCCTGCTTGATCTGCGCGAAGCCAGGATCGGCCGGTGTGCCGACGATCGGCTCGCCGGATGCCGCCGTCTGCTTGAAGAGGTTTTCGCCCTGCGGCTCCAAACCGGCCTCGTTGACGAAATTGGCGATCGTCAGCTGGCCGATTTCCTGGGTCTCCGTGGCGTCGCCGATCCGCACCAGAACCTGGCCGGACGCGGAAACGGTGATCTCGGTCGCATCCTGCGGTACGGTGATGCCGGGAACCACCGTGTAGCCGTCGATGGTGACGAGCTGGCCGGTGGCATTGGTGTTGAAGGCACCCGAGCGGGTGTAGACCGTCTCGCCGTTGGGCGTTTCGACCTGGAACCAGCCGCGGCCGACAAGCGCAAGGTCGAGATCGTTGCTGGTATTGACGAGGCTGCCCTGGACGTGGAGGTTGCGGACGGCGGCCGTCTGGACACCGAGACCGACGATGGCGCCTTCCGGCACGATCGCCTGATTGGAGCGGTTCGGCACGCCCTGGGCGCGCTCCGTCTGATAAAGCAGATCCGAAAACTCCGCCCGCGCCCGCTTGTAGCCGGTCGTGTTGATGTTGGCGATGTTGTTGGCGATGACTTCGAGGTTCAACTGCTGGGCGTTCATGCCCGTGGCGGCGATGGAAAGGGCCTTCATGTCACGTTCCTTCAGATCTGCATGCGCGCGATTTCGAGATAGGCGGTGACCACCTTGTCGCGGATCGCGATCGCGGTCTGCAGCGACTGTTCGGCGCTCATCACAGCATCGACGACCTCGCGGGTGTTCGCCTCGCCGCGGATCGCGTGCAGCGACGCCCCTTCCGCCGATTTCATCGAGCTGATGGCGTCCGCGGTCATGTTGCCGAGGACTTCGGCGAAGCTTTGCGATTGCGGAGCGGAAGCTGCAGCGTTCGGCAGCGAGAGCGCCGTGGAGCCGATGAGGCTGGTGCCCTCGGCCTCCTTCATAGTCGAAAACGCGCCGACGGACTGAATTGCATCGATCATTATTGCGAAGCCCTCAACAGGTCGATTGTCTGGGAGATGAGATCGCGGGACTGCTTGATGGTCTGCAGGTTGGCCTCGTAGGCGCGGTTGGCCTCGCGCATGTCGGCCATCTCGATCAGCACGTTGACGTTCGGCATTTTCACCATGCCCTTCTCATCGGCGGCCGGGCTGCCGGGGTCGAACTCGATATTGAAATCCGAATCGTCGGTGCCGAGGCGCTGGATCTCGACGAGCGATGCGCCGCTTGCCCGGTCGACTTCCGCGGCGAAGGAAATCGTCTTGCGCCGATAGGGGTCGGCGCCTGGTACGTCGCCGGTGGAGCGGGCATTGGCGATGTTTTCGGAAACGATGCGCAGGCGCGTCGATTCCGCCTGCAGGCCCGAAGCCGAAACCTTGAGTGCCGAGGTCAAAGGATCCATGAGTCTTATTTCCGTACCGTCATGAGCATCATCCGGTGAAAGGATTTCACCAGCCCCGAATTGAGTTCGTAATCGCGTTTGATCGCGCCCGTCTTCATCATTTCCTGCTCGAGCGCGACGGTATTGCCGGACTGCTGGACCGCCACGTCGTCGATCATGCTGACCTCGGTCACCTGGGCGGCGTCCGGGCTCTCGGTGAAATGGGCGCGATGGGTCGCGGCCATCTGGATGCCGGTGTTCTGAAGCACGCTTTCGAAGGGTTGGACGTCTCTTGCCTTGTAATGCGGCGTATTGGCATTGGCGATGTTGCCGGCCACGACATTCTGGCGGATCGTCAGCCATTTGGCCTGGCGCGACGCGAGTTCGAAAAGCTGAATCGGATCCATCGATCACTCCTCATGAGATGAGGAGACCCTAGGCCGGTAATCTTGCGTGGGACTTGTCGAAAAAGCGGATGCGGAGGGCAATGCGGGGGATTTTCGCCGTGTCGCCTTGGCGGCGAAGCGGCCCTTCGCCGAATTCTGATGCGTGAGGCAATTCCCGGGCGAGCAAGGTGGCCTGACGGCCTACTTGGCCTGGTAGACCTCGCCCTTGGAGGTGATCATCACCCAGCGGCCGTTCCGCTGTTCGAAGGTGGCAAGCCGGCTGTTGTCCGGCAGGGCCGATCCGATGCGCACGATATACATGCCGGTCGCGTCCTCGATCAGCGCCCTTCCATTGGCGACGTGCATCAGTTTGAAGCCGGACGGTTCGGGAAAGGGCTGTTCCGGGCCGTCTGCCGGCTCGCGCGCGGCTGCTGCGGGTTGATCTTCCAGCCCCGGCACGGTTGCCGTCGTCAGCCGATCGATCGCTGCGGCGGTCCCTTCGTCCATATCGGTCATCGCCAGCGGCGAGACCGACACGACGCCGCGACCGGGGCGCTCCGGCAGATCCCGCGTCGTTCCCTGCCAGAGCGGCGGAATCGAGAACTGGTCCTGGTGCAGGAAGGCGTACCACGGGAAGAAGGTCGCAAAGGCAGCCATGGCCAGCCCGATCGCGCCGAGGACCTTATCGGTCAACGGCATCTTGGCGTCGCGCCGGCGCTGATGGACGATTTCGTCCGCGTCGTTATCGGTCATTGCTATCCCTTCCCCCGGATGCCGGCGGCGGGCTGGTTGCCCATGGCGGCTGCCTTCAGCGCATTGGCAAGATCGGTGAAGGCATCGACGGCGGACCGCTCGCCGGGCGTCTGCTTGAGGACGTCATAGATGACGGGCACCTGTTTGATCGCCATGTCGAGATCCGGGTCGCCGCCGGCGCGGTAGCCGCCGATCAGCCTGAGGTCGCGGGTCTCCTCGAAGCGGTGGATGAGCGATTTCAGCCGCGCCACGAGCTTTTCCTGATCCGGTGTCCAGGCCTTCCTCGCCAGGCGCGAGATGGAGGCCAGCGGATCGATCGGCGGATAGCGCCCTTCCTCGGCCAGGCTGCGGTCGAGCACGATGTGCCCGTCGAGAATGCCGCGCGCCGAATCGGCAACCGGATCGTTGTGATTGTCGCCGTCGACCAGGATTGAGATGATCGCGGTGATCGTGCCCGTCCCTTCGGCACCGGGGCCGGCGCGCTCGAGCAGGCGCGGCAATTCGGTGAAGACCGAAGCCGGATAGCCGCGGGCGATCGGCGGCTCTCCCGCCGCCGTCGCCACCTCGCGGATCGCATGGGCAAAACGCGTCACGCTGTCGACGATCAGCAGAACGTTGTCGCCCTTGTCGCGGTAGTGCTCGGCGATCGTCACCGCCGTGAGCGGCGCCATTTTCCTGAGCATCGGGCTCTCGTCGCTGGTGGCGACGACGGCGACCGACTTGGCAAGATTGTCGCCGAGCGTATCCTCGATGAATTCACGCACTTCACGGCCGCGCTCGCCGACCAGCGCGATCACCACCTTGTCGAAGGCGTCGGCGCGCGCCAGCATCGAAAGCAGCGTCGACTTGCCGACGCCGGAGCCGGCAAAGATGCCGAGGCGCTGTCCGAGGCAGAGCGGCGAGAAGATGTCGACGGCGCGCACGCCCGTCTTGAAACCCTGCTCGACGCGTCTGCGGGTCATCGACGGCGGCGCGGTATTCGAGATCGAACGGCGAACGTCGCCCTGCAGGAGGGGGCCCAGGCCGTCTATCGGCTCGGCCAGCGCATTGATCGTGCGGCCGCACCAGTTGTCCGTCGGCGCGATGCGGAAGGCCCCCTTGCGGATGACGGTATCGTGGATGCCGATGGGATCGCCGGGCTCGATCGGGCAGACGACGACCCGCTCCGGTTCGACGCGGACGACTTCCCCGAGATGCGTGCCGGTCGCACTCTTATGCGCCACGAAGTCCCCGAGCCGCACATGGCGAGACAAACCGCTGACGGTATAGTGCCCCGGCGAGATCGTCTGGACATGACCGCCAGGGGCGATCGAAAAGTCGGGATTCGCATAGCGCTCGACCAGGCCGGCGAGCGCCGCCAGCGAGGTCGAAGCCGGAATGATGTCAGAGCCTTGGCGTTCCATGCAGATTTCCGTTGCGATCGACCCCGGCCCGTTGCCTTGGCATGGCCGCTTCACACTTTTCCCGCCGCGCCTCAGAGCGCGTTGCGTTTTTGCACGATACGCATCAGCGTTCGCCGCCGAGCGTCTTGATCGCTTCTTCAAGCGATCCTTCGCTGTCGCGCATCAAAGCGGTGACATTGTCGAAGGCGCGCGTCACCATGATGAGCTGCGTCATTTCCTGGACGGCATTGACGTTCGATTCTTCGAGGAAACCCTGCATCACCCCGACATCGAAGCGGTCGACAACGGGCTCCGGTTGAGCGGCGGGCATGACGGCACTGTTGTCATAGCGCACAAAGCCGCTGGAGAAATCCGCCTCATAAAGGCCGAGCAGCGCGACCTGGACGCCGTTCTGGTGGATGGCGCCATCTGCCCCGACGGTGATCTCGCCCGCCCCGCCGTTCAACTGGATGGGCGCCCCGCTGGCGTCGAGCACCGGATATCCCTTGATGGTCACCAGCTCACCGGTCTCCGTCAGGGTGAAGCGGCCGTCGCGGGTCAGGGCCGGCCCGCCGGGCGTGTCGATGGAGAACCACGCGTTGCCCTTGACGGCGAAGTCGAGCGCGGAACCGGTCCGCGCCAAGGCGCCGTTGCTGGTGCTCAAGTATTCCTCGCCTTCGGACACGTAAGCGACCCGGGTCGGCTTCGTATCGCCAAGCACCTGGTCGAACTTCACTTCCGTCGCACGGAAGCCGACCGTGTTGGCGTTCGCGATATTGTCGGCAAGCGTGTTCAAGCGCTTCTCAAGCGCCATCTGCGATGACAGCGCCACATAGAGGCCGGTCTGCACGTCAGCGTCCCCCGAGTTTCAGATTGTTGATGGAAAGGAGCAGGTCGGGGGAAATTCCGTAGCCGCTCGAAGAACCGAAAACCGCAAGCGGATCGTAGCCGTCGGACGAATTGTCGATCTCCCAAAGGGCCGTGAAGCGATCGATGAAAGCCGCGAGCTTTACCGGATCCTGGAAGTCCTTGAGGTCAATCGCTTCCTCATAGGCCTCGGCCTGCCGGTCGACATCGGCTGCGGCAAACTCCTCGGGCAGTTGGAGCGCGGCCCGCACGACCTGTGCCAGCGCCTCGTCGGCAATGATCTCGTAACCGCTGGTGATCAGAGGCGCCATGCGCTCGAAGTAGAGCGCCAGCCTGACGCCGGTATTTTCTTCTCCGGCATTCTGCTCCAGCGTCTGGCGCGTGTATTTGTCGACGACGCCCTTCTGCGCACGCTCGAACGAGGTAGCCGTATCGCCGTGGCGCGCGAAGTTCAGCGATTCGACGAGGGCCTTGTAGCGGCTGTCCGCCAGCTTGTTGGCAAAGGCGTCGTCGCTGTCGATGCCCTCCGAAAGCACCTTGCGCATGAAGGCCTTGGCATAGGCCATGTCCTCGAGACCGTGTGCCTTCATCGCATAGTCATAGAGCCGGCTGTCGGCGAAGAACTCGTCGAGCGTTTTGATGCTGCCGATCCTGGAAAGGTAGTATTCCGTCTCGCGTGCCACGTCCGGCTGCTCGGAGACGCGCTCCAGTGACCTCGTGAGGTCGGCGGTTATCAGCTTGTAGCTCGTATAGGTCGTGGTCACGATCGCTCGCCCTGTCCAAAATGGCGGCCCGGCGCCATGGCCCGACCTTGGTGAATCCTGCCCTTATTGGCTTGCGCGAACCTGTTCGGCGTGCCGGCTCTGGCCGGGGATCACGGCCAGCCT
The DNA here is from genome assembly GCF_001651865.1 of Sinorhizobium glycinis. Taxonomy (GTDB): domain Bacteria; phylum Pseudomonadota; class Alphaproteobacteria; order Rhizobiales; family Rhizobiaceae; genus Sinorhizobium; species Sinorhizobium glycinis. Next base: position 851,098 of record NZ_LPUX01000053.1, read on the forward strand.
CACGCAAGGAAGAAATCCTATTCCGTCAGGGGAAATTCACGATCGCGACAGGTATCGACAATGAACATCATCATCGGGCTCCTTGTGACTTTCGGCTGTATCCTCGGCGGATACCTCGCCATGGGCGGCCACCTGGAAGTCCTCAACCAGCCCTTCGAACTGATGATCATCGGCGGGGCCGGCATCGGCGGCTTCATCATGGCCAATTCGATGAAGGTGGTGAAGGATACCGGCAAGGCGCTCGGCGAGGCGTTCAAGCACAAGGTACCGAAGGAGCGCCATTACCTCGACACGCTCGGCGTGCTCTACAGCCTGATGCGCGATCTCAGAACCAAGTCGCGCAACGAGATCGAAGGCCACATCGACAATCCCGAGGAGTCGCCGATCTTCCAATCCGCGCCGACCGTCCTGCAGAACAAGGAACTGACGGCGTTCATCTGCGACTATGTGCGGCTCATCATCATCGGCAATGCCCGCTCGCACGAGATCGAAGCACTGATGGACGAGGAGATCCAGACGATCACCCACGACAAGATGAAGTGCTACCACGCTCTGACGAGCATGGGCGATGCCCTGCCGGCCATCGGCATCGTGGCTGCTGTTCTCGGGGTCATCAAGGCGATGGGCGCGATCAACGAAGCGCCGGAAGTGCTGGGCGCGAAAATCGCCGCCGCCCTCGTCGGAACGCTGCTCGGCGTGTTCCTCTCCTACTCGATCGTCGGTCCGCTCGTCGCCAACATAAAGGCGGTCCGCGAGAAGCAGAACCGGCTCTACGTCATCGTCAAGCAGACATTGCTTGCCTACATGAACGGCTCCGTTCCCCAGGTCGCTCTCGAATATGGCCGCAAGACGATCTCCGCCTATGAGCGGCCGTCCATCGATGCGGTCGAACAGGAGATGATGAATCCGGGCGGCGGTAGCGAAAGCAAGGCGGCTTAATCCATGAACCCGAGCACCGCATCGAACGTCTACGCCTTCGACAAGAGACTCCTGGCGCGCATGACCGGTGCGCTCGGCGACGAAAAGACCATCGGCCGCACCGCTCTGGAACTCGGCCATGTCTTCAGCGAACTCCTTCCCGACATGCTCAGGGCGGAGGCCGGGTGCGAGCTCGCGATCGGCTATGCCGGCTTCACGATGGGGCTGAGGAACGAGCTCATCGCCGACCTCGGGGAAGCGGTTCTCCTCAGCGACGTTTCTCTCCGCAACTGGTGCGCCGATTTCCAGATCGGCTGCGACAGCCCCGTCCTCATCGCGCTCGTCGAGGCCCTGCTCGGCGCCGAGCCCACCGACATCGAGGAGCCGCTGCCGCGGGCGCTCTCCAAGATCGAGATCGACGTCGCGGTGCCGGTGTTCGACAGGATCGCCGAGGCCGTGCGCATGGCGGTAAACGCGTCCGGCGGGTTCGAGCCGGTGGTCGGACGGCCGCATAACGGTGCGGAACGCATGCAGCCCGACCCGACGCTCGAGGATGTCTACGCCGCCTCGATCGACATGACCATCGGTCTCGGACCGGTGCTTTCCACCTTCTCGGTGATCATCCCGCAAAGCGTGCTGCTCAAGACCCACGTCGTCCCGCCGAGGAGCGCCGGACGGAACGAAGATATGAAGACGGGCTGGAGCGAGCAGCTCGAGGAGCAGATTCGCCGCTCTGCCGTAACGATCGAGGCGCGCATCCGACTGGAGAGCCTGACACTCGCGACGATCAGCCGGCTGCAGCCGGGAGACGTGATCCCCTTTCATGACGGCCAGGAGGTGCGGGTCGAGGTCAACGCCAACGGGCGTGACCTCTATGTCTGCGAATTCGGCCGGTCCGGGTCGAAATACACGGTTCGCATCAAGGATACGCACGGTTCCGAGCAGGACATCCTTCGTCACATCATGAGTTAACCGACACCTCGCATCGCAGAATGCCTGAGGCAAGCTTCAACTGGAATAATCCGCACATGGCACGCAAGAAAGCAGCATCCATCGAAGAACAGGCCGCATTTGCGGGAGACGCCGAGCTCGACCAGGCGATCGACGATCTGCGCGGCGTTCTCAAGCAGGACGGCACAACAACGGATTTCGGCGGCGACTTCGGTGCTGCCGAACCGTTCGGGCAGAGTGCGGACTTCGGCGGCGATCTCGGTGCAGGCGGCTTCGGCGGCGATTTCGGTGATGTTTCCTTGGGTGGCGGCCTCGATGTCGGAGGCGGCTTTGCCGGCAGCGATTTCGGCGGCGACGATTTCGGCGCGGTGGCACCCGGCGCCGAAAGTACGCCGGGCAGCGGCATGGCGGCAAATATGGACCTGATCATGGACATCCCGATCGACGTCCAGATCGTGCTCGGCACGAGCCGCATGCAGGTCTCCGGCCTCATGGGGCTGACCGAAGGCGCAACGATCGCGCTCGACCGCAAGATCGGCGAGCCGGTCGAAATCATGGTCAACGGCCGGGTGATCGGCCGCGGTGAGATTACCGTACTCGAAGGCGATGTGACCCGGTTCGGGGTCAAGCTCATCGAGATAAAGGGCAGCAGAAAGTAGGCCCGATGATCGGGCGAGGGATGAATCCATGATGGATTTCGAAAGTTTCGAAGCGCAGGCACTGGCAACACCGCTCAGTCAGACGGAAAAGGCCGCGGCCGTACTGCTCGCCATGGGCAAATCCGTGGCTGGAAAACTGTTGAAATTCTTCACGCAGGCCGAGTTGCAGGCAATCATCGCCGCCGCTCAGTCGCTGCGCGCCATCCCTCCCCATGAACTTGAGGCACTGGTCAACGAGTTCGAGGATCTTTTCACCGAAGGCGCCGGACTGATGGACAACGCCAAGGCGATGGAAAGCATCCTCGAAGAAGGTCTGACACCGGACGAGGTCGATGGCCTGCTCGGCCGGCGCGCCACGTTCCAGTCCTACGAGGCAAGCATCTGGGATCGATTGCAGGAATGCGATCCGGTCGCCGTTGCCCAGTCGCTCGCCAAGGAGCATCCGCAGACGATCGCCTATGTCCTTTCGATGATGCCGTCGAGCTTCGGCGCGAAGGTTCTATTGCAGCTTTCGGACAGACAGCGGCCGGACATTCTCAACCGCGCCGTCAACATGAAGAATGTCAGCCCGAAGGCGGCCTCGATCATCGAGACGCGCGTCATCGAGATGATCGACGAGATGGAGGCCGAGCGCAATTCGCCCGGCCCGGCGAAGATCGCCGAGGTGATGAACGAGCTCGAGAAGAAGCAGGTGGATACGCTGCTTGCCTCGCTGGAAACGATCAGCACCGATTCCGCCAAGAAGGTCCGCCCGAAGATCTTCCTCTTCGACGACATCCTCTACATGCCGCAGAGAAGCCGCGTGCAACTCTTCAACGACGTCTCGACCGATGTCATCACCATGGCTCTCAGGGGCTCGGCGCCGGAATTGCGCGAATCGATTCTCGCATCCGTCGGCGCACGCCAGCGGCGCATGATCGAATCGGACCTTGCGGTCGGCGATGCCGGCATCAACCCGCGCGACATCGCCATTGCCAGGCGTTCGATCACGCAGGAGGCGATTCGCCTCGCGGCCAGCGGACAGCTGGAGCTCAAGGAAAAGGAATCGGAAGCCGCTTGACCGAGGTTGCCCCCTGGGGCCGCATCACGTCGGCAAAAGCCCCGAACTGCTCCAATTTCTGTTGAGCCGGCCGCCTTCTCGGCGTCCGGCTCTTGCGCATGAGAGGCTCGCGGTCCACGAGAGAGGCACGGGCGCGCATTGGCGCGGCTGATCGATCCGGAGATCGGTCAGGGGCGCGATCCACGCCGCGCTTCTTGCCAGGGTGGGAGCTTCCTGTTTCATGTCGGAAGATCAGGACAAGGACAGTAAAACCGAAGCGCCATCGGAGAAAAAACTGTCCGATGCGGCGGAAAAGGGCAATGTCCCATTTTCTCGCGAAGTGACGGCCTTCGCCTCGACGCTTGCGGTCTACATCTTCATCGTCTTCTTCCTTTCCGACGGCGCCGCCAGCACGGCCGAGGCCCTCAAGGACGTATTCGAGCAACCGGAGGCCTGGCGGCTCGAAACGGCCACGGATGCCGTCGGTTTGATCTCGCACGTCGTCCTGAAATCGGCGGCCCTGGTCGTTCCGATTTTCCTGCTGCTCATCATCTTCGGCGTCGGGTCGTCGATCTTCCAGAACCTGCCGCGTCCGGTGCTCGACCGGATCATGCCCAATATGAACCGCGTCTCGCCGATAGCGGGCTTCAAGCGCATTTTCGGCATTCCGGGCCTGGTGGAATTCGCCAAGTCGATGTTCAAGATCATCGTCATCTCGATCATCGTCGTCCTGGTTTTGTGGAACGACTATTTCGCCACGCTCGACCTGATGTTTTCAGACCCGGTGACGATCTTCGCGACGATGACCTCCGACCTCAAGCAGATCGTCACCGTCGTGCTGCTTGCCACGGCGGTGCTGGCGATCGTCGATCTCTTCTGGACACGTCATCATTGGTACACCGAACTCAGGATGACGAAGCAGGAGGTGAAGGAAGAACTGAAGCAGTCGCAGGGCGACCCGATCGTCAAGTCGCGGCTCAGATCGATGCAGCGGGACCGCGCCCGCAAGCGCATGATCGCTTCCGTGCCCCGCGCCACTCTGGTGATCGCCAACCCGACGCACTATGCGGTCGCGCTCCGCTACGTGCGCGAAGAGAACGACGCCCCCATGGTCGTCGCCATGGGGCAGGACCTGGTCGCCCTCAAGATACGCGAGATCGCCGAGAAAAACGGCATTCCGGTCTTCGAGGATCCGCCGCTCGCGCGCTCCATGTTTGCGCAAGTCTCGGTGGATAGTGTCATTCCACCGGTGTTTTACAAGGCAGTCGCCGAACTCATTCACCGGGTTTACGCAGCTCAGCCGCAACAAAAACGGGTGACATGATCTTGAAGAAGTGCGAATTCTCTGAAAAACGCGAAAAACTAGTGGCAGAGGCTATTCGTCCGGTAGCAACAGAACTGCGCCTGATCGACGCTGCGGACTTCATCGCGCTCCTGCGGTTCGAGTCCTATGCAAGCATCGCCGATCTCGTGGAATCGGCGGCGGAACTTTACTTCCTGCCGGGCACCGTGAATTTCGGCCTCGGCGGCAACTACAGTCTCGACTGGAACAGTCGCCCCGAAATCATCCTGGACCTTGAGTTGAAGCCGCGCGGCGTGACGGTCTATGCACGCCTCGTGCTCGCCGGGGAAGCGGCCGGCATCGAGATCAGCCACATCAACTTCCAGCGTCCCTCGACCGATCCGGACGAGAATACCGCCTTCCTCGCCAGGAGCCTGGAAGAGGCGAAATTCGTCAAATCCTACCCTCTGCCGCTGGCGAGCTAGAGCATTCGATTGCGAACGTCCTCTCCTCAGAATCGCCCCTCACCCTAACCCTCTCCCCGCACGCGGGGAGAGGGGAGGCCGCTGGTGTATTTGGCTGCTGTTCCCGCAAGATCGAGACGGCGCGGCTAGTCTCCTTCGCCCCGCTCGCGGGGAGAAGGTGGCCGGCAGGCCGGATGAGGGGCGATTTGCTGGCAAAGTGTTGCAGTTTTTTTAGCTGATATAGCCGAGGCGTATGGCCTTGGCGATCGCCTGGATGCGGTTGACGGAATCGAGTTTCGTCGTGGCGGCGCCGAGATAGGCATTCACGGTGTGGACGGAAAGTCCCATCTTCTCGGCGATCTCCTCGCTGATATAGCCGTCGCCCGCCATCTGCAGGCAGGCGATTTCGCGGTCGCTGAGGGTCTCGCCCTTCAACAGTCGCCTTTCGTCCGCCGCCAGCATGTCGGCCATGACCTGTGCGCAGCGCCCGTGCAGGTCGAGGATCTGCTCGGCCGGCGCGTCGATATAGCTGCCGGCAAAGACCACATAGCCGTTGCCCTGCGCGCCGAGCCGTATCGGGAGGGCGATGCCCGAGTAGGAGAGCTTCCGCCCCTTCAGCCGGTGCGAGAAAAGGGCCAGGTCAGGAACATCGGCTGCCTGATGCTCTCCCTGGCCATCCCACAGCAGCGCCAGCGGCGAACGATCGAGGTGCTGAAGCAGGTCCTCGCCATAGACCTTCAAGAGTTCGTGCGCATTCGCTTCGGACGCGGCACCCCAATTGTGCAGGACGCAGGTGAGCTTGCGCGTTGCCGGCATACCCCTTCCATTGACGCGCAGGACCGCGAAGTTCTTCGCGTTGATCTGCCGTTGCATGGCTTGCAGCCGCGTGACCAGCGTCGCGGCGCGAGCCGCGCGTGCGCTTCGCCCGAGCCGGGCATCGTCCAAGCGGCTCTCCGCGTCCAGATGCACCATCGTCTTGCTCCTATACCAGATTGTGCCGGACAGCGTGGGCAATGGCTTCCGACCTGGTGCGCGTCGCGGTCTTCCGCATCACGCTGGTGATGTAGTTGTTGATGGTGTTTCGGGAGATTCCGAGGATGACGGCGATTTCCTCGCTCGTCTTGCCTTCGGCGATCCAGAACAGGCATTCAAGCTCCCGCTCGGTCAGCTCGAAGTCCCGGTCGTGCCGAACGCCGGCATCGGCCTTGAAGCTCGTGAGATAGCTTGCGAGTACGCCAATATCGCGCAACCCTTCCTGGGACAGGATGACGTCCTCTGGGAACAGCAGCATCAATGAGTAACGGGACCGACCGACATTGAACGTCACGGAGCAATAGGAGCGGTTGACCCCCCGCGGCAGATCGATGTCGTCGGGCAGGACCTGGAAGGACGGCTGCAGCACCGTCAGGCACTTTTCCAGTTCAGTCGTCTTTGCGTTCAGACCGATGACAATCTTTGAAAGACGCCGCACGACGTCGAAGGGCCAATCGGAGCACAGGACGAAATCAAGTCCGCCATCCTGCGACAGATCGTGGCGAGCCAGAAGGTAATGCGTTGCTCCAACGTATTCGGTCAGAATGGTCAGCCCGTTGGCAAGGCTGCTGCGCCCGGCAGCTTCCCCGAGCCTCCGCATCAACTGTTCTCGCGATAGGCCGCGACCACTCGTGCGCGGCGCGGCGATCGGCAAGGACCAGGCCGCGCTCGTCTGTGAAATCTCCATGACTTTCAGCCCCCGTGCCGGATTCGACGCCCCCTGCAACGGTTGCCCTGCCGAAGGCAACCGGCCGAAGCCGGCATTCCCACGTGCGAACCAGGACGCGAATCAATATCTAAACTGTACCTCGCCGCCCCTAAAAAGACACTGTGATTGCGGCGCGCTTTGCTTGCTCATCTTTGGGTAGAGAAATCGCTGACCGGCCGGCTTACGGCAAAACCGCCACCGCAGGCCGACGCCCTGGACCGGCAATCGCATACAGATGATTTTTATTGGTTTTCGCGCGAATAGCGACCGCATCATTCCGCCGCCGGAGGGGGCGAAGGGGACACGTCTAGGGAGTAGATTCGGCCGCTGTCGGGCGACTTTTTGCCCGTTTTGCGCATCAAGCCCCTCGAATATAGATGAGCGAACTTTACTTTCAAAAGATGCCTGTTGCTAAAATGCATCAAGTCCGAGACGCCGAATGGTCCGCAGCTATCTGTATAAGACAAAGATGATCCTGTATTCATTTCAACATGGGATAGTTATATTTCCAAAAAAAGCGCGCACTCGACAAATAACCAACGGCGCACCAACAGCGACAGGCGGGCGGCATCGCCGTTTCGGAATCCAATAAGTTAAATTTTCCTTAAATGCTTCGATCCACCCCCCTCACCTAGACTCGTCACGCCAATCTGGATTCTTGCGACGAAATTGGCCTTTACGCTGCTAAGGCGGAATTGACTCTGGCATTATTTCGATCGGCCGCCATCAGACGATCAATGACGCGCGCCGACTACAGCGCCGCGCGCGCGAAGGTCGCCGTAGCACTTTGAGTTGCTGCATGTCCAAATCGGCTATGATTTAAGGAAGCATGCAGCAGCACCCTGTCCCGGAAACGCGAAATCCCGCGGTGAGGCGGGATTTCTTGTGCCTTCTCTCGAACGATCTCAGGCGGCGCGGTCGAGGGACCATTTGCGGAGGATCTTTGCGGCGCGCTCCTCGCTGATCTCCACCATGCGGGAAAGCCGGCGCTCGGGACCTTCCTTGACGCGGCGATTGAAGCCATTGCTTTCGTCGCCGAGGTTGAGCAGGTCGTCCGTGCTGTCGAAGCCGAAGTCCGAGCCGAAGCCTTCCATGAGGGCACCTCCCGCGGCGCTTGCGCCGGCCGGAGAGAAATCCGGCAGTTCGAGACCGGCTGCCTCGCCTTCGAGTTGACCCGCCTGGCCGCCAAAGCCCATCTGGCGGGCCAGAGGCCGCATGCCCAGCCAGACGACCAGGAAGGCGACGACGATGAAAGCCAGCGAGTTGATGATGCCGCCGAGATTGCGCGTCAACATTTCCATGACGCCGGGGCCTGCGACCGGCTGGTCCAGCAATTGCGTCTCGACGAAATCCATGGCGTTCAGCGTGACGACGTCGCCGCGGTTCGGATCGACGCCGGCAGCGGAGGCGACGATCTTCTGCATGTCCTGGAGATAGGCATCTATCTTCGCCTGATCGGCCCCCTCGCCGACCATCGCCGCCAGGCGGCCGCGATTGACCACGACGGCGATCGACAGCCGTTCGATCGAATAGCTGTTCTTGACGGTGGCGATCGTCTTGCTGTTGATCTCGTAATTCGTCTGCTCTTCCTTCTTCTCCGCCTCGTCGCTCGACTGCTGGCCTGCACCGCCACGCGGCGCCGCCTGGGGCACGTTCTGCTGCACGGTCGCGGCGTTGTCCGGCTGCTGCTGGCTGGATTTCTGCTCTTCCTTGATGACGCGCGTGGAGCGCTCGACCCGCGATTCGGGGTCGAAGACGGTCTCCTGGATCTGCTGGGCATCGGTGTTGAGAGAGGCCGTGACACTGGTGCGGAAATTGTCCATGCCCAAGAAGGGGGCAAGCGCATTGTCGATCTTCTTCTCGAGATCGGTCTGAACGTTCTGCACCACCCCGAGCGACTGGTTGAGGGCGCTGCTTGCCGGGTCGTCGCCCGAAGCGAGCAACTGGCCGGTCGAGTCGAGAATGGTGACATCGTCGACATCGAGACCCGGTACGGACGATGCGACGAGATGGCGGATGGAGGAGGCGGCACCCCGGCCGACCGTCGCGCTCGCGCGAATCATCACCGATGCGGTCGGCGTCTGCTCGGCCTTGCGGAAGCTGCCCCGCTCCGGCATGACGATATGAACGCGGGCCGCCGCAATGCCGGAGATCTGCTGGATGGTGCGGGCAATCTCGCCCTCCAAAGCACGAACGCGCGTGACCTCCTGCATGAAGGAGGTGAGCCCGAGCGAGCCGACATTGTCGAAGAGTTCGTAACCGGCATTGGCGCTGCTCGGCAGGCCGCGCTCCGCCAGGAGCAGGCGAGCCTTGCCGGTCATGCCTACCGGCACCTGAATGCTGCCGCCATCCGCGCCGACCTCGAAGTCGACATTCGCCTCGGCAAGCGCAATGCTGATCTGGGTGACATCGCTGCGTTCGAGGCCGACATAGAGCGTTTCAAAGGCCGGCTTGTTGACGTAGATGGCAGCGCCGAGAACGAAGCCGATTGCGACGATGCCGGCCACCGCGAGAGCTATCAGCTTGCCCTGCCCGAGATTGCTCAGGTTTTTCGTGAACGTCGAGAATTGATCGAACAGATTCATTCTGTTTCCGCACCCAGTATCGCATGGCACCCTTGCCGGTACTCGACGGCATCATGCGAAGATCCAACATTCTGGTAAGCCCGGTATCGACACGCGCGAATCTACCAGCCCCGGAAGCGAAGCTAGGCGGCGAAACTTGCGCGAACTTGACGGAGCAGTCTGGAGCGATCTTAGCGGCGGGTTTCACGCCCCTCATCCCGCTGCCGCGACCTTCTCCCCGTTGTTGACGGGAGAAGGGAGATGCCGCCCCCTCCAGTCCCCTCTCGCCGCACGCGGGGAGAGGACTAGGGTAAGGACTAGGGTGAGGGGCAATCCACCGCGTCAAAACGCCTCGAAGTCGCCCGAGGCCTTCGTGAGCGGCTGCGAGTGGCCGTGACGCAACAGCCCGCTGCCGAGCGCCTTCTTCATGTCGGCAAGCTTGATCAGGTTCACGGCCGTCGAGATGTCCACGAGGCACGTGTCGGGGATCGATGCGGTGATCGTGTCAATGAATTCGGCAAGCCCCCGGGCCTTCTGGACCGCAAGATCGACACCCTGGAGCACCATCAACTTTTCGGACGGATCGGTCACGGGCGCATCATGGCCGCTCCAGAGCTGCGGCTCGATGCGCTCGATGAGGTAGGCGACGTCATGGAGTTCGGTGACAATGCGCATCAGCACGTCCGGCAGCGATTCTTCCGCGCGAGGCATGTAGCTCTGGTGATCGGTCTGCATCATTCTCTCACGTGGGCTTGAAAGGATACGTTGGCACCCGGCTGGCCGGCCCTCGGAGGGCGATCAGAAGAACTCGATCGAGCTTTCCACCGGCTTCGGGGCAGGCGCGGGCCGCTGGTCCTGGTGGATGGCGCGCTGGGCTTCCACACCGGTCAACGCGTATTGGCGGGCACGGCCCGTCACGGGCCAATATTCCAGCTTGCGGCCATGTTCGCCGCCGGTGCTTTCTCCGACAACACGGATGCCTTCGTCGAGCAGGAACTGCCGCGCGAAGGCGGCGTTCTGCTCCCCGACATTGGAGAAGCGCGCGATCGTCTTGGCCCCGCCGAATATCTTGGCCTCGAGGCGATCGCGGCGCGCGCCCTGCTTCAGGAGACCGTTGATCAGCAGTTCCATGAGATGCACGCCGTAGCGCGTCGCGTCACCCGCCGATGCCGGCGACGTCGAAGAGCCAGGCAGCAGGAAATGGTTCATGCCGCCGACGCCCGCCACCGGGTCGCGCATGCATGCGGCCACGCAGGAACCGAGAATGGTCGAAAGAACGATATCCGGATCGTTGACGACCTTGAACTCGCCCTGAATGACATGCACACGCCTGCCGGCAGCCTCCAGCATCACTTCAGTGCCCCGAACACGGCCTCGATGGCTGCCTTCATCTTTTCGATGGTGAACGGCTTGGCGAGAACGTTGTTGGCACCGAGCGCGGCAGCCTTCTGGACCAGCGCACGGTCGCCCTGCGCGGTCAGGATGATGAAGGCCGCCTTCTTGGTGTTCGGGTTCGAGCGAACCGCCTGCAGCAGCCCGAGACCGTCCATCTTCGGCATGTTGAAATCCGAGATGACCAGATGGTGCGGGTTTTGCGCCATGATCTTCATGCCCTGCTCCCCGTCGCCGGCGGCAGTGATCTGCTTGAAGCCGAGTTGCTGCAGGGCGTCGCCCAGGAGCAGCCGGCTTGTCACCTGGTCGTCGACGATCAGGACTTTTATCTTTTCGGCGATGGACATTATTCGCTTCCTTCCTTCCGGGCTGCTGCCGCCTTCAATATCTCCTCCCCGATCGAGCCGAGGGGGAGCTGCGTTTCGACAGCACCCAATTCATGGGCCACTCTGGGCATTCCATAGACGACACAGGTCTTTTCGTTTTGTCCGAACGTGCGCGCCCCGGCGTGCCGCATTTTGAGGAGACCGGCCGCGCCGTCGCGCCCCATGCCGGTCAGAATCACACCGATTGCGTTGCGCCCCGCCATTTCGGCGACCGAATCGAAAAGGACGTCGACCGACGGGCGATGCCCGTTGACGGGCTCCCGGTCGATCAGCCTGCAGCAGGGCGCGGAGGCACTGGAGACCTGAAGGTGCCGGTCGCCGCCGGGCGCCAGGTAGACCTTGCCGACTTCGAGCCGGGCGCCGTCGGTCGCCTCCTCGACAGTCGGCGCGCAGAGCCGGTTCAGCCGCTCGGAAAAGCTCTTGGTGAATGTGTGCGGCATGTGCTGGGTGATCACCGTCGGCGGGCAATTGGCCGGGAACTTTTGCAGGACCGCGATCAGGGCCTCCACGCCGCCGGTCGAAGCGCCGATCGCGATGACCTTGCGGCCCGCCCTGTACTCGGAAACGGTGGTCACGGCCGGCGCGGATGTCACCCGGTTGCTGGTGATCATCGATTTGCGCTGCGAGCGCGCCGCCGCCTTGACCTTCTCGACCAGGCCGCCGAACGGATTCGGATCGCCGGGGTGCGGCTTGCCGACGCAATCGAAAGCACCGATTTCGAGGGCGGCAATCGTCGCCTCGGCACCCTTGTGGGTCAGCGTCGAGACCATGATGACCGGCATCGGTCTCAGCCGCATGATCTTGTCGAGGAATTCGAGGCCGTTCATGTTCGGCATCTCGATGTCGAGGGTGACGACATCGGGATCGAGCTGCTTGATCGCCTGGCGGGCCTCGAGCGCATCGGCCGCCTGGCCTACGACCCTTACCTCCGGATCGGCATTGAGCACGGCCGAGATCAGCCCACGCATCGTGGGCGAGTCATCGACGACGAGAACACGGGCGGGAGCGTTCATGCCCGACCTCCATGGAATTTGCCGGTATGGCGATAGGTGGTGACGCCGATATTGTCGAAGATCGCCTTGGCATCCCCCGAGACGCGTTCCGAATGGCCGATGTAAAGATGTCCGCCCGTGTCGAGCACGCCTGCGAATCGCGACCAGATCTTCATCTGTGTCGGTTCGTCGAAATAGATCACCACGTTTCGGCAGAAGATCACGTCGAAGGGCCCCTTGAGCGGCCATTGCGCCATGAGGTTGAGCTCGTTGAAGGTGATCAGCCGCTTGACGCGGTCATCGATCTGCCACTTGCCGCGACCGTTCACCTCGACCTCCCGGAACCATTGCTTGCGCATGGCGGGACTTACCGTTTCGAGCGCCGTCGCGTCGTAGGCGCCGGCCCGGGCGAGCGCCAGGATCTTCGGATCGATGTCGGTCGCGAGAATGCGGAAATCGTATTCCGCGGCATTCGGCAGCAGCGACAGCACCGTGAGCGCGATCGAATAGGGCTCCTGGCCGTCGGAACAGGCCGCCGACCAGATGCGGACCCGGCCGCCGTTCTTCGCCCGGGCGATCAGGCCCGGCAGTACATCCGTCTTCAGATGGTCGAAATGATGGTTCTCGCGAAAGAAGCGGGTGAAGTTGGTGGTCAGATGCGAGAGCATGTCGCGGCGCGCCGCCGCGCCCGCCGGCGAGGCGACAAGCTGGCAATAGTCGCGGAAGCCCCTGAGCCCGAGGGTGCGGATGTGCTTCGACAGCCGCGAATAGACCAGCGAGGCCTTGGATTCATTCAGATAGATGCCCGCATCCGCATAGATCATCGCCGCGATTTCGCCAAGGTCGCGGCGCGTCAGCGGATATTCGCCGCTCGCCAGGCATTCGTCCGGCGACAGCTTCTGCTCGAAAGAGGCCTGGGTCCTCATGCTGCTTCCCTTTCCTCATGCGGGAAGACCTGATCGAGCTCGACGAGGCAGATCATGCGTCCCTCGATCGCCAGCACGCCACGCGCAAAGCTCCTTTCGAAGTCCGAGGCGATATCCGGCGTCGGCTGCATGTCGGCATCAGAGACGGTCAGGATGTCGGAGACGGCATCGACGAGAAGCCCCACCGACCGGCCATTCACCTGGGCGACGATGATCACGTGGCGGACCGTCGGCTCGGCCGGCTTCATGCCGAGGCGCGCCGAAAAGTCGATGATCGGCAGCACCGCGCCGCGCAGATTGATGATGCCGAGCATATATCCCGGCGCGTGCGGCATCGCTGTCGCAGGCGTCCAGCCGCGGATTTCGCGGACCGACATGATGTTGACGCAGAATTCCTGGCCGCCGACGCGGAAAGCGATCAGCTCCCGTCCGCCAGTCGTCAGATTTTTTGCGGCATAGGTCATAGACATTATCCGGCTGCAGCAAGGGACATTTCAGGCAGGGATTGTCCGCGCGAGGCGGCGACGATCGCATCGACATCGAGGATGAGCGCCACGCGCCCGTCGCCGAGAATGGTCGCCGCCGCAATGCCCGGAACATGGGTGTAGTTCGCCTCGAGGCTCTTGATCACCACCTGGCGCTGGCCCTGGATGGCATCGACCATCAAGGCGCGCTGGCCGCCGCCTTCGGACTCGACGAGGAGTGCCACGCCTTCGACCGGATTGGCCTGGGTGGCGCGGAAGTTCAGGATGCGGCCCACGTCGACCAGCGGGCAGAAGGAGTTGCGGATCGAGATCAGCCGCTGGGAGGCGCCGAAACTATGGATCGCCGAGGCCTCGGGCTGAAGGGTTTCGACGATCGCCGTCAGCGGCACGACGAGAGTCTGGCTGGCGACCGTCACCACCATGCCGTCGAGGACGGCGAGCGTCAGCGGCAGGCTCATCGTGAAGACGGAGCCCTGCCCCGGCTTCGACTGAATGTTGATGCGGCCGCCGAGCGCCTGGATCGAACGCTTGACGACATCCATGCCGACGCCGCGACCGGAAATGTCGGAGATCTTGTCCGCGGTCGAGAAGCCCGCGTGGAAGATCAGGTTGTCGATTTCCTCGTCCGAGAGATTTGCGTCCGCGGCGATCAGGTCATTGTCGATCGCCTTTTGCCGGACCTTCTCGCGGTTGATGCCGGCGCCGTCGTCGGCAAGCTCGATGACGATGCGGCCGGACCGGTGCTTTGCCGTCAGCCGGACCGTGCCTTCCGGGTTCTTGCCGGCTGCGACGCGCTTTTCCGGCGTTTCGAGGCCGTGGTCGACCGCGTTGCGGATCATATGCGTGAGCGGCTCGGCGAGCTTGTCGATGACGGTCTTGTCGACCTCGGTGTTCTCGCCCTCGGTGACGAGGCGGACCGACTTGCCGGTCATGTCGGCGATTTCGCGGACGATACGCGACATGCGCTGGAAGACCGGCTTCACCGGCTGCGCGCGGATCGCCATGACGCTGTCCTGGATCTCGCGGGTGAGCTGCTGCAGCTCCTCGAGCCCCATGTTGATCGACGACGTGCCGTTCGTGTCGTTCTCGATGACGCTCTGCGACAGCATCGCCTGGTTGATGACGAGCTCGCCGACCAGGTTGATCAGGCGATCGACGCGATCGAGATCGACGCGGATCGTCGGGGTGGCGGCGGAGGCAGCGGCCTGCTGTGCGGCCGCCTGTGCCGCGGAAGCCGGCGCCGCACTCCTGGCGTTCTCGGCGGACGCGCGCGCGGTCTGGGCCATCTGCAGGACGTTGCTCGCGATCGACGCAGCCGATACCGCCTCGTCGCGAGCCTCGCGCTGCCGGGCGGCAACCTGCTCATCATCCTCGGCCGCCCCAGCCAAGGCCGGCATGGCTTCATCGAGCAGCGACAGGTCGAAAGGAACAGGCTGCATCGGCAGCTCGTCGCCCGCGCCAGCGTGATTGCCGCCTGCCAGCGTAACCTCGAGCTCGCAATCCCATTCGGCGAATTCGAACACCGAGCGAATCGCCTCTTCGCCCTTGTCGGTCTTCAGCGAAATCTTCCAGGCGAAATAGGCGGCCTCCGGATTCATGCTGCCGAGCGCCGGCAGTTCATCCATGTCGCAATGGATGCTCATCTCGCCGAGGCGAGAGAGATCGCGCAGCAGCAGCGTGGCGTCGTTGCCCTTGCCATAGAGTTCCGACTTCGGCCTGAAGAGGATCTCAAAGGTAGACGGCTCGATCGTCGGGGGTTCGCTCGTTTCGAAATCCTCGAAAGAGAAGGCGACGGGCTGAAACCCTTCCTCGTTCACTGCGGGCGCCGGTATGGCTGCGGGTGCTGCCTTCGCGGGCGCCGGTGCGGACTTCGCAGGTGCCTCGGCAGCAGGCTGCGGCAATTCGCCATTGGCGAGGGCTTCGAGTTCCTTGATCAGCTGCCGGCTGCGCGCCCCGTCGACACTGCCGCCGTCGCGGGCGGCATTGGTGAGGTCGGCGAGCACATCCGCCGATTTCAGCATGACCTTCAGGACGTCCTGATTGGGCTCCAGCCTGTTGGATCGAACGCAGTCTAGCGTCGTCTCGAAGACATGCGCGAACGAGACGAGGTCATCGAGCCCGAACGCGCCGGCGCCACCCTTGATCGAGTGGACCGCGCGGAAGACGGCGTTGACCGTCTCGGGATCGCGGTCGCCATCATTGAGCTTCAGGAGACCCGACTCCAGTTCCGCGAGCTGCTCCTCGCATTCCTGGAAGAAAATCTCTTTGATTTCGTTCATATCCATTGGAGGACACCCTCGATGTTCAGGCCGTTACACGCTCGATGGCATCGATCAGCTTGGTAGGGTCGAACGGCTTGACAATCCAGCCGGTAGCGCCCGCCTGCCGCGCGCGGTTCTTCTTCTCGGCGTCGCTTTCCGTGGTGAGCACCAGGATGGGGATGGCGCGGTAGCGGTCGTTCCTGCGCACGCCTTCGATAAAGCCGAAGCCGTCGAGGCGGGGCATGTTGATGTCCGTGACGATCACGTCCGGATTGGCGGTCTCCAGCACTTCGAGGCCTTCGACACCGTCCTCCGCCTGGATCGTTTCGAAGCCGGCGTTGTTGAGGGTGACAAGAAGCATGTTCCGGATTGTCCGGGAATCGTCCACAGTCAGAACTCTCTTCTTCATTTCTCAAATCTCCTTTGCCATCAGGGGCGCGACGTCCACGCCGATGAGCTGTGTCGTTTTAACGAACGCGTCCGACACCTTTGCAAAGGTGAAGGACATCCGATCCTCTTCCCAACTTCTTGCACCGGCCATCAGCACCTGTGCGCAGAGCGTTCCGATCCGCTCGACGGCGGACGCATCGATCTCGATCGGAGCCCCCTTGAGCGTTAGCAGCCTTTCATGCAACGCCGTCGCTTCGTTCAGGTCCAGGACCGGAGCGAGCTTCAGCGATTTCTTTGCGATGTTCCTGCTGGCCATTCTGTTCCTCGACCGACCTGTTCACTGACACTAGCGCCGCCATCCGGCGACCTGCCGCCCGGAGGCGGCGTCATCGCCGAACGGCATCGCTCTATCGTCCTCATCGACTTGCGGCAGAAGCGCGGACGGCGGGGCGAATGTCGAAGCCCTCAATCCGGCCTGGCGCTCGAAACGAAAGCGGCGGATCGTCTGTCCCAGCTCCAGGATGGTGCCGTGGAGATCTTCGGTCGAAGCCGCCGTCTCGCCGGCGAGTTCCGCGCTTCGGCTCATCGCCTTCGAGATGCCGCCGATCTCGGAGGCCGCGGCGGCCAGATCGCTCACCTGCGATTGCGCCTCCCGCGCGATGCCGGAGACGGCGGCATTGATGGAGATCACCTGCTCGACGATGCTGCTGATCGCATTCTGCGTCTGGCCGACGATCTCGACGCCGGCTTCGACCTGCGTCTTCGTGCCGTTGACGAGCTGCTTGATCTCGCGCGCCGCCTCACCCGAGCGCTGCGCAAGGGCGCGGACTTCCTGGGCGACGACAGCGAAGCCCCGGCCGCTTTCGCCGGCGCGTGCCGCCTCGATGCCAGCGTTGAGAGCGAGAAGATTGGTTTGGAAGGCGATCTCGTCGATGACGCCGATGATCTGGCCGATCTTTTCCGCGGAAGCCTCGATATCCGCCATGGCAGAAATCGCCTGACCGGCGATCTCGCCGCTGCGCTCCGCAGCCAGGCGCGTCTCGCTGGCCTTAGCCTCAGCCTCGCTGATCCTGATCGAGCCGGCGCGCATGCGTTCGGTCATCGCGCCAAGCGCTGCGACGCGGTCGGTCAGTGCCTCCGCCTCGCCGAGAGCCGAGCCGGAAAATTCGGTCGTGCGGCTGCGCAAGCTTTCGACCATGCTCTCGGCCGCCGCTGCACGCTTGTCGCCGGACTGCAGGGCTTGCTGGATCTGGTCCAGGGCGGCATTCAGCCCAGCGGCGATCGGCCGACAGACATCGGGCCCGTCGGTTGGGAGGCGAGCACCAAGATCGCCGTCGCCGAGAGCCTGCATGAAATCGGAGAAGAGCGCCGTCACTTCGGTCTCGTCGCCCTTGCGCTGATCCGAGAGCTGGCGCTGATGCTGCTGGCGGAGCGCATTGAAGCGCAGCGCCACCGCAATCTCGCTGTCGACGAAGGCGGCGCGCACCAGAGCGGCAACGAGGCGGCAGAGCTCGTGCCTGCGCGCGCTTCCGAAGGGAAGCAGGGACTTGGGCCAGGCATCCTCGACGGCGCCGACAATGAGATGCTCAAGCACGACCGCGTGGCTTGCGAGCTGCCAGCGCGGGTCGAGGCTCATGCGGGCTTCGGTGTCGGCCAGCACCTTGACGCGTTCGGCATAGAGCCCGTCGAAACGGGCATCGGTCAGCACATTCCAGTGGGACGACTGAAGATCGTGCAGCCGGTCGAGCTGGCGATCATTGTCGAAATGGCGAGCGGCGTCCGGATTGGTCTGCAGCCGATGGAAAAGGTCACGCAGCGCAAGCTCGATGCGCGGCGACAGGGCCTGTCGACGATCACGCAGAAGCGCGCAGGCTGCCTCGTCGAGACCGGCAAAGCGCAGGCGCTCGAGCAGGCTGGCCGCCTGGCTCTTCCTTGCCTGTTCTGACGCTTCCTGCTGCACGCTGTTCCCCGGCCTGATGCGTAGTCGAGACTTGCCTGAGGGAAGATGTGGCCCGAAAGGGCTGTGGCCGGTCACGCCCACTCGGTGAGATCGGCGTGCCTGAGCGTTCTCTATCGTCCATCCCGCAAGTAACTTCGGTGAAATTCATACCGGACCGGAACCGGTACGGCGGTACGGCATCATGCCTTGAGAGAAGCTGAGACTTCCTATTCCGACGTGTGGGACCATGTTTATGGTTAATTCCTTGCTTGAAGGTTAACGGTTTTTGGCCCGTAATCGGAATCGCTAAAATTCAACCAGCGCGTTATTAGCTGCTATCATGCACTGATTTACTCTGCCGGAGACAACAGGTTTTTAATCACAAGAGTTTAGAATTGCAGTTCTACTTGTCGTCCAGTATCGAGGCGAAGGTCGAATGGGCGCAAACCGCGCAAGCTGCACCGTCACAGGCACAGGCGACATCATGAAGATGCGTCCACGGGTATGAGCAATGATTGTTCTTGGAATTAGCGCCGCCACCATCGCAATCCTCGCAATGACGGCGATCTCGATCGTCATCAATCTCGAACATAGAAGAGCGGCGAACAGAAACATTTTCTGACGCGCGGTCTTTCGACCAGCGTCCAAGAAGATCGGTTCGCTCTTACTTTCTCCTATCCATCGATACACATTTGCGACTGCGGCCGCTCTACACGTGCTCGGCGGTCAAGCGCTGCCATTTGTGTGCGTAATCGACATAGCTCCGTGGGACAGCTTCCGAGAAGGCTTCCGCTCCTGTCCTGATCGCGGCACCCGCGACAAGGCAGGCCGCACCGAGGCTCGTTCCAGTGCTGCTGAGGCAGTTGGCGAGCACCGGCCGGCCGGTAGCAGCGGCCAGCATCCGCAAGTAGGCGGAATTCCCGGCGAACGGACCTTCCACGACAATTTCGCCCATCGCGCCTATGAGATCGAGGCAGGTCGCCGTCATCAGGGAAAGATGGAAGGAGACGGCGGCGAGCCGCTCGGCTGGGGCGAGATTGTCTTCGTTCACCGTCCAGCGCGGCTCTGCCGAGGGGAAAGGACCGGAGCCGCCCGGCACCGACGGCAGCAGCATATAGCCTTCTGCAAGCACACGACGTTCGGCCTCGGGTGAAGGTGGCGGCGGATCGTCGCCGATCAACAACGAAAAGGCGCGGCCGCCCATGAAGCGGGCAGATGGAACCGGATCGCCGAGTGCATTGACATTGATCAGCGTATCTCGCCTCTCGTCGAGCTCCACCTGCTCACCGCCGACCGACATCATGACGACCCAGGTCCCGGTCGAGACGACGGAAAACGGCGCGCTGCGGGTCAGCAGGTGCGGCAGCAGCGAGGCGTTCGAATCGTGGATGCCGCAATAGACTGGCAGCCCGTCCGGCAGGCGCGTTGCCTCGGCAAGCGCGGGAAGCAGGCCGCCTATCACCTCGTCCGCCTTGCGCACCGGCGCAAAAAGCGGGGCCCAACCCCGCGCCTCGACCATCGTCGAGAACGTTGCAGACTTGGGACTCCACAGATCGGTATGACAGCCGAGCGAGGTCAATTCGTTCGTCGCAACGCCGGTGAGACGATAGGACCAATATTGCGCATAGGTGAGGATCGTCGCGACCTCGGCGAAATGTCGCGGAAAAATGCGCTGCTGCCAGAAGAGCTGCGCACCGACATTGAGCCCCATCGGCAGGCGGGCCGAGCCGGTCTCGGAAAAGGGCGGGCGCGCCTGGCCATATTCTTCGGCAAGCGCGTCCGGTCCGCCATATTCATAATCGAGCACCGGCATAGCAAGGTTGCCTGCGTTGTTGAGCAGGACGGCGGTCGCCCCATGTGTTGTCACGGAAATCGCATCCACCGGGTGTTCGCGGTGCAGTGCGGCGAGGCTATCAAGCATGAAACGCCATAGATATTCGACGTCGAAATGCGGATAGAGGCCGTCCTTCACGACGACGTTGGGCATTTTGCGGACGGCAATTTCCTCGAAGCGCCGGAGATCGACCAACGCGACCTTGGCGTTTGTCTTGCCGATATCGATGACGGCGACGGTTTTCATGTCAGCTGAGATGGAAAACGGTCTTGAGCGGCACGGCGACCGGCTCGTTGTCCGCCCGCGTTTCCATGATGTCGGCCATGTAGGCCCACCATTTCCGCATGATCGGGTGCGACGGCAGATCGGCCATCTTGTGGTCCTCCGTACGCCAGAGCACGCCGAACAGCAGGTTGGTCTCCTCGTCGAGATGGATCGAATAGTCGGAGACGCCGGCATCTTTGAGCAGCGTCACCAACTCCGGCCAGATCGCATCATGACGCGCTCTGTATACCTCGGCCATGCCGGGGTTGAGCCGCATGCGGAAAGCGTATTTTTCCATCGGGAAACCTCAGTGCGCGAGACGGCGGCGGGCGCGCCGCCAGAGGATCGGCAGGGCGATGACCGAGATCAGCAGCAGGCCGATGAAGATCGACATGACGATCCCCGGAACGTTCAGGAGGCCGAAGCCGAAGGTGACCATGCCCATGATCAGCGCCGCCAGGACCACGCCCGGTATCGTGCCCGAACCGCCGAGAATGTTGACGCCGCCGAGCACCACCATGGTGACGACCTCGAGCTCCCAGCCGAGTGCGATCGAAGGGCGCGTCGAGCCGAGGCGGGAGGTGAGGCAGATCGAGGCGAGCCCGGCCATCAGTCCCGTCAGCAGGAAGAGCGTGAACTTCACCCGCGCCACGCGCACGCCGGAGAAGAGCGCCGCCGTCTGATTGTTTCCGATGGCGTAGACGGCGCGGCCGAAATTCGTCTTGTGCAGGAGCACGCCGTAGGCGACGGCGAGCAGCACGAAGAGGGTGAACTCGAAGGAGAAGACCCACCAGACATAACCCTGGCCGAACCAGGCAAAGCTTTCGGGATAGCCGGTAAAGGCCTGGTCGCCGAGAATGATGAAGGACAGGCCGCGGAACAGACTCATCGTGCCGATCGTCACGACGATCGACGGCAGGCCGAGGCCGGTGATCAAGAGGCCATTGAGGGCGCCGCAGGCAAGCCCAACGCCGAGACCGATCGCGACAAGCGCCGGCGTATCGACGCCGAGCTGCACGGCATAGCCCATCGCCGTCGAGGCGAGCGCGATGATCGAGGCGACCGAGAGATCGATCTCGCCGGAGATGATCACCAGCGCCATCGCGAAGGCGATCATCGCCTTTTCGGTGAAGTTGAAGGTGGCGTCGGACAGGTTCCACGGGTCGAGGAAATAGGGCGACGCAAAGGAATTGCCAAGGAAGATCAAGGTCGCGACCACGATCAGCAGCGCTTCCCAGCTCTTCATGATGCGGGCGCCGCGCCCCTCGAGGCGATCGGGGATGTTGCGGGGAGAGAGTTGAGCGTGGGCCATCAGACCGCCTCCGCTTTCCTGAGAATGACCCGGCCCTTGCGCCGCTCGGCGCGGGCGTTGACGGCGACGGCGATGATGATGACCGTTCCGGAGATCGCCATCTGCGCAAAGGGCGAGATGTTGATCACCGGCAGGGCGTTCTTGATCACGCCGAGGAAGAGTGCGCCGAGCACGGCGCCGGCCACCGAGCCGATGCCGCCGGCAATCGAAATGCCGCCGATGACGCAAGCCGCGATGATGTCGAGCTCGAAGCCGGCGGCGATATCGACATAGGCGACCGCATAGCGCGACACCCAGAGATAGCCCGAGAGGCCGGCGAGCGTGCCCGAAAGGCAATAGGCGAAGAAGCGCGTGCGGCCGACATCGATGCCAGTATAAATCGCGGCATGCGGATTGCCGCCGACCGCATAGAAGGCCCGACCGAGCGGCGTGCGGCTCATCACCAGGAACATCACGCAGACCATCAGCAGCGAGAGCCAGGAAAGCACCGGCACACCGGCGAGATCCAGCCGTGGCAGGGCCTTGAAGGCCTCGCTCATCTCGTGGGCATTGATCCACTTGCCGTCCGTCAGGAGGAAGATCAGGCCGCGAAAGATCGTCAGCGTTCCGAGCGTGACGACGATCGGCGGGATGTCGAGCTTCCAGACGAGCGTACCGTTGATCATGCCGAGCAGACCGCCGAGCGCCATGGCGGCAAGGATGATGAGCGGGATCGGCAGGCCGGGAAAGGCCGCGTTCAGCATGGCCGCGACCATGCCGCAAAGCGCGAGGTTCGCCGCCATCGAGAGGTCGATGCATCGGGTGAGGATCACCGCCATCTGGCCAAGCGCCAGGATGATCAGGATCGACGTGTCGTTATAGACGCGGGCGAGATTGAACGGCGCCACGAAAGCAGGAAAGCGCAAGGCGATCAGGGCGAGCAATACGACAACCGCTACAACGAGCAGGATTTCGCGATTCTTGAGGAGCTTGGCGATCATGCGGCCCTCCCGTTGAGCTGCGTTTCGATGCCGGCGGCGGCGCGCACCAGCCTCTCGGCCGTCAGTTCGGATCGCTCGAAGCGGCCGGCGATCCGGCCTTCGCGCATGACGATGACCCGGTCGGACATGCCCATGATCTCCGGGATTTCCGAAGAGACCATGATGACGCTCAAGCCTTGCGCCGCGAGCTCGCTCATGAAGGCGTGGACGGCGGCCTTGGAGCCAATGTCGATGCCCTTGGTCGGCTCGTCGAGGATGATGACCTTCGGCTTCGTCGCCAGCCACTTGGCGATCACCACCTTCTGCTGGTTGCCGCCGGAGAGCGTGCCGACGTCCTGGTCGAGCGATGCGGCGCGAAGATCGAGGCGGGAAGTGTATTCACGCGCCAGGGCGAACTCGTCGGCGAGCTTCAGGAAGCCTGAGCGCGACGTGTGCGAAAGCGATGGCAAGGTGACGTTCTGGAAGATCGGCATGCCGATGATCGCCCCTTGGCGGCCGCGCTCTTCAGGCACGTAGACGATACCGGCGCGTATCGCCTCGGCGGGACTGCGGATGACCAGCACCTCGCCGTCGAGCTTGACCGCACCGGCCGACGGGTGGGTGATGCCGATCAGCGACTGCATGAACTCCGAGCGGCCGGCGCCGACGAGGCCGTAGAAGCCGAGGATCTCGCCGCGCCTCAGCTCGAAATTGATGTCCTCGAATTCGGTCGGATGGCGGTAGCCGGAAACCGTCAGCACCGGCTCACCGATCCTGACCTCCTTCTTCGGATAGACGGAATCGACGGCACGACCGACCATCATGCGGACGAGATCGTCCTGGCTGACCTCGGCAATCAGTCCCTCGCCGACCATCGTCCCGTCGCGGAAAACCGTGTAGCGGTCGGCGATCCGGAAGATCTCGTCGAACTTGTGGCTGATGAAGAGGATCGCCTTGCCGTCGGCCTTCAGCCGCTCGATCAGGGCGTAGAGCTCATGGATCTCCTTGTGCGACAGGGCCGCCGTCGGCTCGTCCATGATGACAACCTGCGCATCCACCGAGAGCGCGCGGGCGATCGCCACCAGGTGCTTCTTGGCGATGCCGAGATCGCGCAACCGGATCGTCGGGTCGAAGTCCGCACCGGCCCGGTGCAGCAGAGCCTCGGCGTCCGCGTTCAGCTTCTTCCAGTCGATCAAACCGAACCGGTTGCGCGGGGCATGCCCGAGGAAGATGTTTTCCGCGACGGAGAGCTCGTCGAAGAGAACCGTCTCCTGGTGGATCGCCGTCACCCCGGCGCGCGCCGCAGCAAGGGCGGTGGGGAACGTGGTGTCCGAGTCGGCGACCCGTATCACGCCGGAATCCGGCTGGTAGATGCCGGTCAGGATCTTGACGAGCGTCGATTTGCCGGCGCCGTTCTCGCCGATCAGCGCCGTCACCGAACCCGGATAGAGCGCGAGAGAGACATCCGAGAGAGCACGCACGCCCGGAAAGGACTTCGATATGCCCTCCAGCGTGATGGCGGGCTTCGCCCGCGATGGGGTCTTTTCCTGCAACAAGAGAGGGTCCACCAGTTCAGTCGTTTCAATTGGGCGGCGGTCGTTCGGGCGTCCTTCATTGTGAGGCTGCCCCTCACCCTAGCCCTCTCCCCGCTCGCGGGGAGAGGGGACATGTCGCAGCCCGCGGTTTCCGCCAGCGTTCATGAAGGGCGAGGCGCCGCCACGCGTTCCCTTCCCCCCGTCCAAACGGGGAGAAGGTGGCCGGCAGGCCGGATGAGGGGCAAGCGCCCCTCCCCGATCAGAAGATCTTCGCGAATTCCTCGACGTTCGAGGCATCATAGACGAACGGATCGGCCATGGCGCCTTCGTTGTTGTCGTCGAGCTTGACGGTGCCCATGCGGCCCATCTTCAGTTCCGCGCCGGGCTTGGCTTCCGCGCCGCCGATGAGATCATAGGCGATCATCGTGGCCGAATAGCCGAGGTCGATCGGGTTCCAGATGGCGAAGGACTTCGAGGCGCCGGACTTCACGTGGCCGGCCATTTCGGACGGCAGCCCAAGACCGGTGACGTTGATCTGGCCGATCTTGCCGGCGTCGGTGACGGCCTGAGCGGCGGCGACGATGCCGACCGAGGTCGGAGCGATGATTGCCTTCAGGTTTGGATGGGACTGGATGAGGCCTTGGGTTTCACGATAGGACTTGTCGGCCAGGTCATCGCCATAGACGGTGGCCACGACGTTGATGCCCTTGTAGTTGCCCTGCACCTTCTTCATCTCGGCAATCCAGGTGTTCTGGTTGGTGGCCGTTGCCGAGGCCGAGAGCACCGCGACGTCGCCGCCTTCCGGCAGGTTATCGGCGGCGAGCTTGATGATCATGTTGCCGATCAGCGGGCTCGATGACGGGTTGAGGTGCATCAGCCGGCCTTCCTTGGCGACGCCCGAATCCCATGAAATCACCTTGATGCCGCGGTCCATCGCCTTTTTAAGGGCCGGCACGAGAGCGTCGGTGTCGTTCGCCGAAACCGCAATCGCATCGACCTTCTGGGCGATCAGCGAGTTGATCACCTCGATCTGGCCCTCGGCGGTCGTCGAAGTCGGACCGGTATAGATGATCTCGACGTCGCCCAGTTCCTTGGCCGCTTCCTGGGCACCCTTGTTGGCAGCCTCGAAGAAGCCGATGCCGAGCGCCTTGACGACGAGCGCGATCTTCTTGTTTTCCGCATGGGC
Organism: Sinorhizobium glycinis; assembly: GCF_001651865.1. GTDB lineage: Bacteria > Pseudomonadota > Alphaproteobacteria > Rhizobiales > Rhizobiaceae > Sinorhizobium > Sinorhizobium glycinis. Next base: position 876,577 of record NZ_LPUX01000053.1, read on the forward strand.
GGCGTTGGCCATGAGCGCGACCGCGACGGCGGCCGTCACCATCAATGATTTCAGAACTTTCATCACTTTCTCCTCCCTTGGGCCTGCATCCGGACTGGATGCATCAACCGACCCGACAATTCCATTTGACGGTCCTGCTACCGGCTCGCCCGGTCAGACCGCTTCCATTTTCCCCCTCCCCATCCGCCTCAGGCGGATGTCGAAGCAGTTTCCGCGTCGGCCTTCGGCTTCGCATTGGCGATGACGAGATTGACGCCGGCGCTTTCGAGCATCGAGGCATGCCTGTCCTCGATGCCCGAATCCGTAATGACAGTGGTGATGCGCTTGAGGCCGCAAAGAATGAGGCTCGAACGCTTGTGAAATTTCGAGGAATCGGCGAGCACCACGAGCTCGTCGGCCTGGTCGATGAGCTTCTGCTCGGCCTGGATCAAGAGCGGGTCGGCCTCCATAAGGCCGAGCGGCCCGAGCCCCTGCGCGCCCATGAACATGCGGCGCGCGTAGAAATTGCGCGTCACGTCATTGTCGAACGGGCTCAGAATGATGTTCTGCTCGCGGTAGATCGTGCCGCCGGAAAGCATCACCGTGTTCTTCGAGTGCTTCAGCAGATGCTCGGCGATCGGGAAGGAATTGGTGAAGACCTGCATCCGGCGGTTGGAAAGGAAATGCACCATCTGGAAGGTCGTGGTGCCGCCATTGATGATGATCGGCTCGCCGTCCTGGCAGAGCGCCACCGCTTCGCGGGCGATCGCCTGCTTTTCCCGCGCATGCAGACCCTCGTTGACGCTGAAGGGGCGGCCGGCAAGGCCGACGAATTGCGGCGGATTGATCGCTTCGGCGCCGCCGCGCACCCGGCGCAGTCGTTTCTGCACATGGAGCGCCGCGACATCACGCCGGATCGTCGCCTCCGAGCTGCCGGTCAATTCGACGAGCTCGGGCACGGTCACGACCGGCTTTTCCTGCACTGCCGACAGGATGATCCTATGTCTTTCTTTCTCGTGCATGCGCTCCTCCGATGTCCTGCATGCTTCCATCAGTCCCGCGCATTGTCAATCAGTTTCGATCATCTTTTTTCATTGTGCATTGCAATATGAACGTTTTTGATCGTTTTTGATTGACATCCGCGCATCGGCCGTGTGATCTGATGCCAATCATACCGTCGCGGCCTCGAGTGCCGGCGGCCAGCTTTACCGGGAGGAATTCGAGATGCTCGACAAGCAACAGGGCGCACGCCTGGCCAATCTCTGGGACGACGCCAAGGCGGCGGGGATGAGCGAGCCGGAGCGGCTTCTCTACCGGTCCAATCTGCTCGGCTCGGACAAGCGCATCACCAATTACGGCGGCGGCAATACCTCTGCGAAAGTGATGGAGAAGGACCCGCTCACCGGCGAGATGGCCGAGGTTCTCTGGGTGAAAGGATCGGGCGGCGACGTCGGCACGATCAAGATGGACGGGTTCGCGACGCTCTACATGGAAAAGCTCCGGGCGCTGAAGGGCATCTATCGCGGCGTCGAATTCGAAGACGAGATGGTCGGATACCTGCCGCATTGCACCTTCAACCTCAATCCGCGCGCCGCCTCGATCGACACGCCGCTGCACGCCTATGTGCCGAAAACGCATGTCGACCACATGCATCCGGACGCAATCATCGCCATCGCCGCCTCGAAGAACAGCAAGGAACTGACCAAGAAGATCTTCGGCGACGAGATTGGCTGGCTGCCCTGGAAGCGGCCGGGTTACGAACTCGGCCTCTGGCTGGAGAAATACTGCCTCGAAAACCCGAAGGCGCGCGGCCTGGTGCTCGAAAGCCATGGGCTCTTCACCTGGGGCGACACGGCCAAGGAGGCTTACGAGACGACGATCGAGATCATCAACCGGGCGATCGCCTGGTTTGAGGCGGAAAATACGGCGCCTGCCTTCGGCGGAGAGGCGAAACCGGCGCTTGGCGCTGCGGAACGCGCCGCAATTGCCAGGAAGCTGATGCCGGTGATCCGCGGCCTGATCGGCACTGATGAGAAGAAGGTCGGCCATTTCGACGACAGCAAGGCCGTCCTGGATTTCGTAACATCGACGAACCTCGAACCGCTCGCGGCCCTCGGCACAAGCTGCCCGGACCATTTCCTCAGAACGAAGATCCGGCCGCTCGTGGTCGACTTCGATCCCGCTCAGCCGGATGTCGAAAATACCCTTGCCGGCCTGCCGGAGGCGATCGCCGCCTACCGCGCCGACTATGCGCGCTACTACGACCGCTGCAAGCATGCCGACAGCCCGGCGATGCGCGACCCGAACGCGGTCGTCTATCTCGTTCCCGGTGTCGGCATGATCACTTTCGCCAAGGACAAGGCGACGGCGCGCATTTCCGGCGAATTCTATGTCAACGCGATCAACGTGATGCGGGGCGCCTCGGGCGTTTCGACCTATGTCGGCCTGCCCGAACAGGAAGCCTTCGACATCGAATACTGGCTGCTCGAGGAAGCTAAGCTCCAGCGCATGCCGAAGCCGAAGAGCCTGGCCGGACGCATCGCGCTCGTCACCGGCGCCGCCGGCGGCATCGGCAAGGCGACGGCCAACCGGCTGATGCAGGAAGGCGCCTGCGTCGTCCTCGCCGACATCGACGAGGCGGCCCTCGAAACCGCCGAGAGCGAACTCGCCGCGCGCTACGGCAAGGATTTCGTCCGCTCCGTCAATATGAACGTGACCAGCGAGGCGGCGGTCGAGACCGGCTTCGCAGATGCGCTGCTTGCCTTCGGCGGCCTCGATATTCTCGTCTCCAATGCCGGCCTCGCCTCGTCGGCGGCGATCGAAGACACGACGCTGGCGCTCTGGAACAAGAACATCGACATACTCGCGACCGGCTATTTCCTGGTCTCGCGCGAAGCGTTCCGCATCTTCCGCAGCCAGAAGGCCGGCGGCAACGTCGTCTTCGTCGCCTCCAAGAACGGGCTTGCCGCCTCGCCCGGCGCGTCGGCTTACTGCACGGCCAAGGCCGCCGAGATCCATCTTGCCCGCTGCCTCGCCCTCGAAGGTGCATCGGCACAGATCCGGGTCAACGTGGTCAATCCGGATGCGGTTCTGCGCGGCTCCAAGATCTGGAGCGGCGAATGGAAGGAGCAACGCGCAGCCGCCTACAAGATGGACGTCGATGATCTGGAGGCACATTACCGCGATCGGTCGATGCTGAAGCTCAGCGTCTTTCCCGAGGACATTGCCGAAGCCATCTACTTCCTCGCCTCCGACATGTCGGCGAAATCGACCGGCAACATCGTCAATGTCGACGCGGGCAACGCCCAGTCCTTCACGCGCTGAACGGGAGGTTGCCATGACCAACATGATCAGCACGTCGGTGATCGAAGCCGAGAATGCCAAGCGCCAGGACGCGTTGAGGCGCGACTACGAAAACCTCGGCGAGCGGCTTGCACGCCGCGGCGTCGACATCGACGCGATCAAACAGAAGGTCGCCGCCTATGGCGTCGCCGTCCCCTCCTGGGGGGTCGGCACCGGCGGCACGCGCTTTGCCCGCTTCCCCGGGCTCGGCGAGCCGCGCAACATCTTCGACAAGCTCGAAGACTGCGGCGTCATCCATGAGTTGACGCGGGCGACGCCGGCCGTTTCGCTGCACATCCCCTGGGACAAGGTGGCCGACCTGGCAGCGCTGAAGGAAAAGGGAACCTCCCTCGGCCTCGGCTTCGATGCGATGAATTCGAACACCTTCTCGGACGCTCCCGGCCAGGCGCATTCCTACAAGTTCGGCTCGCTCACCCATACCGATGCCGCAACGCGCCGCCAGGCGGTCGAGCACAATCTCGAATGCATCGAGATCGGCAAGGCGCTCGGCTCGAAGGCGCTGACGGTGTGGATCGGCGACGGCTCCAACTTCCCGGGACAGAGCAACTTCACCCGAGCCTTCGAGCGCTATCTCGACTCGATGAAGGCCGTCTATGCGGCGCTTCCGGATGACTGGCGCGTCTTCACCGAGCACAAGATGTACGAGCCCGCCTTCTACTCGACGGTGGTGCAGGATTGGGGCACGAACTACCTGATCGCACAGGAGCTCGGGCCGAAGGCCTTCTGCCTCGTCGATCTCGGCCATCATGCGCCGAACGTCAATATCGAGATGATCGTCGCCCGGCTGATCCAGTTCAAGAAGCTCGGCGGCTTCCATTTCAACGACTCGAAATATGGCGACGACGATCTCGACACCGGCTCGATCGATCCCTACCGGCTCTTCCTGGTGTTCAACGAGCTGGTCGACGCCGAGACTCGCGCGGCGGAAGGCTTCAATCCGGCGCATATGCTCGATCAGAGCCACAACGTCACGGACCCGATCGAGAGCCTGATGACCAGTGCGACGGAAGTCGGCCGCGCCTATGCCCAGGCGCTCCTCGTCGATCGCCAGGCCCTCGAAGGCCAGCAGCAGGCAAACGACGCACTGATGGCGTCGGAGACGCTGAAAGCCGCCTTCCGTACGGATGTCGAGCCGATCCTCGCCATGGCCCGCCTCGAAAATGGCGGCGCCATCGCTCCGGTCGCGACCTACCGGGCGAGCGGCTATCGGGCGCGGGTAGCGGCCGAACGACCTGCGGTTGCCGGTGGCGGCGGCGGCATCGTCTGAAGAGGCGGCGTGAAGGTAAGCAATCGCTGACACTCGCGCACCGGCCGTCGCTCCTATCCGGTCGCATTGCGATCCCGGGGCGTCCCGCACCCCGGGGGATCGTCACCATCACAGCGCCGTGCGCCTTTTCGGGCCCACGGCGCTGCGGGTGGGAATAGCCGCTCCGCGGCAAGGCATCCCGTTTGCGCAGAAAAATCACTCCCGATCGGATTGGCCTCTATCTGCTCGCGACGGATGAGCTATGTTTCCGGCAAGCACAACCGAAAGGAAGCATTGATGGGCATTGAAAGCATTCTGGTATTTCTGATCGTCGGCGCGGTTGCCGGCTGGCTCGCTGGCCTGATCGTCAGCGGCTTCGGCTTCGGCCTGATCGGCAACATCGTGGTCGGCGTCATCGGCGCGCTTATCGCCGGCTATCTGTTTCCGGCGGTCGGCATCACGCTCGGCACCGGCACTTTCGCCGCAATCATTCATTCGACGCTCGGTGCGATCATCCTGCTCGTGCTGATCCGGATCGTCAAACAGGCCTGAAATGGCGATTTCCCACGCGGGAATCACCTATCATCGGAACCGGTTTGAGGACAAAATCATTCAGCGATTACAAGTGCCACGGCGACTCCTGTCCGACTGACGAGGCGCCGGAGCGATCCGCGTCCGAAGCCGCGGATCGCCACCGCAAGAAGCGAGCGGAGGGAACAATGACCGAGTTCTATGCCGAGAAGATCGAAACCGCGCTGCAATCCTATATGAGCGATCATCCGGCCACTTTGACGCGCCAGGACGCAATCTCCACGATTCTCGAAAACTGGTTCGCAAGCCACGGCTACCTGCCGCCGCAACAGGAAGGTCTACGCCCGGAAGACCTTGACGCTTCGAACGACGACTGAAACATTCTCGTCCTCGAAAGGCCCGCGGACTTTTCTCCGCCCGCATTCCGTTTTGTCAACCCACGACCCAAGCCGAGATGAGCCTCACCTCCGTCAAAGAGTTCTTTTCCCAGCACGCCCCGGACATCGATGTCATCGAACTGGAGCAGAGCACCGCCACGGTGGCGCTTGCGGCCGAAGGGCACGGCGTCGAGCCGGCACAGATCGCCAAGACGCTGGCGCTTCGCGTCGGCGACGAGGTGATCCTCATCGTCACCCGCGGCGACGCTCGCCTCGACAACAGGAAATACAAGGCCCGCTTCGGCACCAAGGCACGCATGCTCGGCTCTAGCGAGGTCGAATCCGAGATCGGCCATCCGGTCGGCGGCGTCTGCCCGTTCGGCCTTGCGAAGCCGCATCCGGTCTATTGCGATGAAGCCCTGAAGGCCTTCGATGTGGTCGTTCCCGCTGCCGGCGCAATCAACGCCGCCGTCCACATCAACCCCCACCGCATGGCGGAACTGACCGGCGCGGAATGGATCGACGTGTCGGAAACCTGACCTCCCAGCCACGGCGCCGGCGCGCCGCCCCGCCCCGATCCTAGAGAACCGCCATGAGAACCATGAGCGAGCCGAACGAAAGCGCGGCCATGAGGCTCATCAGCACCTTCATCATGTGCTTTGTCATCTGCGTAGATCCTTGCCCGCGCTTCTGCAGTAAGAATTTTCCGTCAAGTTGGTTAACAAGTCATCCTGTCAATGCGGATTAGCCCAGCTGTCTCAGGACGTAAGACAAGCATTTACCCGGACCGTTGCTTGCGGGATAATCGGCGAATAGAAGCAGATCTCGAACTTTGGAGGCGCGTCTCGAGACGCGCATGGCGGGCGGGAGGTCTATGGGCACCCCGCCCGCATCGATAACGGAACAGCGCGACATTGCGAACGGCTCTCACGGAAACAACGGCTGCCGCCGGGAAGCCCCTCACGAACAAGGGCGTGCTGCGTGTCGGATTCGTTCTGGCGCGCAGCTTCACGCTCAGCGCCTTCTCGCTCTTCGTCGATGCGCTCCGCCTGGGAAGCGACGTGGAGGACAAGTCGGGGCGCGTGAACTGCGACTGGGAGGTGCTCGGCAGCACGAGAAACTTCGTCATGTCGAGTTGCGGCATCCAGGTGGCGCCGACCGCGCCGCTTCGTCCACCGACGGAATTCAGCTATATCGCAGTCGTCGGCGGACGGCTCAACGTCGCCGAGCCGCTCGATCGGGAGACGATCGACTACCTGCACCGCGCCGCGCGCGCCGGCGTGCCGATCATCGGCGTTTGCACCGGGAGCTTCGTTCTCGCCGAGGCAGGCGTGCTCGACGGCCATTCCGCCTGCGTGAGCTGGCTTCATCATAACGAATTCCGCTCCCGCTTCCCCGCGATCGGGGTCACGTCGAACAGGATCTTCGTTGAGGACCGCAACATCATCACCTGCGCCGGCGGCAGCAGTGTCGCCGATCTCGCGACCTATCTGATCAGGAAGCATGTCGGCGAAGACGCCGAACGCAATGCGCTCGAAATCATGCAGATCACGCGTCGCCGCGAGGCGAGCGAAATGCAGCCGCGAAATCCGCTCGGCCCCGTTCCGGTGCAGGACAAACGGATCAGCCTTGCGCTGATGGTCATGGAGCAGCATCTCGAAGATCTGATCGGCATCGACGACGTGGCGAATGTGCTCGGCATATCGCGCCGGCAGCTCGAGCGCCTGTTCCAGAACGAACTCGGGGCGACGCCGATATCCGTCTATCTGAAGCTCCGCCTCGACGCGGCGATGCGCCTCGTCGCCTCCACCGACAAACCGCTGATCGAGATCGCGCTGGAAACCGGCTTCGAAAACGTCTCGCACTTCATTCGTAAATTCCGCAAGGCATTCTCGATCACGCCGGCTGCGGCGCGCAAGCAGCTCGCTGCCGCCCGTGGCGCACCAAGCCGCAATGGCTAAATGCTTCAGGTTGCCAGATAGGCCGCGATCACTGCCGCTATCTGATCGGAGTTCAGAGCGTCCATCTGGGAGTCCATCAACGCGTTGAGTTGCGTGCTGGACAGGTTCGAGATGTCGTCCGTCGACAGACCCGCGACACCGGATGCGCTAAACGAGGCGACATCCTCGGCCGAGAAGGTCGCCAGATCCTCGGTCTCCAAGGCCGCGACCTGCGCCGAGGTCATCGCCCCGACCTGAACGGCCGTCAGGGCCTCCGCCTGATCCGTGGTCAAGGCGGCGACGACCCTGGTGGTCAGTCCCGAGATCCCACTCGTACCCAAGGCGACGATATCATCGGTGGAGAGCTGGGCGATGTCGTCCGTCCCCAAGGCCGCCGCCTGTATGGCGTTGAGAGCACCGAGCTGCGCGGTGGACAAGGTGGCGATCTGGGCGGCGCTCATCGCCGCCACCTGGTTGTAGCTCAGCGACCCGACCTGACTTGCTCTCAGGGCGGCGATCTCGTCCGTGGAGAGTGCTGCGACAAAGTCCGTGGACAATCCCTTTATGGCAGCCGCGCTGATCGCCTGCAGCTCCTCGGTCGTAAACGTCGCGAGATCCTCGGTAGTGAAACCCGCAAGCCCATCCGCGCTCAAGGCGGCAATCTGATCCGTGGACAGCGAATCGATCTGCTCGGCGCTCATGGCTCCGACCTGAGCGCTGCTCAGGCCCGCAATGCTGGCCGTGCCGAGGGCGGCAATCTCGGCGGTGGAAAGCCCTGCAATGAATTCCGTGGGCAGTCCGCGGATGGCGGCCGAACTGATCGCCGCGAGTTCGTCGCCCGAGAAGCCTTCCAAGTCATCCGTGCTCAGCCCCGACAGCGCATCCGAGCTCATGGCAGCGATCTGGACGGTGGTAAGGGCCTCGACCTGCTCATCGCTCAAGGCATGGACCTGGTCGCTGTCGAGGCCGGCAATACCCGCCGTGCTCAGCGCGGCAATCTGCGCCGTCGAGAGCACCGCGAGGTCGTCGGTGCTCAGGGCCGCCACCTGCTTGGAGCCGAGACCGCTGATCTGCGCCGTCGACAGGCCCTCGATCTGGTCAGTGCTCAGCGCATTGATCTGGGCGGTGGAAAGGCCTGATATGCCGGCCGAGCTCAAGGCCCCGATCTGATCGACCGAAAGCGCAGCGATCGTATCGGTGGACAGTCCTGCTACGGCACTCGAACTGATCGCCGCTATTTCGTCCGTCGAGAAGGTCTCCAGATCATCCGTGCCGAGGACGGCGATCTGCTTCGAACTCAGCGCGGCAATCTGGAGCGAGGTGAGAGCCTCGACCTGGTCGGTGTTCAACGCGTTGATCTGGGCCGTAGAAAGGCCGGCGATGCCACCGGTGCCAAGCGCCGCGATCTGATCCTCCGAAAGCGCAGCGATTGTGTCCGTGGACAGTCCCGCTACGGCACGCGAACTGATCGCCGCGATCTCGGCCGTCGAAAAGTTCTCCAGATCGCCCGTGCTCAGCGCCGCGATCTGCGTCGAACTCATAACGGCGACCTGGGCGGAGGTCAGCGCCTCGAGCTGATCGGCATTCAGCACGTCCATCTGAGCGGTGGAAAGGCCGGCAATTGCAGCCGTATCCAGGGCGGCAATCTGGTCCGTGGAGAGAATGGCAATGTCGTCCGTTCCCAGCACCGCCATCTGTTTGGAGCTGAGCGCGGCGATCTGGCCGGTCGACAGCGCCTCGAGCTGGCCGGTGCTCAATGCCTGGATCTGAGCGGTGGAAAGACCGGCTACACCGGCCGCGCTGAAGGCGGCGATCTGATCGGCCGAAAGCGCCGCCAGCGTGTCGGTGGATAGTCCCGCCACGGCGCTCGAACCGATCGCCCCGATATCCGCGCTCGAAAAGCTCTCCAGATCGTCCGTGCTCAGCGCCGCAATCTGCGTCGAACTCATCACCGCGATCTGGCTGGTGGTCAGAGCCTCGAGCTGATCGGCGCCCAGTGCCTGGATGTGCGCCGTGGAAAGTGCCGCAACGCCGGCCGTGCTCAGAGCGGCAATCTGTTCCGTCGTAAGGGCAGCTATGTCGCCGGTGCCGAGCGCCGCCACCTGTTTGGAGCTGAGGGAGGCGATCTGGTCGGTCGAAAGCGCCTCGAGCTGGTCGGCGCTCAGCGCACCGACCTGGGCGGTGGAAAGGCCGGCAATGCCGGCCGCGCTCAGAGCCGCGATCTGATCCGCCGAGAGCGCCGCTATCGTGTCCGTGGATAGCCCCGCGACGGCATCCGAACTGATCGCCGCGATATCTGCGGTCGAGAAGTTCGCAAGATCGTCGGTGCTCAAGGCGGCGATTTGCGTCGAACTCAGCGCCGCCACCTGGCCGGTGGTCAGGGCTTCGAGCTGCTCGGCGCTCAGCGCATCGACCTGCGCGGTCGAAAGGGCCGCAATGCCAGCGGTACCCAGCGCGGCAATCTGGTCCGCCGAAAGAGCTGCCAGGTCGTCGGTCCCCAGCACCGCCACCTGCTTGGAGCTAAGCGCAGCCACCTGTTCGGTCGAAAGGGCGGCAAGCTGTTCGGTGCTCAACACGTTCATCTGGGCGGTGGTAAGGCCGGCGACCCCGTCCGTGCTCAAGGCGGCGATCTGCTCCGCCGAAAGTACCGCAATCGTGTCGGTGGACAATCCCGCTATGGCACTGGAACTGAGAGCCGCGATCTCCGCGGTCGAAAAGCCTGCTATGTCGTCCGAACTCAAGGCGGCGATTTGCCTCGACCCGAGAGCGGCGATCTGGGTCGCCGTCAGGGCATCGACCTGGCCCGCGCTCAAGATGGCGATGTCCGCGGTGCTGAGGCCGACGACACCCGCCGCGCTCAGCGCAGCGATCTGGTCGGTCGAGAGCGTCGCGACGTCATCCGTGCTCAAGGCATCCACCTGCCTGGAGGTGAGCGCTCCGACCTGAGCCGTGGTGAAGGCGGCAAGCTGATCGGTGCTCAGGGCATCGACCTGCTTGGTGCTCAGCGCCGCAACGGCATCCGTATCCAAGGCGGCGATCTGATCGGTGGAAAAGGCGGCGATGGCATCGGTCGATAGAGCGGAAACGAGATCCGCGCCGATCGCCGCGACCTCGTCGACGGAGAGTGCCTTTATGTCGTCTGCATCAAGGGCGGCGATTTGCTGGGACGTCAATCCGCTGAGCTGCTCGGTCGACAGGGCGCCAATCTGGTCGGAACTCAGGACAGCCATCTGCTTGGTGGTCAGTCCCGCAACGGCAGTGGCGCTCAGGGCGGCGATCTGCTCAGTAGAAAGGGAAGCGATGGCAGCCGTCGAAAGCCCCGCTATGGCGCTCGATCCGATGGCCGCCATGTCCTTGGTCGAGAAGCCCGCCACGTCGTCCGTGCCAAGGGCTGCTAGCTGCGTCGAGCTCAGGGCGCCGACCTGGGCAGCGGCCAGCGCCTCTACCTGATCGGTGCTCAACGCGGCGAGCTGCTTGGTGGTCAGTCCGGCGATGGCAGCGGTGCCCAAGGCTTCGATCTGATCGGTCGAAAGCACCTGGATGTCGCTGGTGCCCAACGCGGTGACGTGCACCGAACTCAACGCGGCAATCTGCTTGGTGCTCAAGGCAGCGAGCTGATCGGTGCCGAGTGCGTAGACCTGCGCACTGCTCAGACCCGCAATGCCGGCCGTGCTCAGGGCGGCGACCTGAGCCGTGGAAAGCGCAGCGACAGCAGCGGTGGAGAGGCTGGACACGGCATCCGAACTGATCGCCGCGATGTCCTTGGTCGAAAAGACCGCAATGTCTTCCGCCGCCAGGCCTCGGAGCTGCGTCGCGCTCAGAGCGCCTACCTGTGTCGAGGACAGGGCCTCCACTTGATCGGTGCTCAAGGCAACGAGCTGCTTGGTGTTCAGCCCTGCGATCGCGGCCGTGCTCAAAGCTGCGATCTGATCGGTCGAGAGACCCGCAAGATCGCTCGTTCCCAAAGCGGCGATCTGCGCCGACCCAAGCGCGGCGACCTGCTTGGTGCTCAGGGCGGCGAGCTGACTGCTGCTGAGCACGTTCAACTGGGCGCTGCTGAGGCCGGCAACACCGGCGGTGCTCAGCAGAGCGATCTCGTCGGTGGAAAGGGCGGCCACGACGGCTGTAGACAGTCCGGCCATCGCACTTGCGCTGATCGCCGCAATGTCCTTCGTCGAGAAGGCCGCAATGTCTTCCGTTCCGAACGCCCCAAGCTGCGTCGAGCTTAGCACGCCGACTTGTGCCGCGGTCAGGGCGTCCATCTGATCGGTGCTCAGGGCATCGATCTGCTTTGTGCTCAGCCCCGTGATCGCAACCGTACTCAACGCCGCGATCTGGTCGGTCGAGAACGTCGCAATATCGCTGGTGTCCAGCGCGGCGATTTGCGCCGAGCTCAGCGCGGCAACCTGCTTGGTGCTCAGCGCCACGATCTGATCCGAGGAAAGGGCCTCGACCTGGTCGGCGGTCAACTCGTTGATGCCGGCAGTGCTGAGCGCGGCGATCATGTCGGAGGACAAGGCCGCGACGGTCTCCGTGCTCAAGGCGGCGACCTGCGTCGGTTTCAGCGCTGCAATCTGTTTGGTGCTCAAGGCCGCAACCTGGTCGGAGCTGAGCGTCGCCATCTGGTCCGTGCTCAATCCCGCGATGCCGGCGGTGCTGAGCGCGGCAATCTGCGTGGAGGACAGAGCCGCCACGACATCCTCCGACAAGCCGGAAATGGCCTTGGAACCGATCGAAGCGATATCGGCGGTCGAGAAACTTGCGATATCCTCCGGCTTCAGTGCCGAGAGCTGCGTGGAGCTCAGGACGGCCACCTGCGTGGTGGACAGGGCGGCGATCTGATCGCTGGAGAGGGCATCGATCTGATCGGTGCTGAGGCGAGCGATGCCCTTCGTGCTCAGCGCCAGGACCTGGTTCGTGGTGAGGGCTTCGATGAGATCTTCCGTCAGCCCCGCTACGGCGCTCGAACTGATCGCCGCTATATCGGCGGTCGAGAATGCCGCTATGTCCTCCGCACTGAGGGCCGCAAGCTGCTCGGAGCCGAACGCGGCAACCTGTGCGGAGGAGAGAGCCGCGACCTGATCGGAGGACATGGCTTCGATCTGGTCGGCGGCAAGCCCGGCAACCGCCTTCGTTCCGAGAGCGGCGACCTGCACCGTGGTCAAAGCCGCGACGTTGTCCGTGCTCAGCGCCGCAATCTGCGTCGAGCTCAGGGCTTTGAGCTGTGCGGTGGACAGTGCCGCAGCCTGGTCGGTCGACAGGGCAGCGATCTGTGCGGTCGCCAGACTGGCGATCGCACTCGTGCTGAGCGCCGCTATCTGAGCGGTGGAAAGCGCAGCAAGTGCGTCCGCGCTGACGCCGGGGACGGCTTTGTTTGTGATCGCCGCGATATCGGCGGTCGAGAACATTGCGATGCCGTCCTCACCGAGGGCGGCGAGCTGTGCCGAGCTCAGCGCCTTCACCTGCGAGACGGACAAGGCCCCCGCCTGACCGGTCGACAAGGCCTCCATCTGGGTGCTCGTCAAGCTGGCGACCGCACTCGTGCTGAGTGCCGCAATTTGATCGGTGGACAGGGACGCGACGACCTCGGCGTCCAATCCCAATACGGCTTTGTTGCTGAGCGCCGCGATATCGCCGGTCGAGAACATAGCCAACCCGTCGGTGCCAAGGGCCGCAATCTGTCGTGCGTTCAGGACCTTTACCTGCGTCACTGACAGAGCCTCGACCTGGTCGGTCGACAAGGCGGCGATCTGGTCGGTTGTCAGCCCCATGACGCCCTTGGTGCTGAGCGCCGCGACCTGGTCCGTGGACAAGGCTTCGACGTTGTCCGTGCCAAGGGCGGCGACTTGCGCCGAGCTCAACGTCCTGAGCTGTGCGGCGGAAAGGACCGCGGTCTGGTCGGAGGACAATGCTTCGCTCTGCGCGGTCGTCAGGCCCGAGATCGCACTCGTGCTGAGCGCTGCAACCTGAGCGGTCGATAGCGCGGCGATCGCTTCCGTGCTCACGCCCTTGATGGCCAGGTTGGTGATCGCCGCGATTTCGGCAGTCGAGAACGTCGCGATGCCGTCGGTGGCGAGCGCCGCAAGCTGTCTCGAATTTAGCGCCTTCACCTGCAAGGCGGACATCGCCTCGGCCTGATCGGTCGACAAGGCGGCCATCTGTCCGGTCGTCAGGCTGGCGACCGCCGTCGTGTTCAGGGCGGCAACCTGGGCGGTGGAGAGCGCAGCGATGGCGCCTGTGGTCAAGCCCCATGCGGCCTTGCTGATCGCCGCAATCTCGGCGGTCGAGAATGTCGTTATGCCGTCCGTCTCCAGGGACCCGAGCTGCGCCGCCGTCAGCGCCTTCACCTGCGAGACGGTCAGTGCCTCGATCTGGTCGGTCGACAGGACGGCGATCTGAGTGGTGGACAGCCCCGTGATTGCCGAGGCGCTCAACGCAGCTATCTGGTCAGTGGAAAGCGCGGCGATGTCGTCGGTGCCCAAGGCATCGATTTGCGACGCCTTCAATGCACCGACCTGGGCCGTCGTCAAGACGGCAATCTGGTCGGTGGACAAGGCGGCGATCTGCGCAGTCGTCAGGGCGGCGACAGCACGCGTGCTCAAGGCGGCAATCTGATCCGTGGACAGCGAGGCGAAGACATCCGTGGGGAGCCCGGTTATGGCTTTCGCGCCGATGGCCGCGATGTCGGCAGTCGAGAAGGCCGCCAGGTCTTCCTCGCTCAGGACCGAGAGCTGCAGTGCGCTAAAGGCGCCGACCTGGGTCGAGGTCAAAGCCTCCGCCTGCTCCGTCGACAGGCCATTTATCTGCGTCGTGGTGAGGGCTGCAACCTGGCTCGTGCCGAAGCTTTCGATGTCCGATCGGTCGAGAACGGCGAGCTGCTCCAGGGTCAAACCCACGATGGCGCTTGGAGCGATGGCGCCCAGCTGCCGGGAGCTGAGGACATCGACATCCTCCGTGTCGAGCGCCGCGATCTGAGCGGAAGACAGCACGCTGATCTGCTTCGTCGTCAGCGAAGCCACATCTTCCGTCGTCCAGGCAGCAACGGCCGCCGTCGAGTAGGATTTGATCAGAGTGGGGCTGAGGGACGAAATGATGGAGGTCATGCGTGAAAACCCTTGGGGTCTGAATAGTCTCTATCTGCCAAACGACGCCCCGAAAGAGCGGTCGTTCCTGAAGCCTCGGGCACATCCGGCAACAGCTGTTGCCCGTTCGGGCGACCGCGGAGATCGCCGTCGTCAGAAGGCGTAGCCCAAGTTCGAATTGCAGGTTGAGCGAGGGAAACGTCCGGATACCGGCATGGGCGATCTCATGGCTGCTATGGGAATAAGCTGCCGTCGATAATAGTCAGCAACCTTGTGTCTGTCTGACCTTCAACGCCGTCACGTATTCGTTGCAGCGGAGCGGTCCGCAGGGCGACCATAGGGTGAGATTGGCCCGCCTTCCTTCGTGGCATGCTCTTTCGTTTGCCGTCTATCTTCTGCCGACCGGATCGCCAGAATTCCGGGGCGGTTCGATGGCGCTGATCCGCAACAATCACGCCATCGTTATCGTCGATCAGATCGGCGAGTGCACGAATACCGGCATCGACGCATTCTGCGCCCTTCGGGCGAGGTAAAGCCGTGCCGTATCGAGTGCCTCACGAATGGTCACGTCCATGTCGAGATAGCGATAGGTACCGAGCCGCCCGACAAAGGTGATCGATGTTTCGAGGCTTGCACGCTCGACATACTGGGCCAGTTGTTCCTTGTCCTTGACGAGGCGGATTGGATAGTAGGGGATGTCGTCAGGGCCGCATTCCCGGGAGAACTCGCGGTAGCAGACGGAGCCTTTATGCTCCTCCCACGGCGAGAAGTGCTTATGCTCGGTGATGCGGGTGTAGGGCACGGAGACATCGCCGTAGTTCATGACCGCGCAGCCCTGGTAATCGCCGTCGTACTCAAACCGCTCGAAGTCGAGCGTTCGATATCCCAACGGGCCGAATTCGAGATCCAGATAGCCGTCGAGCGAACCTGAGTAGAACACATGCGAAAAACCGTCCTTTTGCGCACGTGAAAAGCGGGTGTTGAGGCTCACATTGATGTTGGCATGGTCAAGGATGCGGCCGACCATATCGGTGTAGCCATTCTCCGGCATGCCCTGATATTTGTGCGCGAAGTAATTGTCGTCATAGTTGAAGCGCACCGGCAGCCGCTTCAGGATGGACGCCGGCAATTCCGTCGGCGAGCAGCCCCACTGCTTTTGCGTGTACCCCTGGAAGAAGGCCTCGTAGAGGTCCTTGCCCACGAAGCGAAGCGCTTGCTCCTCGAAGGTTTTCGGGTCCTCGATCGACCTGTCCGCCTTAGCTTCGATGAACGCACGGGCCTCGTCCGGCCTGAAGGTTTTGGCGAAGAACTGATTGATCGTGTGGAGGTTGACCGGCAGCGAGTAGACCTGGTCCCCCGATGTTGTCTTCACGCGGTTCTTGTAGGGCACGAAAGTCTGGAAGCTGTTGACATAATCCCAGACTTCACGGTCGTCCGTATGGAAGATGTGCGGGCCGTAGACATGGATCATGACCCCGGTGTCTTCGTCGCGCTCCGTATGGCAGTTTCCGGCGATGTGGCCGCGCGCATCGAAGATCTCGACCTGGTGACCCGCCTCGGCCAGTTCCCGGCCAATGACCGCACCCGACAGTCCCGCCCCAACGATACCGATTGTTCCGCTTGCGCGCATTCGACGACGCTCCAGTCCGGTAATGAGATATTCGACGAGTGTGTTACGCGGCGAGTGCGCTGCGCATCAGCTCATCATAGGCATCGATCAAGCGGTCGAGCGCCAGGCCCTGCTCCTGGGGTCCGAAGCTCAAATGACTGACGGTGAAATCCGAGTAGATCGCCGTTGGCCGCTCAAGCAGCGTCGGCAGATCAACGGTGAGCGCGCGCTCGTCATCTCCCTTCGGAAGGGCCATATGCACGAGGTCCTTGCCGAGCCAGGCGATGAAGTTGATCGACTGACGCTCGTTCCACTCGATCACCTTGCTCGGCAAAGGCAGGTGCTTGCTGTTGGTTTGCAGGAAGTAGTCGTGCAGCTCATTGGCACGTTCCGCGCTCTGCCAGAGGCTCCCGCCAAACCCGCCCGGCGGCCGTTCGAAATGGCCAACCCCCTCGGGAATGGAGCCCGCTACCTGCTGCCAGTGGGCGCAAACTCCGTTGTTCACCACATTGGCGGAAACCACGAGATATTTCGGATTTGTTCGCCTG
Organism: Sinorhizobium glycinis; assembly: GCF_001651865.1. Classification (GTDB taxonomy): domain Bacteria; phylum Pseudomonadota; class Alphaproteobacteria; order Rhizobiales; family Rhizobiaceae; genus Sinorhizobium; species Sinorhizobium glycinis. The sequence continues at coordinate 893,252 of NZ_LPUX01000053.1, forward strand.
AACTCGATGAAATCGCTGAGCTTTTCGAGATCCATGTAGACGATGTCGTCGTCGCACTTCAGGAATATGGAATCCGAAAAGGTCTTTAGCCGCTTGGCATAGTAATCATAGGCCTGCCAATAGGGCATCTGTTCATTCGGGTTGCCGACGAAACGTTGTATCCGCTCTCGTACATTGCCCAGTTCCAGGTCGGCTCCCCACCCGCCTCTGACCATGATGGACGCGCCGGCTGACAAGTCCAATTCGGTCCAGCGGCCGATCGCTACGTTGTTGACATGGAGCGAGGGAACACCTGCCGCATCGATGTTGAGGACAATCTGATTGGCAGTGCCCGGCGACAGTATGCCCGGAGTGGGTCTGCTCCACAGCGCCGGTACATCGTTGCGATCGAAACTCTGGAGTTGGCTTAGCGGCAGTTTCCGCAACACCGAGTGCGAGTTGCTCCAACCGCCGACAACCAGTTCGAAGTAGTCTTGGCTGCCGTCATCCGGAACGATGGCGAGATGAAGGTCGTTGGTGATCGTCGCGCTGAGGCGTAGCGGTTGGTTGGGCGCGACCGATCCGTTGGACTGGTAGGGCGCGGCGGAGCCCATGTAGCGAACGGGGCCGAATTCGCGCGTCACCCATTCATGATCCTGCAGCGAGCGGGTGAAATCCCAGACGTGCCACTCGTCGATGATCCCGGCCTCCATGGCGGAACGGATATACCGGGTGAGGATTTCCATCCTCTTCTGTCGGCCTGCGAATGTGACAAGTATAACCGGAGCCATATCATCCTCACTATCTGAAACTGGTGCCGCTCATCGCGCGTCGGCTGTCGCCGCTGTCCACAAGCGGGAGTCGAACGGGATTGGCGAAAAGGCGTGCCACTCGGCCAGCTTCTCGACATACCGCTGCCGATAGGCGGCGCTGTCGACGAACTCCACGTTTTCCTTCATGATCTCCGCCCCGACCTCGTAATAGATGTCGAGATTGCCGAGATCGGGCACGGGCGTTTCGCCGCGCTCGCACTCGCCATGCATTTGCCAGAACAGTTCTTCCAGGCGCCGGACGAGAGCCGGAATGTCGCGCAATACGCTCGCGTCGCGCCGGCTCTCCAGAGCCTGCCTGACACGCGCGAGGCTCTGTCGGTCCTTCGCGAACCCAATTGCCTTGCGGACGAAGTCGTCCGGTCCGTCGCAAATGAGTTCCGGCACGCCTGCCGCGGCGACGATGCTCGAGCAGAATCGCGACGCGAAGCCGTTGCCGGGCGCTGTCAGGACGGGCAATCCCATGGTCAGCGCGTCGCCGGCGGTGGAATGCGCCCCATAGGGGAAGGTGTCGAGGAAGAGATCGGCCAATCCGATGCGCGCCAGATGGTTGGGGTTGGGAGCCTTCGAAGCAAAGATCAGGCGCTCGGGTGCGACACCACGCTGTTCGGCCGCCTGCTTGAGGCGCTGATCGACATTCTCGCCGCCGCCGAGCAGCCAGAGGAAGCTGCCGGGCGTCGCGGCAAGGATTGCCATCCAGCGATCGAAGCAAGCGGCGGTGATCTTCTGCGCACCGTTGAAGCAGGCGAATATGAAGCCGTCCTCCGGCAGCCCCGCTTCGGCCCGGCTTGGCCGCGGCGCGATCTGCCGCTTGCGGTCGACGGGCTGGTTGCAAGGGATGCGCAGCACCTTTTCCGAATAGTAGATCTCGTTTTCCGGCGGGATGATCTGCTCGTCGGCGATGATGTATTGGTGGAAGGGGCTGCCCATCGTGCCCGGATACCCGCAGAAGCTGACGATCACCGGCGCCGGCCGGTAGGCGAAGATTTTGGTGCGGGCATGTTTCGTGTAGCCGTTGACATCGACGAGAATGTCGATTTCGTCGGCGATGATCTGCTTTGCGGCGTCGATGTCACTGACGGCGGAAATGTCGCGCCAGCAGTCGATGGCGCTCATCATCCGCGTCTGCGTTGCGTCGCCCGTCCGCGCTTCGCCGCAATAATAGGCGTAGATCTCGACGCTGCTCTTGTCGTGCGTTTCGAAAACCTCGCTGAGCGCGAAGCCAACCGCGTGGTCGCGCAGGTCCGACGACACATAGCCGACGCGCAATCGCTGCCCGGTTCCGGACTTTTGCCGAGGCAGGAGCTTCGGGAAGCCGTTCAAGTCCGGTCGGCCCACCAGCGACTTGCAGTAGCGATAGGCCTTGGCAAGCTGGAAAACCGGATCGTCAGCATAACAGGCAAGGGTCAACGGAGACAGCGCATCGAGCAGTTGCCGGGCCGATACATGTTCCGAAGGGGCCAATGTCGGCCATTTGCATTGGCGTTGCCTGAGCGATGTCCAATGCTGGCCGGCCTCGGTCTTGTCTGGCCTGAGCTCGATCGCCTTCCACAGCGTGCTTTCCGCCTCCTCCATCAGACCGGCATTCTCGAGCACCCGACCCATGTGCTGGAGGACCATCAAACGATGCGCGGCGCGCTCCGGCGTGATCTCGGAGGTCGCCTCGGCATAGACTTGCCATTGTTGAATCGCCTGACCCGTCAGTCCGGCATCCTCCAGGGCACGGCCGAGATTGATATGACCCTGGCCGAAGCGCGGCTCGAGCTTCAGGCAGGCGCGCAGGGCATGAATGGAGCCGGCAAGGTCGCCCATCTGCCTGAGCGTGACGGAGTAGTTGAAATAGACGAGGTGAAGCAGCGGATTGGAATCGTTGTAGGCGATCCAGGATTTGTAGAGTTCGGCAGCCTGCTCTCTCTGCCCGGCGGCATTGAAGCTTTCGGCAAACTGGAACAATTCCGTCAGGGGAAGCCGCTGTTGTCGCGCCCTTTCCAGGAAACCAGCAAGTGGAGAAGCAGGATCCGAAGCGAGGTGAGTGTAAATGGTCATTGAAATCCCACTAACAGGCGAGTTGGCGGCCGACGCAGAGAACATGTTCGAAGGCTATTTCACGCCATTAACCGGACTAGCTTGCCTTGGGCTTGCGCCGCTTCGATAAGCAAGGATCGGGCGTGGTACACAACGAACCGCTCGTATGAACATCCTCCGGCCCTGCCCGGGTCCTTCGGCCCGCGAGGCAGAACGAAGCGGCATAAGGCAGCGGTCGAGCCTCTCGGCACTTTACCTTTCGCTGCGTATTGCCAACCATGGATTCGATGTATTAGCGTCTCGTCAGACGCAAGCCTGCTCTCGAATCTTCGCGCCCAGGCCGAGTCCGGTCGAATGCTCTGGCATTTGCCCTTCAAGCCGGCCCGTTAACCAAAATTTTAACTTTGGCAGCTAGTCGTAGTAACCGAGTGCCGCAGTCGGCAACCGCCGGATGAGACTGCGGCGAAGATGACGGAGCCGATCTCGCCAGGGAAAGGTTCCATTCATAGGCGTAGGAAATAGGACGCGCTGGTCCTGTGTGCATGAAGCTTTCCGAACGCTAGGGCTCACGCGAGCCATGTCCCTCAACCCGATATTTTCGCCCATCAGGACGCTTTGAGCCGAAGCGGGTCTTCGCGTCCGGGTGGACAGGCGTCGCACGAGGTCGCACGTGTCACGCGCTTGGTTCCTTCGGGGTTCCCGGCGCTTGTCGCACTTTCGGCGTCAACGGGTTTTCCACAAGCGATTAACTTTGAAGGCTCGCGTCCATGACTTCCATCATCTCTTCTCTGAGCGTCACCCAGATCAAGAATCTTTCGACCTCCGCGGTTGCCTCCCTGACGACGGAAGACGTCGCGGCTATGACCACTGCTCAGGTCAAGGCGCTCTCCTCGACCCAAATCGCGGCGCTCGATACGGACGATGTCGCGGTCTTCAGCACCGCACAACTGAGCGCCATCTCGGCAACCTCGGTCGCCGGCATCAGCCTCGACCAGCTGGCGGCCATCGATGCGGCCAAGATCGCAAGCCTGGCGACGTCGCAGGTGGCAGCGCTGAGCTCGGCACAGATCGGCGGCCTGAGCTCCGACCAAGCCGAGGCCCTGACCACGTCGCAAGTGGCCGCGCTCACCTCCACGCAGATTGCGGCTTTGGCCTCTGAAGATATCACCACCTTCTCGACCGCCGAGGTCGCAGCGATCTCCGTTACCGCGCTCGCCGGTCTCTCCACCGACAATCTCGCGGCACTGTCCACCGACCAGGCCGCTGCACTGAAGACCACCCAGGTTGCAGCGCTGAAGACCGCCCAGATCGCCGCCCTCACGACGGACCAGGTCGGCGCGCTTAGCTCTTCGCAGATCGCCGCCCTGAGCTCGACACAGGTAAAGGCACTCTCCACCGACAATATCGCGGCCCTCTCCACCGACCAGGTCGCAGCGCTCAACTCGAAGAGCGTCGCCGCCCTGACGTCGGCACAGATCGGCGCCCTCACCTCCGACCAGGCCGAGGCTCTCACCACGGCCCAAGTGGCCTCGCTCACCTCGACGCAGATTGCGGCTTTCGCCTCCGAAGATATTGCGGCCTTCTCGACTGCTGACATCGCGGCGATCACGGTCACGGCGCTCGCCGGTCTTTCCAGCGACAATGTCGCGGCGCTCTCCACCGACCAGGCCGCAGCCTTGAAGACCACCCAAGTCGCGGCGCTGAAGACCGCCCAGATCGCCGCCCTCACTTCCGATCAAGTCACGGCGCTCACCTCGTCACAGGTCGGCGTCCTGACCTCGACGCAGATTTCGGCGCTCTCCACTGACAATGTCGCCGCGCTCTCCACCGACCAGGTTGCGGCGCTCAACTCGAAGACCGTCGCGGCACTGAGCTCGGCACAGATCGGCGCGCTCAGCTCCGATCAGGTCGAAGCCCTGTCCGCCGTGCAGATCGCCGCACTCGACTCGGCCGACATTGCGGCGCTCGCTTCCGAGGATATCGCAACCTTCTCGACTTCGGAGATCGCGGCAATCACCGCGACCGCCCTCTCGGGACTGAGCACGGACAATGTCGCGGCGCTGTCGACCGATCAGACCGCTGCGCTGAAGACCACTCAGATCGCAGCGCTGAAGACGGCCCAGGTCGCCGCCCTCACTTCGGACCAGGTCGTGTCGCTCACTTCGTCTCAGGTCGGAGCCCTGAGCTCGACCCAGATTTCGGCGCTCTCGACCGACAATGTCGCCGCACTCTCCACCGACCAGGTGGCGGCGCTCAACTCGAAGACCGTCGCAGCGCTGAACTCGGCACAGATCGGCGCTCTCACCTCCGACCAGGCCGAGGCGCTGACCACGGCGCAAGTCGCCGCGCTCACCTCGACGCAGATTGCGGCTTTTGCCTCTGAGGACATCGCCGCCTTCTCGACCGCCGACATCGCGGCAATCACCGTCACGGCGCTTTCGGGCCTTTCCACGGACAATGTCGCGGCGCTCTCCACCGATCAGGCCGCGGCGCTGAAGACCACCCAGGTTGCTGCGCTGAAATCCACGCAGGTTGCCGCCCTCACCTCGGACCAGGTCGTGGCGCTCACCTCCTCGCAGGTCGGAGCCCTGACCTCGACGCAGGTGAAGGCGCTCTCCACCGACAATGTCGCGGCACTCTCCACCGACCAGGTCGCCGCCTTGAACTCGAAGACCGTCGCAGCGCTCAGCTCGGCACAGGTCGAAGCCCTGACCTCGGATCAGGCCGAGGCTCTGACCACGGCTCAAGTGGCATCGCTCAGCTCGACTCAGATTGCGGCTTTTGCCTCGGAGGACATCGCCGCCTTCTCGACCGCCGACATTGCGGCAATCACGGTCACTGCCCTGACGGGTCTTAGCACCGACAACGTCGCGGCACTCTCGACCGATCAGGCCGCGGCGCTGAAGACCACCCAGGTCGCGGCGCTGAAGACCGCCCAGATCGCCGCCCTCACCTCGGACCAGGTGACTGCGCTCACCACGTCCCAGGTTGGAGCGCTTACCTCGTCGCAGGTGTCTGCAATCAGCACCGACAATATTGCGGCACTCTCCACCGACCATGTGGCGGCGCTGAACTCGAAGACCGTCGCAGCTCTGACCACGGCACAGATCGGCGCGCTCAGCTCCACGCAGGTCGAGGCGCTGACCTCGGTTCTTGTCGGCGCGCTCAGCTCGACGCAGCTCTCTGCGCTGGCTTCTGAAGATATCGCTGCCTTCTCGACCGCCGACATTGCGGCAATCTCGGTCGCCGCACTTGCCGGCCTCTCCACCGACAATGTCGCGGCACTCTCTACCGATCAGGCGGCAGCACTGAAGACCACCCAGGTCGCGGCGCTGAAGAGCACCCAGATCGCCGCACTCACCTCGGACCAGATCGCCGCCCTGAGCACCACTCAGATCGGTGCCCTGACCTCGACGCAGGCGTCCGCGATCACCACTGACAGCCTCTCGGCACTGACCACCGATCAGGTCGCGGCCCTGAACACCAAGACCCTGGCATCACTGTCGACGGTACAGATCGACGCAATGAGCTCCGATCAGCTCGAAGCGCTGACCTCGGCGCAGGTCGGCGCTCTGACCATGGCGCAGATGGGTGCTCTGGCTTCGGAAGATATCGCAACCTTCTCGACCGCCGATATTGCGGCCATCACGGTCGCAGCGCTGGCAGGCCTCTCGACGGATAACGTCGCGGCTCTGTCGACCGATCAGGCTGCAGCGCTGAAGACCACCCAGGTCGCGGCGCTGAAAACCGCCCAGATCGCCGCCCTCACCTCGGACCAGATCGCGGCGCTCACCTCGTCACAGGTCGGAGCCCTGAGCTCGACGCAGATTTCGGTGCTCTCCACCGACAATATCGCCGCACTCTCCACCGACCAGGTCGCAGCGCTGAACTCGAAGACGGTGGCAGCTCTGACGTCGGCACAGATCGGCGCTCTCAGCTCCGACCAGGCAGAAGCTCTGACCACGGCGCAGGTGGCGGCACTCGGCTCGACGCAAATCGCAGCCCTTGCCTCCGAGGATCTCGCGACCTTCTCGACCGCCGACATTGCGGCGATCACGGTCACGGCACTCACGGGTCTGTCCACCGACAATCTGGCGGCACTGTCTACCGACCAGGCTGCAGCGTTGAAGACCAGCCAGGTCGCAGCACTCTCCACCGCCCAGGTCGCGGCCCTCACCTCGGATCAGGTAACGGCGCTCACCTCGTCTCAGGTCGGAGCTCTGACCTCCACGCAGGTGAAGGCGCTCTCCACCGACAATGTCGCGGCGCTCTCCACCGACCAGGTGGCAGCGCTCAACTCGAAGAGCGTCGCCGCCCTGACCTCGGCCCAGATCGAAGCCCTGAGCTCCGACCAGGCCGAGGCCCTGACCACGGCGCAAGTCGCCTCGCTCACCTCGACGCAGGTCGCGGCTCTGGCCTCGGAGGACATCGCGACCTTCTCGACTGCCGACATTCAGGCGATCACGGTCACGGCGCTGGCGGGTCTCAGCACCGACAATGTCGCGGCGCTTTCCACCGATCAGGCCGCAGCGCTGAAGACCACCCAGGTCGTGGCGCTGAAGACTGCCCAGATTGCGGCCCTGACTTCGGACCAGGTCGTGGCGCTCACCTCTTCGCAGGTCGGAGCCCTCACCTCGTCGCAGATTTCGGCGCTCTCCACCGACAATGTCGCGGCGCTCTCCACCGACCAGGTCGCAGCGTTGAACTCGAAGACGGTCGCCGCGCTGAGCTCGGCACAGATCGAAGCGCTGAGCTCCGATCAGGCTGAGGCGCTGACCTCTGCCCAGATCGCGGCGCTCGACTCGGCCGACATCGCGGCTCTCGCTTCCGAGGACATTGCAACCTTCTCGACCTCGGAGATTGCGGCAATTGCCGCAACCGCCCTGTCGGGTCTCTCAACCGACAATGTCGCGGCCCTGTCGACCGATCAGGCTGCGGCGCTGAAGACCACCCAGGTCGCGGCGCTCTCCACCGCCCAGATCGCCGCCCTCACCTCGGACCAGGTGACTGCGCTCACCTCGTCCCAGGTCGGCGTCCTGAGCTCGACACAGATTGCGGCGTTCTCCACCGACAATGTCGCGGCGCTCTCCACCGATCAGGTTGCGGCGCTGAACTCGAAGACGGTCGCAGCCTTGAGCTCGGTACAGATCGGCGCGCTGAGCTCCGACCAAGCCGAGGCCCTGACGACGGCGCAAGTTGCATCGCTCGGCTCGGCGCAACTCGCCGCCTTCGCCTCCGAGGATCTCGCGACCTTCTCGACCGCCGACATCGCGGCCATCGCGGTCACGGCGCTCACGGGTCTGTCCACCGACAATGTCGCGGCACTGTCCACCGATCAGGCGGCGGCGCTGAAGACCACTCAGGTCGCAGCGCTCTCCACCGCCCAGATCGGGGCCTTGACCTCGGACCAGGTCGCGGCGCTTACCTCGGCCCAGATCGGAGCCCTGACCTCGACGCAACTGGCCGCGTTCAGCACGGACAACGTCGCGGCACTGACCACCGATCAGGTCGCAGCCCTGAACACGAAGGTCATCGGCGCGCTCAGCTCCGACCAGATCGACGCGCTCAGCACCGACCAGGTCGAGGCACTGACTTCGGCCCAGGTCGCAGCGCTGGACTCGGCCGACATCGCGGCCCTGTCAACGGACGATCTCGCGACCCTCTCGACCGCCGACATCGCCGCGATCAGCACGACTGCAATCGCCGGTCTGTCCACGGACGACATCCTGAGCCTGTCCAGCGACCAGTTGCTGGCCGTCACGACAACGCAGGTGGAAGCCCTGAACACCTCGCAGGTGGAGGCGATCCTGGCGGCATACCAGGCCATCTAACGGCGTCGGTGCCGGGGCGACGCGGTCGCCCCTTTGGCATCGAGCATGATGGCAGCCAAGACAACCGTCTGTAGGCCGTCCTGATTGATCGCGATTACGGCCCCACCTCAACCGAGGTGGGGCCGTTGCCATTCGCCCGTTGTTCCGGTGGGATGCGCCACAAGAGTTGATGAACCTCTCGCGCTTCCGGACATTTTCCTGACGAGAGTGCCGAGCAGGCGCGTCGCTCTGCTCGCTGCCAGACCCGAGCTATTTGCTTCTCCAATGCGCCCCGTGGCGAAGTCGAGGAACGCCGCAACCTTCACAAAGTTTCCGGGTCGATACAGCCGGCGGAATGCCACAGCAAGTCGACTCGGGTCTGCGAGGCAATCAGCCATTGCTAGAGCATTTTGCAGTCAGGTGGAATCACCTGACGTCGCACAAATGCGGCAAAAACAAAGGTTTAGAGCGGCGATGCGAACGTATGTGAGCGCATCCCGCTCTAGCGGCTCAAAAGCTGAAGCCGGTTCCACGTGAAAGGCGAAGCGGCCTCAGGCTCCAGTGTCAGCGTGGGAAGGAGTATCGGTCGACCATCGCCCAGATCTCCCTGTTGATCCTCTGGATGTGCTCGATGACCTCGTTGATCCGCACGATTTCCGCATCGTCGATCTGCTCGATCTTGCCGTATTTGATCGTGTCCTTGCTGTCAAAGATGGCCATCAACTGGGTGCTCGCCTGATCACCGGTCTCGTCGAAGGAATAAATGCAGTGGCTGTATTTGTTCCTAAGCTTCACCTGCCGACCAAGTTGTTGCGTTATTGCAAGAATTTCTTGCCGGCGCGACGCTGGTGTCTTGCTCGTCTTGGCGAGTCTCTCGACGAGCTCGATGCGAGCGCGCGTGGTATTAAGCGTCAGGAAGATGACGATGGCCGTCTCCTTGTCCGTATTGGCAAGGCCGGCGATCAGGTAAATGAGCAGGCTTTCAGTGTTGGTCCAGGTGTAGTTCAGTTGCCCAATCAAAAGTAGGAGCTCTTGGTATCTCTTCATAGGTTTACGTGCCCGTATACAGAATGGTGAGAATATCTCATTTCGGCGCCCGGTATACTACCTCAAGTTAGCAGCCTATCCACCCGTGGAATTCTCGGGCGCATCTCCTCCATCGAACTGGCAACTTACATTTCGGTTGTCCCGGCAACAGACTTTTTCCCGCAGCACGGGAGCAGGAAAACGCTCAGGTCTGGGAGGACGAGTGTCTGCGCCGCAAGGGCGCTCCTTTCGAAGGACCTACTGCTCCCCTCAAAGAAGGGAGAGTGAATGCCCAGCGCAAGACGAGAACCTTGAACAGCGGACCTGCGGCCATTCCTGGCCGTCGATCCCGCTTCCTCATCATCAACACTCAGCCCGCGCATGGCTCAAATCCGCGTGAAAGAAAATGGCGGTTCGGCTGTCGCGGCTCAATTTGAGGATACTCTTATGAGCAATGACAAGAATTTCCTGTGGCCATGGGACACCCAAAGCCAGGACCAAACTCAGGACCAGAGCCAGCATGAGCTTCAAGCGCAGCTTGAACTTCAGAAGCAGAAACAGGGACAGGACCAAGGTCAGGATCAGGGACAGGACCAGGGACAAGATCAAACGCAGTCCAGCGCGTCCCACAACCTGAACGGAAACCTCAACGGCAATGGCAATCTCAACGGCAACGGGAATGCCAACGGCAATGGAAACCTGAACGGCAACGGCAATGCCAACCTGAACGGAAACGGCAATGCCAACGTGAACGGTAACGCCAACCTGAACGCCAACCTGAACAAGAGCGAGACCAAGGTCGACGTAGAAAGCAAGACCGACGTTGACGTGGACGTGGACGTCAAGCTCGACCTGGATGGCTGGAAGCCCTCGGATGACGACTTTGTCGACGTCGACGACTCGACCATCAACGGCATGGCCAGCATCAGCTTCAAGGACATCTTGAACGACTCACTCGGCGGCGCAGGCAATGACGTCGGTAACGTCTTCAGCCAATCCGCCATCATGTCGGATGACGACTATCTGCACGACGTCTCCAATGACGGCACCTTGTACCAGAAGGGCGATGCCTATGGCGGCTACGCCAAGTCGGACGACGGCATCGATGCCGGCGGTGACGGCGGCGAAGGCGGCGGGGATGCCGATGCCGACGGTGGCGACGGGGGCGATGGTGGCGCCGCGATTGGCGGCTTCGCGAGCGGCGGAAAAGCCATCGGCAGCGATGCATACAACAAGGGCGATGCTGACGGTGGCGACGGCTACGGCGGTATCGCGGCAAGCGTCGGCGTCGGCACAGGCGGAACCAGCGGCAATGCCAACGGCGGCTACGCAAAGGCTGGCGACGGCGGCAATGGCGGAGCCGGCCTCGGGCTCGGGCTCGGGCTCGGTGTCGGCCTTGGCGTCGGCGCGGCAGCCGGCGGCGAAGGTGGCGACAGCAAGGCGGGCGATGGTGGCAAGACGGGTGACGTCGAAAGCGACGACGCGACTGCCAAGGACGCCGGCAACGGCGGCGACGGGGCAGATTCCCACGGCTTCTCGATCCCGATCCTCAACTTCGGCGGCGACGGCGGCGACAATGACGGCGGCAACAGCGTCGCCGTCGGCAAGACCGGCGACGCCAATGGGGGCAGCTCGGACGATGGTGGTGACGGCGGGAATGCTCTCGGCGCCGGCGTGGGCATAGGCGCAGGCTTCGGTCTCGGTGCTGGTAACGGCGGCGGCGGCGGTGGCGGCGGCGCTGCCAACGCCAACGGCGGAACCTCCGGCGATGCTGCCGGCGGAGCCGGGTCCGGCGGAGCCGCAACTGGTGGCGCCGGTAGCGGCGGCCTTGCCCTCACGGGCGCCTGGGCTGGCGATACCTGGGCCGGCGGCGGTGCAGGCGGCGACGCCACAGGCGGTGCAGGCGGCGCGGGCGCCGCAGGCGGCATTGCCACGACCGGAGCTGGCGGTGCAGGTGGCGCAGGCGGGACCTGGGGTTCCTACAACGGGGATGACAGTTTCCTCGAAGGAATCTCCTCGGCAAGCGCCGATGCGGTGATCGACACGAATGCCTTCAACCAGCAGTTCGTGCTCGGCGCCAATCTGCAAGGCAACACGATCGACATGACGGTCGTCGGGGGCAACTACAGCACCACGTCGATCGGCGAAGACGAAGACGCCTAAGGGTATTTCGACGCCTCCGATCCGCAATCCTCGGAATCGGGAATTGAACTGGACTGCGCGGGCTCGTCCCGCGCGGCCCAACGGCACCGAAATGCAAAGGCGGGCTGACAATGACCGTGTATTTCGACAAGACCACCGAGGCGATTGCCCATTTCATCGGGCTGTTCGCAATTGCCATCGAAGAAGTCCGACTGCGTGAGGCCTATGAAGAGTTCAAGGCTCTCCAGAAAGCCCAGGAAGACCCGCAGGAGCTGTCCTCCGTGCCCGTCACGGTCAAGGCGAATTACGAGCTCGAGGGCTTCGATCCCCGTGTTTCCTATCGGCCGGTCGAGCCGGACCTGGTCGAGACGTCCCTCGGACGGCATCCCGGCGTCCACCCAGAGGAAATAACGCCCTCGCGCCCGGTAAGCGAAATCGACAATCCCGGCCCCTATACCCCGAATGCGCCCAGTTCCACATCGTCGGGCGGCGCCGCGGAATTTCAGATCGATCCGCCCGGGTCGACGGCTGTGTACGCTTCCCAGCACATCTGGCTTTCGGACAACGATGTCGTCAGCCTTGGCGGTCACGGTCTGCACGTCGAATCCCAGGTGGACAACAGCGCCCTCATGAACGATCTCATCGAAGCGGCGCGGCAGATGTCCCCCCTCGGCGACGAGGAGATTCCAGGTTCGCCCGAGGAGATTGCCACCTACATCACAACCGCTGCGCAGGAGCTTGATGCCTTCTCCGCCGACGGACAGGAAGGCGCCTTCGTGGCGAAATCCGAGACCCTCGAAGGCACGTTCGTCGATGGAGAGCTCGTAGAGCAGGCACCCAGCCTCGAAGACTACCTGCCGCCACAGGAGGAGATGCCGGACGGCAAGCCGGCTCCCACCGATCAGGCCGGCGGCGCCTTCACCGCGGGCAAGGGACCCGTCTCGATCGAGCCTGCGGTCGAACTGCAAGCCGGCGGCAACACCCTGGTCAATTCCGTGCAACTGACAAACAACTCGCTACAGTCGCAGGTGCTCGCTGTCGCCGGCGACCATGTCGAGCTCAACGCGATCAGCCAGATCAATGTGCTGTGCGACAACGATCTCTTGAGTCCCGCCCTCAACGGCTGGAACCTCGACTCGGCCAAGCCGTCCGAGACGTTCAACATCGCGATGTTCAAGCATCTCGACCCCTCCCCCGCCAACACAGAGCAGGCGGGAGTCGGCGACTTCCCGAAGGTCTGGGCGATCACCGAGATCGAGGGCGACCTCCTGATTGTGAACTGGATCGAGCAATTCACCTTCGTGACGGATGAGGACACGGCCGTTCTCGCGTCCGCCGGCACCAAGGCTTCGATCATTACAGGCGACAACACCGCGATCAACGACGTCTCGCTCGCCGAGCTCGGCCACTACTACGACCTCATCTTCGTCGGCGGCGATGTTTACGACGCCAATATCATCCAGCAGGCGAATATCCTGCTCGACAACGACCTGGTTGACGCCGTCGAAGGCTTCGGCACAAGCGGCCAGGGGTCGGTCTCCACCGGGGAAAACCTGCTCTGGAATGAGGCGGGCATCGTGGAAGCAGGTGGGGCGACCACCGTGGAGCCGATGCCGGAATCCTACCTTGACGCCTTCGGCGATCTCGCAGGCGACAAGAAATCGCTTCCGAAGGACGTCCTCAGGGATGACGCGTTCGCCGGCATGAACGGCTTGAAGGTCCTCAATATCAAGGGTCACCTCGTCAATCTCAATTCCATCAAGCAGACCAACATCCTGGGCGACAGCGACGAGGTCGCGCTGGCGAAGAACAAGCTCGTCGGCCATGCCAAGGCGGATTGGACGATTTCGACGGGTTCGAACAGCTTGGTCAACTATGCGGGAATCGTCGATGCCGACCCCGGCAAGACCATTTACACCGGCGGCAACGCCTATTCGGACGAGGTCCTTTTCCAAGCCCAGCTGATCGATACCGAACCCGACCTCGCAGCCCAGAATCCCGACGCGCTCATCAACGAAGCGGTGGCATTCCTCGGCGAAGACATGATGGCTCCGGACCCCGGACCCAAGCCCCTGGACCACGCGCCGCCTCCGATCGACACGACGAGTGCCGATCCCATGCAAAGCATGCTCGCCTGATGGGCCGGCGGAGGAGATGATGGCCGACGACCGCGCACCGACCTTTGAAGAGCTCGCCACGGACGGCGACGTGGTCTCTTCGCTCGATTCCAAGGCGGAGCATTCCCCTGATCAAGTGCTCCGTACACTCGACCGTCGGGAGAACGTCCTGAAGCGCACCGTCAAGGAGATCGACGAGGTGATTGACCATCTTCGCGGCGCGGCGGCCGCAAGACCTGACCAGAACACCAATGGCCCAGATACGACCGCCCCGACCGCATCCGAGCGGATTTCGACGCCGGCAGCCGAGGTCATTCTACAGGCAGCCCCGCCTCCCCTGAAAGCCGACACCGCAAACGCCCCCGAAATCCGGGACGGACGAGGAAACGGGGAATCCGGCAGCGGGCTGATTCAGGACGACGGCAAACCCGAACCGCGCTTCGAAAAACCAAGTGCCGAGCCCAGGGCCGAAGCCAAGGACAAGACCACCATGTCGGGAATGGTCGTTATCGAGGGCGACCGCGGTCCGATAAAGGCAGAGGCCCGGACACCGGATAAGCGTGGCTCCCCGGGAGGAGAAGGCGGCGGAGACGGCAAAGGAGGAGGCGGAGGCGCCGGTGTCTTCCATAAACGCCTCGGCCCGGTCGATTTCTCCGCCAGTCTCAAGGCGGGTCTGCGGGCGATCAGGCAGAACCTAATGATCGTGATGCTGTTCACCATCGCCACCAACATTCTCGTGCTCGCCATACCGATCTATCTGTTTCAGATATCCGACCGGGTGCTCACGAGCCGCTCGATCGACACGTTGGTGATGCTCACTGGGCTGATTGTCGGCGCCGTCATCCTGCAGGCGATTTTCGATGCAGTTCGCCGCATGATCCTGATGCGCACCGCGGTGGAGGTTGCCGCGCAGCTCGGCGCGCCGATCCTCAGCGCGGCCGCCAGAGCCTCGCTGCACAGCAATGGTCGCGAATATCAGACGCTTGGCGATCTGCAGCAGCTGCGCTCCTTTCTGGTGTCGAGCACACTGCTCTCCTTTCTCGATGCCCCGATCGCGCCGTTTTTTGTGGTGGCAGTCTTCCTCATTCACCCGCATCTCGGCTCCATCGTCATCACCTCGGCACTGCTTCTTCTCGTCGTGACCTTGTTGAACCAGAAGGCGACGGCGGCTTCCTTCGGCGAAGCCAATACGTTTCAGAGCAAGGCAAACCTCCACCTCGATTCGATGTCGCGCAATTCGCAGATCATCAATGCGCTTGCCATGATCCCGGAATCCGTCCGCATCTGGGGCAGGGACATGGCCAGCTCGTTCACGGCGCAAGTCGTGGCGCAGGACCGCAACATTGCATTCGCTTCCCTCTCCAAGGCCTTGCGGTCGCTCACCCAGGTCATGATGCTCGGCTGGGGCGCCAATCTCGCCCTGCGTGGGGACCTTACGGGCGGTATGGTGATCGCCGCATCGATCATTGCCGGCCGAGCCCTCGGGCCGATCGAGGGGGCGATCGAAGGCTGGAACCAGGTGGTCCAATCGCGCGCCGCCTATTCTCGCATCGCCTCCCTGCTGCAGTCCTCGCCGCTCAATTTCGAGCGCCTGAAACTGCCGCGTCCGGAAGGGCGCCTCGACGTCGAACGGCTGCTTTTCGTCCCGCAAGGCACGAAGCGCGTCATCCTCAACGGCGTGACCTTCTCGCTCAATCCGGGTGATTCGCTGGCCGTGATCGGCAGTTCCGGAGCGGGCAAGACAACGCTCGGCAAAATGCTTGTCGGCTCCATCCTGCCGACATCCGGCAATGTCCGGCTCGATCTCATGGATCTGAGGAACTGGGACCAACGTCAGTTCGGCGAAAGCATCGGCTATCTCCCACAGGACGTCCAGCTCTTTCCGGGAACCATCAAGGCCAATATCGCCCGCATGCGGGAGGACGCCAGCGACGCTGAAATCTATGCGGCCGCCAAGCTCGCCGATGTGCATGACATGATCGCGCAGCTGCCGCACGGATATGAGACTTTCGTGGCGGCGGACGGATCCCCCCTCTCAGGCGGCCAGAAACAACGCGTCGCGCTCGCCCGCGCCTTTTTCGGCAATCCTCGCATGGTGGTGCTCGACGAGCCCAATTCCAATCTCGACAGCGCGGGAGAGGCGGCGCTGACGCGGGCACTCGCCCATGCAAGGAAGCAGCAGATCACCGTCGTGACCGTTACCCAACGACCGGCCCTCCTCAACAGCGTCGACAAGGTGCTGCTGCTGGTGAACGGCACCGTGGCCCTCTTCGGCATGCGCCAGGACGTTCTCAAGGCCCTCGCCTCCCGCGGAATGAATCTCGAGGGCAATCCGCTCGACCACAATCAGCTTACGTAGGCGACCATGACAGACGCAGTCAAAGTTTACGACCTCGAGTGGTATTCACCGGTTCCGCGCTCGATCTGGAGACATACCGTCTTTGGGCTCGCCCTCATGGCAGTTACGTTCGGCGGCTTCAGCTGGTGGGCCTTCACGGCGCCACTGGCCGCTGCCATCATCGCCCAGGGAAGTTTCGTCGCGACCGGCCAGAACAAGATCATCCAACACCTTGAAGGCGGGATCATCGAAGAAATCCTGGTCAACGAAGGCGATCAAGTAGACGCAGGCCAACCGCTCATTCGGCTGGACGAAACGGCGGCGCGCGCCAACGAACGGCAGCTTTTTCTGCGGCAGGCGCGACTGGAGGCGATAATCGCCCGCCTCCAGTCGCAAATAGGAGGGGCCGACGAGATTGCACTGCCGGACCACCTTCGTCCACGGCCGGACGACCCGGACATCGGGCGGATAATCCGCAGTCAAGAGGTCAATTTCCAGTCCTGGAAAAGCAAGTTGGACAGCGACATCGAACTGCTGATGCGGAACATCGAGAGTTTCCGCTTCCGCGCGAAAGGCTACGAGCAACAACTCAAGTCAGTTCGCCAGCAGCGTGTTCTCCTGCAGGAGGAATATGCCAGCAAGACGTCGCTCCTGAAGAAGAATTTGATCCGCAGGACGGAGATCAAGACGATCCAGCGGTCGATCGCCGACGCGGAGGGGCAGGCCGGGAGACTGACCGCCGAGATAGCGGAAACCGGCGTCCAGATTCTGAAGCAAGAGCAGCAGGTCCAGCAGGTACGGGAAAGCTATCGCGAGGCCGCCCTCGAGGAACTACAAAAAGTGGAGGCCGAACTGGATTCGGTGCGCGAGCAGTTGCGCGGGGCGGCCAGCGTCCTGCGCCGCGCCACCATAAACGCCCCGGTCAGCGGCAAGGTGGTCAGGCTTTACTATCACACGCCCGGAGGCGTCATCGAAAGCGGCAAGCCGATCATGGAAATCCTGCCGTCCGACGTGCCTCTCATCATTGAAGCACTGGTGCTCCGCACCGAGATCGACAACGTCAAAGTCGGTCAGAATGCGACCGTCAGACTGACCGCCCTCAACCAGCGGACGACGCCGGTCTTGAATGGCGAAGTCTTCTATGTTTCCGCCGACTCGGTGCCCGACACAACGGGCGACGGCGCACGGGAGGTCTATTTGGCCCGGGTCAACCTGCCGGTCAGCGAGCTCTCAAGAGTTCCCGGCTTCGCGCCAACTCCAGGGATGCCGGCGGAGATCCTAATCCAGACAGCAGAGCGAACCTTTTTCGACTACCTGACCAGGCCGATCCGGGACAGCATGGCACGTGCCTTCATGGAACGATAATGCAAGCGGAACTCCGTGCGGGAGCAGCAGGTCCCGTCGACTGAGCTGATGCGGCACTCTGCCTGGGCCAAACTCTCCTCCCGGTTCAACAGGGCAACTTCGATCGGCCCGGCATGGAGGCAGGTTGCGGCGATTGCCTGCGATAAGACGCCCTCAAACGCTGCATTCGGTGTGGACACGAAGAAAATGGTGCCCGGAGGCGGATTCGAACCACCGACACGCGGATTTTCAATCCGCTGCTCTACCAACTGAGCTATCCGGGCATCCTGCCTGTGGGCAGCGGCTTTGAAAGCCGTGGGGGCGCTTGGTTCGCCCCGGAAGCGAGCGGGGTTATAGCATCTTGTTCGGCCGTGTCCAGCACCAAATGACTCTTTTTCGATGGAAATCCACGAGCCGTGGAGAAGCCGTGAAAAGCGAAGGGATTCAGCAGGATCGGCGCAGCCCCCCGCACTGTCAGTCGTGCGATCGCCCCTCACCCTAGCCCTCTCCCCGCACGCGGGGAGAGGGGACTTAAGCGCGCGCCACGAGTCCCTCGCCCCGCTCGCGGGGAGAAGGTGCCTGCAGGCGGATGGGGGGCCAAGCGAGTCTAGCGATCCTCGTCGTCGGCTTTCGATTCGTCGTCGGCGACGGGGATCGCGTAGGAGCCGGAAAGCCAGCGGTTGAGATCTACATTGCGGCAGCGCCCGGAGCAGAAGGGGTAGTGCTCGCGCACCGACGGGCGGCCGCATTCCGGGCAGGGCCGCGTCGGGCGCAGGGGCTCGACATTCGAGCCGTGCTTCTTGCCTTCGCCACTCACTTGTCTTCAGCCTTCCAGCCAACGCGCATGGACGTCGTACCCCTCGCCGATGAGGAGATTGACGGTCTCATAGAGCGGCAATCCTACCACATTGGTATAGGAGCCGACGAGCTTGACGACGAAGCTGCCCGCAATGCCCTGGATACCATAGCCGCCTGCCTTGCCGCGCCATTGGCCGGAGGCGAGGTAGCTCTCGATGTCGTAGCCGGAAAGGCGCTTGAAGCGTACCTTCGTGTCGACCACCTTCTGGCGGATCGTCCGGTCCGGCGTGACGAGGCAGATGCCGGTATAGACGCGGTGGCTCCGGCCGGACAGGAGGTGCAGCGCGCTCGACGCCTCGCCGATCAGCTCCGGCTTCGGCAGGATGCGGCGACCGACGCAGACGACCGTGTCGGCCGCGAGGATGTAGCTCCCGTCCCAGGCCGGCTCCCCCTTGATCGCCGCCAGTGCCGCCTTCGCCTTCTCGGCGGAAAGCCGGCGGGCCAGCGAGCGCGGGTGCTCGGCGCGCTTCGGCGTTTCGTCGAGGTCCATCGGCAGCAAGCGCGCCGGCTCGATACCGGCTTGCGCCAAAAGCTCGACGCGACGCGGCGATCCGGACGCCAATATCAATTTCTGGGTGACTGTCATCGAAGCGAACCGTCAGATCCCGGAGGTTACCGCCGCTAAAGTCGTGCTTACTTGAAGCGGTAGGTGATGCGGCCCTTCGTCAGGTCGTAGGGGGTCATCTCGACCAGCACCTTGTCGCCGGCGAGAACGCGGATGCGGTTCTTGCGCATGCGGCCGGCCGTGTGGGCGATGATCTCATGGTCATTCTCGAGCTTCACGCGGAACGTCGCGTTGGGAAGCAATTCGGTGACCACGCCCGGGAATTCGAGGACTTCTTCTTTCGCCATGCAGGATTGTGCTTTCTCATGTTCAACAGGGATGCGCCACGCATCCTTGAAAAATTTGCCGGAAACTACACAATCGCCGCGGATTTGTGAACCCGCCTTGATACCCGTTTTTTCCGCAATTCTACCCTACGATGCCGACATGGCTTTCAGCCACGCAAAAGCGAACGGCACCGTCCTTCAACCGACTTTCTCGCGACCAGCCAGCCGGCTGGCAATAAGGCCGGCGAGGTGATCCCTGACAGCCCGATAGGCGCCGACGATCTGGTCGCGCGTGCCGGTCGCCACCGTCGGATCCGGCGTCGGCCAGTAGACGACATCGACCGCCATGGAGCGGGTCAGTTCCAGCGCCTTGTGATGGGCCTCCGGCGCCAGCGTGACGATGACATCGAAGTAATCGTCTTCGAGCTCCTCGAGCGTGCGCGGCTGGTGGCGACCGATCGTCAGCCCGACCTCATCGAGAACCACGTCCACGAAGGGATCGCGCTCGCCGTGGCGGACCCCGGCGGAGGCCACATAGGTCCCCTTCGGCAGCGCGGCCCGCGCAAGCACCTCGGCCATCGGCGAGCGAATCGCGTTCATGCCGCACATGAAGAGGATCGAGCGGGGCATCTTCGATCCTGGCAAGGCGATCCCGGTCATGTCCGCCCCCGTCAGCCGCGCCAATAGAGCACGCAGACCAGTGTGAAGAGGCGCCGCGCCGTATCGAAGTCCAGCCTGATCTTGCCGGAAAGCCGATCGATCAGCGTCTGCGAGCCTTCGTTGTGGATGCCGCGACGTCCCATGTCGATCGCCTCGATCTGGCTCGGCGTCGCCGTGCGGATCGCCTCGTAATAGCTTTCGCAGATCAGGAAATAGTCCTTCACGATGCGGCGAAAGGGGGTGAGCGACAGAATATGGGTGGCAACCGCGTCACCGCCGTCGGTCGAGATCGCGAAGACGAGCTTCGAATCGACCAGCGACAGATTGAGCCGATAGGGCCCGCCCGGATGGCCGACAGGCTCGAACAGGTTCTCTTCCAGGAGGTCGAAAATCGCAACCGCGCGCTCATGCTCCACGTCCGGGGTCGAGCGGCCGATCGTCTCGTCCAGCACGACATCGCAGAGGCGCAGGTGGCGATCGGCCCTCATCCGGCATCCTCAAGATTGAGGCGGATGGCGACAGAGCGGGCATGGGCCTCAAGGCCCTCCGATTTGGCCAGCGCGATCGCCGCCGGGCCGAGAATGCGCAGCTGTTCGGGTCCGAGCCGGAGGATCGAGGTCCGCTTCATATAGTCGAGCACGCCGAGCCCGGAGGAGAAGCGCGCCGAGCGCGCCGTCGGCAGCACGTGGTTGGAGCCGCCGACATAGTCGCCGATCACCTCCGGCGTGTGGCGGCCGATGAAGATGGCGCCGGCATTGCGGATCTTCGGGACCATCGAATCCGGATCGGCCATCGCCAGCTCGAGATGCTCCGCGGCGATCCTGTTGGCGAGCGGCACGGCCTTGTCGAGATCCGGCACCAAAATCACGGCGCCGAAGTCGCGCCAGCTCGCCGTTGCCGTCTCGGTGCGCGGCAGCGTCGTGAGCTGCCGCTCGACCGCCTGCTCGACCGCCCCGCCGAAGGCGGCGTCATCGGTGATCAGGATCGCCTGGGCGCTGGCGTCGTGCTCTGCCTGCGCCAGGAGATCCGCCGCGATCCAATCCGGGTCGTTGTCGGCATCGGCGATCACCAGCACCTCCGAGGGGCCGGCGATCATGTCGATGCCGACGGTGCCGAAGACCTGCCGCTTGGCAGCCGCGACATAGGCATTGCCGGGCCCCATGATTTTCGCCACCGGCGCGATCGTCTCGGTGCCGTAGGCGAGCGCGGCGACGGCCTGGGCGCCGCCGATGCGATAGATTTCCTCGACGCCGGCGAGCCGCGCCGCCGCCAGCACGGCGGGGTTGACCGCACCATCCCTCGCCGGCACCACCATGACGATGCGCGGCACGCCGGCGACCTTGGCCGGCAGCGCATTCATCAGAACCGAGCTGGGATAGCTGGCGGTGCCGCCCGGGACGTAGAGCCCCACCGCTTCGACCGCCGTCCAGCGCGAGCCGAGCCCGACGCCCATCTGATCTTCGTAGAGGTCATCCTTCGGCACCTGCCGGCGGTGATGCGCCTCGATGCGGGTCGCCGCGACCTTGAGCGCGCCGAGCACCTCCGGTTCGACCGCATCGATCGCCGCGTCGATCTCGGCCGAGCTGACCGCCATGGGCGTGACGCTGAAATCCACGCGGTCGAACCGGGCGGAATAGTCGGCAAGCGCGGTGTCGCCGCGCGCCCGCACGTCGTCGATAATGGCGCGCACCGCGGCGTTGACGTCTTCGGAAACCTCCCGCTTGGTCGTCAGGAACGCGGCGAATTCACGTTCGAAGCCGCTGTCGAGAAAGTTCAACCTGATTGCCAATGCGATGATCCTCTTGGTGGTGGCGGCGCTTTGCTCAGTCGCCTTCGGGATGGCGCGGCTTGAACGCGGTTTCCCACGCCCCGCCGGTATCGGCAAGCTGCGCCTCGATGCATTCCACATCAAGCGCGATCAAGGCATCGCCGGCGAGCACGAGCTCGACCGTTCCCTCCGGCCCCTCCCCCTTGAGCACGAAACGCAGCGCCAGGAGATCGAGCACCGCTTCCATGTCGGCCCGGTCGAAGCCGAGCGAGCGCACGGCCGTGACGCACTTGAAGAGCAGCAAGGCGCGGCGCCGCTCGAAGCTCCTGCGCTTGCCTTCCGCCGCCTCCCAGACGAAGCGGTTGAGGACCAGGGAAAACTGGCGACGGCGCGCATCATAATGAATGCCGGCCACCTTGAAGACTGCGTCTTGCACATGAGCGGAAACGACCCCAAGGTCTTCCTCGTCGAGTGCGAGCAGCTTCAAAGCATCCATGCGATCCATCCCTGCAGTCCGGCGCCGAATTTTGCACCGCAATCATCAAGGACATAAGACGTCGCGCCCGAAACCGCAACGGTTTCAGGCGCAAAAGCCTACTGCATGTTTCCTGAAATCGAATCCGATTTAAGGATAAAAACATGCAGCAACTCGAGACGCGCGGCGCTGTCGTGTCAGTCGCTGACGCGCTCGACATGGGCGCCGCAGCGCGTCAGCTTTTCTTCAAGCCGCTCGAAGCCGCGGTCGAGGTGGTAGACCCGCGAGACCATCGTCTCGCCCTCGGCGGCAAGCCCGGCGATGACGAGCGAAACGGAAGCGCGCAGGTCGGTCGCCATCACCGGGGCGCCTTTCAACCGGCTGACGCCCTCGATCTTCGCCGTCTGGCCGGCGAGCGAGATCCTCGCGCCGAGCCGCGCCAGTTCCTGCACATGCATGAAGCGGTTCTCGAAGATCGTCTCGGTGATGTGGGAAACGCCGCCCGCCTTGGTCATCAGGCCCATGAACTGGGCCTGCAGGTCGGTCGGGAAGCCCGGAAAGGGATCGGTGACGATATCGACCGGGCGGATGCCGGGGCCATTGCGGACGATGCGGATACCGCTGTTCGTCGCGCTGATCTCGGCGCCGGCCCGGCGGATCGCTTCAAGGGCGGTATCGAGCAGGCTTGGATCCGTGTCCTCAAGGATGACGTCGCCGCCGGTCATCGCCACCGCCATGGCATAGGTACCGGTCTCGATGCGGTCGGGCAGCACCCGATGGCGGGCGCCCGACAGCGAGCGCACGCCTTCGATGGTGATCGTGCCGGTGCCGGCACCGGAGATCTTCGCGCCCATGGCGTTCAGGCACTTGGCAAGATCGGCGACCTCGGGCTCGCGGGCCGCATTGCCGATCACCGTCGTGCCGTTGGCAAGGGTCGCGGCCATCATCAGCACATGCGTGGCACCGACCGAGACCTTCGGGAACACATAGCGCCCGCCGATGAGGCCGCCTGCGGGCGCCGTGGCGTTGACGTAGCCGCCGTCGATCTCGATGTTGGCGCCGAGCGCCGTCAGGCCCTCGATGAAGAGGTCGACCGGCCGCGTACCGATGGCGCAGCCGCCCGGCAGCGAGACGCGCGCCTTGCCTTCGCGGGCGAGCAGCGGCCCGATGACCCAGAAGCTGGCGCGCATCTTCGAGACGAGCTCATAGGGCGCCGTGGTCGAGACGATGTTGCGGCTGGTGAAATGGATGGTGCGGGCATAGCTCTCGCCCTGGCGCTCGCGCCGGCCGTTGACGGAGATATCGGCGCCATGATTGCCGAGGATGCGGATCAGTTGCTCGACGTCGGCGAGGTGCGGCACGTTTTCCAGGGTCAGCGTGTCGTCGGTCAGGAGCGACGCGATCATCAGGGGCAGAGCGGCATTCTTGGCGCCGGAAATGGGGATCACCCCGTTAAGTTGATTTCCGCCTACGATCCTGATGCGATCCATGAGACCTCTCGCACGGGCGCCGCCCGCCTTTCCAAAAAAATCCGGTGTTGCTGAAGGGCGTCTCTTAGTGGAGATGCCGCGAAATTAGAAGTGCCTTGAAATGCGAAGTCGACAGGAATGGCGGAAGCCTCAAAGAAGGTGATTTATCCCCCGCCGATTACTTCCCTTCCTGCATGCCGTCATCCAAAAACCGCTGCACACTTTTGGGCGACATGCATTAATCGCCCGATTCGTCCGATTTTGCGGCAGGCACTCCGGATGTCTCGTCGGCGTCGCCCGCCCGGCGGGCCCGCGCCTGCTGCTTGCGGCGCTGGAGATTGTCGCGGAGCGTCTTCGCCAGCCGCTGCCGCCTCACCTCCGCCTCGCTTTTGCCGGCTTTCGCGCCGCTTCGCGGCCCCGGCGCGCGCCCCTTGTCGTCGTCGTTCTGCATGGTCAATGGATTAGCGCAAAAGCCGAAACTCCGGAAGCGGCAAGGTGAGTTCCGGCCGAGCGAAATTCCGAAAAATTAGCGGCGATTTTCAAATCGTGGCCTGCATCAAGGCATTGAAACCAAGGGGCTTTGTGACCTGAGACCGAGCTTGCCGCAGGCGAGGACGCCCCCTCCCCGTCAAAAACTTCGAAATGCGCCTTGCGCTCTCCCGCAAGCTATGGCAATAGGCCCCTCGCTTGCTGCGGCGTATCACCCAACGCCGCCGGATGCTGCTATAGCTCAGGGGTAGAGCACTCCCTTGGTAAGGGAGAGGCCGAGAGTTCAAATCTCTCTAGCAGCACCAGTTTTCCTTGGCTGATATTTGCAAAGAATCGCTTGAGCTTGCTAGGGTGATCGCCGGGTGAACGGGCGCGGGAAGTGCTCCAATGAGAACTGACTCCGACGACAAAGGCACGCTCAAGGACGATCTCGTCTGGCGATGGCACGACAATCTCATCTACGCAATCCGCTTCGACATCGGCGATCCAGAGAGACAGGAATGGCGCAGCGATCTGGTGCTCGACATCGATTTCATCGCCGACTGGCTTTGCGAACCTTCTGGGATGTTTCGCTTCAGCGTGGCGCCAGCCACCCTGACATTTCACGATGTCGGTGATCTGCAGCTTGCCATCGATCACGGCGACAGCGATGGGCGAACCGCGATGAGTGAACTTTCCATCGACCGCGTTACACGGGAGCGTCTGGATCGACCCTTCGATTTTTGGCGATGGACGATCAATTTGAACTCGCCGCCGGGCGGCAAGATCGTGTTCTGCGCCAGCGGGCACTCCCAGGTGCTTCGAGCCGAGCCCAAGATCGTAGCCGAGCAACATCTTCCGCGCGGCGAGCGCTCTTGCGCGCCATTGGCTTCGAAATAGCGGAAAATACAAAAGCTCAGCGAACCCTACAGCATCGCCGCACTGGATTCGCACCTGCCCTACTTTTCACACAAACGCCTCGGCCCGTAATACGGCTGGAACGTACAATCATCCGGC
Organism: Sinorhizobium glycinis; assembly: GCF_001651865.1. Lineage (GTDB taxonomy): Bacteria > Pseudomonadota > Alphaproteobacteria > Rhizobiales > Rhizobiaceae > Sinorhizobium > Sinorhizobium glycinis. The sequence goes on from NZ_LPUX01000053.1 coordinate 918,409, forward strand.
CGGAACGACCGATAGGCCCGCGCGCAGGCCCTGAAGTTGCAAGCCGGTGCGGACCCCGCCACCTGCGCGCCGCTCTGCTCCGGCGTGCCTTCAGCCAGCGCCGCGGTCATGAAGTTCTTCCAGATCCGCGCCGGCAGCTTGCCGCCGGTGACGTCCTTCATCGGCGTCTCGTCATCGTTGCCAACCCAGACGCCGACGATCAGCGGCTCGGTGAAGCCGACGAACCAGGCGTCGCGGTGGTTCTGGCTGGTGCCGGTCTTGCCGGCGGCGAGCGTGCCGATATCCGCTTCGCGGCCGGTTCCGCGTTCGACCACCAACCGCAGCAGCGCAACGAGGTCCGGTCGGTACTGACTGATATCGGTCACCGCCTCCTTGGAAGGGCCGACCCGGAAGGCCTGCGGTTGGCCCTCGGCATGCAAGGATTCGATGCCCCATGCCTCGATCGGCGCCCGGCCGGCCCGGACGGAGGCATAGGCGCCGGTGAGGTCGAGCAGGTTCACCTCCGAGGAGCCGAGCGCGAGGCTCGGCGTGTCGGCGAGCTTGGCATCGATGCCGAGTTCCCGCGCCGAGGCGATGACCTCGTCGATGCCGACCTCCATCGCCAGCGCCACCGTCGCGGCGTTCAGCGATCGGGCGAAGGCTTCGGCTATGCTGACCACGCCGCTATAGCCGCCGCCGAAATTCTCCGGCGACCAGCCGTTGATCTCGATCGGCGCGTCCTCGACGGGGTCGAACGGGCTCAGGCCCCTTTTTAGCGCGGCATAATAGACGAACAGCTTGAAGGCCGAGCCGGGCTGGCGCATCGCCGAGAAGGCGCGGTTGAAGGTGCTCTTCGTATAGTCGCGGCCGCCGACCATGGCGACGACGGCGCCCTCCGGCGTCATCGCCACCAAAGCGGCCTGCGAGACGCCCGCCTTGCCGCCTTCGCGCCGAAGCGCATCGGCGACGACCTTGTCGGCGATCGCCTGCAGCCGCGGCACCATGGTGGTCCTCACCTTGATCGTGCCGCGATAGGGACCGGCGAGTTCGCGGGCATCCTGCATGATCCAGTCGGCGAACCAGCTTCCCGACCGGATCGCCGGACTGGTCGGCTGGAGCTTGCCGAAGTCGGCGCGGGCGACCTTCGCCTCTTCAGACGTGATCCTGTTGCCCTTCACCATGGCATCGAGGACCAGTTCCGCCTGCTGGCGGGCACCCTCCGGATTGGTCAGCGGATTGAGCTGCGAGGGTGCGCGGATGATCGCCGCGAGCATCGCCGATTCGCCGATCGAAAGCTCCTGAACCTCTTTGTCGAAATAGATGCGGGCAGCGGCCGGCACGCCGGTGGCGCCTGCGCCGAGGTAGATATTGTTCAAATAGCGGGTGAGGATTTCGTCCTTGCCGAGCTTGTGCTCCAGCCAGAAGGCGATCACCGCCTCCTGTATCTTCCGCTTCCAGGTGCGGTCGCGCTCGAGATAGAGGATCTTGATCAGCTGCTGCGTGATGGTGCTGCCGCCCTGCACAACCTCGCCCGCCCCGAGGTTGGTGTAGATCGCCCGGGCGATGCCCCGGAGATCGATGCCGGAATGCTCGTAGAAGCGCCGGTCCTCCCTTGCGAGCACCGCCTCGACCAGATGCGGCGGAAAATCGGCGCGCACCGCGTAGGACCCCTGAAACGGCCCCTGGCTCACCAGAGGCTTGCCGTCGGCGGTTTCCAGCACGACGACCGGCTTCAGCGAGCCCTCGGCGATCTCGTCCCAGGGAACATCGCGCAAGGCCCAGGCGAAGACGGCAACCAGCAGCACGAGCGACGCCAGCGCCGCTGCCGATACGGTCCGCACCAGGATTGTACGCCGGCCGCTCGGGCGCTTCGGTTCGGCGCGGTGGTCTTCGGTTCGCCCTCGCCGCGGCTTCACCCATCGGCTTGCGGAGCGTCCCGCTAAGGCGACGGAATCGGACTTGCCATTTGAGGTCCGCCCCAGCCGCTCGATGGCGCCGATCGCCGCGGCGCCCGATTTTTCACCGGCACGACGGGCGGCAACAGGTACTTCCTCGTGGAGCGCCCGGCCAAGTCTGGCCAGCGCGCGACCCAGCCCCGCAAGTGCCTCTCGGGTCTTTGCGAATGCGGCGCCTTCCGAACTGCCCGGCTGATCACGGCTCGGCTCGGCTTCTTCTGGCCCATCGGGACCAATCTTCGACGCGGCATCGCTTTGCGCCATCCGTGCTCTCGATCAAAATGTCACCCCTACGTTCGCTCAGAACGCATTGGCCGGCGAGTGGTTGCCAGAAAGATGTCCAAAACATGGTGGCGATCGCATATCGATCGAAATGCCGGCTGCCGAACCATCAAAACATCATTAACCATGTCTGACGTTACTCGGGGAACAGCCTGATCGTCGCCACAGGAATAACTCCATCTCGCGCTTTGACAGCCGGAGCGGCAAATCACGCGCTTGGAGGACGTGGGATGATCAAATCGGGGCTCGGCGCCACCATCGCCGTTCTTGTCGCGTCGATCGCGGCGTCCGGGATCCTGCACGTTGCCCTGTCCCAGCACAGGACGCCAGCGAACGCCGCCGTCTCCGGCGAAATTACCTCGTCGATACCGCGCTGACGGTCGCCACGGGATTCCTGTGACAAGCACAGGAATGAGGACAAGAGGGAAAGCCCTGCCGCACCGCAACCGACGCGAGGCAGCTGCCGTATACTGTGGCGTCTCAAAAGACGCACGGCACTGTAGCCTACCGCTTTCTTCGCCCGGCTGCTCGGCTCGCCGGTTGAGTCGGGGCAAACGCCCGTCTCCGCCTATCTCGGCGACACGCAAGTCTCGCCGATCAAGACGTCGGATGGTGTTGTCGCTGTCGTTAGAAGGCGCGGTGATGCGGTTCCGGCCTGAAGTCTCCGAGCTGAGCCAGAAGCTCGTCGCAGGAGCACTTCTTCCTGTCCATAAGGTCGAGGATGCGCCGCGCGGCTCTGTTGGCCTCTGCTCCATCCTTGCCGACATTGTGCAGGGCACACCAGATATCCAGTGCACCGCGCATGACGTCGACGTCATCGGGTGAATAGGCTTGACGCACGAACCCCTCCCAAGGTGTACCTCAACGCGGGTCATCATGGGGCATTTCGGGGGAAATTCAAGAAAATAGTGAGGTACCCCCATAAGTCATATTATTGGGCGTCGGCTCAGGCATTTTCCGCCGAAGCTGACGGCGGAAAAGGTGTCGAACGTGGGATGTCAGAGGCGGCGCTCATCACACGCGGACGCTCTGCTCGACGAAATCCTCCGTTCCGAAGAATTTCAGATAGCGCTCGACTTCGGCGGGATCGCCGGTTGCCTTGCGCGGATTGTCCGAAAGCTTGACGGCCGGCCGACCGTTGGCTTCGCTGACCTTGCAGACGATCGAAATCGGATTGAGGCCGCTGATCTCGGTCGGCGCGCAGCCGGCGAAATCGTTGGTCAGGTTGGTGCCCCAGCCGAAGCTCATGCGCACGCGCCCCTCGAAATGGCGATAGGTCTTGATGATCGTGTCGACATCGAGACCGTCGGAGAAGATCAGCAGCTTCTCGGCCGGATCCCGGGCCATCTTCTTCCACCAGGCGATGATCTTCTCGCCGCCCTCGATCGGCGGAGCGCTGTCCGGCCGGAAGCCGGTCCAGTCCGCCACCCAGTCGGGGGCATTGCGCAGGAAGGCGGCGGTGCCGAACGAATCCGGCAGGACGATCAGCAGATTGCCGCCATAGAGCTGGTTCCAGTCCTGCAGAACCTGGTAGGGAGCCGCGGCAAGCTCCCGGTCGTTGCGGGCGAGCGCGGCCGCCACCATCGGCAGTTCGTGGGCATTGGTGCCGAGCGCCTCCAGATCGTTGTCCATGGCGAGAAGCACATTGCTCGAGCCCGAGAAAGAGGCGCCGATGCCTTCCTTCAACGCCTCCACGCACCAGCGCTGCCACAGGAAGCTGTGCCGGCGGCGCGTGCCGAAGTCGGAAATGCGCAGGTTCGGATATTGCCGCAACTGCTCGACCTTCGACCACATCCTGGCCTTGGCGCGGGCATAGAGCACGTCCAGCGTGAAGGGACCGAGGCCCTTCATCGCGGCGCGCGAGCGCAGCTCGTTGATGATCGCCAGCGCCGGAATCTCCCACATCGTCGTCTCGACCCAGCGGCCGCGGAAAGTCAGCTCGAACTGGCCGTCGCGGCGCGACAGCTCGTATTCGGGCAGCCGGAACCTGGCGAGCCAGGAAAGGAATTCCGGCGAGAAGATCTGCTTGCGGCCGTAGAACGTATTACCGGCGAGCCAGATCATCTCCTTCTTGGTGAACCGCAGGGTGCGGGCGTGATCGAGCTGGTCGCGCAGCTCCTGTTCGTCGATCTCCTCGGCAAGCCGCACGGTCTTGGTGCGGTTGATCAGCGAGAAGGTCGCATCGACATCGGGATAGAGCTGCCAGATCATCTGCAGCATCAGGAGCTTGTAGAAATCCGTATCCAAAAGACTGCGGATGATCGGATCGAGCTTCCAGGTGTGGTTATAGACCCGCCGCGCGATATCGGTCTTTGGCATTTCAGACTACGCTCCTTCTGGATCACGTCTGGCCGAACACCATCATGATCGATTTGGTAACTCGGAGCGATCCCGCTCCTGTGCGGCTAAATGAGTTCGACCCCCGCCTCGCGCATGCGCCGGGTCATCGCCGCAAGCGATCTGTTCAGGTCGATGCCGCGACAGGCGCCGAGCACAACGGAGGTCGAAAAGCCCTGAGCGACCGCATCGAGCGCCGAGTAGGCGACGCAGAAATCGGTCGCGAGACCGCAGAGCGACACTCTGGAGATGCCGCGCTCGCGCAGGTAGCCGGCGAGGCCTGTCGGGGTGCGGTGATCGTTCTCGAAGAAGGCGGAATAGCTGTCGATCTCGGGGCGGAACCCCTTGCGGACGACCAGCTCCGCCCTCGTCCAGCGCAAAGCGGGGTGGAAATCGGCGCCCGGGCTTCCCTGGACGCAGTGGTCGGGCCAGAGCGTCTGCTCACCATAAGGCATCGCTATCGTCTCAAAAGGCGCCTTGCCGGGATGGCTCGAAGCGAAGCTCGAGTGCCCGGCCGGGTGCCAGTCCTGGGTCAGGATGACATGCTGGGCCGCTTCGATCAGGCGATTGACGACCGGCACGATCTCATCGCCGCCCGCGACCGCGAGCGCACCGCCCGGGCAGAAGTCGTTCTGCATGTCGATGACGATCAGGGCATCTTCAGCCATGGGCCACTCCTCGCGATCGCCGACCGTCTTTCGACGATCGGCAAACCGATTTAAGCGCAAGATCAATCACAGAACGCGCGAGGCGGCAAGCATGTTCACCAGGATGCTGGCACGCGACTGGCGAGGTCGTGGAGGCGTATACCCCCACGCTACTTTCAGTTGTTGAGATCGTTGATATTGTCGGCGATATTGACGCCGGAATTCGCAATGCCGATCGGCCGCGCGACGAAATCCAGGAACTTCGTGATGTCGACCGAAGGATGGCGCGAGGCGTAGATGACGTCGCGGTTCTTGACCGGGAAGGTCTGTCCGATGATCAGGCTGTCCGGGTTCGTCATGTTGAAGCGGTAGACGATCGGATAGCGGCCGACGCTGTCGGGCTTCATGCCCTTGCTCAGCATGGAGTTGAAGCGCTCGCGGCCGAGCAGGCTCATGACGATGTCCGGCTCCTCGTAGCGGAAGACGAAATAGCCCTTCGCATCGACGGTGCGATCCGCCCCGCCGCCGGCGAGCGCCACGGCTTCGAGCAGATTGAGGTCGTTGGAGCCGAACTCGACGCGCTGGTTGGCGCGAACCTGGCCGAGGATCGTGAAGGTGCGCGGATCGCGGGTGACGAAAATCTGGTCGCCCGGCTTCACATGGATGTTTTCCGAGGGGCTCTCGATGATCGACTTCAGCAGAACCGTTCCGGTCTTCTTGCCGCGCACCAGCGTGACATAGGTCTCGTAGGGCTGCGCCGAGGGACCGCCGGCCTTGGCGATCACCTCGTTGATCGTTTCACTGACCAGGTTGAGCGGCACCACCGACGGGCGGCCGACGGCGCCCGAGACGGTGACGATGCGCGACGCTGTCGACGTCGAGGTGACGATGACGTCCGGCTCCACGGCCTTCTGCTTCAGAGCATCGAGGATCGCCTGGCGCGCCTGCTCCAGCGTCAAGCCGGCGAAGCGGACCGAGCCAACATAGGGGATCGCCGCCTTGCCGTCGGGCTGGACGACGAGGTCGATGCTCGTCTGTTTCGATTCCGTTGTGGAAAACAGGCCGTCGCTGCCCGCCTCGAAAATGGTGACCTTCAGCTGGTCGCCGACGCCGATCACTACCTGGCCGACGCCGCCGCCGATGCCGAAGCGGCGGCTGAGGGTCGTCGCCACATATTCGGAAACGAGCCGCGCGGACTGGCCGTCGATATCAATGATGTCGAAAACGGTGGCGTTCTTCCTGCCGATCTCCGATCCCGACTGGCCGGCTTCTGCGACGATATCGCTTGTCAGAGGGCCCTCGCCCGGTACAGCCTGACATCCCGCAAGCGCGGTACAAAGCAGAAGGGCAGTCACTCGTTTCACTACGATACTCCGTATTCGGCACAGCGATGATTCCATTCAAAGATCTGCGCCGCATTCGTCCCGGCAGGAATCCGCCGGTCCCTGAAAAGCACAATCGCCGTCCCACAACAAGCCACCCGCCGATAAGCGAGCCAAAATATTAGGAACTGCGCCTTTCCGGCCATACCGCCCCCGAAATCGGTTACGAGCTGTCGCGGTAATTGTTTTGGACGGGTGTTGCAGGCCGTTTATCTAGTCCTTTGGGGTTGAAAGCTAGGCACTATGAGTTAAAAGCTCCCTAATACAGCAGGGGGGACAAAAACGGGGAAAACCACCCAGCAAATCTTTCGCCGATTGCAATTTCCGTTTGACGTTGCAATTGGCTAGGACAATTTTAACGGCAGTTCTAGAGCGTTCGATCATACATGACTGTTGAAATCATAGGGCGTGCATGCCTGGCACCTGGAGCGGAATCGCCGCAGGCGCTGTTCAAAATCCTTCGTCAAGGCATGTGCACCGTGTCCAGCGTGCCGGGCGACCGTTGGGACTTGGCGCGTTTCTGGCACCCGGTGATGGGAACGCAGGGCAAGACCTATTCGTTTGCCGCCGGCGTTCTCGACACGATTTATGATTTCGATCCGGCCGTGTTCGGCATGTCGCAGCGCGAGGCCATGTACATGGACCCGCAGCAGCGGGTGCTGCTGCGGCTTGCCTGGCGCGCGCTCGAGGACGCAAACATCTCGATAGCGTCGCTGCATGGCGAGAATGTCGGCGTCTATATCGGGGCATCGAGCCTCGATCACGCCAACCTGACGGTCGAGGACCCGGCTGCCGCAGGCCCCTATTTCATGACGGGCAATACGCTCTCGATCGTCTCCAACCGAATTTCGCATGTTTTCGGGCTAAGCGGCCCGAGCATGACCGTCGACACCGCCTGTTCGTCCTCGCTCGTGGCACTCGACCAGGCGATGCGGGCGCTCGACGCCGGTGAGATCGACACGGCGATCGTCGGCGGCGTCAATATTCTCGCCCACCCGCTCCCCTTCGTCGGCTTCGCCCAGGCGCGCATGCTGTCGCCGGAGGGGCTCTGCCGCGCCTATGACAACGACGGCGCCGGTTATGTCCGTGCCGAAGGCGGCGTCGTCTTCGTCCTGCGGCGGTCGGATCGCGCCCGCCGGGAGAGGGACAGGAGCCATGCGAGGATCGTCGCCTCCGGCGTCAACTCGGCCGGCCGCACCAACGGTATCTCGCTGCCTTCGCGCGAGGCGCAGGCGAACCTGCTCCGAGCAATCTACGAGGGCAACGACATCGACGCCAATCAGGTGGCCTTCGTCGAGGGCCACGGTACGGGCACCAAGGTCGGCGACCCGGCGGAGGTGTGGTCCATCGGCACGGTCATCGGCGCCAAGCGCCGGGCTCCGGTGCCGATCGGCTCGATCAAGTCGAATATCGGCCATACCGAGCCGGCCTCCGGTCTGTTCGGGATGATGAAGGCCGTTCTGGCGCTCGAGCACAACTACCTTCCGGCTTCGCTGCACTTCGACACGCCGAACGAGCATATCGATTTCGAGGGCCTTAACGTCCGCGTGACGGCCAATCCGATCGAGCTCCTGAGGGGCAAGCGCGCTCGGCTTGCCGGCATCAACTCCTTCGGCTTCGGCGGCGCCAACGCCCATGTCGTCATCAGCGATCCCGATCCGGTCGCACAGGAAAAGGCAACGGCTGGATCGGCCGGACACGTGTTTCTCGCAAGCGCCCACACGCAGTCGAGCCTCGAAAACCTGCTCAAGGACTACAAGGCGACGTTCGCGAGCGCTTCCAAGGAACAGACACGCGCCATCATCGCTGCTTCGGGCTCGAACCGCACCCATATGCGCCACCGTTTCGCGGCGCGCAGCGACCATCCCGAGGACATCGTCCGGGCGATTGCCAGCCACCTCGAGAAGCCGGGCTCCGATGTCGGCGAGGTCGGCGAGGCGCCCGTCAAGAATGCTCAGGTCGCCTTCGTCTTCTCCGGCAACGGCTCGCAATGGGCCGGCATGGGCGTCGAGGCCTTCCGCGAAAACCTGCACTTCCGCCAGTCCTTCACCTCCGTCAGTGCGCTCTTCAAGTTCCACGCCGATATCGATCTCAAGGACCTCTTGACCGATCCGGAGCTGGACAAGAGGCTCGCGGACACCAAGATCGCCCAGCCGCTGCTGTTCGCGATCCAGGCCGCACTTTCCGACTCGCTCGTGGCGATGGGCATCACGCCGGCCGCCGTGTTCGGGCATTCCGTCGGCGAGATCGCCGCAGCCTATGCGGCAGGCGCCCTGTCGCTGGTCGATGCCGTGTCGATCGTCGCAAAGCGCTCGCTGCACCAGGATCTGCTGGCGGGCCAAGGCACGATGGCAGCCGTGATGCTCGGCGAGGAAGCGGCCAACGCCTTTGCTGAGGCGCGCGGTCTCGACGAACTCTGCGTGGCTGCCGTCAACGCGCATAATTCGGTGACGATTTCAGGGCCGGCACACGAGATTACCGCCTTCCGCGACGCCGCTCGCAAGGCGAAGATCCCGGTTCAGATCCTCGACATCAACTACCCGTTCCACCATCCGATCATCGACCGGGCGAAAGAGGCGTTCCTTGCCGATATTCCCGATATCGCCCCGCGCCGGACGGAGCTGACCTACCTCTCGACGGTCACCGGCAGTGCGCTCGACGGCACGGAGCTCGATCCCGATTATTGGTGGAAGAACGTCCGCGAGCCGGTGCGCTTCCAGGCGGCCGCCGAGGCGGCGCTCGCGCTCGGCTGCCGTTTGTTCATCGAAATCTCTCCGCGTCCGATCCTCGCCTCCTATGTCAAGGAGACGATCAAGCAGGCCGCGGTTCCGGCGACGGTGGTACCCACCTTGCTTCGCGACGCCGGAGAGAAGGGGCAGGACCCGATCTCCGCATCTATGGCGCGGGCCGTCGCGCACGGCGCGGCAGTCGACCGGCCGAGCGTCTACGGCAAGCGCGACGCCTTTATCGAACTGCCGACCCTGCCGTTCGAACCTGTCGAACTGCGCCCGCAGTCCACCACTGACGCGACCGACCTCTTCGGTCGTTCCGGCAAGCCCTACCGCCTTTCGGGCTGGCGGAGCGACCCGAACAGCGGCAGCTGGAAGAACCATGTCGACGCGCATCTCTTCCCGGATCTCGCCGAACACGTTGTCGACGGCAAGGCGATCCTGCCGGGCAGCGGTTTCATAGAAGTGGCCGTCTCGGCTGCGCAGCAATATTACGGCAGCGACGAGGTCGAGATCACCAATCTCGAGATCGTCCGGCCGCTCGAACTCAGCGACAGCCGGATCATGGAGCTCTCGACCACGCTGTCGCCGGAGACCGGCGACATCGAGATCCGTTCGCGTGAACGCCTGTCGGAAGACGACTGGGCGGTGCATGCGGTGGCGAGAAGCCGCAAGCCGATAGCCGGAGCGAACGGAAAACTGCCCTCCATCTCCGGTCTGGCCAAGACAGGCACCGTCACTCCGGCGAAGGCCTACGACACGGCAAGGCAGTTCGGGCTCGACTACGGCCCACACTTCCAGTTGCTCGCAAAGGCGGTCGCCTACGGGGAACGGCTGATCGAAGTCGAGCTGAAGGCACCGGCCGAAGCAGGGCATCCACTCGTTCGATATGCGCTCCATCCGATCTCCGTCGACGCGACCTTCCACGGGCTGGTGGCCCTCTTCGACCGCTTCACCGGCGAAAAGGGCGGCGCGCCTTACATTCCGGTCCGCTTCGGTTCGGTACGAGTCGTCAATGCAGGCAGGCCGATTGCCCGTGCGACGATCGAGATCCAGCGTGTCAGTGCCAATTCGATCAAGGCACGGTTTCACTTCTTCGATGCGGCGGGCGAGCCGGTTGCGCAATTCGACGATTGCCGTTTCCGCCGAACCTATCTGCGCAAGCACAAGACGCTCGACGGACTGTCCTTCCATTACGAGTCGGTTCTGTCCGATGTGATACTGACCGGCACGAAGCTGGCCGGGACGGTGCCGGCGAAGCTTGCGGAAACGACCGGCGCCGACAGCGGCGTCGACAATGCGACACTGCTCTTCAATGCGTCCATCTATCGCGCCTGTCATGAAATCGCTCTCAAGCTGGCGCGGGGAAAGAGCACGATCCAGAGCAATGGCTTGCCTGGCGATTTCGCGTTCCAATGCTTCCTGACGAACTGCCTCTACGCACTCGAGGATGCCGGGCTCTGTGAACACCTGAACGGCAGCTGGAAAATCGCGCCGGAGTTCACCCTTCCGACCGTCGAAGAGATCCTCGGCGAGCTCTATGGTGAACGTCCCGACCGCGCCGTCGAAGCGGTGCTGATCAACAACGCCTATGCGGAAGCGATGAGCCGTCTCGACGTGCTGCTGGCCGGAACTGGCGAACCTGCGGCTTTCCAGTCGGGTTTCATCAGCGAGGCGACGCTCGACCATCAGGCTGTCCATTCGGCGGCAAGCCGTTCGCGCATGGATCAGGTCCTCGGCATGGTCGAACACGCCTTGGCCGCGCAGGTGAATGGCGCTCGACTTCGCATCGTCGAGTTCGGCAGTGTCTCCGCAGGGTTCACGCGGCGCTTGGCCGATCTGGCGGCACGGCATGGAACGACCCTTTCGGTCGTCGAGCCGCGCGACAATGCCCAGCGCAATCTCGAAATCGCATTCGAGGAAGACGCCCATGTGCGCATTCTGAAGAAGAGCGAATTCACCGCGATAGGGCCCTTCGATCTCGCCGTCAGCGCTTCGGACAACCTGTACCAGTTGATCGAAGAGGACGCCGACATTCGCGTTGCGCTGCGTTCGATGTTGCGCGAAAGGGGCGCGCTGGTCGCTGCCGTCAGTGCTCCGTCGATCTTCGGCGACTTCGCCTTTGGTCTCTCCGACGGCTGGTTCGAACGCAGCCAGACCGCGGAGTTCGCGATCGGCAAGCTCGCCGCGGCGTCGCACTGGCAGAAATGTCTGACCGATCTCGATCTCAGCGACGTCAGCGTCAGCGATTGCGAGTGCCCGCACGGCACCACGATCCTGATCGAGGCACGCGGCACTGCCGTCGCGGCAGGGCCGGCGGCAAACGATGCCGGTGCAAATCCGTATCTGGTGGTCGAAACGGACGCCCGGCACGGCCCGACTCCTGCTGGGGCCATCCCCGTCTCCGTCTCGGGCGATATGGCCGCTGATGTCGCCCTGCTAAGCGCAGCGCTCGACAGGCTCGGCGAAAACCCGGTCCGCGCGGTTTTCGTGTCCGCGGCGGCAGACCACGCCGGCGACGTCGATTCCGCCTCGCTGCAGACGCAGGTGCTGGCGCTCAGCGCCTTTGCGGAAGCGCTGAAGCAGCGTGCCGGGAGCTCCGAGCCTGCCGGAGCCGAGCGTCCCCGCCTCGTGCTGGTGGCGCCGGGCGGCGCACCGGTGTCGCGATCCGCAAGTTCGGGCGTGAATTCGGGATTGTGGACATTCGTCCGCGTGTTGCAGAACGAATACGAATTCCTCGACGTTCATTCGCTCGATTTCTCCGATCCTGTCGGTGCGAGCCACGAGGACATGCTCGCTTCGGCGCTGCCGCTGCTCTCCATCCAGGGTTCCAACCGCGAGTGGCTGCTTGATCGGGCGACGGGCCTGGTCTCGGAAATCCGGGCCGTGTCCGGTCCTGCCGCCAGGACCGAAGGCAAGATCAGCGCTTTCTCGGCCGCTACCATTCGCCAGCGCGTCAGTTCCCAGGTCAGCAGCATCGCCTGGGAAGAAACCGATGTGCCGCGGGCGGGACCCGGTGAGATCGTCGTCTCCGTTGCCGCTACGGGGCTGAACTTCCGCGACGTCATGTGGGCGATGGGCCTATTGCCGGAAGAGGCGCTTGAGGACGGGTTTGCCGGCGCGACGATCGGCATGGAGCTTTCCGGACATGTGGTCGAGGTCGGGGAAGGCGTTGACGATCTCGCCGTCGGCGATGCGGTGATGGCGATTGCGTCTGCCGCCTTCTCGACGCATGCGGTCGTCTCCCGCGCGGGCGTCGCCAGACTGCCGCAGACGATCAGCCCGGTGGCCGCTGCCACGCTGCCGGTCGCCTTCCTCACCGCCTATTATGCGATGGTCGAGCTCGGCCGTATCCGGGCAGGCGAGACGATCCTCATCCACGGTGCTGCCGGCGGGGTCGGCCTCGCTGCACTCCAGGTCGCCAAGCTGAAGGGCGCCAAGGTCATCGCCACGGCTGGAACCCGCGAAAAGCGACGTTTCCTGACGATGCTCGGGGTCGATCACGTGTTCGATTCCCGTTCGCTCGGCTTCGTCAATGACGTTCGCGCCGTGACCGGCGGCGAAGGGGTGGACCTCGTCCTCAACTCGCTCTTCGCCGAGGCGATGGAGCAGAGCCTCGCCCTCGTCAAACCTTTCGGGCGGTTCCTGGAACTCGGCAAGCGCGACTATTACGCCGACAGCAAGATCGGCCTCAGGCCGTTCCGGCGTAATGTCAGCTATTTCGGCATCGACGCGGACCAGCTCCTCGTCAACCAGCCGGAACTGACCAAGCGCATCTTCCTGGAGATCGGCGAACTCTTCGAGGAAGGCAGGCTGACGCCTCTTCCCTATCGCGCCTTCGATTTCGACGAAATCGGCAATGCCTTCCGGCTGATGCAGAACGCCGGCCATATCGGCAAGATCGTCGTTCTCCCGCCGGTCGCCGGCAAGCACGAGATTGCCGCCAACCCGCGCAGGGGCATGAAGGTCGATCCGGACGGCATGCACCTCGTCGTCGGCGGCATCGGCGGCTTCGGCCTCGCCGCTGCCAAGTGGCTCGTCGAGAAGGGCGCCCGCCACATCGCTCTCTGTTCACGCCGCGGCCAGCCGGATGCCGAGACGAGCGCGACGATCGAGCGCTGGCAGAAGGCCGGCGTGTCGGCATCGCTCCACGCCTGCGACGTCACCGATGCCGCCGCGGTGGAAGCGCTTCTTGCGACACTTCGGGCGCAGGCGCCGCTGCGCTCGATCGTGCATGCGGCAATGGTGCTCGACGATGCACTGATCGGCAACTTGAACCGCGAGCGCAACCGCCCGGTCATCGATGTGAAAGCCAAAGGAGCGGCGATCCTCGACCGTCTCACGCGCGGAGACGCACTCGACAACTTCATCCTGTTCTCCTCCGCAACGACGCTGGTCGGCAATCCGGGCCAGGCGAACTATGTGGCCGCCAACGGCTACCTTGAGGGCCTCGCCCGCGCACGGCGCGCAGAGGGACGGGCCGGGCTGGCAGTCGGCTTTGGCGCCATTGCCGACGCCGGTTATTTGACGCAGAACGCCGACGTCAACGACCTTCTCTCCAAGCGCATCGGCAAGACGGCGCTCAAGGCCCAGGTGGCGCTCGATATGGTCGAGAGCCATATCGCCGCCGATCCGGGTACCGTCGATGCCGCCGTTGTGATGATCTCGGAGATCGACTGGGCGGCGGCGCGCAATCTGCCGGTTGCCCGAAACGCGCTCTTCGAGGTGATCCTGCGCAGCGCCGACCAGCACGCCTCCGGCGCCGAGGGCGCCAAGATGGACCTCGTGGCGATGATCGAGGGCAAGTCGCCCCAGGAGGCGGAGGACATTCTGTTCGACCTGGTCGCGGGCGAGATCGCCGCTATTCTCCGCGTGGCCAAGGATACGGTGACGCGCGGCAAGATCCTGAAGGAAATCGGCCTCGACAGCCTGATGGCGGTCGAGCTCGGCATCAGCTTCCAGCAGAATACCGGATTCGACATGCCGCTCAGCGGCGTCGCCGACAACACGACCGTGGGGGACGTTGCGCGCAAGCTCTATGAAAAGGTAAGCAAGCGCGACCAGAGCGACGATGCCGAAACCGCCGACGACAAGCTCGTCACCGAACTCACGCAACGCCATATCGGAGCAGCCAAGGAAAAAGCACTGAGCCAATGAGCAACGACGGAAACGGCCAGACCTTCTCCAAGATGAACAGCAGCCTCAAGGAGAACCTGCTGGACAGGATGAGGAACACCCATCAATCCTCCGAGCGCAACCGTATGGCGCGCTCGGAGCGGGAGTTGCCGCCTGCTCCGCGTCGCCAGCAGGCCCGCTTCGAGGATTTGCCTGAATACAAGCAAGTGCAGGCCCAGAAGCTGGTGAGCCAGCAATTCGGCATCGCCAATCCGTTCTATCGCGCGCATCAGACCGCGGCCGGCGCGACGACGGTGATCGACGGCCGCAAGCTCATCAACTTCGCTTCCTATGACTATCTCGGGTTGAACCGCCACGCCCACGTCCTCGACAGGGCGCGCGAGACGATCGAGTCCTTCGGGATCTCCGCCTCGGCGAGCAGGCTTGTGGCGGGCGAAAGACCGGTGCATGTCGAGCTTGAGGAGCGGATCGCGCGGTTCTACGGTGTCGAGGCGGCCGTCTGCTTCGTCAGCGGCTATCTCACCAATGTGGCGGCCATAGGCTGTCTGTTGGGGCCGAAAGACCTCGTCATCCATGACGAGTTCATCCACAACAGCGCGCTTGCCGGCATCAAGCTTTCGGGTGCCGCGCGCCGCCTGTTCAAGCACAACGATACGGCCGACCTGGAACATGTTCTCCGCACCGTTTCAGGCGACTATCGCCACATCATGGTGATCGTCGAGGGCATCTATTCGATGGACGGCGATGTCGCCAACCTGCCGGCGCTTTTGAAGCTCAAGGCCGAATTCGGCTTCTGGCTGATGGTGGACGAGGCCCATTCGCTGGGGGTCTTGGGTAAGCGGGGCAAAGGCTTGGCGGAGCATTTCGGCGTCGATCCGCGCGAGGTCGACATCTGGATGGGGACGCTGTCGAAAACCACATCGAGCTGCGGCGGCTACGTCGCCGGCAGCGAGGCGCTCGCGGCCGTGCTGAAGGCCTCGGCCGGCGGCTTCGTCTACAGCGTCGGCCTCGCGCCCGTTCTCGGCGCATCGGCGGTCGCGAGCCTCGACGTTCTCGAACGGGAGCCGGAGCGCACCGCGGCGCTGAGGCGCAATGGCGGCCTGTTCCTGAAGCTCGCCAAGGAGGCCGGCCTCGACACCGGCTTGAGCGGCGGTTACTCGGTCGTGCCGGTGATCGTCGGCGATTCGCTCAGGGCCGTACAGCTTTCGAACGACCTGCTCGCCGCCGGCGTCAACGTGCTGCCGATCATTCATCCCGCCGTACCGGAGGGGATGGCACGGCTGCGCTTCTTCATCACCAGCGAACACACGGAGGAGCAGATCCGCCGTACCGTGACGCTGACGGCCGAGCGCCTGAAGGATCTCACCGAACGGAATTTCGGCCTCGGCGGGGTCGATATCGATCAGATGCTGAAGGCCCTCTCGGCACGCTAATGCATGTCGCCCAAAAGTGTGCAGCGGTATTGGGACAACGACATGCATAAAACAAACACCTAAAGCGCGTCGCGTGAACCCGTTTGAACGCGACACGCTTTAGACATCGTCGTTGCCCAAGGGCTGCAGCTTGCAGGCAGGTTTACTGGATGACCCATGTGATCATAACCGGCGGCTCCAGCGGCATAGGCCTGGCACTCGCATCGATCTACGCGGGCCGCGGTGCGCGGCTGTCGCTCGTTGCGCGCTCGCGCGATCTATTGGACCTGGCGGCGCAGAAGCTCGTTGCCAAGCACGGCGCGCGAGCCGGCGACCTCCATATCGAAACGGCCGATGTCGCGAACGAGGCAGAAATCGGCCCGGCGATTGGCCGCTGCATCGAGGCGCTGGGCCCCTGCGACATTCTCGTGACCTCCGCGGGCATTGTCGAACCGGCGCCGTTCGAAGTCACGTCGAGCACCGCCTTCCGCCGCCAGATGGAAACGAACTTCTCCGGCACTGTACATGCGGTGCGTGCCGTCTACCCGGACTTGGCCCGGCGGCGGCGTGGACACATCGTGATGATTTCCTCCGGTGCCGGACTTGTCGGCATCTACGGCTACACGGCCTATTGCGCGTCGAAGTTCGCCCTGCGCGGCTTTGCCGAGGCGCTGCGCTGCGAAGCGCGCTGCCACGGCGTCGGCGTCTCGGTAAGCTTTCCGCCGGATACGGAGACGCCGCAATTCGACCGGGAAATCGCAGAGCGCCCGCGGGAGGCAAGTGTGGTGATGGGGGCTGTGCGCCCGTGGACGGCCGAAGCCGTTGCCAGGAAGATCATCGAAGGCGTCGATCGGAACAGGTTCGAGACCTATTTCGGCCTCACTCTTTTTCTGCTTGGGCGCTTCGGGCCGGCCGTTCGGCCGCTCATCAACTGGTGGTTCGACCGGGCGATCGCGCGCAGTCGTGGACGGTGACTGTGGAATTCCCTGCCGCGCTTGTGCCTGCAGGAGTTAGCATTTAAGTGTCGGGCGGAGACCTGCCGGCGAGGCGCGGAAATGGCTCGAAGGTAACGGATTGGCGCTACTTCCCTTTGAATTGCACGACTATCCGGCAGCGTTGACGCTCGGCTGCTACCTGCTGTCCTGCGGTGTGATCTTCTTCACCGACCGTTTTGCGCTGCCGAAGCGCGAGCGGCGGAAGAACGCGTCTCCCCATGGCCGCAACCAAAACAGTATCGACGCCCTCGCCCGCCTGCCGGTCATTGCGCTCGTCTTTGCCGGCTTCTTCGCGATCTCGTGGAGGCCGCTTTACGCCGCTGCCGGCACCATGAGCTTCTTCATCATCTTCACGGGCATCTCCCGCGCGAAGTTCAAGTTCATCCGCGAGCCGCTGGTCTTCTCGGACATCGCGCTCGTAGCCGACGTGTTCAAATACAAGTCGATCTTCTACGCGACGTCGCTGAACATCGTGTTCTGGATCGTCGCTTTTCTCTACGTCTTCGGCGTCTCGGGCCTGTACATGTATTTCGAGCCGAGCATCCTGCCGGCCCGGGACAGGGCGTTCTGGGTCGCAGTGATGGTCGCAGCGGCAAGCCTGCCCTGGATCTCGCTGTTCTATGGCCCGGTCAATCGCCCGACGGCGGCGCTCGTGCAGCGGCTGGTGGGGAAGAAGGTCAACGTCAAGATGAGCACGGTGCGTTTCGGCACCTTCGGCTCGGTGGTCTTCCACTTCATCGTCTGGCTTGGGGTCAAGCGTGAGAAGATCGTCGCCGAACTCTCGGAACGCCTTCGAGCCGCGGTCCACGAACTGATCGGCCACGAGGAGGCGCCGCTCATCGTCGTCTGGCAATCGGAATCCTTCATCGACATGCGGCACTTCGGGGTCGACACGATCAAGTTGCCGACGATCGACGGGCTACGCCAGCAAGCGGCGCAGTGGGGGCGGTTGAGCAACGTTTTCGAAGGCGGCTACACGCTGCGAACCGAGTTCGCGGTCTTGAGCGGCCTGGTGCCGGACGATATCCACGTCGACGCGAGCTATCCCTATCTTCGCGCCGCCCACTATGCGGATGTCGTCTGGCCGGGAAAGTTGAAGCGGGCCGGCTGGCGCACGCATTTCATTCATCCCTACGACCGGACGTTCTTCCTGCGCCACAAGGCCATGCCGGTTTTGGGCTTCGACAAGCTCACTATGCTCGATGCATTCGACCATGATGCTTCTCAGGACGGTCTCTATGTCTCCGACGCCGTGCTGACCGCGCGAGTTCTAGAGGAGGCAGAGACGCTTCCCGACGAAGACAGCGGCTTCTTGTTCGTCGCCTCGATGGCCAATCATGGCCCTTGGGAGCCCGGCCGCGCTGGAACGCTCACCAATCCGGTCGAGATCTACCTGGCGATCCTCGAGCAATCGGATGCCGCATTGAAGAAGCTGGTCGACGGTCTCGACAGGCTGGACCGCCCGGTATGGCTCGTCTTCTACGGCGATCATGCGCCCCTCCTGAAGTCCTTTGCCGATCCGTTTCCCGACCCGCGCACGGATTATTTCGTCGTCCCGCTAGCCAAGGCCCGCCCGGCAAATCACCGGCCCAGACCTCCGCAGGACGAGGACCCGTGGAATCTACTGCGCGCCCTGCTGAAGCACGCCAAGCTGCACAAGGACGCGCTGCAATAGCGGCGGCGGTGGGGAACTTGCAGCATGACGGCAGGCACGACGATCCAGCAGCGACCACGACGGACTTTCCTGTTCCTGCAGGGCCCCTCGTCGCCGATCTTCGCCAAGATCGCCGCGCGGCTCGAGGCTTTCGGCCATACCTGCCTGCGGATCAACCTCAATGCGGGCGACCAGATCTTCTGGCGGCGTGGCGGCGCGCACAACTATCGGGGCTCGATCGCCAATTGGGCCGCTTATGTGGAGGAATTCATCCGCCGCCATTCGGTCAGCGACCTCGTCCTGCTCGGCGAGGAACGCCCCTATCACCGGCTAGCGGTCGCTGCCGCGCGCCGACTCTCAGTTGAGGTTTTCGTCGTCGAGATGGGGTATCTGAGACCCGACTGGCTGACGCTCGAGCGCGGCGGCATGTCGTCCAATTCGCATTTCCCTGCCGACCCGCAGCAGATCCTGCAAGCGGCGGCCGGGTTGCCGGAACCGGACTGGCGGCGGCGGCACACGCAGACCTTCCTTGCCGAAGCGGCCTATGACCTTCTCTACAACCTGCCGAACGTGTTCTTCTGGTTCCTCTTTCCTGGTTATCGCCGGCACGCGATCTTTCATCCGCTGGCGGAATATGCCGGCTGGGTGAGGCGCCTGGCGGCAGCCAAGCGCCAGCAAAGAGCCGCAAACCGGCTGATCGGATCACTCACGTCGGCGGGCACGCCCTATTTCGTCTACCCGCTGCAACTCGAAACCGACTTCCAATTGCGGGCGCACTCTCCCTTCAACAGCCAGAAGGAGGCGATTGCGGATATCCTCGCCTCTTTCGCACGCCATGCACCGGCCGCCAGCAGGCTTGCCATCAAGGTGCATCCGCTCGATAACAGCCTGATCCCCTGGCGCAGGATCATTTCAAAGCAATCGACGGCGCTCGGAATCAACGAGCGCGTCATCTATCTCGACGGCGGAAATCTGGATCTGCTGGCGGAGAAGAGCGCCGGCATGGTGACGGTCAACTCGACCGCCGGGCTGCATGCATTGAAACAAGCCAAGCCCGTGAAAATCCTGGGCAGAGCCGTTTTCGACATCGCAGGGCTTACGGACCAGCAGCCGCTCGATGCGTTCTGGGCGGCGCCGCAGGCGCCGGATCCGGAGTTGGGTGCGGCAATGTTCCGGCTGATGGCGGCATCGATCCAGGTTCGCGGCAACTTTTATTCTGTCGCCGGAACCGATGCCGCGGCTGACGCCATCGCCGAGCGGCTGCACGGCAACACCGTCAACCAGCCCGGCGCCTTCATCGATCCGCCGCCCCGGCGAAAGCCGCAAAAGAGGGCAAGCGCTTCCCGTCAGGCAACGCCGGCGCGCAACAGGTCGTGAATATGCAGGATGCCTTCAGGCATCCCTGCCTCGTTGACGAGGAACAGCACGGTGACCTTGTGCTCCTGCATGAATTCCATTGCGGCGCTTGCCAGCACGTCTCCCTGCACCACCTTCGGATGATGCGACATGATCTCTTCGACCGGCTGGCCAAGCAGGTCGCCGGTCATGTGCCGGCGCAGGTCGCCGTCGGTGATCACGCCGACGAGCACGCCGCCGCCGTCCACGATGCCGACGACGCCGAAGCCCTTCGCCGACATCTCGATGACAGCCTCGCTCATCGGCCGGCCGACGGCGAGCAGCGGCATCTGGCTGGTCACATGCGCGAGCTCGTGTACCAGCCGCAATTGCGCGCCGAGCTTGCCGCCCGGGTGGAAGGTCTTGAAGTCCTCGGCGGAAAATCCGCGCCGCTCCAGAAGCGCGATCGCCAGCGCATCGCCGACGGCGAGCTGCAGCATGGCCGAGGTCGTCGGCGCCAGCCCGTGCGGACAGGCCTCCGGCACTTTTGGAAGTACGAGGGCGATCTCGGAATTGCGCGCCAGGATGCTGTCGCGGTTGGAGGAGATCGACACGATCGGCACCTTGAAGCGCTTGGCGTAGGTGAGCATGTTGGCGAGTTCCGCCGTCTCGCCCGACCAGGAGAGCAGGATCAGCACGTCATCGGAGGTGACCATGCCGAGATCGCCGTGGCTTGCCTCCGTCGGGTGGACGAAATAGGCCGAGGTGCCGGTGGAGGCCAAGGTCGCGGCGATCTTGCGGCCGATGTGGCCGCTCTTGCCGACGCCCGAAACGACGACGCGGCCATGGCCATCACCGACCAGCTCGACCGCCTCGACGAGGCTGCGCGCGAAACCTTGATCCGCCGCCAGGTGCTCAGCCAGGGCCTTGATGCCGTTGGTGGCCGTCGTCAACGTCCGGCCGATCGAATCCAGAACGGCGCTCGGGGAAGACCCCTCGGCCTTTACGTGTCGCAAGCCCATCATCAATCCCGGTTTCACAAACGATACGATCGCAAGCCGCCTCTAGCGACCGCGCTTGGAATATAAAAGCCAGATATGCCCTTTTTTCCCGCAAACCAAGCCTCCAACACCGTGTTTCGGCCAAACCAGCCAATTTTCGCGGCGCTCACGCCAGCGGATCCGATTTTCCACAGGCGTGTTCGGCGGCAAAGACCTCCGGCCGGCGAGCGTCGAGCGAGGCGAGAACCGGGGGATCGCTCGCCTGACGTCATGGAAACGCGCCCTGACACAGGCTTCGGGCTCCATGAAGTCCTGGCGAACCTTGTCGGCCGCGGCGCGGAAGCTGCAGCCGACGTTCGATAACTGGGGATCATTGGCTACGGGCGGCGGCGGCGCAAGAATCACGCCGCGGCGCCGGCTTGGTGTTTGGGTGCGGCCTGGCCGGCAAGCAGGTGCCGTATGGCGGCGCGCGCTTCATCGGCGGAGCCGAAACGTTGCGCGTCGAGATCCCAGACGTGATACTTGACGGCCAGGAACTTCAACCGGTCCTGGTCCGGGACGACGACGCCAACGGCCTCTCCGCCATATTCGATAACTTGCTTGTTCATGCGAATAACGCTCCTCCACGCCTGGGGCGCGGATCATTCAATTCTCGGCAAAAGGTGAATTTGGTAAGTTCGAACAGTCACATTCGGCAAAGCGTGCGAATGAGACCTTTCACTGTTGCACGACAAAGGGAACGAGAGCCGCAGAAGGCGGCGGTCGAGACAATTCTGGACATGTCACTCTCCTTCGGCTGAGCGCGGCACATGGCGCCGCGGCGGTTCATGAACAATGCGAGGCGGAATCCTTCCGCGTCACGGTTTGCAAACTAGAATAATCTACCAATTTAGTCAATTACAAAAACGAGAAAGCGGAAAATAATTCTCCTCATCCCGTTTCTGGTCGCCTCGTAGACAATTCCATTGCGTCCCCTGCAGGGGCATCTCCTATCTAGGTAGCGCCGAATCGACCTGCAAGCGACGATTCGCATAAAGGCAGCACTTTCGGACGAAAAAGGGGCAGCCCCGTGAGGCTGCCCCTGCTGTCGGTAATGGAGGCGGCGGACGTCAGACCGCCGGCGTGCCTGGCTGCGCGCTGGAGCGGCCGGCCTCGCGATCCTTCCACCAGCGGCTGAGGAACAAGAGGATCGGCCCGCCGATATAGATCGACGAGGTCGTCGCGACGATGACGCCGAAGATCATCGGCCAGGCGAAGCTGCGAACCGCCTCGCCGCCCCAGATGGCCATCGGCACCAGCGAAAGCGCCGTCGCCATCGAGGTGAAGATGCATCGCGCGATCACCTGGTTGATGCTCATGTCGATGAGGTCGGAGAAGGGCATCGACTTGTACTTGCGCAGGTTCTCGCGCATGCGGTCGTAGACCACCACTTTGTCGTTCACCGAGTAGCCGATCATCGTCAGCAATGCGGCGATCGCCGTCAGGTTGAAGTCGATGCCCGTCAGCGCAAAGAAGCCGACGGTCTTGGTGATGTCGAGCAAAAGCACCGCGATCGCGCCGACGGCGAAGTGCCATTCGAAGCGGAACCAGATGTAGAGCAGGATCGCCACCATCGCGAGGCCGACGGCGAGGAAGCCGGAACGAGCCAGCTCGCCGCTGACCGTCGGGCCAACGACTTCGGTGCGCTCCATGCTGGCGCCGGGGATGGCGGTCGTCACGGCATCCTTGATGCGGTTCAGCGCCGCCGTCTGTTCCTGCTCGCCGCCCGGCTGGCGCTGGACGCGAACCAGCACCGACTGACCGCCGCCGAAGTCCTGCAGCGCAACCTCGCCAAGATTGAGCTCTTCGAGGCTGTGGCGCAGCGTCGGCAGGTCGATCTTCTCCTTCGACACCGCCTCGACCTGGATGCCGCCGATGAAGTCGATGCCGTAGTTGAGCCCCGGCGTGAAGAACAGGATGACGGAGCTGATCGACAGGAAGGCCGAGAAGCCGATAGCCTGGAAGCGACGCTTCATGAAGGAGAAGGTCGGCAGGTGCGGGACGCGCCCGAAGAGCGACGGGATCTCCAGCTTCTTCATCTTGCGGCGCACGACGACCTCGCGCATCAGCAGGCGCACGACGGTGACCGAAGTGAACATCGAGATGACGATGCCGAGCATCATGGTGACCGCGAAGCCGCGGACCGGGCCGCTGCCGAGCCAGAACAGCAGAACCGTGCCGGCAAGCGTGGTGACGTTGGAATCGAGAATGGTCGCGTAGGCCTTGTTGAAGCCGACGTCGAGCGCCTTCATCGCACCGGCGCCCGCTTCCGTTTCTTCGCGGATACGCGCGTTGATGAGAATGTTGGCGTCGACCGCCATGCCAATGCCGAGGATGATGCCGGCAATGCCTGGCAAGGTCAGCGTCGAGCCGATCAGGCCGAGAACACCGATCGTCAGGATGGTGTGGAGCACCAAGCCGACATTGGCGATCATGCCCCAGGCACCATAGAGAACGATCATCAGCGTCACGACGAGGCCGAAACCGGCAAGACCGGTGTAGAGGCCCATACGGATCGAGTCGCTGCCGAGGTTCGGCCCGACCGAGCGCTCTTCGATGATGGTGAGCGGTGCCGGCAAAGCGCCGGAACGCAGCAGTGCCGAGAGGACCGTGGCCTCCTCGACCGTGAAGTTGCCGCTGATCTGGCCACGGCCGCCGAGGATAGGCTCGTTGATGACCGGAGCCGTCAGGACCTTGCCGTCGAGGACGATGGCAAATGGACGGCCGACGTTTTCACGGGTGATGTCGGCGAACTGGCGGGCGCCGAGCGAGTCGAAGGCGAAATCCACGACCGGCTGGTTGTTGCGCTGGTCGAAGCCGACCTTCGCATCCTCGAGGCGTTCGCCGGAAATGGCGACGCGGCTTTCGACCGGATATTTGTTGCCGTCATCGGCGCCCGGCAGGATATCGACGCCGCGCGGGGCAGGCTGCGTGATGTCGACGCTCTGGTCGAGCATGTGGAAGCTCATCTGTGCCGTCGAACCGAGCAGTTCGCGCAGACGCGTCGGATCCTGGAGGCCCGGCAGCTGGACGAGAATGCGGTTCGAACCGATGCGCTGGATCAGCGGCTCGGCGACGCCGACCTGGTCGACGCGGTTGCGGATGATTTCAAGGCTCTGCTCGACCGCCTTGGTCATGCGGTCGGCAAGACCTGCCTCGGTCATCGCCAGCGTGATGACGTCGCCGGTGGTCGTCACCTCGACTTCAGTAGCGGCGGCGCCGAAACCGACCGTGCCGATGGGCGCGGCCAATTCCTGCAGCTTCGGCAGGACCTTTTCCCGATCGGCGGGATCGGCGACGTTTACCGTCACGCTGTTGCCGCTGATTCGCGCCGAAGAGGCGGAGACGCGCTCGCCGCGCAGGACGCGCCGGGTGTCGTCGAGAAGCGAGTTGAGGCGAGCCTTCTGCAGCCCCGCCCCGTCGACCTCGAGCACGAGGTGCGAACCGCCGCGAAGGTCGAGGCCGAGGGTGACCGGCTTGAAGGGAAGCACGGAAGCGAATCGCTCCCGCACGGCCGGCGTCAGCACGCTCGGCACCGCCGCGAGGCATCCGAAGATAATGATCGCGACATAGGCGAGAACCGCCCATCTGGATGTACGCATGTGGAAATTCCAAAAACGCCTGAGCGCGCCTTCTTTGGCACCGATCGGGCTAGGTTTCATCGAGGCCGGAGTGAAAGCTCCGCCGAATTCTCAATCGCAATTCAGGCCGCGGGCGGTCCGCGGATACGCTCGCTCTCGTGGCGGGAGCCGATTGCGCCTTCCGTGCGCGGATAACCGAGGAGCCGAGTGTCCTCATAGATCGGCAAGGTCACAGCTTCGGCCGCAAGCACCGCGGACGGGTCGCCGCCGAGCGTCACCTTTCCTTCGGGCCGCTCACCACTGATGCGCAATTCCGGCAAGGCGACGGCACGGGAAATCTGGCGGGCGGCGGGACGATCGGGCGATCCGCCATCGGGCGCGGAGACACTGCCGGTCTGCGCGCCCACACGGCCGGAAACGCTCTGCCCGACGGCGATGACCTGCATGGCAAAGGAAGCGCAGAACAGCCACAGCACGGCAAGGAGCCGGCCGGCCTGCATGTTCCTGCTGCCACCACCCAAGCGGTCCATCGAGGACGCGGTTCCTTTCTCTCGGCGCCTTAGCGCCCGCGAGATAAAATTCAGCCCGATCCCCAGCCTAGTGGAAGAACATGGCCGGATTCGAGCAGGCGCCCTTAACACCATTCCGGGGCGCAAAAGTCAAATGCGGCGCGGCCCGATCGTTGTCAGGCAGCGAGGCCGGCGGTCCTTTCCTGATGGATCTCGATCAGCGACGGACCCGACCGCGAAGCGGCATCCGCCAGAGCACGCGGCAGGTCCTCGATATTCGCCAGCCGCTCAGCCGGGACGCCATAAGCCTTGGCAGTCAACAGGAAATCCGGCGCGGAAGGCTTCACGCCTTCCGGCGTGACACCGGCTTCGACCATGTGGGATTCGATCTCCCGGTAGCCGTCATTGTTCCAGACGAGGAAGGTCACCCGGGCCGCGGCATCTACCGCCGAGCCGATCTCGGCCAGCGAAAACTGGAAGCCCCCGTCGCCGACAAGGCAGACGACCGGCTTTTCCGGATCGGCAACCGCCGCGCCGACGGCCGCGGGAGGCGCATAGCCGAGCGACCCATAGCCGGTGGCGGAGTTGAACCAGGCGCGCTGCCGCGGCGCATCGCAGTAGAGGTTGCCGGCATAGACCGCCTGGGTCGAATCGCCGACGATGGTGCAGTCCGGAAGGGCCTTGTAGATCAAGTCGATCACACGGACTTCGGCACGCATCTTCGGTGTCATTTCCTTCAGCGCCGCCATGCGCGCCGCATCGGCCCGCGACGCGCCGTCCCTTGCGGGCGTGTGGCCGGGCAGGAAACCCAGCATCCCCGCCGTCGCGGCCTTTGCCCCGGAAAGGATCGACAGCGCCGCCTGCGGCCCGCGCGCCAGCTGCGCGGCGTCGATGTCGGTGCGGATCAAGTTGCGAAGCACGGGAAAACCGCCATCGGCATAGAGGTCGTAGTCGGTCTGACCCATCTCGGTGCCGAGCGCCAGCACGAGATCGGCATCGCGCAGCAAGGCGCGGACGGCCTTAAGGCTCGGGCTTGCCGGAACGCGCAAGGGATGGCCGGCCAGCATGCCGCGGGCGTTCACCGTCGTAACCACCGGCGCGCCGATCTGCTCGGCGAGCGCCCGTACCTCCGCCTCTGCCGTCAGCGCCCCGCCACCGCAGAGAACGACGGGGCGCGAGGCTTCCGCGCAGAGGATCGCCGCCCTCTGCAAGGTTTCGCTGTCGGAGCGCGGGCGGGTCGCCGCCGCTGGCTTGATGCCCTTGCTCTCGATCCGCTCGACCATCACGTCGGTCGGGATCTCGATATGCACAGGCCCGGGCCGCCCGGAAAGCAGCACGGCAAAGGCACGGTCGACGACCAGCGGCAGGTCGGCCGGATTGATCAGCGTGTGCGAATAGAGAGCCAGGGTCTTCATCATCCCCTGCTGGTCGGGCAGTTCGTGCAGCAGCCCACGGCCGTGCCCCAGCGAGTCGCGCCGGTTGACGCCGGAAATGACCAGCATCGGGATCGAATCCTGCCGCGCCTGCGCCATTGCCGTGATCGTATTGGTGAGGCCAGGTCCGGTGATGACCAGCGCCACACCCGGCTTGCCGCTGACGCGCGCATAGCCGTCGGCCATGAAGCCGGCGCCCTGCTCATGACGGGGCGTCACATGGCGGATCTTCGAGGCCGAAAGCCCACGATAGAGCTCGACGGTATGAACGCCTGGAATGCCGAACACGACTTCGACGCCGTTTGCCTCGAGCAGATCGACGAGGACCTCGCCGACGGTTTTCATTTCGACGCTCATGCGCGGCGCTCCTTTCGAGTCGTACAACGTTCGGCCAGAGCGGCGATCCGGCGGCATGCCTCGTCTATATCCTGATCCGGTACGGTGAGGCTGACCCGCAGGAAGTTCCGCGCCTCGTTGCCAAAGGACGAACCCGGCATCACCGCCACACCCTCCTCTTCGAGCAGCGCCCAGGCAAAGGCCTCGCCCGAGAGACCCGTTCCGGAGACGTCGATCAAGGCGAACATGCCGGCTTCCGGCGGCAGAACCGAGATGCCCGGCGTCCGGGCGAGAGCGACCGCCATCCGGCCGGCGCGTCGCCTGTAAGCCTCGCGCATCTGCCGCGCCGTATCGATGTCATGCGTCAGTGCGTAGGCGGTCATGTCGGCGATGAATGGCTGCTGGCCGAAAAGCATGGTTTCCGAAACCGCCAGGAGGCGATGCGTGAACTCGGCCGGGCCGATCGCCCAGCCGCTGCGGAAGCCGGGAGCGGCATGCGACTTCGAAATAGACGAGACGACCACGGTGCGCTCGGCGAGATCCGGATCGTCGAAAGGGGACGCGAAGACGGCGTCAAAAACCAGTTCCTCATAGACCTCGTCGCAGACGATCCACAGATCGTGGCGGCGCGCAACCTCGCCGATTGCCGAGATCTCCGCCGCCGTCAGCACGGCACCGGTCGGATTATGCGGCGTGTTCAAGAGAAGGACACGACAGTCGGGCGTAACCGCCCGCTCCAGGTCCTCCGCCCGCATGTGAAAGCCGTGTTCCGGCTTCAACGGCACGAGAACGGGATGGGCGCCTGTCGAACGGATGACGCCCTCGTAGGTGGCATAGAGCGGATCGCCGACGAGCACGCCGTCGCCTGCTTCGGCCAGCCCCAGCATCACCGCGAAAAGCGCCGTCTGGGTGCCGGGGAAACAGAGAATGTTCTCCGCCGTCACATCGGCGCGGCGGCGACGATATTTTTCCGCAAGCGCGGCGACGAGGGCCGGCTCGCCGCGGCCATTCGAATAACGGTAGCGCCCGGCATCCATGGCGCGCTGGCACTCGTCGAGAAGGGCGCGGTCGGGCGGCAGGTCAGGCTCGCCGATGGTGAGCTCGATGAGATCCGCGCCGCTTGCCTTCAGCTGGCGTGCCCCAATGTGCAGCGACCATTTGCCGGAGCCAAGGTCCGCCAGGCGCGAGGTGATCGACGCATAACGCATGGTGCTTTCTCCCGTTTCTTATTGTTCTATCGGCTAAGCTTCTATCGGCAGGCCGAGCAGCGCTTCGACGGAGGCCATGGCAATGCCGACCAGTTCGCCGTCGCGGAAAAGATCGCCGGCAAGGCAGCCTTCTACCCACAACCCGTCGACAAGGCCATTTATCGCAATCGCATAGCGGCGGCATTCCTCCGAACTCGCGGCGCGGCCCTTCGCCGCGAGGAAATCGCTCAACAGATCCTGCAGGGCATTGCGAAAGGCGAGATAGCCTTCGCGGTGAATCTCGGCGAGCACCGGATCGACCCGCACCTGGCTGATGAAGGCGGCCCAGAGCGAGACGCTGCGGCTGTCGGCCACCGGTTCCGTCAGGTTGATGGCGATGAAATCCTTGAGCCGCGTCGTCGGATCCCCCTCTACGTTCTTGGCCTTTTCGGTGAGCGACGCGATGACGGCGCGATAGGCTTCCGCCACCATCTGATCCTTCGAGTCGAAATAATGGCGGACGAGCCCGGCCGTCACGCCGGCGCGAACCGCAATCTGCCGGACCGTCGCACCCTTCAGGCCGAATTCCGATATGCAGTCGAGCGTCGCCTCGATGAGCTCCTGGCGGCGCTCGCCTTCCGGAGCGCGGTGAAAACTCCGGCGGCTCACGACCGCTCCCGCCCGCTCTGCCCGATCATCGTCGCCTGCGGATCGGATAGACTCATGCGCTGCTCCTGCGGGGTGTGATTTTGGGTGGGGCCGCCAAAAAATCAGCGACGAAGTTATTATACACTTGAATAATAGCGACACAAGTGCAACCATGCCGGCCATGAAACAGCGTGACAAGCCGAAGATGCTGCACGAAAGAACGAGCAGGGGAACTGTTTTCATGCCTTCACGAGAAGCTCTGCGCGCCAATGGAGCCGCGTGTCGATGACGGACGCGGCCCAGGCAATTGCGATCACCGACCTCCACAAGCGTTTCGGGCCATTGGAAGTGCTGAAGGGCGTCTCGCTGACTGCCCGGCAGGGCGACGTGATCGCCATCATCGGCGGCAGCGGCTCGGGAAAATCGACCTTCCTGCGCTGCATCAACATGCTGGAATTGCCCTCGTCCGGGCGGGTCTGCGTCCACGGCGAAGAAATCCGCATGAAACCGGACGGCAACGGCGGCCTGGTTCCCGCCGACCGCAAGCAGGTCCAGCGCATCCG
This sequence comes from Sinorhizobium glycinis, assembly GCF_001651865.1. GTDB lineage: Bacteria > Pseudomonadota > Alphaproteobacteria > Rhizobiales > Rhizobiaceae > Sinorhizobium > Sinorhizobium glycinis. Next base: position 947,549 of record NZ_LPUX01000053.1, read on the forward strand.
CACCCAGCTCGGCATGGTCTTCCAGAGCTTCAATCTGTGGCAGCACATGACCATCCTCGAAAACGTCATCGAGGCTCCGGTCCACGTGCTCGGCAAATCCAGGGCGGAAGCGGTGGAGAGGGCAGAGAAGCTGCTGCGCCGCGTCGGGCTCCACGAAAAGCGCGACGCCTACCCGGCCTTCCTTTCCGGCGGCCAGCAGCAGCGCGCCGCGATCGCCCGGGCGCTCGCCATTCAGCCGCTTGTCATGCTCTTCGACGAGCCGACCTCGGCGCTCGATCCGGAGCTCGTCGGCGAGGTTCTCTCCGTGATCGGCGACCTTGCGCGCGAGAAACGGACAATGATCCTCGTCACGCACGAGATGAAGTTCGCCCGCGACGTCGCCACCCACATCGTCTTCCTGCACAACGGCATCATCGAGGAACAGGGGCCGCCGGAGGCGATCTTCGGCGCGCCGAAATCCGAAAGGCTGAAGAAGTTCATCAGTTCGATTCATTGAATTCCGCAATGCTCAACAACCAAAAAAGGGAACAGCATGAAGAAGACATTGAAGCTCCTGGCGCTTGCCGCCGCCCTGTCGCTCACCGGTGCCGCCGCCTCGGCCGAACAGGTCAAGGTCGGTATTGCCGCAGAACCCTACCCGCCCTTCACCTCGCCGGACGCGAACGGCAACTGGGAAGGCTGGGAGGTCGAATTTATGAAGGCGATGTGCGCCGAGGCGAAGCTTGACTGCGTGATCACCCCCGTCGCCTGGGACGGCATCATCCCGGCACTGACAGCCAAGAAGATCGACATGATCGTCGGCTCGATGTCGATCACCGCGGAGCGTCTGAAGACCATCGACTTCTCCGACAAATACTACAACACGCCGACCGGCATCATCGGGACCAAGGGCGAGGACATCAAGCCGACGCCGGAAGGCCTCGCCGGCAAGACGCTCGGCGTGCAGGTCTCGACCGTGCACCAGGCCTATGCGACGAAGCATTTCGCCCCGGCCGGCGTCGAGGTCAAGGAATACCAGACGCAGGACGAGGCGAACCAGGATCTCGCCGCCGGCCGTGTCGACGCCGTGCAGGCCGATGCGATCGCGCTCGAGGCCTTCCTGAAGAGCGACCAGGGCAAGGAATGCTGCGACTACAAGGGCGAAGTCGCCGAGGATGTGGACGTCATTGGACCGGGTGTCGGCGTCGGGCTGCGCAAGGGCGAAACGGAGCTCAAGGAGAAGATCAACGCGGCGATCAAGGCGATCCGCGCCAACGGCACCTATGAGGCCTTCTCGAAGAAGTATTTCGACTTCGACATCTACGGTGGCTAGCCCGTAACTGGCCGGCTGTTTTCGGACCGCCGGCCTGGACTTGAAGCTGGAGCGGGATGCGGGCGGAAAACCGCGCACTTTTCCTCATCCCGCTCTGAAGAACGAGGTGGCCGTGGCCGCGGATTCCTTCATAAACTGGAGCCTGCTCGCGCTTGCAGCGCCGGGATGGGGTGGCGTCCTGCTGCAAGGCTTCCTGCATTCGATCGAGATCGCCGTCGGCGGCTATGCTCTCGGACTGCTGCTCGGCGTCGGCGGCGCCTTCGGCAAGCTCTATGGCGGCCCGGTGCTGCGCGACCTGCTCGAGTGCTACACGACCATCGTCCGGGCCGTCCCCGAGCTCGTCCTCATCCTGCTTCTCTACTATGCCGGGACCGATTTCCTGAACCAGTTCCTCGGCGCCATGGGGATCGCGACCGTCGATATCAGCGGCCTGGCGGCCGGCATCTTCGTCATCGGCGTCGTGCAGGGCGCCTATTCTACCGAGGTGCTGCGCGGCGCGATCAAGGCGGTGCCGGCCGGTCAGATCGAGGCGGCGCGCGCCTATGGCATGTCGCCAGGCAAGGTTCTGAGGCGCATCACCCTCCCCGCCATGCTGCCCTATGCGATCCCCGGCCTTGCCAATCTCTGGCTGATCGCCACCAAGGACACGGCGCTGCTTGCCGTGGTCGGCTTCAGCGAACTGACGCTCGTCACGCGTCAGGCGGCCGGCACGACCAAGGCCTATCTCCTCTTCTTCTGCGCGGCGGGCGCGCTCTATCTCGTCCTGACGCTCGTCTCGAACCTCTTCATCGGCATCATCGAACGGCACGCCCGGCGCGGCTTCGCGGAGCGGCGATGACCGACGAAACGACCCACGCGCTCGCGCTCGTCCCCGAAGATCTTCCCACGCCGGAAAACTTTCTCCGGCCGCACCGCATCGTCATGCTGCTGCTCCTCGCGGGCCTCGTCGTCGCAATCGCCGTCTTCATGCGCTGGGATTGGCTGCCGCGCTATCTTCCATGGCTCGGCTCCGGAACCCTCGTCAGCCTGGCAATGCTGTTCAGCACCGCAATCCTCGGCTTCCTGCTCGCCGTTCCGCTCGGCCTCGTCCAGGTCACCGGCCCCTGGTTCCTCAAGGTCCTGGCCCGCCTGTTCTGCACCGTCATCCGCGGAACGCCGCTGCTCCTGCAGCTCTGGCTGCTCTATTACGGGCTCGGCTCGCTTTTCCCCCAGTTCCCCTGGATCCGTCATTCCTTCCTCTGGCCCTACCTGCGCGAGGCGTGGCCGTATGGGGTGGCGGCACTGACGCTCTCCTTCGCCGCTTACGAGGGGGAAGTGATGCGGGGCGCCTTTGCCGGCGTGCCGCAGGGAGAACTGGAAGCCGCTCGCGCCTATGGCATGGGTCGCTGGACGATGTTCCGGCGCATCTGGCTGCCCCGCGCCGTCCACCGGGCGCTGCCGACGCTCAACGGCGAGACCGTGCTGCAGCTCAAGTCGACGCCGCTCGTGGCCACCATCACGGTGGTCGACGTCTATGCGGTGATCTCCAAGGTCCGGCAGGAAACCTATCTCACCTACGAGCCGCTGCTCTTGCTGGCGCTCATTTACATGTGCTTGACTGGCATCCTGGTCGTCGCCTTCCGCTATTTCGAGAACCGCATTCCCACCCGTGGTGCCTGACATGAAAATCTCCGCTGCGATCAGCAATTCCATGCCCGAACTCGTCGCCATTCGCCGCGACCTGCACGCGCATCCGGAATTGGGGCTGGAGGAACGGCGGACATCCGCCTTCATCGCACGCCACCTCGAAGCGCTGGGCTACACGGTCACGACCGGACTTGCGAAGACCGGCGTCGTCGGCACGCTCAGGAACGGCACCGGCGCCCGCTCGATCGGCATCCGCGCCGATATCGACGCCTTGCCGATCCAAGAGGAAACCGGGCTCGACTACGCCAGCAGGACGCCAGGGCTGATGCATGCCTGCGGCCATGACGGCCACACGGCGATGCTCTTGGGCGCGGCCCGCGCGCTTGCCGAGCGGAAGAATTTCGACGGCACCGTCCACCTCATCTTCCAGCCGGCCGAGGAGAATTTCGGCGGCGCGAAGATCATGATCGACGAGGGCCTGTTCGACAAATTCCCCTGCGACGCTGTCTTCGCGCTTCACAACGAGCCGAACCTGCCCTTTGGGCAGTTTGCCTTGCGCGAGGGGCCGATCGGGGCCGCCGTCGACGAGGCGCGAATCACCGTTCACGGCCGCGGCGGCCACGGCGCCGAGCCGCAGGAGACCGCCGACCCGATCGTCTGCGGCGCCAGCATCGTCATGGCGCTGCAGACGATCGTCGCGCGCAACATCCATCCGATGGACCCGACGGTCGTCACCGTCGGCGCCTTCCACGCGGGTTCGGCGAGCAATATCATCCCCGAGAGAGCGGAGATCGTCGTCGGCATCCGCTCCTTCGATCCGGCCGTCCGCGACGAGCTGGAGCGGCGCATACGGATGATCGCCGAGGCGCAGGCGGCGAGCTTCGGCATGCGGGCGACCGTCGACTACCAGCGGAGCTACGATCCGACGATCAACCACAAGGAGGAGACGGATTTTGTCCGCGACCTCGCCATCCGCTTCGCCGGGGCGGACAAGGTCGTCGATCTCGCGCGTCCCTACATGGGCAGCGAGGATTTCGCCTATATGCTCATGGAGAAGCCCGGCACCTACTTCTTCCTGGGATCGCGGGTGACCGGCGAGGAGAAGCCGCTCCACCACCCGGGCTACAACTTCAACGATGATTTGCTGCCGATCGGCGCCGCCTTCTGGACGGAGCTCGCCGAGGCCTATCTGGGGCGGTCATAGCGCCGGCGATCTGTCCGGTCCAAATGCCGCAGGCGAAACATTGCCGCAGTGTGACAACGTGGCGGCCGGCCTGTCATTGACCTTTGGCAATTCTGCATCAGATTCGATCACACGTTGAGCGGACAACGCTCTGATCGATAAACGACCTGCGGGATGCGAGGACCGCGCCTTGTTCGAAGCCTTCGATGCGACAGTGCTTGCGCGCATTCAGTTCGCCTTCACTGTCTCGTTTCATATCATCTTTCCCGCTTTTTCCATCGGACTGGCCAGCTATCTTGCCGTCCTCGAGGCGTTGTGGCTCTGGAAAAAGGACGAGGTCTATCTCGAGCTCTTCAACTTCTGGAAAACGATCTTCGCCGTCGCCTTCGGTATGGGCGTCGTTTCCGGCATCGTCATGTCGTATCAGTTCGGCACCAATTGGAGCGTGTTCTCCGACCGCGCCGGGCCGGTGATCGGGCCGCTGATGGGCTACGAGGTGCTGACCGCCTTCTTCCTCGAGGCAGGCTTTCTCGGCGTCATGCTGTTCGGTTTGAACCGCGTCGGGCCGCGGCTTCACTTCCTGGCCACCGCCATGGTTGCCTTCGGCACGCTGATTTCGGCGACCTGGATCCTCGCCGTGAACTCCTGGATGCAGACGCCGGCCGGCTTTTCCGTCAACGAGGCCGGCCAGTTCGTTCCGTCCGACTGGTGGGCGGTGATCTTCAATCCATCGTTCCCATTCCGGCTGGTCCACATGGTGCTCGCCGCCTATCTGACCACCGCCTTCGTCGTCGGCGCCTGCGGCGCCTGGCACCTCCTGCGCAACACCGCGCCGCGCCGCGCCCGCACCATGTTCTCGATGGCGATGTGGATGGCGGCGATCGTCGCGCCGATCCAGATCTTCGCCGGCGACCTGCACGGGCTCAACACGCTCGAGCATCAGCCGGCCAAGATCATGGCAATGGAAGGCCACTACGAAAGCCATGAAAACGGGGCGCCGCTGATCCTGTTCGGCATTCCGAATCCCGCCAAAAAACGGGTCGACTACGCGGTCGAAATTCCCAAGTTGTCGAGCCTCATCCTGAAACACGATCTCGATGCGCCGCTCGCCGGCCTCGATTCCATTCCCGAAGAACTGCACCCTCCCGTCAGAATCGTCTTCTGGTCGTTCCGCGTCATGGTGGCGATCGGCTTTGCAATGCTCGGCATCGGGCTCTGGAGCCTCTTGTGTCGCTACCGCGGCACGCTCGCCACGGATGCCCGGCTGCATCGCGTGGCCGTCGTGATGGGCCCGGCGGGATTCGTGGCGGTGCTTGCCGGCTGGATCACCACCGAAGTCGGGCGGCAGCCCTATACGATCTACGGCCACCTGCTGACGGCCAATTCGGTCTCACCGATCGAGGCTCCGGCCGTCGGTGCGTCGCTTGTCGCTTTCATCGTCGTCTACTTCCTCGTCTTCGGCGCCGGCACCTTCTACATTCTGCGGCTGATGGCGCGCCTGCCGCGCGATACCATGCCGGAACTCGACGAGGGGCCGTTGCGCACCGCCGGCGTCACCCCTGGCCCGGCAGCGGCGAAACCCCATGGAGGCCATCATGGCCATTGACCTGCCCTTCATCTGGGCCGCCCTGATCGCCTTCGCAGTGCTCGCCTATGTTGTTCTCGACGGCTTCGACCTCGGCGTCGGCATTCTCTTTCCGTTTTTCCCGGAGAAGCACGATCGCGACGTGATGATGAATTCCGTGGCACCGGTCTGGGACGGCAACGAGACCTGGCTGGTGCTCGGCGGCGGCGGACTGATGGCCGTCTTCCCGCTCGCCTATGCGACCGTCCTGCCGGCGCTTTACGCGCCGATCATCGCGATGCTTCTCGGCCTCATCTTCCGCGGCGTCGCCTTCGAATATCGCTGGCGCACCCAGCGCGGCGAGTTTTTGTGGAACTGGGCCTTTGCCGGAGGATCGACGCTCGCGGCCTTCGCCCAGGGGCTGGCGCTCGGCGCGCTCGTCCAGGGAATTCCGGTCGAAGACCGGGCCTATGCCGGCGGCTGGTGGGACTGGCTGACGCCCTTCTCCATCGTCACCGGCCTGGCGATCGTTGTCGGCTATGCGCTCCTCGGCGCGACCTGGCTGGTCATGAAGACGCGTGGCGACCTCGCCGAACGTGCCCGCTCAATCGCGCTCAAATGCGCTTTCGCTACCGTCGCGGCCATGGGCATCGTCAGCCTCTGGACGCCGTTTCTCGAGCCGGTCTATCTCCAGCGCTGGTTCGGTTGGCCGACGGCGATCTTCAGCGTCATCGTGCCCCTGCTTGTTCTTGGCTGCCTCTATCTGCTGCTCAAGGGGATACAGGAGCGCCAGGATAGGCAGCCCTTCTTCGCCGCCCTTGGGCTCTTCCTTCTTGGCTATATCGGCATCGGTATCAGTTTCTACCCCTATATGGTGCCGCCGTCGCTCACCATCTGGGACGCCGCGGCGCCGAACGAGAGCCTCGCTTTCCTGCTTATCGGCGCACTCGTGCTGGTGCCGATCATTCTCGCCTATACCGCCTATGCCTATTGGGTCTTCCGCGGCAAGGTCGATCCGGAAGAGGGCTATCACTAATGAGCGCGCTCGGGCGCAGGCTTCTCTGGTTCGTCGGCCTTTGGGTCGCCGGCGTCGCGGTCGTGAGCGCCGTCGGGCTCGCGATCAAGCTTGTGCTCGGCAGCTAGGGAAAGCCCCGCTCAAGCTTGCGGCAGTACCGTCTTCCTACACATCGGCAGGCAATCGCCGGACGGAGACAGGACCGCACCCTACTCCCCTGCGATCGCCTGCCGAGGTGACCAGTTCAGGCTGGGTTGCGGGACAAGCCTCCGGTCAACTCTTGCACGCGATCCCATGTTCTTCCGTCATCCTCGGGCTTGTCCCGAGGATCCAGACACAAGCCAGCTACTTCCATGGACGACATCCGTGCTTGGATCCTCGGGTCAAGCCCGAGGATGACGAAGCGTGAGGAATGGCATGGCGTGCTACGATGCGCGAAGCACGCCGCAGGGGCTATCTCTCGAGCTCTGCGGCGGTTTTCCCCCTTCTCAGCCGGCATCCGCTTTGCTAGCAGTTCGGCGCGATGAAACGGGGCGCGAAACGCCCCGGCAGGAGCCGGACATGCCAAAGACCCCCGCGGAATGCACGACAATGGCGGATGTGCGCGCCGAAATCGATCGGCTCGACCGCGCCCTGATGGCGCTCTTTGCCGAGCGCTGGGGCTATATCGACCGCGCGGCAGAGATCAAACGTCCGCTGAACTTGAAGGCCGATATTCCGGCGCGCGTCACAGAGGTCAGGGAGAACGCCCGCAGGCACGCGATTTCGCTCGGCCTCGATCCGGGCTTCTATGAGGGGCTGTGGACGCAGCTGATCGACCATGCGATCGCGCATGAGCGCAAGCTCCTCGGCGAAGACCAGGAGTAGGCCTGCCATCACCCGTTGGCGACGAGCCGCCCGTCCTCGCCGCGACCATCGTCGAAACCGTTCTTGCGGCTGAGATATCCTTCCCAGTCGAAGGCACTCTGGACGATATGTTCGAGGCTCGCATGGGTCGGGACCCAATCGAGCTTCAGCCGCGCGACCGACGGATCGGCGACGACCTGGGCCGCATCGCCCGGGCGGCGCGGCGCATAGTCGACGCGGAAGTCGCGGCCGGAAACCTGCCGCACGGTGTCGAGGACCTGCAGCACGGAAAAGCCTTCGCCATAGCCGCAATTGGTGACGAGCGGGTCGCTGCCGCGCCTCAGATAATCAAGCGCGTTCCGATGGGCGGCGACCAGATCGCTGACATGGATGTAGTCGCGGATGCCAGTGCCATCCGCCGTCGGATAGTCGGTGCCGAACACGTCGACCTTGCGGCGCTTGCCGAGTGCCGCCTCGCAGGCGACCTTGATGAGATGGGTGGCACCGAAGGTCGACTGCCCGGCTCGACCGAGAGGATCGGCCCCGGCCACGTTGAAATAGCGAAGCGCGACATAGCTGAAATCATGGGCGGCGGCCGTGTCCTCGAGCATGATCTCCGACATCAGCTTGGAACGCCCATAGGGGCTTTCCGGACGCAGGGCAGCTGTTTCCTTGACCGGCTCCGGCGTGTCCTGGGTGCCATAGACGGCGGCCGTCGAGGAGAAGACGAAGCGGCGCACGCCGGCTTCTATCGTCGCGGCGATCAGCGTCCGCGTCTTTGCCGTGTTGTTCTCGTAATAGGCGAGCGGCTTGGCAACGGAGTCCGGCACGACAGCCGATCCGGCGAAATGCACGACGGCGTCGATCTCGTTCTCGGCGAAGATCCGCGCCAGCACCGCCCGGTCGCCGACATCGCCGAAATAGAAACGCGCCTCCGGCGCGACCGCCCAGCGGAAGCCGGTCGTGAGGCTGTCGAGCACGACGACGGACTCACCCGCGTCGAGCAATGACCAGACCATATGGCTGCCGATATAGCCCGCTCCGCCTGTTACCAATACGGCCATGACTGCCCTTCCAACCCCCGATAGAACCCGGTAACAGGAAAGACGGGCGATGCTTACGGAATTGGTAAATCGGCGGGCCGACGCCGCTCTTGGCCGGCTATTCTCATTCGTGTGGTTAAACGCCAACCACGGCAAACATTCGGATTTTATCGATCGAACCTGGAACGCACGAAATCCCGTCTCAGCGGTTGAGGATATAGGCGCGCAGCCGGTCCGCGGCCTCTGCAATCTGGGTCGGATCGCGCAGGAAGCAGGCTCGCATGAAGAGCGATCCTCCCTCGCCGAACGCCGTTCCGGGCGCGAGCCCCACGCCGGTCTTGTCGACGATGTCGATCGCGGCCCGGCGTGCGTCCGTTACGCCGTCGATCTTCAGGAAGGCGTAAAGCGCCCCATCCGGCTTCAGGGTCTCGACGCGATTGGTGGCAATCAGCGCATCGCAGAGCATATCTCGATTGCGCCTGGCCTTGGCGACATTGTGGTCGACGAAGCCGTCCCCCTCATCCAAGGCGACGACGGCGCCGCGCTGCATGAACTGCGCGACCCCGGAGGTCGAATACTGGACGAGGTTCTCGAGCACCTGCCCCATTGCCGGGGGTGCGACGATCCAGCCGACGCGCCAGCCGGTCATCGCCCAGTTCTTCGAGAAGGAATTGACGAAGAGGATGCGGTCATCCTCCTCCATGATATCGAGGAACGACGGCGCCCGTCCGCCGAGATAGCAGTAGAGCGCGTAGATCTCGTCGGCGATGATCCAGAGGCCGTGCTTGCGCGCCAGCGACAGAATAGCGCTGAGATCGTCCAGCGTCGCGGTCCATCCGGTCGGATTGGACGGCGTGTTGATGAAGAGCGCCCGCGTCTTCTCTCCGATTGCCGCTTCGAGACGGTCAAGGTCGAGCTGCCATTTCCCGCTCTCGAAGCGGAGCGGCACTGAGACCGGGCGCACGCCGGAGAGGTCAGCGGCGGCCGCGAAATTCGGCCAGGCCGGGGTCAGGAGCACCATCTCGTCGCCGGGCGAGGCGATCGCCTCGATCGAAAGCTTGATCGCCTGCATTCCGGATCCGACGACGTAGAAATTCTCGGGCGTAAGCGTCTTCTGGAAGCGGCGCTGGTAATAGCGCACCAGCGCCTCGCGCAGCGGTGGAATGCCGCGCTGCCAGGTGTAAAACGTCTCGCCAGCCGTTAGCGCTTCTGCGGCCGCCCGGCTGATGAAATCCGGCGTAGGCAGATCGCCCTCGCCCACCCAGAGCGGAATGAGACCGTCGCGACCCCGCGCATAATTCACCACTTCGACGATGCCGCTTTCGGGCGCCGAAAGAGCGCGGGGGCTGAGGCTGGTCATGATCGTCATCGGCGGCGGGCTCCTCCTGCATGTCTCCTTAAATCGCAGTCGGTTTAAGGATAAAGACATGCAGCAATTCAAAGGTCGCTGTAGTTGCCCGCCGCTTCTAGACGCTTTCCCGCCCGCGATCACGCGATTTTCTCTGACGGATTTATCGATTTCTGTGATGAATTTGCGGGCCATCAGGAGCGTGGCCCGCGACGAGCACCAGTCAGGCGCGCTGCTTCAGGAGATCACGGATTTCCGCCAGCAGAAGGATGTCCTGCGGCGGCGGCGCGGCTGGTGCCGGTGGCTTCTCCTTTTCGATCGACTTCCGCAGGCGATTTACGATTTTGATCAACAGGAAGATGATCCAGGCGAGGATCAGGAAGTTGATCAGTACCGTGATGAAGTTGCCGTAGGCAAAGACCGCGCCCTGCTGGCGAGCCGCGGCAAGCGTCGGAGCCGTGACGTTCGCCGACAGCGGCAGAAAATAGTTGGAGAAGTCGAAGCCGCCGCCGGTGATGGCACCGACGATCGGCATCACCAGGTCGTTGACGACAGAATCGACGATCTTGCTGAAGGCGGCGCCGATGATCACGCCGACCGCCAGGTCCATCACATTGCCGCGGGCGATAAACTCCTTGAATTCATTCAGCATGCGTCCCTCCGTGATATCGCCATCTTGGAACGATCGGCCGCGCCTGTCCCGCGCGGCAACCGCTGGTAGGAAACTAGACCAAAGCCGGGTTCTATGGAACCGCCCTTCACGATCCAATTTCCGGGGAGGACGCCGCCGTCCAAGGCGCGGCAAGGGCGCAGCGTCGGTCCGATCTTGGACTTAAGACGCATAAAGCAGCCAATTCTCAATGGGATGGACTTGCCCTATGCTCACCGTCGAGGAGTGAGGCATGCTCTCGGGTTCGGTCATTTTCGCCTCGGCCTTCGCCTATCTGCTGCTGCTCTTCGCAGTCGCAAGCTACGGCGACCGGCGGGCCAGCAGAAGCAGGATTGCCAGCAAGGGCAGGCCGCTGGTCTATGCGCTGAGCCTGGCGATCTACTGCACTTCCTGGACCTATTTCGGCGGCGTGGGGCTTGCCGCCGAGCATGGCCTCGAGTTCACCGGCATCTATATCGGGCCGATCCTAATGTTCACGCTCGGCATGCCGCTGATCCGCAGGATCGTGCAGCTCGCCAAGACCGAGAAGCTGACTTCGGTCGCCGATTTCGTGGCGGCACGCTACGGGAAGAACCCGGCGGTGGCGGCGATCGTCGCGCTGATCTCGCTGGTCGGCGCCATTCCCTATATCGCCCTTCAGCTCAAGGCGGTTTCGAGCTCTGTCGCGGCGATGATCGACACCAGCGATTACGGCATCGGCGCGGGCGAGAATTTCATCGACCTGCCGCTGCTCGTGACGCTTTTCCTCGCCTGTTTCGCGATCGTCTTCGGGACGCGCCACACGGATGCGACCGAGCACCAGGACGGGCTGATCCTGGCGATTGCGATGGAATCGGTCGTCAAGCTCGTCGCCATGCTTACGGCGGGCATCTACATCGTCTTCGTCCTGTTCGACGGGCCGGCAAATCTTCTGGCCGCGGCTCAGCAGAGCCCCGCCGTCCTTTCCGCCCTCGAATACCAGACGCCGGCCGCCCGCTGGATCCTGCTGATCGTCCTCTCCGCCTTCGGCATCATCATGCTGCCGCGGCAGTTCCACGTCACCGTCGTCGAAAATCGCACCGAGAACGAACTGCGCACCGCTGGGATATTGTTTCCGCTCTATCTTATCGCCATCAATCTCTTCGTCCTGCCGATCGCCATTGCCGGCATCCTGACCTTCTCCGGCGCCGGCGACGCCGACCTCTATCTCTTGGCCCTGCCGCTCGCCAGCGACGTACCTCTCATCACCCTTCTCACCTTCATCGGCGGCTTTTCCGCTGCCACGGCCATGGTCATCGTCGCCTCGGTGGCGCTGTCGATCATGATCTCCAACGACATCGTGATGCCGGTCTTCCTGCGCCAGAGGCTCGGCACCCGCGGCACCCTGCAGGAGAGCATGGCCGGGACGCTGCTCAACATCCGCCGCACGGCGATTTTCGTCGTCCTGTTGCTCGGCTACGGCTACTATCGCTCCGCCGACATGAGCGCCGGCCTCGCCTCGCTCGGCCTCCTCTCCTTCGTCGCCATCTCGCAGATGGCACCGGCGCTCATCGGCGGTCTCGTCTGGAGGCAGGCGAACGCCCGGGGCGCGATTGCAGGAATGGTCAGCGGCTTCCTCGTCTGGGCCTATGTCCTCTTCCTGCCGAGCCTCGGCGGGCCTGACAATTCCCACGTTGCCTCGACGATCCTGAGCTTCCTCCTGCCGTTTACGGATCTCTTCTCGGGCCCGCAGTCCGACCCGCTCGTCAACGCATCCGCCCTCAGCATGCTCGTCAACGTGTCCGCCTATGTGCTCGGCTCGCTGACGCGCACGCCGAAGCCGCTGGAGCGCTTCCAGGCCGGGGTGTTCATCACGCGCCGCTCGCGCACCGAAAGGGCCTTCCGCGGTCGCAAGACGAAAGTGTCGGTGCGCGACCTCAAGACGACCATCGCCCGCTACATGGGCGAGGAACGCATGCAGCGCTCCTTCCACACCTACGAGCAGCAGTCGGGCCGCTGGCTCGATGAAAACGCCTCCGCCGACATGGCCCTCGTCCATTTTTCCGAACAATTGCTCGGCAGCGCCATCGGCTCCTCTTCGGCCCGGCTGGTGTTTTCGCTGGTGCTGCAGCGCATGGACGACACCTCGTCGGATACCGCGTGGCTGCTCGACCAGGCGAGCGAGGCGCTGCAATATAACCAGGACATGCTGCAGACGGCTCTCTCGCAGATGGACCAGGGCATCGCCGTCTTCGACAACCAGAACAACCTGATCATCTGGAACCGCCGTTTCCGGGAACTGCTCGACCTACCCGAGGCCGCCGGCCAGGTCGGCTTCCCGCTTGCCGACATCGTGGCGATCCTGGCGCGCCGCGGCGATATCCGCAAGGAGTACGAAAAGACCCTGGTCGCCACCTTCCTGACGCTCGACAATCCGTTCCTGCTCGAACTCGGCAATGGTGCGCGGATCGTCGAGGTCCGCACCAACGCCATGCCCGACAAGGGCATCGTCACCACCTATACCGACATCACCCCGCGCGTTGCGGCCGACATGGCGCTCAAGCAGGCGAACGAGACGCTGGAACTGCGCGTCGCCGAGCGGACCAGCGAACTGACGCGGGTCAACCATGAACTCGGCGAGGCGCGCGCCGCCGCCGAGGAGGCCAATATCGGCAAGACCCGCTTCTTCGCGGCGGCCGGACACGACATCCTGCAGCCTTTGAACGCGGCGCGACTCTATTCCTCCTCACTTGTCGAACGGCTTGGCGAGTCCGACAACAAGGCGCTGGTCCAGAACATCGACTCATCGCTCGAATCGGTGGAGGCTATTCTCGGTGCCGTTCTCGACATCTCGCGGCTCGACACCGGCGCGATGAAGCCGCGGTTGCAGTCCGTGCCGCTCAATGACCTGTTGAGGCGCATCGAGACCGATTTCGCCCCGATGGCACGGGCGAAGCAAATCGAGTTCATCGTCATGCCGACCTCGCTCGTCGTGCGCAGCGACCCGAACCTGCTCAGGCGCGTCGTCCAGAATCTCGTCTCGAATGCGATCAAGTACACGCTCCAGGGCAAGGTGCTCGTCGGAGTCCGCCGGCACAAGCAGGCGGTTACGATCGAAGTGCTCGATTCAGGCATAGGCATTCCGGCGTCCAAGTTCCGGACCGTGTTCAAGGAATTCGCACGCCTCGACGAAGGGGCGCGAACAGCCTCCGGCCTCGGCCTCGGACTTTCCATCGTCGACCGCATCTCGCGTGTGCTCAACCATCCGGTCGGCCTGCAGTCGAAGCCCGGAAAGGGCACGGGGTTCAAGGTCACCGTACCGCTCGATACAAGCGCCGGCGAACGGTCAAGGCCGCAGCCGGTCGCCGCGACGAAAACGAGCGAAGCGCTGACCGGCCTTGCTGTCGTCTGCGTCGATAACGAGCCGAAGATCCTCGAGGGCATGGCGCTGCTTCTGGGCGGCTGGGGCTGCGCCGTCACGACGGTGGAATCGGTTGCTGCCTGTGCTCGGATGGGTCCGGACAACCTGCCGGCGCGCCCCGACGCGATCGTCGCCGACTACCACCTCGACGACGGCACCGGCATCGAGGCGATCGCCGCTATCCGAGCGCTTTGGCAAGAGAGCGTTCCGGCGCTGATGGTGACCGCCGACCGCACCCCGGAGGTCCGCGGCGCCGCCGAGCGTGATGGAATCTCATTGCAGCATAAGCCGGTGCGGCCGGCTGTCTTGCGTGCCTGGCTGACCCAGCTCGCCGCCGCGGGACGCGCGGCGGCGGAGTAGCGGCGGGTTCATTCGGGGATTTGCCCCTCATCCGCCTGCCGGCACCTTCTCCCCGCATGCGGGGCGAAGGGACACGCAGCAAGCTCCCAGTCCCCTCAATACCGGTCGACGAAAGAGGCAAGACGGCGCGGCATGCCCCTTCTCCCCGCCTGCGGGGAGAAGGTCGCGGCAGCGGGATGAGGGGCGAATTCACCCGCAGTTGTTGCCGCTTAAGCCGCCGCCACGCTCCCGAGCTTTGAAAGCTGGATGACCGCCTGGGTGCGGCTGTCGACGTTGAGCTTCAGGAGGATCGCCGAGACATGGGCCTTGATGGTCGCCTCGGAGACGCCGAGCTCGTAGGCGATCTGCTTGTTGAGCAGGCCTTCGGCCAGCATCGACAAGACGCGCGATTGCTGCGGCGTCAAGGTCTGCAGCCGATGCAGGAGGTCGGCCACTTCCGGTTCGTATTCCTGGTTCTGGTCGTAACCGGCCGGGACGAAGATCTCGCCGGCCATGACCTTTTCGATGCCGTCGCGGATTTCCTCGATGCCGGCCGATTTCGAAAGGAAACCCGCCGCGCCGAGATCGATGGCGCGGTGAATGGTCGCCGGATCGTCATGGGCCGAAACGATCATCACCGGCAGGCTCGGGAATTCGGCGCGCAGGGCGATGAGGCCGGAAAGACCGCTGACCCCCGGCATGGTAAGGTCAAGAAGCATCAGATCGGCATCCGGGTTATCCGCCGCCGCCTTGCGGGCGGCTGCGAAATCGCCGGCCTCGACGACGGCGGGTGCGCCGTCCATGCCGCTCAGCGCCTGGCGCATCGCGCCGCGGAACAGCGGATGATCGTCGGCAATGATGATGGTCATGTCGGCCATGTGACGCTCCCTCCCAAGAGCCTCGGATGCAGCACTCGCAATGCCGCATGTTTCTTCACCGAGCGGCTTCGTCCTCCGCGCGCCATTCGGTGCTTGTTCAGGACGATCAGGTCTTGTCAGGCACCGGTCCACCTTCGTCGGTGGCATCGCGACCTTCGAGTTCCTTCACGATGTCCATGAACTTGCGCATCATTCTTTCCATGATGCTCATCGTCCGGTCAATCTCTTCATCGGTCGGAAGATCGGGTTTAGTGGCTGTCGCCCCGCCCTGCAGGGCCTTTTCCAAGGCTTCGACCCGTTTGGTGAGCAGGTCGAGTTCCCGCTCGAAGGCGGCGCGCTCGTCAGCGGCCATCCGGCAGACGAGCGCGCCGTTCTTCTCCTGGCAGAGGGTGACCTCGCCGGTCTCGGTATCGAGCCGGGCGAATCCCGTTTCCGATTTCTGCATGCTGAAGCGCCCCGGCGCCGGCTCCTGGGCTCCGGCCGAATGGCTCCAGCCGAGGGCCAAGCCGAACGCGAGCGCTGCGATTACCTGCCTCATGCCGTCCTCTCCATCGGATGCTCCCGTGAGCGCGTCCACTACTTATAGCAGGGTGCGGGCGGAAATACGCTTGCCGCTTTCCTCATCCCGCTCAAATCCGCCTTCGGTCGATGCTCGGCGGTGGACATGCGGCGATATTTGCGGCAAGGCCATGGCTCGATTTGATGACGGACGAGCGGATTATGACGACTACCATATACAAGATCGTTCCGACGCTTCTATGGCAGGAAGCCCGGCGTGCGGGACAGTTTTCCGGCGCGCCCGTCGATCTCGCCGACGGCTTCATTCATTTCTCGACGGGCGACCAGGTCGCCGAGACAGCGGCGCGGCATTTCGAGGGCCAGACGGATCTGCTGCTCGTCGCCGTCGACGCGGACGCGCTTGGCGACGAGCTCGTTTACGAGCCCTCGCGCGGCGGGGCGCTGTTTCCGCATCTCTATGCGCCGCTGACGCTCGACGCGGTGCTATGGGAAAAGCCCCTGCCGCTCGGCGCCGATGGCAAGCATGTCTTCCCCGAGCTCGCGCCATGACCGGACCTCTCGAACGCCTCGCCCGCCGCGGCCTGTTCCTCCTCGATCCGGAAGCCGCCCATGGCATCTCGATCAGGGCGCTGAAGAGCGGCGTCGTGCCGAGCTGTGCCGCCCCTGCTGATGCCAGGCTCGAGCAGACCATTGCAGGGCTTACCTTTCCCAATCCGGTGGGCATGGCGGCCGGCTACGACAAGAATGCCGAGGTGCCGGAAGCTCTCTTGAGGCTCGGTTTCGGCTTCACCGAAATCGGCACGGTGACGCCGCGGCCGCAGCAGGGCAATGACAAGCCGCGGATTTTCCGGCTCGTCGAGGACGAGGCGGTGATCAACCGGCTCGGCTTCAACAATGATGGGCACGGGGCGGCGCTGGCGCGCCTTCAGGCCTGCTCGCGCCAGGCGCTGATCGGCGTCAATATCGGCGCCAACAAGGACAGCGCCGACCGGATCGCCGACTATGTCGCGGGAATCCGCACCTTCTATGCGGTGGCTCGCTATTTCACCGCCAATATCTCCTCGCCGAACACGCCGGGCCTGCGCGACCTGCAGGCACGCGAGAGCCTGGCGGCGCTGCTTTCGGTCGTGCTTGCCACCCGGGACGAGGAAGCGGAGAAAAGTGGAAGGCGCGTTCCGGTGTTCCTCAAGATCGCCCCGGATCTCACCGAAGGAGGCATGGACGACATCGCGGCGGAAGTGCTGGCCCATGATCTCGACGGCCTGATCGTCTCCAACACGACGCTGTCGCGCGAAGGCCTCAGGGATCAGCGTCAGGCCAAGGAGGCTGGCGGGCTTTCCGGCAAGCCGCTCTTCGAGAAGTCGACGGCGGTGCTCGCCCGGATGCGCAAACGGCTGGGGCCGGACCTGCCGATCATCGGTGTGGGCGGCGTCAGCTCGGCAGAGACCGCAGCGGAAAAGATCCGCGCCGGCGCCGACCTCGTGCAGCTCTATTCCTGCATGGTTTACGAGGGACCGGGCCTGCCAGGCAGGATCGTGCGCGGCCTGTCACAGCTTTGCGATCGCGACAAGCTCGCTTCTATCCGCGAGATCCGCGACAGCCGTCTCGACTACTGGGCCGGGCGGAACGTCTGAGCGGCGCGGCGCGGCAGCAACAGCACCAAGAACAGGCCACGCAGCAGCAGGAACAAGTTGAGACCGGCCCACAGGCCGTGATTGCCGAAGGCCGGCACGAGAACGGTGAGTGCCGCGCCGTAGACGGCGAAGGCGGCGAGCATCATGTTGCGCATGTCGCGTGACCAGGTGGCGCCGATGAAGACGCCGTCCATCAGGAAGGCCATCGCGCCGGTGAGTGCCGTCACCGCCGCCCACGGCATGAATTCATAGGCGAGCGCCCGCACCTCCGGCGCCGTGGTCAGAAGATCGACGAGCGCGTTGCCGAAAGCGAGGAAGAACACCGTCGTCATCAGGGCGAGCCCCAGCGACCATAGCGCGGTCATCCTGAGGGCGCGATCGAAGGCCGGCCGATAGGCGGCGCCGATCGAGCGCCCGGTCAGCTGCTCGGCCGCATTGGCAAGGCCGTCGAGATAATAGCCGGCGACAAGGAAGATGGTCATCAGCACGGCATTGGCCGCCAGCGTCACCGGGCCGAGGGACGTGCCGATCCGGGTCATCAGCGTGAAGGCGGCGAGCAGCACGAAGGACCGGATCATGATGTCGCGGTTGAGGCCGAACAGCGCCTTGAGCCGGTCGCCGGCGAAGATCGTCGCCCAGTCCGGCGCATCCCTCTTGTCGAAACGGCCGTAGACGATCGCGAAGCCTGCCAGAGCACCGACAACCTCCCCCGTCACCGTGGCGATGGCGACACCGGCGACGCCCCATCCGAGGACCAGGCCGAAGAGAATGGCAAGCACGATGTTGATGCCGTTGATAAGCGTCTGCAGCAGCAGGCCGAGCGTCCCTTCGCCACGGCCAAGCACGAAGCCGAGGATCGCATAATTGGCGAGCGCCGCCGGGCCGGAGAGCATGCGGTAAAGAAAATAAGTGCGCGTCACCGCGGCGACTTCCGCCTCCGGCGCCATCAGCCACAGACCGAGGGCGAGCAGAAGCGGCGACAGGAGGACGATGGCGATGCCGCAGAAGAGTGCGATCACAAGCGAACGCCAGAACACCGCCTGCTGCTCGCGCCGGTCGCCGCGGCCATAGGCCTGCGCGACGAGGCCGGTGGTCGACGCGCGCAGGAAATTGAAGGTGGTGAAGATCAGATCGAACAGGACGGCACCGACCGCGAGGCCGGCGAGCATCTCGGCCCGGCCGAGCCGGCCGACGACGCCGGTGTCGACGAGGCCGAGAAGCGGCGTCGTCAGGAAGCCGAGCGTCATCGGCAACGCGATCGAAAAGATCAGCCGGTTAGTGACGTCAAAAGGACCCGCTTCGCGGGCAAGCCTTCCACGCTCGAGGCTTTCCGTGGCAGTCATCGTCGTTACCCTGCGGCCGTCCCCGCAAGGCAATCTTGGGGATCGACTCAGCCGGACAGCACCATGGCCCAATAGGGGCGGTTTCCGGAAGCGGTATTTTGCGCCACGGCCACACCCAGGCCGCGATAGCTGCCGAGCATGTTTTCGAGGTGCTTCGGCGAATTGAACCAGGCTTCATAGGCCCGTTCGGCGTTCTCCTGGCCCATGGCGATGTTCTCGGCGGCCGGAAGGGTGACGCCATCGCCTTTCATCCGATCGGCAAAATCGTCGCGCCAGCCGATACTGTGCTTCATCTTGCCGGCGCGTGCCATGCGCGCCGCCTGGTGCATCGCGGCAACGGACGCGGCCGGATCGCGCACGAGAGTCGTGCGCCCCCTGCCCTTGCGCAGTGAATTGACATAGCCGAGCGTCGCCTCGGTCTGGTCGCTGCCCGTTCCGTCGTCGGGAGTGAGGAGACCGGAAGTCGAGCAGCCGGCGACTAGCCCGAGCGAGAGCACCGCACCGGCACGCAGAACAAGCCGCCTGCGCGGAAGAAAGAACTGATCCTGCATGCTTACCGCCGATAGCTCAAGAGACGTAGGATGATGAAGGCAGGGATGACGACGGCAGCGCCGAGCAACAGGTAATCGCCGACGCGCCCGAGCGCTGCGAAGCCCGTCCGCCAGAGATCGACGACGAAGTCGCGGATGCCGTCGAGAATGTCCATGGGACGCCAGTCGAAAACGGTCATGACGAAGCCGACGAGGATCGACACGACCACGAGTTTCACCAGTATCCGCAACGGTGAATCACCGAGAAATCTGTTTACGCCGTCCGACATCAGCGAAAAATTCTCCTGTTTCCCATCACATAAGCCGCTCGGCCGGGGCCCGCAAGCCGCGAGAACCGCGGTCGTTCAGATTCCGCTTGTGTTTTGCCGCACCCGGCGCCAGAAGCGTCCGTCGCAACCAGCCTGTCACCCTCATGGCCGCCCACCAGCTTTCCTCCGGCGATCTGATCGCCGATCGCCGCGCCGACTACGCCAAGATGCTCGCCGAGAGTGGTGATCACCACGGCGCGGCCGAGCTCATGGTCCAAGCGCTTGAACTCGTGCCGAATTGGGCGGCCGGATGGTTCCGGCTGGCGGACTATGAGGAGAAATCGGGCCGAAAAGAGGCGGCCGTCGCGGCCTTGCGCAACACGCTTCGCCTCAACCCTGAGGACATTTTCGGCGCCAGCCTGAAATTGGCGCTTCTCGGCGCCGGCGACACGCCGGAGCAACCGCTGAGCACCTATGTCGAGCGGCTCTTCGACGACTATGCCGAGCGCTTCGACCAGGCCCTTGTCGAGAAGCTCGACTACAGCGTTCCGGAAAAGCTCGCGGCGCTGATCGACCGGACGACCAGCGGTCAAAAGTTTCGCCACGTCACCGACATCGGCTGCGGCACCGGGCTCTTCGGCGAGCGCATCCGCGGCCGCGCCGGCTTTCTCGAAGGCTTCGATCTTTCGGCTAACATGCTTGCCAAGGCCGGAGGCAAGGCGGTCTATGATCGGTTGGGCCGGGCGGACCTGTCGTTGTCGCCGGACGATTGTGGCCTCTTCGGCGAACTCGCGGAAGCGCGCGCCGATCTCGTCAGCGCTGCGGACGTGCTGATGTATCTCGGCCACCTCGAAAGCGCTTTCGTCATCGCCGACCGGCTTCTGACGCCGGGCGGGCTGTTTGCCTTCTCTGTCGAGGACGCTGCGGCGGAGGACGGCTTCGTGCTAAGGCCGTCGCTGCGCTACGCGCATTCGGACGCCTATGTCGCGTCACTCTGTGCCGAGTTCCGGCTGTCGATGATCGCCATCGAACGGGCGGTCATCCGCATGGATGCCGGCCTGCCGATTGCCGGCATCCTGTTTCTGGCCCGCAAGCCTGCGTGAACCGCAACGCTGGCCTGCAAAATAGGTCAGCAATACTTACATATTTTTCTTGATTATTCTTGTGCGCCGCAGCAAATAGTGGAGCTCTTTGCGGGAGTTCACCATGGCACAGATGAGCAGCGTTCTCGGTCTCTGGAATACCAGTCCCACAAGGCACACGCCGCTCGAGGATGTGCAGGGCGTCTTCTCCGGCAGCCTCGTCGCCGCTCTCGGACTCTATTTCCTGGCGAGTGCCGGATTGCTGACCGGAAGCACCGCCGGCGTCGCCTTCCTCCTGCACTATGCGACCGGCGTGAATTTCGGTCTCGCTTTCTTCCTGCTCAACCTGCCGTTCTTTTACCTGTCGCTGAAGCGCCTGGGTCCGGCCTTCACGATCAAGACCTTCATCGCCATCGGTCTCACCTCGGTCCTGACCGACGTGCAGTCGCGGCTTTTCGCGATCGATCAGATCCATCCCGGCTGGGCAGCGCTTCTCGGCGGACTGCTGCTCGGCTACGGTGTCCTGGCGCTCTACCGCCACCGCGCCAGCCTCGGCGGCGTCGGCATCCTCGGCGTCTATCTGCAGGAGCGCTTCGGCATCCGCGCCGGCCTCGTGCAGCTGGCGATCGACATGGTGGTTCTGGCTGTCGCCTTCGCGGTCACGACGCCCTGGGTCGTCCTGTGGTCGGTGCTCGGCGCGGTCGTCCTCAACCTCTTCGTAGCAATCAACCACCGCGCCGATCGATATATCGCGCTTTGAAACGTGCGCGAGTCGCCCCTCATCCGCCTGCCGGCACCTTCTCCCCGCAAGCGGGGCGAAGGGATATGCCGCGCCGTTTAAGTCCCCTCTCCCCGCAAGCGGGGAGAGGGCTAGGGTGAGGGGCGAGCGCCGACATGCGCCATGCAGGCTTCTCTTTTGCGCCGTTTGATCTACCTTTGTTCCCCGTGAACAGGATCGATGCCCCATTGCCGGAAAGCGACGCCTTGACGTTGCCGACGCCTTTTCTGCGTTGGTTCGCCGAAAAGGGCTGGCGGCCGCGCGCCCACCAGCAGGAACTGCTGTCACGGGCCGAGACAGGGGAAAGCACGCTGCTGATCGCGCCGACGGGCGCGGGCAAGACGCTTGCCGGATTCCTGCCGTCGCTGGTCGATGTCACGCGGCGCGGCAGGATTCCGCCCGGTTCCGCCTTCGTCGGCATCCACACGCTCTATATATCGCCGCTCAAGGCGCTCGCCGTCGACATCGAACGCAATCTCACGAAGCCGGTCAATGAAATGGGCCTGCCGGTCCGGATCGAGAACCGCACCGGCGATACGCCGCAGGGCAAAAGGCAGCGCCAGAAGCTGAGCCCTCCCGACCTGCTGCTGACCACGCCGGAGCAGTTGGCACTGCTCATCGCCGATGGCGAGGCAGAGCGCTTCTTCAAGGATCTGCGCTATGTCGTGCTCGACGAGCTGCATTCGCTCGTCACCTCGAAGCGCGGCCATCTGCTCGCCCTCGGGCTGGCGCGGCTGCGCCGCCTGGCGCCCGGCCTGCAGACGATCGGCCTTTCGGCGACGGTGGCCGAACCGAAGCAATTGCAGCGCTGGCTGGTCGGCCAGACCCCGGACGCGGAGAGCTACGCCGGATTGATCACCGTATCCGGCGGGGCAAAACCGGAAATCTCCATTTTGCGCGCGGAGAGCCAGGTGCCCTGGGCGGGGCACTCGGCCCGCTATGCGATCCCGGACATCTATAAGGCGATCAAGGCGCACGGCACGACGCTGCTCTTCGTCAACACGCGCAGCCAGGCGGAAATGCTCTTCCAGGAGCTCTGGACGATCAACGACGACAATCTGCCGATCGCGCTGCACCACGGCTCGCTCGATGTCGCCCAGCGCCGCAGGGTCGAGGCGGCGATGGCCGAGAACCGGCTGCGCGCCGTCGTCGCCACATCGACGCTCGATCTCGGCATCGACTGGGGCGACGTCGACCTGGTCGTCCATGTCGGCGCTCCGAAGGGCGCGAGCCGGCTCGCGCAGCGCATCGGCCGCGCCAACCACCGAATGGACGAGCCGAGCCGGGCGATCCTCGTCCCGGCCAACCGTTTCGAGGTGATGGAATGCCAGGCGGCGCTCGACGCCAACTATGTCGGCGCACAGGACACCCCGCCTGTCGGCAAGGGAGCGCTCGACGTTTTGGCCCAGCACGTGCTCGGCATGGCCTGTGCCAGGCCTTTCGACGCGCTGCAGCTCTATGACGAGATCACCACCGCAGCCCCCTATGCCGATCTTTCCTGGGAGACCTTCGAGCGGGTCGTCGACCTCGTCGCCACCGGCGGCTACGCGCTTCGCACCTATGAGCGCTACGCCCGCATTCGCAAGACCAAGGATGGGCTCTGGCGGGTTTCCAATCCGATGGTCGCGCAGCAGTACCGGCTGAATGTCGGCACCATCGTCGAATCGCCGATGCTGAACGTGCGCATGGTGAAGCGCAACGCGCGCGGCTCGCTCGGCCGCGGCGGCATGCCGCTCGGCAAGGTGGAGGAGTATTTCCTCGAGATGCTGTCGCCGGGCGATACGTTTCTCTTCTCCGGCAAGGTGCTGCGCTTCGAGGGCATACGCGAGAACGAATGTCTCGTGTCACAAGCCTTTTCCTTCGATCCCAAGGTGCCGAGCTATGCCGGCGGCAAATTTCCGCTCTCCACTTATCTCGCTGCGCAGGTCAGGAAGATGCTTGCCGACCCGGCGCGGCGCGCCACGCTGCCGGACCAGGTGCGCGACTGGCTGGCGCTGCAGGACGACGCCTCGATGCTGCCGCGCGAGGACGAGCTGCTGGTCGAGACCTTCCCGCGCGGCAGCCGCCACTACATGGTCACCTACGCCTTCGAAGGGCGGCTCGCCCACCAGACGCTTGGCATGCTGCTTACCCGGCGCCTCGATCGGGCCGGCCTGAAACCGCTCGGCTTCGTCGCCACCGACTATTCGCTCGGCGTTTGGGCGCTCGACGACTTGGGCGCGGCATTCCGGGCGCGGACCCCATCGCTCGCCCGGCTCTTCGACGAGGACATGCTGGGCGACGATCTTGAGGCCTGGCTCAACGAATCCTTCCTGCTGAAGCGCACCTTTCGCACCTGTGCAGTGATTGCCGGATTGATCGACCAGCGCCATCCAGGCAAGGAAAAGACCGGTCGCCAGGTCACCGTTTCGGCCGACCTCATTTACGACGTATTGCGGATGCACGAGCCCGATCACATCCTGCTGGAAGCGACGCGCAACGACGCGGCCGCCGGACTTTTGGACATTGGTCGCCTCGGCACTATGCTCAAGCGAATCAAGGGACACATCACCCATCGCCGGCTCGACCGCATCTCGCCGCTCGCCGTCCCGGTCATGCTTGAGATCGGCCGGGAATCGGTTCACGGAGAGGCGCAGGACTTCCTGTTGACGGAGGCCGCCGACGAGCTGATCGAGGAGGCGATGGGAGGCGGCCATGGTACCGATGGATAGGAGAGCAATGTGAACTATATCAGGGGTATTCCGGACGGAGTGCGGATGCTCTACCGCCCTCTGGCCTGCCGGCTATCCCAGCGGGAAGGAAAAGACCCCTCCCCAACCCCTCCCCACAAGGGGGAGGGGCTACCTTGCCGCGCTCTCGGCGCGCGCACTTTGCTCCAGCCACTTGTCGAACCGTCGAAGGGGCCAAGATGGTGCCGCCGCGGAGCCCCTCCCCCTTGTGGGGAGGGGTTGGGGAGGGGTCTTGTCCTGCATCCGAGAACGTCGGTGTGACCATGCACCGGCTCGTTCATGCGACATCCGCTTCCACGACAAGCGCTCCCTTCCAGGCGCGCATCGCGATAAACAGCGTCGCCGCCATCTGCGACCCGCTCGGCGGCCTGTTTCTGCCGGAGACCGGGACGCTGGTCGTTTCCGACC
The DNA here is from genome assembly GCF_001651865.1 of Sinorhizobium glycinis. GTDB lineage: Bacteria > Pseudomonadota > Alphaproteobacteria > Rhizobiales > Rhizobiaceae > Sinorhizobium > Sinorhizobium glycinis. The sequence continues at coordinate 972,044 of NZ_LPUX01000053.1, forward strand.
TCCACCTCGAAAAAGGCTCCGCCTTCGCCCGGCGCGGCATGATGCTGCCGCCCTACGACACGCTCGCGACGTTGCGCATCCTGGAGGCCATCATTGCTCGCCATAGTCCCGCAACGGTTATAAGCCTCGGCGACAATTTCCATGACCGGCGCGGATCAGCGGCGATGCCGGACACGTTCCGCCAGATGATAGAGGCGATGGCGCGCGGGCGTGACTGGATCTGGATCAACGGCAATCACGATCCCGACGGCCCGTCAGGAGTGCCCGGCGCGTCGATGGACGAGCTTCGCCATGCAGGCCTCGTCTTCCGCCACGAGCCATCTCTGGCGGACGGCGTCGGCGAAATCGCCGGCCACTTACATCCCTCGGCAACCGTACGGCGCCGCGAAAGATCGATCCGACGCGCCTGCTTCGCAACGGACGGCAAGAGGCTGCTGATGCCGGCCTTCGGCGTCACCACCGGGGGGCTCGATCTCCGGCACCGGGCGATGACCGGCCTCTTCGACCGCCAGCAACTCGTCGCCCACATGATGGGCCGCGACCGCATTTATTCGGTGCGCTTCGCCAATCTCCTGGGTTAGGGCGGAATGAGGAAAAGTGTGAGCGGTTTTCCGCTCGCATTCCGCCCCTATCGGAATCAATCAGAAAGCGTTGAAGGTGAGCGTCGTCAGCGAACGGGAAATGCCCGGAACGCTGGCGATATTGTCGTTGATGAACTTGCCGACGTCCTGGCCTTCCTCGACATAGATCTTCAGAAGCAGATCGTAGTCACCGCTCGTCGAGTACATCTCCGAGACGATTTCCTTGCGGTAGATCTCGTCGGCGACCTCGTAGGTCCGGCCGGGAGCGCATTGCAGTTGCACGAAAATCGGTTTCATGGGCTTCCTCTGCTTCCGGGAGGCAGTCTCCCGATCGTTGTGGTCGCCCCTCGGCGCAAGGACCGGAAGGGCGTTGCTTGATCCTCACCCTCTCTTAAACCGCAACGGCTCAAAAGGAAACGCGCCGGCGCCGACGGTAAGCCCGAGAAGGCACCCGCCGGGTTCCGTTCCGCATCAATCCTTACGGAAAAGCAGGCTCGCGCCCCATCCGGTGATTACCGCCAGCGCCACGGCAAGGAGGCCGTAGATCACCGGCTGATCGTGCGCGGCGCGGGTGATCGCCTGTTCGAGCCCGGTTTTCACGACGCGCAGCGGCAGGGCCTTGGCGGCGACGAAGAGGCCCTCGCGGAAGAGATAGGCGCGCACCACATGGACGCCGTTCGGGACATTGGCCGGCAGGCGGACGGACGCCTTGAAGAGGCTCGAACTGATGAACTGTACGCCGCCCGGATCGCGCTGGTAGACGCCGCTCTCCTCGCGGATGCGGCGGAAGGCATTGCGGAACTCGCCGAGGCTGCTGCCGTCGCCGATGAAGCCGAGCGGCACCAGCCGCATGTGATCGACGCCGATGCCCATGTTGGCGATGTCGCGCGGCGGCGCGATCGTCTCGATATCGCGCGTGGTCGACAGCGAATAGGCTTCGGGCACGAGCTCGAAGGTCATAGACTGCGTGTTGACCCAGATGCCGAAGACGCGCTCCTTCCTGCGCACCGTCGCATGGTCCTTCGGCCCTTCGAGCACGACGATGATGTTGTACTTGCCCTGGGCGAGAAGGTTGGCGTCGAAGCCGTCGATGGCGCCGAAGATCGTCAGGTCGGCGCCGCGAAAATCGGAGGTGATGGAAATCTCGTCCGTCGAGATGCCGATCTCGAGTTTTTCGGTAAAGTCTCCAACCTCGCGCTCCAGAGACTGTGCCGCTGCCGGCCCGGCGACCATCAAAGCGACAGCAAACAGAACGAGACGGCCAAGCGCGCGCATCAGAAGCCGAACCCCCCTGAAACCACCGAATAGATATCCTTGGGCGGAATGATCAGCTCGATCGACAGGCGGATGCCGACGGCAAGGACGAGCAGCGCCAGGAGGGCCCGCAGTTGCTCGCCGCGCAGCCGCTGGCCGACGCGCACGCCATATTGGGCGCCGATGACGCCGGCGATCATCAGGACGAAGGCAAGCACGATATCGACGGTGTAATTGGTCGATGCCTGGACGATCACCGTATAGGCCGAGACGAAGACGATCTGGAACAGCGAGGTTCCAACGACGACACTGGTCGGGATGCGCAGGAGATAGATCATCGCCGGCACCATGATGAAGCCGCCGCCGACGCCCATGACCGACGTCAGGATGCCGATGCAGAAGCCGAGCGTGGCGACCGGGATGACGCTCAGATAGATCTTCGACTTCTTGAAACGCATCTTCAGGGGCAGTCCGTGGATCCAATTGTGCTGGCCGGGCCGGCGCAACTGAGTCGGCTGGTTCTTGGCGGCCTTGCGCATCGCACCGATGCTCTCCCAGAGCATCAAGCCGCCGACCGAACCGAGAAGCACGACGTAAAGCAGCGAAATGACCAGATCGAGCTGGCCGATTCGGCGTAGCATCGAAAACAGCCAGACGCCCAAGGTCGCGCCAACGAGGCCGCCGCAGAGCAGGACCGTCCCAAGCTTGATGTCGATCGTGCCGCGCCGGAAATGGGTGATGGCGCCTGAGATCGACGAGGCGACGACCTGGTTCGCACCGGTCGCCACCGCCACCACCGGCGGAATGTTGTAGAAGATCAGGAGGGGCGTGATCAGGAAACCGCCGCCGACGCCGAACATGCCGGACAGAAACCCGACGGCCGCGCCCATGCCGAGAATGATGAGAATGTTCACCGACAACTCTGCTATGGGCAGATAGACCGTCACGGCCAAACCTCGACGTAACAACGAACCCGCAAGGCGGGTGAAATTGCAACTGCACAACTCCTAACCGGAAACGATTTAGGAATCGTGCAACGTTTTGACTAATTCGCGCCCCTCCGCCTCGGGAAGAGGCATGGCGGAATGCTTCGAAGTCACAAGAAATTCACCACGCGCGGGACATTTTCGGCTAGCCGCCGACACCCTCGAGAGGACAACGTGCGGCGCCTCCGCTCATGCGCCCTCGGGCCTGAGCTGTCAACCTTTTCAGGCACATGGCGGGCGATTTCTACCGCTGCCCACATGGCCCGGATCTTCGGCTTTATTGCGGCATCGCGGGGCCACGCCGGAGACGACGTGCCGGCGATGGGCCGGACGGGGTGCGGGCGAGCGGATCGCCCTCACGAATTGCGCTTCAACAGTTCCTTCACCAATTCGTCGGTGATCTCACCGGTCGGCTCGTGTCCGATCGACTTCTGGAACGCCTTGATCGCGGCTATCGTCTTCTTGCCCATCTGCCCATCGGGCGCGCCGGCGTCGAAGCCATTGTTGTTGAGAATGGCCTGGATGTTGCGGACGGCTTTGGTCATGTCGACCGACGCCGTCTTCGTCGAGGGACCAACCCAGGCGTCAGGCACATCCACCGTGTTCGCCGCGGCATCGACCGGCTGCACCTTCCAGGCCTCGACCTTGGCCTTGGCGCGCGAGAGCTCCTCGGGCTTCATCGCCTTGGCGATCTCGTCGCGCTTTTCGCCGGCGTCCTTGTCGCCATCGCGCGCGGCGATCGCGAACCACTTGTAGGACTCCTCGAGGCTCTGAGCGACGCCGTTGCCGCGCGCATAGAGAACGGCCAGATTGAACTGGCTGTCGCGGACACCGAGATTGGCAGCCTTCTCGAACCATTTCACCGCTGCGGCGAGATCGGGCGCACCGTCGCGGCCACTGGCGAGCATGACCGCGAGGTTATGCGTAGCGCTGGCGTTACCCGCCTCGGCAGCCTTCTGGTAGAGGGCCTTGGCCTTCGCCGCGTCGCGCGCAACACCCGCCCCCTTCTCGTAGAGATTGGCAAGGCGGTAACCGGCCGGCACGACGCCGGCATCGGCGGCGCGCTGATACCATCGGGCAGCTTCCGCCAGGTCTTCCTTGACCCCCCGACCCTCGGTGAAGCGGGTGCCTATCTCGTAAAAGGCCAGAGGATCGCCGCCCTTCGCCGCCGTCACCAGGGCGGGCGGGCCAAAGCCTTCCGGCAGGACGAGTTCGCTCGCCTTGACCGGCGCAAAACTCGCTGCCCCGGGGGCGCCCGTCGTGGTCACCTGGAAAGTGGAGACCGGACCCGTCTGGGTCGGCGCTGACGCCGGCTGCAGCAGGGGCGCTTGACCTCCCTCCACTGCCGGAACGACTGCGGCAGCTTTGTCCGCCCCTGCTTCGGGTGCCTTCGTCGCGATGGACGGAGTAACAGTCTTGTCGACCGGAGCTGCAGCTTTCGCCGGCTCGGCAGGTGTTGCCGCGCTCGCGGCGTCAACCGGCTTCGCCACTGCCTCGGCGGCCTTCGGCGCAATTTCCACTTCCGCCTTGCGTTCGACCGCCACGGCGGGTTGGACGCTCTGCGCGTCGCTGCCCTTCAGCACGGTGCTGACCAGCGGGTAGGACATGATCGCCAGCAGCACGGCACCGACTGCCATGAGGATCGGGCGGCGATGACGGGCAAAGGCAGCACCGACGGCTGACGGTCCCTTATTGTCCTTGGCGCTCTTCAGCGAATCGGCTTCCTCGACGGCCATCTGCGCCGCACGGCGCGCCGCGGCGATGAAATCCGCCTTTTCGCCGCCGGCAGCCGGCTGGCCGCGGGCCATTTGCCCGGCCCGCACGCGCTCGAGAATCTTCTTGACGTCCGGCACGCCGGAGCCGGGCTCGAGCAACTGGTTGGCGTCCTCGGGCGCGAGCATTTCCGAGGGGTCGATCGAGGGGGTGGGCTCGACCATCTGGCGCGCCTGCACGGTCGCAGTCTCGTTGCGCTTGGCGGCGAAGCGCCTGGTGAGACCGGCAAGCAGGCCCGCTTTTGCAGCGGGGGCCTCGACCCGCGTTTCATCCCGCTCGACAGTCGAAACATCAACGGAGGGAGATATGTCGGCCACAACCGGACCTGCAACCGTGACTTCGGCTTCAGCCGTTGATCCGACCGGTTGAAGTTCGCCCTGCCGCTCGAGGTCGGCGTCGTTGAATGCGCCGCCAAATTCCGGCTGCACCGCTTTCGGCATCATCGGCACGTCGCGCGCGGCATTCCGCACCCCGGCACTCGGCTCCCGCTCTTCGAGCCGCTCCAGTTTCTCGGCGATGTGGACGAGCGTGTCGTGCAGGGCCTCGAAGGTACGCGCGGTGCGTTCTTCGCTCGACCGGCTGAGGTCCTCCAGCGCCCTGAGGTCTTCGGCGAGCGCCGAAATCGCGGCCATGTCGGCGCCGGCAGCGGTCTGCGGCATGCCGTTCCGGGCATAGGCCTCCATCACCGCTTCGGCCGCCCGCCGGGCGGCTTCGATGATGTATTCGTCGCTGGTGGCCAGATAGTCTTCGAGTGCCGTCATGCGGCTTTCGAACTCGATCGGCGCTGCGCCGGCCGGCTCCTGATGCGACTGGCTCACCAGCGCTGAAAGATTGCCGATCTGCGCTTCGAGATTGCGCAGCGCCTCGCCGTCGTCGAAGGGCGCGGCGTGCGTCTCCTCCAGGCGCTGTGCGATGTCGGCAAGTCGGTCTTCGAGCCGCTCGAAGCGTATGTCGGGCGCCGGCGAGCCACCTCGGCCGTCCAGGTCGTCGATGCGGCGAGCGAGATAGTCGAGCCGCTCGGCCAGGGCGTCGTTGACGCTGCCCTGATCCAGCGCCTCGATCCTGCGCGAAATGTCGGCGAGATAATCCGTCAGTTCCGGCGCCGCATTGCGCTGGCTGCGCTCCAGCAGAGCGGAAAGCTGGTCGAGCCGCTCCTCGAGCCGAGCCGCGGCCCTCTCGCCCGCAAGATCCTCGACCCGCGCCGCCAGCGCCTCGATCCGTGCGCCAAGACCGGCATCCGCGGGGCGAGCAAGATTGTCGATCTGGCGCGAGAGATCGCCGAGGCGGCTTTCCATCCGGTTGACGAAGGCATTGTCGAGGGTCGTGGCATTGCGGCCGGTGGCGACCGCGCGGCTGATTTCGTCAAGCCGCTGATCGAGCTCGGCGAACTGCGAGACGAGCCGCCCGTCGTCCGGCTGTATCTGGCGGCCGAGCAACTCGATCGCCCGGGCGACCGCGACAAGCTTGTCCTCCAGCACATCGACCGCCGAGGCCTGGTTCAGGGCGCCGATCTGCGACTTGATTTCGTCAAGACGGTAGGCGAGCGCCACGAGCTCGTCGTCGCGGTTCTGGTCGAAGGCGTTCAGCCGATCCTCGACGCCGTTCCAGCGGCTTTCCATGCGGCGCATGCTGTCTTCGCGCGCCAGGCCGTCGAGCATCGAGCGGAGGTCGTCGAATTCGATCCGAAGGGCATCGGCCTGCGCCGATGGCGCCTGTCGGCCGAGCTGATTGATGCTGTCGGCCAGCCGCTGCAAATCGGCCCTGATGTCCGCGGCGTAGCTGCGGTCTTCGGAAGCCTCGGCCTTGATGCCGCGGATCTCCGAACGAAGGGCGTGCATTTCGCGCGCAAGCCCGTCGCTGATGTCGCGCTTCAGGTCCTGTCGCAAGCCGACGAGAGCCTCGGCGATATCGGCTGCCGCGGATGGGCGCCCCGGCTGGGCGGGCCCTGCCGGGGAGGCCTGGTATCGCGGCTCTTCCGCAGGCCGCGGGGGAGCAGCGCGATCGGCTTCGCGCGCCGGAATGCGTTCCCGCAGCGGCAATCGCTCCCGTGCGGCGCTCAAGGAGCGCTGGCGCTCGAGGATTTCCGACACGGCCTTGTTCGCCGGCGCTGCCGGACGGTCCGGCTGGCGCTGCTCGCGGCTGACGCTGCTCATCAGGCCCTCGATGCGGGCCTCGAGACCTTCGATGGTGCGGTTAAGGGCGTCGAGCGACGGCCTGTCGCCATAGGACGGGCTGCCTGCGCGCTGAGGATTGGATCGCGATCCGTTCATTGTCTCTTCGCCCCTGTCGCCGTCGATCGTGGCAGCCGCGGAAAGTCCAAGTTCCTTCCTCTTCAGCGGCCCAGCCGATGCGGACAAAGCCACATTCACGCGAGCATCGCGGTTGCAGCTTTGACCAACTCACAGCCCACAATTCATTAAACGTGGTAAACAAGCGGTTAACCGGTGGGGTTTTTTAACGATTTATCCATCCGGACCGGTCCTAATCCTTCTCGACAGGACGTTCTGGCCAAATTTTTCCGCGGCCTTTTTTTGACGTTTACGCAAACGTCAAAATTTTGTAGCATCCTGCCGACGATGCGACACCGATCCCTTCGGCGCGCTCCAGGCAGCAGAATCGGGCAAGCCGCGGCGCGGCCCGAGGGGACATCAAGGCGAGGAAAAGAATGCCCATCTACAAGGCTCCGGTCGACGACACCCTGTTCATCCTCCACGACGTGCTCGGCATCGAGCGCTACCACAACCTGCCGGGCTTTGCGGATGCGACGCCGGATATGGTGGCGGCGATCCTCGGCGAAGCCGCAAAGCTGGCCGAGGAAGAACTCTTCCCGATCAATCTTCCCGGCGACCAGGAAGGCTGCACGCGCCGCGACGACGGCTCGGTCGCCACGCCGAAGGGCTTCAAGAAGGCATTCGATCTCTACCGCGAGGGCGGCTGGCTGGGGCTCGCCGCGCCCGAAGAATTCGGAGGGCAGGGCCTGCCCTACACCCTTCACACCGCCGTCGGCGAATTCTTGTCCGCCGCGAACATGTCGCTGATGATGTATCCGGGCCTGACTCAGGGCGCGATCGCCGCCATTCTCGTGCATGGCTCCGAGGAGCAGAAGCGCACCTACCTGCCGAAGATGGTGGAAGGCACCTGGACCGGGACGATGAACCTGACGGAGCCGCATTGCGGCACCGATCTCGGCCTGCTTCGCACCAAGGCGGTGCCGAACCGCGACGGCTCCTACAGGATCTCCGGCCAGAAGATCTTCATCTCCGCCGGCGAGCACGACATGGCGGAGAACATCATCCACCTCGTGCTTGCCCGCATCGAAGGCGCGCCGGAAGGCGTCAAGGGCATCTCGCTCTTCATCGTGCCGAAGTTCGAGCTGAACGACGCCGGGGAGCCCGGCGCGCGCAACGGCGTTTCCTGCGGCGCGATCGAAGAGAAGATGGGCATTCACGGCAACTCCACCTGCGTCATGAACTATGACGAGGCGACCGGGTACCTGATCGGCGCGGAGAACAAGGGCCTCAGCGCCATGTTCGTGATGATGAACGAGGCGCGCCTCGCCGTCGGCATGCAGGGGCTCGCGATCGCCGAGATCGCCTACCAGAACGCCGCGAACTACGCGCGCGAACGTATCCAGGGCCGCTCGCTTTCCGGTGCCAAGGCGCCCGACCAGAAGGCGGACCCGATCATCGTCCATCCGGACGTGCGCCGCTCGCTGATGACGATCAAGGCCTTCAACGAGGCCGGCCGCGCCTTCACGCTCTGGACGGCGCTGAAATCCGATTTCGCCCACCGCTCCGACAATGAAGCAGAGCGACAGGCGGCCGACGACATGCTCGGGCTGATGACGCCGATCCTCAAGGGCGTGATGACCGATAAGGGATTCGAGCATGCCGTCATGGCGCAGCAGGTGTTCGGTGGGCACGGCTACATCGAAGAGCACGGCATGAGCCAGTATGTGCGCGATGCCCGCATTGCGATGATCTACGAGGGCGCGAACGGCATCCAGGCGCTCGACCTCGTCGGCCGCAAGCTGGCGGCGAATGGCGGCCGCGCCGTCATGGCGCTGTTCAAGGAAATCGGCGATTTCTGCGAGGAGAACCGCGGTGACGAAAGGCTCGCCGGCTACACCAAGGCTTTGAAGAAGGGCCTCAACGACCTGCAGGCGACGACAATGTGGTTCATGCAGAACGCCATGGCCAAGCCCGACAATGCCGGCGCCGGCTCGACCGATTACATGCACCTCTTCGGCCTCGTCGTGCTAGGCTACATGTGGGCGAAGATGGCCAAGACCGCAGAGGAGAAGCTTGCTGCGGGCGAGACGACGCAGGCGGATTATCTGAAGAACAAGCTGATCACGGCGAAGTTCTTCATGGAGCGTATCCTGCCGGAGACGGCGTTGCGCAAGGCTCGCATCGAAACCGGCGCCGACACGCTTATGGCGCTGGACGCCGCGGCGTTCTGATTTCAGAGTGCAACTGGACGAGGAACGGGTTGCGAGGCGGTTTTCCGCCCGCTCCCCGTTCCAAACGATAATGCGCGGCCCGAGCAGGCGCCGACGAAAGGGAGATAAGACATGACGAAAGTCTTCGTTTACGACCACGTGCGCACGCCGCGCGGCCGTGGCAAGAAGGACGGCGCGCTGCACGAAGTGCCCTCCGTCCGCCTCGCCGCCAAGGTGCTCGAGGCCGTGCGTGATCGCAACGGGATCGACACGTCGACCGTCGACGACATCATCATGGGCTGCGTCGACCCGGTCATGGATGCGGGCGCGGTGATCCCGAAGGCGGCGGCCTTTGAAGCGGGCTACTCGACGCGAGCGCCCGGCATGCAGATCTCCCGCTTCTGCGCCTCCGGCCTCGATGCCGTCAATTTCGGCGCCGCCAAGATCGCCCAAGGAGCGGACGACATCGTCATCGCCGGCGGCGTCGAGTCGATGTCGCGCATCGGCCTCGGCATGTCCGGCGGTTCCTGGTTCATGGATCCTTCCGTCAACCTGCCGGCCTATTTCATGCCGCAGGGCGTATCGGCCGATCTGATCGCCACCAAATACGGCTTCTCGCGGGACGACGTCGATGCCTATGCGGTGGAAAGCCAGAAGCGCGCGGCGCACGCCTGGGAGAAGGGCTATTTCGAGAATTCGGTCGTGCCGGTCAAGGACCAGAACGGCCTGACGATCCTCGACCGCGACGAGCACATGCGCCCCGGCACCGACATGCAGGCGCTCGCCTCGCTCAACCCTTCCTTCCAGATGCCCGGCGAGATGGGCGGCTTCGAGGCCGTCGCCATCCAGGCGCATCCGGAAATCGAGCGGATCAACTATGTCCACCACGCCGGCAATTCGTCGGGCATCGTCGATGGCGCCGCGGCGGTCCTGCTCGGCTCCAAGGCCGGCGGCGAAGCCATGGGGCTGAAGCCGCGCGCCCGCATCCGTGCCTTCGCCAATATCGGCTCCGATCCGGCGCTGATGCTGACCGGGCCGGTTGACGTCACGGAAAAGCTTCTGAAGCGCGCCGACATGAAGCTGTCGGACATCGATCTCTTCGAGCTCAACGAGGCCTTTGCCGCCGTGGTGCTGCGCTACTGCCAAGCCTTCGACATTCCGCAGGACCGGATCAACGTCAATGGCGGCGCGATCGCCATGGGCCATCCGCTCGGCGCGACCGGCGCGATGATCCTCGGCACCGTGCTCGACGAGCTCGAACGCCGCGACCTCAACACGGCGCTGGTGACGCTCTGCATCGGCGCCGGCATGGGCACCGCCACGATCATCGAACGCGTCTGATCCGATCCCGGGAGAGAGAATATGTCTTACACGAACTTCAAGATCGAAACCGACGCAGACGGCATCGCGCTCGTCACCTGGGACATGCCGGAGAAGTCGATGAACGTCTTCACCGAGGAGGTGATGGACGAACTGGATGCGATCGTCGACCAGACGACCGCCGATGCCGCCGTCAATGGCGTCGTCTTCACCTCCGGAAAATCCTCCTTCTCCGGCGGCGCAGATCTCTCGATGATCAAGTCGATGTTCACGCTGCATGCCGAGGAGAAGAAGAACGATCCGGCCAATGCCGCGCAAAAGCTCTTCAACCTCGTCGGGCGCATGACCGGGCTCTTCCGCAAGCTCGAAACCTCGGGCAAGCCTTGGGTCTCGGCGATCAACGGCACCTGCATGGGCGGCGCCTTCGAGCTGTCGCTCGCCTGCCACGGCCGCGTCGCCGCCAATTCGAAATCGGTGAAGATCGCCCTCCCCGAGGTCAAGGTCGGCATCTTCCCGGGCGCCGGCGGCACGCAGCGCGTGCCGCGGCTCACCAACACGCAGGACGCGCTGCAGATGATGACAACCGGCTCGTCGCTGACGGCGGCGCGTGCGAAGGCCATGGGCCTCGTACATGAGGTGGTCGATCCGGAGAAGCTGGTCGAGGCAGCCAAGGCGATGATCAAGAATGGTTTGAAGCCGGTGCAGCCCTGGGACGAGAAGGGCTTCAAGCTTCCGGGCGGCGGCGTCTGGACGCCCGCCTCCGCACAGCTCTGGCCGGCGGCTTCCGCCATTTTGCGCCGCGAGACCTACGGCAATTATCCGGGCGCGATCGCCATCCTGAAATGCGTCTATGAGGGCCTGCAGGTGCCGTTCGATACGGGCTTGAAGATCGAGCAGCGCTATTTCACCGAGATCCTGCAGACGACCGAAGCTTTCTCGATGGTCCGCTCGCTGTTCGTCTCGATGCAGGAGCTCGGCAAGGGTGCCCGTCGGCCGGCCGGCGTGCCGAAATCCGAATTCAGGAAGGTGGGCGTCGTCGGCGCCGGCTTCATGGGCGCCTCGATCGCCTATGTGACGGCTGCCGCCGGCATTCCGGTCACCCTCATCGACCGCGACATGGAGGCAGCCGAGAAGGGCAAGGCGCATTCGGAAGGGCTGGTCAAGGATTCCGTCAGCAAGGGCCGGCTGACGAAGGAAGAGGGCGAAGCGCTGCTCGCCCGAATCACGCCGTCGGCCGACTATGGCGACCTCAAGGACGCCGGCCTCGTCGTCGAGGCGGTGTTCGAGGACCGGCAGGTCAAGAAGGACGTGATCGAGAAGGTGGAAGCGGTCATCGCCCCGGACGCCATCTTCGCCTCCAACACCTCGACGCTGCCGATCACCGGCCTTGCCGGGAATTCGAAGCGGCCGGAGCAGTTCATCGGCGTCCATTTCTTCTCGCCGGTCGAGAAGATGATGCTGACGGAAGTGATCCTCGGCAAGGAGACCGGCGACAAGGCACTCGCCACGGCGCTCGACTATGTCGCGGCGATCAAGAAGACGCCGATCGTCGTCAACGACACTCGCGGCTTCTACGTCAACCGCTGCGTCTTCCGCTACATCCACGAAGCCTACGACATGCTGATCGAGGGCGTGCCGCCGGCAATGATCGAGAATGCCGCCAAGATGGCCGGCATGCCGGTCGGGCCGCTGTCGCTGAACGACGAGGTGGCGATCGACCTCAGCCAGAAGATCCTCAAGGCGACGGTCGCCGACCTCGGCGAGAAGGCCGTCGATCCGCGCCACATGGAACTCGTCAACAAGATGGTCGACGAACTTGACCGGCGCGGCCGCAAGAACGGCAAGGGCTTCTACGAGTACCCGGCGAAGCCGGCCAAGAAATATATCTGGCCGGGCCTCAAGGAGCTCTATCCGCAGAAGGCGGCCGACAAGGTCGATGTCGAGGTGCTGAAGCAGCGCTTCCTGGTGACGATCGCGCTCGAAGCGGCCCGGACGATCGAGGAAGGCATCGTCACCGATCCGCGCGAGGCGGATGTAGGCTCGATCCTCGGCTTCGGCTTCGCGCCCTATACCGGCGGCACGCTCTCCTATATCGACGGCATGGGCGCCAAAGCCTTCGTCGAACTCTGCGAAAAGCTCGCCGAAGAGCATGGCGACCACTTCAAGCCGACGCCGCTCTTGAAAGAGATGGCCGAAAAGGGAGAGACCTTCTACGGACGCTTCGATCCTTACGGCCAGGCGCAGAAGGCGGCTTAAGCCGCCCGCCCTGGCCGGCGAGATATTCGAGGGCCGCGCCGACGGGTGCGGCCTTTTTTGCGTCGCAGGTCGGTTATCGCGATGCTTGCCTTGTTTTTGGCGTTCAGTGCAGACGCTATTTGCACGCTTCACGGAAGGCTGGGCACGTTTCCTTCTCGGCGGCGCGGTCCGGCGGCCGCGCCCCGAACCTGCCCCGTCAAGAACTGATTTTGCTTTGAAAGCAGTTGCGCTGTATTGCCACTGCCGCAATAATGCAAGCAGTTTTAAAGGATGGAAAGCGCATATGCCATCCGCCCTCGGAACAGAGACCAGAATGACTGACGATCACCGCTCGGCTTGCCCGATCAATCTCTCGCTCGAAGTCTTCGGCGACAAATGGAGTCTGCTGATCATCCGCGACATGATCTTCGGCGGCAAACGCCACTTCCGCGAGCTCTTGCGGTCACAGGAGGGCATTTCTTCCAACATCCTCGCCGACCGGCTGAAGACGCTGCTCGAAATCGGCATGCTGACGAAACGCGACGATCCGAGCCACAAGCAGAAGGCGATCTACAGCCTCACCGAGATGGCGATCGCGCTGGTGCCGATCATGGCGCATCTTGGCGCCTGGGGCCGACGCTATCTGCCGGTCAGCGAGGAACTGAGCATCCGCGCCCAGCTCATGGAGGAGGGCGGCCCGGTACTTTGGGAACGCTTCATGAACGAGCTCAGGGCCGAACATCTCGGCGTGTCTCGTGAATCGGACGGCCCATCCGTGCGCCAGACGCTGCAGGCGGCCTATGAGGAGGTCATAGCCCGCAAGGCCAAGGAACGGGAACCCGCCAACGCCGGTTCATGAGCCCGTCGTGGGCGTCACTTCGCAAGCACAGGACTATTTTCCTGCCTGTTCTTTACGGCGGTTTCTCGCCTCGTTAGGGTACAATGAGGCTGAAGCGGGCGTAGCCGGTGGTCGGTGTGCGGCGCCGCGTCGCCGCACTGTGGCAGGGTGGATCGACATGCTTTCACATGACAGCGTCTGGCGAGCGATCGATGCGCTGGCGGAGCGCCATCAGCTCTCGCCGTCCGGCCTCGCACGGCGCGCCGGTCTCGATCCGACCTCCTTCAACAAGTCGAAGCGCCAGTCCCCCGACGGTCGCGATCGATGGCCGTCGACGGAATCGATCTCGAAAATCCTCGAGGCGACCGGCGCGACGATCGACCAGTTCATGGCGCTCTTGCAAGCGGGCAGCGGAGCATCGTCCCGCTCCGGTCAGCCGGCTTCCGGCATTCCTCTCATCGGTTTCGCGCAGGCCGGCGCAGGCGGCTTCTTCGACGACGGCGGCTTTCCCGTCGGCCAAGGGTGGGACGAGGTAGAGTTCCCCGTCGCGTCGCAGCGCAAGGCGAGCGTTTACGCCTTGGAGGTCCAGGGCGACAGCATGCTGCCGCTCTATCGCGACGGGGACGTGCTGATCGTCGATCCGGGAGCGCAGGTGCGCCGCGGCGACCGCGTCGTCCTCAAGAGCCGCGAGGGCGAGGTAATGGCGAAGATCCTGGCGCGGCAGACGCCGCGCGGCGTCGAGCTTCTGTCGCTCAATCCCGACCACCCGAACCGCAATTTCGAGATGAAAGACGTCGAATGGATCGCCCGAATCATCTGGGCCAGCCAATAGGATAGCGTCAGGATGCGGCCGCAGTTCATTTCCATCGCCGGCGGGCTCGCCGCCCTCACCATCTACACCGGCATCCTGCTCGGCGGGGCCGCTACGATCCGCGGCCGCGAAAGCGCCGCCACGCCTGATTTCGTTCTCGAGACGCCGGACGCCATAATCGAAGAACCGGCTGAAGCACCAGTTGCAGCCGAGGAACTTCCGGCCGAGCCGACCCCGTCGCCCGCCGAAGCGGAGGCTGCCGCCAAGACCTCCAGGGTGCCGGTGCGGCCGGTCGACCCATCTCTCTTCGCCATCCCGGAAGAGGGCGTTGCCAAACCACTTGAAAGGATTGCGCCACGGCCGCCTCTTTCCGCCCCGGAAGAGAAGAAGGCATCCCCCATTGTCCTGCAACGACCCGTCGCGCTTGCAGCGGGGCTCGTCCAGAACGGCGGCACGACGCTGCAGATCAAGGACATAGAGCCGGAAAACGCGGAAAAGGTCTGCGAGGGAACCGGCAAGAGCTGGCCCTGCGGCATGGTCGCGCGCACGGCGTTCCGCAATTTCCTGAGGGGGCGTGCGCTCGTCTGCGACCAGGTCGACGAGAGGACCGAAGGCTCCGCCGCCGCAAGCTGCACCGTCGGCAAAATCAACGTCGCCGAATGGCTGGTCACGAACGGCTGGGCGATACCGCTCCCAGGCACTGCCCTCGAAGCGAAGGCGGAGGCTGCCCGCAACGCCAAGCGCGGTTTCTACGGCAGCGACCCGCGTGATCTGAGCCGGAGGCGGCTGGTGATCGAGCCCACCGGCGGCGCGGACTTCGGCGAGACCGTGCCGGACTTGCAAGCCCCGGCGGGAATCCCTAACTGGGCGCCATCGATTGCAGGAGAGTAGATGTCCGCGAGCCTCAGCCAGCACGAAGCCCTTGTCTATGTCATGGTCATGATGTCGGCCGTCGACAGGATCATGAGCGATGACGAATTCGCACGGATCGGCGGGCTCGTCCGTTTCCTGCCGGCCTTCGACGGTTTCGACGAGGATCGGCTGATCCATATCGGCCGCGAGTGCGCGGCCCAGCTTGCCGCTCCGGAGGGGCTCGACGTCACGCTCGAAATGGTCCGCGAATCGCTGCCGCAGCGGCACTACGAAACAGCCTATGCGCTTGCCGTCGAGATCGCCGCTGCCGACCAGCGCATCCGCACCGAGGAAATCCGGCTGTTGCAGCTGTTGCGCGACCGTCTCGCCCTCGACAAGCTCACCTGCGCGGCGATCGAGCGCGGCGCCCTCGCCCGCTTTCGCAGGTAGCATTCGCGGCGCCGGGATTTTCCGTTCAATAGATGCCGTTCGGGAAATAGCGCAGGTAGATTTCCTCGAGCCTGCCGCTGCGCGAGAGCGCCAGGAGCGCATGGTCGATTGCCTGGGTCAGGGCGGGCTCGCTCGTGCGGTTCATGATCGTCAGGCCCTCGCCCAGGAAGCGCTCCGAGAAATAGGCGCCATCCATCAGGGCGCAGCATCCCGCGGCAATGCTTCCGGAGACCCAGAAGGAGAGCTGCATGCCATCGGAGAAGGCAGCCGTCACGGCGCCCTCCCGCAGGGCGTTCAGCAAGGCATTGCGGTCGGGATAGGCCTTGGCTTCGAGCTTCGGAAAGAAGGCTTTCAGCATCGCCTCGTGGGTCGTGCCGGCAACGGCCCCAATTGGTCTGCCGATAAGATCGGCTGGCCTCTGAGCGTCCCCGCCTGCCTTCCTGTTGAGCGCGAAACGCGCCGGCAATTGCATGAAGGGTCTGGAGAAGGCGAAACGTCGCCTCAGTTCCGGCGTCACGGCGATGCCGGCGACGATCGCCTCGCCCTGGCCCTGTTCGAGGGCGGGCATCAGCTCGGGATAGGTCACCGCCTGGATCTGGCATTTCGCTTCGATCTCCAGCTCACGGCAGATTTCCCGGGCGAGGTCGACATGGAAACCCGAAAGCTTGCCCGACTGGTCAATGAAATTGAAAGGCGGGAAATCGACCGTGGTGAGGAAACGCAGCCGCGCCAGCGCGGTCAGATCGGGCTTGGCGATGCGCTCGCGGGCATCGAACAGCAAAGGCAGGTCCTTCGGCGCGGCGTTCGCCCCGGACACAAGAAGCAACCCCGAGACCGCAAGCATGCCGAGAAGACGGTGAAAGAAAGCGCGCGTCATTGCCATCCGATTCGTGAGCCTACTGCATGTTTCTTTAAATCGTGCCGATTTAAGGATGAAACATGCAGCAAATCAAAGTGCTACAGCAATCTTCGTGCGCCTGAAAAGACGCACGGCGCTTTAGCGGGGTGTTGCGGCGCTGGCCATTGACGGATCTTCGACATGAGGGCGCACGGCACAAGCTGTCGACCGTCTGTTGGAGCGGAAGAGAGATGGAGCGGGTGATCGGGATCGAACCGACGACATCAAGCTTGGGAAGCTGGCGTTCTACCACTGAACTACACCCGCGTCAGAAGCGGAAATTTCCCCAACAGCTGCGATCTGTCAAGCTCTCATGCTCACTCGGCACGAAAATGCTTCGAAAGCTTGAGCCCCTGCGCCTGATAGTTCGAGCCGAGATCGATGCCGTAGAGGCCCTCCGGTCGTTCCAACATGTGCTCATAGATCAGGCGGCCGACGATCTGCCCGTGTTCCAGGATGAAGGGCACTTCGTGGCTGCGAACCTCGAGCACCGCACGGCTGCCGCTGCCGCCGGCCGAGGCGTGGCCGAAGCCCGGATCGAAGAAGCCCGCATAGTGGACGCGGAACTCGCCGACCAGCGGGTCGAAGGGCGTCATCTCGGCGGCATAGAGCGGCGGCACATGCACCGCCTCGCGCGAGACGAGGATATAGAACTCGTCGGGATCGAGGATCAGGTCGTCGCGACCGCGGCTATAGAGCGGTTCCCAGAAATCGAAGACCGCGTGCTCGGCCTTCTTGTCGACATCGACCACCGATGTGTGGTGCTTGCCGCGATAGCCGATCAGGCCGTCAGGCCCGGTGCCCTTGAGATCGATCGACAGCGCAATGCCGCCGCCGGTGATATTGGGCCGCTCGCTGGCGACGAGCACGTCGCTTTCGTGCAGCGCCAGCAATTCCTGCTCGGAGAGAACGGAATGGCCGACGCGGAAGCGGATCTGCGAGAGACGCGAGCCGCGGCGGACAACGATCGGAAAGGTCCGAGGGCTGATCTCGAGATAGAGCGGCCCGCTATAGCCGGCCGGGATCTTGTCGAACTCCTGGGCCCTATCGGTGATGACGCGCGTGAAGATATCGAGGCGTCCTGTCGAGCTCTTCGGATTGGCGGAGGCGGACATGCTCTCCGGCAGAGAAAGGCTCTCCATCAGCGGCACGATATAGACGCAACCGGTCTCCAGGACTGCGCCTTCGCTCAGATCGATCACGTGCAGCTTCAGACGATCGAGCTTGTCGGCGACGAGATGGGCCTGTCCCGGCATGAAGCTCGCCCGGACGCGAAACGCCTTGGATCCGAGGCGAAGATCGAGGCTGGCCGGCTGGATCTGGTCACTATCCAGCGCCTTCTCGCTCTTCAGACGTCCCGAGGCATACAGCGCGGCAATCGCGCGGTCGGCCAAAATCCCTGTTTCGCGGGGCATTGCGATCCTCATTCTCAGTTGCCAGACAAAACCAAACTCCGGGAATTGACGCAAGCGCGGCCAGGCAGTATTGGAGCTTTATCCCGTGGTGATTTGGCCGGTCGGCTTGCAGCCACGTTAAACAAGTAGCTAAAAAGGCCGGGTGTCAAACCGGTCGTTTCGCGGCCGGTTTTTTTGTTTTGAAGGTAATCGTCGCATGAGCAAGACCTGGCGCCCGGCAACCCAACTCGTCCACGGCGGAACCACCCGCTCGCAGCACGGCGAGACCTCCGAAGCGATCTTCCTGACCCAGGGCTTCGTCTACGAGAGCTCGGAAGCGGCGGAAGCCCGCTTCAAAGGCGAGACCGACGGCTTCATCTATGCCCGCTACGGCAGCCCGACCAACGACATGTTCGAGAAGCGCATGTGCATGCTCGAAGGCGCCGAAGATGCGCGCGCCACGGCCTCCGGCATGGCGGCGGTCTCCTCGGCAATCCTCTGCCAGGTCAAGGCCGGCGACCACATCGTCGCCGCCCGCGCCCTCTTCGGCTCCTGCCGCTGGGTCGTCGAGACGCTGGCGCCGAAATACGGCGTCGAATGCACGCTGGTCGATGGCCGCGATCTTAAGAACTGGGAAGAGGCGGTCCGCCCGAACACCAAGGTCTTCTTCCTCGAGAGCCCGACCAATCCGACGCTCGAGGTGATCGACATTGCCGGCGTCGCAAAGCTCGCCAACCAGATCGGTGCCAAGGTTGTCGTCGACAATGTCTTCGCCACACCTCTCTTCCAGAAGCCGCTGGAACTCGGCGCACATATCGTCGTCTACTCCGCCACTAAGCATATCGACGGCCAGGGCCGCTGCCTCGGCGGCGTCGTGCTGGCCGACAAGGCGTGGATCGACGAGAACCTGCACGACTATTTCCGCCATACCGGCCCCGCCATGTCGCCCTTCAACGCCTGGACGCTGCTCAAGGGCATCGAGACGCTGCCGCTGCGCGTCAGGCAGCAGACGGAGAACGCCCGCCGCATCGCCGACTTCCTCGCCGAGCAGCCGCAGGTGGCCCGGGTCATCTATCCGGGCCGCAAGGACCATCCGCAGGCCGACATCATCGCCAAGCAGATGAGCGGCGGTTCGACGCTGGTGGCCTTCGAGCTGAAAGGCGGCAAGGAAGCGGCCTTCGCGCTGCAGAACGCGCTCGAGATCGTGCGGATTTCCAACAATCTCGGCGATTCCAAGAGCCTCATCACCCATCCGGCAACGACGACGCACAAGAACCTCACCGACGAGGCCCGCACCGAACTCGGCATCTCGGCCGGTACAGTGCGCTTCTCGGCCGGCATCGAGGACAGCGACGATCTGGTCGAGGATTTCGCCAAGGCGCTGGAGGCGGTCCGGGCCTGATTTGACTCGCAGCATGAGAGTGTTGACCGCCCGCTTACCGCGGGCGGTTTTTTCATTGCCCGTCGCGAAAAGTGAGGCGTGCGAGAACGATCCGCGAGAGCGCGGTGTAAAGGCAGACGGCGGCAAATATCACTGCCAGCGGCGGAAACCAGGCCGGAAGCAGGCAGGCTGCCAGAAAGAAGGCGATCGTCTCGGTCGCCTCCGCAAGCCCGGTCGTGAAATAGAGCGACTTCGCACCGCGGATTTCCGTCGACAGCGCCCGCTTCTCGGCAATCACCGCGAAGGCGAGGAAACTCGAGCCGTTGACATAGAAGGCAAAGAGCAAGAGCCCGCCGGCAAGGCCGTTCATCGCCGGATCGGCGACGATGAAGGCGAGCGGGATCGCGCCGTAGAAGGCGAAGTCGAGGACGATGTCGAGAAAGCCGCCGAAATCGGTCTTGCGGGTTGCGCGCGCCACCGCCCCGTCGAGGCCGTCGCAGAGCCGGCTCAACAGGATGAGAGCCGCACCCGCAAGATAGTAGTGCCGGGCAATGAGGACGGCCGCGGCAAGTCCAAGACAAAGGCCGCAGATCGTGATCGCATCGGCACCCAAGCCGCGTGTAGCGAGCGCCGCACCCAGCCGGTTCAAAATGGGATCCAGACGCTTGCGCACCGCGCCGTCAAGCATGTTCGCCCGCCTTGCGTGAAATTTGAAGCGACTCGTATAATCTTGCCGTTATTCTTCACGAAACCTTATCGCTGTATGATAGTCGAGCAGTTTTGAAACAGGATGTCGAACATGTACCGCGCACTGACTCGCGACATAGAAGTCACGGTGGAGCCGTACTATCTCGAAGAGCAATCGGATCCGGATGACAGCCGCTATGTCTGGGGCTACCGCATCGTCATATCGAACCATTCCGAGATCGCGGTTCGGCTGATGACGCGCTATTGGCACATCACCGACGAGAACGGCCAGGTGGACGAGGTGAGCGGTCCCGGCGTCATCGGCGAGCAGCCGCTGCTCAATCCCGGCGACACCTACGAATACTCCTCCGGCTGCCCGCTCGACACGCCATCCGGCGTCATGTTCGGCCACTACAGCATGGAAGCCGAAGACGGGGAAACCTTCACTGTGGCTATCCCCGCCTTTTCGCTGGATTCTCCCGGACTGGTGCGGACGCTGAATTAACGCACCGCTTATTGAGACCGCACCTCGCTTGCCTCGAAACGGTAGTTGGTGGAGCAGAACTCGCAAGTCACCTTGATCTGACCGTCCTCGATGCTGTGCTCGACGTCCTCCTCGCTCAACCCTTCGAGAACCTCGCGTATCTTGTCGCGCGAGCAGCTGCAGCGATCATAGACCGCCTGCGGCTGGTAGACGCGAACGCCCCGCTCGTGGAACAGCCGATAAAGGAGGCGCTCCGTGCCGACCGTCGGATCGGTCAGCTCGTCGGTATCGATGGTCTCGACCATCACCTTGGCTTCGGCCCAGAGATCGTCCTCGTCGAAGAGGAGGCTGGCGTCGCCGTCATCGCCGTCGCCGCCGGGGAGATCCGGCTGGCGCATGCGCTCGGACGCCTCGGGCAGGAACTGCGCCACCATGCCGCCGGCGCGCCAGCGATGCCGCGGCTTGCCGTTTTCGTCCCGGTCGAGCAGTTCGGCGACGGCAAGTCGGACCTTGGTCGGTATCTGCTCCGATTGGCGGAAATAGACCGCTGCGATCTCCTCCAGCGTCGCGCCGTCGAGCGCAACGATACCCTGGTAGCGCTGGGTATGGGCGCCCTGGTCGATCGTGAAGGCGAGGATGCCGTTGCCCAGCAATTCGTGCGGCTGCGTGCGCCCGCCCTTCTCGGCGACGGCAAGCGCCTCTTCGTCGTAGCGCGCATAGGCGCGAACCCGGTCCGGAGTGGAGAAATCGGCGACGACGAGATCGACCGGCCCATCGCCCTGGGTCTGGACGATCAGCTTGCCCTCGAACTTGAGCGAGGTTCCGAGCAGAACCGTCAGCACGACCGTTTCGGCAACGAGCCGCGCCACCGGCAGCGGATAGCTGTGCCGCTCGAGGATTGCGTCGAGCATCGGACCGAGCTGCACGGCTCGGCCGCGCACGTCGAGGCCCTCGACCTGAAAGGGAACGACGTGGTCGTCACCGGCAAAGTCGAACTCGCCAAGTCCCGGTGCTGTCTCTGTCATCGTTTGCTCCTTTCTCGCGAACAATGGCCGCAGTAAGGGCATTGCTTACCCTCGTGCAACCTGCCCGTTATCTATTTGATCCCGCCGTGAACGGATTTGTCCAGAAGCCAGGTGCTTTTGCCGGCACCCCTTCGAGCGTCGTTCGGCAAACTCGCCTGCTGGCTCCGTGAGCGGCGATTGCCGGCACACCGGAGCCGCCCCGTATGCAGCCTAGATCGTGTCAAACCTCGCCGGTTTCAATAGTCTCGCCGCTGCGGCAGCTGTTGACCCGAGCCGGTTCAGCGACACCTCAGACGGCGCCCAGGCACCAGGCGAGGATGGACTTCTGCGCATGCAGGCGGTTCTCAGCCTCGTCGAAGACCACGGACTGCGGACCATCGATGACCTCGTCGGTGACTTCCTCGCCGCGATGCGCCGGCAGGCAATGCATGAACAATGCTTCCGGGGAGGCGCGCTTCATCAGCGCCTCGTTGACCTGATAGGGCTGGAAGACATTGTGTCCCCGGGCGCGATGCTCCTGGTTCATCGACACCCAGGTGTCGGTGACGACGCAGTGGGCACCGGCAACCGCCTGCTCCGCCTCATGGCAAAGCAGGATTTCGCCGCCGTTGTTGCGCGCCCAGTTCATGAACTTGTCCTGCGGCTCGGAGCCGAGCGGCACGGCCATGTTCATCCGGTAACCGAAGCGTGCCGAGCCTTCGATCAAGGAATGGAGCACGTTGTTGCCGTCGCCGGTCCAGGCGATCGTCTTGCCTTCGACCGGACCTCGATGCTCCTCGAAGGTCATGATATCGGCCATGATCTGGCAGGGATGCGTGTCGTCGGTCAAGCCGTTGATAACCGGAACGGTGGCGTGCTCGGCCAATTCCAGGAGCCGGCGGTGATCGGTCGTGCGGATCATGATGGCGTCGACGTAGCGCGAGAGAACCTTGGCGGTGTCGCCGATCGTCTCGGCGCGGCCGAGCTGCATTTCGGTTCCCGACAGGAACAGCGTCTCGCCGCCAAGCTGCCGCATCCCGACATCGAAGGAAACGCGGGTTCGGGTCGACGGCTTCTCGAAGATCATCGCCAGCATTTTGCCGGCAAGCGGCTTCCCGGCCGTTCCGGCCTTGGTCGCCGTCTTTCGCACCCGTGCATCGTCGATGATCGTGCGCAGGTCGGCGGCCGTCATCGCCGAGAGATCGAGGAAGTGTCTGGTGGCAGTCATGATGCTGTATTTCCCGTCATAAACCGGTAGTCGACCATGCTTTCGGGCCGCCCGCAATCCGTCGCTATCTCAAGCCGCAGCCGTGCCGCTATTGGTCCGGACCGTTTCGGCAGCGCGTTCAAGTCGCGCCAGCCCCTCTCGCGCCTCGGCAGCGGTGGTGATCAACGGCGGCAACAGCCGCAACACGTTTTCGCCGGCCGGCACGACGAGCAGCTTCTCGGCCCGGATCGCCTTAAGGAAGTCGGCGGACGGCACCTTGGCCTTGATGCCGAGCATCAGCCCATCGCCGCGGATCTCCTCGATCACATCCGGGAAGCGGTCCTTGAGCGAGGCGAGACCCTGGCGGAAGACGAGCGCCACGTCGCGGATGTTGTCGAGGAAGCCTTCGGCGAGGACGACGTCGAGCACCGCATTGCCAACCGCCATCGCCAGCGGATTGCCGCCATAGGTCGATCCATGGGTGCCGGCCACCATGCCGGCGGCCGCTGCTTCCGTCGCCAGGCAGGCGCCGAGCGGGAAGCCGCCGCCGATGCCCTTGGCAACGGCCATGATGTCCGGCGTGATGCCGGCCCATTCATGGGCGAAGAGCTTGCCCGTGCGGCCGACGCCGCACTGGACCTCGTCGAGGATCAGGAGCAGACCGTACTCGTCGCAAAGCGCGCGCAGTTCCTGCATGAACGCCTTCGGGGCGAGGCGAATGCCGCCCTCGCCCTGGATGGGTTCGATGAGGATCGCGGCAGTCTCGTCGTTGATCGCATTCTTGACGGCGGCGATATCGCCGAACGGCACCTGGTAGAAGCCTGGCGCCTTCGGCCCGAACCCCTCGATATATTTCTGCTGGCCGCCGGCGGCGATCGTCGCGATGGTGCGGCCGTGGAAAGCGCCTTCGAAGGTGATGACGTGGAACCGCTCCGGATGCCCCTTGGCGAAATGATAGCGGCGCGCCGTCTTGATCGCGCATTCGAGCGCTTCGGCACCGGAATTGGTGAAGAACACGCGATCGGCGAAAGTAACGGCCGTCAGCCGCCGCGCCAGGCTCTCCTGGCCGGGAACGTCGTAGAGATTGGACACATGCCAGAGCTTCTCGGCCTGGCCTTTGAGAGCCTCGACGAGATGCGGATGGGCATGGCCGAGCGAATTCACCGCGACGCCGGCTGCAAAGTCCAGATAGCGCGTGCCGTCTTCCGCAACCAGCCAGACGCCCTCGCCTCGCTCGAAACGCAACGGCGCCCGCAGATAGGTGTCGTAGAGCGGCGTCGTTGCGGCCATGGTCGGCGTCTCCTTCATCCGTCGGCATCGTTATCGGACGTATCCTGCCCGACAAAAATCAAAAATGCCGCCTTTCGGCGGCGGGAGGCACTATTCCCATTTCGCGGCGCAATGTCAACAAAACCAAGGCTTGCGACGACTTCGCCGACACGGATTCCGGGCTGCGAAAAAATCACCGCTCGGGGCTTGCAAAAATGCAACTATCCGACAGCAAGTTGGGGAAAACTGCGAAATCGATTCGGCGCGATTCCGGCGACTCTTGCCACGGAGTCACCCTGCCGGTAGGTTAATATTCAATTACTAGACGCATGCGGCGGACCTAGTCACCAAAATAGTTATCGCGTTGAAACTCCGGGGCTTTTCCGGAGAACGGTGATGGATTCTGCCATCCCAAACGCCGAGAACGGGGAGTGCAGAAATGAACTGGACTGACGAGCGGGTTGAAAAGCTGAAGAAGCTTTGGTCGGAGGGCCTGAGCGCGAGCCAAATAGCGGCGCAGCTCGGAGGCGTCAGTCGTAACGCGGTCATCGGCAAGGTTCATCGGTTGAGCCTGCCGGGCCGTGCCAAGGCCGGCGGAACCACCGCGGCGGCTCGCCCCAAGCGGACGACTTCCGCGCCCCGCGCCCCCAACTACGCGGCGCGCGCCGTGACCCGGACCGTCACCCGCACTGCCGGGACCACCGTGCTCAAGGAAGAGGTCGCCGTCGATCTGGTGGCGGAGCAGGACATCGCTCTCGACACCAGCATCGTCGTGCCGATGTCGCGCCGGCTGGAGCTGACCCAGCTGACCGAGCGGACCTGCAAATGGCCGATCGGCGACCCGCTCAAGGAAGAATTCCACTTCTGCGGCAACGATTCACCGGAATCCTCGCCCTATTGCAGCTATCACGCAAGGCTCGCCTATCAGCCCTCGGCCGAGCGGCGCCGCGTGCGCTGACGGTAAGATTGAACTGAAAAAGCATGAAGGGGCCCGAGAGGCCCCTTCTCTCTTTGGAGCGCTGTGACGACAGCGAAGGCCTCAGCTTTCCAGCGAATAGCCGGCCCCGCGCACCGTCCTGATCACGTCAGGCATATTGGAGAAATTCAGGGCCTTGCGCAGGCGGCCGACATGGACGTCCACCGTACGCTCATCGACATAGATGTCGTGCCCCCAGACGCCGTCGAGCAATTGCGAGCGAGAGAAGACGCGTCCCGGCGAGGACATCAGGAATTCCAGGAGCCGGAACTCCGTCGGGCCGAGCCGCACCTCGCGGCTGCGACGGTGGACGCGGTGCGTTTCGCGGTCGAGCTCGATGTCGCCGCAGCGAAGCACCGTAGACAGCACCTCCGGCTTGGCGCGCCTCAGCATCGCCTTCACCCGTGCCATCAGTTCGGGCGTCGAGAAGGGCTTGACGACATAGTCGTCGGCACCGGTCGCGAGCCCGCGCACCCGCTCGCTCTCCTCGCCGCGCGCCGTCAGCATGATGATCGGCAGCCGCTCCGTCTCGGGCCGCTGCCGAAGCCGGCGGCAGAGCTCGATGCCGGAGACGCCGGGCAGCATCCAGTCGAGGATCAGAAGGTCTGGCAGGCGCTCCTGCAAGCGGATCTCCGCCTCGTCGCCACGAAAGATCGTATCGACTTCGAAGCCCTCCGCCTCGAGATTGTAGCGCAGGAGCACGCTCAGCGCTTCCTCGTCCTCGACGACTGCTATCTTCGGCAACATTCAGCTACGACTCCTTGCCTGGATTCATAAGGTAGCGGGCGCGCCGGTCTCAGTCGGTGACGGATCCGAGCGTCGACGTCGTGTCGTCCTTCGGCCGTTCGCCCTGCGGCTGGGCGCCCGTCGCCATGTAATAGATCGTCTCGGCGATGTTGGTCGCGTGGTCGCCGATCCGCTCGATGTTCTTGGCGCAGAAGAGAAGATGCGTGCAGGGCGTGATGTTGCGCGGATCTTCCATCATATAGGTCAAGAGCTCGCGGAACAGCGACGTGTAGATCGCGTCGATCTCCTCGTCGCGCTCGCGGATGCTTTTTGCCTTTTCCGGCGAGCGCGAGGCGTAGACGTCGAGGACTTCCTTGAGCTGCACCAGCGCGAGCTCGGCCAAATGCTCCAGTCCCCGCGCCAGCTTGCGCGGGATGCCGGAGCCGGCAACCGCGATAACGCGCTTGGCGGTGTTCTTGCCGAGGTCGCCGACACGCTCCAGATCGGCGGCGATCCGGATCGACCCCATGATCTCGCGGAGATCCGCGGCCATGGGCTGACGCTTGGCGATAGTGACGATCGCCTTTTCGCCGATCTGGCGCTCGGCCTCATCGAGGATCGCGTCGTCGGAGATCACCTTCTGGGCAAGCGCCAGGTCGGAGTTCACGAGAGCGCGGACGGAGTCGGCCACCATCTGCTCGGCCAAACCGCCCATCTCGGAGATCCGGCGCGTCAGATATTTCAGCTCTTCGTCGAAGGCGGTCGTTATGTGGGGGTGGGACATCTTCGGTTCCTCGAGAGCGCGCTCTTCACAAGTGGGTCTTCGGCCGATCAGCCGAAGCGGCCCATGATGTAGTCCTGGGTGCGCTGGTCATCCGGATTGGTGAACATCTTGTCGGTATCGTTCTCCTCGACGAGATTGCCGAGGTGGAACATGGCGGTGCGCTGCGAGACGCGGGCAGCCTGCTGCATCGAATGGGTCACGATGACAATGGTGAAATTGGCGCGCAGCTCGTGAATGAGCTCCTCGACCTTGGCGGTCGCGATCGGGTCGAGCGCCGAGCAGGGCTCGTCCATCAGGATCACTTCCGGGCTGACGGCGACGGCGCGGGCGATGCAGAGGCGCTGCTGCTGGCCGCCGGAAAGACCGGTCCCCGGCTCCTGCAGACGGTCCTTCACCTCGTTCCAAAGACCCGCCTTCTGCAGGCTCGTTTCGACGATCTCGTCGAAATCGGCCTTCGTGCGGGCAAGGCCATGGATGCGCGGCCCATAGGAAACATTCTCGTAGATCGACTTCGGGAACGGATTGGGCTTCTGGAACACCATGCCGACGCGGGCGCGCAGCTCCACCACGTCGATCGAGGAATCGTAGATGTCGTCCTCGTCGAGGGTGATCCGACCGGTGACGCGGCAATTCTCGATCGTGTCGTTCATGCGGTTGAGCGTGCGCAGGAAGGTCGACTTGCCGCAACCGGACGGACCGATCAGCGCCGTTACGGTGTTCTCGCGGATATCCAGGTTGACGTCGAAGAGCGCGCGCTTCTCGCCGTAGTAGACCGACACATCCTTGCCGATCATCTTCAAGGGCACCGTGTTCATTTTCTGGTCCAGAGCCTTTTCGACTGCAGCTTCCGACATGATGTTCATAGTCCTTACCCCACTACCAGCGACGCTCAAAGCGACGCCGCAACAGAATTGCCCCGAGGTTCATGATGACGAGGAAGATCAGGAGGATGATGATCGCCCCCGAGGTGCGCTCCACGAAGGCGCGCTCCGCCTCGTTCGCCCACATGTAGATCTGCACCGGAAGCGCGGTGGAGGGCTCGAGCGGCGAGCCCGGATAGTCAACGACGAAGGCGACCATGCCGATCAACAGCAGCGGGGCCGTCTCGCCCAGGGCGTGCGCCAGTCCGATGATCGTGCCGGTGAGGATGCCGGGCATGGCGAGCGGCAGCACGTGGTGGAAGATCGTCTGCATCTTCGAGGCGCCGAGGCCGAGCGCGGCGGAGCGGATCGACGGCGGCACGGCCTTCAGCGCGGCGCGCGTCGCGATGATGATCGTCGGCAGCGTCATCAGCGTCAGCACCAGGCCGCCGACGAGTGCCGCCGAACGCGGCATGCCGGCGAAGTTCACGAAGACGGCGAGGCCGAGAAGACCGTAGACGATGGAGGGCACGGCGGCGAGATTGTTGATGTTGACCTCGATCAGGTCGGTCAGGCGGTTCTTCGGCGCGAATTCCTCGAGATAGATCGAGGCGGCAACGCCGATCGGCAACGACAGGACCAGAACGATCAACATCATATAGGCCGATCCGACGAGCGCCACGCCGACCCCGGCGGCCTCCGGACGGCTCGAGGCGCCGAAGCTGAAGATGCCGGTGTTAAAGCTCTTCTTCAGCACGCCGGCCTCAGCCAGCTCGTTCATCCAGGCGACCTGCTGGTCCTTGACCTTGCGCTTCGATTCTTCGACCGTGAGGTCGATCTGACCCTTGAAGGCCGAATCGATGTTCGCGTCGGCGAGGAGCGTCACCGGGATCGTCTTGCCGATGACCGAAGGATCGGCAACGACGATGTCGCGCAATTGCGTGCGGACGCTGTCGGACACCATGTCGTTCGCCTGCTTGACCAGCGGCCGCTTCTTCGGGTCGATGCCGAGCCGCTTGACCAGGGCGTCGCGGGCAAGGACCGGATAGTTGGCCGTCTGCAGTTGCTTCGGATCGGTCGCCCGCTCGTTCTTCGGATCGATCACCTTCTCCGAGAACTCGATCGGCAGCGTAATCGTCGTCTGCTGGAAGGCCGTGTAGCCTTTCGAAACGACGCTCCAGACAAGGACCGCAAGGAAGAACAGGCCGATCACGATGGCGCTGATGCCGTAGGCGCGGAACCGGCGCTCCGCGGCGTAACGGCGCTTGATGCCGATGTCGCGGCGGCTTTCGGCAGGACGGGTCGAGACCCTTACCGTTGGAGAAGCAACGTCGGTCATTCGTACTGTTCCCGATATTTGCGCACGATGTAGAGCGCATAGATGTTGAGCGCGAGCGTGATGACGAAGAGCGTGATGCCGAGCGCGAAGGCGACCAGCGTCTGCGGCGAGGTGAACTCGAGGTCGCCCGTCAACTGATGCACGATCTTAACCGTCACGGTCGTCATCGGTTCGAAGGGATTGATCTGCATGCGCGCGGCGACGCCGGCGGCAAGCACGACGATCATCGTTTCGCCGACCGCGCGCGAGGCGGTCAGCAGCAGCGCTCCGACGATGCCGGGCAGCGCGGCGGGAAGAATGACCTTCTTGACAGTTTCCGAGCGCGTCGCGCCGAGCCCGAGCGAGCCGTCGCGTAGCGCCCGCGGCACCTGCGTGATGATATCGTCCGAGAGCGACGAGACGAACGGAATGAGCATGATGCCCATGACGATCCCGGCGGTCAGCACGCTCTGCGCCTGGATGAAGTTCTGGTAGTTGCCGGTGATAAGCCCGTTCAGTTGCGCGGAGATGTCGCGCAGGAACGGTCCGACGGTGACGAGGGCGAAGAAGCCGTAGACGATCGTCGGGATGCCGGCGAGCACCTCCAGGAGCGGCTTCGCAATCGAGCGCAGTCGCGGACTTGCATACTCGGCCATGTAGATGGCGGCGAACAGGCCGATCGGCACGGCGAACGCCATGGCGACGAAGGCGATATAGAGCGTGCCGCCAAGAAGCGGCAGCAGGCCGAACTGGCCGGAGGCCCCCTCGCTGCCGGCCGCCGCGAAGCGCGGATCCCACACCGTGCCGAAGAAGAATTCGGCCGGCGAAACCATGCTGAAGAACCGGCCGGCCTCCGAAAGCATGGAACCGATGATGCCGATCGTCGTCAGGATGGCGATCGACGAAGCGACGACGAGCGAGCCGAGCATGACGCGCTCGACCTGATTGCGGGCGCGGAAGCGTGCGGTGACATTGCGGATCGCATAAAGGCCGCCGGCAATCGCGACAAGCAGCACGACGGCGCTCATCAGCCAGCGGCTATAGAGCCGCATCGCATTGAACCGCTCCGCCGCCTCGACCATGAAGGGCTGACCTTCCCCGGCGAGCGCTACGCCCCTGGCTGCGAGCGTCTCGCGCAGATTGGCCGAGCCGTCCTTGATGGTTTCGATCTCCGTCGCGTCAAGGCGATTGAGCCCGGTGGCGACTGCCTTCACCTGACCGAGAGCAAGCTGGACGGTCGCGTCACCCTGGCTCTGGACCGCATCGGGAAGCGTCGAACGGACGGCGGAATCGATGTAGATCGGCGAGGCGATCAGCCAGCCGGCAAGCACGAGCAGCGCCGGCAACACGGCCCAGATGGCGACGTAGCTGCCATGGTAGCCCGGCAGGGAATGCAAGGTGGCAAGCTTGTTGCCGGACCGGGTGAGCGAACGGGCACGGCCGGCGAAATAGGCGCCAATACCAATCAAAGCAATGATCAGGAGAAGAAGCGAGGTGCTCATCGGCACGTCTCCACGGCAGGGCCGTCAAAAGCCACCGGAAAAATCGAATTTCGCAAAGTCCCGACGCAGCGGAAAGCTGCGCCGGGACGTCATTTTGATCAGAGCAGATTTCCGGCTTCGAAGGACTTGCGGATTTCTTCACGCTCGGCGTCCGGTGCGGCAACCAGGCCGTATTCGGCGAGCGGGCCGTCGGGGCCGATCATCTGATCGTCGACGAAGAATTCGACATATTCCTTGAGGCCCGGAACGACGCCGAGATGCGCCTTCTTGACGTAGAAGAACAGCGGGCGGGAAACCGGATATTCGCCGGAAGCGATCGTCTCGGTCGAGGGAACGACGCCGTTGACGGTCGCGACCTTGAGCTTGTCGGCGTTGTTTTCGTAGAACGACAGGCCGAAGACGCCGATGCCGCTCTTGTTGGAGGCGATGCGGGCGAGCGTTTCGGTGTAGTCGCCGTCGATGTCGACAGCGAGACCGTCCTTACGAACGGCAACGCACTTCTTGGCAGCGGCCTTCTCGTCGCTGATGGCAGCCTTGATGACATCGAGAGCGCCTGCGTCCTTGCAGCCATGGGCAAGGATCTTCTCTTCGAAGACTTCACGCGTGCCGTGTTTTTCGCCCGGGATGTAGGCGGCGATCTCCGCATCCGGCAGCGAAGCGTCGATTTCCGACCACTTCTTGTAGGGGTTGGCGGCGAGCTTGCCGTCGACGACGACTTCAGCGGCCAGCGCCTTGTAGAGGTGCTCCGGCTTCAGCGCAATGTCGGCATTGCCTGCGTCCGTCGCGAAGACGATGCCGTCATAGCCGATCTTGATTTCCTGGATCTCGGTTACGCCGGCGGACTTGCAGGCCTCGATCTCGCTATCCTTGATCTTGCGCGAGGAGTTGGCGATGTCGATCGTGTCTTCGCCGACGCCCTTGCAGAATTCCTTCAGGCCGGCGGAAGAGCCGCCGGATTCGACGACCGGCGTCTTGAAGTCCGGGAACGTCTCGCCGAAGCTCTCGGCGACGATTTTTGCATAGGGAAGAACGGTCGAGGAGCCAGCAACCTGGATCTGGTCGCGAGCTGCTGCGGCACCGGCGAAAGCGGCGGATGCAACCAGCGCCGCTACAGTGAGTTTAAGGACTTTCATAGATGTTCTCCCGGAATGGGCTCGTGTTGGTGCGCCAATGGGTCCAGCGCTCTCTTCGCCGTCTGATCGGCTGCCCTAGTTAGCCGCCGATGGCTACAGGTTTTATGTCAATTTCGTGAAACATTTATGACAGGCTATGTCATTGAAGATGCTACAGGATTTCTGATCGACACAGCCGTCGCATGGCTTTTGTGTCAGAAGCGGACCGTGAAGACCGTTCCCTTGCCGACCTCCGAATGAATGAGCAGGCGGGCGCGGTGGCGCGTCAGGATATGCTTGACGATGGCAAGCCCGAGGCCGGTCCCCTTTTTCGACCGGCTCGCCTCCACATTGACCCGGTAGAAGCGTTCGGTGATCCGCGGCACATGCTCGGCCGGGATGCCCGGGCCGTAGTCGGTGACCGTCACCTCCGCCTGCCCCTCCTTGCCCGTGAGCCGCACGTCGACTTTCTTGCCTTCCTGACCATATTTGCAGGCGTTCTCGATGAGATTTTCGAAGACCTCGATCAGCTCATCGCGATCGCCCTGGACGAAGACCGGCTCCTCGGGCACCTCGAGCGAGATCCTCACATCGAGGTCGCTTGCGAGCGGCAGAAGGCTGTCGCGCACATGTCCGAGCAGCGGCACCAGGTCGACCTGGTCTTCCGGGGCGATGTGCGACTTCAACTCCAGCCGCGACAGGGACAGGAGATCATCGACGAGGCGGCTCATGCGGGTCACCTGCTCGTGCATGATGCCGAAGAATTTCTCCTGCGCCTTCGTGTCGTTCTTCGCCGGACCCTCCAGCGTCTCGATGAAGCCGCGGAGCGAAGCGAGCGGGGTGCGCAGCTCGTGGCTGGCATTGGCGACGAAGTCGGATCGCATCCGGTCGATGCGGCGGGTCTGCGAGATGTCGCGATAGGTCAGCAGGAAGACCCGCCCGCTGGGCCCCTCGCCGCCGACATCCGCCGGGGCGACGCGGACGACATAGACCGCATCCGAAGGCAAGCGTTCCGCATGCTCGATCTGGTTGACCTTGCCCGTCGCAATGGTCTCGCGCACCATGTCGAGTATTCCGGGAGAGCGTACGCGCGCCGAAAGGTAGCTTTCCGGGGGGATCGTGCCGAAGGCCTTCTCGGCGGCGGCGTTCTGGAAAAGGACGGTCTCGTCCGCGGCGATGACGAGCACCGGCATATCGAGCGCGTTCAGCACGGGGATCAGCGCGTCCGTCCGCGTCTCCGTTACGCTCGGTGCCGCCTCCGGCACCGGCTCTGCCAAAGGAGCACTTCGCTTGAGAAGGGCTGCTGCAAGAACGAGCCAGAAGGCAAGCACCGCCAGGATGTGGATGCCGGCGAGGGCGGCGAGGACGGCAAGCACGATGGAGAGGCCGAGAATCCAGCGCTCTGCCTTCAGTCTCGGCTTGAGGCCCTCCCAGAACACCTTCGCACCATCCAAGACGATACCCTCGTTGCTCAATTTGCCGCCTCCCTAACCATGAGGAACGTCACCCCACATACCAATAAGTGTGGCGAGTACGCGCGAAAGTGGAGAGGTCTCGGCCGGAAACGCCTAAAGCATTCCAGCTGACCGCTCCGGCCATTCGGGCAGAAATAGCGGCGCTTCATGACATGATTTTCACGAGATGCTTGAATCTGCAATGTAATTATGGCCTCCTCCACCGCATCCAATGCGCTGGAGCGACCTTTGCGGACTGAAAAGCCGCACGGCGCTGTAGTGAAATCGACGACAGTGGAGGAAGGCATGGCTCTCGAACAGGCACCGACTGCGGGCACGCCGGGAAGCCGCGCGGTCGAACTCGCGATCGGCGGCAAGACCCGGGTGTTCGACATCGACAATCCGGAACTGCCGGAATGGATCGACGACGAAGCGTTCTCCTCCGACGACTACCCTTATGAGAAAAAGCTCAGCGAGGAGGAATACGAGGAAACGCTGACGAAGCTGCAGATCGAGCTCGTCAAGGTCCAGTTCTGGATGCAGGCGACCGGCAAGCGCGTCATGGCCGTTTTCGAGGGGCGCGATGCAGCCGGCAAGGGCGGCGCCATCCACGCGACGACCGCCTATATGAACCCCCGTTCGGCGCGCGTCGTCGCGCTCACCAAACCCACCGAGACCGAGCGCGGCCAGTGGTATTTCCAGCGCTATGTGTCGACTTTTCCGACCGCCGGCGAATTCGTTCTTTTCGATCGTTCCTGGTACAACCGCGCTGGCGTCGAGCCGGTGATGGGCTTTTGCACGCCGGAGCAATACGAGCATTTCCTCAAGGAAGCGCCGCGCTTCGAGAAGATGATCGTCAACGAGAACATCCAGCTCTTCAAGTTCTGGCTCAATATCGGCCGGGAGATGCAGTTGAAGCGGTTTCACGACCGCCGGCATGATCCGCTGAAGATCTGGAAACTGTCGCCGATGGACATCGCGGCGTTGGGAAAATGGGACGACTACACCGAGAAGCGCGACCGGATGCTGAAGGAAACGCATACGGACCATGCGCCCTGGACCGTCATCCGCGGCAATGACAAGCGTCGCGCCAGGATCAACCTGATCCGCCACCTGCTGACGAAGCTCGATTACGACGGCAAGGACAAGGCCGCGATCGGCAAGATAGACGACAAGATCGTCGGGTCCGGACCTGGCTTCCTCAGGTGATTTCTCGCCCTGGCAAGGGGTAATAGCCCCCTCTGGCCTGCCGGCCATCTCCCCCACAAGGGGGGAGAATCGGTGTGGCACGCTTTACACGTCCACCGAAGCGTTCCGCTTGCATAAGCCGTTCGGTCGGAGCAAGAGGCCGGCCGCACGTATTCTCCCCCCTTGTGGGGGAGATGGCCGGCAGGCCAGAGGGGGTTTAGCCCCGGAAGAACGATCCAAGGAACGCTCCGTTCGACCACCCAGGGCGGCTCATTGCCTCGGCAGCACGCGAATGGCAAATAGATCCAGGCTGTTGCCGGCGCCGCTGACGTCGCTGTTGATCAGCAACCTTCCGGAACTGCCGGGGGGACGACTGCCTTCGAAGCTGATCTTGAACAGCATGTCGAGGCGCTCGTCATGCGCGGTGAAGCGATGACGACCGCAGGCGCCGAGCGCCGCGAAATCACATTCGACGGAGAACTCCGTCGTCTTGCCCGGAAGTGCCTGGACGCTCAGCGCCAGCGTCGAGGACTTGCCCGAAACCTTGGCAAGCACATCGGCGGGAATTTCGATCGCCACCTCGCCCTCTTTCGACGCGGCCGCCGACGTCAGCCGGATGCGTTCGCCGCCATCGTCGTCGAACGGCTCCGCGCTGGCGCGGGCGCTTGGCTTGACGGCCGCCGCATCCGCCGACGTGAAGATCTCGATCCACTCGCCGGAGAAACCCTCCTGCGCCCCGAGGGTCGGCAAACCGGCCGCCGCGGGGAAGTCCTCGGTCTCCACCACCGCCGGCGGATTGGCGACATTGGTGTCGCGCTCGGCCGGCGATTTCAACAGGTCATTGGTCTCGACCCACCAGACGCCGGCACCCGCCGCCGCGGCGAGTGTTGCGACAACCATGACGAAGGAGAGAATGCGACCGCCCTTGCGCTTGCGCGGGCGCTTGTCGGTGACGCCCAGGTCCGGGGCGATCGAACCGGACGTCGCCGCGCCGGCGGGTTTTTCACCACCGGTCACCGGCTGCGTCGAAGCCATGGGGCCGTCACGCTCCGGGCGCAGGGCACCGAGCGCGCCGAGGCCGCCGTCACCGGGGGACGCCGGCTGTGCCTCCGCCCTGAAACCCGGCTCCTGCCGCAAAGGGGCAGCCGCACCGGCTGAAGCTCGCGCTGCCGCATCACCCTTGCCTTTCACGTCCGCGAGGCTCACGACCGGCGTGGCGAGACGCGCCTTCAGGGCAGCCCGCTCCTCCGTTTCGATCGCGTGAATGACCGCTTCCAGCCGGTGGCGCTGCTTGGCGATGATTTCCGGGTCCTCGATCTCCTGCTTCTTGAGGCCGTTTTCCAGCGCCTGGCGGGCCGACTGATAGATCCGCGCGCGGATTTCCGCATTGCTCCGCTCCGAGCGTTCCAGTGCATTCCTGATCGCCGTCTCGAGTCCGCTCACATCAAATCCTTCTGCACACCAGACTTCCGCGCCCAAGCGGGGCAAATATGGGAAGGCCTCGCCTCTTCCCGCGGCACGCCGTTGGTTTTATTAACGATTGGGTAACTGCTGCTTGCGGAATCTGCAAGTCCGCCAGCGCCGCCGCCGGGTCTTCCGCGGGGAAAAGACGCGTGACCCGCCGGAATGTTCGGCGAAATACCTCCCTTTGCAAGCGCGGTCATTGCTGCTATCTACATTGACGTTTACGCAAACGTCAAAAAATTGCGATGGAGAAGAGACCCGATGCCGTTGCCGCAAATTCTGTCCGGAACGACGAGACTGCCGGTTGTCGGCGCTCCGCTTTTCATCGTCTCGCATCCCCGGCTGACGATTGCGCAATGCAAGGCGGGCGTCATCGGGGCGTTCCCGGCGCTCAACGCGCGTCCGCAGGCACAGCTCGACGAATGGCTCGCCGAGATCACCGAAGCGCTCACCGACCACGACCGCAAGCACCCGGACCGGCCGGCGGCACCCTTTGCCGTCAACCAGATCGTCCACAAGTCGAACACCCGGCTCGAGCAGGACCTGATGCTCTGCGTCAAATACAAGGTGCCGGTCGTCATCTCCTCGCTCGGCGCGGTGCCGGAGGTCAACGCCGCGATCCACTCCTATGGCGGCATCGTGCTCCACGATGTCATCAACAACCGCCACGCGAACTCGGCGATCCGCAAGGGCGCCGACGGGCTGATCGCCGTTGCCGCCGGCGCCGGCGGCCATGCCGGGACGCTCTCGCCCTTTGCGCTCATCCAGGAAATCCGCGCCTGGTTCGACGGGCCGCTGCTGCTCTCGGGCGCAATCGGGACCGGCGACGCCATCCTCGCGGCGCAAGCGATGGGCGCCGACATGGCCTATATCGGCTCCCCCTTCATCGCCACCGAAGAGGCCCGCGCCAGCGACGCCTACAAGCAGATGATCGTCGACAGCAGCGCCGCCGACATCGTCTATTCCAACTATTTCACCGGCATCCACGGCAACTACCTCAAGGCCTCGATTCGCGCCGCCGGCATGGATCCGGACAGCCTGCCGGAGGCAGACGCGTCGAAGATGGATTTCGGCACGGCCGTCGGCGGGGCGAAGGCCTGGAAGGACATCTGGGGCTGCGGCCAGGGCATCGGCGCCATCCGCGAAGTCAGCACCGTCGCCCACCTGGTCGAGCGGTGGGAGCGCGAATACGCCGCCGCCCGCGCACGCCTCGGCCTCGCACTTCCCGGCGACCGCGCCGCGCCGAAGGAATTTTCAAGTTCTCGAAACTGATGGCTTGAAATCTCGGCGCTTTGCGTTTATCAGCGCCTCACATTCGTTCTGCGACATCCGCGGAACCGTCTAATGCCGCTTTAGCTCAGTCGGTAGAGCACATCATTCGTAATGATGGGGTCACGTGTTCGAGTCACGTAAGCGGCACCATTTTTCTCACGTATAAAAATACCGCGTCAGGTGAAAGAACACCGGTGCGGCAAAACTCAGCGAATCCATGCGGTCGAGGACGCCGCCGTGGCCGGAAATCATCGTGCCCCAGTCCTTCACGCCCATCGAGCGCTTGACGGCCGAGAGCGACAGGCCGCCGAGGAAGCCCATGGCGACGATGGCGAGCGCCATGGCGGCGGCCTCCAGCGGCGTGAACGGGGTGATCCACCAGAGGCCGGCGCCGGCGGCGACGGCGGAGAGGCCGCCGCCGACGAGGCCCTCGACGGTCTTCGACGGGCTGATAACGGGGGCCACCTTCGTTCGGCCGAAGAGCTTGCCGAAGACGTATTGCATCACGTCGCTGAACTGCGCGACGGTGATCAGGAAGAAGAGCAGCAGGAAGCCCTCGCGCGGGCGGCCGGGGATGTCGAGCGTCAACAGCGCCGGCGCGTGGCTGATGCAATATACCGTCAGCATCAGGCCCCATTGGATGCGCGACACGCGCAACAGGAACGCATCGGCATCGCCCTTTAGCGCGGCAAGGCTCGGAAGGAGAAGGAAGCCATAAACCGGGACAAGGATCGTGAACAACGCATACCAGTCGGTCCAGATCAGCCAGTATTGAAGCGGCAGCAGCACGTAGAAGGCGGCGACCAGCGGCAGGTGATCGGCGCCGCGCGTCGGCGTCAGCGAGATGAATTCGCGCAGCGTATAGAAGGAAGTCAGCGCGAAAAGCACCACGGTGACGCCCCGGCCGAGGCCGAAGCTCAGGGCGAAGATCGCGACCATCACCCACCAGGCCCTGATGCGGGCGTTGAGATTGTCGACCGTCGCCCGGCCGTTCTCGGAGGTCACCTTGCGCGACAATGCGAAGCCGATCGCCGAGGCGATGCCGAGCAGGGCACAAATTCCGCCGAAGAGGATGAACAGCTTGTCGGTCAAAGACATGGCGGCCTCATGAAACGGGATCCGAGGCGAGCGCACCGACGGCAGCGCGGGCGCGGTCGAGAAACGCGTCCTTCTCCTCCCCTGCCCGCCTCAGGAGCGGCGCGCCGAAGCGAACCGTGCAGCTGATCGGAACGGGCAGGAAGGTTCCCTTCGGGAAGGCGCGGGACGGATTGTCCAGGTAGGTCGGGATCAGCTCGACCTCCGGGAATTCCTGCGACAGCCAGTAGAGACCGCTCTTGAACGGCCCCGGCAGACGCTCGTTGCCGCGCGTGCCCTCGGGAAAGAGAACGAGCGACTCGCCCTCAGCGAGCACGCCGCGCAACGGGGCGAGCGCCGCCCCGGGCGGGCCCTGCGTGGCGCGGTCCACGAGCACGGCATTCAACACCTTCAGCGCGATATGGCGCCGCACCTTCCCCTTGCCCCAATAGTCGGCGGCAGCGATCGGATGGGTCGAGCCGCGTAGCTGCCGCGGCAGGGCCGACCAGATCAGCAGCGTGTCGAGATGGCTGGCGTGATTGGCGAAATAGATGCGCTGGCGCATATCCGGAGAGGCGCCGATCCATCGCGCCTGCCCGCCGACGAGAAACCGCGTGAGACCAATCAGCACCAGATCGATCACGGCTTTGCGGCTCCCGGGATGCGCGAGACGATCGCCCTGGTGCGGGTCCAGCAGGTGAAAAGCGCCCCGGCGAGGATGATCCACGCCGTGGCGTAAAGCACGAAGCGCTCCGTCGTCAGCAGGGGCTCGCCGAATGCCAGCAGGCAGGCAAGGCTCATCAGCGCCATGCGGTGCTGTTTGGCCATGGGGCCGCGAAAGTCCTGGGGCTGGCCGAGCGATCCGCCGAAGACGCGCACATAAGCCGTCAGGGCGGCGGCAAGCGCACCGGCCCAGCCGAGCCAGCCGGCACCGGCGGCATAGCCGAGCGCCACGATCAACAGCGTGTCGGCGACGCGGTCGGGAAACTCGTTGTAGAGCGCGCCAACCGGCGAGCCGCGGCCGCCCTCGACCGCGACCATGCCATCGAGCAGATTGCAGAGGAGCCGCAGCTGGATGCCGGCGACGGCGACCAGATAAAGCGCCGGCCAGCGCGTCGCAAGGAAGAGAGTGGCGCCGCCGATCGCGGCAAAGCCGACACTCAGCAATGAAATCTCATTCGGCGTGATCGGCGTCTTCAAAAGCAGCGCCGTCAATCGACGCGCGAAGCCGCTGTCGCGCGCCGCAATAGGGCGTCGATCGGCGCCCGGGCTATCCGGCTCTCCGCCATCGGGAGCGACACTCATCTTAATGAAATCCGGCCCTTACAAATTTATGATTGCAGTCCGTCATAAAACAACTTGGCCGCAAAGGCCATATGGCAGTCTCACCTCAGCTCGAGGGCTCCGCTTCAACCGCCGCGAAGCGCATGGAAATACGCGTCCCGCGGCGCCTGAGCGCCGGGCTCTCGGCCTTGATCCGCCCGCCCATCGCCTCGACGAAGGCCTTGCTGATCGTAAGCCCGAGGCCGGTGCCGAGCGCGCGTCCGTCCGGCTTTCCCTTGCGGAAGAATTTGTCGAAGACGTGCTCGAGATCGGCGGGCGCGATGCCTTTGCCGAGGTCCGTCACCGACAGCACGACCTCGTCGGCCTCCCGCCGGGCATAGATGCTGACGGGCTCGTCGCCTCCGAACCGGTCGGCATTGTCGAGCAGGTTGAAGAGGACCTGCCCGAGCAGGACGCCGTCGCCGCGCATCAACGGCAGGTCGGCGGCGATGCTGGTCTCGAAAATCCGGCCGGGAAAGTATTTTCGCGCCCGTTCCACGGCTGAGTGGACGACGTCCGCCACATCGACCCGATCGCGCCTGGCATTGATCGTCCCCGCCTCGATCCGGTTCATGTCGAGCAGGTTGGCAACGAAGTGCATCAGCCTGCCGCTTTCCTCCTCGATCGAGTTCAGAAGATCATCCCGGCTCTCGTCAGGCATTCCTTCGTGACGCTGGCGCAGGGTCGTCACTGCGCCGCTGATCGTCGCCAAAGGGGTCGTCAGCTCGTGGGATAGCGACGAAAGCAGAGCAGCACGGAATCTCTCGCCCTCGAGCTGGGCGGCCTGATCGAAGCTTTCGCGTGATAGCCGGGCGCGGTCGACGGCGATCGCGGTCTGGTCGAGAATGGCGGCAAGGGCCCGTTCCTCGTTGATGTCGAGAGGGCTGTCCTCCTGCAGAAAGCCGCAAACGCCGACGACACCCTGCGGGCTTGTGAGCGGCCTGAACTGAAACGGACTGTTCGGCAGCGTGCCGGTGTCATTGCCGGCAGCCTCCTTCTTCTCGAAAGCCCAGCGCGCCGCCATCATGTCGCTGACGCTGAGCTCGGTGTCCGGTGGCCAGGCGACCCTCACGGCCAGATCGCCGTGTTCCGGCAGCAACAGCACGGCATTGCGCCTCAGCGTCCCCTGGATCTGGGTGACGGCCGCCCAGAGCACGTCTTCGGCATTGGCGGTGCCGGAAAGCTTGCGGGTAAAATCATAGAGCGCCTGCGTCGCGGTCGCCCGGTCCCTTGCGGTCTTCGCCTGCTCGCGAACACGCGAGGCAAGGCCGCCGGCGAGCGCCGCAGCCGCCAGGAAAACGAAAAGCGCGAAGACCTCGTGCGGCTCCGCCACCGTGAACGTGCCGACCGGCTCGATGAAGAAGAAATTGTAGGCGACAACGGAAAACAGCGCGGCTGCCAAGGCGGCGAGATAACCGGCGTAAACCGCCGAGGCGAGCACGGCGAGGAGATAGAGAAGCGAAATATTCTGCAGGATGATGAAGTGCTCGATCAGCAGGCCGAGCACTGTCGCCAGCCCGACGGCGCCACCGGCTATGCCGAGCGCTCGGCCGAATCCCTCCGGCAGCAGCTGTTTGCTTCGAAGCTTCGGCTTGGCGGCCGGCTCGATCTTGCCGGTGACGAGATGAATGCCGATGCCCGAGACGCGCTTGGCCAGCGCGTCGGGCAAGGAGGCGCGGAACAGGCTCAGCGGGAACCAGTGGCGCCGCGCGCCGATGACGATCTGCGTCGCATGTTCGCGCCTCGCAAGCTTCAGGATCTCCTCGACGAAATCGCTGCCGATGACGCGACGCGTCTCGGCGCCCAGTTGCTCGGCAAGACGGAAGGTCTCGTCGAGTTGCCGCACCGCCTCGCCATCGCCCGAGGCGCGATCCGCACGCTCGATGGAAACGACGATCCAGCCGGCGTTGAGGCCAGAGGCAAGCCGGCTTGCCGTCCTCACCACCTTTTCCGACAGCGGATCCGGGCCGATGCAGACGAGAAGCCTCTCGCCGGCCGGCCAGGGACCCTCTATGGCATTCTGCTTGAGGTAGTCGACCATCTGGTCGTCGACCCGGTCGGCGGTCCGCCTCAGCGCCAGTTCGCGCAGCGCCGTCAGATTGCCGAGGCGGAAGAAATTATCGACGGCGCGCTTGGCGCTATCGGGCAGATAGACCTTGCCTTCCTTCAGCCGGTCGATCAGTTCCGCCGGCGGCAGGTCCACCAGCAGCACCTCGTCGGCGCGGTTCAGAACCGTGTCGGGAATGCGCTCGCGCACGGGCACGCCGGCAATCTGCGCGACGACGTCAGACAGGCTTTCGAGGTGTTGGATGTTGAGCGCCGTCCAGACATCGATGCCGGCATCCACCAGTTCCTCGATGTCCTGGTAGCGCTTGGGATGCCGGCCCTCGCCGAGATTGGTATGGGCGAGCTCATCGACGACGATGATCCGCGGACGTCGCGCCAAAGCGGCGTCGAGATCGAATTCATGGAGCGTGCGCCCGCTATGCACTACTTCGCGGCGCGGCAAGACTTCCAGCCCTTCGAGCAGAGCCGCGGTTTCGCTGCGCCCATGTGTCTCGACAAGTCCGATGACAATATCGGCGCCCTCTTCCTTGAGGCGCTGCGCCCGCATCAGCATGGCGTAGGTCTTGCCGACGCCCGGCGCGGCGCCGAGGAACACCGTCAGCTTCCCTCTGCCGCCCTTTTCGGCCAGCGCCAGCAGGGCATCGGGATCGGGGCGGCTTTCGAGGTCGCGATCAGTGTCGGACATGCAATCTCTCGAACTCGATCCTCAGCAGGTTCATTTCTGTGAAAGCGATGCGCGGCCAGGCAATACCTTCGAGAAAACAAGACCGGAGCCGGGGCCGATCCTATTTTGCGGCGATGTCCACCCTGGAGACCGGCTTTGCCGCCGGCTCCGGCTGGTTCGTCACCTCGTGCATCCACTCCCGCCAGATCGCTACGAGCAGCGCCATCAGCACCGGTCCGACGAAAAGGCCAAGGAATCCCATTGTCTTGACGCCGCCGACGAGGCCGAAGAAGGTCGGCAGGAAGGGCAGCTTGATCGGGCCGCCAACGAGCCTTGGGCGAAGCGTCTTGTCGACGATGAAGAGCTCTGTCGTTCCCCAGGCAAAGAGCGCGACGCCGTGGAACGGCGAGCCGCTCGCCACCAGATAGATCGACACGAGGGTGAAGCAGAGCGGCGCGCCGCCCGGAATGAGCGCCATGAGACCGGTGATGATGCCGAGCGTTACCGGGGAGGGCACGCCGGCAAGCCAATAGGCGACGCCGAGAACGATGCCCTCGCCGATCGCAATGATGCCCATGCCGGTCACCGTCGAGCTGATGGTGAGCGGCACGACGCGCGACAGGCGCTCCCAGCGCATCGGGAAAATCTGCTCGCCGAGCCGATCGAGCTGCTTCGAAAAGGCGTGGCCATCTCGATAGACGAAGAACAGCGTGATCAGCATGAAAAGCAGCGTCAGGAAGGACTGGAAGGCGGAGGCGCCGATCACCAGGACGCCGCGGTAGATGTTGCCGATATTGGAGCCGCTGACGAGCTGGACCATTTCGCCAAGTGCGCCTGGATGGCCGACATATTTCACCCACTGCTGGCCAAGCCAGGCGCCGGCCACCGGGATGGTCGTCAGCCAGGCCGGGACCGGCGCCCCGTTCACGTTGGTTTCCACCGCCCAGACGAGCCAGTCGCGCACCTCGTCCACGGCATAGGCCGCGGCGATCGAGATGGGCACGACGATGAAGGCGACGACGGAGGTGATGGCGATGGTTGCCGCGAGCGTCCGATTGCCGTTCAGGGCCTGCAGCAGCCGACGGTAGATCGGCCAGCTGGCAAAGCCGATGACGACGGCGGCAAGCACCGGCACGACGAAGCCATGGAAGAAATAGACGCCGGCGAGCAGCACGAGGACGAGCAGCCAGCGCGCCGCCGAGATCGGCAGGACGAGGGCCGAGCGCGAATGGGGAGGCTGCCCGAAGAGCCGCGGCTCCGCCGGGAGATTTTCTCGCTCACGATTGCCCAATTGCACCTGTAGTCCTCCGTCTCTCAAGAACCTTACAACAATCCCGCAGCCTTTCCAGCCCGCATCCTTCCTCCATGCGCGCT
This sequence comes from Sinorhizobium glycinis, assembly GCF_001651865.1. Classification (GTDB taxonomy): domain Bacteria; phylum Pseudomonadota; class Alphaproteobacteria; order Rhizobiales; family Rhizobiaceae; genus Sinorhizobium; species Sinorhizobium glycinis. Next base: position 1,015,067 of record NZ_LPUX01000053.1, read on the forward strand.
TTCGGCATAAAGAGGGTCGCGCCTCCAAATCATCGCGCTGGTTCGGGATCAATTCACAATTGCCGTGATCGCCTGCCACGGGTCTAGCGGAGAGAGATGACAGGGAGATTTCGATTGTTTTCGCCTGCCTGTCGGTAAATCCGTCCCCTGCATATGCGTCGTTGTTATTGACGTTTACGTCAAAGTTATTTAATTCCGATTAGTGCTTGAAGAGACGCTGCAAAAACAGCATCTTCGATCGGGAGGGAAGATCGGGAGGGATTTTTCTTCGCCGTGAGCAAGGCAGTTCGTTGCCACCAGAGGGAGAGAGATCATGGCGGAAGCAAGCATGCAGCAGACGGGATCCGGCGCGGGAAAAAACTGGGTCAAGTCCTATCCGCCGGGCGTGCCCGCCGAAATCGGACCGCTGCCCTATCGCTCGCTCGGCGAGTTCTTCGACCATGCGGTGGCGCAGCATTCCTGGCGCCCCGCCTTCACCTGCATGGGCAAGTCGCTGACCTTCGCCGATCTCAATGCCCATTCGGGCCGGATCGGCGCCTGGCTGCAGTCGCTCGGCCTGGCGAAAGGCGATCGCGTCGCCGTCATGATGCCGAACATCCTGCAGAACCCGGTGATCGTCTATGGCATTCTCAGGGCCGGCTACACGGTCGTCAACGTCAATCCGCTCTACACGCCGCGCGAGCTCCAGCACCAGTTGGTCGATGCCGGCGCCAAGGCGATTTTCGTGCTGGAAAACTTCGCCCATACCGTCGAGCAGGTCGTCGCACGCACCAAGGTCAAGCATGTGGTGGTCGCGACGATGGGCGACATGCTCGGGGTGAAGGGCCTCGTCGTCAATCTCGTCGTGCGCCGCGTGAAAAAGCTCGTTCCCGCCTGGTCGCTGCCGGGCCACCTCTCCTTCCGCACGGTTCTTGCGAAGGGCGAGAAGCTTTCCCTTGCGAAGCCCAATATCGGGCCGAGCGATGTCGCCTTCCTGCAATATACCGGCGGCACCACCGGCGTTTCCAAAGGCGCCACCCTCACCCATGCCAATCTTCTGTCCAACATGGCCCAGATGGAGGTCTGGCTGAATACGGCATTCCTGCGCAAGCCGCGCCCGGAAAGCCTCACCTTCATGTGCGCCTTGCCGCTCTACCACATCTTCGCGCTGACGGTGAACTCGCTGATGGGGCTCGCGACCGGCGGCAACAACGTCCTGATCCCCAATCCACGCGACATTCCCGCCTTCGTCAAGGAACTGGGCAAGTACAAGACCAACATCTTCCCCGGGCTCAACACGCTGTTCAACGCGCTGATGAACAATGCGGAGTTTCAGAAGCTCGACTTCTCCTCGCTGATCCTCACATTCGGCGGCGGCATGGCGGTGCAGCGACCCGTCGCCGAGCGCTGGCTCGCCATGACCCACTGCCCGATCCATGAAGGCTACGGGCTTTCGGAAACCTCGCCGGTCGCCACCGCCAACCGGCTCGATACGGACGAGTTCACCGGCACGATCGGCATGCCGCTCCCTTCGACCGAAGTCGAGATCCGTGATGAAAACGGCAACGCGCTGCCGGTCGGCGAAATCGGCGAGATCTGCATCCGCGGCCCGCAGGTGATGGCCGGCTACTGGCAGCGCCCCGACGAGACGGCGAAGGCGATTTCGCCGGACGGTTTCTTCCGCACCGGCGACATCGGCTTCATGAATGCCGCCGGGCTGACGAAGATCGTCGACCGCAAGAAGGACATGATCCTCGTTTCCGGCTTCAACGTCTTCCCGAACGAGATCGAAGAGGTCGTGGCAACGCATCCGGGCATTCTCGAATGCGCAGCGATCGGCATCCCCGATCCGCACTCCGGCGAGGCGGTCAAGCTCTTCGTCGTGCGCAAGGATCCGAACCTTACCGAAGGCGACGTCAAGCGTCACTGCGCCGAACATCTTACAAACTACAAGCGGCCGAGACACGTCGAGTTCCGCGACGAACTGCCGAAGTCCAATGTCGGCAAGATCCTGCGCAAGGATTTGCGCGACTGATCATTTCGCTCGAAGCGCGGTAAAGCCCCTCCTCCGGCTGCCGCCACCTTCTCCCCGCGAGCGGGGCGAAGGAGACTCGTGGCAGCGCCTCAACCTCCAAAGTCCCCTCTTTCCGCCTGCGAGGATAGGGTTAGTCCTCGGGTTAAACCCGAGGAGAGGGGCAGACCACTCTGAAAACAGCCCCCATGTTTTCAGCGACATGAAATACGGGACGGCGTCGCAGCAGCCTCCTTTTTTCGCTGCAGCGCACACCTGCCCTTGATTTGCCATGTCTAAACCGACTAGCTATCGCAGCCGATTTCCGATGCAAGGAGCCCTGCGATGAAAGCGCTTGTCGAAACCCTCAAAGCCACTGCACGCGAGACCAATGCAGCCGATATCCGTGCCGCCTTCGCGGCCGATCCGAACCGCTTTGCGCGCTTCAGCACGAAACTTGGCGACCTGCTCCTCGACTATTCGAAATGCGCCGTCAACGACCAGATCCTTCAGGGTCTAGAGGCGCTGGCAAAGGCCGCCAAGGTCGAAGAAAAGCGCGACGCCATGTTCCGTGGCGACGTCATCAACATTACCGAGGAGCGCGCCGTCCTGCATACCGCGCTCCGGAACCGGTCCAACCGGCCGATCCTCGTCGGCGGCAAGGATGTCATGCCTGACGTCAACGCCGTTCTGGAGGCGATGGGCGCCTTTGCCGACAAGGTCCGTTCGGGAGCCTTGAAGGGCGCCACCGGCAAGAAGATCACCGACGTCGTCAATATCGGCATCGGCGGTTCCGACCTCGGCCCGGTGATGGCGACGCTGGCGCTCGCCCCCTTCCATGACGGTCCGCGGCTGCACTTCGTTTCCAATGTCGACGGTGCTCATATCGCCGACACCTTGAAGCTCCTCGACCCGGAGACATCGCTGTTCATCGTCGCCTCCAAGACCTTCACGACGATCGAGACGATGACCAATGCGGCGACAGCGCGCGCCTTCATCGCTGGCAGGCTCGGCGAGGCGGCGGTCGGCCACCACTTCGCAGCCGTCTCCACCGCGCTCGACAAGGTCGCCGCCTTCGGCATCGACGCCGCCCGCGTCTTCGGCTTCTGGGACTGGGTCGGCGGGCGCTATTCGATCTGGTCGGCGATCGGCCTGCCGCTGATGATTGCCATCGGCAGTGAGAATTTCGGCCGCTTGCTCGACGGTGGCCACGCGATCGACGAACATTTCCGTACCGCGCCGGTCTGCGAGAACATACCGATGCTGCTTGGCCTCATCGGCTTCTACCATCGCAACGTGCTCGGCTATCCGTCGCGGGCGATCCTGCCCTACGACCAGCGTCTGGCGCGCTTCCCCGCGTATTTGCAGCAGCTCGACATGGAGTCGAACGGTAAGGCCGTGACGCTCGACAGCAAGCCGGTGGAGTTTGCGACCGGGCCTGTGGTCTGGGGCGAGCCCGGCACCAACGGGCAGCACGCCTTCTACCAGCTCATCCACCAGGGCACCGACATCATTCCGGCCGAGTTCATGATCGCCGCCAATGGCCACGAAAAGGACTTGCGCCACCAGCACCAGCTGCTGATCGCCAACTGCCTGGCGCAGTCGGAAGCGCTGATGAAGGGCCGCACGCTGACTGAGGCCAAGGCCCAGCTCACCTCGAAGGGCATGGACGAGGCCAAGGCCGACAGGATCGCGCCGCACCGCGTCTTCACCGGCAACCGACCGTCGCTGACCTTCGTCTACGACCAGCTCGACCCCTTCGCGCTCGGCCGCCTGATCGCCCTTTATGAGCACCGCGTCTTCGTCGAAGGCGCGCTCTTCAACATCAACTCCTTCGACCAGTGGGGCGTCGAGCTCGGCAAGGAACTGGCGACCGGCCTGCTTCCGGTCGTCGAAGGCACGGAGAGTGCCGAGGGACACGATTCCTCGACCGCTGGCCTGGTGACCGCGCTGCTGAAGGCGGCGCGGTGAGCGAAAAAACAAGGAGTGCAGAAGAAGCACCCCCTCTGGCTGCCGCCATCTCCCCCACAAGGGGGAGAATCCGTACGGCACCGCCGGCGCCCAACCCGGGCGACCCCCTTGTAGAAACGTTCCGATCGGAGTGATGGGGCAGCCGCGCCGATTCTCCCCCCTTGTGGGGGAGATGGCGGCAGCCAGAGGGGGTATGGACGGCCGCGTTCCGATCGGTCGGAATATACCGCAGATTACAGCCCGATTTCGTGTTTCCACGGCGGATTGGCGCCGGCGCGCGATACGGTTACGGCGGCCGCCTTGGCGCCGAGCGCCAGCGCCTGCCGGACCGCATCGTCGCTCAGGTCTGCGACCTGTTGCTTGGTCAACAGATTGTTGAGCTTCAGCGAGGCGAGCACGCCGGCATCGAACGTGTCGCCGGCGCCGACCGTGTCGACGACCGTGACCCGCTCGCTCGCCACCTCGACCTTGTGGCTCTTCGTATAGCCGGCGGCGCCGTCGGCGCCCCTCGTGATCACCACCAGCTTGGGCCCCCGCTGCAGCCATTCGGCCGCGAGCGTATCATGGCTGCCCTCCATGCCGAACCAGGCAAGATCCTCGTCGGAGAACTTGATGATGTCCGACATCGTCGCCATGCGGTTCATGCGGGCGAGATGGGCCTCCCGGTCCTTGATGAAACCGGGCCGGATGTTAGGATCGAAGGAGATCACCCGCTTTTCGTGTTCACGGGCCATCAGCGCCTCGTAGGTCGAGCCGCAGGGTTCGGGAATGAGGCTGATCGCGCCGAAATGCAGCGCCTCGTAGAAATCGCCGAAGGCGGGCAGATGGTCCGTGGTGATCATCCGCCCGGCGGTGTTCTCGTCGAAGAAGGCGTAGCTCGCATGTCCGTTGACGAGTTTCACGAAGGCGAGTGTCGTGTGCAGCGGCAGCGTGGCGCAGGGGCCGAAATCGACGTTTGCTGCCTTCAGCGTCTCCCGCAGGATATCGCCGAACATGTCGTCGGAGAGCCCGGTGAAGAATCCGGTCTGGATGCCGAGCCTCCCAAGCGCAATCGCCGTATTGAAGATGGCCCCCCCGGCATAGGGCGCAAAGGCGCTTTCCCCGGCCGCCGTCTCGCGCGGCAGCATGTCGATCAGAGCCTCTCCGCAGCAAACGATCATGAACGTCCTCCCTTGAAATGTTCCATCGACGAGATCGGCATCCCGGCGCCGCGTTACTGGGCAGCGAGCGTGCCGGCGCCGCCATTGCGGGCCGACCAGGCGAGCGGCGCATTGAGGAAGGCTTCGACCTCGTTCAGCGTCTTCTCGTCGAACAGCGCCTGCTCGCGGGCGACTGCAAGGACGTTGCGCCAGGTGGCGATGTAGTGCAGGTCGACGCCCTTCGATTTCATGTTGGCGCGGGCTTCCGGGAAAATATCGTAGTAGAAGAGCGCGATTCCGTGCTCGACGATGCCGCCGGCCGCCCGGATCGCGTCGATGAACTTGAACATCGAGCCGCCGGCGGTCGTCAGGTCCTCGATCACCAGGACGCGCGCGCCTTCCGGCATGTGGCCCTCGATCTGGGCGTTGCGGCCGTGGCCCTTCGGCGCCTTGCGCACGTAGATCATCGGCAGGCCGAGCCGTTCGGCAAGCATCGCCGCGAAGGGAATGCCGGCCGTCTCGCCGCCAGCGACCACATCGAATTTCTCAAAGCCGGCTTCGCGGAGGATCGTCGCGGCGGCGAAGTCCATCACCGCCGAGCGGATGCGCGGATAGGAGATCAGCTTGCGGCAGTCGATATAGACCGGGCTCGCCATGCCGGAGGAGAGCCTGTAAGGCTCGTCGGCGCGGAAATGCACCGCCTTGATCTCCCAGAGCATCTTCGCGACCAGCTCGGCCATCACCGTCTTGTCGGTGAACGCGTTCGAAAACATGACCTCTCCTTCAAAATCTTTAGCTAGACGACGGCCCAGTAGAGGGGGAACATCGGATCGAAGACCGTGACCGGTCCGGCCTCGGTCTCGATCTTGGCGGGATAGCGGACCGGCTCGTCGCCCCTGCGCAGCGTGATCGTATCTTCGTTCACCGGTAGGCCATACCAGGCGGGGCCGTTCAGCGAAGTGAAGGCCTCGAGCCGGTCGAGCGCCCCCTCCTCCTCGAAGACATGGGCGAGGCAGCTCAGCGTGTTGATGGACGTATAGATGCCGGCGCAGCCGCAGGCGCATTCCTTGAGCGGATCGGCGTGCGGAGCGGAGTCGGTGCCGAGGAAGAACCGAACGTCCCCTGAAACCGTGGCCGCCCGCAGGGCCAGACGATGCGTCTCGCGCTTTGCGACAGGCAGGCAGTAATAATGCGGCTTGATACCGCCGACGAGAATGGCGTTGCGGTTGATGATCAGGTGATGCGTGGTGATGGAACCCGCAAGATTGGCCGCGTGCTCCTTGATGTAGTCGATCCCATCCTTAGTCGTCACATGCTCCATGGTGATCCTGAGGTCGGGCAGGCGTCGGCGCAGCGGGTCAAGGACCGTTTCGATGAAGACGGCCTCGCGGTCGAAGATATCGACCTCAGGCGTCGTCACCTCGCCGTGGACGCAGAGCGGCATCCCGATCTCGGCCATGCGCTCGAGAACCGGCATCACCTTTGTGATGTCGCGCACACCGCTGTGCGAATTGGTGGTCGCGCCCGCCGGATAGAGTTTCACCGCCTTGACGAGGCCGTTTCTGAAACCGGTCTCGACGTCGTCCGGGTCGGTTCCCTCGGTCAGGTAGAGCGTCATCAACGGTTCGAACCGGTGACCTCGGGGCACAGCGGCAAGGATGCGTTCGCGATAGGCGGCCGCGTCGGCGGAGGTCACCACCGGCGGGACGAGATTGGGCATGATGATGGCGCGGGCGAAATGGCGGCTCGTGTCGGCAATGACACCGCGCAGCATGCCGCCGTCACGCAGATGGAGATGCCAATCGTCCGGGCGGCGGATAACGAGCTCTTGCATTTAAGCTTTCTCCCGATGCTCGCGCCCGATCCGCGCCGGCGGCATCAAGGCCGGCCAGTGCGCTTGAAAGGGGCGGTAACTCATGTGGTGAAACCGCGCCTCGATAACATCATTGCGCCGCCGAGTACAATGGGGTTTCGAAGAGGCAGAAAGCGGGATGCACGCGAAAACCGCATGCATTCGCTCGGAGCCCACCTTCAAAAATCTCGGATCACCCGATCGCTGGCGCGGCAGTTGCCGACGACGCGGCGGGCATTCGGGATGTCGTTGCCGAAGGCCTTTTTTCGTGCGGTCTCCTCATCATAACCGTGGTCGTACCAGCGCTGCAGCAATCGCTGTTCGAGCACGTCGATGCCCGGATCGATGAAGATCGAATAGTCGAAGACGGCATCGAGCCCGCGCCATGGCGCCTCGTCGAGCAGCAGGTAATTCCCCTCAACGAGCACGATCCTCGTTCCCGGGGCAATTGCCCGGGCGGAGGCGATCGCCAGTTCGCGGGTCCGGTCGAACACCGGAACGAGCACCTCGCCGTCGTTGGCGCGCACGGCGGCGAGCGTCGAAAGGAAGGCCCGCACATCGAAAGTTTCGGGCGCGCCCTTGCGCGGCAGCAGGCCCTTCTCGATGAGGACGGCATTGTCCATGTGGAAACCGTCCATCGGCAGCACCGCGACGCTTTGCCCAGCTTCGGCAATCGCCTCGGCAAGGGCTTCGGAAAGCGTCGACTTACCGGCGCCCGGAGGCCCGGCAATGGCGACGATGAAACGGCCGGCGCCCGCCGCCCGTTTCAGGATCTCGTCCTTCAAGGACTGCACATTCATGCGGCGATTGCCTCGCCGGGCGGCGCCTTGGCACCGGTCATGAAGGCGACCGCATCCGACATGGTGTATTCCTTCGGATTGATGACGCAGAGCCGACGGCCGAGGCGGTGGATATGGATCCGGTCCGCCACCTCGAAGACATGCGGCATGTTGTGCGAGATCAGCACGATCGGCAGGCCGCGGCGCCGGACGTCGAGGATCAGCTCCAGGACGCGCCGGCTCTCCTTGACGCCGAGGGCGGCGGTCGGCTCGTCCATGATGACGACCTTGGAGCCGAAAGCGGCAGCGCGCGCGACCGCCACGCCCTGGCGCTGGCCGCCCGAGAGCGTTTCCACTGCCTGGTTGATGTTCTGGATCGTCATCAGGCCGAGTTCCGAAAGCTTCGACCGGGCCATTTTCTCCATGGCCGAACGGTCGAGGGTGCGGAACAGCTTGCCGAAAAGGCCCGGCTTCCTGATCTCGCGACCGAGGAACATGTTGTCGGCGATCGAAAGCGCCGGCGACAGAGCGAGATTCTGATACACGGTCTCGATGCCGGCGGCGCGCGCCTCCATCGGCGAGCGGAAGTTTATCGGCTGGCCTTCGAGGCGGATTTCGCCTTCGTCAGGAGTGATGGCGCCGGAGATCGCCTTGATCATCGAGGACTTGCCGGCGCCGTTGTCGCCGATCACCGCGAGGATTTCACCCGGATAGAGGTCGAAATCGGCGTGATCGAGGGCGGTGACACGGCCATAGCGTTTGACGAGACCGCGGGCGGTGAGAATGGGTTGCTGTGCCATTAAGCTGCTACCTTTCTGATCCACTGGTCGATTGCGACGGCGGAGATGATGAGCACGCCGGTCAGGAAGACTTTCCATTGCGGGTCGGCGCCGAGCATGTTGAGGCCCATCGACACGACGCCGACAATCATCGCGCCGATCAGCGTCCCGAGGATCGAGCCGCGGCCGCCGAAGAGCGAGATGCCGCCGATCACCGCTGCGGTAATGGCCTGCAGGTTATAGTCGGTCACGGCTGCCGACGGGGAGATCGAGCCGTTGCGGCCGATCGAGACCCAGGCGGCGAGCGCCGCGATCAGGCCGGCGATCGTGTAGGCGCTGAGGAGCACCTTGCCGACGCGGATACCGGAGAGCTTGGCCGCCTCCGGATCGTCGCCGACCGCGTAGAGATGCCGTCCCCAGGCGGTGTGGTTCAGCGCGTACCAGAGGCCGAAGACCAAAAGCACCATGCTGATCACGCCAAGCGTCAGAACGGCCGTGCCGATCTTGAAGCTGACGCCGAAGACATGCAGCCACTGCGTGACCGCGGTCACGTCCGCCTCGCGGATCGTCGCGTTCTCCGAGTAGATGAAGTTCGTCGACATGATCACGTACCAGGTGCCGAGCGTGACGATGAAGGGCGGCAGCTTCAGGCGAGAAACCAGAAGGCCGTTCAAGAGGCCGCAGGCGCCGCCCACCACGAATCCGGCCGCCACGGCCAGTGGCGCCGGCAGGCCGTAGGTCACGGCGCAATTGCCCATGACGACGGCCGAGATGACCATGATGACGCCGATCGAAAGATCGATGCCGGCCGTCAGGATCACCAGCGTCTGCGCCGCGCCGAGCATGCCGACGATGGCGATCTGCTGCAGGATCAGCGTCAGCGTGTAGGACGAGAAGAACCTGCCGCCGATCGCGAGACCGAACACAAGGATCGAGGCGACGAGCACGACGAACGGCACGGCGGCCGGCGTCGAATGCAGGAAATGCTGAACTTTTTGAAGCGGCGTCTTGTCATGCGTGTCGAAAGACGCCACTTCCGTCGAACTGTTGACCAGGACCTTTTCGAACTCCTGGGATGGTTGTGCGGCTGTGTTTGGCTCGGCCATGGAGACTCCTCCCATAAGCCCCACGCTCAAGTGGGGCGCATTATTGCCGGATGCGCGGCCCGCCGATGATAGCGGCGAGTTCCAGAATTCCGATCAAGGTAAGTCCGGATCAACGTTATCCCGCTTCCGGTTCATGATCGGTGCAAGAAGCGGGACGCGCGGCATCGCGACTTCCATTATCCCGCTCTCAAATTTGCGCAGGTTTCGCGCCTTGTCAAAGACGTTGGCTTACGCGAAGGGCGGCCGGGGCCGCCCTTCCGTCATTTCATGGGATCGAGGAAGCGGGCGATCAGCCCCAGCACTTATCCGTGCCAACCTTGGTGTCGATCGATTCGACGCCGGCGGCCGGCTTGTCGGTGACGAGCGCGACGCCCGTATCGAAGAAGTCCTTGCCTTCGGTCGGCTTCGGCTTCTCGCCGGTCTCGGCGAACTTCTTGATCGCCTCGATGCCGAGCGAGGCCATCATCAGCGGATATTGCTGCGAGGTGGCACCGATGACGCCTTCGGCAACGGACTTGACGCCCGGGCAGCCGCCGTCGACCGACACGATCAGCACGTCCTTCTCCTTGCCGACGGCCTTGAGCGCCTGATAGGCGCCGACGGCGGCCGGCTCGTTGATGGTGTGGATGACGTTGATGTCCGGGTCCTTCTGCAGAAGGTTTTCCATCGCCGTGCGGCCGCCTTCCTCGTTGCCGTTCGTCACGTCATGGCCGACGATGCGCGGATCGTCCTCGTCGCCGATCTTGTTCGGATCCTTGGGATCGATACCGAAGCCGATCATGAAGCCCTGGTCACGCAGCACGTCGACCGTCGGCTGCGACGGAGTCAGATCCAGGAAGCCGACCTTTGCGGTCTTCGCGCCCTCACCCATCGTTGCGGCCGCCCACTGGCCGATCAGCTTGCCCGCCAGCAGATTGTCCGTTGCAAATGTGGCGTCTGCAGCCGTCGCCGGATCGAGCGGCGTGTCGAGGGCGATCACGAGAACGCCTGCGTCCTGCGCCTTCTTGACCTGATCGACGATCGCCTTGGTGTCGGATGCGGCAATGAGAATGCCCTTGGCGCCATCGGCGATGCAGGACTCGATAGCGGCAACCTGGCTGTCGTGGTCACCATCGACCTTGCCGGCATAGGCCTTCAGCGTGACGCCGAGTTCCTGGGCCTTGGCAGTCGCACCTTCCTTCATCTTCACGAAGAAGGGGTTGGTGTCGGTCTTGGTGATGAGGCAGGCGGAAACGTCGGCCGCCTGCGACGGCGACGCGAAGGCAACGCCCAGTGCGAGCGCGCCGAATGCGGTGGAAAGAACAGTTTTCTTCATCAAACCCTCCCAAGGATCAATAATGCCGGTGACCGGCCTTCAGGCTTCGCCGTCGCAGCATTCTCCTTCCGCTGCCACGGCGCTTCCGAGCGTCAATCAAACACCAAATTTTCGGGGTGTCAATAAATAAATCAAATTGAATTATTATCTGGATGTGGCATTCTGCGTCCAGCGGCCGATGCCAACGGGAGGAGCGGTGGCGTGTCACTGATAGAAGATCCAAACCGGGGATCGGCGCAACCGGATGTCATCGACCCGAGCGGCGGGGCGAACCAGACGCGCGTGCGCGCCTATAACGAGCGGCTGGTCATGTCGCTGGTGCGCCGCCACGGCAGCCTGTCAAAGGCGGAAATTGCGCGCCGGTCCGGCCTTTCCGCCCAGACCGTCTCGGTCATCATGCGCGCGCTCGAGGCCGACGGGATGCTCGTCCGTGGCGCGCCGGTGCGCGGCCGCGTCGGGCAGCCGTCTATTCCGATGCGCCTCAATCCCGATGCCGCCTACTCCTTCGGGGTCAAGATCGGCCGGCGCAGCGCCGACCTGGTGCTGATGGATTTCCTCGGCAACATCCGGCTGCATCTGCACCAGATCCACACCTATCCGCTCCCCGACGAGCTTGTGACCTTCATCGTCGAGGGAATGAGCAAACTCGAACGGCAACTCGGTCCGGGCGAACGCAAACGCATCGCCGGCGTCGGCATCGCGACGCCCTTTGAGTTGTGGAACTGGGCCGAGGAGGTCGGCGCGCCGCCTGAAGAGATGGACAAATGGCGCGACTTCGACCTTCAGGCCGCTGTTGCGGCGCGGACCGCCCATTCCGTCTTCCTCCAGAACGACGGCACCAGCGCCTGCGGGGCGGAGCTCGCCTTCGGCGTCGGCGCCAACTATCCGGATTTCGTGTATTTCTATATCGGCTCGTTCATCGGCGGCGGCGTCGTGCTCAACTCCGCGCTCTTCTCGGGCCGGACCGGCACAGCCGGTGCGGTGGGTCCGCTGCCGGTCTCGGGCAAGGACGGCAAGACAACGCAACTGCTGAAGATCGCCTCGGTCTTCGTGCTCGAGAAGCTGTTGCGCGAACGCGGCGTGGATCCCAAGCCGCTCTGGTATTCCGCCGACGACTGGATCGATTTCGGCGAACCTCTTGAAGTCTGGATCCAGGATTCGGCGTCCGCGCTGGCCCAGGCCATCGTCTCGGCCGTCTCCATCGTCGATTTTTCCGCCGCCGTGATCGACGGCGGTTTCCCGCCCTGGGTACGGGCCCGCCTGCTGACGGCGACGCGCAAGGCGCTGCAGACCCTCGACCTGCAGGGCGTAACGGTCCCGGACATCGTCGAAGGCGCGGTCGGAAGCCACGCCCGGGCGATCGGCGGGGCGAGCCTGCCGCTCTTCTCCCGCTACCTGCTCGATACCAACGTCCTCTTCAAGGAGCTTACGTGATGCTGAAAGGAATAGACCCCATACTGAGCCCGGAATTGCTTGCCGCGCTCAGGGCTATGGGGCATGGCGACGAGATCGCCCTTGTCGACGGGAACTATCCGGGCCAGGAGCATGCTCGCCGGCTGGTGCGGCTCGACGGCCACTCTCTCGTCCCGGTCCTCGATGCCATCCTCAGCGTGCTGCCGATCGACGATTTCGTGCCGGAGGCGATCTTCCGCGCGACCGTCAAGCAGGACAAGGACGCGCTCGACCCGGTGCATCGGGACATTATCGAATGCTGCCGCAAGCACGAGCCGAAGCGGCCGGTCGTTCCGCTTCTCGGCGCTGAATTCTATCCGCGGGTGAAAGCCGCCCATACGGTCGTGCAGACCAGCGAGCCGCGCCTCTACGGCAACGTCATTCTGCGCAAGGGCGTGATCTATCCCTGAGCCATCCCGTAACGCAAAGAACCCGCCGGTCGTGCCGGCGGGTTCTTCCTATCATCCGATGATGTCCGTCACCTCAGGCAGCGACAGTCCTGCCGAGGCGGGCGTCAAGCGAGAGCGCTCCGGGGCCAAAGCCGGCAAGCACCAGGAAGGCGCCGGCAATGGTGATGTTCTTCATCATCATGATCTGGTTGAACACCGACAGAAGGCCGTTCGCCGCTTCCGGGAAGCCGGGAATGTTGATCGGGCCGTTATGGAAGACGAAAGCCGTGACAAGGCAGAAGGCGGCGAGCAGGTAGGAAGCGATGCGCGTCTGGAAGCCGACCAGAACGGCAAGGCCCGCGACCAATTCGAAAAGACCGGCGAGATAGGCGAGCGCGGTTGCCGCCGGCCATCCGGCATTGGTGATCATGCCGGCCGTACCCGCCGGATCGGTGAGCTTGCCGAAGCCGGAGACGATGAAAATGATCGAGAGAAGAACGCGCCCGATGAGGACGATGACAGTCTGAGACATGCACGAGGCTCCTGTTGGAAACTGATTTGGCGATAGCAATATCAGCATTTCCCGAATCGGCCAGCCGCCTTGGCGGAAACAGATCGTTCACAATTTCGCGACGACGAGGTGATATCGTCAACCCGATGGCGTCGACATCCGACAATGCCCCATTCGCCAAGCTCTTTTCTGTTGCAAGAGGCCGCGACTGGTGTGAAGAATTTCCGCGCGTCGAGGGCACGCGGGGAAATCTCATGACCGAAATCAACCGGAGTCCCGCCTTCTGGCGGTCCTTTCCGATTTTCGAAGAGTTCGACAAGGAAACGCTCTGCGAACTCGCCGACATCGCCAGCTACCGGAAATGGCCGGCCGGCACCGTCATCTTCCAGCGCGGCGATGAAGGCAACTATATGATCGTCGTGGTTTCCGGGCGCATCAAGCTTTCGCTGTTCACGCCACAGGGCCGCGAGCTGATGCTGCGCCAGCACGAGGCGGGGGCGCTGTTCGGCGAAATGGCGGTGCTCGACGACCAGCCGCGCTCGGCCGATGCAACCGCGGTCACCGCCGCCGAGGGCTATGTGATCGGCAAGAAGGCCTTTCTCGATCTCATCACTCAGAAACCGAAGATCGCCGAGGCGGTCATCCGCTTCCTCTGCGCGCAGCTGCGCGACACGACGGACCGGCTGGAGACGATCGCGCTCTACGACCTCAACGCCCGCGTGGCACGCTTTTTCCTGGCGACGCTCCGGCAGATCCACGGGAACGAACTGCCGGCCAGCGCCAATCTTCGCCTGACCCTGAGCCAGACCGATATCGCCGCCATTCTCGGCGCAAGCCGGCCGAAGGTGAACCGTGCCATTCTCTGGCTGGAGGATAGCGGCGCTCTCAAGCGGACGGACGGCATCATCTCGTGTAATGTGGGACGCCTGCTGACGATCGCCGATCCACCGGAGGACTAGGCCGATTGAGCCTGACGCCATGGCCGCATCGCCGCATCAGCCCGCTTGCCGGCGGGATCATTGCGAGTCTGGCCGCGGCGCTCATTCTCTACCTCCATGCCGGGACGGTGTTGCGCACGCCGCGCGAGCTGTTCTTCGACAATCTCACCCAGTGGGTCCCTTCGCCGCGCTCGACGGACATCGTTGTGGTCGACATCGATCGGAGGGCCTACGAGGCTAGATCCGAAAATTGGGACAGGGCCGCGACGGCCGAGCTGATATCGCGGCTTGCAGCCGCCGGCCCGAAGGCGATCGCCGTCGACTTCGTCTTCAGTTCCGACTGCGATCCGGCCGCGCCGGCAAACGCCGCGCTCGCTTCGGCGATCGGTGAAGCGCCGGTCGTGCTGGGCTTTCTGGCGGCCGAACGCGCCCTGGAGCGGCCGCGCCCCGTTCCGCCACTGGCGTTGCGCCGTCAGCTTGCAGTCCCCGCGCAATGGTTCCTCGAGGGCGCGGAGACTGCCTGCCCGATCTTCATGGAGCGCTCGAAGGCGGCAACGGCCGCCTTCCTCGTCGGTGACGAGGATGCGCGCGTCCGGCGTGCCCAGGCCTTTGCCATTATCGGCAACGACGCCTTTCCGGCGCTGGGCATCGAAGCGGGCCGGCTCGGCGCGGCAAGCAGCACGGCGGTGCTCGGCGGAGAACCCGCCTGGCTGAGGCTCGACCACGCCATCATTCCCCTCGACGCGGATGGCAACCTTCGTTTCGTGGCGAGTTCGCAGGCGGAAATCGCCGACCGGACGGTTTCGGCTGCCGACGTCATCGCAGGCAGCATCGACCGGAGCCGGCTCGCTGGCAAGCTCATCTTTCTCGGCAGCAGCATGCCGAGCCTCGGCGGCCTGAGGCCGACCGCCTCCATGCCGCTCGAGCCCTCGGTGCAGATCCATGCCGACATAGCCAATGCGGTCGTGACGGGATTCGTGCCCTATCGCCATGGCGGTCTGCCCCCGATCGAGGCGCTGTTCAGTGTCGCCGCGGGCGTGGTTGCCGCCTATGGCGCAACGAAACTCCGCCCCTCGCTGACACTGACGTCCGGCGCCGCGGCCGTGCTTGCCGTCAGTGCCTTGGCCGGCGCCATCTATGCCACGACCGGCTGGCTCTTCGACGCCGTCGGCATCTCGGTCGCGCTGGTGGCGGTCCTCATCGTGACGAGCGCCCTGCAGCTTGCTCGGGTGCGCCGTGCCGAAGCGATCGCCCGCCAGAAATTCTCCCAATATCTGCCGCAGTCGGTGGTGGCACGCTACATCGACGATCCGGACCGCGGCCGTGCGACGGGCGAAGAGCGGCCCGTGACGGCCCTCTTCACCGACATCGAAGGCTTCTCGACGCTTTCCCAAAAGCTCGGGCCTCGCGACCTCGTGGCCTTGCTCGACATCTATTTCGCGGAGGTGAACGCGCTCGTTGCCCGCCATGGCGGCATGGTAGACAAGGTGGTCGGTGATGCGGTCCATTGCCTTTTCAACGCGCCGGAGGATCTCGCCGACCATGTCGACAAGGCCATCCGATGCGCGATGGCCATCCATGCCTTGACCGAAGAAATGCGACGGCGACCGCAATTTGCCAAGCATGATTTCGGAAGGACCCGGATCGGCATCGAGACCGGACCGGCGGTCCTTGGAGAGGTCGGCGCCGGCGGCAAGCTCGATTACACCGCCCATGGCGACGCCGTGAGCCTCGCCGCGCGTCTCCAGGAGGCGAACAAGTTCCTCGGCACGGCAATCTGCATCGGCCCGGCGGCCGCCGCTGAGTGCAGGGTTGCGCTTCGCCCGCTCGGCAAGCATGAGATCCGCAGCTTCGGATCGATGGAGCTCTTCACCGTCGCCGACGACGCCATTTAGAAAGCATCGTTACCCTGGTCCGACGCTCGCATAGGCTTCCCGGATCCGTGCCTGTCCCCAGTTGGTCGGCTCGCTCGGCGCCGCACCGGGGCGGCCGATATCCACGCCCTGCCCGGCGGAAAGCATCCGTGTGACGCCGCCGCCTTCGACGCTGACGGCACCGTGCTCGACGAAGACGGCGAAGGCAGCAGCCCGGCTGGGCCCGCAGAAAAACTTCGTGCCGCGAACGCCGATCATGCCGAATGCCGTGCGGACCACGACGTCCACCTTCGGCAGTCCTTGCGGCCGGTCGAAGACCATCCGGCCGAGGCCGAGCTCCAGCGTGCCTCCCTCGCCGGCGATGAAGCTGTCGATCAGCAGTTCCGTCTCAGGCCCAAGCAGGATGCGCGTTTCGCTGAGGGCGAGATCGGCAAAACTGTTGGTGCTCGTCTTGACATAGTCCCGGTCGAGAACGGCGCCGCCTGCGGCAAGCCGCTCCTCCGCATCACCCTGCCGACGGCGAACATTGCCGCGTATCGTCTCCGCCTTGCCCACGACTGTGCCGCTCGCGGCCGCGGCCTTTCGGCCGCCGATGACCGCCATGATCAGGCCGCCGAGCACCATCCTTCTTCTCATGCGCAGCTGCGGCATCGGCTTCTCCCCGCTGCGATTGCAGCGCTCCCCTGTTCGAGCCTTCGTTCGAGGATAGACCGACGCTTCGAAGATGCAAGACGCCCGTCCCGCCGAGTTCACCGGCGCTCCGGATGCTCGCTGTTTCGCTTGGAACAGGCACCGCCTCCCGGCAGTTCTAGGATAGTGGCCTGACTACAGCGCCGCGCGTCCCATCAGACGCGCAAAGGTCGCACTTTGCATTGCGCATGTCGATTGAAGGAGAAATGCATAGGGAGAGCACCATGGACACCCGTATCAAATCGCCCATGCGCGTCGCAAGCGCGCCTCTCATTGCAACGGCGATGCTCCTATCCTTCGCCGCGCCTCCCGCGGCACGCGCCGCCGATCTCACCCCCGCCGAGCAGTGCGACCGGGAAGCCGGCAGCGAACTCGATCTCGAACGCAACAAGGCCTTTCCACCTGTCGCCAGCGAAGATATCCGCATCGGCGTGGCGCTGTCGGCCTGCCGCGAGGCCTATAACCAGAATGGTGGCGCGCGGACGCAGTTCCAGCTCGCCCGCGTTCTCGACCGGGCCGGCGAGAAGCTGAAGTCGCTTCGCATTCTCGGCGAAGCCGCGCAAAACGGCCACGCGCTGGCGATGGCGATGTACGGCACCCGACTGGTTGAGCGAGGCGAGGCGGAAGCGGCCTTCGATCTTTACCGGCGCGCTGCGGCCGCCGGCAATGCCGTCGCCGCCCATAATCTCGCTGCCGCCTATCGGGACGGCGTCGGTACGGACGTCGACGGACGGCTTGCCGCCCTGTGGTTCGAACGGGCGACGACGGACCAAGTCCGGTGACGAAGACTGAAAGGCTCTAACGCGCCACCAACCGAAGCCGGCGCATCCCTGCCCTACCGGATCTCGCCCGCCTGCGGCCCCCAGGTATCGGTCAGCGCAAAGCCGTCGGCGAGCGGATCGAAGGGGTCGAGCGCCACCTGATGCAGCCCGAAGGTCCAGCCTCGGCCCGAAATCGTCGGAATGATCGCCTCACGCCCGGCGACCATCGTCACGGATTCGAGGCCCACTTCGAATTCCGAGCCGATGATCGAGCGGGATTTCAGGACGTCGCCCGGCTTGACCTTGCCGCGCGCATGGAGCGTGGCGAGATTGGCCGAGCTACCGGTGCCGCAGGGCGAACGGTCGACGCGGCCCGGCCACATGGTGGTGCAGGTCCTGACGGTTCCGTCCGCCTCCGTATCGCGAAACATCACATAGGCAACGCCGCTGATCTCGGGGATTTCCGGATGAACGACCGGCAGCGTGCGGTTGACGAGGTCCTTCAGCGCCATGCCCGCCTCGACGATCCGGCGCGCATTCGCCTTTTCGATCGTCGTACCGGTCTGGGTGACATCCACCAGGGCATAGAACACGCCGCCGAAGCAGAGATCGAGCTTGATGCGGCCCCATTCGGGCGTGTCCAACTCGACATCCAGCTCCTGGACGAAGGACGGAACCATGGTGAGCTTCACCCGCTCGCAGCGGCCGTCGCGGCAGGTGGCCGTCGCCTTCACGAGACCTGCGGCCGTATCGAGCATCACCACGGTTTCCGGCTCCTTCATCTCGATCATGCCGGATTCGAGCAGCGCCGTCGTCACGCAGATCGAATTGGAGCCGGACATGGCATGGGCCTGGTCGGCCTGCAGGATGATGAAGCCGGCGTCCGCCTCCGGCCGCTTCGGGGGAAGCAGCAGATTGACCGAGCCGATCGATCCGGAGCGCGGCTCGAGGCAGAGGAACCGCCGCAGGCTGTCATCCACCGTGTTGATGTGGTTCAGCTGCTCGGCGATCGAGTTGCCCGGGATTTTCGGCACGCCGCCGATCGCCACCTTGCCGATCTCGCCCTCGCAGTGAACGTCCAGCAACTGGATCGTGCGCTTCCATCTCATGACCGTGTCTCCGGATATGACGAGGCGAGCTGATATATCAGAACCCCGAGCTGATCCATAGCGCGTTCGTGATCGACCCGCAAGGGATCGCCCGCTGGCTCCTTGCACAGCAGCGTCACCATGACCCGCCCAAAGATGCCGCTTGACCGCGGAACGCAAGGGGAGGAGCGTGCCGTCAGGTGCACTATCGCGACACGCCCCCATGACAAAGCTCATCATTTTTACCGACCTGCATATGGTTCCCGAAGGCACGACGATCATCGGGATCGACCCCTACCGGCGGCTCGCCAACGGGATTGCCCATATCAACCGCTACCATGCCGATGCGGAGCGGGTGATTTTTGCAGGCGACCTGACGCACCAGGCGGACCGCGTCTCCTACGAACGGTTGAAGGATCTGCTTTCCGGACTGGTTCCGCCTGCGGCCATCATGCTCGGCAATCACGACCGGCGCGAGGTTTTCCTGGAGGTGTTCCCGGAGGCCGCGAGGGACGAGAACGGCTTCGTGCAGCAGGTGATCGATTTTGCCGATTGCCGTGCCGTGTTGCTCGACACGCTGTTTGCGCCCCCCTACGACTATCCGATGAGCCATGCCGGCCATCTGTGCGAAAAACGTCTTGCCTGGCTCGACAGGCAGCTCGGCAGCGCCGGCGACCAGCCGGTTCTCGTGTTCATGCACCACCCGCCGCATGCCAGCGGATTTGCGGGCATCGACATGATCCGCCTCATCAACGAGGAGCAATTCTACGGGCTCGTGAAACGGCACGGCAACGTGCGCCACATCTTCGCCGGCCATGTGCATCGCACCATCAGCGGCTCCAGCCGCGGCATTCCCTTCTCGATCTTCAAGAGCCCGGTCCACCAGCAACCGATGCCCTTCGACATAACGGATGCCTCGCTTTCCGTCGACGAGCCGGCAGCCTACGGCATCGCGGTGGTCACCGCCGACGGCGTACTGGTGCATACCGAGGATTACGAGATCGCGAGGCGCGACGCGGCAGAGGCGTGAGACGCGCCTGAACCTTGACCATTTCGACGCTTTCGGCTTCGTGGTAGGCTGCCGCCATGACCCTCTCCCTTTCCCTGAGCTACGATTTCGATTGTCAAAGCTGTGGCGCCTGTTGCGCCTATTCGGCCGAGTGGCCGCGTTTCTCCCTGGAGACGGAAGAGGAGCTCGAGCGAATACCGGCGGACCATGTCGCCCCCGACCTTGGCGGCATGCGCTGCGAGAACGACCGCTGCACGGCGCTCGAGGGCACGCTCGGAAAATTCGTCGCCTGCAAGGTCTATGCCGTCAGACCGATCGTCTGCCGGACCTGCATGCCCGGAGACGACGAATGCCTGATGGCCCGCCAACGCCTGTTCGGCGCCGCGGCTTGAATGATGGAACATGCGGATCATGATCCTGTGAACCGTATGTTTCTCTCGGTTTGGCAGCATGTATAGAGAAACATCCTGCGACGCAGGCAATTTGCCGGATGGATGTTCGGCGCCATGAAGCGTATTTTCGGCCACGAATTTCAGGGCGCCAAGGTGCCTTGCTACCCCGCGTGGAGGACCGCGTTCGATGAGACAGACCCAGCTTCAAAAGCCAACCATCACGGCCGACGCCGCCCCCGCGCCGTTTGCCGACTTTGCGGCGCCGATCCGGCCCCAGAGCACGCTGCGCCAGGCGATCACGGCCGCCTATCGCCTGCCTGAGACGGAATGCCTGCCGCCGCTCGTCGAAGCCGCGACGCTGCCCAGGGAAATACGAGACTCGGCCGAAAGGACCGCCCGCAAGCTGGTCGAGGCTCTGCGCGCCAAGCACAACGGCTCGGGCGTCGAGGGGCTGGTGCAGGAATACTCGCTTTCGAGCCAGGAGGGCGTGGCGCTGATGTGCCTTGCCGAGGCGCTGCTGCGCATTCCCGACACGGCGACCCGCGATGCACTGATCCGCGACAAGATCGCCGACGGCGACTGGAAGTCGCATCTCGGCGGTGGCCGGTCGCTCTTCGTCAACGCCGCCACCTGGGGCCTTGTCGTCACCGGCAAGCTGACCTCGACCGTCAACGACCGCAGCCTCGCCGCGGCGCTGACGCGGCTGATCTCCCGTTGCGGCGAGCCGGTGATCCGTCGCGGCGTCGACATGGCCATGCGGATGATGGGCGAGCAGTTCGTCACCGGCGAGACGATCGACGAGGCGCTGCGCCGCTCCCGCGCGCTCGAGCAGAAGGGCTTCAGCTATTCCTACGACATGCTCGGCGAAGCGGCGACGACCGCCGCCGATGCGGAGCGCTACTACAAGGACTACGAGAAAGCCATTCACGCGATCGGCAAGGCTTCCGCCGGCCGCGGCATCTATGAAGGCCCGGGCATCTCGATCAAGCTCTCCGCGCTCCATCCCCGCTATTCGCGCGCACAGGCATCGCGCGTGATGGGCGAACTGCTGCCGAAGGTGAAGTCGCTCGCGCTTCTCGCCAAGAAATACGATATCGGCCTCAACATCGACGCCGAAGAGGCCGACCGGCTGGAACTGTCGCTCGATCTCTTGGAGGAACTCTGCCTCGACGGCGATCTCGCCGGATGGAACGGCATGGGCTTCGTCGTGCAGGCTTATGGCAAGCGCTGCCCCTTCGTGCTCGACTTCATCATCGATCTGGCGCGGCGCGCCGGCCGGCGCATCATGGTGAGGCTCGTCAAGGGCGCTTACTGGGACGCCGAGATCAAGCGGGCGCAACTCGACGGGCTCGAGGACTTTCCGGTCTTCACCCGCAAGATCCATACCGACGTTTCGTACATCGCCTGCGCCCGCAAGCTGCTTTCGGCGACCGACGTCGTCTTCCCGCAATTCGCCACCCACAACGCCCAGACGCTCGCCACCATCTACCACATGGCCGGCAAGGACTTTCAGGTCGGCAGATACGAATTCCAGTGCCTGCATGGCATGGGCGAGCCGCTCTATGAAGAGGTGGTGGGACGGGAGAAACTCGGCCGGCCCTGCCGTATCTACGCGCCCGTCGGCACGCACGAGACGCTGCTTGCCTATCTCGTCCGCCGCCTGCTCGAGAATGGTGCCAACTCCTCCTTCGTGCATCGCATTGCCGATCCGGGCGTTTCGATCGACGAGCTTGTCGCCGATCCGGTTGGGATCGTCCACGCCATGCCGGTCGTCGGCGCGAAGCACGAGAAAATAGCGCTGCCGACGGAGCTCTTCGGCGGTGCGCGCACGAATTCCGCCGGCCTCGACATATCCAATGAAGCGACGCTCGCCTCCCTGACCGAGACGCTCAAGGCGAGCGCCACGATCGCCTGGACGGCGGTACCGCAACTCGCAACCGGCGCGGCGGACGGCGAAACGCGCCCCGTCGTGAACCCGGGTGATCATCGCGACCGGGTCGGCTCGGTCACCGAGACTTCTGAGGAGGATGCAAGACGGGCCGCTCGCCTCGCGGCCGATGCGGCATCGGGCTGGGCTGCCATTTCCCCGGCCGAACGAGCCGCCTGCCTCGATCGGGCCGCCGACCTCATGCAGGCGCGCATGCCGACGCTTCTCGGGCTGATCATCCGCGAGGCGGGCAAGTCGTTGCTGAACGCCATTGCCGAGGTGCGCGAGGCGATCGATTTCCTGCGCTATTACGCCGAGCAGACGCGCCGCACCCTCGGCCCGGGCCATAAGGCCCTCGGACCCGTCGTCTGCATCAGCCCGTGGAACTTCCCGCTGGCAATCTTCACCGGCCAGATCGCCGCAGCCCTCGTGGCCGGCAACCCGGTGCTTGCCAAGCCGGCGGAAGAAACGCCGCTGATCGCCGCCGAGGGCGTGCGCATCCTGCACGAGGCCGGCGTGCCGGCAAGCGCGCTGCAGCTTCTTCCGGGCGACGGCCGCGTCGGCGCCGCACTGGTCGCAGCGCCGGAGACGGCGGGCGTGATGTTCACCGGCTCGACGGAGGTGGCGCGGCTCATCCAGGCGCAGCTCGCCGGTCGGCTCTCGCCCGCCGGGCGGCCGATCCCGCTCATTGCCGAAACCGGCGGCCAGAACGCGATGATCGTCGATTCATCGGCGCTCGCCGAACAGGTCGTCGGCGACGTGATCGCCTCGGCCTTCGACAGCGCCGGCCAGCGCTGCTCGGCACTGCGCGTGCTCTGCCTGCAGGAGGATATCGCCGACCGTACGCTCACCATGCTGAAGGGCGCGCTCCACGAATTGAACATCGGCCGCACCGATCGTCTTTCCGTGGATGTCGGCCCGGTCATCACCGCCGAGGCCAAGGACACGATCGAGAAGCACATCCAGCGGATGCGCGGGCTTGGCCGGAAGGTGGAGCAGATCGGCCTCACCGCCGAGACGGAAAAGGGCACTTTCGTGCCGCCGACGATCATCGAGCTTGAGACGCTTTCCGATCTGAAGCGCGAGGTCTTCGGGCCGGTGCTGCACGTCATCCGCTACCGCCGCGACGCTCTCGACCGGCTGATCGACGACATCAACGCCACCGGCTACGGGCTGACCTTCGGCCTGCACACGCGCCTCGACGAGACCATCGCCCATGTGACGAGCCGCATCAGGGCCGGCAACCTCTATGTCAACCGCAACATCATCGGAGCGGTTGTGGGCGTGCAACCCTTCGGCGGCCGCGGCCTTTCCGGCACCGGTCCCAAGGCCGGCGGGCCGCTCTATCTCGGCCGGCTGGTGACGACTGCTCCGGTACCGCCGCAGCACAGCTCCGTACACACCGATCCGGTACTGCTCGATTTCGCCAAGTGGCTCGACGGCAAGGGCGCGACGGCGGAGGCGGAGGCCGCCCGCAATGCCGGCAGCATCTCGGCGCTCGGTCTGGACCTCGAACTCCCCGGCCCCGTCGGCGAGCGCAATCTCTACGCGCTGCATCCGCGCGGCCGCATCCTGTCGGTGCCGGCGACCGAAAGCGGGCTTTACCACCAGCTCGCCGCGGCGCTTTCGACCGGCAACAGCGTCGTCGTCGACGCCGCCTCCGGCCTGCAGGCCTCGCTGAAAAACCTGCCGCACAGCGTCGCTCTGCGCGTCTCCTGGTCGAAGGACTGGGCCGCAGACGGTCCCTTTGCCGGCGCCCTCGTCGAAGGCGACGCGGAACGCATCCGCGAGGTCAACAAAGCGATCGCCGGCCTGCCGGGCCCGCTGGTGCTGGTCCAGGCCGCCTCGGGAGAAGAAATCGCCCGCAATCCGGAAGCCTACTGCCTGAGCTGGCTGGTCGAGGAGGTCTCCACTTCGATCAACACCGCCGCCGCCGGCGGCAATGCCAGCCTGATGGCGATTGGCTGAGCGACCAAAAAAGTTCCCCTCCCCAACCCCTCCCCACAAGGGGGAGGGGCTTGATTTGCCGCACACTCTTCACTCCCTTTTGACCGTTGCAACGAGGCAGAAATTTTCAGGCACGGCACTCGGCCGCAGCGGGCGCCAAAGCCCCTCCCACCTGTGGGGAGGGGTTGGGGAGGGGCAATGCTGCGCCTCGGCAGGCAGTCCATCAAGGATGACGAAGCGCCCCTATTTCCGCTATCACCGCTCCAAAACCGGGAAGCAGCGGATGTTCACGCTCCAGCGCATCGAGACCTCGACACAGGAAATCAAGAAGAGCCGCTTTCTGGCGATCGCCGGCCCGATCGGCGATGAGGCTTCGGCCAAGGCCTTCCTCGCCGTACATTCCGACCCGACCGCCAATCACAATTGCTGGGCCTGGCGGATCGGCCAGGCCTACCGCTTCAATGACGATGGCGAGCCGGGCGGCACGGCGGGCAAGCCGATCCTCGCGGCGATCGACGGCCAGTCGCTCGACCGGGTCGCGGTGGTCGTCACGCGCTGGTTCGGCGGCGTCCTGCTCGGCAGCGGCGGGCTGATGCGCGCCTATGGCGGCACCGCCGCACTTTGTCTCAGGGCGGCGGAGAAGGTCGAACTCGCCGAAACTCTGCGTGCCACGATCGCCTGCGACCTCGGCGATCTCGCGCTCATCAAGGCGCGGCTCACCGCCCGCGGCATCGCAATCGCCAGCGAAAGCTTCACCGACACCGGGGCGGTGCTGGCGGTCGACCTGCGGAAGGAGATGGCGGAAGCGACGCTCGCGCTTGTAAGTGATCTCAGTCGCGGCCGGGCTTTCTTGTCGATGGAGAACTGAACGCCACTTTTCCTCGGTCTCATAATCATCTTACAAATGATCGATAAAGATGCATGGCGTCGCGGCGAAGATAGGTGATCGAGGAGACCTTCAGGTGAAAACGAGGATTTTGGGACGGACGGGCGCAAGCATTTCGGAGATCGGCTTCGGCGCCTGGCAGATCGGCGGCTCCTGGGGCGATGTCAGCGAGGAGGACGGCAAGCGCGCCCTTCACGCCGCGCTCGACAGCGGGGTCAACTTCATCGACACGGCGGACGTCTATGGCGACGGACGTTCCGAAAAGATCATCGCGGCAGTGCTGAAGGAACGCGGCGGAAAGAAACCCTTCGTTGCGACCAAGGCAGGACGACGACTGAATCCGCATGTCGCCGACGGCTATACCGGCGCCAATATCGAGGCCTTCATCGACCGTAGTCTAAAAAACCTCGGCGTTGATACCCTCGATCTCGTCCAGCTCCACTGCCCGCCGACCGACGTCTACTACCGGCCCCAGCTCTTTGAAGCACTCGACCAGCTGGTAGCCAAGGGCAAGATCCGCCACTACGGCGTCTCGGTCGAGAGGGTCGAGGAGGCTTTGAAGGCGATCGAATATCCGGGCGTCGCCACGGTGCAGATCATCTACAACATCTTCCGCCAGCGGCCACAGTATCTGTTCTTCGCCGAGGCGCGAAAGAAAAATGTCGGCATCATCGTGCGCGTGCCGCTCGCCTCCGGCCTGCTTTCTGGCAAGATCGGCAGGGACACGGTCTTCGCCGCCGACGACCACCGCAATTTCAACCGCCACGGCGAAGCCTTCGACGTCGGCGAGACCTTCGCCGGCGTGCCTTTCGAGGCGGCGCTTGAAGCGGTGGAAGAATTGCGCAAGCTGGTGCCTGCCGATGTGCCGATGGCGCAGTTCGCGCTCCGCTGGATCCTTGAGCAGGAACCCGTTTCCGTCGTCATCCCCGGCGCCCGCAACGCCACCCAGGCGCAATCGAATGCGGCGGCGAGCGCCCTTCCCCCGATCGACGGCACGGCCATGCAGGCGATCGCAGCAGTTTACGAGCGGCTGATCAAGGTTCATGTTCACCAGCGATGGTAAGGGGTTGCG
The DNA here is from genome assembly GCF_001651865.1 of Sinorhizobium glycinis. GTDB lineage: Bacteria > Pseudomonadota > Alphaproteobacteria > Rhizobiales > Rhizobiaceae > Sinorhizobium > Sinorhizobium glycinis. The sequence goes on from NZ_LPUX01000053.1 coordinate 1,040,934, forward strand.
GCTGCGCATTCTGGCGTTCCGCCAAGGCAAGGCAACGATGAGCGAAGCCTTCGATCTCACGCGCTTCGTCGAGGCGCAGCAAGGCGTCTATGAGACCGCGCTGGCGGAGCTTCGCGCCGGCGCCAAACGGACCCACTGGATGTGGTTCATCTTCCCGCAGATCCGTGGTCTCGGCCATTCATCGATGGCGCAATATTATGCGCTGGCGGACATCGCCGAGGCGCAGGCCTACCTCAAGCACCCGCTTCTTGGGCGACGCCTTCTCGAATGCACGGAGGCGGTGAATACAGTCACGGGCCGCAGTGCGCTGGAAATCTTCGGCCGGCCGGACGATCTCAAGTTCCGCTCGTCGATGACGCTTTTCGAGGCCGCTGCCCCGACCGTCGGCGCCTTCGCAAGAGCTCTCGACCATTACTACAACGGCGCCAGGGATGCTCAGACAATGGAAATTCTCGGCAGGGCGTGATACCGGCCCCTTCACAGCAAGAGCCTGGCCTGCCCTGAGCCTGCCGCCAACGCGCCGCACTGCGCCCTTGTCAGCAGAGTCCAACGCGCAAGCGGAAGAGAAGCCAGATCCTATTACAATTATGCGCTTCGGCTTCAGTTCCAACATGAATGCTGAGAGTATGTAGGCCCCCTAAGATTAAAATAAGGTCTTGAGCCATCATAACGGCTGGACTTGCCGAGCCACCTTTTGAGCGGCGGCACGTGGTGACAAGTCATGACCGATCCACAGAGATCAGCCAGGCATGGTACGGCCGTGCGTCTCGGCGTTATCCGGGCGAGCTTGGCTGTCGCCCGGTCCAGCGGTTTGCGGCTTCGGAGCCGGTGGCAGGAGCAGTTCCTCCAGGAAGTATGCAGAGAGCGCGGCGCGCCCGGAGAGCTCGGCTTTGTGGTAGACCGAGGTCGCCTGCTGGCGGATTGTCGCTTCGCTCGCTCCCCTAATCCGCGCGATTTCCTTGTGGCTGAAGCCCTTGAGCAGGAGCAATCCGACCTCCTGTTCCGCCTGGGTGCAGCCCCAGGCCGCGAATTGGCGCTGAATGGCTGCGCCGAGTTCCTGGAAATGATCGGCGAGATCGGCACGCCATTGAGCATTGCTTTCGCGGATGCGCGCGACCTTGTCGCGCAAATCGACGTTATCGGCTTCCTGCACGCGAAGGCGCGATGATACCAGCGCCACGCAGGCCGAGCAGCCAACCAGAAGCGCGATGCTCACCGCCTCCGTGAGCAATTCCGCGACGGAAAGCTCCTCCTCCTCCTTCACCACTTCGAGGCCAAGCAGCAGTGCGAAGGTTCCAGCCGCACCCGCGACCAATATTTGCCGGCCACGTCCCTTGGTCCAATCCATCGTCCCTCTCGCCGCAGGCGGCGGCGCCCCGCAACTCGCAGTGCCGCCGCCATTGTGCGCCCGCCCTTGGACCTTCGCAACAGACGGGCGCCGATTGAAGGACTCAGACAAAGAAGAAACCGTCGGCGCTGAGCGACGCGATGCCTTTCAGTCCATTGTCAGACGTTCCGTCGAAATGCCCATCGGTGCCATCAAGATGAACGTGACTGAGGCGTTCGAGATGGCCGAAATCCACCCAATCCCCGTCCGCGAGGAGACCGTCCCTCCCGTCGAGTTCGAAATCGGCGATCCGTCCGACACGATGGAACCCATCGGCGAACTCGAAGGTGTCGCCAGCCACCCAGTCGTCGAGCGTATCGCCCGCCGAATCTTCGGCCCCGCTGTCGCCCGCGTCCTCGGTTTGCTCGTCGTCGGGGACGTCGCCTCCGACTTCGCCGGTCGACCGGTTAACGGCTGCGTTTCCAGTTTTTCCGCCTCCGGCCTCACGTACGAGCTGGCTGAGCGTTTCGGCGGGGATCGGTGCGTCGCTGACAGCCACAATCGCGTCATTGAAATCACCGTCATATTCGGGACTGGTGTTGAGGCGGTCTTCGAAGCCGATGATCTCGATGCCGCTTGCCCCTGCCGCGCCCGACGAAAGCCCGATCGCCTGCATGCTGCCGGCGGGGTTCAACAGATTGCCACCGTCATCGGCGCCGAGCGCGCTCAAGGGCTGGATCGGCAGGATGTTGCCGGCATCATCCATGACGGTCGGGGCGAAGAGATCGTTCACGTTGGCCGGCGCGCCCGTCAGAAGGTTCTTGAGCTGCAGGCCGCCATCGGTGAACTCGTCCAGATCAACGCCGATCTCGTCGGTGCCGCGCACCAGGAAGAGACCCAGGGTCTGGCCATCCGGAACGTCGACGGCGACCGATGTCCCGCTCGTCGCAGCGGAGAGATCCGCGACCAGTATGCGTCCCTCGCTGATGGTTCCGGTCGCCTCATCGATGAAATAGGCGCCCAGTGCATCGGCGCTGTCCGTGGAGCCGCCGAGCACCGTCACCTGCTTCGTCGTCCCGGTCCCGGCGAAGTCCGCCACGTCGAGATCCCGTATGTCGGCGAGATCCTCGATCGTCTTGCCTTCCTCGAGTTTCGTCAGGGCCGGCGTGACGTCGTCGCTATCGTCGGGATCCTCCTGCCCGACAATCCCTTGCCGGTAGAGGTCCACCGTCGATGTCGTCGTGCCGTCCGGCGCCACGGCGGTTTCGGTGATCAGGCCCACGCCGGGTGCGTAAAATTTGAACTCGACACCGGTGGAGAGCGCCGAACTGTCGATGGTCTTGATCACGTCCTTGAATTTGCCGAGGGGCGTTTTGAGGCTGAGCCCGGTCTCGGCGAGGATGCTCTCGTCCTCGGCAATACCCGGCGCGAATTCTTGATAGACGGCAGGTCCGAACTCCGGGCTCGCCTTCATCGCCCAACCGGGCTGATTCCCCGGATCGTCGGCCGACCATTGGCCTTCGTGGTTGACGCCAATGAAATTACCGTCGTCATCGTATTCGTAGTTGACGACGATCTCGCCGAAGTACCAGACATTGCCGGCGGTATCCTGCGCGTACCAGTCGAAGGTGTCCTCGAGAATCACATCGTCCTCGTAGACCGTGTCGCGGATCACCGTCGTGGTGACCCCGCGCACTTCGAATGTCGCAGAGGTGGTGAAGAAGTCATTGCGCTCCGTCGTGACCTCCCCCGTGTCGGGATCGATTTCGTCGCCGCTGTAGCTCAGGACGTGACCGGGGATCAGGGGGAAGTAAGGGTTGTTGATCGGCGCTCCGGGGATGAAGGTCGCCGCACCAAAATTCGGCAAGATGGCCATGACATGTCCTCCGAGGTGATGGCATCGCGGACACGCCCCAGCCGCCCGCTCGCCGCCCGAGCATGCGGTTACTGTCGTCTCACGGGAATCCGGCAGGCGTGACGCGGAAAAGGCCCGGTCATTCAACGAACTGGACGAGCCGTCCTACGGATGTGAGATAAGCTGCCCGCGCGAGGATCCTGGCCATGGCCAGGACATAGGCGGCCGCCGCGTCCGGCAAGGCCGCCGGTTCGCTTGCCGTGTCCAAGGGAAAACGTTCGTCGGATGTGTCGAAGGCCGCAGCGGCATTGGTGCCAACCAAATCATCGGCTATGGTCTCGGCCCGGGCAAAAACAGGATGACGGCCATGCGGATTTCCCTTTCTTCGGTAGAAGGCATTAGCAAGCCCGCTGGCCGCCTCCACAGTCTCGCCCTTGCTCGCCAACTCCGGCCAGTGCCACGGCCAGCCGTCGGTGCGCAGGGTTGAAGAGGCCGGTATGCATCGTCCTCGCCGTCGTTTGCAGCGGTGCCGTGTTGCTGGTCTTTCCGGTTGCAGCGATGGCCGAAGACCGGCTGCCGGTCCTTGTCGAAGGCTGCGCGGCGCCTTGTGCCGGTTATGAAGTCTCGGCCGAAGTTCAGAACGACTGGGTGTTTGCCGCCGATCCCTCGCTCCTGAAATCCGACGAACTGGAACCGACAATCACGGTCGACCTGTTTCTTGCACCGACTGACAATCTCCGGTTCGCCACCTCCATCATCACCGAACACGTCATCGAGCGGGAAGCTGGCGAGAATCAAATCTTTCACGGCGTCGGGTCCTACTTGGCCGAACTCTATACCAGCGCCGAAGCGGGACCCGCTACCATCAGGGCCGGAAAGTTCGATACGATCTTCAGCCTTGCCAGCGAGGTTGCGCCGGGGATCAATGCCACGGAGCTGCTCTCGGATATCGACGCGGACGAGCGGCTTGGCGCCGAAGTCGTGCTTGACTTCGCCGGCCTTGGCATAAAGCAGGCCTTGGCCGCGACTGCCTTCACGACTGACCGGTCGTTTCTCAGCAATTCCCTGTTCACCCGTCGCGGCCGGACGAGACTGTCCGACGGGGGCGCCGGCAATACCGATGGCCTCTCCTCCTTCTCGATCACGCTTGATGGCTGCAGAGGGGCGGAGCCAGTCGCGTGTTATTCTGACGGCGATTTCGGCTATAGGTTCGGCATGCGATATCAAGCCGCCGGACAGCCCAGCCGCGAAGAACCTGAGGATAGGCTGAAGGGTGGCGACGAACTGGCCTACCTCGCCGCCGCGACGACGAGCGTGGAACTGGACGAAATGACACTCAGATTGCTCGGCGAAACTACTTACCTTCGGCATTTCGACGGCGGCTCCGACGATGCCTGGCTACTCACGGGCTCCGCGGCACTTGAACTGGAGCCGGTAACTTATGTTGCGAGCTATACGCAGCAACTGAACCTCGTTGCCGGGGAGCCGGACACGCGCGAGCATCTTGCCGATTTCGAAGCCATCTACGAGCCCCAGGAAGGCACGTCATTCGAAGGTTGGGAATTCGCCGCTGCCTACACGGTTGCGCGTGACGCCGACGAGACCGCCCACATCTTCAGCGTTCGAGCGGTGTTCAATTTCGACGGGGACGTGGAACTCGGAGCGCAGTGAGACACGAGCAGCGGCCCCTTCACCGATGCCACGCGAAGCGCTGTGAGCTGCCCGACGCAAGCGTACCCGCTGCGATTGCCTGCGGCCATTCATCGTTGACTCCGCAGACGATCAGAGCAGAATGATCCCTTTCTGCGTCACTATTCAACAGAAGGGGCGCCTACGATGACGATCGCAAGGAAACTCCAGAACTATATCGAGACCGAGGGTATCGACTACGACACCGTCCCTCATCACCGTACCGCTACGACCAGCCAGACGGCGGAGGCCGCCCATGTTCCGGGCAACCGGCTGGCTAAATCCGTGGTCGTGCACCATGAGACGGGCTATGTGCTTGCCGTCGTTCCGGCCACGCATCGGGTCGAGCTCTCGACGCTGCAGGATGTCATGAACAGGCGTCTGGGCCTCGCTTCGGAGGAAGAGGTCAGCTCGCTCTTTTCCGACTGCGATATCGGCGCAGTGCCGCCCATCGGATCCGCCTATGGCGTACCGGTCATTCTCGACGAGAGTCTCGACAAGGCCAACGACGTCTATTTTGAGGGCGGCGACCACAGAACCCTCGTGCACATGAGCGGCGCCAGCTTCCGCAACCTGACGCGGGATGCGCAGGTGGCTCGGTTCAGCCATCCCGGTTGAGTGGCACCAAATACGCCCCGCTGCTTGTACCTAAAATCGGCTGCGATTTGAGGCACAGCACCGTGGTTTCAGCGCCGGCCCCGTCGGTGGCGCCAGGCGCGCCCGATAAATGCGCCCAAGGCTGCGGCGATCAGCGCCCCGCCGATCACGGCGGCGATTCTGGCCAGAGGCTCCGAAACGGCAGTTGCATCTGCGCCTGCTTCCGATCCAAAAGTCCCGTCGATCCGGTGCAGTCCCCCGACAGGCGCGAAGAGATTGTCTCGGCGGCCCGGATTGGCCGGCTGGTCGGTCTGCTGTGCCTCGATCGCCGTTCGCGCCAGGAGCCGGTCCAGCATCGAGGGCGCAACAATATTGCCCAGAATGATCAACGATGTACGGTTCCCGAGCCAGTATTCGCGCTTCGGGTGGAGTGCTGCACGAACGATAGCGGCTGCCGCCACCTCCGGCCGGTAGACCGGTGCGACCGGCCTCGGCTGCCTGTCCACGTGCGCACGTGCCCAATCGAATTGCGGCGTGTTCACCGCAGGCAAGTGGACAGCGGTCAGCGCGATCTTGCTCCCTTCGTGAATGAGTTCGGCGCGGAGGGAATCTGTGAAGCCGCGGATGGCATGCTTCGCGCCGCAATAGGCGGCCTGAAGCGGAATGCCGCGATACGCCAGCGCAGAGCCTACCTGGACGATTACTCCCCGATTACGGGGACGCGTTACGCCGAGGGCAGCCATCGTGCCGTGGACATATCCGAGGTAGGTCACTTCCGTTACGCGCCGGACCTCTTCCGCAGAGATCTCCGCCACCGGCGAAAACACGGTGGCCATCGCGTTGTTGATCCAGATATCGATCGGCCCGAGGCGCCGCTCACATTCGTCGGCGGCAGCGAACACGGCGCTGGCATCTGCCACATCTGCCGCAACGGCAATTGCTTTCGCGCCCCTGGACTGCGCTTCGGCCGTAGCATCAAGCAGGCCCTGACTTTTCCGGGCAATCAGGCAGACCTTCGCGCCCCTTTCCGCAAGGGCAACAGCGGTTGCCCGTCCGACGCCGGCGGACGCTCCCGTTACGGCTACCGTCCGCCCTGATAGTTGGGGATGGTGCAGGGGTTGAAGCAATTTTACTCCTGGACGCTCCCAAGCCGAGTCAGCTTCATTGCCGGCTGCGCGTCCCGTCCCGGCGGATGCACCGATGCGCGACTAAACCATCGGTTCTTCCAACCCGCTCCTCTGGTGCGACTTCCACAGGTAGTAGCCGAGCACAGATCCGAAGAAGAAGGTATGGGCGATGAACTGTACCAGCGGACTCGATTCCAGGAACCAGGGGAACAAGGCCGGCGCGATCACATAGAAGTTGATCAGCCAGAGGGCGAGCCCGAACAGGCTGCCTGCTCCGATGAAGGCAACGGCGCCTCGCAGCATTGCTGCGATTTCACCGAAGATAATCCCGTAGATGATCGCAAGGACGAAATGCACGACGACGCCGGCGATGCCCGCCGTGACGAGCGAATAACCAGCATCGAGTGCCGCCGGACCGAGCGCGATGGCGCCGATCATGCGCAGGGGCATGAAAAACGCCTCCGCACCCATCATCGACGCGCTGGCGATCATTTCGAAGGCGGCAAAGACGATGCCCGCGACCATGCCGGCGATGGCGCCCTGCCGAAGACCCCACCGCATGTCGCGCGGTGTCACTGGTGTGTGGATGTATTCCCGATAGGCCATGGCTGTCACTCCCTTTCGGGCGCAAATTTCCGCTCAAGAAGAACGGGCCGAACCGGCCGGCTGTTCCCGCCTGCCGGGTGGATACACGGGAAATTGAACGCTCGAAATTTCTCGCGCATCACCCGGCGTAATATCCTGCAGGTGTGGAGCCGCCGATATGCCCCTTGAACGACCCGACCACAGCCTCATTCGCCTGCGGGCACGTCCGGAAACCATCTATGTAAGCAAGGGCCGCACCGTCCTGGCAACGGACCGCGACGGCTTTCTCGCCCAAGGGCCCGACAAGGGACTGTTCGTTCATCAGACCAGGCTTTTATCCCGCTATCGATATCTGATCGACGGGCGTCCGCCACACGCTGTTTCTGTTTCCAACGTGGCACAGCACTCCTGGCTTGGCTATTACATCGCTCCGCCCCCGAAGGCATACACTCGTCATCCGAAAGTTTCGGAAATAGCCCAGGAAACGATCGAGCTGCGGCTGTCGCGCTATGTCGGCGAAGGGCTGCACGAGGATGTCGATCTGGAGAACTTCACGCAAGAAGGCGTCAGCTTCGCACTCGAACTCGAGCTGGACGCCGATTTCGCCGATCAGGACGAAACCCACGGCAACCGCAAGCAGGTTGGACAGCTAAGCTGCAGCTGGAGCGAAGGCGAAGAAGCTGCCGAGCTCAGGTTCGACTATGAAGCCCATCAACCGTACGACCATCAGGGCGAGAAGGGCACAGCCTCGATCCACCGCGGGCTCAGAGTTCGCTTTTCGAACGCGACCACGCGGCCACGACATGAAGATCAGCGGATCGTTTTCCGGATCAACCTCGCCCCTCGTCAGCATTGGCATTGTTGCATTGACTTTGTTCCGGTGATGGACGGTCGCGATCTGCACCCGATCTACAGCTGCGGGTCGTTTCAGCCGCGAGCAAATGACTATGACCGCTCGTCGCAAGTGTTCATGAGCGAGGCCACACGCTTTGCCACCCCCGAGAGCATGACTCTGTCGAATGTGGTGATCGGGACGCTCGAACAAGGCAAACGTGATCTCGACGCTTTGCGGCTCCACGATCTCGATACCGCCGAACGAGCCTGGACGGTTGCGGCGGGCCTGCCGACCTACATCGCGCTGTTCGGTCGAGACACACTCACTGCGGCCTGGGAGGCAGCACCCGTGACGAGCGATATCATGCAAGGGACCTTGCCTGTGCTCACAAGGCTGCAGGGAAAGGAGATGAACGACTGGCGGGACGAGGAGCCGGGGCGAATGCTGCACGAAGCCCACACCGGCCCGCTTGCCACCCTCAACCATACCCCGAAGGGCCGCTATTATGGTTCGATCACGACGTCCGGCTTCTACCCCTTCGTCGTGGCGCAGCTGTGGCACTGGACGGGCGACAAGGCCTTCGTCAAGCCTTACCTCGACCCGGCAATCGCCGCTCTCAAGTGGCTGGACGAGTCCTGCGATGAAGATCACGACCGCTTCTGCGGATACAAGACGCGCTCGGAACTCGGGCTTGAAAATCAGGCCTGGAAGGACTCCAGCGATGCGATTGTCTACGAGGACGGATCACAGGTGCCGAAGCCGGTTGCCACCTGCGAAGAACAGGGAATCGTCTACGCCGCCATGATGAACCTTGCAGAAGTCTTGTGGTGGTTCGACCGGGGAGACGAGGCTAAGCACCTGTACAAAGCGGCCAGGGAACTCAAGAAACGCTTCAACGATGCCTTCTGGATGGAGAACGAGGGCTTCTTTGCAATGGCCCTCGATCCGGACAAGCGCCAGGTCGGATCGATTGGCTCCAATGCTCTGCACTGCGTCGCCACGGGCATTGCCGATACTGCCCTTGTCGCTCGCACCCTTGAGCGGCTTTTTGCCGAGGACATGTTCACCGGCTGGGGCGTGCGGACGCTCTCGTCGCTGCATCCGGCCTTCAATCCCTATTCCTACCATCGCGGTACCGTCTGGCCGGTGGAGCACGGCCCATTTGCGATTGGCGCCTATCGCTACGGATGTCATGACTATGTCGAACGGATATGCCGTTCGCAGTTCGAAACCGCCGCGCTTTTTGATTTTTGTCGGTTGCCGGAATGTATTGCCGGGCATCAGCGGGACGAGGACCATCCGTTTCCCGCGGTGTATCCGACCGCCAATTCGCCGCAGGCGTGGTCGGCGACCACCCCCTATACGTTGCTCCAGGCCATGCTGGGGCTCCAGCCCTTCGCCCCTTTGCGGGTCTTGTTCATCGACCCGTGGCTTCCGGCCTGGCTGCCCGAGATCACGCTTTCCAATCTGCATGTTGCGAATGCGACCGTTACCATCCGCTTTTTCCGCAAGGCCAACGGCCGAAGCGGCTATCAGGTGCTGGATAAACGCGGCTCTCTGCACGTGCTTCGGCAGCCGAGCCCCTGGTCGCTCACGGCAACCTACTGGGAGCGCGCCAAAGACGCTCTCGCAAGTCTGGCGCCGGGCCACTGAAGTGGGTGCAGCTTGGCGACCGCTGCTTGGGTGCTCTCCCGAGATACGCCTGACTCAAGCTCCGGCGACAGGAGAAATCTTGTCGCACGAAATAGGTCAACGATCCTGCCCTAAAGGCAAAATAGCGTGGAAATCGACATAGGAAAAGATGGCGCACCCGAAGAGATTCGAACTCCTGACCCCCAGATTCGTAGTCTGGTGCTCTATCCAGCTGAGCTACGGGTGCGTGCCTGAAGCGATGACCACCGCTTGCGTGGCGATCCTCTAAAGCGTCCTTTCGGGGATTGCAAGCGCCTTTCGGCAAAAAACTTCTTTTTTGCGGACGACGGTGAAAGGCCGCTTTGTGGCAACAACCGCCGCAAGGAGGATCAGCTGCGCCCCTTGGCGCGGAAGGCATCGAGCCGCACCGGGCGGTCCGGCAGCTCGATGCGAAACAGCGTGCCGGGGGTCGGCTTTTCGACGAGCGCGATGGTGCCGCCATGGGCGAGTACCAGTTCGCGGGCGATCGCAAGGCCGAGCCCCGTGCCGCCGGAGCGCGCCGAACCGCGGAAGGCGGTGAAAAGATTTTCGCGCGCCTTGGCCGGCATGCCCGGGCCGGTATCTTCGATCGAGATCGTCACCACGCTGCCCGTCCGGACGGCGGAGACGGAAATCATCCTCGGGCGACCGTCTTCGGGCTGGTGGTTCGTCAGTGCCTGGACGGCATTGCGGCAGATGTTGTGGACGACGCGGAAAAGCTGCTCGCCGTCCGCATCGACCATGATGTCGTCGCGGATCTGGACATCGAATTCGATGCCGCTCTGGCGGTCGACCGCCAGGAGCTCGCCGACATCCTGGACAAGCGGGCGGAGCGCCACGAAGCGGCGGCGCGGTTCGGCCTCGGCCGTCCGCCCGTAGGAGAGCACCTCCTGCGTGTAGCCGACGGCTCGGTCGATGGTCCTGAGCAGCGTCGGCGCGAAGCGCTTGACCACCGGGTCGTCGACATCGGAAAGCCGGTCGGAGATCAGCTGCGCCGAGGACAGGATGTTGCGCATGTCGTGGTTGATCTTCGAAACGGCAAGGCCGAGCTCGGCGAGGCTTTTCTGCTGCTTCAAGGTCTTCTGCAGTTCGCGCTGCATGCTGGCGAGGTGCTGGCCGGCGACCGCCAGCTCGTCGCCGCCTTTCGGCGGCACCAGGACGCGTTCCGGACTGGAAGGCTCGTCGGAAAATTCCTGCATGCTCGCCGTCAAGCGCTTGATCGGCACGATCAGCATGCGGTTGATGGCGAGGAAGATCAGCGCCGCGGTGATCAGCGAAATGACGATCGACAACAGGAACACGTTGCGCGAGTAGACGAGCATGGCATTGCGCAGGCTCCCATCCTTCATCACAAGTTCGATCGTCGCATCGCTCTCGCCGAGCGGCCCATAGACGCGCATGACGCGCTTGCCGCCGAAAAGCAGCGTATCGAAAGCGTCGCGGATGGCGCCGAGCGCCGTGAAGTTGGCGATGTCGTATTCGCCGTCGATCGCGGGCGGCATGTCGACCGTCGCGATCATGCGCGAGGCATCCTTGCGGCGGATGACGATCGCCTTGGTGCCGGTGGCCATCAGGGTCTCGCGCTGCACGGCGCGGGGCAGCTCGATGTTCTGAAGCCCATCGACGACCACGGCGGCGGCAGCCACGGTGTTCAGCCGGTCCTCGAGCCAGCGGATACGCATGTTTGCGACGGAGGGCACGAAGATCAGCACTTCCGCCAGCATGACGAAGACTATCGTCAGCAGCAGAAGCTTGCCGGAAAGCCCGCGCAGAAATCCGACGGCCGCTCGCGGCGGCGCACTCTCATTGGCCGGACGTGCGTCTTCTACCATGACCTGTGACTATTCCCTGCCCTCAGCCGAAACGCCGCAAGATGCGGATCGCAGAACGAACGAAGCGATTTCGCGCCATTGGAGAATAATAGGAGATCGCCGCCTGTTTTCCAATCTCGGAAAGGGTGGGATAGGGCGCGACATAGTCGCGAAAATGCTTGAGCGTCAGCCGGTTGGCAACGGCGAAGGCCCAGAGGTTGATCATCTCGCCTGCACCTGCGCCGGCAATACCGGCGCCGAGAATCCGCCCGCCTCGGCCGACCACGACCTTGACCATCCCGCGCCCCAGGCCGTCGGTTCGGGCCCGATCGCTTCCTGACATATCCGAGCGGACCAGCTCGATCGCGCCGAAGCTTGCGCGCGCCTCGTCCTCGGTCGGGCCGACCTGGGCAATTTCCGGGTCCGTGAAGGTGACCCGGGGGACGATATCCCGGATTTCGCGGGCCGGCAGGCGGAAGAGGATTTGCTGCAGGACGAGCCTGGCGTGGTAGTTCGCCGCATGCGTGAACTGCAGGCCGCCCGCCGCGTCGCCGACAACATAGACGCGGCGGTTGCTCGTGCGCAGGTCCGCGCCGACGTGAATCTGCCCGGCATCGTGACGAATGCCGGCGGCGCCGAGGTTCAGCGCCGCATGATTGGCAGCGCGGCCCGTGGCCAGCAACAGATCGCTTCCTTCGATGCCGAGCGGCCCGCTTTCATGCTCGCAATGCAGCAGGACCCCATCGCCAGCGCGTTCGACCGAACGAATGACGGTGCGTTCGTGGAGAGTCGTGCCTTCGGCTCGGACGGCGTCGAGGACGATCGTCTTCAGTTCCGGATCTTCCCTCGAAAGCGCATCGGCCTTCTCGACGACCGTGACGCGGGTTCCCAGCCGGCAATAGGCCTGGGCCATCTCAAGGCCGAACGGCCCGGCGCCGACGATAAGGAGGTGCCGGGGCACATGCTTGAACTCGAACAGCGTTTCGTTGGTAAGGTGAGGCGTCTCGGCCAGGCCGGCGATCGACGGAATGGCTGGCGAGGAGCCGGTGGCGATGACGAAGCGCCTGGCGCGAATGAGATGATCGCCGGCGGCGACCGTCCGGTCGTCGATGAAGCGGGCCGTTTCCTGGATGACCTCGACGCCGAGGCCCGAAAAGCGCTCGACGGAGTCATGCGGCGCAATACCCTCGATCACCGAGCGAATGCGAGCCCGAAGCCTTTCACCGTCAATGAACGGCTCTGCCGCCACCAGGCCGAACGCGCCTGCCTGGCGCATCGCCTGCGCCTGCCTTGCCGCCGCGATCAACGCCTTCGACGGCACGCAGCCATAGTTCAGGCAATCGCCGCCCATCTTGCCCTGTTCGACGAGAACGACGGGAACGCCGAAGGCGGCCGCACCGGCGGCGACCGACAGGCCGGCCGCACCGCCGCCGATCACGCAAATGTCCGGTTTGAGTATCTTGCCCACGCCGCGCGCCTTCTCGTCGTCAGCCTTGTCGACGTGACTTTATAAGCCTGTAGGCGAGAGGCAATGCCGCAAACAGCGCCAGCACCAGAAGGACCAGCGAAATTTCCTTCGTTGCAAAATCCGAAAGCGCCAGCGCGTGACCGCTCTCGCCAGCGCGGGCGATCACGTCATCGAGTTCGCAGCCGAGCCACGCATAGGCAAAAGTCGCCGGAACGATGCCGATGAGAGTGGCGGCGACGTAGGTACGCAGCTTCACGTCGAAAAAGGCCGGCGCGATGTTGACGACGAAGAACGGAAAGACCGGCGCCAGCCGCAAGACCAGCAGGTAAAGGAAGGCATTGCGCCGGAACCCTTCGGCGAGGCGCTCCAAAAAGCGTCCGGCACGCCGTCGCAGGAGATCGCCGAGGACGCCGCGCGCCGCGAGAAACAGGAGGCTTGCTCCCAAGGTAGCCGCGAGTACCGTGATCGCGCCGCCGAGGAAGGGGCCGAACAGAAATCCGGCAGAAATCGTCAGCACCGATGCCGCGGGGATCGAGAAGACCACGGCCGCGACATAGACAGCAAAGAATGCCAGGGCGGAACGGACGGGATAGGCGTCGACATGGAGGCTCAGCGCTTCCTGATGACGGACGAGCTCTGACAGCGAAACATAGTTCTGCAGTCCGAGGGCATAGGCGACCACTCCGCCCGCAAGCAGCAGCGCAAGCGGCAAGGCCCGCCAGCGCGACCGGGCACCTCCGAAAACGCCGTCCTTCCGGCCCAGGCGAACGCTCAGGGCTCTTTCTTCTTCCGCCCCGTTGCTGACACCATGGCTCATGAACTTCGCTTTCGCGTGACTTAATTCCTTGACTTAGAAGGACTCCAGCCGGCCGACCAGTAAAGAATGGTCGCGTCCTTAAACGAGAGCGTGAACGGCCGGCCATGACAACTCACGTTGCCGTGAGAATAGGAAGCCCGCCGGCGGCGGCCGGCGGGCTTGTTGATCTGCTCGATTTTGTCTCGGGCTCAGAACTCTTCCCAATCGCTGCGGACGGCAGCCACCGAGCCGCCGCCGAAGGCGCGGGCGACCGTTCCCATCATGCGGCGGGCGGGCGATGCGACGGGGCGGCTCGTCTCCCTGGCGGGCGTGATCGCATGCGCCGGCTCGTGGTCGACCTTGAAATAGGTGATGAGGGTAGCGAGACCGTTAGCTTCGGCTGAGAGCTTGTGCGTCGCCGCATTTGCCTCCTCGACCATGGCGGCATTGCGCTGCGTCACCTGATCCATCTGGTTGACGGCGGTGCTCACCTCGCCGAGCCCCGTCGACTGCTCGCGTGCGGCGATCGCGATCGAATGGATGTGATCGTTGATTTTCAGAACGCGCGTCTCGATCTCGCCGAGCGCAGCACCCGTCGCCTGCACGAGCTTGACGCCGGTCGCCACCTCGCTGCCGGATTTCGAGATCAGCGCCTTGATGTCCTTGGCGGCGCTGGCGGCACGCTGGGCGAGTTCGCGCACCTCCTGCGCGACGACCGCGAAACCCTTGCCGGCGTCGCCGGCACGGGCGGCCTCGACGCCCGCATTCAGCGCCAGCAGGTTCGTCTGGAAGGCGATCTCGTCGATGACGTTGGTGATCTGGCCGATCTCGCTCGAGGCCTGCTCGATGCGCCCCATCGCCTCGATGGCGTTGCGCACCACGGAGGCGGATTCGGCGGCGTTTTCCTTCGCTTCGGTCACCATGAGCGTCGCCTCGTGGGCCCGCTCGGTCGAACTGCGCACCGCCGCGGTGATCTCGTCGAGGGCAGCCGAGGTCTCCTCCAGCGAGGCGGCCTGCTGCTCGGTCCGCTTCGACAGGTCGTCGGCGGCCGAGCGCAGTTCGGACGCGTTGCCGTTGATCGAATCCGTTGCCGAGCGCACCTCGCGTATGGTCTTCTGCAGGGTCGAGAAGGTCTCGTTGACGTTCTTCTGCAGTTCGGCGAAGGCGCCCTGGAAGCGGCCATCCATGCTCTGCGTCAGATCGCCTGCCGCCAGACTCGCGATCACCCGCCGCGTTTCGGCAATCCCGCTGTCGACGCTGCCGACGAGTTCGTTGACGCTGGCGGCGAAGCGGTTCAGATCGTCGTTGTCGTAATCCTTGCCGATACGCTGTGTGAAGTCGCCGGCGGCCGCGGCCGCGACGACGACGCCGATGCTCGACTGCAGTTCGGCGCTCTTTTCACGCAGCGCCGCTTCCTGGGCATTGAGCTCGCGCACCGCAAGTCCGTTCTGCTTGAAGACCTCGACGGCCGCCGCCATGTCCCCGATCTCGTCCTTGCGCCCGGCAAAGGGCACGTCGACCGAGAGATCGCCGCCGGCCAGGACCTTCATCCTGCCGGTCAGGTCGACGATTGGGCGGCTGAGATGGTTGGTGCCGATATAGAAGGCCGCGCCGATGCCGGCAGCCATGCCGAGGCCGGCAATGCTGAGGACGATGAGGACGATCGTGCTTTCGAAGGCGGCGATCTCTTCGGTGATGGCCTGGAGGGATTCCCGGTCGGCATCGACGACCACGTCAATCTCCGCCTGGAAGGCCTTGCGGTTGGCACGGTTGGCCTCGTTGTTGCCCTGCTCGTTGGCGGCCTGCGGCGAGACCTCCCGGCCGAGGCGGGCCGTTTCGGTGCGGAACAGCTTGAATTCCTCGGCGCGCTTGGCCACCGCGTCGAATTCCGGCAGCCTGTCTGCCGGCACCAGCGGGCGCCAGTCCTTCAACAGCGCGTCGATCTTGTCGAGGTTCTTGATGATACCCTCAGCGAAAGGCGTGGCCTTCTCGATTGTCGGCGCTGCATAGACCCCGCGCGATTCCATCACCACGGCCGTCACCAGGCGGTTGAGCCGCTCGCCCTTGAAGCTTCGTTCGGACGCGTTCTGGAGTTGTTCAAGTTCGTCGCTGTATTTGGACACGATCAGCAACGACATGCCGGTGATGGCGATCGCCAGCAGGCTCATGATGCCGACGATCAAGTATATCTTTCCGCGAATTCTCATTTCCTGCTCCCCCTTCCGCGCCGCTCACCCTTTACGGGCACAGGCACGCGGCCTACACGCATTAGTAAATTCTAAAATATCTTCGGTTAAAAAAGCCCTGACGTTTTCGCGGAAAATGGACCGGGTGAGACATCGGCTCCGCCGGAACTGCCCCTCCGGCCGGGCTCGCTTCGCGGGAAGGACATGGCGGGAATTGACTTTGCCGGACATTTGTCCTTATAAGCCGCGCACGTCCGGTCAAGCCGCCCGAAGGCGAAGCTGTGTCCGGTAACGTAAACGCTCTTGCAATTTGCAAACTCAAGAAGGGCCGCACACCGCGGTATTTAAATAAATGAAGCGTACCTACCAACCGTCCAAGCTTGTCCGCAAGCGCCGTCACGGCTTCCGTGCACGTATGTCCACCAAGGGTGGCCGCAAGGTTCTCGCAGCCCGCCGGGCTCGTGGCCGCAAGCGTCTTTCGGCCTGAGCCGAAGCTGCCCGAAAGCATTGTTTGGGCACATGACGTCAGAAAAAGACAAGACCACTGTCGGACGGCTGAAAAGCCGTCCGCAGTTTTTGGCGGTCAGGGCTGGAGAAAGCCGCAAAGGCCCGCTATTTCTCCTCGAAGTTCTTGACCGGAACGATCCGGAAGGCGAAGCCCGCGTCGGCTTCACCGTTACCAAAAAGCACGGCAGCGCGGTTGAGCGAAACCGGATGCGCCGACGCCTCAAGGAAGCCGTGCGGCTTTCCGCCGGGTTTGCAATGAAACCCGGACACGACTATGTGATTGTCGCCCGACGCGATCTCCTGAATGCACCTTTTAACGCATTGACCCGGGCGCTACGGGAGCGCATCGAAAACAAGCCGAAACCGAAGCGGCCCCCGGCCGGTTCCAGGAAACCATGATGGAAAACAACCGCAATTATTTCGTGGCGATAGCGCTCTCGGTGCTGATCCTCGTCGCTTGGCAGTTCTTCTATGTCAATCCACGGATGGAAAAGGACCGGATCGCTGCGGAAAAAGCCCAGCAGACGCAGCAGGCGCAGCCCCAGCAGGGCGGCCAGCAGGCGGCGCCGGGCCAGGCACTTCCCGGCGGCGCAATCCCGGGCGCCGGCGAAAGCCGAGACCAGGCCGTGGCCAAGTCTGCACGCGTCGCGATCGACACGCCGGCGCTTTCCGGTTCCATCAACCTGACCGGCGCACGCTTCGACGACCTGAAGCTCAAGGGCTACCGCGAGACGGTCGATCCGAAGAGCCCGGTCATCACCCTCTTCAGCCCGGCGGAGACCGCGGACGGCTATTTCACCGAGATCGGCTATATCGGCAGCGACGCGACCGGCTCCGTACCTGGCCCGCAGACCGTCTGGACGCTTTCGGGCGGCGACAAGCTGACGCCTGCAACGCCGGTCACGCTCACCTACACGAACGACAAGGGCATCACCTTCGCCCGGACCATCTCCGTCGACGATCGCTATATGTTCCAGGTCGTCGACAGCATCAAGAACGAGGGCGCCGCGCCGGTCTCGCTTTCCTCCTATGGCCGTGTGACGCGCTTCAACAAGCCGACGACGCCGAGCATCTACGTGCTACACGAGGGCTTCATCGGCGTGGCGGGCGAAAACGGCCTTCAGGAGGTCGGCTATTCGAAGGTCGAGGACGACCAGCCGGTCGAACCGGGCAAATCGACGGGCGGCTGGCTCGGCATCACCGACAAGTACTGGGCCGCGACGATCGTCCCGCCGCAGGAGACGCCCTTCGACATCCGCTTCTCTCACTTCGCCGACGGTCGCCCGCGCTATCAGAGCGATTACAAGAGCGATGCCATCACCGTCGCGCCGGGCCAGTCTGCGGAAGTCAAGAACCTCGTTTTCGCCGGCGCGAAGGAAGTCCCGGTCGTCGACAACTATGAAGTAGCTTATGCCATCCCAAATTTCGACAAGCTGATCGACTGGGGCTGGTTCTACTTCATCACCAAGCCGATGTTCAAAATGATGGACTTTTTCTTCCGTCTGTTCGGCAATTTCGGCATCGCGATCCTCATCACCACGATCGTCGTCAAGCTGATCTTCTTCCCGCTCGCCAACAAGCAATATGCTTCGATGGCGAACATGAAGAAGGTCCAGCCCAAAATGGAGGAACTGAAGAAGAAGTTCGGCGACGACCGCATGGGACTGCAGCAGGCGATGATGCAGCTTTACAAGGACGAGAAGATCAATCCGCTGGCGGGCTGCTGGCCGATTCTCATCCAGATCCCGGTGTTCTTCGCGCTCTACAAGGTCATCTACGTCACCATCGAGATGCGCCACGCGCCGTTCTTCGGCTGGATCCGTGACCTCTCCGCCCCCGATCCGACGACGATCGTCAACCTCTTCGGCCTGCTGCCGTTCGATGGTCCGGCCTTCCTGCATCTCGGCATCTGGCCGATCGTCATGGGCATCACCATGTTCCTGCAGATGCGCATGAACCCGACGCCGCCGGACCCGACCCAGGCGATGCTGTTCACCTGGATGCCGCTGGTCTTCACCTTCATGCTGGCGTCCTTCCCGGCGGGCCTGGTGATCTACTGGGCCTGGAACAACACCCTGTCGATTGCCCAGCAGTCGATCATCATGAAGCGCCAGGGCGTGAAGATCGAACTCTTCGACAATCTGAAGGGGATGTTCGCCAAGAAACCCAAGCCGGCGGAATAGCCGGCACCCAACTTTTGCTCCGCGGCCCCGGATCGAAAAGTCCGGGGCTTTTTCTTTCACGTACGGCGGGGCGTCAGGGCAGCGGGCGCGGCCGCGCTTGACAAGCAGTCTCAAAAGCCGGATGCCGGCGCGGCAAAGAGGAACGTCAGAACATGTCGGGGAAGAACAATCAGAACGCCAGTGTCTTCGGCCGGCCGTGGATCTTCATCCGCGGCGTGCCGGCGATGAAGTTCCTGCCGCCGGAGGGGCCGACGGAGGTCGCCTTTGCCGGCCGTTCCAATGTCGGCAAGTCGTCGCTGATCAACGCCCTCGTCGGCCACAAGGGCCTCGCCCGTACCTCCAATACGCCCGGGCGCACCCAGGAACTCAACTATTTCGTGCCGGACGGCTATTCCGGCGAGGCCGACGATCTGCCGCCGATGGCGCTCGTCGACATGCCCGGCTACGGCTACGCCCAGGCGCCGAAGGAGCAGGTCGATGCCTGGACGAAGCTCGTCTTCGATTATCTGCGCGGCCGCTCGACGCTGAAGCGCGTCTATGTGCTGATCGACGCCCGCCATGGCATCAAGAAGAACGACGAGGAAGTGCTGTCGCTCCTCGACAAGGCGGCGGTCTCCTACCAGATCGTGCTCACCAAGACCGACAAGATCAAGGCCGCCGGCGTGCCGCGGCTGATCGCCGAAACGCTCGACAAGATCAAGAAGCGGCCGGCCGCCTATCCGGAGGTGTTGTCGACGTCCTCGGAAAAGGGCGCCGGGATCGAAGATCTGCGCTCAGCAATCGAACAGGCCGTCCTGCGCTAAAACCGTCATGCGCAGCACCGGTCGCCTGCGCTGCCATACACATCTGCCGCAACTCACTACCCGGCGAATTCAGCCGCTCTATCTTCCTCGCTGGCGACGACAGGCGCTCGTCGCCCTGCATGTTTCCCTGGGCCGCAACCCAAGGAGACATGCAGCATTCAAAAGTGCTGCAGCGACCTTTGTGCGCCTGGAAGACGCATTGCGCTGCAGTGTCAGAGGAGAGAGAGATGTCCGACTTGATTGTCATTGGTTTCGACACGCCGGAGGAGGCCGACCGCGTCCTCCTGAAGCTCCATAGCCTGAAGAAGGAATATCTGATCGATCTGGAAGACGCGGTCGTCGTGGTGCGCGATGCCGAGGGCAAGGTGCATCTGAAACAGAGCATCAATCTCCCAACTGTCGGTGCGGCCTCGGGCCTCCTGTCAGGCTCGCTCTGGGGCGGACTGGTCGGGTTGCTTTTCCTGAACCCGCTCGCAGGTTTCGCGATCGGCGGCGCGATCGGCGCAGGGGCCGGAGCCCTCTCCGGTTCGCTTGCCGATTACGGCATCGACGACGATTTCATCAAGTCGCTCGGCAGCACGATTCCGAACAACTCTTCCGCCCTCTTCATCCTGGTGCGCAAGGTGCAGCCGGAAAAGGTGCTCGCCGAGTTGTCGGGACTTCGCGGCCGTGTGCTGAAGACCTCCCTCTCCCCGGAGCAGGAGCAGAAGCTCCAGGCCGCCCTTTCCGATGTGCAGACGCCCTCGCCGCAAGCCGGGACGTTTTGATCTGCTGCTAAAGCGCGTGGCGTTCAAACGTATTCACGCGGCGCGCTTTAGGTCTTTGTTTCATGGATGCCGTCATCCCAAAACCGCTGCACACTTTTGGGGGACATGCATTAGGTTGGCATCCCCTCGCCAAGCCACGTTAGGGAACGAGAGGCTGCGGCATGCCCCTTCTTCCCGCTTGCGTCCGCTTGCGGGGAGAAGGTCGCGGCAGCGGGATGAGGGTTGCCGACGACGATGCTGACCTGCATGTCTCGTACGTTCAACGATAGCCGGCAGTGCCTCGGGCGAGGACCGGGCCGCTGGGAGAGCCGGTCGGCGAACCACCGCGCGGCTCGAGGCTGACGGCGAGGGTCGAGCCTTCGGTGATCTTCGTCCGCATCGAGGGAGGAACCCGGAACTCGCCTTCACCGGACTGCGGCATAACGCCGAGGGAGATCGCAGGATCGTTGCCCCGTAGCAGCCAGAGTTCGAGGGATTTTTCCCCGCTTTGGCTCGCCGCAACCGGAGTCAACCGCAGCCGTCCGGAGCCGACGTCGAACTGGGCAACAAGACCCACTGAAATGCCTTGCCCCGTCAGTTCTGCCACCAGCGGCCGGCCGCCCGAACCGCCGCCGAACAGTCCCGCCAGGGAGATCACCAGGACGGCGAGGGCGGCCAGCGACGCGATGGCGAGGCTGCGCCAAAAAGACACGGAACTCCACAATCCCGTGGAATCGCCCACGCCGCCATGCAGCGGCCGGCGCTCGACGGCAGGCAAGGCGCGCGGCGGCGCAATCGTTTCATAGGCGGAGTCGAGGGATGCGAGGTTGTTCCGCCAGCGCAGCACCATGGCAGCGAAGTCCCCGTCGGTCGCCATGCGCGCTTCGACCTTGCGGCGGTCTTCTGCGGACAGCACGCCCAGCACGTATTCCCCGGCGATCACCTCATCGCGGCGGGAATCCCCGCTCTCGGGTTTCTGCGTCGTCATCGTTCCATGCTCTCTCGATTCGAGAGATTTCACCTCGGACTTAAGCAGGATCAGCCAAATCCCAAATCTCGTCAATCGTACAGGTGACAGCTTTTCGCCACGGGCCGGCGTCATCGTGGGTCGACTTATGTTGCGCCCGGATCATTCCATCCGGCGGAAACTTGCGCTAAACAGCAGCCGGCAATCTTCGAGGGTCCGTCATGTCCGCAACAGAGAGTGAAATCCAGGCACGCCTGCTCGCCCAGGCCCTGCCTTACATGCAGCGCTACGAGAACAAGACGATCGTCGTCAAATACGGCGGCCACGCCATGGGCAATCCCGAGCTCGGGCGCGCCTTCGCCAGCGATATCGCGCTCCTGAAGCAGTCGGGCGTCAATCCGATCGTCGTGCATGGCGGGGGACCGCAGATCGGCGCCATGCTCAACAAGATGGGCATCGAATCGAAATTCGAGGGCGGGCTTCGCGTCACGGACGAGAAGACCGTCGAGATCGTCGAGATGGTGCTCGCCGGTTCGATCAACAAGGAGATCGTCGCGCTCATCAATCAGACCGGCGAATGGGCAATCGGGCTTTGCGGCAAGGACGGCAACATGGTCTTCGCGGAAAAGGCGCGGAAGACCATCAAGGATCCGGACTCCAATATCGAACGCATACTCGATCTCGGCTTCGTCGGCGAGGTGGTCGAAGTGGACCGCACACTTCTCGACCTCTTGGCGCGCTCGGAAATGATCCCGGTGATCGCCCCCGTCGCTCCCGGCCGCGACGGACATACCTACAACATCAACGCCGATACTTTCGCGGGCGCCATCGCCGGCGCGCTCAACGCGACGCGCCTCCTGTTCCTGACAGATGTTCCCGGTGTTCTCGACAAGCAAGGCAATCTCATCAAGGAGCTTTCGGTCGCCCAGGCGCGCGCGCTTATCGCCGACGGCACCATTTCCGGCGGCATGATCCCGAAGGTCGAAACCTGCATGGAGGCGATCAAGGCGGGCGTGCAGGGCGTCGTCATCCTCAACGGCAAGACCGCCCATTCGGTGCTCTTGGAGATCTTCACCGAGCGCGGCGCCGGCACGCTGATCGTGCCGTAAGGGCGGGCGTCTCCGCCTCTACACACCGCAACTTTGCCCCTAACCCTAACCCTCTCCCCGCGCGCGGGGAGAGGGGACAGAGGCGGCGCGGCATACCCCTTCTCCCCGTGCCAACGGGGAGAAGGTCGCGGCAGCGGGATGAGGGGCAAACCCTCCTGACAGTTACTTCCCGTAGACCTTCTCCGCCTCACCGCGCAGCCAGGCGATCATCGCCCGATACGGGAACGGCCCGTAGCTGACGCGGGCGACTCCGGCGGCGGCAAGCGTTGCAAGGTCCGGCGCGCCGGGCCTCATCATGACATTCACCGGCAGCGGCGACGCGGCGCAAAGCCTGCCGATCAGGTCGACATCGACGAGCCACGGCGCGAAGAAGCCGCTCGCCCCCGCTTCGGCATAGGCTTTGGAGCGGGCGATCGCACCATCCAGCAAATTCGCGTGGCGTGTCGCATCGCTTTCCTGCAGGAACAGGTCGGTGCGGGCATTGATGAAAAGCGGGACGTTCTGGCGTTCCGCCATGTCGCGGATCGCGCGGATGCGAGCCGCCTGTTTGTCGATCGGATGAATCCCGTTTTTGCCGACGACCTGATCCTCGAAATTGATGCCGATCGCGCCGGCGTCGATCAATTGCGCCACATTGGCCGCTCCCTGGGCCGGATCTTCCGAATAGGCGCCCTCGAAGTCGACCGACAGCGGCAGGTCGGTCGCCGCGGCGATCTCGCGGGCGATCTCGACCAGCAGTTGCAGCGGGATCTTCTGCCCGTCGCCGAAACCATGCGCGGCCGCCACCGACCAGCTTCCCGTGGCCAGCGCCTTGGCGCCGGCCTCGGCCACGCAGCGGGCGCTGCCCGCGTCCCATATATTGTAGAGAACGATCGGATCGCCCTTGCGGTGCAGGCCTGCAAAGGCAAGCGCCCTCTCCTCCTGGGTCATCGCATCTCCTCCTTGATTAGACGCCCCGTTCGCCTTGGCCACGTGCGAATCGCCTGAATAGTACCGGTTCGCGGTGCAATGTCGCTATAGGATCACGTTGCGCCGATGCATCAAAGCACGATCAGCATCACCACGCCCAGAACAATCAGGAGGCAACCGGTCAGTTCGAGGCGATTGATCCACTCGCGAAAAACGAAGAAGGACGAGGCGAAGGTGAAAAGCATCTCGACCTGGGCCACCACCTTGACGATCGCGGCCTGCTGCAAGGTCATCGCCGAAAACCAGCCGAAGGAGGCCGAGGCTCCGACAAAGCCGACGACGAAGGCGGGCCTCCATGCGACACCGATCCGCTTCAACTCATCCGGCTCCCGCGCGACGATCCAGAAGAGCATGACGATCGTCTGCAGCAGGATGACGAAGCCGAGGGTGAAACTCGCCTGCATCAGATAATCCGGCGCCGGAAGGCTCGGCGCCAAGGCCAGCGAGGCGGAGCGATAGGAAACGGCCGAGAGACCGAAGAACGTGCCGGAGAGGAGCCCGATCGCGGCCGTCCGGCTGAAGACGGAAGTGAGCAGCGAGCCGGCACTCAGCGTCGTTCGGGCGACGGATATGAGCATGACGCCGACCACCGAGATGGCGATCGCGACCAGCGCGCCGAGGCTTGCCTTCTCGCCCAGGAAGATCAAGCCGAAAAGCGCCGCCTGGGCGGGTTCGGTGCGGGAATAGGCCGTGCCGACGGCGAAGTTGCGGAAGGAGAAGAGATGGACAAGCAGGAAAGTGGCGGCGATCTGCGCCAGTCCGCCGACGAGCGACCAGAAGAAGAATGTGCCGTTCGGAACCGGCAGGTCGTGTCCCGCAACCCGCCACAGTATGCCCAGATACAGGAGCGCGAAGGGCATCCCGAAGCCGAAGCGCACGAAGGTGGCGCCGGTCGTGCCCATGGCGCCCTTCAGGTGCTTCTGCATGGAGGAGCGGATATTCTGCAGAAAGGCTGCGGCGACGGTGATGAGAATCCAGGTTTCCATCTTCGCCGGCTAGCATGCTGAACGGCGACAATCCATGCGCCGGCGAAGCGCGCGTAAAATAAATCCGTTTTCCTCGCCAACGCGCCATGCCATAAGGCGGCCATGAAAAAGCTCGACCGCCTGCCGACCCATGAAGAATTTGCCCATGTCATAGACTGGGTCTTCGATCTCGACAACACGCTCTATCCGCACCACGTCAATCTCTTCGCGCAGATCGACCGCAACATGACGGCCTATGTGGCCGAACTCCTGTCGCTCGAGCCGGCGGAGGCGAAAAAGCTCCAGAAGGAATACTACCGCGATCACGGCACCACGCTCCAGGGCCTGATGATCCATCACGGCATCGATCCGAACGACTTCCTCGAAAGGGCGCATGCGATCGATTACAGCGTGGTACCGGCGAACCCTGAGCTTGGCGAAGCCATCAGGGCCTTGCCTGGGCGCAAGTTCATCTTCACCAATGGCAGCGTCATGCATGCCGAGATGACGGCACGCGCGCTCGGCATTCTCGATCATTTCGACGACATCTTCGACATCGTCGCCGCCGGCTATGTGCCGAAGCCTGCCGGCGATACCTACGACAAGTTCATGAGTCTTCACCGCGTCGACACGCAGCACGCGGCGATGTTCGAGGACCTGCCGCGCAACCTCCTGGTGCCGAAAGCGCTCGGCATGAAGACGGTTCTGCTGGTGCCGCGCAACCTCGAATACGAGTTCGCCGAAGCCTGGGAGACCTCCAGCGACGCGGACGAGCAGATCGACTACGTCACCGAGGACCTGGCAGGCTTCCTGCGTCGGGTGGTGGCAGGGGCGTGATCGGCGACTGAAGAGGGTGCGAATGCCCTCCCCAACCCCTCCCCACAGGTGGGAGGGGCTCGGCGCCCGCCGCGATCACCTGCCCCGTTCGAACCGTCGCGCTGGACGCAACGGCCGTTAGTAAGGGTCGATACGGTGCAGCCGGGAAGCCCCTCCCCCTTGTGGGAGGGGTCTTCGTTATCCTGTGTTACCGCCTGCCAGACGCCATCGGCACCGAGCGCGGATCCACCGTCTCGTAGAAGCGGGCGATGATCTCCCAGGCCTCCTCGGCGGTTTCGACGAAATGCACGAGGTCGAGATCGTTCGGCGCGATGGTGCCGAACTCGGCCAGTGCCTCGAAATTGATGATGGTGCGCCAGAACTTCTCGCCGAAGAGGATCAGAGGCACGAGCGCCAGGCGGCCGGTCTGCATCAGCGTCATGGTCTCGAACAGCTCGTCGAGCGTGCCGAAGCCGCCGGGGAAGACCGCCACCGCCTTGGCGCGCAGCAGGAAATGCATCTTGCGGATGGCGAAATAGTGGAAGTTGAAGGACAGTTCCGGCGTGACGTAGCTGTTCGGCGCCTGCTCGTGCGGCAGGACGATGTTGAGGCCGATCGATGGCGCGCCGGCATCCGCGGCACCGCGATTTCCCGCCTCCATGACGCCCGGACCGCCGCCGGTGACGATCACATATTCCTTGTGACCGAGCTTGGCGGACTGCTCGGAACAGATTCTGGCGAACTTGCGCGCCTCGGTGTAGTAGACCGAGGCCGCCTCCAGGTTCTGGCGCTGCGTCTCGTTCTTGGCCGCCCAGGCCTCGCCGCCCGGCTCCGGAATGCGCGCGCCGCCGAACATCACCACGGTCGAGTTGATGCCGCGCTCCTCGAGCATCATCTCCGTCTTCAAAAGTTCGAGCTGCAGGCGCACCGGCCGCAGTTCCTCGCGGCACAGGAAATCGTCGTCGATATAGGCGAGCCGGTAGGTCGGAGAGGCCGATTGGGGCGTCAGAGGAACAGTCGAGGCGCGCTGCCTGCTTTGCGAGCTGTCTGCGAGCGGATCCCAGACCCCGCCCTTGCGGCGCAAACTGCGCTTCTTCATGCGTCCCATATATCTTCGTCCCGTCGCGTTCCGAACAGCCGGCATCTCGTCCGGACACGTCCATGCATATGTTGCTAAGCCATAAGTGCGTCTCTCTGCCGGAAACGGGAAGGCTTGCCAAGTCCCCCGTTCGGAGAGCGGGCCGAAAAGCCCTTCAACTTTTCAGAGCCAGGTGCCGCGGCGACGCACTTCTTTCAGGCGCGAGCGGTTGGCGGCGCCCTCTGAATTGCCGGCCGATTCCGACCTTAAATCGGTTCCGGTTTGAAGAATTATGCAGTAGAGCTTGCTGGACAACGCCGAACGTTAAGGAATTCCGATGACGAACCACGACCTCGCCTCCCTGTCGCAGACGATCGAGACCGCGTTTGAAGATCGCGAGACCGTCAACACCAGCACACGCGGCGCGATCCGCGATGCGGTCGAGGCGGCGTTGAACCTGCTCGACAGCGGCAAGGTGCGCGTCGCCGAACGCGGCGCCGATGGGGCCTGGACCGTCAACCAGTGGCTCAAGAAGGCCGTGCTCCTCTCCTTTCGGCTGAACCCCATGGAGCTCGTCAAGGGCGGCCCGGGCGAATCCGTCTGGTGGGACAAGGTCCCCTCCAAGTTCGATGGCTGGAGCGTCAACGAATTCGAGAAGGCGGGCTTCCGCGCCGTGCCGAACTGCGTGGTGCGCCGCTCCGCCTATATCGCCCCGAGTGCGGTCCTGATGCCCTCCTTCATCAACCTCGGCGCCTATGTCGGCGAGGGAACGATGGTCGACACCTGGGCGACCGTCGGCTCCTGCGCACAGATCGGCAGGAACGTGCATCTTTCGGGCGGCGTCGGCATCGGCGGGGTGCTTGAACCGATGCAGGCCGGACCGACGATCATCGAGGACAATTGCTTCGTCGGCGCCCGCTCCGAAGTGGTCGAGGGTTGCATCGTCCGCGAAGGTTCCGTCCTCGGCATGGGCGTCTTCATCGGCAAGTCGACGAAGATCGTCGACCGCGCCACGGGCGAAGTCATGTATGGCGAGGTGCCGCCCTACTCGGTCGTCGTCGCCGGCTCCATGCCGTCGGGCTCGACGATGGCAAACGGCCAGCCGGCGCCGAACCTCTATTGCGCCGTCATCGTCAAGCGGGTCGACGAGAAGACGCGCTCCAAGACCGGCATCAACGAGCTGCTCCGGGACTGACCATGGCCGAGGAGGGGCGGCAGCCGAGCATGACCTGGCTGTTCTTCAGCCCGTCCGGCCGGATCGGCCGCCTCCCCTTCTTTCTCTCCTGGTTATTCTGGTGCGTGCTGGGCGGTATCGTCCTGATGCAGATGCTGAAATACGAGGACCAGGACGCGGCACTGGCGCTCTGGACGCTGGCGCTTATAGGCTCCGGCGTTGCCTCGACCGTTTCGATCGCCATGCTGGCGATCAAGCGCCTGCACGATATCGGCTATCCCGGCCCGCTCGCCCTCTGCCTTTTCATCCCGGTGCTAAGCCCTATCGTCTTCATCGCCCTCTGTCTCTGGCCCGGCGTGCAAGGTGCCAACGAATTCGGCATGCGCCGCAACGGCCCGCGGCACTGACCACCCGCCCCTGTACATTCTCTCCGGCAGCGCGTATGTAGCGCCGCAAATGAACAGGGCCGCGACGTTGGCCGCGGCTATCGACGCCTGATGACGACCCGATCCATGGTCCGCTCGTCTGCCGGTGCGACGACCGAAATCCGAAAGACAGAACATGACAGAGTTCGAAGGGATCGCGCCCTCGATCGGCGAGGCGTTGGCGAAACGCGGTTACAACACCCTGACACCGGTTCAAAAGGCGATGCTCGACCCGGCGCTCGAGGGCGCCGACGCGCTTGTGTCCGCTCAGACCGGCTCCGGCAAGACCGTTGCCTTCGGTCTGGCGCTCGGACCGACGCTGCTCGGCCCTGCAAAGCAATTCGATGCGCCTGGCCTGCCGCTGGCGCTCGTCATTGCGCCGACGCGCGAACTGGCGCTGCAGGTCAAGCGCGAGCTCGAATGGCTCTATGAGATCACAGGGGCAACGATCGCCTCCTGCGTCGGCGGCATGGATATCCGCAGCGAACGGCGGGCGCTCGAGCGCGGCGCTCACATCGTCGTCGGAACGCCGGGGCGGATCTGCGACCATGTCCGCCGCGACTCGCTCGACATTTCGGCGTTGCGGGCGGTGGTTCTGGACGAAGCCGACGAGATGCTCGATCTCGGCTTCCGCGAGGACCTGGAATTCATCCTCGAAGCATCGCCGGCCGAGCGCCGCACACTGATGTTCTCGGCGACCGTGCCGCGCTCGATCGCCACCCTTGCCAAGAACTACCAGCGCGACGCCGTGCGCATCGGCGTCGCCTCCGAGCAGAAGCAGCATGGCGACATCGAATACCGCTCGCTCCTCGTCGCCCCGAGCGACCGCGAGAACGCCATCATCAACGTGCTTCGCTATTACGAGGCTCGCAATGCGATCGTCTTCTGCTCGACGCGCGCCGCGGTCAACCACCTGACGGCCCGCTTCAACAATCGCGGCTTCTCGGTCGTGGCGCTTTCGGGCGAGCTCAGCCAGAATGAGCGAAACCACGCGCTCCAGGCGATGCGCGACGGACGCGCCCGGGTCTGCATCGCGACCGACGTGGCAGCGCGCGGCATCGACCTGCCGGGTCTCGAGCTCGTCATCCATGCAGACCTGCCGACCAATTCGGAGACGCTGCTGCACCGCAGCGGCCGCACCGGCCGCGCCGGCCAGAAGGGCGTCAGCGCTCTGATCGTGCCGCTCAATCAGCGGCGGAAAGCGGAGCGACTGCTGGACGGCGCCCGCATCACCGCAGCCTGGGCGAAACCGCCGTCCGCGGACGAGGTGACGCGCCGCGACGAGGAGCGCCTCATTGCCGATGCGGCCTTCGATGAGCCGCTGCGCGACGACGAGCAGGCGATCGTGCATGCGCTGATCGAGCGCCATGGTGCCGAAAAGCTCGCCGCCGCCTTCCTGCGGCAGTTTCGCGCCGGCCGCTCAGCGCCAGAGGAGCTTTCCGACGTCTCCCTTTCCGACGACCGGAAAAAAGCCCGCCGCGACGGCCCGGCCTTAACCGGCGACAACGGCCCCGCGCCGCGCGCCGACTTCACCGACGGGCAATGGTTCTCGCTCTCCGTCGGGCGCAAGCAGAACGCCGAGCCCCGTTGGCTGATCCCGATGCTCTGCCGCCATGGCAAGCTCAGCAAGCGCGACATCGGCGCGATCCGCATGCAGCCCGAGGAAACCTATGTCGAGCTGACGGCCGAAGGCGCCGAGCGCTTCCTCTCCGCGATCGGCCCGAACAGGACGCTGGAAAAGGGCATTCGCGTCAAGTCGCTGCCGGGCGCCCCGGACAGCTCGCGGCCCCGCGACGACAAGCAAGAATTCGCGAGGAAAAGGCCGCGGCCGGCAGAGACTGCGCCGGAGCGTGGCCAAAAAGACTTTCAGCCGAAACGCAAGTTCGAAAAGAAGCCTCCCCTCACGCAGGACGCGCATCCGGAGAAGCGGGACGAAAAGCCCTGGAGCAAGAAGAAGGGGAAGCCTGACGCGCGGAAAACGGCCGGTGACTTCAAGCCGAAGTCCAAGCGCAACAATGCCAAGAACCGGCAGGCCTGACCCACAGCCAAGTTCGTCCTCGGCTTACGCGCCATCGAGCTGCGACTGCGCGATCACCTTCACCACCCAGTCGGCAAAGACCCGCAGCCGGCTGCTCAGATGCCGGTTCGGCGGATAAACCAGATAGACCGGCATCGGATCGACCTGCCAGTCGGTCAGGACGGGGACCATGGTGCCGGCACGAAGGTCGTCGCGAACCATGAAGTGCGGCGCCTGGATGACGCCCATTCCCGCTCGCGCCGCCGCGACATAGGTCGTCGCTTCGTTTGCCGCCACGGTATAGCGGCTATCGACCTCGATCTCCTCGTTCCCCCTGCGGAATTGAAAGCGCATCTGCTGCCCCGACTTCGGCAGGAAGTAGCCGACAGCATAGCAATTCTTCTCAAGGTCGGATGGATGTTGCGGCATAGGGTGCCTCTCGAGGAAGTCACGCGAGGCACAGGTGATGAATTTCATCTCCGTGATGCGCCTGGCGATCAGCGACTGGTCCGTCAAGTTGCCGCCGCGGATGGCGCAATCGACGTTCTCGGCGAGGTAGTCGATCGTACGGTCCGATACGCCGAGATCAATTTGTATCTCCGGGTATTTCGCCTGAAATTCGGGCAATGCCGGAATGATGATCAGATTGGCGAAGGCGCTCGCCGTTTCGACGCGCAGCCGGCCCTTCGGCAGGCTCTGGGCGCTCGACAAACTGCCGTCCAATTCGTCGATATCGGAGAGCAGGCGCGCGGCGCGTTCGTAGTAGAGTGCGCCGTCCGGCGTCACCAGAACCCGCCGCGTGGTGCGATTGAGGAGCTTGGTGCGAAGGTGCGCCTCCAGCCCCTGGATGAGGTTGGTAACGGTCGCCTTCGGCATGTTGAGCGAAGCGGAGGCCCGGGTGAAATTACCGGTCTCCACCACTCGAAGAAACACGCGCATGGCCGTGAGCTGGTCCATTTTCAATAGCCGATTGTTCGAAACTTCGAATAGTGTAATCAAACCCGGCGGACTATTCCAAAGGTAATACAATGGTAGGATGTGATCGTCGCGGGTTGTCCCTCATCTAGGGATTCACCCATTACCGGGGCAAGAGATGGAAACGCATTTTACCGAAGAGACGATGCAGACGGGCCAAGGCTCGTGCCGCGTGCGCGTCTACAAGGGTGCGTCGTTGCTCGCGCCGCCGCCGGTCGTCTTGCATCTGCACGGCGGCAGCTTCACGGGAGATTCGGTCGCAGCCGGAGAGAAGGTCGCCGGTGCCCTTGCGGCTGCCGGTGCCGTCGTCGTCTCGCCGGAATATCCATCGGCCTGCCTCAATCCGTTTCCGGCGGCGCTCGACGCCGCCTACGCCATGCTCGCTTCGATGCGCAGCCGCTGCCCGCAGTTCGCGCACAAGAAATCGCTGCTGTTCGTCGCCGGCGAGGAGGCGGGCGGCAACCTCGCGGCCGGCCTGGCGCTGATGGCGCGGGACCAGTTTCTGACCGATCTCAAGGGGCAGATCCTGCTTTCGCCGCTGCTCGACCCCTGCCTGGCAACGCCATCGTTCCGCAAGTTCTGTCCGCAGAGCTCGGTACAGTCGATCGCCGACGGCTGGCAGCAATATCTCGGCGAAGGCAGCGGCCTGACCCACCCCTACGCGGCGCCCGGTCATTGCACCCGGCTCGGCGGGCTCGTTCCGGCCCTCGTGATTACCAGCGAAGAATGTCCGATGCGCGACGAGGCCAAAGCCTATGCCGAGCGCCTGCGAATTGCCGGTGTTCCGGTGGAGATGCACGTCCTGCCGGGCCGTGCCGCCTGGGTCCCGGCCAATGTCTCGGCCCAGCAAAGCTGGCCCGAACAAGAAGAAATCATATCCGGCATTTTCTCCCGCTTCTTCGAGAAGGCGGGAGCGAAGGCCACACAGAAGTAAGCAGACATTTAACGCCGGCTCCCAACCGGCAAGGAGAGATCATGACGTCGAGCGTTACTCGCCGCGCCCTGTGGGGCGCCGGCCTCAGCATTCTATTGTCCGTCGCCGGCGGAGGAGCCGTCCTTCTCGGCCTCCCGGCGCGCTTCGAAGCGGACGCCGCGACCGAAGCGCCCGCCGCGCCGCCCGCCGTTCCCGTTTCCGTCGCCAAGGCGGAGACGCGCCGGATCACCACCTGGGAAAGCTTCTCCGGCCGGCTCGAGGCGATCGAGCGGGTCGAGATTCGTCCCCGCGTCGGCGGTGCGATCCTCAGTGCCCATTTCCGCGAGGGAGCGCTCGTCGAAAAGGGCGATCTGCTCGTCACCATCGACCCCGAGCCTTATGCGGCCGCCGTCGAGCGGGCCGAGGCGGAGGTCGCGGCCGCCGAAGCGCGGGTGGCACTCGCCAAGACCGAGCTCGACCGCGCCCGCAAGCTGGTCAGCACCAGCGCCATCCCGCAGAGCGGCGTCGACCAGCGGCTCAGCGCCTATGACGAGGCGCAGGCGAATGTCCGTTCAGCCAAGGCGGCGCTGCGCTCCGCCCGCCTTGACCTCGGATATACCGAGGTGCGCGCTCCGATCGCCGGACGCGCCGGCAGGCTCGAGGTGACGGCAGGCAACCTGGTCGCGGCGGGCTCCGCCTCGCCGGTGCTGACCACGCTGGTCTCCGTCGACCCGATCTATGCGAGCTTCAACGTCAGCGAGGAAGTGATTGCAGCCGCGCTCGCCAAGCTTTCCGCTTCGGCCGGTACCGATGCGATCGAGAGCATTCCGGTGCAGATCGGCACGGCCGCCGACGAGGGCACGCCGATCAGCGGCCATATCCAGCTCATCAACAACGAGGTGGATGCGGCGACCGGCACGATCCGCGTCCGCGCGGCGCTCGAAAACACCCGCGGCCGGCTTATCCCGGGCCAGTTCGTCCGCATACGGATCGGCGATCCGTCGCCGGCCGAGAAGCTGGTGATCAGCGACCGCGCCATCGGCTCCGACCAGGACAAGAAATTCGTGCTGGTCGTCGGTTCGGACAACAAGGTGGAATACCGGCAGGTGACCCTCGGGCCGACGGCTGACGGCATGCGGATCGTCGAGAGCGGCCTGAAGCCTGGCGAAAGCATCGTTGTCAATGGCCTGCAGCGCGTGCGCCCCGGCGTCGTCGTCGCTCCGCAGCCGGCCGAACAGGCGACCGCCTCGATCGCAAAACCATAGTCATCAGCGCCCCTGCCTCTCTGAGAAGCAGGGCGGCGTAAAGACAATTCGAATGGCATGCATAGGCGCGCGGCGGAGATTTCCGCCGTGAACGTCCGCCGCTTTGCCTGAAGTTCCCAAGGGGGATCGTTATGAACTTCTCACGCTTTTTCGTCGACCGCCCGGTCTTCGCGGGCGTTCTCTCGGTGCTGATCTTCGTCGCCGGCCTGATCGGCATGACCGGCTTGCCGATTTCCGAATATCCGGAGGTCGTACCGCCACAGATCGTCGTGCGCGCCCAATATCCCGGCGCCAACCCGTCCGTCATCGCCGAAACCGTCGCGACCCCGCTCGAAGAGCAGATCAACGGCGTTGAAGGCATGCTCTACATGCAGAGCCAGGCAACCGCCGACGGCCTGATGACGCTGACCGTCACCTTCGAGCTCGGCACCGACCCGGACCAGGCACAGCAACTGGTGCAGAACCGTGTCTCGCAAGCCGAGCCGCGGCTGCCGGAAGAGGTACGCCGGCTCGGCGTCACGACGGTGAAAAGCTCGCCGGACCTGACGCTCGTCGTGCATCTCATCTCGCCGAACGGCCAATACGACATCAACTATCTGCGCAACTACGGCGTCCTGAACGTCAAGGATAGGCTGGCGCGCGTCGAGGGCGTCGGCCAGGTGCAGATCTTCGGCGGCGGCGACTATTCGATGCGCGTCTGGATCGATCCGGAGAAGGCCGCCGAGCGCGGGCTTGCCGCCAGTGACATCGCCAGTGCGATCCGCGGACAGAACGTCCAGGCGGCCGCCGGCGTCATCGGCGCCTCGCCGTCCGTCGCCGGCCTCGACCTGCAGCTCTCCGTCAACGCGCAAGGGCGGCTCAGGACGCCGGAGGACTTTGCAGAGATCGTCGTCAAGTCCGGCGCCAGTGGCGAGATCACCCGCCTCGGCGACGTCGCGCGCGTCGAGATGGGCGCCGCGGACTATTCGCTGCGATCGCTGCTCGACAACAAGGCCGCCGTCGGCATGGGCGTCTTCCAGGCACCCGGATCGAACGCCATCCAGATCTCCGAGAACGTCCACAAGGCGATGGCCGAGCTGAAGCAGACGATGCCGGAAGGCGTCGACTACGAGATCGTCTATGACACGACGCAGTTCGTCCGCGCGTCGATCGAATCGGTCGTGCATACGCTGCTCGAAGCGATCGCGCTCGTCGTCCTCGTTGTCATCGTCTTCCTGCAGACCTGGCGCGCCTCGATCATCCCGCTCGTCGCGGTTCCCGTCTCGATCGTCGGCACCTTCGCGGTCATGTATGTCTTCGGTTTCTCGATCAATGCGCTGAGCCTCTTCGGCCTGGTGCTGGCGATCGGTATCGTCGTCGACGACGCGATCGTCGTCGTGGAAAACGTCGAACGCAACATCGCGCAGGGCCTTTCGCCGGTGCAGGCGACTTATCGCGCCATGCAGGAAGTCTCCGGGCCGATCATCGCGATCGCCCTGGTGCTCGTCGCCGTCTTTGTGCCGCTTGCCTTCATCACCGGGCTCACCGGCCAGTTCTACCGCCAGTTCGCGCTCACCATCGCGATATCGACGGTGATCTCGGCCTTCAACTCGCTGACGCTGTCGCCGGCGCTGGCCGCCCTTCTACTGAAGGACCATCACGCGCCGAAGGACCGCCTGACGCGGATCATGGACGCGTTGTTCGGCTGGTTCTTCCGCGGCTTCAACCGCTTCTTCGGGGCGAGCTCGGAAGCCTATGGCCGCGGCGTCGGTGGCATCCTGACGCGCAAGTCGCTGATCATGGGCCTCTATGTGATCCTCCTCGGCGTCACCTTCGCGCTGTTCCGCTCCGTCCCCGGCGGCTTCGTGCCGGCCCAGGACAAGCAATATCTGATCGGTTTCGCGCAATTGCCGGATGCGGCGACGCTTGACCGCTCGGAGGACGTCATCCGGCGGATGAGCGACATCGCGCTGAAGCATCCGGGCGTCGAGCACGCCATCGCCTTCCCGGGCCTGTCGATCAACGGTTTCACCAACTCGTCCAATTCCGGCATCGTCTTCGTGTCGCTGAAGCCGTTCGAGGAACGCACGACACCGGAACTCTCGGGCGGCGCGATCGCCATGCAGCTCAACCAGGAGTTCGGCGCGATCCAGGATGCCTTCATCGCCATGTTCCCGCCGCCGCCCGTGCAGGGCCTCGGCACGACGGGCGGCTTCAAGCTGCAGATCGAGGACAAGAACGGCCTCGGCTACCGGGCGCTCGACGATGCGGCCAAGGCCTTCCTGGCACAGGCCGCCCAGACGCCGGAGCTGGCCGGACTCTATTCGAGCTACCAGATCAACGTGCCGCAGCTCTATGCCGACCTCGACCGCGTCAAGGCGCGCCAGCTCGGCGTGGCGGTCACCGACGTTTTCGAGACGCTGCAGATCTATCTCGGCTCGCTTTACGTCAACGACTTCAACGCCTTCGGCCGCACCTACAGCGTTCGCATCCAGGCCGATGCGAACTATCGCAGCCATGCCGACGATATCGGCAAGCTGAAGGTCCGTTCGCAATCGGGCGAGATGATCCCGCTCTCGGCGCTCTTGAAGGTCGAGCAGACGGTCGGCGCAGAGCGGGCGATCCGCTACAACGGCTTCCTCGCCGCCGACATCAATGGCGGGCCGGCACCGGGCTTTTCCTCCGGCCAGGCACAGGAGGCAATAGAGCGGATCGCCGCCGAGACGCTGCCGCCCGGCATCAGCTACGAATGGACGGACCTGACCTACCAGCAGATCCTTGCCGGCAATTCGGGCGTGCTGATCTTCCCGCTGGCGCTGCTGCTCGTCTATCTGGTGCTGGCGGCCCAGTATGAGAGCCTGCTCTTACCGATCTCGATCATCCTGATCGTGCCGATGGGCATCATGGCGGCGCTGACCGGCGTGTGGTTGACGGGTGGCGACAACAACGTCTTCACGCAGATCGGCCTGATCGTGCTTGTCGGCCTTTCGGCGAAGAACGCGATCCTGATCGTCGAGTTCGCCCGCGAGCTCGAACTGTCCGGCAGCACGCCAGTGAAGGCCGCGATCGAGGCGAGCCGGCTTCGCCTCAGGCCGATCCTGATGACCTCGATGGCCTTCATCATGGGCGTCGTGCCGCTCGTCACCTCGACAGGCGCCGGTGCGGAAATGCGCTCGGCCATGGGCGTCGCGGTCTTTGCCGGGATGATCGGAGTCACCGCCTTCGGCATCTTCATGACGCCGGTCTTCTACGTGCTGATCCGCAAGCTCTCCGGCGAGCGGCCACTGAAGCACGCGGGGGGCCATATCGAGGCGCCGCATCTCGCCCCCGGCGAATAGCCATCCTGCCGGAACAAGCATCCCGGGCCGGACCACCATCCGGCCCGTTCTCGTTTCGGCATACGTGCCGGCCCGATCGGGCGTGACAGTTGGGGATCGATCGGATAAACCAGCAATCTCAGTTCCTTGGCCCAACGGCTCGCAGGCAATCCGCTAGATGTTCCCCACCGATCCTGTCTCCAATCTCGCCGCCCTTATCCGCTGCCCCTCGGTCACACCGGCCGAAGGCGGCGCGCTCACCGCCCTCGAGACGATGCTGGCGCCGCTCGGCTTCACGGTCGATCGGATCGTGGCGAAGGCGCCGGGCACGCCGGATATCGAGAACCTCTATGCCCGGCTCGGAACCGAAGCTCCGCACCTGATGTTCGCCGGCCACACGGATGTCGTGCCGGTCGGCGACGAGTCCGCCTGGACTCACCCGCCCTTCTCCGCCGCGATCGCCGGCGGCGAAATGTACGGGCGCGGCGCGGTCGACATGAAGGGCGGCATCGCCTGCTTCGTCGCGGCCGTCGCCCGCCATGTCGAAAAACACGGCCGGCCGAAGGGCTCGATCTCCTTCCTCATCACCGGCGACGAGGAAGGCCCGGCGATCAACGGCACGGTGAAGCTTCTCGAATGGGCCGCCCATAAAGGGGAGCGCTGGGATGCCTGCCTGGTCGGCGAGCCGACCAATCCGGATCAACTGGGCGGCATGATCAAGATCGGCCGGCGCGGTTCGCTTTCCGGCCGGATTACCGTGCATGGCGTCCAGGGCCACGCCGCCTATCCGCACCTCGCCGACAATCCGGTGCGCGGCATTCTGCAGCTGACGCAAGCGCTGATGGACCCTCCCTTCGACGATGGCACCGAGAACTTCCAGCCGTCCAACCTGGAGGTGACGACGATCGACGTCGGCAATGCCGCCGTCAACGTCATTCCGGCCAAGGCCGGCGCCGCCTTCAACATCCGCTTCAACGATCGCTGGACGGCCGAAAGCCTGAAGGCGGAGATCGTCGCCCGCCTCGACCGCGCCGCGATGAATGGTACCCTCCGGCCCGGCCGTGAGCCCGTGAAATACGACATCGTCTGGAGCGAGCGGCCGAGCCACGTCTTCCTGACGCGCAACAATGCGCTGATCGATTCTCTTTCCGGCGCCGTCGAGGCCATCACGGGCCGCCAGCCGAAGCTTTCGACCACGGGCGGCACGTCGGACGCGCGCTTCATCAAGGATTATTGTCCGGTGGTCGAATTCGGGCTTGTCGGTCGGACGATGCACATGGTGGACGAGCGCGTCGCGCTGGCCGATCTCGAGACCTTGACCGACATCTATGAAACCTTCGTCGCCCGCTGGTTCGGCCATGCCGCTGCTTGATGAGGTTCTCGCCTATATCAAGGGGCTCTGGCTGCTGATCCAGGGCAACCGCGAAGGCTATCAATGGCTGGACATCAGCGAAGTCGGCCTGTGGCGTTCCTTCGCGGCGATCCTCTGGTCGCTGCCGGCCATGGCCGTGTCCTGGGCGTCCTGGCGCCTCTATTATCTTTCGGCGATGCCGAGCGGCACGTCGGTCGGCTTCGGCTTTTTCCTCAAACTGCTCGTCATCGATGTCGTCAGCTGGCTGCTGCCGATCGTGCTGGTCGCCGCCCTCTCGCGCCCCCTTGGATTCAGCGCGCTGGTGGTGCCGGTGATTGTCACCACGAACTGGCTTTCGGTGCCGCTTTCCTATGCCATGGCAATTCCGGCCGCGATCCTGCTGCTTGCTCGCGGAGGTCATCAGTTCACCGCTCTCTTGTCCCTGATCGTCCTTCTTGCCGGCGTCGCCTTGCTCTTCCGGCTGCTGCGCACGATAACCGGCAACCAGAACCTGCTCGCCTCCGCGCTGACGGC
This sequence comes from Sinorhizobium glycinis, assembly GCF_001651865.1. Taxonomy (GTDB): domain Bacteria; phylum Pseudomonadota; class Alphaproteobacteria; order Rhizobiales; family Rhizobiaceae; genus Sinorhizobium; species Sinorhizobium glycinis. Next base: position 1,078,974 of record NZ_LPUX01000053.1, read on the forward strand.
CCTTTACCTGCTACCGTCGATGATGCTCGCGCAGTACCTGCAGAACTTATTCGGCTTGATGCCGACGTGACAAAGTCCGGCGCCTGGGGGGCCACCAGCTGTCACCCCCCGATTTCCGCCGTTGCAATCCTTCTGGTGCCCGCTCTAGTAATCCACCTGCATGAAGAAAAGGCCTTCCGGCGGGGCGACGGGACCGCAGGCCTTGCGGTCGCGGGCCTGAAGTGCCGCCTTGAGGTCGTCCGGCGCCCACTTGCCTTCGCCGACGAGCTTCAATGAGCCGGCGAAGGAGCGGATCTGATTGTGCAGGAAGCTCTGCGCCGTCGCCCGGATCTCGATCAGCTCGCCGCCGCGCGTCACGTCGAGCCGATCGATGGTGCGCAGCGGGCTGGTCGCCTGGCAATGGGCGGAGCGAAACGTCGTGAAATCGTGATGGCCGACGAGGTGTTGCGCCGCTTCGTGCATCGCCGCGTGGTCGAGCGTCTTCGGCACCCACCATGCACGCCGCGCCTCGAGCGCCAACGGCGAGCGGCGGGAGATGATCCGATAGAGGTAGTGCCTGCGGACGGCTGAAAAGCGCGCGTCGAACTCCGGCGGCGCTTCCGCCGCTTCGAGGATCGAGACCCGCTCGGCGGCAAGCGTCAGGTGGGCGTTCAGCGCATTGCGCAGCGTATGCGGCTTCCATTCGCGCGCCAGGTCGAGATGCGCCACCTGACCCATGGCATGAACGCCGGAATCGGTACGGCCCGCGCCGCGGATCGACACGGTCTCGCCGGTCAAGGACAGCACCGCCTTCTCAATCGCCCCTTGCACGGAGGGGCCGTTCTCCTGCCGCTGCCAACCGACATAATCGGAGCCGTCATATTCGACGGTCAGTCGATAGCGTGGCATCAGGAAATCCTCGTGCCGGCGGCGATCGGCGTGCCGCGCAGGAAGTCGGCCGTGTCAAGCGCCTTGCCGCCCGCCCGCTGCAATCGCGTCGGCCGCACCGCGCCGTCGCCGCAGGCGATCGTCAAGCCGTCGTCCAGGATCGTGCCGGGCGCACCGGCCCCTTCGGCACGCTCCGACCCCAGCACCTTGATCCGCTCCATCCGCCCGGCGATCTCGACTTCGAACCAGGCACCCGGAAAGGGCGAAAGACCGCGGATATGGTTGTGAACGTCGGCCGCCGGCCGGGTGAAATCGATGCGCGTCTCGTCCTTGCTGATCTTGGCGGCGTAGACGACGCCTTCCTCGGGCTGCGGCGTCAGCGTCAGTTCGCCCATCTCGAGCTGCACCATCGCCTCCTTCATGAGCGCCGCCCCGACATGCATCAGCTTGTCGTGCAACTCGCCGGCCGTCATCGTCCCGCCGATCGGAACGCGTTTCGTGAGGGCGACGGGGCCGGTATCGAGCCCCCTGTCCATCTTCATCACCATCATGCCGGTTTCGGGGTCACCGGCCATGATCGCCCGCTGGATCGGTGCCGCGCCACGCCAGCGCGGCAGCAGCGAGGCATGGCCGTTATAGCAGCCGTAGCGGGTGCCGGAGAGGATGTCCTCCGGCAGCAGCAGGCCATAGGCGACGACGACTGCGACATCGGCATCGAAATCGCGGAAGGTCTGCCGATCCGGCACATCCTTGAAGTTGACGGGCGTCAACACCGGAACGCCGAGAAGTTCGGCCGCCTGATGCACCGGCGACTTCTTGAGATCGAGGCCGCGCCGGCCGCCGGGCCGCGGCGGCTGCGTATAGACGGCTGCGATCTCGTGCCCGGCGTCGACGAGGGCGGAGAGCGTCGGCACGGAGAATTCCGGTGTGCCCATGAAGATGATGCGAAGCGGCAAGGCGGTGAACTCCGTCTTTCTTCACAGCGCCGCGCGCCTTATGAGGCGCGCAAAGGTCGCTGTGGCACTTTGAATTGCTGCATGTCTTTATCCTTAAATCGAAGGCGATTTAAGGAGACATGCAGTTCGCCCGAAACAGGGCAGCGGCTCCGATTCAAGCGCCAGTCAGCGAGGGGCGCGCGACAATCAAATTGCCTTGGCGCCGCGTGTCTTGGCTGCCTTGGTGAACTTGCGGACCACCATGTCGCGCTTGAGCTTGGAGATATAGTCGATGAACAGGACGCCGTTCAGATGGTCGATCTCGTGCTGCAGGCAGGTGGCAAGCAGGCCCTCGGCCTCGACCGCCTGCTCCTTGCCATCGCGGTCGCGATATTCGACGGTGATGGCAGCCGGCCGCTCGACCTCCGCATAGTAGTCCGGGATCGACAGGCAGCCTTCCTCGTAGACCGAGCGCTCCTCGGAGGATTTCACGATCTTCGGGTTGATGAAGACAAGCGGCTTCTTTTCCTCGCCTTCCTTCGAGACGTCGAGAACCAGGAGGCGCTTCGGCACGCCGATCTGGATCGCCGCGAGACCGATGCCGGGGGCGTCATACATCGTTTCGAGCATGTCGTCGGCAAGGCGACGAACGTCGTCGTCTATCGTCTCGAACGGCGTCGATACCTGGCGCAGGAGGGGATCGGGAAGGATGATGAGCGGCTTGATCGTCATGCTGCTCCCATAGCCGATCTTTCAGCCCTGGCGCAAGAAAATTGCCGATCGGAAGCACCGGCAGTCTGTTCTTGTTTTGATCTGGTCTTCGAACGCGAATCTGTTTAGGCTGCGCGCATGGAGCCCAATGCATTTTCCTTCGACCAGCCGCTTTTGCTGCTCGGCACCCTTCCCGTAACGGCTGGCCACCTCGTCACCGTTGCTGCTTTCCTGTCGGTCTTGCTGGCGCTTGCGTCCGCACGGAAGGCCCGCGCGCGCCGCGCCGACGACCGGGATCAACAGCTATCGGCGCTGCTGGCGGCGCAAACCGAAATGCAGGGGCGCGTCGCCGCGATGGCCGAGGTATTCGGCACGCGGCAGGCGGAGCTCAACCAAACGCTCAGCCAGCGGATCGACGGCATGACGCACCGGCTCGGCGCCTCGATCAGCGAGCAGACGAAAGCGACGCACGAGAACCTCAGGCGCCTGCAGGAGCGGCTGGCGGTCATCGACAGCGCCCAGAACAACATCCAGTCGCTCGCCAAGGACATGGCCGGGCTGCAGAGCATTCTTGCCAACAAGCAGACGCGCGGCGCCTTCGGCCAGTCGCGCATGGAGACGATCGTCGCCGACGGCCTGCCGATCGGGGCCTTCACCTTCCAGGCGACGCTCTCGAACGGCGCGCGGCCGGATTGCATCATCCGCATGCCGAACGGCCAGCCGCCGCTCGTCATCGACGCGAAGTTCCCGCTCGAAGCCTGGAACGCCATGCGCGATGCGGAGAGCGCCGAGCGGCGTCAGCAGGCGGCCCAATCCTTCCGCCGCGACATGGAAGTGCATGTCCGCGATATCGCCGGCAAATATCTGCTGGCCGGCGAAACGCAGGACACGGCCTTCCTGTTCGTGCCGTCCGAGTCGATCTTCGCCGAAATCCACGAGCATTTCGAAGCGATCGTGCAGAAGGCGCATCGCCAGCGGGTCGTCATCGTTTCGCCGTCGCTGCTGCTGCTCTCCATCCAGGTGATCCAGGCGATCCTCAAGGACGCCCGGATGCGCGAGCAGGCGCATCTAATCCAGGGCGAGGTGGTGCGGCTGATGGAGGATCTGACTCGCCTCGACGAGCGCGTCAGGAAGCTGCAGGGCCACTTCGCGATGACGCAGAAGGATGTCGAGGACATCCTGATCTCCTCGGACAAGCTGACGCGACGCGGCGCCAAGATCGAGGCGCTCGAACTGGAGGCGGTTGCGCCAGGTGCCGAGGGGGGTAAGGGTACGGGCGGCAAGGGTGACCGGATGGTCGACAACCGCATCGGGCAATTGAAGCTGCGGGTGGTTGACGAGGACTGATGGCCTCGGGCACTCTCCGGCGAAACCAGCAACCCGACGGGACATCTCCACATGATCACTGTTCTTGGGTCCATCAACATGGACCTGATCGCCACGACCGCACGCCTCCCGAAGCCCGGCGAGACCGTCGCTGGTACGGGCTTTTCCACCGCCGCCGGCGGCAAGGGCGCCAACCAGGCGCTGGCAGCCCGCCGCGCCGGCGCAGCCGTGCGGATGGCCGGCGCCGTCGGCTCGGATAGCTTTGCCGAAGGCGCGCTTGCCCTGCTCAAGGAGGCGGGCACCGACCTTGGCCTTACCAAAACCGTGAACGAGCCGACCGGGACCGCGCATATCCTCGTCGGCGGCGATGGCGAGAACGTCATCGTCGTCGTCGCCAGCGCCAATGCGACGGTGAGCGAGAGCGACGCGGTTGCCGCTGTCGAGCAGATGTCGGCCGGCGACACGCTGATGGTGCAACTCGAGATTCCCGGTGCCTCGGTGGAAAAGGCGCTCGTCGAAGCCCACCGTCGCGGCATCCGTTCGATCATCAACATCGCGCCGCTGACGCCGGAGGCCGCTCGCCTCGGCCGCATGGCCGATATCGTCATTGCCAACGAGACCGAATTCGAACTCCTGGCCGGCAAAAGCGGCATCGCCGGCGCGGAGCGGGAAGCGGCGATGAAGAGCCTTCACGGAGAAACCGGCCAGACCGTGATCGTCACCCTCGGCGCCGAAGGGGTCGCAGCCGCCCATCAAGGAGAAATCCACCGCGCAAAAGGACTGACGATCGAGCCGCTGGATACGGTTGGGGCGGGTGACACATTCTGTGGCTATCTCGCCGCAAGCCTGGATGAGGGCCTCGCCTTTCCCGATGCGCTGCGCCGCGCAGCGGTTGCCGGTTCGCTCGCCTGCCTGAAGGCGGGAGCGCAACCGTCCATACCGCTCGCATCGGAAGTCGCCGCGCGTCTTTGACCGCGACAGCCGATTTCTGCCCATTTCGCGATCTGGATAGGATTTGGCGCGGCAACGATGCTGGCCGCGCAGAATCCGTCCGAACAGCCCTGAATCGCTTGGCGCGTTGGCCGTATTTTAATCTTTGATCGTCTATCCAGATTGCGAGGCAGCCCGCTCACGTCGGGCCGGCTCCTGCATGCCGGTCGGCATCACGCGCTCCATGATGGAGTTTCACCCACACTTTGGAATGTCATGCCGCAGGCACAAACCTGCGGACCTCTCGTGCGTGAGGATTTCATGTTCAACTTCCATGCCAAATCGCTAGCCACCAAGCTGATCGCCGTCACAGGCGGGACGATCGCCCTCGTGCTGCTCGCCTCGAATTTCGTTCTCATCTCCCAGACTCAGGACCGCGTCGAGACGCTCGTCTTCGACGGTGCGAAGACGGAGGCTCGTGCGATTGCCGCCGATATCGCCGGCAGCGTCGGGGAGCTTGCCGCCGCCGCCCGCACCATGACGGGCGTCCTTGGCCGCGGCCATGCCGAGAAATCGATCGATCGTACCGGCGCCATCAACCTGTTGAAGGCAAACCTCGATCAGCATGACTTCGCCTTCGGCAGCTGGTTCGCCGAAGAGCCGAAAGCCTTTGACGGCAAGGACGTCGTCGACAACACCGAGCTTGGCGGCAATGCCGAAGGTGCATTCACGCCCTATTGGTCGAAGGACCGCAACGGCAAGGCACAGCTCTCGACCTTCCGTGCCGACTATGCGGCCGAATGGTACAGCCTTGCCGCAAAGAGCGGCAAGGGCGCCATCACCCAGCCTTACCTGGCCGAAGGCACCGACGTCCCGACGACCATGACATCGATTGCCTATCCGGTCATGTCGGACGGCAAGATGATCGGCGTATCGGGGGTCGACATCTCGCTCGCCTCCCTTGCCGACCGGCTCGGGACGCTCAAGCCCTTTGGCTCGGGCCGGGTCTATCTGCTGTCGCAGGGCGGCAAATGGCTGGCGGCACCGATCCCCGATCTCCTGATGAAGGATTATGAAGGCGAGGGTGAAGCGGTCATCAAGAGCGCGCTGTCCTCCGACGCTTCAGGCATGATCAAGAACCTGACCTATGACGGGAACGCGCCTTTCGACCGCGTGGTCTATCCCTTCAAGCTGCCCGATGTGAATGCGAGCTGGGTCATCCTCGTCGACGTGCCGCGCACCGCCATCAATGCGCCGGTCAACGATCAGACCTATATGATGATCATCGGCGGTATCGTCGTCCTCGCAGCCGTGCTCGCCGGCCTCTATCTCGCCGTCCGCCGCTTTGTCCAAAAGCCGCTCGCCGGGCTCGTCCATGACGTCGAAACGCTCAGCAATGGCGACTATGCCAGGCCGATCTCCGGGCAGGACCGCTCGGACGAGACCGGCTCCGTCGCCAAGGCGCTCGAAGGCTTCCGTCATCAGCTCGCCGACGCAAAGCGCCTCGAGGGGGAAGCCCGTCACGAACGCGAACAGGCCGAACTGGCGCGCAGCCGCTCGGAAAGCGAGCGTGCCGAGACCGGCGCGCTACAGCGCGACATCGTCGCCCGTCTCGGCAAGGGCCTTTCGCATCTTGCTTCCGGCGACCTTGCATATCGGATCGCCGACGAGTTCCCGGGCGAATACGCCCAGCTGAAGCGCGACTTCAACGCGACGATGGAGAGCCTCGAGGAGACGATCCGCACCGTCAACCACTCGGTCGTCAACATCGGCAGCGGCACCGGCGAGATCTCCAGCGCCGCCAACGACCTCTCGCACCGGACCGAGCAGCAGGCCGCAAGCCTCGAGGAAACCGCTGCCGCCCTCGATGAGCTGACGTCGCAGGTCGATGCCAGCGCTGAGAATGCCAAAGTCGCGGCAAAGTCGGTCGAACTGGCGAGCAGCGACGCCGAGCAGTCCGGTGCGGTCGTGCAGAAGGCGATTGCGGCGATGCAAGGTATCGAGCAATCCTCGAACGAGGTGAGCCGCATCATAGGCGTCATCGACGAGATCGCCTTCCAGACCAACCTGCTCGCCCTCAACGCGGGTGTCGAAGCCGCCCGCGCCGGCGAGGCCGGCAAGGGTTTTGCCGTCGTCGCGCAGGAGGTCCGCGAGCTTGCCCAACGCTCGGCGAATGCCGCCAAGGAGATCAAGACCTTGATCAACACCTCGGCCGGCCAGGTGCGCGAGGGCGTCGACCTCGTCGGCAAGACGGGCGGCGCGCTCAAGAAGATCGCCGAGCAGGTGGTGCAGATCAACGGGCTGATCCGCCAGATATCGAGCTCCGCCTCGGAACAGGCGGTCGGGCTCAAGGAGATCAACGCGGCGGTCAACCAGATGGATCAGGTGACGCAGCAGAATGCGGCAATGGTCGAAGAGACGACGGCGGCCAGCATGACCCTGAACGAGGAAGCCCGGACGCTGAGCGCGCTGGTCTCGCGGTTCCGGGTGGCCCAGGGCGAGCCGGGGCAATCGTCCGGCGACATGCTGCGCGGCACCGCCGTCAAGATGCGAACCGCAGAGGCTCCCCGCCCGGCGGCGGAAAAGCCTGCGGCACGCGGCTATTCCAGCTCGACGCAACGCGTTCTCGCGCAGACGGCCGGCGGCAATGCGCTCGCGCGGGACAATTGGGAAGAGTTCTGATCCGTTCACATTTGAACAGTGAAGCGGCGCCCTCGCGGCGCCGTTTTTCTTTTTCACTGCCCACTCAAACCCCTCCCCAACCCCTCCCCACAAGGGGGAGGGGCTTGCTTTGCCGCACCGCTTACGTTGCCAAGTCGACCCTTCGGGCCTGATGCTACGGTCGGAAATGGCAGGGGAATTGCCGCGGGCACCGAGCCCCTCCCCCTTGTGGGGAGGGGTTGGGGAGGGGTCTTCATGAATTTGCCAAGTACGAACCTAAAGACGCGCCAGTCGGTCGGTCAAAAGGTCGAAGAAGCCCTCGTCGTCGATGTGGCGCATGACCCTGGCATTGTGCTTGCGGCCGGTCACCTGCCACCAGTCGACGACCGTCATGCCGGTCGTCAGCGCGGAGGTCGTCTCGATCTCGACGTTGCAGTCCCGGCCGGTGAAGAGCTCCGGCCGGAGCAGATAGGCGATCACCGTCGGGTCGTGGAGGGGACCGCCGTCGGTACCGTATTTCTCGATGTCGAAGCGTTCGAAGAACTCCAGCATTTCCGCGAGTGCGACCGCCGCCGGGCTGCCGATGGCGCGGATCTTCTCGACGCGAACCTTGTGGGTCAGGACGCGATGCGTCACGTCGAGCGGCATCATCACGATCGGGATGCCGGAGCGAAAGACGATCTCGGCGGCTTCCGGATCGACATAGACGTTGAATTCGGCCGCCGGCGTGATGTTGCCGCCCTCGAAGAAGCCGCCGCCCATCATCACCAGTTCCCGCACCCGGGGCGCGATCTCCGGCGCCTTGGTGAGCGCGAGCGCGATATTGGTCAGCGGGCCGAGCGTGCAGAGCGTCACCGTGCCAGGCGCTTCGGCAAGCAGCGTCTCGATGATGAAATCGACGGCGTGCTGCTCCTGAAGCGGCATCGCCGGCTCGTTTAGTTCGGGACCGTCGAGCCCGGTCTTGCCGTGCACATGCTCGGCGGTCACCAGCGGACGCGCGACGGGCCGCTCGGCGCCGGCAAAGACCTTGACGTCGGTTCTGTTGCAGAGCTCGCAGACGATCCGCGCGTTGCGCGTCGTGAGCGTGAGCGGCACATTGCCGGCCACAGTGGTGATGCCGAGCACATCGATCTCCTCCGGACTGCCGAAGGCCAGCATGATCGCGGCGGCATCGTCCTGTCCCGGATCCGTGTCGATGATGATCTTTCTCGCGTTCGTCACTTTCTTCCTCCTGCGAGCCGGATGGTGTCGGATGCCGGGCCATGACCTGCATTCCGACGGGCTGGGGCGAAGGGAGACTACCATGCAGCAGCCTTCACTCGCGCCGGGATTTTGAGCCTTTGCAGCGGACTATGATTTGCGTGCGCGCCCGAGGCAAGCCGCTTGCACTCGTTGCGCACAGCTACCATATTGCTTCGCAGGGATGCTGCTTGGCAGGTCCGAAAAGATGGTCGCTTGAGCTCGCAAGGACTTGGGAATGAGCAGGATTACGCCTTTTACGAGCCCGCTTTTGGTGGGCTTCGACAGCATGGAAAAGACCCTCGAGCGGATCGCCAAGGCGAACGACGGATACCCACCCTACAATATCGAGCGCATACGCGGCGATAGCGCTTCCGGCTCGCCGGAGCGGTTGCGGATAACGCTCGCCGTTGCCGGGTTTTCCGAAGAGGATCTGGAGGTGACGACGGAAGAAAACCAGCTCGTCATTCGCGGACGTCAGGTCGACACCGGCGAAAGGGATTATCTCCATCGCGGCATCGCCGCCAGGCAATTCCAGCGGACCTTCGTGCTTGCCGACGGCATGCATGTGCTCGGCGCCGAGCTTCGAAACGGGCTTCTTTCGGTCGATCTGGTGCGCCCCGAGCCGGTACGCATGGTAAAGAAAATTAATATTTCGGTCCCAGAATAAGATAACCGGCGGGATTTTCCTCCCGCGCCGGCGACCACGGAGCATCACCATGGGACTGAAAACCATCACCTCATCGCTGTCGAAGAACGACCTTGCGCATCTCGGCGCGGGCGAAGTCGGCTATATCCGCAAGATGCGATCGGAGGAGGTCTCCCGCTGCTTTCCGGAAGCCCCCGAAATAGGGCCGGGGATCGATCTTTGGGCCCTGTTCGCGGCGGACGGCACGCCGATCCTTCTGACCGACAACCGCTCGAGCACCTTCTTCAAGGCTGCCGAGGACGACCTTCGCACCGTCAGCCTGCATTGATTTCGCGCGGGGGGTCCCCGCCCGGTCCGCCCCTCATCCGGCCTGCCGGCCACCTTCTCCCCGCGAGCGGGGCGAAGGAGACTCGCGGCAACGCTCCCCAGTCTCCTCGCCCCGCTTGCAGTAGGGTGAGAGGCAAAACTCACACGCGGCGGAACGTCAGATAGGCGGAACCGCGCCCCTCCCGGCGGGCCTTGGCTTCGTAGCGCGTGCTCGGCCAACCCGCGAAGGGGGTCAGCCAATCGGCCGATTTTTCCGCCGTCCACTCGAAGGCGGCGTGGTCGCGGCAATGGATGAGCGTCCAGTTGACATAGCTGTCGATGTCCGAGGCGAAACAGAAGAGGCCGCCGGGCCTCAGGACGCGCGCGAAGCGGTCGAGATTGACCTTTGATACGAAACGCCGCTTCCAATGCTTCCGCTTCGGCCAGGGATCGGGATAGAGCAGATCGACCTGATCGATCGAGGCCGGCGGCAGCCAGTCCAGCACCTGCGTCGCGTCGTCGTCATAGAGCCGGACATTGTCGATCTCTCTCGCTTCGATCTGCCTGAGCAGCTTTGCCATGGAATTGACGAAGGGCTCAACGCCGATGAAGCCGGTGGATGGGTCCTCCGCCGCCCGATGAATGAGATGCTCGCCGCCGCCGAAGCCGATTTCCAGGCGGGTGCGCTTCACCGCAGCGGGGAACAGCGCCGACAGGTCTTCCGGCGCCGGCTCCTTGAGATCGAGCCTCAGGGCCGGCAGCAAATTCTCGATCTGCGCGGCCTGGCGTTCCCGCAACGGCTTGCCCTTGCGGCGGCCGAAGAAGGCCTCCGTTGCTCTGGCGCGGCGCGGTTCGGTCATATCATACTTCCTTGGGTCGGGCGGTTCCGGGTTCATTCAATCAGGATCACAAACATGATCGACTTCAGTATGTCCAGACGCCGCGCTCCGGAACGTTCACACATTCCCGCGCAAGCAGAGGGCCCGCGCAAGCAGAGGGCCCGCGCAAGCAGAGGGCCCGCGCAAGCAGAGGGGCGGAGGCCCTTCCGAGCATCCGCCCCCGATCTGCTGCTGCAGTTTCCTTGGAACGTCGCCGATTGCTCGGACTTAAGCGGCGCGGCTGTTGATCGCCGCGGCGTCCAGCGAGATCGCTTCCTTGAGCGGCTTGACGAGATCGAGCTTCTCCCAGGAGAAGGAGCCGTCGCGGCCGGCCTTGCGGCCGAAGTGGCCATAGGCGGATGTCTTGGCATAGATCGGCTTGTTGAGGTCAAGGTGACGGCGGATGCCGGTCGGCGAAAGGTCCATCGTCTTGCGGATGGCCTTCTCGACCTGGTCCTCGGAGACCTTGCCGGTGCCGTGCAGGTCGACATAGATCGACAGCGGCTGGGCGACGCCGATCGCATAGGAGAGCTGGATCGTGCAGCGTTCCGCGAGGTTGGCTGCCACGACGTTCTTCGCCAGGTAGCGGGCGGCATAGGCGGCCGAGCGGTCGACCTTGGTCGTGTCCTTGCCGGAGAAGGCACCGCCGCCATGCGGCGCAGCGCCGCCATAGGTATCGACGATGATCTTGCGGCCGGTGAGGCCCGCGTCGCCGTCCGGCCCGCCGATGACGAACTTGCCGGTCGGGTTGATGTACCAGGTGCAGTCGTCGGCGATCTTCAGGTCGCCCAGTGCCTCGCGGATATAGGGCTCGACGACCTTGCGGACCTTGGCGGAATCCCAGCTATCGTCAAGGTGCTGGGTCGAAAGGACGATGGAGACGACCTCGCTCGGCTTGCCATCGACATAGCGTACCGTCACCTGGCTCTTGGCGTCCGGGCCGAGCTTGGCGACGTCGCCCTCGCCCTTCTTGCGGGCTGCGGCGAGCAGATGCAGGATGCGGTGCGAATAGTAGAGCGGCGCCGGCATAAGCTCGGCGGTCTCGCGGCAGGCATAGCCGAACATGATGCCCTGGTCGCCGGCGCCTTCTTCGCCCTGCTTGTCGGCGGCATTGTCGACGCCCTGGGCGATATGCGCGGACTGGAAGTGCAGGAGCACGTCGATCTTCGCCGTCTTCCAGTGGAAGCCGTCCTGCTCGTAGCCGATGTCGCGGATCGCCTTGCGGGCGGCGGCCTTGAACTTCGAGGGGTTGATGACGTCGTTGCCGTTCTTGTCCTTCTTCAGAAGGCTCGGCGGCAGGCGGACTTCACCGGCGATGACGACACGGTTGGTCGTCGCCAGCGTTTCACAGGCAATGCGCACGGTCCAGGGGTCGACGCCGGTTTTCGCCGCTTCGCGGTACACCAGGTCGACGATCTCGTCGGAAATGCGGTCACACACTTTGTCCGGATGACCTTCGGCAACGGATTCGCTGGTGAACAGGTAGTTTGCGCGCATGCGGGAAGTCCCCTCAATGAAAGAAGCGGCTTCACTGTTAGTGGTTTTGCCGCCGAAAAACAAGCGCACAAGGACATAAATATATCTTTATATCAGTATCGCCCCGAAGGATGGAACGGCATTCTTCGAACTCGCGCCGAACGGACAAAAACTGTTTCTGAAGTGCAGCCACCGTACGAAAAAAGCGGCCGGGGGCCGCTTTTTCGAAGGATCGGAAATCTCCGTCTATTCGCTCTCGGCCTCCGCCGCCAGCGCCTTCACAAGGTCCACGAGCTTGCGCCGGACCTTCGGGTCGGAGATCTTCACGAAGGCCCTGTTGAGCTGCAGGCCTTCGGAAGAGGACAGGAAGTCCACCACATAGTTCGAGCTCGATGGTTCGGCCATGCCGGATCCGGCGCCCTCGCCCGGAGCATCCTCGAAAAAGAACGAGACCGGGACATTGAGGATGGAGGATATGTTCTGCAGCCGGCTGGCACCAACTCGATTCGTACCCTTCTCGTATTTCTGGATCTGCTGGAATGTGATCCCCAGACTCTCGCCGAGCTTCTCCTGGCTCATGCCAAGCATCGTCCGGCGAAGGCGAATCCTGCTACCGACATGAATGTCGATCGGGTTCGGCTTCTTCTTGTTTTCAACCATATTCGCGTTCCTGAACACGCTGTTGCGATAGGCCACAACCCTTCACTGCTACGCCACGTTTATGAACAACCTGGAAGCGAAGCGCGGCTCCATTTGGCAGGCATGAGTTGATGGCACAAGTCACTATGCAATTTTAGGGGTTTTAGGTCAATTCGTCCTAAAATTAAAACCTCTGCGTGAGATTGCGGCAACCAGCAATAGAAAACCGCCCGTGAACCAGAAGATCCTGCCACGCGTCGCGCTATCGGTCATCGTGGGCATCTTGCCCGGCAGAATTGCGTCCGTCACTCCCTTGTAATTGTATCCCAATCCTACCACTAAAACACCACGTGCATCAACAATTGCTGATATACCGGTATTGGCGGCGCGAATCATCGGCGTGCCGGTCTCGACGGTGCGCAGCTGCGCCTGATGAAAATGCTGGCGCGGCCCGGGCGTGTCGCCGAACCAGGCGTCATTGGTGACGTTCAGCAGCGCGTCGGCAAGGCGTGCATTGCCGTCGACCTCTTCGGCGAAGATCGCCTCGTAGCAGATCAGCGGATAGAAGGTCCTGCCGCCGGGCAGGGTCAGGACCGAACGGCTCGATGCCGCCGAGAAGCCGCCGGGCATATTCGCGGCGATCGAACTCAAGCCCCAGGAATTGAGCATGTCTTCGAAGGGCAGATACTCGCCGAACGGAACGAGATGCACCTTGTCCGCGGCGCCGACGATCTGGCCGCGGTCGTCGATGACGTAGATCGAATTGTAGTAGCGCGGCGGCAGGCCCGCCCCGGCATCCTCGGCACGCACGGCGCCGGCGACGAGAACCTGACCCTCCTGGAGAACCTCTGCGATCCGGCTCAGTGCGTCGGGATTGTCGGTCAGGATGAAGGGGATCGAGGTTTCCGGCCAGACGATGAGATCCGGCCGCTTGTCGCCCCCCTGCGGCGGCGCGGCCGTGAGGGCCAGATGCTCCTCGAAGATCGCCGCGCGCTCGCGATCGTCCATCTTCTTCGCCTGGTCGATCACCGGCTGGACGAGGCGAACGGTGCGTTCCGGCGGCGGCGGCACCGGCAGGGAAAGCCTGTAATAGCCGTAGCCGATATGTGCGGCGAAGAGCACGGCGGCGGCGGCAAGGCCGATGCGGGCGCCCTTGCCCGTACCGATGAGGGCCGGGGCGGCAAACACGAAGACCGCCAGCATGTTGATCGTCGCGACATTCAGGACGCTCGCCGACTGCATCATCAACGGCATCGGCATTGCCGCATAGCCGATCGCGTTCCAGGGAAACCCGGTGAAAAGAAAACTGCGCAGCCACTCGGCGACACCGAAACCGACGGCAAGGGCAGCAATGCGACCGACGCCGTCGGACCAGAGGCAGCGCGCGATGAGCACTGCAAGCGCATAGAACAGCGCGAGCAAGGCAGGAAGGCCTACCACGGCGAGCGGCAGGGCCCAGGCGAAGAGATCCGCTTCGACCAGAAAGGCGTTGCCGAGCCACCAGAGGCCACCGAGGAAATAGCCGAAGCCGAAACACCAGCCGATCGAAGCGCTCGGCAAGAGCCGCCGAACGGCACCTTCGTCCGGATGGGTCGCTACACCGTCGATCAGCCAGACGAGCATCGGGAAGGAAACGAAGACCGCGGCGAAGATTCCGAAAGGCGGCTGGGCGAACATCGCCAAAAGACCCGCGAGGAAGCCGACGATCGCGCGAGACGCTCCGGAGAGCAATATGATCCTGCCAGCCAGTCTTTCCATGCAACCTCCAATTGGCGCCGGCCGGCGGGGCCCGACGCGGACGAACGATCGAATCAGTGCCGACAGTTTTCCAAATAAGCGCCGGCTTGTCCCCTGCAGCGGAAACGTGCAGTACCCACCACTCCGCGTTTGTTCAAGGGAGGCAAACTGCAGACGGCGGTTTCCGCGTCTCCCTGCAGCGATATCGGGATTGCGCTGCGATCATGGCGACATGATGAGACCACCCGGTGACCTCGCCGACTGGTTGAGATATGATCGAGCTGTGATTAACCACAGTTGCCGAAATCTTTGTGTCGGTCACTGCAGGTTGTTTCCATCTTGGGTACGATGCCGTTAATTTGGAACAGGCGCCATACCCAGGCGACGCGTTTACTGCATGTTTCCTTGGATCGTAGCCGATCCAAGGACCAAAACAGCAGAGATTCTAAGTGATGCAGCGTCCTTGTGCGATAAGACGCACGGCGCTGTAGTGCAGGCGATCCGAGACAGCATTTCGGATAACAAAGGGGTCACCATGTTCGATACCCGCGAAAAGATCGCGCTTTTCATCGACGGCGCCAATCTCTACGCGACATCGAAAAGCCTAGGATTCGACGTTGATTACCGGAAGTTATTGAGCGCATTCCAGAAACGCGCCTACCTGCTGCGAGCCTATTATTTCACCGCGCTGATCGAAGACCTCGAGTTTTCTTCGATCCGGCCGTTGATCGACTGGTTGGATTACAACGGCTACACGGTCGTCACCAAACCGGCCAAGGAGTTCACGGACGCCCAGGGCCGTCGCAAGATCAAGGGGAGCATGGATATCGAGCTCGCGATCGGTGCCATGGAACAGTGCCACGTCATCGACCATTTCGTCCTCTTCTCCGGCGACGGCAACTTCACGACGCTTGTCGAGGCGCTGCAGCGCAGGGGCCGCAAGGTTTCCGTCGTTTCGACGCTTTCGACCCAACCGCCTATGATTGCCGACGAACTGCGCCGGCAGGCCGACCACTTCATCGATCTCATCTCGCTGCGCAGCGAGATCGACCGTCACCCACAGGGGACGCCGCAGCCGGTCAAGCCGGCAGGAGAAAGCGTCGCTCCCTGAGATCAGAACGAGCGGACGTGCGCGGCGCCGCCGCGGTCACTCCGCCGAGGTTGGAGGCGGGACGTTTGCCTGAGCGCCACCGTTCGCCGGCAGCGCTTCGGGCAAGGTTTCCTTTTCGGGCTTGACCACCCGCCGGCGCGCCGGCGGCCGCTTGCGCATGATGCGCACGCGCTTTACGCGACGCGGATCGGCGTCGAGGATCTGAAACTCGAAGCCGGGAATGGCCTGCACCACCTCGCCGCGGACCGGAATGCGGCCGAGGGATGCGAAAACCAGCCCGCCGAGTGTATCGACATCCTCGAGCTGCTCCCGCACGTCGAAATCCGGACCGATCGCCTCGGCAATCTCCTCGAGCTCAACGCGCGCGTCCGCCACGAAAACGTCGTCCGATGTGCGGGCGAACATCACCTCCTCATCGTCGTGCTCGTCCTCGATGTCGCCGACCACCATCTCGACGATGTCCTCGAGCGAGACGAGGCCGTCCGTGCCGCCATATTCGTCGATGACGAGCGCCATCTGGATGCGCGCGGCCTGCATGCGCTGCATGAGGTCGGAGGCCAGCATCGAAGGGGGCACGAAGAGGACCTGGCGAATGATGCCCGCCTCCTCAAGCGTCTTATTCAGATCGACGCGCGCGAGATCGAAACCCGGTTTCGGCTGGCGCGGCGTCTTCTCCACCTTGTCGGCGGCGATCGCGGGCTGTGCCTTGCCGTTGCGGCGGCGGTTGCGGGCCTGCCGGGTCACGTAGGCGAGCAGATCGCGGATATGGACCATGCCGCGCGGGTCGTCGAGGCCATCGCTATAGACCGGCATGCGCGAACGGCCGGATTCTTCGAAGAGAACCATGAGTTCGCCGAGCGTGATGCTCTGATCCACCGCCTCGATGTCGGCGCGCGGCACCATCACGTCTTCGACGCGGACCTCGCGGAAGCGGAGGATGTTGTTGAGCATCGCCCGCTCCTCGGGCGAAAAGGCGGTGTTGCTGTCGGCATCCGTCATCAGCGCGTCGGCGAGGTCCTCGCGCAGACTCGACGCACCCGCACCGCGCCACAGGCGGGCCGCACGGCTCCAGAAGGATGAAATTGGTTTGTTGCCCTCTGGTCGGGCGGTGGTACTACTACTGCCCGCGTCGGCTTCGCCGGAGGCGTCGGCCTCCTCGCTGGCAACCGTTGCCGGCTGTATCTTGAAGTCGCTCATTGTTCCAAACTGTCAATCCGGGGGTCGGTCCCCGTAGGGATCAGATAGGCCAAGACGCGCCAAAATGCGAGTCTCCAACCCCTCCATTCTTTCCGCTTCTTCGTCTTCGATATGATCATAGCCGAAAAGATGGAGGAATCCATGCACGAGAAGATGCGTCAGGTGCTCCTCGAACGGCTTCTCCAATTCATCCGCCTCACGCTTCAACGTCTCGTAGGCGACGATGATGTCGCCGAGCATCGGCCCCGGCATCCTGCCGGGCGTCACCGGAAAGGCAGGGAAGGACAGCACATTGGTCGGCTTGTCCTGGTTGCGCCATTCGGCGTTGATCTCGCGGATCGACTGATCGTCGGTGAAGACCAGAGACAGTTCCGGCGGCTCGCCCGGGAACGGCTGCTTCTCTTCCTCGGCCAGGAAATCCGCAGCTGCGCCGAGAATGCGCGTGGAAACAGACTGCAGCTCGTCCTCCGGCGGCCAGTCACCCTCCTCGACGCTGATCTGAATATCCAAAACCGTCATGACCGCTGGCGATCGCGTCAGCGATCGCTCTGTTCGCTTTCGTCGTGAACGGCCGTATGGCTTTCATAGGCCCTGACGATCCGCGCCACCATCGGGTGGCGCACCACATCCGCATCCTTGAACCGGATGACCGACACGCCTTCCACGCCCTTCAAGATTTGCAGCGCCTCGACCAGACCCGACTTCACGCCGCGCGGCAGGTCGACCTGGCTCGGGTCGCCGGTGACGATCATCCGGCCGTTCTCGCCAAGACGGGTCAGGAACATCTTCATCTGCATCGATGTGGTGTTCTGCGCCTCGTCGAGAATGACCGCGGCATTGGCGAGCGTACGGCCGCGCATGAAGGCGAGCGGCGCGATCTCGATGACGCCGGCCGAGATCGCCCGTTCGACCTTGTCGCCGGGCATCATGTCGTAGAGCGCATCGTAGAGCGGTCTCAGATAGGGATCGACCTTCTCCTTCATGTCGCCGGGCAGGAAGCCGAGACGCTCACCCGCCTCGACCGCCGGCCGCGACAGGATGATGCGGTCGACCGCGCCGCGCTCCAGAAGCTGGGCGGCATGGGCGACGGCGAGATAGGTCTTGCCGGTGCCGGCCGGGCCGACTCCGAAGACGAGCTCCGCCCGCTCCATGGCGCGGATATAGGCATCCTGCATCGGCGTGCGCGCAGCGATCGTCTTCTTGCGCGTCGAAATCTGCGCCATCGTCAGCTTGGCTTTGCGCTCCATGGTCGGCAACTGCAGCTGGTCGTCGGCGGCGACCGCCATGCGGATCGCCCCTTCGACGTCGGACGTATCGATCGAGGCCCCACTTTGCAGTCTTCCATAGAGATAGTCGAGCGCGCGCCGCGCCTGGTTGGTCGCCACGATATCGCCGGAGATGGCAACGGAATTGCCGCGCGGCCGGGCGTCGACACGCAGGCGCTCCTCGAGCAGCTTCAGATTCTGGTCGAACTGGCCGAAGAGCTCGCTGGCGAACCGGTTGTTCTCGAATGTGAGCACGAAGTGATTGGCGTCTGTCGCGGTTGTCTTCGAATGGCGCGATGAGGATGAAATCATTTCATGTCCGTTCAAGCGGTTCAGGCTCCTCGCTCTCGATCCATAGCACCGCGCGCAAGATGACGCGCAGAGAACGTTCTAACGCTTTAGCTGCGCAAAAGCTCCCAAGAAGAGAACCTCGTGCCTCTGCTTCACTCGATCACTTCGGCAAACAGGCTGTTCGGACCGGCCCTGGTGATTCGTACCCTGATAATGTCACCGATTTGCGATCGTTTTGCATCAACATTCACGGGCTGCAGCCAGGGAGAGCGGCCGACCAGCTGGCCGGGCATGCGGCCGGGCTTTTCCAGAAGCAGGTCGATCTCCCTGCCGACGCATGATGCGGCGAAGTCACGCTGCTGATTGATGAGCAAGAACTGCAATCTTTCCAGGCGCTTGGCCTTCACGTCCTCTGGAACCTGATCCTTGAGATCGGCGCCCGGCGTGCCCGGCCGGCTCGAATATTTGAAGGAAAATGCCTGTGCATAACCCACCGCCTCGACGAGACGCATGGTGTCTTCGAAATCCGCCTCGGTCTCGCCGGGAAAGCCGACGATGAAATCGCCGGAAAGCGCCAGATCGGGTTGGGCGCGACGGATCCGCTCGACGAGAGCAAGATACTCGGCCGCCGTATGGCGCCGGTTCATTGCCTTCAAGATGCGATCGGATCCCGACTGGATCGGCAGATGCAGATAGGGCATCAGCTTGGTCATCGAACGATGCGCCTCGATCAGGCTCTCGTCCATGTCGCGCGGATGGCTGGTGGTGTAGCGCAGCCGCGCGAGCCCGTCGATCTCGCCGAGACGCCGCAGCAGATCGCCGAGGCCCCAATCGCCGCCGTCCGGCCCTGTTCCGTGCCAGGCATTGACGTTCTGGCCGAGCAGCGTGATCTCGCGCACGCCGCCGTCGACCAGCTTTTCCGCCTCGGCGACGATCTGCGCCACCGGCCGCGAGACCTCGGCGCCGCGGGTGTATGGCACCACGCAGAAGGCGCAGAACTTGTCGCATCCCTCCTGCACGGTGAGGAAGGCGGTGACGCCGCGGGCACGGGTCTTGACCTTGTCCGGCGCCGGCAGATGCTCGAACTTGTCCTCGATGGCGTAGTCCGTCTCGACGACGCGCTCGCCGCTCCTTGCCCGCTTCAGCGCCTCGGGCAGCCGATGGTAGGTTTGCGGGCCGATGACCAGATCGACGGCCGGGGCGCGGCGAAGGATCTCGTTGCCTTCGGCCTGAGCGACGCAGCCGGCGACGCCGATCACCATCTCGCGGCCCTCGCTCGCCTTCGCCTTCTTCAGCTCGCGCAGGCGGCCCAGTTCGGAATAGACCTTTTCGGCCGCCTTCTCGCGAATGTGACAGGTGTTGAGCAGGACGAAATCGGCGTCTTCCACCACGTCCGTTGCGACGTAGCCATCGCGCGACAGGGCGTCGGACATGCGGTCGGAATCGTAGACATTCATCTGGCAGCCATAGGTCTTGACGAAGACCTTGCGCGCCGGAACGGGTTCGTCGCCCGCAACGAGCGATTTCGGCAGAAGAGCGGTATCCTGGGTCATGCGGGTTCTTTAGTGCAAAGCGGCCCAAAATTGAAGCATTTTCGGGCGCCGCGCCGAAGGCGGCGGACGGCTTGCGATGGTTAGGCAGCGGTCTTCTGGCGCGCCGGAGACCGTCCTCTCAGCCGGTCCGACAACATGCTGCGAATCCGCTGTTCGACGATGCGGCTGACTTCCTTGCGGTTGGAGCCCCGGCCGTAATCCACCGCCTCGCCGAAATCGACCTCCACATCGAGCGCCCCTTCCCTGAGCACCCCGACGAGATGCGGGAGCAGCCCAATGTCGCCCGGCCAGGCCGCGATCGGCCGATAGTAGCGGCCCATCGGCATGCCGTGGATGCCCGTATAGGAAATCGCCACCGGTTGAACGTGAACCACGCCGGTCGGCGACTGGGGCACGGCCGAGGCGGCTGCGCCGAACAGCGACGTCTTGATCTCGAGCAGGCGGTTGCCATCGGAAGTCGTACCCTCGGGAAAGAGAACGACGATCTCGCCGTCGGCAAGCCGCCGGCCGATCTCGCTCACCTGGTCGCCGGTCGTGCGCTTCTGTTGGCGCTCGATGAAGACGGAAGCCTGCAGCCGGGCAAGGAGACCGAAGACCGGCCAGTCCTTGACGTCCGATTTGGCGACGAACACCACATCGGCGACCGACGACAGGACCAGTATGTCCTTCCAGGAGACGTGATTGGCGCTGATGAGCAGCGGCCGCCGCCGATCCAATTCCCCATGGACCCGTACCCGCAGCCCGAGCAGGCGGCAGGCGACGCGATGCCAGAACCGCGGCAGCAGGCGGCGCGGCTTGAGATCCAGCCAGAGGCAGACCAGTTGGACCGGCATCAGCAAGAAAGAGACGATCGCGAGCAGGATGGCGTTGAGCGCGATCCGTATCCAGTTGATCATCCGGAAAGACTTTCTGATCCGACCACTTCGACGGGACTGGAGCGAGGTGCGCTCACATGCGTTCGCGCCGCCGCTCTATCGGATTGGTTTGCCGCATTTGTGCGACGGCAGGTGAGCCCACCTGCCTGCAAAATGCTCTAGCGAAGATCGAGCCGCATGACAAGGGCGGCCGTGCGCGACCCGCTCGCTGCCTGGTAATAGGCCTTGCGCTCGCCGACCTTCGCGAAGCCCAATTTGCCATAGAGACCGATCGCCGCCAGGTTCGTCTCGTCGACTTCAAGGAACAGCGTTTCGGCGCCCTTGATGAACGCCTCGCGCATCACCGCCTGCATCAGCCGCCAGCCGAGCCCGGAACGGGCAAAGCGCGAGTCGACGCCGATCGTCAGGATCTCGGCCTCCCCCGCGGCGGTACGCGACAGCACGAAGCCTCCGAATGCCGGGCGAAACGTGCCGTTCGTCTGGCGGGCGGCGAAGCCGAAAACCGTGTCCTGCAGCAGCAGCGCGTGAATTTCGCCGTCACTCCACGGGCTAGCGAAACGCTGGCTGTGCAGCGCGGCTGCCGCAATGAGGTCGGCCTCCTCCAGCGGGAAGATGTCGAATTCAGTCCGGCGAGTGAAATAATCGGTGAAGCTCATCTCGGTCCTACGCATCCGGCTCGACAGTGCCGGCGCCGTGAGAGGCGCGGCCCCTGTTTCGATTGACTGCACGGCTCTATCCGGCTGTCGCCCTCGTCACCGCAAAGCCGGCTTGAGGCTTCGCATCGGGGCCACGCAGATAAAGCGGTTTCGGCTTGGCCGAGGCTGGATCGGCCGCAGCGCCCAGCCGGCCGACCAGCGAGACGTCGATCTCGTCCGGCTCGCCGACCTTTCCGGTCGAGGCAACGAGCGATGCGCCGGATCCGCAAATGACGCCGGCGAAGCCGCAAAAGCGGTCGCGCGCCTCGGCGAGCGGCAGAATCCCGGGTTCTCTTTCCGGTTCGCCGCTTGCGGAAAAGGATTGGACATAGATCTCATCGCGTTTCGCGTCGATGAGCGCGAGCACCGGGCGGCCGGGATGCTTCTCCCTGGCACTCTCCGCAACAACCTGAAGCGTGGTGATGCCTATGGCCGGCTTGCCGAGGGCAAGCGCCAGGCCGCGGGCCGCCGCGACGCCGACGCGAATGCCGGTGAAAGATCCCGGCCCTATGGTGACGGCGATCCGGTCGATTTCCGCAAGTTGCCTGCCGGAGGCGAAGAGCGCCTCATCGACGAAATCCATCAGGCGCTCGGCATGGCCGCGACCTATGTCGGCACCGGCACGCGCCAGGACCTCGCCCGCCGCAGCGTCGTAGACCGCCGCGGCGCAGCCGCTGCCGGATGTATCGATGGCTAGAACCAGCATTATCAGACGCCATGACCTCCCTGCACTACGTCGCCGGCCTGCGGAGACGCTCCTCCCTCTGCGAGGCACGACCGTCGCGCGGCAGCCTTCGCCTGTCGTCGGCGTTCCGAAATCTCTGGGGCTGCGATCAGCCGAGATCGCTACAAACCGAGTCCGCAAGAGCGGACCGCAAGCGCCGCCGCTCCACACATTGCCAACTCGCCCGCTTCAGACCGATTCGACCGACTCGACCTCGGGCACGAAATGGCGCAGCAGATTCTGCACGCCGTGCCGAAGGGTCGCGGTCGAGGATGGGCAGCCGGAGCACGCCCCCTTCATGTTCAGGAACACGGTGCCGTCCTTGAATCCCCGGAAGGTAATGTCGCCGCCATCCTGGGCGACGGCGGGGCGCACCCGCGTGTCGAGCAGTTCCTTGATGGTCGCGACGATCGCCTCGTCGCCCTCGTCATAGAATTCGCCTTCCTGATCCGTTTCCTCGGCTCGCCCCGCCCCCGACATGACCGGCTGGCCGGACATGAAATGTTCCATGATCGAGCCAAGAACCGCGGGCTTCAGGTGCGGCCATTCCTGCCCTTCCTTGCTGACCGTAATGAAGTCGTAGCCGAAATAGACGCCGGTGACGCCGGGAATCGTAAAAAGCCGTGCCGCGAGCGGCGAACCGGCGCGCGCCTCTTCTTCAGTTCGGAATTCGGCTGTACCGCTCTCCATGACCACCTTGCCCGGCAGGAACTTCAACGTGGCCGGATTCGGCGTGGCTTCGGTCTGGATGAACATGATTCTCTCCGTTGCGCCGGGAGCGCTCTCAACCGGCTCTTTAGAATAGTTCAAAAATATAGGGACATCGCTTCGGCGCCGCAAGGGGGCGTTCTGCCGCACGTCAGGTCAGCGCGTCGATCTCCTCGTCGGTCAGAAGATCGGGGATGACCGTGACGGGGATGGGAAAGGCTGCCGCCTTCCCTGCGATCGACGACACCAGCGGACCGGGTCCCTCCTTGGCCGACCCAGCCGCAAGAACGAGGATGGCGATATCCCGGTCTTCCTCGATGATGGCGTGGATCTGCTCCGTGGCAATGCCCTCGCGAATGACGATTTCAGGCTCGATGCCGATCCGCTCGCGCACCGTCTGCGCTACCTTGGCAAGCGTCGCCTCGGCCTCTTCGCGCGCCTCGGCCCGCATGATCTCCTCCACCCCAAGCCACTGCTGGAAGTCGCCGTCGGCGATCACGTAGAGGAGCACAAGGCCGCCATTGGAGTTCTTGGCGCGCATGCCTGCATAATGCACGGCACGGCCACATTCGGGCGTGTCGTCGATCACCGCCATGAACTTGCGGCGATGACCTTCCAGTCTTGAGAGTCGGGTGGAAACCATGCGGCGAACATTACATCGCCGCACGCGTCCCGCAAGCTCTCATTTCGGCGGATTACTGCAAAAAGCCGATGATCTCGCGAACCTCGCGCATCGTCTTTTCCGCCCTCGCCCGCGCACGCTCGCCGCCATTCCTGAGGATCGCATCGATATGCGCCGTGTCGTCCATCAGGCGGCGCATTTCGCCGGTGATCGGCGCGAGCACGTCGACGGCGAGATCGATGAGGGCAGGCTTGAAGACCGAAAACTGCTGACCGCCGAACTCGGCGAGGATCGCATCCTTGGTCCGGTCGGCAAGCGCCGCATAGATGCCGACGAGGTTTTCCGCTTCCGGACGACCCTTCAGCCCCTCGACTTCGCTCGGCAGCGCATCGGGATCGGTCTTCGCCTTGCGGATCTTCTTGGCGATCGTCTCCGGATCATCCATCAGGTTGATGCGCGACAGATCGGACGGATCGGATTTCGACATCTTCTTCGTGCCGTCGCGCAGCGACATGACGCGCGGCGCCGGCCCGCCGATCAATGGCTCCACCGGCGGGAAATAGGCATGAATCGGCTCCTCGCCGACGACGATATCGACGCCGTAGCCGCGCGCCCGGATGTGCTCCATGAAATCGATGTTGAACTTCTGGGCGATGTCGCGGGTGAGTTCGAGATGCTGCTTCTGGTCGTCGCCGACCGGAACATGGGTGGCGCGGTAGACGAGGATGTCGGCGGCCATGAGGCTTGGATAGGCGAGCAGGCCGAGGGAGGCGTTCTCGCGGTCCTTGCCGGCCTTGTCCTTGAACTGCGTCATCCGGTTCATCCAGCCGATACGGGCGACGCAATTGAAGATCCAGGCAAGCTCCGCATGCTGCGGCACCGCCGACTGGTTGAAGACGATATGCTTCTCCGGATCGATGCCTGAGGCGACGAAGGCCGCGGCGATCGAGCGGATCTGGCCCGGCAGGTCGTCGTGCACGAGCTGCGCTGTAATCGAGTGGAGGTCGACGACGCAATAAATGCAGTCGTTGTTTTCCTGCAGGGCGACGAACTTGCGGATCGCGCCGAGATAGTTGCCGAGATGCAGATTGCCGGTCGGTTGAACGCCGGAAAATACGAGCGGCTTGAATTCGTTCATGTCGTCCTCATCGGGCTTGTGGAGGGCCCACCAATTGATACCGCCGCGCTTATGCACGGCGGGCCAAATGCAATCAAGAGGCACATACAGCGCCGCGCGTCTAATCAGACGCGCGGCGCTGTAGCATTTTGAGTGCTGCATGATCTCTTTCTTAAATCGATTCCGATTTAAGGAATCATGCAGTAGCGGTCAGGCGGGTTGCAGGAGGTCCCAACGGTTGCCGAACGGATCGGTGAAGACGGCCACCGTTCCGTAGGCCTCATGGCGCGGCGTATCGAGGAATTCGACGCCGGCGGCGAGCATTTCCGCATGATCGCGATCAAAGTCGTCTGTGAAGAGGAAGAAGCCGACGCGGCCGCCGGCCTGGTTGCCGATCACGGCATCCTGCCGTTCGCCTTCGGCCTTGGCAATGAGCAGCGCCGTTTCGGTCGCGCCCCGCGGCCGCACCACGATCCAGCGTTTGCCGCCACCAAGATCGGTGTCCTCGATCAGGTCGAAGCCCAGCCGGCCGCAATAGAAGGCAAGCGCCTCTTCATAGTCCGGGACGAGAATGGCGACCCGGGCAATGGTCTGCCTCATGGGACGTCCGTCCCTTCGCCCGCTGCAGGGGCAGCCGCAGGTGCCGCATTGCGCTTCAGACTGCGACGGATCATCCCCAGGCTGGCGCCGCCGAGCCCGAAGGCAGCGGCGAAATAGATGATCATCGCAACTGCCACCAAGCCGCAGACCGTCGCGGCTTGCGTTAGAACCGGCGCGGCGGAAGAAAGCGGGAAGGCCAGCCACTGGATCGCATAGTGGAGTGCGGCCGCCATGATCGCGGCGGCGATCACGAGTCGCGGAATGCGGGTCAGCAGCGGAATGTCGCGGCCCCAGTGCCCGCGCCAGGCGAGCGTTGCGAAGAGGAGGAGCGCGTTCACCCATCCGGCGACGACCTCGGCTGTGGCAATGCCGCTTGCTGCCAAGGACGGGAACAGCGTCAGCGCCAGCGAGACGTTCACCGCCACGGAGATCGCCGCGAAGATCATCGGCGTGCGGGTGTCCTCGCGCGCGAAAAAGCCTGGAATGAAGGCCTTGATCAGCACGAAGGCCGGCAGGCCGAGACCGTAGATCGCAAGGATATGACCGACGACGACGGTCGCTTCCGGTGAGAACTTGCCGCGTTCGAAGAGCAACCTGACGATCGGCTCGGACATGACGAGCAGCGCGGCGGCGGCCGGCAGTGTGAGGAACAGGGTGAATTCGACAGAGCGGTTCTGGAGGTTCGACGCCTCGTTGAGATTGCCGGCGCGAAGCGCTCGCGCCAGTTCCGGCAGGAGTACCGTCGCAACCGCAATGCCGACGACGCCGAGCGGAAGCTGGTAGATGCGGTCCGCATAGACGAGCGAGGAGACCGCCCCTTCCTTGGCCGAGGCGATATTGGTGTTGATCAGCAGGTTGATCTGGGTGATGCCGCCGGTGATCGCCGCGGGCAGCGCCAGGACGAGCAGGCGCCGGACATTGGCCGTCAGCCGCGGGCGGCGGAAACCGATCTTGATCCCGGCGTTGCGGACGGCGATCCAGACGATCGCCAGCTGAACGAGGCCGGCAGCCATGACGCCCCAGGAGAGGCCGTAGCCGACCGCAATCGCGTCCTGGCCGCTATACCAGGCATAGGCAAGCACGCCGATGAGGATGACGTTCAGGAACACCGGCGCAATCGCCGCGGCGAAATAGCGATGCAGGGAATTGAGCATGCCCGCCATCATCGCCGCCAGCGACATGCAGGCGAGGTAGGGGAACATGATCGTCGCGAAGGTCACGGTGCTCGCGAATTTGGCCGGGTCGTCGGCGAAACCCGGGGCGATCAGCTCGCGCACGATGAACGGCATCGCCAGTTCCATCGCGATCGTCAGAAACAGAAGGACGGTGAAAAGCACGCCGAAGACTTCTTCTGAAAAGCGGCGCGCACCGTCCATGCCGCGTGCCTCGATCTCCTTGGCGAAGAGCGGCACGAAGGCGGCGTTGAACGCTCCCTCGGCGAAAAGCCGGCGGAAGGTATTCGGCAGCCGAAAGGCCGTGTTGAAGGCGTCGGCGACCGGTCCGGTGCCGAGTGCGGCCGCCATGAAGGTCTCGCGCACGAAGCCGAAGACGCGGCTTCCGAGCGTCGCGCCTCCGACGGTTGCGAATTTCTTGACCAGGCTCATGTTTCGGCTTTTGTCGTTTTGAACGCGTGGGATGCGCGCGGCGGGTGAGCCGGCGCAATGATGCCGGAGGGCATGCGCTCGCGCGCCTCATCTATCTCGCCGGCGAGCACCGCCTTCAGGCGCGCGGCAATATTGCCCTGCCGGTTCTCGTTGGTGATCTTCGCGCCCACCAGGTCGGTGACATAAAAGGTGTCGATGACCTTCTCGCCGAAGGTGGTGATATGGGCCGAGGCGATGTCGAGCGACAGGTCGGAAAGCACCGCGGTGATCTCGGAAAGCAGGCCGGTCCGGTCGAGGCCCTCGACCTCGATGACGGTGAACTTGTTCGACAGCGTGTTGCTGATCGTCACCTCGGGCGTCACGCTGAAGGCCTTGCTGCGCTTCTTCGCCCGGGTGCGGCTGGCGATCACCTCCGGCAGGCGCTTGCGGCCGGAGAGCACGTCCTCGATCAGTTTGCCGATGCTCGCGGCCCGCCGCATCTCGTCCTCGTCGACCGAAAACTCCCGGTTGACGAGGATCGTATCGAGAGCTCGCCCGTCTACGGTCGTATGAATCTGCGCATCGACGATGTTGGCGCCCGCGGCGGCGCAGGCACCGGCGATGACCGTCAGCAGGCGCGGATGGTCCGGCGAAAGCACGGTGATTTCGGTGATGGCGTGGAAATGATGGGTCCGAACCATCGTCGCCAGGGTCTTGCCGGCGCGGTCCGCCTCGCGGATGAACTCGGCGTGCCGTACCTGATCCTCGACCGCCACAGTGAGGAGATAGGGCTGATAATGGAGCCGGACATAGGCGTCCCGCTCCTTCTTCGGCCAATCCTTGAGCGCGTCGCCGAGTATGAGCGCGGCGTGCTTTGCCCGCTCCTTGCGCGACAGTTCGGAGAAGCCGCCGGAGAGCAGCAGCTCCGTCTCGTAGTAGAGCGTGCGCAGCAACTGCCCCTTCCAGCCGTTCCAGACGCCGGGGCCGACGGCGCGGATGTCGCAAACGGTCAGGATGAGCAGCATCTTCAGGCGGTCGAGCGATTGCACCCGATCGGCGAAGTCGAGGATGGTCTTGCGATCATTAAGGTCGCGGGTCTGCGCGACCATGGACATCGTCAGGTGTTCCTCGACCAGCCAGACCACCGTTTCCGTCTGCTTCGGCGAAAGGCCCAGACGCGGGCAGAGCTTGCGGGCCACCTTTGCGCCGGCGAACGAGTGATCCTCGGGGCGGCCCTTGGCGATATCGTGCAGCAGCACCGCAACGTAGAGCGCTTCGCGGTCTTCGATGCCCGGCATCAGCTTGGCCGTCAGAGGATGCGCCTCCTCCTCGAGGCCGCGATCGATCCGCGAGAGAACGTCGACGGTGCGCAGGAGATGCTCGTCCACCGTATAGTGGTGATACATGTTGAACTGCATCATCGAGACGATCTTGCCGAAATCCGGAATGAAGCGGCCGAGCACGCCCGCCTCGTTCATTCGCCGCAGGATCAGTTCCGGATTGCGCCGCGAGGTCAGGATCGACAGGAAGAGCCGGTTGGCCTCATCGTTTTCGCGCAAATGCGGCGTGATCAGCCCCAGCGAGCGCGTCACCTGCTTGAGGGCGTTCGGATGGAACTCCAGCCCGTGGATATCGGCGATGTGGAACAGGCGCAGCAGGTTGATCGGGTCGCGCTTGAAGACGTCGGGGCTTGCGAGCGCAATGCGGCCGCCGTCATCGACGAAGTCGAGCGTGCCGGCGATCTTGCGGGTGCGGTGCTTGAAGCGGCTGAAGACGCCCGAAATCCCCGGCGTGTCCTTGGCCTGCTGGTCTTCGAGCGCCGCGCAGAAGATGCGGGTGAGATCGCCGACGTCCTTCGCGACGAGGAAGTAGTGTTTCATGAAGCGTTCGACCGCCGAGAGGCCCGGATGGTCGTGGTAGCCGAGCGCTTCGGCGATCTCGCGCTGGATGTCGAAGGATAGACGCTCCTCCGACTTTCCGGTCAGGAAATGCATATGGCAGCGCACCGCCCATAGGAAATCGTCGGACTTCTGGAACAGCTTATATTCCTGGCGCGACAGCACGGCGAGCTTGACGAGGTCGGCCGGGTCCTTGACCCGGTAAAAATACTTGGCGATCCAGAACAGCGTGTGCAGGTCGCGCAAGCCCCCCTTGCCTTCCTTGACGTTCGGCTCGACCAGATAACGGGTGTCGCCCGCCTTGCGGTGGCGCCCGTCGCGTTCGGCAAGCTTGGCAGCGATGAATTCCGGGCCGGTGTTGCGGACGATCTCGTGGTCGAAGCGCTGCTCTAGCTCGGCCGCCAAGGCCTCTGAACCGCAAATGTAGCGGCATTCGAGGATCGCCGTGCGGATCGTCATGTCGGCACGCGACAGGCGGATGCACTCATCGATGGTCCGCGTCGCATGGCCGACCTTGAAGCCGAGATCCCACAGGACATAGAGCATGAATTCGATGGCGGGTTCCGCCCAGACCGCTTTCTTGGAAGGCAGCAGGAAGAGCAGGTCGATATCCGAGCCCGGCGCCAGCGTACCGCGCCCGTAGCCGCCGACGGCGGTCACGGCGAGCCGGGATGCCGGCGGAGCATTGGCCGCGTCGAACACCTCGTTCAGCACGAAATCGTGCAGCACCGTGATGAGCTGGTCCTGCAGCCAGGAGATACGCTCGGCACACTTGATGCCGGCGCCGTCGGCGGCGAGCAGTTCGCGCGCCTTGGCGCGGCCGGCACTGTTCGCCTCCTTGAAGGCGGCAAGAAGCGCGCGGCGCATCGGTTCGCGCTGTTCGGCATGGGCCGATGCGATGAAGCCGCACTTCGCCCGAAGTGCGGTGACGTCGAGAATTTCGGGGAAGGAAGTTTCGTGTCTGGCCATATAGTGCCGGGAGGCGTCCTGTCCGACTGATCGTATGGTTCGCTGCATGTGCAAGCGCTCCTGCATGTCACCCGGACCGGCTTCTGTCCACCGCATGTTTCCTTAAATCGCAGCCGATCCAAGGATGAAAACGTGCAGCATTCAAAGTGCTACAGCGATCTTTGCGCGCCTTATAGGCGCGCGGCGCCGTAGAGCCGGAATCATGCAGCATTTCAAGCACTACCGCATGCCTTCATGAAAAGGCACGCGGCGCTGTATAGCCTTTTTGCCCGTCGATTGACAGGGAAAAACGGTGGGGCAAAAGACACGACACGCGCGTGAAGTCAGCGGCCGGCGAGGTCCTTTTTCAAGGCGTAGAGCGCATCGAGCGCATCACGCGGCGTCATGTCGTCGGGATTGAGAGCCCTCAGCGCCTCTTCGACCTTGGAGGGCCCTGAGGCCCTTGCCACTTCCTCCCGCCGGACGGCGACCTGGAAGAGAGGCAGGTCGTCGATCAGCTGGCTTGCCGGGTTCTTGCGGTCGGCATCTTCCAGCTTGGCGAGGACGTCTTTCGCCCGCGCGACGACCGACGCGGGGAGACCGGCGAGGCGGGCGACCTGAATACCGTAGGAGCGGTCGGCCGCACCTGGGCCGACCTCGTGCAGGAAGATCACGTCGCCGTCCCACTCCTTGACCCGCATGGTGGCGTTCGACAGGCGTCCGAGCTTTTCGGAAAGCACGGTCAATTCATGGAAATGGGTGGCGAAGAGACCGCGGCAGCGATTGACCTCGTGCAGATGCTCGACCGCCGCCCAGGCGATCGACAGGCCGTCGAAGGTCGCCGTGCCGCGGCCGATCTCGTCGAGGATGACCAGCGATCGGTCGCTCGCCTGATTGAGGATCGCCGCCGTCTCGACCATCTCCACCATGAAAGTCGAGCGGCCGCGGGCGAGGTCGTCCGAGGCGCCGACGCGCGAGAAGAGCCGGTCGACGATGCCGATATGGGCGGCGCTGGCGGGCACGAAGGAGCCCATCTGCGCCATGATGGCGATCAGCGCGTTCTGGCGCAGGAAGGTCGACTTGCCGCCCATGTTGGGGCCGGTGAGCAGCCAGATGGCGCCGGCCTCCGGCCCGTCCGGAGGGGAGAGGTCGCAGCCATTGGCGACGAAAGGATTGGCCGCCTGGCGCCTCAAGGCCTGCTCGACGACAGGGTGACGCCCGCCATCAATGGCGAACATCCGCGACAGATCGACGACGGGCCGCGCATAGTTCTGCTCCTCGGCAAGGACGGCAAGCCCCGCCGAGACGTCGAGCGTCGCGAGCGCCTGCGCCGCCGCCTTGATCGTCTCGGCATCGGCGACGACCTCGCGCGTCATGGCCTCGAAGGCCTCGAGCTCGATCGCCAGCGCCCGGTCGGCGGCATTGGCGATCTTCGTTTCGAGCTCGGCGAGTTCCGTGGTGGTGAAGCGCATGGCGCTCGCCATGGTCTGGCGATGGATGAAGCGGGCGCGTCCGGCGTCCGTGTCGGTCATCGCCCCGGCATTGCCGGCGGTGACTTCGATGAAGTAGCCGAGCACGTTGTTGTGCTTGATCTTCAGCGACTTGATGCCGGTCTCCTCGCAATATTGAAGCTGCAGGCCGGCGATGACGCGGCGCGACTGGTCGCGCAGGGCCCGCATTTCGTCGAGCTCGCCGCTTGCTCCTTCGCGCAGGAAGCCGCCGTCGCGCTTCAGGAGCGGCAGATCTTCGCCGAGCATTGAATCGAGACGCGCCAGCAAGGGTGCCGGCAGCGCGGCGATCGCGGCGTGCCCCTCGGCCAGCTCTTCGGAAAGCCGGGCACCCGAGAGCAGCGTCGCGATCGCCGCCGCAGCCCGCAGACCCGCCTGGATGGCTCCGAGGTCGCGCGGTCCACCGCGGCCGAGCGCGAGCCTGGACAGGGCACGCGGCATGTCCGGGGCGCGTCGCAAGGTGTCACGGACATCCATGGCGAAGCTTGGCTGGTCGAGCAGCACCTCAATCGAATCGAGCCTCTGATTAATCCGATCCGGGTCGGTCAGAGGCGACATCAGCCGCTCGGCGAGCAGACGCGCCCCGCCGCTGGTGACGGTCCGGTCAAGAGCCTTCAGCAGGGTTCCTTCACGGGCGCCGGACAGCGTCTTGACGAGTTCGAGATTGGCGCGGGTTGCCGGGTCGATGAAGAGCGTCGAGGCGGCGCTCTCCCGCTCGGGAATACCGAGCGCCGGACGCTCCTGGATCTGGGTCTTCTCGACATAGGAGATGGCGGCGGAAGCGGCTGCAAGTTCGGCGCGCGAAAAGCTCCCGAAGCCATCGAGGGTCTTGACACCGTAGTAGCGGGCAATCCGGCCCTCGGCGGTCGCGCTGTCGAACAGGACCGCGGGCTGCGGCACGGCCACCCGGCCGAGCACGTCGAAGACGGGGCGCAGCTCCGGATCGTGGAACACTGTGTCGGGCAGGATCAGCTCGCGCGGCTCGACGCGCAGGATGTCGGCGAGCAGGCGGCCTTCGGTCGTTTCGGCGAGGCGGAAGATGCCGGTCGAAATGTCGATCCAGGCGAGTGCATAGGCAGGCTCCGAGCCGCTCCGGATGCGGGCGAGCGCCATCAGGTAATTGGTTTCAGAGGGCGAGAGCAGCTTGTCCTCGGTGATCGTTCCAGGCGTCACCAGCCGCACGACATCGCGGCGCACGACGGACTTGCTGCCACGCTTCTTCGCCTCGGCGGGATCCTCAACCTGCTCGCAGACCGCGACCCGGAAGCCGAGCGCGATCAGCTTCTGCAGATAGTCGTCGGCGGCATGCACCGGCACGCCGCACATCGGGATCTCCTGGCCGAGATGCTGGCCGCGCTTCGTCAAAGTAATCCCGAGCGCGCGGGAGGCTTCCACCGCATCCTGGAAGAACAGCTCGTAGAAATCGCCCATGCGGTAGAACAGCAGCGAATCCGGGTTGTTCGCCTTGATCTCGATGAACTGCTCCATCATCGGCGTGGCAGTGGAGCGGCTCTCCTCGCTCGCCAGATCGGACACGGAAAGGACGTCGCCCGTGCGGCTCGATGCGTCACTCAGGAAATTCATGATTGTTCCAAAAAAAGAGATGGCACACTATCTCCAAGCATTTATAGACGACAACAACAAAGAGGCTGATCGAAAGGGTCGCCCACAGGAGGTTGAGGAAACATGCCGGCTACCGACAAGTCCGACCGCACGATGACGAGCGTCACTGAACAGGAAGCACTCGACTTCCATTCCCAGGGTCGTCCCGGAAAGCTGGAGATTTCGCCGACGAAGCCGATGGCGACGCAGCGCGACCTGTCGCTCGCCTATTCGCCGGGCGTCGCCGTGCCCGTCAAGGCAATCGCCGAGGATCCGGCGACGGCCTACGACTATACGGCGCGCGGCAATATGGTGGCGGTGATTTCGAACGGGACGGCGATCCTCGGCCTCGGCAATCTCGGGGCGCTGGCCTCGAAGCCGGTGATGGAAGGCAAGTCCGTGCTCTTCAAGCGCTTCGCCGACGTCGATTCGATCGATCTCGAAGTCGACACCGAGAATGTCGACGAGTTCATCAACTGCGTGCGCTTCCTCGGCCCCTCCTTCGGCGGCATCAATCTCGAGGACATCAAGGCACCGGACTGCTTCATCATCGAGCAGCGGCTGCGCGAGGTCATGGACATCCCTGTGTTCCATGACGACCAGCACGGCACGGCGATCATCGCCGCCGCCGGCCTCATCAACGCGCTGGCGCTGACCGGCCGCGACTTCAAGACGACGAAGCTCGTCTGCAACGGCGCGGGCGCTGCCGCCATCGCCTGCATCGAGCTGATCAAGGCGATGGGCTTCAACCCGGCAAACATCATCCTCTGCGACACCAAGGGGGTGATCTACAAGGGCCGCACCGACGGCATGAACCAGTGGAAGTCCGCGCATGCGGTCGAGACCGACCGCCGCACGCTGGCCGAGGCGGTCGAAGGTGCCGACGTATTCTTCGGTCTTTCCGCGAAAGGTGCGCTGTCGCCCGACATGGTACGCTCGCTGGCGCCGAAGCCGATCATCTTCGCCATGGCCAACCCGGATCCGGAAATCACGCCCGAAGAGGTCGCCCAGATCCGCGACGATGCGATCGTCGCGACCGGCCGCTCCGACTATCCGAACCAGGTCAACAACGTCCTCGGCTTCCCCTACATCTTCCGCGGCGCGCTCGACGTGCGCGCCTCGACGATCAACGACGCGATGAAGATTGCCGCGGCGGAAGCGCTGGCCAGCCTCGCCAAGGAGGACGTTCCGGACGACGTCGCCGCCGCCTACCAGGGCAACCGGCCGCGCTTCGGAGCACAATATATCATTCCCGTGCCCTTCGATCCGCGCCTGATCTCGGCGATTCCGATGGCGGTCGCCAAGGCCGCCATGGAAACCGGAGTGGCGCGCAAGCCGATCGCGGATCTCAATGCCTACGGGCAGCAGCTTTCGGCCCGGCGCGATCCGATCGCCTCGACGCTGCAGCGGATCTACGAGCGCGTCCGCCGCCAGCCGAAACGCATCGTCTTTGCCGAAGGCGAGGAAGTGCAGATGATGCGCTCGGCCATTGCCTATGCGAACCAGCAGCTCGGAACGGCCATCCTGCTCGGGCGAGAAGAGCAGATGCGCGAAACCGCGGAACAGGAGGGCATCGACCTCGACCGGCCGGGGATCCAGATCGTCAACGCGCGCCTGTCGAAGCGCGTGGCGGCCTACACGGATTACCTCTATGCCCGGCTCCAGCGCAAAGGCTATCTGTTCCGCGACGTGCAGCGGCTGATCAACAACGATCGCAATCATTTCGCCGCCTCGATGGTGGCACTGGGCGACGCCGACGGCATGGTCACCGGCCTTACGCGCAATTATTCGACGGCGCTCGAGGACGTTCGCCGCTGCATCGACGCCAAGCCCGGCCACCGCGTGATCGGCGTGACGATCGCGCTTTGCCGCGGCCGCACCGTGCTCGTTGCCGACACGGCCGTACACGACATGCCCTCGGCAGAGGAGCTGGCCGACATCGCCGAGGAGGCAGCCGGCCTCGCCAAGCGGCTCGGCTACATGCCGCGGGTCGCGATGCTTGCCTATTCGACCTTCGGCCATCCATCCGGCGAACGCTCCGAGCGGGTGCGCGAGGCCGTGAAGATCCTAGACAGACGCCGCGTCGACTTCGAATATGACGGCGAAATGGCTGCCGACGTGGCTCTCAACGCGCGGGTGATGGATCAATATCCCTTCTGCCGGCTTTCCGGCACGGCCAACGTGCTGGTGATGCCCGCCTTCCACTCGGCCTCGATCTCCACCAAGATGCTGCAGGAACTGGGCGGCTCGACGGTCATCGGCCCGCTGCTCGTCGGCCTCGACAAGTCGGTGCAGATCGTCTCGATGTCGGCGAAGGATTCGGACATCGTCAACATGGCGGCAATCGCCGCCTATAATGCCGGGACGTGACCGCTACGCGTGTCGCTTCGGGACGAACTGCCTTACCGCAATCGGACAGAATCGCGAAGCTGCGCAATAACGGCACAAGCGCTCTAAGCAAAACAAGAGCCCACTTCCCGGAAAGGAAGTGGGCTCAATTCGTTGTGGCTGATCTATACCTTACGTCATGAAAAAATGACAGGAATTTACCGCGACGCGGCTCCCTCCAGCCACATCGGCGATCATCCCCTTTGTTTTTTACAATGCTAGGCGATGAAATTTAGACCCCAACCACGAAGATACACTTCGCCGTTCCCAAGATGAAAGTCAAACGCATACTTAACAAGTGGTTAATACTTGAGCGACGTTAAACATGGCACGGCTTCGCCCGAGCGGATCGCACCAGCGGTCGGCCCGAACGGAGATCAGGAGACAACGCAGATCAGGAGACAGACGAGGAAAAACGCCCGGCGTCGGCACCGTAGTAGTTGAGATAGCGTCCGGATATATTGCTGATCGGCAGAACGACAAGCACGTCCGTCGTCCGGAAAGCGTGATCAACCACGGCACCCTCTCCGACCATGGCGCCGAGGCGCATGTAGCCCTTGATGAGGGGCGGCAGCGCCGCAAGCGCCTTCTTCGGATTGATGGCTTCGGACGGCATCAGGTCCATCGTGCGATAGAGCTCCGGCCGGGCGGCGACCGCCCATTCGTCCCGGGCGAGCAGATTGTGGTGCAGGAAGGAAAGCGCCAGCGCGTGTTCCTCGGGAACCACCCCCGGAAGCGAACCGCAGCCGAACATGGCATCGACGCCATGCCTCAGCGCATAGGCCCAATTGCCCTGCCAGAGCAGTTCCACCGTACGTTTCGTCCGGTATTCGGGCAGCACGCAGGAGCGGCCGAGTTCCATGAAGCGCTTGTCCGGGTGACGGGCGAGAAGATCGTCAATTGCGAACTCGGAAGCCGAATAGAAGCCGCCCGCCCGCGCCGCGACATCCTGGCGCAGCAGGCGATAGGTGCCGACGATCTGCTCCTCCGCATCGCCTTCGATGGACGTATCGAGCACGAGCAGATGGTCGCAAATCGCGTCCCAGCCATCGACATCGCGCTTTCGCCGTTCGGCTTCAGGCGTCGCCTGCGCCTTCATCTCCTCGACGAAGACGCGGTAACGCACCGCCTGCGCCGCATCGATCTCCGCTGCAGAACGGGCAAGCCGCGTCTCGAGATTGGCGATGCGGCCGAGAACATCGGTTGCCGGTGCCGCAATCGTCCTGCGGACGCAAGCCTGTGAAGTGTCAACCACGCTCGTCGAATCCAGAAGGTCGATCGTCATGCCGTGTCATCCCGAATCGTGAGTGTCCGTCGGGCTTAGACCACGTTTGTGCAACAACATAGTGACACCAAGGCGCGAGGCAACCCCGATCCGACCGAGGCTACGATTGCCCCGTCTCGATCAGCCGAGCGACTTCCGTGAGGAGCCGCTCCGGTTCGGCCGGTTTTGTGAGAACCGCGTTCGCGCCGCTCGCAAGCAGCAGCCGATGAAGTTCGCCGCGGACGTCCGAAGTCAGAACGACCACCGGCACCCGGCTCCACTCCCCGGGCGTCTCCCTTCCGTGAAGGTGCCGCAGCAGCGCAAGACCGTCTCCGCCCGGCATGTTGAAGTCCGTAACGACGAGCCCCGGCGCCTCCTTCCCTCGCACGGCAGCTTCGAGCGCGGCGAAGTCGCTGACATGGTCGACGCTGTGTCCGGCCCTCTCCAGCATCTTCCGCAGAACCAGCGCGTTCACCGGATCGTCTTCGGCGAGCAGCACCCGGCGGCGCGGTGGGGCCGCTTCGGCTTTCGGCGGCTCGGCCCTCAGGATCGGCCTGTTGTCATTGATCCCGTCGCGTTTTTCGATGCCCGTCATGCGGCCGAGCAGCACCTCCACCAGGGATTTCTCCCGCAACGGACGGATCAGCCAGGCTTCGTACCCGCCCATACGGTTCACCGGATGACTGCTGCGCTCTTCGGGGCTGATCAGGCAGGTTCTTCGCAAGCGCTGTCGTTCGAGTGCGGGCTCCAGGGCCAGGAGCTCGCGGAACTGTGCCGCACGACGATGATCGACGATCATATCCGTCAGCGGCAGGGCTCCCGCAAGCGCCTTGGCCACCACATCGCGCGCGGCCGACAGGTCCGGCGCGCGATGGCATTGACCGCCAAGCGTCTCGATCGTCGCGGCAAGCGCCGTCGAAGCGGGGCCATCGGGAGCGAGCAAGAGTACATGAGCGCCTGCGAGGATGCCGCAGCGGGGCTGAGCCGCTGAACCAACGCCTTCGACCGGAAAGCGCATTTCGAAGCGGCTCCCCTCTCGCGCCGCGCTCGACGCCGTCAGGCTGCCGCCGAAAGCCTCCATGATGCGTCGGGATATCGCCAGCCCGAGACCCGTTCCCTTGGAACGCTGGGCGTCGTCACCGGCCTGCTCGAACTCCTCGAAGACGCGCGCCAATTCGTCGGCCGACATGCCGGGGCCGCTGTCATCGACGCGGATGCGGATCCGCCCTCCGTCGAGGTCGGCCGTGACGAGCACGCCGCCGACTTCGGTGAATTTCACGGCATTGCCGATCACGTTGAACAGCACCTGCCTGAGACGCGCCGCATCGAACGCGACGCGGTCCGGCACATTCGCATCGATCGCAGCGGCGATTTCGATGCCTTTCTCGTGGGCCCGGTGGGAAAGCATCTCCACCACGTTCTCGATGACGAGGCGCAGGTCTAGTTCGGACGGATGCAACTGGAAGCGGCCGGCAGACAGCGAGGAGAAGTCGATCAGATCCTCGACGAGTTGAACCAAAGCGTGACCCGACTGCTGCATGTCGGCAAGATAGTTCCTCTGCTCGGCGGACAATTCCGTCTGGGCGAGCAGATGGCTCATCCCGAGGATGCCGGAGAGCGGCGTGCGGATCTCGTGCGTGACGGTCGCAAGCAGGCGCGATTTCGCCTGGCTCGCCTCTTCGGCGCGCAGCCGGGCCTCCTCCCCCCGACGCGCCGCCTGTGCCTCTTCCGTCACGTCCCGGGCGATGCTGTGACGCATCAGCCGGCCGGTTGCCGGCTCGCGGATGACGACGTCGTGCCAATCGTAGAGACGCAAGCCGGCCGGCGTCGCGAAACGGACGATGAAACGATCGGGATCCGACCGCGGTTCGAAAGTCAGGCCCAGTGAAGCGCAGGTCAGCCCCCGTACGTCGGCTCGGCCGCAAATTCGAGTGAACACCCCGTTTGCCTGGACGATCCTGCCGTCCATGCCGCGGATGACGGCGATGTCCCCCAGCGCGTCGTGGATCGTCGACAACAGCTTCGCCGTCTCGGAACATTGCCGCCTCGCATCGCCTCCGATCTCGCCCGTTTCAGAGGCCTGCCGGGCCGCGCCATTGCCGGAGAGCAGCAGATAGGTGCCAGCGAGAGCACTGATGGCAGCAAGGACCGGCAACAGATAAAAATCGGCGCGCGCGCCGAGGACGAGGAGAAGGCCCGCAGCAGCGAGGCCAGCGAGGGCAAAGAGAACTCGGCCAACGGATGTTTCGCTGTCGTTCGCAGACCGCAAGAGGCCGCCGGCCGCCACGACCATCGCCGGTGGCGCGATCTCAACGACCCCAGATCTTGCGCCCGGGCCGCGTTGTTTCCCTTGCTTGGCCGATGGAAGCTTGCTCATGCCCTCAACCTGGCATGGCAAGCCTTCCGAAGGGCTTCAACGGACCTCTAAAGTTTTAGCGACCGCGTCTTTTTCGCCTGCAGGAGCTCGTCCAGAATGATCGCTCCGGCACCGATGGTGATGAAACTGTCGGCGAGATTGAAGACGGCGAAGGACCAGGTGGGCGTGTGGAACAGGATGTAGTCGATGACATAGCCGAAAAGCAGCCGGTCGACGAGATTGCCGAGTGCCCCGGCGATGATCATCGCATAGCCGAGATGGGCGAAGAAGCGATCCTTCGGGGTGCGGCGCCACAGCCAGAGCACGAAGGTGACAACGGCCAGGCGGATGCCGACGATGAACCAGCCTTCCATGCCGGAGAGCATCGAAAAGGCGACGCCGTAATTATAGGTCCGGTAGAGGGCGAGCATCGGAATGACCGGCACGGCCTCCTGAAAGGGCAGGAAGGCTTCCACCAGGTATTTGATGGCCTGGTCGGCAACGAGCGCGACGAGAATGAAAAGCGCGATCGGCAGCGGCCGGGAAAAAGGAGTGTTCCGATCGCTCATCAGCGGGCATCCAGCGACAGAAGGTGGCGGCGCGCCTCGAACAGCATGATGCCGGTGGCGATCGCCAGATTGAGGGAGTCGGCGCGCCCCGCTTGCGGAATGCGCGCCAGCGCGCCGGCTTCGCGGGCGAGTTCGACCGGCAGGCCTGCCTGCTCGTTGCCCATCAGCAGGACGACCGGCTTTGACCGGTAGTCGATGGTGCGGTAGTCGACGGAGCCCGCCAGATGCGTCGCCACGACCTGGACGCCCGCCGACTTCTGCCAGCGGACGAACTCCTCGGCACTGGCACGCGCGATCGGCATGGCGAAGACGGAGCCCATCGTCGCCCGCACGGTTTCAAGCGAGAAAGGATCGGTGGTCTCGCCGACCAGGATGATGCCGGAGGCACCGGCGGCGTCGGCGGTGCGGATGATGGTGCCGAGATTGCCCGGATCGCGCACCCGGTCAAGCGCCACATAGGTCTCGCCCTCGTGAGGGCGGATATCCTTCAGCGGTTGATAGCGCTGCTCGAAAATGCCGACCACCATTTGCGGGTTGTCGCGGCGGGTGATCGTCGAAATCACCTTTTCGCTGACCTCGAGAACGAGACCGCCCTTTGCCACGGTCTTTGCCGCAACCTGCTCGACCTGCGGCTTGCCCTTGGCCGCCTTGGCATAGACGAGCGTCTTGATCTTCCAGCCGAGATCGAGCGCATCGATAACCAGCTTCAGCCCTTCGGCCATGAAGGAACGGGTCTCGTCGCGATGCTTCTTCTGGGCCAGCGCGCGGATATCCTTGATGATCGGATTGGTGAGGCTGGTGACCTCCTTCACCTGGCCGACGCGCGGCGTGCCGTGTTCGCTTCTGTCAGAGTTCATTTGGGTACCCAGCGGCTGAAAAGTGAGGTGGAAAGCGCCCGCCCCGGCGCCCTGCCGTCAAGACCGCCCTCGCGGATGATGAGCTCACCCGATTCCACCCGGCCGCCGCGCCCGCGCATCGTCTCGCGCATGAGTTCGTGGATCGAATAGAAGCTGGCGCGGATCGAATAGGCGGTCAGCACCAGGCCGCGGGCATCCTCAGACAGGATTTCGCGGCAGATGTCGAGCATCGCCGCCAGATGATCGAAGAGCTGCCAGACCTCACCGTTCGGCCCCCGGCCGAACTTGGGCGGGTCGGTCAGGATGATGTCGTAGCGGCTGCCGCGCCGCTCCTCGCGCTGGATGAACTTCATGGCGTCGTCGCAGATCCACCGGATCGGCAGTTTCTCGGCGCGCGCCATTGCCTGGTTCTCGCGTGCCCATCCGATCGCCTTCTTCGAGGCATCGACATGGGTCACCTCCGCGCCCGCCTTCGCGGCGACCAGCGAGGCGACGCCGGTATAGCCGAAAAGATTGAGGACCTTCAGCGGCCGGCCGGCCGACGCCACCTGGTCCTTCATCCACGACCAGTGGGCAAGCTGCTCGGGGAAGACGCCGACGTGGCGGAAGGAGGTGAAGCGGCCGAGGAAATCCGTATCGAGAAGCTGCATCGGCCAGGTTTCCCCGAGCGCTTCGCGCGGGAAGCGCCAGCGGCCCATGCCGTCCTCGTCGGTGTCGCCGGTGAAGATCGCATCCGCCTTTTCCCAGATGGCGGCCGGGAGTGCCTTCGGCCACAGCGCCTGAGCCTCCGGCCGGACGATCCGATACGGGCCGTACTGCTCAAGCTTCTCGCCGTCGCCGCTGTCGATCAGGTGGTAGCCGGCGGTCGGCACCGTTTCGAGGATGAGCGGCACGGTCTCGGCCGGCTTCTCGCCGCTGCGCGGCTCGATGACACGGGCCGGGGCGCTCTCCTGTGCGGCCGGCCGCGGCGATCTCTGCGGCGCCGCTTTGGGCGGTGGCAGCCCGCCGGCCTTGCCCTTCGGAGGGCCGCTCTTTGCCGATGGATGCCTTTGCTCGTGACGACCGCCACGGGCCTCCGCGCCGCGGCCCTTCGCCGCCGTGACCGAGGCGTTCTTCGATCGCCGATCTTTTTCCTTCACGCGCTGACCCTTGGATTTCGCTCGACCACCGGCACATCCGCTCTCGCCCGGCAATCGGGCGGAAGCTCGCGTGCGAGTGCCTTGTTCGCGTCCCGAATTGGACGCGCGACATGTTCAATGCGTGCAATAGCATCGTGGATGCTCTTGGCAAAGCCGTTTCCGGTCTGCGAAGATCGGTAGCGTCACCTACAGCTGCCGCGTGCCTTATCAGGCGCGCAAAGGTCTCTGTAGCACTTTGAATTGCTGCATGTGTCCTTAAATCGAGGTCGATTTAAGGACACATGCAGCAGACGGGAGGAAGCTCGATGGAAATCACCGGAGAGGAGCGGATCGCGGCACGCCGCGAGGCGGTTTGGCAATGCCTGAACGACCCCGACATCCTGAAGCGATGCATACCCGGCTGCCAGGCGATCGAAGCGATCTCGCCGACGGAACTCACTGCCGTCGTGAAGGTCAAGATCGGTCCGGTGTCGGCGACCTTCAACGGCACCGTCACGCTCTCCAACCTGAACCCGCCCGAGAGCTACAGGATATCCGGTGAGGGAAAGGGCGGCATCGCCGGATTCGCCAAGGGGGCGGCGGATGTCACGCTCGCTGAAGGAAGCGACGAAACAGTGCTGCGCTACGACGTCAAGGCCGAAGTCGGCGGCAAGCTGGCCCAGCTAGGCTCTCGCCTGATCGATTCGACGGCCAAGAAGCTTGCACATCAGTTCTTCGCCAATATCAACCTCGCCATCAGCGGCGGCGCCGAAGCGGCGAGTTGAAACGACCCGTGCCGGCGCCCGTCAGTTCTGCGGCGCCGGCAGGCTCGTCTGCGCCAGCCTTTCGGCCTCGCTGCGGTGCTTTTCCGCCTCCTGATGCCACTTCAGCGCCTCATGGGCCTCGCTGCGCGCGCGGCGACGGTATTTTCCCTGGCTGAGCCAGACCGCGGCCGCTCCCAGTACGAGGCCGACGATCACCGCGAGAAAAAGGAAAAGGAAAAAGGGCGCCGACACCGAAAGCACGCTGTCGGCGGTATCGAAGGGATTGAGCGCCAAAGTGACGGTCTGCCGGTTGGCCACGCTCAAGGCGATGAGGATCACCCCAAGCGGTACGAGCACGACGATGTTGACGATTTTCTTGAACATGCACCGCTCCGGCTATGGCACCGGCTGGGAATGCTCTTCGGCAGGCACGGCGCGCAGATTGCAATGAGAGGGACGCCCGCGCCTTCGGAGAACGGTCCGCCCGGCCGATACGCCTCTCGTTCAGTCTTCGTCCTTGCCGTTCATGCCGGGATTGAGCCGCTCGCGCAGCTCCTTGCCGGTCTTGAAGAAAGGCACCCATTTCTCCTCGACGAACACGGAATCGCCCGTGCGCGGGTTGCGGCCCGATCGCGACGGCCGGTTCTTCACCGAGAAGGCACCGAAGCCGCGCAATTCGACCCGGTTTCCGGCCGCAAGGGCATCAGTGATCTCATCGAGAACCGCATTGACGATATTTTCGACATCACGGTGATAGAGGTGCGGATTGCGCGCGGCAACAATCTGCACCAGTTCTGACTTGATCACGTTCGCCCCCTCGGTCTTTTGCTTGTTCCGTCTGCATTATGACGCTTGGAAGGTCTCGCCCGACCCCGTTCTGCGGTGAGAGCCATATGGCGCTCAGGGCGGCTTGTGGAGCCTTCCTTATTGAGCATCAACCTGCCAAACCGAAACAAGACCGTCAAGAAACAACTTGTCGCCGCCGATCTTTTCGAGCCCGTTCATCGCCGGAAAAGCGTCATATCCCAACAGCTTGAGCCAATGGGAGACGACCGTCGAAAGCCCGAAAGGAAAGGAACCGCCCGGTGCTTCCCACTCGACCACGGGCAAGTCCTTCGACACCTTGCGTTCGGCCAGAAATGCCCTGATCTCGTCATCTCCGCCGATCGTATCGATGAGCTTGCCGTGGAGGGCCTGCCGCCCGGTGAAGATGCGGCCATCGGCTAGAGCCAGCGCCTCCGGCCGCGGCAGCTTGCGCCGTTCTGACACCAGATCGACGAACCAGTCGTAGCTGTCGTCGATCATCGTCTGGATCATCGCCCTGGCCTCCGGGCTCGGCGGGTGGAACGGCGATGGCTCGGCCTTCAGCGGCCGCGACTTTATCGATTCCAGCGACACGCCGACCTTGTCCATCAATTGCTTGACCTGCGGATACTGGAAGATG
This sequence comes from Sinorhizobium glycinis, assembly GCF_001651865.1. Taxonomy (GTDB): domain Bacteria; phylum Pseudomonadota; class Alphaproteobacteria; order Rhizobiales; family Rhizobiaceae; genus Sinorhizobium; species Sinorhizobium glycinis. Next base: position 1,122,385 of record NZ_LPUX01000053.1, read on the forward strand.
ACGCCGATCGAGCCGGTGATGGAGGTTTCGCCGGCAACGATGCGATCGCCGGCGAGCGCGATCATGTAGCCGGCCGAGGCGGCGAGCGTCCTGACATCGGAGACCACCGGCTTCTTGGCGGCGACCTTGCGGATGGCCTTATAGAGCACTTCTCCGCCGTAGGTGGTGCCGCCCGGCGACGAGATCGTCACGATCAGAGCCTTGGCGGACTTGTTGTCGGCAATCCGCTCCAGCCTCTCGACCAGTTCCCGGTCGTCCTGGATGACGCCCGAAACGGTGACGCGGGCAACATGCTCGCGGGCCCGCTCGCTGACCTCGGTCCAGCCGGAAAAGGCAATCAGCGCGAAACCGCCCAGGACAAGAATGGCAGCAGCCGCCCAGCGCCAGAAGCTCAGCTTCCTGCGCAGGCTGCGACGGTCGGCAATGGCGAGTTCGTCCATGGGCATCTCCCAAATCTTGGCGCGGGTTCTGTCAGTTTCCCCAGGAACATGCTATCTGCACGCGCGGTGGCAGGCTAGATAGGCGCGGCTGGCGGCCGAGGAAAGTCGAAAGCCGGTGCTTTTCGCAGCCCCTTCAAAGTTTTTGCCGCTCCATTGCCGGACGACAACAAAATAACCATATTCGCCGTGACTTACGCCCTTCAATGTGAATGCGCATCCTGCGCGCACCGCAGGAACCCAACGGAATTGACGAGCTCTTGATGCTGAACCAAGCGCGCTTTCCCGATATCTTTGCCGATTCGGGCACGAGCCCCGCAGATGCCTATGCATCGGCGGCGCGGCATTCCGCGCGGGTAAAGCGCCTGAAAGTCGTCTTGCCGCTCGCGGCCGGCGTGATCGCTCTCGTCTTTGCGGCCGTTTCCTTCGTGCGCGCCTTCCTGCCGGAGGAATTGCAGCTCGAAACAGCGACGATCGAAAACGGAAAGATCGTCATGCAGAACCCGGCTATTTCCGGCCGCAACCGGCAGGACATCAGCTATTCCATGAAGGCGCAGCGCGCGCTGCAGGACATCGCCAATCCGGATATCATCACGCTCGAGCGGATCCACGCCGAAATGCCGGTCAACGAGACGCTGATCGCCACGGTGGACGCGACGAGCGGCATTTACGATCGGGGCGCAAATACGCTCGACATGAACGCCCCGTTCACTATTTCGATGAATAATGGCGTCAATGCCGATTTCCAGTCGGCTTATCTGGATATCGACGTCGGCGAGATGGAAACGAAACGTCCGATTGCCATCAGCATGAACGGCGGATCGATCATTGCGCAGTCGCTGCGAATGACAGATAAGGGACGTATTGTAACATTCGAGGGCATGGTCAGGGTCAATGTCGAGCCCAGCGCCATCCGCAAGAACGCCAAATAGGACCTGGTGCATCCCCATGTCGGTCACTTCTACCGTTTCTTTCAAGGTATCCGCCACCCTGGCTGCCGCCGGCATCGGCGCTTTGATCATTGCTTCCGGCGCCCTGGCGCAGGCCACATCCAGCCGCATGAAGGGCCTGCAGCTTTCCAATGACAAGCCGATCCAGATCGAGAGCGACAAGCTCGAGATCAAGGATCCGGAAAGCAAGGCGATCTTCACCGGCAATGTGAAGGTCGTGCAGGGCACGACGACGCTGCAGGCCGGCAACATGACCGTCTTCTACAAGGCGACCGAGGGCGCCACGATCACGAGCGGCAATGCCGATATCGACCGGATCGAGGTCGACAATCGCGTGTTCCTGAGCTCCGGCACCCAGCAGGCGACCGGCGACAGCGGCATCGTCAACATGACCAAACAGACGATCGTGCTGAAGGGTGAGAAGGTGGTGCTGTCCGAGGGCAAGAACGTCTTCGTCGGCTGCCAGTTGAATGTGCAAATGGATACGGGCGAAGCCCAGCTCGAGGCCTGCGGCGGCCGCGTGCAGATTCAGCTCGATCCGCAGTCCCGCAAGCAGAATTGATGCAAGATTCGGACGTGCAGATTCCCTTTCTTCCCAAACGCAAACGGGTCAAGAAACCGCCGGCGGCAGCCGTTGCTGCGCGCACGGTCGACAAGGCGCGCTATGACGGCACGCTGATTGCCCGCAACCTGACGAAGTCCTACCGCTCGCGGCGCGTCGTCAACGGGGTCTCGCTTGTCGTGCGGCGCGGCGAGGCGGTCGGCCTGCTCGGCCCGAACGGCGCCGGCAAGACGACCTGCTTCTACATGATCACCGGACTGGTCCCGGTCGACGAGGGATCGATCGAGATCAACGGCAACGATGTCACCAGCATGCCAATGTACCGCCGGGCGCGGCTCGGGGTCGGTTACCTGCCGCAGGAAGCCTCGATCTTCCGTGGGCTGACGGTGGAGGAAAACATCCGCGCCGTGCTCGAGATCCACGACAAGAACGTCGATCGGCGCGAGAGCAAGCTCAACGACCTGCTTGCCGAATTTTCGATCACGCATCTGCGCAAGTCGCCGGCCATCGCCCTTTCGGGCGGCGAACGCCGGCGCCTGGAAATCGCGCGCGCACTTGCGACCGACCCGACCTTCATGCTGCTCGACGAACCCTTTGCGGGCGTCGATCCGATCTCGGTCGCCGACATCCAGGCGCTGGTCCGGCACCTGACCTCGCGCGGCATCGGCGTCCTGATCACCGACCACAACGTGCGCGAGACACTCGGACTGATCGACCGCGCCTATATCATCCATGCCGGTGAAGTGCTGACGCACGGGCGTGCGAACGACATCGTCACCAATCCGGATGTGCGCAGGCTCTATCTGGGCGACAATTTCAGCCTGTAACCATGCGTGCAGGCGAATTGCCGCTCCACAACGCCTCGGCGCTTGACCAAATCCTAGTAATAAGCAATTTTTGGGCCAACTAAGAAAAGGCCCGTCCACGCAAGACTGGCCCGGAGATTTGACGGGAGTTTCGCGTCTGCATGGCTTTGTCCGCCAGCCTTCATTTGCGACAGTCACAGTCGCTGGTCATGACGCCGCAACTGATGCAGTCGATCCAGCTGCTTCAGATGACGCATCTTGAGCTCGGCCAGTTCATCGCCCAGGAAGTCGAAAAGAACCCGCTGCTTGAATTTCAATCCGCCGAGGAGGCGGGCATCGGCACCGATCGGTCCGAACGCGACGAGGCAAGCCTGACCGCCGAGGCGGGCGGCGGGACGGAAGAGGGCGCCGGCCAGGGCGATTTCTACGACAGCGCCACGTCAAGCTCCGGCGAGCGGCTCAGTGAAGAACTCGATGCCGACTTCGCCAACGTCTTCCAGGACGACACGGCGCCGCAGCGCGCCGATGCCCCGGAACTGCTCGGCCAGTGGAAATCGATGCCGGGTGCGGGCGGCAGCGACGATGGCGAGGGGTATGATCTCGACGATTTCGTCGCCGACCGGAAGACGCTGCGCGAGACGCTCATCGAGCAGGTCCCCTTTGCGCTTGGCACCCCCGGCGACCGTCTGATCGCGCAGCATCTCATCGATCAGCTCGATGAAGCGGGCTATCTGCATGCGGAGATCGCGGAGACGGCGGCAAGGCTCGGCGCGACGACGGAGGATGTGACGCGCGTCCTTCTCGTGCTGCAGCAGTTCGATCCGCCCGGCGTCTTCGCGCGCAATCTCAGCGAATGCCTGGCCATTCAACTTCGGTTGCGCAACCGCCTCGATCCGGCCATGGAGGCGCTTGTCGCCAATCTCGAGCTTCTGGCCCGCCGCGACTTCGCCAGCCTCAAGAAGATCTGCGGGGTGGACGAGGAGGATCTCGTCGACATGCTCGCCGAGATCCGCAAGCTCGACCCGAAGCCGGGGACAAGCTTCGAGACCGGCGTCACCGAGGCGATCATACCCGACGTCATCGTCCGTTCGGCGCCCGATGGCGGCTGGCTGGTCGAGCTCAATCCCGACGCGCTGCCGCGGGTACTCGTCAACCACGACTATTTTGCCGAGGTCTCGCGCCATAGCCGGAAGAACAGTGCCGAGCAGGCCTTTCTCGCCGAATGCATGCAGAACGCCAACTGGCTGACGCGCAGTCTCGACCAGCGCGCCAGGACGATCATGAAGGTCGCGAGCGAGATCGTCCGGCAGCAGGATGCCTTCCTGGTCCACGGCGTCGACCACCTGCGGCCGCTGAACCTCAGGATCATCGCCGACGCGATCAAGATGCATGAATCGACGGTGAGCCGCGTCACCTCGAACAAGTACATGCTGACCCCGCGCGGCCTTTTCGAACTGAAGTATTTCTTCACCGTCTCGATCGGCTCGGCGGAGAACGGCGACGCCCATTCGGCGGAATCCGTCCGGCACCGGATCCGCACTATGATCAGCCAGGAAAGCGCCGACGCCGTGCTGTCCGACGACGATATCGTCGATGTCCTAAAACAGGCCGGCGTCGACATCGCGCGACGCACCGTCGCCAAATATCGCGAAGCGATGAACATCCCCTCCTCGGTCCAGCGCCGTCGCGAGAAGCGCGCCCTTGCAAAGGCAGCCGGCTTCTGATTGCGGTTTTTTTGGGCTGCAATTGACTCCTTACGACGCAGGCGATATGAGGCCGCCGCGAATTGCCGAGGCCATCACTCCACCTTCGGCGGCTTCAAGCGGCCCATCCGCACCCTTGCTGAAATGCTTGGATGACGAAGGCGCTTGGAATAGACTGGATGCGCAAGTCACGAACGAGAGAGGAAACTCCATGAGTGTGCGTGTATCCGGTAAACATATGGAAATCGGCGAATCGTTTCGCTCGCGCATCGGCGAGCAGGTCCGCGAGGCCGTAACCAAATATTTCGACGGAGGATATTCAAGCCAGGTCACTGTGGAAAAATCCGGCTCACGCTTCAGCGCCGACTGCAAGCTTCATCTCGATACGGGCGTGGTCTTGCAGGCGAACGGTCAGGCGAATGAGCCACAGGCGGCCTTCGACGCAGCCTCGGACCGCATCGAGAAGCGGCTCCGGCGCTACAAGCGCAAGCTCAAGGACCATCACAACGGCAACGGCCAGAATGCCGCCGAGGTGGCCTATAGGGTGATGGACTCGGTTCCTTTCGAGGACGAGGAAGTTCCCGACGATTATGCACCGACCATCGTTGCCGAAAGCACGAAGCAATTGAGAACGATGTCCGTTGCCAACGCCGTCATGGCGCTCGACATGACGGACGAACCGGTGCTGATGTTTCGCACCCCAGGCAAGGAAGATCTGAACATCGTCTATCGGCGCAACGATGGAAATATTGGCTGGATCGACGCCGCCAATATCAAGGGATGAGTGGATTGGGGAATGCCGGCGCCGTCGGCCTTCCCCGCCGTTCTGATCGGCGGGCCGCCGGGAAAGTTCGATTTTTCTGTGCATGGGACCCGCCAGGCTGAAGATGGTTAGAGCCATTGCGGCATATTTGTGATCAAGTTGTCGGGCCCTGACCGGCGAACGAGGATAAAAGAATGGCATTGGCAGGCTTGCTGCATCAAAATGCGATCATCCCGGCCATGAAGGCCAACTCGAAAAAGCAGCTCCTTCTGGAATTGGCGGCAAAAGCATCGAAACTCACCGGCCTGCCGGAAAGGGAGATTTTCGACGTCATCCTGCAACGCGAGCGCCTCGGCTCGACCGGCGTCGGCAACGGCATCGCCATCCCGCATGGAAAGCTCGGCAATCTTTCCTCGCTCGTCGGCATCTTCGCGCGGCTCGATACGCCCGTCGATTTCGAGGCGCTGGATGACCAGCCGGTGGACCTCGTCTTCCTGCTGCTGGCGCCGGAAGGCGCCGGAGCCGATCATCTGAAGGCACTGTCGCGCATTGCGCGGGTGCTTCGCGACCATGACATGGTGACGCGAATCCGGGCGACCGATTCCGCTAGCGCCATCTACATGCTCCTCAACGAAGACACGACTTCGCACGCCGCGTGACAAGCGGCCGCAATGGCGCGACTCGGATCCCTGTAACTGACCGAAAACCGGCGCGATCGTGTTTCCGTTACAATGGCGCTGCGTGCATCCGGAATGATCAAGGAATTCAAACGTTCCGCCGCTCCTCGCCTATCTCCAAAAGAGTGCTGCCGCCCATCCTGAGGGGCTATCGACAGCCTCGCCGTCGTCAACAATAATCCACCACACGGCATCCGATCGGCGATGCGGGAGGAGGACATCATGACGGGCAGGCTTTCGGGCAAGGTTGCGCTGATCAGCGGCGGCGCCGGCGGCTGCGGGCTGGCGGCTTCCCGGCTCTTCGCGCGCGAGGGCGCCAAGGTCGGCATCGTCGACCTGCCGAAGAGTAGGGGCGAGGAGGCTGCGGCCGCCATTCGCGCCGAGGGCGGGCAAGCCGTGTTCGCGGCCGCCGACGTCTCGGTCTCGGCCGAGGTGAGCGCCGCCGTCCATGCCGTCGAGGATGCCTTCGGCCCGATCACCGTCCTCTTCAACCATGCAGGCATTCTCGCCGTCGGCCCATTCCTCGAAACGGAAGAGGCGGAGTGGGACCGGCTGATGGCGGTGAACGTGAAGAGCATGTTCCTGATGACCAGGGCGGTGCTGCCGGGCATGATCGGCGCCGGCGGCGGCAGCATCGTCTGCACCTCGTCGATCTCGGCGGTGGCGGCGACGCCGATGGAAGTGCTCTACGACACGACCAAGGGCGCCTGCCACATGTTCGCCCGGGCGATCGCCGTCGAGTTCCGCGACCGGGGTATTCGCTGCAACGCCGTCTGCCCGGGCTTCATCGCCACCGACCACGGCAAGCGCGAGCTCGTCGGCCTGAGCAAATACGGGGTCGACGTGTCGGACGCGGCGATCGCTGCCCAGCAGGGGCGGATGTGCGATCCGATGGAGGTGGCCAACGCCGCGCTGTTCCTGGCGAGCGACGAGTCGAGCTTCGTCAACGGCACGCACCTGTTCGTCGACAATTGCTTCACGGCGGTCTAAGGAGACGCGAGAATGCTGCAAGCGGGTGGTCATTGGCGCAACTGGGTCGGAAACCAGTCGTGCATCGTCCGTCACCGGGGCGTCCCGGAGAGCGAAGCAGCCCTTGCCGAAATGGTGCGGGAAGCGACGTCGGCCGGTCTCAACGTCCGCTGCGCCGGCTCCGGCCATTCCTTCACGCCGGTGGCGCTGACGAGCGGCCTGCATCTGACGCTGTCCGGCATGCAGGGCGTCACCAATGTCGACCAGGAGCGCAAACGCGTGTCGGCGAGCGCCGGAACGACCATCAACCAGCTCGGCAAGACGCTGAAGTCGAACGGCCTGTCGCTGATCAACCAGGGCGACATCGACAGCCAGGCGCTGGCCGGCGCGCTGACCACCGGCACCCACGGCACCGGCGCGGCGCTCGGCAACATGGCGTCGCAAATCGTCGGCATGCGCCTCGTCCAGACCGACGGCTCTATCCTCGTCGTCGACGAGACGACCCCGGATCTGCTCGAGGCCTCACGCGTCTCCGTCGGCATGCTCGGCGTCATCTCCGAAATCACGCTGCAGGTGATGGACAGCTACAAGCTTCACGAAAAGCTGTGGCGCTGCGATTTCGACGAATGCATGGAGCAGCACGACGAACTCGCCGCCAGGCACCGGCATTTCGGCTTCTTCTGGTGCCCGGTTCCGGAAAGCCGCCATTGCTACTGCCTGCCCGATACTTCGTCCGTCTCGACGACGGAGAAGACGGCCGACGTCTGCGAAATGAAGGTGATCGACATCACCGACCGGCCACCGATGGAGAGCGCTTTCGAAAGGATCGCCTATTCCTCGGAAATCTACCCGATCGAATATGTGCCGAACTTCCACGAGCTCGAATATGCGGTGCCGGTCGCCCACGGCAAGGAGGCCGTCAAGGCGGTGCGCAAGCTGATGCTCGAAAAGCATCCGACCTGCATCTACCCGATCGAATACCGTTTCACCGCGGGCGATTCCGGCTGGATCAGCCCGTTCTACCAGCAGGACTCGATTACCCTCTCCGTCTCCGGCGAGCCCGGAACGGACTACTGGGACTATCTGAAGGACGTCGACACGATTCTCCGCCAATACGGCTCGCGCCCGCACTGGGGCAAGCTGCACTTCCTCGGCGCCGAGGACGTGACGGCACTCTATCCGCGCTCCGACGACTTCCGGGCGCTAAGGGCAAAGGTCGATCCGGAGGGCCGTTTCCTCAACGACCATCTGCGGCAGCTTTTCGCTTAGATGTTCAATAACGACTCGTCGTACCAAACATCCTCATAGTCCCCTGCTACCAGAAATCGCCACCCGGGCGGCAAAGCAAGGTACTTCTGCACCTGTGGACACCAAGCACGCAAATGCTGCACATGCAGCGGCTTAAAGAAATCCGGATCATCAGATAGCTCGTCACCGGCCCATATAAACCAGCCGGTGGTGTCGCCCTCCGGCGGATGGCGCAAGCCGTTGATGGGCGTTGTGCCATTCCGTCCGTTCAGAGCTATTCCCACCTTCATCCCTGATGGTGAAGGGTAATAAGCCGCGCCATACTTCTCACAGATTTCTTTCTGTGCGCTTTCGTTTGCGTCGGTCACGGCCAAAACCCGTCTTTTGCCGTCAGGCGGCCGGCGTCTCGCTTTCCGCGGCGGCGACCTTCGGGCCGCCCTTGGCGACGCCGACCATGGCCGGGCGCAGGACGCGTTCGCCGATCGTGTAGCCGGCCTGCACGACCTGGACGACGGTGTTGTTCGGAACTTCGGGGTTCGGAACCTCGAACATGGCCTGATGGAAGTTCGGATCGAACTTCTGGCCGGTCGGGTCCAGCTGCTTCACGCCATGGCGCTCGAGCGCCGCCAGCATCGAGCGCTCGGTCATTTCGACGCCTTCGATCAGCGCGGTGAGGCCGGCATCGCCGGACTCCCTCGCCTCGGCCGGAATGGCTTCCAGCGCGCGGCGCAGATTGTCGGAAACGGCCAGCATGTCGCGCGCGAAACCGGCGACGGAATAGGATTTTGCATCCTTCACGTCGCGCTCGGTGCGGCGGCGCAGATTGTCCATCTCGGCGGCGAGGCGAAGATATTTGTCGCGCAGCTCCGCATTTTCCGCCTTGGCGAGCTCCAGCGGATCCGGCGCAGCGGCGGAAGCATCCGCTTGCGCTGTTTCCGCCGCTTCCGGCCCGGCTGCTGCCTTTACAGTGTCTTCCGGCGCCGCGGCCTCAGGTCCGTTCTTGTTCGTTTCGTCGGTCATGACGTTCTCCGAATGTCTTGTCTTTGGTGTGTTCGGCATCATCAAACCAGCGGAAGTCGCTTTGCTTGAACGTTCTGTTGCCTGGATTTGAAGCCGATATCGAGGTTTGAGCCCGAAAAATCAAGGGTCCATCGGTCCATCATCGAAAAGGAATCGCTCAGCGCGACAGCCGCGACATGAGCTGGGCGGTGTAATCGACCATGGGCACGATCCGCGAATAGTTCAGCCGCGTGGGGCCGATAACGCCGACGGCGCCGACGATCCGGTCGTCGCCGTCTCGATAGGGGGCGACGATCAGCGACGATCCGGACAGCGAAAACAGCTTGTTCTCCGAGCCGATGAAGATGCGCACGCCCGGGCCGCTTTCGGCAAGATCGAGCAGCTCGATCAGGCTGTCCTTCTTTTCAAGGTCGTCGAACAGCATGCGCAGCCGTTCGATGTCCTCGCTTCCTTCCAGGCCCTCGAGCAGGTTGGCACGGCCGCGCACGATGAGGCGGGCCGGCTTCTCGTCGCCCTCGCTGCCCGACCAGATCGCTAGCCCGCGCTCGACCAGATCCTGCGACAGCGCGTCGAGTTCGCCGCGCACGGTCTCCTTGACCTTCTCCAATTGCGCACGCAGTTCCGGGATTGTCTGGCCCGCAAGATGCGCATTGACGAAGTTCGCCGCTTCGGTGAGCTGTGCGCTGGTGATGCCCGCCGGCAGCTCGATAATGCGGTTTTCCACCTGGTCATGGTCGCCGACCAGGACCGCGAGCGCCTTGGTCGGCGCGAGCCGAATGAATTCGACATGCTTCAGCACCGGATCGCTCTTCGTCGTGATGACCAGCCCGGCGCCGCGGGACATGCCAGAAAGCATCTGGCTTGCCTCGGCGAGAAGGCTCTCGACCGGCTGGTCGCGATTGCCGGGGCGCACTTGCCGCTCGATAGAGGCTCGCTCCTCGGCGGAGAGGTTGCCGACCTGCATGAAGGCGTCGACGAAGAAGCGCAGCCCGCTCTGGGTCGGCAACCGACCTGCACTGACATGAGGCGAATAGATGAGCCCCAGATCCTCGAGATCGCTCATCACGTTGCGCACCGAGGCGGGCGACAGCGACATCGGCAGAAGGCGCGAGAGGTTACGCGAGCCGAGCGGCTCGCCGCTTTCCAGATAGGTCTCCACGATGCGGCGGAAGATCTCGCCGGAGCGCTCGTCCAGCGTCGATGCGATCCCCTGCTTTTGAGGGTTGCGCAGTACCATTTCACTCCATGCAAACAACCGTTCGTGTCCCCGCCGAATATAGAGACCCGCGGTGGCAATGGCAAAAGGGAAAAATCACCCCCCTGCCCCGGTATCACCCGGTTCCCTTTACCCCCGCCATGATCTAGAAGGCTCACCAGATAGATAGGAGTTGACGATGCGGCCGTCCGGCAGAAAAACCGACCAAATGCGCAAGGTTTCCTTCGAGCGCAATTTCTCCAAGCATGCGGAAGGCTCCTGCCTGGTGCGCTTCGGCGACACGCATGTGCTCTGCACCGCGAGCCTCGAGGAGAAGGTTCCCGCCTGGCTGCGCAACGGCGGCAAGGGCTGGATCACCGCCGAATACGGCATGCTGCCTCGGGCGACCGGCGAGCGGATGAGGCGCGAAGCGGCCGCCGGCAAGCAGAGCGGCCGCACGCAGGAGATCCAGCGGCTGATCGGCCGCTCGCTCAGAGCCGTGGTCGATCTGCCGGCGCTCGGCGAGCGCCAGATTTCGATCGACTGCGACGTGATCCAGGCCGATGGCGGCACCCGCACCGCCTCGATCACCGGCGCCTGGGTTGCGTTGCACGACTGTCTGAAGTGGATGGAAGCGCGCAACATGGTGAAGGTCGAGAGGGTGCTCAAGGACCATGTCGCCGCCATTTCCTGCGGCATCTTCGCCAACCAGGCGGTGGTGGACCTCGATTATCTCGAAGACTCGGCGGCCGAGACCGACGCCAATTTCGTCATGACGGGCAGCGGCGGCCTGGTCGAGATCCAGGGAACGGCGGAAGGAAAACCCTTTTCCGAGGAAGAGTTTGCAACACTGATGCAACTCGCCAAGGACGGCATTGCCGAGCTCGTCGCGTTGCAGAAGCAGGCGATCGCCGGCTAATGCATGTCGCCCAAAAGGTGTGCAGCGGCTTTAGGACAACGACATGCATAAAAACAAAGACCTAAAGCGCGTCGCGTCAACCCGTTTGAACGCGACGCGCCTTAGGGCTTGAGGCGGATCGCTCGCCTCGCGCTCACGTGAAGATGAGAGGATTGACGTTGACACCCGCTCTTGAAGGCATCCTCGAAACCGCGCTCTATGCGGAGGATCTCGACGCCGCCGAGGCTTTCTACGGCAACCTACTCGGGCTCACGCGGATCACCCGCGTCGCCAACCGCCACGTCTTCTTCCGCTGCGGCGACGGCGTGCTCCTGATCTTCAACGCGGCGGAAACAGTGAAGCCGCCCACGGCAGGCGCGCTGCCTGTGCCGCCGCACGGCACGCAAGGCAAGGGGCACATGTGCTTCCGCGTCGGAGCCCAGGCGCTCGACGCCTGGAAGGGGAAGCTGGAGGCAGCAGGTGTCGCGATCGAGGCGGATATCCGCTGGCCGAACGGCGCCCGCTCCTTCTACTTCCGGGACCCGGCCGGAAATAGCCTCGAATGCGCGGAACCCGGCCTGTGGGCCATCGATTAAATCGCAGCTGCAAAGCTTGGACGGAACGGAAGTAGATGCGCAAACTCGTTGACAAGACGCTCGTGGTCGCGAGCCACAATGCCGGCAAGATCCGCGAAATCCGCGATCTCATCGGACCGCTCGGCTTCGAGGCAAAGTCGGCGGCCGACCTCAATTTCGTCGAGCCGGAGGAAACCGGCACGACTTTCGAGGAGAACGCGACGATCAAGGCGCTCGCCTCGGCCAGGGCCTCCGGCCTGCCGGCGCTCTCGGACGATTCCGGCCTTGCCGTCGACGCGCTCGGCGGCGCCCCCGGCGTCTACACCGCCAATTGGGCGGAACGCGAGGACGGCAGCCGCGACTTCGCCATGGCGATGGAAAAGGTCGAGAACGAACTCAGGGAGAAAGGCGCGTCGAAACCGGAAGAACGGACGGCCCGCTTCGTCTCGGTGCTCTGCCTTGCCTGGCCGGACGGGCATGTCGAACTGTTTCGCGGCGAAGTCGAGGGCCGGGTCGTCTGGCCGCCGCGCGGAACGAGCGGCTTCGGTTACGATCCGGTCTTCCAGCCCAAAGGCTACGACACCACATTCGGAGAAATGAGCGCCGAAGAGAAGCACGGCTGGAAGCCGGGCGACGCAGACGCACTTTCGCATCGCGCCCGCGCCTTCAAGCTCTTTGCCGAGACCTGTCTCGGCGCCTGAGAAGCAATGATCCAGACGGCCACGCTCTCGACGATCGGTGACGGCATGGACCCCGGCTTCGGGGTCTATGTCCATTGGCCGTTCTGCGCGGCCAAATGCCCCTATTGCGACTTCAACAGCCATGTCCGCCACCAGCCGGTGGACCAGCCGCGCTTCGTCGCCGCCTTCCTTGAGGAAATCGCGGCGGCGCGGGCACTGTCCGGCCCCAGAACCGTCACCAGCATCTTCATGGGCGGCGGCACGCCGTCGCTGATGGAGCCGGCGACGGTCGCTGCGATCCTCGACGGCATCGCGCGGCACTGGCATGTGCCGGATGGCATCGAGATCACCATGGAGGCCAATCCCTCGAGCGTCGAGGCGACGCGCTTCCACGGTTACCGGGCGGCCGGCGTCAACCGCGTCTCGCTCGGCGTCCAGGCCCTGAACGACCGCGACCTCAAGTTCCTCGGCCGGCTGCACAATGTCGAGGATGCGCTGAAGGCGGTGCGGCTGGCCCGCGAGATCTTCCCGCGCATGTCCTTCGATCTGATCTATGCTCGCCCGAACCAGACGGTCGCGGAATGGGAGCGCGAGCTGAAGCAAGCGGTCTCCTATGCCGTCGACCACCTCTCGCTCTACCAGCTCACCATCGAGGAAGGGACGCCCTTCTTCGGTCTGCACAAGGCAGGCAAGCTGATCGTGCCGGACGGGGAGCAATCGGCCGTGCTCTACGAGGCGACGCAGGAGATCACCGCGGCGATCGGCATGCCGGCCTACGAGGTTTCCAACCACGCTCGCCCGGGGGCCGAAAGTCGGCACAACCTCACCTATTGGCGCTATGGCGACTATGCGGGCATCGGCCCCGGCGCCCACGGGCGGCTGACCGTCGGCCCTGGCAAGATCGCGACCGCAACGGAACGCAACCCGGAGGCATGGCTGCGCCTCGTCGAGGAGCATGGCGACGGCATCACCGAACGGGAATCGCTCGATCTCGAAGCCCAAGCCGACGAATTGCTGCTGATGGGCTTGAGGCTCCGGGAAGGCGTCGACCTCGCCCGCTGGCAGACGCTCTCCGGCCGCGATCCGGATCCCGAGCGCGAACAGTTCCTGATCGAGCACGGCTTCATCGAACGGCTCGGCAATTCACGCCTGCGCTGCACGCCGGCCGGCATGCTGATCCTTGACGCGGTGGTGGCCGATTTGGCTTGCTGAAGGAATTGGAGCAGTACCGAGCCAGCGCGCTTTGAGGCGATTGCCCCTCTCCTCGGGTTTAACCCGAGGACTTAGCCCTCTCCCCGCAAGCGGGGAGAGGGGACTGCAGGGCGCGGCATACCCCTTCGCCCCGCTTGCGGGGAGAAGGTGCCGGCAGGCGGATGAGGGGCCGAGCGCTCAACCCTTCTTCACCGGCGACACAATTCCCCAGGTGATGCCGAACGGGTCGCGCAACTGGCCGTAATAATCGCCCCAGAAGGCGATCTCCAGCGGCATCGTCACCTCCGCCCCCGCCGCCACCGCCCGCTCCCACCAGGAATGGGCGTCGTCGACGATGAGATGCAGGACGAAACCCTCCGGCGGCTTCCAGGGAAAGCCGAACTCCGGGAAGGGATCGTTCAGCATCAGCGCACCGCCGTTGATCGTCAGGTGGCAATGGATGAGGCGCTTGCCGTCCTCGGCATATTTGCGGTCCTCCTCCTTGGCACCAAAGGCGCGGGCATAGAATTTGGCGGTTGCGTCCGCGTCCTCGACGTTGAGGTAGGCGATGACGCCGGCCATCGGCGGATGCGAGGGCGCGTTCCAGTCTACCTGCGAGGCGGGGTCGAGATCGATCGCCGCCTTGAAGCTCCCGTCCATATAGAAGGGGACGGACTCATGAAGGTGAGCGATCTTCCATCCTTTGTCGGTGCGCGTCAGGCCGAACGTCTGCCGGTACCAGAGCGATACCTTCGCCCCGTCCTGCTTTTCGCCGGAGAGATGCGCCAGCGCCGTGGCGAAGGCGACGTCATCGCCGGATGAAATGTCGAGGTCCTGAAACCGGTAGCCGAGCGCACCCTTCCAGGTCGCAAACCACTGCTCAAGCCCCTCGGCGCCGGTGTCCGAGGCCTTCAGCGGCGGCGCCAGCGAAAATACGAGGCAATCCTCCGCGCCGTGGGAAAGGACGCGGCCCGTATCCTTTTCCCGCATGGCCTCAGCCCAGTCTTCGATCGCCGCCCGAATCTCCGCGGCGTTTGCGCTCCTCTCGGCGGTGGACATGATTACCCTCCTCTCAGAATTTTGCGACGAGTGCCGCGAGCTGGTCGGCGCATTGGCCCCAGCCTTCGTGAAAGCCCATCTTCTCATGCGCCTCGCGATCAGCAACGCTCCAGTGACGGGCACGGGCCGTGTAGCGGGTCTTGCCGCCCTCGTCCTCGAAGGTGAGAATGGCCGTCATGAACGGCTTCTCGGACGGCTTCCAGGCTTCCGTATAGGCATCCGTGACAACGATCTTCTCGTTTGGCACGACCTCCAGATAAACGCCCTGATTGGGATAGAGCTCGCCCTCCGGCGAGCGCATGACAAAACGGTTCGTACCCCCGGGCCTGACATCGAGCTCCGCTTCGGTGATCGTCCACGGCATGGGCGCGAACCATTGCTTCAGCAGCTCAGGATCCGTGAAGGCGCGATAGACCTTTTCGGGCGGTGCATCGATCAGGCGGATCAGAACCAGTTCGCGGTCGTTGGCGGGGTCGGTTGCTGCGGTCATGTGCAATTCCTTCTTGGCAGGTTCGAACCTAGGACGACCGGGGAGATCGGATTCCGACAGCAGCCCATAACTTTTTATCGTTGTCGTTGGACGAACCCCGAAGCGTCTACATCACCCGCAAGGTGATCGAGCTGCTTGCGGATATAGGCCGCCTCCGACGCATTGGTGGCGAGCGCGATCGCCCGGTCGAAGGCGACGCGCGCCTCGCGCACCCGGCCCATCTGCTTGAGCAGGCCGCCGCGCAGGCCGTGAAAATAGAAATAACCGGAGAGCCTGTCGGCCAGCGGCTCGACCAGCGCAAGTGCGGCCTCCGGCCCCTCGCGCTTCGAGACGGCCACCGCCCGGTTGAGGGTTACGACCGGCGACGGCTGCAGGCGCTCGAGCGCCCGGTATAGCAGGTCGATCTCCTCCCAATCCGTCTGTTCCGGCCGTTCGGCGCGCGCATGCAACGCCGCAACCGCGGCCTGGATCTGGTAGGGACCGGGGCGACGGTGGCGCATCGCCTTGTCGATCATCGCCAGCGCCTCGGCGATCATCGGCCGGCTCCACAGCTGCCGGTCCTGGTCTTCGAGCAGGACAATGGCGCCATGGGCGTCGAAGCGGGCTCTGGCGCGAGAATGCTGGAGGAGCAGAAGCGCCGTCAGCCCCATTATCTCCGGCTCGGCCGGAAACAGCCGCAAGAGCAGCCGGGACAGCCGGATCGCCTCGTCGCAGAGATCGGCGGAGACCCCATCCGGCCCGTTCATCGCCGAATAGCCCTCGTTGAAGACGAGGTAGATCATCGTCGCGACAGCCGCCAGCCGCTCGGCACGATCAGTCGCATCCGGCGTTTCGAACGGGATGCCGGCCGCCGCGACCCGGGCCTTGGCGCGGGTGATGCGCTGTTCCATCGCCGCCTCGCCGACGAGGAAGGCACGGGCGATCTGCTTGACGGAAAGACCGGACACGATCCGGAGCGCCAGGGCGATCTGCTGGGTCGCCGGCAGGACCGGATTGCTGCAGACGAAGAGCAGCCTCAGTATATCGTCGCGGTAGTGCGCCCCGTCCAGGCGGTCGGCAAGCTCGCTTTCCCGGTCCTCGACGTCGGAGAGCAGCTCTTCCGGCGGCAGCGCCGTCTCGCGCGACTGCCGCCGCACCCGGTCGATACCGCTGTTGCGGCCGACGAGGATCAGCCAGGCGGTCGGGTCGCGCGGCGGCCCGTTTGTCGGCCAGGTCTTCAAGGCCCGGATGCAAGCCTCCTGGAACGCTTCCTCCGCGAGATCGAGATTGCGGAAATAGCGCAGCAGAGCGCCCATAGCCCGCGGCCGCGCCGAAACCAGGGCAAGGTCGATCCAGGCCGTGTCGGTCATGGGGCAAGCTCACCTGGCTTATAGAGGGAAAGGGGGCGGATCTCGTAGGAGCCGGCAGCCGGGTTGGCGCCACTCAGCTCACGGGCAAATTCGAGCGCCTCGTCGAGCGATGTGCAATCGATCAGATAAAAACCGAGCAGTTGCTCCTTGGTTTCGGCAAAGGGGCCGTCGATGACGACGGTCTCGCCGGGCCTGTGGCGCAATGTCGTGGCGGCGGTAGTCGGCAGGAGCCGCGCCACGGGGCCGAGCTTGCCGGCCTCGACATATTTGCGCTGGACGGAGGTCAGATCACGCATGACCTTGTCATCCTGCTCCTTGGTCCAGGCGCTGGTGACGTCTTCCGAATTGTAGCAAAGCACCGCGTAAAGCATGAGACCTCTCCCGCTTCAATCAAAAGGACGAATGACGAAAGAGATAGCCGACAAGCGAGGCGAAAAAAATACCGGGGCACGCGAGGCCCAAGCGCACCCTCGGTGCTGACCAACGAGAAAAGCCCGGCGAAGCCGGGCCTTTCGTAAGTACGGGCTTACCTATTCCTATTCATTGATCAATCGCTTCAGCAATTCAATCTCGTGGCTGAGCTTCGTGTCGCCGGCGATCAGTTCCTCGATCTTGCGCACCGCGTGCAGCACGGTCGTGTGGTCGCGACCGCCGAAGCGGCGGCCGATTTCCGGAAAGGACCGCGGCGTCAGCGTCTTCGACAGATACATGGCGATCTGCCGCGGCTTGACGATGACGCGCGTGCGGCGGTTCGAGACCAGTTCCTGGCGCGAGACATTGTAGTGCTTGGCGACGATGCGCTGGATGTCCTCGATGCGGACGCGGCGCGGCTCACCGGCATTGACGAGATGGCCGAGGAGTTCGTCGACGCGCTCGATCGACAGCTGCGGCTCGAAGGAGCGGCGGAAAAGGAGCTGGTTGAAGGCCCCTTCCAGCTCGCGGCCGCTGGCGGTGACGTTGCGCGCCACATGGCTCAGGATATCCTGCGGAATGTCGAGCGACCCGTCGTCCTGGCGGGCCGCTTCGAGGCGGCGCTTCAGCATTTCGAGGCGCATATCGTAGTCAGGCCCCTCCATCTCGATCGCCACGCCGCCCTGCAGGCGCGAGCGAACGCGGCTGTCAAGCGATTCCAGCTCCCAGGGGGCCCGGTCCGCCGCCACGACCACCTGCTTGGCCGAGTCGAGCAGCATGTTCAGGAGATGGCAGAATTCATGCTGGATCGACTTGCCCTGCAGGAACTGCATGTCGTCGATGACGAGAAGATCGATGTTGCGCAGCGATTCCTTCAACGACAGCGCGTCGTTGTCACGGATGGCGGTGGCGAAACGCCACATGAAATATTCCGCCGTCAGGTAGACGACACGCGGCGCCCGGGCGCTTTGCAGGGCAGCGAGCGCGATCGCCTGCAGGAGATGCGTCTTGCCGAGACCTACACTGGAATGGATGAACAGCGGATTGAAGCGCACGGCACCGGCGCCGGCCTCCGCAATCGTGCGCGCGGCGGCAAGCGCCACGCGGTTGGACGAGCCCTCGACGAAGCTCTCGAAATTGTAGCGCTGGTCGAGCGGCGAGCCGAACAGCGGCGCCTGTGCCGGCTTTGCGGCGGCTGCGACCGTGGCAGCGGCAGCGGCAACGGGCTGTGGTGCGGCTGCGCGGCGGACCGGGGCAGCCGGAGCCGTTTCGGCTGCAGCAGGCACTGCCTCTTCATGCACCGCCGGGCGCTGGCCACGGGTCGCGGTACGGACGAGAATCTCCACCTTCAGGATCTCACCGTCTTCCTGCTGGAAAAGATTGGTTATCAGATCGAGATAGCGGTTGTTGATCCAGGACTTCAGAAACGTCGTGGGCACCGACAGGCGCACGACGCTTTTCGATACCGAATGGAGCTTGAGACGCCCGAACCAGCTGGCGAAGACATCCGGACCGACCTGGGCTTTTAGACGCGCACTTACCCGATCGAAAAGTGCGTCATGCCGCATGTCGTGTTTTTCCCCCGCCGCCTGAGACTGATTGCTTCCGGCCTGAAAACCTTCAGACGCCGTCGCCAAATTCATCTGCATGTTGCCGCCTTCCAATATCATTTTCCGATGCCGTCATCCCTGCCGGCCTCATCTCTTATGCCCATCGGCCACGGCTGCCTTCAAAGCCATGCCGCCCCCGACGGGCGCCCTGTCGCAGCGAAACCAGGCTCCTCATATCCCGCCTCGCTGCGCGCTGCGCTCATCCGCTCGCCTCGTTCAAGCGAATGTCCCCTCGCGCCTAGTCCTAGCGATTCCGTGTGGCTGTTTTCAAGCCATCCGGACCTAACCCAATGTGACTACACCGCACCCTCGTACGAAGCGGGCAGCCGAGGCCTCCTTCCTTCTAGAACGCACACCAACACAGAACCGGTGGGCACATACGCACCACAATCAAAAGGCGAAATGTCCTCGTACCGTGACGAAGGCTCGTCCGGCTTAACCATCTCGACTTGTCTGATTGAGCGACGTGGTGTTACCCCGCCACAGGAAACAGAAAGCCCGAAGCCATCCCCTTGAAATGACCCCAAAACCTCCTTGATACAGATGTAGTCCGTGTCCCCTGTGGAAGTCATTTAGGCAGGATCGGTCGCCAAGATCAATGGCGATTTTTACCGCTCCTTAAGCGCTGCCGGTTGACTCTCGGGCCGCGTTTTGCATGCGCTATTTCGAGTCCCGCAAGAATCGCTTTTGAATCAAGGGTTTTGATTTTTGCCAGCATGTTTAGCTGGCGAAAAAGAAAAAAAATAAAAAATCTCTTGACTCACTTCGCGCCGAATATCCCGACGCGCAGCGACGCAATCCCGGCGAGAACCTCTTACAAACCGTTGAAATTACTCAATCATTTGTGTCACGCCAATGACATGATCGCCGTCCGGGCAGGTTAACCATGACGATGGCAGAATTATGAATCCGAAAAGCCCGGCGCACGCGCCGGGCTTTTCATCATTTGCTTATTATTTAGCCGGGTTAGGCCGAAAGGGCCTTCACGCGCTGCGCCAGGCGGGACACTTTGCGCGATGCCGTATTGGCATGCAGCACGCCCTTGGTGGCGGCACGCATCAGCTCAGGCTGTGCTGCCTTCAGGGCGGCGGCGGCGGCTGCCTGATCGCCGGAAGCGATCGCCTCTTCAACCTGGCGGACGAAGGTGCGGACGCGCGAACGACGAGCCTTGTTCACTGCGGTACGGCGTGCGATCTTGCGGGTCGCCTTTTTCGCCGAAGTTGTATTGGCCATTGATGCCTCTCTTCGAAAACTGACATGAACTCCGCCTTCGCCGTGCCGGGTCACTGCGACCTGTCATCCAAGCAATTCGGGAGCAGTATCGGAAAGCCATGCGAGATGGCGTTTCAAACTGAGGGCGGCGTATAGCGGGAAAGCGCCTGCGCGTCAACGCGCATTTTGCGAAATCCCGCGCCTTCCGGATTCACCTGTGCTTGAATTCCGCCTTGCGCTTCGCCACGAAGGCGGCCATCCCCTCCTTCTGGTCCTCGGTGGCGAAAAGCGCCTGGAACAGCCGCCGTTCGAAACGCAGCCCCTCGGCAAGCGTCACTTCCAGCGAGCGGTTGACCGCTTCCTTGGCCATCACTACCGCCGTAAGCGCGAAGGAGGCGATCTTCTCGGCGGCGGCGAGCGCCTCTTCCATCAATCTGTCGGGCGTGACGACGCGGGCCACGAGGCCGGCCCGCTCCGCCTCTGCCGCGTCCATCATGCGGCCGGTGAGGATCAGATCCATCGCCTTCGCCTTGCCGACGGCCCGCGTCAGGCGTTGCGACCCGCCCATTCCGGGGATGACGCCGAGGGTGATTTCCGGTTGGCCGAATTTGGCCGTCTCCGATGCGATGATGAAGTCGCACATCATGGCGAGTTCGCAGCCGCCGCCAAGCGCAAAGCCGGAAACCGCCGCAATCATCGGCTTGCGGGCGCCGGCGACGTGCTCCCAACCGCCGAGAAAGTCGCCGAGGTAGCTGTCGACGAAATCGAGCGACTGCATTTCCTTGATGTCGGCTCCGGCCGCGAATGCCTTTTCCGAGCCGGTAATGACGATCGCGCCGACCCCCTTGTCCGCATCGAAGGCTTTCAGCGCCGCATCAAGCTCGCGCATCAGCGTCGAATTCAGCGCGTTCAGCGCCTGCGGCCGATTGAGGGTGATCAGGCCGACCCGCCCGCGCGTCTCGACCAGCAGCGTCTCGTAGTTCATTGTCGTCTCCTCCACCTTCGATCTCGATTCCGGCAAGCGGCACGCGGGCGGAAGCCGCACATGCCCCCTGCCCCTATTTCTGGCAGCGCGGGCAATGGAAGGTCGAACGCCCCGCCTGAACCATGCGGGCGACCGTACCGCCGCAGCCCGGCTTACGGCAAGCCTCGCCCTCCCGGTCATAGACGGAGAAGGCGTGCTGGAAATAGCCGAGGCTGCCATCCGCCTGGATATGGTCCTTGAGCGACGAACCGCCTGCCGCGATCGCGTCGGCAATCACCGCCCGGATCGCCTCCACAAGCGAGAACAAGGCTCGTTTCGGACGAGCGCGCTTGTCGATCAGCGTTCCGGCGGCCCTGTTCGGCGAAAGACCCGATCGCCACAGCGCCTCGCACACATAGATATTACCGAGTCCGGCGATCGTCCTCTGGTCGAGGAGCGCCGTCTTCAGCGGCTGCGACTTTCCGTTGAACCGGGCGGCGAGATAAGCGGCGTCGAGGGCGTTGCCCGTCGGCTCCTCGCCAAGGTCGCGGAAGAAGGCGTGCTCGGCAATCGAGTCGCGCCGCGCCAGATCCATGAAGCCGAAGCGCCGCGGATCGTTGTAAATGACGCGCGTCTGGCCGGACGCTCCGTGGAGATGGAAGACCACATGGTCGTGCTTTTCGTCCTTGCCGCGCGGATGATGGAATTCGCCGGGCGCCGCCGGCTCCGCGCCGGCTGCGATGCGGAACGACCCGGACATGCCGAGATGCGCGACGATCACGTCGCCGCCCTCGAGGTCGATCATCAGATATTTGGCGCGACGGGAGAGCGCGAGAATGCGGCGGCCCGAGACGGCGGCGGCGAAATTGTCGGGAAAGGGAAAGCGGAGGTCCGGCCGGCGCAATTCGGCGCGCACCAGCAGCGCCCCCTCCATCGTCGGCGCCAATCCGCGTTTGACCGTCTCGACCTCAGGCAATTCCGGCATCGGCCGTCTTCCTTCATTCTTTATTCATGCCATCCGCCCGCATCGCGAGCGCGCCATTCCCATGGCATGATGGATATCCTATAGGACGCGCTATGTCGCAGCGACATCCCGCGGCTGAGATAGCGCGGGCGGGATGATTTCGCTATGGTGCCGGCAAAATTCGTTGAAGTGGAGTTTTCGGATGACGGATGAGCGCGTATCGGCCGATGGCGGGATGGAGACCTCCTTCGGTTTCCGCGAAGTCGGCACGGGCGAAAAGCAGCCGCTCGTCAACGACGTCTTCCACAAGGTCGCCCAACGCTACGACATCATGAACGACGTCATGTCGGCCGGTCTTCACCGCGTCTGGAAGGATGCGATGATCGCGGCGCTCAACCCGCCGCGCCGTGAGGACTACCGGGTGCTTGACGTTGCAGGCGGCACCGGCGACATCGCCTTCCGCATCGTCGAGGCCTCCGACCGCCGAGCGCACGCGACCGTGCTTGACATCAACGGATCGATGCTTGCCGTCGGCGCCGAGCGCGCCAGGAGGAAGGGGCTTCTCGGCAATCTCGAATTCGTCGAGGCGAATGCCGAGGACCTGCCTTTCGCGGCGAACTCCTTCGATGCCTATACGATCGCCTTCGGCATTCGCAACGTGCCGCGCATCGAAGTGGCGCTCGAGGAGGCCTACCGCGTCCTGAAGCGCGGCGGGCGGTTGCTGGTGCTCGAGTTCTCCGAGGTCGAGATGCCGCTCCTGGACCGCGTCTACGACGCCTGGTCCTTCAACGCGATACCGAAGTTCGGCAAGCTCATCACCGGCGACGATGCGCCCTACCAGTATCTGGTCGAATCGATCCGCAAGTTCCCGAACCAGCGCGATTTCGCCACGATGATCCGCACTGCCGGCTTTGGCCGCGTCTCCTTCACCAACTATACGGGCGGCATCGCGGCCTTGCATTCCGGGTGGAAAATCTGACCGCATGAGCACGCCTGGAGCATATTTCCGTCTCGTGCGGATCGGCTGGGTGCTGGCACGGGAGGACGCCTTCGCAGCGGTCCCGTCCGAACACCTTCCTCCGCTGGCGCGTTTCGTGCAGCGGCTCGCCGGCTTGCTTGCCCGCCGAAAGGCCCGATTCGAGGTGCGCAGCGGCCGGCTCGCCCGGGCTGTCGAACGGCTTGGCCCCTCCTATGTCAAGATCGGCCAGTTTCTCGCGACACGCCCGGATGTGGTCGGCGCGGAACTGGCCGCCGACCTGTCTCTCCTGCAGGACCGGATGGCGACCTTTCCCGAGAGCGAGGCCCGCGCCGCGATCGAAGGCTCGCTCGGCCGCTCCGTCGATGCGCTCTTCGTCGAGTTTTCCGAAGCGATGGCCGCCGCGTCGATCGCCCAGGTCCATCCGGCCGTGATCCTGCGCGACGGCAGGCGCGAAAGGGTGGCCGTCAAGGTCATCCGCCCGGGCGTGCGCCAGCGCTTCGCCGCCGACATCGAGGCGATGTACCTGGTTTCGCGCATGCAGGAGCGGTTCCTGCCCTATACCCGCCGGTTGAGGCCGGTCGAGGTGACGAAGACGCTCGAACAGACGACCAAGGTCGAAATGGACCTGAGGCTCGAGGCGGCTGCACTTTCCGAACTCGGCGAGAACACCAGGGAAGATTCCGGTTTTCGCGTCCCAAAGGTCGACTGGGAACGCACCGGCCGCGACGTCGTGACGATGGAATGGATCGACGGCGTGAAGATGTCGGACATCGAAGGCCTTCGGGCTGCCGGCCACGACCTGAACACGCTCGCCGAAGCGCTGATCCAGTCCTTCCTGCGCCACACGCTGCGCGACGGCTTCTTCCACGCCGATATGCACCAGGGCAACCTGTTCGTCGACGGGGCAGGGCACATCGTTGCCGTCGACATGGGGATCGTCGGCCGGCTCGGCAAGAAGGAACGCCGCTTCCTCGCCGAGATCCTCTACGGCTTCATCACGCGCGACTACCAGCGGGTCGCCGACGTGCATTTCGAGGCGGGCTACGTGCCTTCGCATCACGACGCCGCGAGCTTTGCCCAGGCGATCCGCGCCATCGGCGAACCGATCCACGGCCAGCCGGCCGAAACTATCTCGATGGCCAAGCTCCTGACGCTGCTCTTCGAGGTGACCGAGCTCTTCGACATGCAGACGCGTCCCGAGCTCGTCATGCTGCAGAAGACCATGGTCGTCGTCGAGGGTGTGGCCCGCACGCTCAACCCGCGCTTCAACATGTGGAAGGCGTCGGAACCGGTGGTCGGCAAGTGGATCCGCGACAATCTCGGGCCGAAACGGATCGTTTCGGATCTGCGTGACGGGCTGCATGCAGCGCTCCGGGTTGCCGAAGCCGCTCCGGAAATCGCCGCGCGCACCGAACGATTTTCCGCGGAAATCATGGCGATGGCCGAAAACGGCCTGCGCTTCGATCCCGAGACGGCCGAGGCGATCGGCAAGGCGGAAGCGCGGCATACGCGGTCCGGACGCGTGGCGCTTTGGGTGATTGCGGCCGTGCTTATCTATATCGCCTGGCAGCTTGCGTGATTGGCTGTAATAGCCCCTCACCCTAGCCCTCTCCCCGTAAGAACGGGGAGAGGGAACGCGGTTGGCGCCGCGAGTCTCCTTCGCCCCGCTTGCGGGGAGAAGGTGGCCGGCAGGCCGGATGAGGGGCGAATGCGAACGCGGTTCACCAAAAACCCCTTCCTGATTCCACCATCCTGAAGTAGCATTCGCCCATGGACTATCGTTTTTCGCTCGTGATGATGGTGACCACGCAGACCTCAGGGTGGGCGGGAGACCTGTTGCGCTAAGCGAGCCGTCTTCATGCCAACCCTGCCGAGGCGAGCAGGGTCCGGCTCTGTTTCCTCGGCGAGAAGAGAGAGGAAACAATGATCGCTGATTCGCCCGCACTCCATATCCGCGCCGCTTCCGTTGCCGACTGGGAAGCTCTTGCCGCCTTGAGGGATCTGCCGGGCGTACGCAGCGGAACGCTGCGCCTGCCTTTTGCGCCCCCGGAGCAGACGCGCCGCTGGCTCGAAAGCCTGACGGAAAACGACCTGGTCATCGTCGCCGAACTGGAGGAGCGGATCGTCGGGCTCGCCGGATTGCACCGCCACAAGGGGCGGCGGCAGCACGCGGCCGATCTCGGCATGTCGGTCCATGATGACTACCGCCGGCGCGGCATCGGAAAAGCCCTGCTCGAGGCGTTGATGGAGGCGGCGGACAGGTGGCTCGGCATCTCCCGCATCGAACTGACGGTTTTCACCGACAACGAGGCGGCGATCGCTCTCTACCGCAATGGGGGCTTCGTAACCGAAGGAGTCCTGAAATCCTATGCGTTCCGGGACGGAGCCTACGCCGACGTCTTCACGATGGCGCGCCTGCGGACGTGATCGGAAAGAGGTATCCTGGCCTCCTCCGATGAGGAAGGTCGGAGCCGATTTGCAGTCCCGGCGTCTTTCGGGCAATCGTCGAAACTGTCATCATTCACCAACGGGGAGACCAGGACACATGACGCAGGAAACCCCTCCAGTTCCGGCCGGCGCCGTCATCCGACAAGGCGGAAGGACGTGCTTTCATCGGCTGACGAATACCACGCCGGTGCTCATTCATGTGCGTTCCGGAAACAAGGTCGTGGTTATGCGCGACACGCATTTGCACCTCGCGGCCGGCGAATATGGCCTGCTGCCAGATCATCAACCCATGACGATGGAGAACATTCCCAGGGCACCGCTCAGCTACGAAGCGCGTGTGCTGCCTGTACCACGTCCCTTGTTCGAGGAAACCTACGCCCGCCTGGCCTTCATCACGCCTCCCCGAACGGCCCTCGCCGTCAAGGCTATGGACCTGCCGGCCGAGGCCGCGGCGCTGTTTGATTTCTGCTGTTCCTCGGAAAGCTTCGCAAAACTCCCCCTCCCCGTCGCGACGGTTCGCTTGATGGAACTCATCACCTGGTTCGCCTTGAGCGGAGCCGTTTTGGGCAACCAGGCAAGTCCCCTTTTGCAGCATCGGCTGCGCCAGATGATCGACGCGGACCCGGCCCGCAACTGGACCTTGGGGCACGCCGCGCGCAGTTTCCACATGAGCGAGGCCACGCTTCGGCGCAAGCTGGCGGCGGAAAACACCAGCTTCACGGAAACATTGAGCGATACGCGGATGACGCGGGCGCTGGCGCTCCTGCAAACGACCGCCCTGCCGATCGCCCACGTTGCCCAGGAGGTGGGCTACGACTCGCCCTCCCAGTTCTCGGCCCGATTCAAAGACAGGTTCGGCATCAATCCGCGCGAGGTGCGGGGAGATCTCGGCATATTTGAGCGGATCGGGACAGAAGTTGAGCATATCGGGAGAGACAGCGTGTTCGCCTGAGGATACGGTTGCTTTGTCAGATCATCTCATTGTTTCACTGAAACACTGAGATGACCTAACCCTTTGAAACTACGCAATTCCGGACGGAAAACCGTTGCACACTTTTCCTGGAATTGCTCCAGCAACTGCAGGAAAGACCCATGCGCTTCATCACGACACTCCTCGCCCTGAGCTTCCTCGGCGCCACCGCCGCGCACGCCGAAATGAAACTGACCTCGAACGACCTGGCGGCCGGAAAGCCCATGGCCGACGCCCAGGTCTTCAACGGCTTCGGCTGCAGCGGCAAAAACATCTCGCCGCAATTGAAATGGTCGGGCGCGCCATCGGGCACCAAGAGCTTCGCCATCATGGCCTACGATCCCGATGCCCCGACCGGGTCCGGCTGGTGGCACTGGACCGTCTTCAACCTTCCCGCCGATGCCACCGAGATTGCGACCGGCGCAAGCGGAAAGCTCCCCGCGGGCGCGATCGAGGGCCGCACCGACTTCGGTGCGTCCGGCTACGGTGGCGCATGCCCGCCGGAAGGCCATGGACCGCACCGCTACCAGTTCACGGTCTACGCGCTGTCTCTCGACAAGCTCCCCCTCGACAAGGACGCGCCGGGTGCCATGGTTGGTTTCTTTGCCCGGGCCAATGCGCTGGACCACGCGACGATCGAGGTCACCTACGAGCGCTGATACGGCGCCAGCGTTAGCAACGCTCTTTGCACCCTGCGGCGGATTTTGCGCCGCAGGGCAGAAGTGTTGCCCCTGCTCGCAGTCCGGAGCCTCCCATTGCGCGCGTCAATCGCCTCGGTTACAGCGCCGCGCGTCCAATTAGACGCGCAAAGGTCGCTGTAGCACTTTGAATTGCTGCATGATTCCTTAAACCGATTCCGATTTAGGGAATCATGCAGTAGGGTCGCGATTGAAAGCAAGGAGCGGCGAAAAGCCGAAGCGGAATGACACTGTCGGGCAAGCGCATTCTTCTCATCATTTCCGGCGGGATCGCGGCCTATAAGAGCCTCGACCTCATCCGCCGCCTGCGCGAGCGCGGCGCTGTGGTTCGGCCGGTGATGACGGCGGGGGCGCAGCAGTTCGTGACGCCGCTCGCCGTCGGCGCGCTTTCCGCGTCCCAGGTCTACACGGAGCTCTTTTCGCGCGAGGACGAGCAGGACGTCGGCCATATCCGGCTGGCGCGCGAGTGCGACCTCGTGGTCGTGGCGCCGGCGACCGCCGACCTGATGGCCAAGATGGCGCACGGCCATGCCGACGACCTTGCCTCGACGGTCCTGCTCGCAACCGATCGCACCGTCCTCGTCGCGCCTGCGATGAACCCGAAGATGTGGACCAATCCGGCGACGCGCCGCAACCGCGCGACGCTTGAAGCCGACGGCATCCGCTTCGTCGGCCCCGCCTCGGGCGAGATGGCGGAGAGCGGCGAGGCCGGCGAAGGCCGTATGGCCGAGCCGCTGGAAATAGTCGCGGCGATCGAAGGATTGATGTCCGACCCAAAGCCGCTTGCGGGGCGGAAGGCGATCGTCACCTCCGGGCCGACGCACGAGCCGATCGACCCGGTCCGCTATATCGCCAACCGCTCATCCGGCAAGCAGGGCCATGCGATCGCCGCAGCGCTGGCGCGGCTCGGGGCGGACGTCACCCTGGTCTCCGGACCGGTGACGATCCCGGATCCTCTCGGCGTGCGCGTCGTTCGCGTCGAGCGCGCCGAAGAGATGCGAGACGCGGTCGTCGCCGCCCTTCCGGCCGATGTGGCGGTGATGGTCGCGGCGGTCGCCGATTGGCGCGTCGCATCGGCCGCGGGCAACAAGATCAAGAAGCGGCCGGGCGAGGCGCCTCCGCCGCTCTCGCTTGCCGAAAATCCCGACATCCTGAAGACCATAGGGCACCATGCATCACGACCGAAGCTGGTGATCGGCTTTGCAGCGGAGACGGAAAACGTCGCCGAGAACGGCCGCGCCAAGCTTGAAAGGAAAGGCGCCGATTACATTGTCGCAAACGACGTTTCGCCGAAGACGGGGATCATGGGCGGCGACAGGAACCGGGTGAAACTGATCGCCCGCGACGGCACGCAGGAGTGGCCGGAGATGGGCAAGGACGCGGTGGCGGACAAGCTCGCGGCCCTCATCGCCGCGAAGCTCGTGCGGTAAAAAGCGCCATCTGGATCAGGCAACAGGGAGGCCGCTTGCAAGCTCCATGGAAGAGGGCGCAGCGGCAACGGGCGTCCGCACCGGAACGTCAGCCGCGCCGAAAAGGCGAACGTCGACGCCGTTTTCGCCGACGATCACAGCCGAACCATCCGGAATCTCGGCCCAGGCGTTGTCGTCGTCGTTGAGCGGTTCCGAGACGAGGCAGTAGCCGCCCTGCGGCCCCATCGGTGCGGCGTAGAGCGTCGGCGCCTTGCGGTCGGAGGCATAGCGGACCGCATAGAGATCCTCGCCGTTGGAAAATGCCGCGGTGAAGCGGACGAGCACCCTTAGGCCCAGTTGTTCTGCCAGGCGCTCCACGAAGCCGAGCGCCTCGGCAACGGCACCGAGCGGGTTGCGATCGAGGCCGAACTGCAGCGCCAGCAGGAACAGCAGTTCCGAATCGGTCGTGCCGGTGCGGGCCGTATAGAGATCGTCGGCGAGCATGTTTTCCATCGGCCGGCGCAGATGCTCGAAATGGCCGATCTGGCCGTTGTGCATGAAAGCCCAGCGGCCATGCACGAAGGGGTGGCAATTGTCGCGTCGCGTGCCGCCGCCGGTCGCCGCGCGGACATGCGCCAGGAAGAGACGGGAGCGGATCTGGCGCGCAATGCTCTTCAGGTTGCAGTCGGACCAGGCGGGCAGGATGTCACGATAGCGGCCGGGCTCGGGGCGGTCGCCATACCAGGCGATACCGAAGCCGTCGCCGTTTGTCGCGGTCTTCGCCCGTGTCGCGCAATGGGACTGCTCGATCAGCGAATGCGCCGGCGAGGTCACCAGCTCCTCGAGATAAAGCGGCTCTCCACGATAGGCTGCCCAGCGGCACATGCGTCGATCTCTCCGGTTCGGGTTCTTTTGATAAGAGGCGATTCGCCGACCATCGTCACGGCGATGTTCAGTCGAACATGGTAAAAATGCGTTAACACTTTTCGCATGGCGTGCTTTCGCCCGTAACCTCGTCGCCCACGCCGCCTCCATCGGCACGACGGAAAAACAATTTCGAATAAACATTCCATATTGACAAGTTTCGCTCATTTCATTTCATTTCCGTGCCTGTCACAGGAGGGCTCGGCCCGGGAGGAACGACATGAGCGGCAAACGCAGACTGGGTGTCGGCCTGATCGGCACGGGCTTCATGGGCAAGGCCCATGCGCTAGGCTTCACCATCGCAGCACGGGTCTTCGACCTGCCCTTCGAACTGGATCTCGTCTCGGTGGCCGACGTGACGGCCGATGGCGCCGAGGCCGCCCGCGCGCGCCTCGGCTTCAGGAAGGCGACCGCCGACTGGCGCGACCTGCTGACCGATCCGGATATCGACATCATCGACATCACCACGCCGAACCTTTTGCACAAGGAAATGGCGCTTGCGGCGATCGCTCATGGCAAGCACGTCTATTGCGAGAAGCCGCTGGCGCCGACCGTTGCCGAGTGCGCCGAAATGGTTGCGGCGGCCGAAAAGGCCGGGCTCGTCACCCAGGTCGGCTTCAACTATCTGAAGAACCCGCTGATCTTCCTTGCGAAGGACATCATCGACAGCGGCGAGATCGGCGAGATCCGGTCGTTCCGCGGTATCCATGCCGAGGATTTCATGGCAGACGCCGGCATCCCGTGGGCCTGGCGGCTCGATCCGCGAAGCGGCGGCGGCGCGCTTGCCGACATCGGCAGCCACATCATCGCCTGCATGCGCCACCTCGTCGGGCCGATCAAATCCGTGCTTGCCGAAACCGTGATCCATATACCGGAACGTCCGATGTCGCGCGGCGCGGCCGAGACCCGCGCCGTCGAAGTCGACGATATCGCGCGTGCCTTCGTCCGCTGCGAGAACGGCGCGAGCGGCAGCTTCGAGGCGAGCTGGATCGCCACCGGGCGCAAGATGCAGCATGACTTCGAGATTTACGGCTCCAAGGGCAGCATCGTCTTCACCCAGGAGCGTCTGAACGAGATCAAGGTCTATTACGCCGGCGACGACATCAAGAGCCGCGGCTTCCGCACGATCTGGGCCGGCCCGGAGCACCCGCCCTACGGCGCCTTCTGCGTGGCACCGGGACACCAGATCGGCTTCAACGACCTGAAGGCCATCGAGGTCCACGAATTCCTCGACGCGATCGCCAATGGCGGGAAACCTTCGACGGATTTCCGCGAAGGCTTTGAGGTGCAGAAGGTGCTCTCGGCGACCTACCAGTCGGCGCGAACGAACGAATGGGTGGAGGTCGGCTGACGCACTCCGCCATAGGCGAGTTCTGGACTTCGCCCCTCTCCCCGGGTTTAACCCGAGGACTAGCCTCTCACTGCACGCGGGGAGAGGGGACTGAGGGGTCGCCGCGTGTCCCTTCGCCCCGCCCGGCGGGGAGAAGGTGCCGGCAGGCGGATGAGGGGCGGATCCAACGCGCGACCGCGGCTATCGACCCCATGAAAGACGGTGAAAATGGAACGTCCGTTCTATCCCCGGCTCGGCTAATCGATTAGACTGAGGCAAACGGAACACGGAACCAGCCTGGAGACACAGAACGATGTCAGCGCCTGAGACGACCACGGATGTTCCGCAAGATTTCGAGGCGCTGAAGGCCATCATCCTGGAACGCAAGGCGCAATTGCCCAAGCGGCTGAAACAGGTGGCCGCCTATTCGCTCGACAATCCGGACGAGATTGCCTTCGGAACGGCGGCAAGCATCGCCACCTCCGCCGATGTCCAGCCCTCGACGCTCGTGCGCTTCGCCCAGCATTTCGGCTTCGAAGGCTTTTCGAGCCTGCAGCAGATCTTTCGGGCCCGGCTGCGCGAGCGAACGCCGGGCTACGAGGACCGGCTAAAGGCCCTGCGCGGCAACGACCACAGCAGGCTCGAAAGCGGCTCGATCTTCAACGGCTTCGTGGCCGCCGCGCATCGCTCGCTCGACAATATCGCCACATCCGTCGATCCCGAAGCCTTCGAGCAGGCCGTCGATATCCTCGCCAAGGCGGACACGATCTACTTGATCGCCAAGCGCCGCTCCTACCCGATCTCCAGCTACATGGCCTATGCCTTCGGCAAGCTGAAGGTGAAGTACCAGCATGTCGGCACGGCCGCCGGCATCGACGACGACATGCTGGCGATGGCGACGAAACAAGATGCCGCCTTCGCCGTCAGCTTCTCGCCCTATGCATCCGAAAGTGCGGCCCAGGCGCGCCTGCTTGCGAGCCGCAGGGTTCCGGTCGTGTCGTTGACCGATTCCGCCTTCTCGCCGCTCGCCGAGTCGTCGAAGGTGTGGTTCGAGCTCGTCGAGGCCGATCATGCCGGCTTCCGCTCGCTTTCGGCGAGCATGGCCTTCGCCATGGCGCTGACCGTGGCGATCGCCGAAAAGCGCCGTCGTGCCGAGGATGCCGCCGCAATATAGAACGGAAATTCCATATTGACGAAATGACGGAATTTATGTTTCATATGCACATCGCCCATGACATAATTATAGCTGTCGGCGCCGGCGCGGCGTCCACGGGGAGGAAGCAGTGAGCCAGAGTCCGTCGGCCCAAATTCCATCGGTAAAGGGCGCCAAGCCCCTCGACATCATCACGATCGGCAGAGCCTCGGTCGACCTTTACGGTCAGCAGATCGGCACCCGGCTTGAAGACGTCGCGAGCTTTGCCAAATCCGTCGGCGGCTGCCCCTGCAATATTTCGGTCGGCACTGCACGCCTTGGCTTGAAATCGGCGCTGTTGACGCGCGTCGGCAACGAGCAGATGGGCCGCTTCATCCGCGAGCAGCTGCAGCGCGAGGGAGTGGAAACGCGCGGCATCGTCACCGATCCGGAACGCCTTACCGCACTCGCGATCCTCTCCGTCGAGAACGAGAAATCCTTCCCGCTGCTCTTCTATCGCGACAACTGTGCCGACAATGCGCTTTGCGAGGACGATATTGCGGAAGACTTCATCCGTTCCGCCCGCGCGATCCTCGTGACGGGTACGCATTTCTCGAAGCCGAACACGGATGCGGCCCAGCGCAAGGCGATCCGGATCGCCAAGGAGAGCGGCGCGAAGATCGTCTTCGACATCGACTATCGGCCCAACCTTTGGGGCCTCGCCGGCCACGATGCGGGCGAGAGCCGCTATATCGCTTCCGACCGCGTCTCGGGGCATCTGAAGACCGTGCTCGGCGACTGCGACCTCATCGTCGGCACCGAGGAGGAGGTACTGATCGCCTCGGGCGAGAGCGACCTGCTCCAGGCGCTCAAGACCATCCGTTCCCTGTCGAACGCGACGATCGTTCTGAAGCGCGGACCGATGGGCTGCATCGTCTACGACGGCCCGATCTCGGACGACCTTGAGGACGGCATCGTCGGCAAGGGCTTCCCGATCGAGGTCTACAACGTGCTCGGCGCCGGCGACGCCTTCATGTCCGGCTTCCTACGCGGCTGGTTGAAGGGCGAGCCGCACGCGACCTCCGCCACCTGGGCCAATGCCTGCGGCGCCTTCGCGGTATCGCGGCTGCTCTGTGCGCCGGAGATCCCGACCTGGGTCGAACTACAGTTCTTCCTCGAAAACGGCAGCAAGGAAAAGGCGCTGCGCAAGGACGAGGCGATCAACCACGTACACTGGGCGACGACGCGCCGCCGCGACATCCCTCTTCTGATGGCACTCGCCATCGACCATCGCAGCCAGTTGGAGGATATCGCCGAGGGCAGGCCGGAGCTGCTCCAGCGCATCCCGGCCTTCAAGGCGCTGGCCGTCAGGGCCGCCGCTGAAGTCGCCGGCGGCCGGTCCGGCTTCGGCATGCTGATCGACGACAAATACGGCCGCGACGCGCTTTATGCCGCCGGCGCCTACCGCGACTTCTGGATCGGCAAGCCGATCGAGCTTCCGGGCTCGCGTCCTCTGCAGTTCGAATTCAGCCAGGATCTCGGCAGCCGCCTTATAGACTGGCCGGTCGATCATTGCATCAAGGTGCTCTCCTTCTACCACCCGGACGATCCGGCCGAGCTCAAGGCAGCCCAGATCGCCAAGCTTCGCTCGGCCTTCGAGGCGGCCCGCAAGGTCGGCCGCGAAATCCTCATCGAGATCATTGCCGGCAAGCACGGCACGCTCAATGACGAGACGATACCGCGGGCACTCGACGAGCTTTACGACGCCGGCCTGAAACCCGACTGGTGGAAGCTCGAGCCGCAGGCGAGCCGCGGCGCCTGGGCTGCCATCGACGCCGTCATCGAGACGCGCGACCCGCTCTGCCGGGGCGTCGTTCTCCTCGGCCTTGAGGCCCCCTATGAGGTTCTCAAGGACGGCTTTGCGGCTGCAAGGAGCTCAAAGACGGTGAAGGGATTTGCGGTCGGCCGGACGATTTTTGCCGACGCCGCCAAGAGCTGGCTCACCGGCTCGATGACCGACGAACAGGCGGTCGCCGACATGGCGGCGAAGTTCAAGGCACTGGTGGATCTGTGGTTGCAACTGGGTGAAACCAAGGCTGCTTAGGCGGGACGAGGAAGAGTGGGAAGCGCCCGCATCCTGCTCTAACTTATGGAATCGATAGCCGGCCGGCGGCAACAAAACGACAATAGGCGGAGCGGACTTCGCCACCTGGAGGAAATTCAAAATGAGCCAGAAAACCGTGCGCCTGACCATGGCACAGGCCGTGGCGCGGTTCATGACCCGGCAGATGACGGTCATCGACGGCAAGCGCGTGCCGATCTTCGGCGGCGTCTTCGCGATCTTCGGCCATGGCAACGTCGCCGGCGTCGGCGAGGCGCTCTATGCGATCCGCGAAACCTTGCCGACCTATCGTGCGCAGAACGAGCAGGGGATGGCCAACGCGGCGATCGCTTTCGCCAAGGCGAGCTTCCGCCGCCGCTTCATGGCCTGCACCAGTTCGATCGGCCCCGGCGCGCTCAACATGGTGACCTCGGCGGCACTTGCCCATGTCAACCGCCTGCCGGTCCTGTTCCTGCCCGGGGACGTCTTCGCCAACCGCCGTCCCGACCCGGTGCTGCAGCAGGTGGAAAGCTTCGGCGACGCGACGGTCTCGGCCAACGACTGCTTCCGCCCGGTGTCGCGCTATTTCGACCGCATTACCCGGCCGGAACAGATCATCCCGGCGCTTCGCCGCGCCATGCAGGTGCTGACCGACCCGGCCGATTGCGGCCCGGTGACGCTGTCGCTCTGCCAGGACGTCCAAGCGGAAGCCTACGACTATCCGGAATCCTTCTTCGACGAGAAGGTCTGGGTGCCGCGCCGCACCGAGCCCGATCTCGACGAGCTGGTATCGGCGATCGAATTGCTCAAGTCCGCGAAGAAACCGATCATCATCGCCGGCGGCGGCGTGCTCTACTCGGAAGCGACCGCAGACCTCGCGAGCTTTGCAGAAAAGCACGGCATCCCGGTCGTCGAGACGCAGGCCGGCAAGTCGGCACTGCCGCATTCGCACGCGCTCAACATGGGCTCTGTCGGCGTCACTGGAACCTCCGCCTCCAACCGGCTTGCCGAGGAGACCGATCTCGTGCTCGCCGTCGGCTCGCGCCTCCAGGATTTCACCACCGGTTCCTGGGCGCTCTTCAAGAACGACGCCCTGAAGATCATCGGCCTCAACGTCCAGCCTTTCGATGCCGGCAAGCATAATGGCCAGCCGCTGATCTGCGACGCGCGCGCCGGCCTCAACCGGATGTCCGGCGGATTGGGTGGCTACAAGGCCGACCCGAGCTGGACCGAGAAGGCGAAGGCCGGCAAGGCGGAGTGGATGGCCGCGGCCGAGAAGGCGACGGCGACGACCAACGCGGCGCTGCCCTCCGATGCCCAGGTGATCGGCGCCGTCCAACGCGCCCGCGGCGGCAGCAAGACGACGCTCGTCTGCGCGGCCGGCGGGCTCCCCGGCGAGCTGCACAAGCTCTGGCAGGCGGAAGAGCCCGGCGGCTACCACATGGAATACGGCTTCTCGACCATGGGCTACGAGGTGGCCGGCGGCCTTGGCGTCAAGCTCGCCAGGCCCGAGCGCGACGTGATCGTCATGGTCGGCGACGGCAGCTACATGATGCTGAACTCTGAGATCGCCTCCTCGATCATGCTCGGCGCCAAATTCACCATCGTTCTGCTCGACAATGCCGGCTACGGCTGCATCAACCGGCTGCAGATGGAAACCGGCGGTGCCAATTTCAACAACCTCTTGCAGGACACGCACCACGTGGAGCTGCCTGAGATCGACTTCGCCGCGCACGCCGCCGCCATGGGCGCGGTCACCCGCAAGGTCGGCTCGATCCCGGAGCTCGAGGCGGCGCTCGCCGAAACCGCCAACGAAGCGCGCACCACCGTCATCGTCATCGACACCCATCCGCTGATCACGACCGAGGCCGGCGGCCATTGGTGGGACGTCGCGGTTCCGGAGGTTTCGGACCGCGAGCAGGTGAAGGTGGCTCGTGAGGGGTACGAAAAGGCGCTGCAGTCCCAGCGCTTCGGCTAAGATTGCCCTTTCGGCGCCTGCGTTTGCTGCTCGGGCAGCGTTCAGCAAGTGCCCCTCACCCTAGCCCTCTCCCCGCACGCGGGGAGAGGGGACTTCGGAGAGCGCGGCATATCCCTTCTCCCCGCGGGCGGGGAGAAGGTGGCGGCAGCCGGATGAGGGGCTTTGTCGTGCATCTCCCTCCCGCACCAAAAAAGACAACAACCATCCGCGTGTTCGGATGATGAATAGAAAGCAAAAGACATGATCCGCTACGGAACCAACCCGATCGCCTGGAGCAATGACGACGATCATTCGATCGGTGCGCATCTGACGCTCGAGGACTGCCTTTCCGATTGCCAGAAGATCGGCTTCGACGGCATCGAGAAGGGCCACAAGATGCCGTCCGAGCCGGAAGCGCTGAAGCAGAAGCTCGCCTCTTACGACCTCGTCTTCGTCTCCGGCTGGCATTCGACCAACCTGCTGACCCATGACGTCGAGGCCGAGAAGAAGGCGATCCAGCCGCATCTCGATCTCCTGAAACACAATGGCTGCAAGGTGGCGATCGTCTGCGAGACCTCCAACGCCATCCACGGCGACGACTCGAAGTCGCTGGTCGAGGACAAGCCGGTGCTGCCGGCGGACCAGTGGAAGAAGTTCGGCGCCGACCTCGAAGCGATTGCTGAATATTGCGCCGACCAGGGCATCGACCTCGTCTATCACCATCACATGGGGACGATCGTCCAGACCGGCGAAGAGATCGACCTTTTGATGCAGAGCACCGGCCCGGCGACGAAGCTGCTGCTCGACACGGGCCACGCCTGGTTCGGCGGCTCCGACCCGGCGGAAGTGGCGAAGAAATACATGCACCGCGTCCGGCACATCCATTGCAAGAACGTCCGTCCGGCGGTTCGCAGGGTGGTCGAAGGCGAAGGCCTCTCCTTCCTCGAGGGCGTGCGCCGCGGCGTCTTCACGGTTCCGGGCGATACCGAAGGCGGCGTCGACTTCCTGCCGGTGCTGAAAATCGCCGCCGAACACGGCTATGATGGCTGGCTGGTGATCGAGGCCGAGCAGGATTCGGCCGTGCGCAACCCGTTCGAATACCAGTCGCTCGGGCTGAAATCGCTGAAGGCGTTTGCGAAGGAAGCGGGACTGGATAAGTAGAGCCCTCATTCGGCCGTCGGGCGGCGCCCCCTCATCCGGCTGCCGCCACCTTCTCCCCGCGCGCGGGGAGAAGGGATATGCCGCGCCGGCGAAGTCCCCTCTCCCCTAGCGTTGCGGGAAAAGACAAGAAGCAAGCTCCCGAATCCCCTCTCCCCGCGAGCGGGGAGAGGGTTAGGGTGAGGGGCAAGGCTACAGACACCAAAGACCAGGAGACCGAAATGTCCAAACTGCTCGTCAAACCCAAGGCACAGTCCGGCCTGATGCAGGACATCTCGCCGGAGAGCGCCGGCTGGACCTATGTCGGTTTCACGCTCAACCGGCTGAAGCAGGGAGAGCCCGCCGGCGGCGAGGCGGGCGATAAGGAGCTTTGCCTGGTGCTCGTCAGCGGCAAGGCGAAGATCTCCGTCGACGGCGAGGACTTCGGCGAGCTCGGCGAGCGCATGACCCCGTTCGAAGGGCAGCCCTATGCCGTCTACGTGCCGAAGGGCAGCAAGTGGCAGGCGGAGGCGACCACCGATCTCGACCTCGCCGTCTGCTCGGCGCCGGGTGGCGAAGGCTTCAAGGCCAAGGTGATCCGCCCCGGCACCCACCCGCAGATGACGCGCGGCAAGGGGACCAACACCCGCTATGTCACCAACATCATGCCGGAGGACGACGGCTCGGCGCAGTCACTGCTCGTTGTAGAGGTGATCACCCCGGGCGGCCACACCTCTTCTTATCCGCCGCACAAGCACGATCAGGACAATCTGCCGGCCGAAAGCTATCTGGAAGAAACCTACTACCACCGCCTCAATCCGCCGCAGGGCTTTGCCATGCAGCGCGTCTACACGGACGACCGTTCGCTCGACGAGACGATGGCGGTGGAGGACGGCGACGTGACGCTCGTTCCAAAGGGCTACCACCCGGTCGCCGCCGTGCACGGCTATGACTCCTATTATCTCAACGTGATGGCCGGGCCGAAGCGGATATGGAAGTTCCACAATGCCAAGGAACACGAGTGGCTGTTCACCGGCATTTGAGGTCTGGACGAACGGTAACGGCGCCCTATCGTATTCCTGTCGCATTTCCTCTCGGGGAAGTGGGGGAAGAAGGAGCGTTTCCATGCGTGTCGACGGTGAGTGCCATTGTGGCTTCGTGACTTACGAGGCGGAAATCGATCCCGAAGACGTCACAATCTGCCACTGCACCGACTGTCAGCGACTGACGGGAGCGGCCTATCGCGTAAGCGCGAGCACACCCAACGCATCCTTCAGGCTTACCGGCGGCGAGCCGAAGCTTTATGTCAAGACTGCCGAGAACGGGCGCAAACGCCTGCAATTCTTCTGCCCGCAATGCGGCTCGCCGATCTATACGACCGGTACGGACGCGGATGCCGAGGAGATCGGCATCCGCGTCGGTACCATCAACCAGCGGCGCGAGCTCAAGCCGCGATCGCAGATCTGGTGCTCTTCTGCCCTGCCCTGGGTCGGCAACATAAGCGAGCTGCCGGAGCGGGGGCGGGAGTAAGCGTGGGGCGGGGAGAGTGTGGCCGTGAGCGCCACAACCGATCCGATCGCGGCGGCGAAGTTCGGGGAAGCCGGCGCTGACACCCCCCTCTGCCCTGCCGGGCATCTCCCCCACAAGGAGGGAGATCGGCAAGTAGCAAAGCCCCGCCTGGCAGTTAACGGCCAAATGCCGAAGTCGCAGAATTCAAGTGTGCGCACAGCGTAGTGGTTGAACCGGACATAGCCTCCTGCCGATCTCCCCCCTTGTGGGGGAGATGCCCGGCAGGGCAGAGGGGGGTGTTGCTCGGGGCATCTCGCAAATGCGGCTCCGCAAAGATGTGATCACGCAACCGGATAAGGCCCGTCGGCAAAGACCGTTTCGTGATAGCCCTTGGAGCCGATCTCGCGCGCCAGCGGGCTTCGAAAATCCTCATTCCGGCGAAGGCAGGAAAGGACGTGGCGGAAATTGTATTTCGGCTTCCACCCGAGAGAGGCCGTCGCCAGGGCACTCACATACACCCGGTCGATCGATGGAAAGAGCTTCCAGCCACGCTCCGCATAAAGCGCCTCGCAGTCGGGGAAGCGGCGCCGGACGACGGAGGGCGCGTCGGTGCGCAGCTCCTGGATATCCCCTGGCGAAAACGGTGTCGGAGCCGAGACGATATAGCGCCCGAAGCCGAACTCCTTCGCCTTCTCCAGCGCCGCGAGATGCGCGCTCACCACGTCCTCGATGTCCGCCCGGCGATAGAGCAGTTCGTTCGCCTGGGCATTGGCCGTTTCATAGCGACCGCGGATTCCCGCATCGTCGTCGGCTTCAGGAAAAAAGCGGGAGGTCCGCAGGATGACGACCGGCAGCCCGTGCCGTCGAGCGAAGAGTTCGCAAAGCGCTTCGGCCGCAACCTTGCTGACGCCGTAGATGTTGCGCGGAACAGGCGTGACATCCTCGGTGATCCAGGCGGCCGGGGCGCCCGGCTCCGGCGTCAGCGCCGAACCGAAGGCGCTCGTGGTGCTGGTGAAGACGAAGGCGTCGACACCCGCATCGGCTGCCGCTTCGAGCAGATTGAGCGTGCCGTTGATATTGGTCTCGACGAACTCGGAATAACCATGCGTTGCGACATGCGGCTTGTGCAGCGTCGCCGCATGGATGATGGCGCGCACGCCCTTGATGGCATGACGGACAAGGGCGGAATCGGCAACCGAGCCGACATGGTCGGTGAAATCCGAGGCTTTGATGTCGATGCCGCGCACCGTCCGCCCCGCCCCGCGCAACACCCGCATCAGCGCCTCGCCGAGATGCCCGGCGCTCCCGGTCACCAGAATCGTCATGCGTCACTCCTCGTTTTCCTTGAGGCTAACCGCGGGCGGGCGTGACGAACAACGCATAAATTATGCGTCGCGATCACGTCAGCGTCGTCACGAGACGGCCCATCGCTTCGTCAACAAGAGGAATGCGTTCCCACAGCACCCTACCCGCGACGATTGGCACGTCGTCGCGGTCGTTCGGACCGGTCTCGACGACAAGCGATGACGTTTGATCGTGGTACCAGCCAAGGTCTTGCAGCGTGCTCTCGGCCTGCCGGATAGCCTCAGAGGCGTAACGGAACATCGGCGTCCCGAGCAGGTCTCGCCGCCATTCCCTCCGACGGAGCGGTGACGCCGCCAGCAGCCGATGCGAGTGGTCGCAGATGAGATGGACGCGAGCCGTCGACGTTTCGACCAGCCGCTTGATGGCCGCGTCCGCAGCCGATGCCGGGCGTGCGAAGAGGCGTTCAAGGGCCGCGCGCTGCTCCTCGGCAGGTGTCAGGACGCCCGTCTCCCAGCGCGATACGGTCGCCTGCGTGACGCCCAGGAGCTCCGCCACGTGACTCTGCTTGATGCCGCGCATGAGCCGCAAGCGCTTCAGAGCTCGCCCGGTGTAAAGCATTGCCATCTCCTTCGACGCGTACAGTCGCCGCTTTTGCCCCTCGATCGATGAAGGGTTATACCAGCATCCGGGCTCAGCCAAGAAAAAGTGGCGATCGATATCTCTATCTGTCGCTCGCGATGATGCTGGTGGGCAGCACGGTAATCGCGAGCAAGATCATCAGCTCCGGCCTGCCGCCCTTCACGGCGACGGCGCTGCGTTTCGCCATCGCCGTGCCGCCTTTCCTGCTCCTCCTTCGTCTGACCGCAACACCCAGGCCGCGCCTCACCAGAGGGGACTGGGGCATTCTGCTCCTGCAAGCGGGTGCGGGCAGCGTCGGCTATACGACCCTGCTCATTTCCGGTCTGAAGCTGGCACCGGCGGCCGACGCCGGCGTCATCATCGGAACGCTTCCGGTCGTCTCGGCCACGATCGCCGTCGTGGTGCTGGGTGAGCGGCCGCAGCGCTCCATACTCCTGGCCACCACCCTGGCCGCCGCCGGCGTTCTGGCAATTGCCTCCCGGCCCGATGCCAACAGCCAACACTCGCTCGCGGGCGGCGCCCTGATCCTCGGAGCGGTCGTCTGCGAAGGGCTGTTCATCCTTCTCAACAAGCGCCTGAAGACGGCCATTGCGCCGCTCGCCCTTTCATGCCTGATGGCGTGTCTCGGCGGCGCGATCGCCGCGCCGATTGCGCTTGCGGAACGTCCCTGGGCAGTCTCCATCAACGCGCCGGCCGTTTGCCGCGGTGGTCTATTATGCGCTCGTGCCGACAGTCGGCGGCTTCGTGCTCTGGTATGCGGGACTGGCGAAAGTGAGCGGCACGGAAGCTTCGGTCTTCACGGCGCTGGCGCCGGTCTCCGCCGTGCTCCTTGCATTCGCCGCACTCGGCGAGCCGTTGACGCTTAACCAGCTGCTCGGCGTCGGTTGCGTGCTTGCTGCGGTGCTGTGCGTCGCCGCTCCCGCCTTGAAGACCCCGAACGGCCTGCATACGCAGTCCGAAGCCAGATAAGCAAAGGGATGGCTATGTCTTTTCAACATTCGACCGATATGTGGAGCGACTTCCCCGAACTCGCGGCGGGTGTTCTTCATGTGGAAGGCATCCATCGGGGCGTGTCTGTCGAGGCGCATATCACGCGGTTCGAGGCTTTGGCGAGAGTCCGGCTTGCAGGAGGTGCGGAAGGTGACCTTCCCGAAATTCAGGCTTGGCGTCGCGCCTTCTCGCGCATGGGGCTCAAGCCGACGCAATACCGCAGCGCTTCAGAGGCGCTGCTCCGGCGGTTCAGGAAGGAAGGAACGCTGCCAAAAATCCATCCGCTGATCGATCTTTGCAACGCGGCTTCACTCGCCTACGCCGTTCCGGTTGCTGTCTTCGACCTGGCGAGGGTCGCAGGCGATCTGAAGGTCCGGCCTGCCTTCGGCGATGAAATCTACACGACATTCTCCGGCAATGTGGAACTTCCCGAGCCGCAGGAGGTCATCTTTGTCGACGCGTCAGGGCGTGCCCATGCGCGACGTTGGACCAATCGTCAGAGCGGATACTCGGCCGTCCGCGACGAGACGGCGCGCGTGCTGATCGTCGCCGAGGCGCTGCATGCCGGCGCCGAAGCCGATGTCAGGCGGCTCGTCGATGAACTGGATACGGCTATCCGCGCGATCTGGTCCGTCACGCCGCGGACCGCGATATTGACCGGCTCGGCACCGCGTTTTGATTTTTGACCAGCGCGGGGGGCGCCTATCGGCTTTCGCGCATTGGCCCCTGATCCGCCTGCCGGCACCTTCTCCCCGCAAGCGGGGCGAAGGGATGTGCCGCGGCCTCCGAATCCCCTCTCCTGCATGCGGGAAGAGGGCTAGTCCTCGGGTTAAACCCGAGGAGAGGGGCAATTCCGCCCGAATTCCCGCCGCCGTTGAGAGGGGATTCGACGGATCTCGTCACGCCGCCTTGGCGACGTGATATTCCTTGATCGCCACCATCTTGATCGCCGGATAGCGTTCCGCCTCGTAGCGCAGCGAGAAGCTGTCCTGCGCCATGAAGACCGGGTCGCCGTCGAGGTCGCGGGCGATGTCGCCGCGGCGCGCCGCAATGAACTTGTCGAGTTCGGCCGGATTGTCGGCAGAGACCCAGCGGCAGACGGAGAAGCGCGACATTTCGAAGGAGACGGGCAGGCCGTATTCCGCCTGCAGGCGCTCCTTCAGGACGTCGAGCTGCAGCGCGCCGACGACGCCGACGATGGCCGGCGCGCCGTCGTCCGGAGAGAAGAGCTGCACGACGCCCTCCTCCGCCATCTGCTGCAGCGCCTCCTTCAGCTTCTTTGCCTTCATCGCATCCTCGAGCCGGACGCGGCGGAGAATCTCCGGCGCGAAGTTCGGCACGCCCTGGAAGACGAGCGGCTCGCCTTCGGTCAGCGTGTCGCCGATCCTGAGCGTGCCGTGGTTCGGGATGCCGACGACGTCGCCGGCGAAGGCGGTATCGGCGAGCTGGCGCTGCGAGGCGAAGAAGAATTGCGGTGCGGTGAGCCCCATCTGCTTGCCGGTGCGCGACAGCCGCGCCTTCATGCCGCGCTCGAGCTTACCCGAGCAGACGCGGACGAAGGCAATGCGGTCGCGATGGTTCGGATCCATGTTGGCCTGGATCTTGAAGACGAAGGCGGTCATCCGGTCGTCGGTCGCTTCCACGGTGCGGATGTCGGCGACCTGGGCGCGCGGCGGCGGGGCGAAGTCGCCAAGCGCATGAATCAGGTCGCGGACGCCGAAATTGCGGAGCGCCGAGCCGAAGAAGACCGGCGTCAGATGGCCTTCGAGGAAAGCCTTGCGGTCGAACGGCTTGCAGGCCTCGATCGCCAGCATCGTCTCCTCGATGAAGGCGTCGCGCTCGTTCTCCGGCAGGCGGTGCGAGGCCAATTCCGGTTCGTTGACCTTGGTCAGGCGCTCCTGCGTGTCGGCGCCGCGCACCTCGTTGGTGGCGAGATGATAGGTACCGCAGAAGGTCTTGGAGCGGCCGATCGGCCAGGTGACCGGGGCGCAGTCCAGCGCCAGCTTGTGCTCGACCTCGTCGAGGATCTCGAAGGGGTCGCGGCTCTCGCGGTCCATCTTGTTGACGAAGGTGATGATCGGGATGTCGCGCAGGCGGCAGACTTCGAAGAGCTTCAAGGTCCGCGGCTCGATGCCCTTGGCGGCGTCGATCACCATGACCGCGGCGTCCACCGCCGTCAGCGTGCGATAGGTATCGTCGGCGAAGTCCTCGTGGCCGGGCGTATCGAGCAGGTTGAAGACCGTGTCGTTGTATTCGAAGGTCATCACCGAGGTGACGACCGAGATGCCGCGCTCGCGTTCGATCTTCATCCAGTCCGAACGGGTCTGGATGCGATCCTTCTTGGCCTTCACCTCGCCGGCGAGCTGGATCGCACCGCCGAACAGCAGCAGCTTTTCGGTGAGCGTCGTCTTACCGGCGTCCGGATGCGAAATGATCGCAAATGTGCGGCGGCGGGAGACCGCCTCGGCAATGCTTTCGGCCATGATCTGAGTATCCTGTGAGTTGCGGCGTCCTTTACAGGCTCGGGCGCCAATATGCAATTGACTGCCGGGAGACCGACGCTGCTTATGGCGGAATGGCCATGCATAATTCCGAAAACCACCCT
Source organism: Sinorhizobium glycinis (assembly GCF_001651865.1). Classification (GTDB taxonomy): domain Bacteria; phylum Pseudomonadota; class Alphaproteobacteria; order Rhizobiales; family Rhizobiaceae; genus Sinorhizobium; species Sinorhizobium glycinis. The sequence goes on from NZ_LPUX01000053.1 coordinate 1,166,251, forward strand.
GCTCTCGTTCTCGTCCGCCTGCCGCATGCGCAGGATCTCGACCTGCCGGCCTATGAGACGGCGGGGGCCGCGGGCATGGACCTGCGCGCCGCCGTGCCGGCAGATCAGCCGATGACGATCGCGCCGGGCGGGCGAGCGCTGGTGCCGACGGGTTTCGTCTTCGAAATCCCGGCAGGCTACGAGGGGCAGGTGCGTCCCCGCTCCGGCCTCGCCTTCAAGCACGGCATCACCTGCCTCAACACGCCGGGCACCATCGACAGCGACTATCGCGGCGAGGTGAAGGTGCTGCTGGTCAATCTCGGTGAAGCGGATTTCGTCGTCGAGCGCGGCATGCGCATTGCCCAGATGGTCATCGCGCCGGTCATCCAGGTGGCGATCCGCGAGGCTGACGGCGCTAGCTCGACCGCCCGCGGCGCCGGCGGCTTCGGCTCGACCGGCATCTGATCAGTCCGGATGAAGGCAGAGCAGGAAGCCGGATGATCTGGTGGTGATAGAAATCACCATGCGCCGCGGGCGGAGCGATGCCATGAAACGCACCCTTTATGCATTGATCACCAGCCGGCTCGAAGAAGCGAGCATTTCACCGAAGGACGTGTTCATCTTCATGCACGAGAACGACTATTCCGACTGGTCGGTCGGCAACGGTGCCTTCGCAATGGCGATTGTCCAGCAACGGGGCGCCGACGCATGAACGGCGATCGCGGACACATTGCGAGTTCTATCACAAATCCGTAGCTCTTTTCAGGAATGCACTGCGCCCTTGGTGAGCGGCGGCAGCCGCCGCTTGACCGGCGTCGACTTGACGATCGAAGTGTTGGTCTGCGCCTTTTCGGCGATGCGGTCGAGGATCGTGTCGAGCTCGGCCATGTCGCGGACGAGGAGCTTGGCGACGAAGCAATCGTCACCGGTGATCTTGTCGCATTCGACGATCTCCGGCGTGTCCTGGATCAGCCTTTCGACGATGTGCAGCATGCCCGGCATGGGCCGGACGCGGACCACCGCCTGCAGCGGATAGCCGAGCCGCGCCGGGTTCACCGAGACGGTGAAGCCGTTGATCACGCCGCGCTCCTCGAGCTTGCGCAGCCTCTCGGCCGCGCTCGGCGAGGAGAGCCCCGCTTCCAGCGCGAGTTCCTTCAAGGAGACGCGGGCATTCGCCGCGAGAATTTCGAGAATGCGACGGTCAAGCTCGTCCAGCATCGGCAACCTCATAAGGAATTTTCGGCAATATGCCTTGCATGATTAGGCATTGTTCCACATTCTCCTATACTAATCCATATATTCCTTGCAGCAGACTCATTACTCTTCCCTCAACTCAGGAATGGAGGGAGTGATGGACAGGGATTTGCGGCGCGGTAGCGCGGAGATGACAGCGGCGATGCTGATTTCCGGGACGATCGGCTGGTTCGTCTTGATGTCGGGACAGCCGGTGGCCGGCGTCGTCTTCTGGCGCTGCGTCTTCGGGGCCGCGACGCTCGCCATCCTTGCCGTGGCGTTCGGCCTCCTCGATCTCAGGCACTTGCGGCCGAGAGTGGTCGCCCTCTCCGTGCTCGGCGGTGTGGCGATCGTCGTCAACTGGCTCCTGCTTTTCGAAGCCTACTCCCACGCCTCGATCTCGATCGCGACGATGGTCTATAACACGCAGCCCTTCATGCTGCTCGGTCTCGGGGCGCTTTTCCTCGGCGAAAAGATCACCCCCGCCAAGCTCTTCTGGCTCTCGGTCTCCTTCGTCGGCATGGTGGCGATCGTGTCCGCCAAGCCGGCGGGCGGCACAGGAACCGGCGACTATCTCGCGGGCATCGCCCTCTCGCTCGGCGCCGCTTTCTTCTACGCCATCGCGGCGATCGTCACCAAGCTGCTCAAGGGCACGCCGCCGCAGCTTATCGCGCTGATCCAGGTCCTCACCGGCGCAGCGATGCTCGCCCCCTTTGCGATCGTGGCGCCGCTGCCGCAGACCGCGTTCCAGTGGACGCTGCTGATCGCCATCGGCGTCGTCCATACCGGCATCATGTACATCCTGCTCTATGGGGCGATCCAGCGGTTGCCGACCCATGTGACGGGCGCGCTTTCCTTCATCTACCCGATCGCAGCGATCCTCGTCGATCGGATCGCCTTCGGACATGCGCTGCAACCGGTGCAGATCGCCGGATCGGCGGCAATCCTGCTGGCGGCCGCCGGCACCAATCTCGGCTGGACCCTTCGTTCGATGCCGCTTATCAAACGGCAGACCGAACGGAGCGCCTGATGATCACCTGCTACCTGAAATACGTCATCGACCCTTACAAGCTCAAGGAATTCGAGCACTACGCCAAGCTCTGGATTCCGCTCGTCAATCGGCTCGGGGGCACGCATCACGGCTATTTCATGCCGCATGAGGGGGCCAACAACATCGCGCTGGCGCTCTTCAGCTTTCCTTCGCTTGCAGCCTACGAATCCTATCGCGAGAAGATGGCTGCGGATCCCGAATGCCAGGCGGCCTTCGCCTATGCCGAGGAGACGCGCTGTATCCTCAGCTATGAGCGCAGCTTCATGCGGCCGATGTTCGAATGAGCCTCGATCGAGGGCGCATAGCCGGTGTCGCGCTCGATGCGCTCTGCTACAAGCGCCTGCAGGCGCCACAAATTGCGGTCCCGAATGCCGCGCGCCTCGAGATGCATGACTGTGTTGAGTAGATACTCCGCGCCCGAGCCGACATGACCGCAGGCGCGCGCCAGGACGTCGGCCACGGCTTCGAGAGACAGGCTCCCTTCATAGAAGGGCGAAGCGCGATTCATGACGAAGGCCAGGGCCGGAACGGAACCGCGCGCTGTCTCGACCCTGATCCAGCGCGGCATGCTGTTTGGCGGCTTATAGGTGAACTCACGCCGAAAGAGCTTTCGGAGCTGGCCTTCGAGGTTGTCGTTCGGCAGTTCATAAAGGACGCCCCGGCACTGGCCCCCACGATCGAGCGCCATCATGAGGCCGGGCTCCTCGGGTGTTCCCCGGAAACGGAGCATCCGGAAGCAAAACGATCGGTGCCAGCCCCGGGCAACGCCAATCTCCTCGCTGACGTGTTCGATCTCCGGCTTCCAGATCAATGATCCGTAGGCGAAGAGCAAGGTTGGCGAGCCCGGAGCGGGACGGCTCCTTGTCATCCGCGCCACCCAGTCGTCATAATCCGCGTCGCTGTGCAGATCTAACCCGATCCCCGGGCCGCCGTCGGCAATCGCTCTGTGGACCTGGGCGACGTGGGCGAGGGTCAAGCTGAGTGATCGTGGTTTGCCGGACACGTCGAAGATCTCCGCGAAGACGGAGAGAATGGAGCAGCGGCTGATCGGAAGCAAGCCGCCGCCGCCTCGCTCTGCCTGGCGCCTCGGCAACCATGCCAAGTCAGGGCGAAGCCGACGCGGTCTTGGATTTCTTTCCGTCCACGGTGTTCCGGAAAGGCGCGTTATCCACCGGCGCTAAAGCAACGCCGTTCTTGTTGACCGATCATTTTTCTCGCAACGATGCCGGCGCCACTGTCCAATGGATTTCTTTTCCCTAATCACGGTTCCGTGCAAACTGAAAAAAGATTCCCCAAACAGCGTTCCTGCTGTCGCTTTTTCCTCCGGCCCGGCCAGATCCGCGGCTTCCCGTTCTGGAACGGACCTTCCGTAGTTCCTATTCTCACGACAAGCATTTTGTACGACGGGAGAAGCACAATGCCAGAAGCGCGCAAGCCCGGCCGTGGCCGGGTCTTTTCATCGATCACCGAGACGATCGGCGACACTCCCATCGTGCGGCTGGACAGGCTCGCCAGCGAAAAGGGCGTCAGGGCGAACCTTCTCGCCAAGCTGGAATTCTTCAACCCGATCGCTTCGGTCAAGGACCGCATCGGCGTTGCCATGGTCGAAGCGCTCGAGGCGCAGGGCAAGATCGCGCCCGGCCGCACCACACTCATCGAGCCGACCTCCGGCAACACGGGAATCGCGCTCGCCTTCGTGGCCGCCGCCAAGGGCTACAGGCTGATCCTCACCATGCCGGAAACCATGTCGGTCGAGCGGCGCAAGATGCTGACGCTGCTCGGCGCCGAGTTGGTGCTGACCGAAGGAGCCAAAGGCATGAAGGGCGCCATCGCCAAGGCGCAGGAACTCACCGAGACGCTGCCCGACGCGGTCATTCCGCAGCAGTTCGAAAACCCCGCCAATCCGGAGATCCACCGCAGGACGACGGCGGAGGAAATCTGGAACGACACCGAAGGCAGCGTCGACATCCTCGTCTCCGGCATCGGCACCGGCGGCACGATCACCGGCGCCGGCCAGGTGCTGAAGGCCCGCAAACCGTCGGTCAAGGTTATCGCCGTCGAGCCCGAGGAATCGCCGGTTCTGTCCGGCGGCGCACCCGGTCCGCACAGGATCCAGGGGATCGGCGCCGGCTTCGCGCCGCCGATCCTCGACACCACGATCTATGACGAGGTGATCACGGTGAACGCCGCCGAAGCCGTCGAGGCGGCGCGTCTCGTCGCCAGGCTCGAAGGCGTGCCGGTCGGTATTTCCTCCGGTGCGGCGCTGCAGGCCGCGATCGAGGTCGGCCGGCGCGAGGAGAACGCCGGCAAGACCATCGTGGTGATCATACCGTCCTTCGCCGAGCGTTATCTTTCGACGGTGCTGTTCGAGGGGCTGGGGGCGTAGACGCAAGTCCCTCGATGGCCCCTTTATAGGATCCGCCGGCGCTGTTTAGCGACACGGCCATGTCGCGTCCCACTCGCCGGACCTCTTCATGAGTCGGCCTTGGCCAACGCAGCCTTCGCATTCCCCACATCCGCGTCGTGATTCACCTTTGAGGCGAAGCTCGGCGGCATTGAAGGGGTCGCGCCGTGCGATGCCCTGAAACTTGATCTCTGCCGCCTGGAAGCTGAGCATTGGCCGTGCCAATTCCCTCCTTCGACACGATAGTCATCGACTGGCCGGCTCTTGTTCCGTAAGAAAGCTTGCCGAGGTCGTCGGCCGCAACGGACGGGCCTGCCATCGCAGGGAAAACGCCTATCACGATAACGACCGCAAAGACGAGGCGCTTCGGTTGGCGGGTATCGCTGGTGAAAAACACGATGCTGGAGCCTTTGGGAACATTCAATCGCGTGTAACTGGGCGCAACATCCCTACGCCGCCGCCGGCAGGCGTTCGCCGGCGACGCGATAGGAGATCGCCTCGGCGAGATGGATGCGGCCGACGGTCGGCGCCTCGTCGAGATCGGCGAGCGTGCGGGCCACTTTCAGTACGCGATGATACCCGCGCGCCGAGAACTTCATCTTCTCCGCCGCATCCCTCAAGAGCTGCAGGCCCGCGGCATCCGGCTCGGCGATCTTCTCGATCATCGCCGTCGAACAGCGCGCATTGCTCGTCAGCTCCGGATGGCCGAGGGCGGCGAAGCGATCCCTCTGCAGTTCACGGGCGCGGGCGACGCGGCGGGCGACAATGGCGCTCGCCTCGGCCGTGCCGGGCCGGATCAGGTCGGCGGCGCTGACGGCGGGAACGTCGATGCGGATGTCGATGCGGTCCATCAGCGGGCCCGAAATCCGCGCCTGGTAATCGGCCATGCAGCGCAGGCCGCGGGCGCAGCTGCGGCCCGGTTCGCCGGCCATGCCGCAGCGGCACGGGTTCATGGCGGCAACGAGCTGGATCGCCGCCGGGTAGCTGACGCGGTGGTTGGCGCGGGCAATGACGCATTCCGCGGTTTCGAGCGGCTGGCGCAGCGCATCGAGCACCTGCGGCGGAAACTCCGGAAACTCGTCGAGGAACAGGACACCGTTATGGGCGAGCGACGCCTCGCCCGGCTTGGCGCGCAAACCGCCGCCGATCAACGCCGCCATGGTGGCCGAATGGTGAGGCGCGCGGAACGGCCGGCGGTCGGAGAGCTTTCCGCCCGGCAATTGCCCGGCGATCGAATGGATCATCGAGACTTCGAGCAATTCGGACGGGGAGAGCGGCGGCAGGATGGAAGGCAGCCGCGCCGCGAGCATCGACTTGCCGGAACCGGGCGGTCCCACCATCAGCAGGTTATGGTTGCCGGCGGCAGCGACCTCCAGTGCCCGCTTGGCGCTCTCCTGGCCCTTGATGTCGGCGAGATCGGGAAGATTGGCGGCAGCGGCACGGATTGCGGGCTCGGGACGCGAGAGCACCTGCGTGCCGCGGAAATGATTGGCGATGGCGATGAGGCTGCGCGGCGCAAGGATGTCGATCTCCGACCCGGCCCAGGCCGCTTCCGCACCGCTTTCGGCCGGGCAGATCAGCCCCCTGCCGAGGGCATTGGCGCCGATCGCGGCGGGCAGAGCGCCGGCAACCGGCGCGATCGTGCCGTCGAGATTGAGCTCGCCGATGACGACATAGCCGGAGAGCGCGTCGGCGGGGATGGCGCCGAGCGCCGCCATCAGGCCGAGCGCGATGGCAAGGTCGAAATGACTGCCTTCCTTGGGCAGATCCGCAGGCGCCAGGTTGACGGTCACCTTTTTCGCCGGCAGCGCCAGGCCCGACGCATGCAGCGCCGCCTGGACACGCTCGCGGCTCTCGGCAACCGCCTTGTCCGGCAGGCCGACGATCTGCATGCCGACCTTTCCGGGCGCCACCATCACCTGGACGTCGACCGGAACGCCCTCGATACCCTGAAACGCAACCGTGCTGACGCGCGAAACCATGCTGCCCCCATTGCTCCGGCCTGCATCGCACAACCGCCGCCGGTAGCACGCCGAATGTTGCACGGTACGCGCTTAAAAACAAGAACAATAATAGAACAAATGAGCGAGACGGTCTTGATCGGCTTGATCAGCCGCGCTTCTTCTCGATCGCGTTCCAAAGCAGGCTCGCGACATCGGCGCCACCAAACTTCTTCACCTCGCGGATGCCGGTCGGCGAAGTGACGTTGATCTCGGTCATGTAGTCGCCGATCACGTCGATGCCAACGAAGAGGAAGCCGCGGGCTTTCAGCGCCGGGCCGATGCGGGCGCAGATTTCCTGCTCGCGAGCGGTGAGCTCGGTCGCCTCCGCGCGTCCGCCGACATGCATGTTGGAGCGCGCGTCGTGCTCGGCCGGAACGCGGTTGATCGCGCCCACCGGCTCGCCGTCGACGAGCAGGATGCGCTTGTCGCCCTTGCGGACGGCAGGCAGATACTCCTGGGCGATGAAGGGTTCGCGGAACATCTGGCCGAACATTTCAAGAAGAGACGAGAGATTGCGGTCGTCGCGGGCCGAATGGAAGACGCCGGCACCGCCATTGCCGTAGAGCGGCTTCAGGATGATGTCGCCCATCTCCTGGCGGAAGCGCGCAATCTCGCCGGCGTCGCGGGTGATCAGCGTCCGCGGCATCAGATCGGGAAACTCGGTGACGAAGATCTTCTCCGGCGAGTTGCGCACCCAGGCCGGATCGTTGACGACGAGCGTGTTCGGGTGCAGCCGCTCGAGCAGGTGTGTCGATGTGATATAGGCCATGTCGAATGGCGGATCCTGGCGAAGCAGGATGACGTCCATGGTCGAAAGATCGATCCGCTCCGGCTCGCCGAGGGTGAAGTGGTCGCCCTTGACGTCGCGCAGCGTCATCTGCTGCACGGCCGCATAGACCTTGCCGTCGCGCAGCGACAGCTTGTCGGGCGTGTAATGGAACAGGCGATAGCCGCGCGCCTGCGCCTCGAGGCTCATGGCAAAGGTCGAATCGCCCGCAATGGTGATGCCCGACACATGGTCCATCTGGACCCCGACATTGACGATTCCTGCCATTTTCCCGATCCCATTGAATCTCTTGCCGCAGTCGTCCGACGTGGACGTCGTTTCGGCAAAATTATACAGCAATTCAAAGCACTACCGCGATCATCACGCGCTCGAAACGGCGGTTGGCGCCGCAGGAGGCTCGCAACATGTAGAATGCCCGGTTCGCTTAGGCAAGGAGACCGAGCCTATTCGAAACCCTCGACGACGCAGGTGATGAGGTCATGATCGGAGAGAGGACGCCCCGACGCGTCGGTCGAGGGAATGACGCGGCTTTCGCCGATCTTCAGACCCCGTGCCAGGAACCAGTCGAGCTTCATCGCCCGCTTCGGCCAACGGGTGATCAGGCTCGGGCGCGTCGTCATCTGGTCGATCGGTCCGCCGTGGCGGGTGAAGCCGCGTGCGGCGCTCGCCTTAAAGAGACCCTCCGCCTCGAAATCGCCGCCAATATGGTTGCCGGTATTGAGATCGCCGCCGATCAGGATGGGAAGTCCCGGGAAGGCGTCCTCCAGCGCTTCGATCAGCTCCTTGACCTGGCGTTCGCGGTAGGCCGCCGTCGTGGCGCTTTCCAGATGCGTGGAGACGGCGACGAAGGGGCCGGCCTGCGTCTCTATCACGGCGCCGATGCCGCAACGCTCGCCGACGCGCGGTTGATCGCTGTCATCCGTGAACCAAAGGCGCTCTCCCCACAGCCGCAACAGAAAGGGGCGCCGTAGCGGACCGGAGGTCAGCAAGGCGTTGCCGTGGAATCCTTTTTCGTTGAAGTCGTCCTTGCAGAATTCGCGCTCGGTATCCGAGCCGAGACCGAGTTCGATGAATTCGACGCCGTAGGCATATTGCATGTCGAGTGCGTCGGCTAACTCGGCCGTCGTGTGGCGCTGACCTGTGCGGGCCATGCCGTTGTCCATCTCGGAAAGCAGGACCAGCGCCGCGCCGGTCGTGCGGAGATGTTCGGCGCTTTCTTCGGGAAAGAGGCAGCGCTCGAGGTTCCATGCGGCAACGGTCAAGGGAAAGGCAAGCGGTCCGGTCGCGGAAGCCACGCCGCCGATCTCGGTCGCGTTCATCGCCTCGAGCCCCGCCATGATCGCATCATGGGCGGTTATGCTGCGTTCCATGCGGGCAAAGCCCTCGCGGTCGGTCAGAGAGGTCGCGGTGAGCGTCGCTACGGTTTCTTCGATCACAATGCTGGCTCCAAGTTCACGGCTTGCGGGCGCGCCGGCGCAGCACCGGCCGCAACACCGGTCCCCCTTGGGCGGTGGAGACGGCTGCCGTTCTCCGCCGAGAAGAAATGCAGACGATCGATCGGGACGGCGATGGCAAGCTCATTGGCAAGCGGCGCTTCCGGCGGCAATGCGATTGTCAGTTCCTGCTCCTCGACCGTGCCATGCACCAGGCGTTGTGCCCCGAGTTCCTCGACATAGGCGACGCGGAAGAGCAAGGCCTGCTCACCGGCGGAGGCCAGACGCAGGTCCTCGGCGCGCAGGCCGACAGTCACCGGGCCTTCGGCCGACGCCGAATGGTCGAGGTCGATCGCGTGCGTGCCGATATGCAGACGCCCGCCTGCGAGCGTGCCCTTGACGAGGTTCATGGCGGGCGAACCGATGAAGCTCGCGACGAAGGTCGAGGCCGGCGCGTGATAGACGTCGAGCGGCCGGCCGATCTGCTCGATCCGGCCGCCGTTCAGCACCACCAGCCGGTCGGCGAGCGTCATCGCCTCGAGTTGGTCGTGGGTCACATAGAGCGACGTGGTACCGAGCCGCTTCTGCAAGCGCTTGATCTCGCCGCGCATCGAGACACGCAGCTTCGCGTCGAGGTTCGAGAGCGGCTCATCGAAGAGGAAGGCCGCCGGTTTGCGGACGATCGCGCGACCCATGGCGACGCGCTGGCGCTGGCCGCCTGAAAGCGCCCGCGGCTTGCGGTCGAGATAGGGCTCGATCTCCAGCATGCGCGCGGCTTCGGCCACCCTTGCGTCGATCTCCACCTTCGGTGTCTTCCGGTTTCTCAGGCCGTAGGCAAGGTTCTCGTAGACTGTCATGTGCGGATAGAGCGCATAGTTCTGAAAGACCATGGCAACGTCGCGCTCGGCCGGATCGACCGTGTTGACGACCCGGGGTCCGATCGTCACGGTGCCCCTGGAGATCGTCTCCAGGCCGGCGACCATGCGCAAAAGCGTGGACTTGCCGCAGCCGGACGGCCCGACGAGGACGATGAACTCGCCGTCGGCGATGTCGATCGAGACGGATTTCACGGCCTCGACTCCGCCGGTGTAGATTTTCGAGACCTCTGCGATATAAATCGCGGCCATTGGCTGCCTCCGTTTGCGGATTGCAAGTCGCGAAGCGATCACCAAATCGCTTCGCCTTCTTCTCGTTCCATTCCACTTTTGGTTCGCATTTCCGGACGGCGAACCGCTGCACACTTCGCCTGGAAATGCTCTCTTTGTCTGCGCATTTCCGGACGACGAACCGCTGCACACTTCGCCTGGAAATGCTCTCTTTGTCTGCGCATTTCCGGACGGCGAACCGCTGCACACTTCACCTGGAAATGCTTTATTTGTCGCTTTCCGTAAGGCCCTTGATGAACCAGCGCTGGAAGATGACGACGATCATCACCGGCGGCAGCATGGCGAGGATCGCCAACGCAAAGGCCTCGTTGTAATCGGGAATGTTGGAGCCGACCCAGACGAGCAGGATCTGCTTGATGCCGCGCACCAGGGTGAAGAAGCCCTCGTCCGTCGTCATCAGCGTCGGCCAGAGATACTGGTTCCAGCCGTAGACGAACATGATGATGAAGATCGCCGCCATCATGGTGCGCGACAGCGGCACCAGCACGTCGATGAAGAACTTGAACGGCCCTGCCCCATCGATCCGCGCCGCCTCCAGCAATTCGTCCGGCACCGACTTGAAGAACTGGCGGAAATAGAAGGTGCCCGTTGCCGAAGCGAGAAGCGGCACGATCAGTCCGGTATAGGTGTTGGTCAGCTTCAACGCGTTCATTACCTCATAGGAGGGCAGGATGCGCACCTCGAGCGGCAGCAGCAATGTCGTGAAGATCACCCAGAAGAAGAAAGTCGCCAGCGGAAAGCGGAAATAGACGATCGCATAGGCTGCCAGCATCGAGAGCACGATCTTGCCGACCGCAAAGCCGAGGCCGAGGATCATCGAGTTCATCATCATGTTGAACCCGGTGACCTTGCCGGTGAAGCCGCCCTCGCGGGTCAGCACCGTCTCATAGGTCTCGGCAAAATGGCCGCCCCAGGTCAGGCTTAGGCCGTTGCGGTGGATGTCGGCCGCATCATGCGTCGACGTCATGAAGGCGACGACGACCGGCGTCACCATGATGAAGGCGCCGATGAGCAGGATGACATGGTCGATAATCCTGGTGCGATGCATCGGCCCCACCTCAATTATAATGCACGCGCCGCTCGATGAAGCGGAACTGGAAGACGGTGAGCACCAGGACGACGAGCATCAGGATCACCGATTGCGCCGAGGAACCGCCGAGGTCGCTGCCCCGGAAGCCATCCATGTAGACCTTGTAGACGAGGGTGATCGGATTGTTGGCAGCCTTGTCCTTCACCATCACGTCGATGACGCCGAAGGTGTCGAAGAGGGCATAGGTGGTGTTGATGATCAGCAGGAAGAAAGCGGTCGGCGCCAGCAGCGGCAGGGTCACCGTCCAAAAGCGGCGCAGCTCGGACCGGCAGTCGAGCGTTGCCGCCTCGCGCACGGAAACCGGAATGCCCTGCAGCCCCGAGAGGAAGAAGATGAAGTTGTAGGGGATCTGCTTCCAGACCGAGACGACGATCATGGCGAAGGCCGTGTCGGAATAGTCGAGCCCGACCTTGATGTCCCAGCCGAACCAGCGCGCGAGTTCGACCATCGGCCCGATATGCTGGTTGAAGAACATCATGCCGATCAGTCCAGCGACCGGCGGCGCGATCGCATAAACCCAGATGAGCAGGGTCTTGTCGGCGGCATTGCCACGGATGACGCCATCCGCCTTCACGGCGAGCAGGAGCCCGGTCGCCAGCGCGAAGAAAGTGACGAGGGCCGTGAACACCGCCGTGAACCGCGCGATGCCTAGATACTCGGTCGACTTCAGAACGTCCGTGTAGTTCGTGAGGCCGACGAAGGTCGAGCCGAAGCCGAACGGATCCTCGAGATAAAAGGAAGACTGGACCGCCTGGACGGACGGCCAATAAAAAAACACCAAGATGATCGCGAGCTGCGGCGCAAGAAACAGGTAGGGCAGAAAGGGTGACGAGAACTGCACGCGCTTGGCGGGTGCCTGCTGCCCTTCACGGCCGGACGTGCCCCTCATCCGGCCAGCCGGCCACCTTCTCCCCGCCATTGCGGGGAGAAGGGACGTCCGGTAGGACGCTGCATTCCCCTCTCCCCGCACGCGGGTGGAGGGCCAGGGTGAGGGGCTCGTCTGGCTCATCGATCAGCCGGCGGTCTTGGCGAAACGGGCGAGCAGCTCGTTGCCTTCCTTCTCGATCGTTTCGAGAGCGTCCTTCACGGTCGCCTCACCGGAGAAGATGCGGCCGTATTCGCGCTCCATGATCTCGCGGATCTGCGGATAGAAGCCGAGGCGGTAGCCCTTCGACCATTCGCCGGCCGGCAGCAGGAGCTGCTTGATGCCGACTTCGGCGACCGGCTTCTCCTTGTAGTAGCCGTCCTTCTCAGCGAGTTCGTAGGCGGCCTTGGTGATCGCAACGTAGCCGGTGGACTTATGGTAGAAATACTGGATTTCCGGCGAGGTCAGGAACTGGAAGAAGTCCGCCACGCACTTGTTTTCCTCGTCCGACTTGCCGGACATCGCAAAGAGGGCGGCACCGCCGATGAAGGAGTTGGTGCCGGCGCCCTTGATCGAGCCCCAGTAGGGCAGGAAGGTCGCCGAGAAGGGCATGGTCGCGGTTTTCTGCAGGCCGCCGAAGGAGCCGGAGGAGCCGATCCAAAGCGCTGCCTTGCCTTCTTCGAAGACCTTCTGGTTGTCGTTCCAGCCGGCGCCGTAGAAGGCGAAGTAACCCTGGTCCTTCCAGGTCTTCAGCTTCTCGAACATCATTTCGAGGTTCGGGTCGGTGACCTTGAGCTTGGTGTCGACGACGCTGTCGTAGCCGTTGTTGTTGGTGGCGAACTGGATGTTGTTGCGCGAGAAGAAGTTCTCGGTGAACTGCCAGGTGAGCTGCGACTGAACGAGCGGGATGTAGCCGGCCTCTTTCAGCTTCGGGGCGATCGCCTCGAACTCTTCCCAGGTCTTCGGCGCCTCGACGCCGGCCTTCTTCAGGGCCTCGTCGTTGATGTACATGATCGGTGCCGACGAGTTGAACGGCATGCCGACGAACTTGCCTTCGGCGTCGGCGTAGAAATAACGCACGCCGTCGATGAAGGCATTGCGATCGAAAGCGTAGCCGGCCTTGGTGATCAGGTCTTCCGCTGGAATGACGGCGCCCTTGGCGTTGATGATGGTTGCGGCACCGGCGTCGAAGACCTGCAGGATGTTCGGCTGTTCGCCAGCGCGGAAGGCGGCGATGCCGGAGGCGAGCGCTTCCTCATAGGTTCCCTTGCTGACGGGCGTCAGCGCGCAGGCGCTCTGGGACGCGTTGAATTTCTGGGCGACTTCGTTGATGACCTCGCCGTTGCGGCCGGCCATGCCGTGCCACCAGGTGATGTCGGTCGCGGCGAGCGACGTCGTCGCGGTAAGTGCAAAAGTAACGGCTGCAAGCGAAAGCTTTCTGGACATGTCCCCTGTCCTCTTCACCGTGGTTGCGGTTCGCAGTGGACTAGTGACCTTCAGTGACACGCCCGTAACGCTTTTGTGTCGGGACGATTACAAATTTGCCTGTTTGGTCAAAAAGCATCCGGCAGGTGCCGCGGCCAGCGCCAGGGCGTGACGGCGACGATGTCGTAGCGCACCGAGAGACGGTGAAAATCCATCTGGCGCGCCAGCCAGATGTCGCTTGCCGCCCGGATGCGCCGTTGCGCCGTATCGGAGACGGCGAAGACCGCCCCGTCGAAGCTCGCCCGGGCCTTCACTTCGACGCAGGCGATCAGGTCGCCGCGCCGGGCGATGATGTCGATCTCGCCGAGCTTGGTGCGATAGCGCATGGCGACGATCCGGTAGCCCTTGACCATCAGGCAGAGCGCGGCGCGGTATTCGGCGAGATGGCCTCGTTTCAGCGCCTGCAGCTTGCGGGCGTCCGGACGTTCAGCCTTCATCGCGGTCCTTGAGGCCGAGCAGCCTGTCGTAGAGCTCCTTGCGCGGCAGTCCGGTCCGGCGCGCCGCCTCGGTAGCAGCCTTGCCCATCGGCATGTCGCGGGCGAGCTCCTTCAGCACCGCGTCCACATCCGCAGTCTCCGGCACGGGCTTTGCGTCCGGCGGAGCGATGACGAGGACGATCTCGCCCTTGACGCCGGCTGTTTCCTCATAAAACGCCTTCAGCTCGCCGAGCGTGCCACGGCGGAATTCTTCGAAAGCCTTGGTCAGTTCGCGGCATACCGCCGCCTGCCTCTCTTCGCCGAAAACCTCGGCGGCGGCGGCAACGGTCGCGGCGATCCGATGCGGCGATTCGAAGAAGAGGAGCGTCGCCGGCACGCCGGCGAATTCCTTCAGGCGGTTGCGCTTCGCCCTGTTCTTGGTGGGCAGAAAGCCGGCAAACAGGAAGGCATCACTCGGAAGGCCGGAACCGACAAGAGCCGCGAGCGGCGCCGACGGCCCGGGTATCGGAACGACCCGGTGACCGGCGTCGATGGCGAGCTGCGCCAGACGATAGCCGGGATCGGAGACAAGCGGCGTGCCCGCATCGGAGACGAGCGCCACCGATTTCCCCTCGGCGAGCGCTGCAATGAGCCGCGGTCCGGCCTCGGCGGCATTGTGTTCATGATAGGCAACCGGCCGATTGACGATACCGTAGCGGTCGAGCAGCACGCGCGTCACCCGCGTGTCCTCGCAGGCGAGCAGATCGGCGCCGGCGATCGTCTCGAGCGCTCTCAGGGTGATGTCGGCGAGGTTGCCGATCGGCGTCGCCACCAGATAGAGCGCCGCCTCCAGCGGGCGCGCCGGAACGCTTGCATTGTGCAGGCGGAAGCTGCGGTCCCTACCCCTCTCCGCCGCCTCGGTCGATTGCTGCTTGTCCAACGCCATGTTCCCGCTCATGCCGGCTTGCCGGTTTGCGCCCTTTATGAGTGAGCGGCAAGCGCAGGGCAAGGGCGCCCGGCCCGGCAAGGCGCCTGCATTTGGGAAAAGCCCGCGAAACCGCTTGCTTTCGCGGCAATTTTTCTGCCATTTTGCCCGTCCAATCGCTCCGGCCGCCGGCCGGGACACACGCAGTTTGACGCTGCGGCGGGCGCCCCCCGCCCGGCAATGGTTGAAAGCGGTAGCATCCCATGCGCATTACTCTCGAGCGGTCCAACCTTTTGAAATCGCTGAACCATGTCCACCGCGTGGTCGAACGGCGCAACACCATCCCGATCCTCTCGAACGTGCTTCTGCGCTCAGACGGCGCCAGCCTCGAAATGAAGGCGACCGACCTCGATCTCGAGATCACCGAGGCGACGCCGGCGCAGGTGGAACAGGCCGGCGCCACGACCGTTCCGGCGCATCTGCTCTACGACATCGTCCGCAAGCTGCCGGACGGTTCGGAGGTGCTGCTCGCCACCAATGCCGAGGGCACGGCGATGACGGTCGCCTCGGGCCGCTCCAAGTTCTCGCTGCAATGCCTGCCGCAATCGGATTTCCCGGATCTTACGGCCGGCAGCTTCTCGCATTCCTTCCGCGCCAAGGCGACGGACCTGAAGATGCTGATCGACAGGACGCAGTTCGCGATCTCGACGGAGGAAACGCGCTACTATCTCAACGGCATCTTCGTCCACACGGTGGAGAACAAGGGTGAGCTCAAGCTGCGCGCTGTCGCGACCGACGGCCATCGCCTCGCCCGCGCCGATATCGAGGCGCCGGCCGGCTCCGAGGGGATGCCGGGCATCATCATTCCGCGCAAGACCGTCAGCGAATTGCAGAAGCTGCTCGACAATCCGGACGTGGTCGTCACGGTCGAGGTCTCGGACGCGAAGATCCGCCTGACGATCGGCTCGATCGTCATGACTTCGAAACTGATCGACGGCACCTTCCCGGACTATCAGCGGGTGATTCCGGCCGGCAACGACAAGGAGCTGCGCGTCGACTGCCAGTCCTTCGCGCAAGCCGTCGACCGGGTCTCGACGATCTCCTCCGAACGCGGCCGGGCCGTCAAGCTGGCGCTCACCGACGGCCAGATGACGCTGACCGTCAACAATCCGGATTCCGGTAGCGCAACGGAGGAATTGCCGGTCGGCTACGAGGCCGACCCGATCGAAATCGGCTTCAACGCCAAATATCTTCTCGACATCACCGCCCAGCTTACCGGCAACGAGGCGGTCTTCATGCTGGCCGATCCGGGTTCGCCGACGCTGGTGCGCGACCTCGCGGCGGACGACGCGCTCTACGTGCTCATGCCGATGCGCGTCTGAAACCGCGCCGCGCGTCTTGATCAGACGCGCAAAAGTCGCTGTCGCGCTTTGAATTGCCGCACGTTTTCGTCCTTTAATTGGCGGCGATTTAGCATGCAGTGGGACGATATAGGATGGAAACCCGCCATGCTGTCTGCTGGCGGGTTTTTCATTCGCCCATCCGTCGCTGCTTGTTGATAAAGTGTCGCTTTTAGACGCAGGCAGACTTGTTTTCGCCGCAGATGGGAGCACATTATGAGCAGACACTCACGCGGGCCGCCGATATGCGGTGACGCGCCCATTGCCATGGAACAATGAAGCCGAGGGGATTCGATGAGTCTGCGCCTGAAGGTGAAGGAAAAATTCGGTCAGAAGTTCGACGAAGAGATTCGCTTCTTCAAGGGCTGGATGAGCAACACCCGAGCGGTCGGCGCGATCCTGCCGACATCCGCAGTGACGGCGCGGCGCATGGCGAGCGTCGTCAACCCCCGCTCCGGCCTGCCGGTCCTCGAGCTCGGCCCGGGAACTGGCGTGATCACCAAGGCGATCCTCGAGCGCGGCATCTCCCCTGAAAAGCTGGTGTCCATCGAATACTCGACAGAATTCTTCAAGCAATTGAAAGAGAATTTCGCCGGCGTGAACTTCATCAACGGCGACGCCTTCGACCTTTCGCGCACGCTCGGCGCGCTGAGCGGCCAGCAGTTCGACAGCGTCGTCTCCGCGGTACCGCTCCTGAACTTCCCGATGCACCGCCGCGTCGAGCTGATCGATGACCTGCTCTCGCGCATCCCCTTCGGGCGCCCGGTCGTTCAGATCTCCTACGGGCCGATGTCGCCGGTCGTCGCCATGCCGGATCGCTATCGCATCCAGCACTTCGATTTCGTCGTCAGAAACATCCCGCCGGCTCAGCTCTGGATCTATAGCAAGGCTCATTAGACGGCCGGCCCGCCCGTGTTGGGGATCTATATCACGCACCCGCAAGTCAAGATCGAGTCTGCCGTCTTGCGGATCGCGTCGTCACATGCGACTGGACGCCAGCACAGCGCCGTGCGCTTTAGGCGCACAAAGGTCGCTGTGAACTTTGAATCGCTGCATGGTTTTATCCCTAAATCCACGAGATTTAGAGAACCATGCAGTGGAGTTTTGGCAGGGGTGATCTCGACATGAGCACAAGCGCGCGCGACCGGCTGATCGTCGGCCTCGATATTCCTACGATCGCCGAGGCGGAGAGGATCGTCTCGACGCTTGGCGACGAGGTCGCCTTCTACAAGATCGGCTATCAGCTCGCCTTCGCTGGCGGCCTGGAATTCGCCCGCGATCTCGCCGCGAGCGGCAAGAAGGTCTTTCTCGACATGAAGCTGCTCGACATCGACAACACGGTGGCGAAGGGCGTCGAGAACATCGCCAGGATGGGCATGTCGATGCTGACGCTGCACGCCTATCCGAAGGCGATGAAGGCGGCCGTCGAAGCGGCGAAAGGCTCCGATCTCTGCCTGCTCGGCGTCACGGTGCTGACCTCGATGGACGCGCAGGATGTCATCGATGCCGGCTACGGCTCGGATCCGCAGAGCCTGGTGCTGCGCCGCGCCGAACAGGCGCGCGCCGCCGGCATGGGCGGCATCGTCTGTTCGGCGGAGGAGGCCGCCGCGGTCCGCCGCGTCATCGGCGCGGAGATGGCGGTGGTGACGCCCGGCATCCGCCCCGCCGGTGCGGAGAAAGGCGACCAGAAACGGGTGATGACACCGGCCGAGGCGATCCGCGCCGGGTCGAGCCACCTCGTCGTCGCCCGGCCGATCGTCAAGGCCGCCGATCCGTTGGCTGCCAGCCGCATCATCCTCGCCGAAATGGAAAGCGCGCTCTCCGGTTGATAGGGCCGAGGCGGCGACCGATCGTGGCTTTTCGACTTCTCGTCTGCCGGTGCGCTTGACCTCGACCAAGAATTGCCGGAAGTAACGATCCCGTCTGTACTTTTCGAGAGAGGCGAGGAACTCGTAAATGGCCAAGGGATACTGGATTGCTCGGGTCGATATCAGAGACGCCGAACGCTACAAGGACTATGTGGCGGCCGCGAAGCCCGCCTTCGAGAAATACGGCGCCATTTTCCTGGCGCGTGGCGGAGCTTACCGCCGGCTGGAGGGCGCCGTGCGCGCCCGCAACGTGGTGATCGAATTTCCTTCCCTGCAGGCCGCGATCGACTGCTACAATTCCCCGGAATATCAGATCGCCGCGGCCATCCGCCAGGAGGTCGCCGATGCCGAGATGGTCGTGGTGGAGGGCGTCTGAGGACGCCGGAACTGCTCGAGCGGACGCGGGTGGCGTCCGGGGGGGGCAGGACCCCTCCCAACCCCTCCCCACAAGAGGGAGGGTCTTAGTCGTGGCACAGGCCTTCGCCCTCTCCAACGCTGCCACAGGCGGCAACGGCCTGAATGGTGTGCTGAGGCAGCGGCATCGTGGCCCATCCCCCTTGTGGGGAGGGGTGAACCTGGCTGGCGGCGCCTGCAGCGGAATGGCCTTCACCTTGCCCGCCGCTTCGGCTATGTAGCAAGCAATTCTTGCCAACGACTTCAGGAGTGCGCTTTCCATGACCTTGTCCAACCTTCCGCCGCTGGTGACGATTTTCGGCGGATCCGGATTCGTCGGCCGTCATGTGGTTCGCGCGCTCGCCAAGCGAGGCTACCGCATTCGCGTCGCGGTGCGCCGGCCGGACCTTGCAGGCCATCTCCAGCCGCTCGGCACCATGGGCCAGATTTCCTTCGTCCAGGCCAACCTGCGCTACCGCAGGTCCGTCGATCGCGCCATCGAGGGTGCCGACCACGTGATCAACTGCGTCGGCGTGCTCTTCGAGAGCGGCCGCAACACCTTCGACGCCGTCCAGGATTTCGGCGCCCGGGCCGTCGCGGAAGCCGCCCGCGCGGCCGGTGCGACGTTGACGCATATTTCGGCGATCGGCGCCAACACGAATTCCGAATCGAAATACGCCCGCACCAAGGGCCGGGCCGAGATCGCCATCCTCGAAACCGTTCCCGACGCAGTCATCCTGCGGCCGTCGATCATCTTCGGGCCCGAGGACGACTTCTTCAACAAGTTCGCCAACATGGCGCGCTTCTCGCCCGCCCTGCCTCTGATCGGCGGCGGCCAGACGAAATTCCAGCCGGTCTATGTGACGGATGTCGCCGAAGCGGTCGCCCGCGCCGTCGACGGGAAGCTCAAGGGCGGGACGATCTATGAACTCGGCGGGGCGCAGGTCCTGTCGTTCCGCGAATGTCTCGAGGTCATGCTCGACACGATCGATCGCAAGCGTTCCTTCGTGTCGATCCCCTTCGGCATCGCATCGCTTCTCGGCAGCGTCGCGTCGCTCGTGCCCTTCATCGCGCCGCCGATCACCGCCGACCAGGTTGTGTTGCTGAAGTCCGACAATGTCGTCTCCGCGGCGGCCGAAGCGGAAGGCCGGACGCTCCCCGGCATCGGCATCGAGCCGACATTGCTCGACTCGATCCTGCCGACCTATCTGGTCCGCTTTCGCCCCCAGGGGCAGTATACGCGCGGCGGTCGCGCCGCCTGATCGCCCCCGCGAGCGGGACCATTCGATTCCAGCCGCCGGTCCCTCCGGCGGCTTTTGCTTGTGGCGCTGATGCAACAGCGTTGCAGTTCTGCCGCAGTCGGAACCGGGAATGGTGTTTACCGCAGATTCAGCATGTCCTGATATTGATCATGACACGCCCGGCGAATAAACACCGCTCGCACCCACGGCGCGGCGAGCGCAGGCGGTGACAACATCATAGTCGAAAGGCACAACTTCCCATGGGCAAGTCGATCGCAATCTTTTTTGCGTCTGCGGCACTGATCATTCTGGCTGGCTCATTCATCGCACCGGGTACTGTGGCGAGCAGCAGCAAGGGCTGCACGCCGGCCTATGGCGTCGACCCGTGCACGACGGCGTCGATCGGGGCTTCCGGCTGGTAAGCCGGTCAACTGCCTCGGTTTGAGGCAGACATTTTGAGTTCATTGGCGGGGGCCAGGGGCCGCATGCGTTTCGCGAGAAACGCATGCGGCTTTTTTGTTTCTGAGTTTTCTGTCTGTTCGCGTGCCCCCTCATCCGGCCTGCCGGCCACCTTCTCCCCGCAGGCGGGGCGAAGGAGACTCGCGGCACGCTCTAAAATCCACTCTCCCCGCGTGCGGGGAGAGGGTTAGGGTGAGGGGCGAATCTATGGCAGAGCGGCTCGCAAGGGCCGAGTCTACCCAGCCAACCACAGCCCGACCAGCCCCGCCGTGCCGACGACGATGCGCCAGATCGCGAAGGGCGTGAAGCCGCGATGCGAGACGAAATCGAGTAGCGAGCGCACGACGAAGATCCCCGCGACGAAGGCGGCGATAAAGCCGATGCCGATGACGGTGATGTCGTCGAAGGAGAGCGCGTCCCGGTTCTTGTAGAGATCGATCGTGAAGGCGCCGACCATGGTCGGCATGGCGAGGAAGAAGGAGAACTCGGCCGCCGAACGCTTGTCGGTTCCCATCAAAAGGGCTCCGGCGATCGTCGCGCCGGAGCGCGAGGTGCCCGGGATCATCGCCAGGCACTGGAAGAGGCCGATCTTCAGCGCCAGCGAGGGCGGGTAGTCGAAGACGTCGGTATAGCGCGGCGCCAGCGGCAGGCGGTCGATCACATAGAGGATGACGCCGCCGACGATCAGCACGACGCAGATCAGCATCGGCGTCTCGAACAGGACCGACTTGATGAAGCCGTGCGCCGCCGCGCCGATCAGCGCCGCCGGCAGGAAGGCGATGAGCACCGAGATGACGAAGCGCCGCGCCTTGGCGCTCGTCGGCAGGGCCAGCGCGATCGACAGCAGCTTCTGAAAATAGACGAGCAGGATGGCGAGGATGGCGCCGAGCTGAATGAGCACGGCGAATGTGTTACCGGGCGACTTGAAGCCGAGGAAGTGTCCGGCAAGAAGCACATGCGCCGTCGACGAGACGGGGATGAACTCCGTCAGTCCTTCTATGAGCCCGAGAACGAGCGCGCTGATGATCGATTGATCCGCCATTTATAAGATGTTCCTGATATACTGGGAGTTGGGAGGAGAAAGTCGATTCTCTTGTGTTTGCCACCGCAACTACCTATAGCTCGTTGTATGAAGCCGTGGCCAGTTGCATAAGCCGCGACGCCTACTGCATGTTTCCTTAAATCGAGCCGATTTAAGGACCAGAACATGCAGCGATTCAAAGTGCTACAGCGTCCTTTGTGCGTCTGAAAAGACGCACGGCGCTGTAGATCCCCGAAAAACAGCTGCAATCCGATCATCGATGCCGACACTGTATCATCACCCCATGTCCTCCGCCTCTCGGTTCGTACGCCTTATTCTCTCAGAATATGGCTATCAGACGGAATTGAGCGAGGAACAGCCCTGGGAAAACCGGCGCGACTTCCTGGCACTGAATCCGGCCGGGACCCTGCCGGTCTATGTGGATGACAGCATGCGGGCGCTTTGCGGCGCGACGATCATCTCGGAGTATCTCGACGAGACGAGCGGCATCATGAAGCGCGATCGCCGGCTCCTGGCGGAGGATCCGTTCCAGCGGGCCGAGATCCGCCGGCTCACCGAATGGTTCCTGCAGAAGATGGAGGCCGACGTGACCCGGCCGCTGGTGCGCGAGCGCATCTTCAAGCTGCAGATGACGCCGGACCAGGGAGGCGGCGCACCGGATTCGAAGATCCTCCGGACCTCGCGCAACAATATCCGCCAGCACATGAAGTATCTCTCCTGGCTCGCCGGCTCGCGCCCCTGGCTTGCCGGCGACCGGATCTCCTATGCCGACCTCGCGGCGGCCGCGGCGACCTCGGTGCTGGACTACCTTGGCGAAATCGACTGGTCCGACGCGCCGACCGCCAAGGAATGGTACCAGCGGCTGAAATCCCGGCCGTCCTTCCGCCCGCTGCTTGCCGAGCGGGTGCGCGGTGTAACCCCCGTTTCCCATTATGCGGATCTCGATTTCTAAGGAAACCACCATGCCTGGCGACGCTGCCAAAGCGGGGAACCAGGACAGGAAACGACGGACGCTCACCGCCTTCCTGAAAGAGGAAGCCGCGGCCAAGGGCTTCGACCTCTGTCGGATGACCCGGCCGGACGCGATTCCTGAGGCGCCGGGTCGGCTCCGGCAGTTCCTTGAAGCCGGCTGCCACGGCACGATGGAATGGCTGTCCGAGACGGCGGAGCGGCGCTCCGATCCGCGCGTGCTGTGGAGCGAAGTCCGCTCGATCGTCCTCTTCGGCATGAATTACGGTCCCGACACCGATCCGCTGGCAATCCTCGCGAAGCGGGACCGAGGCGCGATTTCCGTCTATGCGCAGAACCGCGACTATCACGACGTCGTCAAAGGGCGGCTGAAGGAGATCGCCACGCGCTTTGCCGCGCGCGCCGGCGAGGACGTGAAGGTCTTCGTCGACACCGCCCCGGTCATGGAAAAGCCGCTCGCGGAAAAGGCCGGCATCGGCTGGCAGGGCAAGCACACCAATCTCGTCAGCCGCGAATTCGGCTCCTGGCTCTTCCTCGGCAGCCTCTTCACGACCGCCGATCTCGACATCGACGTGCCCGAGCGCGACCATTGCGGCTCCTGCCGGGCCTGTCTCGACGCCTGTCCGACCGGCGCCTTCCCGGCGCCCTATCAGATCGATGCACGGCGCTGCATCTCCTACCTCACGATCGAGCACAAGGGGCCGATCGACCCCGAACTACGCCCATTGATCGGCAACCGCATCTATGGCTGCGACGACTGTCTGGCGGTCTGTCCGTGGAACAAGTTCGCGCGCTCGGCCTCCGAGATGAAGCTCACGGCGCGGGAAGACCTCAAGGAACCGGAACTCGCCGCCCTGCTGACGCTCGACGACGCCGCCTTCCGCAGCCTGTTTTCCGGCTCCCCGGTGAAACGCATCGGCCGCGACCGCTTCGTCAGAAATGTCTTGATCGCCGCCGGCAATTCCGGTGAAGAGAGGTTCGTACCCGCCTGCAAGGCCTTGGCGCGTGATGCCTCCCCGACCGTCCGGGCGATGGCGGTCTGGGCGCTTTCGCGGCTGATGGCGGCGGACGAGCTCGCCGCCTTTGCGAGCGAGTGCGAGCAGGAAAGCGACGATGAGGTGCTTGCGGAATGGCAAATGGCAGGAGTGAGCCGATGCATGTCCTGATACTGGGAGCCGGCTATTCCGGCACGGCCATCGCGAAGGCGCTTGCGCCCGATGCGCAGTCGGTAACGGGGACGACCCGATCGCCGGACAAGCTTGCGGCACTTCGCGCGGCCGGCATCGAACCGCTGCTCTTCGACGGTGACGAAATTTCTCCGGAGCTCGCCGCGGCGATGGGCAAGGCGACGCACCTCGTCCAGTCGATTGCGCCCGGGCGTGACGGCGACCCAATGTTTCGCACCGGCACGCCGGCGCTCGACGAACTCCTGCCGAATCTTCGCTGGGTCGGTTATCTCTCCACCGTCGGCGTCTACGGCGACCACGGCGGCGGCTGGGTCAGCGAAGAGACGCCGATAAAGCCGGTCTCGCAGCGCTCGAGGGAACGGGTCGAGGCGGAAAACGCCTGGCTCGACCATGGCGCCCGGCACGGCGTTCCCGTCGCCGTGCTTCGGCTTGCCGGCATCTACGGACCTGGCCGCAATGCCTTCCGCAATCTTGCCGAAGGCACGGCGCGCCGCGTCGTGAAGCCGAACCAGGTCTTCAATCGCATCCGCGTCGAGGATATCGGCTCGGCAGCCGCCTTCCTCGCCGGCCGCGGCATGGGCGGGATCTTCAACGTCACCGACGACGAGCCGGGGCCGCCGCAGGACGTGGTGGCCGAGGCCGCCCGGCTGATGGGCGTCGAGCCGCCGGCAGAAATTCCCTTTGACACCGCCGACATGTCGCCGATGGCGCGCTCCTTCTATGGCGAGAACAAGCGCGTCTCCAACCGACGGCTGCGCCAGGCCGGCTTCGAATTCGCCTTCCCGAATTATCGCGTCTCGCTTGCACAGTTATGGGCGAGCGGCACTTGGCGCGGTGAATAGATCCAACTCGGCAATACTCCTATCAGAATATCACCCCCTGCCAAAAGCATGTCCTGAGATCATCCGAAAGTAATGGATCCGGGTGACTCGGCTTGACTGCCGCATGCTGCCATAATTCGCCTTATACTTGGACAACGATCTGCAACCTAAGCGATAAGTCCGGTGTTTCATGATAGAAATGCGCCAAGATGCACGCGAATCGAAATTTTAAATGATTTTTTACATTCGCTTGGCAGCTGCACGGAACCAAAGGCAAGGACCATCGTTTAGTCGCTGATTTCAAAGAACTTCTTCCGGTATTCTAAAACAATTCAAATGGTCTTCCGTTTTAAAATTAAGGATGTTTTTGCGGAATCCTAATGGAAGGTTAAGGGTTGAAGCACGGTTTTGCCATTTTTCACCCTAATTAGCTCGAACTGCAAGGGAACTAGTCGAACATTCAATCCGAAGGGGTCGTCGCTTGAAGCCAGCGAGAATCAAGACTGCTGCCGCCGCAGCGCTATTCGCCGTCGGGATGGGTTTGGTCTCGGCATCCGACAGTCAGGCAAAGGGAACGGGCTGCGGTGGCGCCTCCTGGTATGCCCTCACCTCGAAAACCGCCTCCGGCGAGCGCATGAACGCGGCGCGCCTGACGGCCGCGCACCGCAGCCTCAAATTCGGTACCAGGGTCCAGGTCACCAACAAGCGGAACGGCAAGTCCGTCGTCGTCCGCATCAACGATCGCGGCCCGTTCATTCGCGGCCGGGTCCTCGATCTTTCCAAGGCCGCCGCCTCGCAGATCGGCATGATCCGCTCGGGCACGGCCAGCATCTGCTATCAGGTCATCAATTCCTGACCGGCCACCGTCCACCGTCACTGGGGTGGACGGACCTCTGCGGGGCCGGTCGCTCCCGCACATATTGCGGCCGCTCACTTGCTCTTCGGTGCCATCGCCGCTACCACGGCGAAAAAGGAGTTGATCGAAGATGCGATTGGGCGGACGGCTCGCTGGAGCCATAGACGTTCTTGAGGATATCGAAAAGCGCAAGCGCCCCGTCGCCGACGCGCTCAAGGACTGGGGCCTCTCGCATCGCTTCGCCGGATCGGGCGATCGCGCCGCCATCGGCAACATCGTCTACGATGCGCTGCGGATGAAGCTTTCCCACGCCTATCTGATGGATAGCGACAGCCCGGCCGCCCTTGGCCACGCGGTCATGTACCGGCAATGGGGCCTCACGCCCGACAAGCTCGCCGCAGAACTCGCAGACGACAAGTTTGCCCCGCAGCCGCCTTCGGCCGAGACGATGACGGCGTTCAGCGAGCGCCGTATCGAGAACGCGCCCCTCAATGTCCAAGGCGACATTCCCGAGTGGACGCAAGCCTCTTTCGAGGACAATTTTTCCGACGACTGGCTTGACGAGGCGAGAGCACTCGCCGGCCGCCCGACCCTCGACCTTCGCGTCAATACCTTGAAGGCCAGCCGCGACAAGGTGCTGAAATCCCTGGAGCGCAGCGGCGCAGAGCCGGCGGCGATCGCTCGCTACGGCGTCCGCATCCCGGCCGGCGAAGGCGCCTCGCGCCTGCCGAACGTGACCGCAGAAATCTCGTTCCAGAAGGGCTGGTTCGAGGTCCAGGACGAAGGATCGCAGATCGTCGCCGACCTGGTCTTCCCGCGGGAGGGCGAGCAGGTGCTCGACTACTGCGCCGGCGGCGGCGGCAAGACGCTCGCGATCTCCGCCGCCATGAACAACAAGGGCCAGGTGCATGCCTACGACACCGACCGCAAGCGGCTCGCGCCGATCATTGAGCGGCTGAAACGGGCCGGCACCCGCAATGTCCAGGTCCACGAGTCGGCGGATTCGCTTGCGGCGCTTGCCGGCCGCTGCGACCGGGTGCTCGTCGACGCCCCCTGCACCGGCACCGGAACCTGGCGGCGCCGGCCCGACACGAAGTGGCGCCTGACGCAGAAGAACCTCGAGGAGCGGCTCGCGCAGCAGGAGGAGGCGCTCGCCGGTGCCGCCCAGTTCGTGCGCCCTGGCGGGCACCTGATCTACGTGACCTGTTCCGTTCTTCCGGAGGAAAACGAAGCGCAGGTCTACGGCTTCTGCGAGGACAATCCGGAATTCGAAATCCTCTCGGCCGCCGATACATGGGCGGCGCTGTTCGGCACCGACAAGCCGCAGCCCTGGTCGGCCGACATGAAGACCGTGACGCTGACGCCCGCCTCGACCGGAACCGACGGGTTTTTCTTCTGCCTGATGGGCAGGAAAGCATAGCGAGACCTCCACAAGGGGAAGTCGCAAATTTGAAAATGTTCTAAACTATACACTTTGACACCAGTTTGCTTTTGGTCCATGACAATGGCGCTTCAACGGGCTCCGAGAGGCTTTCTGGCTGCCCGGGGAAAAGCCAAGGAGAGGGTCATGACCAAGAATTTCATCCGCGCTGCCGCGCTGGCACTCACGGCGGCCACGTCCGTGCTGGCCCTGCAGCCGGCCAGCGCCGCGACGGACGCCGCGACGGTCGTCAAACATTATGCGGCCGTGGCGCATGCCAAATATGAGGACGCGCTGACCACCGCCGAGGCGCTGGAAAAGGCTGTCGATTCGCTGATCGCGAGCCCCGGCGAAGAGACCCTGAAGGCAGCGCGCGAGGCCTGGCTCAAGGCCCGCAACCCCTATCAGGAGACCGAGGTCTACCGCTTCGGCAATGCGATCGTCGATGAATGGGAGGGCAAGGTGAACGCCTGGCCG
Organism: Sinorhizobium glycinis; assembly: GCF_001651865.1. GTDB lineage: Bacteria > Pseudomonadota > Alphaproteobacteria > Rhizobiales > Rhizobiaceae > Sinorhizobium > Sinorhizobium glycinis. The sequence continues at coordinate 1,193,221 of NZ_LPUX01000053.1, forward strand.
CTCGACGAAGGCCTGATCGACTACGTCGATCCGAGCTATGGCACGGAGAGCGACGAGAACGCGCTGTTCACCGCCAACGTCATCGCCAACAAGTCGATCAAGATCGACGGCAAGGACGTCGACGCGACGAACATCACGCCGGAATTCCTCGCGGGCACGCTGCAGGAAGCCGGCGGCATCGAAGCGAATGTCGCGACCGGCTACCACGCCATCGAGTTCCTGCTCTGGGGCCAGGATCTGAACGGCATCGGTCCGGGCGCCGGCAAGCGGTCCTATACGGATTTCGACACGAAGGCCTGCACGAACGGCAATTGCGACCGCCGCGCCGCCTACCTGAAGGCGGCGACGAGCCTGCTCGTCTCCGACCTCAAGGAGATGGTCGCCAACTGGGCGCCGGAGGGTGCTGCGGCCAAGGCGGTGGAAGCAGATCCCAAAGCCGGCCTCGCTGCAATCCTCACCGGCATGGGCTCGCTTTCCTACGGGGAACTCGCCGGCGAGCGCATGAAGCTCGGCCTGCTGCTGCACGATCCGGAAGAGGAGCACGATTGCTTCTCGGACAACACCCATAACTCGCATCTGCATGACGCGATCGGCATCCAGTCGGCCTATACCGGCGAATATACGCGGGTCGACGGCACGAAGCTCACCGGCCCCTCGCTTTCCGAGCTCGTCGCCGCCAATGACGCCGCCCTCGACAGGGAGATGACGGCCAATCTGGCGACAACGGTCGAGAGGATGCAGGCGATGGCCAAGCGCGCCGAAGCCGTCGAGGCCTACGACCAGATGATCGGCGAAGGCAACAAGGATGGCAATGCGACCGTTCAGGCCGCCATCGACGGGCTGATCGCCCAGGCCAAGACCGTCGAACGCGTCATTGCGGCGCTCGGTCTCGGCACGATCGAGCTTGAAGGTTCCGACAGCCTGGATAATCCTAACGCTGTCTTCCAATAAGCAGAAAAGGCGGGCCGCTCCCGGCAAGGTGCGGCCCGGCTCTTGCCCGATGAAGGTCCTGACCGCCCGCTTCCTTGCGCTGCTGATTGCCGCGCCTATCGGCTTCGCCGCTGCGGCGGAGATCGGCGGGAAAGCGACTGTTGATACCCCCCTCTGCCCTGCCGGGCATCTCCCGCACAAGGAGGGAGATTGGCCAGAGGCGAAGGGCTGCCCGACGGACACGTCGCAAGCGCCGCCTTCGTCGACTGCAAGGGTACCCGCCCAGCCCCATTCGCTGAGCAGGACGTCGCCGTTTGCCGATCTCCCCCCTTGTGGGGGAGATGCCCGGCAGGGCAGAGGGGGGTGCCTCCCCCAACGCCACGATCTTTCCGAACAGGACCTGCAGCGCGTCGAGACCGTCACCCGGCCGACCACGGATTTCTCGAAAGCCGAACAATTCGAGGCGATGTCCGGCGGCGCGACGACCACGATTGCCCCGATCGACGAGAAGGTCTTCCAGCAATTCTCCGCCAACCTGCCTTTCGAGGACGAGCAGAATTTCAAGCTTGGCAAGGCGCTGTTCGAAAAGCTCTGGGTCTCCGCCCCTTCCTCGACGCAGGCTTCCGACGGGCTCGGCCCCCTCTATAACGCCCGCGCCTGCGAGAGCTGTCATCTGCGCGACGGGCGCGGCCGTCCTCCCGAGGCAGGCGACGCGACATCGACGGTCTTCCGTCTCGCCCGTCCGCCGCACGACGAAGCCGAACGCCGCATGGTCGCCGACCACGAGGTGCTCAACCTTCCTGATCCTGCCTACGGCGCGCAGCTGCAGGACAGCGCCGTGCCGGGACTTGCCGCCGAAGGGCGTCTCAAGGTCAGCTATACGGAAGAGCAGGTGACCCTTTCCAGAGGCGAGACGGTCTCGCTCCGCAAACCCGAATACGCGGTTGCCGATCTCGGCTATGGTCGGATGGACCCGACGACCACTCTGTCGCCCCGCGTGACCCCGCCGATGATCGGACTCGGCCTCGTTGAAATGATCCACGAGGCCGACATCCTTGCGCAGGCCGACCCGGAAGACCGGGATGGCGACGGCATCAGCGGACGGGCGGCGCTGGTACGGGATCGGGACAGCGGCAAGATCGCCCTCGGCCGCTTCGGCTGGAAGGCCCAGAACCCGACCATTCGCCAGCAGGCCGCAGACGCTTTCGCGATCGATATCGGCATTTCCACTCCCGCCGCCAACCGCAGCCACGGCGATTGCACCAAGGCGCAGAACGCCTGCCTCTCGCTCCCGACCGGCGTGCAGGCGCGGCTCGGGCCGGTCGAGGCGCCCGACCCGGTGCTCGGCCTCGTCACCTTCTATTCCGCCAATCTCGCGGTGCCCGCCCGCCGGAAGGCAGGCTTTCCGCAGACCCTGCAAGGCAAGCAGCTGTTCTACGAGGCGGGCTGTCCTGCCTGTCACCTACCGAAATACGTGACCCGGCGCGATGCTCCGCACAAGGAACTGGCTTTCCAGCTGATCTGGCCCTATTCCGACTTCCTGTTGCACGACATGGGCGAGGGATTGGCCGACGGCCAGCAGGTCGGCGTGGCCAGCGGACGCGAATGGCGCACGCCGCCGCTCTGGGGGCTGGGCTTGACGAAGACCGTCAGCGGTCACACGTTCCTGCTTCATGACGGGCGTGCCCGCAACTTTACCGAGGCCATCCTCTGGCACGGCGGCGAAGCGGAAATGGCCCGCAGTGCCTTCGTCGCCATGTCGCGGGACGATCGTCTTGCCCTGCTTTCCTTTCTGGAGTCGCTCTGATGCGCCTGCGCTTTTCCCTGACCCTCGGCTTGCTGCTTCTTGCAGTCGTCGCGCCCGCGGCGGCGCAGGAAGGCGCCACTCTTTCGCCGCGCGCCCTCGACGAAGCGGCATTGCCAGGCGTAATGGCGAAGGCGGTGGATTACTTCATCGTCCCCGGTTACCGCGACCTTTCGCGCGCCACCGCCGACCTTGTCGAAGCAAGTGCGGCACTCTGCGCGACGCCTTCCGCCCCGGCGCTTGAAGCGACGCGATCGGCTTTCTCGGATGTCGTGCGAAAATGGTCGACGATCGAAATCGTCCGCCTTGGTCCGGCCCTCGAACAGAACCGGTTCGAGCGTTTTCTCTTCTATCCCGACCGCAAGAGCACCGGCCTCAAGCAGGTGCAGGCCATTCTCGCGAAGCGGGACGAGAGCGCGACGCACGCGGAGAGCCTCAAGGTGAAGAGCGTCGCCGTGCAGGGCCTCGGGGCGTTCGAATATGTTCTTTACGGCACGGGAGCGGAGGCGCTCAACGGCGAGGATGGCCGCTTTCGCTGCCGTTACGGAATGGCGATCTCGGAGAATTTGAAGTCGATTGCCGGTGAGTTGCTTGCCGCCTGGGAGGAGCCCGAGGGCATCCAGTCCGCCTGGAAGGCGCCGGGCCCTGACAACCCGCTCTTCCGAGACAACAAGGAAGCGGCGACCGAACTGCTCGGGGTTCTCGTGCATAGCGTCGAAATGGTCAAAGACCAGCGGCTGCGCCCCTTCTATGACGGGGCGATCGACGGAAATCCGGACAAGGGCCGCCCGAAGCTGGCCATCTACTGGCGATCGGGCAATACGATGGCGTCGATCGGCGCGAACCTGCGCGGCCTGCAGACGCTCTTCAGCATCGCGGGCATGGAAAACCTGCTTCCCGGCGACAGCCGTTCCATCGCCGGTTCGGTGAATTTCCTTTTCAAGGCGTTGATCAGCGCGAGCGACCGCGTCGAGGGGCCGATCGATGCGGCGCTCGCCGACAATAAACGGCGCTCCAGGCTCGACTTCATCGCCCTCAACACCGCCGACCTGCTCGACCGGCTGAACCGCGATTTCGGCGGCGCGATCGGGCTCGGGGCTGGTTTTTCCTTCGCGGATGGCGATTGACACTACAGCGCCGTGCGTCTTTTCAGACGCACCAAGGACGCTGTAGCACTTTGAATTGCTGCATGTTTTTGTCCTCCAATCGGCACGATTTGAGGAAACATGCAGTAACGTGACAAGCCCGCAGAAGCCGCAGGTTGACAAGCCGCGGATTTCGGAGCAAAGCGCATTTCATGTCCGCTTTGGCGGGCATGCGTCACCTACGAAGGATCAACCCGAGATGAACCCCGACAGTCGAAGTCGAGCCTTCATTGCGGCCGTCCGGACCTGATTGACCAGGGCTCCAGGCGGTCGGATGACCTCGCCCATGGAGCCCAGAATGCTGCGCATCTACAAAAGCCAGAACGGCCATCTCCTGCTCGTCGATCATGCCGCCGGCCTTGCCTCCCAGGAGCCGGTGACCTGGTTCGACCTTTTCAACCCCTCCGCCGATGAGACTCGGTTCGTCGAGGATCATCTCGGCATTGCCATCCCGACCCGCGACGAAATGCAGGAGATCGAGCTTTCCGACCGACTCTACCAGGAGGACGGCGCGGAGTTCATGACCATGACCGCGACGGCAAAGCTCGACAGCGACTATCCCGCCAAGGTGCCGGTGACATTCGTGTTGAAGGGGGCGACGCTCGTCACCGTGCGCCATGCCGACCCGAAGCCTTTCCAGATCTATGCAACCCGCATCCAGAAGCCGAACGGCGCCATCTGTGAAACGGGCGAACTGGTCATGCTCGGTCTGCTCGAGGCGATGATCGACCGGATTGCCGACGCCCTGGAGCGCTCCGGCAACGAGGTCGACGCAATCTCGCGCGAGGTGTTCCGCAAGTCGCATGCGAGCGCCACCAAGAAGACGCGCGACCTGCAGTCGCTGATCGAGCAGATCGGCCAGAAGGGCGACCTTCTGACGACCATCCGTGAAAGCCTGGTCAGCATCGGCAGGCTCGTCGCCTACCACGTCGCCCTCGAACGGGGCACAACGCGGAAAGCCGCCAAGGAGAGCCGGCAGCGGATCAAGCTGATCCAGCGCGACGCCGCCTCGCTCGGCGACCACGCGCTGTTCCTGTCGAACAAGATCAATTTCCTGCTCGACGCCACGCTCGGCCTGATCAACCTGGAGCAGAACCAGATCATCAAGATCTTCTCGGTCGCGGCGGTCGTCTTCCTGCCGCCGACGCTCGTCGCTTCGATCTACGGCATGAACTTCGACATCATCCCGGAACTGCACTGGCGGCTCGGGTACCCCTACGCGCTGGCAGCGATGGCGGTTTCGGCGCTGTTGCCGTATCTCTATTTCAAACGCCGGGGCTGGCTGTAGGATGTGGACAAGGCCCCTCCCCAACCCCTCCCCACAAGGGGGAGGGACTTACGATGCCGCGCCGATCCCTTCAATCTCAACGGCTCCGCAAGCTCGGATGTCGCGGATTGCGCTGGGCGTGCCGCGGACGCCTAGCCCCTCCCCCTTGTGGGGAGGGGTTGGGGAGGGGTCTTCCCCACGGGTCGGGCTCCACCCATCCCCACCGCGAGAAATCGCATGAACACCGGGACGCTCATCGACAGACGCAGCTTCGTCAAAATGGCCGGCGCCGCCTGGCTGGCGACGCTTGGCTCGCGCCGCGCCTTCGCGCTCGAGCGGTCGGACGCCGTCTTCGCCTCGACCTTCATGGCCCCGGACGGCGGGTATGGCATCGCGACGCTGACGGAAGAGGGCGAGATCGTCGAGCGCACGGCTCTCCCGGCGCGGGCACACGGCATGGCCTTCTCGCCGGTGACGTGTCGAGCCGTCGCCTTTGCCCGCCGGCCCGGGACCTACGCAATGATCCTGGCGACCGACCGGACTGCCGAGCCGGTCGTGATCACCGCCGCCGAAGGTCGCCACTTCTTCGGCCATGGCTGCTTCTCCGCCGACGGGAGGCTGCTCTACGCGACCGAGAACGATTTTTCGGCCAATCGCGGCATGATCGGCGTCTATGACGGGACGCGCGGCTTTGCCCGCATCGGCGAATTCCCGACCTATGGCATTGGGCCGCACGACATGACGCTTAGCGCAGACGGCCGTACGCTCGTGATCGCCAATGGCGGCATCGAGACTCATCCGGATTTCGGCCGCACCAAGCTCAATCTCGACCACATGGAACCGAGCCTTACCCTCGTCGACACGGCGACCGGCACGCTGATCGAGAAACATGGCCTGCCGCCGGAGCTCAAGCAGCTTTCTACCCGCCACGTCGACATCGGCGCCGACGGCAGGATCTGGTTTGCCTGCCAGTACGAGGGCGCGCGCGACGACCTGCCGCCGCTGGTCGGGTATTTCGCCAAGGGGGAGAGACTGAGCTTTGTTCCCCTGCCGGAAAGCACAACGGCCGCGCTCGCCAATTATGTCGGGGCGATCGCCATCAACCGCCGCGAGGACCTTGTCGGGCTCACATCGCCGAAGGGCAATGTCGCCGTCACGCTCGATGCGAAAACGGGCGCCGTCGTCAAGGAGGAACCGGTGGCTGATGCGGCGGGCGTTGCCGCCGCGAAATCCGGCTTCGCGGTCTCGTCCTATGACGGCCAGTTCATCAGTCGCCGAAGCCCGGTCGCCTGGGACCAGCACATCGTCCGGCTCGCGTAGCACAGAGTATTCGCCCCTCCCCAACCCCTCCCCACAAGGGGGAGGGGCTTACCTTGCCGAAGCGCCACCTCCCATTTCGAACGTTTCCGCGACAAGCGACGGTTGGAAATGGCAGGTAGTCGCGCGGGGCACCAACCCCTCCCCCTTGTGGGGAGGGGTTGGGGAGGGGTCTTCAACTCACGCTGAGATATTCCCGAGGCCGGCAAGCTTCGCCAGATCGTCCCAGCGATAGGCGATCTGCTCAAGACTCTCGCGGCCGACGCGAACCCGGCCCTCTCCCACGGCGCGTGCGCCGAGCCGCTCATAGAAGACCCGGTTCGGATTGCCGGCCAGAACCCAGGCGAAGAGCGACGTGGCCTGCATCTCACGGCAATGGGTGGCGACGCTGCGCACCAGCGCCGAACCGATGCCCGCGCCATGAAACTCCGGCAGAACATAAAGTTCGTACAGTTCCCGATCGAAGGCGTGCGGCATTCCCCTCGCCCGGCCGTAATTCGCAAAGCCGATCACCCGTTCTTCCGAAAGGTCGACGGCGACCAAGAGGAAGGCGCCTGGGTTGCGCATCCGCCGCGCATGGCCGATCGCCTGGTCTTCGACCTTCATTGCATCGAGATAGGCATCGGAAATGATGCCGCGAAAGGTCGCGCGCCAGGTCCTGACCAGGACCGACGCGATCATCATCAGGTCATCCGGAACTGCCGGCCGGATCTCTATGCGTCTGAAGTTCCTCATCGGGGATGATATATGGATGCCGCCGGCCTCCCGAAAGTCCGAGGTCGAGATTGGCAGCCTGCGCCGCGCTGACGTTTGCGCTTGTCCTTGTCCGCCACGCATGCAACTGTCGGCCGACGGGGCATTCAGATCCGTTCTGGCAAGAGGCTTTTGCATTGAGGGACGATAGCGAGCCGCACGATTTCCGTGCCCGCATCCGGGAGAGTTTCGGCCGCCAGGCCGCCATGCGCACGATCGGCGCGGAACTCACCCGTGTCGAGCAGGGCACCGTGGAGATCGAGCTGCCGTTCGATCCCAAGCTGACGCAGCAGCATGGTCTCCTCCATGCCGGCGTGATTTCGGCGGCACTCGATGCCGCCGGGACCTATGCGGGCTATTCGCTCATCGATCCCGACGCGTCGCTGCTGACGATCGAGTTCAAGGTGAACCTTTTGTCGCCCGGCCGCGGCGAGCGGTTCCTCTTCCGCGGCGAGGTGACGAAGCCCGGCACGACGATCATCGTTTCGGACGGCCGGGCCTATGCAGTGCGGTCGGACGGGCCGGCGAAGCTCATCGCCTCGATGACCGGAACGATGATGGTGGTGCGCGGCCGCGAGGGGATCGAGGGATGAGTTTCGAGCTGAAGCTGGTGGCCGGCAAGAAGATCCTCTACGTGATGGCCGTCGACCCGGAATACGGCTCCTGTCTGCGGAAGCGGGTCAGGCCTCTGATGACCGGCGTCGGCCCGGTCGAGGCGGCCGTCGCCCTGACCATGGCACTGTGCCAGCTCAAGGCCACCGGAACACTGCCCGACCTCGTCGTCTCGCTCGGCTCCGCCGGTTCCGCCACGCTCGAACAGACGGAAATCTACCAGGCGACCTCGGTCGGCTATCGCGACATGGACGCCTCGCCGCTCGGCTTCGAAAAAGGCGCGACACCCTTCCTCGACCTGCCGGCCATCGTCGAACTGCCGCTGCGCATTCCGGGCGTGAAGGAGGCACGGCTTTCGACCGGCGCCGATATCGTCTCCGGCAAGGCCTATGACGCGATCGACGCCGACATGGTCGAGATGGAGACTTATGCCATCCTGCGCGCCTGCCAGGCCTTCGGCGTGCCGCTGATCGGGCTTCGCGGCATATCGGACGGCAAGGCGGAACTGAAGCATGTCGACGACTGGACCGAATATCTGCACGTCATCGACGAGAAGCTGGCCGGCGCGATCGACCGGCTCGAAGAAGCGCTCGAAACCGGCGGAATCCGGCTCTGACGGTTCTGCACATATCTGTCCGTAAAGCGGAGCCGATTTAAAGACAGAACATGCTGCAATCCGGTGCTACAGCGACCTTTGCGCGTCTGATAAGACGCGCGGCGCTGTGGAAGCAGGTCCTAAATTGTCGGGGTGCAATGTAATCGTTGCGCCGGCGGCGGGCTTTCATTAAAGGCTCGCCATGATTAGGTCCTGACCCTAGCTCGTTTGAAGGCCCGCCATGACCCAGACAGCCCATCCCGACACCGTCCTGATCGTCGATTTCGGCAGCCAGGTGACGCAGCTCATCGCGCGCCGCGTGCGCGAGGCCGGCGTCTACTGCGAGATCGTGCCGTTCCAGTCGGCCGAAGACGGCTTCAAGCGGCTGAGCCCGAAGGCGGTGATCCTGTCCGGGAGCCCCGCCTCGACGCTCGACATCGGCTCGCCGCGCGCACCGTCGGTGATCTTCGAAAGCGGCCTGCCGGTCTTCGGCATCTGCTACGGCCAGCAGACGATGTGCGCCCAGCTCGGCGGCAAGGTCGAAAGCGGTCATCACCGTGAATTCGGCCGCGCCTTCCTGGAGGTCGAGAAGGACTGCGCCCTTTTCGAGGGGCTCTGGTCGCTCGGCTCCCGCCATCAGGTCTGGATGTCGCATGGCGACCGGGTGACCGCGCTGCCGGAGGGCTTCGAGGTGGTGGCGACCTCTTCCAACGCCCCCTTTGCCTTCATCGCCGACGAGGAGCGCAAATATTACGCCGTGCAGTTCCATCCGGAAGTGGTCCACACGCCGGACGGCGCCAAGCTGATCTCCAACTTCGTCCACAAGATCGCCGGCATCAAGGGCGACTGGACGATGTCGGCCTACCGCGCCAAGGCGGTCGAGGCGATCCGCGAACAGGTCGGCGACAGGAAGGTGATCTGCGCGCTTTCAGGCGGCGTCGATTCCTCCGTTGCTGCGCTCCTCATCCATGAGGCTGTCGGCGACCAGCTCACCTGCATCCTCGTCGACCATGGCCTGATGCGCAAGGACGAGGCGGCGAATGTCGTCGCCATGTTCCAGGAGCATTACAACCTGCACCTCCTCCATATCGATGCCTCCGACCGCTTCATCGGCGAGCTCGAGGGCGTCAGCGATCCGGAGACCAAGCGCAAGATCATCGGCCGCCTCTTCATCGAGGTCTTCGAGGAAGAGGCGAAGAAGCTTGGCGGCGCCGATTTCCTTGCCCAGGGCACGCTCTATCCGGACGTGATCGAAAGCGTTTCCTTCACCGGCGGCCCGTCGGTGACGATCAAGTCGCACCACAATGTCGGCGGCCTGCCGGAGCGCATGAACATGCAGCTCGTCGAGCCGCTGCGCGAACTCTTCAAGGACGAGGTCCGCGTGCTCGGCCGCGAGCTCGGCCTGCCGGACAGCTTCATCGGCCGCCATCCCTTCCCCGGTCCGGGTCTTGCCATCCGCTGCCCCGGCGGCATCAGCCGCGAGAAGCTCGAAATCCTGCGCGAGGCGGACGCGATCTATCTCGACGAGATCCGCAAGGCCGGCCTCTACGACGCCATCTGGCAGGCCTTCGCCGTGCTTCTGCCGGTGCAGACGGTCGGCGTGATGGGCGACGGCCGCACCTACGAATATGTCTGCGCACTGCGCGCCGTCACCTCGGTCGACGGCATGACCGCCGACTTCTACCACTACGACATGGAATTCCTCGGCCGCGCCGCAACCCGCATCATCAACGAGGTGCGCGGCATCAACCGGGTCGTCTACGACGTCACCTCGAAGCCGCCCGGCACTATCGAGTGGGAGTGAGGTAGGATACAACCGGCGTTACAGGGTAGAAAGGAATCTCTATTGATCTGAGGCTTCGATCTACAAATCGAAAGTTGCCATCATTCGAGATTGCCTGAGCGCAGTATCCGTTAGGCTAACTTCAAGATGACGTTTGCCACCAAATCCGTGATCATGTCGTCGGCTTGATGCTGATTGATGACGATCCTGGAGGGGTGGGCAGCCATATTCCGCCTGTTCAGCTTGTCTTTAAGGATTTGGGTGGTGTTCTTGTCTAGGAGGTTGGCTATCCGAGCAGCCTCGAGCAACTCCGATTCTTTCAGCGCGTCCACGTCCTCGTGTTTCGTCACAACCAGCACCTTCTTCGGGTATTTCGAAGCGATGCCGGTGTTTAGAGACTGTATGCGAGCAGGATCCTTGAGTATCCAGCGAACTAGGTGGTCGTAGGCGAGATTCCACGCCATGATGATCGTGGCGCGGTAGGCACGAACTCGATAGCAGCTGAGTGCCTCCTTCAGAAACTCACGTTCTGCAACGTCTGGCACTTGGCCGGGCAGATCCGCAAGCGCTTTGGCCACGGCAGCTACGGTCGGATCACCACCGAGCCGGGTGTCCAATTCTCGCCGAGCAGAACCCGCTAGGCGATAGCCGCTCTTCTCCTTAATGAGCTGAGGAGGCTTTTTCTTGGTTAACCTCGGCAGATAAACGCTCATATCAGGTGGTTCGATACCAACCTCCTTGAAACACTGCCGCATATAAGCACCGTCAAAAGAGGCGCGCTGCTGCCGCGCCTCAATAAACCACGCGAGCACTAATAGTTGTTCAACTGCAGTTCGACGGTAGAAGCCCGGTGATGAACTTGCAAAGTCAGCTATTGCGCTCAAGCAGCGGTGCTCATTTTCTCAACCCGTGCAATGCCGAGATGGTTGATGACATACTGTCCCCGCGTTGAACTCGTCACGAGCTGATCTTTTTTCAAAGCCCGAAGGGGCCACGAAAAGTCGTCAATCCCGGACGGCCACCTAAGAGCCCGATAGCAGGTATAGACATGATTCGCCGTGACGGCTTCCTCCTCACGATGCTCTTTGAACCATCCAAGACCACCAGATTACGTTCGATATCGTTCTTTGGACTGTGCTCGTTCGCAAAGGTCTCCAGCGAAACACCCGACGTTAGGTCGAGATCAAGCACCTTCGGTACGGTCGGCTTGCGAGAACGTGACGCGCGCTGTGCCCGCACTGAATCTGGCTCGAAAGGAGCTTCGATCTCGGCATCGATGAGATCGCCGTCCGAATCGGCATCCACCTCGGCAGCACCATTTGGCAATCCGGCGGCAGGCAGTTGGTTGGGAAGCCGTTGCTGAATGATGGTTGTGTTGGGTTTGAGAGCATTCTGAATTGCGGACGTGATCTGACTGAGATCGCCTTCGGGTATCTCGGCATCAAGCATGATGAATCGGATGCGAGAGGTCCCGCTCTTCGACGTTGGCTGCTTTGCCACGAACTGCTCCGTGCTACGTTTCCATCGATTCGAACATTAGTAGAACGTCATCGACGTGACAAGGTTGCGAGGCGCCGTGTACACAACTTCTCAGCTTTAGCTACGCACTCTGATCGTTTACTTGTGTTTTGAATGCGCCGCACGTTTGTATGGCAAACGCCGACGGCCGATAAACCGCTTCCAATGCGGACATCACCCGAGACTTTAAGGACGATAGACGTGGACATTTCCGACATCATCATCGCCGGCGACACGCCCGGGCTCGAATGGCGGCTGCCGGTGTTCCGGTTCAAGGGAACGAAGCCGGAGGCGCCGCGCACCTATATCCAGGCGGCCCTCCACGCCAACGAGCTGCCGGGCACGGCGCTGCTGCATTACCTGCTGGAGAGACTGCGGCAAGCCGCGAGCGACGGCGGGATCCGCGGTGACATCACGGTCGTTCCCCAGGCGAACCCGATCGGAGCGGCCCAGTCGCATTTCGGCGAGCTGCAGGGCCGCTTCGATCTCGGCACCCGCAGCAATTTCAACCGCGATTTTCCCTTGATTGCGCTTGGCGAGCGCAGCAGCCTCATCGAGGACATCGATCGGCATTCGGCGGTAGACCAGCTCAAGCGACAACTCCTGCACATGGCGCTCCACGCCGAGCTGGTGCTCGATCTCCATTGCGACGACGAGGGGCTGCAGTACGCCTATATCGACGAAGCATTCTGGCCCGAGGCGGCGGATCTCGCCGCGGCCCTCGATATGCGGGCGGTATTTCTCTCCGACGGCGAAAGTTCAGCCTTCGAAGAGGCCGTTGCCTATGCCTGGAAGCACGAACGCTCCGGTGAAAGGAAGACCTCTCTGCCGGGACGACTCTCGGTCACCGTCGAGCTTCGCGGCACCCGCGACGTCTATCCGGAACTGGCCCGCAAGGATGCCGATGGCCTCTTCCGGTTCCTCGCCGGGCGCGGGGCCGTCGTGGCGCAAGACCGTCCCCTTCCGGCCTTTGGCGGCGTGGTCGCGCCGCTGGACAATATCGAGATGATCCGCGCGCCGGAGGCGGGCGCGATCCTGTTTCACAAGGACATCGGCGAGAGCGTCGGGGCCGGTGACCTGCTGGCGACGATCATCGCTCGGCCCGGCATGCCGAATGGGGAGATCGAGGTGCGCGCGCCGCAGGACGGCCTGGTCGTCACCCGCGTCTCCACCCGCTTCGCCCGCCGCCGTTCCGACCTCATGAAGATCGCCTGCGCCGAGCCGTCGCGCATGATCCGCAGGCCGGGCACGCTGGAGGCGTGATTTTCTGTCGGCTGCGCAAAACCTGTGTCGATTCGTCGGTAGTTGGCGCTGGATTGCCCCTCTCCTCGGGTTTAACCCGAGGACTAGCCCTCTCCCCGTAAAGACGGGGAGAGGGGACCGAGAGGGCGCGGCATGCCCCTTCGCCCCGCAAGCGGGGAGAAGGTGCCGGCAGGCGGATGAGGGGCCGTCGAGACCGCAAGCGGCGGGCTTTGCGCGCCCCTACGGCGCCGCGCCGACCTGCGTCTTCGGGCTGTCAAGCAGGATGGTCGAGCGCAGCGTCTTGATTTCGGCGATCTGCTCGAACTCGCTCCAGAGCAGGCGCTTGTAATCGGCGACATCGCTGACCGCGATCTTCAGCAGGAAGTCGAAATCGCCGGCGACCGTGTGGCATTCGACCACCTCCGGGATGCGCGACACCAGTTCGATGAACCGTTGCCCGACCTTGCTTGCGGTTCGCTCCAGCGTCACCTCGACAAAGGCCTGGAAGCCGATCCCCAGCGCCTTCGGGTCGACGAGGACCGTCTGGCGAATGACGCCGGTCGCGTAGAGTCGTGCCAGCCGCCGCGACAGCGGCGCCGGCGACAGGCCCACCCTGGCGGCAAGCTCGTTGTTGCTCCGAGACGCATCTTCGACCAGCAGCCTGATGATCCGCCGGTCGGTCGCATCGAGTTCCGTTCGTTCGGTTTCCAATGAACACCTGGCTTTCAGCAAAATTAATGCAGTGACTGCGCGTTCTACCGCAATAACATGTATTAACATCACCAAAAACAGGCAAATACATTGTCGAATTTGCGCCGGCCTTGTTCTACAGAGGAACCCGGCAAGCCACTGAAGCGGCTTGCCTTTCGGCCGCCCCAAGACGACTATCGATCGATTTCTCCGTTCCAAAGGGATTTCCAGCATGTTCGACGCCCTCGCCCGCCAACCCGACGATCCGTTGCTGGCCCTGATCGGCCTCTTCCGCAAGGACGAACGCCCCGGCAAGGTGGATCTCGGCGTCGGCGTCTATCGCGACGAAACCGGGCGCACGCCGATCTTCCGGGCCGTCAAGGCGGCAGAACAGCGGCTCCTCGAAACGCAGGACACCAAGGCCTATGTCGGCCCCGAGGGAGACCTGGTGTTCCTCGATCATCTCTGGCGCCTCGTCGGCGGCGACACGGTCGAGCGCAACCATGTTGCCGGCGTGCAGACGCCCGGCGGCTCCGGCGCGTTGCGCCTGGCGGCGGATCTGATCTACCGCATGGGCGGCCGAAAGATCTGGCTCGGCCTGCCGAGCTGGCCGAACCATGCACCGGTCTTCAAGGCGGCCGGGCTTGAGATCGCCACCTACGACTTCTTCGACATCCCGTCCCAGTCGGTCCTCTTCGACAATGTCGTCAGCGCGCTCGAAGGGGCCGCCGCCGGCGATGCGGTGCTCCTGCATGCGAGCTGCCACAACCCGACCGGCGGCGTCCTCACCGAGCCTCAATGGATGGAGATCGCGGCGCTCGTCGCCGAGCGCGGCCTGCTGCCGCTCGTCGATCTCGCCTATCAGGGTTTCGGCCGCGGCCTCGAGCAGGACGTCTCCGGCCTCAGGCACCTCTTGACCGTCGTTCCGGAAGCGCTTGTGGCGGTTTCCTGCTCGAAATCCTTCGGGCTTTATCGCGAGCGCACCGGTGCGATCTTCGGCGTCACCCCATCGACTTCATCCGCCGACACGGTGCGCTCCAATCTCGCCGGCCTCGCCCGCACCAGTTACTCCATGCCGCCGGACCATGGCGCGGCGGTCGTCCGCACGATTCTGGCCGATCCCGAACTTGCCCGCGACTGGGCCGAGGAATTGGAAGGCATGCGGCTGCGCATGAGCGGCATCCGCCGGGCGCTCGCCGACGGCCTCAGGAGCCGCTGGCAGAGCTTGGGCGCGATATCGACCCAGGAAGGGATGTTCTCGATGCTTCCGCTCACCGAAGCGGAGGTGATGCGGCTCAGGACCGAGCACGGCATCTACATGCCGGGCTCCGGCCGCATCAACATCGCCGGGCTGAAGACCGCTGAGGTCGCTGACGTCATCCAGAAATTCACGAGCCTCTGATCGGACCGCCCGCATGACAGCCGACGGAGAAACCGGCGCAGCTACGGTCGAACGCCACAAGCTCTACGAGGACGTGCTCGCCATCCTGACGGGCACGCTGATCGTTTCCCTCGGGGTGGTGATCTACAGCAAGGCGGTGCTCTTGACGGGCAGCACCGCCGGGCTGGCCCTGCTTCTGCAATATGCGACCGGCACCAGCTTCTGGCTGATGTTCTCGCTCGTCAACCTGCCCTTCTACATATTGGCGATCAAGCGGCTCGGCTGGCTCTTCACGCTGCGCACCTTCCTCGCCGTCAGCCTCGTCTCGCTTTTCTCGCGTCTCACGGCGCAATGGGTGGAGTTCGCGCGGCTCGAGCCGATCTATGCCGCGGTCGTCGGCGGCGGGTTGATGGGCATGGGTCTGCTCGTGCTCTTCCGCCATCGCACCGGGCTCGGCGGCATCAATATCCTGGCGATCTACCTGCAGGAGAAGAGCGGCATCCGCGCCGGCTATTTCCAGCTTGCGGTCGACCTGGCGATCCTCAGCGCTGCCTTCTTCGTGTTGCCACCCGCCAATTTGATGCTCTCGGTCGTCGGGGCGACCGTCGTCAACATGATGCTGGCGATCAATCACAAGCCCGGACGCTATGTCGGCGTGACCTGAGATCGAGGTGGTCTTCCGTACTTTTCTCGGGCGCCGCGCGCAGTTATGTGTGATCCGTAATTGGCGAAAAAAGAATCGGGCAATGGCGACCACGATCTACGGCATCAAGAACTGCGACACGATGAAGAAGGCGCGCGGCTGGCTCGACGGCCGCGGCACGGCCTACAGGTTCCACGACTACAAGGCCGAGGGCATCGACCGGGCACGCCTCGAGCGCTGGTGCGCCGAGCTCGGCTGGGAAGCGGTTCTCAATCGACAGGGCATGACCTTCCGCAACCTGGCCGACGCGGAGAAACAGGATCTGACCGCCGACAAGGCGATCGCGCTGATGCTCAAGCAGCCGTCGATGATCAAGCGGCCGGTTCTGGAGAACGAAAGCAAGCTGCTGATCGGCTTTAAGCCGGAGCTCTACGAAGCCGAGTTCGGCGCATAGCTCCCCATGTCCAGGACGACTCGCGCCACTCAAACGCTTACAAGGGCCGGCGTGCCCTTCACGGTACACAGCTACGACTACGACCCGGGCGCCGAACGCGTCGGATTGCAGGCGGCTGAAGCGCTCGGCGAGGACCCGTCGCGCGTCTTGAAGACGCTGATGGCGGAGGTGGACGGCAAGCCGGTCTGCTGCGTCGTGCCCTCCGACCGGGAAGTGAGCATGAAGAAGCTCGCCGCCGTCTTCGGCGGCAAGTCGGCAAACATGATGAAGCCGGCCGACGCCGAGCGGCTGACCGGCTATCACGTCGGCGGCATCAGCCCCTTCGGCCAGAAAAAGCTCGTGCCGACGGCGATCGAGGAAGCCGCGCTCGGCGAGGCGCTGGTCTACATCAATGGCGGCCAGCGCGGCCTGCAGGTGCGGCTCGACCCGAAGGATGCGCAGGCCGTGCTCAAGGCGATCGCCGCCCCGCTGATCGCCTGACTACGTCAGAAGAGTTTCGAAAGTAGCGCGGCGAATGTCTTCGCCTCTTGCTCACTGAGCTTTGCGCCAACATGCGTCTCGATCGACCGCGAATAGGTCTCCCACATCAGCGCCCGCATCGCCCGCCCCGCGTCGGTGACGACGACCCAGCAGCCGCGGGCGTCCTCGTCATAGGCTTCGCGGCGCACCAGCCCCTCCTTTTCGAGCCGATCGATCAGCCGAGAGAGATTATACTGGGCAAGCAGCGTCCGGGCCTCGATTTCGAACGGACGCAGCCGCCCGGCATCGGCCTTCACCAGTTCCCAGAGCACGTCGTACCAGCCGAGCGGTGGCAGGCCTGCCGTCTTGAAGTCCTTTTCGATGGCCGCAAGCACGCGCTGCTGCGCCCGCATGAGCCCTGTCCATGCCTCGGTGGTTGCCGCGGTCGGCGCGATTCGCTCTGATCGGTCCTCATCCACCATAGATGCAATTACATCTATCTTGACGAATTTGGCAAGCCAATATATATGCAGTTGCATCTACTTTGACGAACAGCGGAGACCCCGATGACCGCGCCCCTCACCCTGATCAGCCATCATCTTTGCCCCTATGTGCAACGCGCCGCGATCACCCTTCACGAAAAGGACGTACCCTTCGAGCGCGTCTATATCGACCTTGCCAACAAGCCCGACTGGTTCCTGAAGATCTCGCCGCTCGGCAAGGTGCCGCTGCTCAGCATTCCGCAAGACAATGGCGAAGCGATCCTCTTTGAAAGCACGGTGATCTGCGAATACCTCGAAGAAACACAGCCCGGCCCGAAGCTACACCCGGCCGATCCTCTGACGAGGGCCCGCCACCGCGGCTGGTTGGAATTCGGCTCGTCCATCCTTGGCGATCTCTGGGTCTACGAGACCACGCAGGACGCCGAGACGCTCGAAGCCAAGCGGAACACGCTCAGGACGAAATTCGCGACCGTAGAGGCGGACCTCGGTCACGGCCCCTATTTTGCACGCGCGGGTTTCAGCCTGGTCGACGCCGTCTTCGCTCCGATCTTCCGCTATTTCGACGTCTTCGACACAATCGCTGAGCACGGCATCTTCGACGGACTGTCACGCGTCAGCGCTTGGCGCAACGCTTTGGCTGCGCGGCCGAGCGTTAAGGCAGCGGTCACCCACGACTATGCCTCGCGCCTGATGGCTTTTCTTGAGAAGCACGATGCGGTCTTGCTGAAGACAGGAAAGATCGCCGCTTGATTGGTGGATCGCAAAGCCTTCTGTTTTTGCGGGAAGCGGTCTACAACGGGCCACCCGCAAAATATCGCGAGAAGGAGCAGCCATGAACGCCCCCCTCCAGTCGGCCAGAAATCCCGTCGATGCCGCCAAGCTCGAAAAACTCGCCGAGGTCGCCGTCAAGGTCGGCCTGCAATTGCAGCGCGGCCAGGACCTGGTGGTGACCGCGCCGATCGCCGCGCTGCCGCTTGTGCGGCTGATCACCCGGCATGCCTACAAGGCTGGCGCCGGTCTGGTGACGACCTTCTATGCCGACGAGGAGGCGACGCTTGCCCGCTACGCGCATGCGCCGGACGAGAGTTTCGACCGGGCAAGCGACTGGCTCTACGAGGGCATGGCGAAGGCCTTCGCGCGCGGCGCGGCGCGCCTCGCGATCGCGGGCGACAATCCGATGCTGCTCTCGTCCGAGGACCCGCAGAAAGTCGCCCGCGCCAACAGGGCGAATTCGATCGCCTACAAGCCGGCGCTCGAGAAGATCTCCAATTTCGACATCAACTGGAACATCGTCTCCTATCCGAACCCGTCCTGGGCAAAGCAGGTCTTTCCGGACGATCCGGAGGCGATCGCCGTCGAGAAGCTGGCGAACGCCATCTTCGCCGCCTCCCGCGTCGACGTCGACGACCCGATCGGCGCCTGGAGCGAGCACAACGCCAATCTCCGCCGGCGTTCGGCCTGGCTCAACGAGGAGCGTTTTGCGGCGCTGCATTTCACCGGGCCGGGTACCGACCTGACGGTCGGACTTGCGGATGGGCACGAATGGCACGGCGGCGCCTCGACCGCCAAGAACGGCATCACCTGCAATCCCAATATCCCGACCGAGGAGGTCTTCACGACGCCGCACGCGCTGCGCGTCGAGGGGCATGTATCGAGCACCAAGCCGCTGTCGCACCAGGGCACGCTGATCGACGATATCCAGGTGCGCTTCGAGGCTGGCCGCATCGTCGAGGCGAAGGCGTCGCGGGGCGAGGAAGTGCTGAAGAAGGTGCTCGACACCGACGAGGGCGCCCGCCGGCTCGGCGAAGTGGCGCTGGTGCCGCATTCCTCGCCGATCTCGGCCTCCGGCATCCTCTTCTACAACACGCTTTTCGACGAGAACGCATCCTGCCACATCGCGCTCGGCCAGTGCTATTCGAAGTGCTTCCTCGACGGCGCCAGCCTCAGCGAGGAACAGGTCCGCGCCCAGGGCGGCAATTCCAGCCTCATCCACATCGACTGGATGATCGGCTCCGGCGAGGTCGACATCGACGGTCTGCGCGCCGACGGCAGCCGTGTGCCGGTGATGCGCCAGGGCGAGTGGGCGTGATAATCTTGCGGCGCTTGCGTGGGCCCCTCATCCGGCCTGCCGGCCACCTTCTCCCCGCAGGCGGGGCGAAGGGGACTCGCGGCGACCGCTAAAAGTCCCCTCTCCCCGCGAGCGGGGAGAGGGCTAGGGTGAGGGGCATTCCGCCTCGTCCCATTAAGCCCGAGCGGGTGCGCCGCGCCGCACCATCTGCGCCTGCTGGCTCATCCAGACGCTGGCAAACACGACGACGATCCCGAACACCTGCGTCACCGTCAGCTGCTGGCCAAGCACGCCCCAGCCAAGCAGGATCGCCACCACCGGGCTCAGAAAGCCGAGCGGCGCCACCTGGGACGGCTCCAGCCGCGAGAGGCCGCGGAACCACAGAAGATAGGTGAAGGCGGCGCCGATCAGGCCGAGATAGGCGAAGCCCATCAGGTTGGATGCGGTAAGCGCCGGCAGCGACGGCTCGAAGAAGAGCGCGACCGGCACCAGCAACAGGCCACCGGCGGCCAATTGCCATGCGGTGAAGGTGAGCGGGGACACCGGCGGTGCCCAGTGACGGCTGAGCACCGTACCGAACGCCATGGAGACGGCGCCCGCGAGGCCCGCCGCGACGCCGAGCGGATCGAGGGCAGCTCCAGGCGTCAGCACCAGCAGCGCCACCCCGGCCATGCCGGCAAGACCGGCGATAACGCTCAACGTCTTGACCGGCGAACCAAGGACGACACGCGACAGCACCACGACGACCAGCGGCTGGATGGCGCCGACAGTGGCGGCGACGCCGCCCGGAAGGCGATAGGCGGAGACGAACAGCATCGCCCAGAAGAACGCGAAGTTCAACGCGCCGAGCAGGAAGCTGCGCGCCCACCAGATGCCCTTCGGCACTTGCCGCACGACGAGCAGCAGCAGGAGGCCGGCAGGCAGGGCTCTGAGCATCGCCACCGTCAGCGGATAGCCGGCAGGCAGCAATTCGGTGGTAACCAGATAGGTACTTCCCCAGATCGCCGGGGCTATGGCCGTGAAGGCAAGGTCCAGGTTTGTCGTTCGCATTTTCTTTGCCTCAAGAATCTTGATGTCAAGACAACTGTAGCGCAGTTTATCTTGACGTCAAGATACCGGCATATTAAAGCCATAACGAAGGCGCGGAGCCGCTCCGCTGGAGGCCATGGGTGGACATGAAACACAGCGACGAGGATCACGTGGACAGGATCCTGGCCCAGTGGCGCAGGGAGCGGCCGGATCTGGACATCTCCGCCATGGGTCCCCTCGGCCGCCTGGCGCGGCTCCGGGCCCATGTCGCCCGGGAGCAGGAAACGGTCTTCGCCGAGCACGACCTCACATCGGCAAGTTTCGACGTGCTGGCGACGCTCCGCCGCTCCGGCCCTCCCTTTCAACTTTCCCCCGGCGAACTGCTTGCAGCAACGATGGTGACCTCCGGCACCATGACCAACCGCATCGACCAGCTCGAAAGAGCAGGTCTCGTCGAGCGCCTGGACAATCCCGAAGACCGGCGCGGCGTCATCATCGCGTTGACGCCGAAGGGCCTGAAGCGCATTGACGCCGCGGCGGCCGCCCACGTCGCCAACCAGCAGCGCCTGATCGCTGGCCTTGAGCCGGAGGAGCGGGAGGCGCTAAACGCGCTGCTCAGGAAATTCCTCGCTGCATTCGAATGAGCTGATCAGATGCGGCTCACTACTGCATGTTGCTTAAATCGTAGCCGGTTTAAAAGGATAAAAACGTGCAGCGATTCAAGGTGCTGCAGCGTCCGTTGTGCGTCTGAAAAACGGGTTCACGCGACGCGCTTTAGGTCTTTGTTCTTTATGCATGTCGTTGTCCCAGAACCGCTGCACACTTTCGGGCGACATGCATTAGAACAGGCTGCCCTGCTTCGTCGGTTCCACCGGCCGGCCCGGCCGTTTCTTCGGCGCTGGCGACGGCGGGGCGCCCTCCTCGCCTGCGACCGCGGAGATGCGGCCGTCGGCGAATTCGAGCGACAGTGTCATGCCCGCCGTCACCGCCGCCGCCTGCTTCACGGGGTTGTCGGCGGCATCGCGCACCAGCGCAAAACCGCGCTGCAGCACATTGCGATAGGAAAGCGATTGCAGCACTCGATCCTGCGCCGCGAGCGCGCCTTTCAGCCGGCGCATCTCGGCGGCCATGGCTCCATCGGTCCGGGCGCTCAAGCCGGCAATGCGGTCCGACGCGCGGTGGATCTGGCCCACGAGGCGCGACGGCAGCGCCCGAAGCGATGCGTCGGCGGCGGAAATCCGCGCCTGCCGCCGGTCGATCTGGCGCTCCACGCAGCGCTCCGCCTTGTTCATCGCTTCCAAGAGGTGCCGCCGGTGCTCGCGGATCTTCGTCGACAGCAATTCCGACCGCAGATGCGCCGCAATGCGCTCGAAGCTGCGGCGCTTGTTGGCGGTATTCATCTGCAGGCCGCGGCCGAGCCCGGCGGCCGCCTCGTCGAAACGTCTTCTTGGCAAGGCGAGCAACTGGTCGAGCGACGGCAGCACCCGGGCAAGCGCCCTGAGCGCGTGGCGCCGGTGATCCATTTGCCGGATGGCGGCTGCCTGCAGCCGGGCGGACAGATTGGCGACCTGCGCCTCGAGATCGGCCTTCACCGGCACCGCCATTTCGGCCGCGCCGGTCGGCGTCGGTGCCCGCTGGTCGGAGGCGTAGTCGATCAGCGTCCAGTCGGTCTCATGGCCGACGGCCGAGATCAGCGGAATGCCCGAGGCCGCGGCGGCGCGGACCACCGCCTCGTCGTTGAAGCACCAGAGATCCTCGAGGCTGCCGCCGCCGCGCGCGACGATCAGCACGTCCGGCCGCGGAATGGGTCCGCCTGGATCGAGAGAATTGAAGCCGCGGATCGCGGCCTCGATCTCGTCGCACGCCCCGTCGCCCTGGACACGCACCGGCCAGACGACGACATGAACCGGGAAGCGATCGGCGATCCGGTGCAGGATGTCGCGGATGACGGCGCCCGTCGGCGAGGTCACGACACCGATGACCTTCGGCATGAAAGGCAGCGGCCGCTTGCGCGCGGCGTCGAAGAGACCCTCGGCCGCAAGCTTGCGCTTGCGCTCCTCGATAAGCGCCATCAGCGCACCGGCGCCGGCGGGTTCGAGCGAATCGATAACGATCTGGTATTTCGACGAGCCGGGGAAGGTCGTGACCCTCCCGGTCGCGATAACCTCCATCCCCTCCTCCGGGCGGAATTTCAGCCGCGCGAAAGTGCTCTTCCAGATCACCGCCTCGATCCGGGCGCGATCGTCCTTCAGCGCGAAATACGCATGGCCGGAGGAATGCGGCCCGCGATAACCGGAGATCTCGCCGCGCACCCGCACATGCTCGAAGGCCTGCTCGAGCGTGCGCTTGATCGAGCCGGACAGCTCCGACACCGAATATTCGGCGACATTGGACGGAGAATCGGAATCGAAGATCGAAGTCATGCGTCACTTGTAGCCGACCAGGCGCCGAAGATCAGCAGCAAGGCGGGGCTATCTACGGTTTTTCTGCCCAAGACGAAATCAATCTTGCTCCGGCCGAAGCCGAAAGAGCTTGATGCCCGTTCCCGCCGCTACCGGCAGAGGCGTGAGGAAGGAAGGGACATCGCCCGCGTTGAGGTGGCCGTATAGCCCTTGCGGTGCCCTCTCGATGATCATCCTTGTCTGCGGGTCCTTGGCGCAGAAGGCCAGGACCGGATCACCCAGCCGCTTCAGCATGGCGGCCGCAGCGTCGGGATCCGCCAGTCCAATCCTGAGCTCGGTCAACATACCGTCCGGATTTCGGTGATAGGGAGCGCTCAAGGCGCGATGCTCCGTGAAGCGGAGGATGGACGCACCCATGTTCGACGGGTCGACGACGAGGGTCGGCGCGATCCGCCGAAGGTCCGCCATGGCTTCCGCCGAATAGCAGCGATCAGCGCGCTCTTGCGCATCAGCATCGCCCGTCACTACCGCCACGCCGTTGAGCGTCAGTTCACCCGCCACGGCCCAGACGGCTGGGACGGAGACGAGGACGGTCGCGACGTAAAGAAGAGATGCGCGCGGATTGGAACGCTCCCGCATCATTCGCGACCTCAGCGAGACCAGCAAAAGCGAGATTGGCAGGATGGCGAGCAGATTGGAATAGACGGCGCCGCGAACCTGTACCAGGGCTATGCACCAGTTGACGAAGACCAATGTCAGCAGGATCAGATGGGGTACGATGGGCTCGCCACGGAAAATGCGCCACGCACAGATCAGAACGGCGAAGAGACCCGTGAAATAAAAGGCGCCGAGACTGCCCGGATCTTGTCGCGCCAAAGCGAGGAACGACCGGGCCTCGGTCACTTTGTTCAGCCACAAGTCAAAAAGCAGCGGATCGAGGCTCGCAAGCGGGTTGCGCAGACATTCCGGCGCTATGCTCAAGACAATCCCTGCGAGCACAAAGCCGCCCACGCCGAGAACGACAAAGCGCCCTTTCCGGCCAAGGTCGCTCGCGGCCGCCGCAGCAAGCGCGAGCAAGGCACCGCCCGCCGCCGAAAGCGAGAAGAACGCGATCGAAAGGTTGTCGCAGGTGGAGGCGTGGTAGAGATGCGGCGGCACCGTTAAAAAGAAGGCGGCGCTGACGGTAGCGGCTAAACTTGTGCCGAATGCCACGGCCGGAGCGGCGAATGCCGCCCCCTCCCACGCCCAGAGAACGGCGACCACCAGGCACACCGCGGCAACGAAGGGCGTCGTCTCGACGCCGATCGCGATCGCCAGGGCGGCCGCGGCGCCGGCCATGGCAAAGCTTGTCGCCCTGTATTGCCGATCTACCAGCATGGCGGCCATCGTCGCGACCAGAACAATCTGAATGTTGTGATGATCGATCGCACCCGCCTGGAAGCGATTGCCGGTCACCACGAAGATGGCCGTGAAGCCGAGGCAGAAGTGCATGCATTGCGATCCGCCGAGGCGCCGCCCGGCAAGCCCCATGGCCGCAAGCAGCGGCGCCACCAAGAGGATCGGCCAGATTGCAAGCGCGATCGCCTCGGCCCGCTCCGGGCCAGCAATTGGCGTGAAAAGGGCGATAAGAGCGGCAATTGGCAAGTCGACGAGACGAGACCAATGCATCAATGTACCACCGTCGAGACCGAGCCTCGTCTGCGTAAGATCGAACCAGCTTTGTCCGGCCAGCAGATCGCGCACCTGGACAAGCCGCATCGCGTCGTCATTGTCGCGCCCCACGTAGTCCTCGGCGCGCATCAATTTCACGGTGAGGAAAACGATGACAGGAAGAGCATAGCCGAGCACCATCCAGGACAGCCGCGACAAGACCGTTTCATCGCGGCCGGACTCCTTCGATTCCAACACTGCCCCCGCTGTCTCCGCCACGCCAACCCTCCATCGGAAATCACGGACGCGACCGGACCGGCAGATCTTGGGAACGCGAGGTGATCTTTTCGCGAGCGGCAAGGACAACCTCATGGGTTCGCCTGCTGCGCCAACGTGGCGGCGACTTTAGCCGGCGCCAATCAAGAAAGCGTAAAGCAGCGGAGCGATGCGGTCGTGACCACGCCGCGAGCCTTTGAACGCCATAGCGTCTTGTTAACCGCGCCGCCTGTAGGATGCGAAAGTCCCGCAACCGAACAGCGATCAATGCCCGACCAACTCGATGTCGCCGTCCTTCTGCCCTGCTACAATGAAGCCGCGACGATCGGCCAGGTGGTGCGCGGCTTCGGGACGGCACTGCCGTCCGCACGCATTTATGTCTACGACAACAATTCGATCGACGGCACGGCGCTGCAGGCGATGCTGGCCGGCGCGATCGTGGTGCGCGAGCGCCGGCAGGGCAAGGGCCACGTCGTGCGCCGCATGTTCGCCGACATCGACGCCGACATCTATGTGATGGCGGATGGCGACGGCACCTATTCCCCTGCCGATGCGGGAGATCTGATCCGCACATTGCTGACGGAACAGGCGGACATGGTCGTCGGAACGCGCAGGCATATACGGGTCGAAGCCGGGCGGCAGGGACACGCCTTCGGAAACCGCATCTTCAATGTGCTCTACCGCACGATCTTCGGCACGGATTTCAGCGACATCTTCTCCGGCTACCGGGCATTTTCGCGTCGCTTCGTGAAGAGCTTTCCCGCCCTCTCCCACGGGTTCGAGATCGAAACGGAAATGTCCGTGCATGCATCGCGGCTGAAGCTGCCGGTCAGCGAAATCGAACTCGGCTACGGCCGGCGTCCCGAAGGCTCGCACTCGAAGCTTTCGACCTTCAAGGATGGAGCGAAGATCCTCTGGATGTTCGTCATGCTGATGAAGGAGACGCGCCCGTTCACGTTTTTCAGCCTGATCGGCGCGGCTTTCCTGGCGTTGAGTCTCGTGTTCATGACGCCCGTGCTCATCGAATATTTCGAGACCGGGCTGGTTCCGCGGATGCCGACCTGGGTCTTCTCGCTGGTGCTGCTGGTGATTTCGATCCTGCTGTTCACGGTCGGCCTCATCCTCGATTCGGTCGCCCGAGCCAGGACTGAACTCCTGCGCATGCATTACATGACCGTCGCCCGGCGGGCGCCACGCGAAAGGGAAAAACCACTGCCAACCCCTGCTGCGCACCCGAAGCGGCGCGCCAGGAACACTGCATAAAACTCTTGGGAACATTGCCGATGAACCGGGAAACGACCAACCGCATTCGCTTCATCATCGAGGACGTCATTCCTCCGATCCTCCGTGATTCCCGGTTCTTCAGGGGCTTTGCCAGCCTTGCCTGGGGCGATCATATCGCCCATCTCGCCCGCTTTCGGGAGCGTGCGCCCTTTCTCTCCGCCGAGGAATACGAGGAGCTCTATCGTCAGCATCCGCGGGTCCATGAGGGGACGGACAATTCAGAGGCCTGCATACGCAAGATCGTGGCAGAGGTGAGGGGTACGAGCGTCTGCGACGTCGGCTGTGGAACCGGCGCCCTGCTCAACCGCATCAGAAGCGGAAATCCGGGGGTCGGCCGATTGACCGGCGTCGATTTCGCCATCGCCGACGCCGCTGCCATAGACGGCGTCGAATACGTCGCCGCGATGATCGAAAACCTGCCCTTCCGCGATGGAGAGTTCGATACTGTCGTCTGCACGCATGTGATCGAACACATCCTCGACTACCGCCGGGCGATCGCGGAGCTCCGCCGAATCACGCGGCGACGTCTCGTCATCGTCGTACCGCGCGAGCGCGAGTACCGCTATACCTTCAATCCGCACTTCAATTTCTTCCCCTACACACATTCCTTCCTGCGGGCGATGCATCCCGTGCCGGAGCATTACGAATGCATCGACATCGGACGCGACATCTTCTATCGCGAAGATATCACCCATACCCACGACCGGGCGTAGGGCTGTGACCTGCCGATGATGTCCTTCAATCTCGCGCCCGCGGTGTGGTTCGGACTGATCTTCACGCCGGTGCTGATCGCAACCGGACAAATCCTCTTCAAGCTGACCAGCGCCAGTACCGGCGGTCTCAATGTCCAGGACCTGGTCTCGCTTGCGACCAGCCCCACACTGCTCGTCGCGTTGTTGCTTTACGGGCTCGGCACGCTGATCTGGATCTTCACCTTGAAATCGGTGCCGCTGACGCTCGCCTACTCCTTCATGGCGCTGACCTTCTGCCTTGTGCCGTTGTTCGCCGCCGTGTTTCTCGGCGAGGCACTCACGCTACGCTACGCCATCGGCGCCGCACTCATCATTGGCGGAATGATCATCATCAATTCCTGACGTCGGTTGCCGCCCTCACACCGTTTCCCAGCCATCCTTGTCGCTGGCGCGATAGATCGCATCGATGAACTTCTGATTGAGGCGCGAGCTCTCGAGCGTCACCACCTCTTCCGGATCACCTTTCGCGGCGCGCGCGAAGGCCTCCGCCTCGAGCTTGTACTGACGCGCGTCCTGGAAGCGGAAGAGTTGCGACTGGCCATGGTTCTGATTGGTGAGCTCCACCTCCTCGCGGCCATACCGGTCCGCATTGAAGGGCGATTTCACTTCGATGTAGCCCTGGTCGCCATGGAAGACCATGACCTGGCGGGCGGCGAGTTGGGTGGAGATGTAGAAGCTCAGCTCGAAATCGCCGAAGTCGGCGCGCACGCTCGAATAGATGTCTGTGCCGAATTCCGGATCACGGTCGGTATTGGCCTGGACACGCAGCGGCTCCTTGCCGGTGGTGAAGCGGGTGGTGATCGCCGGATAGACGCCGATGTCCGGCAGGCCGCCGCCGCCGAGCGCCGGAACGTTGCGCATGTTGCCGGGATCGCGGTTGTAATAGGTGAAAGCGCCCTGGACATGCTTGAGCTTGCCGATGGCGCCTTCGGCGATAAGCGAGCGCACCTTTCGCCAGACGGGGCTGTAGGTGACCATGTAGGCTTCCGAAACCAGCACTCTGTTGCGGTCGCGCGCCGCGATGACGGCGTCGATTTCCTCGGCCTTCAGCGCCAGCGGTTTCTCGCAAAGAACGTGCTTGCCGGCGTCGGCGGCCTTGATCGCCCATTCCACGTGCTGCGAGGTCGGAAGCGGAATGTAGACGGCGTCGATCACGTCCGAGGCGAGCATCTCCTCATAGGAGCCGAAGGCATGCGGTACCGAGAAGCGATCGGCCATGATCCGCGCCTTGGCCAAGTCGCGGCTGGCGATCGCCGTGACGACGCAATTCTCGGCGTCCTGGATGGCGGGCACGACGAGTTCGCGGCCGATCCTGGCCGTCGACAGAATTCCGAAACGCAGCATGGGGCAGTCTCCTTGTAGAGCGGGCTTGTGAAGAACGGCAGCGGCGTTCCCCGGCCCGCACCTTGACTCGTGAGGATCGATCGCGTCCCGATTTATCCGGATCGGGCGATCAGGGCGGCGCCGAGCCTACCGCATGAGTCTATGAATCGGAACCGATTTGAGAGCAAAACCGCGCAGCAATTCAAAGTACTACAGCGAGCATGCAGGTCTGACGGATTCCGCGGCGCTCCCGGCGAGCGATGCTCTTGACGTCACCGCGGAAAAGCGCGCTCCTCGCTTAAGGCTCACGCCAAAAGTGTCACCCATGTCTCCGGTCTATAAACGCACAGGGGGAGGGATCATTGTTACGGCGCCCTTACGAGCGCCGGATAGCCCGGATAGAGATGCGCGTGACTGCCTGCGTGGTTGGCCATGCCCGGCTTCGTCAGGAGGCCGCGCGGTTCGGCGAAGCTTCGGATCCTCCGCTGCGGCCGCTCATGCCATTGGATGTTGAAGGCCCAAAGCTTGGGAAAGAAGCAGAGCGAGGCATAGGGGAGATGGTCGTGGATCCACCAGGCAAGGCT
The DNA here is from genome assembly GCF_001651865.1 of Sinorhizobium glycinis. GTDB lineage: Bacteria > Pseudomonadota > Alphaproteobacteria > Rhizobiales > Rhizobiaceae > Sinorhizobium > Sinorhizobium glycinis. Next base: position 1,221,685 of record NZ_LPUX01000053.1, read on the forward strand.
CTGCCAGCCGCCCTCTTCACGCTCCCGGTCCCAGACCCAGGGAATGACGATGCAGGCGGCCGCCCCCATGCAGCCGTCCGCGTCGCGCATGTCCCAGATATGGTCGGCCGCCGTCGCGGCATTGGTCGAACAGTTGAGTTTGTTCCTGTTGCCGAATTCGTTGACGGCGCGGTTGCGATAGGCGGAGCGGATGTGGAGCCGGCCGAAGGTCGCCTGCAGCGGTTCGAGAAGTTCCTCGCAGAGCCTGCGCCCGGCCAACACGGCAAGATCCGGATCGTCCGGGATGTTCGGGATCCGGTAGAAATCGGCGATCTCCGAATGAAGGAAGTCGCGCAGGAAGAAGTTTTTCGAAAGGCGTGCGCGGCCGAGCTCCTCCAGCGACTTCATTGATCCGGGTGTCTTCATTCTCATTTCCCTCTGTGAACGCCATGGATCGCCAACGGAACCACGAACAGGTCCGGGTGCGACAATAATCGGGACTCAAGGAGGCTAGCGGCAGCCGAGATGCGCGGCCACCCGTTTCCTGTAGGAAGCGAACGCCTCGCTCGTGCCGGCCGAGCGACGACTCGCCCTAGATTTTCGCCGTGATCCGGAACAAACGGGACGGGCAAATGTTGATTGGGCGTCATAGACGACCCCCACCGGACAAGGAAGGAATCGACAATGCCCAAGGGAAAGACCATGGACGATCTGTTCTACGACGCGCTCAAGGACATCTACTATGCGGAGCGCAAGATCCTGAAGGCTCTTCCGAAGATGGCGCGTGCAGCTCAGGCACAGGAGCTCAAGGCCGCGTTCGAAAAGCACCGCGAGCAGACCGAAACCCATGTCGAGCGCTTGCAGCAGGTCTTCGAACTGATCGGCAAACGCGCGCAAGGGAAAACCTGCGAAGCGATCGAGGGACTTGTTGCCGAAGGCGAGGAGATCATGGACGAGTTCAAGGGCACACAGGCACTTGACGCCGGCCTGATCTCCGCCGCGCAATCTGTCGAGCATTACGAAATCGCTCGCTACGGAACCTTGAAGACCTGGGCCAAGACCATCGGCCTGAAGGATGCGGTACCGCTTCTTGACGCAACGCTGAAGGAAGAAGTCGTCACCGACGAGGATCTGACAAAACTCGCGGTGGCGCAATCGAACAGGAAAGCCGCCTGACTTGCTACCGGCGACCGGCAAGGGAACCGGTCGCCGGTCGCATGCCGAAAGAGGCTGGTGAGGGCGCTGAGCGCCGGGCGGGCACCAATCTTCGAGCACCCGGCCCCATTTCGCTGCGACGTGACCCTGACGCACGGGGTCCGGTCGCGGGCATCGCAATTCCGTTGCGTTACCCTAACTATGATGTGTCCGCCTCTGACGAGGCTCCGAGCGGCATCGGGGGCAGGAGAGCATCGATCGGAACACGGTAGGTTCTCTTTGCCGCCCAGGATTGGAGGAACGAGGTATGTCCGACGAGCAGGCCATCAGTGCAGTCGTCCATCTCTATGTCGACGGCATGGCTTTCGCCAATGAGGCGGCGCTGCGCAAGGCCTTTCACCCGAACGCCTCGATCGTCGGCAATTACGAAGACTCGGTCGAATGGCTGGACCGTGATGCCTTCATCGCCGCGGTCGTGACAGAGGGATCGGCACCGCCTGAGACGCAGCCGCTCATGGAGGTGGAGATGATCCACATCACGGGCGACGCGGCGAGCGTGAAGGTCGTCGATGAATTCGGCGGCTCGCGCTATACGGACTACCTGAGCCTGTTGAAAGTCGACGGGCGTTGGCTGATCGTCAACAAGGTCTGGCATCGCCACGCGTAGTCCGGCAATCCCCCTTGGAACGGCCATTTTGGAAAAGGCATGCCGCAAGGGACATCGGGCAAGGTCGTCACCATCCACCATGTGCAACTCGCCATGCCGGAAGGCGGCGAAGCCGAGGCGCGCCGCTTCTATGCCGGTCTGCTTGCGATTCCCGAGGTGGCCAAACCGCCCAACCTCGCGGCGCGCGGCTGCTGGTTCGAGCAGGTCGGCCTCAAGATCCATCTCGGCGTCGAGAAGGACTTCCTGCCCGCGCGCAAGGCGCATCCCGCCTTTATCGTCGATGATCTTTTCGTGCTGATCGCGCGGCTGCAGGCGGCCGGATTTGGCGTGACGGAGGGCGAGGCGCTGCCGGAACTTGTCCGTTGCTATGTCAACGATGCATTCGGCAAGAGAATAGAGTTGCTTCAGTCAGTTGTTTGAGGCTCACGTCGGCGGCGGCCGCGAGGACCCCTCCCCAACCCCTCCCCACAGGTGGGAGGGGCTCGGCGCGCGTCGCGCCGGCATCATAATCATCAGCATCCGATCGTGTAGATCCGTCGACCCATGAATGGACCGGGCCGCGGCATCGTAAGCCCCTCCCCCTTGTGGGGAGGGGTTGGGGAGGGGTCTTCTCCAAATCAAACGATTGTCAGGCGCGAAGCACGCCGCCGGTGCTCTTCGCCACATTGGCGACGATGCGGGCGGTCAGCGCCTCGAAATCCTCGTCGGTCAGCGTGCGCTCGACGGGCTGGATCGTCACCTCGATGGCGATCGACTTCTTGCCTTCGCCGAGCGCGGCGCCTTCGAAGACGTCGAAGACGTTGACAGCTGTCACCAGCTTGCGGTCGGCGCCGGAAGCGGCCCGGAGAACAGCGGCCGCCTCTACCGCCTTGTCGACGACGAAGGCGAAGTCGCGCTTCACCGCCTGGAAGGGCGAGAGCTCCAGCGCCGGCTTGGTGCGCGTCGCCTTCTTCTTCGGCTCCGGCATGGCATCGACATAGATCTCGAAACCGCAGATCGGGCCCGAGACGTCGAGAGCGTCGAGGGTCTTCGGGTGGAACTCGCCGAAGGTGCCGAGCACGATCTTCGGACCGAGCTTGATCGTGCCGGAGCGGCCGGGATGGTACCAGGCCGGGCCGCCGGCTTCGAACTGGACGTTCCCCATCGGCACGCCGCAGGCCTCGAGCACGGCAATCGCGTCAGCCTTCGCGTCGAAGACGTCGACCGGCTTGCCGCCGCCCTTCGCCGCATTCGACCAGAGCCGGCCGGCGCCGGTGAGCGACGCGGTGCCGCGGCGTACCCCGCCGGCGACGCGCCGCTGCGTCTCGGGCGTGTCGCCCTCGTAGGTGCCGGAGACCTCGAAGATCGCCACATCGCCATAGCCCTTGTCGGCGTTGCGTTGCGCCGCCGCCAGGAGACCGGGGAGCAGCGACGGCCGCATGTCCGACATGTCGGCAGCGATCGGATTGGCGAGCTTCAGCGCCGGCTGGCCGCCGCCGAAGAGCTTCGCCTGCTCTTCCGAAATGAACGACCAGGTGACCGCCTCGAGCATGCCGCGGCTTGCAAGCGCCCGTCTCGCCTGGCGGGTGCGGATCTGCAGCGTCGTCAGGATCTTGCCGTTGACGGCGTTGTGGCTCGGCAAGGCCGCACCGACGATATTGTCGACGCCATGGATCCGCATGACTTCCTCGACGAGGTCCGCCTTGCCGTCGACGTCGGGCCGCCAGGAGGGCACGGTGACGCGGAAGCGTTCGCCGGACCCTGCCACGCCGAAGCCGAGCTTTTCGAGGATCGAGACGCTCTCTTCCGACGAGACTTCGAGGCCGGTCAGCCGCTTGACCTCGGAGACCGGGAAATCGACGATTTTGGGCGTGTGGCCCTCATAGCCGACGACGTCCAGCTTCGCGGCGGTGCCGCCGCAGAGCTCCAGCACCAGCTCGGTCGCCCGTTCGAGGCCCGGCACCATGTATTCCGGATCGACGCCGCGCTCGAAGCGGTAGCGCGCATCGGTGATGATGCCGAGGGTACGGCCGCTCTTGGCGATGTTCATCGGGTCCCAGAGCGCCGACTCGATCAGCACGTCGGTGGTCGCCTCGTCGCAGCCGGAATGCTCGCCGCCCATGATGCCGCCGATCGATTCGACGCCGTCCTCGTCGGCAATCACCACGTTTGCCGGCGACAGCGTGTATTCGCGCGTATCGAGCGCCAGCACCGTCTCGCCTTCCTTGGCCCGACGAACCGTCAGGTTGCCGGTGACCTTGGCCGCGTCGAAGACGTGCAGCGGCCGGCCCTGGTCGAAGGTGAGATAGTTGGTGATGTCGACCAGCGCGTTGATCGGCCGAAGTCCGATCGCCGTCAGGCGCTGGCGCATCCAGGCCGGGCTCGGGCCGTTCCTGACGCCGCGCACCAGGCGCAGCGCGAAGCCCGGGCAGAGATGCCTGTCTTCGCCGAGATCGAGGCGGACCTTGACCGGCGTCTCTCCTTCGACCGGGAAGGACGGCGCCGGCCGCGTCTTCAGGGTGCCGAGGCCGGAGGCGGCGAGGTCACGGGCAATGCCGTGGACGCTGGTGCAGTCCGGCCGGTTCGGCGTGAGGTTGATCTCGATCACCGGATCGTCGAGGCCCGCATAGGCCGCGTAGCTCGTGCCGACCGGCGCATCCTCGGCGAGGTCAATGATGCCGGTGTGATCCTCGGAGATCTCAAGCTCTTTCTCCGAGCACATCATGCCGCGGCTTTCGACGCCGCGGATATTGCCGACCGAGAGCGTCACGTCGATGCCCGGCACATAGGTGCCGGGGGCGGCAAAGGCGCCGACGAGGCCGGTGCGCGCATTCGGCGCGCCGCAGACGACCTGCACCGGCTCGCCTGAGCCGGTGTCGACCTTCAGAACCTTCAGCTTGTCGGCATTCGGGTGCTGCTCGGCGGAAACGACCCTGGCAATGACGAAGGGCTTGAAGGCGGCCTTGTCGTCGACATCCTCGACCTCGAGCCCGATCATCGTCAGGCGAGCGCAGATCTCCTTGAGCGAGGCGTCGGTTTCCAGATGGTCCTTCAGCCAGGAAAGCGTGAACTTCATGATTTCACCTGTGTCCTATTATTTCTGCGCGAAGATCAGGCCGAAAGGCCGCCGAATAGCGTCGGCATGTCGAGCGGGCGGAAGCCGTAATGGGTCATCCAGCGGACATCGGCATTGAAGAAGTCGCGCAGGTCCGGCATGCCGTATTTCAGCATGGCGATGCGGTCGAGGCCCATGCCCCAGGCAAAGCCCTGGTACTCGTCCGGATCGAGGCCGCCGGCGCGCAGCACGTTCGGATGCACCATGCCGCAGCCGAGGATCTCCATCCAATCCTTGCCCTCGCCGAACTTGACGATCGGCCCGGAGCGGTCGCACTGGATGTCGACCTCGAAGGACGGCTCGGTGAAGGGGAAGAAGGACGGGCGGAAGCGCATCGTCACCTGATCCACCTCGAAGAAGGCCTTGCAGAATTCCTCGAGCACCCAGCGCATGTTGGCGACGTTGGCCGTCCTGTCGATCACCAGGCCCTCGACCTGGTGGAACATCGGCGAATGGGTGGCGTCGGAATCCTGGCGATAGGTCTTGCCCGGGATGATGATGCGAATCGGCGGCTGCTCAGCCTCCATCGTGCGAATTTGCACCGGCGAGGTGTGGGTGCGCAGCACCTTGCGCTCTCCGCTCTCATCTGGCTGGAAGAAGAAGGTGTCGTGCATCTCACGGGCCGGATGGCCTTCGGGGAAGTTCAGCGCCGTGAAGTTATAGTAGTCCGTTTCGATGTCCGGCCCCTCGGCGATCGAGAAGCCCATGTCGCCGAAGATCGCGGTGATCTCGTCGACGATCTGGCTGATCGGGTGGATGCGGCCGCGCTCGGCCGGCGAGGAGCGCACCGGCAGGCTGACATCGACCGTCTCGCGCGCCAGCCGCTCGGCGATCGCCGCGTCCTTGAGCGCCGACTTCCGGGCCGAGATCGCCTCGGTGACGATGTTCTTCAGCGCATTGATGCGGGCGCCGCGCGTCTGGCGCTCTTCCGGGCTCATCGTGCCGAGCGTCTTCAGGAGTTCCGAGATCGAGCCCTTCTTGCCGAGCGCGCCGACGCGCACCGCCTCGATCGCCCCCTCGTCGGCGGCGGCATCGATGTCCGCCAGCAATGTCCGTTCCAACGTTTCCAGTTCGCTCATTCTGTCCTGCCTCGATGCGGGAATGGTTCGGTTTGGCGGCTTACCACTTCAGCGATGTGATCGCTGGCGACGTGCCGAATAAGAAAAACCCGCGCCAGCCCTGCCAGCGCGGGTTTCCCAACAAATTTCAGAAACGGTCTTGGGAAAACGCTGGCTTAACGGACAGCGCTTTCAAACTCGTTTGCCGTACCGGCTTCCTTGAGGTAGGCAAGCGCCTTCTTGGAAGCTTCGACGAGGGCGCCGAATGCTGCCGGCTCATGGATCGCCATGTCGGACAGAACCTTGCGGTCGACTTCGATGCCGGCCTTGTTCAGGCCGTCGATGAAGCGGCCGTAGGTCAGGCCGAATTCACGGACGGCAGCGTTGATGCGCTGGATCCAGAGGGCGCGGAAATTGCGCTTGTTCACCTTGCGGTCGCGATAGGCGTACTGCTTGGAACGGTCGACCGCTGCCTTGGCGGCGCGGATCGTGTTCTTGCGGCGGCCGTAGAAGCCCTTGGCGGCCTTGAGCGTCTTCTTGTGCTTGGCGTGGGCGGTTACGCCGCGTTTTACACGTGCCATGTCATGATCTCCTTAAGTATCCAATGTGCCCGACGTCTCAGAGACCGTTCGGCAGGTAGTTCTTGACGACCTTCTTGCCATCAGGCTCGGCGAGGACCATGGTCCCGCGCGCGTCGCGAATGAACTTGTTGGTACGCTTGATCATGCCGTGGCGCTTGCCGGCAGCGGCAGCTCGAACCTTGCCGGTCGCGGTTACCTTGAACCGCTTCTTGGCAGACGACTTCGTCTTCATCTTGGGCATTTTGCTACTCCATTGTTCTTGATATGCGAAACCGGCTGACGAGGCTGGTTTCCAGCGTTAAGAACGGCCACGGCATGCCCTGCCGGACCGTTCGGACGGGGGGCTTGTAGCCGAAGTCCTGCAAAAGCGCAAGCTGCTCGTCGATCTTGGCGAAACGCTGAGCCAGGCGTCAGGCGGGATCGCGCAACGGACGCCGCACGACCCTGACCGGAAAGGCCGGCCGCGCTCTCAGCCGCCGAGGTCCGACTGCTCGAGGGTCACGAGCCGCAAACGATGCGCTGGAACGCAAAAAGCCGCCCCGAGGGCGGCTTTTACATCGAGACTACTTTCGCGTGCGATCCACGCTTTCGTGCTTATTTCGGCGCAAGCACCATCATCATCTGGCGGCCTTCGAGCTTCGGTTCGGCCTCGACCTTGGCGATCGCCTGGGTATCGTCCTTGACCTGAAGCAGAAGCTTCATCCCGAGCTCCTGGTGGGCCATTTCGCGGCCACGGAACTTCAGCGTCACCTTGACCTTGTCGCCGTCTTCGAAGAAGCGGTTCATCGCCTTCATCTTCACCTCGTAATCGTGGGTGTCGATGTTGGGGCGCATCTTGATTTCCTTGATCTCGACGATCTTCTGCTTCTTGCGCGCCTCGGCCGCTTTCTTCTGGTTGGCGTATTTCAGCTTGCCGAGATCGAGGATCTTGCACACCGGCGGTTCGGAATTCGGTGCGATCTCCACCAGATCGAGACCGGCCTCTTCCGCCATGCGGAGCGCCTGGTCGATCGGGACGCTACCCATGTTCTGGCCTTCGGCATCGATGAGCTGAACCCGGGGAACCCGGATTTCCTTGTTTGCGCGCGGCCCTTCCTTGACTGGGGCGTCCGCTTTGAACGGTCTGCGAATGGTCGTACTCTCCTCGAGCTGTTTACGTGACAGTGGACTAAAGAAACAATCAGCGTCATCTCAAACGGTGCGCTTGAAACAGTCACTGACGGCAATGTGTGAATTGCGGCTCCAGAGTCAATAGCATGGCCCGTAAGGAAAATCACCACTTCGAGGCCTTTGCGAATCTGTTTTTGGCGGGATATCTGATCGAAACGGGTGCTTGCGAGGAAATAAACGATGTCAACATTGCCGGCCGAGACCGAGATCACGTGGATAAAGGTGGGTGCGGACGCCGAGGCCCGCAGCATCGCCATGCGGATTTTCCGTGCCGAGCTCCCCTCGAACCGCCCAGCCCTCGTCTGGCTCGGCGGCTACCGATCCGACATGACCGGCACGAAGGCGCTCGAGGTCGAACGCCACGCGCAAGCGATCGGAACGGACTGCGTCCGCTTCGACTATTCCGGTCATGGCGCTTCCGGCGGCGATTTCAAGGAGGGCACGATCTCGCGCTGGGTCGAGGAAAGCCTCGCGGTCGTCGATCAGGCGGTCGCCGGGCGCATGATCCTGATCGGCTCCTCCATGGGCGCCTGGGTCGCTCTGCGCCTCATCGAAGAATTGAGGGCGCGCGGCCAGGGAAAACGCGTCGCCGGCCTGGTGCTCATCGCCCCTGCCCCGGACTTCACCGCCGAGCTGATCGAACCCAGCCTGACGGAGACCGAGCGGGCGTCGCTTGCCGAACGCGGCTATTTCGAGGAGCCGTCGGAATATAGCCCGGAGCCCAATGTCTTCACCCGCGCCCTCATCCAGGACGGGCAGAAAAATCGAGTCCTCAAGGGGCCGATCGCGACGGGCTGCCCGGTGCATATTCTCCAGGGCATGCGCGATCCGGACGTGCCCTATACGCATGCGCTGAAGCTCATGGAGCACATGCCGGCGGACGACGTCGTCATGACCCTCATTCGCGACGGCGACCACCGGTTGTCGCGTGACGAAGACATTTTCAAACTGAAACAGGCGATCAGCGCCATGCTCGCCAAGGCCTGACTTCCCGGCCGGCATCCGTCAACGCACCGCCCCGTTCTCGGAGCCATCCCGGACCGCCCGGGATGCAAGGCTTCCGCTATCGTATAGTGGACGATCTTAACCATAAAGGTCAATCAGACGAATCGGTAGATTGACTCAACCCCCCCGACAATATTAACTCTTTGTTAACGATTAGAGCAGCGCTAGGGGAAGCCTACAAAAGCTGTCATCCAACTTGAGATTGCGCATGCACGCATGCGCTGCAGGGGATCTGTATGGCATTTTGGACCGGGGTAAAGGCAGGCGTCGCGGGATTCTGCGCATTTTTCATTTCGGCAAGCATGGCGATTCCCGCTCAGTCGGGATCCACTCCCTGGATGCAGACCGGCTCTGCAACCTCGCAGCCGATCGGGCATTTCGAATTCTGTCAGAAGAACAGAAGTGAATGCGGCGTCCGGTCTCGGGCGGGTGCGGCGCCGCGCGTCACGGCGAGCGGCTGGGCGGTCATCCGGCAGGTGAATGCCGCCGTCAACCGCGAGATCTCGCCGGTCACCGACCAGGAGCTTCTCGGCAGGGACGAGGTCTGGTCCTATCCCCAAGGCCGGGGCGACTGCGAGGATTTCGCGCTCGAGAAGCGCCGGCGCCTGATGCAGCGCGGCTTCGCCGCCGGCAATCTCCTGATGACCGTGGTGCGCAAACCGGACGGCGAGGGTCATGCGGTCCTGACCGTGCGGACCGCCCAGGGCGATTTCATTCTCGACAATCTCGACAACGGTGTCAGGCTCTGGACCAATACGCCCTACCGCTTTCTGAAGCGCCAGGCCTCGAACAATAGCGGCCGCTGGGTCACGATCGACAACAGCGCCGAGGTACTCGTAGGCTCCGTCGGCAACTAATGCATGTCGACCGAAAGTGTGCAGCGGTTTTGGGACAACGACATGCATAAAAACAAGGACCTAAGGCGCGTCGCGTGAACCCGTTTGAACGCGACGCGCTTTGAACGGCCGACGATCCGATCAGAAGAGGGCCGGTTCTCGGCCCTTTTTTCATGTCTTCCATGCCGTCGTAACGCCGGCCCCGCCCCCCGGCCATTACGCATTGCCGATGGCGATGCCCGCCGCGAGCACCAGGCCGCCGCCGAGCACGACCTGGAAGGTCGCTCTCAGGAATGGCGTTTCCATGTATCGGTTCTGGATGAAGGCGATGGCCCAGAGCTCAAAGAAGACGATCGCCGCTGCGGTCATCGTCGCCGTCCAGAAATGCGGGATCAGATAGGGAAGCGCATGGCCTAAGCCGCCGAGCGCCGTCATGATGCCGGAAGCGAGGCCGCGCTTGACCGGTGAGCCGCGTCCGGAAAGCTTTCCGTCGTCGTGGGCGGCTTCGGTAAAGCCCATGGAGATGCCCGCACCGACCGAGGCCGACAGGCCGACCAGGAAGGTCTGCCAGGTATCCTGGGTTGCGAAAGCGGCGGCGAAGATCGGCGCCAGCGTCGAAACCGAACCATCCATCAGGCCTGCCAGGCCGGGCTGCACATAAGTGAGGATGAACTGGCGACGGGACGTCAGGTCTTCTTCGGACCGCACGCCGGCGGGCGTATGCCTTTCGCCGAGCCGGCGGGCGAGAGATTCGTGCGCCTTCTCGGCAATCGCCAGATCCCCCAACAGCTTGCGCGTAGCCGCGTCGCGCGTGCGTGCCGCCGCCTCGAGATAGAAGCGGTGGGCAGCCTCCTCCATGGCTTCCGCCTCTGCACGCGCTTTTTCGATCGGCATTTCGGCAATCAGCCAGTCGGGCTTGCGCTCCGGAAAGTCGCGCACATGCTCGCGCCGGATGAGCGGAATGCGGCCGCCGAAGCGCGCGACATGCAGGTCGATCAGGGCCTGTCGATGGTGGCTCTCCTCCTCGGCCATGTCCTCGAAGACTTTGGCGGAATGCGGAAATTTTTCCCGCAGCGCATCCGCATAAGTGAGGTAAATGCGGCCGTCGTCCTCTTCGGACGAGATCGCAAGTGCCAGGATCTCCTGTTCGCTCAGGGAAAGAAACGGCCGTTTCGAACGGGAGAAGAGGCGGGAAAACATTGGCGAACCTTCTTTAGAATTGTTCTAAAGAGATAGAGGCGGACTGGTCGGTCGTCAAGCTGCGGGGTCCAACAGTGGGAGACGCCCCTCATCCGCCTGCCGGCACCTTCTCCCCGCAGGCGGGGCGAAGGGGACTCGCCGCGGCCGCTTAAGTCCCTCTCCCCGCATGCGGGGAGAGGGCTAGTCCTCGGGTTAAACCCGAGGAGAGGGGCAAATTCAAATCGCCAGATCGAGCGCCTTTTCCCGCTCGATATAGGCGCGCTGCTGGTCGGTGATGTAGTCGCGCACGATCGGCGCCGCATCGCGCGAGCGCGACAGCTGCATATGGAAGACGAGCTGGCTGCCGGTGCGGAACATCATCTCGGCGCTGATCAGGTAGAACTCCCACATCCTGGCAAAGCGCTCGTCATACATCGCGATCACCTTGTCGCGGTTTTCCTCGAAGCGCGCGCCCCAATGGGCGAGCGTCGTCGCGTAATGGACGCGCAGGAATTCAAGGTCCGCCACCCACAGGCTGTTGCGCTCGACGACCTCGAAGACTTCCGACAAAGCCGGCGAATAGGCGCCGGGGAAGATGTACTTCCTGAGCCAGGGGCTCGCCATGCCGGGCGGGCTCATATGGCCGATCGAGTGCAGCACGGCGAGGCCATCATCCGGCATCAGCGCGTTCAGCTTCTTGAAGAACTCGTCGTAATGATGGACGCCGACATGCTCGAACATGCCGACCGAGACGATCCGGTCGAAAGGCCCCTCGACGTCGCGATAATCCTTCAGCTCGAAGCGCACCCGGTCGGCCAGACCCGCGGCTCGGGCCCGCTCAGAGGCAAGCGCCTGCTGCTCCTTCGAGAGGGTGACGCCAAGGATCTCGACATTTTCGAGCTTCGCCAGATAGAGCGCCAGATCGCCCCAGCCACAGCCGATGTCGAGCACTTTCATGCCGGGTTTCAGGCAGAGTTTCGCGGCCAGCAGCCTGAGCTTATTGCGCTGCGCCGCCTCCAGCGTCTCATCCGGCTCGCGGAAATAGGCGCAGGAATAGAGCATGTTCTCGTCGAGGAAGAGCTTGTAGAAATCGTTGCCGAGATCGTAGTGATGGGCGACGTTCTGCTGCGCCTTGCCCTTCGGATTTGCCTGCTGGCGCTTGCGGAAGCGCATCTTGATGGCCCGCAGCAGCTTCTGGATGGGGTAGGAGCCGAGCGACAGCCGGTTGATCGAGAAGAGCGTCAGGAAGTCTCGAAGCGTCGACCCCTCCTCGAAGCGCATCGTCCCGTCCATATAGGCCTCGCCGGCGGCGAGCTCGGCATTGAGGACAAGACTGCGATAGAGCCGCTTGTCCGTCAGTCGCATCGTGACGCTCGGCCCGGGCTCGCCGGCAAAGACGTGCCTTTTGCCGTCGGCATCGATCACGGTCAGCGTGCCCTTGCGGATGAAGGCTTTCATCATATGCGACAGTGGAAACATGCAACTCCCTCGATCTCTCCGCTTCCGGCGGCGGCAGGTGACCCTAAACACCGAGCCGCCAAAATGCACGCCCAATTTTGCAGACCTTCCGCGTCTGCATCCTGAGTTGCGCAAGGGGTCCAAACGAATTCGGGGCGGCAGGTACCGACCTGCCGCCCCGAACTGCATGATCCTGTTCCGGCACTCGAGTCCGGCCCCTCATCCGGCCTGCCGGCCACCTTCTCCCCGCACGCGGGGCGAAGGGGACTCGTGGCGCCAACCTCGTCCCTCTCCCCGCCTGCGGGGAGACGGGGCTCTGCCCAGATCTACATCAGTCCTTGGCGCGCTCGACGTAGGAGCCGTCTTCCGTTGCGATGACGACCCGGGTGCCTGCCTGGATATGCGGCGGCACGGAGGTCCGGACGCCGTTCGAAAGAAGGGCCGGCTTGTAGGAGGAAGACGCCGTCTGACCCTTGACGACCGGTTCGGTCTCGGTGATCTCGAGAATGACGTGGCGCGGCAGGTCGATGGCGATGGCAATGCCTTCGTGGATCGACAGCATCACAGCCATGCCTTCTTGGAGATAGGCCTTCAGGTCGCCGATGTCGTCGGCCGACATGACGAGCTGGTCGTAGCTCTCCGGATTCATGAAGTGGAAGCCTTCGCCATCTTCATAGAGGAAGGTGTGCTCGCGGTCCTCGACGAAGGCGCGCTCGACCTGCTCGGTGGTGCGGTAGCGCTCCGAGACCTTCACGCCGTCGGAGATACGGCGCATGTCGACCTGAGTGACCGGCGTGCCCTTGCCCGGGTGGAAGTTCTGGGCGGTGAGCACGACATAGAGCTTGCCGTCGACGTCGAGAACGTTGCCCTTGCGGACCGAAGAAGCGATGACCTTGACCATTAGTCTTCCTTGTAACAGAGGTATCAGCGACACGAGCGGGCCGGAAGAACCGGTCCTGCAGGACGCGAGAAACAGGATTTCGCGCCGCCACTACCTTAATTTTGCGCAAATGGCCAGCCTGAGCCGGCATTCGCGTGGAAAGAAAGCTTGGATCATGCCGCATGCATCTCCCTGGTGGACCCCGGACGTCCATGCCGACCGGCGCCCCTTCCTGATCGGGCGCAACCGCATCCAGTCGGCGCTGCGCCGGTTCTTCGGCGAACGGGACTTCATCGAGGTCGATACGGCGACGCTGCAGATGTCGCCGGGCAATGAGGCGCATTTGCATGCTTTCGCAACGCAAGCGCTTGGGCCAGACGGATCGGTGCAGCCGCTCTATCTGCATACCTCGCCGGAATTCGCCTGCAAGAAGCTGCTTGCCGCCGGCGAGAGCCGCATCGCCTGCTTTGCCCATGTCTATCGCAACCGCGAGCGCGGCCCGCTGCACCATCCGGAATTCACCATGCTGGAGTGGTACCGCGCCGGGGAGACCTACGAGACGCTGATGCGCGATTGCGCGGACGTTCTCGCACTCGCCGCCGACACTGTCGGCGCGCCGTCCCTCTCCCACCAGGGTCAAAGCTGCGATCCCTTCCGGGAACCGGAACGACTCTCGGTCGCCGAGGCCTTTGAGCGTTTCGCCGGGATCGACCTCCTCGTCTCGGTCGCGAAGGACGGCAAGACCGATCGCGAAGGCCTGGCCGCGGCCATGCGGGAGGCCGGTCTGCGCGTTGCCGACGACGACAGCTGGGCGGATCTTTTCAGCCGCGCGCTCGTCGAAAAGGTCGAGCCCAATCTCGGCTTCGGCCGCGCCACCATCCTCGACGAGTATCCGGTCACCGAGGCCGCACTCGCGCGTCCGACCCTGCGGGACCCCCGCGTCGCCGAACGGTTCGAGCTTTACGCCTGTGGCGTCGAGCTCGCCAACGCCTTCGGAGAATTGACGGATGCCAGCGAGCAGCGCCGCCGCTTCGAGCTGGAGATGGCGGAAAAGGCGCGGGTCTACGGCGAAACCTATCCGCTCGACGAGGATTTCCTGGCGGCGCTCGCCAGCATGCCGGAGGCAAGCGGCATCGCGCTCGGCTTCGACCGGCTGGTCATGCTGGCGACCGGTGCGGCGCGCATCGAGCAGGTCCTCTGGTCGCCGGTCGCGGAGGCAAGGGCATGACAGCAGAACGCGCCCTCAGGACCGCACGCGAGCTCGTCGAGGTCGGCCTTGTCGACGCCGCAGCCGAAGAAGCGATCTCCCGAGTGGCGTCCCGCTACGCGATCGCGATCAGCCCCGTTGTTGCAAACCTCATTGACCGAACCGATCCGCATGACCCGATCGCCAGACAATTCGTGCCCGACCCGGCCGAACTGACCCTGACGCCTGAGGAGCGCGCCGATCCGATCGGCGACGGCGCGCATAGCCCTGTCGCCGGCATCGTCCACCGCTATCCGGACCGGGTGCTGCTCAAGGCCGTGCATGTCTGCCCGGTCTATTGCCGCTTCTGCTTCCGCCGCGAGATGGTCGGCCCGCAGGGGCTCGGCACGCTGACACCGGCCGAGCTCGACGCGGCGATTGCCTATGTCGCCGGGCATTCCGAGATCTGGGAAGTGATCCTCACCGGCGGCGATCCGCTGGTGCTGTCGCCGCGGCGGCTTCAAGAAATCCTGGAGCGGCTCGGCGCGATCGGCCACGTCAAGGTCGTCCGCTTTCATACGCGCGTACCGGTTGTCGAGCCGGAACGCATCGATGCGGATCTCATCGCGGCGCTCAAAAGCAGCGGCAAGGCGACCTATCTGGCGCTCCACGCCAATCATCCGCGCGAACTGACGCCCGAGGCGCGCGGCGCCGCCGCCCGGCTCATCGACGCAGGGATCGTCATGGTCAGCCAATCGGTGCTGCTGAGGGGCGTCAACGACGACCCGGCGGTGCTTGCCGAACTGATGCGCGCTTTCGTCGAGACGCGGATCAAGCCCTATTACCTGCACCATCCGGATCTCGCACCCGGCACCGGTCATTTCCGGCTGACGATCAAGGAGGGCCAGGCACTCGTCGCCTCGCTGCGCGGCCGCGTCTCTGGCCTCTGCCAGCCGACCTACATCCTTGATATCCCCGGCGGGCACGGCAAGGCGGTTGTCAGCGCCAGCGCGATCGAGGCGGAAGGCGGCGGCTGCTACACCGTCACCGATTTCCGCGGCAACGAGCACGCCTATCCGCCGAAGAGCTGATGTCGCATGCCCCTCATCCGGCCTGGCGGCCACCTTCTCCCCGCAAAGCGGGGCGAAGGAGACTCGCGGGAACGTGCCACTTGTCCCTTCTCCCCATCAAGATGGGGAGAAGGTGCCGGCAGGCGGATGAGGGGCCGCGCAGAAAACAAAGGCCGAAACGGGCAACCGTGCGGCCTTTAAGCCCGGACCTGGCTCAGCCCTGCTTGATCGGCGCGATCGAGATTTCGACGCGGCGGTTCTGGGCGCGGCCGGACTCGCTGGAGTTCGATGCGACGGGGCGCTCCATGCCGTAACCCATGGTCGAGATGCGCCGCTGGTCGATGCCGCGGCTGCCGAGGTAGTTGGCGACCGAGGCGGCGCGGCGCTCGGAGAGATCCTGGTTGTGGGCGGCGCTGCCGGTCGAATCGGTGTGGCCGTCGACGTCGATCAGCGTCTTGTTGAACTTGCGCAGCACGATCGCGACCGAGTCGAGCGTCGGATAGAACGGCGGGATCACCTGGTCGCGGTCGGTCGCGAAGGTGATGTTCGACGGCATGTTGAGGATGATGCGATCGCCCTGGCGCGTCACCGAGACGCCGGTGCCCTGCAATTGCGCGCGCAGCTCCGATTCCTGCTGGTCCATGTAGTTGCCGATCAGGCCGCCGCCGAGCGCGCCGATGCCGGCGCCAACGAGCGCGGCGTCACGGCGTCCGGCCGAACTGCCGCCGACCAGGAGGCCGGTCGCGGCGCCGAGACCCGCACCGATCAACGCGCCGCCGGCCGTGTTCGACATCTTCTGCTCTCCCGTATAGGGATCGGTGGTCGTGCAACCGGAAAGGTAAATGGCCGCGACAGCCAGGATGGCGCATTTCTTGATCATCGAATCAATTGTCCCCATTGGTGCTAAAGGTGCTTCATACTATCGATTGCGGCAGGAAGATGAAGGGGCGCGACGCTTTCCACACAGACGGGCAGATGTGAGGTTTCGGCACTGCAGCAATTGCGCCGTGCTTCGCCACATTGCTGTCCAGAGCGCCCGCTAACCGAAGCTTCACACGCTCGCGCTACAGCGCCGTGCGTCTTATCAGACGCACAAAGGTCGCTGTAGCACTTTGAATCGCTGCATGTTTTTCTCCTTAAATCGACTACGATTTAAGGAAACATGCAGTAGGGTGTCATTGCCTGGCCGGGAACCAAGTGAGAAGGACGATAGATGGCGATCGAGTTCGACGACACAGAGCGCAGTCTCAGCGACACGCTGACCGGCATGATCGCTTCGATCAGAGGCAATACGATCACGCTGCGGGAACTGATGATCGAGATCGGCGAGCACGGTTTCCTGCTTCTCTGCGCGCTGCTGACGCTGCCCTTCCTGATCCCGGTCTCGATCCCCGGCGTCAGCACGGTCTTCGGCGCGGCGATCATTCTCATCTCGCTGGCGATCACCCTCAACCGCCTGCCCTGGCTGCCGAAGCGCATTCTCGACCGGCAGATCGAAACCGAAAA
Source organism: Sinorhizobium glycinis (assembly GCF_001651865.1). Taxonomy (GTDB): domain Bacteria; phylum Pseudomonadota; class Alphaproteobacteria; order Rhizobiales; family Rhizobiaceae; genus Sinorhizobium; species Sinorhizobium glycinis. The sequence continues at coordinate 1,238,509 of NZ_LPUX01000053.1, forward strand.
GCTCGTTCCGACCTTGCAGAAGGGGGCTGCCCTGGTTTCAAAACTCGATAACTATGTGCGGCCCAGGCTGCCCTTCCTGACCCAGGGCGCCGTCATGAACCGCTTCAACGGCCTGATGATCATGGCGGGCGGCGTGCTCCTGCTGTTTCCGCTCGGCCTGATCCCGCTGTCCAACACGCTGCCGGGCATCGCCATCCTGCTCTTGTCGCTCGGCATCATCCAGCGCGACGGGCTGATGGTGGCAGGCGGCTATCTCTTTCTGGTGGCGACCACGGTCTATTTCACCGTGCTCGCCTACGCGGCCTTCGCCGCCGGCCAGGGGCTGTCGCAGTTCTTCGTGTCCTGAGCCGGGTTGCTCGCACTGCCCGACTGGCACCCCCCTCTGCCCTGCCGGGCATCTCCCCCGCAAGGGGGGAGATTGCCGAGGGGCAAGCCCCGCCCGACAGTCAGCGTGCAAACGCCGAAATCGACCGATACGCGCCTGCCTAGGTATTCGAGTGGGACATCGCCGCTTGCCAATCTCCCCCCTTGTGGGGGAGATGCCCGGCAGGGCAGAGGGGGGTGCCCGCTTGCCGCGATCCGCCGGACGACGAGAAAATCACCCGGCGATGCCCCTCAATGCATTGGCGACGTTGAGGCCGATCTCCGGCACGCCGTAGCCGCCTTCCATGCAGACGACGATCGGCAGGCCGGTTTTCTTCAAGCGCGCGCCCATCTGCAGGAAATCCTCCGATTTCAGCTTGAAGAAGCTGATCGGATCGCGCTCGAACGTGTCGACGCCGAGCGAGAGCACGAGGGCCTCGGCGCCGAAACCGGCGATGCGCGACAGTGCGTCGTCCAGCGCCGTGACCCACGTCCCGAATGTGGTGCCGCGCGGCAGCGGATAGTTCTTCGTCGAGCCGAGCCCCTCGCCGGTCCCCTCCTCATCGGCAAAGCCCAGGAAATGCGGAAAGGCGTCGACCGGATCGCCGTGCAGCGAGGCGAAGAATACGTCGCCGCGCTCGTAGAAGATATCCTGCGTGCCGTTGCCATGGTGGAAATCGACGTCGAGCACGGCGACTTTCGCGGCGCCGAAGTCACGCAGGCGCTGGGCGGCGCAGGCGGCATTGTTGATGAAGGAGTAGCCGCCGAAAAGATCGATCGCCGCGTGATGGCCGGGCGGACGGCAGAGCGCGAAGGCGGCAGCATTGCCGGCAGCGACCTGATCGGCCGCCGAGATCGCGCAGTCCATCGCCGCCCGCGCCGCGGCGAAGGTGCCTTCGGTGATCGCCGTCTCGGCGGCGAAGGCATAGTAGCCGAGCGCCCCGTCAATGTCCTTCGGCGGGTGCTGGCGCATGCGGCGCGCCGGAAAGCAGGCCGGGATCGCCTCGCCGCGATAGCCGTCGGCGACCCAGCGCGCCCAGGCGGTTTCGAGGAATTCGAGATAGTCCGCCGAATGGAGTTTCAGCGCCGTCTCCATGCCGTGCCGCTCGGGCGCGACGACATCGGAGAAGCCGGCTTCCTTGACCGCTGCCAGGATCCACTCGGCCCTAAACGGCGCCTCGAAGGGCGGCACGAGCTCGCCGCCGTGGAGTTCGGTCCTGGCGTCCCGGAGCTTGTGGTCTTCGGAGTAGAAAACGCGCATTTTGGGGTCCTTCGGGTGGATGCTATTTGGAATTGTTCGATTGCTCGCGGTGCTTGGTAATGCCCCTCATCCGCCTGCCGGCACCTTCTCCTCGCGGGCGGGGCGAAGGGATATGCGGCAGCTTTTGTGTTCTAACACGACCGGCGGAGGATGCGGGATGAGCATGCGGCTTGCCCCTTCTCCCCGTCAAGAACGGGGAGAAGGTCGCGGCAGCGGGATGAGGGGCAATCCCGGCTCACTAAGCCACCAGATGCTTGTAAAAGAACGTGGTCGCGCAATAGCGGCCGTCCGGCATCAGCGCATAATCCGGTACGACGCCGGCGCGCAGCCAGCCGAAGCGCTCGTAGATCGCCTCCGCCGGCTCCCCGGTCGCCGTGTCGAGCACCAGTACCCTCCGGCCGTGCCTTTGCGCCTCGGCCTCGGCTCTCTCCATCAACCGGCGGGCAAGGCCGAGGCCGCGCGCGTCGCGATGCACCAGGAGCTTCTTGATGTCGGCGCGATGCGGCTGGTTCGGCATTGTCGCGACACCGAGCTGCACGGTGCCGACCGCCCGGCCATCGACCTCGGCGATGATGAGCACGGTTTCGTTGCGGCCGACTGCGGCGGCGACGCCCTCCCAGAAGGGCGCGGCGGCCTCCGGCGGATAAGGCTGCATGAAGCCGACCGAGGCGCCGCCTTCGACGCAATCGGAGAGGACCTCGGCGAGCGCCGGCAGCGCGGCGCGGGTTTCTTCTTCGGTGAGCACGCGGATCGTTACGTCAGGCATATTCACACCTTGGTGCGGCAGAGGATGACGGCGTAATGCGCCGGCTCGTCATAGGAGTTGTGAAAGATATGGGCCTCTTCGAGCCCCATGAAGAGGCAGTCGCCCGCCTCGAGGATTTGCGGCCCGCTCTCCATCGTCAGTTCCAGTCGTCCGGAGAAGAGCCAGAGGTGCTGGGTGATGCCGCGGTCGGCCGGCTGGCGCTCGAAGACGACACGGGCGCCCGGCGGAAACTCGACCTCGACGATATCGACCGGCGAGCCGACGCCCTCAGGCGACACCGAGCGGCGCAGATAGCCGCTTTCCGGGTCGCGCCAAAGCCGCTGCTCCGCCCGTCGGGCGACCGGCGAGGCATTCTCGGCGGTTGAGGCGAAAAGCGCCGAGAGCGTCGTGCCGAGCGCGCTGCAGAGTCTTGCCAGGAGTTGCGCCGTCGGGCTCGCCTCGCCCCGTTCGATGCGCGAGATCATGGCGCGGCTGACGCCGGAGCGCGTCGACAGCTCGTCCAGCGTCAAGGCTTGGGCGCTGCGCAGTTCCCGCACGCGCTCGCCGATCGTCCGTTCAAGAGGGGTGACCACCTGTTCCATTATTTGAGATTGCATTTCTCATATAATGGAGTCAAGCCACCGCCCTGCCGCAAAATAAATTTGTCGGATGGCGCTTAGGCGACAATGCGACGGCCGGCTCCGCGCTAGCTTGGCTCCGAAGTAGCGGCTGCGGGAGGACAAGCACATGGGCAGCGATCGTTCGTCGCTCCTTTCGATTGCCAGCATCGTCACCTCGATGACCGCTGTCGCCATCGGCAACGGCATGATGCTCGCCTATGTTCCCTTCGTGCTGACGCGGTCCGCGGCACCGGACTGGATTCCGGGTGCTGCGGTCACGGCGATCGCCTTCGGCGGCCTGATCGGTTGCGTGCTGGCCGGTCCGCTGATCCGCCGCGTCGGCCATGCGCGGGCCTTCTCCTGCTCCATGGCGCTCGTCATCCTTGCGGCCGTGCTGATCAGCCTCGGCGTCCACCCGATCCTCTGGATCTTTGCCCGCGCCCTCTACGGCGCGGCCGCCAATACCAACTTCATCATCACCCAGAGCTGGCTCAACCACGCGAGCGACAACCATTGGCGCGGCAAAGCCATGGCGCTCTTCTACATGGCCTATGTGATCGGGCTCGGGGCCGGGGCCTGGCTCTTCGGCCGCATTCCGGTCGACGGCAACATCGCCCCTATCGTCACGATCTTCTTCACGGCGCTCGCCATATTGCCGATCGGGCTGACGCGCCTGCCGACGCCGCCGGCGCCCGCCAAGGTCAGCATCGACATCGCCATGGCCTGGCGCAGCTCCCCCGTCGCCCTCATCGGCGTGCTCGCCTCCGGCGGCCTCTCGATGCTAGTGCAGGGCTTCACGCCGATCTATGCCGCCGCCAATGCGGTCAGTCAGCGGGACGTGGCGACGCTGATGTTCGTCATGCAGTTCGGGTTGCTCGTCATCCAATATCCGATGGGCGCGCTTTCCGACCGGATCGACCGGCGCATCGTGCTTGTCGCCACCTGCGCCGTGATCGTGGCGGCGGGCCTCGCGGCACTCGTCGTCTCCTTTGCGAGCCTTCCGCTGCTCATCCTCGTCTTCGCGCTCTTCGCCGGCGCCGTCGAGACGGTCTATTCAATTGCCAATGCCCATGCCAACGACCGCACCGACCCGGCCGACTACGTGCCGCTCGCCAGCACCATGCTGGTCGCCTGGTCGGCGGCGGCAACGCTGGTGCCGATGCTCGTGACGCTGCTGACGCCCGCCTTGGGCGCCCACCTGTTCATCCATGCGACGATCGCCGTCGCCGTCCTCTATGCGGCCTTCGTGCTCATCCGCCTGCGCATGCGCGAACGGGTGCCCCCGCAGCGCTGCGAGACCTTCGAAATCAAGAGCGCGCAGGTGCCGAACGCGGGCGCGCTCGCCGAGGCGAAAGCGAGGGCGGAATAGCCGCGCCAGGTGCCGATTTATAGTGAACGAAGCCTTCATTTCCCGCTTTGCGCCGCCTGATCGCGCTGCTATATGCGGCCCATGAGCACACCATCTTCCAAGACGCCCCTGTCGCATATCCGCAACTTCTCGATCGTGGCCCATATCGACCACGGCAAGTCGACTCTCGCCGACCGGCTGATCCAGCTGACCGGCGGGCTTGCCGAGCGCGAGATGTCCGAGCAGGTGCTGGACAGCATGGATATCGAGCGCGAGCGCGGCATCACCATCAAGGCCCAGACGGTGCGCCTGCACTACAAGGCCAATGACGGCGACACCTATGTGCTGAACCTGATCGACACGCCCGGCCATGTCGACTTCGCCTACGAGGTGTCGCGTTCGCTGTCGGCCTGCGAGGGTTCGCTGCTCGTCGTCGACGCCAGCCAGGGCGTCGAGGCCCAGACGCTCGCCAATGTCTACCAGGCGATCGACAACAACCACGAGCTCGTCACCGTACTCAACAAGATCGACCTGCCGGCGGCCGAGCCCGACCGTATCAAGGAGCAGATCGAGGAAGTGATCGGCATCGACGCCTCCGATGCGGTGCTGATCTCGGCGAAGACCGGCCTCGGCATTCCGGACGTCCTGGAAGCGATCGTCCACAAGCTGCCGGCGCCGAAGAGCCCCGGCGGCGACAAGGCGCCCTTGAAGGCGCTGCTCGTCGACAGCTGGTACGACACCTATCTCGGCGTCATGGTTCTGGTGCGCATCATCGACGGGGTGCTGACCAAGGGCCAGACGATCCGCATGATGGGCACCGGCGCCAAATACACGATCGAGCGCGTCGGCGTGCTGACCCCGAAGATGGTGGCGATGGATTCGCTCGGCCCCGGCGAGATCGGCTTCATCACCGCCTCGATCAAGGAAGTGGCCGATACCCGCGTCGGCGACACGATAACCGACGACAGGCGTCCGACGGCGGACGCCCTTCCGGGCTTCAAGCCGGCGCAGCCGGTGGTCTTCTGCGGCCTCTTCCCGGTCGATGCGGCGGATTTCGAGGAGCTGCGCGGCGCCATGGGCAAGCTGCGCCTCAACGACGCGTCCTTCTCCTTCGAGATGGAATCCTCCGCCGCGCTCGGCTTCGGCTTCCGCTGCGGCTTCCTCGGGCTCCTGCATCTGGAAATCATCCAGGAGCGCCTGTCGCGCGAGTTCGACCTCGACCTGATCGCCACCGCCCCTTCGGTCGTTTATCAGCTGACCATGACCGACGGCACCGAGAAGGAGCTGCACAACCCGGCCGACATGCCCGACGTCGTCAAGATCGCCGAATTCCGCGAGCCGTGGATCAAGGCAACGATCATGACGCCCGACGAATATTTGGGCGGCATCCTGAAGCTCTGCCAGGACCGGCGCGGCATCCAGATCGAGCTCACCTATGTCGGCAACCGGGCGATGCTCACCTACGACCTGCCACTCAACGAAGTCGTGTTCGACTTCTACGACCGGCTGAAATCCATCTCCAAGGGCTACGCCTCCTTCGACTACCACCTCGCGGACTATCGCGAGAGCGACCTCGTCAAGATGTCGATCCTCGTCAACGCCGAGCCGGTCGATGCGCTGTCGATGCTGGTCCATCGCTCGGCCGCGGAAAAGCGTGGTCGGGTCATGTGCGAGAAACTGAAGGACCTGATCCCGCAGCACATGTTCCAGATCCCGATCCAGGCGGCGATCGGCGGCCGCATCATCGCCCGCGAAACGGTGCGCGCGCTCAGGAAGGACGTGACCGCCAAGTGCTACGGCGGCGACGCCACCCGCAAGCGCAAGCTTCTGGAAAAGCAGAAGGAAGGCAAGAAGCGCATGCGCCAGTTCGGCAAGGTGGAGATCCCGCAGGAGGCGTTCATCGCCGCGCTGAAGATGGGCGATGAGTGAGGACAGCTAACGACTTTCTCGAACCTGGGGTTCGCTACAGGCCATTCTCTGAATCGTCCGCGAGAATCTCTTTGTCGAAATTCAGCTTTGCAATTAGCCGCTCGACCTCCTTGACGCCAATCCGACCACTAACTATCACCCGATAAGTAGCTCCGTCCTTCGACAGAATCCCGGATTGAAGCTCTCGCTCCCCCGCCGCAAGAGGTAGAGCGTGCTGCTCGTGGCTTTTTTTGTTGTCTTTGGTGCTACCGAAGCTTCGCTAACAGACTCGAACTCCGGACCAGGACCTTGGTCTAATTCATTCCGGCTGTCCTCCTCAACTTGCACTGCTTGGTGCCCAGACTCTCCGTTCTCTAACGCCGCGTATTCCAAGGTTGCCCTATAGACCCGCAGGACTTCCAGCGCCGCTTTGTGCGTAAAGCTGGAGCCATGTTCCTTCTCGCGATCACTGGTGAGATAAAACAAAGGTACACTGTCATTTAGACCTTTCGTATCTCCAAATTTCTGCCAGAGCTCCGCGAATATCTGCGGTTTTAAGGCCGCCGTTTTCTTCGCGGTTGGCCATAACGAAAAGGGCCACAAAACAGATTGGCTGATACCCAATCTGCAATGTGACCCGTGGTGTCAGCGGACATGCCCGAATCCGTTGGACGGATAAACTGGAAATGCCGATACTTGAACCGTTTGCCTATTCAGAATCGCATTTCCTGGTCTCCGTTTCAAGAGGGCACTCCTTCTTTGGAGATCATCATCATGAACGATAATGGCAAGCCGAGCTACACGCTCAGTTTTGAAGATGCCGTCGAGATCTGGCTTCGTAGCTGGAACGGAGAGTTCCAGAACCGCATTGCGGCCAGCCTCGACGTCAATCCCGGACGCGTCAACGAAGTGTTGAAGGAACGCAAACACGTCGGCAGTCGGCATGCAGCCCTAAAGAGGCGAGCCGCGTGACAGAAGCGGCCGAGCCAGCGCCGATGGCGCTGGCTTTCTTCGACTTATCTATAGTGTCATCCTCGGGCTTGACCCGAGGATCCATGCACAAGCCTACCAAAGCTCGAAATATAGATCGCGCCAGTCCGGATTCATCTTCTCGATGAGCTCTATCTTCCATTGCCGATACCAGCGTTTGAGGGATTTCTCGCGCTGGATGGCCGTGCCGATCTGCAGATGTTCCTCATACCAGACGAGTCGATTGCATCCATACTTCGACGCAAAGCCCGGCGTCAGGCCCTCTCGGTGCTCAAAGATACGGCGCTCGAGGCTCGATGTGACGCCAATGTAAAGCGTCCCCCGCTTGTGATTCGTAACGATGTAGACATAGCCGGCCATGCGCGGAGGATGCTTGGGCATGGATCCTCGGGTCAAGCCCGAGGATGACGGGAGAGAAAAGCGTCAATAACCAGGTACGGGTGACGTCGCTGTTGGGCAACCGCCGCCAAGCCCTGCGCGATTGATCTCGCCAGCGCCTCAAAGCAAATACCGCTTCGAAATCCGATCAACCAACCGCCCATCCTTCAGCGGCACCGCCTTGTCGACCCTGTAGTCGACGAAGCCCATCTTGCTGTAGTAGGCGATCCCGCCCACATTGTCGGCGCGGATCGTGGCGTTGATCGCCGTGAGGCCGGCGTCGCGGGCATGCGCTTTCGTGGCGGCGAAAAGCGCCGTTCCGGCACCGGGTAGCTTCGCATGGGGGCGGGCGAAAGTGCCGATATCCGCCCAGCCTTCCGGCAGGCCGTCCGAGCGCTCCAGGCCCTGGAAAGCGCAGGGCTGGCCCGAGCCGTCCTCCGCGACGAAGCAACTGACGAAGCCCGGCCCTTCCAGAAAATGGCTGACGAAGCTCTCGTCGGTAAACGGTGTTTCGTGCGCCGTGGTACCGCCGATCCTGATGATTTCGTTGAGGAAGGCACAGAGCGCCGGCACGTCTTCGGCCCGTGCCGGGCGGACATTGATCGTTGTCGCGTCAGCCATTCATCGTCTCCCGTACTGGATCTCTCCTCAGCGAAGAACCCGCGCCGGATTCCCTACCACGGTCGCCCCCGGCGCGACATCCCGAGTCACCACCGCGCCGGCCCCGACGATGGCACTATCGCCGATCGTGACGCCGGCCAGCAGAATCGCCCCGCCGCCGATCCAGACGTCCCTGCCGATCATCACGGGCCGGGCGGTCTCCAACCCGGCGCGGCGGAGCGCCACGTCCTTGTGGTGCTCGGCGCAGTAGATGTGGACGCCCGGCCCCAGCATCGAACCCTCGCCGATCGCGACCGGGGCGCTGTCGAGGATGGTGCAGCCGGCGTTCAGGTAGACGCCGGCGCCGAGCGATATGTTGATGCCGTAGGAACAATGGAACGGCGCCTCGATCACGACCTCCGCCGCGACGGCCGCGAAGAGCGCCTGCAGCGCCGGGGCCATGCGGCCGCGCTCGTCCGGCGCCATCGTGTTGTGCTGGTGAACCGCCCGGCGGGCGGCGGCGCGCAGCGCGTCGAGTTCCGGATCGAGGCAGGCATACCACTCGCCCGCCGCCATCTTTTCGCGCTCGCTCTTCGTCACGGCTTCGCCTGCCCCTTTGCCTTGGCGCGCGCCGCATTGAGGCGTTCGAGGCTTTCCCGCGGCCATTCGGCCTGAACGTCGTAATAGGCGTCGAAGACCCTGGCGCCCGCCGGCAGCGGCACCCAATCGAGTTTCGAGCGCGTGTAGATATGCACGTCCGGCGCAAATGCCGACGGCCGGTCGAGTGTCGTGAGGCGCAGGAACGAGAGCCACTTGCGGCGACCATAGTCGCTCCAGAGGGCCGACTGGCAAACGGCGCAGCGATAGACGTCGTGCGGACGGCCGCTATCGGTCGAGAGCGTCACCATCATGGGCTCGCCCGTCAGGATCTCGAGATTCTCCGCCTCGACGATGCCATTGATCACGAAGGCGCTGCCGACCTGCCGCTGGCAATCGCGGCAATGGCAGCAATGGACGAACATCGGCCGGCGCTTCAGCCGATAATGGATGCGGCCGCAGAAGCAGCCGCCTTCGATCGCTTCACTCATCCCGTCACCTCCTCATTGGCCCGAGATGACCACGGGTGACGCGGCCGTTCAAGTGCTGCTCCGAGGAGACGCGGTACTGAGGACCCGGCGGGGGTACGCCCGCGTCCTCGGCGCAAGATTCAGAATTGCTTGCCGAGCTTGGCGTCGACCGACTGGCCGTTGGCGCCGCGGACGGCGAAGAAGAAGGTGATCGCCGCCCAGAGGATCGACTTCTCGGCGCCGCCGAGGCCCTGGCCCTGGACGATGCCGTGGAAATAGACCGTGACGAGCAGGACGATGGTCGCCGCAAAGGCGGCGGGCCGGGTCAGGAAGCCGATGGCGATGAAGATGCCGCCGAAGAATTCGGTGGCGGAAAGCAGCGGCGACCAGAGGACGCCCGGATAGAAGCCCAGCCCCTCGACCATGCCGACGGCGCCGAACGGATCGAGGATCTTGCCGTAGCCGTGGGTGACGAGCAGCGCGCCCGCCAGCACGCGCAGCAGCGTTTCGGCAAAAGCGTCGAGCGGCAGGTAGATTTTTTCGAGCGCCGGCAGGATGGTCCGCGGGCGGCTGTTGGTTGCAGTGGTCATGCTATCCCCTCTCGCAATGTGTTGCATGCCAAAGTCTCTTGCCGCACATCCCTTCAAAAACAAGGACCGCGCGATAAAAACATGATTGCTCCAGTTGACAATTGTGTGAAGAGCCGGTGAGGCGCCGGTTGTTCCGCGCCGGTCGGAAAGCTATGGTGGCCGAAAACAGGACATTTCGCATGAATGAAAAGCCGCGCGTCACAATCCTCTACTGCACTCAGTGCAACTGGCTGCTGCGCGCCGGCTGGATGGCGCAGGAGCTGCTGTCGACCTTTGCCGATACGCTCGGCGAGGTGGCACTGATCCCCGGCACCGGCGGCAATTTCGAGATCCGCGTCAATGGCGAGCTCGTCTGGGAGCGCAAGCGCGACGGCGGCTTCCCGGGTCCGAAGGAATTGAAGCAGCGAATCCGCGACGTGATCGAGCCGGAGCGCGATCTCGGCCACGTCGACAGGAACTGACCCCCTGGACCTCGCCACGCTTGCCGGCGTCTTCGGTGCTGCCTTTCTCTCCGCGACCCTGCTCTTCGGCCTGTCGGAGGCGGCGGTGGTTGCCGCGGCCCTTTCGGCCGAGACGAGCCGGACTGCGCTGTTTCTCGCAGCGACCGCGGGCAATGTGCTCGGCGCCCTCGCCAATTTCGCGCTCGGCCGCTTCGCAATCCGTTTCGAGGACCGGCGCTGGTTTCCGGTTTCGCGCCAGGCGCGGCAAAAGGCCGAGACACTCTTCGCGCGCTTCGGCCGGCCGGTGCTGCTGTTCTCCTGGCTGCCGATCGTCGGCGATCCGCTGACGCTCGCCGCCGGGCTGCTCAGGACCCCGCTTCTGGTCTTCCTCGCCTATGTGACGATCGGCAAGGCGGCGCGCTACGCGGTCCTGCTGTGGCTGATGCCTTGAAGAGTTGAATGGGAGCGGCCCCCAAACCGCGTCGCGCCCGGAATCATGCGCGGGCGGTGCGCCTTTGGTGTCACAGGCGCCTCCCGTCAATGGGTCATCTTCGGGCTTGACCCGAGGATCCAAACACGAACAGGTAGTGTGCTCGCGTTTTTCAGAATCGGCGTGACCAATTTTCGAACATTGCTGGCATGCGCATGGATCCTCGGGTCAAGCCCGAGGATGACGCTGGAGTGGGGTCGAATCGACGATCGGAGCAAGCTCAAGGACAACAGTGCGCGAGGCCGCCGTCCCCGGAAGCGAGAAGGCCACCCTCAGCTATGCGCGAAAATATCCGTTTCCTCCCAGCCGAGCAGGTCGAGCTTGGCGCGCGTCGGCAGGAAGGCGAAGCAGGCTTCGGCATGGTCCATGCGGCCGTCGCGCATGAGGCGCGCCGTCAGCTTGTCGCGAAGAGCATGCAGGTGAAGGACGTCCGAGGCGGCATATTCGAGCTGCGCCGGCGAGAGGATATCGGCGGCCCAATCGGAGGACTGCTGCTGCTTCGAAATATCGATGTCGAGCAGTTCCTTGAGGTTGTCCTTGAGGCCGTGGCGGTCCGTATAGGTGCGGCTCAGGCGCGAAGCGATCTTGGTGCAGAAGACCGGGGAAGCGGTGACGCCGAAAGTATGGAACAGCACCGCGATGTCGAAGCGACCGAAGTGAAAGATTTTCTGGCGGGCCGGATCGGCAAGCATGGCAACGAGATTCGGCGCCTCTCTCTGGCCGGCGGCGATGCGGATCACGTCGGCGGTGCCGTCGCCAGGCGAGAGCTGCACGACGCAGAGACGATCGCGGCGGGGGACGAGGCCAAGCGTTTCCGTATCGATGGCGATCGCGCCGGTATAGCGGGCCGCGTCGGCTGCGGAAATGTCACCTTCGTGGAACCGTATTGTATTCGCCATCGAGAATCCCCAGATCGTTGCTGCATGATCCCTTAAATCGGAATCGATTTAAGGGCAAAACCATGCGGCGTTTCAAAGTGCTACAGCCTTAGCGCGCCTGACCGGACGCGCGGCGCTGTAGAGCGTAGCTGGCCTATAGCGCAAGTTTGTCGGCCGCGATACGGTGTCACTCAGTCGGCGTTTCGCCGCCGCCCTCCCGAAAGTTCGCAGGCATGACTTCGTTCCGTTCCACGCTGTCGCTTTTCCTGTCCGCCTTGATGCTGAGCTTCTCGGCCAATGCCGGCCTGGCGGACGAGGCGCCTCCGCAACTGGCTCAGAGCTTTCAGGACCTTCCCGGCGTGCAGCCATTGAATCCGCTGCAGGACGGCGAGAGCACGGTGTGCGAGCAGGTCTTCATCGACCGCTACGGGCCCTTCGAGCCCTCCCATGGCCGCCCCCGCTACGACACGATCTACCGCTGCCGCAAGGGCGACGGGCCGGTCTTCCAGAGCGGGCGGCTGCCGCCGTCGCTCGAACGGCAGAAGCGGGGTTTGAACTATTGAGTGCGGCGAGGTTTTGCCGACCAAAGAATGGAGGAACAGGATGCCAGAGACGAACCGACCGCTTGTCATCAGCGCGCCGGCGCCCCGTACGCTCGAGCTGATCTTCAGCCGGAAAGCGCTGGACGAACTCAACAGGCGGTATCGCCTCATTGAAGCCGACCCGGAAAACATCGCCAGCCTCGGCGACGCAACGCTTGCCGAGGTCCGCTACGTCATCGGCCAACCGCCGCTCGACGAGGCAACGCTCGCGCGCATGCCGCGGCTGCGCGCCATCCTCAATGTCGAGAGCAATCTCCTCGACAACATGCCCTACGAGGTGCTGTTCCGCCGCGGCATTCACGTCGTCACGACCGGGCAGGTGTTCGCCGAGCCGGTGGCGGAGCTGGGGCTCGCCATGGCGCTCAATCTCGCCCGCGGCATTGTCGACGCCGATCTCGCCTTCCGCGAGGGGCGCGAGCTCTGGGGCGGCGAAGGCAACCGCTCGGCGCGGCTCCTCTCCGGTTCCGAGATCGGCATCATCGGCTTCGGCGATCTCGGCAAGGCCTTGAACCGGGTGCTTTCCGGATTTCGTGCCAGGATCCGCGTCTATGATCCCTGGCTGCCCGGCTCCATTCTCACCGAAGCCGGGGTCGAGCCGGCATCGATCGAGACGGTGCTTTCGAGCAGCGATTTCGTCTTCGTCGTCGCCGCGGTCACCAGCGAGAACGAGGGTTTTCTCGGTGCCGAGGCCTTCTCGAAAATGCGCCACGGAGCTGCCTTCATCCTCCTGAGCCGCGCCGGCGTCGTCGATTTCGATGCGCTGATCGCCGCGGTCGAAGCCGGCCGGATCGTCGCGGCAAGCGACGTCTTCCCGGAAGAACCGCTGCCGCTCGACCATCCGGTCCGCCGGCTTCCCGGCTTCCTGCGCTCGGCGCACCGGGCCGGCGCGCTCGATCCGGCCTTCAAGAAGATGGGCAAGATGGTGCTCGAGGACATGGAATTGATGGACCGCAATCTGCCGCCAATGCGCTGCAAGCGGGCGGAACGCGAGACGGTGGCGCGGATGCGATCCCGGCCGGTCAGCGTCAATTGATGCGGACCTGCTGACAAGGGCGACAAACAGCCCTATTGCAAATCCCCGCTATCTTGCAAAGATCATTCGGCCAATCCGCATAGGGGCACGGAAACATGCGCGGCTCAGAGGAGAAAAAGCGTCCCGAGACCTGGACGCTCCGGTCGCTGCTGAGCCTCGTCATGGTCGCGATCCTCGTCGTCGTCTCCGCCACTCTCGTAGGTCTCGACTACCGCCGCGCCCGCAACGCGGCGATCGCGAATGCCGAGGCCAACATGGGGGCTTTCGTCGACCGCCTCGTCGATCGGCTCGGCATGCTGTCCGGCGACACGTCCGCGCTGGTCAGCCTCGTCGCATCCGTCGCCAATGCGTTTCTGCTGCCGCCGCCGGAGCGCATGAACGACAAGGTGGCGGTGCTGCGCGAAGGCATCATCCGCTCGCCCCATATCGACGGCGTCTATGTCGGCTATCCGAGCGGCGCCTTCTTCCACGTCGTCGATCTTCGGTCCGCGGCCTGGCGGATGGCGCTCGACGCACCGCGGGGGGCGACGCTCGCCGTCCGCTCGATGGAACGGGACGATCAGGGAAAGCGGCTCGACCGGGTCCTCTTCCTCGACGCAAGCGGCCTGCAGTTCGCCGAGCGCCGGGTGCCCCCGGCCGGCTATGATCCGCGGATGCGCCCCTGGTATCGCGCGGCCGTCAACGGAAAGGCGCCGATGGCGATTGGCCCTTACGAGATGGCAACGACGAACAAGCTCGGCATGACCATTTCGCAGGCCCATCGCGGCAACCCGAAGATCGTCATCGGCGCCGATGTCGTATTGGACACGATCACCGACTTCCTGTCTCGCGAACGCCTGACGGACGACTCCGTGTCCCTGGTTCTCGACGCCGTCGGAAGGCCCATCATCCATTCCGATCCGGTGGCGATGAAACGCATCCTCGCCACCAAGGACAGCACCGCGCCGGTTGCGGTGCCTGAAACCGACCCGCTCGTCGAGAGCATTCGGCGTAACCCGCCGACACCGGGCAAGGTGAGCTTTGTCGACGTCGGCGATCGCACCTATCTGGTGATGGTGACGGCGCTCCAGTCGGCAGTGCTTCTGTCCGGCCACCGGATCGTCGTCGCGGCGCCGCTCGACGAGTTGATGGCGGCCGCCAACGAGACGCTCGTCCAGGGCCTTGCCGTCTCGGGTTCGGTGGTGGTGCTTGCCGTGCTTTTCTCGCTGGTGCTCGCGCATCTGATCACCAAGTCGCTGAACCAGCTCACCGCCAGCGCCAACCGGCTGCAGGATCTCGATTTCACCACGCCGATCGACGTGCCCTCGCATGTGACGGAAATCTCGACCCTCAACGGCGCGATGAACAGGGCGCGCGATGCGATCTTCACCTTCGCGCTCTATGTGCCGCGGGAGCTGGTGCGCAAGGGCATCGAGTCGGGGCAGTTCACCGGCCGCGCCGGCTGGCGCCAGGAGGTGACGGCGCTGTTCACCGATATCTACGACTTCACCGCCATCAGCGAACACCACTCGCCGGAGGCGGTGGTCGCGATGCTGTCGGAATATTTCGACATCTTCAGCGAAGTGGTTGCCGCGCATGACGGCACGATCATCCAGTTTCTGGGCGATTCGGTCTTTGCCATGTGGAACGCGCCGGTCGCCGACCCGCGGCATGCCGAACACGCCTGTCGCTGCGCGCTGGCCGTCGAAGAGCGGCTCGCCGCCTTCAACGCGAAACAGCGGGAGAAAGGGCTGCCGGAGTTTCGCACCCGCTTCGGCATCCATACCGGCCCGGCCGTCGTCGGCAGTGTCGGCGCCAAGGAACGCCTGCAATATACCGCCATGGGCGACACGGTGAACGTCGCCTCGCGGCTCGAGGGGATGAACAAGGACTACGGCACGACGATCCTGGCGAGCGGCGCCGTGGTGGCGCAATGCGGAGACGTCATCGCCTTCCGCCCGCTCGGCCTCGCCCAGGCAAAGGGGCGAGCCGGTGCTTTGGAAATCTACGAGGTCCTGGCGGCCGCCGCGATCGCCGAGCAGCAGGCGGGCGAGCAGACGGGAACGGCGGCGTAAACGTTCATGCTCAAGCTCAGCCCGCCCCGATCACGTCCGGAAAATGCAAAAAGCCCGGCAATCCGGGCTTTTTCTGCATTTCTGAAGGGAAATGGTGCCCAGAAGAGGACTGGGCAATTAGACCTCTTCCCTATTGAAATTACACGATTTTTCCGCTCACCGTTTGCACCTTGTGTAGCACTCTTGTGGGGTGCCGCGCAAGTTCCCTCGTAGCTCCTTGCCTTACTCCGTCCGTGGACGGTAGTGTCGAACCAGTACGACGTGCGGGAATGCCAACACCCTCTCCACACCTCTTTCCCTCAGGGCTTTGGGAGCTTCGACGATCTTGCAGATGCGGCCCATGTCGAACGACCGGATGACCAAAGCCTCAATATCGTTGCTAAGGTAGGTGATGGGATCGTCGAGCCGGTCGAACACGTCAGGAAACCTTCTGGAGAAGTACCCGTAGACTGTGTCGTACTGGACTGGGACGCCGGGGGATTGGAGGTTGTTGAACTTGCGGGGCGACACAGGTTGAACCCGCTGTAGGGGCTTCGTGATCTTCTTCCGCATCCTCAGAAACCCCGGCGACCCGCCTCGACGGCCTTACTATCGGCCACGCTATTCGGGGTGCGGTCTATCCAATCTGATGCACTCAGCCCAGTTGCCGTCCATGTGCGGAATGTTTGGTAACGCCAGCGCTTCCCGAGGTTGATGCCGAGGAACATACCGCCACGCGAGACTTCCATTTCGAAGCCGCCGATCTTGATGAGCATTGCGTCGTCTCCCTATTCGCAAATCACATTGGGTCGATCCCCGTTCCGCCTCTATGAAAGCGACGAACCACCGTCAACAGAGAATATTGAAGCAAAACCAACGAGATGATTGCACCGCGGCAATGGCTCCACTGAGGCAAATATTTGAAGAACCGGCCCAATCCGCAGAAGCGCCGAGAGTTCAGGCTGCGGACGGCCAAGGAAATACTTCTGGCAGCGGGACAGTTGCCTGAGTGGAAACGTTCATGGTGCCCAAGAAATCTTTCCACACCATAGGCTTATGCACAGCGAAGACGCGTACGTTGCTTCCGTTCGTCCTCGGTCATCGCCCCAGCCGCGCGGAGTTCGGAGACCACATGCTCCTCGCCGTGGATGTCTGCCGGGTTGCCGAAGTTGGGCAGCACCTCGCGACCAGCCTCGGTCAATCGAGGTGGCCACGGCAGTAGGCCATGTAGACGTGACACGGTGTTCTCGATGGCTCGGAATTTCTGAGCAACGAATACATTTGACCGAGATAAAACTAGTGTTTACCTCTTGCTTCATGCATGTCCAACGTGGATGTAATGGAGGGGCTAATGAAACTAGGGATTGTTGCAATTGCTGCTGGGGTACTGGGAGCCGCTTCCGCGGACGCACAGACGTACAGCCAATATGGAAACCACATGTATGGGAGCGATGGTTCCAGCTACTCCCAATATGGCAACCACGTTTATGGAAATGACGGTTCCAGCTATTCCCAGTACGGTAATCAGGTGTACGGGAATGACGGATCCAGCTTCTCGAGCTATGGCAACCAGGTTTACGGAAGTGATGGATCGAGTTTTTCCACCTATGGCAATCATAGTTACGGCAGCAACGGATCGAGCTGCTCGACTTACGGCAATCAAACCTACTGCAACTAATGTCGGCGGTGGTAAAAATTGGTTGGCTTCTGCTGGAAGTAGAGGCCAGCGCCATCTATTTCGACCCTAGAAGCCAAATCAAAACCAACAAAAACAATGACCGGCGCAGCGGTGTTATGTCGTGTCCGGCGGTTCTATCCAGACTTAGTCGGACTTATACCGTCGACGCGCCGTACGACCTTCGACTGCGTTTTACAGGAACAAAAGATCGACCGGAAGTTCGGCCGGTGCTGTCGCAATCCTCAATTACGATTGAAAAGCTTCGTAAACAGTTCGTTTGGAGCCCGAGAGAGCAGTGGGCATCTCATGAGCATCCGGTTTTCCAGATAACAGCCCCTTATGTATTCACCAGTGAAACGCCCTGTTACCTCAATCAAGCGTTTCCTAGAGAGCTAATAGGTAGGCAGACTGGCTTCCGATTGATTGAAGGACGGTTTCCTATACACAATTGGCCCAGACCGCTTTCTTGGGCGGTGGAATGGCTCAACCCCGACGAAGACATCATCCTCAAGCGGGGGCAGCCGTGGTTTGATCTGTGTTTCGAGACCGACGACCCCGCCTCCTCCATTGCACTGAGAAAACAAGAAATGAGCGATGAGCTGAGGAAGCGACTGCTCGAAACAAAGGATGTGACCAGTTACATTAGGGGAACGTCAAAGTTGATGGGCAAATAGATGCAGTCGAAAATCATTGATTTTGAGATAGAAGGCCGAGGAAGAGCGGTTCTTTACGGGGACTTTTCAGTACTTAAGCCACTAATGGTCAACGGCGCTGCTCATGCGTTCCGCAGCGGCAGCAATGTTGTCGTTACATTGTACAGTGAAACAGGGATTTCATCCAACGGCTCCCTGATTTGCAGTGGCGACTTACGTTTATGTCTTGACCACCAAGGGTTGAGTGTACTCATCAATCAGCTCACCGCGATTAACGAAGCCTTCTTTCCGAGAGAGGAACAGCCCGACCTGAAGGCTCAACTGGCACAGCAATCCCCGTTACAGCGCGAAGACGTTTTGGGGCCACCTCTTTAATGGAACCGACGGGGTTGCAGTCAAATTGGTTATGCCCGTCGCTCTTAGGGCCTCGGGGAGCCCGTGGAGAGCCTCCGACCATAGTTTGGCAGCCCGAAACTCTTCGATCCTCGTTGCGCCGCAGATGAGGAACTGGTGTCGGGGGGGCCGGGCTTTGTTGTTGACGGCGGTGAGTTTCAGTTCGTTCATGTGAGAGGCTCGGCATCGCTGCGGCTAATCAACGGCCTCTCTGACAACATGCCATCCTTGAAGGCTTTGGCCTGAGACACCCCTTGGCTACCCTACAGTCGAACCCTACCCGAGACGAAATCCTTGCTCGTCTCCTTCGGCTAGAACCCGGCAATGAGGGACCGCAAACAACACCGATGCAGTCGCCAAGAGGGCAAACAAACTGATCCAGCGCCAACAGTTGGCCTCGGGAGGGGAGCCAGCTTATTGCCGCCAGTCCCCGCCAAGGAAGCGCTTCATGGTCTTCTGGCTACGGTTGCCGTCCGAAGGCGCTAGCCCCTCTGAAATGCCTCTACCGCAGCAGGGAGTGGGCGGTATTTCTGGACACGTACCGACCGTGTTTCGCTCTCGACGCAATCGACGTCAGCCCAAGTCTTGAGCGTACGGTCGCGCTGAAAGACGGGGATGTGTCCCTCCTTGTCGAGCGCCTTGCGAATGACACGTACCGTTCCACTGGGATCATGCCCGAGGTCAACGAGCTTCCGACACAACGGAGAGATTGGCCCCTTGGTCGTACTGCGGTTTCGACGGGAGGTGAGATCGACTGTGAGGCCGCTTTCGACATGACGGGCGACGTAAGAGCCGATCAGCTCAATGGTGTGCATGGCGGTGAGAACCGCTGGGATCAACGCAGGATACCTTTCCTGTTGGTGATGATGGTGAAGGTGAAGTGGCGCACTGCCGGAGCGCCCAGAGACCGGCATTCTTTGTGATGCGGTGGGGGCGAATTACGAACGCCGGGGGTTTGGCTGGACGTTGGCACCGGAGACCGGAGGAGTCTGTGTTCGCTACCCCAAACGTTGTCCGTGTGGCGCTGCAGTGGGGGTGACGGAGCCTGTCACGGATGCCTCACAGATCGCCCAGGGCGAAGACAGACAGCGCAACTCCGGTTGACCTATAGGGCTGGAGGAGATCGCTGATCCTCCTCATTACAGGCGGGACCTCGGTGTGAGCGATGGAATGCTTCCACGTGGGTGCCACGGAGATCACCTGCGAGAGGGGAGCCACAGTGCCAGCCTAAGGCGGTACCGCAGGTGTAGACCGTGGTTCACTGCGGTTACGCTATGGTCATGGGGAGGAGATGGAATGGTCCATCCCTCTTCTCTCAGGGAGCTTTGGTCAGGAACCCCGGTCCATCTGGGTGGATGCCTTAGCTATAACCATAGAGGAACCCGGGGTAGACCTACTGTTGCCCCAATTCGCCAGAGCACTGTCGTCGGGCTTCCCGGCGCTCGTCGAAGTCTGCGCCGTTGATCTCGACAAGCTCCATCCGGTCGGCATCGAGTGGCATGTTTGACCGAGCAATCCGCTTGGCGCGGCACAGTCGTTTCGAGCGGAAGACAGACTGACGGCCACCGCTCAAGACCTCCTCCCCGTCGAAGTATGTCACCGCGAAATATCGGACTGGTCGTGATTGTTTGGCCTCGGTGTGTGCCATGGTGATTTCCTTTCGCGGCGTCGATGGGATGGTGGGGCGCAAGATCGAGAAGAAGTTGCTCCTGTTGTCCCTATTCGGCCCCGCGCCATGGCACCGTAGCGGCCTCCTGAGCGCATTCTGCGGTTGCGGCTATGGTGATGGCAGGAAGACGTTCCCGCCTCTGGAAAGCCCCTACCGCAACAGAGTACGGCTATCCGCTATGAGGACCGAGAAGAGACCCGATCCAAGACCCTCGACACTTGCGTCGGCGTCCACTTGCCGCCCCGGGATGTCGGAATGTTCATGCTGTCCAACGTCTCAGCGATAGCGCTCAGGGTCTGCCCCGACGCTCTCAACGGCCCGACAATCTTCATGACCTTGGCTGCTTCGGCATCCGCCTTCTGCTGGATCGCTTCGTTGCGCTTCATCGTCTTGTCGCGGAGACCACCGAGACGGACGCCTCGTCCCTTGGCAGCCTTAAGCGCCGCCTTGGTCCGCTCGGAAATGAACGTCCGCTCCTGTTCCGCTAACGCCGCGTAGATGTGGAGCTGGAACTTGTCCGCTTGGGGCATCTGCGCGACCCGGAGCTTCACCCTCTTGTCGTCCATCAGCGTGGCGATGAAGGAGACCTTACGGCTCAGCCGGTCCAGCTTGGCAACCAGCAGCTCAGCCCCCGTCTTGCGCACCAGTTCCAACGCCTTGGCCAGCTCAGGGCGTTCACTGTCTGCTCCCGACTGCACGTCACGGAACTCCCCGATGATCTCGAAGGGTATGTCGGAGAACTTGTCGAGGAAGATGGCGATGTCCCGCTCCTGAGCCTCCAGCCCAAGACCACTACGGCCCTGATCCTCGGTGCTCACTCGGGTGTAGATGACGTATTGCTGCATGTCCGATCTCCTGTGTTGGAGGGAGCATGTCAGCGCCATTATCAAATGTCAACGTTCGTTGTGCGTGTAAACCGGCACGCGATCAGAGGAAACCCCGCCGAGTACATCGCTGCGTGTGCTCCGACTTCGTCGCGCTGAATTGGACAAGCGGTACGGGCGGAGGAGAGAATTGCTGCCGAGATGTGACAGATCGGAGGGGGTACCGGGGGGGAACGCGCCCATCCGCTAATCTGATTGGGTGCCGGACATTTTTTCGATAAACATCCGGCCCCTCCCTATTGACACATCAGAAGCCAGCGTAAGGCCGCCTCAGAGCATTAGCTTACAGCTACGCCTCTTCCTGCTCATGTGGATAGTCCGCCGCTACGAGGCTCGTCCAACCTGTGCGCGTCGGGCGATTTACTCCTGTCACAATTGATTGGCCTTCTGTCATGTAGACGTTGCCGCCACGGTGGATACAGGCGCGAATGACAACCTTTCGAGGATGGTCCGGGTCAGCTTTGGCGGACCTGATGTAAGCGTTAAAGAGAGAGGCTTCGGCTTTCGCCGGTAGCTTCGGCCCAAGGATGCGGTCGCAGATTTCCGAACTGAGGTTTCGGCGCGAGCCGTGGTGGGGGACCTGAAACTTGTCTACTCCGGGGAATGAAACGCCTGCATTAGGAGCATAATCCAGTGCTTCGGTTAGCCCGTCTCTTCCGGCATCGGCAGTTAACAAAATCCGTTGGTCACACAGCACCCCGTATTGAACGACACTCATTTCATTCTCACGGCTGCTCGACTCGGGCGAGAACGCCTCCAGCCCCCACGAAGCGAGCGTGTAGTTTATGGCTCTCTTAGCTGCTTCGAGAACAAGTGAAGCCAATCCCGTGAACGCCGACGCCTTCTCGCCCATCGAGGTTTCTGGTGTGCGATCCGACTCCCATACACACTGCAAGAAATGATTAAGGGAAGGGGCGAGGACTGTGAAGACACCGATGGTGGCACCCTGGAGCGGCTCATAGATCGGGATGCCGCGATCAATAGCGATGTCTTCGAGAGCAGCAAGATTAGGATATAACTCACGCAACTTGCTTACGAGTGCCGACCTGCTTTTGTAGGTTGGAAATCCTGGCATTAACAAATCAACGTAGTGCCACGGCCTGAGCATCCAGAGTGCACCGACGTCGAAAGCTTCGAGAACGGACCGAAGCCCGACTGTATGATCACCATCTGGATGTGTCGCCACGACGTGATCGATATAACTCGGACTGCCGTAGTGATCTCGGATGTGGGTAACCAAGCGCTCCCCAGTCTCCGCAAAACCACCATCAATAACGTGTATGAACTCTTGGCCATTCAGGGAGTAGCGAAGGGAAATTGCATCGCCACTCTTCTGCGTCTCCACTGCCAAGAAGTCTAACTCATAGAAGTCGGCCATTTACGACTCGCCCCAAATCAGTGATAGCTTGGACTAAGCTTGCGAGCATCCTGCGCGAAATCAACCAGTGAGCGAGGCCGAGCGTGGAACATTTCGACTTATACACAGTCAAAGCGAGGCTCGCCCCCGCGATCATCACAGTGGCACCAGCAATAGCGCTCCTCGTCGCAGTCCTCGATCTCCGCTCTTTCGATGCGACCCAACTCTGGGCGACCATTGGACTTGTTGTGGTGCTGTTCGCGCTTTCAAACGTTTCCCGCGAAGCGGGGCGTAGGGTTCAAAATCGCGTCTACCGTGACAACGGCGGTTGGCCAACGTTCGATCCAATCTACTATAGCGATCGAACCTTCAGCGACGAGGCAAAGCTGAGGTATCTGTCTTTCCTAAGCAAGCAATTGCGGCGGCCTTATCCAACGATGGAGCAAGCCACTTCTGACCCCCTGGGCGCGAGGCAATTCTACAATGAAGCTGCTACATGGTTGCGTGAAGCCACACGAGACACTACTCAGTATCGCATCATATATGATGAGAATATTACATACGGATACTTCCGAAATCTGCTCGGTCTAAAGTGGATCGCCCTCATGATGAACTTAGCAGTAAGCCTGACCTGCCTTCTTATACTTTATGGATACATACAGTGGTTCAACGATGCCACTGCTTCGCTTCCATATGTTTTGACGGTAAGCGTTCTCCATTTCGTATACGTCCTGTTTGGCGTGTCGGATGCGCGAATGAGAGAGGCGTCAAAACGATATGCGCGACAGTTACTTCTGGCATGTGACAAACTTGATGCACCCGAAACGAAGTATGCCGCACCAGTTTGAGGGATGTCCGACATCAGATAGGCCATGACGCTAAGGAAGCTTTCGCCCCCGTAGCCGCGACAAATCAAGGCCCTTGTAGGAGACCGCGTCGATCTTGGCTCCAAAGTCCCGCACACCATAGCGTCGGTTGCTCGTCTTTCCTTTGCCGATGTAATGCCCTTGTATCCACTCTCGCTCTTCCTCGGTTAAACCGCTACGTGCTGCGGCGGTAGTCCAAGCATCGCGAAAGCCACGCAGGGGCTTGTTACCGGCCTCAGGAATGGCGCCGTTCTCGCGGAGATACTTGCCCCACCACGCCGCGAAGCTGGAGTGCAGATAGCGGCGCTTTCCTTTTGTGGTCAGCTTGGGAAATAGCGCCAACTCCCCCGCCTTTTTGAGGCTCTCGACGTACTCCGCGAAACCAAGGTCCAACAGCCGCTTGGCGACCGGCAGGGTTCGCCTGACCAAGGGGTTCCCATCGGCCTTTATGTTTCTGGCGCCTTTCATGGGATGGGTACCCTCGTCGGTGATCCGTAGGCACCATGCTTTCTCTTCATCGTCGAAGAACACGTCGCTGACGAGAAGCTGACAAATCTCCTCTGGGCGATTGCCGTACGTCAAGAGCAAGAGCGGCACCCAGAATGACGCTTCTCCTCTGCCCCCGAGGGGGCGCGTTCCCTGCGTAAAGACCGGTAGATTGAAGATGGCTTGCAGTTGGGCGGGAGTGAACCCCTCGTCGGCTGCTGGCGCCCTCTCTTCGACACGCTGCTCACTGAACGGATTATCAAGAGATCGGTCAATGTGTCCCCGCTGTCTCGCCCACGTCCAAATGGAGTTGAGATGGCCGACATGCCCGTTGATGCTCTTGCCAGAAAGTCTCGGTACGTCGGAACGTTCTGCATATGCCGTGACCAGTTCACGCAAGCCGAGGCTGCGGTGGTCTTTATCAGGTTGCGTGGGTTTGCGCTGCAGAAGCTCTATCCAATCAGCTACTTCCCTGCGGCTGATGGCTGCCATAGGCTTTTGACCGTGAAAGCTTTCGAATAGCCGCAATGCCGTCTCGGTCGCCTCGGTCGTAGCGTGTCCCTTACCTTTCATCGCCAGCTTTTTCTCAGACATTTCGCGGATGGTCGGTCCGCCGTCACCGGTCGTGACATCTGCTGACGGGGGCGTCGGGTTGGGTTGCCTGTTCAATTCCAGCGGCGGGAAACGAGATACGACCGTGTCAGGGCTATAGTCGCCCCCGGCGTTCTGCGCGAGGCGAACCGAAGCCTGAGACAGCGACACGCCAACGGCAGCTATAAGAGCGGAGCGGCTGTCACTATCGACGACAAGCCGATGTTTCGCCAAGATCGGGTCAACAGCAGGGCCAAACCACCGCTCCCGCGCATCCTGAGCCATGCCCTTGATCTGTAGCAGGACGAGCTGCTTCCATGTCTCGGGCGAACCGGGATTATCGTCGAACGACGAAACAAGCTCGCGATAGGCTTCGCCAGCCAACGCGACGATCTGCTTTTGGGTCAGCCGCTTCGGGCCTTCACGAAGTGACCGCCAGATGTCGTTGAGGTATGCAAGGACGACTGACTTCCGCGCCTTCGCCTCATGAGGATCGCGAGTGCGCAGAGAGCCCGTGACTTCCTGAGCTGCGGGACCGACAATCGTGTGGAGGACCTCGTCGCCCACAGGAATTGCCAAAGCACACCCCCCTGGCCCTGTCGAGGACATCGCGTGGAATGCGCTGCCTGAACTGGAGGACTGTCGAACCTTTGCGGAGCATGGGGGATGCCATTCTGATGCGCATGTGTGTCACCCGTGTGTAGCACTCGGGTGAGCGAAGATCATGCAAAATCAGTTAGTTGAACGTTTACAACACGTTCAAAGGGAAATGGTGCCCAGAAGAGGACTCGAACCTCCACGCCTCGCGGCACAGGTACCTGAAACCTGCGCGTCTACCAATTCCGCCATCTGGGCGACGGACCGGCATGTAAAAGGCCGGGGACGAAGTGTCAACAGGCATTTTGAAGTTTTCACGCCCGGACGCGAAAAAGCACTGCGGGGCGGCGGCGCCTCGTTGTGCCCGGCCTTCCTCCGATCGGGCCGACGCGTTCCAACCCCTCAAAGATGCGGCAAGAATTTCGGTGACATGAGCATCGAAGAGGCGCATGCTTCCTCGGACGGCTGATCGGCGCGGAATCCGGCGTCCGAGTACGTGCTCGCGCCCCGACGTCAGGGAAAAAGGCCACCCAAACAAGAGTCTAGGAGGAGGGACAAGAACCAGAAAGCACGCCTTTCGGAAAGTGAGATGAAGATGACGGGATTTCGAAATTTCGTTATGAGCTGCGCGCTGGCGGCCGCCTCCATGATCCCCCCTGTCGCGCCTGTCCAGGCCATGCCGCGTCCGGCGCTCGACATAGAGATCAAGGCCCCCGCAGACATCCAGAACGTGACCCACCGTGGATATTATGGTCGGGGCTATTACCCGCGCTGGCGGGGCGGCTACTACGGTGGCTGGCCGGGTTACCATCACGGCTATCGCCGGTCCGGCATCAGCTTCTACTTCGGACCGGGCGTCGGGTACTATCCGCGCTATTATTACGGCAACCGGTATTATTACGGGACCCGCTATTACGGCCCGGGCTACTATCCCGGCTACTATCCCTACCGGTATTACGGGGGTTACTATCCGTACCGCTATTATGGCCCGCGGTACTACCGGCCTGGCTTTTATGGGGGCTTCGGCCGGGGCTGGTAAGGGCTCGCTCGATGAGGCGCGGCGGCTTTCGCCGGGCCTCCCGATTTTTGAAGGCCGCGTCGCGGAAGACTGCCGCAAGCGGCATTGCGAGAGTTCGGGCTATCGCTTTCTGACAATCCCGAGCCGCGCCATGACCTCCTTCGGGATGCCGTAGCGGCGCACCGCATCGCGGCTGTCGCGCAGGCCGCAGATTTCGCGCTGGATGAAGAAGGCCCAGACGGCGTCGGCCGCCTCGTCGAGAAGCCGCTCGCGTTCCTCCGGCTGGCCTTTTTGCGGGTCGAAGCCGTTCAGGGCAGCGATCGCTTTCTCGACCTTGAGGCCGTGGCGCCCCAAGGCATCGGCGCGTTCGGCCATGAGTTCGTATTCGAGGACGTTCACGCCGCTTCCGGCATCGAAACGGCGCAGCGACTGCGGCGGACGGAATGTCATCGGTACCTCCATCAGGGCTCGTCCCGGCAGGATGGCCCGGGAGGTGCCTTCCCGCAAGAGGGCGAACATCAGGCGCATACCGGCTTCGTGCCGCACCCTGCAGAGTGTTCCGGCGCCGTCACGGTCTCTATGGTTAACGCTTCATAAACTTCTTTGCCCTAGTTTTTATGATCATGCATTCTGCATGTTTCCTTGGAGCCGACTTAAGGACAAAACATGCAGCATTCAAAGTGTTACAGCGGCCTTCGCGCGTCCGCTATGACGCGCGGCGCTGTAGGTCCCATGCCGGCGGCGAGGCCGCGGCGGGCCCGCCCATCGGCCGCTACGCGCATGAAGCGCCCTCCAGCAGCAAGACGTTCGATGGCGAGCGCGGTTCCGCATGGCGCCGCCGTACGCAATTGGAGACGAGGATGCCGATACCGATTGGCACGATCAGGAACGCAAGCGCGCCGGGCGACGACGCCGTCCAGATCGTCCGGCGCGTCTTGCTGCCTTCCGGCCCGCGCACCGAGGCGATCCAGAAGCTGCTCGACATGCTCGGCCGTCACCTTTCCGGCAAGGAGGTTCTTCCGCGCGACGCGCTGGTGCGGCTCATGGAGGATATTGCCCGCGTTCTCAAATTTTCGCCCTTGCCGCAGGAGACCGGCCGCGCCTTTACCCGGCGTCTGGTCGAGGCCGTGGAATCCTTGCCGCTGCCGGAACGGCTGGTGATCGAGAAGCAGCTTGGCGGCGGCAGCCTCGCGCGACGCCTCGCGGCCCTGACCCGAGGCGGACCATCGACGGGAGCGGTCTCCACCGTACCCCTGCCCGCCGGTCATACGGGCATACGGAACCTGCCGCTGCAGTTGCCGGTGGCCCAGCACCTTGGTGCCGCCCAGACGCCCCCGCCTAGCGACCTGGCGCTGCTCCAGGCAATGCTGAGGAAAACCTATGGCGCGGACGATGGGGACGCCGCCGAGCTGACGCTTCATGACACGTCGCAGGCGACCGAGCCCGGCGAGCCGACCCGTGCGGCGCCGCAGCGGGCGCAGGACCGAGTCACGCAACCCGCGCAATCGCCGCCCGGCAACGGCGATGTTGCGGCTACGACGGCCTCCGTCAGGGCTGCTGAGGACGGCGTCGAGGCGGCCGAGGCGATGCCGCCGGCATTGCCGGACACCTCCGATAGTGTCGGTGCTACAGCTGCGGCAGGAGACGAAGCCTTGCCGGCTGGTTTCGAAGGCGGCGAAGCGGCCGGCCCCCAACAGTCGGCCGAGATGCCCGACAACGGGCCGGACCAGACTTTCGGCGAAGCGGAAACGGCGACGATGCTAGGTTCTGCCCGGGACGCGGACGCATTCGAGACGGACGGAACCTATGGGCCGACGCGCGCAGGCGGAGACAGGCGGCTGCCGGCCCAAGCCGCGGTGGTGCGTGAGGCATTCCCGGAGCCCTCGCTCGCCGACGCCGCCGAGCTGCTGCTACAAGGCAGCCTCGACCTGCCCGACATCATGGCTGAAGACCGGCGGGTGCGGGTGCCCAGGGGCGCCGAACGGGAGCCCGTGCCGACTCGGTCGGCGCCGGCCGCGCCTGGGCCGGACGGCGCGCGGCGGGACAACGCTGCGGCGGACTCCCAGCCCATCGCCGAACCGATCGCCTCGGAAAAGACGGAGAGGCCCTCCGCCGGAACGCCTGTCGTGGAACGGCGAGCGCCGGCCGGCGAGGACGTCGCCATGCGACAGGCGATCGCCCTCCTCGTCGAAGGCGGGCTCCCGGAAATCATTCCCTTCGCAATGGTGCCCTATCTGCCGGCGCAGGAGGAAGCGGATGACGGGCGCGACACGGCCGACCGTTCCCGCCGCGATGACAACCAGGGCGGGGCCGGCACGGATCCGGAGGATCGGAAAGAGGAGAAGGAAGGACAGGATCCCGAAGGAGGCGGCGACGATGCGGACGACCCGGAGGCGAGCGATTCCTATGACCTCTACAGCAAGCTCGGCGGGCTGGGTTAGGCGCCTATCCTGACGGCACGCTTTTGGGGCGGTTCAATGCCGGCCCCCTGGCCGTCTCGGCCTCGCCACGAAAAAGCCCGCGGAGATCGCTCTCCGCGGGCTCATCATTTCAGGCCTGGCAGCGATTACTCGTTGCTCTGACGGTTCTTCAGTGCTGCACCCAGGATGTCGCCGAGCGAGGCGCCCGAGTCGGACGAGCCGAACTGAGCGACCGCTTCCTTCTCTTCCGCGATTTCCAGAGCCTTGATCGACAGCTGGATCTTGCGGTCCTTCTTGGAGAAGTTGGTGACGCGGGCGTCGACAACCTGACCAACCGAGAAGCGCTCCGGACGCTGTTCGTCACGGTCACGCGACAGATCGGCGCGGCGGATGAACGAGGTGATGTCTTCGTGGTTGACGAGCTTCACTTCGATGCCGCCATCGTTGACGCCGATGACTTCGGCCGAAACGACGGCGTTCTTGCGCAGTTCGCCGGAAGCGGCAGCTTCGCCGACCGCATCCTTGCCGAGCTGCTTGATGCCGAGCGAGATGCGCTCCTTCTCGACGTCCACATCGAGAACGACAGCACGGACGACATCGCCCTTGTTGTATTCCTCGATGACCTGCTCGCCCGGACGGTTCCAGTCGAGGTCGGAGAGGTGGACCATGCCGTCGACATCGCCGTCGAGGCCGATGAACAGGCCGAATTCGGTCTTGTTCTTGACTTCGCCTTCGACTTCGGTGCCGGCCGGATGGCTATGCGCGAATGCCTGCCACGGGTTCTCGAGCGTCTGCTTGAGGCCGAGGGAGATGCGGCGCTTGGTCGGATCGACTTCGAGAACGACCACGTCGACTTCCTGGCTAGTCGACAGGATCTTGCCGGGGTGGACGTTCTTCTTGGTCCAGGACATTTCGGAGATGTGGATCAGGCCTTCGATGCCCGGCTCCAGCTCGACGAACGCACCGTAGTCGGTGATGTTCGTGACCGTACCGGTGATCTTCTTGCCGACCGGATACTTCGCACCGATGCCATCCCACGGATCGGACTCGAGCTGCTTCATGCCGAGCGAGATGCGGTGGGTTTCCTGGTTGATGCGGATGATCTGAACCTTGACCTGCTGGCCGATGCTCAGGATCTCCGACGGATGGTTGACGCGACGCCATGCCATGTCGGTGACGTGCAGCAAGCCGTCGATGCCGCCGAGGTCGACGAACGCACCGTAATCGGTGATGTTCTTGACGACACCTTCGACAACCTGGCCTTCCTCGAGGTTCTGAACGATTTCAGAACGCTGCTCGGCGCGCGACTCTTCGAGAACCGTGCGGCGCGAAACGACGATATTGCCGCGGCGCTTGTCCATCTTGAGGATTTCGAAGGGCTGCGGGTTGTGCATCAGCGGGGTTACGTCGCGGATCGGACGGATGTCGACCTGCGAACGCGGCAGGAAGGCTACAGCGCCGTCGAGATCGACGGTGAAGCCGCCCTTGACCTGGTTGAAGATGATGCCTTCGACGCGTTCGCCGGCTTCGAACTTCACTTCCAGGCGCATCCAGCTCTCTTCGCGGCGAGCCTTCTCGCGCGACAGAACGGCTTCGCCGAGCGCGTTTTCGATACGCTCGACATAGACCTCGACTTCGTCGCCGACCTTGAGCGAGCCGTCCTTGGCCTTGGCGCCGAATTCCTTCAGCGGCACGCGGCCTTCGACCTTCAGACCGACGTCGACGATGGCGACGTCCTTTTCGATCGCCGTGATGACGCCCTTGGCGACATAGCCTTCGGCGAGGTCCGTCTTGGCGAAGGACTCTTCGAGAAGTGCGGCGAAATCATCACGGGTGGGGGTGGTTGCAGACATATAATCTCCTGCTGCATCTCCTGCCGGAGACGCATATGCGCCGGGGGCTGGTGTTGAACAGGCCTGAACCCAGTCCGCCCTTTTCAAGGGCAATCCGGCGCATGGACGGAATTTCAGGCTTTGTCAGAGCGTGAAGACCATTCTGCGAATTGTCATCACGCTCTTCATTCTTTGAATTCGCATGATCCATTCCGAGAACCGCTGCGCACTTTTCGGGATCATGCTCGAAGACACATCCGGCCGTGGGCCGAAAAACCTTCCCTCAAATCTTCTTCAGGGCAGCGTCGATCAGCACCTTCGCCGCCTGGAATGCGGCCTCTATACCCATTTCGGACGTGTCGAGCAAGTGCGCATCCTCGGCGGGTTTCAGCGGGCTGTCGGCGCGGCCCATGTCGCGCTCGTCGCGTTGCTTCACGTCCTCGAAGATCGCCGCATAATCGGCCGCCCCGCCGCCGGCGATGATCTCGTCATAGCGCCGCTTCGCCCGCACCTCCGGCGAGGCCGTTACATAGAGCTTCACCGCCGCGTCCGGGCAGACGACGGTGCCGATGTCGCGCCCGTCGAGCACCGTGCCCGGTTTCTTCCGCGAAAAGTCACGCTGCGCATTGACCAGCGCCCGGCGCACTGCCGGCATCACGGCAATCTTCGACGCCGCCTCGCCGATCGCATGCGCCGAAAGCACCGAGCGGTCGAGCCCGGCAAGCTCGACCTCGCGGGCCATCTTCTCGGCCACCGCCTCATTGTCGAGCGGCAGCCCGGCATCGAGAAGCGCCTTGGCGGTGGCGCGGTAGGTGAGCCCCGTGTCGAGATGGTGGAAGCCGTATTCCTCGGCAATCCGGCGCGAAAGCGTCCCCTTGCCGGCGGCTGCGGGCCCGTCGATGGCGATGGTAAGTGTCATTTTGTAACCTGCATGTGAATATGATCGTCGTGCCGGGCTGCCCGGCAGCCCTGAAACCTGATGTTTTCCGCGGAGACGCCAAGCCTCTGCGCCAGATGGGGTTCCACGAATATCTTCTCTACGCCGAAGCCGCGGCCTTCATCGGAGAGCCACCGAAGAGCCTCCCGGGTTCGCTTTTCTTCGAGCGCCCAAGGCTGCCAGAGCGCTTGCAGGACATCCCCACCGAAACGTCAACAGGTCGTTGCGACCCTTGCATGGCAGGGCGCTATCTTCGCGTGGCTGCTCGAAGGCAAAGTAGCCGACCGGAGAGCGCGTCGCTCGGTCGAGGAAACGCCCCTCGGCATCCTGATAATAGAATGCCACGTCAAGCTTCCGACCGTCCGCATGCGACAGATGCGGCAACAGCGGAAAGCCGTCGAAAAAGGGAAAGTTCGCATCAAGCGCCAAGCTGGTCGTTCCCGGAAACGCCTCGTCCATATGCCGCGACAAAGCGAAGGCCGCCTCTCTCAATTTCGGAACCACATATTGGCGGTTCAGCACGCAATACAATGCAGTTTGCATTCGAAGGCGGGACGAACCGTCGTCGAAGCAAGGAAGCGGGACCCGGCCGAAGACGGGAGCGACGGCGTGGCTCAGGGCGGTGCCGGCCGCATACAAGCTCGCAAACAGCAGGAGAAAGGCGGTAACGCCGATCCGTCCCCTCCACAGGCGCGAAATGCAAAGCGAAAGAAGCCAGATCAGGCCGCCGATCTGCGTCAACAGCGTGAGGACCACAACGACGGCCATCGTAAGCAGCCATCCGACCGTCGCCCTTAGGCCCATACCACCTCGCCTTTGCAGGGATTCGGCTCCACGCGACCCCGACCGGTGTCCCGTTGTCTTGGTCACTCGATCTTCGCGCCAAGCCCCGTCATCAGGTCCATGAATTCCGGGAAGCTTGTCGCGATCATCGTCGCGTCGTCGACGGTCACCGGATGTTCGGAGGCGAGCCCCATGACGAGGAAGCTCATGGCGATGCGGTGGTCGAGATGGGTCTTCACCTGGCCGCCCGCAGCATTGCCGAGGCCCTTGCCGCCGGGGCGGCCGCGCACGACCAGCGAGGCTTCGCCCTCGTCGCAGTCGACGCCGTTGAGCTTCAGGCCATCGGCGACGGCGGAGAGGCGGTCGGATTCCTTGACGCGCAACTCGTCGAGGCCGTTCATCACGGTGGCGCCTTCGGCAAAGGCGGCGGCGACGGCGAGCACCGGATATTCGTCGATCATCGACGGGGCGCGCTCTTCCGGTACGGTGACGCCCTTCAGCTCCGAATAGCGCACGCGCAGATCCGCGACGTCCTCGCCACCGGCAAGCCGCTGGTTCGTGACTTCGATGTTGGCGCCCATTTCCTGCAGCGTCAGGATGAGACCGGTGCGGGTCGGGTTCATCAAGACGTTGAGAATGGTGACGTCCGAGCCCGGAACGATCAGCGCCGCCACCAGCGGGAAGGCGGTGGAGGACGGATCGCCCGGCACGTCGATTACCTGGCCGGTAAGCTTGCCGCGGCCTTCGAGGCGAATGGTGCGCACGCCTTGCGTATCGGTCTCGACCGACAGATTGGCGCCAAAACCCTGCAGCATCTTTTCCGTGTGGTCGCGGGTCATCACCGGCTCGATGACGGTGGTGATGCCGGGCGTGTTGAGGCCGGCGAGCAGCACGGCGGATTTGACCTGGGCGGACGCCATCGGCACGCGATAGGTGATCGGGTTCGGCGTCTGTGGCCCGCGCAGCGTCACCGGCAGCCGGTCACCCTCGGCCGATTTCACCTGGACGCCCATCTCACGCAGCGGATCGAGCACGCGGCCCATCGGACGCTTTGTCAGCGAGGCGTCACCAATGAAGGTGGAATCGAAATCATAGACGCCGACCAGCCCCATGGTCAGCCGGCAGCCGGTGCCGGCATTGCCGAAGTCGAGCGGCGCTTGCGGCGCCAGCAGCGCGCCGTTGCCGACCCCGTTGATGATCCAGGTGCCGCCCTCCTTGCGGATCCTGGCGCCCATCGCCTGCATCGCCTTGCCGGTATTGATCACGTCCTCGCCTTCGAGCAGGCCGGTGATGCGCGTCTCGCCCGAGGCAAGCCCGCCGAACATGAAGGAGCGATGCGAGATCGACTTGTCGCCGGGAATGCGCACCGTGCCCTTGAGATCGGCAGACTTCTTGGCGGTGGCGGGCCGCGGGCTCAGGCCATGGGACATGATGTTTACCTCTGACAATCCGGCTCGGCGGCGGTCCAGGGATCAAGCGCAGCTTGGGAGTTGAAGGAGGAACCGCCGGTGTTGCGGCTCCCTAACATAAAGAGCAAAAGGGGTCATCCTCCCCCACGAAGAAAATGCGGCTTGCCCGGCCGCGAAGTTTGCCGCGGAAGTTTGCCTTTGACAGACGACACCAAGACGATTATGGGGACCGGCTAATCATCATAAGCTTGATACCTTTCCACCCGCCGGCTTTCCGGCAAGAGCCGGCTCGCCGGCCATTCAAGAGGCTTTGACTGTGGCAAAACCGGAACTTGGAACAAAGCGCATCGACCCGGAAACGGGGCGCAAATTCTACGATCTGAACCGTGATCCGATCGTCTCCCCCTATACGGGCAAGTCCTATCCGCTGTCCTTCTTCGAGGAGAGCTCCGTCGCCAAGGTGCTCGAGAAGGAGGAAGAGGAAGACGTCACGGAAGTCGATGCAGAGAACACCGAAGTCGAACTCGTCTCGCTCGAGGATGCCGACGAAGAGGCAGCGGGCGGCGACGACCTGCCGGATCTCGGCGATGACGACGTCGAGATCGACGGCGACGACGACGACACCTTCCTCGAGGCCGACGACGAAGACGATGATGACGACATGAGCGACCTCATCGGCGTCTCGGACGAGGACGAGGACGTCTAAGACTTTCAAAAGACGCATAAAAGCCGCTCCGGCCGCAAGACGATACGGCGGCCGGGCGGATGGCCGGAAGAGAAAATAAAATCGCCCCGGCCTTCAATTTTCGGCTTGCCATCTGCCGAAAGCAGAAGTAATAAGCCGCCACTCGCCGGGCACAATGCCCGACGGTTTCCCGGAACCGGCACTGCCGGACCCTTGATGGGGCTATAGCTCAGCTGGGAGAGCGCTTGCATGGCATGCAAGAGGTCAGCGGTTCGATCCCGCTTAGCTCCACCAAAATCTTCCACTCTCAGTTAGATGCAATTGGCGAAGGCGGCGATTGCTCGTCGCGAGATGCCACTGACGATGGAATTCACAAAATCTTAACCAAGTGAGCCGAAGAGCAAATCCGCATGTTCCTCGTCTCGAAAATCTTTTGGCTCGTCGCCCAGCCGCTGTCCCTGGCGTTTTTCAGCATCCTCGTCGGCGTGCTGCTCATGCTCGCCCGCTTCCGCCGCAGCGGCGGCGTTTTCGCCTCACTCGGCCTCGTGGTGCTTTTCCTCAGCCTCTTCACCACCACCGGCCCCTATTTCCTGCAGATCCTCGAGGACCGGTTTTCCCGCCCCTCGCCACCGCCGGCGGAGATCTCCTGCATCATCGTGCTCGGCGGCGCCTTCGAGAATGTGGTGATAGCAAGCCGCGGCGGCATGGAGTTCAACCAGGCGGCGGATCGCTTCATCGAGACGGTGCGGCTCGCCGAGGCCTATCCGGCGGCACGCATCCTCGTTTCGGGCGGAGACGGCTCGATCAGCGGCGCCTATGAGGGCGATGCGCGCGCCTCGCAAGGCTTCTTCGATGCGTTCGGGATCGCCGCCGACAGGGTGATCCGCGACGAAGACTCGCGCACGACCTTCGAGAACGCCCGCTACACCAGGGAGCTGCTCGCGGCGAACGGGCTCGGACGCTGCGCGCTGGTCACCTCGGCCTATCATATGCCCCGCGCGGTCGGCCTCTTCCGCTCGAACGGCATCGAGGTCGTTCCCTGGCCGGCGGACTACCGGACGAGCGGCAGGGTGCGGCTCGGTTTCGATTTCACCCAGCCCTCGCTCAACGCGCAACTGGCGACGACGGCCGCCAAGGAATGGACCGGGCTTCTCGCCTACTATCTGCTCGGCCGGACGCAAACGCTGCTGCCGGAACCGGAATAGGCTGCATTAAGAGAATCCCCCTCATCCGCCTGCCGGCACCTTCTCCCCGCAAGCGGGGCGAAGGGGGCAAGCGGCACCGTCGCGCGCTCTATCCGCGTTTTGGGGGAAGTGATTGCGGTCACTGCCGTCCCTCTCCCAGCTTGCGCGCATGCGACGAGAGGGGGTTGGAGCGGGCGCCGCGAGTCCCCTTCGCCCCGCTCGCGGGGAGAAGGTGGCCGGCAGGCCGGATGAGGGGCAAGCGCGGCTACCGCGGCGCGCTGCAGCGCATGTCCTTGACCACCGAGCCTGCCGCCCGCTGACTTAATCCCGTCATTCCGGTAATGATCGCGAATAGCGTCGATCCCGGATCAGCGCCATCGCAAGCGGAGCACCCATGCCGATCCTCGAAATCCTCGACTATGCCGGTGTCGCGGTGTTTGCGGCGACCGGCGCGCTTTCGGCCTCGCGCAAGCAGCTCGACATCATCGGCTACCTGTTTCTCGCCTCCGTCACCGGCATCGGCGGCGGCACGATGCGCGACGTGATCCTCGGCGCGACGCCGGTTTTCTGGGTGATGAACCCGGCCTATCTGATCGTCTGCGCTTGCGCCGGGCTCATAGTGTTCCTGACGTCGCACCGCTTCGAGTCGCGTTACCGGCTGCTCGTCTGGCTCGATGCGGTCGGGCTTTCGGCCTATTGCGTGATGGGCGCGGCGAAGGGGCTGGCGGCGACCGGTTCGCCGATCGTTGCTCTGGTCACGGGCATGCTGACGGCGACCTTTGGCGGCATTCTTCGCGATCTCTTGGCCGGCGAACCCTCGGTGCTGCTCCGGCCGGAAATCTATGTCACCGCCGCACTAGTCGGGGCCGGCGCCTTCGTGGTGGCGACGCTCGTCGGCCTGCCGCTTGCCGCAAGTTCGGCGCTCGGGGTGGCTGCTGCCTTTGCGGTGCGCGGCGGGGCACTTCGATATGGCTGGACGCTGCCGACCGGCAAGGCCGGCCCCGGTCGCGATCCGGACGAAGTTATGTAGATCTCAGCGCTGCGTCTTGCGGCGCAACCGGACCACCACGTCGACATGGGAGATCTCCATGCCTTCCGGCGGCTCGGGGAGATTGCCGATCCGGATATTGCTCACCGGAATGTCGAGGACTTCGTTCTGGCCCTCGATGAAGAAATGGTGGTGATCCGAGACATTCGTGTCGAAATAGGTCTTGGCGCTCTCGACGGCGAGAACGCGGATCATGCCGGCCTCGGTGAACTGGTGCAGCGTGTTGTAGACGGTCGCGAGCGATACGGGCACACCGGCCTCGACCGCCTCTTCATGCAATTCCTCGACCGTCAGGTGGCGATCGCCCTTGGCGAAAATCAGATCGGCGAGCGCGATCCGCTGGCGCGTCGGGCGCAGTCCCGAATTGCGCAGCCTCTCCTGCGAAGAGATATCCGTTGCTTTCGTCATGCGCAGCCGTTCCGATATTCCTGCCAAGTTTATGGAGTATCAGCTTGCGATATAACTTCTGGCGCCGAGGCTTTCAATAGATTCCGGTCCTGGAAGCGGCCGCAAAGGCCTGAAAATCCGCCTAAAGCGGGGGAAGGCTGGTATTTAACTCTGGCAGACGCCACATTCATATTGTAAGCGACGGCGGAACGAGATCGCCACAGTGAGCGACATGAGGAAAAATGCGAAGGCGCTTTTTCCGCCCGCATGTCGCTCTACTTGGAAGAACGTGCCAAACTGCAACCGGCAGCGCCCAGGGCGGGCCGCGCTTCAATTCAGGCCGAACTTGCTCTAAAGCAGGTCGGAGAACACTTGAGACACTCGGGGAAGCAACCATTCATGACCACCAGGCAATCCAGCTTCAGCTATGAGGAAATCCTGACCTGCGGCCGAGGCGAAATGTTTGGCCCCGGCAACGCGCAGCTGCCGCTGCCGCCGATGCTGATGTTCAACCGCATCACCGAGATCTCGGAAACCGGCGGCCCTCACGATAAGGGCTATGTGCGCGCCGAGTTCGACATCACCCCGGACCTCTGGTTCTTCCCCTGCCACTTCATGGGAGATCCGGTGATGCCGGGCTGCCTCGGCCTCGACGCCATGTGGCAGCTGACCGGCTTCTTCCTGGGCTGGCTCGGCGAGCCCGGCAAGGGCCGGGCCCTCTCGACCGGCGAGGTGAAGTTCACCGGCATGGTGACGCCGAAGACGAAGCTGGTCGAATACGGCATCGACTTCAAGCGGGTGATGCGCGGCCGGCTGGTTCTCGGCATCGCCGACGGCTGGATGAAGGCCGACGGCGAAACGATCTACAAGGCTACCGACCTCAGGGTCGGCCTCTTCCAGGAAAAGGCCGACTGAACTGCGGGGTCTCGCCCCGCACGATTCCAACTAACAAAAGGTCATCTACCATGAGACGGGTTGTTGTAACGGGCCTCGGCATCGTTTCCTCAATCGGCAACAATGCCGACGAAGTCACCGCGTCGCTCAGCGAAGCGAAATCGGGCATCACCTTTTCCCCGGACTTCGCCGAGCATGGCTTCAAGTGCCAGGTCTGGGGCCAGCCGACACTCGACCCGACCGACCTCGTCGACCGGCGCGCCATGCGCTTCCTGTCGCAGGCCGGCGCCTGGAACCACGTGGCGATGAAGCAGGCGATCGCCGATGCCGGCCTCGAAGCCGCCGAGATCACCAGCGAGCGCACCGGCATCATCATGGGCTCCGGCGGCGCCTCGACGCGCACCATCGTCGAGGCCGCCGAAATCACCCGCAAGAACGTAAGCCCCAAGCGCATCGGACCCTTCGCGGTGCCGAAGGCGATGTCCTCGACGGCTTCCGCGACGCTTGCCACCTGGTTTCAGATCCACGGCGTCAACTACTCGATCTCGTCGGCCTGCTCGACCTCGGCGCACTGCATCGGCAATGCCGCGGAAATGATCCAGTGGGGCAAGCAGGACGTGATGTTCGCCGGCGGACACGAGGACCTCGACTGGACCATGTCGAACCTCTTCGACGCCATGGGCGCCATGTCCTCCAAGTTCAACGACACGCCCTCCTCCGCCTCGCGCGCCTATGACGTCGACCGTGACGGCTTCGTGATTGCCGGCGGCGCCGGCGTCCTCGTCCTCGAGGAGCTGGAGCACGCCAAGGCCCGCGGCGCCAAGATCTATGCCGAGATCGTCGGCTACGGCGCGACTTCGGACGGCTACGACATGGTGGCCCCCTCCGGCGAGGGCGCGGTCCGCTGCATGCGCCAGGCGCTTTCGACGGTGAAGGGCGACGTCGATTACATCAACACCCACGGAACCTCGACGCCGGTCGGCGACCAGAAGGAGATCGGCGCGATCCGCGAGGTCTTCGGCGAGAAGATGCCGCATATCCAGTCGACCAAATCGCTGACCGGGCATTCGCTGGGTGCTGCCGGCGTGCAGGAGTCGATCTATGGCCTCTTGATGATGCAGGCCGGCTTCATCGGTGAAAGCGCCCATATCGACACGCTCGACCCCGAGTTCGAAGGCGTGCCGATCGTCCGCAAGCGCATCGACAACGCCAGGATCGACACGGTTCTCTCGAACTCCTTCGGCTTCGGCGGCACCAACGCCACGCTCGTCTTCCAGCGCTACAACGGATAACCAGATGAACGGACTGATGAACGGAAAGCGCGGCCTCATCATGGGTGTGGCCAACAACCATTCTATTGCCTGGGGGATCGCCAAGGCGCTCGCGAGCCAAGGCGCCGAGCTTGCCTTCACCTATCAGGGAGAAGCACTCGGCAAACGCGTCAAGCCGCTCGCCGCCGAATTGAATTCCGAATTCCTGCTGCCCTGCGATGTCGAGGACCTCGCCTCCGTCGACGCCGTCATTGCGGCGATCAAGGAACGCTGGGGGAAGCTCGACTTCATCGTCCATGCCATCGGCTTCTCCGACAAGAACGAACTGAAAGGGCTCTACGCAGACACGTCGCGGGAGAATTTCAGCCGCACCATGGTGATCTCCTGCTTCTCCTTCACCGAGATCGCCAGGCGGGCCGCCGACCTCATGAGCGACGGCGGCACGATGCTGACGCTCACCTATGGCGGCTCGGTACGGGTCATGCCGAACTACAACGTCATGGGCGTCGCCAAGGCGGCGCTGGAGGCCTCGGTGCGCTATCTCGCGGCCGACTACGGCACGCGCGGCATCCGCGTCAACGCCATCTCGGCCGGGCCGATCCGCACGCTCGCCGGCGCCGGCATTTCCGACGCCCGCGCCATGCTCTCCTGGCAGCAGAAGAACTCGCCGCTGCGCCGCACCGTCACCATCGAGGACGTCGGCAGCTCGGCGCTCTACCTGCTTTCGGACCTTTCCCGCGGCGTCACCGGCGAGATCCATTATGTGGATTCCGGCTACAACATCACCTCGATGCCGACGCTCGAGACGTTGCGCGTCGCCGACGTGGAGTAACCGGGTACCCGCCCGTTACCAAAACGTTTGAAGATTTGCCCCAAAGTCCCCTTTCCCCGCGCGCGGGGAGCCGGTGGCCGGCAGGCCGGTTGAGGGGCGAAGGTGCGAACCTCGTCAGCGCTTCGCCCAGAGCACCTTGAAGCGCGCGTTGCGGCAGGTTTCGCCATACTCCCTGGCGTTCTCTGCCAGAACCTGCTCGTAGGGCAGGCCCCGATTGGCGACGAGCATGAGCTTGCCGCCCTGCTTCAGCGCCTTCAGCGCCGCCTTGATGATCGCTGATCCAATCGCCGGCTCGGCGGCATGCCCTTCATGGAAGGGCGGATTCATCACGATCAGGTCGTATTTGTCGCGGGTGTCCTCGCTCGCCAGGTCATGCCAATAGAAGCGAGCCGGCATCGTGGGTGCGTTCGCCTTCATGTTGCGGCGCGCCGCTTCCAGCGCATCATGATCGGCCTCGAACAGATCTATGCCCTTGAGCCCGGGTGATGCCTGCGCCAGCATCACGGAGAGATAGCCCCAGCCGGCACCGAAGTCGGCTGCATGGCCGGTGAAATCCTTCGGCAGGCGCGAGGCGAGAAGCTCCGAACCGGCGTCGACGCGATCATGCGAGAACATGCCTGGCGCCGCCTCGAAGAGGCCGTCCACCCGCACCGGTACCTTGGCGAGCTGATGGATGGCATCGGCCACATCCTCGGGCCGTGTGAACCAGAAGGCGACGCCATGGTATTTCGGCAGATGGTCGCCGTCCCATTCGAATTTGGCGATGCGCTTCCTCAGCGACTGGATGCCGTCTTCCTTGCTGCCGGCAACGACGACAAGGGCGCCCTCGCGCGTCCGCTTCAGCGCCTCGGCGATGCGGTCCTCGTTCTCGCCCTTGTGTTTCCCGCAAAGCACCAGGGCAATGTCATAGTCCTCGCCCGCAACGACGGGGCTCACATCGGCCCGCATCGCCTCGAGGGCACGATAGAGCGGCCGCAGGGGCTGCACGGCGGTAATCGGCGCCACGAAGCCTTCCGGCAGCCTGTAGCCCGCTTCAGCGCCCAGAAACAGGACGCGCTCGCCCTCCCCCGGCGGATCGATGACGCCGGTCTCGAAGGGGTGGAACAGGGTTTTCAGCGCGTCGCGGCTCATGGGGCGATTCCGTGTCTTGGAAAGACCCCTCCCCAACCCCTCCCCACAAGGGGGAGGGGTTCCTTGCCGCGCCCCTTGTTCATCCATCAACGGTTCCGCAAGAGCGGATGCTTCTGTGCGTTCTGAGGCAGCGACGCGGGCTAAGCCCCTCCCCCTTGTGGGGAGGGGTTGGGGAGGGGCATTTTCGAGTGCAAGCGAGGGTGACGGCCTTACTCGGCCGCTTCGCCGCCGTCCTTTTTCTCGGACTTTTCGCCCTTCTCGGCGACGACTTCCTTGCCAGTCGCCTGGTCGACGACCTTCATGGAGAGGCGAACCTTGCCGCGCTCGTCGAAGCCCATCAGCTTGACCCAGACCTTGTCGCCTTCCTTGACGACGTCGGTCGTCTTGGCGACGCGCTCGGAGGCGAGCTGCGAGATGTGGACGAGGCCGTCGCGGGCGCCGAAGAAATTGACGAAGGCGCCGAAATCGGCGGTCTTGACGACCGTGCCCTCGTAGATCTGGCCGACTTCCGGCTCGGCGACGATCGAGTGGATCCATTTGCGGGCCGCTTCGATCTCCTTGCCCGACGCGGAAGCGATCTTGACGGTGCCGTCGTCCTCGATGTTGATCTTTGCGCCGGTCTTTTCGACGATCTCGCGGATGACCTTGCCGCCGGAGCCGATGACTTCGCGGATCTTGTCGACCGGAATGTTCATCACCTCGATGCGCGGCGCGAATTCGCCGAGCTGGCCGCGGCTCTCGGAAATGGCCTTGGCCATTTCGCCGAGGATGTGCATGCGGCCGCCCTTCGCCTGGTTGAGCGCGACGCCCATGATCTCTTCGGTGATGCCCTCGATCTTGATGTCCATCTGCAGCGAGGTGATGCCGGCTTCCGTGCCTGCAACCTTGAAGTCCATGTCGCCGAGATGATCTTCGTCACCGAGAATGTCGGAGAGAACGGCGAAGCGGTCGCCTTCCTTGATCAGGCCCATGGCGATACCTGCGACCGGCTTGGCGAGCGGAACGCCCGCATCCATCAACGCCAGCGAGGTGCCGCAGACGGTTGCCATCGAGGAGGAGCCGTTCGATTCGGTGATCTCCGAAAC
Organism: Sinorhizobium glycinis; assembly: GCF_001651865.1. Lineage (GTDB taxonomy): Bacteria > Pseudomonadota > Alphaproteobacteria > Rhizobiales > Rhizobiaceae > Sinorhizobium > Sinorhizobium glycinis. The sequence continues at coordinate 1,279,945 of NZ_LPUX01000053.1, forward strand.
GACGCGCAGCGTATAGGGGAACTGCTCCGCCGTCGGCAGCATCGGGTGGATGGCGCGCCAGGCGAGCTTGCCATGGCCGATTTCGCGGCGGCCCGGAGAACCCATGCGGCCCGTCTCACCGACCGAGAAGGGCGGGAAGTTGTAGTGCAGCATGAAGTTTTCCTTGTACATGCCGGTCAAGGAATCGACATACTGCTCGTCTTCGCCGGTACCGAGCGTGGCAACGACGATCGCCTGCGTTTCACCACGGGTAAAGAGCGAGGAGCCGTGGGTGCGCGGCAGGATGCCGACTTCGGCGACGATCGGGCGAACCGTGACGAGGTCGCGACCGTCGATGCGGCTCTGGGTATCGAGGATGTTCCAGCGAACGATCTTGGCCTGCAGGTGCTTGAAGACGGAGGCGATTTCCTCTGCCGTGTGGGCAGGGTTCTCGATGCCTTCCGGCAGGAAATGTTCCTTGACCTTCGCCTTGACGGCGTCGACGGCGGCGTAGCGTGCGGCCTTCTCGGTGATCTTGTAGGCGTTGCGCAGTTCGTCCTCGGCGATCGCCAGCATGGCGTTTTCGAGGGCGGAGTGATCTTCCGGGTCGAACTCGCGCGGCTCCTTGGCGGCGACTTCGGCGAGCTTGATGATCGCGTCGATCACCGGCTGGAAGCCCTGCTGGCCGAAAACGACCGCGCCGAGCATGACGTCTTCCGGCAGTTCCTTGGCTTCCGACTCGACCATCAGCACGGCTTCCTGCGTGCCGGCGACGACCAGATCCAGCGAGGATTCGTCCATTTCGTCGAGATGCGGGTTCAGCACGTATTCGCCGTTGATGTAACCGACGCGGGCACCGCCGATCGGTCCCATGAAGGGGATGCCGGAAAGCGTCAGCGCCGCGGAGGCCGCAACCATGGAAACCACGTCGGGATTGTTTTCGAGGTCATGCTGCATGACCGTGACGATCACCTGGGTGTCGTTCTTGTAACCATCCGGGAAGAGCGGGCGGATCGGCCGGTCGATCAGGCGAGAAACGAGCGTCTCGTTTTCGCTCGGGCGGCCTTCACGCTTGAAATAGCCGCCGGGGATCTTGCCGGCGGCATAGGTCTTTTCCTGGTAGTTGACGGTCAGGGGGAAGAAGTCCTGACCGGGCTTCGGTGCCTTGGCGGAAACCACCGTGGCGAGCACGACGGTTTCGCCATAGGTGGCGAGAACGGCGCCGTCGGCCTGACGGGCGATCTTGCCGGTTTCGAGCTTGAGCGTACGCCCAGCCCATTCGATTTCTACCTTGTGGGTCTCGAACATGTTCTGTCCTTCGTGTGCGGGAGACCGTCCGCGGCTGTTGCAGCGCAGGCGATCTCGGTGCCGCTTGGTGTGGCGCATCACGGGCAAGACAACGGGAGGCTTCAAACAGAACCGGCCGCTCGCCACCTTGCCGCGCTCACCCGCATGGAAGCGCTTCGGCGAGCAGGCGCCGAAGCATCCTGCAATCCTGCCCCATGACGGGCCATCGGTTGATCCGCGATACCGGCCCATCCGGCTCGCTGGACGTCTCTCCCTCTTAAGCGCCTCCGGCGCCCAGGGAGAATGTTAGCGGGCGCTCAACGCCCAGATAAAAAACCGGCGGATCGCCGAGCGACCCGCCGGACAGTCGATTAGCGACGGATGCCGAGGGCACCGATCAGCTTGCTGTAGCGCGCTTCGTCTTTCTTCTTCAGATAGTCGAGGAGCGAACGACGGCTGGAAACCATCGCGAGAAGACCACGGCGGGAATGGTTGTCCTTCTTGTGGTCCTTGAAGTGTTCGGTCAGATTGTTGATCCGTTCCGTCAGGAGCGCAACCTGGACTTCCGGAGAACCGGTATCGCCTTCGACGGTTGCGAATTCCTTGATGAGCTGAGCCTTGCGCTCTGCAGTGATCGACATCGGATGATCCTTTCGTTTTCCAGGATTTGAGGGTCGCCGGCAGCCGGGATGTCGTCCAGCCGCGGCCGTTCACACGAAGAGGCGGTGCCTTTCGCTGGCGTGCCTATAACCGAAACGGACGCAAAAGGAAAGGGCGATAGAGCCGGCCGCCGATCGGCCCCCGTCGCGCCCGGGCGGCCGACGTCACCTGCTACATGCCGCCCCGGCCTCGCCGCCCCGAGGGATGCGGATGCGCCACTCGATACCATCGGCATGCATGGTTCTTTCGAGTTCGGCGCGCAACGCCATGCCGAGCATGCGCTCGATCACCACCGATCCGAAACCCTTGCGGGGTGCCTGTGCCGGCTCGACGAGATCCGCACCGCTTTCGCGCCATCGGATGACGATCGCTCCCTCGGAGAGAGACCATTCGAGCCTGATCGCCCCGCTCGAATTGGCGAGTGCGCCATGCTTGATCGCATTGGTGGCGAGTTCGTGAAGCACCATGCCGAGCGTCTGCGCCATCTGCGTCTCCAGCCGCAAGGGCGGCCCGTCAAGCACGATGCGCCCCGGATCGTCGGGGGCAAAGGGCTGAAGCTGGTCCTCGGCGAGTTCGCGGAAGTCCACGCCGATCGCCGCATTGGCAATCATCAGATCGGTCGAGCGGGCGAGACCCGCGAGCCGCTTGCGGAACGCCTCGACGAAATCGGACGTGTCCTCGCTCGACCAGGCGGATTGGGCCAGCATCGACTGGATGACGGTCAGCTGGTTCTTCGAGCGATGCGCGACTTCGCGCATCAGCAGGCGAATTTCCGCCTCCGCCCTGGTTCGTGCCGCCGCCGCGCGGGCAAGTGCTGCCGACACGGCCTCGACTTCGGTGATGACGTAACGGCGCGGCTCGATCACTTCGCCGGCGCCGAGGCGCCGCGCGTCGAGCGCCAGCAGCTTGACGCCTTGCGTCAGCAACCGCGCGATGATCAACGATCCGGCGATTGCGATGCTGGCGAAGATGATCCCCCCGAGCGACAGCCAGAGAAACGACCAGAGGAGCGGCGCATCGACGATCTCACGCGGCGCCCAGGCAACGATGCGCCAGCCGGTGATTACGGAGAATTCCGAGACGACGCGGTAATCGACGCCATGCTCCCTGATATCGCTGACGCCGATGCTGATCTGAGGGAGCTTGCTCAGAAAGAACGCTTCACCCGAGCGGGCCGAGGGATCCGAGGAAGCGATCACCTTGCCCTTGCCATCGACCAGTGCGGCATTCCAACCCGGTGAAAGCGTGTCCCGATTGACCGCCTTGACCATCCGAGCGGCGTCCTGGGTCAGGCCCAACAGATACCGATCTCCGTCCGGCCCGTTTATCGGCAGATAGACGTTGAAGACCCAACTCCTGGCGGTGTTGGCGAAGAAGGTGCCCGAAACGAGCGGTCCGCTGCTCTTCAGGGCAAGGTCGAGTTCCGGGTCGGATGCCCTCCCCAACAGCGTCCCGAAAGGGACGCCGGTGCTCATCCGCAAATTGTGGTCGCTATCGACGACGATCAGATTGGAATGAGTGCCCGCCAGTGCGCTCGAAGCGCGGTCGTAAAAGCCGCGCAGATTGCGAAGATCGACGGCTCCGGAGGTCGACAGCACCTTGAGCGTTGTCATCATACCCTCGACCTCGCGCTCGACGATCCGGGTCACCGACCCGGTCGAGGCCTTGAGCAGCGAGGTGACGACCTGCTCCTGCGCATCGACGCTCCGCTTCACGATGACGAAGGAAAAGATGAAGGAGGGGACGATCGCAATCAGCAGCAGCGAAAGCAGGTAGAAGCTGAACGGCCTGCGAAGATATTGGCGAACGAAGGCTGCCACGGCCTGCAGGCCGCCGGACGGGACCTCGCCCTCGCTTTTCTCTGGCGCCCTGAGCATCCGAACCGCCTTTCGCCGCCTGACCCGACTGCGATGGCAGACCACCACCGATCCGGGCTTCTTGGCTCCGTTGCGCCTACGCAGCTTGCACAGACCGGAGCAATTGTTGGCCGGCGCCGGCTGCCGGTCAATGGCTGGCGAACACACGCTTCGGTCGAAATTCACCTTCGGCGACTTCACCGATCGCGACGAGCTTGCCGCGTGCGGTTGCGTAGGCCTCGGGGGTCGGCAGCGGCGCGTCCCGACCACGCAGGATGACCGGATTGCCCATTCTCAACCGATGCGCCTGATCGTCGCTCACCGCAACATGCGGCAGATCCGAAAGCGCCTCGCCGGTATCGATCAGATAATCGTCGAGCGCGGCAAGTCGTTCCGCCTCGTCTTCGATCTTCTCTAGTGCGACGAGATCGGCGAGCGGGACCAGATCCTCTTCCCCGAAGGGGGCGACGAAAGTACGGCGCAACGAGGCGATATGGCCGAAACAGCCGAGATCGCGGCCCATGTCGCGGGCGAGCGAACGGACATAGGTGCCCTTGCCGCATTCGATCTCCAAATGGGCGAGATGCGGCGTGCAGCCGATGAGCGACAAGCGGAAGACCTCCACCTCGCGCGCCGGGATCTCGACGGTCTCGCCATCGCGAGCAAGATCATAGGCGCGCTCGCCGTCGATCTTGATTGCGGAGAACTGCGGCGGTACCTGCGCGATCACGCCGGTATATTTCGGCAGCAGGGCACGGACCGCCTCTTCGCTCGGACGCTCGGCAGACGAGCGAACGACATCGCCTTCGAGGTCGTCGGTCGAGCGTTCCTCGCCCCAGGCGACGGTGAACTCGTAGATCTTCCGCCCATCCATCACATAGGGAACGGTTTTCGTGGCGTCGCCGAGCGCAATCGGCAGCATGCCGGAGGCCAGCGGATCGAGCGTGCCGGCATGGCCGGCCTTCTGCGCCTTGAACAGCCACTTGATCTTGGACACCGCCTCGGTGGAGCCGAAATCGAGCGGCTTGTCGAGGATCAGCCAGCCCGAAATCGGGCGGCCCTTGGGTTTGCGCGGCTTGGACATGGATCTTTCTATTCTTCGTCGTCGGTGTCGGGATCGAGGTCGCGGCTGACTTCCGGCGAGCGCAGCAGCGCATCGATCTTTTGGTAGTTGTCGAAGCTGGTGTCGTCCCTGAAGCGGACGTCGGGCATGTACTTCATCTGCCGGAGCTGCGGCCCGAGCCGGCCGCGAATGAATTTCGCATGCTTGTTCAGCGCTTCGATGACCGCCGCGTGATCGGCGACACCGAGCGGCGTCACATAGGCGGTGGCGATCTTCAGGTCGGGGGACATGCGCACCTCGGAAATCGAAACCACTGTCTTTTCGATCAGCGGATCGCGCACTTCGCCGCGCTGCAGGACCTGGGTGATCGCGGCGCGCACCTGTTCGCCGACGCGCAACATGCGCTGGGACGGAGCGGAGGATGTGGATCTGGTCATCGTGTCTATCCTGGATCACGGCGGTTGCGGTCGTAGCGACTTCAATCGCGATGCGATCGGTTCGCTACAGCGCCGTGCGTCTTTGAGACGCACAAAGGTCGCTGTAGCCCTTTGAAATGCTGCATGGTTTTATCCTTAAACCGGCTCCGATTTAAGGAAACATGCAGTAGAGGCGGGACGAATGCAGGCGGAACACCGCCGGCACCTCGTGTCGCCCCGCAATAAAAAGGAGCGCCGGAGATGATCCGGCGCTCGCACACTCTGTTGCCGGATCGACTTAAAGCGTCCGCGTGATGTGTTCGACGCGGAAGCACTCGATCGTGTCGCCGGCGCGGATATCCTCGTAGTTCTCGAAGGCCATGCCGCATTCCTGGCCGGACTGGACCTCGGAGACTTCGTCCTTGAAGCGCTTGAGCGTCTTGAGCTTGCCCTCGTGGATGACGACGTTGTCGCGCACCAGGCGCACGCCGACGCCGCGCTCGACCTTGCCCTCGGTGACGCGGCAGCCCGCGACCTTGCCGACCTTGGTGATGTTGAACACCTCCAGGATCTCGGCATTGCCGAGGAAGGTTTCGCGCCGCTCGGGCGAAAGCAGGCCGGACATCGCCGCCTTCACGTCATCCACCAGATCGTAGATGATGTTGTAGTAGCGGATCTCGATACCGGACCGTTCGGCCGCGTCGCGTGCCTGCTTGTTGGCGCGGACATTGAAGCCGATGATCGCGGCGTTCGAGGCTTCGGCGAGCGAGATATCCGACTCGGTGATGCCGCCCGCGCCAGAATGGACGATGCGCGCCCGCACCTCGTCGGTTCCGAGCTTGTCGAGAGCACCGGCGATCGCTTCGATCGAGCCCTGCACGTCGCCCTTGATGACCAGCGGGAACTCCTTCAGGCCGGAGGCCTGAAGCTGGCTCATCATCTGCTCGAGCGAACCGCGCGAGCCGGACTGACGGGCAACCATCTTCTCGCGGGCAAGCCGCTGGCGATATTCGGAGATCTCGCGCGCACGGCTTTCGTTCTCGACGACGGCGAACTTGTCGCCGGCCGCCGGCGTGCCGGAGAGACCGAGAACCTCGACCGGGGTCGATGGCCCGGCAGCCTTCACATGCTCGCCCTTGTCGTTGACGAGCGCGCGCACGCGGCCCCACTGGTCGCCCGCGACGATGATCTGGCCGGGCGTCAGCGTGCCCTTCTGGACGAGAACGGTGGCGACCGCACCGCGGCCGCGGTCGAGCTCGGCTTCCACCACCGTACCCTCGGCCGTCCGGTTCGCATTGGCCTTGAGGTCGAGAATTTCCGCCTGCAGCAGGATCGCCTCGAGCAGCTTGTCGAGGTTGGTCTGGTTCTTCGCCGAAACCTCGACGTCGAGCACTTCACCGCCCATCGATTCGACGAAGACCTCGTGCTGCAAGAGCTCGGTGCGGACCTTTTGCGGGTTCGCCGTCGGCTTGTCGATCTTGTTGATCGCCACGATGATCGGCACGCCGGCCGCCTTGGCGTGGTTGATCGATTCGATCGTCTGCGGCATCACGCTGTCATCGGCCGCCACGACAAGGACGGCAATGTCCGTCGCCTGGGCGCCGCGCGCACGCATCGCCGTGAAGGCGGCGTGGCCGGGGGTGTCGATGAAGGTGATCTTCTGGCCGTTCTGTTCGACCTGGTAGGCGCCGATGTGCTGGGTGATGCCGCCTGCTTCGCCGGCGACCACATTGGCATGCCGGATCGCATCGAGAAGCGATGTCTTGCCGTGGTCGACGTGGCCCATGATCGTGACGATCGGCGGACGCGGCACCATGGTCTCATCCGTATCGGCGATGTTGAAGATGCCTTCCTCGACGTCCGATTCGGAGACGCGCTTGACCGTGTGGCCGAATTCGCCGGCGATCAGTTCTGCAAGGTCCGCATCGATCAGATCGCCGGGCTTCATCATCTGGCCTTCCTTCATCAGGAACTTGATGACGTCGACGGCGCGCTCGGACATGCGCTGCGACAGTTCCTGAATCGTGATGGTCTCCGGCAGGACGACTTCGCGCGAGATCTTCTCGCGCGTTTCCTGCATCTGGCTGCGCCTGAACTTCTCCTGGCGGCGGCGCATCGCCGAAAGCGAACGGCCGCGCTGGCCGCCGTCTTCGTCGACGGCAGCCGTCAGCGTCAGCTTGCCCTGGCGACGGCCCTCATCGCCCTTGGCACGGGGAGCAGGCTTTGCCGGCTCGGGACGCGCGACCTTGCCGCGGGCCGGCCCGGCTCCGCCGCGCGGACGCTCATCCTCTTCCTCGACACCGGCGCGGCGGCCGCGCAGGGCCGCGGCAGGGGCCGCCGGCGCTTGCGGCGCGGCGGGCGCCGGACGGGCGGCCTGCGGACGCGCCTCGGCACGGCGCTCGGCGACAACCGGACGCGCTGCCTCGACCGTCTCTTCGACGGTCTCCGCTTCGACGACAGCTGGGCGAGCAGCCTCTTCGGCGGCGCGGCGTACGGCCTCTTCCTTCTCGCGCGCGATGCGCGCTTCTTCCTCGACGCGGCGGCGCGCTTCCTCTTCGGCGCGACGCTTTGCTTCCTCGGCGTCGCGGACCTGGGCTTCGGCAAGCGCCCGACGGCGGGCTTCTATCTCGCCGGCAGAGAGGTCGTTCAGCACGACGCCGACGCGCGGACGGTTCTGCTCGGCGCGCGGCTGATGCGGTTGCGGCTGCGGAGCCGGGCGGCCGGCCGGATGCGGCTGAACGGGGCGCGGTTCGGCGGGCCGAGCCACGGGCGTGGCGGTCACCGGCGTGATCGGCCGCTCGTCCTTGTGCCGCGCCAGGCCGAACTTTTTCTTGGTTTCGACCACGACCGCCTTCGTGCGACCGCGGCCCATATCCTGGCGCACGGTTCCCTGCGTCACCCCGGAGGGCTTCAGGGTCAGCGTCTTCTTGCCCGCTACGCTGAGTGTCTTGTCGTCTTTGTTGTCGGTCATTCCGTTCCGTTCCTAGCGATCAGGGCCGGATGCGAAACACCTGACCCCGTCTTCCAATTTGTCTCAAGCAGCGCTCGCGATGCCGGCCTCTGCCGGTGACGCGTGTCATTGCTGTGGCTTATCAGCGCCGCCTTCGGCCCGGACCGGGACGGATCCTCGGTACTTTTCGAGCATGATTGCGCGCTTCACTACACCCTCACCCGCCTGCCCTGCAAGCGCTGCGGCATGGATAAAAGCATTACTTCCCAAAAGCCCCTCCATTTCCGCCGCCGCAAACGGGCGGAACGCAGGTATTTCCGTTTCATCCTCGGCGACGAAGCTCATCGCCTTGCGGGCCTGGTCGATCTTGCGGACGCCGTCGGCGGCCGCGTCGATCGCATGGAAAACGCCAAGCGCCGCGAGCCCGCGCACCGCCTGTTCCGTCTTCGTGGCTCCGGAGACGAACTGGCCGGCCTTGCGCGCCATGTTCATCATTCCGGCAAGCTGCTCGGCGAGCAGCCTGTCGACCTCGTCGGCCAACGCCGCCTCGGCCTTCACCTCGGTGCGAAGGGCGCGGGCGAAGAGCTTCTTCGCCACCGCCTTCTCGACGAAGCGCCGCTCCGCCTTAACCCAGCAGCCGCGTCCGGGAAGCTGCCGCTTCAGGTCGGGAACAACGCGGCCGTCGGGTCCAGCCACGAAGCGGATCAGCTCATCCGGGGGGCCGCTCTCGCGCGTGACGATGCAGGTCCGGCTGCTGCCGCTCCGGTCCTTCGGGCCCTTGTCCGACGGCAGGACTTCCGACGGCAGGATTTCGGTGGCGGCTGTCATCGTGGATCAGGCATCCTGCTCCGAGCCTTCGGCAACTTCGATCGGCTCGTCCTGATCGGCGGCGAGGTCTTCCTCGGTGATCCAGCCGGCCGCCAGGCGCGCCTGGACGATCATGGCTTCGGCCTCTTCACGGCTGACCTCCAACTTCGAGAAGGTACCCTCGAAGCGCTTCGTCTCGCCGTCCTTGCGCTCGGTCCAGCCGACGAGGTCGTCGGCGGCGCAGCCGGCGAAGTCCTCGATCGACTTGATGCCTTCCTCGCCCAGCGCAACCAGCATCTGGCTGGTCAGCCCATCGATCTGGCGCAGCTCGTCGGAGACGCCGAGCTCCTTACGCCTGGCGTCCATTTCGGCCTCGATCTTATCGAGATATTCGCGGGCGCGCGTCTGGATTTCCGTCGCGGTTTCCTCGTCGAAGCCATCGATCGAGGAAATTTCGTCGAGGTCGACATAGGCGAGCTCCTCGACCTGGGCGAAGCCCTCGGAAGCGAGCACCTGGCCGACCATCTCGTCGACGTCCAGCGCTTCCATGAAGAGCTGGGTGCGCTCGTTGAATTCCTTCTGGCGGCGCTCGCTCTCCTCCTGCTCGGTCAGGATGTCGATGTCCCAGCCGGTGAGCTGCGAGGCGAGGCGCACGTTCTGGCCGCGGCGGCCGATCGCCAGCGACAGCTGCTCGTCCGGCACGACGACCTCGATGCGCTCCGCGTCCTCGTCGAGAACGACCTTGGTCACTTCGGCCGGCTGCAGGGCGTTGACGATGAAGGAGGCCGGGTCCGGCGACCACGGGATGATATCGATCTTCTCGCCCTGGAGCTCGCCGACGACCGCCTGGACGCGCGAGCCGCGCATGCCGACGCAGGCGCCGACCGGGTCGATCGACGAATCGTTCGAGACGACGGCGATCTTGGCGCGCGAGCCCGGGTCACGGGCGACGGACTTGATCTGGATGATGCCGTCGTAGATTTCCGGCACCTCCATGGTGAAGAGCTTGACCATGAACTGCGGATGGGTGCGCGACAGGAAGATCTGCGGGCCGCGCTGCTCGCGGCGGACGTCGTAGACGAAGGCACGGACGCGGTCGCCATAGCGCATGTTTTCGCGCGGGATCATCTCGTCGCGGCGGATGATGCCTTCGCCACGGCCGAGGTCGACGATGACGTTGCCGTATTCGACGCGCTTGACGGTGCCGTTGACGATCTCGCCGACCCGGTCCTTGAATTCCTCATACTGGCGGTCGCGCTCGGCCTCGCGAACCTTCTGCACGATCACCTGCTTGGCGGATTGAGCGGCGATGCGGCCGAAGTCCATCGGCGGCAGCGGATCGGCAATGAAATCGCCGAGCTTGGCGTCCGGATTGCGGTCGCGGGCGAGTTCGAGCGGAATCTGCGTCGAGTAGTCCTCGGCTTTCTCGACGACTTCGAGAAGGCGCTGCAGACGGATTTCACCGGTCTTGGAATTGATGTCCGCCCGGATGTTCGTTTCCGAACCGTAGCGCGAACGGGCCGCCTTCTGGATCGCATCTGCCATCGCGGCCAGAACGATCTCGCGGTCGATCACCTTTTCGCGTGCCACAGCGTCCGCGATCTGCAGAAGCTCGAGCCGGTTAGCACTGACTGCCATGTCTTGTCTCCGTCTGGTTACAGGGGCCTCGCAAGCGCACCCTGCCTCATTCGATATCACTGTCTTCGTCTTCGAAATTCTGGTTGGCGGCGCGCGCCGCCTTTGCCTTCTTGTCGGCCGCCAGCGCGTCGCGGATCAGGTCGTCGGTCAGGATCAGCCGTGCTTCCGAAAGGGCGGTGAACGGGATGGCAACGACGGCCTCTTCGCCATAGGCGGGCTGATCGCGCTCGAGGCGGAAACCCTCCTCGTCCACCGTCACGATCTTGCCGCGGAAGCGCTTGCGCCCGTCGACCATGATCGAAGTCTCGCACTTCATCAGATGGCCCTGCCAGCGGACGAAATCGGACCTGCGCACCATCGGGCGATCGATGCCCGGCGACGATACTTCGAGATGATACGCCTTGTCGATCGGATCTTCCACATCGAGAACCGGCGAGATGGCCTTGGAGACTTCCTCGCAATCCTCGACGGTCATGGTGCCGTCGTTGCGCTCGGTCATGATCTGCAGCGTCAGGCCGTTCTGGCCGGACATGCGCACGCGCACCAGGCGGAAACCCATCTGCACCAGCACCGGCTCGATGATGTCGGCAATGCGCCGGTCGAGGCCGGTTTCGGTAATCAGCCGCGGTTCATTTGCAGTTTCAGCCGTTGTCGGATCGGACAAACGATCATCTCCTCATCGGACCGGCTAATAAAAAAGAGCGGGTCCTGTCGGGCCCACTCTTCATCTACCGATCAAGAATTTGAGGCTCATATACGCTTCGTCGCCGGAAATTGCAAGGCTTGCGGCAGTCCGAGGCGGCAAAGGATATAAAGCCTCTCCAAAGGCAAGTTTAAGCGGCTGGCGTGCCGCATTTCGAGGTTTATAAACGAAACTCACAAGAGCACACGGGCAAGGAGAGAGACACGAGGTGACGAACCGCATATCGCCGCTGGCCCCCTTCCGGCACGACACTTTCCGGATCATCTGGATCGCCAGCCTCGCATCCAATTTCGGCGGACTGATCCAGGCGGTGGGTGCCGCCTGGCTGATGACGTCGATCTCGCAGTCGGTCAACATGGTGGCGCTGGTGCAGGCCTCGACCTCGCTGCCGATCATGCTCTTCTCGCTGGTCTCCGGCGCGCTCGCCGACAATTTCGACCGGCGGCGCATCATGCTCGTCGCGCAGGCCTTCATGCTTGTCGTTTCGGCACTCTTGACCGCCTTTGCCTATTTCGGGCTCGTCACACCGTGGCTGTTGCTTCTGTTCACCTTCCTGATCGGCTGCGGCACGGCGCTCAACAACCCGTCCTGGCAGGCTTCGGTCGGCGACATGGTGCCGCGCAACGACCTGCCGGCGGCCGTCGCGCTGAACAGCATGGGCTTCAACATCACCCGCAGCGTCGGCCCGGCGATCGGCGGCGCGATCGTCGCCGCCGCCGGAGCGGCCGCCGCCTTCGCGGTCAACGCGCTCAGCTATTTCGCGATCCTGTTCGCGATTTTCCGCTGGAGGCCGAGCCTCCCCCAAAGCGCGTTGCCGCGCGAAAGGCTCGGCCGGGCGGTTTCGGCCGGGCTTCGCTATGTGGCGATGTCGCCCAACATCGGCAAGGTGCTCCTGCGCGGCTTCGCCTTCGGCCTTTCGGCAAGCGCGATCCTCGCGCTGCTGCCGCTCGTCGCCCGCGACCTCGTCAACGGCGGGCCGCTCACCTACGGCATCATGCTCGGCGCCTTCGGCCTCGGCGCAATCGGCGGCGCGCTGCTCAGCGCCCGTCTCAGAGAGCGCCTGTCGAGCGAAGCCATCGTGCGGCTCGCCTTCGCAGGCTTCGCCGCAAGCGCGATCGTCACTGCGCTCAGCACTGAAGCCTGGCTGACCTCGCTCGCTCTCACCGTCTCCGGCGCTTCATGGGTGCTGGCGCTGTCGCTGTTCAACACCACGGTGCAGCTGTCGACGCCGCGATGGGTGGTCGGCCGGGCGCTCTCGCTCTACCAGACCACCACCTTCGGCGGAATTGCCGGCGGCAGCTGGCTCTGGGGCGTCGCAGCCGAAGAGTACGGCGCCTCGAATGCGCTGATCGGCTCCTGTCTTCTCATGCTGGCCGGCATCGCCATCGGCCTGCGATTCGCGCTGCCGGAGTTCACGTCGCTCAACCTCGACCCGCTCAACCGCTTCAACGAACCGCTGCTCGCCCTCGACCTGAAGCCCCGCAGCGGTCCGATCGTCGTGATGATCGACTACGAGATCGACGAGACGGACATCCCCGAATTCCTGACGACCATGGCAGAGCGCCGCCGCATCCGCATCCGAGACGGGGCCGGCCATTGGGCGCTGATGCGCGACCTCGAAAACCCGATCATCTGGACGGAGACCTACCACGTGCCGACCTGGGTCGAATATGTCCGCCACAACCAGCGGCGCACCCAGGCCGACGCGGCCGTCGGCGACAAGCTGACGGCACTGCACCGCGGCGCCGAGCCGCCGCGCGTCCACCGGCTGATCGAGCGCCAGACGATCGTTCCAGGGCATTACGAGCGCTACAAGCAGCCGGCGGAGATGCATTGAGGGAGGCGCGGGTGGCGCTTGTTGCTTGCCCCTCACCCTAGCCCTCTCCCCGTTTTGACGGGGAGAGGGGACTGGAGCCTGCCGCTCTCCCGTCACTCACCAGGGGCCGAGAATGGCGAGCGGGCGGGCGCGGCATCGTCCCTTCGCCCCGCCTGCGGGGAGAAGGTGCCGGCAGGCGGATGAGGGGCGAACCAAAGCCTCCTCGATCGAAGATTCACCTGAGCTTCGCCTTGAGCGACGGGGCCGGAAAGCAGGTCGGCGCCAAGCCGTTCTTCGCCTGCCAGTCGCCGAGCGAGCGGCGGGTCTTGTAACCCGGCAGCCCGTCGACCTTGCCGACATCGTAGCCGATCGCGACCAGCGCCTTCTGCATGCCGAGCACGTCGGAGCGCAGCATCTTGCCGACATCGCCCCATTCGCCGCGGAACGGCCCGCCGCCGGCGGCGATGCGGTCGGCAAGGTTGCCGATGAAGAGGGCGTAGAGGTCGGAGTTGTTGTATTCCTTGATGACGTAGAAATTGGGCGTGACCACGAAGCCCGGGCCGTGCGTGCCGGCCGGCACCAGCATCATGCCCGATGCCGAGCGCTCGGCGGCCGGAAAGGCCTTGCCCGAGACGCGGGTGATCCCCATGCCGGCCCAATCGGCGATCGGCCGCGCCAGGTCCGGTCCCTCCTGGGCGCAGGAGACGCTGCCCGGGATCGATACTTCGAAGCCCCAGTCGCGGCCGCCCTGCCAGCCCTTCTCGGAAAGATAATTGGCGATCGAGGCGAGGCTGTCGGGCACCGAGTTCCAAATGTCGCGGCGACCGTCGCCGTCGAAGTCCACCGCGTATTTGAGGAAGCTCGAGGGCAGGAACTGCGGCTGGCCCATGGCGCCCGCCCAGGAGCCGCGCATCTCCGCCTCCTTGACGTCGCCGCTCTGGAGGATATTCAGCGCCGCGATCAGCTCGCGGCGAAAAAGCTCCGGCCGCGTCGACATGAAGGCCTTGGTCGCCAACACGTCCATGATCGGATGCGGGATCTTCGCCCGGCCGAAGCCGGATTCACGCCCCCAGATGGCAAGCACCACCTGCCCCGGAACGCCATAGGTCCGCTCGATGCGTTTCAGCGTCGAGGCATGGGCGGAAGCGAGGCTGCGGCCCGTTGCAGCCAGGCCCTGCAGCCGCTTTTCGGAGAAGTAGGAGCCCGGCGAGGAAAACTCCGCCTGGCTCTGCTTGCGCTCCTTCGCCTTGGGGAAGCCGGGCGGCGCCAGATCCGGCAGGTCCCAATCAAGCTTTACGTCCGCGAAGGCCGCCTTGAATGCCGCGGAGGAGATGCCGGCCTGTTTCGCCTCCGGCCAGAGGTCATTCGCAAGCCATTGGCGGAACTGCGCCTCGACGTCGGCCTTGGTGGCGGCATGCGCGGGAAGGTGGAGGGCCAGGAATGCAGCGATGGTGGCGATGAGGCGGGCGCGGCGCTTACCCCCCTCTGCCCTGCCGGGCATCTCCCCCACAAGGAGGGAGATCGGCGGGCGGCGGCCGCTTACCCCTGCAGAGCGAGTCGCGCTCGCGGCAACGGTGCTGTGGGGTTGAGCGCTCGCCGCTACCTGATCTCCCCCCTTGTGGGGGAGATGCCCGGCAGGGCAGAGGGGGGTAGCCCCAACACGAAGACCGGCAATCCACGAGCGAACACGAGACTTCAAACGCATCGGCATCCCTTCAGATCGTCGTGCGCGCCCGGAGCGCAGCGGTGAGCGTACCTTCGTCGAGATAGTCGAGCTCGCCGCCGACGGGAACGCCATGGGCGAGGCGGGTGATCTTCACGTCCATGCCCTCGAGCTGGTCGGTGATGTAATGGGCGGTCGTCTGGCCCTCGACGGTCGCATTGACGGCGATGACCAGCTCGCGCACGCCGCCCTTGGCGACCCGGTCGACGAGCCCCTTGATGTTCAGGTCGTCCGGTCCGATGCCGTCGAGCGGCGACAGCGTGCCGCCGAGCACATGATAGGCGGCGTTCAAGGCCCCGGCCCGCTCCAGCGCCCAGAGATCGGCGACGTCCTCGACGACGATGATCACCGACTGGTCGCGCCGCTCGTCGGTGCAGACGGTGCAGGGATCGATGGTATCGACATTGCCGCAGCAGGAGCAGATCCTGACCTTGCGGTGCGCCTCGCCCATCGCCTCGGCAAGCGGCCCGAGCAACTGCTCCTTCTTCTTGACGAGATGCAGCGCGGCTCGCCGCGCGGAACGGGGGCCGAGGCCCGGCACCTTCGCCAGGAGCTGAATGAGCTTTTCGATTTCGGGACCGGTGACTCGCTTTGCCATAGCCGGCTTTTAGCTCATATCGCAGCCAAACGGAATCGCTTCGGCGGCAATCACCGCGTGGCGATCAACCGGGCTCCGGCGAAGGCCTATCAAAACGGCAGCTTCATGCCGGGCGGAATCGGCAGGCCGGCGGTCAGTTCGCGGGTCTTTTCCGCCTGCACGGCCTCGGCCTTTTCCTTGGCATCCTTGTGGGCGGCGACGATCAGGTCCTCGAGGATCTCGACATCGTCTTCCTTGAAGAGCGACGGATCGATCTTCAGGCTCTTCATGTGGCCCTTTCCGTCGAGGCGGACATTGACGAGGCCGCCGCCGGAGGTGCCGTCGACTTCGAGTGCGGCGATCTCCGCCTGCAACTTCTCCATCTTGGCCTGCATTTCCTTGACCTTGCCCATCATGCCCATGATGTCGCGCATCGTCGTCTCCTGTCCTTTGGTATTTCTGCCTGAATTCAAAGCGCCGCTATTGCGATGCGCTGCTACTCGATGTCGTCGCCCGGGACGATATCGCCGTCCTCGGACTCCGCTGCCGCCGGGGCAAGCATCTCCGCCTCCGCCTCCGCGGCGCGAATGCGCACGTCGGTAATTCTCGCTCCCGGGAAGCGCGCCAGGATCGCCGCGACGTCCGGATCCTGGCGGGCGTCGTTGACGCGCTGCTCCTGGGCGCGCTGCTCGGCCTCGACCAGCGTCGGCTCGCCCGGCTCGCGGCTGTAGCTGACGACCCAGTGGATGCCGGTCCATTCCTTGAGCTTGACGGCCAGCTCGTTGAGCAGCGTCTTCGGCGCGTCGTCGGGAAGATTGACGTCGAGCCGGCCGGGCTCGATATGCACGAGCCGCAGGAAGCCGCGCACCAGCGCCTTCAGCTTGATGTCGCGGTTCTTGGCGCAGAGATCGGCGATGTCGCTCACCGAATTGACGGGAACTTTAGGTTCCGGCCTGGCGGCAGCAGCCGGTGCCGGCCTGCCTTCAGTCCGGCCGACGCCTATCGGCTGGGCCGCGACATCGGGAACGGCCCGCAGCATGGTGGCGCCGTTGCCGGACGGGCGCTGGACAGGCGCTGCCTCGACGGAACGGGCCTGCACCGGCTGCCCGGCCTGAGCCTGCGTGCCGCCGCCAGTGCGGGTCGGCGCCGGGCGGCCGTCGCCGGTCTCGCCACCCGAAAGCTCGAGCAGGCGCCGCGCGGCGTCCTCGGGCGCGGGCAGATGGGCGGCATGGGCGAGCCGGATCAGCACCATCTCGGCGGCACCGGCCGGGCGCGCCGAGCTTTCCGCCTCCGGAATGCCCTTCAGGAGCATCTGCCAGATGCGCGACAGGGTGGTGACCGCAACGCTGCCGGCGAATTCGGCGCCGCGCCGGCGCTCGATCTCGCTCAGCGACTGGTCGTTCGCGGCCTCGGGCACGTATTTCATGCGCGTCACGAGGTGGGTGAAATCGGCAAGGTCGGTCAAGACGACCGTCGGGTTGGCGCCTGCCTCGTATTGCGCCGCGAATTCTGCGAGCGCGGCCGCGGCGTCGCCCTTGATGACGTGCTCGAAGAGATCGACGATCCGGGCGCGATCGGCAAGACCGAGCATCGAGCGCACCGTTTCCATCTCGACCGAGCCGCCGCCATGGGCGATCGCCTGGTCGAGCAGCGAGAGGCCGTCGCGCGCCGAACCTTCCGCCGCACGCGCCACCATGGCCAGCGCCTCCGGCTCGAAGGGCACTGCTTCCTTGTTCAGGATGGTGGAAAAGAGACCGACCAGATCGGAGGCGCTGATGCGCCTCAAGTCGAAGCGCTGGCAGCGCGACAGGACGGTAATTGGAACCTTACGGATCTCGGTCGTCGCGAAGATGAACTTCACGTGCTCCGGCGGCTCCTCGAGCGTCTTCAGCAGGCCGTTGAAGGCCTGCGTCGAGAGCATGTGCACTTCGTCGATGATGTAGACCTTGTAGCGCGCCGAGACGGGCCTGTAGCGCACCTGCTCGATGATCTCGCGGATGTCGTCGATGCCTGTGTGCGAGGCGGCGTCCATCTCGATGACGTCGACATGGCGGCCGTCCATGATCGCCTGGCAATGCTCGCCCGGAATACGAAGGTCGATCGTCGGCTTGTCGATCTCGGCGGTCTTGTAGTTCAGAGCCCGCGCTAGGATACGCGCCGTCGTCGTCTTGCCGACGCCGCGCACGCCCGTCAGCATATAGGCCTGGGCGATGCGGCCGGTCTCGAAGGCGTTGGTGAGCGTACGCACCATCGGCTCCTGGCCGACCATCAGGTCGGAGAAATCCTTGGGGCGATATTTGCGCGCCAGAACGCGGTAGGCGGCCGGTTTTTCGACGGAGGAAACTGGGGATGTAATGGGCGCTTCGTCGCTCATCGACCCTGCCGCTGTTCGAACTCTTGTCCCGACAGGACGGAGAAGGTGGGAGGCTGGCACGATGACCCGTGCCGGGGCTCGTTAGGGCTGCTTCCTTCCGGACCTGACCCGGTTGGCGAGTGGCTCGTCCACCACCAACCTCCCGGCTTCCATATCGGCAATATCTGAAGCAAATGCAAGCCAAGCCGCCAAAAAACTGCTATCGATATAGAATACAACGCGAATCTGCCTACTGCCGAGGAGATTTTCTTGACCGATTTCACGCTCGACCAGCGCCTTGAGCACGACGGCATACCGATCGCCTCGATCGGCCTCTGCCAGATGCGCCTGATGAACGACCGCCGCTGGCCATGGCTGATCCTCATTCCGCAGCGCGCCGACGTCTCAGAGGTCTTCGAGCTCACGCCGCTCGATCAGACGATGCTGACCTTCGAGACGAACATGGTGGCGACCGCGCTCAAGAAGGTCACGGGAGCGGAGAAGATCAATATCGGGGCCCTCGGCAACATCGTCCGGCAGCTCCATGTGCATGTCATCGCCCGCCGAGACGGAGATCCGAACTGGCCGGGTCCGGTCTGGGGTTTCGGCAAGGCCGAGCCGTGGCCCGAAGACGAGCGTCAGGCATTCGCAGCACGTATTCTGGAAAATCTCTGAACATGACGAAAACGATTTTCGATCTTCACAGCCCCCATCCGGAGCCGAGCACCTTCGTCGCCTTCGCGGAAAACCATCTCGACCGGCAATCGGAGCATCGCGCCGACGATTGCGTCGAGAAGGCGCTCAAGCATCCGGGCGCGCATTTTCTCGCCTTTTCCGGCGCGAAGCTGATCGTCAAGCACGACGAGAAGATCATCGATCCGCTCTTTGCGCCCTATGAGCTCGCTGGCCTCGAGCCGACGATCGATGAGGCGATCCTGCTTGGGTTCCTGCCGAACGGCGAGCCGCGGCTCGCCGTGCCGTCCGGCTTGACCGAGGAGACCGTGCCGGAGCCCTTCAAGATCGCCGATGCGCGCATGCTCTACCGGCAGCAGATGCTGCCGGAGGAACTGCTCGGTCAGTTCGCCCAAGGGTCGAGCCTGGTCACCTGGAACGCCAACAATCGCTTCTGCGGCCGCTGCGGCGGGCCGATGGACGGCGCGGCCGGGGGCTACCGGCGCATCTGCACGGCCTGCGGCCACATGGTCTTCCCGCGCACCGATCCGGTGGTCATCATGCTGACGGTCGATATCGAGCGCGACCTCTGCCTGCTCGGCCGCAGCCCGCATTTCGCGCCGGGCATGTATTCCTGCCTTGCCGGCTTCGTCGAGCCCGGCGAGACCATCGAAAACGCCGTGCGCCGCGAGACGCAGGAGGAATCCGGCATCCGCATCGGCCGGGTGCGCTATCATGCCTCTCAGCCCTGGCCGCTGCCGCATTCGCTGATGATCGGCTGCTATGCCGAGGCGCGATCGACCGTCATCAGGCGCGACGAGCAGGAACTCGAGGACGTGCGCTGGTTCACCCGGGCGGAGACGGAAGCGATGCTGGAGCGCTCGACCGGGGTCGCCAATACGCCGGATGAGCACATCCCGCCGCCGAAGGGCGCAATCGCTCACCAGCTCATGCGCGACTGGCTGGCCTGGCCGGAGCGCAGCTGAGCGCGAAGGAGCAGGAAGCGGTGTCGCGATCGGAGCGGCTCATCGAGCTCATTCAGGTGAGGCACAGGACCAGCAAGAAAGACGCGCACACCCCGCGCGAAGTGCGGCGGAGTGTGGAAGACTTGACGCCGTGCATCCAACGGATGCGCGGCCACACATATATTAGCGGCCGTAGACGGCAGCCTGAATCTGGGAACGGGAAAGACCGATATCGCTCAGCGCGTGGTCGTCCAGAGCGTTCAGCTCGCGTACCGCACGGCGCAACTTTGCGTATTCCATGATCTTCTGACGGATCTTCATTTTTGACACTCCATTTTCTTTTTCTTGACGAAGGTCAAATAGGCATTTGCCTAAGATTTAAGTAGTTCCATGATTGCAGATTAGGCATGCGCTGGACGCGTAGCCGGTTAACGGCAGTCGCCGCATTCCGCGTTGCGTCGGCATGGCACTATCGCGAACCGCACATTGACGGGATTTGAGAGTGCTGCGCTGAACTTTGCTCGTCTGAGCAAGCTTCCCTCGCGCAATGCCTCTTGGCACCCCATGCAATGGGTCATCCTCGGGCTTGACCCGAGGATCCAGTCGCAAGCCCCGCTGCTGACTGCGATCCTGGCCAGCGTGACTTGGATCCTCGGGTCAAGCCCGAGGATGACGGAGGGGGAGGCTGGCGGCGGGTATGGCGAATCTTGAGAGAAGGTGCCGGGGACGATCTCCGCTTTCGGAGCGCGCAGCATCCAATGAACTCATGCGACTTGCCTCAAGACCGGCACAGATCTCTGGATCTGGCACTAAGCCAATCGCGCGGCATCATCCCGGCGCCGCCGCTCAGAGCACGCCACGCATCGGATGCGCCTTGTACGTCCCGAGAATGCGGACGTTCTCCGAGAAGAAGCGCAGCTCGTCCATAGCGTGGCGGACGCCCTCGTCGTCCGGATGGCCCTCGATATCCGCATAGAACTGCGTCGCCACGAACTTGCCGCCGAGCTGGTAGCTTTCGAGCTTCGTCATGTTGATGCCGTTGGTGGCAAAGCCGCCCATCGCCTTGTATAGGGCGGCCGGGATGTTGCGTACGTTGAAGACGAAGGTGGTGATGATCAGCTCGTCTTTCGACTTGCGCGTTGTCCGCTGATCCTCGCGCGACAGCACGACAAAACGCGTGACGTTGCTGTCGGTGTCCTCGACGTTCTCGGCGAGGATCTCCAGACCGTAGAGATCGGCGGCAAGCCGCGGGGCGAGCGCCGCCATCGAGCGGTCGCCGGTCTCGGCAACCAGCTTGGCGGCACCGGCCGTATCGCCCGCGACGATCGGCTTCCAGCGATTGGCGCGGACGATCTTGCGGCACTGGCCGAGCGCATGGATATGGCTGTGTACGGTGCGGATCTCATCGTGCTTGACGCCCGGAAGCACCATCAGCTGGAAGCGGATCGGCATGAAATATTCGCCGACGATGTGCAGGCGCGATTCGGGCAGCAGGTGGTGGATGTCGGCGACACGGCCGGCAATCGTGTTCTCGATCGGGATCATGCCGAGATCGGCATCGCCGTTCTCGACCGCCAGAAAGGCGTCCTCGAAGGTCTGGCAGGGCAAGGGTTCCATGGACGGGAACATGTCCCGGCAAGCCATGTCGGAATTGGCGCCGAAGTCGCCCTGGAAGGCAATCCTGTTGGTCTTGACGGTCACTTTGGCTTTCCTTTCAAGCCGAGAGTATGCGGCGGGCTTTCTCGAGGTCGGCCGGCGTGTCGACACCCAGCGGCACGGAATTGACGATCTCGACGTCGATGCGCATGCCGGCTTCGAGCGCCCGCAACTGTTCGAGCGATTCGCGCATTTCGAGCGTTGAAGGCTTGAGCGACACGAAGGTCTCGAGTGCCCTGCGCCGGTAGGCGTAGAGGCCGATATGATGGTAGAGCGGCCCGGCGCCATGCGGCGCCGTCGCGCGGGTGAAATAAAGGGCGCGCAGGCGGCTCTCCGACAGCGGCGAGCCGACCACCTTGACGACGTTGGGATTGGTCTTCTCGTGCTCGTCGGTGATTTCCACCGTCAGCGTGGCGATGTCGGTTGCCGCGTCTTCGAGCGGCTTCAGCGCCGCGCGGATCGGGCCGGGCTCGATGGTCGGCAGGTCGCCCTGGACATTGATGACGATCTCGGCCTCGCCATCCGGGTCGGCCTTCATGAGCGCCTCGTAGATCCGGTCGGAGCCGGACTGATGATCGACACGCGTCATGATTGCTTCGAAGCCGGCGTCGCGCACCGCCTCGAAGACTTGCCCGTCATCGACGGCGACGACGATCCGGCCGACATCGGCCTCCGCTGCGCGCCTGGCGACCTGGACAATCATCGGCAGTCCGCAGATGTCGGCAAGCGGCTTGCCCGGCAGGCGCGTCGACGCCATGCGCGCCGGAATGAGCACGAGGGCTTTGCCCGAATTTTCACGATTCATCATCTTGCCTTCAAAAACCCCGCAGAAAGTGTCAAAAGGTCTCACTTCGGGGTCGATAATCTCTGTTGCAACGCAGAGCCAAAAGACATAGGTTCCGCGCGATTTCAAGATGGGCCGGGTTTTTGTTTGCGCCGGTGGCAAAGGGAGCGTTTGCAGATGAATCCATATGTGAACATGGGTGTGGGTGCCTTGCTGGGTACGGTCTTCGTGCTGATGACCGTGTCCATTGCTTCTGAAGGCATTTTCCATTCCGAAGCTCCCGAGAAGGAAGGCTTTGCGATCGTCGCCGAGGAACCGGCGGGCGAAGCCGGTGCCGGCGCCGGCGAAGAAGCAAAGCCGGAGCCTATCGGCCCGCTGCTCGCCAAGGCCGACGCGAGCGCCGGCGAAGCCGTCTTCAAGAAATGCGCAAGCTGTCACACCATCGAGAAGGGCGGACCGAACAAGGTCGGCCCCAATCTCTGGAGCGTCGTCAACCGCCCGGTCGCCTCGCATGAGGGCTTCTCCTACTCGGCCGGCATGAAGACCTTTTCCGAAGGCGGCAAGGTCGTTTGGGACTACGATCACCTGAGCTACTTCCTCGAAGCGCCGAAGAAGCATGTGCCGGGCACGGCCATGGGCTTTGCCGGCCTGAAAAAGCCGGACGAGCGCGCCAACCTGCTCGCCTGGCTGCGCGAACAGGCGGACAGCCCGGCCCCGCTGCCGGCGGCGGATGCCACCGGCGCGACGGAAGCAGCCCCGGCGGCCGCCCCTGCCGACGGTGGACAGGCGGCAGCTCCCGCTCCGGCTCCGGCCCCGGCAAACTAAGCGCTCGATATTTCTCAAGGAGAGCCCGGTCACCGACCGGGCTTTTTCTATCCGATCAGACGCGGTCCCGGAGAAACGTCGGAAACCTTCGCGCCGATGCCGCGCCTATCGGATTTTTCCTCGGCGATGCTAATATCCCTGCAACTGACAATGTAACCAAATGCAATCCGATCCGACCAGGTCCCCTCTTCATGTGCGCGGGACGGCCGTTCGGAACGAAGGAGCGGACGATAGATGACCAGCGGCGGTAGAGACACTTTCCTCATCGAGACACATCCGAGCCCCATGGCAGCGGGCGAGCGCGAGGCCTTGCTGCAGAACCCGGGCTTCGGCCGCGTTCTCACCGATCACATGGCGACGATCCGTTATTCGGAGGGACGCGGCTGGCATGACGCCAGGATCGAGCCGCGGAAGGCTTTCGACCTCAGCCCGTCGACGGTGGTGCTGCACTACGCCCAGGAGATCTTCGAAGGCATGAAGGCCTATCGCCTGCCCGACGGCGGTGCAACACTGTTCCGGCCTGACGCCAATGCGCGCCGTTTCACGAACTCCGCCAATCGCCTGGCCATGGCTCCTCTGCCGGAAGAACTGTTCGTAGAATCCGTGCGCGCACTGGTCAGGACGGACCGCGACTGGATTCCGGCGGCCGAAGGTGCCTCGCTCTATCTCCGGCCGTTCATGATCGCCACGGAAGCGATCCTCGGCGTGAAGCCGTCGTCCGACTATCTCTATTGCGTCATCGCCTCGCCGGTTGGTTCCTACTTCAAGGGCGGCGCACCGGCGGTGACCCTCTGGGTCTCAGAGCATTACACGCGAGCCGCCCCCGGCGGCACCGGCGAGGCGAAATGCGGCGGCAACTATGCGGCAAGCCTCGCCGCACAGGCCGAAGCGACCCGCGAGGGTTGCGACCAGGTCGTCTTCCTCGATGCCGTCGAGAAACGCTGGATCGAGGAGCTCGGCGGCATGAACGTCTTTTTCGTCTTCGAAGACGGCTCGCTGCAGACGCCGCCGCTCACCGGCACGATCCTACCCGGCATCACCCGCGATTCGCTGATCACGCTTGCCCGCGACCTGGGGCCCGCGGTGCGCGAGGAGCCCTATTCAATCGACCAGTGGCAGGCGGACGCGGAGAGCGGCCGGCTGACCGAGGCCTTCGCTTGCGGCACTGCCGCGGTGGTCACGCCGATCGGCAAGGTGAAGGGCCGGACGCGCAGCTTCACAATCGGCGACGGCGGAGCCGGCCCGGTGGCCGGACGGCTGAAGACAGCGCTGCTCGACATCCAGAACGGCCGCGCGCCCGACCGGCACGGATGGCTGGATCGGCTGTTCTGAACTACGGCGCCGCGCGTCTTATCAGACGCGCAAAGGTCGCTTTAGCACTTTGATTGCGGCATGTTTTCTCGTCAGATCGGCTGCGATTTAGGCTCCAAGCCGCGACCGCATCGCCCTGACCGTTGCCGCATCGGTGCGGCGGCGTTCCGGCGGTGCGAACCCCATTTCGACCATTCGCCTGTCCTTGGCCGCATCACGAACGGAGCAGGATGAGTGGACTTCCGTCACGGCCAGCCTCGGTAGAAGCTGGCCGATCGTGTCGATGGTGACGCCGGAGCCAGGCATGATCGAGAGTCGTCCGGCGGCGAGTTCGACAAGCCGGGCCAGTGTGTCGACGGCTGCGGGTGCATTCCTTGCGCCACCAGAAGTCAGGATTCGCTCAAAGCCGAGGTCGACTGCAATTTCGATTGCCTCGGCGAAATCCGGCACCAGGTCGAAGGCGCGGTGCAGCGTCAGGCCAAGTCCAGCGGCGTGCCCGGTCAGTTCGCCGAGCGCCGGCGCGTCGAGCCGGCCGTCGGGAAGCGATGCTCCGAGCACGACGCCGGCGAGCCCCGCGGCACGCGCCGCTTCGATGTCGCGGCGCATGATGTCGAGTTCAGCGGTATGGAAGACGAAATCGCCGGGCCGCGGCCGGATCATCGCATAGGCCGGCACCGGCGCGCAGGCTGCAAGCGCCATCAGGCCGGCACTCGGGGTCAGCCCTCCGACCGCAAGCGCCGAGCAGAGTTCGATGCGGTCGGCGCCGCCCTCTATCGCAGCCGCCAGACCTTCAGCGTCGTCGACGCAGACCTCAAGCAGGATGGCGCTCATCAGCCTTTCCCTCCGAAGCCGAGGAGGGCCGCGCCGATCAGCCCCGGTTCCACCCGGCATTCGCCGCGCACCACCAGCGGTCTTTCAAAGCGGCGGAGGATGCGCCGACGCACCGCCACGTCGATCTCGGCCATGAGCGCCTCGGAATTGGAGAGGCCGCCGCCGACAGGCACGATCGTCGCGCCGGTAATGTTGATGACCAGCGCCAGCGGCGCGCTGACGAGGTCGACGAAAATGTCGATCGTCCGTAACGCCTCGGCCTCTCCGCCCTGCCAGGCCTCTATGATTTCGTGGCTGGCAAGCGTCCTGCGATGGAACGTCTCGTGCAGACGCTCCAGCCCGCGCGCGCCGCCGACGGTGTCGACGCAGCCGCGCTGGCCGCAGCCGCAGTCGAAGGTTGGGATGGCGATGGGCGGGTACCCGGCGGAGGACGCAGCGACCGGGCCATGCCCCCATTCGCCGGCAAAGCCGCCATCGGCGTTGATCAGCCTGCCATCCACCACCAGGCCGCCGCCGACGCCGGTGCCGAGGATCGCGCCGAAGACGATGCGGTGGCCGCGTCCGGCGCCGATGCCGGCTTCCGCCAGCGCGAAGCAATCGGCATCATTGGCGATGACGACCGGCAGGTGCAGCGCCGCCTCGAGTTCGGCGGCAAGTTCACGTCCGTCGATGCAGGGAATGTTGGCGCATTTGATCCGCCGTGTCTCAGGGTCGATGACGCCGGTGATCGAGATGGCAATCCGGTCGGGCAGTCCGCCCGCCTCGTCGAGCACCCCTTCCATGGCTTCGACGAAGCGACGGAAATCGTTGAGCGGCGTCGTTCGCCGGGGCAGCGGGAAGATCCGCTCCGGCGAATGGGTGATCGCTCCCTTGATCGCCGATCCGCCGATATCGAAGCAGACGATCATGCCTCGCCCCGGATCAGCGCCTCGAGGGCAAGCGCGGCGGAAAGCAGCCGATCGTCCTGGTGATGCGGGGCGGATAGAAGGAAGCCGACCGGCATGCCCGCCGCCCCCTTGCCGCAGGGAATCGAAACGCCGCAGAAGTCGAGGAAATTGCCGATCGACGTGTTGCGCAGCGTCCTGGCGTTGGTCTTGAAGAACAGATCGTCGTCGGCAAGCAGCGGGTCGACCGGCGGCGCAACATGCGGCACCGTCGGGTGCGCGATGAGTTCGCCGGGCTTGAGACTTTCGACCGTCTGGTGGATCAGCCGGTCGCGGGCATCGAGGATAGCGATATAGTCGCTGACGGTGATCTTCTCGCCAAGGCGCGTTCGGACGACGACGCGCGGGTCCATGCGGGCGGCATCCGGACCGCCAAGCCGCTCGCGGTGGAGTGCATAGGCCTCGGCATTCACCAGTGCGCCGTGGCGGGCAATCAGATCGAAGATCTCGGCGAAGCTCGGGAAGGCTTGCCGGCGCACCCGGGCCCCAGCCGCTTCCAGCCTCTTGATACCCGCCTCGAATGCCGCGACGACCTCGGTTTCCGCCTCGTCGAAGACGATCGTCTCAGGGATGACGACCGAGAGGTCGGCAAGCTCGGCACGGCGGATCACCGGTGCCGTCAGGCTGTGCATGGCGGCATCCGCCCAGACGGCGTCCTGCACGGTGTGGCAGAGGGGCCCGAGCGAATCGAGGCTCTGGGCGAGCGGAAAGACGCCTTTCATCGCGTATCGCCCGCGTGTCGCCTTGTAGCCGACAATGCCGGTCATGGCCGCCGGAATACGCACCGATCCGCCGGTGTCGGTGCCGATCGCCAACGGCACGAGTCCGGCGGCGACTGCCGCAGCGGAGCCGGAGGAGGAGCCGCCGGGGATCCGGTGCTGGTCTGTCGCCGCTGGATTGCGGGGCGTGCCGTAGTGAGGATTGATGCCGAGGCCGGAAAAGGCGAACTCGCTCATATTGGTGCGGCCGACGCTCACCATGCCGGCGCTGCCAAGTGCCGCGACCACCGCCGCGTCGGCAGAAGCCGGACCACTGTCCTTCAGCACGACGGAACCTGCGGTGGTGACGCTGCCCGCCGTATCGAAGAGATCCTTCCAGGCGACCGGCAGGCCGTCGAGCAGCCCGAGGGAGCGGCCGGCCCTGATCCGTTCGGAGGCCGCCCTGGCCTCCCGCTCGGCGCGACCGCGCGTCAGCCCGACGAAGATCGACTGGTCGGCATGGCTTTGGATCCGCGTCAAGGTATCGTCGATGAGCGCGACCGGATCCAATTGTCCCGATTGCACGAAAACGGCAAGGCTCGCGAGCGTCTTGTTGTGGGTCATGGCTTTCCCCTGGCCTGTCGTCGGGTCCGGCGTAGCGGACCGAGCTGTTTTTCCGCTTTAGCATATCGCCGTGCACCGCGTTTGCCAGCGTCAGATTCTTAGGTGCAATGCCAGAGAGCACGGCGCAAGTGCCTTGCCGACGCCCGTGCGGCTGCCTACATCGGTCCCTCTTGTCCTTTGCGGAGATCCATGATGATTCTCGACTCGGCGCGGCTCGCCCTCGCCAATCTCTTTGCTTCGGAGACACGTGTCGTTTTCTGGAAGGTCATCGGCCTCACGCTGCTGGCGCTCGTCGCGCTGTGGTTTGCGCTCCGCGAGCTGTTCGTCTGGCTTGCCCTGCCATGGATCGACGTGTTGATGCCCGGCACGCCCGAATGGGCCGGCTGGATCACTTTCGTGATCGGCATTTTCGCCAGCCTCGGCCTCGCTCTCGCTCTGGCGCTGCTGCTCGCCCCGGTGACGGCGCTGATCGCCGGCTTCTTCCTCGACGATGTCGCCGAGGTGGTCGAGAAGCGAGACTATCCGGCCGAGCCGCCGGGCACGCCCCTGCCGCTCGCCGAGGCGATGGTCAGCTCGGTGAAATTCCTCGGCGTCGTCATTCTCGGCAACATCGTCGCGCTCTTCCTGTTGCTCGTGCCCGGCGTCAACCTCATCGCCTTCTTCCTCGTCAACGGCTATCTGCTCGGGCGCGAATTCTTCGAATTCGCGGCGATGCGGCACCGCTCGCCGGCCGAGGCGCGGCTCTTCCGCGTCAAGCACCGCGCGACGGTGTTTCTCGCCGGCCTCGTCGTCGCGGCTTTCCTGGCCGTGCCGTTCATCAACCTGCTGACGCCGCTCTTTGCCGCCGGGATGATGGTGCATCTGCACAAGAGACTTTCGGCGCTCGACCCGGGCTTCTCGCCTGTTCGCGGCGTCGCGGCCGGAGCACGGGGCTGATCGCTTGACGCCGCCGTCAAGCTGGACAATCTGCGTGCGGAACTGAGGAAGAATTGGAGAAGCGCATGAGCGACATGGAGAGCCGGATCGTCCGTTTGGAAGAAACGGTGGCGCACCAGGCGAAGACCATCGAGGAGCTTTCCGACCAGCTCGCGGAACAGTGGAAGGCGGTCGAGCAGACGCGCGCCAAGCTCGACCAGCTGACCGAGCGTTTCCTCAGCCTCGAGGAACAGTCCCGCGAGGCGAACCCGGTGACACGGCCGCCGCATTATTGATGTGAGGCAGCAAAAAGCCGCCGGCTCGTCGAAAGCCGGCGGCTCAGCGTCAGGCCGTTTCGATCAGTACGGGCCGATCAGTACGGGCAGGTCTCGTCCGTCATGTAGTCGTGCACCTGCACCTTGCCGGAGATGATATCGGCCTTCACCTTCTCGACCGCATCGAGCATTTCCGGCGTGATCAGCGGCTTGTTGTGCTCGTCGAGCGCATAGCCGACGCCGTCTTCCTTGAGGCCGAGATTGGAAACGCCGAATTCGAACTTGTCGTCCTTGGCCGCCGTGAAGGCGTCGTAGACGGCGACGTCGACGCGCTTCAGCATCGAGGTCAGAACCTTGCCCGGCTGCAGCATGTTCTGGTTGGAGTCGACGCCGATGCCGAGCTTGCCCGCGTCGGCTGCCGCCTGCAATACGCCGACGCCGGTGCCGCCGGCGGCGTGATAGACGACGTCCGCGCCCTGGTCGATCTGCGACTTGGCGATCTCGCCGCCCTTGACCGGATCGTTCCAGGCGTCCGGCGTCGTGCCGGTATAGGCTTCGAGCACCTTGACGTCCCCGCCGGTCGACTTGGCGCCGCCGACATAGCCGCAGGCGAATTTGTGGATCAGCGGGATGTCCATTCCGCCGACGAAGCCGACGGTCTTCGACTTGGAGGCGAGCCCGGCGAGCACGCCGACGAGATAGGAGCCTTCCTGTTCCTTGAAGACGATCGATTTGACGTTCGGCTTTTCGACCACCATGTCGATGATCGCGAACTTGGTATCCGGATATTCCGCGGCGATCTTCTCGAGCGATGCGGCCCAGTTGAAGCCGGCCATGACGATCGGGCTATTGCCGTCGCTGGCGAAACGGCGCAGCGCCTGTTCGCGCTGGGCGTCGTTGGCGATCTCGAACTCGCGGTATTCGATGCCCGATTCGGCCTTGAACTTTTCGGCGCCGTTGAAGGCCGCTTCGTTGAAGGATTTGTCGAACTTGCCGCCGAGGTCGTAGATGATCGCCGGCTTGGTATCGGCGGCCAGCGCCGTCGCCGACATCATCGAGAAAGCAAAGAGACCGAGAATGGTTTTTTTCATCTTGCAGCCCTGTTGTCGCAAATGGATCTTTTTTCGGGTTTTCCGGCGGCGGGGATGAGCCGTGTCCGCGGAGCCCGCCCCTCTTCTGTTTAAGGCTTGGGTGGCCGCATCCTTGCACGGCTTCTTCAAAAAAACATCCAAAATTTTTCAGATGGTAAAAAAGCCGCCGCCCCGCTGCGGAGAGCCGGCGGCTGCGCAAGCCGGGCGAGTATTTCGCGTCAGCCGATCGGGCAGCTGACGCCGGTGCCGCGCAGGCCGCAATAGCCGCCCGGGTTCTTGGCGAGATATTGCTGGTGATAGTCCTCGGCGAAGTAGAAGGGCCCGGCGATCGCGATTTCCGTGGTGATCTCGCGACCATGGTTGAAGGCGTTCAGCGCCCTTTTGAAGGCGTTGCGCGCCGCATTCGCCTCGGCAAGCTGCTCCTCGTCGAATACATAGACGGCCGAGCGATAGGTCGTGCCGATATCGTTGCCCTGCCGCATGCCCTGGGTCGGATCGTGCTCCTCGAAGAAGGTCTTGAGCAGGCGGGCAAGCGTTACTTTCCCCGGGTCGTAGACGACGAGCACGACCTCGGCGTGGCCGGTCAGCCCCGTCGTCGTCTCCTGGTAGGTGGGGTTCGGCGTCAGCCCGCCGGAATAGCCGACGGCGGTCACGTGGACGCCGGGGATCTGCCAGAAGAGCCGCTCGGCGCCCCAGAAGCAGCCCATGCCGAAGAGCACCTTCTTCGTGCCGTCCGGATAGGGCCCCTTCAGCGGCCGGCCGGTGACGAAGTGCGTCGCAGCCGTCGGGATTTCCTCGGCACGGCCGGGAAGCGCAGTCTCGGCGTCGGGCAGGATGGTCTTCTTGTTGAACATGTCGATCAGAAACATCTGCGGCTCCTTTCGATGCACCGAAAGCGCTGAGCGGGCCGGGCCGCTTCAGGCCGCAAAGCGCCCGGCGGCCGGCTTCTTCCTGTATCCCGCCATCCACAGGAGGAGGGCGACGACGAGGAGCACTGCGAAGGCCGGCTGCATGAAGACCCAGTGCACGGCGGTTAGCCAGATGGCGGGTCCCGCGTCGGTTCGCTGCAGCGATTGCACCCAGTTGAGCGCGTCGGAGCCAAGCAGCCCGATCCCTTCGGCAAGCGGCGTCAGTACCGGCTCGGAGGCCGCCACCGACTGGATCGAATCAATCGTGCCCGCAAGCACGGCGGCCGTCAGCGCGACGAAGCTTGCAAACCGCAGCAAGAGCCGCATTCACCCTCCTTGGCCGGGTTCCGCCCCCTGCGCCCGTCGATCGTTTGGAGCCGTGTGCCTGCGGCGCCGAGCGTCACTTGGCGCAAGACCGATTCACGCCCGGCGCGTCCTGTGCAAAGAGATAGGCGCGCCGTCAGGCAAGCGCAATGGCCGACCGCGCCACAAGATCTCACGCAATGTCAACAATCTGTCAGAAACCAGTTGATCCGCCGCCAATCATCGGTATATATCGCGCCCGTCCGCCGGTTTTGCCGGCAGCACGGTGGAGTTCACTCCCCCATCCAGCCGGAGTGACCAACGGCTGCAGACGGATGGACAGGTGGCCGAGTGGTTGAAGGCGCACGCCTGGAACGCGTGTATACGTGAAAGCGTATCGAGGGTTCGAATCCCTCTCTGTCCGCCATTAGCTTCTCCCGAGACTTCCGATAACCACCTCTTACCATCGGCGCGACGTCGCTGAAGAGCGCGCTCGGGGTTGCGGTGAAAGGCAAGCAGCAGGCGACGTCGTTCGATCAGTTGGGCCATCTCACCCGTTCCGTTTTCCGTATAGCGTATGGGCAACCGCAAGTGGATTATTCGACGCTGCCGGAAAGAAATACAAGAAATCATCCCCACTATTGCTGAAACACGGCCTCCAATTCGCACAAACCTGATCGTGCTGAAGTGAGCTTCTTGCTATACTCTCAAGGGGGTTTCGTGATGCTGCTCGATCGAGAGGGTCCACTCGAGGCTTTGCGAAGAGCGGTGCGGAGCGCTGCGGTCGGGCATGGCAGCACCGTGCTGGTCGAAGGCGAAGCCGGGATCGGCAAGACCTCCCTCCTGCGGGAGTTCGCTGAGCACGCGGACAAGGGTTGCCGGACCCTGTGGGGCTGGTGCGAAGCGCTTTTCACCCCGTGCCCGCTCGGCCCTTTGCAGGACATGGGGCAATTGCTTGACCCGCGCGTGGCAGCCCTGCTCGATCAGGCGGCCCCGCCGGAGCGACTCTTTCCGGCACTGTTGAACATGCTCCAGCACGCCGGTGACGTGATCGTACTCATCTTCGAGGATGTGCATTGGGCCGACAACGCGACGCTCGACCTTGTGAAATACCTCGGCCGCCGCATCTCCTTGCTTCACACCGTGCTGGTGCTCAGTCTGCGTGCCGATGAAATCGACGCCGATCATCCCCTGACGCAGGTGCTCGGCGATCTGCCCTCGGCATCGGTGACCCGTATAGCGCTCGAACCGTTGTCTCCCGAAGCTGTGATGGTGTTGGCTGAGCAGGCCGGCCGCTGCGCCGCAGATCTCCATCGCGTTACGGAGGGCAACCCCTTTTTCGTTACCGAGCTTTTGGCAAGCGGCGAGGCCGAACCTGGGCGCGTGCCGGATTCCATACGCGATGCGGTCTGGACGCGCCTCTCCCGGCTGTCGGTAGGCGAACGTGAAGTGCTGGAGGTGATCAGCATCGTGCCAGGCAGCGTCGAGCCGTGGCTGATCCGGGCCCTGCTCGGTGTCGACGCCGAAGCATTGGTCGACCAATGCGTGACGCGCGGATTGTTGCGGCGCGATAATCAGGGCGCCCTGACGTTTCGCCATGAACTTGCCCGGCAGGCGACGCTCGACCGGCTGTCGCCGAGGCTTCAGAGGTCGCTCCATGCGAAGGCGGAGGCGGCGATATCGCAACTCCCCGCAGCACGCGCCTCTGCACTGCTTTCCCGACGGGTACATCACGCAGCCGGGGCCGACGACGGGGCGCGCGTGCTTGAGCTCGCGCCAAAAGCCGCGGCGCATGCGGCACGCCTGGGCGCCCACCGGGAGGCGGCCTCACATTTGGCGACGGCTATCAGATACGTCGCCCAAGCCACACCAGAATTGGCCGCACAGCTCTACGAGGACTGGGCCTACGAGGCGGGACTGGCGCTGCTCGTCTACGAGCCGGTGATTGACGCCCATCATCGTGCTATCGCGATTTGGCGCGAACTCGGACGCACCGACAAGATCGGTCCTAATCTGTGTAGGCTGTCGCGGCTGCACTGGCGCCGCGGCGAAGGCCAGCCGGCGGAGGAATACGCAGACCTGGCGGTGCGCGAAATGGAAAACCTGCCGCCTGGGCCCGAACTGGCGATGGCCTACAGCACGCGCTCTCAGCTTCATATGCTGCACTATCGCTTCGACGAAGCGATCGACTGGGGATTGCGCGCGATCGCGCTCGCCGACCAACTGGGCGAGATCGAAACGCGCATCCACGCTTTGAACAATGTCGGCACCGCCCTCTTTTTCGCCGACCGCCCGGGCGGGCGCGAGCGGCTGGAGGAAAGCCTGGCGCTGGCGCTCGAGCACGGATTTGACGACCATGCGGCGCGCGCCTGCACCAACTTCGCGGAGTGCGCGGTGATGTCAAAGGAATTTGTTCTGGCTGAACGCCTGTTGGCGGAAGGCATCGCGTTCGCCACAAGGAACGATCTCGATTCAGCGACACAATACCTGCTCGGGCGCCAGGCTCAGCTTCGCATGGAGCAGGGCCGCTTTCGCGAAGCCGAGATCATCGCGCAGGGCGTCATGCAGCTGGAACGCCTGCCGATGGTCATGCACCTACCGGCGCTTACTGTTCTGGGAAGGGTGCGGGTGCGAACGGGGGTGTCCGGTGGCCTGGACCTCCTCCAGCAGGCGCTCCAGGAGGGGGTGACGACCGGCGAGATCCAGCGGATCGTGCCGGTCCGCCTTGCGTTGGCCGAAGCAGCCTGGCTTGCCGAGGACCCAAGGGCGGGACAGGAGCAGCTGACTGCTCTGGCCGCGATGGATCTTGACAACTTCCGCATCTCGGACTTCGGCGAACTGGCAGTCTGGTGGCAGCGATCCGGTATGGCCCTGCCGCTACCGGCGCCGAAGGCGCAAATTCCCTTGCGTCGTGCCGCCGAACTCCGCGGCGATCCGCTGGAGGCGGCAAGGGAATGGGAGCGCCTGGGGCTTCCCTACGAAGCTGCGCTTGCTCTGATGCAGGTTCGCGGAGCCGATCCCGGGTCGGCACTGGCTCGCGCCGTCACGATTCTCGAGTCGTTGGGCGCGCGCCCCGCTGCGGCACTGGCGCGAAAGCAGGCGCAGCGCCTGGGTGTTGCAGGCCAGTTGCCGAAATCGCGCAGAGGGCCGTATGGAGCCGCCCGCCGTCACCCGCTTGGTTTAACGCTGCACGAACAGCAAGTGCTCGCCTTGATCGCCGCGGGCATGAGCAACAAGGAAGCCGCCCAGCGATTGTCTCGCTCGCCGCGCACGATCGAACATCAGGTTTCCGCCGTGCTCGGCAAATTCAACGCCGCCAACCGAATGGAAGTCCTGCTGCGGCTGCGGGGCGAGCCGTGGCTCCTGTCAGCCGCCGATGCACCGTTAACGTCGAAAAATAGGTAAGCTCGCGAAAATTAGGGAACCGGCCGCCGGAAATAGGGTGACCGTACCGATGTGTCTGAGCTGCTCCGCGCATAGGCTGGGCGTGTCACCAAGGGAACAGACCGCCTACAGCCTTGCGCGTACTATCAGACGTTAGACGAGGACGCGTCACTTCCGCATTTTGAATTGGGCAGTCGATGGTTCGCAGAGGAGGGACAGCGATGACGAGACGTTCTACCGCATTTGCAATGGCCTTGCTTGCCATGACAGGTATCGCCGCGGCGTCGGAACTGGCGCCGGGTAACGGCCACAGCATTCATCTCGGCCGCTTCGATGGTGCGGTGTATTACACGGTAGAGAAAGACGGCTACCGGGTAGTTGCGACCTTGGCCTCCGGAGCAGAAGCGCAGCCGATCCGCTTCGTGTCCACACTCGGACCGGGGGAGAAGCTGATGATCTCCGTGCCTCAAGCTGCCGACCAGCCGCCCGTCGACTTCGAGATCATGCGCGATGGCAAAGTCCTGCTCGTGCTGGAGCCAGGCGCTGCTCCGATCGACAGCATGGCGACCAGTGCCGTACTCGAGGAGTGACGGAGCTTGGCCCTTGCGGCATCTGGTTCTGTTCGCCGTCGTCGCCTGTGGCTTCGCGGTCGGTTCCGGAGGAACTTTGCAGGAAGCCGCGGCCGTTGACAAATCCTACAGAGTCGTCGATGGCACGGCCGATGCGCGGACCTACAACGGCTACCGGCGTTATCATGCCGGCTGCAACCATTGCCACGGTCCTGATGGAGTTGGCTCGACCTTTGCGTCGTCTCTCGTCGACCGGCCGCTCGATATCGAGGAGTTCAGGCGCGTCGTTCGCAACGGCCGGAGCAGTGGCGGGGCCTCAGTTATGAAGGGGTTCGCCAACGATCCCAATTTCGCTCCATATATCGACGACATTTATGCCTACCTGCAGGCTCGTTCAGAAGGCGCGCTCGGCCGCGGGCGGCCTAAAAGAGTGGAGCCGTAAGGCCGCTTCGACCATCGAGGCAAGTGCAGAACGCGCTCGCGGCAGCGGCTGCATCCTCCTCGAGGCGCCGCACCAGGTTCACATGCATTCACACTAGAGACATGGTTCGCACAAGCGGATGGCCGCATCCGGGTCGCGTGAACCCGTTTGAGCGCAACGCGCTTTTCGCTTCGGACCGAACAGGGAAGACGGATCGTCGGCCAGATGCCACGGGTCGCGTGACAGCGGCACCTGTCCGTGGCATAGGGGTGCCCGCAACCCCACCAGGCCGTCCCCCGCATGATCCGTATCGACAATATCAGCAAGTCCAGCAGTCACCGCATACTCTATATCGAAGCCTCCGCCGCCTTGAACCGCGGCGAAAGGATCGGGCTTGTCGGTCCGAACGGGGCCGGTAAGACGACGCTTTTCCGGATGATTACCGGCGAGGAACAGCCCGACGAGGGGCAGGTTTCCGTCGAGAAGGGCGTGACGATCGGCTATTTCGACCAGGATGTCGGCGAGATGGCAGGGCGGTCGGCGGTCGCCGAGGTGATGGAAGGGGCCGGCCCCGTCAGCGCCGTGGCGGCGGAGCTGCGGGCGCTCGAGGCGGCCATGTCGGATCCGGACCGCATGGACGAGATGGACGCGATCATCGATCGCTACGGCGAGGTGCAGGCACGCTACGAGGAACTTGACGGCTATGCGCTCGAGGGGCGCGCCCGCGAGGTGCTGGCCGGGCTCAGCTTCAGCCAGGAGATGATGGACGGCGACGTCGCCAAGCTCTCGGGCGGCTGGAAGATGCGCGTCGCGCTCGCCCGTATCCTCTTGATGCGCCCCGACGTCATGCTGCTCGACGAGCCGAGCAACCACCTCGATCTCGAGAGCCTGATCTGGCTCGAGGATTTCCTGAAAACCTATGACGGCGCGCTGCTGATGACCTCGCATGACCGCGAGTTCATGAACCGGATCGTCACCAGGATCATCGAGATCGATGGCGGCGCGCTGACGAGCTATTCCGGCGACTATGGTTTCTACGAGGAACAGCGGGCGCTGAACGAAAGGCAGCAGCAGGCCCAGTTCGAGCGCCAGCAGGCCATGCTCGCCAAGGAGATCAAGTTCATCGAGCGTTTCAAGGCCCGCGCCTCGCACGCGTCGCAGGTCCAGAGCCGCGTCAAGAAGCTCGAAAAGATCGACCGTGTCGAGCCGCCGCGCCGCCGCCAGACCGTCGCCTTCGAATTCCTGCCGGCGCCGCGGTCCGGGGAAGATGTGGTCAACCTCAGGAACGTCCACATGGCCTATGGCAGCCGGACGATCTATGGCGGTCTCGACTTCATGGTGCGCCGGCGCGAACGCTGGTGTATCATGGGCATCAACGGTGCCGGAAAGTCGACGCTGCTGAAGCTCGTCACCGGCACCGCGGCACCGGACCAGGGCAGCGTGACGCTCGGCGCCAGCGTCAAGCTCGGCTATTTCGCCCAGCATGCCATGGACCTGCTCGACGGCGACAGCACCATCCTTCAATGGCTGGAGGAGCGCTTTCCCAAGGCTGGACAGGCGCCGCTCCGGGCGCTCGCCGGCTGTTTCGGCTTTTCCGGCGACGACATCGAAAAGCGCTGCCGGGTGCTTTCCGGCGGCGAGAAGGCGCGGCTGGTGATGGCGGCGATGCTGTTCGACCCGCCGAACTTCCTCGTCCTCGACGAGCCGACCAACCACCTCGACCTCGACACGAAGGAAATGCTGATTAAGGCCCTTTCGGCCTACGAGGGCACCATGCTGTTCGTCTCGCACGACCGCCGTTTCCTGTCGGCGCTGTCCAACCGCGTCTTGGAGCTGACGCCCGACGGGATTCATCAATATGGCGGCGGCTACACCGAATATGTCGAGCGCACCGGGCAGGAGGCGCCGGGCCTGCGCGCATGACTGGTCGGAGACGCCGCAGCGCTCAGCCTTCCTCCGGAGGCTCGACCGGGTCCAGAATATCCGCCGCATCATACTTCGGCGAGCCGACCTTCCGGTCGATCGGCCACATGGTCATCAGCCCCGGCGGAAACGGCTTCATCAGATCGGACGGATCCGCTTCAGGCGAAAGCCAGCGCTCATAGTCCTCTCGGTGCAGGATCACCGGCATCCGGTCGTGGATGGTCGCGACCATCTCGTTCGCCGGACAGGTAATGACGCAGAAGGTGCGGATGTCCTCGTCGGTCTTCGGGTCGCGCCAGGTATCCCAGAGGCCGGCAAGCACGAAGGGCTCGCCGGACTTCATGGCGATCGCGTACGGCTGCTTGTTCTTGCCGGTGCTGTAGATGTCCTTCCACTCGAAGAAGCCGTCGACCGGGATCAGGCAGCGGCGCCGGCGATAGGCCTCCTTGAACAGGCCGACGGCCGAGATGCCCTCGCAGCGCGCATTGATCGGCGGCGGCCGGCCGGGCTGCGCCTTCGCAAAGCGCGGGATCAGCCCCCAGCGGGCGCTGACGAAGCTCGGGCCGAACACGTCCGGATCGCGGATCACCTCGGTGATGATGATCGGATAATAGAGCGAGGGGGCACCGTTATAGCGGGGGAACTGGTTGGCCATCCCCTCGACCGCCTCCCGTTCGGCGAAGGAGAATTCGCGCAATAGCCCGTCGAGATTGCTCTTGATGTAGACGCGTCCGCACATCCGCTTGCCCTCGCTCACCGCAAAGGTATCGCGGCGGTGCGCGACGTCAACGTCGGGTTCGCAGCCGAATTTGGGGCAATGACGGTGGCGCGCCGCTGCGGGCCTGATCAGGGTTCGACAAAGGCCTTGATGTTCTGGGCCTGGATCTCCCATCCCTTCTCGTTGTTGCAGGCCGCCTCCTCGCGCCGCTCCTCCGGCAGGGAGCCGAAACCCGATTCGGTGATCGTCAGATGCGTGCCCCTTGTCGTGGGTTTGAGGTGGAATTCGACGCGCGTCGAAGGCGAGTCCGCAATATCGGCATTCGGATCTTCGGTGTGCGGCCAGCGAAAGGCAAACAGCCGCGGCGCCTCCATCCGCTCCGTCACGGAGGTCCACTTGATGCCCTCGTGGCCGGGATAGGTGATTTCGCCGGTAGTGACCTGACCGACGACGAAGGGACCGTCGAGCTTGACGCGAAACCATTCGCCGAAGGCCTCATGATCGGTCAGCGCACGCCAGACTCTTTCGATCGGAGCTGCCAGTTCGATACGCTTTTCGATGCTGTCCTTCATAACTCGTCCTCCGCCAATTTCGCCGCTCAGTCCGCCGCTTCGCCCGGCCGTGCCGTCAGCCGGTTCTCGACGCTCTGAACGCCGATAACCGAGGCCGCCGCGTCGCCGGCGCAGGCTATGTCCGCTTCGCGCGCGACCGTACCGGACAGGACGACCATGGTGCCGAGGGCGATCACGTCTATGTCGCTCGTGTCGATGAAGGTTGCGTAGCGAAGGAAGCGCAGGACCTTCTGCGCCAGGTCGTCATCGGTCAGATGCGGGTCGTCGTCCTTGTGCGAATAGATCGGGTGCTCGCTCGACATTCCTGTTATCCCCGTCCTTGAGCGCAACGCTCTGCGGCGCCGGAATGTTCCCGGCGCAGTCGCGCTGCCTTTTCCCGGGCCGCTGCCCTTGCCTCCGGGGTTTAAACGGGTCTATGGCTCGGGAACCATCCGCCTGAACAAAGCGCGGCTCCGGGCGCGCGCTCCTCCGACCTGCTCTCTGGAATCGATCGCGACCGGTCGGTTCAGCCGAAACGCCAAGGCTCGCGCATGTCCGATGTTTTCCTGAATGTGCTCCCGATCTTCATCCTGATCCTGACCGGCTGGCTGATCGTGAAGTTCGGCTATCTGAAGCCGGCCGTCGGCGACGCGCTCGGCGACTTCGTCTTCCGGGTCGCCGTGCCGGTGCTGCTCTTCCGCACCATCGCCGAGGCGGATTTCAAGGAGGGATCCCCCTGGCCGCTCTGGGTCGCCTATTTCTCCGGCGTCGCCGTCACCTGGACGATCGGCCATCTGGCCGCAACACTCGGCTTCGGCCGCGACCCCCGCATGGGGGTGCTGGCGGGCGTCTCTTCGGCCTTTGCCAACACGGTCTTCATCGGCCTGCCGCTGGTCTCGCGCGTCGTTGGTGAGGAGGGGATCGTTGCGCTTTCGATCCTGCTTTCCGTGCATCTGCCGGTGATGATGATCGCCGGGACCGTGCTGATGGACCGCGCCGATCAGAAGGTGAGCGGCCGGCCGCGGCAGAATATCATCAAGCTGCTGGCAGGAATCGGCCGCAATCTCGTCCGCAATCCCCTGGTGATCGGGCTCGCCCTGGGCGCGCTCTTCCATCTTCTCGGCCAGCCGCTCGGCGGCCCGGCGAAAATCGTCGTCGATCAGCTCGCCGGAGTCGCCGCACCCGCCGCGCTCGTCTCAATCGGCATGGCGCTCGACAAATACGGCCTTGCCGGCAACACCGGACTGGCCACCGTCACCAGCACGCTGAAGCTCATCGTGCTGCCGGGCGCCGTATTCGTCGCCTGCCATATCCTCGATCTCAGCGACAGCTGGACCGCGGCCCTCGTCCTGACCTCTTCCGTACCGACCGGCGTCAATGCCTGGCTGATCGCCAACCATTTCAATGTCGGCCACGCACTCGCCTCCTCGACGATCACGCTGACGACGGCACTCGGCGTCATCAGCGTTTCGGCCTGGGCCTACCTCTTGATGTGATGCCCGGGGGGGGGGGGAAGACCTTCACGNCCCTACTGCATGTCTCCTTAAATCGACCTCGATTTAAGGACAAAGACATGCAGTTTCAAAGTGCTACAGCGACCTTTGCGCGTCTGATAAGACGCGCGGCGCTGTAGTCTCCCCCGCAGCGCCGTGCGTCTCATGCAGTAGCGGCGAACCAGGGGCCCAGCGCGCCGCATCCGCCGTCGAAGCTCAAACGGCAAAGACCGGCTCGCCGCCGATCCAGGTCGATTTCATCCCGAGTTCCGGCGTCAGGAGCACGAAATCGGCGTCGGTGCCGGGCAGGAGCCGGCCCTTGTGCGAGGCGATGCCCATCACATCGGCCGGATAGGCAGAAGCCATGCGGATTGCTTCCTCGATCGGCAGGCCGAGCTTCTGATGCACGAAGCGGACCGACGAGAGCATGTCGATATCGGCGCCGGCAAGCGTGCCGTCGGCAAGCGTCAGGCGCCCGTCCTTGCGCAGGATCTCGCGGCCGTTCAGGAAGAAGCTCGTCATGTCGGTGCCGATCGGCGACATCGCATCGGTAACCAGGAAGATCTGTCCCGGTCCCTGCTTGCCGCGCAGCGCAATGCCCATCGAGGCCGGGTGGACGTGGAAGCCGTCGGCAATCAGGCCGGCATGCAGCGTGCCGGTCGCAAGAGCGGCACCGACGACGCCCGGTTCGCGGTGGCCGAGTCCGCTCATGGCATTGAAGAGATGGGTAACGGTCCGGGCTCCGGCTCTAGCGTATGCGCAGGCCGTCTCGAAGCCGACATCCGTATGGCCGAGGCTGACGACCGCGCCCGCGCTGGCGAGCGCGCGGACCTGTTCTTTCGTGGTGTTCTCGGGGGCGACGGTGACCATCAAAACGCCGAGCGCCTTCACGCAGGCGAGCATCTCGGTGAGGTCGGCGTCCTCCATCGGGCGGATCAGCGCGGCATCGTGGGCTCCCTTGCGGGCGACCGAAAGATGCGGGCCTTCGAGATGCAGGCCGAGGAAGCCGGGCAACGCCGCGGCCCTGGCGGCGAGCCCGGCCTCTATAGCCTTGGCACGGATCTCGCGCGTGTCGGTGATCAGCGTCGGCAGCAGCGCCGTCGTGCCGAATTTCGCGTGCGCCGCGCAGATCTGCCGGATGCCGTCGAGGGTCGGCTGCTCGTTGAGCAGTGCCCCGCCGCCGCCGTTCACCTGCAAATCGATGAAGCCGGGCACGAGAAGCAGGCCGCGCGCGTCGATCGTCTCCGCCTCGTCGGCGACGACACCGGCCGGAACGATCCCCTTGATGTGGCCCGCCTCGATGATGAGCGCGGCGCCGTCATGCCAGTCGATGCCGTCGAAAATCCGCGCTCCGGTGATCTTCTTTCTCGCAGTCATCGTGTCTCCGTTACCTTCTTCAGGCTTGCCGGTGCGTCCGGGTTGAGACCGCGCGAGCGCGACCAGGCTTCGACGAAACCGTAGAACGGCAGGATCAGCGCCAGCGCGTCGGTGATCGGATGGCCGGTCTCGACGCAGGGCAGGCGCTTCGCCTTGCTCGCCCGGGCGGAGGTGATATGCACGACCGCACCCTTGGCGCTCATGCCGTCGGCGATCTCGGCGACCGAGGCTTCCGCCGCATCGCGGGCGGCGAGCACGAGAACGGGGAAGCGGGCGCCGACGAGCGCCACCGGCCCGTGCAGCACTTCCGCCGCGGAATAGGCCTCGGCATGCATGCCGGACGTCTCCTTGAACTTCAGTGCCGCCTCACTGGCGATCGCCAGCGCCGGGCCGCGGCCGAGCACATAGAGCGATTCTACTTCACCGAGATCGGCGGCGAAATCCTGCCAATCAAGCTTCACCGCCTTGGCGAAATGGTTCGGCAGATCGGCGACGGCCCGCTTCAG
Source organism: Sinorhizobium glycinis (assembly GCF_001651865.1). Taxonomy (GTDB): domain Bacteria; phylum Pseudomonadota; class Alphaproteobacteria; order Rhizobiales; family Rhizobiaceae; genus Sinorhizobium; species Sinorhizobium glycinis. The sequence continues at coordinate 1,321,517 of NZ_LPUX01000053.1, forward strand.
GCCCGCGTCACCCGTCCATTCGCCGAGCACGGCAAGGCCGGCGACGATGGAGTTGACATAGGATTTGGTCGCCGCCACGGCGAGTTCGGGACCGGCGAGAATATCGAGCGGGTGGCTGCAGGCCTCGGCGATCGGCGAGGGCAGCGTGTTCGTCAGCGCAATCGAAACGGCGCCGGCCCGCGTTGCGGCCTCGGCCATCGCCACGATGTCGGGGCTCTTGCCGGATTGCGAGATGGCGATCGCCGCGCCACCGCCGAGTTTCAGTTCGGCGCCGTAGATCGAGGCAAGCGACGGTCCGAGCGAGGCGACCGGGCGACCCGCCGTGAGCTCGATCGCATATTTCAGGAACAGGGCGGCGTGATCCGAGGAACCGCGGGCGATCGTCACCAGGAAGGCCGGATCCTTGGCGCGGAGCGCCGTGCCGGCAGCAGCGAGCGCCGCCGCCGAGCGGTCGAGCAATCTTGCGGCGGCCTCGGGTATTTCGTCGATTTCTCGCCGCATGTTGGTCTGCATCGTCAGGTCCTTTCCTCAACAGGTTCGAGCGAGATGCGGGCGGAAAACGCACACAACCATCTCACCCGGCGGTCAGCTTTCCGGGATCGTCAGCTCCGCGACAAAATCATAGGCATCGCCCCGGTAGAGCGAGCGGGTGAACTCCACGACGCGCCCCGAAGCGAGATAGGAGACGCGCTCGATCGAAAGACCGGCCGCTCCGACGGCGACGCCCAGCATCGTCGCATCGGGGTTCTTGATGTTGCAGGCGGAGATGCGCTGCACGGCGCGAACCGGCCGCGCATGCGATTTTTCGAGCGCCGTGTAGAGAGATGAGGTGACGGCAAGCGGATCAGGAACGAACTCCGCCGAAACGCAGGCCCGTTCGATCGCAAGCGGCATGTCGTCGGCGATGCGCAGGCGCCCGAGACGCGCGACCAGCGCATCGGCGGGAAGGCCGAGCGTCATCATCTCGTCGGGCGATGGATGGAAAAGCCCCCGCTCCAGCCATTCGGCGCGGGTGTTGAGACCGCGCCGCGCCATGTCCTCGGTAAAGGAGGTGAGTCGCGACAGCGACTGCTCGACGCGCGAGACCGGCCGGACGACGAAGGTGCCGGAGCCGTGGCGGCGGACCAGCAGCCCGTCGCGCACGAGATCGTCGACGGCCTTGCGGACGGTGACGCGGCTGACATTGGCGTAGTCGGCGAGATCCCGCTCGGCGGGCAGCGCATCGCCGTGATTGAGCTTGCCCGACAGGATCGCCTCTTCGAGCGACTGGCGGAGCTTCAGGTAAAGCGGGCCAGCGCCCCCAGATTGCAGGCTTTCGAGCGGCAGGATGGCGGCAAGCTGCTGGTTCATGCGACGGCCTCCGGCCGGGTACCGAAGCGGGCGGCGGCAAGCGCAACCGCTCCCGTCAACGCGTCGGCTTCCGCCTCGACGAACAGCGGCTGGTGCCGTTCGGCAAGCCAGGGACGATAGAGCGGCGCCAGACCGCCGAGCAGGCAGATCGTCCGGCTGCCTCTGGAAACCACCACGTCGAGCGCCTCGTCCACGGTCGTCGCGGCCGCCTTCAGCAAGCGCGCCGCCACCGGGTCCCCGCGCCCGGCATGGTCGAAGACACGCGGGGCGTAGCGGCCGAACTCGCCGGGCTTCGCCAGCCGCGCGAAATCGACGACGTCACGGGGATCGTTGTTGAACTCCGCCAGCACGGATTGGGTTACGGGCGAGCCTTCGTGAATTCCGTCATGGGCGAGCAGGCTTTCCTGCAGCAAGGCATGGCCGATTCGGGCACCGCTGCCATGATCGCCGATCGTAAAACCCCAGCCGCCGATATAGCTCACCGATTCGCCCTGGCGGGCGATGTAGATCGTGCCCGTTCCGAGAATGGCGACCGCCCCGTCCCTGTCGCCAAGCGCGCCCTGCAGGGCGATCAGCCCGTCCGATTCGATATCGGCCGCGGCGAAGGGCAAACGCCGCTTCACATAGTGGACGGCATCCCCGACATTGTGCCCCGCAACGCCGACAACGGCGCGCGCCGATGTGATACCCTGGGGATCGAGACCCGCATCCTCGAAAGCCGCGCGGGCGGCATCGGCGATATTCTGCAGCGCCGTTTCGGGATCGGTGAGAATATTGGCGGCACCGGATTTGCCGCGGCCGAGGATACGACCGTCCGGGCCTGCAACCGCAGCCCGGCAGCTCGTTCCGCCACCATCGATTCCGATCAGATAGGATGTCATGGGCACCTCCGCCGTCTAACATACCAAAAAAATACCATTAACCAAGTGTCATTCGATTGAGCTGGCAGCATTTCATGTAACTTGCTGAATTTTCGCCGTTAATTTTGGCAAAGCATTTTTTGTTCAGCCGAAAGTTAAATTTCTCCTAGACAATTGGTATTTTTTTGGCATTAATTTGGAAAAGAGGAGAACGACGCGATGCCGGCAGTGAAGACCGAAGAGCGCCACGACAACGCCAAGGGCCTGGACACCATGGATCCGGCGACGGCGCTTCGCGTGCTTGCCTCCGGTCAGCAGGCCGCGGCAAAAGCCGTTGACGGGGCGATCGAGTCGATCGCCGCCGCGGCCGCGATTGCCGCGAGCGTTCTTTCCGAAGGCGGCCGGCTAGCCTATGCGGGCGCCGGAAGCTCCGGCCTGATGGCCATGGCGGACGCACTCGAACTGCCGGGCACCTATGGCATTTCCCAGGAACAGACCGTCATTCTTCTCGCCGGCGGCGCCGCGAGCCTCGGCGATCTCGCGGGCGGCTACGAGGACGACACGGAGCTTGCGCGCGCCGATATCCGCAAGGCCGGCATTCAAACCGGCGACTGCCTGATCTCGGTCTCCGCCAGCGGCTCGACCCCCTATGCGCTTGCGGCCGCCGACGAGGCGAGGAAGCGCGGTGCTAAGGTCATCGGCATGGCCAACAATGCCGGCGCGACGCTCTTCGAGAATGCAGACGTCGCAATCCTGCTTCAGACGCCGCCGGAGGTGGTTTCCGGCTCGACGCGGATGGGCGCCGGAACGGCGCAGAAGATCGCCTTCAACATGTTCTCGACGCTGGTCGGAATTCATCTCGGCCACGTGCTCGACGGCCACATGGTCAACCTGCGCGCCGACAATATCAAACTGCGCGGCCGCGCCATTCGCATCGTCTCGGACATCACCGGCGTTGGCGCCGACGAGGCCGAAAGGCTGATCGGCGCGGCCTCCGGATCGGTCAAGCTGGCGATCCTGCTCGCCTTCGGCGCCAAGGACTTGGCGGCGGCCGAAGCGGCACTCGACAAGGCCAATCAGAACCTGCGCCGGGCGATCGCCATCGTCTCGGCCTGAACGACAAACTGGGATCCAAAACCGCGCCGTGGCGGCGCCTATAAGAGGGAGAACCTGAATGACCCGTAATACAATCAAAGGCTTGCTGCTTGCATCGAGCATTCTCGGCTCGGCCGGGCTTGCGCATGCGGACACCACGCTCACGATCGAAAGCTGGCGCAATGACGACCTGGCGATCTGGCAGGAAAAGCTGATCCCCGCCTTCGAGGCCAAGAACCCGGGTATCAAGGTGGTGTTCTCGCCGTCCGCGCCGACGGAGTACAACGCGGCGCTGAACGCCAAGCTCGATGCAGGCTCCGCCGGCGACCTCATCACCTGCCGTCCGTTCGATCCTTCGCTCGAAGTCTACAACAGGAAGCACCTCGCCGATCTCACCAACCTGCCCGGCATGGAGAACTTCTCCGACGTCGCCAAGTCCGCCTGGACGACCGATGACGGCAAGACGACCTACTGCGTGCCGATGGCGTCGGTCATCCACGGCTTCATCTACAACAAGGACGCCTTCGACCAGCTCAAGCTTGCCGTGCCGACGACCGAGGAAGAGTTCTTTGCCATTCTTGAGAAGATCAAGGCCGATGGCAACTACATCCCGATGGCGATGGGCACCAAGGATCTCTGGGAAGCCGCGACCATGGGCTATCAGAACATCGGTCCGAACTATTGGAAGGGCGAGGAAGGCCGCCTCGCCCTGATCAAGGGCGAGCAGAAGCTGACCGACGAACCCTGGGTCGAGCCCTATCGCGTGCTCGCCAAATGGAAGGACTATCTCGGCGACGGCTTCGAGGCGCAGACCTATCCGGACAGCCAGAACCTCTTCACGCTCGGCCGCGCCGCGATCTACCCGGCGGGCTCCTGGGAAATCTCCGGCTTCAACACCCAGGCGCAGTTCAAGATGGGCGCTTTCCCGCCGCCGGTGAAGAAAGCCGGCGACACCTGCTACATCTCCGACCACAACGACATCGGCATCGGCCTCAATGCCAAGAGCCCGAATGCGGAAGCAGCCAAGACCTTCCTGACCTGGGTAGCCTCGCCTGAATTTGCGGAAATCTACGCCAACGCGCTTCCCGGCTTCTTCAGCCTGAACTCGACGGCCGTGAAGATGACCGATCCGCTCGCCCAGGAATTCGTCTCCTGGCGTGAGAAGTGCAAGTCGACGATCCGCTCGACCTATCAGATCCTGTCGCGCGGCACGCCGAACCTCGAAAACGAAGCCTGGGTAGCAGCGGCCAATGTCATCAACGGCACCCAGACGCCGGAAGACGCTGGCAAGAAGCTGCAGGAAGGCCTCGACAGCTGGTACAAGCCGGCTAAGTAAGATCGAAGAGGAACGCGCGGCCGGGCCGGCCGCGCGCTTCCCCATGCACTGCGCGAATCGCGGGGCAAACGACGCCGCAGTTTTGTTGATACGGTGCCAGGCCGGGACACGCAGACCGACAGCCGGCTTTGCCGGCGACCACGACGGCCTTTGAAGAAGCACGTGGCGGATTGAACGCGGCATTTCGAGCGAAATGAGGCTGTGCTGACAGAGCCAGCCATTGAGAACGGGCCAGAGGCCGATGAAACCACGCGAAACCACAATGGAAGTCGGCGAGCTCAAGCGCCCCCGGCGCTGGCACATCCTCGTCTTTCTGCTGCCGGCGCTCGCCGTCTATACGGCGGTGATGATCCTGCCGTTGATCGAGACGCTGCGGCAATCTTTCTACAACACGGTCGATGGCCAATATACCTTCGTCGGATTGGGCAATTTCAAGGTGCTGTTCGGCGATCCGCGCTGGGCGGCGGATTTCTGGAACGCGCTCAGGAACAACTTCGTCTTCTTCCTGATCCACATGGCGGTGCAGAACCCGATCGGCATTGCGCTCGCCGCCATGCTGTCGATCCCGAAGCTGCGCTTCAGTGCCTTCTACCGCACGGCGATCTTCCTGCCGACGCTCTTGTCCTTCGTCATCGTCGGCTTCATCTGGAAGCTCATTCTTTCGCCGATCTGGGGTGTCGCGCCCTATCTGATGGATCTCGTCGGCATGAAATGGCTCTTCGCACCCTGGCTCGGCCGGCCTGACTCTGCGCTGATTGCAGTGTCGCTGATCTCCGTCTGGCAATATGTCGGCATCCCGATGATGCTGATCTATGCTGCCCTCCTCAACATTCCCGACGAGGTGATCGAGGCGGCGGAACTCGACGGCGTCACCGGCTGGAGCCAGTTCTGGAAGATCAAGCTGCCCTTGATCCTGCCGGCGATCGGCATCGTCTCGATCCTGACCTTCGTCGGCAACTTCAACGCCTTCGACCTGATCTACACGGTTCAAGGGGCGCTTGCCGGCCCGGACGGGTCGACGGACATTCTCGGCACACTGCTCTACCGCACCTTCTTCGGCTTCCAGCTGCAGCTCGGCGACCGGTCGATGGGCGCGACGATCGCGGCGATCATGTTCCTGATCATCCTGGCCGGCGTGTCGCTCTACCTCTTCGTCATCCAGCGCCGCATGCGCCGCTATCAGTTCTGAGGAGGACATGAGCATGTCGAAAGCAAGAACCTCCTTCGCCCGGACCGGCGCCGTCCATTTCGCGCTGATCGCCTATACGCTCGTCGCGCTGTTTCCGGTGTTCCTGACGATTGCGAACTCGTTCAAGAGCCGCAATGCGATCTTCCGCGAGCCGCTGGCGATCCCCACGACCGAGAGCTTCAGCCTGATCGGCTACGAGACGGTGCTGAAGCAGGGCGACTTCATCGGTTATTTCCAGAACAGCGTCGTCGTCACTGTCGTGTCGATCGCGCTGGTGCTGCTCTTCGGCGCCATGGCCGCCTTCGCGCTCTCCGAATATCGCTTCCGCGGCAACACGCTGATGGGACTCTATCTGGCGCTCGGCATCATGATCCCGATCCGGCTCGGCACGGTGGCGATCCTGCAGGGCATGGTGGCGACCAACCTCGTCAACACGCTGACGGCGCTGATCCTCGTCTATACGGCGCAGGGCCTGCCGCTCGCCGTCTTCATCCTGTCGGAATTCATGCGCACCGTCTCGGACGACCTGAAGAACGCCGGCCGCGTCGACGGATTGTCGGAGTATGCGATCTTCTTCCGGCTGGTGCTGCCGCTGGTGCGGCCGGCCATGGCGACGGTCGCGGTCTTCACCATGATCCCGATCTGGAACGACCTGTGGTTCCCGCTGATCCTGGCGCCGGCGGAAACGACGAAGACCGTGACGCTCGGCTCGCAGATCTTCATCGGCCAGTTCGTCACCAACTGGAACGCGGTTCTCTCCGCCCTGTCGCTGGCGATCTTCCCCGTCCTCGTCCTCTACGTCATCTTCTCGCGGCAGCTGATCCGCGGCATCACGGCAGGAGCGGTGAAATGAGTTCTTCCGCAAATCCGATCCGCGTCCTTGTCGCCGGTCTCGGCAATATGGGGCGCAGCCATGCGCTTGCCTATCACGAGAACCCCGGCTTCGAGATCGCCGGCCTCGTCAACCGCTCGAAGGTCGAGCTGCCGGGCGCGCTCGCGGGCTATGAGATCCTGCCCTCCTTCCCGGAGGCGCTCCTCGAGCTCAGGCCGGAGCTCTGCTCGATCAACACCTATTCGGACAGCCACGCGGCCTATGCGGTGACGGCGATGGAGGCCGGCTGCCATGTCTTCGTCGAGAAGCCGCTGGCCACGACCGTCGCCGACGCGGAGCGCGTCGTCGCCTGCGCCCGGGCGAACGGCCGCAAGCTCATCGTCGGCTATATCCTGCGCCACCATCCGTCCTGGATGCGGCTGATCGCCGAGGCGCGCAAGCTCGGGCCGCCCTACGTATTCCGGATGAACCTGAACCAGCAATCGAGCGGACCGACCTGGGCGACACACAAGTCGCTGATGCAGACGACCGCGCCGATCGTCGATTGCGGCGTGCATTATATCGACGTCATGTGCCAGATAACCGACGCAAAGCCCGTCGAGGTGCGCGGCATGGGCCTGAGGCTCTCCAACGAGATCGCCGCCGACATGTACAATTACGGCCACCTGCAGGTCATCTTCGAAGACGGTTCGGTCGGCTGGTACGAGGCCGGCTGGGGGCCGATGATCTCCGAGACCGCCTTTTTCGTGAAGGACGTGATCTCGCCTAACGGATCGGTCTCGATCGTCATGGACGGGAAGGCCAAGTCCGACGACATCGACATGCACACCAAGACCGCCGTCATACGCCTGCACAGTGCGGCGACCGGTCCGGACGGAAGATTCCTCACGGCCGACGAAGACCTCAAGATGGAAGGCGAGCCCGGCCATCAGGAACTCTGCGACCGTGAACAGGCCTTCGTGCTCAAGGCCATTCGCGAAAACATCAATCTCGACCGGCACATGGACGATGCGGTGCAGTCGCTCAAGATCTGCCTGGCGGCGGACGAAAGCGTTCGCACCGGCAGGCCGGTCAAGCTTTAATTTGAAGAGGGCGACACGTGGGATCACTGCAACTCAAATCCATCCGCAAGGCCTATGGCGGCCATGAGGTGCTGAAGGGCATCGACCTCGAGGTGAAGGACGGCGAATTCGTCATCTTCGTCGGTCCCTCGGGCTGCGGAAAATCGACCCTGCTCAGAACCATTGCCGGCCTCGAGGACGCGACCTCCGGCAGCGTACGGATCGACGGTGTCGAAGTCGGCCATGTCGCTCCCGCCAAGCGCGGCATCGCCATGGTCTTCCAGTCCTACGCGCTCTATCCGCACCTGACGGTGAAGGACAATATGGGCCTCGGGCTGAAGCAGGCCGGCGTGCCGAAACCCGAGATCGAGGAGAAGGTCGGCAAGGCGGCCGGCATGCTGTCACTCGAACCCTATCTCGCCCGCCGCCCGGCCGAGCTTTCCGGCGGTCAGCGCCAGCGCGTCGCAATCGGCCGCGCCATCGTGCGCGAACCGAAGCTATTCCTCTTCGACGAGCCGCTGTCGAACCTCGATGCGGCGCTGCGCGTCAACACGCGCCTCGAAATCGCCCGCCTGCATCGCAGCCTCAAGGCGACGATGATCTATGTCACCCATGACCAGGTCGAGGCGATGACGCTCGCCGACAAGATCGTCGTGTTGAACGGGGGACGCATCGAACAGGTCGGCTCGCCGATGGAACTCTACAACCGACCCGCCAATCTCTTCGTCGCCGGCTTCATCGGCTCGCCGCAGATGAACTTCATCGACGGCGACAAGTTCGGCGACGGAGAGGCGAAGACGGTCGGCATCCGCCCCGAGCATATCGGCCTCTCGCGCGACGGCGGCGACTGGAAGGCGAAGGTGGTTCATGTCGAGCATCTCGGCGCCGACACGATCGTCTATCTCGAATCCGACGCGGTCGGGCCGCTCACGGTGCGGCTCTTCGGCGAGCACCGCTATGCGGCGGATGACGTCGTCCATGCCACCCCGGTGATCGGCGGCATGCACCGCTTCGACGCCGACGGCCGGGTGATCGATTCCGGGCAGTAGTGCAGTCATAAGAGCCCCTCACCCTAGCCCTCTCCCCGCCTGCGGGGAGAGGGGGACGCCGATGGCGTTTCGGGCCACCGCAAGGCGAGACAGCGCCGCGAGTCCCCTTCGCCCCGCTTGCGGGGAGAAGGTGCCGGCAGGCGGATGAGGGGCAGCCCCGACACAAATCCGCCATCACGACTGCGTGAACAGAAAGCAGCGGCAAACCCGAAGGCACTGCGACTGCTGGCTTCCTTGCCCTTGACGCGCCGCACCGAGCCGGGGTTGCACCGCGGCGGAAATTAACATACATTCCTGTTTGTATATTAGCTTTCCGGTATCTTCCGGATTCCGGCTCCCGCTTCATCTCCCTGGTGGACCGCGCGGCAGGCGCCGCGACGCGGCCCCTTTGCACATTGGACATTGCGATGCATATGAACCGACCGATACTGGCCGCCTCGCTGGCAACCGTGCTCTTTCTCGCCGGCTGCCAGAAGAACGAAGAGCAGGCCGCAGCCCCGGCTTTCCCTCCGGCCGCGGTCGCCGTTTTCACGACGGCGGCGGAACCCTTGCCGATCACCAACGAGCTGCCCGGACGCATCACGCCGACGCGGATCGCCGAGGTTCGGCCGCGGGTTTCCGGCATCGTCGTCGACCGGGTGTTCGAGCAGGGATCGATGGTCAAGGAGGGCGACGTGCTCTACCGGATCGATCCGGCGCCGTTCCAGGTCAAGGTCGACAGCGCCGAGGCGACGCTGAAGCGGGCGCTTGCCGTGCGCGACCAGGCGAAGCAAACCGCCGAACGGCAGTCGCGCCTCAAGGAGGCGCAGGTCGCGGCCGTTCAGCAATATGACGATGCGATCGCGGCGCTCGCCCAGGCCGAGGCCGATGTCGGCATTGCCGAGGCAGGCCTCGCCGAGGCGAAGCTCAACCTTCAATACGCCGACGTTACCGCGCCGATCAGCGGCCGGATCGGCCGGGCGCTGATCACCGAAGGGGCGCTCGTCAGCGCCAACGGCTCGGAGAACCTGGCAACCATCCAGCAGCTCGACCCGATCTATGCGGACTTCACACAGTCGGCGACCGACCTTATCCGGCTGCGCAAGGCGCTTCAGGACGGCCAGCTCATCAGCGCCAAGAACGAAGCGGAAGTTAAGCTCATCCTCGACGACGGCACGCCCTACGGCTTGAAGGGCCGGCTGCTCTTTTCCGAGGCCGCGGTCGACGCGACGACCGGCCAGGTGACGCTTCGCGGCGAGTTCCCCAACCCCAACAACGATCTGCTGCCGGGCATGTATGTGCGCGTGCAGATCCAGCAAGGGCTGGAGAAGGACGCGATTACCGTTCCGCAGCAGGCGGTGCAGCGCAACAATGCCGGTCAGTCCCAGGTCTATGTCGTCACCTCCGACAAGAAGGTCGAGTTCCGCAACGTGACGCTCGGACGGACGGTCGGCGAGCGCTGGCAGGTGACCGCCGGCCTCAAGGCGGGTGAAAAGGTCATTGTCGAGGGCTTCCAGAAGATCGGCCCCGGCGCGGCGGTGGAGCCCTCCGACTGGAACCCGAGCGCGAAGCCCGCTGCCGAGCAGGCGAGCGCCGCGGCATCCGCCGACGACAAGTCCGCCACTGCAGTGAAGTGAGAGCCGACTCATGCCAAGTTTTTTCATAGACAGGCCGATCTTTGCCTGGGTGGTGGCGATCTTCATCATGGTCGCCGGCATCATCGCGGTTCCGCTGCTGCCGGTTTCGCAATATCCGGACGTGGCGCCGCCGCAGATCTCGATCAACACCACCTATCCCGGCGCCTCGTCGCAGGACACCTATCAGAGCGTCACGCGGCTGATCGAGGATGAGCTGAACGGCGTCGAAGGCCTGCTCTACTTCGAATCGACGACGAGCGCCTCCGGCTCGGTCGAGATCAATGCGACATTCGAACCGGGCACCGACCCCAGCCAGGCCTCGGTCGACATTCAGAACCGGGTGCAACGTGTCGAGCCGAGGCTGCCCGATTCTGTGAAGCAGCAGGGCGTCCAGGTGGACGAGGCCGGCTCCGGATTCCTGCTGATCATCTCGCTCACCTCGACCGACGGTTCGATGGACGCGATCGGCCTCGGCGATTACCTGAGCCGCAACGTCCTGAGCGAAATCCAGCGCGTCCAGGGCGTCGGCCGCGCCCAGCTCTTCGCGACCGAGCGCTCGATGCGCGTCTGGCTCGACCCCGACAAGATGCTCGGCCTCAACCTCACCGCCGCCGACGTGACCGCGGCGATCCAGGCGCAGAACGCCCAGATCGCCTCGGGCTCGATCGGCGCCCAGCCGAATCCGATCACCCAGCAGATCAGTGCCCCGGTGGTGATCAAGGGCCAGCTTTCGTCACCGGAGGAATTCGGCGCCATCGTGCTTCGCGCGAACGCCGACGGCTCCGCCGTCCGGCTGCGCGACGTCGCCCGCATCGAGATCGGCGGCGAGAGCTATTCCTTCTCGACGCGCCTCAACGGCAAGCCCTCGGCGGCGATTGCCGTGCAGCTCTCGCCGAGCGGCAATGCGATCTCGACCTCGGAAGCGATCAAGGCGCGCATGGACGAGCTCGCCGAATTCTTCCCGCCGGGGCTTGAATATTCCGTTCCCTACGACACCTCGCCTTTCGTCGCCGTCTCGATCCAGAAGGTGGTGGAGACACTGGTCGAAGCCGTCGCGCTCGTCTTCCTGGTGATGTTCCTGTTCCTGCAGAACATCCGCTACACCATCATCCCGACGCTGGTCGTGCCGGTCGCCCTTCTCGGCACCTGCGCCGTCATGCTGGCGATGGGCTTCTCCATCAACGTGCTCACCATGTTCGGCATGGTGCTGGCGATCGGCATCCTCGTCGACGATGCGATCATCGTCGTCGAGAACGTCGAGCGCATCATGTCGCAGGAGGGGCTGACGCCGAAGGAAGCAACGCGCAAGGCGATGAGGCAGATCACCGGCGCGGTCATCGGCATCACGCTGGTGCTCGCCTCGGTGTTCATTCCGATGGCCTTCTTCCCGGGTGCCGTCGGCGTGATCTATCGCCAGTTCAGCCTGACCATGGTCGTCTCGATCCTGTTTTCGGCGTTTCTTGCACTATCGCTGACGCCGGCGCTCTGCGCGAGCTTCCTGAAACAGGTCCCGAAGGGCCATCACCACGCCAAGCGCGGCTTCTTCGGCTGGTTCAACCGCAGCTTCGACCGGACCTCGCGCGGTTATACCGGCATTGTGGGACGTCTCGTGACGCGCACCGGCCGCTTCATGGTCATCTATCTGGCACTGCTCGGAGGCCTCGCCTGGGCCTTCCTGCAGCTTCCCTCCTCCTTCCTGCCGGACGAGGACCAGGGCTTCGTCATCGTCATGATGCAGCTGCCGTCCGAAGCCACCGGCAACCGCACGACGGAGGTGATCGAGCAGGCGGAGACGATCTTCGGCCAGGAGCCGGCCGTCGATACGATCGTCGCCATCAACGGCTTCTCCTTCTTCGGCACCGGTCAGAATGCCGGCCTCGCCTTCGTGACGCTCAAGGACTGGAGCGAACGCGATGCGAACAACGCCGCCCAGTCGATCGCCGGCCGCGCGACGATGGCGATGAGCCAGATCAAGGACGCGATCAGCTTCGCGCTGTCGCCGCCGGCGATCCAGGGCCTTGGCACCACCGGAGGCTTCTCCTTCCGGCTGCAGGACCGCGCCGGTCTCGGCGAAGTGGCTCTTGCCCAGGCGCGCGACCAGCTTCTCGGCCTTGCTTCGCAAAGCAAGATCGTGACCGGCGTGCGCTTCGAGGGGATGCCCGATGCGGCCCAGGTCAGCGTCAACATCGATCGCGAGAAGGCCAACACCTTCGGCGTGACCTTTGCCGACATCAATTCGACGATCTCGACCAATCTCGGCTCGTCCTACGTCAACGACTTCCCGAATGCCGGCCGCATGCAGCGCGTGACGGTGCAGGCGGACGAGAGCCAGCGCATGCAGACGGCGGATCTTTTGAACCTCAATGTCCGCAATTCGAATGGCGGCATGGTTCCGCTTTCGGCATTCGCGAACATCGAGTGGGTCAAGGCACCGACGCAGACGGTGGGCTATAACGGCTATCCGGCCGTGCGCATCAGCGGCAATGCCGCTCCCGGATACTCCTCCGGCGATGCGATAGCCGAGATGGAACGGCTGGCGGCCGAGCTTCCGGCGGGCTTCGGCTATGAATGGACGGGGCAGTCGCTGCAAGAGATCCAGTCGGGCTCGCAGGCGCCGCTCCTGATCGCGCTTTCCTGCCTGCTCGTCTTCCTGTGCCTGGCGGCGCTCTACGAGAGCTGGTCTATCCCCGTCTCGGTCATCATGGTCGTGCCGCTCGGCGTCATCGGCGCGGTGCTGGCGGTGACGATGCGCGACATGCCGAACGACGTCTACTTCAAGGTCGGCCTGATCGCGATCATCGGGCTTTCGGCGAAAAACGCCATCCTGATCATCGAGTTCGCCAAGGAGCTGCGCGAACAGGGCCGGTCGCTGATCGACGCGACCCTCGAAGCCACGCACTTACGCTTCCGGCCGATCCTGATGACCTCGCTGGCCTTCACGCTCGGCGTATTGCCGCTCGCGATCGCGACCGGCGCAAGCTCCGGCAGCCAGCGCGCCATCGGCACCGGCGTCATGGGCGGGATGATCTCGGCCACGGTGCTGGCGATCTTCTTCGTGCCGGTCTTCTTCGTGTTCGTCATGAAGATTTTCGAGCGGAGAGAGGCGACGGGCGCGGCACCGCAGGCCGCATCCGGGAACGCCACGCCCGCCGAGTAAAGCGTAAGCACGGCCCGCCCTCACCGGCGGGCCGTCAACTGCATGTTTGCTTAGATCGTCGCAGATTTAAGCAAACATGCAGCAATTCAAAGTGCTACAGCGACCTTTGCGCGTCTTCAAGACGCGCGGCGCTGTAGCAAGGAGAACGACATGCGCCGAACCAAGGCCGATGCCGAGGCAACCCGAAAGAAGATCCTGAGCGCCGCCGAGCGCGTTTTTTACAAGAAGGGTGTCTCGGGCACGACCCTCGACGAGGTTGCCAGTGAAGCCGGCGTGACGCGCGGCGCCATCTACTGGCACTTCGCCAACAAGACCGATCTTTTCCTGGCGCTCTACGATGCGGTGCCTTTGCCGCAGGAAGACATGATCGCGCGTGAGATCGAGACGGAGACCTCCGACACGCTGGCCATCGTCGAGGAAGCGACCGGCGACTGGCTCGAAATGCTTGCCGTCGACGAGCAGCGGCAGCGCATTCTCGCGATCATGCTCCGGTGCGACTACGACAATGAAATGTCCGCTGTGCTCGACCGCCAGAAGGAAATGAAGGAGCGACACACCGCCATGCTCGAACTCGCCTTTGCTCGCGCTCTTGAGCGCGGGCAATTACGGGACAACTGGACGCCGACATCCGCCGTCCGCACGTTGCACTGGATGATGACGGGCCTCTGTACCGAATGGCTGCTCTTCGGCCGCCGTTTCGATCTCGCAGCCGAGGGCCGCGACGCGCTCAGGCGCCTCTTCGACAGCTTCCGGCAGACGCTTCCCGCCCCGTCTGCCGCCTGAAGCGCACAGAAAGCTCACGCCGCCAGCATGCTTGCCACGGCGCCTACGAGATCCTGCTGGGTTGCCGGCTTGTTGACCACCACCGCGCCGTTGCATTTCCGTTCCATCACGTCGGGCAGAGCCTGTCCGCTGTAGAACAGGAAGGGAATGCCGCGCTCGGCAAGCATGTCGCTGACATCCTCGGTCGTCCCGTCACCAAGGCGTATATCGAGCACGGCAAGCGAAAGCGGCTCGCTTCTTGCCGCATCCAGGGCAGCTTCCAGCGTCATGCATGGCCCGACGATGTCGGCGCCTGCGTCGCGAAAGGCATTTTCCATATCGAGCGCTATCAAAATCTCGTCCTCGGCGACCAGAATTCTGGCGCCGGCAAGAGGCAGGTTCTGATCAGCGTTGCGCTCCATCGTGCGGGCTCTCCGGGAGCTTGATCTCGATCGTGCAGACGACTCCGTCCGGCCGGAAATCGCGGTGAACCGTCGCTCCGGGCAGGCCATTTTCGATCAGCACGCCGCCGAAGCCTTGCTCGGCCGGCGGTTCGACCGGCGGACCATCGCGTTCCTCCCAGGTAACAGCCAGCCGCCGGTCATTGTTCCCCACTTTCCAACTGAGGCTGACCTGACCGTTCGCCGCGGCGAAAGCGCCGTATTTGGCCGCGTTGGTGGCAAGCTCGTGAAGGACCAGACCGAAGGGCGTGGCAATATCTGGCGGCAACATCACCGGATCGCCCTCTATCTGCAGCCTGCGCTTGTCGGTGCCCGCGTAGGCCGCGAGCTGGCTGAGCGCCAGGGCGCCAAGCTCGGCGCCGCTCCATTCCGAATCGACGAGAAGCTTGTGAGCGCTCGCCAAGGCATCGAGGCGCCCTTCGAATCGCTCGACGAAGTCCTCGCTCGAATGGGTGGTGCGCAGCGTCTGCCGCGCCAAGGACTGCACGACGGCGAGCGTGTTCTTCACGCGATGGCTCAATTCGTTGAGCAACAGCTGCCGGCGGCGCTCCCAGCGTTTGCGATCGCTTATATCGCGCGTGCTTTCGAGAACCAGCCGCCGATCGCCCAGCGGCACGAGCTCGATCTGGCTCTCCACCGTCAAGACCTGGCCGTCCTTCGTCGTGTGATGCAACTCGCCGCTCCAACGGCCGGTCTCGACGAGCGTCCGCCTGAGTTTCTCGAACGACGAACCGGGTACCGTGGTCTTGAGCAGGTTTTCCTTCTGCTTTCCGAGCGCTTCCTCACGCGAATAGCCGTAGAGCTCCTCGCTGCCGCGGTTCCACTGCTTGATGCCGTCGTCGAAATCCCAAACGAAGATCGGCGAGCGCGAAAGCTCCACAAGCCGCGTTTCCTGATCGAGACGCTGTGCGCTCTCCTTCGCCACCACCTCGGCATGCCGACGCTCGGTAATGTCGACGAAGGTCACCACAACGCCATCGATCTTGTCGTCTATGGTGCGATAGGGACGCATGCGCACCAGATACCAGCCGTCACGACGGCTCTTGACCTCCCGTTCGATCGGCGTGAGGTGTTCCAGGACCGAATCCGCGTCTTCTGCCAAACCCTCATATTCGAGTTGGTGGGTGAAGTCGGTGATCGGCCGCCCCTCGTCGTTCATCGTGACGTTGAAGATTTCCATCAGGCGCGGGGTGAAGCGCTTGATGCGCAGCGAAGGATTGAGAAAGAGCGTCGCGACATCGGTTGCCGCCATCAGGTTCTGCAGGTCGCTGTGGGCGCGCGACACGCTCTCCAGCTTCAGCTTGAGCTCGTTGTTGACGGTTTGCAGTTCCTCGTTGATCGACTGCAGTTCCTCCTTGCTCGTCTCGAGCTCTTCCGCCGTCGAACGATACTCCTCGTTCATCGACTGGAGTTCCTCGTTGGCGGCGCGCAGTTCCTCGTTGGCGGCTTCCGACTCTTCCCTCGTGACGCGAAGCCGATTCTGCGCGAGCTGCAGTTCCTCCTGCAATTGCCGAATGGTCTGGTTCGTCGCCGGGCGCCCATCGAGCGTCTCGGAGGTCGCCTCTTCCGACTTGTCGACCGCCTCGCCTTCGATGAACAGCACCAGAGCGTGGCGCGTCGGGTCACTCCCCTGCAGAACCGGTTTGACTTGCAAGTAGACGCGGTGCGGCTGCCCGTCGAGTTCTGCGAGGATCGGCATGCTCAACGTTGCCTCGTTGCGCTCGAAGGCGCGATGCAGGGCCGCCCGGAGATCGAAGCGGAACTCCTCGCGCACGAGGTCCGTCGCGTCCGTGCTGACCGGCCCGCCCGAGGGCCTCAGGAAGCGGCCCGCATTCTCGGATAGATGGATGGCCCGATGGCTTTCATCGATGAGCATGCTGGGCGGCGCGATCTTCTCGAGCATCTGGCGATGCAGGGCCGCATCGCTGACGCTGCTGGCCAGCGATTGCGGCCGCGCGAGTACCGGTGCTCTCTCTGCTGCCTGGTTCGGTCCGAGCAGCACGGGCAGCGCCGGGCGCCGCTCGCCTGTTCCCGCCACGGATCGGTAGATACGCGCCTCGCGATCCACAGTGCGGAAAAGCCCTGCGGGATGGTCGGCGCTTTCCGACGAACCGAGGAACAGGACGCCGCCCGGATTGAGTGCATAGTGGAAGGTGCTGCAAACCTGCTGCTGGAGCTGTCGGTCGAGATAGATCAGCAGGTTGCGGCAGGAAATCATGTCGAGATGCGAAAAGGGCGGGTCTCTCAGCAGGCTGTGGCTCGCGAACAGCACCACGTCGCGCAGTTCGCGGCGCACGCGGTAGTGTTCACCCTCCCGCTGGAAGAACCGACGCAGGCGTTCCTCCGACAGATCGCTTTCAATCGTTGCGGGATACCGCCCCTCACGTGCTATCGCGAGCGCGCCGACGTCGAGATCGGAGCCGAAGACCTGGATTTCCGGCGCGAGATCACGACGCGCCGCCTCCTCGAGCAGAAGGATGCCGATCGTGTACGTCTCCTCGCCGGTAGCGCAGCCGGGCACCCAGACCCGGATGCTGTCGCCCGCCGCATCGCCGTTGAACAGTTGCGGGATGACGTTTTCGGCCAATGACTTGAACGCTGCCGGATCGCGAAAGAAGGTCGTGACCGAAATCAGGAAGTCGCTGAAGAGCGCCTGCGCCTCCTCCACGTTGTCGCGCAGATAGGCGTAATACTCCGGAAGTGATTCCTTCCTGGTCACCTGCGCGCGCCTGCTGATGCGGCGCAGGATCGTCGCTCGCTTGTATTGCGAGAAATCGTGCCCCGTTCGGACGCGGACATGGGCCAGGATCCGGCCGAGCGTATCCTCGTCGTTCGTACGTATAAGGGGCGAGACCGGGTTGGCGGGGCTCGCGAGAAGCTCCGTCAGTTGATCGGTGAGTTCGCGAATCGGCAGGACGAAATCTGCAACCTCGGTGGCGATGGCACTGCGGGGCATGGAGGCGTATTCCGCCTCGCTCGGGTCCTGGACCAGCACGATGCCGCCCGCCTCCTTGATCGCCTTGACGCCGATCGCGCCGTCCGCGCCTGCACCGGTGAGAACGATCGCGAATCCGCTACCCTGCTGCTCGGCAAGCGAGCGAAAAAACAGATCGATCGGCGCGCGATGCGCCCGCGGTTCCTCGAAGGGAAGCGCCGCGATGGTGCCGTCGGCAATCTTCAGCCGACGGTTCGGCGCAATCACATAGACGTGATTGCCTTCCAGCCGGGCTTCGTCATCCACCTGTATGACCGGCATTTGCGTTCGCGAGGCCAGAATGCTCGCGAGCTCGCTCCTGGCATCCGGATCGAGATGAACGATGACGACGAAAGCCGCGTCGGTGTCGCTCGGAATGCTGGCAAAGAAGGTCTGGAGTGCCTGAACGCCCCCTGCCGAAGCTCCGATTCCGACAATCGGCGGATCTGATTGCTGGTCCATGCTCTGCCTCCCTGCCACGTCGTTGGGCGGCCGCGAGCGCTGTTCAGGCGCGTTGAGTCTCAGGATTCTTGGCGAAACATAGCCGCCGAAGAGGCGGACATTTTACACCGAACCCGACATTCCGGCCTAGCGATCTTATAGCAGGCGATGTTCCGGGGCCAAGAGCGCGCCGCCGGGGATTTTCCTTTATTCTCCGCCCCCTAGTCACCGTCTTGCTCAAAGCGCCCCGCAGGAACGGCCCCCGGTGCCGCGTCGAACTTATCGGGTTGCGGCGCGTTGTAGGTGGAACGGAGATGTCATGGGCCACCGCGACGTAATAGCCATCGGGGGGTCGATGGGAGGGGTCGGCGCAGTGAAGCATCTGCTTCGCGATCTTCCTTCCGACTTTCCTGCCGTCCTTTTTGTCGTCATCCATGTCGGCGTGCGTGGAAACGACCTGCTCGCTGATGTCCTCGGCCAAGGCGCCCCCCTGCCTGTCACCACCGCGATCGACGGCGAGCGCGTGCATGTTGCCCCCGCGGACCACCATATGCTCGTCATCGACGACGTCGTCAGGCTGGGTCGTGGCCCACGCGAAAACCTGTCCCGGCCGGCCATCGATCCGCTGTTTCGCTCCGTCGGAGCAAGTTACGGATCGCGGGCAATCGCGGTCGTTCTGACCGGAATGCTGAATGACGGGGCGGCCGGTCTTGCCGACGCGAAGCGGTGCGGCGGCGTAACCGTCGTGCAGAACCCGACCGACGCGGCCGCGTCTGACATGCCGATTGGCGCTTTGAAGGCCACGGATGTCGATTATCGCGCTCCGCTCGCGGACGTGGCGGCGCTGCTTCGCCAGCTTACGAGCGAGGAGGCCGATCCGCCGGTGGCGGTCCCGCCCGATGTTAGACTGGAAATCGACATCGCCCTCGGCCGGCAGATCGACTCGGCCACCTTGGCGGAAATCGCCGAGGTCGTGCCACTCTCGTGCCCGGCCTGCGGCGGCGTGCTGTCACAGATCAAGGCGGGGCCGCCCCTGCGGTTCCGGTGCCAGGTCGGGCATGCCTACACGTCCGAGACGCTGGCGGCCGAGTCGGAGGGTGCTGTCGACGAGGCGATGAGGGTCGCGCTTCGGATCATCGAAGAAAGGGTGACGCTCAGCGAAAAGATGGCGGACGACGCCCGCCGCAACGGTCTCGGCGCGGCTGCCGCGGCGAACGGGCGACGGGCCGAAGAGGGACGGCAGCATGCCGAAACTCTCCGCCGTGCCATTCTCGGCAAGTCCGAAGGCGCGGCCGCCGAAAAAGTCGAGGATGCGGAGTAGGTAACTTTAACCCCTCCCCAACCCCTCCCCACGGGTGGGAGGGGCTAACCCGGGCCGCGCCGTCTTACCTTTATGCTCGATCCTTGCGCCTGACGCGAGGATTGCCGCGGGCTCTGAAGCCCCTCCCCCTTGTGGGGAGGGCAAATTGCG
The DNA here is from genome assembly GCF_001651865.1 of Sinorhizobium glycinis. GTDB lineage: Bacteria > Pseudomonadota > Alphaproteobacteria > Rhizobiales > Rhizobiaceae > Sinorhizobium > Sinorhizobium glycinis. The sequence goes on from NZ_LPUX01000053.1 coordinate 1,341,171, forward strand.
CTGGCCGCCAGCGTTAATGGGCCTCGTCCCAGTTCTGCGCAGCACGCGCATCGACCTTCAGCGGCACCCGCATGTCGAGCGCCGGCATGGCGGCATTCTCCATCACCGACACGATCACCGGCAGGGTGCGCTCGATTTCGCCTTCCTCGACCTCGAAGATCAGTTCGTCATGCACCTGAAGGAGCATGCGGGCGGAAAGCTTCGCCTCCTCGAGCGCCGGCTCCATCTTGACCATGGCGCGGCGGATGATGTCGGCGGCCGATCCCTGGATCGGCGCGTTGATCGAGGCGCGCTCGTTGAAGGCGCGCATCGACGGGTTGGAGGAGCGGATGTCGGGATAATGGGCGCGGCGGCCGAAGATCGTCTCGACATAACCGTGCTCGCGGGCAAAGGCCTTGGTGTTCTCCATGTAGTCGCGGATGCCCGGGAAGCGCTCGAAATAGCGCTTGATATAGTCGCCCGCCTCCGAGCGCTCGATCGACAGCTGGTTGGCAAGGCCGAAGGCCGAGATGCCGTAGATTATGCCGAAATTGATCGCCTTGGCGCGCCGGCGGATCTCGCTCGGCATGCCTTCTACCGGCACCCCGAACATCTCCGACGCGGTCATTGCATGGATGTCGACGCCGTCGGCGAAGGCCTGGCGGAGCTGCGGGATGTCGGCGACGTGGGCGAGTACCCGCAGCTCGATCTGGCTGTAGTCTGCCGAGACCAGTTTGTGGCCCGGCGTTGCGATGAAGGCGGTGCGGATCTTGCGGCCTTCGGCGGTCCTCACCGGAATGTTCTGCAGGTTCGGCTCGGAGGAGGAAAGCCGCCCCGTCGTGGTGGCGGCGAGCGCGTAGCAGGTGTGGACGCGCCTGGTTTCCGGATGGACGAAGCCCGGGAGGGCGTCCGTATAGGTGGATTTGAGCTTGGTCAGCTGGCGCCAGTCGACGATCTTGCGCGGCAGCTCGTGGCCGACGGCGGCGAGATCCTCGAGCACCGAAGCGGAGGTCGACCATTGCCCGGTTTTCGTCTTCGTGCCGCCGGGGAAGCCCATCTTGCCGAACAGGATGTCGCCGAGCTGCTTCGGCGAGCCGATGGTGAAGGTCTCGCCGGCCAGCCGATAGATCTCGTCCTCGAGTGCGGCGGCCCCCTGCGCCAGCTCGCCGGAGAGGCGCGAGAGGATCTGCCGGTCGACGGTGATGCCGCGCTCCTCCATGTGCGCCAGGACGGCGATCAGCGGCCTTTCGAGCCGCTCGTAGACGCGCGTCAGCCCCTTGGCGGCAAGCCGCGGCTTCAACACGTGCCAGAGGCGGAGCGTGACGTCGGCATCCTCGGCGGCATAGGCGGTCGCCCTGTCGATGTCGACGAAATCGAAGCTCACCGACGCCTTGCCGGTGCCGGCAACGTCCTTGTAGGGAATCGGCACATGGCCGAGCCAGCGCTCGGCGAGCGAATCCATGCCGTGGGCGCCATTGCCGGCATCGACCACATAGGACATCAGCATCGTGTCGTCGAAGCTCTCAAGCGTGATGCCGTGCCGCTTCATGACGAGATAGTCGTATTTCAGGTTCTGGGCGACCTTGAGCACGGACGGGTCTTCCAGCAGGTCCTTTAGCCGGCTCACGGCTTCGCGCACCGGTATCTGGTTTTCCACGAGCCCGCCGCCCAGAAGGTCGCCTACGCCGTTCTTATGAATCAGCGGCACATAGGCGGCGCGGATGGCGCCGCCCAACGGATTGCCGCCGTAATCGGCAATCGCCAGCGAGAAGCCGACCAGGTCCGCCCGCATCGGGTCGAGTGAGTTCGTCTCCGTATCGAAGCCGAAAACGCCTGCCTCGCGCGCATCGGCGATCCATCGGTCGAGGGTCTCGATATCGCGGATCGTCACATAGGCCGAATGGTCGAACGGAGCCTTGGCAAAGAATTCGGCGCGCATCTGCGCGAGCTCCTGTGGTGTCGCGCCAGTGGCGTCCGCGTCGTCTCTACCGGTGAGAAAGGAAACGGCCGCCTTGGCGGCATTGCCGCGCGGCGGCGCGGCGCTCGACGACGCCTGCGTCGGCGGCGGACCGGCGGCCTCGCCGACGTCGAGATCGGGCCCGTGCGCTTGAGCACCCCATTCCACCGGGACATGGGCCGGCTCGATCGTCTCCGCATCGGTATCGGTCGCCGCCGCCACGCGGCGCGTCAAAGTGTTGAACTCCATCGTCTTCAGGAAGGCGATGAGCTTCGGTCCGTCCTGCGAATCGAGCCGCAGATCCTCGAGCGGCACATCGAGCGGCGTATTCTTATCCAGCTTCACCAGTTCGCGCGACAGGCGCGCCATGTCGGCATTGGCGATGATCGCCTCGCGCCTCTTCTGCTGCTTGACCTCGCCGGCCCGGGCAAGCAGCGTATCGAGATCGCCGTATTCCTCCAGGAGTTGCGCCGCGGTCTTCGGGCCGATGCCTGGAATGCCGGGCACGTTGTCGGTCGAATCGCCGGTCATCGCCTGGAGATCGATCATCTTCTCGGGCGGCACGCCCCATTTCTCGATCACGTCGGGAATGGCGATCTGCTTGTCCTTCATGCTGTCGTACATCGTCACATTGGACGTGACCAGCTGCATGAGGTCCTTGTCGGAGGAAACGATGGTGACGCCTGCGCCTACCTCTTCGGCAAGCCGCGCATAGGTGGCGATCAGGTCGTCGGCCTCATAGCCCTCCTTCTCGATGCAGGGCAGGTTGAAGGCGCGGGTGGCGTGACGGATCAGCCCGAATTGCGGGATCAGGTCTTCGGGCGGCGCTGTGCGGTTCGCCTTGTACTGGTCGTAGAGCCCGTTGCGGAAGGTCTTCGAGGAATAGTCGAAGATCACCGCGAAATGCGTCGGCGTCACGCCGACCGAGGTGTCGCGCGCATCGGTCAAAAGCTTCCAGAGCATGTTGCAGAAGCCGGCGACCGCATTGACCGGAAGCCCGTCCGACTTGCGGTTGAGCGGCGGGATGGCGTGGAACGCCCGGAAGATGAAGCCCGAGCCGTCGACGAGGAAGAGATGATCACCGTTTTTCATGCGGCAATGGATAGCGCGGGGGGAGGCAAAGGTCCATCGCGGTTTTGATTGCAAAGATCGGCCGCAGTGCCCATTTCCATCAGCCATTCCGGCCGTCCGGGCAGAACATTTCGGCGGGGGAGCGCCTCACGGAAACGTTACGCATTTGTAATGTGCGAGTCCGTCGGACAATCCTTGAAAAGCCACATTTGAATCCTCAAATCAGGGTGAGCGGCACTTAAACGATGCCGTCGTCTGGTGATTGGCCTGTCCCCCGCCCGCACCAGATGTGGACAAAGGCCTCATCCCCCTCTCCGGGCCTTTGTCCCGCTTTCACGAAACCGCTACGGCGCCGCCTCCGCGCCGTGGCGGTTTTTGTTTGAATCAAGATCCACTCCATCGCCTGCTTTGTAACTTGTCTTCATCCCGATTCGGGCCTACGCATGGGCATGGCCTTCAACCGTGCGGACTCTGCGACCTATCTGGCCAGCCTGCTGGCAAGAAGCTTCTCGCGCGCCCTGCAGGAGCGGGCGCACAAGCTCGGCTTCGCCCCGGGGCAGTTTCCGATCCTGCTGGAATTGTGGGCCGAGGACGGGCTGACGCAGAAGCAGCTTCTTGACCGTCTCGACATCGAACAGGCGACCATGGCCAATACGCTCGCCCGCATGGAGCGCGACGGCCTCGTCTTCCGGCGCAAGCATCCGAGCGACCGGCGCTCGCAGCAGATCTTCCTGACGGAACGGGCCCGGGGCATGGAGGCGGCGGCGAAGGAGGCGGCCGTCGCGGCGGAGCAGTCGCTGCTCGCCGGTTTTCGGCGCTTCGAGAAGGAGCTCATGCTCGAATACATGCGCATGGCGCTGGCCAATGCGGCGCGCAGCGGCGACCCCTGCTGAGCGCCATCCTGACTCTCTGTCGTGCATCAGAAGATTTCGCTTAAAGCCGCCTCCATTCGATTCTAGTTTCGCCGGCGAAACCCACACAAGGATTCGCATTGATGGCAGATATCACCCCTGTGCTCGAGCGCGCCGACGCAAACCTTCCCCAAAGCCTCGAGCGGCTTTTCGACCTCGTCCGCATCCAGTCCATTTCCACCGACCCGGCTTTCAGGGCCGAGTGCCGCAAGGCGGCCGAATGGTTGGCGGCTGAACTCAAAGCCCTCGGCTTCGAAGCCTCGGTGCGCGACACGCCCGGCCATCCGATGGTGGTCGCCCATCATGCCGCCGAAAAGGCGAGCGCGCCGCACCTGCTCTTTTACGGCCATTACGACGTCCAGCCCGTCGATCCCCTGAACCTCTGGGACGCCCCTCCCTTCGAACCGGGAATCAAGGAACTCGAACCTGGCCGCCAGGTGATCACTGGCCGCGGCACCTCCGACGACAAGGGGCAGCTGATGACCTTCGTCGAGGCGGTGCGCGCCTATAAGGAGACGCATGGGGTGCTCCCCTGCCGCATCACCATACTCTTCGAAGGGGAAGAGGAGTCCGGCTCGCCGTCGCTGAAGCCCTTCCTCGAAGCGAATGCCGCCGAGCTCAAGGCCGACTATGCGCTGATCTGCGACACCGGCATGTGGGACCGCGAAACGCCGGCGATCTCGGCGGGGCTGCGTGGCCTCGTCGGCGAGGAGATCATCGTCAAGGCTGCGGACCGCGACCTGCATTCCGGCCTTTTCGGCGGCGCGGCAGCAAATCCGATCCACATCCTCGCCGACATTCTGGCCGGGCTTCACGACGAGACCGGCCGCGTCACGCTCGACAACTTCTACGACGGCGTCGAGGAGACGCCGAGCGAGATCAAGGCGAGTTGGGAGACGCTCGGCCGGACGGCCGAGAAATTCCTCGGCGAAGTGGGACTTTCGATCCCCTCCGGCGAAAAGGGACGCTCGGTACTGGAACTGACCTGGGCACGCCCCACGGCGGAGATCAACGGCATTACCGGCGGCTATACCGGCGAAGGCTTCAAGACGGTGATCGCCGCGCAAGCCTCCGCCAAAGTCTCCTTCCGCCTCGTCGGCAACCAGGACCCGGCGAAGGTCCGCGAGAGCTTCCGCGCCTATGTCCGCACGAAAATTCCGGCGGACTGCTCGGTCGAGTTCCACCCCCATGGTGCTTCGCCGGCTATTCATCTGCCCTATGATTCGGCGCTTCTCACCACCGCAAAGGCGGCGCTCTCGGCAGAATGGCCGAAGCCGGCGATCGTCATCGGCATGGGCGGTTCGATCCCGATCGTCGGCGATTTCCAGAAGATGCTCGGCATGGAATCGCTGCTCGTCGGATTCGCCCTTGCCGACGACCGCATCCACTCGCCCAACGAGAAATACGAGCTCACATCCTTCCACAAGGGCATCCGTTCCTGGATCCGCATCCTCGACGCGCTTGCCGGTTGATCCCACAGCAGTCAGCCGCTGCGGAGGTTCGCGGCGGCTCACCCTCAATAGAGGACATCCGAGCGGATATCCGGCCAGTGCTGCTTGACCTCACCGCCTCGGAATGCTTCCCTTTTTGAAACGCACAGAATGGGAATGGGCTGTTGGCAAGGGTGAGTATCGAGGCATCGCGTCTCAGGCGCGATTCTTTCTGCAACGGCGGATATGGCCGCCCGGGCGACACCCTCCATAGCTGGACAAGCCTCGGTCGATACGTCGCCCTGGCGCCAGCATGACACGGCTAAAGGCATATTTCTGGCCGGCTGTCGGGCTGGCGGCGATCGTCTTTTCGGTGCGCGCGCTGATTCATGAATTGCGCGGACTGTCACTGAGCGAGTTCGTCGCAAGCTTCCAGGCCATTTCCTTCACCAGTTGGCTGCTGGCCATGGGCTCGACGCTCGTCGCCTATGCGGCGCTTGCCGCCTATGACAAGCTGGCGCTCGACCATCTCGGCCACCGCATTTCGATCTGGTTCATCACGCTCTGCTCGTTCACGACCTACGCACTCTCGCACAATCTCGGAGCCTCGGTGTTTTCCGGCGCCGTGGTGCGCTATCGCGCCTATCGCTCGAAGGGACTGACGCCCGGCGAGATCGGCATTCTCGTCGCCTTCTGCTCCTTCACCTTCACGCTCGGCACGCTGATGCTCTCGGCCATCGTGCTGCTTGCCAAGCCGGATATCATCGAGCGATTTGCCGAGGTGCTGCCGATCGAGATGTCGCTGACGACGGGCGGCCTGCTCCTGACGTTTATCTGCCTCTACATTCTTGGAAGTCTGGTTGGCCTTCGGCCCCTGCGCACCCGATGGTTCCAGCTTCATTACCCGCGGCCCTCGATCGTCGTGAGGCAATTGGTCATCGCCCCCGTCGAGCTTATCGGCGCCGCCGGCATCATCTATTTCGCGCTGCCGGAGGCGGGCAATCCCGGCTTTATCGTCGTTCTCGGCATCTTCCTCGCCTCCTTCTCGGCAGCGTTGCTGTCCCACGCCCCGGGCGGGCTCGGCGTGCTCGAACTCGTCTTCATCGCCGCACTGCCGGAGATGGATCCGGCCGACGTGCTGGCGGCGCTGGCGATCTTCCGGCTGCTTTACCTGCTGATCCCCTTCGTGTTGGCGCTCGTCGTCATCTTCGTCTTCGAGCATTCGCGCTTCCTGGAGCAGCGCGACGCGAAGGGGTCGTAGACGTAAAGACTTCCCCCTCATCCGGCCTGCCGGCCACCTTCTCCCCGCGGGCGGGGCGAAGGGGCGGTGCCGCACCGGCCTAAGTCCCCTCTCCCCGTTTTTACGGGGAGAGGGCTAGTCCTCGGGTTAAACCCGAGGAGAGGGGCAATCAACTGCCAAGCACTAAGGCACGTTGCACTCTCCCGGAATCGCTTTGTCTACCGGTCCCTCCGCCTCATCGAGGCGCGCCGTCTCGATCTGATAGGGGGTGAACGGCGGCACCTGCAGCGACGGGTTGATGATTCTCGCGACATAGCAGCCGGAAAAGAAGCGGACCCTGCCTTCCTGTTCGACGGACTCGATCGCCACCGGCACGGCCGCGTAAATGCTTCCGGCGGCACCCTCGGACACCACCTTGCCGATCCGAACCTCGACCGATTCGGTCTTCGCGTAGCCATCGGCAAAGGCCTTGAACTCGCCGACCGGCTTTTTGTCGCCGAAATAGGCATAGGCTCTCGCATATTCCTTGCGGTTGATCGCGTTGTAGAGCGAGCGAACGAGCGCCGTGCCGTCGGAACGGTCGTCGATGTAAGGGGTGGATTCCTGCGCCAGGCCCGCGACGCTCGACGCCGACAGGGCTGCCAATGTCAGGATTATCGAGCCGATCCTCATTCGTCTCCCCTTTCGAGCTGATGATCGAGGCCGGCGCGAATCGCCGGCCAGGCGTCCGAACGATCGAGCACGATGACGACGATTTTGCGTTGAACCGATGAAATACGTCAGCCTGGCGGCAGTCCAGCCTTGCGTCTCGCGACGACGCGCTCGCGCCAGACGGTGAAGATCCCCGCCACCACCACCAGCAGCGAGCCGATGATCATGTTGGCCGTCAGGGTCTCGCCGAAGATCGTCACACCCATGATCGAGGCGAAGACGAGCTGCAGATAGGTGAGCGGCTGCACGGCGACGGCATCGAGCAGGTCATAGGCGCGAATGAGAAAATAATGGCTCAGGCTGCCGGTGATGCAGAGGAGGATCATCCACACCCAGTCCGGGCCCGACAGCGTCGCCCAGAAGAACGGGCCGACGAGGCTGATCGCCGCCGCGCCGACGACGCCCGTATAGAAGAAGCTCGTCATAGCCGAATCATCGCGGCTGACGAGCCGTGTCGTGATGGCATAGACGGCGAACATCAGCGCCCCGGCAAGCGGCAGGAGAAAGTCGACCTCGAAAGTGCCCTCGCCAGGTTTCAGGATCAACAGCACGCCGACGAGCCCCGCGGTGATCGCCGACCAGCGGCGCCAACCGACGCGCTCGCCGAGAAGCGGCATCGACAGCAGCGCCACGAAGATCGGCGTCGCCGCCAGGATCGCCTGCGAATGAGCAAGCCCGACGACGGTGAAGGCAGTGATGACGACGACGATCTGAGCGGGAAGCAGCACGCCGCGCAGCACCTGAAGCAGCGGCCTTTTCGTCACCGCGGTGGCGCTGAGCCCCGCCGGCGACCGCCAGGCCAGCGCCGTGGCGAAGGCGGCAAAGGCCCAGTAGCGGATCATCGCCACGAAGACCGGCGGGTAGTGGGCGCCGAGATGCTTGGAAAGCCCGTCCTGGATCGAGAAGATGACGATCGCCAGGAGCGCGAAGACGTAGCCGTTTGCCTTGGATCTCATGCGCTCGTCGATACACGCGTCCAGCGGCCAAGACCACGACTTTCTCGGGCGGCTCGCCAGAGCTGCGAGAAGCGGGTGAGTTGACAGAAAAAGACCCCGAGCCGGGAGGAGGTGGCGTCGGGGTCTTCGAACTCGGCCGGTTCCTGGGAGGAGGAGTGAAACCGACCCGCATCGGGCGCCGCGGGAGGAGGTGCAGCGCATCGATGAGGATGATCATAAGTCATTCCGGCTGATTTAATACTGCCAATGTTGCATCGCAGCATTGCAGCCGGTGCAAGGCGGTATCCGCCCGCTGGACGGGTCCGCAGCGGAGAGCCTTAAAAGGTCAAGGTTTTGAACCCACTTGGTTTTTCCACAATCCGCTTCTTAACTCCCCCTTAAATTGCCGCATTTACAGTCGACGGATCGGCACGGCGGGCGGGCAGAGGTCCGGTCCGCTGCGAAGAATGCGCCGCCGGCAGCGCTTGGAGCGATGGTGAACCGGCTCAGCTCAAGGGGCGTACCTACCGGACATGGCGAGCAGAAAATCAGGGCAGCGGATCGAACCTTCCTTCGGCGGCGACTACGATGACGACGACGCTCTGCGCGTCGATGCCAGCGATCGCGTCAGCGGTGCCGGACGCAAGGCCAAGCGCGCCCGGCCGAGCGGCAAAAGCGGGCGCGAGACGCGTAACCGGCGCAGCCGCGGCGGGTCCGGCGGCGGCTTCTTCGGTCTGGTGCGGCGGCTTGCCTATTGGTGCGTCGTGCTCGGCATCTGGGGGGCGATCGGCGTCGGCGGGCTGGTGCTCTACTATGGCGCACGGATGCCCAGTGCCACGAGCTGGTCGATCCCCGAGCGTCCGCCGAACGTTAAGATCCTGGCGGTAAGCGGCGAGATCATCGCCAATCGGGGTGCGACCGGCGGCGAGGCGCTGGCGCTCGAGGACATGTCCCCCTACATCCCGCAGGCGGTGATCGCCATCGAGGACCGCCGGTTCTATTCGCACTTCGGCGTCGACCCGCTGGGGCTGGCGCGCGCCATGCTGACCAACCTGATGAGCCGGCGCATGGTCCAGGGCGGCTCGACGCTGACGCAGCAGCTCGCCAAGAACCTGTTCCTCTCGCCGGAGCGCACGCTCGAGCGAAAGGTGCAGGAGGTGCTGCTCGCCTTCTGGCTGGAGCAGAAATACACCAAAGACCAGATCCTGGCGATGTATCTCAACCGCGTCTTCTTCGGCTCCAATGCCTATGGCGTCGAGGCGGCGTCGCGACGCTACTTCAACAAGTCGGCGCGCGACGTCAATCTCGGCGAGGCGGCGGTGCTCGCCGGCCTGTTGAAGGCGCCGTCGCGGCTTTCGCCGGCGCGCGACCCTGAGGCCGCCGAGGCGCGCGCCCAGGTGGTGCTCGGTGCCATGCGCGAGGAAGGCTACATCACCGACGCCGAGATCAAGACCGCGATGTCGCAGACGCCGACCAGGGCCAAGAGCTTCTGGTCGGGAGCCGAGCACTATGTCGCCGACATGGTGATGGACCAGCTCCCCGGCATGATCGGCGAGATCAAACAGGACCTGATCGTCGACACGACGATCGACCTGACGCTCGAGAAGAAGGCCGAAGAGGTCATCGCCGCGACCCTCGACGAGGAGGGCGGCAAGCTCAACGCCTCGCAGGCGGCCCTCGTGTCGATCGACGGCACCGGCGCGATCCGGGCGCTGGTCGGCGGCCGGGACTATGCCGAGAGCCAGTTCGACCGCGCCTCGAAGGCGAAGCGCCAGCCGGGCTCCGCCTTCAAGCCCTTCGTCTATGCGGCGGCGCTCGAAATCGGCCGCACCCCAATGTCGGTGCGCAACGACGCGCCGGTCCGGATCGGCAACTGGACCCCGGAGAACTACGACCAGAAATATCGCGGCGAGGTGACGCTCGCCGATGCGCTGGCCAATTCCCTGAACACGATTGCCGCTGGGCTCGTCATGGAGGTGGGGCCGCAAAACGTCGTCAAGCTCGCGCATCGGCTGGGGATCGATTCCGAGATGCAGGCGAACGCGTCGATCGCGCTCGGCACGTCCGAGGTCACGCTCGTCGAGCTCACCTCCTCCTATGCGCCCTTCATGAACGGCGGCTTCAAGGCGACGCCGCATGTCATCCGCCGCATCTCCACCGCCGACGGCACGGTGCTCTACGAGAACACCTATGACAACCCGCCGCGGGTGCTCGATCCGGCGATCGTCAGCGAGATGAACCGGATGATGGTGGGCGTCCTGACGAACGGCACCGGCAAGAAGGCGCGCCTGCCGGACTGGGAAGCGGCCGGCAAGACCGGCACGACGCAATCCTTCCGCGACGCGCTCTTCGTCGGCTATACGTCCAACCTGACGACCGGCGTCTGGTTCGGCAATGACGACGGCAAGTCGATGAAGAAGGTCACCGGCGGCGGGCTGCCGGCCAAGGCCTGGCACGACTTCATGGTCGCCGCGCATGAAGGGCTTTCGCCCTCGCCGCTCTTCGGCACGACCGGCGTCCAGCCGGTCTTCGACGAGGCTACCCCGGTCGCCGGCGGCGAGACCCTGCCCGACGGCTTCGGTGATCCCGCAGCCTTCCCGGAACGGCCGGCAGCAATGGACGGTGCGGTCGCCGTCGACCAGACCCGCCCGACCGGAGAGCCGACGGGCGGCCCGATCCCACCGGCGGGCGTCGGCGAGACGACCGGCGCCACCCGCCGCACCACGCTTTTTGAACTCTTGACCGGCGGCTGAGTGCGGCACCGCCATCGGCAGGCCGACGGCGGCCGATGCGGGCGCACGCGTCGCGCGCACCGGCTGCCCTCTTGGAAGCAGGGAAAGGCGGCTTGCATTTGGCTCTGCTTGCCCCGCAGAATGCCTTGCAGTCCGAAACGCCGGTCCTTATATACGCCGCATCGACGTAGCCTGCCGGCTGCGATCAAATCCAAAGAGCATCCCGTTAGGGGCTGTCCATGAATGCCTGACCGGGTTCCGACAGTCCGCTGCAAGGAGAGAACGACATGGCTAAAGTTATTGGTATTGACCTGGGAACGACCAACTCCTGCGTCGCCGTAATGGACGGCAAGGACGCGAAGGTAATCGAAAACGCCGAAGGCGCGCGCACGACCCCGTCGATGGTGGCCTTCTCCGACGACGGCGAACGTCTCGTCGGCCAGCCGGCCAAGCGCCAGGCCGTCACCAATCCGGAAAACACCCTTTTTGCGATCAAGCGCCTGATCGGCCGCACCTTCGAGGACCCGACCACTCAGAAGGACAAGGGGATGGTCCCCTACAAGATCGTCAAGGCCGACAACGGCGACGCCTGGGTCGAGGCACATGGCAAGAGCTATTCCCCGTCGCAGATCTCCGCAATGATCCTTCAGAAGATGAAGGAAACGGCCGAATCCTATCTTGGTGAGAAGGTCGAGAAGGCCGTCATCACCGTCCCGGCCTACTTCAACGACGCCCAGCGCCAGGCAACCAAGGATGCCGGCAAGATCGCCGGCCTCGACGTGCTGCGCATCATCAACGAGCCGACCGCGGCCGCGCTCGCCTACGGCCTCGACAAGAAGGAAGGCAAGACGATCGCCGTCTACGACCTCGGCGGCGGCACGTTCGATATTTCCGTGCTGGAAATCGGCGACGGCGTCTTCGAGGTGAAGTCCACCAACGGCGACACCTTCCTTGGCGGCGAAGACTTCGACATGCGTCTCGTCGAGTATCTGGCTGCCGAGTTCAAGAAGGAGCAGGGCATCGACCTCAAGAACGACAAGCTTGCGCTGCAGCGCCTCAAGGAGGCTGCCGAAAAGGCGAAGATCGAGCTGTCGTCCTCGCAGCAGACCGAGATCAACCTGCCGTTCATCACGGCCGATGCTTCCGGTCCGAAGCACCTGACGATGAAACTGTCGCGCTCCAAGTTCGAGAGCCTCGTCGAGGATCTGATCCAGAAGACCATCGCGCCCTGCAAGGCAGCGCTCAAGGATGCCGGCGTTTCGGCTGCCGAGATCGACGAGGTCGTTCTCGTCGGCGGCATGACGCGCATGCCGAAGGTCCAGGAAACCGTGAAGCAGCTGTTCGGCAAGGAGCCGCACAAGGGCGTCAACCCGGATGAAGTCGTCGCCATGGGCGCCGCCATCCAGGCCGGCGTGCTGCAGGGCGACGTCAAGGACGTCCTGCTCCTCGACGTGACGCCGCTGTCGCTCGGCATCGAAACGCTCGGCGGCGTCTTCACCCGCCTGATCGAGCGCAACACGACGATCCCGACCAAGAAGAGCCAGGTCTTCTCGACGGCCGACGACAACCAGTCCGCCGTGACGATCCGCGTTTCCCAGGGCGAGCGCGAAATGGCGGCCGACAACAAGCTGCTCGGCCAGTTCGACCTGGTCGGCATTCCGCCGGCACCGCGCGGCATGCCGCAGATCGAAGTGACCTTCGACATCGACGCCAACGGCATCGTGCAGGTTTCCGCGAAGGACAAGGGCACCGGCAAGGAGCACCAGATCCGCATCCAGGCCTCCGGCGGTCTCTCCGACGCGGACATCGAGAAAATGGTCAAGGACGCTGAAGCCAATGCCGAGGCCGACAAGAAGCGCCGTGAAGCAGTCGAGGCCAAGAACCAGGCCGAGAGCCTGATCCATTCTTCGGAGAAGTCGCTGAAGGAATACGGCGACAAGGTCTCGGAGACGGATCGCAAGGCGATCAGCGACGCGATCGCGGCACTGAAGACCGCCGTCGAAGCATCCGAGCCGGACGCCGAGGACATCAAGGCCAAGACCAACACGCTCATGGAGGTTTCCATGAAGCTCGGCCAGGCGATCTATGAAGCCCAGCAAGCCGAAGCAGCGCATGCGGATGCGGCCGCCGACGCCAAGCGCGACGGCGACGATGTCGTCGATGCCGACTATGAGGAAGTCAAGGACGAGGACGACCGCAAACGGTCGGCATAAGGTTCGTCGATGGAGTAAGCGAAGCCCGGGATCGCTCCCGGGCTTTTCTGTTGCCGCGGCCTTCGACACCGTCGGGCGGCGCTCATTCAGAAGGATGATGCACGGGCAAGTGGCGGGAAGTGGTGCGAGAAGGCCATTATTCCGACAAAAAGCACTCTGTCGACCGACTTGGCTATGGTATCGCGCTTCAAGGTTTACTAAATCCTGTGGCAAGATAATCAGGCAGGGTCGGATCCTTCGCGCTGGCAAGCCTTGTCAACTGGACAATCTTTGAAGCATGAAACGTGATCTTTACGAAACGCTTGGCGTTGCACGAACCGCGGACGAGAAGGAGCTGAAGAGCGCCTTCCGCAAACTGGCGATGCAATATCACCCGGACCGCAATCCCGGGGACCAGGAAGCGGAAAAGTCGTTCAAGGAAATCAACCAGGCCTATGAGACGCTGAAGGACCCGCAGAAGCGCGCCGCCTACGACCGGTACGGCCACGCGGCCTTCGAGCAGGGCGGCATGGGAGCCGGCTTCGGCAACGGTTTTGCGGGCGGCGGCGCCGGCGGCTTCTCCGACATTTTCGAAGACATCTTCGGCGAGATGATGGGTGGCGGCCGCCAGCGCCGTTCGTCCGGCGGACGCGAACGCGGTGCGGACCTTCGCTACAACATGGAGATCACCCTCGAGGAGGCCTATTCCGGCAAGACGGCACAGATCCGCGTGCCGACATCGGTCACCTGCGACGTCTGCACGGGCTCAGGCGCCAAGCCGGGCACCAGCCCGAAGACCTGCGCCACCTGCCAGGGCTCCGGCCGCATCCGCGCCGCCCAGGGCTTCTTCTCGATCGAACGCACCTGCCCCACCTGCGGCGGGCGCGGCCAGACGATCACCGATCCCTGCACCAAATGCCATGGCCAGGGCCGCGTCACCGAGGAACGCACGCTGTCGGTCAACATCCCGGCCGGTATCGAGGACGGTACCCGCATCCGCCTCTCCGGCGAGGGCGAAGCCGGCTTGCGCGGTGGTCCCGCGGGCGACCTCTACATCTTCCTGTCGGTCAAGCCGCATGAGTTCTACCAGCGCGACGGCGCCGACCTCTATTGCAGCGTACCGATCTCGATGACGACGGCGGCGCTCGGCGGCAAGTTCGACGTCACCACGCTGGACGGCACGAAATCGCGCGTCACCGTGCCGGAGGGCACCCAGGCCGGCAAGCAGTTCCGGCTGAAGGGCAAGGGCATGCCGGTGCTGCGCTCCAGCCAGATGGGCGATCTCTACATCCAGATCCAGATCGAGACGCCGCAGAAGCTCACCAAGCGGCAGCGCGAGCTCTTGCAGGAATTCGAGCAGATCTCCTCCAAGGAGAACAATCCGCAATCGACGGGCTTCTTCTCCCGCATGAAGGATTTCTTCGATACGTTGAGCGATTAGTTCGCCTCTCACTGCCCTCCACCCCAGCCCGCGACGGGGGCAGGAGACTGGGGCGGTGCGGCATCACCCTTCTCCCTGCCCGGCGACCGCCCGGCGGGGAGAAGGTCGCGGCAGCGGGATGAGGGGCGCCACGCAGAGGCACGCTCAACCCGGCACTACAGCCAATTGCCAAAGCCCAAAGGCAATGAGCGCGACGCCTGCGGCACGCGACAGGAGCCGGCCGGCCGGCACCAGCTTCTCGGCAAGTACGAAGAGAGCGATCGCGGCGATCCACAGCACATTCATGATGCCGCCGACGAACAGCAGGCCCATCAGTGCCCAGCAGCAGCCGACGCAATAGAGACCGTGGCGGAAACCGAGCCTCATGGCACCACGCGGATCACTTCGGAAGCCGCCCTGCCTCTGCAGGAAGACGATCGGCGCCTGGCATTGCGACAGGCATGCGTCTTTCAGCGGCGTCCACTGGTATAGTCCGGCAACGATCAGCACGATGCCGCTGAAGATACGACTGGCGCTCGCCAGCGCCGGGGTCAGCAGCGTCCCTTCGATCAGCCATTGGCCGAGCGTGGCGACGAGCGCGAATCCGGTCCAGGCGATGAGATAGCCGCCGGTGAAGTAGCCCGACGACGCGAAGGGCTTGCCGTCGCGGAGGCTCTGCCGTCCGACACGCGCATAGAGAAGGATCATCGGCGACGCCGAAGGAAGCATCATGCCGACCATCATCACCACCCACATGGTCAGGGTGAAGGCAGCCTCGACGGCACCCCAGGGACGCGGCGAAATTCCCAGCAACGAATCGAGCGGATCGGTGCCCGGCCCGCCTCCCATGTCCATGTTCATATCCATGTCCATGTGCATGCCAGGCTCCATGGGCATGGCTCCGTCGGTGCCCGACCCGGGCATCGCCATGTCGGTCATGCCCATGCCGGCGACCAGCCAGAGGATGTAGATCCAGGCGACTGCCGCGAGAGTAGCGATCGCCGCAGCGACGATTGCCCGGTCGCGGCGCAACAGGGATTCGAGCGTGGTGTCGGTCATGATGTCAGTGCACCACGCCGCGCTCGGTCATATGGATCGTGGCGAAATGGGCGTGCGAGTCCGCCAGCGAGAGCGGCAGGACCCCGGTCGTGTCGGCCCAGCCGCGCCCCACCTCGCAGGTGTCGTATTCGAAGCCGTTCGGCAGGTTGAGGCGGGCGCGGTGCTGCTCTCCCGTCACCGGATTGAGGATCGGCTCGCCGCGCGCCTTCATCCATCCCGGTATGCTGACGCGCGCCGTCCGGCCCTCGATGTCGACCTCGAAGTCGATGAGTGCGAAGACCGGATCGTGGAACGTTTCGAAGGTTGTCGAGAACACCTGGAAGAAGGTCGCGCCGGGTTCGGTGTCCTGCCCGCTCATGATGCGCAGCAGCGCCTCGCGCTGCGCGGCCGAGGCGCGCTCGTCGACGATCGGCACGACTTCGCCCCTGCCCTCGTGGATGGCCCCCGGCCATGCGACGATCATCGCGCATCTCAGGCCATCGAGCCGGGTGTCGCCGTGATGGCCTTCCTCGATCTCGATCACCCCCACGGCGCTGCAATGGCCCTGCGTGGGCAGTGCATTGTACTGGCAGGGGCAACCATAGGCGCAGTTGCAATGAAGAAACTCACGGCCCTTGATCGTCCATTTGACGTTCGTCATCGTCACCTCCCCGGGATCTGACCGTTCAGCTATCTACCAGCTGACGAAAAATATACTCCCGAGAATGAGCGATGCCAACGGCACGACGCGGCGCCGGTCGAGCGAAGCTTGGGGCGAGGAGTAAAGAGTGCGCCGCATATCCCTTCGCCTCGCTCGCGGGAGGAGGCGCCGGCAGGCGGATGAGTGGCAAACCGCGATGCCCTTTCGCCTTGCCTTGGCCCGGCTTTCGTCCTACCTGACAGACACGTCGAATTCGGACCCGCAATGCCCCACAAGGTCTATCTCACCCGCCTGAAACTCAGCGATTTTCGCAACTATGCGGCGCTCTCGCTCGATCTCGACCAGCGCCATGTGGTGCTGACCGGCGAGAACGGCGCGGGCAAGACCAATCTGATGGAGGCGATCTCCTTTCTGTCGCCGGGCCGCGGCCTGCGGCGCGCCGCCTACGCGGAGGTCGTCCGCGTCGATGCGATGGATGGCTTCTCGGTCTTCGCGGCCGTCGAGGGGATGGAAGGGCCGGTGGAGATCGGCACGGGTACCGCGGGCGCCGAGGAAGGGCAATCGCGCCGCCTCAGGCTGAACGGCACGCCCGCCCGCACCGTTGACGAGCTCACCGACCATCTGCGCGTGCTGTGGCTGACCCCGGCGATGGACGGCCTCTTCACCGGCCCGTCCTCCGACCGGCGGCGGTTCCTCGACCGGCTGGTGCTCTCGCTCGATCCCGAGCACGGCCGGCGAGCCAGCGAATTCGACCGTGCCATGCGCAGCCGCAACCGGTTGCTCTCGGAATTCCGGCCGGATCCCGCCTGGCTGACCGCCATCGAGCGGGAAATGGCCGGCTTGGGCGTCTCGATGGCCCTTGCCCGCCTGGAGATGCTGGGGCTCCTGACGGCGCTCGTGGAGCGAAGCCAAGGGGATGGCACGTTCCCTTCGGCCAGCCTGTCGCTTGCCGGCTTTCTCGACGATTTCCACGGAACGCCGGCCTACGATCTGGAAGAGCGATATCTCCAGGCGCTGCAGGACGGGCGTGCTCGCGATGCCGCCGCGGGCCGGACGCTCGACGGTCCCCACCGCAGCGACCTGCTGATCCGCCACCGGGAGAAGGATATGGAGGCGGAACGCTGCTCGACCGGCGAGCAGAAGGCATTGCTCGTCGGCCTCGTTCTCGCCCATGCGCGCCTCGTCGGCGACATGACCGGGCACGCGCCGGTCCTGCTGCTCGACGAGATCGCCGCCCATCTCGACCAGGGACGGCGCGCGGCGCTCTTCGACCGCGTCGACGCGCTCGGTGGCCAGGCCTTCATGACCGGGACGGACCGGGCGATGTTCGAGGCGCTCGGCGAACGAGCGTGCTATCTGACCGTTGCAAACGGCCGCGTATCGGAGTGACATCCGCCCTGCTCCATGGCGTGCTCAAGGATGCGCCGGCAGGTAGCCCACGGAGACGGACATGACCACAACGGCCCTCGACTCATCGGAAATCGCCCGCTATGCGCGCCATATCGTGCTGCCGGAGATCGGCGGCGCGGGACAGCAGAAGCTGAAGGCGGCGCGCGTGCTGGTCATCGGCGCGGGCGGGCTCGGCGCCCCGGTGCTGCAATATCTTGCCGCGGCAGGCGTCGGCAGGCTCGGCATTGTCGATGACGACGTCGTCTCGCTGTCGAACCTGCAGCGCCAGGTCATTCACGCCACCGGCGATATCGGCCGGCCGAAGGTCGAAAGCGCGGCCGCCGCAATTGCCGACCTCAACCCGCATGTGGAGGTCATGCCGCATGCGCAGCGTCTCTCATCCGAAAACGCCGAGGAGATCTTTCAGCAATACGACCTCGTCGTCGACGGATCGGACAATTTCGAGACGCGTTATCTGGCGGCGGATGCGGCGGAGGCGGCACGGGTCCCTCTCGTCACCGGCGCCGTCGGGCGTTTCGACGGTTCCGTCACCGTGTTGAAGCCCTACGAAACGAACGCCGACGGCCAGCCCAATCCGTCCTATCGCGATCTCTTCCCGACGCCGCCGCCGCCGGGCGCCGTGCCGGCCTGTGCGGAAGCGGGCGTGGTCGGCGCCTTAACCGGCGTTATCGGCACGCTGCAGGCAATGGAAACGATCAAGCTTATCACCGGCATCGGCGAGCCGCTTATCGGACGGCTGCTGCTTTATGACGGCCTCGCCGCCGCCTTCAGCACGATCCGCTACCGGCGCGGCCGGGGTTGAGATTCGCCTCGAGCCCAGCTCCTGATAGCGATCGAAATGCGGAAAGCAGTGAGCCGATCGTCGCGGGATTTGCCCCTCGCCCTAACCCTCTCCCCGCAAGCGGGGAGAGGGGAGTGGGACGTCGCCGCGAGTCTCCTTCGCCCCGCCTGCGGGAAGAAGGTGCCGGCAGGCGGATGAGGTGCAAAAACCCTTTTTCAGTACGCGCTTCAATCCCGCCCCGGCAGCACGCGGTCCGGCGGGCGGTGGCCGTCGAAGAAGGTGCGGATGTTGATCACCACCTTCTCGCCCATGTCGATGCGGCCTTCGAGCGTCGCCGAGCTCATATGCGGCAAGAGCACGACCTTGCCTTCGCCGGCAAGCCTGATGAGCTTCGGATTGATGGCCGGTTCGTTCTCGAAGACGTCGAGGCCGGCTCCGGCGATCTTGCCCTCCCGCAGGCATTTGATCATTGCGGTTTCGTCGATCACGTCGCCGCGCGCGGTGTTGACGATGTAGCTGTCGGGGCGCATCAACGCCAGCCGCCTGGCCGAAAGCAGATGATAGGTGGCGGGCGTCGACGGGCAATTGACGGAAACTATGTCGACGCGGGCGAGCATCTGGTCGAGGCTGTCCCAATAGGTCGCCTCCAGCATCTCCTCGGTCTCGCGCTTGACGCGATGGCGGTTGTGATAATGGATCGAAAGGCCGAAGGCCTTGGCGCGGCGGGCGACGGCGGTGCCGATCCGCCCCATGCCGACGATGCCGATGCGCTTGCCGGCGATGCGCCGGCCGAGCATCCAGGTCGGCGACCACCCGGCCCACTCGCCTTTCCGGTCGGTCAGCACCTGCGCACCCTCGGCGAGCCGGCGCGGCACCGCAAGGATGAGCGCCATGGTCATGTCGGCGGTGTCTTCCGTCAGCACGTTCGGCGTGTTGGTGACGGTGATGCCCTTGCGGGCGGCGGTGTCGACGTCGATGTTGTCGACACCGTTCGAAAAGGCGGCGATGAGCTTCAACTGCGGCCCGGCCTGTTCGATCAAAGCGGCGTCGATCCGGTCCGTCACCGTCGGCACCAGCACATCGACCCTTTTCACCGCGGCAACCAGCTCCGGCTGGCTGCGCGGCGTGTCGTCGATGTTGAGCTCGGCGTCGAAGAGCTCGCGCATCCGGGTCTCGACGACATCCGGCAGTTTCCGGGTGATGTAGACGGTTGGCTTCTTCTTGCTTGTCATTCCTGTGAGCGGCCCTCGTTGACGGGTCGTTAACCAAGTTGGGTGATAGTTTCTCCCTGTAGCCGCAATTTCTACCAGACCCGGTGGGGAAGACAATTGAAAGTCGCTGTCCGGGTTGAGGATTCGCGGCACGCGTCCGGGCGGGCGCGTTCCAGCATGTTTCCTTGGATCGGATCCGGTCCGAGGATTAAAACACGCGGCAATTCAAAGTGCTACAGCGACCTTTGTGCATCTGCGATGGGCCAACGGCGCTGTGGAGACGCCGCAAGGCTTCGCTTACGATCGGAACATGGGCTTCGTCATGCGTCACATCATTTCCAAAGCCTCGCAATTGTTGTTGGCCGCCTTCCTCGGAACGGCCATCATGAATTCCGCCGCCTTTGGCCAGGCGGCCAAGGGCCCGAGTGGTCTGCCGCTCCCCCGCTTCGTCAGCCTCAAGTCCAAGAGCGTCAATCTGAGGATAGGGCCCAGCCTCGATTACGCGGTCGCCTTCCGCTATCTGAGATCCGGCGTTCCCGTCGAGATCATCCAGGAATACGACAACTGGCGCCGCATCCGAGACGCCGACGGAACGGAGGGCTGGGTCAACCAGGCGCTGCTCTCCGGCGATCGCACCGCCGTTGCTGCGCCGTGGATGCGCGGCAAGGGCGAAGAAATCTTCGTCAATCTGAGGCGCGACCCGCAAAGCACGGCGCCGATCGTCGCCCGCATGCAGCCGGGCGTGCTGCTGCATATCGGCGAGTGCAACGGCGACTGGTGCCATGCGGAGACACAAGGGGTCGAAGGCTGGATCGCCCAGGGCGAGATCTGGGGCGCTTACCCGGGCGAAGCGTTCAAGTAGAGCTCCGGCCGCGGGACGCCTTTGAGTTCTGCAATTCCCCCTCATCCGCCTGCCGGCACCTTCTCCCCGCAAGCGGGGCGAAGGAGAATCGCGACGCGACCTTCAGTCCCCTCTCCCCGCAGGCGGGGAGAGGGCTAGGGTGAGGGGCTTGCTTGCCACCGTAAGTAAGGACCCTAGACGAGAGCGGCCTGGCGGGCAGCGTCGGCGAGCGAGACCATCGGCCGCGGGCCGATCTGGCCGATGACGATGCCAGCCGCCATGTTGCCGAGCTTGCTGCAGTCTTCCAGCGAACGGCCGGCCGTATAGCCGTAGAGGAAGCCGGCCGCATAGAGGTCGCCCGCGCCGGTCGTATCGACCACCTGCTCGACCGCGCTCGCCCGGACGCGCACCCGTTCCTCGCCGCGCACGACGATCGAACCCTCTTCGCTGAGCGTCACGGCGGCGAGCTTGCAGTCCTTGGCGAGCGTCTCGAGCGCGAGTTCGAAATCCTCCGTCTCGTAAAGTGCCAGTGCCTCCTGCCTGTTGGCGAAAACGATGTCGACGGTGCCCGAGCGCATCAGGTCGAGAAACTCGTCCCGGTAGCGATGCACGCAGAAACTGTCCGAGAGCGTCATCGCCGTCTCGCGGCCATGGGCATGGGCGATTCGCGCCGCCTCGCGGATGGCGTCCTTGGCGCGCGGCGGATCCCAGAGATAGCCTTCGAAATAGGTGACCGTGGATTGGGCGACGACATCGGCCTCAACATCCTCCGGGCCGAGCTCGACGCAGGCGCCGAGATAGGTGTTCATCGAGCGCTCGCCATCCTCGGTGACGAAGATCATCGATCTCGCCGTCGGCGGCAGGCTCTCGAGCGGCGTGGTCTGGAAGTGGACGCCCTGGGCGCGGATGTCGTGCGTGAATATCTGGCCGAGCTGGTCGTTGGCGATCTTGCCGAAATAGGCCGCCCGCCCGCCGAGGCTCGCCACACCCGCGGCGGTGTTGCCGGCGCTCCCGCCGGAGGCTTCGACGGCCGGACCCATGCGCGAATAGAGAAGCTCCGCCCGCTCCGCATCGATGAGGTTCATCGCGCCCTTGATGATGCCGTTGTGCACGAGAAAGCTGTCATCGCAGCGCGCAATGATATCGACGATCGCATTGCCGATCGTCAGTACATCGAATTTCGTCATGAGCTCCGTCCGGTTTCCTGAATGGCCGGTGTTCGTTAATAGCGGTTTTCCGGCCATTTGGAAGTCACAACAGCGACGTTCGGGACGCATAAGGTCGCCGTAGCATCCTGCGCAACGCCGGCGATCACGCCGGCAGCACTCTTTCGTCATAGGCGTCGACGAATTCGGCGTTGGGCGGGATCGGTTTGATGACATCGATCATCACGCCGTTGGGATCGGCGGTGATGAAATGGCGCTGGCCGAAGTCTTCGTCACAAAGTGCCTTGAGAATCGGAAGCCCGGCATCTCGCATCTCGGCATAGAGCCCATCGGGATCTTCGACCTCGAAATTCAAGAGCACCCCCTGGACGGGAACCCGGTGCTGCTCCGGCACGGTCTCGTGACGGTAGTCGAGAACGGCAATCGTCACGTGCTCGTCTTCGGTCGATTGCAGATGCATGTACCAGTCGCTGGCGAAAAGCGCCTCGAAGCGAAAATGCTTCACGTAGAAGTCGGCGGTCGCCCGCACATCGGCCGTCATGATCACCGGATAGTAGCTCGTCGATTTCATGCTTTTCCTCCATCGATCATTAACATACAATCTGTTTGTATCTCAGTATAAACATACAGGCTGTATGTATGCAACAAGAGGAAAAGCCCCGACGCTCGAATCGCGAGCGCTCAGACACGACCCGCGCCGCCATCATCGACGCCGCGCGCGAACTCTTCGTCGCCAAAGGCTATGCGGACACGACAACGCCGGACATCGTCGCCGCGGCAGGGCTGACCCGCGGCGCCCTCTACCACCATTTCGAGGACAAGAAGGCGCTGTTTCGCGCCGTCGTCGAACGGGAGGCAGGAGAGGTCGCCGAAGCCATCGAACGCTCCGACGATGGGCAGGGCTCGCCGCGAGACGTGCTGCTCAAAGGCGCTTCGGCCTATTTCGATGCCGTGACAGCACCAGGGCGCGTGCGCCTGTTGCTGCTCGATGGCCCTGCTGTCCTTGGCGTGGCGGAGATGGCGGCCATCGACGCGGCGTATGGCGGGCAGACGTTGCAGGAGGGGCTCGCGGCAGCCATGCCGCCGGGGCACCTCGACGGAAATGGGCTTGCGGCGATGGCCGTGCTGCTATCGGCCGCCTTCGACCGGGCGGCGCTCGAAATCGACACCGGCGCGGCGCGAGAGGCCTATGTCAACGCCATCGGGCGGCTGATCGGCGGATTGATCGGCCGGTGAAGGTCGAACAGCCGTCAGCCGGCGACGGGGATGACCTGAGGCGGCAACTCGACGAGCGGCGCTGGGATGTCGCAACTCTTTTCGGGCGATTTGCAGATGTCGGCGATGATGCACCGCTCGCATTCCGGCCGGCGCGCCTTGCACACGTAGCGACCGTGCAGAATCAGCCAATGATGGGCGTGATAGAGATATTTCTCCGGGATGACCCGCATCAGATTGGCCTCGACCTCGTCGGGCGTTTTGCCGGGTGCCAGCCGGATGCGGTTGGCGATGCGGAAAAGATGCGTGTCGACGGCGATCGTCCGCTGGCCGAAGGCCATCTGCAGCACCACATTGGCGGTCTTGCGGCCGACGCCCGGCAGGACCATCAGTTCCTCGCGCGTCCTCGGCACCTCGCCGCCGAAGTCGGCAATCAGCTTTTCACTGAGCGCGATGACGTTCTTTGCCTTGTTGCGGTAAAGACCGATCGTCTTGATGTAGTCGCGAAGCTTCCCTTCGCCGAGAGCCAGCATCTTTTGCGGCGTGTCGGCGACCGCAAAAAGCGGACGCGTCGCCTTGTTGACGCCGGCATCGGTCGCCTGCGCCGACAGAGCCACCGCCACCAGCAGGGTGAAGGCGTTGACATGTTCGAGCTCGCCCTTCGGCTCCGGCCGCTGGACCGAGAAACGGCGAAAAATCTCCTCGACTTCCGCCTTGCTGTAGACACTGCGCTGCCGCGTTGTTCGGCGGGCGGCCGTTGCCGCTCTCGGTTTCGCGGATCCCGGCGACGATTTGAGCTTCACGTTTTTCATGCTGCATCTATAGTCATTGGTTATGATCGAAGGCAACGCCGAGACAAGCATCAACGACGAGCCGATCTTCGCGGCCGAACTGACGCCCTACCGTTCGCTCGGCTGGAGGGGGTTCAAGATCCTGCTGATGATCGCCGGCGCCATGAGCTTCTTGCATGTCCTGGTGTTCCTCGTCATCGGCGCCTGGCCGATCGTGTTTTTCTTCGGCTTCGATTTCGCGCTGCTCTTCGGGGCCTTCTGGTTCAACTACCATTCGGCGCGCGTCCGGGAGGAGGTCAGCGTCTCGCGGACCGACGTGTCGGTGAAGAAGTTCGCGCCGTCGGGCCGCATGACCGAACATCGCTTCAACCCGTTCTGGGCGCGCTTCAGCATCAAGCGCCACCAGGAGATCGGAATCGTCTCGATGAGGATCAGCGGCGGCGGCCGGCAGACGGATATCGGTTCGTTTCTCAACCGCGACGATCGCGAAACCTTCGCCCTCGCCTTCTCCCGCGCGCTCGCCACGGCCAGGGCGCGCTAGAGGGTCCTGCTTTCAGGAGGAATCACTGAAGGCAGAAAGATGCTCTGGATTCAAAGTTCTACTGCATGTCTTCTTAAATCGACCTCGATTTAAGGACAAAGACATGCAGCAGTTCAAAGTGCTACAGCGACCTTTGCGCGTCTGATAAGACGCGCGGCGCTGTAGAGCGTCCTTTGCGCGTTCAAGTGAAAGCGCGGCGCTCTAGTCAAGAATCGGGTGGTTATCCGGTCCCCCGCATGGTTTCCTGCGGCAATGACAGGAGATGATCCATGAACGTCGTGACAAGCATTCCCACTGACATCACCCCGGACGGTACCGATTACGACACGGTGAGGCATGTCATCGAGATGCTGACGGAGGACTACCGCGACCAGCCGTCGCTCGAAGCGATCGCCCGGCGGCTGCGCCAGTCGCCGACGCAGCTCCAGAAGGTCTTCACCCGCTGGGCCGGACTTTCGCCGAAGGCCTTCCTGCAGGCGGTCACGCTCGACCATGCCAAGCGGCTCCTTCGCCAGGGGGACATGCCGCTGCTCGAGACCAGCATCGAGGTCGGGCTCTCCGGCCCGGGGCGGCTGCACGACCTCTTCGTCACCCATGAGGCGATGTCGCCCGGCGAGTGGAAGGCGCGCGGCGCCGGCCTGACGATCCGCTACGGCTTTCACCCCTCCCCCTTCGGCACGGCGCTGGTGATGGTGACCGACCGCGGCCTCGCCGGCCTTGCCTTTGCCGATGCGGGCGAGGAGCGGGCGAGCTTCGAGGACATGGCCCGCCGCTGGCCGAATGCCACCTACGTCGAGGACAGCGCGGCAACGGCACGATACGCCGCACGCATCTTCAACCCGGAGCGCTGGTGCGCCGACGAGCCGCTCAACATCGTGCTGATCGGCTCGGATTTCCAGATCCGGGTCTGGCAGGCGCTTTTGAACATCCCGCTCGGCAAGGCGACGACCTATTCGAGGATCGCCGGCGAAATCGGCCAGCCCACCGCATCGCGCGCCGTCGGCGCGGCGGTCGGGCGCAACCCGATCTCCTTCGTCGTGCCCTGCCACCGGGCGCTCGGCAAGGGCGGCGAGCTCACCGGCTATCACTGGGGGCTGACGCGAAAGCGGGCGATTCTCGGCTGGGAAGCGGGGAAGGCGTGAGATCGTAAGCACTGCGCGGATTGGATTGCCCCTCATCCGCCTGCCGGCACCTTCTCCCCGCAGGCGGGGCGAAGGGACTTGCCGCGCCGCCTCGGTCCCCTCTCCCCGTCAGAACGGGGAGAGGGCTAGGGTGAGGGGCATCGCCGCTGAGGCATCCCTCAACGCAGCAAAAGATTAGTGCGCGGCCGACATGTCGCCGAGCACTTCCTTGGAAGCAACCGTCGAGTCCGCCTTCAGCTTGTAAACCATCGGAACGCCGGTCGCGAGGTTGAGGTTCAGCACCTGCTCCTTGGTCAAGCGGTCGAGCACCATGACCAGCGAGCGCAGCGAATTGCCGTGGGCGGCGACCAGCAGCTTCTCTCCGGCCAACACACGCGGCAGGATCTCGGTCAGGTAATAGGGCCAGACGCGCGCACCGGTATCGCGCAGGCTTTCGCCGCCGGGCGGCGGCACGTCATAGGAGCGGCGCCAGATGTGGACCTGCTCCTCGCCCCATTTGGCGCGCGCATCGTCCTTGTTGAGGCCGGAGAGATCGCCGTAGTCGCGCTCGTTGAGCGCCTGGTCGCGGATCGTTTCGAGCGAGGACTGGCCGACGGCGTCGAGCACCATCTGGCAGGTGCGCTGGGCGCGGACGAGATCGGAGGTAAAGGCGACGTCGAACTTGATGCCGTATTCGGCGAGCGCCTTGCCGCCCGCCTTCGCCTCCTCGACGCCGAGCTCGGTCAGGTCCGGGTCGCGCCAGCCGGTGAAAAGGTTCTTCAGGTTCCATTCGCTCTGGCCGTGACGGACGAGGACGAGGGTGCCGCTCATTTCGATTTCCTCTTTGAGAGATTGACGTGTCAGTTGAGCCCGAGAACATCGAGCATGGAATAGAAGCCGGGCTTCTGGCTGCGGCCCCAAAGGGCCGCCGCGACGGCGCCGCGCGCGAAGATCGAGCGATCCGTGGCGCTGTGCGAAAGCGTCACCGTTTCACCCTCGCCCGCAAGAATCACCGAGTGCTCGCCGACGACCGAGCCGCCGCGTAGCGTCGCGAAGCCGATCGTCCCTTGCGGCCGCGGGCCGGTATGGCCGTCGCGCACCTTGACGGCATGCTCCGCAAGACCGATGCGGCGTCCCTTCGCCGCCGCCTCGCCGAGCAGGAGCGCCGTGCCCGAGGGCGCATCGACCTTGTGCTTGTGGTGCATTTCGAGGATCTCGATGTCCCAATCGGCCGGCGATAATGCGCGCGCCGCCGTCTCCGTGAGCACGCCCAAAAGATTGACGCCGAGGCTCATATTGCCCGACTTTACGACACGGGCATGGCGCGCGGCGGCGCGGATCTTCGCCTCGTCGTCCGCCGAGCATCCGGTGGTGCCGATGACATGGACGATGCGCGCCTGGGCCGCGAGACCGGCGAACTCGACGGTTGCCGCCGGCGCGGTGAAGTCGAGCACTCCCTCCGCCTCGACGAAGGCTTCGAGCGGCTTGTCGGTGACGGGGATGCCGATCGGCCCGAGGCCGGCGAGCTCGCCCGCGTCCCGGCCGATAAAGGGCGAATTCGAGCGTTCGATCGCGGCATGCAGGCGGACGCCGGCCGTCGCGTGAACGATCCGGATCAGTGTCTGGCCCATTCGACCGGCCGCGCCGACCACCACGAGCTTCATGTCCGTTTCGCTCATCGCCAGATTTCCTCGCGTCTATAGGATTTTCGCTTCTTCGGGCAGGTCTGCGCTGCTGCCCTGCAGATTGTGGAGGCGAGCGTAGAGACCCTCCGGCCGCCGCGCAAGCTCCTCATGCGACCCCTCCTCGACCACCTTGCCGTCCTTCATCACGACGATCTTGTCGGCATTGACGACGGTCGAGAGGCGGTGGGCGATGACGATGACGGTGCGCCCGCTCATCGCCTGTTCGAGCGCCTTCTGCACGGCAGCCTCGGACTCGGTGTCGAGCGCCGAGGTCGCCTCGTCGAGAAGCAGGATCGGTGCATTGCGGACCAGCGCGCGGGCGATCGACAGGCGCTGCCGCTGTCCGCCGGAGAGTGTCACCCCATGCTCGCCGACGGGCGTGTCGTAGCCCTGCGGCTGCGCCAGGATGAAGTCGTGCGCATAGGCAAGCCTTGCGGCCTCCTCGACTTCCTGGTCCGTGGCGTCGGGGCGGCCGTAGCGAATATTGTCGCGTATCGAGCCTTCGAAGAGATAGGGCTGCTGCGAGACATAGGCGAGGCCGTTGCGCAGCGACTGCTTGGTAACGCCGGCGATGTTCTGGCCGTCAATCAGGATCTCGCCAGACTGCGGATCGTAGAAGCGCGGGATGAGGCTGATGATGGTCGACTTGCCGGCGCCGGAGGGGCCGACGAGCGCCGTCGTCTTGCCGCCCTCGGCGCGAAAGCTCACCCCCCTCAGGATCTCGTCGCCATTGGCATAGGAAAAGCGCACATCGCGCAGTTCGACCGTCGCCCCGCCGAGCTTGAGCTCGGTCGCATCGGGGCGATCGCGCTGATGCGGAATCGTATCGAGGATCTCGTAGATCATGCGGGCATTGACGGCGGCGCGCTCCATCGACACCTGCAGCCGCGCCAGGCGCCGCGCCGGATCATAGGCCATCAGCAGCGCCGTGACGAAGGCGAAGAAGGCCCCTGGCGGCACGTTGCCGTAGATCGTCCGGAAGGCGGCATAAGCAAGCACGCTGGAGATCGCGAGGCCCGCGAAGGTTTCCGTCATCGGTGCGGTGCGCTCGCTCAACCGCGCGATGCGGTTTGCGCGATTCTCGGCCCGATCGATGATCGTCTCGACCTTGCGGCGGAGCTCGTTCTCCATCGTGAAGGCCTTGATGATGGTGACGCCCTGGATGGTTTCCTGCATCGCCCCGAGGACCCGGCTGTTGACCTCGATGGCCTCGCGCGTCGCCAGACGCAGACGCCTTGATATGTAGCGCAGGCCGAGGAACAGCGGCGGTGCGACGAAGAAGACGATCAGCGAGAGCAGCCAGTCCTTGCTGAACATGACGCCGATCAGACCGATCAGGGTCAGGAAGTCCCGGGCGATCGACGTGACCGTCATGTTGAGTACGTCACGTATGCCGCTGACATTCTGGCTGATCTTCGCCGCAAGCTGCGCCGAGCGATGCTCGTGGAAATAGCCGACGCTGAGCGCCATGATATGCGAGTAGAGCCGGCGCTGGTAGCGCGCCACGATGTTGTTGCCGATCTTCGAGAGCGCCACGGCCTGCCCGTAGGTCGCAAGGCCCCGCAGCACGAAAGCCGCGAAAATGGCGGCGCAGATCACGAGGACGATATCCGCCCGCCGGTTGGCGAAGGCTTCGTTGACGACCGTTTCCATGATCCAGGCGGTGAAGCCGGTCGTTGCCGCCACAACGATCAGGCAGGAAATGGCGAAGGCATAACCCCGGATGTGGTCGCGACCGTTCTCGGCGATGACGCGCCGCAGGATTCCGGTGATCGTCTCGGAATCGATCGCGCGCTGTTTTCTGTTCGTGGCGTTCAAGAAGCCCGTTTTCCCTGGCCAGCTGTGGCATGCCGCACGTCGGCGCCACGTGTCGGGGGTCTATAGTGGTTTGAAGCTGCTTTGGCGAGTCTTTGCATCGGTCCGCCGCTCAGCTTCGCCAGCGCCGTCCCTCCATTGCAACACCGAAATCTCTCGGCGCGCGCGCGAAGGCGGCAAGCCCGGAAAGCGCCGCCATGGGATGGACGACCGCAAAAGTGGGAATCGTCCGCATCAGCGACGAATGCGGCGCCTTGTCCTCGAAGGCGGCTCGGAATTCCGGTTTCATCAGCGCCGGCAATATCTTCTGCGAAATGCCGCCGGCCAGGAAGACGCCGCCACGCGCCATGAAGATCAGCGCCATGTCGCCGGCAACGCGCCCGAGATAGGCGCAGAACAGCGATACGGTCTCGACTGCCGCCGGATCGTCACCGGAAAGCGCGCTGGTCGTCACCTCCGCCTGATCCTTGAGCGACGGCTCGAGACCATCGGCGGCACAGACGGCGCGGTAGAGATTCATGATGCCCCGGCCGCAGAGGATCTGTTCGCCTGCCATGCGGCCCTCGATCGGCTCGAGGAACGGCCATATCCGGAAATCGCGCTCGCTGCGCGGGCCGATATCGACATGGCCGCCTTCGCCCGGAACGGGAATCCAGGTGTCCTGGGCAAAGACCAGGCCGGCGACGCCGAGCCCGGTGCCCGGTCCGAGCACCACGCGGGAACTTCGCGGCCGGACGCTGCCTCCGCCGATCTGCACGACATCCTTTTCGGCCGGTGCGGCAATGGCGAGCGCCTGCGCCTCGAAGTCGTTGATGACCAGCACGTCTTCCAGCCCGAGCCGCGCCAGCATGTCCTTCGGCCGGATCACCCAGCCGGCGTTGGTCAGGGGGATCTCGTCGCTCTTGATCGGACCCGCCACCGCGAGGATCGCCGAACGCGGTCTTTCGGAAATCTTGTCGAGAATGCTCTTCTGCAGCGCCTCCTCGATCGTCTCGAAGTCGCCCGTCTTGACCGGCGGAAGCTGCAGGGGCTCGGCTGACCGGTCGGCGAGCAATGCGAAGCGGGCGTTCGTACCGCCGATATCTCCGATCAAGATCGGAAAGGAGAAGCTCTGGTCACTCGCAGTCAACATGGCAAGACCGTCCTCAATCGCGGCGTATAGTTCCGGGGATGTGTATCAGTTGCGCCTGAAGTCGATCAACTGCTCGGCGGTCGCACGATTGAGCGCCATCGGAATATCGTAGACGATCGCCAGACGCATCAGCGCCTTGACGTCGACGTCGTGCGGCATGGCGGTCAGCGGGTCGACGAAGAAGATGAGGCAATCGACGTCGCCCGTGGCGATCAATGCGCCGATCTGCTGGTCGCCGCCGAGCGGCCCGCTTTTCAGCCGCGTGACGTCGAGGCCTGGGCAGGCGTCGAGGACGCGGCCGCCGGTCGTGCCGGTTGCAACGATCTTCCAACCGGAAAGCGTCGCCTCGTGCGCCTTAGCAAAGGCGGCGAGGTCATCCTTCTTCTGATCATGGGCGATCAGGGCGAGACATTTGCGATCGGCCATGCGGCGTCCCCGGCTAGCTCACGAGGACCGGAGCGGAAAGCACGGCGCGTTCACATCCGGTCGGATTTAAATCGATTTGAACGCCTATACATGAGCGCCATGGAATTGGGAAGGCACCTAACGCGCCGTCCGCCTTTTGCACTTTGAACTGCAAGACTCCAACGATTCCCGAGGTGCAGAATAATTGCCAACGCTCCCTCCCCGTCATCCTCGGGCTTGACCCGGGGTCAAACCCGAGGATGACGGATGGAGGGGTGAGTTAAGGAACGACGCAGTGGGCGAGCCCGTGCGTTTTCCTGGGGACGGCTATTGCAGAGCGGGGCGCGGCAGCGGCACCGGAACGCTGGCGAGCGGCGCTTCCGCCGCAGCGCCGATGACCGACTCGATGCTCGTCGCCGCGGCGGGAATGGCGGCTGGAGCCCGGTACGCCGTGCCGTAGGTCGCCTGCTGCTCGGAGGCCGGCGCCGGGCCGTTCAGCACCAGTGCGCAGGCCTTCGGCAGATCGGCAAGCGTCGCAAACTTCGGCTTCGGCGGCTTCTCGCCGGGCTTCTTCTTCGGTTTCGCCCAGGGTTCGTCGGTAAACCACCAGGCGAGCGACTTGTCGCAGCCGTCGCCGGCGGGCACCGCGGCCTGGTCCTTGCATCCTTTGGAGCCGGCCGGGCACTTCATGCGAATATGGAAATGGTAGTCGTGGCCATAGATCGGCCGCACCTTGCCGAGGGCTGCGCGATCGCCTCTCCAGCTGTCGCAGAGCTTCTTCTTGATGGCCGGATTGACGAAGACGCGCTCGACCTCCGGGTAGCTCGCCGCCAGCATGATCAGCCGCGCGTGGGATGGCGTCCAGACCGAGCGGTCGATCGTCAGGAACCTGCTCTTGTCGAGCATCGAGGTCGCGGAAATCGACTCGCGCTCCTGATAGCTGAGCGTCTTCTGCGGCATCGGCGTCAGCCAGACGTCGGCATCGAGACCGATCTGGTGAGAGGCATGGCCGGAGAGCATCGGGCCGCCGCGCGGCTGCGAGATGTCGCCGAGGAGCAGGCCCGGCCAGCCGATCCTCTCGGCCGCGTCGTGGGAGAAGCGCTCGATCAGCGCGATCATCTCGGGATGCCCCCAGCGGCGGTTGCGCGACAGGCGCATCGCCTGCCAGGTCGGACCGTCGGTCGGGATGGCGATGCCGCCGGCGAGACATCCCTTGGAATAGAACCCGTAGGACGTCGGCGCCGCTGCAGTCGGCAAGGCCCTGGCGCCGAAGAGCTCCTTGGCGGGCGTGCCGTCCGCCGACGCGGCATCGGTCGAAAAGAGGCCCGCGCTCACGATCAATGCGAGCAGCCCGGAGCCTGAGCGTCGAAGCGCGGCGCGCATACCAAATCCCATTCCATTCCCCATCGGCGGCGACCCGAAACATGCGGGGTTCACCCCGCTCATTTATCCTGATTCGCCGCAGTTGCATCAGCCTTGCGATTCGCCCGGATGTGACTCAAAAATTTCGCCTGATTTTGGGCAGGTCCTGTCATTTGCCGCGATTTGGCCTATTCTGCTTATAAGGATCACCGAAAACAAAGGAGAAACGGCGGGATGCTGGATTTTAGCGGTATTGGACGAACGACGCTGGCGACCGCTTTTCTGGCAATGTCCCTCATCCTGGCGCCGTTGGCGGAGGCGCAAGAACAACCGGTCTGGCGCCACGGACTCTCCCTCATCGGCGAACTCAAATATCCGCCCGGCTTCAAGCATTTCGACTATGCAAACCCTGATGCCCCGAAGGGCGGCGACCTCAGGCTTTCACAGACGGGGACCTTCGACACTTTCAATCCGCTCCTCGTCGCCAAAGGCGAACTGGCCGTCGGGTTGGCGCTCGTCTTCGACACGCTGATGAAGCGCGCCGACGACGAGATTTCGACCGCCTATGGGCTGCTGGCGGAGAGCGTTTCCTATCCTGACGACATCTCGTCGGCGACCTTCCGCCTGCGACCGGAGGCGAAATGGGCGGATGGCAAGCCCGTGACACCCGAGGACGTCGTTTTCAGCTTCGAGAAGGCGAAGGAACTGAACCCGCTCTATCAAAGCTATTACGGGCATGTCGTGAAGGCCGAGAAGACCGGCGATCGCGACGTCACCTTCCAGTTCGACGAGAAAAACAATCGCGAGCTGCCCCATATCCTCGGGGAAATCCTGATCGTCCCGAAGCATTGGTGGGAAGGCGCCGGGCCGGACGGCAAGCCGCGCGACATCACCCGCACGACTCTTGAACCGGTCATGGGATCGGGCCCGTACCGCATCGCCTCCTTCTCCCCCGGCGGCACGATCCGCTACGAGCGGCGCGACGACTATTGGGGCGCCTCGCTCAACGTCAATGTCGGGCAGAACAACTTCAACTCGATCACCTATTCCTTCTTCGGTGATCGCGACGTCGAATTCGAGGCCTTCCGCTCCGGCAACATCGATTTCTGGACCGAGAACCAGGCAATGCGCTGGGCGACCGGGTTCGATTTTCCCGCGGTGAAAGAAGGGCGTGTCAAGCGCGAGGAAATCCCCAACCCCTTCCGGGCGACCGGCGTGATGCAGGCGATGGTTGCCAACATGCGCCGCAAGCCCTTCGACGACGAGCGCGTCCGCCAGGCGCTGAACTATGCGCTCGATTTCGAGGAACTGAACCGGACCATTTTCTTCAATCAGTATCAGCGCGTGAACAGCTTCTTCTTCGGCACCGAGCTCGCCTCCTCGGGCCTGCCGCAAGGCGAGGAATTGAAGATCCTGAACGAGGTCAAAGCCCTGGTGCCGCCGGAAGTCTTCACGACCCCTTACACCAACCCGGTCGGCGGAACGCCGGAAAAGGCGCGCGACAATCTCCGCAAGGCGATCGCGCTTCTCAAGGAAGCCGGCTTCGAACTCAAGGGCAACCGCATGGTCAACAAGGCGACTGGCAAGCCCTTCGCCTTCGAAATTCTGATAAACAGCCCAGCGCTCGAGCGGGTCGCGCTTCCCTACACACAGAACCTCAAGAGAATAGGCATCGAAGCAAGCGTGCGCATGGTCGATCCGTCGCAATATACCAACCGGGAGCGTGCCTTCGATTACGACATGACCTGGGAAGTCTGGGGCCAGACCTTGAGCCCGGGAAACGAGCAGGCAGACTATTGGGGATCGAAGGCCGCATCCCGCGAGGGTTCGAGGAACTACGCCGGGATCGCCGATCCGGGTGTCGACAAGCTGATCGAACGCGTGATCTTCGCCAAGGATCGAGACACCCTCGTCGCCGCCACCAGGGCGCTCGACCGCGTCCTGCTCGCCCACAATTACGTCATCCCGCTCTACTACAAGCTCAAGGCCAATGTCGCCTATTGGGACAAGTTCGGCCGGCCGGCGGAACTGCCGAAATACGCAATCGGCTTTCCCGACGTGTGGTGGTTCAAGAGTGCCGCCAGCCAATGAAGACTTGCGCTTGAGCCCGCTCTCGATTCCAAATGCAGGAAGCGAATCAGTGAAATATGGATCGACCGCCGGCATCGGACGGGGCCCAAGGAGTATGGGATTGAGACGAAATAGACGGCAAGCCAGCGCCCGGGTAACCGGTGGCGCCACAATGCCGAGGTTCGCCTGATGGGTGCCTATATCCTGCGCCGGCTGCTCTTGATGATCCCGACGATCATCGGGATCATGGCCATTTCCTTCGCTGTCATCCAATTCGCGCCGGGCGGGCCGGTGGAACAGGTGATCGCCGACCTGACGAATGCAGCCGGCTCCGACAGGCTCTCCGGCACTGGCGGCGATCTCGTGCCGGGCGGCGGCGAGGGCGGAAGCTATCGCGGCGCGCAGGGTCTCGATCCGGAATTCATCGCCAAGCTCGAGAAGCAGTTCGGCTTCGACAAGCCGCCGCTCGAGCGCTTTCTCGGCATGATGTGGAACTATGCCCGCTTCGATTTCGGCGAGAGTTTTTTCCGCAACACCTCGGTCGTCGACCTCATCATCGAGAAGATGCCGGTGTCGATCTCGCTCGGGGTCTGGATCCTGATCTTCTCCTACGCCATCTCGATCCCGCTCGGCATCCGGAAGGCGGTGTCAGACGGCTCGACCTTCGATGTCTGGACCTCCGGAGTCATCATCGTCGGCTATGCGGTGCCGAGCTTCCTCTTCGCTATCCTCTTGATCGTGATCTTCGCCGGCGGGTCGTTCTTCGACTGGTTCCCCTTGCGCGGTCTCGTCTCGGATAATTTCCACGCGCTTCCCTGGTACCAGAAGATCCTCGACTATTTCTGGCACATGACGCTGCCGCTGATCACGCTGCTGCTCTCGGCCTTCGCGACGACGACGCTGCTCACCAAGAATTCCTTCATCGACGAGATCAAGAAGCAATATGTGACGACGGCGCGCGCCAAGGGGCTGACCGAGCGGAAAGTGCTGTACGGCCATGTCTTCCGCAACGCCATGCTGATCATCATCGCCGGCTTCCCCGGCGCTTTCATCTCCGCCTTCTTCACCGGGTCGCTGCTCATCGAATATATCTTCTCCCTCGATGGTCTCGGCCGGCTCGGCTATGACGCGGTGGTCAAGCGCGACTATCCGATCGTCTTCGCCACCCTCTACATCTTCTCGCTGATGGGCCTTTTCGTCAGCCTCATCTCCGACCTGATCTACACCTGGGTCGACCCCCGGATCGATTTCGAGCGGAGGGACGTCTGATGAGCACAGTCGCAACCTACGCAGCGGCCCCGGAAAACGGCTGGCTGACGCCGATCGGCCGGCGGCGCTGGCAGAACTTCAAGGCGAACCGGCGCGG
Source organism: Sinorhizobium glycinis (assembly GCF_001651865.1). Classification (GTDB taxonomy): domain Bacteria; phylum Pseudomonadota; class Alphaproteobacteria; order Rhizobiales; family Rhizobiaceae; genus Sinorhizobium; species Sinorhizobium glycinis. The sequence goes on from NZ_LPUX01000053.1 coordinate 1,376,360, forward strand.
CTACTGGTCGTTCTGGATCTTCCTCGTGCTCTTCGGCCTCAGCCTCTGTGCCGAGCTGATCGCCAACGACAAGCCGATCGTCGCCTCCTACAAGGGCGAGATCCTGTTCCCGGTGCTGGTGAACTACCCGGAGGAGAAGTTCGGCGGCTTCCTCGCCGAAACCGACTTCCGCTCCGACTTCATCCGCGACGAGATCGAGGCGAACGGCTGGATGGTCTGGCCGCCGATCCGCTATTCCTACCAGACGGTCAATTCGAACATCCCGCATTCGGCGCCGACCGCTCCATTCTGGCTGATGAGCGAGGAGGAGCGCTGCTCCGCCTATCCGCAAGGCGCCGCCGATCCGAACTGCACGCTCGGCAACCTGAACTGGCTCGGCACAGACGACCAGGCGCGCGACGTGATGGCACGGATGATCTACGGTTTCCGCATCTCGGTGCTGTTCGGCCTGGCGCTCACCATAGCCTCGGCGGTGATCGGCGTTTCGGCCGGGGCGGTGCAGGGCTATTTCGGCGGCTGGACCGACCTGCTTCTTCAGCGCTTCATTGAAATCTGGTCGTCGATGCCGGTGCTCTACATCCTGCTGATCATCGCCGCCATCCTGCCGCCCGGCTTCTTCATCCTGCTCGGCATCATGCTGCTCTTCTCCTGGGTCGGCTTTGTCGGCGTCGTCCGGGCCGAATTCCTCAGGGCGCGCAATTTCGAATACGTCAACGCGGCGCGCGCGCTCGGCGTCGGTAACGGCACGATCATGCACCGCCACCTCCTGCCGAACGCCATGGTGGCGACGCTGACCTTCCTGCCCTTCATCCTGTCCGGCTCGATCACGACGCTCACATCCCTCGATTTCCTCGGCTTCGGCATGCCGCCCGGCTCGCCCTCGCTCGGCGAGATGATCGCCCAGGGAAAATCGAACCTCCAGGCGCCGTGGCTCGGCCTCACCGCCTTTTGGGCGATGTCGGTCATGCTGTCGCTCTTGATCTTCGTCGGCGAAGCGACGCGCGACGCCTTCGACCCGAGAAAGACGTTCCGGTGAGCGCGACGATGACAGATACTCTCCTCTCCGTGCGCGATCTTTCCGTCGCTTTCCATCAGGGCGGCGACACGTCAACCGCCGTCGACCGCATCTCCTTTGACATCAAGCGCGGTGAAACCGTGGCGCTCGTCGGCGAGTCCGGCTCGGGCAAATCGGTCTCGGCGAACTCGATCCTGAAGCTCCTGCCCTACCCGGCTGCGAGCCACCCGAGCGGCGAGATCCTCTTCAACGGCAAGGATCTCCTGAAAGCGAGCGATGCCGAGCTGCGCCATGTGCGCGGCAACGACATCACGATGATCTTCCAGGAGCCGATGACGTCGCTCAATCCGCTGCACACGATCGAGCAGCAGATCGGCGAAATCCTCGAACTCCACCAGGACCTCAAGGGGCCGGCAGCGCGCGCCAGGACGCTGGAGCTCCTCAACCAGGTCGGCATCCGCGAGGCGGAGAAGCGGCTCGGCGCCTATCCGCACCAGCTCTCCGGCGGCCAGCGCCAGCGCGTGATGATCGCCATGGCGCTTGCCAACCGGCCGGAGCTGCTGATCGCCGACGAGCCGACGACGGCGCTCGACGTCACCGTGCAGGCGCAGATCCTCGAGCTCCTGAAGTCGCTCAAGGATGAGCACGGCATGTCCATGCTGTTCATCACCCACGACCTCGGCATCGTCCGCAAGATCGCCGACCGGGTCTGCGTGATGACCAAGGGCAAGATCGTCGAGACCGGCCCGACCGCCGAGATCTTCGCCAATCCGCAGCATGCCTATACGCGGCACCTGCTCGCCTCCGAGCCGAAGGGCGAGCCGCCGCCTTCCGATCAGTCGAAGCCGATCGTTATCGAAGGCAAGGACGTCAAGGTCTGGTTCCCGATCAAGGCCGGCTTCCTGCGCCGCGTCGTCGACCATGTGAAGGCGGTCGACGGCATCGACCTGACGCTGCGCGCCGGGCAGACGCTCGGCGTCGTCGGCGAATCCGGTTCGGGCAAGACGACGCTCGGCCTGGCGCTGACACGGCTGATCTCGTCGAAGGGACGGATCGCCTTTGTCGGCCAGAATATCGACGCCTATAGTTTCCGTGAAATGCGGCCGCTCAGAAACCGGATGCAGGTGGTCTTCCAGGACCCGTACGGGTCACTCAGCCCGCGCATGTCCGTCGCCGACATCGTCGGCGAGGGGCTGAAAATCCATGAGAGGGCGCTCTCCGACGACGAGCGCGACCGGCGCGTCGCCGCAGCGCTGCAGGAGGTCGGGCTCGACCCGGCCACCCGCTGGCGCTATCCGCACGAATTCTCCGGCGGCCAGCGGCAGCGCATCGCGATCGCCCGCGCCATGGTGTTGAAGCCGCAATTCGTCATGCTCGACGAGCCGACCTCGGCCCTCGACATGAGCGTGCAGGCGCAGGTGGTCGATCTCTTGCGCGACCTGCAGCGCAAGCACAATCTCGCTTATCTGTTCATCAGTCATGACTTGAAGGTCGTCAGGGCGCTTGCCAATGAGGTAATCGTCATGCGCCTCGGCAAGGTTGTCGAACAGGGACCGGCCGAGCGCATTTTCGAAGCGCCGGCCGAGGACTATACCAAGGCGCTGATGGCCGCCGCCTTCAATCTCGAGGCCGTCAACCTTTCCGCCATCCGTCAGTAGAGCGTCCGCATGCCTGCCAAAAGTCCCCTCATCGTCGATCTGAAATTCATTCCGGAGGAAGTGGACGCCGCCCTCCAAGGCGCCTTTCCCGGACGCGAGGTGATCAATCTTGCGGATCCGGCCCATCGAGGCCGGGACCTCTCGGGGATAGACTATGCGGTCGTCTGGAAGTCGGCGCCCGATCTCTTCTCTCGTGCGCCGGATTTGAAGGTCGTCTTTTCCGGCGGCGCCGGCGTCGACCACGTTCTGACGCTGCCGGGCCTTCCCGACGTGCCGCTGGTGCGTTTCGTCGACCGGACTTTAACGACGCGGATGAGCGAATGGGTCGTGATGCAATGTCTCCTGCATCTGCGGCAACACCGCGCCTATGAGGCGCTGGCGAAGAAGCGCGAATGGCGGGACCTCAGCCAGCCGGAAGCCACCGACGTCACCGTCGGAATCATGGGCATGGGCGTGCTCGGCCAGGACGCCGCCCGCAAGCTTGCCGTGATGGGCTTCGAGGTGATCGGCTGGTCGCGAAGCAAGCGGACGGTCGAGGGCATCGACACCTATGATGCCGCGGGGCTCGACGCCTTTCTCGGCAGGACGGATTTCCTGGTCGGTCTTCTGCCGCTGACTGCGGACACGAAGGGGATCTTCAATGCAGGCCTGTTCAGGAAACTCAGCCGCAAGGGTCCTTTCGGCGCCCCGGTCTTCATCAATGCCGGCCGCGGCGGCAGCCAGGTCGAGGCCGACATCCTCGAATGCCTCGATCGCAGCGTGTTGGGCGGAGCCTCGCTCGACGTCTTCGAACAGGAGCCGCTGTCGCCCGAGAGCCGCTTCTGGGACATGCCGAACGTCTATGTGACGCCGCACGTTGCTGCTTCGTCCGATGTCAAGGCGCTCTTTGCCCATGTCGATGAGCAGATCGAGCGGTTTGAAAACGGGCTGCCTCTGGAGCATGTGGTGGATCAGGTAGCCGGCTACTGATCGGCCGCCGAGAGCTTCGATCTCCGTGAATTGCCCCTCACCCTAGCCCTCGCCAGCGGGGAGAGGGGACTGGGAGCGTGCCGCGAGTCCCTTCTCCCCATCAGAATGGGGAGAAGGTGCCGGCAGGCGGATGAGGGGCAAATCACGACGTCAACGACCGGCTCCTAAGGCCGGCGATACCCTGTCGGCTCTCCGTAGAGCCAGCCGATGCGGCGGATAGCATCGTCGAGCCCTTCGCGGGCCACAGTCATCGTATGGCCGTTGGCATGCACCAGGGTCGTGTCGTCCTCCATGATGGCGACATGCCCCTTCCAGAAGACGAGGTCGCTGCGCCGGAGTTCTTCGCGGCCGACCGGCCTGCCTATCCCCGCGGCTTGCATGTCGGTATCGCGCGGAACCCGTCGGCCCGTCATCTGCATCGCCAGTTGCACGAGACCGGAACAGTCGATGCCGAAGCCGGAGCGGCCGCCCCAGAGATAGGGGGTTTCCATAAAGCGGGTGGCGATCGCGACATAGTCGTCGCCGATCGGCCCGCTGGCCGGCGCGCAATGGTTGGCGACCACCGCCAGCCCGCCGTCGAGGAGAAAATAGCGGGTGCCGCGGGTCTCCGCCTCGCCGACGACATTGATGCGGCTGCCAAGGGAGAGCGCGAAGGCCTGCGGGAAGCGCAGGTCCGCTCCGCGGTAAACGAATGTGCGGGGCACTGCGACGATGTGGGTCGGCGGAGCGCCGGGCTCCCCTAGCGTGTCCTGCGGCAAGTAGCCGACGTAGCCGTCGAGGTCCGACTTGACCCAGGCCCATCCATCATCGACGTCGAGAACGCGCACCGTTTCGCCATAGAGCAATTCCGTATCGGTGCCGCAGGCGAGATCCGGCCGGGCCCTGAGCGGCGTCACCGGCACGGAGACGACGGCCGGCGTGCCCTCGACGAAACGCTGCGCTTCGACGAGGCCGCGCAGGCGCTCCTCCGCCAGGTCCTCGCGATAGGCATTGAGACGGCGATCGAGTGCTTCGGGCATGGTAGAACTCACAATTTGCGGCCCTGATTGATGATCAGATCGCCGAATTTTTCAAGATAGAGCGCGCCCTCGACGGTGCGCTTGATGACGACATTACGCCTGTCGCGGTCGTCGCGCACCCGGTCGACGAGGCCGAGCGCGCCCATGGTATCGAGGGCGCGGGTGATCACCGGCTTGGTCACGCCGAGCCTCGCGGCGAGGCCGCGCACCGTGTGCGGCGGCGGCACGAGATAGATTTCAAGCAGAATCGCCATCTGGCGGAGCGTCAGATCGCGGCTATCCACCCGGACCTGCTCGAGCGAGACGGCATGCCAGAGCCCCAGCGCTTGGGAGGGCGTCAGTTCGACCGGCAAGGGAAAACTCCTGCGTAAGTCACGTCCTGCACAATAGCCAGCCGTTCGTTACGCAAGCGTTTCCTTCGTTGCTCTCGATCGCGCTGCCCCTCATCCGCCTGCCGGCACCTTCTCCCCATCTTGATGGGGAGAAGGGAACTCGCGGCGCTCGCTCATCTCCCTTCTATACACGGCCGGTGTGGTGGGCGAGGCGCCGCCACTTGTCCCTTCGCCCCGCTCGCGGGGAGAAGGTGCCGGCAGGCGGATGAGGGGCAGATACGGACGAAAGGCTATCCCGCAATCCGACCGATGTGATGGTACAGCGCCCTTATCGCCTGGGCTTCGCCGCCGATCGGGGAATGCGGTCGCTCGCTCTGCGCCCAGCCGAATATGTCGAAATGCACCCAGCTCCTCGCATTCGTCACGAAGCGCTTGAGGAACAGCGCCGCGGTGATCGAACCGGCCATGCCGCCCGAGGGCGCATTGGTGAGGTCGGCGATGCGGGCGGAGACATCCTTGTCGTAACCCATGTGGAGCGGCATCCGCCAGACCGGATCGTCCACCGTCAGGCTCGCATCGGAAAGATCCCGGGCCAATTCCTCGTCATCGGTAAAGAAGGGCGGCAGGTCCGGGCCAAGCGCAACGCGTGCGGCGCCGGTGAGCGTCGCCATGTCGACGAGGAGGTCTGTCCTCTCCTCGTCGGCATAGGCGAGCGCGTCGGCAAGGATCAGCCGGCCCTCGGCGTCGGTGTTGTCGATCTGCACCGTCAGGTCCTTGCGGCTCCTGTAGATGTCACCCGGACGGAAGGCATTGGAGGAAATCGAATTCTCGACGACCGGCACGATGACGCGCAGATCAACCTTGAGTTTCGCGTCCATGATCATCAGCGCCAGGCCCATGACATTGGCCGCGCCGCCCATGTCCTTCTTCATCAGCAGCATCGAGGCGGCTGGCTTGATATCCAGGCCGCCGGTGTCGAAGCAGACGCCCTTGCCGACCAGCGTCACCTTCCTGTTCCCCTTCTTGCCCCAGCGCAGCTCGAGGAGCCGCGGCGCCTCGGCGCTGGCGCGTCCCACCGTATGCACCAGCGGGAAATTCTGGGTCAGCAAGGCCTCGCCGGATATCACCGAGACATCCGCCTTGTAGTGGGCGGCGAGCGCCCGGAAGGCAGCTTCCAGCGCTTCGGGCCCCATGTCATTGGTCGGCGTGTTGATGAGATCGCGGGCCAGGAAGACGCCGGCGAGCTGCCTCTTGATGTCGGTTGCGTCCGCGTCGGCCGGGATCATCAGCGTCGGCGCCTCGGGCTTGGCGGACTTGTAGCGTTCGAAGCGGTAGGAGCCGAGGCCGTAGCCGAGCGCCAGGCGATTGGCGGTGAGCGGCGCCGTTTCGACATGCCACTTGCCGGCCGGCAGCGCGCGGGCGAGCTTGCCGGTGAGAAACGGGGCCTCCGACGGGTTCGAGCCGAGACCGAACAGCGCGCCGCCGAGATGGCCGTCGGCCGAGGGGATGAGGAGCACGGCGCCGGAGTCCGCCTTGAAGCCGGCCTTCTTCGCCCAGTCGAGCGCGATCGGGTCGATGGTCCCCGTCTCGATATGCGCCGGCGTCACCGCAAAGATGGGCAGCGTCTTGCCGGCGCTGCTGTTGAACGGCGACGGCCGTTCGATGAACTGGAAGGGAGCCATGAATGTCCTCGACTGACAGATAGGGTTCGCGTGATTAACGCTCTGTTAGGGTTAACAGATTATTGCTGGAGTGAAAGTTGCGCCGCTGATGTTCGGAGTTCCGGTGCCAATTGCCTGCTGGGACGCCACTTCATGCCAACGCAACACATCTTCTCATCCTCAATGCATCGCCTCGCGCTAGGCGCGGCCGTCGCACTCATGGCACTTGCGCTCGGAGGCTGTGCCGGTCAGCAGGGCAAGCAGGAGCTGACGACCGGCTCCATCCCGAAGCTGTCAAAACCGGTGCAATCGATGAACGCGACCGAGCTGGCGGCCGCCGCGGAGAATATCGGCCAGGCCTATGAACGCGATCCCAAGAACCGCGAAGCGGGCTTGAACTACGCCAATCTGCTGCGCATGACCGGCCGCAACGAACAGGCGCTGGCCGTGATGCGGCAGGTGGCGATCAATCACCCGGCGGATCGCGAAGTCCTCGGTGCCTACGGCAAGGCCCAGGCCGCGGCCGGCCAGCTCGAACAGGCGCTTCAAACCATCGGCCGGGCGCAGACGCCGGACCGTCCCGACTGGAAGCTGAAATCGGCGGAAGGCGCCGTCCTCGACCAGCTCGGCCGCTCGTCCGAAGCGCGCCTTAAATATCGCGAGGCTCTGGACCTTCAGCCGAACGAGCCCACCATCCTGTCCAACCTGGGAATGTCCTATCTCCTGACCAAGGATCTGAAGACCGCCGAGACGTATCTGAAATCGGCGGCGAGCCAGCCGGGCGCCGACAGCAGTGTCCGGCAGAACCTCGCCCTTGCCGTCGGGCTGCAGGGCCGCTTCCAGGAGGCCGAAACAATCGCCCGGCAGGAGCTGACCCCCGAGCAGGCGGAAGCGAACGTCGCCTATCTGCGCTCGATGCTGTCGCAGAAGGGCGCCTGGACGGAGCTCGCCAAGGCGGATGACGGGAATACTGACTAGCGGGGTCTCATTTCACCCGGATCCGGTGGCGATTTTCTGATCGTCGCGGCATCATCTTCACGCCAAATCGGTTTGAGCGAAGTCGTCCCCCTTGTAGATGAGCCCCACCCCGGAAATTTTCGCACAGGCATAGGCGAAGCAATCGCCGAAGTTGAGATCGGCCGGATGCCCCACGGCTTTGCCGTAGGTCATCGCAGCATCGAGCGCCTTGTCGCCGATCGAGCCGGAAATGCTGATCTCCTTGGCGCCGAGTTCCGCAACCAGGTTGTCGACGAGCTCACGCGCAATCGCGAAGATTTCGAGCGTCGGCCTAGCGGCCGCGCCGCCCGCCGTGGCGGCCGCCCGAGCCACCGCCAGGGCCGCCTCAAAGCACACGAGCGGGGAGATGAAACATGCATTTTGAACGTCCGACAGTCGCTTTGCCAGCTCGTTCCATCCTGGCTCCTGATTGATGACGGCGACGAGCGCCGAGGCATCAACGAACATCAGGCGTCGCCCCACATCTCATCGGTATAGGCTTTCATGTCGAAGGCGGGATTGGGAAGGCCGATTTCAGCCGCCCTCTCATGAATCTTGGCAAGGCGTTCGCGCAGCGGCACACTCGACCGTGTGCGCTCCAACTCGTGGCGAAGCGCCGCCCGAACGGCGTCGGTCTTGCTGACCTTGGTGAGCTTGGCGAGCTTCTCGGCCATGGCTGTTACATCATCGTCGCGAATGAATAGCGGCATGGTGATATCTCCAGTGAGAAATCACGATATCTAAAATCAGCAATCACAACAAGAGCACGTCACCGGATACGTAGCGCCTTCTCAGAAGCTTCAAGGGGCTCTCTCGGGAGTGTGAAACGAGCGGAGGCGATCGCTGACTCAGGAGTCGTGGGCGCCCTAGAACTTATCCGCCACCTGGATGCCGGCGGGGCCAAGGATCACGGCGACGAGGACCGGCAGGAAGAAGAGGATCATCGGCACCGTCAGTTTCGGCGGCAGCGCGGCCGCCTTCTTCTCCGCCGCCGTCATGCGCTGGTCGCGGCTCTCCTGCGCCAGGACGCGCAGCGCCTGGGCGATCGGCGTGCCGTAGCGATCGGCCTGGATCAGTGCCTGCATCACCGCCTTGACCTCCTCGAGGCCGGCGCGCAGGCCGAGATTTTCAAGCGCGATGCGCCGATCGGGCAGAAAGGAGAGTTCCGCCGTCGTCAGCACCAGTTCCTCCGCCAGCGCCGGCGACTGGGCGGCTATCTCGTCGGCGACACGCCGCATGGCGAGTTCCATCGACACGCCCGATTCGACGCAGATCAGCAGGAGGTCCAGAGCGTCCGGCCAGGCACGGCGGATCGAATGCTGGCGCTTCGATATCGCATTGGCGATGAAGATATTCGGTGCGTAGAAGCCGAGATAGCCGAAGCCGATCGCGAAACATGCCCTCAGCATGAACGGCTTGTCGGCGAAATTGCCCAGCACGAAAATGTAGACGACGGCAATGGCCAGGAACAGGAACGGCAGGCAGAAGCGGGCGAAGAGGAAGGTGTTCAGCGCATTCTGCGAGCGATAGCCGGCGGTCTTCAGCCGGTTGACTGTATTCTCGTCGACCAGCGCCTGCCTCAGATTGAGCCGTTCGACGATCTGGCGAACGGACGTATTGTGCTGCGCCCTGAGACTTGCCTTGCCGGCTGAGGTTTCGGCGTTCAGCCGGGCCCGCTCGCGGGCGCGGATCTGCTCGCGCTCGGTGGCGACGGACTTCATCCGCTTTGTCAGGTCGCCGCGCTCGAAAAAGGGAATGGCGAGCGAGTAAAAGGTCGCAAGAACGGCCATCGAGACGAGGACCGCGACGATGATGTTCGGGTCGGTGAGTGTCTTGATCCAGCCGTCCATCGTAAGCGCTCGCCTCAGATATCGAAATTGATCATGTTGCGCATCACAAAGATGCCGATGCTCATCCAGACGGCCGAAGCGCCCATGATGATGTGGCCGCGTGCATCGGTGAAAAGGATCATCATGTATTCCGGCGATGTGAGATAGACGAGCAGCGAGACGATAAAGGGCAGCGCGCCGATGATGCAGGCCGAGGCCTTGGCCTCCATCGACAAGGCGCCGACCTTCGCCTTCATCTTCTTGCGCTCGCGCAGCACCTTGGAGAGGTTGCCGAGCGCTTCGGAGAGGTTTCCGCCGGCCTGCGCCTGGATGGCTATGACGATCGCGAAGAAGTTCACCTCGGGCAGCGGAATGCTCTGGATCATGCGGGCGCAGGCGTCCGGAACGTTCAACCCCACCTGCTGGGATTCGACGACGCGGCGGAATTCCGTCTTCACCGGCTCCTGGCCATCGCTGGCAATCAGCCGCAATGCATCGTTGAGCGGCAGACCGGACTTGATCGAGCGAACCATGACGTCGAGCGCATTCGGAAACTCGTCGAGGAACTTTTTGCAGCGCCGCTTGATCTTCCAGCCGACGACCCAGCGCGGCAGACCTGCCGCGGCGATGAGTGCGACACCGCCCGCCACCCACAGACCGGCGCCGGCGATGAGGACGACGATGAAGGCGAACAGGCCGAAAAATGCGCTGAAGAGATAGAACTGCGTGAGCGAGATCGACACGTTGGCCTGCACCAGCCGCTTCTTCATGGAGGGGGCGGCATTTGCCGACTTTTCCTGCTGCTTCTTTTCGAGCTCCTTCAACGAATCCTGCAGGGATTTGCGCCGCTTCGACATTTCGTTGACGCGGTCGCGCGCCGCCTTGATCTTGGCGCGGTCGGTCTCGGCGGCGCTGACCCGGCGCAGGCGGCCTTCCGCCTTCTTGTCGTTTTCGATCCGGGAATAGAGCACACCGTAGGCGAGCGCCGCCGCGGCAATCGCGACAAGGCCGGCCAGTGCCAGAACGGTGATGTCTATGCCGAACATCGCTTGGTCTGTTCCTTTGCTTCAGCAGCACGCGGGCGGAATGCCGCGGGGTTCTTGTCGGAGCGGGATGCGGGCGGAAAACCGCACGCACGTCTCCACATCCCGCTCTAGTTCTTTTCCATGGCGTCGAGCGTGGCAGCGAGCCGCTTGTCCTCGTTGAAGTAGCGGGCGCGATCCCAGAAATGCGGCCGGCCGATGCCGGTCGAAACATGGCGGCCGATGATCCGGCCGTTGGCGTCCTCGCCGTCGATCTCGTAGCGCATCAGGTCCTGGGTGACGATCACGTCACCCTCCATGCCGGTCACCTCGGTGACGTGGGTGATGCGGCGCGACCCGTCGCGCAGGCGCGAGGCCTGGATGATCACGTCGACCGAGCCGGCGATGATTTCGCGCACGGTCTTGGCCGGCAGCGTGTAGCCGCCCATGGCGATCATCGACTCCATGCGGCTCAGGCACTCGCGCGGCGTGTTGGCGTGGATCGTGCCCATCGAGCCGTCATGGCCGGTGTTCATCGCCTGAAGCAGGTCGAAGACCTCCGGGCCGCGCACTTCGCCGACGATGATGCGTTCCGGCCGCATGCGCAGGCAGTTCTTGATCAGGTCGCGCATGGTGATCTGACCCTCGCCCTCGATGTTCGGCGGGCGGGTTTCGAGACGGACCACATGCGGCTGCTGCAGTTGCAGTTCGGCGGAGTCTTCGCAGGTGATGATCCGTTCGTCGGCGTCGATGTAGCGCGTCAGGCAGTTCAACAGCGTCGTCTTGCCGGAGCCCGTGCCCCCGGAAATGACGATATTGCAGCGGACGCGGCCGATGATCTGCAGGAGCGTGGCACCGGCGGGGGTGATCGAGCCGAAGCGCACGAGCTGCTCCAGCGTCAGCTTGTCCTTCTTGAACTTGCGGATCGTCAGCGCCGTTCCATCGATCGCCAGCGGCGGGGCGATGACATTGACGCGCGAGCCGTCGGGCAGACGCGCGTCGCAGATCGGGCTCGATTCGTCGACGCGGCGGCCCACCTGGCTGACGATGCGCTGGCAGATCGACAGAAGCTGCGCATTGTCGCGAAAGCGGACGTCCGACTCCTCGACCTTGCCGCCGACTTCGATGAAGGTCTGGCCGGCACCGTTGACCATGATGTCGGCGATGTCGTCGCGCGCCAAGAGCGGCTCGAGCGGCCCGTAGCCGAGCACGTCGTTGCAGATGTCGTCGAGCAGTTCCTCCTGCTCGGCGATCGACATCGCGAAGTTCTTGATGGTGATGATGTCGTTGACGATGTCGCGGATTTCCTCGCGCGCGCTCTCCGTATCGAGCTTGGCGAGCTGCGACAGGTCGATCGTGTCGATCAGCGCGGAAAAGACCTGCGATTTCGTATCGTAGTAGTCCTCCGCGCGCGGCGCACGGCGGCGCGCCGGAGCGGCGGGCGGTTGCGCACGGGGCGCGGCAGCCGCCGGTTCCGAAAGAATCGGGGCGGCGGGACGCTCCATCGCTCCCGACGGCGCGGCCGGCATGGACGGCGGCATCCCGGGTGCTTTTGCGCCGACCTTGCCAAAACCTTCATTTCCGCGTTTGCCAAACATCACTTCATTCCGCTTGCTCTCATCGATCCTTCAGGTTTGAACGGGAGTCGAAAGTGCTCCCGCCCCGCGGGTGCCTATCGTCTGCCGAGTTTTGCCAGAACCTTTCCGAGACCGCCCTTGCGCGCCTTCTTGATCGCCGTGCGCCCGGTCAGGAGATGGGCGAGCTGTGAGAATGTTTCGGCGGCGGGGGATTTCCTGTCGATTTCCGCGATCATCCGCCCGCTATTGGCGGCGTTTCCGAAGAGCACCGCATCGAAGGGGATGATGGCGGCGGCCTCGGTTTCCAGCGACTCGCAGAACTCGTTGGGAGCGATTTCCGGCCGCTTCGGCATACCGACCTGGTTAAGGACAAGATGCGGCGGCCTGTCGTTCGGCCGAAGCTTCTTCAGGGCATCGAGAAGGTTCTTCGTGTTCCTGAGGCTCGCCAGGTCCGGGATCGCGGTGATCACCACCTCGTCGGCCTCCCCGAGGACCGAACGGGTCCAATCCGACCAGCCATGCGGAACATCGAGCACCGAGACGGGCGCGCTGCGCTGCAGGATTTCGAGGATCGGCTGGAAGGCGGCCGCCTCGAAGTCATAGGCGCGATCGAGCATCGAGGGTGCGGCGAGCAGCGACAGGTGCTCGGAACATTTGGTGAGAAGCCGGTCGAGAAAGACCTCGTCCAGCCGGTCCGGCGCGGAGACCGCCTCGGCGATCCCCTGCGGCGGATCCTGGTCGAAATCGATATTCGCGGTGCCATAGGGCAGATCGAGATCGGCAAGGATCGTTTCCGTCGAGAAGAGGTTGGAAATCCCCCAGGCGCAATTATGGGCGATCACCGACGAGCCGCAGCCCCCTTTCGCGCCAATGAAGGCGAGGCTCCGCCCGACCGGCTCGGCCTCCGGATCGACGAAGATCGCCGCGACTGCCGCCAGGAGATCCGCCATAGCCACCGGCGCGACCATATATTCGGAGATGCCGTTGCGGATCAGATCGCGATAGAGCGCGATGTCATTGTGGCGGCCGACGATGACGACCTTGGTGGTCGGGTCGCAGACCGCAGCCAGCGGCGCCAGTTCCGCGAGCAGGGATCGCGGCTCCGTGGCGGTCTCGAGGATGATCAGATTGGGCGTCGACACGCTCGCGAACATGTTGGCGGCGGCGGCGATGCTCCCTCCGGTGATGCGAAGGCTCACCTTCGACATGCGACGATCCTGCCCGCATCGCTCCATGAGGCGCTGCATGGCTTCGCTCTCGCAGAAGGCGTGAATCGAGATGCGCGGCAAGGGCCGGAGCTGGTCGAGGTCACCGGGGCGCGATCCGTCCGCCGCAAACTCGGCTGCGCCGGTGTCGATGTTGTAGTCAATCGCGCTCATCTTGGGTTCCTCAAATCCGGCATCATTCCACCGTCGCTCAGTCGGACGCCGCGTCGCGCCAGGCTTCAATCACTTCGCCGCGCTGGGCGGCGTCGACCGGCGACATCTGGCGTGGGCCGATCAGGTCGGTCGGATTGGCGATCTGGGCGGCGAGATTGGACTGCGAAGCGCAGCCGAAATTGTAGTAATTGCGGTTCTCCAGCGTGTTCAGCGTAAGGTCCTCCGGCCACTCGCCGCAGGGCGCGGTCTGCGCGGTGATCGCGACATAGCTCAGGCGGATGGGTGCGGCGTCTCCCGGCGCAACCGCTTCGTAGCTGGTCTCGATCATTCTCTTCGGCGGCACGCCGCTTGCCGCCAGCAGGCGACGGATTTCCTTGCGGACGATTTGCGCGGCATGGCCATTGGCGGAGCCGCGCGGCAGCATGATCTGGATCACGCCGTTCGACGCATTGCGGTACTCGGCGGCAAAGCCGCGGATGACGTCGCGCGTGCCCGCGGTCAGCCGCGTGTCACCCGAGGCGACGGGAATGTCGATCACCCGCTCGCCTTCGGCAATGACGATCGGATGGCGGGTGCGGTAGTCGTCCGGGATCGAGCCGGTCGACAGATTGTCCTTGCTGCCGCAGCCTGCAACGAGGCCGGCAATGATCGCCAATGCGGCCATGCGGGCGGAGGTGCGGATCAGCGACATCGGGGTCGGCCTTTCAAGTGTTCTGGGAACTGCGTTTCGGTTGTGCATGACCCGGCCTATTTGTAGATGAAACCGACATTGCCGTGATAGCGACCGACGGGCGGTGCCGCCTCCGGACGTCCGTAGATCCGGTTGACGCGGCCCACAAAGAAGCTCTCCAGATCGTTGGCCGGATTGAAATTGTCATCGGGCCGCGACAGCGCGCTGCGGGCGACCGGCCGCACGAGATAGGGCGTCGCGATGATCACCAGTTCGGTCTCATTGCGCTGGAAGTCCTTGCTGCGGAACAGCGTGCCGAGGATCGGGATCTTCGAGGCGCCGGGCAGGCCGGACATCGCCTGGCGGATATTGTCCTGCACCAGACCGGCAATGACGATCGAGCCGCCGGAGGGGAGTTCGACGCTGGTCGAGGCTTCGCGCCGACGGATGCCGAGAAATGTACTGCCGGGGATATTGGTAAAGCTATTACCCGTTGCGACCGAGCCCTCATAGGTCGGTTCGGAGACTTCCGTCTCGATTGCCAGACTGATGCGGCCGGCACCAAGGACGACAGGCTTGAAATTCAGGCGAATGCCATATTCGGCATCCTCGACGTCCCGCTCGACTACCGGGACGGACTCTCCGGTAGCCTCATCCTCTTCCGTTGTGATCTCCTGCACGCCGGCGAGGCGGAATTCGCCGCCGACGTAGAATTTGGCCTCTTGGCCGGAAATCGCAGTCAGGCTCGGCTCCGCCAGCGTGCGCATGACGCCCGCCTGCTCCATGGCATTGACATAGCTCTCAATGAGGGTGCCACCCACCGTTCCCTTTATGAGGGAGTTCGCGGCGACCCCGATCGCGTTGCCCAGATTGGCAGGATTGCGGAAGCTCAGTCCACTTTCGCCATCGGTCACGCGGCCGTTAAAGCCGAGCTGCTTAAGCACCTGCCGGCTGACCTCGGCCACCGTGACCTTCAATGTTACCTGATCCTCGCCCTCCACCGTCAGAAGATTGACGATCTGGGAGGTCTGACGCTCTTCGGCAAATATGTCTGCATCGCCATTGGTACCCTGGGCGGTGATGTTGCGAGTCGTCGCCTCGCCGCCCTGCAGGAAGGCCCGGGCAAGATCGACGGCTTTTGTCGAGTCGAGCGGCGTGCGGACGCTGCCGGTCAGGACCACGTTGTCGGAGACGATTTCGACATGGATATCCGCATCGGGAATGAAGCGGCGCAGATTGGCTTCGAGGCCGGCGACATCACGCTCGACGGCAACGTCAAGGCTGACGATCTCCTCTCCATTCGGTCCGAAAACGAAGATGTTCGTCTGACCGACGGTCTTGCCGAACAGGTACATGCGGCGCGACGTGCGCGTGACGGCATCGGCGAGCGCCGGATCGGCAACGAGAATATCATGGGCGTCGGTCGGGAGATCGACGACCACGGCCTTGTTGAGACCGAGATTGACCTTCTTCTTGACGCCCGGGCCGCTCTCGAGGATCCGGACCACCGACGAGGCAGCCGCTTCCGCGGTCGGCCCTGCCGGCAGCATCACGCCGGAAAATGCCAGTGAGAAGGAAAGACCGGCTGCGAGACAGGTCCGAAATGTGTTTCCGCTCCGCTTCACGTTCTCGCCCCGTCCGATCTTACTGCTGGTTCTGCGTGGTGGCGGTGCCGTCGTCCTTGACGATGGAACCGGACTTGATGACCTGGATGCTCGGCTGGCCGTCGCCGCTCAAGAGATAGTCGGCAGATTCCGTATCGGCCTCCTGGGCATCGGCGACGCTGCGCAACGCCAACGAAATGCGCTCGGCCATCTGCTGCGCGACCGTCATGACTTTCGATTGGTCGGGGGTGAGCTCGAGGGTCGCCGTGGTGCCGATGACGGATTTGGAGCCGTCGTCCTTCTCTTCGACCTGCTGGTCGATCGCCAGCACCCGGACGTTGCTGAGCACGGTTTCGGTCAGGTAGACGTCGCCGTCGGACTTCCGCACCATGATGACGTCGACGCGGTCGTTCGGCAGGATGAAGCCGCCGGCGCCGGTTGCGACGGTGATCTCTGTCGCCACGGCCCGCTTTCCGGCCGGCAGCAGCGACGACATGATGCGGTTGGACGGGTCGGCGATTTTTTCCTGGCGCACGGGCTCGCCGTCGAAGAGCGGCAGGCGGACGACGGCGCCGGAAAGATCGTCGATTGCCGCCGGACGGTTCTCCTCGGTAATCATGCCGTCGGCGACACCATCCTTCGGCCAGGCCAGCCAGTGGATCGAATCGGCGCCGAGCCGGGAGCCCACCGGCAGGCTCTTGCTTGCGACAAGCACGTTTATGCTCGGCGCCTGCTCGACAAGCGGTTCCGCCATCCGCTGCGCCGGAGCACGGGTGAGCTTCATCGCCAATAGCCCAGCCATTGCCGCGGAACCCACGGCTACCGCCAGAATGATGATGCGCACCGGTTTCATGATCTTCTAAGCCCCTGGAAATCCCCAGGGGCAGATTGATCAGGAATTGGTGTAATTATAGTTAACGGATTGCTTATGGAGACGGTTAATGAGAATTAACCCGCATTTTCGCGGCTACGCCGTGCTGACGAACGCCACGCAGACAGCTTCAGAGGAAAGCCGCTCCTGAAAAGCGGCTTTCTTCACATCGAGTGGAGCCGCCGGTTAGTACTTGGTCTCGGCAGTGGTCATCTTAGTGCCGAGATCGGTAAAGAGCGTGTTCAACTGCTCACCAAGTGCAGTCGCACCAGTGATCAGGGCGACAGAGATCAGGGCGGCGATCAGGCCGTATTCGATTGCCGTTGCACCGGATTCGTCCTTCATCAGGCGGGCGAAAATGGTTTTCATGGAGGTTCTCCTACTTCGCGCGTTGTTCAGCACTTCCGCCAACTGTTTGCCGTTGATCGGATACCCCATAATTTAGCCGGGTCGAATTGCTATGAACTTAAAGAAACGAGTTAGCGCAAAGTAAAAGAGCCGAAGCTTTTGTAGCAATTTAGGATAGGTGCGTGAACGCTACTTGCATCATCGGCGACGCAGGGTAGGCCGCGAAGCCGCCCAGAGCGATTGCAATCCCGTATGGAATCTTCTTCGCAGTCAGCAACAGGCTGGGCACCGGCACTCCTGCAGCAAGAATCACATGTTCCTTCGAGCGGAGAAGGAGGATGACAAGCGCCAGAACTCCTCCAAGCACGGCAACCCAGATCAGGAATGAGACCAGAGACACGTTAAGGCCAAACCAGACAGCGCTTGCGGTTAGGAGTTTCGCGTCGCCTCCACCCATTACGCCCAGAGCGAAAAGCCAAAAGCACAGAGCAAATACCGTTGCCGCCGCCAGAAGATGGAGGCCGATCTGTCCGATATCCAGCCCGGCAACCGGCGCAATGACTACGAATGCGCCAAGCAGAATTGCGGACACTCGATTGGGAATGGTCATTGTCAACAGATCAGTGAGGGCCGCAACTGCTAGGCAAAGTGGGAAGACCACGAAGATAGATGCGATAACCATAATGTTAGGCCTGCCGAGATGTAGGAAGTTCTGTCGTAGCAAGTGCTCCGCACCGAATTCGGTTGCCGCACCCTTCTGAAGTGAAAAAGCCGCTTCGCGAGGAAGCGGCTTTCCATATCCACACCAGATGAGAAACTGCCGCTCAGTACTTGGTTTCGGCAGTGGTCATCTTGGTACCGAGATCGGTAAAGAGCGTGTTCAACTGCCCACCAAGCGTCGTGGCGCCAGTGATCAGGGCGACAGAGATCAGCGCGGCGATCAGGCCGTATTCGATTGCCGTTGCACCGGATTCGTCTTTCATCAGGCGGGCGAAAATGGTCTTCATGGAGGTTCTCCTACTTCACCGTGTTGTTCAGCACTTCCGCCAACTGTTTGCCGTTGATCGGATACCCTGAAAAATAGCGGGGTCGAATTGCCACCGGCTTAAGGAAACCGGTTAGCGCGAGGTAAAGGCGAAGCCCCCTTTTTCTGGGTGAATGCACCGGAAAGGGATGCGGTAAATTGCGCGGCGCTAATGTAACCTTTCATTCACCAAAACAGGTCAAGATGCGGGCAGCCATTCGCCATCAGGACGCGCCATGACCACGCCGATTGCGACCAAGCAGGTCGCCACGCTCGCCTTTCTCGCAGCCACGCTTGTTGGGATATCCGCCGCCGGCGGCGCGGGCGCAGCAGAGCAAATGATGCGGGTCTATATGGATCACGCGCGCGTGCTGAAACTCGACCGCCCGGTCAGCAAGGTGATCATCGGCAATTCGGACGTCGCGGACGCAACGGTCGCCGACCCGAAGACCATCGTCCTGACTGGCCGCAATTTCGGCACGACGAACCTCGTCATCCTCGACCAGGACGGCAATGCGATCGTCGACGAACGAATCCTCGTGTCGATCGACGAAGGCAACACCGTGCGCGTCTACAAGCAGACGACGCGCACCGTCTTCTCATGCTCTCCGAACTGCGAGCGTCACGCCGAACGCAAGGCGACCACGTCAGGCAGAAACTGAGGTCTACGTCTTATCAGACGCACAAAGGTCGCTGTAGCGCTTTGAGTGTGCTGCATGTTTTTATCCTTGGATCGCCTCCGATCAAGAGAACATGCAGTAGCCAAGACCACTAAAATTTTTCGGGTCTTGGAAAACGATTTTTCAACAGTCGCAGCGTATTCTCGCGTCAATTGCACAAAGCGGGCATGCGGGCGAAACTGCGTGCACCGCGTCGCTCACGACGTGACATGACGGAACGGCTAAATGTCGACGAATGCGAAAGCCTCCCCGCCCCGCCAGCGCACATCGCGCGGCATCTTCCGCCGCCTGCTTGGCGACAGAAAGGGCACGGCCGCGATCGAATTCGCTATCCTCGCCCTGCCGTTCTTCCTCGTCGTCTTCGCCTCGATCGAGACATTCGTGGCCTTCGCCGGCGAGCAGCTGCTCGCCAATGCGACCGACACCCTGGCGCGCAAGATCCGCACCGGCGAAATCACCTTCAACCAGGGTAAGTCGACGGACATGAGCGAAGCAGAATTCCGACAGGCCTTCTGCGACGAGATTGCCGTCCTCATGACCTGCTCTGCGACGGAGGTCAACCAGCCGGAAAAGCTATACCTGGATGTCCGCGAAGTCAGTGACCCCTCCCTGTTCCCGGCGGCGGTGCCGCGCGTCGGTTCATCCTCGTCCTCCGACCTCGACCCCAGCGGCTTCCAGTTCGCGCCGGGCGGCGCGCAGGAATTCACCATGGTGCGGGCCTATTACCGGTGGCAGGTGATCACCGATCTCGTACGGCCCTATGTCACCAAGCTCCGGCCCGCCGGCAGCAGCATGCCACGCGATTATCTGATGGTCGCAACCGCAACGTTCCGCAACGAAGACTATTGAGGGCACCATGGAACGCTCGCATGGAAAGACCTTTGTCCGGCGTGTCCTGGGCCCCTTGTCCCGCCTGTCGCGGGATCGTCGCGGCGTCGGCGGCGTGGAATTCGCCATCGTCGCGCCGCTGCTGATCATGGCCTATATCGGCGCATTCGAGATTTCCGTCGGCTTCACGGTGCTGCGCAAGGTCGCCCGTGCCTCGAGTGCCGTCGCCGACCTCGTGAGCCAGGAGCCGGACGTCGACACGGCCTTTCTGGACGGCATGAACGACGTCACGGAAAGCATTCTCGCGCCCTATAGCGGCACGAACTACACGCTGAAGATCACCGGCATACAGGTCACCGGTACGACGACTGGCACCGTCCTCTGGTCGCGCGACCAGGACGGCGGCACGCCTTACCCGGCCAATTCCACGACCGCTGTGCCCGCCGAGCTCGAGGCAGTGAACGCCTTCGTCGTGCGCACCGAACTCGTCGTCCCGCATGACCTGCTCCTCTTTGCACCGGATCTTTCGAGCAGCGTGAACACGATCGACCTCTCCCAAACCTCCTATTACCGCCAGCGCTTCGGCACGACGATCGAATGCTCGGGTTGCTGAGGCGTTCGATCCGCTCAATTGCATTGAATTTGGCACCGCGCTATTCCTGCCGGATTGGGCGGGATCGCTCCCGCCCGGTTCGATAGCACCGGACCGCGCCCGCGCTCCGGTTCAGCGGGTGTTCAATGGCGCGTGTCTTTCTCTTCGTCCTCGACTCCTTCGGCATCGGCGGTGCGCCCGACGCCGAGGCTTTCGGCGATCTCGGCGCCGATACGCTGGGACACATCGCCGAGTTTTGCGCGGCCGGCGCCGGCGGCCGCGCCGGTTTGCGCGAAGGGCCGCTGCAACTCCCCAACATGTCGGCGCTCGGCCTTATCCATGCGGCACGGCTTGCGACCGGGCGGGTTCCTGCCGGAATGCCGCTTCCGGAGCGCGTCTATGGCGTCTACGGCGCCGCCACCGAGGTTTCGCGCGGCAAGGACACGCCGTCGGGCCACTGGGAAATCACCGGCACACCGGTGACGTTCGATTGGGGTTATTTTCCGGCCGAAGGCGATGCCTTTCCGCCCGAGCTCGTCGAGGCGATCTGCCGTGAAGGCGGCGTTCCGGGCATTCTCGGCAATTGCCACGCCTCCGGCACCGACATCATCGCCCGCCACGGCGAAGAACACATGCGAAGCGGCAAGCCGATCTGCTACACCTCGTCCGACTCGGTCTTCCAGATCGCGGCGCACGAGCAGAGCTTCGGGCTCGAGCGGCTGCTGGAGTTCTGCGAGATCGTGCGGCGGCTCGTCGACGACTACAATATCGGCCGCGTCATCGCCCGGCCCTTCGTCGGCGACGATCCCGGCAATTTCACCCGCACCGGCAACCGGCGCGACTATTCGGTGCTGCCGCCGGAGCCGACCATCCTCGACCGGCTGAAGGACGCCGGTCGGACGGTGCATGCGATCGGCAAGATCGGCGATATCTTCGCCCACCAGGGCGTGACGCGGCTCACCAAGGCGAACGGCAACATGGCGCTCTTCGACGCGAGCCTCGCGGCGGTCGAAGAGGCGGAGGAGGGCGACCTCGTCTTCACCAATTTCGTCGATTTCGACATGCTCTACGGCCACCGCCGCGACGTGCCGGGCTATGCGGCGGCGCTCGAGGCATTCGACGCGCGCCTGCCCGATCTCGACAGGCGGCTGCGGCCCGGCGACATGGTCATACTCACCGCCGACCACGGCTGCGACCCCACCTGGCGCGGCACCGACCATACGCGCGAACGCGTGCCGGTCTTGATGTTCGGCCCGACGCTCAGGAGCCGGTCCTTCGGCATAGCCGACAGTTTCGCCCATATCGGCGAGACGGTCGCCCGACATCTCGGCATCGCCCCGGGTCCACATGGGAGAAGCCTTATTTGACCGCACATCTGAAGAAAGCCGAGCTGCATTGCCACATCGAGGGCGCCACACCGCCGGAACTGGCGCTGAGGCAGGCCCGCAAATACGGCGTCGACACGAGCGCCATCATCCGCGACAAGGCCTATGTCTGGGAGGATTTCACCAGCTTCGTGAAATGCTACGACGCGGTCGCCTCGCTGTTTCGCACCGAGGGCGACTATGCGCTGCTCGCCGAAACCTACCTGACGGAGCTCGCCGAAGCGGGAACGATCTACAGCGAGATCATCGTCTCGCCGGACCACGGCAATACGATCGGGCTCGGTGCCGACGCCTATCTCGAGGGGCTTGCCGCCGGCATGGAGGCGGCCAGGGCAAAAACCGGGATCGAGTCGCGCATGCTGATCACCGGCATCCGCCATCTCGGACCGGAATCGGTCGCCAGGACCGCCGAATATGCGGCCATGCACCGGCACCCGCTGGTCACCGGCTTCAACCTGGCGGGCGAGGAGCGCATGCACAGCGTCGCCGAGTTCGCCCGCGCCTTCGACATCGTCCGCGACGCGGGTCTCGGCCTGACCATCCACGCCGGCGAACTTTCCGGCGCCTTCAGCGTCCGCGACGCGCTCGACCATGTCCGGCCCTCCCGCATAAGCCATGGCGTTCGGGCGATCGAGGACGCGGATCTCGTCAAGCGGCTTGCCGACGAGGGTGTGGTGCTGGAGGTCTGCCCGGGCTCCAACATTTCGCTGCAAGTGTTTCCGGACTTTGCCTCGCACCCGCTGCGGCCGCTCTACGAGGCCGGCGTCCGCGTCACGCTCAACTCGGACGATCCGCCTTTCTTCCACACCTCGCTCGCGCAGGAATACGAGATCGCCGCACATGTGATGGGCTTTGGCGACAGCGACATCGACCGGATGACGAAGACGGCAATCGAATCGGCCTTCGTGGATGAGCCGACGAGAGAAAGACTGCTGGAAGCTTTGCACGTCTAGCTAAGTGCGCGATTGCCCCTCACCTTAGCCCTCTCCCCGCGAGCGGGGAGAGGGGACTGCGACGGCGCGGCATTTCCCTTCTCCCCGCCTGCGGGGAGAAGGTGCCGGCAGGCGGATGAGGGGCAACTCCACAGAGCAAGTTCGACCAACACCCTTGCGGCCTCACCTCTTTCCATGGAAAAGAGGTCGGACAGGCCAATTCTCGGGGAAGGTGAAGCCATGGACGGCGTTACAGTGATCGATCATCCGCTGGTGCAGCACAAGCTGACCATCATGCGCAAGAAAGAGACCTCGACCGCAGGATTTCGCCGGCTGCTCAAGGAAATCTCGACGCTGCTCTGCTACGAAGTGACGCGCGATCTGGAACTCACCATGGAGCGGATCGAGACGCCGCTGCAGGAGACGGACTCTCCCGTTCTAGAGGGCAAGAAGCTTGTCTTCGCCTCGATCCTGCGCGCCGGCAACGGCCTGCTCGAGGGCATGCTCGAGCTCGTGCCCTCGGCCCGCGTCTCGCATATCGGCGTCTATCGCGACCATGAGACGCTGCAGCCGGTCGAGTATTACTTCAAGGCGCCGGAAAGCCTCAACGAACGGCTCGTCATCGTCGTTGACCCGATGCTTGCGACCGGCAATTCCTCCATCGCAGCGGTCGAAAAGCTGAAGGAACGGGGCGCCAGGAATATCCGTTTCCTCTGCCTGCTTGCGGCACCGGAAGGCATCCGCAATTTCAAGGGAGCCCATCCGGACGTGCCGATCTTCACGGCCGCGATCGACAGCCACCTGAACGAGAAGGGCTATATCGTGCCGGGCCTCGGCGACGCAGGCGACCGCATGTACGGAACGAAATAAGTTCGTCCTTTGTTAACCAGATGTCCAAGCACATGAAGCGCCGCCGGTTTTCCGGCGGCTTTTTTGTGCGGCATTAGCAATGATGCGCTCAAATCGGTGGAATGCCCCGCCGATGCCCCGGAGACAGGAATGCTGACGCGTCTGATTGCCTTTGCCGGCGGACTTGCCGCCATCGCCCTCGTCGTGCCGGACCTCGTCTCCAATTATCTCGGTCGCGGGGAGCCCACATCGCCACTGCAAGCCGCGGCGAGCGCCACGCCGACCGGCAGCTATGCGAGCGGACAGGGCGTCGTGCTCGTAGCCGATCGCTCCGGCCATTTCGTCGGCACGTTCCGGATCAACGGGCGGTCGGAACAAGGGCTGGTCGACACAGGTGCAAGCACGATCGCCATCAATGCCTCTGCAGCCCGGCGGTTCGGCATCGCCGTCGGCAGCCTCTCCTTCGATGCGCGGGCGCAGACGGCCAACGGCATAGTCGAGGCCGCTCCTGTCAGCCTCGATCGCGTTGAAATCGGCGGCATCTCGGTTCGGAACGTCAAAGCCATGGTCCTTCCGGACAAGGCACTCTCGGGCATGCTCGTGGGCATGTCCTTCCTCAGCCGGCTATCGTCCTATAGGGTCGAGGACGGGGCGCTCCGGCTCATCAGATAATCCTGGATATGATGACGGGGCGCGCCTCGGGGGGCTCATCTCCAATCGTGCAGAGCCCCGCAATCCTTTCCCGCATGGCTTCCGCCTGGCTTCGGTCGGCGGCATGCACCAGGGCGATCGGCTCGCCTTTTTCCACCTTCGTGCCAAGCGGCAAGAGGTGGGAGAGGCCGACCCGATGGTCGATCCGGTCGTCCGGGCGCGTTCGCCCGCCGCCGAGCGCAATGACCGCCATTCCGAGCTCGCGCGTCTCGCACGCCGTCAGGTAGCCGTCGCGGCTAGCCGGCACGGAGATTATTGCCGGCGCCCTTTCGAGATAGACGTCCGGGCGATCGACGAAATCGGCCGGTCCGCCGAGCCGATGGACCATGAGCGCGAAGCGTTCCAGCGCGGCACCGCTGTCCAGGACGCGGCGAGCCAGCGCTTCCGCCTCAACCGCATGCGCCGAAATGCCCGCCGCGACGAGCATCTCTGCCGCGGAGGCCATCACCACCCGATCGAGCCGCGTGCCCGCCTTCTCGCCGCGCAGATAGGCGAGACAGTTTTCGACTTCGAGCGCGTTGCCGGCCGCATCCGCCAGCGGCTCGTTCATGTCGGTGATCAGCGCCGAGGTTCGAACGCCGGCACCGTTGGCGACGTCGACGAGCGAACGGGCGAGGGTTTTGGTTTCCGAGGGATCGGTCAGAAAGGAGCCGTTGCCGAGCTTGACGTCGAGCACCAGCGATTGAAGGCCGGCAGCGAGCTTCTTCGAAAGGATCGACGCGGTGATCAGCGGCACGGAATCGACCGTCGCCGTCACGTCGCGGATCGCATAGAGGCGCTTGTCGGCCGGCGCCAGATCGGCGGTCTGGCCGATGATGGCGCAGCCGACCTCATCGACGATCCGACGAAACAACTCGGGCGACGGCTGGATGTTATAGCCCGGGATCGATTCGAGCTTGTCGAGCGTGCCGCCGGTGTGGCCGAGGCCGCGGCCGGAGATCATCGGCACATTGGGACCGCAGGCGGCAATGATCGGCGCCAGCATCAGCGAGACATTGTCGCCGACGCCGCCGGTCGAATGCTTGTCCACTATGGGGCGGCCGAACTCGCTCCAGTCGAGGGTCTCGCCGGAATCGCGCATCGCCAGCGTCAGCGCCACGCATTCGTCGCGGTTCATGCCGGAAAACCACGTGGCCATGGCGAAGGCGGCAACCTGCCCCTCCGAGACAGACCCGTCGGTGACGCCGTCGATGAAGTCGCGTATTTCCGCCGGTTCGAGCCGACCGCCGTCCCTCTTCTTGCGGATCACCTCCTGGGGCAGCAGGGCCATCTCAGCCTTCGCTCGCGATCATTTCCTTGAGGATCGAAGCCAGCCGCTGGCCGCCGAAAGGCGCCATCTCCTTGGTCTCTTGATGGCTGAGCTCCGCGCCGGTCATGCCGGCGCCGAAATTGGTGATGACCGATGCGGCCGCAACCTTCAAGCCGAAGAACCGGGCGAGGATGACCTCCGGCACGGTGGACATGCCGACCGCGTCGGCACCCAGAATGCGGGCCATGCGGATTTCGGCCGGCGTTTCGAAGCTCGGGCCGGAGAACCACATATAGACGCCACGCGCGAGCGGTATGCCGAGCCGCTCGGCCGCCTCCTCCATCCCGACGGCGAGCGCCGCGTCATAGGCGTTCGTCATGCCGACGAAGCGGTCGTCGCTTTCGGCGCCGATCAGCGGATTGGCGCCGGAAAAGGCAATGTGATCGGCGATGCGCATCACCGAGCCGGGCGGCATGTCTTCGCGCAGCGATCCGGCCGAATTGGTCAGGATCAGATTTTCGACGCCTATCTGCTTCAGCGTTTCGATCGGCACGCGCATCGCATTGGCATCGCCACGCTCGTAGTAGTGAACCCGGCCGGACAGGATCGCGACCGGAACGTCGCCGAGCCGGCCGAGGACGAGCTCGCCGGCATGGCCGGAAACGCTGCTGACCGGGAAGCCAGGTATGTCGGCATAGGAGAAACGGACCGGCTCGGTCACCGCCTCGACGAGCGCGCCGAGACCCGAACCGAGGACGATACCATAGCGGGGTGACAGCCCGCCAAGTTTCTCAAGCAGGAATTCCGCCGCGCCGGTCATCCGAGGATCTCGGTTTCGAAGCTGTGCGGCAGCAGGTCGGCGAGCGCCAGGCTCTTCTTGATGCCCGTCTCGTCGCAGAGATAGATGCGGGTGCTGGCGCCGGAAAATTCCGCCAGCCGCTGCCGGCAGCCGCCGCAGGGCGGGCATAGCGCCAGCTTCTCGGCGATGACGGCGACTTCCATGATCTTGCGCTGCCCTGCCATCACCATGTGGCTGATCGCCGTCGTCTCGGCGCACCAGCCTTCGGGAAAAGAGAGGTTCTCGATGTTTGCGCCCGTATAGATCTTGCCATCCTCGGCCCGGATCGCCGCCCCCACCGGAAACTTCGAATAGGGGGCATGCGCCTTGGCCATGGCTTCACGCGCCGCGACGAAAAGCTCGTTTTCGGACATGGATCTTTCCTTGTTATTGTGCATGTCATTATCCCAAAACCGCTACACACTTTTGGGCGACATGCACTAGCGCTCCTTCACATAGGGTACGCCGCCGGCCTTGGGCGGGATGGCCTTGCCGATGAAACCGGCAAGCAGGATGACGGTGAGGATATAGGGCAGCGCCTGCATCAGTTGCACAGGCACCTGGCCGACGAGCGGCAGGGGTGTGCCCTGCAGGCGGATGGCGAGCGCGTCGAGGAAGCCGAAGAGCAGGCAGGCGAACATGACGTTCTTCGGCCGCCATTTGGCGAAGATCAGCGCCGCGAGCGCGATATAGCCCTTGCCCGCCGTCATCCCCTTGACGAAGCCGGCGGTCATCGCCAGCGACAGATAGGCGCCGGCAAAGCCACAGAGAATGCCGCAGCAGATGACCGCGCGGTACCGGAGCCAGATCACCGAAATGCCCGCCGTGTCGACCGCGCCGGGGTTTTCGCCGACCGCCCGGAGCCGAAGGCCGAAACGGGTGCGGTAAAGGATCCACCAGCTCGCCGGCACCATGGCGAAGGCGAGATAGGTGAGCAGGAAATGCCCGGACAGGAGATCCGCATAGATCGGCCCGAGGACCGGCACATCGCGGATCGCGTCCGCCCCGGGAAGGTTGATCGTCTGGAACCGTGCGCCTTCGGCAAGCGCCGGTGTGCGGCCACCCTGGCGGAACCAGGCTTCGCCGAGGATCACAGTGGAGCCGGCGACGATGAAGTTGATCGCCACGCCCGAGACGATCTGGTTGCCGCGCTGGGTGATCGAGGCATAGCCGTGCACCAGCGACAGGAGTATGGAGATGAGGATAGCGGCAAGGAGGCCCATCCAGACCGACTGGGTGACGGCGGCGACCGCGCCGGCCGCGAAGGCCGCACCGAGCATCTTGCCTTCAAGCCCGATGTCGAAGACGCCGGCGCGCTCGGTGAAGAGGCCGGCGAGCGCCGCAAAGACCAGCGGCACGGAGACGCGGATCGTCGATTCGAGGAGCACCACGAGGACGTGGAAGAAATCCATGGCTTCAGGCTCCCTTGGTCTGGACGACGGCCGCCGCGCGCTGGCCGCGCATCGCGAAGGCGCGGGTGATCGCCGGCCGGAACATGTTTTCGAGCGCGCCGGCAAAGAGGATGACGAGACCCTGGATGATGACGATCATGTCGCGCGAGATCGACGGCATCTCGAAGGCGATCTCGGCGCCGCCCTGGTAGAGAACACCGAAGAGGATCGCCGCGGGGATGATGCCGCCGGGATGCGAACGGCCCATCAGCGCGACGGCGATGCCGACGAAGCCGGCGCCCTGGACGAAATCGAGCTGCATTCGGAACTGCTCACCCATGATCGGGTTCAGCGCCATCATCCCGGCAAGGCCGCCGGAGATCATCATCGTGATGACGGTGATGCGGCTTTCGCGAATGCCGGCATAGCGCGCCGCCGAGGGGCTGTGGCCCATGGTGCGCATCTCGTAGCCGAGCTTGGTGCGCCAGATCAGCACCCAGACGCCGAAGGCGGCGGCGAGCGCCAGCAGGAAGGAGATGTTGAACGGCGCCGTTCCGACATCGAGGCCGAAGATCGACAGCAGCCAGTCGAGCTTCGGCAACTGCCCGCCCTCGGCGAAGTTCCGCGTCTGCGGCGCCATCGACCCGAGCGGTTTCAGGACGCGCGTCAAAAGATAGACCATCAGGCTCGAGGCGATGAAGTTGAACATGATGGTGGTGATGACGATATGGCTGCCGCGCTTGGCCTGCAGCCAGCCGGGCAGGAAGGCCCAGAGCGCGCCGAAGAAGACCGAGCCGAGAATGGCGAGCGGGAAGACGACATACCAGGGCAACGTCTGGTCAAGCCATAGGCAGGCGAGCGCCACGCCGATGCCGCCGACATAGGCCTGACCCTCGCCGCCGATATTGAAGAGCCCGGCATGAAAAGCGACGGCGACGGCAAGCCCCGTGAAGATGAAGGTCGTCGCGTAATAGAGCGTGAAGCCGATATATTCGCCGCGCCCGAAAGCGCCGTTGATCAGGTGGTAGGCGGCCTCGAACGGATTTTCGCCGACGAGCAGCACGACGAGACCGGCGACGAGGAAGGCGACGGCAAGGTTGATCAGCGGGATCAGGCCATATTCGACCCAGCCCGGCAGCTTCGCGTAAGGTGTGCTCATTCTGCGGCCTCCTTGCGGCCTTCGACACCGGCCATCAGGAGACCGAGTTCGCCCTCCGTCGCCTCCGGGCTGCGCTCGCCGACGACGCGGCCGGCAAACATCACGAGGATGCGGTCCGAAAGCGAGCGGATCTCGTCGAGTTCGACCGAGACGAGCAGCACGGCCTTGCCCTGGTCGCGCATCTCTATGATCCGCTTGTGAATGAATTCGATCGCGCCGACATCGACGCCGCGGGTCGGCTGGCCGATGATCAGCACATCGGGGCCACGCTCCATTTCGCGGGCAAGCACGATCTTCTGCTGGTTGCCGCCGGAGAAATTGGCCGTCTTCAACCGGGCATTCGGCGGGCGGATGTCGTATTTGGCGATCTTCTCCTCGGCATCCTTGCGGATCGCGTCGATGTCGAGAAAGACGCCGTTCAGATAGCGCGGGTCGTTGTGGTAACCGAGAATGGCGTTCTCGCTCTCCTCGAACTTCAAGACAAGACCGACGTGATGCCGGTCTTCCGGGACATGCGCCAAGCCGCGGGCCCGGAGTTCGGCGGGATCCCTATGGCCCGTCACGTCGACGGACTGGCCGTTCAAAAGCACGGTTCCGGAAGTCGCCTTGCGGATGCCGGCGATCGCCTCGAGCAGTTCCGACTGGCCGTTGCCGGCGACACCGGCAATGCCGACGATCTCGCCGGCCCGCACCTCGAGGGAGACATCGTCGACCATGGTCACGCCGCGGCTGTCCTTGACCGTCAGTCCTTCGACAGCAAGCTTCACGTCACCGGGGCTGGCTTCCCCCTTCTCGACGCGCAGCAGCACGCGGCGGCCGACCATGAGCTCGGCAAGCTCCTCGACAGAGGTCTCGCGCGTCGTGCGGGTCGCGACCATCTCGCCGCGGCGCATCACCGAGACCTCGTCGGTGATCGCCATGATCTCGCGCAGCTTATGGGTGATCAGGATGATCGTCTTCCCCTGCGCCTTGAGCTGACCGAGAATGCGGAAGAGGTGGTCGGCCTCGGCCGGCGTCAGCACGCCGGTCGGCTCGTCGAGAATGAGGATATCGGCTCTGCGATATAGGGCTTTCAGGATTTCCACCCGTTGCTGGAGGCCGACCGGCAGCTCCTCGATCAGCGCATCCGGATTGACCTCGAGCGCGTATTCCTTTTCAAGCCCCTTCAGTTCCTGGCGCGCCTTGGCGATGCCCTTGTTGAGGATCTGGCTGTCCTCGGCGCCCAGCATGACGTTCTCGAGCACGGTGAAATTCTCGACCAGCATGAAGTGCTGATGCACCATGCCGATGCCGACGGAGATCGCCGTGTTCGGATCGCGAATGGCAACTTCCTTTCCGTCGACGAATATCTCGCCACGGTCGGCCTGGTAGAAGCCGTAGAGGATCGACATCAGCGTCGATTTACCGGCGCCATTTTCACCGATGATACCGTGGATGGTGCCCTTGCGAACCTTGAGGTTGATGTCATTGTTGGCATGGACCGGACCGAAGCTCTTGTCGATCCCGCGCAATTCGATGGCAATATTGTCCATATTGGCCTGCGATCCCCTTTTTGCCCGCTTCGACCCGCCCCAGGACCGTGCCGGCAAATTTTTACCATTTGGTCTAAGTTTATCACCGATTTTCCGGCACGGAAGCCTCAAATCGCGATCTCCTTATACTCTCATCGGATCGCCGGTGAGAGTCCAGCATGAATATACACAGGCGGATCGGGGCTATGCGGGCGGTGAGCGCGGCAAGCTGCAAGACCCCTCCCCAACCCCTCCCCACAAGGGGGAGGGGCTCTGACGCGCCTTGAACGCCCGCCATTTCAAGACGTTGCTATCAGGCGCAGGGGCAGACACAGGAGTCGAAACGGCGCGGCATCGGAAGCCCCTCCCCCTTGTGGGGAGGGGTTGGGGAGGGGTCTCCGGGGCGGTATCAGAACCGGACCAACCTGATTGCGCTACCCGACCGCCTCAGCCTTTCGCTGGCCACTGCAGCAAGCGCAGCGCGTTGATCGTTACCAGGACCGTGGCGCCGGTGTCGGCCAGGATCGCCGGCCAGAGGCCGGTCACGCCGGCAATGGTCGTCGCAAGAAAGACGCCCTTGAGGCCAAGCGCCATGGCTATGTTCTGGTAGATATTACGCATCGTTCGCCGCGACAGCCTCACCATCGCGGCAATATCCGTGACGCGCCCATGCAGGCTGGCGGCGTCGGCCGTCTCGAGAGCCACGTCGGTGCCTCCGCCGACGGCAATGCCGACATCGGCCGCCGCCAGTGCCGGCGCGTCGTTGATGCCGTCGCCGACCTTGGCGACGACGTATCCCTCGGCTTTCAGTTCGCCAACGATACGCTGCTTGTCTTCCGGCAGGAGTTCGGCGCGCGCCTCGATCCCGAGCCGGCCGGCAATGGCATGCGCGGTGCCCCGGTTGTCGCCGGTGAGCATGATCACACGAAGGCCGATACCGGCCAGCGCCTTCAGGCCCGCCGCGGCATCGGCACGCGGTTCATCGCGCATGGCGAGAGCGCCGGCCGCACGGCCATCGGCGACCAGCACCGAAACGGTCTTCCCTTGATCGTGCAGGGCGGCGACCTGCGCCTTCTGCTCGGCCGTCAACGGCACGCGGTGGTCAGCCGCCTGCGGCGAGCCAAGAAAGAGGTCTGCGCCCGCCACCCTGCCGCCGACGCCTTTGCCGCCGAGCGCCTTGACGTCCGCGACAGCCGGCAATGCGACTCCATCGGCTTCGGCGCGGCACAGGATCGCCTGGGCCAGCGGGTGGCTCGATCCTTGTTCGAGGGCGGCCGCATGGCTGAGAACATCCGCTCCGCTTCGGTCGAATCCGAGAATATCCGTCACCCTCGGCTTACCTTCGGTGAGCGTGCCGGTCTTGTCGAAGGCGACGGCCGTGACCTCGCCGAGACCTTCGAGCACCGAGCCGCCCTTGATGAGCAGGCCACGGCGCGCGCCGGCCGAAAGGCTGGCGGCGATGGCCGCCGGTGTGGAGATGACCAGGGCGCAGGGGCAGCCGATCAGCAGAAGGGCCAGCCCCTTGTAGATCCACTCCTGCCAGAGCCCACCGAGGAAGAGCGGCGGCACCATCGCAACCAGCGCGGCGACGAGAGCCACGGCCGGCGTATAGGTGCGGGAGAACCGGTCGATGAACCGTTCCGTCGGCGCCTTTGTCTCCTGCGCCTCCTCGACGAGCCTGATGACGCGGGCGATGGTGTTGTCGGCGGCAGCGGCGGTGACGCGCAGCCGCAAGGCTCCGTCTCCGTTGACCGTGCCGGCGAAGACGCTGTCGCCCGGCCCCTTCAAAACGGGCGCGCTCTCGCCGGTGACCGGCGCTTCGTCGATGCCGCTCTCGCCGGTGAGGATCACCCCGTCGGCGGCGAGCCGGTCGCCGGGCCGGACGAGAATGATGGCGCCGGCCGGCAGGCTCTCCGCCGGCACCTCGATCAACCGGCCCTGTGCCTCCATGTGCGCCGTTTTCGGCACAAGCGCGGTCAGCGCCTCGATGCTCGCCCGTGCCTTGCCGGCGGCGATCCCCTCCAGGAGTTCGCCGATCAGGAAGAGAAACACGACCATAGCCGCCTCCTCGCCCGCGCCGATAAAGACCGCGCCGACCGCCGCGATCGTCATCAGCATCTCGATGGAAAAAGGCGTGCCGGCGAGTGCGGCCATGACCGCACGTCTCGCGATCGGCAGCAGGCCGACAAGCATGGCAAGGGTGAATATCCAGGGCTCGGTCGCAGGAAAGAGTTTTCCGACACCATAGGCGCAGACCAGTGCGCCGCCGCAGGCCAGTGTCAGCCTGCCCCTTCCTGTTCGCCACCACGGCTCCGTGTGGCGCACATGGTCCGCGGCGGCGCTAAATTTCGTAAGGTCGAGGGAAGGTTCGGGCGGGACATCAGGGGAGTGCCCATGGCCGTGATCATGACCCTCGGCGCCATGGGGATGGCCGCAGCAAGCATGTGCGCCCGGCAGCGATGAACCCGACCTCGCTTCGCCAGCCAGGGGCGAGAGCCCGTAACCAAGCCCGACGACCTTCCGATTGATCGCCGGGCCGACATCTGCGTGGTCGGCATGGCGCACCGTCATCGTCGCCGCAGTCACCGACACGCTGACATCCTCGACACCGACGACCCGCCTAACGGCGGTGTCGATCTTTGCGGCGCAGGACGCGCAATCCATGCCGTCGACGCGATATCTCGTTTCCCGAATCGGACCTGTCATGCATCGCCTCCTTTAGCTTCAGGAGCAGGCTACAACCTCTAGCGCCTAGAGCTACAAGCGGAAAAAGTGTCGGGGGGGCGCGACGTTGCAGGCCTGTAAGCGCCATTCCGCAGCGCCGGCTACAGTTTCGGCTCTTCAAGCAGCGGCTTGAAAGTCGGCCGACATTTGCAACCGGTTCGTGCCCTTGCTTCGTGGCCGCGCGACTCCCTCAAATACCCCTAATTTCTAGTTGCAAACTCGACACAACCATGTATTTTCATTGCTGCCCTGACACAACCTATAACGCTCAATGGTCTGATCGACTCGTAACGTTTGCGGCCGCATTGCCGTGCCATGGCTTTATTTCCATACCCCGGAATCAAAATCGCCCTGGCCGGGAACGGTCAGGGCATTCCGTGCCGGGGCGCGACAATGCTTTTCGGAAGATCAGGCGGGGCCGTCATGTCCCATGAGGTGACTCCTTCCCATGTGCTTCCTGTGATATCTTTCCGACTTGTGCTTCCTTGCGGAGGGAAAGCAACATGGAAGCTCTTACGGTCTTCGCACGAAACTGCATTCTCGCTGTTTTATCCGGCTGCATGCTTCTCTCGTCTCCGGTGGCGGCCGAAGAGGCCGCCGATGTAGCGACCGGGACGCGGCTCGCCGAATTGCTCAGGGCCGCCCGGAGCGTGCTTTCGAATTATCAGTCGCTCATCAATGATCCGGCCGTCGCAGACAAGCATCTCGATGGCGAGCGTTTCACGGCGGAAGCGATTGCCCTTTACGGCAAGCGCACCGGCAGTCAATTGATCTCCGATGATCTGGCGGAGCGCGACCGCAAACTGCTCCAGGCACAGGTCGAGGCCATGCGCGAGGTGATCGACGAACATCAGCACGACATCAACCGACCCGGCATAGGCTTCAAGGGTTTTGTGCCGGCCGTCTTCGCTCGCCTGATGAACGAAAAATTCGCCGCCAAGGTGGGAAACGACGCACTGGTGCGCGTGACTGCGCCGGAGGTCCTGGTGCGTAACCGCAAGTCGCTTCCGGACGCCTGGGAGGCGAAGGTCATCGAGGAGGTCTTCCCGGATCCGCAGAGACCGAAGGGAGACAGTTACACGGAAATGACGACGATGAACGGCCGCCCTGCCTTTCGTATGCTGCTGCCGGAATACTACACCGAGTCCTGTCTCACCTGTCACGGCGCGCCGAAGGGTGAAATCGACGTCACCGGCTATCCGAAAGAGGGCGGCAAGGCGGGCGACCTGGGCGGTGCGATCAGCATCGTCTTGTTCCAATGAGCGCGCTGGGAGAGAAATTGCGGCCAGTCTCGACCGTGCCGGCGCCGGCCAGGAAGCTTGCCAGCCGGCTCGCCAACCTGCCGATCTCCGTCCGCGTCGCAACGCTGACCGCGGCCGGCCTGATCAGCCTTGTCCTCTCATCGGTCTTTCTCACCCAGGCGCTCCATCGCAGCGCCGAGCGCATGGCCGACACCCAGGAATTGTTCGATCGCGCCGCATCGGCGGCGGCGGCGCATGTCGCCTTCGGCGATCTGAGATACTGGCTGACCGATCTCTCCGTCAGTCTGCTGATGAACTCGCAGCGCAATGCCGAGCAGGCCCGCGAACGCCTGCATGCCCAACTGGAGCGCCTTGCCAAGCACTCCCCGGACGCCGTCCGGGAAATTCGCACGGAAATCGACGCCTATGTCGAGACGGCGCTGCAGGCAACGGAAAGCTATACCCAGGACAACCGCATCCTCGGCAACACCTTGCTGGCAAAGGCACGCACTCACAGCGGCCATGTCGATACGAATCTCAACAGGCTCGTCGAGCAGGTAAAGGCCGATGCCGAGGCCGCCCGCAACGAGGTCGTGGCGCAGACGCAGAAGACGGCCAGAACCGCCGCCGTCCTGGTGGGCGGCGTGGTGCTGATCGGCTCGCTTCTGACGCTCCTCGTGCTGCGCTCCATCGTCGGCCCGCTGCGGCGCCTCAATCGCGTGATCGGCGACCTGACCGAGGGCCGCTACGATGTGGCGATCCCCGAGGAGGGCGGCGACGAATTCGGTGCGATGGCGAAAGCGCTTTCTCTTTTCCAGCAGAACGCGATCGAAAAGAAGAAGCTCGAAGACGAGGCGGAGCGGCAAAGGCGGACGATCGCCGCGGCACTCGAGGCGATCTCCGACGGCTTCGTCCTCTATGACCCGGATGACAGAATCCTCGTGGCCAACAGCAAGTATTGCGAGATTTTCCCGAGCCACAAACCAAACGAGCTTCGCGGCAAGAGCTTCCGCGAGATCCTCGAGCAGAATCTCGCAAAAGGGAAAGTGGACCTTGAGGGCAAGGGGCCGGAAGAGTGGGTCGAGGAACGCCTGCGCCTCCACCGAGATCCGGCCGGGCTCGTCGACGAGAAACGGTTCGGCGACAAGTGGGTGCGCATCACCAAGCGCAAGGTCCCCGACGGTGGAACGGTGGCCGTCTATACCGACATCACCGAACTCAAGCAGCGACAGGTCGAGCTCGAGCGTGCCAAGAGCAATGCCGAGGCGGCAAGCGAAGCAAAGAGCCGCTTCCTCGCCTCGATGAGCCACGAATTGCGCACGCCGCTCAACGCGATCATCGGCTACAGCGAGATGCTGATGGAGGAGGCGCGCGATCACGACGGAGACGAGCTGGTTGCCGACCTTGAGAAAATTGCCTCGGCCGGCCGGCATCTGCTGTCGCTCATCAACGACATCCTCGACCTGTCGAAGATCGAGGCGAACAAGATGGAGGTCTTCCTCGAAACCTTCGGCGTCGCCGAATTGCTCGCCGACGTGAGTGCGACTGTCGCACCGTTGATGGCGAAGAACCGCAACGAATTCATCCAGGAACTCGACGGCGACCTCGGGGAGATGCACTCGGACCAGACCAAGCTGCGCCAGAATCTCTTCAACCTGCTGAGCAATGCGGCGAAATTCACCAATGGCGGCCGGGTCACGCTTTCGGCTCGGCGCGAAGGGCGAGCGGACGGCGATTGGCTCGTCTTCAAGGTCTCCGATACCGGCATCGGCATGACGGCGGAACAGCAGGACCGGCTTTTCAGCGCCTTCACGCAGGCCGATGCTTCCACCACCCGCAACTACGGCGGTACCGGCCTGGGGTTGAGCATCACCCGCAGTTTCAGTCGCATGATCGGCGGCGTCGTCAATGTCGAAAGCGAAGTCGGAAAGGGCTCGGTCTTCACGATGGAAGTGCCGGCACGCTGCAGGCGGGAGGCCGAAGAGGCTCAGGCAGCCGAGCCGTCGCGGATCATCCAGCCGGGCCGCACCGCCCTCATCATCGACGACGACCCGGCGGCCCGCAACCTGATCGCAAAAGCGCTCGCGGAAGCCGGCCTTGCCTCGATACAGGCGGCAAGCGGAGCGGAAGGCATAACGGTTGCACGGGAGCATCGGCCCGATGCCATCATTCTCGATATCATCATGCCCCGCCAGGATGGCTGGTCGGTGCTGCGCACGTTGAAGAGCGATCCTGAACTCTGCACCATCCCCGTGATCCTCGCGACAATCCTGGCCGATCGCGACCTCGGCCTGTCACTCGGTGCGGTCGAATATCTGACCAAGCCCATCGACACCGACAAGCTGATCCGGACGATTGAGGCCTGCGGAGGCGGAAACCGCGACGTGCTGGTCGTCGACGACGACCAGGCTTCCCGCGAGTTCCTGAGGCGCATTCTGGTGAAGAGAGATTGGAGGGTCCACGAGGCGGGCGACGGCGTGCGCGGTCTCGAAATGATGAAACGGCTTCTGCCCCGCCTGGTCCTGCTCGACCTGCTGATGCCGGAAATGGATGGATTCCAGACGCTCAGCGAGATGCAGAGAATCCCTGAGCTGCAGGACATTCCGGTGGTCGTGGTCACGTCGAAGGATCTCTCGGCGAATGAGTTGGGGTGGCTGCGCGATCGGGCGGTCGCTGTCGTCAACAAGGGGGCAAACAGCAGGTCGCAACTGGTCAAAGCCCTCGAGCGCCAGATCGCGTCGCGTGAAACGGCCGGTCAGGCCATCGGCGGCGACTGAAGCCTACTGCAGGTTTCCTTAATCGTAGCCGATTCAAGGATAAAAACATGCAGCGCTTCAAAGGGCTACAGCGTCTTCGTGCGTCTGAAAAGACGGACGGCGCTGTAGGCGTCCGTGCAAACCTGCAGCAGGCCGGAGGAAATCGGAAATGACGAGAATCCTTCTGGTGGAAGACAATGAAATGAACCGCGACATGCTTTCGCGGCGGCTGTCTCGCCGCGGCTTCGACGTGCTGATTGCGGAAAACGGCAAGGCCGGCGTCGAGCTTGCCGCTTCGGAAAAGCCCGATCTGATCCTGATGGATATGAGCCTGCCGGTCATGGACGGCTGGGAAGCGACCAGGCAGATCAAGGCCAATCCGCTCACCTCTACGATTCCGGTCATCGCGCTGACGGCCCACGCCATGGCGAGCGACCGGGACATGGCGCTCGACGCCGGCTGCGACGACTATGACAGCAAGCCGGTCGACCTGCCGCAGCTTGTCCGCAAGATCGAGCAGTTGCTCACCACATCCCATTGAATGGCGGTTGAACAATGAGTGTCGGGAATGAATTCCAGCGTCAGGCCCTCGCCACCCACGTGGCGCAGCGGATGGCTGGCCCGGCACAGGCGATCCTGGGCTTCCAGGAACTGTTGCTCGAACAGGCGCGGGATCTCGGCTTGGCCCATATGTTCACCGACCTGGAGCGGATCGGCGACGCGGCAAGACAATTGAACGGTCTCATCGATCGCCTGATCGACGACAAGGCGAAGTGCCCGGCGGGAGAGGAAGCCGAAGCGGAAGCACGGCTGCGCCATGACCTGCGCACGCCGCTCAACGCCATCATCGGCTATTCCGAAATGATCCTCGAAGAGACCGGAGAACTGCACCCGCACACGTTGAAGGAGGATCTTGGCGTGATACTGGCGGCGGCGGCTGAGCTGTTGAAGCACGTTGATGCCATTGCGGGCCTTTCGCGCGGGGGAGCCATCGAAGCGCTGCAGCCAAGGGACCAGGCCGGGCTCGACGCGGCCGAACTTGAGCGGCTGCTGTTCGCGACCGAGCGTGGCGCCTGGCCGGATCAGGGCGGCAGGATTCTCGTCGTCGATGACGTCGCCAGCAATCGCGACCTTCTCTCCCGCCGGCTTCGGCGCGAGGGCCATCGCGTCGTCACCGCCGATTCCGGCCGCTCGGGACTCGCCAGACTGGCAGAGGACGAGTTCGACCTCATTCTGCTCGACATACTGATGCCGGACATGAACGGCATCGAAGTCCTCTCGCGGCTGAAGGCGGAGGACCGATGGCGGCACGTCCCGGTGATCATGATATCGGGCTTGAGCGAAGTTGCCGCGGTGGCCCGCTGCATCGAGGCGGGGGCGGATGACTATCTGACGAAACCGTTCAATCCCGTCCTGCTTCGGGCGCGCATCAACTCCACCCTCGAGAAGAAGCGCTGGCTCGACCGCGAGCATCGCTATCTTCAGCAGATCGAAACGGAGAAGCGGCGCGCCGACAGCCTTATTCACGCGATCCTGCCCGACCAAATCGTTGCCCGGTTGCAAGGCGGCGAGGAGATCATCGCCGACCGCTTCGAAGAGGTTTCCATCCTGTTCGCCGATATCGTCGGCTTCTCGTCCATCGCGGCAAGGCTGCCGCCGTCAGATTTGGTCAGGCGGCTGGACCGGATGTTCAGCAAGTTCGATTTGCTGACCGAGCAGCATCGCGTGGAGAAGATCAAGACCATCGGCGATGCCTATATGGCCGCCTGCGGCATTCCGGAAGCTTCGGCGGATCACGCCGACAGGATCGTGGCTCTCGGGAAATCGATGCTGGAATCGTTGCAGGACACCGTCCCCGACGGCGACCGCTTTCGGGTCCGCATCGGCATTCATTCGGGGCCGGTCGTCGCCGGCCTGATCGGCCGGCTTCGCTTCGTCTACGACGTGTGGGGAGAAACGGTGAACATCGCAAGCCGGCTCGAATCCCAGGGTGTTCCCGACAGCGTGCAGATCTCGGAGGCGACCAGACGCGCCCTGCACGGCCAGTGGGCGCTCGAACCGCGCTGCGCCCTCGATCTGAAGGGCATCGGCCGGATCGAGACCTACCTCGTGCGCTAAACTGGAGCCGGCACGGCCTTGAAACGCGAAAGGCGCCCTGCGGGCGCCTTTGTCGGTGTCGTTGGTTG
>NZ_LPUX01000054.1 GCF_001651865.1 Sinorhizobium glycinis
TAGGACTACTCCCAGTGCTACCACCAGGACTTCCAATGTTCGGCATCACATCACAAGACGGCCGTCACCGTGGGGATACCGGCAAGCCGGTGGCGTTCGATCAGCTTCTCGGCCGCCAGCGTCGGTCCGAAATCCAGGTAATGCTCACGCACCAGGTCGAGCACCAGGTTGCGGAAATCCTCGCTGTGGGGCTTTATTTCCGGAAGGCCGCCAGCCAAGTAATGAAATGCAACGCGCTTGTTCAGCCGAGCCGCGCAATCTTCATGGAGCGAGTTTATCCGATACCATTTAGCGTTGATTGTAGACGCAAAGTTGCTAATCTCGCGTTCAAATGGAAGGGGCTTTCATGAAAACTATGGTTGCAATGCTTCTTGCAGCGGTTGGCGTTGCAGTCAGTGCCAGCAGCACTTTGGCGGTTAATTTCTGCCAGTCCAACAAAGACCGGAATTGCTTTACCGGCAGTTTCGGACTTGTCGACATTCCCGGTGACGCAAGCCATAAGCTGCTCAAGGCAGATTTCGGATATGTCGATTTGAACGGAGTGGGTTGGCAGACCAACAAGGAGACGAAGACTGACGGCGCTTCGATTCCGCCGCTATTGCAACCGTTTGTCGGTTCCCCATGGGAAGACGGCTATATTCGTGCAGCCGTCATCCATGTACTGCGACAGGCACGTTCGAACTTGGAAAGAGACGCATCGCGTCTTCTATGACGCCATGCTGGCCAGCGGCTTGGAGAAACCGAAAGCGAAATTGCTGTTCTACGCCGTCTATGCCTTTGGTCCACGCTGGGGCTATCTCGTTCCCGGAGAGAAGTGTGCGGCTGGGAAGAACTGCATCCAGATGACAGGAAAGGACGCCGCGTTCGTGCAGTTGCCTGGGGAATTGGCCGATCAGTCGAGCGCAGGCGAATTGAAGGCGATCAAGGCGACCATCGATCTCAAGGAGCGTTCTGGTGATGCGTTAACGCTTGATGAACTCATGGCGATCGCCGACGAAGCTCACCCCCAGCAAACACTTCGTGATCAGCGGCCTGCCGGTGGTGATGAGATCACCAAGTAACGGTGCAAGTCGTCGATGGAGGACGCGAGGAAGAGGGACCGTCTTTCAAGACCGACAGCACTATACGATCTTGAGAAGGAGATCATCGCTTCAACCGGCGGCCAAGTTAGGCTTCGTCAACTAGAGCATCGGATTGAAATCCGGAATCGAAGGATTGAACTAACCCGCTGACGCGGGATAGGTCGGGTTTGGAGGCGCGGTCTCCTGATGGGATGTTGGGGTGTTGAGAACCAACCCTTGACCAGGAGACCGACCGATGACCGACGCCCCGGCAGCGGTGAACCCGCTGCGCCGCCGCATGATCGACGACATGACGCTCCGCAACCTGTCGCCGGCCACGCAACGATCCTACCTGCATGCAGTGACAAAGTTCAGCCGTTATTTCGGCCGCTCGCCGGATCGGCTGGGGCTGGAGGATGTGCGCGCTTTCCAGGTGTACCTGGTGTCGCAGGGCGTCTCCTGGCCGGCGCTCAACCAGACGGTTTGCGCGCTGCGGTTCTTTTACGGCGTGACGCTGGACCGGGCGGAGCTTCCCGAGCGAATTGCCTATGCGCGCACGCCGCGCAAGCTGCCGGCGATCTTGAGCGCCGACGAGGTCGTGCGGTTTCTCGAAGCGGTGCCGTCCTTGAAGGCGCGCACGGCGCTGACGACCGCCTATGCCGCCGGACTGCGCGCCTCGGAGGCGGTGAGCCTGAAGGTGGCCGACATCGACAGCCAGCGCATGGTGATCCAGGTCCGTCACGGCAAGGGCGCCAAGGATCGCACGGTGATGCTGTCGCCGCAGCTGCTTGGCATCCTGCGCACCTATTGGCGGCTGGCGCGCCCCAAGGATTGGCTGTTTCCCGGACGGGGCGACAAGCCGATCGATGTGCAGGTGCTTTATGCCGCCTGCCGGTCGGCGACCAAGGCGGCGGGATTGACCAAGCGGGTCAGCGTGCACACGCTGCGGCACAGCTTTGCAACCCATCTGCTCGAGAGCGGCGTCGATATCCGCATCATTCAGGTGCTGCTCGGACACACCCACCTGTCGACGACGGCGCACTACACCCAGGTGGCGACAACGACGATCGCCCGGACTGAGAGCCCGCTCGACCGGCTGCGCCTCGAGGTCGTGCCGCCGGTCTGAGATCGCGCCATGCGACCGGCGCTGGAGGTGGCGGATATCTTCCGCCGCCATGGCCCCGCTTATCGTCGTACCCATGACGGTCGTCTCGGCCGGGGGGAACGCCGCGTCATGGCGGCGATCGCGCTGTGCCGGACGGCGGCGCTCGGCGGCCATGTCGAGACCTGCGACGACTGCGCCTTGAGCCGCGTCGCCTACAACTCCTGCCGCAACCGCCATTGCCCCAAATGCCAGGGTGCCACGCGCGATCGCTGGCTTACCGACCGCCAGGCCGATCTGTTGCCGGTACCGTACTTCCATGTCGTGTTCACCGTACCGGCCGAGATCGCCGCGATCGCCTATCAGAACAAGCGGCAGCTCTATGCGATCCTGTTCGAGGCGGCCGCCGAGACGCTCAAGACCATTGCCGCCGATCCCCGGCATCTCGGCGGCGAACTCGGCTTCCTCGCCATCCTCCACACCTGGGGGCAGACGCTGACCCATCACCCGCACCTCCACTGCCTCGTCCCCGGCGGCGTGCTGGCCGCCGATGGCGGACGCTGGATCGCCTGTCGCCGCCGCCGTTTCTTCCTGCCGGTCCGGGTGCTCTCCCGGCTGTTCCGCCGCCTGTTCCTCGAGCGTTTGCAGGCGGCGCAGACGGCCGGAGGCCTGCGTTTCTTCGGCGCCCTTGAACCGCTTGGCGACGGCAATGCCTTGGCCCGGGCGCTGCGTCCGCTGCGCAAGAAGCGCTGGGTCGTCTATGCCAAGCCGCCGTTCGGATCGCCCGAACGGGTGCTCGCCTATCTCGGCCGCTACACCCATCGCGTCGCCATCGCCAACAGCCGCCTCGTCAGCGCCGACGACACCGGCGTGACCTTCCGCTGGCGCGACTACCGCCATGGCAATGCACCGCGCTCGATGACGCTGGCGCCGCACGAGTTCATCCGCCGCTTCCTGCTCCACTGCCTGCCCGACGGCTTCCACCGCATCCGCCACTACGGCTTCCTCGCCAACGGCATCCGCCGCGCCCGCCTCGCCGTCATCAGGCGGTTGCTGGCCGATGCCCCGCCGCAACGCCGCCGG
The DNA here is from genome assembly GCF_001651865.1 of Sinorhizobium glycinis. Lineage (GTDB taxonomy): Bacteria > Pseudomonadota > Alphaproteobacteria > Rhizobiales > Rhizobiaceae > Sinorhizobium > Sinorhizobium glycinis. The sequence continues at coordinate 3,247 of NZ_LPUX01000054.1, forward strand.
GCCGAAGGCAGTCAGTCCGGGCACCAGCGCGACCGCTTCGATCCCTCCGTCTGTCCCTGCTGCGGCGGCATCCTGCGCATCACCGCCAGGCTGCCGCGGGCGCGGGCATGGCCCGACACGTCATGAGTGCCTGCCGCCGCGCCCATTGGTCCCGACAGCCTTGCCGTATCAGCCCAGGTCGGTGCGATGCGGATCTGTGCCCCCTGCGTCATCCCGCTGCGGTTCTGGCGCTGCCAAAGCCGCGCTCAAGACCCCAGTGTTCCCCACAACACCAGCGCCGGACGCCGCCGCACCGGGCCATTGCCCCCGCCGCAGCGGCGCGCGCCATCAATATCGGCGCGCCAAGATCAAACGCCGCAGCACTAAATCCATAGCGCCGTGCCAGCGTCAGCGGGCCAGTTCAATCCGGCTTCAATGAGGTCGCGCCCGGCGTCAGTTCGCCAGCCCATCCCTGCGCGACCTCACAGAACCCTCCGCGCTCGATGACGCTGGCGCCGCACGAGTTCNCGATTCCCTTTTGCGGAGATTTGTGATTCACCGTGATGGGAGGTGGATCATGGGCAAGAGCTATTCGTCGGATCTTCGTGATCGCGTTGTTGGGTTTGTCGAGGCGGGGCATTCTCGGCGTGCTGCGGCGCGCCATTTCGGGGTCAGTGAGAGTTTTGCAGTCAAGCTGATGCAGCGCGTTGAGCGGCATGGGACGGCGGCGCCGGTCCGTCAGGGCCGCCCGCCGGGCGGTCGGCTTGTGGCTTTCGAGGCTTTCCTGGTCGCGGCGGTTGAAGCAAAGCCGGACATCACCATGCCGGAACTGGCGGCCCGGCTTTCGGCGGAACGAGGCATGAAGGCCGCCCCGGCCGAGCTTTCCCGTTTCCTGTGTCGGCGCGGCTTCACATATAAAAAAAGTCCTGATGGCGTCGGAGCGCGCACGCGCGGCGATCCGGGCTGAGCGGCGCGTCTGGATCGAGCTGCGCCAGCCGAGGATGCGGCTCGAGCCCCATCGCCTCGTCTTCGTCGACGAGACCTCGGTGAACACCAAGATGGTGCGGCTGCGCGGCCGCAGCCTGCGCGGCACGAGGCTCATCGCCGATGCGCCGTTCGGCCACTGGAAAACGCAGACCTTCATCGCCGGGCTGCGCTGCCATGGCATCACCGCCCCCTGGGTGATCGAGAAGGCGATCAACCGGCCGGCCTTCGACACCTGGGTCGAAACCCAGCTCGCGCCGACCCTTGCCAAGGGCGACGTCGTCATCCTCGACAACCTCGCCTTCCACAAGAGCGCACGCGCCGCAGAATGCCTCAGAGACAGGGGCGCCTGGTTCCTGTTCCTGCCGCCCTACAGTCCGGACCTCAACCCTATCGAGATGGCCTTCGCCAAACTCAAGGCGCACCTGCGCGCCGCCGCAGCCAGAACCTTCGACGCACTCTGGAAGGCAATCGGCAACATCTGCGACCTCTTCAACAGAACCGATTGCTGGAACTACCTCAAGGAAGCTGGATATGCGTCCGATTAAATGTCCGATGCTCTAGCGGAAAGTCTCAGTTGGCTGCTGAAGTTCGCAGCGCACGAGTCTTTGCTATTTCCGATCTACGACAGGCTTTGCGAATAATCGCGCAGGGGTCCGACCTTGCAGTAATGTGGCAAGGAAGGAGGGACGGCGTGAAACCAGGGTGTAGAGCAAAGGCTCGTCGGTCCGGGTCCACGGCGCAAGCCACACCTGGCAGTTCGCACCCGCGGCGCCGGCGAGGGTACTGAGAATTTCTCGGACCAGAGAGGTATCAAGTTTGGTGGTGCGGGCGATGCCTGCTTCTGTGCGCAAGTCGAAAGCGGGATCGAGAAGAGCCGCGAGGACGGCGCGCACAAAGTCCGGCCGTAAGTCGGCCGCCGGGAGAGGCCAGCCTTCGATCTGGTCGCGCATCACCAGCTCCTGCAGAAGTGTCAGGCGGATATAGTCGACGATCCTATTCCGGCCGACGAGCAGCAGGAAGTTCAGCCCGAGCTTCATGCGAGCGCTCGTCGTCTCGGTGCTGACAAGACGCCGCGCGACGGCGACCAGTCGCGCCTCGATGCGTTTGACCAGCAATGCGAAGGCGTTTTCGTCTATTCGCGCCCAGCGAGGATAGGGCACCTCCGGCAGGGCATCGCCGACGAGGGGAATGATCGGTACATAGTCATGCATGCTGCCGTCCGAAAGGGTCTTGCTGATCACCGCGTTTCGCCGTTCGGCTGCGCCCTCCGGCCCGTGTAGCGTCTGATGGTTCTTGTCGATGGTGAGATGGCGCATCAAGAAATATTGGCAGTTACGGCGGCCGAGCTGGTAGTCGTGGTCGCGGAACGCCTCCAGGACGAAACCGCCGAAGCCGCCGAGCAAACCGCTTGCGATCGAGAAGGTCTCCTCCCGCTCCTCGCCGCCGGGCGTACTAGGCGGCACGCGGTGTGGCGAGATCATGAACCGGCTGTGGGTGCCTTCGGCGGCGACGGCGAGCAACTGATCAGGCTTGAAGCGTACCTGCTGGCGGAGCGCCGTCACCACGCGCCTGGCAATGCTGAGCACCCCGAGCGGCGGTTCGCCATCGCCGAGAAAAGGTGGCCCCTCGGGAAAGGGCGCGATCATGATAACGGCTCGATCGGTCTTTTCGGCGTTCCGTTCATTGGGCCGGGGCGGGTCCTTCATCAGGGTGAAGCGGACATATTCGAACGGGTCGTTGTTGATGAGGCCACCATCGACAGAGACGAACGAAAAGGGATAGTCTTGCGACGACGGGACATGCCACGCGTCCGGCCACGTGGGTATTGGTTTGAGCTCTGATTGATCCTCGGAAATCGGAAACTTCGCCTTTGCATATTGCGAGGTGGCCGTCGCTATCACGCGCGGTGAAAGGCCAATCGGGAAGGCGCCGGAGGCGAGGGCGGCATTGGCGAAGGCAAGCCATTCCGGCGGGCGCGTCGACGCGCCCGTTGCGCCGAACAGTGACGTGGCCGCGATCGACGTGCCCGAATCTGTGTCGGCGAAGGGGCTGGGGGACGGCTTCCACGTGCCGATGCCCTCGACCACGTAGTGCACGCGGTCGGCGTGCGTCATCATGTTGTATTGACCGCCGCTGAAGTGGATCGCGTAAGGCACGCCGCGCAAGTTCGACAGCATCATGTAGAAATGGAGCGAACTGGCGACATAGGGGCGTGGGCTGAGGGTACCCGTCGCCTCCAACGCCTCAGCCCCAATCGCGGTCAACACGTTGGCGTTTAAAACCGAGATGACGGGCCGCCCGCCCGCCAGGTCTTTGAGCGACAGCAGGTCGGGTGAGCCGTCGGGGGAAACCAGCGTCGGGCGGGTCACCCAGGACCGGTAAAGACGTCCGAGAGTGAAGCGGATGTTCTGGCTGCCGGGGGCGGGACTTGGGAAGGTCGCGGGAGCCTCGCGGCCGCCGGCGGCGATCACGCCAATGGCGGCGGTGATCGCGCCAGCAGAGGCCCCGGAGAGCGCCTTCAGGCGAACGTCGTATTCCGGCAAGTCGGGGGCCCCCTCCGCCTTTGCCTTTTCCCATGCGTCGAGTGCCTGGATCAAAAAGTCGAAGACTCCGGCCGAATAGGCGCCCGCCGAAATCGCGCCCGACATCGCAATGCCGATTTCGAAGGTCGGTTTGGAGCCGTCGGTCATCACTGTTCCCTCAGTTGAGCGGCGCCGCATTGATCCCGGCGGGCGCCATGACGTTCGTGCACGGCTGCCGCCGGCTGCCTACAATGTCTTCAGGTATGCAATGAGCGCCGCCTTCTCATCCGGCTTCAGCGCCGGGCCGATCACGCCCGGGCCGGGGGTGTCGCTGAATTCGTGACCGGCATTGCTGTTGCCCGGCTTTGCGGTGTCGAACTTGAAGCCACCCTTCAATTCGTCCGTTAGATAGCCAAGCTTGTCCGGGTCGTATTCGCGATTGCCGAGCCAGAACGTCTTCGGCCGTTCGCCGGCCGGGGAAAGCAGGGCATCGATGGTCGGCACCGAGCCGTTGTGCAGGAAGGGCGGCGTCGCCCAGATGCCGTCGAGCGGCCGTCCCTTGTAGGCAAGCGGCGCCTGGATGCCGTTCTGGCGATTGCCATTCATGATCCCCCGTTGCTCGGCCGGCACCGGCGGGGTCTGGTTGTCGTACCAGCGAGCGGCTGTCTTTGCGACGAGCGCGCCGAGCGCGCTGCCGAACGAGTCGGTGTCGATGCCGAGCTCGGAGGGAAGCTTGACCTTGCGCTCCGCCATGCTTTGGGCCTGGGCCGGATCCGTGCCGATATTCTCGACGTTGATGATGGGCACGCGGAGATAGCGCTCGCCGGCCGAATTCTCGTTCGTCCAGTGCTTCTGCTCCCAAAAGCCCTCACTGCCGACCGGTGGCAGGTGGCAGCCCTGGCACCGGTCGGCGTAAACTGCGGCGCCCTCGGTTGCGAGTTTGGTATCGATCGAACCGAACAGGTTGGAAGGCCAACGCGGGGGACGCAGGCCGGTGAAGCCGTTCTCTGCCGTCGGTTGCTTGCCGGCCAACTGCTGCTCGATCTCGAAAATCGTGTCGACCTTCACCGTCGAGGCAAAGAGTGGCTGCTCCGACTTGGTGAGATTGATGAAGGCGCGGACCCCCAACGCTTCGCCCGCATTGCGCACCATCGGCTGCATGATCGAGGCATTGTATTGGACCCAATCGAACCAGGACGTGTCCCAGATATGTGGGAAAGCGACTGGCGCGGATTGAGCGACGTAGTTCTCCGGCCGCTCAAGGTCGAGCGAGAAGACCTGGTTGCCGATCCGGTTGAGTGCATCCAACCGGCCGAACCCCTCTTCGATACTTTTTTCGGCCACCTTCTTTTCGAGATCGACTTCGATCCTGCCACCCGCAAGCACCTTGTCGAGCTGTTTCTTGAGCACGGCCCTGGCTTTTTCATCCGCCTGCGGCCCGAGCACTGCCGTGGCGAAGCGGTCGAAACGGAAAGGCGCATAGCGGGTGAAGAACAAGGCCAATCCTGAAGCCTTGCGGAATTTTCCAAGATCGGTGAGTGCCGGGCCGCCATCGACCATCACGGCAGTACCCTTGTAAGTGAAGCGACCGGTGTGGCATGCCGCACAGGTGAGCCCGACGGTGGTGAGCGGCCTGCCGGTCGCTGGGTTGACCCACGGTTGGGCGGTTTTGGGATCGACAAGATCGCCGCCATGGGCAAAGCCGACCGGAAGGCCGGATGAATCCGCCGTAATGAAGCCGAAGCGGTCGAGATAATCGCTGGACAGGAAGGGCGGCCCGGCTGTCAGCGTGAAGGTGGGCTGCTCCAACGCCGCCAGCCATTCGTAGGGCATCGAGAAGGTCACCGTGCCCTGGTCGGCATGGTGCATCCAACCGCGTTGTGATTGTGACCAGTTCTGCTCGAGCCAGGTGACCTTGTCCACCTTCGGATAGTCAGGAAGATCGACGCTAAACATCCGAACCACATAATAGAGGCCGGCTGCGACCAGCACGGTGAACCCGAGCAGGATAGGCCAAAATCGCGACTTGCGTTTCATGCGTCTTTACCCCCAAAGCTTGAAAGCGCCCCTTCCAGTGCGGCGTGGTCCTCTAATTATTCTGGGGCGGCGGCACTGCCGCCCGCGCCGCTCGCGCGCCCGGATAGACGATTGCGCGTGCGTGACCGAGCGATGCGTAATCATCTGGACTGGTCGCCAAAGGAATGCGAATGCATTCCGGGCTCCGGTTTGGATTCATCTCCAGCCGGCTCACGGCCGCCTGGTCGTCGATGACCTCGTTAAGGCGAATTTCGAACATGTCCACCCAGGGGAACCAGTATTCGTTCCACGGCTGGGACGGGTCGAACAGCTCGTGATTGCCGACCGGCGGCGGCGGCGTGTCACGCAGCTGCGCCTGCAGGATGTAGCGCACGTCACTGCGCCTGACGCGGTGAATGAAATCCTTGCGCAGGAAGTCGGGAGCCCGATCGTCGTCAGCCTCAGCGTCCATGGATGGATGGCCGTTAGCCTTGAATTCGGGGCGCGGCAGGCCGCGATCGGGGCCGCGGTCGGCGTTGATCAGCCGGAAGCGGACGTAGCGGCTGACGCCAGTTTTGTCGATGAATTCGAAACAGACCCAGGTGTGATACCGCGAATCCGTGAACGAGCCGCGGAGTCATCAGATGCGTGCCGCCGATAAAGAGGTCAAGACGCTCGTCGTAAAGGCGCACGCGCAGCCGGTGCCCGATGAGCCGTGACGGCACGGCATGTTTGGTTGGTATCGAAGCCTGCAGCGGTTCGCACTACTGGGCGCGGGAGATCGGCGCACTCGGCCACGAGGTACGTTTGATTCCGCCGGCCTATGTCAAACCGTTCGTCAAACGGGGGACGACGGATGCAGCCGACGCTGAGGCGATTAGTGAGGCAGTGACGCGCAAGACGATGCGCTTCGTTCCGGTGAAATCCCCCGAACAGCAGGCGGCGGCGATGGTCTTGAAGACACGCGCCCTTCTGGTTCGTCAGCAAACTCAGACGATCAACGCGCTACGTGCTCACCTGTCCGAACTGGGGATCATTGCCGGCATCGGCACGGCGAAAATTGCAAGCCTGATCGCGATCGTGCGTGATGAAACCGATGCGCGTCTCCCGAACGCGGCCCGCTTCGCTTTGACGGCAATTGCGGATCAAATCGACGCACTGGCGCTGCAGATCAACAAACTCGAGCGAGAGCTTGTCGCCGAAGTGAAGCATGACGAAGACATGCGGCGGCTGGCCACAATCCCTGGCGTCGGAGCCATTACGTCGGCCTCCATCAAGGCGCTTGTCCCAGACCCGGGTGGGTTCAAATCCGGGCGCCATTTCGCCGCATGGCTGGGATTAACGCCGAGATCCCATTCGAGCGGAGGCAAGGAGCGATTGGGCAAAATATCGAAGATGGGCAATCCCGAGCTTCGCACTCTGCTCGTCGCCGGTGCAACCTCGGTCCTGCGACATGCAAGAGGCAACCACAAAGCCCCACGGTGGCTAGTCGCACTGTTAGCGCGACGGCCTTTCAAGGTCGTTGCGATCGCGCTCGCCAACAAAATGGCGCGGATCATCTGGGCGCTCCTGACCAAGGGCGGAACATATCGCGGTCTCGAGAGCAGTGCGGCCAGCTCATAAGCTGACAACGAACATCACGAACTGCGCGGCACGGTAGCCGCCAGTGGCAAGGTGCGCAAACAAGCGATGATTCCACAACGGGACGAAATCCCGAGGCGAGAGAGGCCAGCGCGCCATTGCGCTTCGAGCGCGTTTGGTTGATCAGTCACTCGTTTCGCGGATTTCATCGAGGCCAGCGGTCCACAGAACCGCGCTGATAGGCCGGACATATGACCGCACCGTTCCCGCGGGATGAATCGCTGAAAAATGCCCTTGCCAAGCGGGTCGTTCCACATATGTCGCGCTGCAGCCTGACGAAGTCAGACGTCTGTCAAAGCGACGTCTTCGCTGCCAGTGTGTGCGGCAGCCGTCAGCTATTGAATGCAGTCTAACACTTGGTGCCCGTCCATCATCAGCTCAGTGAGACAAGCGGGCATCCTTCAAGCGGTCGGCTACTAAGGTTAGCTTGCGGCCAGACATATGTGGCCATGCTGACCTATCCTCTTCAGCCTAGCCAAAAGCCTCGCCGCGCGGCTACCGCTGCACGTCGGTCGCGCGACCCCTGGCCGAAGTTGCTTGGCTGGTGGCGTGAGCCCACTGCCATAATTGTCGTGCCAGGCGCAACTCCACCGCTACGTTGCCTGGATGCGCGACGAACGCGTTCGCTGTTTCGTAGTGGCGGATCGGTCTCCTCCTTGTCCACCGCTCGCCAGCGGGTAACTGCTCATCGTCTCTCTTTCCGGCACCCCCGCACCCGCAGGCGATAGTGACAGCGCCGATAGGCTTGCACCTGCGTGCGACCACTCTTCCATCTCCTCAATAGCCTCCATCCAAATAAGCGATTTTACATATCTGCTGAGTGTAGAGCGACAATCTGGCTGAGATCAGCGCGACAATCTGGATGAGATTCTGGTGTCGCGGTTGTCGGCGACGGTATCATC
>NZ_LPUX01000055.1 GCF_001651865.1 Sinorhizobium glycinis
TCCGGGTCGGCGCCGGAAAGCGTGAAGTCGTCGGTATGGCAGATGCCGGTGGCCTTGACCTCGACCAGCACCTCGCCGGCCTTGGGGCCCTCGAGCTGAACGGTCATGATTCCGAGAGGTTTGCCGGCCTCAGTGGCGACGGCGGCGCGTACGTCCATTTCTCCATCCCCCTTTGAGTATCATATTCGTCATGGGTTGGTCCGTCAGATGATACCCGACGGATGCAGCCCTTTTCCCAACCATCGGCGGTCAGCGGATGCCGATGACCCACCGGTATCCCACGTATCGAACCATCCGAGCCACGCTGCGGTACGTCACTGAGTGATCCTCTCGTCGTGTTCATCGAGCAGAGGCACACCATAGGAGAGCAGCAGCTTTTTGATTTCCGCCTGATGGTCCTTGATGAATACGTTGAGCGTGCGTTTCCATTGCTGGTCGGACGGACGCACACCCATCGTGATCCGATAGATCATGCGCGAACCGCCTTTCTCCCTGGTCAAGGGCACCATCGCCAGATCGGCCCCGGACTTGCGGGCATAATAGCCTGCCATCGGCCCCCAGACTACGGCGGCGTCAATCACGCCTGCCACCATGTCCCGGATCATCACCTCGGCCATAGACGGCGCTGTCTGCGTGTTGACCACGAGAGGATAGACCTTCGCTTTGCGCATCAGCTTTGCCGCCGCCATATTCGCGGAGGGTGGTGTTGCGTGGACCACGCCGATCCTCTTGTCGAGAAGCTTCGGATCGCTCAGCGCTTCGACACCGGCAAGATCGCCATCCTTCCTGTAGATCAGCACATAGGAAGAGCGGTAATAAGCATTGGTATTCTGGACGAGTTCGTCCCCTTGCGCGTATCCCATGATGATGTCGCAGCGATTGGCGCCGAGAGTATTGCGCACGAAACCAGGGATTGAGGGGAACCAAGTATAGGCGACGGAGCTGCGGCCTGTCGCGGCTGCGACCATCTTGGCGAGCTTGTCCTCGAATCCCTCGCCGCTCTTGTCGGAGAAGGGCATGTTGGACGGGTCGGCGCAGACCCGCAACGTCTCCGGGTCGACCAGTTCGCCAGCGGCGCCCAGCCCGGCGCTCTGGGATTGCGCTTGCAATGGGATCAGCACGGCCGCGGCCAGAGAGACGATGGTCCTGCAGGTCCGATGGGCGCGGTGTGCCATGTCATCCCCCCATGCAGGACGCTTCGTAGGCCGTAGCCGCTTCGGGCTTGTCGGCCTTCTTGGGCGGACGGCCTCGGGGCGCAGCGCCGACAGCGCGGGCGCGCAGGTAGATGTAGATGTCGTCCAGGTAGCAATAGACATTCTTGTTCTCGCCGAAGGCCGGCATGACGACCTCTTTGCCGCCGACGACGCTCTTGCGTCCTTCGGCGACGATCGAAAGGAATGTCCCGTAGTCGATATTCCGTGTGGTCTTGGCGAGCGCGGGCGCATAGGACGACCCTTCGCCATCGGGTCCGTGGCAGACATGACAATCGGCGTGATAGCGGCGATATCCGTTGAACGTGTACCAATCGACAACGCCGTTCTCGATCTTGAAGGTGGGATTGCCTTCGGCGTCGAAATGTTTCCCGTCTTCCTCTTTGACGCTGGCCGCCTTTTCCTTGCTGTCCTCGGCGCGGGCAGTGCCGATCGCAAGCGGCAGAACCACGGCAACCGCCGAAATGATGAAGCGTGCAAACATTCGTGACCTCGTTCTCCAGCCGCGATGGTCCATTGGCTGACGGGCATGAGATTCTTGTCTGGTGAAACCGAGAGCCCGGCAGCGTTCGCTGCGATTTGGTCCGGGCTCTCGCTTCGGCAGCCGGATCTGCCCCGTGATCAATCCGGAAGACCGAATACCGTCAGTTGTCCGCCCAGCGTCGTGTATTCGGCCAGCGCGGCGTAGCCGCCTACTGCGCCCAAGCCTGCTGTGGCGATGCTTTGGCTTTCTTCGGTCGGAGCTCTCTCACCAGCCACCGCTTGCTGCCACGCTGCGGCACCCTCGGCTCCCAGAAGGCCGCCGGCGAGTCCTATGCCTGCCCAGCCGCCAACACCCGACAGAACGGCGATGTATTGCTTGCCGCCGTGCTCGAAGGTGTTGATGTTGCCGATGATGCCGGAGGGAGTCTTGAACTTGTAGAGTTCATTTCCCTGCATATCCACCGCCTTGATGTAGCCTTCAAGCGTGCCGTAGAAGATGACGTCACCTTCAGTCGCGAGCGCCCCCGACCACACCGAGAAAGGCTCCGGCTTCGACCAGACGATCTCACCCTTGGCCGCATCCCAGGCGATGAAATTGCCCATGCCGCCGTGGCTGTTGGGGGTCGGGTACATGTTCACGGTCGCGCCCACATAGGCCTGACCGGCCGTGTAGCTCACTCTGTACGGCTCGTAGTCCATGCAAACATGGTTGGTCGGCACGTAGAACAGCTTCGTCTTCGGCGAATAGGTTGCCGGTTGCTGGTCTTTTGTTCCGAGCGCTGCCGGGCAGACACCCGTGGTGTTGACGTCCTCGCCGTTATGTTCGGTGGAGTACTGGTCTACAACCTGCGGACGCCCATACTTGTCGCTCTTCGGATCCATCACAACCTCGGTCGCCCAGTTCACCGTCGGGTCGTACTTCTTGGCAACCAGAAGCTCACCCGATGTACGGTCGAGGGTGTAGGCGAAGCCGTTGCGGTCAAAATGCACGAGCACGTCGCGCGGTTGACCCATGATTTCCATGTCGTCGACAAGGATCATTTCGTTGACGCCGTCATAATCCCATTCGTCATGGGGCGTCATTTGATAGGCCCACTTGGCCATACCCGTATCGGCATCGCGTGCGAAGATCGTCATTGACCAACGGTTGTCGCCGGGTCGCTGGTTGGGGTTCCAGGTCGAAGGATTCCCCGTACCATAGTAGATCAGGTTGAGCTCCGGATCATAGGCGTACCATCCCCAAGTGGTTCCGCCGCCGGTCTTCCACTGCTCGCCTTCCCAGGTGTTCATCCCGGAGTCCTTGCCTACCGGTTTGCCGAGATGTGTCGTCTTCTCCGGGTCAATCAGCGTTTCTGAGTCGGGACCGGTCGAATATGCCCGCCAGGCGCGCTTGCCATCACTCAGATTGTAGGCCGTGAGGTGACCGCGGACACCATACTCGGCACCGGATATGCCGACGATGACCTTGTCCTTGACCACCATGGGTGCGGACGTGCCGGATTCGGACAGGCTTCCGTCCTTTTTCTCCCCGTTCTGGACTTGCCAAGCGACCTTGCCGGTCTTGGCGTCGAGTGCCGTGACCGTCGTATCGGCCTGGTACAGGATGATCTTGCCGTCACCGTAGGCCGGCCCGCGGTTGACGGTGTCGCAGCACATTATCGCAATGACGTTCGGATCCTGCTTCGGTTCGTATTTCCAGAGGATCTTGCCCTCGTTCTTGAGATCAAGCGCATAGACGATGTTCGGGAACGGCGTATGGACGTACATCACGTCGCCGATCACGAGCGGCCCGCCTTCATGGCCGCGCAACACGCCGGTGGAGAACGTCCACTTGACCTGCAGGTCCTTGGCGTTGTCCTTGTTGATCTGGCTCAGTTTGGAATAGCGGTGATTGGCATAGTCGCCGGTGGGCATCGCCCAGTTCTTCGAGTCGGCCGCAAGGGCCTTCAGTTCGTCATTGGCCATCGCATTGCCGGCAAGAGTCGCTGTCAGAACTCCAGCCGCGGCCATCGGCAGATAAGCGAATTTTCCAAGCATGCGCATGCGAACTCCTCCCGATGTCGATAGTCACCCGAGGCGCGTCGTCATAAATCCGCAGGCGACCACAAAGGCCAGCCCAAGCGTTGTCGTGCTTGTCGTGGGATATGCGCTTCCGTCAGCGTGTCACGGCTCATTTGGATCGGCAGAGGGCACCGTTATTGCCAAACCTCTTGATGAACGAGACTTCGCCACTCCCAAGACAAGGCTTGAAGCCGGAAACCGCAGGATAATAGGCCATTAGGCAGACTAAAGCAAGATTAATTATACGTTTATTGTTGCGCTGCGAAACGTGTAATGCTGCTTCGCAACACGAATATTACTAATATTTGACGTATTTTGATTGGCCAGGGTCCGCATATTTACTATACTTATACGTCGTAACGCTGAGCTTAACTTGAAAGCTGTCTTATGCGTCGATGCCCATGGAGATATGACGGTGAGTACTGGTAACTTGGAAGTGATCGCCTTCCTCGCAGCGCTTGCATTGCCTCCGACGGCATCGGCAGCGGGAGACTACCCGACGGTTGCCGTCGTCGATTATGTGTATGGCTGCATGAAGGCCAATGGCGAAACACGGGCGGCGCTTGAGAGCTGTTCTTGCTCCATCGACGTCATCGCCTCGATCATGCCATACGAGCGCTATGAGGTGGCCGCGACGTTCAGGAGCCTGGGCCTTCTGACAGGCGAGAGAGGGGTTCTGTTCCGGCAGAGTGCGCCCGCGAAATCCGCCGACACCGAGCTTAGGCGAGCACAGGCTGAAGCGGAAGTCCGCTGCTTCTGATCGCTCGCCGTCCTTAAATCGGCTGCTATTCGAGGAAACATGCAGTAGCGGATGGCCCGGCGGTTTGGGGGATCAAACCGTGTCCGAAAACCTCTTGTGAAACTCCGAAACAAGATGGTCCAGCGACGGCGCCTCACGCAAATGGCGCGGCAGACCCACGTCAAAGATACCCAGCACATGGGCCGGACGCGGTGACAGCACGACGATGCGATCGGCAAGCAGAAGGGCCTCGCGCAGATTGTGCGTCACCATCAGGGCAGTGGTGGGCCTGGCCGCCCACACCGTCATCAAAAGGCGGCGTAATTTGTCGGCAGTTCGTTCGTCGAGCGAGGCGAACGGCTCGTCCAGAAAGAGAATGGCGGGCTCCGTGGCGAAGGCCCGTGCCAGGGCGGCGCGGCGCGCAAGGCCGAGCGAAAGCTCCGAAGGGTAAAGCGACCTCATGGCGGAGAGACCCAGAATGTCGAACAGCCAGTCCAGGTCCTTGTCCCTGAGGCGCGGAGGCAGGGCAAGACGGATGTTCTGCTCCACCGTCCGCCAGGGGAGAAGCACGGGCTCCTGGAAGACCGCAGCGATGCGCTTGGAGCCGCCTTCGGGCAACTGGTAACTGCCCGAAAATTGCCGGTCGAGACCCAGCAGAATGCGCAAGGTCGTGGTCTTGCCGCAGCCGGACGGGCCGAGCAGGCAGGCAAATTCACCCTGCCTCACCTCGAAGGAAAGTCCGCGCAATGCGACAATCGTAACGCCCTCCGCCGATCGGAACGTCTTCTCGTCAATGTCGACTTTAAGCGGAGCGGCGGCGCCAGCGGGTTGCATGTCGTTCAAGTGGCTGCACCAGAAGGAGTTCGATCGCCAGCATGATAGCCACGAAGGCAAGCGTGTAGGCAAGGATGGCGGCAACGTCGAATATCTGAAAGTAGAGATAGATCTGGAAGCCGACACCGCTGGAGCGGCCGAGCAGCTCGACGACGAGCACGATCTTCCAGATCAACGCAATGCCGGAGCGCGAGGCGGCGGCGAAATAGGGCTGTAGCTGCGGCACCAGAACGTGGCGAATCTGGTCGAGCGGCCCCAGCCGGTAGACCGTGGCCATTTCCGCGTAACGGGGTTCGAGCGCGCGCGCGCCCTCGCGCATGGTGACGACGACGTTGGGTATCTTGTTGACGGCAACGGCGCCGATCGCGGCGGCCTCCGTCAGGCCGAACCAGATGTAGGCGAGGACGATAACGACAAGTGCCGGGAGGTTGAGGAAGAGCACAAGCCACGGATTGAAGAAGGAATCCGCGCGCCGGTGCATGCCGAGCAGGACGCCGAGGACCGAACCGACAACCATGGCGACGACATAGGCCGCCGCGACCCGCCAGAGCGTCATGGCCAGATGGAAACCAAGATCGCCGCTCGCCGCCTCCTTGAGAAGCACCCGCCAGACCTCGAGCGGTGGCGGAAAGGCGCGGCTCGGCCACATTCCGGCGGCGAGGCCCCAGAGCAGGCACAGTGCGAGGAGCGATGCCGCGGCCGAAGCCGCAGGCAAGGCGACGCCACTCCCGCGAGAGACCATGCGCGCGCGCCGGGGTGAAGGTCGCGCGTTATCCGGTCCGAATTCTGCCGTCATGTCTTCAATGCAGCCCAGAACGTGCCGGGAGCCATCTGCCGCGCCTCGCCGACGAGCTTCTCCCCGCCCAGTTCGGCAAGAATTTCGTAGAGCTTGGCGGCATCGCGTTCCTCTTCGGCGAGGGGCCGTTTTGGAATGCCTTCCCGATAGCGATCGCGCAGCACCTCGAGTTCCCCGCCCTCGGCCCGCACGACGGGAGCCAAACGCCGCCACTCGGCGTCCGATTCATCCAAGAGCTTCTTGGCCTGTGCGCTCGCCTTGACAAAGCTCATCGCCGCATCCGGATTTTCGTCCGCCCACTTTTCGCGAAATACATATCCGAGCGCCGAGACCGGTCCCGATGCCCCGAGCGCCTTGGCTGCATCGTCGGCACCGATCAGACGCCGAAAGCCGTTTGCCTCCAGCCGCGCGCAGAAATGCCAAAAGTTCAGGACAGCATCGAGTTCGCCAGAGAGGGCCTTTTCCGACAGCAGGGGCGGCGCACCGAAAACGACGTCCCCCTCCTTGCCCAGATCTATTCCGTGGTCACGCCGTGCAAGTCCCTGGATTAGAAGCCAGCTCTTGTCGAGCGATCCACCGGCGACGCCGATTTTCTTCCCCACCAGGTCGGGAATGCCACGGATTGGCGAGACATTCTTGACCATGATAGCGCCAACGGCGGTCGAGTAAGGTGCAAGCGTCAGATCTTCGCCCTCAGAACGCTGGCGCGACACCCACAACCAGTCGGAAACGATGACGTCGAGATCGCCCGCAAGCATAGCCACGTTGGTGGCGTCTTCGCCGGCGAAATAGACGACTTCCACCTCGATGCCATTGGCTGCGTCGAACTTGTTGTGCTTGATGGTATCGAGCTCCCAATTCACCGTGCCGAACTTCAGGACCCCCACCCGTATCTTCGGAGCGGAAGGGCTTGCCAGTGCATGAATGCCCAGAGGATTGACAGCAGCCAGCAAAGCCACCCCGCAAAGCGCTCGCCGCGATATGTTCATGATTGCCACCTTCCCATCAACTGCTTGCCGCGACGTCAAATTTCCCGGTCCCTGACCGGGAAGACACACTTCCATCGCACGATCTTCAGCGCCGGATGGCTTTCGGACCACTTCGCAATCTCAGCCGGGGCCAACATCATGCATTGGACAAGCGACCCGTGGCTCTCGAAATAGAGGTGCTCGGTGCGGCAACTTGTAGGGTTGGCCAACGTGCAGACGGTCAGGACGAGATCGACGAGGTTCACTCAAGCACCTTTCCCGCACGAACGCGCACAGAAACAATTCTGACCGGGATGCTTCGCAGGCCAGTCGGACGCTGGCTTTCGCAAGGTGCCTGATGGAAAGCCGACAACGAGGATACGCGTGCGACAAACGAGCGTCAATTATCGCGGAAAGCCCGCCGCGCCGTTGTCGGCGACGGCTCCGGGCTCATCGTTCGCCCAGCGTCTCCGCGATCGATCTGGCAAGAGCGTACAAGCGCTGCTCGATCAGCGTCGGCACCTCGCAGACAAAGCTCAGCGATTGCGCACGCTCCTGAAAAACGCGTGTCTGAAACACCAGCCTGTCGTTTCGCCGTGCAAGCTCCTGCGGGTCGGCACCGGGTTTGGCCCGCAACGTATCCACGGCTGAAGCCTCCTGCCGCAGAACTGCCGCCATGTCCCGCTGCGCGTGGGCGTAGCGCGCGATGCCGGCGACAACGTCGGAGCGTTCCCGGTTCATATGATCGAACAGACCCTGTACGAGCATGGTCATGCGCTGTTCTCTCTCGCCCTCCGACAGGCTTTCCGCAAAGGCCCTTATCTTTTGCTGTGCCTCCGGAAGCGGAAGACGACGCGCCGACAGGTCCGTCACCAATTGAGAAATGGCCGCATCCTTGGACCAGTCGGCGGCCGTTGGCGGCAATTCGGCACCCGTCCAAATTTGGCCCAGCGAAAGCTCCGGGACCTTGCGCTGAATGCACGGCCAATCCGGATCGTCCCCCTGCGCGGCCAGGGCGGGCCATGCGACGATTGCAGCGACTGCCGCGGCCGGGATGATGCGCATCAGGAACAAGCATCGCATCAGGCGTTTCCTCCGGTATCCTGCCTGCGGCTGAGCAAACCGTTCGACGGATCATAGGCGAGGATCGCACCGCCCAGAAACAGCGCCGTGAACGCAACCACGATCAAGAGTGATCCCCAGTCGATCTGCCCATAAAGGGCGAAGCGGATCAGCTCGACCGCATAAGTGAACGGGTTTGCAACACAGATCTTGTGAAGAAGCGGGCTCGATTCCTGGATGCGCCACAGCGGATAGAGCGCGGGCGAGGCAAAATACATCGGGAAGATCACAAAGTTCATGATCCCTGCGAAATTCTCCAGTTGCTTGATCATCGACGACAGGAGCATCCCGAGCGAGCAAAGCATCATCCCTGACAGGAACAGCGCCGGCAGGACAAGCAGATAGCCGGTCCATGGTGGCCTGACGCCCCAGAACCAGGCGACGGCTAGAAAAGCATAGACCTGCATGATCGATACCGTCACGCCCGCGAGCAGCTTGGACACCAGCAGGAACCAGCGCGGAAACGGGCTGACCAGCAGGGTTCGCATGTTTCCCATCTCCCGATCATAGACCATCGAGAGCGAGGACTGCATGCCGCTGAACAACAGGATCATGCCGCACAGACCGGGCGTGATATAGACCTCGTAGAGCACGTAGGTTTTGTAGGGTGGGATGATCGAGACGCCGAGGACCTGACGGAAGCCGGCGGCGAACACGAACAGCCATAGGAGCGGACGAACCAGCGACGAGACGAAGCGCTCTCGCTGATTGAGGAAGCGGAGGCCTTCGCGGACGAGGATGCCCTTGAGGCATACGAGATACTGGCGGGCGCTGAATCCACCTCCCGTCGTGGGGCCGGCCGGAATGCGGTGGGTGGCAGACTGCAATGTCATAGGGGTCCTCCGCCTCCCGTAACCGAAGCGACCCCGGTCAGCGTCGCGAAGGCGCCTCGAATGCTGTTTGCACCGCAGGAACGGACGACGTCATCGACCTTGCCATCCGCAAGCACCTGGCCCTTGTGGAGTATGACGACGTGATCGCCCTCTTCGACTTCGTCGATGAGGTGGGTCGCCCAGAAGACGCTGATACCGTCGGTAAACACAAGCTTACGGATGGTGGCGAGGATCTCGGCACGCGACTGTATGTCCAGTCCCACGGTCGCCTCGTCGAGCAGCAGCAGCGGCGGCCGGTGCAACAAAGCCCTCGCAATTTCGATGCGACGCATCTGGCCGCCTGAAAGGCTGCGCGCCTTGTCGTGCAAGCGGTCACTCATGCCGATCTGGGCAAGCAGCGCCCCGATCCGGGCGAGAGCCTCTCTCTGCCCGATGCCGTGCAGCGACGCGTGGTAGGAGAGATTTTGGTAGACGCTGAGATCGAGATCGAGCGTGCGTGACTGGAAGACGATGCCGAGCCGCCGCAGCGCTTCACCCGGTTCGCGGCTGACGTCGTGGCCGAAGATGCGGATCGTTCCGTGGCGCGTCGCGAAGAGATGGCTGATCAGGGAGAACAGCGTTGTCTTGCCGGCCCCGTTCAGGCCGAGCAGGACGGTAAAGCGCCCTGGCACAATCGAAAAGGAAATCTCGGAAAGAACCTGCTTCCGGCCGTAGAAATGACTGACCGCCGACACGTCAAGTGCGGCCGGCAAGCTCAGTTCATCGTTCGCCTTCACATGCTGCATGGTACCGACTTCTCTTGCTGCATGTTTCCTTAGATCGTAGCCGATTTAAGGACAGAAACATCTCCGTCAGTTCGGATGCACGACCACACCCCAGGGCAGCGACCCGACGGTCACGGATTGAATTGCTTCATCGGTCGCAACGTCGATGAAGGTGATGTCGTTCGACACTCCGTTGGTGCTGATGATCGTCTTCTGGTCGGGCGTGAAGGCGAGTTGCCAGACCCGCTGTCCGACGAGCACATATTTTTCGACCTCGTAGGTCTTCGCGTCGACCACGGCCACGCGATTGGCGGGGCCGAGCGCCACATAGGCCTTCGTGCCGTCGGCAGTGATGCGCACGCCGACCGGCTGGATCGATTCCGAGCGCAGGCCGGGGATTTCGAAGGTGATCCTGTGTTTTACTTCACGGCTCGCATTGTCGATAACCGAGACGGTACCTCCGATTTCGGAGCTAACCCAGACCTCGGAATTGTCAGCCTTGAACTCGGCGAAGCGTGGCCGGGCATCGACGAGGACATTGCCGGTGATCTCGTTGGTTTCCGTGTCGATGAAGTGCGCCATGTTGGTCGTTTCCGAGGTGTTGACCAATGTCTTCCCGTCCGGGCTGATGCCCATTCCCTCCGGTTCGACGCCAACCGGCACCTCCGCCACCACTCTCTTGCGATCAAGGTCGATGACTGTGACCAGATTGTCGTCCTCATTGGCGACGTAGAGCGTCTTGCCGTCGGGAGAGAGGACGAACAGCTCGGGGTCCGGTCCGGAGGGCAGCGATCCGACGATCTCGTAGGTGGCCGTTTCGATGATCTCGATCGTGTCGTCGTCGCTTGCGCACAGATAAATGAACCTGCCGTCGTGAGAAATCGTAATACCGCGCGGCCGCTGGCCGACATCGATCGTGCGAACCACTTCCTTCGTGTTCGAGTCGACCACGGATAACGTGTTGTCCTTCTCGTTGGAGACATAGACCATGTAGGCGGACGCCGGCGAAGCCATGCTCGCAACAGCAAGTCCGGCCGAAAGATAGGTCAGTCTTCGCAGCATCTGGCTCTCTCCCATTTCAGGCTACCTCAGCGCACATTCGGTCTCCGGCTGATCGATCCCGAGCGTGTCGAGTTCGGAGAACTGATGCAGGAACCCTTCCTGGGGCGAGGTCGATACGACGGAACGGCCATCGCCCAGGAAGATTGGCTGGCGCAACTGCCAGTTCCATTTGCGGAAGGTCAGCTTCTGCCCTTTGAAGGCGGCGATCGAGAAATCATCGGTGCGAATGTAGGCTGCGAGCTTTTCGGGATCCGCGCTTTGCGTGCGCGTGGCAGCCTCGCCGATTATCCTCGCCGCCGTCCAGGCGGCCATGTCCTTGGACAACATTCGTCGCCCATTGGCCTTGGCGAAACGGTTCTGTATCTGCGTGCCGCCCCATTGCTCGCTGGCCGGGTGCCAAGCGGAAGGTATCAGGCCGGCCGTGCCCGCCACCGGGCGCGGAATCCAGGTCCGGAACGGCACGTAAGTTCCGAAAACCTCGCTTTCGTCTGCCACGAGCAGCACATCGTGATCGGGGAACCCTTGCGTGAAGACAGGCATCTGCCGCTGGATCTGGACCACGCCGGTGTCGGTACGCCGCGCAGTGCCCGTGTCGGTGAACTCCTTTTCCGCGACGATTTCGCCGCCAAAGCGCGTGGCGGCACGGCGGAGCGCATCGGCGAATAGCTTGTCGGGCTCATGGGAACCGTAGACCAGCACCCATCGCCGCCACTGCTTCCATATCAGATACTGCGCCAGGCCGTCGGCCAGCATGGTGCGTGTCGGCACGGTATGGAAGACGTTCGCCCGGCACTCCTCCTCCCGCAGCCGATCGTCAGCGGCGCCAACGTTGAAGATCAGCAGACCCTTGTCGCGAGCGAGATCGGCAATCGACAGAAGCTGCGTAGCGGAGAGATCCGCCAGGATGTATCGGGCCCCCTTTGAGACCATCTCATTGAAGGCCGGCACGACGTCGGCGTCCGGTTTCACCTCGGAGATATCGAGCGTGAATCTCTGTCCGAGGAAGCTACCGGTCGTGTTGTTGTCTGCAATCGCCACTGTCGCTCCCGCAACGCCTTCGTCGCGCGGCGGCACGTCCAGTACCGAAAGGGCGAGCTCAGGCGCGTAGGCGCGAAGGTAACCTAGCTTGATCTCCGAAACCTGTTCGGCTTGAGCCGTCGTCTCGTTCGCCGCCGGGGAGGACTCCTGCGCAGCGGCGCTGGAGACGCCGGAAGCCGCAAGAAGAGCCGGGATGAATAGCATGAGGGCATAGAGCACCGCTGATCCCATTTGATCGACAGCATACACCATCTCCGAAACCAGTCGGATCCGTGTATTTCCTCGGTGCCGCAGACAGCTTAGAGCCTTTCCTGGTTAAATGGAACCATCCTGTTGGCTCAAGCGGAGCGCAATGTTTGCTCGGCTGGCGCGCGGCGTAGCCAAAGCTACGACGAAGGCAGCCGAGCAAACAGGCCGCCCGCTTCAGCAACCCGAAGGGCCGGGCATCTTTCCGCACTGCATGGTTCCTTAAAATCGGAATCGATTTAAGGAGAAAATCATGCAGCATTCTAAGTGCTACAGCGACCTTTGCGCGTCTGACCATACGCGCGGCGCTGTAGGATCAGAGGCGATCGCCTCGGCCGTACGTCCGGGTACGACGCTCGGCAATCGCCTTCTGCCCTGTCGCAAACCTGCTCCGGCAGAATGGTTCCATTTAACCAGGAAAGGCCCTAACCGAGATGTCCCCGATTTCAACCCGAAGCTGTGTTGTCGGCCATTCTGAAGACCAGGGTTGGCTCGCTCCTCCTGATCCGGCGGACCGCCCACCGGCACTCATTGGCGCCCGCAATCGTCTTGTTACTTGAAATAGTAGCGATATAGCGGTTAAATGCCGCCTTTCGGCGGAGCAATTTCAGCCGCCATGCGATTGCTGATACACACCCAATCCTTACTGGGTGGCGCGCATTCGATAAAGGCATAGAGAAAAGTCTCTTTTTTCAAAAGTCAGAGGGGTTGCGGCATGTATCTTGCCAACCTTCGGCGACTTGAAGCTGAAGCCATTCATGTCTTTCGAGAAGTAGTCGCGACGTTTTCTAATCCGGTTGTACTTTACTCGATCGGAAAGGACTCGTCTGTTCTATTGCATCTGGCGATGAAGGCGTTCTTCCCGGCAAAGCCGCCGTTTCCTTTCCTGCATGTGGACACAAGGTGGAAGTTCCGGGAGATGATCGCTTTTCGCGACCGGATGGCGCGGGAGCTCGGCTTCAATCTTCTCGTCCATATCAACCAGGATGGCGTCGAGCAGGGCATCGGTCCCTTCACGCATGGGTCCAACGTGCATACGCATGTCATGAAGACGATGGCTCTCAGGCAAGCCCTGGAGAAATACGGCTTCGACGCGGCGCTCGCGGGAGCGCGGCGGGATGAGGAAAAATCTCGGGCCAAGGAGCGCATGTTTTCGATCCGTAGCGCCCAGCACGGATGGGACCCGAAGCGCCAGCGTCCCGAGATGTGGAAGACCTATAATACGCGCGTCGGTGCGGGCGAGACGATGCGGGTGTTTCCGCTCTCCAACTGGACCGAATTCGACATCTGGCAATACATCCTGCAGGAAAACATCCCGATCGTGCCGCTCTATTTTGCGGGGCGCCGGCCGGTCGTGAATCGCGACGGCATGCTGATCATGGTTGACGACGACCGCATGCCGCTCGAGCCGGGCGAAGAGGTGATGGAACGGATAGTTCGCTTCCGTACGCTCGGCTGTTATCCACTGACCGGCGCGATCGAATCCGAGGCTGCCACGGTCCTGGACATATTGCGGGAGATGCTGACGGTGCGCACCTCCGAACGGCAGAGTCGGCTGATCGACATGGACGAGGCGGGCGCCATGGAGAAGAAGAAGCGCGAGGGGTACTTCTGATGTCGTATCTTCAATCGGTGCCGCCGCACGACCTGGAAGCGCATCTGGCCGATCACGACAGCAAGTCGGTGCTCCGGTTCATCACCTGCGGCTCCGTCGACGACGGCAAGTCGACGCTGATCGGACGGTTGCTCTTCGACGCCAAGCTGATCTTCGAGGACCAGCTGATGAATCTTGGTCGCGTCGGTTCCCCGGGGGCCGCCAATGGCGAGGAGATCGACCTGGCTTTGCTGCTCGACGGGCTCGAGGCGGAGCGCGAGCAGGGCATCACCATCGACGTCGCCTACCGCTATTTCGCCACATCGAAGCGCAAATTCATCGTCGCCGACACGCCTGGCCACGAGGAATATACGCGCAATATGGTGACCGGCGCGTCGACGGCCGACCTGGCCGTCATCCTCATCGACAGCCGCCAGGGCATTCTCCAGCAGACCCGGCGTCATTCCTACATCGTTTCGCTGCTCGGCATCCGCCACGTCGTGCTGGCGGTCAACAAGGTCGACCTCGTCGAATTTCGTCAATCCGTCTTCGACGAGATCGCCCGCGACTACGGGGCTTTTGCGAAGAAGCTCGGCTTTGCCAGCATCCAGACGATCCCCATCTCCGCGCGGTTCGGCGACAACGTGATTTCGGCATCGCCGAACACGCCCTGGTACAAGGGGCCGGCGCTGCTTGAATACCTGGAGACGGTGCAACTCGACCCGCCCGAGGCGGAGCGGCCCTTCCGCTTCCCGGTTCAACTGGTCATGCGTCCCAATGCAGATTTCCGCGGCTATGCCGGGCAGATCGCTTCCGGCAGGATCTCGGTCGGCGATCCGGTCGTTGTCGCGAAATCCGGACAGCGATCGTCGGTCAAGGCAATCGTCACATATGACGGGAATTTGGCGACAGCGGCCGAAGGTGAGGCCGTGACACTCGTCCTTGCCGATGAGGTCGACGCCTCGCGCGGCAACATGGTGGTGGCGCCGGCCTCGAGGCCCTTCGTGGCGGACCAGTTCCAGGCGCATGTCATCTGGTTCGACGCCAATCCGATGCTTCCAGGGCGAAGCTATATCCTCCGAACGGAGACCGACAGCGTCAGCGCAACGGTCACGGCGCTCAAGCATCAGGTGAACATCAACAGCTTTGTCCGCGAGGCAGCGAAATCCTTGCAGATGAACGAAGTGGGCGTCTGCAACATCTCGACGCAGGCCCCGATCGCCTTCGACGCCTACAAGGAGAACCGGGCGACCGGCAATTTCATCTTCGTCGACCGGGTTACCAACGCAACGGTCGGCGCCGGCCTGATCGATTTCCCGCTCAGGCGAGCCGACAACGTGCATTGGCAGGCGACCGACGTGAACAAGGGCGCGCGTGCGGCAATGAAGAGCCAGCGCCCCGCCGTCCTGTGGTTCACCGGGCTTTCCGGCTCGGGCAAGTCGACGATCGCCAACGCGCTCGACCGGCTCCTGCATGCCCGCGGCAAACACACCTACATGCTCGACGGCGACAATGTGCGCCACGGGCTCAACCGGGACCTTGGCTTCACCGAAGCCGATCGCGTCGAGAACATCCGCCGGGTCGCAGAGGTCGCCAAGCTGATGGCCGATGCCGGGCTGATCGTGCTGGTGTCCTTCATCTCGCCGTTCCGCGACGAACGGCGCATGGCGCGCGAGCTGATGGAGGAGGGCGAGTTCATCGAAATCTTCGTCGACACGCCGCTTGAGGAATGCGCGCGCCGTGATCCGAAGGGGCTCTACGAGAAGGCTCTCGCAGGCAAGATCGCCAATTTCACCGGCGTCTCCTCGCCCTACGAGGCGCCTGAGAACCCGGAACTGCATCTCAAGACGATCGAGGACGATCCGATCGCCCTTGCGCTGAAGATCGAGGCGTTCCTCGATGGACAAATGGAGACGAAATGACGCCGCTCTGCGAACTCTTCGAACGCATCGCGCTCGAGGCCGGCGCGTCGATCCTTGCTGTCTACGACGCTGGACCGACCGTCTGCTACAAGGAGGATCGTTCGCCCGTGACCGAGGCGGATGAGCGGGCCGAAGCGATCATTCTCGGCAGGCTGGCGGCGGCGTTCCCGCATATTCCCGTCGTTGCCGAAGAGGCCGTCGCTTCCGGCTGTGTCCCTGATATCAGTTGCGGCACATTCTTCCTGGTCGATCCGCTCGACGGCACGAAGGAATTCATCAACCGGCGCGACGACTTCACCGTCAATATCGCGCTGATCGAAGGCAACGTCCCGGTTGCCGGCATCGTCTACGCGCCGGCGCTGCGCTGTGCCTACGTCGCCGACAAGGGGAGGGCGGAGAAGCTCGCGTTCGGCAGCGGCGCCCACGTGGGTCATCGCCAGGCGATCCGGGCGCGCGCCCGCGGCCCGGCGCTGACCGCCGTCGCAAGCCGTTCGCACAACAGCTCCGAGACCGAGGCATTTCTCGCCGTTCACGGCGTCACGGACTACACCTCCGTCGGTTCGTCGCTCAAGTTCTGCCTGCTCGCCGAAGGCCGGGCGGATGTCTATCCGCGTTTCGGCCGAACGATGGAATGGGACACGGCGGCGGGCAATGCGGTGCTCAACGCCGCCGGCGGCTCGGTCGTGCGGCTGGACGGTTCGCGGCTCCTCTACGGCAAGATGAGGCAGGCGGACGACAGCGACTTCGCAAACCCGCATTTTGTCGCCTGGGCGGACATGTCTTCGGAGTCCGCCCTCTCGTCGTCGCTTGTTGCGGAGTCAGTTCCAGACATTCGCCCAAAGGCCTGATCGAGGGCACATCCAGCATGGACCCGCAGGAGAGAAAGAGCACCAGCAAGCCCGTGTTCCACCGGTTTCGGGACCTTGGCCAGGCGGAAGTGAATGTGGACCTCCAGGTTCATACGACCTGGACCGACGGCCAGGCAACCGTGCTGCAAGTCCTGCAGACGGCTCGCGAACGCGGGCTCGGTGCGCTGGCTTTCACGGAACACGTTCGCGAGGACACCGCCTGGTTTGGCGACTTCAGGGAGGAAGTCCTTTCCGCCGCCCGTGATTTCGACGACCTTCAGGTCTTTGTCGGCTGTGAAACCAAGGCGATGGATGCCGATGGCAGGCTGGATGTGTCGCAACGGGTGCTCGATGCGTGTGACATCGTTCTCGGCGTCGTCCACCGGCTTCAGGATGGGCGGGGCGGCTACCTGGACTTCGGACAGCTTTCGTTCGAGCAGACCGCCGACATCGAATTTCAGCTTTCGATCGGCATGGTCAGGAATGCGCCCATCGATGTGCTGGGACATCCGGGCGGCATGAGCCTGAGGCGACACGGCCGTTTCCCGGAAGAGTATTTTCGCGCGATGATGATGGCGACGCTCGAACGGCAGATCGCGATCGAGATTAACTCCTCGTACCTGGCCGACATGCCGGCATTTCTGGCCCTGTGCGAAGAAGTCAACCCGCTCGTTTCCGTCGGCTCCGACGCGCATCGGCTGGAACAATTGGGTCACTGCAGGGACCGCTTGCTGGAATTGGGGGTGGGGCGGTCATGAAGGTCTTTGTCACGGGGGCAGGCGCCTTGCTCGGACAAGGCATTATCCGGGCCTTGCGGCGTTCCACCTTGGACGCGAGGATAATCGTCGCCGACCCGAGTCCGCTCTCCGCCGGTCTCTATTGGGGAGACGCCGCCTACCTGTTGCCGATGGCGAAGGATCCCCATTATCTGGACAGGCTGGGCGAACTTCTCGGAGCGGAACGGCCGGACGTGTTGATCCCCGGAACCGACGTGGAACTCCCGATCCTCTCGGCAAATCGCGAGGCGATCGAAAAAGCCTACGGCACCAGGGTGATCGTCAGTTCGCCTCGTGTCGTGTCGATCGCCAACGACAAGTGGCTCACCTCGGAGTTCCTGCGCGAGCACGGCTTGGGCTTCGTTCCTTCATGTCTGCCGGGCGAGGAGGCAGCCCTGATCGAACAATGCGGATTTCCGCTTGTCGTTAAGCCGAGGGTAGGCGCCAGATCGATTGGCTTCAGTGTCGTTGGCAACCGCGAGCAGCTGGATCGGGCGATTGCCGAGCAGCCCGGCATCGTCATACAGAAGTATGTCGGTTCGGAAACAAGCGAATTCACTGCGGGCACGGTGACCTTCAATGGGAAATGCCGTGCGACGATCGTCATGCGCAGGGATCTTCGCGACGGCAACACCTACCGCGCCTTCGCCGAGCCCTTTCCCGCCCTCAATAGAGCAATGGCGGAGGCCGCCGACGCCCTCGCTGCCGACGGTCCGGCGAACTTCCAGTTTCGCCTTGACGAAGGTGTTCCCCGGATTTTCGAGATCAACGCGCGGTTTTCGGGGACCACGGCGGTAAGAATCCACGCGGGGTTCAATGAGGTTGAAATGTGCATTCGGCATATCCTCTTCGGAGAGCCGGTCGTCCAACCGGACATCACGCCGGTCACGATATTGCGGCACTGGTCGGAGACCGTGGTGAAACCCGGCGACCTGGTTACAGTTTCGGCTCCCCTGGAAGAAGAAGTGTGAGGCGGAAGATCGGCCGTGACCTTCAGGGAACTGGTTGTAACCGGTGCGACGGGCTTTATAGGTACGAGACTGATCGAACAGGCGCTGGCGAGAGGCTACGCCGTGACGGCGCTTGCACGCCACCCGGATCGGATCGCAGCGCGGAATGATGCTCGCTTGCGCATTGAGGAGTGGTCGATTGGCGCGCCGCTGCCGTCGTTAAGCCAAGCGGATGCCCTTCTTCATCTCGCGGCCTATATTCCCGCCGACCTCAGCGACCCCCGTCAGGCCGCCAGATGCTTCGAAATCAACACGAACGGCGCGCTAGACGTCGCGATCGACGCCGCCTCGCAAGGCGTGCGGCGGTTCATCTATTTTGGATCGGGGCAGGTGTATACGCCCGCCCCGGAGCCTGCCTCGGAAACAAGTCCCACCTTTCCCGTCAGTCGCGCAAGCTACTATCTGGCGAGCAAACTCTCCGCAGAGATTTGCCTGCTCGCCTTCGGAAAGGTGAAGGCGATGCCCGTGACGGTCTTTCGCCTCGCCTCGGTCTACGGTCCAGGCATGCACGGCAACGGCATGGTGACGGCGTTCATCGGTGCGCTTGCGCGCGGGCATTCCGTGATTATTCGTGATGGGGGCGCCTATCGCGCGGATCTTGTCTATGTCGACGACGTGGCCTCCATGGCTCTCGGGACGGTCGCGGGCGAAAGCGAGGGCGTCTTCAACGCCGGAAGCGGGCACGCCTGCACCTCACTCGAGGCGGCCCATATCATTGCCGAGGTGATTGGAGCGGACCCCTCCCTGATCAAAGTGGAGGGTGAAGGCGGAGGCGCAGCGGCGGGGGGATTTGCGGCGCTGGATGTCGCCAAGGCCGTCGAACAACTGGCTTACACGCCGCGCGCGTTCCGCCAAGGCATCGAGGCATGGAAAGCAGAAACCGGGTTTGCGGACGTCCTGAACGCGAGCGGGCAAGACTGATGCTTGCCGCGAAGTGCCCGGGGGCCAGCGCCTGCGCGTGTCGATCTCGCCTATTCAAGTTGCATGCGCTCCAGCAGCAGCCGGTTGACGGCGTGAACGTCGAACTTGCTCTTCGCTATCTCGCGCGACTTCTCGCCCATCCTCGCAACCAGCTCCGGATCTCGAGCCAGCGCGATCATCGCGTCCGCCAGACTGACCGCGTCACGCGCCTTGACAGCGAAGCCGTTGACGCCCGGCTGCACGGTGTCGCGGCAGCCGGGGAGGTCCGTGGTGATGATCGGCCGACCGGTCGCCAGAGCCTCCAGTATGCTGCGGGGAATGCCTTCGCGATAGTAGGAAGGCAGCACGAAGACGGAGCAGGCGGCGAGATAGGGCCGGACATCGTCGGTACTGCCGAGGTAGTCCAATATCCCCTCGCGAACCCAGCCGTCGATCTCCGCCCGGGAAACGGCGGTCGGGTTGCCGTCGAAGGGGCCGAGGAGCTGGAACCGGGCTTCGGGAGACGACCGACGGACGACCCGCGCCGCCTCGACATATTCCACGATGCCCTTGTCGCGCAGGAGCCGGGCGACCATGAGGAAGACCGGTGCGCCTTGCGGCGGCCTCGAGAAGATGAAGTGGTCGGGATCGACTCCGGACCCCGGGACGATGGTGATCAGCGAGCTGTCCCGCAGCATCCGGTGGTTACGGATGTCCGCGACATCCGCGTCGTTATAGGCGAACACGACTTTGGCGCCGCGGAAGGCCATCCGATAGAGCCAGACGCAGAGATGCCGTACGAGCCTGGACTTCACGGAGGCGCTTGCTTGCTCGGAGAACATGTGCCCGAGACCGGTCACGAGAAAGCAGCGCTCTCTGATCCCCAGCATGCGCGCCGCGATGCCGCCATAGATGATCGGCTTCATCGTATAGGGCAGAATCAGGTCAGGCCGCAGATGCCGGAAGCTCTCCCGCAGGGACCAGAGGGTTCTCAGGTCCTCGATCGGATTGAGACCCGTACGCGCCATCGGAACGCGGCGGAACTCGACGCCGATCTCCGCAAGCTGGTGCTCGACCTTCGCGTCCTGTTCCGGAGCAAGGGCGACGACGCGGTGCCCTGCCGCAACCAGCCTCTTCAGCAGGTCCAGCCGGAAAATCGTCAAGGAGGGGGTAAAACTCGCGACGACCGCGATGACGCGCCGACTGCCGTGGCGGATTTGCGGTGCGGACGAGCTTTCGGCACGAGGCAAGCCCGGCGCCGCAGCCTCGGCTCCAGCCCGTAAAGTCTGACCTACCGGTTCCACGGATCCCTCCTGTACGATGCGCTTCGGTGAAGCGCCATCTCGTAAAGCTTCAGATGTCGGGCGACATAGGTCGCGAGCGAGAAGTTCTCGATGACACGTCGGCGCGCCGCCATGCCCAGTTGCCGCCGGTCGGCCGGGCAAAGCGAGAGCAGCCTGGCAACGACTTCCGCCTGCGCCACCGCATTGTTGGGCTCAGAGATCAGCTCCAGATCGCCGACCAGCCAGGCACAGTCGCCAACATCGGTTGCCGCCGCCGGGACGCCACAGGCCATCGCTTCCGCGACGCAGAGCGGAAAAGCCTCGCCCCATGAGGATGAAAGCATGAAGACGTCCAGGCCCGGCAGCAACGCGTTGATGTCGGAGCGGGCGCCCGACGTCGTCAGCCGGCCGTCCATGCCGAGGTCGCGGGCAGTCTGGCGGGCAGCACCCGATTCGTGGCCGTCGCCGATGATCAGCCCATGCACGTCGTATCCACGGTCCCGAAGAACGGCGAGCGCCTTCACGAAAGCGGCGTGATCCTTCATAGGATGCGCGCGCGCCACATTGCCTATGATCGATCGCGTCGGCGGGATGTTGAATAGCTGGTGCAGCCTGTCCTTGGCTCCGTTCAGCGGCTGGAACTCTGAACAATCGATGCCGTTCGGAATGACATGCCTTTTCAAGGCGTCGAAGCCGAGGGCTTCGTGCTGGTCGGCCGCCACTCTCGAGCAATAGGAGATGGCGGCCGTCCAGGGCGACAAGCGTGCCCCAAGCGTGATCAGCCGCCGCGTCATGCGCTTCTCGGCGTCGATATTTGCAACGGAGTGATGGATGCTCCAGATCACCGGTTGCCGCCGGTGCATCAGCGCACCCACGGAGGCGGCAATGTTTCCGTGGTACATCCAGCCATGGAGGAGCGCCGGCTCCGTTGTTCGGATCGCCTGCCTCAACCGCCACAGCGAGTTCAGCCTTGGCCTCGCCTGAGGCATTCCGATCGTCTGTATGTCGACTTCCGAAAGCGCCATGCTTTCGGCGACGGGACCCGGCGTCATCAGCGAGAGCACCGAAGGGCGGTACCGGTTCCCGGACAATCCCCTGGCGAAGCGGGCGAGCATGTATTCCGCTCCGCCTACATTCAACCCGGTGATGCAATTGAGGACGCGGATGTCACTCACAGTGAGCCTATCTCTTTAGAGCCGCGGCGGGTCGTGCGGCTCCCAGGTGGCGAGCCGCACGGACCTGTCCTCCCGCTAGAGCCTCCCATTCAACCAGGAAAGGTTCTAATTTCCCGGCAGGTTGAGTTCGCCGCGCTTGCGGCCCTGAACCCCGGAACGGCGTCGCGGACCCTCGACGCGCCGCCGCGGCGGCACGGCCCGCTTGCCCGACGATGGTCGCTTTGCTCCCTCCGCCCCGTGTTGGTAATGCGGGAGCAGTTCATGCATCACGCTCACCACCGCCCGTTCATTGCCGCGCTCCGCATGGCGCTGCAGGCGCATGAACGCGTCCTTCAACTTCGGCAGCGGGATCGGATCCGGAACCGCGCCGAGCACACCTGGAACCGGCAGGCTTATGCGCTTGTCGGTCTCGTCGAAAAGCTCCTCGAAGAGCTTCTCGCCCGGCCTGCAGCCGATAATCTTGATCTCGATCTCCTCGTCCGGCGTGAAACCCGCCAGCCGGATCATGCGCCTGGCGATGTCGATGATCTTGATCGGCTCGCCCATGTCGAGGACGAAGATCTCTCCCTGCCCGAGCTGCTGCTCGAAACCGTAGGCGGAGGCCTGCAGCGTCAGTTCCACGGCCTCGCGGATGGTCATGAAGAAGCGTGTCATGTTGGCGTCGGTCACCGTGAGCGGGCCGCCCCTTGCGAGCTGCCGTTCAAACAGCGGTATCAAGGAACCGCTCGATCCCAGCACGTTCCCAAAACGAACGGTCATGAACCGCGGCGCCTGGCCTGTCTCGATGCCATCCAGGTCCAGCGCCTGGCAGTAGAGTTCCGCCAGGCGTTTCGACGCGCCCATGACGCTCGTCGAGTTCACCACCTTGTCGGTGGAGACCTGGACCATAGCAAGCGTGCCGCATTTCTTGGCAGCATTGGCGACGTTCATGGTGCCGATGACATTGGTGAGCACGCCCTCGCACGGGTTCATCTGAACCATGGGCACATGCTTCAGGGCGGCGGCGTGAAAGACGAGCTCCGGTCTATGGCGCTCGAAAATCTCCTCCACCCTCTGGCAGCGGCGAACGCTGCAGAGGTAGCAAGACCGCGGGACGTCCGGGAAGTTCTCGTTCAACTTCATGTCGATGGAGTAGAGGTTGTATTCCGTATTGTCGATCAGAACGATCTCCGCGGGTCCGCAGGCAGCGACCTGAGCGGTCAACTCGCTGCCGATCGATCCGCCCGCGCCGGTAACGAGGATGCGCCTGCCGCAAATGAGGCGAGCAATCGCTGCCGTGTCGAGTGCTGCCTGCGGCCGCTCGAGAAGATCGGTCAGCTCGATCGACCGCAATTCATAGGGGTTGTCGTTCTTGGCGCGTTTGAGTTCGGTGAGCTGTGACAATCGCGAGACCGCGATCCCGAGCCGCTCAGCGGAGTGCACAAGCTCTTCCGAGGCCTTTTCGCCGAAGGCGGCTGGGGCCTCCGTGAACACCACGTGACGCGGCTGCTTGTTGACCAGCTGCAGTTCTGCCACGACCCGCTCGAAATCCGCGATGCTGCCGGCAATCGGCACACCGCGCAGGCTCATGCCGACCTGGTCGCCATGTTTGTCCAGGCAGGCGACCGGTATGTGGGTCGCATTTGGATCCCGGGCGAGCGCGCGGAGATAGAGATCTGCGGCGTCGCCGGCGCCAACAAGCAGCAGTGGAACGTAATGTTGCTCATTGGCCTTCTTGAAGACCGGCCGCGCGAGCGGGATTTCTTCGGCGCGGAAGCTCAGTCGCGATGCCGCGAGGAACGCGATCAGAAGGAGAGACTGCATAGGAACGACCGTTCTCGGAATCTCGCTCAGCCGGGTCGAGAAAAAGAGCAACGAGACGAGCAGCAAGGACGTCAGCAGCACGGCGCGCAGGATGATGAACAGGTCGGAGATCGACCCATACCTCCAGTTGCGGCTGTAGAGCCCGGAGAACGGAAAAACGAAAGCGCAAATGGCAAGATATTGAGCCCCGGACCAAAACAGGACGGACGCAGTTTCCGGTCTCGCCTTCAGCTCTGTTATGCCATAGCGCAAGAGCAGCGCCACCGCGAGGGCAATGCCGGCGGAGCCGAGATCGGCAAGGTAGAGCAAGGAGCATTTTTGGATGCTGCGTGCAGCACCTCGTATGCGCCTTAGCCCGATGTCCACGGCCGCTTCGCCCACGGCCCATAGTCTTCCTTTAGTCGTCCGGTTTGCTGCCCCTTGTCCCAAGCCTGGCCACATTAGAAAATTGTCACGAATTGCCTTCGCGGCGGCGTGTAAACGCTGCATGACGGCCCTTCCCTAACATCAAAAGCCTTGCCGTCCTGCCGAATGACAACGCCATCACCGCCAAGTCCTGCTGGCGGTTCAAGAGTTGGGTATCTTTAGTGTTGCCTCGTCGACCGGCCTGAAGGCTAGAGTAACTTAAAACAACAAAGACGAGTGCTCGCGACTGGATAGATCGCGGCACCAAAATTTTCCGGCATATTCGAAGTTAGTAATAAAAACACGTTACTACGGGGTTGTAAATAGTCGTTCCTAGTAACGCTGCAAGAATGATTATATATTAAAAATATGTATTTATCAGAGAACCTCAGGTTGCGATCTCGCCGCGGTGCGTGAGGCCGAGAAAGCAATTCTCGCCCCCGGTGAGCCGTCCGCGGCCTGCCGAGGGCAACGCAGTCAGTGGAGTTTGCTGTGAATCGGCGGCCGCTTGCCAAAGGGCGTTTCCCAGGCAACGACCTCGATGCATTCGCCGTCTCCGCACCGTACGACGAAGCCTGTCTCGGTATGCGCCTGGACCTGACCGTCGAGCCCGATGAACCGGCCGGAATTCGCGACCGCGACCGCGCTGTCGATGCGGATCTTCTCGCCGGTCCGCCATGTGAAGGCCCCGGGATAGGGATCGCCGACCGCCCGGATCAGGCGCAACACGGCGGCTGCCGGTCGGTGCCAGTCGATCAGGCCGTCCTCCGGACTCCGCTTCGCGCAATAGCTTGCCTGGTCATGATCCTGTTGCGTCCGAGGCGCGCTGTCCGATTCCACGAGCGCGGCGGCCTCTACGACCATTTCGGCAAGATTTGCCGTTTGCTTGGCATATAGGCTCCTCGCGGTTTCGTCGGCCTCCACTGGGAACAGTCGCTGGAGCAGAACAGGCCCGGAATCGATCCCGTCGTCCAGCCAGAACAAGGTCGAGCCGGTTTCCTCCTCGCCCTGGAGGATTGTCCATGGGATGACGCCACGACCGCGAAAATGCGGCAAGGCTGCCGGATGGAACCCGACGGTGCCCTTGCGCGCTATGTCTCGGAATGGCCGCCGACAGATTTGCGACCAGCCGATGACAAACGTGAGGTCCGGTCGGACCAATGCCATGGCTTCGAGCGTCGCGGCAGCATTGACGTCCGTCGCGTAGCAGACCGCGCTCCCGGTTGCCCGCGCCAGGTCGGCTATATCCGCAAAATCGGAATGACGTTCCGCCGCTTCGGGCGGGAGTGTTACGACCAAGACCGGGATGCGCTTGGCCTTTATGAGCGCCTCCAGAGCGATCCTGGAGCTTTCGACGGCGCCGACGAAAACGATACGCATGGTCCCACCAAGAAATCCAAATGTATGAAATCAGCGGGTGCTCTACTCACCTGTCGGACAATGAGTAATGCGATCCAGAGTGAGCGTCGGCTCATCGAACACAATAGCGGCCACGGCGTCCAGGGTAAAGCGGCGCACCTGACGCAGACTTGTAGATTCGGTCCTGCAAGTCGGTCAAAAATCTCGATCGCCGAATATGCAATGTTGGCGAAAAGGCGAGAATGAAGTACGTTCACGCATATCGCAGTAATGGGGGCCTGTTTAGGCCGGCGATAGAGCATTCACCGTTGAAAGCAATTTGATTTTGTTGTTGGGGAGATGCCCGGGCAGTCATGCAGGGCAAAATGGAGATGACCGGTCTTAGGCGCGGTCTGCCGATCAGCTTGCCGATGGCTGTGACGTCTCATTTCCACTACAGCGCCGTGCGTCTTTCAGACGCCACAGTACGCGACAGTAGCGTTGGCGGATGCTTTTTCGCCCTCATCCCTGTGCTTGTCACAGGGATCCAGCAGCGCCGCGTTCGCGGTGCGAAAGAGACTTTTCAGCCCAAGGACTTGGGCTGGCTGGATTCCTGTGACGAGCACAGGAATGAGGACGGAGGAGAGGCCCTGCCGTACGCAACCGACGAAGCCCAGTCGGCTGCTGCCGTGTACTGTGATCAGACGCGCATAGGTCGCTGTAGCACTTTGAATTGCTGCATGTTCTTGTCCTTAATCGGCTACGCTTCAGGAAACATGCAGTAGGGTTCTGACCCTGGAAGCATCAGCCAATGGAAGGCTCACATGATGCCCTCGCAACCGGTTCGCATTGCTTATATTGCAGGTTACGGACGCAGCGGGACGACCGTCCTCGACATTGCATTGGGGCAACATGCAGGTGTGCTGGGGGCCGGCGAGATAACGGCGCTTACGAGACATGTCTGGCGCCATAACGAATATTGTGCATGCGGCAATCCCATTCGCGACTGTGCCTTCTGGAGTAAGGTTATCCAAGAATGGTCGGAAGGCGGGGATTCGAACCTTGTGTCGGAGTATGGCGCTCTTCAAGAAAAGTTTGAAGGATTGCCCGTGTTCCTAAGCGTACTTTCCGGAATGGGTCTCGGAAAGCTATTTCCAGCATATGCGCTTCACACAAAACGTCTATTCGATGCAATGGCGTCGTGCTCCGGAAGGCAAATCATCGTCGATTCTTCAAAGCTGCCGGGAAGAGCCCTGGCGCTTGCGCAGATTCCGGGCGTCGACATGCGCATCATCCATGTGGTGCGCGATGGGCGCGGAGTTGCCTGGTCGTTGCTGAAAGCCTATGACCGCGACGTAAAATCCGGATTGCAGAAGGAAATCAAGCCAAAGCCGGTATTCAGGACGGCGTTGCGATGGAACATTGTCAATCTTGCCGTCGAATATCTCTCGCGGAAATTGGGTCCGCAAAAGGTGATGCGGGTAAGATATGAGGATTTCGCGTCCAACCCGGCGGCGGCCATGCAGCAGATCGGGGCGTTTCTCGAACTCGACTTAAGTCAAGTCGGTTCATCTCTGCAAAGCGGCGCGTCGATCGAGCCGGGGCACCAGGTTGCAGGGAGTCGATTGCGCATGAGACCATCGATCGCACTCACCAAAGACGAGACGTGGCGGACAGGGATGCCGGCCGCTCAGCAGCTTTCCTTTCAGCGCCTGGGCGGGTGGATGCTCAGGCGCTATGGCTATCTTTGACCGGTTGGCAGCATGCCGGTTGCCTCGTGAGCGAATTCGCGGGGGCATCGAACGGCATGCTGGCGCTGCTGCAATGTTTTGTCGCTCGCAAACGGTGCAACGTTCGCGAGCCTGTCATCTTATGAATACGCTCGGGGAAGGACGAATTCGGCTTCAACTTGGTGGCGCGAGGCATGACAAATATGATCCAGTCACGTGAAGTAGGCGCATTTCGTTTCACGGTCGCACGCTCGCTGATCCTGGCAGGG
Organism: Sinorhizobium glycinis; assembly: GCF_001651865.1. Taxonomy (GTDB): domain Bacteria; phylum Pseudomonadota; class Alphaproteobacteria; order Rhizobiales; family Rhizobiaceae; genus Sinorhizobium; species Sinorhizobium glycinis. The sequence goes on from NZ_LPUX01000055.1 coordinate 27,211, forward strand.
CTACTCTGCGGATCACTGATCGGCCAACCGCCGGGGGCCATTGCCCAGTCTGCAACCGCGCCCGACGAGCCTCTCTCACCCAAGCTTCAAGACGGTCGACAGCGCGCCTTCCCCACGGCCGAAGGCTTCGGCGCCGCTTCTCAGGGAGGGCGGGGCGGAAAGGTGATCTATGTCCTCAACACGGACGAGTCCGGCCCCGGTTCCTTGCGGGCATGCATCGAAGCGTCCGGGCCGCGCGTCTGTATCTTCCGCACGGGCGGAACCATTGTTCTTCGCGAGAAATCGCTGGTTATTCGCAATCCGTTCCTGACCATCGCCGGGGAGACGGCGCCGGGCGGCGGAATCGCTATCCGGAACGGCAAGACGCAAATCCGTCCTTCAATTGAAATCTGGACCAATGATGTCGTCATAAGACACATTCGTCTTCGCCCTGGACCGCATGCAGTCAAGGCTTGTTGTTCCGGGGCTCTCGGATTGTACTCCGAAGCGGCGAAAAATATTATGCTGGATCATATCTCGGCCAGTTGGGGGTCCGACGAAACAATCGATTCTGAGGATGCGAGTCACTTCACCTGGCAGTGGGGCATTACGAGCGAGCCGCTCCTGCACGGCGGGCCGGGGAAAAGGAACCGCGCGCGCAACATGCTGTTCACCAAGGGTGGCAATATCTCTGTGCACCACTCCCTCTTTGCTTTTGGCAGGTTCAGAAATCCTCAAATCAAGATGAAGCATCCCGGCGCAATAGCGGATGTCGTGAACAATGTCTTTTACTCGCCTCAATGGGATTATGTCGTCAGTTTCGGCGATGAATGGACGCGTATCCAGGCCAATGTTGTCGGCAACTACAAGATCAAGGGAGAGAAGCTGCACGACGATCACATGGTCCATCTTTTCGAGGAAAGCGGGCTTGGGCACCAGATTTATGTGAAGGACAACTACGACGAACCCTACCGTACTGAGGCGGGCCAAGATGATGGCCTGATCATAGCCGGGGAACAGAGGCACTTTGTTTCCGCGAAGCCATTTGACGCGCCCCCCATCCGCACCTCCCAACCGATGCGCGCCTATGAAGACGTCCTCGCGGGTGCCGGCGCAACGAAGCCTGAGCGCGACGCCGTCGATAGGCGCATGATCAAAAAAATCGAGGATCGCGGCGGGAAGCTGCTCAAGACGGATCCGCAGGACGTCGGCGGGTGGCCGGAGCTTGCCGGCGGGATGCCGTACAAGGACGGCGACAAAGACGGCATTTCAGATGACTGGGAAGCCAGGAACGGCATAGACCCGACGAACGCTGACGATGGCCAACAGGACATGGATGGCGATGGATGGACAAACCTCGAGGAGTTTCTCCATTTGATGGCTGGAGATGCCGAGATCGCCTCAGGTCAGGAATGAGTCTTTCGATTGCCGATGACGGTCGTGATGCTCATTTCTCAAGCCCCCTGGTTCCTTGCCTTAGCGAGCCGGTCAGGACTGCAGCGTTTGCTGGAGCGAGGTCCTCGCTCTTTTTCGTCGCGCCGATGATCAGAAAGTCGGTGTCCCGTATTCCAACTTCGGCCCCTTTCATCGATTGCCGGGCAGAGCCATTCGGTCGAGGCGATCATGGTGCTTTGCCCGTCTGCCCAGGAGTTTCTCGTAAAGTCGGCTGATCCCGTCGATATGTGCCCTGCTGCCGTATTTCCGGAGGGCGTTCTGCCGTGCGGCCGTGCTGATCCGCGCCCATTCGTTTGGATCGAACAGTAATCTTTCGAGCGGTGCTACGAAGGCTTCCGGCCGGTCCGCTTCCACAAGGTAACCAGTCGCCCCGTCGTCGATCGCCTCCGGGTTGCCGCCATGGTTGGTGGCGATTACCGGCGTTTCGAGAAGCATGGCTTCGATGAGGGTGCGTCCGAAAGGTTCGTTGACGGCCGTGACGAGGAGGGCGTCCAGGGCGCCCATGCAGGGGGCGACAGGGGAGCGAAAACCCATGAGGTGGATCCTGTCAGAGATGCCGAGTTCATCCGCACGCTTGCCGACAACGCCTTCGAGCGACGGCACGTTTGTCGCAGATCTCCCGAAGATCAGGCCGGCGATCGGAAAATCGGGGTGATGCTGGAGAAAGGCATGCACGGCTTCGACGAATCTGAGGGGTCTCTTGCGCTCGGTCAGCGTGCCGACATACCCGACGAAGCGCGTGTCGGCGCGGAGCTGCAGCTCGTCAACGTAGTGCCTTCGACAGGCATCGCGATCCGGCAGCGCCGGAGGATGATCGAAGGGGCTGTGCAACACGGTCGTCTTGTGCCTGACCGGGACGATCGGTTTTGCCGGTTCGACGAATTTCGACACTGTGACGATGTGATTGGCGAGCAAGGGCGCGAGCACGTTGACGCCCCAGGCTCTCGGATCGCCTCGATGATGCCACAGCAGCTTCGCGCCCGACAGCCGCGCGGCCAGCGCCCAGGTCGCGTGCATCTGGCCGTCGTTGGTATGCACGAGATCGACTTTGTGATCGCGCAGGAACCGCGCAAGCTTTGCCGTCATCCGCAGGAAGCGCAGTCCTGCGGCCATGCGACCCGCCCGGTCGCGACGCTCGCCTCGAGAGATAAACGCGACTTCCGGCGCAAGTGTCAGCGGAAGCCCGCGCGCCTTGAAGTAGTCCTCCAGCACCAGCCCGCCCTTATGAAGGACGACGATCGGCTCGAACCGCTCTCTGTCGAGGCCGGCAATCAAACCGGCCGCCGAAATGTGGCTTCCGCCCAGGTCATCCCCGACGAAAGGAAACGCGATGACGATCTTCCTGAGACTCACGCAAGTGTTTCCTTCTACAGGCTGCGTTTGACATCAGTTCCTGGCTTTCGTGCCCGTCAGGACTTTCATTCAGGGCGAACAACTCGGGCGTTGAATCGTGCTTTTGAACATGCAGTACAAAATGATGCGCCCGCGTTCCCGTTCCGACCTGTAAAAGCGTCGGTCGAGTATGTTCTGTAGCGAGGCTGCGAGATAACTCTCCGAGAAAGAGACCTCACTTAAATGTTAAGCCCGGCAATAGTTGAAATGCTAAACTCTTTTGGGGAATTCTTACAACAATACGCAGCAAGATACCCCGCTCGGTTTGGCGGTTCAACATGTTTCCATGAGCGGCGGCAGCAGGGCGCGTTCCTCTCATGGTGTCGGAGTGCGGCGGTAACTCACCATCATTGTCGACAGCCAGAGCGAGGCCATGACGATGTGGGCGACATTCGCCCCCATGGCGCCGATCGCCGGAATGAGTGTAAGCGCGGTCGCATGAAAGGCGGCCGTGGAGATGAGCACGCTGTGAAGCACCTGATCTTCACGACCCATCGCCAGGAGGGCCGAGCGGATCACCGCGCCGCACAAGGTCATGGTTACCGCAATCGATTGTACGACAACGAGCGGACCGGCTGCCAGGAAGGCTGGGCCAACGGCCCATTTCAGTACCGGGTCGATGAGGAGGTAAAGGCCTCCGATCAGCAGCAGGCCGAATCCCAGCAGAAGCCCCTGCATTTGTGCGACGGCCCGGTGGAACGTAACAGTCGCCCGCGCCGCCCAGGCACGGGCAAGCTCCGGATAGAGCACCGCTTGGACTTGGACGCCGGCCTGCTGGGCGATCCGGCCGACCCGCTTGGCGATGTGATAGAACCCGGCGGATGTCGGATCGGCAAGATAGCCGACGAGCAATGTATCGAATTCATTGGCGCTCGTGCGAATAGTCAGCGACAGGTTCGTCGAGATCGAAAATCTCCAGAGGCCGGGGAAAAGCGCGGTGATGCCGCGAACGGGTGCAGTCACGAGACCCGCCAGCATTTCCTGCCGGCGCAGTTCGACGACGGCGAGCGCGACGAGGACCGATGCGCCAATGATCTGCGCAGCCATCCAGATCAGCGCGAATTCGAACAGCCCGCCGCCGGCGAGCGCACCGATCGCGCAGAGAGAGACGCGAATGAGGCTGGTTGCGACTTGGCCATAGGCGAGCCCCATGAACTTGCCATAGAGCCGCAACACCGCCGTCGGCGTCCCCGAGAGCTGAAACGGGAGAACGGAACAATAGAGTATGACGAGGCCCGACATGTCCTCCGATATGCCGAGCCACGGTGCGAACGTCAGCACGAGCACGACAGCAATCAGCCAGCCGGCGAGTGCCGCGGAAATGTCCAGCAGCAGGCCGAACTTGAGCAGCGAGCGCAATTCGTTCGCTCCCTGGTCATCTCGCTCCTGCACCTGTGCTCCGTATTTGATCAGCGGCTGCCAGGACTGGAAGCTGACGAGCCTTTCGATTGCCCGCGTGTAGGAGAAGCACAATGCGAGTATGCCGTAGCCCGCCGGGCCCAGTGCCCGGGCGGTAAGCGCGAAGCCGATGAGACCCACAATCGAGCTCAGCACATTCCCCGAGAGCAGGTGCGCAATATGCTGCAGGCGTTCCTTCAAGCTCTGTTCACGATCGAGAAGTTGTCGGAGCCGCTTAAGTTCATATGAAAATTTTCTTTGAAACAACACAGGAACCTTCCTACGGATATCAAGGAAACACGGGAATGGACCTCAGCCCTCGATCGCCGCCCCTGCTTTCCCGCCCCCTGAGCATCGCGCGGCTTTCTCGCCTGTCACCATGATTTGAAAAAAGTATAGGCGGCGGAAAGTCCCGGAAATTGTTTCCAAGCCTGCAGCCGGCGGTCGAATTTGCCCGCCGGCTTCTCCGCAGAGGAAACGCTTGATCATGTCAGTATAAGCATTTGCCTGCAATGCCGCTGCCTGCGGGACGCGCAAAGCTTTTCTGCAACACTTTGAAGTGGCGGCGATTTCTTTCCTGAACCGGATCCGATCGCAGCGCAGGGAGCGCAGAAACAGTTTATTCCTTTGACGGGGCAGCATCCCGAAGAATATAGTCGCCGAGTATTTTTATAGAGCTTTCCTTATTGATGCTTTTTGGAGTGCTGTGCGATGGGACTTTCACGAGCAGCAACCGGAACGCGCGTCCCCTGGGGGCCTTTTGCGACCGGCCTGCTGGCAATTGTGCTGTGGGGGTTCTTGCTGATAGGCGGAACGACGGCCGTTCATGCCGGCGAGTACAGGCTATCGACGGGCGATGTGCTGACCTTCGATTTCCTCGACGACGCGGAGCTTCCCGTTACGGCGACCGTCGCTGGTGACGGAGAGGCCCAGTTTCCCCTGATCGGGGCGGTAGGCGTCGTCGGGCTGACGATACCGGAGGCTCTGGAGAAGCTTCGGAACGAATACCGCAGTCGCGAGATTCTGGTCGATCCGAAACTGTCCCTCAACATCTCGACCTTCCGGCCGATCTTCGTTCTCGGTGAGGTCAAGAATCCGGGTTCGTTTCCGTTCTATAACGGCCTGACGGTCGAACAGGGCATAGGTCTCGCGGGGGGCACCCTGATCGTCGCCGCCAACGCATCCGACCGCATCATCGCACGGGCTCGGCTGCGTGGGGAGATCGAGGGCGCGACTGCCGAAGTGATCCATGAAGCGGTCTACGCCGCGAGGTTGACGGCGCAGTTGACGCACCGTGCCAAGATCGATCTGAACGACGTTCCGGAAATTGCACGCGAATATGTGAAGGGCGTGCCGCTTGGGGGAGTCGTCGAGCTCGAAGAGAAGATCCTCAAGGCGGACCTCGCCGCCAGCAGGTCTCAGGCCCAGATTCTTGCGGAAGGTATCGCCCAATCCGAGGCCGGGATCGAGATTTTGAACGAGCTCGTCCAGCAACAGAAAGAGGTCATCAAGAACACGGAGCAGGACCTGGAGCGCATCAATTCGCTTCGCAAGCGCGAACTGAACACGGAGAGCGAACTTTCCCGAGCCAAGAACACAGCCTCGACCGAGAAGGCTCAGCTCCTTGAAATCTTTGCGACGCTTTCACGTTCAAGGCAGGAACTCAGCGAACTGAAGCTGCAATTGGCGCAACTCGAGGCGGACAGGGAAAAGGATATCCTCACGAAGCTCCAGGAGCGCGAAATCGCCATCAAGAAGCTGATCTCGCAGAAGCACACCGCGGAAGAACAGATACTCCTGATGGCCGCAGTGGAAGCTGACGAAGCCAAGGACAACCAAATTTCCTACACTTATGAAATTCGCCGCAACCCGGTTGGTGGCACGCCCACCAGCATAAAGGCATCCACCCTGACGGAAATGTTGCCCGGCGACGTGTTGGTCGTGGGTATTGCCGGCATGTAAGGACCATTTCGATCGCCATTTGAGACGAGCGCTCGACGAGCTCCAGGCGCCAGGGAGACATTGAGTTGAAGGTCAATCGCGAGCATGCCCTCACCAGCTTTGGCTTGCCGATCTCCTCGGGTGCCCAACGTCTCAAGCGCGGCGTCGAATGCATTCTCGCAGCGACGGCCTTCGTGCTCTGCCTGCCGCTGATGGCGCTGACGGCGGCGATCGTCTGGTTCAGCCTCGGTCCTCCGCTGTTCTTCATCCAGGCGCGCGCCGGCTTGCAGATGCGCGTTTTCACGGTTGCCAAGTTTCGCACGATGACCGAGGCGTGTGCCCCCGATGGCACCCTCCTGCCGGACGCGTTGCGTCAGACGAAGGCGACGGCGCTGTTGCGGCGGTTGCGCTTCGACGAGCTGCCGCAACTCCTTGCCATTCTTGCCGGCGATATGTCCATGGTGGGGCCGCGTCCCCTCCCGATCGCCACCGTCGCGGCGTTTGGCGAACTCGGCCGCATGCGCTGCCTGGTGGCGCCGGGCATGACCGGCTGGGCCCAGGTGAACGGCAACACGCGGCTGTCAGACGAGCAGAAGATCGCGCTCGATCTCTGGTACGTCGCTCATACCAATCTGTGGCTCGACTCGCGCATCCTGTTCCTGACCTTGAAGACGCTCCTTGCCGGTGAACGCATCAACGCGGATCACCTGAGAGTGGCCGAGGAATTTCTCGACAGTCGGATTGGCGTGCTGCGTTCGAAAGCCGGAGGCCGCTGAGGGCTATCCCACCTAGTGGGACGTGGCTCGCGACCCCGAAGACATTCAGGAAGCGGGATTTCGCCTGGGCTGGCGACGCGGCCCGGGAATTTTGATCTGTCTGGCAGCAAGTCTGCTCATTGCGCCGAAACGGCGGGGGAATTCTTCTCAGGAGGTCTCATGCGTGACCCGTGCATGTCTTTCGGTCGAACGCTGGTCGTGGCCCCGCATCCCGATGACGAGGTGCTCGGCGCGGGAGGGACGATCTCCAGGCTTGTGTCGGAGGGCGAGGAGGTTTTCGTCGCGGTGGTGACCGAGGGGAAACCTCCCGAATTTGATCCGGAGGACGTCGCGAGGATACAGGCCGAGGCCTGCCGGGCGCATGAAGCGCTAGGTGTGAAGGAGACCTTCTGGCTCCGGCTGCCGGCGGCGCAATTGGCGGAGACGGCACATTCAGCCCTCAATGCCGCGCTGGTCGACCTGATGCGGCGCCTGTCGCCGCAAACCGTCCTGACGCCCTTTGTCGGCGACATGCACATCGACCATCAGTTGACCTTCGCGTCGGCGTTGGTCGCCTGCCGGCCGCATCAGGCGGATTTCCCCAAGCGCATTCTCGCCTACGAAACGCTTTCGGAGACGAACTGGAACGCACCCTATTTGTCGCCGGCATTCGCACCGAATGTCTTCGTCGACATCTCCGATCATATCGAGGCGAAGCTGGAAGCCATGCAGCTATTCGCATCGCAGCTGCGCCAGCCGCCGCATGAACGTTCCACCGCGACCTTGCGCGCGCTTGCGACGCTGCGCGGGGCGACAGTCATGCGGCCGGCGGCCGAAGCCTTCGTGCTGGTGCGCGAGGTGGTGTGAAGAAGTCGAAGCCGGGCGAGATCGCGCCGGAGGGCTCGTGCGGCGCCCCATCTGACGCAACACTGCGGCGTCCTGTCGGGCACGACGTCACGAACGCGGAAGTGGAGAGACCAATGGGGCGCTGGCCGGTTTATGATGAGGAGCAGATCCAGGATGTGGTGTCCGTGCTTCGATCCGGCGAGGTGAATGCCTGGACCGGGCCGCACGTGCGAAACTTCGAAGCGGCCTATGAGCGCTTTCTCGGCGTGGAGCACGCAATCGCCGTGGCGAACGGAACGGTGGCGCTTGATCTTGCGCTTTTTGCGCTCGGGCTTCGGCCGGGCGACGAGGTCATCGTGACGCCGAGGAGCTTCATCGCTTCGGCCTCCACCGTGCCGATGGCCGGCGGCCGGGCCGTCTTCGCCGATGTCGATCGCGACAGTCAGAACATCACCGCAGAGACCATCAGGGCGAAGCTGACACCGAGAACCAGGGGCATCATCGCCGTGCATCTCGCCGGTTGGCCGTGCGACATGCCGGCGATCATGGCGCTTGCCCGCGAGAAGGGACTCTGGGTCGTCGAGGACTGCGCGCAGGCTCATGGCGCCGAGATCGATGGCCGGCCGGTAGGCAGCTTCGGCGACATCGCCTGCTTCTCCTTCTGCCAGGACAAGATCCTCACGACCGGGGGCGAGGGGGGGCTTGTCGCCGTCAACGACGAGGATCTTTGGAAGAAGGCCTGGAGCCGCAAAGACCACGGCAAGTCCTTTGATGCCGTTTATCACAAACGGCATCGTCCCGGCTTCCGCTGGCTGCACGAAACGATCGGCACCAACTGGCGCATGATGTCCATCCAGGCCGTGCTCGGACTGCGGCAATTGCAGCGCCTTGAGCAATGGCGCAGCATAAGGGCGCATAATGCCGCCATCCTCGCGAGGGCCGCAGAGGAAATAGAAGCGCTGCGCACGCCGCAGCCACAGAGCCGGTATCAGCACGCCTGGTACCGCTTCTACACCTTCGTTCGGCCTGAGTTCTTGAAGCCGCGGTGGAGCAGGGACCGGATCGTCGCCGAGATGAATAGCGCCGGCGTCGCCTGCTTCAGCGGCAGCTGCTCGGAAATTTACCTCGAAAAGGCATTCGCCGACATTGGCATGGTGCCGGAGCAGAGGCTGCCGAACGCGCGCGAACTCGGCGAGACGAGCCTCGCTTTCCTGGTCGATCCGGCCCTCGACACGGCGGCGATGGAAAAGGCGGCGCATGCTCTGCGGGGTGTGCTCGCAAGCGCCACCGGGCAATGGCAAGGACGCGCAGCGATTCCAAGTGCTACAGCGACCTTCGTGCGCCGCAGACGACATGCAGAAGCAGGTCGGCAAGCCGGTGGGAAAGTGCCACGGCGGTGAATGTCGGCGTGTCGTTGCCGGCGGTCGGGAAGACCGAGCTGCCGGCCACGAAAAGGTTGTTGACGCTATGAGCCTTGCACTGGGCGTCCACCACTCCCTTGTGTGGGTCCTCATGCATGCGCGTCGTGCCGATGTGATGCCATGTCCACATCGGCCGCTCGAGCTGTTCCCATTCGTCATCTGTTGCGACCAGCCGGGCCGCACCAGCCGCAAGAAACTCCGCCTGCAGGATCTGAAAGGTTCGGCGCAGCGACCTCAGAGTCGCGTCCGAGATCCGCCAGTGCAAGTCGATCTTGTTCAGGCCGAAACGGTCCTTGACCTGCGAGAGCTTGACGGCGCTGTCGGCGCAGGGCTCGGGCTCGACGATATGTTGCAACCGAAATGAACGCGCCAACCCGGCCGGGCGGGCCATATGCATGATCTTGGCCCAGTTGAGGGCCCGAAAATCGTCAAGGGTTCGGGAGACCATGGTTTTTCTCGAACCCCGAAGGCCGAGGTCGCGACGGAACAGAAGTTCCGACTTGAGCGCTTCGAGTGCCTCGCTTCCGAGACCCGGAAAGACCGGTTCCACCCAGGCGCGGTGATTGAGGAGTTGCTCCTCTCGCTGCGCGTCGAACGACAGCGCCAAGCCTTTGACGGTATAGTGGCGCCGCGAGTTCGGCCAGATCAGTCTTTCCACTCGCTGGCGCCGGGCAATGCGGATGCGGTCGAAGCTCAGCAGCTTTGCAAAGGCTTCCTTTTTCAACGGTACCAGCGTTCCCACCGAAAAACGCGGATGGTCCATGAAATATCGGCCGATCAAGTCCCGTTGTCGGCCTGTGGGCCCTTCACTGAGAAGCAACAACCGGGCATTCTCCAGCCCGCCAGCCGCCAGGACATAGGCGCGCGCCGTAATGCGCAGCGTTCGGTCGCCCCCCGCATCGAAGACAACCGAGGTCACGTTCTGCCTGGAATTGTCGAATTCGAGATAGAGAGCCGTCGACTGAAGAAAAACGGTGGTCGATGCGGATTGCTCGATGGTCGACCGCAGGCGTTCGCCGAGTCTCAAGTTCCGGCAGAGCGCCACGTTGTCGCTCGCCAGCCTGTCGGAACGATTCGCAAAAACAGGGTCGCGGAGGCGCAACAGGTCGATACTCGCGGTACCGAGCGTTTCCCCGGCTCTTTCATAGTAGGGTCTCAGGTGTTCGAAGCCGAATGGCCATCCGCTGTCCTTGACCCAGGGACGATAGGCAAAATCCTGCTCATCGAAAGGTTTGCACAGGCCACCCCATCCACCGGCGCGCGTGCTGCCGCCAAATCCGCGCAGGCGGCTGGTGTCGAGCGGGGCATAGGGCAATCCGGAGCATTCGCCAGTGGCGAGCTCCGACGGGCCGAGGGCGTTCCGGTCGCCGCCGCTTTCAAGCACACATACTCTGATAGGTTTGCCGGCAAGTACCGAAGCAATTGTCAGCCCGCTCGCACCGGCCCCGACAATGCAGACATCGAATTCGGATGCCGTTTCTTGTCCCGCACGCGTAACAATTGCCATTGCTGCTGACCCGATGAATTGCCAACAAGGGCATAAGAACAGGATCGCATATGCATAAAATTGAAAACTGCCCCCGAAGAGAAGTCCCGCGGCTTTCAGGTGCTACTATCTGGTGGGAATTGATGCCAAGTATCTCTATAGGAGAATCGAATTTGGAGCAATGTCGGCCCATGCAAAAGCGTGCTTGGCAGCTGCCCTTTCGTCGTCAGCCACCGCTTGCAGCGTCGATCGAGAACCTAGCGAAACCAGTGCGGCCTGATTTCGGATAGGAGATCAGAAAACCGTCGGCCTGGGGAGCGGATGCGGTCAACGGCGCCTGTTTTTTCATCCGGAGCCATGCACGACCGAGAATGCTAGCCATCGCCTCTTCCTCGAGCCGCCATTTGATTTGATCAAATATAGGTGAATGCGTATTCGGAGGTCTTTTGGATTACTAGATTTTGTCGGTCATGCAGAGGATATTACAAGAGTATAATAATTGAAATAGACGCCGCTGCCGCCGCTTATCATCACGCTTTATTGGGGAAGTGCTTCCGGGCTCCGAAAATCATCAGCGCACGTCCAAATCAGTTCTCTAAGTGTTTTCCTGGAGAACTCAATTGGATTACGCCTATTTTGTATTAGGCCTTCTGGAAGAAATTTTAGCAAGTTGAATATGAAATGAAAAACACGCATTCTGTCAATGGCGTGCCTGGGATCAAACGAGGAGCCGAGCGGAAGCCGTGCCTGTGCGGGACGTGCTGCAACTAGGGGGACCGGCGAAATCCGGACGAAAGTGTGACACTTCGCTCGGATCGCTCAACGGCCGAGGAGGACAATTCGAGATGAACGATGGTCCGAATTCCTGGGCGTTTGCTGTGTCGAGGCTGTCCGGCGCGCGGATCACGATCGTCGCTCCCGCGCTCGGTGCGGGCGGCACCGAACACGTAGTGAATCTGATCGCGAACCATTGGACCTCCATCGGCTGCGCGGTGACACTCATCACGCTGGAGCGGGGAGATGCGAAGCCCTACTACGACTTCGATGCCAGGATCTCCATCGAGCGCCTGGGCCTGCCTCCGCAGAAAACCTCGAAGCTACGCTCCGGTGCGCTCGTGCTCCAGCGGATACAGGGCTTGCGCTCCGCCATCCGGCGCTCCCGACCCGACTTCGTCCTGAGCTTCCTGACGCGAACAAATGTGCTGACGCTGCTCGCCACCATCGGGCTGGCGGTTCCGGTAATCGTTTCGGAGCGCAACAATCCGGCGCTGCAGCCCTTCGGTCCTGCCTGGAAATGGCTCCAGCGCAGCCTGTATCCGCGGGCCTTCGGCCTCGTGACGATGACCAGAGGGGCGCTTGACTACTTCCCGCAGACGATGCGTCGAAGGGGATGGGTGATCGCCAATGCCGTCGATTTGCCGGCTGGCTGGCAGAAACGGCGCGGCAACAATGTGCTGACCGCAGTTGGCCGCCTGACGCGTCAAAAAGGCTTCGATCTCCTGCTCGAGGCCTTCGCCAGAATTGCCGCCAAGCATGCCGGATGGAAGCTCGTCATTTGGGGCGAAGGCGAGGATAGGAAATCGCTGGAAGCCCTCAGGGACGAGCTTGGCCTTGAGGACAGAGTCGAGATGCCGGGGGTCACCGACCGGCCGGGACAATGGGTCGAGACCGCCGACATCTTCGTCCTGTCGTCGCGCTACGAGGGATGGGGCATCGTCCTGTTGGAGGCCATGGCGGCAGGGCTGCCCGTCGTGTCCTTCGCGTGCGAGTGGGGTCCGTGCGACATGGTGAAGCACGGCGAGGACGGAATTCTCGTTCCAGGCAACGACGTCGAGGCCCTTTCCGAAGCGCTTTCCAACATCATAGGCGATGCGGCCTTGCGGGACCGGCTTGCCGTCAATGCTGCCTCAAGTGCGAAAAAATATCTGCCGGAGCGAATTCTTGCGGAGTGGGATTCGGTTGCCGCATCAACCCTGGAGCGCCCGGTTGCATGACCGAGGTGAGGCGAATTGGGTCGCCAAACCGTGAAGCGTGATCGGTTCTGCCGGGAAGGGCTGGAGAAACGTCGATCGGGAGGAATCATGGCACGCGGGACTGTCGAATGGGCCAGTGATCGTCTTGCAGGCGCTCCGATTTCCGTGTCGCGGCCGCGGTCGTCAGCGCAGTCGGGCATCGAGGATTACATCATCTATCTCGCGGTGTTCCTTTCGCCTTTTCTGGCTCTCAGGACGGATATCGTTTTCTTCACGATCAGCGACGGGCTTTACAGCCTGGCGCTCGGCTTCCTGCTCTTTCGGGGCCGATTGCCGCGCGCTCCTCTTGGCGCGGCGTCGCTGTTTTGGATTACGGCTTTCGTTCTGACCGTGAGCGGACTCCTCGTCAGCAGTCTTTTCGTCGGCGACCCCGTGCGAGGGCTGATATTGCTAATGCAGTATTTCTTCTGTTTCATGATCCTGCCCTATATTCTCATGCTGGGGGACGAGCGGGCGGCCTATCGACGCATCCTGGTGTTCCTCCTGGGGGTCGTCGTCCTGGACCTTCACGGCATCATCACATTCTACACCGTCGGCTATGTACCGGGTGCGGTGACCGTGACCGGAGGCAGACGGCTTGCGACCCTGGTCGGGGATGCCAACGCGGCAGCGTGCCTGAATGCGATGGCAATCGTCATTGCTCTCTGGTTGCGCTCGATCAAGCGGCTGGCCGTTGTGCCGTTCACCGTGTTCTCCGCCGTGATGGTCCTCGCTCTTGTGCTCACGAGTTCCAATAGCGGCCTTATCGCGGCCTCCGTCGGCATCCTCGTATATACGGCACTGACATTCCGGGTGGGTCTGTTGATGAAGATGCTGCCGCTTGCCGTCTGCGCGGCCCTGTTCATTCAGTTCGGCGGCATCGAATATCTGCCTACAACCTTCCAGAAGCGCGTTCTGCCGGCGGTCGTCTCAGGAGATTTTTCCGAGGCGGGCACCTTCGCCGATAGAACCGACCTGATGGCCGAGGCCCTGAACCTGATCGGGGACAAGGACATCGCCCTGCTTGGCATTGGAGCCGACCAGTTCCGGCTGCAGAGCGTGCAGGAAGCGCCCGTTCACAACACTTTCCTGCTTCTGTGGGTGGAAGGGGGATTGCTGTCGTTTGCCGGGTGGTTGTTGCTTTGCTCGCTCGGCATGATCCTCTGGCTGCTCGCCTGGCGCAAAGGCATCGCTCGTCAAAGCGGGAGCGCGGTTTTCGCAAGTTTCCTGGTCTTTGCGGCAATGGCCAGCACCAACGCGCATATCTACCAGCGTTATCGGTATACGATACTGCTGCTGGTGATGTACCCGCTGTTGCTCGAATTCGCCCGGTCAAGGCGACCGACGGGGCAAACCGGTAGGCCATGACCAGGTTGGCTGCGAATGCATGGCAAAGGGAGCGCCATCGCGACTCGTCAAATCAAAGATCATTCAAAGACTTAAGCTTCGCGACTCTGAACAGGCGGGCGGCCTGTTGGAGGTTTTTCATTGTTCCCGCTAGGCGCGCGTGATAAACAGGACACTCCAATTTCTTTATATTGATACTTGATGACGTCGTCGACTAGTGATTGTGACTGGATTTTGCCATGGCTGAGTCTGTGCAGACCGTGCATTCCAATCCGCCTGTTCCCACGGCATGCCATGTTCCTTGGTGTCGCAGCCCTGGAATCTCGGCAAGATTGGCGTCAAGCTTTTCTTTTTCATACGTGGTTTTGCTGTACTATCGACTGGCGCCAGTCGTCAGGTGCTACGGGCCCTGGGCGCGCGCCCGGCGGCGGAGTCATATCGTGCTCGGCCCGGTAGACGATTTGGATGCGAAGTATTGTTGCTCTTGAGGCGACGATCGAAAGAAGAAAATCGTTCTGAAATTGCTCTCATTCTCTGCGCAAGTATTTTTGCAGCGCAGCGGCTAGTTTGACTTTAGGAGCGTCAAGCAGCTTCGAAAGACTGGAGCGCCGAGCGTATCGGTGACGCGCAAAGGACGCTCACATAAGTCCAGGTATTTGACCCGCTTTCAGTGATCCCAGTCGGAAAGCGGGATGTTCTGGTATCCGATAAGTTGGGAGTGGGCGTTATGCTGATTTTCGATCGGGATTTCGAAGCTCGCGAACAGGCACGGCAACGCGTTGGGACAAGCACCGGCGTGACGGAGCGCGAAGACTCGAGCTATACGCTCTCCGATATCCTGGAACTGCTGCGACGCTATGCCAAAGTCATCGTCGGAATTACACTTTTCGGCACGCTTCTGTCGGCTGTCGTGACATTCACCATGACGAAGACCTATACCGCCCATTCTACTCTGGTGTTCGATCGCAACGACACACGGCCTTATGAATCGGTGCTCGAACTGCAGCAGCTCGAACGCGACAAGTCGGCGATGGACACCGAAATGGACTTGGTCACGTCGCGCGAGTTCTTGGGTTTCGTTGTCGATGACCTGAAGCTTATGGATGATCCCTATTTCAACCCGAACGCCGCAGCAACCCAATCGGCCGGAGAGTCGGCATGGCTCCCGAATTGGCTTCCGTTTGCCGCGGCGCCCGGCAGTGACATTGCGAAGGGCCGCGCCGATTTGCGCGAGCGCCTCCTGGCCGGCGGCTTCCAGCGAGACCGGGCGATTACGCGCCTTTACGACTCCGTATCGGCCGCCCGTCGGGGCGAAAGCCTGGCGATGACGATCTATGTCGAGCACGAATTTCCACAACAGGCAGCGGAAATCGCCAATGGCGTTGCCTCGAACTATGTCGTCTGGACATCGACGCTCAAGGAGCATGCCGCGAAGAACACGCTGAATTACCTGCGAACGCAAGCAACGGCCTTGACCGAATCGATCGCCAGGAAAGAACGCGAGATGGCCGAGTTCACAAGCCGCAGCGATCTTACATTCGATCCGAGAGACGACGTGCTGCGCGCTCGTATGGAGCAGTTGAACGAACAGTTCACTTTGGCGCGCGTCGACGAGGCCGGCGCGTGGGCCAAATACAATGAGGCAAGGCAGCTGCTCACCAAGGGCGTGGACGAGGTTGGCCGAGTCCTGACCTCGGATTTGCTGAGCACTTTGAGAACGGAGGAAGGTCGCCTGCTGCGCACCAAGGCTCAGCTCACGGCGAAGTTCGGACGCAACCACCCCCTGGTCATGGATGCGGACGCGGAGATCGTTTCCAACCGCCGTTTGATCGACGAGGAGGCCAGGCGCATCGTTCAGGAGCTGGAGAACGATGCCAAGGTTACGACGGTTCGGGTCCAGAAGTTCCAGCAGGAAGTCGGCAAGATCCAGAAAGAGATGCAGAACCGAAATCTCGACGAGATCCGCCGAAGAGAATTGGAGCGCGATCTGCTGGCGGCGCAGAAGCGCTATGATGAGCTCGTCTTGCGGCTCGGCTCGTTTGACCCGGAACAGGAAGAGGTGAAGGCAACCGCGCGTATGGCTTCCTTTGCGGAAGTTCCGTCGGAGCCTTCGTTTCCCAAGCCCGAGCTCACCATACCGGTGGGGGCGATCGCATCCCTGTTGGCTGCCGTGATGATAGCCATCACCCTGGATGTGCTGGACAAGAGAGTCCGAAACGCCAACGCGGCCGAGGCGATCGTCAAGCGCCCGAACCTGGTGTCGGTCCCGAGCGTGCAATGGGCGCTGAAGCCGGGCGAGACCCCATATCATCACATGCTGGCCAATCCCCATTCGGCCTTTGCCAGGGCGATGCGTTCCCTCTGCCTTGCCTGGCGGTCCCTTAGGCCCGGCACGGAGCCGAAGGTCGTCATGTTCTGCTCCGCCTCGGCAGGCGACGGAAAGACGACGTGCGCCTTGGGGATGGCGGCGATGGCCACGACCAGCGGCCTGCGCGCCGTCATACTGGACATCGATCCGAAGCCGGACGGCGCCGCAGCGGTCCTGGACATTCCGAACAGGAACCTGTCGCTGGGGATGGTGCTCGAGGGCACTGTGGACCTCGACGCGCTGATCGCGGTCGCTCCCGAGTATCCGTTCCTGCGCGTGATCGATTCCCGCCTCGGGCTTCATGATCACGACAGGCTTTTCGAGGAGCTTCGCCGCCGATTTGATATGATCATCGTCGACGCGCCAAGCCTCGACCGCGATGACGACGCTATATGGGTATGCTCCCACGTCGATGCCGTACTCCTGGTGGTGGCGGCCGAGAGAACCAGGCAACAGGACCTGACGGAAGCGATCGAACGGCTCAGCGTCAACCGCGCACCGATCGCCGGCAGCATCCTCAACTTCGCCGTGGCCCGTGAGACTTCGCCGCGCCGCGCGCTGCGGTCGCTTCCGAAGAAACTAAAGGAGAGCTTTAGACGTCTGGCCGCAGGGGACGTAGAGAATTCTGGCGGTCGTGACTCCCGGTCCGTCCCCGGCAATCTACAGCGCCGCGCGCGTTTCAGGCGCACCAAGGACGTCGCAGCACTTTGAATCGCTGCATGTTTTCATCCTTAAACCGGCTAGGATTTAGGAAGCATGCAGAAGGCTTGAACCGGCGAGCGATTTCCGACCTGACGCACGCAGCAAACGTTTGATATAGTTGGCGTTGCAACTATCCAGCGCGTTGACGGGGGCGCTTGCATGATTCCGGCATTGAGGCTTGGTGGGCAAGGCGCAGTCCTGGTTCTGTTCGTACTCATTCTCCAGCTGCTTCTCGGCCTCGCCGCTCCTTCGGCAGCTCAGGAGGCTGCGGCGGCCGCGCCGCCGCCCAAGGTCCAGCAGTTGATCGAGCTGCTGGACGATCCGGAGGTGCGGCAATGGCTGGCAGCCAAGCAGACCGTGCCGCCGCCGGCGTCTGCCGTGCCGCCGAAGGGGGTTGCCTCGCAATGGGTCGCGCAAATCAGGGGACATCTCGGTGGCATGCGCGAAGCCGCGCCGCGGTTGGTCCCCGAATGGATGGCGGCAAGAGAGCGCATAACGGCGGAGATGCACCAGGGGAGCATGCCGATCCTGCGCGGTTTCGGCTTGGTGCTCCTTGTCGGCTACGGCGCCGAGTTTCTGCTGCGCTATCTCCTGCGGCGGAGCGCCAAAGGGAGCGCAGTACAGGCCGGACACGGCCTTTCCGCCTTTGTTCGCATTGCGCCGCTCGTCGTCTTCGCAATCGCGGCGATCGCCGCTTTCGTACTTGCCGACTGGCCGAGCCGGCTGGAGGCGGCGGTCGCGCCGCTCTTGATCGCCTGGATCGTCGCCCGTCTGCTGATTGCAGTCGCTGCTGCAATGGCGAAACCGGCAGAAGAGAATGCGGATGGGGTCGAGGCCCCTGCGGCAGACACGTCGCCCGCGCCGGATGTGGTACAGTTCTGGTACAGGCGTTTCGTGCTGATCGTTTGCGCCGCCGCCGCCCTGTGGGCCGTCATGGATATGATGCAGGCCCTCTCGTTCCCGGCCGACGTTCGGGACCTGACCGGCGCCGCTCTTGGCCTCGTCTTGCTCGGCATCGGCATCGCCACGGTGCTCCACCGGCCAGCTCCGGACATTGCTGTCGGGCGGCGGATCTTGCGCAACGCGCTGCTCGTTGCTTTCCTCATCCTGCTGTGGCTCCTCTGGGTCGCTGGAATGAGGGTCGGATTCTGGATCGGCATCTATGCTCTCGGCCTGCCGCCGCTGTTGCGCACCGTCAGTGCTGCGACGCGGACGATGTTGGATGCACAGGCGGCCGACAATGTCCGGGTGATGCGCAATGTGCTGATCGACCGAGGCGCGCGGTTCGCCATCATCGCGCTCGCGGCCGCCTGGCTCGCCATCGTCTTCCGCTTCAACGGCAGCGCTATGATGCAGGATGATGTCTTCAACCGCGTCTTCCGGGGCGTACTTTCCGGGATCGTCATCCTGCTCGCTGCGGATCTGATCTGGCAACTGACGAAGGAGTTTATCAATCTGCATGTCAAGCGGGCCAGCGTCGACGTCGCCGACCCGGTTCAGCTCGCCCGCGGCATGCGGCTGCGCACACTGCTGCCGATCCTGCGCAACTTCCTAGCCGCCTTCATCGCCGTCGTCGCCGGCATGATGGTGCTCTCCGGCCTCGGCGTCGAGATCGGCCCGCTGATCGCCGGCGCCGGCGTCTTTGGCGTCGCCATCGGCTTCGGCTCGCAGACGCTGGTCAAGGACATCATCAGCGGCATCTTCTACATGATGGACGATGCCTTCCGAGTCGGCGAGTACATCCAGAGCGGCAGCTATATGGGGACGGTCGAATCCTTCAGCATTCGCTCCGTCAAGCTGCGCCACCACCGGGGGCCGGTGTTCACCGTGCCTTTCGGCTCGCTCGGCGCGGTCCAGAACATGAGCCGAGACTGGGTCATCGACAAGTTCAAGATCAACGTCTCCTACGACACCGATGTCGCCAAGGTGAAGAAGGTGGTGAAGGGGGTCGGGGCCAAACTGCTCGAGGATGAGGAGCTCGGGCCGCTGATCATCGAGACCGTCAAGATGAAGGGCGTCGAGCAGTTCGGCGACTACGGTATCACCTTGAGCTTCGCCATGACCGCCAAGCCGGGTCACCAGACCCAGATCAGGCGGCGGGCCCAGGCGATGATCAAGGAGGCCTTTGACGCCAATGGTATCAATTTTGCCTCGCCGACCGTGCAGGTTGCAGGCGACGATGCGCAAGCGAGCGCCGCCGCCGCCGCGACCCGCGATGCGATCGCCAAGAAGAACGCCGCCTTGGCTGCCCCGCAAGGAGGGGAGGCCGCCGCGGAGTAGGGAAGCAGGAAAATCGCCTGCCACGCGCTCCGCCTCGATGTTGACATCGCAAGGGGAAGGCGGGATAGCTCGCGGCGCATGAAGATCGCCTTCTACGCGCCATTGAAGTCCCCGGATCATCCCGTCCCCTCTGGCGACAGGCAGATGGCGCGCATGCTGATCGAAGCGCTCAGGCTTGCCGGACACGAGGTCGAAATCGCATCGCAGCTGCGAGCTTTCTCGCGCGAAGCGTCGGACGCGGCCTACCTGAATTTGCGCAGGCAAGCAGATGAGGAAAGCGCGCGCCTTCGCCGGACCTGGGCAGATAACGGGGCCCCGGACGCATGGTTCTGCTATCATCCCTATTACAAGGCCCCTGACCTTGTCGGTCCCGCCTTGGCCGCCGAATTCGCCATGTCCTACGTCACGGCGGAAAGTTCCTATTCGTCACGGCGCAACGAAGGGGCGAGAAGGCTTGCCCAGGATGCGGTCGCGGCTGGCGCAAGGCAGGCGGCGGTGAACATCTGCTTTACGAAGCGCGATCGCGAAGGGCTCGAAGAGGCCGTGCCGGAGGGGCGCTATGCCATGCTGGCGCCTTTCATCGACGTGCGACGTTTTCAGGCAACGCCGAGGAGGAAACCGGACGAGGCCCGCCTGATCGCCGTCGCGATGATGCGCCCGGGCGACAAGATGGACAGCTACCACATGCTCGCGGCTGCTCTGCGACTGGTCGTCGACATTCCCTGGACGCTGACGATCGTCGGCGATGGCCCATCGCGTGCGGAGGTGCAGTCGGCGTTCGCCGGATTGCCGGCGGAGCGGCTGGACTGGGCCGGCGAGAATGCGCCCGAAACGGTGGCGGGCCTCCTCTTCGGTAGCGATCTCTATGTCTGGCCTGGATGCGGCGAGGCCTACGGCCTTTCCTATCTGGAGGCGCAGGCGGCCGGCCTGCCGGTTGTGGCGCAGGCGACCGCCGGCGTACCCGAGGTCGTCAGAAATGGGGAGACCGGGCTGTTGACGGAGACAGGTGACGTCGAACTTTTCGCCGGCGCGATCCGGCGCTTACTCATGGATCAGGGGCTGCGCGCCGAACTCGGGACCAGGGCGCGGCGCTTTGTACTCGGGGAGCGCTCCTTGACTGCCGCGGCCGCGCGGCTTGAGACTATTTTCGGCGCTTTCGTGAGGAAGACGGAATGAAGACGGGGCCCATCTGGCAAGCGCTTGTCGACCGGCTCGACCAAATGCAGGAAGCCGGTCAACGCGCCGATTTCTGGCTGCGCGACGACGATGCGATCGAACCGACGGCGGCGCTTCATCGATTGCTCGACTTGACGGACCGGTTTTCGGTGCCGCTGACCCTGGCGGTGATCCCGGCGCATACCGACGCGCGCCTCGAGCGCTGCCTCGCCGGCCGCCGTGACATCAGCATCGCGGTTCATGGCTGGTCGCACGAAAACCATGCGCCGCCGGGAGAGAAGCGCCAGGAACTCGGCGGCCATCGTCCCGGCGGCACGGTTTCCGAAGAACTGCGCGCCGGATATGCCCGTCTCAAGGCGCTCTTTCCCGCTTCCTTCGTGCCGTTGCTCGTCCCTCCGTGGAACAGGATCGATACGGACATCGCCGCTGGACTGGGCGGCATCGGGTTTCGGGCGCTGTCCGTCTTCGGGCCGGAGGCGAGCGGCAAAGCCGCCGCTCTTCTTCGTCCGGGACTGCAGATCATCAACACCCATGTGGACGTCATCGATTGGCACGGAACGCGCGGCTGCCGCGATCATGTGCAGATCGTTCGGGATATTCTCACGAGAGTGGAGCAGGTTGCCAAGGGCGGAGGCACGGTCGGCATTCTCACGCATCACCTCGTCCATGACGAGAATGTGTGGGTGTTTCTGTCGAAGCTGTTCGAGACCACTGCCACCCACCCGGCCTGCCGCTGGCGGAACGTATCCGACCTTATAGGTCGATGACCTGATGGTCGCGGGCCGCAAAGGCCCCCCCGAAGAATGCCTGTACTTCCTGTTCCATTGCCGCAAGCGCCGCATCGGTGCGCGACGGGTCGTGGTGGAACATGGCAAGGCGCGGAATGCTGGCGGCCATCGCCAGGCGCGAGCCGTGCATCCCGGTCGAATGCCCGTAGCCGCGGTAGGCTGCCATCTCCGATTCCAGATAGGTGCAATCGTAGACCAGCAGGTCGGCGCCCGCGATGAACTCGAGAAGTTCCGGATCGAGGATTCCCGGTTCATGCTCCGTGTCGTAGATGAGAACGACGGCGCGGCCGCGCCAGTCGACCCTATAACCGACGCAGCCGCCTGGATGGACGAGGCTCATCGTGCGGATCGATACGTCCTTTCGCGGCGAAAGCGTCTCGCCCGGACGGAAATCGACGGTGTCGAGGCTTGCCTGACAGATGCCCGGGCCAACCGGGAACCACGGTGGCCGCATGAACTCGTTGATCATTTCCGCCGTGGACATCTTGCCGTGCAGATGGCCGGACCAGAAACGTACCGCCGAACTGCAGCGGTAGATCGGCTTGAAGTAGGGCAGGCCGATAATGTGGTCGTAATGGGTGTGGGTGAAAAAGACGTCGAATTCCGAGACGCCCTCGGACATCAGCGACAGGCCGGCTTCGCGCAATCCCGAGCCGGCGTCGAAGATCAGCACCTCGGCGCCGCAACGGACTTCGATGCAGGGCGTATTGCCTCCATAGCGTAGGAACTGCTCACCGGATACCGGCAAACTGCCCCTTACGCCCCAAAACTTCACTCGAAAGGTGTCGTCCTGCATTCCGTTTCGGTTTCATCCTGCTCGCTCGGGCACTTTGCCCGGGCGCGCTGATTAGACAAGCACAAATCATGAGGGTCCTGCAATGCCATTGGCACTCCAGAACGCGGAATGCTTGCCGGCCGGCTTCTTGAAAGCTTATCGTCGTCGGGCTTAACCTGATTTAAGTATTGTCTTAACCGGTTCAAAATTGAGAAGTTCCGCCCGAGCCCTGAGAATCGGAACCAATCATTCGCAAGGTTAAGGGGGCAGCATTCATGGCGCAGCCGGCCGACATGCAGTTTTACGAGAGCCTGCCTCTTTTCGAAGAGTTCGAGGGCGTCGCCGACGAGGCGAATTACAGGCCTCTGCCTGAGGGGTGGTCGCTGGCGGTTGCCGACATCGTCGATTCGACCGGGGCGATCGCCGACGGGCGATACAAGAGCGTCAACATGGCTGGCGCCAGCGTGATCTCGGCCCTCATGAACGCACTGGACGAAAGAAACCTGCCTTTCGTCTTCGGTGGCGACGGGGCGCTCGCCGTCATACCCGCAGCCTTGGCCGCCAAGGCACGCACGGCACTTGCGGCCGTCAGGACGTGGGTAGCGGAAGAGCTCGGCCTTGAACTCAGGGCGGCGCTCGTCCCGGTCGCCGACATTCGCGCCGAAGGTCTCGACATGCGCGTCGCCCGCTTCAAGGCGAGCGAGGAGGTTTCCTACGCGATGTTCTCGGGCGGTGGCGCAAGCTGGGCGGAAGCGGAGATGAAGGCGGGACGCTACCGGATCGACGCTGCGGCGCCGGGGACCAGACCGGACTTGACGGGGCTCTCCTGCCGCTGGAATCCGATCGTCGCCCACCACGGCTTCATTGTGTCGATCATTGCCGTGCCCGGCGAACGAGGCAACGGTCCCGAATTTCACGCATTGATCGCCGACATCGTCGCCTTGGCCGAGGGCGAAGAGCGCGGCGGCCATCCCGTCCCGGAGAACGGTCCCGAGCCGCGCCTTTCGATGCCTGGGATCGCCATGGAATCGCGCGCCCTCGCCTCACCGGGCAAGCGCCTTTTGGTCTGGCCATGGATAGCGCTGCAGAGCGCCCTTCTTTTCGTGTGCTTCAGGATCGGGCTCAATATCGGCAGGTTTGATGTCGCCCAGTACAAGCACGATCTCGCCAACAATTCCGACTTCCGCAAATTCGACGACGGCCTGAAGATGACGATCGATGTCAGCGCCGGCCGGCTGAACCAGATCGAGGAGCGGTTGAAGCGGGGCGCGGAGGAGGGCGTTTCCCGCTACGGGCTGCATCGGCAGGATTCCGCTTTGATGACCTGCATCGTGCCGTCCCCGATGAGCCGCGATCACATGCACTTCATCGACGGCGCGGCCGGCGGTTACGCCATGGCCGCACGCAACCTCAAGGCAGCCCTTGCAGGACACGGGCCGCAAGCCCGCGTATTCAAGCCTTGACGATGTGATCGGCTGCCAGGCCACGCCGCGCAAAGACGTTGCGGGTATCGACGATCAGCGGCGCCCAATCGAGAAGAGCGCCGTAATCGATGGCGTCATGGTCCGTTGCAACGAGCACGGCGTCGAAATTGCGCACGTTCTTCTCGTCGAATGCGATCGACCGGCGGCCCTTGAGCGCAATGTGCTCCCGGGTCGAGGGAATTTCCTCGACATGCGGATCGTAGAAGGCCGCCTTGCCGCCGCGTTCCTCGATGAGTTCGATTAGCCGAAGCGAGGGGCTTTCGCGAATGTCCGGCACGTTCTTCTTGTAGGCGAGGCCGATGATCAGCACGTTCGAACGGCTGAGCGCCTTGCCCTGCCTCAGGTCGAGCGCCTCGGCAAGCCGCGTTACCACGTGGCGCGGCATGGCAGAGTTGATCTCCCCCGCCAGTTCGATGAAGCGCGTCGGCAGTTCGTATTCGCGCGACTTCCAGGTCAGGTAGAAGGGGTCGATTGGAATGCAATGTCCGCCAAGCCCGGGACCGGGATAGAAGGGCATGTAACCGAACGGTTTCGTCTTCGCTGCTTCGATGACTTCCCAGATATCGATGCCCATTGCCTCGTAGACGACCTTGAGTTCGTTGACGAGCGCGATATTGACCGCCCGGAAGATGTTTTCCGTAAGCTTCACCGCCTCGGCCGTCGCATTGGACGAGACCGGCACGACGGTCTCGACTACGGCGGCGTAGAAGCGCTCCATCAGCGCTGCCGCGAGCGGCCCGTCGCCGGCCACGACCTTCGGGATGCTCGCCGTCTCGAAGTTCCGGTTGCCGGGGTCCTCCCGTTCAGGCGAGAAGCCCAGGAAGAAGTCCTCGCCCGATTTCAGGCCGGTCTCTTCCAAGATCGACCGGACGATCCCATCGGTCGTACCGGGATAGGTGGTCGATTCGAGAACGACGAGCTGGCCCGGCCGCAGGCAGGCCGCGATCGAGCGCGACGTCCTCTCCACGAAGGAAAGATCGGGGTCGCGATGCCTGGTAAGCGGCGTCGGCACGCAGATGACGATCACGTCGCAACCGCCGAGTTCGGCAAAGTCGGTCGTCGAGCGAAACCGCCCGGCGGCGGCCTCCCCGCTGAGCGCCTCGTCCGAGACGGCCTCGATATAGGAGTGTCCGCCGTCGAGCGCGATGATTTTTTCCGGGTCGATGTCGAAGCCGGTGACCGAGAAACCTGAGCGCGCGACCGCGATGGCAAGAGGCAGGCCGACATAGCCGAGGCCAATGATGCCGATCTTGGCCGTGCGGGCGGAGATCGATTCGAGAAGCCTGTCGTGATGAAGGGAGGTCAAGGTCGTTTCCAATTTGGTGGGCGAACAAGCCGTTCTGGGGACGGGTGGCCGCGCGAGTTGGTTCGGTTTTGTTGGCGAGAAAGCCGCGCCAAGTCAAGCGCGGGCCTGCGGCGCCGTGCATCTTGCACAAAGGACGCTGCAGCACTTTGAATTGCTGCATGTTTTATCTTTAAACCGGCGACGATTTAGGGAATAGGTGCAGCGTCGTTCCATCGACAACCCCGACAATTAGAGGGTGTAAACGGATAGCCGGTTCCGTGTAGGATTCACCTACGATTAAAAATTGTGAATCTCACTGGAAATCTGGCCCGGCGGTGAATATCTGCAAGGCAGAGTCGTGGCGATCGGATCGCTGCGCGCCGCCGCCGCCGGATGCGGCCGGAGCCTTTCTTTACTGACGGTGCCACAGCCAATGCTGCCGGGGCAGGCGATCTCGTTCGCCAGTTCTACAGGGCGTGCGGGCGGCATTCGCCGTCGCGACAATGAGGACGTGGGAATGAGTGCGATCAACGACAATGTTTCCGAAATCCTCCTGGACAAGGTCGCGGATTGGTTGATGCGGACGTCGCTCAGTGACGAATCGCTCGAGACGATCGTGCGCGGCTTCTGCGAGCGACTGGCGGCGGCCGGCCTGCCTCTCATGCGCGTCCACCTGTCCTTTTCGATGCTTCATCCGCTTTATGACGCGCTCGGCTTCACCTGGTGGCGCGGCCGGGGCGTAGAGGTCAGCGGTCTTCGCCACGAGGAACTGGCGCTCAATCCCGATCGGTTCCTCCGCAGTCCCTATTACTATCTGCTCAGCAACAACCTTGACCACGTGCGGCGACGGATCGACCCGGCCCTGCCTTCCGAGTTCCCGATCTTCGATGAACTCAAGGAACAGGGAGCGACCGACTATATCGCTTTCATGCAGCCGCTCGGCGCCGTCTCCGAGCACGGCATGGTCGGCTCCTGGACGACTGATCGCCACGGCGGCTTCAGCGACGACGTCATTGCCGCCTTGCTTCGGCTGCAGAACCATCTGGCGATCGCTGCCAAGGTCGCCGTGCTCGGCAAGCTCGCCGACAACATGTTGACCACCTATCTCGGCGCGAATGCCGGGCGACGGGTGCTGAGCGGTCAGGTCCGCCGGGGTGATGGCGAGACGGTTCGCGCCGTCCTGGTCATGGCCGACATGCGCGACTCGACCGTTCTTGCGGAAAAGGAGGGGCGGCAGGCCTACATCGAAACGCTGAACGGTTTCTTCGACGCGATCGCGACGCCGTTCAACCGCCATGGCGGTCAGATCCTGAGCTTCGTCGGCGATGGGTTCATCGCCGTCTATCCCTGCGGCCGGCACAAGGAACCCTCGGAACTTGCCAGCCGCGAAGCCTTCGCCGCGGTCGGCATGGCGCGCGCCCGCGTCGCCGCACTCAACGCTGATCGGAAAAGGCAGGGCCGCGAACCGATCGGCTACGGCGTCGGCCTTCACGTCGGCAACGTCATGTTTGGCAATGTCGGACTGCGGGACCGGCTCACCTTTTCGGTTTTCGGCTCGGCCGTCAACGAGGTGCAGCGGCTGCAGAACCTGACGAAGAAGTATGGCCACAACGTCGTCGCGAGCGAAGCCTTCGTCAATTATTGCGGCGGCGATTGGCTGACGCTCGGGCAGGAGAGGTTGCGCGGCGTGCGCCAGAAATTCACGGTTCTCTATCCCAAGGACGCGGCCCTCACCGCCATTGCGCAGGAACGCGCCGACGATCAGACAGAGGATGGACTTTCCGAAGCGGAGCATGTCATGCTGCTCTATCGCAACAAGATCGGGCCGCCGGGGCCGCGCGGCCTGATCGACAAGATGCTCCAATGAGGGATAAATGTTTCGCGTAGCTTTGCTGGCCGCCACTCTTCTCGTACCGAGCATCGCAAATGCTCAAGCACTGCAGCAACAACCGCCTCTGGAGCAGAAGCTGGTCGACGGTTTCGAAGGCAAGGACTTTGCCCCCGAGGGCGGCCTCTATTACCGCGAGAACTTCGAGCAGAGCGCCGGCACCGTCGAGTTTCAGGGGGCGGTCAAACGGACGGGCAATGGCGGGCTGAAGCTCAGCGTGGTGCCGCATTGCCCGACCTCGAATGACGGCTGCAGCGAGCGGGCGGAAATCTGGGAAAAGACGGCGCTCCGCGTCCCCTATGACCGGGGCGTCTGGTACGGCTTCGCCGTCAAATTCGAAGACCCCATTCCGAGCGGTGACCACCGTTATCTTATCGCGCAGTGGAAGCGCGAGATCGATCCCGGCGCCGACGGGGATTTCAGCCCCTTTCTGGCGCTGCGCATGGACCTCGGAAAGCTCTTCGCCACGATCGAGACCAATTACCAGCCGCCGGTTTCCACGGCGCCGGAGGGTACACCGGCCCGCTGCGGGCCGGGTGAGGTACCGGCCTGGGCCAGGCCCGACGTCAATCAGGTGCGCATCCTGGTTGCCACGGATCCAAACTGGACGCCGCAGGACAGTAGCCTTTTCAACTCCTGCACGAAGGCGGTGACGGTCACCGATCACGGCAACCCGCTCCCCGAGCCGAATTCCGGCTGGATCGATTTCGCGATCTTCACCAAGCCCGGGCCGGACGGTACGGGGCACATCGAGCTGTTTGCCAACGGTAAGCCGGTCATAACGGTCAAGGGCCATATCGGCCATGCCGACAAGGGGCTCGGAGAGAATCAGTATTTCAAGTTCGGCCCCTATCGCGCCGCCGACACCACCGACTGGACGCTCTACTACGACGACTTCCGCCGCTCACCGCGCTGCGCCGATGTCCTGACAAACGGCGTTTGTCCCTTTCCCTGAGGTGCGGCCGCGACTTCCGAACCCCTCCTCGCAGCCGTCCGGTGGCGTGCTGGACAGCCTGCGGAAGCTAAGCTACTGTTTCGAATGGCGGACGCTACAGCGCCGCGGGGCTCGTCAAGGTCGCTGTGACACTTGAAATTGCTTGCATAGTACTCCGCCGAAGGCGGGGGTCATGCAGGAGGGGAATGAGGGTAGTGTGTTGCAATGACATCAGGAGCGGACCTGTTAAGGGTTGAGGGTCTGCGGATCACATTTTCCGTGCTTGGCGGCGAAGTGGAGGCCGTCCGGGGAGCCAATTTCAGGATTTTGCCGGGGAAGGTCACGGCGCTCGTCGGCGAGTCCGGTTCGGGCAAGTCGGCTATCAGCCAGGCGGTCATGGGCATCCTGCCGACCGTCGCGAGCGTGAGCGGCCGAGTTCTGTTCAACGATCCGGCGGCTGGCGCAAAGCCTGTCGACCTGCTTTCGCTCGAGACCGACGGGCGCGAGATTCAGGACATCCGCGGCGCAAGGATCAGCAAGATCTTCCAGGAGCCGATGACCTCGCTGTCGCCGCTCCACACGATCGGCAACCAGATTTCCGAAGTGTTGAAGATCCACACCGAGGCGGACGCGGCCGAGCGGCGGGCGCGAACCGAGGAGCTTCTGGGTTATGTCGGCTTCGCCAATCCGAAGCGGGCCTATGACATGTACCCCTTCGAGCTTTCCGGCGGAATGCGGCAAAGGGCGATGATAGCCATGGCGCTGATCTGCCGCCCGGCACTGCTGATCGCCGACGAGCCGACAACGGCGCTCGACGTGACGGTGCAGGCGCAAATTCTGCAGTTGCTCCGCGAACTCCAGTCCAAGCTCAACATGGCCATGCTGCTGATCACGCATGACCTTGGCGTCGTCGCCAACATGGCCGACGAGGTCGTCGTCATCTATCACGGCGATATCGTCGAGGCGGGGCCGGTCGACGCGATCTTCCGCAATCCGCAGCATCCCTATCTCAAGGGGCTGATGGCGGCCGTACCGCATTTCGACATGAAGCCGGGCGAAAGGCTGAAGGCGCTTCGCGAAGTGCCGGTCAAGGCAGGGACGCTTCTCGGAAGCCAGGAAGTCAGAAGGGCCGCCGGACCGGACGTCCTCGTCTCGGTCCGCAATTTGTGCAAGACGTTCTCGACGCGTTCGTCGGGCTGGTTCGGCAACGGCAGCACGTCGCGTCACCGCGCCGTCGACGATGTGAGCTTCGACATCCGCCGCGGCGAATGCCTGGGGCTGGTCGGCGAGAGCGGCTGCGGCAAGACGACCGTCAGCAAGATCCTGATGCGCGCGGTGACGCCGGACCAGGGTTCGGTCACCTTCGACGACGGGGAGGGCGCCGTCGACGTCCTGAAGCTCGATGGCGCCGAGCTCAAGGCTCTGCGCGCCAAGATCCAGATGGTCTTCCAGGATCCGGTCTCGTCGCTTTCGCCGCGCATGACGGTGAAGAACATCCTCAGCGAACCGCTCGAGATCCACGGGCGAGGCAACCCGAAGTCACGAGTCGAAACCGTCCGTTCCCTGTTGCAGGCGGTCGGCCTCGACCAGCGTTTCATCAATCGTTACCCGCACAGCTTCTCCGGCGGTCAGCGGCAGCGCATCGGCATCGCCCGGGCACTTGCGCTCGTGCCGCAGCTGCTGATCTGCGACGAGCCCGTTTCGGCTCTCGATGTCTCCGTTCAGGCCCAGATCCTCAACCTCCTCAAGGATCTGCAGAAGGAACTCGGCCTGACGATGTTGTTCATCTCCCACAACCTCGCGGTGGTCGACTACATGGCGGACCGGATCGCCGTCATGTGTTCGGGGCGGATCGTCGAGCTCGCACCGCGCGAGGTGCTGATGCGCAATCCGGTACATCCCTATACGAAATCGCTGCTGGCAGCCGTGCCCTATCCCGATCTGGATCGGAAACTCGATTTCGACGCGCTCCAGGCGAGCGGGTGCTCCGACCAGAGTCAATGGGGAGCGCAATTCTGGGACGGCGGCGAGGAGAACGCGCTCTTTCCGGCCGATCTTGGCGGCGGTCACTATGTGCTCGCCAGGAAATCGGCAGATGCAAGGGAGTTACGCTCGTGATTACCCGAAGAACAGCACTCGCCATTCTCGCTTCAACCGCCCTGCCGAGGGTCCTGCTCGCCGCAGCCGGCGGAGCCGACGCCCTGGCGCCGCTTGTCGCAGAAGGCAAGCTTCCGCCGCTCAGCGAACGACTGCCGAAAACGCCCCGCGTGATCAACGTCGCGGCGATGGGGAGACAACCCGGCCGGCATGGCGGGACGATTCGCAGCCTCATCGGCAGCGCCAAGGACATTCGCCTGATGACGATCTACGGCTATGCGCGGCTGGTCGGCTACGATGCGGCGCTCAACCTCCACCCGGACGTTCTCGAGCGCTATGAGACCGTCGAGGACCGGATCTTCACCTTTCATCTGCGCGAAGGGCACAAGTGGTCGGACGGCACTCCGCTGACGACCGAGGACTTCCGCTACTGCTTCGAGGACGTGCTGCTCAACGAGGACCTGTCGCCTGCGGGCCTGCCGACGGCGATGGTCATGGATGGCGAGGCGGCGAAGTTCGAAATCCTCGACGAGCGCACGCTGCGCTACTCCTGGCCGATGCCAAATCCGGACTTCCTGCAGAAGCTGGCGGCGCCGCAGCCGCTGGTTCTCGCCATGCCCTCCGCTTATCTCAAGCAGTTCCACGAGAAGTATCAGGAAGAGGACAAGCTGAAGGCGCTCATGAAGGAGGAGAGGGTCAAGAAGTGGCACCAGCTCCACCAGCGCATGGCGCGCTCCTACAGGCCGGAGAACCCGGACCTGCCCACCCTCGATCCGTGGCGCAACACGACGCCGCTGCCGGCCGAACAGTTCGTCTTCGAGCGCAATCCGTACTTCCACCGCGTCGACGAAAACGGCCTGCAGCTGCCTTACATCGACAAATTCGTGTTGAGCGTCAGTTCATCGGCGCTCATCCCGGCAAAGACGGGCACGGGCGAAAGCGACCTGCAGGCGGCGGGGATCGACTTCGTCGACTATACGTACCTGAAAGACGCCGAGAAGCGTTATCCCGTGAAGGTCAAATTGTGGAAGAAAACGTCCGGCTCCCGCCTGGCACTGCTTCCCAACCTGAATTGCGCCGATCCGGTCTGGCGGGCGCTCTTGAGAGACGCGCGGGTCCGCCGGGCCCTGTCGCTGGCGATCGACAGGCGCGAGATCAACTTGGCGGTCTTCTACGGGCTGACGAAGGAGAGCGCCGACACGGTCCTGCCGGATAGTCCGCTGTTCCGTCCGGAATTCGCGAGTGCCTGGATCGCCCATGATCCGGACCAGGCCAACGCACTGCTCGATCAGGCTGGACTTGCCAAGCGCGACGGCGACGGGATCCGCATCCTTCCCGATGGCCGCAGGGCGCAGATCGTCGTGGAAACGCCTGGCGAAAGCACGCTCGATACGGATGTGCTGCAGCTCATCACCGACTACTGGCAGAAGGTCGGCATTTCGCTCTTCATACGCACCTCGCAGCGCGATACCTTCCGCAGCCGGGCGGTCGGCGGCGAAATCATCATGTCCATGTGGTTCGGCATCGACAACGGCGTGCCGACGGCGGACATGAACCCAGGGCAACTCGCGCCGACAGCCGACGATCAGCTGCAATGGCCGGTCTGGGGCCTGAACTATATTTCCCATGGGGAGATGGGCGAGACCCCCGACCTGGAGCCGGTCGTCGAGCTGCTCGCCCTGCTCAAGCGCTGGCGGCATTCCGCAGACGATGCCGAACGGGCGGACATCTGGAGGCAGATGCTGTCCATCTATACGGACCAGGTTTTTTCGATCGGCATCGTCAACAGTTCGTTTCAGCCGATTCTCGTCACGACGAAGCTGCGCAACATACCGGATGAGGCGCTTTGGGGCTTCGACCCGACGAGTTACTTCGGCGCCTACAAGCCGGATACGTTCTGGCTGGAACAGGATAGCTGAGATGCTGCGGTACATTCTCTGGCGCATCGCGGTGATGGTGCCGACCCTGCTCATCATCTCGGCGCTCGTCTTCACCATCATCGAGCTGCCGCCGGGCGACTATTTCGAAAGCTACATCGCCGAGCTCAGGGCGCAGGGCGAAGGCGTCGACATGGAGCAGATCGATTCTCTTAGGCAGCAATACGGCTTCGACCAGCCGCCGCTGCTGCGCTACGTCTATTGGGTCGGCGGCATGCTGCAGGGCGACTTCGGCTATTCCTTCGAATATGAACTGCCGGTGAGCGAGGTCGTCGGCGACCGGCTGTGGCTGACGATCCTGGTGTCGTTCTTCACGATCATGTTCACCTGGATCATCGCCTTCCCGATCGGCATCTTTGCGGCGACGAACCAGTACAGCTGGGGCGATTATGGGCTTTCGCTCATAGGTCTCATCGGCATCGCCATCCCGAACTTCATGCTCGCGCTGATCCTCATGTATTTCGCCAATATCTGGTTCGGCACGTCGATCGGCCATCTTATGGACCAGAAATACCTTTCCGAACCGATGAGCTGGGAGAAGGCGAAGTCGATTCTCGAACACATCTGGATTCCGGTCATCATCGTCGGCGCCGCGGGCACGGCCGGGATGATCCGGCGGCTGCGGGCCAACCTGCTCGACGAACTGCAGAAGCAATATGTCGTGACCGCAAGGGCCAAGGGCCTCTCGCCGACGCGGACGCTCGTCAAATATCCGCTGCGCATGGCGCTCAACTTCTTCATCTCCGACATCGGCTCGATCCTGCCGGCGATCATCTCGGGGGCGGAGATCACCGCGATCGTGCTGTCGCTCGAGACCACCGGGCCGATGCTGATCAAGGCGCTGCAGAGCCAGGACATGTATCTTGCCGGCTCGTTCCTGATGTTTCTGGCGTTCCTCACCGTGATCGGCGTCCTGATTTCCGATCTGGCGCTCGCCGTCCTCGACCCCAGAATCCGCCTGCAAGGCAGGAGCACCAAGTGACGTCACCGATTCCTGCCCCCGGCGAGCCGCTACCGCATTACGTGTCGACCGCCCCCTTCGATCCCTATTCCGTCGAGGTGATGACGGAGGAGCAGGTGCGCGTCAATCAGGCGTCGCAGCTGCGGCTGATGTGGTGGAAGTTCAAGCGGCATCGGGTTGCGCTGGTGTCCGGCATCTTCCTGGCGGTGCTCTACGGCATGATCCTCATCTGCGAGTTCCTGGCGCCCTACAACCTGCACACGCGCAACATGGATTTCATCTACGCGCCTCCGCAGCGGGTGCATTTCATCCATGAGGGGGACTTCGTCGGCCCGTTCGTCTACGGGCGGACGATGCAGCTCGACATGGATACGCTGAAGCGGAACTACTCGGACAACCCCGCCGACATCCAGCCGGTCCGCTTCTTCTGTCGCGGCGACGGCTATCGCTTCTGGGGCCTGTTCGAAAGTGACCTGCATCTGGTCTGCCCTGCGCAGAATGGCCAGCTGTTCCTGCTCGGCAGCGACAGACTTGGGCGCGACGTGCTGTCGCGCATCATCTACGGCGCGCGGATTTCGCTCACGATCGGACTGCTCGGCATTACCGTGAGTTTCGTGCTCGGCATCGTGATCGGCGGCCTTGCCGGCTATCATGGCGGGGTGTTCGACCTTGTCGTGCAGCGGTTGATCGAAGTTCTCCAGTCGATACCGAGCATTCCGCTCTGGCTTTCGCTGGCGGCGATCATGCCGGCGACATGGAGCCCGATCCTCATCTATCTCGGCATAACCGTCATCCTCGGCCTTCTCGATTGGACCGGCCTGGCGCGTGCCGTCCGCTCGAAGCTCCTTGCGCTCCGGGAAGAGGACTACGTGCTCGCCGCCCAGTTGATGGGCGCGAAAAGCAGCCGCATCATCGGCCGGCATCTCGTGCCGGGCTTCATGTCGCATCTGATCGCGACGGCGACGATCTCGATTCCGGGCATGATTCTCGGAGAGACGGCGCTCAGCTTTCTCGGCCTCGGGCTGCGCCCGCCGATCACGAGCTGGGGCATCCTGCTGACCGAGGCAAAGAGCGTCAGCGTGATTGCCTTCTATCCATGGCTACTGTTTCCGACTATACCAGTCATTCTTGTAATATTGGCGTTCAACTTCCTGGGAGACGGGTTGCGCGACGCCGCAGATCCCTACAAATAGCCCCCGTGTCGCCGCTCGATCCCAAGCAGGCGCTGCAGCGGAATTGGCGTTTCCACGTATGAGAGAAAGGTTCTTCGTATGGTACGGCGCTTCGAAGATGCCCGGATTCTCATGTACAGCCATGATACCTTCGGCCTTGGTCATCTCAGACGCTGTCGCGCCATCGCCCATGCGCTCGTGGAGGACTACAGCGGCCTGCAGGTGCTGATCATTTCCGGGGCGACCATCGCCGGCGCCTTCGACTATCGGGCGCGCGTCGATTTCGTGAAGATCCCCAGCGTCATCAAGCTGAGGAATGGCGAATACACGTCGCTCGACCGCCACATCGACCTGCATGAGACGCTGAAGATGCGTCAGTCGATCATTCGCTCGACCGCCGAGACCTTCAAGCCTGACATCTTCATCGTCGACAAGGAGCCGATGGGCCTGCGCGGCGAGGTCGAGGACACGTTGACCTATCTGAAGATGCACGGGACCAGATTGGTTCTAGGGCTTCGGGAAATCATGGATGCGCCGCACCTGCTCGAAGAAGAGTGGAAACGCCGCGACACGATGCGCAAGATCGAGCAGTTCTACGATTCGATCTGGGTCTACGGCCCCCCGGATTTCTACGACCCGCTGGTCGGCCTCGACGTGCCGGCGGCGGTGCGCGATCGAATGAATTTCGTAGGCTTCCTGCAGAGAAGTGTTCCGCACGACGGATTGCCCGATCACAAGCCGGAGGGCGACTATATTCTCGTCACCACCGGCGGGGGCGGCGATGGCGCCGAGCTCATCCATAACGTCATCCATGCCTATCAGCAGGATCCGAGCCTCAAGCATGATGCCCTTGTGGTCCTCGGCCCCTATATGCCCGCCAAGCAGCGCAACAAGCTGATCCGGAAGGGCAGCCGTATCCCTTTCATCAAGATCATCGAGTTCGACAACCGGATGGAGGAACTGGTCGCGGGTGCCCGCGGCGTCGTATCGATGGGCGGTTACAATACCTATTGCGAGATCCTGTCCTTCGACAAGCCGGCGCTGATCGTGCCGCGCCTGCAGCCACGCGAGGAACAGCTGATCCGGGCGCGGCGCGCGTCCGAACTCGGCCTTGTCGACATGTTGCTGCCCCACGAGGCGGAGGATCCGTTGCGCTTTGCAGAGGCACTCAGGGCCCTGCCACAGCGTGCGGCACCGTCGCGCAACAAAAACGGCCTGAGGCTCGAAGGCCTTGTCCATATATCCGAGACTGTCGGAGCATGGCTCGATCACCGGTCCAAGGAACACCTGAGCGTCGTCAAGCAGACAAGCTGAAATACCCGTGCCGCAAACTCGAAAGATCGCCGTTGTCCTGAAGGGCTATCCACGCCTCTCCGAGACCTTCATTGCCCAGGAACTGTTGGGCCTCGAAAGGGCAGGGCACGACCTCGTCCTCGTTGCGCTGCGGCGTCCGACCGACGTGAAGCGCCACCCCGTTCATGACGAGATCCGCGCCAAGGTGTTCTATCTGCCGGAATACCTGCATGACGAGCCATGGCGGGTGTTTCGTTCGCTGTTGAAGTCGCTGCCCAAGCCCGGCTTCTGGCAGGCTCTGGTTCCCTTCCTTCGGGATCTTCGTCGTGACTGGACGCGCAACCGCTTCCGCCGTTTCGGCCAGGCGCTGGTGCTCGTCGCCGAGTGGCCCGAGGGCGCCCGCTGGTTGCACGCGCATTTCATTCATACGCCGGCCTCGGTTACGGCCTATGCGAGCATCATGGCCGGTGTCCCATGGACCTGCTCGGCGCACGCCAAGGACATCTGGACCTCTTCGGATTGGGAGCTGTCGGAAAAGCTCGCGCGCGCCTGCTGGACGGTGACCTGCACGCGCAGCGGCTACGAGCACCTCAAGAGCCTGGCGGCCGAGACATGCCGGGTGCATCTGAGCTATCACGGCCTCGATCTCGATCGCTTCCCGAGCTTCGAAGGCGATCATTCCAACCGCGACGGATCAGATCCGAGCGATCCGGTGCGGATCGTCAGCGTCGGGCGCGCCGTCGCCAAGAAGGGCTACGACGTTCTCCTCAAGGCGCTGTCGTTGCTGCCCGAAGACCTCAGCTGGCGCTTCGAGCATATCGGCGCAGGCGATCTGACCAAGGACCTTCGGTTGCTCGCCGGCCATCTCGGCCTTGCCGAGCGTGTCGCCTGGCACGGCGCGCTCGATCAGAAGGACGTGCTCGCGCGCTATCGCGAGAGCGACATTTTCGCACTTGCCTGCCGTGTCGCGGTCGATGGCGATCGCGATGGACTGCCGAACGTGCTGGTCGAGGCATCGAGCCAGCGGCTTGCCTGTGTTTCGACGCGGGTATCCGGCATTCCGGAATTGCTGAACAATGACGAGAACGGCCTTGTGGTGCCGCCCGAGGATCCCCGCGCCCTCGCTGCAGCGCTCGAGCGGCTCATCCGCGACCCGGCCCTGCGCAGGAGGCTTGGCGCCGCGGCGGAAAGGCGCGTGCGAGCCGACTTCGATCATCACTCGAGCGTCAGCCAGTTGAGCGGCCTTTTCAAAAGTGAATGGAGAAAGTATCCATGAACAAGCGTCGCGTTTTCTTCTATGTGCAGCACCTGCTCGGTATCGGCCACCTGGCAAGGGCCAGCCGTATCGCAAAGGCGCTTCTCAGGCGCGGCTTCGACGTGACGATGGTGACCGGCGGACTGCCCGTACCGGGCTTCCCAGGAGAGGATGTGATGACGGTTGTCCTTCCGCCGGTGACGGCGGGCGACAAGGGCTTCACCGGCCTGGCCGATGCCGAGGGCAATCCGGTCACGCCCGCTTTCCAGGAGCATCGCAGGGATCTGCTCCTGGAGGCGCTTCGTCTCTCCGAGCCGGATGTGGTCATCATCGAGGCCTTTCCGTTCGGCCGCCGCCAGATGCGCTTCGAACTCCTGCCGCTGCTTGACTCGATCGAAGCAATGGATCGCCGTCCGCTGGTGGCGACTTCGCTGCGCGACATCCTGCAGGAGCGGACCAAGCCGGGGCGAGCCGAGGAGACGGTCGAACTGGTGAAGACGCATTTCGACCTCGTGCTCGTCCATGGCGACCCGGCCTTCGCCCGGCTCGAGGAGACCTTTCCGCTCGCAAGCGAGATCGCCGACCGGGTCGCCTATACCGGCCTTGTCGCTCCGCCACCGCCGGCAGAGCCGGCCGAGACCTTCGACATCTTGGTTTCCGCGGGTGGCGGGGCCGTCGGCAAGGAGCTGATCGGCGCTGCACTCGCGGCGGCGAAAATCCTGCCGAATGAACTCCGCTGGTGTCTGGTGACCGGCCCAAACCTGCCGCAGCCGGATTTTGACGAGCTCGCCACCGCGGCACCGGACGGCGTCAGCCTGTTTCGTTTCCGGCAGGACTTTGCAAGTCTCCTTGCCGGCGCACGTCTTTCCGTCTCACAGGCCGGTTACAACACCGTCTGCGACATACTCCGGGCCGGATGCAATTCGCTGCTCATTCCATTTACCGCTGGAGGGGAGACGGAGCAGAGCACGCGCGCAAGCCGGCTCGAGAGACTCGGCCTCGCGGCCGTTCTGCCCGAAGAGGGGATCACGCCGCAGGACCTTGCACGGCAGGTGGAAACGGCGCTCGCGCGATCGAAGCCCGATATCCCGCCGCTCGACATCGATGGCGCCGACAGGACGGCGACGATTATCGACGAAAATCTGAAGCGGAGGGAAGGCGTCAGACCCTACCGATCAGCATGAAGCGCGTATATTTCTTCATCGGCAGCGCCCCCGCGAAATCGACGCGGGAAAGGCCGGCCCTGGCTTGAAATTCCTCGAGCGAGGAAACACAGTTTATGTGGCTAGGCTCGCTGAAATAGTCGTTCGACTGCAGCAGGACGCGGGTCCCGGAGGGAACGAGTTCGAGCCATGCGCCGAGGTCGGCGATATGCTCGCAGCTCGTATTGATAACGAGGTCAGCCTGCAAGCTGCGATAGTCGATGGCATGCATGTCCGCCGTGATGGCGTGAAACCGGTCGCCGAAACCGGAATTCAGCGTGCGCGCCACCTGTTCGACTGTCGGATCGATGTCGAAGCTGTCGATTGCCTCAATCGTGAAGCGGCGATCTTCGAGAAGCATGGCCGGCAAAACACCGTACCAGCCGCCGAGAACGACGATCCTGCCATAGGCGGAACCGGCATTCTTCAAAAGCTCGTCGCGAGCCCAGAGCTTGCACAGAACCTGCTTGTGGTTGAAGGCATTGGCGATATTGGCTTCGGGATGCTTTGCGATGACCCCGGCTATTCCGTCGACGAGTACGCTTCCCGTGTAAGCGGCCAACCCTCGCGCGAGGTCGTAACCGTTTTCGTGCCAATCGTTGGAACCGTGGGGGGAGTGGCTGGCATGGGTCATGCGGCTGTTGTAAGCTCAGGGTCCGGCAAGCGCAAGGCGGGCAAGGAAGCCGCGACTGATGGGTTGCCGAAGGAGCCGAGTGAACGAATTTGCCGCTTGCCCCGGAACCAGGGGACGGTTCGATATCCGGCTGGAGGAGTTTGCTTGGCCCATCAAGCGCTTGACATGGAGCATGCCTCTGCTCTCATGGCAGTCAGTCACGAGTTCATGGAAGGGGCGCACGCCATTGAAGATCCGGTGGAGAGGAACCATTTGCGGCCAGCGCCCGCTCCCGGAGCGGCCCTGCGATCCCAAATTTTAGATTAGGTCTCATTCCCGCCCATGGAACCCCGTCTTTCCCGCTACATCTGGACTCATACCCGAAAGCAGCAGCTCTGGATCCTCCTGATCGTAGCGCTGTCGATGATCCCTTATTTCATGTCCTTCGACCTGCCGAAGCAGATCGTCAACGGGCCGATCCAGGGGCAGGGATTCGAAACGCCCGGGACAACCCAGCTCTTCCTGCCGATATCCTTCAGCCTGCCGTTCTTTGGCGAGGTCAACCTCTTTTCGGGGATAGAGCTCGGGCGGCAGGGGACGCTGCTGGCGCTCAGTCTCGTGTTTCTCCTGCTGGTGATCATCAACGGGCTCTTCAAATTCTACATCAACACCTACAAGGGCCGGCTCGGCGAGCGGCTCCTCAGGCGGATCCGCTTCGAGCTTGTCGATCGCGTCCTGCGCTTCCCGCCGCACCACCTGAAGCGTGTGAAGCCGGCGGAAATCTCGACGATGATCAAGGATGAAGTCGAGCCCATGGGCGGCTTCACCGGCGACGCCTTCGTGCAGCCCGCGCTTCTCGGCGGCCAGGCGCTGACGGCGCTGATCTTCATCCTGATCCAGAGTTTCTGGCTGGGCCTTATTGCCTTTGTCATTGTCGCGGTCCAGGCGCTCATCATCCCCCGCATGCGCCGACGGCTCCTGGTCCTCGGGCGCGAACGCCAACTGACGGCGCGCGAGCTCTCGGGAAGGGTCAGCGAGATCGTCGACGGTATCGGCACGATCCGCGGTCATGATACCTCCAATTACGAGCGCGCCGACATCGCGGCACGCCTCGGCCGGATCTTCAAGATCCGCTATGACATCTATCAATGGAAGTTCCTGGTAAAATTCCTGAACAACTTCCTCGCCCAGGTCACGCCCTTCCTGTTCTATTCGATCGGCGGCTATTTCGCCCTGCAGGGGCGCCTCGATATCGGCCAGCTCGTCGCGGTGATCGGCGCCTACAAGGATCTGCCGGGGCCGCTGAAGGAGCTGATCGATTGGGACCAGGCGCGTCAGGACGTGCAGGTCAAATACACCCAGGTCGTCGAGCAGTTCAGCGTCGAGCCCTTGATCGACCCGAAGGTGCAGGAGGTTTCTATTGCTCCGCCTGCGGCGCTCTCTGGCGCGCTTGCTGCCGTCAATCTCGCAATTGCCGACGACGGCGGCGCCAAGCTGATCGAACATGTGTCCTTGCAGGTGCGCCCGGGCGAGACGGTTGCCGTTACCGGCGGCACGGGCGGCGGCGGAGAGGCTCTGGCGGAGGCCTTCGGCCGCCTGGCCTGGCCGGTAAGCGGCCGGATCGTCGTCGGCGACGAGGATATCCACGAGCTGCCGGAATCGGTCATCGGGCGGCGGATCTCCTATGCCTCCTCCGAGGTCTATACCTTCCAGGGCAGTCTCGGCGACAATTTGCTCTATGGCCTCAAGCACGCGCCGCTGACCGAGGTGGTTTACGAGGGCGACAAGGCGGCTCATCGCCGGTGGGAACTGCTCGAAGCGAAGCTCGCCGGCAATCCCTCGCTGGACCTCAATAGCGACTGGATCGACTACGGCGCTGCCGGGGCCACGGGCCCGGAAGATCTCTTCGGGAAGATCAGGGCCGCGCTCGACGTCGTGCTGCTGACGAACGACATTTTGGCCCTGGCCGTCCGTTCGACGATCAATTCCGTCGAGCACGAGGCTTTTGCCACCGAAATCGTGGAGATGCGCGCCGCACTCCGCCGACGTCTCGAAGCCGAGAAGCTCAGCGATCTCGTCGTCTTCTTCGAGCCGGGCTCCTACAATATCGAAGCAACGGTTGGCGAGAACCTGCTCTTCGGCACAGTCACCGACAGGGCAAGGTGGGAAGCGGCGCTGGAGAGCCATCCGTTCTTCAAGACCGTGCTGAAGAGGGCGGGCCTCCACGAGACCTTCTACGAGATGGGCCTGGAAATCGCCGAGAACGTCGTCGAACTGTTCCGCGACCTGCCGCCGGATCATCCCTTCTTCCAGCAGCTTACCTTCATGACCAGCGAGGAGATCCCTGCCTACGAGGCGCTGCTGCAGAAGGTCAGGAGCCGGCCGCTCGACGAAGTCTCGGAGGAGGACGCGATCCGCATCATCCGGCTGTGCTTCGGCTATATCGAGCCGCGGCATCGCTTTGGTCTCCTGACCGAGGATCTGATGCAGAAGATCGTCGAGGCGCGGCGCGAATTCAGCGACGGCCTGCCTGCCGATCTCGTCGGCGTCATCGAGCATTATCAGCCGAACCGCTACATGGCCTCGGCCAGCATCCTCGACAACGTGCTCTTCGGTCGTATCGGCCACAAGCACACGGACGGGTCGGACAAGATTAGGGCGATCGTTCGCGATCTCTTCGAATCGCTCGGCCTCTACAACAA
Organism: Sinorhizobium glycinis; assembly: GCF_001651865.1. Lineage (GTDB taxonomy): Bacteria > Pseudomonadota > Alphaproteobacteria > Rhizobiales > Rhizobiaceae > Sinorhizobium > Sinorhizobium glycinis. The sequence continues at coordinate 68,155 of NZ_LPUX01000055.1, forward strand.
GGTGCTGGCCTTCGGGCTCGATTTCGATGTCGGCGCCGGAGGCAAGCGACTGACCGCCGGCCAGCGGCAGAAGCTCAACCTGGCGCGCGCGCTGATCCGGATTTCCGATTTCTATATCGTCAACCAGCCGCTGCTGGCCCTCGATCAGCGCACGCAGGACCAGATCACCCGCAACGTCTTCGCCTTCCTGCATGACGAGGACCGCAATCCGGCGATCGTATGGGTCCTCTCCAATCCGGCCCTTTCGGAACTCTTCGACCGGGTGGTGCACTTTGAGAACGGGCGGTTGGTGCACGAGGAAACGGTGGAAGCGCCGTCGAAAGACAGCGACTATAAGGAACTGGCATCTTGATGTAATATAGCATCGGGAGGCAGGCGTAGTTTCCCGGCCGGTCGGGAAGCAACGTGTTTGCGCCCGCGATACATTCGGAGAAGCGGACTGATATGCTCCTAAAAGACGAAGTGGAAATGTTGCGCCGGATTACACTTTTTTCCGGCCTGCCGCCTGCGAAACTCAAACTTCTCGCTTTCACCTCCGACCGGGTGATGTACAGCGCCGGCGAAAACCTGTTCCACCAAGGAGATATCGGCGACGCGGCCTATGTCATCCTTTCCGGAAAGGCCGATGTACTGGTCTCGACACCGACCGGCCAGTTGAAGGTTGCCGAGGTCGAGCAAAATTCGATCGTCGGCGAGATCGCCATCCTCTGCAACACGCCGCGTACCGCAACCATCAAGACGACCACTGCGCTCGAGGCGCTGCGCATTCGCAAGGACGATTTCCTGAAGCTGCTCGCCGATTTCCCCGAAATGGCGGTGGAGATCATGCGCGTGCTCGCCGACCGGCTCAGCCAAACGACCTCCGAGCTCACCGAAGCCCGCAGCCGCGCCCAACGGGTGGAGGCGTAGGTTTTCCTCGTTCCGATAGGCGGTCTGCCCTCTTGAGAGGCCGGGTGAATTTATTCCGGTTCCGATTTCCGCCATCATGCGGTAGAGAGGCGCGATGCGCGCCATTACCTATTTCGACAAGACCGTTTACTTCCCGGACAAGCCGGAAAAGAAGCGCTTTTTCGCCCGCCTGCAGGCCGGCCAGTGGGAGCCCGGCACGTTCCGGAACATCGCACGCCTGGTTGACGAAGAGACGACATTCATCGACATCGGCGGCTGGATCGGCGTTACGCCCTACTGGGCGTCTCAGATCGCGGACAACGTCATCGTCGTCGAGCCCGATCCGGTCTGCTTCGACATCCTGACGCAGATGAAGGCTGACAACGCCGGCGAGGTGGCACTCGTCAACGCTGCGCTGTCGCAGGACGAGCGCCTGGTGCTCAACTCCGTCGGCGGCGGTTTCGGCAGTTCGGAGACATCGGCGCTGATCGCCGACGATACCGGCATGGCGATTACCGCCGAAACTGTCACGATTCAAAAGCTCCAGGCGATGGCGAAGACCGAGCGCCTCTGCTTCAAGATCGACATCGAAGGTTACGAATACAAGGCGCTCGAACAGTTCCGGGCAATCGATCGGAAGCGAACAGCGGGCGTGCTCCTGGCGGTGCATCCGCAGATCCTGGCTGCGTCGCTTTCCGGCCCTGCCGTGCTGCGGGCGATCCGGACAATGGCGACGACGGTCCGGCTGATCCGAAGCTTTCGCGGATTTCGCCTGGACAATCGTTCGGCGATCTGGATGGCAATCCGCAAGTCGATCGCCCGGCGCGAACTCAAAGGCTTCGACCTGCTTTTCCTTGCCAAGTAAGCCACGGACGGCGTGTCAGATTGCCGGGCGCACGCTATGGAAAACGGTCGGCGCCGCGCCGCGTATCTTGCTGAATGCATAGACTTCATAGGCGGCTTGGGGATCGTCCCCCATGCCAAGCGAACCCGCAGGCATGCCGGGCACGGCGAGGCCGGCAATGTCCGGACGCTCGGCCATTAGTTTTCTGATCGCTTCGAGCGGCACGTGTCCCTCGATCAGATAGCCGTCGAGCATGGCGGTGTGACAGGCCTCCATATCTGCCGGGATGGAAAAGCGGTGCTTGATAGCGGTCATGTCGGTCTCGTTGTGGACTTCGACGGCGAAGCCCGCTGCCCTCATGGCTGCCGTCCAGCTTTCGCAGCAGCCGCACAGCGGATCCTTGTAGATCACCATGCGCCCCGCATTTGCCAGCGCGACGCGGCAACCGAGCAGGACGACGAATCCGCCTGCGAGAGTACAGCCCAGGAAATCTCTGCGTCGCATCGTCATGGGGTCACTCCTTTCCGGCGCCATTCGCGTTAGCGGCGTGTTCGCTGTCGATCGCATCCGTTCCGGCGCCCGGAACGGTCAGCGCGCCGTCGCACCGGATCGCCGCACGCCACGCACCGGCTCGACACCGCCTCGGCCGAACCTGGCACGCTCCAGCGGCTTCTCCGGCTGCTTTTCCGCATCGGCGAGATCGTCGATGATCGGACAATCCGGCCGCGCGTCGCCATGACAATGGGCGGCGAGGTGCTTGAGCGTCCGGCTCATCGCCTTCAGTTCCTCCGCCTTGCGGTCGAGCATCGCCACCTGATCGAGGGCGATCTTCTTGACCTCGCTGCTGGCACGCGAACGATCGCGCCAAAGCGCCAGGAGGTCCGCCATCTGCTCGACGGTGAAGCCGAGATCGCGAGCCCGCCGGATGAAGCGCAGCGTATGGACGTCGTTGTCTCCGTAATGACGATAGCCGGACTGGCTCCGGTCGGCCTGCGCTATGAGACCGATCTTCTCGTAGTAACGGATCATCTTCGCCGAGACGCCCGAGGCGCGTGCGAGATCGCCGATATTCATGTCATCCTCGTTCAACAAGAAGCAGTCAAGCCAGAATATAGGATTCCCCGGTGCGGACGCCAATGGCGCCGATCATCGCTGCCCGTCGCGCGCCGGCCGCTCGAGACTCCGGAAACGTTTGAGGCGCAGGGCGTTGCCGACCACGAAGACGCTGGAAAGCGCCATCGCACCGGCGGCAAAGACCGGCGAAAGCAGCACGCCATAGGCGGGATAGAGCACTCCGGCGGCGACCGGAATGAGCACCACGTTGTAGGCGAAGGCCCAGAACAGGTTCTCCTTGATATTACGGATCGTCGCCCGGGAAAGCGCGATTGCATTCGGCACGCCGAAGAGATCGCCGGACATCAGCACCACGTCGCCGCTCTCGATCGCGACGTCCGTTCCTGTGCCGATAGCGATCCCGACATCGGCAGCGGCAAGCGCCGGCGCGTCGTTGATCCCGTCTCCGACGAAGGCGATTTTGCGGCCGTCCGCCTGCAGGCGTCTCACCGCCGCGACCTTGCCGTCGGGCAGCACCTCGGCGAGAACCTCTTCTATGCCGAGCTTGCGCGCGATCGCCTCCGCAGTCCGGCGGTTGTCGCCGGTGACGATCGCGAGCTTCAGGCCGAGATCATGCAGCGCCCGGACGGCTTGTGGCGTCGTCTCCTTGATCGGATCGGCGACCGCGAGAATGGCAGCGAGCTTGTCATCGATCGCGGCGTAGAGGGGGCTCTTGCCTTCGTCGCCCAGCCGGACGGCATCCGATGCAAATACCGAAACGTCGAGCCCGAGGCGCGCCATCAGCCTGTCGGCGCCGACATGAACGGTCTTTCCTGCAACCGCGACCCGCGTGCCGAAGCCCGGTATCGCCTCGAATTTTTCGGGGTCCGCTATTGCGAGTCCTGCAGCCCTGGCCGCGGAAACGACGGCTTCGGCGATCGGGTGTTCGGAGCGTGCCTCGGCCGCGGCGACCAGAGCCAGGACGGTGTGGTGATCGAAGCCGGGAGCGGTATTGAGGTCGGTCAATTGCGGCCGGCCCTTGGTCAGCGTGCCGGTCTTGTCGATCGCGATGATTTCGGCGCTGCGCAAGGTCTGCAATGCTTCGCCCTTGCGGAAAAGCACGCCCATCTCGGCGGCCCGGCCTGTGCCGACCATGATCGAAGTCGGCGTGGCGAGGCCCATGGCACAGGGGCAGGCGATGATCAACACGGCAACCCCGTTGACGAGCGCGAAGGTCAGGGCCGGGTCCGGTCCGACGACGAGCCAGATGAGAAAAGTCACCACGGCGACAGCCATGACGACCGGCACGAACCAGGCGGTGACGCGGTCGACGAGCGCCTGGATCGGCAGCTTCGCGCCTTGCGCCTGCTCGACCATCTTGATGATCTGCGCAAGGACCGTGTCGGCACCGACCTTGTTGGCGTGGAACGTGAAGGCGCCGGTCTTGTTGATCGTGCCGCCGACCACCTCCGATCCCTTCGTCTTTTCAACCGGCACGGGCTCGCCGGTAATCATCGATTCGTCGACATAGGAATCGCCGTCGACAATCGTGCCGTCGACGGCAATCTTCTCGCCGGGGCGCACCAGCACCATGTCGCCGGAGCGCACTTCGGCAATCGGGATTTCGAGCTCCTCGCCATCGCGCCGGACGCGCGCGGTCTTCGGCTGCAGGCCCATCAGATGCCTGATCGCCTCCGACGTGCGGCCCTTGGCGTGCGCTTCGAGCAGCCGTCCGAGCAGGATCAGCGTGACGATCACGGCTGCCGCTTCATAATAGACATTGGCCGTCCCCGCCGGCAGAAGCCCGGGTGCAAAGGTCGCGACGACGGAATAGCCCCAGGCGGCCGCCGTCCCGATCGCCACCAGCGAATTCATGTCGGGCGCGGCGCGCAGCAGGGCAGGCACGCCTTTCGCGAAGAAGCGGAGCCCGGGGCCGAAGAGAACGATCGTCGTGAGAGCGAACTGCAGGTACCGGCTCTCCTCCATGCCGAAACGGCTCATCACGAAATCATGGATCGCCGGCACGAAGTGCGACCCCATTTCGAGGACGAAGACGGGAAACGTCAGGAGAGCGGCGATCAGGAAGTCCCGCTGCAGGCGTTTCAGCTCCTGTTCGCGCTTTTCCGCCTCGCGGTCGATATTCCGCTCATTGCCGAGTTGATGGGCCTCGTAGCCTGCGCCGCGAACCGCTTGCAACAGCATATCGGTGGACGCGAGCCCTCTGACCAGCCGGATCGAGGCTCTCTCGCTGGCAAGATTGACATTCGCCCCGATGACGCCGGGAACGGCCTTCAGCGCCTTCTCGACACGCCCCACGCAGGAGGCGCAACTCATTCCGTCGATGCCGAACTCGAGCGTGTCTTCAACCGCTCCGTAGCCGACATTCTCGATGGCCTTGATAATCTCGGCCGGCTGCGCCGTCTGATCGAAGCGGATGTCGGCGCGCTCCGTCGCCAGATTGACGGAGGCTGAAACCACGCCCGGCACGGCACTTATCGCCTTCTCGACGCGCGCCACGCAGGAGGCGCAGTTCATGCCCTCCACCGACAGGCTCACCCTTTGCGTATCTTCTGCATTTTCGGCGGCGCTCGGGGATGCCATGGTCATTTCCCTTGTGACGTTTGCCTAGACATGGGGCTTCCAACGATAGGAAGGTCAAGGCGAACCTTCAGGTTTTCTGTAGAAATGTTTGGGGGAGGGATGGAGGAGGAGGAAATCAATGTCGGTGATGGGCATGGATGACGGCATGCCCCATGCCGCGGCCGATCAGCCAGCGATTGACCGGATAGGCAGCGGCACCGGCGACGAGAAGCGAGACCGTCAGGCTGATCCAGAAGAGCGCCGAGCCGAGCCCTGAATCCATGGCGCCGGGAATCGCCAGCATCATCGCGTTGTCGACCACTTCCATGATGGTTATCGATGCGGTGTCGGAGGCGAGCGCCAGCTTGAACACGGTCGCAAATGGCAGGCCGGCGCGAAGGAGAGGAAACATCGTCAGCCCGTAGCCGAAGAGGAATGCCAGCAACACCGCCAACACGATGGTTTCGCCATTGCCCCAACCAAACGCCGTGCCGATGACCATCCCCAGCACCTCGCCGATGGCGCAGCCGGTCAGGCAATGCACGGTGGCGGAAAAAGCAAGCCGGTTGAGTGGCGCAGGCGGCAATTCAGGTGGCTCGGTGCCGCCATGCGAGCGCGCGGCGTGTTCATGATGGTGAGCGTGCTTGTCCTGCATTTTCGAACTCCGCCTTCTCTCCCATGGCCATCAGCAGTCGATTTTCTTGGTCCGTCCTAGAGGGGCAGGCTCTTGTACCCGGCGGCGTCGAGCGCCTCAGCGATCGCAGCTCTGTTGGTTGCGGTCTCGACACTGACCTCCTTTGTTCCGAGGTCCACCTTGATTGCGGCTGTCGGATCGACTCCGCGAATCGCCCTTTCGACTGTGCTTGCGCAATGGCCGCAGGTCATGTCTTCGATCTTGTAGCGCTGCATTTCCTGTCTCCGTGATCGGTATGAACGGAAGATAGGGCTTCCCACCGTTGGAAGGTCAAGAGGCGGCAGGCGCTGTAGGCAAATTCCTATAGGAATCCTATTTCTTTCCTCATGGTCCTCTCTCGAACCTTTATGCGGTTCGGAGCCATATTTCCCGCCGAGATTCATCCACGCGCCGCGTCGCCTCGATCGTTGCGGCAGGGATGCGCACGTCATCGCGATCACCTGCCGGGCGGCTCGGCGCTGCCTCCGGGTGACACGCAGTCAGTAAAAACCAACGCACAGGAATTGCCGACATGGACATTGTCGTTCTCGCATCAGGCATCGTGTTCTTCGCCTTGTCGTTTGCCTATGTCAGGGCATGCAGCAACCTCTAGTAGCGGAGATCAACGATGCTCGTCGAATACATGCTGGGTGGCGCAGTGACCGCCTTCCTTCTCGTCTACCTGACTTGCGCCCTCATTCGCCCGGAGCGGTTCTGACCACGAACGCAATATGCTCGGAAAGCCATACCAATGACTATCAACGGATGGATACAAATTCTTGTCTTCTGCGGGGTCGTGACCTTGCTGGTGAAGCCGCTCGGCGGCCACATGACGCGCGTCTTCAACGGCGAGCGTACGCTACTTTCGCGGATCTTCGGTCCGGTGGAGCGCGGTCTCTACGCAGTCGCCGGCACGAGCGAACGGGAGGAGCAGCATTGGACGACCTACGCGGCCGCCCTTCTGTTCTTCAACCTCGCGGGATTCCTGCTGCTCTATTTTCTCCAGCGCCTCCAAGGCGCCTTGCCGTTCAATCCGGCCGGCATGGGCGCCGTTCCGCCGGAACTTGCCTTCAACACCGCCGTCAGCTTCATGACCAATACGAACTGGCAGAACTATGGCGGCGAGAGCACGATGTCCTATCTCGTGCAGATGGCCGGACTCACCGTGCAGAATTTCGTCTCGGCGGCGACCGGTATCGCCATCGCCATCGCGCTAATCCGCGGATTTTCCAGGGCGTCGGTGAAGTCGATAGGCAATTTCTGGGTCGACCTAACAAGGGCCACGCTTTACGTTCTGCTGCCGCTCTCGGTGGTGCTGGCCCTCGTCTATGTCTATCTCGGCATGCCACAGACCCTCGGCGCTTATGTCGAGGCCACGACGCTCGAGGGCGGGCGGCAGACGATCGCCCTTGGACCGGTCGCGTCGCAGGTCGCCATCAAGATGCTGGGCACCAATGGCGGCGGCTTCTTCAACGCCAATGCCGCCCATCCGTTCGAGAATCCGGACGCAATCTCCAATCTCATGCAGATGGTCTCGATCTTCGCGATCGGCGCGGCCCTCACCAATGTCTTCGGCCGCATGGTCGGCAATGAGCGCCAGGGCTGGGCGATCTTCGCGACCATGGCCGTCCTGTTTCTCGTCGGCGTCGTCGTCTGCTATTGGGCGGAGGCTGCCGGCAACCCCCTCGTCAACGCGCTGGGCCTCGAAGGCGGCAACATGGAGGGCAAGGAAGTCCGCTTCGGCATTTCCTTGTCGGCACTCTTCGCAGTGATCACCACGGCGGCCTCCTGCGGCGCCGTCAACGCCATGCATGACAGCTTCACGGCGCTCGGCGGTCTCATTCCGCTGATCAACATGGAGCTCGGCGAGATCGTCGTCGGCGGCGTCGGCGCGGGCTTCTACGGCATCCTGCTCTTCGTAATCCTGGCGATCTTCGTGGCGGGCCTGATGGTCGGCCGCACGCCGGAATATCTCGGCAAGAAGATCGAGGCCAAGGAGGTCAAGATGGCGGTCCTCGCCATCCTGTGCCTGCCGCTCGCGATGCTGGTCCTGACGGGGATCGCCGTGGTGCTGCCCGACGCCGTGGCGTCGATCGCCAATCCCGGCCCGCACGGCTTCTCGGAGATCCTCTACGCCTATACGTCCGCGGCGGCGAACAACGGCTCCGCCTTCGGCGGCCTGACAGGCAACACGACCTGGTACAACATCACGCTCGGCATCGCCATGCTGATGGGGCGTTTCCTGGTCATCATCCCGGCACTGGCGATCGCCGGCTCGCTCGTCGCCAAGAAGACCGTGCCCGTTTCCGCAGGCACGTTTCCGACCGACGGAGCGCTTTTCGTCGGTTTGCTCAGCGGCGTCATCCTGATCGTCGGCGGCCTGACGTTCTTTCCCGCCCTCGCGGTCGGCCCGATCGCCGAGCATCTCGCCATGCTCCTCGGACAAACCTTCTGACGGTTGGTGTCATGGCCCAGCTCGTCGATCATTCACGCAAAGAGTTCCACCCCTGCGCCGGGTACCCGGCTCGGGGAGAGGCGCCGCCACGGGTCTCGACCATCCTCTGCCTGATCCTGGGCGGGATGACGCTGCTCGTCTTCATCGGCAAGGCGTTCACCTCTCTGTTCGCCGCGACCTGATCGCGGGCGTTCACAAACATTCAGCTGGAGTCTCTAATGAGCCAGTCCAAAACCACGAGCCTCCTGGACGCTCGCATCCTCGTACCAGCCATCGGCGATGCCTTTCGGAAACTCGATCCGAGGACGCTCGCCCGTAACCCGGTGATGTTCGTCGTCGCCGCCGTTTCCGCCTTGGCCACTCTCCTGCTTGTCCGCGACCTGAGCGCCGGCGGGGGAAACATCGGCTTTTCCTTCCAGATCGTCGTCTGGCTCTGGTTCACCGTGCTCTTCGCCAATTTCGCCGAAGCGGTGGCCGAGGGCCGCGGCAAGGCGCAGGCGGAATCGCTGCGCCGCACGCGCACGGAAACCCAGGCGAAGCTGCTGAGGGGCGACGACATCAACAACTTCAAGTTCGTCCCCGGCACGAGCCTGAAGGTCGGAGATGTCGTGCTCGTCGAAGCCGGTGAAATCATCCCCTCCGACGGCGAAGTTATCGAAGGCGTCGCCTCGGTCAACGAGGCGGCCATTACCGGCGAATCCGCGCCGGTCATCCGCGAATCCGGCGGCGATCGCTCTGCCGTCACCGGCGGCACGCAGGTGCTCTCCGACTGGATCCGCGTCCGGATCACCGCGGCGTCGGGATCGACCTTCATCGACCGTATGATCGCACTCGTGGAAGGCGCCGAGCGGCAAAAGACGCCGAACGAGATCGCGCTCAACATCCTGCTTGCCGGCATGACGCTGATCTTCGTCCTGGCGACGGCGACGATCCCGAGCTTCGCGACCTATGCCGGCGGCTACATCCCGGTCCTCATTCTCGTCGCGCTCTTCGTCACACTGATCCCGACGACGATCGGCGCGCTTTTGTCGGCGATCGGCATTGCCGGCATGGACCGCCTGGTGCGCTTCAACGTGCTGGCGATGTCCGGCCGCGCAGTAGAGGCGGCCGGCGACGTCGATACGCTGCTGCTCGACAAGACCGGCACTATCACGCTCGGCAATCGCCAGGCCACAGAATTCAAGCCGGTTCGTGGCGTCACCGACGAGGAGCTGGCGGATGCCGCGCAACTTGCGTCGCTTGCCGACGAGACGCCGGAGGGTCGCTCCATCGTCGTGCTCGCCAAGGAGAAATACGGCATCCGCGCCCGAGATATGGGAAGCCTGCATGCCCACTTCGTTCCGTTCACGGCGCAAAGCCGGATGAGCGGTATCGATTTCGACGGCTCCAGTATCCGCAAAGGGGCGGTCGACGCCGTTCTCAGGCATGTCGATCGCACCACCGTCGCGAGTACCGGCGGCACTGCGAGCGTGGCCGTGCGTGAACCGCAGGCGGCGCGAGAGCTTCAGGCCATCGCCGACGAGATCGCCAGGGCGGGCGGCACGCCGCTTGCCGTGGTCAGGGATGGCCGGCCGCTCGGTGTCGTCCACTTGAAGGACATCGTCAAAGGCGGCATCAAGGAGCGCTTCGCCGAATTGCGGCGCATGGGCATCCGCACCGTGATGATCACCGGCGACAATCCGATGACGGCGGCGGCTATCGCGGCGGAAGCGGGCGTCGACGACTTCCTCGCCCAGGCGACGCCCGAGAACAAGCTCAATCTCATCCGCGAGGAGCAGGCGAAGGGCAAGCTCGTCGCGATGTGCGGCGACGGCACGAACGACGCGCCAGCGCTCGCGCAAGCCGATGTCGGCGTTGCGATGAACACGGGCACGGTGGCGGCGCGCGAGGCCGGCAACATGGTCGATCTCGACTCCGACCCGACGAAGCTCATCGAGATCGTCGAGATCGGCAAGCAATTGCTGATGACGCGCGGCGCCCTGACGACCTTCTCGATCGCCAACGACGTCGCCAAGTATTTCGCCATCATCCCGGCGATGTTCCTGGCGTTCTATCCGCAGCTCGGCGCCTTGAACATCATGGGCCTGACGACGCCCGAGAGCGCCATTCTCTCGGCGATCATCTTCAACGCCCTGATCATCGTCGCGTTGATACCGCTTTCGCTCAAGGGCGTGAAATACCGGCCGGTCGGTGCGGGCGCGCTGCTGTCGCGCAACCTGCTGATCTACGGCCTCGGCGGCCTCATCGTTCCCTTCATCGGCATCAAGGTGATCGACGTCGTCATTACGACGGTCGGCCTCGCATAAGGATGGCTCGCATGTGGAAGCAAGTAAGACCCGCGATCGTCATGATCATCGCGCTCACCCTATTGACCGGACTGGCCTATCCGCTCGGAATGACCGGCATCGCACAGGCCCTCTTCCCGCATCAGGCGAACGGAAGCCTGGTTGAGAAGGACGGAAAGGTGGTCGGCTCCGAACTGATCGGCCAGGCCTTCACCAGCGACCGGTATTTCCACGGGCGGCCTTCCGTTGCCGGCGACGGCTACAACGCCGCCGGCTCCAGCGGATCCAACCTCGGTCCGACGAACCAGAAACTGATCGCCCGCATCAAGGCCGACGCCGAGGCGATGAAGGCGACGAACCCCGCTGGCCCGGTGCCGATGGACCTTGTCACGACGTCGGGCAGCGGCCTCGATCCGCATATCTCGCCCGAAGCCGCCTATTTCCAGGTGCCCCGGGTCGCCAAGGCGCGCGGTCTCGACGAGGGGGCGGTCAAGGCGCTGGTCGACGGCTATGTCAAGGACCGTGAACTGGGCTTCCTGGGCGAGCCTACGGTCAATGTCCTGGCATTGAACCTTGCGCTTGACGGGCCTGCCGCTCAATAAGGAAATGGCTGGGGCGCGACGCACCGAGCCGTTGACCGCGAGAGATAATCAATGCCCGGCCACAGACCAAACGTCGACACAAGGCCTTCGCCCGACGCGCTCCTCGAGAATGCCGAACGCGAGGCGCGCGGACGTCTGAAGATCTTTCTGGGTGCTGCTCCCGGCGTTGGCAAGACATATGAGATGCTGGTCTCGGGCCGGGCGCGGAAATCCGAGGGCATCGACGTCGTCATAGGCATCGTCGAGACCCATGGACGCCAGGAGACCCAGGCGCTTGTCGACGGCTTCGAGGTCGTTCCCCGCCGCAAGGTCGAGTATAAGGGCCACGTCCTCGAGGAAATGGACCTCGACGCCATCCTTGCGCGACGTCCGCAACTGGTGCTCGTCGACGAGCTGGCGCACACCAATGTCGACGGCAGCCGCCACGCCAAGCGCTACCTGGACGTGGAGGAAGTCCTTGCCCAGGGGATCGACGTCTATTCGACGCTGAATGTCCAGCATATCGAAAGCCTCAACGACATCGTCGTGCAGATTACCCGCATCCGGGTGCGGGAGACGGTGCCCGACTCGGTCATCGACCGCGCCGACGACGTCGAGATCATCGACCTCACCCCAGCCGACCTCATCAAGCGCCTGCAGGAGGGAAAGGTCTATCTGCCGGCGACGGCAAAGCGGGCGATCGAGAACTACTTTTCTCCGGGCAATTTGACGGCGCTGAGAGAGCTGGCGCTGCGGCGGACCGCCCAGCGTGTCGACGACCAACTGCTGAGCCACATGCAGGCGCAAGCGATCCCCGGCCCCTGGGCGGCGGGAGACCGCGTGCTTGTCTGCATCGACCACGACCCTCGCGGCGCGGCCCTTGTTCGTTACGCGAAGCGACAGGCGGACCGGCTGCGGGCACCCTGGACCGCGATCCACGTGGAGACGCCCCGATCCGTCAACCTGCCCGAAGCCGACAAGGACCGGCTGGCATCGCATCTGCGGCTTGCCGAGCAATTGGGCGGCGAGGCCATGACCATTCCCGGGCAGAGCGTGGCGCACGACATCCTCCGGCACGCCACGGCCAACAATTTCACGCATGTGGTGACGGGAAAACCGAACAAGCCGCGCTGGCGGGAATGGATCGAAGGGTCGGTATCGCATGACCTGATCCGTCACGCCGGCGAGATCAGCGTGCATGTGGTAACTGGAGCGGAGCGCGCGGCGCCAGTGGCAAGGGGCGTGAAGACCGCGCCGCCGCCAGGACAGTTCAAGCTCCAGCCCTATCTTCTCAGCACCCTCTACATCTCGATCGCGCTTGCCTTCGGCTCGCTTCTCGACCAGGTGCTGGACGTCCGAAATCTGGCGCTCGTGTTCCTGATCGCCGTTCTCACGTCGGCCGTGACGGCGGGCTTGGGGCCGGCCCTCTATGCGTGCCTCGTCAGCGCGCTGGCCTTCAACTTCTTCTTTCTGGAGCCGCGATACACGCTGACGATACGGGACCCGGAGAGCGTTCTGGCGCTGGTCTTCTTCCTGGTGGTCGCCGTCACGGCAAGCAACCTGACGGCCCGCGTTCAACGCCAGGCGGCGGCGGCGCGCCAGCGCGCCAGGACCACCGAGGACCTCTATCTCTTCTCGAAGAAGCTTGCCAGCACCGGCACGCTCGACGACGTGCTGTGGGCAACTGCCTACCAGATCGCGTCCATGCTCAAGGTTCGAGTGGTGATCCTCCTGCCGGAGGGCGACTCGATCGCCGTCAAGGCGGGCTATCCGCCCGACGATACGCTCGTCGACGCGGATATCGCCGCAGCCCGCTGGGCATGGGAAAACGATCGGCCGGCCGGCCGCGGCGCCGACACGCTGCCGGGAGCAAAGCGTCTTTATCTACCGCTCAGGACCGGTCGCACCGCCATCGGCGTCGTCGGCCTCGACAATGACAGGCAGGGACCGCTTCTGACACCGGAACAGCAGCGGCTGTTCGATGCCCTGGCGGACCAGGCGGCGCTTGCGATCGAGCGGGTGCAACTGGTCGCCGACGTGGACCGGGCACACCTGGCCGCCGAAGCGGACAGGCTTCGTTCCGCCCTCCTCACCTCGATCTCCCACGACCTCAAGACGCCGCTGGCAGCCATCATGGGAGCGGCCGGCACGCTGCGCGACTATTCCGGTGCAATGCCGGAGGACGACCGCACCGACCTGCTTTCGACGGTCGTGGACGAGTCGGAGCGGCTCAGCCGCTTCATCGCCAACCTGCTCGACATGACGAGGATCGAGTCCGGTGCGACCGAGCCGAACGCTTCTATCCATGACGTCGGAGATATCGTCGGTACGGCTCTGCGCCGGGCCGGCAAGATGATCGCGCGACACAAGGCGGCAATTGATATCCCGACCGATCTGCCGATGCTGAAGCTCGACCCGGTCCTCTTCGAGCAGGTGCTGTTCAACCTGCTCGACAATGCGGCCAAGTATGCTCCGCCGGAGTCGACCATCAGGATTCGGGCCTGGGTGGACGACAGCGCCGTTACTCTTCAGGTCATGGACGAAGGCCCCGGTATTCCGAGCGGTGATCTCGAGCGTGTGTTCGACAGCTTCTATCGTGTCCGTAAGGGTGATCATGTGCGCGCGGGCACCGGCCTCGGCCTCTCGATCTGCAGGGGCTTTATCGAGGCAATGGGCGGCACGATCTCGGCGGGGAACAGGACGGATTGCCCGGGAGCGGTCTTTACCATCACGATGCCGATCCCGACCGGAACGCCAAATGCGGAAGATCTCACATGACAGCCTCGAGCGTGAAAATACTGGTCGTGGACGACGAGCCGGCGATCCGGAAGCTGCTCAGAGTCGGCCTGACGAGCGAAGGCTATGCGGTGCTCGAAGCGGTCAATGCCAGGGCTGCGATAAGCCAGGTTGCTGAAGAGCAGCCGGATCTGATCCTTCTCGACCTTGGCCTTCCGGATATGGCAGGCCATGACCTCCTGGCGAAGTGGCGAAGCGACGCGTTGGAACTGCCGATCGTCGTGCTTTCCAGCCGGACCGATGAAACCGGCATCGTCAGGGCGCTGGAACTTGGTGCCGACGACTATGTCACCAAGCCGTTCGGCATGAAGGAGCTTGCCGCGCGCATCCGCGTCGCGCTCAGGCACAGGCTGCAGCAGCAGGGCGAACGGCCGATCTTCAAGACCGGCGACCTTTCCGTCGACCTGGTGAAGCGGATCGTCAAGGTGGCGGACACGGAAGTCAAGCTGTCGCCGAAGGAATACGACATCCTGCGCATACTCGTGCAATATGCGGGCAAGGTCATCACGCACCAGCACCTCCTGAACCAGATCTGGGACGGATCGACGGATGTTCAGTATCTGAGGGTTTATGTGCGCCAGCTACGCCAGAAGATCGAGCGCATCCCGGACCAACCCCAATACATCACCACGGAAACAGGCGTCGGCTATCGCCTTCGCGAAGCGGAACAGAATTGAGGTTGCCGTCCGGCGGTATGGGGCCGTCGCCGGGCACCAAGTCCGCAAATGCGATGCGCCAGCCCGCGAGCATGCGTCATACCGGCGTCACTTTCGCTTCGCCAGCCGTTCCTCTATGAGAACGTCACGGAAGCGCGGGGAGGAACATGAGAAAACTGGTCGCTGGCAAACTTCACGGCATTCACGTGACCGAGGCCAACCTCAATTATCATGGCTCCATCACCTTGGATCCGGATCACTGCGAGGCGGCGGGTATCCTGCCGATGGAGTTCGTCGAGATCTGGAACAAGAACTCCGGGGCGCGCATCTCCACCTATGTCATACTCGGCGAGCGCGGCTCGCGGTGCTGCATCCTCAACGGCGCGGCGGCCCGGACCTGCCAGCCGGGCGATCAGGTCATCATCTGCAACTCGGTCTATCTCGACGAGAGCCGCATTACGGATTTGAAGCCGAAGGTGCTGACCTTCGACGAGAACAACCACATTCGCGATCGCTTGACCTACTCGGTCGAATTCGACGAGCGGGGCAAATACACGTTCAGCATTCTCGATGAAGAGGATAGGAGGCAGCCGATTCCGCTCGCCGTTTCCGGCCCGTAGCCGCAACGAAGGCGCGGGTGGGGCCGGCGTAGGCGCTTAGGAGGAAACCTTCGCGCTGATCCTCGGTCGCGCCCAGACCGGCGGCCAGCAGCGCGCCTCGGCACAGGCGCGAGCCCGTCTTGAAAGGAAGCCCGGGCCAACTTTGCCTGCATTCAGCGGACCAAATTTGGTTGCCGCCGGGCAAACCGCGCTGCTTTGAACAACACAACAACAGTTGACATCGGAAGCGCTGCGAGTATTCTTGGCTCAATTGGTATGACCACTTGGCCACCAGCCGCGACCGACCGTGTGGCCTGCAGCGAGGATATGATGTTCTCTGCCGTGGAATCGCGCCGCCTGTATCGCCAGGTGGCGGACCAGATGCGAGGCCTGATCGAGCGGGGCGAATTGGCGCCCGGCTCGAGGCTTCCGGCCGAGCGGGAGCTTGCGCAGAAGCTGGGCGTGTCACGCCCGACCGTTCGGGAGGCATTGATCGTGCTCGAGGTCGAAGGCTTCATCGATATCCGCATGGGGTCGGGCATCTATGTCACGGCGCCCAAGGCGCCGGCGGCCGATGTGCCTCCGGAGGATTTCGAGGGGCCATTCGAATTGCTGCGGGCAAGGGCGGTCGTCGAATGCGCGATCGCCGAAGAGGCGGCACGGCTGGCGCGGCCCGAGCATATCGGAGTTCTCGATGACAATCTGGCGCGGATGGCCGCCGCGCTTGAGGATCGGCGCCAGGCGCTGGCGATCGACCGCGAGTTTCACGTCATCGTCTCGAGCATCATCGCCAACCAGACGCTGAACCGCTTTGTCGGCAGCATCCACGACATGCGCATGACGCCCTATTTCGAGAAGCTCGCCAGCTATTTCGAGAACACCGACACCTGGCGGGCGGCGATGGAGGAGCATCGGGCCATCCGTGACGCGATCGCCGCGGGTGATCCGGCCGCCGCGCGGGCGGCGATGCGCGCGCATCTCGATCGATCTCAGCTTCGCCTGTCGGCCAGCTTCGGGGAGGAGCCGTCCGACAGCGCGATACCAGCCGCATGGAGGCGTGCCGAAATCAATCAGTAAAGCATGCAGTGACTTCACTTTGGGAGGAGAAAGAAGATGAAGGTCAGACTGTTGACGCTACTTGGCGCAACCGCCGCAATCCTGGGTTCGGCCCTCGCCGCACAGGCCCAGACGGCGCTCAAATGGGCGCATGTCTACGAGACCTCGGAGCCGTTCCACACCGAATCCGTCTGGGCTGCCGAGGAGATCGGCAAGCGCACCGAAGGACGCTACAAGATCGATGTCTTTCCGGCCTCGCAGCTCGGCAAGGAAGCGGATCTGAACCAGGGCCTGAAGCTCGGCACGGTCGATATCATCATTTCCGGCTCGAGTTTCGCGGCGCGCGAATACGCGCCGATCGGCGTCACCTATTTCCCCTACACCTTCCGCGACCCGGCCCATCTGATCGCCTATACCAAGAGCGATGTCTTCAAGCGGCTGGCGGCGGGATATGAGGAGGCCTCCGGCAACCACATCACTGCGGTTACCTATTACGGCACGCGCCAGACCACCTCGAACCGGCCGATCGCCAAATGCGCGGACATGCAGGGCTTGAAGATGCGCGTGCCCGACGTTCCGGCCTATCTCGCCATGCCGCGGGCCTGCGGCGCCAATACGACGCCGATTGCCTTCGCCGAGGTCTATCTCGCCTTGCAGAACGGCACGGTCGAAGCCCAGGAAAACCCGCTGACGACGATCGAGGCGAAGAAGTTCTTCGAAGTGCAGAAGCACATCGTGCTGACGGGCCATATCGTCGATCATCTGAACACGGTCGTTTCGAAGTCGCTGTGGTCCCAGCTCTCCGATGCCGACAAGCAGATCTTCACCGAGGTGATGCAGGAGGCTGCAGAGCGCGGCACCAAGATCATCGAGGAGCGTGAGAAGGCTCTCGTCAAGACCTTCAAGGAGCGTGGTATCGAAGTGACCGAGGTCGACAAGGCCGATTTCGAGTCCAACGTCGTGGAGAAGGTGGCGCTCGAGGACTTCGGCTACAAGAAGGAAGACTGGGAGGCGATCCGCGCCGTCAAGTGATCCGTAGATGCCGGCCGCGCGTCGAGCGGTCGGCATACCGCCCACCCTTTGCCGGATGATCGCCATGTCACAGGAAGTCCATATGCAAGTGACGCCGGAGGAAATCGCCCATTCCTTCGACGAGGCTCCGCCCGCCGCGGACGTTTCGAGCTATGCCATCGAAGATTGGGTGACGCTCGCCATCTTCTGGATCATGGCGGGGTGCGTGTTCCTGCAGTTCTTCACCCGCTACGTGCTCAATGATTCCTATGCGTGGACGGAGGAGATCGCCACCAACTGCCTGATCGGGGTGGTGTTCCTGGGTTCCGTCATGTGCGTGCGCGTCTCGCGGCATATCCAGGTCGACGTGCTCTACCACTACTTCTCGCTGCCCTTGGCGCGGGCGATGGCGATTTTCGTCGATCTCGTGCGCATCGGCTTCTTCGCCTATGCCTGCTGGCTGATGTGGCGCTATGTCGGGATCGTCGCCCACGAGCGCATGGTGACCGTCGACCTGCCGCGCAACATCGTCTTCTACAGTGTGATGGCCGGTTTCGTGCTGATGCTCGTCCGATCGGTGCAGGTCTTCGTCGCCAATCAACGCCGCGGCTATTCGGTTCTCGAAAAGCCCGAGGAATTTCAGAAGGTCGAGGGCTGATCCATGCTCCTGCTCGTCGGTTCGTTTCTGGTGCTGATGGTGATCGGCGTGCCTGTCGCCATTTCCATGGCCGTGGCGTCGGTCCTCTATCTGGTGTTCTACAATGTTGCGCCGGACATCATCGCGGCGCAGCGGATGATCGCCGGCGTCGAGAGCTTTCCGCTTCTGGCGGTGCCGTTCTTCATCCTCGCCGGCAATCTGATGAACTCCGCCGGCGTCACCGGCCGCATCTATTCCTTCGCCGTCGCGCTCGTCGGCTGGATGAAAGGCGGCCTGGCGCAGGTCAACATCATCGGCTCGGTGATCTTTTCCGGCATGTCGGGGACGGCGCTTGCCGATGCCGCCGGCATCGGCACGATCGAGATCAAGGCGATGAAGGATCACGGCTATCCGGTGGAGACCGCCGTCGGGGTCACCGCCGCATCGGCGACGCTCGGCCCGATCTTCCCGCCGTCGCTGCCCTTCGTCATCTACGGCATGATGGCCAATGTCTCGATCGGCGCGCTGTTCATGGCCGGCATTGTGCCGGGCGTGGTGATGACGGTGCTGATGATGCTGACGGTGGCTGTCTTCGCCTACAAGCGGGGATGGGGCTCGGATACGCCATTCGAGATCAAGCGGCTGCTGTCCGCCTCCGTCGAGGTCGTCATCGTCCTGTCGGTGCCGGTTCTCATCTATCTTCTCATGTCGGCGGGCCTGTCGATGAACGTTGCCGTCGGCCTCGCGCTCGTCGCGCTTATCGCGCTTGACTGGTATTTCGACTTCTCTGCGGTCATGGCGCTGATGACGCCGGTGATCCTGATCGGCGGCATGACGATGGGCTGGTTCACGCCGACGGAAGCCGCCGTGGCCGCCGTCCTCTGGTCGCTGTTCCTCGGCCTGGTGCGCTATCGGACGATGACGATGTCGACGCTGGCGCGCGCCACCTTCGACACGATCGAGACGACCGCTTCGGTGCTGTTCATCGTCACCGCCGCCTCGATTTTTGCCTGGCTGTTGACGGTGAGCCAGGCGGCCCAGCTGCTCTCGGGTGCGATCCTGACCATCACCGACAACAAATGGGTGTTCCTGATCCTGGTGAACCTGCTGATGCTGTTCGTCGGCTGCTTCCTGGATACGATCGCGGCGATCACCATCCTCGTGCCGATCTTGTTGCCGCTGACGGCCCAGTTCGGCATCGATCCGGTGCATTTCGGCCTGATCATGACGCTCAACCTGATGATCGGCCTCCTCCACCCGCCGCTCGGCATGGTGCTGTTCGTGCTGTCGCGGGTGGCCAAGCTCTCGGTCGAGCGGACGACCATGGCCATCCTGCCTTGGCTCCTGCCGCTCTTCATCGCGCTCATCCTCATTACCTTCGCCCCGGCGGTCACGCTGTGGCTGCCGAGTGCGGTCGGGCTGATCCGATGATGGCGGGAGCGGCAAGGCAGGCGCGTGTCGCCCGGCTTTACGGCCCACGCGACCTCCGGATGGAGGTCGCGGAGGCTGCCGAGCCCGGCGAAGGTGAAGTGCTCCTGAAGATGGCGGCCGGCGGCATTTGCGGCTCCGATCTGCACTACTATCAGGATGGCGGCTTCGGTCCCGTCCGGGTGCGGGAGCCGATCATTCTCGGCCATGAAGCCTCGGGCCATGTCGCGGCGCTCGGCGCCGGCGTCTCCGGACTTGCGATCGGCGCGCTCGTGGCGGTCAATCCAAGCCAGCCTTGCGGCACTTGCCGCTTCTGCAGGGAAGGCCTCGCAATCCATTGCCTGAACATGCAGTTCATGGGGAGTGCCATGCGCCTGCCCCACGCGCAGGGCATGTTCCGCGACTGGTTCGTCGTCCCGGTCAACCAGTGCTTCGCAGCGGGCACGTTGGTCGGCGCTGGCGAGGCGGCCTGTGCGGAACCGTTGGCGGTCTGCCTGCACGCGGTTGCTCAGGCAGGAGATCTCGTCGGGAAGCAGGTGCTCGTCACCGGAGCCGGGCCGATCGGCGCGCTCGTCGTGGCGGCGGCGCGCCACGCGCGGGCTGAGACGATCGTGGTCACCGATCTCGCCGACGCGGCGCTCGATCGAGCCAAGGCCATGGGCGCGACGCGCGTGATCAATGTCCGCCGCGATTCGGCGGGCCTCGCGGAATATGAGACCGAGAAGGGCCAGTTCGACGTCGTGTTCGAATGCTCGGCCGCCGAACCGGCGCTGCGTGGCGCCATCGCGGCGGTCAGGCCGCGCGGCCTGATCGTGCAGGTCGGCGTGACGGGCGACATCACCCTCCCGCTC
The DNA here is from genome assembly GCF_001651865.1 of Sinorhizobium glycinis. GTDB lineage: Bacteria > Pseudomonadota > Alphaproteobacteria > Rhizobiales > Rhizobiaceae > Sinorhizobium > Sinorhizobium glycinis. The sequence goes on from NZ_LPUX01000055.1 coordinate 88,548, forward strand.
AATGCGCTGGTCGGCAAGGAGTTGCGGTGGATCGGATCGCAAAGGTTCGACGATGAATTCCCCCGCGCCGTCGCGCTCATCGCGGAGCGCCGGATCGACGTCCGGCCGATCATTTCCCATGCGTTCCCGGTCGATAAGGCGGTTGAGGCCTTCGAGCAGGCCGGCGACCGCACGGCTGCCTGCAAGGTGCAACTGACATTTCATTCCTAGTTTTAATGGAGCGGGATGCAGGCGGAAAACCGCCCACACTTTTCCTCATCCCGCTCGGAAGGAGTTGACATGCGACATACGTGGCGCTGGTTCGGACCGGTGGATCGGGTGAGTGTCCAGGACGCCGCGCAGGCCGGCGCGCACGGTATCGTCAGCGCCCTGCATCATATCCCGACCGGTGACGTCTGGCCGGTCGAGGAGATCGGGAAGCGGCAGAGAGAGGTCCGCGACGGCGGCCTGGAGTGGGAGGTGGTCGAAAGCGTCCCGGTTTCGGAGAGCATCAAGACGCAGACCGGCCCCTGGCGTGAGCACATTGTCAACTGGCAGGAGACATTGCGCCGCCTGGCAGCGGCCGGCATTCGCACGGTTTGCTACAATTTCATGCCCGTGCTCGACTGGACACGTACCGATCTGCGCTGGACCGCCCGCCACGGCGCCAAGGCCATGCGCTTCGACCGGATCGATTTTGTCGCCTTCGACCTCTCTCTGCTGCAGCGGCCGGGCGCGGCCGAAGACTACGACGGGGCAACGCGGGAGGCAGCCGATCGGCGATTTCGCGAAATGACTGAGGAGCGGCGGGTCGCCTTGTCGCGCAACATCGGCGCGGGGCTTCCGGGCTCTGCCGACGGCTACAGCCTGCCGCAGCTTCGGGCGCACTTGGAGACCTATGCCGGCATTGGCCGTGACAAGCTGCAACGTCACCTTGTCGATTTCCTCGCCGAAGTGACGCCGGTCGCAGAGCGGGTCGGCATCAATATCTGCGCTCACCCGGACGATCCGCCATGGCCGCTGCTCGGCCTGCCGCGCATTCTATCTACGGCCGAAGACTATGCCTTCATGCTGCGGGAGGTCGACAGCCCGGTGAACGGGGTCACCTTCTGTACCGGCTCGCTCGGTGCCCGCGCCGCCAACGACCTGCCGGCAATGGTGCGCCAGTTTGCGCCGCGCATCCATTTCATCCATCTCCGCAACGTTCGCCGTGAGGAGGAGCGGACGCCGTGTTCCTTTTACGAAGATGAGCATCTGGAGGGCGACACCGACATGGTGGCGGTGATCGCCGAACTGCTCGCCGAGGAGAAGCGCCGTCTGGCCGCCGGGCGGGCGGATCACCAGATCCCGATGCGCCCGGACCATGGCCAGGAGATCCTCGACGATCTCAGCCGCGGCGCCCAGCCCGGCTACCCGGCGATTGGCCGGCTGAAGGGACTGGCGGAACTCCGCGGCATCGAACGGGCCTTGTCGCACGCTACGTACGGACTGTCCTGATCAGGGAATGGCGTTCTGGTGCATCGGCGGCCTGCCGACCAGCCGTTTGATGCCGCGGGCGAGGCTCTCCATGTAGAGGTAGATCACCGGCGTCACGAAAAGTGTCAGCGGCTGCGAGACGAGCAGGCCGCCGACGACGGCGACGCCCAGCGGCTGGCGCAGTTCTGCGCTGGCGCCGCTGCCGAGCGCGATCGGCAGTGTCCCCATGAGCGCGGCCAGCGACGTCATCAGGATGGGCCGGAAGCGCATCAGGCAGGCCCGGTGGATCGCCTCCGCGGCAGGCATGCCGTTGCGCTGCAGAGACAGCGCCACGTCGATCATCATGATCGCGTTCTTCTTGACGATGCCGATCAGCATCAACAGCCCGATCACCGCGATGATCGACAGGTCGAATCCGCCGAGGCTGATCGCCACGAGCGCTCCGGACGCGGCCGACGGCAGGCCGGACAGGATCGTCAGCGGGTGGATGAAGCTCTCATAGAGGATACCGAGCACGATATAGATCGTCAGGACGGCGCCCAGGATCAGCCAGACCTGATTGGAAACCGCATCCTGAAACAGCTGGGCTGTCCCGTAGAAGCGCGTCGTCACCTCCGGCGGCATGCCGATCTGCGACTTCAGCCGGCCGATCTCCTCGACGCTATTGCCGAGAGCCACGCCGGCCGGCAGGTTGTAGGAGATCGTCACGGCCGGCAATTGTCCGAGCTGGTTGACCGTCAGCGGACCTGGAACCGTATCGACGCGCGCGAAGGCGCCGAGCGGCACCAGCCTGTTGTCGACGGTCGGCACCTGCAGTTCGGCAAGCGAGGCTTGAGACCAGCTTCTGGCCGGATCGACTTCCATGATGACCTCGTAGCTGTCGCCCGACGTGTAGATGGTCGAGATCTGTTCCGAGCCGAAGCCGCCATAAAGCGTCGAACGCAGTACATCGGTCGAGATGCCGAGGGCGGCGGCCTTATCGCGGTCGACGACGAGGCGCGCCTGGGGGGCATTGTTCTCGAGATCCGTGCTGACATCGGTGAAGAAGGCGCGGTCGGCCCGCATCGCCTCGGTCAGCTTGTCCGCCCACGCGTTCATGGCCGCCTGGTCAAGACTCTGGATAACGAGCTGGTACTGGCTGGCGGAACTGCGCGCCCCGACGGAGAGGTTCTGCACCGGCGTTATGTAGGCCCGGATGCCAGGAATATCGGCTAGCGCCGGACGCAGTTCGGAAAGAATCTGGGGGAGCGCCGGGCGCTCATTCTTCGGTTTCAATTCTACGAAGAGCCTTCCGGAGTTGAGGGCGGACGATCCGGCGCCACCCGAGCCGATCGAGCTTGCCACATGTGCGACATATGGTGACCGAGCGAACACGTCTTCGACCTTGGCCTGCAGGGCCGACATGGCGGCGAAGGAAATGTCGGTCCGCGCCTGCGTCGTCACCTGAAGCTGGCCGATGTCCTCCTGCGGGAAGAACCCCTTCGGCGTGGCGCTGACCTGATAGACCGTCACGCCGATGCTCGCGAGGAACAGGACGAGCACGACAAGGCGAGCGCGGATGCACGATGTCAACAACCGCTCGTAGCCGCGCAGCAGCACATCGAAACCACGCTCCAGCAGCGCGTCGAGGCCGTGCCGGTCGCGTTCGGCGGGCTTATGGGGCAAACGGGCCGCCAGCATCGGCGTCAATGTAAGGGAGACAAAAGCGGAGGCGAGGATGGAGATGGTGACGACAATCGCGAACTCGTTGAAGATCTTGCCGATCACGCCGCCCATCAGCAGGACCGGAATGAAGACCGCGACCAGCGAAAGGGAAATCGCGATGATGGTGAAGCCGATCTCCCATGAGGCGGCGATTGCCGCCTCAAAGGCGCTCTGTCCCGTTTCCTCCATGTGCCGGACGATGTTCTCCAGCATAACGATGGCATCGTCGACCACGAGCCCGACGGAGAGCGTCAGCGCCATCAGCGAGATGTTGTCGATCGAAAGGCCCAGTGCATACATCGCCGCGAAGGTGGCGATGATCGAGATCGGCACGGCGAGGGCAGGGATGAGCGTCGCCGACAGTCGGCGCACGAAGATGAAGATCACCAGAATCACAAGACCGATCGTCAGACCGAGCGTGAATTCGACGTCGTCGACCGCACCGCGCACCGAGACCGAGCGGTCGTTGAGCGTCTCCAGGGACGCCCCGGCCGGTAAGGATTGACGGAACGTCGGCAGCATCGCCTTGACCCTGTCGACGACGGCCACCGTATTGGCATCCGGCTGGCGCTGGATGGCGAGGATGATCGCCCGCGAACCGTCATGCCAGCTTGCAGTCTGGGTGTTGGCGACCGAGTCGATCACCTTCGTGACGTCGCCAAGGCGAACCGGCTTCCCACCGGCCGTCTTGATGATCAGCCTGGAAAAGGCGGCGGCATTCTGCAATTGGGTATCGGCAACGATCGTCATCTGCCGGCCCCTCGATTGAACAGTGCCGAGCGGCGAATTGTCGTTGGCCGCGGCGATAGCGCTTTGCAACTGCGTCAGCGAAATGCCGCGCGCGGCAAGAGCGGCGGGATCGATCTCGATGCGCACGGCGAATTGCTGGCTGCCGAAGATCGAGACTTCCGCGACACCTTCGAGGGTCGAAAGCGACGGCGAGATCACCTGCTGGGCAAAGGCATCGAGCTTGGTGAGCGGCGCCGTACCGCTCTTCAGTGCGAGAAGCAGCACCGGCGCATCGGCGGGGTTGACCTTGCGGAAGCTCGGCGGTGAGGGCATGTCCTGCGGCAGGGTCCGCAGCGTGCGCGTGATCGCCGCCTGGACGTCTGCGGCAGCCGCATCGATGTCGCGGTCGAGCGCGAACTGGATGGAGATCGACGTCGAGCCGAGCGAATTGTTCGTCGATATGCTGTCGATCCCGGCAATGGTGTTGAACTGCTTGATGAGCGGGGTTGCGACGGAGGTCGCCATCGTCTCCGGCGAAGCGCCGGGGAGAGTCGCCGAGACGTTGATCACCGGAAATTCGGTCCGCGGCAACGCCGCGACGGGAAGGGCCGCATAGGCAAAGAGGCCGGCGAAGACGAGCGCCAGCGACATCAGCAGCGTTGCGACCGGGCGGCGAATGCAGAATTCGAAAATCGACATGACCGTTTTCCATGGCTTGCCGGCGAAACCTGACTTCGTCCGCGACTTGAGGGCTACTGGACCACACGTGCCTTGTCGCCGGCCCTGAGATGCAACTGCCCCTCCGTCACGACCCGGTCGCCCACGGCGAGCCCCGAGCGGATCGCGGCGTCCTGCCCGTCATTGGCGGCGACGACGACCGGGCGGAGTTCGACGGCATCGTCGGCGTTCAGTCGGTAGACGAAGTCTCCCTTCTGGCCGGCCTGGACGGCGACGGCGGGAATGACGGGCGTCTTCGCAAGGGTCGTCTCCTCGATGTCGACATCGACATATTGGCCCGGCCAGAGCTTCTGTGCTGCATTGTCGAACTTGGCGCGCATCAATACAGTCCCGGTCGCCGTATCGACGGCGGAATCGATGAAGTCGAGGACGCCCGTGCCGATGACCTCCCGGGTGCCGCCAAGCCGCGCCGTGACGCAAGGCGGGGCGCCGGAGTCGAGCCGCGTCTTGAAGGCCTGAAGATGGCTCTCCGGCAGATGGAAGGCGACTTCGATAGGATCGATGGCCGTAATGGTGACGAGGCTTGCTTCTGAAGCGCTGCCGGAGGTGCCTACGAGGTCGCCGAGGGTCACCTGGATGGCGCCGAGGCGGCCGCTGATCGGGGCGTGAATGCGCGTCAAGGCGATCGCGACCTTGTCCGCGTCCACCGTCGCCTGGTCGGCCGCGACGGTGGCCTTGGCGGACTGCTGCGCCGAGAGGGCACTATCATAGGCCTGCTGCGTGCCGGTGTTTTCGTCGCGCAGCGTTTTGGCCCTGTCCAGCTCGACCGCCGCGTTGGCGAGCAGCGCCGTATCCCTCGCCAATATTGCCTCGTCGCGGCTGAGGTCGGCCTGCAGGGCGCGGTCGTCGAGGGAGAACAGCAGATCGCCGGCCTGCACCATCTGCCCGTCCCTGACGTGAATGCCAGTGATCTCGCTGGATATGCGGGCGTTGACTTCAACGGTTTCGGGCGCCTGCACATTGGCGAATGTGCTGATGACGATCGGAAAGTCTTGCTGTTTGACTTCAGCGACCTGGACCGTGGCACCCTGGGAGGCCGCTCCATGGGACCCCCTGCCAGCGATGGGCTCAGTGCGCGCGCCGGCCGCTGGGTTTAGCAGCGCGATTGCCGGCAACAACTTTATCGCGACCGGGGCGATAGCCAGGCCGGCCAGCGTGCAGCCTACAGCGACGATAGCGATGACAATCCGGCTAGACATCAGTCGCGCTCCGTTTGCGATCGGGATCAAAGCCGATCTCGTTCGGACCAATGAGAGCATCGGGGCCGTGCGGGCCGCCGACAGCGCAACAAGCATCTAGAAAAAGTGGGGGTCGCGTCTAGTTTTATTTCAATGGGTTACGAAGATTTAATGCGGCCTGCGGGTGCGCCTGCCGATTCAGAGTCGGCCGAACCTTCGAAACTCTGTTCGTCAGGCCGGCTGGCTTCGATCTCCAATTTGTGCACCGCGCGACGCACGTGCTGCCATTCCTTTTCGAAGCGTAGGAAAACTTCCGTCGACATGAATCTTGGCTGCATATATGACCTCCTCACCGCTGCGTCTGGAAACACGCAAGCGCAATTTTAGTTCCCATGCGATCTTCCGGATGCGGCGGGAAATTTTCGCTGATCTGACGTCAGCCTCGAAAATGCCTGCAGCCGCGATTCAAGCGCCCCATTTGCCAACAGGTGAACCCGCGCTGCTGCTGATCGGTTATGCGGCGGGGTTCACCTATCGCCCTCGAATTGGTGAGGCCGCCGCGCAGGGAACTGCGAAATCGGCGGCCTCAGGCGTGCGCCTCAGGACGGATTCCACTCCTGGAGGGGTCACTCGTCAAGGTTTAGAACTTACACAATTCGAGCTAGAAGTTACATCGGGCGGACGGAAAGGTGCCCGATGGGGCCGTTCACGGCCCAGCCAGCCGGAGCAAGACGGCCCGGCCTAGATGGATTGCAATGTCCAGGATGTAGCGGCCAGAACCAGGCCAACCGTCAGCACGATGGCGATGCCGTATCTCATCATCTTCATCCGGCGCGTGCGTTCGCCGGTCCAATCGTAGCTCATCATGCGCTCCGAGCGATATTGCGCTTTGACCGTGAAGATTGGACGGATTTTCTTAACAAACAGGAAACCACGCCGGCACATGCCCGGATGGCGACGCAGCCCAAAGCTTGGCGGCTCTCGATCGTCCGACAATGTTTTAAGTATAAATTCCATTACATTTTGGAAAAATTCTAGTTAATTGCAATACGTTTGTCTTGAGCGGCTCCAATTCCCATTTCCGTCTTGGCATCGCCCCTTTCGATTAATTTACCATCATGGAAGAAACCCTATTCGAGTTAACTCTTGCTGTCCGCTTTCAGACTATACATTCAGCGCCATTGCGGGCTTGAGAGCGATTTTGCATGTGTGGTTTCAGCGGCTATTTTGGCTCGATACGGGACGGAAGACCACTTCTCGGAAGGATGACGGCCGCGATCGCGCATCGGGGGCCGGACGAACAGGGCATTTTCACCTCGCCCGAAGCGGGGCTTGGCCATGTGCGGCTCTCCATCGTCGGGCTCGGCGACGGCCAGCAGCCGATGTCGGATGCGAGCGGCGAACTGACGATCGCCTTCAACGGCGAAATCTTCAACTATGTGGAACTGAGGGACGAGCTTCGCGCCAAGGGGCGCCGCTTCCGCACCTCGAGCGACACCGAGGTCATCCTCCACCTCTATGACGAGATGGGTGAGGAGTGCGTGTCGTTGCTCAATGGCGATTTCGCATTCGCGATCTGGGATGCCCGCCGTCGCCGGATGATGCTGGCGCGCGACCGCATGGGAGTGCGCCCGCTCTTTTATGCCGCTCACGCCGGCACGTTCTATTTCGCCTCCGAGGTCAAGGCACTCCTTGAGGTGCCGGGCATCTCGGCGGAGATAGATCCGATCGCGCTCGATCAGATCTTCACGCTGTGGGCGCCGATCGCGCCCCGCACGCCCTTCCGCAATATCCTTGAACTCGAACCGGCTCACCTGATGATCGTGGATCAGCGTGGCGTCACGACGAGACCTTATTGGCAGCTTCGATACCCGGATTGGGATCTGCCATCGGCTTACGTGGACGAAAGAAGTGCCGCCGAGGAACTGCGCGCCCTCCTGACGGACGCAACCCGCATCCGCATGCGGGCCGACGTGCCGGTCGGCGCCTATCTGTCGGGCGGACTCGATTCGTCGATCGTCTCGGCCCTTGCGGCCGGCATGACGCCGCAGGGGCTTCGGACCTTCTCGGTCACCTTCGACAGCGCCGAACATGACGAAAGCGCCTTCCAGCTGGAAATGGCCGCGGCGCTCGGCACGCGGCACAGCGCGATCGCCAGCCGCACCGGCGACATCGCAAGGGTCTTTCCGGACGTCATCCGCTTTACCGAGAGGCCGATCATCCGCACGGCGCCGGCTCCGCTCTATCAATTGTCCGGGCTGGTGCGGGAGACCGGGCTCAAGGTCGTGCTGACCGGCGAGGGGGCCGACGAGGTCTTCGCGGGCTACGACATCTTCAAGGAAGCCCGGGTGCGCCGTTTCTGCGGCCGCCAGCCGGGCTCGCGCATCAGGCCGCATCTCTTCCGCAAGCTCTATCCCTATCTCCCGGGTCTCAAGCAGCAGTCGCCGGAATACCTTGCCGCCTTCTTCGGCGCCGGCGAAGAGCCGCTCGACGACCCGCTCTTCTCGCATCGCCCGCGCCTCAAGGGGACGTCCGCGACGAAACTGTTCTTCTCCGGCGACCTGCGCGCAGAGCTGAAGGACTACGATGCCGCTGACGAACTTATCAGCCGGCTCCCCCCAGAGTTTGGCGGATGGCATCCGCTGCATCAGGCGCAATATCTCGAAAGCCGCTTCCTGTTGCCCGGCTACATCCTCTCCAGCCAGGGCGACCGCATGGCGATGGCGCATGGGATCGAGGGACGCTTCCCCTTCCTCGACCATCGACTGGTCGAGTTTGCCGCGAAGCTGCCGCCGGAAATGAAGCTCAAGGGCCTTACGGAGAAGCATATCCTGCGCGAGGCGACGAAGGACCTCTTGCCGGCCGTGATCGGCAAGCGGGTAAAGCAGCCCTATCGCGCGCCCGACAGCCATTCCTTCAGCGGCTCCGGCGAGCTCGATTACGTGCGCGACGCCTTGAGCGAGGAGGCGATCGCCGCCGGAAACCTCTTCAATGCCAAGGCCGTGGCGAAGCTTCACGAGAAGTGCCGCTCGCGCCCGGCCGCGGGCTTCCGCGACAACGCCGCCTTCGTCGGCATTCTCTCGACGCAGCTCTGGCTGCAGACATTCACGGGCAGCAGCATCCGCAAGTCGGAAGCGGCCTGAAACGAAAACAGGGAAAGGAGAAACACGTGACACAAGCGATCAAGGAGAAGGTCAAGGCCTTCATCGTCGAGAATTTCCTCTTCGGCGACACCTCCTACGAACTCGGCGATACGGCATCGCTGATCGAGAACGACATCATCGATTCGACCGGTGTCCTGGAACTCGTCGCCTTCATCGAGGACCAGTTCGGGATCGCGATGGCGGATGCCGACATCGTTCCGGCGAACCTCGATTCGCTGGCGCGGATTTCCGCCTTCATCGAGGCGAAAGCAGTGCCGGTCACGGCATAACCAGGGACGGGGCATCACGAACATGAGGTTCGAGCAATTCCTTATCAGGAACGCCGCGGCCCTCGGGGCAAAGACGGCGCTCGTCACCGATCGGAAGCGGTTGAGCTACAAGGCGCTGGACGATCTTTCGTCCCGGCTCGCCGCCGCGCTCGCCGCAAGCGGCGTGAATGCCAACGACCGAGTTCTGGTCTTCATGGACAATTGCTGGGAAGCGGCGGTGGCGATCTTCGCGATCCTCAAGGCCGGCGCGACTTTCAGCCCGATCAACGCCTCCACGAAGGCAGAAAAGCTCGCCTATATCATTACCGATTGCGAGGCGGCGGCGATCCTGACGCAGGCAAAGCTGATGCCGGTCGTCGCGGAGGCGCGCGCGCTTTCTTCCGCGAGGCCGCTTTTCGTTGCCTCGACCGCGGCTCCTGGCGGCCGCACGCCGGAAGGCGCGGCATCCTTCGAGGAGTGCCTGAAGGCCGAGCCGTTGCGCGTCCTTCATGGCGGCATCGACGTCGACCTTGCCATGCTGATCTACACCTCCGGATCGACGGGCCGTCCCAAGGGCGTGATGATGACGCATCGCAATATCGATGCCGCGTCGGAGTCGATCACCACATATCTGCGTAACACGCCGGACGACATCATCCTCAACGTCCTGCCGCTCGCCTTCGACTACGGCCTTTACCAGCTGCTGATGGCGATCCGGCTCGGCGCCACTCTCGTCCTCGAAAAATCCTTCGCCTTCCCGCAGGCGATCTTCGAGCGCATCCGAGCCGAAGGCGTCACAGGGTTCCCGCTGGTCCCGACGATGGCCGCGATGATCCTGCAGATGCGCGACCTCGAGCCCGGCTTCCTGCCGAGCCTCCGCTATATCTCCAATACCGCCGCGGCCCTGCCGCCGGCGCATATCGCCCGCTTGCGCGAGCTCTTCCCGGCCGCCCGGCTCTATTCCATGTACGGCCTGACGGAGTGCAAGCGATGCACCTACCTGCCGCCGGACGAGCTCGATCGCCGGCCCGGTTCGGTCGGCATCGCCATTCCCAACACGGAAGCCTTCGTCGTCGACGACGAAGGCAAGCGCGTGCCGCCCGGCGTCCCCGGCGAACTGGTCATCCGCGGCCCGCATGTCATGCAAGGCTACTGGCGCAACGAGGCGGCCACCGAGCGCATGCTGCGCCCCGGCCCGAACCCTTGGGAAAAGGTGCTCTACACCGGCGACCTCTTCCGCACCGACGATGGGGGCTTCCTTTATTTCGTCGGGCGCAAGGACGACATCATCAAGACGCGCGGCGAGAAGGTGGCGCCAAAGGAGGTCGAGACCGTCCTGCACGCGCATCCGGGGATCGCCGAGGCCGTCGTCATCGGCGTTCCCGACCCGGTGCTTGGGGCCGCGATCGGCGCCCTTGTCGTCCGTTCCGACCCGGCCCTCAGCGTAAAGGACATCATCCGCCACTGTGCCCGTCATCTCGAGGATTTCATGGTGCCGAAGATCGTCGAATTCCGCGCCGAGCTGCCGAAGACGGACACGGGCAAGGTGAGCCGCAGGCTGGCAGCCGAAACATTGGAGGCCGCGGAATGAACATCCGCCCCGATAAGGAAACGTTCGTTTTCTCCGCCGATAGCATGAAGATCGACGAAGCGGCGGAGACAGAGCGCATCGTTTCGGGCCTGCGCGCCCAATTGCGCGGCATGCGCAAGCGTGGACTCGTGCTCGGCCTTTCGGGAGGCATCGATTCGAGCGTCTCGGTGGCGCTCGCCGTTCGCGCCGTCGGCGCCAGGAACGTCTTCTGCCTGTTCATGCCGGAGAACGATTCCGACCCGGAAAGCCTCAGCCTCGGCCGGCTGGTGGCCGAGACCTTCGGCGTCGATGCGATCGTCGAGGACATCGGCCCGACGCTTGCGGCCATGGGCTGCTACGAGCGGCGCGACGCCTTTATCCGTGAGCTCGTGCCGGACTACGGGCCGGGCTGGGCGTCGAAGATCGTTATCGCCAATGCGCTCGAGGGTGACGGCTACAACATCTCCTCGTTGGTGGTGCAGGACCCCGAGGGCAAACAGACGAAGCTGCGCATGCCGCCTTCCGTCTATCTAGGCATCGTTGCCGCGACCAACATGAAGCAGCGCACCCGCAAGCAGCTCGAATATTATCACGCCGACCGGCTGAACTTCGCCGTCCTCGGCACGCCGAACCGGCTCGAATACGACCAGGGCTTCTTCGTCAAGAACGGCGACGGCGCCGCCGACGTCAAGCCGATCGCCCATCTCTACAAGTCGCAGGTCTATGCGCTCGCCGCCTATCTCGGCGTTCCCGAGGAGATTCGCCGACGGCCGCCGACCACCGATACCTATTCGCTCGAGCAGACGCAGGAGGAGTTCTATTTCTCTCTCCCCTACGACCGGATGGACCTTTGCCTTTACGGCCTCAACAACGGTTTGAGCGCCCAAGAGGTCGGTCGCGCCGCTGACCTTTCGGCAGCGCAGGTCGAGCGCGTCTGGGCGGACATCGCCGCCAAACGCAAGGCGACTCGCTATCTGCACCTCGGGCCACAGCTCGTCCAGCCGGTTGCGGAAATCGGCGACTGAAAAAGGGCGGCTTTCGCGGTCACGCGTGATGCCGAAGTGACACCCCCTCTGGCCTGCCGGCCATCTCCCCCACAAGGGGGGAGAATATGTGTGGCTGCCGACTCGCCACAGCCGGAGGTTTCAGCAGGTGGAACGCTTCGAGGGAGCGAGGTCGGGCCGCGAGTCGTCTCCCCCCTTGTGGGGGAGATGGCCGGCAGGCCAGAGGGGGTGACTTCCCCGCAACTACCGCTTGCTACACTGTCGCCCAAGGCCCCTCGACGTTCATCATGCCGTAAGTTGGGGCGAACTTTGTCGCTGATCGACTGTCGGCCCCGCAAATTCCAAGCCGCCAGAGCCGTCTCTCCAGCCCCGGGCAGGGTAGCGAAATTAACTATTTGTTAACCGTGACTCGCCTACATCTAGGCAACGAAAAATTAACGTAGATGACCAAAGTGCTAACAGACACCCGCTCGATCCGCATCAAGGGCCGCTCGTTCCTGGCACTGGTGCTTTCACCGGAGCCGCCGCTCGACGCCTGGCTCACCCGCCTCGACGATTTGGCCTCGCGGTCCGCGGGGTTTTTCCTGGGGAGGCCGGTCGTTCTCGACGTCGCGGACCTCGAAATCGACCGGGCCGGGCTCAAGAAGCTGATCGACGAGCTTGGCCAGCGCAATGTCCGGATCATGGGCATAGAAGGCGGGCGCCCGTCGCTTTTCGAACCGGGAATGCCCCCGGCCATGAAAGGCGGACGCCCGGCCCCGGACATCGAGATTCCGGCCGAGACGACCGCCGAACCGGTTGGCGCGGCGCCGGCGAAGGCCGCGGTGCCGATCGTGCAGGTGGAGCCGCAAGCGACGCGGGCTATTTCATCGATCGTCATCCGCGAGCCGGTGCGCTCCGGCCAATCGGTGATCTTTCCCGAGGGTGACGTCACCGTGGTCGGATCGGTCGCCTCGGGTGCGGAAATCATCGCCGGCGGATCAGTGCATATCTACGGTACGCTCAGGGGGCGGGCATTGGCCGGTTCGGTGGGCAACGCTTCGGCGCGCATCTTCTGCCGCCGGCTCGAAGCGGAGCTGCTGGCGATCGATGGCGTCTACAAGACGGCGGAAGATATGGCCCCCAACCTTCGCGGGCAGGCGGTGCAGCTCTGGCTCGAAGGCGATTCGATCATGGCAGAGAGACTTAACTGAGCCGGCGGCCGGCCAGCATACAGGAGCGGGAAGATGGCGAAAGTAATCGTTGTTACATCAGGTAAGGGTGGCGTCGGCAAGACGACATCGACCGCCGCGCTTGGCGCGGCTCTGGCGCAGAGGAACGAAAAGACGGTCGTCGTCGATTTCGACGTCGGGCTGCGCAATCTCGATCTCGTCATGGGCGCCGAGCGGCGGGTCGTCTACGACCTCGTCAATGTCATCCAGGGCGATGCCAAGCTGCCGCAGGCGCTGATCCGCGACAAGCGGCTCGACACGCTCTTCCTGCTGCCGGCCTCGCAGACCCGCGACAAGGACAGCCTGACGCCGGAAGGTGTCGAGAAGGTGATGGCCGAGCTCAAGAAGCATTTCGACTGGATCATCTGCGACAGCCCGGCCGGCATCGAGCGCGGCGCCACGCTTGCCATGCGGCACGCAGACATCGCCGTCATCGTCACCAATCCGGAAGTTTCGTCGGTGCGCGACTCCGATCGCATCATCGGCCTCCTCGACGCCAAGACCGAACGCGCCGAGCGCGGCGAGCGGGTGGAAAAGCACCTGCTGCTGACCCGCTACGACCAGGCCCGCGCCGAGCGCGGCGACATGCTGAAGGTCGACGACGTCCTCGAGATCCTGTCGATCCCGCTGGTCGGTATCGTGCCGGAGAGCACCGATGTCCTCAAGGCTTCCAACCTCGGCGCGCCGGTTACGCTCGCCGACAGCAAGAGCGCTCCGGCGCTTGCCTATCTCGACGCCGCCCGCCGGATTGCCGGCGAAACGGTGCCGATGACCATTCCTGGCGAGAAGCGCGGGTTTCTCGGAAAATTGTTCGGACGGAGGGCAGCATGAGCATATTCCGTTTCTTCAGCAAGCAGACGTCGGCGCCGACGGCGCGCGAACGTCTGCAGGTCCTGCTTGCTCACGAACGCGCCTCGGTCGGCCACTCGGATCTCGTGGCCAAGCTTCGCGAGGAAATCCTCGCGGTCATCGCCAAGCATGTGCAGGTGGATGGCGACAAGGTCACCGTCAAGATGGACCGCGGCGAGAACGTCTCGACGCTGGAAGTCGATATCGAAATCCCGCTGAACGCGGTGCGCGCGGCCTAGAGGGCCGCAGGTTATCCGGCTAATTGTCGAAGGAGCCGCCGATCAGGCGGCTCCAATGTTCTCCGGCGAGGCCATTCACGAAGCCTTGAGCGTTGCGGAAGGCGTCGACGATCTCCTCGTCGCGGGAATGCACGACGGTCGAGGCCGCGTGGACGAAGCCGATGCGCCGGCCCATCATCGCTTCGAGCAGTGCCGGCTGGGTGCGGCCGCGCAGCGCCGCCGCGCCCCGAGCCGCCGCATGATCGATCAGGCAATCGAGAACGGAACCCGCCTGCCCCGGTAGGGCGAGCAGCTGCAGAACCCGCGCGGTTCCACCCGGTTTGAAGTGGTAGAAGAACGCCCCGACCGGTGCCCCGGTGCGCGTCTTGACGGCGGCGATGAGCGGCTCGCCGAATTCCGGCTTTTCAATTGCGTGCCTTAGAATGTGCTCGAGCTGACCGTCCGCCCAGGCGGGCTGCATGGCAAATTGCCTGGTCAACGGCATGAAGAGCTCGGCGAGGGATCCAACATCGATGTCGATGACCTGGAGCGTTCCGGGCCGGCTGCCCTCTTTGGGTACGCCCGACCAGCGCAGATCGCCGCGACCCATTCTTCCACGGAAGCGCTCGTCGAAAGCCCCTGCCAGCGGGCGAAGCGCGCGAACCGGGCCGATCCGGCGCGCCACAAGGTCGAGCGCGAAGCTGGCGGGGCGAAGGACGCGTACCCAGTCCAGGCTGTATTGCGGCAGAATGATGCCGCGCAGCCGTGTCCACATCTGCGTCGAGACTTCGCTCGCCGTCTCGCTGAAGGAGAGATCCTGCGGACCGGCGAGGAAGGCCTTCAGGAGCCGGGCGCCGGCCATGGGGTCGTTCTCGCGGTCTTCGACCATCAGCGAGCCGCAGATGGCGGCGCGCAGCCGCCGGCCTTTGTAGCTCATCGGCAGCGCGTTGACGCCGACGAAGCCGGAAATTCGGCCGCTGTCACCGACATGGACCAGCGGCGCGACCTCGGGGTCATAGCCGGGCGCTTCCAGGTACAGGTGGCGGAGATAGTCGACGAGCGCCGGCGGCGGTGGCTCGTCGCTGTTGCGGAAGATCTTCTGAAACAAGCCGGAAACGGCCGGGATATCGGCAATCGTGAGCGGACGGATGTCGCTCATATTACACGTCCCTCGTCCAGCTTGCGCACGATGGCGACTCGCGGTTTGCCCTGCGCATCGTGGGCGAAGCTCACCGGCTCATAGGCCTTGGTTCGGACGATGAGGGCTGCGGCCTGCCGATCCTGCCCTTCGCCGAACTCGAACAGAAGCCAACCTCCCGGTTTCAGAAAGGCGCCGGCATCGCGGATCAGCCGCTGGTGGATGGAGATGCCGTAGGGACCGCCGTCGAAAGCTTCGCGCGGCTCGTTCTCGAGGAGATGCGCGCTGTCGCCTGCGAGACGCGACGTCGATATATAGGGCGGATTGCAGACGATCATGTCGACCCGGTCTTCAAGGCCGTCTCCGTCGAGGGCCGTGAACAAGTCGCCCTGCCGGATCAGGACGCGCTCCTGCAGCGACAGGCGCTCGGCATTGCGGCGGGCGAGCGCAACGGTGCTGTCGGTGAGGTCCGCGCCCCAGACCCGCGCAAGCGGCACGGCGGCGGCGATCCCGAGGGCGAGATTGCCCGAGCCGCAGCACATGTCGATGACCGTCCGCGGCCCCGTCTGGTCGCGAAGTCGCTGAACGGCGTTCCGGCCGAGCAGCTCCGTCTCCTCGCGCGGCACGAGGACGTCGGGCGCGAGTTCGAGTTCGATGTCCATGAAGCGAACGAGGCGAGGCGAATGGCCGTCCGCCAGGCTGACGTCAGGAAGATTGTCGCCCTGCAGCACGAATGCTCCTTCGGTTGTCGGATGTTTTCGGGGCCCGCAGACACTAGCTCACTCGGGTAAACGGAAGCTGAAATACAATTGATGGACGTATGTTAACCGCCCAATCATCTCTTCCCGCTAATGTGCGCCAGGATTGAAAAGGGTGCGGCAAGATCGGCCTGACGGATCCGACCAGCTGTGGCGTAAACGACAAGGCAGATCTGATGTCTTCGGAAGGCATAACGGAGTCGCGCGGCTACAAGCCTTTCCTGCCGATGATCCTGTCCTATGTGGCATCCGGCGGCAGCCTCGTCCTTGGCTCCGCGGCGCAGCTTCTCACCTTCGCGATCCTCGCCCGCTTTCTCGGCGTCGACGAGTTCAGCGTCTTCGTGGCGATCACCGCCGTCGCCAGCATCGCCGTCCATCTCTGCGGATTGGGCGCCATGGAATGCCTGGTACGGCGCGTTGCGAGGGAACGCGCGATCTATCCCGAGATGCTCGGCCACAACATCCTGCTCACGGTCGCAAGCGGGCTTGTCCTCGTGCTTGCCGGTGCCTTCACGCTGCCGTTCTTCTTTGCGCTTTCGCCGGATGCGATCACCAATTTTGCAGTGATCGCGCTGATGCTCGTCACCAACATCGTCCTGGTCCGCGTTATCGTCCTCGCCGAACAGATCTTCATCGCCCATTCCGATTTCGCCTCGGCGAACAAGGTGGTCGTCGGCTTCGCCGTGGCGCGTACCATTGCGGCAGCGCTCGCATGCCTCGCCTTCGGCGCCTCGACAGTGGCGTCCTGGGCCATCTGGCAATTCGTCTGCCACGTTCTGGTGGCTCTGGCCTGCGCCTGGGCGCTCCGGGGCCTCGGCCGGCCGCGCTATCGTATCGTGCGGGAGGAATTGCCCCAGGGCCTCTATTTCAGCATTCCGTTCATCCTGCGCGCTTTGAGGCAGAACGCCGATCTCCTCGTCCTGAGCCTCGTCACCACGGCGGAGATCGTCTCGAGCTACAGCGTGGCGCGGCGGATGCTGGAGAGCAGCTTCCTGTCCGTCGAGGCGCTAAACCGCATCATCTATCCGGGTTCGGCGCGCATTACCGCGGCCGGCCTGCACCATGCCTTGGTCCGGGTGCTTCGGGTGCTCGCCGCCGCGACGGCAATCAGCCTGGCTGCGGCGCTGACTGTCTTCCTGCTGGCGCCGGCTCTGCCCTATCTGTTCGGGCACGAATATGTCTCGCTCGTTGGCTTCGTGCGAAGCCTCTCCTGGGTTGTCGTGCCGCTGGCCATCTGGTCGGTGGCCGTCGAAGCCTTGGGGGCCTCGGGCTACCACGCCGCGCGTGCGGCGGTCATGGGGCTCGGAAGCATTGCCGGGGCCGCCCTTGCCGCCTGGGCGAGTTGGTACGCGCCGCCGGCCGGCACCTTCGTCTCCTTCTATGTCATCGAGATCGCCATGGTGGTCGCCACCTGGACTGTCTTCCTGCGCTTCGTGCGGCGCGACCGGGAGCAGGCGGCACTCGAATATCAAGCAGGCATAGTGCATGGGAATTGAGTTGCGGGAGATTGCGCCTCAATCGGCGGGCCAGATCCAAGCGGCGTGCCCTGCAGGCACGCGCGCGATGGCGCGCGGCGATATCCCGGTGATCGCAAGACTGTTCAACAAGGTGTTCCGCAGCCGCGACAAGGCGGCCGGGGAGGAACTGGGTCGGTACATCGAGACCGTTTTCTTCGGGAGCCCGTTCTATGCCCCTGAACAGGGCAGCATCGTGCATGAGAACGGCAACGGCGACATTGATAGCGCCATTCTTTCGGTGCCGATGGAATTCGATGTCGATGGTCGCCGGGTCGTGGCGCGGCTCCTTTGCGCCTTCATGGTCGACGGCAAGGCGGGAGCGGCCGGCGCGGCGCGTCTTGCCCGCACCGTGCGCGCGGCTCGCCAGGATCTGTGCTTTTCCGACAGTTCCTCTCCGGTGAGCGCCGATCATTGCGTGGCCGGCGGGGGTGTCGTCCTGCCGATCCAGAGCCTCGAGTGGCAGCGCTTCTTCCGGCCGCTTGCCGCGGCAGCCGTTATTGCCGGACGGCGCATTCCGATACTCAGGGCGCGCGCCGTGGTCGGCGCACTGCGATTGATCGATGGCGTGCTGCGCCGGTGGAGCCGGTCGACGAAACCGGCCGGAGCTCCCGGATGCCAGGCGAAGACAGCAAGCCTGGATGAATTCCTCCGCTGCGCCGCGCCGATGCTTGAGCGTTTCTCGATCCACCCCACCTGGTCGCGACCAGAGTTCGATTGGCTCGTCGAAGTCGCTTCGTTGAACAGGGGCCTCGGCACGCTGCAGTGCAGGAAGGTCATCGACGACGACGGCCGCGCGGTCGGGGCTTTTCTGTTCTTCGGAAAGCCCCGGGGCATGGCGACCGTCCTCAACGTGCTTTGCGAAGAAGGTCGCGAAGCTGACGTCACGGCGGCGATGTTCGGCTGCCTCGACGCCGAAGGCTATGCCGTCGCCACCGGCATGGCGCAGCCTTTCCTGATGAATGCGATTTCACGCCAGCGGTGGCTGTGCTTTCGTCACCGCGGCTATTTCTGCATGGTTACCCGCCACGCCGACATCAAGGAAGCGGCATTCAGCAACGACATCTATATCGGCGGCCTGGCTTCCGAGAGCTGGAGCCGGTTATTGACGGATTTTTGAGCCGGCAAAGGTTACTGGCCGCATGCAAGTCTTAACGGAATATTCACCCTGCGCTCCTAATTCTTGACAGGCGATGCGGCAACGCAGGGGCAGTGCTCTTCGGTGGCTTCGAGGGCATGCGTGGGGAAAGACGGATGTATCGGCGAAGCGAGGCCCTAGAGCAAGGATTGCGCCCGGAGACGCGTCATCCGCGGCGCGGCGCCGGCGGTTCGCTGCTGGACCTCGTCCCGGACCAGGAAGCGGCGCCTCCGCCTCAGGATCGCGACATTGTCGCGCCGAGACTGCCGGATGTTGCCCCGCCAGCGCCGGCCGCCCAGCCTGGCCCATCGATTGACCGCCAGTATTTCCCCCGGCTCCACAGCCTCGCCAGCATCGGCATCGACGACGTCATCCTCTGGCTGCGCGACGGGACAAGGTGGATCGCCCTTGCGCTCGTCCTTTGTGTCGCCGGTGCGTTTGCCTATGCGGTTACGGCCACGCCGCGATACACCGTCTATACCGACCTCGTCGTGGACCCTTCCAATCTCAACGTCGTCAGCGACGACGTCTTTATCAGCAATCCGCAGCGCGATGCGCAGCTGCTGGAGGTCGAAAGCAAGCTCAGGATCCTGACGTCGCGAAACGTACTGAAGCGCGTCATCGACAGGCTCAAGCTGACGGACGATCCGGAGTTCGTCAAACCGTCACCTCTGGCGTCGGTGATGGCGTTGTTCTCATCGGGAGACAGCAAGGCCGACAAGGAGTTGGCAGCCGTTCGCGCTTTGTCGGAAAGGGTGGAGGCACGTCGCGAGGAGCGTTCCTTCGTTGTCGTGCTCGAGGTTTGGAGCGAGGAACCGGAAAAGGCGGTGACCCTCTCTGACGCGATCGTCGACGCCTTCGAGGCGGAGCTCTTCCAATCGTCGGCTGAAAGCGCCGGCCGCGTGGCGCAGAACCTCAATGCACGGCTCGATGAGCTACGCCGAAACGTGACCGACGCGGAAAGAAAAGTAGAGGATTACCGGCGCGAGAACGGATTGCTGTCCGCCAATGGCGAACTCGTCAGCAACCAGCTATCGAGCGAGCTCAACACCCAGGTCCTCGATGCCCAGCAGCGCTTCATCCAGGCCGAGACGCGCTACAAGCAGATGAGTGCGGCGATCGCGCAAGGACAGACGACCAGCGCCTCGGTCTTCGAGTCCGCCGACATGACGAACCTGCGCCAGCAATACAATGCCCTGCAGCAGCAGATCGGTTCGATGCAGCTCACTTACGGCGAAAAACATCCCCGTCTTGCCGCGGCTCGTTCAGAGCGTGCGACGCTCGAGGCCGGCATAAACCAGGAAGCGCGCCGCATAGCCGAGCGCGCCAAAGCGGATTTCGATCGGGAACGCTGGGCGCTCGTCGCCTTGAGGGCCAAGGCCGACGACGAACAGTCGAATGTCTTCACCGACAACGAGGCGCAGGTCCATCTTCGCGACCTCGAGCGCGACGCGCGCACCAAGGCGGCGATCTACGAAACACATCTGGCGCGCGCCCAGCAGATCACCGAGCGCCAGCAGATCGACACGACCAATATCCGCGTGATCTCGCGCGCCATGCCGCCGAATTCGCGCAGCTGGCCGCCCCGGACCTCGATCCTGCTTATCGCCGGGGCCGCGCTCGGCCTTGCCGCAGGTGTCGGGATCGCCTTGGCGCTTGGCCTGTGGAGTTATGTTCGCGGTCAGCGCCCCGCGGCCGGTTAGGGAGCCATGCCGGCAATGACCAGCGCCGCCTATGCGGAGACCAATGCGCCGGACGTCTTCAGGAGGCGCGTCGGCGCTTTCCTCTTCTTGGCGATGTTTCTCTTTCTTTGGGTGTCGATCACGCCTTTTGTCGACCTGACGGGTGAGGCTATCCTTGATCCCTCCGCCGGCAACTCGAACCGCCTGAACCAGATCCTCGCACTGCTGCTCTCCGCCGGCATGCTCGGCTATGGGCTGCTGCATCCGATGCGGGATATCATCCTGCAGCCGCGCCTGCTCCTGGCCATCCTCAACTTTTGGTTCCTCTTCGTCTCGCTGATCTCCGCCCATCCGATGCTCGGCATCAAGGGCATTGTTCTCTCGACGATAATGACGGTGAATGCCAGCATCTATCTGCTGCTCCCCGCGTCGGAGCGCCACTTCGCCAAGATGCTGGGGATCGGCAGCCTGATCATGCTGGGATTTTCCTATTACGGCGTTTTCTTCAAGCCGACGCTCGCCATCCATCAGGCGGCTGAACTGCGCGAGCCGATGAACGCCGGGTTGTGGCGCGGTCATTTCCCGCACAAGAACAGCGCGGCCTCCGCGATGGTCCTCGCCGCTTTCTTCGGACTGTTCGTCGCGAGCGCCTGGTCACGCATCGCTGGATTGGCGATCTTCGTGTTGTCGTTCCTTTTCCTCGTCAACACCGGCGGGAAAACCTCGACGGCGATGCTGCCGGCGATCCTGATGTTCGGATGGCTGTTCGAGAAGTTGCGGCCGCTGCGTGCTCTGATCGTCATCGGCGGCGTCGGCCTGTTCAATCTGTTTGCCGTGGGCTCGGCGGTTTTCAGGCCGCTCGGCGAGTTCATCAGCGGTCTTGGCATAGACGCCACATTCACCAATCGCTCGGACATCTGGCGTTTCGCTTTCTCGGCGCTCGCCGAGCAGCCACTGACGGGCTACGGCTTCAGGGCGTTCTGGCAGACGGAGGAGCTGGTTTATAGCGGCGGCTCGGTCGAGACCTGGGCGGTCGCTGCAGCGAACGGCCACAATTCCTACCTCGATATCGCCCTGACGACGGGTTTTCCGGGGCTCCTGCTGACGCTCACCTGGCTTATCCTGCTGCCGCTTCGCGACATTTCGCGCATTGCTCCCGACCGCGAGAAAGCGCCTCTGACGCGGCTTTACATCCGCATCTGGCTCTACACGATCTTCCACGCCGGTCTCGAAACCCTCTTCTTCGAAGGCGGCAGTTTTCTCTGGTTCACCTTCGTATTGGCCCTCTACGGACTGCACCTGCAATCAAGCGCCGTTCTGGCGCAAGGTGCCGTCCCGGAAAAAAGGAAGCATGTCGCTCATGCCTGACCTCGGAGAAAAGATCGGCGCGCTCGTCGACCGGCTGGCCAACCGGGCAATCTGGCAGCTCGCCCGGACAAGGCGCCTTGTGGAAACGGACATCCCGCTCGTTTCCTTCACCTTCGACGACGTGCCGGATAGCGCGCTTCACGAAGGGGCGGCTATTCTCGAGCGATATGACGCTCGCGGGACTTTCTACATCGCCGGCGGACTGGCGGGACAGGTGGAGAAGGACCGGACGCTGATCACCCCGAATGGATGCGGGGAACTGCTGGCACGCGGGCACGAGATCGGCTGCCACACCTTTGCGCATCGCAGGATACGCGCCGGCGGACTCGCTGCCGATCTCGATCGCAACGCGGAATACCTGAGGAGCGTCGGCGTTGCCGCGCCGGCGTCCAATTTCGCCTTTCCCTACAACGCCGCCTGGCCCCTGGCGCGTCCCGAGCTGCGCCGGCGGTATCGATCCTGCCGCGCCGGGGGCGAAGCCATCAACCGAGGATCCGTCGATCCCCTGATGCTGAAGGCCGTCGAAATCCGCCAGCCCGAGCAGCATGCCAAGGCGCTAACCCGCTGGATCGACGAAGTCGTGGACGAACCCGGTTGGCTTATCTTCTTCACGCATGACATCGCGCCGCGGCCGACTCCCTATGGCTGCACGCCGGAAACCTTCGATCTTCTCGTCCGCTATGCCGTCGAGAAGGGCTGTCGCGTGCTGCCGGTCGACCAGGCGCTCGACCGGATCAATTGGTAGGGGGCTGCGGTGCCTGAGTTCGAGACGACCGGGAAGCGGTTGCTGGCGATCAACAATTATTTCTATCGCCGCGGCGGAGCGGAAGCGGTCTTCTTCGATCATATGAACATGTTCGGCGAGATCGGCTGGGACGTCGTACCCTTCGCCATGCGGCACGATATGAACGAGCATTCGTCCTGGTCGGACTATTTCGTCTCCGAGATCGAATATGGCCGGCGAACGGGTCTGTTTCGCAAGGCGGTGCAGGCGGCGAGCGTCATCTATTCGCTCGAAGCTCAACGCAAAATCCGTCGGCTCATCGAACACAGGCGCCCTTCGATCGCGCATGCCCACAACGTCTACCACCATCTGTCGCCAGCCATCTTCTCGACCCTTAAGTCGGCCGGCATCCCGGTGGTCATGACGGTTCACGATCTCAAGCTCGCCTGCCCCTCCTACAAGATGCTCCGCGACGGCAAGGTCTGCGAAGACTGTCGTGGCGGGAAAATCTACAACGTCCTTCGCCATCGCTGCGTAAAGGACTCCGTCCCGTTGAGTGCAGTCGTTTTGGCGGAAACGATGCTGCATCGGCTGCTCGGCCTTTATCGCGACAAGGTGGATCGGCTCGTCGTGCCGAGCCGCTTCTACCTGGAAAAACTCGCCGAATGGGGTTGGCCACGCGAAAAAATGGTCCACATACCCAATTTCGTCGATGTTTCCACCTTTCGCACCGATTGGCAGGAGGGCGACTATTTTGTCTTCGCCGGCCGCTTGGCGCCGGAAAAGGGGCTGGCGACCCTGATCAGGGCGATCGCTCTTTCGGGAGTGCGGCTGATCGTTGCCGGGACCGGCCCGGAAGAGGCGAGCCTTCGGCAGTTGGCGGCGGAGCTCGGCGCCGACGTAACCTTCGCCGGTTATCTCTCCGGCGAGAAACTGCACCGCCTCATCGGCGAATCCCGCGCCCTCGTGCTTCCTTCGGAATGGTACGAAAATGCACCGATCAGCCTTCTCGAAACCTATGCACTGCAGCGCCCGGTCATCGGTGCGGCGATCGGCGGCATTCCGGAGATGGTGAGGGAAGGCGAAACGGGGCTGCTGGCGGCCTCGGGGAAGCCGGAAGATCTCGCAGGCGCGCTGCGAAAAATGGCGGCGCTTTCCCCGGGCGCGCGCGGCCGCATGGGGGCGGAGGGTCGATCCTGGATCTCCAGCGAATTTTCCGCGGCGGCCTATCGGGCAAGAACCCTCGACCTCTACGGATCGCTCGGCGTTGCATGAGCAGCAATGCTGCGGCGCAATAAGCGCGGACGCCCGACGTCTGGTTTTCGGCCAGTCTTCTAAAACTTTAGCGATCTTCTTACGCCGGACGAAAGTGTTCTGCTCGTAAAAGCCGTCCAAAGGGAACTTCCCGGGGCAGGGCCAGCATGAGCAGTCAGACTGCAGTTGCGCGAGATCACAGTCCGCAGCAGACGAGGGTTTCAGCGACGTCGATCCACGTGGCGCGTGGCGGCGCCGAGCGTTTTCCTGAAAAGCTCTCCGTCCATGGGCAGGCCGGCCTCACGGTTGCGCTGCTCGACGGGGCGTCCCCCGGCATAGGCGGCGCGGCATTGCCGCCGCAAGAGCTCGACGGCTTTCACCCGTCCATTACAAAGACGCCTGCCCGCCCGCGCGTGATGATGCTGGGCCTGCGCGGCATACCGGACGTGCAGGGCGGCGTGGAGAAGCATGTCGAGATGCTCTCCGCCAGGCTCGTGGCCCATGGCTGGAGCGTCGACGTCATCGGGCGGCAGCGTTATCTCTCGACATCTTCGTCCTATTCCTGGGGCGACATCCGAGTCTTTCCGCTTTGGGCGCCGCGGTTGATGGCGCTGGAAGCTATCGTCCACACCTTCGTCGGCGTCTGTTTCGCCGCGCTGCGCCGGCCCGATATCCTGCATATCCATGCAATCGGCCCGGCATTGCTGGTTCCCCTGGCGCGGCTCTTGGGCATGAGGGTCGTGGTCACGCATCACGGCTACGATTACGACCGGCAGAAATGGGGCACTTTCGCCAGGCGCATGCTGAAGCTCGGGGAGCGCATGGGCATGCGCCTTGCGCATGGGCGCATCGCCATTTCGAAGGAGATCGTGGAGCGGATGGGCGAGCGCTACAGAGTGCCGGTGGATTTCGTCCCGAACGGCGTCGCTGTTTCGCCGGGGCGGGGCGAAACGGGCATACTCGACGAACTCGGCCTGAAGCGCCGCCGCTACATTCTCCTTGCGGCTCGGCTCGTTCCGGAAAAGCGCCAGACCGACCTCATCCAGGCTTTCGCGAGCCTCGGCGATGCCGGCGTCAAACTCGTCCTGGCAGGGAGCGCCGAGTTCGAAACGCCCTACGCGAATGAGGTAAGAGCGTTGGCAGGAAGCGTGCCCGGCGTCGTTCTGGCGGGCTTTCAGTCGGGCGACAGGCTGGCGGAACTCTTCGCCAATGCGGCGCTCTTCGTGCTGCCCTCAAGCCACGAAGGCATGCCGATCGCCCTTCTGGAGGCCATGGCCCATGGCTTGCCGGTCCTGGCAAGCGACATTGTCGCCAATCGCGAACTCGACCTCCCGGCCTCCGACTATTTCCCGCTGGGCGATATCAGCGGCCTCGCAGCGGCGATCGCCAGGAAAATCGAAAATCCCCCGAGTGACGAAGAGGTCCTGTCGCAAATGGCCCATGTGGAATCGACCCACAGCTGGGCGAGCGTCGCGCAGAAGACCCTGGCAGTCTATCGAATGCTCGCCAAATGAGCGCACGGCATGCGCCGGGATGGCCGATAGAAAAGGACAATCGGTCATGAACTTCCGGCGTAAGGCTGCGGTCGTCGGATGGCTGCTGTTGGGGCTGATCGCCTATTCGACGCTGTCGCCCATCGGCATGCGTCCGCATATCGGGACGTGGGTTCACGTCGAGCGGTTCGGCGCCTACGGCCTTCTGGGCTTCCTCTTCGCGACCGCCTATCCGCGGCGGATCCCCGTTGTTCTTGGCATGGTGCTTGGAGCGGCGTTCGCTTTCGAACTGCTGCAGATGCTGTCGGCCGATCGCCATGCAAGGGTCGAGGACGTTGCGGTCAAGATGACCGGTGCAGCGTTCGGTGTCGGTGCAGCCTGGTTCGCCCTCGTCCTGCGGAGCCGGTACGAATAAACCAAAACGCAAATCATCGCAGGTAGAAAGGTTGCGCGGCGCATGCTGGTGGCGAGCGGAAACACCGCGCAACCGTTCTAGGGGGCTCTTTTGGCAGTATCCGTCATTATCAAGACCTTGAATGAAGAGAAGAGGATAGCCGCGACGATCGAGAGCGCCTTGGCGGCGCTTCAGGGCCAAGGCGGCGAAGTCATTCTTGCCGACAGCGGGTCGTCGGACGCCACGGTGGAGATCGCCGCGCAATACCCGGTTGTCATAGCGCAGATCACGCCGCCGGCGCGTCCGAGCTGCGGGATCGGGCCGCAACTTGGCTTTCAATATTCCCGACACGATTATGTCTGCCTTATCGACGGCGACATGCTGCTGGATCCTGGCTTCCTAGACGAAGCGATCCGCTTCCTCGCCGATAATCCGGCCATCGCCGGTGTGACGGGGCACGTCGAGGAGATGCACGTCGCCAACCTGGAATTTGCGCGACGCGTCAACCGCAATGCTCCGGAAAACCGCACCGGGCCTATCGACCGCATGAATGGCGGCGGGCTCTACAGGCGCAGTGCCATCGAGGATGTCGGTTATCTCTCGGATCGCAACCTGCACGGCTATGAGGAGTTCGATCTCGGCATCCGCCTGAGAAGCGCCGGCTGGGGCCTCCACCGTCTCGACCGGCGGTTCGTCCAGCACTTCGGCCACACGGTCAATTCCTACCGGCTGCTGGTGCGTCGCTGGAGGAGCAAATATCTCTACGGGATCGGCGAGCTCCTGCGCGCTTCGCTCGGCAAGCCCTATTTCCTCCAGCTTCTGCGCGAGCTGCCGGAGCTCAGGCTTTGGGGGCTCGTGCATCTCTGGTGGTTGTTCTGCCTCGGCCTGATCGTCTTCCTGCCGGACAGGCTTGTCGCGGTCGGCATCGTGCTCGCCATGGTCGCAGGTGTCGTTGTGCTGGCGAGCGTCAAGAAACGCAGCCTCGGCATGGGGCTCTATACGGTCGTCGCATGGTTCTTCCACGCGGCGGCGCTGCCGGTCGGAATGCTCAGGAGGCGCCGGCCACCCGACGAGCCGATCGAGAGCAGAATCCTCGTAAATCCGGCGTGACGATGCGTCCACTGCTTGCTGCTGCGGCGTTCGTCCTTGGCTGCTTCACGCCGTCGGCGAATGCCTCCGACCAATGGGTGCCTGTGCGCGACGTCGCGCTCGAGGTTCAATCGGGAAGCCCGCTCGATTTTTCCAGCTTTCTGCCCAATGGTACGATCGACGCGGATCACCGCCTCGTTGCGGGGGAGGGCGGACGGCTGGCCTACGTGAAATCACCGGAAAAGCCGCTGCGGATGCTCTGTGCCTCGCTCGCCTGGAGCCCGGCCTCGGGCGGGTTTCCTGATCATGCCGGTGCGGACCGCTACGCGCGCCAGCTGGCGCTGCACGGCTACAACATTGCCCGGCTGCATTTTGCCGATGCGAGCCTGATGTTCGGCCGGCAGAAGGATTTCGACTTTAATCCGGAGACGCTCGACCGCATCCACTACCTGCTCGCGGCGCTGAAGCGCAACGGCATCTACTGGATCATCGACGGGCTCTCGTCGCCGCGCGGCGCCTATGGCGGTTTTGACGACCGCTGGGACGCAAACGGCGATCTCAAGCTGCGCCTGCACCTGGATGAAGAGGCCTTCGCCCATTGGAGAACGCTGCAGGAGAAGTTCCTCGGGCGAGTCAATCCCTATACCGGCGTTGCGCCCATCCGCGACGATGCTTTGGCGCTGGTGATCCTCGCCAACGAAAACGGCATCGAGTTCGACAGCGTCGTACATGAGCGTCCCGGCGAACCCGCCTATGACAAGGTGCTCGCTGCTCCGTTCAATGAAGGGCTTGCGAAACGCTATGGTTCCACCGACGCGCTCGTGCAGGCCTGGGGAGAGCTCGAGGACGACGAGAGGCTCGAAGCCGGTACGGTGAGGCTTCCGCCCGATCGCTACGCCGACAGCCCCCGCATGCGCGATCTGCAGGCATTCTTCACCGACCTGGAGCGAACATCGGCCACACGGATGAGCAAGGTGCTGCGCGACCTCGGCTACAGGGGCCTGATCAGCACCTACAACAACTGGCCGACCGTACAGACGGCGCTGAGCCGCCGCGATCTCGAGGCGGTCACCATGAACACCTATCACGACTGGGTCGGCGGCTATGCGCCGGGCAGCGCCCTCCTGCAGGTGAGTTCCATTGCCGACGGCGCCAATTACCTGCGGATGATCGCCGCGGCTCGCTGGCTTGGAAAGCCCTTCGTCGTCAGCGAATACGACCACCTGTTCTGGAACCGCTACCGCTACGAGGCGGGGGTCGTCATGCCCGCCTATGCGTCGCTGCAGGGCTGGGAGGTGCTTTGCCGGCATGGCCATGGACCGATCGTGCTTGCCTATGGCGAGCCCTACCCGCACAAGCGGGCGATGCTTCCGTATGCGATTGCTCTCGATCCGGTCGCGCGCGCCGGCGAAACGCTGGCGGCCCTTCTTTACCGGCGTGGCGACGCCGCGACCTCCGGCATCAACATCCCCTTTGCCGTACGCGGCGAGGAGGACCTTGGCGAGGACATGCAGGCGAGGGAGCCGGAGCGCCTCACCGAGCTCGCCTTGATCGGCGGCATAGGCCTCGTTCCTGCGGACCGTGTCGACGACGCTGTCGGCGTTGCGCAGCCGCGGACACATGGCGCAGAGGAAATACTGGCTGCTCTTCGGGATAGCGGCTCGCTTCCTCAGGACAATCAGACCGACACGGGGAGGGGCATCTACGAGAGCGACACCGGGCAGATCCTGCTTGATCGCCGCGCAGGGCAGTTGCGGGTCTCAACGCTCGCAACCGAAGCGGCGGCCTTCTCCTCGCTTCGTGAGCCAATCGATCTCGGCGTCCTTCGCATCGAGCAGGCGGATGGAAACGGTCTCGTTGCGCTGTCGGCGCTCGATCGGCGGCCCTTGCTCGCGCATAGCCGTCGCATGCTGCTGATCTTCGCAACGGACGCCCAGAACAGCGGGATGATCTTCCGCGACAGCGAGGAGAAGGTCATCGAGGATTTCGGCAGTCTTCCGGTGCTTGTCCGCAAGAGCTATGTCGATCTGGCACTTTCGCGGACAGCAGCCAAATGGAAGGTATCGCCCGTTGGCCTCGACGGCCGGGTCTATCCGCCGGTACGCACCGGCGCCGGCCCCATCGCCTTCCGCCTCTCGAACGATACGCCCTATGGGCCGACGACCTATTTCCTCCTGGAACTCGAGGAGAGCTGAGTTCGTCGCGACGACCCTGCGAAGCGCACTGACTTAGCGATTGCATTTCCCGGCTCAACCTGATTTCTGATCCGGCACGGCAGGGCGGGCGAACGACGCGCATCGGCCGTGAGATGCATGGAGTGTCGCAACGCAATGGACAGCTTGCCCGAAATCGCCGGCAAGACCTGGTGGCCGGGGCCGGGCAGCCGCCTCGGCGCGACGTTCTTCGTGCGTCAGGCATTTCCATGGCTTGGACACCACTTCGGCGGTCGGCCGCTTGCCTCGACGCTCTCGCCCGGCATCGAGGGCATCGTCTCCTGGGGCGGGCGTATTCCCGCAACGACTGCAATGGCGGTCGCCCGCGCGCGGCGGCTGCCGCACTGGCATCTCGAGGACGGTTTCCTGCGTTCGGTCGGGCTCGGCAAGGATGGAGAGGCCCCGGTTTCGATCATTGCCGACGACCTGGCATTGCCCGTCGATGGCGGCAGGGCGTCGCGTCTCGAACTGTTGATCGCTGGGGCGGCGGGCGGCGGATATGACGTGTTCGGCCAGCGCATCCGGGAGAGGATGGTCGAACACAGGCTTTCCAAATACAATAACCTGCCGCATCGCCAACCATCGATCGAACCGAGCAGTCGCCGGCGCATACTCCTCGTGGATCAGGTCCTCGGAGATGTTTCGGTGGCGCGCGCCCTCGGTAGCCGCCGCTCGTTCGATCGAATGCTGGACGACGCGCTGGCAAGCGGCGCGCAATGCGTCGTGCGCACCCATCCGGACGTGATGGCGGGCCATCGCAAGGGTTACATGACGGAGCGCGCCGCCCGAACCCCCGGTGTGATCCTGCTCGCCGACAAGGTGTCGGTCGCCTCGATCCTCGACGTCGTCGACGAGGTCTGGACCGTTTCCAGTCAGGTCGGCTTCGATGCCCTGCTGAGGCGAATACCGGTGCGCTGCTATGCGCTGCCCTTTTACGCCGGATGGGGGCTGACGGACGATCGGGTAAGCCCCCGGGCTTTGGCCGCAGCGGCGCGCCGCGCCGTCGCTAAGCCGACGGCGGACCAGATCACCGCTGCGGCACTTGGGCTCTATCCGAGCTACCGCAACCCGGCGGACTGGGAAGAGATGGATGTCTTTTCGGCGATCGATCTCCTGATTGCCACGCTCGACAGGGCCTGATCGCGCGACCGCAGGGGCTCGGGAAGACGTGAGAAGTTCCGCGATATCCAGTTTGCGCAATTTTGTATCGATTTAATCCGGGCCTGCTGCGCTCTTAACCATTCCGCAATCATGGGCTGCAACTAAATATTGCAGCAGGCATGATTGTTCCTGCCGCAAGGACATTTGGCATCGCGACAATACGCGGTGCGGGACGCTTGTTTCAGGCATGCCGACTGCGATTTTCCGGCATTCGGCCAGTTGATTTCTGCATATTGGCGAGGGGTCCCTGCGGGGAGGCATATTCGGGGCAGACATATGAAACTCAATATTGCGCGCGGCATGATTGTGTTTGGCGGAATCATTGCGATCGGGCTGTTGATCTCGATCGGCATCAAGACATACGCTTTCGACAAGCTGCGGGTGAACGGTCCCGTTTACACGCAGATCGTCTATGGCAAGGATCTCGTCGCCGATATCCTTCCGCCGCCCTTGTACACGGTCGAGTCCTACATGCTCGCGATGGAGGTGATCTCCAGCCCGGAACTCGCTGCCAAGAACCAGGAAAAGATCGCCGCGCTGAAGCGCGCCTATGACGAGCGCCGGGCCTATTGGAAGTCTTCATCCGCGCCCGATGTGCTGATGAAAAAGCTGGAGGACGAGGTCCTTGCCAGGGCCGATCTCTTCTGGCAGGTGATGGAAAAGGAGTTCCTTCCTGCGCTTCAGACAAACGAGCTTGCCGGCGCCGCTCAGGCGCTGAGCGCCTTGAAGGGCAGCTTCCATCATCACGAGGTTGCCGTGAACGAACTGGTGCAGATGGCAGTCGCCTTCCAGGCAGGCGAAGAAGCCGCCGCAGCCGTGGAAACGGACCGCCTGTCCATGGCGGCTACCGCAAGCTCGGTGATCTCGGTCGCCCTGCTCGCCGCCGGCCTCTGGTACTTCCGCCGCCGTGCCGTCCAGCCGCTGGCTGCGATGTCGTCCTATATGGAGACGCTCGCCGGAGGCGATTACAGCCGGGCCGTTCCCTTTTCGGATCGTACGGATGAGATCGGCGTGGTGGCGAGATCCGTTGCCATCTTCCGCGAGGCGGCCATCGAACGCCGCAGCATACGCGAGCGTGCGGATGAAGAACGGCGCCGAAGGGAAGAGCAGGAGGCGGTTCTCCGCGAGCAGCGGGCATCCGAGGAGAGGGACCGGAGAAACGTTATCGATCAACTCAGCGCGGGGCTGGGGCGCCTTTCGACCGGCGACCTCACGGCCCATATCGACGGCGGCTTCGCCCCGGAATTCGAGCGGCTCCGCTGCGAATTCAATGGCAGCGTCGAGCAGCTTGCCGAAGCGATTTCCGGTGTGCTCCAGGCAACCGGCCGGCTGCGTTCCGGTTCGTCGGAGATCGCCAGCGCCACGGACGATCTGGCAAAGCGCACCGAGCAACAGGCTGTGTCGCTGGAGCAGACGGCCGCCGCCTGTGATGAAATCACCGCGACGGTGCGCAACTCGCTGGAGCGCGCGCGGGAAGCAAGCCTGGTAATGCGGACTGCAAAGGACGGGGCGGAACGCTCTGCGGCCGTCGTCCGCGATGCCGTTGCGGCGATGGAACGGATCGCTGGCTCTTCAACGCGCATCCGGCAAATCCTCAATGTCATCGACGAGATTGCATTCCAGACCAACCTCCTCGCCTTGAACGCCGGGGTCGAGGCGGCCCGGGCGGGCGAAGCCGGCAAGGGCTTTGCGGTCGTCGCGCAGGAAGTTCGCGAACTTGCCGGCCGCTCCGCCAATGCAGCGAAGGAAATCAAGTCGCTGATCGAAACCTCGGCCCGTGAGGTTGCGGACGGCGTCGACCTCGTCACCCAGACCGGCTCGGCACTGATGGGTATTGAAGGGCATATGCTGCAGGTAAGCGGCCTGATCGGCGCCATCGTCACCGCGGCCGACGAGCAATCCTCCGCGCTCGACGGCATCAATGCCGCTTTGCAGCAGATGGATCAGGTCACGCAGCAGAACGCCGCGATGGTCGAGGAGACGAATGCCGCCTGCCGCGCACTGAGCGAGGAGGTGTTGGATCTCGATAGCATTGCTGAACGGTTTCAGGTCAAGATGAATGCCGGGCGCGAGCGCCGCGTTGCCTGATTGCTTGCCGCATGTTCGTCGTAGCCGGCTTTAAGGACCAAGACATGTAGGGATTCAAACTGCTACTGCGACCTTTGCGCGTCTGATCGCACCACACGACAGCAGCCTGCTGGGCTTCGCCGGTTGCGGTCCGGCAGGGTCAGAAGGATCGCTGTTATTGCCGAGACGACGGCTCAGGCAATCCGAAGCTGAAGCGCGAGGGACTTCGGAAAGCTTCTCAAGCTCCTTGGAAGCGGCAACGTGCCAGCGGCAAGCCAAGCCGCTGGCACGATACCCAGGGCATCATGCCCGAGGCTGCCCTGCACCCACGAGAAAGAGTGTAAGCGGACTGGCCGGCGCAAGGCTACAGTTTGAAATTAAATCCATATCCGCATTGCGAAGAAGGTGTACGGTTAACGCAAAATTGCGCGGGGGCCTGCCGCCAGCGCGAAACGCACAGTAAAGGATCAACAATATGCTGCAAAGTTTCTTATTATGTATTAAACGGTGTGATTGGATCTGGATTCGGGAAAGTTGAGGCGTAAAAGTGTCTGGTTTATGTCGGTATTGCGGCTCAGGGAATAAGTCCAGATAATAGACCGTATCTATCGCTGTCGGAAATGGCCGCGCCAGAGGGCGCCTGGTGTCGGGATCGACCATGGAGATAATACTCAATACAGCCAACCCAATAAGGCAGACACCGTGCGATCTGCATGAAAGTTAGCCGTAGGTGATCGAGTTGCCGTTTCGTGGCCGGATGAAGAAGTGCTGGTCATATTCGTAAGTGCCGCCGCCGGTGAAACTTTCGAACAGGTTGGAGAAGACCGTATCCAGTTTGTACTGGACACGCGTCACCACCAGTTGCACGTCCTCCATCCGCAAATCCTCCGGCACCTCGACGGGTGAATCCTGGCCCGCCGAAAGGGCGGTCGTCCCATAGGCGGCCGACCAGTTCACAGTGGCCTTGCCCTTGCTGTCGATGTCGAGAACACAAAGAAGAATCGAGAGCTCGTCGGAGTCGTAGGGCTGCACGATGGTGTTGACGCCGTCGAGAATCGACTCGACGCTAGCCTCGGTCCACGTGCTCTGCATGGC
The DNA here is from genome assembly GCF_001651865.1 of Sinorhizobium glycinis. Taxonomy (GTDB): domain Bacteria; phylum Pseudomonadota; class Alphaproteobacteria; order Rhizobiales; family Rhizobiaceae; genus Sinorhizobium; species Sinorhizobium glycinis. Next base: position 121,704 of record NZ_LPUX01000055.1, read on the forward strand.
GATGATCTCGCTGCTCGTCGTTGCGATCTGATTGATCTTTCTCCGCACGGTCAGCCCTTGGCCGAGATCTACCAGCCCGGCCAGCAGCAGCAGCAGCAGCGGAAACACGAAAGCGAATTCGATCGCGGACGCTCCCTCACGGTTCCGGCCGAAATGCCGCAACAGCGTGGTCGCCTTTTTCGGGATCGATCTCATGGGGGCGTCCTCAGAACGGCTCGTTGCGCAGCAGGACGGAGGCGCCCATCAGGTAACTGCCGTCCGCGAGCGTGGAACTAGAAAGCGAATAGAGGTTGACGATCGGCTTCCACGGAAGGAACGCTTGGACCATCACGTAATCGCTGCCCTTGCCGATTTCGAAACCTTCGGTGATCGAGACGGTGCCGCTGCTGTTGATCGCCTTCATCGCGCCGGAAGAGGAAGAGTCGGTAAGCGTATCGACGGCGACCAGCAGCTTGTCCCCGCAGTCGAGCACATAGAGCAGGTTGCCGCAGACCTCCGTCTTGAAGCCAGTGAGGGTCATATTGCCCTCAGCCGCCCGGCCGGTCTTTATGAGGCGAGCGGCCTTATGAACCGCCGCATCGAGCGCCGAGTCGATGAAGAACATCGCCCCCAATTCGAGAATGCCGAAGATGATGGTGAACAGCGGCAGCGCAAGAAGCGCGAATTCAATGGCGGCGACGCCCGACCTGTCCCGCAGCAGCCGGCGCAAGACCGTTATCTTCGACTGCCTCCTCATTGGGTGAGCCGGACCGAGGTCAGATATTGATTGAAGAGGGTGGAAAGCCCGGCGGTGATTTCGTCTTCGGAAGCGGCCGAGATGAAGAGATCCGACGAGGAGGCGCAGTCCTGCAGCGCGATCGGGATATAGTCGTGCCTTGTGGTGCTGCTGCTCACGCCAGTATGCAGCGTGCCGCCCCATGTCGAAACCCAATCGCTATTCGCCATCGATTTGGCGAGGGTTGCGTTGTAGCCCCAGTCAGCCGGGATAGCGAGATATTCCGTATAGAGAATGGCCATTGTTGCGTCGTTGTCTTTGAGGTAGTCGCACCAGTCCGGGTTCAGCGGCGTCACTTGGCCCCAATATTTGCCACTCCACTTGATTACCCAATCCCGGTTCGACTGGACGCCATCGGTAAGCAGGAGAACGAGTTTGAGCGGCGAAGCGGCCGACGAGCCATCTCCGGCTGTCCCAACCTCTTTCTTCAATGCCTTCAACGCGGTCTGGAAATAGGTGGCGCTCATAGAGGTCGCGCTGGTTAGTCCACTGCTATCGTCGGAAAGTTTTTTCCGTGCTGTGCTGGTGGAGTAGGTCGGTTCGAGGACTTCGGAAATCGTCTCACCGAGGCTGTAGAGCCCGACCTTGATCCTCGCATGGTCCTTGTCCGCGGCGTCGACCATGTCGAGCACCTCTTCGACGGCGTCGAGCGCCACGTCTGTTCGGAGCTTTACACCGAGACTCTTAATGTAGTTGTAGTAGGTCGATGCGATGACGGAGCCGTTCCTCTTCACGGGATCCTTCGTGTCGTGGCAGGCGAACTCGCAGGTGATATTCTTGTCAGCCCGCAGCATAGCCTGACCTTCGCTCGTTGCCGCGAGCAGCATTGACGGCGATTTGTCGAGAACGATGTAGACCTCAAGATAGGAAGTCGCCGGTCCCTCGATGGCGCTGAGGACGCCGACCGGAACTGTCTTGATATCCGCCAGGGTCATAAGCGTCGTCGGCACCGTCCCGCTTGCGCTGGCGGTGATCGTGTGGCCGGTCTTGTCGACCGTGATCTCCGTCAGATCGTAGGTGGCGCTTTGCTTCTCCGACTGGGCGTCGAACCACTCCTTGATCTTCTCGACGATTTCGTCCTCGTCGTATTCGTCGATCTCCTTGATGGCCGCAACCAGCGCGGCGTCGAGGTCCGATTGCATCCTGCTCTGGACGTTGTAGGCGCGCGTATAGTCGAGACCGGCGCCGATGGCGAGGATCATGGGAATGATGCAGATGGCGACCGTCAGCGCGACATTGCCGCTCCTGTCGCTGACCATGCTTGCCATTCGCCTGGCAATCAGCTGACGGAAAGAGCCGAAATGGAGATGCATGTTTCTAGTGACCAGCCCAGTTTTCTATGCGCTGATCCTGCTTGTGAAAAGATTATTCGAGCGTAAATCGGCGTCGTGTTCGGCTGGCCAATCAACGCGGGCCCTATCCGGATTGCGCAGGAAAGCGACTCTGATGATGCAAGCAGCATCGGCCGGCAGTGCAGGTGTGCCGCTTGGCTGAGCAGCGACCAATCACTCTCAGCGGTTCGTGTCGGATGATCGTGGCGGCGAAGCGCCGATCCCGCGCCGGCTATGGAGCTTCGCCGTTTCGGACGGCGGCTGGCCGAAGGCATCATGATAGACCGCTGAAAACCGGCCCATATGGGTAAATCCCCAGGCGCGCGCCACCTGCGCGATCGAAAGCGTATTTGCCTCATCGGAGAGTGTCCTGCGTACGCCTTCCAGCCGCATCTGGCGCAGAAAGTTCAAGGGAGTCGTATCCTTGAATTGCTGGAAGGCGGTCTGCAGGGCGCGCACGCTCGTACCTGCCTCCCGAGCGATGTCCGCAACGCTCATGGGATGAGCTATATTGGCGACCATATACTCAATCGCCCGTTTCAGATTTCGCGGCATCGCCGGCGACATTGGTTTGTGTAGTCGCGCGCTGTAGTTGTGGGGGACCGATTCCAGGATCATGACCATTGCCGCCTGGAAGAGGTGATTGGTCGCCGTTGCAGAAACGCGGTCTTCACCCGCCACGTCGAAACAATCCCAGAGCAAGCTTCCGAGAGCAGCGAGCCGCGAGCCGGCGGCTGAGTCCGTGTCCAGGGTCGCACAAAGGTCGATATCCCCCAGAACGGGGGCGTCGAGAAGCTGGCTGAGTTGACCGACCATCGCCGATTTTTCGAACGCGATGCCGATATGGCCGCGATTCTCGTGAATGGTCAGCCTTTCGAATTGCGCCATATTGCCGACCATCGCGGTCCCCGGGGTCGACAGAAGGCGCTTGCGGCCGACATCGATCTCCATGGCACTCGAATGGGGCAAATAGAGTACGAAGGCATCGGACGGCTGCGAGAATGTGACCTTCATGCCGGAATGGCACATGCCCGCCCAGATGCTGAAAGGCCCGGCAGAATAGTGCCGATCCTCGACCGAGATACGGCCGTCTTGCCCCAGGGGCTCAACCTTGGCGGGCGACAATGTCTTTGCATAATGCTCGGACATTTCGTCGGCATCTGCTTTGACTATGCGGAACGCCGGGCGATGAGGAGCGTACCTCATCTAAACTCCAAAAAGATGCTGGTGCTGGGCAGGGTAGCGCACCGTCGGGCATATTTGCGTCTCACGTTCACGCCACCTCCCTTTCATCGGCTCTTTGCCGCCAATTATCATACGAATATGCGTATATTAGTGTTGTCGTAAACGGTTATGTAAACCCGCCTATCCAAAAAACGAAAAACGCAGCCAGATTTCGCAACAATTGATGAGCGGAGGAAATCGTCCCGCTCGCACGTCGCTGGCCGAACGGATCAAGCGTGCAAAATTCCGCCGGCCAACCCGCGAACGGGCTGGAGAATTGAGCGAACGGTTCTTGGCCAAGTTCGACACGATCGGGCGTCGTACCGATCCAAGGCAGCGTTGCCGCGGCGCCTTGATGGGACGACCGACAGCACAGCAGAGCCGACTCATTTTGGCGGCCGATCGGCAAGCCGCGATGCTCATGCCTCTCGGGCAAACATTGTTGGCAGGCCGGCCGACTATCGTCCCAGAAGGATAGCGTCGTCTTCGGGATACACCATGCGCTATGCGGATACTGAAGAGTGCGTTTCCGTATGTCTTTTGCAAGCCGTCCGACATATTCAAGGAAGTCGTAAATTTAAGTTGAAAACTACTCTCGCCGGCGCCGGCTTCTACTGAGCGTGGTGTCGTGAGGGGCAATCCATGGCGCTTGGGTGATTGAACGCAGGACGCCCGAAAAGGTGGGAACGAGGACGAATGCAGGTCAGACCGAATAAGAAAGAACCCCGAGCGATCGACATACATGTAGGCAACCGCATCCGTTTGCGCCGATTGGCCTTGGATTGGAGTCAGACAAGACTCGGCGAGGCGCTCGACGTCAGTTTCCAGCAGGTGCAGAAATACGAAAAGGGCTTGAACCGGGTCGGGGCGAGCCGCCTCCAGCGTGCTGCCGAGGTCCTGAACGTGTCGGTCTCCTACTTCTTCGAAGGCGGCCCCGAAAGCTCGAATGGTTCGGAGCAGAATGCCGCGGTGACCTCCAGCGACGAGATGCTGCAGTTCCTTGCGACCGAGGAGGGCGTGGCCCTCAATCGCGCGTTTGCCCGGCTCAGCGATCCGCAGGTTCGGCGACGGATCGTGGCGCTCGTCAAAGCCCTCGTCCCGTCGGACATCGCACCGACTCCAGCGCTGGCCCTCGAAGACTAAAGGTCGCCGGTCCGCTGCCCTTATGCAGCATTGCTTTGCCCTACAGCGCCGCGCGTCTTACCAGACGCGCAAAGGCTGCGCGCCGCAAGCCAGGTTTTTTCGACTCCAATTTGGGCTGGGGGCCTTGCCGCCGCGACCTTGGGCGCGGCGGTGCGGATTATCTGCAAGTCATTCGGCGGCAATCGGTGCGGGGTAGGGGGCGCGGTTCGCGGCAGCCTCCTTGCTGGGCTCGGCGGTTTCGCCCTCCGGCTCGCGTGCCTTGGGCTCCCTGCCGAAGAACAGCGCGTAGCCAGCCGGCAGGACCAGGATCGTCAGCACCGTCGCAACGAGAATGCCGCCCATCATCGCATAGGCCAGCGGTCCCCAGAACACGCCGCGCGAGATCGGGATCAGCGCGAGCACGGCGGTCAGCGCCGTCAGCACGATCGGCCGGAAGCGCCGTACCGCGGCCCCGATGATCGCCTCGGAACGCTCCATGCCCGCCGCAATGTCCTGGTCGATCTGGTCGACGAGGATAATCGAATTGCGGATGATGATGCCGAGCAGCGCGATGACGCCGAGGATGGCGACGAAGCCGAAGGGGGCGCCGCTGATGAGCAGGGCCGCAGCCGCACCGATGATGCCGAGCGGTCCGGTCGCGAGCACCAGCATCGATTTGCCGAAGTGCTGGAGCTGGGCCATCAGGAGGATGACGATGACGAGAAGCATGATCGGCGCCTTGGCTGCGATCGATGCCTGGCTCTCGGCACTGTCTTCCGCACCGCCCTGAATCTCGACGTTGTAGTTCGGGGCGAGACCGTCCCGCAGCCCCTGAAGTTCGTTATAGAGCTGCAGGGTCACGTCGTTCGGCTGGATACCGTCCGGCAGCGTTGCGCGCACGGTTATGGTCGGCTGGCGATCGCGCCGCCATTCGATGCCCTGCTCCATGACCGGAACCACCTTGGCCACCTGGGCCACCGGCACGAAGCTGCCGAAATCCGTCGGCACATAGACCGAGTTGACGGCTGAAAGCAGCTGGCGGTTGCCATCCGGCTCGCGTGCCACGATCGAGACGGTCTCTTCGCCGTCGCGGAAATCGTCGAGCGGCACGCCGGACATCGCCGCCTGGAGCATCTGGCGGATGCGCTGCGAGGTGACGCCCAGCGCCCGGGCGCGGTCCTGGTCGATGACCAGCTTCATCGCCGGCACAGGCTCCAGCCAGTCGTCATGGACGGCTCCGAGCAGCGGATTCTCCTGGAACTTCGCCTTCACCTGATCGGCGATGCGGCGCACCTCCTGGCGATCCGGCCCCATGACCCGGATCTGCACCGGCCAGCCGGTCGGAGGGCCGAGGAAGAGGCGGTCGACCTTGGCGCGGACCGACGGGAAGTCTTCGGCGAGGATCGTGCGCATCTTGACGATCAGCCTTTCGCGGGCCGGCTCGTTCTTCGCCATGACGAGGAGTTGCGCGAAGTTGGGATTGCGAAGCTGCTGGTCGAGCGGCAGGAAGAAACGCGGTATGCCTTCGCCGATATAGGTGGCGATGAAGCGCTTGTCCTCGTCGTCCATCATGCGCGCCTCGAGCGCCTTGGCCTGCCTCTCGACTTCCTCGATGCTCGTGCCCTCCGGCAGCCAGAGATCGACGAGGATTTCCGGCCGCGAGGACTGCGGGAAGAAGTTCTTCGGGATGAACTGGAACGCCCAGAGGCTCGCCATGAAGGTTGCCAGCGTCAGGACGAGCACGATGACGCGGTGCCGCACGGCCCAGCCGACAGTTGCCCTGAGCCGCCGGTAGAAGCGGGTGTCGAACGCGTCGTGATGGGTGCCCGCATGGTGGCGCTGCTTCAGGATCATGTAGCCGAGCCAGGGGGTGAAGTAGGCCGCCACGAACCACGACACCACGAGCGCAATGCCGACGACGTAGAACAGCGAACGCACATATTCGCCCGCCGTCGACTCCGCAAAGCCGACCGGGATGAAGCCGGCCGTCGTGATCAGCGTGCCGGTCAGCATCGGAAAGGCAGTGGAGGAATAGGCAAAGCTCGCTGCCTCGATCTTCACCAGCCCTTCCTCGAGCTTCCGTTCCATCAGCTCCACAACGATCATCGCGTCGTCGACCAGCAGGCCGAGCGCAATGATCAGCGCCCCGAGCGAGATGCGCTGCAGGTCGATGCCGAGCTCGTACATGATCGCGAAAGTGGCGGCGAGGACGAGCGGGATGGCGATGGCGATCACCAGGCCCGAACGCCAGCCGATCGAAAGGAAGGAGACGACCAGAACGATGATCAATGCCTCGACGAGCGCATGGCTGAATTCACTGATCGCCTCGGTCACGACTTCCGGCTGATTGGAGATCTGTTCGACCGCCACGCCGTAGGGAAGGGCGGACTCGAAGCGCTCATAGGTCGCCTCCACCGCCTTGCCGACATCGGTAACCTTGTGTCCCCTGGCCATTACCACGCCGATCTGGACGCTGTCGTGGCCGTTGAAGCGGAACTTGCGCGAATAGGGATCTTCGAGCCCCGAGGTGACGGTGGCGATGTCGCCAAGCCGGATCGTCTCGCTGCCGGCGCGCAGCCTCAACTCGCGGATATCCTCGGCCCGCCTGACATCACCGTCGACGGAAATGCGAACCGAGCGGACGCCCGTCTCGACGGTGCCGGCGGGATCGACATTGTTCTGCCCGGCGACGGCGTTGCGCAGGTCGTTGAGCGTCAGCCCGCGGGCGGCGAGCAGCTTGGAGGAAACATCGATGTAGATCTTCTGCGGCTGGTCTCCGAGGATGACGACCTTCTCGACGCCCGGCGTCGTCAGGAGCATGTCGCGGCCCTCGGTCGCGAAGCGCTTCAGTTCGGGATAGCTGTAGCCGTCGCCGCTGATCGCGTGGAGCGTGATGAAGGTATCGCCGAATTCGTCGTTGAAGTAAGGACCGAGGACGCCTTCCGGCAGGTCATTGGCAATATCGCCCACCTTCTTGCGGGCCTGGTAGAAGGAATCGGCGACATCTTGGGCGTCGGTGTCGCCCTCGATCTGCACGGTGATGACGGCGCTGCCGGCGCGGGTGTAGGAGCGGACGAAATCGAGATGCGGCGTTTCCTGCAGCTTGCGCTCGATCTTGTTGACGACCTGGTCCTGCATCTCCTCGATCGAGGCGCCGGGCCAAACGGCCTGCACGACCATGGTGCGGAAGGTGAATTCCGGATCTTCGCGCTGCCCCATGCGGACGAGGCCGAGTGCGCCAGTGATGATGATCAGCCCGAACAGGAAACGCGCGATGCTCGGATGCCCGATCGCCCAGCGCGAGAGATTGAACGGCTTCTTGTCCCCGGTAGAGGCGTGCATGGCGTCTTTCCGTACTGCTGATTGGCTTTAGCGGACGATTTCGCGCGTTTCGGCGCGGGCGGACTGCTGCGCGGGGAGCGGCAGCTTGACCTTCAAGTCTTCGGCCATGAATTGCGTGCCGGCCGCGACGACGAGATCACCCGGCCGCAAGCCCTCGGCGATGCGTACCTGATCCCCGGCGTAATCGGCGAGCTTGACGGGGCGGGCATGCACGGTCGAGGCGCTGCGATCGACCACCCAGACGATGTTCTTGCCGTCCTTCTGCGCAAGTGCGCTCAGGGGAATGGCCACGAGGTCCCCGGAATTGGCGGCCGGCGCCTCGACGGTTGCGGTCATGCCGAGCAGGACGCGGGGATCGTTGGGCAGGCTGATGCGCACCGAGAATGTCCGGGATTGCCGCTCCGCGCTGCCGGAGACTTCACGCACATGGCCGTCGAGGGTGAGCATGTCGTTCGACCAGAAGTGCGCCTTTACGGTTTTGCCCGGCTTGAACTCGGCAATATCCAGCTCCGGAACGGCAACTTCGATTTCCTTCTCGCCGTCTACGGCGACGGTTACGACCGCCGTGCCGGTGCCGACAACCTGGCCGATATCGGCGTTGATCGCGGTCACGATGCCGCTCTGGTCCGACTTGAGATCGGCATAAGCGACCTGGTTCTTCGCCTGGCTCAGGCTCGAGGCGGCCGCATCGCGTGTGGAAATCGCCTGATCATAGAGGAGAATGGCCTGGTCCAGCTCGGCCTTGGAGGAGAACGATTTGGTGAAGAGCTGCGCGGCCCGCTCTTTCGTCAGGGAGGTCGTCTGCACCTGCTTTTCGGCGGCAAAGAGGGTTGCCTCGGCGCTTCTAACGGCAAGCTCGTAGTCGGTCGGGTCGATGCGCGCGAGAAGGTCGCTGGGCTTCACGCGGTCGCCGACATTGACGAGCCGCTCGGTAATCTTGCCACCGACGCGAAAGCCGAGATTCATCTCGGTGCGCGCCTTCACTGTCCCGGCATAGTCGAGGCGGCGCACCTCACCCGTGCTGGCAATCTCGACGACCTTGACGGGCCGGATGGTCTCCTTCGTTTCCGTTTTTTCCTCCGAGCAGCCGGAGAGCACGGCGCCGAGCGCGATCACGGCCAGGGCACGGGCAACGAACGGCCGGTTGAAAGCTCTCGGTGAAAACATCGTTCGTACTCCTGATGCAGGTAATTGGCGGCGAGCCGCTCTATTTCTTAAGCGCCCTGAGGGCGAACTCGATCAGTTCGTCCGGGGTAGGGCGATTTTCCTTGGCAAGACACTGGGCGACGATCTGCGGGTGGCAGAGGGTCACGATGCTCGCACCGAAGCATCGGGCGGCTACCTCCGGATCGTGCTCGGCGAATTCGCCCGCCTCGATGCCATCGTGGATGATGCCGGCCAGAAGCTTGTCGATGCGGTCGAGATGTTTCTCGATGACGTGCCATTCCTGTTCGATCGCCACCACGACCATCTCGTGGACCTTCTGCTCGTCGAGCATGGTCTCCACGGTCATCTTGTGCTGCGCCAGCACATAGCGCCGCAGGCGCTCGGTGGCACTCAAGGGGAGGCGGGAAATCTCGTAAGCCTGCTGGTAGCTCGCCTCCAGCATGCGCGCGCAAAGCGCCTGGTGGATCTCCGTCTTGGAGCCGAAAAAGCGATAGATGTTGGCCGGCGACATGCCGAGGTCGCGCGCAATATCGGCGACATTCGTTTTGGTGTAGCCGTAGTGCCGGAAAAGCCGCTCGGCGGATTCGAGGATCCGCGCGATGTTTTCCTGCCTTGCTGCATCGATGCTGCTGTCTGCGGGATCGCTCATGGGCTGCATTCGTGATGAGTGACGAATTTTGAATTTCGTCAGTCATAAGCCGGCAGCCGTTATTTGTCAATCGACCGTCACCGTTTCCGGAATCGATTGTTGTAATCCGTTCGGGGATAGTGAGAGGCAGTTCTCGATCGCGTCGCGAGATATGTGAGAGCCTACGAATGATGGGAGCGTTGCTGCCGGTTCGTGAGCAACGGCTCCGGGCGCCGTCCCAGCTTCAAGTCGAAGCACGGCCCGAACGCGCGGAGCGGTGCTGATCAAGCAGAGATGCTTTCACGCACCACGACGTCAGCTATGGGCTTGTCGCCCCGGGGCGTAAGGGCGGGTCAATGACCTTAAAGGACGAAGTAGCCCTTCTGCAGGGTGACGGCATCGTCCAACTGGATAGCGAAATCGGCTGTCATGTCGCCGTTCACGTCGCCGTAGATGTAGGTATCGGAAACATCGCGGACGTAACGCAATTCGCCCTTCTTGCCGCCGAAAACAGCGGTTCCGACGAAGGTGAAGGCCTGATCGCCGGTGGTGACTGTATCCGCGTCGATTGCGGAAAGATCGATACGGTCAGATTCAGAGCCGAGAAAGTCGTAGATCGTGTCGCGGCTTGAGGCGGCGACGGTGCTTTCCGTCAAGGCTTTGAACACGAAGGTATCGGCTCCGGTACCTCCGGTCAGCTTGTCTGCGCCTGTGCTGCCGAAGAGCGCGTCATTGCCGGAATGGCTGTAGAGGCTGTCGCTGCCGCCGCCGCCGTTGACCTTATCCGCGCCGGCCCCGCCGTAGAGCCAGTCGTTCCCGACATCCCCCCACAAGGTATCATTGCCGCCGTTGCCCCACAGCTTATTGGCGGCCTGGTTGCCGGTGATCGTGTCGCCCGCCGAGCCGCCGTTGACGTTCTCGATCAACGATCCCGTCTTGCCGTGATAGAGCAGGGCATTGAAGATGTTGCCAGCCGCGAAGCCATTGTTGGGACCGCCACCGAGATAGGCGAGTTGGTCGGCGCTGAAGGTGGAAGCCTTGCCCGGCCGCAGATCGACTTTGAGGCCGGTGGTATAGGCCGAGAGGTCATAGGTGTCTTCGCCGCCGCCATCCCATATCGTGGCGAAGATCCGGTTGGCACCGGGAGAAATGCCTGCCGAGCCGTTAACGAGCGTGGCGCCGCTGCTTGGCGTCCATTTATAGACCGTATTGCCGCTGTTGGTGCTGAAGTCCGCGCCGTACATTTCCTGCAGAGCGGCGATGTCGGCCATCATGAAGGTCTGCGGCGCACCGTATTGTTCGTAATCATAGCCATAGCCACCGACATAGCCGCGATAGGTCATGATCGAATATTCGATCGAGTCGTATTGCGTGGGTAGAGGCTTATAGGTGACGCCGTTGTTGGTTTCGCTCTCGTGCCCGTGCTTCAGGCCAAGCGCATGGCCGAGTTCGTGCAGCAGCGTGTGCCAGGCATAATTTCCGGCGACCGGCTTGCGATAGTCGTTCACCGTCCCGGCATACTCGGTACCGAACCAGATGTCTCCGCCCCAGGCGCCGCTGTCCGGCAGATAGGCCCAGGCCGTCTCGGGCAAGGTCGACTGCGCGAACCGGATCGTCGCGCTGGTCGTTGAGCTTGTTTCGTCGAACCTGGCATTGGTGAAGCCCTCGACGGAAAAACCGTCATTGGCGGCCGAACCGTACTTTTCCTCCATGGCGAATCTTGCGGCATTCATCTGCGCCGATGAAATCTGAGCGAAGCCGTTGTCCTTCTCGCCGCTGTAGCTGTAGCTGCTGCTTGAGCCCGGGAAGGCGTAGGTGATCGTGAGGCCCCACGCCGAACCCGACAGCACGCCGTCGATCAGACCGTTGCCGGTCGTACTCACGGTGTTGACGGTTTTACCGGTGCCGCTCATGCTAAAATTCCCATCAGAAACCGCGGAGCCATTGCCCCGGCTTCAAAAAACGCGGATCGTGGCGGCGACGATAGGCTCCGAATGCCTGCGATTGTCGTAACGAACTCGATAAGATTGGAGAGAATCGTGCCGTTCCTCAGGTTGCTGTCGTGCTTTGCCGCGGTGATTCTGGCAGCAACATGCTCCGCTCCTACTGCGTCAGGTGCGACAAAGGCAAGTGGGGTGAATATGCAAAAGCCCCCAGACTACGAAGCGGCCGTCCGGTCGGAATTCGAACGGGTGAAGGCGGAAAATACCGTGGAAGCCTACGAGCGTTTCATCCGGCGCCATCCGGGTCATCCACTGGTCGAAGAGGCGCGAGAAGCCCTGGCGCGGCTCGGGAAGCAGTAGCGCGAGGCTGAAACCGCGCGAGGTTCCGGGTCGGCTTATCCGCGTGGGGTCAAGTGGATGCCGGCAAGCGTGCAGCGCACCGATCCGCCAGCCTTTTCGATCGTGGGAATATCGAGTGCCACAAGAGTCGCGCTTTCTTCTATGGCGCCGATCTGCTCCTCGTCCAACGCAGCGACCGCCGTCGTCGACAAGGCAAGGATGCGGCCCTGCCGCCCCTGGAGTTCGAGCGCATTGCCGGCGAAGCGGGCGATCTGGTCGTTCGTAAGCGCGATCACCCGGCGGCCGGAACGCTCCAGCCGGGCGACGATCTCGCGCCGCCTTGCCGGATCCGTCAGCATGTCGAGGCCGATCATCGCGAAATCGGTGGCCACGCACATCAGCACGTTGGTGTGATAGACGGGGACGCCGTCGCCGTCACGGGCGTCGAACACCATCGGCTCGAAGTTGAAGTGGGTCGAGAAGCGTTCGAGCGCGATCGGGTCGGTGCGGTCGGAGCGCACTGCATAGGCGACCCGATCGATGTGGTCGAGTACCATGGCGCCGGTGCCTTCAAGGAACAGCCCGTCCGGTTCGAGTCCGGAATAATCGATGACTTCCTGCACTCTATACCGGGCCTTCAGCATCTCGACGACGTCGCTGCGCCGTTCGCGCCTGCGGCTTTCCGCCTTCATCGGATAGATCGCCACATGGCCACCGGCATGGGTGGAGAACCAATTGTTGGGGAAGACCGAATCCGGCGTCTCGCTGCCCGTATCCTCGAAGAGATGGACCTCCACGCCATGGCTTTTCAGCGTCTCGGCGGCGCGACTGATCTCGTGGAAGGCGCGGGGGCCCAGATTCTCGCCTGCGGCCCATCCTTCCTGGAAACGGTTGTCGGCCGCTGTTTCGGCATTGACCGTGAAATGGTGCGGCCGCACCATAACGACCGCGGCGGGAGCCTGAACGGAATAGGCGGAGCGGGCGGGCGTCATCGCTTTTCTCGGCTTACTTGGCGCGCAGCAGCATGCCGAACAGATCGCGAGGGTCGTCCGGATCGGCGATCATGTCGAGATTCTGGTAGAAGTCGGTGCCTGAAAGACGGTCGCGCACGTAGCGGAGCGCCGAAAAATCCTCGATGGCGAAGCCGACGCTGTCGAAGAGCGTGATCTGCCTTGCATCGCGCCGGCCGGCTGCTGCGCCTGTTACGACCTTCCAGAGCTCGGTCACCGGAAAATCCGGCGCCATCTGCTGGATCTCGCCTTCGATGCGGGTCTGCGGAGGATATTCGACGAAGACATCGGATCGCTTGAGGATGTCGCGGTGCAGCTCCGTCTTGCCGGGACAATCTCCGCCGATCGCATTGATGTGGACGCCGGCGCCGACCATGTTGTCGGTGAGGATCGTCGCGAACTGCTTGTCCGCGGTGCAGGTGGTGATGATCTCGGCGCCCTCGATTGCCGCTTGAGCGGACGGGCAGGTGACGATCTCAAGGCCGGAGCCTGCTAGGTTGCGCGCCGTCTTCTCGGTTGCGCGAGGATCGATGTCGTAAAGGCGAACGGTGTTTATGCCGCAGACGGCCTTCATCGCCAGCGCCTGGAACTCGGCCTGGGCGCCGTTGCCGATCATCGCCATGGTGCCCGCGCCCTGCGGCGCCAGATGGCGCGCAGCCATAGCGGAGGTCGCGGCCGTTCTGAGCGCCGTCAACATCGTCATTTCCGTGAGCAGCACCGGGTAACCGGTCGAGACCTCGGCAAGCAGGCCGAAGGCGGTCACGGTCTGGAGCCCGTCGACGATGTTCTTGGGATGGCCGTTGACATATTTGAAGCTGTAGACCGCACCGTCGGAGGTCGGCATCAACTCGATCACGCCGTCCCGCGAGTGGCTGGCGACGCGCGGCGTCTTGTCGAAGCTCTCCCAGCGGCGGAAATCCGCCTCGATCGCCTCCGTCAACTCCGCCAGCACGGTCTCGACGCCGAGGTGGTGGACGAGACGCATCATGTTCTCGACGCTGACGAAGGGCACCATGGCCTTGGCGGACGGGAGCGGTGAAAGCATCGAGGTTCCTCATGCGTGTGCTGACTGTTCCAGGAGGGTAATGACAGGAGCCGCTGGTCGAAAGGGCAAAGCTGTGCTATTTTCGTCATTGAATTGAGCGATTTTGTCAGTCCAGTTGTGCGATTTATCAGGATGGCGTCGAGAGATACGATCATCGCGAAGTACACGCCGGATGATCTGGACCGCCGGATCATCGCCCACCTGCGCGTCGACGGCCGCGCTTCGCTTTCCAAGCTGTCCGATGCACTCGGGGTCGCGCGCGGTACCGTGCAGAACCGCCTGGACCGCCTGATGGAGACGGGGACGCTCCTGGGGTTCACGGTTCGCGTCCGCGAAGACTACGACGTCAATACGGTGCATGCGGTGATGATGATCGAGGTCGTCGGCAAGTCGACGACCCAGGTCATCCGCAGGCTGCGCGGCATCCCCGAGATCCACACGCTGCACACGACCAATGGCAACTGGGATCTGGTCGCCAACATTCGCGCCGCGAACCTTTCCGAATTCGACCGCATCCTGCGCGAGGTGCGGATGATCGACGGCGTGGCCAACAGCGAAACCAGCCTTCTACTGAGCAGCGTTTGAGCGGCTTGCGCGAAATCTGGCGATTGAAAGCGAAGCCTGTGCCCATTAGTTTCCGGCCGCAATCAACTGTGCTCGGTCGGGGAAAGTCGCGTGAAGACAGGCCATCGTTTCTTCCTTCTGCTGGCCTGTCTGGCATCTCCGCCTTCGGCAGCCCATGCGGACTGGCAGGCGACCGAAAAGGTGCAGACCTACGCGATCACCGGGCAATCCGGCCCGGAACTCTATGCCTCGATCGGCGAGCGGGGCCCGAAGCTGGGGCCAACGCGCGCCATTGCACATACGAGCTTCAAGCTCACCTGGTCGCGAAAATACGAGGCTCAGGGCGATGCCTGCGTTCTCGTGTCCGCGCGACCGAAGCTTGCCATCACCTACACCCTGCCGAAACCAGCCAGTTCGCTGGCTGGTGTGACACGGGACCATTGGGAGACCTTCATTGGCGGCGTCCATAAGCACGAGTTGGTGCATGGCGATTTCATCAAGGCGATGGTGAAGAACATCGAGGCCGTCACCGTCGGGCTCACTGTCCCGGCTGACCCGCAATGCCGAAAGATCAAGACTGAAATGACCAAGCGGCTCGGCGCGCTTTCCAACGCGCAGCGCCAGCAGAGCCGGGATTTCGACCGCGCCGAACTCAGCGACGGCGGCAATATTCACCAGCTGATCCTCGACCTCGTGAACGGGGGATAGATGCTTTCCCCGGAAGGCGCAGGGCGCTGTAGGCCTTGATAGATACACGCAAAAAGCTGGTGAAGGCCACAAACACGCCCCCGAATTGTCTCATTGGAGTTGAACTGTGCCGCGGCGTTACACGCGTGCGTCGCCCATCGTATGTGGCGATGCGGGCCATCCATTGCTGAATGTGTTGTCGGAAGGGCGAGCCTGGCCGCCGGTCCGGGGAAGGGAGTATGCATGAACAGGAAACTTGTCGCGGCTCTTTGCGCAGCGTCGCTGTCTCTCGCGGGCATGGCCGCCCATGCTGCAGACCTTGCGCCTTATCGGGAGCCCGCACCGCCCCCGGTGCTGGACGAGCAAGACGGCGTCAAGATCGGTTATCTCGAATGCGATATCGGCGGTGGCGCCGGCTATGTTCTGGGCTCGTCGAAAGAGATCGATTGCGTCTTCCGGTCGCTTGGCGGTGATGAGATCGAAGATCGCTATACCGGCGAGATCCGCAAGCTCGGCGTCGATATCGGCTTTACCATGCGCAGCAGGTTGCTCTGGGCCGTATTCGCGCCGACGGCCGGATATCACCACGGTTCGCTCAGCGGTCTTTACAAGGGCGCGACCGCCGAGGCGACCATCGGCGCCGGTGTCGGTGCCAATGTGCTCGTCGGCGGCACTTCCGGTTCGATCCATCTCCAGACGGTCAGCGTCACCGGGCAACTCGGACTGAACGTCGCGGCCGCCGGCACATCGATGACCCTCAATTCGGCCAATTGAGCTCCTAGAGCGGGATGCGCTCACATACGTTCGCGCCGCCGCTCTAAGCCTTTGTTTTTGCCGCATTTGTGCGACGTCAGGTGATACCACCTGACTGCAAAATGCTCTAGAGCCGCTCGCTGCGGTCGCTTTCCGAGGCCTAACATTGGAGGAGATTGAGGTCTTCAAACCGGCCGGCGACAGCTACGGTATGTCTTCTACCTGCTGCAGCGATCGTGAGGATCGCGCCTTATCCGTGCTCTCACGGCGCGCCGCGGCCGGCTCGTGCCTTCGAGCGCCAGAAGACGATCAGCATCGCTGCGGTCATTGCAGCCAGGCAGTACCAGGTGATGGCGTAGACGAGGTGGTTGTTGGAAAAGACGACGCGCGTCAGACCGCCGACAGGAAGACCGCCGGGATTGGGCGTGGCGTCCGCGTCGATGAAGAAGGGCGCAACGTTGGAGAGGCCGCGTGCAGCTGCGATTGCGCCGACGTCGCGGGAATACCAGCGCTCCTCCTGAGGCTTGTTCGAACGCAGCAGCGAGCCTTTCGGCTCGTCCATGCGCATGAGGCCAGTGACCTCCGTCTCGCTCGATATTCGTCCCTGTGACCGCGTCGCCGGTGCGCGCCTCTCCGTCGGCACGAAGCCGCGATTGACGAGCACCGTTGTGCCGTCGTCGAGCGCCAACGGCGTCATCACCCAGTATCCGGCACCTAGCTCGGTCGCGGCATGGATCAGCGTCTCTCTGTCGTGGAGGAAGCGGCCACGGGCCTGCACGCGGCGGTATTCGTCGCGCGCCGCGCCGACATTCGCCCAGTCAATTCGAGACGGCGGAGGGACGGGCGCAGCGCCGACGCGTTCCTCGACCCGGGCGATCAGATCGAGCTTCCAGGAGAGGCGTTTGATCTGCCATGTCCCGAGTGCCAACAGGCCGGCGACCAGCAGGAGCCCGATGACGCTGATGAGGGCAACGGCAAGCCGAGAAAATGGAGGGGAAGTGGTTTCGTTTCCGTCGTCGCTCATTGCGCGCCGCTCGGCATCAGGTGAGAAACGGATCGATCTCCGTCGAGACGGCCCCTCATCCGGCCTGCCGGCCACCTTCTCCCCGCAGGCCGGGCGAAGGAGACTCGCGGCGCCTGCTCAAATCCCCTCTCACCGCCTGCGCGGAGAGGGTTAGTCCTCGGGCTAAACCCGAGGAGAGGGGCAAGAAGCCTGGAGTAAGGGGCGAGAGTTGAGGGCATCCGCTCCCGTCACGGCATGTTCTTCATCATCTCCGGGCTCATCGGCATCATGTTCGCGTTCAAGTGATGCATGACCCAGAGCGAGCCGGAGAGCGCAATGGCGACGAGGACTATGGTGAAGATCAGCGCCATCATCGTCCAGCCGCCCTCCGAGCGGGTGTTCATATGCAGGAAGAAGATCATGTGCACGACGATCTGGATCGCGCCGAGCGCCATGATGATGACGGCCGTCAAGACCGGGCTGTCGATGACCTCGGCCATTACCAGCCAGAAGGGAATGGCGGTCAGGATGACGGAGAGGACAAAGCCGGTCACATAGCTCTTGAACGTGCCGTGGCCAGCCTCGTGCCCGTGGCTATGGCCATGATGGGCCTCGAAGGCATCCTCATGCGTAGGCGCGTGCGTGCTCATCCAAGGACTCCCATCAGATAGACGAAGGAAAAGACGCCGATCCAGACGACGTCGAGAAAGTGCCAGAACATCGACAGGCACATCAGCCGGCGCTTGTTTTCCGGGATCAGCCCATGTTTTGCGACCTGGGCCATCAGCACGAACATCCAGATGATGCCGGAGGTCACGTGCAGGCCGTGCGTGCCGACCAGCGTGAAGAAGGAAGACAGGAAGGCGCTGCGCTGCGGGCCGGCGCCTTCATGGATCATGTGCGCGAACTCATAGAGTTCGAGCGACACGAAGGCGATCCCGAAGAGCGCGGTGACGGCCATCCAGAACAACGTCGCCTTCTTCTCGTACCGCTCCACCTGGAGCATCGCGAAGCCGTAGGTGATGGACGAGAAAAGCAGCATCGACGTGTTCACGGCGACGAGCGGCAGATCGAAGAGATCGGCCGGGGACGGTCCGGCCGCGTAGTTGCGGCCGAGCACGGCATGCGTGGCGAAAAGCACGGCGAAGATCAGGCAGTCGCTCATCAGATAGAGCCAGAAGCCGAGCATCGTGCTGCCCTCGGGATGATGCTCTTCCTCCAGGTAGAAGGTCGGCGCCTTGCCTTCCTGCATGTAATCGGTGTGAAGCTCGGTCATGGTCCTACACCTCGCTGGCAAGCAGTTCGGTGCGCTTGCCCTCCGTTTGCGTGATGACGTTGGCCGGGATGTAGAAGTCGCGGTCGTAGTTGAAGGTGTGGCCGATCGCGATCACGACCATGGCAAGGAAGGCGAGCCCCGCGAGCCACCACATGTACCAGACCATGCCGAAGGCGAAGACGACGCTGATCGCGCCGAGTATGACGCCGGTCCCGGTGTTCCTCGGCATGTGGATCGGCTTGAACCCGCCGACCGGACGGCTGTGGCCGCGCTTCTTCATGTCCCACCAGGAATCCTGGTCGTGGACGACGGGCGTGAACGCGAAATTGTAATCCGGCGGCGGCGAGGAGGTCGACCATTCGAGCGTGCGGGCGTCCCAGGGGTCGCCGGTCGTATCTCGCAATTCTTCGCGCTTGATGAAGCTGACGACGAGCTGGATGAGCATCGACAGGATGCCGAGTGCGATCAGAAAGGCGCCGAAGGCGGCGATCACGAACCAGATCTGCAGCGACGGATCCTCGAACTGGCTGACGCGGCGCGTCACGCCCATCAGGCCGAGCACGTAGAGCGGCATGAAGGCGAAGTAGAAGCCGGTGAGCCAGAACCAGAAGGATATCTTGCCCCAGAACGGATCGAGCCTGAAGCCGAACGCCTTCGGGAACCAGTAAACGACGCCGGCCATCAGCCCGAAGACGACGCCGCCGATGATGACGTTGTGGAAGTGGGCGATCAGGAACAGCGAGTTGTGCAGCACGAAATCGGCCGGCGGCACGGCGAGCAGCACGCCGGTCATGCCGCCGATGACGAAGGTCACCATGAAGCCGACGGTCCACAGCATCGGCACCTCGTAGCGGATGCGGCCGCGATACATGGTGAAGAGCCAGTTGAACATCTTCGCGCCTGTCGGGATCGAGATGATCATCGTCGTGATGCCGAAAAAGGCGTTGACGCTGGCGCCCGAACCCATGGTGAAGAAGTGATGCAGCCAGACGATATAGGAGAGGATGGTGATGACCACCGTCGCATAGACCATCGAGGCGTAGCCGAAGAGCCGCTTGCCGCAGAAGGTGGCGACCACTTCCGAGAAGATGCCGAAGGCCGGCAGAATGAGGATGTAGACCTCCGGGTGGCCCCAGATCCAGATGAGGTTGACATACATCATCGGGTTGCCGCCGAGGTCGTTGGTGAAGAAGTTCGTGCCGGCGTAGCGGTCGAGCGTCAAGAGCGCCAGCGTCGCGGTCAGCACCGGGAAGGTGGCGACGATCAGCACGTTGGTGCAAAGCGAGGTCCAGGTGAAGACCGGCATCTTCATCATCGTCATGCCGGGCGCACGCATCTTGACGATGGTGGCGATGAGGTTGATGCCCGACAGCGTCGTGCCGATGCCGGCCACCTGCAGGCCCCATATGTAATAGTCGACCCCGACGCCGGGACTGTAGTCGGCGCCGGAGAGCGGCGGATAGGCGAGCCAACCGGTGCGGGCAAATTCGCCGACGAAGAGCGACAGCATGATGATGATCGCCCCGGCCGTCGTCATCCAGAAGCTGAAATTGTTGAGGAACGGAAAGGACACGTCGCGGGCGCCGATCTGCAGCGGCACGACGAAGTTCATCAGCCCTGTCACGAAGGGCATCGCCATGAAGAAGATCATGATGACGCCATGCGCGGTGAAGACCTGGTCGTAGTGATGCGGCGGCAGGTAGCCCTCCGAGCCGCCGAAGGCCATTGCCTGCTGCAGACGCATCATGATCGCGTCGGCGAAGCCGCGGAGCAGCATCACCAGCGCCAGGATGACATACATGATGCCGATCTTCTTGTGGTCGACGCTGGTCAGCCAGTCGCGCCAGAGCGTGCCCCAGAACCGGTAATACGTGATCAGGCCGACGAGGCCGATGCCACCGACGGCGACGGCGACGAAGGTCGCGACGAGGATCGGCTCGTGATAGGGGATCGCCTCGAGGGTCAGTCGGCCGAAGACGAACTTCAGGAGATCTGTATCGGAGAACATGGGAAACCCGTTCATTTGTTAGCGCAAGGGGCCAGATTCAGTGGTTGAGTTGCGGCGGTGCGGGATCGCCGTCCCCGTCGGGCATGGAATGCCCCTCGTGCCCTCCCATTCCTGGCATTTCGTGCTGCATCGTTTCATTGGCGCCGTCGGTACCCTGCGGCTCCTCCTGGCTGCGCGCCGGCGTTCCCGTCGCCGGATGCGTCGCGGCCGGCGCTCCCTCTCCCAGAGCGTGCCTGTTGTCGTATTCGAGCCGCTCGCGGTTCTCGGCACTTTCCTTGCCCGCACCGCCCATCGCGTCGATGTGCATCATCTCGTGCATGCACATCTTGCCGGGCGTGGCGCACAGGTTGAGGATCGCCTCGTAGAGGCCCGCTTCCACGGTGGCGAAGTAGCGCACCGGTTCCCGCTCGCTCGGCTTCTCAAGCTTCAGATAGCCATCGCGGTTGAGCGCGGTGCCCTGCGCCTTGACGCGAGCCACCCAGGCATCGAAGCCCTGCTGGTCGACGCCATGGAACTTGAAGCGCATGTGCGAGAAGCCGTCGCCGCTGTAATTTGCCGAGAAGCCCTCGTATTCGCCCGGCCTGTTGATGACGGCATGGAGCCTCGTCTGCATGCCGGGCATGGCGTAGACCTGGCCGGCCAGCGCCGGGACATAGAACGAGTTCATGACCGAGGACGCGGTGATCTTGAAGTCGATCGGGACGTCCACCGGCGCGGTGAGCTCGTTGACCGTCGCAATTCCCTGGTCCGGGTAGAAGAACAGCCATTTCCAATCGAGGGCGACGACCTCGACCGTGAGCGGCTTCGTGTCTGCCGGAACCGGCCGCGCCGCATCGAGCCGGTCGAGCGGCCGGTAGGGGTCGAGCTTGTGCGTGCTGATCCAGGTGACGGCGCCGAGCGCGATGATGATCGCAAGCGGTGCCGACCAGATCACCACTTCCAGCGCTGTCGAATGATGCCATTCCGGATCATAGGTGGCAGCGGTGTTCGTTCGGCGGTACCGCCAGGCAAAGAGAAACGTCAGGAAGATCACCGGCACGATGATCAACAGCATCAGCACCGTCGAGATGACGATGAGATCGCGCTGCTGCGCGGCGATGTCACCGGAGGGGGCCATGACCACCATGTTGCAGCTCGCAAGCAGCAGGAGCGGCGGCAAGAGGGCGACGCGGCGGGTAAACTTCAGAAATGCTGGCACTTCCCTGGGCCCTTTCTGATGACGATCGCCCTGCGACTAAAGTAGGAGTGGTTCAAACGGTATGAGGTTTTTGGTCGCACCGCAGCAATCTTGTGCATTGCGGCGCGAAATCGGGATAGTCGGCCACCGGTGGTCCTGTCCCGGAAGACCGGGATTTTTACTACGGCAAGCCGCAATTTCGCAATTCAACACTTGATATGAGCCCGCGATTGATCAACATCCCCTTGAAGAGCCGCAGGGCGAGGCGGCTCCGAGTGGTGGGAGGCCTTTTCATGAGCAGCGTGACGCAACAGTCCCTGGGGCCGTCGTCTTCCTCGATGGAGCGAGACGCGCGGCGCATTCACGACGACAGGCCCGTGTCGGCCGGCAACATCGCGATCGGTGTCGTCATCGGTCGCGCCGCCGAGTTTTTCGACTTCTTCGTTTACGGCATCGCCTCCGTCGTCGTCTTCCCGCAGCTTTTCTTTCCCTTCGCGCCCGACCGACTGACCGCAACGCTCTATTCCTTCGCCATCTTTTCGCTGGCCTTCATCGCCCGCCCTGTCGGCTCCCTCGTCTTCATGGCGATCGACAGGACCTACGGCCGCGGCGTCAAGCTGACGATCGCCCTCTTCCTGCTCGGCGGCTCGACCGCCTCGATCGCCTTCCTGCCGGGCTATGAGACGCTCGGGGGATGGGCGATAGTCATGCTGGCGATCTGCCGGCTGGGGCAGGGGTTCGCGCTCGGCGGCGCCTGGGACGGGCTCGCCTCACTGCTCGCGCTCAACGCACCGCAGCACCACCGCGGTTGGTACGCGATGATCCCGCAGCTCGGTGCGCCGATCGGCTTCATGCTGGCGAGTGCGCTCTTTGCCTATTTCCTGATGTCCCTTTCCGAAGCCGATTTCCTCGGCTGGGGATGGCGCTACCCGTTCTTCGTCGCCTTCGCGATCAATGTCGTCGCCCTCTTCACGCGGCTGCGCCTTGTGATGACCAAGGAATTCGGAACGCTCCTGGAGGAGCACGAGCTGCAGGCAAGGCGCGTCACCGAAGTGCTGCGATTGCATGGACGCAACGTGCTTATCGGCGCCTTCGTGCCGCTTGCAAGCTTCGCGCTCTTCCATCTCGTCACTGTGTTTCCGCTCGGCTGGGTTGAGATCTACACGGATCATGGCGCGAGCTCGTTCCTGATGGTCCAGTTCGTGGGAGCCTTCTGCGGCATCCTCGCCATAGTCGCCTCGGGGCTCGTTGCCGACCGGATCGGCCGCCGTTACCACCTCGGCGTCTGTGCGGTGCTGATCGCGATTTTCAGCTTCATCGCTCCTATGCTGCTTGAGGCCGGCGCCACCGGCAGGAATGCATTCGTGATCGTCGGCTTCAGCCTTCTGGGCCTGTCTTTCGGCCAGGCCGCCGGTGCTGTCGCATCACGCTTCGGCCGTGCCTATCGCTACACGGGCGCTGCGCTGACCTCCGACCTGTCCTGGCTGATCGGGGCGGGCTTCGCGCCGCTCGTGGCGCTGGGTCTGACCAGCCGCTTTGGCTTGGCCTTTGCAGGCTATTATCTGCTGTCCGGCGCCCTCTGCACCGTTGCCGCGCTGATTTTCAGCAAGACGCTGGAGATCAACAACGACTAAAGCGCGTCGCTTTCAAACGGATTCACGCGACGCGCTTTAGGTCTTTGTTTTTATGTCGGTGTCCCAAAACCGCTGCACAGTTTTGGGCGACATGTATTAGGCAGCCGTCGTCGCGGCTCGCGATCTGACGGCATGCCCGGCCAGAAAGGGCGTGTTACACTCCTGGTTCGGTGAAACGGCTGGCCCTCTTTGACGGCCGAAAGGAGAACATGCCCTCGTCTGACAGCCTGCTCGATGTCCTCGGCATCATGGCGGTGTTCTTGCTCGTTGCTGCGAACGGCTTCTTCGTCGCGGCCGAATTCTCCCTGGTTTCGGTTCGTCGCAGCCGCGTCGCGGAACTGGTCACTCAGAAACGGATGAATGCGACCGCTCTTCGACGCGCCGTCGACAATCTCGACGCCAATCTCGCCGCAACGCAGCTCGGCATCACCATCTCGTCGCTCGCCCTCGGCTGGATCGGCGAACCAGCTCTCGCCCATCTGATCGAGCCTTTGCTCGCCATACTGCCGCAGTTCTGGGCCACGGCCGGATCGCACGCGATCGCCGTGGTGATCTCCTTTGTCATCATCACCGCTCTTCATATCGTGCTTGGCGAGTTGGCGCCGAAGAGCCTGGCGCTGCAGCGCAGCGAGGGCACCGCGCTTGCAGTCGTGCGGCCGCTTGCTCTCTTCCTGTTTCTGCTTCGACCGGCCATCCTTGTACTGAATGGCCTTGGCAATCTGGTGCTGCGTCTGGCGGGCTTAAGTCCTGGAGCGGGCGAGGCCTCGCTGCACTCCCCTGCGGAACTCAAGCTCATAGTCGCGGAGAGCCATCAGGCCGGGCTCCTCGATGAAGCCCAGCAGGAACTTGTGCAACGTATCTTCAGCATTGGCGATCGCCGGATTTCCGATTTCATGACGCCGCGCGTCGATGTCGATTGGATCGATGCCGACGATCCTCCGGCGGAAATACTCAGGACGATCCGGGACTGTCGACACGAGCAATTGCTGATCGGCAGGGGCAATATCGACGAGCCGATCGGCATGGTGCTGAAGAAGGACCTGCTCGATCAATCGCTCGACGGCAAGCCGGTCAATCCGTTCGGCGTCATTCGCGAACCGTTGATCCTGCATGAGGCAACGCCGGTTTTCCGTGTCCTCGAGCGGTTCAAGTCTGCGCCCGTTCGCCTCGCGACGATCGTCGACGAGTATGGAAGCCTCGAAGGGATCGTCACCCAGACGGATCTCCTGGAGGCGATCGCCGGCGAGCTGCCGGATTTGGAGGCGGAAGAGCGGACGGTGGTCGAACGCGAGGACGGGTCTCTCCTCATCGACGGCATGATGCCGGCCCATGACGCCTTCGACAGGCTGAAGCTCCACGAACGGCCCCAGGACGGCGGCTATCACACGATTGCGGGTTTTGCACTGCACATCCTCGGGCATCTGCCCGATGTGGGCGAATGCTTCGAATTCGATGGCTGGAGATTCGAGATCATCGACATGGACGGCAGACGGATCGACAAGATCCTGGCCACCAGCCTCGCCGACGTGGAATAGACGTCCCACATCCTGGCGACGATCGCGGAACATAATCGAATCTCGCCGGTTCCGAAGGCATTCATCGATCGCCGGAGCGGAGTGTCGCAAGATCGGCGGCTCTTTCCTGCCGTCCGGGACGCATGAACGGAGGAAGAGAGATGCCGGCAAAATCGAAGGCGCAGCAGAAGGCGGCCGGTGCCGCGCTCGCCGCAAAGCGCGGCGACATGAAGAAGAGCGAACTCAAGGGAGCGTCCAAAAGCATGGCCGATTCCATGAGCGAGAAGGAGCTCAAGGAAATGGCCTCGACCAAGCGCAAGGGCAAGAAGGAACACGTTTCGAAGTCTTGAGCGCGCCCTTGAGGCCGATTTGCCGCTCCTGTCCCGGCGTCGCGAATCTTCGGCCGGAGAAGATCCGGTGGCGCCGCCGGCGGCAAAGATGTTCTAAATACAAGGGGATACGGTTTTCGCGTCGGCTTCGTTTTGGTGATTTACACCGGGAAGCGGGGACCATATTTTAGGTTCGGCACCTCGGTAAGAAGGACGGACGAATGAGCGAAACCAAAGCCCGTGCAGATGCGGACGCAGACATGGCCGTCGAGGAGCGGATCGCATTCCTGTTGGGCAAGATCGAGAAGGAGCCGGTGCCGCAGCGGCTGCTTGAACTGGCCCAGCAGTTGCAGGAAGCGCTCAACGCCCGCAAGAAATGACCGGGTACGGCGCCGATCTTCTAGTTCAGGGGGTTTCCATGCATCTGCACGGTCAACTCATCGCGAGCGCGGCTTAGCCGGCTCTTGATCGTTCCGATCGCGCAATCGCAAATATCGGCTGCCTCTTTGTAGCTCATGCCGAAACCAGCAACGAGCACCAGAACTTCGCGGTGTTCGGGAGAAAGACATCCCAAGGCTGTCCGAAGCTCGCCGTTGAGCACGGACCACTCCTGGGAGGGAGCTGTCGGGATCGGCAGTTCCGCGCAGTTCGTGCTTCCGGGGCCCTCGCGCGTGCGGATCTTGTATTGGGTGCGGAAAGCATTTCGCATGATCGTGAACAGCCAGGATTTGAGGCTGGTGCCCGGTGCGAACTGATCGATGCTGCGCAGGGCGCGAAGCAGCGTTTCTTGCACCAGATCGTCGGCCTCGAATGAAGCCGACGTAAAAGTCCGGGCAAAGGCCCGCAATGCGGGTATCAGGTCCACGACCTGCTCTTCAATTTGCGGTGATGGCTGCGACGCGTGACCGGCGGTGGCAGGCATATCGAATATCGCCCTTCTGGCCCGTGAGTATTTTTTTGGTGACGCGAAGGAAAATGCCTGTCCGCGGTTTTGGTTCCTAGCGAGGCGGACAAATCAAGGCGGTTGGCCCCGACACAGCGTTGATATCGCCCGTACACCAACTGGCTGCCACCACTTGTCCCGCGTCTTTTCTGCTTGGCCGAGATCTCGCTATCTCCTGATTGACGAAGGTGTTCTCCTCGGAACAGCCAAGCGGCCGCGGGAACCAAACGCCTTGGCTCCCGGTTGGGTAGACGTTAGGAAGGAGAAAACCATGAAGAAAATTGTCTTGATTTGTGCCGCCCTCATGTTCCCTGCATCGGCGATCGCCCAGACGACCGTCGTGCTGCCGGGCGAGGTCAGGACCTATGTTCTCGAGCAGAAGACGCCGTCTGTGACTTTTGAGGGCGAGCTCGTCGTTGGACAGCCGCTGCCGGAAACCGTCGAGATCCATACGATTCCCGATCAGCCGGATTTTGCCTACGCGATCGTGAACGAAAAGCGCGTGATCATTAATCCGAAGACCCGCGCGGTGGTGGAGGTCGTCCAGTAACTTCAAGAGGGCGGCATGGCGGACCACCTCCATGCCGCTTTTTCTTGTCTTTTACGCAACGATAGTGAGGCAACCATGCAGAATGTCGAATTTCAGCTGGCGGCCCACCGGGAAATCCTGATCGCCGTCCTCTCGGCCCTGGTGCGCCACGAGGATGTGTGGCCGGAGATCAATCGTGTCCTCGACGAGGTCCGGATCGTGCAGGATCATGAAGAAGATCCGGGGATCGTGCCTTCCGAGGCTTTTGCGAAGCAGAATGCCATGACCGCGGAGATTACCTCCATTCTTCGGGCCGCCACGATGCGCGCGGCGCTGGATCCGGAGGCGCATCAGACCACTTAAGCAGGAAAGCCGAGAAAATTTGTAGGGAACCGCACTCTCTGTTCGCGCGTTAACTCAAAGTCCGCGGTTTTTGCCGCGGCGGTCCACGTCAACAGAAGGGATTGAATCGTGCGACAACGAGTGAAGAAAATGCGTCCGAGGTTTGCTCGGCCGCCGGAAAATCCAAATCCCAGCAAGAAGGCGCCACGGAACTCATGGCAACCGCAGGTCACCGTGCCGCATCAGGTCGATCTCTCGCTGAAGAAGACGCCGGATGAGGAAATCGCGGTGCCGGCCTCGGTCAACGGCAGGAGCCTCATAGATGGACGGCCCTGAAGACAAGGCGCCTATGGATAAGGCGATGCGCGTCCGCGACGTGATGTCCCGCCAGATCTATACGGTTTCGCCGACGGACACGGCGCAGTCCGTCGCGCGGCTGATGAAGGAGACCGGAGTGGGCGCATTGCCTGTGGAGGTTCCCGGGGTCGGTACGATCCTCGGAATCGTCACCGATCGCGACATCCTCACGTCGGTCGTCGCGCAGGGACGATCGACATCGACGGCGGTGTTCGAGTTCATGACGGTGGCGGCTGAATCCTGCGAGGAAGGAGACAGCATCCTGCTCGCCGCTCAGAAGATGCATGATCTGAGGATACGGCAGCTCGTCGTGGTGGACGAAAAGCGTCACGCCGCCGGCATCATCGCGCTGGCGGACATCACTCGCGTGAGCCCGGAGCTCGGCGGCCTCGTGCTTGACGGCATGTCCCGCCACGAGCCGGCGAGCCAGCAGCTTGAAGGGATGTCGCCATGCCCGGCCTGACGCAGGACCGCCTATGGAGCGAAGCTGTGATCCTGGAGGCTCCGAACCGCGTGCTTCGTGTGCAAAGCACGCGTGATGCGCTTCTTTGCCTGAAGAACCATTGGCCACCGCCGGAGGGAAACGGCAGCGCGAGGAGCGATGCACTCGCCGCCTGTGACCGCGTGATCGAGGGGCAGGACGAACCGGATGTCGCCCGCGCTGCCTTCATCAAGGCGGCCGAGGAGGCGCACTTCGCGGTCCACAGCTGGACGGGGCGTGAAGGCGCCTAAAGGCGGCGTGGTCATGTTCTGCTGTCGGATCGGTTTCGTCCGGCGGCAGGCGCCTCGTAACGGCGCACCATCGCGGCCTGGACCTCCATCTGGAACGCCAGCACCTGGCGGCGGATTTCATTTTCCCGGAGGCCAAGCTGCGAAAGCTCATCGGCAAGCTTGCGGCACTCTGCTTTCCAGAACTGCAGAGCGGCGTCTCCATGGATGCGATCGAGCTCGCGGGCGCAACGATCGATCTCTCCGGTACGCGCCTCAAGGGGAAAGGCGACGATCCCGCCGGCTTTGAACACAATCGTCCGCTCGTTCACGTCAGCTTCCATCGAATCACCCTGCACTCGCCTCACGGGAAGCTCTATCGGGAAGATGGTTAACGATTCCTTCGTCCGGTCCGTCCGGGCTCAGCTAATCCGCCGGCGAAGTTCACGATTATTTTCCCCTCATCCGGGAACAAATCGGAGCAGTTCCGGTTTAGCCACCGGAACGCACGGAACAGTTCCCTCTCCGCAAGCCCCTACGGATCCGTGCGTTCCCTATTGCTGATGCGGAAATGGGCCCCGCCGTGTGGCGGGGCTTCTTTTGGGGCGCCTCCCGGAAGCTTGGGGATACCGCGCTAGCGCAGCAGCCCCTGTCCGCCGTCAATCCAGACAGGGCTGCCCGTTATGTGCCGCGCACCGTCCGAGACGAGGAAGCGGATGACGGCGGCGACGTCCTCGCTGCGTCCTGGCTTGCCGCCGGTAATCGGAACCTGTCCCTCCGGCCACTCGACCGGGATTGCCGTTTCCTGCTCGTGACGCAGGCTCGTATTCTCATCGATACTGGTGTCGATCTCCCCCGGGCAGACGGCATTGACCCGGATCTGGTGTCTTGCCAGTTCCAGAGCCAATTGCTGGACGATTGCGACCTGGGCCGCCTTGGTGGCCGTATAGGCCGTGGCGCCCGGCGTCGTGAACGTCCTCGTACCGTTGATCGACGAGACGACCACGATGGCGCCACCACCATTTTGCTTGAGATAGGGGACGGTCATGTGCAGGGTGAGAAACGTGCCCCGCAGGTTGACGGCAATGGTCTCGTCCCATTCGAATGGCTTCAGATCGTCGATCGGCGCCCATACGCCGTTGATGCCGGCATTTGCAATGACGATATCGAGCCGGCCGAACTCGGAAACGAGCTCCTTCACGGCCTCGCGCATCTGCAATTCGTTGGAGACGTCTGCCTCGAGAACGAGAGCCTGTCCGCCCTCGGCCCTGATTAGCCCGGCGACGCTTTCGAGTTCGGACCGCGTGCGCCCCAGCACGCCCACTTTTGCGCCCTCGGCAGCGAGCGCACGTGCCGTGGCTCTGCCAATGCCGGAACCCGCGCCGGTGACCAGTGCGACAGACGAGCGGCCGGCCATCACTGGTGCTTTTTCGCGCGGTCGGTGGGGATGGTGGAAGCCGTGACCGATATGGGATCACTCGCCGGGAAACTGTCTTCAAGACCCTCGTCGAGCTGCCGTTCCATCTCGTCCGTATCCTTGTTGGCGCGAGCGCTGCGGCGCATATTCGGCTGACCTGTCTCGGTTTCGCCGTTCTCGAGGACATTGGTGTCGGTGTTGGCGAGTTCCATCATCACCTCTTTAGCCCGATCCACTGCATTCATGCGATTGAGGCTGTGGCAGGCGTCGTTGCGGAGCGACACGGAAACGATCTCGCCTCCCTCGCCGACGAATTCCACCGTGAAACCAGCCCTTCCGCCCTGTTCCGGGATAACTTGTGTGCCGACTACGTGCATATGCTCATCCTCCTGCTCGCGCTTCCAGGTCCGGGTCCATGACGACATCGTTGACCAAGGGAAGCCGGCTTGCGTTTCCGCAGCCGCTGCCTTCAGGGCAAACGGTCATGTGTTGTTTTTGGTTCCACGGGCTGCGGGCCTGCAGCACCGTGCGTCTGTTCAGACGCACAAGGCCGCTGCAGCGCTTTGAAACCCTGAATCATCCTCAAATCGGCGACGATTTACGGAAACGTGCAATAGGCGTTACCGGGCGCGGGCTCGTTTCGGCTGCCGGCCGGCTGCTTCACTTATCTTCCTGTGCAGTTGATGATCGTCTTCGTCCGCCGCATGTTCCTTCAGAATTTCGCTGAGGCGCTTCAGTTCCCGTTCGTCCAGATTTTCAATTCCGATGAACCGGTTTTCGGCCTCGCTTGTCAGGATAAGCTCGTCCAGCTTCGCCTGTAGCGCCGTGCCGTCGCGATTCTGCGAATTCTGGAGAACGAAGACCATCAGAAAGGTCACGATCGTCGTGCCGGTGTTGATGATGAGTTGCCATGTCTCCGAAAAACCGAAAAGCGGTCCGGTCATACCCCAGAGAGCGATCGTTGCGACCGCGATCACGAACGTGACCGGCCTGCCCGAATATTCGGCGACGGCTGTCGAAAATCTGCTGAAACTGTTTACCATTCCAGAGACCCATCCCTTTCATTGCGATGATCATGGAATTGTCCCGGCGCTTCGGCTGAGCAACCCGGAAGCGGGGATCCGCTGCCGGGTGGTTCGCTGTAAATGCCTGAAACCAAAAAGGGTTCCCCGAATGAGGACGGAGACTAAGCGCGTTGCATTCAAACGTATTCGCGCGGTTCTTGTTACATGTCGTCCCCAAAACCGCTGCGCACTCTTGGGCAACATGCAGTAGCCTTTCGGGCGGAGGAGGAGGGGTCGGTCCAAAAGCCGGCCAAGAAGGGGCAGGTGTTCACTCCCGGCGCGCCATACGCCTAGCTGCCGCCGTCCTGCCCCTGACCCGTGGCGATCGTCAGGAAGGCCTCGCGGGAGGCGGCGAGGAATGCGGCGCGGGCGTCCTCAGGTTTCTTCCGGTGCTTCAGCGCCGCGTTGCACGCGCGGACCGCGCAACCGTAATAGGCACCGTCCCGTACCGGCCACTCGCTTTGCAGGCATTTTATCGCATCGAGTGGCCCCACGACGGTGCGGCATTTGCCGTCCAGCATGTTGAGGCTGACGGGCTTGTTCCATGGGATCTCAAGCATGGCTGTCCCTTTCCGCACCCTCCTGCATCTTTCCTAAGTCGGAGGCGATTAAAGATCATGCAGCAAATTCAAAGACTACAGCGAACCTTTGTGCGACTGAATAGTCTGGAGATGCTCACCTCGATGCCACGGACCGCCGGTTCGCAGGCGGCGTTCCGTTCGACGGGGCTTCGAAGCGTCGCTCCTGCAACTATGCGCCTCTATTGGCTGCGAATCGAGATGTGCGCCTCCTCCGCCGCCTTGATGAAGGCTCTGCGGGCTTTCTCCGTCCTGACCTTGCCGTCCAGTGCTTGGAGGCAAGTGCGTTTTGCGGCGGCGAGCGCGCGGCCATCTCGCTGCGGCCAGCGCAACAGCAGGCATTCGACGGCCTCCCGTGTGCTCTTGACGGCACGGTATCCGCCGGTGTCGCCGAGCTCCAATTCAACGCATTTATCCCACCAGAAACAGTGCATGACGCCTTGCCTCGCAGCTGGTTGCCGGTGGAAATCAAACTGATCGAGCCGGCTTTTGGTTCCCTTGTAACAGGCGATATCGCGGCGCTCGCCACCTGCGCGTGAAGGAGATGCAGGAGACGGTAGCCCGGCGCTGTGCCCTTGACGCAGGATACGATGTCGCTAAGTAAAGAACCGCTCCCGCTCTCAGACATCGGATCGCGGGAGGAACATTGGTGCCGGGCCCCTCTGGCGAGAGTTTTTACGGCGCTCTCGTGATGTCGGTACCGCCAGCAAATCAGCCGGCGGAAAACGCTACCATGAAAATTCAACTCATGCTCCACGCATGTGGCCGTTCGGCCGTGCGCATTTTTTTCTCCGAAAACCTCCGTTTCGCAAAAGCGACGAGTTCGCGGGCAGGGGAGGTTCGCCAATGACACAGCCGAGCTCGCAAACAGCCACGCTTGATTACTTCAAATGGGCCTTTCTCACCACGGCAGCCGGACTCGTGCTCGGCGCCTGGGTCGGTTGGCAATCGACCGGCACGCTCAGCGGCATGATGACGGTCTTCTTCGTCTGTGCCGTCCTTGCAGTTCTCGAAATCTCCCTTTCTTTCGACAATGCCATCGTCAACGCCAACAAGCTCAAGGACATGACGCCGGTCTGGCAGCAGCGGTTCCTGACCTGGGGCATCCTTATCGCCGTCTTCGGAATGCGTATCGTCTTCCCGCTTCTGATCGTGGTGATCGCGGCACATATCGGGCCGATCGACGCCGTCATCCTCGCAGCGGCACGTCCGGAGGAATATGCCCGCATCATGCACGATGCGCATCTGCCGATCGCCGCTTTCGGCGGTACGTTCCTGATGATGGTCGGTCTCAACTATTTCTTCGACCATGAGAAGGACGTGCACTGGATAGCCTGGATCGAGCAAAAGATGGCGCGCTTTGCGACCGTCAGGGGCATCGAAATTGCTTTCGTGCTCGCCCTCATCCTCGGCTTCTCGACCTTGCTCGAGGGCGAAGAGGCGGTCGCATTCGTCCATGCAGCCGTTTACGGCCTGCTGACGTTCCTCGTGGTCGAGATCGTCGGTGGTCTTTTGGACGCCACGGAGCAGACCATGAGCGCTGCGGCGAGGGGTGGTTTCGGCGCGTTCCTTTATTTGGAAGTGCTCGACGCCAGCTTCTCCTTTGACGGTGTCATCGGCGCCTTTGCCCTGACGCAGAACCTGTTCATCATCGCCATCGGCCTTGGTATCGGCGCGATGTATGTGCGCTCCATGACGGTGATGCTGGTCGAGAAGGGAACGCTCAGCGAGTACCGTTACCTGGAGCACGGCGCTTTCTATGCGATCCTGATCCTCTCCGTGGTGATGTATTTCCAGACGCTCGTCCATATTCCCGAAGTGATTACCGGCCTTGGCGGCGCCGGCCTCATCGGCCTTTCGCTCTGGTCGTCGATTCGCCACAACCGGCGCGAGGCGCAAGAGGAGAGCCTCGGGAGAGAACCGGACGCGCGGCTGCGCGCCTAATGCATGTCGCCAAAAGTGCGCAGCGGTTTTGGGATAACGACATGCATAAGAACCCAAAGCGCGCCGCGTGAATACATTTGATGCGACGCGCTTTAGGTCTGACACCGCTCATCAGAATGGGACGGCCCGGCAAGCTTTGCCGGGCCGTCTTTGTGAGATGGACATGGCAGATATTGCATCAGCAGCCCGACGTGCCAATGCACAAGTCAAGGCGGAGCGTGCCGAAGTAAACGGAAGTCGTTCTGCAAAGAGAAACTCCGCGAACGAGATTTCGCCGCATGCTTTTCTCTGCCGGAAAAGGGTCACAGTTTCGGGCGAAGGGCTCGGCGCGCCGGGAACGCCTTCCGGCGACATCCCCACCTGGAAAAGACGCGGAGGAACGCTCTTGAACGCCAGCCCGAACGATCTTGCGCTGATTGCCGTGATGCGCCGCTATTTTTTGGTGAAGGACGAGGCGAACGCGTTGAAGCAGCGGTTGGAGGCCGCCCGCAAGGATGCCGGCGAGGAAATCACCCGCTTCTACGATCCGCGGCTGAACACGCCGCATGCCGATGAAATCATGACATGGCATCGTCTCAGGAGAGAGCAGGAGGAATTGATGAGCCTTGCCGCGCGCTGGGGGAGAGGTGGCAGTATCGAAGACTGTCATGTCGAAGTAGAGCCGCCGGCGGAGACCGTTCATCTGCTCGGCATCCACGCGGTGACGGACTGACAGGCCCCTGTGGTGCGCGCCCGAGTCGAACGCCGAATGCGCAGCCGTTCTCATGCGCGCGGGTGGGAAAAGCAAAAAGGCGGAAACTCGCGCCCCTGCGGGCGCGAGGCCTCCTGAACGAAAAATGGCCCCGGCGGACTATTGTGCCGGGGCGGGAGTAGCGGGCGCCGGGGTAGTCGGTTCCGGTGTCGCTGGTGCGGGCTCTGGCGCCGCAGGCGCGGGTTCGCTTGGGGCCGGTGCCGGGGGCGTTTCGGCTGTCTGTTCGGTGCCACCCGGCATCAGGAAAATTACCGCGAGGATGACGATCGCGACCACTATGATACCGATGATCACGTTTCTGTTCATTGAGTAGTTCCTCCGATACTGGAGACCATCTTGGGTTGACGGTCTCGACTCGATTATTGGAGCGGCCAGTATGCTTTGCAATCAGAGATCAGTGAACACGGCCCATAATCGCCCTTGAACAGGGTGATTCGCAACCCGGTTGCGTGATTCTGATTCCTTGCCAGTGTCGTAAGCGCCGTCAGCAAACGCTGTGACGGCTGAAATCGGCACTGCCGTTCGGGCCGGCCGAGCTAGAAAACCGCCAGGTATCTCAGCAGCGACAAGACGCCGATGATGATCACGATGGCTTGGACGATCTGCTTGGTGCGTCCGTCCAGCGGGAGCCGGTTGACGAGGTAGAGCACGAGAATAACGACGAGAAACGTTACAAGCACGCTGATCAGCAGGGACATGTATTTCCGCTCCGTTGTGTTGGCTTATGAAGCTTTACCTATGGGAGTGGAAGCGGAAGAAAAGGCCTGAACGGCAGGGGCGCATCAATGTGGCTTTGCGGCGATGCTGCGTCGGAAGGCCAGATCCGGTGCTTGTCGCTGCCTGTGCCCTCCCACTGTTCGCGATAAATCGATGAGAAAACGTTTTCTCATATTGACTTCATCGCTGCGCAAAGGTTTTCTCAATCCGATCTTTCTGGGAGGCCGATTTGACGACGCAGCGGGCCAGAAGCGGGCGCGTGACCATCCACGATCTGGCGCGTGAATCGGGCGTCAGCGTCTCGACGGTGTCGAAGGCGCTGAACGACAATGGCCGCATGGCCGCCGAGACGCGGGCACGGATCAAGCGGATCGCCGCCGAAATCGGCTTCCGGCCGAACGCGCTGGCGCGGGGGCTGCTTTCCAGCCGGTCGTTCACCATCGGGCTTCTGACCAACGACACCTACGGCCGCTTCACCCTACCGGTCATGGCGGGAATTTCTGAGGCGTTGGTCGATCACGGCGTCTCGGTCTTCCTCTGCGCGATCGAAGACGATCCCGCCCTCGGCAAGGTTCATGTCGACGCCATGCTGGACAAGCAGGTGGATGGCATCATCGCGACAGGCAAGCGGATCGACAGGTCTCTCCCGGTCGATCTCGCTGGCCTGCCGGTGCCCGTCGTCTATGCCTTCACCGCCGGGGCGCCGGAAAGCGTGACGTTCACCGCCGACGACGCGCAGGGGGCGGCACTTGCAACGGCTTGGCTCAAGAAGATCGGTCGGCGCAGCCTCGTGCATATCACCGGGCCTGAGGACTTCGTTTCTGTTGGCGAGCGCGCCTCCGCCTTCGCAAGGGAGGCGGGCGGGAATGCGCCGGTGCTTTACGGCATCTGGTCGGAGAGTTGGGGGCATCGGGCCATTGCCGATCTGTGGAGTGCCGGTGGAAGGCTGCCGGACGGCATCTTTTGCGGCAACGACCAGATCGCCCGCGGCGTGATCGACGCGCTCCGGGAGCGCGGCGTCAGGGTGCCGGACGACGTCTCCGTCATCGGCTTCGACAACTGGGAGATCCTTGCCGAACAGACGCGTCCGCCGCTGACGACAATCGACATGAATCTGAAGGAACTCGGCAGGGAGGCCGGGTTGATGGTGCTGGCGCTCGCGGAGGGACGGCCGGCCGAGCCCGGCTTGCGCAAGCTGCCCTGCAAGCTTGTCGTGCGGCAATCCTGTGGCGGGGCCGGAACGGCTGAATAAGCGACCGAGTGCGACTGAACGAGGAGGAGGGAGCTCGCGCGCAAGCGGCTCGGTCAAGAGGAGGAATGGAAAGTGTTGAAGAGATTGCTTGCCACAACGGCGCTCGCCTACGCGCTGGGGCTATCCACCGCTTCGGCCGAAACAATCAGCATGTGGGTTCGCTCAGGCATTGGCGACTCCTTCAAGGAAGTCGTCAAGGCCTACAATTCTGCCGGTGAGGACAAGGTCGAACTGACCGAAGTCCCCTTTTCCGAGCTTGTCCAGAAATATGCCACCGCCATCGCCGGCGGTCAGGCGCCGGATGCGCTATCGCTCGACCTCATCTACACGCCGGCCTTCGCTGCAGCCGGCCAGCTCGAGGACCTTAGCGACTGGGCGAAATCGCTTCCCTATTTCAACTCGCTCTCGCCATCGCATGTCAAGCTCGGCACCTACGAGGACAAGATCTACGGCCTGCCGCTTTCGGTCGAGACCTCGATCCTCGCCTGGAACAAGGAGCTCTACCGCAAGGCCGGGCTCGATCCGGAAAAGGCGCCGAAAACCTGGGAGGAGATTGCGGCCAATGCCGAGAAGATCCGCGCGCTCGGCGGAGACACCTACGGCTTCTATTTCTCCGGTGGCGGTTGCGGCGGCTGCATGATCTTCACCTTCACGCCGTTGGCCTGGGGGGCGGGCGCTGACATCCTCTCGGCAGACAGCAAGAAGGCAACAATCGACACGCCAGAGATGCGCAAGGCGGTCGACATCTATCGCAACCTCGTCGCGAAGGACACGGTGCCCGCCGGTTCTGCCAGCGACAACGGCGTGAATTTCCTGACCTTCACGAATGGCAAGATCGGTCAGCAGAGCATCGGGGCCTTTGCCATCGGCACGCTGGTCACGCAGCATCCGGAGATCGACTTCGGCGTGACGCTGATCCCGGGCGTCGACGGCAAACCCTCGTCCTTTGCCGGCGGCGACAACTTCGTCGTCACCAAGGGCACGCGGAAGCTGGAGGCGGTCAAGAAATTCCTCGAATACACCTATTCGATGGAAGGCCAGAAGATCATGGCGAAATACGGCAGCCTGCCGACCCGCGGCGATATAGCCGGTGAGGTTCTCGAAGGCCTCGACCCCCGCCTCAAGGTCGGCATAGACGCCATTGCGGTCGCAAAGACACCCTATACGCTGCAGTTCAACGACCTGATCAACAGTTCGAACGGCCCCTGGGCAACCTTCATCAATGCGGCGATCTACGGCGACGACGTGGACGGCGCCTTCTCGAATGCGCAATCCGAGATGCAGTCGATCATCGACGCGGGCCAATAACCCGTACCGCTGGGAGGGCAATTTGCCCTTCCAGCACACGCAACAGGATCGAAGAAATCACCCATGACGATGTCGGGCATCGCATCTCCGCCGCCGCGCCACCGCAGGAGGAAGCAATCCGGCTGGCGCGGTCTGCTCTACATCGCGCCGGCGATGGCGCTGGTCGGCGTTTTCTTTATCCTGCCGGTGCTCTTCACCATCTGGATGAGCCTGCACAAGTGGCCGCTGCTCGGCAAGCCCGCCTGGATCGGGTTCGGCAATTATGTGCGCATTGTGAGCGACGCGCGCTTCCTGACGGCGCTCGGCTTTACGGCGCATTATACGATCATCGTCACCATCGCCATCTTCGCCGTGGCCTTTCCGCTGGCGATCTTTGTGGAGAAGCAGCGGCCGCTGGTTTCCGCCTATAGAACGATCATCTTTCTGCCGGTCGTCGTCGGGCTCGCCTCGGCCTCGCTGCTCTGGGTGTGGCTGGCCAATGTCGACAGCGGGCTTTTCGCCCCGCGCATGCAGCGGCTCGGGCTGACCAGTAGCCGCATCAACCTGCTTGCCGATTTCGATACGGCCTTTCTCACCATCATCGTCATGGTCGTCTGGAAGATTGCCGGCTTTACCATGATCATCCTGCTCACGGGACTGCAGGCGATTCCCGCTGAACTGACGGAGGCCGCGCGTATCGACGGCGCCCGGCGGTGGCAGCGGTTCCGTTACCTGACGCTGCCGCTGATGCGCCGGACCATGGCGCTGGCGCTGATCCTTTCGGTCACCGGCTCCATCCTCGCCTTCGACCAGTTCTACATCATGACCAGCGGCGGCCCGCAGAACCGGATGATCTCGGTCGTCTACTACATCTTCAACCAGTCCTTCGTGTCCTTCAACCTGGGCTATGGGGCCGCGCTCTCCATCGCGCTTCTGGCTATCCTCGTCGCAATCAGCATCTTTCAGCTCTGGTTGCTCAAAGTGGGGGATGAGAGGCCATGAAGACTCGTCGTGAAATCCGCGCCCGCAAGGCGCTGCGCGACCGGATCGCCTATCACGGGATCGGCATCGGCACGGCCTTCTTCTTCCTGGCGCCCTTCATGATCGGCTTCCTGGCATCGTTTCGGCCGAGCAGCGAATCCGGCTGGCCACCGCTGCCGCCATGGCCGCTGTCGGGCATAAGCTTCGATGCCTACCGCATCCTCGACGGTTTCGGCTCCGGCGTCTGGCAGCACACCATGAATTCGCTGGTGGTGTCGCTCGGGACGGTCGTCTTGACCGTCGCGGTCAGCGTACTCGCCGGCTATGGCTTCTCGCGCTACCGCTTTCCTTTCAAGAACGCGCTTTTCGTGCTGATCATCGCGACGCTGATGATCCCGTTCCAGTCGATCCTGACGCCGCTTTTCATCATCCTGGCGCGGCTCGGTCTCAACAATTCGCTCTTCGGCCTGATGCTCGTCTACGTCACGCTGCAACTGCCGTTCTCGGTCTTCATGATGCGCAACGCCTTCGACGCGGTGCCGAAGGAGATCGAAGAGGCGGCCCGCATCGACGGCGCGCGCGACCTGAAGCTCTTGGTGCGGGTGCTGTTGCCTCTGGTCATGCCGGGCGTCGCGACGGTGTCGATCTTTGCATTCCTCAATGCCTGGAACGAGTTCCTCGCAGCCCTCGTGCTGCTGTCGAGCAATGAGAACTACACGCTGCCGGTCCTGATGATGGCCGTGCGTGCCGGCCGGCTTGGAGCCATCAACTGGGGTGCGGTGCAAGCGGGGGTCGCCGTCATGGTGGTGCCCTGCCTTATCGTCTTCCTGCTGCTGCAACGCTACTACATGCGCGGGCTGATGGCCGGCGCGGTCAAATAACGAGAGAAAGGCACGTCATGAGCAAAAAGGACCGTCAGTTCAGACCCGTGGCCGTACCGGATGTCCGGGTCGGCGGATTTTGGGGCAAGTGGCAGGATGCCGTCTGCAACGCCACGGCCGAGATCCTGCTCGACCGTTGCGTCGAGGCGGGCATGCTGCAGGCGCTCGATGTGAGGCGGCCAAGCCCCGGAATCATCATCCCGATCCAGCCCTGGGGTGGAACGACGCAGATGTTCTGGGACAGCGACCTGGCGAAGTCGATCGAGACCATTGCCTATTCGCTCTACCGCAAGCCCAATCCTCAGTTGGAGGCCAGAGCCGATGAGATCATCGACATGTATGAACGGCTGCAGGACAGGGACGGCTATCTGAATTCCTGGTTCCAGCGGGTGCAGCCGGACCGGCGCTGGACGAACCTGCGCGATCATCACGAGCTCTATTGTGCCGGGCACCTGATCGAAGCGGCCGTCGCCTATTTCCAGGCGACCGGCAAGCGCAAGCTGCTCGACGTCATGTGCCGCTTTGCCGACTACATGATCGGCAAATTCGGCCACGGCGAGGGCCAGATCGCCGGCTATTGCGGCCACCAGGAGATCGAGCTGGCGCTCGTCAAGCTGGCGCGCGTCACCGGCGAAAAGAAGTATCTCGAGCTTTCGAACTTCTTCATCGACGAGCGCGGCCAGGAGCCTCACTTCTTCACCGAGGAGGCGATCCGCGACGGCCGTTCGCCGAAGGACTATATTCAAAAGACCTACGAATACAGCCAGTCGCACGAGCCGGTGCGCCGGCAGAAGAAGGTGGTCGGCCATGCGGTCCGCGCCATGTACATGTATTCCGGCATGGCCGATCTCGCCACCGAGTACAAGGACGACACGCTTACAGCAGCGCTCGAAACATTGTGGGACGACCTGACGACGAAGCAGATGTATGTGACGGGCGGTATCGGCCCGTCGGCGAAGAACGAAGGGTTCACCGACTATTACGACCTGCCGAACGACACGGCCTATGCCGAGACCTGCGCCGCGGTCGCCCTGGTCTTCTGGGCAAGCCGCATGCTCGGGCGCGGACCGAACCGGCGCTTTGCCGACATCATGGAACAGGCGCTCTACAATGGAGCGCTCACCGGCCTTTCGCTGGACGGCAAGACCTTCTTCTATGACAATCCGCTGGAAAGCACCGGCAAGCATCATCGCTGGAAATGGCACAATTGCCCCTGCTGCCCGCCCAATATCGCCCGGCTCGTCGCCTCCGTGGGTGCCTATATGTATGGCGTCGCAGCCGAAGAGATCGCCGTTCATCTCTATGGGGAAAGCACCGCGCGGCTGGAATTGGGCGGCGCGGACGTCACGTTGCGGCAAATCACCAATTATCCGTGGGACGGTAAGGTCTCGATCCGGCTCGAGCTCAAGGAGCCGCGGCAATTCGCCTTGTCCTTGCGCATTCCGGAATGGGCGGATGGCGCCAGCCTATCGGTCAACGGCGGCAGCATCGATCTCGATGTCGTGACGATTGACGGCTATGCCCGCATCCAGCGGCAATGGTCCGATGGCGACGAGGTTTCGCTCGACCTTCCGTTGAAGCTTCGGCCGCAATACGCCAATCCGAAGGTCCGGCAGGATGCCGGCCGTGTGGCGCTGATGCGCGGCCCGCTGGTCTATTGTGCCGAGGAGATCGACAATGGCGGCGATCTCAACGCTCTCATCGTGCCGGAGGACCTGCCAGAAACGAAGACGACGATCCTGGAGGATCTCGAAGGTGCCGTCGCCGTCGAACTGCCGGTCGAGCGCGAGGACACGGCGGCGTGGGGCAAGGCCATGTATCGCTCCAAGCCGGCTACCAGGCACGAGGCAAAATTGCGCCTGGTGCCCTACCACCTCTGGGACAATCGCGCACCTGGCGAAATGCTCGTCTGGCTGCAAGCCGAGAAGCGTGGCGCCTAGATGACCGAACGGGATGGCATCGGTGTGGCACTCAGCGGCGTGCGCAAGAGCTTCGGCGCGCTGCAGGTCGTCCATGGCATCGACCTGACG
This sequence comes from Sinorhizobium glycinis, assembly GCF_001651865.1. Classification (GTDB taxonomy): domain Bacteria; phylum Pseudomonadota; class Alphaproteobacteria; order Rhizobiales; family Rhizobiaceae; genus Sinorhizobium; species Sinorhizobium glycinis. The sequence continues at coordinate 162,356 of NZ_LPUX01000055.1, forward strand.
ATCAGGGACGGAGACTTCGTCGTCTTCGTCGGTCCGTCGGGCTGCGGAAAATCGACGCTCTTGCGCATGATCGCCGGGCTCGAGGAGGTGAGCGACGGGGAAATTGCCATCAAGGGGCGCGACGTGACGGATCTCGACCCTTCCGAGCGCGGCATCGCCATGGTCTTCCAGTCCTATGCGCTCTACCCGCACATGAGCGTGCGCGACAATCTCGCATTCGGACTGAAGATGGCGCGTACCGAGCGCACCGAAATCGAGCAGCGCGTCGGGCAAGCGGCCGAGATCCTCAAGATCGACCATCTGCTCGACCGACGGCCGGGACAATTGTCGGGCGGCCAGCGCCAGCGCGTGGCGATCGGCCGGGCGATCGTGCGCAAGCCGGATGTCTTCCTGTTCGACGAGCCGCTCTCCAACCTCGATGCGGAGTTGCGTGTCTCGATGCGCGCGGAGATCGCCCGCCTTCATCGCGAACTCGGCAATACGATGATCTATGTGACGCACGACCAGACGGAGGCGATGACGCTCGCCGACCAGATCGTCATCCTGCGTGACGGAAGGATCGAGCAGACGGGGACGCCGCGCGACGTCTACGAGAACCCCGTCAACACCTTCGTCGCCGGCTTCATCGGCTCGCCGCGCATGAACCTCTTGGATGCGGAATGGAGTGGCTCGGGAAAGGTGCGGCTTGCCGGCTGCGAGATCGGCGCCTGCCTGGACTCGTTTCGACCCGGCGAAAGGATCGTCTTCGGCATACGGCCCGAGCATATCAGGATCGTCGCCGGCGGAACCGATGCGGTGCAGGCGACCGTGGAGTTCACCGAATATCTCGGTGGCACGCGCTATGTCTATTGCCGGCTCGGCGATGCGCAGAATCTCGTGGTGGAATTGCGGGAAGGCGACGACATCCCGTCAGGATCGGCGGTGTGGCTGACGGCGCCGCCTGAGCGTCGGCGGTACTTCGACGGCAACGGCGCGCGGATCGGCTGACCGAGGCAAGACGCATCAAGCATGGTCGAAGCGCACGCGCCGCGCGTCAAAAATGCGCCAGGCCGCGATAGCGGCTCGGAATGCCCGCGACCTCATGGCATCTGGCAAGGCTTTCCAACCAGCGAGCCAGGTCTTCCGGAATTTCTGCCTGGCCGCTTTCCATGGCCTCGACCCACGAGAGCTGGCATTGGAGCGCGGATGTGAGATCGATCGTCGTCCACCTCAAACTGGCGAGACATGCGGCAAAACGTTCGGGCGTCATGGGGCAGGGTTCTTCGTTCGAATGCTTGCGCGTCGAATTGGCGCCATTCCTGTCTATCGACCGCTTTGCCGCAGTGTGCGTTCCTTCGGTAACAGCCTTCTGCATGTCTCCCTGAATCGGCCTCGGTTTAAGGACAAAGACATGCAGCAATTCAAAGTGCTACAGCGACCTTTGCGCGTCTGATAGGACGCGCGGCGCTGTAGTGTCAGGCGCAGGTAACCTTGATCTCAGCTCTTGGCGCCTCGCATTGCTTGCGAAGGCAAGACGCCGAAGCGCTTCCTGTAGTCGGCTGCGAACCGGCCAAGATGGGTGAAGCCCCATTTCAGCGCGATATCCGCGACGCTCAGGGCCTCATGTGAATTCATGAGATCCTGATGGGCGGCGGTCAGCCGCAATTCGTGCAGATAAGCCATGGGCGTGGTCATGCGGAACTGTCGGAATCCCTGCTGGAGGGTGCGGACGCTCACCTTCGCCGCCGCGGCAATATCAGCCATGGTGATCGGCTCGGCGATATGTGCATGCATGAAATCGATCGCCCATTTGACATGCCGCGGTGCCGGCAGGGGCACCGGGCTTGCAAGCTGGTCCGAGTAGCGGTGCGGAGCGGCTTCCAGCAGGAGATGGGTCACCGCGTCGCCGAGCGAAGCGAGGGCCAACGGGGATTGTCGCAGGGGGCGTTTCCCCGCAGTCCGCTGCATGTGGTTTCGACAAGTTGTGCCAATGCAAGCCCCGGTCCAGCAGAGAGATCGATGTGCGGGTGGAACTCGAGGTCACCGCTGATCGTCCGCTCCAACATGTTGATCAGGTGGCTGGCGATCTTGCGCTGGTCGATGAACAAGGTGAGGTGCTTGCGGGGGCCAAACAGACGGACGCTTTCGTTGCGCGCGCCGTCGACGAGCGTTCCCTGGCCGGGCCGCGACCAGATTTCTCTGCCGCCGGATTCAAACAGCGCGGCTCCTCGTGTCGGAAGAAAGATCAGCAGCTTGTCGCTTGCCGCCTGCCGTTTGCATTCCAATTCGCCTTCATAGGCGCAGCTGCCGAACGATATCACCCCTGTCGAATAGAATTCGCAATCGAACGCAAGGGGTTCGCCGCGCAGCCTCTCGACCTTGATCGGAGAAACGGGGGTGGACAAGACAGCCGCGAGTTCGTCCGGATCGAGGCCGCGGAACGACGTGGTCGCAATAGAAATCCTGTCCACTTCGCTCCCTCCCTCGGCGGAGGCGGGCCTGACCACGGGCAAAACATCCATAGTGTAAGTGGCGTAGCTGCCACGCCACCTGCCTATGTCCCGGGTCCGTGAAGCTATCCCGCCCCAGCCATTCTCTGCGAATGAAGAATGGCACGGGGCTATTCGTCCTTCCGGAAGAATTGGAGCTCCACAAAAATAACGCGCGGCGAAGACATCCCGGCGCTGTGTGGACAAAATTTGCGCGCAGTGGATAATCGCGTTCCGCCCCTCGGTAATGCGATCTACCTGCGATCGCATTTACTTTACGGCACGTGCTTTCCTGGCCGAATCGTCTTGGAACATCTTTGAATGGAAGTGTGGATTGCAGGTAGCGATTTGGTAGTTGAGGCAAAGGCCGGCACAGTTGACAGGTTTGCCTTGGAAGCGATGCGCTTCCCTAAGGATGCGCGGTGCCGGACGGACATTTGGCGGAGCGGAGCGGTCGTGCAAATCCTAAATTAGTCGCGGCGCTTCCCGTTGGGATCTGGATCGTCGATGTTCGATGCTTCGTCGGCCGAGGGATGATCGGGAAGAAGATCGTTGATCTTGTAGGCGACCTCGGTCCTATTGGCGGCCTTGATCTTCTTCATGATGTTGCGGACGTGAACCTTTACCGTGCTTTCCCGCAGGTTGAGCTCGTAGGCAATGACCTTGTTCGCTTTTCCACGCCGGAGCGCCTCCACCACTTCCGCCTGGCGATCGGTGAACAAACCGGCCAATGGTCGCTCGGCGGCGCCCCCCGTTTCGAACAAGTGACGCATCGCGAAGACGCTGCTCGCCGGAACGAAGATGCCGCCCGCCAGAGAAAGCGAGATAGCCTCGATACAGACATCCACGCTCACGGAGGAAGGAATGTAGCCCTTCGCCCCGCATTCCAGCGCCTTGACGATCTGCGACAGATCGTCCCTGTCCGCCATGACGATCACCGGAACGGGGGCGAACTCGGACGCGAGTCTCTTGATTTCTTGTTCAACAGGCGGATCATCGATCCTCTTTTCCGCGATGTTCAAGAGGATCGCCTCCGGCGGCGTGCCCTCGTCGCTTTGCCGAGCCCACGCCTCGGAGGACTCGTAGGTGAGAATAGGCGTGCCTGGATTGTCGGCGGCGATGTTTCGCGCCAGGCTGTCGCGCCAGAGGAGCCGCCTGTCGATGATGACAAGGGGCCGCTCGCGCTGCGGCTGAGCTTCTGCCTCCGCCGCGCGCGGCTCGCCGGCGGTGTTTTCGGGAACAGGACTGGCTTGGTCTTCCCCTCTATCCCCGGTGCCGGAAGAGCTCATGGCCGTTGCCTCTCGCCGGCTCGTCCAGCGTCCGCTTCGGTCGAGAGATATGCGTTTGCATATTTGCTTGATGCGTCTGCGTCGCTAACCACTTTTGCCTCGAAACGTATTAAAGAAAAATTTTAAAAATGCATAAGACACTAAAAGCGAAGCGCGATTCAAAATGCCCGATCAACTCTTCCAATAATTTCAAGTATCTGCCATTTGCAGTTTCGTGAACAGAGCAGAAGCTTTCGTGCTTTTGAAGTATATGAATGTGGGAGTACCTACGCCTTTTGTAGGCTGCCCACCTTGCGCCCCGCTGTTAAATAGTGGGCACCTTAGACAACTGCCGAAGTCGAATCGACCCCGGAGCGATTGCCTGGATTGTTCCACGAATTCAATCGGCGTCTGCAGGTTGTTCCATTTCCCGGCTTCCGGTCCATCCCTGTTATCCCGCGCGGTTCAGCTTCTACGGCATGTTTCCTTAGATAGCAGCAAAGGATAAAAACATGCAGCGATTCAATGGGCTACAGCGTCCTTTGTGCACCTGAAAGGACGCACGGCGCTGTAGGGGACATCATAAAATGGATCTTGTCGCGGTAACGGTCTCGTTCCTTTGGATGAAGCAGAGCAAGGCAGAGCTCCGCCGCCCGTAACTTTCAATGGATAGCTCACACCTTTTGCACCGTCGCGACCGCGTGCGCCGTGGGCTAGAGTTCGCTGAAGCGGACGCGGTTGCGCAGATGCGGTCGGCCAGTGGTTGCCGATCGATTGATTGGGTGGGGCACATGGCGTTACGGAACGTGGCTGAGCACGGCGAAGTTGGGTTCGGGTCCTTTGCGGATGGCAAACGGCGGACCGAGCCCCGACGTGTCGTTCTGATTGTGTCGAGCGTAGGAAGCGTCTCGGAGCGGTTGATCGAGGCGATGGAGCGTGAATTTCCGTGGGTCCGCGTCGATCAGGTCGACGACGTCGATGCGGCGTGCCGAACCTTCTCGCATCCGGTGTCGCTGATTCTCGTCGACATCGGCCTGATGAAGGACATTGAGGGCGCTTCGAACCGCATCCTGCGCTTGCATCCGCAGGCACTGACGGCCCTCATCGAACCGCATGGCCGAGGCCAGAATTCGGCTGTGGCCGATATTTTGAGGTCGCCCCTGGTTCGTAGCGTGCTGCCCATGAACGTCAGGCTCGATGTATGGCTGTCGGTGATCCGGCTGATGCTCTGTGGCGGCGAGTATTTTCCACCGGAGTTTATGCTTCTGGCAAGCAGAGGCGATCAGCACTTGCCGCCCCATAACGGGGTCGCGGCAGGCCCGGGTGGAGCCGGCGTTGGCGAGCTGACGGCCCGCGAACTGCAGATTCTCGAGATGGTTTCGCGCGGGCTGCAGAACAAGCTGATCGCGGCCGAATTCCGGTTGTCGGAACATACCGTCAAGATTCATCTGCACAACATCATTACCAAACTGGGCGCCCATAACCGGACCGAGGCCGCGGCCAGATACCGCAGCTTCCAGGACCGCAAGGCATCGTCGGCGCTCAAGGTGTCCCGCTCCACGTCCTGAGTGGATCGGCCGGGCCCGATCGGAGCGTGACCGTTCTGGAACCGTCGGCTATTCGCTCGCCCCGAGCGGATTTGGGCACTACGAAAGGTGGATCAGAGATACCCGGCCAACGGTCAAAGGCGGTAGCCATCCTCTCATTTCGTCAATTGTCAAACGCCACGCCGCGTCACTTAATCCGATTCTTGGATCGTACCACGGGCCGGCTGCATGGTCGGTTGGTTGCCGTCGCCCATTGACGCGACGTGGTGCTCGTGCGTACCCCCTTCATTTTTGGGGGATATTCCATTAGACTATTGTGTATTCTATGTCTATTCATGATGAAGCGGCGCCGATGAGGAAGGTTTGGTCCTGAAGAAAGACGCCAAGGGTAGTAATTCAAAAGTAGTATCAACACGGTATACGAGTAAATTTTACGCATCGAACATTTCCTCTTGAGGTGTTTATCTCTACAGGCTTCATTTTTGTTAAAGGGGATTTTGCAATGGCGTCTTTAATATCGAGATTTGAGAAAATGCCAGCCTTTGCGCAGCAGCCGCACAGCGCGAACGGTATCTCACAGCTGGGCAAGGATGGGGAAAAGCAGCTGTTGGAGGGGATAGACAAACCGTGTCTGCTTGTCCTCGATAGCAGGGCGTTGGACCGCGAATGCCTCGCAAGGACCTTGACCAACCATGCTCTCAGCATGGAGGTCGCCGCCTTCGGTTCGGTCGATGAATGGCGGGAGAACAAGGGCACCTGCCCACCGGTCGGCGCCGTCCTCCTCAATATCGGGGCGCGAAAAGTTGCCGATGTCGCGGCCGACATTGCAAAGCTCGCCTCCGAGTTCCGGCCTATCCCGGTTGTCGTCCTGTCGGACATCGATGACATTGCCCAGATCCTAAGGGCGCTCGAATGCGGTGCGCGGGGATACATCCCGACGTCCGTGGGCCTGGAGATCTGCATCGAAGCGATCGGACTGGCGATCGCCGGCGGAATCTTCCTGCCGGCCAGCAGCGTTCTCGCGGTTCGCCATCTGATCGAGACGGGAAAGCAGGAAGGCCCGCCGCTGGCGGGGATGTTCACGCTTCGGCAAGCGGAAGTCGTGCAGGCCCTTCGCAAGGGCAAGGCGAACAAGATCATCGCCTATGAGCTCAATCTGCGCGAGAGCACCGTGAAGGTGCATATTCGCAACATCATGAAGAAGCTGAAGGCGACGAACCGGACCGAGGTGGCATATAAGCTGAACGACCTCTTTTCCGGCGATGCGGGCTACCATTGATCGGGCCAGATCCGTTCATGAAATTGCGGCACAGCCGTGCCCACCGCGGGTCTGTGTGCTTGCAGGGAGGTAACGCTGCGCTTCTCGCCGGCGACGCATCGAACTGACCCTCGCAGCGCCGGGTGCGCCAAGCCGGGAACGTCCGCTTTTTTTGTTTCCGTCGATCCAAGGCCCCTTTCGCCACCCTGTTCGGGACGGCATCGTTAAGTTGCATCGATGGCGGACCTACATGTTTAGGGTTCGTCAACCATTCTGCGGCATCGTCACGCCAATAAACTTTTCCGAGTAAAGCGCTGCCGACACACCAGCTTTCATTTGTACCCACGGTGGTCCTTAAATCGGCAACGATTCAAGGAAACATGCAGTAACAACCATCTTCGGCCGGCGGAATGACTCGCGCCGGATAGCCCCACGACGGTACGCCAGGAGCCATGATGACTTCCTGTCCATGCAACAGGAGTATCACCCATGGAACGCTCGCCGATCCTCTCGCGAATCAGCACCAAGCTCGCCCTTGTGTCCGGGGCAGGCATCTTCCTGATGCTGGCCGTCACTGTGACTGGTTGGTTCATCGATCGGTCCGTCGACGAAGCAATCTCCTGGGGCCAGACCCAAACGGGGGTTTCCCGCGATCTGGTAGATGCCAAGTCCTCGGCGCGAGGCATGCAGATCGCCGCCCGCGACATGCTTCTTGCCCAATCGCCGAAGGAACTCGAAGAGGCCGTTGCTTCCTTGAACGCGCGACACAACTCGGCTGTGAAATATCTCGACCTGGCCTTCGCGCCGCTGGTGATCGAGAAAAACAAGCAGCGGGTCATCACCATCAAGAGACTTGTCGACGATTACTACATCGCCGCGGGAAATCTCGAGAATCGGCTCGAGGCGAAGGCGGACGATCAAGTCGCGCTGCTCGTTGGGCAAATGCACAAGATTGCCGGCGAAATGGCGCCTCTGATCGATGAGGGCGTCGACGTTGCCAAAGGCATTGCCGCTGAGACCGTACAAGAGCGGCAGGAAACCCAGCAATTTGCGCATATCATCGACTACAGCATGGCAGTGACCATGGTTCTACTTCTGATCGCCTCCGCCGTGTTTGGCGCGCGGGCGATCGCCAGGCCAATAGCCAGGTTGACCGACAATATGAGCGTTCTCGCCTCGGGCGACCTGAATGTCATGGTACCCTTCACCGAGCGCCGCGACGAGATCGGCGAAATGGCCCGGGCCGTCGGGGTGTTCAAAGAGAACGGAATCAAGGTTCGCGAGCTGAACGCCCAGGAAGCGGCGCTGCAGGCGAAGAGCGCCGACCTGCAGTCGAGCATCGGCGAGGTGGTGTCAGCGGCGGTTGCCGGCGATTTCACCCAGCGGATCAGCAAGCGCTACGACAATGCCGACCTCGACCGCTTCGCGGCCAGCGTCAACGAGCTCGTCGCTTCGGTCGACCGCGGCGTCGCCGAGACCCGCCGGGTGATCTCGGCACTGGCCGAGGGTGATCTGACCGAGACGATGCGCGGCGAGTTCCAGGGCGCCTTCGGCGAACTCAAGGACAACGTCAATCAGACGATGACGAACCTGCGCTCGGTGCTCGGCGAGGTGCGCGGCGCGATCGACACGATCAATGGCGGCGCCGGCGAGATGCGCATCGCCTCCGGGGACCTGTCGAAGCGCACCGAGCAGCAGGCCGCCTCGCTCGAGGAGACCTCCTCGGCGCTCGAGGAGATCACCGCGGCGGTGAAGAGCTCGACCGAGCGGGCGCTGGAGGCCAGCCACATGGTCGACGAGGCGCGGAAAAGCACCGAGCAGTCGAGCGCCGTCGTCAAGGACGCGGTGTCGGCGATGGGCCGGATCGAGGAGGCCTCCGGCGAGATCGGCCAGATCATCAACGTCATCGACGAGATCGCCTTCCAGACCAACCTCCTGGCGCTCAACGCCGGCGTCGAGGCGGCCCGCGCCGGCGAGGCCGGCAAGGGCTTCGCCGTCGTCGCCCAGGAGGTGCGCGAGCTGGCGCAGCGCTCCGCCAACGCCGCGAAGGACATCAAGGCGCTGATCTCGCGTTCCGGCGAGGAGGTCGGCGCCGGCGTCAAGCTGGTGACGGCGACCGGCGAGGCGCTGTCGCTGATCCAGGGCCACGTCGTCAAGATCAACGAGCACGTGCATTCGATCGCCACCGCGGCGAAGGAGCAGTCGACCGGCCTGTCGGAGGTCTCGACGGCGGTCAACCAGATGGACCAGGTGACGCAGCAGAACGCGGCGATGGTCGAGGAATCGACGGCGGCCACCAACCGGCTGGCCGACGAGGCGGCCAATCTCGCCCGGCTGATCGGCCGCTTCCGGCTCGAGGCCGGGGCGGCGGCAGCGCGCATCGCCGGCCACGACAGCAAACCGGCGGCGTCTCCGGCCCGGGCGCTCGGCGGCAGGCTCGCCAAGGCTTTCGGCGGCCGGACCGCGACGGCGGCCGGCGCGGATTGGGAGGAGTTCTGACGGGCCTAATCCGGTTCTTCGTGCTGTGCGTCTGTAGGGACGCACAGCGCTGTAGCGGATGCAAACAGGAAGCGCTCGATCCTCGGAGGGCGCGGCGCCGCTGCGCCGTCGATTTTTCAGGCATCCGAAAGCGGCAGTCTCCTTCTTGCCTCGGAAGGCGGGCAACCATAGCTCTTCCGGTAGTCGTTCGCAAAACGGCCCATATGCCTGAAGCCCCATTTGCGGGCGATCTCCGCCACCGAGAGCCTTTGGTCAGCATTCAGGAGGTCGCGATGGGCGGCCTCCATTCGCAGCTGGGCGAGGTAGCTGATCGGCGACGCTCCCTTGAACCGCTTGAAGCCCTCTTGCAGCGACCGGACGCCGATGCCAGCCGCCTCGGCGATGTCGGTCATCGAAATTGGCGCAGAGAGATTGGCGTGCATGAAATCGACCGCACGTTTCACGTGCCTCGGGGACGGCAGCCATTCGCCCTCGGTCAAAGCCGCGGAAAACCGATGCGGTACCGTATCGACAAGCAGATTGACGATACCCTCGGAGAGATGGGAAAGCGTGCTGGGCAACTCCTGGATCTCGGCGTTGTCGCCCAGGCAAGTCGCCATGATCTGCGACAGCTTGAAGAGGATCTCGCCGGCGCCGGTTGTTAGGTCCAGTTCGGGCGTGAAATCGATCGAGCCATGGACCGGCCGCTCCAAGGCGGCGCTGAGGTGGCGAAAAATCTCCCCCTGGTCGATGACAAATGACAGGTGGCTGCGCGCCTCCTCGATCTGTAGTTCCGACAGCCGGTTGCCGTCTAGGATCGCCGCCTTGCCGGGTATGGAAATCAAGCTGTCGTCGCGTCCGATCCTCACGCGCGCAGCGCCGTGAAGGGGGAGCAGCACCAGGAGCTTAGGCACTTCGCCCTTCTGGCCGATACTCAGACTGCCCTGCGACGTCGCGCGGCTGAAGGCAACGCGTCCGGCGGCGATGAACTCGTAGCGATAGGACAGAGCCGTGTTCAGCGGCTTCTGTACCCGCACGGGTCCGATGCAGCGCGTCAAAACATCCGAGACCTCTTCGGCGTCATCGCCGAGATACGAGAATTTCATCCCTGTCGTTCCCCTGCATCGCAAATTCCCATAGAGGAATGAGCCCCTGGCAGCTCGGCGCACCCTCCCTTCGCACCTCTCCGTGTTCCTGGAGCGCGGTGGTCCGCGGATGTGACGATCGCAGCGCTGCGTCCGGCCGCGATCGACCTGCTTGCTTCATACAACATCGGGATCGGCGTCTTGGGGTGACGAACGGGTCGCATATCGGTGGATAGATCGCCCTCAAGATGCAACCTCTGCCATGTCTAACGACTGGACACTACCGTCCGAGCCGTCGGCAAGACCAGTTAAATTGCTGTAACATTCAGACCGCTCTTGAAATCCCTCGGAGGCACTACTCACGACTTTTGTGGGCAATAAATGTGAATGGCATACGAAGCACTTCGGTGAATGCCGTAGCCTTGCGGTGAAGGGCTTCGTAGAATGGCGGGACAGAAAGGTCGGCAAGAATGAGCACGACCAGCGCGCGCTTCTCCGATGCAAGCCCAAGGGAGGGCACGATCCGCCTCTTCCTCTGCGGTGACGTGATGACCGGACGGGGAATCGATCAGGTCCTGCCGGCGCCCTGCGATCCGATATTGTACGAGGGCCATGTTCGCTCGGCGCGCGATTATGTCCATCTGGCGGAGAAGGCAAATGGCCCGATATCTGCACCGATGGAACCGGCCCTGGTCTGGGGCATGGCGCTTGATGAATGCGATCGCGCGCGGCCGCACCTGCGGATTATCAATCTCGAAACGGCGATCACCCGGAGCGGCGATCACGTTCCAAAGGGCATCAACTATCGGATGAGCCCGGAAAACGCCTCCTGCCTTGCTGCTTTTGGCGTCGATTGTTGCGTGCTCGCCAACAACCACATCCTGGATTGGGGGCCTGCCGGCCTTTTCGACACGCTGACAACGCTGGACCGCCTACGGCTTGTGGCGGCCGGTGCCGGACGCGACGCGGACGAGGCCGGCGAGCCCGCGGTCTTGGATGTGCGTGCCGAGGGGCGCGTGCTGCTATTCGCGTTCGCGACCCCGACAAGCGGAGTGCCGCCAAGCTGGGCGGCCGAGGAGGGCAGGCCAGGCGTGAACTTTCTGCCGTCTCTCGATCCCGTTCGCGCAAGTTGCCTCGCCGAACATATCCGCAACACGAAGCGGCCGCAGGACATCGTCGTCGTGTCGGTCCACTGGGGCCCCAACTGGGGCTATGAAGTGCCCGCCGCACAGCGACGATTCGCGCACGCGCTCATCGACGAAGCAGATGTCTCGATCGTCCACGGACATTCCTCGCATCACCCGAAGGCGATCGAAGTCTACCGCAACCGTCTGATCCTCTATGGATGCGGCGATTTCATCAACGACTATGAGGGCATCTCCGGCTATGCGGAATTCAGGAGCGATCTGCGTCTGATGTACTTCGCCGACATAGATCGGGCAAATGGAGATCTTTCAGCCCTGAATATCGTGCCGTTGCGGGCGCACCGCTTCAGCCTTGTCTGTCCCTCCGGAAGGGACCTCGAATGGGTGAGCGAAATGCTCGCCCGCGAGAGCCGTCGGTTCGGGACGGTCCTGGAACGGGGACCGGACGGGCGGCTCAACTTACGGTGATCGCGGTCACCGGCTGGAACGCGAAGCGGCTGGCGCCGTTATGCCTGCTGCAGCAGTGCCCCGGTTATCGGCCACGTCGAATGAAATTGAACTGGAAGGGAGGCAAGGCCCGTGCGTTTCTCGAATCGCTCGGAGGCGGGAATGGAATTGGCGAAGGCGCTGGACTCCTATCGTGGGCAGGATGCCGTCGTGCTTGCGCTGCCCCGCGGAGGCGTGCCCGTCGCGGTGGAGGTTGCACGCCACCTCGCGGCCCCCGTGGACCTGCTGCTCGTGCGCAAGATCGGCGTGCCATGGCAGCCTGAACTCGCGATGGGCGCCGTCATCGACGGCAGCCAGCCGGCGGTCGTCCGCAACGAGGAGACTATCCGTCTTGCCGGGATTTCGGACGGCCAATTCGATGCCATCTGCCAAAAAGAGCTGGCCGAGATCGAACGCCGCCGCCGCAGATATTTCGCCGGTCGCGCGCCGCTGGAGATTGCCGGGCGCATTGCCATCGTCGTCGATGATGGGATCGCGACGGGGGCGACAGTGCGGGCGGCCGTCACCGGGCTCAAGACGCGGAAGCCTGCAAAAATCGTCGTGGCGGTGCCCGTCGCACCGCCGAGCGCCATCGCTGAACTGGAGAAGGAGGCTGACGAAGTCGTATGCCCGCTTCGGCCGCGCATGTTGGGTGCCATCGGCTACTTCTATCGTGATTTTGAACAGCTGAGCGATGAGGAGGTTATTCGGCTGCTCGCCACTTAACGCGCCTGACAGCGGCGGTGGATTGGGCGGCTCAGGCACAACCGGTTTCAATTCCTCGTGAGTTGTTGGCGCGGGTGGTGACTTCACCGCCCCCTCGCACTACTGCATGTCTTTGTCCTTAAATCGACCTCGATTTAAGGACAAAGACATGCAGAATTTCAAAGTGCTACAGCGACCTTTGCGCGTCTGATAAGACGCGCGGCGCTGTAGGTCGAGGACATGATCAGGTTTATGGCAATCGTCCTATCGCTCTTGCTGTCGCTTTCCTCCGCCGCGGCCGCGCAGTCTCCTGGCGTTCCGGAACTCTTGAAGGGGATTGCCGATCGGGACGACCTGAAGTCCCTCAAAACCGTCATAGTCGCTCGCGACGGTGAGACAATCGCCGAGCAGGGGTATCGCGGCCACTCGCCCGGCGAGTCGACCAACATCAAATCCGCATCGAAATCGATCATATCGGCGCTCGTCGGGATAGCTATCGACAAGGGCCTCCTCGAAGGGCCGCAGCAGAAGATCGCGCCGCTTCTGAAGGAGGATCTGCCCTCGCCGGCGGACCCGCGGATCAACGACATCACGATCGCCAACCTGCTCTCGATGCAGGCCGGACTTGGCCGCCTGTCGGGGCCGAACTACGGCCGTTGGGTGTCGAGCCGCAACTGGGTTCGTTTCGCGCTCGCGCAGCCTTTCGCCGACGATCCGGGCGGCCGCATGCTCTATTCGACAGCGTCCACGCACCTGCTTTCGGCGATCCTGACAAAAGCCGCGGGCAAGTCGACGCTCGCTCTCGCGCGCGATTGGCTCGGCCCTGTTCAGGGGTTCAGGATCGGTGCCTGGGAACGCGATCCTCAGGGCATCTATCTCGGTGGCAATCAGATGGCCATGAGCGCAAAATCGCTGCTCGCTTTCGGCGAACTATACCGCCGGGGCGGCCGGACGATCGATGGACGTCAAATCGTCCCGGCGGACTGGATCGATCTTTCGTGGCGACCGCACACGAACTCCTACTTTTCGGGTGACGCTTATGGCTATGGCTGGTTCGCCCGGCAGATCGCCGGCGAGACCGTCCATTTTGCCTGGGGCTACGGCGGCCAGATGCTCTACATCGTCCCGGCGCTGAAGCTCACCGTCGTGATGACTTCCGAGGAGAGCGGCCCTTCGGCGCGCAACGGATACCGCGACGCATTGCACGGCGTTCTGGCGGACATCGTCGGCGCGGTCAAAACGCGATAAAGCCAAGCTGCGGCGAGCCGGCATCAGGTGACGTCGGATCACAAGAGAGCACAAGAGGCTGTCGCGAAAGGCTGAAATGGGCCTTTCGCGATTGCCCCGGCGTAGCCGCCCAAAGCATCAGGCAGTCGGCTGCTTGGTCTTCCTGAGATAGGGAAGAACGGTATCGAAGGAGCCGAAGCGCTGGATGGCGTCCTCGTTGGACACCGCGGCGGTGATGATCACATCCTCGCCCTGCTTCCAGTTTGCCGGCGTCGCCACCAGATGCTTGGCGGTGAGCTGGATGGAATCGATGGCGCGCAGGATCTCGTCGAAGTTGCGTCCTGTGGTCATCGGATAGGTAAGGATCAGCTTGATCTTCTTGTCAGGTCCGATGACATAGACCGAGCGCACGGTGGCGTTGTCGGCCGGGGTGCGGCCCTCGGAGGTGTCGCCGGCGCCGGCCGGCAGCATGTCGTAGAGCTTGGCTACCTTCAGATCACGGTCGCCGATCAACGGATATTCGACATCGAAGCCGGTCGCGACCTTGATGTCGTTCTTCCATTTGGCGTGGCTTTCGACGGGATCGACGGAAATGCCGATGATCTTGACGCCGCGCTTGCGGAATTCGCCTTCGATCCCGGCCATGGCGCCGAGTTCAGTCGTGCAGACGGGCGTGAAGTTCTTCGGATGCGAGAAGAGGACTGCCCAGCCATCGCCGATCCATTGATGGAAATTGACGGTGCCTTGCGTCGTTTCGGCGGTGAAATCGGGGGCGGTTTCGTTGATGCGGAGGCTCATGGCTTGCTCCTTTCGGGTCGCGGGAATGGCCCACAGAATAGCGCAATCAACGGAGTTTTCGAGGAGGAAACGCGCGGTCGGCGGCGTCAAGGGAAATAGCCGCAGCGCGTTTTTGCAGGTTCGGAGAAAAAACTTCCTCAACCAGATTTCGGTCTTCGACCGCGGGAATCGGTGGTCGATGGCAACGTTGACACCGCAGCACTGCTGCCGCATAGAATGCCGCCATTCCGAGGGGAGCCCCAAGGCGGTGCTGAGACGGCGGTGAGCCGGACCCTTGAACCTGATCCGGGTCATGCCGGCGTAGGAACGGAAAGAGGCTGCCCTCGCCCGCGTCGTCGCTTCCACCTGGATCTCCGTGATATCGTCAGGAGATCGACCAATGCCGCTTCTTCCGTCCTTCCCGCCGATCGCGCTCACCATTGCCGGCTCGGATTCGGGCGGCGGGGCCGGTATTCAGGCTGATCTCAAGACTTTTTCGGCCCTCGGCGTCTACGGCGCCAGCGTCGTGACGGCGATCACGGCGCAGAATACGAAGGGCGTGATCGCCGTCGAGGACGTCTCGCCGAGGATCGTTGCCGCGCAGATCGATGCGGTCTTTTCTGATCTCGATGTGATGGCGGTCAAGGTCGGCATGGTCTCGCGCCGGGAAACGATCATCGTCATTGCCGAAGGCTTGCGCCGCTTCGAGAGGCGCGCGGTCGTCGATCCAGTCATGGTGGCGACCTCCGGCGACCCGTTGCTGCAGCCGGATGCCATGGCCGCACTGACGCATGAGCTTCTGCCTTTGACCATCGTCGTCACACCCAATCTGCCGGAAGCGGCACTTCTCACGGGCCGGGCGATTGCCGAGGACGAAGCCGAGATGGCCCGCCAGGCCGAATTGCTCATGAGAACGGGTGCGCGCTCGGTATTGATCAAGGGAGGGCACCTGCGGGGCAGCGATGCCACCGATCTGCTTTTCGATGGCGATCGGCTCGTCCGGTTCCCGGCGAGGCGGGTCGAGACGCGCAACGATCATGGCACCGGCTGCACGCTTTCTGCGGCCATTGCGGCCGGTCTTACCAAGGGGCAGTCGGTCCCCGAGGCCGCAGGCGCCGCGAAGGCCTATCTGCACGAGGCGATATCCGCTGCCGACAGGCTGAAGGTGGGAGAGGGGCGGGGACCGGTACACCATTTCCACGCATGGTGGCCTCGCTGAGGCGGTCTTTCTCCCTCGCTCACCAACGTTGACCGCCTGGTTCGCCGGTCAGGCGGCGCTGTGCCGGTCTTCCGTGATGCCCTGCTCGATATAGTACTTGCCGTAGCGGTGCCGGTACTTCTCCGCTCCGTCGAAGTCGCTGTATTTCTCGAGTTCGTCCATATCGGTCTTGTTAAGGATCACGCCGAGAACCTTCGCATCGATCTGCGGCTCGGAATTGAGGAGGTCCCGTACAAGCCTCGATGGTGTCCGGCCCCATTCCACGACGAAGAGGACGCCGTCGGCGAGCGGCGTGAAGGCCTTCGCGTCTACCACGGGAGCAAGGGCGGCGAGATCGACCACGACGTAGTCGAAGGAATTGCGGGCGTTCTCGATCAGCCCCGCCATGGCGGGGGAGGCGAGCAATTCGTTGCTCTGGTGCCTCCGGTCTGTCGCCCCGCCACCGGCCGGCAGGATTGCGAGCTTCGTGCGCTGGTCGACCTTGATGCCGGCAGGCCAGGTTGCTTCTCCCGTGAGCGTCTCGACCAACCCCGTGCGCGGGGCGGGCGTGATCATCTGGGTGAGCCCCGGCTTGCGGATGTCGGCGTCGATCAACAGCGTCCGCTTGCCGCTCGAGGCAAGAAGCGCCGCGAAATTTGCCGCGACGATCGACTTGCCCTCGTCCGGAAGGGCGGAGACGATCGCGATGACGCGGCTCTCGTTTCCGGGCAGCATGTGGTCGCAGGCGAGCTTGGCATTGCGGAACGTTTCAGCGAAGGCGGAGCGCGGTGCGTCGAGCACGATGCGCGAAAGGCGCTGGAAAGGAGTGGCGGCATGGGACGGGTCGTGCGGCTGCCGATCCGATCCGAAACGGGCCCGCACGAGCTCGCTCGTTTTCTTCGGCCGTGAGCCGATCAGCGGAACATAGCCGAGCGAGCGGTGGCCGAGGACCGAGCGCACTTCGCCTTCAAGCCGGAAGGTTCGCTCCCGGAATTCGAGAAATGCGGCATAGGCGCCGCCGAACATCAAGCCGAGCACGGCCGAAAGCGCCAAGGTCATCGTCTTCTTGGGGCTCGACGGCGCCGTCGGAACGCCGGCCTCGGAGATGACACGCGCCTTGGCGATCGGGAAGGAACGCTGCTGCGTCGCCTGCTCGTAGCGGCCGAGGTAGGATTCATAGAGGGTCTTCAGCGCCGCCGCCTTCTGCTCCAGTTCGCGCAACTGCACGAGCGACTTGCTGGCATCCGAATTCTTCCCGGCAATCCCTTCGATGCTCTTGCGCAGCGAGGCTTCGCGCGAACGCGCGACTTCGAATTCGTTCTTGTAGCTTGCCGTCAGTTGCTGCAGTTCCTGATAGATCTGCCGGCCGATATCGGCCTGCTCGGCGCGGAGCGAGACCGCCTGCGGGTGGTCCTCGCCGAAATTCTGGGCGACCTCCTGCTCGCGCTTGCCGACGGCGAGATAGCGGGTGCGGAGGTCCCGGATCACCGAATTGTCGCCCTCCTTGGGAGAGATGGTCGCATTGTTGACGGCGGTTTCCGGCCCTTGATCGATGATCGACTTGAACTGCTCGTAGCGTGCCGAGGCGCTGGCCGTGTCCGCCTGGGCGACGATCAATTGACTGTTGAGATCGGAGAGCTGCTGCTCGGACATCAGTTCGCCGCGGGCCGCGGTCAGGCCGTTCTCGCTGCGGAACTGTTCGACCTCGAGGGCGGCCGCCTGCGAGCGCTGCCGCAGATCGGCAAGCCGCTCCTGCAGCCACACCGAGGCCCGTTCCGTCGCCTCGAAATTGGCGTTCAACTGGTCCGTCAGATAGGCGTCGGCATAAGTCCTGACCACATTTGCAGCAAGCTGCTGATCGCTCGCGCGGTAGGATAGGGCAATCACGGAACTGCGGCCGACGCGTTCCACATAGAGCGACTGCTGCAGGAGGGCGGCAGCCTTCAGCCGGCGACCGTTGCGCGCCGCTTCCTCGGAGACGCCCGGCCCGCCGGAAAACAGACCCGTTGCCGTCTTCAACCAGTCCTTGACGACTGTGACGGGCGAGCGCGGCGGATTGAGGAGGGTGTCGTTCTCGGAGAGATTGAGCTTGTCGGTCACGCGCAAGGCCAACTCCCCGGACTTCAGGATCTCGACCGCGCTGGCAATCTGCGTGTCGAGCATCTGGCTGTTGGTCGGCACCGGTTCTTCCTCGGCATATTTCGACAGATTGTCGTCGAGGAGGATCTGTGTGAGCGACGTGTAGAATGGTGTCGCGAACAACAGATAGGCGGCCCCCAGCAGGATGAAGAGCACCACGAAAGCCGCCACGAGCCTTGCCCGGCGGACGACGACGGCCACCAGACGGTCGAGATCGATAAAGCCGTCTGACTGATCGTCGCGAGGCACGATGCTCAAGGGTACGCTTCTCTGTTTCACGGGGGCCGTTCTGTTCATCTTCTTCTCCGGTCCTCCTGCATGCTTTCTTGAAAACATGCAGTATTCCAATGTGCTACAGCGGCTTCGCGCGCCTCATAAGACGCGCGGCGCTGTGGTCCCGGCGGTCTGGTTCAGCCGCCGGAGCTTTGCGCTTATGCCGCCCGGATGCGGCTTTCGTGAGACGAGACGATCTCGCGAACGGATTCGAGCACGAGGTCGCCGATATCCGCGCGTGCGAGCGCAAAGGCAACATTGGCCTCGATGAAGCCCTGTTTCGAACCGCAGTCGAAGGTGCGGCCTTCATAGGGATGGGCGTGGAAGGACTGGGCCGCCGAAAGCGTCAGCATGCCGTCGGTCAGCTGGATCTCGTTGCCGGCACCGCGTGACTGGTGGGCGAGAATGGAGAAGATCTCCGGCTGCAGGATATAGCGGCCATTGAGATAATAGTTTGACGGCGCCTGACCCGTCGGCGGCTTTTCGACCATCTGCGTCACCGAGAAGCCGTGCCGCACCGTTTCGCCCTTCCCGACGATGCCGTATTTCGAGGCCTCTTCGGGTGCGCATTGCTCGACGGCGACAACATTGCCGCCGACCTCGCGATAGAGGTCCATGAGCCCGGCCATGCAGCCGCGCGCCCCGAAGGACACCATGTCCGGCAGCAGCAGAGCGAAGGGCTCGTCGCCGATCAGGTCACGCGCGCACCAGACCGCGTGCCCGAGGCCGAGCGGCGCCTGCTGGCGCGTGAAGCTGACCGAGCCGGCCGCCGGCAACATGGCTTCGAGTTCGGAGATCTGCGCATTCTTGCCCGAGCGCGACAGCGACGAGATGAGCTCGGGCGTGTCGTCGAAATGGTCCTCGATAACCTGCTTGTTGCGGCTGGTGACGAAGACGATGTGCTCGATGCCGGCCTGGCGCGCCTCGTCGACCGCATATTGGACGACGGGCCGGTCGACGATCGTCAACATTTCCTTCGGCACGGCCTTTGTGGCGGGAAGGAACCTCGTTCCGTTCCCGGCAACGGGGATCACTGCTTTCCTGACGGTCCTGATGCGGTCCATTTTGTCATCCTTTGCTTGTGTGAGGATCATTGCCCAGCGGGGATCGTTCAGCCGCCACCGTGATCGGGGCGGGTTGCGGCGCCCGCGCCGCCAGGCGGCGCAATCGCGCGGCGATCGGCATCCTGAGATGCCGAAGCGCAAGCGGGTCGGCGAGCGCGATCTTCAGCGCTCCAACCAACGATCTCATTTTCAATTGCCCGATGAGGAGCAGAAACGAACGCGCCTGGCGGAAGCCACGTGCGCGCTTGCGCTGCATCCTCCGCGACAGCGGATCCAGCGCGTAGCGGCGCAGGAACGCCTCGTCCGCCGCCATCATCGCGTCGATGTGTTCGAGCTTCAGCACGCGTGAGATCGAGCCCTCGCGGATGTGATAAGTGTATCCGGCCGAGGGCTCGACGGCGCAGCGGCCGCCGCAGGCGAGCGCGGATGCGAGCAGGATGTAGTCTTCGCCGATCCTCAGCGACTCGTCGAAAGAGAGACCATGTCCGGCGAGGAAGCGGCGATCGAACACCGGCTTCATGTAGCCGAAATTGTGCTCTGAGCGGAAAATCACATTTGATTCAATGAAGGCCGGCAGCGTCAGTTCGGACAGCGCTTCGAGTTCCGCATCCTCGAACATCCGGACATTGCTCCCGTCGAGCGACAGCACGTCGATATTATCGACGACGACCTGCGCTCCGGTCGCTTCGGCGCGGGCGATCATTCGCGCCAGCCGTCCGGGGCGCACCGTGTCGTCCGAATCGAGAACGGCGATCCAGCGGCCGCGCGCCGCCGCGAAGCCGGCATTGCGGGCCCCGCCCGGGCCGCGATTGTGTTCGAGCGCAATGAGCCGGACCCTCGGGTCGTCGATCGCGGTGACAAGAGCAACTGTGTCATCCGAGGAGCAATCGTCGACAACGATTACCTCGACCGTGACGTCTTCCTGGGCAAGCGCACTGCCGACCGCGCGGGTGATCGTGTCGGCGGAATTATAGGCTGCGACGACGAAGGTGACATCCGGGATGGGGTCGTTCGTCGGCGCGTGCACGGGAGCATTGAGGGACGCGGTCATCGGGAGGTCACCTCCGCGGCTCCATATTGCTCGAGTTCCTTATGGCCGAGCAGGCCGCTGATCACGCCGACATGCAGAACGGCGCGCAGCGCATACCGATTTCGACGGACCGGCGAAAGCAGGGAGAGAACCGCGGCGAACCCGCAAAAGGCTGCCTTGGAGGCGGCGAGCGCAAGGTTCAGGGGTTGGCCCGAACCGCGCGCCTTTTCCGTCAGCAGCCGTCCGTGCGTCTGGCCGGAGCGGAAGCGGCGCCTGGCAAGCCAGGCAAACGACGCCCGGCTTTCGGGCACCGGCTCATGCACCCAGGCATCCTTGGCAAAGGCGATCGTGCCGCCGGCTTGGTGCATGCCGGTAAAGAAATCCGTGTCCTCGCCTCCGCTCCGGCCGAGCGCCAGTTTGAAGCGGCGGCCATGGAGCGACGCGGCTTTGATCCGGAGCAGGGCGTTGCAGGTATAGCCGGTGCGGATTTCGCCCTTCACCCATACCGGCAAAGTCGAGTGGAAGTCGCTGCGGCGCATCCAGGCCGGCGCCGACGGCGCATAGTGGGCCCGGACCGGGCCGAGGACCGCGTCCGCGCCGCTCGCCTGCGCCTCTTCCAGGAGGCACACCAGCCAGTCGCGCGAGGCGGTCTCATCGTCGTCGATGAAGGCGAGAAGGTCGCCGGTACTGTTATCCAGGCAGGCATTGCGGGCGATCGAGATGTTCGAAGCCGGGCAATGGAGATAGGTGACCTCGAAAGGCATTTCCGGCAGCAGTTTCTCGACAAGCGCCTTGGCGCTCGGCTTGGAATCGTTGTCGGCGACAATGACGCGAAGCGTCGCCCTTGCCGGCACCGTCACCGCCGCCAGCGACCGAAGTGTCGCGGCGAGTTCGGGGCGACGAAAAGTGCAGACGCCGATGTCGATCTGAAGGGTCGCGCTCATTGCGTCACCCGCCGCCTGAAATCGAGAAGTTCCCGCCAGAAGCCCGCGGACCACGCGAGATGCATGACCATGGCCGAGATCGCCGCGAGCGGTCCGTAGGGATTGCGCTCACCGAGCGCCATCCAGACGCCGTAGCCGAGGCAGGCCGCTGCCCAGACGCCGAAGGGGATGATCGCCGCCCAATTGACGATGGCGAGAAACGCGCCGAACGCGACAGGCGCGACGGCAAGCGGCAGCATCTGCCGGAGGCCGGGCATGGCGCGGTGCTTCAGGATGTTCTTCGCCCGGCCGCGGCCATAGCCGAAATATTGCTTGAACAGCGGCACTATCCTGGCGCGCGGATAGTAGACCATGCTGGTCCGATCGGTCATCCAGATGCGGTAGCCGGCCTTTCCCAGGCGATAATCCAGCTCAGCATCTTCATTGTGGCTGAAACTCTCGTCGTAACCCCCGACCGCCGCGAAAGCGGCAATGCGCATCAGGGCATGATGGCCGTGCTCGGCCCAGTGGCCGGCCGCGCCCGTCCGGTGCCTGGAGCCGCCATTGCCGAGCTTGGAATTCTGCGCGTAGGCCGTCGCCTTCTGGAAGGTGCTGAAACCGACGGTCTGCATGGCGACAACCACCGAGTCCGCTCCCGTCGCGAGCGCTTCCTCCACCAGACGCTCGCAATAATCGTCGGGGTAGCTCGCATGCGCATCGATGCGGATCAGGTAGTCGACGCCCGAACCGAGTTCGGCGACGGCCCGATTGACGGCGGCGCTCTGGATCCGCTTCGGATTGTCGAGGAAAAGGATGCGAGGATCCTCTTCGGAAAGGCGACGAGCGATCTCGCGCGTACCGTCGGTGCTGCCGCCGTCGGTGATGACGACCTTCGCATCGAGGACGTCGACCGAGGGGCGCAGCTTGTCGATCAACGCCTCGATATGCAGCGCTTCATTGAGGCAGGGTATGACGATGAGGGTCGATTTCGATGCCAGGCTGTCCGCGGTCATAGCAATCCACTTTCGTTGTGACGGGCTTCCGCAAGGGCAGCGGCAGGCATGATCGTTTGCGGCGCATCGACGGCGATCGTTGCCAGGCGCCGCACCAGAGTTTCGCAATCCGACCGATCAAAGACCCAGGTGGCCGGATGACATCGGCTGATGCGATCGGCTGCCTCGGCGAAGTCGTCCGGCGTCATCGAACCCAGAAGGGCGGCGAGGCTGTCGGGATTGGCTTCCTCGAGCACGAGGCCTATGCCGCGCACGGCGAGAAAGCGTGCCGTCTCGGTGCCTTTCATCGCGATCGGGATGCGGCCATGGCGGCAACCCTCGTAAAGCCGGTTTGGCAGCAGCCAGGCGGAATTCTGGCCTTCTTCGAAGAAATCGATCGCCCAGGTGAAATGGACGTCGCCATAGATCCCGGCGAGGTCCTCCGGATTGCGATAGGCACCGCCAAACCGCATGAACGGCTCGTTCTGGACGAAGCCGTCGAAGTCGGTGAACTCCGAGTAGGCAGGCCTGCCGCGGAGAACCACCTCGAAACGGCCTTCCATCTTGCGGGAAAATTCGGCGAGGAGGCCGAGCGACTTGCGGCAGCGCAGCGCTCCGAACCAACCGATCCTCCAGGGAGCGCCGGGCGGTGGATATTGCGCGGGAGCTACCGTCGGTTCAACGCTCCCGTCGATCTCGAGCACCTTGTTTTCGAGCAGCATCGGCGGCGCCTCGATGCCCGAAAGCGGGCGGAAGTAATGCTCGATGAAGGCCGGCGAACTGGTGATCAGTGAGCGCGCGTCCCGGCCGAGGCGGGCCTCGGCGGCGCGCAGCGCCCGCCCGACCATGTCCCTGCGCAGCATCAGCCGGTGGATGTCGAGACACTCGTAGACGATCGGAACCTCGCCGCCGAAGAGCGCGATGGCGCGTTGCGCAACGGCGAGCATTTCGAGATTGCGGGCGATGATGAGATCGGGCTTTCGAACATGTCCGAGCCTGCTCTTCAGTGACAGGCAGGCTGCGGCTACCGCGCCGATCCGCTGCGCGAACCGGCCGTCCGAAGTCGTCCCGAGTTCGATAGGCTCGATGCCACTCACGGTGGCAAGCGGATTGCCACCGCGGCGGAAGCCGGCCAGCGTGACATCGGCGCCGCCGGCGACGAGCGTGAGCGTCCTGCGCCGCACGGCGGGGTCGGCAAGGTCCTGTGCCAGGTAGAGTATCTGCAGCATGAAAACATCCGTTCCCCTGCTCAGCCCGGGCCGAGCTTAGTTCAGTTTCTTGTGCAGCGCAACAAATTGCTGCAAGTGCTCACAACGCGGTCATTTGCTCAGTTTGCGGTCATTCCAGTCGGCAGGCGACCGACTCGGCGAATTGGCATTTGTCGCCGGGAGCCGTGAAGGCGACCCGATCGACCTGGAGCTTTGTCGGATCCTTGTAGGAGAATGTGCCCATCCAATCGCTGAGCGTGTCCGTTCCCCACAGGCTGAAGAAGATCTTCTGCGCGTTGACCGGGATCTTGGCGGGATCGGTAACCTCGTGAACCAGTTCGCCGTTGATGTAGTAGCGCAGCCGGTTCTTCTCCCAGACGAAGGCATAGTCGTTGAAGCCCTGGTTGGCGCCGCCCGGCACGTCGGCCAGAAATTCGTTGCCGCCCTTCGCCGACACATACTGATTGATCTGCACTTTCGCGGTGTTCTTGCCGAGCACCTCGAAATCGATCTCGTCATGCGGCTTCTTGTCGGTCGGGCCGATATAGGTGAAGAAGGCGGAGTTCAGCCCCGAACCGTCGGCCGCCTTGATCCGTGCCTCGTAAGTGCCGTAGCCGAAGCGCTTGCGGGTCTGGATCTCGCCGCAGGCGAAATTTCGCTTGCCTTCCTTGCGCTCTTCGAAGCCCAGCTCGAGAATGCCGTCTACGATCTTGACCTGCTTTTTCGACCAGGTGCAGTTCTGATGCGCGCCGTTGTCCCATCCGTCCGATACGAACCAGACTTTTCTGTCCAGCTTGTCGAAATCATCCATGAACGAGGCGCCATTGGCACCGTCCTGTGCCGCGGCACCGCTCAAGGCGCAGGCGAGGGGAAGTGCTGTGAAAAGGGCGAGGCGCCACAGGCGCCCATAACGGTTGGGGTTCATCGTCTTGCTGCCTTTTACTACGAATTCGGGCCGGGAAGTCAGGAGGCCACGGAACGGGGCTCGACTGTGGGTTGTCAGGATGGAGCGTAAACGCGGTTCTCCAGGGCGGCGCAGCGCGCATGATGTCGATCGGCGTCGAGACATAGGCGCCCTATTCACGATATCCGTCACTCCTATCGGGCGGCGCCTGGCAGCGCCGTTTCAACAGAACAGACTTGAGCTCACATTGAATAAACTAGGCCATTTGCAGAGAAAAAATATGGCAGTGCAGCAGAAAAATGATGGAGGCCATGCTGCATCGCACCCAAGCGGCGAAGTTTTCGACGGCAAGCCCTTACCTGCATAGGGCAGCCATTCAGGATAAATCCCTGTTTCCTCGCATGTTGCGAAAACTGTGCCCCGCAAAATTTGGGGGCAATTGCAAGTTGAGAGAAGAGGCTGTGAATTTTCCAAGACGGACGCGATTTTTCCGACTTGGAACCGATGTTTCGGGCGGTTGCAGAGGGGAAATGCGGCAAGGATGAGGCGGGGGCTTCCAGTCAGCGCCGCCGCGGCTCAAGATAAATCGATTCGCACTAGCGACCGTTCGCAGAACTCGGGACCGGCGCCGAGCGGGCTAGTGAAGCCGTCCGGCGACCGCTGCCGCGCGCCGAGGGCGGGGCATTCCCACGGGTGATTACCCCTAAAATGTTTCTGGAAAATTGCCCTGCTTAAGACAATAGTATTTGCATACTTCAGTGCTTTCAGTACCAAAGCAAGCCCGCCGCGCAATCGGCGGGTTTTTTGCGAACAGGTACGGGCGCATCGCTGCCCACGCCGCCGGGCTACTCGTCCTTGGACTTGGCTGAGATCGTGTCCGGATTGCTCCCCCGGAAGGGCTTTCTCAGTTCGTCTAGTTCAGCCTGACGCTCTGCCGCTATGACCGGTTCCCTTGATTTCAGCGAAGGCATCAGGATGGCTGCCAGCAGGCCGATCGGGCCAAGCACGCAACCGATCAGCAGCCAAAGAAGACTGTGTCCGCCCCTCACCGCAGCGACGACCGCGGTCGCGATGGCGCAGAATATCCAGAACTCGACGATCATTGACTCTCACTTGACACCTACGAGGGAAGCCCTCGGATTACTCTTCCGCTACGCGTTGGGAGCCTTCTGCTCTGGGTTGCCCTCGCCACATCCCGGCCCGGAGTGATCGTGCCATTTCCTGTGCGGCGGCGTACAGTCCCCTGTCGTGGTTTTCCCTGTTTATTGCGTAGCCGGATTCGACCAGCCAGCGGTTCACGTCTTTCCCGTCCGCTCGGAAACATGTGCCGATGTAACGACCGTAACGGTCGCGGCCCGCGAATTCGCAGCGGATGGGACGGGACGCCGAAAGAAATGCATCCAGGGCCAGCGACGATTCCTTGCCGCACCGGTAGTCTGCTCCGGATTCGTCGAGGCAGACCTGCCAATCTTCCGGTGCATCCACTCCGTTAAGTTGGATGCGCTCGCCTGCAATTTCAATGGTGTCGCCGTCGATCACGAAGGCGTCGCCGATGATCGGCCCGGTGCCCGCGGCAGGGCCCGCCGTCAACAGTAGGACAAGCGCTATCGGTACGGTCCCTGGGGGGAGCCGCGGCGATACCCCACACCATCGTGCGTGCGGCCGCTGGGGTCCTCCGGCGAGGATCGTTGCCGCCATCCGACTGCCGATCATGCGTCCATCCCCGCCCCGTTGAGGCAATGAACCTAACTCAGGGGCGTTGCGGACCGCATCCTTCAAAAACTAGGGGGCGCGTTCGAGATCCGTGGATATTGGCGATAGATCCTGAAGGGGTAGCCAGCCCCTTCAGGAAACGTCGAAAAATCATCCGCGGCATTTGATCAGAAGACGAACATGTAGAGCAGGATGATGACAATCAGGGGAACACCCATCAGCCAGAGAACGATACCTTTCATTTCAATATCCCGGTAGTTGTTGTCCATGCCGAGGTAACGCGGCGCGTAGAAAAGCGTTCCTCTGCCGGCATGGCGCAACACGGTCGGATCGTCGCGGAACAACGGGCCACGGGAGCAGCCAGCGACCCGCGGCATTCCCGCTTCAGCGTTTGCTGGCGCGCTTTACTCCGCTCGATCCACTGCAAGGCCCTCGAGGAGGTAGCGGACATCGCCCGTTCCGCCGAGCGCCACCGGAGCAGGCGACGTGGAACGGCGGAAGCGCTCGGTCTTGTCCCCGACAATGCCGCCGACGATTGCCGGGAGGGCGGCGGGGTGCGTGAGGGCATAGGCGAATGCGGACGCGAAACCTTCATGGTTCTTCAGGTCAAGGAAGTGCCGCAACTCGTAGCGACCGCGGATATGGCGTTCATGCCGCCGCAGCGCCGCGGCGACGTCGCCGCTCAGGCCTGTCCCGGCGAGGATGGCGCGGTCGGCCTCATAGAGGCGCCGCAGGTCGATCGTTCGGTGGCTGCCGCTTAGTGAGTTGCCCCGCACCACGGCCGCATAGCCGCAGCTATGGATGATTTTATAGCGCGCGCCTTGCGCGAGCGCCCTGGCATAGAGGTCGAAGTCCTCGCCGAGGCGTAAGGTCTCATTATAGCGAAGGTGGAACTCGTCCAAAAACGAGCGCCGCATCAGCGGCTTCAGGAAACCGATCTCGCCACGCCGCACCCCGCGACGCGAAATGTTGCCGTCGACGAAGCCGACGAGATCGAGCAGGCGAGGACTGGGCGCGAAACGTTCGATCTTGCGCTCGGCCGCCGTTGCCTGCGCGGCGTCGATGAAGGCAATATTATCGGCGACGAAATCCCAGCCGTCCTGCGCAAGCAATCGGGCCATCCGCCCCGGGAAGAAGAAATCGTCCGCATCCAGCACGCCAAGTAGCGGGGATCTCGAAACGGCGATCGCGTGGTTGCGCGCTGCGGCGGGTCCACGGTTCTCTTCGAAGCGGACGACATGCAGCCGACCGCTGGCATCGTCGGCGGCGCGAGCGGCGGCTGCGGTGTCATCGGTCGAGCCGTCGTCGATGACGACGACCTCCGCGACTTCCGGTTCGGCGAGCGCAGATCCGATGGCCCTAGCGATCGTGTCGGCGGCATTCTTGGCGGCAATGATAATGCAGACATTCGTCGGCGCGGCTGACGTCATACTGGCCTCCAGCGAATCATCCAATGCGTCTTGTGCATGTTGCCTTCGATTGGGGCCGATCGAAGGACAAAACATGCGGCAATTCATGTGCTACAGCGGCCTTATGGGCGTTGAAAACCGCACGGGCGTGGAGCGACACGCAGGAACATGCATCGCGATCATGTCGCAAACGCGTCAAAGGGCAGGATTTTTTGCAGGCGCGAAAAGGGCCGAGAGACCTCGGTCAGGAATTGAAGTGGCGGGGGCGGTTCAGACGCCGCAGGGAAACCTTGCTCGCCTGCTTTTCGTCACTCGTCGCTTCGGCCGGCGGCTTGCCGGGGGATAACTTTCGGCGCTCGCGCGCCTCCTTCCACACCAGGAAAAGCACGGCGAGAAAATATCCGACCTGTATGAGAACCGCACAAATCAGCGTCTGAACAGCCGTCGAGGCGAGCGAGCCGGTCAGGAAATAGGTTGCGATGGCAAACGCCGCCAGCGCGCCGAACATGCTCACAAGGAAGCGTGGTGCGAACATCGCCTACCCCGCTCTCTGATTTTCTGGTGGAACCGTCATCGAATTCCCAAGCCTCGCTCCTGTTTGAACTATATTAGCGGTCGCTTGTCTCTTCAACCTGCAAAATGCAACTTTGTCGCTACGGTACCTATTCCGAAAAGCTTTCCGTCATCTTTAAGTAGACGGAAAAATTCGATGAGGTCTGCCGTTAACGATACAATCACTGATATGTTCACCTGTTTTAAGTGATTATTTTTTCGCGAAATCAGGGGGTCAAGATGACTCGCCGGCGCGGCCCCTAAATTGACAGGGGAAAATGCGAACTCGTTCTGATTGCTGCTATTTTTGCCTTTGCCCGAACAATTTTTTGGATCAACTTTTGTTACAAGGTCCCGGGCCGGCGCCTCAGAATATGTGCGGCGCAATAAAATGATGCAATGCAAAAAAGTCATACGATATTTACCGCTTGTAAAATTTCGCGAGCACATGGCGTCGTCGCGGCGAGTGAAAAATTGATGCGCCAAATACAATACTTTAGGCATCGCAAATAATGAACGCGCGCCGATGTTTGAATGTGACAATTCAGGGCTGATCTATTTTAGCTGTGACCTCCAACCGATATGCTTAAAATCCGGTAATAGTGTCACGTCGGCCCTGCCGAAAAATGCTTTGAGGCAGCGGGCTCCAGCGCCCGCCATCATTCCGCCTTCAAAAATCAAATTCTCACCATACACTCGCGCTAGATGACGCCCCGTCCCACGGGACCGACAATCGCCAACCTAAATGGAGTCCCCTCTATGAAGTCCGCGACTCGCTCGGCCAGTACGGCTTTTTTTATCCCCCAGGAGACCGGTGCCATCCGGCCGATCGGCGGGATATCAAAGCGAAGCTTCGACGTTCTCATTGCCTTTCTGGCACTCGTCGCCCTCAGTCCGCTTTTCCTGCTCATCATGACGCTGGTTAAGCTCTCGGATGGGGGTAGCATTTTCTATGGACACCGCCGCATCGGCCACAACGGTCAGACCTTCAAGTGCCTCAAGTTCCGCACGATGATGGAAAACGGCGATCGGGTCCTGCAGGAATTCTTCAAGTCGAATCCTGCCGCCTACGAAGAATGGCGCACGACGCGCAAGCTGCAAGACGATCCGCGCGTCACCGTTGTCGGAAGCGTCCTTCGCAAGCTCAGCCTTGATGAGCTGCCCCAGCTCCTCAACATCATTCGTGGTGAAATGAGCATCGTCGGACCGCGTCCGGTGGTCGAAGACGAGCTGGAGCTCTATGATTCGGCCGCAGAGTTCTATCTGCGCTCCCGCCCCGGTCTGACCGGTCTTTGGCAGATCAGCGGCCGCAATGATGTATCCTATGCCGCCCGGGTGGCCTTCGATACGCATTATGTCCAGAACTGGTCGCTCCTTGCCGACCTTGTCATCGTCTTCAAGACGATCCCCGCCGTCTGCCTCTCCCGCGGCAGCTACTGAAACCTTGGCGCCCGCTCGCGACCGAGTACGACGCCAAGCAACGGGAAATCCCAAATGCAATTGATCAGAGTTCCAGGGGCGCCAACCGGCTCCCGCAAGCTTTTCCATTTCGCCCGCCTCGCACTCTGCGCGGCGCTAGTCGTGTCCGCTGCGACCGTCGCCCGGGCGGACGACTATCGCCTCGGCGTCATGGACAAATTGCGGATTCGCGTTGCCGAATGGCAGACGGCCGAGGGCGCGGTCCGGGATTGGTCGGCCGTCAGCGGCGAATATACGGTCGGAGCATCGGGCAGCGTCTCGCTGCCTTTTGTCGGCGATCTGCCCGCCTCGGGCCGGACGACGACGGAGGTCGCCGAAGAGATCGGCATCAAGATGCAGAAGCTGTTCGGTCTGCGCGACCGGCCGTCTGCCTCGGTCGAAATGGCACAGTACCGGCCGGTCTACCTCTATGGCGAGGTGGAGACACCTGGCGAGTACCCCTACGCTCCCAATCTGACGGTCCTCAAGGCAATCAGCCTCAGCGGCGGGCTGCGCCGGGGCCCGAGCGGCCAGCGTTTCGCCCGCGACTATATCGCTGCGAATGGCGATTCGTCCGTCCAGGTTGCCGAGCGCAACCGGCTGCTCATTCGGCGTGCCCGTCTGCAGGCGGAGATAGCCAAGCATGACAAGATCACGCTGCCCGAGGAACTCAAGAACGCCGCCGGCGTTGACAAGCTGCTCGAAAGCGAGACGGCGCTGATGGTATCGCGCGACAAGCGACAGGACCGCCAGCTCGACGCCCTGGCAGATCTCAAGTCCCTGCTGCAAAGCGAGATCGACTCGCTGGCGAAGAAATCCGAGACGCAACAGCGCCAGCTCGAACTCGCCACCGAGGATCTGGACAAGGTCGACAGCCTCGCCGAGAAGGGCCTGGCGCTCAGCCAGCGCAAGCTCTCCCTCGAGCAGCGGGTGGCCGACGTGCAGTCGCAGCTTCTCGACATCGATACGACATCGCTCAAGGCCAAGCAGGACGTGAGCAAGGCGACGCAGGACGAATCCAACCTGCGCAACGACTGGGATGCGCAACTCGCCCAGGAACTGCAGAACACCGAGGCCGAACTCGACACGCTGACGCTGAAGCTCGGCACCAGCCGGGATCTGATGACCGAGGCACTCATGCAATCGGCAGACGCGGCGCAACTGGAGGAGCAAGCCGAAAGCATCACCTATTCGATCATTCGCGAACAGGACGGAAAGTCGACGGAGATCGCGGCGACCGAGACCACGCCGGTGCTTCCCGGTGACGTGATCAAGGTCAATGCTGCAGTGGCGATGCGGTGAGAGCATGAGGGTCCGGAAGGCGAGCCTCATAGATCCTGACGCGAATGGGCTTTACGGCACCGCGGCCGTTGCCCTTTCGCTCTTCGTGTTCGCCTATTCGACCCGTTTCGGGCAGGTTTCCGTCCTGCTCTATTACGGCCTGTGGCTGCCGCTTGTTCTCGTCGATTACCGGAGAGTGCTCGGCAACTACGGCAAGTTCCTCTGGATCTTCGCCTTTGTGATCCTTGCCTGCCTTTCCATGTTCTGGTCGGCCGCGCCGGGCGTGACGCTGCGCACCAGCATCCAATATTTGAGCCACATCGTCTGCGCGCTCATTGCCATGCGGGTGATCGACATCCGCACGCTCGCCCGCGGGGCCATTGCCGGGGTGGCCATCGTACTGGTCTACTCGTTGCTTTTCGGCGTCTACCATTACGACCCGCTCGACGGCACATACAGCTTCGTCGGCGCATTCGCTTCCAAGAACCAGCTGGGCTTCTATGCGTCGCTCGGCATCTACTTCGCCTTCATGGCCGTCGTTGTTCTGGGCGAGGGGGGCGTTTGGCGTATGGCCGCAGGCGGCGTGGGGGCCATCGCCGCCTATTCGCTGCTCGCCTCGCAATCGGCCACGTCGGTGCTGACGACGGCAGCGATCGTCGGGCTCTGTGTCGGCATGCGCGCGATCACCGCGCTCAGGCCCGCGAGCCGAAAGGGTCTCTTCATCGGCGTGGCGGCGTTCGGCAGCATTGCCGCCGTCGCCCTGATCTATGCCGGTGCAATCGATCTCGTCCTCGGCGCATTCGGCAAGGATTCAACGCTCACCGGACGCACCTATCTTTGGCAGCAAGGTATCGAAGCCGCACAGTCCGCCCCTGTCTTCGGCATCGGCTACCAGGCCTATTGGGTCCAGGGATTTTCCGAGGCGGAGCGGCTGTGGGAAGAGTTCTACATCACCGCCCGCTCCGGCTTCCACTTTCACAATACGTATATCGAGGCCGCCGTCGAAACGGGATTGGCGGGCCTGATGCTGTTGACCATGCTGCTGCTCACGGCCGTTTTCGGTCAATTGAAGCGTCTGCTGTCCGAGGACCGGGATGCCGAGGCGATGGTGCTGTTCGGCATCGCGATGCTCCTCTTCATTCGCTCCTTCGTCGAGATCGATATCATGAACCCGTACCAAGTCGGCTCATTCCTGCTGTACTTCACCGCGGGGAAATTGACGATAGCGCGCCGCGGACAGGCGGTGACCTGGCTTTGGCCGGGCGACGGGCACAGGGCGCCCTATGGGCCGCGGCTCAGCATGTGATATCGCGGTCAGAGGGGCGAGGGGAAGCGGGCAGCGCGGACGGGCGCCGCCGGCAGCCGTCGGACTCACCGGGCCAGCGTCAAACAGGCCCGGCGCGGCTGCCGGCTTGCTCAGCCGTTTCGGCGCGAATGCCAGTTCCAGGCCGACTCGGTGATCGCCGCCAGGTCGTATTGCGGCTCCCATCCGAGCACTTGCCGGGCCTTGTCGTTGTTGGCGACGAGCGTCGTCGAGTCGCCCTCACGACGCCCGACATAACTGACATTGAACGGCCGCCTGGAGACCTTTTCTATGGACGTGAGGAGCTCTTTCACCGTTGTGCCCGTGCCGGTGCCGAGATTGAGTTCGACGCTGTCGCCGCCCTCAAGCAGGTAGTCCACGGCGCGCACGTGCGCATCGGCGAGGTCGAGCACATGGATATAGTCGCGCACGCAGGTGCCGTCGCGCGTCTCATAATCCGTTCCGAAAACCTTGAAGCCTTCGCGCCGCCCGAGCGCCGCGTCAATTGCGAGCGGAATGGCGTGGGTCTCCGGCTCGTGCCATTCGCCGATGCGGCCTTCGAAGTCGGCGCCGGCGGCGTTGAAGTAGCGCAGGATCACGGACCGCAGGCCCTTGTAGAGGCCGTAGTCCTTGAGCGCCTGCTCGCAGACCCATTTGGTCCGGCCATAGGGATTGATCGGAGCCTGCTTGTGCGTTTCGTCCATCGGTACGCTGTCGGGCAACCCGTAGGTGGCGCAGGTCGACGAGAAGACGAAGGCTTCGATGCCGGCGGCGAGCGTCGCCGACAGCAGGGTCAGCGTTCCGACGACGTTGTTGTCGTAGAATGCGACCGGGTCCTTGACCGATTCGCCGACCTCGATCATGGCCGCAAAATGCAGGACGGCCCGTGGCTGATGACGAGCCAGTACCTCGTCGAGGCGGCCCCGGTCGCGGATGTCGCCCTTCTCCAGCACGCCCCACCGGACGAATTCCTCGTGGCCGTTGGAGAGATTGTCGTAAACGATCGGGTGATAACCCTTTTCGGCCAATCGGAGGCAGGTGTGGGAGCCGATATAGCCGGCACCGCCGACGACGAGGATGTTGTTGTTCTGCACGGGCAACCTCTCGGAATAACTTCAGATACCGGAATGGAACGGCCTACAGCGCCGTGCGTCTTATCAGACGCACAAAGCACGCTGTAGCACCTTGCATCGCTGCATGTTTTTATCCTTAAATCGGCTACGATTTATGGAAACATGCAGTGGCTTTCGCAACCAATAGCGGCGAATTTCCAACACAGTGTGTAAGTTCTGCAAAAGAAGGCACTTCACACAACGGCCAATGGTGGTCCGCTTTGGAAGACATCGGCGAAGGCGGCGGGACTGTGGACATGCAGCACTTCGCGCTTGCATGGCGATGGGCACAATATTTTTCCTTGGCTCCTGCGTTCCCAGCGACGGCGGAGCAGCGCTCCGAAATCGTGCGGCTGGCAAGCAAACGGATTTTCGCCCTCTTTGCCCGCCCGGCCATTCACAAAGCGTCCGCTTTGGCCTAAAAGGCCGGCAGGTAATACCGGTCGCAGCCTACCCGGTCAAAACAAGGACACTGTCATGAAAACCATCGTAATCTGCTCCGGCGGATTGGATTCCGTTTCGCTTGCGCACAGGATAGCGGCGGAACATCAGCTTCTCGGCCTGTTGTCGTTCGACTACGGCCAGCGGCACCGCAAGGAGCTGGACTTCGCCGCCGCCTGCGCCAGGCGTCTCGGCGTGCCGCACCAGATCATCGACATCCGCGAGATCGGCCGCCATCTGACCGGGTCGGCTCTGACCGACGACGTCGACGTGCCGGACGGCCATTATGCGGAAGAGACGATGAAGGCGACGGTCGTGCCGAATCGCAACGCGATCATGCTGGCGATCGCCTTCGGCGTCGCGGCCGCCCGCAAGGCCGACGCCGTCGCTGCCGCCGTGCATGGCGGCGATCACTTCATCTATCCGGACTGTCGGCCGGGCTTCATCGATGCCTTCCAGGCCATGCAGAACCATGCGCTCGAGGGCTACGCCGACGTCACCCTCCATACGCCCTATGTCAATGTCTCGAAGGCCGACATCGTCGCCGATGGAGCGAAACACGACACGCCCTTTGCCGAGACCTGGTCCTGCTACAAGGGTGGCGCGCGCCATTGCGGGCGTTGCGGTACTTGCGTCGAGCGGCGAGAAGCCTTCCATCTCGCCGGGGTGGCCGACCCGACCGAGTACGAGGATCCGGATTTCTGGGTGGCGGCGACGCGCGCCTTCGCAGCCGAGGAGGTGAAGTGATGTTCCGCATCACCAAGGAGTTCCACTTCTCCGCCTCGCACCAGCTCACGAGTCTGCCACCCGAGCATCAGTGCGCTCGGCTGCATGGCCACAACTACATCGTCGAAGTGGAGCTTTCGGCCGAAACGCTGAACGAACACGGCTTCGTGCGCGACTATCACGAGCTCGCGCCGCTGAAGCGCTATATCGACGAGGTTTTTGATCACCGGCATCTGAACGACGTGCTCGGCCATGATCGCGTGACGGCGGAGTGCCTGGCGCAGCATTTCTACGTGTGGTGCAAGGCCCGGCTTCCCGAGACGAGCGCCGTGCGCGTCAGCGAGACCGCGAAGACCTGGGCGGAATACCGGCCATGACCGGCACGCGACCTGCCGAGATCCGCGTCAGCGAGATTTTCGGTCCGACGATCCAGGGCGAAGGCGCGCTGATCGGTCTCCCTACGGTGTTCGTGCGGACCGGCGGCTGCGACTACCGCTGTTCCTGGTGCGACAGCCTGCACGCCGTTGACAGCGAATACCGCGACACATGGCGGGCGATGACGACCGAGGAAGTCTGGAGCGAAGTCACCCGGCTTTCCGGAGGCCTGCCGGTGATGGTCTCGCTTTCCGGCGGCAATCCGGCGATCCAGCCGCTCGGGAACCTGATCGCGCGCGGTCACCGAAAGGGCTATCGTTTCGCCCTCGAGACGCAGGGATCGGTCGCCCGCGACTGGTTCGCCGAACTAGACATGCTGGTGTTGAGCCCCAAGCCGCCGTCGAGCGGCATGGAAACGGACTGGGAGGCCCTCGACGCCTGTCTCCGGATGGCCGGGGGCAGGCCGCAGGTCCTCCTGAAGATCGTCGTCTTCGACGAGGTCGACTATGCCTATGCGCGGGCAGCGGCGGCCCGGCACCCGCAATTGCCCATCTATCTGCAGCCGGGCAACCACACGCCGCCACCCCCGGATGACCACGATGCGCCGATCGATATCGAGGGCGTGATGGAGCGGATGCGCTGGCTGGTCGACAAGGTCATCGAGGACCGGTGGTTCGAGGCCCACGTGCTGCCGCAGCTGCATGTGCTGATCTGGGGTAACAGGCGCGGCGTGTAGCGACCCCTAAAGCGCCGCGCGTCTTATCAGAGGCCACAGTACGCGACAGTAGCGTAATTGGGCTTGGCGGATGCTTTTTCGCCCTCATCCCTGTGCTTCAAGAAGCGCTCCGCGCCGCCATTTCCATCTCGGCAATGCCTCCGCCGAGGCGGACAGGTTTCAACGGTGGCGCGTCGGCATCCTTGACGAGATGGATGACGCGCGAAAACAGCGCGCCGTTGCGCGGCGTGGGGCCGATCTTGACGACCGCCGTTTCCATGAGGTCGGTCTCGAAGATCGACAGCGCCCGCTTCAGCGCATCGCTGTCCATGGTCTCGAGCGCTTCATCGATGATCACCCAGCGCGGCCGTTGCAGGAGCAGCCGGGCAAAAGCCAGGAGGCGCTGGTCGTCGTCGCTGAGTTCGCGTTCCCAACGGGCCTCGCGGTCGAGCGATTCCGCAAGCTGCTCGAGGCCGACCTTCGAGAGAGCGGCCACGATTTCCGCATCCGGAAAGCTGGTCGCCCGGGGATAGGCAAGCGCGTCCCGCAGCCGGCCGCGCGGGAAATAGGGAGCGCGCGGAATGAACGCCACGGTATCGTCCGCGGGCATGCCCACGCGGCCCCCTCCCCAGGGCCACAATCCGGCGAGGGCGCGGAAAAGCAACGTCTTTCCGGCACGCGGATCGCCGCTGATGATGACGCGCTGACCGGCGCCGATCTCGATATGGGGTTCGGCGAGCCTCGTCCGTCCCGAGGGGGAAACCACTTCGAGATTGTCGAATGTCAGGCTTGCCCGATTGTTTTCGACGAATTCTATCCGCTTTTCCTTGTCGTGCAGCGTGTCGGCCATGATCAGCGCGCGCCGGAAGGCGGCAACCCGCAGGAGGGTCGCGCGCCAGTCGGTGATGGCACTGACGTTGGCGACGAACCATTTGAGCGACGTATGCACCTGGTTGAAGGCGCCGACGGCCATCATCAGGCCGCCAAAGCTGATGTTGCCGGCGAAATAGACGGGTGCGGCGACGAGGATGGGCGCCACGACCGTGACCCAGCCATAGCCGTCCTGGACCCAGGCAAGGTTGATCTCGGCGCGGAATATGTT
The DNA here is from genome assembly GCF_001651865.1 of Sinorhizobium glycinis. GTDB lineage: Bacteria > Pseudomonadota > Alphaproteobacteria > Rhizobiales > Rhizobiaceae > Sinorhizobium > Sinorhizobium glycinis. The sequence continues at coordinate 198,718 of NZ_LPUX01000055.1, forward strand.
GCGCATGGCGGTGAGCACCGAGGAGAGATCGAGTTCGAGCCGCCGGCGCTCTCCCGCCTCACCGCCGGCAAGCGATATGCCGTCGATATGTTCGTTGGCATGCATCAGCGAGAAGCGCAGATCGGCCTCCCGCGCATAGCGCTCGCCGTTCAAGTGGATCATTGGCCGTCCGACCAGCCAGCTCAGGCAGGATGCCGAGCCGGCGTAGAGGATCGCCGCCCAGACCATGTAGCCGGGGATCTCCAAGGAACTGCCGCCGATCTGAAAGGCGAATCCGGCCGAGAGCGACCAGAGGACGCCGACGAAGGAGATGAGCAAGATCGACGATTGCACGAGTCCGAAGCCGAGGCTGGTGGTGAGATCGGCGAGGTGGCCGGCGTCTTCCTGCATCCGTTGATCGGGATTGACTCCGATGGCGCCCGCATTTGCGAGCCGAAATGCGCGCCGCGGCCGCATCCATTCACCGATCAGGTCCAATGTCAGGCCTTCGCGCAGCTTCAGCCGCACCATCTGGTTGAGCCACTGTTGAGCGACGTTGAACACCAGGAGAACGCCGGCGATGACGAGGAAGACCATGAGCTGATAGAAAAAGGCGTTGAGGTCGCGCCGTTCGATGGCGTCGAAGAAAGGCCGGTACCAGCGGTTGAGGATGATCTGCCCGATCGCGGTGGCGATGATGACGGTGAAACTGCCGGCCGTCAGCCACAGGATCGGCTTCAGAACCGGCGAGGCGACGAAGGCACGCCGCATCATGTCGAACTGCTGCCAGAGACTGCTGCCCTCTGGCGGCGCGGCCGGCGATCGGGACGCAGTCTTCTTGCCGGTCGGTTTCGTCATCGTCAGTTCCTCCCTTTCGAAGGGCACAGCCTGTCCGCCTAACCCGACGGTCGGTACACCGAGGCCATCGGCAAGCACGACGCACCAACAGACGGTTCAGGGGATTCGTGATCTCGGACGGTCCTGCCGTGGGTGCAGGCCCGCAGTAATGCCGAGTCAGCGAGGGCAATGCCCCGCTCAAGGATCGGCGGCAATCGTCCGTCCTGTGAACGTAGGGAAGGTCCGGGACTGCCGTTGCGATGCCCGCATTCAGGGTCGGGCAGCAGCCCGTTCAATGCAAATGTACGACTGAATATCCGTAGGTGCTGAAACGCAGCCAAACTAAAAACAACCATGGAGCCAGTGTAAGGGTAACCGAGGCCGCTGGAAACAGGTTTCTATTCGGCTGCGGACTGGCAATTCCGTGAGCGGTTCGGGCGGGTGGCGGGGCGGGCGCTTATTTTAGCTTGTTCATGTTACAGCATTGACATAAAACGTTACCGCTGTCCCCGAAGGCGCGTCTCACCCACACTCAGCAGCGAATTCGAAAGAATTTCATGTCAAGAGAAGGAGACATTTATGTCCATTTCACCCTCCAATATTGGCCACAAGCAAGCCTCTGCCATAGTCGGCGGCGATATTGCCGCCCGGGTCCGGGCTGCTCGTGAAGCCGTTGGCTACAGCATCGAGGATCTCGCTGTCACCTGCGGCCTTGCCAATGTGGAAATAAGCGAAATTGAAAGCGGCATGGACAACAGTCCAGCAAAACTGAAACGAATCGCCATCGCGCTTCAGGTGCCGATTTCGGACTTCCTGCCCGCCGAAATTTGATTTTAGTGACCGGCCGGCGACATGTGTCGGCCGGGTCGCCTCGGTTCCCACTTTTTTTGATTTGCCTTCGGCAGCCCGCCGCGCCTCAACCGGGTTTCAATCGGCGGGAACAAGACCCTTGATTCTACGGACAAGCTCCGTACCGTCGAACGGTTTTGTGAGCCGCGGCAGGGCGCGAAAGCGCTCCGGCAGATCGGACACCGCATAGCCCGTCAGCAACAGCACCGGCACGTTGCGTTCGAGCAGTTCGTCGACGAGCGGATAGACGAACTCTCCGCGCAGGTTGAGGTCCAGCGTCGCCACGTCGAATCTCTCGGCGCGTGAGGCCGCGATTGATGTGCTGAGGGTGGTGAACGGTCCGATAACCAAATAACCGGCCGCGATTAGATCGTCTTCGATTTGCAGGGCCACGAGAAATTCGTCTTCGACAACGAGGACCCGACATGGCTCGAAGGCTGTCATGGGGAGGCTTCGCGAGGGCAGGGGATGTCGATCGTGCATACCAGGCCTTGCGGCGCGAACTCGAGTTGGACCTCGCCGCCGAGATCCGAGGCCAGTACGCGTTCCAGCAGCAAGCGGCCGAACCCATTGCGTTCCGGGGCGAGAACCGGCGGCCCGCCCGATTCTCTCCAGCGGATTCGCAACCGATCGGTTTTCCGGTCCGCCGACCATTCGATGCCGACGCTGCCCGCCTTCACCGAAAGCGCGCCATGTTTTGCCGCGTTGGTGGCAAGTTCGTGGGCCGCCATGCCCAGCGTCAGGGCATATTTCGGCGGCAGCATTGTCGGCGGTCCGGAGAGCGTAACGTTCTTCTTGCCGTCATCGTGATAGGGGGCCAGTTCGTCCAACAGCACGGTTTCCAATGAGACCCCCGACCAGCTTGCTTCGGCGAGGCGCGTGTGGGTTTGCGCCAGCGCCCTGATGCGAGCATCGAACGAGCGATGCGCCTCGTGAATATCCGGGCTGACCGAAAAGGACTGCCGCGCGATCGAGCTTACGATCGCGAGCGTGTTCTTGACCCTGTGGCTGAGCTCGGCGACGAGAAGGTTGCGCTGCCATTCGGCTTCCTTGCGCTCGGTAATGTCCATGCAAACGCCGGCGAGCTTGCCCGGCTTTAGGGCACCCTGAGGCGAAAACTGTCCGAAGGCTTCCATCCAGCGGATCTTCCCGCCGGCAAGCCTGATCCGGTAAACGATGTGGTAGTCCTCCCGGGTCTCTACCGCCTTGGCGATTTCCAGCTCGACAAAGGGAAGGTCGTCCGGATGAATGTCTCGCTTGAAATCGGCGAACGTGCCGCCGAACGTTCCCGGTTCGAGATGATGCAGAGCCTCGAGCCCCGGGGACCATATCACCTCGCCCGTGCCGATGTTCCATTCCCAAGCGCCCATGCGTCCGGCCTCGAGCGCGATCTGCAGCCGGCGTTCGCTTTCCTGCAGCGCTTCTTCGGCCTGCTTTCGCTCGGTTATGTCCACCGATGCAGCCACGGCGCCGATCACTTCGCCGGCGGCGTCCCGCAACGGCGTCGCATTGCCGAAGAGGTGACGCGACGTCCCATCTTCGAAGCGGACTTCCTCCTCGAAGTTCGGCACCTCCTCGCCGCGCGATGCGCGCTGCACCGGGAGCTCGTCAGGCGTTAGCATCTTTCCCATGGAGAAGACGCGGAAATTGCCGGGGCGCTCGCCGGCCGGGGCCGATAGCGACAGGTTGGTATCCGGTGCTTGCCGGAGAAGCTCATAGGCGGTTCGGTTGCCGCTGATGACCCGGCAATCGGGCGTGCGCGCGATCCAGATGGAAGCTGGCACGGCTTCCATGATCGCCATCAACTCGGCTGCTCGTGCCCTCTCGCTTGCCTCGTTGCGTCGCAACTGCTCCTCTGCAAGACGCCGCGCTTCTTCGACACGCATGCGCTGAATGCTGAAGCCGAGCTGCCGCGCGATCATCAATGCCAGGACGATTTCGTTGTCGGTGAAAGCGTGCGGCAGATCATAATAGGTCATGAACTTGCCAATGAGTCTGCCTTCGGCGACGAGTGGAATGAAACCGAGAGCAGCAATACCTTCCGACTCGATGGTCGGCCGGAGGGCGGTCAGTGCCTCGGCTTGAGCAATGTCTTCGAGAAAGATGGGCTGCGGGTCCCGCTCCTCGGAGGTCCAGGGAGAATGCCCGTCGACTGCGTGCCGATATTGTGGCGAAAGACCGCGCCAGGCGACGAAGCGCATCTTGGCGGAGTTGTCGAAAAGCAGAATGGAGGCGCGGTGGCAGCCGAGCGCGCCCTGGATGGCATCCAGCGCCGCCTCGTAGACTTCCGCGATGTCCAGGGCCCGATGGAGCCTCTCGGTCAAGCGAAAGAGCGCGGCCTGCTCGCGCAAGCGGGCGGCCAGCGCCTCGGCGGCCCGTCTTTGTTCGGTGATGTCGCGGGCGATCTTCGACGCGCCGACAACACGTCCTGCGGCATCTCGAACCGGTGAGACCGTAAGCGAAATATCGACAAGGCTGCCGTCCTTGCGGCGGCGCGTCGTCTGATAGTGATCGATGCGCTCGCCATTGCGGATGCGTCTGAGGATGTTGGGCTCCTCGTTCTCATAGCCGGGCGGCATGAGAACGGTGATCGATTTGCCCAGGACCTCGTCTGCCGCATATCCGAACAGCCGCTCCGCACCCTTGTTCCAGCTCGTTATGATGCCGTTCAAATCCTTGGCAACGATGGCGTCGTCCGATGATTCGACAATTGCCGCGAGGTAGCGGGAATCCTGTTCTGCGCTCTTGCGCTCGGTCATGTCGACGAGGAGATTGACGGCGCCGGCAAGCTCACCGGACTCGTCGAAGATCGGAGTCGGATGCGGGAGGAGCAGAGCGGTCGAGCCGTCCGGTCGAACCGCTACCAGTTCCTGCCCCCGGATCGGTTGCCGCTCTTTCAGCGCCATTGCCAGCGGGCATTCGCCGTGCGGCAAGGGCGAGCCATCGGGCCGGCGAAGTTTCCAGCTTACGCACCAACGGTCCTGGCCGAGTTTCGGCTGACGCCCCGCGAGATCGGCCGCGGCAGGGTTGCAATAGGTGACGTAGCCATCCGCGTCCGTGGTGTAGACGGCGACGGCCAGTGCATCGAGTGCCGCTCGAAAATCCGGTGAGCCCAAGCCGCCAAGCTCGCCCACCAACTGCTTGGTCAGGGTCTCCGCGCTGCACATTGCTCCCTCCGCATGCTGCATAACGGCGGAAAACGCCGCTAATCGTAGCTTTGTTCCAGAACCCCCCAAAAGACGTAGGGGTGTGGAGCCACGCCGCTGATGGTAGGTTCGCAGAGGAGGGGCATTGCCCCTGGGCTTAGCGGATGAGGAGGTCACTCAAACTTGGAGACATTCGATGAGTAGAACTGTGCTGAATGCCGTGGGAACGCCGCTCTACTATAGCGGAAGCTCGACGGCCTGGTTTTCCGCCACCGGATCGGGACCCAAGCTCTATGGAACCGCCGGCAATGATTCCATGTGGGGGGACAGTTCCGTCAATGTCACCATGATCGGCGGCAAGGGCGACGACATCTATTATCTCTATTCAGGGATCAACCGCGCCTACGAGGCCGCGGGCGAAGGCGTCGACACGATAAGCACATGGATGAGCTACACTCTTCCGGCAAATTTCGAGAACCTGACCGTCACCGGCAATGGCCGGTTTGCCTTCGGCAATGACATTGACAATATCATCAAGGGCGGCTCTGGAAGCCAGACGATCGACGGTCGCGGCGGCAACGATGTCCTGATCGGCGCGGGTGGCGCCGACACCTTCGTCTTTGCGCGCGGCAATGGAAGCGATCTTGTCACCGATTTCAACTTCGACGACACTGTTCGCCTGGATGGCTATGGATTTACCTCCTTCCAGCAGATTCTGGCCAATGCGAGCCAGGAGGGTTCGAATTTGAGGATCGCCCTCGCAGATGACGAGAGCCTGGTGTTCGCCAACACCACTGCCGATCAGCTGCAGGCCCACCAATTCCGGCTCAGTCTGGATCGTTCCGTTCTTACGCAGACTTTTTCGGACGAATTCAACACGCTTCAGCTGCGAGACGGCACGACCGGCGTCTGGGATGCCAAATTCTGGTGGGCGCCGGAGAAGGGAAGCTCGCTTTCCGGAAACGGCGAACTGCAATGGTACATCAATCCGAGCTACCAACCGACCGCTTCCGCCAATCCGTTTTCCGTCAGCAACGGTGTCCTGACGATTACCGCCAAGCCCGCATCGGAGGCGATTCAAGCCGAAATCAACGGCTATGACTACACGTCCGGACTATTGACGACCCATTCGTCCTTCGCCCAGACCTACGGCTATTTCGAGATCCGCGCCGACATGCCGGACGACCAGGGCGCCTGGCCGGCCTTCTGGCTGCTGCCCGCCGATGGCTCCTGGCCGCCGGAACTCGACGTCGTCGAAATGCGCGGACAGGATCCGAATACCGTGATCGCCACCGTCCATTCCAACGAGACCGGGTCGCAGACCAGTATTGCGAGCGCGGTGAAGGTTGCCGACGCTAGCGGCTATCACAAATACGGCGTGCTTTGGACCGAGGACGAGATCGTCTGGTACTTCGACGACGCGGCGATCGCGCGTGCCGACACACCCTCTGACATGCACGACCCGATGTATATGCTCGTCAATCTGGCGGTCGGCGGCATCGCCGGCACGCCGAGCGACGGGCTCGTCGACGGGTCCGAGATGAAGATCGACTATATCAGGGCCTATCAGCTGGACGCCGACTGGCAGATCTAAAGCGAGCTTGGGGAGGCCGAACCGAGCGGCCGGCCTCCCTCCTGCAACCTATTTCTGGATACAGGTATCGGCCGTGTCCTTGGTGCATTCGTCGAGACCGGTAAAAACCGGATCCTCGACCGGCTTGCCGGCGATCAGGTCCATCATCACCGAGGGCGCCTTGTAGCCCATCTCGAAAGGCCGCTGCCCGACGAGGGCGGTTACCAGACCCTCCTTGGCGATGGCCACTTCCTCGCCGATCGTGTCGGCAGCGCCGATCACGAACTCGTTCTTGGCGATCTTGTCGGCCATGGGCTTGAACAGGTCGCGGTAAGGCTGCGGCGCGCCGAACAGCGGCCAGCCGCCCATGATGCCGAAGGCATCGAGGTCGGGATTGGCGGCAAGGATGTCGGTCATCGCCTGCACGCCCTTGGCGCCGTCGTCATTTGTGAAGACCGGGCAGCCGGCCACTTCGGTCCAGCCGCCTTCGCCCTTGAGCTCCGCCAGGCCTTTCTGGCCGGTCAGCGCGTCGCGCATGCCCTGGGCGCGGCGCAGGATATTGTCGGCGCCGGGATTGCCTTCGATGGTGCAGATCTTGCCGCCATTCGGTTTGCCCTTCTTGATGTATTCGCCGATGCGGAAGCCCATCAGGTAATTGTCCGTACCGAGATAGGTTTTGCGCAGCGCCGAGTCTTCGGCAGCGAGATCCGCATCCAGCGTCATGACCGGCACTGTCGGATTGGCGGTCTTGAGCGTCTGGGCGATGAGCTTGGCGTTCGAGGGCGAAATGGCGATCGCCGCCGTATCCGCCTTGCCCAACATGTCCTGGACGATCTGCGCTTCACCGGCCTCGTCCGAGGTGGAGGCCGGCCCGGTGTAGAAGCATTCGTATTCCGAATCCGGATTTTCCTTGTTCCACTTCTGGCAGCCCTGGTTGATCGCCTCGAAGAACGGGTTGTCGAGGCCTTTCACGACAATGACAAGCTGCTTCTTCTGGGCCAGAGCGGTTCCGGCGCTGAGCGCCAGGACGGCTGCGGCAAGCAATAATGCCTTCCTCATGCTTTCCTCCCTTGCACGCACGGACACCCGTGTCCGCGACACCAGTCAGCCGGGATACCAGACGATGCGCGGATCCTCCTCCGAGCGCTCGTATTGCCAGGCCGAGTCGATAAGCCGTTTGAAATCGTAGCTGGGTTGCCAGCCAAGCAGGTATTTTGCCTTGCTGTTGTCCATCCAGTTCGAGTGGAAGCGGCTCGGTATGTTCACGAAGGCAAGACCGCGGGTACGCGCCAGATAGGCGGCGACTTCGCCGTAGTCGACCGGTCGATCCATCGAGATGTTGAAGAGCTGCCGGACCGCGCGGGGGTTATCGATTGCCGCCAGGATCGCCGCGACAAGATCGTCGACATGGACGAAATTGCGCTTCAGCGGTCGCCCTTCGGCATCCAGCAGCAACGGCACCGTGCCGTCCTTCGCATAGCGCTTCGCATCCCCTTCGGGAACGAGGTCTTTCCAGACCGGTCCACCGAAGACGTCGTCGCCGAAGGACAGAGAATATTTGAAGTCGTCCTTCTCCATGATCCACGGCGCGCGCAGGCAGCAGCCGTTGATGCCGTACTGGATGCCATATTGTTCCAGCATCACCTCTTCGAGGACTTTCGACAGCGCGTAGCAGCCCGGATAGGCGCGGTGCGGCGTCAGCTCGGTGATGGGGCCGTCGTGGCGGTAGTGGAAATGGCCGACGCCGGCGTCGCCGCCGATGAGGACGAACTGCCGGGCGGTCTCGCTGGCGCGGAACGCCTCGAGCAGCCAGAACAGACCCTTGACCGTCACGTCCATCACGCTGTCAGGAGTTTCCTTGCAGGTGGCGAGATGGACGACATGCGTCACCCCGACAAGTGTCCGCGCGGCGACGTCGCGCTCGGCGATCGTTCCACGGACCACTTCGACACGGTCTGTCTCGGCACACAGGCGGTTGTGGCAAAGCGCGCGGATGCGCGCCTTGGAAAAACGCGGATCGTCAAGCAGCCCAGCGATGAGATGCTGTCCGACCTTGCCCGTTGCCCCGGTGACAAGGATCAGCATGCATGCTCTCCTCCTGCTGATAGCTAATATCCGCGCGCTTCCCGCGTCAACGGATATTTGTATTACAATATGAGCTTGCGTGCATATACGCCTTTATTTGTAGGACGATTGACGCTGTTCCACGCATTTGCGTAAATGGAGATCACAATTACCCTTGGGAGGAGACCCGGGCGGTCGTATGGGCTCTTTGCCGGCTGGGCATGCACGGAGCGACGCAAGGTATCGGGAGGCTGATGTGGCGGTTCTCGAACTCGCCAACATTTCCAAGCATTTCGGCGCCATCCAGGCGGTCAACGACGTTTCGATTTCGCTCCAGGCCGGCGAGGTTGTCGGTCTCATGGGCGACAACGGCGCCGGCAAATCCACGCTCGTCAAGATGATCGCCGGCAATTATCGGCCGAGCCACGGTACCATGCGCATGAACGGTGGCGAACTTGTGATGCACCGACCCATCGAAGCGCGCCAGCACGGCATCGAGATCGTCTATCAGGACCTGGCGCTCTGCGATAATCTGACTGCGGCCGCGAACGTCTTCCTGGGCCGCGAATTGCACCGCGGCGTCGGTCCCTTGCGCGTTCTCGATTACAAATCGATGTACCGGCGCGCCGGCGAGATCTTCAAGGAGCTGAAGTCGGAAACCCGGCCGCGCGATCTGGTCAAGCAGATGTCCGGCGGTCAACGGCAGGCAGTGGCGATCGCCCGCACCATGCTCTCGGAAGCGAAGATCGTGCTGATGGACGAGCCGACTGCGGCAATCTCCGTCCGCCAGGTGGCGGAAGTGCTGAACCTCATCCGCCATTTGCGCGACCGCGGCATCGCCGTCATTCTGATCAGCCACCGCATGCCGGACGTCTTCGACGTCGCCGATCGTGTCATCGTGATGCGGCGCGGCCGAAAGGTCGCCGACAAGGCGATTGCGACAAGTTCGCCCGAAGAGGTCACTGGTCTGATCACGGGCGCGATCGAGCAGGTATAATTGGGCTCAGGAAAAAACGAAGGTCGGTCATGGCAATTACCTTGGATCGGGCGATCGGGCAGAGGCAGCAGGGCTGGGTCACCTCGGTTCTGTCCAGCCAGACATTCTGGGTGCTGATCGCCGTCATTCTGGCCTGCCTCTTCCTGTCGGTCGCGACAGATACCTTCGCGACCTCGAAGAACCTTTACAACATCACCCGCAATTTCACCTTCGTGGCGATCATTGCGCTGGGCATGACGCTTGTGATCATCACGGGCGGCATCGACCTGTCCGTCGGCTCGGTCCTGTGTCTCTGCAGCATGGTGCTCGCGGTGGTCATGAATGCCGGCTACAGCATCGAGGTTGGGATTGCCGCTTCGGTCGGCACGGCGCTGGTGATCGGGGCTTTCAACGGCGTCATGATCGCCTATCTCGGCTTTCCGCCTTTCGTCATCACGCTCGGCATGCTGTCGATCGCCAGGAGCCTGGCGATGGTCGCCTCCAACAACACCGTCGTCTTCCAGTTCGGACCGGATCACGACACGCTGCTTGCGCTCGGCGGCGGCGCCTGGTTCTTCGGCATCGCCAATCCGGTCATCTATATGATTGTGCTGGCGCTGCTCACCGGCTTCGTGCTGCGCTGGACGAAATTTGGCCGCTACGTCTTCGCGATCGGCGGCAACGAGCACGCCGCGACGCTGACCGGCGTTCCGGTCCGCCGGATCAAGGTTGCCGTCTACATGATCTCGGCGCTTTCGGCGGGCGTTGCCGGCATCATCCAGACCGGCTGGCTCGGCGCCGTCACCACCAATATCGGCGCCGGTATGGAGCTTCAGGTCATCGCCGCGGCGGTTATCGGCGGCGCCAACCTGGCGGGCGGGGTTGGCACCGCTTCCGGTGCTTTGATCGGTGCGGCGCTGATCGAGGTGATCCGCAACAGTCTCGGCCTGCTCGGCATCAACGCCTTCTGGCAGGGAACCTTTATCGGCGGGGCAACGGTGCTCGCCGTACTGTTCGATCGCATCCGCAGTTTCCGACAGAGCGAGTAGGCGGCGGCTGACGGACGCCGAGCCGCTCACCCCTTGACGAGAATGCGCTGCATTTCATCCATGGCCGCATCGAGCTGCGGGTCGCGTCCGGCCGCATAGGGCAGACTGAAGGATACGGCTATGTCTGGTTCGACGCCGCGCCCTTCCAGACGCAAGCCTTCATCTATCACGGCATCGGAGACGGCCACTTCCAGAAGGCTGTCGTCGGGAAGAAGAAAAGCGCGGCCGGCGAGCAAGGCGCCAGCCGTCCGCGAGCCGACGAGGGGAATGTTATTGACCTTCAGCGCATGGGCGAAGAGCTCCAGGCCGCTTCGCGACCCTTCATCGATGATCGCCACGACTGGCCGGCGCCAGCGGACGGTCCCGAGCATGTCCTTGCCGTCCCGCGAGATCAGCCGGAACGTCGGCACTCCGCCGACGAAAAGGTCCGCGGCATCGGGCGGGCCGCCGCCCCAGCGACCGCGCAGGTCGACGACGACGCCATCGGCGTTCTTCAGGCGGCCGCTGGCGAGCTCGCGGGCGACGATGTCGAGGCCGTCGCGGGTTGAGAGCGTCCAAAGCCGCAGATAGCCAATGCGCCGCCCCTCCCGTTCGGTAACCGTGACGCTGTTCTCGATCGCCTTTTCAAACGTGCGCAGCGGCCGCAGCCGCTCGACGGCGACCGTGACGGTGATTGGCAGCGCCTCTCGATGGCGGCGCAGCCGCACGTCGACGGTCCGCCCGACCTTGCCTCGGAAGGAGGCGATCTCCCGGTAGGGCAGGCCGTCCACCGACAGGACCTCGTCGCCGACCCTGATGCCCGCCCGGTCGGCCGGAGCGCCGTCATACACGTCGCTGACGAAGCGCAGCCCGTCTTCAAGGCGCGTGACCATGCCGATGCCGGCATAGCGAACCTCGCCGTCCGGCGGGAAGAGGCGTTTGATGTCGCTGCGGATGCCGAAGCGGAATATGTCGGCCAGTTCGTAATAGTCGATCGTGTCGGCGGTGAAGCGCGCGGTATGCGACACGCCGAGACTGGCGAGCACGCTCTCGACCGCCGCGTCGACCCGATCCTCCGAGCTCTTTGCCGTCAGCGCCCCGCGCTCATCCACTTGCCGCCGCACCGCGGCGCTGAAGCGATCGAGCGCAGATGGGTCATAGAAATTGTCGATGACGAGTTCGACGGCACGATCGAACACCGCATGGCCGGAACGGGGCAAATCGAGAGCGAGGCTCTGGCCGGGCATGAGCAAAAGCAGGAGCGCGAAGGGCAGGGGGCCGAACGTCTTCATTGTTGCGGAACCATGTTTCCGTTCATGGCCAACAGTATCCGCAAAGCCGCGGTCGGATCGAGGCTCGCCTCAACAACATTCCGTGAAGGGGCGCCATCCAGTCCTGTCCTCGTCTCGGAACAACGATGACGCCGCGTCCCGCCGGGACCAGCTGGACGCCTTTGTGTTCAGCTTCGCATCTCGGGATTGCGATGCCGCAAATGGCCGAAGCGGAATCGGCCCTCCGCGGCGGCACGCACCATCATCATTTCTCCGATGGTTTCATGCGTCATCAGCCCGACGAGGCGGTCCATGCCGTCCACGACCGCGACTGCAGGTGAATTCGCCCCCTGCATGAGGCGCAGGCTCTCCTCGAGACGCTTGCGATAGTGGATGCTCGGCACGTCGCGACGCATCACCTGGAGGACCGGCGTTGCCGCGCCCTTCTCCTTCAAGGACCGGATCATATCGTCCCGCGTCAGAAGGCCCTCGAAACGGCCGGAGGAATCGACGATTGGGAACTCACGCTGCGTTGTCGCAAGGAGGGCTTCGATAGCCTCGTCGATGCTCGCCGTCCGGTCGAGCGTCGCGAATTCAGTGATCATGACATCGCTCACGAGAACGCTGCCAGAGATCTCGCGGATTTGCGCATTCTGCGCCTCCGCGCTCGCCGCCAGATAGACGAAGATCGCGATGAAGATCAGCAGCGGGTTGTAGAACAGGCCGACGAAACCGAAGACGAAGGCGAGACCCTGGCCGATGAAAGCGGAAATCTGGGTTGCGCGCGACCAGCTCAGGCGCGAGGCGAGCGCGGCGCGCAGGACGCGGCCGCCGTCCATGGGGAAGGCCGGGATCATGTTGAAAAGCACCAGAAAGACATTCACCCCGGCAAGCCGCGCCAGAAAGCTCATGCGCGGGTCCTCGATGCCGGCAATTTGCTCCATCCCGATGGAGGTTCTGAGGACGAGAATGATGACGCCGGCGATCGCCACGTTGACGAGCGGTCCGGCGATCGCAATCACGAACTCGGCGCCCGGCTCCTCCGGCATCCGTTCGAGGCGGGCGACGCCGCCGATCGGAAGAAGCGTGATATCCGGCGTCTTGATGCCGAAATGGCGCGCCGCGGCAATATGGCCGAATTCGTGCAGAACGACGCAGGCGAAGACCGCCAGGACGAATGCGATGCCTTCAAGGGCGGCCGGCGTACCGCCGATCCTGTAATGCATCAGCCATATCCAGACGAGCAGCAGTGCGAAGGTCACATGCACGCGAAGTGCGGTGCCGGCAATCGTTCCAATCCTGAAAGACCAAGCCATGCGCGAAACGCTCCTGCCGTGCCGCCAGCCCGGGCGTCCACGGCGCTCGGCAAGTCCTGCCGAGATCGAGTGTACGCCGCCGGGGGCGGCTTTGACATCACCTCGATCGGCCAGCGCAGTCGGCGGCGCAACGAGGATATCTGCACAATCGACGACCGGCCGGATCGTTGCGCGCGTGCTCCCGGGTCGTCACTCTGGCAGGCCCGTTATCGACCCCGACGAGCTCTCAATAGGCTCTGGCCGGGACAAACAGACAGATCGTTCTTCCGTGGTCCTCGCCCGCCGCCGAGCACCAATGGTATTCGCCGTCGGGTGATATGCGCACTCTTCTGTCGGAATAGGGGAGGACCTCGCCGGTCGCGTTGATGATATAACCTTGCGGGCGTTCGCTGACTGCCGTCTGGTTGACGTGGCGGCAGTCGAAATTCGAGCAGCAGGAGTTCGGGTATTTCCAGCCGCTCGGCGCGTCATGGGCGTTGGCAAGGGTGGTCGTAGACAATCCGACGAGCAAAAACAGAATTCCGCGCATTGCGATCTCCTTCTACGGCAGGATGTCGAAGAGAACGCGTTACATTCGAAATCCGCGATAACTACTTGGAATCGAGTATTTTTGTGGGTGCTCGCATGGAACCCACGACAAACTTGCTGATCGACAAGGAACGGTCGCCAATTCTCGAACGAGGGACACGGTCCGGAACCGACAGCGTTCATTGATGCTTACAAACGGCGGGATCATCCAAATTGATCCACATCAGCGGCGTTACATTTCAATTCCGGCAAATTGACGTCCTGGCGATGCACTTGGCGCCAGAAACACCCGTTGATTGTAGCCGGGAAGCGGTGGCTACTCAGGACTGGTGGAAGTGGGGAGCGTCGCTCGCGCCCTCGACAAGCTCCATAGGCCAGAGCTTGTTCGTCGCGGTATGCGGGTATTGATCCCTGAAGGCGGGCATGGTCGACAGCAGCGTTTCGGCCAGGGCAACGCCGAGATCACGCAGCGACAGGCGGAAGCAGGTGAGCGACGGAGAGAGAAACTGTGCCTGCGGGCTGTAGCGCCCGATGACCGCCACATCGCGTCCGGGCGTGACGCCGGCCTCGGACAGGGCCCGGTAAAAGCCGATCGCGATCGTCTCGTTGATGAGCACGATTGCGGTCGGGCGGTCGTCCAGCGACACGAGGTCGCGGCCAATTTGGTAGCCACCGGCTTCGTTGGGAGTGGATCGAAAGATCAGCTCCTCGTCAAGGGCGAGGCCGTGCGCTGCCAGAGCCTGGCGGCAGCGTTCGACAAAGACGTAGCCGAGATTGACGTCGTCATGCGGCCGTGTGATCGCGATGCGGCGATGCCCGTGTGCGACGAGCCGGTCGATGGATGCTTGTGCCATGCCCTCGAAATCGAGGTCGAGCCAGGGCTGGCCGGCATCCGTCAGGGTTCGGCCAAGCGTGACGAAGGGAATATTGCGCTCGGAAAGGAGCTCGACGCGCGGATCGTGCCGTTGCGTTGCCGAGAGGATCATCCCGTCCGCAAAGCCGCGGGCCACCACGCGGCGCAAATAGTCGGTCGGGTCCTCCTGCGATGAACAGAGCAGGGCGACGAGATCGAGCTTGTGCTTGGCGAAAACCGCCTGGACCCCATCGAAAACGCTCATGAAGAACGTGTCGCCCTGGCCGGTGATCTCCGTTCCGGTCTGCATCATGAAGCCGATTATGTTGGTCGTTCCCTGACGCAGGCTTCGCCCGGACTGGTTCGCCACATAGCCGAGTTCCTTGGCGGCCGCGAGCACCCGCCTGCGCGTCTCCTCGTTCACATCGGGGCGGCCGTTCAGCGCCCGGGAGACCGTTCCGATCGATATATCGAGATGCTGCGCAAGACGCCGAATGCCCTTCATTTCGGAGTGTTTCTCCCTCTGCCCGCCCGCCGGTTCCGATTCCCTATTGACATGCTTCGGAAACTCCGCATAGTTCCGTAAACGTTTACGAACACCAATACAAGGCAAAAACGTAGGTTTCGGGAGGGGAATCGTGATCTTGCGCGCAGTTCTGTGCGGGTGCGGAGCTATGTCCAGGGGGTGGGTGAAGGCGATCGCCGCCGACCCCGACCTGCGGTCGGCGATCCGGATCGTCGGCCTCGTCGACGTGAAACCCGAGACCGCTCTCGCTCTTGCCGCTGAATTCGATCTCCAGGACGCTGTCATCGGGTCCGATCTCGACGCGGTGCTCGCGCAAACGACACCGGACATCCTTTTCGATGTCGTCGTGCCGGCGGCGCGTCGCGACGTCGTTGCCACCGGTTTCAGGCATGGGTGCCACGTGCTCAGCGAAAAGCCGATGGCCGCATCGCTCGCTGCCGGCCGGGAGTTGATCCGCCTCGCCGACGAGGCGGGGAAGCTGCACGCGGTCGTGCAGAACCGCCGGTTCATTTCCGGCGTGCGCCGCATCCGCCGCTTCGTGGAAGAGGGCGGCCTCGGACAGTTGACCGGCATTCACTGCGACTTCTTTATCGGGGCCCATTTCGGCGGCTTTCGCGAAGAGATGGACCACGTCCTACTTCTCGACATGGCGATCCACACCTTCGATGCGGCGCGCTTCATCGCCGACCGGAAGCCGCTCGCCGTCTATTGCCACGAGGAGAACCCGCGCGGCTCCTGGTATCGGCACGGCGCGGCCGCAACGGCGATCTTCGAGCTCTCGGACGACGTGACCTTCACGTATCGCGGCTCCTGGTGCGCCGAGGGCGCCAACACGAGCTGGGAAAGCGCATGGCGGGTCACCGGGACGCGAGGCACGCTGCTTTGGGATGGGGCCGAGAGCTTCCGTGCCAATGCGGTTGCGGGCAGTGAGGGCTTGCTGCGCGAACCGGTGCCGCTCGAAATCCCGGAGCCCGCCGACCTGCGACAAACGCATGGCCACGCCAGCGTGATTGCCGATTTCATCGCGGCGATCCGCAGCGGCAAGAAGCCGGAGACGGCGAGCGACGACAATATCAACAGCCTTGCCATGGTGTTCGCGGCGATCGAGAGCGCCCGTACCCGGCAGCGCGTGACAATCTGAACGAGGCAAACCGATGAGCAATCCAGCCAAGTCCATCCGCATCGGCACCATGGTCAGCGCCACCAAGGGCGGGGCGGCGCAGCGCATCGCCGAGATCGCCGACCTCGGCTTCGAAAGCTTCGAACCCTTCTTCTGGCAGGCCACCAACGGGCAGGACCTCGCCGAACTCGGCAAGCGCTGCCGCGAGGCGATCGGCGATCGCGACATCACCATCTCGACGCTCGGCATGTTCGGCAATCCGCTCGAGGAGACCGATATCGACCTGCAGACGCTGCAGGGCTGGAAGGACTGCATCGACAATGCCCACCATTTCGGCGCCACCTGCGTGGCGGGCTTTACTGGGCGGATCCGTAACCGGCCGCTCACCGACAGCCTGCCGCGTTACCGGAAGGTCTGGCGTGAACTCGCCGCACGCGCCGCCGACAGGGGCGTCAAGATCGCCTTCGAGAACTGCGCCATGGACGGCAACTGGGCGACAGGCGACTGGAACATCGCTCACAATCCCGATGCCTGGGAGCTGATTTTCAACGAGACGCCGGACGACCACATCGGCCTCGAATGGGAGCCCTGTCACCAGATGGTGTACCTGATCGAGCCGCTGCCGCAGATCCGCAAATGGGCTCACAAGATTTTCCATGTGCATGGAAAAGACGCAACGATCCGCTGGGACGTCATCCGCGAGCACGGCATCTTCGGCCGGGAGAAGTTCGTCTTCATGCGCACGCCGGGGTTCGGCGACAGCAACTGGACCGACATCATCTCGGAGCTGAGGCTCGCCGGCTGGTCCGGTTCGATCGATATCGAAGGCTGGCACGATCCGGTCTACCGCGACGCGCTGGAGATGACTGGCCAGGTGCACGCGCTCAATCATTTGAAGACTTGCCGGGGCGGTGATTTCGTCGCCAACCCTGCTTGAGACGAGACATGCCCGATGGCCGGCGTGGAGGATGCCGTCCGCGGGAGAGCTACGAGAGGAGGAGTCCATGGGTATCAGCAGATATGCAATGCTGGGCGCATTCGCCCTTGTCAGCCTTTCCTTGCCGGCCTTTTCGGCAAGCGCTGAAGATGTGACGATCAGCGTCTGGTCACTGGACAGAGACATCCAGCCGGCACCAAACTTGATCAATGATTTCAACAAGCTCAATTCGGGGATCAAAGTCGAGTATCGGCAGATCCAGTTCGACGACGTCGTCAGCGAAGCGATGCGCGCCTATTCGACCGGCCAAGCGCCGGACATCATCGCCGTCGATAATCCGGAGCACGCGCTGTTTTCCTCGCGTGGCGCTTTTCTCGATCTCACCGACATGATTTCGAAGTCCTCGGTGGTCAAGCCGGAGAACTACTTTCCCGGACCGCTCGCCTCCGTGACTTGGGACGGCAAATTATACGGCATCCCGAAGGCGACCAATACGATCGCCCTCTACTACAACAAGGACATGTTCAAGGCGAAGGGCCTCGATCCGAACAAGCCGCCGCAGACCTGGGATGAGCTGGTGGAAGCCGCACGCGAGCTGACGGATCCGGCCGCCAACGTCTACGGGCTCGCCTTTTCCGCCAAGGCGAACGAGGAGGGTACCTTCCAGTTCCTGCCCTGGGCACAGATGGCCGGCGGTGGCTATGACAGCATCAATTCGGAGGGGGCGGTCAAGGCGCTCGACATCTGGAAGACGATCATCGGCGAGAAGCTTGCGTCGCCGGATTCGCTGACGCGCGGCCAATGGGACTCGACCGGAACCTTTAACTCCGGCAATGCCGCGATGGCGATTTCCGGCCCGTGGGAACTCGATCGCATGATCAAGGAAGCCAAGTTCGATTGGGGTGTGACGCTGCTGCCGGTGCCTGAAATCAGCGCTGAACGGTCCTCGGCGATGGGCGATTTCAATTGGGCGATCTTTGCGAGCACCGAACATCCGCAGGAAGCCTTCAAGGTCCTCGAATACTTCGTCTCGCAGGACAACCGAATGTTCAAGGATTTCGGCCAGTTGCCCGCCCGCTCGGATATAGCCATTCCCCCCACCGGGGAGCCTTTGAAGGATGCGGCACTCAAGGTTTTCCTCGAACAGTTGAAATACGCCAAACCTCGCGGTCCGCACCCGGAGTGGCCGAAGATTTCAAAGGCCATCCAGGACGCGATCCAGGCAGCTCTGACAGGGCAGATGACCTCCAGGGAAGCGCTTGATCAGGCTGCCGCGAAGATCAAGGCGGTCCTCGGCTGAGGGCTGCCGCTCGAAGCGGCGGCAGGCATTCACCGGCGGGTTATCACATCCGCCCGAGTTTCCTCCCGGGAGAGGCGATCTCCGGCTGCGGCCGGGATCGCCTGCGGGGATCGACATGAAGAGAATTCTATCCAGCGTGACGGACGGCAAAGGTTTCGACATCGGTCTCGTCCTGTTGCCGCTCGCCTTCCTGTTCATCATGTCCGGGCTGCCGCTCGTCTACAACGTGGTGATGAGTCTCCAGGAGGTCGACATGTTCAGCCTCGGCAGTTTCTCGCGCCCGTTCGTCGGTTTGAAGAACTATGTGGACCTCTTCTCGCAGCCCGAAACCCGCCCAATTCTCCTTAATACCGCGCTCTTCGTCAGTGCATCGATTGCCGGCCAATTCGTCATCGGCTTCGGCCTTGCCCTGTTCTTCTGGATGAATTTTCCGGGTGCTTCCTGGCTGCGCGGCCTGTTTCTCGTCTCCTGGGTAATGCCGGGCCTCGTCGTTGGTGCGATCTGGAACTGGATTCTCTCTGGCGATTTCGGGGTCCTCAATTTCCTCTTGCGGGAAATGGGTGTCACGGACGGCAATATCTTCTGGCGCTCCGATCCGAACTATTCGCTCTGGGCGGTGATTATCGCCAATATCTGGCTTGGTACCTCATTCAACATGATCCTGCTTTCGGTCGGGCTTTCGGGCATACCGAAGGATCTCTTTGAGGCGGCGGAACTCGACGGTGCCAACGCCTTCCAGCGGTTCTGGACGATCACCCTGCCGATGATGCGATCGACGATCGGTGCGATCATCGCGCTCGGCCTGATCTTCACCCTGCAGCAGTTCGACCTCTTCGCCGCGATCACCTCCGGCGGACCGAACAACGCGTCCAACGTCACCCAGTACTGGGCCTGGGACCTCTCCTTCCGCCAGTACGACTTTGCCAAGGGCGCGACGATCTCGGTGATCATGATCGTCTTCGTGATGCTCGCTTCCGTCGTCTATGTGCGCTCCACCCGCCATGAGGTCCGAGGATGAGTGACGCGTTCCGCAACCGCCTGATGTTCGCCGCCGCGCTCGTGCTGGCAGCCATCTACCTCTTTCCGCTCTACTGGATGTACATCACCGCGCTGAAGACCGGTTCGGCGATGTTCGCGACGCCGCCGAAGTTCTTGCCGAGTGAACCGCAATGGGGAATCTACGAATTCGTCTGGCAAAGCCGCAATATGGGGCGCTATTTATGGAACTCGCTGGTCATCGCCTCCGGCGCCGTTTCGTTGATCGCGGTGCTCGGCGTCGGCTGCGCCTATGTGCTGGCGCGCTACCGCAATGTCTGGGTGGATGTAGGCCTCTTCCTGATCCTCATGCTTCAGGTGCTGCCCGCGTCGCTGATGGTGACGCCGATCTTCGTCGGCTTCTCGCAATTCGGCCTGCTCGACACGCCGCGGCTCGCGGTCACTCTGGCGATCGCCGCAAAGAGCATGCCCTTTTTCGTCGTGCTGGTTCGGGCGACCTTCATGAGCGTGCCGATGGAACTCGAAGAGGCGGCGCTCGTCGACGGCAATTCGCGCATCGGCGCATTCTTCAACATCGTCCTGCCGCTTGCCCGTAACGGCATCCTGGTCAGCGCCATCCTGATCTTCATGCAGGCCTTCGGCGAATTCGTCTATTCGAAATCGATGATCCAGGCAGTGGAACTGCAACCGGCGAGCGTCGGCCTCAACTCCTTCATGGGACCGAACACCAATGAATGGAACAACATCATGGCCTACGCCACGATCTATGTGACGCCGGTCCTCGCAGTCTTTGTCCTCTTGCAGCGCCGCATCGTTTCCGGCCTCACATCGGGAGCCCTCAAATGACCCTTCAGATCGAGCTCAACGGCGTCAACAAATATTATGGCGCGTTCCACGCGCTGAAGGACATCAACCTCGCGATAGAGGAGGGGACTTTCGTCGCCCTCGTCGGACCCTCCGGCTGCGGCAAGTCCACGCTGCTCCGCTCGCTCGCCGGCCTCGAGAAGATCACCACCGGCGAGATGAAAATCGCCGGGCAGCTGATGAACAAAGTTCCGCCGCGCAAGCGCGACGTCGCGATGGTCTTCCAGTCCTACGCGCTCTATCCGCATATGACGGTCGAGGAGAACCTCACCTACAGCCTGCGCATCCGCGGCGTGAAGAAGGCGGAGGCCCGCAAGGCGGCAGAAGCGGTGGCGGCGACCACGGGCCTGTCGCACCTGATGAAGCGCTATCCGCGCGAACTTTCGGGCGGCCAGCGCCAGCGCGTGGCGATGAGCCGCGCCATCATCCGCCATCCGAAAGCTTTTCTCTTCGACGAGCCGCTTTCCAACCTCGACGCGGCGCTTCGCGTGCATATGCGCAAAGAAATCCGGGCGCTGCACGATCGGCTGCATTCCACCTCGGTCTATGTGACCCACGATCAGATCGAGGCGATGACCATGGCCGACCACGTCGTCGTCATGCGCGACGGCGTCATCGAGCAACAGGGACGACCGCTCGATCTCTATGACCGGCCGGCCAACAGGTTCGTCGCCGGTTTTATCGGCTCGCCGGCGATGAACTTCATACCGGGGATCGTCGGCGAGGGTGGCGCGGACGTGATCCTCGATTTCGGCCGGACCCGGGCGCGGCTGGCGCTTGCCGTTCGACTGGCGCCTGGACTCGGAGTGACGGTCGGCCTCCGTCCCGAGCACGTCCGGATCGTCGCAGCCGGCGAGGGGGCCTTCGATATCCCCGTCGGCGTCGTCGAGTCCACCGGCTCAGCCACCTATGTCGCCTCGGCAACGCAGCCTGAACTGACCGTGGTCGAGACCGGGCGCGGCGACGTGAGAAGCGGCGACGTCATCGGCCTTGCGATCAATCCGAAGCAACTGCATCTGTTCGATGCGGAGACGGGGCAGCGGATCGAAGGCGGAAGACTGCATAACGACGGGCGTTTCGCGCCGCTTGCCGCCCCTCATCCCGCTGCCGCGACCTTCTCCCCGTCCTGACGGGGAGAAGGGGCAAATCGCGTGCTCCTAGTCCCCTCGATGCTGGCGAAGGGCGATGCCGCGAGTCCCTTCGCCCCGCTTGCGGGGAGAAGGTGGCCGGCAGGCCGGATGAGGGGGCGTCCGCTTACCCGCGCCAGCGAACTAACCCGGGTTCTCCTGCGCCCTGAGGTTCAGGATCAGCCGTTCCTGCCCCACCCGGATGACGTGCTCCATGGCACTGCGCGCGCCTTCCTCGTTGCGGCGGCCGATTTCCTCGACGATACCGATATGCGCCATGGCGACCCGGTCGATTTCGCTGTCATCGGCCGAGGGGCTGGTGAGCCTGAAGACGCCGACCAGCGCGGCTTCGATCAAGCTGCCGACCGACCGCATGAAAGGGTTGAGCGAGGCTTCCAGCAGCCGCAGGTGAAATTCGAGGTCGGCTCTCGCCAGCGTCTGGGCGCTGTGGCCGGCATCCGCCATGGCCACGGCAAGCCGCATCATCCAGGCGATATCCCCATCCGTGGCGCGGCGGGCGGCAAGGCCTGCGGCATAGGGCTCGAGGGCGAGGCGCACTTCGCTGACATGGCGCAGGAACTCCTCGTCGACGCCGGCGCTGAAATGCCAGGTGAGCACATCGCCGTCGAACAGGTTCCAGTAGGCCCGAGGCATGACGCGCGTGCCGATCCGTGCCCGCGCCACGACGAGACCCTTTGCTGCCAGCGTCTTCATGGCTTCGCGCAATACGGTGCGGGAGACGTTGAAGCGCGCCGCAAGTTCGGTATCGCCGGGAAGTGTATCGCCGACGGCGAACCGATCGGAGACGATCGCCTGGCCAAGCTCGTCGACGACAAGCCGGTGGCTGGTCCGCTTGCCCGGTTGGTTGCCAAAGCCCGACGACGGCATTTTACACTTTCCTCCACCTCGTCATGCGGGTTGCCGGCCGTTGCGCGACAGGCGGATGATTCCCTTCTGAAGAAGGATGAAGGCAAAGAGCAGCAGGCCGATCAGGATCTTGGTCCACCAGCTCGAAAGCGTACCGTCGAAGGTGATGTAGGTCTGGATCAGGCCCTGGATGAGGATGCCGACCAGCGTGCCGGCAACGAAGCCGGAGCCGCCGGTCAGGAGCGTACCGCCGATGACGACCGCTGTGATCGCATCGAGCTCGACGCCGACGGCTGCAAGAGAATAGCCGGCCGAGGTATAGAGCGAGAATACGATGCCGGAGAGTCCTGCCAGCAGCCCCGACAGTGCGTAGATCCTGACGGTCGTGCTTGCGACCGGCACGCCCACGAGTTTGGCTGTCGCCGTGCCGCCGCCAAGCGCGTAGACATTCGTTCCGAAACGGGTCCGGTGCGCGATAAGAATGCCGATGGCGAAGACGAGCAGCATAAGACCGCCGATGAGAGTGATCCGCCCGCCGCCGGGAAGCTTGAAATAGAGACTTTTGAGCGTCGCGTAGAACGGATGCTTGATCGGGATGGAATCGATCGACAGCACGAAGGCCATGCCGCGGGCGAGGAACATGCCGGCAAGGGTGACGATGAAGGCCGGCATTTCGAGATGGTGGATGATCGCTCCCATGACCGCTCCGAAGAGCGTCGTGATGGCGAGAACCAGAGCGAAAGCGGCAAGCGGGTGGATGCCGGTCTGTTCGAGCACGACGGCGAGGAAGACGCCGGTAAAGGCGATCACCGCGCCGACCGAAAGGTCGATGCCGCCGGAAAGAATGACGAAGGTCATGCCGACCGCGGCAATGCCGAGGAAGGCGTTGTCGGTGAGCAGATTGCCGATCACCCGTGTCGACAGCATGTTCGGGTACTGCGCGACGCAGAGCGCGTAGCTCAGAAGAAAGATCAGGATTGTTGCCGTAAGCGGAAGATATTTCTGCTTCATTTTGCTTCTCGCTCGGTCGGTTTGCCGGCTACGCGCGGAATGCTCACGAATGCGAAGGCGGCGCGGAACCTCGGCGACTGGAGCACCAGGATGAAGACGATGATCGCCGCCTTGATGATCAGGTTGAACTCCGGCGGAAAGCCCGAAAGGAGAATGCCGGTGTTGATCGCCTGGATGATGATGGCGCCGAGCACCGAGGCGGCGATGCTGAAGCGTCCGCCGAGAAGCGATGTGCCGCCGACCACGACCGCGAGGATTGCATCGAGTTCCAGCCAGAGCCCGGCATTGTTGGCGTCTGCCCCCTTGATGTCGGCGGCGGCGATGACCCCGGCGATTGCCGCGCACAGGCCGGAAAGGACATAAGCAGCGATCAGCAGCACTGGCGTGAAGACGCCCGACAGTGTGCTCGCCTCCCTGTTGACGCCCACCGCCTCGACCAGCATCCCGAGCGCCGTCTGCCGGACGACGAGCGCGACCAGCACCCCGAACACCAGCCAGATGACGACCGGCATCGGCAGGCCCGCGAACGAGCCGCTGCCGATGAAGATGAGACCGGGATCGTTGAAGGTGAGGATGGCGCCCTCGGTGATGAGCTGTGCGATGCCGCGGCCGGCGACCATCAGCACGAGCGTGGCGATGATCGGCTGGATGTCGAGGACGGCGACCAGGATGCCGTTCCAGATGCCGCAGAGAATGCCCACGGCGAGGGTGATAAGGAGCGTCTCAGCAAGCGAATGGCCGGAGGTAATCAGGGAAGCAGACACCGCTCCACAGATCGCCATGACGGCACCGACCGAAAGATCGATGCCCTTGGTGGCGATCACGACCGTCATGCCGATCGCCAGCAGCACGACAGGCGCGCCGCGGTTCAGGATATCGACCAGGCTGCCGTAAAGGCGACCGTTCTGGATTTGAAGGTTGAGGAAGCCGGGAAAAATAATTGAAATCGCAGCAATAATGATCGTCAACGCGATCAATTGCGGCAGCAACCTGCCAAGATAGGTCCGCACGGTCGAAGTCACGATGCCTCCCGCTCGTTGGCCGCGGCAATCGCTTCGACGATCTGATGCGCGGTAATACGGTCTCCGCCGAGTTCGGCGACGTGGGTTCGATCGCGCAGCACGACGACCCGCGTGCTATAGGCGACCAGCTCCTCGATTTCGGATGAGATGACGATCAGCGACAGGCCCTTCTCGCGCAGGCTTTCGATCAATCTGACAATCTCGGCATGGGCGCCGACATCGATGCCGCGCGTCGGCTCGTCGAGGATCAGGAATTCGGGTTCGGTCGCAAGCCAGCGGGCGAGGATCGCCTTCTGCTGGTTGCCCCCGGAAAGCAGCTTGATCGGCTTCTCGCGGTCGGGGGTTCTGATATCGAGCGCCCGGATGTACTGGTCCGCCAGCCGGTTCTGCTCGGCGCGCGAGATCGGCCGCGTCCAGCCGCGCCGTGCCTGCAAGGCGAGCACGATGTTTTCGCGCACCGACAGATCGCCGACGATACCGTCCGTCTTGCGGTCCTCAGGACAAAAGCCGAACTTCTGGCGGATGGCCGCCCGCGGCGACGACAGATCGACGGTCTGGCCGTCGATCTCCGCCGTACCGCTGTCGGCGCGATGGGCGCC
Source organism: Sinorhizobium glycinis (assembly GCF_001651865.1). Lineage (GTDB taxonomy): Bacteria > Pseudomonadota > Alphaproteobacteria > Rhizobiales > Rhizobiaceae > Sinorhizobium > Sinorhizobium glycinis. The sequence continues at coordinate 223,507 of NZ_LPUX01000055.1, forward strand.
GAAAAGCACGTCGGCTGTTTCCGTGCGTCCGGAACCGAGCAGGCCGGCGATGCCGACGACCTCGCCGGCCCGGACGTCGAGATCGAAGGGATTGATGCGGCCGCGGCGGCCGTAATTCCTGAAGCGGTAGCGCAGCCGGCCCTCGGCGACTTCCGTGCGCGCCGAATGGATTTCAGCCGCGAGCTCGCGCCCGATCATCATGGCGATCAGGTCGCGCCGGCTGAGGTCGGAGGTGTCGCGCGTGCCGACGAGCTGGCCGTTGCGCAGCACGGTGATGCGGTCGGAAATCTCGTAGACCTGCTCGAGGAAGTGGGTGATGAAGATGATGCCGAGCCCGCGTGCCTTGAGACGCCGGACGATGCGGAAGAGCATGGCGACCTCGTGCGCGTCGAGGCTCGCCGTCGGTTCGTCGAGGATCAGCACCTTGCCGGAAAGATCGACGGCACGGGCGATCGCCACGACCTGCTGGATCGCCACCGAAAAGCTCGCGAGGTCGCGCGTCACATCGAGATCAAGCTCGTATTCCGCGAGCAGTTCGCGGGCCTTGCGGTTCATGGTCCGCGTATCGACCATGCCGAAGCGGCGCGGCTGACGTCCAAGGAAGAGGTTCTCGGCGACCGTCAGGTTCGGCAGGAGGTTCACCTCCTGGTAGACGGTCCCGATGCCCAGCCTCTGCGCATCAAAGGTGTCGCGCGGGTCGACTTCGGCGCCGTCGAGCAAGATGCTGCCGCCGTCCCGCCGATAGGCGCCGGTCAGGCATTTGATGAGCGTGGATTTGCCGGCGCCGTTCTCCCCGAGCAGCGCGTGGACCTCGCCGCGCCTGAGGTGAAAATCGACCTTGTCGAGGGCCTTCGTTCCGGGAAAGCCCTTCTCGATCCGGACAGCCGAAAGGATATTGTCGCTGCTGGTCTGCATTGAAACTGTCTCTGCACTGGAAGGCCGCGCACACGCCGTTTGCGACGGATGCGCGCCGTTCCTCGCCAAGGATCAGGCGGTCTTCCCGCAGCAACCGACGCTGCGGAACATAGACGGCCCGCACAGGTGTATCGTGCGGGCCGCAAGCGAGATCAGTAACCGAGGCCCTTCTTTTCCTCGTAGACCTTCATCGGATCGTCGGCCTGGGTATAAAGCTTCGATTCCGTCTGGATCCACTTTTCGGGCTCCTTGCCGTCCTTCAGGTAGGTGGCAAGCGCATCGAAGGCCGGGCCGGCCATGTTCGGCGTCAGTTCGACAGTGGCGTTGGCTTCGCCGGCGGCCATGGCCTGGAAGATGTCCGGAACGGCGTCGATCGAGACGACGAGGATGTCCTTGCCCGGCTTCAGGCCGGCTTCCTTGATCGCCTGGATGGCGCCGACGGCCATGTCGTCGTTATGAGCGTAGAGCGCGCAGATGTTCTTGCCGCCGTCTTCGGCCTTCAGGAAGCTTTCCATGACTTCCTTGCCCTTCGTGCGGGTGAAGTCGCCGGTCTGGCTGCGGACGATCTTCAGATTGTCCTTGCCGGCGAGCGCCGCTTCGAAGCCCTTCTTGCGGTCGATGGCGGGCGACGAGCCCGTCGTGCCCTGAAGCTCGACGACGTTGCAGGGCTTGCCCGCCACCGTATCGACGAGCCACTTGCCGGCGACATTGCCTTCATGCACGAGGTCGGAGGTCACGGCCGTCAGGTAGAGCTCCTTCGGCGCATCGACGGTACGATCGAGCAGGATCACCGGGATTTCGGCATCCTTGGCTTCCTGCAGCACTTCGTCCCAGCCGGTCGCGACGACCGGTGCGAGCAGGATGGCGTTGACGCCCTGGGCGATGAAGGAGCGGATCGCCTTGATCTGGTTTTCCTGCTTCTGCTGCGCATCGGCGAATTTCAAGTCAATGCCACGCTGTTCGGCCTGCTGCTTTGTCAGCGTCGTCTCGGCGGCGCGCCAGCCGGACTCCGAGCCGATCTGGGAAAAGCCGACGACGAGGTCCGCGGCCGAAGCGGTGCCAAAAGTGCAGGCAGCAAGGATCGTTGCACTGGCAAGTGCCTTCACGAATTTCATGATTTCCTCCCAAAGAAAGCTGCTCTCCATGCAGCTGTCGAGAAAAAATCATATAATATTACTTTTGTAAACTCACTTTTGATGTCGCCCGCCTCAATCCACTAGAATTCATCCAAAAATTGTAATGATCCGGCGCGCGTGTGCCATCACAGCGTAGCGAGCGTGCGGTTCGGTAACGCTCCCTGGTAGAGTTCCTGCAATCGTACCTTGTCCTCCAGTGCGGCGATGACATCCTCGCTGAAATCAACACCGTGAATCGCTGCGATCTCGGGGAAACCCCCGGGAGTGAAGACGTTCGCTTCCAGTATGCGGTCGCCGACGATGTCGAGACCGACCAGGAACATGCCGTCCTCGATCAATTTGGGGCGCAATTTATCCGCGATGGCGAGGATTTCTGGTGTGACGGTCGCCGGTTCGGCCGTACCGCTGGCATGCAGGTTCGAGCGAACATCGCCCTTCGCCGGCACGCGCCGAAAAGCGGCATAGACGCCGTCGCGTTCGAGCGTACGCCCGTTCATCAGGAAAAGCCGGATGTCGCCACCGACCGCCTCGGGAAGATAGCTCTGAGCGATCAGATATCCCGTCTCGCTCGCCGCCTCGAAGATCTGGTTGAGATTGGCTTCGTCCTTGGACTGGATCTTGAAGACATTCTTGCCGCCGGACCCCTGCAGCGGTTTCAGGATGACACCGTCCGGGTGGTCTTCGATGAAGCTGCGGATTTCCTCGATGCTCCTGGAGATCATCGTCGTTGGCCGGACGATCTCGGGGAAGCCCTGGAAATAGAGTTTGTTTTGCGCCAGCGCCAGGCCATCAGGATCGTTGACCACGATGACGCCCCGGGCTGCGGCCAGCCGTCCGAAATTGGTCCCGACATAGACTGCCCAGGGGCGCCGATCGGCGTCCTCGGCGGGGTCGTTTCTGAGGAACAGGACCTGCACCTCGCTTATGTCCATGCCGGTGATCTTCGCCTGGTCGCCCTTGAGACTGTTGAGCAATGTCTCCGGCTTCTTCGGTTTGGGGCCTTTTAACGTGGTGGCGCGGATGAGCAAGCTGTCGTCCGGCCGAAGCACGAAATCCCCGGGTGTGACATAGCAAACCTCATGACCGCGGGAGAGTGCCGCCAGCGCGAGCGACGTCGTCGTATAGAACGTGGCCTCGCCCTCGATGGAGTTGACGAGAAAGGCGATGCGCATCTGCTGCTCCTAGTTGTCCAACAGGTCGAGCGGAGTCATCCCCGATCGGGCCCTCTCAAGACGCATCGGTGCTTTCGGGTGGTCGAGGAACATGGGGCGCACCGCAGGCCCGCCGAGCAGGCCGCGGGCACTCAGTTCCTGCATGACACCGAAATGCGAGGCCGCGATCTTTCCCATCCAGAAGGGTTCGAGCGCGCCGCCATTGGCCAGATGGTCGAGCAGTTGCAGGAGCCCCCGCAAATAGATGGCATCCTTGACAAGGCCACCGCCACGATAGACGCGCAGGACCACGTTGAAGGCATCCGCCTGCGGCAATCCGTGCTCGTGGGCGAGAAGTCGATAGGCTTCCGGGAGGGACGCGCCGTCGAGCATGGCGGCGCAGGCGACCACGCGCGCGGCGATCAGGCGAAGCCTCTCGCTCGTCATGCCGCCGGCCAGGAATTCCGCAAAGACCGCCAGCCCCTCCTGCATGCCCTCGTATCCGGCGAGGCCTGAGCGAAAGAGGCGCAGGCCCTGGGCCGAGCCGTTGAAATAGGTCAAGAGGTGAACGCCGATCTCGTGGCTGAGGATCGCTTCGACACGATCGACCGGCATGGTCGTGCTTAGGGCGATCAACAATCTATGGCCCGACACCAGCAAGCCCGGGGGAAGATCGTCCCGCACTTCAACGCGCGCCGCGAAGTCGCTGCAACGGCGCGCATATTCGGCGATCATCTCACGCGCCCGTCTTTCGACGAAGTCGCAATCCGCGCATTCGACGGGCGCCGGGGAGGAACCGCCGGCTTTGCCTGTGGTTTTGTTGATGCGGGCGAGGACATCCTTTGCCGCCCGCAGGAGGCCGGCCTCTATCGGGCCGTAAAGGGCGCGGCCGAACTCGATGAACTTTGCCGTTTCCCGCGCCGAAAGGATCGATAGCTGCAGATCGAGCTCCTGCTGCTTCTCGCGGTAAAGCTGGTAGAGCACCGGATCCTCGAGGTGCTCGAAGGGGATCGAGAAGAGCTTTCGCTTCGCCGCCTCCACCTGCAGCGTCAAAGGCCGGTAGAGAAACCGAGGCGCACGCGCGTAGTCGGACGCGGCAAACTCGTTCCAGGCGGCTTCCGCGTTGATCGGCGTGACGGCGAGCAGGAAATCGAAGGCGGACGCGATCTCATCGATGCTGCGGTCGGTGCGCACGACGGCGTCGATAAATGCCTTTCGCCCGAGCGCGCGATGCGTCGAGATGGTGAGGCCCTTCGTCGACTTGGCAAAAGCAGCGAAAGCGTGGAGGCCGGCATCGAAGATGCTGGCGATCAACCGCTCGCGGAGCTCCGGAAAGATCTTGCCCGAATCGCGCTGACGGTAGACCGGTGCAAAGCGCACGCGCATCAGCGGGAACGGCACCTCGAGCGCCTCGTCCGCAGTTCTCCGGCCCTCCGGCCATTCATGGAATTCGACTCGCGGCGTGCGGAACTTGACCTGGATCGCCTCGATGGCAGCGATGAAGGCTTGTGCGGCCGCACGGATGGGGCCCTTTTTTCCCGTCGTGACTTCGATTGTGAAAGGCGGAAGAAAAGGTGCCTTGTCGGTGAGCAACTCGTCTCGGGCGAGTTCGCCCATTTCGAGCACCATGAAGGCTCCGAAGCGGCGATCGAGCAGCGCTCCGACGGCCGACACGATGGGGGTGGCGGTGGCCGCGTCCGGGGCGATCAGATAGGAAGCATTTGCCTGCGTGATCTCGCGTGCGACAGGAGCGCTGTCTTGACCGGCGACATGGATGCACAGAAAGGGCAAGGCCCTGTCGACATGGAGGCGCCCCCCGTTCGGCAGTTCCTTCCGTACCGCCTTGCCCGCTTCAATCGCGGCGACGACGTCGGTTAGCCAATCCGGATCGTCGGGAACGGCAGAGGTACATGCGCTTGCCGGTTTCATCGGCCTGACTCCAACGCATCGACGAGCACGGGCAGCGTCGAGGCAACCAGCTGTCTGAGCGCGCGGAGCGTTTCGACGAAGGGTTCTCCGGTCCATTCCTCCATGAAGATCTTCTTGAATTCGACCGCGATCGCGCAGCCCGTTTCCGGAAAATGCTCGTGAATGAAGCGCGCCTGGTAGCCCCGGCCCTGGAAGGCGATGTTCTCCCGCACATCGAGACGGCCGCCGGGAAATTCGAAGGACTGTACCGCTTCCACGAAGCGTTCGACCACCGGCGCCCATTTCCTGCGGTCCATGGAGAACGTGCCGATATTGACGTCCGGCGCTTGCGCCGCCATCGTCGGCTCCGCCTTGGGGCCGGATCGACGGTGGTTGTAACTGTGCACGTCGAGGACGACGAAGCGTCCGTGGCAGCGCTCGATGCCTCGGAGGTACGATTGCAGCATCGCATAATATTCGTCGTGCATCGCGAGCGACGCCGCGGTGATCTCGCCGGGCAGTTCGCCCGTCCAGACGTTGAGACCCCAAGCCTGTTCCGGCCGCAGATAGATGGCCCCGTCGCGCGGCCGGTTGATATCGACCTCGAAACGCGACCGGTGAACGACGATCCGGTTCGGCACATCGCGGATGATGAACTCGGTAAAGGGATCCTCCTCACGCCGGCGCTCTTCCTCGGTAAGCCCGCAGAGGCGATTCACGGAGTCGCGCATCGCGTGGCCATTGTGAATGGCGGTTGCGACGACGGGCGACTGGCCGCGGTGCTGCGTCCACCATTCGCCTGCGGCAGGATGCGTCAAACCGATGACTTCCCGAGCTATGTTCATGTCCATGGTTCCGCCGCCGCATCCATCGCATTCGATGGACGCGGTTGTTCAGCTACAATTCGGAACGAAGTTTTCCGGTTCCAACTGCCTGAAGGAGGATCCTGGGGAACAGCAGTCTTCACGCACGATTGATCGTGGGCAAGAAGAGCACTACTTCCCGCTGCCGCTCGGGGCTGAGCGTTTCCACATAGGTCTTCCAGAATGCCTCGGCCTCGTCAGGCTCCGGCTCCCAGTTCCTGATCGAGGTCTCGTTATCGTCGATCACCACGCGACGGTGGCCGCCGAGACGCAGATACTCGTCTGCAAGTCTGCGCGCGTTCATCTGTTCCATGGCTTCACTCCAGGTCTTTCCCGAGAGAACGCCAGCGCCGTCGGAACGTTCCGGGCCTTTGGACACTCCCGGGACATAGCTATGAACTTTATACGCTTTTTGCTCTGCGGATGCGAGTTTCGATGCGACCTCCCGCAGCAAAGGCTGGGACGGGGGCGCAATCGGTTCTATCCCGCGTTCTGGTCAGCGGGCGCCGATTTCACTGTCGAACTCGTCCGTCTGCGCACCTGGTGACGAGGGGCAATCTTCGCGCGCACCGCCTTCAATGGCCGGGCGGCCTCGTCGGAAAGCGCCTCACGGACTGCCCCGGCGATCACGGACACGACAAAATCTGCCTGCAGCTCTTCGACCAGAGCGATATTTGGCGCACCTTCCTCCTGCCAGAGCGCGATGCCGATGCGCGCCGTCGGCGCAAGGCGCTTCAGGCGGCGCACGATGAATTTGGCGTGTCGCAAGGATTCTTGATCGAGAAAGTTCACGACAATCGCATTACGCCCGGCGATGGGAAGCGTCCGGATAGCGCCCGGCTTCAAGTCCTTGTAACTCGCGGAGGCCACGTCCGCCCCTTGGACTCCGATGACCTGGGCCAGCATCGACGCCGTCACATCGTCGAGTTCGCCGCGCCCGCCGATGCAGAGCACGGATTTTCCCTCGCCCAGAGGCAGGTCATAGTCGTCGGTATGGTCGTCTCCATTGTCGGCTTCTTCGCTCGCGTCTTCCTCTTCCTCTTCCTCCTCTTCCTCTTCGCCGGCGATTTCCTCGAGGTTGGCGACGAGCGTACGCGCGCTCTGGGCAATCTGGGCCACCTGCGGGTCGGTCAGCGCGCCACGGGCGCGGTCGTGTTCCGCAAGAAGCAGGGCGGGGATTGCGACCGTGTCATAGAACTCGACGAGGTATTTCTCCTCGAGCATTTCTTCGGCGTTGTCGGTCGCCTCATCCGGATCGCCGGCCAGCAATCGTTGGTAGAGCCGCTCCTTGGGATCGAGCACCGGTTCGTTGCCCAGCAGGATTTCAAGAAACTCGAACTGCGGGACATGGCGGCCGAGCACCACGAGGCAAACCGTCAGCGGCGTCGACAGCACCAGTCCGACCGGCCCCCAGAGCCAGGCCCAGAAAATCGCCGAGACGATGATCGCAAGCGGCGAAAGGCCAGTCCGCGAGCCGTAGAGCCAGGGCTCGACGACATTGTTGCTGAGGAGTTCCAGGACAATGAACAGGGCCGCCGTCCAGACCAGCAGGCTCCAACCCGGAGCCGCGGCGAAGGCGAGAAACAGCGGAAGGACCGCGGCGATGACGGGGCCGATATAAGGGACGAAGCGCAGCACGATCGCGAGCATTCCCCAAAGGATGGCATTGGGTATCCCGAGCAGCCAGAGGCCGATGGCAAGCGGTATCCCGTAGGTGATGTTCACCACCAACTGCATGAGCAGATACTGACCCACCCGTGCGCCGGCGTCCTGCAGGGCCTCGGTCGTGCGGTGCAGGTCGCCATAGCCGACCAGCCGGATGAAGCGGTCGCGCAGGTCCTCCCTTTCGAAAAGCATGAAGATGACGACGACAATGACGAGGCCGGTCGTGGCCAAAGGCCCGAGCAGGGGATCGATGATATTCCTCAGCGTTTCGATCGGGCGTTCAGGAGAAAATATCTCCACGAGAAGCGGCTTCTGCTCGGGATCCGGGGCGGGCGACAGGCGCGTTTCAGGCTTGGGGCGGCTGATTTCCGTGCTGATCCGTTCCACCACGCGGCTGAGGCGCTCGAAGATCTGGCTTTCCGAGCCCGCCTCCTTCAGAACCCTGATCTTTTCGATGATGTTGTATTGGTAGGTGGGAAGGTTCTGCGCCACTTCGCTGACCTGCACGGCCAGGATGACACTGAATGCGGAGAGAAACAGAAAGGCTGTCGCAACCGTACCGATCACTGCGACCGAGCGCGGCAAACCCGCCCTCCTCAGCCTCGAGACTACGGGGGCCAGCGCGAAGGTGAGCAGGATGGCGATTGCCAGGGGGAGGAACACTTCGCTGGCGAAATAGAGAACAGCGACAGTCGCCGCCGTGGCGGCAAGCGTCGGAAGTCGGGAAGGCTGGGCGATCGCTGCGGATCCCGACGCGAGCGCGATCTGCATCGATTGGCTGGCGGCCTTGGCCTGGCCCTGGTCCGCTCTCCTTGAAAACCTCAGCATCTTATCCCCTGCGCCCCCACACGTTCAGACCTCCCTTGTGCCTTTCCGAAGGGTTTGGGGCAAGATGGGCCTACACCACGGCGCTGCCGGCGAAGAGGGCAAGGATCAGGAAGATCAGGAATATGATCAGCGCCAGATAGAACAGGATCTTGGCAATTCCTGCCGTCGCGGCAGAGATGCCGGAGAAGCCGAGAAAGCCCGTTATGACCGAGATGACCAGGAAGATAAGAGCCCATTTGAGCATGGCGGAGCCTTGATTGCGAAAAACCCTGATAAGCAAGTAGCGCGGCTATCGAGGAAGCCCAGAGGAGCGCGTGCCCCTCAGCTACTTGTCGGGCCAGGTCTGCCGCTCCGCGTTGACGTCCAGGAGGCCGCGCTGGGCGTCCGATTGCCGGTCGCGGCTGCGACTCGAATGCGAACGGCAAGTTGCGTTCGCCGCACGCTTGCCGCGCCTGCCCGAGGAACATTTCTCCGGGACCGCGGTTCGTCTGAAGGAGATTAGCGTGATGAATGTGAGTTCCGAACGCAGCGTATCCCTTTGGATGGCAACCGTCCGCGAGTGGCGGGCACAACCGCTGACCACGGATGAGCGCGCAGACGTGGTTGTGGTGGGATCCGGCATCGCCGGGCTTTCGACCGCCTATGAACTCTGCCGCCAAGGGCAATCCGTGGTCGTCGTGGACCGGGGCGCCATCGGCCGGGGCATGACGGCTCGCACCAGCGCGCATCTCGCTTCCGTCCTCGACGATTTTTACCACAAGCTCATCGGCATACGGGGCCGTGACGAGGCCCGGCACTACCTGGATAGCCAACGCGCTGCACTCGATCGCGTCGAACAAATCCAGCAGTCCGAAGAGATGGATTGCGATTTCCGGCGCCTCGACGGCTATCTGTTCGCTGCCTCGGACGACCACGTTTCTTTGCTGGAGCGGGAAATCGATGCCTGTCACAGCCTGGGTTTTTCCGAGGTCGCCTGGGATGCAATGCCAGGTGCAGAGGACGGCGGCGAGCACCGCTGTCTCCGGTTCCCGAACCAGGGGCGGTTCCATCCGCTCAAATATATTGAGGGACTGATCCGGTGCATCGAACGGGATGGTGGGCGGCTATACGCGGAGACGCCGATCGTCAGCGTCGAAGAGAAGGGCAGTGAAACAATCGTCCGAACCCAGAACGGCAATGAAATCCGTGCGAGGGCGGCGGTGATCGCAACGAATTCACCGATAAACGACTGGATTGCGGTCCACACGAAGCAGGCGCCATACCGCACCTATGTGATTGCCGGGCGGGTGCCGAGCGGCACGGTGACCGATGCGCTTTATTGGGACACGCTCGATCCTTATCACTATGTGCGCCTGCAACCTTCGGGCGCCGAGCACGATTGGCTGATTGTCGGCGGTGAGGACCACAAGACGGGACGGGCCAATGACCAGCCGGAGCGCATCGCGAGACTAACCGAATGGGCGAAGGCCCATTACCCCTCGATGGGCGATCCGGAATATTCCTGGTCCGGGCAAGTCATGGAGCCGGTCGATCACCTTGCCTATATCGGCCGCAACCCCGGAAACGAGAATATCTTTATCGTGACCGGCGATTCCGGGGAGGGGCTTTCGAACGGTGTTGCGGGCTCGTTGATTTTGCGCGATCTGGTCCTCGGGCGGGACAATGCCTGGGCAGGCGCCTACCAGCCAAATCGAATCTCGATCAGCGCAGCTGGCGAGTACATCTCGGAAAATCTCACCATGCCGGCCAACCTCGCTGAACATCTCACCGGCGGAGAAATGTCTTCCGTCGACGAGTTGAAGCCGGGCGAAGGCGGCCTGGTTCGCCGCGGCACCGCAAAGCTCGCCGCCTATCGCGACGACGGCGGCGAGCTCCATCTTCGATCTGCGACTTGCACCCATGCGGGCTGTGTCGTGCATTGGAACGGCTTCGAAAGATGCTGGGACTGTCCATGCCACGGCTCCCACTTCTCGGTGGATGGCGAGCCTCTCAACGCGCCCGCGTTCAAGCCTCTTGCGGTCGCGCAGGAATAGCGCTCGACCGGCGGGGCCACATCACATCTCCCGAGCATGGGGGATTCCGGGAACAACTGGCCACTTGAGCCGTTCACACGAGGCTGTTTGACGGATCAGCGAGACGGTGCGTGCGCGATAACCTCATATATGATTGCATCGTAGTGGGTGGCGGCCCTGCCGGGCTCGCCGCAAGCGTCTATCTGGCGCGCCTCAATCGGCATGTGGTCGTCGTCGACGCGGGGAGCAGCCGCGCTTCGCTCATCCCGCGCTCCTACAATCATCCGGCTTTTCCGGATGGCGTTCCCGGCCAGTTGTTGCTTGACCGTATGCATGATCAAGCCCGCAGGTTTGGGGTGGAACATGTCGCCGCGCGTGCCGATCTGTTGGAGCAGACAGGCGACGGCTTTCAGTGCAGAGCGGCCGGACGGGCTCTCCAAGGTCGTGCGGTCATTTGCGCGACAGGCCTGGTCGATGTTCTTCCGCCCTGGCCCGATGCAAGGGAACTCGTGCGAAATGGCAATCTCAGGGTATGCCCGATTTGCGACGGGTATGAGATCAATGGCGCTCCTGTCGTCGTCATCGGCAATACCCGGCGGGCGGTGAGGGAAGCCGCGTTTCTGCTGTCGTTCACCGACGACGTGACGGTGGCGACGCTGGGTGCCGAACCGGAGGGCCTGGGTCCAGCAGAGATCGAGGCGCCCGTTCGGCTGGTCACTGCCCGATTGGCACGTCACAGGCCGGCTCCCGAAGATCGCATCGCGTTGGAATTCGCGGATGGTGTAACGATGGAAGCAGTGGCGGTATATTCGGCGCTCGGCTGCAGTCCGCAGTCCGTTCTTGCACGGGCGATTGGAGCGGAGCTTGACGAGGAAGGGCGGATACCGACCGATCGACATCAACGTACCAATGTCCGCCGCTTTTACGCGATCGGCGATGTGGTGACGGGCCTCAACCAGATGGGGGTCGCCATGGCGCATGGGGAGATCGCGGCAGTCACGGCTCACAATGATCTGGCGGAAGCTTTTGGTGACACTTGAGCGGGCGGGGCGGCCGTCACGACGTGATGGCCGGGCGCGCTCGTTCAGGCAGGTGAAAGAAGCCGCGTCAGTCCGATCTTCTCCAGGTTCTCACGCAACACCGGATCAAGGACCACCTTCCTCCAAGCCTGCCGGTAACCAAGGCGTTGATAGAGCTCGAGCGCTCTTTCATTTGCGGCGGCTACTTCGATGCGAGCTTCGGAGTAGCCCCGCTCGAGGATTTGGGCTTCGAGCGCTCTCACGAGCGCCGATCCAACGCCTCGCCCCTCGAAAGCCGGAGCCACCCAGATATCGCTGATCGTATCGTCTGCGTGTTCGCAGGCTCCAATCCCGGCAGCTTGGCCCTCGACTTCGGCGACCAGGATCCTTGTTCCCATTTCCCGGAGAAACGGCAAGAACGGGTTGTCCCGCTCAATCGCCGTGGCGACTTCCGCCGAGACGAGCGGCCTTATCCCTTTGCACCAGGCCGAGAGCCCGATCCGAGCAAGGGCATCCGCTTCATCCCTTGCGGCTGGGCGTACCAAAATCATGCGGCCTGTCCCTCCCGTTAAGCGCCATCCTATCGCTCACCACTCTATAGCGGGCCGGGCGATCATCAGCCAGAAAATCGCAAGGACCGCGCCAAAGGCCGGAAAGCCGAAGGCGAACCACAGATGGAAAAGTCGATAGTAGCGTTTGGGCAATGGCTGGCCGCCCTTGCTCGCGGTCTCGGCGAGCCCGCGCAATTCCATCTGCATCCATACGACCGGCAGCCAGAACGCGCCGGTGACCAGGTACAGGAGGATCGACAACAGGATCCACCCCTCCGTCAGGGAGTAGCCGACATGCCATGCGAGCGCGACCCCCGTTATCGGCTGCAGGACGACGGCGGTGGCCGTGAACAGGAAGTCCGCCACGACAACGATGCGCGCAACGGCAGCGATCGTCCCGGCGCGACCCGTCCGATGCGCCGCAAGCATGAAGAACGCAATTCCCGCGCCCGTGCCCAACAGCACGGAGGCGCCGATGATGTGCAGGTACTTGAGCACGAAATAGAGCATCATCGCTCCTCCAGGATCGCCAAGGCGGCGAGGTGCAGCCCGATGATCGGCCAGATCTTCATGAGCGGACCGAGCGGCTCCTTCCACAATTCGGGAAGCAGGATCGTCCCGGCCACGGCATAGAAAAGCGAGAGGCCGATTGCACCGTAGAGCCCGGCGCGGCTGGTTCGACGAACCGCAATGGCGATTCCGATGATGATGTCTGCGATCGCTCCGGCGATGACGCTGGGGCCGGCCAGGACTCCCGCGCCGGTGCGCTCCATGAGGTCGATGCCGATCTGGTAGCCGGCCGTCAGCGATATGATGCCGGTGCCGATCCAGAATAGCGACAACACGACGAATATGACCGGCTTCAGGAGGTAGAGCTTCGCGAACCATCTTTCCTGAACGGAAACCGGCGTTCCGGCCAGCGCTGCCGAGAGCGCTGTCGGTTCTATCTGGGTGTTCTCCGACCAGGCCCGGATGTCGCCCACGGCGCCGCGGGTGATCTCTTTTTGCGCCGTGCTTCGGGTCGGCGGACGCCAGCCGAGTGCTCCGGCAAGATCGCTGAACTTGTAGAGGAGATCTGCGAGCGCAGCAGGTAAGTTGAGGACGCGGGCAGGCCGCCAGCCGAGCCAGCGCCGATAGGTTCTCACGACATCTTCGAAGGACAGGGCCTCCGGCCCGGCGACTTCCAGGACCAGTTGCTTGGGGGCATCTGGTCTGACGAATATCTCGACCGTCCGCACGACGTCTTCCAGACGCACCACTTGAAGAAGCCCGGTATTCGGCACGAGCGGCAGGACGGGCAGAGCCGCCAGCCCCCGGAAGAGCGCACTGGCGCCGAAGGCGCCGGGGCCGAGGACGACCGAGGGGCGCAGAATGACCCAGTCGAGATCCCGCGCCATCAGCGCCTTGTCGCCTTCGAGCTTGGTGCGGGAAAATGAGGAGGGTTGCTCCTTTTCGACTCCCATTGCCGAGAAATGTATGACCCGTCGGACGCCGGCCTTTTCACAAGCCTGAAACAGGGCCGCGGGACCGCGGGCGTGGACGCCGGCCGTATCTTCGCCCGGCCCGTCCTGAAGCGTGCCGGCACAATTGACCACGGCGGCAATGCCTGACAGATGAGGCAGCCAGTCTTCCGGCCGGTGAGCCTGCGCAAGATCGATTTCCACGGCTGCGCCGGCCCCCGACCACGAAGAGCCGGGCCGGACGACGCGCACAACTGTCGTGCCACGCTCAAGAAGCTTCGCGCAGACGGCCGAGCCGATCAGGCCGGAAGCACCTACCACAAGCACTCGCATCCTTCCTCCTTCGGTCGTTGGCGAGAACGCCGTACTGTGTCGCCATTGCCCGCGTGACTTGCACTTTGCCCACCTACAAGCGTTGGATGGATCATGTTCCTTGGATGGTGAGCAGCGGATTATCGAGAGAGCTTGCTAAGCGCCTCGCGAAGCGTTGCCGCGGCCTCTTCACGCTCGCCGGAGGACATGAGGTCGGGCTCCACATCCAGCTTGAGATGCGGCAACTCCTTGTGGATTTCGTCACAAGCGGCAGTGAGATTGGTCCTGAAGTCGACGACCCTGTAGGTCGCGACCGGATACGCTAGGCCCTTGACGCGGATTCGCCCTGCCTCGTCGCAATGGATCACGTCCTTGATCTGCGCGAAGGTCTCGTAAGAGATGAGGACCGATCCAGGCTCCGCTTCCTGCTCCAGCCGCGCGGCGAGGTTCACGGCCCCGCCGATGATCGTGTAGTCCATGCGGTCTTCGCTGCCGAAATTGCCGACGGTACAGTAATCGGTGTGAATACCGATCCGGCTGCGGAGCGGCGTTTCGATCCCGGCCCCGCGCCAGGTCTCGCCAAGTTCGGCCATTCGCTTCTGCATCGCCAGCGCCATCGATACGCAGGCAATGGCGTCTTCCTTCACGCCGCTTGTCTCCGGATCGCCGAAGAACATCAGGATGGCGTCGCCGACATATTTGTCGATCGTCGCGCCGAAGGAGAGGGCGATCTTCGACATTTCCGTCAGATACTGGTTGAGGAGCTGGGTGAGTTCCTCGGATTCCATCTTGTCGGTCGTTTCGGTGAAGCCGGCGATGTCGGAAAAGCAGATCGTCAGCTTCTTGCGCTGGCTTGCGATACTGACATCCTGTCGGCCGCTGAAAATCGAACTATAGACCTGCGGAGCGAGGTATTTTGCAAGCTTGGCCGACAGTGCTTCGAGTGCGGCCGACTTGTCGGAAAGGTCCTGCTCGCGACGCTTCAGCTCCGTTACGTCGGAATAGACGGCGACCGTGCCGCCGCCCGAGATCCGGCGTTCGCTGATCTGGACCCAGCGATCCGGGCCGCGTTGCTGGAGGAGCGTTCCGGCCGGATTGCGATGCGCCTCGAGCCGCTCGGCAATCCATTCCTCCTCCCTGCCTATGGCATCCTCGATCAGGCCACGCTCCGCCGCCGCGCGGATGATCGCCTCGAAGCTCTTGCCGGAGACGACGGCATCATCCAGTCCCGGATAGAGAATTTCTCGATATCGGCTGTTGCAGAGGAGGAGCCGGTCGTCGCCGTCGTAAAGAGCGAAGCCTTCGGAAATGCTCTCGATCGCGTCGATCAGGCGCTGGCGGGCTTCGGCCACGTCGCGCAGGTTCTTCTCCTCGACCTCGATCGCCGTGTCGCGGAAGACGCGCAGCGCCTTGGCCATACGGCCGATCTCGTCGCCGCCGGTCTCCGGCAGCGCCACCCGAAGATTGCCAGCGGCAATGGCGAGCATGCTGTGGCTCAGGCCGGCGAGACGGGCAAGAAGGTTGCGGTCGACATAGAGCCAGACGATCAGAATCGAACTCAGCAGGCTGAGAAGAGCGGAGCCGAGCACGATACCTGTGCCAAAGCGGCGAACTGTTGCGGCTTCCTCGCCCGCCTCCGAAATATCACTCTGCGCAGCAGCCACGAGACGGTCCACCGCAAGCGTCAGCTGGCGCGAAAGCCGGTCGTTTTCCGCCACCAGCTTCTCGCCTTCAGCCAGGACTGCGAGCTCGTCGTAACGCGCCCTTGGAATGCTTCCCGGGCCGTCGATCAGCGCCTTGAACTCGTCCACCAGCCGGCGGAATCGGTTGCGCAATTGCTCATCGAATTCGGGCGTTACCGTATCCAGCGCTTCGACCGAGCGACGCAAGGGAAACGCAAGCAGCGACAGGTCGCCCGGCGCCGGCACGACCGCGGCCTGCAGAAGCGAGTCGTTGATGGCGGCGATTTCCCGCTGCGCCGTCTGCTGCGGAATATAGGCAGCGATCGCTCGCGCCAGGTCTCTCGTTGCCGCAGCTTCCGCTTCTGGCGACGTTGCTGGATCGAGCGTGGCCGTCCGCCACCGCGGGATCTTGGAGTTCATCACGAGAATGCCGGGTGCGACGAGCCGCTGGCTGGCATTCGTTGTCGTCGACAGGCGACGCACGAGTTCCTCCTTCCGCGCGACCGCGGCCAGACGGGCGGTGACGAGACCATCGAGAGCGTTCAGGTTGCGCCGCAGCCCCACTGCCGCGTCTTCGATTTCGGTGACCACCGCCGAGTTGAGCGTCGTTCCCTTGAGGGCGGCAAGCAGTTCTTCCAGGCGCGACATCTCGCTGCCGATCGCAGCCGACACCTCGCTGTGCCGGGCCCTGCTGGTCGAAGCGAGGACGGCGGGCGCGGTGGCGGCGACGCGCTCGGCATGGCGGGAGAGTTCGAGCGACAGAAGCGCGGACGGGGCCCGGCGCTCCGTCACCCGTTCGACCACCTGGCTCAGCTGGAGGAAAGCGTACAGGGCGCCTGCGGTCGCCAGGACCGCAAAGGCACTGATCCCGAAGAAGGCGAACAGCAGACGACCGCGAATGCCGAGACGATCAAACATCGCGGCCCCTCGCTTCGGCTGAGGCGGTCAACATCGTCCGCACGGATTCTTCTCGAAGGCGAGCTACTGCGGTCGGTGCTGGTTACTCCAGCGGCACGTACTCGCCACCCTTCCAAACATACCATACCCAATTCTGAACAGTGAGGTCGCCCTTCCCGTCGAAGTCGATCCGGCCGAGCACCGTATCGAACTGATGATCCCGCAGCGCCGCGATGACTTTCTGCGGTTCCAGCGATCCCGCTTTCTGAACCGCCTGGGCCCAGACCTCGGCAGCGCCATAGCTGTGCAATGTCCAGGAGTCCGGCTCGAAGTTCTCGGCCCGGAAGCGTTCGACGACGTCCGCCGCTTCGGAATTGCGACGGGGGTCGGCGACGAAGGTGAAGAGGGTCCCTTCGGCGGCGGGGCCGGCGATCAGACCGAATGCCTCGGTCGCCGTATCGTCGCCTGAGATCACCTGTACCGGATAGGCACGCTCGCGCGAGGCGCGAACCATAAGTGCTGCTTCCGTATGATAGCCGCCGAGATAGAGCACCGCGATGTCTGCCGTTTGCAAGGCCGCGATCTCGGCCGAATAGTCGTCCTTGCCCGGCTCGTAGCTCTGGTAGATCGCTTCGGTGACGCCGCGCTTGTTCAGTTGCTTCTTCGTCTCCTCGGCGAGGCCCTTGCCGTAGGTCGTGTCGTCGTGAAGGATAGCGATCTTCTTGTCACCCCAGCGCTCGGCCAGGTAGTTGCCGGCCTTCAAGCCTTGGGCATCGTCACGACCGCACACCCGGAAGACGTTGGCGTGGCCCTGCTCGGTCAAGGCCGGATTGGTCGAGGACGGCGAAATCTGCAGAACGCCGGCCTCGGCGTAGATCTCGGATGCGGGGATCGAAGCTCCCGAGCAGTAGTGTCCGACGACGAAGACGGCTTTGTCGGCGACCAGCTTCCGGGCGGCCGCAACTGCCTGCTGGGGATCGCAGAAATCGTCCGCGACGATCAGCCGGACCTGCTGGCCGAGGACGCCGCCGGCAGCATTGATCTGGGCGACGGCCAGCTCCGCACCACGCTTCAGCTGCGTGCCGGTCCAGGCGAGCTTCCCGGTCATCGGGCCCGCAACGCCGATCAGAACTTCCGCTTGAACCGGGAAGCCGAGTGCATAGGCCAGGACGGCAGCAAGGACGAGAGGTCGGCGCATGTACACCTCCGCCCGCAATATACTCTCGATGTTTCGGGGCGGCTACGTGTCATGTCGTGCCGGATGCCCCGGCCAAGCATGCGACATCAGCGGTTGATCGGCGGCCCGTCCGCGACGTGAGCCCAGTATTGCGGCAGGTCGTCGGTGATCGCGAACCAGGGTGCCTTTGAGCCGACAAAAATGTGCTCGCCCGGCCGGATCGTCGGTTCGTCGGCGAGCGCACCGAGCGCCACATGCACGTAAGCGCCATCACGTACGGCCGAATAGAGAAACGAGCCGCATTTGCCGCAGCGGGCATCGTGCGCATTCTCTTCGCCGAAGATGTGAAGATGGTCTGCCCCTCCGGTGACCGTGAACTTAGTCCGCTCGATGCCGGCGAACGGCTTGAAGGCGGCCCCCGTCACCCGCCGGCAATCCGTGCAATGACAGTTTGCGGCATAGCGGAATTCGTCGGCGACGACATAGTGAACGGCGCCGCAGAGGCACCGCCCGGCGAGCATGCGAAGGTTCTGGTCTGTCATCACGCTCCTCGTGCATTTGGCCACTTCGCGTCGAGAGCTGAAGCGGGAGGCGGATCAAGCGGACGCAAGTTCCTGAGCGACTTCCCAAACATGGCCCGACGGGTCCGCGAAAGCGGCGGTGCGGCGTCCCCAAGGGCGATCGATGGGTCCGTTCAGCAGCCTCGCGCCTCGATCCTCAAGGCTGGCGCAGACGGCGTCTACATCAGCGACCTTGATCGTGAGCAGGATACGGGCGCCCGAATTCGCCGGTGCCACCGGCAAAGGTTCGATCAGTTCGGGCGCCTGCGACGCGTGAAGCAGATTTATCATGGCGCCCCCGAACTTCAGGACGCAGGAGACTTCATCCTGGTATACGATTTCCGGTTCAAAAACCTTCCTGTAAAAGGCCTTTGCCTCGCCGAGATCATCCACAAACAGGGTCACGACTTCGAGCGCAACAAGCAATGACACGAGTTCCTCCTAGTTGGCGGTGCCGACCTGAACGTGCTCGGTCGGCTTACTCCAAGACGCAGCTGCGGCCTTCATTCCGACAAGGGAAGTAAAATCTTCCGCAAAGAATGCTGGATTTCAAGGCTGCAGGTGTGAAGAGGGCATCGTCATGTCGAGACCCTCCACGCGAGGCAGGGTGTGCGACCACAGCCGAGGGCCAAGCGAGGCGGATGAGTCCGACTGCTCCCCACTGCCATCAGACCAACGGCGCGCCGACGATGTCGATGCCGTTCTCCGTACAGCAGCGTGTCAGGGCCGCGATGAGTTCCGGTGTCGGCGCCGACTGCGGCGGCAGTTCCGGCCGATCGGCCGGGCGACCCATCCGGCGCAGCAGCGTTTCGAAATCCGATCCGCGGGTGATGGTCAAGCACCGCGCCCCTCCGCTCGATTCGACAAGGAAGGTGTGCGCCAGGCCCTTCGGGGCGATGACCGTCTCGCCGGCACCGGCCGTAAGCTCGCGCCCATCGATATGGAAACGCATACTGCCTTCCAGGATGTGGAAGACCTCGTCTTCCCGGCGATGCACATGCAGTGGCGGAGAATCCCCATAGGGCATGTGGTGCTCGACAACGCAGATGCCGTCGTTCCCTTTGCTCGAGGAGACGTGGATTGCGACGAGGGTGTTGTTGAACCAGAAGAGTTCCCTGCCTTCGGTCATGCTGCTAGTGATTGTCATGGCGGCTGTGCTCCTTTGTCCTGATATGACGTGGCGTCGTCACGGGCGATTTAGCGAGAGACAGGCGTTGAACGGAAATCGAATGATCGTATGGGGCGAATTGACGGGATGAATTTAAATGCTCTGGACCTGAACCTTGTGCGCGTGTTCGATGCCCTCCTGCGGGAAAGAAGCGTCACGCGCGCCGGCGATCGGATCGGATTGAGCCAGCCTGCCGTCAGCGCGGCACTCAATCGCTTGCGGCACGCGCTCAACGATCAGTTGTTTGTCCGGCGCGGCAACGAGATGGTGCCGACGCCGCGCGCCGAGAGCCTGGCGGAGCCGGTGCGCGTGGCGCTGCGCGAGATAGAGCGGGTTTTCTACGCGGCCAAGAGGTTTGAACCGGCAGAGCTTGAACGCACCTTTACCCTCATGGGGGCCGATTTCTTCTCGATGCTGCTGATGCCTTCCCTGGCCGCTCGCATCACGCGCATAGCGCCCGCCGTGTCACTCCGGTTTCTCGACAGCGCGCGCGGCGACGTTGCGAGGCTGCTGCAGGAAGACGAGATCGATGCGGCGCTCGAGCGCCCGGTGGAGGTGCCCGACTGGGTCTCCAGTGCCCTTCTCTTCCACTCGCCCTTCGCGATCATTGCAGCCGAGAACAATGCGGTGATCGGCCGGGCGGGGGCCAAAGAGGGTGGGGTCCTGCCGATCGATCTCTTCTGCGAACTGCCGCATGCCATCCGCTCGATCGACGGCTCGATGTCGGGCTTCACCGACGAGGCTTTGGGCAAGATCGGACGAACACGCCGCGTGAGTTTGGCATTGCCGCATTTTCAGGCCGTTGCGCTGGCGGTGGCAAGCGGCAACTACCTTGCGGCGGTTCCTCGCCAGTTTGCAGTTGCCGCCGCCAGGAGCCTCCCGATCGTCATCTATAGGCCGCCTTTCTCGATTCCCGTTCCCGAAATCCGGATGTATTGGCATGCCCGTCATGATGACGAGCCATCCCATCGGTGGCTGCGAGATCGGATTCTCGAAACCGTCGATGCCCTCGGTTTCCCTGAAGAGGGGATCGAGAGAGATCAGACCGGTACCGGACTGCCCCGCTGATCCGAGTGGGTTTTCTCCCCGCTCTAAGACTTCACCCGCATCGTCTTCCCGACAATTCTGCGCCGCCTGTCGAGCCAGCGCATCGCCGGGGTGACGGTCAGCCCGTGCGTGACGATGGAGATCAGAACGATCAAGGCCACGGCGGACCACATGACGCCCGCCTCTTCGAAGCGGGCCATCCCGGTTGCAAATGCGAGATAGTAGATCGAGCCGAGGCCGCGGATCCCGAAGATGGCAATCGCGGCCCTTTCTCCCTTGGGCAAGGTCGACGGCAGACTCATCCACCCAGTGACAGGCCGGGCGATCGCCAGGACAAACAAGGCAAAAGCGACCACGCGCCAATCGAGTTCGGCAATGAATTGCCCGATGCTGACGGCGGCTCCGAAGCAGACGAGAAGCACCATCATCAGAAGTCTTTCGATCTGTTCGGAGAAGTCGTGAAGCTCCTTGTGAAACTCGTGGTGTCGCTCGACGGTGCGGAACGAGAGCGCGGCGACGAACACGGCTACGAATCCATAGCCGTGGACGAGTTCCGTCAGGCTGTAGGCGAGGCAGGTGACCCCCAATGCGACGAAGCCGTCGCCGGTGCGCACAAGTGCCGCCCCTTTCGGCAGGCGAAACGTGGCAAAGCCGAGCACCTTGCCGATGATCCATCCCATCACGACGCCGGCAAGGAGCCGCCACAAAACATCGAAGAGCAACCAGTGGGCGAACCAGTCCGGCTGATCGGAGGCAAGGGCGATCGCAATCGCCAGGTATACGAATGGAAAGCTGAGACCGTCGTTCAAGCCGGCTTCCGATGTGAGCGCGAACCGAACCTCGTCCTCTGTCCCCGTCTGGGGCGGCCCCACCTGGACATCGCTCGCAAGGACCGGGTCGGTTGGCGCCAGGCAAGCGGCCAGCAGAACGGCGGAAGCAGCGCCCAGACCGAGAATCCAGGAAGCGCCGGCGGCCATGACGGCGATGCCCAACGGCATCGCAATTCCAAGAAGCCGCCATGTGAGAGCCCAGCTGCGCAGGCCGACGGGGCGATCGATCTTCAGTCCGGCGCCCATTAGGGCAACAATGACGGTAAATTCCGTCATGCGCTCGATGAGAAGTCGGCTGTCGAACGAGGCGAGATGAGCGACGGGGTTGAGGATCGTGTGTCCGACCAGGGCCCCGATCGCGATGCAGAAGATGGGCAGAGAAAGCGGCAGGCGGCGAAAGGCCATCGGAATCCAGGCTGTGAGCAGGATCACGAGCCCGAACAGTCCAAGTGTTATGTCGTAGCGTTCCACCGTTCATTCTCCCCCGGGCTCGACGCATCGAGAGCTTGATCGAGGCCGAAAATCACTGCGCGGCTTGCGGGCGTGATGGCTGCGAAAACGCGGGCAATGACGTTCGGAAACGCGTCCGCCGATGGTGTCGTTCCCGCGCTCCATGTGGGCGCGCCGGCTGGCGTGAACATTTGCGGTCCTGAAGCGTTTTATTTCACCCTCGCAACTACGTGGAGGAAATCACCATGCGTCGTGATATGCAGCGTTACATGATGATCGAACTGATCGTGCTTATCGCTGCGCTTGCCGTGGTCGCGGCGATAATGGTCGTCACGCTGCTTCCCGGCTGACACAACGGCCAAGCCGGCATGGAGGGGCCACTTCGATGGGAGCGGCGCCGGGTGGCGTGTTTGGTGCGGTTGCGTGGATCACTTTGCCGGATCGCGCGTTTCTCCAATAGCAGAAGCCTCCAGATGCCTGTATCTGAGGTAGCGCCGAAGTCACCGATGAATGAATACCTGAGAGAATTCTCCCCAGCGAACGAGTACGACGTGCAGCGGCTACCGTTCGCGAAGCGCCTCGAGGAACTGTCCCCCGGCGAGTGCATCTGGCCCATCAATAGTGGCGGCCCGTATCTCTTCTGCGCTGCCAAAACCACCGGGAAATACTGTCCGCATCACAAGGCAAGACTGATACAGAAGCGCAGCGTTCATCTCCACGAATGAGCGCCACTTCCGACTATATCGTCGGCCGAGTTGCGAGGACGCAGAGGCCGCCATTACGATGGATTGTTCTTGTCTCCGCTGGCGCTCGGCGGGTTTTCGTCGATCGTTTTCACGCCGTCGGCATTGACCTTCGTGTCTTCAATCCGCGTCGCACTGCTTGTCGGAAAGCGGTCGACGTAGAAATAAAACATCGCGCTGGCGATGATGATGATGGCGGCGCCGATCAGCGCCAATCGCTCCCATTTCCCCGTCATGTCGTTATCTCCCGTCCGGTCTTGAACGAAACCGAGGCGGGGGCGTGTTTGTTCCGGACCGGCGCGCGGCGACAGGCTCAAATCAGCGACGCGCCGGAACAAGGAAGTATCCCGGGCGTTGGATGCGACACACCAGAAAACACCGGACGCTCGCCTATGAGCGCGAAAGACGTCGATCTTACGAAGGCCATGGAAACCGCCGAGCCCGGGAGGGGGCGCAGCGCGACCACGCCGGGAGAGATACCGGCGAAGGGGATCCGCGATGTGTTTTGGCGGGTGATGTCCGAGATTTCCGAGGAGCGCGTCTTCCTGATCGCGGCAGGGGTAAGCTTCTACCTCCTGCTGGCGCTGTTTCCGGCTCTTGGTGCGCTGGTCTCGCTTTACGGGTTCATCGCGGACCCATCCGACATCGGAGCGCATATGGCCGTACTGGACGAGCTCTTGCCGCCCGGCTCCTACGCGCTGATCACGGATCAGCTGACGTCTCTTACCACGCAGAAGACATCGACGCTCAGCCTTGGCTTCATTGGCGGCCTGTTGGTCTCGCTCTGGAGTGCGGCCAACGGCATTGCGGCGCTCTTTGACGCGATGAACGTCGCCTATGGGGAAAAAGAAAAGAGAGGCATTGTTTCCAGAACGCTCCTGTGCCTCGCATTCACCTTTGCCGCACTGCTTTTTGCCGTCGTGCTGATCGTGGCGATCGGCGTCATTCCGGCCTTGCTCGCCTATCTATGGTTGGATCGCTGGATCGAAATCCTGACCAGAGTGGCGAGGTGGCCGGCTATTCTGCTCCTCGCCACAATCGGCACCGTGCTCATCTATCGCTATGGGCCGAGTCGTGAGCGGGCGAAGCTGCGGTGGCTGAACTGGGGCGCCGTATTCAGCACATTGCTGTGGCTCGCCGCCTCGTGGATATATTCCTTTTACCTGGAAAATTTTGCGAATTACAACGCGACATACGGCGCCCTTGGGGCGCTGGTCGGTTTCATGATGTGGGTCTGGATCTCGATGGTCATCCTGATCACGGGTGCTCTCCTCAACGCGGAACTCGAGCATCAGACTGCGGTCGATTCCACCACCGGAGAACCGTTGCCGATGGGCGAACGCGGTGCCTACGTCGCCGATACGCTCGGAAAGGCTGCGGATTAGTCCGGAAGCATTTCGCACCCGTGATCGGGTGGCAAAGCTTCCGCCATCCGAGTTGAGCCTCAAGGACGGAATCGAACAGCGGATCGCCAAGGCGGCAGGACCGCACAGGTCGGCACGTTGATCGAGCTTTATGAGTGGGCGATTCATTTCCCGACGGGCACATCTCACGAGATTTCGATTTTACGCTCGCTTTTGCGCGCAATAGGCTGATCCCCTCGGAAAAACCAAGGGAGGTTCGCCATGAAACGCATGGCACTTATCGCGACCGTCCTGGCCTGTTCGGTCATCTCAGCCAATGCTCAGGATACTTCGATGAGCTTCTTCGTCACCAGCACGAATCCGGGCAAGGGCGGTGATCTCGGAGGGCTTGCGGGCGCCGATGCGCATTGCGGCGCGCTGGCCTCCGCCAGCGGCTCAACCGGCAAGACCTGGCGGGCCTATCTCTCCACCGATAGCGAGAGTGCCAAGGATCGCATCGGTACGGGGCCTTGGCACAACGCCAAGGGCGAAAAGATCGCTGACGATGTCACCTCGCTGCACAGTGACAACAACAATTTGACCAAACAAACGGCGCTCAACGAAAAGGGTGAAGTCATCAACGGCCGCGGCGACACGCCGAACCGGCACGACATCCTGACGGGCACCAAGCCTGATGGAACCGCTGCCGAGGAAACCTGCGGCAACTGGACAATGGGAGGCGCGGAGGGTGCTGCAATTGTCGGTCATAGCGACCGCACCGGTCTGGACGACTCGGCGGCGGCCAAGTCGTGGAACTCCTCCCATCCGACGCGCGGCGGCTGCACCATGGAGGCATTCAAGAGCACCGGAGGGGACGGTCTCTTCTATTGCTTCGCGACCAATTGAGGACCGGCTGAGGCCGGACCGGACCGCGGTACACAGGCTGGTGAAGAGGCTCCAATTCCCCTGCGGGAGGGCAGGGGAATGGAAGCCTTTAGCTGGCGCGCGCGAATGAAACATCCTCCAGCGACAATATCACGTGCGCAGTCACTCCGCGGCTTCGACGAAGCGGTGGCGCTCGTAGAGGAACTTGAGCACCGCTTCGCGGCATTTCAGGTAGGTTCGGTCGGAGGCGAGTTCGATGCGCCGGCGCGGCCGGACGAGCGGTACATCAAGGACTTCGCCGATCCGCGCCGACGGTCCGTTGGTCATCATCACGATGCGGTCGGAAAGCAGGACCGCTTCGTCGACGTCATGCGTGATCATCAGGACCGTATTTCCAAGCGTCGCGTGGATCTGCATGACCTGGTCCTGCAGATGCGCGCGGGTCAGCGCGTCGAGCGCGCCGAAGGGTTCGTCGAGAAGCAGCACCTTCGGTTCCATGGCGAGCGCCCGGGCGATGCCGACGCGCTGCTTCATCCCCCCGGAAACTTCGGACGGGCGCTTGTCGGCGGCATGCGCCATCTGCACCAGTTCGAGGTTGCGCATGGTCCATTCATGGCGTTCCTGCTTGTTGCGCGTCGCAGAGAACACCTTGTCGACGGCGAGCCGGACGTTTTCATAGACAGTCAGCCATGGAAGCAGCGAGTGGTTCTGGAAGACGACGGCGCGGTCCGGTCCCGGCTCGTCGACCACCTTGCCGTCGAGAAGCACCACGCCGGTCGTCGCCTGCGTCAGCCCGGCGACGATGTTGAGCAGGGTCGACTTGCCGCAGCCGGAATGGCCGATGATCGAGATGAACTCGCCCTTTTCGACGGTAAGGGAGACCTGCTTCAGGACCTCCGTTCGCGTTCCGCCGCGTTCGAAGGTCTTGTCGATGAGTTCGAGCGAGAGATAGCTTTTGGTCATGGGGCTCTCCTTCAGGCGCTTGCCGTGCCGCGGGTGATGGCGCGGCCGATGAGCGCGATGATGCGGTCGAGGAGGAAGCCGACGATTCCGACATAGATCAGCGCCACGATGATGTCGCTGATCAGCGACGAGTTCCAGGCATCCCAGATGAAGAAGCCGATGCCGACGCCGCCGATCAGCATCTCGGCGGCGACGATCGCCAGCCATGAGAGGCCGATGCCGATCCTGAGGCCCGTGAAGATGTAGGGGGCGGCGGCGGGCAGCATGATCTTGGCGAAATATTCGAGGCCGTTCAGCCGCAGCACCCTGGCGACGTTCTGGTAATCCTGCGGAATGTTGCGGATGCCGACCGCCGTGTTGATGATGATCGGCCAGATCGCCGTGATGAAGATGACGAAGATCGCCGAAGGATTGCCGTCCTGGAAGGCGGCCAGCGAAAGCGGCAGCCAGGCGAGCGGCGGCACGGTGCGCAGCACCTGGAAGATCGGATCGAGGCCGCGCATGGCGAGCGCGCTCTGGCCGACGAGCGTGCCGAGCGCCACGCCGACGGCGGCGGCCATGGCATAGCCGAGCGCGACGCGCTGCAGGCTTGCAAGCACGTGCCAGAACAGGCCCTGGTCGACACCCTGGCCGGTGTAGAAGGGGTGGGCGATCAGTTCCCAGCTCTCCTCGAACACGCGCGATGGTGCCGGCAGGCTCGAGTCGGGCGACGCGCAGATGAGCTGCCAGGCGAGGGTGAATAGTGTCAGCGTGACGAGCAGCGGCAAGAGGTTCGTGGCAGTCTGGGCGGCAAGGCGCGACAGCCGGCGGTCGATGCCCGGCTTCATTGTATGTCCGAGAGCGATGACCTGAGCCGAAGGCTGCAGCGTCGCCTGCGGTTTGAGCTTGAGATTGGTGACGGACATGCCGTTCTCCTATGGGTTTGGTCGAAGGCAGCCGGGTTAGCGACCCGGCTGCCATTCCGGCATCAGGCGATGCGGCTGATTGCCAGGCTCTTCAGGTACGCTTCGGGATTTTCGGGATCGAAGATCTTGCCGTCGAAGAAGGTCTCCGGACCGCGCGAGGTGGAGGCCGGAATGTCGGCGATGCCGAGGTCCTTTGCCGCTTCGCGCCAGATGTCCTCGCGGTTCACCTTGGCGACCAGCCCCTTGATGTCGGTGTCCGGCGCGAGCTTGCCCCAGCGGATGTTCTCGGTGAGGAACCAGGCGTCATGGCTCTGGAACGGGTAGGAGGCGTGATCGCGCCAGAACTTCATGAGGTGCGGGCTGTTCTCAACGACCTTGCCGTTACCGTAGTCGTATTCGCCCTTCAGCCGGCCCACAATGTCCTTGGGCGGCACGTTGAACCAGCTGCGCTTGCCGACGATCTTGGCGAGCTCTTCCTTGTTCGCCATGTCGTCGCACCATTGCGCGGCCTCTTCAACGGCCATGACCAGCGCCTTGGCGGCACGCGGGTTCTTGTCGACCCATTCGGCGCGCATGGCGAAGGACTTTTCCGGATGCTTGGCCCAGATCTCGGCGGTATTGACTGCGGTGTAGCCGATCTTCTGGTTGACGAGCTGCGCATTCCATGGCTCGCCCACGCAGAAACAGTCCATGGTGCCGACCTTCATGTTGGCGACCATCTGCGGCGGCGGCACGACGATGGTTTCGACATCCTTGTCCGGATCGATGCCGCCGGCGGCGAGCCAATAGCGGATCCAGAGGTCGTGCGTGCCGCCCGGGAAGGTCATGGCGACCTTGGCGGCGGCCCCCTCGGCCTTCTTCTTGGCGAAGGTTTCCTTGAGGGCCGAGGCGTCGAGACCGACCTTCAGGTCGGAGTAAGCCGCGCCGACCGAGATCGCCTGGGCGTCGAGATTGAGACGGGCAAGGATCGCCATCGGCAGCGGCTGGTTGTTCTGCGTCACCTTGCCGGTCGAGATGAGGTAGGGCATCGGCGTCAGGATATGGGCGCCGTCGATGCCGGCTCCGGCCGAGCCGAGCACCAGATTGTCGCGGGTCGTGCCCCAGGAGGCCTGCTTCACCACTTCAACCTCGGTCATGCCGTATTTGTCGAAGAAGCCCTTTTCCTTGGCGATGATCAGCGGGGCGGAGTCGGTAAGAGCGATGAAGCCGAGAACGGCCTTTGCAGTCTCCGGACCGGCGCCCTGGGCGAATGCCCCGGAGGGAAATAGCGTCTTTGCCGCGCCGACCATGGCGGCGGTGGCGGTCGTCTTCAGCAGGCTGCGGCGGGTCAAACCGCCGATCGAAGTCTTGGTCATGCGCATGTTCCCTCAATTGTTGGCCGGTCGAAAACCGACAAAAAAGCGCCGCCTGGGCATTGCGCTCCTGGGACTGGGAGGAATCCCTTTGGAGGCAAGGACCTTGCGACGCCGGTGTCTTTGACAGGCGCTGTCGGCGCCCGAGCTCGCTTCAATCGCCGTTGACCGAAGCGAATATTGAAACGCAAGCGCCGTGCCAATTTGGAGCTTGATTGGCACATCCTTGAAAATAAAAGATAAACTTCCAATTCGGGAGATGCCCGAAAAATGGGCATTAGCGTTCGCTGATGAAGTTTTGTGCGATGCAGTATGGTGGATAAGCAAGTGCGCTTAAACAAGCAGCGTTGCGGCTCATCGGGCAGTGCCCGCGGAAAGCCGATCCGTTTAGAACGCGGCGGCGGGAGAGTGACATTCTTGCTATGCGGGATCAGGACACTTTAACTCTGCCGCTACACACAATGTGGCGGCCAGGTTGACGTGTCCGCCGTCGGGCAAAGCAGAAACGTCACTCTGAGCTACCATAGGAAACGACGACCAGCCCCGACCTGACCAGCCGTTCCGGTTGCAAGGGAGGGCGCGGGGGACGCCATCGACTTAGCTTCGAGACCATGAATGCAGCCGATCATGCGGCCGCATCAAGGCGGGACAGCGCCTGCTGCCCCGGGGCGATGACCGCAGGGGACAATGTGACAAGTCCGGGGCAGGGCCCGGCGTCTCCTGCATGACATCAGGTAAGATGGCCACCTGAGGCGCAGCTCATTGATCGGATCGTCGGTTTCGCGACATCAGCATCGGGGAGTTGGATTGCCACAATTAATTAAAAGTAGCCGTCTTCGGGGCGGCGGCAAATCCCGCCGCCCCGCCAAATCAGTTCGGGCAATTCGGATCGCCGGGTTGGCAGACACGTCGCTGCGGCCTGCGTCGGTCACCACCGGTGCGATCACGATTGTTGTCGCCGCGGCGGATGACGCGATTGCCATCATCGCCCCCACGTTCGAAGTTCCGGCGGTTGCGATCGTCGCCGCCGGGCAGGTCACGGTTAAAGTCCGGCTGCCTGTCGACGTTAGGCCTGCGATTGGGCGCGCGGTCGAAATCCGGAAGGCGACCCGGACGATCCTCCAAGTCCCGACGTCTTTCAGGGGGACGGCCAAGATCGGGCCTCCGCTCCAATCTCCGCTCGAATTCCGGGGGCGAAACCGGCCTCGGCTCGAAATCAGGAATGCGGCTGGGGGGACGGTAAGGTTCCGCACGGCGATCCGGGCCGCGATAGAAGTCCGGTCCGCGGCGCCAGCGATCGCGGTCGCGATAAAAATCATAGTCGCGGTAATGACGATCCCAATAGCTGTTGAAGCTGAAGACAACGATGGGAATACCGAGCGGCCGATAATATCTAGGACCGACATACACGCGGCGCTGTTGATAAAGCGCCTGGATATATCGGCCGTGCACCCAGCCACGGCCGTCGTAGAACTCCACGTCGCACCATGGCACGTCGGCAAGACAGCCATAGATTTCGATGGATTCGCCGGCCGGAATTACAGTGATCGCCGGATATGCTGTGCTGGGGCCGGCGCGCATATTGACATTCGCCGTCGCGAAGCCTTCTGCCGCCTGAGCGATCGCCGGAGCAAGCAGGAGCATACCGGTCGCGGCAATTTTCAAAAGGGCGCGTTTCACGTGTTTAACTCCCTGGGAGGCGGGCGTCATGCCACATCCGGTATTTGATCTCACTCCGGCTTTTTCCGGTTCCCGGGCATGATTGGAAGCGCCTCCCGACTTTTGTTAGAAGGCCACCATCGTCTTGTCTTTCAATGGTTTATAGCGCGTTTTGGATGAACGTAGCTTGAACGCCATGTGCCGCTCGATCATTGCCTCCAAGGAAGAGCGACGGCGGCGGCGACGACCGTCGCATCTCTAACTGGCCAACTGTCGCATTACTAAATAGCCCTACATACGAAAATCGCATAACACGCATTATGGAACCCCGCCGGCAGACTTAATGTACGCCTGCGTCACCGCCTGTGAGTGGGATCACGCCTCACCGGCGATCCGCGATGAGGTCGTTTGGATAAGGAAGCGCTTGAACGCCTCAAGCGTCTCGGGGCTGGCATGATGCTCCATCCCCTCTGCGTCGATGCGCGCGGTTTCGGCGGAGACGCCGATCGAGCAAAGGAACGATTCGACGATCTGGTGCCGTTCGCGGCAAAGCTCCGCCAGCTGCCGGCCCGCGTCGGTGAGAAAGATGCCGCGGTACCGGCGTTGCTGGATGTATCCCTCGGCACCCAGTCTTTTCAGCATCTTGGCGACGGTCGGCTGGGCCACCCCCAGGCGCTGGGCAATATCGACCTGACGGGCCTCGCCGCCGTCCTCGAGAAGATCGGCGATCAGTTCCACATAGTCTTCGACGAGTTCGGTGCGGCGATTGTTCCGCGTCTGCCGGAAGCTTTCGACCTGAGCGTTGGCATCGATCAAACCCGTTTCGGCGTCGTGCCCGATATTCTCATGCTGCGACAATCCCGGTCTTCCTTGTGCTGGAGCATGGCTCTCACTGAAATAATATAGCCAATGCTATTTTTCAATCCAGTTATGAACATTGCCCACTTGGCCATCCCGCAAGCGTATAGCAGTTGCTATATTCCAACTATCATGCTCTATTTCATCTAACGTGCTAAATTGACGATGGGTGCCAACATGCTGAGATGGGCACAGGCGGCATTGAGCAGGCGCAGCCTGCTCTTGGGCGGCGGCGCGGCGACCATAGGCGCGACAACGATTTGCTCGAGCAAAACGGTGGCTCAGGAGGGCCACGGCAACCATGTCATTGCAGCCGAGGCGCAAAGCGCCGCGGCCGCGCCTACTCACCAGTCCGCGCACGGCGCGATGATTACCGTGGGCACGGTGGACAACGAGCGCAACGGGTTCGATCCCACGAGGCTCCTGACGGACTGGCATACAGGGACCCTTACCGATCTGCCGGATGGGCGAAAGCTCAGGACGTTCGAAATCACCGCGGAGGACAAGGAGATCGAGATCGCGCCCGGCGTGATGTTTCCCGCCTGGACCTACAATGGCCGCGTACCGGGTCCGGCGCTCCGCGCCACCGAAGGTGAGCGGTTGAGAATTGTCTTCAGGAACTACGGGTCGCATCCACACTCAATGCACTTCCATGGCATTCACTCGGCCCGCATGGATGGAGTGCCCGGCGCGGGCGTCATCGCCCCCGGCGACGAGTTCGTCTATGAATTCGATGCCAAGCCCTTCGGCTGTCACCTCTATCACTGTCATTCGTTGCCGTTGGCGCGGCACCTCCACAAGGGCATGTACGGCCTGTTCGTCATCGATCCGGATCCGGAGCGCCACCCGGACCATGTGAACGTCGCGAAGTCCCGCCTCTACGGCTCGCCGGAAAACGCCGAGTGGCAGGAAATCGCGATGATCATGAACGCGTTCGACACCAATTTCGACGGCGAGAACGAGTTCTATGCCTGCAACACGATTGCGCATTGCTACGCCAAGGAGCCGATCAGGATCGAGAAGGGCCGGCCGGTACGTATCTATCTGGTGAACGTCACCGAGTTCGATCCGATCAACTCGTTCCATCTTCATGGGAATTTCTTCGACTATTTCGACCAGGGAACGACGCTTACGCCTACCCTGCGCATGGTCGACCTCATCATGCAGTGCCAGGCCCAGCGCGGTATCCTCGAGTTCACCTACAGGAACCACGAGGCAGGGCATTACATGTTCCACGCCCATCAGTCCGAATTCACCGAACTCGGCTGGATGGGCATGTTCGATGTCGTGGAGACGCTGTCATGAACGAGAACCCGCGCAGCTTCGCACCGGTCTCCACCGCGGCGCCGGGTCCGCGCCATCTCCTCTGGCTTGTCCTGCCGATGATCGTCCTGATCGCCGCGGTGCTGTGGCTGTTGCAGGTCGATCCGCTGCGTGGCTTCAGCAACGGCGCTCCGCCCGTCGAAAACCTGGCAGTCGAACGAACCGTGCTTGATGAGGGCGGTTTGCGGCTGCAGCTGCGCGCCGGTGGATCGGAGCCGATGACGATTGCGCAGGTGCAGGTCGACGCCGCCTACTGGCAGTTCCGGCAGGAACCCTCCGGGCCAATCTCCCGCGGCGAAACCGCCTGGATGGCGATCCCGTTCCCCTGGGTTCTCGGCGAGGCCCACAAGGTGACATTCGTCACCAACACGGGCGCGACCTTCGACCATGAAATTCCGGTCGCCGTCCCGACGCCGAAGGTCAGCGGCAGCGGGCTCGTCTCCCAAGCCATCCTCGGCGCCTTTGTCGGTATCCTGCCCGTCGCGATCGGCTTGCTGTGCTATCCGGCGCTTCGCGGGGCGGGCCGCAACACGATGGCCTTCCTGCTGGCGATGACCGTCGGGCTGCTCGCCTTCCTGCTCGTCGACACCATCATCGAAGCATTGGATTTTGCAAGTCAGTCGGCCGCGGTCTTCCAGGGAAGCGTGATGGTCGTCCTGATCGCGGCTGTGAGTTTCCTGGCGCTTGTCGCGATCGGTCGCCGCCGTGGCTCCCCGACGGGGCTTGCGCTCGCCACCTACATCGCCATTGGTATCGGACTGCACAATTTCGGCGAGGGTCTTGCCATCGGCGCGGCTTTTGCGGCGGGCGCCGCGGGGCTCGGAACGTTCCTGGTGCTCGGCTTCACGCTTCACAACATTACCGAGGGAATCGGCATCGCCGTCCCGATCCTGAATATCCGGCCGAAGGTCGTCCATTTCCTCGGTCTTGCGCTGCTGGCCGGCGGCCCTGCAGTGTTCGGAATCTGGCTCGGCAGCCTGGCCGTTGCGCCCCACTGGACCGCGATCGCCCTGGCAATCGGCGCAGGCGCCATCGCGCAGGTCATCGTCGAAGTCACGGCGCTGGTGGCAAGAGGCCACGAGGGCCGTGGCGACTACACGCAGATCCTCAACCCTGCTGCCTATGGCGGCATCGTGGCTGGCCTCGCGCTGATGTATGCGACCGCGATGCTCGTCAAGATCTGACGTCAGCAGTAGCAAAAAGTGCGCTCGAAGACACGGTGGCGCGCGCCCTCCCCTGCGCGCGGGCGCTGTAATGAACGGATGGCGCGCCACAGAGTTTTCAGCTTTCTGCCACCAGCTTCGCCAAGGCCAGGGATGAGGTCAGACCGGGAGATTCGATGCCGAACAGGTTGATCAGGCCGGGCATGCCATGCGCGGCAGGCCCCTGAACAACGAAATCCTGGCTGGCCACCTCGGGAGGCACAATCTTCGGCCGAATACCGGAATAGGCCGGCAGCAATGCGCCATCCTTCAGGTCGGGAAAATACCGGCGCACCCCGGCATAGAAAAGCGGAGCCTTTGCCGGTTCGACCTCATAGTGCAGCTTGTCGACCCATTCGATATCCGGGCCGAACCGCGCCTGGCCAGCCATATCGAGCGTCAGGTGGATCCCCAAGCCTCCCTTGACAGGAACGGGATAGATCAGACGCGAGAACGGCGCCCTTCCGGCAAGCGAGAAGTAATCCCCCTTGGCGAAATATTCCTTCGGCACGAGCGCCGGCGGCATTCCGTCGATGCGGCGTGCCAGCCTGGGTGCGGCGAGGCCCGCAGCGTTGACGAACAGTCGGCAGCCAAGGCTTGTCGGCTCAGTGCCGCCGACATCGACCACGATGCCGCCACGGTTTGCCCGGCCCCGCTCGACGGGGCTGTTGCACACGAGAACCGCCCCGGCGTTCTCGGCATCTCCAAGCAGCGACAGCATATAGGCGTGACTGTCGACGATGCCCGTCGAAGGCGACAGGAGCGCGCCGGTCGCAACAAGCGCCGGTTCGAGGGAGCACGCCTCTGCGGCAGAGATTTGCGTGAGATCCGCCACCCCATTCCTGGCCGCCTTGGCGGCGATCGCAGGCAGCTGTTCCAATTCCGGTCCAGAGGTCGCGACGATCAGCTTTCCGCACCGCCTGTGGGGAATGCCGCGCTCCTGGCAATAGGCATAGAGAAGCCCCTTGCCCTCGACGCACAGGCGCGCCATCAGGCTATCCGGCGGATAATAGATACCGGCGTGGATGACTTCGCTGCTGCGCGACGAGGTTCCACTTCCGATGCGATCGGCCGCCTCGAGGATGATCACCTCGCGTCCCGCCAGCGCCAAGGCGCGGGCAACGGCGAGCCCGATAACGCCGGCTCCCGCGACGATACATTCCACTTGCTCCAGGGACATGGCAGGCCCTTAGTACAGGAGGGCCGGACGCGCCAAGACTCGTTCCCGCGGGCGGCCAGCCTCTCGTATTTGGTGAAATTCGCATCTCTTCGTCGTGCAACCTATAATATCATTGCCGCGACAGACGTAGCAAAGTAGATTTTGAGGCGTGTCATCGCAATGCAGATACCTCATGCGAAACGTCCACGGACCGGTTGGGGGAAGCACGTGAGACCGAATCTCTTTATCGTAGGGGCGCCAAAATGCGGCACCACCGCATGGGTGGAGTATCTTGGATCGCATCCGCGCATCTTCTTCTCGAAAGCCAAGGAGCCCCACCATTTCTCGCATGATTTTCCGAAATGGTGCTGGGCCCGTACGCAGCAGGAGTATCTCGCATTATTTCAGGAAAGCGGGGATGCACCTGTCGTTGGCGAGGGCTCGGTCCGGTACCTCTATTCGCGAGTGGCCGCGCGGGAAATTCACAAGTTCAATCCCGCTGCAAAGATCCTGATCTTCCTGCGCAGCCAGGAGGATTTCCTCCCAAGTCTGCACAATCAGCAACTCTACAATCGAGACGAGGCGATCGAGAATTTCGAGCAGGTCTGGCGGCTCTCCGGCAACCGTTCCGCTGACACCATACCTGCCTGCTGCCGAGAGCCGAGCTTTCTTGACTACAAGGCGATGGGCCGCTTCCGCGAGCAGGTCGAACGCTTTTTCGCTGTTTTTCCAGCCGAGCAGATCAGGGTACTCGCCTTTCGCGACTGGATCGCCGATCCACGCCAGACCTATCTCGACATCCTGGACTTCCTAGGGTTGGAGGATGACGGACGCACCGAATTTCCACCGGTCAACGAAGCCAAGCACCACAAGAGCAGAATCGTCGCATCACTGACGCAAAATCCGGCGCCATGGGTGCGTAAGACCTCGACGCTCGTGACGCAAATCGCGGGGAAACAGCTCGGCATCCTGACGCGGTTGCGAAGCCTGAACCGTGGTACTGGTTACCGGTCAGCTCCGATCGAGCCCTCCCTGAAGCAGGAAATCCGGGAGTACTACGAGGCTGAAAACCTGGCGCTCCTACCACTGGTCAGTTGGCGTCGCGCCGGCGAACAAACCCGCTTATGAAAAGGTCCTTTCGTCTGGGCCCGAGTTGCCTTTATCGATAGGCCAAGTGACCGGAGCGAGCGGCTCCCTGCCGGAGCGTTCGCTTCTGGCAGTCCACGATGATGGCCCGGTTATTTCCTATTCCCCCTCGCCCATTCGGGTCATGCACTAATCCTTGACTGCCGAGCCCGTTGTGCGAGCCTTGAAGTAGAGGAGGCCGAGCTCTCCGGACCGAGCGACCGGACCGAGCGACAAGGCGAAATGCCCTGAATTTCAAATCCGATGTACTTACCCCTGGAGATATCCGTTCTCGACAACGGGTACACCCCTTCCCAATCTAATGGGAGGCTCCCATGTTCAGCAGGAAGGACTGGCGGGCTCATGAGACCGAGGCTTCATCGGCTTTTGCCGTTGGCGTCTTGCTTTTGGCGGTGGGCCTCATCGTCGCCTATCTGGTGCTGGCGGCCGGCATCGCGGGCGACGAGACCGGCGCCAAGGTCTACGCACCCTTGACTCAAGAGAGGCTCACACCGCCCGGCAGATCATGAGGGGTCGACGAGTGTCTCTGATCTCGGCTGTTAGATGATCACCTGTTCCCCCAACTCGACGACACGATTGGCAGGCAGGTGGAAGTAGTCGGTCGGGTCGATCGCCGAGTCCGCCATCGCTATGAACAGCCTGTCCTGCCATTTCGGCATGCCGGAAACGGGATCCGGGACAAGCTTGCGCCGGCCGAGATAGAAGGACGTCGACATGATCTCGAACTTGAAGCCCTCCTTGCGGCAACGCGCCAGCGCCCTCGAGACATTCTGGTCGTCCATGAAGCCGAATCTCAGTTCGAGCCTGCTGAACCGGTCGGAGAGCTTCGTCAGCGTGTAGCGGTCCTTCTCCGCGACATAGGGAACCCTTGCGGTTTTGATGGTCAGGATAACGTTGTGCTCGTGAAGCACATGATTGTGCTTGATGTTGTGCAGGAGGACGGATGGAGTCGTCTCCGGCGTGGCGGTCAGGAAGATCGCCGTTCCCGGCACTTCGACCGGAGCGTGCTCGGACTTTCGTTCGACCGCGGCGATGAACTGGTCGAGGGGCACTTCCAGTCGGGCCGTCTTCTCGCGCAGAA
Source organism: Sinorhizobium glycinis (assembly GCF_001651865.1). Taxonomy (GTDB): domain Bacteria; phylum Pseudomonadota; class Alphaproteobacteria; order Rhizobiales; family Rhizobiaceae; genus Sinorhizobium; species Sinorhizobium glycinis. The sequence goes on from NZ_LPUX01000055.1 coordinate 259,757, forward strand.
GCGCCACGCCTTTCCGCCAGGTCCACATGATCGTGATCATTGTGCCGGCGAAGAGGATCGGCACGAAGCCGCCGTGGTGTATCTTGAAGAGGTTGGCGCCCAGGAACACCGTTTCCAGCAGGAACAGCGGAAGCAGGACCGCGGTTGCGGTCAGCACGGCCCATCCCCATTGGCGGCGAACGAACTCGAAGGCGAGAACCGTGTCGATCAGCATGGCGCCGGTGATCGATACGCCATAGGCCGGGGCGAGAGATTCGGAACTGCCGAATACAAACATGAGGACAAGCACGCCGGTCAGGAGCGCGGTGTTGACCAAGGGCAGGTAGATCTGGCCGGTATGCGTTTCCGAGGTGTAGCAGATCTCGAAGCGGGGCAGGAATCCCAGGTGAATGGCTTGCCGCACGAGCGAGAACGCTCCGGTGATCACCGACTGGCTGGCAATGATCGTCGCCAGCGTGGCCAGGATCACCACCGGCAGCAAGGCCCAACTCGGAAACATCAGGAAAAATGGATCGGAGATGGCCTCGGGATGCGATAGCACCAAGGCGCCTTGTCCGAGATAGTTCAAGGTCAGCGCCGGAAACACGATGGCGATCCAGGCCGCCTGAATCGGCGTACGCCCGAAATGCCCTAGATCGGCATAGAGTGCTTCCGCCCCCGTCACCGTCAGGAATACAGCCCCGAGAACGATGAACCCGACGAGGCCGGCCTCCCATAAGAAGACCACGGCGTGTACCGGATTGAAGGCTGACAGGATCGCCAGATCGTCACCGATATGGGCGACACCGGCGGCGCCCAGGACCAGAAACCAGATGAGCGTGATCGGCCCGAAGAAGATCGAAACGGCACCGGTGCCACGCGACTGGACGGCAAACAACAGCACCATGATCGCGGCGGAGATCGGCAGCACATAGTCATGCAAGGCCGGCGTCACGAGCTTCAGCCCCTCGACGGCCGAGAGCACCGACAGCGCCGGTGTGATCATCGCATCACCGATGAAGAGCGACGCACCGAAAATGCCGGTGAAGAACATCAGTACGGGATATTTCGTTCCCTTCTTCATCAACAGGGCAAGGAGCGCCAAGGTGCCGCCCTCGCCATTGTTGTCGGCGCGAAGCAGCAGGATCACGTATTTGATCGTCACGATGATCGTCAGTGTCCAGATGACCAGCGAAATGAGGCCGATGATCTCTGCTCGCTCGACGCCGCCGGCGGCAAAGGGGCGCAATGCCTCGCGAAACGCATAGAGGGGGCTGGTTCCAATGTCGCCGTAGACCACTCCCACGGACCCGAGCGTGAGGGCGAGAAACTGGCGCAGGCTATTGGCCCGTGCCGGGGCATGCTCGACGGAGGCGGTCATCGGTTCTCCACGTCATAAAGTCCCCGAGTGGCGGACGCGGGGTGGTGCCGCACCCGAGCAATTCTATAAGTCCGGGCGGGCTGCAACTCCTCTGCAAACGCGCGGAACACGGAGAAGTTTCGATCTTCGTACAGGACTCTAGCGCCAAGTTCCATCGCCGCGAAGGGGAACCCACCAGAAATCCGTCCTCGGCAATTCCCAACTCGAGGCAGCCATGGCGCGGCCGTGTGCCTCGGCCAATCGACGACGCCGCACCTGAAATTGCCCTGCTCTACGGCATATGCAGCGCTTCAAAGTGCTGCAGCAATTTCAGCGCGTCTGAAAAGACGCACGGCACTGTAGGCGACTGGACTATCCCGCAATTGCAGATCGGTCGGGATCTGAGTCATCCAGGTGAATGCGGTCCCGGCCGGCGAGCTTGGCCATGTACAGAGCCCGGTCCGCGCGGGCGTAGAGGCTTATCGCCGTATCGCCAGCCTGAGCGCCGGCGATACCTGCAGAAAATGTATATCCGAAATCGGGTCGCTCCTGAAGCGGCCGGGACTTGCGCACCAAGGCGAGCATCCTCTCCAGGATCAGCCTTGCCTGCTCAACGGGAGTGGCCGGAAGGGTGAGCACGAATTCCTCCCCACCCACCCTTCCGAAGCAGTCGGTGCGCCGCACCAGACTGTGAATACGCATCGCGAAATCTCTGAGGATAATATCGCCGGTCTGATGGCCGAACTGGTCGTTGATGCTCTTGAAGCGGTCGATATCGAGCACGCAGAGGCAGCCTTGAGAGGTTTGGTCGCTCCCCTGTTGCTGCAACATGTCCTCAATTCTCGCCGTCACGAACCGGCGGTTGGCGACGCCCGTCAGTTCATCGGTGTAGGACGCCTTTATCGCCATGTCCCGGTCTTGTCGTACCGCCCGCGTCTTTGCTTTAAGGCCGGTAACATCGGTGGCGACGCACAGCATCCACCCATCCTTCTCGACGGTTTCGGTCATCCAAAGCCAGCGCCCGTCGAATAGATCGGTCTCAAATGCCCTGAACCCGACCTTGCCGCGGCGCGACTGGGTCGAGCGAAGCCACTCCTCGAAGTCTCCGACGCGGATCACAGTTCCCCGTTGGGCATGAAAATTCCGCCGCATCAGATCCGGCCAGAGGGGCGTCTCGTCCGGTGCGATGAAATAGGCTGATCGGAAGGCCTCGTTGGCGTAGCGGAGCCGGTCGAACTCGTCATAGGCCGCGACGAGAACAGGAGAAGTCTCGAAGAGCTCAAAGAGTCGTCTGTTATCCTTCGCCATATCCTGCCTTTAGACGATCTTCGTTAATGCAAGCATTAAGCTGGCGGTATTCAAACGGCTTTCGGTATCACTGCACCTCAATATGTCGTGAAAACGGCTGCGGCGGCACATCAGCCGGGAACTACGGCGAGTCTACAAGCTACTTCAGGGCCCACTCGGCCGCCGCGATGGCAGCTGCGAGCAGAGCGGCTGGCGCGGCGAGCGCGACCAAGAATCTGAGAACCCGTATTTGTCGCATATTCAGGCGCATCTCGCCCCTCGGCTTGCAAGACACAAACAAACGCCCGTCGATGGGCGGGCGGCGAAGCGATAACGTCGGTCATTTACCGGAGTTCCCGGGAAGGCGTAACTTTTGTGGCTCGGGCAACAGGCTGACGCCACAAATCAACACGGCACGCACCAAGCTGCGTCGCTCGCATGGCGGCGGCAATCACGTTCCCCTCGGTATCGAGCAGTGTCCGCGGCACTGCTCGATGGGGCAAACCAGCGCGTGCGCACCGCGGCTACGCCTGCTACCTGCAGGGACTCGTCATCGCCTCAATCAAGCATACACTGGGCGCTCCCGGCACACGTTCGGGGCGCTTTCCAGCGGGCGAGATCTCGCCCGTCGAGAGGAGATGAACCATGTTGCCGTCTCGCGACTGGCGCTGCACTTTCAGCCCCACGGAGGTGGATCTGCTGCACAGCATATTCGAACAGATTCTGGAGGAAAAAGGCGTAGCGAGTAGCGGCGAGAAGGCAAACGAAATCGCCGCAAGGTTGATTTCCGTTTATCAATCCGGCGTGCGGGACGTCGAAATGCTGAAGAAGCTCTCCATCCGCTCATCTTCCGATGATCCACGCCCGACGCCCCATTGAGATAAGCGACCGCTCGATCAGCGTATAACGGCGCCCGCACTCGTGATGTCGCGTCTGAGGTTCGGCGGAACTATTTCAGCTGTCGTGTATTAACACGTTCCCCTTTGGGGCGGCACCCAATGTCCCCAACTTTGGCAAGCAGTGTCCGCGGGCTTTGCGGACACTGCTTTGCTTTTTAAGCGGCCCGCTTCAGCCGGGGTGGTTCCACTAACGGGGGGGCTCTAACGCAAATCACTCCACATGGAGGCGAGTTGAGTGATCCGTGAAGATCGGCGTCAGTGCAGGGTTTTGTTCAAAGGCAACGGGACCGCGTTGTTCTCGGCACTCTTCGTATTCATGCGCATCGCCATGACATAGTCTTCCGTGAGTTCCATGAGCGCCAGGGCGATCTCCTGCCACGACCAACCTGCCCCCTCGGCCAGACTTGTGAAGACCTGAAAATCCTCTTCCAGCGCACGCTGGCACTCGAACCGTCGGTCCGCTGGCTGGGGGAAAATGGTCGTGTCCGTGAACTTGGGCATCGTTCCTCCTACAGCGCCGCACGTCTTATCAGACGCGCCAGCTCGCCGTAGCACTTTGAATTATTGCATGTTTTTGTCCTCAACCGACTGCGATTGAGGAAACATGCAGTAGTGCAGGAGGAAACTCGCAGACGACGAGCGGGTTCCATCACATCGCTCCGAAATACGTGTGCCCGCTGGGAACTGCATCAAATACGAACAAAACGATCGCGCACCGCGTTTTCCTCGATGGCGTGGAGACGGTCATGGTTCCGCACGATCTGTGGAGGCGACGAAAGGAAGATCAACAGGGCGAATTCGCGGCCTTCCCCTATGACCGGAGCACGGTCGAGCGGTTTCGCGCGGCCTTTCCGCGCGCCCGGTGGAACGACGAACGCAAAAGCTGGTTCGTGCCGGGCAAGACCGCAGCCCGTCGCATCGAGCGATGGCTGGCACGGGAAGCGGAGCGCAGCGATGTCCACGCGGATGTCAAAGGCCGCGACGCGTATGAATTCGAGCCCATCGTCAGCCGATATCTCGAAGTCGGTAACGACCTGCGCATTCGAACGCCTTTTTCGAATTCGGTGATTGAAGCGCTGCGCGAGATTCCCTGGGCGCACTGGGACGAAGATTTGCGGGTCTGGCGCGTGCCCTTCCGGTCCTATGATGAACTCAGGCGACGCTGGTCCAGGATCGAGGAGGCCGCGCGACGAAGCGAGCCTGAAGAAAGGAAACGCCGCCGGGAGGCGGAAAGAGGTTCCGAAGCGCAGAGAGCGGCGAGAGCGCGCGCCGCGGAACGGCGCCGCCGCCGCTACCCGCTCGCGAGCGATGACCTGCCGCCAGTCGGTCGCCCCGTCGCAACGGTGCAGTATGGCATCGTCGTCTTTGTGGAACTCTCCGGCGAAGTCGCCGGGGCGGCGGTGCTGGCGGCGTACTATAACCATGCCGACCGACCCATTGACTATGTCTGGGGAAAATGGCGCGTTCCGACCCTTTCGGAACTCATTGCCACATGGCCTGCCCGCCGCGGGCCGGGGCCGGAGGCGCTGTTCAGGGGTTGGTGGCAGCCGACACTGGACGAGTTGCGGATTGCCCGCAAGAACGCCCGCTCCATGGCGCGACGTCAGCAGGCGAGAAAGCCGGCGGGTTCTCCCATGCACCGCGGGCACGCCCTATAGCGAAAAGGTCTTCGCACCGAAATGAGTGGTGAAGACCGCCGCGGGGCTTTGCAGGCCCTCGAACTGCGGCTATGTTCCTTATCCGTTCTCGCTCGATTCGCGGCAACCCCGCAACCTTTACAGGGCGCGCCTGTTCACGTCGCGCGAGTGCAACTGGAGGCGGGACGAGGCTGGATGAGCGCGGCATATCTGGAGAAGTTGAACGAACGCCAGCGCAGTGCGGTCGAACACGGTGTCGGAACGGGCGTCCATACCGGCGGTCCGCTTCTCGTCATCGCTGGCGCCGGCTCGGGCAAGACGAACACGCTTGCCCATCGCGTCGCGCATCTCATCGTCAATGGCGCCGATCCCCGCCGTATCCTATTGATGACCTTCTCACGACGGGCGGCCGCCGAGATGGGCCGAAGGGTCGAACGCATCTGCGCCCAGGTGCTCGGCGGTAAGGCAGGCACTCTTTCCGACGCGCTTGCCTGGGCGGGCACATTTCATGGCATCGGTGCGCGGCTTCTGCGCGAACATGCGTCGGAAATCGGTGTCGATCCGGATTTCACCATTCACGATCGGGAGGATAGCGCCGATCTCATCAACATCGTCCGACACGAGCTTGGCCTCTCGAAGACCGAAAGCCGCTTCCCGACCAAGGCAACCTGTCTTGCCATCTATTCGCGTGCGGTCAATTCGGAACGGCCGCTGGATGAAGTCCTGCGCGACAATTTTCCCTGGTGTAGCGCCTGGGAAAAGCAGCTCAGGGAACTCTTCGGCGCCTACGTCGAGGCCAAGCAGGCGCAGAACGTCCTCGATTATGACGACCTGCTGCTCTACTGGGCGCAAATGATGGGCGATGGCGCTCTCGCCGAGGAGGTCGGCGGCCGCTACGATCATGTGCTGGTCGACGAATACCAGGATACCAATCGGCTGCAGGCTTCGATCCTTTTGGCATTGAAGCCGAATGGACGCGGCCTCACGGTCGTCGGCGACGATGCCCAGTCCATCTATTCGTTCCGCGCCGCGACGGTGCGCAACATTCTCGATTTTCCGGCGACATTCACGCCGGCAGCGGAGATCATCACGCTCGATCGGAACTATCGCTCGACACAGCCGATCCTCGCCGCCGCCAATGGCGTGATCGAACTCGCCCGCGAACGCTTCACCAAGAATCTCTGGACCGAACGGGAATCGGCCGAACGCCCGCGACTCGTGACCGTGCGCGATGAGGCTGATCAGGCCAATTACGTCGTCGAGCAGGTCTTGCAGAACCGCGAGTGCGGAATGCTGTTGAAGCAACAGGCCGTGCTTTTCCGCACCTCCCACCATAGCGGCCCGCTTGAAGTGGAACTGACGCGCCGCAACATTCCCTTCGTTAAGTTCGGCGGCCTCAAGTTCCTGGACAGCGCGCATGTGAAAGACGTGCTGGCGGCCCTGCGGTTTGCCCAAAACCCGCGCGACCGGGTGGCCGGATTCCGGCTCATGCAATTGCTCCCGGGGGTCGGTCCGCAGACGGCCGGTCGGGTGCTCGATGCGATCGCCGCCGAGCCGGAACCGTTGACCGCGCTTTCAGAGATCCCCGCCCCGCCGCGCTCGGGCGATCACTGGACGTCCTTCGTCGACATGCTGCACATCTTGCGATCCGGCCGGTCCGGCTGGCCGTCCGAAATCAGCACCGCACGCAGCTGGTATGAGCCGCATCTCGAGCGGATCCATGAAGATGCCGAGATGCGCAAGGCCGACCTCTTGCAGCTCGAGCAGATCGCCACCGGCTATCCGTCGCGCGAGCGCTTCCTGACCGAGCTCACGCTCGACCCGCCGGACGCCACCAGCGATCAGGCCGGCGCGCCGCTGCTCGACGAGGATTATCTCATCCTTTCAACCATCCACTCGGCCAAGGGGCAGGAATGGAAATCCGTCTTCGTTCTCAACTGCGTCGACGGCTGCATTCCCTCAGACCTTGGGGTTGGCAGCACGGCGGAGGTCGAGGAGGAGCGGCGCCTCCTTTATGTCGCCATGACGCGTGCCAAAGACAGCCTGAACCTCATCACGCCGCAGCGCTTTTTCACGCACGGGCAAAATGCCCAGGGCGACCGGCACGTCTATGCTTCGCGCAGCCGTTTCATTCCCGCAACGCTCCTGCAATTCTTCGAGTGCTCGGCCTGGCCTGTTGCCGCGCCGGCGGCAGCCGACCGGCGTGATGCGCAGCAGTTGCGCGTCGATGTCCGCGCCCGAATGCGCGGCATGTGGCGCTAAATTAAATTAACGTCGGTGGAGCGAAATCCAGCCGTCGCTGCCGATCCGGGCCTCAACATCCACATAATGCTCCAAAGTCAGGTGCGGCGTTCCGTTTGCCGCCGCATGAGCGCCAGTGATCACGGCGACCTCGGCACCGGCCGAGCTGCCCGCGAGGATACCGGCGGGAGCGTCTTCGAAAACGAGGCAATCGTCGGCGCGGACGCCGAGCTTCTCGGCGGCAAGAAGGTAGCCCTGCGGATCAGGCTTGCCCGCGGTGACGTCCTCGCCGGTCACCATGAGGCGCGGCATGGGGATGCCGGCCGCCGCGAGACGGCGCACCGCGAGTTCCAGCGGCGCCGACGTGACGATCGCCCAGCGCTCCGGCGGCAGTGTGTCTAGGAAGGCGGCCGCCCCCGGCAATTCGACGATGCCTTCCACGTCGGCGATTTCCGCCGCCGCCAGCGCGTGCGCCTCGAGGTCCGGATCGACAGCGAGCCCGAGCTTGCGGATCGTGTCGGACGCGCGCACGCCATGCACCGATTTCATCAGCGCATGGGGGTCGAGCCCGTTGCGGACCGCCCATGCGCCCCAGACACGCTCGACGACGGCCATGGAATTGAGCAGCGTGCCGTCCATATCGAACAGCAGGGCAGCGAACTTCTTCGGGAATATCGCGGTCGCCAGGGTATCCAAGCGGGCTCCTTAGAATGAGGTCTCGCGCCCAAGCATGTCGCCCAAAAGTGTGCAGCGGCGTTGGGACAACAGCATGCGCCAAAACAAAGATCTGAAGCGCGACGCGTGACGCGCTTCAGCGGATTGCACAACTATCGCCGGAAGGACCGGCGCACAACCGTCTTTTCTACAGGACGCTCAGCGACGCCCGCCCGCAACGAGAAAATCGAGTGGCCCGCCTGGCACGTCGTCGTCAAAGACGGCGCAGGAAAGCACCCCGCCGAAGACCGCGCCGGAGTCGACATTGGTCCTGTTGCCGACGGTCCGCGGATTGCTGCGGCTTGGCGTATGCCCATGGCAGACATGCTTGCCCCAGTAATAGCCGGAATAGTTCGGCTCGATACGCATCCAGAGCAGGATGTCGTCGCCTTGCTCCTCGAGCGGAATCGTCTCCTCCACGCCGGCATGCACGAAAATGCGGTAGGGTTCGACGATGATCGACGGAAGCTCGGCCATCCAGACCAGGTGGCTCAGGGGGATGGCGCCACCATAGGATTCCAGGGTTTCGTCGCCACCGTTCATGAGCCACGAGCTCATTTCGGCCAGGCCCTTGCGGGCAGAGAGCAGCATGTCCTCATGGTTGCCCTTGAGAGTGATCCATTGCCAGCCGGGTTTGGCGGGACCTGCCATGATCCGTTCGACGACGCCTCGGCTCTCCGGTCCGCGGTCGACGAGGTCGCCGAGGAAGATGACCCTGCCCCCGGGCGCGGCAGATTCGATTGCCGCCAACAGGGCGTCGAGCTCTGCGAGACAGCCGTGAATGTCGCCGACGGCAAACGTGAGACGTCGGCCATTCATGAAGCGGTGCTTCCGTAGGCGTCCAAGACGGCTTTCTCCATGGATGCGGACGAGAATCGATCTTCACTCGCCTCGAGCCGAGCGATGAATCGCTGCAGCGAACACATGGTTCACCTCACAGCACTACCGCATTCTATTTTCAACCGAAATCGCTTTCAGCGCGAAAAGGCAGCATTGCAACATGTTGGTTAATCTGGTCGGCAAGAACGGCAGCGCAGATCAGCGGCGTGGCGTTGCCCGCGGAATGGCGGAACTGGTAATGGAGACGGGATCGCTCGCTGGAAACGTGTCCTCGAGCCCCTCTTCCAGTTGCTCTTCCATCGCATCCTGGTCGTGCGCCTGGCGGGCGTTCGCGAGTGCGCCTTCCGGGACCGACGGGGACCGCCTCGTTCCCGTTATGCCGAGCGGTTCGCCATCCGCCTCGATGGCGGCGGCGAGAATTTCCTTCGCCCGTGCAACGGCATTCATCCTGTTGAGGGAGCCCTCCGCGTTCTGCGGGCACAGGACGGACACGACCTCGCCCGTCGCCCCGACGAATTCAACGGTGAAGCCCGTCTTGCCGCCGCGCTCGGGGAAGACTTGTATCCCAACGAACTGCATCGGTTCCTCCTCCCATGGGAGGACCTATTTCCTGCATGGAGTCTACCAGATTTGCCGGATTGCTGACAGTTCGATACTGGCCTTGGCGTTGCCGCTGCTCATCAGCCGGTGGAGCCCGGCAGGTGACCCCGCCAGCGGGCTCAGAGAACGCCGCCCGACTCGGCTCGCAGCCTGCCCTCGGCCGCATGGTAACCCGGCGTCTCCTTCTTCCGATCCAGCGGCCGTGTGCAGGTGGCGAATGCGTCGAGGGAGCGGTTATAGACCCCCGTTTGCACGTCCATCATGCCGAGCACCGTATGGAAGAGGTTATCGTGCGACTTCGGGATCCCGGCGCCTTTGGAGAGACAGGCGGTGTCTACGCCCATCGATGACTGGTAAGGTTTCGAAAACCAGGCGATGAAGGGGACCTGCGTCTGCTCCTTGGGTGCGATCGCATAGGGCGCGCCGTGCAGGTAGATCCCGTTTTCGCCGAGCGATTCCCCGTGATCCGACATGTAGATCATCGCCCCGGCAATGCTGTCCTGGTGCTTTTCGAGCAGTCGGGCGACGCTTGCGAGAATATGGTCGGTGTAGAGGATCGTATTGTCATAGGCGTTGACGATTTCGTCCGTCGTGCAACTCGTCAGTTCCGGCGTGCGGCAGTCCGGCGTGAATCGGCGGAACGCTTCGGGATATCGAAGATAATAGGACGGGCCGTGGCTGCCGAGCTGATGCAGCACGATGACGCTGTCCTTGGTGGTCGCGCCGAGCTTTTTGTCCAGTTCGTCGAGGAAGATCTCGTCGAGACATTCGCCATTGTTGCACAGCTGGCTGTTCCTGTTATGCGTCATGCTGGCGAAGCTGATGAGGTCGGCGACGCCCTTGCTGCCCGTGTTGTTGTCCCACCAGGTGACGGAAATGCCCGCATGCGTCAGCACGTTGACGAGATTCTCGCTGGAGCGCGCCTTCCAGTCGCTGTATTGCTTGCGCGGATAGACGGAGAACATGCAGGGCAACGAGACGGCCGTCGCCGTGCCGCAGCTCGTCGTGTCGCGGTAATTGACCACGCCAAGCGCCTTCAATTCCGGATTTGTCTCCCGGCGATAGCCATTCAGTGAAAAGTTCATCGCCCGCGCCGTCTCGCCCGCGACCACGACGACGACGACGGGCTTGCCGGCGGTGGCGATGCGCTGCCCCTCTTTCGCGTCGGTCCCGAGCGGCTGGACGACCAGATTGCGCTCGCGATAGGTCGACAAACCGTAGCGCACCGCCGACGTGATCGGCCCGGCCGGATTGAACCGCACCATCAGGTCGCGATGCTCCCGTAGCGCATAGGCGATTCCGGCAAAGTTGCCGTAGACCAGCACGCCGCTGAGGACGAGCGCCGGAGCAATGAAGAGGAAATTGACGGCGGCCTTTGCGAAAAAGCGCCGATGCTTCACCTTGAGCCAGGCGATGAGAAGCGACGGAATGAGCGCGTAGAGCGCCAGATGAAGCGCAAGGCTGCCTATCAGCAGATGGCCTGCCTCGGGCCCCGTGGTGACGGCGGCATTGCCGATCATGCCCTTGTCGATTACGACGCCGAAAGTGTCGGTGAAGTATGAGGCCGCTGCCGATATGGCGATCAGCAGGACCAGCACCGGCTTCATGACATATTTCATCGACAGTGACGTCAGGATCGAAAAGGTGGTGAGACCGAGTGCGGCGCCGAGCGACAGCATGGCGATCCGGGCGTGATCGAAATAGACTGCCGCGTGGCTCCAGAAGGAATTGTTGGCGACGAAAAGCAGGTAAAGCGTGGCGATCGCGCTCAACGCGATGCTGCCGATTTCCGGGCGGCGCATTCTGAAGACGGCCAAATACTTCCCTCCAATCATGGGAGCCATCGCTCTCAGTGGCTCCGTTGCGGCAAAGCTGGCATGGACACTTTTCAGGGACACAACCGGTTCGCCGGCGGTCTCGACGCTTCCGCCAGTACCGCGGGCAAGCTGTCGAAGTGCTGTCGGGAGGATGGTTGAAGTCCGCCGGGAAGTGCGCCGTGTCCGTGACATCGCAAGGCGGACCCGACGCGAAGGCACGTTTATTCGATTGCCAAGCGGAGGACATCCGCGACCCCGGGCGCACCCGGCATTTGCGGCGTTGGCACCTTGCCGAAAACCTCCTATGGTCTGCGGCATCCGTCGTAAGAAGGCTTGAAATCAGGAAACCGCATGCGCCTGCTGCTCGTCGAAGACAGTCCCCGCCTCATCGAGCTTGTGGGCGAGACCATGCGCGATGCGGGCTGGCGGCTCGACGCGGTCTCGAGTCTCAGCGAGGCTGAGGCGGCGATCTCCGAGCGGGAGCACGATCTCGTCCTTCTCGATCTGGGCCTGCCGGATGGCGACGGCCTGGATCTTCTCAAATGGATAAGGCAGGAGCACGCCGGCTTGCCGGTCTTGGTGATCACTGCCCGCGGTTCCGTCGACGAGCGGGTCCAGGGCCTCGATGCCGGAGCTGACGACTATCTGGTCAAGCCTTTCCACCATCGCGAATTGCTTTCCCGATGCCGGGCGATGCTAAGGCGCAATCCGCACGCAATTCAGCCGGTGCTCGAGGCCGGTGCCTTGCGCTTCGATCCCGCCACCGCAGAGCTGACCTGTGGCGCGGCCGCGGTCGCCCTCCCCCCGCGAGAACGCTCTCTGATCGAGATGCTGATGCGCGAAGTCGGGCGCGTCGTTCCAAAGCGCCGGCTGGAGACCGCCCTCTCGGAATATGGGCAGGAGCTCAGTTCGAATGCGCTGGAGCTTGCCGTTTCGAGAGTCCGGAAGCGCCTGCAGCCGCTGGACACAGGCGTGCAGATCGAAACAGTGCGCGGCCTTGGTTATCTCCTGCGGACGACCGCATGAGGAAACGCAATCCGTCGCTGATCGGCATCGTTGCCCGGCGCATCGTCGCCTTCTCGCTGCTCGCGATGATCCTGCAGGTCGGTGTGGTTTTCGCCGATTACTGGTTTGATGACGACAAGCTCAGCGTCTTGATGCTGCAGCAGGAAACGGAGATCCTGTCGCGGGCGATCGCGACCGATGGGGGACTGCCGACATTCAAACCGGATCGCGAACTCCGGGAACGCTATCTGGAACTGGATGGCCGCGGGGGGGCGATCTATGTCCGGGTGCGCACCGCATCGGGCTCGGTGCTCTTTTCCAACTGCACGACCGAATGCGCGGAGCATTTCCTTCCGTTGAGCGTCAATGCACCGAACTTCTGGAAGCGGCTGATCGAACCGGGCAAGCCCTTCAGTGTGGCGGGCGGCCAGTCCTTTGAACGTGATGGTCACTCGGTGGCCGTGGAACTCGCGGTCCTGAAGGATCCAAACGGTTTCGTGTACGGTGCCCTGCTCCATGAGATGTTCGACTCGATGATCGTCCCGATGACGCTGCTTCTCTGCCTCGTCATCTGCGCGACGATCTGGTCGATTCGAAGCGCCCTCAGGCCGGTGGCGATGGCGGTCAAGGCTGCGGATGGGATCGACCCGCGCGACAGCGGCGCCCGCCTGCCGATAACGCGCATGCCGCAGGAGATCGAGCGCCTCGTCAGCGCCGTCAATCGCCTGCTTGCCCGCGTCGCCGATCTCGTTCAATCGCAGAAGGTCTTTTCTTCATCGATCGCCCATGAGATACGCACGCCCGTTTCGATCGCCAAGATGGAACTGAGCCGCATCGACGATCCGCGGGCCCGCAATGCCGAGCGGGACCTCGACGCTCTGACGCACATTCTAGAGCAACTGACCTCGCTGGCGCGGGCGGACGCTGTAGATCCCTCCGCCTACCAGCGGGCAAGCCTCTCCGAGATCGGCGCGGAGGTGGCGCAAGCCACGGCGCCGTTCGTCTTCGACCAAGAAAAATCGATCGAATTCATCGACCATGGGACAATGCCCGTGACGGTGATCCCGGCGCTCGTCGAGAACATGCTGAGGAACCTGATCGAAAATGCGGTGAAGCACAATCCGCCCGGAACTCGGATTGTCTTGACCTGCGGACCCGGCCCGCAGGTCTCAGTCGAGGATGACGGCAAGGGGCTGGTCGATCTGCCGGAACTCAATGCGGATCTTGGTTATGTCAAGCGCTCCGGTCAGCTCGGTCTGGGCCTGAAGATCGTTCATCGCATCGCGGAGCTTCACAAGGCGAAAGTCTCCTTCGACACCGCTCCGAACCGGGGCACCAGGATCACAATCGATTTTGCCTCTGCGGCCTGAAATGGGCGCTGCGCTCGGAACGCGCATTTGTTGGGCATAGTGCATATTTTTTAATCCGGCCCGATTTCTTGGATACAGATTGCGTGCCCAATCTGCAGTCACATGCTATTGCGCTGTGCGCTTCATCCTCTTCCACCCTCCGCATAGCTCACGAACATCCATGTCCAAGGCCGCAGCCCTCCTTCGACGTTTCATGCCTTCGCTTGTACCGGTCAGCGGCTGGGAGCGCTTGCGCGCCTCCTGCGGTGCGCTCATCGGGGTTCTGTCGACAGGATTCATCAGCACGGTTGCCGTAGGCACCGACGCCAGCCTGCCGCTGCTCATCGCGCCGATGGGAGCCTCGGCGGTGCTGCTTTTTGCCGCGCCGTCGAGCCCGCTCGCCCAGCCCTGGTCGATCGTGGGCGGCAATGTCGTTTCCGCGACGGTCGGCGTCACCTGCGCCTTGCTCATTCCCAACCCGGTAGTGGCGGCCGCGATCGCCGTCGCCTTGGCGATCGGCGCGATGCTGCTTCTTGGCTGCCTGCACCCGCCGAGCGGCGCCGTCGCCCTGACCGCGGTTCTCGGCGGTCCGGTGATCCGTGAGGCCGGCTACGCTTTCGTCCTTTCCCCAGTCGCCATCAATTCGCTGGTCATCCTGACGGCGGCGCTCATCTTCAATAATCTCACCGGCCGCCGCTATCCGCATCTTACGCCTGCCCCGAACTCCCACCGAACCGAGGACCCCCTGCCGAGCCAGCGCCTCGGTGTCGTCCCGGACGATCTCCAGGCGGTGCTGGCGCAATATGGCGAGGTCGTCGACATCAGTCCCGAGGAACTCGACAGCTTCATCCATCAGGCGCAGATACGCGCCTTCACCCGAAGGTCGGGCGAAATCACCTGTGGCGAGATCATGTCGCGCGACGTGCTGACCGTTGCGCCGGACACTCCGCTGCGCAAGGCTTGGCGGATGCTCCTCGCCCATCGGATCCAGGCGTTGCCGGTCGTGACCGAAGAGGACGGCATGGTCGGCCTTTTAACCCAGACCGACTTCATGAAGCACACGACGCTGACGGCGGATGGCCGGCTGCAGATCGGCCTTCGCGAGCGGATCGGCAATATCATCGGCCTGCCGGCGAAATCGCCGCGGCTGGTCTCCGAAATCATGACGACCCGCGTCCAATCGGCCCTGCCGGAGACGATGATCGCCAAACTGGTGCCGCCGATGGCGGACATGGGCCTGCACCATATGCCGATCGTGGACGCTGATAACCGGATCGTCGGCGTCGTCACCCAGTCGGACCTCATTGCGGCGCTGTTTCAGGGGCGGCTCGATGCCGTCCAGCAAGTCGCCTGAAAGAGCTTTTCTGGTTTAGCCCCTCACTTCGATTTGGCCGCGGCTGCGGGGAGGCGTGGCACGCCTCTGAACTTTGCCCGTCCGGCGTCCACTGTCGCACGAGGAGAGTTTCATTCGTTCGATTGACTTAATCGAACGGATGAGTTAATTTAAGCAGATCATGAGAAACAGCGACCCCACCACCCAGGTCAAGGCCGAACGCGGCGACGCGACGCGAGAGAAGCTTCTTGCCACGGCGATCGACATCTTCGGACGCTACGGCTTCGACGGCGCCACGACGCGAAAGCTCGCCGATGCGGCGGGCGTCAACCTGCAGGCAATTCCCTATTATTTCGGCGGCAAGGAGGGCCTCTATATCGCCGCGGCGGAGCATCTCGCGTCGCTCATCGGTGGCCATGTCGGCGATCTGCGCGCCACCATTCTCGGCCGCATTGCCGAGCTCGAGGGACAAGGCAAGCCGATGCCCTCTGCCGAGGCGCGCGCCTTCCTGACTCAGATGGTTCAGCGAATGATCGTTCTCTTCGTCAGCAAGCAATCGGAAAGCTGGGCGCGCTTCATTATCCGCGAGCAGATGGAGCCGACCGAGGCCTTCACGCGGCTCTACGGCAGCATCATGCGGCCGATGATCGAGATGGCGCGGCGCTTGATCGGTGCCATTCTCGAAGATGATCCAGCGTCCGAACACATGCGGCTCAGAACGCTCTCCTTCGTTGGCAGCGTGCTCGTGTTCCGCATGGCGCATGCCGCCGTCTATGCGCAGCTCGAATGGGATACCGCCGGGCCGAAGGAGATCGAGACACTGCACCGGCACGCGGCTGAACTCGTCGCCATACTCGGTGCGGAGAAGGACGGCCGGCCATGAAGAAGATCGCTCTCATCACCCTGGTGCTTGCGGCAGGCGCGGCCGGCGCCTGGTGGCTGGACCTGCCTGGGCGGCTTGGCTGGGCGGAAGACAACAGGAACACTGTTCTCTACGGCAATGTCGACATCCGTCAGGTGTCGCTCGGCTTTCGCGTCAGCGGACGCATCGCCGAGCTGCGCGTCGACGAGGGCGATGCCGTCAAGCCCGGCGACGTGATCGCCAGCCTCGATGCCGAACCGTTCCAGCAGGCGCTGGACGCGGCCGAGGCGGATGCCGAGGCGCTCCGTTCCACGCTCGCAAAGCTCAAGGCGGGGGCCCGACCTACGGAGATCGCCCAGGCCCGGGCCGCCCATGAGGAACGGCTTGCCGAGCTCCAGAATGCCGAGCTCGCCTATCAGCGCGCCCAGCGACTGCGGCCCGCCGGTACGATCTCGCAGGCTGAACTCGACCAGGCGACCGCGAGCCGCGCCGCTGCTGCCGCTCGCGTGGCGTCGGCGCGCGAGGCGCTGGCTCTGCTCGAAGAGGGTAGCCGCGTAGAAGACATAGCCGCTGCGGAAGCGCAGGCGAATGCCGCGACAGCCAAGGCCGCGAGTGCCCGCACCGCGCTCGGGGATACAAAACTTGCGGCGCCGAGCGCCGGTGTCATTCTCTCTCGCGTCCGCGAGGTCGGGGCGGTCGTCTCGCCGGCGGATACAGTCTATGTCCTCTCCCTCACGGAGCCCGTCTGGGTCCGTGCCTATGTCGCCGAGCCGGATCTCGGCCGCGTCCATCCGGGAATGAAGGTCAAGGTGACTTCGGACACCAGCCCCCGGCATGGCTATGAGGGAACGATCGGCTTCATCTCGCCGGTGGCGGAGTTTACTCCGAAGTCCGTCGAAACGCCCGAACTCAGAACCGATCTCGTCTATCGGCTAAGGATCGTCATCTCAAAACCAGGGACGGACCTGCGTCAGGGCATGCCGGTCACCGTGCATCTGCCAGGCTCTGAGGCAGGCACGTGATGTCCGGTTCCGACGCAGAAATCGGTGCCGCACCTTTCGTTCGGTTGACAGCTGTCACCAAGCGGTTCGGCGCAGCCTCCCCTGCCCTCGACGCTATCCAGGGCGATATCAAGGGCGGGCGGATCACCGGCCTGGTCGGTCCCGACGGCGCCGGCAAGACGACGTTGATCCGGCTGATGACCGGGCTCATGCTGCCGGACGAAGGCACGGTCGAAGTGCTCGGCTACGACACGCGCAAAGATCCCGCCAGCATTCAGGCGGCGATCGGCTATATGCCTCAACGCTTCGGGCTCTATGAAGACCTGTCGGTCCAGGAAAACCTCGATCTCTATGCCGACCTGCGCGGGCTGCCGCTGGCGGAACGCGGCCGGACCTTTGCCGAATTGCTCGAATTCACCGATCTTGCCCGCTTCACCACGCGGCTCGCCGGTAAGCTCTCCGGCGGAATGAAGCAGAAGCTCGGCCTTGCCTGTGCGCTTTTGCGCAAGCCGCGGCTGCTGCTGCTCGACGAACCCGGCGTCGGTGTCGATCCGATCTCGCGCCGCGATCTCTGGAAGATGGTCGAGAATCTGACGGCGGAAGGCATAGGCGTCCTCTGGTCGACGGCCTATCTCGACGAAGCGGAAGCCTGCGACCACGTGCTGCTGCTCAACCAGGGCAAGCTGCTGTTTGCCGGCTCGCCCCAGGAGATGACCGGGCGCGTCGAGAATCGCGTTTTCCGCCTCTCCGGCACGATCGGCCGCCGGCGCGAACGGCTGGCGCGCCTGCTTGATCAGGAAGAAGTCGTCGACGGCGTCATCCAGGGCGAAGCCATTCGCCTGGTGATGAAGCCGGGTCTCACCCCTCCCCCGATCGAGGGCTCATCCTCCAGTCGTGTCACTGCCACGCCGCCGCGCTTCGAGGACGCCTTCGTCGATATGCTGGGCGGCGGTCCGGGCGGGCGGTCGCGGCTCGCGGAAACCCAGCGGCCGTTTGCCACCGATGGCGGTCGCCCGGTGATCGAAGCCCGCGGGCTGACGAAGCGTTTCGGCGATTTCACCGCTGCCGACAACATCACCTTCGATATCCCGCGAGGCGAGATTTTCGGTCTGCTCGGCCCGAACGGCGCCGGCAAATCGACCACCTTCAAGATGCTGTGCGGTCTTCTGAAGCCGACCGCCGGGGAAGGCCGCGTCGCCGGCTTCGATCTTCGGCGCGACGCCGCCGAGGCGCGTAACCGGCTCGGATACATGGCGCAGAAATTCTCGCTCTACGGCGATCTGAGCGTCCTGCAGAACCTGAATTTTTTCGCCGGCGTCTACGGCCTTTCCGGTGCCAAGAAGCGCGAACGGATCGAGCTTATGACTGAGATCTTCGATTTCCGCGCGATCCACGCCATGTCGGCGAAGGACCTGCCGCTCGGCCTCAAGCAGCGCCTGGCGCTCGCCTGTGCCGTATTGCACGAGCCGGAGGTGCTATTTCTCGACGAACCGACCTCCGGTGTCGATCCGATCACCCGGCGTGAGTTCTGGACCCATATCAACGGGCTCGTCGAAAAAGGCGTGACGGTTCTGGTCACCACCCATTTCATGGACGAGGCGGAATATTGCGACCGCATCTCGCTGATTTATCGCGGCCGGTCGATCGCACTCGGTTCGCCGGACGAGATGAAGGCGCGCGTCGCCGGCAAGGAGCTGCCGGATCCGACCATGGAGGACGCCTTCATCGCCCTCGTACAGGGCTCGGAGGCGAAGGAGGCGGCATGAGCGTCGATCCCAAAAAGCTGGAGGCCGAACGATCGGGCCGCGCAAGGCGCTTCGCGGCGCTCGTGCGCAAGGAAAGCTATCAGGTGGTGCGCGACCCGAGCAGCATCCTGATCGCCTTCGTGCTGCCGCTGATCCTGCTCTTCCTGTTCGGCTATGGCGTCTCGCTCGACACCACGCAGACGAGGATCGGCCTCGTGGTTGAGGAGGCGACGCCGCTGACGCGCGATCTTGCCGCGAGCTTTCAGGCGTCGCGCTATTTCGCCGTCGTCAATGGTCGCGACCGCCGCGAATTCGAGGACGACCTTGTTCTCGGACGGGTGCGCGGGATTATCGTCATTCCGGCCCGCTTCGCGGCCGACCATGCGGCGGGACGCGATCCTGCCGTCCAGGTGATCGTCGACGGATCCGATCCGAACACGGCGAATTTCGTGCAGAATTATGCGCAGGGAACGGTCGCCAATTGGGAGCGTCAGCGCACCCAGGAGGGCCAGGGCCAGCCGCCGGCGATCGCCGCCGAACAGCGCTTCTGGTTCAACCCGCAACTGACGAGCCGGAACTTCCTCGTACCGGGTTCGATCGCCATCGTCATGACGCTGGTCGGCACGCTCTTGACCTCGCTCGTCGTCGCCCGCGAATGGGAGCGCGGCACGATGGAGGCGATGATGGCGACCCCCGTATCGGCCGCCGAACTGCTTGCCGGCAAGCTCCTGCCCTATTTCATTCTCGGACTCGCCTCGATGACGCTCTGCGTGCTTCTCGCCGTCTTCCTCTTTGGTGTTCCCTTCCGAGGTTCGGTCATCGCGCTTTACGCGCTGTCCGCGACATTTCTCATGCCGGCGCTTGGACAGGGACTACTGATCTCGGCCGCCACCAAGAACCAGTTCCTTGCCTCGCAGCTCGCGCTGATCTCCGCCTTCCTGCCGGCCTTCCTGCTGTCCGGCTTCCTGTTCGAGATCAATTCGATGCCGACCGTCATCCAGTGGATCACCTACATCGTGCCGGCACGCTATCTCATCCCCAGCCTGCAGACGGTGTTTCTCGCCGGCGATATCTGGCCGATGTTCGGCCGGGCGATTGCGGTGATGTTCCTGATTGGCTGCGTCTTCTTCGCGCTGGCTGCGCGCAGCACCAGAAAGAGGATCGGATAGATGTGGTGGGGTCGACTGAAGGCGCTGATCGTCAAGGAATTGCTTGCCGTGCTTCGGGATCCGAAGGGCCGCACGATCCTGATCGGGCCGCCGATCATCCAGTTGCTCGTCTTCTCCTACGCCGCCACACTCGAGGTGAAGAATGTCGACCTCATGGTTTTGAACCGAGACAACGGGCACTGGAGCCAGGAACTCGTCCAGCAGATCGGCGGCTCGCCCACCTTCCGTTCGATCCGGCTCGCCAACAGCCCCGCCGAGATCCGCCTCGCCATCGACAACCAGCATGTGCTGGCCGCTCTGGAAATCGGCCCGACCTTCTCCCGCGACATCGAGGCGGGAAAGCCTGCCGAGGTGCAGATGATCCTGGACGGGCGACGCTCCAATGCCTCGCAGATCGTCTCCGGCTATCTCGGCCGCATCGTCGGTACGCTTGCAGCCGAGACACCGGCCGGCGAACGCGCCGCTTCCGAGGCGATCAGGGTCGAGGCGCGCAACTGGTTCAACCCGAACCTCACCTTTCAGTGGTTCATGGTCCCCAATCTGGTGGCAAGCATCGCTCTGCTGATCGGGTTGATCGTCACCGCGCTGTCGGTTGCGCGCGAGCGGGAGCTCGGCACCTTCGACCAGCTCATCGTCTCGCCATTGCGCACGCACGAGATCCTCATCGGCAAGCTCATCCCGCCAATGATGATCGGGCTCTTCCACATCACGATTTATATTCTAGCCGCGGTGTTCATCTTCGGCGTGCCGCTGCGCGGCTCTCTGCTGCTGCTTTACGGCAGTGCCGTCTTCTATCTCGCCGCGGTGGTCGGGCTCGGCCTGTTCATCTCGGCGCTGTCGATGACACAGCAGCAGGCGATCCTCGGGGCCTTCCTGTTCATGGTGCCGGCCATGCTGCTGTCAGGCTTCGCGACGCCGATCGAGAACATGCCAAGCTGGCTGCAGCCGGTGACGCTGATCAATCCGCTACGTTATTTCCTGGTGATCGTGAAGGGCGTGTTCCTCAAGGATATTCCGCTCACCGAAGTGATGCATCAGACACTGCCGCTGTGCCTGATTGCCGTCGTCACGCTCTCCTCCGCCGCGTGGTTGTTCCGCCGCCGACTGGAGTGACGGTCAGACGAGCCGGATGGAACCAGGATAGCGACCTACCAATTCGTCGGCGGTGACGAGCACCAAACCTTCGACAATCGATTGAGCGATGAGAATGCGGTCGAATGGGTCCTTGTGGATAGGAGGAAGCTGGTCGAGTACCGCTGCATGGGCACCGTTCACCGGCAGTTCCAGATAGCCGTTGTCCGCAGCCCGCGACGCAACAGCCGGGGATCGGCCTCGAAATCCGTACGCCCGAGACCGCACTTGATGGCGATTTCCCACAGACTCGCCGCGCTGAAATAGAGCGTGTTTTCACGGTCCGAGATGAGCGCTTGTGCCTCCTTCGACAAGCGGCCGGGATTGCCGGCCGCCCATAGAAGGATGTGCGTATCCAGAAGAATGTTCATACGCCGAACAGATCTTCGATCTCGTCACTGCCCATGCGATCGAAATCGTCCGGGACAACGATCTGGCCCATCATGAAGCCGAGCCGGCGCTGTTCTGCCTCTGCGGGTTGGTCGATCGGGACCACCTTCACCATCGGTTTTCCTGCCTTGGCAATAATGAAGGGTTCGCCCTTCGCAGCTTTCTCGATCAGCCGCGACAGATGAGTCTTCGCCTCGTGAATGTTGACCGTCTCCACCGAGACCCTCCAATAGACTTAGTTTACTAAACTTAGTCTATTTGGCGTGTCTATTCAAGACTGTTGGCATATTAGGCCTTCAAGAACCGCCCGATCGCCGCGACCTCGTTCTGGCGAATGTCATGGCCGCCGGCATGCCATTCGACTTCCACGTTCGCCTTCTGCGCCTTGAAATAGTCGGCGAGGGCCTGCGTCAGCGGTGCGGGGCAGATCGGATCGCGTTCACCGGCGGTGATCAGGATTTGCCTGCCTGCAAGCGCCGGATTGTCCTTCGGGCGGAAGGGGATCAGCGGATGCATGAGCACCGTCCTGTCGAAGACACCTTCTTCAATCAGCACGTTGGCGAGGATATTGGCGCCGTTCGAATAGCCAAGCCCGATGATTTCCGAAGCCTGATGTTCGGCCGCGAGCGTCTTCACGAAGTTCACCATCTTCTCGGTGGCGCGCGCGAGGTCTGCCATGTCGTAGACTCCCTCCCCCGTCCGCCTGAAGAACCGCGCAGCCCCATATTCCGACACGTCGCCGCGCGGCGAGACGATGGTCGCCTCCGGTAACAGCTCGGCGCCGAAACCGAAGAACTGGTTCTCGTCGCCTCCCGTTCCGTGCAGGACAAAGAGTATCGGATTGCCGGGTTTGCCGGTTTTCAGCTTATGCACATAGCCATGGTCGGCCATTGAATTCTCCTTTGCCGCCAATAACTCAGCAGGCGTTTGAGATACTCGACTTCAAATGTCGCTTGCCCCTCCTTCTAATAGTATGAAGGAGGGCGGAGCGCAGCAGCTGCCTCTATCCCTCGAGCTTCTGCAAACGGCTTTCGAGAACCGGCCGGAGATGGTTGTGCTGCTGCGGCAGTTTCAAAGCCTCGCCGAGATGGGCGATCTCTTCGTCGCGGTCGAAACCCGGCTCGTTGGTGGCGATCTCGAACAGCACGCCACCCGGCGTGCGGAAATAGATCGCCCAGAAATAGTCGCGGTCGATGACCGGCGTCACATGATAGCCGGTGTCCGTCAGCGCCTTGCGCACTTCGAGTTGCTTCTCGCGGTTGTCGACGGCGAAGGCGACGTGGTGAACGGAGCCGGCACCCTGCGCGGCGCGATTGATGTTCGGCAATGTCTCGAGATCGACAAGGCCGGCGCCGTTGCCGCCCGGTACGATCAGCCGAGTGACGCCATCCTTGCGATCAAGCGCCTCATAGCCCATGAACTTCAGCAGTTCCGCAGTCGCCCCCTCGTCGCGCAGCCGCATCGCAACCGAGTGAAAGCCGCGGATCGCATGATCCTCGGAAATGCCGCCCTCGGTCCAGGGCGTGCGTGGATCGTCCTCGACCTCCACGAGAGCAAAGCCGTCGCCGTCGGGTCCGGCGAAGCTCAGCCGCTTCTCGCCGAAGGTCTCCTCGGCCTTGAGGCCGTCGGCTCCGAGGCGCACCAACCGGTCCTGCCAGAAACCGAGCGATCCAATCGGCACGGAAAAGACTGTCGTTCCCACCTCGCCCGTCCCGGGACGGCCGCGCGGCATCTGCGGAAAGGGGAAATAGGTCATCACCGTACCGGGCGTGCCAGTCTCGTCGCCGTAATAAAGATGGTAGACGTCCGGCGAATCGAAATTGACGGTCTTCTTGACGCGGCGCAGGCCGAGCGTATTCGTGAAGAAATGATTGTTGGTCCGCCCGTCGTCCGCCATGGACGTCACGTGGTGCAGGCCTTTGATCTGGTCGAGCATGTGTCGCTGCCTTTCTGCCCGTCTGTCTTCGGGCATGTCGATGCCGAATAGATGCTCCGTTCCGACCAAAGGCGAAAGAGCCGGGCCAACAAACGCATTGTCAACATTGTGTTGACGCACTTTACCGATCGTTTATGACGCGCCGCATTCGCCGGCCGCTTGCCACAGGACGAGCGGGCTTTTACGATCCGAAACACGTCGAAACGCGCGGGAGGAGGAGCCCGGGCATCCCGTGAAATACCGTTTCCTGCTTATGCTCTTGCTCCTGCCGGTCGCCGTCGTGACGCTCGCGCTCCAGGGGAATGTCGTTGCGACCCGCAGCTACATGCAGGAAGCCTCGGCGCAGGCGAATACCGCCCTGAGGCTGGCCGTCGCCGCACTCAGCGGCCATCTCAACCGCTATCAGGCGCTGCCTGCGCTCATCGCCGATCACGACGATATCAAGGAACTCGTGACGCGCCCCCGCGATCGTCGGCTGCGGGAAGCTGTCAACGGTTATCTTAAAGAGATCAACGACCTCCTAAAATCGTCCGACATCTACGTCATCACCCCTGACGGAGACACGGTTGCGGCCAGCAACTATGACGGTCCGGCGAGCTTCGTCGGCCAGAATTTCAGCTACCGCCCCTATTTCCAGGATGCGTTGCGGGGCGAGCAGTCCCGGTTCTATGCACTCGGCACCACGTCGCTCAAGCGCGGCTATTACTTCGGTTCGCCCATACGCATCGGCGAGGAGATTCGCGGCGTCATCGTCTTCAAGGTCGATATCGAGACAATCGAGGCCTCCTGGCAGGGAGGCGAATACCGGATCTTCGTCTCCGATCCGGAAGGTATCATCTTCATGAGCGGAAATCCGGAATGGCTCTACGCCGGTATTCTGCCTTTGACCCAAGAGCGGCTTGCCCGGACGGAAGCCTCGCGGCGATACGCCAATGCCATCCTCCACCCGCTGCCGGTCGTTCGAAGCGAGATCGACGGCCATGCACTGATGAAAGTCTCAGGCGGCGGCAGTGCCCGGGAATACCTCGTCCTGTCCCACTACATGCCGGACGCGGACTGGACCGTGAACGTCCTGACCGACACGGCCTCGGTCAGGACGCAGGCACTGACCGCGGTCGCGGCCGCCATCCTGTTGCTCTGCCTTGCCGGTTTGGCGATCGCAATCCTCATCCAGCGGCGGGCGCGGCTGCGCGAGCGCATGCTGATGCAGGCGCAGGCACAGGAGGAACTCGAACGCCGGGTCGATGAGCGCACCGCCGACCTCGCTCGCGTCAACATGCAGATCGAGGCGGAGATTGCCGAAAGGCGGCTTACCGAGCAGCAATTGCGCCAGACGCAGGCCGACCTCGTCCAGGCGGGCAAGCTCGCGGGGCTCGGCCAGATGTCGGCCGCCCTCTCGCATGAATTCAATCAGCCGCTTGCCGCCGCCAAGACCTATGCCGACAGCGCGGCGCTCCTGATCGAGCGGGGGAGAACGACGGAAGCGAGCGACAATGTCAGGCGCATCTCCGGCCTCATCGACCGCATGGCGGCGATCAGCCGGCACTTACGCAATTTCGCCCGCAAACCGAATGAGAAGCTCGGCCCAGTACCGCTTGAAGACGTGATGCACGATACGATGGAGATCGTCGCGACGCGGTTGAAGACGGCGAACGCGGCAATCGATATCGACCTCGGGAACGAACCGCTCGTCGTGCGGGCCGGTTCGGTGCGGCTGCAGCAGGTGCTCGTCAACGTCATCTCCAACGCGGCCGACGCGGTCGAAGGTCTGGACGACCGCACGATTTCGGTCAGCGCCTGGCGCGA
Organism: Sinorhizobium glycinis; assembly: GCF_001651865.1. GTDB lineage: Bacteria > Pseudomonadota > Alphaproteobacteria > Rhizobiales > Rhizobiaceae > Sinorhizobium > Sinorhizobium glycinis. The sequence continues at coordinate 284,858 of NZ_LPUX01000055.1, forward strand.
AGGCGACACGGCGGTGCTGACCATCCGCGATCGCGGACCGGGAGTTGCGCCCGCTATCGCCGAGCGCATCTTCGATCCTTTCTACACGACCAAGGGGGTCGGCAAGGGGCTCGGCCTCGGCCTCTCCATTTCCTATAACATCGTCAAGGATTTCGGCGGCAGCCTGACGGTGTCGAACCATGCCGAAGGAGGAGCCGTGTTCCGCATCGAACTTGCCGTCGTTCCCGAATCCGAGCGGGAGGCCGCCGAATGAGCGAAAGCCGCGTCCTGCTTGTCGACGACGAAGAGGAGCTTCGTCGTTCGAGCGCGCAGGCGCTGGAGCTTGCTGGCTTCCGCGTCGATACCTTCGCCGGTGCTGAGCGGGCGCTCGAATTCATCAGCTTCAGTTTTTCGGGGGTCGTCATCAGCGACATCCGCATGCCGGGAATGGACGGCATGACCTTCCTGCAGCGCATCCGCGAGATCGACCCGGAAGTGCCGGTGATCCTTGTCACGGGCCATGGCGACGTGCAATTGGCGGTGCGGGCGATGCGCGAGGGCGCCTACGACTTCGTCGAAAAGCCGTTCACGGCGCAGACGCTTGCCGGCACCATCCGCCGCGCCCTCGACTGGCGTGGCCTGGTGCTCGAGAACCGCCGCCTGCGCGCCGTCGCCGGAAAGCGCGACGACATCGAACAGCGCCTGCCCGGACGCAGCCAGGTCATGGTCGACCTGCGCTACCGGGTGCGCGCGATCGGCGCATCGGACGCCGATACGCTGATCATCGGCGAGACCGGCGTCGGCAAGGAGGTGGTCGCCCGCGCGCTTCATGATCTGAGCAGCCGGGCCAACAGCCCCTTTATCGCCATCAACTGCGCCGCCCTGCCGCAAAACCTGATCGAAAGTGAGCTCTTCGGCCATGAACCCGGGGCGTTCCCCGGTGCCCTCAGGCCGCGCTACGGCAAGTTCGAGCACGGGCGTGGCGGCACGATCCTGCTCGACGAAATCGGCTCGATGCCTTTCGATCTCCAGGCGAAATTCCTGCGCGTGCTGCAGGAAAGGGTGATAACCCGGCTCGGTTCCAACGAGCACGTGCCGCTCGACGTTCGCTTCATCGCGACCAGCAAGGTGGAGCTGGAGCCGGAGGTCGCCGCCGGGCGCTTCCGGGCCGACCTGCTCTATCGGCTGAACGTCGCGACGCTGCGCGCGCCGTCTTTGGCGGAGCGCCGCTCCGATATCCCGCTGCTCTTCATGCAACTGGTGCGTGAATCCGCCGCCCGCTATGGCCGCGACGACATCGAGATCTCGCCGACGCTCGCCTCCGAAATGGCGACCCGCGACTGGCCGGGCAACGTCCGCGAACTCCGCAATGCAGCGGAGCGTCTGGTGCTCGGGCTCGAAACCGAGCGCGACGATGCGGCATCGCCCGCAAACGGCTCCCGCCTTGCCGACAGGGTCGCCGCCTTCGAAAAGAGCGTGATTGCCAGTGCGCTCACAGCGCACGGCGGCGCGCTGAAGCCGGTCTATGAATCGCTCGGCATCTCCCGCAAGACCCTTTACGAAAAGATGCAGAAGCTCGGCCTCGACAAGAAAGCGCTGACGGACGAGGCGTAGGGCGGGGCGCAAGGAAGCGTACGCCGCCTTGTCCTGCTGCGATGACAAGGCGTCGGCAGGCCGAATGCGCGTCCCGCCGGCGCGCGACCCCTCACGCCGTTGCCTTGTTGGACGCGGCAGAAAGCTCGCGCGTGCGGGTGCTTTCCGGGACTGCGGGCAATTGGTAGACGATCACCGCCCCTTGCGTCTTGTCGAGATATTGCATGAGGGCGGTGACGAGGTGGTAGAAGATGGAGGCTGGGACTTCGGTCGCGACGGCCCTGCCCTTTTCGTCGATGCGGTCGATCCACATGCCGAGCGGCGCCGGGTCGATGTGCCAGCGGAACAAGCGGCCGACGCGGGCCTCGATCTCCGGCTTCAGGTCCGGTCCGCCGGTGCCTTCGAGCGCAAGTGCGGCCTTGACCGCCTCGGCCTGCGGCCAGCTGCGCGAGGTGAGGTCGAGCGGCAGAGCGGAGCGCGACACCGCGCCATAGGCCAATCCGGTCGAGCGGTTGAGTCCGTTGGCATGCGCGGATGCGTAGAGCTTGCGGGCAAAGGCGATCAGATCCGTCTGCCGGCTCTTGCCGGCGAATTCGACCAGCAACGATGCCCATTCGAAGTGATGCCCCGGCTCGGTCCACTGGCCCTGCTCGCCGGCGGCGGGCTTCCAGGAGTCGTCGAAGTATTCGCCGAGCGTCCAGCTTTCCGAGTCGAAGAAATGGCTGCGGAACAGGTCGATGATGCGGGCGGCCCGCCGCAGATAGCCGCGTTCGCCGGTTGCCGTGTGCCAAGCGAGAAAGGCTTCAAGCAGATGCATGTGAGGGTTGGTTCGGCGCAGCTCTGTACCATCGGAGGTCTCCAGGAAACCGGTCAGCCGCTCGTCCTCGAGATGCGCGTCGAGAAAGGCGAAGGTCTCCTGGCTGAGCCGCAGCGCGTCCGGATTGCCGGCCTGGTGGGCGTGGGCGAGCGCCAGGAGCACGCAGGCATGATCGTAGGCGTCCTCGCAGGGGTCTGCGATCGTGCCGTCGACATGAAGCACCCGCGCCCAGCCGCCGCGCTTCGTGCGGCCTCTTTCCATGAAGGCTATGCCGTGCTCGATCAGCCGGTCGGCATCGCCGTTCCAGCCGCGCAGCTTAGCCACGGAAAAGGCGTAGACCTGGCGGGCCATGGTACGCATCCGTTTCGGCCTCATCAGCGGCGCGGCCTCGAAGCTCAGCGCTTCATAGAAGCCGCCATGGCGCTCATCGACACCGGCCGTCGACCACAGCGGCAGCGTCTCCTCGAACAGCCAGTGGGCGACCCGCTGCCGCCAGGCGCCGGGCAGCAGCACGCGGTCGTGGGCCGGAGTGAACTTTGTCTCCAGCCGGCCGCTCTTCTCCAGCTGCTCGACGATGCGTTTGACCTCCTGGCTCTTGCCCACAGGCGCCACGAAGGTCGCGTCAGCCGTCGCCACGATCGCGATGTCCTTGAGCCCGATCGCGGAGAGCAGCCGGCCCTGGCTGCGCAGGTACGAGTGCTCGCAGTCGATCGCGACGACGTCGCCGATCACCACATTGGCGTTCGCGTCGGTCGGACTGACGTCGAGAAGCGACTGCCAGGATCCGAGGTCGCTCCAGCGGAAACTCGCCGGCACCATCGCGATGCCCCCAGCGTGCTCCATGATGGCATAGTCGATCGAGACCGAGGGAATTGCCGAGTAGAGCCCAAGCGGCAGATAGGTGCCCGACACCTCGCTCGCCGCCGCGGCGAAGGCGCGCTCCGCCTTATCCCAGATATCCGGCTGATGCTTGCGGAACGCCGCCCGCATGGCCTCGGCGCGGAACAGGAAGATGCCGGCATTCCAAAAGAAGGTTCCGGCCGCGACATATGCCTTCGCCGTCTCCAGGTCGGGCTTTTCGACGAAGCGCGCGACATCGCGAACATCGCCGTCCCCCGTTGCCTCGATATAGCCGTAACCGGTCTCCGGCTGGCCCGGCGGGATGCCGAATATGACAAGCCTGCCAGCTTCTGCGGCCGGCACGCCCTTTTCAACCGTTTCCCAGAACTGCTCATCCGTCGAAATCTCGTGGTCGGAGGGCACGACCAGAACCAGCCCGTCGCCGTGCGCAGCGATCGTCTCGAGTGCGGCCACCGCTACCGCAGCCGCGGTATTGCGGCCGCTTGGCTCGAATATCGCGCGGCCGCCGGCCAGATCGATATTGGCCATGTCGGAGCGCACTCGCTCGGCATGGCGTTCCGAGGCGATCAGATGCACCGGCGTGTCTCCGGCCGGCCGCGCTCTCAACCGTGCCACGGTCCTGACAAGCATCGAGCCGTTGCCGGCAAGGTCATGGAACTGCTTGGGATTGTCCTCACGAGACAGCGGCCAAAGCCGCGAGCCGACGCCGCCGCTCATTACAAAACAGGAAATCCGTGCAACCATTCTGTTGCCCCCTTCCGGCCGCTGGCAGCTAAAGCGCGTCGCATTCAAACGTGTTCACGGGACGCGCTGCAGGTCTTTGTTTTCATGCATGTCGTTGTCCCAAAAACCGCTGCACGATTTTCGGGCGACATGCATTAGATGGTTTGGTTGTAGGCGCCGACTTCCGCATGCTCCCTGAGCACGCGGTCGACCGCCTCGAACATTGAGCGCAGGCGCGCTTCCGAGACCGGGCTTTCCACCACGACGACCAGCTCAGGCTTGTTCGAGGAGGCCCGCACAAGACCCCAGGTTCCGTCATCGACCACCACGCGCACGCCGTTGACGGTGACGAGGTCGGTTATCTTCTGGCCCGCAACCGGCAGCCCATCACGCTGCATCGCCCTGAACCGCTCCGCCACACGCTCGACCACGGCATATTTCACTTCGTCGTCGCAATGCGGCGACATGGTCGGCGAGCCCCAGGTCACCGGCAGCGCCCGATAGAGCTGGGCCATGCTCATGGCGGGATTGCGGTCGAGCATATCGCAGACCGCGATCGCGGTGATCAGCCCGTCGTCATAACCGCGCCCGAGAGGCGGGTTGAAGAAAAAGTGCCCCGACTTTTCGAAGCCCGCGAGGGCGCCGAGTTCGGCAACCCTGCGCTTGATGTAGGAATGACCCGTCTTCCAATAGTCCGTGCGGGCACCGTTTGCCTTCAACACCGGATCGGTCGCGAACAGTCCGGTCGACTTCACGTCGGCCACGAACACCGAATCGGAATGCAGAGCGGAAAGATCCCGTGCCAGCATCACCCCGATCTTGTCGGCGAAGATCTCGCTTCCTTCGTTGTCGACCACCCCGCAGCGGTCGCCGTCGCCGTCGAAACCAAGCCCGACATCGGCGCCGCTTTCCAGCACTTTGTCCCGAATGGCATGGAGCATCGCCAGGTCCTCGGGATTGGGATTATAACGCGGGAAGGAGTGGTCGAGCTCGCAGTCGAGCGGGACCACCTCACAGCCGATCCGCTCCAGCACCTGAGGCGCGAACGCTCCGGCCGTGCCATTTCCGCAGGCCGCCACGACTTTCAGCTTCCGGGCGATGCGCCTGCCGCGGGTCAGGTCGTCGATATAGCGCTGACGGAAGTCCGGGACGAACTCATAGGCCCCGCCGCCGGTCAGGTCGAAATCGGCCTCCAGCACCATCCTTCTCAGCTCTGCCATTTCGTCGGGTCCGAAAGTCAGCGGCCGGGCCGTGCCCATTTTGACTCCGGTCCAGCCGTTCTCGTTGTGCGAGGCGGTCACCATCGCTACCGACGGCACGTCGAGCGCGAACTGCGCGAAATAGGCCATCGGCGACAGAGCCAGGCCGATGTCCCTGACGCGCGCGCCGGCGGCCATCAGGCCACTGACCAGGGCCAGTTTGATGCCAAGCGAATAGGAGCGGAAGTCGTGCCCCGTTACAATCTCCGGGCCGGCCCCCGAGCGCCGCATGAAGGTGCCGAGCCCCATCCCCAGAGCCTGCACGCCCATCAGGTTCAGCTCTGGCGGCTTGCCGCCATCCGGCCGGCCAAACCACCACCGTGCGTCATACTCCCGAAACCCTGTCGGCCTTATCAGCGCTCTCGTTTCAAGCACAAACCGGTCGGGCCCGGATTCGTGGAGCGGCTCAGAAGGCGAGCCTGGTTCAAGACGAGCAAAATCCACCTGCACCATCCCGCATACCGCCGGCTGTTGAAAGGATTACCAAGTGCGTGATTGCGGCAGCCCTGGCTGGTCCAGTGCTCCGACCTCGGCTGAAAACATCTGGCTGGCTTTGTAAGCCACCTCAGTCCTGTTCGTGGCTCCCAGCTTTTTCATGATGTTCCGGACGTGCACCTTGACGGTGCTCTCATGCAGGTGGAGCTCATAGGCAATGATCTTGTTTGCCTTGCCGCGCCTGAGGGCCCGGATGACCTCTTCTTGCCGCTGTGTGAACATCCCCGTGGCAGGCTGTGCCATTTCCTCGCAAGCGTCTGCGACGGTGCGCCCGAGGACGCTGCTCGCGGGAACGAATGTGCCGCCTGCCCGCGCCAGGTTGACGGCCTTCACGCAGACCTCAAAGCCGATTGAGGACGGAATATAGCCCCTGGCCCCGCACTCCAGCGCTTTTAGGATTTGAGCCAGTTCATCTATATCGGACAGGACCACGACGGGATTCGGGCCAAATTCCGTCACCAGGTGCGCGATCTCGGCCGCAATGCTGGGATCGGTGACTTTTCGGCTACCTATGTTCAAGAGGATTGCCGCCACGGGCGGATGAAGATCGTTGTTCTTCCGCCATTCATCAATCGATCCGTAAGCCAAGATCTCCAGGCCCATCCCGTGCAGCACAAGGCATCGGGCCAGGCATTCCCTATCAAGTGTGCGACTGTCCAGAATGAGCAGAGCCGAGTCCGTCTCCGGTTTTTCTTTGTTTTCCGTCTCAAGTAAGGTGCCGTGGAGAGACTCGAATTCGAGAGCGGTATTCTTGTAAGATCTGGCCACGGAATTCATAGTATAAAATCCCCGCTACATCTATGTTTTGACCAAAGAGGCGGATGAGCAGCGGCTCACATAAACATCTTGAGCACGGAATCGTTTTTGGAGCCCTGGCAAAGAAAATGCCGCAGCTATCCGACTAAACCATACTGGGAAAGGATCTTCTCTATAAAGCCATCTACATCTCAAAACTGAAAGGCTTACTTCAATTCAACCTGAAAAACCATTATAGATTATTTGATTTACATAACAACCATTTTTCGTTTTGCGTCTCTTCGTCGATAAAACTTAGTGGGATCGCGGAATACTCATCTACCTCCATCGGGCGATCTCCGCATGCGGCGGATAGCGCCTCAAAGTGAAGCCGAAAGACAAGAGACAGGCCTTGGCGTCTCGCCAAAGCCCCAACATCAACGCGGAGATGGGTGAGAGGCAAAGGCCATTTGCGCGGCACCTCTTTTCTCCACAGCGTGCAATGATACATCGAGCAAATCTCGGCGTAAGATTGCTAATAAGGGCTAATGCGAATTCAGTATCTCTCTTAACTTTGGAGCGCCGACGTCGAGCGCGTCGACGGGCCCCGCACGCAGGCCTACCAGATGATAGCGGTGAGCACTCTCTTTGCTACGAGCTTTTGGATGCGCAGCGGCCGGGACGCGGCGGGCTTCGGCTGGGCATCGGATCGGGGTGGATCGTCGCCCGCACGGCTTCTCCGACTTGCCGTCCAGCACATCGAGGATCAGTTCCGCAGCACCGCTTAGCGCGATGCGCAACGACGTCGGCGGCTGTCCAGTCGGGATCAGGCGCAGCGCACCCTAGCCGTGGTCCCTCATCGAGGCGATGAAGCCGGTCCGGCGATCGGCGTCACTGTCACGCGTGATCCGAGAGATCAGCACGACGTTTGCAATCCGACGTTGGCGCAAGGTTGAACGGAGCGCCGATTATCGGTGAGTCTTCGCAGTATAGCCTTATCCACGCCGCATTTTGGTCATGAATATTAGCATTATTCACCACAGACGAAATTTATGGTTGTAGTGTCCGAGTTTTCGTCAAAACGATGAACTATCGTTTATTGTCGATGAGTGTCCTTCGAGGAAGGGATACTTGCGTTTACAATATTCTGACTGGAGATACACATGAGGTCGAAGAATTCCGGCAAGGAAATGCATTGGAAACACTCGGATGGGTTGAAAGGCCCAGGCTCAAATTCGGAGACAGCCGCGTCGAGCGAGACCTCGACCGTGACGACCGAGGCTTCCACTTCCCCCGATTCCACGTCGAGCCCGACCTCGACCGTGACGACCGAGGTCCCCACTTCCCCCGCTTCCACGAGCCCGACCTCGACCGTGACGACCGAAGCTCCGACTTCCCCAGTTTCCACGTCGAGCTCGACCTCGACCGTGACGACCGAGGCCCCCGATTCCACGTCGACGGCTTCCCCGTCGACGACATCCACGCAGCCAGCGCCGGGTCTTACCTACACCACGACGCCGATCCACTCTGCATATGACGGCCAGGTGATTGAAAATCTTGACATTTACGTCACCAACGGAGACGCAGTCACGATCACGCACGACAATGTCATCCTGCGTAATGTCCGTATTCATCACGTCAACGGCGACGGTGTGTCGGTATCGGGCGCAACCGGCGTCACGATCGAGAACACCGAGGTCATCAACGCCGACCCGCCGGCGGGAATCGCCCCCGAGACGAGCCCGAACATCAACAACATCATTGCAGAAAATTCCCCGAACCTGACCGTTCACAACACTACTGTGCGGGAAGGCTCGACCGGCATCTATCTCCTGAACTCGCCCGGCGCGGATCTTTCGCATGTCGACGGCTACGACTTCCATGGTCCCTTCCCGCGCGGTCAGTTCGTCCAGTTCAACAACTCGGGCAATAGTTCGTTGACCGACTTCTATGCCTTCAACGACCCCGCCAATTCACATCCTGAGGACATCGTCTCGGTCTATGCCAGCCCGAATACGACGATCTCCAACGGGGTGATCGACGGTAACAACTCTCAGACCGGCGTGGGCGTCATGTTCGAGAACGGATCGACCGGCGGCAGCGTGTTGAACGTTGACGCCATCCATCAGGCCAATGGCGCGTTCTCGTCCTACGCCAGCGATGTGACCTTCGATGACACGAGGTCGTTCGACGGTATCAACGCGGACCAGGGCCGCGGGCTTCCCTCGTCGAATGGACTGATCTGGAATGTCAGTTCCGGCGGAGTCAGCATCCTGAACTCGACCTACACCGATCCCGGCAATCCCAATAACATCGTGTGGGATCGCTCAAAGGCGGTCGTAGCCGATGTGCAGGAGGATCCCACCGCCACTCCAATGGCGCACATCGATAACCAGTTCGCCTGGGACTACGCAGTCTGAACGGGCTGGCACAACCGGCTGCAGTAGACGGTTGCCCCACACTTCAGCACGGTCAGATGGGCAGGGCTCACGCCCTGCCCATCTGGCTTCCGTTCTTTCGAACAGAGACTTGACGATGGCCAACGGTAGAACGGCCGCGACGGCTTCATTGGATTACAACAGATGACCAAGCCCCCCTTGCAGGCGCCATCGCCGCTCACGGGAGCCCTGCGCGAGATCCGCCCGGGGCTCGTCGCGGCTGGCGGGCTTTCGCTCTTCGTCAATCTCCTCATGTTCGTGTCTCCGCTGTACACTCTGCAGATTTATGACCGCGTCCTCACGAGCCGTAATGAAGTCACGCTCGTCATGCTCTCGGTGATCGTCGGTGTGCTCCTGATGACCTATGTGGCTCTCGAACATTTCCGGAGCCGTATTCTCCAGCAGGCCGGCGTGCGGTTCGACCGGCTCTTGTCCGGTCCCGCCTTCGATGCGGCGCTCTCCTCGGCGCTGCGTTCCCGTGGATCAAATCATGCGCAGACAATGCGCGATCTCGATCTCATGCGCGAAATTCTTTCGGGCGGCGTCATGATGGCGCTGATGGACGCGCCCTGGGCGCCGATCTACCTCGTGATCTGTTTCCTGCTTCACCCGCTGATCGGCCTTGTGGCCCTCGTCGGCGCAGTGGCGATCGTGACGATCGCATTTGTAAATGAGCGCGCCACGAAGGGCTTGCTCTTGCGAGCCTCACTCACGAACATTCGCGCCATCGACAGGCTGGGCTCCTCGCTGCGCAACGCAGAGGCAATCCGGGGGCTCGGCATGGGGGCCGCGATCCAGTCACGATGCACCGAAATGCGCGACGAGGCGCTTGCCAACTCCGTCAGCGCGGGCGAGCGCGGCGGCACCCTTCTGGCGTTTTCCAAATTCCTGCGCATGGCCATTCAAGTGGCCGTGATGGGCGTCGGCGCGCACCTGGCTATTAACCAGGACATCTCCGCAGGTGTCTTGTTCGCGGCGTCGCTCATCATGGGTCGGGCGCTTGCCCCGATCGAGATCATGGTGGCGCAATGGAAAAATATCGTCTCCGCGCGCAGCGCCCATGCACGCCTGGAACGTATATTCGACGAGAACCCGCTCCTTACCGGGCGCATGCGCCTGCCTGACGCCACGGGTATCGTTTCCGCCGAGAACCTTGTCGTCGTCGCCCCCGGCACGACCACGCCGCTCGTCATGGGCGCGACGTTTACGCTGAAGGCGGGAGAGATCGTCGCACTCGTCGGACCCTCTGGCTCTGGCAAATCCTCGCTCGCACGAGCGCTTGTGGGTGCGTGGCCCCCGGCACAGGGGTGCGTGCGGCTCGATGGCAACGACTTGCGCCATTATGATCCGGACCAGCTCGGCTCCGCACTCGGCTATCTGCCCCAGGACGTCGAGCTGTTCTCCGGTTCCGTGCGCGACAACATTGCGCGCTTCCGGGCAGACGCGGCCGATGCGCAGGTAATTGAGGCTGCAACACACGCCTCCGCGCACGAGATGATCCAGCGTCTCCCAAACGGATATATGACCGACATCGGGGAGGATGGAATTGGATTGTCGGGTGGTCAGCGCCAACGGGTTGGTCTCGCGCGATCCCTGTTCGGCAAGCCGAGCTTCGTCGTGCTCGATGAGCCTGATGCCAATTTGGACGGCGATGGCAACCGAGCGCTGGTCCAGGCCATCGAAAGGCTCAGGAGCTACCGAAAGACCGTCGTGATCGTGACCCACAGGCCAAACCTCCTGTCCGTGGTGGATCGAATTATTATCTTGCAAGAAGGGCGGGTGGCGCAGATAGGCAGTCGGGACCAGTTGCTGCCGTCGATCATCGGCCCGAACGTAGCATCGACACCGCGGCGGCCTGTCTGGGACGGGGGGCGCGCCGGACCGCCAGCATCAGCCTCGACTCCTCTCCTCAGGCCACGCGTCGATGCGTAGCGCGCCGAGGTCAACGATGACGCCTGAAAACTCGAAAAGGGTCCCAACAATAGCGCACGGTCGCGAGCTCCTGGTGCGGACTGCCCGCACGACCATGACCTCCGCTCGTACAGGCGCGGTGGGGCCTACGCTTTTATCGCTCTTGCTTCGGGCACAGGCGGCTCGAGCCAACTTCCCGCCGATTTCCGCGCGACCTGATTCTGCCGGCCCAGATTACGAACCGTCGCACGCAAACCTCTCCGGAGACTGGCGCAAGCCCGCGCGGATCGGCTTTGGCATCGTGGTGCTGACCTTCGGCGTCCTCGGTGGATGGGCCGCTCTAGCCAGACTCGACAGCGCGGTGGTCGCTTCGGGTAGCATTGTGGTCGAAACCGACCGGAAGGCAGTCCAGCACCTTGCGGGCGGTATCGTAAGTGAGGTTCTCGTCTCGCCCAATGCGCAAGTGGGCAAGGGTCAGGTGCTCGTTCGTCTCGACTCCACCGAGGCGCGGGCCCAGGGCGAAATTGCCAAGTCTGCCTTCTTCTCGCTGCTTGCCCAAAAGGCTCGACTGCAGGCGGAATTGGATGGGGCCGACATGGTCACTTTCCCGCGCGAACTCACGCGAGCTGCAAATGCCCCCTTGGCCCAACGCGCGATGCAAGATCAGTCGCTACTGTTCTTAAAGCGCCGCTTGGCCCGAACGAACGACGTTTCCATTTTGAAAGAGCGCATCGCCCAGTCCGAACGGCAGATTGAGGCCGTGCAATCCCGAAGCGAGGCCGTCCGTTCGCAAATCGAGAGCATTACGGAAGAGCATGACGAGCTGACGCCGCTGGCCAATAAAGGTATCATTCCGGTTACGCGGCTGACCACGCTCAAACGGCAGCGGGCCGATCTCCAGGGTCAGCTTGGAGCCTTCGTTGCTGACATAGCGGGCGCACGCCACACGATCGGCGAGGCGCGGCTCCAGATCGAGCAAGTCGGGCGCAAGGCCTTCGAGGAGGTCTCGATACAGCTTGCCGAGACCAGCGCCAAGCTCGCCGACGCCGGCGAAAAGCTCCATGTGGCCGATGACGTGCTCAGCCGCACCGAAATACGCGCACCTCGCTCCGGGCGCGTCGTCGGCTTTAAAGTCCACACGATAGGAGCCGTGGTTCGCCCCGGCGAGACCTTGATGGAGATCGTCCCCGATGACGACACTCTGGTCGTTTCGGCGAAGATGTCTACAGTGGATATCAACAATGTTGTCGAGGGCCAGCCTGCCGAGATCCGACTTCCTTCGTTCAAGGCTCGCTCGACTCCGATCGCGATGGGAGAGGTCAAGGCGGTTGCTGCCGACGCGCTTCATGACGAAGTGACGCGGCAGCCCTACTATGAGCTCAAGGTGTCCGTGCAGGTCTCTGACTTTCCCGAGGTGGTCCGCGCAAAGCTCCGGCCCGGTATGCCTGCGGAGGTGATCGTCGCTACCGGCGAGAGGACCGTGCTGTCCTATCTGACTCAGCCCTTGACGGACGCATTCAGGCTCGGCATGCGCGAGAACTGAGCCAGCGTGCTTAACCGAGACGTCCTGCGTCTTGAAGGACGCGCGGCGCCGTAGAGCGGTGGGGTGCGAGCGTATGTGACCGCACCCTGATCAAGTGGGCTCGCCAGTACCCTCTGCAGCAGATCGAACTTGCCGAGTTTGGCGATGGCGCGTCTTCGAGATGACAGGCTGCGGAGCTTGTGATCGTGGCGGCGCGACCGGCGCTATAGCCGATCCCCCCTGGGTAAGTCGAAAAGGGGAATTGCCCCGCCGTACGCACTCATGCCTTGATAGAATATTCATGTATGGAGGGAATGTCCCATGCCCAAGCCGTCCCCTATTGGCCATGGCTCTCCCGCTCGTGGCGAGCCGGTTCCTACGCATGCGTGGAGAATGCCGTTGAACATCCCGATCCGAAAGCTTCTCCGCCCCATCAAGCGCAGCCAGGCTGCGCGGATACTCGCCCTGCCTTATCGGGCCTATGTCGGCGGCCGATACATCGCGCCCGTCCTCGGGAATTATCTGCATTGGCTCGCGCGGTCACGCGAGCACACCAATTTCACCTACGAGCTGACAGCGGACAATCTGCTCTATCTCGCACACACGCTCAGCTTCGTCACAGCTGCGCCGCTTGCGGACGTGAAAAGGATCCTCTTGGAATTGGAGGAAGACGCCGAATTGCGTAATTCCATCGCTGACACGATTCGAAAGAGCGCCTATCGAGGCGTGTGCGATGCAAACATTTTCTACGGGCGGCGCGCAGCGTGGTACGCGGTAGTTCGCCTGATGAAGCCGCGTATTGTCGTCGAAACGGGTGTCGACAAAGGTCTCGGCTCGATTATTCTTTGTGCCGCGCTGCGCAGGAATAAGGCTTCCGGTAGCCCCGGCCATTATTACGGGACGGATATCAATCCCGAAGCCGGGTGGCTCTTGACGCCGCCCTATTCGGAGCATGGCGACATTCTGATCGGTGATTCTATAGAAACTCTAAAGACTTTCTCAGAAACAATAGATGTATTCATAAATGACAGCGACCATTCTTCATCTTACGAGAAGCTCGAATATGAGACAATATCGAATAAGATAAATGAACATTCCATCATTATAGGAGACAATTCCGGAGAGACAGACGAACTGGCGAAATTTGCCGAAAGCACCGAAAGACTGTTTCTCTTATTCAAAGAGAATCCGAAGAATCATTGGTTCGGCGGCGGTGGCGCTGGATTTTGTTTTTCTTCGAGGGCTTCGAATTGAAATCCGGAATCGGCGGGGTTTATGATTATGGACGGCCCCGCCCCTCTCCGGCGCGATCGGTCAGAATTGCTCTTGTTGCGAACGAGAGAGGAACGGACCGATGACTATTTTCGTGCTTGGAAATCGATCTCGGCAAGAAAGTGTGTAGCCTCGTTGGTTTGGGATGAGTCTGGCGCTGCGCGCCGGCGCCTTCACCGGGACGGCGTTGCGCACGTTGTCGGCAGGTTGTCGGCTTGCAGAGTTGCGATGGAAGCGTTGGGAGGGGACTCCGATCGACACGCCAGGCGTCCGGTTCCCGACAATCCGCGATGATCGTAAGGGGCGCGGCGCTCGATGCGAGCCTGCAAAGCCCATCAGCGCACCGGCGATGATGATACCGTTTCCTCGTCGAATGTCCCAAAGACGGGTGCAGAACGCGGCGCACGTATCGAAGACCGGCGCAAGGCCGCTGCGGTACACCCGCGCGGCAACGTCCTGATGCGCAGAACTATGAAGTAACCAGCCGGTAGCCTCCGCCGCCTTCGATCGACTGTCGTGTAGCGCGCCTCAATCCGGATGACACATCACCCGAGCTTGCGGGCAAGACGACCCAAGCGTAAGGCTTTCTTGCCCCCTGCTTTCTTGCCGCCTCCAGGCCATCCGGGCTTGCCCCATCCAGGCGTGCCCCATCCACCTCCGCCGTGCGAAGCCGCAATGGCTTGCGAATTCAAACTAGTGCCAAGCAACAGAGCAATGGATGGAGGTGTAACAACGGCAAACTGCCCCGCCTTCTTCAGAAATTCGCGGCGCGCCTGCTCTTCTTGGGTCAAATCATCCGTCTTTACTTCGATTTTCTTGGCGCTCTTCGCTTTCGTTTGTCTCTTCATCTAAAATACTCCAATCCCCAAGAATTTAACCGTTACATATCTTTAATTTATAAACCGTACCTTTCCCGGCAACAAGAGACTCTTCTGACCCATTAGGAAATTAAGTATTACTACACTTTTGATCCAAGATCGGCATCGAGGAGGATGCTCGCGGCGCGACGCCCCATGCCCAGCGGATTCCGCAGCGCCACGCCGTCGCCATGCAGCACACGCCACATGCCCCAGAGCGAATTGCCGACCGCGACGGCTGACAAGCTTTGGAGGCTCTCGATCAACCCGATGAAACGGCCGAAGCTCCAGGAGACCGACGTCTTGCGGGCGTCCCATTCCGTCGCGAGAGGACGCCACTTCGCAACAGCCAAGATTGGTGAGGCAGGCGCGGGCGGCTTCTACCGAGGCCATCCGGGCTTGCCCCATCCAGGCTTGCCCCATCCACGTCCGCCGTGCGACGCCGCAATGGCTTGCGAATTTAAACTAGTGCCAAGCAACAGAGCAATGGATGGAGGTGTAACAACGGCAAACTGCCCCGCCTTCTTCAGAAATTCGCGGCGCGCCTGCTCTTCTTGGGTCAAATCATCCGACTTTACTTCGATTTTCTTGGCGCCTTTCGCCTTCGTTTGTCTCTTCATCGAAAATACTCCAATCCCTCAAGAATTTTACCGTTACGCATCTTTAATTTATAAACAGCAACTTTCCCGGGAACAAGACACTCTTCTAACGCCATTTGAAAATTAAGTATTACTACACTTTTGATCCAAGATCGGCATCGAGGAGGATGCTGGCGGCGCGGCGCCCCATGCCCAGCGGATTCCGCAGCGCCACGCCATCGCCATGCAGCACACGCCACATGCCCCAGAGCGAATTGCCGACCAGGCGCAGCGGAACGCCGAGGAAGGGATGGTACAGGGGGAAGACGCGCCGCCAATGCTGAAAGCGAACCAATGGGCGCCGCACACATTGCGCCGGTACGCTGGCGCCAAAGAAGTGGCTTAATGCGAGGAGTTGAGTGTCAAACGCGTTCCTCGTGTGCCGATCGGGCAAGGATGCGCGCAATGCTGCCCAATCCAGCTCATGCTGTTTGGCTAGTCGTGCCAGATCATAGAGGTGGCGAAAGTCTGTTCTTCCGCGCCAGTAGTCCGCCTCCTTGACGAGATCATGCATGATCCAGTGGAGAGCCCGGGATTGCGGGGTGGGGATTCTGGCCCGAACGCCGCGGCGGCTGGCAAGCTTCGGAGGCTCCCGATCAATCCGATGAAACGGCCGAAGCTCCAGGAGACCGACGTCTTGCGGGCGTCCCATTCCGTCGCGAGAGGACGCCACTTCCGTATAGCCAAGATTGGTGAGGCAGGCGCGGGCGGCCTCTACCGAGCCTGTTTCCACAGCCAGGTCGAGATCGTTCATGATCCTGTCGGGAACCCTACCGCCAGACGAAAGAAACAAGGGAACGGCGCCTTTGAGCAAGACTGGAACAATGCCGCACTGGTTGAGCGCAACGACGGCTTCATTCAGCTGGCTGCGCAAGCGCAGATTACGCTCCCGATTGCAGTCGTAAATGAAGCGAAGATACTCGTGCACGTCTTCGGGGAGCCGGTCCGACTGCCCCGATTGGGTAAGAGAGGCAAACAACGCGGGAGTAAGCAGGGTGTGGTTGGCGAGGGCAATCAGCGCTTGCCAATCGGTTGTCACGACGAGATGGCCGCGTAGTCCCGCGATCAGTGCCTCGAGCGCACTTCGGGCGGGCTTCATTGGCACGCCGCCTCCAGCAGTTCTACCGCGTCATTCAAATTGGAATAAGTGAGGCAATAGCCATTTGCGGTTCGGAGGACCTGGCAAAGCGCGTCGAAGGCGGTGCTGCTGAGTTCTTGATTCGGCGCGGCGGCGCCGTTCACCAAGCCACCCAGGATGTCGGTCGCCGCAACCACCTGCAATGAAGGGTCGACATCCTGCGCACGACGGAGCAGAACCACCCAGTCAATGGGATGGGGAACGGGAGGGAGGGGATCGTCGGGCACAAGAAAACGAACGCGTCTGCGATCGGGACGTCGGTAAACCGGAGCCTTGCTGATTTCCGGGAAATATTCTCTTACAATTGGCCATGAACCCGATTTCACCGCAGGCGCAAAAGCAAGGCCGATAGCCTGTCCGGCCGAGTCGAGAAGTGTCACGTCGTCTGCCGCGAATCCAAATCCCGCGTGGACCAGCGCCAACGCCAACGTCGTCTTGCCGGAGCCAGGGTTGCCACAAAGGAGGAGCGTACGGCCATTCCTGTGCAGTGCCGCCGCATGGAGGGCTAGTTCATACTCACCGCACCGAAGCACTTCGGTCATCAGTTGCCCTTTGACCACTACCGGAATTTCGTCTCGACTGCAGGATACAACCCAGTGGCCATCCCGGAACAGGTGAACACGCTCTCCGCTTTCGACCAGATGGAATACCACGTCTACCCCCATGTCCCGGACCTCGAGATGCTGAAACGCGGTCGCGGCCGGAAAGGCGATAGAAGCCGGATACAGTATGGCCGCACACAGACCGGGAACGGCAACGATCTGGCGCAGGTAAGTTTCGGCGGGGGTCGGTGGAGAAAGAGGCTGGATCAGGCCGTGCCGTTCCCAGTCCTGGAGCGCCGCCTCGATGTAATTGCGCGCCTCTTGCGCGTCGACGCCGCGGGCAACCATTGCGTCCGAAACAGCCTCGACCGTCAGGCCTTCTTGAAGCAACCGCCAAATGTCCGCAGCGGTGTTATTCAGCGAAAAAACGGCCCCGCGCGACAAACTGAGCAGGATATTCTGCCCTCTGATGCTTGCAAGTCGACCTTGGGGCGCAAAGTCGACGGCAGCAAATTCCGCCAGGAGCGACCCAGGAGAGCGGCCAGTGTTTCGAGTTTGGTGCGAACTCACAGATGCGGCCATCCTCGTTTGAGTGGGGTCGGAGATGTTCGATTTGACAGGAAGGCGAGACGAGGGGGCCATCTTCATTCGAGCTTCAACCTCGGCTCATCCGTTGAACTGTCGCTGTGTCCAGCGCTGATCATCGCCTGCATTCGGCTGTTCTGTAACAACGTCTTTGGAATAGAGCCGGGCAGCTGATGGTACCGAACATCACCCAGAAGTCGTATTCAAGCGGAGGAACTGCTCCGTTTCTTCCGAGTGCCGCTTCGCGGCCCAGAAACCACGCTTCGAGGTTATTTGGCTTCGATCCGGATCGGCCGAGCTGGCCTAATAGGCGTTTCGCCCCGTCCAGACGCGCGGGATGGTCAGAAGCAGGATCTTAACGTCGAGCCAGATCGACCAGTTGTTGACGTACCACATATCGTGCTCGACACGCCTAATCATCATGTCGACCTGCGGTGTTGCGCCGCGCCAGCCATTGATTTGCGCCCAGCCGGTGATTCCCGGCTTTACTTTGTGCCGTGCTGTATAGAATGAGATGATCTGGCTGTATTCGCTGTCATGCGCCAGGGCATGCGGCCGCGGACCTATCAACGACATGTCGCCCTTCAGCACGTTCCAGAGCTGGGGAATCTCGTCGAGGCTGGTCCTTCTCAACAGGCGCCCAATGCGGGTGACGCGGGGATCGCCCCTGCAGGCCTGCGGGACGACGGCGCCGTCCTCCAGGATGGTCATCGTCCTGAACTTGTAGATCTTGAATGGCCGTCCGTTGAAACCGACACGACGTTGACAGAAGAGCACCGGCCCCTTGGATTCGAGTGCAACGAGCGCCGCTACAACGGCCAAAAGGGGGAGAATAAATGGAAGGGCGGCGGAGGTCAGCAAAAGGTCGAACAGCCGCTTCCTAAGCAGTTGGGATACCGTCAGGGGCGCGCGCTGCAGCTCTATCGCCCTCGTTCCTCCCACGTTGACGAACGGCCGTTTTAGAAGCGAGCTAACGATGTCGTCCGGGAGGAGCCTCACGGGTATCGGAACCATGCAAAGATGGCCCGTAATTTTTTCAATCAAAGATATGTCGGCCCAATTGGCAGCAAGGAGTATCTCGTCGACAGAACGCCAACGCACATGTTCGACGAGCTTATTCATGCACTCCAGAAACGCGGCCTCGCTGGAGGCCGGCGGCAACGTAATCGTTTGGCAGACGTCGGATCCAGATGCCTTGATTGCCTGGACCACGCTGCTTAACGAGCGCACATCTGACTGCGCGACGATCACCACTTGCGGTTTGGCAAGCACGTTCGATGTGGTCAAAGAGGCAAATAGCCGTTTCGCCCCAAGGCGCGCGAAGATGATGCCGCCCAGTCCCGCCACGAAGAAGAGCAAGACGGCTTCGCGCGAGAAGATGTCTCCCACTTTGAGTGTTAGCGCCACAACCGACAGACCAAGGAAGACCGCCGTCCAGATCAGCACCACCTCCTTGATCTGAGAGGCTGGCCACCGGGGCTCGGAACCCGGATAGAGGCCGCGCGCATGCGCGGACGTCGAAAAAAGCGCGGCGACAACGACACCGAGCCCGAAGTTGCGGCCGTACTCGCCGAAATGCCCGAAACTCACAAGATCGAACACCATTCCCGAGAGCATGCTGAGCAGCACGACGGACGTCGCCTCGAGAAGCGGAAACAACTGCAGAAGAACGCTGGCCTTGACAGGTACGTTCCAGCGCGGTGCGTTTGAGGTCGCGCCCGCGGTGGGGCGCTCTTCTTGAAGAAGTGCCATGGCGTTCCACTCGTTCAAAGCCGCATTCATCCACGCGACGACCGCCTCTTCGGCCGAAAAAAGCCGAAGTGCCCAGCGTCGCGTGGTACCCGTCGCCTGCGGTCACGAAGTTCGATTGTCGTCGCTGCAGTAGCACTCGGTTCTTCGAGTTCAGTCAGGATGGCAGCGACACTGTGCGAATCCAATTCGGCAAAAGCTCTAACCCCAAAGGGCAGAATCGAGGGCCATGCGGCTTTTCCCAGACCGTTTCCGGTGCCGATTTGCCCATCGGAGTACCTCGAAATAAAAGTGAGCACGCAACTGTTGACGTCTGCTGCTTTACGCGTCGCACTGGACGCAAGACTGGAGGACAGCTGGGCCAGTGGCTGATCAGCCGCTTCGAACGGTTTCGACCACTGAGGGGTATCCGAAACAGCATTTCGTTGAGCTGGGGGGTGACGATCGAGATGGCCGTGATGATCGGCGATAGTTGCCCCGAGCGGGTCGCGCGGCGAAGGCTCGACTGTCGTGAAGCGGCCGGTCGGTTCAGCCGGCTTGTCCGCCGATCTCGGCAAGGCACGCCAATCCACCGCTAAGGCACGTCGGGCCGATCGAACGAAACGTGCCCGAGACGATCGGCATCCAGGATGCCGGCGAGCGGACCCGCCGCTCTCGCTTTACGCAATCGTTTCTAAGAAGTCAGAGCGGGACACAGGCGTAAGGCCGCACAAACTTATCCTCATCCCGTCTAGGCGGGCGCCAATGCATCAGTGGCGATCTGTTGCAGCCGGGACTTGCGGAGGTGGAGTTGCGGGGTCGGCTCCATGCCGATCGTCGACAGGATGCGCTCCCACCGGTAAACCCAGTCGTGCATCTCGAGGCTGCGAACCGCGTTCGTCCGGCGCAGCAATTCGGTGCGTCGGGGGTTTGCATCCAGTTCGTTGATGACCTCGACGATACTGCCTGTGTCAGGGGGTACCTCGATCACAGCGTCCGGCCAGTCGAAATGCTCGCTGAATTCGGCACATTGCGGCGCGGACCCAAGTATGACGGCGCCGCCTGCGGCCCCTTCGAAAAGACGGGCAGGCAGCACCTGCTCGCCGGCAACCGTGCCGGATTTGGAGTTTGCAAGCGTCGCTGGACTGAAAGCCATGAAATATCGCGTGCGCCTGATGATGTTGGCGAGGAGCAACCGATGCTCGTACCAGTCCTTCACCCGTGAATCTGTGCTTGCGAGCGTGTCATAGAGATAGAAGAAGTCCCGCTCCTCGGCGAGCTTCAGAAGCTGTCGGTGTACTTTCGCAGCCCGGTTGCCGAACGAGTATACATCGACCACTCGCTCGACCGGTGACAGAAACGGCGTTGAAATGAGGCCGTCGACACCGGTGGCAAGGAAGGAACAGGGCGTGCGGGTATATTGGGTAAGTCTTGGTATGCACGCGCTATGCAACAGGAACACGTGGTCGAACTGGTCCAGAAGCTTCAGATACTGACGGTCCTGTTCGAGCGTGCTAGACCAAAGTTCGAATAGATACGCGACAGCAACCTTGCTGCGGCCGCGCCAGTCGTGCATTCGAGACAATTCCACGAGGCTCTGGGGGCTCCAGGCGACGAAGAAGAAAAGATCGTAGTCTTGAGTGAGCCGAACATGCTCGATTGTCGGCGCGTTCCTCAACCCTAACCCCTTGCGAACCGCGTTCGTCAGTCTGTTGAAGTCACGCTGGACGTTGTGAGGGTCGTGCTTTGGCAGGACGGCGTGAAAATGTCTTGTCAGGTAATTGTCGATGCCGGGGGCGATCAGGTCAGCATCCTCGCATTCCGCAACGATACGGCAAAACTCGTAAGCCAGAGCAAAGTGAGCCCGGTCCTTCGCATTGAATTCGGAGGCAACAAGTGTACGTCTCTTCAAGGAAACCTCTCCCGGCAGTTGTTGTTCGGAATTTAGACTACTCGGCCGCCGCCGGCGCGACCGGCCTCTCGCGCTCCAGTGCAGGGAGGGATTGCCGGCCAAGGATCATGTCTGCTGCCTTTTCCGCGATCATGAACACAGCGGCCGAGGTGTTGGCGGAGGGAACGGCCGGCATGATGGAAGCATCAACGACCCGCAAGCCCTGCAGGCCGTGGACCCGCAACTGATCGTCCACGACGGATTCGGCACCGTCGAATGGGCCCATCCGGCACGATCCGCACAAATGATAGGCCGTCAGCCCGATCTCTCGGGCAAACTGCAGACGTTCGGCGTCGTCGGCTATTTTTGGGCCGGGAAGCTCTTCCGTGCAGTTGTAGCGCCCTAGTTCCGGGGCGCGCAACAATTGCTGGACAGTCTTCATACTCTCGACGACGACCTGCTGGTCCTGGTCATCGTCGAGATAGTTCGGCTGGATGAGCGGAGCTTGGAACGGATCTGCCGAGGCGGCCCGCACATATCCGATGCTCTTCGGCCGCAGCTGATAGTAGCCGAGCTTAATGACCGGAAACCGCCTCGCGCGGTGGTCGGTATAATTGCCCAGAGCAAGGTCGAGCTGGATATCGGGGGTGGAGTGAAGATCCCGCGAGTTGACAAATCCATAGACAAGCGACGGGCTGACGGCGAGAAAGTTCGGGCGGCCCAGCACCCATTTGGCCGCCTCGCGCAGGAGGGCGGCGCCGTGTCCGCTAACCGTTTCAATTCCGTCCACCCGGGCAATCAGGTGAATCATGTAATGGTCCTGAACATTTTCACCGACACCGGGCAATTCGTGCACCACGGGTATTCCAAGCCTGGAGAGCATATCCGCAGCGCCGACGCCCGACAGCTGCAGCAGTTTCGGTGAGTTCGCGGCCCCGGCCGAGAGGATCACCTCGCTACGGGCTCTCGCCTCGCGCACGGGGTGTCCCGGCCCTCTCGCATACCGAACGCCGACGGCCCGCCTTCCCTCGAACAGGATGGCAGTGGCCTGCGCGTTCGTGCGGACGTCCAGGTTCTTCTTTTTGGCGATCGGCCGCAGGAAAGCCCGCGCGGCGCTCATGCGCCATCCTTTGTCGATATAGCGCTGGTAGTAGCCCACGCCGGCTTGGCTCGCCGCATTGTAGTCGGGATTGCGCGGGACGCCGGCATTGAGTGCAGCCTCGATGAATGCATCGCAGAGCGGATGTCGCCAATCGCAATCTGTAATCGGAAGCAGCCCATCCGTCCCGCGATAGAAGGGATCGCAGGTCCCGAGCCTGCGCTCGGTTCTTTTGAAATAGGGCAGCACGTCGGTGTAACCCCAGCCGCGATTGCCCTGGAGGGCCCACTCATCGAAGTCTGCAGCGGCGCCACGGTTGTAGTTCATCCCGTTGATTGCGGTCGAACCGCCCAATGTCTTGCCCTGCACCATCGGAATAGAACGGTTTGCCGTCCCCGGGCTTGGCTCCGTTTCGAACTGCCAGGCGTACTTCGGATTCGAGGATGTCTTGTAGATTCCCGCTGGAATGTGCAGAAGGATGTTGTTGTCGGACGGCCCTGCCTCGAGCAGACAGACCGTTTTGGTGCCGTCAGCCGCCAGTCGATTGGCTAAGATGCAGCCTCCCGCCCCTGCTCCGACGATCACATAATCAAAGACATCCGCCTCAACCGACATAGCTTCGCGCTCCGCTTATTGCCAGCTTCAGAGAATGGCAGGGAATCAGGCCGATGACACTTTGCCCATCCGTATTAAGCTAAGCCTTATGAGGGGCTTTCGGTTCGGGCTGAATGGAGAGATTGTATGCAGGCTCGTTTGGGAAACCTATGGCTGGCGCACAGGGAGATCGGATGCCTGAAGACAACTTTGCCGGAGAAGCCGCCGTGCCGAGAGGATGTGGGCGGGTTGCCAAGTTTCAGTTAGTCGGCCACCTCGACGCATCCGCACAGGCAGAGGCGACGCCGAACGCCTCGGATGGATAGCTGCGATGTCGCGCAACCGGCGGCATTTTGAATCCGGATGGCGGGAATGCCGCCTGCCGCATCGCATCCGTGAAGTCGCGCATCTTGATCGACGACATCTCCTCGCCGGTCTGCTGGCGCTGACTGGCGCGGGCGTCATCGGCCCAGCGGTGCATCCAGCCAGCGCTCAATCGAGCGGCGGCAAGGGGCTAGCCACCTCCCTGCGCCCAAGCGGACCCGTGACGTCGCGCAAGGATGGGCAGGTTATCGAGAATCTCGATATTTATTCCCCCCACGGCAACGGAATCATGGTCCTCCATAAAGGCGTCATTGTCCGCAACTGCCGCATTCGTCACGGCTTGGGCAGCGGGGTATTCGCCCAGGGAGCCGCGGGGATACTCCTCGAGGACCTTGAGGTCGATCATGTCGGCGCTCCCCCCGCGGGGGCGGGACCGAGCGAGAACTACATTAACATACAGCTGGAAAGCTGCCCGGACGCAATTCTCACCCGTGTCAAGGCGTCCCGCGGAGCCTCCAATGTCTATGTCGTCAACAGTCCGGGCACCCGGATGAGCCTCCTCGAACTCCACGACGCCCGCGGGCCGTTTCCGCGTGGACAGAATGTGCAATTCAACCGCTCCCCGGATTCGAGCCTGGAAGAATTTTCGGCCGAGAACGGTCCCACTTCCTGGACCGAAGACAACATCTCCGTCTTTTGCTCGGATCGCTGTATGGTTCGGCGTGGACTTGTCTTCTATAACAACAGCCCGACCGGCGCTGGCGTCATGCTGGAGGGAAGTTTCGATTGCCTTGTCGAAGACGTCGACACCGTTCAACAGGGCAACGGCGCATTCTCGGCTGTCCCGCAGGGTGATGTGGGCAGTGGCGGATGCTCGTTCATCCGCTGCCGGAGCCGGGACACTTACAATGAGCCAAGGGACGGCAGGGACGCCCCAACCTCCAACGGACTGTCCTTCTATACCCGGATATCGGAAGGGGCTGAAAAGCACACCGTTAGGGACTGCTGCGTCTACGCGCTTGCCAATCCCCGCAACATCATCTGGCAAAGGGCCGCCGTGCATGCCGGGTGGTCCATCAGGCGCAGGGCGTTTGAGCCCAGGCTGCCATTGCGGCTGGCCTTCAACTGGCAGTAAGCGGGAGGGCGCGCCGGGGCCTTTGCTTTCGATTGTGCCTCTACCGACGACCACGCCTAAAGAGAAACAGGTCTGCCAGCATCGACCGCGCCGGGGACATCCCAAGCGTCCACAGCGGCGCTGATGCGAGAATCATGCGTCCCGTCGTCGTGCTGGTATCGATAGGTGTGTCGACGATGCGAAGACCGACATCCTTGCTGCCAAGCCTGTCGATGAGCGCCAGCACTTGCCGAGTCGTGCGCGCAACGCGGTAGGGCTTCGTGACGGCGATCACGTCGCCCTTGCTGGCACTGGCGATCGCCCTCTCCAGTTCCGGCGTCGAGCCGAACATCCCAGACCTCTCGCAGAAGAAGTTCTCCGCTCCGCACCGGGCAAGATAAAGCTTTTGCGCCTCCAGACTTGCGGCAGGTTCGAAGGTATTGATACGGCAGTACCCGATGATCATAGCATTGCCCCAGCTGTAACAAGCGTTTGCAAAACAGGAAGCGGGACAGCCGACAAAGCGGCTGACGATCTGCGAGCAGGAACGCGCCGCGGTTCGTCAGTCCCTTTGGGCTCGGAGGTACCCGCAAGCTCCAGATATTGCTTTGCCACTCTATCGGCATCGAAATGTCTGACCCTCTGCCGGGCGCCCGCCGACAAACGCAACCAAAGGTCATCATCATCCAGGACCGACTTCAGTGTTGCGGCCATCGCCTCCGCCTGTGGTTCGGCCACCACCCCATTCACGCCATCCGCGAGCACATCCCGGCTAAGCCTTGAGGAACCGACGATGGGCGTACCGGTGGCGATTGCCTCCATCACCGTTGCCGAGGCGACGGGAACCGTATAGCGCGTGGGGAAAGCGGCGACGCGAACGCGGCTGTGCAGGTCACGAACGCGTGCTCCCGTTGTCATGCCGAGAAGGACCACGCGCCCCTTGATCGGTTCAGGAAGAGCCTCGACCGCCTCCTCCACCGGTCTAGTGACGTCACCCGTCACGTAGAGCCGTACGGAGGGATCGTTGAGGGCTCCGAATGCACCGATCGTAGCCTCCGGCACCTTGTAGGGCGAGGTGCCGGCATGGAGGATTGCCCGCTCGCGACTTGCCAGTCCACGACACGCATAGGACTGTTGATCGATGCATTTGGGAATTCTGAGAATTTGGTCCCCCGGCAGCCCAAGGTCCCGCACAAGTTCTTCTTGAAGCTCGGTCGTCGAGGCAACGACGTAATGGCAGCGCCGCATGCTCATGCGTCGAATGGCTCGCCAGACGGCCGCAAGCGCCCCCTGCCGCCGCTCGAGATCGTGAACGATCTGGACAACCGTGCCCTGTAGCGGAAGCGGCACCGCCTCGCTGTGGATGACAAGGTCCGGACGAAACCGGTTGATGATGCCCATCGCCCGTAGCCACGCCGCGACCGAAGCCGGCCCGCTCAAAGGCGTCCGGCTCAATCCGATTATCGGCAGCTCGGTGCGAGGCGAAAGTAGCCGCTGAAATTTTTCACGACTTTCGAAGGCACCGACTACGATCTGCACCCGGTGCCCCAACTCCAGCATCGCCTGGGCAAGTGCAACAATGAAGATGCTCACACCGTCAGGCGAATCCAATGGTTCGCGCCGGGTCAAGACAATACGCATCGGACCAAACCGTCACAGAGGCACCGGCACGCGGCCAGCCGTCGCACCCGTGGCCTTATCAACAATGGAAATAATGCGGGCGTCACGAGTTCCATACGCCGCACGGAACCTTCTCCGAGAACACGAAACGGTAGGATCGGTCCTGGGGACCGATTGATCAACGACAAATAGGGAGTACCCCCCACCGTGGGCATGCCGTGCCACGCAGCGGCCGGCTCCGCCGGCGCCACGGCTCCGGGCTAGCCTCCATCGCTCTCACGACGCTGCCACGAAGGCTCGGACCGGGCGCCTGACCAGGGATTCATAGATGGGCATTAGCCGATTGAAGTTTGCTTCGGGCGTGTACTGCTGCTGGTAGGCGGTAAAGGCGCAGTCTGCCAATCCCTCCAGGGCGGATCGGTTCGAAAGCGCCCAGCGCACCCGATCGGCTAGCGCGGCGGCATTGCCGGCAGGAACAACAAAGCCGGTGACGTCTGGTTCCACGACCCCTTTGATCCATGGTAGATCCGAGCAGATGACCGGCAGCCGGCTTGCGAAGGCCTCGATGACGGTCATTGGAAACAATTCCGTCCCTTTCGACGGAAAAAGCAGGAATGCTGCGGACTGCATCTCCCTCAGCACCGTTTCGCGCGGCTGGCGCCCGAGATACTCTACGCGCCCGCCGGCGGATTTGACGAGCGGTGCCAAGGGTCCGTCGCCGATGATCCGCAGCGGATAGTCGATCTCCTTCCACGCGTCGAGCAACGTCGCGACCCCCTTATGGTGCTCATCGAGCCGACCGACGAACAGCCCTCCGTTGCGACGAAGCGTACCGAGGGCCGGAGGCCCGGCGACCGCGTTCGGCTTGACGACAATGCGTTCGGCCGGCAAGCCGCCTTCCACAAGCTTGCGCTTGGCCCAGTCGGTAAGGGCAATGAAGCGGTCAACCTTGCGGGACCAGGTGCCGGCTCTCTTGTGAAACTCGACCATTGCGGCAAGGGCAAGCGTGCCCGGCAGGGAATTCCTGTAGACTTTCTTGGGAACGGTCCACCAGCAGGGGTGCTGGAGACTTCGCTCCCGAAGTTTCTCATCGGGATAAAGCAATGCGCTCGGGCAGAGAATTCTGAAATTATGCAAGGTCATTACTGACGGCACGCCGGCCTCCCGGCACGCATCCAGAATCGAAGGGCTCAGGAGAGGAAAGAAATTATGAATATGGACGACATCCGGTGAATATTCCGCCAATTTTCGGGACAGGGCACGCCGTGAGAGGGGGTTGTAGACAACCCCCAAGGCGGTCGAAATCCTTCGCGAGACCTGCACGATATCGTCATTCGTGGCGGAGAACAGCTCGACGTCGACCCCGTTCTGCCTGAGGCAGGCGAGTTCCTCCCGAACCACGCTGTCCTCTCCGCTCCTTATCTGATAAAAATTATGAACCAGCAAAACGCGCATCCGAGGCCGCACCTTCTAAACCTCAGTTGGCCACGGCTGGGGCCGGTGGCGACGACGCAACGGCCCGGGTAAAGTCCGGTTTGGGCAAAACGACCTCAACCACGTCACCGGGCGCGAGCCCCAGATCTTCGCTGCCGGGGAGCATCTCGGATCCCTGCTCTCGCTGTCTGTGGACCTTTATTTCGGGCCGATCCGTTACTGCCAGCAAAGTGGCTTGGGATTGACCCGTGAGCGCCAGCTTCTGGGCGGTCCCCTCAAGACGTGCCGAGACCTGTGCAAGGTTCATATAGGCCTCCTGCAGGTCCCGCCAGGCAGCGATCTGTCGTTCACTGTCAATCTTGTTCAACTGCCGGATGTATTCGCCGCGCTGGCGCTCGATGTTCGACGCCTGGACGATTGTGTCGAGGAGCTGGGTTGATGACAGAAGCATAGCTCGACGGGCTTCAGCCAGGCGCGTGGTCGGCGCCAAACCTTTCTGAAACAGCTCCCTGACGCTCTCGTAGTCGCCTGCATCTGCCTGGTTTCCTTCTTCATCCCTCTTCTTCTTTTCAGCGAGGAGCTTCAGTTGCCGGTTCGTCTCCTCGACTGCCTTGCGCAGAAGCGCCTTGTCTTTTTCACTGTCTGCCAGACGAGCCTCGATATGCGCAGTTGCCGTTTCCTTCAGTCGCGCGGCAAGCGCGTCAGGCACCGGCACGTTCCCAACCTGTTCGACATCCTCGCCGAGCTCGGTGCGAAGGCGCCAGATTCGTGCCTGTTCCGTTGCGAACTGCGCCCAAAGGGCCTGATACTCGGAACGGAAATCGGCCGCTTCCACGAGTGGATTTGCGACACGCATCTGGGCAACGCTGTAGCCCCCCGCGACCGCCACGGCGTGCCGGACGGTCATACTGGGCCGAAATACGTATTCGCCGGGCCTGGTCACATCACCAAAAACATAGATGGGGCGGTATTCGGCCACCGATACGACGACCTGGTCGACCTGGACCAGGTGTGAGATTTCGCTTCCGTCCGCGGTCGCCTGCCGATACTGCTTGTTAGCGAGACCGCCGGCGAGCATTTCCTGTGCTTCGTCGACAGAAAGGCCGCTGACCCGGACCTCGCCGACGAGCGGCAAGTTCACTTCGCCGTCCACTCCGATCAGCAATCGCTGCCTGAAATCCGGAATACCGGTGACGGAGACTTCCAGCGTATCACCAGGCTGCAGCTTATATTCGGCAAGTGCCGATGTCGGCAGCAGGGCCAGGGCGCCAGCGATCGGAACAAGACAGGGCGAAGCCGTGACCAGCGACAGCGCCGACAACAAGGATTTCAAGAGCTTCATGGGGGCCCCCCGACGGCTTGCCCGGCATGCTCCCGGCGGCTTGGCATTGGATTGCCCGCCGCCGGCGAACCCGCACGTTCCAGGGCCACATGCTACCAGAAGAAGCACGGCCGAGAGCGGCGCTAATGGCTGGGGCGCCGGTTCTTCCGGGGCACTCCTCCTGGAGGCGCTGAGGTTCTCTGCCCGCTTGTGACAGATACCGGCGGTGCCTCCTTGTCCCCCTCAGGGTCCGGCAGGCGTTCAGCCGGATTGGCGTGCAGGTCTGAGAGGCCATCCGCCGGCGCTCACTCGCATCGATCAGCCCGGCCCCTGTAGAGCGGATACGTCAGCCGGCGGCTCTTGCGCCTCACGTGCTTCAAAATCGGCTTTAGGCATTTTGGAAATTCCCTCCAAAGCCGGCACAGCGCGCTCCTCTTCAACCGAGCCCGGCAGATCGCCGGTCGCGGGCGCGCCGCATTCGCGTTCGGACAGATGCGCGACCAGCGGAATACGGCTTCGAAGGGGTCTGGCCGGGACGGATTCCACGGACTCGGCCCGAGCGCTGGCGCGCAGTGCGATCAGGTAGCCGTATACGAAAGCTATCCCAACGATCTGTATAGGGCTCTCGAGGGCTGGATTGACGAACATCGCGAGGAAAATGATCACGAAGAGCGCCGACGCATGGTCTCTGACGCCGCGCGGCAATCTGGGTGGCGGGAACGCCGCCGATATAGCAGACACAATCAAGACGAATCCAATGACTCCCGTCCGCAACATGGATTGAAAGAACGAATTGTGAATTCCAACTGAGAGTATCTCGAGCAGCCTGGCGTGCGTTATGTTCCTGATGTCAGGAAGAAAGGTGAAATCCGCGAAACCCGGGAACTCATATCGCCACTGGACCGACTCTTTTCCAAATCCGATGCCAATGCCGTATGTATCCGCCACGGATGCGAGGGTGTCCGAAATGAAGACGAGGCGGATCCCGGAGTTCGCGTCCAGAGTCAGGGTTTGAGGTATGAAGTTCAGTCCGACGGCATAGGCGGCGACCATTGTCGTAACCAGACATATGGCCACCAATCGACCAGGAATGCCAACCAGCATGGCGATTATCGTGACCGCAAGCACCCTGAACTGAGCGAAGGGGCTCACGAGGGCAATCCCCAGTATGAGCAAAAGGCCGCCGTACCGGCGCCAGTCATTCGTCAGAAAAACAGCACCCGCTATGAAGAACATGGCGGTGACAATATTGTTGATGAAAGAACCATAAAGGTACAGAACGGCGGATGCCGGAGCTGCACCTTGATATTGCACGCCCTGCTGAAACATCACCGCGGGCCCGACAACAAGAGACAGGAACAGGAAAACCGGCGCACTGAAAAAGGGGGTACCCCCTATAAGCCTCCGGCGAAAATAAGCCTTGGATGCCCACGCGACGGAGAAGAAGCCTACCGTTGGGACGAGTTGCCTTATGACCGCTTCTTGGAGGAAGTGAACCTGCCAGGAGTCCGGCATGAGCCGATACCTGGACAGCAGGGCAATGAACACGCAGAAAGCGGTGTAGATCGCCAGCAGACGAGGCGGGGCGGTCTGCCGCAGAACGGCATAGGCCAGGCAAACACCGACCGGGACGACGACGAAGAGGGGACCGATCAGGCGCAGCGATATCCCGAGCGCGCAGGCCAGCCAAATGCCGGGGAGAAACAGGATGTAGTCGAGCACGTCGGGGGAAGGACTGCGACCAAGATGCAAGCCGACCGGTGGGGGTGGCGGTTCGCGTGGCTTCCCGCGATCAGTGCGGCGGCGCTGCCGACCGGAGCGTGACGCACGGTGGATCATGCCCCCATCCTGTTCACAATGATCGCCGCGACCTTCTCTGCGGGAATGATGTGCAGGATCGCTTCGAGATGATCGGAGGAAGTGCGCCGCGCCTTCAGCACCACGACGACCGCGCTGATGACATCCATCGCCGCTTCCAGATCGGCGGTAAGGTCGGTGCTCTGAAAATCAACCACGACACAATCGTATTCTTGCTGCAGGCGCTGGAGCGCGGCGGTGATTGAGAGTGAGGCATTAAGTTCGGACGTCGGCGCCGTGGGCCTGAGTACGAGGCATTCCAACCCATTGTGATCCGTGGGAATGGTGGCAAACGCCCTGGCGAGCTTGCGACCCGGGTCCGCGTTCAGCATCGGCTTGCCGGCCAAGGGCTTTTGCCAATTGGCGTCGACGAGCAGCGTCTTTTGCCCGGTCTCCGCGACGACCCTTGCGAGATGAACCGCAACCGTGGAGCTTCCGGATCTGGCTACGGGCGACGCGACACCGATGACAAATCCGCGCTGATGACCTTGTACTCCGGGCATCCGGGCGGCGACTTTGCTCATCGTACTGTGGAGCGCAGGCGAGTCGTTTGAGTAGATGGGCTGCAAGCACTGCTCGCTGGGTTCCAGGACAATCCACTCGCTGCGAGATATTCGGGGGATCTCCGCAATCCGGTCAAGACCGGTCGACCTGCGTACATCCTCCGCCGTTTCCAGGGAGCGGTCCGTCGCTTCCCGGATCAATGCATGGCCGAAGCCGGCAACACCACCAGCGATGATCGAGACTGCCACCACCAGAATCATTGGGGGCCAACTGCGCCGATGAGGCGGTTCGGCTGCCGTAATGACCCTTGCGGTCGGAATGAGTGACGACGCGCTCGAGTCCGAATGGGCTCGCTGCAGAAGGGCATTGTACAGGGAGCGATAAACCTCGGCCGTACTCTGCTGCTCGCGGAAACGGGCTCTTGTGTTCTCGGCGGTCTGAGGGTCCGACGGGAGTTTCTTCAGTGCCTCGGTGGCAAAGGCCTTGTCCCGGAGTTCCGTCAGGCGCTGTTGCAAGTCCAATGCTGCTTCCGCGCGCGCCGACAGCCTGAGTTCGCGCTGATTTTCGATGTAGCTGCCGGCGATTGCATTCGCGAGCTCGGCCGAGAAGTAAGGATCCTGCGAGGTGAAGCCGATCTCGACAGCATTGGAGAAACCCAGCTGACGAACGGAAAGTCCGTACCTCAGGCGGATCGTCGCCTCATGGCGGAGATTGGGCTCGACCGTTGGCAGTTCGGTGCCGAAAAGAGATGCCAGTCGGCTGCGCACATAGCCGGTGACCCGCTCCCGTAAGCCCTCATCCGTCCGCATAAATTCTTCGTCTTCCAAAAGCCCGGTACGGTCAACGGCGCGCCCCACCACTTCGTCCGACTGAATTACCTGGATCTGGTTATCGACATGGGCCCGCGCATCCGCAATCTCAACTTCGTCAGCCTGCAGAGGGGGCGGAGATGAAAGCAGGATCGTCGCGTAGGCCGTGTAAAG
Source organism: Sinorhizobium glycinis (assembly GCF_001651865.1). Classification (GTDB taxonomy): domain Bacteria; phylum Pseudomonadota; class Alphaproteobacteria; order Rhizobiales; family Rhizobiaceae; genus Sinorhizobium; species Sinorhizobium glycinis. The sequence goes on from NZ_LPUX01000055.1 coordinate 316,692, forward strand.
TCCGGGCGAAAGGATCGCAAATACTCCGCCGAGACCGAGGCTCACGGCCATCCAGAAGAGGCAGATGCGCCAACTCCGTCGACTAAATCTTATGATGTCTTCCACGGACAGCGTGTCGCGATCCTTTGGGGGGGGGAAGGCCGGCTCGTGAGGCGACCCGGGCGACGGAACCACGAAGTGATCGGTGGCGAGCATATTGAAACTCCTACGCGCGACCTGCCTCATCCTCTAGCGGCACGGTTTCGGAGGCCGGCAGATACCCTCGCGCCGGGCCTGTGTCGTGTGCCGATGCCGCGCTAACAACGGCTGCTCCGCCAATAAGGAAGAACCCGGCCGAAACCACTAGTACGACGACTTCCTTGGCCACCAGCGCATACACAATGGCTTCCCCCGACATGAGGAACGACAACTGGTACGAGGCATACAGGAATACTAGAAGTCCGGAGACATTAAGCACTATCCATTCACGTTCATATCCGTAATTGAACATGAATATATTCGATGTAACTGTACTAACATTCATCAGAAATGGCAAAATCGACATTGCGCGCACGATAGGAAGAGCGCCTGCATATTCGTCCCCAAAGAAGAACAATATTACATAAGGAGCAACAAAGAACATCCCGACACTCATCGCCACCCCACCTGCTACGGTGAATAGCGACCGCGTTATCAGCGCTATTCCGGCCGCAGGGTCGACCTGGGCATAATATGCAACCCGCGGCGTAAATGTATCCATGAGCAATCTGAAGAATACCCGTGCTACTTGCAGGAATTTTTCGGCGACAGAGTACTGTCCGGCCGCCACATAACCTTCGAAATGTCCGACAAGCGGAACAGGCAGGGTGATAAGGACGCGCTCGACGGCGGCAAAGAGGAATCCGCGCCAGCCGTAGCGCAGCTGCATACCAATGGCCGAAAGCGTCAAGCACCTGAAGCCGCCGAACCCAATCGGACGAATAAAGGGTAGACAGACCAGGCCGCTGATAACGGGAACTCCGCTCTGGATGGCAACGGCGAGCGCGAGCTGGTCGGGTGATGCGACCATGGCGACGAAAAACACGAGCGCGAGAAGGCGAGCAACAACGACTGCGACGGCTGCTTGCCAGGCGCGTTCCAGGCCGATGAAGAGCCAGGAGGGGAAAAAGATGCCGCCGGCAGCCGATAGCATGGCGCACAAGAATATCGGCCTGCTGAGCGCCAGAACGTTACCGGCCAGCACTAGACCGACCAGGCATGCGGCAGCGAACAGCATCGTCTTGGTGGCAGTAACCTGAGCAAGGACGGACGCGATCGCCGCCGGGTCGTGCCGGATGGAGGCAACCTTGCGCTGCGCGGTCCAATGAAATCCGTAGGCCACGACGCTGGCCGCCAGTTGTCCGATGGCGATTGCATACGCATACTGCCCGAAACTTAATGGTCCCAGGACACGTCCGGCATAGGGCAACAGGATCAGCGGCTGCAGGACGTCACAGGCATGCATGATGGCGAGACTGGCGGCCTGTTTGCGTAGATTCATGAGCAGCCTCCAGACCGATGCCGATAGAGGCAATGTAGACCACGCTGTCCGCGGATGGGCGGCAGTGCTCCCAGCCTGGCGTCATCTATCTGCAGCGCCGCGAGGACAGCCCGGAAAGGAACCTGATTGGACCGGAAACTCGGAGGTCCGAATGTGTACACTGGGTAAGCCTCACCTTCTAACCGTTACGAATCCGGCGCCTGGGAAACAGCGACGCCTGCAGCAATGCCAGGATGAACAGACTGTTCGTCACCAGGTACCTGCTCGCCAGACGGCGCGGATCCTGGAAGAGCCGGTGCAGCCATTCCAGCCCGCTATCCTGCATCCATAGCGGCGCGCGTTTGATGTCGCCGGCGTGGAAATCGAAGGCCGCTCCCACCCCCAACATCACCGCCTCGATCCGGCCGCGATGCGCCTGCATCCAGCCTTCCTGCTTGGGACATCCAAGCGCCACCCAGACGATCCTCGCACCGGACTGATTGATCATGCTGACCACCGCCTCGTCCTCCCCGGCAGTCAGAGGGCGCCGCGGAGGCGCGTAAGAGCCGACAATGTTTATGCCGGCAAATTCGGTCCGAATGCGCCGCTCTAGACGCTGGAGGGTGTCAGGACTTCCGCCGTACAGGAACATTTCCGTGCCAAGTTCCGATGCCCTCCGGCAACAATGCCACATCAGGTCCGGGCCGCTGATGCGCGGCTGATCCGCGTGTCCCCGCCGTCTCAGGATCCAGGCCACAGGCGCCCCATCCGGCGCGACAAGGTCGGCGTTGCTTATCGCTTCCGCATGAGCGCGATTGCGGCGAGCGGTGACGACGCTGTGGACATTGCAGAGGAAAATCGTCCTGCTCTCCCGTCCCAGAGCCCATTCGAAGACGCAGTCGACTGCCTGCACCCAGCCCAGAGCATGCACCGGCACACCGAGTACTTCCTCACGCATCTGTTGCTGATTGGACGCAAGCTCCGCCATGTCGCCCTCGATTGCCGAAAAGGATGAACCATCACAGCGTGCCAGCACTCTGGGTTCAATTGCGATTCCGAACAGGGCAAGAGCGGGCGGCGCTCATTGGAGGTACCTAGAAGGAATGTCCGTTTTTCTCTTCCTGGTGCTGAAAGCGCGCGGAACGCTCGGGCCGGGAGGCGATACTTTGGTTGAGCGCGCTTCTCGGGTGGCGGGGCCGGACCAAAAAGTATTAGCACTTTGGTTTAATCGGACGCGGTTGGCCCGCCTGCTAAAAGTTGAGGCTCCTAAACTTCTGCACGGGTGGATGTGGCGCGCTCTTCCAAGGTACCCTGATTGAGAAAAATGGTAGCAGATGCGGTAAGTCGAGTTGGCAATATGGCACGGATCCGGTTGAACAACATGGCACGAATAACGCCGACACTCCTCGTTGATTCCCACGATCTTTCACGTGAAGGTCTGAAGCACATTCTGGTGGGGTCTTCGTTCCGTGTCGCCTTGGCGGCTTCAGAACTGTCCGAAGTGATGGACCATCCGCTGGGCAGGGAGAAGCCGGCACTTCTCGTCCTGTGCTCTCACAGCAGCGAGGAGCTGCAGAGTGAGTACCTACTCCGGTTCAGGGACGAACACCCGCAGGTGCGGATTGCCGTGCTCGCTGACCGCTATGACCACGACGATTTGGCTACCGTACTTGGCCTCGGCGTGAACTGCTACCTGACCAAGAGCGTTAGCCCCGAAAACCTGTTCAAGTCTCTCGACTTATTGATGCTGGGCGAAGTCATATTTCCGTCGGTGGCGCTGGCGCTGGTGCGCCGCGGCTTCTCGGACACAACCGAGGCCGTCGGATGGGATGTGCAGCCTGACTTCCATGCGCAGGCCGACCGCCCACAGCGCGAGCTGTCTAGCCGCGAGTATGATATTCTGCAATGCCTTGTCGAGGGCGCGTCGAACAAGGTGATAGCGCGCAAGCTCGACATGGCCGAAGCGACCGTCAAGGTTCACATCAAGGCAATTCTGCGCAAAATTCACGTCCGCAACAGGACGCAGGCTGCCGTATGGGCGATCAGCAACCCCGCGATGCCGCAATTGAATCGGTGACCAGGCCCTTATAACGGCGTCGCCCAGCTCCCCGTCCGACAGGCTGAATGTGTGCTTGATATTTGCCAAGCCGGCCATCGACCGGGTCGGCAGCCGCGTGCGGGATCGGAATAGGCCGCGCCGAAGCGCCGCTTCTTGATAAAGCCAAGCTGCACAAGGGAAATGGCAAATGTGCTTCATCACCGCCAAGCGGAATTCACGAGGCAATATCAGCGGCATGCGCACAGTCCGCGGCCGACCTTTCGACTTGCATGCAATTCGGACAGCCGGCAATGCGCCTACCGCTTTGGGTTGGCCGGAGGGATGAAGCCGAACGATTTTGCACCAAACAGCTTAACGTGGTCGGAGCTAGCTAGTCTGCGCGCACCGGCGGCCTACCCGAATGATCATCTGTTCTTGCTTGATCCTGCGTGAAACTCTTGCGGCATGTAAGGCCGTTTGTTCGCCATGAGCTCCGGTTGCTTAGCACAGCAATTCAACCACGTGGGCCCAGGGACTTTAGAAACGACGGACAAGAAGAGGGATGTCACAAATGCTCGCTCGTGATGCTTTCTACCTGCCGCCAAAGGAATTCACGCACGACTATCTGGCGTCCCTATGCATCGCCTTGGCGCAGATCGATACGGACGCCGTCCAGGAGGCGATAGAGATGTTGCGTGCCACACGCGATTCAGGCGGCACGGTCTTCATCGCCGGCAACGGTGGGAGCGCGGCAACCGCCTCCCACTGGGTCAATGACCTCGGCAAGGCCACGAAACGATCAGGAAGGCAGCCGATCCGTGTCATGGGCCTGACCGACAATGTCTCCTGGATGACGGCGCTCGGCAATGATGAAGGCTATGATCGCATCTTTGCCGGCCAGATGGAGAATTTCGCCAAGCCCGGGGACCTGCTCATTGTCATTTCGGCAAGCGGGAACTCGCTCAATCTCGTGCGGGCAGTCGAGCTCGCTCGCGAAAAAAAGGTCGCCAGCATCGGCATGGTCGGTTTTGACGGCGGGAAGCTCAAGAATCTCGTCGATCAGCCGCTATGGGTGCGGTCCGAAAAGGGTGCCTACGAGCTCGTCGAAGACGTCCACTCGGCGATCTGCCATGCCATCACGCGATACCTTGTCGACGACCGCCCGGAGCCTGGTCAATGACGATTGCCCTACCGAGGTCTCCGCGCGCACAACAGGCATATGTCGAGGGCCGCGCCTACAGCCGGCCGCGACAGGCAGTCATTCTGGCCGGCGGGCGCGGCACGCGCATGCATCCGCTCACCCTCGATCGGCCAAAACCGATGGTGCCGGTGCTCGGCCGGCCTTTTCTCGAGTATCAGATCGAGCAGCTGCGGCAGGAGGGTTTCGAGAAGGTCCTGCTGCTCCTCGGCTACCTGCCCGACGTGGTGATGGACCACTTCGGCGACGGCAGCAGGTTCGGCCTCACCATCGAATATGCTGTCACCGATCCCGACGATCTTACCAGCAGCCGGGTATCCAATGCCCGTCATCTCATAGATCCGTGCTTCCTGCTGCTGTATTGCGACAATTACTGGCCCATGCGGATGGAGCGGCTGTGGCAACGCTTCTGCGCGGCCGGCAAGCCTGGAATGATCACGGTCTACAGCAACAAGGACGGCTATTCACGCGGCAGCGTGATCCTTGATGCGGATGACAATGTGACCGTCTTCGACCGGCTCCGGACGACGCCCGGGTTGCAGGGGGTCGAGATCAGCTACGCCATATTGACCGACCTCGCCCTCGAATTCCTGCCCGACGAGGACACGCTGTTCGAGGAGGCGATCTATACGCCGCTCGCCACGCAGCACCGCCTCGCCGGCTTCGTGAGCGAGCACCGCTATTACAGCGTGGGCTCGATCGAGCGTCTTCCCGCAACAGCACGCTTCATGAGCCGCGAGAAAACCATCCTGCTGGATCGGGACGGCGTCCTCAACCGCAAGCCCCCGCGGGCCCAATATGTGTGTTCACCGGATCAGTGGGAATGGATCCCGGGTTCCAAGCAGGCGCTGGCCCTCCTGAACGACGCCGGCTACCGCATAATTGTCATCTCCAACCAGGCGGGGATAGCGCGCGGCGCGATGAGCGCCGCCGACCTCGATGCCGTTCACCAGCACATGTGCGCCGAGGCCGCGGCCGCCGGCGCCAAGATCACAGCGATCTACCACTGTCCACACGGCTGGGACGAAGGCTGCGACTGCCGCAAGCCCAAACCCGGCATGTTGTACGAGGCGCAACGCGACTTTGATCTCGATCTCACGCGCACCCTCTTTGTCGGTGACGACGATCGCGACGGTCAGGCGGCCGAAGCGGCCGACTGCCTCTATGCGCAGGTAAGCGAGCAGAGCTCGCTTCTGGACCTCACCCGGCAACTCCTATCGACAGCAGGATTGGAGAAAAATGACTGAATCATCACGCATTCTCATCACCGGACACAATGGATATCTCGGTTCCGTCATGGTGCCCTTGCTGCAAAGGTCGGGCTATGAGGTGACCGGGCTGGACACGGGATATTTTCGTGCATGCACCCTCGGAGTCGACAATACCGGCGTGCCCGAGATCACAAAGGATGTGCGCGCAATCGAGCCCTCGGATCTCCGGGGCTATGACGCCGTGATCCATCTGGCGGCACTCTCGAACGATCCGATCGGAAATCTCAACGCCGACTGGACGCGGCAGATCAATGCGGAAGGGACGTTGCGTCTGGCCGAGATGGCCAAGGCGGCCGGCATCCGGCGGTTCCTGTTCTCCTCCTCCTGCATCATGTACGGCATGTCGGAAGCTGCAGTCGTCGACGAGACCGCCCCGCTGGCACCGCAGACTGAGTACGCAAGGTCGAAGGTTGTTGCCGAGGAAGCACTGCGCGCCCTGGCCGACGACGGGTTCTCGCCCGTCTACTGCCGCAACGGCACCGTCTACGGTCTGTCACCACGGATGCGCTTCGATACCGTGCTAAACAACTTCATGGGCAGCGCCTTCACCAGGGGGCGTGTCGAAGTCCATAGCGATGGCACGCCATGGCGGCCCGTGGTTCATGTCCAGGATGTCGCGCGCTACTTCAAACTGATGCTGGAGGCGCCGCTTCAGGACATCCACAATGAGGCGTTCAACATGGGCGTTGAAAGCCTCAATCTTCAGGTGCGCGAGATAGCTGAGGTCGCCGCAGAGGCGGTGCCGGGCGCGGAACTGATAATGGTACCGCAACCCGGCGCGGATCAAAGGACCTACAAGGCGGATTTTAGCAAGTTCTCTCGAACTTTCCCGGACTTCGAGTTTCAGTGGACGGCACGAAGGGGAGCGCAGGAGCTCTACGAGGCGTTCCGCTCGATCGCGCTCCGATATGAAGACTTTACCGACAAGCGCTTCACGCGGCTGCGCTGGCTCGGTCACTTGATCGAAGCGGGGAAGCTCGATGACGAACTGCGTTGGCGAACACCACAGTTGTGCATTGCATAATCATCGTTCCCGTAGACTTCGAGGTAGCGAAATATGGAACAGCTAGTCGATACTCTAGTGCATGATCGCCACTCGGGACTGACCCATCCGACGATCATCGATCGCGCTGCACAGCGACTGCCGTCTCTCGTCCTGACACGCACTCCGTTGCGCGTCAGTTTTGCCGGCGGCGGCACCGACCTGCCGGATTTCTACAACCTCGACTACGGTGCAGTGTTCAGCGCGGCAGTGGACAAGTACATCTATGTCACCGTCAAGCGCCACAGCGAGATCTTCAATGAACCCATCCGCCTGAACTATTCGCAAACGGAGCAGGTAAACACCATAGGGGAGATCAAGAACAACATCGCTCGCGAATGCCTGCGTTTTCTGGAGATCGAACCACCGATTTACATCTCCACGGTCGGCGACATGCCGGCCTCGACGGGCATGGGCGGGTCGAGCTCGTTTACGGTGGGTCTGCTCAACGCCCTGCACGCGTTCCGGGGAGAGCGTGTCACGCCCGGCCAATTGGCCGAAGAAGCATGTCACATCGAGATGGACATCCTCCAGGAGCCGATCGGCAAGCAGGACCAGTATGCCGCCGCGTTCGGGGGCATGAACCTGTTCCGCTTCCAGCCCGGAGGCGCGGTAACGGTCGAGCCGCAACGGGTGCGCAACGGCGCCGTCGAACATCTCTTCGCAAACCTGATGATGTTCTGGACATCGCATCAGCGACCGGCCAGTTCCGTGCTGGTCGAGCAGAAGGCGAAAACGTCCGGCAATCTGGATACGCTGCGGCAGATGCGTGATTACGCCTTCATGCTTCAGGAGGTTTTTTCGGAGCCCGTCGTCGACATAGAGCGGTTCGGTGCTGTTCTTCACAGCGGGTGGGAGATGAAGCGGAGCCTGGCGTCGCGCGTGAGCAACGTGGAGATCAACCGCAACTACGACCTCGCCAAGCAGGCAGGGGCGGAGGGCGGCAAGCTGTGCGGCGCCGGCGGCGGCGGTTTCCTTATGTTCGCGGTCAAACCGGAGCGCCGGGAAAGCGTGAGGCGGGCCCTCTCACACCTGACCTATGTGCCCATCGGCTATGAAGTACACGGCTCGCGCCTCTTGTATCCAACGCAAGTCTGATGCCCAGCCGCCACGGCGCCAGCGGATCGTTGGCGCGAACGAAGCGCAGGAGGCATAGCCGCATGTGCGGCGCGACGAAGTTTTTCTGACCTAATGGATTTACAAATGCTTTTCACAAAGACCGATATTCCAGACGTGACCTTGGTGGAACTGCAGAAATTCGAGGACGAACGGGGCTTTTTTGCGCGCGGCTGGTGCGCGCGGGAGTTTGCCGAGCACGGGCTTCCGGGCCAGGTCGTGCAGATGAACATCTCATACAACAGGCACAAACACACACTGCGGGGCTTTCACTATCAATTGGCCCCCCATGGTGAGGACAAGATGCTTCGCTGCATCCGGGGCAGCTTGCACGACGTGCTGATCGATCTGCGGCCCGAGTCGCCCACCTATAGGCAGCACTTCACGGTCCAGCTTTCGGCGGCGAACCAACGGATGCTGGTGATCCCGAAGGGCTGCGCGAACGCCTTTCTCACCATGGAGGACCACACCGAGGCGACATATCTCGTTTCCGAATTCTACACACCGGCGGCCGAGCGCGGTGTTCGCTGGAACGATCCTGCCTTCGCCGTGAAGTGGCCGGTGGATGCGCCGGCGGTGGTTTCCGAAAAGGACCAAAACTGGCCGGATTATGCCGGTTAACCCGCCACCGCCCCGAACTTGCGGGCAGCGCTACAGAGGAGACGCGAATGTTCATCGTCGACAAGGAGCTGGAGCGGCTCCAGGCTGAGGGGCGTCCAATTCGCGTGGGCATGATCGGGGCCGGTTTCATGGCCCGAGGCATCGCGCTGCAGATGCTGCGATATGTTCCGGGAATGGAGCTCGCGGCGATTTCCAACAGACACGTGGAAAAGGCGCGCGAAGTCTATGCCGCTGCAGGCGACGACGATGTGACGGAGGCGACCAGCACCAGGGCGCTTGAGGATCTCATCGCCAGCGGCCGCCGCGCGATCACGGCGGACCCGATGCACATTTGCGAGGCCGACGGGATCGACGTCATCGTCGAGGCGACAGGCGCGATCGAATTCGCCGCCCATGTCACTATGCGCGCGATCCGGCACGGCAAGCATATTGCGCTCATGAATGCCGAACTGGACGGCACGATCGGCCCGATCCTGAAAGTCTATGCCGACCGTGCAGGCGTGGTCCTCACCAATGTTGAGGGAGATCAGCCGGGCGTCATGATGAACCTCTATCGTTGGGTCAAGGGCCTAGGCGTACGTCCGGTGCTCTGTGGGAACATCAAGGGACTGCACGATCCCTACCGAAATCCGACGACCCAGGAGGGATTTGCCAGGAAGTGGGGGATGAAGGCCCCGATGGTCACCTCCTTCGCGGACGGCACGAAGATCTCGTTCGAGAATGCCATCGTTGCCAACGCCACAGGCATGCGGGTGGCGAAGCGCGGCATGTACGGGCCTGTGGTCGAGCCCGGTACCCCGATTCAGGAAGCGGTCGGCTGGTATCCGCTCGATCAGCTCCTCGAGGGGCCGGGGATCGTCGATTATTGTGTCGGCGCCATGCCAAACCCCGGCGTTTTCGTTCTTGGCACCACAGAGGATACTGTCGAGAAGCACTATCTCTCACTCTACAAGATGGGCCCCGGGCCGCTCTACTGTTTCTATTGGCCCTATCATCTGTGTCACTTCGAGGTACCCTTTACAGTGGCGAGGGCCGCAATCTTCCGCGATGCTGCCATTGCTCCCCTGGGTGGGCCGGCCGTTGACGTGGTGACCGCCGCCAAGCGAGACCTTCGTGCCGGAGAGGTCCTCGATGGCCTTGGATATTACATGACCTACGGGCTCTGCGAGAACGCACGCACGGTACACGCCGAGCGCCTCCTGCCGATCGGGCTCGCCGAGGGCTGCCGCCTGCTGCGCGACGTCAAGCGCGACGAGGTGCTCGGTTATGATGACATCGAGCTTCCGGCCGGGCGACTATGCGACGCGCTGCGCCAGGAGCAGGATCTTGCCTTCTTCGGCCGCTCTGCAGCCTCCCCGCAGCGCAAGGTTCCTGCGACCGCTTAATTGGCGGGACATCAGAGGATGCGCCGACCTACCCCAGGAGTTCGAGATGGCCGAACCGATGGCGCGAAGGTTATCCGACTTGCATCGCCTGACGCAGGCCACTGCGCTTTTCCTTCTCTTTGTCGGTACGAGTTTCCTGGCCCTTAACCCCGATTGGATTGACAGGCCTCTCGCAAAGGCCATTAACACCGTAGCGAGCAATCAGCCCTTTGCCACGCGGCTCGCTTCCGGTGCCATTCACCCGACCACGGAAGGCGCTATAGTCGTATCCTTGCTCTGGTGTTGCTGGTTTTCCCATGTCGGGCCGGAATCGAGGGCGAGGCTGGTGAGCGGTGTCTGCGCAGCCGTTCTCGCAGCGTTCGTCGCACATTTCCTGCAGGACACTTTGCCAACGACGCCAAAGCCGATCTTTGACCCCGCACTTAGGCTTCAGATCCCGGACGTTCTGGGCGACGCTGCCGTTCTGCGCTCAGCGCCGTTCGCCGGCAGCCCCGGGTTTCCGAGCGAGCGAGCGGTTCTGTTCGTGGGTCTAGCGATCGCCATTCTTCTCGTTCACTTCGAACTCGGACTCCTCGCCCTGGTCTATGCATTGTTGGTAGAGCTTGCGCGAGTCTACTTGGGGCTGCATTACCCGACCAACGCTCTGGGTAGCCTCACCTTGGCCGCCACCCTGGCATGGCTATCACAAACGCGCCCGAGCCTTGAACTCGGCGCCCTGATTCTCCTGTGGGAGCGCGGCGCGGCACCAAGCTTCTATCTGTGCAGCTTTCAGCTCTCATACCTTATTATCGCATTCCAGGAGTTGCGCGAACTTGCCGAAAGCCTTCTCCCGTAGGAATTGGCACAACGCCAGCCAGCGGAGCGCTGATATTGTCGCCGCCGCGACTCGGATCTGATCACGGTTCGGCGAGTTGGCGGCGGCGTGGGACTCGTGGCCTGACGGCTCGCGCATCGCGGCTACTTCCTTTGCGGTAGGAGCATGGTCGAATAAGCTAATCAAGCGGAAAGACGACGCTCGCGTAGCACCTTTTACGAACATCAAGTGGGGGATTTACCTCCATATTGCTGGAGCGCCTCCCACAATGACCCTCTGGTCGAACAAAGCGCTTTCCCTTTTCCTTTGAGGATGTGGGGGCGGGACCGTCGGTCGACGGCGCCACCGCCGCTCAACGATGGATTGGACCCGATGACAGATCGCATTGCGCTCATAACAGGTGTAACCGGTCAGGACGGTGCCTACCTTGCCAAACTGCTGTTGCAGAAGGGCTATACTGTCCACGGACTGAAACGCAGATCCTCCTCCTTCAACACTGAGCGCATCGACGACATCTACGTCGATCCGCACGAACCGGGCGCGCGCTTCTTTCTCCATTACGCCGACCTTACCGACGCGACCAATCTCATCCGCATAATTCAGGAGACGCGCCCGACCGAAATCTACAATCTTGCGGCCCAAAGCCATGTTCAGGTGAGCTTCGAGACGCCGGAGTATACCGGCAACGCCGATGCCCTGGGCACACTCCGGCTGCTTGAAGCGATACGCATCCTGAAGATGGAAGAGCAGGTGCGCTTTTATCAAGCGTCAACCTCCGAGCTGTTCGGCAAGGTCCAGGAGGTGCCCCAAACGGAGAGAACGCCGTTTTATCCGCGCTCTCCCTATGCGGCGGCCAAACTCTATGCCTATTGGATCACGATCAACTACCGGGAAGCGTACGGAATATTCGCTTCGAACGGTATCCTGTTTAATCATGAAGGCCCCACGCGCGGCGAGACGTTTGTGACCCGCAAGATTACACGTGCGGTTGCGGGTATCGAACGGGGGTTTCAAAGCACCCTCTATCTCGGCAATCTCGACGCGAAACGCGACTGGGGACATGCTCGAGACTATGTAGATGGGATGTGGCGGATTCTTCAGCACGCCGAGCCTGACGATTTCGTCCTCGCCACGGGCGAAACCCATTCGGTGCGCGAATTCGTGGCTCTTGCCTTCCGGGCAGTCGGTCGCGTCATCGAATGGGAGGGCAAGGGGGTGGACGAGATCGGCCGGGACGGCAAAACAGGAGAGATTCTCGTCAGGATCGACCCACGCCATTTCCGTCCTACGGAGGTCGATCTGCTGATGGGAAATCCGGCGAAGGCCCGCGCAAAGCTCGGCTGGACGCACAGAACAACGTTCAGCGATCTAGTAGCGGAAATGGTGATCGCCGATCTGAAACGTCTGGAGCGAGAGCGTTGGCACATCGACTCTAGCGTCTAGAGGACCACCAGCCATGGACTACGCTTATCGGCTCGAAGCAAAACGGATATTTGTGGCCGGCCACCGCGGCATGGTCGGCTCGGCCGTGGTGCGGCGACTGGAGCAGGAAAACTGCGAAATCCTGACGGCCGGGCGCGACGTTCTCGACCTTCGAAGTCAGGACGCCGTGCATCGCTGGATGACGGAAACCAGGCCGGACGCCGTGGTTCTCGCGGCCGCTAAGGTCGGCGGGATTCTCGCCAATGATCGGTATCCGGCCGATTTCCTGCTGGACAACTTGCTGATCGAAACGAATGTCATTCACAGCGCCTTCCGGTGTGGCGTCGAGAGACTACTGTTCTTGGGCTCATCGTGCATCTATCCGAAGCTGGCGCCACAGCCGATCCCGGAAGACGCTCTTCTCACGAGCCCCTTGGAACCCACCAACGAGTGGTACGCTATCGCCAAGATCGCCGGTCTGAAGCTGTGCCAGGCCTATCGGCGCCAGTATAATGCCGATTATGTTTCGGCAATGCCGTGCAACCTGTACGGTCCGGGCGATAACTTCGACCTGGAAAAAAGTCACGTCGTCCCGGCGCTCATGCGCCGGACCCACGACGCGAAGATCGAAGGAGAACCTAGCCTCACGATCTGGGGGTCCGGCAGACCGCGACGCGAATTCCTACACGTGGACGATGCCGCCGACGCCATTGTCCACATGCTCAAAACATATTCGGCGGATGGTCACCTCAATGTCGGCTCTGGCGAGGATATCTCCATCCGGGACCTCGCAATGCTCATCGCCGACGTCGTCGGCTTTACGGGCGAGATCGAGGCGGACCTGGCCAAGCCGGACGGGACACCGCGCAAACTGATGGACGTCGGCAAATTGTTCGCAACCGGATGGCGACCCAGGCATACGCTTCGTGCAGGCCTGGAACTTACATATGCGTGGTTCAAGGCACATACCGAAGCTGGCGATCTGCGGCTGAGGGCCGTATAGGCGCCAGACCAGAGTGGCGGGTGGGATAAGGCATTTCCGAGACGCGAGGCAATCATGAAAGGCGCAATGTCGACGGTAAATGTCACACGTTGAAGGCTGCCCCGATCAGCGTCTTTGTGTAAGGCTCCCGCGGTGCTTCGAAGATGGCGTCCGTTTGCCCCTCTTCGACGATGCGTCCGTTCCTCATGACGATCACATAGTCCGACATCGCCTTCACGACGGACAGGTCGTGGCTGATGAAGATGTAGGAAAGACCATGCTTTCTCTGCAGGTCGCGGAGCAGTTCGATAACCTGGCCCTGTACCGACCGGTCGAGAGCGGAGGTGGGCTCGTCGAGGATCACCACCTTCGGCTTCAGGATCATCGCCCGGGCGATGGCGATGCGCTGGCGTTGCCCGCCCGAGAATTCGTGCGGATAACGGTTGCGCGAGGCCGGGTCGAGGCCGACCTCTTTCAGGGCCGCAATGGCGCGTCGGTCCCGCTCGGCACGGCTCAGCTCCGGCTCATGAACATAGAGGCCCTCCGTGATGATCTCGCCCACCGTCAGGCGCGGTGAAAGCGAACCGTACGGATCCTGGAAGACGAGCTGGAGCTCGCGGCGCAAGGGCCGCATGGTGCTGCGGTCGAAGCCGGAAATATCGGTCGTACCGAAACGGTAGTAGCCGCTGCTCGGCAGCAATCTCAACAATGCCCGCCCGAGCGTCGATTTCCCCGAACCGGACTCGCCGACGATGCCGATGGTCTGACCCTGCCGCAGGCGCAGGTTGACGCCGTCGACCGCTCGAAAGACCGTGGACGAACCGCCGAACAGGCCCTTGCCGATAGCGTACTCGACCGCCATGTCGCGACCCTCGAGAATGATCGGCGCGTGGTCCGGCGGCGAAACCTTGCGGCCACTCGGTTCGGCGGCAAGCAACATCTTCGTGTAGTCGGACTTGGGGCGCTCGAAAATCTCTGGCGTTCTCCCCTGCTCCACCACCTCCCCGCGGCGCATCACGGCGACGCGGTCGGCGAAATGCTTCACGATGCCGAGGTCGTGCGTGATCAGCACGATCGCCATGCCAAAGCGCTGCTGCAACGACTTGAGCAGATCGAGGATCTGCGCCTGGATGGTGACGTCGAGCGCGGTCGTCGGCTCGTCGGCGATCAGGATATCCGGTTCGTTGGCCAGCGCCATGGCGATCATCACGCGCTGGCGCTGGCCGCCCGAGAGCTCATGCGGGTAGCTGTCGATGCGGCGCGCCGGTTCGGGAATACCGACCAATTCCAGGAGCTCGAGCACGCGTTTGCGCGCCTCTCTGAACGTGCCGCCACGGTGGTGGACGATCGGTTCGGCGATCTGCCGGCCGATCGTGTAGAGCGGGTCGAGCGAGGTCATCGGCTCCTGGAAGATCATGGTGATCTTCGACCCGCGCACCTCGTTCAGGGCCTTTGGCGGCAGACCGATGAGTTCCTGGCCGCGGTAGCGCGCCGAGCCGGCGACCATGCCGTTCTTGGCGAGAAGTCCCATGATACCCATCATGGTCTGGCTCTTGCCCGAGCCGGATTCGCCGACAACCGCGAGCGTCTCCCCGGCATGCACGTCGAGATCGATGCCTTTGACCGCCTCGACCGTGCCGTCCGGCGTGGAAAAGTCCACCTTGAGGCCGCGGACGGTGAGAATGGAATCGGTGGTGTCTGCCATGTCAGCGGTCCTTGGGGTCGAGCGCATCGCGCAGGCCGTCGCCGACGAAGTTCAGCGAAAACAGCGTAACGACGAAGAAGATGGCCGGGAAGATCAGCAGCCACGGCGCCGACTGGATGTTGTTTGCTCCCTCGGAGATCAACGCTCCCCAGCTCGTCAGCGGCGACTGCACGCCGAGCCCGAGGAAGGACAGGAAGCTTTCGAGCAGGATGACCTTCGGCACCACGACGGTCACGAAGACGATCACCGGACCGATGGTGTTCGGGATGATGTGCCGGCGGATGATCTGCCAGTCGGTGAGGCCGAGCGCCTGCGCCGCACCCACGAATTCGCGGCGCTTCAGAGCGAGCGTCTGGCCGCGGACGATACGGGCCATGTCCAGCCACTCGACCGCGCCGATCACCAGAAAGATCAGGATGAAGCTGCGGCCGAAGAAGACGACCAGCACAACGACGAGGAAGACGAAGGGTAGCGAATAGAGGATTTCGACGAAGCGCATCATCACGTTGTCGACGCGCCCGCCGATATAGCCGGACGTCGCGCCGTAGAAGACGCCGAGGCCGAGCGACACGAGGCTCGCGAGCAGGCCGACGGCGATCGAGATCTGTCCACCGAGCATGACGCGGACGAGCAGGTCGCGGCCGTTGGAATCGGTGCCGAACGGGAAATATTCGCGGTCCACCTGGCCCTCGACCTTCAGCGTGCGGCCCTCGTCCTCGGTCGCGACGACCTTGGTGTTCTCGAATTCGTTGGCGCGGTCGAAATAGCGCGTGGCGCGCGGATCGATCGGCTGCTCTGAAGTGACCGTGGCTGTAAAGGCTTCGCCCTCGACGTTGAATTCCTTCAGCGTCACGCGGGCGCGCGCCGCAACGCTTTCCATGACCTCCTGGAGCGTCGAGGTATCCGGCCGCGGTTCGAGGTTCGGGCCGATCGACACATAGGACGGAAAGACCTGGTCGTAGCTGTGCGGGGAGAAGAACGGACCGACGAAGGAGAAGAGCGCGATCAGCGCCAGCATGATGCAGCCCGCCATGGCGGCGCGGTTGCGGCGGAAGCGCAGTGCCGCGAGCTGGAAGAGACTGCGGCCTTTTGTTTCCGGCGCGGCCGCCGGTATCTGGACGATATCAGTCATGGCGAACCCTCGGATCGAGCAGGCCGTAGAGAATATCGACCAGGAGATTGAAGACGATGACGAAGATGGCGATGAGGATCACCGTGCCCATGACCAGTGTATAGTCACGGTTGATGGCGCCGAGGACGAAATAGCGGCCGACGCCCGGAATGGTGAAGATCGTCTCGACCACCGCCGAACCGGTGAGCAGCGCCGCCGCACAGGGGGCCAGATAGGAAACGACCGGCAGCATCGCGCCGCGCATCGCATGGGTGATGACGACGGCACGGGACGGCAATCCATAGGCCTTGGCCGTGCGGATATGGTCCGTGTTGAGCGCCTCGATCATGGAGCCGCGCGTCAGCCGGGCGAAGACCGCGAGTTGCGGCAGCGCGAGCGCGATCATCGGCAGAACCAGGAAGCGGAACGACCCGTCGCCCCAGCCGCCGGCGGGAAGCCAGGCGAGCATGATTGCGAAGATGAGGGTGAGCACCGGGCCGACGACGAAATTCGGCACGGTGACGCCGATCGTCGAAACCGACATAACAGCGAAGTCGAGGAAGCTGTTCTGACGGAGCGCGGCGATCGTCCCTGCGATGACGCCGCCGACTACAGCCAGGATCAGCGCGTAGAAGCCGAGCTCCATTGAATAGGGCAAGCCCTTGCCGATCAGCTGCGCGACGTTGTTGTCATGATAGATATAGCTCGGACCGAAGTCGCCGGTCACCGCATTGCTGAGATAGGTAACGTACTGACGCCAGAGCGGCTGATCGAGGTGATAGGTCCTCATCAGGTTCTCCATCGTGGTGGGAGGGAGAGGACGCTCGAGATTGAAGGGGCCACCGGGGGCAAACCGCATCAGGAAGAAGGATATGGTGACGACGATGAACAGCGTCGGCACCGCACTCGCCAATCGGCGAAGGACGAAGGAGATCATGGACTTGGCTCCGGAGGCGACGCGCGGGCTCCCGCGCGTCGCCTCAGTTCGTTATTCGGCGATCGACAGGAACCTGCTCAAGTGCGCATTCGGCGCATTGTCCTGCCAGCCCTTGACGCGGCTCGAGACGAGCCACAGGTCCGCCTGGGTGAGGAGTGGCGCAATCGGCTGCTCCTTCATCAGCAGGGTCTCTGCTTCATGGAGGACCTTCGAGCGCGCCGCCGGATCCTGTTCTTCGTAGGACTTCTTCATCAGCGCGTCGTATTCGGCATTTTCGAAGTGGCCATAGTTGAAGGTCTTGTTGGTGCTGAGGCTCAGCGCCAGGAAGTTCTCGGCATCGGCATAGTCGGCGACCCAGCCGGCACGGGCGACGTTGAACTTGCCGCCTTCCTGCAGGTAGGCGTAGTGCGACGAGACGTCGAGGTTGACGAGCGAGACCTTGGCGCCGAAGGTGTTCTTCCACATATCGGCGACAGCCGTCGCAACACGCTCGTGGTTCGGGTTGGTGTTGTAGCGGATCTCGATGTTCAGCGGCTTGCCGCCCTCGCCGTAGCCGGCTTCCTTCATCAGCTCGATCGCCTTGTCCTCACGGTCGAGCTGTGACATTTCCGCAAAATCCGCCTTTGCGGGATCACCGTATCCTTCGATGCCCGGCGGCACCATCGAATAGGAAGGAATCTGCGAACCGCTGTAGATTTCCTTGGCGAGGAAGTCGCGGTCGACCGCCATCGACAGGGCCCGGCGGACGCGGACGTCGCTATAGGGCTCCTGCCGCGTGTCGAAGGCGTAGTAATAGGTCGCAAGCGTCGGCGAGACATGCACCTGGTCGCTATAGGACTGCCGCAGGCGATCGATCTGGTCGGCCGAGAAGTTGTAGACGAGGTCCATTTCCTTCGCCTCGAAACGACGCACCGAGGCGGCCTGGTCGTCGATCGGGTAGAAGATCACCTTGTCGAGCTTGACGTTGGCGGCATCCCAGTAGTTCGTGTTCTTCTCGACCGTCAGGCTGTCGTTCGGCACATGCGCGGTAAGCTTGAAGGCGCCGTTCGAAACCATGACGCCCGGCTTCACGAAAACGGCGCCGTTCTTCTCGACGCTCGCCTTGCTGACCGGAAGTGCGGTCTGGTGAGCCAGCAGTTCCAGGAAGAACGGCGTCGGCCGCTCAAGGGTGACTTCGAGCGTCTTCTCGTCGACGGCCTTGACGCCGAGCTGGTCGACCGGCACCTCACCCTTGTTGACCTTCTCGGCGTTCTTGATCGGGAAGAGAATGTTGGCGTATTCGGCAGCCGTCTTCGGGTCCTCGACGCGGCGGAACGAGAAGGCGAAGTCCTCGGCGGTCACCGGCGAGCCGTCGGACCACTTGGCATCGGCGCGCAGCTTGAACGTATAGACGACGCCATCATCCGAAAGCTCCCAGCTTTCGGCGGCACCCGGGACGATCTTGCCGGCGGCATCGTAGATCGTCAGACCCTCATAGAGGTCCTTGAGGATGAATTCCTCGATGTTGATGGACGTATGCGCCTGGTCGAGCGTCTGGGGCTCGCCGGCATTGCCGCGGTGCAGGACCGCTTCGGCGAGCGCCGGGCTTGCTCCGACAAGTAGCGAGCCGATGAGCGCGGCGGCGCGGAGGTTGAGTTTCAGTGAAGCCATTTTTCTTCTCCTTCCCCTTGTTTTGGATCAGCCAATCGCACGAGAGAAGTGCAAATTTGCACCGAACGCAAGGCGATTTCTGCACCCTCTCTTATAAAACGAAATTCTCATTGATCGCGTAAGTTGCAAAGCGACGCAACGAATTCCATTGCCTCCTCATGCGGCCGGCCAAGCGGAATTATGCGCCGAGAGCAGCCAACTGCAACGTTTTAGATGACATCGCAACGTCTAGCCCGTCGCCGCCGTGGTCGACGCAAGCAGGCCTTTTGCAAACTTCATGAATTCAATCGGCACTTTACGTAATATGCAGAATAATTTCCCGCCTCTTTCGCAATATTTTTGCGAGCAGCTGTTGCGAGCCTTGCCGACGCGTTCCTGCGACGCGAAATCATTCTGAGACACCAAGCGACAGGACAGCCACCCGAAGCCGCTTCATCCCCACCTCGCGCCAAGGCTGCCACTACCAACCAGAAAGCGAATGTGGTGATTTTTGACAGGGCGGGTTTCCATCCACAGCAAAATCCCTTGACGCACGTCAATCAACTGCCCGCGCCTGCCTTGGGTCCGGTTGCCAAACGGTCTGCATCAATTATTGTGCGTCTGACTTTGGTCGGGCGCGCGGATTCCAAAGACATCGGAATGCGCTCAAACGCCCGCATCGTAGGCCGAGGATCGCCTGGGTAGCCGCGAATGTGGGGCCCGCTTCAATTTCGTAGCGCCCGGAGTGAGCGCGTTAGCACAGGGAGATTTCGAATGGCATTGATCACATTGCGGCAACTGCTCGACCATGCGGCGGAAAACAATTATGCGCTGCCGGCCTTCAATGTGAACAATCTCGAATACATCCAGGCAGTCATGCGCGCCGCCGATGCGACCGACTCCCCGGTGATCCTGCAGGCAAGCCGCGGCGCCCGCTCCTATGCCGGCGACGCTTTCCTGCGCCACCTGATCCTTGGCGCTGCGGAAGAATATCCGCATATCCCAGTCTGTCTTCACCTTGACCACGGCGACCAGCCGTCGACCTGCATTTCGGCGATCACGAACGGCTTCACTTCGGTAATGATGGACGGCTCGCTGGAAAAGGACGGCAAGACAGTGGCGAGCTACGAGTACAACGTGGCGGTCACGGCCGAAGTCGTGAAGATCGCTCATGCGGCGGGCGTATCCGTGGAAGGCGAGCTCGGCTGCCTCGGCAACCTCGAAACCGGCGCCGGCGACAAGGAAGACGGCCACGGCTTCGAAGGCAAGCTATCGCGTGAGGAATTGCTGACCGACCCGGACCAGGCGCTCGACTTCGTCTCGAAGACCGGCGTGGACGCGTTGGCGGTGGCGATCGGCACCAGCCACGGCGCCTACAAGTTCACGCGCGAGCCGGACGGCGAGATCCTGTCGATCGAGACGATCGCCAAGATCAACAAGCGGCTGCCCAACACCCACCTCGTCATGCACGGATCGTCTTCCGTTCCGGCCGACCTCCAGGAGCTTTTCAACGCCTATGGCGGCAAGATGAAGAAGACCTGGGGCGTGCCGGTCTCGGAGATCCAGAAGGCCATCCCGCTCGGCGTGCGCAAGGTCAATATCGACACGGACCTCCGTCTCGCCTTCACTGGCGAGATCCGCAAGCACCATATCCAACACCCGGACAATTTCGATCCGCGCAACTATCTGAAACCGGCGATCGCCCACATGACCGAGGTCTGCAAGGAGCGTTTCGAGGCTTTCCATGCCGCCGGCCAGGCATCGAAGATCCGGGTGCTGAGACTCCCGGAAATGGCCAAGCGCTACGCCAAGGCAGCCTGACACTCATCCAGCCTGGAACGCTGCGAGGCCGTACATCCCGCAAGGATGCATGGCCTTGCTTTTCGTTTCAGCTTTGGCTCTCCAGCGGTGCCTCGTGCTCATAGAGCTGGTCCATGCTGAGCGACGCCACTTCAGCAAGGCGCGCCCGGCTCCTGACCCGTCCGCCGCCAAGCACCACGACGTCATCGCAAAACGAGATCGTGCTTCGGTGATGGCTGATGACGATCGTCGTGCGCCGGCCGGCCCGCAATTTCAATGTCTCGACGATCGCCGCTTCCGAGAGGCCATCCACGGCGTTCGTGGCCTCATCCAGAATGAGGATGGCCGGATCGCGCACCAGCGCCCTGGCGAGCGCGATGCGCTGGCGCTGCCCGGCCGAGAGGCTCGCCCCCCGATAGCCAACGACCGTCTGATAGCCTTCGGAGAGCTCTTCTATGAAGCCATGCGCCTCGGCAAGCTTCGCCGCGCGCTCGACTTCGGCAAGCGTGGCACTTTGGCCATAGGTGATATTCTCGAATATGGTGCCGTCCACGAGTTCCAGGTCCTGGCTCGCAACGGCAATCTGGCGTCGCCAATGAGCAGGGTCGATCCGGTCGAGCGGCAGGCCATCGATGAGGATGTGGCCTTCGTCCGGTTCCACGAACCGGCAAAGCAGATTGACGATGGTGGTCTTGCCCGCACCCGATCGCCCGATGATCGCCGTCGAACAACCGCCGCGTATCTCGAACGTCGCCGAGCGCAGCACGACGGCACGGGAGCCGGAAGCCGGATATCTGAAGGTTACGCCGGCGAATGCGATCCCCTCGTTAATCCCTGCGATCGGTTCGCTGCCGGAGGGCGGCTTCGGCTTGTCGGATGAATCCAGGAGCCAGCGCACTTCCTCAAGCGAGCCGCTCCAGCCCTGGATCTGGCTCCAGGACATTTGCAGGGCCCGCACATGCGGTTGCAGCCGGTAGAGCAGAACGACGAAGGCGACGATCACCGGGAAGCTCACGCCCGCGAACCAGGCGCTGACGACCGCTGCCAGGAACAAGGCGGAATGCAGAACCTCCGTCAGCGGCGGCAGGATACCCTGTCGGGTTTGCAGCACGAAACCTGCGTGGCGCACGGAATCGGAAGCGGAATCGAACGCCGCCTTTTCGCGGTTTTCCTGACCGAAGACGCGGATCAGCCGTCCCGCATGAACGAGATGCAGCATCCGCGCCGCAAGATCGCTGTTGAAGGACGTCACCTTGCGGCTGGGGGCCTTGAGCGTGGCCGATAGTGCCGCGTGCGCCACCTGGACGACGATGAGGCCGAGCGCCACGAAGAGCGTCATCTGCCACGACAGGAGCAGCAGGAAAGCCAGGAGGATCACCGCGGCGGAGGCGTTCACCATGGCTGCGAGCACGGTCTGTATCGCGTCGGAGGCCCGCCACGATTCATTTGAGATGATATTGAGCAACCGGCCGGGGTTCTGTTGCAGGAAGAACGGATAGCCTATGCGCAGGAGCTGATTGGCCAGAGCGCTGCGGATCGAATGGCTCGCCTTCCCGTAGATGAAGTTGGTGAGTACGGTGTTTGCGAAGGCGATGACATTCTTCAGGACGATCAGCGCCAGGATCGCGGCCCCAAGCGCCATCAGCCTGTCGCCATTATCCAGCCCGGATCCGACCTGGTGGAAGACCGCCGAGATGCCGCTTAGACCGGGCGAACCGTCGCTGCCCGCGATGATCCCGAGCATCGGGATGATGAGACCGATGCCGGCACCTTCGAGCGCCGCACTCGCGAGCCCGAGAACGACGACCAGTGGAAGCAGGCGCAATTGCCGCCCGAGCGTGTCACGCAGCAGCTGCAGGCCGGGCATGAGGAACCGCACCATCATCGGCCTCGCTCCAGCCCGGGCGTCGTCTCGCCGATCGGCTGCAGTTCGGTCGGCGCGGCCCGGTTTGCGATGAGGAGATAGGCGAACTTCGCAGCGCCCAACAGGTTCATCGACACGATCGGCCAATGGGACAGTTGCAGCTCCGGATCGAACCGGGCGCCGCCGAAGACCTGGCCGCATGCCGATCTGACCGTCCAACAGAAATGCCGCAGCAGCCACGGCGCCTTGAAGAAGTGTTTCACACAAAGCGCTCCGTTGCCCAGGCTATAGCTTCGGTGGAGCTTCTCGATTGCAGCGCGGGAGGTTCGGCCGTGGCGATGGAAGACCGTCATGTCCGGTACGTATTCGACAGGAATGCCGAGCTGGAAGGCACGTACGAGATAGTCGGTGTCCTCCGCGGAGTGCAGCGGCGCGCCCGCCCCGAAGCGCTCGTCGAAGCGGCCGATGAGCGCGGCGACGTCGCGATGCATCGTCATGTTGCAGCCCAACACGAAGCCGCCGGGATGGACGTCGCGTGTCAACCGGGCGGGTACCTTCGACCGTTTGATCGTGAAGGGCTGATCGCAAGGGTTGCCTAGTTCGACGCGACCGCCGCGGATGACACGCTGCCCGCCGTTTGCATAGTGCCGTTCCAGATCGCCGAGATACGTCCGGTCGATTTCGCAATCATCGTCGATGAAGACGAGGATCTGCCCACGGGCCCGTTCCATTCCCGCATTGCGCGCGGCGGCAAGGCCTGGACGCGGTTCAGTGACAAGCGTGATTTTCATCCTCGATGCCACGGCGATTCGGCGCAACTCGGCCGGCGTGCCGTCCGTCGAGCCGTTGTCGACCACCACGAGCTCACTTGTTACCGCGCCATGGGCGTCGCACGCTGCCTCGATCGACCGGATGCAGGCTGCAAGGGCCCGTATGCGATCGCGCGTGCAGACGATGAAACTCGCGAACGGCCGGTGCCCGGCTGAAGCCGCCGGGGCAGCCACGCGTTTTGCCGCGGCTTCGACACGGGCTCGTTCTTGGACGTCGCGCGCCATTTCAGATCGTGCCATGCTGCGGTAGGACGCTTGCGGCCGGCACGGACTGCAGGTAGCGCGCCAGCGCGTCCATCCGCTCGGTGGCGGCGAGCGAAAGGCGGCTGCACCAGGGCGCACGAGCTCCGGCAAGCAGACCGTATCGTTCACGGCGCCGGATGAGCTGCCATTTCCGCGTTCGCGTCAGGAATTCGTGCGTGAGGTCCGGACGTTTCTCATCGGCGATGAACTGGTAGAGAAAATAGAAGAAGCACAGGAGGCCGTCCTCATAGGCCCGGCGCGTCTCGGGCGGAAAAGCAGCGATCTTCCGTTCGAGCGAGACGATGAATTCGCCAACAACTCGGATCGTCTCCTTCGTTACGTTGGCGCCGATCGCGCGGAGCGCACTTGCGTCGGCGAAAAGGCCATTCCGTTCGAGGTTTTCGGCGACGATCTTCAAGTGTGTCCGGCGCATCTGAAGCTGGTGCTTGCTCGTGACGCTGCCCTCATGGAGCCGGTAGGCGACCAGCGCCTCATCGATCATCATCGTCGGAAAACGGTCGGCGATACGCCTGAACAGGTCGAAATCCTCGGCGTGCGGATAGGCTTTGTCATAGGCAAGCAAATCGTCCGGGATCACGCGTCGGTTGTAGATCACGGTCGAGTGGATGAAGATGGTGAAGAACATCGACAGGATACGCATGCTGCCCGGCCGGTAGATTGGACTAGGCTTGCCGCGGACGATGCGATCGCCGATCAGCGTGTCGACCCCGGCGCCGCACAGCGCCAGTTCGGGTTGCTCGGCGAACAGCGCCACCTGCCGCGAAAGCCGCGACGGATAAGAGACGTCGTCGGCATCCATCCGCGCGACAAGCTCGCCGCGAGCGAGCGCCAGGCCTTCGTTCAGGGTCGCTATGAGACCCCGGTTCTCCCGCGAACGAATGAAAATCCGGCGATCCGCCTCCCGATAGCGCTCGAGAACCTCGAGCGAACGATCGGTCGATCCGTCATCGATCGCGATGATCTCCAGATGTTCGTAGTCCTGGCGCAGGATGCTTTCGAGCGCTGCAGCGAGATAGGGTTCGCCGTTGTAGACGGGCAGCAGGACGGACACCAGGGGCGACGGCATGGTTCGGCTCGCGTGTTTATTGAACATCAGAGGTCTGGAACACTTTGCTGCGGTCGGCCGCGGCTCGCGGCACAGCCGGTTGACCTTGGACTTCGATTTCCGCAGCGATCGGCCTGATTGACTTGCCCCCGGCCGTCGAGGCGCTGCGTCTTCCTGGAGCAACGTACGGAAAATGCCGCTTCAGCGCATTCAGCGGCTTTTCGAAGGCGAGCCAGGATATCGACGCGATTATCAAGGTGCCCGCGCCGGCGATGAGCAAGCGGCCGGGCCCCTGCTCGGAGACATTGACCGCTATCCAGGGCTGCGCCTCGACGACAAAAGCCAGGACGATGGCGTGGTAAAGATAGATGCCGTAGCTGGCGCGGCCGAGCGCAGTCATCGGCGGACATTCGATGAAGCGGCCGAGATAGCCGCCGATGCCCCGCGAGCAACTGCCCACCAGCATCGCCAGCGGCAAGAGAGGGAAGACTTCGAGGCCAATCCAGGCGAGCCACTCGAGCATCGGCGTCTTCGGCACGGGCCTGAGCCACAAAAGGATCAAGGAGGCGGCCAGCAGTGGCATCAAGCTTTTCCGGGCCCATTGCGGCCAGGCTTCGCCTTTCGATCGATGTACCGCCAGGAGCCCGCCCGCCGCCAGCGCATCCATCGATGCCGGTGGCAGCAGATCGCGCGCCAGCGACGGCGTTCCGGTCAATGGCCAGTAGAAGCGGTAAGCCAGCGAGAATGCGATGACACCGACGCAAATTCCGGCAATCGAGCGCCGCGGCGCGATCAGGACGGCCAGCGGCCAAACGATGTAGAATTGCTCCTCGATGCTCAGGCTCCAGGTATGACAGAGAACCCAAGGCGTCCACTCGTTCTGCAGCGCGTACCAGAAGTTGGAAAGGTAGAGAGCGTGCCAGGCCAGCACTCCCTTCGAGCTTTCCAAACCGGTCAGCCATACGAAGCCGAGCACCGCGAAATAAGGAGGAAAGATGCGCAGCGCACGGCGTGCGTAGAAGGATTTGAGCGCTGTTGCCGGCTCGAAGCGGGCATCAGAGCGCGCTTCCAGCAGCAGCTGGGTAATCAGGAAACCGCTCAGGACGAAGAACAGCCGGACACCGATATGGCCCAAGTGGGATCCGTCGGCCGCGAAGAAATGCGCGTAGAGAACCAATGAAACGGCGATGGCCCTTAGGCCGTCCAGCTGCCGGTCGCGCGCAATCTGCATGAACATCCCCCGAGTAAACCTTTGCGGGATTCTCCCCTGGTGGCATCACTCCCTGGGCCGGTATGATTTTTTGCCGCCGCTTCGCCAAGTGCTCTCGGAAGAGCGGTGAATTCAAATAGGTGAAAGATAGTCAACGCGGTTGCCGGCGAATGTATGCCCGAATAGGGCCAAACTTTGGCGCGCCTTCCGGAAGGATTCCCGCAAACCCGAAGAACCAGAGGAAGTGTGTTGCATCCGCAACGAGGGATTATATCCAAGCTGAAGTCGATAAAGAGCCGCTACAATGTGGTTTCAGCTGCAAGAATCTTGGCCATACGCCAACTGAACTGCAGCCAGGTTACCTCAATTCGCCGCCTTAAGGCTCTGGCCGCCGCCTAAAAAGTCGGCGGCGTATTGATCCATAGAAGAATGGTCTCTCCATCGTGGCGGTTCGACCAGGCATGGCGGCGCCGGCTCTCGAAATAGAGGGAATCGCCCGGATGGAGATCATAGAACTGATCCCCGTCGAGCACGAACTCGACACGGCCGGAAAGCACATAGACGAACTCCTCGCCGTCGTGCCGGTAGGCCCCCTCGCTCGATGCGCCGGCCGCCAGCACGAAGCGGTGGCAGTCCATCTGGTTCTGGCCTTCGGCAAGCAGTTGCACCGTCACGCCCGGCGTCGTGCGCGGCCAATTGCGCCATTCGCCCGCGCGGACAAGCACCCGTGCCTGCAGTTCCTCCTCGCCTGAGAGGCTCGACACCGTCGTTCCGAAATATTCGGCAAGATTGTGCAGGACGGCAACCGAGACACCTTGGGACGTTCGCTCGAGCGTCGAGAGCACCGACGGCGCAATGCCGACGTCGCCAGCCACCTGTTCGAGCGTCTTGCCAGCGGCATGTCTGAGGCTCCGCAATTTTCGGCCCACCTGGAGGTCGATATTGCTTTCCGATAATGCTGCAGGCCCGGGCTCGTCATTCGCGGTACTTTCGGCGTCCAGCGCCTCGCGTATTGCAGCCGGGTTGAGGCCACGCTCGGCGCGAAACCAGGAAATGCGCTTCAGTCGCGCCAGGTCCGCCTCAGTGTACTGCCGGTGGCCGGTCGCCGAACGCTCGGGCACAACCAGCCCCTGGGTTTCCCACAGACGCAGCGTCGAGGCCGAGACGCCGGCGAGCCTTGCCGCTTCGGCAACCTTGTAGCGAATATTGCCCGCCCCGCTCATCAATACCTGTCCCTTCCGACGTCGAAGGCGACGCGATTCCGGGCCTTCCGTTGCTGCGGCAATCTACCCGGGAGCTTGGCCGATTTACAAGGAGCGGCCATTCGCTGCCGTGTTGTCTCGATCACCAAATTTGATTTGCTTTCCATTTAAAAAAATGTACCACTTCCGGAGAAAAGTTGCAGAAAAAATGCAATATATCTACGAACTCCAGACAGGACAGCGACGATGACCAGCCTGACCGACCGCAAGAATGCCGCCATCTCCCGCGGTGTGGGAATGACGACGCAGATCTATGCCGAACGCGCCGAGAATGCCGAAATCTGGGACAAGGAAGGCAATCGCTACATCGATTTCGCCTCCGGAATCGCCGTCGTCAACACCGGCCACCGCCATCCGAAGGTGATCGCTGCCGTCAAGGCGCAGCTCGATCGCTTCACCCACACCTGCCACCAGGTGGTCCCCTACGAGAACTACGTGCATCTGGCGGAACGCCTCAATGCGCTCGCCCCCGGCAAGTTCGCCAAGAAGACGATCTTCGTCACCACCGGCGCCGAGGCAGTCGAAAACGCCGTGAAGATCGCCCGCGCCGCCACTGGCCGCCAGGCCGTCGTCGCCTTTGGCGGCGGCTTCCACGGCCGCACCTTCATGGGCATGGCGCTGACCGGCAAGGTCGTGCCCTACAAGGTCGGCTTCGGCGCTATGCCGGCCGACGTGTTCCATGCCCCCTTCCCGATCGAACTCCACGGCGTCAGCGTCGAGCAGTCGCTCGCCGCGCTGAAGAAGCTCTTTGCCGCCGATGTCGATCCCGGGCGCGTCGCGGCGATCATCCTTGAGCCGGTCCAGGGCGAAGGCGGCTTCTACCCCGCGCCGACCGCCTTCATGAAGGCGCTGCGCGAGATCTGCGACCAGCACGGCATCCTGTTGATTGCCGACGAAGTCCAGACCGGCTTTGCCCGGACCGGCAAGCTCTTCGCGATGGAGCATCATGACGTCGCGCCGGATCTGATGACGATGGCGAAAAGCCTTGCCGGCGGCTTCCCGCTTGCCGCCGTGACGGGCCGCGCCGAGATCATGGACGCGCCGGGTCCGGGCGGGCTTGGGGGCACCTATGGCGGCAACCCGATCGGCATCGCCGCAGCGCACGCCGTTCTCGACGTGATCGAGGAAGAACAGCTTTGCGAGCGCGCCAACCAGCTCGGCAATCGGCTGAAGCAGCGCCTTGCCGAGATCCGCGAGAAAGCCCCCGAGATTGCCGACATTCGCGGTCCCGGCTTCATGAATGCGGTCGAGTTCAACGACGCGAAAACGAACCTGCCGAGCGCCGAATTCGCCAACAAGGTCCGCCTCATTGCCCTCGAAAAAGGACTGATCCTGCTCACCTGCGGCGTCCACGGCAATGTCATCCGCTTCCTGGCGCCGATCACCATTCAGGACGAGGTTTTCGCCGAGGCCCTCGATGTCCTCGAAGCATCGATCTTCGAAGCGCGCGGTTGACGTCAGGTCGGACGACCGCTATCGCGCTCGTCCGACCCCGTGGGGCGCGCACAGTCCTGCGCCCCTACCAAAGCAAAAGTGCGAGGCTTGCTGAGCCGTGGCGGGTCTCGCCGGAGGACGCGCCATGGCCCTGACAACCGCACTTACCAAGCACCTTCGCGCGGCGGACCAGTTCGCGGCACTCGATCGGGTGGCCCGGGCCGCTGCCACGTGGAGCGGCGAGACCTTCGATGTCTTCAATCCTTCCACCGGCGAATTGCTGGCGACGCTTCCGGACATGGGTATCGAAGACGCGCATGTCGCGATCGATGCCGCCGCCAGGGCTCAACCGCTCTGGGCCGGCAGGCCTGCCAAGGATCGAAGCGCGATCCTGCGTCGCTGGCATGACCTGATCGTCGAGCATGTCGACGATCTCGCCGCCATCCTGACGGCCGAGATGGGCAAGCCGCTCGTCGAGGCGAAGGGTGAGGTCCTGCATGCCGCCGCCTATGTCGAGTGGTATGCGGAGGAGGCGAAACGCGTCTATGGCGAGACCTTCCCCGCACCTGCCAACGACCGCCGCATGCTCGTCATCAAGCAGCCCGTCGGTGTCGTCGGCACGATCACGCCCTGGAATTTTCCCGCTTCGATGGTCGCCCGCAAGATTTCTCCGGCGCTCGCCGCCGGTTGCGCGATCGTCCTGAAGCCGGCCGAGCAAACGCCGCTCGTCGCCGGGGCGATGTTCGTGCTTGCCGAGAAGGCTGGCTTCCCCGCAGGCGTTCTCAATCTCCTCTATGCCTCGGAAGGGGCGCCGATCGGGCGCGAACTCTGCAGCAACCCCAAGGTCCGCAAGATCAGCTTCACCGGCTCCACCGAGGTCGGCCGGCTCTTGATGCGGCAATGTTCCGACCAGATCAAGAAGGTGAGCCTCGAACTGGGCGGCAATGCCCCCTTCATCGTCTTTGACGATGCGGACATCGACGAGGCGGTGGATGGGGCAATCCAGGCGAAGTTCCGCAATGCCGGCCAGACCTGCGTCTCGGCAAACCGCGTCTACGTGCAATCGGCGGTACACGACGCTTTCGCAGAGAAATTCGTCACTCGGGTGCGCGAGCTTCGCGTCGGAGATGGATTTTCGCCGGGTGCCATCATCGGCCCGATGATCGACGGCCACGCGATCGAGAAGATCGAGGCGCATGTGGCCGACGCGCTCGCCAAGGGCGCCGAACTGCGCTGCGGCGGCAAGCGGATCGGCACGAATGGCACCTTCTTCGAACCGACCGTGCTCACCGGCATCTCGCACGACATGCGCGCCGCCCAGGAGGAGACTTTCGGGCCGATCGCCCCGATCATCCGCTTCGAGACGGCCGAGCAGGTGGTCGCCGAAGCGAACGACACGATCTATGGCCTTGCCGCCTACTTCTATGCCGAGAACCTGAAGCGCGTCTGGCATGTGGCCGAGGCGCTGGAATACGGCATGGTCGGCATCAACACCGGCCGCATGTCTTCAGAGGCAGCCCCCTTCGGCGGCATCAAGCAGTCCGGTATCGGCCGCGAAGGCTCGCGCCACGGTCTCGAGGACTATCTCGAGATGAAGTATCTCTGCATGGGCAATATCTGACCATGGGAAAGGGCCGTTGGCGGATGCGGTGATCGCCGCAACCCTACCAGCCCTTGAAATTCTTGCCGCGCCTTGCCAATTGGGGCGAAAACCGAAGCAGGCCGGGCGTTCCGCTGTCCCGCTCCAATCAGTCGAAATCAAAACGATCCGAGGAGGCCGCAACACGATGAGCGATGTCGAAATGTCCGTCGAGAAACATGTCTTCGAAGCCGATGTGGCGAAACTGCTGCATCTGATGGTGCATTCTGTCTATTCCGACAAGAACGTCTTTCTCCGCGAACTGATTTCGAATGCGGCTGACGCCTGCGAGAAGCTGCGCTACGAGGCGATCGTCGCACCGGAACTGCTCGGCAGCGACCCCGCGTCGCGCATCACGCTGACGCTCGACGAGGAAAACGCCCGCCTCATCGTCGAAGACAACGGCATCGGCATGAGCCGCGACGAGCTGGTCGAGTCGCTCGGTACCATCGCCCGCTCCGGCACGCGCGCCTTCATGGAGCGGATCGAGGCGGCACAGGGTAAGGATGGCGCCCAGCTCATCGGCCAGTTCGGCGTCGGCTTCTATTCGGCCTTCATGGTTGCTGACAATGTCGACGTCGTTTCCCGCCGCGCCGGCTCCGACAAGGCCTGGCACTGGGCGTCGGACGGCAAGGGCAGCTACACGCTGTCCGCAGTCGATTTGGCCGATGCGCCGGCGCGTGGAACCCGCATCACCTTGCATCTGATGGAAGACGCCAAAACCTACACGTCGCGCTGGACCGTGGAGCGCATCGTCAAGGATCAGTCAGGCCACGTGCCCGTGCCGATCTCGATCATCGAGAAGCCCGGCGCCGAGCCCATGCAGGTTGCCGATGGGACGGCGCTGTGGACCAAACAGAAGAGCGACATCAGCAAGGAAGACTATACGGATTTCTACCGCGGCGTAGCCGGCCAGTACGACGAGCCTGCATTGACGGTTCACTTCCGTGCCGAAGGCCGCCACGAATACACGGCGCTTGCCTTCGTGCCCGGCGCGAAGCCCTTCGACCTGTTCGATCCCGACCGCAAGGGCCGCATGAAGCTCTACGTGAAGCGCGTCTTCATCACCGACGAGGCGGAGTTGCTGCCGCGCTATCTCCGCTTCGTGCGCGGCCTCATCGACACCGCCGACCTGCCGCTCAACGTCTCGCGCGAGATGATCCAGGAAAGCCCGCTGCTTGCGAACATTCGCAAGGGCCTGGCGAACCGCGTGCTGACGAGCATAGAAAAGCTCTCGGAGAGCGAGCCGGAAACCTTCGCCAAGCTTTGGGAGAATTTCGGCAGCGTCATCAAGGAGGGCATCTACGAAGACTTCGAGCGGCGCGCGCAGCTCCTGGCGCTTTCCCGCTTCCGCAGCACCGCTTCCGAGGACAGGCCGCGCGCGCTTAACAACTACGTCAAGGACATGAAGAACGGCCAGTCGGCGATCTATTATCTCACCGGCGACAATCTTGCTCAGTTGCAGGCGTCGCCGCAGCTCGAGGGTTTTCGCGCCCGCGGTATCGAAGTGCTCCTCTTGACCGACCCGGTCGACAGCTTCTGGGTGACGACGGCGCCGGATTTCGAGGGCAAGCCCTTGAAGTCGATCACCCAGGGCGCCGCGGATCTCGCCGGCATCGCAAAGCAGGACTCCGAAGCCGCCTCTTCCGAGACAAGTCCGGCGGTGGCTGAATTCGTGTCCTTCGCCAAGGCGACGCTCGGCGAGGCGGTCTCCGATGTCAGGGCCTCCGACCGCCTGACGGAAAGCGCCGTCTGCCTCGTTGCGCCGGAGCACGGCCCGGACCGCCAGCTGCAGAAGATGCTGCAGGGCGCCGGCCGCATCGAAAGCGCGGTAAAGCCGGTCCTCGAAATCAACCCCGGCCATGCCTTGATCGCTGCCCTTGCCAGCTGCCCTGCGACAGAGAGTGCCTTGCGCGAAGATGCAGTGAAGCTGCTGCTCGATCAGGCGCGCGTTCTCGACGGCGACAAACCGGAGGATCCGCGCGGCTTCGCCGAACGGCTGTCGCGCGTTTTCGGTCGGGCATTGAAGGGGTAAAAGGAGCGCGGCTTTGCCCCTCATCCGGCCTGCCGGCCACCTTCTCCCCGCAAGCGGGGCGAAGGAGATTCGCGGCGCCGCCCAGCACTTGTCCCCTCTCCCCGCGTGCGGGGAGAGGGCTAGGGTGAGGGGCAAATCCCCAAAGCAAAGACCGAAGTGTAGGTCAGTCTCGCTCTTTTCCTCGCGAGGACATTCCAATCTCCGCCAGCACCTCGGCCGTATGCTCGCCAAGCCGTGGCACCCCGCGCTCGAGCGCCAGCGACGCCCCGGAAAAGCGAACCGGTGTCCGGACCCCGGGCGACGTGCCGGTCGCAGCACCCGTATGCGGTGTCTCGACGCGCATCTGCCGATGGTCGATCTGCGGGTCGGCGAATACGTCTGCAACCGTGTTGATCGGCCCGCCTGGCACCCCGGCCGCTTCGAGCTTTGCGAGCAGGGCGTCGCGCGCGAATTTCGTGGTTTCCGCGGCGAGTTCCGGCGTCAGGCTGTCGCGATGCTGAACGCGCCCGGCATTCGTCCGGTAACGCTCATCGGCCGCAAGGTCGGGGCGGCCGAGCAGGTCGCAGAACTTGACGAACTGCCGGTCATTTCCGACCGCGACGATCAGGTGCCCGTCAGCTGTGGGAAACACCTGGTAGGGCGCGATGTTGGGGTGGGCGTTGCCGAGACGCCGCGGCGCCTTGCCGGAGACGAGGAAGTTCAGCGCCTGGTTGGCGAGCACGCCGGTCATGCAGTCGAGAAGCGCCATGTCGATCTGCTGCCCCTTGCCGGTACGCTCGCGCTGCGCCAGCGCCGCCTGCACGGCAATGACGCCGTAGAGCCCAGTGAAGATGTCGGCGAAGGCGACGCCGATCTTCTGCGGCTCGCGGTCCGGCTCGCCGGTCAGGTCCATGATGCCGCTCATGCCCTGGATGATGTAGTCGTAACCGGCCCGGTGGGCGTAGGGGCCGTCCTGGCCGAAACCGGTCACCGAGCAGTAGACCAGCCGCGGATTGCTGTGCCTCAGGCTCTCATAGTCGAGCCCGTATTTGGCCAGCCCGCCGACCTTGAAGTTTTCCAGAAGAACGTCCGATTGTGCCGCGAGCCGGCGCACCGCCTCCTGTCCTTCCTCCGTCGTGAAGTCGAGGACGACGGAGCGTTTTCCCCGGTTGCAGGCGTGGAAATAGGCGGCATCGAGCTTCTCGCCTCCCTCGCCCTCCACGAAGGGCGGTCCCCAGGTCCTGGTATCATCTCCGGCCGGGCTCTCGACCTTGATGACCTCGGCGCCGAGATCGGCGAGTGTCTGGCCGATCCACGGGCCGGCGAGGATGCGGGCGAGTTCGAGGACCCGTATGCCCTTGAGCGGCGCTTCCATCGTCACATTACTCAGAAGAAGGCCTGTAGCCCGGTCTGGGCGCGGCCGAGGATCAGCGCATGGACGTCATGCGTGCCCTCATAGGTGTTGACCGTTTCCAGGTTCAGCATATGGCGCATCACCTGGTATTCCTCGGAAATGCCGTTGCCGCCATGCATGTCGCGGGCCATGCGGGCGATGTCGAGCGCCTTGCCGCAATTGTTGCGCTTGACGATCGAGATCATCTCCGGCGCCATTCGCCCCTCGTCCATCAGCCGCCCGACGCGGAGCGACCCCTGCAGCCCGAGCGCGATCTCGGTCTGCATGTCGGCGAGCTTCTTCTGGAAGAGCTGCGTCTGGGCGAGCGGCCGGTTGAACTGCTTGCGGTCGAGGCCGTATTGACGCGCCGCGTGCCAGCAGAACTCGGCCGCACCCAACGCTCCCCAGGAGATGCCGTAGCGGGCGCGGTTGAGGCAGCCGAAGGGTCCCTTGAGGCCCTCGACATTCGGCAGCAGCGCTTCCTCCCCGACCTCGACATTGTCGAGAACGATCTCCCCGGTTATCGACGCCCGGAGCGAAAGCTTGCCGGCGATCTTCGGCGCCGAAAGCCCCTTCAGGCCCTTCTGCAGCACGAAGCCGCGGATGGCGTTGCCATGCGCTTCCGATTTCGCCCAGACGACGAACACATCGGCGAGCGGCGCGTTTGAGATCCACATCTTCGAGCCGATCAGGCGATAGCCGCCGTCGGTCTTGACTGCCCGGGTCTTCATGCCGGCCGGATCCGAGCCGGCATCCGGCTCGGTCAGGCCGAAGCAACCGATCCACTCGCCGCTGATCAGCTTCGGCAGGAGTTTCTGCTTCTGCTCTTCGGAGCCGTAGGCAAAGATCGGGTAGATGACCAGCGAGGATTGCACGCTCATCATCGAACGATAGCCGGAATCGACCCGCTCGACCTCGCGCGCGACGAGGCCATAGGCAACGTAGGAGGCGCCGACGCCACCATAGGTGTCGGGCACCGTGACGCCGAGGAGGCCGAGATCGCCCATCTCGCGGAAGATCGCCGGGTCGGTCTTTTCCTCGCGATAGGCCTCGATCACCCGCGGCTGCAGTCTTTCCTGGGCATAGGCGCGCGCCGTATCGCGGATCATCCGCTCGTCTTCGGTCAACTGATCCTCGAGGAGGAACGGATCGTCCCACTGGAATTGATTTTTTCCGGCCATGTCTCCCTCCCGTCGGAATCTTCCGCCTCCAGGTTATGGCAAGCCGGATCAGCCGTTTCAAACGAATTTGAGGCACTGCCTCATGCGTGCCGGGAATGGCTTGTGCCGGGCCCGGCTCTGCGGATTGTCCGCGAAACGACGTTACCCGCCACGCGCCGCCACGACCAACACCCGAAGGACGCGATCACGTCGATCCAGCATGCTGCCGCTGAAGTCGACAGCGAGTTCCAACTCGGATTGGGAAAAAGTCGCCTATGGGATACGTTTGATCTTGATGGTTGTGTTCATTTTCGACAGCATCTTCACGCGTGCCGTTCCCGACTGATCGGACGCAATAGGCATTTATCCGATGCGCGGCGGCGATCATGATGTTGTCACGCAAGTCGGTTAGCTGCGCATTGCCGCCAATAGTCGACTCGCCTTCCGGGCGAGGCGTCGATGAAGAAAGTGAAGACCCGTGCGTTATGCAATCTATTTCGCGCCGCCGGCCGATTGCCGGCTGTCGCTGACCGCGGCCCGTTGGCTCGGCCGGGATGCCTTCGGCGGTGGGGCGTTGGCCTGGCCGGAAGACCTGGGGATCGAACGCGAACGGCAGATCGCCCTGACGGCCGAGCCGCGCCGCTACGGCTTTCATGGCACCTTGAAGGCGCCGTTCGCGCTTGCGCCAGGGCGAAGCGAGGCCGAGTTGATCGCCGCCTTCGATGAATTCGCTGCAGAGATCGAGCCTTTCGAGCTGCCTGAAATCGCGCTTCACCAGATCGGCCCGTTCTTCGCCCTTGTGCCGAGCAAACCGTCCGCGCCCCTGCAAAGTCTGGCCGAGCAGGCGGTCCGCCGCTTCGAGCCTTTTCGCGCCCCTCTCTCGGAAGCCGATGTCGCCCGCCGGAATCCCGAGAGGCTGACACAGCGTCAGCGGGAATATCTCATGGCATGGGGCTACCCCTATGTTTTCGAAGAGTTTCAGTTTCACCTTACACTGACCGGTCCAGTGCCGGAGGAGATGCGCGACATCATGCGCGGAACGCTCGAGGCCGCCTTCCATATGTTTATCGGCCAGCCGCTGAGCGTCGCGACGGTCGCTCTTTTTGTCGAGACGCAACGCGGCGCCCCCTTCACCGTTCATTCCCTGCTGCCGCTCGGCAGCGCATCCGCACGAAAGATTGCCTGACATGAGCAGCGAACAGGTTCTGAGCAATGCCCGCATCGTTCTCGAAGATGACATCATTGACGGTTCGGTGCTGATCCGCGACGGGAAGATTGCCGACATTTCGGAAGGGGCGAGCCGGGCTGGCGAGGATTTTCAAGGCGACTACCTGCTGCCTGGCCTGATCGAACTTCATACCGACCACCTAGAGGCGCATTACTCGCCGCGGCCCGGCGTGCGCTGGCTGAAGATCGCCGCCATCCAGGCGCACGACGCCCAGGTCGTCACCTCCGGCATCACCACGGTCTTCGATTGTCTGCGTCTCGGCTCGGACGAGGAGAGCGGCTTCCCGAAGGGCGAAATGCGCAGCATGGCCGACGCCCTGGCGCAGGCGAAGGAGGAGGGCAGGTTGCGCGCCGACCACCTCATCCACCTGCGCTGCGAGGTCTCGACCGCCGACGTGCTGGACCACTACGAGGATTTTCGCGACGACCCGCAGGTCCGACTCGTCTCGCTGATGGACCACGCGCCCGGCCAGCGGCAGTTCCAGACGATGGAGCAGTACACGCTCTACTACAAGACCAAGCGCGGCCTCACGGACGAGGCATTCGCCGCCTTCGTCGAGCGTCAGCAGGCCCTGTCGGCCCGCTATGCCGCGCCGCACCGCACCGCGCTCGCCGAGGCTTGCGCCCAGCGCGGCATCACCATTGCCAGCCACGACGACGCGACGCTTGCGCATGTCGAGGAGTCGATCGGCTATGGCGTCCGCCTTGCGGAGTTTCCGACAAGTTTCGAAGCGGCGGAAGCCTCGCACCGGGCGGGATTGAGCGTCTTGATGGGCGCGCCCAATGTCGTGCGCGGCAAATCGCATTCCGGCAACATCGCCGCGCGAGAGCTTGCGGAACGCGGCGTGCTCGACGTGCTTTCCTCAGACTATGTGCCCTTCAGCCTGATCCATGCGCCATTCATCCTTGCCGACGAGGTCGAGAGCATCGACCTGCCGAGCGCAATCGCCCTGGTGACCGCAACACCGGCACGCACGGTCGGCCTCAGCGACCGCGGCAGGATCGCCGTCGGGCTGCGCGCCGATATCGTTCGTGTCCATCGGCCAGGGGGCATTCCGGTGGTTCGCTCCGTATGGCGCGAAGGACGGCGTGTCGCATGACGGAGGAGGCAAAACAGGGCGGAACGCTCATCGTCGTCGTCGGGCCGAGCGGCGCCGGAAAGGACAGCGTCATGGGCTTTGCCGCCCGCCATTTCGCGCAGCGGCCGGATATTCTCTTCGTCCGGCGATTCATCACCCGTCCGTCCGATGCCGGCAGCGAAGTGCATGAAAGCGTATCCACCGCCGAATTCGAGGAATTGCAGCAAAGCGGCGCTTTCGCCGTCTCCTGGCAGGCGCACGGCTTGAGTTACGGCATTCCGCGCGAAATCGCCGACAAGATCGAAAGCGGCATGACCGCGATCGTCAACGGCAGCCGAGCCGCCCTTCCCGCCGTTCGCGCCGCTTTCGGCAAGGTGGCCGTCGCCCTTGTCACCGCGGACGCACCGGTGCTGGCGAAGCGGCTCGCCCAACGGGGACGTGAAAGCGAGGAAGACGTGCTAAGGCGACTGAAGCGGCAAGTGCCGGACGTCGTCGCCGGTCCGGACGTGACGGTGATCGACAATAGCGGGCGGCTTGACGTCGCCGGGCAGCGGTTCGTCGCGCTCGTCGAACAGCATTGCGCCAAGGCCCCTCACCCCGCCTGATCGCCGACTATCGGACAATTTCGCGCCAAGCCCCGGATCGAAAGACCGGGGCTTTTTCGTTCCGATTGCTGGGCCAGTGCGCGGGCGGCGTTACCTCCTGGGACAAGGTCGAAATTTTTACGCTTGCCGTTTGCTCTATTATGTATATACATTATCGCAACGAAAGGCGAAGAGCTGATGAACGGAAACGCCGACATGGAAGGCAGCAGCCTCTGGCGCAATGTGCGCCTCGCGACGCTCCGCGAGGATCTGGGTCCGCTCGGCGTCATCGAAAAGGGCGCCGTGGCGGTACGCGGTGGCCGGATCGTCTATGCCGGCGCAGAGGCCGACCTGCCCGGCGAGCTTTCCCGGGCCGAACAGGTGATCGATTGCGAGGGCCGCTGGATGACCCCGGCGCTGATCGACTGCCACACCCATCTCGTCCATGGCGGCAACCGCGCCCGCGAATTCCAGCTGCGCCTCGAAGGCGCGACTTATGAAGAGATCGCGCGTGCCGGTGGCGGCATTGTCTCCACCGTGAAGGCGACCAACGCGCTGTCGGTCGAGGAACTGGTGACGGCGGCGCTCCCGAGGCTCGACACGCTACTTTCCGAAGGTGTCTCCACGGTCGAGATCAAATCGGGCTACGGCCTCAACATCGATGCCGAGTTGAAGATGCTCCGCGCCGCCCGGCAGTTGGAGCGCCTGCGCCCGGTCCGCGTCGTCACCAGCTATCTCGCCGCCCACGCCACGCCGCCGGAATACAAGGGTCGGAATGTCGGCTACATAGAAGACGTCGTGCTGCCCGGACTGACCCAGGCGCATGCTGAAGGGCTTGTCGATGCGGTCGATGGCTTCTGCGAGGGGATCGCCTTCTCGCCCGCCGAGATGGCGCGTGTCTTCGACAGAGCCAAGGCTCTCGGCCTGCCGGTGAAGCTTCATGCCGAGCAGCTTTCCGACCTCGGCGGCGCCAGGCTTGCCGCCTCCTATGGGGCGCTTTCGGCCGATCATCTCGAATATCTCGATCAGGACGGCGCCGCCGCCATGGCGAAGTCCGGCACCGTCGCCGTCCTGCTGCCCGGGGCGTTCTACACGCTGCGCGAAACGCAATTGCCGCCGGTCGCTGCACTCCGCGCCGCCGGCACACGCATCGCCATCGCCACCGATTGCAACCCGGGCACATCGCCGCTGACCTCGCTGCTGCTCGCGATGAACATGTCGGCGACACTCTTCCGCCTGACGCTCGAGGAATGCCTCGCCGGCGTCACGCGAGAGGCGGCGCGCGCGCTCGGCATAGTCGGCGAGACCGGCACGATCGAAGCGGGGAAATCCGCCGATCTTGCCCTCTGGAGCATCGATGCGCCGGCGGAATTGATCTACCGCATCGGCTTCAACCCCCTCTCCGAGCGGATTTTCAAGGGTGAAAGGATTGCCCGATGACCATCGTTCTGAAACCCGGTTCGGTGCCGCTCAAGGACCTGGCGACGATCTACTGGACCGGCGAGCCGGCCCGCCTTGATCGCGCCTTCGATGCCGGCATTGAGAAGGCCGCTGAGCGCATCGCCGAGATCGTATCGGGTAACGCGCCCATCTATGGCATCAACACCGGCTTCGGTAAGCTCGCCTCGATCAAGATCGACAGCGCCGATGTGGCCACCCTGCAGCGCAATCTGATCCTCTCGCATTGCTGCGGCGTAGGCCAGCCGCTGCCGGAGAACATCGTACGCCTCATCATGGCGCTGAAGCTGATCTCGCTCGGACGGGGCGCCTCCGGCGTCCGCCTCGAGCTCGTTCGGCTGATCGAGGCGATGCTCGAAAAGGGCGTCATCCCGCTGATCCCGGAGAAGGGCTCGGTCGGCGCTTCCGGCGACCTCGCGCCGCTCGCCCACATGGCAGCCGTGATGATGGGCCATGGGGAGGCCTTCTTCGCCGGCGAACGCATGATGGGCGATGCCGCCCTGAAGGCGGCGGGTCTTTCCCCGGTGACGCTCGCCGCCAAGGAGGGCCTGGCGCTGATCAACGGCACCCAGGTTTCGGCCGCTCTGGCGCTTGCCGGACTCTTCCGCGCCCATCGCGCCGCTCAAGGAGCGCTCATCACCGGCGCGCTGTCGACCGATGCGGCCATGGGCTCGTCCGCCCCCTTCCACGCCGACATTCATACGCTGCGCGGCCATCGCGGCCAGATCGACACGGCGGCAGCGCTTCGCCGGCTGCTCGATGGATCGGCCATCCGCCAAAGCCACATCGAGAGCGACGAACGCGTGCAGGATCCCTATTGCATCCGCTGCCAGCCGCAGGTCGATGGCGCCTGCCTCGACCTGTTGCGCTCGGTGGCCGCTGCCCTCACCATCGAGGCCAATGCCGTCACCGACAACCCGCTCGTTCTCTCCGACCATTCCGTCGTCTCCGGCGGCAACTTCCATGCCGAGCCGGTCGCCTTCGCCGCCGACCAGATCGCGCTGGCGATCTGCGAGATCGGCGCCATTTCCCAGCGCCGCATCGCCCTCCTCGTCGACCCGGCCCTGAGCTACGGCCTGCCCGCCTTCCTCGCCAAAAAGCCCGGCCTGAATTCCGGATTGATGATCGCCGAAGTCACGTCCGCGGCGCTGATGTCGGAGAACAAGCAGCTCTCGCACCCGGCCTCCGTCGACTCGACGCCGACCTCGGCCAACCAGGAAGACCATGTATCGATGGCCTGCCACGGCGCCCGGCGCCTGCTGCAGATGACCGACAACCTGTTCTCGATCATCGGCATCGAGGCGCTGGCGGCCGTCCAGGGCATCGAATTCCGGGCGCCGCTTGCGACCAGCCCGGAACTCCAGAAGGCGGCCGCGGCTCTCCGCGCCGTTTCCCCCACAGTCGAGGAGGACCGCTATATGGCCGACGATCTCCGGGCCGCAGGCGAACTCGTCGCCTCGGGCCGACTGACGGCCGCCGTCTCCGACGGCATCCTGCCGGAACTGGAGGGCTGACATGGCTGTCTTCGAAGTCCGGCAAGGCACCTCGCCCGTCATTCTCGGCCTGCCGCATACAGGCACCGAAGTACCCCCACCGATCTGGCTGCGGCTGAACGACAACGGCCGTATCCTGGCCGATACGGATTGGCACATACACGACCTCTATGAAGGCCTGCTGCCCGAAGCGACAACGGTGCGCGCCACGTTCCATCGTTATGTCATCGACGCCAATCGCGACCCGGCTGGCGCCAGCCTCTATCCCGGCCAGAACACGACCGGGCTTGTGCCCGAGACCGATTTCGATGGCGCGCCGATCTGGAAGGAAGGTGAGGGCCCGACGGATGCAGACATCGCGGCAAGGCTGCGCGATTTTCACGTGCCCTATCACGCTGCGCTCGCCGCCGAGATCGCCCGCATCAAGGCGATCCATGGCGTGGCGGTTCTCTATGACTGCCACTCGATCCGCTCGCACATTCCCTTCCTCTTCGAGGGCAAGCTGCCGGACTTCAACATCGGCACCGATATGGGAAGGACCTGCGCTCGATCGATCGAGATGGCTGCCGTGAAAATCGCGGCGAAAGCAGAGACTTACAGCCACGTGTTGAACGGGCGCTTCAAAGGCGGCTGGACAACTCGTCGCTATGGAAAACCGGAAGCGGGAGTTCACGCGATCCAGATGGAACTCGCGCAGTCGACCCATCTCGCATCGGAAGCACCCCCTTTCGCGTTGGACTCAAGCAAAGCTGAACGTCTTCGCGGCCACCTCAGGAATATCCTGCAACGGATTGAAACAAAAGCATTCGACCTCAAACTGACAGGGAGTGAGGCATGAACGTGAATAACCCGCGCCATAACATCCGCGAAGTGCGCAGCCCGCGCGGAACCGAGATCAGCGCCAAGAGCTGGCTGACGGAAGCGCCGCTCAGGATGCTGATGAACAATCTCGATCCGGACGTCGCCGAGAACCCCCATGAGCTTGTCGTCTATGGTGGCATCGGGCGGGCGGCCCGCACCTGGGCGGACTTCGACCGGATCGTCGCGACGCTGAAGGATCTGAACGACGACGAGACCTTGCTTGTGCAATCCGGCAAGCCGGTCGGCGTGTTCCGGACCCACAAGGATGCGCCGCGTGTGCTGATTGCCAATTCCAACCTCGTGCCGCATTGGGCGACCTGGGACCATTTCAACGAGCTGGATAAAAAGGGTCTCGCCATGTACGGCCAGATGACCGCCGGCTCGTGGATCTATATCGGCACGCAGGGCATCGTTCAGGGCACCTACGAGACCTTCGCGGAAGCCGGCCGGCAGCACTTTGGCGGCAACCTCAAGGGCAAATGGATCCTCACTGGCGGGCTCGGCGGCATGGGCGGAGCGCAACCGCTCGCCGCAGTCATGGCCGGCGCCTGCTGCCTGGCGGTCGAATGCAATCCGGATTCGATCGATTTCCGCCTGCGCACCCGTTATCTCGACGAGAAGGCCGAGACGCTCGAGGAAGCGATGGAGATGATCGCGCGGTGGACGAAGGCAGGCGAGGCGAAGTCCGTCGGCCTCCTCGGCAATGCCGCGGAAATCCTGCCCGAGATGGTCCGGCGCGGCATTCGTCCCGACATCGTCACGGACCAGACGTCGGCGCACGACCCGATCAACGGCTACCTGCCGAAGGGCTGGACGATCGCGGAATGGAAGGCCAAGCGCGAAAGCGATCCGAAGGCGGTCGAAAGGGCCGCCCGCGCCTCGATGCGCGACCATGTCGAAGCGATGCTGGCCTTCTGGGACGCCGGCATTCCGACGCTCGACTACGGCAACAACATCCGCCAGGTGGCGAAGGACGAGGGCCTCGAGCGCGCCTTCGACTTCCCGGGCTTCGTGCCCGCCTATATCCGCCCGCTGTTCTGCCGCGGCATTGGCCCGTTCCGCTGGGCGGCACTCTCCGGCGATCCGGAGGACATCTACAAGACCGACCGGAAGGTCAAGGAACTGCTGCCGGACAACAAGCACCTGCACAATTGGCTGGACATGGCGCGCGAGCGCATCGCCTTCCAGGGCCTGCCGGCACGCATCTGCTGGGTCGGCCTCGGCGACCGTCATCGCCTCGGCCTCGCCTTCAACGAGATGGTGCGCAATGGCGAACTCAAGGCGCCCGTCGTCATCGGTCGCGACCATCTTGATTCCGGTTCGGTCTCCTCGCCGAACCGCGAGACCGAGGCGATGAAGGATGGCTCCGACGCGGTCTCCGACTGGCCGCTCCTGAACGCCCTGCTCAACACCGCCTCCGGCGCCACCTGGGTGTCACTGCACCACGGCGGCGGCGTCGGCATGGGCTTCTCGCAGCATTCGGGCATGGTGATCTGCTGCGACGGCAGCGAGGACGCGGAACGCCGCATCGCGCGGGTTCTCTGGAACGATCCGGCAACGGGCGTCATGCGCCACGCCGATGCCGGCTATGACATCGCGGTCGACTGCGCCAGGGTACAGGGCCTGCGCCTGCCGGGTATTCTGGGGAACTGATGAGAAGGCAGGAGGCCGGCGCGACGGCAATAACCAGATGCGGATGTCGTCGCCGAACCCCCTCTGGCCTGCCGGTCATCTCCCCCACAAGGGGGGAGAATACAAGGGGCTGGCTCCCCGCTCTCTTTCAGAAGTCGATAAGGCCAACCTGACCACAATTGGTGCCGGTAGCGCACGACGGCGCCTCCTTCGTCTCCCCCCTTGTGGGGGAGATGGCCGACAGGCCAGAGGGGGTTCAGGCCAGCTCCACGGTCCGCTGCCCTGGTCACACGACCTCCGCCCAGCGGGCGGACAGCCGCGCCTTTGGCGTGAACTCGAAATTGACATCCAAGGGAAAGATCGGCCGCTGGCGGCGCCTGCTCGCCAGGTGTTCTATGTCCTGATTGACGACGCCCTCGGTCAGCGCCATCAGATTGGGATTGGCGATCGGCGCAAGGTCCGGCGAAAGATAACCGGATTTGACGACCAGCAGGCGCACGGCCGTCGGATCGAGTCCGAGACGGCGGAAATCCTCGATAGTGTGGTAGGGACGCCGCCGCGCCGAAAGCACCACCATGGTGTCGCCCACTTGGGCCACCGCCTGGCGTTCGGCGAGGGGACCGGGATCGTCAAGCCTGACCACCATTGCGGTTCCTTCGACAGCGGGACTCGAGGGATCGAGGCTGCCGCCGATGCGCAAGCGGAGAGTTGCGCCTTCACCGGCGGCAAAGCACGCATCAACGGCGGGCCGATCGGCAATTCCGGCGAGGAGCGCGCCCTGCCAACCACGCGCCAGAAGCGCCTTCAACACATCGGCGCGGTCGCCGACGCCCCCACCGGTCGGGTTGTCGCCGGAGTCCGCCAGAATGATCGGATTTGTCGCCGCGCCTGCGGCAATATCGAGCATTGCTTCGAGGGTTCCGGTTACCGGCCCGAAGCGGAAGTTTTTCCGGGCAT
The DNA here is from genome assembly GCF_001651865.1 of Sinorhizobium glycinis. Lineage (GTDB taxonomy): Bacteria > Pseudomonadota > Alphaproteobacteria > Rhizobiales > Rhizobiaceae > Sinorhizobium > Sinorhizobium glycinis. The sequence continues at coordinate 360,667 of NZ_LPUX01000055.1, forward strand.
CCCAGTAGCTTGCGGCGATTTCCTCCGCCGCTTTCGAAGCCGCGTCCCGATCGGTACCGGTCACGACCGCGCATGCGGTGGCCCGCGGCTCGTCCGCCCAGACGTAGCCGACCATCAGATTGGCATCGAGAACGCCGTGCCATGCATCGAAGTCCGCCAGGCGCCCATATAAGCTCCTGGCGGGCTCGTCCTCCGTCGAGGTGCGTTCTCCCGGCAGGAGCAGCGGCACGGGCGCCCAGGCGACGCCGGGTCGCCTGTCGCTTCGCAACGCCTCCACCAGCATCGTCCAGGCCCGCACCATGGTTTGCCGCGTATCGATATGTGGCGCGGTGCGATAGGCGGCGAAGATGTCGATCTGGTCAATGATCCGCTGGCTGACATTGCCGTGCAGGTCATAGCTGACGGCAATAGGGCAGTCGGGACCGACGACGGCACGGGCGGCAGAAATCCAGTCGCCCTCCGCATCGTCCATGCCGTCGACCTTTATCGCTCCATGCATGGCAAGATAGAGCCCGTCGATCGGCAGCGCCGCTCTCAACCCTTCAAGGAACTCCGCCTTGAACGTCTCATAGGCCGGCCGCGAAACCGGACCGCCCGGAACGGCGCGGGCGTGGAGGAGCGGAACGTGCCCCACCTCCTCTGCGTCGAGGAAGCTGAAATAGTCGGCTTCGAGCAGCGCCTCGCCCCTCAGGACCCGAAAATCTTCGACCGACATCAGCACGGGCGAATAGGTGCTGCACTCCGTGTGGATTCCGCCGACGGCGATCCGCATCACTCAACCTCACAGGCTTGGACTGAGGGGAGCGATCGCAGCAAAGCGCAGCCAGTCCTTCGCGGCCTTCGGCGTCCACGCCGCCTCGGCAATCGCCGGCAGGCGCGGGAAGACGAGCCGGTTGAAATAGCCGCGCGACAGGAAATGCTCCGACCAGATGCAGGCCTGCACCCCTTTCATCCGGCCCTTCAATTCTTCCGGGAACTCGCCCTCCGCCTCATAAGCATAGGTATGCGCCGGCGTTGCCGTGCCGGCCCAGCTCGCGCCGGGCTCCTGCCAGGCGTCCGCTTGTACCATGTCGAGGTAGTAGGCCTGGCCGGGGGTCATCACCACGTCGTAGCCCTCGCGCGCCAGCTCGATTCCGACCTGCGGGTTTTCCCAGGCCATCAGCAGAGTCCCGTCGGTGCCGACACCGCCGCCATGAGCCACCTCGTTCCAACCGACGAGCTTGCGGCCGCGGGCCGTCAGCATCTGTTTCACCTTTTTCAGGAAATAGGATTGCAGCGCGAAGGTGCTGGAAATGCCTTCCTCCTCCATCAGCTTGCGCGCCAAGGGCGAGGCAAGCCAGGAGCCGTTCGCCACCTCGTCACCGCCGATGTGGATATATCGGCTCGGGAACAGCTCGACCATTTCGTCGAAGACCTTTTCGAGGAATTCGTAGGTGAGCGGGACAGCCGGATTGAGGGCATTGTTGGGATAGCCCTGGACCGAATGATAGCTTTCCGGCGCTTCCTGACCATCGGCAAGCTCGGGAAGCGCGACGAGCGCCGCGGTGCTGTGGCCTGGAATATCGATCTCGGGTACGATCTCGACATTGAGCGCCGCCGCATGGGCGACGATCGCCTTGACTTCCTCCTGGCTGTAGAACCCGCCCGACGGTTCGGCGCCGTTGCCGAGCTGCGGCAGCAGCGGCTCGTCCGGCCCGCGCAGGACGCCGAGCGTCGTCAGCGTCGGATAGGCCTTGATCTCCAGCCGCCAGGCCTCGTCGTCCGTCAGGTGCCAGTGGAAGATGTTGAGCTTGAACCAGGCGAGAATATCGATCAGGCGCAGGACGTCGGCGGCCGGATAGAATTGCCGCGACACATCGAGATGGCAGCCGCGCCAGCCGTAACGCGGCCCGTCGGATATCGTGCCCGAAGCGGGAAAGCGGAATGCGCCGGCATGGTTGCGCGCACCGTCAATCAACTGCGCCAGCGTCGTCAGGCCGTATTGCCGTCCGGCGACCCCGCCGTATGCGAGCCGGATGTCGCGGTCGGAGAAGGAAAGCCTGTAGGCCTCGCCACCGAGTTCGCTCTTCTTCACAAAGACGATCGGCAGCCCCTGACCGGACGGCGCGAGGCTGAAGGGGGCGTGGCCGGCGGGAAAGAGCCGGTGAAACAGCGCCAGCACGTCGGAGACCGCCGCGATGTCCTCTGCGCTGCTTCCGGATGCCGGGTAGAGAACGACGGGAAGACCTTCTCCAGGCACTGCGTCGATCTCGGCCGGCCAGGGCTGCAGCGCGAAGGGCAGGTCGAGCCGTCCGTCCGGCAGGCGAGCGGGCGGCGGCTCGCTGATAGCTCCTTCGAGCCGAAGATCCGAGACCGCCACCGGCAAGTGCTTGCCGTCGGACAGCGTCAGATAGGCGGACTTCGCCCCGTCGGTGCAGTGCTTCGCCTGCCGGTGCAGGCCGCCGACGGTGAAGGTCCAGCTTTCCCCCGGCTCAAGGGTCAGCCCCTCGGGTGGCGCGAATTCATGGAAATTGGCGTTGCGGCGCAGGAAAACGGCATTCTCGCAGGCGGCCGGCTCGAGGACGCGGGTGAGCGACGTATAAACGAGACGGAAGCCGCTGAGCGCTCCGCCAGAGAGATTGAAGAGGCTGAAAGTGAAGCGTCCATTTGGGTCGCCATCCGGCTGCCAGGCAGATTCGAGGCGATAAGAGACCGGCTGCATGAGCATCCTCCAAAGGGCTTGGTCAGTAGTGGCTGGACTGCGAAAAGGTGCGGGCGAGTTCCGTCTGGCCGGCGGTGAGGCCGCAGTCGACCGGCAGGCAGACGCCCGATATGGCGCTCGCCTGGGGTCCCGCCAGGAAGTGAACGGCGTTGGCGACGTCCTCCGGGTTTATGATGCGCTGAAGCGGGTACCAGCGCTTCGCCTCCTCGAAGACTTGCGGATTGGCGGCGGCGCGCGCCTCCCAGGCCTGGGTTCGAACGGTCCCGGGAGCCACAGCATTCGAGCGGATGCCGAACTTGCCGTATTCGACGGCGATGAGCCGCGTCAGGTGGAGAAGGCCCGCCTTGGCGGCGCTGTAGGCCGGGTGGCCGAAGACGCTGATTCCGTTCACCGAAGCGATATTGACGACGGAGCCCCTGCTCTCCTTCAGCATGTCCTCGACCGCCCGGAAGCAGAGGAAAGCGGCCTCGAGATTGAGGGCGCTGTCCATCCGCCAGATGTCTTGCGTCGTATCCTGCAGGCTGACGGCGCGCGCGCCGCCGGCATTGTTGACGAGCGTATGCACGCGGCCGCGCGCCGCCGCCGCCGCCGCCAAGGCCGCCACGCTCGAAGCATCCGTCACGTCGCAGGCGACCGCTGCGAAACGCTCCTCCCCGCCGAGGTCACTCGCGGCCTTGCCTGCCGCATCGCCGTCGATATCGGCGAGGAGCACGACGTCGTGGCCGTCCGCCAGGCGACGGGCGATGGCACGGCCGATGTCGCCGGCCGCGCCGGTGACGATCGCTACGGTTTTCGGGCGGTGCTCCTGTGCCACATCAGTCTCCGAGAAGCTGGCGATCGTCGCCATCCCTGTGCGCCACCAGCTGCTGCTTGATGCGCCGCAGCGTCGCGGTGGCCTGCGGCTGGACGCGATAGGCCACCAGGCTGGCGAGGATATCAACCAGCGCCACATAGGCGATGCGCGTGGATGTGGGACGGTAGATGTTGTTTCCTTCCGGCAAGTCGACCGGAACGGTGATGTCGGCGGCTTGCGCCACCGGGCTGCCGGTCTGGGTCAGCGCGACGGTCGGCACCCTGGCGTCGCGGGCAAGAGTGAAGGCGCGCACCAGCTCGGTGTTGCGCCCGGAAAAGGACGAGCCGATGATCACGTCGCTCTGCCTGGCGGCGGCCGCCAGCATCAATTGCATGCTGTGGTCGGAACTCGCGGTGATGCGCAGGCCGAGGCGGAAGAGGCGGTTCTGCAACTCCCCGGCGATCATCGAGGAATTGCCGCCCGAACCGAAGGCATAGATCATTTCCGCGCCCGCCAGCCGGTCGGCGGCCTGCTCGATCGCGGCAAGATCGAGTGAACGATGCAGCAGGAACAGCGCATTCTGTGCCTTGGTGATGATGTCCTGCGCGACATCGCCCGGTTCCTGGCTTTTCGGCTCCGGCTTCAGGTAGCGCATGCCGACATAGGCGGTGCGGGCCAGTTGCACCTTGAAATCGGAAAAGCTGTCGCAACCCAGCCGCCGGCAGAAGCGCGTCACCGTCGGCGGCGAGACATCGGCCTTTCCTGCAAGCTCGATGATCGATGCGTTGACAGCAAATTCGAAGTCGTTGAGCAGAATGTCGGCGATGCGGCTTTCAGACTGCGAAAGCCGCTCCTTTTCATGCTGCAAGGTTGCGAAAATATCCATCCGGACGGCCACTCCCTATCTGAGCCGCGAAATGCGGGCGGAAACCCGCACGCACTCATCCCGCGACATATTGGGCGTCCTTGGGCTTGTAGGCGACGCAGTCGATCTCCACCTTGCAATCGACCATCATCGAAGACTGCACGCAGGCACGGGCCGGCGGATGAGCTCCGAAGTATTCCTGATAGATCTTGTTGAAGCTCCAGAAATCGCGCGGGTCGTCCAGCCAGACGCCGACTCTCACCACGTGCTCGATACCGTAGTCGGCCTCCTTCAAAATGGCCAGCAGATTGCCGATCGCCTTGTGGGTCTGGGCGACGATATTGCCGTCGACAACCTCGCCATTTTCCATGGCGACCTGCCCGGAGATGTGGAGCCAGCCGCCTGCCTCCACGGCGCGCGCGAATGGCAGCGATTTTCCGCCCGCCCCGATCTCTTCGGCGCCATAGCGTTTGATGGACATAGGGAACCTTTGTGCAAATTATTTTCGTGCTACGTTGACAAATCACCACAGAACGCGGAATTTGGCCAGAGAAAAACGCCATTCATGAAAAGAATTTCAATCCCGAGCGGTACACATGCGCAATCCCTTTCAGAATCCCTTCCACACCGGCGACTCGGCCAGGCATTCGATCTGGGAGATGTTGGTGACTCGGGACATCGACGCTTTCCTGGCTGCCGACTGGACTTTGGTGGCTGGTGATTTCGTCGAAGACGGCTTCATCGGCATCGATGGAAGGCGGGCAGCGAGCCCGGACGATTGGCGGCTCACCTTCCCATCGCTTGCCGCCTATCGGGACGAGTGGCTGCGCCAGGCGCTGACTTTTGCCGAACAGTCCTTCGCAGAGGATGCGCGCACCGCCATTTTCACGACGACGACGCTCGAGGACATCGAGATCAACGCAGACCGGGCGCTCGCCCGCAAGAAGTTCGATGGCCGAATAAAAAAGGCCGATGGAAACTTCGATGTCTTGAAGTGGCAGACGGTTTATTATTGCCGGCTGCATGAAGGCCGGTGGAAGATCTGCGGCTTCACCGGTTACCTGCCGAATCCGATGGGTTCGAACTGAGGGCAAGGAAGGCAACGGCATTGCGGATCTTCACGGCAGCCCTGGCGACCGAAACGAACACCTTCTCCCCCATTTGCATCGACAGGCGCGCCTTCGAGGCGTCGCTCTATGCGCCGCCCGGAAAACACCCGGAAACGCCGACGCTCTGCACCGCGCCGATAACCGTCGGGCGTCGCGTGACGGCCGAGAAAGGCTGGGAACTGATCGAAGGAACCGCGGCCTGGGCCGATCCAGCCGGTCTCGTCAACCGGCAGACCTACGAAACGCTGCGTGACGAAGTGCTGGAGCAATTGCGCGCGGCGCTCCCCGTCGATGCCGTGGTGCTTGGGCTGCACGGAGCGATGGTCGCCGCCGGCTACGAGGACACCGAGGGCGATCTCCTGTCCCGCGTGCGCGACATCGTCGGCCCGGACGTGCTTGTCTGCGCCGAACTCGATCCGCATAGCCACCTCACCGAGAAACGGGTCGCTGCGGCCGATTTCTTCGTCTTCTTCAAAGAATTTCCACACACCGATTTCGTCGATCGAGCCGAGGACCTCTGGCGCATCACCGTCGATACGCTCGAAGGTCGCGTCCGGCCGGTCATGTCGGTGTTCGACTGCCGGATGATTGATGTCTTTCCGACGTCGCGCGAACCGATGCGCAGCTTCGTCGACAAGATGATGCGGACCGAGCGGGAAGATCCGGACGTCCTGTCGCTCTCGGTCGTACACGGTTTCATGGCCGGCGACGTCCCGGAAATGGGCACCAAGATGGTCGCCGTGACCAATCGCCGTCCGGAGAAGGGCCAGGCGCTCGCCCGCGAACTCGGCCTCGAACTCTTCGAAAAGCGCGGCACCTTCCGCATGCCGGAAATCGACGAACGGCAGGCCGTCGCCGCGGCAATTGCCGCGCCCGCCGGACCGATGGTCATTGCCGATATGTGGGACAATCCGGGCGGCGGCACGGCGGGTGATGCGACCGTGGTCCTCGACGAACTGCTCGCCAAAGGCGTCACCGATGCGGCGATCGGCACGATCTGGGATCCGATGGCCGTGCAAATCTGCATGGCGGCGGGCGAAGGCGCGGAAATCCCCTTGCGCTTCGGTGCGAAATCCGCCCCCGGCACGGGCCGCCCGATCGACGGCATGGTCAGGGTGGTGCGGCTGGTGCGCAATGCCGAAATGCGCTTCGGCGAGAGCTTCGCTCCGTTTGGAGATGCGGCGCATATCCAGTACCGCGGCATCGACATCATTCTCAATTCGACGCGCGCCCAGAGCTTCGACCCGAGCCTGTTTTCGGTCATGGGTATCGATCCGACCGCCAAGAAGATCCTGGTGGTCAAGTCGACGAACCATTTCTACGCCTCGTTCTCGAAGATCGCCTCGCAGATCCTTTATTGCTCGGCCGGAACGCCCTATCCCAACGACCCGGCGAAAACGCCCTACGTCCGGGCGCGGCGCGACATCTGGCCGATCGCCAGCGATCCGCACCGGCGCGAACTCCTCGAAACGATACGCGACACCGCAGCCGGCAAGGACACGTCCGGCCCCGATGCAGCCCGCAGTCAGGATTTCCTCTATCGGGACGACGGCCTGCCGAAATGATGGCTGTCGCTTTCAGCAGACGCGCAAATGCGGCGATGCCGCCTCTTCCTGCAGCCAAGAGGCGAAGGTCTCGGCGCCGGCGCTGAGCCCTCGGCTTTGCGGCATGACGAGCCAGTAGGCGATCTTTTCGGACCGGACGGTTTGCGGGAAAGGCTGGATCAACCTTCCGGCGGCGAGATGATCGCGAACCATATGCATGCGTCCGATCGCAACGCCCTGTCCGTTCAGGGCCGCCTGAAGGACGATATTGTAGTCGGTGAGTTGCAGCACGCGGGCCCGGCGAATATCGAGGCCAACCTCGCCGAGCCACAATTCCCACCCCACCGGATTCCAGGATTCAAGTAAGGTATGACGTAAAAGGTCTGCCGGTCCGCCGAAGCGCGAACCGTCGCCAAAGAGTGCCGGGCTAACGACAGGGCTCAACTCTTCATTCATCAACCACTCTGCCCTGACCCCCTCCGATTGGCCGCTGCCGAAGCGGATCGCCAGATCGACACCGTCCGCTGCGAAGTCTGCGAGACGCAGTGTCGGGTCGAGTTCGACCTCTATCTCCGGATGCTTCAGCATGAAGCCGGCAAGCCGCGAAACCAGCCAGTTCGCCGCGAACGAGGGCAGGACGCTGACGCGCACCCTTTGCCGGGGCACCTGTCGGCGCATCTCGAACGTCGCATCGGCGATGATCGCGAAAGCCTCGACGGTCTTGTCCAGGTAGGCCGCCCCCGCCGGCGTCAACTCGATACTCTTGGCCTTGCGCACGAAAAGCCGGATGCCCAGCGTTTCCTCGAGCTGCTTGATGTGGTGGCTCACCGCGCTCTGGGTAATGAGCAGCTCCTCCCCGGCACGACGGAAGCTCAGCAGGCGGCCCACCGCCTCGAAAGCCCGCAAGGCTTGCAGCGGGGGCATGGTGGTGGAGGCGCGCATGATTTCCCTGGTTCTTTAGAATAGAGACATTAGCCTGATCGATCGCACCATAATGCAGTTTGAATTGGAAGCAATCGGAGGGCCGTTGCATTCTCGCCCGCATTCCAAGGGGAGACCGCCATGTTAGAAACCATCGCAGCCAGACTTTCCGCTCTCGGACATGCTCTGCCAGTACCTTCAAGGCCGGCGGCGAACTACGTTTCCACGGTACGAACCGGCAACCTTCTTGCCGTCTCGGGACAGATCAGCGCCTGGCACGACGACGTCTTCACCGGGTCGGTAGGAGCCGGGGTTACTATCGAAGAGGGCCGCATCGCCGCCGAACGCGCTGCGATCAACGTCCTGTCGCAGATTGCCGCTGCGACCGACGGTTCTTTGGCGGCCGTCCGGCGGGTTGTTCGGCTCGGCGTCTTCATCGCCTCGTCGCCCGACTTCGCGGAGCAATCACTGGTCGCCAACGGGGCTTCGGATCTTTTCGTCAACGTGTTCGGCGAGGCGGGGCGGCACGCACGCGCCGCCGTGGGTGTGGCCGCGCTGCCGGCCGGTGCCACCGTCGAAATCGACGCGCTGGTGGAACTGGAGCCGGCCGCATGAGCGATGTGTTCGACCTCGATCGGCTGCGAGCCGATACGCCCGGCTGTGCGGTCGGCATGCATTTCAATCACTCCGGCGCCTCGCTGCCTTCGCAATCGACGCTGACAGCGATGTGGGACTATCTGAGAAAGGAATCCAACGACGGCCCGATGGAAGCGGCGAATAGTGCCACGGCTCTTCTAGAGGACGTGCGAGCCGGCACAGCGGCACTGATCGGCGCCAGGCCGAGCGAGATTGCGTTCCTCGGCAGCGGTTCTGCCGCCTGGGGAGCAGCTTTTGCAGCCTTGCCGCCGCTCGTTCCAGGCGACCGCATCCTCGTCGGCCGCCAGGAATGGGGCGGCAATCTCGCTACGATGCAAGACGCCACAGTGCGGGCCGGAGCGAGGGTCGAGGCCATTCCCGCCCGCGACGACGGCAGCGTCGATGCCTCGGCACTGGCGGCGATGATCGATGAACGCGTCCGTCTCGTGTCGCTCACATGGCTGCCGGCGAATGGCGGCCTGATCAACGATGCGGCGGCGGTGGGGCGTGTGACCAGGGCCGCCGGCATTCCCTATTTCATCGATGCGGGCCAGGCACTCGGGCAGATCCCGATCGACGTCGCCTCGCTTGGATGCGACGTGTTGAAGGCGGCTGGCCGGAAATTCCTCCGCGGGCCGCGCGGCACGGCGATCCTATATGTCAGGCAGGAATTCCTGCCGCGGCTGACACCGCGCTATCTCGATGTGCTTTCCGGGCCGATCGTCGACGGCGTCGTCAAGATCCGCGACGATGCACGCCGCTTCGAGGCGGGCGAGATTTCGCCGGCGCTGATCCTCGGACTTGGCGCTGCCATTTGCCAGGCAAGTGCGCTCGGCATGAAGGCGATCCGCGAGAGGATCGGCACGCTCGCGAACGAACTGCGCGACAATCTTCGCAGCATCCCGAATGTGACGGTGCGGGACCTCGGGGCCGAACTCTCCGGTGTCGTATCATTCACCGTCGAGGGCATTCCGGCGCCGGAAGTTCGCGCGGCCCTGGCCGAAAGACAAATCGCGATCGGGGCGAATGGTGTTCCCTATACACCGCTCGACATGACCGCGCGAGGGCTCGACCAGATCGCGCGGGCTTCGGTTAGCTATCTCAACACCCTATCGGAGATTGCCCGCCTCTCGGATGCGGTCGCCGATGTCGCGCGGAAAGCATGAGGCCGCCATCTTTCTTGGCCACGCTGCCAAACGGATAAGTCAAACAGAATTGTCGGAGCATAACATGGATTTGGGTATCAAAGGCAAACGGGCGCTGGTTTGCGCCGGTTCGAAGGGGCTGGGCCGGGGCGTCGCCGAGAAGCTCGCCGAGGCAGGCGTCATCCTGACGCTCAATGCCCGCGAGCCGAAACAGCTTCGCGAGACGGCACGCGCCATCAGCAAGGACTATGGCGTGGAGGTGGAGATCGTCGCCGCCGACGTCACGACGGAGGAAGGCCGCAATGCACTCCTTCGCGCCGAGCCGCAGCCGGATATCCTTGTCACCAATGCCGGCGGCCCGCCGCCAGGCGACTGGTCGAGCGTGACGGAGGACAACTGGCTGGAGGCAATCAGGGCCAACATGCTGGCGCCGATCCTGCTCATGAAGGCCGTGATCCCCGGCATGATCGAGCGGAAATGGGGCCGGATCGTCAACATCACCTCGGCCTCGGTGAAGTCACCGATCCCGGAACTTTGTCTCTCCAACGGCGCCCGCACCGGGCTCACCGGCTTCGTTGCGGGTACGGCACGACAGGTGGCACGGCACGGCGTCGTCATCAACAACCTGTTGCCGGGATCGCACCAGACGGAGCGGCTGGAAAAACTCCTCGAAAAATCCGCCAAGGCACGTGGGGTTTCACTGGAAGAGGCGCGCGCCGAGGAGTATGCGCAGAATCCGACGGGCCGCGTCGGTACGCCAGATGAGTTCGGCGCCGCTGCGGCATTCCTCTGCAGCCAGTATGCCGGCTATATCGTCGGCCAGAACCTGCTGCTCGACGGCGGCGCGCTCAATTCGACGCTCTGAGGTCTCCTTGGTTCAATCGACGATGCGCCGGACCATGATGAGATCATCGACTTCCCGGCCGTTGCGGATGCAGCCGCCGGGAATGCGGCCGACCGCCTCGAACCGCTCCCGGCGATAGAAGGCGATCGCCGCCACGTTTTCAGCGCTGACCGAGAGCTCCAATTGCCGGATGCCTTCCCTCCGCGCGTGCTCCGTCACTGTTTGGAGAAGCAGCCGCGCGACACCGCTTCCGCGCAAACTCCGATGCACATAGACCATGACGACGGTGGCCCGGTGCGCCATCTTGCTGGCGTGCTGGCGCAGTAGGCCCATGATGCCCACCGGATCCTCATCGCGCAAGGCAACGAAAACGGGATTGTCGGTCAGCCGCCGGCGCCATTCGTCGTCCGGCAGCCTTTCCCAGTCCTCGGCGCTGCTGGCAAAGGAATCGGGCTCCGCGCGCAGCGCCTCGAGCCGGATGCGCCGGAAGGTTTCGATATCGTCCGGGCCGAGCAGTCTTATCACTACGGTCACGTTCAGGCCGCCGGGTCGAAAAGGGCAAGATCGATGTCGGTCATCTCGACGCGACGCTCGAAGGCGATGCCGTCTTCGTCGAACAGGTGGCAATCGACACCACGGATGCCGGTCTTCACCTGTTCCTCCGCCCGGAGGACGGCGGTTCCCGGCAGCATGGCGCAATAGTTCTCGCCCTCGCCGCCGAGCGATGCATAGGCAACCGTGTGCGCGCCGAGGCGCTCGATGACCGACGGGTTGATGGTCAGCGTCAGGTCGCCTGAGCCCGTCTGGATGTGCTCCGGGCGCACGCCGAGTGTTAGCGTACGGCCGGCCATGCCGCTCCGTGGCGAAACCGGAACAAACGCCGTCTGCCCTCTATAGTCGATTTCGACGCCAGCCTCGCTCACACCCGTGCAGGTGACCGGCAGGAAATTCATCTTCGGATGGCCGATGAAGCCGGCGACGAAGATGTTGGCCGGCTTGTGGTAGAGCTCGAGCGGCGCGCCGGTCTGGGCGATCTCACCGGCATTCAGCACGACGATCCGGTCCGCCATCGTCATCGCCTCGACCTGGTCGTGCGTGACGTAGATCATCGTTGCCTTCAGTTGCCGGTGGAGTTTCGCCAGCTCAATGCGCATGTCGGCGCGCAGCGCCGCGTCGAGGTTCGAAAGCGGCTCGTCGAACAGGAAGATCTTCGGCTCGCGCACGATCGCCCGTCCGATCGCGACGCGCTGTCGCTGGCCGCCCGACAGCATGCCCGGTTTCTGCTCCAGCCGCTGGTCGAGATGCAGGATGCGCGCCGCATGTTCGACCTTGGCCTTGAGCTTCTCCTCGGCCATCTTTTCGACGCGCAAAGGAAAGGCGATGTTCTCGAACACGGTCATGTGCGGATAGAGCGCATAGGACTGGAAGACCATGGCAATGCCGCGCTTGACGGGCGGCAGGTCGTTGACCCGCTTGCCGTCGATAACGATGTCGCCGGCCGTCGTCTCGTCGAGCCCCGCGATCATTCGAAGCAACGTGGACTTGCCGCAGCCGGACGGGCCGACGAAGACCACGAACTCGCCGTTCTTCACCTCGAGTTCTATACCCTTCAGCACCTCGTACGTGCCGTAGAACTTCTGAACCTTTTTGAGATTGAGCTGGCCCAAGTAACTGTCTCCGGCCGCCGGCGAAGGCGGCTTTTCCACGAATTGAGGGGACCGCGAAGCGAAGCCCCGCGGTCCCGCCGGGCTTTACTTGTATTGTTCGAGGTCGGCAGCCGCCTTTTTCAGGGCATCGGCGGGCTCGGCCTTGCCGGTGACGACCGACTGGACCATCTCGATCATCGTGTTCTGAAGTCCCTTATAGTCGGTGAAGAGGGGCTCCGGCCCGCCGAAGGAGATTCCGTCGATGAATGGTTTCCAATATGGGTTGGCCGCAACCATATCGTCGACCGCCTTGCCCGGACGAAGCGGCGTCAGGCCTTCCTGCGCCTCGTAGATCGGCTGGTTCTCAGGATTGGTGAGGAATTTGGCGAATTCGATCGCCTTTTCTTCAACGCCCGTACCGCTGAAGACGGCAAGGCTGTCGGTGATCAACAGCGTGCCCGGCCCCTTGGCGCTCGGCCCGAGCGGCAGCGGCGCAACGCCCCAGTCGATCTTCGTTTCCTTGAGGCGGTTCACCGCGCCGACCGACGCATGGATCATCCCGAGCTTGCCGTCGAGGAAGATTGCCCTGACCTCGTTCTGCTCATAGGAGGTCGGCCCCTCCTCGGCATAGGGAACGATATCCTTCAGCGCTGTCAGCGCCTCGAGGTTCTCCTTGCTGTCGAAGGTGATGTTGCCGCTGGCGTCGATCACCGAACCATTGTTCGTGTAAACCCAATGCAGGAACTGGTGCATGGTGTTGTCGAAGGTCTTGGCGACAACGCCGAAGCCCGCAGTTCCGGTCTTCTCCTTGATCGTCTTGGCGTATTCGAGCTCTTCCGCCCAGGTCTGCGGCGGCTTTTCCGGGTCGAGACCAGCCTGCTTGAAGAGCGCCTTATTCCAGTACAGCGACTTGGTGGAAAAGGCGACCGGAACGCCCCATTGCTTGCCGTCGGTCGTCACCGTGTCCATGATGAAGGGGTAATAGGATTTCTTCTCCTCGTCCGTGAAGGGGATCGGCACGATCAGTTCGTTCTGAGCGAATTCCTTGAGCGTGCGCGAGCCGACATAGGCGAGCGCCACAGGCGTGCCAGAGGCGGCAAGCGTCGTCACCTTGTCCTGGCACTGGCCCCAGCCGACCACTTCCGAGGCGATCTTGTAACCGGGATTGGCTTCTTCCCATTTCTTGATGAAGTCGGCATGGGCCGGCTGCATCTTGTCGCCGCAGGCGAGGAAGGTGATCTCGGTGTCGGCGAGCGCCGGCAGGGCCGTCGTGGCGAGAAGCGCGAAAGTTCCGGCAATCAATGAGGCATGCTTTGTCATGGTAGTTCCCCTCGCTTGTGAGCTCGTTGTTGCGGATTACTGTTTCACGGCGCCGGCTGTCAGGCCCGCGACGAGATAGCGTTGCATCAGGAAGATAAGGACGACGGCCGGCGCGATGCCGACGAAACTCGCCGCCATGAGTTCGTTCCAGACGACTTCCTGCCGGCCGAAATAGGCATAGAGGCCGATCGGCAGGGGCATGTATTCGGTCTTCGAGTTGAAGGTCAGCGCGAAGATGAATTGCTGGGCGTAGGAGCCGATGAAGGTGGTGATCGCGACGACGGTGATGCCGGGCATGGCGATCGGCAGGATGACGCGGCGCAGCGTATAGAAATGGCTTGCCCCGTCGACGAAGGCAGCCTCGTCGAGTTCCCGGGGGATCCGCATCATGTAGGTACGCAACAGCCAGATGCCCGAGGGAATGAGGAAGGCGACGCCCGGCACGATCATCGCGAAATAGGTGTTGAGCACGCCGAAACTGCGCATCAGCCGGAAGAGCGGGATGAGCAGCACGGCGCCCGAGAACATGTTGACCGCCAGAAAAGCTGCGAGCAGCGCGCCGCTGCCGCGAAACCTGAAGCGGGCAAAGGCGTAGGCCGAAGGCACGACCAGCACGAGCACGACTGCCGTCACGATCGTGGAGATGAAGAAGGAATTGAAGATGTATCGGGCGAAACCCGGCACGCTCACCCACATGCTGCGGTAGGCGTCGAAGGATCCGTTCTGCGGCCAGAAGCGGTAGGGCGAGGAGAACAGAAGGCCGAGCGGCTTCAGCGATACGAGGAAGCCTTCGACGAAGGGGGAAAGAATGAAGCTCAGGAAGACGAAGATGCCCGCATAGATGCCGACCAGTTCGTACCAGCGATAGCGGTTGATCATGGCTGGCTGGCTCATCGGCCCTCTCCCGAGGCAAGACGGTGCGTGACGCGGAAATAGGCGATGCAGAAGATCGACAGGAAGATGCAGATCAGCACGGCGCGGGCTGCGCCCTCGCCGTATTTCTTCGAGCCGATCGCCGTCCGGTAGGTGTCGATGATCATCGTCGTCGTGTCGCCGTTCGGGCCGCCCTGGGTGAGAATCCAGATGATGTCGAAGGAGTTGAAGGTGGCGATCAGCGACAGCATCGACATGGTGATCATCGACGGGACGAGAAGCGGCAGGGTGATGCGCCGGAAGCGGTAGAAGCGCCCTGCCCCGTCCGTCCAGGCGGCCTCGTAGAGATCCTGCGGGATCGCCTGCATCGAAGCGAGCATGTAGAGCGTCACCATCGGCACGCCGATCCAGACGTCGGTGATGATCGTTGCCCAGAAGGCGGTCGAGCCATGCGCGAGGAAGGCGACCGGGCCGTCCACCAGGCCCCAGTTCTGCAGCATGCCGGAGATCATTCCGAACTGGCCGTTATACATCCAGCCCCACATGAAGATGCCGATCGCCATCGGCACGATCCATGGCGGCATGGTCAGCACGCGAAACAGCGCCCGCCCCGGCACGGCGGCATTCAGCATCACCGCACCGAAGGTGCCGATGATCATCTTGATCGCCACCGAAAAGGCGGTCCAGACGAAGGTCCGGACGATCACTTCCGCAAAGGTAGCGTTGAAAATCTTGTCGTAATTGGCTGTGCCGACCCATTTGGTCGTCTTCTTCAGCGAGGCGTCCGTGAACGACAGGATGAACGTATCGACCAGCGGATAGGCGACGATCACAGAGACGTAGAGAACGGCCGGAAGGAGCAGGATCCAGGCGAAGATGACGGTGCTGCGGCGAACACTCATGCCCCTCCCCCCCGTCAGGCCGCACGGGCGTGCAGGGCTTCGTCGAAGCGATCCCAGAGCGGCCTGAGATCGACCACCTGCCGCTTCATGCGCGCTTCGTCCATGGAAAGCGCAAGGATGCCCGCTTCCAGCGCATCGAGCGGCGAGACAGGCAGCGGGCCACTGTGCCGGACATGGGCGATGATCTCGGCCGCCATCTGCTCGTCCGCTCCATAGTGCTGCGAGAGCGCCGTCTCCTTGGCGTAGCGCTTCTCGACCACCTTCCTGCCGGAAAGCACCTCGTGAACGTCGAGGTAACCGCGGATGAAGTCGCCTTCCGCCATGCCGCGCGACCCCATCACGCAGAAGCGGCGGAACTGGTCCGGAACGTTGAGGTTGGTGTGGAAGTTCATTGCGACGCCGTTGGCGTATTCGATGATCGCCACCTGATAGTCGATGATGTCGCCGTCGCTATCGAAGACCTTGTCGGACCCTAGCCAGCCGCTCGGCTTGCGGTGGAAGAGCTGCAGGTCGTTGACGCCGTCGCGGGCCGGATCATTGGCAGGGGTGAAGCTCTTGCGCCCGCCGAAACTCGCTACCCGCTCCGGCCGGGCGCCGACGACGCCATTGTAGAGGTCGAGGTCATGGCAGCATTTCTCGAGCATGAAGCTGCCGGCATAGCGTCCGTAGCGGCGCCAGTCGCGCATGAAGAAGGCGCCGTGATAGGGTTCGATGTGCTCGGCCGCCTCGATCGAAACGATCTCGCCGAGCGTCCCCGCCGCCTGGGCGGCGCGAAGGTCGCGATACATCGGCGCGTAGCGCAGCACGAGGCCGACCATCAGCCGATCGGGACCGTGTTTCGCCAGAAGAGCGGCAAGTTCAACGCTCTGTTCGATCGTGCTGACGATCGGTTTCTCGCAGAAGACCTTGAGACCCGCTTCCAGGCCGATGCGGATATGCTCGAGATGCATGTGGTTCGGAGAGCCGATCATCAGCAGGTCGAGGCGCTCGCCGGCGATCAGTTGCTCGGGCGTGGCATAGGCCTTTCCCGCCGAAATGCCTTTTTCCGAAAGCGTCGCAAGGCCGGCCGGGGCGGGGTCGACATAGCCGGCGATCTCGAAGCTTTCGTCGATGGCCTTGAAGACATAGCCCAGATATCCGAGACGGAATCCGAGTCCGATTATCCCGATCTTCATGCTGATGCCGTTCCCGTCTCGTAATTTATTTTCGCAGACTGGGATAGATTTTGCGGCACGTCAACAAAAATTCGGTCATTCTGAGAAATTGTGAAATTCATTTTCACATGCGCAGAGAAGCCACGTTTTCCCGGTCGGCGGCCCCGTCAGGCAAGGGTTCGGTTACGCGTTGGTGCGTCCTGCAAGGGCACGCTCCAATGCCTGAAGCGCATCATGGATGAGGACGGCAAGCGCCGCGACGATAAGCCCGCCCTGCAGGACAAAGGCGAGATTGTTCGACTGCAGCCCGGCGATGATGACCTCGCCGAGCGTCTTGGCGGCAACGGTCGAGCCGATCGTTGCCGTTGCGAGGCCGATCACGACGGAAAGCCGGATGCCGGTGAGGATCACCGGCATGGCCAGGGGAAGCTCGATCTGCATGAGCCTCTGGCGCTCGGTCATGCCGGCGCCGCGGGCGGCCTCGGTTACGGCCGGCGGCAGTGTCGTCAGCCCTGTCACGGCATTCTCGAAAATCGGCAGCAGCCCATAGAGAAAAAGAGCGATCAGCGTCGGCTTCTCGCCGAAGCCGAAGATCGGAACCGCGAGCGCCAGCACCGCCACCGGCGGAAAGGTCTGGCCGATATTCACGAGGCTGCGCGACAGCGGCAGGAATTCGGCGCCCGCCTCGCGCGTCACGAGGACCGCCAGCGACACGGCAATGACCGTCGCTGCAAACGTCGCGACGAACACGGTTCGTAGGTGGAGGAGCGTCAGCCAGAAAAGGCTGCCCCTGTTGTAGACCGCCGGGGCGTTCTCCTGCACCAGCGGCTTGAGCAGCGGCTCGAACCAGCCAGGCTGCAGGAGAAAGGCCAGCAACAGAAGGAACACCGCCAGCCGCAGGAGCGTGGGCAGCGACGCCATCACCGCGGCCTCGCGGCACGCTTCACCAGGCCATCGAGGCTGACCTTGCCGACGATGGCACCATTCGCCGCCGCGACCGGCAAGGCGGACCGTCCGGACCACAGGAGTTCGGAGAGCGCCTCGCGCTGGCTGAGGGCCTCCGGTATCGGCGTGCCTTCGGCCGTGCCGGGCTCGACGGCATCGCCGGCCGTCTCGATGGCCAACAGGCGGAACGGCCGTTCGGTAGCGCCGATCAGTTCTTCGACGAAAGGTGTTGCGGGACGCACCAGCATCTCGGCCGGTGTTCCATGTTGCACCACCTCGCCCTTGTCCATCACGGCGATCCGGTCGGCGAGATGGAAGGCTTCCTCCATGTCGTGGGTCACGAGGATGATCGTCGTGCCGAAGTGCTTCTGGATGGCGAGCAGGTCGTCCTGCGCCTTGGCGCGAATGATCGGGTCCAAGGCGCCGAAGGGTTCGTCCATCAGGAGCAGGTTCGGCTCCGCCGCAAGCGCCCGCGCGACGCCGACACGTTGCTGCTGGCCGCCGGAGAGCTCGTGCGGATAGCGCGGGCCGAAGAAATCCGGATCGAGTTGGAAGAGCGTCAGCAGCTCTTCGACCTTCGCCTTGATCCGCCCCCTCTCCCAGCCGAGCAGCGTCGGCACGGTGGCGATGTTCTGGGCGACGGTGCGATGCGGAAAGAGGCCATGGCCCTGGATCGCATAGCCGATCCGGCGGCGCAGTTCGAATTCCGGCACCAGGCGATTGTCCTCGCCATCGATCCGGATCATGCCGGAGGTCGGCTCGACCAGACGGTTGACCATCCTGATGAGCGTGGTCTTTCCCGAGCCCGAAGTCCCGACGATCACCGTGATCGTATGCGGCATCACGGCCAGAGAGACGTCGCTGACCACCTCCGTTTCGTCGTATCGTTTGGTGACGCGGTCGAATTCGATCATGCGGCCTTGCCCCGGCTGTGTTTGGGACCCGTCACTTCGATCAGCGCGTCGAGTACGATGGCGGCGGTAAAGGCGAGCACCACGGTCGGAACCGCGCCAAGAAGCACGAGATCCATGGCCGTCTGCCCTATGCCCTGAAAGACGAAGACGCCGAAGCCGCCGCCGCCGATGAGGGCGGCGATGGTGGCAAGTCCTATGTTCTGGACGAGCACGATGCGGATACCGGCAAGGATGACCGGAAAAGCCAGAGGGAATTCGACCGTCACGAGCCGCTGCCACTCCGTCATGCCAAGGCCGCGTGCGGCATCATTGGCGGCGCGCGGCACGCCGGCGAGCCCGACGACCGTATTGGCGACCACCGGCAGCAGCGAATAGAGAAAAAGCGCCACGAAGGCGGGAGCGACGCCGATACCGCGGACGCCGATCGCTTCGGCGCCGGGAACATGTGCCGCGATCCAGCCGAGCGGCCCGATCAGAATACCGAAAAGGGCGATCGACGGAATTGTCTGGATGGCGTTCAGGACATTCAACACGGCTGCCCGCAGCCGCTCGACGCGATGGCAGAGGATGCCGAGCGGCAGCCCGACGACTGTCGCCGCGACGAGCGATCCGAGCGCCAGCGTCAGGTGGCGGCCGGCCTCAGCCCAGAAGGTGTCGGCCCGGCTCGCATATTCCTTGAGGATCGAAAGTCCGTCCCATCGCCCCGTGGCGAGCATTGCACCGACCAGCGCCAGGGCGCCTGCGAGAAAAAGAAGCCGGAGGCCGGGTCCGGGATTCAGCCGGGTCAACGCGTCAGCCACCAGAAGCGCGAAGGCAAAGACGAGGACCCAGAAGCCGGAGGCCGGAGAGACGCGCGCATAGGCATTCTCCGCCGGCACCAGATTGCCGGCGCAGCTGCCTATCAGAAAGCCCAGGGCGAGGAGGGCCGCAAAGGCGGCCGCCATGCGAACGGGGACGGATGTCTTCAAAACCGCCACGACGATCGCGAACGTCACGAGCGCGAGAAGCCCGTAGCCGAGCGAGGGCGGCAAAGCTTCGAGGATCGCCTTACCTTCGCCCTGGACGATGCGGTTTGCCCGGAACGTCGCGAAAGGGGCCAGGAACGCGCCATAGACCGCAAGAGCCGCAATGATCACGCCGAGCTTATCGAAGGGTAAGGACCTGCGCTCTGTTTCCCGGATGACACCGATCGCCATGAAATGATCCGCTCGACGACTGTCCGCAGGCGTTGCCCGATCCGGCATCGGACAACGCCTATTGCCAGCCTACTTCAGGAAGCCGTTCTTCTTCAGAAAGTCCTCGGCGACGGCCTTTGCCGGCTCGCCGCCCACCTGCACGCGGCCATTGAGCTCCTGCAGCGTGACGAGGTCGAGCTTTTCGAAGACGGGTTTCAAGAGGCTCTCGATATTGGGATTCTCCTTCAGTACCGCTTCCCGGATGATCGGCGTCGGCTGGTAGACCGGCTGAACGTTCTTGTCGTCCTCGAGAACGACGAGACCGGATGGCGCAATGCCGCCGTCGGTGCCGTAGACCATCGCCGCATTGGCGCCATTCGTCTGGTTCGCCGCCGCTGCGATGGTGGCGGCCGTATCGCCGCCCGACAGAGTAATGAGCTGCTCCGGTTTCAGCGTGAAGGCATAGGCCGTCTGGAAGGCCGGCAAGGCGGCGGCGGAGTTCACGAACTCAGACGACGCCGCCAGGATGACCTCGCCGCCGCCGGCAACATATTTCCCGAAGTCCGAAAGCGTCTTGAGCTTGTTCTTCTCGGCCACCTCCTTGCGCAGCGCGATCGCCCAGGTGTTGTTGGCCGGCGAAGGTGTCAGCCAGACGATCTTGTTGGCGTCGTAGTCGAGCTCCTTTGCCAGCTCATAGCCCTTGGCGGCGTCTTTCCAGGCCGGATCGTCGGCCTTCTCGAAGAAGAAGGCGGCGTTTCCCGTATACTCCGGATAGAGGTCGATTTCGCCCGCAGTGATGGCTTTGCGAACGACGGGAGTGGCGCCAAGCTGGACGCGATCGGTGGTCTTGATGTCGTTGGCATTGAGGACGGCGAGAATGATGTTGCCGAGAACGCCGCCTTCCGTGTCGATCTTGGACGAAACCACGACGTCGGCCCTGGCCGCCGCGGAGGTCAGCGCAAAAGCGAGCGCCGTGCCGACAATTGTCTTCATCAGGGTCAGGCGCATGATCGTCTCCCTCAATTGATCCACGACCGTCGCGGCTCTCCGCTGCGTCCGGCTAGAGCATCCATATATGTCAGGGTTCCGCAAAGAACAGAGCAAGGACCCCATAGGACTTATGGTTGAACTTCGGGATGCCCGAGGTCAAGCTACCTACTACCAGGTTGCAATCGACCGCGAAGTCGGACACTCTCTCGCTGGGTTCCCTTACGGCAGCAGCTCTTGTCCTTGAGAAACCAGTTCGGGGGATGTGATGTCCGTCTACGTTCTTGCGCTTCTGATCGGCGTTGTGGCGGGCTTGCGGGTCATGACCGCGCCGGCGGCCGCCAGCATCGCCGCCGCGGCCGGCTGGCTACCCGTCGCCAATACTTGGGCGGCCTTTATGGGCTACCGCTTCACACCCTACATTTTCAGTCTGCTGGCGCTCGTCGAATACGTCACCGACCAGCTCCCGAGCACGCCGAGCCGCAAGGTGCCGCAGCAATTCGGCGCCCGCATCGTCAGCGGCGGCTTCTGCGGCGCGGTGATTGGTACCGGCGCGGGCTCTCCGCTAGGCGGCGCCGTTGCCGGGATCGTTGGCGCAATCCTCGGGACGCTCGGCGGTTATGAAGCGCGCAAGCGCCTCGTTGCGATGATCGGCGGCAAGGACCTGCCGATCGCCCTCCTCGAAGACCTTGTCGCCATTCTGCTGGCGCTCTGGGTGGTGTCATCATGACCAGGCATTTCGACGCGATCATCATCGGCGCCGGCCAGGCAGGACCGTCGCTTGCCGGACGCCTGGCGGAAGCGGGCAAATCCGTAGCACTCGTCGAGCGTAAGCTCTTCGGCGGCACCTGCGTCAACACCGGCTGCATGCCGACCAAGGCGATGGTGGCGAGCGCCTACGCTATCCATACGGCACGCCGCGGCGCCGAATACGGCATGACGACCGGTCCCGTATCCGTCGATTTCGCGCGGGTCATGGCCCGCAAGGAGAAGGTCCGGTTCGATGCCCGGTCAGGGGTCGAGAGCTGGCTCAGGGACATGAAGAACTGCACGGTGCTGGACGGCCATGCGCGCTTCGAGAGCCCGACGGAAATCCGCATCGGCGAAGAGCTGATCTCCGGCGAGCAGATCTTCCTCAATGTGGGCGGACGCGCCGCCATCCCGGATTTTCCGGGTATCGACGACGCTCCCTACCTCACCAACAGCTCGATCATGGAACTAGCCCACCTGCCCCGGCATCTCGTGATCATCGGTGGCAGCTATATCGGGCTCGAATTCGCGCAGATGTTCCGCCGCTTCGGTTCCGAGGTTACCGTCATCGAAAAAGGCCCTCGCCTGATCGCACGCGAAGACCCGGACATCTCCGATGCGATCCGCGCCATCCTCGAAAAAGAGAGAATCCATATACGCCTCAACGCCGAATGCATCCGCTTCGCCAAGCACTCCGACGGTGTCGCAGCTGGCGTCGACTGCACGTCGGGAGCCCCGGAGGTCATCGGCTCCGACGTGCTGCTCGCCACCGGCCGCCGCCCCAACACGGACGATCTCGGGCTCGACAAGGCGGGTGTGAAGACCGACCCACGCGGCTATATCGAGGTCGACGATGCCCTGCGCACGAGCGTGCCGCATATTTTCGCGATGGGCGACTGCAACGGCCGCGGCGCCTTTACCCATACGTCCTACAACGATTTCGAGATCGTTGCCGCGAACCTCATCGACAACGACCCGCGCCGGGTCGGCGACCGCATCCAGGCCTATGCGCTCTATATCGATCCGCCGCTCGGCCGCGCCGGCATGACCGAGACGGAGGCACGCAAGAGCGGCCGCAGGCTCCTGATCGGCACCCGGCCGATGACGCGCGTCGGGCGTGCCGTCGAGAAGGGCGAGACGCTGGGCTTCATGAAGGTGATCGTCGACGCCGACACGAAGGAAATCCTCGGCGCCTCGATCCTCGGCACGGGCGGCGACGAGGCGATCCAGAGCATCCTCGACGTGATGTATGCGAAGAAACCCTATACGACGATCAGCCGCGCCATGCACATTCACCCCACGGTGTCGGAACTGATCCCGACGGTATTTGGAGATCTTTCGCCTGCGACCTAACGCCAAGTTTCAAACCAACCCAGTCAGCTCGAGCGTCTGGTAGCCGGCCAGAAGCGTGATCAGAGATCCGACGAGCCGCAGAAGGGTCCTCTCCTTCAATGCCTTGACCATCCATCCCGCCAGCGCCGCCGCGAAAACGCCTCCGGCGATCAGCCCGCCGACAGATGTGAGATAGTCGCCGAATTCGCCGGCTTGCTCCCAGTGGCCGGTGACAATCGTGGCGAGGAAGCTCAGCGACACCGAAAACGCAATCAGGAACTCGCTGGCATTGACGGTGCCGATCACGAACCGCGGCTGTCCGCCCGCGCCGAGCAGGCCGGTTGTGGCAACAGGACCCCAGCCGCCGCCGCCCGCAGCATCGAGGAAGCCGGCGGTTGCGCCCAGGGGCGCGACGACTCTCATTTTCACCGGGTTTGTCGGAATACGATGAAACGATCGATACAACAGCCAGCTCCCGATGATTGCGAGATAAGCCGTAACGAAGGGCTTGACCTGGTCTCCATCAAACGAGGTGAGTACGAAGGCGCCGATGATCCCACCGCCGACACCAAAGGGAACCAGCCGCCGAAACAGTTTCCAGTCGATGTTGCGGTGGTAGAGATGGGCCGATCCGGAGGCGGCAGTGGTGAACAATTCTGCAGCATGAGCCGATGCCGATGCTTGCGCCGGCGGCACCCCGAAGGCGAGGAGCACCGTCGAAGAGATCACGCCATAGGCCATCCCAAGAGCACCATCGACCGCCTGGGCAAGAAACCCGACCGCCGCGAACAGCAGGAAGTCTTCCATAGGAGGCTCCGCAACATGATTCGTTTAACATAGCGAAGCCTCGCGTATGCACTGACACGGAGGCTCATCGCTCGACCGAGCTGTGTTCATGGTGCCCTTGGGCTCGCAAATAAACGGGACCATCCCCCTGCTTGTTCCGCGCGTGCGGCTCAATCCGGGCGTGTTCTTTCAAATCTGCATGGCGGGGATTGCGGCGTGCCGAGCGCGTCGCGCAGACGAAAACCGGTGGAAACGCGCTTCCGGCGATGCCGAGCACGCCGACTGCTGCAAAGGCGAAATCGGCCGACATTCTCCATCGAAGCCCGCGCACGCAGCTGGCTGTCACTGCCTCCCTTGCGGCGCAGCACGCGGTTCGCGCCCACGGCGTTCTCGCCGCCGCTACTTCACCGGTATCATGAGGTGGGCATAGGGCGTCCCCGCCCACATCACATACGGCTTGGACGTGTCGGGCTTGGGTTCCGTCGGGTAGCCTTGCATCATGTCCGTCGCATTGACGATCATGACATGCGGGCCGGTCTCCACCCAGTTGTTACCCTCCTCGGGTTTGGTCGCATAGGGGTCGGTATTGCTGGCGTCGGTGCCGCCGGCCAGCATATACATGAAGCCAACCTTGCCCTTGGGCGGCTCCTTCTTTCCGATCCATGCCGTCGCCCATTCCATCGCGTTGGCATCGCCGCACATCGGGTCGGGGCCAGGCGTAACCGGGTTGTCCGGCATGCACCAGAACCCGTTCTTGCCCTCCCTCAAGGTGCGCATGGTACCCTTCTCATCCATGGCGTGGATGGCAGCGCCGCTCGATACCGCAGCGGGGGCAGCGGATTCGGCGCTTTTGATCAGCGCAGCGTCGTCGGCGGCTGCGCCCTGCCCTGCGACCAAACCGCTCGCCGCCAAGAGGGCAGCAGCCGTCAGAAGCCGTTTCATGGCCATTCTCCCACAATCGCATCGTTGTCGTGATATCGGACCTGCAGCTGTCCACAGCTACATTAGCCAATGCTAATACGATAACAGATCGGGCAAGGCCGGACAATCAAGCGGCTCATGACACAGTAGCGCGCGTCTTAGCAGACACTCAGTCCGGGTGCGATTAAAAGCAATAGCCAGGCACGCCTCGCCTGTTGCGACGTTCCGCGGCTGTTCGTTCCCTGGCACGAATTCATCCGCGTCATTCGCGGCTGAACCACCTCAGCGACATGCAGGAAAGCCCGGCATCGATCTTGCCGATCTCCGTCGTCTTCAGTGGCACGACCTTGTATCCGGCCTTGTCAAGCATCTCGATCGTCCGCGGGAAATCGGCACCAACAAAGACGACGTCGTTGACGCGGAGTGCGTTGGCGGCCGGTTCCTCGCCTTCCGGAATGACCATCTGCCTGAATTTCTGAAAGACGCCGGAGCGCGCAAGCCGATTGGTGGAGAGGATCGTCTCGTCATCGAGCAGCGAGCAATCGGTCTTGAAGTGAAGGACGCCCTCCGGCGTCGCGACAATTTCGCTGTTGCGGCCGAGCTGGTCCAAGCAGGTCCGAAGCGCCGCGGCCCCGGCCCTGTCGGTGCGCGCCGAAAGACCGATCATGACGCCTTCCGGAGTCGTCAATACGTCTCCGCCATCGGCGTAACCTGCCGGCAGATCGAGCACCGTGTCGAACATGTCGCGGAGCGTCGGCGCGATTTCCTCGACTTCCTTTTCGCGCTTTGCCGCGCCCGGCCGCAGCAGGATCGCGCCTTCGGAGAACACAAGCGCCGGGTCTTCGACGAAGATCGAATCCGGGAAGGCCTCGAGTGGCGGAAGAACCGTTGCTGTCACGCCTGCCTTGCGCATAGCCTCCAGATAGGCATCGTGCTCGGCCTTGACGCCCTCATAGGTCGGGCTGCCGCGATCCTCGGCGCGCAGTCCGTTGACGACGGAGCGCGACGGCTCCCGGACGATGATCGAATTGAAATGGTAAGCCGGACGCGATGTCATCGAGACCCTGTTTCCTCTAATTAACCGAAGACCTTGCTTGCGAATTCCGGATGGCCGCGCAGCGTGTTGCTGACCGTACAGATTTCCTCTTCCGCCGCTTCCGCGATGGCGCGCCGCACGGCGTCGTCGAAATCGCCTTTGATGACGAATTCGATATCGAAGCGCGCCACCCGCGACGGCTCGTCCCGCGCTTTTTCACCGGTCACCTTGGCGGAGACTTCGACGAGCCTGTCGAGCACCCCGAAGCGGCTGGCGGCGATGCGCGCACTGAGCACCAGGCAGCTAGCGAGCGATGCGTAGAGAAGGTCGAGGGGACCAAACCCGGCCTGCGAGGGACCGGTTACGATGTCGAGGGCACCGCCGGTCACCGAGGTGACATGCGGAAACGCCGTCCGCCCGACGACGGCGGTCGCGCCGGTCTCCCTCGTCTTCACTCTGAGCTCGGCCATCGCCGCGCCTCCTCGTCCCTGCTGCGAAGGCAATATTTCAGCAATTTCGGGATTCGGCCATGGCCGTCAAAGTCGGCTCGGAGCGAGCGGCTGGCGATGGGTTTGCACGCCATATTCACCGCCCGACGGCTACTCCGGTGTTTTTCAGGAAGAAATGAACCTTCGCCATGTCGATCGGAACGTCGATGACGTCGTCCGGTGAGATGCGCGCCGCGGCGTGGACCTGGGCCGTGAACGACGCCGATCCTACTTTTCCGATCGCCAGCGTATGGGGACCGAGCGGCTCGATATCGCGGACTTTCAGTTTGACCTTCGGGAGACCTTGATCGGCGGCAATCGTGTGCTCCGGCCGGATGCCGAGCACGATCGCCTCGCCGATATGGGCGCCAAGCTTTTGCGCCTGCTCGTGGGGAAGCGGAAAGGCGACATCGCCAGGGGCCCGGAACGAAAGCCCCGCCTCGCCGCGTTCGAGAATGCCTTCGATGAAATTCATGCTCGGCGCGCCGATGAAGGCGGCGACGAAGAGATTGGCGGGCGCCTCATAGAGAGTGATCGGATCGGCAGCCTGTTCGATCCGCCCCTGGTTCATCACCACGACGCGATCCGCCATCGTCATCGCCTCGACCTGGTCGTGCGTCACGTAAACGGCGGTGGTCTGAAGCCGCCGGTGCAGAAGCTTGATCTCGGTGCGCATTTCGATCCTGAGCTTTGCGTCGAGGTTCGACAGCGGCTCGTCGAAAAGGAAAACGTCCGGCTGCCGGACGATTGCCCGGCCGATCGCGACGCGCTGCCTTTGACCGCCGGAAAGGGCACTCGGCTTGCGGTTGAGATAGGCGCCGAGGTTCAGGATGCGGGCGGCCTCCGCCACGGACTTCTCGATGTCGCTCTTCGACGTGCCGCGGACCTTCATGCCGTAGCCGATGTTCTCGGCGACCGTCATATGCGGATAGAGCGCGTAGTTCTGGAACACCATCGAGCAGTTGCGCAGGCCCGGACGCAGATCGGTGACATCCCGTTCGCCGATCCGGATCGTGCCCGAAGACGCCGTCTCCAGCCCGGCGATCATTCTGAGCGTCGTCGTCTTGCCGCAGCCGGACGGACCGACGAGAACGACGAACTCGCGGTCGGCGATCGAAAGATCGAGCGGCGGGATGACCGTGACGCTGCCGAAGGATTTGGTGACTTGCTCCAGGCGAACCTGCGACATTCGACTGCCTTTCTCGAGACCCCATGGCTCTGAGCCGGGGAATGCACTGCGAAATGGAGCGCCGACTGCCCGGCGCCATGCGGGGCCCGCTCCGGATGGCCGGAGCGGGCTCCGATGATTACTTCTGCGGCAGGCCCATCGACGAGCGATAGGCGGCAAGCTGCTTGTCGCGGCCGAACTCGTCGGTCAGCTTGTTCCATTGCTCTGCCACCGTATCGAGCGCCTGCTGCGGCGTCACCTCACCGGCAAGTGCCTTGGAGAGCTCGATCTCGAGCACTTCCGTATAGGAGAAGTAGCCGGGCAGACGCATGTCGAGTGCGATGTTCTTGGCGGTCACCGCGTCCTTCTGCGCACCGAGATACTCCTTCGCCTCGCGATCGGAGAAGATCTTCGACCAGAGTTCGAGATTGGTGGTGTGCGAAAGGCGATAGGGGTTGACGCCCGTGCCGCCGGTGATCGCCGCCTGCGCCGAAACCTCGGGGCTGGTCAGATACTGGATATAGTTCCAGGCGGCTTCCTGCTTCGTCGACGAGCTCGGTACGGCTGCCTGCCAGCCGCCGAAGGCCATGAAGGAGGTCTGCACGACCTGATCGAACTTGTCCCACATCTTGGTCTTGTAGTTATAGATCTCGTCAACGCCGGGCAGCGGCGCCGAGCCCACCTTGCCTGCGACCTTCGACTGTTTCGGGTCGGCGGCAATGACGCCGGTGTCGCCCCAGCCGATCGATTCGGCGACCTGTCCGCCGGCAAAGGCGGCGTTCACCTCGCCGAAGGAGAAGTTGAGCGCGTTCGGCGGCGCAAGCTTGGAAGCGCGGATATATTCCTCAAGGCCGCGCACCCAGCCGGGGTTGTTGACCTGCGCGTCCATCGTATCCGGATCGAAGAACATGCCGCCCGGATTGTCGGGATGGCTCGTATAGCCGGCTACGTGGCTGAAGAGGAACCAGAACTGCTGGCCGCCACGGCGGAAGGCTTCCGCCGTGCCCCAGAGGTTGTTGGCCGGCTGGTTGAAGAACTCGGCGATGTCGAGATACTGCTTCCAGGTCTTGGCCGGCGCCAGGTCGTAGCCGTATTTCTCCTTGAAGGCCTTCTGGTTGTCGGCGTTCTCGAAAAGGTCGATGCGGTAGGTGTAGGTATGGGCGTCGCCGTCCATGGTCTGCGACAGGACCTTGCCGTTCCAGACCATCAACTGTTCACGATAGACCGGCGCGATGTCTTCCCAGGCGGAACCCTGCCGCATCTCCGCCGGCATTTCGGCGAGGAAGTCGGTGAAATCCGGCGCCCAGGCCGGCGCAAAGGCGATGACGTCGAAGGCGTCCTCACCGGAGGTGAGCGAGGTCACGATCTTCGGATAGAGCTCGGACCAGGGAAACTCGACGACTTTCACCTTGCCGCAGGTTTTCTCCTCCCAGCCCTTGGCGGCAATCTGAAGCGCGGATGCGATGTAGGGACCGGTCTGTGTGGTGGCGGTCAGTTCGACGCCGGTGAAGTCCGGGTCGCAGGCGAAGGCCGTTCCGTTGGCCGCCGCGGCCAGCAGGCCGGCGGCGGTAGATGCGAGCAGAAGTTTCCTCATTTTTTCCTCCCTCTGAGTGAACCTTGCCAAATCTGGAAAATGCGCGCGGTCACTTGATCGCTCCCAGAAGCAGGCCCGACCGCATGAGCCTGCTCAAGATTCCAGCCATGACCATCATCGGGATGATCGCCACGAGTGCCGCAGCC
Organism: Sinorhizobium glycinis; assembly: GCF_001651865.1. GTDB lineage: Bacteria > Pseudomonadota > Alphaproteobacteria > Rhizobiales > Rhizobiaceae > Sinorhizobium > Sinorhizobium glycinis. The sequence goes on from NZ_LPUX01000055.1 coordinate 389,362, forward strand.
GAGATCGACCACCATTCGTCGCCGCGCTGGCTGTTTTGTCCGGCGACCAGGATCGGCAGCGTCTGCCACTTCGAACTCGTCAGGAAGAGCGCAAAGAGGAACTCGTTCCAGACGAAGGCGAGCGTGATCATGAAGGTCGCGATGAGGCCCGGCTTCGACATCGGCATGACGATGCCGAAGAAGATGCGCCAGGACGGCACGTTGTCGACCATCGCCGCCTCCTCCACCTCGATCGGCAGGGCCTCGAAGAAGTCGCGCATCAGCCAGATGACGATCGGCAGCGAGAAGGCGACATAGGCGAAGGTCAGGCCGATGTAGCTGTCGACGAGCTTGAAGCCGAGCTTTCCGACTTCCGTGTACATGAGGTAGAGGGCAAAGGCGGCGACGATCGGCGGAAACATGCGCTGGCTGACAAACCAGAAGACGATGTCGTTGTTGCCGAGTTCGGGCCCGGGCAGGCGGAAGCGGCTGGAGATCACCGCGAGCGCCAGCGCGGCGATGAAGGAATAGATGAGCGAAATCCCCTGGCCGAAGCCGAGCACGTTTCGACCCAGCAGGAAGCCGCCGAAGGCGACGAGCACGAAGAAGAGTGCGGAAAGCAGCCGGAAGCGAAAGGTGAAGCGGACGAGCGCGTAGGCCGCCATGGCACCGATGAAGGTTGCGAGTACCGCAGCCGAAAGGCTGACGATCAGCGACGCGATGAAGGTGTTGTAGAAGGCGCCACGCTCGCCGGAGAGCAGCTCGTTCCAGGCGGTCAGCGTCGGCTCGAAATCGACGAACGGCAGATAGGTCGGACCGCCGACGACCGCGATCGGCGTCTTGAACGATGTGATCGCCACCCAATAGAGCGGAAACAGGGTGAAGGCGAGCCAGACGAGGCAGCCGCCGAGCGCCAGCCAGCGCCCCTTTCCCTGAAGAGTGCGCACGCTCATTTGTGCTTCTCCAGATAAGGCTTGAGCACCGCCAGATAGACGAGGCCGATCACCGTGATGAAGATCAGGAAGAGGAACGACAGCGCCGACGTGTAGCCGAGATTGAACTTCTTGAAGCCCTCCTGATAGGCGAAAAGCGTCAGTGTCTCCGTCGACACGCCCGGCCCGCCACCCGTCATGACGAAGACCGTGTCCATGATCTTGTAGCTCTCGATCAGACGTATGAAGACGACCGCCGTCGAAATCGGCAACAGCATCGGAAAGGTGATGTCGCGGAATTGCTGCCAGGGCGTGGCGTTCTCGAGCGCCGCCGCCTCGTAGACATCGTCAGGCAAGGTCTGCAGGCCTGCGAGCAGCATCAGGATGACAAAGGGCGTCCATTGCCAGACCTCGACCACGATGATCGAGCCGAGCGCCCAGCTCGTCTGGGTCAGGAACGGCAGGTTCGGAAAGCCGAACGCAGACATGAACTCGTTCAGCGGCCCCATGGTCGGATTGAGGATCTGGCGCGCCACGAGCGCGACGGCGACCGGGGCAACGAGCATCGGCAGCAGAAAGCCGACACGGAAAATCCCCTCGCCCGGCACGCGGGAATTCAGCGCCAGCGCGACCGAGAGGCCGATCACATATTGCAGTCCGACGGAAAGGAAAGCGATCAGCGTCGTGGTACCCGCCACGTGCCAGAAGCGCGGGTTGGAAAGCAGATCGGCATAGTTGCCGAAGCCGACGAAGCGTGCGGGCATCGGCGGCACGAGCCGCATGCTCATGAAGCTCGTCGTCAGCGAATAGACGAGCGGAAAGATCGAGATCAGGAGGACGATGATCAGAGCCGGCCAGATGAAGAAATGCTTGATCGGGTCGTTGCGCGTCATGCCGCCGCCCCCCGTGCGAGCAGCGCCTCGATCTCCTCGAGCTTCGGCATGGCCGGAGCCGTGCCGCGGCGCGTGACCGAAATGCCGGCCGTTGCGCAGCCGAACCGCACTGCCTCGACCGGCGAAAGCCCCCGTGCCAACGCGGCCGAAAAGCCGCCGACGAAAGCATCGCCTGCGCCGGTCGTGTCGATCACCGGCCCGCTCGCGACCGCGGGCACGAGGACCGAGTGCCCCTCGGTGTGGTAGAGCACGCCCCGCTCGCCAAGCGTGATCAGAGCGGTCTTCACCCCCTTGTTCAAAAGGGCATCTCCGGCGCGACGGACGTCATCCTGCGTCGGCAGCGGAAAGCCGACGAGGGCTGCGGCTTCCGTCTCGTTTGGCACGATGTAGTCGCAGAGCGGGAAAATGCTTTCCGGAAAGGGTTCGGCCGGCGCCGGGTTGAACACGGTGGTGACGCCTGCCGCGTGGGCGATCCTGAGCGCCCTCTCGGCGGCCGCGGCCGGCTGTTCGAGCTGAGTCACGAAGACGCGCGAATTCTCGATCGTTTCACGGGCGGCTTCCACATCTTCGACGCCGATCGAGCCGGCAGCGCCGGGATAGACGATAATGGCGTTCTCGCCGTTCTCGTGGTTGACATAGATAAAGGCCGCTCCGGTCGGCAGATCGTCCATCTGGACGATCTTCGGCGTCACGCCCGCCTCGGCATAGGTCTTCAGCGCCATCTCGCCGAACGTATCGCGACCGAGCCGCGAGATGAACGACACCTCGCTGCCGGCCCGCGCCGCCGCAACAGCCTGGTTCGAGCCCTTGCCGCCCGGGCCGACGGAGAAACCGCTGCCGGTGATCGTCTCGCCGATCCGGGGCATGCGGGACGCCAGATAGGCCGTATCGGCCACGAATATCCCGAGGATCGAAACGCCTGTCTTCATGCTGAGCCTCCTCCGTCAACGGCAGCTGGTGATGCGCTTCAGGCGGATTCCGGCGGAATGACCCCCTTGGTCAAGATGAAGCAGCCATAGAAGCGCGTCTCGCCGGTGGTGATGACGCAATAGGCCTTCTTCGCCTCCTCATAGAAAGCAAAGCGTTCGATACCGTACATCGGCGCAGGCTTGCCCTCGGCGCGATCGATTTCGGCCTGCACCTCGCGCTGGACGGTCGGGATCTCATCCGGCGCGCCCATCACTTCCATGCGTCCGACCGAAGGCTGCAGCGGCGTGTCGAGCGGCAGCACCGAAAGCACCGCCTGCACTGCGCGGGCGGCCGAAACATTGTCGATGCGGAGCAGTTTACCCAGCGTCGTCTGACGGGCGATCGCGTCGGATGGGAAGTTGGTGTCGGAGATCACCAGCGTGTCGGCGTGACCCATGGACCGGAGCGCGTGCAGCACATCCGCATTCAGGGCCGGGTCGATATTCTTGAGCATGTCAGTCCTCCTCCAAACCATCCATTCGACCGCCGCGGGTTGGCATGACGCCGCCGGCGACTGTCATTAAACTTCGCAAAAGCGTCCTCCACGGCGTTCGGTTCCCCCGCCCGACGGCATGCGCGGACCCCTCACTCCCCGTAAGGGATCCAGATGTTCTTGACGTCCACGGCTCGCCGCAGGAAGGCTTGCCCTTCAGCCGCCGAACGATTCATCCAGTCGATCGCCCTGCCGTAGTCCACGAAGGTGCGCTTCAGATTGCCGACCGACAGCTTCTCGACGAGCGTCGACAGTTCCGCCGTGCCGAAGGCCCAGACTGCGTCGACATCGTTGTGGGCGGCAAGCGTCTTGGCAAGTTCGATTGCCGATCCGGTGACGATGTTGACGACGCCGGCCGGAACGTCGGACGTTTCGAGCACGGAATAGAAATCGGTGGCGGCGAGCGGATGCGGCTCGCTCGGAACGGCGACGACGCGATTGCCAACGGCGATCAGCGGCGCGACAAGGCTGACGAAGCCCAGCAGCGGCGCCTCCGGCGGGCAGATCACCCCGACGACGCCCTGCGGCTCCGGCATGGCAAGCGCAACGCCGCGCAAGGGCGGCTGGTGGACGACGCCCTCGAATTTGTCCGCCCAGGCGCCATAGCTGAAGAGGCGGGCGATCGAAGCCTCCACCTCGGCCTTCGCATTGGCGGCCGAGGCGCCGGTCATGGCGGCGATGCGATCGGCGAATTCCGCCGCCCGGCCGCTGACGTTCTCGGCAATGTAATAGAGAATCTGCGCGCGATTGTGCGTCGTCGCCGAAGACCAGCTCGCTGCCGCCTGCGCTGCGACAACGGCGTTGCGGATATCCTTGCGGTTGCCCTCGCCGACCTCGCCGAGCACCTTGCCCTTCGGCGACAGGATTGGCCGCGAGTAATTTCCATCCGGCCGCGCCTGCTTGCCGCCGATGAATAGCTTGGCGGTGCGATCGAGCGACGGCACGGCGAAATCGCTTGCAGCCGTCTTGAGAACCGGCACACTCGCTTCAGTCCGGAGCTTGCGTCCCGCCCAGGCCTTCGGCTTCAGATATTCGTAGCACCCTTCCTTGCCGCCTTCGCGGCCGAAGCCGGATTCGCGTTTTCCCCCGAAGCCGCTCGAAGCGTCGAAGAGATTGGTGGCATTGACCCAGACGACACCGGCGGCAAGCTTGGCGGCGACATGCAGGGCGAGACCGATCGTCTCGCTCCAGACGCTGGCGGCAAGGCCGTAGCGAGTGTGATTGGCAAGCTGGATCGCCTCTTCCGGGGTGCGGAAGGTCATCGAAACGGCGACCGGTCCGAAGATTTCTTCCGTGGCCACCACGGAGGTCGGCTGGACCGAGGTCAGCAGCGTCGGCGGATAGAAGCTGCCGCCCTTGGGCAATGCGATCTGCGGCTGGTAAAGCGCGGCCCCTTCCGTCACGCCCTGGCTGACGAGGTTTTCGATCCGCTGCAATTGCACCGGGGCGACGATCGCCGCCATGTCGATCGCCTTGTCGAGCGGATGGCCGACCCTGAGCGTTCCCATGCGCCGCTTCAGGCGTTCGTGAAAGAGCGGCGCCACGCCCTCCTGGACGAGCACCCGCGATCCGGCGCAGCAGACCTGGCCCTGGTTGAACCAGATCGCATCGACCACGCCTTCGACCGCCCCGTCGATGTCGGCATCGTCGAACACGATGAAGGGCGACTTGCCGCCGAGCTCCAGCGTCAGCGATTTACCGGTGCCCGCGGTCTTTTCCCGGATCAGGCGGCCAACCTCGGTCGAGCCGGTGAAGGCGATCTTGTCGATGTCGTCGTGCTCGACGATCAGCGCACCCGTCTCTCCCTCGCCGGTTACCACGTTCAGGACGCCCGGCGGCAGGCCGGCGCCGGTGGCAAGTTCGGCGAAAAGCAGCGCCGTCAGGGGCGTGAACTCCGCGGGCTTCAGAATGACCGTATTGCCAAGTGCCAGCGCCGGCGCCACTTTCCATGCGAGCATCAGGAAGGGGAAGTTCCACGGGATGACCTGGCCGACGACGCCGACCGGCACCTGATCGGCAAATTCCGTTTCCTGGAGCTGCGCCCAGCCGGCGTGGTGATAGAAATGACGGGCGGCAAGCGGAATGTCGATGTCGCGCGTCTCGCGGATCGGCTTGCCGTTGTCGAGCGCTTCGACCACGGCGATCAGCCTGGCGTGGCGCTGGATCATGCGCGCCAACGCATAGAGATGCCGGGCTCGGGCATGGCCGGAAAGCTTCGACCAGGGGCCTTGCGCCTTGTGCGCCGCTGCCACGGCGGAGTTGACGTCTTCGCGGCCGCCAAGCGCGACCTTCGCCAGCAGCGCGCCGGTTGCCGGCTCGAAGCTGTCGAATGTCTTTCCAGACGCGGATGCGACGAAGCCGCCGTTGATGAAGTGGCCGAACTCGCCCTTGTGGCGGGCGAGCCAGGCCCGGGCCTCGCTGTCGCCTTCGGGTGCGGGGCCGTAAGACATTTCGTCGAAGAATTTGGCGACGCTCATCGGATTATCCTATCGGGTGTCTGTTGAGGGCCGAATAGGCGCCGCTGACATGATGCTCGAGCTGACGCTCGATATCGGCCAGCAGGCTCGATGCCCCGATGCGGAAGAGGTCCGGCTCCAGCCATTCGCGGCCGAGCTCTTCCTTCATGAGGAACTGGTAGTTCAACACGTCCTTCGCCGCCGAGATCCCGCCGGCCGGCTTGTAGCCGACCTTGATGCCGGTGCGCTCCTGGTAGGCACGGATCATCCTGAGCATGACGAGGGTGACGAGCAGCGTCGCGTTCACACCTTCCTTGCCGGTCGAGGTCTTGATGAAATCGGCCCCCGCCATCATGCAGACGAGCGAGGCGCGGGCGACATTGCGCAAGGTCTTGAGGTCGCCGGTCGCGAGGATCGCCTTGACATGCGCATCGCCGCAGGCATCGCGGAAATCGCGCATCTCGTCATAAAGCGCCTGCCAGTTGCCGGTCAGCACATGCTCGCGGGTGATGACGATGTCGATTTCCCTGGCACCGTGGGCGACGGACGCTTCGATCTCCCTAAGCTTGACGTCATGCGGTACGAGACCCGCCGGAAAGCCGGTGGAAACCGCGGCCACCGGGATACCGGAGCCCTCGAGCGCCTCGACCGCCGTCGACACGAAACGGTGATAGACGCAGATCGCCCCCGTCGTGATGTCGCGATCGCCCATCCCGAGTGCGTCGAGAAGATCCTGGCGCACGGGCCGGCGCGCCTTGGCGCAGAGCCGCTTGACGCGCTCCGTCGTATCGTCGCCGTTGAGCGTGGTCAGGTCGATGCAGGTGACCGCCTTCAAGAGCCAGGCGGCCTGCGCATCCTTTTTAACGGTCCGGCGGCCCGGCAGCGTTGCGACACGGCGCTCGGCAGCGGAAAGATTGACGCGCTGGTCGAGTACCCAGGAAAGATCGAGATCGACACCGTCGTTGCGCGGCCAATTATGACCGGCGCCGGCGGGCTGGGCAGAAACCGCCGACACCCCCTTTACAGCAAGGTCTTCCAAGCGACTACTCCTCGATTTCTCCCTGCCCAACCGGGCCGCTGCAGATCAGCCCGGCGACTTGTTATTTTTCTATCGATTTTTTGTTAGCATTCCATCAAGACTATCACGTGTCAAGCGACGACATCGGACGAAGCGGCGAGATTATCATATTTGTGGCGTCGGCGTCTCAAGCGCCGGGAGCGCCGCCTCTCCGTCTTCCGTGATCACCGCACGGAATGAATTGAGCGGCGCAAAAAAAGCGGGCTTCAGCCTGCCGATCTTGCTCTTGTCCACCACGAGGTAATTCTCGCGCGCGAGTGAAATCACCTTCTGCTTCACCGGCACCTCATGAAAATGGACGCAAGTCGCGCCGCGGGCGGGATCTACGCCGGCCGCCGACAGGAAGGCGACGTTGATACCGAGGTGGTCGAGCGTCTCGAGGCCGGAATTGCCCGAAAACGAAACTGATGACGGGTGGTAGACCCCGCCAAGCATGACAATCCGAACGTTCGGCCTACGAGCGAGGCGGTTCGCCGCGTTCAAGGAATAACACACTGCCGTAATTGAATAATTTTCCGGTATCAGATCGACGAGATATTCGAGTGTCGTGCCGCAGTCGATGAAGATCGTCTCGTCGGGACGGATGTGCCGGGCGGCATGGACGCAAGCCTCGCGCTTGGCTGTCGCGTGACTGTCGGCCTCACGCGCGAGATCATAGGGGGCATCGGCTTCGATATCGGCCGCCGCCACAATGTGGCCGCCGAGATAGCCAAAGAGCCCGGGGTTGTCGGCAATGTCGCGGCGGACGGTCATCTCCGACACACCGAGAAGAGCGGCCGCATCCTTGAGATGCAGCACGCGCCGCGCAGAAAGCGCCTCGGCCAATGCGATGATACGGGTAGCCTTGCGGTTGGCCATTGTTCTTCCGGTTGGCGCGACGGGCGAGGTGTGGCGCCCGCAGGGTAAGCCAGCGCAACATTATTTGTGACAAATATCACAGGACAAGTTGTGCCGGCAAGTCACCCATCGGCTTTGACACCCCTCAACCCGGCCCCCTCCTGCATGCGGTCGCATTACCGCTGGAAGGCGTCCTTGAGATCGCTGCCCTTCCTGGCCGGCCGGAGGTCGAGATCGGCTTCGATGTGATCGATGTGCTGCAGCATAAGCCTGCAGGCCGCTTCGATATCCTGCTTCTCCAGCGCATCGACGATCTGCTGATGCTCGTGGTGACCGCAGCTCGAGATCACCGATTGCCCGTAAAGCGCGATCACGAGCGAGGACCGTGCGACGAGTTCGTCCATGAAGCGCTTGAGAATGGCATTGCCGCTCATGCCGGCGACCGCCAGGTGGAAATCGCCCGAGGCCTTGATCTCGGCGCGGCGGGCCGGTGCGCCGCGCTGGTTCGTAAGCCGCTCCTCATCGGCAAGCAGCTTTCGGAGCTCCTTGATCTCGGCTTTGCCGATATTGGGCGCCGCCTCGCGGAGTATGACCGGCTCCAAAAGGCGGCGCGTCGCGAAGATCTGCTGCGCCTCGGTCACCGAAGGGTAGGCGACGAAGGCGCCGCGGTTCTTCTCGACACTGACGAGTCCCTCGTAAGAGAGTGCCTGAAGGGCGGCGCGGACGAGCGTCCGGCTCACATTGAAAAGGCTGCCGACGTCGGTTTCGGAAAGCTTCGTTCCGGGCGCAAGGCGCCGCTCGACGATCGCATCGCGGATCGTGTCACGAATCTGCTGGGCATCGATGTCTATGGCGCTTTCCGCCTGGGGGAGATTGTCTGACGTCATGATGCTGGGGAATCCGAACGATACCGATACTGTGGGGCCCGGCACAAGTTAACCGCTTTTTGCCCCCAATCAATCCTCAAGATTGTATACAATAATGGCCAATCTTTGGGCACAAATGCCCACAAAATATGCACCCAACCGGTTTGTTGATTGGCCAATATGGCGACCTTCGAAAACTTAACTACAGAATCAGACCCTTAGCAATCTGGCACGGTTGATGCTTCTTTGTCGCTGCAAGGAGAAGGCGGCATGTCCAAAGCAGCAGAAATCGATATCGCGTCCGTTTCCAAGGTCTACGGCACGACGACCGCCGTCCACGCCATCAGCCTGAAGATCCCGGCCGGCAGCTACTGCTGCCTTCTCGGCCCTTCCGGCTGCGGCAAGACGTCGACGCTCAGGATGATCGCCGGCCACGAAAGCATCTCCTCCGGCGATATCCGCCTTGGCAATGTCGTCGTCACCGATTTCCCGCCGGCCAAGCGCGGCACGGCGATGATGTTCCAGTCCTATGCGCTCTTCCCCCATCTCGACCTCGTCGACAACGTTGCCTTCAGCCTGAAGATGAAAGGCGTCGAGAAGGAAGAGCGCCGAGCGAAGGCTCTGGAAATGCTGAAGCTCATGCAGATGGAGGCCTATGCGACGCGCCGGCCGGCGCAGCTTTCCGGCGGGCAGCAGCAACGGGTGGCACTCGCCCGGGCGCTGATCACCGATCCGGAAGCGCTGCTGCTTGACGAACCTCTTTCGGCCCTCGATCCGTTCCTGAAGATCCGCATGCGGGCGGAACTCAAGAAGCTGCAGAAGACGCTTGGCATCACCTTCGTGCATGTGACGCACAGCCAGGAAGAGGCGATGGCGCTTGCCGACCTCATCGTCATCATGAACAACGGCCGCATCGAGCAGGCGGCACCCCCCCGAAACGTTTTCGAACAGCCGGCGACGGCCTTCGTCGCCCGATTCATGGGCGACCACAATGTGCTTTCCGGCCGCGTGACCGCGATCGACAACGACATCGTCACGCTGACGGCGCCGGAAGGTCAGAGCTTTTCGGTGCGCGACATCGCGCAGGAGATCGGCAAGCCGATCGACATCGGCATCCGCACTGACCGGGTGCGCCTCGAACCTGCATCGGACAAATCACTCGGCTTCCAGGGCATCGTCTCGAATGTCGAATATCGCGGCGCCTCGGTGAAGATCACACTCATCGGAGCCGGCAGCGACGACTTCACCGTGGTCGTCTCCGATGCCGATTATTTCAAGAAACCCGCATCGACCGGCGATGCGGTGTCGCTGAGCTGGGCCCTGGAGGACGTGATCCCCCTCGGCCGCGTGTCAGCCTGAACGGGGTCAGAAGAAGCAAACCCGCCCGATCCTGCCTGGGACCAACCAATCAAGCATCATGAAAAGGGGAACGACAGCATGACCACTGAAACAAAGACTGCCACGCCTGAAAAGGGCATTTCACGGCGCACGCTCCTGAAGACCGGTGCGGCCGCCGTGGGCGCCATCGCCGGCTCCGGCGCGATCACCGGCTTCCCGACCATCTGGGCGCAGAACCCGATCACGCTCCGCCAGTTCGGCACCGGCGTTTCGAACATCAATGCGATCGCCGAGAAGTGCAAGGAAGACCTCGGCATCACGCTGGAAATGACCGCGACCGACTCCGACGCCGCCGCTCAACGCGCCGTCACCCAGCCGGATTCCTACGACATCGCCGACATCGAATACTGGATCGCCAAGAAGGTCTTCCCGTCCGGCGTCATGCAGCCGATGGATGTGTCGAAGATCAAATATTACGACAAGATCGTGCCGCTCTTCATCGACGGCAAGCTGAAGCCGGAGAGCGTGGTCGCCCAGGGCACCGCGCCGCACACCGTCGGCTTCGTCGAGGCGCAGGATTCGAAGAGCTTCGCCAAGGCGCCGACCCAGTGGATGACGCTCATCCCGACCATCTACAACGCCGACACGCTCGGCATCCGTCCGGACCTCGTCGGCCGCGAGATCACCACCTGGGCCGATATCATGGACCCGGCATTCAAGGGCAAGACGGCAATCCTCAACATCCCGTCGATCGGCATCATGGACGCGGCGATGATCATGGAGGCCATGGGCAACATCAAATATGCCGACAAGGGCAACATGACGACGGACGAGATCGACCAGACGATCGACTTCCTGATCAAGGCCAAGCAGGACGGCCAGTTCCGCGCCTTCTGGAAGTCCTTCGACGAGAGCGTCAACCTAATGGCCTCCGGCGAGGTCGTCATCCAGTCCATGTGGTCGCCGGCCGTCGCCGCGGTGCGCTCGAAGGGCATCGCCTGCAAGTACCAGCCGCTGAAGGAAGGCTACCGCGCCTGGGGCGGCGGCCTCGGCCTCGCAGCGCATCTTCAGGGGGCGCAGCTCGATGCGGCCTATGAATATATCAATTGGTATCTCTCCGGCTGGGTCGGCGCCTATCTCAACCGCCAAGGCTACTACTCCGCCGCCATGGAGACCGCCAAAGCCCACATGTCCGAGGACGAATGGGGCTTCTGGGTCGAAGGCAAGCCGGCCAAGGGCGACATCCTCTCGCCGGAAGGCAAGGTCATGGAAAAGGCCGGAGCGGTCCGCGACGGCGGTTCCTTCGAGGAACGCATGGGCAAGGTCGCCTGCTGGAATTCGGTGATGGACGAGGACCGCTACATGGTTCGCCGCTGGAACGAGTTCATCGCGGCTTAAAAGGCAAGGTCGTTCTGAGGAGGCACTTGCCCCTCTCCTCGGGTTTAACCCGAGGACTAACCCTCTCCCCGCAGGCGGGGAGAGGGGACGAGAACGCCGCACCCGCACCTTTCCTCGCGGGTGCAGTGAGGCACGAGACTGCGCCGCATCTCCCTTCTCCCCGCCTGCGGGGAGAAGGTGCCGGCAGGCGGATGAGGGGCATTTCTGCAAATTTTATGGGACGGACAATGACGGCAGTCGCTACCTCAGGAGAAATCAAAGCAGGCAAGGCATCTCGCGGCCTAGCCGCGCCCTCCTGGCTCGCCGCCTGGCTCCAGGCCACGCCCCTCCTGCTGATCCTCGGCTTCTTCTTCATCCTGCCGATCCTCACCATCATCGTCGTCAGCTTCTGGGACTACGACTTCGCAGGTCTCTATCCCGATTTCCTGACGATGAACTATGCCGATACGCTCGGTTCCTGGGTCACCTGGAAGACCTATCTCAACACACTCAAATTCACCGCCATCACCTGGGCGCTGACGCTTTTCATCGGCTTCTGGGTCGCCTATTTCCTCGCCTTCCACATCCGCACGACGACGATGCAGATGGTGCTTTTCCTCGTCTGCACCGTGCCGTTCCTCACCTCCAACATCATACGGATGATCTCCTGGATCCCGGTCCTCGGCCGTAACGGTCTCGTCAACTCCACTCTCATAGAAGTTGGCATCATCCCTCAGCCGATCGAGTGGCTGCTCTACTCCGATTTCGCCGTCGTGCTCGCCATGGTGCATCTCAACACCCTCTTCATGGTGACGCCGATCTTCAATACGCTGATGCGGATCGACCGTTCACTGATCGAAGCGGCGCGCGACTGCGGCGCGAGCGGATGGCAGGTGCTTTGGAATGTCATCCTGCCGCTCGCCAAGCCTGGAATGGCGATCGGCTCGATCTTCGTGGTGACGCTGGTGATGGCCGATTTCTCGACCGTGCAGGTCATGTCCGGCGGGCAGAGCGCATCGGTCGCGCTGATGATGAAGAACCAGATGTCGCTGCTGCAATATCCGGCGGCGGCCGCCAATGCGGTCGTGCTGCTGGTCGTGGTGCTGCTGATGGTTGCGGCGATCCTGAGGGTCGTCGATATCCGCAAGGAGCTCTGACATGAGCCACGAAACACGAACGTTGGAATTCTATGTGCTGGCAGCCTTCTTCGCGCTGTTCGTGCTGTTCCTTTACGGGCCTTTGTCGGCCGTCCTGATCCTTTCCTTCCAGGGGCCGGACGGCGGCCTCACCTTCCCGCTGAACGGCGTTTCGCTCCACTGGTTCTACAATCTCTTCGAAAAACAGGCGGTCGGCGATTTCGGCGCCTCGTTCCGCCGCTCCTTCACGCTCGGGCTGATGGTGATGGTGGTGAACGTCGTCGTCGCATTGTTGGCGGGCCTCGCCTTCCGCCATCGTTTCCGCGGTTCCACGGCACTTTTCTACATCACGGTCGCAAGCCTCGTCGTCCCCTCGATCATCATTTCGCTCGGCATTGGCGTCGTCTTCCAGCAGTTCGGCCTGAAGCCGGCCTGGTATTCCTCCGGCTTCGGCGCGCACCTCACCTGGACGCTGCCCTTCGGCGTGCTGATCATGTTCGCCGTCTTCAATCGCTTCTCGCCCGCGTATGAGGAGGCCGCCCGTGACCTCGGCGCCACCTCCTGGCAGACCTTCCGCCACGTCGTCCTGCCGATGATCGCGCCGAGCCTAATCGGCGTCGGCCTGTTCGGCTTCACCCTCTCCTATGACGAGTTCGCCCGCACGCTGATGACCTCCGGCACCTACAACACGCTACCGCTGGAAATCTACGGCATGACCACCAACGTCACGACGCCGGTGCTCTATGCGCTGGGCACGGTGACGACGCTCTTCTCCTTCACCATCATCCTCGCAGCACTCGCCATCATCCTCGTACTCAGGCGCCGCCAGGCAAAGGCAAGCTGACATCCATGCGCATTCTGATCGTCAACCCCAACACCACCGCCTCGATGACCGAAAAGGCGGCAGCAGCCGCACGGGTGGTCGCCGGGCACGGCACGGAAATCATCGCGGCCACGTCGAAGAGCGGACCTGCCTCGATCGAGGGGCACTATGACGGGGCGATCGCCGTGCCCGGCCTGCTCGCGGAAATCCGCAAGGGAGAAGCAGCGGGAGCGGACGCCGCGATCATCGCCTGCTTCGACGATACCGGGCTGGAAGCCGCCCGGGCCCTCGCCGCGATACCGGTGGTCGGCCTTTGCGAATCCGCTGCAATGACCGCGGCGCTCATAGCCCAGCGCTTCACCGTGGTCACGACGCTCGAGCGCTCCCGCGTGCTCCTCGAGAACCTCGTGCGCCGATACGGCATGGGGGATCGCGCCAAGGTCCGTGCCGCCGATATTCCGGTCCTCGAACTCGAAGACGCCGCCTCCGGCGCCCTCGGCAAACTCAGAGGGCAAATCGAACGGGCGCTCGACGAAGACGGCGCGGAGGCGATCGTTCTCGGCTGTGCCGGCATGGCCGACCTTGTGCAGTCGCTGCAACGTGAATATGGCGTGCCGGTCATCGACGGCGTTTCGGCGGCGGTCAAGCAGGCCGAAGCCCTGGTGGCCCAAGGGCTCGTGACCAGCAAGCGCGGCTCCTATGCCTCGCCGCTCCCGAAGGCCTATACCGGCGCGATGGAGGCCTTTGCGCCGGCTCGCCGCTGACCCGTGCCGACGAATCCCTCTGGTTGCAAAGCTCGTTGTTGACAACGCTCTGCGAAGGTTGAAAGAGTGTTGCTCACTCGAAGCGGGCAGCGTTGGGAGGACTTTGTCGATGCGCGCGTTTCTCGCCCTTACCACCCTTCTCGTGACGCTTCTTTCCCTCGGCTCACCGGCCGCAGCGGCCGAAGCCGACCGCAAGGTCGAGGTGACCAACGATGCCGACTATTTCGGCTTCGACCTACGCACCGAGCAGAATGTCTCGCTCGACGGGTGCCAGGCAAGCTGTATCGCCGACCGCGCCTGCAAGGCCTTCACCTACAATCCAAAGGTGAAATGGTGCTTCCTCAAGTCCGACTTCAACCAGCTGAACACGTTCAAGGGCGCGATCGCCGGCAAGGTCGTCGAGACCGCCGCGGGCGAACCGGATCTCGGCGCCGCGCCGCGACTGACCTTCGTCTCGGACGACCTCCTGCAGCAGGCACGCGACGTCAAGGCCGGCCTCGCTTTGGCCGACGATCAGCTGGGCTTCGGCGTCAACGGATTGATCGAAACGGCACGTCGCGAGTTGACGGCTGGCAACTTCGTGGCGGCACTCACGGCATTCCGCGGCGCGCTGGCGATCACCCCGGAGGACGGGAATTTGTGGCTGGAGACAGCCCGAACCGCCAACCGGTTCAGCGGCGGCACGGACCTCGCGAGCGAGGCTGCCCTGGCCGCGCTCAACGGCTATCAACTGACGCGGACCGCGCAGAGCCGCGCCGATGCGCTCGCCATCCTCGCCCAGGCGCTCGACAATTTGCAGAATTACCGAGCCGCGCTCCAGGCCTACAAGGCAAGCCTCGAGCTCGTGCAGGCCAAGACTGTCGAGACGGCCTATCTCGACCTCAAGGCGCGTCAGGGTTTCCGGGTCACGGGCCACACGATCGATGCGGATGGCGCAAGCCCGCGCGCCTGCGTCCAATTCTCCGAGCCGCTCCTGAAGAACGGTCCCGATTATGCCTCCTTCGTAACGCTCGACGGCGTCGCGCCGAAGGCGGTCGAGTCCAAGGGCAGCGAGATCTGCGTCGAGGGGCTCAAGCATGGCCAGCGCTACAAGCTGGTCTTCAGGCAGGGACTGCCCTCATCGGTCGACGAAGTCATCGAGACGCCGGTCAGCCTCGACATCTATGTCAAGGACCGCGCGCCGATGGTGCGCTTCACCGGCGACAGCTTCGTGCTGCCCTCGACGGCGCGGCGCGGCATTCCGATCGTCTCGGTCAACACGGAAGGCGCCAATCTCAAGCTCTATCGCATCGGCGACCGCAGCATCTCGTCGGTGCTGACAAGTTCGCAGTTCCTCACGCAGCTCGACGGCTATAGCGCCGAGCGCATCGAAGCCGAAAGCGGCGAACTCGTCTGGCAAGGCAGCATCGACATCCACACCGAGATCAACAAGGAAGTCGTTACGAGCTTCCCGGTCGATGAGGCGCTGCCGAAGCGCAAGCCCGGCGTCTATGTGCTGACGGCCGCCTCCGCAACCGCGCTCAGCCAGGATTGGGATGCGCGCGCCACGCAATGGTTCGTCGTCTCCGATATCGGCATCTCGACCTATGCCGGGACCGACGGGCTCAGCGTCTTTACCCGTTCGCTCGCCAGCGCCAAGCCGCTCGCGGATGTCGAACTGCAGCTGGTGGCGAAGAACAACGAAGTGCTCGGCACTGCGACGACCGATGCGGAGGGACGGGCGACCTTCGCGGCCGGCCTGATCCGCGGCACGGCAAGCATGACGCCAGCCGTCATCACGGCGCGAAAAGGTGACGACGACTACGTGTTTCTCGACATGACGCGCGCCGGCTTCGATCTTTCCGACCGCGGCGTCACCGGCCGCGCCGCACCTGGCGCGATCGATATCTACGCCTGGACCGAGCGCGGCATCTACCGCGCCGGCGAGACGGTGCATGCCGCAGCGCTTGCTCGCGACGTCAACGGTCAGGCGATCGAGAACCTGCCGCTCACCTTCGTCTTCCTGCGACCCGACGGCGTCGAGGATCGGCGCATCGTCAGCAATGGCGGCAAGCTCGGCGGCCATACGCTCGATCTGCCGATCCAAGAAAATGCCATGCGCGGCACCTGGACGATGCAGATCTTTACCGATCCCAAGGGATCGGCGATCGGCGAGAAGCAGTTCCTCGTCGACGATTTCGTGCCGGACCGCACCGAATTCGACCTCACGAGCGCAGCGAAAGAGCTGGAAGTCGGCACCCCGGTGGACGTCGCCGTCGACGGTCGTTTCCTCTATGGCGCGCCGGCCGCAGGCCTGACGCTGGAAGGCGATGTGGCGGTCAAGCCGACGCGCGAGAGCGAAGCCTTCAAGGGCTATTTCTTCGGCCTCGCCGATGAGGAGGCGAGCGAGGATACCCGCGTACCGCTCGAAGGCCTCGCGCCGCTCGATGAGGACGGGAAAGCCGTCTTTACCGTCGATCTCGCCGAGGTGCCCGCGACGACGCAATTGCTCAATGCCACGGTTACGGTCCGCATGCGCGAGGGCGGAGGCCGGGCCGTCGAGCGCGCCTTGACGCTGCCCGTCAAGCCGGGCGGCGCGATGATCGGCATCAAGCCCGAGTTTTCCGGCGACCTCGCCGAGAACTCGGTCGGCAAGTTCCATGTGATCGCCGTCGACGCCAACGGTTCGAAGGTGGCGATGCCCGGCCTCTTCTGGAAGCTGATCAGCGTCGAACGGAACTATCAGTGGTATCGCGACGGCAGCGCCTGGAAATACGAGCCGGTCATTTCCACGAAACAGGTGGCAAACGGCACGGTCGGCGTGACCGAGGACGGCGCGCAGATCGCCGTGCCGGTCGGCTGGGGGCGCTATCGGCTGGAGATCGAAACGGCGGCGGCCGACGGCCCGACCTCCAGCGTCGAGTTCGACGCCGGCTGGTATGTCGAGGCCACCTCGACGGAAGCGCCGGACGGCCTCGAGATCGCCCTCGACAAGGAGAATTACGCTGTCGGCGAGACAGCGAAGCTCAAGGTTTCCCCCCGTTTCGCCGGCGAATTGCTGGTGACCGTCGGTACGGAGAACCTGATTACGACGAAGACGGCGACGATCGCCGAGACCGGCGGTGAAGTTGAACTCCCGGTCACCGCCGACTGGGGCGCCGGCGCCTACGTGACGGCGACGCTTTATCGGCCCGGCGACGCTCAGGAGACCCGCATGCCGATGCGGGCGATCGGCATCAAGTGGCTCGCGGTCGATCCCGCCGATCGCAAACTCGCAGTCGGTCTCGACGCACCCGAGAGGACGCAGCCGCGCCAGCCGCTCGATATCAGCCTCCAGGTGCGCGGCGCGGGCGCCAACGAGGACGCTTACGTCACGGTCGCCGCCGTCGATGTCGGCATCCTGAACCTGACGCGCTATGAAGCCCCCGATCCGGATGGCTGGTATTTCGGCCAGAGGCGGCTCGGCCTCGAAATCCGCGACCTCTACGGCCGCCTGATCGACGGTTCGCTCGGCGCGACCGGGCGGCTGCGCACCGGCGGCGACGGCGGGCAGATGCCGCTGCAGGGTAGCCCGCCGACCGAAGAGCTGGTCGCCTACTTCTCCGGGCCGGTGAAGCTCGACGCCGAGGGCACCGCCAATGTCAGCTTCGACATCCCGCAGTTCAACGGCACGGCCCGCGTCATGGCGGTCGCCTGGACGAAGGCCGGCGTCGGCCATGCGGTAAAGGACGTCGTCATCCGCGACCCGATCGTCGTCACCGCCAGCCTGCCGAAGTTCCTGGCGCCCGGAGACCGGGCCGAACTGAGGCTCGACATCGCCAACACGGATGGACCGGCCGGCGACTATCAGCTGCAGGTGACCACCAATGGTCCGGCCACCGTCGAGCAGACGGGGCCATCCCAGACCGTGCAACTCGAAGCCGGCGGCAAATCCGCCGTGACACTGCCGCTGACCGGCCAGTATCCGGGCAACGGCCTCGTCACCGTCGCGCTCTCGAACGCTGCCGGACTGTCGCTGGAGCAGGCGCTCCACATCCCGGTCCGTCCGGCCGCATTGCCGATCACCCAGCGTCAGGTCGTCAATATCGCTGCCGGCAGCAGCCTGACCGTCGACGATCAATTGCTCGCCGACAGCCTGCTGCAGGGCGCTTCGGTCAGCGTCAACGTCACCCGCTCGGCTGCCTTCGACATCCCGGCGCTGCTGATGTCCCTCGACCGCTATCCGTATGGCTGCGCCGAACAGACGACAAGCCGCGCCTTGCCGCTGCTCTATCTCAGCGAACTTGCCAAGCAGTCCGGCCTTGCCGAGGACGGAGAAGTGACGAAGCGCGTGCAGGACGCGATCTATCGCGTTCTTTCCTATCAGTCCTCGTCGGGGAGCTTCGGCCTCTGGAGCCCGGGTTCCGGCGATCTCTGGCTCGACGCCTATGTCACCGACTTCCTGACCCGCGCGCGCGAACAGAAATTCGACGTGCCGGAACAGGCGATGGTTCAGGCGCTCGAGAACCTGCAGAACGCGCTGAGCTACGAGGTGAACGTCAAGGATCAGGGCAACGAGATCGCCTATGCGCTCTACGTGCTCGCCCGCAACCGCAAGGCGGCGATCAGCGACCTTCGTTATTACGCCGACACGCTGCTCGGAGATTTTCCGACGCCGCTTGCAAAGGCGCATATCGCCGCTGCACTCGCCCTTTACGGTGATGGCGGGCGCTCGCAGGACATTTTCGCGGCCGCCGTCAACATGTCGACCGGCCTCGTCAATGTCAGCCTCGCCCGCTCCGACTACGGCTCATCGCTTCGCGACGATGCGGCGGTGCTGGCGCTCGCGGCCGAAAGCCGGCCGGTACCGCCGATCATCCCGGAACTGTCCAGGATCGTCGCGCGGGAATGGGAGCAGGCCCGCTACACCAGCACTCAGGAACAGGCCTGGATGCTGCTCGCCGCACGCGCCGTCCAGGGCGGTGACACGGACATGAACCTGGAGGTAAACGGCGCCCAGCGCACCGGCAGCTATGCCGCGCGGATCGCCGGCGATGCGCTGATCGAGCATCCGGTGGTCATCCGCAACAACGGCACTGACGCGGTTTCCGCCGTGGTCACCACCGTGGCGGCGCCCGCCGAGCCGCTCTCGGCCGGCGGCGACGGCTTCGCCATTGAGCGGACCTATTATACGCTCGATGGTGCCGAGGCGAATGTCAGTCAGGCGCGGCAGAACGAACGCTATGTCGTCGTGCTGAAGGTGACCGAATCGAACGACTGGCCGTCTCGCGTGCTGATCAGCGACCTCCTGCCGGCGGGCTTCGAGATCGACAATCCGAGCCTTGTCGACAGTGCTCAGCTCTCGAATTTCGAGTGGATCGGCGAGGTTCAGGCCGCCCACACCGAGTTCCGCAGCGACCGCTTCGTTGCGGCTTTCGACCGGTCCACGGGCGATAATCGCGAGATCACCCTTGCCTATGTGGTCCGTGCGGTGACGCCCGGGACGTATGACCATCCGGCCGCAAGCGTCGAGGACATGTACCGGCCGCAGTTCTCGGCCCGCACCGCGACGGGCCGTATGGAGGTGCTGGCGGCCCAGCAGTAGGCGCGATGTCGATCCGCAGGAAGCTTTTCGTCGGTTTGCCAGGGCAGATGCTTGAGCGGGTAAGATTGAGCCGCAGAGGCATGGCGCCTGTTGTACCCCCCTCTGCCCTGCCGGGCATCTCCCCCACAAGGGGGGAGATCAGGGAGGTGGGCGCTCGCGCCACATCAGAAGAGGAGATTGAGGCGCACCCACCGCTTGTGGTCCGGGCCATCAAATCCCACGCGTTTTGGAGACTGCGGCCCAGCCGCTTGCCGATCTCCCCCCTTGTGGGGGAGATGCCCGGCAGGGCAGAGGGGGGTAATTCCCGGACGGCCAATTCCCATCGTTCCAGACATCCACGCCGCCTTCGCGCATTTCTGATCGCCTTGCCGGTCGGCCTCGTCATGAGCGCGCTTGCGGCCCTTGGCCTCGAATGGGCCGACCGAGCCTTTCCGCCGCCGCTCGAGCGCGCCCAGGCCTTTTCACGCGAGGTTCTCGACAAGGACGGACACCTGCTGCGCGCCTTCGCCACTCCGGACGGACTGTGGCGGCTGAAGACGACGGTCGGCGATGTCGATCCGCGCTTCGTCGACATGCTGGTCGCCTATGAGGACCAGCGGTTCCGCGAGCATCGCGGCGTCGATCCGCTGGCGCTCGGCCGTGCGGCGCTGCAGTTCATCACCAATGGCCGCATTGTTTCCGGCGCCTCGACGCTTTCGATGCAGGTGGCGCGACTGATCGAGCCGCGCGAGCGGCGGTCACTGACGGCGAAGCTGTTGCAACTCGCGCGCGCCGTCCAGATCGAACGGCGCCTTAGCAAGGAGCAGATCCTCGACCTCTATCTGACCCACGCGCCTTACGGCGGCAACCTCGAAGGGGTTCGCGCCGCGAGCCTCGCCTGGTTCGGCAAGGAGCCGCGCCGCCTTTCGGTCGGCGAGGCGGCCATGCTCGTCGCCCTGCCGCAATTGCCCGAGAAACGCCGCCCGGACCGCAACCTGGCGGCCGCCGATGCAGCCCGAAAACGGGTGCTTGCCCGCGCGGCGGTCGCCAAGGTCATCGGCGAAGGCGAGGCGGAGCGGGCGGCGATGACGGCAATACCGGCCCGCCGCCTGCAGCTCCCGGCCCATGCCGCGCATCTGGCGGAAGCCGCCCTGCGCAAGGACCCGCAGGCGCTCCGCCACGAGACGACACTGCGTCGCGAAATCCAGCGCGGGCTCGAAGCCGTCGCCCGCGAAGGCGCTGCGAAACTTGGCCCGAAGGTCTCCGTCGCGATGCTCATGGCCGATGTCAGGACCGGCGAGATCGTCGGAGAGGTCGGTTCGGCCGATTATTTCGACGCCAGCCGCTCCGGCTGGATCGACATGACGCGGATCACCCGCTCGCCGGGATCGACGCTGAAACCCTTCATCTACGGGCTCGCCTTGGAGGAAGGCCTCGTCAGCCAGGAGACGATCATCGAGGATCGGCCGGCGGATTTCTTCGGCTATCGACCGCGCAACTTCGACATGAGCTACCAGGGTGACGTCAGCATTCGCCAGGCGCTGCAGCTTTCGCTCAACGTGCCGGCGATCCGGCTCCTCGATGCGGTCGGGCCGGCGCGCTTGATGGTGCGCTTCCGCCGTGCCGAGGTTCGGCCGAAGCTGCCGGCGCACGAGGCGCCGGGGCTTGCGATCGGCCTTGGCGGCGTCGGCATCACGCTGCGCGACCTCGTCCAGCTCTATGCGGGCCTTGCCAACCGCGGCTTGCCGGTGCGGCTCGGCGACGGCATCGAGGGCAAGCCGGGGTTGATCGACGGCGAGTCGCTGCTTTCGCCGGTCGCCAGCTGGCAGGTTGCCGATATTCTTTCAGGCGTGCTGCCGCCGACCGGAAGCCGGCAGCGCGGCATCGCCTACAAGACGGGCACCAGCTATGGCTATCGCGACGCCTGGTCGGTCGGCTTCGACGGCCGCTACGTGCTCGGCGTCTGGGTCGGGCGGCCGGACCACGGTGCTGTACCCGGGCTGACCGGCTATGGCGCGGCCGCGCCGATCCTCTTCGAAGGATTCGCAAGGGCCGGCGTCGCCATCACCCCGCTGCCGGACGCGCCGGCCGGCGCCATCCGCTTGGCGCAGGCCGATCTGCCGATCGGTCAAAGACGCTTCTCCGTCACGGCGAACGGCCTGCCATCCACGTCGATCCGTGAAGCGGCGCCGCAGATCGTCTTTCCACCGGAGGGTGCGCGCGTCGAGCTTGGCGCCACCGCCGGTCAGGCACTGATGCCCTTGACTCTGAAATTGCAGGGCGGCCGGGCACCGTTTCGCTGGCTGGCGAACGGCCGGCCGCTGCCGGACGTGACGCGCCGCCGCGTCAGCCAGTGGCTGCCTGACGGCGGCGGATATTCGACCCTGACGGTCATCGACGCGCTGGGCCGTGCTTCGACAGTGCGCGTTTTCGTCGAATGATGGCAATCCCCAGGCGTCGAGCGACGTTGGGTTATTGGTCGGAAGGCCGCAGCGCTTCCGACCATCACTCCTTCGTCAGGCTGACATTGCAGTCTTTGCTTCAGCGCCTCGCGGCTCGTGCCGCGGCGTCACCATTACCAGCGGCATACCCGCTTCCAGGCAGGCCGCAATGAAAGCCTCCCGAGCAACGGCCGCCGGTGTCATCCTGTTCAGTGCCCGAAGGCAGGTGCGCAGCGCACGCTCGTAGCGCTCTCCTTTGCGAAGCGGCCACTCGTTCTCGAGAAAATCGACGGCCTCGTAAACGGAGGTAAAGGTCCGTTCCAAGCCGTTCGAAAGGCGCACGGTCAGGGGGATCGTCCAGGGAATCTCATTGAGAAGCATTTCTTCCTCCTTTCTGATGCCATCAATGGATTGCACGCACAAAGATATTTGGCGTGGAAATGGCAGATTCAAGAACCCCCCAGGATCGCTCCGCGTACTCCGTTTCGAGGCCGCCGCGGGGCGGCCGAGAAGCGGTCAAATGGGCGTGAAATGCCTCTTGAATCCGCGGTTTCAGTGACTAAATCGACTGTGTGGCCGCCTTTCAGGGGTCCTACAGTCGAGGAGCGCCATACTCTTCGGCGCTCCTCGTCGTCCATGTTGCTCAAGGAGGATATGGCTATGAGAACAACCTTCGATTTCTCGCCGCTGTCACGCTCCAGCGTGGGTTTTGACCACTTGTTCGAACTGCTCGACTCGGCAAACCGCATGGCACCGGCCGACAACTGGCCGCCCTATGACATCATGCGCGTTGGCGAGAGCCAGTATCGCATTGCGATGTCGGTTGCCGGCTTCAGCCTGGACGAACTCACCATCACGCACGAGCAGCAGTTGCTCGTCGTCAACGGTGAGAAGGCCGATGAGGACAATGCGGAGTATCTCTATCGCGGCATTGCGGCCCGCAACTTCGAGCGCCGCTTCCAGCTCGCCGATTACGTGATGGTCACGGGCGCAAACCTCGCCAACGGTTTGCTGACGATCGATCTCGTCCGCGAACTTCCCGAGCAGATGAAGCCGCGGCGCATCGATATTCAGCAGGCCGACGCGCTGCCTGCCGGGGGCCTCAGCAAGCAGATCGAGGGCGACAAGCACGCCGCCTAGCGGACGGCGCAGCAAAAACCAGATAGAGGGGCGGGATACCCGAATCCGCCCAGGATATCCCGCTCCGTCAAGGAAAGGAGCTGACAAATGAACGTACGTGATCTCATCCCCTGGGGCCGCGGACAGGGACAGCTTCCGGCAGCCTATCGCGAAGGCGATCGCAACCCGTTCCTCGCGCTTCATCGGGAGATGAACCGCCTGTTCGACGACGTCTTCCGTGGCTTCGAAAGCCGGCTGCCTATGGCCTCCGGATATTCCGCGTTCGGGTCCGGATGGCCAAGCGTCGAAGTCTCTGATCGCGAGAAGGAAATCAAGCTGACGGCGGAACTGCCCGGCCTTGAGGAAAAGGATGTCGAGCTGTTCATCTCCGAGGGCGTGCTGACGCTCCGCGGTGAAAAGCGCTCCGAGGCCGAAGACCAGGAGAACCAGTTCTCCGAACGCTTCTATGGCCGCTTCGAGCGGCGCATTCCGCTTGGATATGACATCGACGAAAGCAAGGTGAATGCGACGTTCCGCAACGGCGTGCTGACGGTTACCCTTCCGAAGACGGAACAAGGCCAATCCAAGGCGAAGCGCATCGCGATCAACAGGCAGTAGGTCGAAACCGAGCCTGAGCCGATAGCAGATTCCCGCAACTCCTCGGGTGCGGGAATCCTGCATCCTGATCACGGTTTCCTAACTTCCGAAATCGAGATCGGTAGCGGCCGGTTTGTCCGCTACCTATGCCAGCTCTGCAGCTCTTCCAACCGGACTTTTGGCTTGCTCTCTCCTGCCTTGTTTCATCGGCCGTCCCGCCACATAGACTTCGGCGACGCAGCGATCGTCGCCCATCGTCTGCAGCACGAAGAGCTCTTCGGCGAGTGACGATGCCACTTGCATCCTGAGTTCCATTGCCGGTTTCGCCCGGCTGTCGAGGATGACGATGTCGGCGTCCGCGCCGGCATGCAGCGATCCGATCCGGTGCTCGAGGTCGAGTGCCCGGGCGTTGCCGAGCGTCATCATGTAGAAGGAATGGAGCGGGGAGAGCCGCTGGCCCTGGAGGTGCAGCACCTTATAGGCCTCGTCCATCGTTTCCAGCATCGAGAAGCTCGTTCCGGCGCCGACATCGGTCGCGACCGAATGGCGGGCACCGAGCTTGTCGAAGCGATCGCGGTCGAACAGGCCGCTGCCGAGGAACAGGTTGGAGGTCGGGCAGAACACGCCGACGGCACCCGTCTCGGCAAGCACCGATATCTCCCGGTCGCTCATATGGATGCAATGGCCGAGCAGCGTCTTGCGGCCGAGAAGACCGTAGCGCGCGTAGATGTCGGTATAGTCCTTCGCTTCCGGATAGAGCGACGTGGCAAAGGCGATCTCATCCTTGTTCTCGGACAAATGCGTCTGCACGTAGCAGTCCGGATGTTCGGCGACGAGCGCCCGACTCATCTCCATCTGCTCGGGCGTCGAGGTGATCGCGAAGCGCGGGCTGATCGCGTAATGCGCCCGGCCACGGCCGTGCCACTTGCCGATCATTTGCTTGGTTTCGTCATAGCCTTTCTTGGGCGTGTCACGCAGTGTCTCGGGGGCGTTGCGATCCATCATCACCTTGCCGCCGACCATCAGCATGTCGCGCGCCTCGGCGGCCGTGAAGAAGGCATCGACGCTTTCCGGATGCACGGAGCAATAGGCGACAGCCGTCGTCGTGCCGTTGGAGAGAAGCTCGTCCATGAAGCGGCCGGCGATGAAGGCGGCGTGTTCGCGCTCCTTGAACTTCTGTTCCTCGACGAAAATATAGGTGTTCAGCCATTCCAGGAGCTGGGCGCCATAGGAAGCGATCGCCTGCGTCTGCGGGAAATGCAGATGCGCATCGATCAGGCCGGGCAGGACGAGATTGGGGCGGTGATCGGCGATGCTGATGCCGCTCCCGGCCTGTTTCGCCAGGTCCGCATAGGTGCCGACATTGGCAACCTTGCCGTTCGCGACGAGAACGGCGCCGTCCTCGTAGTACCGATAGGCGCGGGTATCGTCGATACCCTCGGGCTCCCTGACAAAGGTCAGCACACGGCCGCGGATCAGCACATCAGTCATTGAATCGTTCCTTCCTTCACGGCCGTCTCGTACCAGGAGGCCAGCAATTGCCGTTCCTCTTCGGTGATACCAGTGACATTGGCGGGCGGCATGGCGTGCGAACGCCCCGCCTGCAGATAGATTTCGCGCGCATGCTCGACGATGTCGCCGTCGCTTTCGAGGACGACGCCCTTGGGCGGCACGACGATGCCCTCCCAGCCCGGCTCCCGCGCATGGCACATCGCGCAGCGGCCGAGCACCGTGTCGCGCACCTTCGAGAAATCCGCCGCTGCGACGACGGCCCGCTCGGCGGTGGCCGCCCTCGCCTCGCTTCCCTCGGTAAGGACCTTGGGCACCGTCGAAAGCCACATGATGACGATGAAGAGGAGCACCGTGACCAGCCAGGTCCAGGTCGGCGCGCCCTTGCGGGCATGCTGCGTGTTGAACCAGTGGCGGATGGTGACGCCCATCAGGAAGACCAGCGAGGCGATGATCCAGTTGTACTGAGTGCCGAAGGCGAGCGGATAGTGGTTCGACAGCATCAGGAACAGCACGGGCAGCGTCAGGTAATTGTTGTGCGTCGAACGCTGCTTCGCCTGCTTGCCGAGAGCCGGATCCGGCGTGCGGCCGGCGATCAGGTCGGCGACCACCTTCTTCTGGTTCGGGATGATGATGAAGAACACGTTCGCCGACATGATCGTCGCCGTGAAGGCGCCGAGATGCAGGTAGGCAGCGCGGCCGGTGAAGAGCTGGGTGTAGCCCCAGGCGACTGCAACGAGAATGAAATAGAGCAGCACCATCAGACGGGTGTTGTCGTTGCCGAGCGGCGAGCGACAGATCGTGTCATAGGCGAGCCAGCCGAAGGCGAGCGATGCCAGGGAGATGGCGATCGCCGTCGGTTTCGACACGTCGAGCACGCTCGGATCGATCAGATAGAGATCGGCGCCGGCATAATAGACGAGCGCCAGCATGCCGAAGCCGGACAGCCAGGTGACGTAGGATTCCCATTTGAACCAGATCAGGTGCTCCGGCATGTTTTCCGGTGCGACGAGATATTTCTGGATGTGATAGAAGCCGCCGCCGTGGACCTGCCACTCCTCGCCATAGGCGCCGGCCGGCAGGCCCTGCCGCTGCCGCAGCCCAAGATCGAGCGCGACGAAATAGAAGGACGAGCCGATCCAGGCGATGCCGGTGATGACATGCAGCCACCGCACCGCGAATGTCAGCCAGTCCCAGGCAATGGCATATTCGTACATGGAGGCCTCCCATTTCTCTAAAGCGCGTCGCCTTCAAACGAATGACGTGACGCGCTTTGTCTTCATGCATGCCGTTGTCCCAAAACCGCTGCGCACTTTTGGGCGACATGCATTGGGCCGCATTATGTGTCATTGCTTGAGAGGACGAGAAATGCCGCGAGTTCAGCAACTCTTTCAAAAAAAAATATAAAATAGGCGCGTCACCGGCGCGGTAATCTGGACGCTATGGAGCGGAGGCGGGAACATGTCCTATCTCGATAATGTGCGCGTTTTCGTGCGTGTCGTGGAACTTGGAACGCTGTCGGCCGCCGGCCGCGACCAGCGCGTCACCCCGGCCGTTGCCAGCAATAGAATCAAGGAGTTGGAGCGGCATATGGGCGTGCGCCTGTTCAACCGCACCACCCGGAAACTGACGCCGACGGAGCATGGCCGCGTCTTTTACGACGGTGCCGTGAAGATCCTCGAGGCGGTGAACGAGGCGGAAAGCGCCATCGCCGATCTGTCGCGCAATCCCAAGGGGGCTGTGCGGATTACCGCGCCGCTCGGCATAGGTCGGAGACTGATCGCCTCGGGCGTTCCCGAATTCCACGACCGCTATCCGGACATCGAGGTTCGTCTTCGTCTTTCAGACCGCAACGTCGATATCCTGAGCGAAGGTATCGATGTCGCATTCAGGCTCGGAATCCTCGAGGACTCGAACCTGCGCATGCGTGGCATCATGAACTGCGAACGCGTGCTCTGCGGCGCGCCAACCTATTTCGAGAAGCGCGGCACTCCAAGAACGCCAGACGAACTCATCACCGACCACCACGACTGCCTGCTGCTGCGCTATCCCGGCTCGAAGGAATACTACTGGACGCTGCAGACGCCGGAGGGGGTGCGGAAATACGAGGTCGGCGGCCCCTATGACTCCGACGACGGCGACGTGCTGACCCAATGGGCGCTCGACGGCCGGGGCATCGTCAACAAACCGCTTTTCGAGGTGAAGCAATATTTCAACGAGGGCACGCTCGTGCCGATCCTCGAAGAGACGCCGCCGCTTGGTGCGCAGCTCGCGGCCATCTACCCGCACAAGCGCTTCCAGGATCCCAAGGTGCGCCTGATCATCGACTTCATGGCCGAGCGGTGCCAGCGGCTGATCGGCAGGATGCTTGCCGAGCCTGCACCGGCGCGGATGCAGGAGCCTGTGACTTAGCCGATGCGGGACCAGAGTTCTGTGCTTGCACCACATTTCAGGAACCGGCGGGGGGAACAAGTCCGGGCGCTATAGATTTCATGTTCATGAAGAACATGGCGTTATTGGCAGCATCGCTGATCTTGGGCGTTTGTGGCACCGCCATTGCGCAGGAGCTTCAGGCAGACGCCATCAACAATGCTTCGATGGATTCCATCCCGCCAGAACGACCGCCCGACGCCTCGGCTCAACCGGACGCCGCGATCGTTCATCTGCAGGTTCTTCTGGATCGGGCGGGTTCATCTCCCGGAGTGATCGACGGCTATTACGGCGAGAATGTCACCAAGGCGATTGCCGGGTTTGAGGCCATGCAAGACCTTCCCGCTGATGGAAAGCTGGACCCTGAGGTCATCGGCCGACTTTCTGACGAAATGCCCGTCATCGAGCCGTATGTCATCTCTGAAGACGACGCCAAGGATCTCGTCGACCGCATTCCCGAAGACTACGCCGAGCAAGCCGAGATGAAACGCCTCGGATATACAAGCGTCGCGGAAAAACTGTCCGAACGGTTTCACATGGATATCGACCTTCTCAAGACGCTCAACTCGGGCTCGGCATTTGCGGTCGGAGACACGATATCCGTTGCGGCGCCGGGCGTTGCGAAGGAAGGTACGGCCAAACGGATAGAGGCGCGCAAACGAGCGGGGCAAGTCCTGGCCTTTGCCGAGGACGGCGCGCTGCTCGCGGCGTATCCCGCTACGATCGGCAGCGAGGAGACGCCCTCGCCGTCCGGCACGCACAAGGTCAAGGGGATCGCCCGAATGCCCACCTATACCTACAACCCGAAAGTCAACTACCAGCAGGGCGACAACACGGAGGTGCTGACGCTGCCCCGCGGTCCCAACGGCCCCGTGGGAAGCGTCTGGATCGATCTGTCGAAGCCGACCTACGGGATTCACGGCACGCCTGAACCGTCACGCGTCGACAAGGATCCGTCGCATGGATGCATTCGCCTGGCAAACTGGGACGCGGAGGAACTGGCGGCGATGGTCAAGCCGGGGGTTGTCGTCGAGATCACCGAATAAACATCCGTTTCCCCAGGCTATATGGAAGGCCGCGCACGATGTGAGCGTCCGAAAATGACCTTATGGTCGAACCAGCAATGCGGCATCGGCGCCAGATTTTGACCGCTAGAAGGACGAGGAACCGGTCTCTGCCTTTAACGGCTTGTCCTTCCTGCGCGACGCAGCACCGTTCGGCCGTTCATGAGTAAGTACCGCCGTGACGAGCTCGGCCGCCGCGAGCGCCGCGATCACCGCCGGACGCTTGTCCTTCACCGCCGTGCCGCCGATGGGGCAAATAAGCCGGTCGAAGAGTTCCGGGCGTCCGACTTCGCGCAACAGCCAGTTCTTGAAGGTGGCGCGCTTGGTCTTCGAACCGATCATGCCGACATAGCAAGCGTCCTGCCGACAAAGCGCTTCCGCCGCAATCAGGAAGTCCAAGGCGTGATCATGGGTGAGGATGACGAAGGCGCTGCCGGGCGGGGCGTCGCGGACGACGGCCTCGGGCATCGCCGTGAGGCAGGGTTCGATCCCCGGGACGTCGACGGCCGAGAGCTCCTGCGCGCGCGTATCGACGAGCACGGTTCGGACCGGCACCAGCGAAAGCGCCGTGACGAGCGCATTGCCGACGTGACCGGCGCCGAAGACATAGATATGCGGCCGGCGCGCCAATTCGGCGTCGCTGCGTTCGATCAGGGCGGCCCGGGTGTCCGGATCAGCAGCCTTGAAGGCGAGTGCGACCCGTCCGCCGCAGCACTGCCCGATTTCCGGCCCGAGCGGGATCGTCAGCCGATCATCGGCCGTTGCGCCCTGGAGCAGCCGCCGGGCATGATCGATCGCCATGTATTCCAGTTGACCGCCGCCGATCGTGGCGAAGGTGCGATCCTTGGAGACGAGCATCCAGGCATCCGTATCGCGCGGCGTGGAGCCAGCCGCTCCCGACACCTCGACGAGAATGCAGGCCGCATTGTCGCTCAGGAAATGCCGAATGTCCTCTCTGCTGGTCATGCCTGTCATCCATCCGCTTCGCCGCGCGACGCCGCGCCACGCAGCCGCTCGATCGCCATCAGCACGCGCTCCGGTGTTGCCGGCGTGTCGATACGCGGCGGAATACGATACTCCGCAACGCTTGCGGCTGCCATGGATATCGCCTCGAGGACGGAAATGCCCAGCATGAAGGGCGGTTCCCCGACCGCCTTTGAACGGCGGATGGTCTCCTCGCGATTGACCGACCATTCCGCCAGGCGGACGTTGAAGACGCGCGGGCGGTCGGAGGCAAGCGGGATCTTGTAGGTGGAAGGCGCATGGGTACGCAGGCGCCCCTTCGCGTCCCACCACAATTCCTCCGTCGTCAGCCAGCCCATGCCTTGAACGAAGGCGCCTTCGACCTGGCCGAGATCGAGCGCCGGATTGAGCGACTTGCCGACGTCATGGAGGAGGTCCGTCCGTTCGACCTGATACTCGCCGGTCAGGGTATCGACGCTGACCTCCGAGCAGGAGGCGCCGTAGGCGTAGTAGTAGAACGGACGCCCCCTTCCCTGCGACCGGTCCCAGTGGATCTTCGGCGTTTTGTAGAAACCGGCCGCCGAGAGCTGGATGCGAGCCGCATAGGCCGATTTGATGAAATCGGCAAAGGCGATGCGCTCGCTGCCGATCCGCACCACGTTCGGTTCGAAGGCAACGTCCGCTTCGTCGACGCCGTAGCGTTCCGCCGCGAAACGCACCAGCCGCGTCTTGATCTGCTCAGCGGCATTGGCAGCCGCCATGCCGTTGAGGTCCGAGCCCGACGATGCGGCCGTCGCCGAGGTGTTCGGCACCTTGCCGGTCGAGGTCGCCGTCACCTTGATACGGTCGAGGTCGACCTGGAACTCATCCGCCACCACCTGCGCGACCTTGGTGTAGAGGCCCTGCCCCATCTCGGTGCCGCCGTGGTTGAGCTGGATCGAGCCATCCGTATAGACATGGACGAGAGCGCCGGCCTGGTTGTATTCGGTCTTGGTGAAGGAGATGCCGAACTTGACCGGCGTCAGGGCGATGCCGCGCTTGATCACACGGTTCTCGTGGTTGAAGGCGAGCACTGCCTCACGCCGGGCGGCATAATCCGCGGATGCTTCGAGTTCCTCGATGATCCGGCCGATGATGTTGTCGTCCACCGTCTGATGATAGGGCGTCAGATTTCGCCCCCCGCCGCCGTAGAAATTGAGCTTGCGGATCTCTAGCGGATCCTTGCCGAGCGTATAGGCAATGTCCTCGATCATCCGTTCGCCGCCGACCATGCCCTGCGGCCCGCCGAAGCCACGGAATGCGGTATTCGACACCGTGTTCGTCTTGAGCGGACGCGAGCGCAGCCGCACGTTCGGGTAGAAATAGCAATTGTCGGCGTGGAAGAGCGCGCGATCGGTGACCGGCCCGGAGAGATCGGCCGAAAAGCCGCAGCGCGCGGCAAAGACCGCGTCCACCGCCTCGATACGGCCCTCGTCGTCGAAGCCGATCTTGTAATCGACATGGAAGTCATGACGCTTGCCGGTCGCCGCCATGTCGTCATCCCGGTCGGGTCGCACTTTGACGGGACGGCGGTATTTCCTCGCTGCGAGTGCCGCGACGGCCGCGAAGAGATTCGCCTGCGTCTCCTTGCCGCCGAAGGCGCCGCCCATGCGGCGGACGTTCACCGTGATCGCGTTCGAGGGTACGCCGAGCACCTGGGCGATCATGTGCTGCGTCTCGCTCGGATGCTGGGTCGAGGCAATCACGGTCACCTCGTCGTCTTCACCGGGGAAAGCGAAGGAGATGTGGCCTTCGAGATAGAAGTGATCCTGGCCGCCGATCCGCATTTCGCCCTGAACGGCATTCTTCGCCTTGGCAAAGCCGGCGTCGATATCGCCACGCTCGAGCTTCAGGGGATCGATCACCAGCGGATAATTGGCGGCGGCCGCCTCGACGACGTCGGTCACATGCGGCAGGTCGCGATATCCGATCTTCACCTTTGCACAAGCGCGGCGGGCGGCGTCGCGCGAGGTGGCGATCACCGCGAAGATCGGCTGGCCATGAAACTCGACCTTGCCGCTGGCGAAAACCGGATCGTCGTGCTTGTGGGCCGGGCTGATGTCGTTCTCACCGGGAATGTCGTCGGCCGTCAGGATGCCGACGACACCGGGGCTGCTCGTCACGGCCTGGAAATCGATCGACAGGATTTCGGCATGCGCGCGCTCCGACAGGCCGAGATAGGCGTGCAGCGTACCGGCAGGCTCGGCAATGTCGTCGATATATTCAGCCGTGCCCGACACGTGCTTGTGGCCGGATTCGTGCCGTTCCCTTTCGTGGACGCCGCCGCGGATGCGGTCGATGGGCTGCATCACGTTCATTGGTCCACCCTCCTAGACAGCCGCCGCGACAGCGCGGTCGATACGGACGTTTCGGGTTTCCTGCGTTTCCAGATAGAAGCGCCGCAGGAGGTTCTTGGCAACGAGCATGCGATAGTCCGCCGAGGCGCGCCAATCGGTCAGAGGCGTGAAATCCCGTTCGAAACCTGCAACGGCGGCGTTGACCGCCGTTTCGCCCCAGACCGAACCCTTGAGCCCCGCCTCGACATTCGATGCGCGCTTCGGCGTGCCGGCCATGCCGCCGAAGGCGATCGTCGCGTCCGCGACCCGGCCTTCGCCGTCGAGCCTCACCCGGAAAGCGCCGCAGACGGAGGAAATATCCTCGTCGAGCCGTTTTGAAATCTTGTAAACGGCAAATCGGTCAGCATCGCTCAGGAATGGAACCCGGACGGATTCGACGAACTCGCCAGGCTGGCGGTCCTGCCTGCCATATTCGATGAAGAAGGATTCGAGCGGTACAGTGCGTCGTTCCCCGCCCTTCCGTAAGGTCACGGTCGCACCAAGGGCGATCAGCGCCGGGGGCGTGTCGCCGATCGGCGAACCGTTGGCGATATTGCCGCCGATTGTCCCCATGTTGCGCACTTGCTCTCCGCCGATCCGATCCCAAAGCTCGCGCAATTGCGGGAAGCGGCGGACGATTGAAGGATAGGCTTCGGTGTAGCTGACGCCGGCGGCAAGCGTGATGCCGTCGGCGTCGACGGAAATCCGGCGCAGCTCCTCAAGATGGGAGAGGTGAACGACCGGCGCTATGTCGCGCATGAACTTCGTTACCCACAGCCCGACATCCGTGGAGCCGGCGACGATCGTCGCCTTCGGATTGGCCTCGAGGACGGCAGCAAAATCATCCAGCGAACCCGGCAGAACAACGCGTTCCTTTTCGCTGCCGATCTCGACGCGGCGGCCGTCCCTGAGTGCCGCAAGCTGCCGCGCGATCCTTTCGCGCTCGGCCACCAGCGGGTCCTTGCCGAGCTCGCCGATCGATGAAATCGCCTCAGCGGCGCGGATGATGGCGGCGTAGCCGGTGCAGCGACAGAGATTGCCCTGCAGCGCCTTCTCGATTTCCTGAACGCTTGGCTTGGGGTTCTCCATCCAGAGGCCGTAGAGCGACATGACGAAGCCCGGCGTGCAGAAGCCGCATTGCGAAGCGTGCGTGTCGACCATCGCCTGCTGCACCGGGTGAAGCGGACCATCAGGCTGGGCGAGCGCTTCCACCGTCACGACGTGACAGCCGTCGAGCGACGCGACGAACCGGATGCAGGCATTGACGGATTCGTATTTCAGCCTGCCGTCATTGAGGCGGCCGACGAGCACCGTGCAGGCGCCGCAGTCCCCTTCGGCGCAGCCTTCCTTGGTGCCGCGCAGATTGCGGTCGATGCGCAGGAAATCGAGCAGGGTCTGGACGGGCGAGACATCGGCAAGCTCGACTTCGCGCTCGTTCAGGCGGAAACGGATCGTATCGCGGATTTCGATCGTCATGGCCGCTCAGCTCCCGCGATAGGTGGAATAGCCGTAGGGCGAAAGCAGAAGCGGGACGTGGTAATGCGCGTCATGATCGGCGATCCCGAAGCGGATCGGGATGACGTCCAGGAACGGATTGGTGCGATCGGCGCCCAGATACTCGCCGGCGTGGAAGCGCAGTTCGTAAACGCCGCTCTCCATCGAGGCCCCGCTGAGCAGCGGCTCGTCGCAACGGCCGTCGCCGTTGGTGCGGGCAGAAGCGAGGCGCTCGCGCCACTCGCCATCCAGGCGGTAAAGCTCGATGCGCAGGTTCGCGGCAGGCTTGCCGCTTGCCGTATCCAGCACATGGGTCGTCAGGCGCCCGGCGTTTCCGCCATGAGTTTGCATGCGCGTCGCTCCTCCAGCTCACTCTCGACCAATGGAGTATCCGAAGCGGCGGCGCCTTTGTGTAGCGGGCCCGGGCTTCGAGACTTTCAAATTTTTCGAGGGGAATAAGCCTGCTTCATTGCCGGTACGAAGTGGCATCTACAGATAGTCTCAGGAGGAAAGTTGCATGAGATATCCCCGTGATCTCCAAGGTTACGGCCCTAATCCCCAGGTCATTTGGCCGAATGAAGCGCGGATAGCCGTACAATTCGTCGTCAATTACGAAGAAGGTGGCGAAAACTGCGTGCTGCATGGTGACCCGGCATCGGAAGCATTCCTGTCGGAAATCGTCGGCGCTCAAGCCTGGCACGGCAAGCGCCACTGGAACATGGAGTCGATCTACGAATACGGCGCACGGGCCGGTTTCTGGCGGCTGCACCGGCTGTTCACCGCCAGCCAGGTGCCGGTGACGGTCTACGGCGTCGCGACGGCGCTGAAGCGATCGCCGGCGCAGGTCGCCGCCATGCAGGAGGCCGGCTGGGAAATTGCCTCCCACGGCCTGAAGTGGATCGAGCACAAGGATTTCAGCGTCGAGGAGGAGCGCGCCGAGATCGCCGAGGCGATCCGGCTCCACACGATCGTGACCGGCGAACGGCCGCGCGGCTGGTACACGGGCCGCTGCTCGGAGAACACGCTCGACCTCGTCACCGAGGCTGGCGGATTCGACTATATTTCCGACTCCTATGCCGACGACCTCCCCTATTGGCACGAGCACGACGGCCGGCATCAGCTCGTCATCCCCTATACGCTCGACGCCAACGACATGCGCTTCGCGACCGCCCAGGGCTTCAACAGCGGCGACCAGTTCTTCAGCTATCTGAAGGACAGTTTCGATGTGCTCTATGCCGAGGGGAAAGCCGGATCGCCGAAGATGATGAGCATCGGCCTTCACTGCCGGCTTGCCGGCCGACCGGGCCGGGCGGCGGCGCTGGCGCGCTTCGTCGACTATGTAAAGAACCATGAGAAGGTTTGGCTCGCCCGCCGCATCGACATCGCCCGCTATTGGGCGGTGGCCTATCCGTTCCAGCCGAACGGCGATCGCCCGTCTCGGCTGTCCGAAGAGGCCTTCGTCGCCCGGTTTGGCGGAGTCTTCGAGCACTCGGACTGGATCGCCAAACGCGCCTTCGCAGGCGAGCTTTCTCCCGCCAGCGACACGGCGACCGGCCTGCACGCCGCGTTGACCGCGGTGTTTCGCGAGGCGAGCGGCGCGGAACGGCTCGCTGTTCTCAACGCCCACCCGGACCTTGCCGGCAAGCTCGCCCAGGCCAAGCGCCTCACCGAGAGTTCGACCAACGAGCAGGCCTCAGCCGGTCTCGATGCCCTGACGGACCGGGAACGCGAGCGCTTCACCGAGCTCAATGCGGCCTATGTCGAAAAATTCGGCTTCCCCTTCATCATTGCGGTCAGGGGCCGCAGCAAGGACGACATCCTCGCCGCCTTCGAGAGCCGGATCGGCAATGACCGCGACACCGAGTTCGAAACCGCCTGCCGGCAGGTGGAGCGGATCGCGCTGCTGCGGCTGCGGGACATGCTGCCGGGTTGAGCAGGCAAGACGACGATACTTCGCATGAAGATGGCCGGCTCGCGATATTGCGGGCCGGCCGTTTCGTACATCCCGGTAGTGCCAAGCGAACTTAGCTTGGACGTAGTCTCGGCACACACTGCGTTCATTGCTCGATTCAAAAAAGCCTTCCGAACCCCTCCCCAACCCCTCCCCACAAGGGGGAGGGGCTTAACCCGCCGCAACCGCCTGCCATTTCGGACCGTTGCATCTGGTGAAAAGGCGGCCACGAGAACGCGGGCCGTGCGGCATTGTAAGTCCCTCCCCCTTGTGGGGAGGGGTCTTGTCCTAGCCCCCGAAGAAGGCGAAGCGCACGACGAACAGGGCGGCGACAATCTGCGTGGCGGGATGGATAACGCTCCACTTGCCGGTGCAGACCTTCAGGATCACGTAGCTCACGAAGCCGAAGGCGAGGCCGTTGGCGATCGAGTAGGTGAAGGGCATGGCGATCGCCGTCAGGGCCGCCGGTGCCGCCTCGGTGAGATCGTCCCACTCGATCTCGGTCAGCTCGCGCATCATCAGGCCCGCCACGTAGAGCAGCGCCGGCGCGGTCGCGTAGGACGGGACGGCAGCGGCAAGCGGCGAGATGAAGAGGGCCGCGAGAAACAGCACCGAAATGGTGAGGGCCGTCAGCCCCGTGCGACCACCCGCCTGCACGCCGGACGCACTCTCGACATAGGCCGTGGTGCTGCTGGTGCCGATCAGCGAGCCGGCGATGATGGCCGAACTGTCGGCGAGCAGCGCGCGGCCGAGCCGGTTCGGCTTGCCTTCTTCGACAAGTCTCGCCCGCTTGGCGACGCCGATCAGCGTGCCGGTGGCGTCGAAGACCTCGACGAGCACGAAGACGAGGATGACATGAACGAGACCGCCGTGCAGCGCGCCCATGATGTCGAGTTGCAGGAAGGTCGGCGCGATGCTCGGCGGCGCGGAAACCACGCCTTTGAACTCGGAAACTCCGAGCAACATCGACAGCACCGTGACCACGAGGATGCCGATCAGGATGGAGCCCCGAACCTTCAGCGAGTCGAGCACGGCGATAACGAAAAAGCCGAGTATGGCGAGCAGTGGCCCGGTTTGCTTCAGGTCGCCGAGGCCGACCAGCGTTGCCGGATTGTCGACGACGATGCCGGCGTTCTTCAGCGCGATGATGCCGAGGAACAGGCCGATACCGGTCGCAATGGCGCTGCGCAGCGAATGCGGGATGCCGGCAATCAGCCAGCTTCTGACCCCGGTGACGGTCAAGAGCAGGAAGATCAGGCCGGAGATGAACACGGCGCCGAGTGCCTGCTGCCAGGTGAAGCCGAGGGCGGCGACAACCGTGAAGGCGAAGAAGGCGTTGAGGCCCATGCCGGGCGCCATGCCGATCGGCCAGTTGGCGACGAGCGCCATGACGGCGGAACCGAGGGCGGCCGCGAGACAGGTGGCGACGAAGATGGCGTCGCGATCCATGCCGGTGGTCGACAGAATGTCCGGATTGACGAAGATGATGTACGACATCGTCAGGAATGTCGTGAGACCGGCGACCAATTCCGTTCGGACCGTCGTGTCATGCGCTTTCAGCTTGAAAAGCCGTTCAAACATATTTCCTCCCTGAGACCACGGTGATCCTGGGTGAGCCAAGATCATGAACGTGATCGATCCTCCTAGATTGGAGCGGACAACCGCTCGCATTTTTCCTGAACCCGCTCTGGCAGCCGTCATCTCGACGCGGCCGAACGACTGGCCGGAAAGCTGCTCCTCCAACTTCCGGCCGTTCCCATTTCGATCGCGGCGTCCAAGCGTCGCGATCCAGGCCGTGCGGCCTCGCCGAACGGGAGTCCCCATGCAGCCCGACAATTGTGCGACGTCGCGCGCATGATCGCTAGCCGGCCATTTCGACGGCGCGTGCGAAAGACTTTCAAATTTTTCAAGGCATTCCGTCGGATTTTCCTGGGAAAATTGCCCCGCAGCCGACAACGCGGTCCAACGGCTTGTGCTGCAGCTCAGGGCGCGGAATTCATATGATCAATGCAGGCGAAAGCGGATCGGTTCGCTAATGCAACCCACCGACCCCCAGCAGCCGCTCGACGGCTGCGTGATCCTTCGAGAGCGAATCCGGGGTGCCGCTCCAGGCAATCCGGCCTCGCTCCAGGACGATGACCTGGTCGGCGAAATCGAGCGCGCTCTGGATGCGCTGTTCGACCAGCAGGATCGTCATGTCGCCGGTCCTGGCGAGTTCGGCGAAGGCCTTCATCAGTTCCTCGCAGATGACCGGCGCCAGACCTTCGAGCGGCTCGTCGAGGAGCAGCACGGAGGGCCGACCGAGGATCGAACGGGCGGTCGACAGCATCTGCTGCTCGCCGCCGGAGAGCTGCGACCCGAGGTTCCTGCGCCGCTCGTAGAGGCGCGGAAACATCTCATAGGCCTCCTGGAGTGCGCTCTTCGGACGGCCCTTGAGACCCACGAAGAGGTTCTCCTCGACCGTCAGCGTCGGAAAGACACAGCGTGCCTGCGGCACGAAACCCAGGCCATGCCAAGCGCGTGACGCGCTCGGCAGCGCCGTGACATCGGTCTCGCCCAACACGATGCGCCCGTCATAGCGGCGTGTCTGGCCGGCGAGCGTGGCAAGCAGCGTCGTCTTGCCCATACCGTTGCGGCCGAGCACGGCGAGCCGCGCGCCGGCCGGCACCGAAAAGGAGATCCCTTCAAGCACCCGCGTCGGTCCATAACCGGCCGACAGGTTCTGGACTTCAAGCGGCGTGGCCGGCATTGGCATAGCTCCCGAGATAGGCCTCGCGCACCCGCGCATCCCTGGTAACGTCCAACGGCGAGCCGTCGAAGATGATCGTGCCGGCAGCGAGCACGATGACGCGCTTGGCAAAACGGAAGACGAGATCCATGTCGTGCTCGATCATCAGCACGGCGAGATCGGCCGGAAGGTCGGCGAGCGCCTGCTCGATACGACCTGTATCGCTTTGCGGCACGCCGGCGGCCGGCTCATCGAGGAGCAGCACTCTCGGCTTCAGCGCCAGCGCCACCGCGATTTCCAGGAGCCGTTGCTGGCCATAGGCGATCTCGCTGACGCGCCGGTGCATCAGCTCGCTGAGACCAAGCTTGCCGAGCAGTCCGGCGACCTCCGCCATGACTTCGGGCATGGCAAGGAAATGGCCGAACATGCGGCCCGCACGGCCGTCACGCTGCAACACCGCAAGCGCCACGTGCTCGGCCGACGTCATCTCCTGGAAAAGGCGCGTCACCTGGAACGAACGCACGAGGCCGCGCCGCACCCGCCCGGTCGCGTCGATGCGCGTCACGCTTTCGCCGCCGATCAGGACGTCGCCGGAGTCCGGCGTCAGGTTGCCGGTGACGAGGTTGACGAAGGTGGTCTTGCCGGCGCCGTTCGGGCCGATCAGCGCGACGCGGTCGCCCGGCGCCATGGCGAGGCTGACGTCGTTGGTGACGGCGAGGCCGCCGAAGGCGCGTTTCAGGCTGCGGACTTCGAAGATCGTGCTCATCGGCCCGCCCCCCGCCGTCTGGCCGCGAGACCGGCGACCGTGCCGTAGAGACCTTTCGGCGCGAAGAGCACGACGGCGATCAGAAGCGCCCCGACCATCGTCAGCCAGTGGAACGGATTGGCGGCGGAGACGATATCCTCGAAGAACATGAAGACGATCGTGCCGGTGAGCGCGCCGAAAAGCGAGCCGGTGCCGCCGAGCACCAGCATGACCAGGCTCTCGGCCGACAGCGTGAAGGAAAGGCTGTCGAGGCCGACAACCTGGGTGGAGATGGCGTTGAGCGTGCCGCCCGCGCCGGCAACCGCGCCGGAAATCACATACATCTTCATCAAGGCCAGCTTCGGCGAGGCGCCCATGGCGCGGATGCGGATCGGGTCCTCCTTGACGCCGCGGCAAAGCATCCCGAAGGGCGAGCGGACAATGAGCCGCAGCAGCGCGAAGACGACAGCAAGGAGAATGATGCCGAGCACATAGGCGGTGCGGCCCCAAAGATCGAATTCGAAATAGCCGAGCAGCGGATCGGGCGCGATGCCGGCAAGCCCGTCGCTGCCGCCTGTCCACGCGGAGGCCTTGTTGGCGAATTCGTGAAACAGATGGATGAGCGCGATCGACAGGACAAGTTGCGGAAGCCCATGCGCCCGCAGGATGACGATACCGCAGACGAGCCCCGCAACCGCGCCGCCGAGAATGCCGCAGGCAAGCATCAGCAGCGGATCGGTGATGCCGAAATGCACTGCGGCAATGCCGGACGCATAGGCGCCGCTGCCGAAGAGCGCAGCATGGCCGAGCGTCGCCACGCCGCAATAGCCGGTGACGAGGTCGAGGGAGAGAACTAGAAGCGCGATCGCGGTCATGCGGGTGAGCAGCGCGAGGTTGTTGGGAAACAACAGGTAACCGAGCACGGCCAGCCCGAGGATCACCGCCAGACCGGCGAGGTCGCGGCCGCGCTTGCGCCCCTTGCCTTGGGCGCCCGCCAGCGCATCGTTCATGGTTGCCATGGTCATTGTCCCGCCCTTCCGGCAAGGCCGCGCGGAAAGACGCAAACGATGGCGATGACCGCAAGGTAGAAGAAGAATTCGCCGAACTCCGGCACGAGGTAGCGGCCGGCCGTGTCGATGCCGCCAAGCAGCAGGCAGGCGACGAGCGCGCCCGGTATCGATCCTGCCCCGCCGACGGACACGACGACCAGGAACGTCACCATGTAGCGCAGCGCGTAATAGGGCTCGACCGGCAGCAGTTCGGCGCCGACGACGCCCCCCAAGGCTGCGAGACCGACCGCGACCGCGAAGCTCACCGCATAGACGATCTCGGTGCGGACGCCGAGCGCAGCCGCCATCGCCGCGTTGTCGACGGCGGCCCTGAGCTTCACGCCGAAGGCCGTCTTCTCGATCAGGTACCAGAGGGCAACCGCCACGCCGAGACCGCAGCCAATAGCGAAGATCCGATGCGTGGCGATCGACCGGAAGCCGAGATCGACCGATCCCTGCAGCGCCGGCGGCAGCGGGACTGTCTTCAGCGTCGGACCGAAGACGTAGTTGGCGATGCCGATGATGCAGAAGGTGATGCCGATCGTCATCAGCACTTGGGTGAGTTCAGGCGCGCCGTAGATGCGTCGGTAAAGCAGGCGCTCGATCGGAACGGCGATGACGATCGTTCCGAACACGGCAAGCAGCACCGCAAATCCGTAGCCGAGACCCAGGTCGCGCGCCGCGTAGGAGGCAATGTATCCTCCGATCATGGCGAAGGCGCCATGGGCCAAGTTGACCACCCGCATGAGGCCCATGGTGACGGAAAGACCGATCGAAATCACGAACAGCACCATGCCGTAAGCGAGTGCGTCGACTGCTATACTGAAGACTGTTTGCATGACCCACCCTGTTTCAGAGCGGGGCCGGCGGCCCCGCATCCAATTCGCCAACCGGTTACTTCATCGCCGCAAGACCGGGATCGCCCTGCTTCTCGAAGGTCGCGATCTCCTTGTTGTAATAGGAGCCGTCCTCGGCCTTGGCGACTTCGCGCAGATAGATGTTCTGGGTGATATGGCGGGATTCCGGATCGATCGATACGGGACCGCGCGGGCTCGTCCAGGAAAGTCCCTTGACCGCATCGACCGCCTTCTCAGCGTCCTGCTCGCCGCCCGTCGCCTCGATCATCTTGTAGATGACATGCATGCCGTCATAGGCACCGACCGAGGG
The DNA here is from genome assembly GCF_001651865.1 of Sinorhizobium glycinis. GTDB lineage: Bacteria > Pseudomonadota > Alphaproteobacteria > Rhizobiales > Rhizobiaceae > Sinorhizobium > Sinorhizobium glycinis. The sequence goes on from NZ_LPUX01000055.1 coordinate 430,477, forward strand.
GAAGGAAAGCTCGGCCGGGTTGCCGATCGCCTTCCCGGCCGCCTCGACAAAGGCCTTGTTCTCCGGCGAATCGTGCGAGACCGCATAGTGGAAGGTCGTCTGGATGCCGAGCGCGGCTTCGCCAAGTGCCGGCAGGTCGGATTCCTGCGTCAGGTCACCCGGCGCGAAGAACTTGATGCCGGCATCCTTGAGCCCGTTTTCGTTGAAGGCCTTGACGAAACCCAGCGTCGTCGGACCGGACGGCAGGAAGGCGAAGAGCCCTTCGGCGCCCGAATCCTTGACGCGCTGCATGATCGGCGAGAAATCATTGGTGGCAAGCGGCATACGGATCGCCTCGACGATCTGGCCGCCCGCCGCCTCGAACCCCTTCTTGAAGGCGTTCTCGGCATCGACACCCGGTCCGTAGTCGCTGACCACCGAAATGACCTTCGAGACGCCGGCGTCCTTCGCCACTTTGGCCATCGGCGTCGATGTCTGCCAGAGCGTGAACGAGGTGCGCACGACCAGCGGGCTCTTGGTGACGATCGCCGAGGTTGCGGCATTCATGATGACCAGCGGCACATTCGCCTGCTCGAGAAGCGGCGTCACGGCCATTGCGTCGGGGGTGAAATAGAAGCCGGCGAGATATTGCACGCCCTCCTTGACGACGAGCTCCTGCGCCAGCGCCTTGGACTGCGCCGGATCGGGCTGCGGCACGTCCCGGTAGATGATTTCGAGGTCGTCGTCGCCGACCTTGCTGCCGTTCAGCGCCTTATAGGCGTCGATGCCGGCCTTGAAATTCTTGCCCTGCAGCGCGAACGGACCGGAAAACGGCCCGATGACTCCGATCTTGATCGTGTCGGCGTGGGCTGTCCCGGCAATTGTGAGTGCCGCCAGCGCGGCGAGAATAGTCCGTTTCATGTTTCCTCCCCACGACGTCCGGCTCGCTCCCGTCCGGCGCCGTCTAATGATCAATTGTATTTCTTGATCGCCGTCAGTTTGACATGTGGAACGATGTTGAAAAATGAAAGATAACCCGCTCCACATAACTTTCTAGTTATGAATCGGCCCTTCAAGGAACGCCCGGCAATGGGTAGCCCTCCCACGTTGGTGGCCCCGATCGCTTCCGCCGGCTTCGGCACGAACGGATACGTCAAAACGGCAGCCCGACATAGTTCTCTGCGAGCGCCGTCGCGGCGGCTCGCGAATGGGTGAGATAGTCGAGTTCGGCCTCCTGGATCTTCTGGTCGAAGTCGCTGGTGTCGGGAAAGCGGTGCATCATCGTCGTCATCCACCAGGAAAAGCGCACCGCCTTCCAGACACGCGCCAGCGCCCGGGCCGAATAGGAGTCGACGCCGGCGTTGGAGCGATCCTGGTAATGTTCCAGCAGGCCCTCGAACAGGTAGTGCACGTCGCTCGCGGCAAGGTTCAGCCCCTTGGCTCCGGTCGGCGGCACGATATGGGCGGCATCGCCCACCAGAAACAGTCGATTGAAGCGCATCGGCTCGGCGACGAAAGAGCGTAGCGGTGCGATCGATTTCTCGAAGGATGGCCCGGTCACGACCCGTTCGGCGTGATGGACCGGCAGACGGCGCCGCAATTCGTCCCAGAAACGCTGGTCGTCCCAATCGTCGAGCTTTTCGTCGAGCGAGCACTGGATGTAGTAACGGCTGCGGCTCAGCGACCGCATCGAACAGAGCGCAAAGCCGCGCGGGTGGTTGGCGTAGACCAATTCGTGATCGACGGGCGGCACGTCGGCAAGGATGCCGAGCCAGCCGAAGGGATAGATCTTCTCGAAGGCGCGGACCGCCCGGTCCGGCACAGACCTGCGGCTGACCCCATGAAAACCGTCGCATCCGGCGATGAAATCGCAATCCATCCGATGCGTTACACCATCTTTCTCATATGTGACGTAAGGCGCGTAGCCATCGAACTCGCATGGCGTGACGTTTGCGGCCTCGTAGATCGATAACGCGCCGGCGGCTTGACGATGATCCATGAGGTCGCGGGTAAGCTCCGTCTGACCGTAGATCAGCACCCGCTTGCCGCCCGTCAGCCCGGAGAGGTCGATGCGGTGGTCGCGGCCGTCGAAGGCGAGCGAGAACCCCTCATGCGGCAACCCCTCGGCATGCATGCGAGCCCCGGACTGCGCCTCATCCATCAACCGGACCGTGCCTTCCTCCAGAACACCGGCGCGAACCCGGCCGAGGATGTGTTCCTTGCTGGCGCGGTCGAGGATCAAATTGTCGATCCCTGCCAGGGTGAGCAATTGCCCGAGCAGGAGCCCGGACGGCCCGGAACCGATTATGACGACCTGCGTTCGCATGGACCCCCTCACCTGAAGCACCGTATCGGCGGCGATGCCGCCTTCCCCGTCCGCTCCAAAACTGACTTTTGTCAGGAAGTTTGCGCGTCGCAGGCACTTGCCTCAATGGACATTTCCGCCAACTAATTGGACTTATCGAACATCCACGCTGCGTGAACCCGATGAAACGACCCGTCCCGACCTACGAGCTTTACGGAGAGGAATCCGGCGAAAGGCCGGATTTCTGGCTGCATTGCGAGACGATCCCCTCGCGCAGCCGTCTGCATCATTGGGAAATCGGCCTTCATCGCCACGAGAGCTTCTTTCAGATCCTGTACATCGCCAAGGGCTCGGGCGATGCCCTGTTCGGCGACAAGCTGCAGTCGATTTCACCGCCGGCGGTGATCACCATCCCGCCCGCAGTCAGCCACGGGTTCCGCTTTTCCCCCGACATCGACGGTTTCGTTTTCACGGTGCTCGCGTCGCATCTGCCAATTGCGCCGGGTAGCCGCAACCGTCTCGGGACCTGGCTGGCGACCCCTCGCCTGACGCCGCTCGGTCGGAGCGAGGACGGCCGCTACATTGCCGAGACGTTGCAGCGCCTGGCCGAGGAATGGGAAGCGCGACGCCGCCACCGCACCGGCCTGCTCGATGCCTATCTCACGACGGTGCTGGGGCTGACGGCGCGGCTCACCGAAATACCCCTCGCCAACGAGTCGGCCGGGGACAGCGAGAACGAGCGGCGCATGGAACGCTTCGATGCGCTGCTGCGGCAGCATTGTCTGGCGCACCGCCCGGCGGCCTTCTATGCCCGCGAGCTCGGCCTGTCGCCGACTCATCTCAACCGTGTGGTCCGCGCGATGTCCGGGCAGAGCGTGCACGAAGTGATTGCCGGACGGCTGCTCGAGGCGGCGCGGCGCGAACTCGTCTTCACCCGGGCGAGCGTACAGGAAATCAGCTTCCGCCTCGGCTTTTCGGACGCGGCCTATTTCTCCCGTTTCTTCGTCCGTCACGTCGGAACGACGCCGCGGGCGTGGCGGATCGCGGAGCGGCAAAAGCTCGGTGTGTAAGAGTGCATGGGCGATCTCGCCCAATTAAAAAGGGCGCGGCTGCGAGACGGCCGCGCCCTTTCATTTGAGCTCGGATCAGACGAGATCGAAGCGGTCGGCGTTCATCACCTTCGTCCAGGCCGCCACGAAATCGCGCACGAACTTTTCCTGCGCGTCGCTCTGACCGTAGACCTCGGCAAGCGCTCTGAGCTGCGAGTTCGAACCGAAGACGAGATCGACGCGGGTAGCGGTCCACTTGATTTCGTCCGTATTGCGGTCGCGTCCCTCGAAGACGTATTTCGACTCCGGAGAGACCTTCCACGCGGTGCCCATGTCGAGCAGGTTCACGAAGAAATCGTTGGTGAGCGTCTCGGGGCGCGTCGTGAAGACGCCATGCTGGGATTGCGCGGTGTTGGCGTTCAACACGCGCATGCCGCCGATGAGAACCGTCATTTCCGGCGCGGTCAGCGTCAGAAGCTGGGCTCTGTCGATCAGCAGTTCCTCGGGCGAAATCAGATAGTCGCCCTTCTGGTAGTTGCGGAAGCCGTCGGAGATCGGTTCCAGAACGCCGAAGGAGTCCACATCGGTCTGCTCCGGCGTGGCGTCGGTGCGGCCGGGCGCAAAGGGAACCTCGATGTCGTGCCCAGCGTTCATCGCGGCCTTCTCGATGGCCGCAGAACCGCCAAGGACGATCAGGTCTGCGAGCGACACCTTCTTGCCGCCGGACCCGCCGTCGTTGAACGCCTTCTGGATGCCTTCGAGCGTTTCGAGCACGGTGGCGAGCTGCTCCGGCTGGTTGACCTCCCAATCCTTCTGAGGCGCGAGACGGATTCGCGCACCGTTCGCCCCGCCACGCTTGTCGGAACCGCGGAAGGTCGATGCCGACGCCCAGGCGGTCGAGACCAGTTGGGAGACCGACAGGCCGGATGCAAGAATCCTCTCCTTGAGATCGGCAATGTCCTGGCCGTCGACCAGGGGGTGGTCGACGGCAGGGACCGGATCCTGCCAGATCAGTTCTTCTTCCGGAACTTCCGGGCCGAGATAACGCACCCGCGGACCCATGTCGCGGTGGGTCAGCTTGAACCAGGCACGGGCAAACGCATCCGCGAACTGATCCGGGTTCTCGAAGAAGCGCCGCGCAATCTTCTCGTAGGCAGGGTCGAAGCGCAGGGCAAGGTCGGTCGTCAGCATGGCCGGCGCGTGCCGCTTCGACGGATCGTGCGCATCCGGAACGGTCGCGGCACCGGCGCCGTGTTTCGGCTTCCACTGATGCGCTCCGGCCGGGCTCTTGGTCAGTTCCCATTCGTAGCCGAACAGGTTCCAGAAGAAGTTGTTGCTCCACTTGGTCGGCGTCGTCGTCCAGGTGACTTCGAGGCCGCTGCCGATCGTATCGGCCCCCTTGCCGCTTCCGAAGCTGCTGGTCCAGCCGAAGCCCTGTTCCGCGATGTCCGCGCCTTCGGGCTCGACACCGACATGCGAGGCTTCGCCGGCGCCGTGGGTCTTGCCGAAGGTGTGGCCGCCGGCGATGAGCGCTACGGTTTCTTCGTCGTTCATTGCCATGCGGGCGAAGGTCTCGCGGATGTCGCGGGCGGCGGCAAGCGGATCCGGGTTGCCGTTCGGTCCTTCCGGATTCACATAGATCAGGCCCATCTGCACCGCCGCGAGGGGCTTTTCGAGGTCGCGCTCTGCCGTGTAGCGCTTGTCGGCAAGCCAGGTATCCTCGGCACCCCAATAGACGTCTTCCTCGGGCTCCCAGACATCGGCGCGGCCGCCGGCAAAGCCGAAGGTCTTGAATCCCATCGACTCCAGGGCAACGTTGCCGGTGAGGATCATCAGATCGGCCCAGGAGATCCTGTTGCCGTATTTCTGCTTGATCGGCCACAGCAGCCGGCGCGCCTTGTCGAGGTTGACGTTGTCCGGCCAGCTGTTGAGCGGCGCGAAACGCTGCTGACCGGCGCCTGCGCCGCCGCGGCCGTCTCCGGTGCGGTATGTGCCAGCGCTATGCCAGGCCATGCGGATGAAAAGCGGACCGTAATGACCGAAGTCGGCCGGCCACCAATCCTGCGAATCGGTCATCAGCGCGTGGAGGTCCTTCTTCAGGGCCTCGAGATCGAGCTTCTTGAACTCCTCGGCATAGTTGAACGCCGTGCCCATGGGGTCGGACACGGAAGAGTTCTGATGGAGGATCCTGAGGTTCAACTGGTTCGGCCACCAGTCCCGGTTCGACCTCCCGCCACGGGCCGTGTGGGTGTGCGCCACCGGACACTTGCCCGCACTTTCGACCTTTGAATCCATAATTCTCTCCATTGTGCTTGCTTGAATTGGGCCATCCGGAGGAAGTCAGCCAATTAGGCCAAAAAGGCTGGGGCGTCGCTCGTCCCGGGTGGTGGACGTCAGAGCTGGCCGCCGACGGCTGTGCCAGCAGCTGCATCTTCAGGCACCATATCCAAGCCGTTCGATTAGTTTAAGTTGGAATTTCCGATTGTCGCGATAAGCTGATGTTATCGCAGGATCGGTCACCGCGCAGTTTGGCGCCCCAACTCTAGGACCTTAGTCCCGGGTGGCAGGACCAAAGGTCTTAGGCCGGTTGCCGAGTGATTTCTCGCAAGACATACTCGACGACGAGCACATGCGGAACAACGGCTATCCCCCCGCCGCCGCCGTGCGACAATCCCGGAGCGGTCGCCAATCGCCCCTTCACCGCTCCGGGACTTCACTGCCGAGCTTTCTTTTTGAGGTACCCGATGAAAACCGAGAAAATGAGAAAGCTCATTGAGGACTGCCGAAGAGATCTATGGGACTATTTGTCTTCCGACAGCGGTATCAGCGACCGGGAGATAATCATCACCCTGCTCAATCGGCTCGATGGACCGCAGGCAAAGGACGCGCTGGGGGAGGACTCCGATTGGCGACCGAGGCCCGAGGAACGAAAGACCGGCGAGCGTACGGGCCCTGCTCAGAACGAAGCCAGGCTCAGAATCATTCTCAATCGTCGCGCAAGAGGATCGGCGCGCGCCTGACGATGTCTAGGATGGCAGCGAATACGGCATCGCCGGCGCGCCCATCCGGACCGGCTTCGTCTCGGCTGCTCACAGAGAAGAAAAATTCAGCCGCCTGAGGATCGGTACGAGTTGATCTCTGGCCCGCCGGCGGTGGGCTCGGGCGGCGCTGCCGGCAGCGATTGGATCGGCTGCCTCGATCGCATGGATGATCTGCCGATGCTCGATCACAGACTGCGCGGGCGGGGGCCGCATGTTGAGGGTCAGGCGGCGTGCCCTGTGTGACTGACCGGAGACCGTGCCTGCCAGCCGTCGGATGCGTCCGTTGCCGCAGCGCGCGACAAGCGCGTCGTGAAATGCCTCGTCCGCATCTGCCCAGGCGTCCATGTCGCCCGCATCCAGGGCGAGTTCCATGCGTTCGGTCAGATTCTCGAGTTCTTGTACGACTTCGGAAATCGCGTCGCCCCCCTCAAGTGCGAGCCTCTCGGCAGCCGCGCCTTCAAGTCCGATGAGAATGTCGTAGATTTCCAACAGGTCGGCCGGCGAAAGACCTTTGACGAGGATGCCTCGCCGCGGAAGGATTTGCACGAAGCCTTCTTCCTGCAGGCGGGCCATCGCCTCGTGAACCGGTGTCCGGCTCATTCCGAGTCGCGCCGCGATCTCGACTTCCGTGGCCTGGAACCCGACCGGAATTTCATTCGTGAGGATGGCGTTCCGCAGGAAGCGATAGGCGGCGTCGGCGCGTGCTTCGGCCCCGGCCGGCGACTCGTCCGCCCCGCGCACACCTTCAATCTTCTGATCTTTGGAACCTGGTTTCATCTATGCGGGTCTCCTTGACGCGCATCATTGACAAAAGATGCGGCCCGTGTCTAGATGCACTCCATCTTGCATGCAAGCTTGCACGCAAGGCTAATCGGACGGTCGCCAGCCGTCTCAAGGGAGGAAACGATGAGGAAAATACTTACGGCAGCGCTCGCAGCCGTCTCGATGGCAATAGCGGCACCCGCCTTTGCCCAGGAAGACTACCCAACCAGGCCGATCACGATACTGGTCCCGGCAGCCGCCGGCGGCCCGAGCGACACGGTCGCACGCCTTGTCGCCGAGGCCATGAGGGCCGATCTCGGCCAGCAGGTCCTGATCGAAAATGCAGGTGGTGCAGGCGGCTCGCTCGGCAGCGGCCGCGTGGCGGCCGCGGAGCCGGATGGCTATACGCTCCTTCTCTACCATATCGGCGTCTCGACCTTTGGTGCGCTCTATCCCGATCTCGCCTACAAGCCGGGTGAAGCCTTCGACCCGGTTGGCCTGGTCACCGAGGTGCCGATGACCGTTGTCGGCAGGAAAGACCTGCCGCCGGGGGACATGACAGAGCTTCTCGGATACCTCAAGGGTGAAGGCGCCGGCGCAACCTTCGGAACGGCTGGCGTCGGCGCCGTCTCCGATCTTTGCGGCCGACTGCTCGTCGAAGCGACCGGTGTCAAGCTGACGGTCGTGCCCTACAAGGGCACCGGCCCGGCCATGACAGACCTCGTCGGCGGCCAGATCGACCTGATGTGCGACCAGACCACCAATACCGTCAACCAGATCAAGGGCGACGAGATCAAGCCCTATGCGGTGACCACCAAGGAACGCATCCCGGTACTGCTCGATGTACCGACAATCAGCGAGAGCGGCGTGAAGGACTTCGAGATCACCGCCTGGCACGCGATCTGGGCACCGAAGGGCACGCCCGAACCGATCCGCCAGAAACTTTCCGCGGCGCTTCAGAAGGCGCTTACGAGCCAAACAGTGATCGAGCGTTTTGCATCTCTCGGAACCGTACCGGTTCCGGCGGAGCTCGCGACACCAGCGGCGCTGGACAAGCGGTTTCAGTCCGAAATCGAGCGCTGGAGCAAGCTCCTCGCCGCAAACTAACCTCTCACCTTACCCACGGGTCGGCACCGTATCGTGATGGATGCGGTGTCGCTTACTCAAAAAGGACCGAATCCATGCAGCACTACAAGATCGCGGCAATCCCGGCCGACGGCATCGGGCCCGAAGTCATCGCGGCCGGTCTCCAGGCCCTGGAGGCTCTCGAGCGGCGCGAAGGCACCTTCAAGCTCGACGTGACCATGTTCGACTGGGGGTCGGACCACTACAAGAAACACGGCGTGATGATGCCGGCCGACGGCCCGGACAGGTTGAAGGGCTTCGACGCGATCTTTTTCGGCGCCGTCGGTGCCCCCGACGTCCCGGATCACATTACTCTTTGGGGTCTCCGGCTGCCGATCTGCCAAGGCTTCGACCAGTATGCGAATGTCCGGCCGACCAAGGTTCTTCCGGGCATCGCCTCGCCGCTGGCGGGCGTCGGTCCCGGTGATCTCGACTGGGTGATCGTCCGCGAGAACTCGGAGGGCGAATATTCCGGCATCGGCGGCCGGGCGCATCGTGGCCACCCCGAGGAGGTCGGAACGGAAGTCGCGATATTCACCCGCACCGGTGTCACCCGCATCATGCGTTACGCCTTCAAGCTGGCGCAGTCACGGCCTCGCAAGCTGCTCACGGTCGTCACCAAATCGAACGCCCAGCGGCACGGCATGGTGATGTGGGACGAGATTGCCGCGGAGGTTGCGCAGGAATTTCCCGATGTGACCTGGGACAAGATGCTTGTCGACGCGATGACTGCGCGCATGACCCTGAAGCCGCGCAGCCTCGACACGATCGTTGCGACGAACCTCCATGCCGATATCCTCTCCGACCTCGCCGGCGCGCTTGCCGGGAGCCTCGGCGTGGCGCCGACAGCCAATATCGATCCGGAACGGCGCTATCCCTCCATGTTCGAGCCCATCCACGGCTCGGCCTTCGACATCACCGGGAAGGGCATTGCCAATCCGGTCGCAACCTTCTGGACGGCCGCCCAGATGCTCGCTCACCTCGGCGAGGCGGCAGCGGCGGCGCGGCTGATGCAGGCGGTGGAAGCGGTCACCGGCGCCGGAATCCTGACGCCTGACGTCGGCGGCAAGGCGACGACGCAGGAAGTGACGGACGTGGTCTGCGAAGCAATCCGCCGCTCCAACATCTAGGTATTCGGGCCGGACGAGAGGGAGCTTCGATGCAAGCCTCAACATTTCCCCGATCCGCGGCAAAGGCGCTTCTCCTCGACCTCTTCCAGGCGGCCGTGCGGAGTGCCGATCCGTTGCGGGTACTGCCGCAGTTCTTGCCCGACAAGCCACCCGGCCGCTGCGTGGTTGTCGGTGCGGGCAAGTCGGCCGCCGTGATGGCAAAGGCGGTCGAGGAGGCCTGGCCCGATGTCGATCTGTCGGGTTGTGTCGTGACACGTCACGGCCATGCCGTTGCCACGAAGCGGATCGACGTGATCGAGGCCGGGCATCCCGTGCCGGACGCAGCAAGCTTCGAAGCCGCCCGGCGGATCATGGCAAGCGTCCGATCGCTCGGTGAAGGCGATCTCGTCCTGGCCCTGATTTCGGGCGGCGGATCGTCGCTGCTTGCCATGCCGGTCGAGGGCCTGTCGGAAGGCGACAAACAGGCCGTCAACCGTCTTCTCCTCGCCTCCGGTTTCGGCATCGCCGAGATGAACGCCATCCGTCGGCGGCTTTCCGCCGTCAAGGGCGGGCGGCTGGCGGAAGCGGCGCGTCCGGCAAGGGTCGTCACGCTGGCGATATCGGATATCCCCGGGGACGACCCCCTGGCGATCGCCTCCGGCCCGACGGTCCACGACCCTTATCGGCACCTCGACCTTGCTTATCTTGCCGAAAGACTCGGCCCTGACCTGCCCCAGGCGGCCAAAGCCATACTGTGCAAGCCTGCGATAACCGAAGCGCCTTGGGAGGCCGACTTCCGGCTGATCGCAACGCCGATGATGACGCTTCAGGCCGCCGCGTCCGCCGCCGGGCGCGCGGGGGTGAAGCCAGTGATCCTTGGCGATGCACTCGAGGGCGAGGCGCGCGAGGCGGGCAAGCTGATGGCTGGCATCGCAAAATCCGTGGGTATCCATGGCCAGCCCGCCGCACCACCGGTCGTGCTGCTCTCGGGCGGCGAGACGACCGTATCGCTGTCGGGTGCCAGATCGGGCCTCGGCGGTCGCAACACCGAGTTCCTGCTCTCAATGGCGCTCGCGCTCGATGGCGACCCGTGCGTCTACGCCCTTGCTGCCGATACCGATGGCATCGACGGCAATGCGGAAGCGGCCGGCGCCGTGATCGCGCCGGACACGATCCGTCGGGCCGGGGCCGCGGAGGACGTGAAGCGCCTGCTAGACGATCACAACAGCTACGAGCTTTTCGAGCGACTCGGCGACCTCGTGGTGACGGGCCCGACCCTCACCAATGTCAATGATTTCAGGGCGGTGCTCGTGCTGCCGTAACCCCCATGGCCTCGGGCCGCTGTTACTCTGGGAGGAGAAAATGGCCGAATTCAACAACCTTCAACCGAACCGAACGCGATCGCGTCCGGACTTTCTCGCCGGTCTGACCTTTGTCGCGATAGCGGTAGTCTTCGGCTGGGGAGCAACCGGCTACGAGATGGGCCAGCTGATCGCCATGGGACCGGGTTTCGTGCCTCTCTTGCTGTCGATCATGCTCGGGGCTCTGGGCATTGCGCTCGCCGTATTCGGCCGCAGCGAAAGCGTCGATGCTCCGGGCGCCCTGCCGTGGCGCGGTGCGGCGCTCGTCTGCGTCTCCCTGGTGCTCTTCGGAGCCTATAGCCGTGACCTCGGTCTTCTGCCCATCGTATTCCTCTGCGGCTTTCTGACCGCGCTGGCGTCGCCTCAGAACTCGATCGTTTCGGCGGGATGGATCGCAGCGGCGCTGTCGCTGCTTTGCTGGCTGGTCTTCAAGGTCGGCCTCGGCCTCTCGCTACCTCTTCTCGGGCCTGTGTTCGGCTCCTACCAGATCTACTGAGGAGCATTGCCAATGGAACTTCTTTCCCATCTCGCGCTCGGCTTCGAGACGGCGTTCACCATCCAGAACCTGCTCTGGTGTTTCGTCGGCGTATTGTTGGGGACGCTGGTCGGCGTGCTTCCGGGCATCGGCCCGACGGCGACCATCGCCATGCTCCTGCCGATCACCTTCACCTTCTCCCCGGTGACGGCCCTAATCATGCTGGCCGGCATCTATTACGGCGCACAGTATGGCGGATCGACCACCGCGATCCTCATCAACCTGCCCGGCGAATCCTCCTCCGCAGTCACGGCGATCGACGGCTACCAGATGGCGCGCAAGGGACGTGCCGGGCGCGCGCTCGCGACTGCGGCGCTGGGCTCTTTCTTCGCCGGCTCCTTCGCAACGCTGGTGCTCGCCGTCGCTGCGCCGCCGCTCGCCCGCGTAGCGCTGAACTTCGGCGCGGCCGAGTATTTCTCGCTGCTCGTCCTCGGACTGCTGGTCTCGATCTCGCTCGCCCATGGATCGGTGCTTAAAGCGCTGGCGATGATCGCGCTCGGCCTGCTCCTCGGCACGATCGGCCAGGACGTCACCAGCGGCACGCCGCGCTACACGATGGGCTACCAGGAACTCTTCGGCGGCGTGAACTTCGTATCGCTTGCGGTCGGCGTCTTCGGCGTCGCGGAGATCTTCAAGAATCTGCAATCGCTATCGGACCGCGAGGTCGGCGTGAGCCGCGTGACCAACCTCTGGCTTACGGGCAAGGACTTGCGCCGCATCGCCATGCCGGTCCTGCGCGGCACAGGGCTCGGCTCGGTGCTCGGAATCCTGCCGGGCGGCGGCCACGTGCTCGCCTCCTTCGCGTCCTACGCGGCCGAAAAGAGGCTCTCGAAGAACCCGCAGGAGTTCGGCCACGGTGCGATCGAGGGCGTGGCTGGTCCGGAGAGCGCCAACAACGCTGCGGCCCAGACCTCGTTCATCCCGCTGCTCACGCTCGGCATTCCGGCCCATCCGGTGATGGCGCTGATCATCGGCGCGTTCATCCTGCAAGGAATCACACCCGGCCCGACCGTCATCGAGGATCAGCCGGCGCTCTTCTGGGGCATCATCGTCTCCATGTGGATCGGCAACATCATGCTCGTGATCCTCAATCTGCCGCTCATCGGCCTTTGGGTGAAGATGCTGACGATCCCCTATCGCGTGCTCTTCCCGGCGATCGTCGTCTTCGCCTCGATCGGCTGCTATTCGATCGACGGAAATCCCTTCGACGTCTACGCGATCGCCGTTTTCGGCGTCCTGGGCTACGTGCTCATTCGGCTCGGCTGCGAACCCGCGCCGCTCCTCCTCGGCTTCGTTCTGGGGCCGCTTTTAGAGCATTTTGCAGTCAGGTGGAATCACCTGACGTCGCACAAATGCGGCAAAAACAAAGGTTTAGAGCGGCGACGCGAACGTATGTGAGCGCATCCCGCTCTAGAGGAAAATCTGCGCCGGGCGATGATCATTTCCCATGGCGATCCGACGACCTTCGTGACCCGGCCGCTCTCGGCGGCGCTGCTTGCGCTCGGGCTCATGTGCATTCTCGTCGCCGCCCTGCCGCACATCCGCCGGAAGCGCAACGAGGTCTTCGTAGAGGAGGACTAGCGCCGGCCGGACTCGATAGGCAATCCGCTCCGATTTGCTGGCTTGGACCCTTCGATGTTCCTATGGCCCCAGTCGCGGCGACCTCAAAGGTCATCGCCCGCGAAAGCCGGAAGCGTCGCTCACTTTGGTTCCTTCAGCCAGTCTTGCAATTCCGCCTCTGCTCTCTCCAGGGCATTGTAGTTCAACAGCTTGCGCAAGAGGGCAATGGTGACGGCGCGCGCCCTCAGGTTGAACCGGCTGTCGAGCTGATCGTCGGCAGCCGCCTGGTAAACGTCCAGCTTGTCGTAGAGTTGCTGCAACCGGTTCTGGACGCTGCGCAGCGACAGGCTTCGGCGTCTGGCAATTGCCCGGTCCGTCAATCCGAGGGCGATATCGACGAGGATCTCATATTCCGAATCGGTGAGGCTGTTGGCGTGGCCGATGCTTTTCTGTTGCAAGCCGCGGACCTCGCGATCGATCACGCACTGGCTCTCGACGAAGATTGAACGGAGGGCCAGCTTCAGTCGCTCATCGGAAGCGGACTTCAACACGTAGCCATAGGCCGCTCCGTCCGGGACGATACGCGAGACGCCGCGGACATAGGCCTCATCGGAGTAGTTCGACCAGAAGAGGATGCGCGTGTCCGGACGCTCTTTCCAAATGGTCCGCGCCGCTTCGATCCCGTTGCGGGTGGTCATCTGCAGGTCCATGACGATGTGGGCGGACTTGTGGTCACGGGCGAGCCGCTCGCCGACGATCCCGTTTTCCGCCTCGATCACGGTGTCGCATTCGGGCAGCGCCGAACAGACCGCCTCATGCAGGTAGGAGCGATGCAGCGGGTCGTCTTCTACGATCAGAACCTTCATCGCCGGTCCTCCTCTCTCATCACTGGACTTCCGCATCGGCTGCGAGCTCGCCGAGCGGCAGCAAGACCGTAACCATCGTGCCGCGATTGTCACGCCGTGGACCGATGGCGAATTTCGCCGAAATGAGCCGCGCACGCGTCTTCATGCTGTCGATGCCGCCTCCGATGCGCCCACGGGCTTTGGGAAATCCGCGCCCGTCATCCGATATCTCGATCGCGAGCTGGCCTGCTTCGAGCCGAAGCTTGACGGTGATCGCCGATGGCTGGGCGTGACGAACCGCGTTGTTGATCGCTTCTTGCGCTATGCGGAAGAGAGCGACGCTCACCGTCGGCTCCAACCGTTCAAGTGCCCCTGCAGTCTCATCGGCGACTGCCCACTCGATCGGCATGGCACTGTCGCGGACGGACCGGTCGAGATGGTTCTCGACCGCCTGAGCGAGGCCGAAGAGCTGCAAGACAGAGGGAGTTGCCTGCTCGATGATCTGCCTCAGGTCCTGCATGCAATGGTGCAGGCCTCGCGAAATGGGATCGAGTGCCTCGCCGTTCAGCTCGCTCGACCGAGCCAGTCGGTCGATGCGGCGCGACAACCGCGTGAGGTCGGCAAGCGTCTGATCATGGAGGTCCATGCCGATGCGTTGGCGCTCCTGCTCCAGGGCTTCGGTCAACTTCAGGGCACCCTGCCTCAGCCCTTCCTCCCGCGCCCGCGCCTCCGCCTCGACGATGGCCAGTCGCTGCGCCTGTTCGGCGGCGTGCAGGGCAAAGAAATAGGGCGCCAGCAGGTCGGCGATAATCCGCGCCCGGTCGACGTCCTCCATGGTGTAGATTGCCGGAGCCTGCGATGAGCAGCTGAGGGCTGCGATGATCGTGCCCTGCACCTTCATCGGCACATGCAACCGGCTGCGGAGAGATTGCTCGATGATCGGCCGCTTGAATGCCCCCTCGAAGTGGAAGCGCTGATCGTTGATCGCATCGTCGGTGAGCATATAGTCGACTTCGCCCCAAAGGAGGGATCGGATTGGACTGCTGGCGACCGGCGTCGAGGCGACGTTTCCCCAGGCGGTGTCCATGCCCGTTTCGTAAGCCGTGTGGTAATTGCCGCCCACCATCAGGATACAGACGTCGAGATGGTCGTGCGGGATGATGTGCGCCACCTCCGCCGCCACGGCGCGGATTGCGGAGCGGAAATCGAGCTGGCCGGCCAGCAGCCGGGATATACCAAGATAGTGGTCGACCAGGGCGGCCGGCGCGATGTGCGGCATGTCCGCAGTTCCTCCCGCGATCGCCTCCGCCTGCTCTACGCGTCGACCGCATCCTCCATTAAGCGCTCGACGGGGCGTCCACGTCCTGCATAAACCCGCACTCCCTGTTGCAAAAGCCCGCAAACGCCTTGCCGTCTGCTGCCTGTACAGGCCGCCCATTCTGCCTCATCCTGCCCTTACTGAGAGGAGGAAGCTCAGTGCAAGAACTAAATTCTGCCATCCGCGCCTACTGCATGTTTCCTGAGATCGTAGCTGATTCATATGTGGACGCCCCCTATGGCAAGGGCTTTTTGTCGGGTGGTTTGATCGGTTGCTTTCATATGTCCGGCCTGT
>NZ_LPUX01000056.1 GCF_001651865.1 Sinorhizobium glycinis
CACTATCGCCCACATCCGGGTCCTGACACGACGCTTGGCAAGGTACGGATATTGTTGAGACCTTTTCGAGTCAGGCTCTTAAAAGATCGCGGTATGAGTACTGCCGTCTTGAAAGTTGGTGCATGACCGTTCACAAGTCCATCAGGATGGCCCCGCCTGACGTGTGCGGCCCATATGCCCGCAACGACCCGCTCTCAGGTGGATCCCAAACCTTAGTACGACTGGAGTTTTGGCGGTGGCCTGGAACCTTTAAACGGCAGCGTCGGCCCCGTGCACCTACTTAGGAAGGTAGAATCTCATAGGCAGCGTTAGAATAGACTGTGCGAACCAGGAGCAGCGCCGATGCACTTCGACGGACGCGCGATCTTTTGCTCCAAGCTCCGTAAAGATTCACGGTAATGTGCTGAGAGTTCTGCAAATTCTCTGAGAGGGGCGGTGGCAGGCCGGTGATGTTCCCGTCACCTGATGCCCCCACGAGGAACTCAACCGACCAAGACTGAAGATCGGACTGCCGTCGCCGCCGTCCAAGACATTCTGCTTCGCGCCGCATGTCCAGCGCCATGCCCACCTCAATTTCCTGAACTTGACGCACAGAACCACATCCACCGGAAATCATAACGCCCGTTGAGGTGGCTCGCCCCAAAACTGGCAAATCCGCAGCCTGATACATGTCCAGCCCAAAGGGCGCACTCCAAGGAGGTTAAAAGTTCGGCCTTACTAACAGTTAGACATAAGGATGGTCATCAGGCTCCGAGCAGGTCGCGCGTCAGGATTGGGGAAGAGAACACGGGCGAAGGTTTCGCCCACCATCTGCATGACCCGCCGATTTCAGCACCACGCGAACCTATGTAGCCTTGCAGGGAATTCCGACCTCTTTAGCGCTTCACCCACCGAAACACGGCCGCTGCTCCTGCTGCTACCAGAAAGAGCCGGACAATTTGATGGAGGACAACATAGGGCATCTCGACGCCAAGCGACAAAGAAATGAGGCTTATCTCGGCGACATTTCCCGGCGAGTAGGCGAGCATGAGAGCGGTGAACCGGTCTCCTGTCAGGAAGGAGAGAACGCTCGCGAAGACCAGCGTCACGGACAAAACAGGATTGTAGAGCCGAAGGACAAGCCGATGACTTCCACGATCTTTCGAGGCGGCGGCATTGCGAGACGGCAGCCGATGGTTGCCCCGATGACGACTTGCGCCACGGCGCGTGCCGCAGTCGGCAACTCGAATTGCGTCAATCCCAATGCATGATGGCACTTGCAGACATGGGCCCGAGCAAATAGCGCGCTGGCAGGCGCAGCAATCTTCCGGCAACCACTCCGAGCAAAACGGCTGCGGAGAACCACACAACGTCCTTGACGCAGAAGCTCGCGAGCGGAACGAAAGCGACGCGGGTGCCATGCGGCGCGCCTCCGGCAACGCTCGGTATCAGGAACGGCAAGGAAAGTGCCACCAAGATGATCCGAGTGGTCTGGACGAGCGCGATCTTCTTCTCGTCGCCGCCGCGTTCCAGGCCGAGTGTCACCATGTCGACAACGCCTCCCGGCATTGCCGAGAAAAAGGCCGTGGGATGGTCAAATCCCGCCACACGCCGGAAATAGATGTAGCCCAATGCGCTCGCGGCCACGATGAACACCGCTAGGCCACCAACCGGCATGCTCGAACACTGCAGGCGAGAACGACGTTCCGAGCATTGCGCCAATAGCGGCGGTCATTGGCAGTCGAGCGAAGGGAGGGATAGCCACAGGCAGCCCGAACAGCGCACCCACGCCGGTGGCGATGATTGCGCCGGCGAGCCAGGCGAGCGGCATATCGAAATGCCACATAACCCAGCCGCCAAACGCTGCCAGCGCGAGAGTCAGGGAAAATGTCGCAACTGAACTGACGCACCCGGATTACGCATCATAGACCATAGGACGCCACAGCCTCGGAATGTGTGACGTTTGTGCGCGATCGAAATAGACACGCATCAATTGAATTGCCGAGCGGATTGCGGTGCGGCGCCCTTGCCGGATCGAGGCCGCGTCGTCGGGATAAGCACGCAGTGGACGTCGCCGATTTGTGCGATCGCTTGGCGTCGAGAACCATCACGCGATCTCCGCAGGCCGATTGGGACGCCGACGCCCAAGACGGTAACGCCCTTAAGCGCGCTGGTCGAAACCTCGCACGTGACAAGCGGTTCGGCGCGTGCGGTCCTTAGACTTCAGCTCCCAAGGGCGGCGCAGGATAGCTGCCTTTCCGGTCGTCATTGTGAACTCCTTCATCAGTGGGCTTGGGTCGCCACGCAGGCGCCCGCTGGACCGATTGCGCCGCCGGGACCTTGAGTACCCTTCGGCCAACAGGCGCACTGCGTCGTTAAGCTTAAGCAAGGGCAAGGGCAAGGGACGGATGCTCGAGGGCGCGTTGGCAAGAAGGCATCAAGCAGATCGGAGGCAATAGCGCTGTCGGAGGCATTCGAAACCGCAGGTCCAGCCACGCCAGTTCAAACCACTTTCGGCAAGGCTGCTCCGAACGAGCAGACCGGAAGTCTGTGTTGTATTCATGATGTTTTTCTTTGCGCTGCATCATCCACCATCTTCTTTGCCTCGACGGTGACGGGTAACTGAGTGTCCTTCGGAAGATCAGGCAATAAGAGCCGCCAGCCGTTCCTGAGCACCACAATGCCGCCCCATAGGCCTTCATTCTCAACCTGGACGATCGGCTCTTCCAGATCCTTCTTGGGAACATACGCTGATAAACCATTGCCAGTTCTGCGGATTGTTACTTTCATCGGGCTTTTCCTTCGCTCCGATCAGTGCATTCAGCAGTTGCCAGGGTTGAGACCTCGTCGAGGCTCATCAGTTCACGCGCACGCATTCCGACGACGATGCCGCGATCAATCCAATCGACGGCATAGATGTAAAACTGCTGGAGAAAGGTCCCCACATCGCGTATAAAACCCGCGTCGCCTTTCCTGACGAGGCGTTCTCCGATTTCCTTGCCCGGGTAGGTGCCGTCATTCTTGATGTGGCGTGTGGCACAGACTTTCTCACCCGGCATGAAACGTGGAGGATTATGGATTTCGACCTCCTCTTCGCGTCCAAGACCCATCGCCATTCCTTTCATTGTCGGGGCTACGCAGGGAAAACCAGGGCCTGCCGCGCGCGGAGGCCTGGCCACTGCATTCGGCGCTTAAGCCGGCACGCAGGTCTTCGGCACCGGACATACCGAGGCGCATTGCTGTAGCTCGAAAGCTCCCTTGCATTCGGTGCATTTGTCAGGATCAATCACGTACTTCTCGCCCTTGTACTCGATGGCGCTGGAAGGGCATTCGAACTCGCAGGCGCCGCACTGGGTGCATTGGGATGCGATGATTTTGTAGGCCATCATTGAACTCCTGGTTCGGTCGGGTGAGCCGCCTCAAGCGGTTAGCTGCGATCGGTCGGAACCATGCTTAGTGGCGTAAAGAGCGCTGATCGCGGCTTCGATATAATCATAGCCAAAGGCGTCCGTTGCCTGTATTCCAGCTTCCAAGAGCTGCTTTTTGGGGCAATCTCCGATCCTGGCGCAAAGCACGAAATCGATGCCTTCGAGTGCGGCGATAATGTCGCCGAGCGTGGCGTCCTCGCCCCAGCCCCCATGGCAATACGGCTCGACCTTACGGTGCCCCACGAACTTGATCCCTGTTTGCGAGGCTTCGTAAACCTGGAACTCCTTCGCATGGCCGAAATGTTCGTTGATGCGTCCTCCGCCCTTGGTCGCAACAGCCACTTGAAGCGAACCAGGGATGTTCACTGATGCGACCGTTGCGATCGCCTCCTTCTTAGCCGCTGAATGGTCATCGCGTATGCGTGCAACTACCTCCCGGTAGGCGTGTCGCTTGCCACCGTCGTAATCAAGTTCGAGCGGAATCTGGTCGAGCGTGAACTCCTGGCCACGATCAGCGCCGAGAAGGCCGACTGCATCGGCACGGCACTGTCGACAGTGACGCATCAGCTTGGCACCGCCTTCGAGACGATCCTGAAACGCCTTCAGTTCGAGCGCATTTGGGCCGCGCTGTCCGGCCAGGCCAAACCAGGTGCCGTGGGCCGGTTCGGAAATCAGCGGCATGACGTTGTGCAGAAACGCGCCGCGCTCCTTGACCCATTTGTTGACTTCGATGAGGTGCTGGTCATTGACGCCGGGGATCATCACCGAATTGACCTTCGTGAGGATGCCGCGTTCGCTCAACATCTCAAGTCCCAACATCTGCTGCTCATGCAGGATTTTGGCAGCGGCGATGCCAGTGTAGCGGCGATGGCCATAAAAGATCCACGGGTAGATCTTCTCGCCGACTGCGGGATCGACCATGTTGATGGTGATTGTCACGTGACTGATGTTCATTTCCGCCAACTCGTCGACATGCTCCGGCAGGGCAAGTCCATTGGTGGAAATGCATAGCTTGATGTCGGGGATCTCGCTTGCGACGCGTTCGAAAGTCGCCCTTGTCTTTTTCCAGTCGTAACAAGCGTCGCCCGGACCCGCGATGCCGAGAACGGAAAGCTGCGGGACTTCGTTGGCAACCGCAATCACCTTGCGCAGCGCCTGGTCCGGTGTCAGCTTTTCCGACACGACACCAGGCCGACTTTCGTTGGCGCAATCATATTTACGATTGCAGTAATTGCATTGGATATTGCAGGCTGGCGCGACTGCGACGTGCATACGGGCGAAATAGTGGTGCGCTTCCTCTGAAAAGCAAGGGTGATCCTTGACCTTCTCCCAGGTGGCCGAATCCATGTCGGTTGGCCGTGAGGACGAACCGCAGGACGAGGATGCACAGTCACCGGATTTTGCGGCTGTCAGCAACTGCCCAGAGGATGTCGTGTTGGTCAGGCTTTCAAGCCACGTTATTGGTGCACTCATCGAACGGCTCCACTGGTGACAAAGGGTCGTTGTCGGACCTGCAAGCGCTGTGCCAACACAATAAGATGGGAATTTCAAAGGATTGGCGTTCCGTGTTCGATTTAGGCCAATGCTCCGAAGCGGGTTTTGTCGAAGTCGCGACAGGAAGCTGCCAAATTGGACAATAGACCTGCGCGCCTGAGGAAGACGGGTGGCCACGCCCATGATAAGTGGGCTCACCGAATTTAGATCTTCTTCACCTGTATACCATGCCGGCGTAAAGCATAGCCGACTTGCCGCGGTGTGAGGCCGAGGATCCGAGCTGCCTTCGCCTGAACCCAGCCGGCCTTCTCCATCGCGCTGATGAGAAGCTCGCGGTTCGTTAGATTTGGTGCCACCGTTAAGTCGCCAGGACTATTGGGGTAACCGAGACCGACCGGCGATTCGACTGGCAAACGTCTGCTCATAGTCAATCCGTTGAGCGAATGGGTGCCAAGCGGTCTATCAGCGGTTTTCCCGAGCATTGAAGAAAAGCACTGGGCATTCTGGCAGGAGAAATCCGATGGAACAATCGTCCCCGAACGCGCGAGAGTGGCGGTCCGGCGGACGCAGTTTTCAAGCTCTCGGACGTTGCCGGGAAATTTGCATCTCGACAGGATCTCGAGTGCCGCAGGCGTGAATTCGAGATTGCGATTGTTTTCCCTGTTGAACCGGTCGAGGAAAACCTTCGCAAGGCGTGGAATATCTCCATTTCGCTCCCTGAGAGGCGGCAAAAAGAGAGGCACTACATTGATGCGATAATAAAGGTCAGCCCGGAACTCCCCCTCGGCCACCGCCGTCTCCAGGTCCTTGTTGGTGGCGCATATGAGTCGGACGTCCACTTTGAGCGTTTTTGTGCCGCCAACTCGCTCAAGCTCTCCTTCCTGCAAGACGCGCAACAGTTTCGCTTGAAAGGCCGGCGAGATCTCGCCAATCTCGTCGAGCAGGAGCGTCCCGCCATCCGCCAGTTCGAAACGGCCTGCGCGCTGAGAGATGGCCCCCGTAAAGGCGCCCTTTTCATGCCCAAACAGTTCCGATTCCAGGACGCCTGCAGACAGTGCCGCGCAATTCAACTTCACGAACGGCTTTTTTCTGCGAGGTGAAAGCTCGTGGATTGCCTTTGCGAAGAATTCCTTGCCTGTGCCGCTTTCGCCCCTGAGGAGCACCGCAGAGTTGGTTTGTGCAACGACTTTGACGCTTTCAACCACTTGCCTGAGTGCGGGGCTTTCCCCGACAATCCAGTCGATTCTCGTAGGCCGTTGTCGGGTTGGTTCAGGCAGTTCCTTGTCGCCTGCACTAATCTTGCGATCGCCCTCCTCGCCGATCGGCCGACTATCGCGGCTCTCGTGGCCATCCAGCCGAACCGCTCGGGCCGCAAGGTTGGCGACCATCGACAGGAAACGCACCTCTTCCTCAAATTGTGTTCTGGTGGCTGCGCCATCCTTGGCGCGGTCGATCCATAATGTTCCAAGCGTTTCTTGATCGGCCTTCATCGGGACACCAATGAAGGTGACTAGGCCAGTGCCGCTCACGATACTCTGAAGCTCATCCTGGAACAGTTCCGACCTGCAAGTGTCCGGTACGACCAGCGGCGCACCTTTTGCGACGATTCTATCTATTGCAGCCTTCGCAGCAATGTGGCGCGCGCCTGATGATGGAGGCTCAACCCCGAACGTCGCAGTTGTCTCGGGCTCTCCTTCAGCGCCCACAACGACGATTGCGCCGCGCCGCATTGGCAAAAGTGCGGGGAGGGTGTTAATCACATTGGCAAGCTTGATCTCGAGGCTGGCTGAAGTGATCAAAACCTTCGATATCCGATAGAGACCGCTGCACCCCAAGTCCCGTTTGTGCATGGTTTTAGGGGATAATTCAGTCATACACTCATCGAGCCAATTCTTACGAGGAAACACCCTGAGCGTCGTACGAACGGCTCTTGGCTCCCTACGAGAAAATGCCGCCTTGCTGACATTATCAAGTGCTTGCGATTGCACCTGTGAGCGCCCGTCAACGTAACCATCTTGTTAGACAAAAGTGAGATGCAAGTCATCCGAATTTAAAGAGCACACCGAATCCACCTCGCGGATAGCTCCAATCAATGTCACCGCTCTCTTCGCACAGCACTCTACATGTCCCGCATTCCATGCATCCATCCGCAGTAACCTCTACTTGGCCGTCTTCATTCACCTCGTAGCATTTCGCGGGGCAAACAACGGTCAGCGCAAGCAGGTTTGGGCTCGGAGACTGATGCTGCCGCACCTTGATGTGCGGCCGCCCCGCGTCCACCAGGTAACGGTTTTGGTAAAGCTTGTCTTCAATGCGAACGACTGAAGCTGTCATCTCAATGCTCCCCTTTAGCGCCATGCCAGTGCCAAGCGGACTGCGTCGCTGACCAGTCCCCATCGCGAACGCGCTTTAATAAGAGCGGCTGTGGTCGCTCTTTCCTTCTCGATCTTGGGTGTGCCGTCGACGCGCACGAAGTTTTGCGCCGCTTGCGACATCAACTGCGGATAAGTCGTGAAGAAATTGCGTGAATTCGTGTGGAGCAGGGCGGGCATGTCCTTGTACTTTCTGAGGTCTTTCAGAACGAAAGACTTGTCCAGCATGGCCTTGTAAAGTGAGAGATTGTCACTCGTCATCGGGTGTTTTCGGCTCTTGATTGCGGCGATCGCCTCGCCGGCGATGCGGCCCGACGTCATGGCGAGGTTCGAGCCCTCGCGGTGCACGGCGTTGTTGAGCTGCGCCGCGTCGCCAACCACGACCCAGCCATCGCCAAAGAGCTGCGGAATTGCCTTGAATCCGCCCTCCGGAATGAGGTGCGCCGCATATTCCTTAATCTCCGAGCCCGCAAGTAGCGGCCGGATTGATGGGTGGTTCTTGAATGCGTCAAGTAGCGCGTAAGGACTTTCCAGGGTCGCTGCGAAATGGGAGACAAGGCAGCCGATGCCAAGCGAGATCGATTCCTTGTTGGTGTAGAGGAATCCCAAGCCGGCCATTCCGCGCGAGATTGTCCCTGCCGCCTCAATAACACAGCCTTGATCGCCGGGAAGGCCGAAGCGTTCATTGATGACCTCTTCCGGTAGGAAATGCATTTCCTTGACAGCGAGTGCCACGGCTTCGGGTTTCGGCACCTTGCGAAATCGTGCTCTCGTGCCGAGGAGGCCGTTTACGCCTTCGGCGAGCACGACCACGTCCGCATGGATGACGCTACCCGCTCGATCGGTATGGACGCCTATCACCTTGCCGGCAGCATCGAGAGCCAGTTCCGTCACCGTCGTCTCGCACAAAACTATCGCGCCCGCCGCTCGGACTTTCCGCGAAAACCACTTGTCGAACTGGGCACGAATGATCGTGTAACGGTTTGGCGCCGGCTCATTGAAGTCGTCCGACCGGTAGTGCATTCCGGTGTGTGACGTATCGTCCGTTACCCAGAATCGCTGCTCGACCAGATGCCGCTCAAGAGGTGCATCATCCCGGAAATCGGGAATGATTGTCTCCAGCATGTTGGCGTACAAGATAGCGCCTTGGACGTTCTTGGAGCCCGGATATTCTCCGCGCTCCAACTGCAACACTTTTAGACCGCGACTTGCCATGGTGTATGCAGCCGCGTTTCCAGACATACCGGCACCGACGACGATGGCGTCGAATCTTTCCTCGGTCATAGGTTTTACCTCAGTTCACAAGTCTCAGACGATTGGCCGGCGCCAACCGTCTGGTGAAAGCTTCCGTCAACGCCGGCAGAAAGCTGACAGCATCGGTGACAACACCGACATGGGCGAAATCGAAGATGGGCGCGTGTGGATCGGTGTTGATAGCGACAATCAGGTCAGCTCCCTCGACACCGACGCGGTGCTGGACCGCGCCTGATATTCCAGCCGCTATATAGAGCTTCGGGCGGATCGTTTTTCCAGTTTGGCCGATCTGCCGATCAGCTGGCATCCAGCCCTTTTGGACGAGCGGCCTGGAACAGCCGTAGTCACCGCCGATCGTCAGCGCGAGGTCTTTGATAAGCAGCAGGTTCTCTGCATTGCTGAGGCCCAGCCCGCCGGCAACCACCACATCCGCATAGGCGAGATTGGCGTTGCCCGATCGGTCGTCGGAAAGGAAACCGACGACCTTCGTGACGATATCTTCCTCCAACATCCGCCAATCGTGCCTGATTACCCGCCCGATCGGCTTGTTTGACCGCTGTGGCATGCGCATGACCCTTGGCCGCACAGTTGCCATTTGGGGCCGGCAATTGAGCGTATAAATCGTGCAAAGCAACGAGCCACCGAACGTGGGCCGGGTAGCTGCAAGCGAACCGTCCTCGTCGACATCAAGTCCGGTGCAGTCGGCTGTAAGCCCCGTCAGCAGTGTGGTCGCGACGGAACCGGCGAGGTCGCGACCCAGCGTCGTCGCACCGAGAAGCAGAATCTCTGGCTTATGGGTAATGACCAGATCTGTCAGTGCATTGGCGAAAGGCTCGTTTCTATAATCCGTGAGCAGCGGCTCCTCGACGAGATACACCAGATCCGCACCATAGGCGAAGGCCTCAGCAGCGGCGTGCAAGGTAGAATCCCCCGGAGGCCCGAGAATAATACCTGCGAGCTGAACCCCCAGTTGGTCGGCAAGTCTGCGGC
Source organism: Sinorhizobium glycinis (assembly GCF_001651865.1). GTDB lineage: Bacteria > Pseudomonadota > Alphaproteobacteria > Rhizobiales > Rhizobiaceae > Sinorhizobium > Sinorhizobium glycinis. Next base: position 9,518 of record NZ_LPUX01000056.1, read on the forward strand.
CTTCGCCGAGAAGTTCGAACGAGACCGGGTGGACATGGCCGCGTTCCAGCTCCATGAAAACCCAGACGTGCCGGTAGTCTCTGAATTGCTCAGGCAGGTCCTTTTTCATGCTGGCACGGGCTTGGGCCGGTGGTGGTGCTTTACTTTTTCGAGTTCCCATAATCTGCTCCTATCTGCTCACGCTACGAGTGGAGGAGAGCTCGTGCTCCAGTGCCGGCTGATGGGCGAAGATTGAAGTGACCAGCTCGTTAGCTACGTCCTGCACTGCCTTCTCGACGGTGTCGATCTGCACCGCTTTTTGCTCGCGCGGGGTAGGGGCAAAGACCCGCTTGACGACCGTCGGCGAACCGCGCAGCCCGCATTTTGTGATGTCTTCAATGCCAGCCTCCACCGCATTCCACTTGACGATTTCGCTGCGTGCGGCCCGCAAGGCATCATCAAGTGAGCCGCGGCGAATGGCATTCGATCCTTCCAGCATGGTGATCAGGCAAGGCAATTCGCTCTTCAGGACGTGCGTGCCGCCTTCCGAGCGACGCTCGACCGTAATCGCGCGCGTGCGGAGATCAATGGAAGTGACCTTTGCGACATAGGTCAACTGCACGAGGTCGAGGCGCTTGGCTATTCCGGGGCCGACCTGGGCGGTATCGCCGTCGATCGTCTGCTTACCTGTGAAGACGATATCAGGCGATCCAAAGCTATTGCCAATCTTCGCGATTGCCTGAGAAAGAGCAAATGAAGTCGCCAGCGTGTCGGAGCCGGCAAAGTGCCGGTCGGTCAGAAGTATCGCGCGGTCTGCGCCATAAGTGAGCGCCTTGCGTAAAGATTCCTCGGCCATGGGCGGGCCCATGGTGAGCACCGTGACCTCGCCGCCATGGTGGTCACGCACTTGGAGTGCCTGTTCGAGGGCAAACAGGTCGTAAGGGTTGATGATAGTCGGCACGCCTTGGCGCATGATCGTGTTCGTCACCGGATGGACGCGTATCTGCGCCGAATCCGGGACTTGCTTGATACAGACTACGATGTGCATGAGGTCTCTCTGGCTCCGATCGCATGTAAGATGACGTCTTTCGCCTCCCTTCCAAGCACCAACCATGCCAACCAACTGTGGTTCAAGAAGCCCATGAAATCTAAGGAGCTTTTTCGGCACACAGGACGGCGGCCTGCGTGATAGCGTTGTCGGCTTCATGACATCGAATCGTCGCAACCGCTCCGTACGTGTCGTTTCCCGATGATTTTAGGCCGAGTCCCAATGACAAATGTGCGGTTAGGCGCACTGCTTTGGTCCGCTTGCGCTCCTCTAGCATCCTAAAGATCCGACGTGATAACGGCGAAGTGGTTGCAAACTCCCGCTTTATGTAAAGTGCCCCGAAGCTCTTCGGCCCCTGGAACTTGTGCGCGGAAAGCGACAGCATGAAGTGTGTTGCTGATCCCTCTCGTGGATGACCTAGCATTCTCGTTCCCCTCTGTTGATGCGATCAGCCGAAAGACTTCCCGCAGGCGCAGTTCTCTCGCGCGTTGGGGTTCTCAAAGATGAATCCGGGGGAATCGACACCCGTGGTGAAGTCCACAGTCATGCCGCTGACATGAGGTTGAGAAGCTGAGTCTACGTACACCTTGACCCCACCCGCCTCAATGACAGCGTCGCCGTCGCGCGACTCGCGGTCCAAGCCCAGGTGGTATTTAAAACCCGAGCAGCCGCCCGCTTCCACTTTGATGCGTAGCCCATCCGCCGGCTCGCAAGTCTGTGAAAGCGCGAACTTTATTGCGGCAATCGCACTGTCGGTGAGCGTTATCATGGGTTCGTTTCTCCTGGTTTCGAGTCGCTTGCGAACGATGCACCTAGTGTGCCAACCAGAAACCATCACGAAAACAACACGTTGTTCAAACACAGCCATGTCGTTTGTACGACACAGTCGTAGTTACGACATTTGGGTGTTAAACCGAGTTCGTGTGAGGCTCTCCGCGACGCGCCGAGCATCGACGTTTATCCTCGGCAGGGGCTGCTGAGACTCCGGCGCGGAGATTGGATACCCGGTCGATTGAAGGAAACTAAACCCTCAGCGGGAATGTGCCGTACCGTCCCGTGCCGCAGCATGAACTGCTCCGGCGCAATTCCTTCATGTCGGTGTACATAGGCCAAATGCTCCTCTTGCGAACGCGAGTTCGATCACGACATCAATTGTGATGACAGACTTGCTCATGGGAACTCGCCTTTAACTTCGGTTCCGTGCCCGAAAAGCGGCATAGCAGGAAGCAGTATCTCGGTGAAATCGATTATCTCGATGGCACGCATTAGCTCAATGGATCGAGGGATCGTCCGCGAGCAGACCGGCAAGTCACCTTGAGCGGCGATTTTCCTGCTGCGCGGGGTTCATGAAATTGCGCTGAGGGCTGCTCAGTGGGTAGCTGCGGCGCTCACTGTCAGCACCGGCTCCGCAACATCAGACTGGATAGCTCACATGGCAAAAATCAAAATTTAATCGGGACACGACCGAGACGTGCGGTATCGAAAGTCCTCAGCGTTTCAAGAATGTTCTGCGGAGAAGATGCCGAATAAGGATCGGACTCGCAGTTGTCCGAGAAACCTTCTTCTTCGAACCATTGCTCCACCACGCTATCATTGACCACGGCAGCGTAGCGCCACGAGCGCATTCCGAAGCCGAGATTGTCCTTTGCAACCAGCATGCCCATCTTGCGAGTGAATTCGCCCGAACCATCCGGGATAAGCCTGACCTTCTCTAAGCCCAACGCCTTGCCCCATGCGTTCATGACGAAGGCGTCATTAACTGACAGGCAGTAGACCGCTTCGATTCCTACCTTCCGGAATTCGTCGTAAAGTCTCTCAAAGTCAGGCAATTGCTGAGTTGAGCAGGTCGGGGTGAACGCACCGGGAAGCGAAAACAGAACGACGCGCTTGCCACTGAAGTAATCCTCGGTTGTTCTGACTTCCCATCGGTATGGGTTTGGCCCTCCTATTGTCTCGTCGCGAACACGCGTGCGAAAGGCAACGAAAGGGATTCTTTTTTTCACAGGCATTGAGCATCGCTCCTTCGAAAAAAGAACTGAGCATTCGCCGCCTCTGGACCCTCTGGCGAAGCACCGTTACTTGAATAATCAGCTCGTCGGCCAACGAACAGACAGCAAGCGGCGTGCCACTTTAGATCCAAGCTCAAACAGCACTGCTTCGGTACGGGCATGGCAATCTTGTGCGCGGACTGGCTATTGGCGTAAACTGGACGCGCACACACCTTCTCGTGGCTCAACCCGTCTGCGACAAGCTGCGGCGGCCGCGCGTATCAACGTGCCGCCTGCAAAGTTCATTTTAACAGGAACTTGCCGAATCGACCGTTCCGCGTTTCCGGTTAAGAAACTCGACCCGTGCTCTTGTCAGAGGGCCGACATCATGTCGCCTTTGTCGCCCTTCCGACACGGCCGCATTTCCCCCTGCTTCCTACAGACCTCCGTTCAGCCTTTGAATGGAACGCACGAACTTAACCCTTCGGCTCAGTAGACTGGATTGGCACGAATTTTGAAACGCCCCCGGGGGGCACAATTGCCGTGCAGGCATCTCTGGGGCGCCCTCGTGTGGAACGAAAGCAGGGAAGGATGGGAACATGTCAAATCTAGCTGAGGTCCGCGCTTTGTCGAAAGGGAGAGTAACACTCGGAATCAGAATGACCGATCGGCCCGGTTGGCGACAGTTATCCGAATTGCTGGACCTCGAACCATGGCCGCCTACGGACCTCGAAATGGATTTCGACCAGTACGTGCTTGCATGTGTCCTTTCGCGTGCACTCGAGGAAATCGATGCCGGCGAGGCAACGGCAACAGAGGCAACTGGTCTTTCGCAAGTAGAGCTGCGGGACATCCTGAACCGCAGTTTTCCCGCCCCAACTATTCATGTTTTTCGCTTGGAAGAGGTAAGAGATTCGGAGCCCGGCCCCGAGGAGGAACTTCTGCGCGGTCTGCTGCTCGCGCATGCTCGAGCGGGCGATTCGGCGAGCGTGCTTTTCGCCAAAATCATAGCCCGGCGTGCCTTGCGCCACGACCATCTCTGGAGGGAGCTTGGTCTTTTTGATCGAGTCGAACTCAGCCGATTGCTCGCCAGCCATTTCCCAACGCTTGCAGCCGGCAATACCCAAAACATGCGGTGGAAGAAGTACTTTTATCGCAAGCTGTGTGAGGCCGAGGGCTATTCGCTGTGCACGGCGCCTTCTTGCCCGCAATGCAAGGAATTGGAGAGCTGCTTTGGCCCTGAGGAAGGCGAAAGTGCTTCACCGGTCGGGAAAGTTGGCGGAGAGGCTGAGCTTAAGCGCCGCCTAGGCCGGCTATAGACGGCTGGGAGGCCTTTTCGTCATCTCTGCATGCGCGGATTACGAGTGCGCATGCACCAAGTGGAGGAAATCATCTTGATCGTAGAAAACGTGGCGGTGGTCCGCGGCAAGACACCCCCTTATAGACATCTATACGTCCAGGTCCTCGCGGCGATCGCCGTGGGCATCCTGCTCGGGTATTTCTATCCGGATGTCGGCTCCAAGATGAAGCCGCTCGGCGACGCCTTCATCATGCTCGTCAAGATGATCATCGCGCCGGTGATTTTTCTGACGGTCGCGACCGGCATTGCCGGCATGACCGATCTCGCCAAGGTCGGCCGCGTCGCCGGCAAGGCGATGATCTACTTCCTGACCTTTTCCACCCTCGCGCTCATTCTCGGCCTCATCGTCGCGAATATCGTCCAGCCGGGTGCGGGCATGCATATCGATCCGGCCTCGCTCGATATGAAGGTGATCACGAGCTATGCCGAGAAGGCGCATGAGCAGTCGGTCACCAGCTTTCTCATGAACATCATCCCGACGACGCTGGTCGGTGCTTTCGCCGAGGGCAACATCCTCCAGGTACTGTTCACCTCGGTCCTCTTCGGCATTTCGCTCGCGATGGTCGGCAAGAAGGCCGAGGCCGTCGTCGATTTCCTGCACGCGCTGACGTTGCCGATCTTCCGGCTGGTGGCGATCCTGATGAAGGCCGCCCCGATCGGCGCCTTCGGTGCTATGGCGTTCACCATCGGCAAGTACGGCGTGGCATCCATTGCCAATCTCGCGATGCTGATCGGCACCTTCTATCTCACCTCGTTCCTGTTCGTCTTCATGGTGCTCGGCGCGGTCGCACGCTACAACGGCTTCTCGATCGTGGCGCTCATCCGCTACATCAAGGAAGAACTGCTGCTCGTGCTCGGGACGTCCTCCTCGGAAGCAGCGCTGCCGGGGCTGATGAGCAAGATGGAGAAGGCAGGCTGCAAGCGCTCGGTTGTCGGCCTAGTCATTCCGACCGGCTACTCATTCAACCTCGACGGCACCAACATCTACATGACGCTCGCGGCGCTCTTCATCGCCCAGGCGACCGATACGCCGCTCTCCTACGGCGATCAGATCCTGCTGCTCCTCATCGCCATGCTGAGTTCGAAGGGGGCAGCTGGCATTACCGGCGCTGGCTTCATCACGCTTGCCGCAACCCTCTCCGCGGTTCCCTCCGTGCCGGTCGCCGGCATGGCGCTGATCCTCGGCATCGACCGCTTCATGTCCGAGTGCCGGGCGCTCACCAACATAATCGGCAATGCGGTCGCAACGATTGTGGTGGCGAAGTGGGAAGGCGAGCTTGCCCCGGCGCAGCTTGCAACCACCCTTGCAGGCAAGGCGCCGGTCGAGACCATGTCGGGTTTGTCAAGTCAGCGGAGTGACACTGTTGAACTCGGACAAAAAGTGCTGTTTGTTGCAACCAACTCCGCAGATCGTGCTCTTGCCGGTCGCCCAGGGGGGCGCGATTCCCGTCGAATTGCTCCCGATCATTCCGCTCAGGTCTTCGGCGGTCCGCTAAGCTTATGAGTGACTTAAGGAGAAAGCGAGTGAAGACCAACCCCATTCCAGATCATGTTCCGCCCGCACTGGTGCGGGACTTCAGTCTTTTCACGTCGCCTGGCATGGCGCCGACGCCTAACGGGGATCCGCACGCCGCCGTGGCTTGCGTTCATGATAATGGCCCGCCGATCTTTTACTCTCCTTCCAACACGCGCGATGGACGAGGTACCTGGGTCATAACACGGGCGAGAGACCAGCGCCGGGTCCTTGAGGATACAGAGACCTTTTCCAGCCATCGCAGCATCTTCGCCTCGGCACTTGGCGAAAACTGGCCGGTCATCCCCCTCGAATTGGACCCCCCGGCCCATGGAGTGTTTCGTGCACTGCTAAACCCTCTGTTCTCATCCAGGCGGGTGTTGGCGCTGGAGCCGACTATCCATGCCAGAGCAGGCGCGCTGATCGACTGCATTGCGAAAGAGAAGACCAGCTGTGACGTGATGAAGGATTTCGCCTTGCCCTTTACGGTCAGCGTTTTCCTCAGCTTTCTGGGACTTTCCCAGAGGCGATCCGAAGTACTTGTCGGCTGGGTAAGCGATTTGCTCCACGGCAATGCAGAAAAGCGAACGGCAGCAGCCCGCTCGGTCGTGGCCTTTATTGACGAAATGGCAGCGATGCGCCGCAAGTCGCCAGCCGTCGATTTCATGACCTTCGCCCTGCAGGCGAAAATCGAGGGCCGCTCTTTAACAGAAGAGGAAGTCCGCGGCATCGGTGTGCTTTTCTTGGTCGCGGGGCTCGACACGGTTGCCGCCGCCATTGGCTTTGACATGGCCTATCTTGCACGCAATCCAAAGCACCAGGAGTTGTTGCGAAACGAACCGGATCGGCTCGGGCTCGCCGCTGAGGAACTGCTGCGCGCCTATTCAACCGTTCAGATAATCCGCGTGGCCACGAAGGACACCGAGTTCGAAGGCGTGCCTATCCGTGAGGGTGATTATGTTTCCTGTCCCGCGATGATTGCTAATCGAGATCCGTCTGAATTTAAGTGCCCCAACACTATCGATCTGGCACGACAGGATAATCAGCACACCGCCTTTGGCTATGGACCACACCTTTGCCACGGAGCGCATCTCGCACGGCGAGAAATCGTCATTGGCCTACGTGAATGGTTAGCGCGCATCCCAGCTTTCCGCATCAAGGAAGGTACGGCGCCGATAACTCATGGCGGCCATGTATTCGGGATCAGTAATATCATCCTAACTTGGGCCTGATTGGACGGGCGAGGCGGTAGCAATGAAGCGCCGATCGCTCCCAAGTCTTCATCGCTTACCGCATCTCACCGCACCATGATGAATGAAGAAAGCATAACCAATCTATTCGACCGAGAAGCAATCCGCGACTGTCTCCATCGCTACTGTCGAGGAATCGACCGGGCAGACGAGGCTGCACTGCGCAGCTGTTATTGGCCCGATGCACGCGACAATCACGGAAGCTACTCCGGCTCTGCCGCAGGGTTTATTCAGCATGCACTCAACGTCTTCAAAACTAAGCCGCGCAACATCCACCAGCTTGCGAACATAATCATTGAGTTCCTGGGCGCGACAGAGGCCGCCGTCGAGAGTTATTTCACCGCGCTGCAGCGCGGTCCCGACGCAACAGGCGAGATAAAGCAGGTGCTCTTGTGCGGACGCTACTGTGATCTGTTTCAGAAAAGGGAAGGGGAGTGGCGCATCGTCGAACGGACGGTAGTCTATGATTGGGTTGAGAAACAGAGACCACCGAAGTCCTCGGAAGCAGAGCGGTTCGGTCCTCGCCAACCGATTGGGGCACCGCATCCGAATGATCCCGTTTACGAACTTTCGAAGCGGCGAGTTGCTGCGAAAAATCATCCAAAGGACCTGATCGGCAGTGGAGAAGAATAACCATGATACGACTGCGCTACCCTCCGATTCCTCGAGGCCGAGCCCGTGGAGCACAGAGACGCATGGACGATCGCCAGGTTCAGCCAGGGCGGGTCATCGTCGTCACAGGTGCCGCAGGGGGTATCGGCCGCGCGCTCGTCGATATTTTTGCCGCGAATGGAGATGTCGTTGTCGCGGTGGACCTCCCGGACAGCGGCGTAATCGAACTTGGCCAAAATCTCGGAGAGCCCCATCTTGGCCTCGAGGTTGACGTGTCGCGAGAGGACGATGTCGTCGCATTGCGTGCCCTTCTGGAAAAACGATTCTCGCGGATTGAAGTGCTCGTCAATAATGCGGGGATTGGGCCGACCATGGCTGCGACCGCCGATACTGCTCTCGAAGATTTTCAAGGCGCTCTAGCGATAAACCTTGTCGGGGCTTATTCGATGGCGTGCGAAGCCGCGAAGCTGATGAAACCTGGCGCCGCCATCGTCAATGTCGCTTCGCTGGCTGGGCTGCTCGGCAATCCGAAGCGCAGTGCCTACGCCGCTTCGAAAGCTGGTCTGATCTCAATCACGAAATCGCTGGCGTGCCGATGGGCATCGCGCGGCATCCGTGTGACAGCGGTAGCGCCCGGTCACGTGCGCACGCCTATGGTTGCCGAATTGGAACGCGCTGGCAAGCTCGACGTCAGCGCGATAAGGCGCCGCGTACCGTTGGGCCGAATAGCGCGCCCCGACGAAATCGCGCGGGCCGTGCGCTTTTTGGCGAGCGCACAGGCGAGCTACATAACCGGGTCGACGCTTGTGGTCGATGGGGGCTGGATGTCAGTCAACCAACCGGGTGGTGCCCATCAGGCTCAGGATAGGACGCCCGGAGCAGAATTCATGCGGCCGGTCGAGGACACCGATGCGCGAACAGTGATCGTCATGGGCGGCGCTACAGGCGTAGGCGCGGCCATCGCTCGGCGCTTTGCCGAAAACGGCGACACGGTTGTGATCGCCGACGGAGACGGTGAAGAAGCGGTAAAGCTCGCCGGCTTGCTCGGCGACAAGCACCTGTCAAGGCGCGTGGACAGGACCGTCGAAACCGAGGTAGTCTCGCTCTTCGAAGAATTGCGGGAGCGCTTCGGCCACCTCGACGTCTTCGTCAACGGCATGAATGAGATACTCGTCCCCAATATCGAGGAGTCGCCGGAAGTCCTCAAACGCATACTGGATGTCAATCTTACTGGCGCCTTCACCTGCGTTCGCGAGGCCGCCATATCGATGCGCTCTGGCAGCGTAATCCTGAATCTCGGGTCAAGTTTAAGCCTTTCACCGCTCGCGCCAAGTCACGCCTATGGAGCATACAATGCTGGCATAGACATGCTGACCCGCTGCATGGCGGCCGAACTCGGGCCATTGGGCATCCGCACAGCCACAGTCGCTCCAGGTTACATCCGCACATGTGCCGCCAACCGGCTGGCAGCGGTCGCCGGCATGGATTCGGCTTCGCTCCGACAGCGAATTCCTTTGGGCAGGGTCGGGGACGCAGAAGAAGTCGCCGAGGCTGCCTACTTTCTGGCCTCGTTTGATGCCTCCTACATCAACGGCTCGATCCTGCACGTGGACGGAGGCTTGATCTCGTCCAGAGAAGCGGGGTGGGGCAGCGAAGTCGATGGAGCAATTTCGACGGAGATGAGGCCGCAGCGCCGGCCGGCGGCGCGATGGCGGTTGCTCTCTCCCTGAATTGCATTTGCACGCTTTTAGCGCTTGGCGCTCTGAATGCGTTAGGGGGCCATGAGCAGGGCCATAGGGAAACCTTCTCGTCAATCGAGGCGCGACCCACGACTGCGCGATTCCAGATCCGAAAACAAGGAGACACCATGGAGTTCGCAACGTTCATTCTCGCTGCCCAGCGCGGCTATCATCAGTCTTCCGCTAGCGTCGTCCGCAACTCGATAGAGCAGGCAATTTTTTCGGAGCAGGCTGGCTTCAGCACAGCCTGGTTCGCCGAGCACCACTTCAACAACTACAGTCTCGTCCCGTCGCCATTACTGATGGTAGCCCACTGTGCCGGATTGACGAGCACCATTCGGCTCGGAACCGCAGTCTGCGTGCTGCCGCTCTACCAACCACAGCGCCTGCTGGCGGAAATCGGCTTTGTCGACGTCGTTGCCAACGGTCGACTCGAACTCGGCGTTGGCTCGGGATACCAGCAGTTCGAGTTCGACCGCTTCGGCGTCAATATAGATGAGGCGCCGGCCATCTTTTCGGAATGCCTGGACATTTTGCTGAAGGGACTAAAGCAAAGAATCTTCACCCACAGCGGTCGCTACATGCAGATACCCCCGACGGCGATTTCGGTGCGCACCCTCCAAAAGCCGACGCCACCGATCTGGATTGCTAGCGCATCCTCCAAAACTATGGCCCGAGCCTATCGTGAGGGTCACAATCTTTTCGTCACGGCTCTCCATGACGGCTTGGAAACTCTGGGCTTGCTGCGTGGCATCATTAAGACCGCCGCTGCATCCGAGGGCAAGGAGGTTCGCGACTCCAAGGTATCGCTACTGCGGTGCTGCTATGCCAGTGATGATGGAGCGGAAATCAACAGCTATATCGATAACGCCCGCTTCCAGCGCCGGCTGTCCGAGGCACTGCGACAGCGTCGGCAACAAAGTAAGGACGGCTATATGTTGGAGGAGATGCCGACGCATCAGGATCTATCGTTCGACACTATGCGCAAGAACCTGCCCATTGGCAGTATCAATCGCGTGATTGATCGCCTTCTGGAGGAGATCGATGTCTTGAAGCCGGACCAGATTGCAATTCAGACCCAGCTGGGAGATTTTGACCAAAACACGATGTTGCGCCAGATCGAGCTTTGGGGAGACAAGATAATCCCGGCAGTCCAGAAATCTCTCGGGCAGTCGCAGGCTTGAGTTTATACCGTCCTGACCTTCGGGTCAGCTCACTTCCTCAGGCGCCGTCAGAATGCCCGGCAAGTTTCAAAAGCCATCGTAAATGTCGGCACAGATTACAGCTGAACTCCTCGTGAAAGTGGCTCATGGGCGTCATGGGTCGCATACCATTCGCACGACAGACAAGCAGGCTACCGGCGGCAGTACGCATTTGAGCTCCGATAGTTCAGTCCGCGATTTTAATCGGACGAGGGCCGGAAATAGCCATCTTAAGCAAACTTGATCGGACGGCGGACACTTAGGGCTGGCAAAGCCTCCGAGAAGATGCTCCCCAAACCCGCGGCTTGTACCTGATCAGCGGCAGTGGGCTCCGAGCGCCTGATAGGCAACGCTTTCGACAATTGTTTGTGAAATTGTCGGCTCCGCGACACAGGCTTGCGTCTGGGTCGGCTACTTCTCCTAATCTAAGTNAAGGGGGCACCTCCCCATTGCGCATTCAGGGATCACATCGGCCCCAAGGTTGCTGCTCCGGTCTCTTGTGCGCACCGCAGCGTAGGTCCTTGCGCACAAGTAGTCACGTTGATCTTCATCCAGCTCCCTCAAGTCTCGAAGACCCAACCGCGCAACATACACCGGATCACGAATGGACGTCGCGTAGGCCGCGGCTCACGAAAGGCAGGGGTGATGAACTGGGGACGATGAACTGGGGACGATTTCTGGCCTCGCCTGACGCGTCCTAATGGGGACCACACCGTCAGCGCCGGCCGAATGACACGTGGCACCGCGACCTGCACGGCGCCTGATCTGCAAACGAAGCGACTATCAAGTTCGCAACATCTATCCTGGCCGCCCAGCGCGGCTGTCATGAATCGTAGGACAGTCTGCAAGCCGGCTTCAGCACAGCCTGGTTCGCCGAGCACCACTTCGACGACTACAGCGGTCCGTCGCCTTTGTCGATCGTGACCCACTGCGCCGGTTTGACTACGACCATTGGCGCGTCGGACGCTTTCGACAATTGTTTGTGAAATTGTCGGCTCCGCGACACAGGCTTGCGTCTGGGTCGGCTACTTCTCCTAATCTAAGTAGCTGTAAAAGAAAGTAAACCAGCTTCTGCTGGGCTCACCCTCCTCGACTTGGCACGGGTCTTGTAGCCACTCTTGTGCAGGCGGCTTGAAGCTGCCGCTGTATTCGTGTTGCGGGCAACCGCGATGGTTTCGAACAACGAAGGAAAGCAACATGGCAGGTCTGCGTCAAATCGCGTTTTACGGCAAGGGCGGTATCGGCAAGTCCACCACCTCGCAGAACACGCTCGCCGCCCTTGTCGACCTCGGGCAGAAGATCCTCATCGTCGGCTGCGATCCCAAGGCCGACTCCACCCGGCTCATCCTCAACGCGAAGGCGCAGGACACGGTCCTGCATCTGGCGGCCAAGGAGGGATCGGTGGAAGATCTCGAGGTCGAGGACGTGCTCAAGGTCGGCTACAAGGGCATCAAATGCGTCGAGTCCGGCGGCCCCGAACCGGGCGTCGGCTGCGCCGGCCGCGGCGTCATCACCTCGATCAACTTCCTGGAGGAAAATGGCGCCTATGACGATGTCGACTACGTCTCCTACGACGTGCTGGGCGACGTGGTGTGCGGCGGCTTCGCGATGCCGATCCGCGAGAACAAGGCGCAGGAAATCTACATCGTCATGTCCGGCGAGATGATGGCGCTCTATGCCGCCAACAACATCGCCAAGGGGATCCTCAAATACGCCCATTCGGGCGGCGTGCGGCTCGGCGGGCTGATTTGCAACGAGCGCCAGACGGACCGCGAGCTCGATCTCGCCGAGGCGCTGGCGGCCAAGCTCAATTCCAGGCTCATCCACTTCGTGCCGCGCGACAACATCGTCCAGCACGCCGAGCTCAGGAAGATGACGGTGATCCAGTATGCCCCGGAGTCGCAACAGGCTGCGGAGTATCGCGCGCTGGCCGACAAGATCCATGCCAATTCCGGCCAGGGCACCGTCCCGACCCCGATCACCATGGAGGAGCTGGAGGACATGCTGCTCGATTTCGGCGTCATGAAGACCGACGAGCAGATGCTTGCCGAACTTCAGGCCAAGGAAGCGGCGGCAGCGGCCCAGTGACCGCCGCCGCAGACGCTGCCCGGGACGGTGATCCGGTGCGACATTCCACCAATGGTGCCTCTTCTTGGAGGACACGCAAAAAAGGGGGCAGGCCCAATGAGCCTCGATTACGAGAATGACAGTGCGCTCCATCAGGAGCTGATCACGCAAGTGCTGTCGCAGTACCCACACAAGGCGGCCAAGCGTCGCCAAAAGCACCTCAGTGTCGCATCGGACCGCGAGGCGGTCGGGGAGGAGGGCGAGACCCTCTCCGAATGCGACGTGAAGTCGAACATCAAGTCGATCCCCGGGGTGATGACGATCCGCGGCTGCGCCTATGCGGGCTCGAAGGGCGTGGTCTGGGGCCCGGTCAAGGATATGGTCCACATCTCGCACGGCCCGGTTGGCTGCGGTCAGTATTCCTGGTCGCAGCGCCGCAACTATTATGTCGGCACCACCGGCGTCGACACCTTCGTGACGATGCAGTTCACCTCCGACTTTCAGGAGAAGGACATCGTCTTTGGTGGCGACAAGAAGCTGGAACAGGTCATCGACGAGATCGAGGAGCTGTTTCCCCTCAACAACGGCATCACCATCCAGTCCGAATGTCCGATCGGCCTGATTGGCGACGACATCGAAGCGGTGTCGCGCAAGAAGGCCGTCGAACACGAAACGACGATCGTGCCGGTGCGCTGCGAAGGCTTCCGCGGCGTCTCGCAGTCGCTCGGCCATCACATCGCCAACGACGCCATCCGCGACTGGGTGTTCGACAAGGCGGACGACAAGACGGACGTCGAGTTCGAAACCGGTCCCTACGATGTCAACGTCATCGGCGATTACAACATCGGCGGCGACGCCTGGGCGTCGCGCATCCTGCTCGAGGAGATCGGGCTGCGCGTCGTCGGCAACTGGTCGGGCGACGCCACGCTCGCGGAAGTGGAGCGGGCCCCCAGGGCCAAGCTCAACCTCATCCACTGCTACCGGTCGATGAACTACATCTGCCGGCACATGGAGGAAAGATACGCCATCCCCTGGATGGAATACAACTTCTTCGGCCCCTCCCAGATCGAAGCCTCTCTGCGCAAGATAGCCAGGCATTTCGGCCCGACGATCGAAGAACGGGCCGAGAGGGTCATCGCCAAGTACCGGCCGCTGGTCGACGCCGTGATCGACAAGTACTGGCCGCGCCTCCAGGGCAAGCGAGTGATGCTCTATGTCGGTGGTTTGCGCCCCCGCCACGTCATCACCGCCTATGAGGACCTCGGCATGCAGATCGTCGGCACCGGCTACGAATTCGCCCACAACGACGACTATCAGCGCACCGGCCACTACGTGAAGACGGGCACGCTGATCTATGACGACGCGACCAGTTACGAACTGGACACGTTCATCGAGCGGATCCGCCCCGATCTGGTCGGCTCCGGCATCAAGGAGAAGTATCCGGTGCAGAAGATGGGCATCCCGTTTCGCCAGATGCACTCCTGGGATTATTCCGGCCCCTATCACGGCTATGACGGCTTCGCCATCTTCGCCCGCGACATGGATCTCGCCATCAACAATCCGGTCTGGGATCTTTACGACGCGCCCTGGAAGAAAATGACCGTGCCGACGGCCGCAGTTGCAGCCGAATGATCGTCCGGTCTTGCGCGGCACGAGGACCGCGGCAAGACCGGAAACCTCTCGAACATCCCTGGCCTAAGAGGCCAGATCAAGAAGGGTCAAACACCATGCCGCAATCGGCTGAGAAGATACTCGACCATGCGCCGCTGTTTCGCGAGCCGGAATACCGGCAGATGCTCGCGGAGAAGAAGCTGAACTTCGAATGTCCGCACCCCGAACGGCTCGTCACGGACCAGCGCGAATACAGCAAGGGCTGGGAATATCGCGAGAAAAACCTCGCCCGCGAGGCGCTCGTCGTCAACCCCGCCAAGGCCTGTCAACCGTTGGGGGCGGTGTTCGCAGCCGCCGGCTTCGAGCGGACGATGTCGTTCGTCCATGGCAGTCAGGGCTGCGTGGCCTATTATCGCTCGCACTTGTCGCGCCACTTCAAGGAGCCGGCTTCGGCCGTTTCGTCCTCGATGACCGAGGATGCGGCGGTGTTCGGCGGCCTGAAGAACCTGGTCGACGGGCTCGCCAATACCTACGCGCTCTACGATCCGAAGATGATTGCCGTCTCCACCACCTGTATGGCCGAGGTCATCGGCGACGACCTGCATGGCTTCATTGAGAACGCCAAGAGCGAAGGCGCAGTCCCGCCCGAATTCGACGTGCCGTTCGCTCACACGCCCGCCTTCGTCGGCAGCCATGTCGACGGCTATGACAGCATGGTCAAGGGCATCCTGGAGCACTTCTGGAAGGGCCAGGCGCGCACGCAAGCGGCCGGCACGATCAACATCATCCCGGGCTTCGACGGCTTTTGCGTCGGCAACAACCGCGAGCTCCAGCGCCTGCTCACCCTGATGGGCGTGTCCTACACCTTCATCCAGGATGCCTCCGACCAGTTCGATACGCCGTCCGACGGCGAATACCGCATGTATGACGGGGGCACGACGATCAAGGCGCTGAGGGCGGCACTCAATGCCGAGGCGACGCTGTCGCTGCAGCACTACAACAGCCGCAAGACGCTCGAATATTGCCGGGAGGTCGGTCAGGCCACCGCCGCCTTCCATTACCCGCTCGGGATCAACGCCACCGACGCGTTCCTGATGAAGGTGTCGGCGATTTCCGGCCGGGAAATCCCCGAGACGATACGCCTGGAACGCGGCCGGCTGGTCGACGCCATGGCCGACAGCCAATCCTGGCTGCATGGCAAGACATACGCGATCTACGGCGATCCGGACTTCGTCTACGCCATGGCCCGCTTCGTCATGGAGACCGGCGGCGAGCCGCGGCATTGCCTCGCCACCAACGGCACGGCGGCCTGGCAGGCCGAGATGACCGAGCTGCTCGCCTCTTCTCCCTTCGGCAAGCAGGCAAAGGTCTGGCCGGGAAAGGATCTCTGGGCCTTGCGCTCGCTGCTCTTCACCGAGCCGGTCGACCTGCTGATCGGCAATTCCTACGGCAAGTATCTCGAGCGCGATACCGGCACGCCGCTGATCCGGCTGATGTTCCCGATCTTCGACCGCCACCACCACCACCGCTTTCCGCTCATGGGCTACCAGGGCGGCCTGCGCCTGCTGACGACGATCCTCGACACGATCTTCGACCGCCTCGATCGCGAAACGATGCAGACGGCGGTGACCGATTATTCCTATGACCTGACCCGCTAGAGCGGCGGTCGGCAAAACGCCGGCC
>NZ_LPUX01000057.1 GCF_001651865.1 Sinorhizobium glycinis
CATAGGACTACTCCCAGTGCTACCACCAGGACTTCCAATGTTCGGCATCACATCACAAGACGGCCGTCACCGTGGGGATACATTCAGTTCCGCATCGATCTCATAAAACGCCCCAATGATACCTTCCCAAAGCAACGCGTAACACGGAGTGCCCTTCGGTACGTTAGACATCCCAAACGCGCACAGAAGGTGCGATCGTTCATGGGACGATGAGAAGAAATCGATGGTCTTTCCCAAGAAGCGCTTCTTGCTGACGATCACCTGATCGCTACCGCGGTAGTCAGCCGCTGCTTCACCTACGCGCGGAGAGTCGCCGGGCCACCAACCCCCTTCACATAGAACGTCGGGAACGGCATGTAGTTCGGCAAGTGCGTCGAATGCATCGAGGACAGATAACGACGAATGTCGGTACTTCGAACTCTTCTCGGCCTCGATGGAGAATACCAAGCGGCCTTCCTCGACATACGCAAATGCGCCATCATGGCCTGGGTTGTAAGAAAGTATTTTCATATTGAAAACCCGCTGATAGCTGCCTCGTTTGAATCTAGGAGAACCCTCTCGCTCTTATCGAGTACCAATGGGCCGTGGCCGGAAGCCTGCGGGTCTTAAGGCGGCCCGCAAGGTCGGAGGAGCGAGAGGCCAAGCGTTGAAATGCAGTTTCATCGGCAAATGGGGGATCGGGGTTGGGTTCCAAAGAACCCGCCGGTGGACCAGATCGTGTCCCGTGAGGTGGTGTAGCAGACGGCATTGGTCGCCGTGCTCTCCGGCATAGGCCGGGATGATCAGCGCGCCACGGCGGGCAGGCTGATGAGCGGATCATCGCTCATCTGGCTGATGGTTTCCAGATGCTATGGGGGAGCACCGCGTCATTGTACGCTGGTGCCTTTGATTAGTTCATGGAGATGCCCCATGCTGCAGCAGCGCGACATTGGCCGCTCGACGGCCGCCTTCGCTCCGGATGAGACGCTTGTCGTTGTCGTAGAGATGAGCCGTTCCACATGGCTCATCGCCGGACTCCTCCCGGGTGTTAATCGCCGTCCTCTGAAGAAGCTCAAACCAGACGAGAATGTTCTGATGCGCCTGCTGGAAGGCTGGCGCCAAGAAGCTCTTGCCGCTGGTCGGACGATCGCGCGCGTGGTGGTTGCCTACGAAGCGGGACGTGACGGCTTTTGGCTGGCCCGATGGCTGCGAGCCCACGGGATCGAGGCCCACGTGATCCACGCAACCAGTGTCACCGTGTCCCGCGATCGCCGGCGCGCCAAGACCGACCGACTCGACACCGCCCTTCTCATGCGTGTTCTTCTCGGCTGGCTTCGGGGCGAAGTAGGGCACTGCACGATGGCCGCCGTCCCGGAGATCAGCGAGGAGGATGCCAAGCGCCCGACAAGGGAACGCGAGAACCTCGTCGCCGAGCGCACTCGCCTGGTGAACCGGATGAAGGCAGCGCTTGCCCGCCTCGGCATTCGTGACGTCAACCCGGCCCTGCGCAAGACGGCGGGTCGTCTCGACACGCTACGGACTGCGGAGGGAACAAAGATCCCTGGCAATACCCTGGCGGAGATGCGCCGCGACATCGCGCGGCTGCGGCTCGTTGAAGATCAGATCGCCGAGATTGAGCGTGAGCGGCTACAGCGGCTTGCGAAGCTCAATCCGGAACGCAGCCGCGCCGCCGCTATGGTTCATATGCTTTCGCGCGTCGTCGGCCTCGGCGTGGAAACGGCCGACATGCTGGCACACGAGATCCTGCTTCGCGATCTGCGCGACCGTCGCGCTGTCGCCCGCTACGCTGGGCTCACTGGGTCGCCCGATGATAGCGGTGCTCGCCGACGTGAGCGCGGATTATCGCGCGCCGGGAATGCCCGGGTCCGCAGAGGCATGGTCCAACTGGCTTGGCGGTTCCTTGTCTTCCAGAAGGAAAGCGCCCTGGTTGCGTGGTACCGAGAGCGAGGGAGTGCGCGTTCGACCGCATGCCACGGCAGCTGCCGCATAGTCGCGAGAGGACAGGCGAAGAGTTCCGTCTGCCTGTTAGCGAGCCCGAGGTGGCGGGCGCCCGTTACATGACATGGTTCCAATACCGCTTTCCAGATGGGGACCGCCGCCCGGAGCCTGGTCGTCGATGCGGATGACTGCATCATGGTTCGGGCTTCCCTACGGCCCACCGAATACAAGGTCGCAGCGCACCTTGTGCGCCTCGCAAACCGGCTCCGCCTTTGACCACCTCGGCCCGTTCGACCCGAGATTGAAGCGCCGTGCTCAGGACCGTCAAGGACGCTTCGCGCTGCTGTGCAGTGCCCTGCGGGCCTCCTTGACCGCCCCTGCGCGCGGCGCTGGTGAGAAGTCAGGCCGGAACGAAGGAATGCCCGCCCCGGCCGAACAAAGGAATGGAGGTAACGATGCAGGCGTCTTGACTTCGAGGTCCCCATACAAGCGTCATGTATCTGGCGCGCTGGACGGCCCATTCGTCGTTTTGCTCGAGCAGGAGCGCGCCGACGAGGCGGACAATGGCGTCATCGTTGGGGAAGATGCCGACGACCTCGGTCCGCCGCTTGATCTCACCGTTGAGCCGCTCGATCGGATTTGT
>NZ_LPUX01000058.1 GCF_001651865.1 Sinorhizobium glycinis
CGCCGCCATGCAAATCTGGAGCAAAATCGCGTGTGTCGCCGCAGCCTGACAGCCGTCCCCGCCAGCTATCGCTGCATCAATTTGCTGATAACTTTACAGTGCCCGCTCGGCCCATCAGGCGCTCCGCAATATGCAGAACGTGCTGTGGGCAAAGCGGCTCTATTGGGTGATCGATCTCGACATACAGAAGTACTTCGATTCGATCCCGCACTCTTACCTCCGGGCGTTCCTCGACCAGCGAGTCACCGACGGCGTCATCCGACGGATGATCGATAAATGGCTGAATGCTGGGGCCATCGAAGATGGTCTCCTGCGCCGAACGACAGAAGGATCCCCGCAAGGAGGCGTCGTCTCGCCCTGCCTCTCGAACATTTTTCTGCACTATGTGCTGGATGAATGGTTCGAGACCGAGGTGCGGCCGCGGCTTCGTGGGGGCTGCACCATTGCCCGCTATGCTGACGATGCGATCATGGCGTTTGACAACATCGTCGACGCCCAACGTGTCCTGGCAGTTCTGGGCAAACGTCTTGGACGGTACGGGCTTACGCTCCACCCGGACAAGACGCGCCTCGTCGACTTTCGCCCGCGAAGGACGGAGAGCACACGGCATCCGGAGACGGATGGCACCAGCTTCGACTTTCTCGGCCTGACCCACGTGTGGGGACGGTCGCGCAGAGGAAAAGCCATGGTGATGCAAGTCACGGCCAAAGGCCGCTTTGCTCGTGCGCTGGCAGCGGTGAGTGACTGGTGCCGGAAACACCGGAACTGGTCGATCCGCGATCAGCACCGCCATCTCTCGTCCATGATGTGGGGCCACTTCGCCTATTATGGCGTCGGAGGAAATGCTCGGCGATTGCGATGGTTCGCCCATCAGGTCGTGAGGATATGGCAGAAATGGCTATCTCGACGAGATCGTCAAAGCGTGTTCCGATGGACCCGTCTTAACGAGATCCTGAAACGCCATCCGCTGCCGCCAGCCAGAATTGCTCATTCATTTGCTGCCGTGAGCTAAACTCTACCATGAGGAACCGGATGCGGGAAAACTGCACGTCCGGGTCTGTGAGGGGTGGGGCGGTAACGCCCCCACCTACTCGGCAGCGCTTCTTGCGCAGCGGACGCAGCGCCCGGGCCAAGGCATTGCCATCGCCAAGCGGCGCGAGGGCGCCGAAGAAACGCAGGCCTCCGGCCGCCTGTGCCGACAGCAAGCGCTCGAGGAACAGGCGGCGGAACAGCCGGGAGAGCACCCGGACCGGCAGGAAGAAACGGCGGCGGCGACAGGCGATCCAGCGTCGGCCAGCACGCCGCCGGGGACGAGGCAGTGGAGATGCGGGTGATGGGTCAGCGTCTGCCCCCAGGTGTGGAGGATAGCGAGGAAGCCGAGTTCGCCGCCGAGATGCCGGGGATCGGCGGCAATGGTCTTGAGCGTCTCGGCGGCCGCCTCGAACAGCATCGTATAGAGCTGCCGCTTGTTCTGATAGGCGATCGCGGCGATCTCGGCCGGCATGGTGAACACCACATGGAAGTACGGTACCGGCAACAGATCGGCCTGACGGTCGGTAAGCCAGCGATCGCGCGTGGCACCCGGGGGCCCTCAAGCCGATGTGTTGGAATGCATTCGTTCGCACATTCCATGGTTTGAATAGGCCCCATACAAAAAATGGATTTCCCAGTCTTGCCACATGGTGCATAGCGAAGCTCCCCACGCGTGCCTCGCCTACGCTACCTTTCGTTGGGACATGACACCACGACAATAGAGAAAGGCTGATAGATGAAGAACGTCACATACCTCTTGGACCCGGAGTCTTTCGCACTATTGGGATTGCCGACGGTGTCGGCCTCGCGCCGATCTTTGGTTTGCTCGGTTTTGCCGCCTAGTGCAGATGATCCGCTTTGACGATTCGCATGCGCTATTCTTAGAGATGAAGAAGGACTGCGCGATGGGGAACAGCGTTCACGGTTTTTGCCTAGGCCGGTGGAACACGAAGGTAAGGGCACTTGTCTGCCGCGCCTGCCAGACAATCGGAACCGAAAACACGGTCCACCGCTATTGCACGCCTCTTACTGCCGCCCATGTTGCAAATTTAACCCGAATTTTCGGAGGTATATCTCATGAATCGCAGGACCGTGCTGATGCTCGCATGCACCGCAGCAGTCGCCACATGGCTCGTAGCCTCGCCGGACGTGCGGGCGGACCCCGTTGCGGATATATGTTACCTTTTTTGCCCATCGGAGCAGGATGACACCGTTGGCGCGTTTTGTTCATCTTTTTGCTCCTCATCTTCGTCCCTTCCGCTTCCAACGGACCCTCAGAGCGGAAGCCAGGTAGAGAGACAAAATCCGACTCGAACCACAGACGCTGCGAGCCGAACGTCAGAGAGGCCGTGACAGGAGTAGTACGATTCAGGCCTTGGCGGATCGTCTGGGTCTCGAAAAAACGCTCTCCAGTTGCAGAGCCGCTGTCAAAGATCGGTAACGCTAGCGATTGTTTCGGCGAGCGATGTGGCTCGACGCGCATCGCGATCTGGTTGGCTTAATGGCGCGAGACCTGTGTCGGCACAGCGGTCAAGGTAACCGGGCGCCAAGGCCTGCCTGCTGAGGCGGTCTTGGGCTGGGACAGCCCGCAATATGGAAGAGAACAAGCCGACTGGTGCTAAAGCCTCGTGTTTCTGAGCAAAACGTCACCCTCCACTCCGCGTGGAAACTGAGCCACCAATTCGAACGAAGGCAGTAGGTCAAGAATTGCGCGCAGGGGCAGTTGACCTTCATACAGCTCCTGGTCACTATATTCAGTGTAGATGAAGCGCGTATTGTTTAGAGTCTCTTTGCCGCCAGCGATGACGTCGGACTCGGCCCCCTGCACATCCATCCAGATCAGGTCGATACTCTCCAAGCCAGCCTCACTGCACCAATCGTCCAGTCTCCGAGTCTCAACTGAGATGGGTCCGTCAAACCGGACCCACTGATATTCGGAAAGGTGATTCTTGGGCTGGCGTATTGAGCCTGACAGATCCCATTCCTTTGCATCTCCATTACTGGGGTGGAAATCGATTCTGCCGTTTCGATCACTGATCGCGACTTCAAATAGCCTCATCCTGTCCAAAGGCCCCATGTTTTCCCTACAGCGAGCAGCGGCTCGGGGGTCTGGCTCAAAGCAGAAAAGCTGGGCCTTCGGACGAAGCTGGAGAAAGCGTCGCGCATCGCTTCCATCATTGCAACCGATGTCCAGAATCACGGGGTCAGGCTTTTCAAGGAGCGAAACGATCTGTCGATGGACCTTCAAGGAAGACGTTGGCTTTCCTATGCCCTCCGCAAATTCGCGAAGGCGTTGCTGAAGAGAGATTAGCAGGCCTTCTTTAAGATACCGTCCTACTTCCATGAAATTACACCTCAATATTGATTGCAGATGCGGGTGCTGACCGCTGGTGAGACATTGAGTGCTCGTGCCGCGCTTCGCTGGAGCCTCAACGAATGCCGCCCATCACTCATGAGCGTCTCGGCCCCACCAGCATGGGTGAAGGAGAGGGACGGAACTACCGCGATTGTCATAGGCGGGCACCGCTTGACAGATTGATTGAACTTGATAGTGGTTCCGCTGCAGAGCCGGCGCGCATTGGATGCAGTCGCACGCTACGCTGCTCCCAAAGCCCACGCAGTTCATTTAGGAGCGCTTCACGCTGGTTCTGATTGGGCGCGATGAGGTCCAAGATATCGCCGAGCGGAGCTTCTCCATCAATCCGCATTAGCAGTTCGAACAACTCGGATGAAATCCGCACGGCTTCTCGGCTGGAGGGACCCGTGCGGATCTCGCATACCGTCTCTTGGCGGTCTAACGCCGTAAATGCACGCACTTGATGGAGGCTTGAATAAGGCGGCAACGAAAGCGCAAGTCTACTCCAGTCCTCCGGTGACGCAGTCCGCTTCTTGATGAGATACGACCCAACCACGAGTCCATCCAAGTCGGTGGTCAAAAATGTGGTCACCGCATCCGCAACCGAATCCACTATCGGCTCAACATTATTGTTGAAGGACGTGTTGAGCAGAATCGGGACACCTGTTCGTTTCCTAAAGGCGGTGATGACCTCCCAATACGCTTGATTGATGTTGCGCGATACTGTTTGCAAGCGCGCCGTACCATCGACGTGCGTGACGGCACCGAGCAGATTGCGCTTGGATTCGCGCACAGGCACTACGAAATTCATAAAGGGAAATTCCTGCCTGCTATCTGGCAATTCAAAGAACTCGTTGGCGTCCTCCTCCAACACGGATGGCGCAAAGGGGCGATAGCCTTCGCGCTTCTTGACAATCGCGTTGATCCGATCCTTGTTTGTGGCCGGCCTAGGGTCGGCAAGAATGCTACGGTTGCCAAGCGCACGCGGTCCGAATTCCGATCGTCCCTGCATCCAGCCGATAACGGCGCCATCGGCGATCCACTCGGCTGCTCTGCTGGCCACATCATCGCAGCGTTCGATTTCAATGTGGCCGCCCCATGCAATTAATTCCTGCTCCACGGCGCGGTCGCTCCCGAGATCAGGACCCCAATAGACCTCCTGCAAACGCTCTCGAGGTGCGGACTGCCCTAGTTCATTAGACATCATCAATGCAGCGCCTAATGCGCAGCCAGCGTCGTGTGCCGCGGGTTGCACGAAGATGTCTTGGAAGATTCCCGAGCGCAACAGCTTACCGCTCAAAGTGCAGTTGTGAGCTACTCCTCCGGCCAAGCTTAAGCGCTTTATGCCGGTGATCTCGCTGTGATGCCGTAGAACGTGAAACACAATCCGTTCGAGTGCTTCTTGCAACGAAGCACTCAAATCTTTATGCTGCTGAGTGAACGGCATCCCTTTTCGGCGTACCTCAATGCTGCGAAGCAGCGTGGGACCAATCCGGTCCAGATAGATCCGGTAGCCACCGTTGTCTAATAGCTCGTAGAACTGTTCGAAGAGGTCGCGATGGGGAGCGGGGTCGCCGTACGGTGCAAGCCCCATGACCTTGTATTCATCAAACATGCCGTAACCGAGATATTTTATGGTCTCAAGGTACAAAAGCCCTAAAGAATCGCTCTCCGGAAATGTCGCAAGCGGTGTGACTTCCGTGCCAGATCCTATCGCCAAAAGACCCGAGGCGAAGTCTCCACCGCCATCAATTGTCAAGATGAGACTTTGTTCGAAACCCGACATAGAAAACGCGCTCCAGGCGTGCGACAGGTGATGGCTTACGAATGAGATTCGCGACGGATCGACCTCAGTACCAAATTCCTGCGCGAGCAACCCACACAACAACAGCTTGGCATACAACGGTATTGACATGTGCGGCTGAGAAACGAGCAAGCGCTCGAGCATAGCATTGCAAAATGCCTCGGTTGCATAATACGCGAGCAGTCGATGTCGCTGAGCTGAACCCCGGCGTATTCAAGGCAGTATTGAATCGAACGGCGCGGCAGCTTGTTGGAATGTTTGATTCTATTAAGCCGCTCCTCTTCGACAGCAGCTATCACTCGGCCGTCTCGGACGAGAACCGCTGCACCGTCGTGCATAAATGTATTCGGCAGATCGAGCGTGTTTTCGTAAATCTTGCTTAGACCGCCACTCAGTCCTAGACACAGCATGTTGCTCTCCAATCTCTCGTCACTTGTAACAGGTAGGCCCTGTGCTCCGACTGAATTTAGTCGTTTGCTAAGCTCAAGCAGTGCTCTTTCTGCCGTAGGTCAGGACATTAAACGCCGCCGAAGAAGTCCCACAGATAAGAAGAATGGCATCACTGCAAATATACAAAGCGCGCTGATGTGCAGAGCGACGCCTCCGCCTGGGCGATCTAGCATCGCTGGACGAATGAGCTCGATTGAATGTGACAGCGGCAGCAGATGCGATAGCTTCTGAAAAATGTCGGGCAGTTGGCTGACTGGGAAGACCGCTCCTGACAAAAACAGCATGGGTGTAAGGAAGAGCGTCTGGTAAAATATGAAATAGTCGTAACTGGGCGCAAGTGCTGTGACGATCATCGCCAGGCTTGCAAAGGCGAACCCCGTGAGTGCGATCACTGGCAAGGCAAAGAGAACGGACGGCCACGATGCAAAGCCCATTGTGGCTGCAACGAGCATCATTGCTGTCCCGGCCAATAACGCCTTGCTGGCTGCCCACGCCAGTTCACCGAGGACGATGTCCCCGAGCGTGAGTTGGGTGCACAGGGCTGATTCCCAAGTTCGTTTTGCGTGCATGCGAGCGAAGGTCGCGTGAATAGTCTCGAACGTCGCGGAGATCATTGCGCTTGTTGCAACCATGCCAGCCGCCAAGAACGCGACATATGGAATGCCGTCGACGCGACCCACCATCGCACCCAGGCCGAAGCCGAGACCAAACAGCGAAGTCACGGGCTCGGCGAGGTTACCGAGAATTGAAGCGATCGCGGCTTTCTTCCATGCCATATAATTACGGCGCCACACTGCAATCCAATTCCAAGGATTGGCGGGTAGGACCGCCGCGTAACGTTTCCACATCGCTCAGTCCTTCATTTCGCGCCCGGTCAACCGCAAGAACACATCTTCAAGATTCGGTGGACGCTGCAATAGGCGTAGACCGGTTCGCCCGCGCAATTGCAAGCGCACCTGTTCTGGATCGGACGAATAGCAAAACAGCGTCTCACCGCTCACTTCGACACGCTGAGCATATGGTCCGACAACTGAAGTCAGCTCCCGCGGATTGCCGCCGTAGATCTCAATCACGTCGCACCCGATCTGCTCGTCGATCAGCGCGTGAGGGCGGCCTTCCACGATCTTCCGTCCGTGCTCTATAACACACAAGCGGTCACATAATCGGTCCGCCTCTTCCATGAAGTGGGTAGTCAGTAGAATCGTCTTGCCAAGCGCCAACAAGGACCGCAGCCGTTCCCATATTAGGTGGCGAGCATGCGGATCGAGGCCGGTAGTCGGCTCATCCAGTATCAGGAGCTGTGGGTCGTTGATCAGCGCACAAGCCAGCGTCAGCCGTCTCTGCATACCGCCGGATAATTGCGCCACGGGTACATCCGCCTTGCTCTCGAGCCGAGCGAAATCGAGCAGTGGTGGAATGGCTTCCTCGAGCTCGCGAGTACGCAGGCCGAAGTAACGTCCGAACACCAGTAGGTTCTCGCGCGCCGTGAACTCGCGATCAAGTGTGTCGAATTGCGGAACCACCCCTATGCGGCTGCGCGCCAAACGCGCGCGGGCTGGCACCGGCTCTCCGAGCACTGTGATCGTGCCTTCATCAGGCGGTGCCAGGCCGAGAACCAGACGCGATACCGTGCTTTTGCCCGCACCGTTCGGTCCCAGCAAGCCGAAACATTCTCCTGAGGTGATGGTGAATGACAGTTGGTCGACAACGACTTTGTCGCCATAAGACTTACTGACGTTGGTAAGCTCGATTGCCACATCTGATTTGGAGCAAGATAGCGAATTATCCGCATTGCTATGCCCGTGGCACTTCTGCTTGCGTGCATTGCTCTCAGGCCGCCGCGACGGTGAGCTTGAGACATTTGCTCGAGTCAATAGCTGCAATTTCTCGTCCTATCTTAAATTCGCTTGCCTGTTTGGCAAAGCCGGCTACCGCCACCGCAGTGACTGACTGATGTCAGCAGCCTCGCAAGCTGCGCAAGGCTGAGCCAGCGACGCGGGTGCCGCAGTTTCAGACGGCTCCGCAGCGCTTGTTTTAGCAATGGGGTTCAGGAGAATCCTTTACGCCGTTGGGTGCGGCAGCCGGGGAACCACGCGACAGCCAGTCGCTGTTGCTCAACGTGCACAACGCATATGCTTTGAGGGGGAGCAGGAGAGCGACGTTGAGGAGGGTGTGCAGCGAAAACCCAAGGAATCGCAGCTCTCGCGCTCGAAACGCCGCCACGCCGCAGCGGACCATTGTCATAGATGCAATCATCAGGATCGTCGACCAAGGCACTGTGGCCGTCAGAGCGAGCTGTGCTAGCCCCGTCAGGACCGAGAGGGCTAGGAGCAGCGGACCAAGATTCTGTCCGATCACGTCCAGCGTAAGATAGCGATCAAGGCCCGGCAGTAGGCGGAGCGCGAGCAATGTGTCGCGAAACGTGCTGCGTGCCCAGCGCAGTTGTTGGCGCAGATAGGCCCCCATCGAGTTTGGAACGACCGTCGCCGCGATGGCGTCCGGAACGTACTCGGTTCGAAAGCCTGCATTCAGCATGAGGATTGTGAGGTGGCGGTCTTCCCCGAAGTCGCTTGGCCTGCCTCGAAACAGTTGCGTCTCGTATTTATCGAGCAGCAATAGGAGTGCGGACCGCCGGTACATGGCACACGGGCCGCAGCAACACATAACGGCTCCAAAGCGAGCCTGTGCTGCTCGTTCCTCGTTGCAGGCGAGCCAGTACTCCATGTCGATCAACCGCGTCAGCCATGTGTCGCTGCGGTTGCTGGCCGTCAACTGACCCATCGCCGCGCCGACCGCGGGACTGTACATCTTCAGGGCAAGTTTCGTGACTACGTCCGGCGCAATGGTCGTGTCCGAGTCAACGTTGAGCACCAAATCTCCCGATGATTCCCGTATTGCGACAATCTGCGCCTTGCGCTTTCCGACGTTCTTTGGCATCAGGATAAAGCGGAACCTCGGGTCGCACGCATAATGATCGTGTACAGGTATGATGGCGTTGCGATTGCCAGAACCGTCGTCAACCACGTAGACCCGCAACTCTCCAGCGTAGTCTTGCTTTGCAATGGAAGCTAGGCACGCCGAGAGCGCGCGCGGATCCTCATTGTAGCAGGGGACGATAACATCCACGCTCGGCGGTGCACCGGAGCCGGTCACGGGCGTTGACGCAGCTGTGGTGTTTGTTGGCAAAGCGTATATAGCTTGCATGCCTTTGTAAGCCGTCGAGAGTGCTGCATACAAGGAGATGGCTACGGCGCCGGTCGTGCCAAGCAGATCCATGAAAAACCGTCCGTTTAATGATTCTGAGGAAGCGAGCGGATTATAAATCCGCGGTCGTGCAAGGCAGGGATGAGACGAGACAACGCCGCCACCGTCTGGTCGCGAAAACTGGCGTCAGTGTTCGCCAACTCGTCGGGAGGGCACCCATCGTGCAGGAGAATGATTGAACCGGGCCGGACCGAGGCGAGTACCGCATCGACGATTGCGTCGATACCGGGGCGGGACCAGTCCCGCGGGTCCACAGACCAGTGCACAGCCGCCAGTCCAGCGTTTGCCGATGTTGTCAGCACGTCATCGCTCCAAATTCCGTAAGGCGCACGTATGTGCCGCACCGAAGCCTCGGGGCAGGCCATCCTGATGGCCCTGTTCGCCTCGAGTACTTGGCGTTCCACGTCCCGACGTCCGCAGGCAGACAGGTCCGGATGGGTCATTGTATGGTTGGCGACCTCGTGCCCTTGCGCAACCATGCGTCGGATGAGTTGCGGCCGGTCCTTAGCATAAGCCCCGATGACGAAGAAAGTCGCCGGGACACGGTGTTCGGCCAGCACATCGAGGACCTCAGGGGTAAAAACCGGGTTAGGACCGTCGTCGAAGGTCAGGTAGACGCTCGGGGCCCCAGTGCCGCTTCTGGGCACTGTCCGGAGATAGTCAAGCTGTTTCATAGTTCCGGACCGTTTCGTTCGATCAGTGTGCCGGATGGCCATTCGCTCATTGGACGTCCAATCGGAAAGACCACAACGAGTACGTCTTCAGTGCGCGTTGGCGGCAGGTTGAGATAGACATCTGAAAGGGTGGACCGCACGCGAACGCCAGCCACAATTGTACCGAGACCGTTTCGGCAGAGTCTGCCCACAAGCTTGTACAGCGCGTGTCGAACGGCGCCAAATGCGAACGGAACGCCAAGCTGCTGCAGCACCGGATACATGACGCGGATGGAGTGGTTGAGCCCGAGTCCTTCGAGGTCCGGGCGAACCCCCCACAAACCCAGTTCCGCCACCAACAGATCGGCATCGCCCACCCTGATAAAGCGGCGCAACAGCCCCATGTGAGCAGCCACTCCGTGAGCGTCGTAGCCGATTACACGGAACTCCGGCCTTGCTCCGGCCCAACTGTGCCCACCTTCAAATGGTCTTGCGTTGAACGTCCCGGTCGGTCCATAGGTCTTCCGGAAGAACTCAGCGAGTTCAGTGTGGTCGGAGAGCTCCAGCTCATTTTCCCAGCACAGTTTCCACCGCATCTGAGGACGCATATCCAAAGAACTCCACATCTTGCTGCTTCTTGAAACGTACATCAAACGTCCGAAGTGGCCGGGGTCGATGGACGCCCGACACTGTCGTCGAACCCGCATTGCGGACCAAGTTGGTTGTTATAACCTGCACAGTGAGTGGGGGACATTTCCCGACCTTCCCGTATCACTCGCAAATCTCTACCAGCGACACACTTGATTTCTTCAAACGTGAGCATCTTCTAATAGTGATTGGACGGATCCGTAAAATTGATTGTTTGGATTATATCCATTCATACTGTGGATACACCCGGCCCAAGTCTCCCTGCTAGCAACGGTTGATGAACGAACCCGACACCGCGGCGGGAGCATCAGCTTCGGCCAGCCAATCACGGGCGTGCGGCCACGCTCTCGAAAACAAGGAAGTTGGATCAAAGAACAGGCTGAGACTTGGCCGCCAACGGCAAAGAAGCTAATACCGCTACTGCTCCCGCGCCGTTCGGCAGATACGTTTCGGCCACAGCCACGGCTTGTTCGGCTCGGGCAGCTATATCAGGCAGTGCCGTCTCGTCGATCATGATGCGCTGATTTTTCCTGTAGGATGGAACGTGGGCGTAGCCAAATACGGCAAGCCGGTCGCGGCGCATTGCGACCGCTGCCGTCGCGCTCTGAACGCAGGACTGCACGGTCTGGTGCGGGAGGCCGTACATGAGGTCGAAGTTGATGCGACTTATCCCAATCCGGCGCAGGTTTTCAATAGCCGCGGTCGTCTGCGCCTTTCTCTGGACCCGGTTGGTTGCTTTTTGAACAATGGGATCAAAGCTTTGCACGCCGAGACTCACGTGGCTTACCTCGGCCGCTCCTAAGGCTTCGGCCATCTCGGCCGTGAAGGTGCGCGGCTCGATCTCGACAGCGATGGTTTTCCTGAAGGCGAAACTGCGACGCAGAAGATCCATCAGAGCCAGAAAATCTTCTGGCTTGATGATGGTTGGTGTTCCACCGCCGAAGTGCACGTCGCTCACGGGCAGCGCCTGCGGCGCTTGGGCTGCTACCAAACTTATCTCCTCACTAGCGCCGTCAGATAGTCGAGGATCGATGCGTCTCGACGAGTTATGCTGTTGGGAAATCCGCAATACCAGCACATCGACCGACAGATCGGAATGTGGAGATACAACGACACCGGATCTGACGCCGGCAAGTTCCTCAGCCACCCCTTACTAGTGGATGGAATCTAACACTTGGTGCCCCCGTTTGACGGCAGCGATGATTTTGTCGGGATCGGCGGTCCAGGTGAAG
>NZ_LPUX01000059.1 GCF_001651865.1 Sinorhizobium glycinis
CAAACCTCCCGTTTGCTGCATGGATTCAGATTCGAAGCCCCGTGGGAATCCCTGAGAGTCGGAAACGGCGCTCGTTGGTATGAGATATCCCGATTGAGCTGCTGTGTACCTGTCGTTTGGCACTTAAACGTAAGAATGCGGCCGCTTCTTTCTTGGTTGGCACTTAATTTGAGATTTTATGCGCCGATAATCTCAAATTAAGTGCAACTGCGAAGACGTCCGCGACTGACGTGCGCAGTCCAAGATCTCGTCTATAGCGCTGCCGAAGCGAGCTTTGTTCTCGCCCATCATATGGCTACGCAGCATGTGAAGCATCTCCGGCCCGGCGCGCTGGACGATGGCCACACCAGCTAAAAGAGCTGGCCTCAAGTGCAGCGGCAAGAGCGTACTTGCTCGCGACGGAAGTTTGCTTGTTTCCATCCTGAGAACGTCATCGAGATCAGGANGGGCACTATTGTGATAGCGACTGAAGGGAGAGGGGCGGGCACCCCCGTCAGTGTTCTGAATGACGTTACCACAAAGCGGACAGGTGATGCGCCAGCCGAGAAACTGGCTACGAAGAACGGGCTGCAACTCGTTAGTGATCGGACTACAGCTGCAACATAATTGCCGGGGCTCGCTGGCAATCAGGCGCCGCGACGACCGCGCGATGTTCGAGAACGTCATGCGCAGGACCCTAGCGGGATCAGCAGAGAACATACGGGCGATGCGGGCAACCTGACTTTCGGTCATGTCTAGATCCGACGTGCGCAAAGATTGTACCTCGGGAAGGCAATGCTGAAGCATAGCCAAGGGAGGGACCTCATAGAACGCGGCATGCCGGATGATCCACGACGACAGAAGTTCATCGGGGTAGGGAGCCAGCCTTACCGGCAATTGCCGTGCGGATATTCCCATCTCATGCGAACGCTGCTTCGGCGTCAAATTCCGGCTCCCATTTCTCAATGGCTTCATCGGTAATCCGCTCTCTTCCGCTTTCGATTGCCTCGATAGCCAGTGAGTTGATTATGTGGAAGATGTTGGCAGTGATGCCCTCGGTGATCTGCAGTATCCGCCGCAATGATTTTGCGGTTAACACCGATGGGTGACGCAGTGGCGTGTTGCGCAGGATCAAGGCGACCAAGATTTCGAACGGCTCATTTGCAACCCAGCGGCTCAGCGTGAACTGTTCGAAGCGGCGCGCCAATTGTACATCGCCACCAATGGCCTCACGGGCGTCATTGACCCCGAAGCAGACGAGCGAGATCTGAAGGCGGTTGCTCAGAAAGCGCAATGTGTTGAGGACGATGCGTTGCTCGCGATATGTTCCAGCGAGAATGTTGTGCACCTCGTCGATTACCAGCACCTGCACGCCGATTGCTTCCATGATGCGTAACGCAGCTTGCTCCATTTGTGCGATATCGGCACGGGGCCGCTGTGGTGCTCCGAGGAGGGTCAGAAGTTCGGCATAAAACCGTCTCTCGCCAGGCCGGCTGGTCATCTCCATTGCGAGAACCGGCGTTTTCAGCCTGCCGGTGAGCGAATTGAAGCTTGGCGGATGCTGGTCACGGAAACGCTTCATGATCATTGTTTTGCCCATTCCACTGTCACCGTATATGGCGATGGAAGGCATTCGCGTCCCGCGTGGATGATCGACCAGGAGGTTGAGGCGATCGAGTACCTGCTTGGCACGCGGATAAACGAGCCAGCGACGTGATCTTATCTCGCGGATGCACTGTTTGTCTGCTTCACCGAGCAGTGCCGCGGCATTCGCAGTCAGGTGAGAGATTTCTGTGTTCATGCAAGCTCATTCTGTGTCCTCGAAAGCAACAGGTTTGCTGGAGTCGATCCCCCGAAGCGAGCCCCAACTGCCGTCATCCACTTTCGTTTTCGCGCTGGCAAGGCGGCCACGTCGCGCAGTCGCTGTTGCCTTGATCGCTGCATCCACCAGTTTGCGCTGCTCAATAGCTGTACCAACGATCGTGCGAATGTTCACCTCTCGTCGCCCTTTCGCCAGAAGCGCACGGCGCGCTGCCAAGGCTTCGTGCAGTGTTATCGAAGGCAAGGTAAGATCCGCGTAGCGGGCCTCCACGAAATTGCCCGATGGTCGCCGCACGAAGACACGAGACATGTCCCGAGGATCGTATTTGACGAGCAGCCGGCGATTTGCACTCCCGACATCGGCACTTAGGGCTGCCGACCAATAGCGCAGTCCAAAGAGATGGATCCCGGTTGGTTGCAGCGTGCGCTCCTGCTCGGGCAGGAATGTCAGCCAAAAACGCATGCGATCCTTGGGCAATCGGAGTGGAATTTCACCCTCGTGCTCGCGCCAGACCGCGATTGGCGGGCGGCCCAAAGTGCCGTGGATCGACTGATGGTAGTTACCGACAATGTCGAGGGCGATGTATCGCTCAAGTTCGCGCAATATCAGCGCCGAATGCCGCTTTGAATCGTATTCGCCAAGCTCCTGGGCATTGCTGAAGGTCGTGCCGGGTAGTAAGTGGAGTTTTCCCATCTGGGTGCCGATCAACCGTTCGATATGGCCACCAAAGCGCGGTTCGCCGGGTGGGCGCCAGTTGATCGCTATGCCGGCATCCTCACACCCCCTCTGGAAAGCACGACTCCTAAAGTCGCTGCCGTTATCGACATGCAATGTCTCAGGCAGACCGGCAACCGGCCACGGTTCGATGATCTCGCGCTCTCGCGTAACCAAGGCGATTTGTCAAAGACGGAGTGTAGCAAGCATAAACTGGTCGAGAGCCGGGAAGGGGCTTCCATCGTGAGGTAGAACCCGGTCACCATCCGGCTGCAAACGTACATCGCAAGAGTTAGCCACGGTCTCCCGATAGGCAGGCGAGTTTCCTCGTCGACGACAAAGATATCTGCTTTGGTATGATCGACTTGGACAATCTGGAGTGGACGTGAGGCAGCGAGCGCTCCTGGAACAGCTGTTGTCCGCTTCACGACTTCGGCTTCGCCCCGTCGTTTGGCGCGCTTCTGAAGGTCGATGTCCTCGAGACGTGCTTCGATCGTCCGGCGATGTGGCGGCTTGAGCCCGGCTGAGACGCAGTTCGTCTGTATATCCCGAACTAATTGAGAAACGCCCGGGCGGTTCTTATTCAGGTAGCATCGTTTGATGCTGATGCGGATGATTTCCTCTCGCCTGTTGTCGAGCATCCTGCGGCCGTCAGGCCGGCCGGGTTTGCGCTCCACCAGCGACATCACCGTTCCTCCAGCTCGAAATAGCTTGATGAGGCGGAATGCAGTTGCCCGACTGACGTCTAGTTCGGCAGCTAGCAGCGCCATATCCCCCGCTATTACCTTGCCAGACTGACGTATCAGAAATCCTCGGATGGCCTCGGCTCGTCGACACGCCTCATCCCAAAGCACTTCGTCAACCTCGTTGGGAAATGGATCATTCATTGCAGAAACACCGTCGACTTCGCCGACGACTGAATCTCACAATAAGTGCCAAAATCCAAGGGAAAATCTCAAATTAAGTGCTAAGTCTCAAATTAAGTGCCACGCTATCTTGTTGAAACCGTTGTGGGCAGAATCTTACGATTAAATGCAAAACGACAACGGCTACCGATGTTCTCCGAGCTATATCGAATTGGGATTCGATGCGTCGAAGGGTGAGCATCGGTATGCCATCGAATGGACTCCGAGCGAGATCCGATGGCTGGTGAAGGTCGCGTCCCCACCAGTGGTGTAGCTGGGCTGTAGCCAAGCCGCTCGCGAGCGCGCCCTCGATTGCGCCGTAGCGAGCGAGCGGCGTAGCGGTGGTCATCGAAGTTCCCCGGTAGGGTCGGGTTTGCTGACACCAACCTGATTCGAAGGAACCATCGATGACCGACGACATGATGAGCCTGCGCGCGCTCGTGGAGAAGACCCC
>NZ_LPUX01000060.1 GCF_001651865.1 Sinorhizobium glycinis
TTCTGAGCCAGGATCAAACTCTCAAGTTGAGAATTCAATCATTGGCATTACGTCACGTCTGAATCGACGAGAACTCACACCCTTCTTCAATCGGCACCAACCTAAGTCGGCACCGAGAAAACTGGTGTAGTCTCTTGATAAACGTGACCGCCAAAGTCTCTTTCCAGGACCCGATCTCTCAGGTCCCGCGAGCTCCGCCGCCCACGTTTCTCTTTCTCTATCTTCAATTGTCAAATAACCGACGAAACAGAAAGTCCCGTCAACGTTCCCAATCAAGCCAAAACTCGCGTCCCAGCCCCTAAATCAGCAGCGCCAATCCGTAAGGAAACTCTAGAGCGAAAGTCGTCGTCGCCAGCAGCGCCGCCGCCCTCGTCAGTGATTGGGCTTATAGACCCACACCCTTTGAGACGTCAACAACCTTCTTCAAAAAAACTTCAAAAAACGACAAGTTGCTGATTTTAAAGATGTATTTTAAATGACCTCGAAGCGCGTCGGGAATCGGCCCTAAGGTCGGCCGCGAAATGTTGATCGTTTGGTAAAATCGCCTCGTCTCGCGCATTCTCGCGTTGAAACGCGATATGCTCGCCGTCGAAGCCGCTTTTCCGCGGTCGCCAAAGGCTGCTAGTCTCCGGCGCATCTTAGAGAGGAGAATTCGGAAATGCTGGTACTGGATACGGCTCAGACACGCGCGGCTCTGCCCTGGGAGGGGCTCGTCCAGGCGCTTCATGACATGTTCGCAAAAGGATGCGTCATGCCGGTGCGCCATCATCACGATGTCGAAGTGCCCGGCGAGGCGGATGCGACGCTGCTCCTCATGCCCGCCTGGCAGCCAGGCGCCTATATCGGCGTCAAGATGGTTTCGGTCTTTCCCGGCAACCAGACCCGCGGCCTGCCGGCGATTCATGGCAGCTACCTGCTTTCCTCCGGCAAGACCGGCGAGTTGCTGGCGATCGTCGACGGCGGCGAGCTGACGGCCCGGCGAACAGCCGCGGCTTCCGCGCTCGCGGCCCGTTACCTGGCGTGCGGAGATGCGAGCCGGCTCTTGATGGTCGGAACCGGACGGCTTTCGGCCAATCTCATCGAGGCGCACGCCTCCGTCCGCCCGATCCGAGAGGTGGCGGTCTGGGGCCGCGACCCGAGGAAAGCCGAGGCGACCGCGAGGGAACTCGACCTCGAGGGCGTTGCGGTTTCGGTTGCGACGGATCTCGAGGCGGCTGCGTGCGAGGCGGATATCATCTCCTGCGCGACGCTCTCTTCCGAGCCGCTGATCCGCGGCGACTGGCTGAAGCCCGGCGCGCATCTCGATCTGATCGGCGCCTTCAAGCCGACGATGCGCGAATCGGACGACCGCGCCGTCGCCCGCGCCACGATCTTCGTCGACACGCGCGCGGGCGCGCTCAGCGAAGGCGGCGATATCGTCCAGCCGCTCAAGGCCGGCATCATCACGGAAGCCGCAATCCGTGCCGACCTTTTCGAGCTTGCCCGCGGCACACATCCAGGACGCACCGCACCGGACGAAATCACGCTGTTCAAGTCCGTCGGCGCCGCCCTCGAAGATCTTGCCGGCGCCGTGCTCGCCTTCGAGGCGCGTCTGGCCAAGGCATAGGTCCGAGGCTCTGCCTTGTCCGGCAGGCGCTTCACCGAAACGTGACATCGGACCGCAGCGACCTGCATTGACGCCGGATGGCCTTGCCGTACTTTCGGTCAACAGCAAGGCGGGAGGAAGCGGCAGCCATATGATCCGGCGGGCAGGAAAAATCATCATCGCGGCGGCGACGCTGGCGCTTGGTTTTGCGGTCGATGCGTCCGCCACCGACGCTGGCGATTGGGAGGCCGTCGTCGCCGAAGCGAAGGGCCAGACGGTCTATTTCAACGCCTGGGGCGGCTCCGACAACATCAACGCCTATATCCGCTGGGCGGGCGGCGAGATGAAGGCCCGCTACGACGTCGACGTCGTGCATGTGAAGCTCGACGATACGGCGAAAGCGGTCGCGACGGTCGTTGCGGAAAAGGCGGCGGGGAAGAACGACGACGGCGCCGTCGACCTCATCTGGATCAACGGCGAAAACTTCGCGGCGATGAAACGCGAAGGCCTTCTCTTCGGCCCCGGCTGGGCGACGAGGCTGCCGAACTGGCGCTATGTCGATCACGAAACCAAGCCGACTGTGCTCAGGGATTTCACTATTCCGACCGAGGGACTGGAGAGCCCCTGGGGCGGCGCCAAACTCGTATTCTTCCATGATTCGGCCCGAACGCCGAAAGTCGACCTGCCCGATTCAGCCGCAGGCCTCCTGAAATGGGCGGAGGCCAATCCGGGCCGCTTCTCCTATCCGCAGCCGCCGGATTTCACCGGCACGTCCTTCCTGAAGCAGGTGTTGGTCGAACTCATAGACGACAAGGCCAAGCTGCAGCGCCCGGTCGACGTCGCGACCTTCGCGACCGATGCCGCGCCCTTGTTCGCATATCTCGACAGGCTGACCCCGCTTCTGTGGCGGCAAGGGAAAGCCTATCCGCAGAATTACCCCGACATGAAACAGAAGCTCGCCGATGGCGAACTCGATATCATCTTCGCCTTCAATCCGGCGGAAGCGTCATCGGCAATCGCCAATGGCGAGCTTCCGGAGACGGTGCGCTCCTTCGTCTTTTCCGGCGGCACGCTCGGCAACGCGCATTTCCTTGCCATCCCCTACAACGCGACGGCGAAGGCCGGCGCGCTGCTGCTTGCCGATTTCCTGCTTTCGCCCGAAGCGCAGCTGCGCAAGCAGGATCCGAAGGTCTGGGGCGACCCGACCGTTCTTTCGCTGGCAAAGCTTTCACCCGAGGATCGATCCGCTTTCGAAAGTCTGGACCTCGGCATCGCCACGCTGAATCCCGACGAACTCGGACCGGCGCTCGACGAACCGCACCCGGACTGGATGACGCGGATCGAGGCTGAATGGATCCGGCGATATGGGGCAGCGAATTAGGATCAAGGCGCCGCGGGCAGGATCGCGCGCTCTTACCGCGGACACGCTTCTTGCCCTCATCCTGGGGCTGCCGATCCTTGCCGGCCTGGCGGGGGTCATCCTGCCGGCATTCGGCTATCTTCCGGCGCTCGGCGGTTCGGGGTTGAAACGCGACCATTTCGCCGAGCTTGCCAGCCAGCCGCATATCCTGCGCTCCAGCCTCACCGGTCTCCTGGCCGGCCTTGCCACAACCGGCGCCGCCGTTGCGATCGTCGGCACTTTCCTGGCGGGCTTTGCCGGGACGCCGGTCTTTTCGCGGATTCAGCATTTGGTATCCCCGTTGCTCGCTGTTCCGCATGCGGCCGCCGCCTTTGCGCTGGCGTTCCTCGTGGCGCCGTCGGGCTTTCTCGTTCGGCTGGTTTCGCCGGAACTGACGGGCTTCACGCGGCCACCGCAATGGCTCGTTCCGAACGATCCGCTCGGCTTGTCGATGGTCGCGGGACTGATCACCAAGGAAGTTCCTTTCCTCTTCCTGATCGCGCTTGCAGCTTTGCCGCAGCTCCCGCTTCGCCAATCTCGACAATTGACAGCGGCGCTTGGCTACGGGCGCCTGGGCGGCTTTCTCGTCAGCCTCTGGCCGGCCCTCTACCGTCAGATCCGCCTGGCGGTGTTCGCGGTCCTTGTCTACTCCGTCTCCGTTGTCGACCTCGCCATCATCCTCGGGCCGCAACTGCCGGCAACGCTGCCGGTGCGGATCGCCCAATGGACGGCGGATCACGACCTCGGCGCACGGTTTCTCGCCTCGGCGGCCGCCCTGCTGCAGTTGGCGATCGTCCTTGCGGCGGTGGTGATCTGGCTCCTCGTCGAGCGGCTGGGACGATTTGCCCTCGCTCGGCTGACCTATTCAGGACGGCGCCTGCGAAACGACGCCGTGCCTCGGTTCGTCTCGGCTTGCGCAATGGCCGCCTGCGCCGCTCTCATCTTTCTCGGCATCGCGATCCTCTGCATCTGGTCGGTCGCCGGGCTCTGGCCGTTTCCGAATGACTTGCCGGCAGAGTTGACCCCGCAAACCTGGCTGCGCACCCTGCCGCAGCTCTGGCCGGCACTCCAAACCACGATCGCGCTCGCTCTGGCGGCGGCGGCGCTCGCCCTGCTTTCCGCCATCCTGCTGCTCCATCACAATGGCGCGTCGGGCCGTGGCGGGAACGGGCCTCGCTACCGATTGCTCTATCTTCCCCTGTTGCTGCCGGAGATCAGCTTCGTATTCGGCTTACAGATCCTGATCGTCTCGGCAGGGCTGAAGCCAGCCTTTGCAAGCGTGCTGGCGGTGCATTTCCTGTTCGTCCTGCCTTACGTCTTGCTGTCGCTTTCGGCGCCGTGGCGCGAGCTCGATCGGCGTTTTGAAAACATCGCGGCCGGCTTCGGCAAGCCCTCGCTGCAAATCTTGTTGACTGTCCGACTGCCGCTCCTTCTTCGCGCATGCCTTACCGCCTTTGCCGTCGGCTTTTCGGTCTCCATCAGCCTCTATCTTCCGACGTTGCTGATCGGTGCGGGGCGGCTGACGACGATCGCCACCGAGGCGGTGGCGCTTTCGTCAGGCGGTGACCGGCGGGTGATCGGCGTCTATGCGCTCGTCCAGGCATCCCTGCCCTTCCTCGCATTTCTCATTGCCTCGCTTGGCCCCCAGTTGCTATTCCGCAACCGCCGGGCAATGAGGACATGAATGCTGGACATCGCCGAGACAAGACCCCTGACGCTGGCGGACGTGACCATCCGGCTGGCGGGACGGACCCTGCTTGCCGTTTCGGCGACGGTGATGCCGGGCGAGGTTCTGACGATCATGGGACCGTCCGGCTCCGGCAAATCCGCCTTGCTCGCCTTTGCGGGCGGCTTCCTCGATCCGGCATTCGACGCCAGCGGGCGGCTGCTGATCGGCAAGGGAGACCTGACGGTCGTTCCCGCCAACCGGCGGCACGCCGGCATACTGTTCCAAGATCCCCTGTTGTTCCCCCACCTCTCTGTCGGCGGCAACATTGTGTTCGCCATACCGCCTGCGGTCAGGGGACGTGAGGCGCGGCGCGCGCTTGCCGAGCGGGCGCTCGACGAGGTCGGGCTCGCCGGTTTCTTCGACCGCGATCCCGAAACGCTCTCGGGCGGCCAGAAGGCGCGGGTGGCGCTGCAGCGGGTGCTGGTCTCGGCCCCGCACTTCCTGCTGCTCGACGAGCCCTTCTCGAAGCTCGACGCGGCGCTGAGGCAGCAGATGCGCGAGCTCGTTTTTTCCAGGGCGAAGGCGGCGGGCCTGCCCGCCCTCCTTGTCACCCACGACAGCGCCGATGCGGAGGCCGCCGGCGGCAGGGTGATCGAAATCGGCGGGGAGGAGAAGCCATGAGGTGCGAGCTTCCGCCCCTCCCCGTCCGGGAGATCCTGCCTGCGCTTGGCGAAACGCTCGGAGTATCGCCATCCGCCGTATTGTCCGCGCCGCCCGGGGCCGGCAAGACGACGCTGGTGCCGCTTTTCCTGCTTGATCAGCCGTGGTTGAACGGCGGCAAGATCATCCTGCTCGAGCCGCGGCGGCTCGCGGCTCGGGCTGCGGCCGGGCGGATGGCCGAGCTGCTCGGGGAGAAGCTGGGCGAAACCGTCGGCTACCGCATGCGGCTCGACAACCGCATTTCGGCGAAGACGCGGATCGAGGTGGTGACCGAAGGCGTCTTCACCCGGATGATCCTCGACGATCCGGAACTCGCCAGCGTTTCGGCGGTCCTTTTCGACGAGTTTCACGAGCGCTCGCTCGACGCCGATTTTGGTCTGGCGCTGGCGCTCGACGTGCAATCGGCGCTGCGCGACGATTTGAAGATCATCGTCATGTCCGCGACGCTCGATGTCGACCGCGTCGCCGGACTGCTTGGGGATGCGCCGGTTCTTCAGAGCGAGGGACGGAGCTACCCGATCGACGTCCGCTACGAAAGCAGAGGCACTGGTGAAAGCGTCGAGGATGCGGTGGTCCGCACAATTGTCGAGGCGCACCGGTCCGAGGAGGGCTCGATCCTCGCCTTCCTGCCGGGCCAGGCCGAAATCACGCGCACGGCAGAGCGCCTCGCCGGCCGTTTCGACCAGAACACGGTGATCGTCCCGCTCTACGGAAATCTCAGCCAGAAGGAGCAGGATGCGGCGATCCGGCCGCCGCCCACGGGCATGCGCAAGATCGTGCTGGCGACCTCGATCGCCGAGACCTCGATCACCATCGACGGGGTGCGCATCGTCGTCGACAGCGGCCTGCAGCGGCTTCCTGTCTTCGAGGCATCGACCGGGATCACGCGGCTGGAGACCGTCCGCGTGTCGCGGGCCTCCGCCGACCAGCGTGCCGGCCGCGCCGGGCGAACCGAGCCGGGCGTCGCCATCCGGCTGTGGCACGCCGGCCAGACGGCCGCGCTCGCCGCCTTCACGCCGCCGCAGATTCTCGCCAGCGATCTTTCAGGCCTGCTGCTCGACCTTGCCCATTGGGGCGTCGCCGACCCGTCGTCACTGAACTTCATCGATCCGCCGCCGGAAACGACGCTGCGCGAAGCGCGCAGCCTGCTCGTCGAACTGGGGGCGCTCGACACGCATGGGGCGTTGACGCCGAGGGGGCGGATCATCCGCGATCTGGCCTTGCCCGTCAGGCTGGCGGCGATGGCCGTTTCGGCGGCGGAAGAGGGGCAGGCGCACGAAGCCTGCCTCCTCGCGGTAATGCTGACCGAGCAGGGCCTTGGCGGCAACAGCCTCGACATCGAGGATCGGATGCGGCGGTTCCGGAGCGAGCGGACCGACCGGGCGGAGGCGGCGCGGGGGCTTGCTAGACGCATGGCCGCGGACCTCGCCGCGTCGAGGGCCAGGGGCGAGCCGGCCCCGCCGGGTCCGCTGCTCATGCACGCCTTTCCGGATCGAATTGCGCTCCAGCGCGGCGGCCGCGGCCGCTTCGTGATGGCCAACGGCCGCGGCGCGGAAGTGCCGGAGACCGAGCGGCTGGCCGCGGCAGGGATGCTGGTGATCGCCGACCTGACGGGACGAGCCGGCGCCCAGCGGGTGCTGGCGGCTGCGGAAATCACCAGGGCCGATGTCGAGTCGCATATGCCCGAGGCGATCGTCACGGAGGAGCAAAGCTTCTTCGACCGGGCGAGCCGCCAGGTCAGGGCGCGCCGTGTGACCCGGCTCGGGGCGATCATTTTCGACGAGGCGCCGCTGCCGCGACCGCGGGGCGAGGCAGCCGCCCGGGCGATCGCAGACGGCGTTCGCCAGTTGGGACTGGCTGCCGTGCCGTTTCCGAAGGACGTGGATCAATTGCGCGACCGCATCGGCTTTCTTCACCGCTTGATCGGCGAGCCCTGGCCCGACATGTCGGATACGGCGCTCATTTCCCGTCTCGATGAATGGTTCGTACCGTTTCAAGGGGAGGCCGGCGGCATCGACGGAATCAAGGCCCGCGACCTCACCGACGGTCTGATGTCGCTCGTTCCCTATGAGCTGCAGCGCGATCTCGCGAGGCTCGCTCCCACACATTTCGAGGCGCCGACCGGCCAGCGCCACCCGATCCATTACGACGGCGACGAACCGCTGCTTTCGATCCGCGTCCAGGAACTCTTCGGGCTCAAGGCGCATCCGGCGATCGGCGACGGGCGGCTGCCGCTGCTGCTCGAACTGATCTCGCCCGGCCAGCGGCCGATCCAGACGACGCGCGACCTGCCGGGCTTCTGGGCCGGCTCCTGGAAGGACGTCCGAGCCGACATGCGCGGGCGCTATCCCAAGCATCCGTGGCCGGAGGACCCGGCCAACGCCGTGCCGACGACGCGCGCCAAGCCGCGCGGCACATAAGGCTGGTTTGTCGTTCCCGTATCGCGATAGACTTTGTAGCGGGCGCACGAGGGGACCGGCGGGTAGAATGGCGACGATGACACTCGACAACGAACTCAACAGCAATCGCAGCCTCAGGCTGCAGACGCTCGTGCGTCTGCGCTGGCTGGCGGTCGGCGGCCAGGCCGTCGCCGTCATCGTCACGGCTCTTTGGCTGCAGTTTCCCCTCCCGCTCGTTTCCTGCTCACTGCTGATCGCCAGCCTTGCGCTGCTCAATGTCTTTCTGACCATCCGATTCCCGCCAACGCATCGCCTGACTGCGGCAGCCGCTTTCGTGCTGCTCGGTCTCGATCTCGCGCAGCTGACGGCGCTGCTTTTCATCACCGGTGGGCTTGCCAATCCCTTTGCGCCGCTGCTGTGCGTGCCGGTGATCATCTCGTCGGCCTCGCAGCCGAAGCCGCACAGCATCGTGCTCGCCGGTTTCGCGGTGATCGGCGTCACCGCGCTCGCCTTCTCGCCCTTCCCGCTTCCCTGGTATCCCGGCACGGTGCTGTTGATGCCGCGCGTACTGACGGCGGGCATCTGGTTCGCGATCGTCTCGATGACGGCCTTTGCCGCCTTCTACACCTACCGCGTATCGCTCGAAGCGAGCGAGCTTTCCGAGGCGCTGACGGCAACCGAACTCGTGCTCCAGCGCGAGAAGCACCTGTCGCAGCTCGACGGACTCGCGGCCGCCGCCGCTCACGAACTCGGCACGCCGCTTGCGACGATCACCGTCGTCGCCAAGGAGATGGAACGGGAGCTTGGCGACGATCCGCGTTTCGGCGAGGACGTCCACCTGCTGCGAAGCCAGAGCGAGCGCTGCCGCGACATTCTGAAACGCCTGACGACGCTATCCTCCGAAAGCGAGGAGCACATGCGGCTCTTGCCACTCTCCTCGCTGATCGAGGAGGTGATGGCGCCGCATCGCGAATTCGGCATCCAGATCAGGCTCGTCGAGAAAGGCGACCGCGCCGGCGAGCCGGTCGGCAATCGAAATGCGGGCATCCTCTACGGCCTCGGCAATCTTCTCGAAAATGCCGTCGACTATGCGCGGGAGGCGGTGACGGTGACGGTCGAACACACGGCGGAGCGCGTCAAGGTGACGATCGAGGACGATGGCGATGGCTTCTCGCCGGATATCCTCGCAAGGATCGGTGAGCCATACGTCACGCGGCGACAGAAGGAAGACAGCGCCGGAGGGTTGGGGCTCGGCCTCTTCATCGCCAAGACGCTGCTGGAGCGATCCGGTGCCAGGCTGCGTTTTGAGAATAGCCCCGGTGCCCGGGTCAGCGTCGAATGGCCGCGCGCGCTGATGGATACGAAACTGGCGAAGTGATTTATGGCAGTTTATTGAAGACCACTGCATGTTTCCTTAAATCGTACTCGATTTAAGGATAAAAACATGCAGCGTTTCAAAGTGCTACAGCGACCTTTGTGCGTTTGATAAGACGCACGGCGCTGTAGTGGGAAAAACCCACATAGTTTCAGCGCAACCGCCCAAGTTTTGGCTCCGGATTTGAAAGAATGATCGAAAAATCGACGGGTGCTCACGTCACCCCAGCAGATGCCGAACTGATCGGACCGGATCGGACGCTTTTGATCGTCGATGACGACGGGCCTTTCCTGCGCCGCCTGGCGCGCGCCATGGAGGCGCGCGGCTTCACGGTCGAGATCGCCGAATCGGTCGCCGAGGGTATCGCCAAGGCCAAGACGCAGCCGCCCAAACATGCGGTCATCGATCTGAGGCTCGGCGACGGCAGCGGGCTCGACGTGATCGAGGCAATCCGTGGCCGCCGCGACGACACCCGGATGATCGTGCTCACCGGATACGGCAATATCGCCACCGCGGTGAACGCGGTGAAGCTCGGAGCGCTCGACTATCTCGCCAAACCGGCGGACGCCGACGAGATTTTCGCCGCCCTCGTGC
Organism: Sinorhizobium glycinis; assembly: GCF_001651865.1. Classification (GTDB taxonomy): domain Bacteria; phylum Pseudomonadota; class Alphaproteobacteria; order Rhizobiales; family Rhizobiaceae; genus Sinorhizobium; species Sinorhizobium glycinis. Next base: position 9,742 of record NZ_LPUX01000060.1, read on the forward strand.
GGCGCCAGGGCGAGCGCGTCGAACTGCCGGAAAACCCGATGTCGGCCGATCGCGTGCGCTGGGAACATATCCAGCGCGTCTACGAAATGTGCGAACGCAACGTCTCGGAAACGGCGCGGCGGCTCAACATGCACCGCCGCACACTGCAGCGAATCCTGGCGAAGCGGGCACCGAAATAGGCGGCGTGTGCCGGTTTCCCCCTCTCGTCCGCGTGCTCGGGTGCCCCTCATCCGCCTGCCGGCACCTTCTCCCCGCAGGCGGGGCGAAGGGGACTCGGGGCGCCTGACCAGCTCCTTCACTGCATCTTGCGTCGGGAAGGAAGAACGGCACACTCGTCCCCTCTCCCCGCTCGCGGGGAGAGGGTTAGGGTGAGGGGCCAATCTCCCTCTAACGCTACGGCTCATCTCGCGTGCCGGCGACGATATCGCGAATCGATTGGCCCAGCTCGCCGTTTCTCTCGGCCGCCCATTCGGCAACCATCAGGCGCTGCGCCGCCGTGCGGGCAAAGGCCTGGGTCAACGATTTGCGCGTCGCCGGTGCCAGGCGATGCTCCGGCGCTTCTCGCAGCATATGCGCTTCGTAGCCATCGGAGAGGAGCAGTCCGCATTCCTCCGGGAATATCTCCAGCGGCACCTGCGCATGGGTGGCGAAGAACAGGCGATCGCAATGGAGGCGGTAGTCCGGCCACTTGCGGTCGACACGAAAGTCCTCGATCGACGTCTTGATCTCGACGATCCAGATCTCGCCTTTCGGGGAAATCGAGATCAGGTCGGCACGCCGGCCGCTGGCAAGCGTCAGTTCCGGCAGCACCGCGTGGCGCAATTCCATGAACAACCGCTGTACGCCGCGGCGCACCTTCAGCGCCCGCTCGGACTGACGTCCGTCGCAGAGCGGATTGTCGCCATGGATCGATAGGATCGTCATCGTCCCACTCCGGGTCTTGTCACATCGCCTTGTTGCAAAAAAACCATCGTCACGGAATTTGCACATTTCGGCCGAATTGCGGCCACGCGATCTCTTGCGCAGGGCACTGCAATCGCAAATAAGCTGGCGGCCGGGCACCCTCCCCCCGAGATTTCCTGATCCCCTTTTACGAGACCCCCATGCGCTTCCGCAACGCTCTCCTTTTGTGCAGTCTGGCGGCGACTGTCTTCATCGCCGGCTGCTCGCAAACGACGTCCACCGCAGGCTCTGCTCCCGAGGGCCAGAAAGTGGCGACCAACCAGATCTTTACTGGCAATTATGGCGCCGTCGAGGACCACGGCTATCCGTTGCCGGCGATCCCCATCAACCGCCTCGACCAGCGTTTCCACCGCCAGATCGTCGATTACGACACCAAGGAGCGGCCGGGCACGATTGTCGTCAACACGCCCAATCGCTTCCTCTATTACGTGCTGCCGGGCGGCAAGGCGGTGCGCTACGGCATCGGCGTCGGCAAGGCCGGTTTCGCCTGGGAAGGCGAGGCCTATATCGCCTGGAAGCAGGAATGGCCGACCTGGCATCCGCCGAAGGAAATGGCCGAACGAAAGCCGGAAGTCGCCAAATATGTCGAAGAGGGCATGGGCCCCGGGATCACCAACCCGCTCGGCGCACGCGCGCTCTACCTCTTCAACGAGGAAGGCAGGGACACGCTCTTCCGCCTGCACGGCACGCCGGAATGGGCCTCGATCGGGACGGCCGCCTCATCCGGCTGCATCCGCCTGATGAACCAGGACATCATCGATCTTTATTCGCGGGTTCGCCCCGGTCGAAACACGCGAGTCGTCGTGCAGCAGTAAGTATCTACAGCTTGAAATGCGAAGGGCCGCCGGTCGATGCCCGCGGCCCTTTCGTTTTGTCGTTGACGGTGAGCGTGGTCGTCTCGGCTGCCCCTCTCCTCGGGTTTAACCCGAGGACTAACCCTCTCCCCGCAGGCGGGAAGAGGGGACTTGAGAGGCCGCGGCGAGTCTCCTTCGCCCCGCTTGCGGGGAGAAGGTCGCGGCAGCGGGATGAGGGGCGTAGCCCTCCGTGACCGTTTCTTACGCCTTCACCTTCCACTCCAGCCGCCGGCGATGCAGTACCGGTTCGGTGTAGCCGTTCGGCTGCTCGCGGCCTTTGAGCACCAGGTCCAACGCCGCCTGGAAGGCGATCGAATCGTCGAAACGGCCGGCCATCGGCGCGTAGCTCGGATCGCCGGCATTCTGCTGGTCGACGATTGCCGCCATCCGCTTCATCGTCTCGACGATCTGCGCCTCGCTGACGATGCCGTGGTGCAGCCAATTGGCCATGTGCTGCGCCGAGATGCGCAGCGTCGCGCGGTCTTCCATCAGGCCGACGTTGTTGATGTCGGGAACCTTGGAGCAGCCGACGCCCTGGTCGATCCAGCGCACGACATAGCCGAGGATGCCCTGGGCATTGTTGTCGAGTTCGCGCTGGATCTCTTCTTCGGTCCAGTTCGGCCGGGCCGCCACGGGCACCGAGAGAATATCGGCGAGCTTTGCACGCGGCCGGCTCTTGAGACCCGCCTGCACTTCGGCGACGTCGACCCGGTGATAGTGCGTCGCATGCAGCGTCGCGGCCGTTGGCGAGGGAACCCAGGCGGTGTTGGCGCCGGCCTTCGGATGGGCGATCTTCTGCTCCAGCATCGCGGCCATCAGGTCCGGCATCGCCCACATGCCCTTGCCGATCTGGGCGCGGCCGGAAAGCCCGCATGCGAGGCCGATATCGACGTTCCAGTTCTCGTAGGCGCCGATCCAGGCCGCCTGCTTCATGTCGCCCTTGCGGATCATCGGGCCGGCTTCCATCGAGGTATGGATCTCGTCGCCGGTTCGGTCGAGGAAGCCGGTATTGATGAAGACGACACGGTCGCGGGCGGCGCGGATGCATTCCTTGAGATTGACGGTGGTGCGCCGTTCCTCGTCCATGATGCCCATCTTGATGGTGTTCGCGGGCAGCTCAAGTGCGGCCTCGACGCGCGAAAAAATCTCGCAGGCGAAGGCGACTTCCTCGGGTCCGTGCATCTTCGGCTTGACGACATACATCGAGCCCGAGCGCGAATTTGCCCGCCGGCCGTTCGGGCCGATGTCGTGCAGCGCGATCAGCGCCGTCACCATGGCATCGATCAGGCCTTCGGGCACCTCGCGGCCGTCACGGTCGAGGATCGCCGGGTTGGTCATCAGATGCCCGACATTGCGTACCAGCATCAGCGAGCGGCCCGGCAAGGTCAGCGTCGTGCCATCTGGGCTGGTGAAGACGCGGTCGGCGTTCAGCTTGCGCGTGAACTTGCTGCCGCCCTTGGCAACCTCTTCCTCGAGGTCGCCCTTCATCAGGCCGAGCCAGTTGCGATAGACGACGACCTTGTCCTCGGCGTCGACGGCCGCAATGGAGTCCTCGCAGTCCATGATCGTGGTGATCGCCGATTCGAGGATGATGTCGGAAATACCGGCCGCATCGGCCTTTCCGATCGGCGTCGTTGCGTCGAGAACGATCACGACGTGAAGATTGTTCCGGGTCAGCACGATCTCGGAAGGCGCCCCAGCCGAGCCGGAATAGCCGGCGAACTGAGCCGGATTGCGAAGCGTCGTCCGGGCGCCGCCCGTCAGGGTCAGCGACAGCGCAGCCCCATCGACAGCAAGCGCAATGACCTCGTTCCAGCGCCCCTCGGCGAGCGGAGCGCTTGCGTCGAGAAAATCGCGTGACCAGGCAATGACCTTGGCGCCGCGCGCCGGATTGTAGCCCTTGCCGCGCTCGCCCCCGTCAGTATCGGGAATCGCATCGGTGCCGTAGAGCGCGTCGTAGAGTGACCCCCAGCGCGCATTGGCGGCGTTCAGCGCGTAGCGCGCATTCATCACCGGCACGACGAGCTGCGGCCCGGCAATGGTTGCGATCTCGGCATCGACATTGGCGGTCGACACGGAAAAATCCGGTCCCTCCGGCTGGAGATAGCCGATCTCCTTCAGGAAGGCCTGATAGGCATCGATATCGACCGGCGCGCCGTGCTCGCGATACCAGGCATCGAGCTTCTCCTGGAGGTCGTCGCGCTTGGCAAGAAGAGAGCGGTTCTTCGGTGCGAGATCGTGAACGAGTTGCGAGAAGGCCGCAAAGAAATCGTCCGGATCGACGCCGGTGCCCGGCAATGCCTCGTCGACCAGGAAGCGGTGGAGGCCCGCATCGATCTTCAGATCATGTTTCTCAACGCGGTCCATTCGGCAGCTCCTGAATCTCTCAATGCCAGATTCCAACAATTAGGAGCGAGATGCATTCGGAAAAGCATCTTCAGCCTTTCCCGATCCCGCTCACGCGCGCGGACTGTCTCTCATCAAACCGTTCGCTGTCAATTCCGCAAGGATGCGAAGAATTATTTCCAAATCGGAAAAGATCGGAGGGGGTGAGGAAAGGTGCGAAGCAGTCTTCCGCCCGCATTCCGCTCTACTCTTAGAAAATGATCTTGGGTCGATCCGACCCAAATCATCGTGATCTAGTGGTGCGCGATGCGCGGCCGGCCACTTGCCGAAGCGATGAAGCGTGCCTCGACCAGCTTGCGGCTGCCCTCGACCTCCGGGGCGTCGATTTCCTCCCAAGCCGTCGCGGCGGGTTCTTCCGCGCCGTTGGCGCGCGCCGTCTCGAGCGCCATCGTCTCGGCGCGGCGGCGGGCGACTCCGAAGGCCTCGTCCTGATCGATGAAGCGTTCGCTCGCGCCGGCGCCGTTGACGATGAAAATGCCCTCCTCGGGCGTCGTCACGAAGACGGTGACGGTGGCGCGCACCTGGCCGACGACGGCACCGACGGCATTTGCGACGCCGGCCTCCGCGGGAATTGCCGCTTCGGTCGCCAGCATCTCGGCGATCGCCGGATAATAGACCGGCGCGGAGGCCCCGAGGCCGACGAGCGGGCGGTCGAGGCCCAGCGAAAAGCGGACGATGCCGGGCTCGCGCTTCAGCGCCCGGTCGACGGCCAGCGAAGCGGCCGGGTCGATGGCGCCGGCGCCATCCTCATGCAAGCAGGCCTGCAGAATCACCTCCGAGGATTGCCGCGTCAGACGGTCGACGATCATCCGCGCCAGCATCTCGGGAGAGCCGGCGATCGGCTGGCCGGAGCCGTCCTTGGTCCGGGCGGCGATCTTCAGTCCGAGCAGCGCGGCCTCGGTGTTCCATTGCGATTGCTTGCCGAGCACGTGCATCGCGTCGGACGGCGTCAGGGCGCAAATATGCACCAGTCCGCGGGCGACGAGCCGGTCAAGCGTCGCCTTCTGCGGCGTGCTGACGATCAGCTCGGCGAGCGTGACCGGCACCGCGCCGATCCTGTCGTAGAGGGCCTGCTCCTGAGGCTGCAGGCCGCGCGCCAAGTGGTCGGGCAAGCCGGTGCGCACCGCAAGACGGCCGTCATGGCGGCCGGCATGCGTCGCCCGCAACTGCCTGTCGAGCACGGAAATTACCGCATCGCCATACAGCGCCGCCGCAAGGCTCAAGGGCAGGAAGCGGCGCGGACCGAGATCGATCCTCGCCTTTAGTCCGCGATCGTTGATCTTCACCTCCGAATCGCCGCCAAGGCCGTAGGTGCGCATGGCGACCGCCTCGACCATGGTGCGGAAGCCGCCGACGACGGCGCCGTCCGCATCGAGCCGCGGGCGGCCGGCATCGAGAACCGCGACATCCGTCGTCGTGCCGCCGATATCGGAGACGACGGCGTTTTCGAGCCCGGTCAGATAGCGCGCCCCGACGAGGCTCGCGGCCGGTCCGGAGAGGATCGTCTCGATCGGCCGCAGCCGCGCCTCGGCGGCCGAGATCAGCGCGCCGTCGCCGCGCACCACCATCATCGGCACGTCGATGCCGCGCGCCTTCAGGAAATCCTCGCAGGAGCCGACCAGCCGGTCGATCATCGAAACCAGCCGGGCATTGAGAAGCGTGGTCAGCGCGCGCCTCGGACCGCCGAGCTTGGAGGAGAGCTCATGGCTGCAGGTGACCGGCAGATGCGAGACGTCGCGGATGCGCTCGCGCACTCGGTTCTCATGCTCGGGGTTGCGCACCGCGAAGTAGCCGGCGATCGCGAAGGACGACACCTCGGTGGCAAGCGACGGCAGCGCCTCGTCGAGCGCGTTCATGTCGAGCGGTGTCTCGCCGCCATGGACGTTATGGCCGCCGGGAAGGAAGATCACCGGATCGGCCCCCAGCGCCTCCTGCAGGCCGTCGCGCTTCAGATCCTCGGGGCCGAAGCCGATCATCACCAGCCCGGCGCGGCCGCCCTGCCCTTCGACGAGCGCATTGGTGGCGAGTGTCGTCGAGAGCGAGACGAGGCTGATGGCCGAGACGGGGACCTTCGCCTTTTCGAGCACGGCTTCCACCGCTCCCGATATGCCTTCGGCAAGATCGTGCCGGGTCGTCAGCGCCTTGGCCTTGGCGACGACGCCGGCCGCTTCGGTAAAAAGGACGGCGTCGGTATAGGTGCCGCCAGTATCGATGCCGAGAAGGAGATGCGAGGTCACTTGCTGCTTAAGTCCAATATTGAGAACCGGGCGAAGCCCGGACAAGAAGGGATCGTGCGGTGATAAGGCATATTTCCGGGAAAGGCTATCGCGTGGCAGCGACCTTTGCGGTCGGATCAGGTGAGATGGCTACTGCGCATGGTGGGTACCCCCCTCTGCCCTGCCGGGCATCTCCCCCACAAGGGGGGAGATCGGCAAGAGGCGACGTCCCGCGCGACGAATTGCGTTTCGTTTATTGGCGACTCGGCCGTTAGAAGTTTCGCTGTGGGCAGGACTTTGCTGCTGCCCAATCTCCCCCCTTGTGGGGGAGATGCCCGGCAGGGCAGAGGGGGTGCGCCGCGAAGTGCTACCCCGCCCGCACCGACACCTTCATCGGCAACCCGCCCCTCGGCTGGGTCGTCAGCCTCTGCACCGGCCAGGGATGCGTCGCCTCGGTCAGGTCGAAGCGGAAGCGGTGCATGATGACGGCAAGCGCGATCACCGCCTCCTGCAGCGCAAAGGTGGCGCCGATGCAGACGCGGGGACCGGCGCCGAAGGGCAGGTACTGGAAGCGATTGATCTTGTCGCGGTTTTCGGGAAGGAAACGCTCGGGGATGAAGGCGCGCGGCTTCTGCCAATAGAGAGCGTGACGATGCAGCGTCCAGGGCATGACCAGCACCGATATGCCCTTGCGGATCGGCACGCGCTCGCCCTCCGGCGACGTCCACTCGTCGTCCTCGATCGCGGCGCGATTGATCGAGGGCGCCGGCGGATAGAGCCTGAGCGCCTCCTCGAAGGCGGCGAGCACATGCGGCATCCCTTCGAGCCACTCGACCGGCTCGGCGCCGCTTTTCAGAACCGCATCGATCTCCTCTTCCATCGTCTTGCGATAGTCCGGTGTGTTGGCGACGCAATAGAGCGTCCAGGCGAGCGCCCGGGCCGTCGTCTCGTGGCCGGCACCGATGAAGGTCAGGATGTTGTCCTCGATCTCGGAGGTTGAAAGCCCCTCGGGCCTCTCGAGCTGCAAAAGCAGCGTCAGGAAGTCGTTCGGAACTTTTTCGGGCTCCTCCGCCATGCGCCGCCGGCGCTCGGCCATCGTTTCGGAGACAACACCGCGAAAACGATCGAGCACCTTCCGACCACCGATCCGGGTGAGGCGCGGCACCCATGCAGGCGCCACGAGAAGGTCCATCGGATCGACGCGGCCCATCCGCTGCAGCAGTTCCTCGACATTGGCGGCGAAGCCCTCCTTCTCGACGGCGATTTCGCCGGAAAAGAGCGTCTCGGCGAGGATCTCGAAGGTGAGTTCCGTCATGTCGACGGCGACATTGGTGACGAAGGGCTCGGAAACAGCGCGCTCATAGCGCTCCCTGAAATGCTCCGAGACCCGCAGCATCTGGCCGGCAAAGCCTTTTGCATGGCGCGGCGTGAAGACCGGCGCCATCGCCTTGCGGGACCGTTTCCACACCTCGCCTTCCGCCGTCAACAGGCCGTCGCGCAGGATGGGGCGGAGGATCAGCCGCCGGACTTCGGACATTTCGTAATTGGATGCATTCTCGACGAGAATATAGCGGATCAGACCCGGATCATTGACGATCAACGTGCGCTGGTTGATGAACTTCGTCTCGATCCAGGGGAGCGTGTAGGAGGGCTCGCCCCAGAGTTCGAGCGGGTTGCGCAACACCGTGCGGATGATCTCAATCCGCGAAGGAATGTGGGTGCGCGGGACGGGCGCGGGCGGCTCGAACGGCTCCGGTCGCGTGTCCATGATCATGCCTTTCCTGACGGCCTACCGTTTCAGCTTTTTGGGGCGCAATCAAGAAGATGATTCACGTGAAGCACGATCGAAAATGCCGGCGTCTAAAGCAAGCCCTCGAGCTCGGCGAGCTTGTCGTTGACGAGCCAGCCATAATAGTTTTCTTCCGGCCAATGGACCTTACCGCCCGCATTCTTCGCCGCAAGCGCCGCGGCGCGCTCATCCGGGCTCCCGACATTATAAAGCGTCGCCGTCAGGCCAGGATTATGGGAAATGTCCATGCCGGCGATCGACCGATAGGCGTCGATCGAATGGCGGATCGAGGCGGCCATATAGGCGAGCGAGACGTCCGGATCCATGATCGCCTCGTAGACGGCGCCGGCATTGTTCTCGTCGAGGCGGTCATAGCCGGAGACGCGCGACACCATGTCGGTGAGCATCAGGGCCGTCAGCGGATTGATCTGGCCGAGGCCGAAGGTCTGGCCGGCGAAGAAGGGCTGGAAGAAGACGGCGCTGAAGCGGTTGTTCGGGAAGGTTTGCCCGCCGACCGTGCGGCCGCGGAATTCACGCTCCCAGACCCGCTCCCGGCAGCTCCACAGCGCATAGGACGTCTTCTCGCCGGCACAGTCGGCGAATTGCGGACGCTTGACGAATTCATCGACGGACTCGCCGTCATAGCCGAAATGGAAGCTGTTGCCGGCATAGGCGGCCGCCTTGACGTAATAGGCCTGCAGGCGATCATAGGCGTCGACATTATAGGTGTGCTCGCCGACGACGGCGCCGATCATGTGGATCGGGGCGATGCCGTAGGCGGCGGCAGTCGACTTGATCTTTGCGACGAGCTTGCGGTCGTTGGCGAGCAGCTCGCGCACCTTCTCGTATTTCTGATCGAAGGAGGTCCGGCCGGCCTTGGTGCGGCGAAGCGAAGCGCCGGGAACACGTGGCTGCTCGGCATGCCGGTTGCCTTCGGGAACCATGCGGATCTCGGCCGCGGCCGGTTGCGCCGCGGAAAGGCAAAGCGTGGCGATAAGAAGCAGGCAGGCGGTAAGACGCACGTTCAATTTTCCTGTGAAGGGGCCCCGATTCGTCCGGGCGCGGCCACTGCATGATTCCTTAAATCGGAATCGATTTAAGGGCAAAATCATGCAGCACTGAAAAGCGCTACAGCGACCTTACCGCGTCCGATTGGACGCGCGGCGCTGTAGGGCAGAATCATGTCGGAATAATGCCCCGTTTCGACCGATCGTCGATGGCTCTAGAAAAAAAATGGGCGCCTGTCGAGTGACAGGCGCCCCAGAGTGCGGTGATCGACGCTATTTGGCGCGCCACTGCGGCGCCGGCGTCACAGAATGTAGCGCGACAGGTCCGTATTGGCGGCAAGGTCGCCGACATGCTTGCGAACATAGTCGGCGTCGATCATCACCTTGTCGCCACCGCGGTCGGGGGCGTTGAAGGAGACATCGTCGAGGACGCGCTCCATCACCGTCTGCAGGCGGCGGGCGCCGATGTTCTCGACATTGGCGTTGAGCTGCACCGCGACTTCCGCAAGCGCGTCGATCGCATCCTCGGTGAAGTCGAGCGCCACGCCCTCGGTCTCGAGCAGCGCCTTGTACTGGCGGATGAGGCTTGCCTCCGTCTCCGTGAGGATGCGGCGGAAGTCCTCCTTGGTCAGCGCGCGCAGCTCGACACGGATCGGCAGGCGGCCCTGCAGCTCGGGCAGGAGGTCCGACGGCTTCGACACATGAAATGCGCCGGAGGCGATGAAGAGGATGTGATCCGTCTTCACCGGCCCGTATTTCGTCGCGACCGTCGTGCCCTCGACCAGCGGCAAGAGGTCGCGCTGGACGCCCTCGCGCGAAACGCCGGCGCCGATGCCGCCGTCGCGGGCGGCGATCTTGTCGATCTCGTCGAGGAAAACGATGCCGTCGTTTTCCGCCGCAGCCATGGCCTCACGCTGGATCTGCTCGTTGTCGAGCAGCTTGTCGGACTCGTCGCTGACGAGCAGCTCGTAGGAATCCTTGACCGTCGTCTTGACCTTCCTGGTCCTGCCGCCCAGCGCCTTGCCGAACATTTCCGACAGGTTCAGGACGCCGATATTGGCGCCCGGCATGCCCGGAATCTCGAAGCCGCCGGGCGCACCGGTTTCAGCGACGTCGATCTCGATTTCCTTGTCGTCGAGCTCATTGGCCCTCAGTTTCTTGCGGAAGGAATCGCGCGTCGCCGGCGACGCCGTCGTACCCACCAGCGCGTCGAGCACGCGCTCTTCGGCGTTCTGATGGGCCTTGGCCTTGACGTCGGCGCGCTTCTTCTCGCGCACAAGCGTGATGCCGACCTCGACAAGGTCGCGAACGATCTGCTCGACGTCGCGGCCGACATAGCCGACCTCGGTGAATTTTGTGGCTTCCACCTTGACGAAGGGAGCGCCGGCAAGCTTGGCGAGCCGGCGGGAAATCTCCGTCTTGCCGACACCGGTCGGACCGATCATCAGGATGTTCTTCGGCATGACCTCGTCGCGCAGCTCGTCGCTGAGCTGCTGGCGGCGCCAGCGGTTGCGCAGCGCGATCGCCACGGCGCGTTTCGCGTCCTTCTGGCCGATGATGTAGCGGTCGAGCTCGGATACGATCTCTCTGGGTGAAAAATTGGTCATGAATTCCTCTCAAACTCGGTCCGCGTCAGCTCCATGAGAAGGGTCCGGCCGGACTCGTCTATCCATTCGGCGAAGGGCACGAAACCGGCCTTCGCATAAGCTCTGACGGCTCGACGGTTGCCGGCATCCGGATCGATGACGATGCGGGCGGCACCCTTTTCGAACAGCCTTCCGGCAAAGGCCTTGAGCGCGAGGGCCGCGACGCCCTTGCCGGTCATTTCAGGGGGGCCGATGAAGATATCGACACCCGGCGTGTCGGATGACAAATCCCTGGCCCACGGTTCCTCGTCATATTGCGAGGGGATCCAGGACTGGATGTAGCCGGCCGGTTCGCCCGCCAAATGAAAAATGAACCCGTCGACCTCGCCGGTGGAACAGCCCTCGCGGATCAGCCCGAGTTCCACATCCGGATCGCCCCACCATTGTCGAACATGCGGTTCCGAAAGCCAGGCAAGCAGCATCGGCAGATGGCGATCGGCCACCGGCTCGAAGCTGACATCTGCCCGGTCAGTCGGCATCCAGCGTCTCCATGACGACATTGTGGTTGGTATAAACGCAGATGTCTCCGGCGATCTGGAGAGCGCGTCGGGCGATCTCTTCGGCAGACTTGTCGCTGTCCATGAGCGCGCGCGCCGCGGCAAATGCATAGTTGCCGCCCGAACCGATCGCGATCGTCCCGTGCTCCGGCTCGAGCACGTCGCCATTGCCGGTGATCGCCAGCGTCACCGACCGGTCGGCGACAAGCATCATCGCCTCGAGATTGCGCAGATATTTGTTGGTGCGCCAATCCTTGGCGAGCTCGACGGCAGCGCGCATCAGCTGGTCGGGATATTGCTCGAGCTTCGCCTCGAGCCGCTCCAGAAGCGTGAAGGCGTCGGCGGTCGCGCCGGCGAAGCCGGCGATCACGTCGCCCTTCGACAGGCGCCGGACCTTGCGCGCATTGCCCTTCATCACCGTCTGGCCGAGGCTCACCTGGCCGTCGCCCGCCATCACCACCTTGCCGCCCTTGCGCACCGTGATGATCGTGGTGGCATGCATCGTTCCGTAAGGATTGTGTTCGCTCATGAGAATATCCTGCAGCCTCGGAGACCCCAAGGCGTTGCGGCTCGAAAAGCCTGGTTGCTTGAGGCCTATGTAAGTCGGCGCGGCGCGATTGCAAAGGCCGGGCGCAAATCGCTGGAATCCGCCACTCGTTGCGGATCACGCCTGTTCATCGGCCCCGATCGAATTTCCGTTGCAGTTCTGGATATTTCGCGCCTTGCCTGATATGGAGCGGCTCTGGAATGGAACGAGGCGGTGGATGGCGGTCTGCCATCCGCGATCGCTCCGGCCTATCGAGTGCAGACAGGAGAGCCTGATGGCAGACGTGACGCTGAGCCGCACCGGCCAGGTTTCGCGAAAGACGAATGAAACGGCCGTGTCCGTCTCCGTCAATATCGACGGCACGGGCGTGTCGAAGATTGCGACCGGCGTCGGCTTCTTCGATCATATGCTCGACCAGCTCGCCCGCCATTCGCTGATCGACATGGAGATCAAGACGGAGGGCGACCTGCATGTCGACGATCACCACACCGTCGAGGATACCGGCATTGCCATCGGCCAGGCGATCGCCAGGGCGCTCGGCGATCGCCGCGGCATCACCCGCTACGCCTCGCTCGACCTCGCCATGGACGAGACGATGACGCGCGCCGCCGTCGATGTCTCCGGCCGGCCGTTTCTGGTCTGGAACGTGACCTTCACCTCGCCGAAGATCGGCACATTCGACACCGAGCTGGTGCGCGAATTCTTCCAGGCGCTCGCCCAGCACGCCGGCATCACGCTGCATGTGCAGAACATCTACGGCGCCAGCAACCATCATATCGCCGAGACCTGCTTCAAATCCGTCGCCCGCGTGCTTCGCACGGCAACCGAAATCGACCCGCGCCAGGCGGGACGCGTTCCCTCGACGAAGGGCACGCTCGCCTGAGCCGGCCAAGACTGCTGACGACCATGGCCTCCTATCTGATCATGACCCCGCCGGGTGCTGCGGCCGACGATGAAAGGGCGCGGTTCATCGCCGATGGTTTTTCCTGGGCCGCCTTCTTCTTCCCCGCCCTCTGGCTGATCGCCAAGCGCGCCTGGCTCCTTGGACTCTCCGTTGCCGTTCTGCAGATTCTGTTGATCCTTCTGACAGAAGCGCCGGGCGGATTCACGGCCGCGCTGATCATGCAGCTTGCCCTCAGCCTGCTGGTATCGCTCGAAGGGCCGCTTTTCATCGCCCGGAAGCTCGCGGCCGACGATTGGACGCTCCGCTCGATCATACCGGCGCGCAACATCGGAACGGCCGAGGAGATCTATTTCTCCAAGATCACCGCAACGGACCGACATCAAAGAGCAACTCCGTTGCAGTCGATCGAATGGTCCGGCACGGGACGACCGGAAAAGGCCGCTGGCCTCGGCTTCTTTGAATCCTATGGAGAGCGCTGATGCGGGTCGCCATCATTGACTACGGTTCGGGCAATCTGCGCTCGGCCACCAAAGCCTTCGAGCGGGCAGCCCGCGAAGCCGGCATCGACGCAGAAATAGACCTGACGGACAAGCCGGAACGGGTGGCCTCGGCCGACCGCGTCGTGCTGCCGGGCGTCGGCGCCTATGCCGACTGCCGCCGCGGCCTCGACGCCGTCGCCGGCATGGAAGAGGCGCTCGCGCAGGCCGTCGAGAAGGAAGGACGGCCCTTCCTCGGCATCTGCGTCGGCATGCAGCTCATGTCGTCGCGCGGGCTTGAGAAGACGAGCACCCAAGGCTTCGGCTGGATTCCCGGCGATGTCGTCGAGATGACGCCCGAGGACCCGTCGCTGAAGATCCCGCAGATCGGCTGGAACACGCTGCGGCTCAACCGAATGCACGCGCTCTTCGAGGGCATTCCGACCGGCGATTCCGGACTGCACGCCTATTTCGTGCATTCCTATCACCTCGCCGCCGAGAACCCGGAGCACGTCATCGCCGAGACCGAGTATGGCGGTTCGGTGACCGCCTTCGTCGCAAGCGGCAACAAGGCCGGCGCGCAGTTCCATCCGGAAAAGAGCCAGACGCTCGGTCTCGCCCTCATTTCGAATTTCCTGCGTTGGAAGCCTTGAGGCTTCGCGCCACCTGATCGGACGAACACATGATCCTTTTTCCCGCAATCGACCTCAAGGACGGCCAATGCGTGCGCCTGAAGCTCGGCGACATGGACCAGGCGACCGTCTACAATCCTGATCCGGCCGCCCAGGCCCGCGCCTTCGAGGAGCAGGGCTTCGAATGGCTGCATGTCGTCGACCTGAACGGTGCCTTTGCCGGCGAGACGGTGAACGGCGCGGCAGTCGACGCCATCCTCAAGGCGACCCGCAATCCGGTGCAGCTCGGCGGCGGCATCCGCACCCTCGAACACATCGAGAACTGGCTTTCGCGCGGGTTGAAGCGCGTCATCCTTGGCACCGTCGCGGTGCGCGACCCAGCGCTGGTGATCGAGGCCTGCCGCAAGTTCCCCGGCCGCGTGGCGGTCGGCATCGATGCCAAGGGCGGCAAGGTGGCGGTCGAGGGCTGGGCGGAAGCCTCCGAGCTTGGTGTGATCGAACTTGCGAAGAAGTTCGAGGGGGCCGGCGTTTCGGCGATCATCTATACCGACATCGACCGCGACGGCATCCTGACCGGCATCAACTGGGATTCGACCCTGGAACTCGCCAATGCGGTCACCATTCCGGTGATCGCCTCTGGCGGGCTTGCCTCGATGGACGATATCCGCCGCCTGACCGAGCCGGATGCGGCAAAGCTCGAAGGGGCGATCTCGGGCCGGGCGCTCTATGACGGGCGGATCGATCCGAAAGAGGCGCTGGACCTGATCCGCGCCGCGCGAAAGGGATGAACCGATGACCCTCAAGGCCCGTGTAATCCCCTGCCTCGACGTCAAGGACGGCCGCGTCGTCAAGGGTATCAATTTCGTCGATCTCATCGATGCCGGCGATCCGGTGGAGGCGGCGAAAGCCTATGACGCCGCCGGCGCCGACGAGCTTTGCTTCCTCGACATCACCGCCTCGTCGGACAACCGCGAGACGATCTTCGACGTCGTCGCCCGCACCGCCGAGCAGTGCTTCATGCCGCTCACCGTCGGGGGCGGCGTGCGCCAGGTCTCGGATATCCGCAAGCTGCTGCTTGCCGGCGCCGACAAGGTTTCGATCAACACCGCCGCCGTGAAGAACCCGGATTTCGTCGCCGAGGCCGCCGACAAGTTCGGCAATCAGTGCATCGTCGTCGCCATCGACGCGAAGAAGGTCTCGGGCGCGGGCGAGGCCGACCGCTGGGAGATCTTCACCCATGGCGGGCGCCAGCCGACCGGCATCGATGCGATCGAGTTCGCCAGGAAGGTGGTCGACCTCGGCGCCGGCGAAATCCTTCTGACCTCCATGGATCGCGACGGCACCAAGAGCGGCTACGACATCGCGCTGACGCGCGCCATCGCCGATGCGGTACGGGCGCCGGTCATCGCGTCGGGCGGCGTCGGAACGCTCGACCACATGGTAGAAGGCATCCGCGACGGCCATGCGACGGCGGTGCTTGCCGCCTCCATCTTCCACTTCGGCACCTACAGCATCGGCGAGGCGAAGCGCTATATGGCCGAGCGCGGCATCGCCATGCGGCTGGATTGAGACAGTAACGATGCAGGCGCGTTGCTACCCCCTCTGGCCTGCCGGCCATCTCCCCCACAAGGGGGGAGAAGGCAAGTGGCGGGCTTTGCTCCTCGCTCCAGACGTCCCGCTTGTCGAAACGTTCCGGATGATGCGATGGGCCGGCCGCACATATTCTCCCCCCTTGTGGGGGAGATGGCCGGCAGGCCAGAGGGGGTTCACCCGGATGCCGCATAAAACCCAAGGGAGCCAGACGTGACCGAGTTTACCCTTTCCGACCTCGAAAGGATCGTCGCCACCCGCGCCAAGGCGGCGCCGGAGGATTCCTGGACGGCGAAGCTGGTCAGTGCCGGCCAGCCGAAGGCGGCGAAGAAACTCGGCGAGGAGGCGGTCGAAACGGTGATCGCGGCGGTCGGCGGCGACCGGAAGAATCTGATCGATGAGAGCGCCGATCTCCTCTATCATCTTATGGTCGTATTGAATATCGCCGCCGTCCCGTTGCAGGATGTGATGAGCGAACTTTCCAGGCGGACGAGCCAATCCGGCCTGCAGGAGAAGGCAAACCGGCAGAATCCATGAGCATCGCCGCGAAAGACATCGAACCGGCCGAAATTCCGGGCAATCTTACGGGAGGCGAATTCTCGCCCTATCACGTCTTCTCCGCCGAGGAATGGTCGCGCTTTCGCGCCGATACGCCGTTGACGCTGACGGCCGAGGAGGTCAAGCGGCTGCGCTCGCTCAACGACCCGGTCGACCTCGGCGAAGTGCGCCGCATCTATCTGTCGTTGTCGCGGCTTCTTTCCGCCCATGTGGAAGCGTCGCAGATCCTCTTCCAGCAGCGCAAGCGGTTCCTCAGCATGTCGGACGAGACGAAGACCCCCTTCGTCATCGGCATCGCCGGCTCCGTCGCCGTCGGCAAGTCGACGACCGCCCGTATCCTCGCCGAACTCCTGGCACGCTGGCCCTCGAGCCCGAAGGTCGACCTCATCACGACCGACGGCTTTCTCTATCCGAATGCGATCCTGCAGCGCGAAAACATGATGGATCGCAAGGGTTTTCCGGAGAGCTACGATATCGGCGCGCTGCTGCGCTTCCTCTCGGCGATCAAGGCCGGCCGGCCGAACGTCAGGGCGCCGACCTATTCGCACCTGACCTATGACGTCATCCCCGACCAGTTCCAGGTCATCGACCGGCCGGACATCCTGATCTTCGAGGGGATCAACGTGCTGCAGTCGCGCGATCTGCCGGCCGACGGCAAGATCGTCCCGATGGTCTCGGACTTCTTCGACTTCTCGATCTATATCGACGCCGAGGAGAGCCTCATCCACAACTGGTATGTGAGCCGTTTCATGCGGCTCCGCGAAACCGCCTTCCAGAATCCGCAATCCTTCTTCCATCGCTACTCGACGATTAGCGAGGATGCGGCGCGGGCGATCGCCGAAGGGCTCTGGCACAACATCAACTTGAAAAACCTGCACCAGAACATTCTGCCGACGCGGCCCCGCGCCGATCTCATCCTGCAGAAGGGACCCAGCCACCTGACGCAGACGGTGGCGCTGAGGAAGCTTTGAAGGTTAGGGTTCTCTTTTGGAAAAGGCCCCTCCCCAACCCCTCCCCACAGGTGGGAGGGGCTCGCGATGACGCGCCCGCTCCTTCTTTTTTCAGCCATTCCGAAAGCTCAGACCGTTGGAACTGGCAACTGCGCCCGCCGCGGTCGCTGAAGCCCCTCCCACCTGTGGGGAGGCGTTGGGGAGGGGTCTTTTCGAAAGCCTCAAAGATTGACCCGCCGCAGCGTCAGGTTAAGCCGTCCGCCGTTCTTCAGGAGCGTCGAGGTGTTCGGATAGATCCGATCGACGCCGTGAAAGGCGAGCCGGCCCTCGCCGCCGAGGACGACGACGTCGCCGCTTTCGAGCCTGAACGACACCGTCTTTCCGCCGCGCGTCCGGCCGCCGACGCGGAAGAGGCAGCTATCGCCGAGCGAGATCGACACGACCGCCGTTTCCAGGTCGCGCTCGTCCCGGTCCTGGTGCAGGCCCATCCGGGCGTCGGCGGAATAGAAGTTGACGAGACACGCGTCGGGCTGCTTGTCGCTCGCCGAAACCGCCCGCCAGATGTGGATCAGGACATCGGGAATTGGCGGCCACGGCTTGCCGGTCCCCGGATGGTGCGTCTGATAGCGGTAGCCGCGCTCGCGATCGGTGACCCAGCCAAGCGACCCGCAATTGGTCATGCGCACCGACATCGGCTTGCCGGTCTTCGGCATTTCCGGAACGTAGAGCGGCGCCGCGGCGACAACGTCGCGGATGGATTCGACGAGCGCCTCCTGACGCGGGCGATCAAGATAGCCGGGAATATGCCTCACACCTTTCGGCAGCACCTGCATGGGCCCATTCCGTCATTCATATTCGATCACAAGGGATGTAGCGCTTGCAGAGGCCGCAGGCGACCCGAAAATCGCCTTGGCGGGAACGCGTAGACATGCAGCAGGCGGCTTGCCCCTCATCCGGCCTGCCGGCCACCTCGTAAACGGGGCGAAGGGGACAAGCAGCCTGCTCCGAGCGCCTCACCCGCTTGCCGCCTGCGGAAGGACAGCGCATTCGGCGTGAAATGGGAAGCGATGCCGCGCGGCAAGTCCCCTTCGCCCCGCGCGCGGGGAGAAGGTCGCGGCAGCGGGATGAGGGGCTTTGCTGGACTTCAGTCGCCCTCCGGCCGGCCGCGCAGCTTCTTGATCTCGCCGCGGCCGGATTTTTCCTTCAAACGCCGTTCGATCGAACCGCGCGTCGGCTTGGTCTTCTTGCGCGGCGGGGGCGGCGGTTCGGCCGCCTTGAGGATCAGTTCCTTGAGCCGCTCGCGGGCATCTTCGCGGTTGCGGTCCTGGCTGCGGAAACGGCTGGCCTCGATCATCAGCACGCCGTCCTTCGAGGCCCGGCGGCCGGCAAGCTTCAATGCATTGGACTTGACGCGATCGGATAGCGAGGGCGAGGCCTGGATGTTGAAGAAGAGCTGGACGGCCGTCGACACCTTGTTGACGTTCTGGCCGCCCGGACCGCCGGCCAAAACGAATTGCTCCGTCAGCTCCCAGCCGGCGATGACGATGGTTTCTTTGATGTACAGTGGTTCGCTTGCCATGTCCGCTCCTTGCCGGTCTATCGCACAGAGTCGCGCGGTTGAGAACGGCCCGGAGATAAAACGCGAAAACCCGGCCACGGGGACCGGGTTTCACGTGAATCATAGGCTGCAGTGTTATTCTGCAGCCAGTTTGGTGCCGGGAGCGGCATCGCGAACGCTGCCGTCGACATGGCTCTCGAACTTGGCGAAGTTGGCGATGAACATGTCGACCAGCCGCCGGGCCTGGCCGTCATAGGCAACTCCGTCCGCCCAGGTGGAACGCGGGTCGAGAATGCCGTCGTCGACGCCCGGCACGGAGACCGGCACCGCGAAGCCGAAATTCGCGTCGGTGCGGAAGGTGGCGCTGTTCAGCGAACCGTCGAGCGCCGCCGAAAGCAGCGCGCGGGTGACCTTGATCGGCATGCGGCTGCCGGTGCCGTAGGCGCCGCCGGTCCAGCCGGTGTTGACGAGCCAGCAGGTGACGCCGTTCCTGGCGATCAGGTCCTTGAGCAGGTTGCCGTATTCCGAGGGATGGCGCGGCATGAACGGAGCGCCGAAACAGGTCGAGAACGTCGCCTCCGGTTCCGTCACGCCCTTCTCCGTCCCGGCGACCTTGGCGGTGTAGCCGGACAGGAAGTGGTACATGGCCTGCTCTGGCGTCAGCTTGGCGATCGGCGGCAGGACGCCGAAGGCATCTGCCGTCAGCATGATGATGGTGCGCGGCTGCGGCGCTGTGCCGGTCGCGCTGGCATTCGGAATGAAGTCGAGCGGATAGGCGATCCGCGTGTTTTCCGTCAGCGAGCCGTTGTCGAAGTCGGGCAAGCGCCGCTCGTCGAGAACGACATTCTCCATGACGGTTCCGAAGCGCCGCGTCGTCGCGAAAATCTCCGGCTCGGCCGCTTCCGACAGGCGGATCGCCTTGGCGTAGCAACCGCCTTCGAAATTGAACACGCCCTTGTCGCCCCAGCCATGTTCGTCATCGCCGATCAGCGTGCGGTTCGGATCGGCCGATAGCGTCGTCTTGCCGGTGCCGGAGAGGCCGAAGAAGATCGCCGTGTCGCCGGCCGGGCCGACATTGGCCGAGCAGTGCATCGGCATGACGGCCTTCTTCGGCAGCAGGTAGTTGAGGACCGTGAAGACCGACTTCTTCATCTCGCCGGCATAGGAGGTGCCGCCGATCAGCACAAGGCCCCTCGTCAGATCGCAGGCGATGATCGTCTCGCTGCGGCAGCCGTGGCGCTCCGGGTTTGCCTTGAAACTCGGCAGGTCGATGATCGTCAGCTTCGGCAGGAAGGTCGCCAGCGCCTCGCGCGGCGGACGGATCAGCAGATTGCGGATGAACAGCGAATGCCAGGCGAATTGGGTGACGACGCGCGTCGGCAACGCATTCTCGGCATCGGCACCGCCGACAAGGTCCTGCACATAGAGCGACATGCCTTTGGCATGCGCCAGCATGTCCTGGCGCAGGAGCTCGAAGTTCTCCGGCGAGATGGCGCTGTTGTTGTCCCACCAGATCTGATCGGCGGTCGCCGCATCGCGCACGACATATTTGTCCTTGGGCGAGCGGCCGGTGTGTTGGCCGGTGCGCGCGCAAAGCGCGCCATGGGCCGTCAATTGCGCCTCGCCACGGCGAACGGCTTCCTCGTAAAGCTCCGCTGCCTCGAAATTGTAGCGAACGACCGAGAGGTCAGAAAAACCGATCGTTTCCAATCCGTTCGAGGGGTTGCGGGTGCCGAGTTGCTCCATGGTCAAGCTTCCTTCGTCTCTGGCCAATGGCGTTGAATATCTTCGGAACATACCGGCAAGGTTAGGCGAAGACAAGAGAGCTAAATCTAAAACACTAATGATTTCAGTATATTAATCGATTTAAAGAAAAATATGCATTTTTTAATCGGTTGAATCGCGACTTGCAAACACTCACTTGCGACCAACCTTGCGAGCCGGGTTGCCAAGCGCTTTTTGCGCTTCGCCACAATTTGTTCCACCTTTATACTCAAGTAACGCAGCCGTGACTCGCGGTTGCCGCCGTTTTGAAGAGCGGATTCCCGGCGCCGGACCCAAGAAGACGGAGTTGAAAAACGATGCAGACCATCGCGCTTGTCGATGACGACCGCAATATCCTGACGTCGGTATCCATTGCGCTGGAAGCCGAGGGATACAAGGTCGAAACCTATACCGATGGCGCTTCCGCGCTCGAGGGCCTGCTGGCACGCCCGCCGCACCTGGCGATCTTCGACATCAAGATGCCGCGCATGGACGGCATGGAACTCCTGCGGCGGCTCCGGCAGAAGTCCGACCTTCCGGTGATCTTCCTGACTTCCAAGGACGAGGAGATCGACGAGCTCTTCGGCCTCAAGATGGGTGCGGACGATTTCATCACCAAGCCGTTCTCGCAGCGGCTGCTGGTCGAGCGCGTCAAGGCGATTTTGCGCCGCGCGCCCGCCCGCGATGCCACCGCGGTCGGGGCCGTTGGCCTCGCCAAGAGCGCCGACGCGCCGTCCCGCTCGCTGGAGCGCGGACAGCTGGTCATGGACCAGGAGCGCCACACCTGCACCTGGAAGAGCGAACCGGTCACCCTCACCGTCACCGAGTTTCTCATCCTGCATTCGCTGGCGCAGCGTCCCGGCGTCGTGAAGAGCCGCGACGCGCTGATGGATGCCGCCTATGACGAACAGGTCTATGTCGACGACCGGACGATCGACAGCCACATCAAGCGGCTCCGCAAGAAGTTCAAGATGGTCGACGGCGACTTCGACATGATCGAAACGCTCTATGGCGTCGGCTATCGCTTCCGCGAGTCCGCCTGAGACGGTGCTACTGCATGTTTCCTTGAATCGTAGCCGATTTAAGGGTGAAAACATGCAGCAATTCAAAGTGCTACAGCGACCTTTGTGCGTCTGATAAGACGCACGGCGCTGTAGCGGGGCTTGCCTTCGCGCCGTTTGTGGATCATTGAGAACCGGCGCGGCGACCGAACGAAATCGCGGCACGCGACTGGCCACCTCGAGCGGTTCGGATCGTAGATGCGATCGTTTCCGCCAGATAAAGCGGGCTTCGGCGAGGGCGCCGCAATACGCTTGCACCTCAAGCCGTAACCTCGGTGCTCCGATCGCGCAAACGG
Source organism: Sinorhizobium glycinis (assembly GCF_001651865.1). Classification (GTDB taxonomy): domain Bacteria; phylum Pseudomonadota; class Alphaproteobacteria; order Rhizobiales; family Rhizobiaceae; genus Sinorhizobium; species Sinorhizobium glycinis. The sequence goes on from NZ_LPUX01000060.1 coordinate 31,456, forward strand.
CGGCCGGCGGCGCCGAGGAAGATCTTGGACGCAAGAGCGGCGGCCGGCCCGAGCCGGTCGCGCAAACGAAACGGGCGGCGAAATTTCGCCGTGGGAGCGGAAGACTTGGTAGAAGTCTTGCAGGGCGAGATCGAAGATTCTGACGGGCGGTCGTCAGCGCTGCGTGGGAAGCGCCGATGGGCGCATCCGTTTACGCTGATCCGCCGGCTGTTCGGCAATGCCGTCTTCTCCAGCCTGACGCGCCGCATCGTCTTCTTCAACCTCGTCGCGCTCGTCGTCCTGGTCGGCGGGATCATGTATTTGAACCAGTTCCGCGAAGGCCTCATCGATGCCCGCGTGGAAAGTCTGCTGACGCAGGGCGAGATCATCGCCGGCGCCATCTCCGCTTCGGCGTCGGTCGACACCAACTCGATCACCATCGACCCGCAAAAACTGCTCGAACTGCAGGCGGGCGAGAGCATAACCCCGCTGCCGAGCGACGAGGATCTGGAATTCCCGATCATCCAGGAGCGGGTCGCCCCGGTCCTCAGACGGCTGATCTCGCCGACGCGCACGCGCGCACGCCTGTTCGACGCCGATGCCGACCTCCTGCTCGATTCGCGCCACCTCTATAGCGGGGGCCAGGTGCTTCGTTTCGACCTTCCGCCGGTCGATCCGGAGACATCGAGCGTTTCCGAGAAGATCAGCGTCTGGTTCAACCGGCTGCTGCAGCCGGGCGACCTGCCGCTCTACAAGGAGCCGCCGGGCGGCAACGGCTCGATCTATCCGGAGGTGATGAACGCATTGACCGGCGTGCGCGGCGCCGTCGTGCGCGTCACCGAGAAGGGCGAGCTGATCGTGTCCGTGGCGGTGCCGGTGCAGCGCTTCCGCGCCGTGCTCGGCGTGCTGCTGCTCTCCACCCAGGCGGGCGACATCGACAAGATCGTCCATGCCGAGCGCCTGGCGATCATCCGCGTCTTCGGCGTGGCGGCGCTCGTCAACGTCATTCTCTCGCTGCTCCTGTCGTCGACGATCGCCAATCCCTTGCGGCGGCTGTCGGCCGCCGCCATCCGCGTACGTCGCGGCGGTGCCAAGGAGCGCGAGGAAATCCCGGACTTCTCGTCCCGCCAGGACGAAATCGGCAACCTCTCGGTGGCGCTCCGGGAAATGACGACAGCGCTCTACGACCGCATCGCAGCGATCGAGAACTTCGCTGCCGATGTCAGCCACGAGCTCAAGAATCCGCTCACCTCGCTCAGGAGCGCTGTCGAAACCCTGCCGCTGGCGCGCACGGAGGACTCGAAGAAGCGGCTCCTCGACATCATCCAGCACGACGTCCGGCGCCTCGACCGGTTGATCAGCGATATTTCGGACGCCTCGCGGCTCGATGCCGAACTGGCGCGCAGCGACGCGAAGAAAATCGACCTGGAGAAGCTGCTCGGCGACCTCGTCGACATTTCCCGGCAGATCCGCGGCAAGAAGAAGCCCGTGCTGCTCGATTTCGTCGTCGATCGCAAGGACAATCCGAAGGCGAACTTCATCGTCAGCGGCTACGAGCTCCGCATCGGCCAGATCATCACCAACCTCATCGAGAACGCCCGCTCCTTCGTGCCGGAACCGAACGGCCGCATCATCCTGCGCCTGACCCGTTCGCGGACGCGCTGCCTCGTCTATGTCGAGGACAACGGTCCTGGCATCCGGGCGGAAGACATCGACCGGATCTTCGAGCGCTTCTACACGGACCGGCCGGAGGGCGAGGATTTCGGCCAGAATTCCGGCCTCGGCCTGTCGATCTCGCGCCAGATCGCCGAAGCGCATGGAGGGACGCTGAAGGCGGAAAACATTGTCGGCAAGGGCGGCGAGGTGACCGGCGCACGCTTCATCCTCTCCCTTCCCGCCGAGCCGCACGCGTGACCACACCGCTCTGTAACATCCACGGCACCGCCATGGTCCTCGGCACGACCGGCTTCCTCGTCACCGGCCCTTCCGGATCCGGAAAGTCTGCCCTGGCGCTCGCCTGCATTTCCGAGATACGGCGCCGCGGCCGCTTCGCGGCGCTCATTGCCGACGACCGGGTGGACTTGACGCTCGCGAACGGCCGGATCGTGGCTCGCTGCCCCCCGGCCATTCGCGGCCTGATCGAGATCCGCGGCAGCGGCATAGTGGAGGTCGAAACCCTCTCCGCCTGCGTCCTCGACTGGGCGATCCTGCCGGTGCGCGCGCCCTTCGATCCGCGCCTCGCCCCGGAGCAGGAGGAATTGCATCTTGAGGTTGGGAGAAGCCTGCCGATGCTGCGCCTTCCCGTTGAAACTCTGCTGTCGCCGGTCGATGCGCTGGCGGCGCTGCTGCCCGGAAAACCAGGCCTTTAGCCTTATTGGCAGGCAAGGCGACTGCTTTTTCGGCATTTTTGGCTTGCACTTCGGCTGTTCCTTGCCAAGATGGCCGCCCCAACAGGTGGACGAAATTGCTGCATTGCGATATCTGACCATCGACGAGTTGCACTGCAGTTGGAGCAAAGATACCCATGATCGGACTTGTGCTTGTCACCCATGGCAAGCTGGCGGATGAGTTTCGGCTTGCCCTGGAGCATGTCGTCGGTCCGCAGAAAGCTATCGAGACGGTGTGCATCGGCCCCGAGGACGACATGGACCAGCGGCGACAGGATATCCTCGACGCCGTCGAAAGTGCCGACGAGGGCAACGGCGTCATCATCCTGACCGACATGTTCGGCGGCACCCCCTCCAATCTCGCCATCTCCGTCATGCGCAGCGGCATCGTCGAAGTGATCGCCGGCGTCAACCTGCCGATGCTGATCAAGCTCGCCGGCGTCCGGGGCGAAAGCGACATGGACAAGGCCCTCATCGAGGCTTCCGAGGCGGGCCGCAAATACATCAATGTCGCCAGCCGGGTCCTGAGTGGAAAATGATGGACCATCTGCCCGACACGGCGCTGACGCGAGAGCTGCTCATCATTAACAAGCGCGGCCTGCATGCGCGGGCCTCGGCGAAATTCGTGCAGACGGTCGAGGCCTACGACGCCGAGATCACCGTTTCGAAAGACGGGATGACCGTCGGCGGAACATCCATCATGGGACTGATGATGCTGGCGGCCAGCACCGGCTGCACGGTCTTCGTGACCGCCAGCGGCAACCAGGCCGAAGAGGCCTTGAACGCCCTCGACGCGCTGGTGCGCGACAAGTTCGGCGAGGAGATGTGAGCGACGTGCATGGCCTCCGACTTCTGCATCGGAGGCTTGCCCCTGACCCTAGCCTCTCCCCGCAAGCGGGGAGAGGGGACTTAAGAGGGCGCCGCGAGTCCCTTCGCCCCGCTTGCGGGGAGAAGGTGGCGGCAGCCGGATGAGGGGCCGCCCGGCAGAACCTAATCGCGACATAAACATATAAAGACCTCTTTATATGGCGGTTGCCCTTCCCTCCGATTCCTGATAGACCGGGCACACTCTCCCCGTGAGCTTGAAGCGCGGGAGGCATTGTTACGCCGCCGGACAAGACGCCGCGCGCGCCCCAAGGAACCACCCTGGAGAACTCCATGACCGCAACTCAGGACTATTTTGTCGCCGACATCGGGCTTGCCGATTTCGGGCGCAAGGAAATCGCCATCGCCGAAACGGAAATGCCGGGCCTGATGGCCTGCCGCGAGGAGTTCGGCGCATCGAAGCCCCTGAAGGGCGCGCGCATTACCGGCTCGCTGCACATGACCATCCAGACGGCCGTCCTGATCGAGACGCTGGTTGCGCTCGGCGCGGAAGTCCGCTGGGCATCCTGCAACATCTTCTCCACGCAGGACCATGCCGCAGCGGCGATTGCTGCAAGCGGCATCCCGGTGTTCGCCGTCAAGGGCGAGACCCTCGAGGAATACTGGGCCTATACGGACAAGATCTTCCAGTGGGCCGATGGCGGCTTCTCAAACATGATCCTCGATGATGGCGGCGATGCCACCATGTACATCCTGCTCGGCGCCCGCGCCGAAGCCGGCGAGAACGTGCTTTCGAATCCCGGTTCGGAAGAGGAAGAAATCCTCTTCGCCCAGATCAAGAAGCGGCTTGCCGCCTCGCCGGGCTGGTTCACCAAGCAGCGCGACGCCATCAAGGGCGTGACGGAAGAGACGACCACCGGCGTCAACCGCCTCTACCAGCTCCAGGCCAAGGGCCTGCTGCCCTTCCCGGCGATCAACGTCAACGACAGCGTCACCAAGTCGAAGTTCGACAACAAGTACGGCTGCAAGGAGTCGCTCGTCGACGGCATCCGCCGCGGTACCGACGTGATGATGGCGGGCAAGGTCGCCGTGGTCTGCGGCTATGGCGATGTCGGCAAGGGCTCGGCCGCCTCGCTGCAGGGCGCCGGCGCCCGCGTCAAGGTCACCGAGATCGACCCGATCTGCGCGCTGCAGGCCGCCATGGACGGCTACGAGGTGGTTCAGCTCGATGACGTCGTCTCGACCGCCGACATCTTCATCACCACCACCGGCAACAAGGACGTCATCCGCATCGAGCATATGCGCGAGATGAAGGACATGGCGATCGTCGGCAACATCGGCCACTTCGACAATGAAATCCAGGTTTCGGCGCTTCGGAACCTCAAGTGGACCAACGTCAAGCCGCAGGTCGACCTGATCGAATTCCCGAAGGGCAACCGGCTGATCCTGCTTTCGGAGGGCCGCCTCCTGAACCTCGGCAACGCCACCGGGCACCCGTCCTTCGTCATGTCGGCCTCGTTCTCCAACCAGGTTCTGGCGCAGATCGAGCTCTTCACCAAGGGCGGGAACTACAAGAACGAGGTCTACATTCTGCCGAAGCAGCTCGACGAGAAGGTCGCCCGCCTGCATCTCGCCAAGCTCGGCGCCAAGCTGACCGAGCTTTCGGAAGAGCAGGCCGGCTATATCGGCGTGAAGCCGCAGGGTCCGTTCAAGGCCGAACACTACCGGTACTAATCCTTACCCAGGCAATCCACAACATCTTGTGGCCGCGATCTTGACAAGAGATCGCGGCCGCTTTTTTGGGCCGCGCACTTTCCGGCGAATCTTCAAAGAAGTATTGTTTAAGTCATTGATTCGTGACGCTGGTGCGGATTTTCAGTCGAGGGACTGGAGAGCGGCATGTGCGGGGCCCACAGCGCTGTGCGTCTTCCCAGACGCACAAAAAGTCGCTGTAGCACTTTGGATGCTGTAGCGTTACGAGCGGGGATGTCTTGTCGGAAGCGGCAAACAGACGGAGACAGACCGGGGATGCAATCGGAACGGACGCAAACCCTTCTCGAGGGTTTCGGGCATGGCGACGCGAGGTCGACGGCACCTTGCGGGTTAACGGGGACGGCGCCATGAGAAGAGAACAATCAAGCTTTTTCTGCGACGGTCGCAAGGCTTCCCGCCTGATGCGACGGCTGCTCGCCGGCACGACGTTTCTGGCGGCAAGCGATGCGGCGGCCCAGGCCTCCGCTCCGGTCGCCAGATCGATTTTCGGCACCTCCGAAGTCGTGACCTTCTCCGTCCTGATCGGCGTGATCTCCGCCGCCATGCTTTCGGCGATCTGGCTCATCCGCCAGCGCGGCAATATCGAAGCGGACAATCGTGCGCTTCGTTCCGACCTTTCCGACGCCAACCAGCGGATCTCCCGCTTTCAGGCACTCATTGCCGACAAGAACCGGCGTATCGTCGTCTGGGACGGCTTGGCAGAGCGGCCGGAATTCCTCGGGCAGCTTCCAGTCGAGACCGGCGCGCCGCAGGACGACCGGGATTTTCTTGCCTTCGGGCGCTGGATCAAGCCGCAATCGGCAAGCCAGCTCGAGAAGGCGATCGAAGCCTTGCGCGCCCAGGCGCAAAGTTTCGACCTGGTGCTCGAAACGCAGCGCAACGAGGTTCTGGAGGCGCAGGGCCGCGTCTCCGGCGGGCGGGCCTTCGTGCGCTTCATCGCCCTCAACAATCTCAGGGCGGAGCTGGCCGGGCTGAAGCTCGAGCGCGACCAGCTGCATGCCTCGCTCTCGACATTCCGCACGCTTCTCGACGCGATCGACCTTCCGGTCTGGCAGCGCGGCGCCGACGGCAGGCTGGAATGGGTCAACGAGGCCTATGCAGAGGCGGTCGATGCCCGTAGTCCGGCGGCGGCCGCCACCGAGGGACGCGAACTGCTGGTGACCGCGGCGCGGGAAAAGATCCGCGCCGTCTCGACCTTCGAGACGCCCTACCGCGACAAGGTTTCGACCGTCGTCAAAGGCAACCGGACCTTCTTCGACGTCGTCGACGCCCGCACCCCGGGCGGATCGGCGGGGATCGCCATTGACGTTTCCGGCACCGAAGCGGTGCGCGAGGAACTGGCGCGCACCTTGAAGAGCCACGCCGAAACGCTCGACCACCTGGCAACGCCCGTGGCGATCTTCGACGGCAATCAGCGCCTGCAGTTCTACAACCAGGCTTTCCAGCGTCTCTGGGAACTGGACATGGGATTCCTGGAGCGCAAGCCGGACAATGGCGAGGTGCTCGACCGGCTGCGGGCCGGCAACAAACTGCCGGAACAGCTGAACTGGAAGCAATGGAAGGCAAACGCGCTATCGGTCTACCAGGCGCTCGACACGCAGTCCGACCTCTGGCACCTGCCGAACGGGCAGACGCTGCGCGTCTTCGCGACCGCGCGGCCCCAGGGCGGCGCGACCTGGGTCTTCGAGAATCTGACGGAGAAGGTCGATCTCGAAACCCGCTACAACACGCTCGTCCAGGTTCAGGGCGAAACGATCGACCATCTTGCCGAAGGCGTGGCGGTGTTCGGACCTGACGGCCGGATCCGGCTGTCCAATCCGGCCTTCCGGGCGATCTGGGGCATCAGCGAGGCGGAGGCCAAGCCCGGCACCCATATCCGTGCCGTCGAGCAGGCATGCCTTCCCTCCTACGACCAGCCGGACGGTTGGAAGCGCTTTGCCCATATCATCACCAGCTTCGACGACGAGCGACCGTCGAGCCGCGGCATCCTGGAGCTGCGCACCGGGCTGATCCTCGACTATGCCGTCATTCCGCTGCCCAACGCCCAGACGATGCTGACCTTCGTCAACATCACCGACAGCGTCAGGGTCGAGCGGGCGCTGACAGAAAAGAACGAAGCCTTGCGCAAAGCGGATGCGCTGAAAAACGATTTCGTCCATCACGTCTCCTACGAGCTGCGCTCGCCGCTGACGAACATCATCGGCTTCGCCGATCTCTTGAAGACGCCGGCCTTCGGGGATCTCAACGAGCGCCAGGCGGAATATGTCGACCACATCGCCACCTCGTCGTCGCTGCTGCTGACGATCGTCAACGACATCCTCGACCTTGCGACGGTGGATGCCGGCATCGTCGAGCTCGACATGTCCGAGGTGAACCTCATCGACCTGCTCGACGACGTGGCGCAGCAGATGGCCGACAGGCTGGCCGAAAGCGGGGTCTCGCTCAGGATCGACGCCCCAGACAATCTCGGACGCATCACCGCGGACCAGCAGCGGCTGAAACAGGTCTTCATCAAGCTCCTGACCAATGCCGCCAATTTCGCGCCGGACGGCAGCGCGATCGACCTCAAGTGCCGGCGCGACGGCGGCGATTTCCTCTTCACGGTCACCGATACCGGACCGGGGATCCCGCAGGATGTGCTGAACACCGTGTTCAACCGCTTCGAGAGCTACGGCCAGCGCGGCGGTGCCGGCCTCGGACTGTCGATCGTCGAAAGCTTCGTCAGCCTGCATCATGGCACCGTCTCGATCCGCAGCAAGGAAGGCGAAGGCACGGAAGTCGCCTGCCGCATCCCTTCCGCCGAGGTGCCGAAGATCATCGCGGCGGAATAGATGAAGTCTCTCGAACGCCTGCTGAAAGACGAGGCCGCCACGATCGAACTCGGCGAAGACCTGGCGCTCGCCTTGAAAATCGGCGACTGCGTCGGGCTTTCGGGCGATCTCGGAGCGGGCAAGTCGACCTTCGCGCGCGCGTTCCTCCGGGCGATGGCCGACGACGAAGGGCTCGAGGTGCCGAGCCCTACCTTCACCCTGGTGCAGAGCTACGAGCTTCGGATCCCCGTCGCCCATTTCGATCTCTACCGTCTCGCCGACGCTTCCGAGCTCGACGAACTCGGTTTCGCCGAGGCCCTCTCGGAAGGCATCTGCCTTGTCGAATGGCCGGAGAAGGCCGAGGGGGCGCTGCCAGCGGACCGGATCACCCTCTCCTTCACGCATGAGGGCGAAGGGCGTCGCGTCCGCATCACGGCTCCGGACGCGGCCTTTGAACGGATTGCCCGCTCTCTCGCCATCCGGACCTTCCTGGCCGACGCCGGACATCCGCGCGCCCGCCGCCGGCACCTGAGCGGCGATGCCTCGGTGCGGGCCTACGAGCGCATTCATATTGCGGGTGGTGAGCCGGCGAAGATACTGATGGATGCGGCGAAGCACAAGCCCGGTCCCATCCTCCAGGACGGCAAGTACTACCAGCAGCTCGCCCATCTTGCCGAGGATGTGATCCCCTTCGTCGCGATTTCCGAACTGTTGCGCAAACGCGGCTTTTCGGCGCCGGCGATCTACGCACGCGACCTCGACAAGGGACTGCTGCTGATCGAGGATCTGGGTTCGGAGGGTATTGTCGACGCCGACGGCATGCCTGTCGCAGAGCGGTACATGGAGAGCGCCCGGTTGCTTGCCCGACTCCATGCCGGGCCGGCCAAGCGCGGCATCGCGGTCGCCGACGGCATCGTCCACCACGTTCCCGATTTCGACCGCACGGCGATGAAGATCGAAACGAGCCTCCTGATCGACTGGTACCTGCCGTGGAAACGCGGGCTGCCTGCCTCCGAGGCGGAGCGGAAAGATTACTTCGCGATCTGGGACCGGTTGATCGATAGTCTCGGCTCGGCCGAAAAGAACCTGCTGCTTCGCGATTTCCACTCGCCCAACATCCTGTGGCGGCCCGATCGCACCGGGCTCGACCGGATCGGCATCATCGATTTCCAGGACGCGATGATCGGGCCGACGGCTTACGACGTCGCTTCGCTGGTGCAGGATGCGCGCGTGAGCGTCGATCCCGAACTGGCCGAGCGGCTGCTCAGCGCCTATGTCGCCGAACGCAAGCTGCTGGGCATCTTCGACGAAACCGCCTTCCTGCGCGACTGGCACATCATGGCGGCGCAACGCAATTGCAAGCTCGCCGGCATCTGGGTGCGGCTGAAAGAGCGCGACGGCAAGCCCGGCTACATGAAGCACATGCCGCGCACCTTCGCCTATCTGCAGCATGCGCTGACGCATGAAGTGCTGACACCCTTGCGCGAATGGTGCATTAAGGCTGGAATCCTGGCTAGCGAATCAGCCAACTGACGGGAAAGCATGCCTATCACCAATGCCATGGTGCTCGCGGCCGGTCTGGGCACCCGCCTGCGGCCAATCACCGACACACTGCCGAAGCCACTCGTCCGGATCGCCGGCAAGCCGATGATCGACTATGTGCTGGACCTGCTCGCGGCCGCCGGCGTGACCAAGGCGGCGGTGAACGTCCATCACTTCGCCGACCAGATGGAGGCCCATCTCATGCGGCGCGAGACGCCGCGCATCGTGATTTCCGACGAGCGGGAGGCACTGATGAATTCCGGCGGCGGGCTTGCCAAGGGGCTGAAGCTTCTGGATAACGGGCCTGTCCTGGTGATGAATGCCGATCTCTTCTGGGTCGGCGAGAAAGCCGGGCAACCCTGCAACCTCAGGAGGCTCACCGAGTTCTTCGATCCCGAGCGCATGGACATGGCGCTGCTCTGCGTGCGCCTGGAGGATACGACAGGACACAACGGCAAGAAGGACTTCTCGCTATCCGAGGACGGGCGGCTGACGCGCTATGAGGAGGGCCTGGAGAATCCGGTCGTCTATGCCGGCGCGATCGCGATGGACTCGCGGCTTTTCGCCGATGCGCCCACCGAGGCGTTCAACCTCAACATCTATTTCGACCGGGCGATCGCCGGGAAACGGCTGTTCGGCCTGATGCTCGAAGGCCAATGGATGACCGTCGGCACGCCCGACGCGATCGAGGAGGCGGAGGCCGTGGTCCGGCGCTTCGAACCGGGAGGGTAAGGTGCCCGGCCCTGCCAGTAACGTCTTCACCATTCCTGCCGGCCTGCCCTTCCTGAAAACGCTGGCGGAAAAGCTCTTGGGCGGCGTACTGACGCCGGGTTTCCGATACGATCCGGCCGATCCCTTGGCGCTCGCCGGCGTGACGATCTTCGTGCCGACCCGGCGTGCGGCCCGTGTGCTGCGCTCGGAATTCGTCGATCTGCTCGGCGGCCGCTCGGCGATCCTGCCGGTGATCCGCCCGCTCGGCGAGACGGACGACGACAGCGGCTTCTTCGATGCCGAGATGCCGGCGATCCTCGATCTTGCGCCGCCGCTTTCCGGCACCGCACGGCTGATCGAGCTCGGTCGGCTCATTCTTGCCTGGCGCAACCGCCTGCCGCAGGTGGTCCTCGACGTTCATGCCGAAAGCCCGCTGCTTGCGCCCGCGAGCCCCGCCGACGCGATCTGGCTCGCGCGCAATCTCTCCGAGCTGATCGACGCGATCGAGACGGAGGAGCTCGACTGGGATGCGCTCGACGGGCTCGATGCCGGCGAACATGCGCTCTGGTGGCAATTGACGCTCGCCTTCCTGAAGATCGCCCGAACCTACTGGCCGGAGCGGCTCAACGAGCTCAAGCATTCCTCGCCGGCGCGGCATCGCAACGCCGTGCTCAAGGCCGAAACGCAGCGCATCGCCGCCGGCAAGGTCGAAGGGCCGATCATCATCGCCGGCTCGACGGGCTCGATTCCTGCGACGGCCGCCCTGATCGCCGCGGTGAAGGCGCTGCCGAACGGCACGATCGTGCTTCCCGGCCTGGACCTCATGATGAGCGACGCGGAATGGGACCTGATCGCCGGCGACGGAACAGGCTCGAAGGGACCAGACCCGGCAAGCCGCACCCATCCGCAATATGGCTTTCACCGCTTGCTGACGCGCATGCGTATCGAACGGCGCGACGTCCCGGTGCTGGGGTCGCTTGATGACGATCTCGGCTATCGCAGCGCGGTTCTTTCGCGGTCGCTGCTGCCGGCTGAGGCCACCCATGGTTGGACCGAGGCCCGCGACGGTTTCGACCCGGAGAGGCTCCTTGCCGCCTTCGCCGACGTGGCGTTGATCGAGGCGGCGAACGAGCGCGAAGAGGCGACCGCGATCGCCATTGCGCTGAGGCTCGCGCTCGAAGGTGACGAAGAGAGCCAGGCGGCGCTGATCACACCCGATCGCGGCCTTGCGCGGCGGGTGGGCGCCGAGCTCGCCCGATTCGGCATCGAAGCCGATGATTCTGCCGGCGTTCCGCTCTCGGCAACGGCGGCGGGCGGGCTTACGCGGCTGCTGATCGAGGCGACCCTCAGGCCGGACGATCCCGTAGCCCTGGTCGCGCTGCTCAAGCATCCGCTCGCCCGTTTCGGCCAGACGGCGGAAGCCGCACGCCGCGCCGCCGACGTGCTGGAGCTTCTGGCGCTGCGCGGCGGCACCGACGTTCCCGATATTTCCGCCCTCGACACCGTGCTCGACAGGGCGCTCGCCAGACAGCGTACCGAGCGGCATCCGAGGCCGTGGCGCGGCGGCATCGATCAGAACGATATCGAACTCGCACGGGCCCTCGCACGGCGAATTTCCGCAGCGGTCGAGCCGCTGACCAATACCATCTGCGGCGTCACGGAAAGCGGTCGCCATCACACGACAGTCCTGACCCTGGCCGATTGGGCGGAACGCACCGGCCGCACGCTGGAAGCCGTCGCCATCAACGAGCGCGGCAGCCTCGGCGGTCTCTGGGGTTCGGAAGCCGGCGAAGCATTGGCGACGCTGCTTCGCGGCATCATCGAAACCGACGGGCAGCTGGAGACCGACGGGGCGCAATGGTGCGATATCATCGAGGCGCTTGCCGCCAGCGAAGCGGTCAAGCCGCGATCGATGCGGCACCCGCGCGTCTTCATCTTCGGGGCGCTGGAATCGCGCCTGCAGAGCGTCGATCTCGTCGTGCTCGGCGGAATGAACGAAGGCACCTGGCCGGGGCAGACGTCGAACGACCCGTTCCTGTCGCGGACGATGAAATCGGGCATCGGCCTCGAACCGCCGGAGCGGCGCATCGGCCAGCTGGCCCATGATTTCCAGATGGCCTGCGGAACGCGCCGCCTGGTCCTTTCCCGATCCATGCGCCAGGGCTCGGCGCCGACGGTCGCCTCGCGATGGCTGCAGCGGCTGCAGGCCCTCGGCGGGAAGACTTTGACCGAACAGCTCAAGGCGAATGGGGCCAGCTATCTTCACTGGATGCGCATCCTCGACGACGGCGAGCGCCAGCCGCTCAGCGAGCGACCGCAGCCGAAGCCGCCGGCCGAACTGCAGCCGCGCAAATATTCCTTCAGCGAAGTCACGAAGCTTCGCCGCGACCCCTATTCCATCTATGCGCGCCGCATATTGCGGCTGGAACCGATCGACTCCTTCAATCAAGATCCGGGTGCTGCCGAACGCGGCCTGCTCTATCACCGGATCGTCGACCGCTTCGTCAAGGGCGGCTTCGATCCCGCCTCCCGCGAGGGGCAAGAGGCGATGGCGCGGCTGATCCGGGAAGCCTTCGACGAGGAGAATCTCCCCGCGCACATCGACACGATCTGGCGGCCGCGCTTCGAAGCCGTGGCAAGGGCATTTCTTTCCTGGGAACGCGAACGCCGGCCCGGCATCGTCAGGTCTTTCACCGAAGTCCCCGCTGCCATGGACATCGGCATCTCGGACATAAGGCTGACCGGCATTGCCGATCGCCTCGACAGGCTCGCGGACGGCAGCGTCGACATCATCGACTACAAGACCGGCTCCAGCCCCTCGGCCAGGGAAGCGCGGGCCTTGCTCGACCCGCAGCTCGCGCTCGAAGCGGCCGCGCTCAAGGCGGGAGCCTTCGGTACGGTCGGGCCGGCCCGGCCGCATTCGCTGCGCTACGTGCGCCTCAAGCCCGGCAGCCGCTTTGCCATCGACACGGTCAACAACGAGAACAGCAAGTCGAAGGAGACGAAATCCGCCGACCAACTGGCGGAGGAATCGCTTGCCGAACTGAAGAAGCTGCTCGCCGCGCTCACCAGCGGACGATACGGCTTCGCCTCGCGGCTGATCGTCCAGAAGGAACGGGACTATGGCGGCGAATACGATCACCTGGCGCGCGTCGCCGAATGGGCGACCGCTGACGGCGAGGACGACGATGAGGAATGATGCCTTCGGCCCGGAGGAGAGGACGCCCAAGGCGTGGCTCGACTGGACGTCCGAGCGGCAATCGCTTGCCTCGGATCCGGCCCGCTCGGCCTGGGTCTCGGCCAATGCCGGCTCCGGCAAGACCCATGTGCTGACGCAACGCGTCATCCGGCTGCTGCTTGCCGGGTGCCGGCCTTCCGCCATTCTCTGCCTGACCTATACGAAGGCCGCAGCCTCCGAGATGTCCAACCGCATCTTCGAGCGCCTCGCCGAGTGGGCGACGCTCCATGACCCCGCATTGGAAAAGCGAATCGAGGCGATCGAGGGAACGCGTCCCTCCACCGCGAAGATCGAAGAGGCGCGGCGGCTCTTTGCAAAGGCGCTCGAAACGCCTGGCGGTCTGAAGATCCAGACGATCCACGCCTTTTGCGAAGCGCTGCTCCACCAGTTTCCGCTCGAGGCCAACGTGGCCGGACACTTTTCGGTCCTCGACGATCGTGCTGCGGCGGTGCTGCTCGCCGATGCGCGGCGCGCCTTGCTGACCGCGACCGCCGAGGAGGGCGAGGCTGAGCTTGCCGATGCCTTCGCAACCGTCCTCGACCTCGCCGACGACACCGGCCTTGAAAAACTGCTCGAGGCGATCGTGGCGAACCGCGGACCGCTCCAGGCTTTTCTCGACCGCACGACCGAGCACGGCGGGCGGGACTGGCACCTGCGCGCTTTTCTCGGCCTTTCCCCGGAAGAATCGGCGGAGAGCGTGATGGCCGGAGCCTGGCCGCTCGCCGGTCTCAACGGCGCCCAGCTTCAGCAATATATCGAGCTGGCGCTGAGCCTCGGTGGGGTGAAACCCGGCGAGATTGCAGAGGGCTTGAAGGCCATCGGGAAGCTCGATGATACGGAAGAGCGCTTTGCAGGGCTGCTGGGCGTGTTCTTCAACGGCGGCGGCAAGCCGAAGGCGGAGTCTGCGTTTTTCAACAAGGCGATGCTGGCCCGGGCGCCGCAGCTGGCACCGCTGATCGACGAAGCGCGCAAGCACATCGTCTCCTGCGCCGATCGCCTCAGCATCCTGCGCATGTTTGAGGCGACGCGCGCGGCGCTGATCTTCGCGGAAAGACTCAACTGCGATTATGAAGACCTCAAGAAGCGGCGCAGCCAACTCGATTTCGAGGACCTGATCAACCGGACGGCCGCGCTGCTATCGCGCGGCGACGTCGGCGCCTGGGTCCACTACAAGCTCGACCAGGGCATCGACCACATTCTCGTCGACGAGGCGCAGGACACGAGCCCCACGCAATGGACGATCATCCAAGCGCTCGCCGCCGATTTCTTCGCCGGCGAATCAGCGCGAATGGACGACCGAACGATCTTTGCGGTCGGCGACGAAAAGCAGTCGATCTATTCCTTTCAAGGCGCGCGTCCCGAGCGCTTTGCGCGCGAAAGCGCGCTGACTGAGCGGCGGGTGCGCGCCGGCAACAAGTATTTCAGCCCCATCCGGCTGCAGCTCTCTTTCCGCTCGACCGTCGACGTGCTTTCCGCCGTCGATACGGTTTTTGCCAATCCGGGCAACGCCAAGGGCTTAAGCGCCCGGAACGAGGCGATCGTGCATGCCTCGAACCGGATCGGCCATCCGGGAGCGGTCGATATCTGGGACGTCATCGCACCCGAGCCGACCGTGTCCGAAGAAGAATGGACGGCGCCCTTCGACGCGACGCCGGAGCGCGCGCCGGTCAACATTCTCGCCCGCCGAATCGCAGCCGTGCTCGAGGACTGGATCGCCAAGGAGACAGTGATCGAAAAGGGTGTCCGGCGGCCGATGCGGCCCGGCGACGTCATCGTGCTGGTGCGGAAGCGCGATGCCTTCGTCAACGCCCTGACGCGCGCCCTGAAGCGCCGCGGCAATATTCCGGTCGCCGGCGCAGACCGGCTGGTGCTGACCAACCATATCGCCGTCCAGGACCTGATGGCGCTCGGCCGCTTCGTGCTCCTGCCCGAGGACGACCTGTCGCTCGCGGCGCTGCTGAAGAGCCCGCTCGTCAATCTCGGCGAGGACGATGTCTTCGAACTGGCGGCGCGCCGGGCGGAGGGCGAAAGCCTCTGGCAGCGGCTGCAACGGCTCGGCGCGGAGGAATCGAGCCGATATCACCGGGTCGTGCGGACCCTCGCAGGCTTCGGCGAGCTCGCCCGCAACCTGCTGCCGCATGATTTCTATGCACGCGTGCTCGGGGCCAACGGCGGCCGGCGCGCCTTCCTGGCGCGGCTCGGCAGTGAAGTCAGCGACATCCTCGACGAATTCCTGACCTTCGCGCTCGACCAGGAGCGGAGCGGGCTGCCCGGCCTGCAGGCCTTCATCTCGACGCTCGAAATCGAAGCGCCGACGGTCAAGCGCGAGCAGGACAAGGAGCGCGACGAGGTGCGCGTCATGACCGTGCATGCCGCCAAGGGCCTCGAGGCCCCGGTTGTCTTCCTGGTCGACGGCGGCGGCGAGGCATTCGTCCGCCAGCAGGTCTCGGACCTGCGCTTCCTGGAGCAGCGCCGGGCCGACGGCTCGCTCGTCAGCATGCCCGTCTGGCGGGCGCCCGGCTCGGCGACGAATTCGCTCATCGCCGCCGACAACGACCGGTTGAAGCGCCTGGCGGAGGAGGAATACCGCCGCCTCCTCTATGTCGGGATGACGCGCGCCGCGGACCGGCTGATCGTCTGCGGCTATCGCGGCCAGCGGCAGAACCTCGATACCTGGCATGCCATGGTTCAGGGGACGCTGGCGCACGATCCGAAAGGCAGGTCGACGCCGATGGTCTTTTGCGCCGGAGGCGAGGAATGGACGGGTCATGCCTGGCGCGAAGCGCATGTGCCGGTCACCATCCCGGGAAGTGGCGATGCGGGACGCCAGGCGGAAGCAGCTGCCTCCGGCCTGCCGCGGGCGCTCTTCACCCCCTTGCCGCCGCAGCGACGACTGCCGCGGCCGCTCGCCCCTTCGGGAACGAGCGTGGCAATCGACGATCCTGATCAGGAGATGATCGTCGGCTCGGCTCTCTTTGCGGAACCGGCGACACCCAAATTCTCGATGCTGCGCGGCGCAATCCTGCATCGGCTGCTGCAGGTGCTCCCGACGATCGACCCGACGGAGCGCCGAAGTGCGGCGGAACGCTATCTCAGCCGCGCCGTGCCGCGCTGGCCGGAGGCAGAGCGGCAGGCCCTCGCCGGTGCCGTGATGGACGTGCTCGATCATCCGGACCTGCAGCCTCTTTTTGGCGAGCACAGCCGCGCGGAAGTGTCCGTCATGGGGACCCTCAAGCTCGGCAGCCACGAGTTCGCCGTGTCCGGCCGGCTCGACCGCTTGGCGATGGCCGGCGAGATCGTGACGATCGCCGATTACAAGACGAACCGCGAGGTGCCGGCGTCCGCCGACGACGTTCCGCCCGTTTACCGGCGGCAGCTCGCCATTTATCGCGAACTGCTGAAACCGCTCTATCCTGGCAAGCAATTCCGCTCGGTGCTGATCTTCACCGAGGGTCCGGCGGTTCGGGTGCTTCCCGACAGGATGCTGGACGGGAGCCTTGAAGACCTCGCGACAAAGTGAGATACACGATATTGAAAATCCGGTGGCGAGGCCTCACATGAGGCACAACATCTGGACAATGCCATTCCGAAGGAGCAGCCGATGGCAACTGTAAAAGTCGATGCGTCCAATTTTCAAAAGGAAGTCCTGAATTCCGCCGAGCCGGTCGTCGTCGACTTCTGGGCCGAATGGTGCGGCCCGTGCAAAATGATCGCGCCGAGCCTCGAAGAAATCGCCACCGAGCTTGCTGGCAAGGTCAAGGTCGCCAAGCTCAATATCGATGAAAATCCTGAACTGGCCGCCCAGTACGGCGTCCGCTCGATTCCGACGCTCGCCATGTTCAAGTCCGGCGAAGTTGCCGACATCAAGGTCGGCGCTGCGCCGAAGACCGCGCTGAGCTCCTGGATTTCCAACGCGGTCTAAGCTGCGGAATCATTGGCAAGGGATATGGAAAAGCCCGGCTCGCCGGGCTTTTTTCTTGCTCGTAGGAGACAGCGAAGGCTTGCGCTTGCCCCTCACCCTACCCTCTCCCCGCACGCGGGGAGAGGGGACTTGAGCGGCCGCGGCAAATCCCTTCTCCCCATTAGACTAGAGCGGGATGCGCTCACATACGTTCGCGTCGCCGCTCTAAACCTTTGTTTTTGCCGCATTTGTGCGACGTCAGGTGATTCCACCTGACTGCAAAATGCTCTAGAATGGGGAGAAGGTGGCCGGCAGGCCGGATGAGGGGCAGACGCGGCTGAGCCGAACTCGTCTTCCTACCGCGGCGGCGTGCCGTTCTCCGAAAGCACATCGCCGACCAGATAGAGCGAACCGCCGATCAGGATGCGCGCCGGCACCGGGTCCTCTTCGGTAAGCTCGGCGACGAGGCCGAGCGCTTCCGCGACCGAGGAGGTGGCATTTGCCTCCAGCCCGGCAGAGGCTGCATCGGCGGCCAGCGCCACCGGATCCAGCCCCGCATCCGAGCCGTGGATCGGCACCGTGAAGACCTGCTCGGCGAGATCGAGGAAGGCCTTGAAATAGCCGACAGGATCCTTGGTGTTGATCATGCCGATGATCAGGAAGAGCGGTCGCGGATCGCGCTCCTCGAAGGTGGCCATCGCTTCGGCGATCACCTGGCCGGCGCCGGGATTGTGGCCGCCGTCGATCCAGATCTCGGCGGCCGGCGGCCCGTAATGCGAAAGCTTGCCGCCGGCCAGGCGCTGCAGCCGGCCCGGCCATTCGACGCCGGCCAGGCCCTTCTCGATCGCCGCCTCCGGCACGTCGAAGCCGGCCGCCCGGACGGCGCGGATCGCCGCCGCCGCATTGGCATATTGATGCCGGCCCGGCAGGCGCGGCAGCGGCAGGTCGGCAAGGCCGTTCTCGTCCTGGAAGACCAGCCTGCCGAATTCCTCATGCGCCATGAAATCCTGGCCGTAGACGGACACGGGGCAGCCAAGCCGCTCGGCGGTATCGACGAGCACCTCGCGCACGCCGTCCTCCTCCTGATGGCCGATCACCACCGGGCAGCCGCGCTTCATGATTCCGGCCTTTTCGGCGGCGATCAGTTCCACCCGATCGCCGAGATAGGCCTGGTGATCGAGCGAGATCGGCATGATCACGGAGACCGCCGGCCGGGCGATGACGTTCGTCGCATCGAAGCGGCCGCCGAGGCCCACTTCGATGACCGCGACATCGGCCGGATGCTCGGCGAAAAGCAGGAAGGTGACCGCCGTCAGGATCTCGAAGACGGTGATCTTCTGGCCGTTGTTGGCCTCTGCGACGCGCCGCACCGCATCGGCGAGGACAGGGTCGCTGACAAGCGCACCCCTGCCGCCCTTGACGCCCAGCCGATAGCGCTCGTGCCAGTTCACCAGGTGCGGTGAAGTGTGGACATGGACGCTGAGGCCCGCCGCCTCGAGGATCGCGCACGAAAATGCCGTGACGGAGCCTTTGCCGTTGGTGCCGGCGACGTGGATGATCGGCGGCAGCCGGTCCTGCGGGTTTCCGAGCGCGGCTAGCAGCCGCGTGATCCTGTCGAGCGACAGGTCGAATCCCTTGGGATGCAGGGCAAGAAGCTTGTCGATCTCCTGTGCCGCCTCGCTGACCTGTGCCGCCGCCATGTTCCTGCCTCGAAAAAGATGATCCGCTGCTCAATGATTCCTTAAAACGGATTCGCAGCAAATCAAAACGCTAACGGCGGCGTTTGCGCGTCCCGATGGGACGCGCAACGCTCAATACACAGGAGTTGGGCGGCGGGCTATGCCCGGGCTGCGAGCGGCAAAGGCGAAACCTGGGAGCCGCTCTCGCGCCTTGCGGCCTCTGCCGGCTTCTTCATCAGGATCTTCAGCACGCGCGCAAGCGTCGCCGGAAGGTCGTGACGCTTGACCACCATGTCGACCATGCCGTGCTCCAGGAGGTATTCGGAGGTCTGGAAGCCGTCGGGGAGCTTTTCGCGCAGCGTCTGCTCGATCACCCGCTTGCCGGCAAAACCGATCTCCGCACCGGGCTCCGCCAGGTGAATGTCGCCCAGCATGGCATAGGATGCGGTCACGCCGCCGGTGGTGGGATTGGTCAGGACGACGATATAGGGAAGCCCCGCTTCCTTCAGCAGATTCACCGCAACGGTGGTGCGCGGGAGCTGCATCAGCGAGAGGATGCCTTCCTGCATGCGGGCTCCACCGGAGGCCGGGAATATCACCAGCGGGCACTTCTCGGCAATCGCCTTCTCGAAGGCCTTGATGATCGCTTCGCCGGCCGCCATGCCGAGCGAGCCGCCGATGAAGTTGAATTCGTGTACGACGGCGACCAGCTTGACGCCCTGGACGAGGCCAAGGCCCGCAACGATCGTGTCCTCAAGTTCGGTCTTGGCGCGGCTGTCGCGCAAGCGGTCGAGATATTTCTTCGAATCGCGGAACTTCAGCGGATCCTGCGCCACCTTCGGCTGCGGCAGCGTTTCGTAGATTCCGCCGTCAAAGAGATCTTTCAGACGGGCCTTTGCCGGCATCTTCATATGATGGCCGGATTGCGGGATGACCCACTTGTTCTCTTCGAGATCGCGATGGAACACCATCTCGCCGGTTTCAGGGCACTTGATCCAGAGGTTCTCCGGAACTTCCCTGCGGCCGAGCATCGAATTGATCTTCGGCCGAACGTAGTTTGTGATCCAGTTCACTTATAGACTCCTGAAGCTGTCCCTCGGCTTCTGCGCGCCAATATGGGCGATTATTCGGCTGCCGCAAGGCGTGCCGCCCGCACCCCGGCCGAAAGCCCGCGAATCAGCGCCTCGACGCCCGGCACCGTCGCCTCCGTAACGCGGCCTTCTTCCGTCAGGCTCGAGGCGATCTGGTTGACGATAGCCGTCCCCACCACGACCCCGTCGGCCGAGGCGCCGATCACCCGCGCATGTTCGGCTGTCTTGACGCCGAAGCCGACACAAACGGGCAGTTTCGTATGCGACTTGATCCGCGCCACGGCACCGGCGATCAGCGATGGATCGGGCAGAGCCGAACCCGTAATGCCGGTCATCGAAACGTAATAGACGAAACCGGATGTGTTTTCGAGAACCTTGGGCAGACGGCGGTCGTCCGTCGTCGGCGTCGCCAGACGAATGAAGCTGATGCCCTTTTCCAGCGCCGGGATGCACAGCTCGTCGTCCATTTCCGGAGGCAGATCGACGACGATCAGCCCGTCGACACCCGCCTCGACGGCGTCATTCAGGAACCGCTCGACGCCGTAAATATAGATCGGGTTATAATAGCCCATCAGCACGATCGGGGTTCGCTGGTCCTCGGTCCGGAAACGGCGGGCGAGCTCGAGCGTCTTGGCGAGCGTCTGCCCGGCTTTCAGCGCGCGCTGGCCGGCGAGCTGGATCGCCGGCCCGTCGGCCATCGGATCGGAAAAGGGCACGCCGAGCTCGATCACGTCGGCGCCCGCCTTCGGCAGCGCCTGCATGATCGCCAGCGACGTTTCAAAATCGGGATCGCCGCCCATGAAATAGGTGACAAGGACCGGGCGACCTTCCGCCGCGACGTCGGCGAACCTCTGCTCCATGCGTGCGGTCATACTCGTTACTGCCCCATTCCCAGAATTTTGCCGACGGTGAAAATGTCCTTGTCGCCGCGACCGGATAGATTCATCAGGATGATCTCGTCCTTGCCCATCTTCGGCGCACGCTTGACGACTTCGGCCAGCGCATGCGACGGCTCGAGCGCCGGAATGATGCCTTCGAGCCGCGTCAGGGTCTGGAAGGCTTCGAGCGCTTCATGGTCCATGATCGGCACATATTCGACCCGGCCGACATCGTTGAGCCAGGCATGTTCCGGACCGATACCCGGATAATCGAGACCGGCCGAGATGGAGTGGCCCTCCTTGATCTGGCCGTCGCCATCCTGAAGCAGGTAGGTGCGGTTGCCATGCAGGACACCAGGCGATCCGGCAGTGATCGAGGCGCAGTGCTCGTCGCCGTCAAGTCCCTTTCCGCCCGCTTCGACACCGACGATCTTCACGTCTTCGTCGTCCAGGAACGGGTGGAAGATGCCGATCGCGTTCGAACCGCCGCCGACCGCCGCGATGACGAGATCGGGCAGGCGGCCCTCGGCAGCGAGAATCTGTTCCTTGGCCTCCTGGCCGATCACCGCCTGGAAGTCGCGCACCATCTCCGGATAGGGATGCGGGCCGGCGGCGGTGCCGATCAGGTAATAGGTGCTGTGGACATTCGTCACCCAGTCGCGCAGCGCCTCGTTCATGGCGTCCTTCAGCGTGCCGTTGCCGGCGGTCACCGGCCTCACCTCGGCACCGAGCAGCTTCATGCGGAAGACGTTCGGCGCCTGGCGCTCGACATCGGTCGCGCCCATGTAGACGACGCAGGGAAGGCCGAAGCGGGCCGCGACGGTCGCCGAGGCAACGCCGTGCTGACCGGCACCCGTCTCGGCGATGATGCGGGTCTTGCCCATGCGCTTGGCGAGCAGAATCTGGCCGATGCAATTGTTGATCTTGTGCGAGCCGGTGTGGTTCAGCTCCTCGCGCTTGAAATAGATCTTCGCGCCGCCGAGCTCGGCGGTCAGCCGCTCGGCGAAATAGAGCGGGCTGGGTCGGCCGATATAGTGGGCGCCGAGCCCTTCGAGCTCCGCCTTGAAGGTCGGGTCGTTCTTGGCCTTGCTCCATTCGTCCTGGAGATCGAGGATCAGCGGCATCAGAGTCTCGGCGACGAAACGACCGCCGAAGATACCGAAACGGCCGTCCTCGTCCGGTCCGGCCCTGAAGGAGTTCGGTTTTGGCAGCTGATTCACGTCTTGCTCCCTGATCGTGGCCGTACGGCTTCGGCGCGGCGCACCGAATCGAAAAACGCATCCATGAGCTTCAAATCCTTGACACCCGGCGCACTCTCGACCCCGGAGGATATATCGACGGCACGTGCGCCGGTCAGCGCAAGAGCCTCGCCGATGTTTTCTGCATTCAGTCCACCGGAAAGCATGTAATCGACGCTTCCGTCAAGCGCGTCGAGCAGTCTCCAGTCGAACGCAACGCCGTTGCCGCCCGGCAGTTCGGACCCGGCGGGCGGCCTGGCATCGAAGAGGAAACGATCCGCGATGCCGAGATAGGGGTCGATCCTGTCGAGATCGGCCGCCTCGCGGATCGACAGCGCCTTCATGACCGGAAGACCGTAGATCGCCTTGACGGTCAGCACCCGCTCCGGATCCTCGGCGCCGTGGAGCTGCAGGATGTCCGGCCTGAGCGCGGAAACGATCTCGTCGAGATCGTCATTGTCCGCGTCGACCGTGACGGCCACGATCTTCGCCCGGCCGCGAATGCGCTCGGCAAGACGACCGGCGTCGTCCGGCTCGATGTTGCGCGGGCTCTTGGGGAAGAAGATGAAACCCGTGTGCGAAGCGCCATGTGCCACGGCGTGCTCCACGGCCTCCGTGGTCTTCAGTCCACATATCTTCACTTCCGTTTTCATGGGAAGCGACCTTGCACGAAATGCCGCCCGAGTCGAGCAAAACCGTTGCAGTGCAGGGCGTGATCTTTCATGAGCCGCGGTGATGGACGTTTCCAGCTCGGACGATTTTATCCTACTGACGGAAAACGCGTCGGCCGGTGGGCTTGCCCCCTCATCCCGCTGCCGCGACCTTCTCCCCGCGAGCGGACCGCGAGCGGGGAGAAGGGATATGCCGCACCGCAGAGGTCCCCTCTCCCCGCGCGCGGGGAGAGGGCTAGGGTGAGGGGCAATCTTAATCCTCTACGCGGCACCGCCCAACCCATCAGCATCGATCTCGTCTAACCAAAATCGATGGCGTGCAGCATGGTGCCGTTGCGCTTCAGCCAGCGCCTGGCGTCATTCGTATCCGGGCACAGCCTTTCGCATAGCGCCCAGAAATCCGGACCGTGGTTCATCTCTTGGAGATGCGCCACCTCATGGGCGGCGAGATAGGCGATCACCTTCGGTGGCGCCATCGCGATCCGCCAGGAAAAGCTCAAGTCTCCCTCGGCGGAGCAGGATCCCCAGCGGCTGCGGGTGTCCTTGAGGCTGAGCGAGCGCACCCGCCGGCCGATCCGGCCTGCATAGACGGCAACGAGGCGTTCCAGTTCCGCGCGCGCCTCCTTCTTCAGGAAATCAGCGATGCGCCTGCGCAAATGCTCCTCGGCGCCGCCCACCCGCAACACCGCCTCGTCGTCGGCGATAACGGATTCGGTCAGGCCGCGAAGCCGCCCGGTCCGCTCGATGCGATGGGCGACGCCGCGGATCAGGATGGTCCCGCCGTGCTCGAGTTCGCTTTCGCCGGAGAAGCGGGCGAGCTTGGTCATCAGCCAGCCCTGATGGCGGCTGAGGAATGCGCTGACTTCGTGCTCCGGCAGGCCTTCGGGAACCGTGAGCTTCAGGGCGCGCCCGCCCGGCTCGATGCGCAGCGTCATCCGCGTCGCGCGTGCGTTCTGCCGGATGGTCAAGGGAAGGCGCTTGCCGGCCACCTCGATGTCGCGTGTGACATCAAGGCGCGTTTCACTGCCGCGGCGGCGCTTGAAAGAAGGAAACATGAGGCCTTTCTAGCCGATTCGCCGACCGCTGGCAGCTGCCCTACAGTCTGTCCCGGCGTTTCATGTGAAACGCCGGGATCCCGTTTCTCTCAATCAGTTCGTCTCGGGTGCAGGCCCGGGGCGACCGTTCTTGCGCTCGCGCATGAAGCGGTCGAATTCCTCCTGGTCCTTTGCGCGCCGGAGCTGGCGGACATAGGCGTCGAACTCCGCGCGCATCTCGTCGAGCTTGCGGCGTTCCTCGTCGAGGCGGGCAAGTTCCGCCTCGCGCCAGTCGTCGAAGGCGACATTGCCGGTCCGATGGTGGGCCCAATGGCCGCGATGGTTCCGGCGGAAGCCGGCGCACATGCGGTCCACGCTGTCGTTGGCGTCCTTCTTGAAGGTCTTCAGCTTGTCGCCGAAAAGGATGTAGGCGAGCATCGCCAGGCCGAGCGGCCAGAACACGATGAAACCGAGCACCATCAATGCAATGGTCGCAGGCGTCCAGTCCGGACGGATCAATGCAGATTGGTTCATCTTCCGTATTCCTCGCAGTCAACGGGCCGCCCGTTGCGGCCCGATGAAAACGATGTGGGAAAGACCGGAGATGTCTGCAAGATGCGCCGGATGGGAATCGGACAAGCCCTTGACTCTGCGGCAGCAAATCGCTGCCGCACGGCCTCCGGGTGTTATCGGGATCGGCCGCTTGATGCGCGCCTCAGGCCGATTTTCCGCCCTTGATGATCTGCTTCACCGGTCGTGAGTGACGCGAGTGCTGGCGCTGGAAGGCGACGATGCGGGGTGCGATCTCGCCGCGGAAGCGAGAGCCGTTGAAGACGCCGTAGTGGCCGACATCCGGCTGCATGTAGTGCTGACGCATATGCTCAGGGATGTTGGTGCAGATCGTCTGCGCCGCCTGGGTCTGGCCGAGGCCGGATATGTCGTCGTTCTCGCCCTCGACCGTCAGCAGTGCCACCTTGCGGATCGCCGTCGGGTCGACGCGCTTGCCGCGGTGCATCATTTCGCCCTTCGGCAAAGCATGCTGCATGAACACGACCTGCACCGTCTGCAGGTAGAATTCCGCCGTCAGGTCCATGACCGCGAGATATTCGTCGTAGAAATCGCGGTGCTTGTCGGCGGCATCGCCGTCATTCTTGACGAGATGAGCGAAAAACTCCTTGTGAGCGACCAGATGGCGGTCAAGGTTCATCGACATGAAGCCGGAAAGCTGCAGGAAACCCGGATAGACCATGCGCATGAAGCCGGGCTGCGGCCACGGCACCGGCATGATGACGTTGTCGCGGAACCATTCGACCGGCCGCTGCTCGGCCAGCTGATTGACGGCGGTGGGGTTGATGCGCGTGTCGATCGGGCCGCCCATCAGCGTCATGGATGCAGGCGACAGCGGGTCGTTTTCCGCCTCCATCAGAGCGACCGCGGCAAGAACCGGAACGGCCGGCTGGCAGACGCCGATGACGTGGGTATCGGGCCCGAGGTGATGCAGGATCTGGATGACGTAGTCGATATAGTCGTCGAGATCGAAGGTGCCTTCGCTGAGCGGCACCATGCGGGCATCCATCCAGTCCGTGATGTAGATGTCGGACTCGGGCAGCAGCGCCTCGACGGTGCCGCGCAGCAGCGTCGCATAGTGGCCGGACATCGGCGCGACGAGCAGCACCTTCGGATCCGGCGTCCGCCCCTTCGGGAGCGAGCGCTCGAAATGGATGAGATTGCAGAAGGGCGCCCGCCAGACGATCTTCTCCCGGACCGGCACCGGCTGGCCGTCGACGACCGTCTCGGGCAGGCCGAATTCGGGCTTGCCGTAACGGCGCGTGGCGCGTTCGAAGACTTCCAGCCCTGCGGCCGCGGTGCGGCCGAAATAGGTGTGCGAGACCGGATTCATCGGATTCTTGAAGGCGAGCCGCATGGCATCCGCGGCCGTGCGCCACGGAGCCATCATGGCATGGTTCATTTCGTAGAGCTGGTAGAACATGGGACGCGTACCCCTTGTTTCAATCAATCTCGGCGCCGCTCCCAGGTCGGACGCAAGCCTTGCGAGTGTTTGTCTTGGTGTCCGCAATCGCTTCCAGACTACCACTTTTTTTGTGCAGTGCAACAAAGACGCCCCCGTGATTTGAGGACGGCCTGCTCACGGAAATCATATTACTAATTTATTGAGATAACATTATGCGGGCCTGTCGCGCTATGATGTTCGTACCTCAAAGCGCGGAAATTCCGTAAAAACCGGCGGCAGTCCCCAGGAAAATCGCCTGCCGTTCCGCTTTCGTGCGATTGGAAGTGAGCGCCCGGGCGGCGGCGAACCACTCGGAGTAGTCGGCGTCAAGTAGCACAACCGGCCAATCGCTGCCGAACATCACCCGTTCGGCGCCGAAGACCCCGACGAGATGCGTGACATAGGGGCGCAATCGTTCGATCGACCACTTGCCGCCAGCCTCGGTCACGAGCCCCGACAGCTTGACGTGAACGTTCGGGCGGCGGGCGAGCGCCGCCATATCGGCGCGCCAGGGTTCGAGGCGGCCTTCTGCGATGAAAGGCTTGGCGCCGTGGTCGACGACGATGGCAAGGTCCGGCAGGCGATCGGCAAGCGCGGCGATCACCGGCAGGTGGCGCGGCTGGATGAGCGCGTCGAAACGCAGGTCCAGCTGCGCCAGCATCTCGAGCGTGGCGATCGCTTCAGGCCGCAGGATCCAGGCGGTTTCGGCGATACTTTGCAGCATCGGCCGGATGCCTTTGAATTTCGGGTGCATCTTCAACCGCCGAAGCTCGGCACCGGCGTCGTGGGCTAGGATGTCGATCCAGCCGACGACCGCCGCAACCGTCTCTTCGCGCTTGGCGATCTCCAGCAGGAACTCGGTCTCCGCAACATTCGGCGCCGCCTGGACGAGGACGGTGCGGCTGACGCCAGCGGCGCTGAGATGCGGCTTCAGATCGCCGGGGCAGAAGTCGCGGAAGATCGGTTCAAGATCCGGTCCTGGCCAGTCGTTATGACCGAGGCCCAAAGTCCAGTAGTGCTGGTGGGCATCGATGAAGCTCATGCGGCACCGACCGTGATGACCGCCTTTACAAGACCGGCTTTGTCATGTGCCCAAAGCGGCAGGTCGTGAACCGCCTGGTCGAGGGTGGTCCTGTGGGTGACGAGCTTGTCGACGGGCACGAGGCCTTTGCCGATCGAGGCGATGACGTGATCGAAATCCTCGCGCGTCGCATTGCGGCTTGCCACCAGCGTCATCTCGCGCTTGTGGAATTCCGGGTCAGAGAAACGGATGTAGTTTTTCACCACGCTGACGAACACCAGGGTCCCGCCGTGGGCAACATGGGCGAAGGAGCGTTCCATCGAGATCGCATTGCCGGTGGCGTCGAAGACGACGTCGAAACCGTCACCATCGGTCGCTTGGGCAACGGCCTTTCCCAGCCCCTCACCGGCGAGAAGGCCGCCTGAAAAGCCGAGCTCGTCCGCAGCGAAGCCCAGCCGCTCGGCGCTCGTGTCGAGAAGCGTTACCTCGTGCCCGGCAATCCGCGAGAAGATCGCCGTTCCGAGGCCGATCGGGCCGGCACCGATCACCAGCGACCGGGCGCCGGGCGCCACCCCGGAGCGCCTGACCGCATGGGCGCCGATCGCCAGGAATTCCACCGTCGCGGCCGCTTCGGGGGAAAGACCGTTCGCCGGATAGAGGTTCTGTTCCGGCATGAGGATCTCTTCGCAGAAGGCGCCGTCGGTGTGGACGCCGAGAACCCGGATCGCCGTGCAGCAATTCGGCTTTCCCCGCCGGCAGGCAATGCAGCTCCCGCAGGAGATGTAGGGATTGACGACCACCAGAGTTCCCGGTGCGAGCCGGGAACCGTGGCCGGCCTCGACCACGGTCGCGGAAATCTCGTGGCCCATGACGCGCGGATATTCGAGGAAGGGGTGCTTGCCTTCGAAGATGTGATAGTCGGTGCCGCAGATGCCGACACGGCTGACGGCAAGGCGAGCCCAGCCCTCGGGGGGCGCCACCGGCCGGGGTCGGTCGGTGATTTCCAGGCGACCGGGTTCTGAACAGACGACAGCTTTCATGGGACGTTCCGTAGTTTGATCTTCGCGGTTTTGGCCGGCCTTGGCGGGGCGCAGTTCAACGCGCCCCCCGGCGCCTGAGTTGGTCGAAATAGACGATCACGATGATCAGCACGCCGGTGATGATGCGCTGCCAGAAGGAGTTGACGTTCAAGAGGTTGGCGCCGTTGTTGATGGTCGCCAGGATGAAGGCGCCGAGAAGCGGGCCGTGGACCGAACCGACGGCGCCGAAAAGGCTGGTGCCGCCGATGACAGACGAGGCGATCGCCTGCAATTCCCAGCCCTCCGCCTGGGTGGCGTTGCCTATGCCGATGCGCGAGGCCAGCAGCAGCCCGACAAAGGCGGCGCAGGTCGAAGACAGGATATAGGCGAGATAGATCGTCCGGTTGACGTTGACGCCAGAAAGGCGGGCCGCCTCGCTGTTCGAGCCGACGGCAAAGAGATAGCGGCCGAAGCGGCTCAGATGCAGGAAGACGTAAGCAGGGATCGCGACGACGATGACCATCCAGAAGAGGCTCGGGACACCGAGGAAGTCGGCGCGGGAGAAGTTGGTGAAGGTCTCGTTGGTGATCGAGATCGTCGAGCCGTTGGTGATCAGCAGGCCGATGCCGCGCAGCGACGTCAGCGTCGCAAGCGTGATGATGAAGGGCGGCAGGCCCATGCGGACGATGCCGAAAGCGTGAAAGACGCCGATCAGCACGCCGATCAGGAGCGTCGCAAGCAGCGCCAGCCAGAGCGGCACGCCGGCGGCGAGCAGCCAGGCGACGATGACGCTGGTGAAGCCGACGACCGCGCCGACCGACAAGTCGATGCCGGCGGTGATGATGACGAAGGTCTGGCCGACCGCGAGGATCGCAGTCATCGCCCCCTGTCGCAGCAGGTTGCTGATATTGTTCGGCGTCCAGAAGGCGCTCGTCGCCAGGCCGAGCAGCAGCCAGAGGACGACCAGCAGCCCGAGTAGCGTCAGCCCGAACAGGATGCTGACCCCTCTCTTCGGTGTCGGTCCTGCGCTGCTTTCTACCGTTTCCACACTCATTGCGTCCTCCCTGCAGTCGTTTTTATTTCGATCTAAAGCTGGAGCGGGATGCCGGCGGATCACCGCCTACGCTTTTCCTCATCCCGCTCCAACGATCAGGCATTGATCGCCTGCGCCAACACGTCCTCATGGCTGGCGGCGCGGTAATCGTGGCTTGCCACCAGCCGCCCCTGCCGGAAAACGTGCAGGCGATCCGCGAGCTCGTAGACTTCCGGCAGATAGGAGGAGATCAGGATGATCCCCGCCCCTTTTTCCAGCAAGCGCGCGAAGAGCCGGTAGATTTCCGCCTTGGTGCCGACGTCGACGCCGACGGTAGGCTCATCGAAGATGAACAGCTTCGCGCCGTGGCTCAGCCATTTGCCGATGACGATCTTCTGCTGGTTGCCGCCGGACATGGCGGAGGCAAGCACGCGGCGCGACGGCGTTTTGATCTGCAGGTCGCGGATCTGGCGATCGGCATTGGCGGCCTCCTCGGCGCGGTTGATCGTCAAACCGCGCGTCAATTTCCGGAAGACCGGCAGGTTGATGTTGAGACCGATCGGCAGGTTGAGGCAGAGGCCCTGGTCGCGGCGGCTTTCCGGCGCAAGCGCGACGCCGAGCTCCATCGCCTTGCGCTCGTTGTCGATCTCGACCTTGCGGCCCTGCCAGAACACCTCGCCGGCGGTGAGCGGATGGCGGCCGTAAAGGCCGAGCGCGAATTCGCTGCGCCCCGCGCCGATCAGGCCATAAAGCCCGACGATCTCGCCGGCCCTGACGGAAAGCGATATGTCGCTGAAACCGGGGCCGGAAAGCCCGCGCGCCTCGACGATCGTCTCGCCGAGTGCGAACTGCTCCTTGTGATAGATCTGCTCGATGGTGCGGTTGATCATCAGCGCGATCAGTTCAGCCTCGTTGGTCGCGGAGATATCACGCGTGCCGACATGGGTGCCGTCGCGCAGCACCGAGACGCGGTCGGCAAGCTCGAAGACTTCCTCGAGCCGGTGGCTGATATAGACGATGGTGACGCCCTCGCCCTGCAGCCGGCGAATGAGGCGGAAAAGCTGGGCCGATTCCTGCCGCGTCAGGTAGGCCGTCGGCTCGTCGAAGATCAGGAAACGGGTGCCGCGCATGGCGGCGCGGGCGGTCGCGACAAGCTGCTGCTGGCCGATGGTCAGGCTGCCGAGGGTCGCGTTGGCCGGCAGGCTGAAGCCGAGGTCATCGAGGACGCCCTGGGCCGCATCGGTCATGGCCCGCTTGCGCATGAGACCGCGCCGGTTCATCTCGTCGCCGAGGAACATGTTGGCCGCGACGCTCAAGTGCGGGCAGAGAACGACTTCCTGGTGAACGGCATTGATGCCGCGGGCGATCGCCTCGTTGGGGCTCGCCAGCAGGACCGGCTCGCCTTGCCAGAACACCTCGCCGGCGGTTCGCGGGATGACGCCGGTCAGAAGCTTGATCAGCGTCGACTTGCCGGCGCCGTTTTCGCCTACGATCGCGTGAATCTCTCCGGAGAGGAAGGTGATGGTCGCGGGCTTCAGCGCCTGGACGGCGCCATAGTTCTTCTGCAGGCCACGCAGCTCGAGGATCGGCTTGCCCTTCGGAACGGCCGCCTCGAGTTCGCCTTCGTGCCGATGGCTGACCTCTTGAAGCCCTGTCATAGTACCCTCCTCACTTTCCGGTCCGCGACGGCCGGCTCCTCCTGCCGGCCGTCGCGCGCCAAAGACAAGTCGTGGCGCAGGACATCCAGACGCCACGACGCATTCGCGACAGGTCAGTTGACCTTCGGGTTCAGGAGCGCGTCGATCTTCGGCTCGGACATGTTGGCCTTGGTGACCAGGTTCGCGCCGGTATCGACATTGGCTTCGACCTTCTCGCCCTTCGAAACAGCAAGCGCCGTCTTCACGCCATCATAACCCATGCGATAGGGATCCTGCACGACAAGACCGGCCAGCACGCCTTCCTTGAGGAACCCGACGGTCTTTTCGTCGCTGTCGAAGCCGATGACCTTGATCTTGTCTCCGAGCTTGTTCTCGGCAATCGCCTGGCCGGCTCCCTGAGCCATGATCAGGTTCGAGGCGAAGACGCCGACGAGGTTCGGATTGGCGGTGATCAGGTCGGTCATGATGTTGAGGCCGGTCGTCGCCTGGCCGTCGGCATATTTGTCGGCGACCACCTTCAGGCCCGGATACTTGGTCTTGACCTGATCGAGAAAGCCTTCGCGGCGCTGGTCGAGCGAGCCGACGCCCGGCAGGCTGGTGATGATGGCGACCTCGCCTTCTTCCTTGCCGGTCGCTTCCTTGATCGCCGCGGCAAGGCCGTCGGCGGCGATGCGGCCGCCCTGGACGTTGTCGGTCGTCAGGAACGACGAGAACGCCTTCGAATCGGCGCCCGAATCGATGCCGATGATCGGCACCGCCTTGGCGGCCTCGTCGATCGGCTTGCCAAGCGCCTTGAACTCGGTCGGGGCGATGACCACCGCGGCCGGTGCGCCGGCGACGGCGTTCTCAAGAATGCTGATCTGGCCGTTGATGTCGGATTCGGATTGCGCGCCGAGTTCCGGCACGTTGACCCCGAGGTCCTTGCCGGCGGCACGAGCGCCCGCGAGCACGATCTGCCAATAGAAGGAGGTCGTGTCCTTGACGATGATCGGGATGGTAACGTCCTGCGCGAAGGACGGCACTGGCGCCATGGCGGCGAAGAAGGCCGCGCCGGCGAGCGCGTTGAAGGCGCGGCGGGAAAGAATGCGTCTGGAAATGCTCATCAGGTTTCTCCTCTCAAGTAACACCCTGTTCCGTTATCGAGGCCGATCCGCCAGGTGCTCGCAGATCGTCTTTTATCAATAAAAAACATTTTGGCACGCTAATTCAGACAGATCGAATTGGCAAGGCCACATTGGTTGGTTCCGTTCATTGCGTTCCTCCAAGACGCAAGAAGGATCGCCCGCCGCTTCCGGCAGCGGGCATGATAATCAGACCCTCACGGCTTCCGCTCCGAGCGCGGGCGCAACGAGCGTGTAGGGATCGAAGGCGGCGAATTCATCCGCCGTTATCTTCCTTTGGGTCAGTTCCATGTTCCGCTCGAGGCTCGAGGGCTTGGCAGTGCCGAGCAGGACCGAGGCCACCTGAGGGTTGGCGAGCGGGAACTGCAGGGCCGGCGCGGCGAGCGGCATACCGCGCTCTTGTGCGATCCGCTCCATCTCCGCAACCTTCGTCCGGACCTCGTCCGTCGCCGGCATGTAATCGAAATGCGCCCCTTCCACAGGGCCGGTGGCGAGGATGCCGGAATTGAAGACGCCGCCGACGACAAGCGAGGTCCGTTTCTTCTCGCAGAGCGGAATAAGCTCGGCGACCGCCGAACGGTCGAGAAGCGTGTAGCGTCCGGCGAGCAGGATGCAGTCGATATCCGCATGGCGCATCACGTCGAGGCAGACGGGCACCTCGTTGACGCCAAGGCCATAGGCCGAAATGGCACCGCTCGATTTCAGCGCCTCCAGCGCCTTCAGGCCGGAATCGAGCAATTGCCGGAGGTAGACGGCATTCCTTGCCGCCCCATGGGTGTAGCCGCCAACGTCGTGGACATAGAGGACATCGATGCGGTTGAGGCCGAGGCGGGCGTAGCTCATCTCCACCGACCGCATGATGGCGTCGTAACCGTAGTCATAGCTGACGTCGAAATTCAGCGCCTTGACGTAGGAATAATCGGGGACCTTGTCTTCCGGGACCGGGTGAAGCAGGCGGCCGACCTTGGTGGACAGCACATAGCTGTCGGACGGCTTGTCACGCAGGAAATCGCCGACCCGGCGCTCGGCAAGGCCAAGACCGTAATAGGGCGCCGTGTCGAAATAGCGGATTCCCGCCCCCCAAGCGGCGTCGAGCGTCGCCATCGCCGCCTCGCGCGGGCATTCGCGATAGAGGCCGCCGAGCCCCGCGGTGCCGAAGCTGTATTCGGTGACCGCCAGATCGGTGCGACCGATTTTTCTCGTCTGCATTCCTTGTCTCCTCCCTCCAAGGATGCGTTCTTCACGCATGCGATCAGCTTCGAACCTATTTGCCCCTCTCCTCGGGTTTAACCCGAGGACTAGCCCTCTCCCCGGAAGCGGTGAGAGGGGACTTAGGTTGGCGCCGCGCGTCTCCTTCTCCCCGCACGCGGGGAGAAGGTGCCGGCAGGCGGATGAGGGGCAGCCGCCCCGTTCTCCCCCTAAAGCGTCGCCCCCAGATGCCAGGGGACGAACTCGTTGTCGCCGTAACCGAAAAGCTCGCTCTTGGTCTTGCGGCCCGAGGCCGTGTCGATGATGAGATCGAAGATTCGGCGGCCGAGCTCGGCAATCGTCGCCTCGCCGGAAGCGATCACCCCGCAATCGATGTCCATGTCCTCTTCCATCGCCCGATAGAGCGCCGTGTTGCTGGTCAGCTTGATCGACGGCGCCGGTCGACAGCCGAAGCAACTGCCGCGGCCGGTCGTAAAGGCGATGACATTGGCACCGCCGGCCACCTGGCCGGTCGCCGACACCGGGTCGTAGCCGGGCGTATCCATGAAGACCAGGCCGTGCTCCGTCACGCGTTCCGCGTAATTGTAGACAGCCGTCAACGGCGAGCGCCCGCCCTTGGCAACGGCGCCGAGCGACTTTTCCAGAATGGTCGTCAGGCCGCCGCGCTTGTTGCCCGGCGAAGGATTGTTGTCGAGCGAGGCGCCGTGCATCTCGACGTAATCCTCCCACCAGGAGATCAGCCCGTCGAGCTTCACCGCCACCGCCTCATTGACGGCGCGGCTGCGTAAGAGATGCTCGGCGCCATAGATCTCCGAGGTCTCGGAGAGGATTGCGGTGCCGCCGGCACCGGCGAGAATGTCGACCGCGGCGCCGAGCGCCGGATTCGCCGTGACGCCGGAAAGGCCGTCCGAGCCGCCGCATTGCAGCCCGACAATGATCTCGCTTACCGGAATCGGCACGCGGCGGAAGGTCGCCACCTCCTTGGCGATTTCCTCGAGAGCACCAAGGGCGCGCTCGACCGAGCGGCGCGAGCCGCCGGCCTCCTGGATGTTGAAATGCCGCTTTTCCGCGCCCGAGCCGCTCTGGCCGTAAAGGGTGAGCTGGTTGACCTCGCAGCCGAGCCCGACCATCAGCGCGCCGCCGAAATTGGCGTGGCGGGCATAGCCGGCAAGCGTCCGGTGCAGGTTCTTCATGCCGTCGCCGGAGGACGACATGCCGCAACCCTGGTCGTGGACGATCGGCACGAAACCGTCGATGCTCTCGTAGCGCGGCAGGATGCGCCGGTTGGCCTCCTCGGCGATGGCGCGACAGACGGTGGTGGAACAGTTCACGCTGGCAATGATGCCGATATAGTTGCGGGTCGCCGCACGGCCGTCGGCCCGTCGGTAACCGAGAAAGGTGCGTGCCCTGTCGGCCGCGCTCGCCGCTTCCGGCGGAACCGGCGCGCCGATCGCCAGCCGGTCCTGGTCAAAGGCAAGATTGTGGGAATGCACATGTTCGCCGGCGGCGATATCGCACGTGGCGCGGCCGATCGCCTGGGCATATTTGATGACCGGCTCGCCGGCCGGGATCGCTCGGATCGCCGCCTTGTGGCCGGCTTCGATCCGCGCCATTGCCCTCGGCCCGCCGGGCAGGGTCTCGCCGGGCTCGATCGCCACCGTGGCGACAGCGACATTATCCTCCGGCGAAAGAAGGATCGAAGACGGTGCAGACAATCTCAGGCTCTCCCGGAACGCTTTTCACGGGATGGGCCCCGTGTCCTCTGATTTGTCTTTTATCCACAATAGACAGATTTTCGTCAATGGGTATTATGGTTGTTGTTGCGCAAAGGACGCCGATGCTCTCACTCGATGGGGGCATGGGAATGGCAGGACGAAAGACAGTCTCGACGGATTCTGCGATCGACCCCCGAGACAAACCGGCGATGCCGGGCTACTGCATGTTTCCTTAAATCGTAGCCGATCTAAGGAAACATGCAGCAATTCAAAGTGCTACAGCGACCTTTGCGCGCCTGGTAAGACGCGCGGCGCTGTAAATAACCAACCACCTTCAACCGGCCGGATCACTCATGGCGAAGCAGAACACCCTCTTCAAGGATGCCTTCAACCGCTGCCTCTTGCTGCTTTCGGAAACATCCGCGCTGCCATCCGAACCGGAACTCGGACAGGCGCTCGGCGTCAGCCGCACGACGGTTCGTGCCATCCTGTCGCGTTGTGAAGAGGCCAAGCTGATCAGCTGGGACAAGCGCCAGAAGATCGTGCTGAGGCGTCCGGAGCCTTCCGATTATTTCCCGACCGAGGAAACCGATTCGCTCGCCGAGAGAATCGAACGGAGCTTCATGCGCCGGATTCTGGCGGGCGGCGCCGAGCCCGGCATGCAGATCAACGAGCTCGAGCTGGCGCGCGAGATCGGCACCGGCACGACGAGCGTGCGTGAATTCCTGATCCGCTTCAGCCGCTTCGGTCTCATCGAGAAACGGCCGAACAGCCATTGGGTGCTCAAGGGCTTTACCCGCGAATTCGCGCTCGAGCTGACGGAAGTGCGGGAGATGTTCGAACTTCGCTCGGCCGCTCGCTTCGTCTCCCTGCCGGAGAACGACCCCGCCTGGGCCGAACTGAAGCAGATCGAAACGCTGCATCGCGAGATCCTCGCCGACATCGACAAACGCTACAGTGAGTTCTCCGAGCTCGACGAGCGCTTCCACCTCCTGGTACACAGGTCGTCGAGCAACCGCTTCATCGTCGATTTCTACGACGTCATCGCGATCGTCTTCCACTACCATTACCAGTGGAACAAGGCGAATGCGCGCGAGCGCAACGCCCGGGCGCTGGAGGAGCATCTCGCCTATATCGCCGCGCTTCAGTCGCGCGACCCGAGGCAGGCGGAACAGGCCTGCCGCCGGCACCTGAAATCGGCACGCGAGACCCTGCTGCAGTCGATTCCGTAGGACGAAGGGGGTTGATACCCCCCTCTGGCCTGCCGGCCATCTCCCCCACAAGGGGGGAGATCGGCACGTGGCAATGCACCGCTCTTCCAAATGCCCCGCCATCGATGGAATGTCGTGAGTTCAGCGAATGCAACATCAACGTTGGGCAGGGCCGTAGCTCCAGCCGATCTCCCTCCCTGTGGGGGAGATGCCCGGCAGGGCAGAGGGGGGTATCGCCCTCAACGCCGAGGAAATACTACTCGGCCTGCGTGCCGCGCTGCCAATCAGTAGCCGGATTCGGTCCGCCCCGGCTCGGCCTCTCCCAAAAATTCGCGGCGCAAACGCTCCGTCGCGCTGACGAGCAGGGTCACGTCGGTGCCGATCGCCAGGAAGTCGGCGCCGAGATCGCGATAGTCGTGCGCCTGCACGGGGTCGAGGGTCAGGATGCCGCGCGCCTTGCCGGCCTTCTCTATACGCGCGAAGCCATCGACGATCGCCGCCCGGACCTCCGGATGGGCGGGATTGCCGAGATGCCCCATGTCGGCGGCAAGGTCCGAGGGGCCGATGAACAGGCCGTCGACCCCCTCCAGCGCCGCAATCTCGTCGATCGCAGCGAGACCTGCCCGGCTCTCGATCTGCAGGATGAGGCAGATCTCGTCGTTGGCGTTCTGCAGATAATCCGTGATGCGCCCGAAATTCGTGGCCCGACCGAGGGCGGCGCCGACGCCGCGAATGCCGTGCGGCGGATAGCGCACGGCCCGGACCAGCTGCCGCGCCTGCTCGACAGTGTCGACCATCGGGATGAGCAGCGTCTGAACGCCCGTATCGAGGACCTGCTTGATGAGAGCGGTGTCGCCGACCGGCAGGCGCACGATCGGATGACTGCCGCGGCCAGCAATGGCGCGATACTGCGCGGCGAGCAGCGGCAAGTCGTTCGGCGCATGCTCGCCGTCGATCAGCAGCCAGTCATAGCCGCTGCCGGCCACCACCTCGGCGGCATAGGGGCTGGCAAGCGCCACCCACAGGCCGAGCTGGAAGCGGTTTTCGCGGATCGCCGCTTTGAAGGGATTCTTGGGGGCCGGCATGGTCTCTCCTTCGGCGTCAGGACGTATCGGCGCGGGATCGACAAAGTGCAACTTTGCCCCTCATCCGCCTGCCGGCACCTTCTCCCCGCCAGCGGGGCGAAGGGACGATGCCGCACCGCTGAAGTCCCCTCTCCCCGCGAGCGGGGAGAGGGTTAGGGTGAGGGGCGAATCCCGCTCCAATCAATCACTTGCAAAGTCTTACCCACAAAAGAAAAAACCGGCCAGAACTTTCCGGCCGGTTTCTTTGATCTCGCAAATGCCGAGTCGACCTCAGGCGATGCCGCCGAGGCAGACATATTTGATTTCCATGAATTCCTCGATGCCGTACTTCGAGCCCTCGCGGCCGAGGCCGGAGAGCTTGACGCCGCCGAAGGGAGCTTCCGCGGTGGAAATCAGGCCGGTGTTGACGCCGACCATGCCGTATTCGAGCGCTTCGGCGACGCGGAAGACCCGCGCCAGATCCTTGGCGTAGAAATAGGAGGCAAGGCCGAATTCGGTATCGTTGGCTTGGCTGATAACATCCGCCTCGTCCTTGAAGCGGAAGAGCGGCGCCACCGGACCGAAGGTCTCCTCACGCGCAACGGCCATCGCCTGGGTGACGTCGGCCAGCACCGTCGCCTCATAGAAGCTGCCGCCGAGCGCGTGGCGCTTGCCGCCCTGAATGACGCGAGCGCCCTTGGCAAGCGCGTCGGCGACATGCTCCTCGACCTTTTCGAGCGCCGGCTTGTCGATCAGCGGCCCGAGGATGACGCCCTCTTCCATGCCGTTTCCGGTCTTGAGCCTCGCGACGGCCGCGGCAAGCTTCTCGGAGAAGGCTTCGTAGACGCCGTCCTGGACGTAGAGGCGGTTGGCGCAGACGCAGGTCTGGCCGTTGTTGCGGAACTTGGCGATCAAGGCGCCTTCGACCGCCGCATCGAGGTCGGCGTCATCGAAGACGATGAAGGGGGCATTGCCGCCGAGTTCGAGGCCGAGCTTCTTGATCGTCGCGGCACTCTGCCGGTAGAGCTCGGCACCGACTTCCGTCGAGCCGGTGAATGTCAGCTTGCGCACTGTCGGGTTCGAGGTCATCTCGGCGCCGATCTCGCGCGCCGAACCGGTGATGACGCTGAACAGGCCCTTCGGCATGCCGGCCCGTTCGGCGAGCACAGCGATGGCGATCGCCGAGAAGGGGGTCTGCGCGGCTGGCTTCAGCACCATCGCGCAGCCGGCGGCAAAGGCGGGGCCGGCCTTGCGGGTGATCATCGCATTCGGGAAGTTCCACGGCGTAATCGCGGCGACGACGCCGATCGGCTGCTTCATCACCAGGATGCGCTTGTCCTTCTGGTGGCCGGGCACAAGATCGCCATAGACGCGCCGCCCCTCTTCGGCGAACCATTCGATGAAGCTCGCGCCGTAGACGATCTCGCCGGTCGCCTCGGCGAGCGGCTTGCCCTGCTCGATCGTCAGGATCCTGCCGAGATCGTCCTTGTTCTCGATCATCAGCTCGAACCAGCGGCGCAAGATCCCCGCTCGCTCCTTGGCGGTCTTCCCGGCCCATTCCTTCTGAA
Source organism: Sinorhizobium glycinis (assembly GCF_001651865.1). GTDB lineage: Bacteria > Pseudomonadota > Alphaproteobacteria > Rhizobiales > Rhizobiaceae > Sinorhizobium > Sinorhizobium glycinis. The sequence continues at coordinate 69,843 of NZ_LPUX01000060.1, forward strand.
CCCGCGCGGCGGTTTCAATCGCGACCCGCGTCTCGCGGGCACCGAGCTTCGGCACCCGGCCGATGATCTCGCCCGTCGCCGGATTGTTGACATCGATGGCATTCTGCGGGTCCGCTTCGATCCAGTTTTCGCCGACGAGCGCGGCCTGGCGAAACAGCGACGGGTCCTTCAAGTTCATGGCTGATCCTTCCCTCGGAAACTTTACAGAACTTATACAACTTTTTTCTGTTACGACAACCGCCTCTCTGCTTCTTCCGTTCCACGAAAAAGCAGGACGCTCCCCGGTAAACCCGATCACCAAACGTCTACCTCCCTGCTTCGTTCCAGCCTTGCGGCGCGGCGCCCGCGCGCGGGCGACCCACTCGATCACTTTCAGGAGAGCACGTTTCAAATCGCCTTCATCTTCTATAGCGTCCCGGCGAATCCGGCCCTTCGCAGGCGCTTCGTCTGGAGGGCCTCCCAAGGGATTCCCATTCAGGACAAGGACGTTCGTTCGTGACAGACATCAACCACAGAAGAGCCGACCACCCGATCCACTCGATCTTTCTCGAACGCTGGTCGCCGCGCGCCTTCACCGGCGAGGAAATCGGCGAAAAGGACCTGCTGGCGCTCTTCGAAGCGGCGCGCTGGGCGCCCTCGGCGAGCAACATGCAACCGTGGCGCTTCATATATGCCCGGCGCGGCACCGAAGACTTCGCGTCACTGCTGGAGACGCTCGATGAGGGCAACCAGCGCTGGGCGAAGAACGCCTCGGCGCTCGTCATCATAGTCTCGAAGACCCACAGGCTGACATCGACCGGCGAGCTCAGGCCCGCCTACACCCACGCCTTCGACACGGGTGCCGCCTGGTTCGCGCTCGCGCTACAGACGCAGCTTGCCGGATGGCATGCGCATGCCATGGGTGGGATCGACCGCGACAAGGCAATGCGGGTGCTCGGCGTGCCGGAGCATTACCGGGTCGAGGCTGCGGTGGCGATCGGCAAGATCGCCGATCCTTCCACGCTTCCCGAGGATCTGCGCGAACGGGAAAAGCCGAGCCAGCGCAAGACGCTGGGCGACTTCGTATTCGAGGGGCGGTTCAAGGGCGACTGAGAGCAAAACCGCGGAGATTGTCTCGTCCGCGGCACTTGAGCCCGAAAGAAAGGCGCGGGGCGAAAACCGTCCCACGCCTGCAATTCCACCGCTGGGCGGTGTATCTCTTCGGCCGTCAGATATCGAGATTGGCGACGCTCAGCGCGTTTTCCTGGATGAAGTCGCGACGCGGCTCCACCTCGTCGCCCATCAGGCGCGAGAACAGCCCATCCGCATCGGTCGCGTCGGAGACCCTGACCTGCAGCAGCGAGCGGACGTTCGGATCGAGCGTCGTCTCCCACAACTGTTCGGCGTTCATTTCGCCGAGACCTTTGTAGCGCTGCATGGTCAGGCCCTTGCGGCCGGCGGCAAAGATCGCGTCCAGAAGAGCCCGCGGCCCGCTGATCTCCTGCGTGCCGTCGCGGCGCCTGAGCACCGGCGGCGCCGCATAGACTTCCTTGAGTTTCGCCGTGAGCTGGTCGATATGGCGGGCATCGGAGGAGCCGATCAGCGCCATGTCGATCACCGCGACTTCCTTGACGCCGCGCACCATGCGCTCGAGCCTCAGGCCACCCTCGGCCGTGACCGATCCGGCCCAGCCGCGTTCGGTTTCCTCGGCAATGACATCGAGACGGCGCGCCACTTCGACGGCGACCTTCTGGTAGTCGTCCTGGTGACTGTTGAGCTCGGTGTTCAGCGCACCGGCAATTGCTGCCTGCTCGACGATCGTCCGGTTGTAGCGCGAATGCAGCCCCTCCATCAGCGAGCGCAGGCGCAGGGCATCGTTGATCACTTCGCGGAGATCCTGCCCGGTCCTGACTTCGCCGGAGCCGAGCGTCAGCGATGCCTCCTCGAGGCCCATGGTGATCAGGTAATCCTCGAGCGCCTTTTCGTCCTTCAGGTACTGGGCGGACTTGCCGCGCGTCACCTTGTAGAGCGGCGGCTGGGCGATATAGAGGTGGCCGCGCTCGATCAGCTCCGGCATCTGCCGGAAGAAGAAGGTGAGCAGCAGCGTGCGGATATGGGCGCCGTCGACGTCGGCATCCGTCATGATGATGATCTTGTGGTAGCGCAGCTTGTCGGCGTTGAACTCGTCCTTGCCGATCGAGGTGCCGAGCGCGGTGATCAGCGTGCCGATTTCCTGGCTCGACAGCATCTTGTCGAAACGTGCCCGCTCGACGTTCAGGATCTTGCCGCGCAGCGGCAGGATCGCCTGGCTCTCGCGCGAGCGCCCCTGCTTGGCCGAACCGCCTGCCGAATCGCCCTCCACCAGGAAGAGTTCGGATTTGGCCGGGTCGCGCTCGGAGCAATCGGCGAGCTTGCCGGGCAGCGACGAGATATCGAGCGCACCCTTGCGGCGCGTCAGTTCGCGCGCCTTGCGCGCCGCTTCGCGGGCGGCGGCCGCCTCGACGACCTTGCCGACCAGGATCTTGGCATCGGATGGATTCTCCTCCAGCCAAACGCTCAGCGCCTCGTTGACGAGGCTCTCGACCACCGGCCTGACCTCGGACGATACGAGCTTATCCTTGGTCTGCGAGGAGAACTTCGGATCCGGCACCTTCACCGACAGAACCGCCGTCAGCCCCTCGCGGCAATCGTCGCCGGTCAGCGACACCTTTTCCTTCTTGGTGATGCCGGAGGTATCGGCATAGGAGGTGATCTGGCGGGTGAGCGCACCGCGGAAGCCCGCCATGTGCGTGCCGCCGTCGCGCTGCGGAATGTTGTTTGTGAAGCAGAGCACGTTCTCGTGGTAGCTGTCGTTCCACCACATGGCCACCTCGACGGTGATGCCGTCCTTCTCGCCGCGGATCGAGACCGGCTTGTGGACAAGCGGCTTCTTCGCCCGGTCGAGATAGGCGACGAAGGCCTCGAGCCCGCCGTCGTACATCATCTCGTCGCGGCGGATGTCCGAGTGGCGCTTGTCGGTCAATACGATACGGACGCCGGAATTCAGGAAAGCGAGCTCGCGCAGGCGATGTTCGAGCGTGGCAAAATCGAACTCTGTCTTCGAGAAGGTCTGTTCGCTCGGCAGGAAGGTGACTTCGGTGCCGGTCTCGCCGCCGGCGTCGCCGGTGATGGTCAGCGGCCCGTCGGCGACGCCGTGGGTGAAACTCATCTCGTGGATCTTGCCGGCACGGCGGATCTTGAGCTTCAGCGAGACGGAGAGCGCATTGACCACCGAAACGCCGACGCCGTGCAGGCCGCCGGAAACCTTGTAGGAGTTCTGGTCGAATTTGCCGCCGGCGTGAAGCTGCGTCATGATCACCTCGGCCGCCGAGACGCCCTCCTCCCGGTGGATGTCGGTCGGAATGCCGCGGCCATTGTCCGTCACGGTGCAGGAGCCATCGGGATTGAGCGTGACGGTGACGATATCGGCATGGCCGGCAAGCGCCTCGTCGATCGCGTTGTCGACGACCTCATAGACCATGTGGTGCAGACCGGAGCCGTCATCGGTGTCGCCGATATACATGCCAGGCCGCTTGCGCACGGCGTCGAGGCCCTTCAGCACCTTGATGGAATCGGCACCATATTCGGCGATCGCGCCGGCTTCGGTCTCAGAGATATCGGTCATTCGGCTTCAGGTCTTTCCAGGTTCTTCGGACGCAGCGATTCGTTGCGAATCACAGCGCGGACGCCTCGCGGACTATAGGAAATTTGTCCACGGGTTCCAAATCCCGGGCGGCGGGAGCACGGCCGGGGCGAGGCTTCATCCCCTGTCATTATCAGGAAATGTGGCTTTTTCCAAAATATCTTCCATTGCTTCGATCGCCTCGCCCGACAGGCCGCGAATCCGCTCGCTCAAGCGGTTGGCGAAGGCCGTGTGGCCGGGCGGCAGGCCCGAGGTGTCGAGCACCACTCGCGGGTCGGAAAGCCGTGCGACACGGAAGAGCTCGTCGGCCTCGTCCCAGATCACGTTGAAGTAGCCGGCGACGCGCTGCAGGAAGTCGAAGCTCGGCGCGCCGCGCTTGCCGTGTTCGAGGGCCGAGAGATAGGCCGGGGAAACGCCAATCGCCGCCGCCATCTCCTTCTGCGAGACGCCCTTGCGGTGGCGCAGTTCGCGCATGGCCTCGCCGAAAGGCGTCACGACGCACTCCCCCTGGCGCGCGCCAGGCGGACATAGAGCGCACCCTCGCCCCCGTGGTTGCGCGCCGCCGGCTCGTAGGACGAGATCAGCGGGCGAAATTCGGGAAGGGCAAACCAGAGCGGCACGGCGCGCTTCAGCGCCCCGTCGCTGCCGAACGACGTTCCCTTGCCGGTGATGACAAGAACATGACGCAGGCCGCGCTCATGCGCCTTCAGGAGGAACTGCAGGAGGAAGCCATGCGCCTCGCTCTGGATCATTCCGTGCAGGTCGATCCGCGCCTCGAGCGCGAGGCGCCCTTTCGAAAGCTTCCGCTTGACCGGCCTCTCGAGCGGGTGGTGGCGTTGCTCGGGCTTGCCGCTGAGGGCAATTCCCTGCTCCGGCTTCCCGGATGCGGACGAGCCGGAGTTCGCTTGCTGCGGAGACGGCGAAGCCGACGGCTGTTCGATCTCGCCGAGCAGGTCGTCGAGCTCTTCCAATCGCCCCGGCATGGCCCTGGCCGAGCGCGCGACCTTTCCCCAAAGGATGCGGTCCTCCGGCGACAGCTTTTTATCCCTGGCCATGGCGATATCTGGCGGCAGCCGCGCGGGGCACGAGCATGAAGAAATCGGCGTCGTTGCGCACCGAACCGGCAAGTTCGCCAGCGGCCTCGCCCGAGCCCGTGAAGATGTCGCCGCGTGCCGGCCCGACGATTGCCGAGCCGGTATCGAGCGCGAGCATCAGCCGTCCGAAAGGGCGGCCGCCATCGAGATGGGTGAGGGTTTCGCTGGTGATATAGAAAGGAATCCCGAAGGTATGGATGAGGCGGTCCACTGCGAGCGACCGGCCCGGCTCGAGCGGTACCTTGGCAGCGGCGACCGGCCCGAGGTCTTCATCTTCGACGGGCGCTTCGCGGAAGAAGATGAACGAGCGGTTGTGCCACAGGACCTCATCGATCTTTTCCGGATGGGCCGCTAGCCAGCCGCGGATGCTCGCCATCGAGACGGTCGCCGCATCGATTTCGCCGCGCTCTATCAGCAGCTTGCCGATGGCGGAAAAACGGTGCCCGGTCTTCGCCGCATAGGTGATGCGGCGGCGCGACCCGTCCGGATAGACGAGCCGGGCTGCGCCCTGGACATGGATGAAAAACACGTCGACCTTCGAGCGGGCGTAGGCGATCTCCAGGCCACGGCCATTGAGAAACCCCTCCTCGATCGCCCGGCGATCGGGATATTCGTTGATCCTGCCGTCCCGCAGCCGGCCGAAGGCGAAATAGGGATCCATGCCCTCGGGCCGGTTCTCCTCGTCGATATCGACGAGATCGGCGGGACGCCTGTAGAATGGAAAGCGGAACTCCTCGTCGGCGGTGGCGCGGACCTCGACTTCCGGTTCGTAGAAGGCGGTGACGAAGCCCGTCTCGCTGTCCCCGGGGCGGATCCGGAACGGCACGAACTGGTCCTCGAAGAAGTTGCGCGCCTGCGACGCACCGGAGAAAACCGCGCCGGCCGCCTCGTAGGCGGGCAGCAGGTCGGCGACCGAAACACCGAGAGAGCCGGTCCTGTAAGGCTTCACCGTCGTCACATGATGGTGACAGCGGCGCAGCGCGTCGAGGACCGGCGTCGGGTCATCCTGTTGCCACCCGGGCAATTCCGAAAAGGCGACCGGTTCGAGTTCAAAGGCCATTATCGCCCCTTGCGGTCAATTTTCCGATTCGGTGGCGATAAGCTTCCAGTTCGGATCGCGCGAGCGGATGTCGCGCGCAAAGGTCCAGAGGTCGTTCACTTCGGCAACCGAATCGGCGTCGCCGTCGATCAGCTTGCCCTGCTTGTCGTATGTGGCGGAGATGAGTTGGCTGATGATGCGAACCGTGACGTTCTCTTCATCGTTCTTGAGTTCGGCATGGACGATCTCGGCCTTTTCAATGCCGACGAAGGTCGATTTGACCACCTCGCCCTTGGATTCCCGGTCGGCGATCGCCGCTTCGAAGCCCTCATAGACTTCGCGTGACAAGAGCCCTTTCAGGGTCTTGCGATCGCCATCGGCAAAAGCCATGACGATCATCTCGTAGGCCATCTTTGCGCCGTTGAGGAACTCGGCCGGCTCGAAGCTGGGGTCTGCGTCGCTCAACGCCCTCAGTTGGACGTTCAACGGCGTGCCGGGCTTGGATAGGCCGTCGATGGCGGCGTAGCGGGACTCGTCCTCCGCGGTGCTCTCGCGACGGGGAAGCTGCACCACCTTGCCATTGTCCCTCGCCTCGGGACCCTGCGCCTCGCGCGGCGAATAGGGGTCGAAAGGCGGTCGTTCATTTCCTGTCCTGCGGCCAAGGACGCTGCGCAACTGCAGGAAGATGACCACGGCCGCGATCAGGAAAAAAAACGTGATGAAGTCGAAAGAGCCCATTTCCACCCGGAACCGCTGTTAGAATTTGACTTAGTGTTCCATATAGTCTGCAAGGATAAACCATTCAAATGGCGATGTCGCACCCATAAACCGGGAGCCGGTCAATTGCACTCATCTTCTTGCGAGCACGATCGATGCGTTCGGTGATCATTCCTCTCATCATTCTCGGTCTGCCGATCGCGGAGATTGCCGGCTTCGTTGTCGTCGGCCGGGAACTCGGCCTGGCGATGACGCTGCTGCTCGTCCTGCTGAGCGGGGTTGCCGGCGTCTTGCTTCTGCGCATCCAGGGTCTCGGCACTTTGCGCCGCGTGCAGGAGGCGGCGCGAGCAGGGAAGGACCCGGGCCCGGACGTTCTCGGCGGCGCGCTGATCTTCGTCGCGGCGATTCTTCTGATCGTTCCCGGCTTCATCACCGACATTGCCGGCCTCATTCTCTTCCTGCCGCCCGTCAGGCGCGCCATCGCTTCCTTCCTGCAGACGCGGTTGACCATCCTGACGACGGGAAGCGGCTTCTATTACGGTGGCACGAGGAGCCACCGGCCGCACGGTCCCACGACCATCGATCTCGACTCCGACGAATTCTCCCGGAAGAACGGCGGCGAAGACGGTTCCTCGCCGCCGAGCAACCGGATTTCTCGCTAGATCAGGTCTATAATGCTCGATTGCATGCTTCCTTGGATCGTAGCCGATTCAGGGACAAAAACATGCAGCAACTCAAAGTGCTGCAGCGACCTTCGCGCGTCTGATTAAGACGGGCGGCGCTGTGACCCGGAAAGGGCCTGGAACGCCGTTCAGGCCGGGAACGGGTCCGGGCTTCGAGGGTTGTAAGCACAGGATCGAAATGCTAGATGGCCTCACCAATTCGAAGTCCGAGGAAACTCTTATGACGACTGATACCGCATCCAACGGCAACGGCGGCGCCCAGCAGGCGCCGTCGCTCAATATTCTGGCCCAGTATGTCAAGGACCTCTCCTTCGAGAACCCCGGCGCGCCGCGTTCGCTGCAGGCCCGCGAACACGCGCCGTCGATCAACATCAATGTCAACGTCAATGCCAACCCGCTCGCCGAGAACGATTTCGACGTCGTTCTCTCGCTGAACGCCCAGGCAAAGGACGGCGAAAAGGTGCTGTTCAACGTCGAACTCGCCTATGGCGGCGTCTTCCGCGTTGCGGGCTTCCCGCAGGAGCACATGCTGCCGCTGCTCTTCATCGAGTGCCCGCGCCTGCTCTTCCCCTTTGCCCGGCAGATCGTGTCGGACGCGACCCGCAACGGCGGCTTCCCGCCGCTGATGATCGACCCGATCGATTTCGCGCAAATGTTCGCGCAGCGCATGGCAGAAGAAAAAGTCCGCGCCCAGGTCGCCAACAGCAACACCACGACCAACTGACAGGTTCTCGGATAGAAACTGAAAACCCGGCTCGGCAGGCCGGGTTTTTTGTTTTACAGGCTGGATTCAACCGCTGTACCTTACCCAGATCGCCTTGGCGCCGATCTTTGAAACAAGAGCCGCATGGGCTGAGATCTCGGCTTCCGTCAGTCGCGGCGTCAGCACTCGCTCCCTTTGCATGACGATGATCGGGGCGTCGTCCGCCTGTACGGCAAGACCGTTGATTTCGCTCGTCACCAGCCCCAGCGCCGCCTGCCGCCCACCGATCATCTCGATATAGACTTCGGCAAGCAGCTCGGAGTCGAGAAGCGCGCCATGCTTGGCGCGATGCGAATTGTCGATGCCATAGCGGCGGCACAGCGCATCGAGCGAATTCGGGCCCATCGGGTGCTTGCGCCGTGCCATTGCCAGCGTATCGGTGACCCGGTCGATGGCAATCGGCGGCAGGCCCAGGCGCTCGAACTCGGCATTGATGAAGCCGATGTCGAAGGTCGCATTGTGGGCGACCCAACGCGCATCGCCGAAGAAATCGACGATTTCGTCGACCACGTCGGCAAAGGAGGGCTTGTCCTTGAGGAAGTCGTCGGTGATGCCGTGCACCGCCAGCGCGTCGGGGTGGACCTTGCGGTCGCCGGGATTGATATAGATGTGGATCGTCCGTCCCGTCGGAAACTGGTTCTCGAGCTCGACGCCACCGATCTCGATCACCCGGTCCTCGCGACTGTCGAGGCCGGTCGTTTCCGTATCGAAAATGATCTCACGCATGCGGCTTCCCTTGGGACCTCGGTTCGGATCGAATCAGTCCGCGCTGATCGTTGCGTTTTAATGGCATTTCGCTTGCAGTTGAAGCGGAGGTTCGCGACCTGCGCCGCTGCAGCGCCCTTCTCCCCGTTCTAGCGGGGAGAAGGGGCAAGCCGCACCACCTTTGCTCCCTCCGGCTTGCGGTGAGAGGGTTAGTCCCCGGGTTAAACCCGAGGAGAGGGGCAGGCGCTACCCCGATCGCAATCGATCGACGATGGTGCGAACCTGCGCTCGGGTGACGTCGAAACTGTCGCTGGTGTCGATCACGTAATCCGCTCGGGCGCGTTTTTCACTGTCGGGTACCTGGCGGGCGAGGATCATCGCGAATTTCTCGGCCGTCATTCCCGGCCGCTTCATGACGCGCGCTCTCTGAGCCTCCGGATCGCAGCTGACGACGACGACCCGGTCGACGCGCTTTTCCGCCTTGGTCTCGAAAAGCAGCGGAATATCGAGAAGCACGAAGGGCGCCCCGGCCGCCCTGTACCTGGCGATGAACTCCTTTTCCTTGGCGCGAACGAGCGGATGGACGATCCGCTCCAATTCACCAAGGCGCTCCGGTTGGGCAAGGAGCTGTCGGGAAAGTTCCGCCCGGTCGATGACGCCCTCCTTCGCGACGCCCGGAAAGGCTGCTTCGACGGGAGGCACCGCTTCACCGCGATAGAGGTCGTGGACCACCTCGTCGGCGTCGTTCACCGGTACGCCAAGCTCCCGGAACATCTGAGCAGCCGTTGATTTTCCCATGCCGATGGAGCCGGTGAGCCCGACGATGATCATGCGTGAACGTCCATATCCTTTATGATGACCTGCCGAAGCGTTTCATCGACAACCGGTCTCCGGCCGAACCATTTCTCGAATCCGGGTACGGCCTGATGCAGGAGCATGCCGAGACCATCGACGATGCGGAAACCCTGCTCCTCCGCCTGGCGAAGGAGCGGCGTCTTCAGCGGCACATAGACGATGTCGGTGACCACGGCGCCGGTTGCCAAGGGCGAGAAATCGATCGACGGCGCCGGCTCGCCGTCCATGCCGAGCGACGTCGTGTTCACGAAAAGGCCGGCATCGGCCATGACCTCGGAAAGCGCCTCTATCGGATGAGCCTCGACTGCCTCGCCGAACCGGTCGGCCAGTTCCTGCGCCCTGGCGGTCGTGCGGTTCACCACGTGGATGGTCCTGACGCCGCGATCGCGGACGGCCTGGATGACAGCGCGGCTGGCGCCGCCGGCCCCCAGAATGACGGCCGTCGAAATCCGGTCCCAGCCGCTTGCCCGCTCGTCGAGATTGGCGACGAAGCCACGCCCGTCCGTATTCGTCGCTGAGATCCTTCCGTCCTCGAGCCAGAGCGTGTTGGCCGCGCCAAGCTCGGCACTCAGCTCATCCGGCCGGTCGGACAGCTCGAAGGCCATCTCCTTGTGGGGGATGGTGACATTGCCGCCGCAGAAACCGGCACTGCCGTCCCGCAATCGGCGCATGAAATCCGGGAAGGCTTCCGGGGCGACCTCGTGAGCCCGGTAGCTTCCGGCAATTCCCAACTGCTTCAGCCAATAGCCGTGGATCAGCGGCGAGCGCGAATGCTTGATCGGATAGCCCGTGACGAAGGCGTGGTTAACAAATGTTTCACGTGAATCACGCATCGATCGATCCCAATTGGCGGAGTTTTTCAAGAAGCGGCAGCATCGGCAGGCCGAGGATCGTAAAGTAATCGCCATCGATCTTTTCGAAGAGCTGGATCCCCTCACCTTCGAGCTGATAGGCGCCGACGCTCGAAAGCGCCTTCTCCCCGACCCGTTTGAGATGCCGTTCGACAAAGGCCCGGTCCAAGGGCCTGACCGTCATATGCGCCGTCGAGACATGCCGCCAGAGGACATCGCCATTGCGGACGAGCACGATCGCGCTGTTCAGGCTGTGCGTCCTGCCGGAGAGCGACAGGAGATGCTCGGCGGCCTCCGCCATGTCTTTCGGCTTGTGATAAACCCGGGCTCCAAGCGACATGGTCTGGTCGCTGCCGATCACCAGTGCGTCATCGAAATGGCGCGAGACCTCCTTCGCCTTGGCTTCGGCAAGAGCGAGCGCCACGTCGGAGGGCGATGCGCCCGCCTCCTCCAGCGGCCGCTCCAGGGCGCGCTCGTCCACGTGAGCTGCGCGGGCCGAGAACGCCAGCCCGGCATTCGCAAGGAGCGCCCGTCGAAATGGGCTGGCGGAGGCCAGCACGAGCGAGGATGTCATCTTCTCAATCTCGCAATCCAGGGATCACGCTGGTCGTGGATCGTTTCGATCCGATCATCATGATCGATTTCTCATGAACCGGATCCGAACGGCGCGACCGCCCGTCCGGCCTGCGCCCGTCCGGTTCCTGCGGCTCGCTCTATCTGAGCCGAGGGCGAAGGGCAACGATCGCGGCGGCCGTTTCCTCGATCGAACGGCGTGTCACGTCGATCAGCGGCCAATTGTTGCGGGCACAGAGCGTCCGGGCGTATTTCAGCTCCTCCGAAATCGCCGCCCGGTCGGTATATTCCTCGCCGTGGAAGCTCTGGGTCGTGCCGAGCAGGCGATGCTGGCGCACCTGGGAAAGCCGGTCGGCGCTGGCGATCAGACCCACCACCAGCGGTTTGGTCGCCCTGGTCAACGCTTCCGGCAGCGGCACGCCGGGCACGATCGGGATGTTGGCCGTCTTGATGCCGCGATTGGCGAGATAGATGCTCGTCGGCGTCTTGGAGGTCCGGCTCACTCCGACCAGCACGACGTCCGCCTCGTTGAAATCGGCCGGCATCTGGCCGTCGTCGTGATCCATGGTGAAATTCAGCGCCTCGATCCGGGCGAAATAGTCGGCATCCATGACATGCTGGGCGCCTGAACGCCGACGCGACGGCGAACCGAGATAGGATTGAAACAGCTCGATGATCGGATCAAGGACCGAGACGCAGGGAACGCCGATCTCGCGGCATCTCTGGTCGATCATGCCGGCAAGCTCCCGGTCGACGATCGTATAGAGCACGATGCCCGGCGCGCCGTCGATGGCATCGAGGACCTGCATCAACTGCTTCTTGTTGCGGATCAGCGGGTAGACATGTTCGAGCGCGTGCGAGGATTGGAACTGAGCGGCGGCCGCACGGCCCGCGGCTATCAGCGTCTCGCCCGTCGAATCGGAGACGAGATGCAGGTGGAAGTAGTTTTTTCGGTTCTCCACGCAATTCTCCGGAGGCTGTTGATGAGCCGGGACACCAGACGGCAAAAGTCGCGGTCGCCGCCCAGGCCCGTGGAAAAGCGTCGCGTTATTCACATCCGGCGCCGGGACGAAAAACGCCCGCGCGCTGTTGTGGACAAGACTCAAGCCGACGACAAATTGTCACGCAGATCGACTCCTTGTCCACAGGAATCGCAAATCCGGTAGCGCGGGCAAGATGCTGACTTTTCTAAGTTTTCTCGTATTTTCCAGATCCATCGCGAATCCGGACGAACTTTCTCCCGTGATGCGCGTGGCGATCCGCGCCGATTGGACGAACTGAGGATCGATTTTAATCCTTGATAGCCACCGACTCTAAGAAATAGAAAACATTTCAATTCAGTTTGATTTTAGATTGGGGAATGGCGAGTGGCCGAGACACATCGCAAAGTGCTTGAGGTGTTGAACGGAAAATGCCTCACCCCTCCACCCGTCTGGCTGATGCGCCAGGCCGGCCGTTATCTGCCGGAATATCGGGCGACGCGGGCGAAGGCCGGGAGTTTCCTCGATCTCTGCTATACGCCGGATCTTGCTGTGGAAGTGACGCTGCAGCCGATCCGCCGCTACGCTTTCGACGCTGCGATCCTCTTCTCCGATATTCTCGTCATTCCCGACGCACTTCACCGAAACGTCCGTTTTGAGGAGGGCCACGGGCCGCGGATGGAACCGATCGACACCGACGGCATCGCGCGCCTCGAGGGCGCTGGCGTGTTGAGCCACCTCGCTCCCGTCTTCGAAACCGTTTCGCGGCTCCGGCGGGAATTGCCGGCGGAAACGACTCTGCTTGGCTTCTGCGGCGCGCCCTGGACGGTCGCCACCTATATGATTGCCGGGCGCGGCACGCCGGACCAGGCGCCGGCACGTCTCTTCGCCTACCGGCATCGGAAGGCCTTTGAGCAGCTGCTGGCGTTTCTGGCCGACGTCTCCGCGGATTACCTCGTGGAACAGATCGATGCCGGTGCCGACGCGGTGCAGATCTTCGATTCCTGGGCGGGCGTGCTCGGCGAGGATGAGTTCGCCCGTTTTGCCGTCGAGCCGGTGCGGCGGATGATTGCATCGGTGCGGGCCCGCCGGCCCGGCGCGAAGATCATCGCCTTTGCGAAGGGAGTCGGTCTGTTGCTCAAGGATTATCGCCGCTTGACCGGCGCCGACGCAATCGGTCTCGATTGGGCCGTGCCGCTGTCCTTTGCCGCGGAATTGCAGAAGGAAGGTCCCGTCCAGGGAAATCTTGACCCGATGCGGGTCGTTGCCGGCGGTGCGGCCATGGAGAGCGGTATCGACCGGATCCTTGATGCGCTCGGCCATGGACCATTGATCTTCAATCTCGGCCACGGCATCACGCCCGAGGCCGATCCGGAAAACGTTGCCGCCCTCGTGGCGCGCGTTCGCGGGAGCGGATGATGGTCGAACGGCAGACGGACAGCGCTCCCGGAAAGCGGGCGCGGCTTCGGGCGATCGTCGCACTTTCCGTATTCGTTGCTCTGCTGGCCGGGCTTTTCGTCGCGCAGCCGGACGATCTCTACCTGTGGATCAAGGCGCTCCACATCATCGCGGTTATTTCGTGGATGGCAGCGCTTCTCTACATGCCGCGGCTCTTCATCTATCATACCGATACGCTGCCCGGTTCGGTGCAGTCCGAGACCTTCAAGACAATGGAGCGCCGGCTCCTGAAGGTGATCATGAACCCGGCCATGATGATCACCTGGGTGCTCGGCCTCTATCTCGCAGGAAGCGTCTACGGCTTCCGAGGTGGATGGCTTCATGCCAAGCTTTTCTGCGTCGTGCTGCTGACGCTGGTGCATGTGCATTTCAGCCGGACGGTCGCCGACTTTCAACGGGACGCGAATCGGAAGAGCGCGCGCTACTGGAGGCTGATGAACGAGGCGCCGACCCTCTTGATGATCCTCATCGTTATCCTCGCTGTCGTGAAACCATTTTGAATTCAATCGATTCGCAGCTGCAATAGTTGCCGCTAATTTGCGGCGCCCCCTTGCGGCGTTTCACGTGAATCGCTATTTTCGCGCATCTCCTTCATCCCAAGGCCTGTGACGAAGTTTAGAGCCTGCCCCTTCCCCTCGCAGCTCCCTTACGAAAATCACGCCTCCTCCTATTCCCCTACAAATCATGGACTCTTCATGGCTGAAATGAAGCTTCAAGACCTCAAGAACAAGACGCCGACGGATCTCCTCGCCTTTGCCGAAGAGCTCGAGGTCGAGAACGCCAGCACCATGCGCAAGCAGGAGCTGATGTTCGCGATCCTCAAAATGCTCGCTTCGCAGGATATAGAGATCATCGGCGAAGGCGTTGTCGAGGTCCTTCAGGATGGATTCGGCTTCCTTCGGTCGGCAAACGCAAACTATCTGCCCGGTCCGGACGACATCTACATCTCGCCGTCGCAGATTCGTCGCTTCTCGTTGAAGACCGGCGATACGGTCGAAGGGCCGATCCGCGGCCCCAAGGAAGGCGAGCGGTACTTCGCGCTCCTCAAGGTCAACACGATCAATTTCGACGATCCGGAGAAGATCCGCCACAAGGTTCACTTCGACAACCTGACGCCGCTCTACCCGAATGAGCGGTTCAAGATGGAACTCGAGATACCGACTTCCAAGGACCTTTCCGCCCGCGTCATCGATCTCGTCGCTCCTCTCGGCAAGGGCCAGCGCGGCCTGATCGTTGCGCCACCGCGTACCGGTAAGACGGTTCTTCTGCAGAACATCGCCCATTCGATCACCGCCAATCATCCGGAATGCTATCTGATCGTTCTCCTGATCGACGAGCGGCCGGAAGAAGTGACGGACATGCAGCGCTCCGTGAAAGGCGAAGTCGTGTCCTCGACCTTCGACGAACCGGCGACTCGCCACGTGCAGGTCGCCGAAATGGTGATCGAGAAGGCAAAGCGCCTCGTCGAGCACGGCCGTGATGTGGTCATTCTGCTCGATTCGATCACCCGCCTCGGCCGCGCCTACAACACGGTCGTGCCGTCCTCCGGCAAGGTCCTGACCGGCGGTGTCGATGCCAATGCCCTGCAGCGCCCGAAGCGGTTCTTCGGTGCGGCCCGCAACATCGAAGAAGGCGGCTCGCTGACCATCATCGCCACCGCGCTGATCGACACCGGTAGCCGCATGGACGAAGTCATCTTCGAAGAGTTCAAGGGCACCGGCAACTCGGAAATCGTCCTCGACCGCAAGGTCGCCGACAAGCGCATCTTCCCGGCCATGGACATCCTGAAGTCCGGGACACGCAAGGAAGACCTGCTCGTGCCGCGCCAGGACCTGCAGAAGATCTTCGTGCTGCGCCGCATTCTCGCGCCGATGGGCACGACCGACGCGATCGAGTTCCTCATCGACAAGCTGAAGCAGACGAAGACCAACGGCGATTTCTTCGATTCGATGAATACCTGATCGATCGCGGACAGAGCATCTATGCGGCCGGGATTCGCTGGATCCCGGCCCTTTCTTTGACCGAATGTCCTTAGCCGGATTCCGGGACCGCTTCACCTGGATGGATCGCCCCGACTTGCTCCCGTAATGATTCACGTGAAACAGCCGTGACGGTCCGCACGGATTTCGCTGCGACCCGGCGAAGCTTGATTTTCGGCTCGCAGACATGCATAAGTCTGCGCCGACCCACACGCCCACAGCCACAATGCGATACAGGGGTGTTACGGGACATGGGGCTGCCCAAGAGCGGCTGATTGATCTCAACACAGACAGGATCCGACGCGGCGCGCAGGTTCGACCTTGCGCCCAGGGTGCCGAATAAGCGATGCAGTTCACGGATACCATATACGCGCTTTCCAGCGGCGGCCTGCCCGCCGGTGTCGCCGTCATCCGCATCAGCGGATCGGCGACGGCGGAGGCGATCGTGCAGCTGTGCGGCGCGCTACCGAGGCCGCGCACCGCCTCTCTCAGAACGATTCGGACTCGAAACGGTGAGGTGCTGGATAGTGGTCTGGTGATCTATTTTCCCGGTCCTGGATCCTTCACCGGCGAGGACTGCTGCGAGCTGCAGGTGCATGGCGGGCGGGCCGTCGTGCATGCCGTTCTCGACGCTCTTGCCGGGTTCGAGGGATTGCGGCATGCCGAGGCTGGGGAGTTCTCCCGGCGCGCCTTCCAGAACGGCAAAATGGATCTCGTCGAGGTCGAGGGATTGGCGGATCTCATCACGGCCGAGACCGAAATGCAGCGTCGGCTTGCCATTGAACAATCGAGCGGCGGTCAATCGGCTCTCTATCAGGGATGGGCCCGACGCCTGACGCATGCGCGGGCGATGATCGAGGCGGAACTCGACTTCGCCGATGAAGAGGATGTTCCCGGCTCCGTCGGCGACACCATCTGGTCCGACCTCGAGAAACTGCGGGCGGACATTGAGGCCCACGTCGATCAGGCCGGGCTGGCCGAGATCATTCGCGACGGCTTGAAGATTGTCATCGCCGGGGAGCCGAATGCCGGTAAATCGAGCCTGCTCAATGCGCTTGCCAAAAGGGACATCGCAATCGTGACGGAGATTGCCGGCACCACGCGGGACGTGCTCGCCGTCGACCTGTCCTTAGCCGGATTCTCCGTGAAATTGTTCGACACCGCGGGGCTGCGGGAAACGAACGAGATCGTCGAGCGCGAAGGTATTCGGCGGGCGCGAGAAGTCATCGGGCACGCCGATCTGATCCTGCTGCTATCGGAAAAACCGGATGGATTCGTGTGGGACGAACCGGTTGGGAAGAATGTGCCGGTGATCCGTGTCGCAACGAAGACCGACCGCAACGAGATGACGTGGTCGCCGGAACAGGCGGATGTGTTCCTATCGACGAAAACGGGCGACGGCATCGCCGATTTGCTGGACTGCTTGAAGGCGCACCTTCCCGACCTGGCGGGCCGGACGTCGCTCGCGATGCCGTCGCGAAAGCGCCATGTGGATTGCCTTAAACAGGCGAGCGCCGCGCTCTGGCTGGGCCTGACGGCAACGGGCCTAGACATAAAGGCGGAGCAGCTTCGACTGGCAAGCGACGCGCTCGGACGGATCACCGGCCGCGTCGATGTCGAGAACCTGCTCGACGTGATATTCTCGGAATTCTGCATTGGCAAATGACGCCGGAAAGCCGGAGGCGACAATCATGAGTCCGACAGGTTTCACGTGAAACCTTCTTGACTCGTTGCGGCGAATTGAGAATCAAGACCTACAGCGCAGTGCGTCCTTTCAGGCGCATAAAGGACGCAGTAGCACTTTCCCTGGATGGTCTCCTTAAATCGCGCCGATTTAAGGAGGACATGCAGGCAAGCGGAGCGTGTGCATGACGAGCTATGATGTCATCGTGATTGGCGGCGGCCATGCCGGCTGCGAGGCCGCGGCGGCTTCAGCGCGGCTCGGGGCGCAGACGGCGCTGATCACCCATAAGAAAGAGACGATCGGTGTGATGTCCTGCAATCCGGCGATCGGCGGATTGGGTAAGGGACATCTGGTCCGCGAGATCGACGCACTGGATGGGCTGATGGGTCGCGTTGCCGATGCTGCCGGTATTCAATTCCGGCTGCTCAACCGGCGCAAGGGCCCGGCGGTCAGAGGGCCGCGCACCCAGGCGGATCGCCGGCTCTACCGGGAGGCGATGCAGAGGGAGATCGGCGCGATCGAGAATCTCACCGTGATCGAAGGCGACGCCTTTGATCTGCTGACCGAGAGTGAGAGTGTCGCCGGTGTGGTCATGAAAGACGGCCGGACGTTTCGTGCCACCGCAGTGGTGCTTACAACCGGCACCTTTCTGAAAGGCCTGATTCACATCGGTGACCGCAAGATCCCGGCGGGCCGGGTCGGCGAGGAGCCGTCGCTCGGGCTGTCGGAAACGCTGGCGCGCTTCGGGCTAAGGCTCGGGCGGTTGAAAACCGGTACGCCAGCTCGGTTGGATGGCCGGACGATCGACTGGGATCGCGTCGGACGTCAGGGACCGGACGAAGATCCAGTACCATTCTCGTTCATGACCGAGGCGATCGCGAACTGCCAGATCGACTGCGGCGTCACCCGAACGACGGACGCAACGCACAAGATTATTGCCGACAATATCCAGCGATCGGCAATGTACTCCGGCCAGATCGAAGGAGTCGGTCCGCGCTATTGCCCGTCGATCGAGGACAAGATCGTTCGTTTCGGCGAGCGGGATGGTCACCAGATCTTTCTCGAGCCCGAGGGGCTCGACGACGACACAATTTACCCGAACGGCATTTCGACGTCCTTGCCGGAGGACGTGCAGGAGGCCTTTATCCGCACGATTCCTGGTCTGGAAAGCGTGACGATTCTCCAGCCGGGATACGCCATTGAGTATGATCATGTCGATCCGCGTGAGCTTCAGCTTTCGCTGGCGGTGCGAAAAATTCCCGGCCTGTTCCTGGCTGGTCAGATCAATGGCACCACCGGCTATGAGGAAGCCGGCGCGCAGGGTCTCGTGGCCGGCCTGAATGCCGCCTTGGCGGCAACGGGACGCGAGCCCTTCGTGTTCAGTCGCACGGCTTCCTATATTGGCGTGATGGTCGACGACCTGACTTCGCGCGGCATAACCGAGCCCTACCGCATGTTCACCTCCCGTGCGGAATATCGACTATCGCTCAGGGCCGACAATGCCGACATGCGCCTGACGCCGGTCGGTATCGAACTGGGTTGCGTCGGAGAGGCGCGCCGGGCGCGGTTTGCATCATGGAAGATCGCCTATGAGGAGGGCCGCACGCTCCTGCAGTCGCTGTCGATTACGCCAAATCAGGGCACGCGGTTTGGGCTGAAACTCAACCAGGACGGTCAACGGCGCTCGGCCTTTGAAATCCTCTCCTATCCCGACCAGACGATTGAGAGGCTGAAGCCCTTGTGGCCGCAGCTTGAGGCAATCGACAGGCGTGTCACCGAAGCGCTGGAGATCGATGCCTCTTATGCGGTTTACATGGAACGCCAGGCCGCGGATATTGCCGGCATTCGAAAAGAGGAGAGCGCGACAATTCCGGACGGCTTCGACTATAGCTGCTTGCCGGGACTTTCCAATGAGCTGAAACAGAAGCTTGCGCAACAGCGGCCGCGCAACTTGGCGCAGGCGATGAAGGTGGACGGTATGACCCCTGCCGCAATATCCTTGCTTCTGTCCTGGTTGCGCCGGCAGGAGAATCAGCGTGCGGCGGGGCGTGCGGCACAATGAAAGCGAGTCCTGCCGAGCGCATGAAAGCGCTGCGTGTTTCACGTGAAACGCTCGAAAAGCTGGAGCATTTTGCCGGGCTTTTTCAGAAGTGGGCGAGGTCGATCAACCTTGTGGCCCCATCGACGCTCGAAGATCTATGGCAACGCCATATCGTCGACAGTCTGCAGATCTTTCAGTTGTCTCCCTCTCCAAAGACATGGGCCGATCTCGGCAGCGGCGGCGGGTTTCCAGGCGTCATCACGGCCATCTGCCTGTCGGAATTTTCCGATGGCTGGGTGCATCTCGTCGAAAGCAACAATAAGAAGGCTGCATTTCTGCGCGTCGTTCTCAACGAAACTGGCGCGCGCGGATCGGTGCATCCGATTCGAATCGAGCAAGCACCGTCCGTGATACCTCGATGCGACGCGATCTCGGCTCGCGCGCTCGCCGATTTGAGTCAATTGCTCGACTATTGCGCGCCGTGGATGCTCGCAGAAGGATCGAAGACCGTCGCCTTCTTTCACAAAGGCCGGGATTACCAATCGGAAATAGACAAAGCCGTTAGCCGCTTTCAATTCGATCTGGTAAAACATGCAAGTGTCGTCGAGCCGGATTCGGTTGTGCTCGAGATTGCAAATCTTTCACGTCGGACGAAGTGATAGGCGAGCGAAGCATGTTTGGCCCAAAAAATCGGATCATCACCATTGCCAATCAGAAGGGCGGCGTCGGCAAAACGACGACCGCGATCAATCTAGCGACGGCGTTGGCGGCCATCGGCGAGAAGGTATTGATCGTCGATCTCGATCCGCAGGGCAACGCAAGCACCGGGCTCGGCATCCAGCGTCGCGACAGGCACTTGTCTTCCTACGAGCTGATGATGGGCACGCATTCCATAGGCGAAATCGCACGCGAGACGGCCGTGCCTAACCTCGCCATCGTTCCCTCGACAATGGATCTGCTCGGCGTCGAGATGCAGATTTCGCGGGAAACCGATCGCGTTTTCCGGCTGCGCAAGGCATTGGCGGCCCCGGAGGCGCTCGCCTATACTTACGTTCTGGTAGATTGCCCGCCTTCCTTCAACCTGCTGACGATGAATGCCATGGCAGCGGCCCATTCGGTTCTTGTGCCGCTCCAGTGCGAGTTTTTTGCTCTTGAAGGTCTAAGCCAGCTCTTGGAAACGGTCGATCAAGTGCGCCGCACCGTCAATCCGAGCCTCGATATACAGGGTATCGTGCTGACAATGTTCGACTCGCGCAACAATCTGGCCCAGCAGGTCGTCAGCGACGTCCGGACGCATCTCGGCGAGAAGGTATATCACACCTTGATTCCGAGGAACGTCCGCGTTTCCGAGGCGCCGTCCTACGGCAAGCCGGCGATCCTTTATGATCTGAAATGCGCCGGCAGCCAGGCCTACCTGCAGCTGGCGTCGGAAGTCATTCAACGGGAGCGGCAGCGCAAGGCCGCGTAAATTGTTTCGGTGTCGTAATCAAGCGGGTGTAGTATGAACGACGACAGCTCCAAGAGGCGCCTCGGTCGGGGCTTGGCGGCCTTGATCGGCGAAATGGATCAGCCGTTGCAAAGCGGGACGGCGCCTGGAAGCCCGGTCAATCCCGACCGGCGGGTGCCGATCGAATTCGTCTCCCGAAATCCACGCAATCCGCGCCGGCAATTCGACGAATCGGAACTGCAGGATCTGGCCAGCTCGATTCGCCAGCATGGCATCGTCCAACCGGTCGTGGTCCGCACCATTGACCATGACCGATACGAAATCATCGCCGGCGAGCGGCGCTGGCGGGCAGCACAGCTTGCCGGCTTCACCGAAATACCGGTGATCGTGCGGGACGTCGACGACCGAACGGCTCTGGAGATTGCCATCGTCGAAAACGTCCAGCGCTCGGATCTCAATCCCTTGGAGGAGGCGCTCGGCTACGAGCAGCTGATTGCCGAACACGGCTACACGCAGAACGATCTCGGCGACATCATCGGCAAGAGCCGCAGCCACGTCGCCAACAGCTTGCGACTCCTGAAGCTGCCGGAGCCGGTGCGCGACATGCTTTCCGAAGGCAGCCTCTCGGCCGGCCATGCGCGCGCCCTCGTCCCGACCTCCGATCCGGTGGCGCTGGCGCGCTCCATCGTCGCCAAGGGCCTCTCGGTGCGCGAAGCGGAGCGTCTGGCTCAGAACGACATCAAGGCCCAGAACGATCCGAACTTCGCCAAGGGCCGGCATCGCGAGGAAAAGGACGCCGATACGCTGGCGCTGGAACGCACCTTGTCGGACAGCCTGGGACTGGAGGTGACCGTCAGCCACAAGGCCTCGGGAGGCCACCTCAGGATTGCCTACAAGACCCTTGATCAGCTCGAAGAGATTTGCCGGCTACTCGAGCGGCGTTGAGCCATCGTGAGCGTTGCAGACCTGAAGCTCCCCCTCATCCGCCTACCGGCACCTTCTCCCCGCAAGCGGGGCGAAGGGGGCGATGCCGCGCCCTCCCAGTCCCCTCTGCTGGTGTGGCGTGCAGGGGCAGGTCCCCTCTCCCCGCTCGCGGGGAGAGGCTAGGGTGAGGGCGCGAATATGACCCCGTCCTTTTTGCGCCCAAGTGCTTCAAATTATTATTAAATTTTTCTCCTGCCTTCGCTCGGAAACGGTTCCCGCGGGCGAAAGCACGGTTCAGATTCAGCTTTTCGAGTTCAGATAGGGGACGCAGCGGAACGCGACCCTGCAAGTCGGCTCACCGCCTTAGCGCCTTGCCGATTGAATCGCGATCGCCAGCAGGTTCTGCAAGACGAGGCTTTCTTCAAGGCTCTGTCGGGCGCGGCTCTGGTAAATGGTGGCCTGGAGCCGGCTCAGTTCGCGCCGGATAGCCGGGGCGGTCCAGTGCTTCAGTGCAGCCTCGACGATCGGCTTTCGGCGGAAATGCAGGCCGCGGCCAAGAGTTGCAGCCACTTGGCTTGCCGACTGGCGGCTCGCGTCCATTTCGGCGCGCATCAGATCCAGCTGCTGAAACTGCCGGAGGCAGGCCTGGAGCGCCAGGAAGGGCGGCGTTTTCGAGGTGGTGATCTTCTTCATGGCGTGCAGCAGCGCATCGACGTCACCCTGGAGCACCGCATCCACTGCGTCATCGACGGAGATGGCGCTGGCGTCGCCGACGATGGCGAGCACATCCTCCTCGTCGACCATATCCTTGCCAAGGCAGTAGAGCGCGAGCTTTCTGAGTTCGTTCCGTGAGGCCATCCGGTCGCCACCAAGCGCTTCGAGAAGACGCTCGCGCGCCGCCGGGCTTATACGCAGGCCGGCCTCGGCGAGCTCCTTGTCGACGAGGGCATGCAGGCTGCGGGCGTCGTCGCTGTAGCAGGCGACGGAGGCAACGGCCCGGGACGACTCGCCGATCTTCCGGAGGACGGCTCCCTTCTTGAGGTCGCCCGCCTCGATGATGAGCGTGCTTCCCGTTGGGGGCTCGTCGGCGAGGAGCTGCAAAGCCTCGGAGATCGCCTTTTCGTTCGAGGCGCCTCGAATCCAGACGAGCTTCTCGCCGCCGAACAGACCGATGGCATTGACCTCGTCGAGCACCCGGCCTGCGCCCTGCTGCAGCTCCGACGCATCGAGCTTAACGAGGGCAAAGGGATCGTCGAGGGAGACGCCGGAGCGGCCGGCCAGCTGTGCGGCCCGTTCGGATACGAGCCCGCGATCGGGACCGTAGAGCAGGAAAAGGCGATAACCCGACGCACCTCGGTTCAAGAAGCCGTCAAATTCGTGCGACTTGACCTCGCTCATCCGAATACCGGTGTCAACGGCCGAGGGCGGCGGCGATATCGGCCCTGATAAGCTCCGCCAGCTCCTTGGCGGCGCGATTCTCGGCGTCGCGAACCGCGCGAACCTTGGCGAATTCCTGTTCCGGGAAATCGGCCAGCGCGACCGCCGAGCGGTAGCCCGCCTTCACCGTCTCGCCCGTCGCCGTCCTCGTCAGGTTGTAGTCCGCCTTGACGACGATGCGGCCCGCGCCCGCCCGGTCCTCCGCCTCGTCGTAAAGCACACCCATCGTGCGGTGCGTGACGTTCAGGGCGAGATGATATTGCGGGTTGACGGGCTCGCCCTGGCCGCCCGCGGCCAGGAAGATCAGCGTATTGCGCACTTCCTGCTCGACGCGGTCGTCCGCTTCCGAGATCTCGATGGAGCCAAGCGCCGCAGAGGTCGCGCCGGTCGGGCCGTCCGAATAGAGCGGGCGGACCTGGCAGCCCGCCAGTGTCGTCAGCAGCAATGTACCGGCAAGCATGCTGAAGGACCGGAGACGAAGGCCAGCTTTCTCAGACGACGACATTGACGATCCTTTGGGGCACGACGATGATTTTTCTCGGGCTGCCGCCGTTGAGCGCCGCCTGGACGGCGTCAAGAGCGAGGACGGCGCTTTCGATCGCACTCTGATCTGCGTCGCGCGCGATTGTCAAATCGGCGCGCTTCTTGCCGTTGATCTGCACCGGCAAGGTGATTTCGTTCTCGACGACGAGCGCCGGGTCGAAGGCCGGCCACGGTCTCTCGGAGATGAGACCCTCCCCGCCGATCTCTCGCCAGCATTCCTCCGCGAGGTGCGGCATCATCGGCGCGATCAGGTCGATCAGGATCGCCGTGGCGTCCTTTACCGCAGCGGTGACGGTCCGGTCCGCCTTGCCGGCGGCGACCTGCGTCAGCGGCGCGGCGAGCACGTTGACGAGTTCGTAGATCCGCGCCACCGCCTTGTTGAAGGCGAGCTTGTCGTAGTCGGACTCGACGGCGCGGAGCGTGCGATGGGCAGCCTGCGATATCGCCAGCGCCTCGCCTTCCTTAGCCGGCGAAGCTTCCGCGCGGCGCAGGCTTTCGGCAGCCTCGCCGACGAGCCGCCAGACGCGCTGGACAAAGCGGTGGGCGCCCTCGACGCCGGCTTCCGACCAGATGACGTCGCGGTCCGGTGGCGAATCGGACAGTACGAAGAAACGCGCCGTGTCGGCGCCATAGGAGCCAATGATGTCGTCCGGATCGACGACGTTCTTCTTCGACTTCGACATTTTCTCGATCGAGCCGATGGCGATTTCCTCGCCGGTCTCGAGCAGGAGGGCGCGGCGGCGGCCGTCGATCTCCTCAATGCGGACCTCTGCAGGCGTGATCCATTCGCGCTGCGCGCCTTCGCCGCGGCTATAGGTCTCGTGTACCACCATGCCCTGCGTGAACAGCCCCTTGAAAGGCTCGTCCAGCGCCACGTGGCCGGTCGCCTTCATGGCCCGGGTGAAGAAGCGCGAATAGAGCAGATGCAGGATCGCGTGCTCGATGCCGCCAATATACTGGTCCACCGGCAGCCAATGGTTGGCAGCCTTCGGATCGGTCGGCTTGTCCTCCCAGGGCGCGGTGAAGCGCGCGAAGTACCAGGAGGAATCGACGAAGGTGTCCATCGTGTCGGTTTCCCGACGCGCGTCCTTGCCGCATTCGGGGCAGGCGACGTGCCGCCAGGTCGGATGCCGGTCGAGCGGATTGCCCGGCTTGTCGAATGTCACGTCCGCCGGCAGGGTGACGGGCAGATCGGCCTTCGGCACCGGAACGACGCCGCAGTCCTCGCAATGGATCACCGGGATCGGGCAGCCCCAATAGCGCTGCCTGGAGATACCCCAGTCGCGCAGGCGGAAATTCACCTTGCGTTCGGCCCGCGGCGCACCGTTCAGAGTTTCCTTCTCGAGCTTCGAGGCGACCGTCTCGAAGGCCTCTTCCGTCGAAAGCCCGTCGAGGAAGCCCGAATTGATCATCACGCCGTCGCCGACATAGGCCTCGTCGCCGATCGTGAAGCTTGCGGCATCGGCATCCTTCGGCATCACCACCGGCACGACCGGCAGACCGTATTTGCGGGCAAAATCCAAGTCGCGCTGGTCGCCCGAGGGGCAGCCGAAGATGGCGCCCGTGCCGTAGTCCATCAGCACGAAATTGGCGACATAGACGGGCAGTTCCCAACTCGGATCGAACGGGTGCCTGGCGCGAATGCCGGTGTCGATGCCCTTCTTTTCGGCGGTTTCGAGCGCGGCGAGCGAGGTCCCGGCACGACGGCACTCCTCGCAGAAGGCGTCGATCGCCGCATCTTTGGCGGCGGCTTCCCTGGCGAGCGGATGGTCGGCCGAGATCGCCAGGAAGGATGCACCGAACAGCGTGTCGGGACGCGTCGTATAGACGGTCAGTTCCCTCGTCTCGCCGGGAACCGTCGCCGGATCGAGGTCCCACCGGAGAGCCAGGCCCTCGGAGCGGCCGATCCAGTTCTTCTGCATCAGCCGCACCTTTTCCGGCCACTGATCCAGACTGTCGAGCGCGTCGAGCAGCTCCTGGCTGAAATCGGTGATGCGGAAGAACCATTGTGTCAGCTCGCGCTGCTCGACCAGCGCACCGGAGCGCCAGCCGCGACCGTCGATCACCTGCTCGTTGGCGAGCACGGTGTTGTCGACCGGGTCCCAATTGACCTTCGATTGCCGGCGATAGACCAGGCCTTTTTCCAGGAAATCGAGGAACAGGTGCTGCTGACGCTGGTAGTAGGCCGGATCGCAGGTGGCGAACTCGCGGCTCCAGTCGAGCGACAGACCCATCACCTTGAGCTGCGCCTTCATCGCGGCAATGTTCTGGTACGTCCAGCCGGCCGGATGCACGCCTCGTTCCATCGCGGCATTCTCGGCGGGCATGCCGAAAGCGTCCCAGCCCATCGGATGCAGCACGTTGAAGCCGCGGGCGCGCTTGTAGCGGGCGACGACGTCGCCCATCGTATAGTTCCGCACGTGCCCCATGTGGATCCGCCCGGACGGATAGGGGAACATCTCGAGCACGTAGTATTTTTCGCGCGGATCGTCGTTCTTCGTTTCGAAGACCTTGCCCGCGTCCCATTCCTGCTGCCAACGCGGTTCGGCATCACGCGGATTATATCGTTCGGTAGCCATGTCTCTGTCGATGTTCCGGAAATCTTGCGGCGCCCGAAGCGCCCTCGTAATAGCTGGCCTGACCTTCATCACGAAACCGCCTGACCGTCAAGTTTTGACGGCCCGGGCGCCTGCACTTTGGCATATTCGGTCGCTGTCCGGGTTGCCGGGCTTGGCAAGCGTCGCAAGTTTCACTAATCCGCTGGTGTCTCGATACGGCAAGGAGCGCAGAATGGACGTAAAGGATCGGCTGAGCGACGTCCTGAGCCGGATTCGCGTGAGCGAAAAGGCGGCGAAGCGGGCTGAAGGCGCCGTCACGCTCGTCGCCGTCTCGAAGACCTTCGATGCGGAGGCGATCGGGCCGGTCATCGCTGCCGGCCAGCGGGTCTTCGGCGAAAACCGGGTCCAGGAAGCGCAAGGCAAATGGCCGGAGCTCAAGCGCGAGACTCCTGATGTCGAGTTGCATCTGATCGGTCCGCTGCAGTCCAACAAGGCGGCCGATGCCGTCGCGCTCTTCGATGTGATCGAAACGATCGATCGCGAGAAGATCGCCCGCGCCGTCGCCGCCGAGATGGAGCGCCAGGGCCGCAGACCCCGCCTCTACGTGCAGGTCAATACCGGCCTCGAACCGCAAAAAGCCGGGATAGCGCCGGAAGACACTGTTGCCTTCGTCGATCTCTGCCGCCTGGAACTCGGCCTCGATGTCGAAGGGCTGATGTGCATCCCGCCCGTCGATGAGAATCCCGGTCCGCATTTCGCCTTGCTTGCGAAGCTTGCGGCCAAGTGCGGTCTCACCAAGCTCTCCATGGGCATGTCCGGCGATTTCGAAACGGCCATTGTCTTCGGCGCGACCAGCGTCCGGGTCGGATCGGCGATCTTCGGCGCGCGGTGATCGGCGGCACGGGAGACCGGAAGCGGCTGTTGCACATCCGCCCCATTACGCTTTCGTCGGGCTTCATATTTGCCTCCGCAGGCCTATCCTTCTCAGCCGAGGAGCCGGGCTGAACAGCTCGGCGAGGTCAGTGGAGGAGAACGGAGATGGCGAGCCGCTATTCCGAAGTGTATGCCGCATGGAAAGCCGATCCGAGAGGCTTCTGGTCCGAGGCCGCAGAGGCGATCGACTGGTTCGAAAGGCCCCGCCGCATTTTTGACGCCGAGCTCGGAACCTACGGGCACTGGTTTCCTGATGGCGTAACCAACACCTGTTACAATTGCCTCGACCGCCACGTCGACGCAGGACGCGGTGAACAGACGGCGTTCATCTACGATAGTCCCGTCACCGGCAGGACCGAAAGGATCACCTATGCGGCGCTGCTCGCCGACGTGAAGGCGATGGCTGCGGTCTATGGCAAGCTCGGCATCGGCAAGGGCGACCGGATCGTCATTTATATGCCGATGATCCCTGAAGCGGCGATCGCCATGCTGGCGGCGGCCCGCATCGGCGCGGTGCATTCGGTGGTCTTCGGCGGCTTTGCCGCCAACGAGCTCGCCGTCCGCATCGACGATTGCCAGGCCGAGCTCGTCGTCTCGGCAAGTTGCGGGCTGGAGCCGGGGCGCAGCGTCGCCTACAAGCCGCTGCTCGACCAGGCGATCGAGATCGCCAACAACAAGCCCGCCCATTGCCTGATCTTCCAGCGCGACATGCTTTCCGCTGATATGGTGCCCGGCCGCGATATCGACTTCGCCGACGCCCTGGCCGCGGCCAAGCAGGCCGGCGAGGAAGCGCCCTGTGCCGGGGTGGCTTCCACCGATCCGCTCTATGTCCTCTACACCTCCGGAACCACCGGCCAGCCGAAGGGCGTCGTGCGCGACAATGGCGGTCACATGGTCGCGTTGAAATGGTCGATGGAGAATTTCTTTGGCGTCCAGCCCGGCGAGGTCTTCTGGGCGGCATCCGACATCGGCTGGGTCGTCGGGCATTCCTACATCGTCTACGGGCCGCTCCTCAACGGCAGCACCTCGATCCTCTTCGAAGGCAAGCCGGTCGGCACGCCCGATCCCGGCACCTATTGGCGCATCATCGCCGAGCATGGGGTCGCCGTGATGTTCACCGCCCCGACGGCACTCAGGGCGATCCGCAAGGAGGATCCGGAAGCCTCCCACGTGGCGCGTCATGACCTGTCGCGCTTCCGGGCGCTCTATCTCGCCGGCGAACGCGCCGATCCCGACACGATCCGCTGGGCCGAGCGGGCCCTCGGCGTGCCGGTCATCGATCACTGGTGGCAGACGGAAACCGGCTGGCCGGTTGCCGGCAATCCGCTCGGCCTCGGCCTGCTGCCGGTCAAGTACGGATCGCCAGCCGTTCCCCTCCCCGGCTATGACGTGCAGGTCGTCGACGATGCCGGTCATCCGGTCGAGCCCGGGACGCTCGGCAATGTGGTGGTCAAGCTGCCGCTTCCGCCCGGCTGCCTGCCGACGCTCTGGAAGGCCGACGACCGCTTCCGCGCGGCCTATCTCGAGGAATTTCCCGGCTACTACAAGACGGCCGACGCCGGCTATATCGACGAGGACGGCTATGTCTTCATCATGGCTCGCACCGACGACATCATCAATGTCGCAGGTCACCGGCTTTCGACCGGGTCCATGGAGGAGGTCTGCGCCAGCCATCCGGACGTCGCGGAATGCGCGGTGATCGGCATCGCCGATCCGCTGAAGGGGCAGATTCCGGCCGGCTTCCTGGTGATCAACTCGAATGTTTCACGGGAAACATTGGAGATCGAGAACGAAGTCGTCGCCCTCGTGCGCGAGCGCATCGGCCCGGTCGCCGCGTTCCGAACCGCGATCTGCGTCAAGCGGCTGCCGAAGACCCGGTCCGGCAAGATCCTGCGGGCGACTATCCAGAAGATCGCCGACCGCCAGCCCTGGAAGATGCCGGCGACAATCGACGACCCGGCGATCCTCGATGAAATCACCGAGGCGCTGCACGCCCGGGGTATCGGGACTTAAGCAACCGTTTCAAACGGATCACCGGCCCCTCATCCGGCCTGCCGGCCACCTTCTCCCCGCAAGCGGGGCGAAGGGGACACGCCGCGGCCTTTGAGTCCCCTCTCCCCGTTTTTTCCGAGGAGAGGGGCGAACCTGCAGACGTTGCGACAATCTACAATTCCGATGCCGGGTCCACCACTCCCGTGAACCACGCGCAGAAGGCAGAAACCGCCTTCTGCCGGGACGCCCTGCTGATCAGGAAATAACCCTCCTCTTCGAGAACTGCGATCTCCGAAAGCACAATCAGGTCGCCGTTGGCGATCTCCCGTCGGCATACTTCCACCGGACAGAGCGCCACGCCGTGGCCGGCGATCGCCGCGGTCGCGAGCAGGTTGAAGTCCTGAAAGACCGGGCCCCTCGCTGCAGTCGTTTGCAGGCCGGCCCTGGCGAACCATGTTTGCCAATGGGCGGTCGTCTCGTCGTGCAGAAGGTCCGCGTTGGCGATGCGTTCAGCGTCGCCGAGCCGACCCTTGCGCTCCAGGTAGCGCGGGCTGGCGACCGGCCGGTTGACGCGTGAAAAGAGCCGCTCGCAGAGGACTCCGTCAGACATGTCGGCGCCAAGCGTGATCAGCACGTCGCAGCCGGTTTCGCGCAGACGCTGCGCCGCGATGGCGTAGACCACCTTGACCGTGACATCGGTCTGGCCTGCAAGGAAGTCGCCGAGCGCCGGGATCAGCCATCGGGTGGCGATCGAGGGAATGCAGGCGACGGTGATTTCCGACTTGGTCCTGAGCTTCAGGGATTCCACTTCGGCGGCAATGCGCTCGAAGCTGGCAGACAGAGCCTCGGCGAGCCGTTCGGCCTCGGGTGCAAGGCGAACGCCGCGCTTTTCGCGCCGGAACAGCGGTCGGCCAAACCATTCCTCCAATTGCCGGATCTGATGGCTGACGGCGGCATGGGTGACGTGCAATTCGTCGGCGGCGCGGGAAAAGCTCGCAAGGCGGGCGGCGGCTTCGAAGACCCGCAGGGCGCCCAAGGGGGGCATCATATGTAAGTTCTCCTCAACAATCCGGTAAGGAATCATCGTTTGTAGGAAACGGAAATCAAGCAAATAAACGCTTCAGTCGCAATCGGCCTGGAGCCGCATCGCCCATTCTGTCAAATTTTCTTACATGAGGAGAACGCCATGTTCGTGCGCAGCCTGCAGGATATCGAAACCACCGACCACTTCGTCGAGTGGGGCAGCGGAACCAGCCACCGACTGCTGACGGAAAGGGACGGCATGGGCTTCACCGTCTGCCATACGGTTGTGCGGGCCAACAGCGTGTCGCTGCTTCAATACCGCAACCATCTCGAAGCCTGCTATTGCATCGCCGGCGAAGGCGAGGTCGAGGACATGGACGGCAATGTCTTCCCGATCCGCCAGGGCGACATCTATGTGCTCGACAAGCATGACAGGCACTATCTGCGTGGCGGCCGCGACAAGGACCTGGTTCTCGTCAGCGTCTTCAATCCACCGCTCAAGGGCACCGAACGCCACAACCTGAATGATTCGTCGGGCTCGGCCTATTGAGAGGGGGTATTGCCCCTCATCCGCCTGCCGGCACCTTCTCCCCGCAAGCGGGGCGAAGGGGACTCGCGATGCCCTCTTAGTTCCCTTTCCCGGCATGCGGGGTCCCTTGCGTGAGACATAGCCAACAAAAAACCCGGATCACAAAATCCGGGTTTTTGAGTCTCTCGGCGAGAAAGCGATCAGTAATTGTCGTCCTCGTCTTCGTCCTTGCGGTCCGACTTCAGCGACTTGAGCTTGGCGAAGACGGCGTCGGCGTCGATTTCCTTCTCCTCTTCGCGCTCGAAGCTGTAGTCGAGCTTTTCGGTTTCCCGTGCCGCTTCGAGCGTCGCGCCGACCTCCGCTGCGGTCGGCAGCGGGCGGCCCTTGGCGGCGCGCTCGACTTCGAGGTCGAGGTCGATTTGCGAGCAGAGGCCGAGGGTGACCGGATCCATCGGCGTCAGGTTGGCGGAGTTCCAATGGGTGCGCTCGCGAATCTGCTCGATCGTCGACTTCGTCGTGCCGACGAGCCGCGAGATCTGCGCGTCCTTCAGTTCCGGATGGTTGCGGACCAGCCAGAGAATCGCGTTCGGGCGGTCCTGACGCTTGGAAACCGGCGTGTAGCGCGGCCCCTTGCGCTTCGAATCCGGAACGCGGACTTTCGGTTCGGAAAGCTTGAGCTTGTGGTTCGGATTTGCCTCGCCGCGGGCGATCTCGTCGCGCGAAAGCTGACCGGTGGCAATCGGGTCGAGGCCCTTGATGCCCTGCGCCGATTCACCGTCGGCAATCGCTTTGACTTCGAGCGGGTGCAGCTTGCAAAACTGCGCGATCTGGTCGAACGACAGCGCGGTGTTGTCAACGAGCCAGACGGCCGTTGCCTTGGGCATAAGCAATTGCTGAGCCATGGATATAGTCCTTTTGTCCGTCCGCGCCGGTGTCGCGGGCCGTGGAGTCTACCACTGATTTCCGGGAATTGAGCGTTCTATATCGTTGTTGTCTCGAAATTGCAATTCTTCACTTCCGAATGTGCTTTTGTCTAATTGCGGCCGGGTTTCGACCTGCTATGACTCTTCCAAAGGGCGGTGGAGTGCCCCCGAGAGCGGTGCGCACCCGCTCCAACATTCGGAACCGATCGTGGTGATGTCCGGGCGGATTCGACCCACAATCACCGTGATCCAGGCAGAAATGCACAGGGAGGAAAATATGGACGTCAAGACCTATCCGGTCCTGGAAGCGGCCAAGAACCGCACGCTCATCGACAACGCGACCTATCTCGAATGGTATGAGGAGAGCGTTGCCGATCCGGAAAAGTTCTGGGGCGAGCATGGCAAGCGGATCGAATGGTTCGAGCCCTACACCAAGGTCAAGAATACGTCCTTCGAAGGCAATGTCTCGATCAAGTGGTTCGAAGACGGGCTCACCAACGTCTCCTACAATTGCATCGACCGCCACTTGAAGACGCATGGCGAGAAGACCGCGATCATCTGGGAAGGCGACAATCCCTACCTCGACAAGAAGATCACCTATAACGAGCTCTACGACAGGGTCTGCCGGCTGGCCAATGTGCTCAAGAAGCATGGCGTCAAGAAGGGCGATCGCGTCACCATCTATATGCCGATGATCCCGGAAGCCGCCTATGCGATGCTCGCCTGCACCCGCATCGGCGCCATCCACTCGGTCGTTTTCGGCGGCTTCTCGCCCGAGGCGCTCGCCGGCCGCATTGTCGATTGCGAATCCACCTTCGTCATCACCTGCGACGAGGGCGTGCGCGGCGGCAAGCCCATTCCGCTCAAGGAAAACACCGACAAGGCGATCGACATTGCCGCCAGACAGCACGTGATGGTCAGCAAGGTCCTGGTCGTGCGCCGCACTGGCGGCAAGGTCGCATGGGCACCGGGGCGCGACCTCTGGTATCACCAGGAAATCCCGAGCGTCGAGCCGGACTGCCCGCCGGAGAAGATGAGCGCCGAAGATCCGCTCTTCATCCTCTACACGTCAGGCTCGACCGGCAAGCCGAAAGGCGTGCTGCACACGACCGGCGGCTATCTCGTCTACGCCTCGATGACGCATCAATATGTGTTCGACTATCACGACGGGGATATCTACTGGTGCACGGCCGATGTGGGCTGGGTGACCGGCCACTCCTACATCGTCTACGGGCCGCTCGCCAACGCCGCGACGACGCTGATGTTCGAAGGCGTGCCGAACTTCCCGGATGCCGGCCGCTTCTGGGAAGTGGTCGACAAGCACAAGGTCAACATCTTCTATACGGCGCCGACGGCGATCCGCTCGCTGATGGGCGCCGGCGACGAGTTTGTCAAACGCTCGTCGCGCTCGTCCTTGCGTCTGCTCGGGACCGTCGGTGAACCGATCAATCCGGAAGCCTGGGAGTGGTACTATCATGTCGTCGGCGAAGAACGCTCGCCGATCGTCGACACCTGGTGGCAGACGGAGACCGGCGGCATCCTGATCACGCCGCTGCCGGGCGCTACCGATCTCAAGCCCGGTTCGGCGACGCGCCCGTTCTTCGGCGTCCAGCCGCAGATCGTCGACAATGAAGGCAAGGTGATCGACGGGCCGGCCGACGGCAACCTGTGCATCACCGACAGCTGGCCGGGCCAGATGCGCACCGTGTATGGCGATCACGAGCGCTTCGTGCAGACCTATTTTTCCACCTACAAGGGCAAATACTTCACCGGCGACGGCTGCCGCCGCGACGAGGACGGCTACTACTGGATCACCGGCCGCGTTGACGACGTCTTGAACGTCTCAGGCCACCGCCTCGGCACGGCGGA
This sequence comes from Sinorhizobium glycinis, assembly GCF_001651865.1. GTDB lineage: Bacteria > Pseudomonadota > Alphaproteobacteria > Rhizobiales > Rhizobiaceae > Sinorhizobium > Sinorhizobium glycinis. The sequence goes on from NZ_LPUX01000060.1 coordinate 103,104, forward strand.
AGTCGAATCGGCGCTCGTCTCGCACCATCTCGTCTCGGAAGCGGCGGTTGTCGGCTATCCGCACCCGATCAAGGGGCAGGGCATCTACTGCTACGTGTCGCTGATGGCGGGCGAGGCCGGCAGCGACGAATTGCGCCAGGAACTCGTCAAGCATGTCCGTTCGGAGATCGGGCCGATCGCCACGCCGGACAAGATCCAGTTCGCGCCCGGCCTGCCGAAGACCCGTTCCGGCAAGATCATGCGCCGGATTCTGAGGAAGATCGCCGAGGACGATTTTGGCTCGCTGGGGGATACCTCGACGCTCGCGGACCCGGCGGTCGTCGACGACCTGATCGCAAATCGCCAGAACCGCGGGTGAGGTTGGATTTAGGGGTATGAGGGCGCGAAGGCGCTACGAAACCCCCCTCATCCGGCCTGCCGGCCACCTTCTCCCCGCACGCGGGGCGAAGGAGACTCGCGGCACGCCCCCGAGTCCCCCTCTCCCCGCGTGCGGGGAGAGGGCTAGGGTAAGGGCTAGGGCGAGGGGCGATCGCCAGCGGCATTGGACGCGAAATGTTCAGCCGAGCACCACCGATTCGCCCCCGAAACGATTGGTCGCTGGTATCGACGTAATCCCTCTCAGAAATCGATCGCCCGGCCTTTGATCTCCCAGTCGCCGAAACGGGCAGGGTCGAGGCCGCCGCGACCGCCGAATTCCTCCGGCATCGCCGCCTGCTCCTCGGCGTGCCGTCTCTCCTCCGCCTCCTTCAGGGCGCGAAGTGCTGCCGGCGGCAGCGACCGTTTCGGACGATCGGGCGAATTGTCGTTGTCGTTCTGCATGAGACGGCTGGGTTCCCTGGCATATTGAAGAGCGGGGCCTTGATCCCCATCATATAAGTCGCTTCCGCCGAAGCGGGAACCCTGATTCACGTGAAACGTTTGAGGAGAGATCGGGGACACCTGATTCGGTCCTGGCTTCGCCATCGGACGGAAGCGACCGACAGCGCCGTGCGTCTTGTCAGACGTACAAGGGTCGCTGTAGCACTTCGAATTGCTGCAGGAACATGCAGTAGAATGCCTGGAGCTCATTCATGAATCTCGTGCGCACCGCAATGTTGCTTGCCTTCATGACCGTCCTCTTCATGGCCGTCGGCTATGTCATTGGCGGCAGGGGCGGCATGATGATCGCCCTGGTCATGGCCGCGGGCATGAACTTCTTCTCCTACTGGAATTCGGACCGCCTGGTCTTGAGCATGTATCGGGCCCAGGAAGTCGACGAGCGCAGCGCCCCCGAATATTACCGCATCCTGCGCGACCTGGCGCAGAAAGCCGGCCTGCCGATGCCGCGCGTCTATGTTATCGACAGCCCGCAGCCGAACGCCTTTGCCACTGGCCGCAACCCACAGAATGCGGCGGTCGCCGCCTCCACCGGCCTCCTGCAGTCGCTTTCCTACGAAGAGGTTGCCGGCGTCATGGCGCATGAACTCGCGCATATTCAGTATCGCGACACCCTGACGATGACGCTGACGGCGACGCTCGCCGGTGCCATTTCCATGCTCGGCAACTTTGCCTTCTTCTTCGGCGGCAATCGCGAAAACAATAATCCGCTCGGCTTCATCGGCGTGCTGATCGCAATGATCGTCGCTCCGCTCGCGGCCATGCTGGTGCAGATGGCGATCAGCCGCACGCGCGAGTATTCCGCCGACCGGCGCGGCGCCGAGATCTGCGGCAATCCTCTCTGGCTCGCCTCGGCGCTCCGGAAGATCGCCGGCTTCGCCCATGCAATTCCGAACTATGACGCCGAACGGAATCCGGCGACGGCGCACATGTTCATCATCAATCCGCTTTCGGGCGAGCGCATGGACAACCTCTTCTCGACCCATCCGAACACCGAAAACCGCGTTGCGGCGCTCGAGCGGATGGCGGGCGAGATGCCGGCGGGCTCGACGTCACCGGTTCGCCCTGATAATGCGGTGCGCAAATCGCGCTCTGTCCCGAGAACCGGCTGGGGTCGCGGTGGTTCCGAACCGCCGAGAGGCCCCTGGTCCTGATGTCAGAAAAAAACAAGAACGATTCACGTCCGAAACGAGCCCGATCACACAAGCCGTCCGGAACCGGAGGGCGGCGGCCTGGCGCGAGCGTCCAGGCCAAGCCGGGGCTGAAGAGCCGTCAGGCGGCCGCCAAGATCCTGGCGGCGGTGGTCGATCGCAAGACCTCGCTCGACGGGATGCTCGACCAGGAGCACGGCAATCCCGCCTATCGCGGGCTCAACGATGCCGACCGGGCGCTGGTGCGGGCCATCCTCAATTCGGCGCTTCGTCACCTGCCGCGGATTCGTGCCGCTATCGATTCGCTCCTGCAGAGCCCGCTGCCCGAGGGCGCGCGTGCGTTGGAGCACATGCTGACGGTCGCGGCAGCACAGATCCTTTATCTCGATATTCCGGATCATTCCGCCGTCGACCTTGCGGTCGAGCAGGCGCAGTCTGATCCGCGCAATCGCCGCTTCGCCAGCCTCGTCAACGCGGTCTTGCGGCGGCTTTCGCGCGAGAAGGAGGCGATCCTTGAAAAGGTGCGGGCCGTGCCGGCCATTCCGGACTGGTTCTACGACCGGCTCGTCGCCCATTACGGCCGCCCTGAGGCGGAAGGCATTTCGGAGGCGCAGCTCGTTCCCGCCGCGATCGATCTGACCGTGAAGTCCGACCCCGCCTCATGGGCCGAGCGTCTCGGCGGCTCGGTGCTGCCGACCGGCTCGGTTCGGCTCGGCGATTTTACCGGCACGATCCCGTCCTTGCCGGGCTTTGCGGAAGGGGCCTGGTGGGTGCAGGACGCCGCCGCCTCCATTCCGGCGCGCCTTTTCGGCGATCTGTCCGGCAAAGCGGTGGTCGATCTCTGCGCGGCGCCGGGCGGCAAGACGGCCCAGCTCATTCTCGCCGGGGCGAAGGTGACGGCGCTTGACCAGTCCTCCAGCCGATTGCGGCGGCTGAAGGCCAATCTCGAACGGCTCGGTCTCGAAGCCCGGACGAAAGAGATCGACATGGCGGATTTCCGACCGGACGAGCTCTTCGACGCAGCGCTTCTCGATGCCCCCTGCTCGTCGACCGGCACGACGCGGCGTCACCCGGATGTGCTCTGGACGAAAGGGCCGGAGGACATCGAAAAGCTTGCCCGGCTTCAGGAGCGGCTGCTGCGCCATGCCTTAAGCGTCGTCAAGCCGGGTGGCCTTGTGGTCTTTTCCAATTGCTCGCTGGACCCGCGCGAGGGGGAAGAGGTCGTGGCGCGCGTCCTTGACGACGGACTTTGCGCGCGAATTCCGATCGCTCCATCGGACTGGCCCGGGCTCGAGACGGCGATCACCGCTCTTGGCGAATTCCGCACGACGCCGGCGATGCTGCCGCTTGGCCCCCCCTTTTCCGGCGGGCTCGACGGTTTCTACGCGGCTGTGCTCCGCCGCCCCGGGGGCTAGCGCGTCTCATTCAATCGTATTTCATGCGATGCGTTTTTGTGCATGTCGTTGTCCCAAAACCGTTACACACTTTTGGGCGGCATGCATTGGGTCTTTGTTTTTGTGCATGTCGTTGTCCCAAAACCGTTACACACTTTTGGGCGGCATGCATTGGCGGCATAAGGCTCGTCAACAGACTGTCTCTCCGGTGCAATTGACGCTTTTTGACCGCCCGCCTATCAATGGTGGCAAATTGATAGAAATTTAATCATCCTTCCGGCACGGTTCCGGCCATGAAAGCGATTCTGCCCAAGCGCTCCGACGGTCCCGTTGCGGCAATCAAGAAACCTGCAGGCGCCGATGCTGTTTTCCAGTAAACGAAGGCTGCTTTACCTGTACCTGCGCGAAGGCTGGCGCCGCTTTTCGCGCCGGCTTTCGCTCGGGCGGTTGTCGGCGCTGCGCTTTTCCGGATCGACGCCGGACCGGCTCATCGTCGCACCCACGGATCTCAGGGCTATCGATCCTTTCGTCGCGGAGGAGATACTTCAGGGCCGCTATCCGCTGGCCGGCCGGGTGCTCGATACCGAAGGCGAATCGCCCTTCGAGATCGATCTGCCGTCGCATGAATTTGCCAATCGGCTCCATGCCTTCGACTGGCTGCGCCACATGCGCGCCGTCCGCGACGACGCCGGCTTTGCCAGGCTGCGGCAGATCCTCGACGACTGGATGGGCACGCATGGCCGCAATATCGGCGGCATCGCCTGGGAGGCGGACGTGATCGCCCAGCGCGTTATTGCCTGGCTGTCGCATTCGCCGGTGGTGTTGCGCCACGCCGAGCACGGTTTCTATCGCCGCTTCCTGAAGAGCCTCGCCTTTCAGGTCCGCTATCTCCGCCACATCGCCGAGACCGTCCCGGATGGTGAGGCACGGCTCAGGGTTCGCATCGCTTTGGCGATGGCGTCCGTGTCGATGCCCGTCTCCCCTTCGGCACTGCGCCGGACCGGGCGCAGCCTGGATCTCGAGCTCGACCGGCAGATCCTGCCCGATGGCGGCCATTTCTCCCGCAATCCGCGTGCCGGGCTCGAACTGCTTCTCGATCTGCTGCCGTTGCGCCAGACCTATGTCAATCTCGGTCACGACGTGCCGTCGCGGCTGATCTCCGGCATCGATCGCATGTACCCTGCGCTTCGGTTCTTCCGGCATCAGAGCGGGGAACTGGCGCTCTTCAACGGCGCCACCTCGGTGCCGGCGCACGAGCTTGCTTCGGTGCTGCGTTACGACGAGACCGCGGGTGAGCCGTTCCGGTCGCTTCCGCATATCAATTTCGAGCGGCTCTCGCTCGGCGAGACCGTCGTCATCGTGGATACCGGGCGTCCGCTGTCGGTCGATCTGTCGCGCGGCGCCCATGCCGGCTGCCTCTCCTTCGAGATGTCTTCGGGACGAAATCGTCTGATCATCAATTCCGGCGCCCCCAAATTCGCCGGCGAACGATTTCGGCAAATGGCCCGCGCCACTGCCGCGCACTCGACGGTGACGGTGAACGACACCTCCTCCTCGCGCTTTTCGCAATCGGCCTTTCTCGGTCCGATCATCGTCAGTGGGGTATCGCGAATCGAGGCGGAGCGAAACGACGAGCCCGGCCGCATCGAATCGGTCAAGGCGCGCCATGATGGCTATCTCGGCGCCTTCGGGCTCATCCACGAGCGCGACATCGGTGTCCTGAACGGCGGCCGGTTGATCCGAGGACGCGACCGGCTTGCCCGGGAAAGCGGCAGCGATCCGGAGGCGTCCGATGCGGCGATTGCCGTTGCCCGCTTTCACATCCATCCGGCGATCGGGCTTCGCCAGAGCAGCAAGAGCGAGATCTATTTGAGTGCGCCCGACGGCGAGGGCTGGCTTTTTGCCTGCCGGGACGGGGAAGTGGCGATCGAGGAGGACGTCTTCTTCGCCGACCCCTCCGGTGTGCGCGCCTCGTCGCAGATCACCGTCATCTTCGCGGCGGGGTCGCAACCGGAGATCCAGTGGACGCTGACCCGCGAGGGTTAATCCATGTCGCCGAAAACTGTGCAGGGGTTTGGGATGACAACATGCACAAACCAGCGTCGAAAGCGCGCCGAGAGCCCGACATTCTTTAGACCGAACGACGAAGGCTATTTTCCGCCCGCCGCAGCGGCCGAAGGTTTCTTCCGCTGGCAAGCTATGCTACGGGCAGCCATCCCAATCGCCGGCACCCCCTCTTTCAAGCGTCCGGCGCTGCCAAAGGAGCATGGTTGATGGCTGTCGCCTCCAAGAAAATCCCGGCTCCGGACGAAGTCCGGATCCAAACCGCCCTCCTCTCCGTGTCCGACAAGGCGGGCATCGTCGAACTCGCCCGTGCGCTCGACGAAAAGGGTGTGCGGCTGGTCTCCACCGGTGGCACCCACAAGGCACTTGCGGCGGCGGGGCTTCCCGTCATGGACGTTTCCGAATTGACCGGCTTTCCGGAAGTCATGGACGGGCGCGTCAAGACGCTTCATCCCGGCGTGCATGGCGGCCTGCTCGCTATTCGCGACGATGCAGACCACAAGGCGGCGATGGACGAGCATGGCATTGCCGCGATCGATCTCGTCGTCATCAATCTCTATCCGTTCGAGGAGGTCCGCGCCCAGGGCGGCGACTATCCGACCACCGTCGAGAATATCGACATCGGCGGGCCGGCGATGATCCGCGCATCGGCCAAGAACCATGCCTATGTGACGATCGTCACCGATCCGGCCGACTATTCGGTGCTGCTCGACGAAATCGCCAACGGCACGACGCGCTACGCCTTTCGCCAGAAAATGGCGGCCAAGGCCTACGCCCGGACGGCTGCCTATGACGCGGCGATCTCCAACTGGTTCGCCGAGGCGCTCGACACGCCCATGCCGCGCCATCGCGTCATTGGCGGCGTGCTGAAGGAAGAAATGCGCTACGGCGAGAACCCGCATCAGAAGGCGGGCTTCTACGTTACCGGCGAGAACCGGCCCGGAGTCGCGACCGCGGCGCTGCTGCAGGGCAAGCAGCTTTCCTACAACAACATCAACGATACGGACGCAGCTTTCGAGCTGGTGGCGGAGTTCCTGCCCGAAAAGGCGCCGGCCTGCGCGATCATCAAGCACGCCAACCCCTGCGGCGTCGCCACCGCGCCGTCGCTCGCCGAAGCCTATCGTCGCGCGCTCGCCTGCGATTCGACCTCGGCCTTCGGCGGCATCATCGCGCTCAACCAAGAGCTCGATGCGGAAACGGCCGAAGAGATCGTCAAGCTCTTCACCGAGGTGATCATCGCGCCGTCCATCAGCGACGAGGCCAAGGCGATCATCGCCAAGAAGCCGAACCTCCGTCTGCTGGCGGCCGGCGGCCTGCCGGATCCGCGCACGCCGGGCTTGACCGCCAAGACGGTCGCCGGCGGGTTCTTGGTCCAGACGCGCGACAACGGCATGGTCGAGGACCTGGAGCTCAAGGTCGTCACCAAGCGCGCGCCGTCGGCACAGGAGCTCGAGGACATGAAATTCGCCTTCAAGGTGGCGAAGCACGTCAAGTCGAACGCGGTGGTCTATGCGAAGGATGGCCAGACGGCCGGCATCGGCGCCGGCCAGATGAGCCGCGTCGATTCGGCCCGCATCGCCGCCATAAAGGCCGAGGAAGCCGCCAAGTCGCTCGGCCTTGCCGCGCCGCTGACGCGTGGGTCCGCCGTCGCATCGGAGGCCTTCCTGCCCTTCGCGGACGGACTGCTGTCGGCAATCGCCGCCGGCGCCACCGCCGTCATCCAGCCGGGCGGCTCGATGCGCGACGACGAGGTGATCGCGGCGGCCAACGAGCACAATGTCGCGATGGTCTTCACCGGCATGCGGCACTTCCGGCATTAAGGGAGGCGGCGCCAAGCGCGCCGAATTGCGTGCAGGAGCGGCGATGCGCCGAGCGGGCGCCGCTTGTCCCTTCTCCCCGCCTGCGGGGAGAGGGTGCCGGCAGGCGGATGAGGGGCGTTACACTCCGAGAACTACGCGCAAAAAACCTTCTGCCGGCGGCTTCACCCCGGCCGATGGGCCGGGTAGGGCGTGCGCAGCAGGGCGACCAGTCCGACGGCGAGGAAGGCGACCAGCGCCATCATGCCGATCCGGGCCGAACCGGTCATCACCGTGATGGTCGCCACCGAGGCGGGCGCCAGGAAAGAGGTGGCGCGGCCTGACAGCGCATAGAGCCCGAAATAGCGCCCGGCCTCGTCGGCCGCGACGCTGCGGGAGAGATAGGACCGCGACGAGGCCTGCACCGGGCCGAAGGCGATACCGACCAGCAGGCCATAAAGGATATAGGCCTTCTCGGCCGCGGTGCCGAAAAGCCCGCCCGAATCGGCGATCGGCAGCGCGACAAGCCCGAACAGCGTGAAACCGGGACCGGTCGAGACGATGCCGAGCGTCGCCACCGTCAGGCAGACGAGGCTGGCGACGACGATCTTCTTTGAGCCGAGGTGAGTATCGAGCCAGCTGGCGCAAAGGCAGCCGCCAATCGCCACGACGTTCAGGATGATGCCGTAGAGGCCGAGTTCCATTGTCTGCCAGCCGAACATGCCGGCGGCGAAAGTGCCGCCGAGCGCGAGCAAGCCGTTGACGCCGTCCTGGTAGATCATACGGGCGATCAGGAAGCGCAGGATTCCCGCCCTGTCCCTGAGCTCGCCGAGCGTGCCCCGGAGTTCCGTGAGGCCCCGGGCGGTCGCCTCCCTGAGGGATGCCTTCGCCTTGCCTGCATCGGGGGTGAAGAGAAACATCGGCAGGATGAAGACCAGGTACCAAAGTGCCGCGATCGGGCCGGTGATGCGGGCGTCTTCGCCCCTGGCCGGATCGAGCCGGAAAAGCGGATCGAGCCCGAGCCCCGTCTTGCCGGTAGCCGGATTCCCGGCAAGCAGGGCGACGACTCCGATCAGCACGGTCATGCCGCCGAGATAGCCCATTCCCCAGGCGAGGTTGGAGATTCGCCCGACCTCCTTTTCGCCGACGAGGCGCGGCATCATCGAATCGTTGAAGACGATCGAAAACTCGGCGGCGACCGTTGCCAGCGCCAGGAAGATCGCGGGGTAGATCAGCGGTGTACCGGGCACCGCAAACCAGAGCATGGCGAGCGAGACGACCTTGATGACGGCGAAGAAGCCGATCCACGGTTTGCGGGGTCCGGTCGCATCGGCAATGGCGCCAAGCACCGGAGAAAGCACCGCAATGACGATGCCGGAAACCGTGAGCGTGTAGGCCCAGATCGCCTGCCCCGCGGCATGGTCGGTCGTCAGCCGGGAAACGAAATAAGGCGCGAAGATGAAGGTGGTGATAACCGTGAAGAAAGGCTGAGCCGCCCAGTCGAACAGCATCCAGCCGGCAATGCCGAGACGGGTGGTTTTCGGCTGTTCGGTCGTTCGTCCGGCCCTCAAATCCAAGGTCCCCTCCCGGATCAAGACAGCCCGCGCCGTTTAACAGGCGCGAGTGCCAATGCATTGATTTCGCTTGAACCGGGAACGGAATCAGTCCTCCGGGCCAGCGGCCCGGAGGACTGTGTCATTTCGCCCTGCCGCGTGCAAGATCGCTGAGGAGGCCTGCGGCGACGGTGATCTTGGCAAGCGTCGTCTCGCCCTTTTCGGTCAGGAGCTTCAACTGGTCGCCAGCGCGCGTGACACGCTCACGGTCCTGCTCCTGCCAGGCGACAACCGGATTGCGGTCTCGCTTCTGTTCGACGAGTGCGGCGATTGTGATATCGCGCCGGGCGGTGGCGATGTCGGCAACGGCCCGGGTCAGCGCCATCGCCTCGAACTGTTCGGCGGCGGGCACCCGGTCGGCGGCCGCCAGCAAACGGTTGACCCGGAGCATTTCGGTCACGCCAAAGTAGCCTTGAGCCGTGCGATTGAGAGGCTCGCCGGTTACCGTAGCGATCTGCATGATCTCTGGGACCAGGGTCATCAGCGACAGTTCCGCGATTTCTTCGGCGAGCTTTGCCGGCACGCCGCTCTCGATGAAGCCTGCCGCCTTCAGGCGCGCCTCCTCGGCGCTCTCGCTCGATATCGCCGCGCGCATCGCGCCGCGCAGCTTCTGCAGCCCGTCGCGCAGGCGCTGAACGGCGTCGGCAACGGGACCCTCACTCGCTCGCGTGCGCAAGGCCCTTTCTGCGACGAGTGCAAAGATGCGCCCGACTTCCTGGTAGAGCCTGTTCTGGATCACGCCGCTGATCCTGTTGTCGAGCGCGTCGATCTCGCCAAAGATTCGCGGCAGGTCGAAACCGTCGAGTGCCAGGACCGCGGCCTTGACGACGTCGGCGGAAAGGAAACCGGTCGCGTCCGTCAGCGTCGAGACGAAGGCGGGGCCGCCGCGGTTGATCGTTTCGTTGGCGAGCACCGTGGCAATGATCTCGCGGCGCAGCCGATGGCCGTGGATGTCCCCGGCATAGGTCTTGCGCATCTTTGCCGGGAAGTAGCGTTCGAGCGTCGCGGTGAAATAGGGGTCGTCCGGCAGACCGCTCTGGATCAGTTCCTCGAACAGCACCAGTTTCGCGTAGGAGAGCAGCACGCCGATCTCCGGGCGCGTCAACGGCTTGCCCGCCTGGTAACGCTCGGCCATCGCCAGCTCAGTCGGCAGCGTCTCCACCTTGCGGTTGAGATGCCCGTCGGTCTCGAGCCGCGCCATCAGCCGCGCCAGCGGCGTGCGGTTGGCGAGGCCCTGCATTTCGGTGAGCGAGATCGCCAGCGATTGCTGGTAGTTGTTGCGCAGTACGAGATGGGCGACCTCGTCGGTCATCGCGGCCAGCAGCGTGTTGCGCTTGGGCCGGGTCAGGCGTCCGTCGCGCATCGCCGAGGCGAGCGCGATCTTGATGTTGACCTCGACGTCGGAGGAATTGACGCCGGCCGAATTGTCGATGGCATCGGAATTGCAGCGCCCGCCGGCGAGCGAGAAGCCGATGCGCCCCTTCTGGGTGACGCCGAGATTGGCGCCCTCGCCGATCACCCGGGCGCGCACCTCGTCCGCCGTGACGCGGATCGGGTCGTTGGCGCGGTCGCCGACCTCGGCGTCCGTCTCGTTGCTGCCGCGCACATAGGTGCCGATGCCGCCGAACCACAGGAGATCCACCTGGCTCTTCAGGATCGCGTTCATGATCTCGAACGGCGTCGCCTTCTGCTTGTCGATGCCGATCGCGGCCATTGCCTCGGGCGTCAGCGTGACGAGTTTCTCGGCCCGCGAGATGATCATCGCGCCGGGCGAAAGCGTCTTGCGGTCGTAGTCCTGCCAGCTCGAGCGCGGCAGCGCGAACATGCGCTTGCGCTCGGCAAAGGAGAGATCGATATCCGGATTCGGATCGATGAAGATGTCGCGGTGGTCGAAGGCGGCAAGCAGCCGGATCTTTTCCGAGAGCAGCATGCCGTTGCCGAAGACGTCGCCCGACATGTCGCCGACGCCGGCGACCGTGAAGGGCGTCGTCTGGATGTCGATGTCCATCTCACGAAAGTGCCGCTTGACGGCTTCCCAGGCGCCGCGCGCGGTGATGCCCATCTTCTTGTGGTCGTAGCCGGCAGAGCCACCCGAGGCGAAGGCGTCGTCGAGCCAGAAGCCGGCCTCCTGAGCCAGGCCGTTCGCCGTGTCCGAGAAGGTCGCGGTCCCCTTGTCGGCTGCGACGACGAAATACGGGTCGTCGCCGTCGAGACGAAGCGTGTCCTGAGGCGGCACGACCTCCTGGCCGACGATGTTGTCCGTCACCGAGAGCAGCGTGCGGATATAGGTCTTGTAGGCCTCGGTTCCGGCCTTGAAGACCTCGTCGCGGCTGCCGCCGACGGGCAGCTGCTTCGGGTAGAAGCCGCCCTTGGCGCCGACCGGAACGATGACGGCGTTCTTGACCTGCTGCGCCTTGACGAGGCCCAGCACCTCGGTGCGGTAATCCTGGGCCCGGTCGGACCAGCGCAGCCCGCCGCGCGCCACCTTGCCGAAACGCAGATGCACGCCTTCCACTTCGGTGCCGTAGACGAAGATTTCGCGGAAGGGGCGCGGCTCCGGCAGGCCTTCGAGCTGTTTCGGATCGAGCTTGAAGGCAAGGACGGGACGCGGTCTGCCTACGGCATCCTTCTGGAAAAAATTGGTTCTCAGCGTCGACTGGATGACGTTGATGTAGCGGCGCAGGATCCGGTCCTCGTCGAGACTGGGCACGGCGGAGAGCGCCTCCTCGATCGCGGCCAGCAGGACGCCGGTCTTCTTCGCGCGTGCCTTGGCGTCCGCCCTCGGATCGAGCCGCGACGAGAACAGCCGGAAGATATCGGCGGCGATCGCCGGATATTTGTTCAGCGTGTCGGCGATATAGCCTTGAGAATAGGTGATCCCTGCCTGACGCAGATAGCGCGAATAGGCGCGCAGCACCGTTACTTCGCGGGCGGTGAGCCCGGCGAGCAGGACCAGCCGGTTGAAGTTGTCGTCCTCGATCGTGCCGTTCCAGGCGGCGAGGAAGGCTTCCTCCAGGGCGGCACCCGTCTTGGCGAGATGGACCGTGTGGCCGTCGCGGTGGATGAGTTCCATGTCGTGCAGCACGACCTCGCGCGGGTCTTCGCCATGGGCGCGCACACCGATGTCGTGGGTCTGCTCGCTGATGACGCGGAAGCCGAGATTCTCGAGGAGCGGCACGCGGAGGGAGAGCGAGACCGGCGTGTCGGCGTGGAATATCTTCAGTTCCAGCGCGTCGGGCCGCTCCCGGTCCCGGTTGTAGAAGGAAATGCGAATCGGATCGCCCGACCTGCAGGCGGCGATGTCGCCAAGGTCCGCATAGGCCTCGGCCGGCGTGAATGCCGCCTGATAGGCTTCGCCGGCCGAAAGCTCGATGCCGTCCTTGCGGGCGAGCAGGTTGAAGCGGTCGGTCCAGCGGGTGACGATCGTACGGACCGCCTCCTCGAGCTTGGCCTGCGGGACGCGCGGCGTCTTGCCGCCCGAGCGCCCGATGATGAAGTGGACACGGGCGAGACCGCCCTCGGGGAAGGCAGGGTAATAGGCGGAGACGCGGCCGTCATAGACGGTTTTCAGGTAATCGCCGATCTTCTCGCGGACATCGGAATCATATTGCTCGCGCGGCACGAAGACGATGACCGAGACGAAGCGGTCGAAGTGGTCGATGCGCGGCAGAACGCGGACCCGCGGCCGGTCGCCGAGTTCGTTGATCTGCTCTGCGAAGGCGGCGAGCAGGCCGACGTCGATCTGGAAGAGATCGTCGCGCGGATAGGATTCGAGCGTATTCGCCAGCATCTTGCCGGAGTGGCTCTGCGGATCGTAGCCGAAGTGATCGATGATCTTCTCGATCTTGTGCCTCAACAGCGGGATCTCGGCCGCCTGCCGCGTATAGGCGGTCGAGGTGAAGAGCCCGACGATGCGGAGTTCCCCGACGACATTGCCGGAAGCGTCGAACCGCTTGACGCCGATATAGTCCATGTAGGCCCGGCGGTGCACGACCGACTTCACATTGGCCTTGGTGACGATCAGGAAGTCCGGTCCTTCCAGGAAGGCGAGGATCTCCGGCGTCGTCAGCACCGCATCCTTGCCCTGGCGCAGGACGCGGACTTCCGGGTTGGACAGGATGCCGAGGCCCCGGCCCTTGCCACGTTCGACCGTCGCTTTCTCACCCTTGCCGGAATAGGTGTATTCGCGCATCCCGAGGAAGGTGAAATTGTTGTCCCTTAGCCAGCGAAGAAAGGCGAGTGCCTCGTCGCGGTCGCTTTTCTTGCGGGAGGCGTTGTAGTCCTCCAGTTCCTGCATGGCCTGATCGAGCAAGGCGGTCATTGCCGGCCAATCATGGACCGTTTGATGAACCTGTTCGAGCACGTCGGTGATCCGCTTGCTCAGCGACCGCTCCTCGAGCGGCGTCAGCTTGCTCAAATGGATCTGGATATGGCTGACGCGGTGCGCCGGGTTGCTTTCCTCGTCCGGATCGAAGAGTTTCACCGGCTGGCCGGGTTCCATGACGAGGATGGGATGGATTGCCAGGTGAATGTCGCGGTGGGTGCTCGTCACTTCCCCCATGACCGAGTCATAGAGGAAAGGCATGTTGCGCTCGGTGACGGCGATGATCGAGACCTGGGTTCCACCCGGCGCTACGCCCCGCACCGTCTCGACGGAAACCTGCGGTTTGCCGCCATCCCAGCGGGCCAGTTCCTTGCGGGCATGGGCGGCGGTCAGCGCCAGCATGTCCGGCGAATAGAGATCGAGGTCGTCGTTGCTCGCGCCCCCGAAGAGGATCTCCGGCGGCAGTGTCTCGGTCCCGATCTTGGTCACTGCCGCACGGGCCGCATCGATGTGACGGTCCCGCTTCGGATTATGCTTCACGCCCATGAATTCGCTCCCCCAAATGATAGTTGACCCTATCAGAACCATGGTCAATGGCGATCGTTTTTATGACGGATTTGGGCAAAATCGAGCCTGTTTTTGGAGAAATTCACGTAGAATCGACCTAAATCCATTTAAATCGGGGGCCATTTTCCGAAAATTTCTCTAAAAACGATGAAAACGGACAAAAACGCCGCAGTACTCTAAATGGGTCCCAAGGGACTCCCTGTTGACAGGGCTGCGACAGCGGGCGATCACACTTCGAATCGAAGGATGGTCTCGCCCGATGTCCGAAATGCCCGCCGCGCCCGGCGCCGTCATCGTCATATCCAGCCATGTGGTTCGCGGCACCGTCGGCAATCGTGCCGCCGTGTTCGCCCTGGAAACGCTCGGGCACCGGGTGTGGGCGCTGCCGACCGTCATTCTTCCCTGGCATCCCGGCCATGGCCGCTCGACGCGGGTGGTCATGCCTGACGCGGATTTCCAGTCGATCATCGGCGATCTCGTCAACGCGCCCTGGCGGGGCGAGGTGCGCGCCGTCCTCTCCGGCTACCTGGGCTCACCCGCGCAGGCCGAGGGCGTTGCCCAACTGGTGACGGCGCTCAAAGAACGCAGTCCGGACCTTTTCTACGCCTGCGACCCGGTGATCGGTGACGCGAACGGTCTTTACGTGCCGGTCGAGACCGCTGCCGCCATCCGCGATCGGCTGCTGCCGCTTGCGACGCTGGCGACGCCCAACCGGTTCGAGCTCGCCTGGCTTGCGGGCGCAGCACTTGAAAGCAACGCCGCGATCCTCGACGCAGCACTTGGTCTCGGGGCGTCCCGCGTGCTGGTGACGTCAGCGATCCCGATGATGAGCGGCGGCACCGGCAATCTCTATCTTTCCGGCCGGCATGCGCTCCTTGCCGAACACCGGCTGATCGACGATCCGCCGAACGGCACGGGCGACCTGCTCTCCGCCGTTTTTCTGGCGCGGCTTCTTCAGGGGCTTTCAGAGGATCGGGCGCTGCAGATGGCGACCGCCAGCGTGTTCGAGGTCATCGCGCGCAGCCGCAAGCGCGGCGCCGACGAACTGACGCTCGAGCAGGATGCTTCGAGTCTGGCGACGCCGATGGCGATGGTGCAGATGCGCCGGCTGATGCATCCGAGCATGCGTCCGAAATAAAGAAACTGCTCATAATGGATTGATCTGTCGATCGCAGCGAGGTAACCGATGGATATGCAGCGCTTCCCGGAACATCTTCTGAACGGCTACCGTAACTTCATGAACGGTCGCTTCAGCGAACAGCAGCAACGCTACAAGACGCTTGCAGAAACGGGCCAGAAGCCGCGGACGATGCTGATCGCCTGTTGCGATTCGCGGGCTGCCCCCGAAACGATTTTCGACTGTGGCCCGGGGGAGCTCTTCGTGGTCCGCAACGTCGCCAATCTGATGCCGCCCTATGAGCCGGACGGGCACTATCATTCGACCTCGGCGGCCCTGGAATTCGCGGTCCAGTCGCTGCGCGTCAGCGACATCGTCGTCATGGGCCACGGCCGCTGCGGCGGTATCAAGGCGGCGCTGGACCCGGATGCGGAACCACTCTCGCCCGGCGATTTCATCGGCCGCTGGATGAACCTCCTGAAGCCCGCCGCGGAGCAGATCCAGAGCAATGAGGTGATGACGCAGTCGGAACGCCAGCGCGCGCTCGAGCGCGTGTCGATCCGGAATTCGATCGCGAACCTCAAGACCTTTCCCTGCGTGCAGATTCTCGAAGCGAAGGGAAAGCTCTGTCTTCACGGCGCCTGGTTCGACATTTCGACCGGCGAGCTTTGGGTGATGGACGCCAAGACCGGCGATTTCGCCCGGCCGGGGATGTAAAACAGAAGAGCTCCCCTCATCCGCCTGCCGGCACCTTCTCCCCGCAAGCGGGGCGAAGGGACTTGCCGCGCCGCCTTAGTCCCCGCTCTCCCGCTCGGATCTTTGCAGAGGATAACGAAACTCCGTCGCCGTTCTTTGGCAAGCGAAAGCCATGCAGCGGGGCCTTCTCCCCGTCAGAACGGGGAGAAGGTAGCGGCAGCCGGATGAGGGGCGACTGCTGTTATTTCCTCAGTCGCCGTCGATCTCGGCGCCGATGATGGCGATCGCCTGCTGGTAGACGCTTGCGGCGTTCCAGCCCTGGATCGCGGCGTAATTGACCTCGCCGGGCTGGTAACCGCCGCCCGGCTGCCAGCCGTGGCCGCGCAGGAAGTTTGCGGTCGAGGCCAGTGCGTCGGCCTTGGAGCGGACCATGTCGATGTGGCCGTTGCCGTCGCCGTCGACGCCAAATTTCAGAACGTTCACCGGCAGGAACTGCGTCTGGCCGATTTCGCCATGGGCCGCGCCGCGCGCTGCCGGGCTGAGATCGCCCCGTTCGACGAGTTGAAGCGCGGCATAGAGCTGGTCGGTAAAGTAGGCGGAGCGGCGACAATCATAGGCGAGCGTCGAGACGGCGGAGAGCGTGTGCTCCTTGCCCATGAAGGAGCCGAAGCCGGTTTCCATGCCCCAGATCGCGATCAGCGGGCCGGCCGGCACGCCGAAGCGCTGCTCGAGGCTGTCGAAAAGCGCTGCGTTCTGAGCGCGCATCTTCCGGCCGCGCGAGATGATCGCCTGGCCGCCCCGCTTTTTCATGAACTGGTCGAAAGAGAGTTTGAAGCTCTTCTGACCGCGGTCGGCGCGGATCGTCGCCCGGCTATAGGAGACGTCGGCAAGTGCCTGATCGAGCACAGATGGGCTGATGCCGCTGCCGGCGGCCTCGCGCTTGAACTCGGCGACCCAGGCGGAAAAGCCGCCGGCGTCGTTGCCGCATTGCGCCGCCGAGACGGCCGTCGGAAGAAATGCTGTTGAGATGAGGGCTGCAAGCCCCGTCACTGCGCACCTTGCCATGTGCATTGTATACCCCGTCAAAGCCCGAATAGTTGACTTGAAAAGCCCGCCCCGCCCGGGCCTTCTCGTTCGCTCTCTCGTCCCCCGGGCGATGGTTTCACGTGAATCCATCGCCCGAACTCAATGCGAAACCCCGCAAGGTCAGTGTGGCCGCGCGGGGTTTCGGATTACACCTGATTGGCGCCTCTTCAGGCGGCCTGCTTGCGCGGCTTGATCAGGCCGCGGTTGACAAGCAGTTCGGCGATCTGGACGGCGTTCAGCGCCGCACCCTTGCGCAGGTTGTCGGAAACGACCCACATGTTGAGGCCGTTCTCGACGGTCGCGTCCTCGCGGATGCGCGAAATATAGGTCGCGTCTTCGCCGGCGCATTCGTAGGGAGTCACATAGCCGCCGTTCTCATGCTTGTCGACGACGAGGCAGCCCGGCGCCTCGCGCAGGATCTCGCGCGCCTCGTCGGCGGTGATCTCGTTCTCGAATTCGATATTGACCGATTCCGAATGGCCGATGAACACCGGCACGCGCACCGCCGTGCAGGTCACCTTGATCTTCGGATCGAGCATCTTCTTGGTCTCGGCGAGAACCTTCCACTCTTCCTTGGTGTAGCCGTCTTCCATGAAGACGTCGATGTGCGGAATGACGTTGAAGGCGATGCGCTTGGTGAACTTCTTGCTCTCGATCGGATCGGCGACGAAGACGGCGCGCGTCTGGTTGAAGAGCTCGTCCATGCCGTCCTTGCCGGCGCCGGAGACCGACTGGTAGGTGGAAACGACGACGCGCTTGATCTTCGCATGGTCGTGCAGCGGCTTCAGCGCGACGACGAGCTGCGCGGTCGAGCAATTCGGATTGGCGATGATGTTCTTCTTGGTGAAGCCGGAAACCGCGTCCGCGTTCACTTCCGGCACGATCAGCGGCACCTCGGCGTCGTAGCGCCAGGCCGAGGAATTGTCGATGACGACGCAGCCCTGCTGGCCGATCTTCGGCGAGTACTTCAGGGAGACCGCGCCGCCGGCCGACATCAGGCAAATGTCCGTGTCGGAGAAGTCATAGGTTTCGAGGTTGGAGACCTTCAGCGTCTTGTCGCCGTAGGAGACCTCGGTGCCGACGGAGCGCGACGAGGCGAGCGCCACAACCTCATCCGCAGGAAATCCCCGTTCGGAAAGGATGTTCAGCATCTCCCGGCCGACATTGCCGGTGGCGCCTGCGACTGCAATCTTGAAACCCATGATCTAAGCTCTCTTTCTGTCTCTCCTCGTCTGGTGGAGGCGGAGCCGCGCGGATTGTCCGCGAGGGTCCTGTCCCCGGCCGTACCGGGGAGAGAGCGGAGGGCCAGAGACGTCAGACGGTTTTCGTCGTCGTTTTGGCCGTTGTTTTGCTGGCGAGCGAGAAACAGCGAGCCTGCCCGGCACGGGCCGGCAAGTTCAGCGCATCGATGGACGAACTGCTCGGTCGCATCTCAAGTTTCCTCGTTCGCCGCTGCTCTTACCGGCTTTTCCACAAGAGTCAAGCCGGCGGCGGCTCTCCGCCTCGAATTGCGGGTCCGGCGCTTCCGCGCCGCCGTGCCGGACCGGGCCGCATTAGACGAAAGTCATAAGCCCAAAGCATCCCTGCCTCCGGCAAGGCTTTTCTGACATCTTCTCAAATCAGGCGTACCGCGTTCGCGGCTTCGGGGAGGAGCCGGGGACGATCCAAATGGACGCTCCTTTTGAAGTGGAGGATCATCAAAATGGCAAATGTCGCAACAGCGGACGGCGTAAGAAAAGCCGGTCCCATGACCGCCGAGGAGAAGAAGGTCATCTTCGCCTCGTCGCTCGGAACCGTCTTCGAATGGTATGATTTCTATCTTTACGGGTCGCTTGCCGTTTATATTGGCGCCACCTTCTTCAGCCAGTATCCGGAGACGACACGCAACATCTTCGCGCTGCTTGCATTTGCCGCCGGCTTCCTGGTGCGCCCCTTCGGCGCACTGGTCTTCGGCCGAATCGGGGACCTTGTCGGTCGCAAATATACGTTTCTTGTCACGATCCTGATCATGGGTCTTTCGACCTTCCTGGTCGGCATCCTGCCCGGCGCCGCTTCGATCGGCATCGCCGCGCCGATCATCTTGATCATGCTTCGCCTGCTGCAGGGCCTTGCGCTCGGCGGTGAATATGGCGGTGCTGCGACCTATGTGGCCGAACATGCGCCGCATGGACGCCGCGGCTACTTTACCTCGTGGATCCAGACGACGGCGACGCTCGGCCTGTTCCTGTCACTGGTGGTCATCCTGCTGGTTCAGTACATGGTCGGCAAGGAAGCCTTCGCCGCCTGGGGCTGGCGCGTGCCGTTCCTGCTCTCCTGCGTGCTTCTCGGTGTTTCCGTCTGGATACGGCTGAAGATGAACGAATCGCCGGCCTTCAAGAAGATGAAGGAAGAGGGCAAGGGTTCGAAGGCGCCGCTGACGGAGGCCTTCGGCCAATGGCGGAATGCCAAGGTCGCGCTGCTGGCGCTTTTCGGTGCCGTCGTCGGCCAGGCCGTCGTCTGGTACTCGGGCCAGTTCTACGCCTTGTTCTTCCTGCAGAGCATCCTGAAGATCGACGGCCAGTCGGCGAACCTGATGGTTGCCGCCTCGCTCGTGCTCGGCACCGGCTTCTTCGTGTTCTTCGGCTGGCTTTCCGACAAGATCGGCCGCAAGCCGATCATCATGGCCGGCCTGCTGCTCGCCATGCTGACCTATTTCCCGCTGTTCAAGACAATGACCTGGGCCGGCAACCCGGCTTTGGCCGAGGCACAGCAGAGCGTTCGCGCGACGGTTACTGCCGCCCCGGGGGACTGCAAGTTCCAGTTCAACCCGACCGGCACGGCGAAGTTCACGACCTCGTGCGACATCGCAACGGCCTTCCTGACCAAGAACTCGGTTCCCTATGACGTCGTGACAACGGCTGCGGCGGGAACCCCGGCGACGGTGAAAGTCGGCGAGACGACGATTACCAGCTATGACGCCGTTGCCGCCGGCGACAAGGCCAAGGCCGAGGACGCCGCGTTCAGCAAGCAGGTCAACATGGCGCTGCAAGTTTCGGGCTACCCGCTGGTGCGCGGTGCGGCCAAGGTGCCGGAATCGAAGCTCGACGGCTTCGTTGCCGCCAATCCGGAACTGGCCCTCGACGCGGCCGCCATCCGCGCCGGCGAAAAGACCATGGTCCCGGCCGACAAGCTCGTCGCCGACAAGCTGCTCACCAAGGAAGAAGTCGGCAGCGCCACCGAAATGGCGGTCTATTCGATCGACAAGGCCGGCACTTTCACGATGGTGGCCGACCCGGAGCGCGTCAACTGGACGGTAATCATCGCGGTTCTGACGGTCCTCGTCATCTATGTGACGATGGTCTACGGCCCGATCGCCGCGCTGCTGGTCGAGCTCTTCCCGACCCGCATCCGCTACACCGGCATGTCGCTGCCCTATCACATCGGCAACGGCTGGTTCGGTGGTCTTCTCCCGGCGACGGCCTTCGCGATGAGCGCCGCCAAGGGCGATATCTACTATGGCCTGTGGTATCCGATCGTGTTCGCCGGCCTCACGCTGGTCATCGGCCTGTTGTTCCTGCCGGAAACCAAGGACCGCGACATCCACCAGATGGACTGAGCGGACTCGAATCAAGACGCGGGATGAGGACGAAAAGCCGCTTCCCGCTTCTAATCAAGCTCTCCTGACTCCGGCGCGGCCTCCGCGCCGGCTTTTTGTTTGGGGCTCCTCGGCGCGGCCTCCGCGCCGGCTTTTTGTTTGGGGCTCCTGGGCGCGGCTTCCGCGCCGGCTTTTTATTTGCGCTTCGGCGGAGAACTTGCGCTCTTCGGTGCCGGCCAGCCGCCGGTATCGAGGCGGAACAGCCAATCCCGGCGGGCGAAGAGAAAGGCGTACATTATCGCGACCCAGAGGCCGAGCAGCAGGCCGGCGGCCACGTCGCTCGGATAATGGGCGCCGACCACGACGCGCGAGACGCCGATCAACAGCGCCAGTATCAGGAAGAGCGGCCGCAGCTGCGGGGCCAGCATCGCGAAGGCACCGAAGAAGGCGCCAGCCGCCGTCGAGTGGCCCGAGGGGAAACTCTCGAAGGCGCCGCTGCCGGTGAACGGGGTCAGACTGTAGGCGCCGTATTCGGCGAAGAGCTCGGGGCGGGCGCGGCCGATCAGCAATTTCAGTCCGTGAACCAGCACGCTTGCCGTGCCGATCGTCAGCAGGAAATAGGCCGAGAGGTTGCGTGCGGTTCGCGCCTTCTGCCGTACCGTGTCGCGCCTCGATGATCGCCGGACGACGAAGGCGATCAGGAGCAGGGTCGCCGACGTATAGAGCATCCAGGCGAAGGTGCCGAAGTCGGTGATCGTCCGGTTGAAGCCGACGATCTCGTCCGGCAGGCCCCGCGCCCATTCCGACACGTGCGGATCGAAGGGAACGAGCGCCACGACGAGAACGATCGTCGTCAGCAGGATCCAGCCCGTGGAGGCAAGCGGTTGGTTCATATCGGTCTTTCCTGTCGTTTCCCTGCATGTGAAAACGAACGAGGAAAAATCAAGAGAATCCAAACAAAAACACCTCCGGACGTGTGTCCGGAGGTGCCTGTTCATTTCCGTAGAAAGCAGCCTCGGCCGATCAGGCCGAGAGCGCCTTGAACTCGGCCAGGATGGCGTCGCCCATCTCGACGGTGCCGACCTGGCGGCAACCTTCCGCCATGATGTCGCCGGTGCGGATGCCCTTGTCGAGCACGTTGGCGATCGCCTTCTCGAGGTTGTCGGCTTCCTTCACGAGGTTGAAGGAGTAACGCAGGCACATGGCGAAGGAAGCGATCATCGCGATCGGGTTGGCGATGCCCCTGCCGGCAATGTCCGGCGCCGAGCCATGCACCGGCTCGTAGAGCGCCTTTCGCTTGCCGGTCTTGGCGTCCGGTGCGCCGAGCGAAGCCGAAGGCAGCATGCCGAGCGAGCCGGTCAGCATCGCGGCGACGTCGGAGAGCATGTCGCCGAACAGGTTGTCGGTGACGATCACGTCGAACTGCTTCGGCTGGCGGACGAGCTGCATGCCGCCGGCGTCGGCCAGCATGTGCTCGAGCTGCACGTCCGAATATTTCGCCTTGTGCGTCTCGGTAACCACCTGGTTCCAGAGCACGCCCGACTTCATGACGTTGCGCTTTTCCATCGAGCAGACGCGGTTCTTGCGGGTGCGCGCCAGTTCGAAGGCGACGCCGGCGATGCGCTCGATCTCGTAGGTGTCGTAGACCTGGGTGTCGATGCCGCGCTTCTGCCCGTTGCCAAGGTCGATGATCTCCTTCGGCTCGCCGAAATAGACGCCGCCGGTCAGCTCGCGGACGATCAGGATGTCGAGGCCCTCGACGAGTTCGGGCTTCAGCGACGAGGCGTTGGCAAGCGCCGGGTAGCAGATTGCGGGCCGCAGGTTGGCGAAGAGTTCGAGGTCCTTGCGAAGCCGCAGCAGGCCCGCCTCCGGCCGCACCTCATAGGGAACCGCATCCCATTTCGGTCCGCCGACGGCGCCGAAGAGCACGGCATCGGCGGCCAGCGCCTTCGCCATGTCGTCTTCCGAGATCGCCACGCCATGGGCGTCATAGGCGGAACCACCCACAAGCCCCTCGTCCGTCACGAAGCCGCCGCCCTGTTCGGCATTCATGTAAGCGATGATTTTGCGGACTTCCGCCATGGCTTCCGGGCCGATGCCGTCGCCGGGCAGAAGGAAGAGATTGCGCACAGTCATGGATAGTCCTTCTCGAGGGGGAAACTGGGCGGCGTTCTAGCGCAACTTGGTATCCAGGGAAATCGCGTCGGCGAAAGATTATGCGCGCCTTACCGGTTCCCTCGGAAACTGACCCCGCTCGCCGGAACGCGAGAAAATGATAGGATGGACCGATCACCGGTTCGCCTACGGTGAGGAAAACCCATGCGCAGGTTCATCCGGGCTGTCGCAGAGCTGGTTCGGGCCACGATGGACATCCTTACCTTCCGCAAGCCTTCGCATCGACACTGACGCCGCAGAGGCAAGCAGGTCAAGATGAGGGCGCGCCGGCCAGCCGGCCGGATCCGCAGCCACTGCCGTTTCCGCTTGACGGAACCGGCGCCGGGCGCTCGAATGGCCGAATTTCAACCGGGGTCCTCAGGATGTCCGAGACGCTTCTTGTCGGTGCCTTTTTCGCAGCGCTGTCCTATACGCTGATCCCCGGCCCCGCCTTTCTGGCGCTTCTCGGCATCGGCGCCGGCCAGGGGCGAAAGGCCGGCGCGCTGTTCATGGGCGGCCATCTCGCCGGCGATATCCTCTGGTCGACGCTGGCGCTCGTCGCCATCGTCGGTGCCCGGTCGATCGGAACGGCGATCTTCGACATCCTCGGCCTCTTCTGCGGCGCCTATCTCGCCTGGATCGGCTGGACGGCGCTCGGGGCCCGCCCGAAAGGCGAGAATAGAGCGCTGATGACGGTCGAGCGGCCGCTTCGACGCGGGCTGATCTTCGGGCTCACCAATCCCAAAGGCTACCCGGTGGCGCTGGCGACCTTCACGGCGCTGCTCGCCGGTTCCGCCAACGCGCTGGAATTCAATGCGCTGCCGATGCTGCTCGCCGTGTCGCTGATCGGCTTCCTGCTCGCCGACGTGCTCCTGATCGCCATCATCGGCGCCTCGGTCGTACGCCGCTTCTATCGCCGCCATGAGCTCACCATCGTACGGCTGTCGGGGCTGCTCTTCATCGGCTTTGCGGCGCAGGCGATCTGGCACGCGGCGCCCGGACTTTTCGGCATGCGCAAGCCTTGACGGCCTTGCTTTCATCAACCACTTCAAACATCTCGTCCGGCTCGACGATCCGCGTGCCGGGTCCGCATGCAAAGGAGTTCTCATGATCGTCGACGCTACGCTCAATCCTGCCTTGGTGAATTGGACCGGCCATGAGGGCCTGCCTCGCTTCGAGGCGATGAACGACGAGGACTTCGCCCCCGCCTTCGAGGCCGTCTTCGCTAGCCACGAGGCGGAGATCGATGCGATCGCCAACAACCCCGAGCCGCCGAGCTTCGAGAACACCGTCGTCGCGCTGGAAATTGCCGGAGACGAGCTATCGCGGGTTTCGGCGCTGTTCTGGACCAAGGCGGGCGCCCACACGAACGAGACGATCCAGGCACTTGAACGCGACATCGCGCCGAAGATGTCGCGCCATTACTCCAGGATCGGCACGAACCCGGCCCTGTTCAGCCGCATCGACGCGTTGTGGGAGAAGCGGGAAGCGCTCCGCCTGGATCTCGAGGCGACGCGCGTTCTCGAACGGCACTGGAAGGGTTTCGTCAAGTCCGGCGCCCAGCTCGAAAAGGCGGAGCAGGACCGGCTTGCGGCGATCAACGAGACACTCGCCGGGCTCGGGGCGAAATTCGGCCAGAACGTGCTGGCCGACGAGAAGAACTGGGTGCTGCTGCTGTCGAGCGAAGAAGATTTGGCAGGGCTTCCGGATTTCCTGAAGGACGCCATGGCGGCTGCGGCGCGCGAGCGCGGCGAGGACGGCAGATACGCCGTCACACTGTCGCGCTCGATCATCGAGCCATTCCTGACATTTTCCGAAAACCGGGAACTGCGCGAACAGGCGTTCAGAGCCTGGACGGCGCGCGGCGCAAACGGCGGCGAGACCGACAATCGCGGCATCATCGCCGAGACGCTTTCGCTTCGGGCGGAGAAGGCAAAACTGCTCGGCTACGAGAACTACGCGGCGCTGAAGCTCGACGACACGATGGCGAAGACGCCGGAAGCGGTGAACGGGCTGTTGATGCAGGTCTGGGAAAAGGCGGTCGCGCGCGCTCGCGAGGAGGAGGCGGATCTCGCCAATCTGATTGCTGCCGAGGGCCGCAACCACGAGGTCATGCCCTGGGACTGGCGCCACTATGCGGAAAAGCTCCGGGCCGAAAAGTTCAGCTTCTCGGAAAGCGAGCTGAAGCCCTATCTGCAGCTCGAAAGGATCGTCGATGCCTGCTTCGACGTCGCGGGCCGGCTCTTCGGGATCACGGCGACGGAGAGGAAGGGCATCGCCGCCTACCATCCGGATGTCCGGGTCTTCGAGATCCGAGACGCTTCGGGCAAGCTCGTGGCGCTCTTCCTCGGCGACTATTTCGCCCGCTCGTCGAAGCGCTCCGGCGCCTGGATGAGCTCCTTCCAGTCGCAGCATAAATTGCGACTGAAGAACGGCGCGGTTGGTGAAATCCCGATCGTCTACAATGTCTGCAATTTCGCAAAGCCCGCGGACGGCAAGCCCGCCCTGCTCTCGATCGACGACGCCCGCACCCTCTTCCACGAGTTCGGCCATGCCCTGCACGGCATGCTGTCGAACGTCACCTATCCGTCGGTCTCCGGTACCGGCGTTTCGCGCGATTTCGTCGAACTGCCATCGCAGCTCTACGAACACTGGCTGACGGTGCCGCAGATCCTCAGGCAATACGCCGTGCATTACCGGACCGGCGAACCCATGCCGCAGGCGCTGCTCGACAAGGTGCTCGCGGCCAGAACCTTCAATTGCGGCTTCGCCACCGTCGAATTCACCTCCTCGGCGCTTGTCGACATGGCCTATCATACGGCAGAGAACGCCGGCGATCCGATGGCGCTGGAAGCCGCGACGCTCGAGAAGATCGGCCTGCCGAAATCGATCGTCATGCGCCATCGCAGCCCGCATTTCCTGCACGTCTTCTCGGGCGACGGCTATTCGGCCGGCTATTATTCCTATATGTGGTCGGAGGTGCTCGACGCCGACGCCTTCGCCGCCTTCGAGGAGACCGGCGATCCCTTCGATCCGACAATGGCGGAGAAGCTCAAGGGCCATATCTATTCGGTCGGCGGGGCGATCGACCCGGAGGACGCCTACAAGGCCTTCCGCGGCAAGCTGCCGAGCCCGGAAGCGATGCTCCAGAAGAAGGGGCTGGCGGCGTAGCGGGCCTTTCGGGTTTTTCCCGTTCGCCCCTCAGCCCCTCATCCGCCTGCCGGCACCTTCTCCCCGCAGGCGGGGCGAAGGGGTATGCCGCGCCGCCTAAGTCCCCTCTCCCCGCAAGCGGGGAGAGGGCTAGGGTGAGGGGCGTCACTCTATGCCTGATAAACCAAGGTCTGTCGGATTAGCCCCCCTGCTCTACCCCCAGCACCGCCAGCAGATTGCGCATCCGGGCTGCCGCCAGTTCCGGCTTGTCGAGCACATTTGCCTGGTCGGCGAGGCGGAAGACGTCCGCGTAGTGCAGCAGCCCGCGGGCGGACTGCAGGCCGGCCGGCAGCGTGAAATGGCGCTGGTGGCCGTTCAGCCAGGCAAGAAACACGACACCGGCCTTGTAATATTGCGTCGGCGCCTCGAAGATCTTGCGTGACAGCGGCACGGTCGGCTCGATGACGCCGCGGAAAGTGGCGAGATCGCCGCTCGCCAGCGCGGCGAGCGCCTTCGAGGCCGAGGGCGCGACGGCGTCGAAGATGCCGAGCAGCGCGTGGCTGTATTTCGCGCCGTCGCCCTCGATCAGTTCCGCATAGTTGAAGTCGTCGCCGGTGAAGCAGAGCACGCCTTCCGGAAGGCCCTTGCGCAGCGCCACTTCCTTGGCGTTGTCGAGCAGCGAGATCTTGATGCCTTCGACCTTGGCACTGTTCTCGTCGATGATCGACAGCACCGTTTCCAGTGCCTCCTCGAAATTCTCCGATCCCCAATAGCCTTTCAGTTGCGGGTCGAACATGTCGCCGAGCCAGTGCAGCACGACCTTGTCCTTCGCCTGACGCAGGATATGGCCGTAGACGCGCCGGTAGTCGTCGGCGGATTGCGCCACGCGGGCGAGTGCCCGGCTCGCCATCATGATCGCGCGGCCGCCCTCGCCCTCGACGAAGCCGATCTGCTCCTCATAGGCGGCGATGACGTCCTCGATCGACCGGGCTTCCGCGGGAGGGAGATGGTCGGTACCGGCGCCGCAGGCGAGATCCGCACCGGGGACGCTCCGCGCCTCGACGAGCGACCGGCGGATCAATTCCTGCGCGGCCGGCCAGGCAAGGCCCATGCCGCGCTGCGCGGTATCCATCGCCTCGGCGATCTTGAATCCCAAGCCCCATAGGTGATGGCGAAAGGCCATCGTTGCCTCCCAGTCGATCGCCGGATTGTCCCAGGGATCGGCGTCGCGAAGCGGATCGGAAACGACATGGGCGGCCGCATAGGCGATGCGGTTGAAGGTGGGCACCGCAGCAGGCCGGGCGATCGGCGTCCCCCGGAGCCGGTATTCTTCGAGCAAGCCGTCTTGGCGCAGCAGCATCAGGCTGGTCATCGGTGTGCGTCCTCCTCAGGTTTGTCGCATCGAATAATTTAGATCGTTCCAAATTTCAAGGCCGAAATTTCTCTCGCGCTGATCCGCCCAGACGCTTCCATGCTCCTCGAATCGCCCCGGTTGTTCCATGCTGAAGTGGGACGCGGGCTTTCTGTGAGGGGCAAGCACTGATAATTCACGCAATTTTCAATCAGGATTCTCGCTAGTCCGAATCTCCGCAGGGCCATCAAAAAGTGGACAAAAGCCTCTTGACGAAATTGGAACGTTCCAATTATTAAGGATGCAGAATTCAACGCGGAGGGAGGAGATCGATGGCGAAGGAGCGGGTGACAGTCGTCGACATAGCGCGCGCCGCCGGCGTGTCGAAGTCGACCGTGTCGCTCGTCCTGCAGGGGAGTGCGCTGGTCAACGAGGCAACGCGTGCCAAGGTGAATACTGCTATCCGCGAGCTTGGCTATGTCTACAATCGCAGCGCCGCCAATCTGCGCCAGGCGCGGTCGAAGATCATCGGCATCGTCGTCAACGACCTGACGAACAGCTTCTTCGCGGAGCTCGCGGTCGGCGTCGATGCGGTGGTGCAGTCGGCCGGCTTCGTCCAGTTCCTGGCCAATACCGGTGAAAAGAGCGAGCGCCAGCGGGAGGTCATCGCCTCGATGCGCGAGCATGGGGTTTCGGGCCTGATCATCTCGCCGGCGCGCGGCACGGAAGCCGCCGATCTCGCGCCGCTCGTCGCCAGCGGCATTCCGGTCGTGCTCGTCGTGCGTGACATCGCGGAAGCCGGCGTCTCGTCGCTGACCTCCGACAATCATGCCGGCGCCATGGCCGCCGTCCGTCACCTGATCGAGCGTGGCCATCGGCGCATCGCCTTCCTCGGCGGCTTCCCGGACACTGCCGTCTTCGAGGCGCGCATGCGCGGCTATCGCGATGCGCTTCGCGAGGCGGGAATGCCGGCCCTTGACGAACTGGTCATCGGCTCGGCGCCGTCGCGGGCCGGCGGCGTGACGGCGGTCGAGCAGGCGATGATGCTCAAGGAACGGCCGACCGCCGCACTTTGCTTCAACGACGCGGTTGCCTTCGGGGTTTGCGACGGGCTCAGGGCGCGGCGGCTCGAGCCGGGCGCGGATTTCGCGGTGATCGGCTTCGACGATGTGATCGAGGCAAAGACCGCGGTGCCGGCGCTGACCACGGTGTCCGTCGACCCGCAGGGCATGGGCGAGCGCGCGGCGGACTTGCTCCTGAGGCAGATCACGGCCGGGCGCGCCGAGGCCGAATCCATCATCAGTCCGGTGCGGCTCGTCGTCCGCCAGAGCTGCGGCGGCACCGTCGAGCGCAGAGTGAAGGAGATTTCGTCATGATCCGATGGGGATTGATCGGCGCCAGCACGATCGCGCGCGAATGGGTGATCGGCGCCATCCGCGCCGCCGGCGGGGAAGTCGTTTCGGTGATGAGCTCGAGCCCTGAGCGCGGCCAGGCCTATGCTGCGGAAAACGGCATCGCCAAGTCCGTCAGCAGCCTCCATGAGCTCGTCGGCGATGCCGACGTCGATGCGGTCTATATCTCGACGACCAATGAGCTTCATCACGCCCAGGCACTCGCGGCGATTCACGCAGGCAAGCACGTGCTCTGCGAGAAGCCGCTGGCGATGAACTTGAATGACGGCTGCGAGATGGTGTTGAAGGCATGCGAGGCCGGCGTCGTGCTCGGCACGAACCATCATCTGCGCAATGCCGCCACGCACCGGGCCATGCGGGACGCCATCGCCGCGGGCCGGATCGGCCGGCCGATCGCGGCACGCGTCTTCCACGCCGTCTACCTGCCGCCGCACCTGCAGGGTTGGCGGCTCGAAAGGCCGGATGCCGGCGGCGGCGTCATCCTCGACATCACCGTCCACGACGCGGACACGCTGCGCTTCATCCTCGACGACGATCCGATCGAGGCGGTGGCGATCAGCCACGCCGCCGGCATGGGCAAGGAGGGGCTCGAGGACGGCGTCATGGGGGTCTTACGCTTCCGCTCCGGCGTGATCGCCCAGTTCCATGACGCCTTTACGACGAAATATGCCGAGACGGGGCTCGAAGTGCATGGCACGGACGGTTCGCTGATCGGCCGCAATGTCATGACCCAACGCCCGGTCGGCACGGTGACCTTGCGCAACGAAGAGGGCGAAATCGAACTGCCGCTCGACCACCGCAATCTCTACGAGACAGCGCTCCTCGCCTTCCATGCGGCCATCGAAGGAAACGGCCGGCCCTCCGCGACGGGAGAGGACGGCGTCTGGTCGCTCGCCACCGGCCTTGCCGTCGTCAAGGCGGCGGCTACAGGCGTCGCCGCGCAGATCGAAACGGGACTTTGACCGGATGTCGATGAGCAAGCATATTTCCCCGGCCGAAGCGGCTGCCCTGATACCGGACGGCGCAATCGTTTCGGTCTCCTCCTCCAGCGGACTCGGCTGCCCCGATCTGATGCTGAAGGCGATCGGCGAGCGCTTCGCCGCGACAGGCCATCCCCGCGACCTGACGACGTTGCACCCGATCGCCGCCGGCGACATGAGCGGCATCAAGGGCGTCGACTACATCGCAAAAAAAGGCCTCCTGAAGAAGATCATCGGCGGCTCCTACCCTTCCGGTCCGTCGAGCGCCGAGCCGCCGCTGATCTGGCAGATGATCGGCGCGAATGAAGTGGCAGCTTACAACATTCCTTCCGGCATTCTCTTCGACATGCATCGCGAGGCGGCGGCGAAACGCCCGGGCGTGATGACCAAGGTCGGCCTCGACACCTTCGTCGACCCGTCGCGCGAGGGCTGCGCCATGAACGCTTCCGCTGCCGCGGAGCCGGTGGTCAAGAAGATCTCCTTCGAGGGCGAGGACTGGCTCTATTTCAAGGCGATCGCGCCTGAGGTGGCAATCATCCGCGCCACCACGTCGGACGAGCGCGGCAATCTCACCTATGAGCACGAGGGCGCCTATCTCGGCGGGCTCGACCAGGCGCTCGCCGCCCGCAACAATGGCGGCATCGTCATCGCGCAAGTGAAGCGCATCGCCAAGGAAGGTTCGTTCAAACCGCACGATGTGCGCGTGCCCGGTGTGCTCGTCGACTACGTCGTCGTCGATTCGGAACAGAAGCAGACGACGCAGACGCTCTACGATCCGGCGATCTCCGGCGAGATCTTCCGGCCGCTCGACAGTTTCCGCGTCCCGGAGTTCAACATCCAGAAGGTGATCGCACGCCGGGTCGCGCAGGAGCTGGAGGCCGGAAGCGCCGTCAATCTCGGCTTCGGCATCTCCGCCAACGTGCCGCGCATCTTGCTTGAAGAGGGGCTGCATGGCGCCGTCACCTGGGTGATCGAACAGGGCGCGGTCGGCGGCGTGCCGCTCTTGGATTTCGCCTTCGGCTGCGCGTCGAACGCCGATGCCTTCATGCCGTCGCCCTACCAGTTCACCTATTTCCAGGGGGCCGGCTTCGATGCGTCGCTGCTCTCCTTCCTGGAGATCGACCGCACCGGTTCGGTCAATGTCTCGAAGCTCAGCTTCCGCCCGCATGTGACGGCCGGCGCCGGCGGCTTCGTCGACATCACGGCGCGGGCGAAGAAGATCGTGTTCTCCGGCATGTTCAATGCCGGCGCGAAACTTGGCGTCGCCGGTGGCAGGCTGGTGATCGAGAAGGAAGGCAAGCTCAGGAAGCTGGTCAACCAGGTCGAACACGTCACCTTCTCCGGCCGACGCGCGGTCGAGCAGGGCCAGGACATCACCTATGTCACCGAGCGCTGCGTGATGAAGCTGACGCCGGGGGGCATCCTGCTCACCGAAATCGCTCCGGGCGTCGAACTTGAGGCGCATATCCTCGACCAGTCGGAGTTCCCGCTGATCGTTTCCGACAAGCTGAAGGTCATGGACGCGGCGCTGTTCCACGAGGCTCCGCTTGGCCTCGAGCTCCCCGCCAAGCCGCAACGCGAGATCGCGGGAGGCGCAAATGGCTGACGAACGCATCCGGGTCGAGATCGACGGCGCCGTCGCGACGATGACGGTCGCACGGCCGGAAAAGCTCAATGCCTTCGACATCGACATGCTGAAGGCGCTCGCCGCCGCTTGCGATGCGGTCGAGGCGGACCGCGCCGTGCGGGTCGCGATCCTCACCGGCGAGGGCAAGGCCTTTTCCGCCGGCGGTGACATCAAGGCCTGGGGCGGCATGGACCCTGCCGCCTTCGGTCATGACTGGGTGCGCTTCGGCCACCGCGTCTTCGAGCGGCTGGCGACGCTGCGCATGCCGGTGATCGCGGCACTCAACGGCCATGCGCTCGGCGGCGGCCTGGAACTGGCGGCGGCAGCGGATATCCGCATCGCCGAGACGCAGGTGAAAATCGGCCTTCCCGAAACGAGTCTCGGCATGGTGCCGGGCTGGTCCGGCACGCAGCGCCTCGCCTTGCGGTTCGGCGCACAGATCGTCCGCCGCATGGTGCTCGGCGGCGAGATGTTCACGGCAGAGGAGGCGAGGGCCGAAGGGCTGGTCGATGCGGTGGTCGCGACAGGCACGGTGGTGACCGCAGCGCGGGACTATGCCGCCCGGATTGCGGCGCGTGGCCCGGCGGCGCTCGAAATATCGAAACTGATGATCGCCTCGGCAAGCGGCGAGGACAGGGGCGCGGCGGTCGAAGCGTTGGGCTCGATCCTTGTCGCCAAGACCGGCGACCTCAAGGAGGGCGTCGCAGCCTTCAGCGAAAAGCGCGAAGCGCGCTTCAAGGGAGAATGGTGATGACGGTTCTGGTGAGGCCGAAACCGCTCGGCGATTACAAGGTCCGCGAATTCCGAATGCTGATCGACGGCCAATGGGTGGCCGGCGCCGAGCGCCGGACGATCGAGCGGGTGGCGCCGGGTCACGGCGTGGTCGTCAGCCGCTACCAGGCGGCGGCGAAGGCGGATGCCGAGCGCGCCATTGCCGCGGCGCGGCGCGCCTTCGACGATGGCCCCTGGCCGCGCATGACCGCGTCCGAACGTTCGCTGATCCTGCTCCGAGCCGCCGACATGATCGCCGCGCGGGCCGATGAGCTCGCCTTTCTGGACGCGGTCGAATCCGGCAAGCCGATCAGCCAGGCCAAGGGCGAACTGGGGGGTGCCGCCGATATCTGGCGCTATGCGGCCGCACTTGCGCGGGACCTATCCGGCGAGAGTTACAACACGCTCGGCGAGGGCACCCTCGGCGTCGTGCTGCGCGAGGCGATCGGCGTCGTCTCGATCATCACGCCCTGGAACTTTCCCTTCCTGATCGTCAGCCAGAAACTGCCCTTCGCACTCGCTGCCGGCTGCACGACAGTGGTGAAACCCTCGGAACTCACCTCCGCCTCGACGCTCGTCCTTGGCGAGATCCTCGAGGCTGCCGGCGTGCCGGCCGGGGTGGTGAACATCATCGTCGGCACCGGGCCGGAAGCGGGTGCGCCGCTCACCACCCACCCGGATGTCGACATGGTCTCCTTTACCGGCTCGACCGGGGTGGGGCGGCTGACGATGGCGAACGCGGCGCAGACCCTGAAGAAGGTGTCGCTCGAACTCGGCGGCAAGAACCCGCAGATCGTCTTCCCCGACGCCGATCTCGACGCGTTCATCGATGCGGCGGTCTTCGGCGCCTATTTCAATGCCGGCGAATGCTGCAATGCCGGCTCGCGGCTGATCCTGCATCGTGACATCGCCGATGAGGTGACGGCGCGCATCGCCAGCCTCTCGGCCAAGGTCAAGGTCGGCGATCCACTCGATCCCGAGACGCAGGTCGGCGCGATCATCACGCCACAGCATCTGGAAAAGATCGCCGGCTATGTAACGGCCGCGGCGAGCGAGGGTGCGGCCGTCAGCCATGGTGGCGCGGCGCTCGATCTCGGCATGGGCCAGTTCATGGCGCCGACGATCCTTTCGGCCGTCAAGCCGGACATGGCAGTGGCACGCGAGGAGGTGTTCGGCCCGGTCCTCTCCGTCCTCACCTTCGAGACGACCGAGGAGGCGATCCGCATCGCCAATTCGATCGACTACGGGCTTTCGGCCGGCGTCTGGAGCCGCGATTTCGATACGTGTCTGACGATCGGGCGGCGCGTGCGCGCCGGCACGATCTGGATGAACACCTTCATGGACGGCGCGTCCGAACTGCCCTTCGGAGGCTACCGCCAGTCGGGGCTTGGCCGCGAACTCGGGCGGCATGCCGTGGAAGACTATACGGAAACCAAAACGCTCAACATGCATATCGGCCGGCGCACCAACTGGTGGATGCCGCGCTGACATCGGGTTCGGGAGGCAAATCGGAGATGGGTTCGTTGGCTCAGTTCGCAGGGACGATCGGAAAGGCGAGGCGGATGCCGTGCCTTCGCCTTGCGATCGCGCGCGAGTCACACAGCGCCATCTCCTGTGGCCACTTCGGCCGGCCGCGCCTTGAAGCGAAGCTCGGGGTCGAGCAGCAATTGGAGTTCGCCGATATCGGTGCTGCCGCCGATGCGGCGCAGCAGGATACGCCCCATGTGCTCGCCGGTTTCGGTCAGATCCTCGTAGATCGTGTCGACCCGCGGCTGGATGGCGCCGAGCAGGGGCGACGTCTGCTTGGCGACGATGTCGTATTCGACGCCGAGGGTAAGCCCGCAGTCGCTCATGCCGGTGATCGTCGCCAAGGCGCAGACCTCGCCGCCGCAAGTGAAGCCGTCCGGCGGATCCTTCTCGGCCCGGCGTCGGCGGATCAGATCGCGAATGGCGCCCGCCGGGCTGTCGAGATCGATGTCGGACAGGATTTCGTAGGCGCAGCCCGCCTCGCGCACCGCCGTCATGAAGCCGTGCAGAATATGGCCGGTGAAGGTGAAACCGGCCGGACCGCCGATCAGCGCCGGCTTGCGCCGCCCCTTGGCGATCAGCCGCCGCGTCGCCTCATAGGCGAAGGTAAAATTGTCGTAGTCGACGAAGGGGTGGGCCGTGGCAAGTTCGGTGCGGCCATGGGTGACGAAGGGAAAGCCGGTCTCCGCAAGCAGCTTGACGCGGGGGTCGAGCGGCTCGGTGCGCGAGAAGATCAGCCCGTCGGCCATGCCGTTGCGGTTGATGTAGTTGACCGCATCGATACTCGCGGAATCGAGGAAGTTCGGCATGACGATCAGGTGGTAGGCGGTGCCTTGCAGCGCCCTGGCGATGCCGGCCATGACGGAGGTCCCATAGCCCAGGATCTCTTCGTGAGGCTCGAGCAGCACGGCAATGACATTGGTGCGCCCCGTCTTCAAGCGCTGCGCTGCGCGATCCGGCGAGTAGCCGATCTGGAGCGCCACCTCGCGCACCCGATGGCGCGTCTCGAGCGAGATCTGCGGAGCGTCGGCAAGCGCCCGAGACACCGTGGTCACGGCCAGCCCGGTGATATCGGCAATGGTGCGCAGGGTCGGCTTGCCGCGTCTTTGTGCGGCACTTTCCGGGCGGACGGGTTTCGACGGATCGGCCAAACGGATGCTTTCCTGCAAGCGGTCAAGAGCGGCATTTGTAACGTGACGCGAACCAATAGGCAATCGTATCATGCAAACGTTTTAAATCGCCGCAATGACGGACATTTGCTGCATCGCAGCATCTCTATGATGCCGTATAATGCAGCGGATTCAGTCTGTTTTGGGTCGAAAACGGCAGAGGGGCGCGCTCCGCTTGACTTGTGGTGATTTGTAACGTTTTAAATTGAGCGGGTGGCGCATGCCGCAAGCCCAGGCTGCCCCGTGGAGTGGGCGGCAATTAGAAAGGCGGAGGAGATTTCCGCTTCGGCAACTTGCAAACGGGAGGAAAACGATGCGCAAGTTAATGACGACGACGGCTGTTGCAGCACTGATGTTGGCGGCGACGGCCGCGCGCGCAGCAGAGAACGTGGAAGTGCTGCACTGGTGGACGTCCGGTGGCGAGGCGGCGGCACTCGACGTTCTGAAGAAGGATCTGGAAAGCAAGGGCATCACCTGGACCGACATGCCGGTTGCCGGCGGCGGCGGTACGGAGGCGATGACCGTGCTGCGTGCCCGCGTCACCTCCGGAAATGCGCCGACGGCGGTGCAGATGCTCGGCTTCGACATTCTCGACTGGGCCAAGGAAGGCGCGCTCGGCAACCTTGACGAGATCGCCGCCAAGGAGGGCTGGGACAAGGTGGTTCCGGCCGCCCTGCAGCAGTTCTCGAAATATGACGGCCACTGGATCGCAGCACCCGTGAACGTCCATTCGACGAACTGGGTCTGGATCAACAAGGCCGCGCTCGACAAGGCCGGCGGCAAGGAGCCGACGACCTGGGAAGAGCTGATCGCGCTGCTCGACAAGTTCAAGGAGCAGGGCATCACGCCGGTCGCCCATGGCGGTCAGGCCTGGCAGGACGCGACGATCTTCGATGCGGTCGTGCTTGCGCTCGGCAACGACTTTTACAAGCAGGCCTTCATCGACCTCGATCCGGCAGCGCTCGGCAGCGACAAGATGAAGGAAGCCTTCGACCGGATGACGAAGCTTCGCTCCTATGTGGACGACAACTTCTCCGGCCGCGACTGGAACCTCGCCTCCGCCATGGTCATCGAGAACAAGGCGGGTCTGCAGTTCATGGGCGACTGGGCCAAGGGTGAGTTCCTGAAGGCGAAGAAGGTGCCCGGCACCGATTTCGTCTGCATCCGCTTCCCGGGAACCCAAGGGTCCGTCACCTTCAACTCCGACCAGTTCGCGATGTTCAAGGTTTCGGATGAAAAGGTCCCGGCGCAGTTGCAGATGGCCTCGGCGATCGAGAGCCCGACCTTCCAGTCGGCCTTCAACGTCGTCAAGGGATCGGTTCCGGCCCGCACCGACGTTCCGGATACCGACTTCGACGCCTGCGGCAAGAAGGGCATCAAGGATCTCGCCGAAGCGAACTCAAAGGGCACGCTCTACGGCTCTATGGCACATGGCCACGCCAACCCGGCGGCCGTCAAGAACGCCATCTACGACGTGGTGACCCGGCAGTTCAACGGCGAGCTGAGCTCGGATGAGGCGGTGAAGGAACTCGTCGCGGCGGTCGAGGCTGCGAAGTAGGGGGCGCGAGGGGAGGGATCGCCCCTCATTCCGCTGCCGCGACCTTCTCCCCGCTCGCGGGGAGAAGGGGCAAGCGGCGAGGTCGGCGTGCCTCTCACCGCCTGAGGGCTGAGCTGTCGCCTAGCCCCCGTGCGGAGAGCGGACGGAGGCGCTGCGGCATATCCCTTCTCCCCGCGAGCGGGGAGAAGGTGCCGGCAGGCGGATGAGGGGCAGCCCCCCGCCAAAAGAAACGATACGGTGGTAACAAACATGGATAGCCGCACCCGGCTGCAGGAGCTTCTGCCGAAGCTCGTGCTCGCGCCCAGCTTTCTCATCGTCCTGGTGTTCGTCTACGGCTTCATCGTCTATACGGGCTTCCTGTCGCTGACGGACAGCAAGATGCTGCCGTCCTACAATTTCGTCGGCCTGACGAACTACGGCCGGCTCTGGGCCCTGCCGCACTGGTGGAGGGCGGTCAGCAACCTGGCGATCTTCGCGACGCTCTACATCGTCATCTGCTCGGTGCTCGGCCTGGGGCTCGCGATCCTGCTCGACCAGAAGATCCGCGCCGAAGGCTTCCTGCGGCCGATCTACCTCTATCCGATGGCGCTTTCCTTCATCGTCACCGGGACCGCCTGGAAGTGGTTCCTCGATCCCGGCATCGGTCTCGAAAACACCATGCATCTGTGGGGCTGGGAGAGCTTCTCCTTCAACTGGATCAAGGACCGCAATTTCGCCATCTACTGCGTCGTCATCGCCGCCGTGTGGCAGTCGACCGGCTTCATCATGGCGATGTTCCTGGCGGGCTTACGCGGCGTCGACAACGAGATCATCAAGGCCGCCCAGATCGACGGGGCGACGACGCCGACCATCTACCGGCGGATCATCATTCCCTTGATGCGGCCGGTCTTCCTGTCCGCCTTCGTGGTGCTCGCCCATCTTGCCATCAAGGCCTACGACCTGATCATCGCTCTGACCGGCGGCGGGCCGGGACAGGCGACGGAGCTTCCGGCGACCTTCATGTATTCCTACACCTTCACCCGCAACCAGATGGCGATCGGCGCCTCGTCGGCGATCATCATGCTCATCATGATCTTCTCGATCATCGTTCCCTATCTCTATTCCGAAATCCGGGGAGGAAAACGCTGATGGGCGCTCCCAGTCCCGAGAACGTCATCTCGCACAACCGCCTGACCCGGGCGCTGATCTATGCGGCGCTGATCCTCTTCGCGCTCTATTCGCTGCTGCCGCTCTACGTGATGGCGGTCAACTCGCTGAAGCCGCTCGACGAGATCCGCCAGGGCGGCATGCTCAACCTGCCTGAGACCTGGACCATCGAGCCGTGGCTTTCGGCCTGGTCGACGGCGCAGATCGGCGTGCAGCCGACCGGTCTTCGTCCCTTCTTCATCAATTCGATCCTGATGGTCGTTCCGGCCGTGGCGATCTCGACGATCATCGGCGCGCTGAACGGCTATGTGCTGACCAAGTGGCGCTTCCCGGGGGCCAACATCTTCTTCGGCATGCTGCTCTTGTCCTGCTTCATCCCCTTCCAGATCGTGCTGATCCCGATGGCACGCATCCTCGGCATTCTCGGCCTTGCCGGGTCGATCTGGGGGCTGATCCTCGTCCATGTGGTCTACGGCATCGGCTTTACGACGCTCTATTTCCGCAACTATTACGAGGCCTTCCCGACCGAACTGGTGCGCGCCGCGCAGATCGACGGCGCGAGCTTCTTGCAGATCTTCTGGCGGATCATGCTGCCGTCCTCCGGGCCGATCGTCGTCGTCTCGGTCATCTGGCAGTTCACCAATATCTGGAACGACTTCCTGTTCGGCGCCTCCTTCTCCGGCCCCTATTCGACGCCGATGACGGTGGCGCTCAACAATCTGGTGAGCTCGTCGACGGGGGTCAAGGAATACAACGTCCACTTCGCCGGCGCGATCCTCGCCGCCCTGCCAACGCTCATCGTCTACATCGTATCCGGCCGCTACTTCGTCCGCGGGCTGATGTCCGGCGCCGTGAAAGGATAAGCCCATGTCATTCCTGCAAATCTCCAACTTGCGCAAATCCTACGGCTCGCTCGAGATCCTGAAGGACATCAATCTCGAGATCGAAAAGGGCGGCTTCCTCGTCCTCGTCGGCCCCTCCGGCTGCGGCAAGTCGACCCTTCTGAACACGATTGCCGGCCTGGAGCCGATCACCTCGGGCGACATCGCCATCAACGGCCGCTCGGTTTCGGGACTGCATCCGTCGAAGCGCGATATCGCCATGGTCTTCCAGTCCTATGCGCTCTATCCGAACATGACGGTCGCCGGAAACATCGCCTTCGGCATGGAAATCCGCGGCGTGCCGAAGGAGGAGCGCGACAAGGCGATCAAGCAGGTTGCCGACATGCTGCAGATCGGCCACCTGCTCGAGCGCAAGCCGAGCCAGCTTTCCGGCGGCCAGCGCCAGCGCGTCGCCATGGGCCGGGCGCTGGTGCGCAATCCCCAGGTCTTCCTCTTCGACGAGCCGCTGTCGAACCTCGACGCGAAGCTGCGGGTCGACATGCGGACGGAAATTAAACGCCTGCACCATCGCATGAAGACGACGATCGTCTATGTGACGCACGACCAGATCGAGGCGATGACGCTGGCGACCAAGATCGCCGTCCTCAAGGACGGCGTGCTGCAGCAGTTCGGCACGCCGGCCGAGATCTACAACAATCCCGCCAACATGTTCGTCGCCGACTTCATGGGATCGCCGGCGATGAACCTGTTGAAGGCGCGCATCGAAGCCTCCGGGTCGGAGGTCGCCGTGACGCTGGAGCGGCCGAACGCCGAGCCGCTGAGGCTTGCCGTGCCGCATAACGGCACGCTCTCTTCCTATGCCGGCAAAGACGTCGTCTTCGGCATTCGTCCGGAGGCGCTGACCGACCCGGACGGGGCCGACCGCAACGCCAGGTTCGTCGCCGAGGGCGACTGCCTGATCGAGGTGGTCGAGCCGGCCGGCTCCGATACCTTCGCGGTCACCCGGCTCGGCGGCAAGGAAATCGTAGCAAGGCTCAGGGCCGACGCCCGCATCGCCCCCGGCCAGACGTCGCGGCTCGCCTTCAATCTCGATAAGGCGGTGTTCTTCGATCCCGAGAGCCAGATGCGGATCGCGTGAGCATGCAGAACCAGCCGGAAATCGTCATCATCGGCTCGGGAGTGGGCGGCGCAACGATAGCGGCGGGGCTTGCCGCTTCGGGCGCCGAGATCCTCATCCTGGAAGCGGGCCACCACATCGAGGACCTGCCGGTCAATCGCGACCAGCGGGCGATCTTCCAGAACGGTCATTTCCGGCCGAAGGAGACTTGGTACGAGGCGGGCGGTGCCGGCTTCAACCCCGGCAACTATTACAATGTCGGCGGCAATTCGAAATTCTACGGCGCCGTGCTCACCCGCTATCGCCGCGAGGACTTTGAAGAGATGCGGCATCTCGACGGCGTCTCGCCCGCCTGGCCGTTTCCGTACGAGGAACTCGAGTCGTGGTACGGCAAGGCGGAAGAACTCTATCAGGTGCGTGGGCGCCTCGGCGAGGACCCGACGGAGCCCGCCCACTCGACCGACTATGCCCACGGCCCGGTCCCGGACGAGCCGGCAATTTCCAAGGTGCGCAAGCGCCTGCGCGGCCTCGGCCTCCATCCCTATTCGTTGCCGCTCGGCGTCGATATCGAGCGCTGGCTCGCCAAGGGGAAGACGCCCTGGGATGCGCATCCCAACAGCTTCGACGGCAAGATGGATGCGGAAACCGCGGCGCTGACGGCGGCACTCGAATATCCGAATGTGCGGCTGCAGATCGGCTCGCGCGTCACTCGGCTGACCACGGCGTCGGATGGCAAGGCGATCTCCTCCGTGCATTATGTCAAGGATGGTGTCGAGCACAGCGTCTCGCCGAAGCTCGTCATCCTCTCGGCCGGCGCCGTGCAATCGGCCGTGCTGCTGCTGCGCTCCGCCGATGAGCGCAACCCGGCCGGGCTCGCCAACCGCTCCGACCAGGTCGGCCGCAATTTCATGAATCACAATTCGAGCGCCGTGATTGCGCTCAGCCCCTGGTATCGCAACGATTCCGTCTATCAAAAGACCTTCGGGCTCAACGATTTCTATCTCTCCGACGGCGAGGGCGGACCGCCGCTCGGCAATATCCAGCTTCTCGGCCGCGTCTCCGGCGCGATCCTGAAGGCCAACATGAAGTCGATGCCGGAATGGCTGCTCAGCCAGGTTTCGTCGCGCGCCATCGACTTCTACGCCATGAGCGAGGACCTGCCGTCGCCGGAAAGCCGCGTGATGGTCGACGGCGATCGCATCCTGCTCAAATGGGTGCGCACCAACTGGCAGGCGCACCTGAAGCTCGTCGCCAAGCTGAAGGGGGTCCTCAAGCAGGCCGGCTTCCCGGTGGTGCTGGCGCGGGCCTTCGACAAGCGGACGCCGTCGCATCAATGTGGGACCGTTCGGATCGGCAGAGACCCGGCCCAGGCGCCGCTCGACGTCTATTGCCGCGCCTTCGACCATCCGAACCTCTTCGTCGTGGATGCCGGCTTCCTGCCGACCTCGGCCGCGGTCAACCCGGCTCTGACGGTCGCAGCCCAGGCGTTGCGCGTCGCCGATTACATCATCAAAGAGGACCTTCGGTCATGACGGACAAGACACGCCCCGTCGCGATCGTCACCGGCGGCCGTCGCGGCATCGGTCTCGGCATCGCCCGTGCCCTGGCAGCCGGCGGTTTCGATATCGCCATCACCGGCATCGGCGATGCGGAAGGCGTGGCGCCGGTCGTTGCGGAGCTCGGCGGCCTCGGGGCGCGCGCCATCTTCCTTCGGGCCGATGTCGCCGACCTTTCCGGCCATCAGGCGACCGTCGATGCGGTGATCGGAGCCTTCGGCCGGATCGACTGCCTCGTCAACAATGCCGGCATCGCCTCCGTGGTGCGCGGCGATTTTCTCGATCTCACGCCGGAGAATTTCGACACGATCGTCGGCATCAACCTGCGCGGAACAGTCTTCTTCACGCAAGCCGTCCTCAGGGCGATGCTTGCCGCGGGGACGAGCGTGCCGCGCTCGATCATCAACATCACCTCGGTTTCCGCGGCGATGACCTCGCCGGAACGGCTCGACTACTGCATGAGCAAGGCCGGGCTTGCCGCCTTCAGCCAGGGCCTGGCGCTGAGACTCGCCGAAACCGGCATCTCGGTCTTCGAGGTCCGCCCCGGGATCATCCGCTCCGACATGACAGCCGCGGTCTCCGGCAAATACGATGCGCTGATTGCGGGGGGTCTGGTGCCGGTCAGGCGCTGGGGTGAGCCCGAGGACATCGGCAATATCGTCGCCGGGCTTGCCAGCGGCCAGTTCGCCTTCGCCACGGGTTCGGTCATCCAGGCCGATGGGGGGCTGTCGATCAGCCGGCTGTGAGTTTGGCCCTCGTCCCGGGATTTGCCCCTCACCCTAACCCTCTCCCCGCGAGCGGGGAGAGGGGACGTGCCTGGCGACACGTCTGTGGAGATGGGGAAGGCGGTGCCGCGAGCCCTTCTCCCCGCCTGCGGGGAGAAGGTGGCGGCAGCCGGATGAGGGGCAGCCAAGCGGCGAAGAGGCAATGAACCAAATGATCGCGCCCAAAGCGCGGACCTTGAGGACGATATGAATGACCTATGACTACATCATCACCGGCGCCGGTCCGGCCGGCTGCGTGCTTGCCAACCGGCTCACCGAGGATCCGGCCGTCAAGGTGCTGCTCCTCGAGGCGGGCGGCGGCGACTGGAACCCGCTGTTCCACATGCCGGCCGGCTTCGCGAGGATGACCAAGGGTGTGGCGAGCTGGGGCTGGCACACGGTGCCGCAGAAGCACATGAAGGGGAGGGTGCTGCGCTATACCCAGGCGAAGGTGATCGGCGGCGGCTCCTCGATCAATGCGCAGCTCTACACCCGCGGCAACGCCGTCGACTACGATCTCTGGGCGAGCGAGGATGGCTGCGCCGGCTGGGACTATCGCAGCGTGCTTCCCTATTTCAAGCGCGCCGAGGACAACCAGCGTTTCGCCGACGACTATCATTCCTATGGCGGGCCGCTCGGCGTCTCGATGCCTGTCTCGACACTGCCGATCTGCGATGCCTATATCCGCGCCGGCCAGGAGCTCGGCATTCCCTATAATCACGACTTCAACGGCAAGCAGCAGGCAGGCGTCGGCTTCTATCAGCTGACCCAGCGCAACCGTCGGCGCTCGTCCGCCTCGCTTGCCTATCTCTCGCCGATCAAGGATCGCAAGAATTTGACGGTACGCACCGGCGCCCGCGTCGCCCGCATCCTGCTCGAAGGCAGGCGCGCCGTCGGCGTGGAAGTGGTGACCGCCAAGGGCAGCGAGACGATCCGCGCCGAACGCGAGGTGCTGGTTTCTTCCGGCGCCATCGGCTCGCCGAAGCTGCTCTTGCAGTCCGGCATCGGCCCGGCCGACCATTTGCGCTCGGTCGGCGTCGAGGTGCGCCACGATCTCCCGGGCGTCGGCGGCAACCTCCAGGACCATCTCGATCTCTTCGTCATTTCCGAATGCACCGGCGACCACACCTACGACAATGTCGCCAAGCTGCACCGCACCCTCTGGGCGGGCTTGCAATATGTGCTTTTCCGCAGCGGCCCGGTCGCCTCGTCGCTCTTCGAGACGGGCGGCTTCTGGTATGCCGATCCGAATGCCCGCTCGCCGGACATCCAGTTCCATCTCGGCCTCGGCTCGGGCATCGAGGCAGGCGTCGCGCGGCTCAAGAATGCCGGCGTCACCCTCAACTCCGCCTATCTGCATCCGCGCTCGCGCGGCACGGTCCGGCTTTCCTCTGCCGATCCGGCGGCCGCACCGCTGATCGACCCGAACTATTGGGACGATCCGCACGACCGCAGGATGTCGCTGGAGGGGCTGCAGATCGCCCGCGAGATCATGCAGCAGCCGGCGCTCGAGCCCTATGTGATGGCCGAACGTTTGCCGGGCAAGGACATCAAGACCGAGGAGCAGCTTTTCGATTATGGTTGTGCCAATGCGAAGACGGACCATCATCCGGTCGGCACCTGCAAGATGGGCACGGATCGGATGGCGGTCGTCGATCTCGAACTGAGGGTCCACGGGCTCGAGGGCTTGCGCGTCTCCGACAGCTCGGTGATGCCGCGGGTGCCGTCCTGCAATACCAACGGGCCGACGATCATGATGGGCGAGAAGGGGGCCGACATCATCCGCGGTCTGCCGCCGCTGCCGCCCGCGGTATTCCAGCACGAGCGCAACGACACGCGGCCGCGGGCCCGCGCCGATATTCGCTGAACCGGAGGAAATATGATTCGTCCGCACCCCCGAAGGCACCGGTTTTGCCCCTCATCCCGCTGCCGCGACCTTCTCCCCGCGCGCGGGGAGAAGGGGTATGCCGCGCCGTCTCAGTCCCCTCGGGTAAACCCTGGGTTAAACCCGAGGAGAGGGGCAATCCCTGCCGTCGCAGCGCCGTCGCGCCCGTCGCCACCTCATGGATGGCGCGCGACTCCTATCTCGATGACGCAGACCATCGCCGGACCGGCGCAAAAATTGTTGCGGCGTCCGAAGGCGGCGTCCAAGGTGTGCTCGTCTACGACCTACAGCTCCGCGCATCTTATTAGACGCGCAAAGGTCGCTGTAGCACTTCAACTTGCTGCATAATTTTTCCTTAGATCGAATTCGATCTAAGGAATTATGCAGGAAAAATCCCGGACGGATTCCATGGCAACGATCGAGCCGCGCCCTTTCCTCACCTCCCTCTTCGAAGCGGCCGTCGTTGCGGCCGATCCTGAAGCCGCCATTCGCGCCCATCTGCCGGTGCGGCCGAAGGGGCGGACGATCGTCGTCGGCGCCGGCAAGGCAGCAAGCCAGATGGCGGCCGCCTTCGAGCGGATTTGGGAGGGGCCGATCGAAGGGGTTGTCGTCGCCCGACACGGACCAATTGAGAAATGCGAACGCATCAAGGTGCTGCAATCGGCCCATCCGGTGCCGGACGAGGCGGGGCTTGTCGCCTCCTCGGCACTACTCGAACTGGTGGAAGGGCTGACGGCGGACGACCTCGTGGTGGCGCTGATTTCCGGCGGCGGCTCGGCGCTGCTGCCGGCGCCGCCGGAGGGCCTGGCGCTCGAGGACGAGATCGCCGTCAACAAGGCCTTGCTTGCCTCCGGCGCGCCGATCTCGGCGATGAACGTGGTGCGCAAGCATGTCTCGCGCATCAAGGGCGGGCGACTCGCCTTCGCGGCGTCGCCGGCGCGCGTCGTCAGCCTGGTGGTCTCGGATGTCCCGGGCGACAATCCAGCCTTCGTCGCCTCCGGCCCGACCGTGCCGGACGTGTCGAGCCTCGAGGAGGCGCGCGAGATCGTCGCGCGCTATGCGATCGCCTTGCCGGAGCGGGTGATGATGCATCTTTCCTCCGATGCCGCGCGCGCACCCGACCCCGACGATCCCGCCTTTGCCGGCAACGAAGTTCAGGTGATCGCCTCGGCGAGCGTGTCGCTCGAGGCGGCAGCCGCCCGTGCCAGGGAGGCGGGCATCGAAGCGATGATTCTCTCGGATGCGATCGAGGGCGAGGCGCGCGACATCGGCCGCATGCATGCGGCACTCGCCCGCGAAGTCCGCTTACGCGGCCGGCCCTTCGGCAAGCCTGTGGTGCTGCTTTCCGGCGGCGAGACGACGGTGACGATTTCCGGCAACAATTACGGCAAGGGCGGCCGGAACAGCGAGTTCCTGCTTTCGCTGGCGCTCGACATCGAC
Source organism: Sinorhizobium glycinis (assembly GCF_001651865.1). Lineage (GTDB taxonomy): Bacteria > Pseudomonadota > Alphaproteobacteria > Rhizobiales > Rhizobiaceae > Sinorhizobium > Sinorhizobium glycinis. The sequence continues at coordinate 147,811 of NZ_LPUX01000060.1, forward strand.
GGAGTCGCCGGCATCGATGCGCTCGCTGCCGATACGGACGGCATCGACGGCTCGGAGGACAATGCCGGCGCCTTTGCCGATGGGGCAAGCGTTGGCCGAATGCGGGCGGCAGGCGTCGACCCGCGCGCCCAGCTCGCCCGCCACGATGCCTGGTCGGCCTTTTCGGCCAGCGGCGATCTTTTCGTCCCCGGCCCGACCGGCACGAATGTCAATGATTTCCGGGCGGTCTTGATTCGCTGAAGCGCCAACCCCTCCCCATTTTGACCCTTGTGGGGAGGCCGGGGAGGGGCAGCTGACGGCTGAACCCTCAGGATCAGGAAAGCCGCGCGCAGGCGGCGGCAATCCGGGTGAGCGCTTCCTTCAACTCCGCCTCCGACGTCGCATAGGAGATGCGGAAGTAGGGCGAAAGGCCGAAGGCCGAGCCCGGGACGACGGCTACATGGGCGTCTTCGAGCAGATAGGCGCAGAAGCCGGTATCGGTGTCGATCTTTCTTCCGGCCGGCGTCACTTTGCCGAGCATGCCGGCGCAGCCCGAGAAGGTATAGAAGGCACCTTCCGGAACGCGGCAATCGAGCCCGTCGATGGCGTTCAGGCCGCTGACGACGAGGTCGCGGCGGCGCTGGAAGCTTGCTGTGCGCTCCTTCAGGAACTCCTGCGGGCCGTTGAGGGCCGCGACCGAGGCCGCCTGGCTCACGGATGACGGGCAAGAGGTTGCCTGGCTCTGGACCACGGCCATCGCCTTGATCAGCGCGCGCGGGCCGCCGGCATAGCCGATGCGCCAACCGGTCATCGCGTAGGCCTTCGAGACGCCATTGACGGTCAGCGTGCGTTCCTTGAGCCGAGGTTCGAGCTCAGCCGGCGTGACGAAGCGGAAACCGTCATAGACGATGTGCTCATACATGTCGTCGACGAGCAGCCAGACCTGCGGGTGCTTGAGCAAAACGTCGAGCAGCGGCCGGTAGTCGCTAGCGCTGTAGGCGGCGCCCGACGGGTTCGAGGGCGAGTTGAGGAGCACCCAGCGCGTCTTCGGGGTGATCGCCGCTTCGAGTTTTTCGGCAGTCAGGCGGAAGCCGGACGAGGCATCGCATGCGATCAGGACCGGCTTGCCTTCGCAGATCTGGACGATATCCGAATAGGAGGTCCAGTAGGGCGTCGGGATAATCACCTCGTCGCCGGGGTTGATCGTCGCCATCATGGCGTTGAAGAGGATCTGCTTGGCGCCGGTGCCAACCGTGATCTCGTCCAGCTCATAGGCGAGGCCGTTCTCGCGCTGGAATTTCTCGCGGATGGCCTTTTTCAGTTCCGGAGAGCCGTCGAGAGCGGTGTATTTCGTCTCGCCGCGCTGGATCGCCTCTGAGGCCGCCTGCTTGACGTGGTCCGGCGTGTCGAAGTCCGGCTCGCCGGCGCCGAGGATGATCACCGGCTTGCCTTCGCGCTTCATGGCGCTGGCGCGCGCGCCGATCTTCAGGATTTCCGAAACGCCGATCGAGGAAATCCGCGAGGCGGGCAGAAAGCCCGCCTCCTTCACCGTTGCATTGATGGTCATGGTCGATCCTATTCGATATCGCCAATCATTCGATGTCGCCAATTATTCGATGTCGAACGAGACGCCCTGCGCAAGCGGCAGAGCCTTCGAATAGTTGATCGTGTTGGTGGCGCGGCGCATATAGGCCTTCCAGGCGTCGGAGCCCGATTCGCGGCCGCCGCCGGTTTCCTTCTCGCCGCCGAAGGCGCCGCCGATTTCCGCGCCGGACGTGCCGATATTGACATTGGCGATGCCGCAGTCCGAGCCGTCGGCCGCGAGGAAGCGTTCGGATTCCTGCATGTCGCGGGTGAAGATCGACGACGAAAGCCCGGCTGCCACGGCATTGTGTTCGGCGAGAACAGCGTCGAAGTCGCTATATTTGATGACGTAGAGGATCGGCGCGAAGGTCTCTTCGAGAACCGGGCCCTCCTGCTTCGGCATTTCGACGAGCGCCGGCTTGACGTAATAGCCGTTCTCGTAGCCGAGCTCGACACGCTCGCCACCGGTGACCGAGCCGCCATGCGTCTTGGCCTCGGCGATCGCCTTCTGCATGTTGTCGAAAGCGGCCTTGTCGACGAGCGGGCCGACGAGCGCGGCCGATTCCAGCGGATTGCCGACGGAAACCGACGCGTAGGCCTTCTTCAGACGCGGCACGAGCTGGTCGTAGACGCTCTCGTGCACGAAGAGCCGGCGCAGCGTCGTGCAGCGCTGGCCGGCCGTGCCCATGGCGCCGAAGGCGATGGCGCGAAGCGCCATGTCGAGATCCGCCGAGGGGCAGACGATGCCGGCATTGTTGCCGCCGAGTTCGAGGATCGAACGGGCGAAGCGCTTGGCGAGCCGCGGCCCGACCTCGCGGCCCATGCGGGTCGAGCCGGTCGCGGAGACGAGCGGCACCTTCGGATGGTCGACGAGCACCTCGCCGATCGAGCGGTCGCCGATCAGCACCTCGGACAGGCCCTCCGGCGCATCGCCGAAGCGGGCGAGGGCGCGTTCGAGGATAGCCTGCGATGCAAGGGCGGTGAGCGGCGTCTTTTCCGACGGCTTCCAGACGACGGCGTTGCCGCAGACGAGCGCCAGTGCGGCGTTCCACGACCAGACGGCGACCGGGAAGTTGAAGGCCGAGATGATGCCGACGACGCCGAGCGGATGCCAGGTTTCCATCATGCGGTGGCCGGGGCGCTCGGTGGCGATCGTCAGGCCGTAGAGCTGGCGGGAGAGGCCGACGGCGAAATCGCAGATGTCGATCATCTCCTGCACTTCGCCGAGGCCTTCCGACGGGATCTTGCCGGCTTCGAGCGAGACGAGGCGGCCGAGATCGGCCTTGAAGGCGCGCAGTTCCTCGCCGAGCAAGCGGACGAGCTCGCCGCGCTTCGGCGCCGGTATGAGCCGCCAGGCGCGGAAGGCCTCGTCGGCCTTCTCGATCTTCCTGGCCGCCTCGGCCGCCGACACGGTCTTGAGGCTGGCGATCTGCTCGCCGGTGACCGGGCTGTAGGACGGCATGTCGCCGCCCGTATAGAGCTCCTTGGCGACGCCCATCTTGTCGAGGAGCGCGGCTGCCTCCTTGGCGACGTCGATGTTCTTCGTTGCAATGTTCATATGTCTGACTCCCGTGTTGTCTTCGTCGGCGTGGGATCGGGCGGAAAACCGCTTCACACTTTTCCTCATGCCACCCTCGCCTACCCGAAACGCACGCTGCCGAGCTTGCCCGGCGAGGTGAACGTCTTCAGGCCGGCGGCCATCTCTTTCAGTTTTTCCGGCGTGTAGAAATCGTAATAGGCCTGGTTGCGGCGGCCGATCGCATGTTCCGCGCTGAAGCTGCCGTGATACTGCTCGACCGTCACGCCGAAGACCCATTCGCGCAGGCGCTGCTCGAAGCTCGGGTCGCTCAATAGCGGACTATCCTTCGCCACGACGAGGTTGGAGTGGACGCCGCCGTCGCCGATATGGCCGAAACCGCAAACCGTGACGACGGGAAATTTCTCCGGCATTTCCGCCGGGCGCAACACGGCAGCGGCGCGACCGCGGTCGTAGCAGGCCCCCGTCTCATAGGCTTCCATGTCCTCGGGACGCGTGACGATGCCCTTGTCTCCAAGTTGCCTCGCCAGGGCGTCGATATGGTCCTTTTCCATCATCCTCGGCGTATCATTCCGCTGCCACGGCTGCGGTCAAGGCCTTCAGGCAGTTCTCGATCGATGCCTGCTCGATGCCGGCATAGTGCGCGAATTCATCGAGGACGGCGGCGCCGAGATCGGCCTCGAAGCGCTTCTGGTTCGGGCTCGCGACGAATTCCTGCTGTGCGCCGTCGCCGAGGTTCGACTGGAAGATACCGGCGGCGCTGACCGGAAGGAAGTCCTCGTAGACGATCGGATCGAACTGAACCAGGCCGTCGGCGATCAGCGTTTCGAGATCGCGGCGACCGGGGAGCTTCGTCTGCCGGCCCTTTTCCGTCAGAGAATAGCTGAAATAGCCGAGCCCTGCCTCGCGAATTTCCGCCCAGCTGTCCGGGAAGCTCTTGAAGGCTTCGGTGAGGGCCGTTTCATAATCCCGGGCATTGGAGCCGTCGGCGGCGGGGCGGACGATCTTGCGCGAGTCGCCGAGCAGCCGGTCATAGAGGCCGCGGCCCTTCGGCGTCAGGGCGATGCCACGCTGCTCGATCTCGCCGAAGCGGGCCGTATGCGAGCCGGCCTTCCAGCCGTCCTCGGCGTCGCGGAAAGAAACCGCTTCCTCGAGCGCCTTGAAGGAAGTCTGGCGAAGCAGGATCGGGCAGTTGCGGGTCGGCGGCCCTTCGACGACGGCCTTCGGGGCGATGCCGTATTCCGGCATCAGCGCTTGCACGTGGTCGATGTCGAGGGTGCGCGGCGTCAGATGGTTGATATGCGGTCCCTTGAAGGAGACGACGTCGGCGATCAGCCGGTGGGCGTCGTGCAGGCGCTTGTACATGTCGGCGCTCACATTGGCCGTGTCGTGCCAGCGGAAGGTTTCCAGCACCTGCGCCACGAAGCGCTCGGCATCGGCCTTGTCGAGGCCGCCGTCGCGCTCGGCTTTCTCGGTCAGCTCGATCGCCTCCGGAGTGAATATCCTGCGCTCTTTCAGGATCGCGTCGGCCTCCGCGCGGAGCGTCTCGTCGGCGATCAGATCCAGCCTCAGGAGCGAGGTGAAGACGCGGAAGGGATTGCGCTTCAGCGACGCCTCGCCGACCGGCCGGAAGGCGGTCGAATGCACCGGCACGCCGGCGGTCGAAAGATCGTAGTAACCGACTGGATACATGCCCATGACCGCAAAGACCCGGCGCATCATCGACAGCTCTGCCGGGGTGCCGAGACGGATCGCGCCGTGCCGCTCCTCGGAGATGCGGTCGAGTGTGTCGGTCGCCTCCAGGCGCCCCCTGAGGGCCGCATCCGCCGCCAGCGTGTCGCCGTTCACCTTCGCCACCAGCTCCATCAGCGTGCCATAGGCCGGTACCTCCTCGCGGTACATGACCGACATCGCGGCGGAAAAGGCCGAGCGAATATCGTCGGCCGATACGAAACTATTCTCTTTCACCGGGGCTCGCCTCGCGCTATGGGTGACGGACAAGATCATTCTTAATTCTGATCATATCGGAAGGTGGCGGGCTTGGATCGCGTTGCTTCTGACTATGTTGATGCGAGGCCGGAATGAAGTTAAGCCGCCGACTGGTTCCCGACGTGACGACGCTGCAGGCTTTCGAATGCGCGGCGCGCCACGGCAGCTTCACTCAAGCCGCGGCCGAGCTCAATCTCACCCAAAGTGCGGTCAGCCGGCAGATCAAGGATCTCGAAACGCAGCTGGGCGTGCTGCTCTTCGAGCGGGTCCGCCAGCGGGTCATCCTTTCCGATGCGGGGCAGAAATTCCTTCCGGAGGTCCGCCGCCTTTTGCATCAGACCGAGGAGCTGATGGTGCGCGCCATGGCCTCGGCACGGGCCGATTCGAGCCTTTCCGTCGCCTCGCTGCCGACCTTCGGCAGCCGCTGGCTGGTGCCGCGCCTGCCCGATTTCCTGAGGCGCTATCCCGGCACGGTCCTGAACATCGCCTCGCGTTCGGCGCCGTTCGATTTCGACGAGCAGAATTTCGACCTCGCGATCCACTACGGCCAGCCGGTCTGGGCGCGCGCCGCCTGCAGCTATCTCTGCAGCGAGGTCATCGTGCCGGCCGCAAGCCCGGCGCTTCTTGCCGCAAATCCGGTCGGGATGCCCGAAGACATCGCCGGCGGACCGCTGCTTCATCTTGCGACGCGGCCGAAGCTCTGGGCGCAATGGTTCGATGCGAACGGTATCGACAGCCACGGCGCCTATCGGGGCAACCGGTTCGATCAATTCTCGATGGTGATCGAAGCGGCGACCGCAGGTCTCGGTTTTGCCCTTTTGCCCCGCTATCTGATCGAACAGGAACTCGCCGCAGGTACGCTGCGGATTGTGCTCGACCGACCGATGCAGACGGAAAACAGCTACTATCTCGTCGTACCGGAAGGCAAACTGGAAAACCCGATCAGCCGCGCCTTCCGGGAATGGATCAGCGAGCAGGTCGGCTGAAGCCGGGGAGGGTGGAAGGCAGCTTTCCGAGCGGTCCTCTTCGAATCGCCGCGCTGCCACGTACCAGGAAGGGACCGGATTTGACGCAAGCATCCATCGAGCCGGCGGGAAGGCGCGGCCGTGCCGCATTGCTGCGGCGGCAGTCCCCCCCAAATCGTCCAAAGCGGGGCTCGCAATCCTTGCAAGCCGCTGACACTGCGGCTAAAAAATGCCACTTTCATGCATCACGCGGCCGTGACACCCAACGCGCCGCCGGCTTTGCGCTCTCTAAGCCCCAGGTCGCGTTCGGCGCCTGCTTCCGCGGGTTTCCGGCTCCGGGATGACGGCGGCGGATGGGGGGACACATGACCGTGTCTAGAAACGCGCCGGCGCCGCCTGGATATTCAGGGCCGCAGCCACTTCGGCAGATCAACGAGAACCGGGCCGATCAACCCCGGTTGGAACCAGAATCCATACCCATGCTCCAACAAACGACGTCGTCCAATACACCGCGCGAACCGGAAGCGAAGCAGATCGACTACAACGATTCGATCCGCTCGACCTATTTCTCGATCGACGACCTCAGGGCATGCGGGGCCGAGCTTGCGCAAAGCGGCGTTTCCTCGCTTCCGGGGTTCTTTCCCTTCGAGTTCCGCACCAGGCACCGGGAAAACGAGAAGGAAATCTTCCGCGTCTATCGGGCTACCGCGGCCGATGTCGAGGCCGGCGCCTCGATCACCCCGGCCGCCGAGTGGCTGATCGACAATCACCACGTCGTCGAGGAAGCGATCCAGGAGGTCCGGCGTGACTTTCCGCGCCGGTTCTATCGCCAATTGCCGACGCTGTCGGTTTCCGGCACGACCATTCCGCGCACGATGGCGCTTGCCTGGCTCTACGTCGCCCATACCCACAGCACGGTATCGCGGGAAAGCATCACCGCGATGGTGGAAGGTTTCCAGGAGCATGAAACCTTCAAGATCGGCGAGTTGTGGGCACTGCCGTCGATCCTGCGCTTCGTGCTCATCGAAAACCTCAGACGCATCGCCATCCGCGTCGAGCGCTCGCGCGGCATGCGGCGGAAGGCGAACGAGGTCGCCGATGAGATCATCCGCCTGGGCGACCCGGAACGATGCCGGGCGCTGCTGGCGGAGTCGGAGGCGCTGGCCGCCGACAATACCTTCATAGCCCAGCTTCTCTACCGCATGCGCGACGGGTCGCAGACCTCGGGCGCGGTCATCGCCTGGATCGAGGAAAGGCTGGAACGGCGCGGCACCGACGTCGAGGAGGCGCTGGTCGCCGAGCAGAACCGCCTGTCGTCGGGCAACGCGACGATGAGCAACATCATTCGCGGCCTGCGCGAGATCGACGACACGGACTGGGCCGTCTGGTTCGAGAGCGTCAGCAAGATCGACGCGACGCTGCGCGAAGGCTCCGATTATCAGGCGCTCGATTTCGGCTCGCGCAACAAGTACCGCGACACGATCGAAAAGCTGGCCCGCCGTTCCGGCTACAGCGAGCACGAGGTCACCGAGACCGCGATCGAGATGGTCGAGGAGGCGAGGGCCGCCGCCGCGGTGGAGGCGCCGCTGCAGGAGCCGAATGTCGGCACCTTCCTCGTCGGCAAACAGCGCAAGGACCTCGAGAGGCGGATCGGATATTCGCCGTCGGTCCTGCAGCGCCTGATCCGCATGGTGCGCAAGCTGGACTGGTTTGCGATCGCCGGGCCGAACATTCTCCTGACCATACTGGCGATGATCGCCGTCTACGTTTTCGTCAGCCCGATGGACATTCCGAGCGGCGCCAAGCTGATCATGCTGCTGCTTTTCGCCCTGCCGGCTTCCGAGGGCGCGATGGGCCTGTTCAACACGCTGGTCACGCTGTTCGTCAGACCGTCGCGGCTCGTCGGCTACGAATTCCTCGACGGCATCCCCGAGGACGCCCGCACGCTCGTCGTGGTGCCCTGCCTGATCGCCAAGCGCGACCATGTCGACGAACTGGTGCGCAATCTCGAGGTCCACTATCTCGCCAATCCGCGCGGCGAGATCTATTTCGCGCTGCTGAGCGACTGGGCCGACAGCAAGTTCGAGGAAACGCCGGCGGATTCGGACGTGCTCGAATATGCCAAGCGGGAGATAGCATCGCTCACGGCCCGCTATGCCTATGACGGCAGGACCCGCTTCTTCCTGCTGCACCGCCGGCGGCTGTTCAACGAGGCCGAAGGCGTCTGGATGGGCTGGGAACGCAAGCGCGGCAAGCTGCACGAGTTGAACCTCCTGCTGCGCGGCGATCGCGACACCTCGTTCCTGCAGGGCGCCAATCTGGTGCCGGAGGGCGTGCAATATGTCATGACGCTCGATTCCGACACGCGGCTGATGCGCGACGCGGTGACGAAGCTGGTCGGCAAGCTCTACCACCCGATCAACCGGCCGGTCGTCAATCCGAGGACGCAGGACGTCGTCGCCGGCTACAGCCTCCTGCAGCCGCGCGTGACGCCGTCGCTGACGACGGGCAACGAGGCCTCCGCCTTCCAGCGCATCTTCTCGATCAACCGCGGCATCGATCCTTATATCTTCACGGTCTCCGACGTCTATCAGGACATCACCGACGAAGGCAGCTTCACCGGCAAGGGCCTCTATCACGTCGACGCCTTCGAGGCCGCGCTCAAGGGCCGGATCGAAGAGAACGCCGTGCTCAGCCACGACCTGCTCGAGGGCTCCTATGCGCGCTGCGCACTGGTGACCGATGTCGAGCTCGTCGAGGATTTTCCGACCCGCTATGAGGTCGAGATGTCGCGCCAGCATCGCTGGGCGCGCGGCGACTGGCAGCTCCTGCCTTACATCTTCAGCCTCAAGAACGGGCTTTCGATGCTCGGCCGCTGGAAGATGTACGACAACCTGCGCCGCTCGCTGATCCCCGTCGCCTGGCTCGCGGCCTCCGTCATGGGCTGGTACTACATGCAGCCGGCGGATGCGCTGATCTGGCAGATCGTGCTGATCTTCAGCCTTTTCGTCGCGCCGACCCTGTCGCTCATCAACGGCATCATGCCGCGCCGTAACGATATCGTCGCGAGAGCCCATATCCACACGGTGCTTTCCGACATCCGCGCCGCCAATGCCCAGGTTGCCTTGCGCATCGTCTTCATCGCCCACAATGCGGCGATGATGGCGGACGCGATCGTCCGGTCGCTCTACCGCACCTTCGTCAGCCGCAAGCTGATGCTCGAATGGCGCACGGCCGCGCAGGTGCAGAGCGCCGGCCACGGCTCGATCGGCGACTATTTCCGCGCCATGTGGACAGCGCCGGCTCTCTCCCTCGTCTCGCTGGCGCTCGCGGCGATCTCCGATACCGGGCTGCCCTTCATCGGCATACCCTTCGCCCTCCTCTGGGCGGCGTCACCGGCGGTTGCCTGGTTCGTCAGCCAGTCGGCGGAAACGGAAGACCAGCTCGTCGTCTCCGACGAGGCGATCGACGAGATGCGCAGGATCGCCCGGCGGACATGGCGCTATTTCGAGACCTTCGTCACCGCCGAGCAGAATTTCCTGCCGCCGGACAATTTCCAGGAAACCCCTCAGCCGGTTCTGGCGGAACGCACCTCGCCCACGAACATCGGCGTCTATCTCCTGTCGGCGATGTCGGCGCGCTCCTTCGGCTGGATCGGCTTCGAGGAGACGATCACCCGGCTCGAGCAGACGATCGCGACGATCGATCGCATGCCCAAGTACCGCGGCCATCTCTTCAACTGGTACCGTACGCGAGGGCTCGAAACGATGGAGCCGCGCTATATCTCGTCCGTCGATAGCGGCAATCTCGCCGGGCACCTGATCGCGGTCTCGTCCATGTGCCGGGAATGGGCCGAGGCGCCCTCCGCCCATGTCCAGGGCAATCTCGACGGCATCGGCGACGTCGCCGCCATCCTCGCCGAGGTGCTGAACGAACTGCCGGACGACCGCAAGACCGTCCGTCCGCTGCGCCGCCTGATCGAAGAGCGTATCGCCGGCTTCCAGAACGCGCTCGCCGCGGTCAAGCGGGAGCATGAGTTCGCCTCGATCCGGGTCATCAACCTGGCTGTGCTTGCCCGCGACATGCACAAGCTTACCCTCAATCTCGACCACGAGGTCCGCACCGCCCAGAGCGGCGAAGTGGCGAAATGGGCGGGTTCCTTGGTGGCGACCTGCGAGGCGCACATTGCCGACGGCGTCTTCGATCTCGGTGCGATCGACTCGCTGCGCCAGCGCCTGCTGGTTCTCAAGGACCGGGCCCGCGACATCGCCTTCTCGATGGATTTCAGCTTCCTGTTCCGGCCGGAGCGGCGGCTGCTGTCGATCGGTTACCGGGTGAATGCCAACGAGCTCGACGAGGCCTGCTACGACCTCCTGGCTTCGGAAGCGCGGCTGACGAGCCTCTTTGCGATCGCCAAGGGGGATCTCCCGACCGAGCATTGGTACAAGCTGGGGCGCCCGATCGTGCCGATCGGCGCGCGCGGCGCGCTCGTCTCCTGGTCCGGCTCGATGTTCGAATATCTGATGCCGCCGCTCGTCATGCAGGAGCGGCAAGGCGGCATCCTGAACCAGACGAACAATCTGGTCGTGCAGGAGCAGGTCAACCACGGCCGTCGCCTCGGGACCCCGTGGGGTATCTCGGAAGCCGCATTCAACGCGCGCGACCACGAACTCACCTATCAGTACACGAATTTCGGCGTGCCGACGCTGGGTCTCAAGCGCGGCCTCGGCCAGAATGCGGTGATCGCCCCCTATGCGTCGATCCTTGCCTGCATGTACGACCCGAAATCCGCGCTCGCCAATCTGGAGCGGCTCAGGGAAGTCGGCGCGCTCGGCGCCTATGGCTACCACGATGCGGTGGATTTCACGCCGACGCGTGTGCCCGAAGGGCAGAAATGCGCCGTGGTGCGCAACTACTATGCCCACCATCACGGCATGTCGATCGCAGCCGTCGCAAACGTCGTCTTCAATGGGCAATTGCGCGAATGGTTCCATGCCGATCCGGTGATCGAGGCGGCGGAGCTCCTGTTGCAGGAGAAGGCGCCGCGCGACATTCCGGTGATGGCGGCGAAGCGCGAACCGGAATCGCTCGGCAAGGGCCAGGCCGACCTGCTGCGACCGGAAGTGCGGATCATCGAGGACCCGCTGTCGCAGGACCGCGAGACAGTCTTCCTGTCGAACGGCCATTACTCGATCATGCTGACGGCGAACGGCGCCGGCTATGCACGCTGGAACGGCCAGGCCGTCACCCGCTGGAAGCCGGATCCGGTCGAAGACAGGACGGGAACATTCATCTTCCTGCGCGACACGGTGACCGACGAATGGTGGTCGGCGACCGCCGAGCCGCGGCGCGCCGAGGGTGAGAAGACGCTCACCCGCTTCGGCGACGACAAGGCCGAGTTCGTCAAGACCGTCGGCGACCTGACCAGCGAGGTCGAATGCATCGTCGCGACCGAACACGATGCGGAAGGCCGCCGGGTCATCCTGCTCAATACGGGCACGGAAGACCGGTTCATCGAAGTCACCTCCTATGCCGAGCCGGTGCTGGCGTTCGACGACGCCGACAGTTCGCATCCGGCCTTCTCGAAGATGTTCATCCGCACCGAGATCAGCCGGCAGGGCGACGTCATCCGTGTATCGCGCAACAAGCGCGGCCCCGGCGATCCCGATATCGAAGTCGCGCATCTCATCACCGACAATGCCGGCAGCGACCGCCACACCCAGGCGGAAACCGACCGCCGCCGCTTCCTCGGCCAGGGCCGCACGCTGTCGGAGGCCGCGGCCTTCGACCCGGGCGTCAGCCTCTCGGGCACGGACGGCTATACGCTCGATCCGATCATGGCGCTCCGGCGCGTCGTCCGGGTTCCGGCCGGCAAGAAGGTGAGCGTCATCTTCTGGACGATCGCCGCCCCGGACCGTGAAGCGGTCGACCGGGCGATCGATCGCTACCGCCACCCGGAGACCTTCAATCACGAGCTCATCCATGCCTGGACCCGCAGCCAGGTGCAGATGCGCCATGTCGGGATCAGTTCGAAGGAGGCGGCGAGCTTCCAGATGCTCGGCCGTTACCTGGTCTATCCGGACATGCACCTGCGCGCCGATACGGCGACCGTCAAGGCCGGTCTCGCCTCCCAGGCGGCGCTCTGGCCGCTGGCGATCTCCGGCGACTTCCCGATCTTCTGCCTGAGGATCAATGACGACGGCGACCTCGGCATCGCCCGCGAGGCGCTGCGTGCCCAGGAGTATCTCAGGGCCCGCGGCATCACAGCCGATCTGGTGGTCATCAACGAGCGCGCCTCGTCCTATGCGCAGGACCTGCAGCACACGCTCGATTCCATGTGCGAGAACCTGAGGCTGCGCGGCCTCTCGGACGGCCCGCGCCAGCACATCTTTGCGGTGCGGCGCGACCTGATGGAGCCTGAAACCTGGTCGACGCTGATCTCGGCCTCGCGCGCCGTCTTCCATGCCCGCAACGGCACGATCACCGACCAGATCGCCCGTGCCGCGGCGCTCTACGCAAAGCCTCGCGAAGAGGCGGAAGCGGGCACACGGATGCTGCTGCCGGTGAGCCAGGACAGGGCGGGCGGAGCGGCGGCGGCCGTCGACGGCGGCGATCTCGAGTTCTGGAACGGCTTTGGCGGCTTTGCCGACGAGGGGCGCGAATATGTGGTGCGGCTGCGCGGCGGCGAGGCGACCCCTCACCCGTGGATCAACGTCATTTCCAATGAGGGCTTCGGGTCTCATGTGTCGGCCGAAGGGGCGAGCTTCTCCTGGAGCCGCAACTCGCGCGACTACCAGCTGACGCCATGGACCAATGACACGGTGGTCAACCGGCCGGGCGAGGCGATCTTCATCCGCGACATGTCCAGCGGCTCTGTTTCGACGCCCTACGCGGCCCTTTCGCGGCGCAAGTCGGCGCTTTTCGAAGCTCGTCATGGCCTCGGCTATTCACTCTTCCGAAGCAAGCAGGACGAGCTCGAGATCGAAGCGACCCACACCGTACACAGGTCGCTGCCGGCCAAACTCGTCCGCCTGTCGGTCCGCAACCGCGGTGCGGCCACCCGCAAGCTGCGCGTCTACGGCTATGCCGAGTGGGTTCTCGGCAACAACCGCAGCCGCACGGCGCCTTTCGTGCTGGCTGAATGGCGGGAGGCTGCGAGCGCGCTGCTCGCGACCAATCCCTACAGTGTCGATTATGCCGGCCGAACGGCATTCTTCGCCATCGATGGCGACACGGCGAGCTATACGGCGAGCCGCCGCGAATTCCTCGGCCGGGTCGGCGGGATCCTCGCACCTGAGGCAGTCCTCGCGGGCGCCGAGCTTTCCGGGTTGACCGAAGTGGACGGCGATGTCTGCGCGGCGCTGGCGACGGATCTCACCGTCGAACCGGGGGCCGAGCGGCAGATTACCTTCTTCCTCGGCGATGCGGACAGCAGCGACCAGGTCGAGGCGGTTCTCGGGGAGTTGCGTGCTGGCGCCTTCGACAAGACGCTGCAGGCGTCAAAGGCCTTCTGGAGCGAATTCACCGGCGTCGTAAAGGTCGAGACACCCGACCGGGCCTTCGACCACATGGTCAACAATTGGCTCCCATACCAGAGTTTCGGGTGCCGGATCATGGCACGCTCGGCCTTCTATCAGGCGAGCGGCGCCTTTGGCTTCCGCGATCAATTGCAGGATACGCTGGCCTTCCTCACCCACCGGCCGGAACTGGCGCGGGCGCAAATTCTGAACGCCGCTTCCCGACAGTTCGTCGAAGGTGACGTGCAGCATTGGTGGCTGCCCGGCACCGGCGCCGGCGTCCGCACGATGATTTCCGATGACGTCGTCTGGCTTGCCTATGCGGTCGCGCATTATTGCACCGTCACCGGTACGAAGGACATTCTCGACGAGAAACTGCCCTTCATCGTCGGGCCGGCGCTCGAGGAGGGGCAGCACGACAGCTTCTACACGCCGGAAATCGCGGACGAGCTTGCCGATGTCTACGAGCATTGCGCCCGGGCGCTGGATCTCGCCATCAAGCGCACTGGTGCCAACGGCCTGCCGCTGATCCTCGGCGGCGACTGGAACGACGGCATGAACCGCGTCGGCGAGGCGGGCGAGGGCACCAGCGTCTGGCTCGGCTGGTTCCTGGCAGGCGCCCTGCGCGCCTTCCTGTCCCATGCGCGCGAGCGCAAGGATCAGACGCGCGTCGCGCTATGGGAATCGCATCTCGATATCGTCAAGCGGGCGCTCGATGAGGCCGGCTGGGACGGCGACTACTACCGCCGCGGCTACTATGACGACGGGACGCCGCTCGGCTCGGCGGAAAGCGGCGAGTGCCGGATCGATTCGATCGCGCAGTCGTGGAGCACGCTGTCGGGCGAGGGCGACGCGGAGCGCTCCAGGCGCGCCATGGATGCGGTGATGGCGGAACTGGTCGATCCGGACAAGCGCATCGTCCGGCTGTTCACGCCGCCGCTCGAAAAGACCGAGCAGGATCCCGGCTATATCAAGTCCTACCCGCCGGGCGTGCGTGAGAATGGGGGTCAGTATACCCATGCGGCCACCTGGGTCGTGATGGCCTTCGCCGCGCAGGGACGGGCGGAGGAAGCCTGGCGCGCATTCCAGATGCTGAACCCGATATCGCATTCGCGCAATCGCGACGATGCGGAGCATTACCGCGTCGAGCCCTACGTCGTGGCGGCCGATGTCTATGGCGAAGGCGCGCTCGCCGGCCGCGGCGGCTGGACCTGGTACACCGGCTCGGCAGGCTGGCTCTACCGCGCCGGCGTCGAGGGCATCCTCGGCATTCGCCAGCGAGGCGAGAGGCTGGCGATCCAGCCGGTCCTGCCGGAACACTGGGACGGCTATTCCGCCGAGGTCCGGCTGAACGGTGCCACGCACCGGATTTCCGTCAGCCGCGACAAAAAAACCGGTGAGTTGATCGTCAGCGTCAATAATAGTGTCACAAAAAACGCGCATGAAGGCATTTTGCTGTAACTGCCGGAAATGACACTGGAGAAGCCGGCTTTGTACCGAACGTGCGAGGCCGGTTTTTCTTTGCCGTCAGGTTTGGCATCGCGACCCATTGCGGGTTTGCGGTTTCATTGATGCCGAAAGGCCCCTGTGGGCGGCGGCGTCCGGTTTCAACAGGGGGTCGGGCGGGGCGCCAAATCCCGGATAAGGACCGTATGCTGCAAAAGACTTCTTGGGGCGTCAGAGACCGGATCGCAACCGCCCCGGCCACGACTGGCCCGGCCACTGGGCGCGACACCCGCCTCGACGTCTTCCGGGCCCTCTGCCTGCTGACGATCTTCGTCAACCACGTTCCGGGTCAGTATCTCGAATACCTCACCCACAAGAACATCGGCTTTTCCGATTCGGCAGAGGCCTTCGTGCTGATTTCCGGCCTGTCGGTCGGCGTCGCTTATGGCGGCCGCTTTGTCATCGGTGCGCGGCTGGCGCTGACGCTCAAGACCTGGCGGCGGGCGCTGACGCTCTACGTCGCGCATATCATGACGAGCGTGGTGACGCTGGCGATCTTTGCCGGCGGCGCGCTCTATTTCGGCCGCCAGGACTTGATCGGCGAAATCAACATCCGCCCGATCGTCGAGCAGGCGGAGCAGGGTATCGTCGCCATGGTGCTGCTCGGCCACCAGCTCGGCTACAACAACATCCTGTCGATGTACGCGGTGCTGTTCCTGATGCTGCCCGGCCTCTTATGGCTGAATGCCGCCAGTCCGCGACTGCTGTTCGTCCTTTCGGCAACTCTTTGGCTTGCCGCCGGCTGCTTCAAGCTGGTGCCGTACAATTTCCTCGACGAGGGCTATTGGTTCCTCAATCCCTGGTCATGGCAGTTCCTGTTCGTGATCGGCATCCTTTCGATGAGCCATGTGCGCCGCGGCGGCAGCCTGCCGCGCAGCTTGTGGCTCATCGTCCCTTCCGCCGCCTATCTGCTGATATCGGGCGCCTGGGTGCTGTTCTCCTGGTGGAGCATCGACCTCTCCTTCGGCCTGCCGGCGGTGCTGACCGGCTTCGACAAGACGTTCCTGTCGCTGACACGGCTCCTGCACGTGCTGGCGCTTGCCCATCTGCTGGCGATCACCCCGCTCGTCAGCCGGCTGACGCGGCTCGACACCAACCATCCGCTGGTGATGGTCGGCCGGCATTCGCTGGCGGTGTTCATCTTCGGCACGATCCTCGCCATGGCGGGCCAGGTGCTGCTCTTCGTCACCGGCAAGAACCCGATCGTCGGCTCGCTCTTCGTCATCGCCGGCATCGGCCTGCACTTCGTCTATGCCTACTACCTCGACTGGCTGCGGGAAATGGCCGCTGCGAAGCCGCTCAGGACGGCGTAGCTTATCCGAAGGCTTTTGGTGCGTATCGCGCGTGGCGCGCGCGGTGATCGATGCAAATTTGCCCCTCACCCTAGCCCTCTCCCCGTAAGTACGGGGAGAGGGGACTGAGAGCGTGCCGCGAGTCCCTTCGCCCCGCTTGCGGGGAGAAGGTGCCGGCAGGCGGATGAGGGGGAGCAGCAGACCCAGCCGGCTTTCCCACCTCAGGCTTGTGCATTAAGGCGTGGCGCGTTTAGTCGCCTCACTACCTTCATAGGTGACTAAAAACCCGCCTCCCAGCTGAGATTGCAGAGTTTGATACAAATGTCGGCCCTCATTGAGGAATGCTTCATCCAACACATCAGATTGGAAGCCGGACTTAATCGGATCATCAAAATTCAGCGTATTGTCGAATTTTCCGCCCACGAATTTAGACGAAGAATCAGGTCCTTCGAGATCGGAAGCGAAGCCGGATCGACATTGTCTAGACTGTCGTCGGCAATCTCCCAAACCGGAAAGCAGTGATAGTCGGCCATCAATTTAAGAGTCCTAATCGTTCCTTCCTCCTGGAGAAATTCGTCCGCCAGGGCACGATCACAAACTAGCGTCGAGCTGCCGTACTTCGCCACCCCTTCTCGCTGCCGCATAAGCCCCGGAAACTCCCCCGATCAATGAAAAAATGCCCCGGGGCAGAAGCACCCGGGGCATCTGATCGTGTGGATGCTGCCGACGCTATGCCGCCGTCAGGCTCTTGCGCACATCCTCGTCCGTCAGGATGCCGCTTGCCCGCAGCAGGGCGGCGAAGCGGCCGTTGCTGTGGCTGAGCTCGTTGAAGCCGCCCATCTCGACGATCCGGCCATGATCCATGAAGATCACCAGGTCGGCCTCGCGCACCGTCGACAGGCGGTGGGCGATGATGAAGGTCGTGCGGTCCTTGCGCAGCGCATCGATCGCTTCCTTGACGCGCGCCTCGGTCTCCACGTCGAGGGCGCTGGTCGCCTCGTCGAGCACGAGGATCGGCGCGTTCTTGAGAATGGCGCGGGCAATGGCGATCCGCTGGCGTTCGCCGCCCGAGAGCCGGTTGCCGCGCTCGCCGACCATCGTGTCGTAGCCGTTGAGGCGGCCTTCGATGAAGTCGCTGGCAGCGGCCGCTTCGGCGGCGCCCATGATCTCTTCCAGCGTCGCGTCCTCGCGGCCGAGACGGATATTGTCGCCGATCGAGCGGTTCATCAGGCCGGCATCCTGGAAAACGGTGGCGATCGACCGGCGCAGCGACTGGCGCGTCACGGTGGAGATGTCGACGCCGTCGATCAGGATCTGGCCGTGCTTCGGCTCGTGGACCCGCTGCAGAAGATTGACGAGCGTCGTCTTGCCGGCCCCGGTCGGGCCGACGATCGCGACCGTCTGGCCGGCCTTGGCGGTGAACGAGACGTTGCGCACGCCCTGGGCCGAATTGGCGAAGTCGAAGGAGACGTCGCGGAACTCGACTTCGCCGACGACGCCGGTGAGTTTCTTGGCGCCGGCCGGCTCCTCGCGTTCGCGCACCGAATCCTCGAGCTTGTAGAAGTCCTCGAGCTTGGCGCGTGCCTCGAAGATCTGCGTCACGAAAGCCTTCATCTGGTCGAGACGACCGATCAGCAGGTTGGCGAAGCCGATGAAGGCGATGACCTCCCCGACGCCGAGCTCGCGGCGCTGCACCAGGATGGTGCCGATGACGAGGATCGCCATCATCGAGACGGTCGAGGCGATGCGGTTGAGCGCGCTCGCCAGCGCCCACCAGTCGAGCACCGGGAACTGCGCCGAGAGCAGCCGTTCGGTGAATTTCTTGAGTTCCCGCGTTTCCGCCTCGATGCGGTTGTAGCTGTGGACCACGGAAACGTTGCTGATCGCGTCGGAGACGTGCGAGAACACGGTGTGATAGTGGTTCTCGACCGAGGCCTGGCCGTCCTTGGTGCGGTTCATGACCGCCTTGCTGATCAGCACATAGGCGGCGCCGAGCACGACGAGCACCATCGACAGGCGGAAATCCATGGCGAAGGCGGTCGGCACCAGCAGGACGAGTGCAACGGCGGTCGCGAGGTGCTGCCGCATGAATTCGAGCCAGAGGCCGAAGAGCGTCTCGCAGGCCCGCAGCAGCGTGTGCAGCGCGTTGGAGGTGCCGCGCTGGCTATGCCAGGAGAGCGGCATGGAGACGATCCGGCCGAAGGCTTCCGTCAGGAGCGTCGCCCGGCGGCCATGGGCAAGACGGTCGGCCTCGCGGGAGACGAGCACGAAGGCGATCGTGTTGAAGACACCGAAGCCGGCCCATAGCAGCAGCATCGGCGCGACGTCCTTCTGCGACGAGATCGCGTCGATGATGCGGCCGAAGAGGATGGGCTCGGCGATCGTGATGACAGCCAGGACGATATTGGCGATGACGATCGCCCCGACACGAAATTTGTGGACAGCAAGATACTGAAGCGCTCTTGCATACACCTGGAATAAAGACACTGTCTCACCCCTCTTGGGCATCGGATTTGGCGCCGCAACAGCAGTGCGGCAGTGCGTTGCGCCCCCGGCGGTCGACGCAGGATTGATCTGCAAGACCGACAAAGCCGCGCGAGACGGCCCCGCGAAAAACCTGCGGAAAACGCGAAGCGGGCAAATCAGACGGCTTGATCATCCGGGTCCAAGGGAGGAATTGGTGGACGATCCATCGTTCGCAATCTCTTGCCACGACTCCGATTTTTTGCAGGTTTCGTACAGGACCGGGCGTGATAAGAAGAATTATCGCGGTTGCAACATGAATGGCTTCTGAACGGTACGTTCATAGAAGGATTCGCAAGCGCTCGCTGTCCGTTCCGACCACAGGGTGTTCCATGAATATAACGTTGCTCGTACAGTTTCTGGCGCTTCTTGAGGAGATGAAGACACGCGAGGAAATCCTGCCCGAGTTCGAGCGGCTGCTCGATCGCTGCGGCTTCGATTTCTACGGCGTGGTGCGCCAGCCCAAACCGCACGAGAACCCGCTGAGGCTTTTGCTCGCCGGCCGTTGGCCGGAGGGCTGGCCGCAGATCTACATCCGCAAGAAATATGTCGTCATCGATCCGACGATTCGCTATCTCGGCCACGCCCAGCGCGGTTTCCGCTGGCGCGACACGCTCGTCGCCTTCCGTTCCGACCCGCATCGCAAGCGCATGGAAAGCATGATGGTCGAAGCCCGCAATCACGGGCTTTTCGACGGCTACATCTTTCCCGTACACGGCCGGCGCGGGCTGATGGGCAACTTGACCGTCGGCGGCCGCGTGGTCGATCTGAGTCCGGTGGAACTGAGCCTCTTCGACGCGATCGCCAAGCGGCTGTTCTGGAAGCTGCTCGAGCTGACCGATCCCGAAATCATGGCCGAGCTCGTCTCGCGCGTCGAAGTGCAGATGACGCGCCGCGAAATGGAGGCGCTCAATTATCTCGCCGACGGCATGACCTCCAACGACATCGGCAAGGTGCTCGACATTTCGAGCCACACGGTCGACTGGTACATGAACGGCATCCAGGAAAAGCTGAAGGCCAAGAACCGGCACCATGCGGTCGCGATCGCCTTCCGTCTCGGCTTGATTTCCTAGCTCAACCCCTCTGGCCTGCCCGCCGGAGGGGCACCGGTCTGATTGTCCGCACGGCCCGGAGCTCCGCTATGACCCAATGGGTTAGGCTTCGTGTCGCATCTGAAATTGCACTTCATTCCTTGACTCGCTAATAGTTCTTTTCGCGGGTGCAGCATTCCCGCGTTCCAAGTCTATGAGGAGTCCGACTTGTCCATCTCGAAGATCCTTGTTGCCAACCGATCCGAAATCGCCATCCGCGTCTTCCGCGCGGCCAATGAGCTGGGGCTTAAAACGGTCGCGATCTGGGCAGAGGAGGACAAGCTGGCGCTGCACCGCTTCAAGGCGGACGAGAGCTATCAGGTGGGCCGCGGCCCGCATCTCGCCCGCGATCTAGGGCCGATCGAAAGCTATCTGTCGATCGACGAGGTGATCCGCGTCGCCAAGCTTTCAGGCGCCGACGCCATCCACCCCGGCTACGGCCTGCTTTCCGAAAGCCCGGAATTCGCCGAGGCCTGTGCCGAAAACGGCATCACCTTCATCGGCCCGAAGCCGGAGACGATGCGCCAGCTCGGCAACAAGGTGGCGGCCCGCAACCTGGCGATCTCGATCGGCGTGCCGGTCGTGCCGGCGACCGATCCGCTGCCGGACGACGAGGCCGAGATCAAGCGGCTCGCCGATGCGATCGGCTATCCGGTGATGCTGAAGGCCTCCTGGGGCGGCGGCGGCCGCGGCATGCGGGCCATCCGCGACCCGAAGGACCTGATCCGCGAGGTGACCGAGGCGAAGCGCGAGGCGAAGGCCGCCTTCGGCAAGGACGAGGTCTATCTGGAAAAGCTCGTCGAGCGGGCCCGCCACGTCGAAAGCCAGATCCTCGGCGACACGCATGGCAATGTCGTCCATCTCTTCGAGCGCGACTGCTCGATCCAGCGGCGCAACCAGAAGGTCGTCGAGCGGGCGCCGGCCCCCTATCTCAACGAAGCGCAGCGCCAGGAACTCGCCGATTATTCGCTGAAGATCGCCGAAGCGACCAACTATATCGGCGCCGGAACGGTCGAGTATCTGATGGATGCCGACACCGGCAAGTTCTACTTCATCGAGGTCAATCCGCGCATCCAGGTCGAGCACACCGTGACCGAGGTGGTCACCGGCATCGACATCGTCAAGGCGCAGATCCACATCCTCGACGGCTTTGCCATCGGCTCGCCGGAATCGGGCGTGCCGAAGCAGGCGGATATCCGCCTCAATGGCCATGCGCTGCAGTGCCGCATCACCACCGAGGACCCGGAGCAGAACTTCATTCCGGACTATGGCCGCATCACCGCCTATCGCGGCGCCACCGGCTTCGGCATCAGGCTCGACGGCGGCACCGCCTATTCCGGCGCGGTGATCACCCGCTATTACGATCCGCTGCTCGAAAAGGTCACCGCCTGGGCGCCGAAGCCGGACGAGGCGATCCAGCGGATGAACCGGGCGCTGCGCGAATTCCGCATCCGCGGCGTCGCCACCAACCTCACCTTCCTCGAGGCGATCATCGGCCACCCGAAGTTCAAGGACAACAGCTACACCACCCGCTTCATCGACACGACGCCGGAGCTGTTCCAGCAGGTCAAGCGGCAGGACCGCGCCACCAAGCTCCTGACCTATCTCGCCGACGTCACCGTCAACGGCCATCCGGAGGCAAAGGGCCGGCCGAAGCCCAACGACGATATCGCCGCGCCGGTCGTGCCGTTCATCAATGGCGAGGCGAAGCCCGGCACCAAGCAGAAGCTCGATGAGCTTGGGCCGAAGAAATTCGCCGAATGGGTCAAGGCGCAGCCCCAGGTGCTGCTGACCGACACGACGATGCGCGACGGCCACCAGTCGCTGCTCGCCACCCGCATGCGCACCTATGACATCGCGCGCATCGCCGGCACCTATGCCAGGGCGCTGCCCAATTTGTTTTCGCTCGAATGCTGGGGCGGCGCCACCTTCGACGTGTCGATGCGCTTTCTGACGGAGGACCCGTGGGAGCGGCTGGCGATGGTGCGCGAGGGCGCACCGAACCTGCTCCTGCAGATGCTTCTGCGCGGCGCCAACGGCGTCGGCTACAAGAACTATCCGGACAACGTCGTCAAATATTTCGTCCGCCAGGCGGCGAAGGGCGGCATCGACGTCTTCCGCGTCTTCGACTGCCTGAACTGGGTCGACAACATGCGGGTGTCGATGGAAGCGGTCGCCGAGGAGAACCGGATCTGCGAGGCGGCGATCTGCTACACCGGCGACATCCTGAATTCGGCCCGGCCGAAATACGACCTCAAATATTACACGGCGCTTGCCGCCGAACTGGAAAAGGCCGGCGCCCATATCATCGCCGTCAAGGACATGGCGGGGCTGTTGAAGCCGGCCGCCGCGCGGGTGCTGTTCAAGGCGCTCAAGGACGCCACCGACCTGCCGATCCATTTCCACACCCACGACACGTCGGGCATTGCCGCGGCGACGGTGCTGGCGGCGGTCGAATCCGGCGCCGACATCGTCGATGCGGCGATGGATGCGCTCTCCGGCAACACCTCACAGCCCTGCCTCGGCTCGATCGTCGAGGCGCTGTCCGGCACGGAGCGCGACCCCGGTCTGAACCCGGAATGGATTCGCCGCATCTCCTTCTACTGGGAGGCGGTGCGCCATCAGTATGCGGCCTTCGAAAGCGACCTCAAGGGACCGGCCTCGGAAGTCTACCTGCACGAGATGCCGGGCGGCCAGTTCACCAACCTGAAGGAACAGGCCCGATCGCTCGGGCTGGAGACCCGCTGGCACGAGGTGGCGCAGGCCTATGCCGACGCCAACCAGATGTTCGGCGACATCGTCAAGGTGACGCCGTCCTCCAAGGTGGTCGGCGACATGGCGCTGATGATGGTCTCGCAGGACCTCACGGTCGCCGATGTCGAGAACCCGGCTAAGGACATCGCCTTCCCGGATTCGGTCGTATCGATGCTGAAGGGCGACCTCGGCCAACCGCCGGGCGGCTGGCCGGAAGCGCTGCAGAAAAAGGCGCTGAAGGGCGAAGCGCCCTATACGGCCGTGCCGGGCTCGCTGCTGCCGCCCGCCGACCTCGACGCGGAACGCAAGGCGATCGAGGAGAAGCTCGGCCGCAGCGTCGACGACTTCGAATTCGCCTCGTACCTCATGTATCCGAAGGTGTTCACCGACTATGCGCTGGCCTGCGAGACCTACGGTCCAGTGAGCGTCCTGCCGACGCCCGCCTATTTCTACGGCATGGCGCCGGGCGAGGAGCTGTTCGCCGACATCGAGAAGGGCAAGACGCTGGTGATCCTCAACCAGGCGCAGGGCGAGATCGACGAGAAGGGCATGGTCAAGATGTTCTTCGAACTGAACGGCCAGCCGCGCTCGATCAAGGTGCCGGACCGCAACCGCGGCGCCTCCGCCGCCATCCGCCGCAAGGCCGAGGCCGGCAACGCCGCCCAACTCGGCGCACCGATGCCGGGCGTCATCTCGACCGTCGCCGTCCACCCCAGCCAGCCGGTCAAGGCCGGCGACGTGCTGCTCTCGATCGAGGCGATGAAGATGGAGACGGCCCTGCACGCCGAGAAGGACGGCACGATCGCCGAGGTGCTGGTGAGGGCCGGCGACCAGATCGATGCCAAGGATTTGCTGATCGTGTTTGGCGGGTGAGGCACCCGGCCTTCTTTTCTGATGCGGCCGGAACATTCCGGCCGCATTGAAGTGAAAGGATGCACGGACTGCTGTAGTAGCGGGTACCCCCCAGGATGACAGGTAGAGGGATGTGGCAGCCGCTATCGGCACGGTTGCGGCGACAGCCGGTTGTTCGCCAGATCATTCAAATATCATAGCTCATCGGCGCGCTGAGCGAGGCGATGAACCTCTTCGTCCGCTCCCGTTCCGGCGTCGAGAAGATCTTGCGCGGCGGGCCGCTTTCGACGACGACGCCGGCGTCGAGGAAGACCACGTGGTCGGCGACGCGCGAGGCGAGGCGCAGGTCGTGGGTCGCCATGATCATCGTCGTGCCTTCGCGCGCCAGCCGACTAAGGACCTCGACCACCTCTTCTGCCAATTCCGGATCTAGCGCCGAGGTCGGCTCGTCGCAGAGGAGCACGCGTGGCGAGGGCGCTAGCGCCCGTGCGATCGCCACGCGCTGCTGCTGGCCGCCGGAAAGCGTCGAGGGCCAGGCGTCGGTCTTGTGAGCCATGCCGACCTTCTCCAGGAGTTCGAGCGCCCGCGCGCGGGCGCGGTCGGCGGGCCATTTGAGAACGGTAACCAGGCCTTCCATGACATTGCCGAGCGCAGTCTGGTGCGGAAAGAGCTGGAAGTTCTGGAACACCATGCCGGTCTGACGGCGCAGCCTCTGGATCGCCTGCCAGCCGACTTTGCGGCCGGGGGCAAAGTCCAGCCGCTCGTCGCCGAGCCGGATCGTGCCGCTGGTCGGGACTTCCAGCAGGTTCACGCAGCGCAGAAGCGTGCTCTTGCCGCCGCCTGACGGGCCGACGAGGGCCGTCACGGTGCCTTCCGCCAGGCTGACGCTGATGTCGTTCAGGACCGTGTTGGCGCCGAAGCGCTTGACGATATGCGTGAGCTCGATCATGCGCGCGCCTCCAGGAAGCCGCCATAGCGGGCGAAGCGTTTCTCCAGCCTCACCTGCAGGGCCGAGAGCACGGAACTCATGACGAGATAGATCAGCGCCGCCTCGATATAGAGGATCAGGGGCTCGTAGGTGGTGGCGACGATGCGCTGCGCCGTCTGGAAGAGCTCCGGCACGGTGATTGCCGCGGCGAGCGAGGTGTCCTTCACCAGGGAGATGAAGGTGTTCGAGAGCGGCGGCACGGCGACGCGGCCCGCCTGCGGCAGGACGGTGCGGCGCATCGCCTGGCTCCAGCTCATGCCGATCGAATAGGCGGCCTCCCATTGGCCGCGCGGCACGGAGGAGATGACGGCGCGAATGATCTCGGACGTATAGGCGCCGATATTCAGTGTGAAGCCGATCAGCGCCGCCGGGAATGCATCCAGCAGGATACCCATACTCGGCAGCCCGTAGAAGATGACGAAGAGCTGAACGAGCAGCGGCGTGCCGCGGATCACCCAGACATAGAAGCGCGCCACGGCGACAAAGGGCGCTGGCGCGAAAAGCCTGACGATGGCGGTGACGAGGCCGAGCAGCAGGCCAAGTATGAAGGAGAGCAGGGTCAGCGGCACCGTGAAGATCAAGCCGGCCCAGAGCAGGGTCGGCAGCGATTCCGCCATGAGGTTCAGCCAGTCTGGCAAGGGAAACCTTTCAAAACGCTGGGATCCGCTCCGGGGCCGGAACGGATCGTAAATCATGGAGCGGGATGGGGAAAGGTGCGGTGACCGCGCCCCATGCAACTGTTCCGTAAAGGCCTCCTGCCGGCCCTGCGTACTACTCCCCACAAGGGGGAATCACGCAGAAAGTTGATCCGCCGGCCGCAGGGCATGTGCGCCGCGGATGCCCCTCACCCTAGCCCTCTCCCCGTGCGCGGGGAGAGGGGACTAAGGCGCTGCAGCGTATCCCTTCTCCCCGCCTGCGGGGAGAAGGTGCCGGCAGGCGGATGAGGGGCAAATCACGGCGTTCCCACACTCTACTTCGACACGTCGGCGCCGAAATATCTCTGCGAGATCTTCTCATAGGTGCCGTCGGCCTTGATCTCCTCAAGCGCCTTGTTGATCGCCGCCAGCAGTTCCGGCTCGTTCTTGCGCAGGATGATGCCGGAATAGTCGGCGTCGGGCTTTTCAGCGGCGATCTTCACCGGGGCGTCCGGCTTCTGCTTCTTGAAGTCGAGGAAGGAGAGGCTGTCGTTGATCGTCGCATCGGCGCGGCCGGTCAGGACGAGCTGGATCGACTGGTCGAAGCCGTCGGTGCCGACAAGCTCGGCGCCGGAGGCTTGCGCCAGCTTGCCGAAGTTGCTGGTTAGCGACTGGGCGGACTTCTTGCCCTTCAAGTCGGCGAAGTCCTTTATCTCCTCGTTGTCGCCCTTGACGATCAGCACGGCCTTGGAGGCGATATAGGGCTCGGAGAAATCGTATTTCTTCTTGCGTTCCTCGGTGATGCCGACCTGGTTGATGACGGTGTCGTAGCGGTTGGCATCGAGGCCGGCGATCAGGCCGTCCCACTTGCCTTCGAGGAACTCGGCGTTGACGCCTAGGCGCTTGGCGACTTCCTGGCCGATTTCCACGTCGAAGCCGACGAGCGTGCCGTTCGCGTCATGATAGGTGAAGGGCGCATAGGTGCCCTCGGTGCCGATCTTCAGCACACCGGCCGACTTGACCTCGTCGAGGTTCGACCCCGCTTCGGCCGACGCAAAGGCGGCAAGTTGCAGGAGGGCGGCAGCGAAAAGTGTCGGAAGGAGTTTCATTGTCTTGTTTCCATCTTCGTTGTTCTCCGGCCCGTCATCCGGATTGTGGGCGAGACTCGCACAAATTCCGGGCCGCCTGAGCGCATAAAAGACCAATCCTCAGCCGTTTCGATAGAATATTTTCTCAAGCGAACCCTCCCCCATCGGAACGCCCGCCATAAAAAAACCTCCAAGCGGCGTGCCTGTTCCGAGTTATCCAAGGTTGAAATCGCCAAGCAGGGGTGGTATTCACGTTCCCATCGATTCATGCACGTTTATGCACGATTGGGGCTATGTCGACCGAGTTGCTGCTGCGCGAAAGAAAATCCCTGATCCGGGAGCGCCTGAGAACCGATGGCCGCGTTCTCGCCGCCGATCTTGCGCGCGAGTTCAAGGTTTCCGAAGACACGATCCGCCGCGACCTGCGGGAAATGGCCGCGGCGGGCCTTTGCGAGCGCGTCTATGGCGGTGCCCTGCCGATCGCTCCGGACGCAGGTTCGTTGAGCGAGCGCGCGGCACTCGCCCCTGAGCGCAAGGCGGCGCTGGCGCGGGCATCGGTCGGCTTCATTGAGCGCGGCATGACGGTGTTTCTCGATGCGGGCTCGACCAATCTGGCGATCGCCCGCGCCATCGCCCCGGATTTATCGGCAACGATCGTCACCAACACGCCGCTGATAGCTGCGGCCTTGATGGAGAAGCCGGGTCTCGACCTCATCCTGATCGGCGGCACGCTGGACCGAACGGTCGGGGCGTCGGTCGGGGCCAGGGCGCAGCGCGACGCGGCGTTGCTGAGGCCCGATCTCTGCGTCCTCGGGACCTGCGGTGCCGACGCGGATGCGGGGCTGACGGCCTTCCATTTCGAGGACGCGGAATTCAAGCGGCTGATAGCCTCGGGCAGTCGCTCGGTGCTCGCCGCCATCACCACGGACAAGCTCGGCACGGCCGCACCGCACGCGGTGATCGGTATCGACCCCGCTTTGAGGCTCGTCCTCGAGGCGGATGCGCCGAAGGCTCAGATCGCCGCCTTCGCCGCGCAGGGGGCGGCCGTCGTTCTGGCGGGGGAGGGCGCCGGACGAACACCGCGCCACGGCAATCCTATCGAAATCACCACTTGAGCCGCGACCGGCAACAGGAAGATCAAAATGGATCAGCGCACAGAGAACGCCCCGAAGGCCGCAGTCCGGCAGGGCTATATGTCGAAGAACCGGCTCGCCGTCTCCCTCCTGTTCCTGATGAACGGCTTCGTCACCGGGAGCTGGGCGCCGAAAATCCCGGAATTCAAGGACCGGCTCGGGATCGGCGAGGGCGTGCTCGGCCTCCTGATCCTGGTGTTCGGCGTCGGTTCGCTGGTGCTGATGCCGATCGCCGGCGGCTATATTGCCCGCATCGGCTCCGAGAAAGTGGCCAAGGCCACGGCGATCGTCCTCTCGCCCCTGCTCCTCGTCCTGACGCTGGTGCCGAATGTCTGGACGGCGGCGATCGGCATGTTCCTGCTCGGCGGTTTCGTCGGCGCCATGGACGTGGCGATGAACGCCAATGCCGTCGAAGTCGAGAAATCCATGCGCCGCGCCATCATGTCCTCCTGCCACGCCTATTGGAGCCTCGGCGGGCTGATCGGCGCCGGCATCGGCGGTTTCCTCATGGCGCGGGTCGGCGTGCTGCCGCATGCAATCCTGGTGACCGGCTTCAGCGCCGCGATCCTTGCGGCTGCCTGGCCGATCATCCTCGCCGATAAACCTCATCCCGCGGCGGCTAAAGAGAAACTGCGCCTGCCGATGACGCCGCTGCCCTGGCTGGTCGGCCTGATGGCGTTGTTCTCGATGGTGCCGGAAGGGGCCGTGCTCGACTGGGGGGCGCTCTATCTCCGCAACGAACTCGGCGCCTCGGTCGAACTATCGGGCTTCGGCTTTGCCGCCTTCTCGGCGACCATGGCGTCGATGCGCTTTGCCGGGGACCATGTGCGCGATCGCTTCGGTGCGACGAAGACGCTGCGCATCTGCACGGTCACGGCGCTCGTCGGACTTGTCGGCGCGGGGCTCGCGCCGAATGCATTTTTGGCGATTCTCGGCTTTGCCGTCGCCGGCATCGGCATTTCCAACATGGTGCCGATCGCCTTTTCGGCGGCCGGCAACATGCCGGGCCTGCAAGCGGGCATCGGCCTCGCGGTCGCCACCACCATGGGCTATTCCGGCATGCTGTTCGCGCCGTCGCTGATCGGCTTCATTGCCGAGCATAGCGGCTTTGCCGTGATCTTCGCATCGCTCCCCGTTCTCTTCGTCGTCGTGCTTCTCCTCTCGCACCACGCCGTCCACGCGGACCATGGAAGGGGTCATTCCTAGCCACGCGGGATGTCCGCGTGCGGGCGCTTCGCCCCTCATCCGGCCTGCCGGCCACCTTCTCCCCGCAAGCGGGGCGAAGGAGACTCGCGGCATGCTCCGGGCTCCCCACATCGCCTTGGCACCTGTAGTCGACGTGGGGCAGGAGGGCGCGGCAGATCCCTTCTCCCCGTCAAAACGGGGAGAAGGTCGCGGCAGCGGGATGGGGGGCGTTCAACGCCTTGAGGTCTCGATAGGTTAAAGCGCCCGGCGCCCTGCCATCAATTCGCCGTCAGCGCGTGATGTTGCCGTTGACAAGCACGCTTTCCTTCGCCACCTGAAAGGGCGAACGCGGGACACGGGATGCGTGGCCGGCAAACAGGACCCACGAAGAGGCCTTCATGTCTTCTGCCTTCGATTTCGAGCCAAAGCCGCGCCGCGCCTCGGTCGCCGTCGATGTCGGCGGCGTCATCGTCGGCGGTGCCGCGCCGGTCGTCGTCCAGTCGATGACGAATACGGATACGGCCGATATCGACGCAACCGTGGCCCAGGTGGCAGCACTCCACAGGGCGGGCTCGGAACTGGTGCGTATCACCGTCGACCGCGACGAAAGTGCCGCCGCCGTGCCGAATATCCGCGACCGGTTGCTGCGTCTCGGCATGGACGTGCCCCTCGTCGGCGACTTTCACTATATCGGCCACAAGCTGCTCGCCGACCACCCGGCCTGCGCCGAGGCGCTCGCCAAATACCGCATCAATCCGGGCAATGTCGGCTTCAAGGACAAGAAGGACAAGCAGTTCGCCGAGATCATCGAGATGGCGATCCGTTACGACAAGCCGGTGCGCATCGGGGTCAACTGGGGCTCGCTCGACCAGGAACTGCTGACGCGTCTGATGGACGAGAACCAGGCCAATGGATCGCCGCTGACGGCGCAGGAGGTGACGCGCGAAACGATCGTCCAGTCGGCGCTCCTCTCGGCGGAGCTTGCCGAGGAACTCGGCCTGCCGCGCAACCGCATCATTCTCTCGGCCAAGGTTTCCGGCGTCCAGGACCTGATCGCCGTCTATGCGATGCTTGCCGCCCGCTCCGACCATGCGCTCCATCTCGGGCTCACCGAGGCCGGCATGGGGACGAAGGGCATCGTCGCCTCCTCTGCCTCGCTCGGCATCTTGATGCAGCAGGGCATCGGCGACACGATCCGCATTTCGCTGACGCCGGAGCCCGGCGGCGACCGCACCCGCGAGGTGCAGGTGGCCCAGGAGCTGTTGCAGGTCATGGGCTTCCGCCAGTTCATCCCCGTCGTCGCCGCCTGTCCCGGATGCGGCCGCACCACATCGACGGTCTTCCAGGAGCTCGCCCAGAAGATCCAGGAGGATATCCGCGCCAGCATGCCGGTCTGGCGCGAGAAATATCCGGGCGTCGAGGCGCTGAAGGTCGCCGTCATGGGCTGCATCGTCAACGGCCCGGGCGAGAGCAAGCATGCCGATATCGGCATTTCGCTGCCCGGCACCGGCGAGACGCCGGCCGCCCCCGTCTTCATCGACGGCCAGAAGGCGATGACCTTGCGCGGCCCGAAGATCGCCGAGGAGTTCCAGCTCCTCGTCGCCGACTATATCGAAAAGCGCTTCGGTCACGGTCAGGCGGCGGCGGAGTAGTCGAGCGGGATGGGAAAAGGGCGAGGCGGCTTTCCGCCCGCTTCCCGCGAGAGATCAAATCCGCGCTGTCAGCAGTTTCAGCCCGGAGAAGGCGAAGAAACCTGCCATCAGGCTTTCGATGATCCGCCGCGACTTCAGATAGGCGCGGTGCACCGGCGAGAGCGAGAAGACGATCGCAAAGCCGCAGAAGACCAAGAGACCGATCAGCATGCAGCCGCCGATGAAAGCGGCGGTGACGGTGACCGGCGCGCCTTCCGGCATGCCGAGCGAAACCAGCATGATCCAGTTGAAGATTGCCTTTGGATTGGTGAGGTGGACGCCAAGTCCCTTGAGGTAGAGCCTTTTCGGTGAGGTCTGCAGCGCAGCGCTTGCGGCTGCCTGCCCCCTATCGCCTCGCATCGCGGCTCTGAGGGCGTTGTAGGCGAGCCAGAACAGATAGCAGGCACCGGCGAACTTCAGGAGTACGATCGCCTCGCCATAGGTCCGGATGAGTGCCGAGAGACCCGAGGCGGTTAACATTGCCCAGACATAGCTGCCGCTCAGCACGCCCAGAGCGAGCGTCACGCCGGCCTTTCGTCCCTGGCTCACCGATGTCGCGATGATCGCCAGCACCGCCGGGCCTGGCGATACGATGGCGATGACATAGGCCATCCATGCGACCAGAAGCTGCGGCAGATAAGGCGTAAGATCGAACATGGGAGCGGCCATCCTTTGCTATTCGCACCGACAGTAGCCGAAGCGTCAGCCGCTGCCAATTGGACGCGGGACGTGAGCGCCGCCGGGCCTCAGAGTATCTCGTCGAGTGCTGCAACCAGCCTTCCGCATTCCTCGTCGGTGCCGATGGTGATGCGGAGGAAATCGGAGATCCGCGGCTTGGCGAAATGGCGGACGATCACCGCGCGCTCGCGCAGCTTGGCCGCCAATGCCTGGCCGGCATGGTCGGGATGGCGGGCGAAGACGAAGTTCGCCTGGGACGGCAGGACCTCAAAGCCGCGCTTTTCCAGTTCGCTGGTCAACCTGGCGCGCGTGGCGATGATCTTGCCGCGCGTCGCCTCGAACCATGCCTCGTCCTTGATCGCCGCGGTCGCGCCGGCCTGGGCGGCACGCCCGAGCGGATAGGAATTGAAGCTGTCCTTGACGCGCTCCAGCGCCTCGATCAGCGGTCGCTGGCCGATCGCGAAGCCGACGCGCAGACCCGCGAGAGCCCGCGACTTGGAGAAGGTCTGCACGACCAGCAGGTTGTCGTGTTTCGGGACGAGGGCGGCCGCGGATTCGCCGCCGAAGTCGATATAGGCCTCGTCGATCACCACCGGCTGGTCGGGATGTTCGGCGACGAGCTTCTCGATTTCGCCGAGCGGCAGGCCGATGCCGGTCGGCGCATTGGGATTGGGCAGGATGATGGCGCCGCAGGGACGGCGGTAGTCGGCGAGGTCGATGCGGAATGCGGCATTGAGCGGTACTTCGATCGCGTCGATGCCGAAGAGCCCCGCATAGGTCGGATAGAAGCTGTAGGAAATGTCCGGATAAAGCAGCGGTTCGTCATGCTTCAGAAGTGCGGCGAAGGCGTGAGCCAGAACCTCGTCGGAACCATTGCCGACGAAGACTTCGCCGGCCGAGACGCCATATCGCGTGGCGATCGCCTCCCTCAGTCCCAGCGCGACCGGATCCGGATAGAGCCGGAGATCTGTGCTTGCCGCCGCCCGGATCGCTTCGAGCGCCTGTTCCGAGGGGCCGTAGGGGCTCTCATTGGTGTTGAGCTTGACGAGATTCGCGATACGCGGCTGCTCGCCCGGAACATAGGGCTTCAGCGTGGAAACGATCGGCGACCAGAACTTGCTCACAGCGGTCAACTCCTGCGATTGGCGATGAAGCGGGCGGTTTCGACGAGAACGGCCGAGCGGGTGCCGTACGGCGCCAGCAGCTCTTCGGCTTCGGCCACCAGTCTTTCGAGTTCTCGTTCGGCCCAGGCCTGGCCGTGCAGGGCGACGAGCGTGCCCTTGCCGCGGGCGGCGTCCTTGCCGGTCGCCTTGCCCATGGCCTCGGCATCGGCGGTGAGGTCGAGCAGGTCGTCGGCAAGCTGGAAGGCAAGGCCGATCTTCTCGCCGAAGGCGCGCAGTCGCCGGCTATCCTCGGGATTTGCGTCGGCGATGATCGCCCCCGCCTCGCAGGCAAAGCGGATCAGGGCGCCCGTCTTCATCGCCTGCAGCGTGACGATACCCGCCTCATCCGGCGCCGTCTTCTCGGCGGCGAGGTCGAGCGCCTGACCGCCAGCCATGCCGCCATGGCCGGAGGCGCGCGCCAGCGCCAGCACGAGCGCGGTCTTCTGGCGGTCGGAGAGCGGCGTCTCGGGGGCGGCGACGATGTCGAAGGCGAAGGTCAGCAGGCTGTCGCCGGCGAGAATGGCGGTTGCTTCGTCGAAGGCGATATGCACGGTCGGCTGCCCGCGCCGAAGGTCGTCGTCGTCCATCGCCGGCAGGTCGTCATGGACGAGAGAATAGCAATGCACGCATTCGAGCGCCGCGCCGATCCTGAGCGCCGCATCGGCACTGCCGTCGAGAAGCGCGGTGCTTTCGGCGACGAGGAAGGGGCGCAGCCGCTTGCCGCCGTTGAGCACGCCATGGCGCATGGCTTCGAGCAGATGCGCCGGCCGGGCGATCTCGTCCGCCTGGGCGGCAGGCCCGAGCAGCCCCGAGAGCAGGCTCTCGAGCGCCAGCGCCGCGGCCTGGAGGCGTTCCGCAAAAAATGGTGTCTCGTCTTGCATGAGAGGCTCTTTGGCACGTGAAAGAGCGGCTTTCAACGGACTTTCGCGTCGCAGGTCGCGCGTTTAGTTCGGGATGAGTCCACAGGCATCCTTGTCTTTTACCCGAAAGGCCGTTCAACTTTCGCTATCCATGAAATAAGAGTGGGCCATGAAATAAGAGCGGGGCCATGAAATAAGAGTGGGAATGGATAGAGGGGTGGACAGTCAGGCCGTGGACATCGTTCCGGAAGAACGC
Source organism: Sinorhizobium glycinis (assembly GCF_001651865.1). GTDB lineage: Bacteria > Pseudomonadota > Alphaproteobacteria > Rhizobiales > Rhizobiaceae > Sinorhizobium > Sinorhizobium glycinis. The sequence goes on from NZ_LPUX01000060.1 coordinate 181,077, forward strand.
GAGGAGGGCGAGTTGCCCGCCGGACGGTGGTCTGTCATGCGCCGCACGTGGCGAACGCGGCGCCGGCGTCTCGTTCTCGCGGTCCTTGCCCTTCTCCTGCTGCCTTACCTGCTGATCTTCGTCTATCTCATCGGCTTCATCCATCCGGTTTCGACATTGATGCTGCGTGACCTCGTTCTCCTGCGTGGCTATGACCGGCAATGGGTGGAGTTCGACGATATTTCCCCGGTCCTCGTCCAGTCGGTGATGATGTCCGAGGACGGCCAGTTCTGCGCCCATAACGGGGTCGACTGGACGCAGATGCGCGGCGTCGTCGAGGACGCGCTGGATGGCGAGCAGACGCGCGGCGCGAGCACGATCCCGATGCAGACGGTCAAGAACCTCTATCTCTGGAACGGGCGCTCTTTCATTCGAAAGGGAATGGAACTGCCGCTCGCCGTCGTCGCCGATCTCGTCTGGAGCAAGCGGCGCATGATGGAAATCTACCTGAACGTCGCCGAGTGGGGCGACGGGATCTACGGCATCGAAGCCGCCGCGCGGCATCATTTCGGCGTTTCCGCCGCGAAGCTTTCGCGCCGCCAGGCCGCTCTGCTCGCCGTGGCGCTGCCCAATCCGATCGACCGCAATGCCGGCAAGCCCGGGCGGGGCTTGAGACGCCTCGCCTCGGTGATCGAGCGCCGCGCCAGCCGCTCCGGCGGCTACATCACATGTCTTTATGATTGAGATGAAGGCAATTCATTGGTCTTGCCGCGGCTGATGTGGCAATCCTCTCGCCGAACCAAATCACACCGGGGGATCTATGGCCAAGCTCGTCCTTTATGTCGGCAACAAGAATTACTCGTCCTGGTCACTTCGGCCATGGCTCGCGCTCGAAGGCTGCGGCGTCCCGTTTGAAGACGTCGTCATTCCCTTCGACTTTCCGGCTGGCAACCCTCGGTTTCGCGAGATCTCGCCGACGGGGCGCGTGCCGGTCCTCCACCATGGCGAAACGCGCGTCTGGGAGTCGCTGGCCATCATCGAATATGTGGCGGAGCTCTATCCCGAGGCGGGCCTCTGGCCGGAAGACCGCGAGGAGCGTGCCCGCGCGCGCAGCTATTCGATGGAGATGCTCTCCGGCTTCCGGGCCCTGCGCGGCGCCTGCCCGATGAACATCCGCCGGCCGGTTAAGGCGATCGCGCTTCCCGATGGGGTCATGGACGACGTCGCGCGGATCGAAGAGATCTGGCGCGAGGCGATCGCCCGCTCCGGCGGACCCTTCCTCTTCGGCCGGTTCACCGCCGCCGACGCGATGTTCGCCCCGGTCGTCAACCGCCTGGAGGTCTACGCGCTCACGACGGATCCAGCGACGCTCGCCTACATGGACGCCGTCAAGGCGCACCCGGCCTTCCGCAAATGGGAGGAAGCCGCAAGGGCCGAACCGTGGATCGTGCCCGAGGACGAGGCCTGATCTCTGCGGGGGAAGGACGCTTCCGCGTGCTGCCGAGTCGAAAATTTGCGTGCGGGGACTGGTCAAAGCGCGGTCGGGCATGTATAAGCGCGCGAAATTTCCGAGATCGACATCTGTTTGACCCGGCCATTTTCGGCTGCTGAACAGTGTTTTGCCCGATAAGTGGAGAATGAAATGGCTGTACCGAAAAGAAAAACGAGCCCGTCCAAGCGTGGCATGCGCCGTTCCGCTGACGCCCTCAAGGCTCCGACCTATGTCGAAGACAAGAACTCCGGCGAACTGCGCCGCCCGCACCACATCGACCTGAAGACCGGCATGTACCGCGGTCGCCAGGTCCTGACGCCGAAGGAAAGCGCATAAGCGTTTCCATCTGCGGATGAAGTTCGAAGGGTCGGCTCTGCCGGCCCTTTTTCTTTTGGTGCGTTGGACATGGCGAAATGCCCCTCCCCAACCCCTCCCCACAAGGGGGAGGGGCTCGCAGGCGTCCGCCGCCTGCGCCAATTCAACGTTTCCACATGTGGTGCGATTTGTGTCACGCCGGGGGCGCGGCAGGGGAAGCCCCTCCCCCTTGTGGGGAGGGGTTGGGGAGGGGAATTTTGCTAGCCCAGATTGTCGAGCTTGGTCTGCAGGGCGCGCAGCTGCTCCTTGAGCTCGTCGATGTCCTTCGCCTCGGCTTTCTTGGTTTCCTTGGCCGGAGGAGCGGCCATGAAGGGCGAGAACATCTGCATCGCCTGATGAAACATCTCGGTGTTGCGCCGCACCTGCTCCTCGACCAGCTGCAATGGCACCTGCAGGTTCTTGCCGAGCGGCGTGTCGCCGAAGGCCTTGTTGATCTGCTCGCGCATCTGCGCCTGCTGATCGGTGAAGGCCTGCATCGAATGTTCGAGATAGCTCGGCACGACCATCTGCATCTGGTCGCCATAGAAGGAGATGAGCTGCCGCAGGAATGAAATCGGCAGAAGCGTATTGCCGGTCTTCGACTCCTGCTCGAAGATGATCTGCGTCAGTACCGAATGGGTGATGTCTTCGCCGGACTTGGCGTCCTGCACGACGAAGTCCTCCCCCCTCTTCACCATCACGGCCAGATCGTCGAGGGTCACGTAGGTGCTCGTGCCGGTATTGTAGAGTCGCCGGTTCGCGTATTTCTTGATAACGATCTGGCCTTCATTCTTCGCCATCAGGGTCTCCTCTTACCCATCGTCCCGTCTTTATTGTGTTTTTTAAGAGTATCCGCAAAAGAGCGCCGCTGACAATCTCTTTGTGCGTTGCGGCGACGCAGGTGCAAAACGTGATGAACGACGCCGCCCGTGAAGCTTTTGTGGCGGAGCATCAAGGCGTTTGACTTGCGCTCCCGGCTTTGCCAGTCTGCTCCTCCAGGCAAAGGAAACAAGAGGAAACGTCCCATGAGCAATCCCTCCATCGTGATCGCCAGCGCCGCTCGCACCGCCGTCGGGTCCTTCAACGGCGCCTTCGGCAACACACCCGCTCATGAACTGGGTGCAACGGTCATCAAGGCGGTCCTCGAGCGGGCCGGTGTCGAGGCGGGAGAGGTCGACGAGGTGATCCTCGGCCAGGTGCTTCCGGCCGGCGAGGGGCAGAACCCGGCCCGCCAGGCGGCGATCAAGGCCGGTCTGCCGCAGGAGAAGACCGCCTGGGGCATGAACCAGCTTTGCGGCTCGGGCTTGCGCGCCGTCGCCCTCGGCATGCAGCAGATCGCCACCGGCGATGCCAACATCATCGTGGCCGGCGGAATGGAGTCGATGTCGATGGCGCCGCATTGCGCGCATTTGCGCGGCGGCGTGAAGATGGGCGACTACAAGATGATCGACACGATGATCAAGGACGGCCTGACCGACGCCTTCTATGGTTATCACATGGGCACAACGGCCGAGAACGTCGCGCGCAAGTGGCAGTTGACCCGCGAAGAGCAGGACGAGTTCGCGCTCCGCTCGCAGAACAAGGCGGAAGCGGCGCAGAAGGCCGGCCGGTTCGCCGACGAGATCGTCCCCTTCATCGTCAAGACCCGCAAGGGCGACGTGACCGTCGATCAGGACGAATATATCCGCCACGGCGCCACGCTCGATTCGATCGCCAAGCTCAGGCCGGCCTTCGACAAGGAGGGCACGGTTACCGCCGGCAACGCCTCGGGGCTCAATGACGGTGCCGCCGCGGCGCTGCTGATGACCGAGGCCGAGGCCGCCAGGCGCGGCATCCAGCCGCTCGCCCGCATCGTCTCCTGGGCGACGGCCGGCGTCGATCCGCAGATCATGGGCACCGGTCCGATCCCCGCTTCCCGCAAGGCGCTCGAGAAGGCCGGCTGGTCGATCGGCGACGTCGAGCTCGTCGAGGCGAACGAAGCCTTCGCGGCGCAGGCCTGCGCGGTCAACAAGGATCTCGGCTGGGATCCGTCGATCGTCAACGTCAACGGCGGTGCGATCGCCATCGGTCATCCGATCGGCGCTTCCGGCGCCCGCGTCCTCAACACGCTGCTCTTCGAGATGAAGCGGCGCGGCGTCTCCAAGGGTCTTGCAACGCTGTGCATCGGGGGCGGCATGGGTGTCGCCATGTGCGTCGAGCGCCTGTAACTGTCAGCGGCATGCAAGGGCACCCGCCCTGTCGATCGAGCGCGCGGCCCGGAACTCGGGCCGCGGAAGGATAGCTTTCGCAAATTCAAATTAACCCAGGTGGGAGGCGAACATGAGCAGGGTAGCATTGGTTACGGGTGGGTCCCGCGGTATCGGCGCTGCAATTTCCGTCGCGCTGAAAGCGGCCGGCTACAAGGTGGCCGCGAATTATGCCGGCAATGACGAAAAGGCCCAGGCCTTCAAGCAGGAAACCGGCATCCCGGTCTACAAGTGGGATGTCTCCAGCTACCAGGCCTGCGTCGACGGCATCGGCAAGGTGGAGGCGGATCTCGGGCCGGTCGACATCCTCGTCAACAATGCCGGCATCACCCGCGATGCGATGTTCCACAAAATGACGCCGGAACAGTGGGGAGAGGTCATCAACACCAATCTCACCGGCCTCTTCAACATGACCCATCCGGTCTGGTCGGGCATGCGCGACCGCGGCTTCGGCCGCGTCATCAACATCTCGTCGATCAACGGCCAGAAGGGGCAGATGGGCCAGGCGAACTATTCCGCCGCCAAGGCCGGCGATCTCGGCTTCACCAAGGCGCTGGCGCAGGAAGGGGCGGCAAAGGGCGTCACCGTCAATGCGATATGCCCCGGCTATATCGGCACGGAGATGGTACGTGCGGTGCCGGAAAAGGTGCTGAACGAAAGGATCATCCCGCAGATCCCGGTCGGCCGCCTCGGCGAGCCGGACGAGATCGCCCGCTGCGTCGTGTTCCTGGCGTCGGACGAATCCGGCTTCATCACCGGCTCGACGATATCGGCAAATGGCGGGCAGTATTTCGCCTGATCAAAGAGGGAGGGCGGATGAGGACGTTTCGTTCATTAGCCGCCCTCCAACGGGCTTTGACCGACGCCTGGTCGGCGGCAAGTTCGAGCAGGTATTCCGTCGTAGACCTGATCTGACTCCACCGTCGCTGGGTTGGCTAGCATCTATATCTTGTGGTGAACAAAGCGGGAAGCGCTACACCACCGTTGCCTTTTCAGGGACTCAGGCTCGACGTATTGGAAAGCGAGGCGACGATTTCTATTCCTTTCCTCTCGATTTTCCGTACGAATCTTGGTGAAAATTTCCCAGTCTTTCCAGACTCTTGGATTCGGAATCCTTGTAGCCGATTCCGCCGTTGGCAGGGCGCATACACGTCCTCGTTCGTGCTGCGATGCGAGAGACATTGTAAGATTCAGCATATGGTGCGAATCATCCTGAGGATCCCTATATTTAGTCGTGAACATACAGTGAATGGATTGGAGTCAGCGATTCGTCGCCGATTCGTTCCACCGCTGTTCCAAATGTCAATATTTGCCGGCGAAGTGAGCCCCAAGATATGGCTCGCAGCCGCCTGGTGCTTTTAATTGCGCGCGCCCCCTTGCGCTCAGGCCGCCGCATGGGCATCTGTTGCCCGCCGGGGTGCGTGAGCATCCCGTCTCTTTGAGACTGCCCGGGATCGATGACCTTGTCCTTCCAATCCATGATCCTGAGCGGCCGCGGCGTGACCGCGGTGCTCGGACCCACCAACACCGGCAAGACGCATTACGCCATCGAGCGCATGGTCGCGCATGACAGCGGCGTCATCGGGCTGCCGCTGAGATTGCTTGCCCGCGAGGTCTATACGCGTCTGGTCGAGAAGGTCGGGCACCACAATGTCGCGCTGATCACCGGTGAGGAGAAGATCACGCCGCATCGCGCCCGCTACTCGGTCTGTACGGTGGAAGCGATGCCGCGCGAGACGACGGCGTCCTTCGTGGCGATCGACGAGGTGCAGCTCGCGGGCGATCTCGAGCGCGGCCACATCTTCACCGACAGGCTCCTGCACCTGCGCGGCCGGGGAGAGACTCTGCTTCTTGGTGCCGCGACCATGCGGCCGATCCTCGAGCACCTGCTGCCCGGCATCACGGTGGTCGAACGGCCGCGCATGTCGCAGCTTCTCTATGCCGGCTCGAAAAAGATCACCCGGCTGCCGCATCGCTCGGCGATCGTCGCCTTTTCGGCCGACGAGGTCTATGCCATCGCCGAACTCATCCGGCGGCAACGCGGCGGTGCTGCGGTCGTGCTCGGCGCTCTCTCGCCGCGCACCCGCAATGCCCAGGTGGCGCTCTATCAGGAAGGCGACGTCGACTATCTGGTGGCGACCGACGCGATCGGCATGGGGCTCAACCTCGACGTCGATCACGTCGCCTTCGCCCAGGACCGCAAGTTCGACGGCTACCAGTACCGCAACCTCAATCCGGCGGAGCTTGCGCAGGTCGCCGGGCGCGCCGGCCGGCATATCCGCGACGGTACATTCGGTGTGACGGGCAGGGTCGACCCCTTCGAGGACGAGCTGGTCCACCGGATCGAGTCGCATGAGTTCGAACCGGTCCGGGTGCTGCAATGGCGTTCCAAGGCCTTCGACTATTCCTCGCTGAAGGCGCTGAAGCACAGCCTCGAGGCGGCACCGGCCGTGTCCGGGCTGACGCGCGCCCTTCCGGCCGTCGACCAGCAGGCGCTGGAGCATCTGGCGCGCTATCCGGAAGTCATCGATGTCGCCGCGACGTCGGAACGCGTCGAGAAGCTATGGGAAGCCTGTGCGCTTCCCGACTACCGCCGCATCGCGCCGGCTCAGCACGCCGACCTGATCTCGAGCATCTATGCCGATCTCGTTCGCCATGGCACGGTCAACGAGGACTTCATGGCCGAGCAGGTCCGGCGCGCCGACCACACCGATGGCGAGATTGACACACTTTCGGCGCGAATTGCGCAGATCAGGACCTGGACCTATGTGTCCAACCGGCCCGGGTGGCTTGCCGATCCGACACACTGGCAAGAAAAGACGCGGGAAATCGAAGATCGATTGTCCGACGCGTTACATGAAAGGTTGACGAAACGCTTTGTTGACCGCAGGACATCTGTGCTCATGAAGCGCCTGAGAGAGAATGCGATGCTGGAAGCAGAAATCAGTGTGAATGGTGATGTCTTCGTCGAAGGGCACCACGTGGGTCAGCTAACCGGTTTCCGGTTCACGCTCGCCGCCGGCAGCGAGGGAACGGACGCGAAGGCCGTGCAGGGCGCCGCCCATAAGGCGCTTGCGCTGGAATTCGAGGCGCGCGCCGCCCGACTGCATGCGGCCGGCAACAACGACCTGGCGCTTTCGTCCGACGGTCTCGTGCGCTGGCTCGGCGATCCTGTGGCGCGGCTTGCGGCGAGCGACCATGTCATGCGGCCCCGCGTCATCCTGCTTGCCGACGAGCAGCTGCAGGCGAATGCCCGCGATCATGTCGTGGCGCGGATCGAGCGCTTCGTGAACCATCACATCTCAACGGTGCTGAAGCCGCTCGACGATATTTCGCGCGCGGAGGATCTCGAGGGACTGGCGAAGGGCCTGGCCTTCCAGCTCGTCGAAAACCTCGGCGTGCTCTTCCGCCGCGACGTCGCCGAGGAGGTGAAGTCGCTCGACCAGGAAAGCCGGGCGTCGATCCGCAAATATGGTGTTCGCTTCGGCGCCTACCACATCTTCCTTCCGGCCCTCTTGAAGCCGGCGCCGGCGGAGCTGATCACGCTTCTCTGGGCGCTGAAGAACGACGGTCTGGACAAGCCAGGCTCCGGCGAGCTCATCCCGATGCTTGCCGCCGGCCGGACCTCGGTCGTCACCGATCCGTCCTTCGAGCGGACATTCTACAAGCTCGCCGGTTTCCGCTACCTCGGCAAGCGCGCGGTGCGGATCGACATTCTCGAGCGTCTCGCGGACCTCATCCGCCCGCTCCTGCAATGGAAGCCGGGCACGACGCCGCGGCCCGACGGGGCCTATGACGGCCGTCGCTTCACGGCGACGACCTCGATGCTGTCGATCCTCGGCGCGACGCCCGACGATATGGAGGAGATCCTCAAGGGCCTCGGCTATCGCGCCGACAGCGTGACCGCGGAGGAGGCGGCAGCCTACCTCGCGAAGCAGGACGGCACGCCGGCAGAGGCGAGCGCGACGCCGGAAGCGTCTGGCGAACCCGTCGAGGCGGATGCGGATGCTGCGGCGGAGTCTTCCGACGTGGATGCGCCGCCGGCAGAAGCCGCTTCGACGGAAGCCGCCCCGGCAGAGGCGAGCGGCGAGGAGGCTTCCGCTCCGGCAGAGCCGACGGAGCCGGCCGAGCCGAAGCCGGTGCTCCTGTGGCGTCCCGGTACACGCCAGGACAACCAGCGGGTCGGCCGACATCAGGGCGATCAGCGCCGCGGCGGCCAGCGTCACGGAGAGCGCCACGGCCAGGCCGAAGCGAGGGAAGGCGGCCGCAAGGGTGCTGCACCCGGCCGCGCCAAGCCTCAGGAAGGCAAGCCCGGCGGTCAGCGCAAGGAGCGCCAGGAGCGTCACGAGCGCCACGACCGGGGCGCGAAGTTCGAGAACCGCCCGCCGCGCAAGGAGAAGCCGATCGATCCGGACTCGCCCTTCGCGAAGCTCGCCGCGCTCAAGGAGCAACTGAAGAAGTAGGCGGACCATGGAGAAACAGCCACCCTCCTCGCCCGCACGCCAGCGGCTCGACAAGTGGCTGTTCTTCGCCCGGCTGATCAAGTCGCGCTCGCTCGCCCAGAAGGCGATCGAGGCCGGCCACGTGGCGGTCAACGGCGCACGGACGACGCAGTCGTCGGCGCAGGTCAAGGCGGGCGACACGCTGGAGCTTTCGCTCGAACGCCGCGACCTCGTCGTGCGGGTCCTGTTGCCGGGAACGCGGAGGGGTCCCTATGAAGAGGCGCGGCTGCTTTATGAAGATCTGACGCCGGAGTTGCCGCCCGGGCGCCGCACGCCTTTCGAACAGGCGACGCGCGAGCGCGGCGCCGGCCGGCCGACGAAGCGGGAGCGGCGCGTGACCGACCGGCTCAAGCCCGACTTCGACGATGACGATTAGAGCCTCGCGCGATCTGCGTGACCATCGCGAGCTTCAGGATGCCGTCGCCGGCGCCGGCGGCTGCGTCAGGACGGGGCCGCCCACCAAGTTTGGATGCTTCGATCCGATCCCGCGGCGATGCTGCAAAACTCTGCCCTTTTCGCGGCAAAACGCGCGTGGATTATTCTTGCAAAGGCCGCCCAAAGCCGTTACGTCACAAGCCATATTGCAGCGCCATGCGCCTGAACGGGCACACAAAGGTCGCTGCAGGAATTTGAACTGCTGCATGGCTTTATCCTTCAATCGGCAGCGATTTAAGGAACCATGCAGGAGGTGGCATTTGGGGTTTGCTTCGGCAGCTATGCGCGACGAACATTCCTAGCATGCACGGACGATCGAGCATCACCGTCTGCCGCCAGATGTGAGCATTGGCTGGAGTACTTCATGACGTATGTCGTGACCGACAATTGCATTCGCTGCAAGTACACGGACTGTGTGGAAGTCTGCCCGGTGGATTGCTTCTATGAGGGCGAGAACTTTCTCGTCATCCATCCGGACGAGTGCATCGATTGCGGCGTGTGCGAACCGGAATGTCCTGCCGGGGCGATCAAGCCGGACACCGAGCCGGGCCTTGATATGTGGTTGAAATTGAACGCTGATTTCGCCACCCAGTGGCCCAACATCACCGTCAAGCGGGACCCGCTCCCGGAGGCCAAGGAGATGGACGGCGTCGAAGGGAAATTCGAGCAGTATTTCTCCGAGAAGCCCGGACAGGGCGACTGAAACGCGGCCGCCCGGTTCGTCGCGGCTGACGCAGGACTGATAAGGGCGATGCCGGAAATCTGGGGAAATCCCGCCGCCGCCTCGCAGGTGCGAGCATGGTGACTTGAACGTTGCCATGCAGCAAATTATTGATTTCCGCTCTTTTTTGTGATAGGTTCCACGCACTGATCCACAGAAGGGTGCCTTTGCGCGCCCGAAAACCAGCACGAAAGCAAATCGATTTTCACGGCGCGGCACTTTCAAGATATGCAACGTTCCGTTGCTTGTGACTGCGACGCCAGAAGCCGTTTGCGTTTCGTTGGACGGACCAGGATTGACCCCACCCGGCGGTATCCCCGTCTATCCGGGCCTCACGACCCGGCCCGGCCGATTGAGGCCGGTGCGCACTAGGGAGTGTTTGAAACGAATGACGACCCAGCAGAAAAAATCTTCAACGCGCCAAGGCTTCAAGACCGGTGAATCGATCGTTTATCCGGCTCATGGCGTTGGTCAGATCGTGGCGATTGAGGAGCAGGAAGTCGCCGGCATGAAGCTCGAGCTTTTTGTCATCGATTTCGAGAAGGACAAGATGCGTCTCAAGGTTCCGGTGGCCAAGGCCGTCAGCATCGGCATGCGCAAGCTGTCCGAAACCGATTTCGTCGACCGCGCATTGAAGGTTGTGCAGGGCAAGGCACGCGTGAAGCGGACAATGTGGTCGCGTCGCGCCCAGGAATACGATGCAAAGATCAATTCCGGTGATCTCATTTCCATCGCGGAAGTGGTGCGCGATCTCTATCGCGCGGAAAATCAGCCGGAACAGTCCTATTCCGAGCGCCAGCTCTATGAAGCCGCTCTCGACCGCATGGCGCGCGAAATCGCTGCCGTGAACAAGATGTCGGAAACGGAAGCCGTGCGCCTCGTCGAAGCCAATCTGAACAAGGGGCCGAAGCGCGGCAAGGCCATCGAAGAAGACGATACGCAGGACGAGGCCGCCTAACCGGCAGCGGCGGCGAACGCTTCGACCAGAATTCAGCAAATTGGATCAAGGCCCGGCCGCAGCGCCGGGCCTTTTTCTTTGCTCGGCCGGGCCTTTTTCTTTGCTCGAGTGTCTCGCGCACATGAGTTTCGTCGCCGCCAGCTCCGGGCGACGGGTGCAGGGTAGGCATCCCTGCAATCTAAAATCGTCATCACACGTGGGAACTTTTTCGACCCTGCGCACGTTTCTCGTTCACGGGACCGGCCTGCGCCTGCGTCCCGCGCGATCCGTCTCAGGTTCGTATTCTTCGATTTAGGGCACTGCCTGAATTCGTCAAGCAGCGCCGGCCGCCTTTCAACCGACCGCCGCGACGGGCGTTCGGCTCTTCTAGATCAACAATGTTGGCGTTCGGCGCCAGCCAGGGAGCAATCGATGAAGACCCTCACAGCAGACAGGCGTTTGATCAAGATTGCAATGGATGCCCCCTATCTCGAGCGCGACGAGGAGCATGCGCTGGCTGAGGCCTGGCGGAACGACCACGACCAGGAAGCCCGCAACAAGATCGCCATGTCGCATATGCGGCTGGTGATCGCGATGGCGGCCAAGTTCCGCAGCTTCGGCCTGCCGATGGGCGATCTGGTCCAGGAGGGGCATATCGGGCTGCTGGAAGCGGCGGCACGCTTCGAGCCGAGCCGTGAGGTCCGCTTCTCGACCTACGCCACCTGGTGGATCCGCGCATCGATGCAGGATTTCGTGCTGCGCAACTGGTCGATCGTCAGGGGCGGCACCAGCTCGGCACAGAAGGCGCTGTTCTTCAACTTGCGCCGGTTGCGGGCGCGCCTCGCCCAGGGCGACCGGCAACTTACATCGCTGGCGATGCATGAGGAGATCGCCGCCGCCCTGGGCGTCAGCCTCGCCGATGTGCAGACCATGGATGCCCGTCTCTCCGGCAACGACGCGTCGCTGCAGGCGCCGGTCGGGCACGGCGAAGCCGATGGCGGTGCGAGGCTCGATTTCCTTCCGAGCGATGCGCCACTTCCAGACGAGCAGGTGAGCGACATGATCGACGGCGAGCGGGCCCGCCGCTGGCTGCAGACCGCCCTGACGCAGCTTACCGAGCGCGAGATGAAGATCATCCGCGCGCGCCGCCTGTCGGAGGACGGGGCCACCCTGGAGGAGCTCGGCCTCGCGCTGGGCATCTCCAAGGAGCGCGTTCGGCAGATCGAAACCCGAGCACTGGAAAAGCTGAGGGCGGCGCTGGCTGCAAAGGCGCCGGCACTGACCGCCGCCATGCACTGATCGCCGGCTGAGGCCGTTATTGGGCGCTCGTTCCTGCGTCCTCAAGCGTCGTCAAAATTCGATAGGCGGCCTTCACCCGTGCCGGAATGGGATAGGCCCTGTTGGCTAGGATGACGACGCCAATCCGTTCGGCGGGAACAAAGGCGGCATAGGCGCCAAATCCGCTCGTCGAGCCCGTCTTGTTGATCAGTACGTTCTCCCGAGGCGCCAGCGGCGGATCGTGCCTCGTGACCTTGTTGGGCTTGAAGCTGACCTCGGGCGAATTTCCCGCCAGCAACTGGTCAAGAGCAACCGGATGGGCATACATCTCCCATCCAAGCCCTTGTGTCATGTCACCGACACTGAAGTAACCGATGTGCGTTGCGGCGATCGCCTGCCGGGGCGCCTCATCGAGCGCCGCGCCGCCCATATTTGCCTCGACGAAACGGATCAGATCGGCGGCCGTCGTCTTGACGCCATAGGCTTCCGAATCGAGCACGCCGGGATTCACCCGGACCGGCTTGCCGGCTTTCGAATAGCCATGGGCGTAGTCGTCCATCCGATCTTCCGGCACGCTGATATGGGTCTCGGTCAGGCCGAGGGCCGGAAAGAGCGTCTTTTCCATGAGAGCGTCGAAGGGCTCTCCCATGCCTTTGGCGGCAAGGTAGCCGAACAGGCCGATGCTGGGGTTTGAATAGAGCCTGTGAGTGCCGGGAGCGTAGTCCGGCCGCCAGCCTTTGAAATAGGCGATCATCTCTTTCTGGTTCGTGACCGAGGCCGGGAACTGCAGAGGCAGGCCGCCGGCCGAATAGGTGGCGAGGTCGAGAAGGCTGATCTCCTCGAAGCGGCTTCCGGCGAGCGCCGGCAGGTGCTTGCTGGCCCTATCAGAGAGGGACAGGTTCCCCCGCGCTTCGCCGTAGGCGGCGAGAGTCGCCGTAAAGGTCTTGCTGATGGAGCCGATCTCGAAAAGCGTCTCGTCGCCGACTTTCCGGCCGGTTTCTTTCGAAGCGATGCCGTAATTGAAGACGTATCGTCTCCCCTCGACAGTTACTGCGACAGCCATTCCAGGAATGTCGTATTCCTTCATCACCGGGCGGACCGCCTCGTCAACGACGCGCCCAATGCTTTCTCCGTCGTCGCCGGCAATCGCCTGGGTGCATGCACCGCTGAAAAGAGAAAGGCCCGCAACGACTGCAAGCGTCTGAAAGTGCTTGTTTTTCATGCTGTTCTATCCCGTCGAATGACCGTGAGTAGCTACCGCATGTTTCCGTAAATCGTAGCCGAATTAAGGACAAAACAGGCAGCAATTCAAAGTTGCTACGGCGGGAGGCGCGTTGCATGGAAGACGAGGAAAGAGCACCGGCCGGGGGGAGGCGATCACCTATTCGGAGATGATCTTCACCTTGTCGCCGGGCCTGACGGTCGAGGTGACCTGCATGGCGTTGATGAGCCGGAAAAGGTCGAGCTTCCGGTCCGTTCCCATCATTCGCGCCGCCAATGTGGAGATCGTGTCGCCCGGCCGCACCGTGACCACCCTGACCCGCAGCGGCCTCAAGGATTGAACTTCGTTCGGCGACATGCGCCGGAAGGAACTGCGCAGCTGGCTCGCCGTCGCTTCGAGCGCGGTCGATCCCTTGGGAACCGCGGTCAGGAAGCGGTAAATGCGGTCTCCGATGCGGATGACGGTCACATCGAAATCCCAGCGGTCGGCGGAGGCCCGCGCTGTCGCGGCTTCGAGGCCGTTGATGGCAATGGGGCGGATCGTGTCGGGCTGCAGGCCGGTCACCCAGCCGCTTGCGATGTAGTCTGTCAGATTTCGGCGGGCAGTGTCGGCAATACCGTCGAAGCGGATGGCGACTTCGCCCGGTCCGGTGGCAAGCACGGCTTCGGCCTTGTTGTCGATCTGGAAGCCTTGAGGGACGTCGAAGCGTATGCCGAGCTGGCCGTGCAGGAAGGTCTGCCCGCGGACATAGCCTTCCTCGGGGCTGTCGCCATAGAGCAGCCCGTCGATGCCGGCGAGATAATAATCACGGCCGCGGTCGCCGCTCGTTCCTTCGGGGCCGAAGGCGCGGGCATGCCGGCGCGCGAGTTCGACGCGCTGCGGCGCGTTCGGGTGGCTCGACAGGAAGTCGAGGCTCTGGTCGGCTTCGGGATCGACCGCGCTGAAGCGGCTGAAAGCGGCCATCGAGTCCAGGAAGCGCGCGGCGGCGTAGGCATCGTAGCCGGCTTCGCCGAGCATCCGGACCCCGATTACGTCGGCCTGCAGTTCCTGGTTGCGCGAGAAGGCCGCAAGCCGCAGCTTGCCGCGGGCGAGCGCCTGCTTGCCGGCAAGGTTGGAGGACAGCACTTCGGAGACGACGCGGCTGGCGATCACCTCGGCCTCCTCGCGCTGCTGACGCTGGATGCCGTGATTGGCGGTGACATGCGCCATTTCATGCGAAAGCACGGCGGCCACTTCCGAGGCATCGTTGGCAAGCGCCAGCAGGCCGCGCGTGACATAGAGGTAGCCGCCGGGCAGCGCAAAGGCATTGATTGCCGGGGAATTGAGGATGGTGATGCGGTAGGACTGCTGCGGGTTTTCCGAAACCGCGGTCAGCGCGCCGGTGATGCGGGCGACGAGCCGTTCCGTCCTGGCGTCCTTGTATTCGCCGCCGTAGCTCGCGACGATGCGCGGATGCTCGCGCGCGCCGAGCTGGGCGCGCGGATCGTTCTTCTGCACCTCCTCGACGATCTGCGGGTTGGAGGAGGGGGAGACGGCGGGCTCGTAGGTCTGCTCGATGATCGACTGGCAGGCGGAAAGAAGGCCGAACGACGACAGCGCAACCAAAGCGCGCAGCGCCATGCCGCCGTGCCGCGTCGGAAACCAGCCTTTTGTGACTGTCTGCCTCGTCATTCCTCAGCCCGTTCCATCCGCCGATCCGCTCTGCGCCAGCGTCGAAAAATCCTACTTTTTCAGCCGCATAAGGGCGCCGACACCGGTTTTTTCAGCCTCAACTCTGCTGTATCGATTTAAGCGCCGCCTGCCTAGCTGATCCCGGTAGAAATTGTTGCCCCGTGGTATCACGGCAACGGATGCGCGAGTAACGCGCACATCCCGCCGGACGTTCCGCGCGTCGCACAACGCGGCGGTCAAATTGTGGCGAACCGCGCATTGTCCAAAAATACTGCCGCGGTGCCCGGATCGATTGAGATGACAAGATCGAAGGACGCTCATTCGTCTCACCGGATCTCGTCGTTTCCAAGAAACCGGTTGATCGCCGCGAGATCGCGCCGGGCGAGAAATCGATCCAGGGCGTCATGGGCGACGATACGCCCCTGATCGAGGAAAAGCACGCCGTCGGCGAGGTCCTTCACGTCATCGGGATGATGCGTGATCATCAGGATGGTATTGCCTTCCTCGCCATGGAGATCGACGATGAGGTCGCGCATCTCGGCGCGCATGCCGGGGTCGAGCGCCGCGAAGGGCTCGTCGAGCAGCAACAGCGGCCGGTGCCGCACCAGCGCGCGGGCAACCGCCACCCGCTGGCGCTCGCCGCCGGAAAGCGTCGGCGGCAGTCTCTTGCCGAAACCGGCGAGCCCGACCCGCGCCAGCGCCTCGTCGATCCTGCCGCGGTCGGACGCGTCGAGGCTGAGCGAGGGACTGATTCCGAAGCCGACATTCGTCGCGACATCGAGATGAGCGAAAAGATTGTTTTCCTGGAAAATCACGGATACGGGCCGCTCGGCCGGCATGCGCCCGGCCATGTCTTCGCCGAAGATCAGCACTTCGCCCGCCTCCGGCGTCTCGAAGCCGGCGACCACGTTGAAAAGCGTCGATTTTCCCGAGCCCGAGGCGCCGACAACGGCGACGATCTGCCCGGCCGGAACAGCGCAATCGAATGCCAGCGCGGTCGTCTCGAAGCGCAGCTTGACGTCCTTGAGCGACAGGGCGAGCGAAGTCATGCGCTTCGTCCTTCCGGCGGCTTCTCTCCCGCCGTGCCGAGCATCGTCAGGACGAGGCAGATGAGCCCCAGCAGCAGGGCAAGCCCGGCCGCGTCGGCGGTGCGGTAGCTGCCCATGCGGCTATAGAGCAGCCAGGGCAGCGTCGCGAGATCCTGCGAACCGAAGAGGGCGACCGCGCCGAGATCGCCGAGCGACAGCGCCAGCGCAAAGGAGAGGGCCATCAGCAGAGGCTTGCGCAGCGACGGCCAGTCGATCCATCGCAAGCGATGGAGACCAGCAATGCCCAGGCTGGCGGCGAGGCGCTCGGTGCGGGCGGCATGGGTCGCCATGGCCGGGGCGAGGACGCGGTGGACGAAAGGCAGCGCCATCAGCGCATTGATGGCGACGACGACAAAGGGGGCAAAGCGGGCGACATCGCCGAGCGGCCGGACGAGCAGGAACCAGCCGGCACCGAGCACGACGGGCGGGACGAGCAAGATCAAGGAGGTGCTGGCACCGACCGTGCCGGCAAACAGGCGGGCCGGCATTCCACGGTGCCGCCGGGCCAGGACCAGCCGTTGTGCGCGGATCATCAGCGCGGCCATGGCCACGGAAATGGCGGCCGAGGGAAGGGCAATGGCGGCGCTGGTGGCAAGTGCCCGATGGAACGCCGGTTCCCCGACGAGGCGGCGCAGATCCGCCTGCAATCCCGACGTTGCAATGGCGATGAAGGGCAGGCCGACGAAGACGAGGGCGACTGCCAGCCAAGTCCCGTCGGCGAACCGCGAAAGCCTACTCAGGCCATCGAAACGTCGGATCACCCGGCCGCTCGTCTCGCCTTCCTCGGGGGACGGGGCGAGAAACTTCAAAACGAGAAGCAGCGTGGCCGTCAGCACGACCTGCAGGGCGGAAAGGGCGATCGCCCGCGGCGGATCGAAATCGAAGCGCAGGGCCTGGTAGATGGCCACCTCGATCGTGCTTGCAGCCGGGCCGCCGCCAAGCGTCAGCACCAGCGTGAAGCTGGTGGCGCAGAGCATGAAGACGAGGCCGGCAATGCCTGGCAGCAGTCCCCGGATCGCCGGCCATTCGACGAAGCGGAAGATGGCAAGTGAGCCCATGCCGAGATTGGCGGCGGTGCGCCAGTATTCGCCGGGAATGCGCTCGAGCCCGGCAAGCATGAGCCGCGCCGCAAGCGGCATATTGAAGAAGACGTGGGCAAGGAGGATGCCGAACAGGCCGTAGACGCTGATCGGCTGCTGCAGGCCCAATGCCGTGAGTCCTTTGTTCAAGAAGCCTTGCCGGCCCCAGATCTCGATGAGGCCGAGCGCAGCAACGAGAGCCGGCAGGCCGAGCGGCAAGGCCATCAGCCGCAGCAGCCAGATCCGGCCGGGGAAAGCCGCTTGGCGTGCCAGAGCGCGCGAGACGGGTATGGCGAAGAGGATCGACAGGCCCGTCGAGAGGCCTGCCTGCAGCAGCGTGAAGCGGGTAACGCGCCAGATATAGGCGTCGAACAGGCCGTTGGCGCCGCTTTCACCGGACTGCGCGAGCAGCGCGGCGCCCGCCAGGCCGACGAAAAGCAGGATGCCGCCGAGGCAGAAGGCCGCGGCGGCGATCGTCATCCTGTTTTCGCTGGCGCCAAACAAGCCCGCCTCAGTTCTTGCTCATCGCAGCAAGCCATTCATCGATCCAGGCCTTGCGGTTGGCGGCAACCTCTTCGGAAGGCATGAGGAAGGTCTTTTCCGGAGTGACGAGCTTGCCGAAGGCCTCCGGCAGCGGCTCCATGGTGGCGCCGACCGGCATCATCCAGTTGGTGGTCGGAATGATCGACTGGAATTCCGGGCCGGTCATGAAGGCGAGGAACTTGCGGGCGAGTTCCGGCTCCTTCGTGTTCTTCGTCAGGCCGGCCACTTCGATCTGAATGTAGTGACCTTCGGCGAAAGGTGCTGCCTGATAACGGTCGGTGTTTTCCGAAACCATGTGGTAGGCGGGCGAGGTGGTATAGGAGAGCACCATCGGCGCCTCCCCCTTGGTGAACAGGCCATAGGCTTCGGACCAGCCGGGCGTTACCGTCAGCACGCGATCCTTGAGCTTGACCCAGGCCTCGCCGGCCTTGTCGCCATACACCGATTTCACCCAGAGAAGCAGGCCGAGACCGGGCGTCGAGGTGCGCGGATCCTCGATGACGATCTTCTGCGCCGGATCGCCTTCGACCAGGTCCTTGAGGCTCTTCGGCGGGTTCTTCAGCGTCTCGGTGTCGTAGATCACGGCGAAATGGCCGTAGTCATAGGGAATGAAGGTGTCGTCGGAAAAGCCGCCGGGAACCTTCACGTCCTTGGTGTCGACGCCATGCGGAGCAAAATAGCCGGTGGCCTTGGCCTCTGCGACGAGGTTGGTATCGAGGCCGAGAACGATGTCGGCCTTCGATCCCTCGCCCTCGAGCTTGAGACGCGTCAGCAACTCGACGCCGTCGGCCACGCCGACATAATTCAGCTTGCAGTCGCAGGTCTTTTCGAAGGCTTCGGCGACCTTGGCGCCCGGACCCCATTCGGTAATGAAGCTTTCATAAGTGTAGACCGTCAGCGTCTTTTCGGCAGCCACGGCGCTCGCTGAGAATGCGGCTGCAGCCAGCGTTGCGATGGCGAGCCGGCTAAGGATCTTGCGATGGAGTGAACTGGACATCTGGGCACCTCTCCCTGTTGTTGATGTTGCACGGGAAAAGCGCGTATCGGTCCGATCGCTTCTAATCCCTCCGCCGGTACAAGCCGGATCAGGTTCCGCGGGTTGGCTCGAAGCCTCTCAGCCGTCGGACCGAAACCGGCCTCAGGCACCCCGTTAGAGCAGCCAAGATTTAGCTTCCGACGACAACCAAGGCAAGCGGAGTTTCGGCCGAAGCATTGGCCCCAGGCGCCGCCTGCGCTAGTCAAGAGTTCCCGGAAGCCGGAAAGCTCTGGATTACAAACAACGGCGGCGGGTTTTGTTCGCCAAGCGAGGCCATTTCATGCCGGATATGCTCGTTCGCCTCTATGCCTTGCCGGAAGGCCGCGCCTCCCGGCTCGGTACCGAGGTCACCATTCGCCGAGCCCTCGCGGCCGAACGCAGGACCGTCGTCGCCTGGATCGAGGAACGGTTCGGTGCGCTCTGGGCTGGCGAGGCGGAAGCGGCCTTCTCCTCGACGCCAACGCGGATCCATATTGCGCTATGCAAGGGGGAACTTGCCGGCTTTGCCTGCCATGACGTCACGGCGCTCGGCTTCTTCGGTCCGACGGGCGTCGACGAAGCGATGCGCGGCCGGGGCATCGGAGAGGCATTGCTTCTCGAAAGCCTGTTCGCCATGCGCGCCGCCGGCTATGCCTATGCAATCATCGGCGGCGTCGGCCCGGCGGAATTCTATGCCCGCGCCGTCGGTGCGGTGGAGATTCCGGATTCGACGCCCGGCATCTATGCGGGCATGCTTTCGCCGGACGGAACGACGGGAACCTGAGCGGGGCGCGTTGGCAAGCGGCGATTGCAGGCCGAAAAGGCTTTCTGGCCTTTTCCTCGGGCGCCGCTTTGCGCTATGGGCTTCTGCCATGACGAGATCGACCTTCACCATTCTTCTCGGCGGCGCGCTCACCTTGACGGAGCGGCTGGCGGCGCAGCTTTCCGGCAGCCGGTTCATCGCGGCCGACGGCGGCATACGCCATGCGAAGGCGCTCGGGGTGAAGCCCGAGCTCTGGGTCGGCGACTTTGATTCGACCGATGAGGCGCTGTTCGCAGATTACGCCGATGTTCCGCGGGAGCGTTATCCGGCCGCCAAGAGCGCCACCGACGGCGAACTTGCCGTCGAGGCGGCACTCGCGCGCGGCGCGACGTCGCTTGTCTTTGCCGGGGCGCTCGGCGGCACCCGCAGCGACCATGCCTTCTTGCACCTCTTGCGGCTCGCGGCGCTTGCGCAAGAGGGACACGCCGCCTTCATGACCTCCGGCGAGGAGGAGGCCTATCCGCTGATGCCGGGCGTCGGTGAGATCGACCTGCCGAAGGGCAGCCTGTTCTCGATCCTCGGCTTCACCGACCTTTCTGGCCTGTCGATCGAAAACGCCCGCTATCCGCTCGACGACTTCGCGCTGCCTTTCGGTTCCTCCCGGACGATTTCCAACGTTGCCGAAGGTCCGGTTCGCTTTTCCCTGAAATCCGGCCGGGCGGTGGTTCTCGCCCGGCCCTACGATCTTTCCGGAGCCTGACGCCTTGGCGCCCCCCATCCTGAAGCTTGACGACATCTTCCTGACCTTCGGCGGCACGCCGCTTCTTGCCGGCGCCAACCTGCAGGTCGAGCCCGGCGACCGCATCTGCCTCGTCGGCCGCAACGGCTCGGGCAAGTCGACGCTGATGAAGATCGCCGCGGGCCTTGCCGAGCCGCAGTCCGGCGAGATCTTCCGGCATCCTTCGGTGACGATCCGCTATCTGCACCAGGCCCCGGATTTCGACGGCTACGACACCGTGCAGGCCTATGCGGAGGCGGGCCTCGGCCCCGGCGACGATCACTACCGCGTCACCTACCTGCTGCAGCATCTGGGTTTGACCGGTGAGGAGGATCCGAAGCGGCTTTCCGGCGGCGAGGCGCGCCGCGCGGCGCTCGCCCGCGTGCTGGCGCCGGAGCCCGACATCCTGCTTCTCGACGAGCCGACCAACCATCTCGACCTGCCGACGATCGAATGGCTGGAAGACGAGCTCATCCGCAGCCGCTCGGCCCTCGTGCTGATCTCGCACGACCGGCGTTTTCTCGAGAAGGTCTCGACGGCCACGGTTTGGCTCGACCGCGGCCAGTCGCGGCGGCTCGACCGCGGCTTTGCCCATTTCGAAGCCTGGCGCGACGAGGTGCTGGAGGCGGAGGAGCTCGAACAGCACAAGCTCGGCAAGGCGATCGAACGCGAGGAGCACTGGCTGCGCTACGGCGTCACGGCGCGCCGCAAGCGCAACATGCGCCGCCTCGGCGAGTTGCAGGATATGAGGGCCCGCTATCGCGGCCACAAGGGCCCGCAGGGCACGATCCAGGCGACTGTCGCCGATGCCAGGGAATCCGGCAAGCTGGTCATCGAGGCGGAAAAGATCACCAAGGCCTATGGCGAGCGGACGATCGTCGCGCCCTTCTCGATCCGCGTGCATCGCGGTGACCGGATCGGCCTCGTCGGGCCGAACGGCGCCGGCAAGACGACGCTGCTCAAGCTTCTGACCGGGCAGCTCGGGCCGGATTCGGGGACAGTAAAACTCGGCACAAATCTGGAGATGGCCACGCTCGACCAGAAGCGCGAGGACCTGAACCTCGACGAGACGCTGGCGCATTATTTGACCGACGGGCGCGGCGAGACGCTGCTCGTCAATGGCGAACAGCGCCACGTCACCGGCTACATGAAGGAATTCCTCTTCCAGCCGGAACAGGCGCGCACGCCGATCAGCGAACTTTCCGGCGGCGAGCGGGCCCGCCTGATCCTCGCCCGCATCCTGGCGCGCTCGACCAACCTCCTGATCCTCGACGAGCCGACCAACGATCTCGACATCGAGACGCTCGACCTCTTGCAGGAGATCGTCGCCGGCTTTGCCGGAACGGTGATCCTCGTCAGCCACGACCGCGATTTTCTTGACCGCACCGTGACCTCGACCATCGCGCCGGCCAATCCGGAGGCGCCGGACGGCCGCTGGATCGAATATGCCGGCGGCTATTCCGACATGATGGCGCAACGCCGCGGCGCGATCGAGGAGCGGCGCAAGTCTGAAAAGGCCGAGCGGGCAAAAGCGAACGATGCGCCCGGCGAAGCGGCCGAACCGCAGAAGGCCAAGGGCAAGCTCTCCTACAAGCAGAAATTCGCGCTCGAAAACCTGCCGAAGGAGATCGCCAAGGCGGAAGCCGAGATCGCCAGGCGCGAAGAGAAGATGCACGATCCGGCACTCTTTGCCCGGGACCCCAACGGTTTCGGCAAACTCGCCGCCGAGCTCGAGAAGCTTAAGGAGGGTCTGGCGCGGATGGAGGAGGAGTGGCTGGAGCTCGAAATGCTGCGCGAGGAGCTCGAGGGCTGAGGCGTCCGAGAAAAGCCCCTCCCCAACCCCTCCCCACAAGGGGGAGGGGCTTAGAATGCCGCGCGTGCCCGCTCCATTCCGACGGTTTTGCGGGCTCGGACCCTTCCAAATGACGGAGCCGACCGCCACGGGGCGCCTTGCCCCTCCCTTGTGGGGAGGGGTTGGGGAGGGGAAATGATGCAGCGCCTGCATTGAACCGACCGGGTAAATATGATAAGAAAACCTTATTAATTTCCCTGTGAACGGTCCAGATGCCCAGAAAACTCGAATCCGACACGATCGGATTGCTGCTCACCGATGTCTCGCGCCTGCTGCGCGGTGCCTTCGACCGCAAGGTCAATGCGATGGCGCTCGGGATCACGCCCGGAGAGGCGCGCGCGCTGATCCAGGTGGCCGTGACCGAGGGCATCAAGCAGGCGGAAATCGCCACGCGCATGGGGATCGAACCGATGACGCTATCGGCTTATCTCGATCGCCTCGAAGCGCTCGGGCTCGTCGCGCGCGTGCCTGACCCGGCCGACCGGCGGGCCAAGAATGTCGTCATCACCGACAGGGCCGATCCGCTGCTTGCCGAGCTGATGGTCGGCCTGCGCGAGATGATGAACGCCTATACCGAAGGCCTCGACGAGGAGGGCCGGGAACTGCTGCGCGCCAATCTTCGCATCCTGCGTGACAATCTTCGGCGCCTCGATCCTTGTCTTGCCGGCAAGGAGAAGGGGACGGTGGCATGACGCTCCGGATGAGCGAACGGCGCACGAGCATCATCGGCGCCTTCCTGGTGGCGCTCGGCCCCGTTTCCATGGCGCTCTATACGCCGGCCATGCCGGAGCTCGTCCGCGCCTTCGCGTCCAGCGAAGCGGCGATCAAGATGACGCTGTCGCTCTATTTCGGCGGCTTCGCCTTCGCCCAGCTCGTCTCCGGCACGCTCTCCGATGTCATCGGCCGGCGCCCGGCGACGCTGATCTTCATGGCGATCTATCTTGCCGGCAGCCTGATGGCGGCCTTTGCGCCATCCGTCGCCGTGCTGCTTGCAGGCCGGCTCGTGCAGGGGATCGGCGCGTCCGTCGGCATGACGGTGGCCCGGGCCATCGTCCGCGACCAGTTCACCGGCACTACGGCTGCCCGCATCATGAACATGATCGGTATGATGCTGGCGCTCGGTCCGGCGGTCTCGCCGACGCTCGGCGGCATCGCGCTCGGCCTTTTCGGCTGGCAGTCGATCTTCTTCCTGATGGTCGGCTTCGCGCTGATGGCCTGCTTTATCGTGCAGTTCTTCATGGCCGAGACGGTGACACCGGACCGCAGCAAGGGGCACCTCAAGCCAATCCTCGCCGCCTATCGCGAGCTGCTGACAGACGGCCGCTTCGTCTCTTCGACACTGGTGATCGCCGGCGCGGTCGGCGCGCTCTATGCCTGGGCGACCATGCTGCCCTTCGTGCTGATCAGCGCGGTCGGCCTGACACCGACCGAGTTCGGTGTCGGCATGCTGATGCAGTCCGGCCTGTTCTTTTCCGGCACGGTGACCGTGCGGCTCCTGATGCGGCGCTTCACGCCGCAGGCCTTGGTGCCGGCCGGCCTCGCTTTCATCGGCCTGGCGAGCCTCATCCTTGGCTTCGCGATGCATGTGCTGCAACCAAGCTTTCTCGCGGTGATGATCCCGATCGGCATCTACGCTTTCGGGATCGCCTTCGTCATGCCCTACATGATGACGGCTGCGATGGCGCCCTTCCCGCATATCGCCGGTACGGCATCGGCAATGATGGGCTTCATCCAGATGGGCTCCGGTCTCCTCGGCGGTGCGCTGGCCGCCCTCGTCGGCGCCCCGGCGCTGGCGCTCGGAACGATCATCCCGGGTTTCGGCGTCATCTCCATAGCAAGCTATGTCTGGTATTGCCGGACCGTCCGGCTGCGGCCGCTCGTTGCGCAGGTCGCCGTGGAAGCCCCGCTTCGCGACGCGGCGGAGTAGAGCGGGCGATCGAAAGTATGCGCGGTTCCCGCAAACGCCCAGCGTTATTCGTGTCTCGGGCGTCGACACCCCCCTCTGCCCTGCCGGGCATCTCCCCCACAAGGGGGGAGATCGGCAAGACGCGAGCTCTACGCTTCACCGTCCCGACAGCGTTAAATCCAGACTCTCTGCGCGAGAGGAGGTGCGGCAAATGCTTGCCCATTCTGCAGCACCGGTTGATCAGGAAAGCGTCGACGCTGGCCGATCTCCCCCCTTGCGGGGGAGATGCCCGGCAGGGCAGAGGGGGGTGTCGACGCCCGCTAACCAATGCTTGTCCGTCAAATCAAGCGAAAGCCGCGGCAGATCGCTCCGCCGCGGCTCCATCGAAAAAATGATCTCTTAACGATTGCGCGCCGCGAGCGTGCGCAGGCGCAGCGCGTTGAGCTTGATGAATCCTGCGGCATCCTTCTGGTCGTAGGCGCCCTGGTCGTCCTCGAAGGTGACCAGCTTGTCCGAATAGAGCGATTTCGGGCTCTCGCGGCCGATGACCATGACGTTGCCCTTGTAGAGCTTCAGCGTCACTTCGCCTTCCACATGCTCCTGGCTCCTGTCGATCGCCGCCTGCAGCATCTCGCGCTCCGGCGAGAACCAGAAGCCGTAGTAGATGAGCTCGGCATAGCGCGGCATCAACTCGTCCTTGAGGTGCGCAGCGCCGCGGTCGAGCGTGATGCTCTCGATGGCGCGGTGGGCGGCGAGAAGGATGGTGCCGCCGGGGGTCTCGTAGACGCCGCGCGACTTCATGCCGACGAAGCGGTTCTCGACGAGGTCGAGGCGTCCAATACCGTTGTCGCGACCGTATTCATTGAGCTTGGCAAGCAGCGTCGCGGGCGACAGGCGCACGCCGTCGATCGAGACGGCATCGCCGCGCTCGAAGCCGACCTTGATGACGGTCGCCTGGTCGGGGGCCGCCTCCGGCGAAATAGTGCGCATATGGACGTATTCCGGCGCCTGCTGGGCCGGGTCCTCCAGCACCTTGCCTTCCGACGAGGAGTGCAGCAGGTTGGCGTCGACGGAGAAGGGTGCCTCGCCCTTCTTGTCCTTGGCGACCGGGATCTGGTGCTTCTCGGCGAATTCGAGCAGGTCGGTCCGGCTCTTGAACGACCAGTCGCGCCAGGGGGCGATGATCTTGATGTCGGGGTTCAGCGCATAGGCCGAGAGTTCGAAGCGGACCTGGTCGTTACCCTTGCCGGTCGCCCCATGGGCGATCGCGTCGGCGCCGGTTTTCCGGGCGATGTCGATCAGGTGCTTGGAGATCAGCGGGCGGGCGATAGAAGTGCCGAGCAGGTAGACGCCTTCATAGACCGCATTGGCGCGAAACATCGGGAAGACGAAGTCACGCACGAATTCTTCGCGCACGTCCTCGATGTAGATTTCCTTGATGCCGAGCATCTCGGCCTTCTTGCGGGCCGGCTCCAGCTCCTCGCCCTGGCCGAGGTCGGCGGTGAAGGTCACCACTTCGGCGCCCAGCTCCGTCTGCAGCCACTTGAGGATGATCGAGGTGTCGAGACCGCCGGAATAGGCGAGAACGACCTTCTTCACGTCTTTGTGCGATGCCATGATATCTGTCCGTGCTTTTCGGGGGCGGCGATGCCGCCGTGCAAAATCTGCGGCACTTTAGCCAGAACTCGAAGCGATACAAGCGGAACCAGCGGCATTCGGACGAATCTGCTGGCAAAAGCGGGTAGGCTTCGGTATCAGCAAAGACCAGCCGCCTGAGGAATAGCCATGGACTTCGTGCCCAGCCTGCCGACCCTCTTCGCCTTTGCCGCCGCGAGCCTGCTTCTCGCGGCAACGCCCGGACCCGACATGACGCTATCCATCAGCCGGGCGCTGGCGCAGGGCAAGAAGGCGGCCCTCTTCGTCGTGGTCGGCACCGGGCTTGGCATCGTCGTCCATACGCTGCTGGTCGCCTTCGGCATTTCGGCGCTGATCACCGCCTCGCCGGCCGCCTTCCTGGTCCTGAAGACGGGCGGCGCCGCCTATCTCCTGTGGCTGGCGATCCAGGCGATCCGCTACGGCTCCAGCCTATCGGTGACGAAGGTCACGGAGGCGAAGGGCTCGGCTCTTTCGAACATCGCGACTGGCTTCTCGGTCAACATCCTCAACCCGAAGGTCGTGATTTTCTTCATGACCTTCCTGCCGCAATTCGTCAGCGCCGACGATCCGGCGGTGACCGGCAAGCTCCTGTTCCTCGGCTTCTTCTTCATCGCCATCGGCATGCCGGTCAACGCACTGGTGGTGCTCGCCGCCGACTGGCTGGCGGCATGGCTGCAGCGCAACAAGCGGGTTATGCGGGCGATCGACTACAGCTTCGCCGGCGTGTTTTCCATTTTCGCGGTGAAGATTTTTCTGACGCAGGCGCGGTGAGACAAGTCCGGCGGGGTGCCCCTCATCTGCCTGCCGGCATCTTCTCCCCGCAGGCGGGGCGAAGAGACAAGCGGCGCGCTCCCCGTCCCCATCTCTACGGCAGGCTGTACTTCAAGGCGCAAATTGGAGCGCTGCCATTGCGGCATACCCCTTCCCGCCTGCGGGGAGAAGGTCGCGGCAGCGTGATGAGGGGCAAACGCTCCCTCAATCCTCACCGTGATTGGCGATCATCATCGCCTCGAAGGCGAGGCGGTCGACCTTGCGCATGCGCTCCGATTCCGACTTGAGCTGGCCGCAGGCGGCCAGGATGTCGCGGCCGCGCGGGGTGCGGATCGGCGATGCATAGCCGGCCTGGTTGATGAAATCGGCGAAGGCCTCGATCTGCTCCCAGTCCGAGCACTGGTAGTTCGTACCTGGCCAGGGATTGAAGGGAATCAAATTGATCTTCGCCGGAATGCCCTTCAAGAGCTTCACCAGTTCCTTGGCATCTTCCAGGCTGTCGTTGACGTCCTTCAGCATGACATATTCGAAGGTGATGCGGCGCGCATTGGAAAGCCCCGGATAGGCGCGGCAGGCCTCCATCAGCTGCTTCAGCGGATACTTCTTGTTGATCGGCACCAGCATGTCCCGCAATTCGTCATTCACGGCATGCAGCGAGATCGCCAGCATGACGCCGATTTCCTCGCCCGTGCGGTAGATCTCCGGAACGATGCCGGAAGTCGACAATGTGATGCGTCGCTTCGACAGCGACAGCCCGTCGCCGTCCGAGGCGATCAACAGCGCCGTCTTGACGTTCTCGAAATTGTAGAGCGGCTCGCCCATGCCCATCATGACGATGTTGGTGATCTTGCGGCCCTCGGCCGGCACGATCGCGCCCTGCGGCGTGTCGCGCTCCGGAAAGTCGCCGAGCCGGTCGCGGGCGAGCAGAAGCTGCGAGAGGATTTCCTCGGCCGTCAGGTTGCGCACCAGCTTCTGCGTGCCGGTGTGACAGAAGGAACAGGTGAGCGTGCAGCCGACCTGGCTCGAGATGCAGAGCGTGCCGCGGCCTTCCTCGGGAATGTAGACGGTTTCGATCTCCACCGGCCGTCCGGCGCCGCGCGGCGGAAAGCGCAACAGCCATTTGCGGGTGCCGTCGCCCGAAACCTGCTCCTCGACGATTTCCGGCCGGGCCACGGTGAAATGCTCCTTGAGCATTTCACGCATGTCTTTCGAAACGTTCGACATCTGGTCGAAGTCAGAGACGCCGCGCACATAAAGCCAGTGCCAGAGCTGGCTGACGCGCATCCTGACCTGCCGCTCCGGCACGCCTTTCTCGACCAGGAGCTTGGCCATGTCCTCGCGCAGCAGGCCGATCAGCGACGGCTTTTCCGTCTGCGGTTGAAGCCGCATCTGCGGCGCCTTGACGATGTCCGCCCTGTTCAAGATCTCGGTGGCTGCCATGCTCTCGATGTCCTGTCGTACAGCGAAGGGGCGTCCGGAGAACGCTTCCGGATCAGGTCCCAACGGCTCGAATTGAAATCTCCTGCATGTTTCCTTAAATCGCACCCGATTTAAGGATAAAACATGCAGCAATTTAAAGTGCTACAGCGTCCTTTGCGCGTCTGGTAAGACGCGCGGCGCTGTAGTGAGCCTCGGTGCGCGCTCGACGGGGCGCAGGGCTCTGAATTTGCCGGCGCTTTAGCATTCTTTCGGCTGCGAGTCACCATGAGCACTTCACCGGAAAGCAAAAAGGCCGGCGCAGCGGCCGGCCCTTCAGATCGCAAACGGGCTGCCGCCGCTTACTGGCAGGCCTCGATTTGCTTCAAGGCGGCCGAAATGCCGGAGAGCGAATAGGAGTAGGACGTTGCCGTGCCCTTGCGGGACTTGGCATTGACCGACATGTCCTTGCCCGATTTCATGGCGGCGACCAGCGCCGGCTCTTCCGCGGCGTTTTCCACCCAGGCGGAATTGCCCTTGGTGAACATCACGAAGGTGCGCCCGTCGATGACGACGTTGACCTTCGAATTGTCCTGCAGCTGGTAGCCCATCATCGCCTGCGGCTCATAGCTGATGTTCTGCCCCGGGCGCTGCGAGACGAGGAAGAAGATATCGCCGTGGTCGACACCGGCAGGGCTCTTCTCCTTCGGGACCGACAGCACGTAGCAGACCTTGCCGCTGCCGGCCTGGTAGGAATAGGCGCCCCAGGCATTGAACTGCTGGAGTCGCGTCGGCGATTGCGCCAAAGCCACGCCGGCTGCCGCCAGTACGATTGCGATTGCAGTTGCGATCTTTCTTGCAAACATGAGTTCCTGCCGATTTCCTAGCTTGCGGTCGCCCGTACCAGGCTTACACGGGCAACGCATAGTCACGATTTGAATTTATTTTGACTTAATTCAGGTTACCAAACCGTCAACGACCGCCGCATCGTCCTGGCTGCGCCCCGCCGAGGGCAGCCCGTATACGACCTATGGCCATTCCAGGGCGTGCGGTAATCTCGTGTGCGGAACTGCCGGTTAGGTCGAACGTCGGTACTGGAAGGCCGTGGCCGGTGGTCATCCTGTCTCAAATCTCATCGGACGCGCCGTCCTGCTGCTTCTTGCCCACAGCCGTCACGTTTCCGGAATCTATGTCACAAAGAATCGGGCAAGAGTTTGTCTTTGCGGGCGGCAATGCGGCGACGTAGTAGCACTTTGTATTTGCGGCATGTTTTTATGCTTAAAGCGGCTAAGATTTAAAGGAAACATGCGGGTGGCGGCAGCGCTATTCGTCGGGCCGGTCGCCAATCGTCTCGTCGGCCCTGCGATAGTGCCTTTCCTTGATCTGGCCGCTGATCGCCGCAAAGGCGGCTGTCAGCACGGCGACGTCGTCGGAAAAGCCGACGGCGGCGAGCACGTCGGGCACGAAATCGAGCGGCAGGACGAAATAGGCGAGCGCGGCGAGCAATATGCCGCGGGTGCGCGTCGGCGTCTGCGGGTCCACTGCGCAATAATAGGCGGCGACGAGATCGCGGCTGAAGGGGATCTGGCGGACCGCCCGGCGGAAGGTCGGCCAGAACCCGCGGCGCACCTTGCGCTCGCGGCGCTCCTGTTCGGATTCCTCGCCGGGAAGGAGAATCTCACCGATCTTGATATCGTCCATCGCGTCCGTTCCGCTTTGCGCTGCGTCTGATATGGGCATGGCAGGCGCTATTTCAAATGGCGTTATTTCATATGATCCGGCATCCGGCCGGCGGCAGCCCGGTCCATTTTCGCCGCCAGCTTGAAATCGAGTTCGGTTAGCCCACCGACGTCATGCGTCGATAGAGTGATATCCACCTTGTTGTAGACGTTGAACCACTCGGGGTGGTGGTTGAGCTTCTCGGCGGCGAGCGCGCATTGCGTCATGAAGCTGAAGGCTTCGGCAAAATTCCGGAAGCGAAACGCCTTCCAGATGGAGGCGCCGTCCTCGGCGAGAACCCAGCCCTCCATCCTGTGCAGATATTCAGCGATGGCTTCGGCATCGAGCTTTTCGGGTCTCATGCGCTTTTCTCCCTGCCTTTTTCAGTCTAGCCATGACTCGCAGTCTAACCATGACTCGGCGAACGAGCGGTTGGCCCTCCAAATGCCCAATGGATAACATGGAACCGGTCAGAATTCTCTTCGTTTGTCTCGGCAACATTTGCCGATCGCCGCTGGCCGAGGGCGTCATGCGTGAACTTGCGAGCCGCGCGGGCCATGGCGAGGTGGTCTCGGTCGATTCCGCCGGCATCGGGGCATGGCACATCGGCCATCTGCCCGACCGGCGCTCGATCGCCGTCGCTAAGGCCCACGGCATCGACATTACGGATCTGCGCGGCCGCCGGATCGCCGCGGCAGACTTTGCCGCATTCGACTTGATCCTCGGCATGGATAGACGCAACGTCGTCGAGCTGCGCAGGCTCGCCTCGCCGGCAACAGCCCACAAGGTGCATCTGTTCATGAAGTTCGCAACAGGCCGGAACCTTGACGTTCCGGATCCCTATTACGAGACGGCGGATGCGTTCGAGGCGCTTTACCAGACGCTTGAAGCCGGATGCTCCTCGCTGCTCGCCAAGCTCGAACGCCCTTCATGAAGCGGGAAGACCTCTTCCGTCAGATAGGGCCCACCGCCGACCGAGTCGCGCGAGGACAGCAGAACGAAGCGCGGAACGATAAAGGGCGCGGTGATGAAATTGCCGCGCCCTGAAAGATATTCGACAACGTCGTCGACACGTGAGGCGCGTAGTCGCGCCAGCGTCACGTGCGGCGTGAACTTGCGCGGATCCGGCGGCAGGCCGAGGCGCTGGCAGATGCGTTCGATCTCGGCCTGGAGGGCATACATGTCCGGGTTGTTGCTGACGCCGGCCCAGACCGAATGCGGCTTCTTCGAGCCGAAGGCGCCGGTACCCGTCAGTTGCAGCTGGAATTCCGGCCGTTCGATGCGGTCGAGCCCGTCGATGATCTCATTGGCGGTGCGCCAGTCGACGTCGCCGATGAAGCGCAGGGTAATGTGGTAGTTCTCCACATCGATCCATCGAGCTCCGGGAAGACCTCCGCGCAGCAGTGAAAGACTCATTGCTGCATTTCGCGGAATTTCGAGGGCGGTGAATAGTCTCGGCATGGCGAGCTCCCCGAATCTCTTGCAGATGTCTTAGCGAATCACGCATCGACTCTGCGCGCAACCATTATTTGACAAGTCCGGAAGTTAACGTCTGCTTAATTGTGGATGTCCGTCAGTCTCCTTTCTGAAGCGTTTTGACGAATTGCTCGGCTGCCGGAAGGATGCGCTCCACCATCACGGCAATGCCCTGGCTGTTCGGGTGCATGCCGTCTTCGAGTTGCAGTTCCGCTTTGGTTACGACTCCGTCGAGGAAGAAAGGGTAGAAGGCGAGATTCTGTTCCCTCGCAAGGTCGGAATAGATGGAATTGAACCGTGCCGCGTATTCGGCACCCATGTTGGGCGGCGCCATCATGCCTACGAGCAGGACGGCGACCCCGCGCCCCTTGAGCCGCGCGATCATCGCTTCCAGGTTCTTCCGGGTTTCCTCGGGCGGGATGCCACGCAGCGCGTCATTGGCGCCGAGCTCCAGGATCACCCCCTTCGTCCCGTCCGGTACCGACCAGTCAATGCGGGCGAGGCCGCCCGAGGTCGTATCGCCCGAAACGCCGGCATTGGCGATCGCGACATCGATGCCCTTATCCTTGAGTGCCTTTTCGAGCCGGGCGGGAAAGGCATCCTCCGGCGGAAGCTGGTAACCGGCCATCAGGCTGTCGCCGAAGCCGACGAGGCTCATGCTTTCGGCGCGGCTTGGGGTCGATAACGCGATTGTCATTGCGAGGCTGAAGAAAAACAGGAGAAAATCTTTCAATCGCATAAGTTCGTTCCTAAATCGGCACGCAATCTTTTTCGTCATTCGATTATCTTTCATATAGGATCGTTCCGCGTGGCAAAAACCATCATCGAACTGAAAAATGCGGACCTGACCCTTGGAGAGGCGGCGGCCTCGGTGCATGTGCTGAAGGGCGTGAGCCTGACTGTCAATGCCGGCGAATCCGTCGGCATCGTCGGGCCGTCCGGTTCGGGAAAGTCGACCCTGCTGATGGTCATGGCCGGCCTGGAGCGGCTCGACGGCGGCGAGATCGTCATCGACGGCACGGCGCTTCATCACATGAGCGAGGACGAGATCGCAGATTTCCGCGGCCGCAACATCGGCATCGTCTTCCAGTCCTTTCATCTTATCCCCAACATGACCGCGCTCGAAAACGTCGCGGTGCCGCTTGAGCTTGCCAATGTCCGCAACGCCTTCGAGGTCGCGCGCCGGGAGCTCGTCGCCGTCGGGCTCGGCGAACGGCTGACGCATTATCCGGGGCAGCTTTCCGGCGGCGAGCAGCAGCGCGTGGCGATCGCCAGGGCGCTGGCGCCGTCGCCGAAACTCCTGATCGCCGACGAGCCGACCGGCAATCTCGACGCCGAGACGGGCCGGCAGATCGCCGATCTGCTCTTTGCAGAACAGCGCGAGCGCGGCATGACGCTCATTCTCGTCACCCATGATGCCGCGCTTGCCGGGCGCTGCTCCCGGCAGGTGCGGGTCCGCTCGGGCGAGATCGTCTCCGGCGCCGAGACCGCGCCTCTGGCCGAACCGGCTCGCCAGGAAGCCGCATCCGCATGAGCGCGGCCTCAGCCATCCGCCGCCTTCGCCCGTTTCTCGCCCTGCGCCTGGCGCTCCGGGAGATGCGCGGGGGCTTGCGGGGCTTCTATATCTTTCTCGCCTGCATCGCGCTCGGCACGGCGGCGATTGCCGGCATCAACTCGCTGTCGCAGTCGATCAGTGCGACGATCGCTTCGCAAGGGCAGGAAATCCTTGCCGGAGATATTCGCTTCGAGCTCAACAACCGCGTCGCGACGCCTGAAGAGCGCGCCTTCCTAGAAGGCCTCGGCCGTGTTTCGGCGTCGGCGGGGCTGCGCTCCATGGCACGGCTCCCGGACGGATCGAACCAGGCGCTGGTGGAACTGAAGGCCGTCGACGGCGCCTATCCGCTTTACGGCGTTCTTGAGAGCGAGCCGGCAAAGCCGCTCGCCGACCTGTTTGCCAAGCAGGGCGACGTCTACGGCGCCGTCGCCGCGCCGCTGCTCCTCGAGCGGCTCGGCGTCGCCCCGGGCGCCGAGATCCTGCTCGGCAACGCGCGGATCCGTGTCAATGCCACGATCATCCGCGAGCCCGATGCGCTCTCCGACGGTTTCGGCTTCGCGCCGCGGCTGATGGTGTCGGCCGAGGCGCTCGCCGCTTCCGGCCTGGTGCAGACCGGCAGCCTCGTCGAGCACAGCTACAAGATCAGGCTCGCCGAACCGTCACGTGTCGCCTCGATCCGGACAGAAGCGCAGGCCCGCTTTCCCTCGGCCGGCTGGTCGATCCGCACCAGCAGCAATGCCGCCCCGTCGCTCAACGCCAACATCACCCGCTTTTCGCAGTTCCTGACGCTCGTCGGGCTGACGGCGCTGATCGTCGGCGGCGTCGGCGTCGGCAATGCGGTGCGATCCTACCTTGATGGCAAGCGCGGCGTCATCGCCACCTTCAAGTGCCTCGGCGCGCCGGCGTCGCTGGTGGCGACGATCTACCTGGCGCAGATCCTGATGATCGCGTCGATCGGTATCGCCGTCGGCCTCGTCATCGGTGCCTTGATCCCGTTCGTGGCCGCTCAGTTCCTGGCCGATGTGCTGCCGGTTTCGACCGCCTTCGAGCTCTATCCCTCGGCACTCGGCCTCGCAGCGCTCTTCGGCCTCCTGACGGCGCTTGGCTTTGCCGTCCTGCCGCTCGGCCGGGCACGCCGCGTCCCGGCCACCGCGCTTTTTCGCCAGCAGGGGTTCGAGCCGAGCGGCTTTCCGGCCTGGCCCTATCTCGCGGGTGCCCTGATCTGCCTTGCGGCGCTCGCCGGCCTCGCCGTCTGGACGGCCTATGACCGCTACATCTCGCTGATCTTTCTCGGCGCCATCGCCTTTGCCTTCATCGTACTGCGCGCCGTGGCCTTCCTCATCGGTTGGCTGGCGCGGC
The DNA here is from genome assembly GCF_001651865.1 of Sinorhizobium glycinis. Classification (GTDB taxonomy): domain Bacteria; phylum Pseudomonadota; class Alphaproteobacteria; order Rhizobiales; family Rhizobiaceae; genus Sinorhizobium; species Sinorhizobium glycinis. The sequence continues at coordinate 214,890 of NZ_LPUX01000060.1, forward strand.
GCAGCCCGCGCGTCCATTCGCCGGCCCTCCGGCTGGCGATCGGCAATATCCATCGGCCCGGCGCGCTGACCCCGTCGGTGGTCCTGTCGCTCGGGCTCGGCCTCGCGCTTCTGGTCACGCTGGCGCTGATCGACGGTAATCTGCGGCGCGAGCTGACCGGCAGCATGTCGGAGCGCGCCCCCAATTTCTTCTTCGTCGACATACAGGGCCACGAGATCGACGGCTTCCGATCGTTGCTCGGCGAGGCGATGCCGCACGGCAAGATCGTCGAGGTGCCGATGCTGCGCGGCCGCATCGTCGCGCTCAACGGCGAGGACGTGAACAGCCGCACCGTGCCGCCCAGCGGGCAATGGGTCTTGCGCGGCGACCGCGGCATCACCTATGCGAAGAACAAGCCGGAGAATTCGACGCTCACCGCAGGCGCCTGGTGGCCCGCCGATTACAGCGGCGAGCCGCTCGTTTCCTTCTCGGCAGAGGAAGCCGGCGAGCTTGGCCTGAAGCTCGGCGACACGGTCACGGTCAACGTGCTCGGCCGCAACATCACCGCCCGCATCGCCAATTTCCGCAATGTCGAATGGGAATCGCTGTCGATCAACTTCGTCATGGTCTTCTCGCCCAACGCCTTCGTCGGGGCGCCGCATGCCTGGCTGGCGACGATCATCGATCCGGATGCCACGGTGGCTCAGGAGGCGGCGGTGCTGAAATCCGTCACCAATACCTATCCGACAATCACCAGCGTCCGCGTCAAGGACGCGCTCGACATCGTCAACACGCTGCTCGGGCAGCTCGCGACGGCGATCCGCGCCGCCGCCGCCGTGGCGCTGATCGCCTCGGTGCTGGTCCTCGCCGGGGCGCTTGCCGCCGGAAACCGGGCGCGCATCCATGACGCGGTGGTTCTGAAGACCCTCGGCGCCACGCGGGGAACGCTGATCCGCGCCTTCAGCTACGAATATTTCATTCTCGGCCTCGCCACCGCCGTTTTCGCGCTGCTGGCCGGCGGGGTGGCTGCCTGGTTCGTCGTCAGCCGCATCATGACGCTGCCCTCGAGCTTCCTGCCGGACGTCGCCGTCGGCACCATCGCCGTCGCCCTCGTCGTCACCGTCGGCATCGGCCTTGCCGGGACCTGGCGCATCCTCGGGCAGAAGGCCGCTCCGGTGCTACGCGAGCTGTAGCTGCGCGATTAACCGTAAATCACCCTTGTTTGATCGCTCAAACGCCCGGAATCGCGCGAATCCGGAGAGGCTAGGTCTTGTGCAGCGCGGCTTTCACCATCATATTTGTCCCCAGGCATGCTGGAGCCCCGCAGCGGCGCCTGGGCGTTGAAAGTTCAGACACTTGCCGCCCGACACCGTAATTCCAACCGGGGCTTAAAGAGGAAACAATGGCTGATCTGAGAAACTACCAAACCCGAATGTCGCCCGCCGGCGCTCAGGCGGGTGCCGTGATCGATGAAGGCCTTCGCGCATACATGCTGAAGGTCTACAACCTGATGGCCCTGGGGCTGGCGATCACCGGCGTGGCAGCTTACGGGACCTATGCGCTTGCCGTCTCCAATCCGGCATTCGCCCAGCTCATCTACGCCTCGCCGCTGAAGTGGGTCGTGATGCTGGCGCCGCTCGCGCTGGTCTTCTTCATGAGCTTCCGCATCAACTCCATGAGCGTATCCGCCGCCCAGACGACGTTCTGGATCTACGCAGCGCTGATGGGCCTTTCGTTGTCCTCGATCTTCCTGGTCTTCACCGGGCAGAGCATCGTGCAGACGTTCTTCGTGACGGCCGCCTCGTTCGGGGCGCTCTCGCTCTACGGCTACACGACGAAGAAGGATCTGTCGGGCTTCGGCACGTTCCTGATCATGGGCCTCTTCGGCCTGATCATCGCGTCGATCGTCAACATCTTCCTTGCCTCGTCGGCGCTCGGCTTCGCGATTTCGGTGATCGGCGTTCTGGTCTTTGCCGGCCTGACCGCCTACGACACGCAGAAGATCAAGGAAATGTACTACGAGGCCGATGACGTCGCGGTTGCCGGCCGCAAGGCCATCATGGGCGCGCTGACGCTCTACCTCGACTTCATCAACCTGTTCATGTTCCTGCTGCAGTTCCTGGGCAACAAGAACGAGTAGTCGGTATTGAATTGACGAAGAAGGCGGCTCCGGCCGCCTTTTTTGTTGCGCCAAATCTTGATCGATCCGGCCGCTTCATGCGAATGCTGCGGTAATCGTAACGACGACAACTCCCATGACTTTCACGCTTCGCGACGCCGTCGCTGCCGATCTTCCTGCGATCACCGAGATCTACCGCGAATCCGTTCTCAACGGGGTCGCCACCTATGAGGTGGCGCCGCCCTCCGAGGCGGAGATGGCGCTGCGCTTTTCGACGATCACCGGCAACGGCTATCCCTATATCGTCGCAGCGGACGAGCGGGGCGATGTGCTCGGCTACGCCTATGCTTTCGCTTTCCGCACCCGGGCGGCCTATCGTTTCCTGGTGGAGGACTCCATCTATCTGGCGCCGGAATCGCGCGGCCAGGGTATCGGCAGGGCGCTGCTCGAGGAACTCGTCAGGCGTTGCACAAAGCTCGGGTTCCGCCAGATGGTGGCAGTGATCGGCGGCGCCCATCCGTCCTCGATCGCGGTGCATCGCGCGGTCGGCTTCGAGCATCAGGGGCTGATGAAGGCAACCGGCTTCAAGCATGGACGCTGGCTGGATACCGCGATCATGCAGCGGCCGCTCGGCGAGGGAACGGCCACCCTGCCCGCCGAGGGCATATATCCGGATACGCTCTATCGCAGCTGATTTCGGGCGATCTTGCCCCTCACCCTAGCCCTTTCCCCGAAAGCGGGGAGAGGGGACTTGAGCGCGGCATCGCCCTTCTTCCCGCCTGCGGCGCAACCGCGCCGGGCTGAGACGTTGCGGCAAGTCCCTTCTCCCCGCGGGCGGGGAGAAGGTGCCGGCAGGCGGATGAGGGGCAGCCCCCGGCGAAAATTCAAACCTCACGTTTCGACGAGCTTCAGCACCTTGTCGAAAACCTTGAGGACCTGGGTGAGTTCGTGGCCGCGCTTCAAAATCGTGCCGTGGGCGTTGAGCACGCTGTAGGCGCCCTGCTTGGCGGCGAGCTTGGGGTTCTTTTCGATCCGGAAGAGCGGGACTTCACCGGCGCGCTTGAACACCGAGAAAACGGCACGGTCCCTCAGGTGGTCGATCGCGTAGTCGCGCCATTCGCCCTCGCCGACCATGCGGCCATACAGCCTGAGAATCAGGTCCAGCTCACGGCGGTGGAAGGTGACGGGAGGGGGATTTTTGGCTTGCTTGTATTCGTGGAAATCGACGACCACACTCGATGTGGTCTGGCCCTGGTGACGCGCTTCGCCCTCCGGCAAATCCGATTGATCGGTCATCGGCATTTCGGCCTTCTGATGTGACAGGACCATGACAGTGTGCCTGACGAGAGACGAAATGCAAGCCGGAAGCTGTTGGTAAGCCGGGCAATTCTTGCCCTTGCCGCAATTCAGTCAAATCGCCGCCCCAATTCATCGCAAAACTCCCTCCGCTGCCGGACAGAGTCGTTGCCACCGTATGTCCGGACAGGTCGTCATGCTGCGGGAGGGTTTCCGAACGCAGACATGGCCGGTTCGGTCCGGTAACTTCGAACCCTCAGCCCCAGCCCCTCGATGCTGCCGGGCCGAACCACCCCTCTGCTTCAAATTCGGCCGCATCTGCCCCTCATCCGCCTGCCGGCACCTTCTCCCCGCAGGCGGGGCGAAGGGACGATGCCGCACCCGCTCCTGCATGTCTCCTTAAATCGACCGCGATTTAAGGACAAAGACATGCAGCAATTCAAAGTGCTACAGCGACCTTTGCGCGCCTGATACGGCGCGTGGCGCTGTAGGTTCCCCACGAGCGAGTTCTGCAACCCTGCCGCGTCGCTAAAGCTTGCCCTGCGGGCCCGCGAGAAGGGTCGTGGCGCCGATGATAGGGCCTGGCGTTTCCGCATCCTTCATCGACTGCAACAGGATGGCGCAACCGCTGTTGCCGCGCCCCTCGATCAGCACCGAGGCGGGCAGCGTGAACTGGGCGGGTCTGCCGTCCCACATGCCGATGGTCTGGATATCCTTGACCGCATGCCAGTAGGCGATCTCTCTGCCCCTGTTTTCGCCTCTTTCTACTTTGACCTCCCGGGCCCGGTCGAAATAGACGACGACGACATTCGCCTTGCCCTCGCCGGCGCCGACCCTGATGGAGATTTCCTCGCCGCCCATCGAGGCATCGACCGGCACGGCGAGCCCGCCGCCGCTGGCGCTCATCGTCGCCAGACGGGTCTTGATCGCCTGCAGGTCCGAGCCGTTCGTGTGGTCGCGGCCGTTCAGGACCACCTGAGGCGTGTAGACGCCGCTGCGGCCGAGCATCCGGGCATAGGCATATTGCCGATCGGTGTTCTCCTTGGTGGCGAGCGTGTCGGCCCAGCCGAGATAGTTCCAGTAATCGACGTGATAGGCGAGCGCCACGACCTCGCCCTCGTCGATGAGCGTCTTCAATGCGGCGTCGGCCGGCGGACAGGACGAACAGCCTTGGCTGGTAAAGAGCTCGACGACACCCTTGAGCGCCGTGCCATCGTCCGCCGCCGCCGTGCCGCCGATGGCGCCGAGAAGCCCTATCGTCAGGGCCAGTCGGCGGATCATTGGCGTCGAGGCGAAAGTCATGGCTTCACTTGCGTTTTTCGGGCGGGCGTCTTTCAACAGGGGAGTACATTACATACGACGGCCCGGTTTCAACGGAAAGTCACGTTGGAGTGACCTGCCGCCAGGCTGGGGAAAACCGGGCGGCAGCCGTGCCTGGGCCGATTCAGCGGATGGCCGGCAGCAAAAGGCCGGGGCATCGGCTGATGCCCCGGCCAGATCGATGGAAGCGGAATGCGGCGGATAGGCTGATCGCGCTCCGGTCCGCGACCGGCTCAGGCCGCCAGGTCGCGCAGAACCGTCTGCAGGATGCCGCCATTGTTCACGTAGGTGACCTCGTCCAGCGTGTCGATGCGGCAGATGAGCGGCACCTCCTTCACCGAACCGTCGCCATAGCTGATCTTGGCAACGCGCTTCTCGCGCGGCTGGACATTGACGAGGTTGTCGATCGTGACGACCTCGTCGCCCTTCAAGCCCAGCGAATCCCAGGTCGTGCCCTCTTCGAAGACGAAGGGAATGACGCCCATGCCGACGAGGTTGGAGCGATGGATGCGCTCGAAGGACTGGGCGATGACGGCCTTGACGCCGAGCAGGTTGGTGCCCTTGGCAGCCCAGTCGCGCGACGATCCGTTGCCGTATTCGACGCCGGCGAAGATGACCAGCGGAACGCCCTCTTCCTTGTACTTCATGGCCGCGTCGTAGATCGACATCTCCTCCTTGGACGGATAGTGGATTGTGTAGCCACCTTCCTTGCCGTTCGGGCCGAGCATGTGGTTGCGGATGCGGATGTTGGCGAAGGTGCCGCGCATCATCACTTCATGGTTGCCGCGGCGGGTGCCGTACTGGTTGAAGTCGGCAACGGTGACGCCATGGCCGAGCAGGTAGGAGCCAGCCGGCGACGCGGCCTTGATCGAACCGGCCGGAGAAATATGGTCGGTGGTGATCTTGTCGCCGAAGAGGCCGAGGACGCGGGCGCCCTCGATGTCGGAGATCCCGGAGCCCTTCTTGCCCATGCCGACGAAGTAGGGCGGGTTCTGGACATAGGTGGAGGCCTCGTCCCAGGCATAGGTCTGGCCGGCCGGAACCTGGACCGCCTGCCAGTTCTCGTCGCCCTTGAAGACGTCGGCGTACTTGGTCGCATAGAGCTCGCGGGTCACGTACTTGAAGATGAACTCCTGGATCTCCTGCGAGGTCGGCCAGATGTCCTTGAGGTAGACCGGCTTGCCGTCCTTGTCTTCGCCGATCGGATCCTTGGTGAGGTCCTTCTGGACTGAGCCGGCGAGCGCATAGGCGACGACGAGCGGCGGCGAGGCGAGATAGTTCGCCTGGACGTCCGGCGAGATGCGGCCTTCGAAGTTACGGTTGCCGGAGAGCACGCCGGCGACGATCAGGCCCTTGTCATTGATCGTCCTGGAGATCTCCGTCGGCAGCGGTCCGGAATTGCCGATGCAGGTGGTGCAGCCGAAGCCGACGAGGTTGAAGCCGAGCGCGTCGAGGTCCTTCTGCAGACCCGACTTGGCGAGGTATTCGCCGACGACCTGCGATCCCGGCGCCAGCGAGGTCTTGACCCAGGGCTTGGTCTTCAGGCCCTTGGCGACGGCATTGCGGGCGAGCAGGCCGGCGGCGATCAGCACCGACGGGTTCGAGGTGTTGGTGCAGGAGGTGATCGCCGCGATCGCCACATCGCCATGGCCGATGTCGAAGTCGGTGCCTGCGACCGCATAGCGGTTCGCACCCTGGCCGGGCTTCTTGTAGTCGTTCTCAAGCGCTACCGCGAAGCCGGAGGAGATGTTTTCAAGCGCGATGCGGCCCTCGGGGCGCTTCGGGCCGGCCATCGACGGCACGACTTCGCCGAGGTCGAGTTCCAGCGTGTCGGTGAAGACGAGTTCGGAGCCATCGCCGTCGCGCCACATGCCTTGCGCCTTGGAATAGGCTTCGACGAGCGCGATGCGGCTCTCTTCACGGCCCGACATGGTGAGATAGTTGATCGTCTCGGCGTCGATCGGGAAGAAGCCGCAGGTGGCGCCGTATTCGGGGCCCATGTTGCCGATCGTGGCGCGGTCGGCGAGCGTCATGTTGTCGAGGCCGGGGCCGAAGAATTCGACGAATTTCGAGACGACGCCCTTCTTGCGCAGCATCTGGACGACGGTCAGCACCAGGTCGGTTGCCGTCACGCCTTCCTTGAGCTTGCCGGTCAGCTTGAAGCCGACCACTTCCGGCAGCAGCATCGAGACCGGCTGGCCGAGCATGGCGGCTTCCGCTTCGATGCCGCCGACGCCCCAGCCGAGAACGCCGAGACCGTTGATCATCGTGGTGTGGCTGTCGGTGCCGACGCAGGTATCCGGATAGGCCGTGATCTCGCCGTCTTCTTCACGGGTCCAGACCGCCTGGCCGAGATACTCGAGGTTCACCTGGTGACAGATTCCGGTGCCGGGCGGCACGACGCGGAAGTTCTTGAAGGCCTGCTGGCCCCACTTCAGGAAGCGGTAGCGTTCGCCGTTGCGCTGGTATTCGAGCTCGACGTTGCGGGCAAAGGCCTGCGGGGTGCCGAATTCGTCGACGATGACCGAGTGGTCGATGACGAGGTCGACGGGAACGAGCGGGTTGATCTTTTCCGGGTCGCCGCCGAGCGAGACCATGGCGTCGCGCATCGCAGCGAGATCGACGACGGCCGGAACGCCGGTGAAGTCCTGCATCAGCACGCGGGCCGGACGGTAGGCGATCTCGTTTTCCGCAGTGCCCTTGTCGCTGAGCCATGCGGCAACGTTTTCAATGTCCTTCTTGGTGACCGAGCGGCCGTCCTCGTTGCGAAGCAGGTTTTCCAGCAGCACCTTCATCGAATAGGGAAGCCTGGACACACCGGCGAGACCGTTCGCTTCCGCTTTCGGCAGGCTGTAATAGACATAATCCACGCCATCGACCGTGAGCGTGGAGCGACAATTGAAGCTGTCTAGGGACTTGGACACTGGAAACACCCCGTTCCGTCTGATCGCCAAAAACTGACGTACGAACGCCCGAGCGCCTGTGAGGCGCGAAATGGGATGCGGGTGCGGCCATTTCCGCTGTCCGTACGTGGAATGTCATTCCAGGTTCGGCGCTTGGATGAAATTCACGCCGACCGCTGGCGTGTTGGCCGCCTTATAGATAATTTCTGGAAATCGTGCCAGACCAACAAAGGTCCAATCGGAACTTTTTTTGCTCTGCGGAAAAGAGCATTAAGGAAAGCTTGAAATCGATGCGCCTGCTGGTTGAGGGTCTGAGTGCGAGGCGAGGCGAAGACTTGATTTTCAACGATATTTCCTTTTCGCTTGCGGCGGGGGAGGCGCTTGTGGTGACGGGGCCGAACGGCTCGGGAAAGTCGACTTTACTGCGCGTCCTCGCAGGCCTTCTTCAGGCGGAAACCGGGAAGATATCACTCAAGGACGGCCCCCCCGGCTTTGAGCATCCGCACGAGCTCAGCCACTATCTCGGCCATCGCAACGCGATGAAGCGGGAATTGACCGTCGAGGAAAATCTTTCCTTCTGGCGGCGCTTTCTCGGCAATTCGCCGGGAGGCTCCGGTATCGATCTCGCGGCTGCCGCCGAAGCCGTCGGGCTTGCCGGCATCACCCATCTGCCCTTCGGCTATCTTTCCGCCGGGCAACAACGGCGCATGGCCATGGCGAAGCTTCTTGTCGCCTATCGGCCGATCTGGATTCTCGACGAACCCACCGCCGCTCTCGATGCCGGGGCGGACAGGCTCTTTGCCGGCTTGGTGACGAGCCACCTCGAGCGTGGCGGCATCGTCATCGCCGCCACGCACCAGTCGCTGGGGATCGGGCAGTCGAAGACGTTGCAGATGACGGGGTTTTCGCATTGATGTCTCTCTTCTTCCGCGACCTGAAGCTTTCGGTGCGCGCCGGCGGCGGCGCGATGATCGGCGTGCTCTTCTTCATGACGGTGGTCTCGGTAATCCCTTTCGGCGTCGGGCCGGATCTCAATCTGCTCGCACGGATCGGCCCGGCGATCCTCTGGATCGGCGCGCTGCTCGCCTCCCTCCTCGGCCTCGACCGGCTTTTCCAGGCCGAGCGCGAAGACGGCTCGCTCGATCTCATGCTGATGCAGGAGACACCGCTGATCCTCACCGTCTTCGTGAAATGCGCCGCCCATTGGTCCGCCAGCGGCCTGCCGCTGGTCGTCGCGTCGCCCTTTCTCGGCCTGTTCATGAACATGGACGAGCTTGCCATCGGCGCCACCATGTTGACGCTCCTTGCGGGAACGCCGGCGATCACCTTCATCGGGGCGGTCGGCGCGGCCGTCGCCGTCGCCTTGCCGCGCGGCGGGCTGCTCGTCTCGATCCTCGTGCTGCCGCTTGCCATCCCCGTGCTGATCTTCGGGGTCAGCGCGGTCTATGCGGCGGTCGAAGATCCCGCCCCGTTTCTGCCGCCTTTGATGATATTGATGGCGATAACCCTGTTCTTCGCGGTGATCGGACCACTGGCGGCAGCTGCCGCCCTCAGGCATTCGGCCGACTGACGCAATCGTGATTGACCACGGCACAATTCCTTAGATCGATTTCGATCCAGGGATAAAATTGCGGAGCGATTCAAAGTGCTACAGCGACCTTTGCGCGTCTAAAGGACGCGCGGCGCCGTAGGTCAATTGCCGAAGGAGGCCTTCCGCGTTAAAGAGCCGTCATGAGCGAAAACAGCCTGGCCATCCGCAAATTCAGCGATCTCGCCAACCCGACCCGGTTCCTGGCGCTGGCCGATCGCGTCTTGCCGTGGCTTGCCGCTCTCACGGTGCTGTTCTTCGCCGCCGGGCTCTGGCTCTCCTTTACCACCGAGGGCGACTATCAGCAGGGCGAGACGGTGCGCATCATGTATGTGCATGTGCCATCCGCGTGGCTCTCGATGATGTGCTACACGGTGATGGCGATTTCGGCGCTGGGCACGCTGGTCTGGCGCCATCCGCTCGCCGATGTCTCGGCCAAAGCGGCGGCACCCATCGGCGCCTCGTTCACCTTCCTCGCGCTCGTCACCGGCTCGCTCTGGGGCAAGCCGATGTGGGGCACCTGGTGGGTTTGGGATGCGCGGCTGACCTCCGTCTTCGTGCTCTTCCTCATGTATCTCGGGCTGATGGCGCTGAACCGCGCCATGGAGGATCCGGCCCGCTCGGCCCGCGTCTCGGCCGTGCTGGTGCTGGTCGGCTTCGTCAATATCCCGATCATCAAATTCTCGGTCGAATGGTGGAACACGCTGCACCAGCCGGCAAGCGTCATGCGCCTCGGCGGCCCCACCATCGATCCGGAATTCCTGTGGCCGCTGATGATCATGGCGATCGCCTTCACGCTCCTGTTCTTCACGCTGCATATCGCCGCCATGCGGAACGAGATCTGGCGCCGCCGGGTGACGTCGCTTCGGCGCCAGGTGGCCCGCAATGCCGGACGGGAGAGCCTGGCGCCATGATGAGCCATGCAGCCTATGTCTTCGCCAGTTATGCCGTCGCCTTAGCGGTCGTTGCGGGGCTTGTGCTCTGGGTTGTCGGCGACGGCCGCGCCCGCCAGCGTGAATTGAAGGCACTCAATGCCGCCGGCATTCGCCGCCGTTCGGCGGAAGCGCCGATCGGGGAGGGCAAATGACCACCACGCCAGCGCCGCAGCCCGACGAGCGCAGGCCCGGCGCCTTGCGCTATCTGCTCGCGGCCCTGCCGCTCCTGATCTTCGTGGCCCTTGCGCTGATCTTCTGGAGCCAGCTGAACTCCGGCCGGGACATCAGCGAAATCCCCTCGGCGCTGATCGGCACCAGGGCGCCGAAGTTGGACCTGCCGCCGCTCGAAGGCGCCACGACGCCCGCCGGACAGCCGATGCCGGCGCTCACCGACACGGCCGTCAAGGGCAGGCTGACGCTCGTCAACGTCTGGGCCTCCTGGTGCGTGCCCTGCCGGCAGGAACATCCGATCATCCTCGAACTCTCCAAAGACCCGCGCCTCACCGTCGTCGGCATCAACTACAAGGACCGCAACGACAATGCGCTCCGGTTCCTCGGCGAACTCGGCAATCCGTTCTCGGCGATCGGCACCGATCCGCATGGCAAGGCGGCGATCGACTGGGGCGTCTATGGGATTCCTGAATCCTTCCTGGTCGCTGCCGACGGCACGATCCTCTACAAGCGCGCCGGCCCGTTCGATGAGCGGACACTGAACGAGGGGCTGCTGCCGGCGATCGAGAAGGCGTTGGCGGGGTCGTAAAAATACTCCCCCTCATCCGGCCTGCCGGCCACCTTCTCCCCGCAAGCGGGGCGAAGGGGACTCGTGGCACCGCCGAGCCCACCTCTCTCTCTCTCTCTCTCAACTCAACAGGAAGCGATCGGGTGCGGCAAGCCCCTTCTCCCCGCCTGCGGGGAGAAGGTCGCGGCAGCGGGATGAGGGGCAAATGCGAGCCGCTAAACTCCCGCCTGCCACGCCTTCACCGCATCGAGCGGCCAGACGAGCATCAGCACGTTGAGCGTCAGGTTGTCGCGGATGATCCAGCCGGTGAAGAGCTCGAGGGCGATGGCGATCGTGACCGTCACCGCTACCGGCAGCCGCGAGGCCAGCAGGAACCCAGCCGCCATGGCGAGCGTGTCCATGGTGGAATTCAGAATGCTGTCGCCGAAATAGTCGAGCGAGATCGTCGCCGAGCGATAGCGGTTGATCACCATCGGCGTGTTCTCGGCAATCTCCCAGGCAGACTCGATCACGGTGGCAAGCAGCAGGCGGGCGCTCAAGCGCTTGCCGCGCAAGAGGAGATAGCCGAGGCCGTAGAAGAGGAAGCCGTGGATGATGTGGGACGGCGTGTACCAGTCGGTGATGTGCTGGGAGTTGCCGCTCGAGTTGACGACGCCCTCCCAGAGCTTCACGTAACCGCATTCGCAGATCCACAGCCGCCCCATCAGGTGCTGCGTCAGGATCTGGATGGCGACGACGCCGAGGCAGGCGATCAGCCAGATCCAGGTGCTGCGTTGCCTGTTGTCGTCCGTCCCGGCGGCGATCGTCACTCGGCACTCTCCTTATCCAGCGAGTGCTTCATGATCAGCGGCATCTGGGCAAGCGTGAAGAGAATGGTGATCGGCATCGTTCCCCAAACCTTGAAGGCGACCCAGAAGTCGGTCGAGAAGGAGCGCCAGACGATCTCGTTCAGGACCGCGAGGAACAGGAAGAACACGCCCCAGCGGATCGTCAGCTTGCGCCAGCCGTCCTCGTCGAGCTTGAAGGCGGCGTGGAAGACATAGCCGAGCAGCGATTTGCCGAACAGCAGGCCGCCGAGCAGAATTGCGCCGAAGAGCGTGTTGACGATGGTCGGCTTCATCTTGATGAAGGTGTCGTTCTGCAGCCAGAGCGTCAGCGCGCCGAAGACGAAGACGACGATGCCGGAGACGAGCGGCATCATCGGCAGGGTGCGCGTCATGATCCAGGAGGCGATGAGCGCTGCGGCCGTCGCCGCCATGAACAGGCCGGTGGCGATGAAGATCGGTCCACCGAGCTCCGCAAGCACCGGAAAACGCTGCGCCAGCCAGTCGCCGCGCGAATTGGCGAAGAAGAAGACCATCAGCGGCCCGAGCTCCAGCACGAGCTTCAGGAGCGGGCTGACCTCCGTCTTCGGCTTCTCGGCCTCGATTGTCGACATATGCGGATCCTGTTCTTTCATGTCGTGCCTTCTACAGCGCCGCGCGCTTTCGAGACGCGCAAAGGTCGCCGTAGCTTTTGAATTTCTGCATGTTTCCTTAAATCCGTTCCGATTTAAGGAAACATGCAGTGGAGCGGAGACGCGTTAGAAAAGACCGCTTTTCTCGCCCCGCTCCTTGGCCGCTCATAACACCAGCATTGCGGCAAAACCATATCAAGCGCCGTTGCGGCCGCAAGCTTCCCGTCGCTTGATCAAGCGGCGGCAACCCCGGCGATCGCCTCGGCGAAATCCTTCGCCTCGAAGGGTTCGAGATCGTCGACGCCCTCGCCGACGCCGATGAAATACACCGGCAGCTTGTGCTTGGCGGAGATCGCCACAAGGATGCCGCCGCGCGCCGTGCCGTCGAGCTTGGTCATGATCAGGCCGCTGACGCCGGCGACATTGCGGAAGATCTCCACCTGCTGCAATGCGTTCTGCCCGGTCGTCGCGTCGAGCGTCTGCAGCACCGTGTGCGGCGCGTCCGGGTCGAGCTTGCCGAGCACGCGGACGATCTTTTCGAGTTCGGCCATCAGTTCTGCCTTGTTCTGCAGCCGCCCGGCCGTGTCGATGATCAGCACGTCCGACTTCTTTTCGCGGGCGAGCTGGTAGGCCTCATAGGCAAGGCCGGCGGCGTCGGCGCCGAGCTTCGAGGCAACGATGTCGGACTTCGTCCGCTCGGCCCAGATCTTCAGCTGTTCGATCGCCGCGGCGCGGAACGTGTCGCCGGCCGCCAGCATCACCTTCAGCCCCGCGCCGGAAAGTTTGGCGGCGAGCTTGCCGATCGTCGTCGTCTTGCCGGTGCCGTTGACGCCGACGACAAGGATCACATGTGGCTTGTGGCTGAGATCGAGTTCGAGGGGCTTGGCGACCGGCGCCAGCACCTTGGTGATCTCGCCAGCCATGATGCGCGAGACGTCCTCACCGGTCACGTCCTTGCCGTATCGCTCGGAGGAGAGCGTGTCGGTGATCCGCATCGCCGTCTCGACGCCGAGGTCCGCCTGGATCAGAAGGTCCTCAAGATCCTGCAGCGTCGCCTCGTCGAGCTTGCGCTTGGTGAAGAGGCTGGCGATCTGGCCAGTGAGCTGCGACGAGGTGCGGGCGAGGCCGCGGCGCAGCCGCTGGTACCAGGAAAGCTTTGGCTGCGGGGTGGGGGCTTGCTCCTTCGGGCGCTGGTCGGAGGCGGCGAAGCCCTTCGGGAGGCTAGGGGCGGTTGCGGGGTTTTCGGGTGCCTCGACCCCCTCTGCCCTGCCGGGCATCTCCCCCACAAGGGGGGAGAGAATTGGGGCGCTCTCCTTGCCCGCCTCGACGCCTTCGGTGGGAGCGATGTCAGGGGGTGCTGCGAGGTTTTCGAGTTCGGCTTCAGGCTCGGGGGTCGCTATCTCCGGAGCGTCGCCCTGGGTCACCTCAGGCAAATCGGCGCAGTCGTCCGCGCCCGTCATTGCCTCCTCGATGGCAGCCCGGTTTTCTTCGGCTGTGGCCTCGGTCTCCGACTGATCTCCCCCCTCGTGGGGGAGATGTCCCGAAGGGACAGAGGGGGGTGTCGCGACCCCATCACCAAGTGCAACGTCGCCGATCGGGGCCTCACCCGCCTCTGCCCTGCCGGGCATCTCCCCCGCAAGGGGGGAGATCGGAAGTGGCGCGCTCTCCTCCTCGACCGCAATGTTTTCACGTGCGGTGGGACCAGCGCTTTCGGAATCTTCTTCGCTTATCGCTTCCGGCGTTGACGTGGCTGGCGCAGGCGGAACAGCGAGATCGTGCATGCCGGGTTTCGCCTCCTCCGTGGCGGCCCTTTCCTCGTTCGAGGCAGCGCGGTCACCCTCGGCGGTCGCCTCTGCCGCCCCCTCTCCCCCCCTGTGGGGGAGATGTCCCGAAGGGACAGAGGTGGTTGTCGCGGCCTCATCGGCAGCCGGCATCCCCGGCGCCACCTCCGCCGCCGGCACGGGTTTCTCTTCGACGGTGTCCTTGCCGAAGGAGAAAATCTTCTTGATGAAACCAATCGCCATTTGAATGTCCGGGTGTCAGGCCGCAGCCATCTGTTTTCTTTGCATCGCCAGATGCTTGCCGTTGTGGCCGGTGATTTCGACCGTGATAAGCGATCGCGGCTCGAGCCCGGCCGCATCGACGAGGGTAAAATTCTCGGTGTGCGCCAGGCCGTTCATCTCGACGAGGATCGTCTCATCGCCGCCAATCATGGAATCGAGATGGGCGGCGTAGAGTTCCGCCCCCTTGCCCCGCAGGCGCGCGGCGCGCTCCTTGACGAGCGCCCGGTCGAGCTGCGGCATGCGCGCCGCCGGCGTGCCGGGGCGGGGGCTGTAGGGGAAGACGTGGAGATGGGCGATGCCGCAGTCCTCGGCGAGGCGCATGGCATTCTCGAACATCGCCTCGGTCTCTGTCGGAAAGCCGGCGATCATGTCGGCGCCGAAGCTGAGCTCGGGCCTTAAAGCGCGCACCGCGGCGCAGAAGGCGCGGGCGTCGGCGCTCGAGTGGCGCCGCTTCATGCGCTTCAGAATCAGGTCATCGCCGTGCTGCAGCGAAAGATGCAGATGCGGCATGAAGCGCGGCTCGTCGGCGATGAGGTCGAGGAGGTGCGGGTCCGCCTCGATGCTGTCGATCGAGGAAAGTCGCAGGCGCAGGATGTCCGGCACCTGTTTGAGCAGCGTCTTGGCGAGCAGCCCGAGCGTCGGGGTCCCCGGCAGGTCGCCGCCGTAGCTGGTGGCGTCGACACCGGTCAGGACGATCTCGCGATAGCCGCCTTCGACGAGCCGGCGCGACTGGTCGACGACCGCGCCCATCGGCACGGAGCGGGAATTGCCGCGGCCATAGGGAATGATGCAGAAGGTGCAGCGGTGGTCGCAGCCGTTCTGCACCTGGATGAAGGCGCGCACGTGCCCGTCGATATGCCTGATCATCTGCGGCGCGGTGGCGCGCACGCTCATGATGTCGTTGACGCGCAGCTTCTCTTCGGCTGAAACGCCGAAATCCGGCAGCGAGCGATAGGAGGCGCTCTTGAGCTTCTCCTCGTTGCCGAGCACCGCGTCCACGTCGGCCATTTCGGCGAAGGTTTCCTTCTCGGTTTGGGCGGCGCAGCCGGTGACGATGATGCGGGCGTGCGGATTGTCGCGTCGCGCCCGGCGGATCGCCTGGCGCGCCTGGCGCACGGCTTCCGCCGTGACGGCACAGGTGTTGACGAGGATGGCGTTGTTCAGCCCCGCCTTCTCGGCTTCCGCCCGCATCACTTCCGATTCATAGGTGTTGAGGCGGCAGCCGAAGGTTATGACCTCCACGCCGCTCAAAGCGCCCGTGCTCCGCTTTCGCCGGTGGCCTCGTCGCGCTGAAAAGCGCCGGTGGCCGGATCGACCGTGCCCGACCACTCCCATTCGGCCGGTCCCGTCATGATGACGTGGTCGTCCCGCTCCCGCCATTCGATCAGGAGCGGACCGCCCGGCACGTTCACCGTCACGATCCGGTCCGTACGCCCTGTCCTGGCGCCGCTGACGGCGGCGGCGCAGGCGGCGGAACCGCAGGCAAGGGTCAGCCCGGCGCCGCGCTCCCAGGTCCTGAGGTCCATCTCGTCACGGGAGCGGATATGGGCAATTGAGATATTGGCGCGCTCCGGGAAGATCGGATGATTTTCGAGCAGCGGTCCGAAGCGATCGAGCTCGTAGCTCCAGACGTCGCTTTCCACCCAGAAGATCGCATGCGGATTGCCCATCGATGCGACCGAAGGCGAATGCAGCACCGGATCGTCGATCGGCCCGATCTGCAGCTCGATCCGGCTCGTGTCGTGGAATTCTTCCGCAAGCGGGATTTCATCCCAGCCGAAGCGTGGGCTTCCCATATCGACGGAGATCAAGCCGTCGTCATGCTCCTGCGCTTCGAGCAGCCCGGCGACCGTATGGAAGAGAAAGGCCTTCCTGCCGGTCTCGGCGGCGAGCGCCTGGACGACGCAGCGGGTACCGTTGCCGCAGGCCTGGGCCATCGAGCCGTCGGAATTGACGATGTCGATCCAGGCATCGGTGCCGGAGGCCCTCGGGTCGTGGATCGCCATGATCTGGTCGAACTCGGTCGCCGGATCGGCGTTGAGCGCGATCGCCGCTTCAGGCGTCACTCGATCCTTGCGGCCGCGCATGTCGATCAGCAGGATCTTGTTTCCAAGCCCGTTCATCCTGGCAAATTGCACGCGGTCGGCCATATCGCGATCGTCCAAACTCGCCCCCCCCACCGGGGAGGCACCCTGCATTCGGGCTGTATATGGCCGAAAAGCCCGGAAATTACCAGTGGCGCCGTCATTCCTGTGGCAAGGGCGGAACGTCGAAGGCTTCGCCAGGGCGCAGCGGCCGGAACCTGCTTCGCTCGATGCCGGCCTTGTCGAGCGCGGCCTCCAGGGCTCTCAGGGGCTCCTCGATGCCCTCGTTCGTCAACTGGAACGTCCCCCAGTGGTGCCCTGCCACATGTTCGGCGCCACAGGCGATCATGCCCATGACCGCCTCTTCCGGATTCTGGTGCTGGCTCTCCATGAACCAGCGCGGCTCGTAGGACCCGAAGGGCAGGTTGGCCAGCCGGAAGCGGCCATGTTTTTCGAGAGCAGACCGGTAGTTGATCCCGGCGTGAAAACCAGTGTCGCCGACATGGTAGATCTTGCCGGCCGGGGTCTCGAGGACGAAAGCTGCCCAAAGCGCCATGCGCCGGTCGCGTGTGCCCCGGGCCGACCAATGGTGGCAGGGCTCCGCATGGATGACCAAGCCGTCATCCATGTCGATCCGATCGCCCCAATCGATCACGGAGATCTCCGCATCCGGAACGGCGCGGCGGATGATCGTGTCGTTGCCGAGCGGCGTCACGATATGCGGCGCATGCTCCGCGTAGAGGGCACTGAGCGTCTCGAGATCGAGATGGTCGTAGTGATTGTGAGTGACGAGGACGATATCGATCGGCGGCAGGTCATCCATGTGGATGCCCGGCGCGTTGCGGCGGTGCGGCCCGACAAAGGCGAAAGGACTCGCCCGGTGCGACCAGACCGGATCGGTGAGAATATTGATGCCGGCTACCTGGATCAGGAGCGTCGCGTGACCGATCATGGTCACCCGCAGCCGGTCTCCGTCGACGCTGAGTTCCGGCCGCACCTCCAGGAAGGGGCTGTCGTAGCGCCCGGGCCATCGCACGCGTTTGCCGCCGAACTGCCAGCGTAGCAGGTGCGCGAGGCCGCGTGGAGGCGTCCCGCCCGGATTGAAGAAACGGGTGCCGTCGAAATGGTCCGAAACGGGGCCGCTGTAGTAGGGGTTGGCGCGTTTGCGCATGGTTGCCTCAGTCGAGGAAATACAAGAGCAGAAATAGGCAGCTTCGTTTCCCGATCACAGGGCCGGAGCGAGAAGACGTCAAGATCTATTGCGAGATGGCAACCGGCCAGCGGCGGTGGTATCGCTCTTGCGTGAAAGCGAACGCGGAACAGGGGTGCGGCGGGTTTCGCCTTCCATCCTTGACTTTTCGTCCGCTTTCCTGTTTATCGCGGCGAAATTCCTTCGCAAGTGATGACTTCCGAAGCCGCCGACCGGGCCCCGCAAAGGTATAAAGAGAGCCCGGCGGTCAACACCCGACAGCGCGTTGCGCCCTCGGGTGGTTTTTGGCTTTGCGCCTTGTTTTCCGCGCGAGGGAACCCAAGTTTCCGGCGAGCCTGAAGCGAAACCGGAAACCAGAAGGAAGAGAGAATGTTCGAGAGCCTCCAGGACCGTCTTGGTTCCATATTGAATGGACTGACCGGCCGCGGCGCCCTGTCGGAAGCTGACGTTTCCGCGGCGCTTCGGGAGGTTCGCCGTGCGCTGCTCGAAGCCGACGTGGCGCTCGATGTCGTGCGCTCCTTCACCGAGAAGGTGCGCGAGAAGGCGGTCGGCGCCGAGATCCTGAAATCGATCAAGCCCGGCCAGATGGTCGTCAAGATCGTCCATGACGAGCTCATCGCCATGCTCGGCTCCGAGGGCGTGACGATCGACCTCAACGCACCGGCCCCCGTCGTCGTCATGATGGTCGGCCTGCAGGGCTCGGGCAAGACGACGACGACCGGCAAGATCGCCAAGCGGCTGACGACCAGGGACAAGAAGAAGGTCCTGATGGCCTCGCTCGACACGCGCCGCCCGGCCGCGCAGGAGCAGTTGCGCCAGCTCGGCGTGCAGACCGGCGTCGACACGCTGCCGATCATCGCCGGCCAGTCGCCGACCGATATCGCTGCGCGCGCCGTGCAGGCGGCGAAGCTCGGCGGCCATGACGTCGTCATCCTCGACACCGCCGGCCGCACCCATATCGACGAGCCGCTGATGATCGAGATGGCGGAGATCAAGCGGAAGTCCAATCCGCATGAGATCCTGCTCGTTGCCGACGCGCTGACCGGTCAGGACGCCGTCAATCTCGCTCGCAACTTCGACGACCGCGTCGGCATCACCGGCTTGGTGCTGACCCGCATGGACGGCGACGGCCGCGGCGGTGCGGCCTTGTCGATGCGTGCCGTCACGGGCAAGCCGATCAAGCTGATCGGTGTCGGCGAGAAGATGGACGAGCTCGAGGAGTTCCATCCGCGCCGCGTCGCCGACCGCATCCTCGGCATGGGCGACATCATCTCGCTGGTCGAGAAGGCCGCGGAAAACATCGACGCCGAAAAGGCGGCCGCCATGGCCGCCAAGATGGCCAAGGGCAAGTTCGACCTGAACGACCTCGCCGACCAGTTGCGCCAGATGCAGAAGATGGGTGGCATGGGCGGCATCATGGGGCTGATGCCCGGCATGGCCGGCATGAAGGACAAGATGGCCGCCGCCGGCCTCGACGACAGGCTGTTCAAGCGGCAGCTCGCCATCATCTCCTCGATGACCAAGGCGGAGCGCGCCAATCCGGACCTGCTCAAGCATTCGCGCAAGAAGCGCATCGCCAGCGGCTCCGGGACCGACGCCGCCGACATCAACAAGCTTCTGAAGATGCACCGCCAGATGGCCGACATGATGAAGATGATGGGCGGCAAGGGCAAAGGCGGCATGATGAAGCAGATGATGGGCGGCCTTGCCAACAAGATGGGCCTCGGGGGAATGGGCGGCGGCATGCCTGATCTCTCGAAGCTCGACCCGAAACAGCTCGAAGCGCTGCAGAAGCAGGCGGAAGCCGCCGGTCTCGGCAAGCCCGGCAGCCTTCCGGGCCTCGGCGGCGGCAGTTTGCCCGGAGGCGGTCTGCCCGGCCTCGGTGGCGGTTTCCCGGGTCTTCCCGGCCTACCCAAGAAGAAGTGAGGATCGCGACGAATGCTTGATCCCGAGATCAAAGAAGAATTGGCGAGCTACCGGCAGTCGATCGACAACATCGATGCCGCACTCGTCCACATGCTGGCCGAACGCTTCCGCTGCACCAAGGCGGTAGGAGTTCTGAAGGCCAAGCACAAGCTGCCGCCGGCCGACCCGGCGCGCGAAGAATACCAGATCGAACGCCTTCGCCATTTGGCCAAGGACGCCAATCTGGACCCGGATTTCGCCGAGAAGTTCCTGAACTTCATCATCAAGGAAGTCATCCGGCATCATGAAGCCATCGCCGCCGATCGCTCGCAGCCCGCGGGCAGCGCCGGCACCACCCGTTCCGCTTGAACGAAGCGGTCAAGAAAGCCTGCAAGGAGTAAACTGAAATGGCACTGAAAATTCGTCTCGCCCGTGGCGGTTCCAAGAAGCGTCCCTATTACCAGATCGTCGTTGCCGATGCGCGCAGCCCGCGTGACGGCCGCTTCCTCGAAAAGATCGGTTCCTGGAACCCGATGCTCGGCAAGGACGACGAGAAGCGCGTCGAACTGGACGCCGAGCGTGTCAGCCACTGGATCGCCCAGGGCGCCCAGCCGACCGACCGCGTCCTGCGCTTCCTCGACCAGGCTGGCCTTGCCAAGCGCCCGGCCCGCAACAACCCGACCAAGGCTCAGCCCGGCAAGAAGGCACAGGAGCGTGCCGCCGAAGCCAAGCAGAAGGCCGAAGACGCAGCCGCTGCTGCTGCGGAAGCTGCCGCGGAATAATCACCGTCAAAACGGTGTGGCAAACGGGTGGCATTTTCATGCCGCCCGTTTTGCTTTATGTGCACCTTCAATGAATTGGAGCGGGACCGGGAATAGAATGCGCCCGTTCCCAGCTGGATGCCGAAATGACGAAGCTCGAAAACCCTGTCCTGATGGCGACGATCGGCGCGGCGCAAGGCCTGCGCGGCGAAGTGCGGGTGAAATCCTACGCGGAGGATCCGACGGCGCTCGGCGATTACGGCAACCTGCACAGCGGGGACGGCCGCGTCTTCGAAGTGCTGGAAATCCGTGAGGCCAAGAACGTGGTTATCGTCCGTTTTCGCGGCATCAACGACCGCACGGCGGCCGAAGCGCTCAATGGCCTCGAACTCTTCATCGAACGCGACAACCTTCCCGACGACGATCTCGACGAGGACGAGTTTTTCTATGCCGACCTCGAAGGGCTGGAAGCGGTGGACGGCACCGGCAAGAGCTACGGCTCGGTGACCGGCATCTTCGACTTCGGCGCAGGCGACCTCCTGGAGCTCAAGGGACCCGGCCGCCGGCCGGTGCTGATCCCCTTCACCGAATGGTCGGTCTTGGAGATCGATCTGGAGGCCGGCAGGCTGCTGGTCGATCCTGTTGCTGCCGGCCTCGTCGAGGACAAGGACGAGAGCCTCGGCAAGCAATTTCCGACGAAACGCAAGTGAGCCGCGGGCCATGCCGTTTCGTGCGACTGTGCTGACGCTTTACCCCGAGATGTTTCCGGGCCATCTCGGCGTCTCGCTTGCAGGCAAGGCGCTGGAGCGGGGGCAATGGTCGATCGAAGCCGTGCAGATCCGCGATTTCGCCGAGGACAAGCACCGCACCGTCGACGATACGCCGGCCGGAGGCGGCGCCGGCATGGTCCTGAAGCCGGATGTTCTGGCTCGCGCCATCGACCATGTCTCGGCGAATGACGACCGGCCACGCCTGCTGATGAGCCCGCGCGGCAGGCCGCTGACGCAGGCGCGCGTGCGCGAGCTCGCCGCAGGCCCCGGCGCCGTCATCGTCTGCGGACGGTTCGAGGGTGTCGACCAGAGGGTGATCGATACGCGCCATCTCGAAGAGGTCTCGATCGGTGACTACATCCTCTCCGGAGGCGAGCCGGCCGCGTTGGTCCTGCTTGACTCGGTCGTTCGCGTTCTGCCGGGGGTCATGGGCAATGAACTCTCCGGCGTGCATGAGAGCTTCGAGGGCGGCCTGCTGGAACACCCGCAGTATACGCGGCCGCAGGTCTTCGAGGGCCATGAGATCCCGGCGGTGCTGACCTCCGGAAACCACGGCGCCGTCGCCAAGTGGCGCGAGGCCGAAGCGCGGCGGCTGACGGCGGAGCGCCGGCCGGATCTGCTGGAGCGTGATCCGAAAAGTGGGAACCGGTTTTCG
Source organism: Sinorhizobium glycinis (assembly GCF_001651865.1). Classification (GTDB taxonomy): domain Bacteria; phylum Pseudomonadota; class Alphaproteobacteria; order Rhizobiales; family Rhizobiaceae; genus Sinorhizobium; species Sinorhizobium glycinis. Next base: position 236,673 of record NZ_LPUX01000060.1, read on the forward strand.
GAAAAATCACGCGTTGCACAAAACCCTGAGCGTGATCCGAAAAGTGGGAACCGGTTTTCGGAAAAATCACGCGTTGCACAAAACCCTGAGCGTGATCCGAAAAGTGGGAACCGGATTTCGGAAGAAACACGCGCAAATCAAAACCTGAAGCGCGATCCGGCTCAGCCGGTGAAGAAATAATAGGCGGCGAGCAGCAAGCCGACGGCAACGACAATGGCGCGAATGACGGCCTGCGGAACCCTTCGGGCGGCCCAGACCCCGCAATAGCCGCCAAGTGCCGCACCCGGCACCATGATCGCCGCATGCAGCCAGGAAACGACGCCGCCTGCCGCAAAGACCAGGATGGCGATCAGCGCGATGACGATCGAGATGAAATTCTTCAGCGCATTGAGCCGGTGGTAGCTGCCGCCAGTCGCAAGTCCGAGCACCGCAAGCATCATGATACCCATGCCGGCCCCGAAGAATCCGCCGTAGACGGAGGTCGCCATCTGGCTGGCGACCCCGAGCGGCCCGATCCGGTGCTCGTCGCTGCGGGCCTTCGGTTTAAGAAGAGGCCCCGCTGCAAAGATCGCCGTCGCGGCGATCAGCAGCCAGGGCACCATGGCGCGGAACGACGGGTTGGAGAGCGAAAGCAGGAGCAGCGCGCCGGCAAGCCCGCCGATTGCCGATATGACGCCGAGGAGGATGGCGTTCCTACGGTCGGCGCGGATCTCCTTGGCATAGGCGAGCGCCGAGGTGATGTAGCCCGGAAACTGGACGATCGAGGACGTGGCATTGGCGACGATCGGCGGCAGGCCGCCAAGCGTCATCGCGCCGAAAGTGAGAAACGTCCCGCCACCGGCAATGGCATTGACGGCGCCGGACAGGAATCCCGCAACAAAAAGCAGCAGCGCCTGGAATATCGTCATGGCCGTCCTCGTAAAAGCTTGGATTCGGGGATAGCGGCTGGAGCAATCGACCGCAAGCCTGCCGGCAGAACATGGCCCCTCCCACTTGTGGGCCCACAAGGGGGAGGGGCTTAACCGGCCGCACCGTCTTGCCTCCTTGTCGATCTTTGCGGCTGACGCGACGGTCGGAAATAGCAAGGCGATCGCAGCGGGCGCTGAAGCCCTTCCCACCTGTGGAGAGGGGTTGGGGAGGGGTCTTGAGTGCCGCTACCATCCGGCCATGCCCGTGGTGGCCCGAGAAATTCCGCGATCGGGGATGACAAGGCCGATCATTTGGTGTATGTGCCGGCCCGGCTCGGGTTCTTGCCCGTCGACCACCAACAAAGAATGGCGAAACCGCTCCTGTCCTCCAAGAGGGCAAGACCTGGAGGAAATCCCGACAGGCCGGCCGAGAGCGCTCTGGCTGTTTCAGAAGAAAGCAAAGGTTAGACCGATGAACATCATCCAGCAGCTGGAAGCCGAACAGGCCGCCAAGATCGCCGCCAAGCGCACCCTTCCCGATTTCTCCGCCGGCGACACCGTCCGCGTCAACGTCCGCGTCGTCGAAGGCAACCGTACCCGCGTCCAGGCCTATGAAGGCGTCTGCATCGCCCGTTCCGGCGGTGGCCTCAACGAGAGCTTCACCGTCCGCAAGATTTCCTACGGCGAAGGCGTCGAGCGCGTTTTCCCGGTTTACTCGCCGCTCGTCGAGAGCGTCGAAGTGGTTCGCCGCGGTAAGGTCCGTCGCGCCAAGCTCTACTACCTGCGCGATCGTCGCGGCAAGTCGGCCCGCATTGTCGAGAACACCGGCACGCGCGCCCGCAAGCTGAATGAAGCCGAGCGCCAGGCCGTTGCCGACGAGAAGGCACGCATCGAGGCTGAAAAGGTAGCAGCCGCCCAGGCGCTCGCCGCCGAGAAGGCAGCAGCCGAGGCCGCCGAAGCAAAGGCAGCGGAAGAGGCGAAGGCTGCGGAAGCCGCTGCGGAATAAGTTTTCAAATCCTCGGATTTGCGGAAAGGCGGTCTCTCGGCCGCCTTTCTTTTTTAGCACTATCTGCTTGTCTTCCCGACGAAATTCGTGACATTTTCGGTCGCCACAATTTTCGGGAGTTCCTCCAATGACAATCCGTCGCCACGTGCTCGCGGGCATCGCCGCTGCCCTCGCCGTCCCATTCGCATTCTCCGCGCCCGCAGTCGCGAGCGATCTGCCGGACCTCGGCGGCAAGACGGTCGTCGTCGTCACCGAGAACGCCTATCCGCCGCTGCAGTTCGTTGACCCCAAGTCCGGCCAGGCGGTCGGCTGGGAATATGACGCGATGAACGAGATCGCCAAGCGGCTGAACTTCAAGATCGAATACCAGAACACCAGCTGGGACGCGATGATCCAGTCGGTTTCCGACGGCCAGTATCAGATCGGCATGACCGGCATCACCATCAAGGACGATCGCAAGGAGAAGGTCGACTTCTCCGACCCCTATATGCGCTCGCAGCAGTTCATGCTTGTTCGCGCCGACGAGACCCGCTTCAAGGACGCCAAGAGCTTCGCCGCGGTCGAAGACGCGCTTGTCGGCGCCCAGCCCGGCACCTCGCCCTTCTACACGGCGGTCTATGAGATCCTCGACGGCAACGAGCAGAACCCGCGTATCAAGCTGTTCGAGACCTTCGGTGCGACGGTGCAGGCGCTGAAGGCCGGCGACGTCGATCTGGTGCTCACCGACAGCGTCGCTGCGAAGGGCTATGTCGATGCGTCCGAGGGCAAGCTGAAGGTGGTCGGCGAGCCGCTCGGCACCGAGGATTTCGGCTTCATCTTCCCGAAGGGATCCGATCTCGTCCAGCCGGTCAATGCCGCCATCAAGGCGCTCAAGGAGGACGGCACCTTCGATGCGCTCAACAAGAAATGGTTCCTCGACTACAAGATGGGCGGCTGATCGCTAACGATGGCGCCAGTTAAATCCGACACTTCCGAGAAGGGCGACTATCCCTGGTGGCTGGTCGCCCTTCTCGTGATCGCCTTGGCGCTTGCCGCGGTGATCGCCGCCAATGACATCTTCGCTCAGGTCTTCGCCGTCGTCTTGAAGGGTCTCGGCGTCACCGTCTTCGTCACGCTCGTGGGCTTCGCGCTGGCTACCGTGCTCGGCCTTGCCGTGGCATTGATGGCGCTTTCCGAGCACGCGGCGCTGCGCCAGATCGCCCGCTTCTATACGGAAGTCATCCGTGGCGTACCGATCCTCGTTCTGCTCTTCTATATCGCCTTCGTCGGGGCACCGGCACTGGTGACAGCCGTCAACTTTTTGGCGGCGCCGCTCATCAAGGCTGGCGCCATCGAGCCGCTCGTCGTTCGTGACATCTCGCTGATGTGGCGGGCGATCATCGCCCTGATGATCGGCTATTCGGCCTTCATCGCCGAGGTCTTCCGGGCCGGCATCCAGTCGGTCGACAAGGGTCAGGTGGAGGCCGCCAAGGCGCTGGGGCTCACGCGCTACCAGCGCTTCCGCCTGGTCGTCTTTCCTCAGGCGATCCGCGTCATCCTGCCGCCGCTCGGCAACGACTTCGTCGCGATGGTCAAGGACTCCTCGCTCGTCTCGGTGCTCGGCGTCGCCGACATCACCCAGATGGGCAAGGTCTACGCCTCCGGCTCGTTTCGCTTCTTCGAGACCTATTCGATCGTCGCCTATGTCTATCTGATCCTGACGATCGGCCTGTCGCTGGCGCTGCGGGGGTTCGAGCGGCGGCTGAGAAGGGCAGAGGCGCGGTAGGCTGCAGGCAAACCCCTCCCCAACCCCTCCCCACAAGGGGGAGGGGCTTACCGTGCCGCTCTCGCCTCCCCATCTTCACCAGAGAGGCAGCCGGCCAAGCCTATACCAAGTCCCTTTTGCAGAAATTCCAACTGCGACATTCCCTCCGGTGGATCAGGCGCGATACGAGTGGAGCGAGGGCGGCATCGTACGTCCCTCCCCCTTGTGGGGAGGGGTTGGGGAGGGGTCTTTTGGATCATCCGCTCTCCACGTCGCCGATTGCCGAACGGCTGAAAAATTGATATGAGCACCGGCCATGGAATCCAAATTCGGATGTCGCGAACAGAAAATCGTCGTGCTGCAGGACCACAAGCGTCTGCCGGCACGTTTCTTCGCGCGTGTCTGCGGCGCGCCTACGAGCCGCCTATCCTGATCGCCTGATCAGTGTCGTTCCGGCAGCATCGCCGCCGGCTTTTCCGTATTTTTGAAAATTCGATGGATATATCGCCATGAGCGCACCGCGTACCCTCTATGACAAGATCTGGGACGATCATCTGGTCAACAGCCAGGACGACGGCACCTGTCTGCTCTACATCGACCGTCACCTCGTGCATGAGGTGACGAGTCCGCAGGCCTTCGAAGGGCTGCGCATGGCCGGCCGCAAGGTCCGCGCGCCGGAGAAGACGCTCGCCGTCGTCGACCACAACGTACCGACCTCGCCGGACCGCCATCTGGGCATCAAGAACGAGGAAAGCCGCATCCAGGTCGAGGCGCTCGCCAGGAACGCCGCCGATTTCGGCGTCGAATATTACTCCGAGAACGACAAGCGTCAGGGCATCGTCCACATCGTCGGCCCCGAGCAGGGCTTCACGCTGCCGGGCATGACGATCGTCTGCGGCGACAGCCACACCTCGACGCATGGCGCCTTCGGGGCGCTCGCCCACGGCATCGGCACGTCTGAAGTCGAACATGTGCTCGCGACCCAGACGCTGATCCAGAAGAAGGCCAAGAACATGCTGGTGCGCGTCGACGGGCACTTGCCGCCCGGCGTCACCGCAAAGGACATCATCCTCGCCATCATCGGCGAGATCGGCACGGCCGGCGGCACCGGCCATGTCATCGAATTCGCCGGCGAGGCGATCCGCTCTCTGTCGATGGAAGGCCGCATGACGGTCTGCAACATGACGATCGAAGGCGGCGCCCGAGCCGGCCTGATCGCTCCGGACGAGACGACCTTCGAATATATCAAGGACAAGCCACGGGCGCCCAAGGGCAAGGCCTGGGAGATGGCGCTCGACTATTGGAAGACGCTGCATACGGACGAGGGCGCCCATTACGACCGCGTCGTCGTGCTCGATGCCGCCAACCTGCCGCCGATCGTCTCCTGGGGCTCCTCTCCGGAGGATGTGATCTCGGTCCAGGGCGCCGTTCCCAATCCGGACGACATCCAGGACGAGACGAAGCGCGCGTCGAAGTGGCGGGCGCTCGACTATATGGGCCTGAAGCCGGGCACGAAGATCACCGACATTGCCATCGACCGGGTCTTCATCGGCTCCTGCACCAATGGCCGCATCGAGGACCTGCGCGCCGTCGCCAAGGTCGTCGAAGGCCGCAAGGTCGCCCCGACGGTCTCGGCGATGATCGTGCCGGGCTCGGGCCTCGTCAAGGAACAGGCCGAAGCCGAGGGTCTTGACAAGATCTTCAAGGAAGCCGGCTTCGACTGGCGCGAGCCCGGCTGCTCCATGTGCCTGGCGATGAACGACGACCGGCTGAAGCCGGGCGAGCGCTGTGCCTCGACCTCGAACCGAAACTTCGAAGGCCGCCAGGGCTTCAAGGGCCGCACCCATCTGGTCTCGCCGGCGATGGCCGCCGCCGCCGCGGTAGCGGGCCATTTCGTCGATATCCGCGATTGGAACTAAACCGGTTTTAAACTTTTCCGGTTCCGGGAGGGTGACCCCTCCCCCGCAAGGGGAGGGGCTTTGCGTTTGCCGCCCCGGCTTCCACTTTGAAGCTGGTGTGACGGTGAAGGCAGCGAAAGGATGGTGCAGCGCGGTTATCCCCTCCCACCTGTGGGGAGGGGTTGGGGAAGGGCGAATTTGGCACCCCTTTCGCTGCATCCTCGCAAGACATCCGGCGCCGACGGTGCGACAATGGGCAATTCCATTTGTCTGCGAAGAACATCATGGCCGATCACGATGACACCGCAGTGCGCCGCCTGATGCTGCTCCGCCATGCGAAGTCCGCCTGGCCCGAAGGGGTCGCCGATCATCGCCGGCCGCTCGCCGAACGTGGACGAAAGGCGGCCCCGACGATTGGCGCCTACATGGCCGCGCACGGCCTCCTTCCGGATCTGGCGCTTGTCTCCACGGCACGGCGCGCGCAGGAGACATGGGAACTCGTGGCCGGGGCATTGCCCCGCCGCATCGACGTCCGCGATGCCGTTGGTATTTACGAAGTCTCGGCCACGGCCATTCTCGGCGTGATCCGAGGCGTGGAGGCGTCGGCGCGCAGCCTGCTCCTCGTCGGGCACAATCCGGGCATGGCGGAACTGGCCCTTCTGCTCGCCGGGGAAGGCGATGCGTTGCCGCGTCTTCGCGACAAATTTCCGACCGCCGGCCTCGCCGTGATCGAATTCGATGCCGGGCAATGGTCGGAAATCGAACCGGGCAGGGGCCGGCTCGTCCGCTTCGTGACGCCGCGCATGCTCGAGCGGAAGCAATGACTATGCGACCCTGACAGCCATTCCCCGGCGCATGTGCCGTATCAGCCGCTTCATCGCGGGCAGGCTGACGGCGATGCAGCCTTGCGTCGGCTCATAGCCGGGTCGAATGAGGTGGAAGAAGATCGCAGAGCCGGCTAGCCGCCGCCTGCAGGAGATATTCCAGTCCATCACGAGGCAGACGTCGTACAGCCCGTCAGACCGCGCCATCGTCTCGTGGCTCGCGGTAAACGGCGCCCTGACCGGGCGGTTGTAGGAGGCATGGTCCGGCGCGTCGCACCACAGCATGTCGCGACGGATCCCGCGCATCGGCAATCGCGTTGGCGGCAGCGACACGCGGTCGCGGCGCATGAAGCCGCCGATCAGCTTCATCGTCGCGCGCGGCGTCGCGCCGTCGCCTTCGCGCTTCATGGCCGTGAGGCCGCTTCGGCCGATCGCCGCCTGCTCCGTTCTGCCGTCGAAGCTCAGCAGCGCGCGCCGGCGGTCGCGTGGCGCGGCCCGGACCATGATCGTGGATTTCCGCGATCTTACTCCCGACGTTTTCTTGCGCATTATTCTCACAGATTCTTGCTTTGCCCGTGATCTCACGGCCACCCTAAGCACGGTTGCACCGAGACAAGATTGCGTAGCCGCCGCGCTTTGCCAAGGGCGGCATTTGAGCTAGTTTGAATTCAGGAAGCAACAGGAACTGTCCCATGGCGACGCGCACTATCCTCCTTGTCGACGATGACAATGATCTGCGTGAGACGTTGATAGAGCAGCTCTCTCTCTACGAGGAGTTCGACCTCCTGCAGGAAGCGACCGCCGGCAAGGGCATCCAGACGGCGCGCGCCCGCCAGGTCGACCTCCTGATCATGGATGTCGGGCTGCCGGACATGGACGGTCGCGAGGCGGTGAAGCTTCTGCGCAAGGGCGGGTTCAAGGCGCCGATCATCATGCTCACCGGTCACGATACCGATTCGGACACGATTCTCGGCCTCGAGGCCGGCGCCAACGACTATGTCACCAAGCCCTTCCGCTTCGCCGTGTTGCTTGCCCGTATCCGCGCCCAGCTTCGCCAGCACGAGCAGAGCGAGGACGCGACCTTCAGCGTCGGCCCCTACACGTTCAAGCCGAGCCAGAAACTGCTCACCATGGAGAACGGCCAGAAGATTCGCCTGACCGAGAAGGAGGCGGCGATCATCCGCTACCTCTACCGGGCCGACCAGAAGGTGGTGACCCGCGACGTGCTGCTCGAGGAGGTCTGGGGCTACAATTCCGGGGTGACGACGCACACGCTGGAGACGCATGTCTACCGGCTGCGCCAGAAAATCGAACGCGACCCTTCCAATGCCGAGATTTTGGTGACAGAGAACGGCGGCTACAAGATCGTTCCGTAAGTCCCGGCCGCGGAAAGTGGGAAGCGGTTTTCCATTCCAGACCCGCTCCTCGACATCAGCTAGGAGATATGCTGCTTGGCGCTCAATGACGATATCGCGCTTCTGTCGAACGTCTCGCTTTTTGCCGAGATCGGCGACGACAAGCTCCGGCTGATCGCCTTCGGCGCCGAGCGCCGTCGTGTCGCGAAGGGCCACGAGCTCTTTCGCGAAGGCGCGCCGGCCGATTGCGCCTATGCGGTTGCCGTCGGCAGCTTCTCGCTATCGAAGCTCGACGCCGAAGGACGCCCGCAGCACGTCGACACCGTCTCCCGCGGGGCGCTGCTGTCGGAGCTGGCGCTGATATCGATGGTCGAACGGAAGTTCACCGCGACCGCCGACGAAGACAGCGAGGTGATCCGCATCAACCGGCCGCTCTTCCGCCGCATGCTGGAGGAATATCCGGAGGTGACGGCAATGGTCGAAGCGCGGATCCGCGACAACCTGCAGACGATGATCCGCCGCGTCGAGGCGCTGGCCGGGCGGTTTGCCTGAGGCGTGTTTCTGCCCCTCATCCGGCCTGCCGGCCACCTTCTCCCCGCGAGCGGGGCGAAGGAGACTCGCGGCCCCGTCTCGCACCGCCTATCGTTGTAGGAAGAGCGAGCCGCGCGTTCCTGTCCCCTCTCCCCGTGAGAACGGGGAGAGGGCTAGGGTGAGGGGCAACTGCCCGCGCTTCAAAGCTCGAAATGCGCAATCACCGGCACATGGTCGGAGGGGCGCTCCCAGCCGCGTGCTTCCCGGAGGATGTCGACGCGGACGAGTTTTTCGGCGAGGTCGGCGGAGGACCAGATATGGTCGAGCCGGCGGCCGCGGTCGGCCGCGGCCCAGTCCTTCGCCCGGTAGCTCCACCAGGTGAAGAGCTTCTCAGGCGGCGGGGTGTGCTGGCGCATCAGGTCGACCCAGGCGCCGCCGGTCATGACCGTGGTGAGCCCGTCGGTTTCGACCGGCGTGTGGCTGACGATCTTCAGGAGCTGCTTGTGCGACCAGACGTCGTGCTCCAGCGGCGCGATGTTGAGGTCGCCGACGAGGATCGACGAGATGCCCGCCTCGGCCTCCGCGTGCAGGAGCTTCATCTCGTCGACGAAGTCGAGCTTATGGCCGAATTTCGGATTGATCGCGCGATCCGGTTCGTCGCCGCCGGCCGGCACATAGAAATTATGCAGGCGAATGGTCTTGCCGCTGGCCGCAAAGACGACGGAGAGATGACGCGCGTCTCCGACGCCGCAATAGTCGCGGCGATCGGTCAGTTCGGTAAGCGGCAGGCGCGAGATGGTGGCGACGCCGTGATAGCCCTTCTGGCCGTGCATCTCGATAAAGTTGTAGCCGAGTTTCTTCAGAGGCGCCGACGGAAACTGGTCGTCCGGGCACTTGGTTTCCTGCAGGCAGAGGATGTCCGGCTGCCAATTTACCAATAGATGTTCCACCAGCGGCATGCGCAGGCGGACGGAGTTGATGTTCCACGTGGCGATGGAAAGGGGCATTCACATTCCTCTGGAAAGTTTCGCCGGCGGCGGAGCAGTGTCCGGCGCGTTTAAGCAGGTCTGGCGCCGATCGACAAGCATGAAAAAGGCCGCCCGAGGGCGGCCTGCACAGCATCAGAGTCGATGCGCGTCCGGTCATTTGCCGCCCTTGTTGCGCACCTCGTCATAAGGAATGCGGAACACCTTGTCGTCCAGTTGGATGCCGGTCTGGACGTTGAAGATCATCACCGAGGTGTCCTTCTTCTGCGCGTCCGTGATCGTCCATTGTCTCAGATTGTAGGTCTTCGGGTCGAACATCATGGTGATGGTCGAATCGCCGAAGATCGAGCGGTCGCCGAGCACGATGGTGATGAGGTCGGGCTCGACCCGGACGTCGCGCACCATGCGGCTGCTCAGGTCGATCCGCTCGCTCAAGAGCAGATTGAGCGGCGTCTTCGACAAGGGATAGATGTCCCAGGTCTTCAGCTTCATGTTGCCGATCACCACCGACCTGCCGTCGGCGATGACCCGCATCGGCGAGGGGGCCTCGTAGTTGAAGCGGATGCGTCCGGGCCGGCGGATGTAGAACTTGCCGCCGGTCTGCTCGCCGCGCGGCCCAAACTGGACGAATTCGCCCGCCATCGTCTTCACCGAGGAAAAATGATCGGCGATCTTCTGGGCGACGGCCGATGCCTGCGCCGAAGCGGGCGCCGCGTCAAGCGTCGTTCCGGCGATGCCCGCGAGCGCTGCCAGGCCGCAAACGAAGAGGCGTCGCGAGATCGCCCGAGTGTTGCCGTCGCCGTTTCTTGTCTCTGTCATCGCAGTCTCCTTCATATGAGCGTCATTTGGAGCGCAAGTGGGGCGCCTTCAAGGCGTTGTCCGGCGCCGCGACACCCCGGCTCTCAAATGACCGTTACCGGCCGGCTCTCCAGATTTACCGGCCCGTGATCTCCCCCTCGGTCGGCACCAGGATCTCGCGCTTGCCGGCGTGATTCGCCGGACCGATGATGCCCTCCTGCTCCATCCGCTCGATCAGCGAGGCGGCACGATTATAGCCGATGCCGAGACGACGCTGCACGTAGGATGTCGAAGCCTTGCCGTCTCGCAGCACGATCGCCACCGCCTGGTCGTAGGGGTCCTCGGAATCGGCAAGGTTCGAGGTGCCGGGGGGTCCGCCGCCTTCGTTCTCCTCGTCGTCATCCTCGGTGATCGCATCGAGATATTGCGGCACGCCTTGCGTCTTCAGATAGGCGACGACTTCTTCGACCTCGGTGTCGGAGACGAAGGGTCCGTGGACGCGCTGGATGCGCCCGCCGCCGGCCATGTAGAGCATGTCGCCCTGTCCGAGCAGCTGTTCGGCGCCCTGTTCGCCGAGGATGGTGCGGCTGTCGATCTTCGAGGTGACCTGGAAGGAGATGCGGGTCGGGAAGTTCGCCTTGATCGTGCCGGTGATGACGTCGACCGACGGGCGCTGCGTCGCCATGATGACATGGATGCCGGCGGCGCGCGCCATCTGCGCGAGACGCTGCACCGCGCCTTCGATATCCTTGCCGGCGACCATCATCAGGTCGGCCATCTCGTCGATGATGACCACGATATAGGGCATCGGCGAGAGGTCGAATTCCTCGGTCTCGTAGACGGCCTCGCCGGTCTGGCGGTCGAAGCCGGTCTGGACGGTGCGGGTGATCGCCTCGCCTTTCGCCAGCGCCTGCTCGACGCGGGCGTTGAAGCCGTCGATGTTGCGGACGCCGATCTTCGACATCTTCTTGTAGCGCTCTTCCATCTCGCGCACCGTCCATTTCAGCGCGACGACGGCCTTCTTCGGATCGGTGACGACCGGCGAGAGCAGATGCGGAATGCCGTCGTAGACGGAGAGTTCGAGCATCTTCGGATCGATCATGATCAGCCGGCACTGGTCGGGCGTGAGCCGGTAGAGCAGCGACAGGATCATCGTGTTGATCGCCACCGACTTGCCCGAGCCGGTGGTGCCGGCAACGAGCAGATGCGGCATCTTGGCGAGATCGGCGACGACCGGTTCGCCGCCGATCGTCTTGCCGAGCGCCATGGCGAGCTTCGTCTTGGTGGTCTCGAAGTCGCGCGAGCCGATCAGCTCCCGCAGATAGACCATTTCGCGCCGCTGGTTCGGCAGTTCGATGCCGATGGCGTTGCGGCCCGGCACGACGGCGACGCGGGCGGCAATGGCGCTCATCGAGCGGGCGATGTCATCGGCAAGGCCGATGACGCGCGACGACTTGATGCCCGGCGCCGGCTCGAGTTCGTAGAGCGTGACGACCGGGCCGGGGCGCACATGGATGATCTCGCCCTTGACGCCGAAATCCTCGAGCACGCCTTCGAGCATGCGGGCATTTTGTTCGAGCGCATCGGCCGACAGCGAGGCGTCGCGCGCGACATTCTTCGGCTCCGCAAGGAAATGGATCGGCGGCAGCGCGAAGTCGCCATCGTCGTCGACGAAAGAGCGCTGGGCTTCGCGTTCTATGCGCTGGCCGCTCTTCGGCCGCGTCGGCGGCGGGGCGACCCTGGAACCGTTGAGCGCCGGCCTTGCCGGGGCCGGCCGCGGCGCCCAATCGGCGGCAATGTCGTCCTCGTCGTCCGGCAGGATCCCGGCAGGGCGGGGCTCGTCGATGTCGAAGGGCGGGTCGTCTTCATCGGCGACGATCGGCGGCGGCGTGACGAAGCGGCGCTCGGCGCGATCGAGCGACGGTTCGATGCGCGCGGCGCCGGCCTGGGCCTTGGGCCGGGCCGGCTCGTTGAGCGTGCCGAATTCGTCGTTGTTGAAATCGTAGGGCTCGTCGTACTGGCGTTTGGCACGGCTGGCGCTCATGCCGAAAGCACGACGCAGCCGGGCCTGTGCCGTGAAGCGCATATGGGCGAGCGAACCCATCAGGAGGGTCAGCGGACCTTCGTCGTCCTCGTCCTCGAGTTCCTCGCGGATGGTGCGCGCCTTGCTGGGGACGGGCTCCGTTGCCTTCTCTTCCTCGTCCTCCTCGCGGACGCCGATGAGCCCGGCGCTGAAGATCAGCGCCCAGGCGGCCGGCGCAGCGAAGAGGCAGGCGAGAACGGTCGCGAAGGTGCCGGTCGGGAAGGTGCCGGTGAAGAGCGCCGGGAAGCGCAGGATCATGTCGCCGAAGACGCCGCCGAGACCGTTCGGCAGCGGCCAGGTGATCGGCGCCGGCACGCAGCTCAATGCGGCGCTCGCCAGCACCGAACCGAGGAACCAGAGGGCGAGCCGCTTCAACACCTTGTCGAAAGGTTTGCCGCCAATCAGCACGAGAGCCCAGGCGACGGCCGGCAGCAGCGCCACGACGCTCGCCAGGCCGAAAAATTGCATGAAGATGTCGGCAAAGGTTGCGCCGCCATAGCCGAGCAGGTTGGTCGGCTCGTCCGAAGTGGCATAGGAGAAGCTCGGATCGGCGACGTTCCAGGTCGACAGCGCGGCAACGGCGAGCGCCAGGGCGCCGAACAGCGCAAAGCCTGCCAGCGACGCGGTCTGGCGCCAGAGGAAGGTGGTCAGCACGAACTGATTGGAACGGCTGTCAAGCGTTGCGGGATTGCTTCTGCTCATATTGCCTGCTGCCCGTTTCGATCCGCCGGAACGCCACGCATCTTCCAAGTGAACGGTGGGAACATTCCAGCCATTGATTGCAGAGCATCCTTGCCGCCTCCAAACCAGCGGGGACGCAGAATGCTCCGGGCACATTGCGTGCCATGGAATCAACCTACGCGGAGTAGGGTTAATGCGACATTAACCATGCGCGTGTGGGAGGGAAATAGCGGTGGATCGCGGTCGGATCGAGCTACAATCAGTGTGGACGGTTGCCCCTCACCCTAACCCTCTCCCCGTACAAACGGGGAGAGGGGACTGGCGTCGGCGCGGCATCATTCCTTCTCCCTGCTTGCGGGGAGAAGGTGCCGGCAGGCGGATGAGGGGCGGCCGACACAAAAAAAGCCCGGATCGCGAGGATCCGGGCGAAAGGGCGATCCACGAAATATGAGGATCGCGACGGGACTGATGGCGGCGCCGTTCTGCCAGCGCCGCGATGCGCTTTAGCTGGTGTGGTAGGCGGCTTCGCCGTGCGAGGAGAGGTCGAGACCTTCACGCTCCGCCTCGACCGAGACGCGCAGACCGACGACCGCATCGACCACTTTGAAGAGGATGAGCGAGCCGATACCGGACCAGACGACCGTGACGAGCACGCCCTTGAGCTGCGCCCAGACCTGCGTTGCCGTGCCGGCATAGCCGGCGGCGAAGTCGGCCGTGGAATAGTCGACGATGCCGGCGCCGCCAAGGGCCGGATTGACGAGAATGCCGGTGCCGATGGCGCCGAGGATGCCGCCGATGCCGTGAATGCCGAAGACGTCGAGGCTGTCGTCATAGTTGAACTTGTTCTTCACCACGTCGACGAAGAAGTAGCAGACCGGCGAGACGACGAGGCCGAGCACGATCGCGCCCATCGGGCCGGCAAAGCCGGCGGCCGGGGTTACCGCGACGAGGCCGGCAACCGCACCCGAGGCGGCACCGAGCATCGACGCCTTGCCGCGAACCAGCGTTTCGACCACGGCCCAGGAGACGATCGCGGCTGCCGTCGCCAGGAAGGTGTTGAGCATGGCGAGGCCTGCATATGCATTGGCCTCGAGGTTCGAGCCGGCATTGAAGCCGAACCAGCCGACCCACAGCAGCGAGGCGCCGACCATGGTGAGCGTCATCGAATGCGGAGCCATGATCTCCTTCTTGTAGCCCGTGCGCTTGCCGAGCAGGATCGCGCCGACGAGGCCCGCGATACCCGCGTTGATGTGAACGACGGTGCCGCCTGCAAAGTCGATCGCGCCGAAGGAGAAGATCAGGCCGGTCGGAGCCGTGTAGGCGCTCGGGCCGCCCCAGAACCAGACCATGTGGGCGACCGGGAAGTAGACGAAGGTGACCCACAGGATGACGAACAGCATGACGGCCGAGAACTTGATGCGCTCGGCGAAGGCGCCGACGATCAGGGCGGGCGTGATGCAGGCGAAGGTCATCTGGAAGACGACGAAGACGTATTCGGGGATGAAGACGCCCTTCGAGAAGCTTTCCGCAAGCGTCGTCGTGTCAACGCCGGCCAGGAACATCTTCGAGAAGCCGCCGACGAAGGAGTTGAGCGAGCCGCCATCGGTGAAGGCCAGCGAATAGCCGTAGGTCACCCAGATGATCATCACGACGGCGGTGATCATCAGGACCTGCATCAGCACCGAGAGCATGTTCTTGGCGCGAACCAGACCGCCATAGAAGAGAGCGAGGCCCGGAACGGTCATCAGCAGGACGAGGATGGTCGACAGCAGCATCCAGGTGGTGTCGCCCTTGTCGGGGACCGGCGTTGCCGCGACGGCCTCGGCAGCGGCGGGCGCCGCCTCCTGGGCGAAAGCAACAACCGGCGCGAGCAAGGCGGCAGCGGTGGCGCCCACGCGTCGAAGAGAGGTGGAAAGATTGAATGACGACATCGAAAAATGCTCCCTGATCGGCGCTGCTTACAGTGCTTCTGAATCGGTTTCGCCGGTGCGGATGCGCACGGCATGGTCAATCGAATAGACGAAGATCTTACCGTCGCCGATCTGGCCGGTCTTGGCGGCCGAGGCGATCGCGTCGACGGCCTTGTCGACGATCTCCGACGGAACCGCGATCTCGATCTTCAGCTTCGGCAGGAAGCTCACGGCATATTCGGTGCCACGGTAAATTTCGGTGTGCCCCTTCTGGCGGCCGTATCCCTTAACTTCGGTCACGGTCAAACCCTGGATGCCTACGGCGGTCAGGGCTTCGCGAACCTCATCGAGCTTGAACGGCTTGATAATGGCCATCACAATTTTCATCGGCTTCCCATCCTTGTCTGCCTCGGCCCGGAGGCCGTCTCTCCTTGCTGCTTAAGCGCGCGAAGCGCTGGGCAACCGAAAAGTCACATTCAAGGGGCGTGCCAGATTCAAGCGAGAGGGTCCAAATTCAGGAAAAGACACGAAAAAACCACTTTTCGCGACGCTTCCGCCGCGAAGTGCTAAAAAAGAAGCCAATGAGATAGCTTAAAAAATAGGCAGAAGAGCAAAATTGGCTGACAATCGGCTATTTTTTACTCAATTGCCTTTTTGCGGATCAGGCCCTCCTGCGCCACGGAGGCGATCAGCACGCCGGAACGATCGAACAGGCTGCCGCGCGTCATGCCGCGCGCGCCATGGGCGCTTGGGCTGTCCTGAGTGTAGAGCAGCCAGTCGTCCATGCTGGACGGTCGATGGAACCACATGGCGTGGTCGAGGCTCGCGACCTGGAGCGTGCGGTCGAAGACGGAGGTGCCGTGCGCATAAAGCGACGTGTCGAGCAGCGTCATGTCGGAGAGATAGGCAAGGACGGCCGCCTGCAGATGCCGCTCGTCCGGAACCTTGCCGACGGCCTTCACCCAGACGTCCTGCCTCGGAGCGGCCCTCTCGCGGGAGAAATAGTGTTCGAGCGAGGTCGGCCGGATCTCGATCGGCCGCGGCCGCTCCCAATACCGCCGGATCGCTTCCGGGGCATGGACGAGGAACTTCTCCCGCAGTTCCTTTTCTCCGGGCAGGGTTTCCGGCATCGGCACGTCCGGCATGCCGAACTGATGGTCGAAACCGTCCTCGTCATACTGGAAGGAAGCCGACATCGAGAAGATCGCCTTCCCATGCTGGATCGCCACGACCCGCCGGGTCGCGAAGCTCGATCCGTCTCGGATGCGGTCGACCTCGTAGATGATCGGGACGGTGGGATCGCCGGGCCGCAGGAAATAGGCGTGCAGCGAATGAACGTAGCGGCCTGCGTCCACGGTCCGTTGCGCGGCGACGAGCGCCTGGCCGATCACCTGCCCGCCGAACACCCGCTGCCAGCCGACCTGGGGGCTGAGGCCCCGGAACAGGTTTTCTTCGAGCTTCTCAAGATCGAGAATCCCAAGCAGCGCATCCATGGGGGTAGCGGTCTCAATGGGGCGCGACATTTCGGCGGTCTCCCGTAGTAGGAACGGCGATGGCATTGATCTATATAGCCAGGAGAGGATGCTCAAGTGCTGGGAGAGACGGAATGATCGATGTCCTGATTGCCGGAGGCGGCTATGTCGGCCTGTCGCTCGCCGTATCGCTCAAGAAGGCGGCTCCCCATCTTGACGTGACGGTCGTCGACGGGGCACCGGAAGGCGCCTGGAAAAAGGACGAGCGCGCCTCGGCGGTCGCCCTTGCGGCCGAGCGCATGCTCGATGTTCTCGGCGTCTGGGGCGCGATCGCGCCGGAGGCCGAGCCGATCCTCAGGATGGTGATCACCGATTCGAAGACCGCCGACCCCGTCCGTCCGGTGTTCCTGACCTTCGAGGGCGATGGCGGCGAGGGCCGTCCCTTCGCGCATATGGTGCCGAATACCGCGCTGGTCGGCGCCTTGCGCGACGCCTGCCGGGAGCTCGGCGTGGCGATCCGCCAGGCGGCTATGGTCGAGAGCTTCAAGAGCGGCGACCACGCCGTTGCCGTGACGCTCGCCGGCGGCGAGGCGCTGGAGGCGCGGCTGCTGGTCGCCTGCGATGGCGTCCGATCGAAATTGCGCGAGGCGGCCGGCATCAAGGTCGTCGAGTTCGATTACGGCCAGTCCGGCATCGTCACGACGGTCGAGCACGAGAGGCCGCATGGCGGCACGGCGGAGGAGCATTTTCTGCCGGCCGGCCCCTTCGCCACCCTGCCGCTCAAGAACAACCGCTCGTCGCTCGTCTGGACGGAGGGCACGTACGATGCCGAACGGCTGGTGAAAGAGGATGACTTCATTTTCGAGGAGGAACTGGAGCGCCGCTTCGGCCACAAGCTCGGCCACCTCAAGGTGGTCGGCGGCCGCAGGGCCTTTCCGCTCGGGCTGACGCTGGCGCGCGATTTCGTGGCATCCCGCTTCGCGCTGGCGGGCGATGCCGCCCACGGCATTCACCCGATCTCCGGCCAGGGCCTCAATCTCGGTTTCAAGGACGTGGCAGCCCTTGCCGAGACGATCGTCGAGGCGGATCGCCTCGGCCTCGATATCGGCTCGCTTGCCGTCCTCGAGCGCTACCAGACCTGGCGGCGTTTCGACACTTTCCGCATGGGTGTGACGACCGATGTGCTGAACCGGCTGTTCTCCAACGACATCACGCCGGTCAGGGTGATCCGCGACATCGGGCTCGGCCTCGTCGACCGCCTGCCGTCGCTCAAGAATTTCTTCATCCGCCAGGCCGCCGGCGTTGCCGGCGAAACGGACCCGCGATTGCTTTCGGGGCAGCCGATCTAGCGGTGCGAGGATTCCCTTCGCTTGAGCGCCCCTCATCCGGCCTGCCGGCCACCTTCTCCCCGCAGGCGAAGGAGACTCGCGGCGCCGCCTAAATCCCCTCTCCCCGCTTGCGGGGAGAGGGTTAGGGTGAGGGGCAAATTTCCACTCGATGCCTCGCCTCACTGCTCCGACAGTTTCATGTCCGGGTGATAATCCTTGCCCTCCACCTCCTTCACCACCGCCTGGCCGCATTGCATGTGCTGTGTGTCGGCGTTGAAGGCGTAAGTCGGCGCCCCGTGCAGGCTCCAACCCTGGTTCAATGCCGCCGTCACCTTGTGGCAGAACGAAGCGTCGTCGGGACCGGTCAGGAATCGGTAGAGTATCAAGGTTTCGCCTTTCGCTTTTCGATGATGTCCGCCTTCCCGGCGAGTTTCAGTGCCTGGTCGAGATGGAGGCGTTCGACCATGCGGCCGTTGAGACTGATCACGCCCCTGCCTGCATGTTCCGGCCGGGCGAAGGCGTCGATGATCGCGCGGGCTTCGTCAAGGGCCGCCTCGTCGATGCCGAAGCAGCGATTGGCTTCGTCGATCTGGGCGGGGTGGATCAGCATCTTGCCGTCATAGCCCATGTCGCGCCCCTGACGGCACTCGGCCGCAAGACCCTCCGCATCGCGAAAATCGTTGAAGACGGCGTCGATGGCGTCGAGACCGCTGCCGCGGGCGGCGATGAGGACCTGCATCAGCCAGGGCACGAGATAGGTGCGGCCGGCGCGTGCGGGAACGCCTGTCTCCTTGCGCAGGTCGTTGAGGCCAAGGACGAAACAATCGAGCCGACCGCCGAAAGTGCGGCCCATTTCGGCGATCGCCGGCGCGTTGATGACGCCGCGCGGCGTCTCGATCATCGCCCAGAGCCGCAGGCTCTCCGGCGCGTCGTTATCAGACAGCCAATCGAGCACCGATTGGATATCGGCGGGGCTTTCGACCTTCGGCAGGAGGATCGCATCCGGGCTTGCCGCGACCGCGGCGGCAAGATCCGCTTCGCTGAAACCCGATTCCGCCACATTGATGCGGATGATCGCTTCGCCGTCCGGTCGGTTATCGGATAGATGGCGGATGAGGGCGTCGCGGGCTTGCGTCTTGCGCTCGGGTGCGACGGCATCCTCGAGATCGAAGATCACCGCGTCCGCGGCAAGGTCCTTGATCTTGGCGAGGGCGCGGGGATTGTCGGCCGGAACTGAAAGCACGGAGCGGCGGAGCCGCACGGGATGATGATCGGTCGCTCGTGTCATGCAACCCGTTGTGCCCGCGTTTGTTGCCTCACGCAAGCTCGAAGGGGCCTTGCAAGCGGTGCCGCGAGCCACCACATGCCGCATAGAAAGGTACGAACATGCAAAGCATCCGCTCTGTTCTCTTCACGGCCGCAGCCATTGTCATCACGTTTGCGGCCTTCGTGCTGACCGCCTCGCTGGCCCTGGCGCTCGCCGGTATTGCCGCCGTCATTGCGACCGGCAGCGCGATCGCAGCCAGGTTCAATGCGAAGCCGGTCCCGGCGCGCGCCCGCGCCGCCGGTCGTGAGCGCGAAATGCGGATCTGGAACGACGGGCGCGGCACGATCATCGATCTCTAGAGCGCCGCGCGTTCAGTTGAACGCGCAAAGGAAGCTCTAGAATCGAGCCGGGGAAGCCCGCAAGCGCAGATTCCCCTTCATTTCGGCGCGAAACTGATCTAAACGCTCTCCGACACTTCCGCTGAAATCGAAGGCTAGACCATGGACAAGTTCGTCAAGCTCACCGGCGTTGCCGCGCCCCTGCCCGTCGTCAACATCGACACGGACATGATCATCCCGAAGGACTACCTGAAGACGATCAAGCGCACCGGTCTCGGCACGGGACTTTTCGCCGAGGCCCGCTACAACGAGGACGGCACGCCGAATCCGGACTTCGTGCTAAACAAGCCGGCCTATCAGAACGCCAAGATCCTGGTTGCCGGCGACAATTTCGGCTGCGGCTCCTCGCGCGAGCATGCGCCCTGGGCGCTCCTCGATTTCGGCATCCGCTGTGTCATCTCCACCTCGTTCGCGGACATCTTCTACAACAACTGTTTCAAGAACGGCATCCTGCCGATCGTCGTCAGCCAGGCCGATCTCGACAAGCTGATGGACGATGCCAACCGCGGCTCCAATGCCGTGTTGTCGATCGATCTGGAAGCCCAGGAAATCACCGGTCCCGATGGCGGCTCGATCAAGTTCGAGATCGATGCCTTCAAGCGCCACTGCCTGCTGAACGGCCTCGACGACATCGGCCTGACGCTCGAAAAGGCAAACGCCATCGACAGCTTCGAGAAGTCGACTGCCGCATCGCGCCCCTGGGCCTGAACCGGCGCGATGACGCGCAAGCGCATCTCCTCCGGCTCGCCCTTCGAGAAGGCGGCGGGCTATTCGCGTGCCGTTGCAAAGGGCGACTGGTGCTTCGTTTCCGGCACGAGCGGCTACGACTACGCCACGATGACCATGCCGGAGAGCGTCGAGGAACAGGCGCGAAACTGCCTGAGGACGATCGAGGGCGCTTTGAAGGAAGCCGGCTTCTCGCTTTCCGACGTCGTGCGCAATCACTACATCGTCACCGATGCCAGCTTCGCCGACCGGGTCTTCCCGATCTTCGGCGAGGTTTTTGGCGACATCCGCCCGGCTGCGACGATGATCGTCTGCGATCTGATCCGCCCGGAAATGCTGATCGAAATCGAGGTCACGGCGTTTCGCGGATAAGCGGTTTTCCGACCAACAGATCCGATAGACGCCGTCTGCATAGTCGCTTGCCATACCCTAGTCCTAACCCTAGTCCTCTCCCCGTCAGAACGGGGAGGGGATGGGAGCTTGCCTCTCCTCTTTACCACACAAGCGGCAGAGGGAGCCGAGCGGGTGTCGCGAGTCCCTTCTCCCCATCATGATGGGGAGAAGGTGCCGGCAGGCGGATGAGGGGCCGCCCGCAATCGAATCGTTTTTCTTGACCATCGGCCCCGCGTCACGCTATCAAGCATTCCTGTGGTGATTTGGCCGGCCGGCTTGCAGCCACGTTAAAGAAGTCGCTAAAGGGCCGAGGAAAAACGGATTTCCGAGGACCGGTCGCGATCATTTCGCCGCCGGTTTTTTTGTATTGATCGAGTGGAACCATGCCCATCAAGATTCCCGATACGCTGCCCGCCTTCGAAACGCTCGTCAACGAGGGTGTGCGGGTGATGACCGAGACGGCGGCGGTCCGGCAGGACATCCGCCCGCTTCAGATCGGGCTCTTGAACCTGATGCCGAACAAGATCAAGACGGAGATCCAGATCGCCCGGCTGATCGGCGCGACGCCGCTGCAGGTGGAACTGACGCTGGTGCGCATCGGCGGCTACCGGCCGAAGAACACGCCAGAGGAGCATCTCTTCGCCTTTTACGAGACCTGGGAGGAGGTGAAGGGCCGCAAGTTCGACGGCTTCATCATCACCGGCGCGCCGGTCGAGACGCTCGACTACGAAGAGGTCACCTACTGGGAGGAACTGCAGCGCATCTTCGACTGGACGGCGACGCATGTGCATTCGACGCTGAACGTCTGTTGGGGCGCGATGGCGGCGATCTACCACTTCCACGGCGTGCCGAAATATCCGCTCAAGGAGAAGGCCTTCGGCGTCTATCGGCACCAGAACCTCAAGCCCTCCTCCGTCTATCTGAACGGCTTTTCGGATGATTTCGCCGTACCCGTGTCGCGCTGGACCGAGGTGCGCCGGCCAGATATCGACCGTGTGCCGGGCCTCGAGATCCTGATGGAATCGAAGGAGATGGGCGTCTGCCTCGTTCACGAGAAGAAGGGCAACCGGCTCTATATGTTCAATCACGTCGAATATGATTCGACCTCGCTCTCGGACGAATATTTCCGCGACGTGGACGCCGGCGTGCCGATCAAGCTGCCGCACGACTATTTCCCCCACAACGATGCGGACCTGCCGCCGCAGAACCGCTGGCGCAGCCATGCGCATCTCTTCTTCGGCAACTGGATCAACGAGATGTACCAGACGACGCCCTACGAGCTCGAAAAGATCGGCACCGGAGCGTGATGTAAGTAGGCAGCAGGATCGGTTCACTGCAGGCCACGAAAACACGCCGCTGAAAAGTGTGACTTTCCGGTTGCCGCACCGCAGGAAATGACGCAGTTTGTCGCCCGCTGGAAACGAAGCGAGTGGAGACAAGATGAGCACCGGCACGGAAATCTTCGGTCACCTGCCCACGGGCGAACCGGTCTACCGGGTGACGCTCACGGGCGGCGGGTTGACGGCCAAGGTGATCAGCTGGGGCTCGGTCATCCAGGACCTGCGGCTCGAGGGGCATGCGGCCCCGCTCGTGCTCGGCTTTGCGGATTTCGACAGCTATCCGGCCCATTCCGCCTATTTCGGCGCAACCCCCGGCCGCAACGCCAACCGCGTCGGCGGCGGGCGCTTCACGCTCGACGGCAGGGACTATCAGCTCGAACTCAATGAAAATGGCGTCACGCACCTGCACGGCGGCAGCGACAACATCGGCAAGCGCAACTGGACGATTGTCGACCGGGCGGAGGACCGCGTCACGCTCAGGATCACCGATCCCGACGGCCGCGCCGGCTATCCCGGCAATTGCACGGTCACCTGCACCTATACGCTGAAGCCGGGCGGCACGCTGAACGTCCTCTATGAGTCCGAAGCAGACGCGCCGACGCTCGCCAACGTCTGCCAGCACAGCTATTTCAATCTCGATGGCGGCGCCGACGCATTCGGCCACGACATCATGATCGCCGCCGACCACTATCTCCCGACGGACGAGCGGCTGATCCCGACCGGCGAAATCCGCTCGGTTGCCGACACCGCCTTCGATCTCCGCGAAATGACCCCGCTGCGGCGACAGACGGAGGGCGGGAGGGTCGTCTACGACAATAATTTCTGCCTGTCGCCGGAGCGCATGCAGAAGCGCTCCGTGGCGCTGGCGCGCAGCATCAATTCCGGCGTGTCGATGGAGGTGCTGACGACGGAGCCCGGCGTCCAGCTCTATACCGGCAGCAAGCTGAACGTCCCGGTCCCGGGCCTCGAAGGCCGCCGCTACGGCCCCTTCGCCGGCTTCTGCCTGGAAACGCAAATCTGGCCCGACGCAGTGAACCACGCAGGTTTTCCGAAGGCGGTGCTCAGGCCGGGCGAGACGCTTCGGCAGGAGACGGATTACGTTTTTGCGAAGAGTTGACCAGCACTTCTTGTAATTCGCCATGCCCGCCAGCCTCTATGTCGCATCCGCAAGACCCTACCAAGGGGCTGCCGGAGATCAGCTACCCCTTCCACGACAGGGATGCGCTCGTCACCAATTGCGGCCGCATCTGCATCTACCGCAAGAGGATCAACATCTCGACCGTGCTGGCGGGACAGAAACTCGGGATCAAGGAAGTCGACAGAGCCTGTCCCGGACTTGATCCGGGGGCATTTGGCTCGTCAGCTTCATGCATTATGATTTGGGATATATCGACCTGGAGCAGAGAACCTTGCAAACCATCGACAACCCGTTCGCCACGAGGTTGTCACCCCTGTCTTAGGTACGTTCTGTTACCTATGTCTCCGGGTCGGACAATGGAGAAACTGGAGCGGGCGAAGGGATTCGAACCCTCGACCCCAACCTTGGCAAGGTTGTGCTCTACCCCTGAGCTACACCCGCTCATCAGACCCAGGCCCGGGGTAGTCTGTGGACCGTGGGTTGCCGCCCCGTCTTGCGGCGACGGGCGCTATATGGCCCAAGCATTTTTCAAATGCAACAGGGAAATGACGTGAAGGCAAGAAATTTTTCGGGCTGATCCAAAGCGTCGCAATGCCGCGATCTCGGTCGTTCACCGCCGCCCTTGAGATTGCGCAAGCCGCCCCTTCCTCGTAAACCGGCACAAAATCTCAGGCGGCAGAAAGGAATTGAGCATGAGCGAGGCACAGCCGAAGACCGCGGACGACCTGTTCCGCTTTCTCGACGAGCTCGGCATCGAACATAAGACGAAGCGGCATCAGCCGGTCTTCACCGTCGCCGAATCGGTGGCGCTGCGCGACGAAATCCCCGGCGGACATACAAAAAACCTGTTCCTGAAGGACAAAAAGGACAATTATTTCCTCCTGACCGTCGAGGAGAATGCGACGGTGGACCTGAAGACCATTCATCAGACCATCGGCGCGGCAAGCAAGGTCTCCTTCGGCAAGCCGGAGAAGCTGATGGAGTATCTGGGCGTGATCCCCGGTGCCGTGACCGCGTTCGGCGCGATCAACGACACCTCGGGCAAGGTGAAGATCATTCTCGACGAGGGCCTGATGGAATTCGACACGATCAACTGCCATCCGCTCTCGAACGACCGAACGACCTCGATCGCCGCGAAGGACATGCTGCGCTTCATGGAGGCGACCGGACACGAACCGCTTGTCTTGAAAGTGACGGCCTGACATACGATCTTTGGCGCGGAAAGCATCAAGTCGGGCGACAAGCCCGCGAGGAGAGAAGAATGGGCGGTAGCGACAATCCCTATGCAGGTTCCTTCGGCAACCAGATGACGGCCTCGGCCTCGTTCGGCGGGCAGCCGGCAGCGGATGCCGCAGCCGCCGGCGACCTGATCAAGGAGACGACCACCGCCAGCTTCGCGCGCGACGTCCTCGAAGCCTCGCGCCAGCAGCCGGTACTTGTCGATTTCTGGGCGCCCTGGTGCGGGCCGTGCAAACAGCTGACGCCGATCATCGAGAAGGTCGTCAAGGAAGCTGCCGGCCGCGTGAAGCTCGTCAAGATGAATATCGACGACCATCCCTCGATCGCCGGCCAGCTCGGCATCCAGTCGATCCCGGCGGTCATCGCCTTCGTCGGTGGACGTCCGGTCGATGGCTTCATGGGCGCCATCCCCGAGAGCCAGATCAAGCAGTTCATCGACCGCATTGCCGGCCCGCCCGTCGACGATGCCAAGGCCGAGGTCGAGGCCGTGCTTGCCGACGCAAAGGCGCTCTTCGAAGCCGGCGATGTTCAGAACGCCGCCGGCCTCTACGGTGCCGTGCTGCAGGCGGAACCGGAAAATGCCGACGCGATCGCCGGCATGGTGGAATGCATGATCGCGCTCGGCCAGCTTGCCGAGGCGCGCCAGGCGCTCTCGCAGCTGCCGGAAGAGCTTGGCAAGACGGCGGCCATCGGCGCTATTTCCAAGAAGCTCGACCAGATCGAAGAGGCACGCAAGCTCGGCGATCCGGTTCAGCTGGAGCATCAGCTGGCGGTCAATCCGGACGATCACGCAGCGCGGCTGAAGCTTGCCAAAATCCGCAATGTCGAGGGCGACAGGGCCGGCGCGGCCGACCATCTGCTGCTGATCATGAAGCGCGACCGCAGTTTCGAGGACGACGCCGCCCGGCGCGAACTCCTGTCCTTCTTCGAAGTCTGGGGGCCGAAGGATCCGGCGACGATTGCCGCCCGGCGCAAGCTTTCCGCACTTCTCTTCTCCTGACCGGTTGGCGGCAGGCAGCGGAACTGCTTTTTGCGTCTCCGATCGCAGCTTTTCTCCTTGAGATTTTCAAGGAATGCACCATCTCTTGAGCGTGCGGCCACGCTCGTGCGACGGGGACGCCGCGATCTTCAGGGGCAATCGGAAATGCATGTCGGAAATGCGCGTTATCTCAGTCCGAAGGATCTGCCGGAGATACTTCCGGTCTTTCCCCTGACGGGCGCGCTGCTGCTTCCGGGCGCACAGCTTCCACTCAACATCTTCGAACCGCGCTACCTCGCGATGTTCGACGACGCGCTCTCCGGTGACCGACTGATCGGCATCGTCCAACCTTCCTTTGCGGAGGGGCGCAGCGATATCGATTCCTCGCCGGTGCCGGCGCTCTGCCAGGTCGGCTGCATCGGCCGCATCACTTCCTTCGCCGAGACCGGCGATGGCCGCTACATCACCTCGCTCACCGGCGTCTGCCGCTACAGGCTGTTTGCGGAAATTTCCGGGGTGCGCGGCTATCGCCGTTTCCGCATCGGCCCCTTCGCAGCCGATCTCGAAGGCCCGGACGACGAGGCGCTCGTCGACCGCGAGGCGCTGCTCGCCGCCTTCCGCGCCTATCTCGACGCCAACAAGCTGGAAGCGGACTGGGAGAGCGTCGAACGGGCCAGCAACCGCACGCTCGTCAATTCGATGGCGATGATGTCGCCCTATGGACCGGCGGAGAAACAGGCGCTGCTCGAAGCGCCCGACCTCAAGACGCGCGCCGAAACGCTCATCGCCATCACCGAGATCGTGCTTGCCCGCAATTTCGGCGATCTCGACAACATTCTGCAGTGAAGACGAGGCCATGGACGCAAACGCCAGCCGGGTCGATCCGAAACTTCTCGAACTGCTCGTCTGCCCCCTGACGAAGGGGCGGCTCAGCTACGATGCCGAGGCCCACGAACTGGTCTCGGAAAAGGCCCGCCTTGCCTATCCGATCCGCGACGGCGTGCCGATCATGCTGGTCTCGGAGGCGCGCAAGATCGAGGATTAGGCGGCGGTTGCTTTGCCCCTCATCCCGCTGCCGCGACCTTCTCCCCGCAAGCGGACCGCTAGCGGGGAGAAGGGGCATGCCGCGCCGCCTCGCCCCGTTCGCCAGCCAACCGGATGGGCGCTTGCCGCGAGTCCCTTCGCCCCGCTTGCGGGGAGAAGGTGCCGGCAGGCGGATGAGGGGCAATTTGTGGTCGGAAAACCGGGGTGGCTACCCGCCGACGTGCTCGACGCTCGCCTCGATCCGCTCCATGTCGTCGTCGGAAAGACCGAAGTGGTGGCCGATTTCGTGGATCAGCACGTGGGTGATGATGTCGCCCAGGGTCTCCTCGTTTTCCGCCCAGTAATCGAGGATCGGGCGGCGGTAGAGGGTGATCCGGTTCGGAAACTCGCCGGTCTCCATGGTGAAGCGCTCGCCGATGCCGCGGCCTTCGAAGAGGCCGAGCAGGTCGAAAGGCGTCTCGAGCGCCATGTCTTCGAAGACGTCGTCGCTTGGAAAGTCGGCAACTTCGATGATGAGATCGGTCGTCAGCTTGCGGAATTCCTCAGGCAGGTGGCTGTAGGCTTCAAACGCGAGCTGTTCGAATGTGGTAAGCGTCGGTGCGTGGCGTTCCCGCCAATCATCGGTCTGGTCAATGCGGGCCATGGGCACTCCTTGTTGCCCTCATATAACGATTTCGCCTTTATTTTTCGAGTGTTGAATTCGGTTGCGGCAGGATGAGGAATAAATTCTTATCCTTTGCTGTTGACTCTTTCTGCAAGGTCTGGAATCCATAAGAACATAACATGAACATTTGATGGGAGTTGACCGTCATGGCCGAGAACGCCGTGCAACGGCAAACCATTCTTTCCCTTCGTGACACCATAGCACGGATTGAAAATTGCAGCTTGCCGGGAATTGTGCGGACCGCCAAGGCGGCCGATGCCGCCGGTTTTCGGCGCGGCAGCGAAGGGACCTTGCATCGCAAGGTCCTGCCGCTTGGGATTGCGGCCCTCGACGATGTCCTCAAGGGCGGGCTGCCGCTCGAAGGCATGATGGAAATCCGCAATGCCGAAACCCGTGACGCGGGCGCGGCCGCCGGCTTCGTGGCGGCGCTTGCGGTGCTTTATCAGCAAGTGAGGAAGGAGAAAGGCCATCTCGCCCCGGTGCTGTGGATCAGCCAGGCGCTCGCTTCCCGCGAGGCGGGGCATCCCTATGCGCCCGGTCTCAGGTCCTACGGGCTCGACCCGCAACGCTTCCTCTTCGTCTCGGCGCGCACCGTCAAGGATGCGCTCTGGATCGCCGAGACGGCGCTTTTGGTGCCGGTCTTCGCCGCGGTCGTTCTGGAAATCCGCGGCAATCCCGCCTGTCTCGCCTTGAGCGAGAGCCGGCGCTTGCATGTCCGGGCCCGGGCCGGCGGCGTGCCTCTACTTCTCTTCCGCCAGGCGGGCGAGGAGGAGGCGAGCAGCGCCTTCTTCCGGTTCCAGATCAAGCCGGCACCGGCCGGCGAGCGACCTCTCCCCGATGGCTCGGTGCTTTGCGGCAGCATCGACCATCCCGCCTTTCACCTCCTTGTCGAAAAAAGCAGGGCTTATGCCGCTGCCGACATCTTTCTGGAATGGAACGCCCATGACCGCCGCTTCTACCCCCTCGACGAGCGCCGGAGCGCCGCTCTTCAGGCCAATGGACCAGAGAATCCTGTCGATCCACTTTCCGCATCTGCCGGCCGATCGCATCGCGCGCAGCCGCTGGGGCGCCTCCTGGCTTTCGCGCGGGCGTCCTGATCATCCGCCGGTCGTTTTTGCCGCCAAGATCGACAATGCCATGCGCCTCGTCGCCCTCGACACACTTGCCGAGCGCATCGGCCTGAAGCGCGGCCAGGGGGCCGCGGAGGCCCGCGCCATGTGTCCGGCGCTCGACGTGATCACCGCCGATCCGGCCGCCGACCAGGCCTTTCTGGAAGGGCTTGCCGACTGGTGCGACCGCTATACGCCGCTCGTCGCGCTCGACGGAAAGGACGGCCTGTTCCTCGACATCACTGGCTGTGCCCATCTGCATGGCGGCGAGAAGGGGCTCGTCAGCGACGTCTTGTCCCGGCTTTTTTCGCTCGGCGTCGAGGCGCGGGCGACCGTCTCCTCCTCCGCCGGCCTTTCCTGGGCTGCCGCCCGCTACGGCAATGTGGCCGTCATCGAACGGCAAGAGGCCGGCCGGGTTCTTGCACCCTTGCCGGTCGCTGCGCTCCGCCTGCCGGAGGAAACCGCCGCAGCGCTCGAACGCGTCGGGCTGAAACAGATCGGCGACCTTCTCGAAGCGCCGCGCGCGCCGCTCACCCGCCGCTTCGGTTCCCTTCTTCTCCTCAGGCTCGACCAGGCGAGGGGCGAGGCGGACGAACCTTTATCGCCCCGCCTGCCGGTGCCGAGCTTTTCCGCCGAGCGCCGGCTCGCCGAGCCGCTTATCGACGAGGAATACATTCTCGAACTGACAAGGCACCTTGCCAAGGACGTCCGCGCCTCGCTGGAGCGGCATGGCGAAGGCGGTCGGCTGTTCGAACTCCTCCTGTTTCGCGTCGACGGACGGGTGTTCCGTGTCCGGGCGCATGCGGCCATGCCGTTGAACGATGCCGATCGCATCGCGGCGCTCTTTCGCGAACGGCTGCAGGCGGTCCATGACGATCTCGATGCCGGATACGGCTTCGAAATCCTCAGGCTGGCCGTTTTGCGCAGCGAAAGGTTCGATCCGGCACAGCAGGATTTTTCCGGCGTGCCCGAGGAAAGCCAGCCGCTTGCCGCCTTCATCGACAAGGTTGCCGCCCGTTTCGGCCCCGATTGCCTGATGCAGGCGAGCCTTGCCGAAAGCCACCTGCCGGAGCGGGCGGGCGGCTTTGCCGCCGTCAGGGATGTTGCGGCGGTGATCGGCTCTCCTGCCTCTGAAGAGAAGGCTTTTCCCGAAAACCGGCCCTTACGGATTTTTACGCATCCCGAATTGGTAGAGGCGACGGCCGAGGTGCCGGACGGCGCCCCGCGCAGCTTCAGCTGGCGCAAGACCCAGTATCGGGTCGCCCGCGCCGAGGGGCCGGAGCGGATCGCCGCCGAATGGTGGATCGACGGGGAGGACCATCCGACCCGTGACTATTTCCGGGTCGAGGATCAGGAGGGCCGCCGCTTCTGGCTGTTCCGCGAAGGCCTTTACGGAAGGGAAGTCGCCGCGACCCGCTGGTTCATGCATGGAGTTTTCGCATGAGCGAGGGGCCGATCTTCCATGAGCTCGGGGCGCGCACGAATTTCTCCTTCCTTGAAGGGGCGGCGCCGGCCGAGGAAATGGTCGTCTTTGCCAAGAAGATCGGGCTTTCAGGCCTCGGGGTCGCCGACCGCAACAGCGTGGCCGGCGTCGTCAGGGCCCATGCCAAGGCGAAAGTGGAGAATTACCCTTTCCAGCCGGGGGCCCGCCTGGTTTTTGCCGACGGCACGCCGGATATTCTCGCCTATCCGAGGAACAGGCGGGGCTGGGGGCATCTTTGCCGGCTGCTCAGCGCCGGCAACCTGCGCTCGAAGAAGGGCGACTGCACGCTTTATCTCGCCGATCTGCTCGAATGGCAGGAGGATCTTCTCCTGATCGTCATGCCGGGCGAAGGCCGGCCGCGGGCGAAAACCCTTCGCAAACTTCTTGAAAAATTACAGGAGCATGCCGGCAGCCGGCTCTATCTCGGCCTGGCGCCCCGCTATGACGGTTTCGACCGGCATGACTTCGCCGTGCTCGCCGCAGTCGCCAGGAGCCTGGATGTCCGGCTGCTGGCCACCAATGACGCGCTCTATCACGATCCGCACTACAGGCCGCTTGCGGATGTCGTCACCGCCATTCGCGAGCATGTGACGATCGCCAGCGCCGGCTTCCTCCTCCAGAAGAATGCCGAAAGGCATCTGAAGGGCCCGAAGGAGATGGCACGGCTTTTCCGCGACTATCCCGAAGCGATCGTCAATGCGGGCAAATTCTTCAAGCGGCTTTCCTTCAGCCTCGACGAGCTCAGCCATCAATATCCGGACGAGAACGCCGAGGGCGAGACGCCGGCCGAAAGCCTGCGACGGCTGGTCGCCGAAGGCGCGCTCGAGCGTTATCCTTCCGGCGTCCCGGAAAAGGTCCAGCGGCAGATCGAATACGAGCTCGAACTCATCCACGACAAGAAATACGAGCCCTATTTCCTGACCGTCCACAAGCTGGTGAAATTTGCCCGCAGCGTGGATATTCTCTGTCAGGGGCGGGGGTCCGCGGCCAATTCCTCGGTCTGTTTCTGCCTCGGCATCACCGATGTCGACCCGCAGAAATTCACGCTGCTGTTCGACCGCTTCCTGTCTCGCGACCGCGACGAGCCGCCCGATATCGACGTCGATTTCGAGCACGAGCGGCGCGAAGAGGTCATCCAATACATCTACAGGACCTATGGCAGGGAGCATGCCGGGCTCACCGCCGCGGTGATCAGCTATCGCTCGCGCTCGGCCGGGCGCGAGGTCGCCAAGGCCTTCGGCCTTTCGGAGGACGTGCAATCGGCGCTCGTCAGTTCGATCTGGGGCTGGGGGACCTCGCCCTTCACCGAAGAGCAGGCGAAGGGAGCGGGTCTCGACGCGGCGGATCCGCTCACCAGGCGCGTTCTTGCCTATGCCAGCCTGCTTATGAACTTCCCGCGGCATCTCTCCCAGCATGTCGGCGGCTTCGTCATCACCCGCGACAGGCTCGACGAGGTCGTACCGATCATGAATACGGCCATGCCCGACCGCTACATGATCGAATGGGACAAGGACGATCTCGACCAGCTGAAGATCCTCAAGGTCGACGTGCTGGCGCTCGGCATGCTGACCTGCCTCGCCAAGGCCTTCAAGTTCCTTGAGGCGCATTATGGGGAAAAGAAGATCCTGGCCGAACTCTACCAGGACCAGCAGGAGGCCGTTTACGACATGATCTGCCGCGCCGATACGGTCGGGGTATTCCAGATCGAAAGCCGGGCCCAGATGAGCATGCTGCCGCGCCTCCGGCCGCGTGAAATGTACGATCTGGTGATCGAGGTGGCGATCGTGCGCCCGGGCCCCATCCAGGGCAACATGGTGCATCCCTATCTGAAGCGGCGGGAGGCGCAGCGCCGGGGAGAGCCGGTCGATTATCCGAGTGCGGAATTGAAGGCGGTCCTGGAAAGGACGCTGGGCGTGCCGCTGTTCCAGGAGCAGGCGATGCAGATCGCCATCACCGCCGCCGGCTTCTCGCCCAGCGAGGCCGACCGCCTGCGCCGCGCCATGGCGACCTTCAAGCGGACCGGCACGATCCACACTTTCGAGCGGAAGATGATCGATGGCATGATCAAGAACGGCTATGACAGGGAATTCGCCGAACGCTGCTTCAACCAGATCAAGGGTTTCGGCGAATATGGCTTTCCCGAAAGTCATGCCGCCTCCTTCGCTTCACTCGTCTATGCCTCCTCCTGGTTCAAGGCCTACTATCCGGACATCTTCTGCGCCGCGCTCCTGAATTCGCAGCCGATGGGCTTCTATGCGCCCGCCCAGCTCGTGCGCGATGCCCGCGAACACGGGGTCAGGATGCTGCCGGTCGACGTCAACCATTCGTCCTGGGATGCCCTGCTCGAAGGTGAAGCGATGTTCCGCAAGGATGCGATCGATCCGCGTCATGCGGACATGCGCGATGTCTTCCGCGCCGAAAAGGCGGTGCGGCTCGGATTCCGGCTGGTCAAGGGCGTAAAGCAAACGGATATGGAGACGCTCGTTGCGCGCCGTGGCGAGGGGTACCGTTCCGTCCACGATCTCTGGGTCCGCTCCGGCCTGACCCGGGCCGTGCTGGAGCGCCTTGCGGATGCGGATGCCTTCCGCTCCATCGGACTCGATCGGCGAAGAGCACTCTGGGCGGTGAAGGCGCTCGACGAGCAGTCGGCGGTCGAGCGCCTGCCGCTCTTCGAAGGGGCGGGCTCCACCGACCTGCAGGTCGAGCCGGCGGTCGCCCTGCCGGACATGGCCGCGGGCGAGCATGTCATCCATGACTATCGCTACCTGACGCTTTCCCTGAAGGCCCATCCGGTTTCCTTCATGCGCGGGGATTTCGCGCGCCTGGGCATTCTTTCCAGCCGTGACCTGGCGAGCACCCCGGCCGGCAGGCGGGTGACGGTGGCGGGCCTTGTGCTCGTCCGCCAGCGGCCGGGTTCGGCCAATGGCGTCATCTTCATGACGATCGAGGACGAAACCGGTGTCGCCAACATCATCGTCTGGGAAAGGACGTTCCAGAAATATCGGCGGCAGGTCATGGGGTCGCGGCTCGTGAAGGTGCGCGGCCGCTTGCAGAGCGAAAGCGGCGTCATCCATGTGGTCGCCGAGTATATGGAAGACATGACGCCGATGCTCGGCCTCCTGCGCAACGAGGTCCGGCGTTTCGGAGCCAATGAGCGCGCCGATGAGGCGCTCAGGCCGACGGCGGATGCCCGCGACAAGAAGGCGCTCCGGCAATTGCGCCCAGCGCCGCCTGCGCACGAGGGGCTGGAAGCTGAGGCGGGGAGCGCGGTGGCCGAGGTCATGCCGAAGGGACGCAATTTCCATTGAGCCCTCGGTCAGGCCTGCTACCGGCGATCGTTGCCTCCTCGTTTTCCTTCCTCTTTCGCGTCCCGGACATGCCTGTGTAAAAATGTCGCAGCCTGTCCAGCCCAATCTGCACGCTCCGGGAGAAAAATAGTCGCCTTAGACTCTCCTAATCTAATGAAAACACGAAATTTTTCCTCAAGATTAGAACCAATCTAATATGCCCCTCAACTTTGTGGAGAGGAGTTTTTTGTTGACGGCAAATATCCTCTTTTGCTTTATCGCAAAATCAGGATGTTGCGTTTGACAGGCAAGACGAATGTTGGTTTGCAGCTGCAATTTCATCACCGAAAAAGAGATCGAGGACACGATCATCGCTCTCCTCGACGAGGATTGTTGGCAACTGATCGTGCCGGCGAAGGTCTATCACGCGATGGAAAAGCGCGGCCGCTGCTGCGGCTGTTTCCCCAATGTCGTCGACATCATCATCCGCACCACCGAGCAATATCACGCCCGTGGCGACTCGACGGAAGCCGAGATATTTGATTTCATGACCCGCCTAAAACAATTCCACGAAGAAAACCGGAGGGCGGATCTTGAAAGGCGACGCAAAGGTCATAGAGCAGCTTAACGAAGCGCTCTTTCTCGAACTCGGTGCCGTAAACCAGTACTGGCTGCACTACCGCCTCCTCGAAGACTGGGGCTACACGCTGCTCGCCAAGAAGGAGCGCGCCGAGTCCATCGAGGAAATGCAGCACGCCGACAAACTCATCGACCGCATCATCTTCCTCGAAGGCCATCCGAACCTCCAGACGGTCGCACCGCTGCGCATCGGGCAGAATGTCAAGGAAGTGCTGAAGGCCGATCTCGCCGGCGAATACGACGCCCGCACGGCCTACAAGAATTCCCGCGATGTCTGTCACGCCGCCGGCGACTATGTCTCGATGAAGCTCTTCGAGGAACTGCTCGCCGACGAGGAAGGCCATATCAACTTCCTCGAATCGCAGATCCAGCTGCTGGAGACGATCGGCGAGGAAAAATACGGGCAACTCAACGCCGCCCCGGCCAACGAAGCCGAGTAAACATCGATCGATTACAGAGAGCGCCGCGCGTGCAAACGTGCGGCGCTTTCTTTTGAGCTTGTCTCTACGACCGTAGCTTTCCGGCCAAGTACGAGACGAAGCGACGGACCTTTACTGCGATGTGGCGATTGGCCGGATAGACCGCTTGCAGCTGTATCGTGCTGATTTCCCAGCCGGGGAGAAGGCGCACCAACCGGCCCTGCCTGATGTCCTCCCCGACGATGAAGTCGGGCAGGAGGACGATACCGACCCCCTCCAAGGCGGCGTCGCGCAGGCCAAGGCTATGATTGAGTTCCAGCCGGGGCACGATCGGAATGCGAAACTCCTCGCCGTTCCTGATGAACGGCCAGATCCGCCCCCATCTGAGTTCGGCAAAGTGGAGACAGGAATGGTGTGCGAGGTCGTGCGGCGTTTCCGGCGCGCCATGTTCGGCAACATAAGCTGGCGAAGCGCAAATCACGATTGACGATGTCGCCAGTTGCCGGGTGATGA
Organism: Sinorhizobium glycinis; assembly: GCF_001651865.1. Taxonomy (GTDB): domain Bacteria; phylum Pseudomonadota; class Alphaproteobacteria; order Rhizobiales; family Rhizobiaceae; genus Sinorhizobium; species Sinorhizobium glycinis. The sequence continues at coordinate 270,835 of NZ_LPUX01000060.1, forward strand.
GATTGACGTCGACCTCGAGGCGGCCACGAATTGCAAGGTCGAAGCCATCCTCGACCAGGTTTACGGCCCGATGCGACAGGTCCAGCTCGATGGACACGGCCGGGTTGAGCTTGAGGAACTCCGACACCGCCGGCACGATCACCATATGCCCGAGGTCGGGCGGCGCGGACACCCGCAATCGCCCGACGGCTTCCTTCTGGAACGAGGTTGCCGCCCGTTCCGCCTCCCTTATCTGCGGCAGGATACCCGAAAGCGCTTCGCGGTAGGCCGCCCCCGCCTCGGTCAGGGCGATCTTGCGCGTCGATCTCTGAAAGAGGCGGATGCCGAGGCGATCCTCGAGCTGCCTGACCTGGGCTCCCACCGTCGCGCGCGACATGCCCAGCTCGTCCGCCGCCCTCGTGAAGCTCAGATGCGTGGAAACCGTCAGAAAGGCGGCAATCCCGTCAAGCGGATCGAGCGTTTTCATGAGAGCGATCATCCGTTCAATGATGTCAATTCATCGCTCTTATCATGGGACGCAGCACAAAGTAATCGATGGTTGTCCAAGCAGACGGAGATCCGACATGACGACATTCACGCATGCGGCGGTATCGCCGCCGGACCACGGAACGCCGGCAATGGCGTCCGGCAAGCACGTCATACGCATGATGGCGGCCAATACAGGCGGCGCGCTGGGCATGTTCGAGGCCAGCGTGCCGCCCGGCGAAGGCCCGCCGCTTCATATGCACGAGCGCGAGGACGAGTTCTTCCGCGTCCTGTCCGGCCGCTTCGGCTTCTGGTGTGCGGGCCACTATGTGGAGCTCGCCGAGGGGGGCTGCATCGCGCTGCCGCGCGGCGTGCCGCATCGCTTCCGGAACATCGGAGAAACGGAAGGCTGCCTCATGGTCGTCGTGACGCCGGGCGGCTTCGAGAACTTCTTTCCGATCATCGACCTCTGCAAGCCAGAGACCCCTGAACAGATCGCCTCCGTCGCCAAGGATTTCGGCGTGACCTTCGTCCCCGACGACGGTCTCCCCCACGACGAGCGCCCCCACGACGATCGCAAGGTCGCCTGAGGACAGGCGGCACACTGCCCCGAAATACAGCACCGACAAACTCGACAACGGTCCATCAAAAGGAAACCGAAGGATGACACACGTGCCCTCAAACGAAAACGGGATGACCCTGACGCCCCGCCAGCTGGATGCCTATCTCGAAAGAATCGCGGTCGACCGGCCGGTTTCTCTCGACCTTCACAGCCTGTCGAAACTTCACCGCGCTCACCTCATGACCTTCACCTGGGAGGCGCTGGATGCCTTCATGGGATGGCCGTCCTCTGTCACCCCGGTATCCGCCTTCGCCAAGATGGTGGAGGGCAGGCGCGGCGGCTGGTGCTACGAGATGAACGGTCTCTTCGGCGCAGCGCTTGATGCGCTCGGGTTCCGGGTCACCCGTCTGTGCGGCGGCGTCGACCGGGAAAAGCTGGGCGACATCGCCATCGGCAATCACCTGACCCTGCGCGTCGATCTCGACCGCCCCTATCTCGCCGAGGTCGGCGTGGCCGATGCGATCGTCGAGCCCGTGCCGCTTGCTGTCGGACCGATCAGCCAGCGCGGGTTCGATTTTTCGATCATGCCGACCGAAGACGGCTGGCTGCGCTTCAACAATCAATTGCATGGCATCGCGCGCAGCTTCGATTTCCGGGCCGATCACAGCGACGAGGCCGCGATGGGCGCCACGCATGCCTGGCTGATGCGGGATCCCGGTTCGCCGTTCACAAACGCGCTGGCAGTCCTGCGTCACAACGCGGACGGCTATGTCGCCCTGCAGAACGACCGCTTGCGCACCGTCACGCCCAACGGTGTTGGCGAACACCGCATCACAAGCGCGGACCATCTCGCGGAGACGTTTGAAACTGTTTTCGACATCGACATTCCCCGGCCCGGAAACGTCTGGGACAAGATCCAGGCGATTGGCCGCGACAAGGCGGCTTGAACAGGCGAGACCCTCCGGCATCCAGTCGCGGCGGCATTTTCCGAGAACTCAAATCCTCTTCGACGCTGCCCCTACAGCGCCGCGCGTCATCAGACGCGCAAAGGTCGCTGCAGCGCTTTGAATTGCTGCATGTCTTTGTCCTTAAACCGAGGTGGTTCAGGGAGACATGCAGTAGCCGGCGAACGACGCTTCCATGCCAACAGGTACTCAGGAGAAACAAATGAAATTCATACCGGGCAGCGACGGCGCCGATACGCTGAATGGCGATTTCGGCAGCGACCAGATCTTCGGCATGGGCGGAAACGATACGCTCAGCGGCTCGTTCCAGGGCGACGTGATCGTCGGCGACACGGGCCAGGACACATTGAACGGCAACAGCGGCGATGATTTTCTCGACGGCGGCGACGAGAGCGACCACCTCAAGGGCGGCTCCGGGCGCGATACGATCATGTCGGACGTGCCGCTCTCCGGAACCGGCGACATCGTCGACGGCGGGTCGGGCACCGACCGGCTGATGATCGACTTTTCCGAGCTCTCGGAGGGCGTGAGCATCACGATCAAGGACTGGATCACCCCGCAAACGCTGATCGGCAACATCCAGGCGACCAACGTCGAGGCTTTCAGCATCACCGGCACCGAGTTCGCCGACACGGTCACCGGCGGCAACTACAGCGACGTGCTGACGGGCGGCGCCGGCGACGACAGGCTGACGGGTGGTCGCGGTTTCGACATGCTGATGGGTGGCTTCGGCAGCGACACCCTGAAAGGCGGCTACGGCACCGACCTACTCAACGGCGACGACGGCAACGATATCCTTGCCGGTGACAGCGGCAGCGACCTGCTTTCCGGCGACGGCGGCGACGACGAAGTACGCGGCGGCACGGGATTCGACACGGTCTCCGGCGGCATCGGCAACGACAGCCTGTTCGGCGACGACGGTGACGACATGCTCGACGGCAACGCCGGCGACGACAAGGTCGAGGGCGGCGCCGGCAACGACACGATCACCCATGTCCATGGCGAGGGCAAGGACACGATCACCGACGCCGGCGGCAGCGACCGGCTGGTCATCCGGAACTTCAGCGGCGATTTCACCGCAAAGCTTTCGACCCAGCTGAACACGTTGGCCGGCGGCACGACCTTCGTCGGCATCGAGCACTACAGCATCATTGCCACCGGGACCGGGATCAACAGGATCGTCACCGGCGCCGGCAACGACAATCTGAACGGCGGCATCGGCAAGGACACCGTGTCGGGCGGCGACGGGACCGATTTGGTCAGCCTCGGCGACGGCGGCGCCGATAGCGGCGACGGCGGAACCGGCACGGATACGGTCGTCGTCGACCGGCGCTCGGCGACGGCGGGCCTGAGCTTCTCGGCGACGACCGCGGCCGCGACGCTGTCGGACGGCACCAGCCTGAAGAATTTCGAGCACTACCGGGTGTCGTTCGGTGCCGGCAACGACGTGGTGAAATCGGTCGGCAGCGCGCTGAGCGTCAGCTTCTCGGGGTTTGCCGGCAACGACACGCTGATCGGCACGGCCGGCGCCGACATGCTCGACGGCGGCACCGGCAGCGACAGCCTGTCCTCCGGGGCCGGCAACGACCGCCTCGTCGACTTCGGCGGCACCAATGTCGTCAACGCCGGCGACGGCAACGACACGGTGACCGTCGGCGACAGCGGCGCCGTCACCGGTCATAACACCGTCGATCTCGGCACCGGCAACGATTCCTTCACGCGGAGCGCCTCGACCGGCAAGCTGACGCTCGACGGCGGAACCGGCACGGATTTCGCGTCGATCGATTTCTCCAAATACACGGCCGGGATCACCTTCAAGCTCGCCCCCTCGGTCACCGTCAGCAATGCGCCGGTGACGGTCAAGAACATCTAGCGGGTGAAACTCGTCGGCGGCAGCGGCAACGATCTCTTCGTCGGAGGCGCGCTGAACGATGCCTTGCACGGCGGCAGCGGCCACGACAGCCTGACGGGCGGCGCCGGTGACGACGTGCTGGCCGGCAATCTCGGCAACGACACGCTGGCCGGCGGCCTCGGCAACGATACGCTGTCGGGCGACGGCGTCGGCTTCTATGGCGGCCGCGACAAGCTCTCCGGCGAGGACGGCAACGACCGCGTCTATGCCGGGATCGGCGACATTGCCGACGGCGGCACCGGCACCGACACGCTCGACCTCGATGCGAGCAACCAGACGAAGGACATCACCTTCAGCTTCGCGACCCGCAGCGCAACGGTCGACACGACGACCTCCTTCAAGGGTTTCGAGGCGCTGAACTATCTCGGCAGCGCCGGCAAGGACACGGTCACCGGCGGCAGCCTCGCCGACCGGCTGGAGGGCAATGGCGGCAACGACACGCTGCATGGCGGCGACGGCAATGACGTCATCACCGACGGCGCCGGCAGCGACAGCCTCTACGGCGACGCCGGCAACGACACGCTGACCCGCACCGTCTTCAGCGGCACCGACGTGTTCGACGGCGGCGCCGGCACCGACACGCTGTCCTTCGCCGACGCCAGCGACATCTCGGTGGTGCTCGATCTGCAGAACCAGGCCCTGAACCGCGGCATGGCGCAGGGCCTGACGGTGAAGAACTTCGAGATCATCAACGGCAGCGCCAATGACGACGTCATCCGCGGCGACGCTCTCGCCAACACGCTGAACGGCGGCGGCGCCGACGACGTGCTCGACGGCCGCGCCGGCGTCGACCGGCTGAACGGCGGGGCCGGCGACGACTGGCTGACCGGCGGCACCGGCAACGACCTGTTCGTCTTCGACAGCTCCGGCCGGGACGGCGAGGGCGACGTCATCACCGACTTCACCCGCGGCCAGGACAAGCTCTCGATCGACCGCAGCGACTACGGCATTGCCGCCGCCGACGCGACCGTCACGCTCGTCGTCGGCGCCGATCCGGTGGCGACGAGCACGAAGGGCATCTTCCTGTTCGAAACCGACAACGGCCGGCTATGGTTCGACGCCGATGGGTCGGGCACGGACGCCGACCTCGAACTGGTGGCGATCCTCAAGAACGTCACGACGCTTTCGACCAGCGACTTCCTCCTCGGCTGACGGGGTTTCGCGAACGATCCGCAGAGAGCCCCGTCCCGCGTTGGCGGGACGGGCCTTCCCCGAGGCCGGGCGCAAGACCGCACCGGACTCCGGCCGAAGCCAGCCATCTGTTTCGACGGGTACAGAACGGCGCCCGGAGCCGCGCAATAGATGCCAGCGGTACGGAAAATAGCACCCGTGCTATCACTTAGGAGACCGGAATGGGAACTATTACGGGTACGGCCGGCAACGATGTGTTGATCGGCAGCGATCTCGAGGCCGACCTCATCGAGGGCCTCGACGGGGCTGATATCATCGATGGCGGCATGTACGGCGACGAGGTCTATGGCGGCGACGGAAACGACACCATCAGCGGTTCGTTTCAGGATGACTCCCTCGTCGGCGGCGAGGGGGACGACACGCTGAATGGCGGCAGCGGCGACGATTGGCTGTTGGGCAGCGCCGGCAACGACACGCTCAATGGCGGCAGCGGCCGCGACACGATCTACGCGGATTCGATCGGCAATAGTGCCGGCGATATCGTCGACGGCGGCTCCGGCATCGACAGGGTGGTGCTTGACTATACGGCACATAACGCAGCGCTTGACATCGTCATCAGGGACTGGATTTCGCCGCAGGTGCTTGCCGGCGGTATGAAGGTCACGAATGTCGAGTCCTTCGAAATCACCGGAACGAGTTTCGACGATATGATCATCGGCGGCGACTATGCCGATACTCTGTCGGGCGGGCTCGGCAACGACCAGCTTTCGGGCGGTGGTGGCCGCGACGTCCTGTATGGCGGCGCCGGGGCCGACACACTGGCTGGCGGCGATGGATCCGACGCTATCCTAGGCGACGGCGGCGATGACGTCCTTTCGGGTGATGCCGGAGACGACTACCTCAATGGCGGCGATGGCGACGACGAACTTTACGGCAGCGATGGCAATGATACCCTCAGCGGCGACGCTGGGAACGACATTCTATCAGGCGGTAGTGGCAACGATTCGCTCTACGGTGACGCCGGGGACGACCTTGTGGCAGGCGGTACTGGCGACGATTCGCTCTACGGCGGCGACGGCGCCGATAGCCTCAACGCAGGGACGGGCAGCGACACCCTCTCAAGCGGTCTCGGCGATGACATGCTGGAGGGCGGAGCCGACGACGACACGTTCAACTACAATTATGGCGAGGGAAAGGACCGGATCACCGATTCCAGCGGCAGCGACCGTCTAAGAATCCAGTTTTTCACCGGCGACTTCACGGCCAAGGCGGCGAGCGAGGTCAATACGCTCGACGGTGGAACGACGTTCACCGGCATCGAGCATTATTCTATCTTCGCCACCGGGTCAGACGCCAACCACATCGTCACCGGTGCCGGCAACGATCTCGTCAATGCAGCGGCAGGCGACGACACGGTCGATCTCGGTGGCGGCAACGATGTCTTCATCGCAGGCCTCGGCCAGGACAACGTGTCAGGAGGTGACGGCGATGACACGATAGGTCTCGGCGGCGGCGGTGCGGACCAGGCCGACGGCGGCACGGGAACGGATCAGGTGGAGGTCGACCGCCGTTCCCTGACATGGGGCCAGACCTTTTCGGCCATCGACAGCACCGCCACCCTGTCCGATGGCACAAGTCTCGCCAATTTCGAGCGCTACAGCGTCCAGTTCGGATCCGGTGACGACGTGGTCATGTCCGTCGGGTCCGCCAGCAGCGTTTCATTCTACGGCTATGGCGGCAACGACACACTCATCGGCGGTGACGGGGCGGACAGACTCGAAGGTGGCGACGGCGACGACACGCTGACCTCCGGTGCCGGCGACGACACGATCCGCGACTTCGACGGCAGGAATGTAATCAGCGCCGGCGATGGCAAGGATTAGGTCTCCGTCGGCGACGGTCCGAGCGGCGCCAGCAACAACACCGTCGATCTTGGCGCCGGGGACGACAACTTTTGGCTCTACGCCTCGACCGGCGCGCTTATGCTCGACGGCGGCAGCGGGGTCGATCTTGCTACCCTCGATTTCAGCAGATACGCGGCGGGAATCATTTTCCAGCTCTCGCCGGACGTGACCGCGTCCGGCGCGCTGGTCACCGTCAGGAACGTCGAACGCATTGATCTCACCGGCGGTACGCGCGATGACGTGTTTGAGGGCGGCAACCTCAATGATGAGTTGAGCGGCGGCGGCGGTAACGACGACCTGAACGGCGGAGCCGGCGACGACACGATCTCGGGCGGCGCCGGCAGCGATGCCTTGAGGGGCGGGGCGGGCAACGACGTCATATATGGCGCAAACTCCTCCGACGCTCAGGGCAGGGATGTGATCTATGCCGAGGACGGCGATGACACGGTCTATGCGGGCATCGGCGACAAGGCCGACGGCGGCGCCGGAACCGATGTGCTGAGCCTCTATCTGGCGCAGCAGATGCAGGACGTCAGCTTCGCGGTCTCGGACGCCGTGAATATAATTGGCACGGCGACGTGGTTCACCGGTTTCGAGGCGCTCGACTATTGGGGCGGCAAAGGCCGGGACAGGATAACCGGCGGCGATCGCGGCGACACGCTCCGCGGCAATGCCGGAGACGATACTCTTTCGGGCGGCAAGGGCGACGATACGCTTTACGACGGCGCCGGTGACGACCGGCTCTCCGGCGACGCCGGCGACGACCGCTTCATCCGTGAAGATCCGTCCGGCACGGATCTGTTCGACGGCGGTGCCGGCGTCGACACGCTCTCCTTCGAGGATAGCTCGACGTCGTTCTCGATCTCCAGGACCAGGCCCGCAACAAGGGCCTGGCGCTCGGGCTTACGGTCAAGAATTTCGAGATCATCGAAGGTGGCTACGGCGATGACGAAATCCGTGGCGACGCGAACGGCAATATCCTCCGTGGCGGGGCCGCCGACGACATCCTCGACGGCCGCGGCGGTAACGACACGCTGGTCGGCGGCGCCGGCGACGACTGGCTGACCGGTGGCGCCGGCAATGATCGGTTCGTCTTCGGCGAAGAGTGGTCTTACGGCGAAGGGGACGTCATCACCGACTTCGTGCGCGGCCAGGACAAGCTCGTCATCGACCGTGGCGCCTTCGGCATTGCGGCGGGCGATACGGCGGTAGCGCTCGTGACCGGGACGGAACCCGAGGCTTTGAGCCGGAAGGGCACTTTCCTGTTCGAAACCGACAACGGCCGCCTCTGGTTCGATGCCGATGGCTCGGGCACCGAGGCCGACCTTGAGCTCGTCGCCATCCTGCAGAACGTCAGGACGCTTTCGATCTCGGACTTCGTCCTCGCCTGAGAAGATCCCATGATGAAGAATAGCCTGTCTCATTCCGGTGAGGCAGGCTTTCTGCCGATGCCCCTCGCTATCCGTCATGCGGTCGGCGGCCAAGTCGCGCTGCGATCGCGGCTTGGCCGCCGTCCGCATCTGTCTGTTTCGACGGGAACAGGAGAGCCTCCCGAAATCGCACATAAACGGCGCGGAACGGAAGCGCCGTTCTGCAGGTCATGCAAGCGCATCACCTGGTATGGTTCGAAGCAGGTTACGAAAATCACTGGCATTGGCTCATTTTGCGCTTTTTTCACGGCCCGCTCATGGTTCGTTAGCGGGGCGGATGCGCTTCAATGTGACAAGCGGCATCGAAACAGGGCACGCCCATCGCATTTCTGCGAACGAATACGAGTTCGATGCGGCGAGAACCGATGATCGCGGCCGGAGCCTGCGCGTCCCGCAACAGTCAGGAGACACGAATGGGAGTGATTGAGGGCACGTACGCCGCCGATACGCTGATTGGCAGCGATCTCGAGGGCGATGTCATTTGGGCCTACGGCGGCGCCGATATCATCAATGGCGGCATGGGCGGCGATAGTGCCTACGGCTATGAGGACAATGATAGCGTCAGCGGTTCATTTCAGGGTGACGACCTTCACGGCGGTGACGGTGACGATACGTTGAACGGCGACAGCGGCAAAGATGTGCTCGCCGGCGACGCCGGCAAGGACAGGCTCAATGGCGGCAGCGGCAACGACACCATCGTTGCCAACGGGATCGACGAGATTGTCGGTGACATCGTCGACGGCGGTTCCGGCCTCGACACGATGAGGCTCAACTATTCGACCTATGGCGCCGGCCTCGAAATCACGATCAAGGATTGGGCTTCCGTGCAGACGCTGACCGGCGGCATGCAGATCAGCAATGTCGAGTCCTTCTCTATCACCGGAACGAATTTCGACGACGTGGTCGTCGGTGGCAACTATGCCGATGTTCTGTCCGGGGGGCTCGGCAACGACGAGCTTTCGGGCGGCCGTGGCGACGATTCTCTGACGGGCGGCACCGGCGCCGACATGCTCGCCGGCGGCTCCGGTTCCGACCGCATCTTTGGCGAAACCGGCAGTGACGTCATCTTCGGCGACGCCGGAAAGGACTGGCTTTACGGCGGCGACGGCGACGACAGGCTCTATGGCGGCGACGACGAAGATGTGCTCATCGCCGACGCCGGCAACGACCTGCTTTCGGGCGGCAGCGGCAGGGACCAGCTCTCCGGCGGTGACGGCGCGGATATTCTCCAGGGAGGGGCGGGCGACGACGTCCTCTACGGCGGTCTTGGAGACGATATGTCGGAGGGAGGCTCCGGCGACGATGTCTTCGTCTACACCTATGGCGAAGGGAAGGACCAGATTACCGATTTCAGCGGCAGCGATCGTCTGCAGGTCGGGAACTTCACCGGCAATTTCACCGCCAAGGCGCCGTCCGAAGTCAATACGCTCGGCGACGGAACGACGATCATGGGCATCGAGCATTATACGTTCTTCGCCGCCGGTTCCGACGCGAACCACATCGTCACCGCCGATGGCAACGACGTCGTCTTTTCCGATGGTGGGGACGATACGGTCGACCTCGGCGCCGGTCGTGATTACGTCAATGCGGGGGCCGGCATGGACAACGTGTCCGGCGGCGACGGCGATGACGAGATGGTTTTCTGCGAAGGCGGGCCGGATCTGGCCGATGGCGGCAACGGGACGGACTATGTATCTCTCCATCGCCTCTCGTTGACGACGGCCCAGACCTTCTCGGTGAGCGGCACGACGGCCACGCTTTCCGACGGTACGGTGCTTACGAATTTCGAGCGTTACATCGTCTATTTCGGCGCCGGCGACGACGTGGTCGCGTCGGTAGGCTCCGCCGAGAGCGTCTGGTTCTACGGCCATGGCGGCAACGACACGCTGATCGGCAGCAACGGTGCGGACCGGCTGGATGGCGGCAATGGCAACGACACGCTCACATCCGGAGCCGGCGACGATGTGATCAACGACCTCGACGGCTTCAACACGATCAGCGCCGGGGACGGCGACGACAAGGTTTCCGTCGGCGACGGATCGAGCGGCGCCAGCAACAACGTCGTCGATCTTGGCGCTGGAAACGATAGTTTTTCGCGCAGCGCCACGAATGGGGTTCTCGACCTCGACGGTGGCGCCGGGATCGACTTCGCGACCATCGACTTCAGCGCTTCCTGGGCGGATGTCGGCTTTGAGCTCTCGGCCGACGTGACCGCCACCAACGCGCCCGTCTTTGTGAGGAACGTCGAGTGCGTCAAGCTCATCGGCGGCGCGGGCAGCAACACCTTCGTCGGCGGCAGCCTCGCTGACGAATTGAGCGGCGGCGGCAACAACGACGTCCTCAATGGCGGCGCCGGCGACGACACGATATCGGGCGATGCCGGGGACGACCGCTTGAGAGGCGGCGCGGGCAACGACGTCATCCGCGGCGCAGGCCTCGCCGGCACCGAGGGCAAGGATGTGATCTATGCCGAGGATGGCGATGACAAGGTGTATATCGGGATTGGCGACAAGGCCGTCGGCGGCGCCGGAACCGACGTGCTGAACCTCGATCTCACGGGGCAGACGCGGGACATCAGTTTCACCTTCTCCGGCGGAGCCGTCATCGTCGATACGGCGACATGGTTCAACGGCTTCGAAGGGCTCGAATATTCGGGCAGCAACGGCCGCGACAGGGTGAACGGCGGCGATCTCGACGACACGCTCAAAGGCGACAACGGCGACGACGTTCTGCACGGCGGCGGCGGCAAGGATACGCTCCGGGACGGCGCCGGCGACGATCAGCTCTTCGGCGATGCCGGCGACGACCTCCTCATCCGCGATGATCACGCGGGCAAGGATGTCTTCGACGGCGGTAGCGGTATCGACACGTTCTCCTTCAGCGACGGATTGACTTCGGCCGTTCTCGATCTCCAGGACCAGGCGGCGAACAGGGGCCTGGCGCTCGGTCTTACGGTGACGAACGTCGAGATCATCAAAGGCAGCGGCGCCGACGACGAGATCCGCGGCGATGCAAACGGCAATGTTCTTTATGGCGGGAAGGCCGACGACCTGCTCGACGGCCGCGCCGGCAACGATACGCTGGTCGGCGGGAAGGGCGACGACTGGCTGACCGGAGGTGCCGGAAATGACCGGTTCGTCTTCGACAAGGACGGTTTCGACGGCCAGGGGGACGTGATAACCGACTTCGTACGCGGCCAGGACAAACTCGTCATCGAGCGCGCCGGCTTCGGCATTGGGGCGGGCGACACGGCGGTGACGCTCGTGACCGGAACGGATCCGGCTGCCACAAGCGGGAAGGGCACGTTCCTGTTCGAGACGGACAATGGCCGCCTCTGGTTCGATGCCGACGGAGCCGGTACCGACGCCGACCTGCAGCTCGTCGCCATCCTCGAAAAGGTCGCGACGCTCTCGACGAGCGACTTCGTCCTCGCCTGACGTGCTCCGCGACGAGCTATGCCCGTCCCGGTTCGGGGCGGGCGTTCTACCGGGGCAGGACCCGCCTACTTCACAAGATGCAAAAAAGCGGCGACGACCTCCTCATAGACCTTGCGCTTGAACGGCACGATCAGCCTCGGCAGGTCCTGCATCGGCTTCCATTCCCAGGCGTCGAATTCCGGGGCGTGGCCGCCGGGCGGCGGGTTGATGGCGATCTCGCTTTCGTCGCCCTCGAAGCGGAAGGCGTACCAGCGCTGGGTCTGGCCTCGATACTTGCCCTTGAGGCCGATGCCGATCAGGTGCTCCGGCAGATCGTAGTTGATCCAGCTGGGCGCCTCGGCAAGGAAAGAGACGGTGCGAATGCCGGTTTCCTCATAGAGTTCACGATAGGCGGCCGTGAGCGGATCCTCGCCCTCGTCGATGCCGCCCTGCGGCATCTGCCAGAGCTGCGGCGAGCCGTCATATTCCGAATTGCCGACGGCGAGCCGATGCCCCGCCCAGACGAGCCCCTGTCGATTGAGGACCATGACGCCGACGCACGGCCGATAGGGCAGGTCCTCTGCCTTCAAAACCTTGCCCTTGTCCTTACCCATGTCGCCATTCCCTTGCATGTGCTGTCAGGCATTCAGCCGATTGCCTGCTTAGATCAGTTTTGTTGCGGATCGTTGACGAGGGCCGAAATACCGACGAATTCGATGCCGCGCGCGCCGGCCTCTTCCATCCATTCGGCGATCGTCGCCACGCTCTCGTCGAAGGCGGAGGCGACGCCGATCGCCGTGCCGTTGCGCCGCGCGACGCGTTCGAGCTCGTCGAGCTTGCGCAGGATCGCGTTGCGGCTGAGTTCGCTGTCGAGGACCAGATCGGCGAAGCCGTGCGGCACGCCGAAGGCGCCGGAGAGCGTTCCGGAAAGCGATTGCGCCGAGGTGCCGTCGTCGAGAAACAGGAGGCCGCGCTTGCCGAGATCGCGCATCAGCGGCTCGAGCGCATCCGCATTGGAGAGAAAACGGCCGCCGAGATAGTTCATGATGCCGGTATAGTTGGTGATCCGGCCCATGCTGCGGTGCAGCTCTGCGAGGTTCTTCGTGGCTCCGCGTGAGACGAGAAGCGCCTGCGGCCCGGGGTCGTTGTCCGGGTAGTCGAAGGGCTCCATCGGGATCTGCAGGAGGAGTTCGTGGCCGTCGCGCCGCGCATCCTGCATCCAGCGCTGCAGGCTGTTGCCGGCCGCGGCGAAGGCGAGCGTCACCTCCGGCGGCAGGTCGCGGATGGCGCGCTGGGTTCCCGTCTGGCTGAGGCCGAGGCCGCCGACGACCAGGCCGATGCGCGTGCCGCGCGCGCCGGACCAGGGGCGCGCATACTGGTCCATCGGTCTCAACCCGTCCGGACCGACGATCGGCAACCGGCCTTGCGGCGTGTCTTCGATGAGGTCATCGTTCGGCAGCGCCGCCATGCGGGGATCCTGACCGCGCACCGTCTCGGCGCTGATCAGCGCCGGCCCGTCCCCCTCGCGCGGCCTCGGCGTGAATTTCGTGACCGTGGCGCCGTCGTCGGTGAGGATTTCCTCGACATGGGCTCCCGAGTAAGCGCCGCCCGGGCGAAGCGAGCCGGCCGCCCGCTTTGGCTTGGCGGAAGGTGTGGCTTGCTCGGCGGCCGCCGGGTTCGTTTCGGCACTCGCGGTCGGATCGGGCGTGCGGATCAGGTGATCGGGTGCCAAGGCGGCCCAGCCGGAAAGCCCGGCGACGGCAAGCGTGAAGGTGCCAAGAAACGCATAGCCGAACATCCGGCGCGGATCGCGCCTGGGCTTAGGCCTGTTCTTCCGGCCCTGGCCAAGGGGGGCATTGAGATCAGTTCCCAAACGGAGCCTCGACCTTAGGAAGTTGCCGGTGAGATATGCGCCCGCTCGCGAAGAATCATCGGCAGTCGGCTACATCGCCGATGCATAATATAAAGGCGCCGGGTTGAACAGCCCGGCGCCTTTATCTCATTCGCTTCGAAGGCCCACTTGGATTGCTGGATCAGGCCAATGAGCCACTTACAGCAACGTCCGCTTACTTCTTGAGTTCGGCCTGTTCGGGATTGGCCGGGAAGGACGGATCCGTCTTCTTGCCGCGCAAAAGGTCGAGCGCGTAGTTGAGCTGGATGTCGTCCTTGGCTTCCGGGGGCACATAGGCCACCGAGCCGGAGCCCTCGTCGCTCTCATTCTGGCCCTTGATGTGGCCGCGCAGGTCGGACTCGCCCTGGGCTTCCACCTTGCCGAGCAGTTCCGGCGGCAGCGGCTGTTCGACCTTGATGTCGGGCGTAATGCCGGTGCCCTGGATCGACTTGCCGGACGGCGTGTAGTAGAGCGCCGTCGTCAGACGCAGCGCGCCGGCATCGCCGAGCGGAATGATCGTCTGAACCGAGCCCTTGCCGAAGGAACGGGTGCCGAGCACGGTCGCGCGCTTCAGGTCCTGCAGCGCGCCGGCGACGATCTCCGATGCCGAAGCCGAGCCGCCGTTGACGAGAACGATGATGGGCTTGCCGTCCGTCAGGTCGCCCGGCGTCGCGTTGAAGCGGCGCGTCTCGTCCGGGTTGCGGCCGCGGGTCGAGACGACCTCGCCGCGCTCCATGAAAGCGTCCGAAACATTGATCGCCTGGTCGAGCAGACCGCCCGGATTGAGGCGCAGGTCGAGGACATAGCCCTTGAGCTTGTCCGCCGGGACTTCCGTCTTGACCTTCTCGATGCCCTTCTTGAGGTCGTCGAAGGTCTTTTCGGTGAAGGAGATCACCCGGAGATAGCCGACATCGCCTTCGACGCGGTATTTGACCGCACGCACGGCGATCACGTCGCGAACGATCGTCAACTCGATCGGCTTGTCCGCACCCTTGCGCAGGATGGTGAGCTTGATCGGCGTGCCGACGGCACCGCGCATCTTGTCGACCGCTTCCTCGAGCTTCAGGCCGCGAACGTCCTGGCCGTCGATCTTCGAGATCAGGTCGCCGGCAAGCACGCCGGCGCGGGCGGCGGGGGTGTCGTCGATCGGGCTCGTCACCTTGACGAGATCTTCTTCCATCGTCACCTCGATGCCGAGGCCGCCGAATTCGCCGCGCGTCTGGGTGCGCATATCCTCGGCATCCGCCGAGTTCATGTAGCTCGAATGCGGGTCGAGGGAGGAGAGCATGCCGTTGATGGCATTCTCGATGAGCTTGTCGTCCTGCGGCGGCGTCACGTACTGCGCGCGTACGCGCTCGAACACATCGCCGAAAATCGCCAGCTCGCGGTATGTGGACGAATTGGCCGCCACGGCCGGGATCGTTGCCGAATAGACGACGCCCATCGCCGTCGCCCCCATCAGCGCCCCGACCAGAACAAGTGAAGCTCTACGTATCATTTCGCGCCTTTCCAACTTCTGCTGCGGTCCACCACGGTCGGGAATCAACCGGCTTTCCGTCTTTTCGGAACTCAATGTAAATCGTCGGCCTGTCCGTTTCCAGCGTCAAGGCCGCCGCACTCGCCACTCTTTTTGCACCCATCGTCGCGACCGGCTCGCCTGCGACGACGAACTGCCCGGGGCGGACGCTCACATTTTCCATTCCGGCCAGCACGATATGGTAGCCGTCGCCGGGATTGAGGATGATCATCTGCCCATAGCTGCGGAAACTGCCGGCATAGACGACCCAGCCGTCCGCCGGCGTGGTCACCAGCGCGCCTGCATTGGTTTCCAGCATGACCCCCTGCAGCGAGTGCCCGGTGCCGTCCGCGTCGCCGAATTGCCGCAGGATCGCGCCTGCGACCGGATAGCTGAGCCTCTGTTGCAATTCCGAAAACACATATGCGGGCGCAATGCGGTTTTTGTCGGGCACTGCGCTCTTGGCAAGCTCCCGCGCCGCCTCGCGCTCGGCCTCGTTCATCCGCAGCCGTTCCTCCTCCTGGGCGCGCGCGGCCTCAGCCGCCTCGCGCACCGAGGAGATCTCGTTTTCGAGCGACGAGATCAGCCCTTCGAGATTGCCCGCCTGCGAAGCGAGTTCCTCTGTCTTGCGCTGTTCGGAGGCCAGTTCTGTGGCGCTCCGCTGCCGCAGCCTTTCTTTTTCGGCGACGAGCATCGACATGCGCCGCTCTTCCTCGAGGTTGGCCGTCATCGCCGCCGTCAGGTCGTCCCTCTGCCGGGCGATCCCGGCGCGGATGTCGGCAAGCGCCTTGAGGTCGGCGACCAGGCTGTCGGTCTGCTCGCGTATTTCCGGAACGACGGCGCCGAGCAGGATGGCGCTGCGAACGGAAGCCAGCGCATCTTCCGGCGTCACCAGGATCGCCGGTGGCGGGTTGCGGCCCATGCGTTGCAAGGCAGCGAGCACCTCGGCGAGCAGGCCCCGCCGACCCCGAAGCGAACGCTTGACCACGTCCTCCTTGGCACGCAGTTCGTTGAGTTTCTTCTCTCCCTCGGCAATCTGCCGTTCAAGTTCCTGGCGTTTAGCGGCCGAGTCGACAATCGCGGAACGCAGCGCCGCGTTGCTCTTGTCGATCTCGGCAATCGTCTGCTCGAGGGCCGCGGCGCGGTCGCGCGAAAGGCCGATCGTCTTCGACAATGCCTCGAGTTCGCTGCGCGTGCTGTCGCGCCTCAGGGTCAGGTCGGCCGCTGGATCCGGGGGGCCCTGCTTGGCGGCGGCCGGGCCTGGAGCGGCGCCCACGCCGGGATCCTGCGCCAGCGCCGGCGCACCGGTCGACAGGAGAAGGGCGGCGATCGCCGCGTGCCGGCCGATCTGCCCGACGGCAAATTTCATCCGGGCCACGTCGGTTCTGTTCCTGGCGCGCGTCATCCTGTCTCGTCGGCTAGCAAATAATTCAGGAAACCCTAATCCGATTTGGCGGAAGCCACCAATACATATTCTTGTTATTGCTCGACAAGGGCTTCAGGGAGGCGTTGCCCTTCGTTGAGTCGTCGCCGATCCAAATACATGCGGTAAGACAAGTACCGGGGAGTGCCCCTCATCCCGCTGCCGCGACCTTCTCCCCGCAGCGCGGGGAGAAGGGACAAGCCGCGCGCCCGCAATTCCAACGCGCCGGCGAGCGGGCGAGGCGCCGCCGCGGGTCTCCTTCGCCCCGCTCGCGGGGAGAAGGTGGCCGGCAGGCCGGATGAGGGGCGACTATGCTCGGTGGTACGGATGGCCGGCAAGGATGGTCACGGCACGATAGAGCTGCTCGGCGATGAGGATGCGCACGAGCTGATGCGGCCAGGTCATCTTGCCGAGGCAGAGAACCGCATCGGCTCGGGCATGAAGCGCCGGATCGAGCCCGTCGGCACCGCCGATGGCGATCATCAGATCGCGCTTGCCGCCGTCCCGGAACGTGCCGAGCAGCGTGGCGAAACTCTCCGAATCGAGCGCCTTGCCGCGTTCGTCGAGCAGTACCAGCAGGCTGCCGTCGGCGAGCGCCTTTTCGAGCTGGGCCGCCTCATCGCGCTTGCGCGTCTCCATATTCGCCGCGCGGCTCTCGTTGATCTCGACGACCCGCGCCAGTTCCAGGCCCACGGCCGGCCCGGCCTTGGCGAAGCGATCGAGATAACGGGCGGCGAGATCCTTTTCCGGCCCCGCCTTCAGGCGGCCGACTGCGAGAAGTCCGATACGCATTGACCCGTTCCGTCCCCACCGGCATCCGATCGACTGCTGCACGTTTTCTCAAACCATCGTCGGTTCAAGAATAAGACATGCAGCGATTCAAAGCGCTACAGCGAGCTTTGTGCGTCTGAAAAGACGCATGGCACTGTAGGTTTCGACCGGCAAAAACCCTCTTGCTGCCACCCTCCCGGTCGGGTGGTGACAGCCGCATCTCAAATCGGCACCGGTCGTCGCTCCGTCCTGAGGCGATCGGTCAGGGACGGGCGGCGCGTCTCAGTGCAGGGTGCTTTCCTCGATCTCCGGGGCGGCCCACATCTTTTCGATGTTGTAGAACTCCCGGATCTCGGGCCGGAAGATGTGAATGATCACATCGCCGGTGTCGATCAGCACCCAGTCGCCACCCTCGAGGCCCTCGACGCGGGGATTGCCAAGGCCCTCGTCTTTCAGGTCCGTCACCAGGTGGTCGGCAATAGCCATCACATGCCTGTTCGAGCGCCCGGAGACGACGACCATGAAGTCTCCCAGCGCCGACTTACCGGCAATGTTGATGGTGACTATATCTTCTGCCTTCGAGTCCTCTAGGCTTTCGAGGACCAGCTTGAGCGCACGGACAGCGGCTTCGTCGCTCGATTCCGTGCTGCGCGGGAATGCGGAGACCGCATATCCCTTGGCGTGTGCTGTTGTCAGGGTCTTTCCTTTCAAAATGAACAGAACAAGCACTTCCGGTTCGTGATTGGAGTCGAACCGTGCTTCAAATGTAGGCACCAAACCGGTGCGGTTTCAAGACGCGAGAAATAAATGACGCGAATTCACCCGGATTTGGCGGAACGAAGCGCCGTCGAGCTCAAGGGCGAACGGGGGCCGTGGATGAAGGTCCAGGCCGGCGGCCGGCGGAACGCGAGCGTCAAGGCGCGGTCCTCATCGACGCGCGCATGGCTGAAGGTGCGTGCCATGGGCGACGACAGATAGGCAAGGGTCGAGCCTGGTCGGTCGATCACCGCGACCGGGAAGGTGCCGACGATCCGGCGCCAGTTCTGCCAGCGGTGAAAGTTCCGGAGATTGTCCGCCCCCATGACCCAGACGAAGCGCACGCCGCGATTGCGCGCCCGGATGAACTCCAAAGTGCGGGCCGTAAAGCTCTGGCCGAGCGCCTGCTCGAAGGCGGTGATCTTGATGCGCGGATTGCCGGCGATCTTCCCGCTCATCGCGATGCGCTCGGCAAGCGGCGCGAGATTGTTGCGGTCCTTCAACGGATTGCCGGGCGTCACCATCCACCAGAGCTGGTCGAGCCCGAGCTTGCGCAGCGCCGTCTCGGCAACCAGCACATGGCCGTCATGGGGCGGGTTAAAGGATCCGCCGAACAGGCCGACCGTCATGCCGCTTTCGACATGCGGCATGCGCAGATATTCGGGCTTCACATCGGCAGGCGTCGTCAGGGCCGCACCTGTCCCGTGCCGCGCACGCGATATTTGAACGAAGTGAGCTGCTCGACGCCAACCGGACCGCGGGCATGCATCTTGCCGGTGGCAATGCCGATCTCGCCGCCCATGCCGAACTCGCCGCCGTCGGCAAATTGCGTCGAGGCGTTGTGGAGCAGGATCGCCGAGTCGATTTCCGTGAAGAAGCGCTCGACGACCTTTGGATCCTCGGCGATCACCGCTTCGGTATGGGCCGAAGACCAGGTGTTGATGTGCTCGATGGCGCCGGAAATGCCGTCGACGAGCTTCGCCGAGATGATCGCGTCCAGGTACTCGGTCGCCCAGTCCTCTTCGCTTGCCGCCTTCAGGCCGGGAAGCAGGCCTTGCAGTTCCTCGGAGACGCGCACTTCGCAGCCGGCGCCGAGGAGGCCCTGGAGCAGCGGTCTTGCCAGCCGGTCGGCGGCGTTGCGATCGATCAGCAGCGTCTCGGCGGCGCCGCAGATGCCGGTGCGGCGCATCTTGGCGTTGACGACGACTTTTGCCGCCATGTCGAGATCGGCCGAGGCGTCGACATAGATGTGGCAGAGCCCTTCGAGATGCGCGAAGACCGGCACGCGGGCCTCATTCTGCACGCGAGCGACAAGGCTCTTTCCGCCGCGCGGCACGATCACGTCGATCGCGCCGTCAAGCCCCGAAAGCATGGCGCCGACGGCGGCGCGGTCGGCGACCGGCACCATCTGGATCGCGTCCTCCGGCAGGCCCGCCGCCTTCAGCCCCTCGACGAGGCAGGCATGGATCGCCCCTGACGAATGGAAACTATCGGAGCCGCCGCGCAGGATCACGGCGTTGCCGGCCTTGAGGCAGAGCGCACCGGCATCCGCCGTGACGTTGGGGCGGCTCTCATAGATCACCCCGATGACGCCGAGCGGCGTGCGCACCCGCTCGATGTGCAGCCCGTTCGGCCGATCCCATTCGGCGATGACATCGCCGACCGGATCCCGGAGCGCGGCGATTGCGCGGATGCCGTCGGCCATATCGCGGATGCGCCCATCCGTCAGCGTCAGGCGATCGATGAACGATTTGGCGACGCCGCTTTCTTGAGCGTTTCCGAGATCGACCGCATTGGCGGCGAGGATCTCACCGCTTTTCGCGACGATCGCCTCCGCCATGGCGATCAGCGCCGCATGCTTACGCTCGGCGCTGGCGATCGCGAGCGGCCGGGCGGCCGCCTTGGCACGACGGCCGATCTCCAGCATCATCGCGTTGACATCCTTGCCGTTTTCAACCGCATCAGGCATGGAGCTTGCCCTTCTTCTCATCCTTTTCCTCCCCGGTCCGTGCGCCGGAGGAGGCCGTCATGACCATATCGTCGCGATGCACCATGGCGGTGCGGCCGGCATAGCCAAGGATCGCGGCGATCTCGGCGGATTTCTTGCCGGCGATCTGGCGCGCTTCGTCGGCGTCGTAGCCGGCAAGGCCGCGGGCGATCTCGCGGCCGGAACTGCCGAGGATCGCGATCGTGTCGCCGCGGCTGAACGTTCCCGTCACCTGCCGGACGCCGGCCGGCAGCAGGCTCTTGCCGGAGCGCAGCGCAGTCTCGGCGCCGGCGTCGATCGCGATCGAACCGGCTGGCAGAAGCTGCCCGGCGATCCAGGTTTTGCGCGCCGTCACCGGCGAGCCGGAGGGCGCGAACCAGGAGGAGCGGGCCCCCACCTCGATCGTTTTCAGCGGATGCTCCGGCTTTCCGGATGCAATGATCATCGCGCAGCCGGCGGTGGTAGCAATCTTGCCGGCATCGAGCTTGGTGCGCATGCCGCCGCGCGAAAGCTCCGAGGCGGCACCTCCGGCCATTGCCTCGATCTCCGGCGTGATTTCGGCGATCGTCTCGAGGAAGCGGGCCTCCGGATCGACGTGCGGCGGGGCGGTATAGAGGCCGTCGATGTCTGACAGCAGCACCAGCAGGTCGGCGCCGACCATCGTCGCCACGCGGGCGGCAAGCCGGTCGTTGTCGCCATAGCGGATCTCGGTGGTCGCGACCGTGTCGTTCTCGTTGATGATCGGCACCGAGCCGAGCTTCAGCAACTGGTTGATCGTGGCGCGCGCATTCAGATAGCGGCGGCGCTCCTCCGTGTCGCCGAGGGTCAAGAGGATTTGGCCGGCGATGATCTGATCGGCCGAGAGGCTTTCCGACCAGGCGCGCGCCAGGGCGATCTGGCCGACTGCGGCGGCCGCCTGGCTTTCCTCGAGTTTCAAGGCGCCGGCCGGCAGGCTAAGCACGGTGCGGCCGAGCGCGATGGCGCCCGAGGAGACAACCAGCACCTCGACGCCCTTCGCTTTCAGCGCAGCGATATCGGCGCACATGGCGTCGAGCCAGCTCTTCTTCAGTCCGCTCTTGCGGTCGACGAGCAGGGCGGAGCCGATCTTGATGACGATCCGGCGGTGTTTCTCGAGCGGTTTGCGGGTTGCGGCCATGTCAAGCTTGCTCCTCGCCGGCCTTGGCGGCGGAAATGACATCGCGCAGCGCCCTCAGCGCCTCGGTCATGCCCCTGTTGGTGACGGCCGAAATGAGAAGCGGCGGCGCACCGCAGGCCTTGGCAAGCGCTTTCGATTTTGCCTTCAATTCCGCCTCGTCGAGCACGTCGATCTGCGCCAACGCGACGATCTGCGGCTTTCCTTCAAGCCCGCCGCCATAGGCATCGAGCTCGTGCCGCACCGTCGTATAGGCCTTGGCGACATCCTCCTCCTGTGCGGAGACCAGATGCAGCAGCACGCGGGTGCGCTCGACATGGCCGAGGAAACGGTCGCCGATGCCGACGCCCTCATGGGCGCCCTCGATCAGCCCGGGAATGTCGGCGATGATGAACTCCCGTCCGTCGACCGTGGCAACGCCGAGATTGGGGTGGAGCGTCGTGAAGGGATAGTTGGCGATCTTCGGTCGGGCGCGGGTGCAGGCGGCGAGAAAGGTCGACTTGCCGGCATTCGGCAGGCCGACAAGGCCGGCATCGGCAATCAGCTTCAACCGCAGCCAAATCGTCTTCTCCTCGCCCTCGAGGCCGGGATTGGCCCAGTTCGGCGCCTGGTTGGTCGACGACTTGAAGTGGGCGTTGCCGAAGCCGCCATTGCCGCCGGCGGCAAGCCGGTAGCGCTGGCCCTCTGCGACCATGTCGACGATCAGCGTCTCATTGTCCTCCTCGAAGATTTGAGTGCCGACCGGCACCTTCAGCGTCACGTCGGCGCCCTTCGCCCCGGTGCGGTTGCGGCCCATGCCGTGGACGCCGGTCTTGCCCTTGAAGTGCTGCTGGTAGCGGAAGTCGATCAGGGTATTGAGGCCGTTCACCGCCTCCACCCACACGTCGCCGCCGCGGCCGCCGTCGCCGCCGTCCGGCCCGCCGAACTCGATGAATTTCTCGCGGTGGAAGGAGACGGCGCCTGCGCCGCCATCTCCGGACCGGATATAAACTTTCGCTTCATCGAGGAATTTCATCGGCTCGCCATTTCTTGCGTGTTCGGCTTGTCAAAAGGGCCGGATGCAGGTGGAAGACCGCGCATCCCAAGTTCACCCCGTCCAGCATTCGCCGCCATCGATATAGGCGGTTCCGGCAGAGGTCAAAGACTATCGCAAAAGAACCCCGCCGAGACAGGGTCCCGGCGGGCTTCGATCTTTCAGGCGGGTCGGCGCAGGTCTTCGGCCGTCAGCCGCGTTTCGATATGCGCCACCATGGAATTGCGGGCGCGCGCAAAGATCTGGCTGCAGCCGGTGATCCGGAAACCGAGCTTCTCCTGCACCTTGAGCGAGGCCGGGTTGTCGGCAAAGACTCCAGAATGCAGCACGGCATCCGGCATGCGGCGGAAGAACCGTTCGACCGCGGTATGGATCGCCTCGCTCGCCAGGCCCTTGCCCCAGTAGAAGCGGTTCATCCAATAACCGACATGCCACTCGCCCTGCCTGAGCTCGATGCCGACGCAGCCGATATGGACGTCGTCGCCGGACGTGACGGCGAGCGTCCAATCCGGCAGCACGTTCGCAGCCTGGCGGTTCAGCCAGTCGAGCGCGTCCTGCTGGTCATAAGGCGCCGGCACCCGCGCCAGCATGCGCGCCACCCGGAAATCGCCGAGCGATTCGGCGATCGCGGCCGCATCGGAGAGGCGGTGCGGGCGGAGCCTGAGCCGCTCCGTTTCGATGACCGGGCAGGGGCCGGGATCGCGCTTTGCGACGATCTGCGCCCGTTCGGTGACGAGCGCGTTCATCGCATGCCTCCCCAGCTTCTCAGCGAAACCCAGGTCTTGCGGTCGAGCCTGTACCATTCGACGGCGACGGTGCCGCCGAGGGCCAGGCTGTCGACCATGCCGGAGCCCTGGAACTGGAAGCCGCACTTCTGGATGACGCGGCGCGAGGCCATGTTCATGACGCGGCAACGCGCATCGATCTGGTCGATGTCGCGGGTGCGGAAGGCCATGTCGGTCAGCGCCTGCACCGCTTCGGTGGCATAGCCCTGGTTCCAATAGGGCTCGCCGAGCCAATAGCCGAGCTCGACCGTCCTTTGGTCGGCATGCGGCTCGATCCCGCAGCAGCCGAGGAATGCGCCATTGTCCGCTTTCGTGATCGCGTAGACGCACTTGCCAATCGTGCCGGCTTTCGCGCGTCGCACGAAATCGGCCGCATCCGCCGTGGTGTACGGGTGCGGCATGCGCGAGACCATGGTGGCGATGTTGGCGTTGTTGGCAAGATGGGCAAGGGCGTCGATATCGTCTTCATGTGGCGCGCGCAAAACGAGCCGGGGCGATAACAATATCGGGCAGTCGGTCCTTGACCGTTGAGGCCTCAGCCTTTGTTCGGGAGACCGGGATTGGTCTTCCCTCAAGAGCTCGGTTTGCATGGTTCTTCCTCCAGACATGCGAAAAGGGGAGTTGGGTATTGCCCCATCTCCCCTTTGAAGTCTGGCTTTGGAACCTTGCGGGTGCGTCAGCCGGGTCGATGCGACGCCGGCTGTTTTAGAGCGCTACCGGCTTATTCCGCTGCTTCGGCTTTCGGCATTACAGACACGTAGACTCGGCCGTTGGCCTTCGTACGGAAGTCCACGTTGCCGGCCGTAAGCGCAAAAATCGTATGATCCTTGCCGAGGCCGACATTGGCGCCCGCATGCCACTTCGTGCCGCGCTGGCGCACGATGATGTTACCTGCAATGACGGCTTCGCCGCCGAACTTCTTCACGCCAAGGCGCTTGGACTCAGAATCGCGACCGTTGCGCGACGAACCGCCAGCTTTCTTGTGTGCCATTGGTGTTCTCCTTTAAACCTTCGATCCCGGAACTCAGTTTGCAGCTTCTTCAGCGGCGGCTTCGGTCTTCTTCGAAGCCTTCTTCGCCTTGCCGCCGGCGGCCGCGACGTCCAGGATGCGGACGGTCGTCTGATGCTGGCGATGGCCGCGCGAGCGCTTGGAGTTCTGGCGGCGGCGCTTCTTGAAGGCGATGACCTTCTTGGCGCGGCCCTGGTCCACGACCTCGGCGCTGACGACGGCACCTTCGACAAACGGAGCGCCGATGGTCGCATCGGCGCCGACGCCGACCATCAGGATCTCGGTGAATTCAATCTTGTCGCCAGCAACGCCTTCCAGCTTTTCGATGGTGATGACGTCGTTGGCCGCCACGCGGTACTGCTTACCGCCGGTCTTGATGACTGCGAACATATTTTATCCTTTCATGTTCGGTCCGGCTCTTTGCCCGAAGGCAAGGCCGTCTTTTTGTCAGTCGTTCAGGTTGAGCGGAGCGCCACGGAAACCCTTGACCCCCACCAGTGAACGGGCAAATTCATGCCCGGCGCGGCGTAGGCGCAGCCCACACCACCTCACGGCGCGGATTACGGGAGTCGCCCTTCCTTGTCAAGGCGAAAGGCACCGTATTGAAGATATTCTTCTTTCTGCCCCTTGCCAGCGGCCGAAACTGCCGCTATGAACCGGCCGCGCTCAATAGCGCCAACCGGCCTCGCGGAGAGGTGGCAGAGTGGTTGAATGCACCGCACTCGAAATGCGGCATGGGTGCAAGCCCATCGGGGGTTCGAATCCCCCCCTCTCCGCCAGCGGATTTCCACTCTCCGCCAATTACCGCTAAGTTCTTGGTTTCCCCGCAGGTTTTCTGAGCGAGCAGCCCGGCAAAGGGTCCTCCGCCATGAAAAACCCGCGCAATGTATCGCGCCCGGTATCGTCTCATGTATCGCCCGACGACGCGGAAATCATTTCCGCGAAGAAACGGAATCGCAAGCTTAAAAAGCGATCCTCCGGACGCTATCTGGTGAGAAGCGGCGGCATTTATCTCTTTCAGATCAGATTGCCGAAACGGATCGGCGGCGCGAGCGCGCGCCCGGTCCGCGTCAGTCTGGGCGCGCTTGCTCTTCAGGATGCGAGAGAAATCGCCGATGCGCTCGCCGTGCTTGCGCGCCAGGCATTCAGGGAGATCGACAAGAGAATGGCCGGAAACCAAGCATCGCGAATTGCCGATCTCCTCGGCATCGATCCCGACGACACGCTTGCCGACGACGATTGGCCCTACGACCTAACCAGCCTTGTTCTCAAGGGCGGCCTTTATGATCTGCGCGAGCCCGCTCGCGAGCCGACGCCCGAAGAGGCGAGGGGGCTTGCGTTGATGAAGGGGCTCGTGCGGATCGGCAAGGAAGTCAGGGCAAGGCAGGAAGATCGGCCGCACGACGACATGATCGCCGACAATGCCGAGATGTTGGCCGCGAGCCATGTTGCCAAGCACGAGAGGCCTGCCGAACCGGTCAAGCTCACCGAGCGGCTTTATACGTCCGTCGAGTTGCCCCAAGTGCCTCTGCCCGAAGTGGCTCCTCCTGCCACGCAGAAGGTTCAGGCATCGGCAGCACGCCTGATCACCAGCTCAGCCACGCCCGCCTTCAAGCTGGATCGGCGCACGGTCGAGCGGCCGCTGTCAACCAAACCCCGTTTCAGCGAGATCGCCTCCAAATACCTGGCGCTCCGGAAATCATCGAAATCCGGCGAGAACAAGGACATCGCCATTGCTGAAACCCGGCTCAACCTGTTCGCGGAACTGATCGGCGATCACCCCGTCGACACCTATACCGCGACCGATTTGCAGGCGTTTATCGACCTGATGAAATACTGGCCGGCGAAACAGAAGCCTCGTGCCGAACATCTCTCCGCCCGGGAGATCATTGCTTCCAACCAGGATTATCGGTTCGAAACCCTCGCCCGCAAAACCCTCGAGGAGGGTTACATGGCAGTGGTCAAGGCGGCCATCAATTCCGGCATGGTGGAATACGAATACAAAAGCCCGTTTGCTGGAGCCAGGCTTGCCTATCCGGACACAGCACGAGCAAAGATTCCAACCGAGCCGCTTGGCTACCACAAGACCCAAAAGCTGTTCGAGACGGGCGTGCAATCGGGGCTGCTCGACAATGCCATGCTGCCATTGCTTGGCTTCCTCACCGGACGACGGCTCGGCCTGCTCATCCACCTTCAGGGACGAGACTTTCGCGAGAAATACAAAGGCGTATGGGTGGCGCAAACCACGGGCATTGTTCAGGATGGCGGCGTCTGGAAACGCGTGCCGATCAAGACCGACGCGAGCGCTTCGTTCTTTGTCCTGCACAACTTCCTCACCGACATCGGCTTTGTACAGTGGGCGCAGGCGCAGGGAGATCAGTTTCTCTTCCGCGGGCTGATCAAACTTGCCGATCCGAGCAAGAGCGCCTCGTCCTACATGGCCCGCCTGTTCAACAAGGCCGGGATCAAGGAAGCTCGGGGAGAAGTGTTCCACTCGCTGAGGGGCGGGTATATTTCCGAATCCAGCGACCAGAATGTCGAGAAGCGGGATCGCAAGCTCCAGGTGGGGCATGAGCTCGGCGACGACGAGCACGATCTCTACGGGTTCCGATCACTGACGGAGAAGCGTGCGCGCGAGATTGCCAATCTGAAGCTCAATCCCGAGATCGATTTCTCCATGTTCCGCGGGTTGGATTTCGATAAGCTCGCGGCGGCAAAACGGACTTTTGGGCGAAGACCTGCAGCCCAGTAACAGACTTGGCACGATTACCGCTATCCGTGGTCGTCACTTCGCATCCCAGCGCCGAACTCCTACATATTCACGGAAAAGTGGTGCGACATACTTTCAAACGCCTCAGAATCCGTGCACTCAGAAGGCGCAATGGGGGCTTCCACATGACCAACCACGAATCGCAAACCCGAGACCCAGCTGATACCCCGCGTCAGCGCTTCTACACGCTGTTTCGCGTGATGACTTCATCTGCGCTGATTGCCATTCTTGCTGCCGGAGTAAGCACATCGGCTTTGGAACTCTGGCATCGGATATACCCGCAAGATCAGGTGAAGGTCTGGCAGATCACCGGCGGAGATTACGAGCGCCTTCTCGGTACGCTTGAAACGTCGAACTACAACTTGGAACGGCTGGAAAAGATCGTCGCTTCGAACCCAGAGGCGGCATCGTTGGTCGGGCGGCTAAGAGCCGATGTCATTGGCGCGCAATCCGTTTTACAGTCAGCATCATACATCGAAAAATTTGCATACTCTCTGCCGAGCCTAGTTACGGTGGCAAATGCTCAGGAGCCAAGCACCAAGGCGGCGGCTGAACGTGATCCATCGCCCGGCATATTCCTTTACCTGATACTCGGGCTCGTCGCGTTCGTGCTGGTCGTGTTCTGCCTTATGTACTGTTTCACGCAGGACAAGACAAAGAAGGCCTTCGCGGAGAAGACGATCTCCACGATCATTGGCTTTGCGCTGGGAATGCTGACGGGAGGAAAGGTTAGGTAGTCGCTGCCGGCGCAGGCTTTGCTTTGGGCTTGGTGCGGAAATAAAGCCGACGCCGCTTCTTGCGCGCACCGATGCGCCATGTGTGCGATTTCACGATGTCGCAATAGACCTCGAACCCCTCCTCGCTTGCCTGCGATCGATCCACCGAGTAAAAATCGTCGATCCTTTCCGGCAGCACCCTTGTATCGCCATTCTCAAGGCTGCAATTGAAAATATCAATCTGCTCAGCAGGCGGACGAGTCTTCTCGTCATTGAGGGTGAACCCCGCTTCCTCCACAGCTTGGAGCAGCCCTTCGAACGCAACTTGCAATGCGGCCTGATCGGGTCCAGACAGGCAGATATCATCCATGTAGACGGACGCTGTGATGGAGGGGTCGAGGCCGCGCAGGTATTCGCCGATAGGAGATTTCGCCAGCACGAGCGTTGCAAGAATGGGCGATTGCACGAAGCCATACGGCAATACGTAGCCCCCACCGGCGAATGGATTTTTTACCGTGGACCACTTGGCATAATACTCGGCTCGGAAGATTCCGACGTCTTTGAGGACACGCTTCAGGCGGTTTCGCTGAACGCTGTAGAAGAAACGAGAAATGTCGATACGACAGAAGAATTTGTTGGTGCGGTGCTTGTGCAGCGCGACGACATGCGAGCCGTCTTTAAAATGATAAATAAAATTGTCGAATTGATAGGCCTTGTTCACTTGGCGCTTTATGTCTGCACCAAGCTTTTCCGAGAACGGATTAGGCGCATAGATCGGCTTGCCGTTTTTCCAGTAAGAATACAGGAAGTTTTCGAACATTACGGGCATAGTTGACAACCTTGCTGAACAGTTCCAGAGCAACATTGATAGTCTCAATAGACAAATACAATGCAGTTAGAGCTGCTACAGCAAGGTCGAGACGCTTTTGAAATTTATTCATGGGCGAATCCTCCATTGCGAGACTTCAGCAAACTGCAACCCATGTTTTTAACCATGGAGTCGTCAACTGAGAGAATAGGATATTCCCGAAGCTCGTACATCAGGACAACCCGAGGGTCGACTATCAGTGGAGCCGTGAGCCGCAGCCTATTGCTGAAATCGATCTACATCTATTTTCTTCGAGTTGCGTTTTCAACCGGTTGCAAGCGTCGGCCACAAACATTTTTTGCCTCCGACCAAATCTACCACTTCCAGCGTCGTGGTCTGTGGTTATCAAAACGTCATCACGGCGATTACAACTACGGCCACGATGAATGCAGCGATGAGGGAAAATGCCAATCTGAGTTCATCCTCGCGCTTTCCCGATGCATGCAATATCCCGGCCGACCTTACAAAATCGGGACGTTTGGGATTCGGCAAGTCCAGAAGCTTTACCGAACACCGGAAGCGGCGAGCCCGGTCGGTAAACTGATAAGTTGTGCCTCTTCTGCAAGCTTTAGCGCAGTGCGAATACGGTCTGGCGTCGGCTGCGGTGAAAGTCCCGCTCCAGGTAGCGCTTGCCACCCGCCCTCTTCCATAACTACCTTGAGCCTCAAAATGCGCTTGCCACTGCCGCGCGCATCCTGCAGTCCCCTGCCCACCGCCCAGTAGACATGCTGCGCTAGCACCCATGTCTCGATAACGTGTCTCGCGAGTTCGCGGGAGGGCAGGGACGCCCTTGCAATGGCCTGTTGGGCCGCCCGGCGCAAAGGAAGGCGGTCCTCCCGGTCGAAGCTGCTGCCCTCCTCCGGCGCGTTCGCAACGCAGATCGCCAGTGCCCGCGCGATAGCCGCGCCCAAGCCTGCCCTTCCGCGCACCTGAAGCGTGTCAGCAATCGAGTCGGATGCTTGGGAAAGTGAGCCGGACGGCGAGGTCGCTCCCAACCATGCTGTCCCAGCGTTTTCGGTCGGGTCGATGCCCGCCTCCCTCAGGAAGGCGGTGGTGAGCTGCTCGCTCCCCCTCGGGCCATCGGAGAGCCTATCCACGGCCCATGCGAGCAAGGCCTCAAGGGCGAAGCGAAAAAGCTGTCGGACCTGAAGACGACGCCACTTCACGGCCGCGGCCTCAAACCTTTCTGGGACGGCAAATTCCGCGACTTCCCCTGCGGCGGCATTGCGTACGGAGATCACGCCTTCTGCCCCGGCAGGATCACAGTGCGCAAGTTGCCCGGCTGCACTCAGCAAAAGACCGACGCCCTCGGCCCGGGTCCTTGTAGCGAGATCGCCCGTCAGCGCTCTGCGCATATGGACGCGCTCCTCATACGTAAGCGCGTCGAGCTTCCACGCGGCTGCCCAGGCCGACACATCTTCCGTCGTGACTTCGGCCTCTCCGAAAGTGTTGAAGACTGGATGGCTTAGCCTGTCGCCCAGCCGGGCTTCAAAGGCATCGATTGCCGCGGCTGCATCTGGGCTGGGGACAAGGGCGCGAGCGTTCGCCGCGTTTCGCAGCGTCCAGCCGAGGGACCGCAACCCGGGGCCGTAGTTGGCGGGAGCCGAGAAACCCGTCGAGTTGCGTCTTATCTTTCTGAAGCTCTCCCAATGGGACCCACTGAAGCGGTACGATCCCTGGCTCAGGAACGGAGCGAGGGCCTGAGCGCCCGGAATGTCAGCGTTTCTGTCATCGAGAAAGCAAGACCAGGCGAACACGGTCTCGCACCGGGCGACGAACTTCTCTAAATCCTCGACGTCGTTGAGGGCTGCTCCCCGCTGCTCCGCAATCCGTAGCGCCCGCCGCCACGCCCATGCGACCAGCGTGAACGGACGGATGTGCCGAGCGACGTTGTTCAGGCCGTCACAAACCTCGTTCATCATGTCGAAGTTGGTTTCGCGAAGGCCGCATGGATCGATCGACGAACCTTCCGCTCTCGGCTCGTCCACCGCCATAGGTCCCGTCGCGGCCGCAGCGGTTTCGATCAACGTTTCAAGCGCGTTCTTCGCCATCGGAAGCCTTCGGCCATATGAGTGCCTTCTGGCAGCAATTCACGGCCCGCGCCACACCGTACTGCCTTAGCTTGGTTTCTTCGAGCTTGGGGAGCCGCATGCTGCAGCAGGTGGAGGACCATTTCTGCAGAACCACGATCCTCTTCCGTGCGTTCTCGGACTTCAATCCGGCCTCGAGCACGCCGGCTTCGTGAGGCACTTTCGCCAACAATTCGTCGTAACCGTCTCCGGGCGATCCCGCATGGAGGGCGTCGACGTAGCGGCGCGCCTGCTCCCGCCATGTCGTCACGTCACGCACTGCTTCCCAGGCTTCCAAGTAGTCGCCCTCTTCGTACATGCGCTCCAAAAACGGCTTGGCGAAAACCACGTCCGGCGGCTCTCCCTTGAGCGGAATCCCCACTCTCAATATCCGTTCCCTTGCCGAACGCGCTTCTTCCCGATCCGGGCGGGTTCCCGAAAGCGCCATCGCGGCTGAGGCAACGTCGGCCATACGCTCAGGGGGCACGCCGTCGGCGAGTATCGCGCCTACCGACCGCTTGAGCCACGACATCGCCTTCTCGCGGGACACCACGTCACCAAGCCGGTCACAGGCGTACGCTGCCAAGTCGAGCGCCCGTAGCGCCGACGTAGACGATGAACCGCTCGGGAGCAGCAGGTTGATCACATCGTCGAGGATTCGTGTGGCGACGGCAGTCGGGTCTTCCTTGTTTGTGTTCCCATTAGCGGGCTTCTTGACCTCACTGCCGTCTTCGTGCTCATCGCGGCCGAGCGGTCCGCGCCTCTCTCGGAGAGCATGCATTAAAGCATCCAAGAATCGCATCCACCCCGGATCGCCGCCTTCCTGCCCGGAACCCGGTTTGCTATCTGGCGCTGCCGCATTCCAGAGATCGGATTTCGCAAGTGGAGAGGGACGGTCGGCGACAACAGGAATCTTTCGAGCGCCGGCTGCGGACGACCTGGCCAACATGACGGCGTTATTGTGAGCCCATTCCATGAGGACGCGCACGTCCTCCGGCGTTTCCGTTCCAGAGAGGATCGCGAACAGACTCGAGGCGGCCTTGCCTGCGATCCTCCGAAGGCCTGTCACAGCCGAGAGCGAGGCGAATCCTTCCGCTTCCCCGTCTTCGCTTGTCACGCGAACGACCAGACGGCCACCACGCAGGGCTTGCGCCTCAAGTCCAGGCACCAAAGCACGAAACGATCCATCCGGTTGCAGCGTCACATCACACAGGCGTGCGACCCCATCAACCGAGACTTTGGACAGCACGGCATCTCCGTGTATTAGAGGCGAAAGAACGCGCCCGCTGACCGTGTCGCCGGCGACATCGGCTCGAAGCACTCCACGATTCGCGCACTCGTCTGACTCGCCTTCGTCTTCCCTCGGGGCGAGAGGGGGCAGTGCCGAGGACGGCTCCAGCGTCCATGAGGCGGTTGGTTCCAACTGGATACGAGCAACACAGGCTTCAACGTTGCCCCCATAGAGCGCCGCGCGCGTGCCGTTCGCGCTTCCGGAGACAACGATCCTGCCCCGCCTGCATTCGATCTCAAATGCCTTGGCATGCAACGGCCTTCGTTCATTCGCGAACTCGGAGGCCTCCACTGGTACGATCTCGATCTCCGCGTTCCGCGGCCAGCAGTCGCCGACGCTACCCTGGACGGCTCCGTGCGGGTGCGCGTGAACGTGCGCGCATTCAAGTTTCAGCGCCCTGCAGAGCGTCGTAACGGCCTGTCCGCCGTCCCAAAACGGAGCTGCAGCGGCAAGGCGGGTCGCGCCTCCCAGTCCGTCCGCGAGTTCCTCGATCCTGTCGCCAATCCTTTGCCCAAGACTATGGAGAAGTCGGAATGAGCCATTTTTCATTCCGACCGACGCCGCACCGCGCAACCTTGCCGCAATCTGCAGGCAGCGGTCCTGGGCACCGTGGGCGGCCGTCGGCTGGCTGGCCAGCGCATCGAAGAAGTCCGCCGCGTCCTCGAACGCGTCGCCCGCGAACGAGGGATGAAGATGTTCCACGAGTTCGAGGTTCCTGCCCCAACCGCTGAAGGTCAAATTGCCCGACCCGACGAGTAGATGGGCCTCAGACCCATCATGGAAGAAGGAAACCTTCGGATGGAATACGCCGCCCGTCATCGCGACTGGCTCTACCTCATAGTCGCGCCCCACACGCTGTGCCCCTTGTTCGGATAGGGCGGCCCTCACGCCTTCGGCATCAGCGAGGATGAGGGCTTCCTGCGTCCTGCCGCGAACCAGACGATCGAGGACGATGGATTCAAAGAAGGACAGGCTGAGAGCGTAGGTCGTGAATGCGGCAAGCTTCCACGGACGCGCCCCTGCGAGTTCTTCCGGCCTATAAGCCATAATTCGCCGTCGCAAAGACTGATGCTATTGACGATCGAGCTGCTGTATCACTGGGGGAAATAATTTCCCCTTGCATATCAGTAGCAGTGTTGAGATTACTCATGCGGTCGCGTTTATCAAGAGTAGTCATTAAAAAGATCGCCTTGAGTATCTTCAATTTTTGAGAACGCTCCGAGGATGGCATTCAGAGCATTTTTATCAAGTGCCTCGGACAGAATTTCTCCGTTGAATTCGAGCACCATCAGGACCCTAATGTTCTTTGGTGAACCTGCCTTTCCTTGAAAAGCCCACTGTACTTTGATTGTATCGATGATGTGGATGCTCAAACGCTCAGCCTTCACGAGCACCCAGAAATGCTCATCTTCGATCCGGAAAAGCCTTTCTCGGCCTTTTCCATCCTTGCCCTTCCAAAAACGCTGACGATCCTCTCTGTCCCAATTTGGAGACGTCACCTTCAGATCAACAATGCCTACCGTCCAGGGCTCATCGGCATCATCGGGGGCCGGCGGAAGCGCCACTTGAAGGTGGAAAAAATCGCTTCGAGATATAGGAAATACGGGCTCATCCTCGAACCCGATAGCGCGCAGATCGGGCAATTCGGCGCAGGTGTTGTAAAAGTCGTTTCGAGCGGCATACGCCTCTCTAAATCGAGAAATGGTAATTCCAGCCTTCTCAAGACGGTCCGTATCACTTTGAAGAAAGGATTTTGTCGCCTCGATAACAATCGCTCCGCTGAAGCGACATCTAATTTCGTCGGAATCATCAACGCTTTC
The DNA here is from genome assembly GCF_001651865.1 of Sinorhizobium glycinis. Taxonomy (GTDB): domain Bacteria; phylum Pseudomonadota; class Alphaproteobacteria; order Rhizobiales; family Rhizobiaceae; genus Sinorhizobium; species Sinorhizobium glycinis. The sequence goes on from NZ_LPUX01000060.1 coordinate 304,478, forward strand.
GCCTTCTTGTCCGTCTTCCTCTTCTGGCGAGCTGTCGTCAGGGGCGGCCGCGAGTTGATCCCTTATGCCTTCGCCGAGCTGCCTGGCCCAGTATGCAGGGGGGTGCGCCGTGAGGCCCTCGACAAAAGCTTGGCCGATGTCGCTTTCAGTAAAGGACCAAACGGCTCCCCATCCTGCCAAAATGGCCAGTCCAATGCGGCTCTTGAAGGAGCCATGTTCAGGAGGCAGAACTAGAATTTCGTACTTGAGCTGCCCCTCGAAAAGTAGCTTGTTGAGGGACGCCACGATCGCTGCGGTGTCTTCAGCGGTACGAACAAACGTCGATAACGGTATCTCGTGGCCGGGCACATCGAAATGGATGGTGAAGGTGGAGCGCAAGGAATCCATCGTTGTCTCCGATGCTTCAGCCATTGAGCTTCCCCCTCCGCATCAAAAATCTTGCTCCATTAGCCCTGATCCGTTGGCTTCAGGCGGTCACCAACGCGTAAGGAAGTGCTCTGCCATCGGGACCATTTCTGAAGGAACCTTGCCGGTAAAGGTAAGACCGAAATATGTAGCCGCTCGCGTTGCGCCCACATAAAGGTATTTGTTGAACAAAGTAGGCTTCTTCTGGATGAGGCTATCCATATCCATGAAGAATGCCGCTTGAAACTCTAATCCCTTAATGTGCTGAATATCGAAAACCCTTATAGTCTTTTCACTCCCGATCGACTTGCCATCCTTGCACGCCTCGGCACTGTAGTTGATGTCGCGCAGTATCTTGTTGAGTTCGAGCGCCAACGGCTCGACGTCCTCTTCGCTATTTACCAACACAGCGATCGATGGCAGCCGGTTATCCCGAGCTTCGATTTCTCCGATACGTGTCCGCAGCCAACGAGCTTTCACCTCAATGGTGTTGAGCTCCTCTCCCCATACAGGAGCAACGCCATCGATGTCGTTGAAGTCCGGCAGTGTCACTTCCTGGGTTGCCCCATCAAGCGCAGTTACGGCGCTCGCGAGCTCCACCAACTTGCGCGTCTGGCGATAAGAGATTGATACGGAACGTCGCTCGAAGCTTTTGCTGATCCAATCGAAATCGCGGTCAGATGTTATACCCCACTCCGTCAAGCGCTGGTTGAAATCACCGCATACGAAGAATGAGTGCAGGCTCGGATGTGCAAGCTCGTGCATGAGAGCAAGTTGGATGAGAGAGAAGTCGGTGACTTCGTCGACGAGAATTTGATTGCGGTAGAGCGTCCTGATGTCAGCCAAGATGCCGCGACTCGGCGGTTCGCTGTCCGAAATACGAGCGAGGTTGCTGCTGACTTCCGCTCCGATCCGCATCGTCGCCAACATCAGTACATCGAGCTCTTGCCAAGCAATCAACGACGCAGACGACGGAGCCTGCGTGTACCAGTCGCGTGAAGACGCCTCGTCCGCTCTGAAATTCCGGAACTTCGGTATGATCGAGCGCATGATGAGACGGTCAGGCCTCAAGAACTTGCGCAACCTGCGCTGCGATCGCGCAATCTGTGCAAGTTGTTTCATCTGCTCATCATTTGGGAGCCGACCGTCCCCTAGCCATGCAGCAAGCTTGCCGGCATAGCTATTCGGACCGGGCTTCTTGCCGTTCGACCGCGCGTTGGCGAGCGTTCTTAGAAGCTGTGCGTAGCGTGCATAGGCAACGCGGATAGGCTGAGATGATGAATGCGAAAGCTCTTCGTCTTCATCCCCATCGAAGATTTCATCGGCGTCCTCGTCATCGGTCTCCTCCTGCGAGGCCCTGCGCAAGTCGGCTGAAATCTTTCCGAATTTGCTAAGGAACTCAACGTCAGCATGCAAAGTTCTGTTGAGCAAACCATCAGACACCTTAGCAAAGGCTACTTGAAGACTGGAAACCGTCTCTTTGATTTCCTCGCTAAGTCTGCCCAGATCGACGATTACGCGCCCGTCGAGTCCACGTCTATGAGTTGATAAGACACTAACAACCCGGGCTCCGACCATTGCAACGTTGAGATCGGGGGAACGAGCCAAGGCCTCGGCTTCGGACGCGAAGTCCGCACTCACGGCACCCCAGAAGTGCGCGAGAAATGCGTCGTACCAGGCCGCGTCCTCCGATGATCCGCACCGGTCAGCCAGGTAATCAGGCCTATGCTCGGCCAGGACGAATAGACCCTTACGATTGGTCGTGTTCAAAAGCCCGAGATAGTTACGCGCCACCTCGACCCGATATTGGCTCCATGTCTTGATGTTCTCCTCGGATGCCGGGACGCCCTCCCGAGCAAAGTTCTCCTTGACGTATTGCTTGAGAAGCTCCGTCGGCGAAAAGAGCATCCAGCTCCTTGGATGGTCGGTGAGGTCGCCAACCCGCTGAATTGCGGCACGCTCCGTGTCAGTGAGCACGTCTTCGCTGAGATCAACTTTCTGGCCTAACCTGCGGATCAATGTCGTGGTCTTGCCGGTTCCGGGTGGGCCGGAGAGAAACAGCCTCCGGTTGATCGGCATACGGAAGATTTCATCCTGGTACTCGTCGACAATGCGCTGCTGGCGCAACGTGACGCCGTCGACCTCGGGCCGGACAATGCCTGGAATCACAAGGGACTCCTGCTCAGCTGTCGCGAGGATTCGGGCCAGGATGTCTTCTTGCTCTTCAGCGGGCTGTGGGCCTGATGTCCCACTCTTGAGATAGCGTAACAGCGAAGGGATGGTACGAGTGTCACCCCGCAGGCTGATCTGGCTATTGACCGAATCCCACTCCTTCGCGCGCTTCTCCGGATATAGTTTCGTGATGGCGGTAATCAGGACATCCTGTTCGCGCCCGCCGATCTTGAGGGTGTATTCAGCACCCGGCTTTCTCGATGCAATCCTACCGACCGGGGAATTGAGGCTGGCAACACGTGGCCCGCCAAGTTCCGCCGGTGGTGCGACCGGTGCTATGAAAATCGCGTCAGGCTTGCCATCTTCATCCTCAAAATCGACTCGAGCTAGAAGTGGCTCTTTGCGAAGTCGCCCAAGTGAAGCCGCGGTTTCACGACGCACTTTCGCATATTGTTCGACCTGGTTGGGCGTCGTGAAGGAATTGACGACAGCGAACTGTCCGGCCGCCTCAAGTGTTGGCACCTCTGCTTCCGCCTCCACCTTACCTGCAATCTTCTCCATGCAGTCGAGAGATGTCCGCGCCGCATTTTCTATGATCGGCTTGCTATCTTCCATCCTGAGTTATGCCCCCCGGCGAACAATAAGCGCTTAAATTTTTTGCATATTTCCAGAATATCGCACGGTCTGTAAACAGTCTTGTTTCACTTTCGTAGAACAAGGAGAAGTTGCCGGCCGCCATGGTCGAAGTGCTGGGAGTAAGATAGCATCCCGCTCAAGGAATGATGTGCAAGGCCCGGATCAGTTCGGGTGGTGAGAATTCCGCGCTCCATTAACCTTGAGACACTCTGCAAACACTCATCATCATATACGTCGACGGCACTTGGAAGACAGCCCGCAACGGCGGTCCAAGGATGCACTTTAAGCCTGCCTCCTTGCACTTAAAATCTGTCAACCGTCTCAGAACACAACCTACCACTTGACATAATCGCATTCATTCCGCATATATGCAGCATCAAATCAGCACTAGAGGATGCCATGACTGAATACACCCAGATTCATGAGGCAGGAAACGTTATATCGCGCCTACGCGGAGAACTCGGAATCACCCAGTCAGCCTTGGCGGAAAAATCGGGACTTGATCAAAGTCGAATATCTAGGATCGAAAAGGGTGAAGTCTCCCAGGAGGCCGACATCGAGAAAGTTCTCGATGCCCTGATCGGTTGCGGAAGCGCAGCAGCGGAACAGTTCAAGCAATATGTCGGGCGAGAATGGGTCCACATCCAACCACCTTCATTCTGGAACCCTGAACGGGCTTGCTTGGAGATCACTGAAGAAACCTTAGAGAAGATCACGGTCTTTCTCGGCAATGAAGAGCGACCGTGGCCACTTAGGAGACAGATCGAACGACAGCGCGAATCCTTAGCACGTGCTGCAACATTTCTATCAAACCTCAAACACAACATCGCATTTATCGGCGACATGGGTGTCGGCAAGTCGACAGCGATCAGCTTCCTCTTCGATCTTCTTGTTCCGCCATCGATGGCCGAGACGTCGATCAACCGTCCAGTTTTGGAAACCGGCGCTGGCGGCACGACTATTTGCGAAGTTCACATTAAGGCTGGACCTGAATTCGGTCTCGCCCTTCTACCCATGTCCGACGGAGAACTTCGTGAATTGGTTGGCGACTTCTGCGCTGCAAAGTGGTCGACCTACATGAAAGAACAGGGCGACGGCACCGATGCGGTTAACGTTAGCCGAGAAGCCGAACGCGCCATCCGGAACATGGCCGCCCTTACTCGAAAGCGGGAGACCGTGGACGGAAAGATCGTCTATTACGACCCCGTACAGGACCTCGCCAAGTCGTGTGGTTCCGAGGAAGAATTCCGTACCCGGGTTCTGGGACTGATGAACTTGGACGAACGGTCTCGTCGCGAGCTCTGGTATGATAGCTCAACTCGAAAGCATCCAATGGAATGGGTTACTGAGACCTTCAAGGCCGTCAACAATGGTCGCCTGCGCGATGTGCCGCTTCCGAAGAGTATCGATCTTTTAATACCAAACTTTGGGAAGACGTTTGGGGAAATGGACATTTCGGTTATCGACACGAAAGGCGTCGATGATGTGGCAGTGCGCGAAGACCTTGATCAGCGCTTAAAGGACCCACGGACGACGGTCGTGTTCTGCTCTAGGTTTAATGATGCCCCGGGCACAAGTTCAAGGGTCTTGCTCCAGCACATGCGGCAAACTTTTTCCGAGCGATTTGACACTGGCAAGGTGTCTATCCTTGCCCTGCCTCGTTCAGGTGAAGCTCGGGCAATGAAGGACGACATGGGAGAGCAAGCCCTGACTGATCCAGAAGGCTACGAGTTCAAGCGGATTCAGGTTACTTCTGAGCTTACTGCGGACGACTCGGCTGGTGTTCCCATTTTCTTCTTTAATGTTGAGAACGATGGCGCGACAGACGTAAGGGCTGATATTGGTGCCCAGTTAAGTCGTATGCGTAAGACGGTAGAGTCTCGACTTTTCGATCTCTGCGCCGCAGCAGAAGAGATCATCGAGAACCACGAAGCCCAGGCCATCAACGCTGCAATCGAGGAGGTAGCCAGCCGGCTTAACACCTTTCTTGCAGGCAATCGGCGTCTGGGCGCAAGAGAACGCCTTGCACATGTCGATGCCTTGAGCACCATTCGTGGGGTAAGATATGCCTCGACACTTTGGGCAGCTACACGTCGAAACGGCGAGTATATCGGCCTCAACATTCATCACCTTATCGGTGTCGGCGCGGCCCGCGATGCTAAGCTCAGGAGCGATGTGTGGTTCGGCGCACTTGATGCCTTCTTAAATGCTATGAAGGCCGATGGCGACTTGGCTTTGGCTGCGAAATCAATCGAACAAATATCCGCAAGTGCGATTGCCTCCAAGAGGGCTTTCTTGGAAGCGGCTCAACGCGGTGGCATCGAGGTCTATCGGGAGCCCCTTTCCCAGTCATCAGCGTGGGCGTCTTGTGCGGCAGAGTGGGGTGCGGGCCCGGGTTTTAAAGGGCGAGTTGCACAACGGCTTGAGGACTGGTTCACGACGCAGACGGGCTTGAAAAGCACCCTGGAAGACATGATCAATAGCCTCTGGGAGAAAACAGTGATTGCCCCGTTGCTTCGCCTAGCAGAAGAGAGCGCCCCCGAAGCCGGTCCAAGTTCGGATAATGTAATCGCCTTCCCAGGTAGAGCATCAGCCTAAGCCTCGCCCGCTCACCCCTATCATGCGGAAACAATTCCGCATGATACCTGAGGCAATCCACTGGATTTAGTTTTAAAGATTTGGCCTGTACTTTGCGCCGGCAACACAAAGAGACTGAACAGCACACCATGAACCACTCTGCCCATAACAAGCTCGTTTCCTTCATCTGGTCGATCGCTGACGACTGCCTCCGCGACGTCTATGTTCGCGGCAAATATCGTGACGTCATCCTGCCGATGGTCGTCCTCCGTCGTCTCGACACGCTGCTCGAACCCACCAAAGCGGCCATTCTTGAGGAAGTTCGCTTCCAACGCGAAGAAATGAAGTCCACGGAGCTGGACGATGCTCCCCTCACGGCGGCATCCGGGTATGTTTTTTACAATACCAGCAGGTGGACGTTGAAGCAGCTCCATGCGACCGCCACGAACAACCAGCAGATTCTGTTGGCGAATGTTGAGGAATACCTCAGCGGCTTCAGCGAAAACGTCAAGGAGATCATCGGCCGCTTCAAGCTGCTAGAGCAGATGCGACACATGGCAAACAAGCAGGTCCTTCTCGACGTACTCGAGAAATTTATCTCGCCCTACATAAACCTGACGCCCCACGACGCCGAAGACCCGGACGGCAACATGATGCCGGGCCTGTCGAACCTCGGCATGGGCTACGTTTTTGAAGAGCTAATTCGCAAGTTCAATGAAGAAAACAACGAGGAAGCCGGGGAGCACTTCACGCCGCGCGAGGTGATCCGCTTAATGACCCACCTCATCTTCGACCCGATCAGCGACGAGTTACCTCCGGTCATGACCATCTACGATCCGGCCTGCGGTAGCGGCGGTATGCTGACCGAGGCCCAGAACTACATAAAGGACCCCGAGGGGCCCATCGCTGCCAAGGGAGACGTCTACCTATATGGCAAGGAAATCAACGACGAGACCTATGCCATCTGCAAGTCCGACATGATGATCAAGGGAAACAACCCCGAGAATATCAAGGTCGGCTCCACCCTCGCGACGGATGAGTTCTCGGGCCATCGCTTCGATTTCATGCTTTCAAACCCACCTTACGGCAAAAGCTGGAAGAGCGATCTGAAGTACATCAAAGACGGCAATGACGTCATCGATCCCCGCTTTCAGGTCGAGCTGACCGACTATTGGGGCAACAAGGAAACCGTCGACGCCACGCCACGCTCCAGCGACGGCCAGCTCCTCTTTCTGATGGAGATGGTGGGCAAAATGAAGCCCATCGCAAACAGCGTCATCGGTTCGCGCATTGCCAGCGTTCACAACGGCTCCAGCCTGTTCACCGGCGATGCCGGCAGCGGCGAATCCAACATTCGCCGCTACATCATTGAAAGGGACATGCTGGACACCATTATCCAGCTGCCAAACAACCTGTTCTATAACACCGGCATCACCACCTACATTTGGCTGGTGACCAACACCAAGCCCGAGGCCCGTCGCGGCAAGGTTCAGCTGGTCGATGCCAACCTCATGTATCGCAAGTTGCGCAAGAACCTTGGTGACAAGAACTGCGAATTTAGGCCCAAAGACATCGGCGACATCATTGCCGCCTATCTAGCCTTCCAGCCGGTCGAGCGGGAACTGGATGCAAATGACGACCCGACCGGCATCGCGGTGCAAATATTCGACAACACCGATTTCGGCTATCACAAGGTCACTATAGAGCGTCCTGACCGTCGCCGTGCCCAGTTCAGTGCAGAGCGGCTGGAACCTTTGCGTTTCGACAAGTCCCTGCGCGAGCCGATGGAACATCTATGGGCCGAGCATGGCAACAAGGTCTATGAGCCCAGTTTCCTGAAATCGCAGGCCAAGGCGATCCAAGCCTGGTGCGAGGAGCGGGAGTTCGCCCTCAACGCGAAGCAGCGCGCCAAGCTTGTCGATATCGGCCTCTGGCTGCGGCAACGCGAGCTGATCGAGGTTGGCCATCAGCTGATGCAGACCATCGGCACCGACGAGACGCCGGATTTCAACGCTTTCCGGGACAAGGTTAGCGGGGTGCTAAAGGCTCGCAAAATCAAGCTCACGGCGACCGAAAAGAACGCAATCCTGAACGCGGTCAGTTGGTATGCCGATGATGCGGAAAAGGTGGTCGACAGTGTCAACCGGTTTACCCAGGCGGAGCTAGAGTCCTTCGCGGCGCGGCTGGGCTGCGGTATCGACGAACTGGGCGACTTCGGGCTTTACGTTCAACCCGATGGCAGTTGGCTCACCTATGAGAGCAGCACTGATTTGCGCGACAGCGAGGCAGTGCCGCTGAAGGATAGTATCCACCGCTATTTCAAGGCCGAGGTAGGACCGCATGTGCCCGAGGCCTGGATCAACCTCGACACGGTGAAGATCGGGTACGAGATCAGTTTCAACAAGTATTTTTACCGCCACAAGCCACTGCGGAGTCTTGAGGCGGTGAAGCGCGACATTCTGGCGTTGGAGCGAAAGGCCGATGGGCTGATCGCCAATATCCTTGGGGTTAAGCCCACCGACCTGTCGGAGGCGGTGTGATGACGCTTGCCGCTTACCCAACCTATGACAGCTACAAGGACAGCGGTGTCGATTGGATCGGCGAGATTCCAAATTCATGGGATCAGGTTGCAAATAAGCGTCTGTTTAAACTCCGCAAGACACAAGTGGGCAAGCGTTCATCTGAATACGATCTGCTTTCGCTAACGCTTCGCGGCATAATCAAACGCGATATGGACAATCCTGAAGGGAAGTTCCCTGCCGAGTTCGACACTTATCAGGACGTTCGCCCGGGGGATTTCGTATTTTGTCATTTCGATGTGGAAGAGACACCGAGGACAGTCGGCCTATCCGCCCTCGATGGCATGATTACCGGAGCGTACACCGTATATGAACTGAAGGCAGAAGCGGATGCGAGCTTTCTTTTTTATTTCTATCTTAATGCCGACGCCGACAAGAAGCTGCGCGGCCTCTACAAAGGGCTGAGAAATACAATCCCAAAGGAGAGCTTTGGAGCATTCAAAACCCCGTTGCCCCCCTTACCGGAACAACGCGCCATCGCGGCGTTTCTGGATGAGAAATGCGCCAAGGTGGACGAGGCGGTGCAGATAAAGGAAGAGCAGATCGCGCTTCTGCGCGAACGGCGGCAGATTCTGATCCAACAGGCCGTCACCCGCGGCCTGAACCCCGACGCGCCCTTAAAGTACAGCGGCATCGACTGGATCGGCCAAATCCCTTCGCATTGGGAACTGCGTCCAAACAAGCACATTCTGCGGCTCAAGAAGTCCCTTGTGGGTAGGCAATCTTCCGAATACGAACTTTTGTCATTGACCCTCCGCGGGATCATCAAGCGTGACATGGAAAACCCCGAGGGCAAGTTCCCAGCAGAATTCGATAGCTACCAAGAAGTAAGCCCTGGCGACTTCGTGTTCTGCCATTTCGATGTCGAGGAAACACCTCGAACCGTCGGGCTTTCCGAGTATTTCGGCATGATTACCGGCGCTTACACGGTTTACTCAGTGCCCGAAGGCATCGACCGGCGATTCCTGCTGCACTTCTTCATCTGCGCTGACACGGACAAGAAGATGCGTAGTCTGTACAAGGGCTTGCGCAACACCATCCCAAAGGAAGCCTTCGGCGCATTCAAGACACCACTACCGCCGCTTGAAGAGCAGCGCCAAATCGTGGCCCACATCGATGAGGCGTCGCGCAAGATTGAAGACGCTATTGTCATCAAGGAAGAGCAGATCGCCGCGCTCAAAGAACACAAGACATGCCTGATCAACGCGGCGATCACAGGCAAGATCAAGGTGGCGTAAGGGGGGATCATGGTAACCAACACTAAGGAAGTGGCTCTGGAACAGGCGATTCAGCGGCACCTGACGGGCACGACAACCGAGGACCTCGCCAGCCACCCTGCGCCGGTCAATCACGGCTACTTCCAATTCGGACGGCCTTCCGATTTCGACGCTCAATATGCGATCGACACAAGGCTCTTCTGGGAGTTTCTTGAGAACACGCAAGGAAAGGAGCTGGCAAAACTGCAGGACCAGAGCCCCGCCGACTGGCAGCGCAAGATACTCGAACGCTTTGATCGGCTAGTAAAGAAGAATGGACTTCTGCATCTGTTGAAGAAGGGGCTTGCCGTCGATGACGCAACCTTCACGCTCATGTACGCCGCCCCTCTCGCTAGCTCGGCGGCCAAGGTCCATGAAAACTTCGCCGCCAATATCTTCAGTGCTACCCGACAGGTCCGCTATTCGGAAACAAATCCAGGCGAAGAGATCGACATGGTCCTTTTCGTCAACGGACTGCCGCTGATCACTGTAGAGCTGAAGAACGCGTGGACCGGTCAGACCGCTCGCTACCATGGGCAGAAGCAGTATCGCGACGGCCGTGATGCCACCCAGCCCCTTCTTCAGTTTGGTCGCGCATTAGTGCACATGGCCGTGGACACCGACGAGGTGTTCATGACGACGAAGCTTGCCGGGCCTGCAACCTTCTTCCTGCCTTTCAACAAGGGACATAACGAAGGCGAGGGCAATCCACCTAATCCAAATGGCCACAAGACCGCCTATCTGTGGGAAGAGGTGTTCACCAAGGAAAGCCTGGCGGGCATCATCCAGCACTTCGTGCTGCTGGAAGGAAAGGCGACGGACCCTCTGGCCAAAAAGTCGATGATCTTCCCACGTTACCATCAGTTGGACGTCGTGCGCCGGCTGTTGTGGCACGCTGCAACGAACGGCGTCGGACAAAGCTATCTGATCCAGCATTCGGCGGGTTCCGGAAAGTCGAATTCGATCACCTGGGCGGCGTATCAGCTAATCGAAACCTATCCGGTATCTGCCAGCGTGGCGGGCGGAAAAGGACTGGATCAACCGCTGTTCGACAGCGTCATCGTTGTCACCGATCGACGTCTTCTGGACAAGCAGCTACGTGATAACATCAAGGACTTCTCCGAGGTCAAGAACATCGTCGCGCCAGCCATGCGTTCCGCCGACCTGAAATCGGCGCTTGAGAACGGCAAGAAGATCATCATCACGACGATCCAGAAGTTCCCCTTTATTATCGAAGGGATCGCCGACCTCAGCGACAAGCGCTTCGCAGTGATCATCGACGAGGCGCATAGCGGGCAAAGTGGCAGCGCGCATGACAACATGAACCGCGCGATGGGCGCGAGCGACGCAGACCCTGACGAAGATGATCCGCAGGATCGGATTCTGGCCGCGATGCAATCGCGCAAGATGCGTGGCAACGCCTCCTATTTTGCCTTCACGGCGACGCCGAAGAACACAACGCTCGAGAAGTTTGGGGAACGTCAACCCGACGGGAGCTTCAAGGCCTTCCACCTCTACAGCATGAAGCAGGCCATTGAGGAAGGCTTCATCCTGAACGTCCTCGCAAATTATACGACTTACAAGAGCTATTACGAAATCCAGAAGTCGATAGCGGACAATCCGTTGTTCGACACCAAGAAGGCCCAGAAGAAGCTTCGGGCCTATGTGGAGCGCAGCCAACAGACCATCAACACAAAGGCCGAAATCATGCTCGACCATTTCATCGAGCAGGTTGTAACGCCCAAGAAGCTGCACGGCAAAGCCAAGGGTATGGTGGTCACCCAGAACATTGAGTCGGCGATCCGCTACTATAAAGCCCTGACAAAGCTATTGGCGGATCGGGGTTATCCGCTCAAGGCCTTGATCGCATTTTCCGGTGAAAAGGAGGTCGACGGTGTAACCCACACCGAGGCCGACATGAACGGTTTCCCGGAGTCGGATACGAGGGACAAATTCGACGAGGATGAATATCGGTTGCTTGTGGTCGCAAACAAGTATCTGACCGGTTTCGATCAGCCAAAGCTGACGACCATGTATGTCGACAAGAAGCTGCAACATGTTCTGGCCGTGCAGGCTCTGTCACGGCTGAATCGCTCTGCACCGAAACTCGGCAAGCGCACTGAAGACTTGTTTATCCTCGACTTCTTCAACGACGTCGCTGATATCAAGTCAGCCTTCGATCCATTCTACACGGTCACCACCCTGTCGTCGGCGACGGATGTGAATGTGCTTCATGAGATCAAGGACGCACTCGACACGGTGGGCATCTATGAGTGGCAAGAGGTAGAGGATTTTGTCGCCCGCTACTTTGCCGGTGACGATGCCCAGTTGCTTAGCCCGATCATCGATGCGGCCGCTGATAGGTTCAATCACCAACTGGATTTGGCCGACAATGATAAGATCGATTTTAAGATCAAGGCGCGCCAGTTCGTGAAGATTTACGGCCAGATGGCGTCAATTATGCCATTCGAGGTCGTTGAGTGGGAAAAGCTCTTCTGGTTCCTGAAGTTCCTGATTCCAAAACTGCATATCACGGACCCAGACCAGGATATGCTTGATGAGCTTCTGGAGGCTGTGGACCTGTCGTCTTACGGGCTTGAGAGAACCCGATTGAACCAAGACATCGAGCTTGACGCAACGCCGACGGAACTTGACCCGCAAAACCCCAATCCCCGCGGTTACCGGGATGGCGAACAGGAGCGGGACCCGCTGGATGATATCATTCACACCTTCAATGAGCGCTGGTTCCAGGGATGGGGCGCGACACCGGAGGAGCAACGGGTGAAGTTCATCAATGTCGTGAACGGCATCAGAGCGCACCCCGATTTTACCGAGAAATACGAGGAGAACACCGACCCCTACAATCGCGGACTCGCGCTCGAGAAGATGATGCAAGACGTGATGCTGAAACGCCGTAAGGAGGAACTCGAGCTATACAAGCTCTTCGCCTCTGATCCGGCCTTTAAAGCTGCTTGGAGTCAGAGCATCGAAACGGTCCTTAGGACCGGCATGTGACGAGTTGATCGAATGCAAAGCCTGATGCGCTAACTTGTTTGGAGCCGGCGAGGAATGTCAATCACGACAACGGTATTGTTTCAACGGCCTCAACAGGAGATCGCGACACTCATCCGCGATCGACTTTCCCGATCCGTAGCCACGCGGATTGTGACGGGTTTCGCCACGCCGGGCGGACTGGCAGAGATCGGTGCTCCGATACGAGCGAATCCTGGCAGCCTTGAAACCTTCGTGATCGGCGCGTCCACGTATCCTGGATTTCAAGCGCTCGACAATCTTTTGGCCGCGGGCGTGCCAGTTGATCGGTTGCATGTCCATTTGGGATTTAGTGCGCCTTCCGGCACACCGAAGAATCCGGTGGTGCGTTACCATCCAATGCTGCACAGCAAAGTCTACTACATGGAATTGCCCGCTTCCAGCGCATGCGCATTCATCGGGTCACACAATGTGACAGCTTTTGCATTGGGCGGCAGCAACGGAGAGGCTTCGGTCCTTATTGAAGGTGATATGCACGCGCCCGAGTTCGCCGCTATTCGAAGCCATGTCGATGAAGCGCAGAGACAGGCAACGCCCTATTCTCCAACCATGAAGGAAGGATTTTCGTGGTGGTTTAAGGAGTATGTGGAGGGCCTCAAAGCCGAAATACGCATCCCGACCGATTGGGTGACAGTTCGCACCATTCTCGCGTTCTCGCATATTCAGGGGGGGCGCAGTCCAAGGGTCGGCGAAACAATTTACTTCGAAATCCCCGCCGGTATCGAGGAAATTGAATCACTCAAGACTGAAGTCCATTTGTTCCTTTACGGCACCATGCCTGCCGATCCGATGAGCGCCATCAATGCCGTCAGGAGCGCAAGCAGACGCTACACATGTCAGACCATTGGAGTTGAAAACGGGCAAGGCAATCGAGAAGTATCAGTGGACTGGGTCATTGATGGTAGTTGGGCTCTCACTCCGGTGCCTTCCGCAACATTCCGCCCATCTACGCCTGCTGGCATGCAGCAGGTGCGAGCCAAGGTGGTCGATACGTCGCTGCCATCCTACGAGTATGCGTTTGAGCGAGAGCGGACAGGCTGGGACCCGGTATTTTCTGAGATAGACGTGATTGACGCGTTGGAGCCACCGCTATTGGAGGAGGTTGCTCGTCGTGAGGCGCGCGGTGGTCGTCAGATTGACGCGTGGAGGCTAGTCAGCGCGATCGAACCGCGTTCCGGTGCACATTTGGAAACTGACCAAAAAGCTCTCAACCGGGCGATTCCCGAGTCCGGAGCATTCATTTTGGTCTCTTTGCGTAGACGGCGATCCGATAGCAAGCGCGAGGGTTAGTTTCAGCCAGTTGATCGACGATTGATTGACCGAGATCACAAAGTTTATTGATCGGTGCCGCACATGGCTGAGACGAAGGCGGGGAGCCCGCCATCACGAGTGGCGGGCACGTGTCTGAAACCATCGTCCATCTTCCGGCTCAGAGTTTCTGAAGGACTTTGCTAGCACCGGGCAGCGGCCTTCTGGCTATCCAATGCGGAAATCATTTCCACATCTCTCGTCGGGCCTTGTCCGGGGTCCGACATTTGCTGCAGCATCGTAGATGTATGAGTTTGTCACCCGAGGAGCCAGAATTCGGATGCCGAACGCGCAGCTTGCAATTGCCCGTGTCCGCCATACCAAGTCCGCAGAATCCGAAGATGATTTTTCGATTCCAGCACAAACGTCGTGGTCAGGAGTAATGGGGGGAAGGCGTTGGGAAAGAATGCAACGCCGTTTGCGGAATAGTACTACGGAGCTCCAAACGAAGAGCAGGCGGACATGGCCGAGCTGAACCATCACCGGATTGTGCTAAGAGCCGCCGATCGAGACGGCAGGTGCCATTTGGGCCGGAACGGAAACAGGCCATCCGAGTACCGATCGGCCAGGTCTTCGAAGACATCCTCGCTTTCCCGGACATCGAAACCCTGGCGTTCCAGTTCGCCGACGATGGCTTCGGAGAGCTTGTCCAGGGCGACCCGCGCATCTTCCCGTCCCTGGGCGGCGGTGATCATCTGCCAGAGCAGCACCCTCGCCAGGTCATCCCGTGATGGTCTCGGCGTCGGTTTCTTGCTTCGTCTCTTACCCGTTGCTGGCGGACCGCCTGTTCTGCATTGCGTTGTTTCTTCGATTTCCGGGGCATTGCCTGTCTCCTTGTTGCGGAGCCTCAGCCTCGGTGTCGACCATGCAAGAAACAAACGCGGCTACCTGTGTTGACATTCGAACAGGAAGGGGCGGATCGTCTCCAATCGCGAGTCGGACGGCCTTCGGCCCGCAAACGCGGTTTGCCGGAATCGCCGATCAGGACTTTGGCAACGACGAAATTGGAACAGGAATCGCGGAAGGGTAAATTGAGATGATGTGTTTCGAGTTGCCCGGAACGTAGGCCAGGGCATGATGCCTTGATCTGACTGGAGTTGATTTGCGGAAGACTTGATCCGGCCTGAAGCGCTTTGTCGCCAGATTGGGATGACGCCTTGTGGGCAGACAGCATCACAATTCCCGACAACGTACCCTGAGGCCTTCCCAACCAGCTATATTCTGGTGAGGCATCGACCGGGTCACTCCATGCACCGCGTCATCGTCTTCGTGTAGTCTTCGCCACCGCGGACGGCTGCCGATGGCAGGTAACCCGAGCTCGTCCCAACGGTGCCGGCGCAGGAATCGACCTGCCGCAATCGGAATCGATTTCTGCGACTTTGGAATCGGCGTTCGAGAACGGTGAATCGGAGTGGCGTCGGTCGGAAACGCGGTTTCGGAGCCGCCCCGTTGGTTCTCGTCAGGTCGGAGGACTGCCGTGAGCCATGAGCAGGGCGTTCACCTCCTCACCGGTCATGGCACCGACATCCTTCAGCCGTTCGGCGATGGCGATCAGAGCATCCCGTCGGTTCTCCAGCAGACGGCAGGCCATGGCTTCGGCCTTAATGAGACGTTGGTTGACTCGCTCGGCGAGCTGCCGGTCGAGACTGAGCTCGTTGATCGAGCCAGCCACGGACCGATAGAGCAACGGCTGATGATCGGAGAAGCCAAGTCGGGTTTCGGCGGCGATCGCATGTTCGGTCGCCTTGGCCAGATCGCTATCATCGTATCCACCAGCCCCGGCCACCGCCTCGCCAAAGATCAGCAGCTCTGCCGCCCGACCCGCCAACATGCAGGCGACGCTGCGCATCAGCCAGTCCTGCGTCTGTGGTAGAAGTTGATGCTGCCGGCTGACCACCTGCCCCATTCCTCCGATCCCGATGCTCACGGTGATGACCTCGGCGATCCCCATGTCACAGAATGCGATCGCATGACCGACCTCATGAATGGCGGTGCGCCATCGCAGATCGTCCGAGAGTTTCATCTGGCCGGCAAGCAAGGCATGCTCGAGATCGCCCCAGGTCAACAACCGCTGTTGCCTTCTGGTTTTCCGGCGAACTTCCCGAACAAGCCGTTCGATGTCGGCACCGGTACTGCCAGTCGCAAGCAACGCCAGCCGTCGAAGATCGCGGTGCTGCTCAGGTGTGATCGTCTGGATGACTTCAGGCATCTTGGGAAACTCCGCGATTGGATTGGTCGATGACACCTGCATCGCTGCCGACATCAGCCTGGTGCTGCCATGCTGTTTCGATCGTTTTGGGGCTGCCCGACGGCGCAGACGCCAACACACCAGCCAGATCGGCTCCGAGATGGTGAGCGAGGATGCCGGTCAGCGCCTCCATATCGGCATGGGGATCGCGACATGCTTTTCCAGCCGCCCGGATCGCAACAGTGCCGGATCGATCTTTTCGGGGAGGTTCGTCGCCGCGACGACGATCACACCATCGGTTTTCGAGGTTCCATCGAGAAGCTCAAGCAGCCGGTTGATCAGCGTGCGCCAGTAATCATCATGCTGCTCCCGTCGACCTGCGGATCGGCTTCCGATGTTATCGACTTCGTCAATGAACAGGATGACCGGAGCATTTTCCCGCGCCAGTTCGAAGGCCTTGGACATGCGCTTGAGCACGTCACCGAGATAACCGGGCTCAAGCCAGGACGCCACCGACGTCACCAACAACGGAATCTGCAAACTATTGCAGAGCGCCCGGGCATAAGTCGTCTTGCCGGTGCCGGGCGGTCCCGACAGGATCAGTTTCGTACTCATCTCGCTCCAGGGCAGCCTGCCGCCGCGCCAAAGCTGAAGGTCCTCTTTCAGGTTGAGCGCCCAGCCCCGCGCCTCGCCATAGCCCGAGAGTGTCTCGACCCGCAGCTGACGCAACCGGCTGTGTTCCGGATTGGCCGGATCAACGGATGCGCTGCCGCTGCCCTCCTTCGCGGATGTCTCCGCCGGCTTCTCCGGCTGAACGACATCAATCCCATCCACGGAATTTGGTGGGTCATCACCGTCCTTGATCAAAAACCGGCTCTTGACCTTCGGCCGCCCCGACCGATCGCTGCCGCGCCCGGAGCCGCGGCCATCATCATCGTCATCGTCCGACTTGTCGGAGGAGCGCGCCCGCTCGCCGAGGACTTCAAGGATCGACAGAATGTGTTCGAGAGCGCGCCCGGGACGAACAGCCAGCGCCAGCGCATCGATCGAGAGGCCCTCCAGATCGAGCGCCATCTTCTTCAATTGTTGCAGCGACTGCTTCGGCGCGATACCGCAACACATCTGCAGGAGTTCCGCCATCAGTTCGTGATCGAGACCACCGCACTCAAGCACAAGGTCGGGCGTCATGGACACAAAGGGTGGAAGCGCGGTCCTTGTCTCATCGGCAAGGACCAAAGGTGCTGTGCGCTCAAGCAGGACATCGACAAGGAAGCGACTCAACGACCGCTCGACCGCCTTCGGCACATCTGTTCCGGCAAGTGTCTTGATCGTCTTGCGGGTCTTTCCGCGGCGACGATCACCGTAGCCATCCGAGAGCGGACTGCTGCGATGGACGTCTTCGAGCTTGGTCCAGTAAGGAACGATCAGGCCGTCCTCGAGCATAAGACCGAAGCGGCGTTCGAAACGGCCAACCGGCGCTTTGATCAGCACGAAGGCTCCAGGGTTTCGAAGGACGGCTGACAGTGCCGACAAGTCGGGAACACTTGAACCAACGGCACGGGCGACCAGGAGGGCGACGGCGACATGGGCGACACTCGGCGGAGCAAGCTGCTCCCGAAGCAGTGCCCGGAATTCGCTGGACGCCGATGGTGTCTTCTCCAGCCCCTTCGCAGCAACGGCCTGTCTCGATTTCAGACCCGCGGCGGCTCGATTTTCTCGGTCGGTCCGACCCTTCGGGGCAGAACGAAGTTTTTCATGGACGGGTTCTGCGGGAAGGTCCTGGATCAGCACGTCGATAGCCGTCGTCTTGTGCGGTGCCTTTCCGAGACGTCGCATGATTTCGGCGCGCGCCTTGACCGGATCGGCATGGAGCAGACGCAAGGATTGCTCCGGGACACGCCAGACCGTCCCGGTCGTCTCGTCGCCGGCGACGATGAAGTCCGCCTCCAGCAATCCGGCGACGGCGGCGCGCTCGTAAAGATCGAGGATGGCCAGGCGGCGGATGCGGGCAAGCAGGTAGCGTGTGATGCGATCAGTCAGGGTTTCCATCACGCACCCTCCCCAATTCCATGGGCCCCACGAGGTGTGGGCATCCCATTGATGTCCAGCAGCTTGCGATTGCCCTCGAGCCAGTCACGTAACATCAACGCCGTCGGATCGCCGGCCGCACACAGCGCAAGAAGTTGCTCACGGAAGATTTTCGGGATGCTGGTTATGGCGGTACCCTTGCGTCGGGCGAAGCCGATCACGACCTGGGCGACGATCGCCGGATCGGGCAAAGCATTGGGCGTTGCCGCGCACATGGCCATGGCCTCAGGAATGGCCAGCGATCGGGCTGCGCCGCGGTTCGTCGCCTCTTGCAGCTTCGCCAGTCGCTTCAGCCCGCTGGATGGCTTCGGAGTCCAAGGTGCCTGGTGCGTAAGGTTGTTGGGGAAAGGGATCACGTTGGAAGTGTGTCGGCTCATGATAGACGTCTCCTATCGCCGAACAGGACGGTTCGGCGTGAACGAATGAAACGGAAGGCGGAATGGAACGTCGGTGGACCGGTTAGCCCGTGCCGGCCTGTGGGATGCGGGCAAACCCGACCCGGATTTGCCCGCGACCGGCTGGCTGGTGAACTTCCGTGATCGCGCCAGCGTCTGAGTCACACATCTCGTTTCCGTTCGCGTCTGCGATATCCGCCGAGGCACCGCGACGAGCCCGTTCCTCCTTTGGCCCGGCAAAGGCATTCCGAGCCAGTTTCCAGTTCTCGTCGATCCGGCCATGGAAGCGTTCGCGCAGCATGCCGATCGCCTTCCCCGCCCCGCCAACCTCGACGAGATGATCGAGATCGCTGAGCGGCCAGACGCCACCGGTAACGTCGGAGCGCTGGTTTTCCGCGTTGAGGATGACGACGCGGACTTCTTCGACCACCAGCCGATGATGGTCGCGGTAGAGGAAATCGGGAACAACGAGCGCCGCAGCCAGCATGCGGCTCTTCAGTTCGTTGATACGGGAGACTTCGTAAGAGCCGAGGCTACGCTTGACGTCGATGACGTGCGCGAGCTTCGTCTTGCGGTTCACGATGACCAGGTCCGGCGTATACGTTTTGCGCCCGCCGGTGTCTGCATCGAGCGTCAGCGATCGAAAGTGTTTCGGATCGTTTTTCTCGACCAGCTCGAGCGCCGTCTTCGTGACCGGCAGCCGCAGATTTTGCGCCAGCACCACGAGGTCCGGGTTCAGGTCGGCGATGATACCAATGCCGCGCTCGAGCAGCCGCCCTTCCTGGATGGGAATGGCGCGCAGGATCGCGGCGGCATCCGAGACCCCGCTGGCGAGCGCCTTGCAAAGAGCCCCGGCGGAGAAGGGTTGCGACGAAAGCTCGTCGATGAGGACTTCGAAGCGCGGCCGGAGGGCGTCGAGATCGACGGCATGCGGATAGGCTGGCGCGCCAGGCGCACCGGAAGGAATGGTCGTCATGGTATTGCTCCTGCTGACGGTGGCGACCGGCCGGCAAACTTCAGGCGCACGACGTCCGACGCGGAAATGATTTCCGCATCCGGTGGCCGGCTGGCTTCAAACGAAGCCGTGTCCGAAGTCGGGGACGATCAGTTAAACGAGATCAGGCGAGTGCCAGCCCAGAGGCGCGCGGGATCGTGCAAGACGCCAACCGGCGCCGCGGCGACGCACGGTCATCAACAGGATCAGGAGACGGAAAAGCTTCCCGTTCGGAAGCGAAGCAGATATGGGTCGACATAGCCCAATTCCTTAGAATACAAGGTTGCGGGTCAGGCCCTCGCAGGTGTTACCAGCACCGACGGGGGCCGCTAAGTGTCTGCAGATATTCGATTTCTGCTGACCCTGTCGACATAGCCCGGAGAATCGGGTCCGGCAAGCCGGCAAGAACACTTCCGGAACGACAGAGCTCCGGCATGGTTAACGGGACACGCGGCAGCCCCCGGGCAAAAAAATAGCCCCGCGCGAGCGGGGCCATGCACCTTTGCCGGGATCGTTATGCGGCGGCGGCCGAGGGCACGGACCGGCGCTTCCGGGACGCGCCCGCCGGTGACGCCGGCGCGATCATTCCATTGAACACGCTGTTGATGCGAGCCAGCGTCGCCTCTTCTCCCCTTTGCACCCGGTCGCTGGCCTCTGCCGGTTCCTGCGACGCAAGGTCATCACTCGTATCGGCGATCTCCATTTCCTCCTCCGTCGAGGTCAGCGCCTCCCCATGAACCACGAAGCGCAGCGCCGGAATGACTTCGGCCTGAAGCCAGCCGACAAACTCGGTCCGATCCGGCCAACCGTCGACGCCGCCCATACGGTGAAGCAATGCCTGTACCGTGCGCCATGCGCTGCCTTCGGGCAGACGCGCCGGCCGCCAGTTCACATGTGCAACCAACTCCGCCTTCATCGGCGCGGCGATGCTGTTGAGAAGATCGTGGGCGTGACGGCAATCGTACACAATCGCCTCCTGGAGCATCCCCTTCTTCACCGCCCTGCCCTTGGCGATCGGCTCCATGGCCTTCTCGACTCGCTTGAGGACGGCGGACATTAGCCCGTGGAACTGGGCAACGTCCTGCGTGGTCTTCAACTCGGCGGCCTTACGCAAGCCGGCAATGCCACCGACATTGAGGGCCTCGTCAGTGGTAGCGACCTTTCGCCTTGCCTCCACGCCGACCATTGCCTTGACTTGGGCCACGGTCAGCTGTTCGCCGGTCTCGATTGCCGAAATGACCCGTTCGACGTCCGGCTGTTCGGCGTAGGCCAGCACGAACAGGACTGTCGGAGCGACCGCCGCTGCCTCGAGCCGCTCTTTATAGTCGATCAGGTTCGCATGGACCGCAATGTAGTTGCGGCCAGTCTTCGGCGTGAACTTGCACACCGCCTTAATCCACGCGCCCAGCGCCTTCTCGGGCAGAATGGCCTTCACGCGCGCGAGGTAGCCGCCGAGCTCGATGGCTTGGGCCGTCGTCCGGCGTCCCAGCGAGCGGATATCCTCGCGCAGGCCGCTCAGCTCCTCCTCCTGGGCAGGGCTGATAGTCGGCCCAGCCGTGGCCTTGGCGATCGTGATCTTCTTCTTATGGGTGTATTTCGTCATCCGTTCTTTGTCTCCGTTTTCATCCGGTACTTCATAGTGACCGTGAGATAATGGTGACATGGATTTCGGAAAGGTGTTACAACTGTTATTGTCAACATTTTGTAATTTAACGCCTTTTCACGAAATATACGGGATTCCAGTCGACCCGTGATCGCAAATTTCTCAATGGATTCAGTGAGCCAAAATTTTTTAGTTCGCATTTTAATTATGAATTTTCTAATTCAACCAGAAATTTTGCACGAATGCCGTCGGTGATCACCGAACCCCATCATGAGGCGGCTTCTTGGCCGGTCGGTGTCAGGACCGAGGCCATCAGACGGATCGGATGAGCATTCAGGTGCGTGGTGGGAGAGGGCAACGTCGATAGTGCCGTGGCCATGTCACGAACGCGCGGGACCCGACAAAGCGGATGCAGGTGGAAATTATTTCCTTGAGGCTGACGGCACCTGCCGCCCATCACCGCTCGGTATCCAGATGGCAGATGCGTCGTCTCCGAAGGCCGCGGCCCTGCCTTCAATTGCGCAAATTCCAGTCCAGGCGCAGACGACGGCGTCGAGCATATCCTCAAAGGCTTTGAGTTCCGCGCCGCTGGCACTCTCGTCGATCAATGGCAGCATTCGTTTGACACCTGAAATCTCAGTCTCAAGCAGTGTGAGGATATGCGACCATTGGTCCATCAGTTTTGCTCTGCGTTCCAACGGCGCGACTGTCGGCCAGTAGGCTCTGACCTTCTGAACCTTGTATGGCAATCTCTCCTTGGCGCGGGCAAGTTCGACCAGAGCAGGGTGCGGATACACTTCGATAAGCGCAGGCATGTCGATGGCCCTCGTCGCCAGCGGATAGCCAGCGCGTTGGGCCTGGTCACGCAAGGCGTCGCTGATCTTTCCGGGTCGTTCTGCATTCGGGGAATGGGTCCCACATTTCCGCGCGCCGTAGGCTTTCGAGACGGCGTCGTCCGACCGGCGTCGTCCAACAATGGGTACTTTCGATAGCGGCATATCGACAGCGATAAGATCGATTGATGCGCGTGCAACACTTGCCGCAGCCTGCAATAACGCCGCTATGTCGGGCATCCTTCCGCTGGGCTTTGGCTCAGGAGCCAGACCCTGATCCGCGAGCATCAGGAAACGTTGGTAAGATGGGGCCACGGCCGCAAGCTTCCAACCGTCATCGTCACATAGAGCGAGAGCAACGCCGCTGGGCTGGCTTAAAGTCCAGGCGGCATCAATGCCGAGGACGGTAGCCTGAACGCGCCTTGCGCCGATTACAGTCAAATCCCACACTCCGTCTGACGCACGCCGCTCTTCGAGAACAAAGACCGCACCACAGTAGCCAATTTCTAATTCTCGAATAGACTGCGAACCGACTGTGCTGCAACTTAATGTGGCCGAGCGTGGGACTTGTTGCGGCTTCCTTCGGTCGTTGCAGTTGCATCCAGGAGTGGGGAGTGAACTCGTGAAAGTTGGCTGGGGGAGTGAGATCGCCAATGTCTAAACCGCAGACGATCCGCAAGGCGAAGCTAGGCAAAATCGAGCTTCGTCTGGTCAGTAGTGGGGATCATTTCGTCGGTATGTCAGACGGCAAGATAATCTGCCAAGGCCGAGACGAGGAGGCGGTATGGAGTCAACTTTACGCGGACGTGCTCAAGTCTCGGCCCAACTATTTTGGTTACGACGGCGCACGCAACAGGTTTCTGCATTTTTTCCGCGGCGGGTTTGCGTCAAGTGAATACGCATCGAAAGAGCGCGAATACAAACTGGCGTCGAAGCGCAAACTCGATGCGATCGCCACGCCGCAGGACGCGGTGTCAGCGTCCGGCCTGGGGGAGAAAATCTGGTCCGTGTTTCAGAGCAACATGCTCTCGCCCTTCGAGAAGATGCGGGTGCGGGACGCGCTGATGGGGCCCAAATCGGATGCGTTCATCCAGTCGGTGGCCCGCTTTACGCTTGATGGTGGACAACAGGCGCTTCGCGACATGGAGCATGTCCTAAGACCTATCGAGGCAGCAAAATGGACGGTGGTGACGTTTCTGCCATTCCTCTGGCGTCCGGAACAGCACATGTATCTGAAGCCGGAGGTGACCAAACTCTATGCGGAGCGCGTCGGGCATCCCTATGCGGAGATGTATTCTCCTGATCTGGATATTGCCGTTTACGAGAGCCTGCTCGACCTGGCCAGGCAGACGGAGAAAGAACTGGTCGACCTCGAACCGCGCGATCGGATCGATATCCAGAGCTTCATCTGGGTTATCGGAAAATATGATGGCGAGCCGTCGCGGGAATGAGGACTTGATCATCTTACGGTTCTTGCTACGCTTGCCGTGGGCGGAGGCAAGACGTTTTGCTTGCCTGGGGTCCCAAATATGGGCCCGTCAGCGTTGCGCCGATAAGCGCTCGTACCGTTCAAAGACTGCGGAGTGACGCATTCAGCGTCGTCTTGTGCGAGGAATAGCTCCCAACTGAGGGGCGGCCCTTAGGGCCGTTGCACGTCCGCTTCGGAAACGAAGTGAGGATGTGCGCCCAATGAAAGCCAAACGCCTGAAGACCCTGAGAATCCTTGCGGCAGTTCGCCAGGGATGGTGCTGCCATTACTGCTGGTTCCCGATGTGGGAAGGGGACCCCAAGCCGTTCATTGCACGCTATGGAATTTCCAAGCGCGAGGCGAGGCGCTTCCAGTGCACGGCCGAACACGTGAGAGCCCGGTGCGATGGCGGTGAAGACAGTGCGGCCAACATTGTCGCTGCCTGCCGAGCCTGCAACGGATTGAGGCATCGCAGAAAGAAGCCTCCCTCAGCCGACGATCACTCCGTCCATGTCCAAAAGCGTCTCGCCGAAGGGAGATGGCTGCCCGCACATCTACGGGCCGTTTTCGCGAAGGAACGACGATGCTGAGCTGTCGTCAACGGGCTTCGAAAAATCGTCGACTTGCCAAAATGTATCGCGCAATGTATCGCTCGAAGTATCGTAAAACCGCTTGCGAGCCAGTATCTTGCGGCGGAAGCCCGATTTTGGCGCTAATTGGCGAAGAGTCCCCCCCTCTCCGCCATAAAAGCACAATCGTCAAACAGTTATCTCACCCTCATCTCGCCGCTCGCCGAGATCGCCGCCTTGTTTCGAGCCAGGGCTTCGGCTGCCCATCCCGCCCAGAGCTCCGCCGGCGGCAGCCAGATCCATCCGCCGGCCTCGTCGCCGACCGCCTCCGACTTGCCGGCCGCGGCGCAGGCCGCGGTCAGCAGGCAGATCCAGGCCGCTCGCTTTTCATGGTCGCGTTCGTTCGTGACCTTCTCTAGCAAGCCTTCATTGTTCCAGCCGATGAAGCCGAGGAGGCGCCCGACGACACCGGTCTCGAGCGCCTGGTCGTAAAGCCAGTCGAATTTCTTGCGCTTCGCGGCCCTTGACAGGGCAAACCGCTCGTCCCCGAGAAGAACGCCGAGAAAGGCGTTGGGGAAGGCTTCAATGATCGCCGCGCCGGGGACAACCGATTTGACGATCGGTGTCGCAGCCGCGAGATGCCTGACTTGCGCGGCCGTCTCAGCGGCAGCTTTCCTGAGATCGAGACCGTAACCATGATGACTGAGGCCCGGCTTGCAGCGCGCCTGGAACGCGCCGCGGATGAAGAGACGCTCGCAGAGGCGGTCGAGGGTGTCGGGCGCCTCCGGCGGCGTCAAGGGGCCGTCGATGGCGATGACCGCGGATGCCGCCGACGCGGGAATGTGTCGCTGTCGCCGCGCCCAATCGCTGTGCGTTCGCGCAGCGCCCAAGTCCTCGCCGACGCTCCAGGCAATCCCGGTGGTCGGGCGCGATCGGGAGTAGCCGACGTCGATGCCGAGCAATCTGTCGAAGCTCATCCTTTCCGCTCCCAGGGCGCTCAGCCCTGCGCGTTGATGCGCAGCCACCCCTCCAGGGCGGCAATCACCGTCAATCTGAGGCTGGCGCCACGGCCAAGTGCGCCGGCAAGGGAGCGGTCCTCGGCCGCAAATCCCATCTCGCGCATCACGTCCTGAGGCTTCAGTCGGCGCCGCGCCATGATCGTGTCGATCGTGGCGATGGTGGAGGGAAGCAGGTAGCGGCCGCTTGCGATGGGCCTTTCCGAGTTTAGCGAATCCGCAGGCGGCGAAGGGGAGGATGGTGCCGCCGCCGGCATTGCGCCTGTGGCGGCGAGCCAGGTCAGGAAGGCGTCTCGCTCCGTATCCGTTGCTTTCGCCCAGGAGTTCTTGAGCTTCTCGAGCCGGGTGCGTTCCGGCTCGATGCCGGCGATGACGAGGGCTTTGCGCGCCGAGGCGATCTCGCCGGCGAGAAAGGCGCGATGGATATCGGGAAACTCGGTCTTCAGCCGCTGCAGGTGGACGTCATCGCGTCTCGTCTTCTTCGACATCATCAACCTCGACACTCGACTTTGATGGTCCTCTACCGCGCGCGAGGGGCGAGGGCGAGGAAAAACCTCGGGCAATCCCACATGCCCGCGCAGAACGCACGCCGCGGGTCAAGCTCTGCACAAGCCGGTCTTCCTATCATCGCGCCGATAGCCGGAATGGTACTTGGCCAAGCAAGGGACAATGAATGTCTGACAATATTGACCACTATAGCGACCCGCAGGACGCGAGCCTGGCCCTCTACCTGATGGACAACAACGGCGACGAACTCACCGATATTCTGGTCGCCGCGCTCGAAGATGCCTTTCGAATCCTCCGCGAGGACTGCGCTTCGCAGACCATGCACTGAGGCGGTCGGAGGACACTACAGCGCCGCGCGTCTTATCCGACGCGCAAAGATCGCTTTAGCAATTTGAAGGGTCGAAGGCGTTCAACCGCTCATCCAAGGCGCGGGATGGCGATCTCGCTCGTGCCTTCGGCGACCGAAACCGCGGCGCCGAGGAGGAGCCGCCGGGAATGAGGTTGGGGTGTCGCAAATGGGGCGAAGGGGCAAGCGGCGCCCTGTCCAGTATGTGGGCTAAGCAAAAGCTTGCGGGTGCAAGCCGGCGGTGCGGCATGCACTCTTCTCCCCGTCATGACGGGGGAAGATGCCGGCAGGCAGATGAGGGGGGCATCGACTTGGCGCGTATCCCCGCGCGTCGCGCTCTGTCACACGCTCGAAGCCGTGCGGGCCTCTGCCTCCCTTCACGGAACTGTCGCGAATCCGTCCGAATAGTTTCATCCATCTGTAAAGCCGCTGACATGCGGTTCGCCAATGGTCCGCTCGCGAGAACGATGATTCGCGAAACGGAACCGGAGGCAGGATTTGGCCGCTGTTCGAGACACGCTCACCAGGCGTTCCTTTCTCCTATCCGCCGGTGCTGCCGGCCTCGTCGCTTCTTCCGGACTTGCGACGCCCTTTTATGCGCGCGGCTACGGCCGGCCGGAATTCCTGCATGGAGTGCAGTCCGGCGATGTCGATACGCAATCGGGCATGATCTGGACGCGGGTGGACCGGCCGGCCCGCGTTGCGGTCGAATATTCGACCACCGAGAGCTTCTCCAATGCCGCCCGGCTCCCCGATATCGTTGCGGCGCCGCCGACCGATTGCGCGGTGAAGTGCCGGCTCGGCGATCTGCTGCCGGACCAGGACATCTTCTACCGCTTCACCGCCACCGATCTCTATGACGCCAACCGCGTCTCCGAGCCCGTCGTCGGGCGTTTTCGCACTGCGCCCTTGCGCCGCCGTTCGGTGCGCTTCGTCTGGTCCGGCGATACCGCCGGCCAGGGCTGGGGCATCGACGAGGTCGGCATGAAGACCTATTCGACGATGCGCCTCCACGAGCCGGACTTCTTCATCCATTCCGGCGACACGGTCTATGCCGACAATCCGATCCCCGACGAGATCAAGCTTCGCGACGGCGGCATGTGGAAGAACCGCATCGTCACGCCGGAAAAGCGCGATGTCGCCCGCACGCTCGAGGAATATCGCGGCCAGTGGAAATACAATCTGCTCGACGAGCACGTGCGCGGGTTGAATGCCGTCTGTCCGACCTTTTATCAATGGGACGACCACGAGGTCTTGAACAACTGGTCGGCCTCCACCGATCTCCGTGACGATCCGCGTTATCCGGAGAAGGACGTGGCCGTCTACGCATCCCGCGCGTCGCGCGCCTTCCACGAGATGACGCCGATCCGCGCGCTGGCGACCCAGCCGGGGCGGATCTTCCGCAGGATCGCTTATGGGCCGCTGCTCGACGTCTTCTTCGTCGATCTGCGCTCCTATCGCGGTCCCAATCAGGGCGGCGAGGCCGGCCTCCTGGGCTGGCGCCAGACGGACTGGCTGAAACGCGAACTTGCGGCATCCAGCGCCACCTGGAAGGTGATCGCCTGCGACATGCCGATCGGTCTCGTCGTCTGGGACGACCATTCGAGGAAGCGCGGATCGGACGCCATCGCCAATGGTGATGGAGGCGCGCCCAAGGGGCGCGAGACGGAATTTGCCGATCTGCTGCGCTTCATCCGCGACAACGCGATCGACAATATCGTCTGGCTGACGGCCGACGTCCACTATACGGCCGCGCATCACTACGATTCGTCGCGCGCCGCCTTCAAGGAATTCTCGCCCTTCTGGGAATTCGTATCCGGGCCACTCCATTCCGGCACCTACGGGCCGAAGGAGCTCGACATGACGTTCGGACCGGAAGTCCGCTTCATCAAGGCGGCGGGCGGCGGCATCGACAGCAACCTGCCGCCCTCGGCCGGCCTGCAATTCTTCGGCATCGTCGACATCAGCGGCCAGACCCGGCAGCTGACCGTGCGCCTCATGGACCGGCAGGACAAGGAGCTGTGGCGGGTGACGCTTGATCCGGCGGCTGTCGCGTGAGCGATTCCCGGAAAAGCGGAAAACCGCCGGTAGGCCAGAGGGGGTGGCGATTGCGCCAGTCGCTACATGCTCCCACGGGCCACACGACCTAAAGCCGTACGCAGCCCTGCTGTGCGTGCCGGCCCCCTTTCGCAATCGCAAAAAAACCTGTATGAGCGCGGCAACTGAAAAAGCGGCGCCCGCCTTGTCGCGCGCGCCCAGAACTTTCCGAGACAAGAAATGAGCATTCGTAACATCGCGATCATCGCGCACGTCGACCATGGGAAGACCACGCTCGTCGACGAACTTCTGAAACAATCGGGCTCGTTCCGCGAAAACCAGCGCGTTGCCGAACGCGTCATGGATTCCAACGATCTGGAAAAGGAACGCGGTATCACCATTCTCGCCAAGGCGACCTCGGTGGAGTGGAAGGGCACGCGCATCAATATCGTCGACACGCCCGGCCACGCCGACTTCGGCGGCGAGGTCGAACGGATCCTGTCGATGGTGGACGGCGCGATCGTGCTGGTCGACGCCTCCGAGGGCCCGATGCCGCAGACCAAGTTCGTGGTCGGAAAGGCGCTGAAGGTCGGCCTGAAGCCGATCGTCGCGATCAACAAGATCGACCGGCCGGACGGCCGCCACGAGGAAGTCATCAACGAAGTCTTCGACCTCTTCGCCGCGCTCGACGCCAGCGACGAACAGCTCGATTTCCCGATCCTCTACGGTTCGGGTCGTGACGGCTGGATGAACGTCAATCCCGAAGGTCCGAAGGACCAGGGAATGGGACCGCTGCTCGATCTGGTTCTGAACCATGTTCCCGAGCCGACCGTGGCGGAAGGGCCGTTCCGCATGATCGGCACGATCCTCGAGGCAAACCCCTTCCTCGGTCGCATCATCACCGGCCGCGTCCATTCCGGTTCCGTCAAGCCGAACCAGGCCGTGAAGGTACTCGGTCAAGATGGCAAGCTGCTCGAATCCGGCCGTATCTCGAAGATCCTCGCCTTCCGGGGCATCGAGCGCCAGCCGATCGAGGAGGCCCATGCCGGCGACATCGTCGCAATCGCCGGGCTCACCAAGGGCACCGTCGCCGACACCTTCTGTGATCCCTCCGTGGCCGAGGCACTGACGGCCCAGCCGATCGACCCGCCGACCGTCACCATGTCCTTCATCGTCAACGACTCGCCGCTTGCCGGCACCGAGGGCGACAAGGTGACCTCGCGCGTCATTCGTGACCGCCTGTTCAAGGAAGCCGAAGGCAACGTTGCGCTGAAGATCGAGGAATCGTCCGAAAAGGATTCCTTCTTCGTGTCAGGCCGCGGCGAATTGCAGCTTGCCGTGCTTAT
Organism: Sinorhizobium glycinis; assembly: GCF_001651865.1. Taxonomy (GTDB): domain Bacteria; phylum Pseudomonadota; class Alphaproteobacteria; order Rhizobiales; family Rhizobiaceae; genus Sinorhizobium; species Sinorhizobium glycinis. Next base: position 333,852 of record NZ_LPUX01000060.1, read on the forward strand.
CGAAACCATGCGCCGCGAGGGCTTCGAGCTTGCCGTGTCGCGTCCGCGCGTCGTCATGCACAAGGACGAGAGCGGGCAGTTGCTCGAGCCGATCGAGGAAGTGGTCATCGACGTCGACGAGGAGCATTCCGGCGTCGTCGTGCAGAAGATGTCGGAGCGCAAGGCCGAGATGGTCGAGTTGCGCCCGTCGGGCGGCAACCGTGTCCGCCTCGTCTTCTTCGCGCCGACCCGCGGCCTGATCGGCTACCAGTCGGAACTGCTGACCGACACGCGCGGCACGGCGATCATGAACCGACTGTTCCACGACTATCAGCCCTATAAGGGCGAGATCGGCGGCCGCATCAACGGCGTGCTGCTGGCGAACGAGCCGGGCGAGGCCGTCGCCTACGCGCTCTTCAACCTCGAAGACCGCGGCCCGATGGTGATCGAGCCGGGCGAGAAGGTCTATGAGGGCATGATCATCGGCATCCACACGCGCGACAACGACCTCGAGGTCAACGTGCTGAAGGGCAAGAAGCTCACCAATATGCGCGCCGCCGGCAAGGACGAGGCCGTTCGCCTGACCCCACCGATCAAGATGACGCTCGAGCGGGCGCTCTCCTGGATCCAGGACGACGAACTCGTCGAAGTGACGCCGAAATCGATCCGGCTGCGCAAGCTCCACCTCGATCCGCACGAGCGCAAGCGCTTCGAAAAGGCCCGCACCGCCGGCGCGGCGTAAGGGGGCGACTTCGGGTGGGGAAGCCCCTCATCCCGCTGCCGCGACCTTCTCTCCGCAGGCGGGGAGAAGGGGTATGCCGCGCCGCCTCGGGCACTTCTCCTCGTTTGAGCGTGAGAAAAGGGGCAAGTCGCGAGCTCTGCGGTCCCCTCTCCTCGCGTGCGGGGAGAGGGCTAGGGTGAGGGGCAAGCGCATAGCTCCGGCATTTCGATCGCCAAATTGACAGCATGCAACGAACCCCGGAGCCATCCGGGGTTTTTTGCTGTGTGTGCCTTTCGCGGCCGGCTTGCGGATAAAGTTAAAAACACGTTAACCTTCGGACAGGTGCCGTTAAAGTTGCCTGTGGGTTAACGTGGCGCGACACTCTGGCGGGATTCCGGTCCGCGGTGTCGTGTGTTTAGAGTCAGGTCATGAAGACTGTTTCGATCGAGGTCAGGCCCGGGGAGCCGCATGAGGCGGCGGCGATTGCCGATGTGCATCGCGTTTCCTGGCTGCAGGCCTATGGCGGCATCATCCCGCACCGGCCCCTGGTCAGGATGGTCAACCGGCGCGACGAGACATGGTGGAGGAAGGCGACGCGCGGGCCGGCGACACTGCTCGTGGTCGACGTGGCGGGAACGATAGCCGGCTATGCGACGCTTGGCCTGAGCCGCGCCCGGGCGCTACCCCAGGAAGGCGAGATCTACGAGATCTATCTTCGCCCCGAGTATCAGGGCCTCGGCCTCGGGCGCATTCTCTTCGGCGAAGCAAAAAGCCTCCTGAAATCGCTCGGCTGCGAAGGGCTGGTCGTCTGGTGCCTCGAGGACAGCGAGCTCGCCTATAATTTCTTCCTGTCGGCCGGTGGTCGCGACATTGCCGAGGGCATGGAAGACTTCGGCGAGAAATACCTGAAGAAGGTCGGCCTCGTCTGGAAATAAGCGCTGTCGGCGTGTCTTCCATGGTTCACACCTCATGTGGGTCGTCGAGGAACAGCCTTTCTCGAGGACAAAGTCCGGGCTGCCCATATTTGGCCGCGTCTGCTGCCTACAGCAATTCCGCCCGCCCGGACGAAAGTCATGTTGCATCGCCGCATGTTTCCCTTTATCCGACGGGCGACTTTTTAAACGGCCCTGGAGGTGCTCATGCGGATCGACGCGATTTCCATCGGAAAGAATCCACCGGAAGATATCAACGTGATTGTGGAAGTGCCGGTCGGCGGCCATCCGATCAAGTACGAGATGGACAAGGAAGCCGGAACGCTGGTCGTCGACCGCTTCCTCTACACGCCGATGACCTATCCGGGCAATTACGGCTTCGTCCCGCACACGCTTTCCGATGACGGCGATCCGATCGACGTGCTGATCTGCAACACGCGGCCGCTGGTGCCGGGCTGCGTCATCAATGTCCGCCCGATCGGCGTGATGATGATGGAAGACAATTCCGGCCAGGACGAGAAGATCATCGCGGTGCCGTCGGCTCACCTGACCAAGCGCTACGACAAGGTCCACGACTACACCGACCTGCCGGAAATCACCCTGAAGCAGATCGAGCACTTCTTTGAGCACTACAAGGATCTGGAGCCCGGCAAGTGGGTGAAGATCTTCGGCTGGAAGGATGCAGGCGTCGCCAAGCAGCTGATCCGCGAAGCGGTCGAGCGCGCCAAGGCGAAGAAGTAATCATTCTCCGACGATCTCGGTGAGACGCTTTTTGATTTCCTCCGGATCGGCATCGATCCGGAGGATTTTTTTGCGCTGCGTGTCGCCGGAAACGAGCGCTATCCGATTCTTTGCAAGGCCGAACGCCTTGGCCAGCAGGGCGATCAAGGCATCGTTCGCTTTGCCCTTCTCCGGCACGGCGCGCACTCTGACCTTTAGGTGCTCCTCTCCGTCCGCCGCGATTTCGAAGCCGTCGATCGCATCGCGGCCGCCGTTCGGCGTCAGCCGCACCGTCAGGCGCAGATGGTCGCCGAAACCGGTCAGCGCGGCGCGCGCCATGTCAGCGGATCAGCGCCGGCGCGATCGTCGTGTTCAGGAAGAGCTGGATGAAATAGAGGATCACCAGGACGACGAGTGGCGAAAGATCGACGCCACCCATGTCAGGCAGAAAGCGGCGGATCGGCCGGTAAAGCGGCTCGGTCAGCTGGTAGAGCGAGCGGCCGATCATGTTGATCGCCTGATTGTTCACATTGATCACATTGAAGGCGTAGAGCCAGGAGAAGATCGCCGACGCGATGATCAGGAACCACGCGATATTGATGATGAAGTTCAAGGTGCCGATGACAGCAATCATGCCCGTCTCCAATTCTTTGTCGCCAGACATGTAGACATTGGCGACCAAACGAGCAAGTACGACGCTCGTGCCCGGCACTATCATGTTTAACGATGCTGGGGCGTTGTTTCCCCCGGGGAAGTTCTTCCGCCCTCGCTGGTCGCCCTGCCGGTCGTGCTGGGTGCGGCGAAATTGATCTCGGTCCATGTGCGCGACAGCCTGGTCGCGCTCCGGACGCCGGACGAGTTGCGCGGCAGCGTGAATGCGGTCAACGCGGTATTCGTCGGCGCCTCCAACGAGCTCGGCGAGTTTCGCGCCCCGCATGGTATCGGGCTTCGGGCCGTTTTCGCTGTGGTCTTCGGCGGGCCCGGCACGCCTCTTGGCATCGCTGCTCTGGGCGGCCGGTTTCCCGCAGTTGCGCAGGATCGATAGGCTGGATGTGCCGGAGGGAAGCGTCCGGCGTGATTTTTGCGGGATAGAGAAGAGATTGCCCCTCATCCCGCTGCCGCGACCTTCTCCCCGTTTTGACGGGGAGAAGGGGCGATGCCGCGCCGCTCTCAGTCCCCTCTCCCCGTCAAAACGGGGAGTGGGTTAGGGTGAGGGGCATTTTGACGTTCATGCTGTTTCGCCGCGCAAGAAGATCAGTTCGAGAAAATTCTCCATCCAGGTCCGCAAGGGATGATCGTGGATCATCCGGCCCTCGAGATGCGCCTTGCCGAGCTGCGCGCCGGGCAGGATGAAGCGGTGGGCGCCGTGCACCACCCAGCGATGCATCATGGCGCGCGTCAGTTCGCCGTGAAACTGGATGCCCCAGGCGTTCTCGCCATAGCGGAACGCCTGGTTCGGATAGGTGTCGCCGGTCGCCAGCAGTTCGGCGCCCTTCGGCAGATCGAAGCCTTCGCGGTGAAAGTGATAGACCATGGCCGGCCAGTCGAGGAGTGCCTTGCCGGCCTCGGTGGCCTCAAGCGGATACCAGCCGATTTCGGTCATGCCCTCGTGATGGGGGGCGACCTTGCCGCCGAGATTGCGGGCCAGCATCTGGGCGCCGAGGCAGATGCCGAGATAGGGCTTGTTTTCGAGGAGCGGCACCGACAGCCAATCGATCTCGCGGCGAACGAATTCCTCCTCGTCATTGGCGCTCATCGGGCCGCCGAAGACGATCGTTCCCGAATGGCCCTCGAGCGTCGGCGGCAGCTCGTCCCCGAGCGCCGGCCGGCGGATATCGAGGGAAAAGCCCTTCCGCTCGAGAATATGGCCGACGCGACCTGCGCTCGACCGTTCCTGGTGGAGGACGACGAGGATCGGTCTCTTGGCGTCGCAAGCTTCTCGCGGCATTGTCAGCTTTCCCGTTGTGCCTCGTTCTCCTCCTCAACCATATCGATCTTGGCCGCTGCTTCCCGCCGTTTCAAGACCCGGTCGCGCCCGGAGACGCCGAGGAGATCGGCGATCCGCCAGATTGCATGATCTTCCATTTCGCTGCGCGCGCCGTCCGCATAGACGATGTCCCACAGCATGCCGACGAGTTCGATGCGCTGATCCTCGGAGAGGTGGCGCTTGATCTCGGAAGTGAAGCGGTAGAAGTCGATCGCCTCGCTTTCGGCGGTTTCGCCGGCCGCGACCAACGCGTTGAGAGCAGCATCGTCGAGCCTGTAGTGCTCCTTGATGATCTTGCGCATCGTGCGGCGCTCCGACGAACGGATGGCGCCGTCCGCTTCCATCACCTGAAAACAGAGCCCGATGACCGCCACGCGCGGATCGTCCTTGCCGATTCGCGCACCCGTACCCGTCAGTTCTTCGAGAAATGCTCGAAACCGTTCAATCATGCCTATGCCCACAGCCCGTGAAACCAGAACTCAGAACAGCCGAAAGCTGGCCTTGCTGCCTTCTTCCACCATACGCTCGCGCACGCCGGGATCGTCCGGCGGCCGTCCGAAGAAAGGGGCGGCCTCCTCTTCCTCGGTTTCCTCGCCCTTGGCGGGCGGAGCCGCGGGTTCTTTCCGCTCGGGCAACTTTATCGGGGCAGATGTAGGGGTTGGGCGTTCCGCTTCCAGCACAGGCTGGCTTTCTTCGGACCTGGTCGCCGCCGGGGCTGCCGGCGCGGTCGCCTGCTGGTCGGGTGCGACCGGAGGCAGGCTGCGGATTGCATCGTCGGGGTCGAGACGACCGTCCTCGGTCGCGCCGGCAAGCGGCGAGGGGGGTGCCTTCCATTCGAAAGCGTCGAGCCTTCCGCTGACCGGCGAGACCGGCAGCCAGGTCGGCGAGGTCACGCCATCGGCGGTCCAGGCCGGGTCGCGCGGGCTTCTGAGCGCCTGTGCCATCCAGTGGCGGATGCGGCCCTCGTCACCGGTATCGGCCTCCTCGATATCGGCAAGCAGCAGGAAGACGCTCTCGCTCGGCGCCAGTCGGGCGGCGGCTTCGGCCTTGGTTCGGGCGAGCTCCAGTTCGCGCGCCTCAAGCGCTGCCTCCGCGACCGTTGCAAGGCTAACCGCATTGTTGCCGCGCAGAGTTTCGAGCCTTTTGGCGCGCTTCAACCGGTCGACGGCGGAATCGCCGCCGCGCGCCCGGACGTAAAGCCGGGCCACTTCCGGATGGGGCTCCTGTTTCCAGATCTTCTCGAGGATCGAGGCGCCCTTGCGCAAACTGTCCTCGCGAAACAGCGCCTTGGCGGCGACGAGCGCTGCCGGCACCAGCCGGTCGTCGAGCTTCAACGCGGCGAGCGCGTCGTCGCGGGCGGCTTTCGGATCGGCCTCCAGCCTGCCCGCCGCCCGCGCGGTGAGGAGCACGGCCTTCTTCCGGTTCGCTTCCTTCTTGTCGAGGACATTGGCGGCGCGGCTCTGGTCGAGAAGACGGATCGCCTCGTCCCACTGGCCCGCCTGGCTGCGCTGGTCGAGGGTCGCGAGCGTCGCCCAGGAGAGGTGCGGCGCCTTTTCGGCAGCCCGTTCGGCATATTGGCGGGCAGCCTCGTTGGCGCCCAGCCGCTTGGCTTCGAGATAGAGGCCGCGCAGGCCCAGCTCGCGCGTCTCCTCGTCATCCGCCATAAGCTCGAATTTCCTGCGCGCGTCGTCGTACTTGCCTTCGATCAGCGCCGTCTGCGCTTCCAAGAGATGGATGAGCGGCTCCTGGTCGACGCGGATCAGGCCCCGCGCGCGGCCCGCCATCTTGCGCGCCAGCACTGCGTCGCCGGCCCCTGCAGCGATCAGTCCGGTCGAGAGCGCCTGGTAGCCGCGGTCGCGCTTGCGGGCGCGGAAGTAGCGCGTCACGGTATGGGGCGAAAGCCAGATCGTGCGGATCAGCCAGACAACGATCAGCAGCGCGGCGACGAGCGATATCAGGATGGTGGCGGCGCGCATCAGGCTCATCTCGATGCGCTGGCCCTGCCAGATCAGCGACAGCTCTCCCGGCCGGTCGGCGAGCCAGCCAAAGCCGAGGGCGAGCGCGAGGACGAGCAGGATGAAGAACAGTATCCGGACCATGTAGTCTTCTTCCCTTATCCCTGTGTGCCGCTTTGCGTCATGGTCGCCGCCACGGCCGCGTCGATGGCCGTCTCGACACGCAGTCGCCGGTCGAGCTTCGCCTTGAAATCCTGTCCGGCGGCTTTCGCCGGCTCGGGAAGGCTTTCCCATTCGAGCGACGCCCCTTTGAGGTCACCATTGTTGAGCTTGTCCTCGACGCGGGCGATCACAGCCTCCGGCGTGTCGCCTTCGACGCTGCCGACCGGCCGGACGCGAATGCCGGACATGGCGCTCGAATAAAGCCGGGCAAGGATGCCCTCGTTCGGGTCAGGCTGATGAAGCGCGTCGAGCATTGCCGTAGCCGCTGCCGGAAATGCACTGCGCAGATCCGAACGCGTCGCCACGCCTGTCTTGGCGTCCTCGGCAAGTTCCTTCACCGCTGTGTCTTCCGGCGCAATGCTGCGCAGCGCGTCGAGTTCGGCGAGGAAGGGTCCGCCCCGATCGATCGCGGTCTTCAGTGCGGTGACGGCGACGGCTTTCGCCATCTCGATGTCGTTGACCGGTTCGTTGAGCTTCTGCTCCGCCTGATCGATACGGCCGGCGAGTTCGGCCTTGGCGGCATCCGCCGATTGCCGGGCGTCGGCAAGCTCGGTTTTCAACGCCGCGATTTCCTTGGTGAGGTTGGCGACTTGGGCTTCGAGTGCCGTGACATCGGGTGCATTCGTGCCGGAAGGCGCCTCTGCCGCCTGTTCCAGTGCGGCAAGGCGGCTTTCCAGGGGAGCGATGTCGACTGCCGCGGCCGGGGCAGCCGGGCGCGATTGAAGCTCGGCCTTGATCGCCTCGATTTCGCTCGTCAGATTCTGCTCGACCGATCCGCTGCCGCGATCCGGTACGGGTGCCGGTACATAGCCGGCATATTGCAGCACGCCAGCGCCGAGAAGCGCGATGAGACCGCCGAGGATGCCGGCGGCAAGCGCCCCGGCGCTCGTCGCCTGCTTTCTCTTCGGCTCGGCCACCGTGGCGGTGCTCAGATGAGGGGGCTCCTCGTCGAACGCGGCGGCGGCCGCATCGGCACGCTCCTCTTCCGTCTCCGTCTCCGTCTCCGCCTCTTCCTCTACGGCCTTGCCCTCCTCGGCGTCGCCCAGCGCCGTTTCGGTCGCGTCCGGCGCCGCTGTCGCCGAAATCTCCGCCGGCTCGTCAGTTACCGGCTCCCGGCTGGCGATTGATTCCGTTTCCTCGGTGACGGTTCTCTCCGCTTCGAGGTCGATCGTCAGCGGTTCCTTCTCCGGTTGCGAGCGGCGCGGCGGCTTTTCCGATACCATGATGACCTCTTTACCGTTCTGTCGGGCTCTCAAAGCCAAACCTAGTCAGGGAAGCTCGACAGGGAAAGTCCCTGTATCCCGTTTTTGCGGCATTTGCCCTAGATGACCTCACCGGCGCCACGGAAGTCGGCGGAGAATCGGCGCCGTCTTTGCTGATCCCGTCTCAAAGGAGGCTCAACAGGCTTTCCTCGTCGGGCGCGGCCGCGACGTGGGATTCAGCACCGGCCGGCAGAGCCTCTTTGACAGCGGTGCTCAGGCAGAGGTAACGCACGGAGAAACCGGCACAATCAATTCCGCTCTCGCGCATCAGCGCGACAAGAAGCCGGGCCGTTTCGCGCGAGTAGAGCAGCACCGCGTCAAAGGGACTGGACTGAGCGAGCGCGGCCAACGTTTCCGGCCCGTGGCCCACAGGGCTCATCCGGTAAACTTCGACGGTCACATGATCGATCGCCCGCTCCCGCAGCGCATGCTCGAAACCATCGGCGCGCGGCAAGCCGGCGAAATAAAGAAGAGAACCCGTCTGCGGGCCGAGAAAGCCGGCAACCGTCTCGGCGAGCGCTTCGCCCGTTCCTGCCCCGACCCGGATATCATTGAAGCCGAGCTCGGCGGCGGCGCGTGCCGTCGCCTCGCCGACGGCGAAAAGCGGTGTCGTGAGATGCGCTTCAAGTGCGGAACCGAGTCCGGCCAGGACACGGACGGCCTCCGCGCTGGTCACGGCAATCGCGTCATGAGGCCGCTCGAAACCGGCGCGCACCGCGGCGGCAAAATGCTGGGCCTGCATCATCGGCAGGACGACCGGCTGGTGTCCCATCGCTTCAAGTTTCAGCGCTGTGCTTTCGGCTGCCGGGTGGGGTCGGGTGACGAGCACGCGCATCGCTCAGGTCCAGCTCGAAAAGAATCCTGGCCCCGCCTCGTCGCGGATCTGTTCGCCGGCTTTGCGCCCAAGTTCTGCCGCGTCCGCCGCCTTGCCGTCGATTTCGACGCGATGCGACTTGGTGCCGTCTGGCGTCAGGATCATGCCAGAAAAGTGGATGTGTGCGCCGTCCGACTGGCCGTAGCCGGCAATCGGCGTGCGGCAGGAGCCGTCGAGCGTTGCCAGGAAGCCGCGTTCGCAGGCGACCGCCTCATGGGTGCGCGGGTCGTCGATTGCCGCGAGCAGCGTGTTGATGCGGTCGTCGCCGACGCGGCTTTCGATGCAGATCGCGCCCTGGGCCGGTGCCGGCGGAAACTCCTTGGGATCGAGCAGTTCGGTCGGCACGTCGGTCATGCCGAGCCGCCTCAGACCGGCATAGGCGAGCAGCGTGCCGTCGACCTGGCCCTCGGCGAGCTTGCGCAGCCGCGTTTCGACCTGGCCGCGATAGGTGATGACATTGATATCCGGCCTCAGCCGGCGGATCAGCGCCTGTCGGCGCAGCGACGAGGAGCCGACGGTGGCACCCTCAGGCAGCTCGACGAGCCTTGGAGCGGTTCGCCCCACGAAGGCGTCGCGGATGTCCTCGCGCGGCAGGAAGGCGGAGAGGAACAGCCCGTCCGGCAGCTTCGTCGGCATGTCCTTCGACGAATGGACGGCGAAATCGAGGTCGCCCGAGAGAAGCTGCTGCTCGAGCTCTTCGGTGAACAGGCCCTTGCCGCCGATCTCGGCAAGCGGCCGGTCGGTGATCCGGTCGCCCTTGGTCGACAGCACGACGACCTCGAACATTTCCGGCGGCAGCCCATGGGCGGCGGCCAGACGGTCGCGCGTCTCACGGGTCTGGGCGAGCGCCAGCGGGCTGCCGCGCGTGCCGATGCGGAAAGGTTTTGTTTGCATCCTTGGCCATCCGTTGTTACTGCATGGTTCCTTAAATCGGAATCGATTTAAGGACAAAACCATGCAGCACTTCAAAGCGTTACAGCGTCCTTTGTGCGTCTGAAAGACGCACGGCGCTGTATCAGGTTCGTGTACCCACCTTTCCAGGTGTCCGCAATCTTTGAGTATACCACGTCATGTCCCCGCCTTTGCGCATCCTCGGCATTGAGACAAGCTGCGACGAGACCGCGGCTTCCGTCGTGTTGCGTGAGGAAAAGGGTAGCGGCCGGATCCTCGGCGACGTGGTGCTGAGCCAGCTTGAAGAGCATAGCGCCTATGGCGGCGTCGTGCCGGAGATTGCCGCCCGCGCTCATGTCGAGGCGCTGGACACGCTGATCGAGGAAGCGCTCCTGCGCGCCGGCGTGACGCTCAAGGACATCGATGCGATCGCTGCGACAAGTGGTCCCGGCCTGATCGGCGGTCTGATCGTCGGGCTGATGACCGGCAAGGCGATCGCCCGGGCGACGGGCAAGCCGCTCTACGCCGTCAATCACCTCGAAGGCCATGCGCTGACGGCGCGGCTGACGGACGGGCTTTCCTTCCCCTATCTGATGCTGCTCGTCTCGGGCGGCCACACGCAGCTGATCCTGGTCAAGGCGGTCGGCGACTACGAGCGCTGGGGCACGACCATCGACGACGCGCTCGGCGAGGCCTTCGACAAGACGGCAAAGCTGCTCGGCCTTCCCTATCCGGGCGGGCCGGCCGTTGAGCGGGCGGCCAGGACGGGCGATCCCGCGCGTTTCGACTTTCCCCGGCCGCTCGTCGGCGATGCCCGGCTCGATTTCTCCTTCTCCGGGCTGAAGACCGCGGTCCGCCAGGCGGCGCAATCGATCGAACCGGTCGAGGAACAGGACATCGCCGACATCTGCGCCTCGTTCCAGCGCGCCATCGCGCGGACGCTCAAGGATCGCGTCGGCCGCGGGCTGACGCGGTTCAAGACCGAATATGCGTCGGTCGTGGGGCCGGCGCTTGTCGTTGCCGGAGGTGTCGCCGCCAACCAGATGCTCAGGTCGACGCTGCAGGCGCTTTGCGATGCGCACGGCTTTCGCTTCGTCGCGCCGCCGCTGCAGCTTTGCACGGACAATGCGGCGATGATCGCCTGGGCGGGGGCCGAACGCCTGGCGGCCGGCCTGCCGGCCGACGGTCTCGATGTCGCGCCGCGTTCCCGCTGGCCGCTCGACACCCGGGCACAGGCTTTGATCGGCTCCGGCAAGCGCGGCGCCAAGGCATGACGGACAGAAGATGAGTGATAATCCAACGATCGTGCCAAAGATCGTCGTTGTCGGTGCGGGCGCTTTCGGGACGGCCCTTGCGGCGGTGGCGGCGGCAAGCGCCAATGCGGATGTGACGCTGCTGTCGCGCCGTGAGGAAGTGGCGGCGGAATGCCGGCTGACCGGCCGCAACGAAAGGGCCTTGCCCGGCATCGCGCTGCCGGCCGGGCTTGCCTTTTCCGCCGACGCCGCCGCACTTGCGGGAGCAGGTATCGTGCTCTTCGCCATGCCGTCGCAGGAGCACCGGAGCGCAGCGCAGACCTATGGCGCAGCGATCGGCGCCGATGCGACGATCGTCACCTGCGCCAAGGGGATGGAGCAATCGACCGGCAGGCTCCTGACCGAACTGCTTGAAGAGGAATTGCCGGGTCACCGGATCGGCGTCCTCTCGGGACCTGGCTTTGCCGCCGACATCGCCAAGGGTCTGCCGACCGCGATGGTGGTCGCCGCGCCCGACATGGCCGTTGCGACGGAACTGGCCGAAGCGCTTTCCGGACCGACCTTCCGGCTCTACCCGTCGACCGACCGCATCGGTGTCCAGCTCGGCGGCGCGCTGAAAAACGTGCTGGCGATTGCCTGCGGCATCGTCGAAGGGGCGGGGCTCGGCGATTCGGCCCGCGCCGCGCTGATCTCGCGCGGCCTTGCGGAAATGTCACGCTTCATCGCCGCGAGAGGCGGCGAGGCCGATACGGTGCGCGGCCTTTCGGGTCTCGGCGACCTGGTGCTGACGGCGACCAGCCACCAGTCCCGCAACCTGCGCTTCGGCATAGCACTCGGCCAGAACGGCCGCGCCAACGGGCGCGGCGGTGAGCTCGTTGAGGGCGCCTTTGCCGCCTCGGTCGCGGCGCGCGTGGCAAAGGACCTCGGCATCGAGATGCCGGTCACCGAGGCGGTCGCCGCCATCATTGACGGCCGGCTCGATGTCCGCACCGCTCTCGAACAATTGATGTCGCGGCCCATCACCCAGGAATAATCCCTTCAGGAGGAACCATGCTCTTCGCACTTCTATGCACGGATAAGCCGGGCGCCCTGCAACTGAGGCTCGATACCCGTCCGGACCATCTCGCCTATCTCAATGAGCTAAACGCCAAGGGTATCCTGAAGATCGCCGGCCCGTTCCTCGGCGAGGACGGCAAGCCGACGGGAAGCCTGGTGATCGTCAAGGCCGAGACGATCGACGAGGCCAAGGCGATCGCCGACGCCGACCCCTATGCCAAGGCGGGCCTCTTCGCCAATGTCGAGATCAAGGCCTACAGCTGGGTCTTCAACAATCCGGAGGCTTGAGGGGCGATGGCGCACTGGCTCTATAAATCCGAACCGAACAAATGGTCCTGGCAGATGCAGAAGGATGCCGGCAAGAAGGGCACCGAATGGACCGGCGTGCGCAACTATCTGGCGCGCAACAACATGCGGGCAATGAAGATCGGCGACAGGGGCTTCTTCTATCATTCCAACGAGGGGCTGGAGATCGTCGGCATCACCGAGGTCTGCGCACTCTCGCATCCGGATTCGACGGCCGAGGGTGACGCCCGCTGGGACTGCGTCGATATCCGCGCCGTGATCGACATGCCGCGCCCTGTCTCCTTGAAGGAGATCAAGGAAAACCCGAAGCTCGCCAGGATGTCGCTGGTGACCTCGATGCGCCTTTCCGTCCAACCGGTGACGGACGACGAGTGGATCGAGGTCTGCCGCATGGGCGGGCTCGACAATCCGCCGAAGTAGTTTTGTCTTTCCGCGTGATTTATCCGAAAACCGGTTCCCACTTTTCGGATCACGCTTGAGAGTCCCCGTTTGAAAACCGATCCGGAAAGCTTCATTCGCGCCAATACCGGCATCCTGTCGCCGCCACACGTGCCGGAGATCCGCCTGCACCTCGCGAGCGAAGCGCATGACCTGTGGCTGAAGACCGAGGAGGAACTGGAGGAGATCGGCCTGCCGCCGCCCTTCTGGGCCTTCGCCTGGGCAGGTGGTCAGGGGCTCGCCCGCTATGTCCTCGATCATCCGGAGGTGGTGCGCGGCCGCCGCGTCGTCGATTTCGCCGCCGGCTCCGGCCTCGTCGCCATCGCCGCCATGCTGGCCGGCGCTGCCGAGGTTCTCGCCGTCGATATCGACCCGTGGGCGGAAACCGCCGTGCGGCTCAATGCGGAACTGAATGGCGTTTCGGTGAGCTTTCTCAGCGAGGACATCATCGGCCGCGGGCGTGCCGCCGACGTCTATCTCGCCGGTGACGTCTTCTACGACAGGGGCTTTGCCGATCTGATTCAACCATGGTTCGACGCGCTCGAGCGCTCCGGCGTCTTGGTTCTCGTCGGCGACCCCGGACGCGCCTATTGCCCGCGCGAGCGGATGACGGCGCTCGCGACCTACGAGGTTCCGGTTACCCGCGCGCTCGAGGACAGCGAGGTGAAGCGGACGACGGTCTGGCGGTTCGGGGCGGCCGGCGACGGTGCTGGCAATTGAAAAGCCGAGTGCCTCGACTCGTGGGCTAAACCCCTCCCCAACCCCTCCCCACAAGGGGGAGGGGCTCACCGGGGCCGCGCCATTTCCTCCTCCACGTTCACGTTTCCGCGCGGCGAAACGGTTAAAAAATGGCAGGTTGTCGCAGCGACCGCCGAGCCCCTCCCCCTTGTGGGGAGGGGTTGGGGAGGGGTGAACTGGGATTGGTGAACTTGACCGGCGCGTCGGCTCCCCTACGGCCGGACGACACAGACGCCCTGCTCCCACGAGCAGGCGCTGTCGTCGGTCTGCGGCGAGACGACGATGATCTTCGGGCTCTCCGCCGGCGGCACTGTCTCGAGGCCGTCCCCGGCGAAAGAGGAATAGCTGCCGGCCTGCCTGAAATAGATGCCGTTGCCCGGCTGCTGGTAGGCCGAAAGGTTGCCGGCATAGGTGCCGAGGCCCGGGATTCCGGACGGAAAGTCATAGCTGCCGTCGATTTCGCCGCTATACCTGCCTGCCCGGTAGTTCCCTCCGTAGATGAATATGACGCGGCCGCGATTGTGGTCTCGTCGGGCAAAATGAGAGGGCCAGTGCTTCCGCCGGATATGGCGGGTGCGGGTTTGAACATCGCCCAGGCCACCCGTCTCGAAAGACGAGAAGTCATCGATGCTTGATTTGACGGAGCGGTGGCGCCGATGGCCGGCGAAATGACGGCGATAATCGTGTGCCTTGCGCCACGCGTGGTGTGGGGGGCGATGCTTGAGCCGGACATGGCGCACGCGCGTCTCCACTTGCGGCAGGCAGTTACCGCTTCCGGCTGTCGCAGGCAGGCCGACCGGCATCGCCAGGGTGAAGGCCAGGAGTAGAACTTTGGTCGCATGGACCCCGCGCAACAGATTCATTCTGCCATGCCCTTTGGATGCGGTTAACGAATTGTTAACTGCATCCTGATGCAAGCGCAGCCAAATGTCACGGATTCGATTGGCTTTTCCGGCCTTATCGTTAACGGCCGGATGTCTCCGGCAGGCCGGAAAATGCCGCTTTTCGTCTAATCGATTTTATTTATTTTGCACTGCAAACATACTTGTCGTTAAGCAATATGGTGATTAAAGGTCCGAATGACTGAATTGCGCACAATCGGGTGCGATACCGGATTAGAATAGTCTAGTTTAAGGGCGAGGAATCCGGTCATTTCGTGAGGTTCCGATGACGGATGTCACAAGAAGCCGGCCGCTCTCGCCGCATCTTCAAATCTACAAACCGATCCCCACCATGGTCATGTCGATCATGCACCGCATCACCGGCGGCGCACTCTATTTCGGCACGATCCTGGTCGCCTGGTGGTTGATCGCCGCCGCCTCGGGCGCGGCCTATTACGACTGGGTGAGCTGGCTGTTCGGCACGCTGATCGGCAAGCTCGTCCTCTTCGGCTACACCTGGGCGCTGATGCACCACATGCTGGGCGGCCTGCGGCATCTCGTCTGGGACCTCGGCTACGGCTACGAAAAACATTTCGCGACGAAGATGGCCAAGGCGACGCTCGCCGGATCGGTGACGCTGACGCTCGTCATCTGGATCATCGGTTCTCTGCTTCGCTGACGAGGGAAATACCATGGATATGCGCACACCCCTCGGCAAGGTTCGCGGCCTCGGCTCGGCCAAGGAAGGCACGGACCACTTCTGGCGCCAGCGCCTGACGGCCGTTTCCAATCTTCCGCTCTTGATCTTCTTCGTCTTCTTCGTCGCCCGCTATGCCGGTGCGCCGTATCCGGAAGTCGTCGCTGCCCTCGCCAATCCCTTCGTCGCGGTGATCATGGGCCTCGTCGTGACCTCCGCACTCATCCACATGCGGATCGGCATGCAGGTCATCGTCGAGGACTACGTTCATGCGGAGGGCGTCAAGATCGCGCTTCTCATGCTCAATACATTCTTTGCGATCGCGATCGGCGGGCTCTGTCTTTTCGCCGTCCTGAAGATCGCTTTTGCGGGGTAATTTCGTCATGGCATCGATCAGTTCACCCGCTGCAAACGGCAAGGCCTATCAATATGTCGACCACGCCTTCGACGTCGTCGTCGTCGGCGCCGGCGGCGCCGGCCTGCGCGCGACCCTTGGCATGGCCGAGCAGGGCCTCAAGACCGCCTGCATCACCAAGGTCTTCCCGACCCGCTCCCACACCGTCGCCGCGCAAGGCGGCATTGCGGCTTCGCTGCAGAACATGACGCCGGACTGCTGGCAGTGGCATCTTTACGACACGGTCAAGGGCTCGGACTGGCTCGGCGACGTCGACGCCATGCAATATCTCGCCATGGAAGCGCCGAAGGCCGTCTACGAACTCGAGCATTACGGCGTGCCCTTCTCGCGCAACGAGGAAGGCAAGATCTACCAGCGGCCCTTCGGCGGCCACATGCAGAACTACGGCGAAGGCCCGCCGGTGCAGCGCACCTGCGCGGCCGCCGACCGCACCGGCCATGCGATCCTGCACACGCTCTACGGCCAGTCGCTCCGCAACAACGCCGAGTTCTTCATCGAATATTTCGCCCTCGACCTGATCATGTCGGATGACGGCCGCTGCACCGGCGTCGTCGCCTGGAACCTCGACGACGGCACGATCCATCGCTTCGCCGCGAAGATGGTGGTGCTGGCGACCGGCGGTTACGGCCGCGCCTATTTCTCGGCGACCTCGGCCCATACCTGCACCGGCGACGGCGGCGGCATGATCGCGCGCGCCGGCCTGCCGCTGCAGGACATGGAGTTCGTGCAGTTCCACCCGACCGGCATCTACGGCGCGGGCTGTCTGATCACCGAAGGGGCGCGCGGCGAGGGCGGCTATCTCGTCAACTCGGAAGGCGAGCGCTTCATGGAGCGCTATGCCCCGTCGGCCAAGGACCTGGCTTCCCGTGACGTCGTCTCGCGCTGCATGACGATGGAGATCCGAGAAGGCCGCGGCGTCGGCAAGAACAAGGACCACATCTTCCTGCACCTCGACCACCTCGACCCGGCGGTCCTGCATGAGCGCCTGCCGGGCATCTCGGAATCGGCTAAGATCTTTGCCGGCGTCGACGTGACGCGCGAACCGATCCCGGTGCTGCCGACCGTCCACTACAACATGGGCGGCATCCCGACCAATTACTGGGGCGAGGTTCTGAATGCCGATGCCCAGAACCCGGAGCGCCTGGCGCCCGGCCTGATGGCCGTCGGCGAAGCCGGCTGCGCCTCGGTACACGGCGCCAACCGCCTCGGCTCCAACTCGCTGATCGACCTCGTCGTCTTCGGTCGCGCCGCGGCGATCCGCGCCGGCCAGATCATCGACCGCAATGAGGCGGTGGCGGAGGTCGACACGGCCGCCTCGGACCGGATCATGGAGCGCTTCGACCGGCTGCGTCACGCCAGGGGCGGCACGCCGACGGCGGTGCTGCGCGACAAGATGCAGCGCGCCATGCAGGAAGACGCAGCGGTGTTCCGCACCCAGGAATCGCTCGAATCCGGCTGCCGCCGCCTGTCTGCGATCTGGAAGGAAATGCCGGACGTCAAGGTCACCGACCGCTCGATGATCTGGAACTCCGACCTCGTCGAGACGCTGGAGCTCGAAAACCTGATGGCGAACGCCATCACCACGGTCTACGGCGCCGAGGCCCGCAAGGAAAGCCGCGGAGCGCACGCCCGCGAGGACTACAAGGACGGCCCGCTCGGCGGCCGCGACGACACGAACTGGCGCAAGCACACGCTTGCCTGGGTCAACGATGCCGGCGACGTCCGGCTCGAATATCGTCCGGTTCATACCGAGCTGATCGCCGGCGGCATCGATCCGAAAAAGATCGAGCCGAAGGCGCGCGTCTACTGATCTCGAGGACTAAGGCACATGGTTGAACTCGCTCTCCCGAAGAACTCGCAGATCAACGAAGGCAAGGTCTGGCCGAAGCCGGCCGGCGCGACGAACGTGCGCGAATACCGCGTCTATCGCTGGAATCCGGACGACGGCAAGAACCCGCGGGTCGATACCTACTACATCGACATCGACGATTGCGGGCCGATGGTTCTCGACGGGCTGCTGTACATCAAGAACAACATCGATCCGACGCTGACGCTGCGCCGCTCCTGCCGCGAGGGCATCTGCGGCTCCTGCGCGATGAACATCGACGGCACCAACACGCTCGCCTGCACCAAGGGCATGGACGAGATCACGGGCTCGGTGAAGGTCTATCCGCTGCCGCACATGCCGGTCGTCAAGGACCTGGTGCCGGATCTCACCAATTTCTACGCCCAGCACCGCTCGATCGAGCCGTGGCTGAAGACGGTGTCGCCGACGCCGGCCAAGGAATGGCGGCAGAGCCACGAGGACCGCCAGAAGCTCGACGGGCTTTACGAGTGCATCCTCTGCGCCTGCTGCTCGACCTCCTGTCCGAGCTATTGGTGGAACGGCGACCGCTATCTGGGGCCCGCCGTTCTGCTGCAGGCCTATCGCTGGCTGATCGACTCCAGGGACGAGGCGACCGGCGAACGGCTCGACAACCTCGAGGATCCGTTCCGGCTCTACCGCTGCCACACGATCATGAACTGCGCCCAGGCCTGTCCGAAGGGATTGAACCCGGCCAAGGCGATCGGCGAGATCAAGAAGATGCTGGTCGAGCGCCGGTTCTGAGCGTCCAGGTTCAACAATAATCCGAATCCGACGGCGGGCTCTGAGCCCGCCGTTTGCTTATCACGGCTCTCACACCAACGTGTCGGTAATTGAATTGAAAGCGGTCGCAAGGCGCATAGGTAATAGAGGGTGGAGGGTCTCCGATGCTGCGCCTGCTTACCGGAATTGCCGTGAGCTGCCTTTTGCTGTCGCCGGCGCGGGCGGCCGAGCCGCAATATGCGATCTTCGCCGGCGGCTGTTTCTGGTGCGTCGAGAGCGACTTCGATGACGTGCCCGGCGTCGTCGAGACGATCTCCGGCTATGCGGGCGGCAAGAACGAAAACCCGACTTACGAAGACTATGCGAAGGGCGGGCACCGGGAGGTCGTGCGGATCAAGTTCGATCCCGACAAGGTCTCCTATGCGGACCTCGTCGGCGTGCTGTTCCACACGACGGACCCGACCGATGGCGCCGGCCAGTTCTGCGATCGCGGCTTCTCTTATACCACGGCGATCTACGCGCTCGACGAGCAGCAGGCGATGCAGGCCAAGGCCGAGAAGATCAAGGCCGAGGCCGAACTCGGCAGGCCGATCGTGACGCCCGTCGAAGGGGCCGCGAAATTCTGGCCTGCCGAAGACTATCATCAGGACTTCGCGGTGCGAAATCCGATCCGCTACTGGTACTACCGCAACGGCTGCGGCCGAAACCGGACAGTCGAGGCGCTTTGGGGCGAACGCGCCTATGCCGGCGTCAGCCACTGAGCCATCTCCGCGTCCTGCGAACAGTTTAGGCTCCGCCTTTACGCTGCGCATCACAAGCGTTTCCCTCGTGCAACAGCCAAGGCCGAAACGTGGTGCCTTGATCTCACAGGTGGATTTGCTGTAATTCGGCCTTTATTATCGCATTGCATCATGGTTCGCGGACAATATCGGGGGTAAAGACATGCGGGTTTTTCATGCGGCGGCGGGGCTTGTTATTGTGCTTGCGCTGACCGGATGCCAGCGGACATCCTTTGGCGGCTTCGGTTCTCAGGATGTTTCTGCCTCTCCAGCCCCCCTGCAGGCGCAACCGGTGCCATCGGTCTCGGCGGGCCAGCTTCCGGATCCGACGACGAGCACCTCGCAATTCCCGAGCGCTCCGACGGGCGCTACGCCAGCAGCCGGCGCGCCCGGGGGCACGGACGTGGCCGCCGCCACCAGCGCCCTCGACGTGACGAAGGAATCGATGGTCGGCAATTGGCGCGTTTCGAGCGCCGGCAGCTCCTGCGACATGTTCCTGACGCTGACCAATCTCGGAAGCGGCTCGCGCGGCGGCACACGCGGCTGCGCCGGCGAACTGACGGCGATGGGATCGTGGGAGGTGGCCGGCAAGCAGGTCGTGCTCAAGGATCGCAACGGCAATGCGATCGCCCGCCTCTACAAGACCGCCGATTCGCGCTTCGACGGCTCGACCAATGGCGGCCAGCCGGTCAGCCTGAGCCGCTGATCCAAACTCCGGTCCGGCTTTCCCGCCGGACCCCTGAACGGCCTGTAGCGGGGGTGGGGCTTCCGCCTGCAGCCTTAAGTCCCGCCTTTCGAAAAAGCCCCTGGCACAACCAGGTGCATCGTGCTCAATCCTGACGACAGCATTCTCCACAAGCTCGAGGCGCTCGCTGCGGCCGGCGAGCGGCAGCGTGACCCGGCTCAGCTGGCGATCGCAAGGCGGCTCGACCATCTGACGGCGGAGCTCCTTGCCAGCCGGCCTTCGCGAAAGTCCAACGCGCTCGGCTGGCTGTTCGCGGCCCGCAAGAAGGACCATGCGCCGGTCAAGGGTCTCTACATCCATGGCGGCGTGGGCCGTGGCAAGACCATGCTGATGGACATGTTCTTCGACGCCGTGCCCATCCAGCGCAAGCGGCGCGCCCATTTCCACGAGTTCATGGCGGATGTGCATGAACGCATCTACAAGCACCGGCAGAAGCTAAAGAACGGCGAGACCAAGCAGGCCGACCCGATACCCCCGGTCGCTTCGGAGCTCTTCGCCGAGGCGCGTCTCCTTTGTTTCGATGAATTCTCGGTGACCGACATTGCCGATGCGATGATCCTCGGGCGCCTTTTCGGCGAGCTCTTCGCCAAGGGCTGCGTCCTCGTGGCGACCTCGAACGTGGAGCCGTCCGAGCTTTATCGCGACGGGCTCAACCGCGGGCTCTTCCTGCCTTTCATCGACCTGTTGAAAGCCAATACCGAGATCATCTCGCTCGACACCGATACCGATTATCGCCTTCGCAAGACCGAGGGAAATCCCGTCTGGCTGTCGCCGCTCGGACCGGACACGGAAGCCGGGATGGATCGCGCCTGGTATGTCGCGACCGGCGGCGCGCCCGCCACCTCGGCGGAGATCGGCCGGAAGGGCCGCAAGATCCGCGTGCCGGCCGCCGTCGGTCATTGCGCCCGCTTTTCCTTCGCCGATCTCTGCGCCCAGCCGCTCGGAGCGGCCGACTATCTCGCCATATTGTCGCAATACAGGACGGTCTTCGTCGACCACGTTCCGAATCTCGGTCCGCATGTGCGCAACGAAACGAAGCGCTTCATCATCCTGGTCGATGCGCTCTACGACCAGGGCGCCCGCCTTTTCGCCTCTGCTGCCGCCGAGCCGGAGCGGCTTCTGACAGCCAAAAAAGGTACCGAGGGATTCGAATTCGATCGTACGGTTTCACGTCTCATCGAGATGCAGAGCGAGGAATATGCCGCCCAACATATTGAAAATACGGCCGTTCGATGACGCGACGATGACGAATACTCTTACCTTTACGTAAGAATTTTATCATCTAACCGATTGAATTTGCTTCGTCGAAAACTATCGATTGATATTTTACCATTTGCCGTTTAAGGGCTTTTTCGCGAAGGTTTGGCGTTTGCCGCGTTTCAGGCCTCGATCATGGATCACAAAGGAAGCACTTTCATGGCGCGCAACAAGATCGCACTTATTGGTTCAGGGATGATTGGTGGCACGCTGGCGCATCTCGCCGGCCTCAAGGAACTGGGCGACATCGTCCTGTTCGATATCGCCGACGGCATCCCCCAGGGTAAGGGCCTCGACATCGCCCAGTCCTCGCCGGTCGAAGGCTTCGACGCTTCGCTGACGGGTGCCAGCGACTATGCGGCGATCGAGGGTGCCGACGTCTGCATCGTCACCGCCGGTGTTCCGCGCAAGCCCGGCATGAGCCGCGACGATCTGCTCGGCATCAACCTGAAGGTCATGGAACAGGTCGGCGCCGGCATCAAGAAATATGCTCCGAACGCCTTCGTCATCTGCATCACCAACCCGCTCGACGCCATGGTCTGGGCGCTGCAGAAGTTCTCGGGCCTGCCGAAGAACAAGGTCGTCGGCATGGCGGGTGTGCTCGACTCCTCGCGCTTCCGCCTGTTCCTCGCCCAGGAATTCAACGTTTCGGTCCAGGACATCACCGCGTTCGTTCTCGGTGGCCATGGCGACACGATGGTGCCGCTCGCCCGCTACTCGACCGTTGCCGGCATTCCGCTGACCGATCTCGTACAGATGGGCTGGGTCACCAAGGATCGCCTCGAGGAAATCATCCAGCGCACCCGTGACGGCGGCGCGGAGATCGTCGGCCTCCTGAAGACCGGCTCGGCCTATTACGCACCGGCGGCTTCCGCGATCGAGATGGCCGAAGCCTACCTCAAGGACAAGAAGCGCGTGCTTCCCTGCGCGGCGCATCTCTCCGGCCAGTACGGCGTCAAGGACATGTATGTCGGCGTGCCGACGGTCATCGGCGCCGGCGGCGTCGAGCGGATCATCGAGATCGACCTCAACAAGGGCGAGAAGGAAGCCTTCGACAAGTCGGTCGCGGCCGTCGCCGGCCTTTGCGAAGCCTGCATCGGCATTGCGCCCAGCCTGAAGCAGTAATCGCGTCCCGTTGAGCGGATGCCGGCATCCGCTCAACCTCTTTGTTTTTGCCGCATTTGTGCGACGGCAGGTGTTTCACCTGTCTGCAGAATGCTCCAGACAGGATAATCACCATGAACATTCATGAATATCAGGCCAAGGCTCTCTTGAAGAGCTATGGCGCACCGGTCGCGGAAGGCGTCGCGATCTTCTCCGCCGACGAAGCTGAGGCCGCTGCCAAGAAGCTCCCGGGCCCGCTCTACGTCGTCAAGAGCCAGATTCATGCCGGCGGCCGCGGCAAGGGCAAGTTCAAGGAACTCTCTGCCGACGCCAAGGGCGGCGTTCGTCTGGCCTTCTCGATCGATGAAGCCCAGGCTCACGCCAAGGAAATGCTCGGCAATACGCTCGTCACCGCGCAGACCGGCCCTGCCGGCAAGCAGGTGAACCGCCTCTACATCGAGGACGGCGCCGACATCGATCGCGAACTCTATCTTTCGCTGCTCGTTGACCGCTCGGTCGGCCAGATCGCCTTCGTCGTTTCGACGGAAGGCGGCATGGACATCGAGGCTGTTGCCCACGACACGCCGGAAAAGATCGTCAACGTCGCGATCAACCCGGAAGCCGGCGTCACCGAAGCCGATCTCGCCAAGCTCACCTCGGCCCTGAAGCTCGAAGGCGAAGCCAAGGCTGACGCCGAAAAGCTCTTCCCGATCCTCTACAAGGCCTTTGTCGAGAAGGACATGAGCCTGCTCGAAATCAACCCGCTGATCGTCATGAAGAATGGCCGCATGCGCGTTCTCGACGCCAAGGTGTCCTTCGACGGCAACGCCCTGTTCCGCCACGACGACATCAGGGCGCTGCGCGACGAAACCGAAGAAGACGCCAAGGAAATCGAGGCCTCCAAGTGGGACCTCGCCTATGTGGCGCTCGACGGAAACATCGGCTGCATGGTCAACGGCGCGGGTCTTGCCATGGCGACGATGGACATCATCAAGCTTTACGGCAAGGAGCCGGCGAACTTCTGCGACGTCGGCGGCGGCGCCGGCAAGGAGAAGGTCGCGGCAGCCTTCAAGATCATCACGGCCGACCCGAAGGTCGAGGGTATCCTCGTCAACATCTTCGGCGGCATCATGAAGTGCGATGTCATCGCTGAAGGTGTCGTCGCGGCCGTGCAGGAAGTCGGCCTCAAGGTACCGCTGGTCGTTCGTCTCGAAGGCACGAATGTCGAGCTTGGCAAGAAGATCCTGAACGAATCCGGCCTGGCGATCACCGCCGCCGACGATCTGGATGACGCTGCCAAAAAGATCGTCGCCGCGATCAACGGCTAACTGAAGGACCAGACCTCATGTCGATTCTCGTCAACAAAAACACCAAGGTCCTCGTTCAGGGCCTGACCGGCAAGACCGGCACCTTCCATACCGAACAGGCGCTTGCCTATTATGGCACGCAGATGGTCGGCGGCATTCACCCGAAGAAGGGCGGCGAAACCTGGACGGGTTCCAAGGGCGAAACCCTGCCGATCTTCGCGTCGGTTGCCGAAGGCCGTGAAAAGACCGGTGCGGACGCATCCGTGATCTATGTTCCGCCGGCAGGCGCCGCGGACGCGATCATCGAGGCGATCGATGCGGAAATCCCCTTCATCACCTGCATTACCGAAGGCATCCCGGTTGCCGACATGGTGCGAGTCAAGGCTCGTCTCGACCGTTCCAAGTCGCGCCTGCTCGGCCCGAACTGCCCCGGTATCCTGACGCCGGAAGAATGCAAGATCGGCATCATGCCGGGCTCGATCTTCCGCAAGGGTTCGGTCGGCATCGTCTCGCGCTCCGGTACGCTGACCTATGAAGCCGTGTTCCAGACCTCCAACGAAGGCCTCGGCCAGACGACGGCCGTCGGCATCGGCGGCGACCCGGTCAAGGGCACCGAGTTCATCGACGTGCTGGAGATGTTCCTGGCGGACGAGGCCACGACCTCGATCATCATGATCGGCGAAATCGGCGGCTCGGCCGAAGAGGATGCGGCGCAGTTCCTCATCGACGAGGCCAAGAAGGGCCGCAAGAAGCCGATGGCCGGCTTCATCGCGGGCCGTACCGCGCCGAAGGGCCGCACCATGGGTCACGCCGGCGCCGTCGTTTCCGGCGGCAAGGGCGATGCGGAATCCAAGATCGCGGCGATGGAAGCCGCCGGCATCCGCGTCTCGCCGTCGCCGGCCCGGCTCGGCAAGACGCTCGTCGAAGTGCTGAAGGGCTGACGAATTCTCCATCGGGGCGGCCATGGGTGCCACCCCGATGGAGCCACGAACGACACGATGATGAGGCTTCGGGCGAGGGCGCCACGTCCCGCTCCGACGACGCCAAGCCGGGACGGATGCGCCTGACCTATCGAGGGCCATCCTGAGCCGGGCGCCAGGCAAAACATGACCGGGACAACCCGGCATCCCAACTTCAGTCAGGAGGCGGACCCAAGTCCGCGAGAGACCATGACAAGGCAAGAGGCCAACGAGCAATTCCAGCTCACTTCGTTTCTGGACGGCGCCAACGCCGCCTATATCGAGCAGCTCTATGCACGCTATGAAGCGGACCCGTCGTCCGTTTCGGCCGAATGGCAGTCCTTCTTCAAGGCGCTTGCCGACAGGCCCGAAGATGTGGTGAAGGCGGCCAAGGGAGCCTCCTGGAAGAAGAAGAACTGGCCGATCACGCCCAATGGCGAACTCGTCTCCGCGCTCGACGGCGACTGGGGTACGGTCGAAAAGATCGTCGAGAAGAAGGTCAAGGCGAAGGCCGAGGAAGCCGCTGCGGCGACCGGCGTGCCGGTCAGCGAGTCCGAGGTTCATCAGTCGACGCGCGATTCCGTCCGCGCCATCATGATGATCCGCGCCTATCGCATGCGCGGCCACCTGCACGCCAAGCTCGACCCGCTGGGCCTTGCCGATCCGGTTGAGGATTACGACGAGCTTTCGCCGAAGACCTATGGCTTCGAAGAGAAGGATTACGACCGCAAGATCTTCCTCGACAACGTGCTCGGGCTCCAATACGGCACCGTGCGCGAGATGGTCGAGATCCTCGAGCGGACCTATTGCTCGACGATCGGCGTCGAATTCATGCACATGTCCAACCCGGAGGAGAAGGCCTGGATCCAGGAGCGGATCGAGGGACCGGACAAGGGCGTCGAATTCACGCCCGAGGGCAAGCGGGCGATCCTGCAGAAACTGATCGAGGCGGAAGGCTTCGAGCAGTTCATCGACGTCAAGTACAAGGGCACCAAGCGCTTCGGCGTCGACGGCGGTGAATCGCTGATCCCGGCGCTCGAGCAGATCATCAAGCGCGGCGGCCAGCTCGGTCTCAAGGAGATCGTCCTCGGCATGGCCCATCGCGGCCGTCTCAACGTTCTCTCGCAGGTCATGGCCAAGCCGCATCGCGCCATCTTCCACGAGTTCAAGGGCGGCTCCTATGCGCCCGACGACGTGGAAGGCTCCGGTGACGTCAAGTATCACCTCGGCGCCTCCTCCGACCGCGAGTTCGACGGCAACAAGGTGCATCTGTCGCTGACGGCGAACCCGTCGCATCTCGAAATCGTCAACCCGGTGGTCATGGGCAAGGCGCGCGCCAAGCAGGACCAGATGGCGACCGTCTTCGAAGGCGACATCATTCCGCTGCGCGAGCGCGTCAAGGTGATGCCGCTGCTCCTCCATGGCGATGCCGCCTTCGCGGGGCAGGGTGTCGTTGCCGAAATACTCGGCCTCTCCGGCCTGCGCGGCCATCGCGTCGCCGGCACCGTCCACGTCATCATCAACAACCAGATCGGCTTCACCACCAATCCGGCCTTCTCGCGCTCGTCGCCCTATCCGTCGGACGTGGCGAAGATGATCGAGGCGCCGATCTTCCACGTGAACGGCGACGATCCGGAGGCCGTCGTCTACGGCGCCAAGGTTGCGACCGAGTTCCGGATGAAGTTCCACAAGCCGGTCGTCGTCGACATGTTCTGCTATCGCCGCTTCGGCCACAATGAAGGCGACGAACCGGCATTCACGCAGCCGAAGATGTACAAGGCGATCCGCGCCCACAAGACGGTCGTCCAGCTCTATGCGGAGCGACTGATCGCCGAGGGCATCATCAGCGAGGGCGAAGTCGAGAAGATGAAGGCCGACTGGCGCGCCCATCTCGAGCAGGAGTTCGAGGCCGGCCAGTCCTACAAGCCGAACAAGGCCGACTGGCTCGACGGTGTATGGTCGGGCCTGCGCACGGCCGACAATCAGGACGAGCAGCGTCGCGGCCGGACTTCGGTGCCGATGAAGCAGCTCAAGGAAATCGGCCGCAAGCTCTCGGAGATTCCGACCGGCTTCACGGCGCACCGCACCATCCAGCGCTTCATGGAAAACCGCGCCGGCATGATCCAGACGGGTGAGGGTATCGACTGGGCAATGGCCGAAGCGCTCGCCTTCGGGACGCTCGTCACCGAGGGCACGAAGATTCGCCTGTCGGGCCAGGACTGCGAGCGCGGCACCTTCTCGCAGCGCCATTCGGTGCTCTACGACCAGGAGACAGAAGAGCGCTACATCCCGCTCGCCAACCTGTCGCCGACCCAGGCGCGCTACGAAGTCATCAATTCGATGCTCTCGGAAGAGGCGGTGCTCGGCTTCGAATACGGCTACTCGCTCGCCCGTCCCAACGCGCTGACGCTCTGGGAAGCCCAGTTCGGCGACTTCGCCAACGGCGCGCAGGTGGTCTTCGACCAGTTCGTCTCGTCGGGCGAACGCAAGTGGCTGCGCATGTCGGGCCTCGTCTGCCTGCTGCCGCACGGATACGAAGGCCAGGGACCGGAGCATTCCTCGGCCCGCCTCGAACGCTTCCTGCAGCTCTGCGCGGAAGACAACATGCAGGTCGCCAACGTCACGACGCCGGCGAACTACTTCCACATCCTGCGCCGCCAGGTGAAGCGCGATTTCCGCAAGCCGCTGGTCCTGATGACGCCGAAGTCGCTGCTGCGCCACAAGCGGGCGATCTCCAGCCTGTCGGAAATGGCCGGCGAGAGCTCCTTCCACCGCCTGCTCTGGGACGACGCCGAGGTCATCAAGGACGGCCCGATCAAGCTGCAGAAGGATTCGAAGATCCGCCGCGTCGTGATGTGCTCGGGCAAGGTCTATTACGATCTTCTCGAAGAGCGCGAGAAGCGCGGCATCGACGACATCTATCTGCTGCGCGTCGAGCAGCTCTACCCGTTCCCGGCCAAGGCGCTGATCAACGAGCTCAGCCGCTTCCGCCACGCCGAGATGGTCTGGTGCCAGGAAGAGCCGAAGAACATGGGCGCCTGGTCGTTCATCGACCCCTATCTCGAATGGGTTCTTGCCCATATCGACGCCAAGTATCAGCGGGTGCGCTACACCGGCCGTCCGGCCGCCGCTTCGCCGGCAACCGGCCTGATGTCCAAGCACATGGCGCAGCTCGCCGCCTTCCTCGAGGACGCGCTGGGGGGCTGATCGAGCCCCTCGCCGCCTGCCAATCGACAGAAACAGACATCTGATCAACGGAACTAAAATCATGGCAACTGAAATCCGCGTTCCTACCCTCGGCGAATCCGTCAGCGAAGCAACCGTTGGGACCTGGTTCAAGAAGGTCGGCGATGCGATCAAGGCCGACGAGCCGATCCTCGAGCTTGAGACCGACAAGGTGACGATCGAAGTGCCGGCGCCGGCCGCAGGTACGCTCTCGGAAATCGTCGCCCAGGCCGGTGAGACCGTCGGCCTCGGCGCGCTGCTCGGCCAGATCGCCGAAGGCGCGGGTGCTGCCGCAGCCGCCCCGGCTGCCGCCGAGAAGAAGGCCGAGCCCGCTGCCGCCGCTCCGGCCGCCGCTGCCGCACCGCAGGCCCAGTCCTCGATGCCGCCGGCTCCGGCGGCCGCCAAGCTCCTTGCCGAGAGCAACCTTTCCGCCGACCAGATCGACGGTTCCGGCAAGCGCGGCCAGGTGCTGAAGGGCGACGTGCTTGCCGCCGTCGCCAAGGGGATTTCGGCGCCGACTGCTGCCGAACCGGCCAAGGTCCAGGCGCGTGCCCCGGCGCCCGCCGAAGACGCCGTTCGCGAAGAGCGCGTCAAGATGACCCGCCTGCGCCAGACGATCGCCCGCCGGCTCAAGGACGCGCAGAACACCGCCGCGATGCTCACCACCTACAACGAGGTGGACATGAGCGCCGTCATGAGCCTGCGCAACAAGTACAAGGACATCTTCGAGAAGAAGCATGGCGTGAAGCTCGGCTTCATGGGCTTCTTCACCAAGGCGGTCACGCATGCGCTGAAGGAGTTGCCGGCTGTCAACGCCGAGATCGACGGCACCGACATCATCTACAAGAACTTCTGCCATGTCGGCGTCGCCGTCGGCACCGACAAGGGCCTTGTCGTGCCTGTCGTGCGTGACGCTGACCAGATGTCGATCGCCGAGATCGAGAAGGAAATCGGCCGTCTCGGGAAGGCGGCACGCGACGGAACGCTGTCGATGGCCGACATGCAGGGCGGCACCTTCACCATCTCCAATGGCGGCGTCTACGGTTCGCTGATGTCCTCGCCGATCCTCAATGCCCCGCAGTCGGGCATCCTCGGCATGCACAAGATCCAGGACCGGCCGGTGGCGATCGGCGGCCAGGTCGTCATCCGCCCGATGATGTATCTGGCGCTCTCCTACGATCACCGCATCGTCGACGGCAAGGAAGCCGTGACCTTCCTGGTGCGCGTCAAGGAGAGCCTCGAGGATCCGGAGCGCCTGGTGCTCGACCTCTAAGACAAGGCGGGGGCGTGAGCCCCCGTTTCTTTCTCGCCGCGCGCAACCGTCGACGCGGACCGCTCGACAGCGATGGAGCAGGAGGTTAGGGTCTGCAAGGCACGCTATGCGCGCATTCAGGCTTTTCCGGCTCCATCTTGATCTTCAACGCAACGGTGGCAACCATGAGCGCTTACCTGATCGAACTTGCATCGCTGATGGCGATCTTTTCCTTCGCCATCGTCTCGCCGGGGGCCGACCTCGCCATGGTGATGCGGCAGTCGCTGGTGCACGGGCGGCGCGCGGCGATCATCACCTCCTTCGGCGTCGGGGCGTCGCTGATGTTCCATGTCAGCTATACCGTCCTTGGCCTCGGGCTGATCATTTCGCAGTCGATCTACCTCTTCAACATCGTCAAATGGTGCGGCGTCGCTTACCTGATCTATATCGGCGTCAAGGCACTCAGGGCCGGACAGACGGAGATTTCCGTGGAGCCGGGCGAAGATGCCGGGACGCGCAGGAGCCAGTCGGCACTGAAGGCCTTCGGCCTCGGCTTTGCCGCCAATGCGCTCAACCCGAAGGCGGTGTTCTTCTTCCTGTCGATCTTTTCGACCGTCGTCAGCGCGCATACGCCGATGCTTGTGAAGTTCGGTTACGGCCTCGCCATGGCCAGCGCTCTCATCCTCTGGTTCGTCGGCGTCAGCCTGTTCATGACGACGCCGCGCATGCGCGCCGCCTTTACGCGGGCGAGCAAGTGGATCGACCGGACAAGCGGATTGGTCTTTATTGCGCTGGGCCTGAAACTCGCGACCGAAAAGGCTGCCTGAGATGTTCGGCCGGCCAGCCATCCTCACTTCCTTCGCAGTGGCGCTGGCCCCGCTCCCGGCGTTTGCCGAGGATTGCAAGCAGGCCCGGGCGATCTATGCCGATCCGGCCGGTGGCTATGAGCTGCGTTTCGAACCGGTCGGGTCGGAAGCGGCCGTCACCAGCAATCACTTCAAGATCAGCATCGCGGGCACGGCCTTGCTGCTCGACGGGGTCGTACTGCCCTCCGGCGAACCGGAACGCCCGAACGGGATCGTCATGAACAATTGCCCGACGGGTGACGTGACCGGCGCCGAACTTACGGCCTGCACCGTCTGGCAGGGCCCGATCTACGCCGTCGACAGCGCCGGCACCGTAGGGTTGCTACAGGGCGAGACTGCACCCGCCGCCCGACAGATCCTGCTCCCGGATTTCGGCCCGTCGCTGCGCCAATCGAGTGCCTGGGGCAAAGGCAAGGCGACGTCCGACAGTTCCGACGTCTTCGAGTTCAAGGCATGCGCCGGATGAGCGGCGGCCGCGTCCTTCTCGTCACCGGCGGCAGCCGCGGCATCGGCGCGGCCGTCTGCCTGGCCGCGGCATCCGAGGGCTGGCGGGTGGCTGTCAACTATGCCTCCCAGCGGCAAGCTGCCGAGGAGATCGTTCGCAAAATCTCCGAGGCCGGCGGCTCGGCGATCGCCATCCAGGGGGATGTCGGCTCTGAAGACGGGATTAAAGCGATATTCTCGGCGGTCGATGCCGCCTTCGGGCGGCTCGACGGGCTGGTCAACAACGCCGGCATCGTCGGCCCGCCGCAGCGGATCGACGAGATTCCACCCGAGCGGCTGGAGCGGATGTTTCGTGTGAACGTGACCGGCGCCATGCGCTGCGCGGCGGAGGCGGTGCTCCGTATGTCGACGCGTCACGGCGGTGAGGGCGGCTCGATCGTCAATCTCTCCTCCGTCGCGGCCGTGCTGGGCGCGCCGGGTCAATATGTCGACTATGCCGCCGCGAAAGGCGCGATCGACAGCTTCACCGTCGGTCTCGCGCGCGAAGTGGCGTCCGAGGGTGTCCGTGTAAATGCGGTTCGCCCCGGCATCATCGACACCGACATTCATGCGTCCGGCGGCCTGCCCGATCGGGCCCGCGACATGGCGCCGTCGATCCCGATGCGGCGCCCGGGCACGGCCGGCGAAGTGGCCGACGCAATTCTCTATCTCCTGTCGGATAAGGCGACTTATGTGACCGGAGCCATTCTCAATGTCAGCGGCGGGCGCTGACCGCCCTTTCAGAAGACTACCCTCCCAGAAGGATTATCAAATGGCTTATGATCTCATCGTTATCGGCAGCGGTCCCGGCGGCTATGTCTGCGCTATCAAGGCGGCGCAGCTGGGCATGAAGGTCGGCGTGGTCGAGAAGCGCAGCACCTATGGCGGCACCTGCCTCAATGTCGGCTGCATTCCCTCCAAGGCGCTGCTGCATGCCTCCGAGATGTTCCATCACGCGCAGCACGGTCTCGACGCGCTGGGCGTGGAGGTCGCAAGCCCGAAGCTCAATCTTCAGAAGATGCTCGCTCACAAGGACGCCACCGTTAAGGCGAATGTCGACGGCGTCTCCTTCCTCTTCAAGAAGAACAAGATCGATGGCTTTCAGGGCACCGGCAAGGTCCTCGGCCAGGGCAAGGTCTCCGTCACCAACGACAAGGGCGAGGAGCAGGTCCTCGAAGCGAAGAACATCGTCATCGCCACCGGCTCGGACGTTGCCGGCATTCCCGGCGTCGAGCTCGAGTTCGACGAGAAGGTCATCATCTCCTCGACCGGAGCGCTGGAGCTGGAGAAGGTGCCGGCGAGCATGATCGTCGTCGGCGGCGGGGTCATCGGCCTCGAGCTCGGTTCGGTCTGGGCGCGCCTCGGCGCCAAGGTCACCGTCGTCGAGTTCCTTGACACGATCCTCGGCGGCATGGACGGCGAAGTCGCCAAGCAGCTGCAGCGGATGCTGGCGAAGCAGGGCATCGACATCAAGCTCGGCGCCAAGGTGACCGGCGTTGCGAAGCCTGGCAGCGGCGCCAGCGTCACCTTCGAGCCGGTCAAGGGCGGCGAATCGACCACGCTC
The DNA here is from genome assembly GCF_001651865.1 of Sinorhizobium glycinis. Taxonomy (GTDB): domain Bacteria; phylum Pseudomonadota; class Alphaproteobacteria; order Rhizobiales; family Rhizobiaceae; genus Sinorhizobium; species Sinorhizobium glycinis. The sequence continues at coordinate 365,307 of NZ_LPUX01000060.1, forward strand.
GAGGCCGACGTCGTGCTGGTCGCGACCGGCCGCAAGCCCTGCACCGAGAACATGGGTCTGGCGAAGGCCGGCGTCGTTCTCGACTCGCGTGGCCGCATCGAGATCGACAATCACTTCCAGACGAGCATCGCCGGCGTCTACGCCATCGGCGACGTGGTGCGCGGGCCGATGCTCGCTCACAAGGCGGAGGACGAAGGCGTGGCCGTGGCGGAAATCATAGCCGGACAGGCGGGTCACGTGAACTACGACGTCATTCCGGGCGTCGTATACACCCAGCCGGAGGTCGCGTCCGTCGGCAAGACCGAGGAGGAACTGAAGGCCGCCGGGGTCGCCTACAAGGTCGGCAAGTTCCCCTTCACGGCCAATGGCCGCGCCCGCGCCATGCTCCAGACGGACGGCTTCGTGAAGATCCTCGCAGACAAGGAGACCGACCGGGTGCTCGGCGGCCACATCATCGGCTTCGGCGCCGGCGAGATGATCCACGAGATCGCCGTTCTGATGGAATTCGGCGGCTCGTCCGAAGACCTCGGCCGCACCTGCCACGCGCATCCGACCATGTCGGAGGCGGTCAAGGAAGCGGCGCTTTCGACCTTCTTCAAGCCGATCCACATGTGAGATCGGAGTGGCCGGGCTGCCCCTCATCCGGCCTGCCGGCCACCTTCTCCCCGCAGGCGGGGCGATGGGGACTCGCGGCGACCGCTCAAGTCCCCTCTCCCGCACGCGGAGAGAGGGCAGTCCTCGGGTTAAACCCAGGGTTTAATCCGGGAAGAGGGGCAAACGCGCCCCGCTCAGTTGACAGGCGTGAGGGTGAAGCCCTGCTGGCGCAGGAGCTCGACAAGTCCTTCCTTGCCGGGCAAGTGCAGCGCGCCGACGGCCATGAAGACATTGCCCTCTTTCAGGATCGGCTCGGCCCGTACCGCCATGATCCTGTTGCGGTCGATGATGATCCGCTGCTCGAAATCGGCATAGCCGAGATCGCCGGGCGAGATTTTCTCGGCCACCGACCGCATCATCGGCATGATCATGCCGGTGTCGCCGGCGAGATAGAGGTCGGTCATCGTCGCCAGCACATCGTCGATCGTCCTGCCGAGCGCGAGCGTATCGATCAGTGCCCTCAGATGCCACTCGACGGGAAGCGAATCCATCGCGGAAAGCTGCTCGACCAGGCTCTCCAGCCCCTTCAGGCTCTTGCCCTGGCTCACGGCATCCTCGGCGAGCTTCTTGTCAAGAAAGGATGCGCCGGCGGCCTTGCGGGTGAACTCGCAGGCCGGCAGGGCGACGAAGCTGGCGATCATCCAGGGTTTCATCCTGGCGACCAGGGGCAGGGGAATGCCGCGCGCCTTGAGGCCTTCTTCGAGAAGGGCCCGGTCCTTCGCCTCCAGGAAGTCGTCGATCGTCCTGTTGTCGGCAAACATGGTGAGGTCGGGGCGCATCAGGATGGCGGCGCTGGCCTTTCTCTCGTCGATGATCTCGTCCGACTCGACGACGACGGTCTTGGCCCCGGCATAGGCTTCCGCGCCGCCGGCGGGCATTGCCAGCACGCGCGGGTCGGTGACGTGCATGGTGCCGAGCAGGAAGGACGGCGCCAATCCTCGCCCTTCGATCTTCCAGAGCAGGCCTTTTCCGTTCGGTACGGCATCGGCCTCGCGGCGTATCGCGGCAAGGCGGGCCGGATCGGACCGCTCGAGTTCGGCGAGAACATTGCTGCCGCCGCAGTCGGTATTTTCCGCGGCTTCGGCCTTGGAGAGGGAGAACAAAACGACGAAGAGGCTTGCGGCCAGCAGCACGTGCAATAGTGCGATCAGCCACGGCAGGCCGCCGACAGCCTTGGCGGCAACAGCGCGAACGGGTCCTGTGAGCGTCGTCATGAGTATCGGTCCCCCGGGGCCAATGTCGTTCGAACCCTACGCCGCCTCGGTCACGGGTTCCTTAACGCGCGTGGTTAACGGGCGAGCGCGTCGAATTTTAGAACGGGATCGGGAAAAGCGTGAGCGGTCTTGGGAATTAATCCTTTCAGGCGCGTGGATGGGCGCGATCGTAGATTTCCAGCAGCCGCGCCGAATCGACGCCGGTATAGACCTGCGTGGTCGAGAGGCTGGCATGGCCGAGCAGTTCCTGGATGGTGCGCAGGTCGCCGCCGCCGGCGAGCAGATGGGTCGCGAAGGAATGGCGCAGCGCATGCGGCGTTGCCGAATCGGGCAGGCCAAGGGCGGAACGCAGCTTCTGCATCTCGCGCTGAATGATTGCCGGCTGCAGCCTGGCGCCACGGGCGCCGCGGAAGAGCGGCTCTGCGGGACCAGGATGGTAGGGGCAGAGCTTGCTGTAGGTCGCCACCGCCTCCATCGCCGCGGCGATCAGGGGCACGATCCGGGTCTTGCCGCCCTTGCCGGTGATGCGAAGCGAGGCCGCCCCTGAAAAATCGTCCGGCGTCAGGTCCAGCGCTTCCGATATGCGCAGGCCGCAGCCGTAGAGGAGCGTGAGCACGGCAGCGTTGCGGGCGGCGACCCACGGCTCCTCGGCAAGCTGTGCATCCGCCGTCACGACTTTCAGGGCATCCCGATCGGTCAACGGCTTCGGCAGCGATTTCGGCAGTTTTGGCGAGCGCACGGCGCCGGCGCCCGCGGCGTTGGCAAGGCCGTTTTTCTCGAGGTAGCGCAGGAACGAGCGCAGCCCGGCGAGCCCGCGCCCCAGAGTGCGCGCGCCCGCTCCGGCCTTGCGGCGCTGCGCGAGGAAGCCGCGCAGATCGGCCGGCCTCAGCGTGCGGATATCTGCGAGCCGGGGCGGCCCGGCGAGATGGCCGGTGAGGAAGGTCAGGAATTGCCGCGTGTCCCGCTCATAGGCCTCGACCGTCTTTTCGGACAGGCGGCGTTCCTCGGCAAGGCTTGCAAGCCACCGCTGACGCTCCGCCATCACCTCGGGATGGCCTATCACAAGAAGTTCGTTCACTGTCGGTCCTGCGATCGCACGGCTGTTTGCCATCGCCGAGCATGCCGCCGGGGCCGTTATGTTTTTGCTAACATCCTCTTGGAATTTGTCATTCTTAGATCATATTGAATTGCGATGTTCGCTCAGCAACCGCGGATGGGACTATGGCGAGACGTGATTCGGCGAGCGCGCTGGCGCATTTTGCAGAGGCAGTTGCGCTGGTCTCCCAGGGGCGTCCGGGTCATATCGTCGACACGCTGATCGCCGAACGCGGCCGGAAGATCGTTCGCCATCCCCTGTGGCCGGTGATGCGGCCCTTTCTGTACTCCTTGCTCAACTACCGCAAGGCGATCGAATTCGCCAATGCAGTCGCGAACATGCCCGGTTTCCAGGCGTTCGAACACCTGAGTTCTTTGCTGGCGCTCGACGTCCGTGTCGACAAGCCCGAGCGGATTCCGGCCGAAGGCGGCTTTCTCCTCGTCAGCAACCATCCGACCGGCATCGCCGACGGCATTGCCGTTTTCGATCTCCTGAAGGGCCGCCGGCCGGACATGATGTTCTTCGCCAATCGCGACGCCATACGGGTCAACCCGCGTTTCGTCGAGATGGTCATCCCGGTCGAGTGGCGCGAGGAGTACAAGTCGAAACTCAAGGCGCGCGAGACTTTGCAGGTCACCAACCGGGCGATTGAAGAGGGGAAGGCAACGGTGCTCTTTCCCTCGGGCCGCATCGCCTACTGGGCCGAGGGGCGTCTCAATGAGCGCCCCTGGAAAAGCTCCGCCATCGGCTTTGCCCGCAAGTACAACCTGCCGATCCTGCCGGTCCACATGAGCGCCCGCAATTCCGGCCTGTTCTACTGGTTCGCCAAATGGTCGACGGAACTGCGCGACATGACCGTCTTCCACGAGCTCCTGAACAAGAAGGGCGACCTTTTCGATTTTCGCATCGGCAATCTCATTCCTGCGGACGCGCTTGACGGCGATCCGATGGAGGTGACCCGGGCGCTCGAACGCCATACGGTTTTTGAACTGGCGCGAGATAGCGACGCGGTTTTCGCGACGCCGTGACCGCGGCACGGGAAAAGCCCCTCATCCGGCCTGCCGGCCACCTTCTCCCCGCAAGCGGGGCGAAGGAGACTCGCGGCGCCCACTTAGTCCCCTCTCCCCGCCTGCGGGGAGAGGGCTAGTCCTCGGGTTAAACCCGAGGAGAGGGGCAATCACGCCTGCGCTCGCGCGCTGGTCATCCAATGTGGAAAGCCGCAATCGCCCAAAGACTGCCGAAACAAAAAGGGCCCCGCATCGCTGCGAGGCCCTCATGCAAGTTGAAATCGAGGATCGATCAGGCGATCTTCTGGCCGGTCTTGGCCCAGTCGGCGAGGAACATTTCCAGGCCCTTGTCGGTCAGCGGGTGCTTGACGAGCGCCTTCAGCGTGGCCGGCGGGGCGGTGACGACGTCGGCGCCGATCACGGCGGCTTCCTTGACGTGGTTCACGGTACGGATCGAGGCGGCAAGGATTTCCGTCTCGTAGCCGTAATTGTCGAAGATGTGGCGGATTTCGCGGATCAGGTCCATGCCGTCGAAGGCGATGTCGTCGAGGCGGCCGATGAAGGGCGAGACGAAGGTTGCGCCGGCCTTGGCGGCGAGCAGCGCCTGGTTGGCGGAGAAGCAGAGCGTGACGTTGGTCTGGTGACCGTCCGAGGTCAGCGCCTTGCAGGCCTTCAAGCCGTCGAGCGTCAGCGGCAGCTTGATGCAGATATTGTCGGCGATCTTCGAAAGAGCGGCCGCTTCCTTCATCATGTCGCTATATTCGGTCGCCGTCACTTCGGCCGACACGGGGCCCTCGACGATTCCGCAGATTTCCTTGGTGACCTCGACGATGTCGCGGCCCGACTTCAGGATCAGCGACGGGTTGGTGGTGACGCCGTCGAGCAGGCCGAGATCGTTCAGTTCCCGGATTTCCTTCACGTCGGCGGTATCAACGAAAAATTTCATGGGACCGTTCCTTTGGCATTCAGCCGTTCGGGCGCCTTTCCGCTTCAGGGAAAATCCACGGCGGATATCGCGCGCGTTGAAACTGGGGTGGAACCGTGACAAACCCTTGCTCCTGCAAGGCGGCGGTTCGCTGTGCAGTTTTCTTTAACTGAAAGCGGTGGCAAGGTCACGGCCAAATGACTCTTGATTCAACCGATTTATTCGGCGCTCTCTTCGACCGCCGCGTGGTGCCCGTCCTGGTGCCGATGCCGGCGCCGAGGCCCTATTCCTACGCGGTGCCGGAGGGAATGGCGGTCGAAGCGGGCTCGATCGTGCAGGTGCCGCTCGGGCCGCGGCTTGTCGTCGGCGTCGTCTGGGACGGCCTCGACGACGGCACGGTCGATCCGACGAAGCTGAAGGAGATCGAGAAGGTCTTCGACTGCCCGCCGCTCACCCGCGACATGCGCGCCTTTCTCGACTGGGTGGCCTCCTATACGGTCACGCCCCCCGGCCTCGTGGCCCGGATGGCGCTGCGCGCGCCGACCGCCTTCGATCCGGAGCCGATGGTCGAGGCGTTGCGGCTGACCGAACGGCGGCCGGAACGCATGACCTCGGCGCGTGAACGCGTGCTGGCGACGGCCAGCGATGGCTTCTCCTGGACGCGCTCCGGCCTTGCCCATGCCGCCGGCGTCTCTTCCGGCGTGATCGACGGACTTGCCGCACAGGGCGTGTTCGAAACGGTGTTCATGCCGCCGCCGCCGGTGGTCGCCACGCCCGATCCCGATTTCGCCGCGCCGCGCCTCGAGGGTCCGCAGAAGGAGGCTGCCGCCGATCTGCTCACGGCGGTCGAGGAAAGAAAGTTCTCCGTCTCGCTGATCGACGGCGTCACGGGGTCCGGCAAGACCGAGGTCTATTTCGAGGCGGTCGCCGCAACCCTCAGGGCCGGCAAGCAGGTCCTGATCCTGCTGCCGGAGATCGCGCTGACCGCGAGCTTCCTGGAGCGCTTCCAGGACCGTTTCGGTGCGAAGCCGGCGGAATGGCATTCCGACCTTGCGCCGCGCACGAGGGAGAAGGTGTGGCGGCAGGTGACGACCGGGCAGGTGCGGGTCGTCGCCGGGGCCCGCTCGGCACTGTTCCTGCCCTTCGAGGATCTCGGCCTCATCATCGTCGACGAGGAGCACGACCCCGCCTACAAGCAGGAGGATCGTGTCTTCTACAACGCCCGCGACATGGCGGTGGTGCGCGGGCGGATCGGCGGCTTTCCGGTCGTGCTCGTTTCCGCAACGCCTTCGGTCGAGAGCCGGGTCAACGGCGAGGTCGGCCGCTACCGGCCGATCCACCTGCCGACCCGCTTCGGCGATGCGGCGCTGCCGCAGCTCGGCGTCGTCGACATGCGCCGCCATCCGCCGGAGCGTGGCGGCTTCCTCTCGCCTGTGCTGTTGAACCAGGTCGGCAAGGCGATCGGTCGCGGCGAGCAGGCGCTCCTGTTCCTGAACCGTCGCGGCTATGCGCCGCTGACGCTCTGCCGCGTCTGCGGCCACCGCTTCCAGTGCCCCGATTGCTCGAGCTGGCTGGTCGAGCACCGCTTCCGCGGCCAGATCCAGTGCCATCATTGCGGCTATTCGGAGCGCACTCCGGAGGCCTGCCCCGAATGCGGCACGCTCGACCACCTGGTCGCCTGCGGCCCGGGGGTTGAGCGCATCGCCGAGGAGGTCGAGCGGCACTTTCCCGACGCCCGTACCATCGTGCTCTCCTCCGACCTGATGGGCGTCAAGCGGCTGAGGTTGGAGCTGGAGGCGATCGCCCGCGGCGAGGCGGACATCGTCATCGGCACGCAGCTCGTCGCCAAGGGCCACAATTTTCCGATGATGACGCTGGTCGGCATCGTCGACGCCGATCTCGGCCTCGCCAATGGCGATCCGCGGGCCGCCGAGCGGACCTTCCAACTCTTGTCGCAGGTGACGGGCCGTGCCGGTCGGACGGGTCTCAAAAGCCTTGGCCTCCTGCAGACCTACCAGCCGCAGCATCCGGTGATGCAGGCGATCGTGTCGGGCGATTCGGACGCCTTCTACGACCGCGAGATCCATGAGCGGGAACGTGCGGCGCTGCCGCCCTTCGGCCGGCTTGCCTCGATCATCGTTTCCGCCGACGCGCGCAGCGATGCCGAGGGCCACGCCCGCGCCTTGCGCAACGCGGCGCCGCGCGTCGACGGCATTTCCGTGCTGGGTCCGGCCGAGGCGCCACTTGCGCTGATCCGCGGCCGGCATCGGTTCCGGCTGCTTGTTCACGGAAGGCGCAACAGCGACATGCAGTCCTTCCTGAAGGCGATGATTGCCGGGGGGCCGAAGGAGCGCGGCTCGATCAGCGTCCAGCTCGACGTCGATCCGCAGAGTTTTCTGTGATTGCAACCGGACCTGCCATGCAGCCGATTCCCATCGTCGTGTACATGCGCTAGACCAGTGGGCGTCGGCGAGAATCGTTTCTCGGCCGGCGATACCAATGACCTGCCGCGGGGAAGGGCATGGAGTTCTATATTCCGACGGAAACCGGGGAGTTCCTGGCCTTTTGCGCGGCCGGGGCGGCGATGCTGATCGGTCTCGTCATGCTCTTTGCGCCGCGTCTTACCTTTCGTGCCGCCGGAATCGGCGTCGCCGAGGGCCGGCGCGGCGGGCTGGCGGAGGCGCGCTCCACCATGGGAGGCATGCATGTGGGCCTCGGCCTCGGCGCGATCCTGCTGGCCCAGCCGATGGTCTATCTCGCCGTCGGCGCCGCCTTTGCGCTCGCGGCATTCGGCCGCATGCTGTCGATGATGAGCGACAACGGCGCGACGCTTTTCAACTGGGCCGCGCTTGCCGTCCAGTCGGCGCTTGCCATCCTGCCGCTCGCCTATGTTTTCGGGTTCATCTGACGATCTCGGGACGGGCGTAAATCCGGGCTCCCAGCAATTTAGGCAAAATTCCGTCGAACGGGGCGGTGTAATGCCGCATTCCTGCCGTTGGCGTGTTGCGAGTCCAAACATCCTATGCTAGACGAACCGCGAATTGCGGGGGAAGTGGGTCGAAAGGCCTCGATATCCTGCGAGTTATTGCAGCAAATTCAAGATGTTAGGCCAACGGTTCGCCGCTGCTGACGCTCTTGGATGATTTTGAGAGAAGCTTGTGCCCGTGGCCGACACATCCCAGCTTATTTCCGGTGTTGCAGAAAGATATGCGTCCTCGCTTTTCGAACTCGCCCTGGAGGCTGGTTCGGTCGAGACGGTCGGTGCCGACCTCGATCGCGTCCAGACGCTGATCGACGGCAGCGAGGATCTGAAGCGGCTGATCGTGAGCCCGGTCTTTTCTGCCGATGATCAGTTCAAGGCCGTTTCGGCGCTGGTCGAGAAATTCGGTTTCTCCGGGCTCGTCGGTAACTTCCTCAAGGTCGTGGCGCGCAATCGCCGTCTCTTCGCGCTGCCGGGCAGCATCAAGGCATTCCGCCTGATCGCCGCTCGCCACCGTGGTGAAATCACCGCCGACGTCACGTCGGCGCATGCGCTCACCGAAGCGCAGCAAACCGAATTGAAGGCGACGCTCAAGGGCGTCACCGGCAAAGACGTGGCGGTCAACGTCACCGTCGACCCGTCTATTCTTGGAGGTCTGATCGTCAAGGTCGGGTCCCGCCAGATTGACACCTCCCTTCGCACCAAACTCTCTACCCTTAAGCTTGCACTGAAAGAGGTCGGCTGATGGATATCCGCGCCGCGGAAATTTCCGCAATTCTCAAAGATCAGATCAAAAATTTCGGCCAGGAAGCAGAAGTCTCCGAAGTCGGCCAGGTGCTCTCCGTCGGTGACGGTATCGCCCGCGTCTACGGCCTCGACAATGTCCAGGCAGGCGAGATGGTCGAATTCCCGGGCGGAATTCGCGGCATGGCGCTGAACCTCGAAGCCGACAATGTCGGTGTGGTTATCTTCGGCTCCGACCGTGACATCAAGGAAGGCGACACCGTCAAGCGGACCGGCGCCATCGTGGACGTTCCGGTTGGTCCGGAACTGCTCGGCCGCGTCGTCGACGCGCTCGGCAACCCGATCGACGGCAAGGGCCCGATCAACGCCAAGCAGCGCGCCCGCGTCGACGTCAAGGCGCCCGGCATCATTCCGCGCAAGTCGGTGCATGAGCCGATGTCGACCGGCCTCAAGGCCATCGACGCCCTCATCCCGGTCGGCCGCGGCCAGCGCGAACTGGTCATCGGCGACCGCCAGACCGGCAAGACCGCGATCATCCTCGACACGATCCTCAACCAGAAGGCCATTCACGACAATGGTCCGGAAGGTGACAAGCTCTATTGCGTCTACGTCGCCATCGGCCAGAAGCGCTCGACGGTTGCGCAGTTCGTGAAGGTGCTCGAAGAGCGCGGCGCGCTGCAGTACTCGATCATCGTCGCTGCGACCGCCTCCGACCCGGCGCCGATGCAGTACCTCGCTCCGTTCGCCGGCTGCGCGATGGGCGAATACTTCCGCGACAACGGCAAGCATGCGCTGATCGGCTATGACGACCTTTCCAAGCAGGCCGTCGCCTACCGCCAGATGTCGCTGCTCTTGCGCCGCCCGCCGGGCCGCGAAGCCTATCCGGGCGACGTCTTCTACCTGCATTCCCGTCTCCTCGAGCGCGCTGCAAAGCTCTCCGACGAGAAGGGCGCCGGCTCGCTGACCGCTCTGCCGGTCATCGAAACGCAGGGCAACGACGTGTCCGCGTTCATTCCGACCAACGTGATCTCGATCACCGACGGCCAGATCTTCCTTGAAACCGACCTGTTCTACCAGGGCATCCGTCCGGCCGTTAACGTCGGTCTGTCGGTTTCACGCGTCGGCTCCTCCGCCCAGATCAAGGCGATGAAGCAGGTCGCAGGCTCCATCAAGGGCGAACTCGCCCAGTACCGCGAAATGGCGGCCTTCGCGCAGTTCGGCTCGGACCTCGACGCCGCCACGCAGCGCCTGCTCAACCGTGGTGCCCGCCTGACCGAACTCCTGAAGCAGCCGCAGTTCTCGCCGCTGAAGACGGAAGAGCAGGTCGCGGTGATCTTCGCCGGCGTCAACGGCTATCTCGACAAGCTGCCGGTCAACCAGGTCGGCAAGTTTGAGCAGGGTCTGCTTTCCTACCTGCGTTCGGAAGGCAAGGCCGTTCTGGATACCATCCGTACGGAAAAGGCGATCTCGGACGACACCAAGGCCAAGCTGAAGGCTGCAATCGACAGCTTCTCCAAGTCTTTCGCCTGAGCGGACTTCAACTAGGACGGACAACGGATGCCTTCACTTAAGGATCTGAAGAACCGGATCGCCTCCGTCAAGGCGACGCAGAAGATCACCAAGGCGATGAAGATGGTCGCCGCGGCAAAGCTTCGGCGTGCCCAGGAGGCGGCCGAGGCCGCCCGGCCCTATTCGCAGCGCATGGCTGCCGTTCTCGCCAATATCGCCGAGGCGGTCGGCGCGGACGACAGCGCGCCGCGGCTGATGACGGGCACCGGCAGGGACGACACGCACCTGCTGGTCGTCTGCACGGCGGAGCGCGGTCTCTGCGGCGGCTTCAATTCGCAGATCGCCCGCTTTGCCCGCGATCACGTGCGCAAGCTGCTCGCCCAGGGCAAGACGGTCAAGATCATCTGCGTCGGCAAGAAGGGCTTCGATATCCTGCGGCGCGAATTCGCGTCGCTGATCATCGACCGCGTCGACCTGCGCGAGATCAAGAAGATCGGTTTCGAGAATGCCGACCGGATCGGCCACAAGGTCATCGAGCTCTTCGAAAAGGGTGAGTTCGACGTTTGCACCTTGTTCTATTCCGAGTTCAAGTCCGTTATTTCGCAGGTTCCGACCGCCCAGCAGCTCATCCCGGCATCGGCCGGTACCGTTGCTGCCGAGGCAGACAGCGCATCGGCGATCTACGAATACGAGCCGGACGCTGCGGCCATCCTCACCGATCTCATTCCGCGCAACATTTCCGTCCAGATCTTCCGGGCCCTGCTCGAGAACGTCGCCGGCGAAATGGGCGCCAAGATGAGTGCCATGGACAATGCGACGCGCAATGCCGGTGAGATGATCAACAAGCTGACGCTCAACTACAACCGTCAGCGGCAGGCGCAGATCACCAAGGAACTCATTGAAATCATCTCGGGCGCGGAAGCGCTCTAAGGTTACGAGAAGAGGGTAAGAATTATGGCTAAGGCAGCTACCCCCAAAGAAACCGCAGCGGCGAAGAAGCCCGCTGCTCCGAAGAAGGCAGCTACCGCCAAGACCGTCGCTGTTGCGGCAACGGGCGCTGTCGGCCGCGTGACGCAGGTCATCGGCGCCGTCGTCGACGTCGCTTTCGAAGAAGGCCAGCTCCCGCAGATCCTGAACGCGCTGGAGACCGACAACAAGGGCAACCGCCTGGTTCTCGAAGTCGCACAGCATCTCGGCGAAAACGCCGTGCGCACGATCGCGATGGACTCGACCGAAGGTCTGGTCCGCGGCCAGTCGGTCACCGACACGGGCGGCCCGATCTCGGTTCCGGTCGGCAAGGAAACCCTCGGCCGCATCATGAACGTCATCGGCGAGCCGGTCGACGAAGCCGGCCCCGTGGTGACCTCGGCCCGCCGCGCCATCCACCAGGACGCGCCGGCCTATGTCGAGCAGTCGACCGAAGCGCAGATCCTCGTCACCGGCATCAAGGTCGTCGACCTGCTCGCTCCTTACGCCAAGGGCGGCAAGATCGGCCTCTTCGGCGGCGCAGGCGTCGGCAAGACCGTTCTGATCATGGAACTGATCAACAACGTCGCCAAGGCGCACGGCGGTTACTCGGTCTTCGCAGGCGTCGGTGAACGCACCCGCGAAGGCAACGACCTCTACCACGAAATGATCGAATCCGGCGTGAACAAGCACGGCGGCGGCGAAGGCTCCAAGGCAGCCCTCGTTTACGGCCAGATGAACGAACCGCCGGGCGCCCGCGCCCGCGTCGCGCTCACCGGCCTGACGATCGCCGAGCACTTCCGTGACGAAGGTCAGGACGTTCTCTTCTTCGTCGATAACATCTTCCGCTTCACCCAGGCAGGCTCGGAAGTGTCGGCTCTGCTCGGCCGTATTCCTTCGGCCGTGGGCTATCAGCCGACGCTCGCCACCGACATGGGTCAGATGCAGGAGCGCATCACCACGACGACCAAGGGCTCGATCACCTCGGTGCAGGCGATCTACGTTCCGGCGGACGACTTGACCGACCCGGCGCCGGCGACCTCGTTCGCCCACCTCGACGCGACGACCGTTCTGTCGCGCTCGATCGCCGAAAAGGGCATCTACCCGGCCGTGGACCCGCTCGACTCGACGTCGCGCATGCTCGACCCGATGATCGTCGGCGAAGAGCACTATGAGGTGTCGCGCAAGGTGCAGTCGACCCTGCAGCGCTACAAGGCGCTCCAGGACATCATCGCCATCCTCGGCATGGACGAGCTCTCGGAAGAGGACAAGCTCGCCGTTGCCCGCGCCCGCAAAATCGAGCGCTTCCTGTCGCAGCCGTTCTTCGTTGCCGAAGTCTTCACCGGTTCGCCGGGCAAGTTGGTCGCTCTCGAAGACACGATCAAGGGCTTCAAGGGCCTCGTCAACGGCGAGTACGACCACTTACCGGAAGCTGCCTTCTACATGGTAGGCTCCATCGAGGAAGCCATCGAGAAGGCCAAGAAGCTGGCTGCCGAAGCCGCCTGATAGGCATCGTGAACCGTGGCGCGGAGCTCTCGCGCCACGGTTTTCATTCCGCCGCGCTGCCAAGCGGCTGAGAACATGCACAGCCGCCGATCCGCGGCGCGCTTACCAGAAGTGAATGGTCATGGCCGACAGTTTCAATTTCGAGCTTGTTTCCCCGGAGCGCCTGCTGCTTTCCGCTCAGGTGACCGAAGTCGTCATCCCGGCTACCGAGGGTGAGATGACCGTCATGGCCAATCACGCTCCGACAATGACGACCGTCAAGCCGGGTGTGGTCACGGTCAGGACGGCCGACGGCAAGACCGATCGTTTCGCCGTCTTCGGTGGCTTCGCCGACATCCTGCCGACGGGTTGCACGCTGCTTGCCGAGTCGGCGGTCCATGTCGATGAGCTCGATCGCACGGTGCTCGAGAACCGTATCGACGAGGCCCGCGCCGAGCTCGAAGGGGCGATCGACGAGAAGAAGACCCGCATCGAGCAGTTCATCGCCGAACTGACGACACTTGGGGAGATCGTCATCCCCGCGTGAAAGGGACATCCCGATAAGGGAAACGACGGATAGACATCAGACCCCGCTCCGAGCGGGGTTTTTTGTGCTTGCCATCTTGCTGCAATGTACCAGAGGCGGCGCGTGCAGCTATGGCGCGATCGTTTGGACGTAGGCAATTCTGCCCCTCACCCTAACCCTCTCCCCGCGCGCGGGGAGAGGGGACTGGAAGGCAACGCCTAGCCGCGAGTCCCTTCGCCCCGCCTGCGGGGAGAAGGTGGCCGGCAGGCCGGATGAGGGGGACGGCCTTGGATCGAAGCATCCGAATGTGCCACGAACGAAAATGCCCGGAGTATGTCCGGGCATTTCTTATTTCCGAGGCTTGCAGCCCACGCTGCCGCTCGGACGAGGTTAGCCCGCCGCCCGTTCCGTCTCATGTTTTTGCGCGTAGTAGCGGCCGAAGCGGTTGGCGAGGAACGTGTCGAGGGAAACGTCTTCCTGGCGGACGAAGCCTGTCGTCGGGATATTGCCTTCGGCAAGCAGGTCGAGGACGGCGCAGATGCTGCCGGCCGTGGTGATCTGGATGCCGCTCTGCATGCGTCCCGCAACGACGCCGCTATAGACCTTGTTGGCATAGGTCTCCTGGATGAGCCGGCCCTGGCGGAAGCCGGACACCGTTACGAAGATAACCACGACGTCCTGGGTGGTGGTCGGCAGGGCGTTTTCGAGGATGTCCTTCAGGACCTCGCGGCGATGGCGCAGGCCGAGGTCGTTCAACAGCGCCTTGAAGATCGCAGCATGGCCGGGATAGCGGATCGTCTTGTAGTTGAGCGTCCGGACCTTGCCCTTGAGCGTCTCGCACAGCGTGCCGAGGCCGCCGGAGGTATTGAAGGCTTCGTAGGTAACGCCGTCCAAGGAAAACTCCTCGCGCTCCTCCATGGCCGGAACCTCGATCAGCGAACCTTCGACGATCGCCTCGCAGGGCTCGATATATTCGTTGATGACGCCGTCGGTGCTCCAGGTGAGATTGTAGTTCAGGGCGTTCGACGGGTATTGCGGCAAGGCGCCGACCCGCATGCGGACGCTTTCGAGCGTATCGAAATGCCTGGTGAGGTCGTTGGCGACGATCGAGATGAAGCCGGGTGCGAGGCCGCATTGCGGGATGAAGGCGGTCTTCGCTTCCGCCGCGATCGCCTTGACCTGGCGGGTCGATTCGACGTCTTCGGTGAGGTCGAGGTAGTGGATCTCCGCCTCGGCGGCAGCCCCGGCGATCGCGACCGTCAGGTGGAAGGGTGCGGCGCTCAAGACCGCGAACTTGCCTGTCAGCAGCTCAACGAGGGCTTGTCGGTCGGCGATGTCGACGACGGCGGTCGAAATCGCCTCGTGGCTCTCGACCTGCTGCAATTGTTCGGCGCTGCGGTCGGCCACGCAGACGCGGTAGTCGCCGGTATGGGCCAGCATGCGGGCAATCGTCGAGCCGATCTTGCCGGCGCCGATGACAACGATGTCTTTCATTCTTCTTTTCCCCTAGGGTATGAGCCTCTTCGGCTGTCATTGTCCTGCGAGGGCATGTTGATTTGAAGCGCCGATATGGCTAAATCGACGACGCATAATCGGCATTTCGCCGATCGGAAACGACGATATGCATGTCAGCGACAAGGATCGTGAACTTCTGGCCATCCTCAGTGAGAATGCCCGCATGCCGACGGCGACGATCGCGCGGCGACTCGGCCTTTCGCGCACCACCGTGCAGGCGCGCATCGAGCGGCTCGAGCGCGAGGGGGTGATTGCCGGCTACGGTGTCCGGCTGGCGGAAAGCTACGAGAAAGGGCTTGTCAAGGCGCATGTGCTGATCACCATCGCGCCGCGGGCGCTCAGCCGCGTCACGCCGGAGTTGAGCGCGATCCGCGAGATCCGTACCTTGCACTCGGTCAGCGGTAGCTTCGACCTGATCGCCGTCGTTGCGGCGGCATCGATCAGCGAGCTGGACCTGCTGATCGATCGGATCGGCGAGATCGACGGAGTCGAAAAGACGCTGTCGTCGATCATTCTCTCGACCCGCATCGACCGCTGACGCTTCCTCAGCGGATCGTGGCGCTTTCGGTCCGGCCGCCGCCACCGTCAGGAGCGGTTTCGGTTTGCGGCTGGCCTGGCGCTGGAGCTTTGTTCCAGGCATCTGGGCCGCGAATGGCGGAAACAATCGAGCCATCCCCGGGCGGCAGCCATTTCTCGCGATCGAAGTAGAGCTCGGCGGCGCTTTTTGCTCGCGTGCGCGCCGTCTGGTTGGCGAGGAAGTTGTAGCGTGGCGTGTTGCCCGATTCGCGCTTGAACTGGATGCGGCTGCCGAAACGCTTGAGATCGAATTCGCCGAGCGCCTGTATCTTCAGCGTCACGCTTTCGCTGTCGGCCCAATGAACCTCACGCAGAAACACTGAAGCGGCCGTCGCCGCGGCGCTGGTGACAGCCTGGGTGTCTTCGGGATGCTCGATGTTGAGCTTGACCCGGAAGGAGGTGATTTCATCCTCTTCGCTGCCTTTGACGAAGATGAAGATGGATGAACTTTTCTCCACGCCCGGGCGGGCAAAAGGAACGAGCGAGGAACATTCCCACCGGCTGCTCTCGGCCGACTTCCATTCGAGTTCGCGAAAGCCGGCCTCCCGCAGGCCCTCGCACAGGGCACGCGGGTCGCTGCGGATCTGGCGGACGAATTGCTGCTCCGGCGCATCAAGATCCTCGAACGTCCGGGCCGGCAGCAACGCCTTCGGGGGCTCCGCCCTCTTGGGACGCACGTGGACAGACGCGGGCGCCGGCATTGGCGCGGCCCGAGAGAGCACATCTTGCAGCCCCAGCGCCGTCAGCAACTGTTTCAGATTCCGGTGTTCGTTGGCGAGCAGCACGGTCGCGAGGATCGCCGTGAAGATCAGCGCCACGGCGGACAGGAAGAAAGCGGCGCCGGAACGGCCTTTCTGCTTCTTCTCCATGCCACCGTTGCTCCGACCGGGAGCGCAGGGAGTTCTCCGCCCGCGTCCCATCACCTAATCGACGGGGCACAATAAGGGATTGTGGCACCGGCCTCCAAGAGACTTTGTGCTCGAAATAGGCAAGGCAGAAGCGAAGGGCAAAAGGACCCCTCCCCAACCCCTCCCCACAAGGGGGAGGGGCTACCTGGCCGCACCGTCTGGGCCTCCAACTCGACCTTCGCGCAGACGCGACGGTTCGAATTGGCAGGAGACCGCCGCTGGCGCTGAGCCCCTCCCCCTTGTGGGGAGGGGTTGGGGAGGGGTCAGTTTTTCTACTCCACGCGTGTCCGCTGCGCTTCCATCCGTGCCGTTCTCCAGGTCGACCAGGCGAAGGCGGCGAGGAAGATCACGGTCATCAGGAGGACGATGGTCGGGGCGGGGGCGCTGTCGATGAAGAAGGAGAGGTAGACGCCGGAAAAGGCGGCGGCGACCGCGACGACGACCGCGACGATCAGCATGCCGCGAAACGTCCGCGTCACGAGAAAGGCGATCGCGCCGGGGGCGATCAGCATGGCGATGGCGAGGATCAGTCCGACGGCCTTCAACGCGCCGACGATCGTCAGCGACAGGATGGCCAGCAGCCCGTAATGCAGCCAGCCGACCGGCAAGCCGACGGCGCGCGCCTGGGCCGGATCGAAGGCGTGCAGCAGCAGGTCGCGCCATTTCAAAGAAAGGATGCCGGCGGCGAAAAGTGCGATGAGGCCGGTCTCGAGGATGTCGCCCCAACCGATGCCGAGCATGTCACCGAAGAGGATGTGGTCGAGATGCACGTCGCTCTGGATCTTGGTGTAGAGCACCAGGCCAAAGCCGAACATGCCGGAAAAGACGACGCCCATCACCGTATCCTGCTTGATGCGGCTGTTTTCCTTGAGATAGCCGGTGAGCAACGCGCAACACATGCCGGCGGTAAAGGCGCCCAGAGCAAGCGGCAGCCCGACGATATAAGAGACGACGACGCCGGGGAAAACCGCGTGCGAGATCGCGTCGCCCATCAGCGACCAGCCCTTCAGCACCAGGAAGCAGGAGAGCATCGCCGTCGGGATGGCGACGAGGACCGAGATCAGCAGCGCATTGCGCATGAACTCGAACTCGAAGACTGCAGTAAGCATGTCGAGAGAGATCATCGCGTCGCCTCCAATGCTTCCGACACACGGCGGCGGGCGGCGATCAGCCCGTGTTTCGGGGCAAGCACGAAGGCGAGCAGGAAGAACACCGTCTGCAGCACGATGATGATGCCGCCGGTGGCGCCGTCGAGGAAATAGCTCGCATAGGCGCCGACGAAGCTCGTGAGCGCCCCGATGGCGATGCTGATCAGGATCAGCCGCGGGAAACGGTCGGTCAGCAGATAGGCGGTGGCTCCCGGGGTCACGACCATGGCGATGACCAGAAAGGCGCCGACGGTCTGCAGCGCCGCCACCGTGCAGGCCGAAAGCAAGGTGAAGAACAGCACCTTCAGCAAGGTCGTATGGATGCCGATCGAGCGGGCGTGGCTCTCGTCGAAGAAGGTCACCATCAGATCCTTCCATTTCGCCGACAGGATCGCCAGCGAGACAATGCCGATGATGGCGAGCTGCAGCGTGTCGGCGGGTGTGATCGCAAGAACGTTGCCGAGCACGATCGTCTGGATGTTCACCGAGGTCGGCGACAGCGACACCATGAAGAGGCCGAGGCCGAAGAAGGAGGTGAAGATCAATCCGATGATGGTATCTTCCTTCAGCCGTGTGCGCTGGTTCAGGAACAGCATGGCGGCGGCGGCGAGCGCGCCGGAGAAGAAAGCGCCGAGCGAGAAGGGGAGACCGAGCATATAGGCGCCGGCGACGCCGGGCACGATCGAGTGGGAGAGCGCATCGCCGATGAGCGACCAGCCCTTCAGCATCAGATAGGCCGAGAGGAAGGCGCAGACGGCGCCGACCAGCGCGCTGACCCACATGGCATTCAGCATGTAGCCATAGGTGAAGGGCTCGGCGAGCAGGGCGATCATTCGCTGTCCGCCTCCGTCTCGGGCTTGGCCGGCCAGGTGACCATTTTTCCCTTCGCGCCGTACATGACCAGCGGCCGCTCGTCGTCGGTGATGACCGAAAGCTGGCGCGGATCGGCATCGTCGTGCAGGCTGTCGCCGCCCAGCACGAAATGACGCAGCACGCCGCCGAAGGCGAGTTCGAGATTGTCGCGGGTAAAGGTCGTCTCGGTCGGCCCGTAGGCGAGCACGGTGTTCTTCAGGAGCACGGTGCGGTCGCAGAATTCCGGCACGCTGCCGAGATTGTGGGTGGAGACGAGCATCACGCGCCCCTCGTCGCGAAGCGCGAGAAGGAGGCGAATGATCGCGTCTTCGGTCTTCACGTCGACACCGGTGAAGGGCTCGTCGAGCAGGATGACGCGGCCGTCCTGGGCGAGCGCCCTGGCAAGGAAAACGCGCTTCTTCTGGCCGCCGGAAAGCTCGCCGATCTGGCGCTTGCGGAAATCGCTCATGCCGACCCGCGCCAGCGCCGCCTCGACCGCCTCGTGGTCGGCCCGCTTCGGCATGCGCAGCATGTTCATGTGGCCGTAGCGGCCCATCATCACCACATCCTCGACGAGGACCGGGAAATTCCAGTCGACCTCCTCGGCCTGCGGGACATAGGCGACGAGGTTCTTCTTCAGCGCCTGCGGCACGGTGAGGCCGAGGACCGCAATCTCGCCCTTGGCCAACCGGACGAAGCCCATGATCGCCTTGAACAGCGTCGACTTGCCGCTGCCGTTGACGCCCACAAGCGCGGCGATGGTGCCGGTCGGAATCTCGAATGAGGCGTCATGCAGCGCTCGGTGCCCGTTGCGGTAGGTGACAGTGGCATGGCGGACGCGAATGCCGCCGCCCTCGTCCTGAGAGCCGGGCCGCGGGATAGGCCGGGCCTTTACCTGAAGGTTCATTGCGAAAGACCTTTCGCGATCGTTTCGGACGTGACACGCAGGAGATCGATATAGGTCGGGACCGGTCCGTCGGCCTCGCTCAAGGAATCCACATAGAGCACCCCGCCGTATTTGGCACCCGTCTCGCGCGCCACCTGCTTGGCCGGGTCGGGCGAGATGGTGCTTTCGGAGAAGACCACCGGAATGTGGTTGGCTCTCACCGCGTCTATCACCTTGCGCACCTGCTGCGGCGTGCCCTGCTGGTCGGCGTTGATCGGCCAGAGATAGAGCTCCTTCAGGCCGAAATCGCGGGCGAGATAGCTGAAGGCGCCTTCGCTTGAGACCAGCCAGCGCTTTTCCGCCGGGATCTTGTCGAGCTCCGCCTTGATCGGCGCGATGGTCGCCTCGATCTTCTTCTTGTAGGCCTCGGCATTCGCTTTGTAGGTCTCGGCATTCTCCGGGTCGAACTTGACGAAGGCGTCGCGGATGTTGTCGACATAGATCATCGCGGCCGATGGCGACATCCAGGCATGCGGGTTCGGCTTGCCCGTATAGGGGCCTTCGGCGATGCCCATCGGCTCGACGCCTTCGGAGACGACGACGCCTGGAATGTCATCGAAGTTCTGGAAGAATTTCTCGAACCAGAGCTCCAGATTGAGGCCGTTCCAGAGGATCAACTGGGCATCATGCGCCTTCAGAATGTCGCGGGGCGTCGGCTGGTAGTTGTGGATCTCGGCGCCGGGCTTGGTGATGGATTCAACGATCGCCGCATCGCCCGCAACGTTTTGCGCCATGTCGGCAATGACCGTGAAGGTGGTAACCGCCTTGAATTTATCCGCCGCTGCTGCCGCGCCGGGCAGGAGGGAAAGGGCAGCCATTGCCGTTGCTGCCGTAAGAATCATGCGCCGCATCCGATCGATCATCCATCGCTCCTCAATCTTGAACCTGCGTTATGGGTAGGCGAAGGGCCTGCATAAGTCAATGCAAATGAGAACCATTTGCAACTAGCTATTTTCAAAAGGATCGCCCTTGGCTAGTGTCGCCGCATGAGACAAAGCAAGAATAGGATCGTCGAGCTGGAAGGAATCCTTCGTGAAGGCGGCGTGCGCGTCACCCGCCAACGGGCGGCGATTCTGAAGATTCTGGCCGAGGCCGAGGACCATCCGGATGCAAGCGAACTGCATCGGCGCGCCAAGGAAATCGACGCGACCGTGTCGCTCTCGACCGTCTACCGCACCTTGTCGGCGCTGGAGCAGCAGGGGGTCGTGCAGCGGCACGCCTTCGAGAATGCCACCGCCCGCTTCGAGACCGCCGACGCCCCGCACCACGACCACCTGATCGACATCGAAACGGGCGCCGTCATCGAATTCCGCTCCGACAAGATCGAGCAGCTGCAGGCCGAAATCGCCGCGGAGCTAGGCTACGACCTGGTGCGCCACCGGCTGGAGCTTTATTGCCGGAAGCGGAAGGAATAGGTCGCGGACACTTGGCCCATTGCGTCTTGAGCTGGCTGAGCC
The DNA here is from genome assembly GCF_001651865.1 of Sinorhizobium glycinis. Taxonomy (GTDB): domain Bacteria; phylum Pseudomonadota; class Alphaproteobacteria; order Rhizobiales; family Rhizobiaceae; genus Sinorhizobium; species Sinorhizobium glycinis. The sequence goes on from NZ_LPUX01000060.1 coordinate 385,815, forward strand.
CCCTCTGGCCTGCCGGCCATCTCCCCCACAAGGGACCCACAAAGGGGTGGGAGAGTGGACGCGGTACGCTTTGCGCCCCGACCCGCGCATCCGTTTGTAGAAGCGACTTGGTTGGAGCGAGGGGCGAGCCGCACCTATTCTCCCCCCTTGTGGCGGAGATGGCCGGCAGGCCAGAGGGGGTATCATCGGCGCCGTCCACCTGCTCCCGCGGTGACTGTCCACAAAATATAGTGGATGCCGCCCAGAAGTGTGCAACGGTTTGCGCGCTCTAAGTGATCCATGAGGCATTTCGATCGCGTTGACGCCGGATAAGCGACTTAATTCAGAGGAATGGCGTTGTTCTTCTTGCCGGCCTGATAGGCGGCCGAGAGATCGGCATATTTGTTGCTGATCGCCTCCGCGCGCTGTTGAAGCCGCGCTCGGTCGGGCTCGGGAACGGCGGCGATCAGATCATGGATCGACTGGCCCTTCCAGAAGGCGTTTGTCCTGTTGTAGCCGCCGGGCTCCAGGGTGAAGACTTCCTTGAGGATCTTCAGGTCGTGCGGGATCGAAAAGGCATCACGCGAATCCTCGTGGCTGAAGAAATAATAGAAATTGTCGAAGCCCGCCCAGGTGATGGCCGATAAGCACATCGAGCAGGGCTCGTGCGTCGACAGGAAGATGAGGTCGCCCGGATCCGGGCGTTCGCCGCCCGCCATTTCGTAGAACCGCTTCAAGGTATGCACTTCGCCGTGCCAGAGCGGATTCTCGGTTTCGTTGTTGGTCTCGACGAGGACCGGCGACAGGTCCGATTTCCTGATGAGGGCGGCGCCGAAGATCTTGTTGCCGGCAGCGACGCCTGCTTCCGTCGCCGGGATGATGCCTTGCTCCATCGTGGTCAGCAGGGCGTCGAGCAGCCCGAGTAATTCCTGTTGTTGTGCCATGATCGTTCCTTTGTTGTTGTGCCGCGCCGCTGCGCCGGCCCGGGAGCGGTCGTGACCGATCCCGGGAGCAAGCATGATGCGTTGCGGCAGTTGGGGATTAGTGCGCTTCCGACGCGATCACCGGCACCTCGATGCCTTTCGCGTCGTAGAGCTTGCCGTTGAGGAAATAGTCGCCATCGTGCAGCCGCGCGATGTCCTGGTACCGGAGTGTCCGCTCCGTTCCAGCGACGAATACCGATTGCTGGTCGGAGTTGCCGGCGGTCAGGTGATTGAAGATAAGGTTGAGGCTGATCGCCATCAGCGCGGCCGAACTGATGCCGGAGTGGAAGATCGTCGCAAACCACGCCGGGAAGTGCTCGTAGAAGCCGGGCGAGGCGATCGGGATCATGCCGAAGCCAATCGAGGTGGCGACGATGACCAGGTTCATGTTGTTGTTGTAGTCGACTTTCGACAGCGTGCGGATGCCGCTCGCCGCGACCGTGCCGAAGAGCACGATGCCTGCGCCGCCGAGCACGGCGCTCGGAACCGCCGCCACGATGCGGCCCATGATGGGCAGCAAACCGAGCGCCACGAGGAACAAGCCGCCGGTCGCCACCACGTAGCGGCTCTTCACGCCGGTGACCGCCACCAGCCCGACATTCTGAGCAAAGGCGCTTTGGGTGAAGGAGCCGAAGATCGGCGCGACGAGGCTCGAGAGCATGTCGGCCCTCAGGCCGTCGCCGAGGCGGCACGAATCCACTTTCGTCTCGATGATTTCGCCAACCGCCAGGATATCCGCCGAGGTCTCGACCAGCGTCACCATGATGACGATGAACATCGACACGATCGCAGCAATCTCGAAGATCGGGTAGCCGAAGTGGAAAACCGTCGGCAGGGCGAAGAAAGGTCCTTCGGCCACCTTGGAGAAATCGGCCATGCCGGTGAAATAGGCGATGAGCGTGCCGATGATGAGGGCGATCAGGATCGAGAGCCGCGAGATCGCTGAGCTGCCGAGCTTGCTGAGCAAGAGTACGATGACGAGCGTCACTGCGGCGAGTTGGATATTGGCCGGGCTGCCGAAGTCCGGCGCCTGGGCATTGCCGCCCATCGCCCAGCGTGCGGCGACCGGCATCAGCGTCAAGCCGATCGTCGTGATCACGATGCCGGTGACGAGCGGCGGGAAGAAGCGGGTGACCCGCGAAAAGATCGGCGTGATCAGAAGGCCGATCAGCGAGGCGGCCATGACCGCGCCCAGTACCGACTGCATGCCGCCATTGCCGGAAATGGCAATCATCGTCGCGACGCCGGAAAACGAAACGCCCTGGACCAGCGGTAACCGGCTTCCGAAGAAGGGCAGGCCGAGCGTTTGCAGGATGGTGGCGAGGCCGCCGGCGAAAAGGGATGCGGTGACAAGCAGACCGATCTCGCCGGAACTCAGGCCCGCCGCCTGGCCCAGGATCAGCGGCACGGCAACGATACCGCCATACATTGTAAGCACGTGTTGCAGGCCATAGGCCAGATTGGCGCCGATGCCGAGCTTTTCGTCTTCCGGGCGCGATTGCGCCACAGTCTCCTCCGGGCTGTTTGCCAAGGTAGTCTCCTCCAATACCTTTGCGTGCATGCCCACCTCCTCCTGCGACGTGGGCGGCAAACTATGGCATCGGCTGCGGAGCCTGACTTTATCGAAAAAACGGAAACAGTTTTCGGTTGTACGGCCGTAATGCTTTCGATCAGGCCCGATGGCCCGAACAGCGCGCGGTTCGCGCCCGCAAGGAAAGCGAAAACCGGAGCTGTTGCCAGCCCCGGCGCCGCATCTCCTTCGTGTAGCGCCGCCCGAAACATCCGGGCGGCGCTTTTTTGCCGCTGGACTTAATTGGTCTGCCAGCTCTTGACCAGTTCGTCGTAGTTGACGGTGACCGGCTTTTCCTTTTCGTTCTCGACCTTCAGCTGCGGAGCGAGATTGCCGGCCTTGACGGCTTCCGCGTTCCAGTATTCGAGATCGTGTTCCTCGGCGAGCTTCGGACCGATGTCGCCCTGGATGCCGGCGCGCTCGAGGCGCTGCAGCACCTTCTCCTGCTCGGCGCAAAGCGAGTCCATCGCTTCCTGCGCGGTCTTGGCGCCGGAAGACGCATCGCCGATCGCCTGCCACCAAAGCTGCGCCAGCTTCGGATAGTCAGGCACGTTCGTGCCCGTCGGGGTCCACTGCACCCGCGCCGGCGAACGGTAGAACTCGATCAGGCCGCCGAGCTTCGGTGCGCGCTCGGTGAAGCTCTGGTGGTCGAGGGTCGACTGGCGGATGAAGGTGAGGCCGACATGGCTCTTCTTCACGTCGATGGTCTTCGAGGTGACGAACTGCGCATAGAGCCAGGCGGCCTTGGCGCGGTCGTCGGGGGTCGACTTCAGAAGCGTCCAGGAGCCGGCGTCCTGATAACCGAGCTTCATGCCGTCCTTCCAGTAGACGCCATGCGGCGAGGGGGTCATGCGCCACTTCGGCGTGCCGTCGGCATTGACGACCGGCAGACCGTCCTTGACCATGTCGGCGGTAAAGGCCGTGTACCAGAACATCTGCTGGGCGACCGCACCCTGGGCCGGAACCGGGCCGGCTTCGGAGAAGGTCATGCCCTGAGCTTCCGGCGGAGCGTAGCTCTTCAGCCAGGTCAGGTACTTGTCGATCGAATAGACCGCGGCCGGGCCGTTGGTGTCGCCGCCGCGCGCGACGCAGGAACCGACCGGGCGGGAATTCTCGTCGACCTTGATGCCCCACTCGTCGACCGGGCGGCCGTTCGGGATGCCTTTGTCTCCGTTGCCGGCCATCGACAGCCAGGCGTCGGTGAAGCGCCAGCCGAGCGACGGGTCCTTCTTGCCGTAGTCCATGTGGCCATAGACCTTCTTGCCGTCGATCTCGCGGCCGTTGAAGAACTCGGCAATATCCTCATAGGCCGACCAGTTGACCGGAACGCCGAGGTCGTAGCCATACTTGGCCTTGAACTCTTCCTGGATCTTCGGGTCGTTGAACCAGTCGTAGCGGAACCAATAGAGGTTGGCGAACTGCTGGTCGGGAAGCTGGTAGAGCTTGCCGTCCGGAGCGGTGGTGAAGGACTTGCCGATGAAGTCGTCGATGTCGAGGTTCGGGTTGGTGACGTCCTTGCCTTCGTTCGCCATCCAGTCGGTCAGGTTGCGGGCCTGCTGGTAGCGCCAATGGGTGCCGATCAGGTCGGAGTCATTGATATAGGCGTCGTAGACGTTTTCGCCCGACTGCATCTGCGTCTGCAGCTTTTCGACGACGTCACCTTCGCCGATCAGGTCGTGGGTGATCTTGATGCCGGTGATCGCGGTGAAGGCCGGGGCCAGCACCTTCGCTTCGTATTCATGGGTGGTGATCGTTTCGGAAACGACCTTGATCTCCATGCCGGCGAAGGGCTTCGCCGCATCGACGAACCATTGAAGTTCGGCTTCCTGCGACGCGCGGTCGAGCGAGGAAAGATCGCCGACTTCCTTGTCCAGGAACTGTTTTGCCTCGTCCATGCCGGCGAAGGCCGTGCCGGTAAGTGCCAGCAGCATTGCCGCCGTCGTTGTCAAAAGGTGCCGTCGCATAAATTTCCTCCCTTTGGGTTTTGCGATTGCGTTTCCTTGCAGTTTCGAAAGGCGCCCCTTGGCCGGGCACCCCTCATTCCGGTGCCTCAGACGTAGCGGAACACGGCGATGGCGTAGATCACCGAGAGGGCGAGCGCCCACCAGAGATTTGCGCCGACCAGCCCCAGCCAGGCGAGGTGAATGAATGCGGCTCCGAGCAGCGACACGAAGAGCCGGTCGCCCCTTGTCGTCTCGAAGCGCAGCACGCCGACGCGCGGATTGCCGCCGGGCGAGACATATTCCCAGACGCCCATGCCGACGAGCATCAGCGCGATCGCCAGGAAGAACAGCGCCGTCGGCAGCGTCCATGCCATCCATGAAAAGTCCATTGGAAGTCTCCTTTAGTTAGAGCGGGATGCGGGCGGAAAACCGCACACACTTTTCCTCATCCCGCTCTAGACGCGACCCAGGGCGAAGCCCTTGGCGATGTAGTTGCGGACGAAGTAGATGACGAGCGCGCCGGGGATGATCGTCAGCACGCCGGCGGCGGCGAGCACGCCCCAGTCGAGACCGGAGGCCGAAACCGTGCGCGTCATCGTCGCGGCGATCGGCTTGGCGTCGGTCGTCGTCAGCGTGCGGGCGATCAGGAGCTCGACCCAGGAGAACATGAAGCAGAAGAAGGCGGCGACACCGATGCCCGAGGCGATCAGCGGCACGAAGATCTTCACGAAAAAGCGCGGGAAGGAGTAGCCGTCGATATAGGCGGTCTCGTCGATTTCCTTCGGCACGCCGGACATGAAGCCTTCGAGGATCCAGACGGCGAGCGGCACGTTGAACAGGCAGTGGGCGATCGCCACGGCGATATGGGTGTCGATCAGGCCGAAGGCGGAATAGAGCTGGAAGAAGGGCAGGGCGAAAACCGCCGGTGGCGCCATCCGGTTGGTCAAGAGCCAGAAGAACAGGTGCTTGTCGCCGAGGAACCGGTAGCGCGAGAAGGCATAGGCGGCCGGCAGCGCCACGGTCACCGAGATCAGCGTGTTCAAGACGACGTAGGTGATCGAGTTGATGTAGCCCGAATACCAGGACGGATCGGTGAAGATCACCGTATAATTGCGAAGCGTGGGATTCTGCGGCCAGAGCGAAAAGGTGCTGAGGATCTCGCTCGTCTCCTTGAAGCTCATGTTGACGAGCCAGTAGATCGGCAGCAGCAGGAAGACGATGTAGATCGTCGGCACCAGCCAGGAGAGGCGCTGCGTAAGCGGTTGCTTGTTGGTCATCATTTCTCCTCCCTCCCTTCTCAGCCTTGCGCGTCGCTTGTGGTCATCACGGTGTAGAAGATCCACGACAAGAGCAGGATGATGAGGAAGTAGATGATCGAAAGGGCTGCGGCGGGGCCGAGGTCGAACTGGCCGATCGCCATCTTGACGAGATCGATCGACAGGAAGGTCGTCGAGTTGCCCGGGCCGCCGCCGGTGACGACGAACGGTTCCGTATAGATCATGAAACTGTCCATGAAGCGCAGCAGGAAGGCGATCAGCAGGACGCGCTTCATCTTCGGCAGCTGGATGTAGCGGAACACCGACCAGCGCGAAGCGCCGTCGATCTTGGCGGCCTGGTAATAGGCGTCCGGGATCGACACGAGACCAGCGTAGCAGAGCAGCACGACGAGGCTCGTCCAGTGCCAGACGTCCATGACGATCAGCGTCACCCAGGCGTCGATGGGGTTCTGCACGTAGTTGTAGTTGATGCCGAGCGCGGCGAGCGTGCGTCCGAGCAGGCCGATGTCGACGCGGCCGAAGACCTGCCAGATGGTGCCGACGACGTTCCACGGAATGAGCAGCGGCAGCGCCATCAGCACCAGGCAGATCGGTACGCCGATGCCCTTCTTCGGCATGTTGAGGGCGATGACGATGCCGAGCGGGATCTCGATCGCCAGGATGATCGCCGAAAAGATCAGGTTGCGGGTGAGCGCGTCCCAGAAGCGGTCGGATTCGAGCACATCCATGAACCAGTCGGTGCCGGCCCAGAAGAACTCGTTATTACCGAAGGTGTCCTGCACCGAATAGTTGACGACGGTCATCAGCGGGATCACGGCCGAGAAGGCGACGAGCACCAGAACCGGCAGGACCATGAACCAGGCCTTGTTGTTCCAGGTCTTCTCCATGTCAGGCCTCCTCGCCGACACGCCAGGAATCGGCGTAGATGTTGATTGCCTTCGGGTCGAAGCTGACGCGCGGTTCGGCCGGGATCTCGCCGTCCTCGTCGACAATGATCGAGATCGGCCGGTCGGCGAAGCGGGCGCGGACCACCTTGTGGCGGCCGATATCCTCAACCTTGGTGATTGCCACCGGCATGCCCTCGCGGCCGAGGGAAATGAATTCCGGGCGAATGCCGAGTTCGGTCTTGGCGCCGGCCTTGACCTTCGGCTGGAAACTCAGGGCGATGCTTTGCTCACCCACGGCTGCCCTGTTGCCTTCGATCTCGGCCGGCAGCACGTTCATGCCCGGCGAGCCGATGAAGTAGCCGACGAAGGTGTGGCGCGGACGCTCGAAGAGTTCGGCCGGCGTGCCGATCTGGACGATCTGGCCGTCATACATGACGACGACCTTGTCGGCGAAGGTCAGCGCCTCGGTCTGGTCGTGGGTGACATAGACCATGGTGAAGCCGAACTGCTTGTGCAGCCGCTTGATCTGCGAGCGCAGCACCCATTTCATTTCGGGATCGATGACGGTGAGCGGCTCGTCGAACAGGATGGCGCTGACATCGGAGCGCACCAGGCCGCGGCCGAGCGAGATCTTCTGTTTCTGGTCGGCCGTCAATCCGCGTGCGGTCTTCTTCGCCCAGCCGCCGAGGCCGATCATGTCGATGATCTCCTTGACGCGGCGGTCGACCTCGGCCTCCGGCACGTGGCGGTTGCGCAGCGGAAAGGCGAGGTTGTCGTAGACGGTCATCGTGTCGTAGATGACCGGGAACTGGAACACCTGGGCGATGTTGCGGTGCTGCGTCGTCAGATGCGTCACATCGGTGCCGTCGAAGAGGATGCGGCCTTCCGACGGGTTGATCAGCCCGGAAATGATATTGAGCAGCGTTGTCTTGCCGCAGCCCGAAGGGCCGAGCAGCGCGTAGGCGCCGCCGTCGTTCCACTCGTGATGGACCTCCTTCAGCGCGTAGTCGGCTTCCGACTTCGGCTTGGCGCCATAGGCGTGGCGGATATGTTCGAGATTGATGCGTGCCATGGTCTCCTCCCAGCGCCTCCCTTATGCTGTCCCGCCGATCGCCCGGCCGTCCGGCCCGAAGGCCATCAGGTGCCGTGTGTCGACGAAGACCTCGAGGGTCGCGTCCGGTTCGATGTCGTGAACGCCGGGCGCCAGCATGACCCAGCGCGCATCGGCGAAGCCGACGTGAATGAAGCTTTCCGACCCGGCGATCTCGGAAATCGCCGTCTTGACGGTGAGCGGGTTGCCGCTGCCGTCGGGCCGGCCGAAAGAGATGTGGTGCGGCTGGAAGGCGACCGTGCAAGGTCCGTCGGAAACCGTCGCCAGATGACCGGGAACGGAAAGGACCGGCTTACCTTCAAGCGTGAAATGCGATCCCGCTTTCACCAGCGCGATCGTGTTGAGCGGCGGATCGGCGAAGGTACGGGCCGTAACGATGTCGACCGGCCGCCGGTAGACGTCGATGGTGCGGCCGAACTGTGTTATGCGGCCTTCGCTCAACGTAGCCGTATTGCCGCCGAGGAGCAGCGCCTCGGAAGGTTCGGTCGTCGCATAGACGAAGATCGCGCCAGAGGCGGCAAAGATCTTCGGCAGTTCCTCGCGCAATTCCTCGCGGAGCTTATAGTCGAGATTGGCGAGCGGCTCGTCGAGCAGCACCAGATCGGCATTCTTGACGATGGCGCGAGCCAGCGCGGTGCGCTGCTGCTGACCGCCGGAGAGATTGAGCGGCGTGCGGTCGAGATAGGGGGTGAGTTTCAGGAGCTCTGCCGCCTTGCGGACCTCCCGGTCGATCGTGGCACCGTCGGCACCCTTGATGCGCATCGGCGAGGCGATGTTGTCGTAGACCGTCATCGCCGGATAGTTGATGAACTGCTGATAGACCATTGCGACCGAGCGCTGCTGCACGCGCACGCCGGTAACATCGGCGCCGTCGAAATGGATCGAACCGGAGGCTGGCTTGTCGAGACCGGCCATCAACCGCATCAGCGACGTCTTGCCGGAGAGCGTCGGGCCGAGCAGCACGTTCAGCGACCCCCGCTCAAGCGCAAGGTCGGTCGGGTGGATATGTGTCTCCCCGCCCACGACCTTGGATATGTTCTTCATTTCAAGCATCGAATTCTCCACCCAGCCATCGGCTTTCAGTTGCAGGACATCAGGCGGCGGCGCTGGCCGCGTCCCGCATGTATTCCTCCAGTTCCGCGGCTTCCGCTCGCGACAGCTTCAGGCCCAGCTTTGTCCGGCGCCAAAGCACGTCCTCCGCGCGCAACGCCCATTCCTGTGCTATCAGCCAATCGACCTCGGCCGCATAGAGATCCGACCCGAAGCGCCTTCCAAGGTCGGCCTCGCTTGCGGCATTGTCGAGCAGCCTTGCGGCATGCGTGCCGTAAAGCCGGACCAGCCGGCGAGCGTGTGAAACAGCGAGAAAAGGGTAGCGCGCCTTCAACTTCTCGACCTCTGCCTCGTAACCGCTGGCGGGAAAATGCCCGCCCGGCAGGCGCGACGCCGCCGTCCATTTATCGCCCTTGGTGCCGATCGCCTCGCCGATCTTCTCGAGCGCCGATTCCGCCAGCCGTCTATAGGTCGTGAGCTTGCCGCCGAAGACGTTGAGCAACGGCGCCTGGCCGTTCTGATCCTCGAGGCGCAGGACATAGTCGCGCGTCGCCTCCTGCGCCTTGCTTGCCCCGTCGTCATAGAGCGGGCGAACCGCCGAATAGGTCCAGACGATATCGTCCTTGGTCACCGGCTCGCTGAAATATTCGCTCGCCGACGTGCAGAGATAATCGATCTCGGCGTCGCTGATGCGCACCTCGGCCGGATTGCCGGCAAAATCCCGGTCGGTCGTGCCGATCAGCGTGAAATCGTCCTGGTAAGGAATGGCGAACATGATCCGCCCGTCCGGGTTCTGGAAGAAATAGGCGCGCGGATCGTCGAACTTCTTCTTCACGACGATATGGCTGCCCTGGACCAGACGGACATTGCGGACATCGTCCTTGCCGATCGTGTCGGCGAGTACCCGGTCCACCCATGGCCCGGTGGCGTTGACCAGCATGCGGGCGCGGAGGGTTTCGCGCTTGCCCGTAAGCGTGTCCTCGGTTTCGATGGCCCAGCGTCCGTTGTCGCGGCGGGCCGAGACGACGCGGGTGCGGGCCATGATCCTTGCGCCGCGGTCGGCGGCATCTCGGGCGTTCAGCACCACGAGCCGGGCGTCGTCGACCCAGCCGTCGGAATATTCGAAGGCCTTGGTGAAGAGTCGCTTCAGCGGCGCGCCGGCCGGATCGCGGGTCATGTCCAGCGTGCCCGTGGCCGGCAACAGCTTGCGCCCGCCGATATGGTCGTAGAGGAACAGGCCGAGGCGGATCAGCCAGGCGGGGCGCGGGCCCCCCTTGTGGTAGGGGAGAACGAAGCGCATCGGCCAGATGACGTGCGGCGCCATCGCCCAGAGCACTTCGCGCTCCATGAGCGCCTCGCGCACCAGCCGGAACTCGTAATGTTCGAGATAGCGCAGGCCGCCATGGATGAGCTTGGTGGAGCCGGACGAGGTGCCGGAGGCGAAGTCGTCCATTTCGGCGAGCGCCACCGAATATCCCCGGCCGACCGCATCACGCGCAATGCCGCATCCGTTGATGCCGCCGCCTATGACAAAGACGTCGAAGATTGCCTGCTCTGACACCGTGATTTCCCCTCCACTTTTCGCAATGCACAAATTTATGCAATCGCGAAAGTGAAGGCAGTTAAAACGAAAACATTTCGAATGTCAAACGAATGTTTCCCGAATCTGGCGGGATCCATTCGGATGCGGTCACTCCTCGGTCTCGACCAGCTTGACGCCCTGCTCGGAACAGATTTTGCGAACATTTTCAACGATGCAGCGATCGGTGATGAAGGTCTGGACTTGGGAAATGTGGCCGATCCGCACCGGCGCGGTGCGTTCGAATTTCGTCGAATCGGATACCAGGATGACGTGGCGCGCATTGGCGATGATCGCCTGCGCGACTTTCACCTCGCGATAATCGAAATCGAGAAGCGCGCCATCGTGGTCGATGGCCGAGGCGCCGATGACGGCGAAATCGACCTTGAACTGCCTGATGAAATCGACCGCCGCCTCGCCGACGATGCCGCCGTCCGAACCGCGCACCACGCCGCCGGCGATCACCACCTCGATCGAGGGAAAGACACGCAACCGATTGGCGACATTGATATTGTTGGTGATGACCATCAGTTCCCTGTGGTCGAGAAGCGCCTCGCCAACCGCTTCGGTGGTGGTGCCGATATTGATGAAGAGCGAGGCGTTGTCGGGGATGAGGGCAGCGGCGGCGCGGCCGATCGCCTGCTTTTCCGTCGCGGCGATCTGGCGGCGGGCGTCGTATTTCACGTTCTCCTTGCCGCTCGGAAAGATCGCGCCGCCGTGGATGCGGTTGAGCACCCTGGCATCGCAGAGGTCGTTCAGATCCTTGCGGATCGTCTGCGGCGTCACCGAAAAACGCTGGGCGAGTTCCTCGACGAGCACGCGGCCTTCGGCCTTTGCCAGGTCCAGAATCTCCGCTTGCCGTCCGGTGAGATACATGCTTCGCTCCCTCTGTTTTCGTTTTCTTTCATAATATGCAAAAACGAAAGCCGCGCAATTTCAGAATCAGCGCTTGGTTGTGATTTAGACTTCGACTGCGGCGGTCGCCGAAACCGACCGTTGCAATCCACCTTGCGATGCGCCAGCGTGGTTTTTTCGAGAGGGAGGAAGGCAAGCCCATGTATCATCCGGCCTTGTTCAAGGGCATGAATGTGGTGGTGACCGGCGCCGGTCGCGGCATCGGTCTCGAAGTCGCCCGGCAATTCCTCGATTGCGGTGCGCGGGTGCTGGTCCATGTCGGCCGGACGACTGCCGGTGCGCGCCCGGATTTTCTCGAACTGGCGGCGGCGGAAGGCAGGGCGTTCCTTTCGGCGGCGGATTTTATTGCGGCCGGCGGCGTCGAGGTGCTTGCCGACGAGGTGAGGAACCGCTTCGACAGCCTCGACGTGCTCGTCAACAATGCCGGCACCATGGTCGGTCGCTTTGCGGCAGCTGACCTGACCGACGACGAGTACCGAACGATCGTCCAGCTCAACCAGACCTCGGTGGTGGAGATGACCCGGGCGATGCTGCCGCTGTTGCGCAAGGGCTCGCACCCGGCGGTCGTCAACACCGTGTCGATCTCGGCACGCTCCGGCGGCAGCGCCGGCTCGTCGATCTATTCCGCCACCAAGGCCTTTGTTTCGACCTATTCCAAGGCGCTGGCGCGCGAACTGGCGCCGGACGGGATCCGCGTCAATTGCGTTTCGCCCGGGACGATCACCACCGATTTCCACGAGCGCTACTCGACACCCGACAAGCTCGAGGCGACCCGCAAGTCGATCCCGCTCGGGCGGCTCGGCACCGCCGAGGATTGCGCGCCTGCCTATCTGTTCCTCGCCTCGCATGCGCTTTCCGGCTATATCACCGGCCAGGTGCTGGAGGTGAATGGTGGCCAGCTCATCTGCTAGGGAAGATATGCGCGTTTTGCCCCTCATCCGCCTGCCGGTCCCTTCTCCCCGCACGCGGGGAGAAGGGAGATGCCGCCCCGTCCAAGTCCCCTCTCCCCGCCTGCGGGGAGAGGCTGCGGCGCCTCAGTCCCCTCTCCCCGCAGGCGGGGAGAGGGTTAGTCCTCGGGTTAAACCCGAGGAGAGGGGCGAACCCCGCGTGCGGATGAGCATTGGAGCAAGGGGCGGTGCCCATCTGCTCAAAGGCCAGGCATGATCGACAAGCTGGAATTCTTTCTCGTCCTCGCCCGTGAACGGCATTTCGGCCGTGCGGCGGAGGAATGCGGCGTGACGCAACCGACGCTGTCGGCGGCGATCCGCCAGCTCGAGGATCAGCTCGGCGTCATCCTGGTCAATCGCGGCTCACGCTTTCAGGGCCTGACGCCCGAAGGCCAGCGGGTGCTCGAATGGGCGCGGCGGATCGTCGGCGATACGCGCACCATGCGCGAGGAGATGCGGGCGGCGCGCAAGGGCTTGTCCGGTCACATCCGGCTTGCGGCGATCCCGACGACGCTGTCGATGGTGCCGATGATCACCGCGCCGTTTCAGGAGAAGCATCCGGACGTGACCTTTTCGGTGCTGTCGACCACCTCGCTGCAGATCCTGGCGCTGCTCGAAAATCTCGAGATCGACGCGGGGCTCACCTATCTGGAGAACGAGCCGCTTGGCCGCGTCACCAGCGTGCCGCTGCAGATCGAGCAATATCACCTGGTTACCGCCGCCGGCACGCCGCTGTCGGATCGCAAAAGCGTGACCTGGAAAGAGGTTAGCAATATTCGGCTTTGTCTATTGACGGCCGATATGCAGAACCGGCGCATCATCAATCAGCACTTTGCCGAAGCCGGTGCGGTTGCCAGTCCGACGCTCGAATCGAACTCGATGATCGTGCTTTTCTCCCACGTCCGGACCGGGCGATGGGCGAGCATCATGCCCTACAACGTCGCGAAATCATTCGGTTTTCACGAGGACATCCGGTTGATTCCGATCGTCGAACCGGACGTGCGTCACACGGTCGGCCTGGTCGCGACCTATCGTGAGCCGTTTACGCCACTGGTCTCGGCGTTGCTGCACGAGGCGCGCATGCTCAGCGAGCGCAACGTCGATCAATAGATTTTTTCTATCGACTGACGGAACAGCATTATTGACCCTTCTGCCCTTAAGCGCGAAGCTTGTTGCCTGTGCAGAGACCGAAGAGGCTCCGACTCTGCAGCAGCGCATGAAATCTAGCGTGTAGCGATCCAGCAAGACCTTGATTGCGACGCGCCGCGAGCCGGGAGGGCTCTTCGGGTGAACATTCATCTGCCTGGCGCAGACGTGACCGAGCGGACGCTGGCGATTGTCGGCGAACTCAAGGGGCTGGAAGGCCCGCTTCTGCCGATCCTGCACGAAATCCAGGACGAGTTCGGCTATGTGCCGCAGGAATGCCTGCCGGTGATCGCCCGCGAACTCAACCTGTCGCGCGCCGAAGTCTATGGCGTCGTCACCTTCTATCATGATTTTCGCGAACATCCGGCTGGGCGCCATGTACTGAAGCTCTGTCGCGCCGAAGCCTGTCAGTCGATGGGCGGTGACCGGCTCGCCGAACGCGCCAAGGCGCTGCTCGGCATCGACTTCCACGAGACGACGCCGGACGGCGCCGTGACGCTCGAGCCCGTCTACTGTCTCGGGCTCTGTTCCTGCTCGCCGTCGGCGATGCTCGACGGCGAGGTGCATGCCCGGCTTGACGAGGCGGAAATCGAGGCGCTGGTCGCGGAGGCACGCCGATGACCGTGAAGATCTACATTCCGCGTGATGCCGCAGCGATTGCGCTCGGCGCCGAAAAGGTGGCGACGGCGATGGCCGAGGCGATCGCCGCCCGCGGTCTCGATGCGACGATCGTCCGCAACGGCTCGCGCGGCATGCACTGGCTGGAGCCGCTGGTCGAAGTCGAAACCGCCGAGGGCCGCATCGCCTACGGTCCGGTGCAGACACGCGACGTCGCTTCGCTTCTCGATGCAGGGCTCACCTCGGGTGCCGCGCACCCGCTGTGTCTTGGCAAGACCGAGGATATCCCCTTCCTCAAGCAGCAGACGCGGCTGACCTTCGCCCGCTGCGGCGTCATCGATCCGCTGTCGCTTGACGATTACCGCGCCCATGGCGGCTTGCGCGGCCTTGAAAGGGCTATCTCGATGCAGCCGGCGGCGATCGTCGCCGAGGTCACCGAAAGCGGCCTGCGCGGTCGCGGCGGGGCCGGCTTCCCGACCGGCATCAAGTGGAAGACCGTGCTCGAGGCCGAGGGCGCGCAGAAATACATCGTCTGCAACGCCGACGAGGGCGACAGCGGCACCTTCGCCGACCGGATGATCATGGAGGGCGATCCCTTCGTGCTGATCGAAGGCATGGCGATCGCCGGCATCGCCACCGGCGCGACCAAGGGTTACGTCTATACCCGTTCCGAATATCCGCATGCCATTGCCGCCATGAGCGCCGCGATCGAGATCGCGCGTGCCGCCGGCGTGCTCGGCCAATCGGTGCTCGGCTCGACGCATGCCTTCGACATGGAAGTCCGCACCGGCGCCGGCGCCTATGTCTGCGGCGAGGAGACCTCTCTCCTGAACAGTCTCGAAGGCAAGCGAGGGCTGGTGCGCGCCAAACCGCCGCTGCCGGCCCACAAGGGTCTGTTCGACTGTCCGACCGTCATCAACAACGTGATCTCGCTCGCCTCGGTGCCGGTCATCATGGACAAAGGTGCCGCTTACTATCGCGATTTCGGTATGGGGCGGTCGCGCGGCACGATCCCGATCCAGATTGCCGGCAACGTCAAGCATGCCGGCCTTTATGAAATCGCCTTCGGCCTGACGCTCGGCGAGATCGTCGACGTGATCGGCGGCGGCACGGCGAGCGGCCGGCCGGTCAAGGCGGTGCAGGTGGGCGGTCCGCTCGGGGCCTATTTCCCACGGGCACTCTTCGACACGCCCTTCGACTACGAGGCCTTCGCGGCAAAGGACGGGCTGATCGGCCATGCCGGCATCGTCGTCTTCGACGACACGGCCGACATGCTGAAGCAGGCCCGCTTCGCCATGGAATTCTGCGCGGTCGAGAGCTGCGGCAAGTGCACGCCCTGCCGCCTCGGCTCGACGCGCGGCGTCGAGGTCGCGGACAAGATCGCCGCCGGCATCGAGCCGGAAAAGAACCGCGAGCTGCTCGCCGATCTCTGCAACACGATGAAGTTCGGTTCGCTCTGCGCGCTCGGCGGCTTCACGCCCTATCCGGTGATGAGCGCCATGACGCATTTCCCGGAGGATTTCAAGCCGGCGCCAAGGGTGGAGGCTGCGGAATGATGGCAGCGACGGCATATCGAGCTTTGCCCCTCACCCTAGCCCTCTCCCCGCTCGCGGGGAGAGGGGACACCCCCCTTGCGGTGGCGGCGGTTGAGCAGGACGGCGCGGCATATCCCTTCTCCCCGCCTGCGGGGAGAAGGTGGCGGCAGCCGGATGAGGGGCAGGCGCCGGTATCAGCGGCGGAGGGTAAGCCCGCTCCCGTGAACGTATCTTCCCAGGAGGCCCGTTAATGTCTCTCATTCATGAAATCGACTTCGGCACTCCTGCTTCCAAGTCCGAAAAGCTTGTGACGCTGACGATCGACGGGCGCGAGATCAGTGTGCCGGAAGGCACGTCGATCATGCGCGCGGCGATGGAGGCGGGCATCGAGGTGCCGAAGCTCTGTGCCTCCGACATGATGGACGCGTTCGGCTCCTGCCGGCTCTGCCTGGTGGAGATCGAGGGTCGCGCCGGCATGCCGGCTTCCTGCACGACGCCTGTGGCAGCAGGCATCAGCGTTTCGACGCAGACGCAGCGGCTGAAGGACGTCCGCCGCGGCGTCATGGAGCTCTATATCTCCGATCATCCGCTCGACTGCCTGACCTGTGCCGCCAACGGCGATTGCGAACTGCAGGACATGGCGGGCGCCGTGGGCCTGCGCGACGTGCGCTACGGCTATGACGGCGCCAACCACGTCAAGGCGCGCAGCAATGGCGAGATCAACCGCCAATGGACGCCGAAAGATGAATCCAATCCTTACTTCACCTTCGATCCGGCGAAATGCATCGTCTGCTCGCGCTGCGTGCGCGCCTGCGAAGAAGTGCAGGGCACCTTCGCGCTGACGATCAGCGGCCGCGGTTTCGACTCCCGCGTCTCCGCCGGCATGAGCGAGGATTTCGTCTCCTCCGAATGCGTCTCCTGCGGCGCCTGCGTGCAGGCCTGCCCGACGGCGACGCTGACGGAAAAATCGGTGATCGAGATCGGCCAGCCGGAACATTCGGTCGTCACCACCTGCGCCTATTGCGGCGTCGGCTGCTCCTTCAAGGCGGAGATGCGCGGCGAGGAACTGGTGCGCATGGTGCCGTGGAAGGACGGCCAGGCGAACCGCGGCCATTCCTGCGTCAAGGGCCGCTTTGCCTATGGCTATTCCACCCACAAGGATCGCATCCTCAACCCGATGATCCGCGAGAAGATCAGCGATCCCTGGCGCGAAGTCACCTGGGAGGAGGCCTTCGCCCATGTCGCCTCCGAGTTCCGACGCATCCAGTACCAGTATGGCCGCGATTCGGTCGGCGGCATCACCTCGTCGCGTTGCACCAACGAGGAGACTTATCTGGTGCAGAAGCTGGTGCGCGCCGGCTTCGGCAACAACAATGTCGATACCTGCGCCCGCGTCTGCCATTCGCCGACCGGCTACGGGCTCAACCAGACTTTCGGCACCTCGGCCGGCACGCAGAATTTCGACAGCGTCGAGCATACGGATGTCGCCGTCATCATCGGCGCCAACCCGACCGACGGCCATCCGGTCTTCGCCTCGCGGCTGAAGAAGCGGCTGCGCGAAGGCGCCAAGCTGATCGTCATCGACCCGCGCCGGATCGATCTCGTCCGCTCGGCCCATGTCGAAGCGTCGTACCACCTGCCGATCAAGCCCGGCACGAACGTCGCCATCCTGACGGCGTTGGCGCATGTCATCGTTACCGAAGGCCTCGCCAACGAAGCGTTCATCCGCGAGCGCTGCGACTGGTCGGAGTTCGAGGACTGGGCGGCCTTCGTGGCCGAACCCTATCACAGCCCGGAAGCGACCGAAGCCTATACGGGCGTTCCGGCCGAACTGGTGCGCGGCGCTGCTCGCCTTTACGCGACAGGCGGCAACGGCGCGATCTATTACGGTCTCGGCGTCACCGAGCACAGCCAGGGCTCGACCACGGTCATGGCGATCGCCAACCTTGCCATGGTGACCGGCAACATCGGCCGGCCGGGCGTCGGCGTCAATCCGCTGCGCGGCCAGAACAACGTGCAGGGCTCCTGCGACATGGGTTCCTTCCCGCACGAGCTGCCCGGTTACCGGCATATTTCCGATGATGCGACCCGCGAGATCTTCGAGAAGCTCTGGGGTGTGAGCTTGAGCAACGAGCCGGGCCTGCGCATCCCCAACATGCTCGATGCGGCGGTCGACGGCACCTTCAAGGCGCTCTACGTCCAGGGCGAGGACATCCTGCAGTCCGACCCGGACACCAAGCACGTGGCGGCCGGCCTTGCGGCGATGGAATGCGTCGTGGTGCAGGATCTCTTCTTGAACGAGACGGCCAACTACGCGCATGTCTTCCTGCCGGGCTCGACCTTCCTCGAGAAGGACGGAACCTTCACCAATGCCGAGCGTCGCATCAACCGCGTGCGCAAGGTGATGACGCCGAAGAACGGCTATGCCGACTGGGAGGTGACGCAGAAGCTCGCCCAGGCCATGCGGCTCGACTGGAACTATCGTCATCCGTCCGAGATCATGGATGAGATCGCCGCGACGACGCCGACCTTTGCGCTTGTCTCCTATGACTACCTCGACAAGATGGGCTCGGTGCAGTGGCCCTGCAACGAGGCGCACCCTGCCGGTTCGCCGATCATGCATGTCGAAGGCTTCGTGCGCGGCAAGGGAAAGTTCATCCGCACCGAATATGTGGCGACCGACGAGAAGACCGGGCCGCGCTTCCCGCTGCTACTCACCACCGGCCGTATCCTCAGCCACTACAATGTCGGCGCGCAGACGCGTCGCACGGAGAACGTCGTCTGGCACCCGGAAGACCGGTTGGAGATCCACCCGCACGACGCCGAACAGCGCGGCATCCGCGACGGCGACTGGATCAGGCTTGCCAGCCGTTCGGGTGAGACGACACTCAGGGCGTTGATCACCGATCGGGTCGCGCCGGGTGTGGTCTATACCACCTTCCATCACCCGACGACGCAGGCGAACGTCATCACCACCGACTTCTCCGACTGGGCCACCAACTGCCCGGAATACAAGGTGACGGCGGTGCAGGTGTCGCCTTCGAACGGCCCCTCCGACTGGCAGGTCGACTATGACGAGCAGGCCCGCCAATCGCGGCGGATCGCCGGCAAGCTCGAGGCGGCGGAGTAGGGAGCGGAATGGCAGGCAAACGATTTCCGGCTTCTCCGACTGCCGTCACGGTCGGCGCGGCCGACAGGACCGGATTCATAACGACCGCGACGGTTCCGGAAGCAGCGCGGCGCGCGGGCCTGCTCGTCCCGCAATCGCGCGTCGTGCCGGAGGAGACTCCGATTGCGCTGTCCTATGGCGGGTCGACGCATGCCGTGATGATGGCGACGCCCGCCGATCTCGAGGATTTCGCCGTCGGGTTCAGCCTGACCGAAGGCGTCATCACCGACCCGGATCAGATCGAAGCGGTCGATGTGGTCGCCGAGGACAAGGGCATCGACCTGCAGATCCGCCTCAGGGACGAGCAGAACGAGGCGCTGCGCCTGCGTCGGCGCCATATGGCTGGACCCGTCGGTTGCGGGCTTTGCGGCATCGAATCTATCGAGCAGGCGGTGCGAACGACGCCGGATGTGTCCGGCTCGCCGCTGAGGCTCTCCGATGCCGATGTCGTCAAGGCGGTTGGGCTGCTCAACGGCCAGCAACCGCTGCACATCGAAACGCGTGCGGTTCATGGGGCGGCCTTCTACGTACCGGGCGAGGGGCTGATCGCGGTGCGCGAGGATGTCGGCCGCCACAATGCCCTCGACAAGCTGACCGGTGCCGCCGCGCGCGCCGGCTTCAAGGGCGCGCAAGGCGCCGTCGTCATCACCTCGCGCGTGTCCGTCGAGATGGTGCAGAAGACTGCCATCACCGGCAGCCCCGTCATCATTGCCATTTCCGCGCCGACGGCGCTTGCCATCCGCACGGCCGAGGAGGCCGGCATGACGCTGATCGCGCTGGTGCGCGGCGATGAATTCGAAATCTTCACCCATGCCGAGCGCATAGAGCGGGATGAGGAAAAGTGTGCGCGCTTTTCCGCCCGCATTCCGCGCTGAACAACAATAGAGAGCGGAGCAGTCGCCGATGTCGCCTGAAAATCCCAACGCCAAGCTGATCTACATGGCGAACCAGATCGCGACCTTCTTTCAGAGCCAGCCGGCGGATGTGGCAGCGCAAGGTGTGGCGACGCACATCAACAGATATTGGGAGGTCCGCATGCGCCGCAAGCTGTTCGAGCACATCGACCGCGGCGGGGAGGGATTGAACCCGCTGGTCCTTGAAGCAGCACCGAAGATCCGCCGGCCGGAAGCGGCGTAATCGAAACCGGGAACCCCTCCCCAACCCCTCCCCACAAGGGGGAGGGGCTCCCGAGGCCGTAGCCTCTCCGTCATTCTTGATCGCTGCTGCAAGGCTCAAGCTTGGGAGGCGCAGTTAAGGCGCGGCAGGCGCCCCTCCCCCTTGTGGGGAGGGGTTGGGGAGGGGTATCTTGCGTAGTCCTCGACCTCACCTTTGAAAGCCATCAGGGAAGGTGGCCGCAGGTGTCACCTTCCACTTTCTCCGAGCGCGGCCTTCGGGATTGCGCTCAGAAATTCTGCCAGCCTTCGGCGACCGGAACGACTGCTAGGTTTCGCCTTTGGGCGCCTTTTGCCGCCCTCGCGGGATGAGACCGAGGCGGCGAGGCGGGCGCTTCGCGCATTTCGGACGGACCGCCATTGATCTCCTGGCCGATGCGGAATTGCCGGAGAAGGTTGTAAAGAGCCTCGGCCTCGCGCGACATGGCGTGGCTTGCAGCCGTGCTTTCCTCGACCATGGCTGCGTTCTGCTGCGTCGCCTGATCCATCGCGTTGACCGCCTGGTTGATTTCCCTGAGGCCGGTCGCCTGTTCTCGCGCCGCTTCGACGATCGCCGAGACGTTGAGATTGATGTCCTGGACTTGGACGAGGATCTGTTCCAGCGCCGCGCCTGTTTGTCCGACCAGTGAGACGCCGTTGCGGACGTGCTCGCCGGAGTTGGTGATCAGCGCCTTGATATCCTTTGCGGCGCTTGCCGAGCGCTGGGCGAGTTCCCGAACCTCCGTCGCCACGACCGCGAAGCCCTTGCCTGCTTCGCCGGCGCGCGCCGCCTCCACGCCGGCATTGAGCGCCAGCAGATTGGTCTGGAAGGCGATATCGTCGATCACGCCGATGATGTTGCTGATCTCGCGCGATGATTGCTCGATCTGGTCCATCGCACCGATGGCGTTCTTGACGACGAGCCTCGACTGTTCGGCTCCGTCCTTTGTCTTTGCCACCAGGTGGCCGGCTTCCTCGGCCCGGCGGCTCGAATCGGCGACCGTGGTGGTGATCTCGTCCAGTGCCGCGGCCGTTTCCTCGACGGATGCGGCCTGCTGTTCGGTGCGCTTCGACAGGTCGTCGGCGGCGGACCTGATCTCGCGCGCGCCGCCGGCAATGGCCCCGGCATTTTCGCCGACCGCTTGCATGGCACGGCAGAGTCGGACGAGCGCTTCGTTGAAGTCGGTGCGCACCGCCTCCATGCTCGGCACGAAAGGCGTGTCCAGGGATAGCGTGAGGTCGCCTTCCGCCAGCGCGCGCAAGCCGGCGCCGAGTGCGTTGATCGCCGCCATGCGTTCGCTGACGTCGGTCGCGAACTTGACCACCTTGTATACTTTGCCGTTGGGGTCGCGGATCGGGTTGTAGGCGGCCTGGATCCAGATCTCCTTGCCGCCCTTGCCATAGCGGACGAATTCGCCGGCGATGAACTCGCCTTGGGCAAGCCGTTTCCAGAAGTCGGCATATTCGGCCGTGCGCGTGTAGTTGGGCTCGCAAAACATGCTGTGATGGCGCCCCTCTATTTCCGAGTGGCGATAGCCGAGCGCGGAGCAGAAATTCTCGTTGGCGGTGATGATCTCCCCGGCCGGGGTGAATTCGATCACCGCTTGCGAGCGGGAGATCGCATCAAGTTTGCCCGCGTCTTCGGTGGCTTTGAGTTTTGCGTCCGTAATATCGGTGGCGAACTTGACGACCTTGTACGGTCTGCCGTTGCGAAAGACCGGATTGTACGTCGCCTGGATCCATATTTCCCGCCCGGCCTTGGTCACACGCTTGTAGGCGTTGCTGTCGAATTCGCCACGGCCGAGACGGGCCCAGAACTCGCGATATTCCGGAGTTGCGGCATAGTCGGCAGGGCAGAATATGCGATGGTGCTGGCCAACGATCTCCTGGAGGTTGTATCCGAGGGCTTTGCAGAAATTCTCGTTGGCGGTGAGAATATTGCCGGTGAGATCGAACTGGATGATGGCTTGCGATTTCGACAATGCTGCAATGATGTGCTTTGAATCCAAGCGTTTCGCAAAAGAAAACATGATGGTTGCCTCTCCAAACTCGTTCGCGTGCTAAATCGAAGTCAATACTGGATGAGTTCCTGATCGGCCGGGCTTGCGGCTGATCGGTATCTGCTCCCGGGAACAAGAACAGGATGTCTGGCGACTGTGTCTGGTCTGCCGCGCGCCGTCGCACGCAGGTCAGCGCTTGATGTCGGGGGGGAGATCTCGAACATCCGGGGCTTCATGCCCCTGGCTATTACACAACCTATATTAGATTTAATGAGTTAATGCAGTATTAAATAGTAATTATCAAATACCGGTTGCATAAATTTGCTAGATCATTGCCAGTTGTATTCCCAGGCGTAATTTGGCCGAACGGTTGTCCCGGCATGACAGCCGCAAAGCAAAAAGCCGTCTCGCAGGGGCGAGACGGCCTTGATCGATACGGAGCGTTCGTCTTGTCAGGCGAACAGAGGTCGCCCTGGCATTTTGAATTGCTGCATGTCTTTGCCCTTCGATCGGTTACGGTTCAAGGAGGCATGCAGTCGCATTGTCGTATGTCAGGCGGCGAGGTCTTCCACCTCGCGCTCCTTGAACATGCGGGCGAGGTTGAGGAAGCAGATCATTCCGTTCTCGTTGGCGATGATCCCTTCGGCGAAGCTCTTGTCGAACGAGGCGGTGACTTCCGGCACCGGCTGCACCTGACTGCCCTGCACCGTCAGGATGTCGGAGACGCGGTCGACGACGAGGCCGATCACCATGTTGTGGACTTCCGCGACGACGATGGCGCTGCGCTCGTTTGCGACGGTCGATTTCATGCCGAGCTTGTGGGCAAGGTCGATGATCGGAATCACCGTGCCGCGCAGGTTCATGACGCCGATCACTTCCGGCGGCGAATGCGGGATCGGCGTCGAGGGCGCCCAGCCGCGGATCTCGCGGATCGTCGTGGTCTTGACGCAGAATTCCTGATCGTGGAGGCGGAACGCGATGATCTCCAGCGTTTCGCCGTCAAACCCGGCCGATTTTAACGTGCCTGTCATTCGAAGCTCCTTCCGGCTTCCCGTCGGCGCCCGCGAGGCGCGACTTCGTGATGGGACCGCCGACGACATCCGGCGAGGCGCAAGCCGCATCATGCGCGGGGAGCCCGCCTTGCGCTTTGGGGGCATATTAGGCCGGCATTCGTTAAGACTTGCTTTTTCCGAAGCTTCGAGGGGAGCATTCCGCCCTGTGGCACGGCTCAGGTGGAAGCGAGTACCGCCGCAAACTGTTCGAGGGCCCAGTCGACCTGATCGGCGGTGATGACGAGCGGCGGGGCGATGCGGATCGTGTCGCCGTGGGTGTCCTTGGCGAGGATGCCGCGCTCCTTCAGAGCCTCGCAATATCTGCGGGCGCCGCCGGCCTCCGGCACGAGTTCGACGGCGAGCATCAGGCCGCGGCCACGGACTTGCCTGATGGTGTTGGAGCGAATGTCCGTCAGGCCCGTCATGAAGCGCTCGCCCATCAATCCCGAATTCTCGATCATGCCCTCTTCGGTAAGCACCCTGAGTGCCGCTCTGGCGATCGCGCAGGCGAGGGGGTTGCCGCCGAAGGTGGACCCGTGCTGGCCGGGTTTCAGGACGCCGAGGACCTCCGAGTTCGAAAGCACGGCAGAAACCGGATAGAAGCCGCCGGAGAGCGCCTTGCCGATCAGCGTCACATCCGCCTCGATGCCTTCGTGCTCTTCCGCCAGCAGCTTGCCGGTCCGACCGAGGCCCGTCTGGATCTCATCGAGAACAAGTGTGATGCCGTGCTTCGTGCAAAGCTCGCGCACCGCCGCAAAATAGCCGGGGGGCGGCACGATCACGCCGGCCTCGCCCTGGATCGGCTCGACTAGGAAGGCAACGGTGTTTTCGCTGATCGCGGCCCGGAAGGCGTCGATGTCGCCGAAGGGCACGATCTTGAAGCCGGGCGCGAAGGGCCCGAAGCCATCACGCGAGTCGGGATCGGTCGAAAAGCCGACAATGCCGATCGTCCGGCCATGGAAATTGTCGGAGCAGACGATGATCTCGGCCTCATCGTCGGCGACGCCCTTCACCTCGTAGCCCCATTTGCGGACGGCCTTGATCGCCGTCTCCACCGCCTCGGCGCCGGAATTCATCGGCAGCACCTTGTGCGAGCCGGTGAGTGCGGCGACCTCCTCGTAGAAGAGGGCAAGCTGGTCGTTGCGAAAGGCGCGGGAGGTGAGGGTCAGCTTCTGCGCCTGCTCCACCATCGCCTCGAGGATCTTCGGGTGGCAATGGCCCTGATTGACGGCCGAATAGGCCGAGAGGCAGTCGAGATAGCGGTTGCCCTCGATGTCCCAGACAAATACGCCTTCGCCGCGCGTCAGCACGACGTCGAGCGGCTTGTAGTTGTGAGCGCCGAGCAGATGCTCGGTCTCGATCAGGGCTGCCGTGGTCTTCATCAATCCCCCTCCGCTGTCTCCTTCCGGCCCGCAGCTTCGATCGGCGGGGCACGGATCGGCTATTCTCAGGCGCTCCGGGTCGGACGGTCAAGGATGCGGCGGCCGAAGAGGCTGGCAGTCAGTTCCACCAGGATGCGGGCGCTCTTGCCGCGGTCGTCGAGGAACGGGTTGAGTTCAACGAGGTCGAGCGAAGAGACGAGGGCGCTGTCGCAAAGCATTTCCATGATGAGATGGGCCTCGCGGAAGGTGGCGCCGCCCGGGACTGTGGTGCCGACGCCCGGCGCAAACTCCGGATCCATGAAATCGACGTCGAGGCTGACATGCAGCAGGCCATTGGCGGCACGCACCTCGTCGAGGATCTGACGCATGATAAAGGCCATGCCCATCTCGTCGACGGCGCGCATGTCGTAGACATTGACGCCGTGTTCGGCGATCTCCTCGCGCTCACGCGCATCGACCGAACGGATGCCGACCTGGTAAACCTTCTTCGGGTCGACGAGCGGCCGGTCGGCGGCAAGGATCGGCGCGAATTCCGCTTCGCCGCAGAAGAAGGCGACCGGCATGCCGTGCATGTTTCCGGATGGCGAGGTCGAGGGCGAGTTGAAATCCGCATGGGCGTCGAGCCAGAGCACGAAGAGCGGCCGGCCGACTTCGGCCGCATAGCGTGCCATGCCGGAGACGCTGCCCATCGAAAGGGCGTGGTCGCCGCCGAGGATGATGGGGAAATGTCCCTTGCGGGCCGAGTCGTGCACCGCGTCGTTGAGCGCCCGGGCAAAAGCGGAGACCATCTGCAGGTTGTTGGCGCCGGAATGGCTTGCAAGGTCGCGCGCCGGCAGCGGTCGCAGGTCGCCTTCATCGTGGACCGTATGGCCCAGTTCAGCGAGGACCGTGTCGATGCCGGCAATCCTGAGCGCCGTCGGGCCCATAGCCGCACCGCGGCGCCCGGAACCTTCCTCTATGGGTGCGCCGATCAACGTGATGGTCTTCATGTCCGCCTCTTCACTTCCTTCGAATCTGTCGGGTCGATGCCGATTATCGCCAAAAGCTGTGACAGCAAAAAGATGGAAAACTGCCGATAAGAAGGCTAATCTTAGCATAATGGCAGACGACATTCGACAAAGTGACGGAAATGGATGATCTCGACCAAGCCCTGATCAGCGCCCTTCGGCAAAATGCGCGAATCCCTGTTTCGACGCTTTCGGCCAGGACCGGCGTGTCGCGTGCGACCATTGCGGCGCGCATCGACCGGCTGGTGTCGAATGGCACGATCACGGCCTTCACCATACGGACCGGATCGGAAATTCCCGCCTCCGGGGTGCGGGCCGTCGTGATGATCGAGGTTCACGGCAAGATGGCCGACCGCGTCGCCGAGCAATTGCGCGGTCTGCCGCAGGTGAGGGCGCTGCACAGCACCAACGGGCGGTGGGATTTCATCGCCGAGCTCGAAGACCGTGACCTCGCCAGCTTCGATGAGACGCTGCGCCGCATCCGGCTGATCGACGGCATCACCGTCACGGAAACGAACATCCTGCTCAAGACGAGCAAGATGACCGGGGCTTTCTGATCGCCTCCTCAAGTTTGTTCTTGCTTTGTTCTGATGAACGATTAAGATGTTCCGTCTCAGCGAACAAGGGAGGAATGTCATGGCCATTTCCGGTGGCGGCCCAATGGCGCGGCAGATCTGCATAAAACTGTTCGTCAGGCACGGGGACGAGGAACGGGCAATCGCCTTTTATCGTGATGTCTTCGGTGCCGAGCTCCTCCAGCGCCATGAATGGCGCGGCATTCTGACGAGCGCCGATCTCAGCATCGGCGACTCGATCTTCCGTGTGGCCGGCGCCAATCCGCGCCGGGATGCCGAGCCGCACCTCGGCGGGCCGCGCTCGCCGCATGCGCTCGGCACGACCGCCGCGATCCTCGAACTGCATGTCGATGACGTCGACCGCGTGCTCGCCCGCGCGATGGGCGGCGGTGCCAGCCTGCGCAACGCTGCCGAGACCCTGCCGACGGGCGACCGCGTCGCCGCGCTCATCGATCCGTTCGGCCATATCTGGGCGCTGTTCACGGCCATCGACGAGGGCGAGCTGCTGGACGCGTTCGGGGTGGAGAGGAATGCGGCTTGAGCAAGGGTTGCGTTCTTGAGTGAAGACCCCTCCCCAACCCCTCCCCACGAGGGGGAGGGGCTCCGATGCCGGGCCCGCTTCCTCTCCTTCTTGACCGTTGCAGCCGCCTCATAGGAATTGGGGGACTGGAGCAGAGTACCGCCGGGGAAGTCCCTCCCCCTTGTGGGGAGGGGTTGGGGCGGGGTCTTTCAGCACAGGTCCCTCTCAATACTCCCGCTCGAAGAAGATGCCGCCGGCGGCCGAGCCGTCGCCTGCCGCCTCGCCCTTCAGCTTCACGCCGCGGCCGACATCGAGATTGATGATCGCCTTGCTGGAGGCCGAATCCGAGCCTTGCTGCAGTTCGAGATAGGTCCGGTCGTTGAGATATTTGCCGGCTCGAAGCTGGGCGCCGCCGCTCTCGTCGGTGGTGATGTCGAGGTCGTCGACGCCGAGCTTGTTGCGCAGCCCGTCGAGCAGCGATGTCGAGCCGCCGCCGGCAAGCTGGCTGACGGCGGAGGCGAGCTGGGCGATTTGGAACGCCGACAGGTTATTGAGCGAACGGTTGAAGATCAGTTGCGCCAGGATCTCGTCCTGCGGCAGCGCCGGCGAGGAGGAGAAGGTCACCGTCGGATTGTTGGCCGGCCCGGCGATGTTGACGGTGATGGTGGTCGAGCCGGCGCTCGAGCTCGCGTCGAGATCGAGCGTCGGAACGAGGTCGCCGCCGAAGCCGATATGGCCTTCCGTGAAGGTCAGCCGCTTGCCGAGGATTTCCAGCCGGCCGCGCCGCATGTCGAAATCCCCGGAGACGATCGGCCGGACGGCGGTGCCGCGGATCGTCAGGTCGCCACCGAGCTCGGCATCGATGCCGCGTCCGCGCACGAAGAACTGGCCAGGCGAGCGGACCGCGAGATCGAAGGCGATGACGCCGCCGGCGTTGACGCCCGCGCCGCCGGATGCGGACGTTTCCCTGCGCACGTCGCGTGCCATCTGCCGCACGCCGGCCGGCGCGTTCCTGTGCTGGATGTCGATCGCCGAAAGCGAGGTCGGCAGTTTTTCCGGGACGGTGATCGCCGCCTTGCGGATCGTCAGTTCGCCGCCAAGCACCGGCGTGGCGACGAGCGGGCCTTTGAGTGTAAGATCACCGGCAAGATTGGCGGTGAAGAGGGTGCCGTCGACATAGGTGGCGTTGTTGAGCCGGATCCGGAGGTCGGCCGGGAAGCTGGAACCGGCGGTGATGCCAACGGTGCCGCTCGCCTCGATCGATCCGCCGCTGGCGAGATTGCCGGTAAGCCGATTGATCGTCGCCTGCCTGCCGTCGAGCGTGACATTGGCCGCAAGATCATTGAGCGCCAGATTGCGCCGGACGTCGAC
This sequence comes from Sinorhizobium glycinis, assembly GCF_001651865.1. Taxonomy (GTDB): domain Bacteria; phylum Pseudomonadota; class Alphaproteobacteria; order Rhizobiales; family Rhizobiaceae; genus Sinorhizobium; species Sinorhizobium glycinis. Next base: position 413,582 of record NZ_LPUX01000060.1, read on the forward strand.
AAGCCGCCCGCCGGCGGTCGAGATCGTGCCTGTGATCTGCGGCGCTTTCGCCGGCCCGGAGAGCGACAGATCGAGCTTCGCCGCGCCGGTGAGCGTGAAACCCTGTTCCGCCAGGGTGGCGGCAAGCAGTGCGAACGGTACGTCGCCGGCGAATTTCATCGACAGCGGCATGTTGCCGCCGACGTCGACATGGCCGCCGCCCCGGAAGGAAAGCCCAGCCGGCCCCGAGACGGTCGCGTCGAGCGTCACGCGGTTGTCGGCAAACCGCCCTTTCGCGGCGATGTCGAGTCCCGATACGCCGGCGCCGCGCGCGGCCGCAACCGAAGCGCCGCTCCATCTCAGATCGTAATTGACGACGGGCGCTGCGGCGGTGCCGCTGATCTCAACCGTTCCGTCGATCGTTCCCTCGGCGCCGAGCGTCGCCGCAAAGGTGTTGATGAGGGCGGCTGGCAAGGCATTGAGCTTCGCCGAGATGTCGAGCGTTTCGCCTGCGGTTCCGGCGACGGCGATCGTCCCCTTCGACGCCTGGATGGTGAGATCGCCGAGGCGGACGGTGCCGTTCTCGATAGCGAGGACGGTCGGCCTGGCAAGCTTCAGTGGCAATCTCCGAGGCGCTGCCGAAAGCGAAGCAAGGCGGATTTCGGTACGGCCGCCGGCACTCGCCAGATCGCCCTTGGCCGAGAGCGGGGCACCGTCATATTGGCCAGCGACCTCGAACCCGGTCCGACCGCTTTGTTGCTCAAAAGTCAGGTTAACGGCTGAGACGCGGTTCTGCCCCTGTGCGACGCTCTCGGCCTTGACGGTTCCGCGGATCGCCAGGGTCGCGATATCGGCGATGCGGATATCAGCCACGGGCCTGGTAACCGTCAGCGCGTCGCGCTTGATGCTGCCGCCGCTGGCCTTGACCGACACGGAAGTGACGCCGTTCGCCGTCGTGATCGCCGCCGAGCCCGAAAGATCGCCGGACGCCTTCTGGCCGGCCAAGGCGGCGACCAGTCCGAGATCGGGCAGGTTGAAGCCGATGGTGCCGTTCGGCTTGAAATCCGCCGTCAGGTCGATCGCGCCGGTCAGGCGATTGCCGCCGATCTTTGCCTCGAGTGTGGGGATGGATGTGCGCCCTTCCGCCGAAACCACCTCGGCCCTGACGTCGATGGGCTGGCCGTCGAGCCCGCCGGTCGCGGTCAGCTTCGCCTGAGGGCTCCCCGGTTTGACCGTCGCGTCGGCGGTGACCGTCAGGTCCGTCAGCGAGCGGCCGGCCAGCATTGCGCCGCTCGAGGTCAGCTCTCCCTTGACGGCGAGCGCCTCAAGCGGGCCGGAAATCTCGGCTTTGAAGTCGGCCTTTCCGTCCGCATCGGCGAGCAGCTTGCCGAGGTCGGGCAGCGTGCCCTCCAGATCGGCCGTCAGCTGACCTCCTGCGATTGTCGCCGAACCGTTGGCATTGACGGTGCCGGACTGGACCTCGAGGGCGCTCAGCTTGATGCTGCCATCGCCGCCAGTCTCGACCTTGCCGGAGACGGCAACCGGCGTGTCGAATCGCGTTGCCAGGCCAGCCGGCAGGAAGCTCGGCTCCGCGCGGACCTCGAAGTTTGCCGTTGCCGTTTTCTCGGCGCGGGCGAGGCTGCCGGTGAGATTTCCGCGGAAGCCGGGGCTTTCGATCGTCGTCGGGTCGAAGCTGATCGTCGCGTCCGTGACGGTGACCATGCCCTTTGCGGTCAGATCCTGCGCGGCAAGGCCGGCGGATCTGAGCGAGGACATGGAGGCGCCGCTCCAGACGAGGTCGTATGCGACCACCGGCGCCTGCGCATCGCCGTCGATGTCGAGGGTGCCGGCAATAGCACCTTCGGCGCCGAGCGTCGGCGCGAAAGTGTTGATGAGCATGGCGGGCAGGTCGCTCAGGCTCGCTCGGAGGTCGAGCCGGTCGCCGGCCGTGCCGGAGACGGCCACGGTACCCGTCGAAGCCTGGACGGACAGGCCGTCGAGGCGAGCCACGCCGTCTTCGATCGCAATCACGGTCGGTTCTGCGAGCTGCAGCGGCAGGCGTCTCGGTGCCGCCGAGGCAGAGGTAAGGCGGATCTCGGTGCGGCCGGCGTCGCTCGTCAGCTCGCCCGCCGCCCGAAGCGGTGCGCCGTCATAGAGGCCCTCGGCCGAAAAGCCGGTCCTGCCGCCCTGCTGCTCGAAAGCGACGTTGACGTCCGACACCCGGTTTTCGCCCTGTGCTACACTCTCCGCCTGGACGCTGCCCTTGATCGCAAGCCTGGCTATGTCTGCGATACCAAGGTCGACCACCGGTTTCGCGATCGTCAGCGCGCCGCGCTCTACGCTGCTGCCATTGGCTTTGATCACGACCGAGGTGACGCCACCGACGGTCTCAAGCGTCGCCGAACCGGTGAGGTCGCCGGAGGCCTGCTGGCCGGCCATGGCGGCGAGCAGGGCAAGATCGGGAAGGTTGACGTCGAGCTTGCCGTTCGGCTTGAAGTCGGCCGTCAGGTCGATCGCGCCGGTGAGGCTGTTGCCGCCGATTTTCGCTTCCAGCGCGGGAACGGAGGTGCGGCCGTCCTTCGAGACGACGTCGGCGCGAATGTCGACCGCCTGGCCGTCAAGCGTGCCGGTGGCGGTGAGCTTCGCCTCGGGGCTGCCGGGCGTCGCCGTCGCGTCGGCATTGATCGTCAGATCGGTCAACGTACGCCCGGCAAGCGTCGCGCCGCTCGAAGTGATCTCTGCCTTAACGCCGAGCTTGTTCATGGGACCGGAGGCGGCGGCCTGGAAGGCGGCGCTGCCCTTGGCGTCTGGCAAAAAGCGGCCGAGTTCCGGGAGTGTGCCCTTGATGTCCGCAGTCAGCGTTTCGCCGGAAAGGGTGAGCGAGCCGGAGGCTTCCACGGCTTCGGATTTGATCTCAAGGCCGCTCAACTGGACGCTTCCGTCCTCTTCGGTCACCAGATTGCCGTTGACGGCGATCGTCTTCTCGAATTTTTGCGCGAGCGCGGGCGGCAGGACGCCCGGAACGGCGAAGAGCTTGAACGCCGCCTCGAGCGTGGTGTCGGCGCGATCGAGACTGCCGGTGACGGAGCCGCCGATGCTGGCGCTTTCGAGCGTCAACGGGTCGAAACGGATGCTATCCGGCGCGATCGCGATCGTGCCGGCGAGCTTCATTGGCGCCTGTATGGCCCTGTCGAGATCGGCGCTTGCAAACCGGGTCTCGGCGATCTCCACCGTTGTCTTCAGCGATCCCGTCTGCGTTTCCAGGTTGAAGGAGTCGCTTTGTGCCGAGAGCCGGATGGCACCGAGATCTCCCTGAGGCAGGCCGAGCGAGGCGATGTCCGCGGCGATGTCGAGGATCGCCGACTGCCCCTCGCCGATCAGTGACAGGTTGGCCGTGTTGATCCGTGCCTGCAACTCTCCATCCTTCAGCGGCCATCGGAAATCGAACGGACCGTTCGTGCCGGCGACGCTTGCCTGAAGATTGTTCTCGCCGCGGCTGTCGACACTTCCCGAGGCGTTGAGCGTCAGGGCCCCGGTCGCAAGCTTGCCCGCGTCGATCCGGAACTTGCTCTTGCCGTCGAAGGCGGCGGTCAGGTCGATGCTGGTCGTCCCCTCGAAAAGCGGCCTGAAGGCGGCCGGCATCAGCCGGGCGAAAGCGCCGCCGCCGGTGAGCGCAAGATTGTGCATGCCGTCGGCCACCAGCACGTGTCGCCCTTCGAGCCGAAGAATCTCGCTGCCGTCGAGCGATGCAGTGCCGGAGCCCGTCCAGTCGGAGAGGGGCCCCTGTCCCGTGATCTGGATATCAACTGAGGGTTCCCCCGGCAGCCGCAGCAGCTTGGCGAGCAGCCCGCCCTTCGGTTCGGCGACTTCAGCCTCGAGCTTCAGCTCGTTTCCGGCTGGATTGAAGACGAGATCGGCGACGGCGCGCGCCTCCGGGCGGTCGCGCTCGGCCGCGTCGAAGGCGAGCGCGATGCTCGAGTTGGTGGCGTTGACCTTGCCTTTCGCGGTCAGGAACTGGTCCTTGCCGGCGATCGCCTTGCCGATCACGATCTCCTTGAGATCGAGGGCACCGATCTTCACGTCCACCGGCAAAGCGAGCGTCCGTCGCACTTCTCTCGTTTCGGCGGAGGGGATCGGCAGCCGTTCGAGGCGGACGGAGCCTGCCGAGATGTTGCGTGCATCGAAGCGCATCGACAGAAGTTCGGACGGCGTCCAGTTGACCGAGAGGTCGCGAACCTCCGCATAAGTCCCCTCGCTATCGAAGAGCGTCACCGTTCCGGCGGTGAAGTCGCCGGTGAGCAGCGCACCCGGATCGGAGATGCGGACGATCTGGTCGGGCGTTGCCGCATATTTTTCGATCGCCCAGGCGACGACGCGCGCGCCGGGCACGGTGAAGCCGAGAAAGGCGACGAGGAGAAGCAACGCGACGACGAGCACGCCGACAAGGGCGAAGATGTAGCGCAGCGCTGATCGAAATGTGCCGATGACCTGATTCATGTCCTATCCATAGACCATGTGACGCCGCTCTGGAATCGGCAGGACGGAAGCACCCGCGTCGGACTTGCCTATCTTAGCACGGCATCTCCGCCTGGCATCAGAAGGATTGGCCGATGCCCGCATAAATGCCGTAATCGGTACCGCCCGGATACTTGTTGAGCGGAACCGCGAAATCGAGGCGGATCGGCCCGAAGGGCGTCGCATAGCGAAGGCCGATGCCGGCCCCGGCGCGTATGTCGGAGAAATCCGGTGCCGTGCCCGCCGAGACGCTGCCGGCGTCGACGAAGGGCACGAGACCGATCGTATCGGTTACCGCGATGCGGACCTCCAGCGAGCCGTTCACATAGGAGCGCCCGCCGGTCTCCTCGTTGTCGGCGTTGCGCGGGCTGATCTCCTGGAAGGAATAGCCGCGCACCGAGCCGCCGCCGCCGAGGAAGAAGCGCCGGGTCGCCGGAATGTCGGAAAGTTCGTCGCCGCCGACAAGCGTGCCGGCGCCGAGCTTGCCGGCGAGCACGAAGCGTTTTTCGCTGCCCAGCGCATGATAGGCGGAGGCGGAGGTCTCGAAGGAACTGAAGAAGGTCTGGCCCTCGATCTCGTAGCTCGGTTTCGCGTTGATCATCGCCCGGTAGCCTTCCGTGGCGTTCAGCTTGTCGTCGCGGGTGTCGCGGACATATTCGAGCGGGATCGCGGCGGTCAGATAGGAATTCGAGCCGAAGGCGTCGTCGATGTCGGCCCAGCTCAGCTCCGCACCGACGGAGACCGTATCCTCGGGCGAAAGCTCGAAGCCCGCGCCGGCCGCGGCGGTGATCGTCTTGGCATTGTAGGCATCCGGATCGACGATGGCCGCCCTGACGCTCGCCGTGAAGGTCGATGCAGGCCCGAAGGCACCGGGCTTGGCGAAGAGAATGCCGGCCGAATAGTCGAGCCCGCCGACATCCGTGGTCTCGCCGATCCGGTCGACGGAGCCCTCGATCCGGAGCGATTCGGCACGGCCGAAGAGATTGCGATGGCCCCAATAGCCCTGCAGGCCGAGACCGTCGGTCGTCGAGACCTGACCGCCGAAGCCGAAATACCTGTGCTTGCCCTCGGACACCTGGATGTTCATCGGGATCGTGCCGTCCGGCGCGAGCTGATCGGCCTCGACGATCGTGACGCTGGAGAAGACGTTGAGCGTCCGCAGCCGCTCGGCGGCCTTGCGGATGTTTTCCGGCGAGTAGGGCCGGCCGTGATTGAGCCGTGAATAGTCGCGGACGAAATTCGGGTCGACGGTCCTGGTGCCGGTGACCGTGAGAGCGCCGACAGGCGCGACAGGCCCGGATTCGGCCCTGATCGTCACGTCGACCGTGGAGGTGGCATGGTCGGCGACGACGCTGCGCTCGGTGAGCTTGGCAAGCGGCCGGCTCTGCTCCTTGAGATCGACGACGATCTGCTCGCCCGCCTTGATGATCAGCGTCGAGTCGGCGCGGGCGCCGCGCGTGAGATCGTAGGTCGCCGGATCGAGCCCGGCGGCATCGCCCTCGAACCTCACCGAACCGAGGGTGAAGGCCGGCCCCGGAGCGACCCGCACCGTCACCGGCACGGCCTGGCCATCGGGGAAGGAAGGGTCGGGCGGCAGGCTGTCGATGTCCTGGCCGTTGAGCAGGATGGTAACGGTGCCGCCGTAGCGCGCCTTTTCATAAAGCGCGGCAAGCAGCCGCTCCCGGTCGTCGCGCGCCTTGATCAACAGGCCGAGGTCGCCGGAGACCGGCTCGTCCTGATCCTGGTTGAGCTGCGAAGCATTTTCGAGCGCCTCGCGCAGTTCCTCGTCGTCCGTGCCGGGTTCGAAGGTCAGCGCGTAGTTGACGGGATCGAGAACCTGAACCTGCTCTTCGGCGCTTTCGAAAAAGCGCATGCCGAAGATCCGGATCGCATGGGCCTTGCCGGCGAAAATCGGCCCGAGCGCTGTCGAGGCCGCAAGAGCGAGCACTGTCGCCGCCTTCCAATACGCGGTACTCGAGCGTGGTGGAGACATCCTCCGCATCCCGTTTCAGGCGACTCTTTACTCAATGCCTGCATGTGCGGCAATGGCACTTTAACATCGCTTGGTTCTCTATCTGTTAACGATGAGCGGCGGCAGTATCCAGCGCCGGAGCGGTGATTCCGGTCAGATTTTCGGCAAAAGGGCGCGTTCTGTGGTGCTTCGGGCACAAACGGCAGGGCAGATACCGCTTCGGGCGGCTTGCGGCTCGAGCGGCGATGTCTCGGTTGGAATCGACCCATTTGCGGCCGATAGCCATCGGCTCAGCAATTGCTAATCATGGATGGAATGCCTATAGCGCCGCGCGTGTTATCAGACGCGCAAAGGTCGCTGCAGCACTTTGAATTGCTGCATGTCTTTGTCCCTAACCGAGGTCGATTCGAGGAGACATGCAGTAGAGGTAAGTGCCCATGATGGATATAATGGATTACTCGCTGTAACACTTCGAATAGCTGCATGTCTTTGACATGCAGCAGGCCGTGTGGACGAGTTTCGATGAAGCACAGGCCTGCTAAACGACGACGGGGCTTGCTCCGGACTGTCCATCAAACCTCGCGATAGGGCGAAGCATCACCGGAATGCTGCCGTCGAGGAACGAGAGGCCCCTGGCTGGAGCGGATGGCCACATCGGGGTGAACCCATGGAACGACGCGACAAGGAACAGGAGAACCTTTCTCGGCTTGAACGGGCCGCGCAACAGACTGCTGATCCAAAAACCATGCAGCGGAAGGCGAAAAAGCCCGAGGAAAAACTTCAACTCAGCCTACGCAAGGGAGAAGTCTGGTGGACGGCTGGCTTCGCTGCCGCCGCCTTGCTGCTGTTTGGCATCCAAGTGCTGATCAATTGGCGCTTGGATTGGCTTGAGGCGCCTTTGCGCGTTCGCTTGCTGAACTACGTCAGGGGCGGCCAACTCATTTTCGTTTTGCTGACCGTGGCGAATGTTGTCGAAGTCTTTCTCATTGGCAGAATTCCCAATCGTGTCTCGCGTTTCAACCTGAAACGTATTCTTCGATTGGTGGTCGTCGTCGCCATCGTCTTCGTGGTCATTTCGGTCTTGTTCGTGAACTGGTACGCCGCGGTTGTTTCGCTTGGCCTGATTTCATTGATTCTCGGCTTTGCGCTGCAAATGCCGATCTCCAGTTTCATCGCGTGGATTTATATTCTGGCAAGGGCGCCTTATCGCGTTGGTGACCGCATTCGCATCGGCGATGCGCATGGCGATGTCGTTGATGTCAGCTATCTCGACACGACGTTATGGGAATTCGGCGGCGAACATCTTTGGACCGATCATCCGAGCGGACGCATCATCAAGTTTCCGAACTCCACCGTGTTTGACACGCCGGTCTTCAACTATTCCTGGCCGCTGTTTCCCTATGTCTGGAACGAAATCAAGTTCCAGCTCGCCTATGAAAGCGATCTGGAATTCGTAGCGCAAACGATGAGAGAGGTCGTGGAAGAGCAGATCGGCGACATCATGAGCCAGAAGGTCAAGGTCTATAAGCACATCCTATCGAAGACGCCGGTGGACGAACTCGAAGTGAAGGAGCATCCCGTGGTTCATTTTCGCGTCAGTGAAAACACCTGGCTCGAAGCCATCGTGCGTTACCTCGTGCCGCCGAAGGAAGCGGGGCGCACCAAGACACGCTTGATCAAGGAAATGTTGGCGCGAATGAATGCAGAGCCCGATCGGGTGCTGTTTCCGAGGAGCAATCTGAGGTGAACTTCCTCGCGCACGCCGGCGAGGAGTCAAATCGGCCGCGTCGCGGCAGGCAAGCCCGGGTACCGTCATACCCAGCCGGTCGACATCACTGGAAATCGAACTATCGTTGACTACTTGTCGTCTATCAGCGGAGGGAATTCCATGGCTGACAAGACGTCAATCAAATCGACCAGGGTTGCTCCGAAGGCCGCCAAACGGCGCGAGCAGTCCGCCAAATCATCGGCCCGCGGATCCGTGACGAAGAAGCTGCCGACAGTGCCGAAGGCCATCGTGACGACGAGCAACGGCCGCGCGATCGCTGCGAAACCGGCCCTCCTGTCCGGCGGCAATCCCCAGATCGCCAAGGCCGACGGCGACGCCCCGGTGCAGGCCTACATCGCGGCCATGCCGGGCTGGAAGAGCGAGGTCGGGCGCCGGCTCGATGCGCTCATCGTGCGCACCGTCCCCGAGGTGCGCAAGGCGGTCAAATGGAACTCGCCCTTCTATGGCATCGAGGGCCAGGGCTGGTTCCTCAGCTTTCATTGCTTCACCAAATACATCAAGGTGGCATTCTTCCGCGGTGCATCGCTCAGTCCTGTTCCTCCGGTTGAGTCCAAGGACAAGGATGTGCGCTATTTCCACATTTTTGAGGGCGACCAGATGGACGAGAAACTTGTGGCGAGTTGGGTCGAACAGGCATCGAAGCTGCCCGGCTGGATCCCGTAGAGATCGGCACATGGACGGTGATCGACAAAACAGAAGGAAAGCGGCGGGAATGATCAAGAAGACGGGCTTGACGGAATCCGAGGGAGAAAAGTCTCCCTCTCAGCTGATAGATGAGAGAATCGAAGAACTGAGCGATTGGCGCGGCGAGACGCTTGCGCGCGCCCGAATGCTCATCAAGGAGGCTGATCCCGCAGTGATCGAGGAGTGGAAGTGGAGAGGCGTTCCGGTGTGGTCGCACGCCGGTATCATCTGCACCGGCGAGACCTACAAGAGTGTGGTCAAGCTGACCTTCGCCAAGGGCGCCTCGCTGGAGGACCCTGCACGCCTCTTCAACTCCAGCCTCGAAGGCAACACCCGGCGAGCCATCGACCTCCGTGAGGGCGAGAGGATCGACGAAGAGGCGTTGAAAGCGCTTGTTCAGGCCGCCGTGGCCCTGAACACGTCGGTGCAAGCCGCCGGCCACACTCGAAAGAAACCAAAGCGCGCTTGAGAGCGCTCCTGCAAGCGGCCACGTCACAAACATGGGCCCCGGATATCGCTCCGGGGCCGTTCGTTCGATGAGCGCCGCGGCAATCAGCACGCGTCGATGTAGCGGCGGCCGTAGCGATCGCGGTAGTAGCACTGGCCCGGCTGGTCGGTGACATGGCCGATCACGGCACCCGAAACACCGCCGATGGCCGCGCCGACGGCCGCGCCGCGCACGTCCCCGGTGATCGCGCCGCCGATGATCGCGCCCGACGCGGCGCCGATGCCGGCACCCTTTTCCGTCTGCGTGCAGCTTGCGACCGACAGGGCGACCAGAACAAGTGCGATGGCTTTCTTCATGTTGTCCTCTCCGATGTCTACGGATGTCAGCCTGTCGCTTCGTCCGTCTCTTGGGTGATGGTGGCAAGACGCGACCGGCGTCCCTCCACTTGAACTTGCAATGCGGAAAATACCCCGCCGCCCAGGAATGTCCACTGGAGGCGGCGCGATCGTCCGCCCGCAAGATAATGCGATCCTTCCTGAACAGAAGATGAAGGCGCTGTTTCCGGCGTTACATGCCGTGTCGCATTTTTTTACCCTTCTGCAGCCGAGACGGTTGCGACATTCGGAAAAAAGACAAATGATACAACGTCGCCAATGGTCCGGGAGGAGCGGACCGCTGGCAAAGGGCATTGATATCTGGGCGCGTACCTTTCAGTCGCGTGAACATATCTCACCCGATTTGAAGCCGCGCTCGCTTTGGTACGGACCGACCCCGGAGGAGCGAAATGGCGAAAATAACGATGACGGTCAACGGTCGCCAGGTGAGCGGCGTCTGTGATGACCGGACGCTGCTGGTGCACTTTATCCGCGAGAATCTCGGGCTGACCGGCACGCATGTCGGCTGCGACACGTCGCAGTGCGGCGCCTGCGTCATCCACATGGATGGCCAATCGGTGAAGAGCTGTTCCATCCTTGCGGCGCAAGCCGCAGGTTCGTCGATCACGACTATCGAGGGGCTGGCGCAGAACGGCGAGCTCCATCCGGTGCAGGCGGCCTTCAAGGCGCATCACGGCCTTCAATGCGGCTTCTGCACGCCCGGCATGGTGATGACGGCCGTCGACATGATCCGGCGTCACGGCAGCGACCTCGACGAGGCGACGGTTCGCGCCGAACTGGAAGGCAATATCTGTCGCTGCACCGGCTACCACAACATCGTCAAGGCGATCCTCGCCGCGGTCCATGAAACGGGCGGCGTGCGTCAGGCCGCGGAATGAGCGGCAAGCCGCTCGAAACAATCCAGGATTTTCGCTGAATCTCGGGAGGAGATAGGCAATGGGCGTTGATGGGATCGGCGCGCGTGTGGCGCGCAAGGAAGACAGGCGTTTCCTGACGGGCAAGGGACGCTATACCGACGACATGTCGGTGCCGGGCATGAAATACGCGGTTTTCGTGCGCAGTCCGCATGCGCATGCGACCATTACGGGGATCGACTCGACGGCAGCCAAGGCGATGCCCGGCGTCATCGACGTGCTCGATGGCAAGCAATTGCTGGCCGACGGGATCGGCAACCTGATCTGCGGCTGGATGATCCACTCCAAGGACGGCTCGCCGATGAAGATGGGCGCCTGGCGGCCGCTGGCCGACAGGACGGTGCGCTATGTGGGCGACGCCGTCGCGATCGTCGTGGCCGACAGCGTCGCCGAGGCGCGCGACGCGGCGGAAGCGGTCGTCGTCGATTACGATCTCCTGCCGGTCGTCACCGATCCGGTGCAGGCGCTGGCCGAGGGGCAGCCGCAGCTTCATCCGGAAGCCCCCAACAATCTGATCTTCGACTGGGAGCTCGGAGATGCGGGGGCGGTCGACCGGGCGCTCGGCGCCGCGGCGCATGTGACGGAGTTGAAGATCTACAACAACCGCCTGTCGCCCAATCCGATGGAGCCGCGCGCCACGCTCGGCATCTACGATGCCGGCGACGATCACTACACCTGCTATACGACCAGCCAGAATCCGCATCTGGCGCGGCTGGTGATGAGCGCCTTCTACAATGTCGCGCCGGAAAACAAGCTCAGGGTGATCGCCCCCGACGTCGGCGGCGGCTTCGGCTCGAAGATCTACATCTATCCGGAGGAGATCGTCTGTCTCTGGGCCTCGAAGCGGACTGGCGTGCCGGTCAAGTGGACCTCGGACCGCACCGAAGCCTTCCTCACCGACGCGCATGGCCGCGATCACGTCTCGACCGTGAAGATGGCCTTCGACGCCGGCAACCGGATCACCGCGCTGAAGGTCGACACCATCGCCAATCTCGGCGCCTATATGTCGCTCTTTTCCTCATGCGTGCCGACCTATCTCTATGCGACGCTGCTTTCCGGGCAATACGATATCCCGGCGATCCACGCCAATGTCCGCACCGTCTACACCAATACGGCCCCGGTCGACGCCTATCGCGGCGCCGGGCGGCCGGAGGCGACGTATCTTCTCGAGCGGACGATGGAGACGGCGGCGCGCGAGCTCGGCATTTCGCCGGCCGAGCTCCGTCGCAGCAACTTCATCCGCTCCTTCCCGCACCAGACGCCCGTCATCATGAATTACGATGCCGGTGACTACGAAGCGTCGCTCAACGCGGCGATGACGGCTGCCGACTGGAACGGCTTTGCGGCCCGCAAGGCAGAGGCCGAGCGGCGCGGAATGAAGCGTGGCATTGGCATGAGCTGTTACATCGAGGCCTGCGGGCTTGCGCCCTCGGCGGCGGTCGGTTCGCTCGGTGCCGGCGTGGGCCTGTGGGAATCGGCCGAGGTCAGGGTCAACATGGTCGGCACGATCGAGGTGATGACCGGCTCGCACAGCCACGGCCAGGGCCACGAGACGACCTTCGCCCAGCTCGTCGCCGACCGGTTCGGCGTGCCGATCGACAGCGTCAACATCGTGCATGGCGACACCGACAAGGTGCAGATGGGCATGGGCACCTACGGTTCGCGCTCCGGTGCGGTCGGCATGTCGGCCATCGTCAAGGCGCTCGACAAGATCGAGGTCAAGGCGAAGAGGATCGCGGCGCACCTGATGGAGGCGGACGAGAACGATATCGTCTTCGAAGACGGCAGCCTCAAGGTCGCCGGTACCGACAAGGCGGTGCCCTGGTCGCAGCTGGCGCTTTCCGCCTATACCGCGCACAACCTGCCGCCCGGCATGGAGCCGGGCCTGAAAGAGGGCGCCTTCTACGACCCGGCCAACTTCACGTTCCCGGCCGGCTGCTACATCTGCGAGGTGGAGGTCGATCCCGAGACGGGCCGCACGAAGATCGTGCAGTTCGTCGCGGCGGATGATTTCGGCAACGTCATCAACCCGATGATCGTCGAGGGGCAGGTGCATGGCGGCGTGGCGCAGGGGATCGGCCAGGCGCTTCTCGAGGGGGTCTACTATGACGACAGCGGTCAACTGCTGACGGCGAGCTACATGGATTATGCCATGCCGCGGGCCGACGACCTGCCGTCCTTCAAGGTGTCTACGTCGAACACTCCGTGCCCGAACAATCCGCTCGGCATCAAGGGCTGCGGCGAGGCCGGCGCCATCGGCTCGCCGCCGGCGCTGATAAACGCGATCACCGATGCCATCGGCAATAATGCGCTCACCATGCCGGCGACGCCGGAAAAGGTCTGGGCGGCCGCCCAAGCCGCCAACTGACGGGGAGGAACCGGGATGTACGAGACGAACTATCACAGAGCCTCCTCGGTCCAGGAGGCGGTGCAGATGATGGGCGCTGCCGCGGAAGGCAAGTATCTCTCCGGCGGCATGACGATCATTCCGACGATGCGGCAGCGGCTTGCCGCGCCGAGCGACCTTATCGACCTTCGCCATATCGCGGAGATGAAGGGGATCGCCGTCGATGGCCGGTCGGTCCGGATCGGGGCTGCGACGACGCATGAGGAGGTCGCCACCTCCGCCGCACTGGCAGCGGTCTGCCCGGCCCTCTGCGGGCTCGCCGGTCACATCGGCGACCCCGCCGTGCGCCATATGGGAACGATCGGCGGCTCGATCGCCAACAATGACCCGGCAGCCGATTACCCGGCCGCGATGCTGGGGCTCGATGCGGTGATCGTCACCGACAGGCGCGAGATCATGGCGGGCGACTTCTTCACCGGCCTTTTCGAAACCGCGCTGGAGGAAGGCGAGATCATCACCGCGGTGCGTTTCGAGACGCCGGCGAAGGCGGCCTATCGGAAGTTCCCCAATCCGGCCTCGCGTTATGCCATGACCGGCGTTTTCGTCGCGCGCCGCGACAATGGCGATGTCCGTGTCGCGGTGACCGGGGCCGGCTCGAACGGCGTCTTCCGCCATTCGGGGCTCGAGGCGGCGCTTTCCGCCAACTGGTCGCCGGATGCGGTGGCGAATGTGACGGTCGATGCATCGGATTTGCTGGCAGACCTTCATGCCAGCGCGGCCTACCGCGCCAACCTCGTCAAGGTTATGACGAAGCGCGCCGTTGCGGCCGCCTGACGGGCGGGCGGACACAAAAAAGGACGGCTGCGGCCGTCCTTTTTTTGCAACTGCTTGACTTCGATCAAAGTTCAGGGGATTGAGTTGCCCTAACCATTTTGGAATAGTTCAAAACTAGAGGCCTTTTGCCGCAGCTGCGGGCTTGAGGCCGTTCCGGGGTTGACCCCTGCTCGCTTTGAAGGAACAAAGGCGGCAGGGCATCGGAGATGATGATGGATTTCGAGAGTTTCTTTAAGAACGAGCTGGATGGGCTGCATCAGGAAGGCCGCTACCGGGTCTTTGCCGATCTTGCCCGCCACCGCGGTGACTTTCCGAAGGCGACGCGCTACACGGCCGACGGCACCCAGGAAGTCACCGTCTGGTGCTCGAACGATTATCTCGGCATGGGCCAGTCTTCGATCGTCACCGAAGCGATGAAGCGCGCGATCGACGAATGCGGCGCCGGCGCCGGCGGAACCCGCAACATCTCCGGCACGAATCATTACCACGTCCTGCTCGAGCGCGAGCTTGCCGATCTGCACGGCAAGGAATCGGCGCTGCTCTTCACTTCCGGCTACGTTTCCAACTGGGCCACGCTCGGCACGCTCTGTTCGAAGATTCCCGGCGTCATCGTCTTCTCGGATGCCGGGAATCACGCTTCGATGATCGAGGGGATCCGTCATTCGAAATGCGAGCGCGTCATCTTCAAGCACAATTCGGTGGCCGACCTCGAGGCGAAACTGTCGGCGGCTGATCCGCGTGCGCCAAAAATCATCGCCTTTGAGTCCGTCTATTCGATGGATGGCGACATAGCGCCGATCAAGGAATTCTGCGACCTCGCCGACAAATACGGCGCCATGACCTATCTCGACGAGGTGCATGCGGTCGGCATGTACGGGCCGCGCGGCGGCGGCATCGCCGAACGCGAGGGGCTGATGCACCGGCTGACGGTGATCGAAGGCACGCTCGGCAAGGCCTTCGGCGTCATGGGCGGCTACATCACCGGCTCGGCGGCGCTCTGCGACTTCATCCGCTCCTTCGCTTCCGGCTTCATCTTCACGACCGCCTTGCCGCCGGCGCTCGCCGCCGGCGCGCTCGCCTCGATCCGGCATCTCAAAGGAAGCCAGGTCGAACGCTTCGCGCACCAGGAGCGTGTGCGCCGGTTGCGCTCGCTGCTCGACCAGCGCGGCATCCCGCACATGGTCAATCCGAGCCATATCGTGCCGGTGATGGTCGGCGACGCCGCCAAGTGCAAGTGGATCTCCGACCTGCTGCTCGACAATTTCGGCGTTTATGTCCAGCCGATCAACTATCCGACCGTGGCGAAGAAAACCGAGCGCCTGCGCATCACGCCAACGCCGCTGCACTCGGACGCCGATATCGATCATCTCGTCGGCGCGCTGCATTCGCTCTGGTCGCGTTGCGCGCTGGCAAGGGCCGTGGCGTAAGCTTCTGCTGACATTTCCTGGGAAATATGCCCCTCACCCTAATCCTCTCCCCGCACGCGGGGAGAGGGGACTTTAGGCGGCCGCCGCGAGTCCCCTTCGCCCCGCCTGCGGGGAGAAGGTGGCGGGCAGGCCGGATCAGGGGCAGATTTTGCCCTAAAGCCTCTTAATGAATGAGCCCGGCGGCCGTCTGCCGGGCTTTTTCATCCGCCGCGAAGACGTCGTCCATGGTGACCGCGGCCGGCAGGTCGGACAATCTATCCATCACCTTTTCGACGATTTCCGCCATGGCGAGGAAGCCGATGCGGCCCTTGATGAAGGCCTCCAGCGCCGTTTCCTTGGCGCCGTTCAGCACCGCACCCTGGCTGCCGCCCGCCTGCATGGCGCGTCGCGCCAGGCGGAGCGCCGGGAAGCGTGCCTCGTCCGGGGCCTCGAAATCGAGCCGGGCGAGCTTGGCGAAATCTAGCCGCTCGATCGGCAGATCGCAGCGTTTCGGGTAGGAAAGGGCATAGCCGATCGCCGTGCGCATGTCGGGGCAGCCGAGTTGCGCGAGCACCGATCCGTCGCTGTAGCCGACCATCGAATGGATGACCGACTGCGGATGGACGATCACCTCGATCTGGTCGGGTCGCAGGCGAAAGAGATGGCGCGCCTCGATCATCTCCAGCGCCTTGTTGAACATCGAGGCGCTGTCGATCGAGATCTTCAACCCCATCGACCAGTTCGGGTGGGCGCGGGCGATGTCGGCCGTCACATGCCGCATCTCCTCGAGCGTCTTGGTGCGGAACGGGCCGCCGGAAGCCGTCAGGATGATGCGCTCGACGGCGTGGCGCTGATCGTTCTCCAGCACCTGGAAGATCGCGTTGTGTTCGCTGTCGACGGGAAGCAGGCGGCCGCCGCCCTTGGCGACCGCCTCGATGAACAGGCTGCCGGCGGAGACGAGGCATTCCTTGTTGGCGAGCGCGATATCGGCGCCGCGGCAAGCCGCGGCAAGCGTGGGGCCAAGGCCCGCATTGCCGACGATCGCCGCCATCACCCAGCCGGCATCCCGTTCGGCCGCCTCGATCAGGCCGCTCCGGCCGGCGGCCACTTCGATGCCGCTGCCGGCCAGCGCATCCTTGAGTTCGCCATGGCGGTGTTCGTCGGCGGTGACCGCCAGTTCGGCACCCACGCGTCGCGCCTGCTCGGCGAGGAGCGGTATGTTGCCATTTCCGGTCAGGGCAGCGATCTCAAAGCGGTCGCGCCCGCCGAGCCGCTCGACAACGTCGAGGGTGTTGGTTCCGATCGATCCGGTGGAGCCCAGTATCGTCAGGCGGCGCTTGCCTTCGTCGCCGGATGCCATTGCCAAATCCCGTTTTCTTCTCGCTCGAACGATTTAGATAGGCTGTACAGCCGAAAGCCGCCGGCAACAAGGGTAGAAGCGGCCACTCTTCTCTATGCGGTACCGCTGGAGTAAGAATAAAAGTGGCGGCAAAGTCGCGCCGATCTGCGTGAGGAATTCCCGATGCTCAAAGCCCTGACGGCCGCGTCCTGCGCCTGCGTGCTGATCGAGCTTGCCTCCATGCAGACGGTCGCTGCCGAACACGTCCCGGAGGAGCTGATCGGCTACTGGCTCGCCGAGGATATCGGCGGGGCCGGGGTTATCGCCGATCTCGAGACGGTGCTCGAAATTCGCGAGGACGGAACCTATGGCGGCACGGGCGGCTGCAACATGTTTACGGGCGCATTCAGCGTCTCGGAACGAACCATCTCCTTCGGCCCGACCGCCGCGGCGCGCACCATGTGCGCCCCCGCCATCATGGAGCAGGAGCAGAGATATCTCGACACGCTGAAAAGCGAACTCTCCTGGAACGTGAATGGCGCCCGACTCACCCTGTCAGGACCAGACGGCGGCCCTGTCATGCGTCTTGTGTCTGCAGAATCACCCTCCTCTAGGAGCGCCGAGGTGACGCTGCGAATTCCCGGCGCCGGTGCAGCCGATCGGCAGAGGGTTCGTTACGACTGCGGCGGGGAGACGGTCGAAGCCGAATACATCGATGCCGGATCCGTCTCGCTCGTGACCTTCTCGATCGGCGGCAACTATATCGTCGCGTCGGGCGTGATCTCCGGGTCAGGGGCGCGATATGCAGGCGGCCGCTACATCTGGTGGACGGAGGGCGACGAGGCGACGCTCTTCGATGTCTCGAAGGGGGAGGAGGATCCCGGTATCCCCTGCGAGAAGAGGGGATAGCAGACCCGACGGTGCGCGGCACGCACGGTGCGCTACCCGATTCCTGTTCTCAGCATTTCCAGATGTTCGAGGTGTCTTCGATCAGGATGCGGGCGAGCTTTGCGACGTTCAGGCGTTCGCCGTTCCGCGTCCAACTTGATGTCCGACCGGGATATTCCCCTACAAGCTCGATAGCGCCAGCAGTGCCCGCAGATGCGGACACTGCCTACAGCGAAGGTGGGGGACTTAAATGTCGCTCCGGTAATGGAGCGATACCTAAATAATTCGCCACGCGGAAAATTGTTCCGGTGCCCTACTGCATGTTTTTGGATCGTAGCCGATTAAAAACATGCAGCAATTCAAGGTGCTATAGCGACCCTGCCGATACGGTCTGCGGGCGGGCGATCAACAGCGGTGCGAACTGCGCCGTCGGAACAATTGGCGGAACCGAACATTACTCCCTCCGCTGCAAGAGGGATTCAGATCGAACGCGAAGGAGAGCGACATGGCCGAATCACATGCGATTTCCCGGCCGCAACGAGACACCGACTATCCGGGCCGGCAGGCAGACTGCATGGCGGCTTTGAGGCCGGCCGTCTCCGACCTCGCTGCAACGTCCCAGGACAGCATTGTCGCGGCAATTGGCGGAGAAATGACCGGTGACCTGGTCGCTCTCGCGCGCCAGGCCGAAGCGGCAGGCTGGCGCTTCGAAGAGGCGGCTGCCGCAATCGAAACCCTGGCGCGGGAATATGAGGGGGCAAAAGGGGCCATGTTCGACTGAGCGGCCCAACCTCAAGCCTGCGGGAATACTTCGACGCGAGGCGCATTGTTCTCGGAAGCCCGGGCGCCCCAGCCCAGGCCCTGCGCGGGAAGATCCGGCGCGTTCCCGGCACGGCAGACCGTCAGCGACTACGCGCTACCGATCAGCCAAACCGCCTCAACTGCTCCGCTTCCTTCTCGAGCAGCTCGGCCACCTCTTCAAGCGACATGTGCGTGGCACAGAGGTGAATTGCACATTCCAGAAAGCGTATCGAAGACCGGCGCAGGTAAAGCGCCTCTTCCCGGGCGGTCAATTCCGGCAGGGGGTTTCTTTTATCGGAGCGAGGATCAGGCATTCGAAACTCCTTCGGTTCGCCTCGTCATGGCGCGTCCTCCTAATCATAACCACTCGCCTCAGATAGCGTACACAAGAACGGCCGCCGCGAACAGGACGCCGATGATCAGCAGGGCCATACCGAGCCGCGGCCTCGACGATTCACCGGATCGAGCAGTTTCAAAGGGGCGCATCGCATCGCCGAACTCGGTCGATCTGTCGGTCGGCTTGCCATGGACCTGCGCCGCCCGGGCGTTCCGTGTTGCCTCGGCGTCGAGCGGAGTACCCGCTGCCTCTGCATCGGTCTCGAGCGGTGCCGCCGCCGGGTCGAAGCCCGGCCGTTTGTCGCCGGTCCTTCCGCGCTGGATGTCTCCGCGCACCTGTGCGGGATTGCTTTCCGTCTCGGGCGAACTGGACATGTTTCGGTCCTTTCTGCCGTGTCAGAACAACCGGCTCGGGGGGAGTTTGTTCCCTTCTCGCGGCTCCGTATAAGGCGGTATCGCGGCGGATCCGCGCGGCAAGAGAGCCTCGAACCCTACTCGTGCTTTAGTCTAAGTTCGGCGGGCCTTGTTGCCGTTCGGGCGCTCGTAAAGCCTGTCGATCTCCCGCTTCTGTTCTTCCTCGGTCACGGGTGGCAGCCGCTTTTGCCGCATGGCCGCATAGGCGATCGCAGCGCCGAGCGCGAGGGCACCGCCCCCGGTTACCAACAGCCAAAAATAGTCCATCAACATGTTCGGTGCCTCCTTGCGATGAAGCCAACCGGCGTCGCCGGCGAAGGTTCCCGGACCTGCAACGCCGTGCATCTTGTCGGACAAAGGACGCTGCAGCACTGGAATCTCTGCATGTTTGTGTCCTTAAATCGGCTACGACTTAAGGAACATGCACTAGCCGCTCGGGCGGGTCAGTCGGGCTTCGGCGTTTTCGTCTCGCCAAAGCGCACTTCTTCGCGCGAGGGATTATCGGCGATCGACCGTTCTTCGTCGTCGTTCGGAAGTGCTTCGTCCGGATCGACGTTCTGTTCGTCTCTGCTGCGTACGGGCGGGACCCGACCTTGAACGACCGTCTGCACTTTCATGCTTTTCGGCGTCCCGGCCGGCATCTGTTCATCGGTGGGCAGAGCGGGCTTCCTGCGCGTCGGCTCGTCCGGATTGTTGCGTGCCATCGTATCCTTCCTTCTTCCTGAGAGGGGAAAGCGGAGCCGGGCACTTTGTTCCGTTCTGCCGCCGAGTGGCAGCGCTAAGGAAAACTTCGGTTGGTATATTAGCAGGAACAAAAGCGCGGCGGAGCGGTTGGGGGCGTCGATTCCAGGAAGGAGGAAAGCGATGAAATTCAAGCACCCAACCATACTCGCCTTCGTGCTCGCCGCCGGAATATCGCCGCTCGCACTCGCACAGGACGCCCAGCAACCGAAGCAGCCCATGCCTGAGACGCAGGGGACCGAGACACAGCAGATGCAGGGCAGCGACAGCCAGACCGTGACCGGCCAGAAGGAAGACCGTTGCACGCAACCGAATCCGCCGGCCGACTGCCCAAAGGCCCCTGACGCCGCCACGACCGGCGCCATCAGTTCCTCAGGGTCGGTCGAGGTCACCTCCGAGCAGCAAACCCAACTGCGCAGCGTCATAAAGGAAAGCAGCGTCCAACCCGTCGACAAGGTGGAGTTTGACGTATCCGTCGGCGTAGCCGTGCCGCAGAGCGTAACCCTCCACGCCTTGCCGCCGCGGATCGTCGAGATCGTTCCCGCCTACGAGAACTACAAGTACTTCATGCTCGCGGACGGGCGGATTGTCATTGTCGATCCGAACAACATGCAGATTGTCGCGGTCATCGCCTGAGCGGGCGAAACACCGTCAGCCATGAGGCCCGCCTTTGTCGAAGGCGAGCCTCCATTTGCCGCAATGGTTCCCGTCTCAAGTCTTGGCGTGACGCCTCGACAAGCGCGTGCGACTACAAGCTTTCTCCGGCGATCTGCGCGCCAGGAGGAGGTTATTGGCGCCGTCTCACCGGTCAATGCTTGGCCGTCACGCCGCGCTGATCCCGATCCAGGAACGTGCGGGTGATTTCCGCGGCATGCTGATCGAGCCACTCGGCCATCTCGACTTCCTGCTGCAGAATGGTCTCGCAGACGCGCTTTGTCTCCTGGTCGCCCGCAAAGTCGGCGGCAGCGATCAGAATCTTGTAGCTGGCGATTTCCATATGTTCGAACGTGTAGCTGGCAAGCGAGCCCTTGACGACTTCGTCGCTGACGAACAGCCCGCTCAAACCCTGCCCGATGGCTACGATCTTGCCGCTGATATCCTTGACGGTCGAGGTCCCGCCGTGCAGTCGCTCAAGGCAACGCTTGAGCATTGCGGCCTGGTCGCGGGTTTCCTGCAAGTGCCGATCGATCCGGGCTTTGAGCTCAGGATAGTTTTCCAGCCGCCGGGATTGACTGGTGAGCATGGTGATCGCCTGTTCTTCCATGGCATGCGCATCCCGGAGCCAAGCCTGCAAGTTGTCGCTCGCCTTATGCATCGCACGTTCCTCCTTTTGAGGTGATCCAACCGGCCGTACTCCGAAAGGTTCCGCAGGGGCGCGATGCGGAGCGAAGCTTCGGCGGAACAATTCCAATCCCTGGAGATTGATAGTGGAGGCGGCAAAACCGCAGGTTTTTCTGATCCATTCACAGCAATACCGGAAGTACGATGTCGAAAACCGTGGCCGCAGCAGTGATCGGCGCCCTGATACTGGTCGCTGTGCTCTGGACGATTTTCCCGTTTGACGGACCGGCCGAAGAGGGACAGCCGGCACCGCATGCGATCGATCAGTCTGAATGACACAATCGAGGATGCCCATGCAGGAAGAGCTGAAGATTTACCGGCTGTCGCCGCTGGCCGAGCCCTCTGATCCGAACTGGGAGAATGCCAGGTACCAGGGGGAAGTGGTCGTCATTGCGCGAACGAGCGGCGATGCCCGGATCGTCGCCTCCGAGGCCGAGCTCGATTTCCGCGAGATCGATGCAAAACCGGCCGAGGGCGTCACCACCGACATGGCGAGCGCCTTTCGCAGCGAGAAGCTCTACACGGTGATCGAAGAGGGGCCGGCGCCTCCGGGCTCGGACCGCGGCGTGATCGCCGGCCAGGTCGCGGTCGACAACATTGTTTCCACCGAGCTTTGAAGGTCGTCGGGCCCGGCGCTACAGGATCGGCTTGCCGCCGGTCACCGCGATCGTCGCGCCGGAGACGTAGCTCGACAGCGGATCCGCCAGCATGACGTAGGTCGATGCGAGTTCCACCGGTTGCCCGGGCCGTTTCATCGGCACCTGCTTGCCGAAATTCATAACCGAGTCCTCGGGAAGGGTGGACGGGATCAGCGGTGTCCAGATTGGGCCCGGCGCCACCGCATTGGCGCGTATCCCCTTGTCGGCAAGCATTTGCGCCAGACCCGCGGTGAAGTTCTGGATCGCGCCCTTGGTTGTCGCATAGGCGAGCAGGATCGGGTTCGGAGCATCCGCATTGATCGAGGCGGTGTTGATGATCGAACTGCCGGGCTTCATGTGCGGCACCGCCGCGCGCGTGAGATAGAACATGGCATGGATGTTCACGCGGAAGGTCAACTCCCATTCCTCGTCGGTGATGTCTGCGATGTCCGGGAAGGAGGCCTGGTGCGCGGCGTTGTTGACGAGAATGTCGATGCCACCGAGTTCGTTGACCGCCGTCTCGACAATTTTCTCGCAATGGGCCGACGCCTGGATGTCGCCGGCGACGAGAACGGCCTTGCGCCCGGCCTCTTCGACGAGCGCTTTGGTCGATTTCGCGTCCTCGTGCTCATTCAGATAGGAAATCAGCACATCGGCGCCCTCCCGGGCGTAGGCGATCGCCACAGCCCGGCCGATGCCGCTGTCGCCGCCAGTGATGATGGCTTTCTTACCCTGCAACCGGCCCGACCCTTTATAGGAGTTTTCCCCGTGGTCCGGCAGCGGGTCCATGCGGTCCGTGGTCCCGGGCATGGGTTGGGTCTGACGCTTGAACGGCGGGCGCGGGAAATTTTCCATGGTCCAGGCCTCCTTGGTTTGATTCAGGTACGAACGATTTTTCGGCATGACGGCCGCAGCCTAACTCGGGCGCGCCGGGCTTTGTTCCGACAGCTCGCCATAAGGACGCGTGATGGAACTTCGCCCCCGGGCTGGCGTTGACCAAGCGACAACCCGAGGAGGGCGAAATGGCGAAATTCGAAAACAGACCGAAGGGCATCCCGGACGTCGGGTCGGACACCCGCGAGCCCGTCGAGACCGACAGCGACCTGCATCCGGAAGCGGGCGCGCAGCCGCTGGAGCCGGATGAGCTTATCAAGAAGCGGGCCGCCCGGGAGGCAATGCGCAGGAAAAGGGACGACTATGTCGTCGAGTCCGACCTCGAGGACGAGGACCAGCGCTTCCCCCTTCCGACGATGAAAGACCAGGACTGACAAGGCGGGCTGCACAGGAGAAAGATCATGAAGACCCCAAAGGACGGAGCGCCCGGCACCACGGAGCAATCGCCGCGGTGGGAAGGGCCGAAGGAGACACGGCCAAGAGGCTATCTGCCGGCGAAGGACGACCCGGATCATGACCGGGATGCGGCCGGCGAAAACCTGAAGGACCCGCCTCGGCGCAAGGTCTCGGACGCACTCAAGACAAAGGACGACTGAGGCCGCGCCGCTCCGGTGGGCTGTCGCTCGCGTGCATTCAGTTGCGTGCTGCATGCGCCGGAACCGAGACGCTGCTCGGTGGTTTGAACGATCGAACGCATCGAAAAACGAAAGGAGCAACCGATGGCCAGAAAGAAGGAATGGCGGCGGGACGATCCCTATTGGCGTTCGCGCGAATCCGGGAGGGACTGGTATGAGGACGAACGGCGCGCCGGGCGGCGCTTCACGGGAACAGTCGAACCGCGCAGTGCCGAATACGAGAGTTCCGAGTATTTCCCGGGTGCCGAGTCCAGCGTGGGTCCGTACCGCCGGATGGACGAAGACTATGGGCGTTGGAACCGCGAGCGTGGCTATGGCGACTATGGTTCCGAATACGGCCGGGGGCGGTCTTCCTATTCGCGCTCCGGCCGGGACTGGGACGAGGAGAGGGGCTTCTTCGAACGGGCCGGTGACGAGGTTGCCTCGTGGTTCGGCGACGAAGATGCCGAGCGCCGCCGCCAAATGGACCAGCATCGCGGCAAGGGTCCGAAAGGCTATACCCGTTCCGACAGCCGCATCCAGGAGGATGTCAGCGACCGCCTGAGCGATGACGGAGCACTCGACGCTTCCGACATCGAGGTTTCGGTCACGGGTGGCGAGGTTCAGCTCAGCGGCTTCGTCGAGTCCAAATGGGCAAAACGCCGCGCCGAAGACCTGGCGGAAAATGTCTCGGGCGTCGGCCATGTCCAGAACAATATCCGTGTCCGGGGCACCGGGTCGTCCGGGGGAACGTCCGGCTGGACGGGCGGGACCACCCAAAATCTCTGATCAGCCGACGGCGGGGCTCAGTCCCGCCGTCACTCCGTTCAACGGGGCGGTTGCCTTCGACTCCGCACGGGCTGTGCGCGCAAGAAAATTGAGCATGCGCGCCTCCTCGGCGCGAAGTTCCGGGTTCGCCCGCCCGCGACGGCGCAGTTGCTTGGCGGAGGCGGCACTGCCGCTATCCGCGAGAGCGATGACGTCCGGATGGATGTAGCTCTTGCGGCAGATTGCCGGCGTGTTGCAGAGAACCTCGGCGGCCGCCTCGCACATCCCTCTGACAGTCGGGCGGTCGCCTTTCTCCATCGCCCCGCGTGCGGCCGTGAAGGCGGCAACGCTGCCCGCCCAGGTCCGGAATGTCTTGGCCGAAACCGGGAACCCGGCGACATCCGCCAGGTAACGGTTAAGACGACCCGAGTCGACGGGACGCAGGATATCGTTGTCGTCCCTCCAGACGAAGAGCTGCCGTCCCGGCAGGTCGGCGATGTCCTCGAGCAGGCGCTGCAGTTTCGGGCGTCGCAGCCGCCTTTGCACGCGCTTGCCTCCCTTGGCGGTAAACCGCAGTTCTATGCAGCCGTCGAGGAGCCGCAGGTGGCGCTTCAAAAGCGTCGTCGCGCCATAGGTCGAATTCGCCTGGACATAGGCGGGACTTCCCGTGCGCAGATGCACTTCGTCGAGCAAGGCGACCAGCGCGGCGAGAACGGTGCGGGCGTCGCCGGCTTCCCCTTCCATGTGGCGGCGGATCGTGCGCCGGATCCTCGGCAAAGCCTTGCCGAAGAGGAGCAGCTGAGCGAACTTGTCGCCGCTTCTCAGCGCCTGCCATTCCGTGTGGTAGCGGTATTGCTTTCGGCCGCGCGCGTCATAGCCGGTCGCCTGCAGGTGGCCGTGCTCGTTCAGGCAGATCCATACGCTCTCATAGGCGGGCGGCAGGCCCAGCGACGCTATTCGAGCTTTCACCGCAGGATCGGTGAGGATCGAGCCGTCCGGCAGCCGGTAAACGAACCCCTTGCCGGAACGCTGGCGTCTGATGCCCGGCTCGGAATCGCTGACATAGACGAGCCCGCTTTCCTTCGGCGGAACCTCTTCCATGGCCACATCTAGCCGGTTGCGACTGCGCCCGGCGCCGGGCCGGCCACGTGCCGCCGCACGGCAGGCCGGATTGGAGGTGAGTTGCAGCGGCATCGCGGGCCTCTTCTTCGGGCTCTGAATTTTCGATCGCAGACTAACGCATCGGCGTGTGGGTCAGGTTCCATGCGAGATGCGGCGCCGGGTCGATTTAGGCATCGAAGCTTGCAGCGGCAGGGGAACATAATCGGTCGCGGGCAGTTCCATCGGCACCACTGCATGTTTCCTTAAATCGCAGTCGATTAAGGGCAAAACATGCAGCAAATCAAAACGCTACAGCGTCCTTTGTGCGTCTGGAAGGCGCACGGCGCTGTCGTCGAGAGGGAGGCGCGCCATGAGGAAATCTCTCAAAGATGCGGTCGTAGTGATCACCGGAGCCTCATCCGGCGTGGGGCAGGCAGCGGCGGAAGAGTTTGCCCGGCGAGGCTCGAAACTCGTGCTTGCGGCGCGCGACGCGGCGGCGCTGCAGCTCGTTGCGAAGAGCTGCCGCAATCTCGGGGCAGAGGTCCTGGTCGTGCCGACCGATGTGACGGATGCGGATGCGGTCAAGCAATTGGCGAGGAGGGCGCTGAGCTTCGGCAAAATCGACGTCTGGTTCAGCAATGTCGGCGTCGGCGCGGTGGGCCGGTTCCAGGAAACGCCGATCGAGGCCCACGAGCAGGTCATACGCACGAACCTCATCGGCCACTTCAACGATGCGTATGCCGCCATTCCGATTTTTCTTAAGCAGGGCCGCGGCACTTTCATCAACATGATCTCGCTCGGCGGCTTCGCCTCGACGCCTTACGCGGCTGCCTATAGCGCCAGCAAATTCGGCCTTAGAGGCTTTTCCGAAGCGCTGCGAGCCGAGCTCGCCGATGAACCGGACATTCATATCTGCGACGTCTACCCGACCTTCATGGACACGCCCGGGGTCGCACATGGTGCGAATTACACCGGCCGCAGGCTCAGCGTTCCGCCTCCCGTCTACGATGCACGCCGGGCCGCTCGCGCCATCGTCCGCCTGGCGCAGCATCCGCGCAGCTCCGTCACCGTCGGTGCCGTCGCCGACCTGGCGCGCCTTGCGCATTTTCTCGCTCCAAATACGACGTCCCGGCTCCTCGCCCGCCTGACCTCGTCCTATCTCAGGCGGGCGCCGCGCGCCGAAAGGAGCAACGGCAACCTGTTCAGGGCTCCGGAAAATCCCGGCGGCATCGAAGGGGGATGGCGTTCCGAGCGCAGAGTTCCGATCGCCGCTGTTGCGGCCGCGGCCGTCGTCGGCCTGGCACTTGCTGCCGTGATCGGCGGCGTACCCCGCATCTCGTATCGACGGCGCTGAAGGCCCGCCTGCCGCCTCGGCACACATAGCCCGTTCGACAACAGAGGAGGCAATCCCCAATGAAGGCTTTGACCTGGCACGGCAAGGGCGACATCCGGTGCGAGGGCGTTCCCGATCCGGCGATCGAGGACGAACGCGATGCCATCATCAAGGTTACCGCCTGTGCCATCTGCGGCTCCGACCTGCACATCTACAACGGCCTGATTCCGGCGATGGAGCACGGCGACGTCATCGGTCACGAGACCATGGGCGAGGTGGTCGAGGTCGGCAAGGCCGCGACGGAACTGAAGGTCGGCGACCGGGTCGTGGTGCCCTTCACCATCGCCTGCGGCGAGTGCTTCTTCTGCCAGCGGGGTTATTACTCGGCCTGCGAGCGTACCAATCCCGACCGGGAGAAAGCGGTGAAGATGTGGGGCAATTCGCCATCCGGCCTGTTCGGCTATTCGCATCTTCTCGGCGGCTACAGCGGCGGCCAGGCGGAGTATCTCCGCGTGCCGCATGCGGATGTCGGGCCGATCAAAATACCGGAGGAACTCACCGACGAGCAGGTCCTGTTCCTCTCGGACATCTTCCCGACCGGATACATGGCGGCCGAATTCTGCGAGATCGAGCCCGGCGACACGATCGCCGTCTGGGGCTGCGGGCCTGTCGGCCAGATGGCGATCCGCTCCGCCTTCCTGCTCGGAGCGGAACGGGTGATCGCCGTCGACACAATCCCGGAGCGGCTGCGGCTTGCGGAAACGGCGGGCGCGGCAACCCTCGACTACATGCAGGAGGACATCTACGAGCGCATCATGGAGATGACCCAGGGGCGCGGCGCGGATGCCTGCATCGATGCGGTGGGGACGGAGGCCGACAGCCGGGCAAGCCTCGATTCGCTCGTCGACCGCGTCAAGGTTGCCGCCTATCTCGGCACCGATCGTCCGCATGTGCTGCGGCAGGCGATCCATTGCTGCCGGAATTTCGGGACGGTTTCCATCGTCGGCGTCTATGGCGGCTATCTGGACAAGATTCCTTTCGGATCCGCGATCAATCGGGGCCTGACCTTCCGGATGGCGCAGACACCCGTGCAGCGCTACCTGCCCTTGCTGCTCGACCGCATCCGCAAGGGCGAGATCGATCCCTCCTTCGTGATCACCCATCGCGGCTCGCTCGATGACGGACCGAACCTCTACCAGACTTTCAACAAGAGGGCGGACGGCTGCGTCAAGGTTGTCCTGAAACCGTGAGATCGGCGACAGCGCCGCGCGTCTTGTCGGATGCACGGTACACGGAGATGAAGCCTTGCCGGACACGCCGCAGGCGACGATCGGCAATCAGAACTCCAGGATCGCATAGGGCCGTCCCGTCGGTTTCTCCACATGGGCGGCGACGTTGAAGACGGGCGCGCCGCCCGGGGTCTTTCCCTTGTATGTGCCCTTGTGGGCGTGACCATGAACGACGGCGCTGACACGGAAGCGGTCGATGGTCTCGGCGAAGCGCGAGGAACCGAGGAACGGAAAGATCTCTTCCGGCTCCCCCGCGACGGTCTCGGCGATCGGCGCGTAATGAAGCACGACCACCGAGTGCTGGGCGCTGATCTTGCGCAGGGCATTTTCCAGGCGCATCGCCTCGTCGACCGTATGCGAGACCATGGACTTGATGGCGGCCTCACCGAAAGAG
This sequence comes from Sinorhizobium glycinis, assembly GCF_001651865.1. Classification (GTDB taxonomy): domain Bacteria; phylum Pseudomonadota; class Alphaproteobacteria; order Rhizobiales; family Rhizobiaceae; genus Sinorhizobium; species Sinorhizobium glycinis. Next base: position 441,756 of record NZ_LPUX01000060.1, read on the forward strand.
CCGAGCATGTAACGCCCGAACCCGCCGACGAAGCCTTTCGCGCCGGCAAAGCCGATGCCGGCGATTTCGATAGCCTGTCCGTCAAGGAGATGGACGCCAGCCTTCATCAGGATCGACGAGATCTCCTCGACGGCATCGCATTGATGGTCGTGGTTTCCGAGAACCGCGACCACCGGGATCGTGCAGGATTTGAGATCGGCGGCGAGAAGTTCCGCTTCGGCGGGTTTGCCGAGATCCGTCAGGTCGCCGGCGATCACCAGCACGTCGGCGATTTTTGAGATCTCCGAAAACAACTCCGTATAGGAGACGGAGCCATCCTCTTTCATATGGAGGTCCGCGACCGCTGCCACCTTCAGCTTGCTCATGGTGCTACTCCCTATTTTGCTGTCCGCATCTCGACGTCGCCGCCGACATCGGCGAATCCCCATTCGGTGACGTCGATCTCATAGTCGCGCCGCGAGTACATTCTTCCGCGGCAAATCTTCGTCTGCGGGAGCGGCAGATCCCGCTGCGCCGCCAGCCGGCTGAGGAGCTCGTCCATGAGCCACAAGGGAATCCGGTCACGCTCGGAGGGATAGATCCATCGGAAGTTGAGGAGATGGATCAGGAGCACTTCCCAGTGCGCTTCCATATATTCGAGCAGCCGGCGCCAGTCGATCCGGTCGTGGGTCTTTAGGATCGTGTGGGCGACGTCGGCGCCGTCGTAACGCTCGCGAAGCTGGATGAAGGATTTGGACCAGACCAATTCGGTCGGAGCGACGATCAACACCCGCGACGCGCTGATCTCCACCGGAAGAGCGTGTTCGAACCATGCATCGTTGACGAGCATGGTTCCGTTCGGCGAGGCGAAGATGACGTCGAAGAAGAACTTGCCCTTATAGACCTTCCCCAGCCACCGGTCGTCCTCGATTTCCACCGAGTAGCCGCGCGATTTGAAATGCTTGAGTATTCGGGTGTAGTCGCCGGCCTTGCAGAAGACATCGAGATCCTTCGTCGGCCTCGAAATGCCGGTATAGGCGCTAACGGCGAAGGTGCCGGCGATCAGAAACGGGATTTTCGATCTGACGAGCTCGGCTATGGCGCCGGCGACGAAGGCCTCCGCCTTCTCGTCGACAAGCTGTGGCAGGGCAAGTGGATGACGGGCCGCTCGCGGCGTCTTCGACTTCGGTGGCATTGCCGATGGCATGCTTTTTCTCCTGCGAAGGAACACCTACGAGAACACGCGAGAACTCGGCTAAGTTCCGCAGCATCGAGGCGAACGCCGCAGGAAATAGATGGCGAACAGTGACATAAGCAGCCACAAGCGGCTGCCGTGCGTCTCTTCTGGCGCACGGCAGTCGCTGAGCACTTTGCCGGATGGCGACAGTTACAGCGCCGGCGGTCGATAGCGTTCACGCTCGCGTTGAACCTCGTCGAGGCTGTAGGGCGCGGCCGCCTCGTCGAAACGCGTCCAGCCCTCTTCCGTGTAGGCCCGCCGGCGCACCGAGGTGTCGACGGCATTGCGGTTTCTGAGGATCGCGTCTGCCTGCGGGACCAGGGACTCGTCGACCTTGGCCACGACCAGCGTGCCGCCCCGGCGCACGCCCTCGGCGTAAAGATGCGCGTCCTCTTCCGGGATGCCCGAATCGGTCAGCGACCCGATGATACCGCCGGTGGCGGCACCAGCCACCGCCCCGGCGACCGCGCCCACTGTTGTCGATGCGAGCCAACCGGCGGCGACGACGGGCCCAACTCCCGGAATGGCCATCAGCCCCAGTCCGGTCAGGAGGCCGACCGCGCCGCCGCCGGCCGCACCGAGCCCCGCGCCGATGCCTGCTCCTTCGGCAGCCCCGGAACTCTCACCCGAATAACGATCGCCGGCATTGTTGGCGACGATGCTGACATCCTCCGACGGAATGCCGGCCGCCTCCAGATCGTTCACCGCCTGTCGGGCATCGTGGTAGTCGTCGAAAAGCCCTGCCACTGTTCTCATCTTCTTCTCCCTTTCTGTAGCGCCGAGCAATCATCGACCTAGAGGGCGGTGACGTTGCCCTGGTAATCGAGAGCGACCGTGACGGACTTGCCGTCCTTCATTGCGGTTGCCCGCCAGATGCCCTTGTCGTCGAGCTTCAGGTCGCCGACGTCGGCGTAGCCGGCATCCTCGATCCGCTCACGCGCCTGGTCTTCCGTAAAGCTGTTCTTGCCGGGAACGGGCGCCTCGGGATTTTGCGTGCCGGGCGTGGCGATTGCCGGTGTGCTTCCGCCCGAGGTCGCCGTCTGCGCAAGCGCCGGCATCGCGGCAGCGCTCAAGAGCACTGCAACGCCAAAGATCGTGTTCTTCATGGCCTTTCCTCTCTCGGGGGTCATTTCCCGACCAACCAAACCGTCCGGGCATGGTTTGGTTCCGAAGCCTCCCGGGGAGGATCGAACCGGCCGCCCGCGCCGGGGAGAAGCTACTCCCGCGGAACTTTCTTGAGATTGGCCGGTTGCCGCTGCCGTGAACCGAGATTTTCGAGGAGAGCGTAATGGCTACGAATGTGAAGGACGGCAAGGCGCCCAAGAGTTCAAAAGGCACGCATGGCGGAAACCGTGCCGGCGACCAGCCCAACAGGGACGCGGCCAAAAAAGGCGAGGTCAAGAAGAGCAGCCAGGCGGCGGGCAAGGACCCGCAGCGGGGCAAGGGCTGAGGCAACAGCCCTCAAACGAAAAGGCCGGGCTCAGCCCGACCTTTCATCGCCACCTCCCGCCGCTGCCAGTACATCCGTGGTCAGCGACGAGAGGGACAGTAAAGGCAGTGTAGGGGCCGATTGTTGCAGTGGCAAGACGGCCAAATGGATGGTTATGTCTTCGCGGACCCTGCGTTCGGCTAGCCAATTTAATCCGCAGGCTCTTGTCGCTGCTGTGTCCTCCGTTGCCCTAACCCAGACCTTCGTCCGAAGCCGAGAGACCGAAGTCCTGCAGCGTCATCGCGCGATCAATTCGGCGCGGCCGCTTGATGCCTTTTCTCGTGTGAGAAAAGATATGATCGCGGCGGCGATCTTTTTGCCACCCTCTGCCGAGGGCTCGATTGCGTTGGCGAAGTCCGTGTCCTCGTTGCAGATGACGCGAAGGTCGATCAACGGGACACCACGTTCAGTGGCCGCGCGCGTGATGCAGTCGTTGAGGATCGCGAGTGCCGTGACGGCGATGCGCCTTCGGTCCGGCTCCGGGTACCGGACGTCATAGATCGAGCATATGGCCGTCGGCAGCTTGGCGGCCAAAACAGCATCCAATGTGGAGGCGTATTCAGAGCAGAACTGCTCTCTTATGTCTGCCAGCCTTAGCAACGTGTCTGCGACAGAGCGCGAGGGAGCGTCCAAGACGGAGGAAACGCCGAGAGCATCGTTACCGCCCATGCTCACGACGAGGTGGGTTGTAGCGGCGGGAAGGCGCTCCAGCTGCAGGCGCACGTCCTTCATGACGCTGCCGTCATTGGCAAGCAGCGCGGCAGACCAGCCGACCGGCAGCTGTCGAGTCAGGTGAGCCATTACGTCGGCGCCGGCGGCTACATAGGAGCCGTTGTCAAATACCGAATCCCCTAGAAGAACGATCTTGTTCGTCATTGCCACATCCCTGGCGAAAGCGTTCTGCGAATCCGGCTTTGCAAACAGTGCGGCGGCTGCGAACAGAAAGAAGTGCCGGCGCGGCATCGGGAATTTCACCGGAATTCCTCCTCCAGGCAGCTGTCCTGAATTAGCTAATGGCGCTGTCCCTCAAGGCAAGGTTACATCGACGCCCGGGCGAGGCCATGATCAAAGACTGGACGACAACATGGCGGTCGGCCGCATGGACAGGCCACACCAGCAAACGTCAATCAGGCCGATGGAGATGAAGTAGAGCGGGCTCCGGCAGGATGGTCGTATCGCGGGAGCGCCGGCATCACCCGCGATACGGCTGTTCAGCTCTACATCGCGTTGACCATGGTGCAGAGTTGCGCGATCGTCATCGTGCCGCCTGTAGCGGAAGTGCCCGCCGCCGAACCGGATGCCGTCGATCCGGTGGTGGTGCTTGCAGTGGTCTCACCCGAAACCTTGGGTGTGGTTCCAGCCGCCGAACCGCTCGCGTCGCCTGATGCACTGCCGGCTCCCGCTGCCGATGCAGTCTGCATCGTATTGCAATCCTCCTTGATCTGGTTCTGCTGCTCGGCCGTGAGATTCGACCAGTTCGCCTTGATTTCATCCTGGCTGCGCAAGGTCGAACCGGAGGCATCGGAAAAGAGGGCATTGCGAACCGGCTCTGGCCATTTCGACGTAGTGCTCCTTTCCGCTTCATTCATCTGCATCATCCCCGGCGTTCCGGAGCTGCTTTCAGGAGTGGCGGACGTCGTCCCGGATGCGGAGCCCGATGTACTGCCCGATGTAGAACCGGAACTGCTTTGAGCGATGGCGGCGGATGCCATGGCAAGGGAAATGGCGGCCGCCAGAAGATAATTGTATTTCATCTGCGTTGTCCTTTTGTCAGCGCGCACCACGCGCACCGCTTCGAACCGGCAGGCCCCAACAAGGTTCCGCGAATTAGCCCTCCACCGCCATCTTGCGTCATGGCGGCAGGCAGTATCCTTCTCGGCAATCCCAGTCATCAAGTCGGCATGCAGCGGCGCTACGCCATCATCGAAGATGATCACAATCGCCGGCGATTTTTCCCACCGATCGAGTCATGACCGATCGCGCTATCTCGGAGGAAGACGCTTAAATGGTGATCCCGGCGCGATTCGAACGCGCGACCCCCAGATTAGGAATCTGGTGCTCTATCCTGCTGAGCTACGGGACCACTCGGTATAGACCCTTACAAAAGCGAGGCCTGTTCGCCAAGTGTTTTTGCGCTCATGGCCGGCGATTTGCCGCCGCAGGCGGAAGGCGAGTGCGAAGTTCCGATGTGGCGATGCGAGTCATGGGGCTAGCATAGCCGACAGAGTGAATGCTAAGCAGGGGCCGGCGGCGGTCGGAGGAGATGCCGCCTTTCCCGAATCCATCCTGGGACCTGATCCGCGCATGTTTATCGGAATCGATTGGGGCGGCACCAAAATGGAAGTCATCGCGCTTGACCGCGATGGCGAAACGCGTGCCCGGCACCGTGTTGCAACTCCGACCAGCGGCTATGACGCGTGCATCCGCGCCGTGGTCGATCTCGTCGCCGCCGCCGAACAGACGGCCGGCGCGCGCGGTTCGATCGGCATCGGCATTCCCGGCAGTCCCAATCCGCGCACCGGGATCGTGCGCAACTCCAACGCCGTGCTCATCAACGGCAAGCCGCTCGGGCGCGACCTCGAGGCGGCGCTTGGGCGCGAGGTGCGGCTTGCCAACGACGCCAATTGCCTGGCGGTCTCCGAGGCGGTCGACGGGGCCGGCAAGGATGCGCATGTCGTCTTCGGCATCATCGTCGGCACCGGGCATGGCGGCGGGCTGGCGATCGGCAAGAAGGTGCATGCCGGCTACCAGGGTGTTGCTGCGGAGATCGGCCACTATCCACTGCCCTGGATGAGACAAGACGAATATCCCGGGCACAAATGCTGGTGCGGCAAGCTCGGCTGTCTCGACATGTATGCCTGCGGCACCGGGCTTGAGCTCGACTATCGCCTGACGACCGGCGTCGACCGCCGCGGCCGCGATATCATCGAAGCGAAGCGTGCCGGGGACCCGGACGCGACCGGCGTCTACGACCGCTTCGTCGACCGGCTCGCCCGCAGCCTGGCGCTGCTGACCAATATCGTCGACCCGGACGTTTTCGTGCTCGGCGGCGGCATGTCCAATGTCGACGAGATTTATGGCGAGCTGCCGGACCTGATAACCAAGTATCTATTCGGCGACAGTTTCGAGACGCCGATCCGCAAGGCCGTGCATGGCGATAGCTCCGGCGTGCGCGGTGCCGCCTGGCTCTGGAAGGAGTAGCGCGTGTCAAGCCTCGGCGTCCGCCCTATTTCCCCCTCTGGCCTGCCGGCCATCTCCCCCACAAGGGGGGAGAATACGGGCGGCTCACCTCTCGTTCCGGCCGAGACACTGCTGAACACGGAACTCTTACATGGATGCGTAGACCGTGCCACATCCTTTCTCCCCCTTGTGGGGGAGATGGCCGGCAGGCCAGAGGGGGCATCGCCATCACCCCAGTCCCATCCGTCCAGCTCCCCTAACGACAGCGGAGGCATCATGAACAATATCGACAATGATCTGCGCCGGATCGCGCTCCAGGAACAACAGTTGCAGTTCGAGCGCTTCGATCTCGACACGGCCTGGACGCTCGGCTCGACGCTTCGCCGCATGGCGGCCGAGCGCAAGCTCGGCGTCGCCATCGACATCACCCTGTTCTCCATGCAGGTCTTCTATGCGGCGCTCGACGGCGCGACGCCGGACAATCCGAATTGGGTGCGGCGCAAGCGCAACACGGTTTTCCGCCTGTTCAGGAGCAGCTACGCCACCGGCCTCAACCTCCTCAAACAGCAGACGAACCTGCAGGCGAAGCTCGGCCTGCCGGATGCGGAGTTCGCCGCCCACGGCGGCAGCTTCCCGATCGTCGTGAAGGGAACCGGCTGCATCGGTGCCGTCACGGTTTCCGGCCTGCCGCAGCGCGACGACCACAATCTCGTCGTCGAAGCGCTGGCCGAACTCCTCGGCGCCGATCACGATGCGCTGAAACTCGAGAATTGACGGACGGACCGATGGACATCGCATTGCAGGCGAGGGAGCTCGACCGCTGGCTCGCGGAGGCCGCCCTGCCGCTCTGGCGCGAAAAGGGGTTCGATGCGGCCGGCGGCGGCTTCGTCGAAACGATCGACATGGCCGGCGAACCGACCCGGGCCGATCGCCGCTCGCGCGTCCAGCCGCGCCAGGTCTATTGTTTCGCGGAGGCGGGGCGGCGTGGCTGGAGCGGCGACTGGCGCACGGTCGCCGAAGGCGGACTTTCCTATTTCGATCGCGTCTATAGGCAGCCGAGTGGCTTCTATGGTGCGCTTGCCAATGCCGACGGGGAGATCGTCGACCCGTCCTTCGACCTCTACAATCAGGCCTTCGCGCTGCTTTCCTTCGCCGATCTGGCTGAGGTGATCCCGGAGCTGAAGGCCGAGATGGCCAGCCGCAGCGACGATCTCAGGCGCAAGCTGGAGGCTCACTGCAAGCATCCGGTCGCGGGTTTCGATGAGGACAACCCCCCGCGCCTGCCGCTTGGGTCCAACCCGCATATGCATCTCTTCGAGGCCTGTCTCGCCAGCGAAGCGGTCGAGGGGTTCGACCGGGTCGCCTGGGCCAACCTCGCCGACGAGATCGCCCATCTGGCGATGGATTGCTTCGTCGACGCCAAGACCGGCGTGCTGCGCGAGTTCTTCGATCGCGACTGGGCGCCCTTTCCGGGCGAGAAGGGGCGCATCGTCGAGCCCGGGCACCAATTCGAATGGGCATGGCTGCTCCTGCGCTGGGCAGAGCGGCGCGGCAATGCGGAGGCGATCGTCAAGGCGCGCCGGCTTTTCGACATCGGCGAAACACACGGCATCTGCGGCAAGCGCGACGTGGCGATCATGACGCTCTTCGACGACCTGTCGGTCGCCGACCCGGTGGCGCGGCTCTGGCCGCAGACGGAATGGCTGAAGGCGGCGATCCGCTTTGCCACGCTTTCGGACGGCAGCGAGCGGCAACGCTATCTCGCCTCGGCCTCACGTGCGGCGGGAGCACTTCAGCGCTTCCTCGAAACGCCGATCCGCGGGCTCTGGCGCGACAAGCAGAAGGCGGATGGCAGTTTCGTCGACGAGCCCGCACCGGCCAGCAGCTTCTATCATATCGTCTGTGCGATTTATGAAGTCGAGGATTGCCTGGAGCGGATGTGACGGGCGTTGATTTGCCCCTCACCCTAGAGCATTTTGCAGTCAGGTGGAATCACCTGACGTCGCAAAAATGCGGCAAAAACAATGGCTTAGAGCGGAGGCGCGAACGTATGTGAGCGCATCCCGCTCTAGCCCTCTCCCCGCCTGCGGGGAGAGGGGACTTGGGCGGCGCGACATATCCCTTCGCCCCGCTTGCGGGGAGGAGGTGGCGGCAGCCGGATGAGGGGCGCCCCCGCAAGAATCTCTCCTCGGTTCCCCATCCTGTTTCCCCTTCGATGGCCCGTCGCGGCGGGCTTTTTGTTGCGTCCCGTTGTTGCCTCTGGCCAAAATTGTGATCGGGTCGTATGTTGACATAAAGATATCTTTATGTGACTTAATCGACAAAGCATTTGTCGTTTTCAGAACGGGAGAATTCCCATGTCCGCCGCGTCCCTCTTTGGAGAACTCTCCCCCAGGCCCGACGGCTCGGAAGTCTTCCGCGCGCTGCGGCAGGCAGCGGCCGAACGCATCCTAATCATGGACGGGGCGATGGGGACCGAGATCCAGCAGCTCGGTTTCGCCGAAGACCATTTTCGCGGAGAGCGGTTCGGCGGTTGCGCCTGCCACCAGCAGGGCAACAACGATCTCTTGACGCTGACGCAGCCGAAGGCGATCGAGGAGATCCACTACCGCTACGCCCTTGCCGGCGCCGACATTCTCGAGACCAACACCTTCTCCTCGACCCGGATCGCCCAGGCCGACTACGGCATGGAGGACATGGTCTACGACCTCAACCGCGACGGTGCGCGTCTGGCGCGGCGGGCGGCGAAGCGCGCCGAAGCGGAGGATGGCCGGCGGCGCTTCGTGGCCGGCGCGCTCGGCCCGACCAACCGAACCGCCTCGATCTCGCCCGACGTCAACAATCCCGGCTACCGTGCCGTCAGCTTCGACGATCTGAGGCTCGCCTATGCCGAGCAGGTGCGCGGCCTGATCGACGGCGGCGCCGACATCATCCTGATCGAGACGATCTTCGACACGCTGAACGCCAAAGCGGCGATCTTCGCGACGCAGGAGGTCTTCGCCGAGAAGGAGGTCCACCTGCCGGTGATGATCTCCGGCACGATCACCGATCTTTCAGGCCGGACGCTTTCCGGCCAGACGCCGACCGCCTTCTGGTATTCGGTGCGCCATGCGGCGCCCTTTACCATCGGCCTCAACTGCGCCCTCGGCGCCGACGCGATGCGCTCCCATATCGACGAGCTTTCGAGCGTCGCCGACACGCTCGTCTGCGCCTATCCGAATGCCGGTCTGCCGAACGAATTCGGCCGCTACGACGAGAGCCCGGAGGCGATGGCGGCGCAGATCGAAGAATTTGCCCGCGACGGCCTCGTCAACATCGTCGGCGGCTGCTGCGGCTCGACGCCGGCCCATATCCGCGCCATCGCCGAGGCGGTGCAAAAATATCCGCCGCGCCCGGTGCCGAAGATCGAACGCCGCATGCGGCTTTCCGGCCTCGAACCCTTCACGCTCACCGACGAAATTCCCTTCGTCAATATCGGCGAGCGCACCAACGTCACCGGCTCGGCGAAGTTCCGCAAGCTGATCACCGCCGGCGACTATGCCGCGGCCCTCGACGTGGCGCGCGACCAGGTGGCGAACGGCGCGCAGATCATCGACGTCAACATGGACGAGGGGCTGATCGATTCGACCCGCGCCATGATCGAGTTCCTGAACCTCGTCGCCTCCGAGCCGGACATCGCCCGCGTGCCGGTGATGATCGATTCCTCCAAATGGGAGGTGATCGAAGCCGGTCTCAAATGCGTCCAGGGCAAGGCGCTGGTGAACTCGATCTCGCTCAAGGAAGGCGAGGAGGCGTTTCTGCATCACGCGCGGCTGGTGCGCGCCTATGGCGCCGCCGTCGTGGTCATGGCCTTCGACGAGCAGGGGCAGGCCGACAGCAAGGCACGTAAGGTCGAGATCTGCCGGCGCGCCTATTGGCTGCTGACCGAAGGGGTGGGTTTCCCGCCGGAGGACATCATTTTCGATCCCAACATCTTCGCGGTCGCCACCGGCATCGAAGAGCACAACAACTACGGCGTCGATTTCATCGAGGCGGCGCATGAAATCATCGCGACGCTGCCGCATGTCCATATCTCCGGCGGCGTGTCGAACCTTTCCTTCTCCTTCCGCGGCAACGAGCCGGTGCGCGAGGCGATGCACGCCGTGTTCCTCTATCATGCCATTCAGGCGGGCATGGACATGGGCATAGTCAATGCCGGCCAGCTCGCCGTCTATGACGCGATCGACCCGGAGCTTCGCGACGCCTGCGAGGACGTGGTGCTGAACCGCCGTCCGGATGCGACCGAGCGCCTCCTGGAGATCGCCGAGCGTTATCGCGGGCAGGGCGGCGCGCAGGGCAGGGAAAAGGACCTCGCCTGGCGTGAGTGGCCGGTCGCCAAACGGCTCGAGCATGCGCTCGTCAACGGCATCAACGAGTTCATCGAGGTGGACACGGAGGAGGCGCGGCTTGCCGCCGAGCGTCCTCTGAATGTCATCGAGGGTCCGCTGATGGCCGGCATGAACGTGGTCGGCGACCTCTTCGGCGCAGGCAAGATGTTCCTGCCGCAGGTGGTCAAATCGGCCCGCGTGATGAAACAGGCAGTCGCCGTGCTGCTGCCCCATATGGAGGCGGAAAAGCTTGCCAATGGCGGCACGGGGACCCGCGAGAGCGCCGGCAAGATCCTGATGGCGACCGTCAAGGGCGACGTGCATGATATAGGCAAGAACATCGTCGGCGTCGTGCTCGCCTGCAACAATTACGAGATCATCGACCTCGGTGTCATGGTGCCCTCGGCGAGGATCCTCGACGTGGCAAGGCAAGAGCAGGTGGACGTCATCGGTTTGTCCGGCCTTATCACCCCGTCCCTTGACGAGATGGTGCATGTCGCCTCCGAGCTGGAGCGGGAGGGCTTCGACATTCCGCTGCTCATCGGCGGAGCGACGACCAGCCGCGTGCATACGGCGGTCAAGATCAATCCGCGCTACAGCCTCGGCCAGACGGTCTATGTGACCGACGCCAGCCGCGCCGTCGGCGTCGTATCGAGCCTGTTGTCGCCGGAGGCGAGGGACGGCTACAAGCAGACGATCCGCGCCGAGTATCTGAAGGTCGCCGACGCGCATGCGCGCAACGAAGCGGAAAAGCGTCGCCTGCCGCTGTCGCAGGCCCGCGCCAACGCACAGAAGATCGACTGGGATGCTCATCAGCCGAAGACGCCCACATTCCTGGGCACGCGCGTCTTCGAGAGCTGGGATCTGGCGGAGCTTGCCCGCTACATCGACTGGACGCCGTTCTTCCAGACCTGGGAGCTGAAGGGCGTCTATCCGCGCATTCTCGACGACGAGCACCAGGGGCCGGCGGCGCGGCAGCTCTTCGCCGACGCCCAGGCGATGCTTGGGGAAATCATTGCGGAGAAATGGTTCGCGCCGAAGGCGGTGGTCGGCTTTTGGCCGGCAGCCGCGGCCGGCGACGACATCCGCCTTTTCACCGACGAGACGCGCAAGCACGAGCTTGCCACCTTCTTCACGCTCCGCCAGCAATTGGCGAAGCGCGACGGCCGGCCGAATGTCGCGCTGGCCGATTTCGTCGCTCCGGTCGAGAGCGGCAGGTGCGACTATCTCGGCGGCTTCGTGGTGACGGCCGGCATTGAGGAAGTGGCGATCGCCGAGCGTTTCGAGCGCGCCAACGACGATTATTCCTCGATCCTCGTCAAGGCGCTCGCCGACCGCTTCGCCGAAGCCTTTGCCGAGCGCATGCACGAATATGTCCGCAAGGAGCTCTGGGGCTATGCACCGGACGAATCCTTCACGCCACAGGAACTGATCGCCGAGCCCTATCAGGGGATCCGCCCGGCGCCCGGCTATCCGGCACAGCCGGACCACACCGAAAAGGAAACGCTCTTCCGGCTGCTTGATGCCGAGGGGGCGATCGGTGTCCGGCTCACGGAGAATTACGCCATGTGGCCGGGCTCCTCCGTCTCCGGCCTCTATATCGGCCATCCGGACGCCTACTATTTCGGCGTCGCCAAGATCGAGCGCGACCAGGTCGAGGACTATGCGGCGCGCAAGCGCATGGGGGTCCGAGAGGTCGAGCGCTGGCTTTCGCCTATCCTCAATTACGTGCCGATGCCGGAGACGCAAGCGGCGGAATAGGCTGCTACCGGTTCGCCGCCAGGATCATCTCGGCCGCCTTTTCGGCGATCATGATGGTCGGCGAGTTGGTGTTGCCGGACGTAATTGTCGGCATGATCGAGGCGTCGGCGATGCGCAGGCCTGCAAGGCCGCGCAGGCGCAGCTCGGGATCGACCACGCTCTCCGGGTCCGCCCCCATCCGGCAGGTGCCGACCGGGTGGAAGATCGTCGTGCCGATGTCGCCGGCGGCGCGCTTCAGCTCCTCATCGGTCTCGTAGCTCGGCCCGGGCTTGAATTCGACCGGCTTGTAGCGGGCGAAAGCCGGCTGCGAGACGATGCGGCGGGTAAGCCGGATCGCCTTCGCGGCGACGTCGCGATCGGCCTCGGCGGTGAGATAGCGCGGCCGGATGTCGGGCGCGGCGGCGAAATCCGGCCCCTTCAGATGCACGGAGCCGCGGCTTTCGGGCCTGAGATTGCAGACGCTGGCGGTGATCGCCGGGAAGGGATGCACCGGTTCGCCGAATTTCTCGAGGGTCACCGGCTGGACGTGATACTCGAGGTCCGGGGTCTCCTTTTCAGGTCCTGAGCGGGTGAAGATGCCGAGCTGGCTCGGCGCCATCGACATCGGCCCGGAGCGGCGCATCAGATATTCGAGGCCGATCGCCGCCTTGCCGACAAGCGAGCTCGCCTTCTCGTTCAAGGTCGGAACGCCGGTGACCTTATAGGCGAGGCGCAGCTGCAAATGATCCTGCAGGTTTTCGCCGACGCCCGGCAGTTCGTGGCGGACGTCGATGCCGTTCTGGCGCAGGATCTCCGGCCGGCCGATGCCGGAGAGTTCGAGAATTTGCGGCGAGCCGATGGCGCCGGCGGAAAGCACGGTCTCGCGCCGCGCCCGCGCACGCCTGGCGACCCCGTCATGCTGGAACTCGACGCCGGCGATGCGCCCCTCTTCGAGGGTCAGCTGCCGGACATGCGCCTTGGTCAGGATCGTAAGGTTGCGTCGGTTTCTCGCGGGCCTCAGGAAGGCCTTGGCCGTATTCCAGCGGATGCCGGAGCGCTGGTTGACGTCGAAATAGCCGGAACCTTCATTGGTGCCGCGGTTGAAATCGTCGGTTTCCGGAATGCCTGCCTCGGTTGCCGCCTTCTGGAAAGCGTCGAGCACCGCCCAGCGGACGCGCGCCTTCTCGACCCGCCATTCGCCCCCCGCGCCGTGCATGTCGTCGGCACCGCGATAGTGATCCTCGGATTTTTTGAAGAAGGGCAGCACCTCGTCCCAGTTCCAGCCGGTGCAGCCGAGCTGGCGCCACAGGTCGTAGTCGCGCGCCTGGCCGCGCATGTAGATCATGCCGTTGATCGACGAGCAGCCGCCGAGTACCTTGCCGCGCGGATAGGCCAGCGAGCGGCCATTGAGGCCTTCCTCCGCCGCGGTCGTGAAGCACCAGTCCGTGCGCGGATTGTTGATGCAGTAAAGATAGCCGACCGGAATGTGGATCCAGTGGTAGTTGTCGTTGCCGCCCGCTTCGAGCAGCAGCACGCGGTGCGCCGGATTCTCGGAAAGGCGGTTGGCGAGGACGCAGCCGGCGCTTCCCGCTCCGACGATGATGTAGTCGAACGTGTCCATTGGCTTTCTCTTACCCGGCGCGGGATCAGTGCTTGTGCCGGTGCTCGAAGCCGAGCCTGCGGCCGAGGCGGGAATTATAGAACTCGCCGACAATGCCTCGGCGGAACAAAAGCACGCAGACCATGAAGACGACGCCGGTGACGATCGTCACCGGAAATTCCGAGGTCGCCAGATAGTTCTGCAGCGTCACCACCAGCGCGGCGCCGAACAGCGGTCCGATCAGCGTTCCGATGCCGCCGAGCAGCGTCATCAGGATGACCTCGCCCGACATCTGCCAGCCGACGTCGGTGAGCGTCGCGAACTGGAAGACGAGGGCCTTCAAGCCGCCGGCAAGCCCGGTCAGCGCCGCCGACATGACGAAGGCGGCGAGCTTGTAGTTCCTGACCGAATAGCCGAGCGAGATCGCCCGCGTCTCGTTTTCGCGGATCGACTTCAGGATCATGCCGAACGGCGAATTGATGATCCGCCAGATGACGGCAATGCCGACGATGAAGACGGCGAGCACGAAGTAATACATGTTCGAGGACTGCGAGAGGTCGATGAAGCCGAACAGATGGCCGCGCGGCACCGACTGGATGCCATCCTCGCCATGCGTGAACTCGGCCTGCAGGCAGAAGAAATAGAACATCTGCGCCAGCGCCAGCGTGATCATCGCGAAATAGATGCCCTGGCGGCGAATGGCGAAAAAGCCGATCACCGCCCCCAGCAGTGCGGCGCCGGCGACGCCGACGAGAAGCCCTAGCTCGACCGGCAGGCCCCATTCCTTGATGGCATGGGCGGTGAAGTAGGCCGCGCCGCCGAAGAAGGCCGCGTGGCCGAAGGAGAGCAGCCCCGTATAGCCGAGCAGCAGATTGAAGGCGCAGGCGAAGAGCGCAAAGCACAGGATCTTCATCAGGAAGACGGGGTAGAAGAACAGGGGCGCAAGCAGGAGAAGCGCCAGGCCGAGCCCGAGAAACACCGTCTGGGCGACGACGGTCGAGCGTTCCTTCTGCTTTTGAAGTTCGAGTGTCAGCGTCATATCAAGCATCCCGGCCGAAGAGGCCGGCAGGCCTCAGCAGGAGAACGATGGCCATGATCACGAAGATCACGATATTCGAGGCCTCCGGATAGAAGACCTTGGTCAGGCCCTCGGCGACGCCGAGCAGGTAACCGGTGAGGATCGCCCCCATGATCGAGCCCATGCCGCCGACGACCACCACGGCGAAGACGACGATGATGATGTTCGACCCCATCAGCGGCGAGACCTGATAGATCGGCGCGGCGAGCACGCCGGCAAGCGCGGCGAGTGCGGCGCCGAGTCCGTAGGTCAGCGTCAGCAGAAAGGGCACGTTGATGCCGAAGGACTGCACCAGCACCGGATTTTCCGTCGCGGCACGCAGGTAGGAGCCGAGCTTGGTCTTCTCTATGACGAGCCAGGTGCCGAGGCAGACGAACAGCGAGAAGACGATCGCCCAACCGCGATAGATGGGCAGGAACATGAAACCGAGATTGGCGCCGCCGGTCAAAAGCGCCGGCGTCGCATAGGGCTGTCCCGAGGCGCCGTAGAGATAGCGGAACGTGCCCTCGACCGTCAGCGCCAGGCCGAAGGTGAAGAGCAGGCCGTAGAGCGGGTCCAGCGAATAGAGGCGCCTCAGCATGGTGCGCTCGATGGCGGCGCCGATGAGGCCGACGAGAAGCGGCGCCAGGATCAGCGCCGGCCAGTAGCCGATGCCGAAATGCGCGAGCAGCAGCCAGGCAATGAAGGCGCCGAGCATGTATTGCGCGCCGTGGGCGAAATTGATGACCCGCAACAGGCCGAAGATGATGGCGAGCCCGAGGCTCAAGAGCGCATAGAAGGAGCCGTTGATGAGGCCGATCAGCAGCTGTCCGAGAAAGGCCTGGAGCGGAATTCCGAAGATCGTCGTCATCTCTTACACCCCGAGCACGTCGTGCAGCATGTCCATGCGCGCGGAAAGCTCCGAGACCGGAAACTCGCCCGCCACCTTGCCGTGATCCATGAGATAGAAGCGGTCGGCGACCTTGCTGGCGAAGCGGAAGTTCTGTTCGACCAGCAGGACCGTCATGCCGCGCTCCTTGAGCTTCTTTAACACCTCGCCGATGCGCTGGACGATGACCGGGGCGAGGCCTTCGGTCGGCTCGTCGAGCAGCATCATCCGGACGCCGGTGCGCAGGACCCGGGCGATCGCCAGCATCTGCTGCTCGCCGCCGGAAAGCTTGGTTCCCTGGCTGTTGCGGCGTTCGTGGAGATTGGGGAAAAGCTCGAAAATCTCGTCGATCGACATGCCGCCTTCAGCGACGGCCGGCGGCAGCAAGAGGTTCTCGTAGACGGAGAGGGTCGAGAAGATGCCGCGCTCCTCGGGGATGAAGCCGAGGCCGCGATGGGCGACGCGATGGAGCGGCACGCGGATCAGATCCTCGCCGGAAAAGGTAATCTCTCCCTTACGCTCGCGGACGATGCCCATGATGGCACGCAGTGTCGTCGTCTTTCCGACGCCGTTGCGGCCGAGCAGCGTCACCATCTCGCCCTCGCCGACCACCATGTCGACGCCATGGAGAATATGGCTCTCGCCGTACCAGGCATTGAGGCCCGAGACCTTGAGCAGCGGTTTCATATCAGGCCTCCTCCGTGCCCATATAGGCGGTGCGCACCCGCGGATCCTCCGACACGGTGGCATAGTCGCCCTCGGCGAGAATTTCGCCGCGCTGCAGGACGGTGACATGGTGGCAGAGCGTGGCGACGACGGAGAGATTGTGCTCGACCATCAGCACGGCGCGCTCGCGCGCCACCTCGCGGATGATCTCGGCGACCATGCCGACGTCCTCGTGGCCCATTCCGGCCATGGGTTCGTCGAGCAACAGCACCTTCGGGTCGAGCGCGAGCGTGGTGGCGATCTCGAGCACCCGCTTGCGCCCGTAGGAGAGATCGGCCGCGACGGCGTTGCGCTCCTTTTCGAGGCCGACGGAGCGGATCAGTTGATCGGCCCTGGCGTTCAAGGCGTCGAGCGCCGACAGCGGTTTCCAGAACTGGATCGCCAGGCCGTTCGGCCGCTGCAGGGCGACGCGGACATTGTCGAGGACCGTCAGGTGCGGGAACACCGCCGAGATCTGGAACGAGCGGACGAGGCCCATGCGGGCGACCTTGTCCGGCGCCATGTTGGTGATGTCCTCGCCGAGCAGCGTGATCGTCCCGTGGGTCGGCTGCAGGAACTTGGTCAACAGGTTGAAGACCGTAGTCTTACCGGCCCCGTTCGGACCTATCAGCGCGTGCACTCGCGCATGGTGGACATCAAGGTCGACGTCCTTGACGGCGGTGAAGCCGCCGAAGTCGCGGCGGAGACCGCGGGCGGACAGAACCACCCGCGGCGCTCCATTCTCCAAAGGCGTGGCGACAGACATCCTCGTCGCCGATCAGGACTTCACGAGGTCGCAGCCGCTCTGGGCCGGATCGATGAAGGCCTCCTTGCCGGGAATGGTCGCGAGGACCTTGAAATAGTCCCAGGGCTCCTTGCTCTCTTCCGGCTTCTTGACCTCGAGCAGGTACATGTCGTGGATCATCCGGCCGTTCGGCGCCACCGTCCCATTTTCGGCAAAGACGTCGTTGACCGGCATCGCATGCAGTTCCTTGGAAACGGCGTCCGCGTCGTCGCTGCCGGCCTTTTCGATCGCCTTCAGATATTGCGTCACGGCGGAATAGGTGCCGGCATGGACCATGTTCGGCATCTTGCCGGTGCGCTCCATGAAGCGCTTGCCGAACTTGGCGCTTTCCTCGTTGCGGTTCCAGTAGAAGCCCTCGGTCAGCGTCAGGCCTTGCGCAGCCTCGAGCCCGAGGCCATGGACCTCGGCAAGCGTGAAGAGCAGTGCTGCGAGGCGCTGGCCGCCCTGGACGATGCCAAACTCGGCCGCCTGCTTGATGGCGTTCGAGGTGTCGAGACCGGCATTGGCGAGCCCGATCACCTTGGCCCCGGACGACTGCGCCTGCAGCAGGAAGGACGAGAAGTCGGTTGTTGCGAGCGGGTGGCGCACCGCGCCGACCACGTTGCCGCCGTTTTCCTTGACGTAGTTGCTGGTGTTTTCCTCGAGCGAATAGCCGAAGGCATAATCGGCGGTCAGGAAGAACCAGCTGTCGCCGCCCTGCTTGACCAGGGCGCCGCCGGTACCGACGGCGAGCGAATGCGTATCGTAGGCCCAGTGGAAGCCGTAGGGGCTGCATTGCTTGCCGGTGAGCTCCGTCGTCGCCGCACCGGTGACGATGTCGATCTTTTTCTTCTCTTTCGAGATCGCCTGGACGGCAAGAGCCACCGACGAGGTCGTAAGCTCCATGATGCTGTCGACCTGCTCGGTATCGTACCATTGCCGGGCGATGTTGGAGGCGATGTCGGGTTTGTTCTGGTGATCGGCTGTCACCACTTCGACCGGGACGCCCAGCACCTTGCCGCCGAAATCCTCGACCGCCATCAGCGCCGCCTCATAGGAGAATTTGCCGCCGAAATCGGCATAGACGCCGGACTGGTCGTTCAAGATGCCGATCTTGACCTTGCCGTCCGATGCGTCGGCAAGAGCGGCGGTGCTGCTGGCGAGCAGCATTGCGAGCGTGGCGATCAGTTTATTGTTCATTTGTCCTCCTCCCAAAGGATGTTCAGGGCGACGCTGGCCGCAATGCGCAAACACATAGGGCTCGTCCGTTTCCTTTCGAGGCCCCGGCCGCTTCCCACATCGCTCTGTTCAAATTTGGCCAGACATGCTCCTCAAAGGCCGGCCCTAAAGTTCACCATCTAGAAAATTTCGCTTGGAGGCAAGCGGATCAAACCGTAAATTGCAAACAGCATCTGTTCATTTTTGAACAGAGGGGAGGGGCATGAATCCGAATTTCACCTGGGACGACCTCCAGTTCTTTCTGGCGGTGGCGCGCACCGGCCAGCTTTCCACCGCGGCGCGGCGCTTGAGAACCAGCCATGCGACGGTCTCCCGCCGCATCGACCGGCTGGAATTTGCCCTCAAGGTCAAGCTCTTCGAGCGCAATCCGCGCGGCTATGTGCTGACGAGCATGGGCCAGCGCTTCGTCGAGACCGCCGAGCGGATGGAACGGGAGACGGAACAGCTTCAGCTGGATATCAGCGACGGCATGACCGCGCAGCGCGGCGTCGTGCGGCTGAGCACGCTCGAGGGTTTCGGCAATTTCTTCCTTTCCGACCGGCTTGCCGAATTTGCCAGCCGCTACCCGAACATTTCGCTCGAGCTGGTGGCGATCCAGCAGATCATGTCGCTGTCGCGCAAGGAGGCCGATATTGCCGTGGCGCTCGCCGCGCCCAAGGCCGGACCGTACCATTCCGAGGTGCTGACGCCCTATACGTTGCATGTCTACGGCGCGCGAAGCTACCTCGCCAAGCACCCCATGATCCGGACGCGCAACGATCTCAGCTCGCACCGCTTCGTCGGCTATATCGAGGACATGATCTTCACGCCGGGGCTCGACTATCTCGGCGAGATCCAGCCTGGCCTGCGCGCCCATTTCCAGAGCTCGAGCATCCTGACGCAGCTGAAGGCGGCGCGTCAGGGGCTTGGCCTCTGCGTGCTGCCCTATTTCATGGCGAAGGACGAAGCCAAACTTCAGATCGTGCTGCCGGACGAGATCGAGCTGAAGCGTACCTATTGGCTGATCTGCCATCGCGACTTGATCGCGATGCCGAGGGTGAGGGCCGTGCGCGATTTTCTGGTCGAAGCGGTCAGGGAGAGCCGCGGCTCTTTCCTCAGGGAGGTTCCACCGGCGATCAGCAAAAAGCGCCCCCTTGAAGAGCAATAATGCGTTAACCATATACTCGGCACGCGCCAGGGGCCTCTGTCCTTGTGCAGACGCCCAGAACGGGGCGTCGATTTCGAGCGCCTTTGCGCTCTGGTCAAAATATGCGTTCCGAATCAACAGCTTATAAATTTCTACTATTTTTTGAAAAATGGCTGTTGACTGGGGAAAGGGAGCGGGTCTATAAGCCCGATCACTGACGAGGGCGGCGGCGCTGCTGGCGACGACGACCTTCGCTCTAGAGTTTCCTTACGGA
>NZ_LPUX01000061.1 GCF_001651865.1 Sinorhizobium glycinis
TCAACGCTCCTCTTTTGCTGCGGGTAACTGGCCGGCATCATAGCGGCAACCGCCGGCGCGGGGGCGTCCACATCATCAAGCTGTTCAGTGCCGACTTAAAGGCCTCCCGGGTTGAGTTCACGCAGGACCCAGTCGCGAAAGGCGCGGATCTTCGGGGCATTGCGGCGGGCATGCGGATAGACAAGCCAATAATCGCGTCCGTCGTTCGCGTGCAGATCGAAGGGTTGGTAGAGCCTTCCAAGCGCGACCTCGTCCGCATAGAACGCCGGCGTTAGGATAGCGACACCCTGACCGGCGACCGCGGCGCGCGCCTCGAATGTTTGAGCGCCAAGTCGGCTGGCGGGTCGGCCGGCAAGGTCCGGATCGTCGACGCCGGCGGCGCGGAACCAGAGGGGCCACCAGGGATCGTTCGGATCGATGATCCTGAGCTTCAGAAGGTCGCGCGGTTCATGCACGCCGCCAATGGTCTCCGCGAGTGCCGGGCTCAGCATCGGGGTAAACTCGCCCCGCATCAGCGGATGGCCGACAAGGCCGGGCCAGTCTCCTTTACCGTATCGGATGGCGATGTCCGCGGCTTCCTGGGCGAGATCGATGATCTTGTCGCTCGTCGACAGTCGCACCGCGATATTCGGATGCGCGAGATGGAAGGTGCCTATATTGCGAGCCAGCCATTGTGAAGCGAAGGTTGCAGTCGAGTGGATGCGGAGAGCCGCGCCTATATCCCCGCGCGCCGAGGAAACGGCGTCCTGCAGCAGTTCGAAGGCTTCCGTAACCTTCGGCGCCAGCCGCTGTCCCACTTCGGTCAGCGTCACTTGGCGCGGGCGCCTCAGGAACAGCGGCTCGCCGACATTCTCCTCGATGAGCTTGATCTGATAGCTGACGGCCGTCTGCGTCATGCCGAGTTCCTCGCCGGCCTTGGTGAAGCTGCCGAGCCGGGCGGCCGCCTCGAAGACCCTCAGCGCATTCAACGGGAACTGCTTCGACATCTTCATGGATAATCTCTCTTGATGCATGCAGACGGATGTTCGGTTGGAATTCGAGCATCTTTGCCGGCATGCTGCAAGTCAACTTCACCGCTTCTGAAGAGTGTTAAAATGTCTTGCGATGTATTGGAATATGCTGACAGAAAGCCGCTTGTGTCGTTCAGCGGCGCGATGCGGCTCGCGGCGTCGGCGCTTCGCCGGATGCGTGGACGGAATTTGAAACTCGACCTCGACTCCACGTCCGAATACATGAAAAAGGATTTGGGGTTCCTCGACGGGCGCATGCCCCGGCGCGACGATGAGATGCTGCGGTAAGGTGAGCGTTTGCCCCTCATCCGGCCTGCCGGCCACCTTCTCCCCGCAGGCGGGGCGAAGGGGGCTTGCCGCGCCGCCCAGTTCCCTCTCCCCGTCAGAATGGGGAGAGGGTTAGGGTTAGGGTTAGGGTGAGGGGCTATTTTTCAACCAGTTCCTCGACGCCGCTCAGCGTCCCCTGAGACGCTCCACCGCCATCAAGACGCGCTCCGGCGTCGCCGGCGTGTCGAGGCGGGGGCATTCGCGATAGTCGGCGATGCTGGCGACAGCCATCGACAGCGCCTCGAGCACCGAGATCGGCAGCATCAAGGGGGGCTCTCCCACCGCCTTCGAGCGGCCAATCGTTTTTTCGGCATTTTCCGACCATTCGGCGAGGCGCACGTTGAAGATCTTCGGCCGGTCGGAGGCGAGGGGAATCTTGTAAGTGGAGGGGGCATGGGTCCTCAGCCGCCCCTTCTCGTCCCACCAGAGTTCCTCCGTCGTCAGCCAGCCCATGCCCTGCACGAAGCCGCCCTCGACCTGGCCGATGTCGATCGCCGGGTTGAGCGAGCGGCCGACGTCGTGAAGCACGTCGACCCGGTCGACCAGATATTCGCCGGTCAGCGTGTCGATCGACACTTCGGAGACCGCGGCGCCATAGGCGAAATAGTAGAAGGGCGTGCCGCGCCCGGCGGCACGGTCCCAGTGGATTTTCGGCGTCTTGTAGAAGCCGGCGGCCGACAGTTGCACACGCGCCGCATAGGCCTGGCCGATGAACTCGGCGAAGGGCACGAACTCTTCGCCGATCTTCACGTGGTTCGGGACGAAGGTGACATTCTCGGGCGTCGTCTGCCAGCGCTCGACGGCGAAGGCGACGAGGCGCGCCTTGATCTGGCGGGCGGCGTCGAAGGCGGCCATGCCGTTCAAGTCGGAACCCGAGGAAGCGGCGGTGGCGGAGGTGTTCGGCACCTTGCCGGTCGTCGTCGCGGTGATCTTCACCCGGCCGATATCGATCTGGAAACTGTCGGCCAGAACCTGTGCCACCTTGGTATAGAGACCCTGGCCCATCTCCGTGCCGCCATGATTGAGATGGACCGAGCCGTCATTATAGACGTGGACGAGCGCGCCCGCCTGGTTGAGATGGGTGAGGGTGAAGGAGATGCCGAACTTCACCGGGGTGAGCGCGATGCCCTTGCGGATCACTCGGCTCGACCGGTTGAACTCGACGATCGCCGTCCGCCGCGCCTGGTACTCGGCGCTCGCCTCCAGTTCCTCGACGATCCGGCGGATGATGTTGTCTTCGATCTTCTGGTGGTAGGGAGTAACGTTGCGATCGGAATCCTTGTCGCCGTAGAAGTTCAGCTTGCGGATTTCGAGCGGATCCTTGCCGAGCGCATAGGCAACCTCCTCGATGATCCGCTCGCAGCCGACCATGCCTTGCGGCCCGCCGAAACCGCGAAAGGCGGTGTTGGAAACCGTATTGGTCTTCAGCGGTTGCGAGGTCAGCTTCACATGCGGATAGAAGTAGGCGTTGTCGGCATGGAAGAGGGCCCGGTCGGTCACCGGTCCGGAAAGATCGGCGGAAAAACCGCAGCGCGCCGCATAGGTCGCCTGAACGGCGAGGATTTGCCCCTCATCGTCGAAGCCGACATCGTAGTCGACGAGGAAGTCGTGGCGCTTGCCGGTGGCCACCATGTCGTCGTCGCGGTCTGGTCGGAACTTCACGGCGCGGCGCAGCTTGCGCGCGGCAACGGCGGCGAGCGCGGCGAACTGGTTGCCTTGCGTCTCCTTGCCGCCGAAGCCGCCGCCCATGCGGCGGACATTCACGGTGACGGCGTTCGATGGGACGCCGAGCACCTGCGCGACCATATGCTGGATTTCGCTCGGATGCTGAGTCGAGACCCAGACGGTCACTTCGTCATCCTCGCCCGGAATGGCGAGCGCGATGTGCCCCTCCAGGTAGAAATGCTCCTGGCCGCCGATCCGCATTTTGCCCTTGAGCCGCCGTGGAGCGCGCTTGAGTTCTGCCTCCGCATCGCCGCGCTGGAGCGTCAACGGTGGCGTGACGAGTTCGCCGCCTCCGGCCATCGCATCGGCGACATCGATCATGTGGGGCAGGTCGCGATAGGTGATCTTCGCGAGCCGTGCGGCACGGCGGGCAATATCGCGAGTCTCGGCGATCACCGCAAAGGCCGGCTGCCCGTGGAACTGCACGCGACCTTCGGCAAGCACCGGCTCGTCGTGCAGGTGGGTGGGGCTGATGTCGTTCGAATGCGGCATGTCCTTCGCGGTCAGCACTGAGACGACGCCGGGGAGGGCGGCGACCGCGGAGAGGTCCATGTCAACGATTTCCGCATGGGCACGGTCCGTGAGGCCAAGGGCGCCGTGCAGGGTGCCGGCGGGTTCCGGCATGTCGTCGATATAGTCGGCGGTTCCGGCGACGTGCTTGTGGGCGCTGTCGTGCCGGAGCTCGTTGTGCATCGGGCCGGTGATGGTTGTGGGCTCTTCGAAGGCGGATTTATCCATGCCGGTGGTCCTTTTCGAAGAAGGCGCCCCTCATCCGCCTGCCGGCACCTTCTCCCCGCAAGGCGGGGAGAAGGGATGTTGCGGCACCGGCGTCCCCTCTCCCCGCGAGCGGGGAGAGGGCTAGGGTGAGGGGCAACTTCCTAGCGCAGATGTAGAAGCCGGCATTCATGCTACATCCTCGAAGCGCTCGATCTGAGCCTTCTCCCCCATGCTCTCCAGGAAGAAACGCATCAGCAGGTTCTTCGCTGCCAGCATTCGATAGGCGCCGGTGGCGCGCCAGTCGCTGATCGGTTGAAAATCCGTCTCGAAGGCCGCCTGCGCTATGCGCACCGTGTCCTCCGTCCAGGGCTGCCGCATCAAGGCCGCCTCGACGGCCTTGGCTCGCTTCGGCGTTGCAGCCATGCCGCCGAAGGCGATGCGGGCAGTCTTTACCCGGTCGGCTTCGAGCGAAATACGGAAGGCGCCGAGCAGGGCGGAGATGTCCTCGTCGCGGCGCTTCGTCACCTTATAGGCGGCGAAGCGGTCGTCCTCGGCCAGCGCCGGAACGAAAATGCTCTCGACGAATTCGCCCGGGCGCCGGTCCTGCTTGCCATAGGCGATGAAGAAATTTTCGAGCGGCAGTGAGCGCGTGCCGTCCTTTGAACGCAGGCTGACCGTTGCGCCGAGAGCGATCAGCGGCGGCGGGCTGTCGCCGATCGGCGAACCGTTGGCGATGTTGCCGCCGATCGTGCCCATGTTGCGCACCTGCTCGCCGCCGAGGCGGTCGAGAAGCCGGCCGAAGCTCGGGTAGGCTGAAGCAAGGGCTTCGAAGGCGGCCGTGTAGCTGACGCCGGCGCCGATCGCCAGGCCTGTCTTCGAGCTTTCGATCCTCTGCAGTTCCGGGATGGCGTTGATGAACACGACGGGATTGAGCGACCGCATCTGCTTCGTCACCCAGAGGCCGACATCGGTGGCCCCCGCGACGATCGTCGCCGTCGGATAGTCGGCAAGCGCCGTTGCGAGGCCGGCCGTGTCCGCCGGCACGATCAGACAGTCCTCTTCCTTCCGAACAATGATCGTTTCGCTCTGACGGAGCGCCTTCAGCCGGGCCGCTACTGCTTCCCGCGTGCGGGTGATCGGATCGAAGACGACAGCGGGGCGCTCCTTGGCGGCGGCTTCCGCCGCTCGCAGGATCGGCTCGTAGCCGGTGCAGCGACAGAGGTTGCCCTGCAGCGCCTTCTCGATCGCAGCACGGCTCGGATTATCGTTCGTCAGCCACAGCGCATAGAGCGACATGACGATACCCGGCGTGCAGAAGCCGCATTGGGAGCCATGGAAATCCACCATCGCCTGCTGCACCGGATGGAGCGTCCCGTCGCTGCCGGCCAGATGCTCGACGGTGACGACATGCGTGGCGTTCATCGAGCCGACAAAGCGGATGCAGGCATTGACGGTTTCGTAGACGAGGCTTTCGCCATCCTTGCTGTCTATGGCGAGCCGACCGACGAGCACGGTGCAGGCGCCGCAGTCGCCCTCGGCGCAGCCTTCCTTGGTGCCGGTGAGGCGCCGCTCAAGCCTGAGAAAGTCGAGCAGGGTTGCGGTCGGCGCAACGTCGGAAAGGGCGATCTCCGTGTCGTTCAGGATGAAGCGGATGCTGTCGGATGCCTGTGCCATCACGTCCTTCCCGATCCCGCTCTATTGCGCCGTCCAGCCGCCGTCCATCGAGACATGCGTGCCGGTGATCTGGGCGGCATCGTTGCTGGCAAGATAGAGCGCAAGCGAGGCGACCTGCTCGACGGTTATGAACTTCTTGGTCGGCTGGCCCTTGAGCATCACGTCGTTGATCACCTGTTCCTCGGTGATGCCGCGCGTCCTCGCCTGGTCCGGTATCTGCTTTTCGACGAGCGGCGTCAGCACATAGCCCGGGCAGATCGAATTCACGGTGATGCCGTTTTCCGCCACCTCGAGCGCGACTGTCTTCGTGAGCCCCATGATACCATGCTTGGCCGCCACATAGGCTGACTTGAAGGGCGAGGCGACGAGGCCGTGCGCCGAGGCGATGTTGACGATGCGGCCCCAGCCCTTCTCCTTCATGGCGGGGACCGCCGCCCGGATCGTGTGGAAGGAGGAGGAGAGATTGATGGCGATGATCCGGTCCCATTGCTCGACCGGAAAATCCTCGATCTTCTCGACGAATTGCACGCCGGCATTGTTGACGAGGATATCGGTGCCGCCGAAGCGCGCGGCAGCGGTCGCCATCAGATCGGCGATCTCGGCCGGTTTCGTCATATCGGCGGGGTGATGGAGGACGGCGCCGGCGCCGAGGCCGGCGACCTCGTCCGTCACCATCCTGATCTCGTCGGCCGCACCGAAACCGTTCAACACGATGTTGGCGCCCGTCTTGGCAAAGGCCTTGGCGATCGCCAGCCCGATGCCGCTCGTCGAACCCGTGATGACCGCTGTCTTCGTCATTCTCGATCTCTCCCTCGGCGCCGCAGGCGCCGTCCACCCAAAGCACGCGACCGTGCCGCTACCGCGCGCTTGTTTTGCAACGCAACAGCCTCAGCCTACGCGCAAAAGAGCGGCGGTGACAATTGTGTTTTTCGGGCCGGCGACGCAGAGTTTGGTGCCCTTCTGCGCCGGGCAACGAGTTGCGTTTTGTTTTCGTTTGACATTCGTTTTCCCGTCGTATTGAAGTCTTCCGAAGGCTGTCGCCAGAGGAAGGGCGGCATCTGTTGCGTGCCGAGGAGGGGCATATGGGCGGATACATTCTCGCGATCGATCAGGGCACGACGTCCACGCGGGCGATCGTTTTCGACAGCAAGCAGCAGGTCGCGGGCGTCGGCCAGAGAGAATTCAAGCAACACTTTCCAAAATCCGGCTGGGTGGAGCACGACCCGGAGGAAATCTGGGAAACCGTTCTTTTCACCATCCGGCAGGCGATCGACAAAGCCGGCATTGCCGCAAGCGATATCGCCGCGATCGGCATCACCAATCAACGCGAGACCGTGGTCGTTTGGGATCGCGCCACGGGCAAGCCGATCCACAACGCCATCGTCTGGCAGGATCGCCGCACTGCTTCCTTTTGCGACAAGCTCAAGAAGCAAGGCCTCGAAAAGACCTTCACCAGGAAGACCGGGCTGCTGCTCGACCCGTATTTTTCCGGCACGAAGCTCAATTGGCTGCTCACCAATGTAAAGGGAGCGCAGGCGCGTGCCGCCAGGGGCGAGCTTTGTTTCGGCACCATCGACACCTTCCTCATCTGGCGGCTCACCGGCGGCAAATCCTTCGCCACCGATGCGACCAATGCGTCCCGCACGCTCGTCTACAATATCGTCGACAATCGCTGGGACGACGAGCTCTCCGACATCCTGCGCATCCCGCGGGCGATGCTGCCGGAGGTGAAGGATTGCGCCGCCGACTTCGGCATCACGGACGCCTCCCTTCTCGGTGCGGCGATCCCGATCCTCGGCGTCGCCGGCGACCAGCAGGCGGCAACGATCGGCCAGGCCTGCTTCAAGCCGGGTATGCTGAAATCGACCTATGGCACCGGCTGCTTCGCGCTGCTGAATACCGGCAAAGACATCGTCCGCTCCAAGAACCGGCTGCTGACCACCATCGCCTACCGTCTCGATGGCGAGACGACCTATGCGCTCGAAGGCTCGATCTTCGTTGCGGGCGCCGCCGTCCAATGGCTGCGCGACGGGCTGAAGGTCATCAAGGCGGCGCCCGACACCGGCACGCTTGCCGAGAGCGCCGATCCGACTCAGGACGTCTATCTGGTGCCGGCCTTCACCGGGCTTGGCGCACCGCATTGGGATCCCGACGCCCGCGGCGCTATCTACGGGATGACGCGCAACACCGGTCCGGCGGAGTTCGCCCGCGCCGCTCTCGAGTCCGTCTGCTACCAGACGCGCGATCTGCTCGACGCCATGCACCGGGACTGGCGCAGCAACGGCAAGGACACGGTGCTCCGTGTCGACGGCGGCATGGTTGCCTCCGACTGGACGATGCAGAGGCTCTCCGATCTCCTCGACGCGCCGGTCGACCGGCCGGTGATCCTCGAAACGACGGCGCTCGGCGTCGCCTGGCTCGCCGGCAGCCGCGCCGGCGTCTGGCCGAACCAAGAAGAATTCGCCAAGTCCTGGGCCCGCGACCGGCGTTTCGAGCCGAAGATGGACGGAACGACCCGCAAGGGAAAGCTCAAAGGCTGGCGCAGCGCGGTCAAGCGGACGCTGATGGCGGCGTAGCTGGGCAGCCTTGGATTTTCTCAATACGGCTGGGGATGCTACCGAGATTTGCCCCTCTCCTCGGGTTTAACCCGAGGACTAAATAGCCCTCTTCCCCGCACGCGGGGAGAGGGGACTGAGGCGGCGCGGCTTGTCCCTTCTCCCCGTCAAAACGGGGAGAAGGTGCCGGCAGGCGGATGAGGGGCAAAAATTCCGCGCCCATTTGAAACGGTGTGTTTCCGAAACCCGCATTTGCGGCCCGCTCGCGCGCCGATTATCTCTGGGCGATCGACAACAGGACCCCATCATGGAACTCGGGCTTTATACCTTCGCTGACGTAGACCCCAATGCGGCCGACAAGGGTGCGGAAGGGCGCCGCCGACTTGCCAATCTGCTGGAGGAGATCGAGCTTGCCGATCAGGTGGGCCTAGATGTCTTCGGGCTCGGCGAGCATCACCGGCCCGATTACGCGGCCTCGGCGCCGGCGGTGATCCTCGCAGCGGCGGCGCCGCGCACCAGCCGTATCCGCCTGACGAGCGCGGTGACGGTGCTGAGCTCCGACGACCCGGTCCGCGTCTTCCAGCAGTTCGCGACGCTCGACCTTGTCTCGCATGGCCGCGCCGAGATCATGGCCGGGCGCGGCTCCTTCATCGAATCCTTTCCGCTCTTCGGCCAGTCGCTGGACGACTATGACCGGCTTTTTGCCGAGAAGCTGGAACTGTTGCTGGCGATCCGCGACAGCGAGAAGGTGACCTGGTCCGGCGAATTGCGGCCGCCGATCGACGGTCGCGGCGTCTATCCGCGGCCGCTGCAGGAGCCGCTGCCGCTCTGGATCGCCGTCGGCGGCACGCCGCAGTCGGTGGCCCGCGCCGGCGCGCTCGGGCTGCCGATGGCGCTCGCCATCATCGGCGGCGAGCCGCGGCGGTTCGCGCCGCTCTTCGATCTCTACCGCGAGGCGGCGCGCCGCGCCGGGCAGGATGCATCGAAGCTGAAGACCAGCATCAATGTGCATGGCTTCATCGCCGACACGACGGAGATGGCGGCCGACCAGTTCTATGGGCCGCAGGCGGAAGTGATGAACCGCATCGGCCGCGAACGCGGCTGGGGGCCGACGAACCGCGCCCATTTCGACCAGGCACGCAGCCCTACCGGCAACCTCTTCCTGGGGGATCCAGAGACGGTGGCGCAAAAGATCGTCGCGCATCAAAAGCTATTCCGCAACGATCGCTTCCTGCTGCAGATGGCGATCGGACCGATGCCGCATGACCGGATCATGCGCGGCATCGAGCTCTACGGCACCAAGGTCGCGCCGCGGGTCCGCGAGATATTGGTGGAAGAGAGCAAGTAGCGGATAACCGCCCGGCACTGGTATCTGCCGCGTCAGCACGCTACATGTGCGCGCGAAAGCGAGACACCATGACCCTCAACAACGACGAAGATCTCGAGCGGCTGAAGGAAATCGGCCGTGTCTGCGCCAATGCGCTCCAGGCGATGGGCGAGGCGCTCGAACCCGGCATCACCACGGCGGAACTTGACGCGATCGGCCGGAAGGTGCTCGAGGAGGCGGGCGCGCGCTCGGCGCCGGAGCTCTGCTACAAGTTTCCCGGGGCGACCTGCATCAGCGTCAACGAGGAAATCGCCCATGGCATTCCGGGCAGCCGGGTGATCCGCGCCGGGGATCTCGTCAACATCGACGTCTCCGCCGAGAAGGACGGCATCTTCGCCGACACGGGCGCCTCCTTCCCGGTTCCGCCGGTGACGGCCGCGATCGACCGGCTCTGCCGCGACGGCAAGCGCGCCATGTGGGTGGGCTTGAAGCAGGTGCGGCCGGACCAGCCGCTGGCTTCGATCGGCAACGCCATCGGCGAATTCGCCCGCAGGAACCGTTATTCGCTCGTGACCAACCTGGCGAGCCACGGCATCGGCCGGTCGCTGCACGAGGAGCCGGCCGAGATCGCCACCTGGCCGGACCCGTCCGAGCGCCGGCGGATGAAGGAGGGCATGGTCTTCACCGTCGAGCCGTTTCTCTCGATGGGCGCGCACTGGGCCGAGGGCGGGGATGACGACTGGACGCTCTACAGCGAACCGCGCGCCCCGACGGTGCAATACGAACATACGGTCGTCGTGACGCGCGGCGGACCGCTGGTCGTGACGTTGCCGGGCTGAGCAGGCGGGGGTGCCGCCAGGCTGCTATCGTTCGATTCCATCAATCGAAGCTTCAATTATAATGATTTGTCGCCTTCTTGCTGCGATGCAATAAGGAGACATGAACACGCTCCACAGATTGCCGGGTCGCGACGAAAAGCACGTCAGCACGACCGACGGCACTGATCCGCGTCGAACGGGGCAGGCGGAGGAGCTCTCGCCTTCGGCGCCTCATGCGATTTCAGGCGGCAGTCTCGCCGCGACGGCGATCGCCGGGGCCCTTGCCATGGCCGTCGCCATGGGCTTCGGCCGCTTCTCCTATACGCCGATCCTGCCGGCAATGATGGCGGATGCAGGGCTTTCACCGGCGGATGCCGGGCTGATCGCTTCGGCCAATTTCGTCGGCTATCTCACGGGCGCCGTGCTTGCCGCCTATGGCTGGGCGCATGGCTACGAGCGCCGGATCGGCCTAGCTGCACTCGGCGCCACGACGCTCTTGCTTGCGGCGATGGGACTGACCTCGTCCGTTCTCGCCCATAGCATCGTCCGTTTCCTTGCCGGCCTGGCGAGCGCCTTTGCGATGATCTTCGTATCCGGGATCGTGCTGGCGCAGGGGCTGCGCGCGAAATCCGAACATGTGCCGTCGGTGCATTTCGGCGGCGTCGGTTTCGGCATCGCACTTTCCTCGCTCTGCGTCTGGGCGGCGCCGCTGGCGGGTGTTGCCGGCCTATCCGCGTCGCAGGCGGATTGGTTCACCGGCGCGTTCGCCGCGCTTGCGGGGACCGTTCTCGTCGCTGCCCTGCTGCCGGCCAGCCATCACGTCGGGAATGGGGCTGAGCGGGAGGCGCCGCTTGCCTGGACGCGGCCACTGAGGGTGGTAACGCTCACCTACGGCTTCTTCGGCTTCGGCTATGTGATCACCGCGACCTTCCTTGTCGCCATGGCGCGTGATGCGAGCGGCGGCCACAGTGTCGAGTTCCTTGCCTGGCTGATCACCGGCGTCAGCGCCGCGCTGTCGGTCTATCTGTGGCGCTTCGCCGTGCCGCGGCTTGGGCTTGCAGGCGTGTATGCCGCGGGCCTTCTGGTCGAGGCGGCAGGCCTCGTGCTGACAGTTTCCTTGCCTTTGCCCTACGCGCCGCTTGTCGGCGGGCTGATGCTCGGCGCCACCTTCATGATGGTCACGGCCTATGGCCTGCAGATCGGCCGTCGGCTCGCACCCGAAAGCCCGCGCCGCGCACTCGCCTTCATGACCGCCGCCTTCGGCATCGGCCAGATCATCGGGCCGCTCATCGCCGGCTGGATCGCGGAGCGGAGCGGGAGTTTCGCATTGCCGACGCTGGTCGCGGCTGTCGTTCTGTTCTGCTGCGGTAGTGTCGTGGTGCTGGAACTGCGAAGGATCAGCGCGGCGCTAGGGCGGTGAAGCCTTGCGATGTTTCGGGCGCTCGGGACGGCATTTTCGGGCGGAGCTTGATGAATTAACAGTAACATTCACAATGCGTAATTGTTGCGACGTGCAATTTGCCCTAGTTTCGGCCGCATCAGGAGGCAAGTCGTTGTCCTCCAAGAAAATCGAGAGTGCCGTCCCTTGTTCCAATCCTTCTTTCCGCAACCCAAGCCGTTCTTCACATCCGCGATAATCTGGACCATCGTCACGATCGCGTTCTGGTACACCGTCGGAGCCAATTTGGGCGTCTCGTTCGGCGCCGGGCCAATGGCGGAAGGGACCGAACCGACGGGCGCCGCCTACTTCGTGACACCGGACAAGTTGTATTTCTATTTCTATTTTCTCTTGTGTGGGGGCCTATTCGGCGGGGCCTGGAGAATCTACGATCGCGAGCATCGCTGGTTCAATTGGTCTGTTTGGGGAAGTATATTTATAATATTTTCCACATACTTTGGCGTTTTGGTTTCTCTGGCGGTCAACAACTGGCGGCGCCCGTTCTTCGACCTTTTGCAGGCAGCGCTGGAGCACAAGCCGGGAGTCACTGCGGCGGATTTCTACACTCTTCTGATAAAATTCTCGGAAATCGGGGCAATCGCGGTTTTCGTTTTCGTTATTACGCGGTTCTTCATCAGTCATTACGTATTCCGCTGGCGGACTGCGATGAACGAATTTTACATGTCGCAATGGAGCAGGCTTCGCCATATCGAAGGCGCTTCTCAGCGTGTACAGGAAGACACGATGCGCTTTGCCGACATCTCGGAAGGTCTGGGGGTCAATCTCATTGACGCCGTTATGACGCTGGTTGCGTTCTTGCCACTCCTTCTTTCGCTTTCGAAGCACGTTCCCGACCTTCCCTTTCTGGGTGCAGTCCCATATTCGCTGTTCTGGCTCGCCTTGACATGGTCGATATTCGGCACTGTTCTGCTGGCGGTCGTGGGCGTTAAGCTTCCTGGAATCGCCTTTCGAAACCAGCGTGTGGAGGCTGCGTATCGTAAGGAACTGGTTTACGGCGAGGACGACGAGTCGCGAGCTACTCCGCCGACTGTCTCCGATCTTTTCAGTAATGTACGCCGAAATTACTTCAGGATGTACTTCCACTACCTGTATTTCAATATGGTGAGATCGATTTATAACCAGGCTGACAGTGTCTTTGTATACTTCTTTCTGGTTCCGACGTTTGTTGCTGGAACGATTACGATGGGTATCTTGCAGCAGATCCTGACGGCGTTCGGGCAAGTCAGCAGTTCGTTCCAATATCTCGTCAACTCATGGACGACGATAATTGAATTGTTGTCCATCCATAAGCGCCTGCGCGCCTTCGAATCGATTCTCTATGAAGAGCCGCTGCCGGAGATCGATCAGCAGTTCATCAAAGTCGGCGGCAAGGAAGAACTGGCGCTTTAGACGCGCCGCAATCAGAAGGCGGAGCGATCCGCCTTCTTTCTGGCATCCTCGATCATCGGCAAGGCGTCCGCGTAGCTTACGCAGGCGACGTCCGGCTTTTTGCAGGTTTCCGTCAGGAAGCGATCCAGCGCCCGCCAATAGGCGCCGCCGTTCATCTCGACAAAATGGAAGCCCAGCTGTAGCGGAATGCGCGCGCCGTCATATTCCTTGCGGAATGCCTCCCGGTAGGCCGCGAGCGTGCGTTCCTCGAAGCGGGCGCTGTCCTTCCGATTTTCGACGCCCATCGAGTGGCGGACGAAGAGGTTGTAATCCATGCCGATCACCGGCCGATGCGAGGGACCTTCCGGGATGAGCGGCAGGCCGAACCGCGGCATGCCGTCCTGCGCCATGGGCCAGCCCGGTCCCTTGGTGACGAGGCTTGCATCATAGGTGAACCTGAAGGCTTCGAGCGCCGGCATGAGCCCGTCGCTGAGCGAGAGGTACGGCGCGCGGAACCCCTTGACGCCGCTGCGGGCGAAGTCTGCCCAGCCTTCCGGTTCGGCCTCCGGCTGGCCGGCCTTTTTCCAGACGTCGACGAGGGCGGTCCGGAAAGCGGTGAACTCGCTCTCCCAGTCCGCCTCGCTCCAGCCCTTCCCGTCGAAATGGCCGCAGGCATGGCTGCCGATGTCGTGGCCCTCGAGATGCGCCTCCCAGATATGTCCGGCACGAACGGCGATCTCCTCGCGGCTCTGGGCGAAGCCGACATTCGAGCGGCCGGCCTTCTGGCCAGGTGCCTGGTAGCTCTGCCTTGCGTCTGCCTTGGTCATCAGGAAGGTGCAGGAGAGGAAATAGGTGAAGTGGGCCCCGTTGCGCTTTGCCATGGCGAGGCTCTTTTCCCACAGCGCGTTGTCGTGCGCACCGTCGAAGGAGACGATGACGAGCTGCTTTTCCTTGGCGGGCGGAGGTGCCGCCGGCGGATCGGCGAATGTCGCCGTGGGAAGAAGACAAAGCGAGAGCGCGAAGATGTTGCGTGGCATGGGGACGGCTCTGGGAGAATCAGTGGATACGACGAGTGGTTCTCGCCGTCCCTTCTTCAACAATGCGGCAATCCTTTGATCCCGCTGGAATTTGCAGGGGATATCGTTATGCAAAGGTAAGCAAAGGCATAAAGCGGGATCAGCAAGACTCGAAGCGGGGAAGCGCTTGCATCGCGCGGAGATTTGTTGATCGATGGCGTTCGAAATCCGGGTGTCCGGAAGCGGCAAAATCTAGCGGCGGGTGAGTTATGACTTTTTTGGTCCTCGGTATCGTGATCTTCCTCGGCATGCACCTCGTCCGCGTGGTTGCGCCCGATATTCGCGCCGGCTTCATCAAGAGCAGCGGCAAAGGCGCCTGGATGGGACTCCATGCGCTCGTCAGCCTCGTCGGCCTCTGTCTTATCATCTACGGTTTCGGCCAGGCGCGCGGCGAAACGGGGATGCTCTACGACCCGCCGGTGTTCCTGCGCCACATTGCCCTTCTCCTGATGCTGTTTGCCTTTGTCTTTCTTGCCGCGGGCTTCCTGCCGGCGGGGCGCATCGCCGTCGCGGTCAAGCATCCGCAGATCCTGTCGATCAAGATCTGGGCACTGGCACACCTGCTTGCGAATGGCGAGGCATCTTCGGTGCTGCTCTTCGGTTCCTTCCTCGCCTGGGCGGTGATCCTGCGCATCTCGTTGAAACGACGCGCGCGCGCGGGCGAACCCGTGCTGCCGGTGTTCAAGTCGGCGCGCAACGACGTATTGGCGGTTCTCATCGGTCTCGTCGCCTATGTGCTCTTCATCTGGAAGCTGCACGATTGGCTGATCGGCGTCGCTCCGATCGTTATGGGCTAAATCACGTCCGCCCCCTTACAAGCGGCGCAAAATCGGGTAGAAGGCGCAAAATCCACAGAGAGCGACGCGCGTCCGGCCGGGCGCGCAACGGATGCTCGAACAGTTTGAGATTGCGCGTATTCTTTCCCGACATCGTTGGCGATCGTCGGGGCTACGTGCAGCATGCAGGGAAGGCCGGGGCGACAGATGGCAAACCAGGACGACAGCTTTATCCGCGAGGTCAACGAAGAACTCCGCTCGGACCAGATGAAGGCCATCTGGACGCGGTTCGGCGGTCTCATCATCGGGATCGCGGCGCTCATCGTCCTCGGCACCGTCGGCAAGGTCGGCTACGACTATTGGCAGGAGAGTTCCTCGTCGCAGTCGGGGGACGCCTTTCTCGTAGCCCTCGATCTTGCCAAGGAAAACAAATCCGAGGAGGCGCTCGCCGCACTCACGAAGCTGGAGCAGGAGGGCTACGGCTCCTATCCGGTTCTCGCGCGGCTGCGCACGGCGACGCTCCAGGCTCAGAAGGGCGAAACCGAAGCGGCCGTGGCGGCGTTCTCCGAGATCGGCAAGGACACACGCATTCCGGCGGCGCTGCGCGACGCGGCGCGGCTGCGCGCGGCTTACCTGCTCATCGATGCCGGCACCTACGATCGGGTCTCCGCCGAGGTCGAACAACTGGCGGTGCCGCAAAACGCCATGCGCCATTCGGCTCGTGAGGCGCTCGGCCTTGCGGCCTACAAGGCGGGCGATTTCGCCAAAGCGAAGGGCTGGTTCCAGCAGATCGCCGATGATACCGAAAGCCCGCGCGGCGTCGCCAACCGGGCGCAGATGCTGCTCGACGTGATTGCGGCGAGCGGCAAAGCTTGAGGCGGGTAATATGAGTTTCACCGTCGCCATCGTCGGGCGTCCCAATGTCGGCAAATCGACCTTGTTCAACCGCCTGGTTGGCAAGAAGCTGGCGCTCGTCGACGACACGCCAGGGGTCACGCGCGACCGTCGGCCCGGCGACGCGAAGCTCGTCGACCTGAAATTCCGCATCATCGACACGGCCGGTCTTGAGCAATCGGCGCCCGACAGCCTGCAGGGACGGATGTGGGCGCAGACCGAACAGGCGATCGACGAGGCGGATCTGTCGCTGTTCGTCATCGACGCCAAGGCTGGCCTGACGCCGGCCGACGAGACGCTTGCCGAAATGCTGCGTCGGCGTGGCAAACCCGTCATCGTCGTCGCCAACAAGGCCGAGGCGCGCGGTTCGGAAGGCGGCTTCTACGATGCCTTCACGCTCGGTCTAGGAGAACCATGCCCGATCTCCGCCGAACATGGCCAGGGCATGCTCGACCTGCGCGATGCCATCGTCGCTGCGCTCGGCGAGGAAAGGGCCTTTCCCCCGGCCGAGGATGTCGCCGAGACCGATGTCGATATCCGCCCGCCCGGCGCCGGGGAAGGGGAGGACGATGAGGCGGAACCCGCCTATGACGAAACGAAGCCCCTGCGCGTCGCGATCGTCGGCCGGCCGAACGCCGGCAAGTCGACGCTCATCAACCGCTTTCTCGGTGAAGACCGGCTGCTGACCGGCCCCGAGGCCGGCATTACCCGCGACTCCATCTCGGTCGAGTGGCAATGGCGCGGCCGCACGATCAAGATGTTCGACACGGCCGGCATGCGCCGCAAGGCGAAGGTCCAGGAGAAGCTCGAGAAGCTGTCCGTCGCCGATGCGCTCCGCGCCATCCGTTTTGCCGAGACGGTGGTCATCGTCTTCGACGCGACGATCCCCTTCGAGAAGCAGGACCTTCAGATCGTGGACCTCGTGCTGCGCGAGGGGCGTGCGGCAGTGCTCGCTTTCAACAAATGGGATCTGGTGGAGAACTGGCAGGCGGTCCTTCAGGATCTGCGCGAAAAGACCGAACGGCTGCTGCCGCAGGCCCGCGGCATCCGCGCGGTGCCGATCTCCGGTCACACGGGCTATGGTCTCGACCGGCTGATGCAGGCGATCATCGAGACCGACAAGATCTGGAACCGGCGCATCTCGACGGCACGCCTCAACCGCTGGCTGGAGTCGCAGCAGGTGCAGCACCCGCCGCCGGCCGTCTCCGGCCGTCGCCTGAAGCTCAAATACATGACCCAGGTAAAGGCCCGCCCGCCGGGCTTCATGATTTCCTGCACGCGTCCCGAGGCCGTGCCGGAATCCTATGTTCGTTACCTGATCAACGGCCTGCGCAACGACTTCGACATGCCGGGCGTGCCGATCCGCGTTCATTTCCGCGCATCGGACAATCCTTACGAATCGAAGGCGCGCAAGAAGCGGTGATCGATTTCTGAGGTCGTGAAGGCCCCTCATCCGGCTGCCGCCACCTTCTCCCCGCACGCGGGGCGAAGGGGACTCGTGGCGCGCTCTCAAGTCCCTCTCCCCGCGAGCGGGGAGAGGGCTAGTGCGGGATGCGCTCACATACGTTCGCGCCTCCGCTCTAAGCCTTTGTTTTTGCCGCATTTTTGCGACGTCAGGTGATTCCACCTGACTGCAAAATGCTCTAGGGTGAGGGGCGAATCTCCGCTCTATTCCGATATTGGAAGTTTCTCCCGCGCGACCAGTGCTCCATGATGGCCGATCACGGCGGCGGCGACGCGTGCGGCGAAGGCGGCAGCATCGGCCGGGCGGTGGCCGGCGGCGAGGCGCGCGAGGAAAGAACCGTTGAAGCTGTCCCCGGCGCTGGTGGTGTCGACGATGCGGGAAACCGGCGCGGCGGGTATATGCAGGCGCTCTCCTTCGCCGAACTGCAGGGTGACGCCATTCGCTCCGTCCTTCACCGCGATGTCTGCGACGCCGAGGTCGCGGTAGCGTTCGATCGTCCCGCCAACGGACGCATCGCCGAAATGCGTAGCTTCGTCGTCATAGCTCGGCAGCACCATCGTCGCTGACCGCGCGCCGGCTTCCAGCGTCGCCCGCATCCGTGACGCGTCGTTCCAAAGGCGCGGGCGGATATTTGGATCGAACACGACGCGCTTGCCGCTCGCCTTCGACCGCCGCAGTTCCGACAGCAAGGTCTCGGCCGCATCCGGAGCAAGGATTGCGAGCGTGATCCCGGAGAAGAAGACCACGTCCATCTTTTCGATCGCCGCCCGCAGCCGGTCCGGATCGCCGGCGAGCAGCTTGGCGGCGGAGGTGGAGCGCCAATAGGAGAAGCTGCGCTCGCCATCCTTCAGGTGGATCATGTAGAGCCCCGGCATGCGGCCCTCGATCCTGGCGATATGCGCCGTGCCGACCCCGGTGCCTTCGATGAATGACAACATCTCGTCGGACACGACGTCGGTTCCGACGGCGGTCAGATACTCCACGGTCCATCCGGCCGGTGCGAACAGACGGGCGTAATAGGCGGTGTTGAAGGTGTCGCCCGCATAGCCCTTGCGCAGCATGCCTCCTTCCGCCTGCATCAGTTCGACCATGCATTCGCCGATTGAA
Source organism: Sinorhizobium glycinis (assembly GCF_001651865.1). Lineage (GTDB taxonomy): Bacteria > Pseudomonadota > Alphaproteobacteria > Rhizobiales > Rhizobiaceae > Sinorhizobium > Sinorhizobium glycinis. Next base: position 18,299 of record NZ_LPUX01000061.1, read on the forward strand.
AGCATGCTGCCGGCCATTCGTGCTTCTCCTCCATTTGCGTCGTTCATGGGTTAGCGATCTGTCGGCTTCGCAGCAAGCGAATGTTGCGCGCGCCGTTTACTCGGTGAATTCGCGGCGATACATCTCTCATCGAGCAGTTGGAACGGCGGGGTTTGCGGATGGCGATTGAATCTGGGTCTGGCGACGATTGGTGGCGCGGCGCGGTGGTCTACCAGGTCTATCCGCGCTCCTTCCAGGATACCGATGGCGACGGCATAGGCGACCTCCGCGGCGTCACCCGGCGTCTGTCGCATATCGCCTCGCTCGGCGTCGACGCCATCTGGCTGTCACCCTTCTTCAAGTCGCCCCAGGCGGACATGGGCTACGACGTCTCGGATTATTGCGACGTCGATCCGATGTTCGGCACGCTTGCCGATTTCGACACGATGATGGCGGAGGCGCACCGGACGGGGCTGAAGGTGATCATCGACCAGGTGATCTCGCACACTTCCGACCGCCACCCCTGGTTCCTCGAGAGCCGCTCGAGCCGCACCAATGCCAAGGCGGACTGGTATGTCTGGGCAGATCCGAAGCCGGACGGGACGGCGCCCAACAACTGGCTTTCGATCTTCGGCGGCCCTGCCTGGGAATGGGACGGGGTGCGCAGGCAATATTACATGCACAATTTCCTGACGTCGCAGCCGGACCTCAATTTTCATCATCCGGAGGTTCAGGAGGCGCTGCTTGCGACGGTGCGCTTCTGGCTGGACCGCGGCGTCGACGGCTTCCGGCTCGACACCGTGAACTACTATTTCCATGACCGGCTTTTGCGGGACAATCCGCCGCTTGTGCCGGACCCCGATGCGACGAGCAGCGATGCGCCGGAGGTCAATCCCTACGGGATGCAGGATCATCTCTACGACAAGACCCAGCCGGAGAATATCGCCTTTCTGCAGCGCTTGCGGCGCTTGCTCGACAGATATGGCGGCCGCGCGACGGTCGGCGAGGTCGGCGACGGCGCCCGTTCGCTGAAGACCGTTGCCGCCTATACGAGCGGCGGCGACAAGCTGCACATGTGCTACACGTTCGATCTGCTCGGCCCGGAATTCTCGGCACGCCATATCCGCCGCTGCGTCGAGAATTTCCAGGCGATCGTCACCGATGGCTGGGTCTGCTGGGCCTTCTCCAACCACGACGTCATGCGCCATGTCAGCCGTTTTTCGCTGCGGGAGGCCGATCGGAAACGGCTGGCGAAACTCGCCATCTCCCTGCTTGCCAGCCTGCGCGGCTCGATCTGCCTCTACCAGGGCGAAGAATTGGGGCTGGCGGAGGCGGAACTCACCTATGAGGAGCTGCGCGACCCCTATGGCATCCGTTTCTGGCCCGCCTTCAAAGGCCGCGACGGCTGCCGGACGCCGATGGTCTGGGAACGGGATGAGGCGAATGCCGGCTTTTCCACCGGGTTTCCCTGGCTGCCGGTGCGCGAAGAACAGCGCGCCTTGGCGGTCGATGTCCAGGAGGGGGTGGCAGGCTCGGTGCTCGAGCATTACCGCGAGACACTCGCTTTCCGCCGCGCGCATGCGGCCCTTCTCGATGGCGACATGGCGTTCCTTGCGACCAATCAGGATGTACTGGCCTTCACCAGGGAGAAGAACGGCGAACGCCTGCTCTTCGTCTTCAACCTGACGGGAGAGCCGCAGGCGGTGCAGCTCGCCGTCGACATGACGGTTGCCGAAGTGTTGCCGATTCCGGGATTTGCGCCCGTCTTCGCGGACAACACGATCAGGCTTGCCGCCTATGACGTTTTCTGCGGGAGGTTGGGTGAGCGACTTTCTCTCCTCCGTCATCCTCGGCCCTGAGCCGAGGATCCAGTCACGAGACCGCAAACCCGAATAGTGGCTCCGAACTTCTCGGACGTGATGTTGCCGGCGCGCGATCCTCTTGTGTCGCGCGTCAAGACATGCGCCCGGATCCTCGGCTCATGGCCGAGGATGACGGAGCAGGAGGGGAAGGCGGTGCCAGTCGGCTCAAGGCAGAGGACTGCGGCCGACGAGCGGAGCATCGGCGAAAACGGGGCAAATTGAGCGACGGTCCGGCCGACTTCACCCGATCAGCGCGAACTTGTCGACGTCCACGAGGCCGCGATCCGAAATCTTCAGGTGCGGGATCACCGGCAGCGGCAGGAAGGCGAGCTGCAGGAAAGGCTCTTCCAGCGTCGCTCCGAGCGCGAAGGCGGCCTGGCGCAGGTGGTGGAGGATGTCGCGCACGCGCTCATAAGGCTCCAGGCTCATCAGTCCGGCGATCGGCAATGCGATTTCGCCGGTCACCTTGCCATTCTCGACGACGACGAAGCCGCCCCTGATCTGACCGAGGCGATTGGCGGCAACCGCCATGTCCTCCTCGCTCACCCCGACAACGCAGATATTGTGGCTGTCGTGGCCGACGGTGGAGGCGATGGCGCCTTTCTTCAGGCCGAAGCCCTGGACGAAGCCGTTGGCATGATTGCCGTTGACGCCGTGGCGTTCGATGACGGCGACCTTGATGATGTCACGGTCGAGATCGGGACCAGTCTGGTTGCCCTCGGCCGGCAGGCGAAAGCGCCGGTGCTCGGTGATGATCTTGCCGGGCAGCACACCGATCACCGAGGTCTCGCCATCGCTGTGGGGCACGGCGAAATCGGCCGCCTTGACCTCACGCGCCTTGACGCTGTCGAGCCCGACCGGCTCGACCGGTTTGCGCCGGGCAAAGAGGGCGTCGGTCACACGCCTTCCGCCAGAAAAGACCATCTCGGCCTTGCAATTTTCCAAGCTGTCGACGACGACGAGATCAGCCCGCCAACCCGGCGCAACCAGGCCGCGGTCGCTAAGCCCGAAGGCACGCGCCGCCGAGATCGAGGCGGCGCGATAGACCGCCAGCGGCTCGACGCCCGCAGCGATCGCCGTGCGGATCATGTGGTCGAGATGGCCCTGTTCGGCGATGTCGAGCGGATTGCGATCGTCCGTGCAGAGCGCCAGATAGGGCGAGAGCCGCTCGGTGATGATCGGCATCAGCGCATGCAGGTCTTTCGAGACCGATCCTTCGCGCACGAGGATGTGCATGCCCTTGCGGATCTTTTCGAGCGCTTCCTCGGCGCTCGTGCATTCGTGGTCGGTGCGGATGCCGGTTGCGAGGTAACCGTTCAGTTCCTTGCCGCGCAAGAGCGGTGCATGGCCATCGATGTGGCCGCCCTGGAAGGCGTCGAGCTTGGCGAGGCAGACCGGATCCTTGTGGATGACGCCGGGGAAATTCATGAATTCGGCAAGGCCGATCACCTTGGGGTGATGGCGAAAAGGCGTGAGCCGCTCGATCGGCAGATCGGCGCCGGCCGTCTCCAGATGCGTTGCCGGCACGCAGGAGGAAAGCTGGACGCGGATGTCCATTATCGTTTCGACCGCCGAGTCCAGGAAGAACTGGATACCCTCGGTGCCGAGCACGTTGGCGATCTCGTGCGGATCGCAGATCGCCGTCGTGATGCCGAGCGGCAGGACGCAGCGGTCGAATTCGTGCGGGGTGACGAGAGAGGATTCGATGTGCAGATGCGTGTCGATAAAGCCGGGAACGACGATGCGGCCGGAGACGTCGATCTCCTCGCGCCCCTCGTAGTCGCCGCAGGTGCCGACGATCCGGTCACCCGACATGGCAATGTCGGATGCGACGAGTTCGCCGGTGGCGAGATCGAAAAACTGCCCGCCCTTGAGCACGATGTCGGCCGGTTTTCGGCCGACGCCTTGATCGATTAGCCGTTCCAGCGCATCGGACATGCCTGCACCTCGCCCCTTGCTGCTTTGCTGACGACAATAACCCTCTCTCCGCGCGCGGGGAAAGGGTTCGAGAATCGCGAGCGTGAATTCTCAGATATTGCTCTTCAGAACGTCGCGCAGCTTGTCGAAGAGTTCGTCGATCTGGTGTTTCTCGATGATCAACGGCGGCGACAGCGCGATGATATCGCCGGTCGTGCGGATCAAGAGGCCCTTCTCGTAGGCCTTCAGGAAGGCGGAGAAGGCACGCTTCGTCGGCTCTCCGGCGATCGGCTCGAGCTCGACCGCGCCGATCAGGCCGATGTTGCGGATGTCGATGACGTGCGGGCAGTCCTTCAGCGAATGCAGCGCCTCTTCCCAATAAGGCGCGAGCTCGGCGGCGCGCGTCAGGAGGCCTTCCGCCTTGTAGGTGTCGAGCGTTCCGAGTGCTGCGGCCGAGGCGATCGGGTTGCCGGAATAGGTATAGCCGTGGAAGAACTCGATCAGATGCTCCGGCCCGGTCATGAAAGCATCGTGAATTTCCGAGGTGACGAACACCGCGCCCATCGGGATCACGCCGTTGGTGAGACCCTTGGCGGTGGTGATGATATCGGGCTTCACGTCGAAATATTGCGCCGCGAAGGGCGTGCCGAGGCGGCCGTAACCGGTGATGACCTCGTCGAAGATCAAGAGGATACCGTGCTTGGTGCAGATCTCGCGCAGCTTCTGGAGATAACCTTTCGGCGGGATGAGCACGCCGGTGGAGCCGGCGACCGGCTCGACGATGACAGCCGCGATCGTCGAGGCGTCGTGGAGGGTGACGATCCGCTCCAGTTCGCTCGCGAGATCGGCGCCGTGCTCGGGCTCGCCGCGGGTAAACGCATTCTTGGCGGGCAGGTGGGTGTGCGGCAGATGGTCGACGCCGGTCAGCAGCGTGCCGAACATCTTGCGGTTGGCGACGATGCCGCCGACCGAAATGCCGCCGAAATTGACGCCGTGATAGCCGCGCTCGCGGCCGATCAGGCGGAAGCGCGAGCCGTTGCCCTTGGCACGGTGATAGGCGAGCGCCACCTTCAAGGCGGTGTCGACCGATTCCGAACCGGAATTGGTGTAGAGAACATGGTTCAGCCCCTCAGGCGCGATGTCGACAAGCCGGTTGGCAAGTTCGAAAGCCTTTGGATGACCAAGCTGAAAGGCCGGCGCATAGTCGAGTTCGCCCGCCTGTTCGCGGATCGCCTCGGTGATCTTCGGCCGACAGTGACCCGCATTGACGCACCAGAGCCCGGCCGTTCCATCGAGCACTGTCCGCCCGTCATGGGTGGTGTAGTACATGTCTTTTGCGCCGACGAAGAGGCGCGGCTCCTTCTTGAACTGCCGATTGGCGGTGAACGGCATCCAGAAGGCGCTGAGGTCGTTCGGGGTGGTGTTAAGACGGCTCGACATGTCCTGTTCTCCTCGTCGGATCTTGTTGCCGCAGGCGTGAGCAGCTGAGCGGATCCGGATTCTTTTACCCGTTGGTCAAATTATCAGCGCCCCTGTGAGCGTCAAGCCTGCGGAGGCCTTGCGGTGGTTCGCTCTTGCGCAAGAAATAAGCCCCGCGATTGCTCGTCGGGGCTTTGGACTTGCAGCTCTTGCCGGCGTCTTGGGAGTCAGGCCGACTTGCGTACGAGGGGCTTTTCTACCACGACGCTCGCGGCGGCGCCGTAGATTTCGGAGAGGGCGCCCAAAATCTTCATGACGGCATCGGACGAACTCGAGTAATAGATCGTCTGGGCGTCACGACGGGTGCTAACCAGATTCTGGGCACGCAACTTCGAGAGGTGCTGCGAAAGAGCCGACTGGCTCAGCCCGACCTTGTTGGCCAATGTGCCTACCGCCATTTCCTCCTTGACCAGAGAGTCGAGAATGAGCAGGCGTTTTGGATTTGCCATGGCCGAGAGGAAACCGGCTGCGATCTCCGCTTCCTCATGTTTTTCAGGCGAAAGTGGCTGCATTGCGTGCTCCATGCGAGGATTACATCACACGTAGTTATATTTTACGAAGCACGATAATTAGCCGTGATGCATAAAAGGGCAACTACCCACTGCAAGAATTGGGGGTAGCTAAGTGCCGATTAACCGTTAAGTTTTTTCAAAATTGGCCGCAACTGCACCGTGTTTTCGATAACCGCGTCAAATTCCAGACGCTGCAATCTCTCTCCGTCGGAAAGGTCGAGGCCGGCCGCATCGATTCCGACGATCTTCCAGTCGCCTTCCGCCGCACGGCAGTGAAATGTCGCATAGTGCTTCACGGCGTCTCTGTGATCGGCGTTCATATGCTCGATCGCACTGCCCTCCATCTCGGCGAGCGCGGCGATCGCGGGCGAAGCAATGACGAGGTCCCTGTCAGTCAGCGCATAGGCGCGGCCGAAGCCGCCATTGAGGCTGGCGCGCAGCGGGGCAAGGCGGAAAAAGCCGAAATCCGGAAAATCCACATAGAGCCGGGCTTTAGGGTGGCGGCGAAGAAAACGTTCGCGGATGCGGCCATGCGCGGCGCTGTCGCGCGCGACCTCTTCGGCCTCGCATTGGATGGTCAGGCGCGGATGGGCGAGGGGATCGCCCTTGCCCGGCTCGCCCGCCAGCAGGGAGGCGCGCGGGTCGGCAATGAGCGCCTGGGTATGGGTCGAAAGCCGCGAGACGAGAATGACCGGCGCTCCGTCAATGTCGATGCCGATCAACACGCGGCTGACGAAGGGGAAGCCGTTGCCTTCGGGCTCGAGCACAGCGAGCGCGCCGCTTCGCGCCGAGCGGAGCAACGTGCGGGCAAGCTTGCGTGCCTCGTCGTCGGTCTCACGCAGGACGTTCGGTTTGTCGCTCATGATGCGCTTCCTCGCGGTGAGTCCAAACAAAAAAGCCCGGAGCGGCTGCTCCAGGCTTCTTTTGAACCGCTCGGTTTACCGCGTCAATCTTTGCTGCGGTGGCGTGTCAGGCCTTCGACGATGTTTTGCGCGTCGATGGTCCCGACCACCGCGCCGTTATCGACGACGCCGATGCTGCCAGGCTGGCGGGACATGGCGTCGAGGATGTCGACGAGCGGCGTGGTGGGCTTGGCGGTTGCCGTCACGCCGGCATTGGCAGCGGCTCGCTCGACGCCGGTCTGCATCACGTCCTTCGCCGTCAGCATGGTGATGGGGTTCATGTGCTGGACGAAATCGGCCACGTATTGGTTGGCGGGGTTCTTGACGATCTCCTGCGGCGTGCCGCACTGGATGATTCGCCCGCCCTCCATGATGGCGATGCGATTGCCGATGCGGAAGGCCTCGTCGAGGTCGTGGCTGACGAAGATGATCGTCTTCTTCAGCCGCCGCTGGAATTCGAGCAGTTCGTCCTGCAGGCGCGTGCGGATCAACGGGTCGAGGGCCGAGAACGGCTCATCCATCAGAAGGATCGGGGCGCCGGTGGCGAAGGCCCGTGCCAGGCCGACGCGCTGTTGCATGCCGCCCGAAAGCTCGTTCACCTTGCGGTCCGCCCACTTGGTCAGGTTGACGAGTTCAAGCTGCTCGCCGACGCGCTTCTTCCGCTCGGCGTCGCCCACCCCCGCCAGTTCGAGGCCGAAGCCGACATTGTCGGCCACCGTGCGCCAGGGAAGCAGGGCGAACTGCTGGAACACCATCGACACCGTGTGCATGCGGAAGTCCCGCAGAGCCTTGGCGTTGCAACGGTACGGGTTCAGCGATCCGCCCGGAGTCTTGACCTCGACCTCGCCGCGGACGACAGGGGCAAGCCCGTTGACGGCTCGCAGCAGCGTCGACTTGCCGGAGCCGGACAGGCCCATCAGCACGAGGATCTCGCCTTCGTGGATCGCCAGCGAGGCGCCGGCAACGCCAAGCACGTGGCCTGTGGCGGCGCCGATCTCGTCGCGGGTCTTGCCCTGATCGACCATCTGCAGGGCAGGCTGCGGGTTCTTGCCGAAGATGATGTCGACATTCTTGAAAACGACGGCTTCGGTCATGCGCCTTCTCCTTCGTCGGACGTGCGGAAAAGACGGTCGAGAACGATGGCCAGGATGACGATACAGAGCCCGGACTCGAACCCCCTGGCGATATTGACCGTGTTCAGCGCCCGAAGGACGGGCACGCCGAGGCCGTCGGCACCGACGAGCGCGGCGATGACCACCATCGAGAGCGACAGCATGATCGTCTGCGTCAGCCCGGCCATGATCTGCGGCATGGCGAACGGGATCTCGACCTTGCGCAGCACCTGCCATGGGGTGGCGCCGAAGGACTCGGCCGCCTCGACCAGCGACGGCGGCGTCGAGATGATGCCGAGACGCGTCAGGCGGATCGGTGCGGGAATGGCGAAAATAACCGTCGCGATCAGCCCCGGCACCATGCCGAGGCCGAAAAGGATCAGCGCCGGAATGAGATAGACGAAGGTCGGGATCGTCTGCATCAGGTCGAGGATCGGGCGCATGATCGAGTAGACCCAGGCGCGCCGCGCGGCCACGATGCCGAGCGGCACGCCGACGGCCATGCTGACGAAGCTCGCCGCGAGCACCAGCGCCAGCGTCTCCGTCGTTTCCTGCCAGTAGCCCTGATTGACGATCAGGAGCAGCCCAAGACAGGTGAATACGGCGATGCCGATCGAGCGGCGAAACCACCACGCAAGTGCGGTCACGATCGCAATGACGATGAGCGGGTGCGGCGTCTGGAGGATGTAGAGCAGGACCGAGATGATGCCCGAGAGCAGATTTGCGAGCTGGTCGAAGAACAGCTCGAAATTCGTCGTCAGCCAGTCGACGAACGCCTTGGCCCAGCCGCCGATCGGGATGCGATTATCAGTCAGAAATTCCACGAAACTGGATCCCTCTTGTCAGGGTCAAACACTGATCGCATGAAGCGGTGGAAAAGGGCGGGGGAGTTCCCCGCCCGACTGCATGTTTCCTTCAATCAAAGCCGATCAGAGGACTGAGGCATGCAGCAATCTTGGAGTGCTGCAGCGACCTTTGCGCGACGAACGGCCGCGCGGCGCTACGGCAATCAGAGACCGAGCTCGGCCTTCACCGCAGCCAGTCCATCGCCACCATCCTTGGTGGTCACGCCGGCAAGCCAGGGCTCGATGGCGGAGGGGTTGTCCTTCAGCCAGGCTGCAGCGGCCTTCTCCGGATCTTCGCCGTCGTTCAGGATCTTGCCCATGATCTCGTTTTCCATCTCAAGCGAGAAGTTCAGATTCTTGAGCAAGGCGCCGACATTCGGGCATTCGGTGGTGTAGCCGGCACGCACATTGGTGTGGACCGTGGCGCCGCCGAAGTTCGGGCCGAAGATGTCATCGCCGCCGGAGAGGTAGGTAAGCTTGAAGTTGGCGTTCATCGGATGCGGCTCCCAGCCGAGGAAGACGATCGGCTCGCCATCCTTTTCGGCGCGCGCCACCTGCGCCAGCATGCCCTGTTCGGAGGATTCGACGACCTCGAAGCCCTTGAGGTCGAACGTACCCTTCTCGACCATGTCGATGATCAGGCGGTTGCCGTCATTGCCGGGCTCGATGCCGTAGATCTTTCCTTCGAGCGCGTCCTTGTGGGCGGCAATGTCCTTGAAGTCCTTGATGCCGAGCTCGGCACCCTTGGCGTTGGTCGCCAGCGTGTATTTGGCGCCTTCGAGATTCTGGCGGACGGTCTCGACCGATTTGTCGTCGCGATAGGGCTTGATGTCGGCTTCCATGGTCGGCATCCAGTTGCCAAGGAAGACGTCGATATCCTTGTTCTTCAGCGACGTGTAGGTAACGGGGACCGAAAGCACCTTGACATCCGTCTCATAGCCGAGCGCCTTCAGGATTGTGGTTGCCGTCGCCGTCGTCGCGGTGATGTCCGTCCAGCCGACGTCGGAGAAGCGGACGGTGCCGCAGCTTTCCGCCTCGGCCGCGGCCGCATTGCCGGCAGTCAGCGCCGCCATGCAGATGGCCCCCGCCAGCATGAATTTGAGTGAGAATGTCCTTATCATCGTTGTCGTTCCCCTGCCTGTGTTCTTTTTTTAGCCAAACACCAATGCGCCCCGAATTCAAGGCCTTGGCGTTAAAGGAAGTGTATTGTCTCATTCCATTAAGGGGATGCACAAAACGACGCTGAATGTCGCAATGGCTCCGAAATGACGCTCCACAAACACCGATAGGCTGACGCGCGACGCGGGGGGGTGGAACACTTTCCGCCGAGGGCGAAAACCTGTGGGTCGCGCCGACGCGCTCTGGTCATCAGCCATTTGCACGGTCATTTAGCGGAGACGATGTCTGGAAACCGAGGTCATGGCCAAACTCTATTTCAGCTACGCGACGATGAATGCGGGCAAGAGCACGCTGCTCCTGCAGGCCGCCTACAACTATCAGGAGCGCGGCATGCGCGTCGTGATGCTGATTGCCGCCTTCGACGATCGCGCCGGTACGGGACGCATCGCATCGCGCATCGGGCTCCGATCGGATGGCATCCCGTTCCATGGCGATGACGATCTCTACAGCCTCGTCGAACGTCTTAACAGCGACGGCTCCGGCGCCATCGCCTGCATTTTCGTCGACGAGGCGCAATTCCTCGGCGAGAACCAAGTCTGGCAGCTCGCGCGCGTCGCTGACCGCCTCGGCATTCCAGTCATGGCCTATGGCTTGAGAACGGATTTCCAGGGGAAGCTCTTTCCCGGCTCCATGTCCCTGCTTGCGATTGCGGACGAACTGCGTGAAGTCAGGACGATCTGCCATTGCGGACGCAAGGCGACGATGGTCGTGCGCCAGGACGGCGACGGCAATGTCGTGCGCGAGGGGGCGCAGGTCGATGTCGGCGGCAACGAGAAATACGTGTCCTACTGCCGTCGCCATTGGGAAGACCAGATGCGCGACGGCTGACGAGGGCGTCCAATCTCAACGGGAGTTCCAACGATGCGGTCCGCCTTCTTCGCCACGTGTCTTGTCCTTGTCGCTACACCGGGCCTGGCGGATGGCGACCCCAAGGCGGGTGCGGCGATCTTCAGGAAATGCAGCGCCTGCCATACGGCCACGGAGCCGGTAAACCGGGTGGGGCCGAGCTTGATGGGCGTTTTCGGCCGTCCCGTCGCGTCGTACAGCGGCTACGGATACTCCGACGCTATGAGGGCGTTCGGCGCTGAAGGCAAGGTGTGGGACGAGGCGACGCTCTCGGACTATCTCCTGAGCCCCACGGCCATGGTGAGCGGCACCCGCATGAGTTTTCCAGGATTGAAAAAGCCGGCGGATATCGCCGATGTCATCGCCTATCTCAAAAATCCCGTTCCCGGCCCGTGAAAGAACCGTTCCGGCACGTTGAAAAAAGCCCGTCAGCATCTCTTGTCCTGACCTGTTGAACACCCTTTATATAAGTGCAATCAAGGGCTGAGCAGTTAGGTTCATGGGCACGGATGCCCGGATGGACGAAGGGGATAGGAAATGGCCACTCTCCAGAATTTTGACGCCGAGATCGCCAAGACGCGCAGCGTCGTCGACGAGATGCGCGGCAAGCTCGAACAGTCGGGCGTCGTCCTCGAGCAATTCGCCAAGGCCGACACCAAGCTCGGCGACGTCAACTTCGACATCGAGAACGCCCGCATCCAGGACGTGCTCAAACAGCAGAAGACGATGGAAGCCAATATCGCCGATCTGATCATCGGCCTCGAAGATGCGACGAACGTCTTCGGTGCCGAATTCGAGAGCATGAAGAGCTATACCGGCTACGAGAAGTTCATCGGCATCTTCTCCAAGCAGTCGATGCAGCGCATGCGCACCGACCGGGTACGCAACATGTCGCTTGCCGGCAATCTCCAGGAGCTGCTCGTCAAGTCCGACACCATCGTCGGCATCCTCAAGGAGCAGAAAGCGATCCTCGACCAGCGCTACAGGACATCCGAGCAGAGCCTCATCCAGGTGATCGAGCGCCGCAAGGGTACGATGGCCGCGCTCGTGGAGACCCAGAAGCGCATCGAGGAGCTCAATCCGCTGCTGCTCGACATCGAGAACCGAATCGCGGCTTCCACGGATCAGACGACCCGTACCGACCTTGAGGCCGAGCGCTCGCGGCTAGCAACCGAGTACAACGAGAAGCAGGCCAAGGAACAGGAACTGCTCGCCGAGAGCCAGACGCTCGAGCGCTACACGGCGATGTTCCAGACCTTCGTCGATTCGCTCAACAATCAGATCGCCGCGCAGAACACGCTGATTAACAAGCTGACGATCGATACCGAGCAGCGCATCGTGCTCTACAAGTCGCTGGAGGATTCGCTGAAGACGGCGGCACAGCAGGATGTGGCGCACAAGATCAACACGCTCGGCAGCCAGGTCGACACCGCCGCCGAGGAAACGATGGCCGGAATTGGCGCCGCCGCCCAGCGCCATATCGGCGACCTTCTCGAAATGCATGAAAAGAACATGCTTGCGACGCAGGATATCCAGCGGCGCAAGAAGCTGGCCGACGACGCCTTTGCCCGTCGCTTCCAGACGGTGATGGACAAGCACAATGCCGCAAACTACGTGAAGCAGTGATCGGCAAGGCGACAATGACCAGCCTTCCGACTGCCTTTCGGCATTTGCCGGAGGGATTTTCATGAATACCGCCGTATCTCCTGCCGTAAGGCAATATTTCACGTCGATCAGGGCCGCTCTGGCAGGGCTCGAGCTTTTTCTCGGCGACCGCAATTCGCCGCTTTATCGAGACACCGTCGTCGGCGAAGTCATCGTTCCCTATCTCATGCGGCTGAAGGCATCGGTTGCCTGCTGGGAAAATCGCATCGGCTTCGTCGAGCACTTCCGCATCTCGCGCGCCGAGAGCGGGTTTCCGGTCTTCCAGAATGTGCTGGAACTCGAGAACGACCGGCAGAGCGCCGAAAAGCGGCTGGCGAGCATCCCATCCGCCGATTCGCTCCGGGAGGAGATGGTCGATCTCATCCTGCGGCAGAAGGCCTTTCCGGAGGCGCTGCAAGCCCGCATGGCGGAGCGGCTCTATCTCGAGCAGATCGGCAAGGGCGACATCTTCTCGCCCTTCATCCTGCCTGAGACGATCCGGGTCGGTGTCAACCCGCAGACGATGCGGCCCTATTACGTCGTCGCCTGGGGCGCCTTTGACGGCACGCAGACGCTCCCGATGATCTACATGGCGACGATCGATGATTCTTCGGACAATATCGTCGAGATGCTGGTGACCGAAGACGGCAAGCTCAACCCGGAGATCGAGATCCCCTTGCCGGTCGGCGGGCTGCTCAACCCGGAGCTTGCCAGCCGTTTCGACGATTTCGCCTCGAAGAACAGCGCCTATTCGCTGACGCCGGTGACGATCGCCACCAATCTCGACAAGGATTTCCCGGAACTGCATCCGAAGCAGTTGAGGCGTATCGTGCTCGGGCCGTTCTATTCGGCCGGAATTACCGAGAACAATGCCCGGATCAACGACATCCTCTCGAAGGTGCGCAAGACGGAGAATGCCTGGCTCCTGACCTGGACGGTGCAGGAGGTCTTCTCCAAGGCCGAGCGCCCCGCCGAGCGTGGCTTCTGGTCCTCGACGCCGGCTCAGGAGGAATTTCACATCGACACCGGCAATCTCGAGGCCGCGCGCATGGGCGTCAGTGCCTATGAGAAACACGCCCTGGTGCCGCACGACGCCTACCAGGCGCTCTACGCGGCCGGCGAGGCGGCGCAGGTTTTTGGCGACTACAAGGTGCATGTGATCTCCGGCAACCAGGTGGTGAGCGAGGTTTGAGCGATGACGCTGAATACAGGCCTGACGACGCTGCATGAGGATGACATCGCCAAGCACCAGGCGGTTGGGCAGAGCCTGGTTACCAAGCTCGTCATTCTCGAGCGGGACGAGCCTTCGGCGGGCACGCCGCTTGCAGGGACGGGGCGCCGCTTCGTCTCGACCGTCTCGACGGGCGGCCAGCGGCGGACTCGCGAGGTCGAGCTTGCACGCACCATCCAGCGCGGCGCCGATCCGCTGCTTTCGCCGGCACAGCACGCCGTCCTCTACCGCGTCCGGCGCGGCGTCCAGGTGGCGCTTGCCGTTTCGGACGTGTTCGCCCGGCAGACGAACCTCGAACAATTGCAGGCGCGCAATGCCGGCACGCCACTTGCCGGTGAGGACGCCAGCCACTTCAAGGCTCTGCTTTCGGCTTCGGCTTACGTCGCCGCCTTTACGCTTGCGGCCTATCTCGGCGCGACGCTGCAGGGCGAGGGGGAGCCGGTCGACGATGCCGCCGAACCGGACTTTCTCTTCGACACTCCCCAGGACGCGCTGAAAAGCATGGTCGCCGCCCTCGATCGCAGCATCGCCGGTGCCCCGGACGATCTTGCCCTGACGGCGCGTTCTCGCGCCTTCTCCCGCGTCGCGATCGAAGGATTGCTTGCCCGCAAGGCGCGATTCACCGGGCTGCAGAATTTCGAGAACGTCCATATCCGGCTGGACCAGGATGATTTCACGCTCAACGGGTTCGATGTCGCGCCCGGGCAGAAGCGTAAACCCCTGGTCATGACCTTCAAGAAGCCGGAAGAAATCATCGGCAACCATATCGCCAAGCATCAGGCGCTGAAGCTCGCCAAGATGCTGATGGCCTACGACTTCGACCGGCAGATGAACCCCTTCGTCGAGCTCGGCGGCTTCCTCTTCACCTTCATCGGCGATGGGATGCCGGGAACCGGCAAGACGATATTGATCCAGATGCTTGCCGGCATGCTCCATGACTACTGCGGCGTTGCCGGCTACCCCTTCCACTACGAGAATTTCGGCGTCGACCAGATCTCCTCTTACCAGGGCAAGTCAGGCCAGAACTGCAAGGAGTTCGTCAACAACGTCATGAACCCGCGGGCGATCGCCTTGGGCACCATCGACGATGTCGACCAGGTGGCGGCGAAGCGCTCCGACGATCGCGCTTCCGCCGGCCAGCACGAGGTGACGGCGGTACTGATGGAAAGCTTCGCCGGCGCCTCGACCGTGGTGCGCGGCAATTGCACCTTCGGCATGTTCTCGAACCATCCGGAGAATGTCGACGACGCGCTGCGCCAACGGGCCGGCGCGCGCTGGCTCGTCGACGGGCCGCAGACGGAGGCCGACTATATCGACATTTTCGCGCTGCTGGTCGGCAAGAACCACGAGATCCCGCTCGGTCAGCACCAGCTCTATGCCGGGCAGGAGATCAAGCGCGCCGTTTCGCAATCCTATGCGGCGCATGCGCGGCCGCAGGAGGAGGGGCTCGCCGCCGTCTGGGAGCGCTACGAAAAGGAGAAGGGCAAGATCGCCTCGCTTGCCGATGTCGGCGCCTATCTGCACATGATCAAGGAAGCCGAGCCGCGCTTCACCGGCCGGGCGATCCGCAACATCACCGACGCGATCAAGATGCGGGCGATGGACGTCGAACTGCCGGACGACTGGTTCAAGGATGCGGGTTCCTTCATGCACAAGTCCTACGACGAGAAGAAGGGGATGATCGAGGAACTGCGCGGCCCGATCACCATCGAGATGGTGCTGCAGGAGATCAACCGCTACGCCGACAGCGAGTTCCGCTACACCGACAAATCGGACGACGCCGCCATTGCCGAGATCATCCGCCGCGAGCGTCAGCGCGAGAAGGCGATCCGCGAGATCGAGACGATGAAGCGCGAGGGCCGGTGGCAGGGATGAGTGATTACCTTATGGCCTTGTGCTTTGCCAGCGCCTTGGGCTTTGCCCCTCACCCTAACCCTCTCCCCGCACGCGGGGAGAGGGGACGAGGCAGGGAGGGGCAGCGCAGGTTTCTGCCACAGATATTCATTTCCTGCTGTAAGGCAGTTCTGCACGAGAGAGCCAATGTGCTTATAGGGATGAAAAGGGGAGAAACGCGAACGCGTACCTCGTCCCCTCTCCCCGCTTGCGGGGAGAGGGTTAGGGTGAGGGGCAACGCTCCGGCTGCGAGGCACCAATGAGAGGAGCCAACGAACGCCGGACGCAACGGGCCAGAGATCTCAGGCAAGGCGACAACGACGCGGAGTCGATCCTTTGGTCGGAGCTGAGGGACCGGCGCCTCAACGGCTTCAAGTTCGTGCGGCAATATCCTATCGGCGCCTACTTTGCTGATTTCGCCTGCCGCGATGCACGTCTCGTTATCGAGGTTGACGGCAGTCAAGATGCGGCTAGCGGTAAGGATTCTGTGCGCGACAGGTACATGCTCCTGAACGGCTGGAGTGTGGCTCGCTTCTGGAACACGCACATATTCCATGATCGTGCCTCCGTTCTTGAAACAATCGTCGCCATTCTGGACAGGCGCCTGACGGCTGAGGTGAGGGGAGTGGATTTAACGTTCATTCCGGCGGGTGGAAGAGATGGCTGACGTATTGAGACATGCCGATCGCTCTGCCCGTCTCCTCGGGTTTAACCCGAGGACTAACCCTCTCCCCGCAGGCGGGGAGAGGGGACAAGGTCGCACCTCCGAACGACACCTCTTAGGCGCCGAGTTGGTCTTTGACGATTTGTGGGGGATTTCGTTTCGGCAAACGGGCGCCCTTGAGTATGCCGCCATTCCCTCTCCCCGCGCGCGGGGAGAGGGTCAGGGTGAGGGGCAGAGCGTGCGCCGCGCCGCGCCCCGGAGAATTGCCGCATGAAGCGTCTCCTCGAAGCGGAACTCATCTACGGGCGGCTGCTCGATATCTCCGAGCCGCACCTCGTCGCGCGCTACAACAGGGCGCTCGAAGGCTTCGGGTTGAAGCCGACGGCGCTCAAACGCTTCAGCATCGATATGACCGGCTTCTCCCCGGAAATCGCCGATGAACTCGGCGACCGCGACTATCTCGACCCGAACCGGGTCAACCGGCGCTTCATCGTCCTGACTCCGGCCCAGGCGGAGCTGCCGGTCGTCCATACAAGCTTTTCCAATACCGCGGCGCTGATGCACGAGTTCTTCAACGCCAACATGCGCGCGATCAACGCGGTCACGATCAAGGACGCGCTCTATGGCGAGATCGAGGATTCCGTGTCGGTGGTCGAGGACATCGACGATCTCTTGTCGATCAACGAGGTCCGCTTCCGGGTGCTCTCCGCCGAGGACATGCTCGGCAAGGCGGCGGAGCTACGAGAGCTTGTCGACCGGCTGAAGAAGGTCCCGACCGCCTGGTCCGACGACGCGATGCTGAACCGGATGGTGGAACTTGCCAAGCTGACCGGCGACATCCGTCAGAACGCGCTCGTCCCCGAGGAGCTGGTCTTCCGCCACGAGGCTTTCTGGGCCAACCATTTCGGCGGCGTCTACGTGTTCCTCGACGAGAAGACGACGACGGTGATCTGCGATCCTTCGGTGCCGGGCTTCCGGCGCTCGCGACCCTGGCAGGTGAGCTACATCGCCATCGGCGATCACGCGCGCATCTACGATTTCCTGGCCTCGACCAATCGGCTGCAACTTCCGCAGGCCTCCTGGGTGCAGGAGTCGGGGCTGTTCCAGCACCGGGCCGACATGGTCATCCGCGGGCTGATCAACGAGGCCGATCCGGATGCGGATCTCCTCAATGCAGACCGGATCTGGCTGCAGACCTGGATCCATCGCAACGCCGCACTCGTCGCGCGTGACGGGAGCTATCCCTTCCTTCAGGAAATGTCGCGGGCGATCGCCGCGACCGGCACGATCAAGATGCAGGAGATCGCACCGGAAAACCGGTTCCTGCTTACGAGGGCGGCCCCCGACCATCCGGACAGATGGCTGGTCAACCAGCTCATTTCGCAGCTCGTGCCGCGCGACTTCGTCTCGCGCTTCGTGTTCGACAAGCAGGGTTTTTACGGTGCCTACGAGCGCTACAGCGAAAAGTTCCGCGAATATGTTGTGGCGACGTTGACGGGCACATATCTGAAAGACAAGGCCGCCTTCCGCCGCAAGCTCTACGGTCTCAAAGAGGAATAAGACATGCTCGATCCGATCGTTGTGTTTTTTCAGCGCGTGTTCACGGCGATCGGCCGCGGCATAGGACTGGCGGTCTCCTGGTTCCTCTGGCCCTTCGTGGCGCTCGCCAACTGGTATCGAGCGAGGAGCTGGATCATCAAGGGCCCGGTCGGCCTCATCCTGCTCGGACTGATCGTCTTCTACGGCTACTTCGTCTGGCAGACGCAGGCCTGGACCAATTTCGATCCGGACTATGTCGATCGCTACAAGCTTTCCGAGCGCAAGGTGCCGGCCGGCTCGCCGATCAGCGGTCCCGGCACGACGACGGGACAATCCGGTAGCGCGGCCGCGGCGAGCCAGGCCGCTGCCGTCGCGCCCTCGGACGCATCGACGACCGAAGCGCTGGATATGGCGCAACTGCCGGCCGGTACGGTCTGCCAGACCTCGGCGGTGGTCGACGTGGCCGCCGATCTCATCGACCTCACCGTCAACCAGAATGCCTGGATCTCCTCGATGCTCGCCTACAAGCTCGGACTGTTCGGGCTCGACTGGGACGACACGCCCTGGCTCGACAACAAGGCGTCGTTCCAGCGCGGCATCAACCAGGCCGTCCGGCGCACCACCGTCGAGCTGGTCGACTCGCTCGGCCGGGTCCGCGGTACGTCCGGCGTCAACAATGACCTGCAAAGCGCCCGCGGCAACATCCAGTTCGACGAAGAAACCTGGTATTTCGGGATCAATCCCTTCGGTCCCAAGACCCCGACACCGAGCTTCTATCGCGCCGCCATGCGCGATCTCAGGAAGTTCAACATCTCGCTCGGCAAGTGCGAGGCGATCTTCGACGGCCGCTCCGACAACATGGTCGAATTCCTCGACCGCATCGCCAACGATCTCGGCAACACGTCGGCGATCATCCGCGAACGGTCCGAATTCCACAATGGCGGCTGGTTCGACACGCGCGCCGACGACCGCTTCTGGTTCGCCTTCGGCCAGCTCTACGGCTACTACGGCATCCTCTCGGCGGCCGGCGCCGATTTCGAGAACGTCGTCGCCCAGCGCGGCCTCACTCCGATCTACACGGAAACGATGAAGCAGCTTCGCTCGGCGCTGCGCATCCAGCCGCTGATCATCTCGAACGGCCGCGAGGACGGCTGGATCATGCCGACGCATCTGGCGACAATGGGCTTCTACATTCTTCGCGTGCGGTCCAACCTCGTGGAGATGCGCGACATCCTTGCCCGTTGACGGTGGTCGTGTCAGCGTAAGCACAAGGTAACGAAGCGGCGCATTCCGCGGAGGAGGCGGAATGCGCGGCTGAAGCGGGATGAGGAAAAGTGTGTACGGTCTTCCGCCCGCATCCCGCAGTCGAACCAAGGAGGGGGAGCAGCATGCCGGAGGTCATGTCCGATATCGAGATCGCGCGCGCCGCGAAGAAGAAGCCAATCCTTGAGATCGGCGCGAAGCTCGGCATTCCGCCGGAACATCTGCTGCCCTACGGCCATGACAAGGCGAAGGTGAGCGCCGAATTCATCGCGGCGCAGAAGAACAAGAGAAACGGCCGGCTGATCCTGGTGACGGCGATCAATCCGACGCCGGCCGGCGAGGGCAAGACGACGACGACCGTCGGCCTCGGCGACGGCCTCAACCGCATCGGCAAGAAGACGATCGTCTGCATCCGCGAAGCCTCGCTCGGCCCCTGCTTCGGCATCAAGGGCGGAGCGGCAGGCGGCGGCTACGCGCAGGTCGTGCCGATGGAGGATATCAACCTTCATTTCACCGGCGATTTCCATGCCATCACCTCGGCCCACAATCTGCTCGCTGCGCTGATCGACAACCACATCTACTGGGGCAACGAGCAGGCGATCGACATCCGCCGCATTGCCTGGAGGCGGGTGATGGACATGAACGACCGGGCGCTGCGCCAGATCATCGGCTCGCTCGGCGGCGTCGCCAATGGCTATCCGCGCGAGACGGGATTCGACATCACCGTGGCCTCGGAGGTCATGGCGATCCTGTGTCTTGCCGCCGATATAAGGGACCTGGAAAAGCGTCTCGGCAACATCATCATCGGCTATCGGCGCGACAAGAGCCCCGTCTACGCGCGGGACATCAAGGCGGACGGGGCGATGGCGGTCCTACTCAAGGATGCGATGCAGCCGAACCTGGTGCAAACGCTCGAGAACAATCCGGCCTTCGTTCATGGCGGGCCTTTCGCCAACATCGCGCATGGCTGCAACTCGGTCGTGGCGACGACGACGGCGCTGAAGCTTGCCGATTATGTGGTCACCGAAGCCGGCTTCGGAGCGGATCTCGGCGCGGAAAAATTCTTCGATATCAAATGCCGCAAGGCCGGCCTTAAGCCGGACGCCGCCGTCGTCGTTGCCACCGTCAGGGCGATCAAGATGAATGGCGGGGTGAAAAAGGACGATCTCGGCAAGGAGAATCTCGAGGCGCTCAGAAAAGGATGCGCGAATCTCGGGCGGCATGTGCAGAACGTCAAGAAATTCGGCGTGCCGGTGCTCGTCGCAATCAACCACTTCACCTCGGACACCGAGGCCGAGATCCAGGCGATCAAGGATTATGTCCGAACGCTCGGGTCCGACGCGGTCCTTTGCAGGCACTGGGCCGAGGGCTCGACCGGCATCGAGGAACTTGCGCACAAGGTCGTCGATCTCGCCAATGCGGGCCACTCGCAGTTTTCGCCCCTTTATCCGGACGATATGCCGCTCTTCCACAAGATCGAGACGATCGCCAAGGACATCTATCACGCCAGTGAAGTCATTGCCGACAAGGTGGTGCGCGACCAGCTCAGGACATGGGAAGACCAGGGCTACGGGCACCTGCCGATCTGCATGGCCAAGACCCAATACTCCTTCTCCACCGACCCCAACTTGCGCGGCGCTCCGACCGGCCACACGGTGCCGATCCGTGAAGTGCGCCTTGCCGCCGGCGCCGGCTTCGTCGTCGTCATCACAGGCGAGATCATGACGATGCCGGGCCTGCCGAAGGTACCATCGTCGGAGAAGATCCGCCTCAATGAAGCGGGCTACATTGAGGGCTTGTTCTGACGGCGCAGCCGCAGCGTCGTCATTCGAGGCTGCCGATGAAGTCCGCCTTGCCGATCGGCACGCCCTTGTGGCGCAGGATGTCGTAGGCGGTGGTCAAATGGAAATAGAAGTTCGGCAGCACGAATTTCAAGAGGTAGTCCTCGCCGCTGAAGGTCACCTTCAGGGTTGGGAAGCTGAGGGTCACTTCGCGCGTCTCGCTGCCATCGAGGTCTTCGGCCGCCACGGTTTCGAGGAACGCCACCGTCTTGACGATCCGCGCCTGCAGATCGGCGAAGCTCTTCTCGTCATCGGGAAAACGCGGCACCTCGAGCGTCGTCAGCCGGGCGATCGCGTTCTTGCTGGTGTCGCTCGCCCGTTGGATCTGGCCTGATAGCGGCAGCATGTCCGGGGCGAGCCGCGCATTGAAGAGCTCGTCGAGCGGCGTTCCCGATTCCACCGCAAAGGCCTCGGCCTTGTCGAGGAGCCCACCCAGCGCGGAGAAGCCGCGCTTGAAGGCCGGGATGGAGAGCTTGTACATTGTCAGGGGCATGGAATTGTTCCTCGATCAATTACGTTGCGGACGGTGCCGCTGATAGATCGTATCGCTCCGCGACGGGTTCAATCGGCAGCGGGAAATCTTTGCCAATCCGAAAGAGAATTCCTGCTGAGCAGGCGGATGAGGGTCGACCTCCGTAGAAATCCCGCGCTAGCGGCAGTAGCGATATCCGTCCTTCCGCTCGATGACGTCGAGATGCAGGTGGTCTTTATGCGCTGCATCGCTGCCCGGATCGAGCACGGTCCTGAAATACAGACAGGCGGAGGCGGTGACGGCGCGTTGAAAGGCGCCCGTCAACGTACCGTCCTCGTCGCGCGGCTGGATCTCGATGGTCTTGCCGTCTCCGAGAGTGAAGGAGGCGATGTCCACCGCATTGCCGCGGGCGTGTTCGGATATCTTGCCTATGGTCCCATTGTTCCGTAGCCGGCAGACATAGGTGGAAGCCTGGTTCAGGGCCGAAAGGCTCGCGTCGGGGCCGAACGCCGCCTTCGCCGCCGGAGTGGCGGTCTCCTTGACCCAACGAGCGAGAACCAAGGCCGTTTCGCAGCGCATCAGGCCCTCGGGCTTGAGGGCGACGCCCGGCAGTATCGAACTGACCTGAATCGGCTTGTCGATGCCGCACCCCTTGCCGTCGTCGACGCGAGTAGCCTCCGCAAAGACGCTCCCGAGGTCCTTCAGTGCGGCGAGACAGGAGGCATAGGCTTTCGGGTCCTCCTTCTCGATCTCGAGAATCATCTCCTCGGGTACAGGGCGGACAGCATCGTCCTTCCAGCCCGGGGGCAAGTCTCGCTGGGACTGCTGATCGCTTTGTGCTTTTTGGCTCGCCTGGCGATCGCCTTGGGGTGAAGCGGGCTTCGGCGTTGGCGTCGGCTGCTCGCCTTGACCTGCTGGCCTCGCCACCGGCAGGGGGCCCTTCTTCGGAAGCGTCGCCCCGGAAAGTACGAGGGCGGACATCAGAATCATTCCAACCGCGCGCATGTGGATCCTTCCCGTTTCCGTTGTGGCCAAACGCACGAGAGGCAATCCTGTTTCAAATTGTGCTGAAACTGAGGAGACGCTCGGGCGGCGCCGAGAAGAGCGCGCTCGCCGGTTCCCTAAAATTATATTGACTTTTTCAGTCATGTTTTTTATGTGGCCTGAATAAGGCGATGGCGTGTCCGTCTTCGTCCGATTCCGACACCTGCCCAGCCAGCCCCTTGAGTTCGCCGCTCAACAGCAAGCCCGGCCAACGTTTTTCAAAGGACTGGTCCATGTTCACCCGGCATCATCGCCTGGCGCTTCTCGCATGCACGGCATTTTTTACCCTGGCGGGCAACGCCGTCTCTTACGCGCAATCCCCCACCGGCACTGCATCGGCCGCTGCCGAGAAACAGGATCGAGCTACGCTATTGAAAAAGCTCGAGGTCAAGGGAGGGGACAAGGAAGGGGTGACAGACACGCCGCTTGCTTCAGAGGTCACGGAGAAGGAACTCGACGACTATCAGATATCGAGCTTTGAAGATCTGGGCCGGAGCCTTGAGCCAGGCGTGAACTTCAACCGGACGAATGGCAGCGTCAATATCCGGGGTCTGGAGGGAGCCCGCGTCCTGACGACGATCGACGGCATCGCCATCCCCTATCTCGACGATGGTGCCCGCGATGCCGATGGCGGCATCGACAGCTTCGATTTTGCCGCCCTCTCGACGGTCGACATCGTGCGCGGCGCCGATTCGAGCCGCGCGGGCGGCGGCGCGCTCGGGGGCGCGGTCGTTCTTCGCACCCTCGAACCGGAAGACCTCATCGGCGAAGGCAAGACCTGGGGCGGCATATTCAAGTTCGCCTATGACGGCGAAGACAGGAGCCTTGGGGGCTCCGCCGCCGTCGCGGCGCGCTATGACAACACCGCGGTGCTCTTCCAGGGCGGATACAAGAGGGGCCAGGAGCGGCAGAGCAATGGCGATGTCGGCGGCTATTCCACGACGCGGACCGAGGCGGATCCCGCCGATTACGATCAGAACAATCTCCTGTTCAAGGTCCGGCAACATACGGATAGCGGCCATACTTTCGGGCTGACCGCAGAACGATTCGACCGCGACAAGGACATCGACTTCATGTCCGGCCAGAGCCTCACCGGCAACTACCGGCCGGGCAATTACGACAAGCTCGACAATACCCGGCGCGAGCGCCTGTCCCTCGACTACGACTTCGAGGCCGTCGACGATGGTGCCTGGTTCGACAGCGCTTCGGCGGTTGTCTATTGGCAGCGGCTGCTGCGCGAAAACGGCGTGGACGCCTACCGCAGCCTGTCGGTGATCGGCGATTACTCGCGGCTCAACGAAGCCGAGGACGAGAGCTACGGCGCCAGCGGCTACGCCGACAAGTACTTCGAGACCGGCCTGTTGCAGCACAAGGTCACGCTCGGTGGTGATTTTGCGATCGGCAAGCTGCACCAGTATTCGTCGGGCGAGGATAGCTGCGACACGACGCCCAGCCCGGCGTGCAACTTCCTTCACACGAACCAGTCGGATTCGCCCGATGTGGACAGCAAGAAGTTCGGCATCTACCTGCAGGATCGCATTTCGATCGGTGACGGTCCCTTCGCCCTGACCCCCCGGCATCCGCTACGACTGGTACGATTACTCGCCCGAGAACACCGCCGCCTATATGCGCAATCCCAATTATGACGGCCTGCCGCCCGGACAGAGCGGCGACGCTCTCTCGCCGAAGCTGCTTGGGACCTATCAGGCGGCCGAACGGGTGGAGCTCTACGCGCAATGGGCGATGGCCTTCCGGCCGCCGACCGCGCAGGAACTGTATTTGAACTACGGCGCGCCGGGTACTTACCTGAGCATCGGTAATCCCGACCTGAAGCCGGAAACGAGCAACGGCTTCGAGATCGGGGCCAATCTCGGCGACGAGGAGTTCGGCGGGCGGGTGAGCGCCTTCTACAACAGATACAAGAACTTCATTGACGAACGTATGTCCGCCGATCCGACCGGCACCTATCCGTTCGGCATCCGGGAGGCGATAAACCGCGCCAACGTCTCCATTCACGGGATCGAAGTGTCGGGCCACAAGGTCTTCGCCAACGGCTTCCATGTTCGCGCCGCGATCGCGTACGCACACGGCAAGGATCTCGACACGGACGAGGTGCTAGGCTCGGTGCCGCCGCTGAAGGGAGTGCTGGGTCTGGGCTATGCCACGGAAACCTGGGGCACCGACGTCATCCTGACGGCAGCGAAGGCCGTGTCGGACAAGTCGACCAATACCTTCAAAGCACCTGGCTACGGCATCGTCGACGTCACCGCCTGGTGGGAACCGGAGCAGATGCCGGGGCTGAGGGTAAACGCCGGGGTCTATAACGTCTTCGACAAGACCTATTACGATGCGGTCAACACGCAGAACACCTTCACCCAGCCGGAAG
Source organism: Sinorhizobium glycinis (assembly GCF_001651865.1). Taxonomy (GTDB): domain Bacteria; phylum Pseudomonadota; class Alphaproteobacteria; order Rhizobiales; family Rhizobiaceae; genus Sinorhizobium; species Sinorhizobium glycinis. The sequence continues at coordinate 42,909 of NZ_LPUX01000061.1, forward strand.
AATATTATTCGGAACCGGGCCGCACATTCAAGGTGTCGCTGACGCAACGATTCTGAGGAGATTGGGAACGCTCGCTGCAAGGGTGGCCACTCATGGCCGCCCTTTTCCCGTGCAATCTCCGGGCCACCCGTTTTCCCGCTTGCGCGGCGCCGAAAGGCACGCTAACACTTTCGCCCATGGCAAACACGCAGAACATTTCGATCTGGTGGTGGGCTCGCTGAGGCGGCCTTGACCAGTCATGCGTGATTGAGACATGAAGCCGCCCGGAGATTTCGAGGCGGCTTTTTCGTATTCGGGCCGCGCGGAATGACCGGGCTTTTTACGGAGCGAGACGAATGGCAACGGTAATTCTGGAAGACGGCGCGGAGAGTTACACCACAAACGGCGGCATCGTCGTGACGCGCAGGCGGCGCGATGCCTCCTACGCCGACGCGATCGCCTCCTATGTGGACAGGCTCGACGAGCGTCGTGGTGCGGTCTTCTCGTCCAACTACGAGTATCCGGGCCGTTATACGCGCTGGGATACCGCCGTCGTCGACCCGCCGCTCGCCATCTCCTCCTTCGGTCGTTCGCTCTGGATCGAAGCCTATAACGAGCGCGGCGAGGTGGTTCTGGCGCTGATTGCCGAGCATCTGAAAACCGTCGCCGACATCACGCTCGGCGCCTTGACCCGCAGCCGCCTCGATCTCAACATCAATGAGCCCGATCGCGTCTTCACCGAGGAAGAGCGCTCGAAAATGCCGACCGTTTTCACGGTGCTGCGCGCGGTGACGAACCTGTTCCACTCGGAGGAAGATGCGAGCCTCGGCCTCTACGGCGCCTTCGGCTACGACCTTGCCTTCCAGTTCGATGCGATCGATCTGAAGCTCACCCGGCCGGATGACCAGCGGGACATGGTCCTCTTCCTGCCGGACGAAATCCTCGTCGTCGACCACTACGCGGCCAAAGCCTGGATCGATCGTTACGATTTCGCCAGGGACGGCGTCTCCACCGAGGGTAAGGCGACGGATATCGCTGCCGAGCCGTTCCGCACCGTCGACAGCATCCCGCCGCACGGCGATCACCGGCCGGGCGAATATGCCGAGCTCGTCGTCAAGGCCAAGGAGAGCTTCCGCCGCGGCGACCTGTTCGAGGTGGTGCCAGGGCAGAAATTCTACGAACGCTGCGAAAGCCGCCCGTCCGAAATCTCCAACCGGCTGAAGGCGATCAACCCGTCGCCCTATTCCTTCTTCATCAATCTCGGCAACCAGGAATATCTCGTCGGCGCCTCGCCGGAGATGTTCGTTCGCGTGTCGGGCCGCCGCATCGAGACCTGCCCGATCTCCGGCACGATCAAGCGCGGCGACGACCCGATCGCCGACAGCGAGCAGATCCTGAAGCTCCTGAACTCGAAAAAGGACGAGTCCGAGCTCACCATGTGCTCGGACGTCGACCGCAACGACAAGAGCCGCGTCTGCGTGCCGGGTTCGGTGAAGGTGATCGGCCGCCGCCAGATCGAGATGTATTCGCGGCTGATCCACACGGTCGACCATATCGAGGGGCGGCTGCGCGACGACATGGACGCCTTCGATGGCTTCCTCAGTCATGCCTGGGCGGTCACGGTCACCGGAGCGCCGAAGCTTTGGGCGATGCGCTTCATCGAGGCCCATGAGAAGAGCCCGCGCGCCTGGTACGGCGGCGCGATCGGCATGGTCGGCTTCAACGGCGACATGAATACGGGGCTGACGCTGCGCACGATCCGCATCAAGGACGGCATCGCAGAGGTGAGGGCGGGTGCGACGCTACTCTACGATTCCAATCCTGAAGAGGAAGAAGCCGAAACCGAACTGAAGGCCTCCGCCATGATTGCAGCCATTCGCGACGCGAAATCCGCCAACAGCGCCAAGGCGGCGCGCGACGTCGCCCCCGTCGGCGCCGGCGTCAATATCCTGCTGGTCGACCACGAAGACAGCTTCGTCCACACGCTGGCGAATTATTTCCGCCAGACGGGCGCGACCGTCACCACCGTGCGAACGCCGGTTGCCGAGGAAATCTTCGACCGGGTCAAGCCGGACCTCGTGGTGCTTTCGCCCGGCCCCGGCAGCCCGAAGGACTTCGACTGCAAGGCGACGATCAAGAAGGCGCGGGGGCGCAACCTGCCGATCTTCGGGGTCTGCCTGGGCCTGCAGGCGCTCGCCGAAGCCTATGGCGGCGACCTGCGCCACTTGGCGATCCCGATGCACGGCAAGCCGTCGCGCATCCGAGTGCTGGAACCGGGCACCGTTTTCTCCGGCCTTGGCAGGGAAGTGACGGTCGGGCGCTATCATTCGATCTTTGCCGATCCGTCGTCCCTGCCGCGCGACTTCATGATCACCGCCGAAAGCGAGGACGGCACGATCATGGGCATCGAACACGTCAAGGAGCCGGTGGCGGCCGTGCAGTTCCATCCGGAATCGATCATGACGCTCGGCGGCGACGCCGGCATGCGGATGATCGAGAACGTCGTGGCCCATCTGGCAAAAAGGGCGAAGATCAAGGCCGCCTGACGCCTTCGCAGAACGGCGGCTGGGCAGAAGCGCGAAGTCGCGACCGCACCTTTGACAAGCCGTTGTTTATCGCCCATATGGTGCAAGAAAATCCGCCTGCGCGAAAACTCGCGCGGGCGGTTTTGCGTTTCAATGGGCATGCATTTGCAACTCGTTTGCATCTGCACGAGGAATGAAGATGACCGCGTCCGACAATCGAACAGTCCTGAGGCTCGCCTTTTGGGGCATTCCGCTTTCTCTCGGCGTCATGGGGCTGAAGCTGCTTGCCTGGTGGGTGACGGGGTCGGTCGCATTGCTGTCGGACGGTCTGGAATCCGTAGTCAACGTCGTCGCTGCGGCGATCGCCTATGCGATGATCGGCTACGCGGCGAAGCCGGCAGACGCCGCCCATCCCTTCGGACATCACAAGGCGGAGTATTTCTCGGCGGTCATCGAGGGTGTCCTGATCGTCGTGGCGGCGCTGTCTATCCTATGGGAGGCCGTGCCCGAAATGATGGTACCGTCTTTGCTGAAGGCGCCGGCGCTCGGGCTGGCAATCAACTTCGCTGCCGGTGTCGTCAACGCCATCTGGGCCTATGTTCTGATCCGCGCCGGCAGGGCGTATCGCTCGCCGGCGCTGAGTGCCGACGGGCATCACATCCTCTCCGACGTCGTCACTTCGGCGGGGGTGATCGTCGGCCTTGTTCTTGCCATCGCCACCGGCTATGCGATCCTCGATCCCCTGCTTGCGGTAGTCGTGGCTGGCAATATCCTGTTCCAGGGCTGGAAGGTCATCTCGCGCTCGATCGACGGGCTGATGGACAGGGCCGTACCGGCGGAGGAAGAGGAAGCGATCAAGCAGGCGATCGCCGCCGCTGCCGGCGGATCGCTCGGCGTCCATGACTTGAAGACGCGGCAGGCGGGTCCGGCGACCTTCGTGGATTTCCACATGGTCGTGCCGGAGGCGATGCCGGTCGGCGACGCCCATGATATTTGCGACCGGATCGAGGATGCGATCCGCGCCGTTCATCCGGGCGCGAGGATCGCCATTCATGTCGAGCCGGAAGGCGAGAAAGCGCACGGCGTGCGCGTCAAGGTTAGTAGTGGAGCATCACGGAAATGACGAAGACGGACGTATCAGGACTTTCGCAACTCGGAACAAAGGTCGACCTGCCGCAGAGCCCGGAGGAAGCGGTGCTGGAGAGGGTGCCGAGCGGCCATGAGGGCACGGATTTCGTGGTCCGCTTCACGGCGCCGGAATTCACCTCGCTGTGCCCGATGACCGGACAGCCGGACTTTGCCCATATCGTCATCGACTACGTGCCGGATGGCTGGCTGGTCGAATCGAAGTCGCTCAAGCTGTTCCTGCATTCCTTCCGCAACCACGGCGCTTTCCACGAGGATTGCACGATCGATATCGCCAAGCGGCTGGTGTCGCTGCTTTCCCCGAAGTGGCTGAGAATCGGCGCCTATTGGTATCCGCGCGGCGGCATTCCGATCGATGTCTTCTGGCAGACCGGCAATCCGCCGGAAGGCGTCTGGCTGCCGGATCAGGGCGTGCCGACCTACCGCGGCCGGGGGTGAGACGGCGGGGCCCCGCCGCTCTCTGTGTCCGTCAGCCAAGGATCAGCGCTGCACCGCCAAGCGCAGTGACGCCGCCGAGGAGGCGGGTCAGTGTGCCGTTGCTCGAAAGCCTCGCGAGCGTGATGCCGAGGCCAATACCGGCGACGTGCAACAGCGCTGTCGCGATTGTGAACCCGGCTGCGAATTGCCATGCGCCCGCCGCACCCAGTTCACTGCCATGGGCATGGCCGTGGAACAGCGCGAAGGTGCCGACGATCGCAGCGGCAGGCGCTACATCGAGGCGCACGGCGATTGCGACGATCAGGCCGAGGGCGACGACCGAGGCGAGGATCGCCGGTTCCACGAAGGGGAGGGGAACGGCGGCAAGCGCAAGCCCGAAGCCGACGGCCATCATGGCGACGAAGGCGCCCGGAACCGCCCACAAGGCGCGGCCGCCGATCTGCGCGGCCCAGAGGCCGACGGCGAGCATCGCAAGAATATGGTCGGCGCCGAAAAACGGATGGAAAAGGCCCGCCGCCAGCGAGCCGTGCTCGGCCGGATCGAGATGCGCGAAGGCGGGCGCTGCGGAGGCGCCAAGTGCCGCGGTGGCAATGAGCATGCGTGTCTTCATTCTGATCCCCACTTCTCGACAGGCTTGGGAAGCGGCCCGTCTCATCCGGATCCCGACCAACCGGATGGGAACGTCCGGCGGTATCGCGATCGCTTGTCGTCGGTCACGGCGGCGCTCGCAGGGGCGCCTGCGGTTCCACTCTGATGACGCGCTGATCTTATGGGGCTTTTGCACGCTGTCCATACGGCATTTGACGGTGGTGGCATTTACCATCGCGCGAGCGCTGGCTGTCCAAACCTTTCTTCACCAACGGTTTGCATTGTCTTCGGCATCGAGTCGCATTATCTGACCGTGAGACATTTCATGAGGAGTCCGGAGCATGCGGATGAACGACGACGACCAGGAAGAAAAGAAGACCGAGCTGCCGCTGGGCAAGGAAACCGAGGCGAACCTTTTCAAGTCGCGTTCGATTTTCATCTACGGAACGATCACCCAGGAACTGGCGCAGAAGGTCTGCTCGCAGCTTGTGGCCCTTGCTTCGGCAAGCGACGAAGACATCCGCATCTTCGTCAACTCGCCGGGCGGCCACGTCGAATCCGGCGACAGCATTCACGACATGATCAAGTTCGTGAAGCCGAAGGTCTGGACGGTCGGCACCGGCTGGGTGGCCTCTGCCGGCGCGCTCATCTTCGTCGCTCCGCCGAAGGAGCGGCGCATCTGCCTGCCGAATACCCGCTTCCTGCTGCACCAACCGTCCGGCGGCACGCGCGGCATGGCCTCGGATATCGAGATCCAGGCGCGTGAAATCATCAAGATGAACGAGCGGCTGAACAAGATCTTCTCGGAAGCCACCGGCCAGCCGGTCGAGAAGATCGCCAAGGATACGGATCGTGATTACTGGCTCGGCGCCGACGAGGCGAAGTCCTACGGGCTCGTTTCGCGGATCGTCACTTCGATCGCGGAGATTTGATGTTGCGATCGGGGCGTGCCCCTCATCCGGCTGCCGCCACCTTCTCCCCGTTCTGACGGGGAGAAGGGATCGTGCTGCGCCGCCTCAGTCCCCTCTCCCCGCCTGCGGGGAGAGGGCTAGGGTGAGGGGCATTCAGAGCGAGTGAGCCGTCATCGTGCCACACGCTTCAGCTCCCTTGCTCCGCTTCGCCAAGCCGTGTATAGGCTACTCCCATGACCAAGGCTCACGCGCACAAGATCGCAGCGATCTTCTCCGGACACGATCATGATCGTGCCCCGTCGCGTGCCTTCGCCTCGCTTCTTCTTCTCGGCCTTACTCGCGGTTGCCGGGTCCGGTGAGGGGCGCCCGGCGGCCGAAAAGCCCTGCCGGCGGATTGCTCCTCGAACTCCCAAAAACTGAAACAATGGCGTCGGCGTCAGCCTCGCAATATTAGCCGTGATCGGCTATTGCATCAGGCGAGCCACGCTCCAGTGACGAAGAGAAGCAGTACATGATAGTGAGATCGCATCCCATAAAGACCGGCATGCCCGAAGCGGCGGCGAAATATCAGCCCTATCCGCAGGTCGCGCTGCCGGATCGCATCTGGCCCACGAAGACGATCGACAAGGCGCCGATCTGGTGCTCCGTGGACCTGCGCGACGGCAATCAGTCACTTGTCGATCCGATGGGACACGACCGGAAGGCCCGCATGTTCCATCTGCTCGTGGACATGGGCTTCAAGGAGATCGAAATCGGTTTCCCATCGGCTTCGCAGACCGATTTCGACTTTGCCCGCTGGTGCGTCGAGGAAGGCAATGTCCCGGCTGACGTTTCGCTGCAAGTGCTGGTGCAGTGCCGGCCGGAACTGATCACCCGCACTTTCGAGGCACTCGACGGCGCTCACAAGCCGATCGTCCACTTCTATAACTCCACGAGCGAGTTGCAGCGCCGCGTCGTTTTCGCCAAGGATGTCGCCGGCATCAAGCAGATCGCCACCGACGCGGCCAAGATGATCACCGACATGGCGGCGAAGGTGGGCGGCGGCTATCGTTTCGAATATTCGCCCGAGAGTTTCACCGGCACGGAACTGGAGGTGGCGCTGGAGATCTGCAATGCGGTCACCGAGATCGTCAGGCCGACGCCGGACAACAAGCTGATCATCAACCTGCCCTCGACCGTCGAGATGGCGACGCCGAACGTCTATGCCGACCAGATCGAATGGATGTGCCGCAATCTCGACAACCGCGAGAACCTGATCATCTCGCTGCATCCCCACAACGACCGCGGCACCGGCATCGCCGCCACGGAACTCGGCCTGATGGCCGGCGCCGACCGTGTCGAAGGCACGCTCTTCGGCAACGGCGAGCGCACCGGCAATGTCGACGTGGTGACCTTGGCCTTGAACATGTTCACGCAAGGCGTCGATCCGAAGCTGGACTGCTCGGACATCGAGCGGATCAAGGAAGTCTACGAATATTCCAACCAGATGATCATTCCGGAGCGCCACCCCTATGTCGGCGAACTGGTCTACACCGCCTTCTCCGGCTCGCACCAGGATGCGATCAACAAGGGCATGAAGGCGTTGAAGCAGGCGAACAAGCCCACCTGGGAGGTGCCGTATCTGCCGATCGACCCGCGCGACGTCGGCCGCAGCTACGAGGCGATCATCCGCATCAACTCGCAGTCGGGCAAGGGCGGCATCGCCTATATCATGCAGGAGGACTACGGCATCAACCTGCCGCGCAACCTGCAGATCGAGTTCCGCGAGGACATCCAGCGGATCACCGACGAGGAAGGCAAGGAATTGCCGTCGAAGCGCATTCATCAGCACTTCCTGGAGCGCTATGTGGAGCAGCCCGGCGCGCGAATCAAATTCGTCGATCACCACACCTATCCCGTGGGCGACCACAAGGGTCTGCGCGTGGTGGCCGCCGAAATCACCGACCGGGGCGAGGCGAAGCGGATCGAAGGCAAGGGCACCGGTCCGATCGATGGCTTCATCAACGCGCTGTCGATCTATCTCGGCGTCGAGCTCTCGGTCGCCGACTATTCCGAGCACTCGCTGCAGCATGGCTCGAACGCCGCCGCGATCGCCTATGTGGAGGTCGAGCATCCGGGCGGCACGCTGTTCGGCGCCGGCATCAATACCAACATCGTTGCGGCCTCGCTCGAAGCGATCGTTTCGGCCGCAAATCGCGTGTTGGAGACGAGGGGGAAATAGCCCTGACCGGGCGCCTTCGCGCGTCTATGGTTGCCCCTCATCCCGCTGCCGCGACCTTCTCCCCGTCATGACGGGGAGAAGGGGCATGCCGCGCCCTCCCATTTCCTTCATTTCATTTGCGGTCCTATTTAAGATGGAAGCGGGACCGTGCCGCTTGTCCCTTCGCCCCGCGTGCGGGGAGAAGGTGGCCGGCAGGCCGGATGAGGGGCCGATATGGACGTGATCGCGATCAGATGACCGCCGCCACCGTATGGGCGAGGTCCTGCAGCCCAGCCGCCGATGAGGGTCCGACGACGACGAAGGAGGAGCCCTCCTTCTGCCAGGAGACGAATCCCAGGTCGCCGCGGATGGTCTCGCTGAACTCGTTCCCCTGCGTCCCATTGCCGCCTCTCAGGAAACAGATGGCGAAAATCTCGCCTTCTCGGTCACGGTAGACGAGTTGGGCCACCGGCTTGCCGTTGGCGACCAGCAGCCTTGCGCCTTCGAAGGCAAGCCCCTTGCGGGTGAGATCGGGAATCTTGAAGGGCACGCCGACGCTCGAGGTCAGCCAGGTTTCTATGTGGGACGCTTGAGAGGCAGGCACCTCGACGAGATGTGCCTTCTGGCGCGAATAGATGCGATGGTAGTCGGCGATCTCGTCGATCCACGGGCTTGCCACGGTCTCAGCCGCCGGGTCCACGAAATTGGCCATGCTGCCGAGGATGAACCCCGCGACGCCTCCGGTAAGCAGCAGGCCTACCGATGCGGCCACCAGGCGCGGCAACACGCGAACGCTTCGTTTCGGGTGGTTCGACGTCGTCACCCGCTCCAGTTTCGGGCTGATGCCGCCTCCCTGCTTGATCTGCCGCACGAGTGCCAGCGGCACCGGGTCGTGAAGGAAATCCTCGAACGCCCTGTTGCCGAATGCGCTGCCTGCCTTCAGCTTCTCGAGCAGCGTCCTGGCGTCGTCATCGCGCGCCAGCAGGGCGTCGAGCTCGGACCTTTCCGCCTCGCCGAGTTCGCCGTCGATATAGGCGGACAACCGCACTTCGAGCGCCAGCCCCTTCGTCTGCTGCAATGGTCAGGCCCTCCTTTCCGTATCCTCGGACAACATGGCCGCGAGCCGCAGGCGGGCTGCCGAGAGCCTGCTCATCACCGTGCCGATCGGGATACCGAGGATCGTTGCCGTTTCCCGGTAGCTGTGGCCCTCGACATTGACCAGCAGGAAGACGCTCGCCAGTCCCTCCGGCATGGAGAGGATCATCTTTTGCAACTGATTGACAAAGACTGCCTTCTCGGCAGCGGCTTCGACATTCAGTTCGTCCTGGTCGAATATGTCGACCATGCTGCCGGCGCCGCGGACCTTGCGCTTGCGAACCTCGTCCACCCACAGATTGCGGGTCATCGTATAGATCCAGCTCTCCAGCCGGCCCTCGCCATTCCACAGGTGGCTGCGATTGATTGCCCGTTCGCAGACCTCCTGGACGAGATCGTCGGCATCATTGGCATTGCGCGTCAGCGTCATCGCGAAGCGGCGCAATTTGGGCAGCAGGCTGACCAAATCCCGTCTGAAGTCCTTCATCTCTGCCGCTGGGCGCATTTCTCTTCCAGTGAGACGTGCCGGATCATCCGTCTATTCGCCGTGCGAACGCACAGATCATGATATGAAACTTGATCCGAAGTCTGCAAGGGAAGAGCCGGATCGCAAAGAGTTTTTTGCGTTTCGGCTTCGGATTTCCGAGGAGCGCCGCGCCAGTGGCGCGGCGCGCCTCAATAGGAAGATCATTCTCGCCGTCAATACTGCCGAACGCCCCCGAGCGACAGAAGCAGGGCCCTGTATGCCCAGGTGTCTTCGCCGCCCCGGTCGCGGATCTCGACCAGCTGCGCTCTCGCCTCCTCGACCCGTCCCTGCTCGACCAGCGCCTGCCCCATATAGGAGCGTGCGAGAATGTAGTTCTCGTCGGCCTGAATGGCGCGCTTGTAGTATTGCATGCCGAGTTCCATGCGTCCGGCCTTGCGGTTGGCATAGCCAAGATAGTTGAAGACGCGGGCGCTCTCTTGCTCCTTCATGGCGCCGAGGACCTTGATCGCATTCTCGTACTGACCGGCATAGGCAAGCTCGCGTGCCGCGTCGAACAGGACGTCGTCGCCGAGATCACTCCGCTTCGCATCGACGCATCTGTTCCTCCTGGCGTCCCAGACCTTGCCGTCCTTGCACTGGGTGGTCGTCTTCGTCTTCTTCGGCGGCGCGCTGTTGTCATCGCCGACGGCAAATGCCGCGTGGCCGGCGAAGGAACTCGCAAAGGCTGCAAGTGTGAAGAGGATGATCTTCCGGTTCATGGTGCCTTTCTCCTGTGGACATTTCAGCGGCCGGTGACCGGCCGACGCAGATGTCGCCCCGGCGGCTTTCTGGACCCCGAACCCGACTTAGACGCAGGAGCCCTGCAGATTATTCGACCGGAACAGAAAATTTCCAAGCCAGAGTACCATCCGCCCATCAGGCGTAGAACTCAGTCGTCTCGGCGAGGGAAACGGTCTTTGCATCCGCGCCGAGCGCGAAGCGCTCTCTCGTCATCTTCCAATCGCCTGGTTCACCGGCGATCGAAAAGAGGTTGTAGGCGGCGACCGGCTTGCTGCCGCCCGGTCCCTGCGAAGCAGAAGCGATGCCGACGACCGGCACCGACGCGGCGTGCCCCTTCAGCCAATAGACGGTATTGAGATGCGTATGGCCGTGGAGCACCAGTTCGGCCCCTCCCGACGAAATGGTCGCGGCGAAGCGGCGGATGCCGATCATGCGCTTGTGCATGGATGTCGCGCCGCGGATCGGCGGATGATGGATCATGACGACCCGGAACAGGCCGGCTTCGCCTGCCGCGCGCAAAAGGTTGACGGTGGCGCGCGCCTGGCGCGGGCCGAAATAGCCGCTGGCCGCAAAGGGGGGCGTGGCGACCGCCGTAGAGCAGCCGATCAATGCCACCGAGCCGCGCACCCGCATATAGGGGAAGCAGGGATGGTCCTTGAGCCATCCGGAAGGGCCGCTGTCGCCGCGCATGAAAGGATACCAGGCGCGTGCCGTCTTTTCGTAGGCGCCCGGTACGTAGGCGTCGTGATTGCCCGGAACGACGGAGATGTCCTGCGGGTCGCCCGCCTCGGTGAGCCATTCGGTGACCGCTTCGATCTCCAGAGAGGAGGCGAGATTCACGAGGTCACCGGTGATCGCCAGATGGTCCGGGTCGCGCTTTTCGATATCGTCCATCAGACATGCGAGCGTGCCCGGAAAGAGATGACGGGCACGGTTCCTGTGCCAATTGACGAAGCCGGTGATGCGTTTGGAAGCGAGTTCGCGGAACGACAGGTCGGGCAGTGGGCCGAGATGGACGTCTGAAATATGCGCAAGTTTGAACATCGCCTCGGTCTAGCGCATATTCGGCGACAGGGGAATCACTTGAATGGGTTATCCCGCCGCAGCGGTTCGCGCCGAAAATGGGAGCGACCGCAATACGAGTTGCCGGGAAGGAGAAACCAATGGACCAGGACCGCCCGCGGGAGGTGCGCATCTGGCTCCGTCCCCTGGCGCGGCTCGCTCACATCTACTTCGCCGTCTCGCGCGGCATGACGCTCGGAGTGCGGGCGGCCTGCTTCGATGAGCAGGGCCGGGTGTTCCTCGTCAGGCATTCCTACCTGCCCGGATGGCATTTTCCCGGCGGAGGTGTCGACCGGCGCGAGACCGCGCTCGAGGGGCTGGTTCGCGAACTCAGGGAGGAAGGTAATCTGCAACTGACGAAACCGCCGCTCCTCGTGCAGGTCTACTACAACCCCGGGACCAGCAAGCGCGATCACGTCGTCTTCTTCCGCTGTGACGCCGTGCGTCAGGAACGGCCGAAAGTTGCAGACCTGGAAATCGCAGCGGCCCAATTCTTCCCGCTCGACGATCTGCCCGCTGACGCGACGCCGGCGACCCGCCGCAGGCTTGCCGAACTCGCCGGAACGGTCAAGCCGGATACGTTCTGGTAGGCGCTCTACAGCCCGTCGCGCCCGTGCCGCGCCTCGAGATCGAGTTCCGGCCCGATCGGCACAATGCCGGTCGGATTGATCATCCTGTGGCTGCGGTAATAGTGCTCCTTGATGTGGCGCATGTTGACGGTCTCTGCGACGTCCGGCACCTGATAGAGATCGCGAAGGTAGCCCTGCAGGTTCGGATAGTCGGCAATGCGGCGGATATTGCACTTGAAATGGCCGACATAGACCGGGTCGAAGCGCAGCAATGTGGTGAACAGCCGCCAGTCCGCCTCGGTCAGGCGGTCGCCGAAAAGATAGCGTCGCGAGGCGAGGCGGCCTTCCAGTTCGTCCAGCATGGCGAACAGGGCCGTGACGTTTTCCGCATAGGCCTCCTGGCGCGAGGCGAAACCGGCCTTGTAGACACCGTTGTTGACCTTGTCGTAGACGCGGGCATTCAGCGCATCGATCTCCTCTCGCAGGTCCTCCGGATAGAAATCCGCGGCCGAGCCGGTGAGGTGGTTGAAGGCGGAATTGAACATACGGATGATTTCGGCGGACTCGTTCGAGACGATCGTGTCCTTCTCTTTGTCCCAGAGGACCGGCACGGTGACGCGGCCGGAATAGTTGGGATCGGCGCGTGCATAGATCTGCCACAGGGCCTTGGAGCCGAAGAGGTGATCGACGGTGCCGCCATCCTCGCCCTTGAATTCCCAGCCGTTTTCCAGCATCAGCGGATCGACGACGGAGAGCGAGACCATGTTCTCGAGCTTTTTGAGCCTGCGGAAGATCAGCGTGCGATGGGCCCAGGGACAGGCCAGCGACACATAGAGGTGGTAGCGATCGGCCTCGGCCTTGAAGCCGCCTTCGCCCGAGGGGCCGGGCGAACCGTCCGCGGTGACCCAGTTGCGAAACTGCGACACGCTGCGTTTGAAATGCCCGTCCGTTTCCACGGTATCGTACCAGACATCCTGCCAGACGCCGTCCACCAGCCTGCCCATGAGCTCGCTCCTAAGCTGTTCTTTCTCTGTCGATAGATAACGCGCGACCGCCCCGCCGATAGGGGTGAAATGCTGAACAGTGCGTTTTAGGCTTTGACAGGTGGCGATTTTCTGCTATCGGCGATGCGGAGTTTTTTCATTTTCGGAAGCGACCGAACCAATGATCCTGTCGGGAAGCCTGCGACGACGCTGATGCTGCAAACGCCCTTTGGGCGAGCCATCCCTATTGTCCGTTCGCATGCCGGTTCTCGACATCCATGAAAAAGCACGATCTCGTCTATCTGACTGAAGACGCCTCCCACGACGCAGCGATCGAAATCATCAACGAGGAAGCCTTCGGCCCCGGCCGGTTTGCCCGTGCGGCCGCCCGCATCCGCGAGCAGGGCCCGCACGACCGGTCGCTGTCCTTCATCTGCACCGACGACGGCGAAACGATCGCATCGGTGCGGATGACCCCGGTAAACGCCGGATCGGTCAAGGGCCACCTGCTCGGCCCGCTCGCCGTCCGGCCCTCGCACAAGAACCAGGGCATCGGCCGGGAACTGGTGCGGATCGCGGTCGAGGCGGCGCGGCGGAAAGGCTCCGAAGCGGTCATCCTGGTTGGCGACCCGCCCTACTACCAGCCGCTCGGCTTCGAGAAGGTCCGGTACGGGGCGCTCGAATTCCCCGGTCCGGTGGATCCCGGCCGGGTGCTGGTCGTGCCGATCGCAGCCGACGTTCACGCGCGGCTCGAGGGTGTGATTGCCTGGCGGGACGGCAGTGCGGTGCCTGCTGTCGAGATCGTTGCGCAGCCATCGGCCGAAGGCGCCGCTGCCTGATTCTGGATGCCGCGTCTGTACGTGGTTGGTAAATTCAGATTTTTTTGGAATTGCCCCTCCCGCTTCGTCATCCTCGGGCTTGACCCGAGGATCCAAATACAAGCGTCGCGACACCCGAAAGTGCCGGGCCATTGGTGATGCCGCGCAAGCATCGAGCCCCTCAAGTCGCGCCTGCGAATGGATCCTCGGGTCAAGCCCGAGGATGACGGCCATAGAGGTTGGCGGCCTCAGAGGAGGTGGGGCTGCTTGAGCGAAGATCCAGCGAAACTCAAATTCCGTAGGTGGCTGCAAATCGGCGCAGATTCGACACGTGAATGCCGCTTATTACCGCCCTTCGCGATACCACATTGCCGAGATCAACAGAAGTAGGGCGGCGAGGCCGAAGAGGCCGGCGAACAGCGACAATGAATTCACGCCCTTGAGCACCGTCTCGTCGGTCATGCGCAGTGACAGGCGCTGGTCGTCTGCGACACGCACGGCGCCCCGGACGGGCAGGATCGAGGGCAGATCGACAGGGCCGTCCGCATCCGCGAGCCGGCGGACGATGCCTTTGGTCTTCTCCGCCCAAGGCTGAAGCTTCTCGCCCGTCGAGATCGCCGCCTTGAATTCCGGCGCATCGACATTGCCCACATGGACGAGCGTCGTCAGCTCGTCATTGGCGACTTCGAAAAGACCGATTTCGTCGGTCTTCACCTCAGCCTTGTAGAGGCCGGGTTCGCGTTCGGTGAGCCCTATCTCCTGCGTTCGTCCAGAGGGAGAGGTAAGCGTCGCCTGGCCGGGGTCGCCCTCGATCGTCTGCCGGGTGATTTCCAGCGTCCGGCCCAAGGCGCGTGCAGTCAGCGCCTCTTCCTCGAGCGCCGGTTCCTGCATCAGCCAATGGGCGGTGCGCCGGTAGAGCGAGATATGCGGCCCGCCGCCTTCGAAGCCGCGTGCCCAGAGCCAGCCCTGGTCGGAAAGCAGCATGGCGACGCGGCCCTTGCCGACGCGGTTGAGGACGAGAAGCGGCTTGCCGTCTGCCGCCTCCATGACCGTCTGGCCGAGCGGCCTGTCGACGTCGACGGTGCGGAACCAGCGTCCCCAGCCGGGCGGCTCGCTCGAGGCGCCCTCGAGGCCGCGGGTCACCGGGTGTTTCTTTCCTTCCTCCGACAGCCGCGGGAAGAAGGCTTTTTCATTCATGACGCCGGTGGGATTTGCTGGCAGGACGGTCGAAAGCGGCGTTGCGGCGATCGAATCGTCGCCGGCATGTTCCGGCCCCGCCGCAATCAGCAGCGCGCCGCCGTTCTGCACGTACTGAGCGATGTTGTCGTAATAGAGAATGGGCAGCACGCCGCGGTGCTGGTAGCGGTCGAAGATGATCAGGTCGAACTCGCTGATCTTGTCGACGAAGAGCTCGCGCGTCGGGAAGGCGATGAGCGAGAGTTCGTTGATCGGCGTGCCGTCCTGCTTTTCCGGCGGCCGCAGAATGGTGAAGTGCACGAGGTCGACGGCGGCATCGGACTTCAGAAGGTTGCGCCAGGCGCGTTCGCCTGCATGCGGTTCGCCCGAGACGAGGAGGACGCGCAGGTTCTCGCGAATGCCATCCAGCACGTGAACGGCGCGATTGTTGACCTCCGTCACTTCGCCCCGGATCGGATTGACCGCGAATTCGAGGATGTTGTTGCCCCCGCGCGGCACGGTGAAGCTGAACGGGACATCCGTTCCCGGCTCCACATGTTCCGTCGCGATCTCGTTGCCGTTGAGGCGGATGGTGACCTCGGCACTGCCGCCTTCGGCAGCCCCATCGTCCACGACCCGGAAGGTCAGTCGCTGCTGCTCGCCGACGATGCCGAAGCGCGGCGCGTTGACGATCTCGATGCGCCGGTCGACCTCATCCGGCTTGCCGGTGATCAACCCGTGGATCGGCGCGTCGAAACCGAGCTTCTGGTTGATGTCCGGCACGTCGTGGATCTGGCCGTCGGTGATGAAGATTGCGCCGCCGAGGCGGGCGGGCGGCACGTCGGCAAGCGCCGTCGCCAACGCGCCGAAGAGCTTTGTCGAGGGCGCCTCGGTCTCCTCGCCATCGGCCGCTTCGACGACCCGTGTCTCGATCTGCGGGAAGCGGGCGAGCCGCTCCTTGAGATCGGAGAGTGCCTTGTCGGTTTGTTCACGCCGGCCGTCATTGTCCTGGCTCTGGCTGCGGTCGACGACGACGGCGACGATGGTCGAGAGGGGTTCGCGTTCCTCCTGGAAAAGCACCGGATTGGCGAGTGCAAGGCAGAATGCCGCAAGCGCCGCGGCCCGGAGCCATGCGCCGCGCACGCCGCGCCAGATGCCGAACGCCGCCAAGGCGGCCGCAACGAGCGCCAGTGCGGCAAGGTAGGGCCAGGGAAGGAGCGGTGAAAAATCGATCGTCATCGCCGCCTCATTGTCCGAGCCGCTCGAGCAGGGCCGGGACGTGTACCTGGTCGGCTTTGTAGTTGCCGGTCAGCATGTACATCATGATGTTGACGCCGGAGCGGAAGGCATATTCGCGCTGCATCTCGTCCGGCGGGACCGTCGGCAGCAGGGCGACGCCATTGGTGTCCACCGCCCAGGCACCGGCAAAGTCGTTGCCGGTGATCATGATCGGCGTCACACCGTCGCCCGAACGGGCCGGCCGATTGCTCGGCTCGTCGCGATTTTCGAACTGCGCCTCGATCCAGAGCGGGCTTCCCGTGTAGCGGCCGGGGAAATTCGTCAGGAGGTAGAAGGCCTTTGTCAGCACGTGGTCGGCAGGCACCGGCTCCAGCGGCGGTATGTCCAGATTGGCCAATATGGCCTGCAGCCGTTCCGTGTTCGGGCCCGTGCCGCTCGAGGAGGCGCCGAGCGAGGAGAACTGGTCCCGCGTGTCGAACAGCACGGTGCCGCCGGCGCGCATATAGGCGTCGATGCGGCTGACGGCTTGCGGGCTCGGCATGGGTGCGCTGGCCGAGACCGGCCAGTAGATGATCGGATAGAGGCTGAGTTCGTCCCTGATGATGTCGAGTCCGACCGGCGCGCCGGGTTCAAGCGTCGTGCGGTAGGTCAGGAAATCGGTCAACCCGCGAAGGCCGCTCTCCGAAAGCCGATCGACCTCGTCCTCGCCGGTGACGACATAGGCGAGATGCGTCGTGTCCAGACGTTCGAGAATACCCTCGTCGCCGGGGCGGGTGTCGTCCGCATGGACCTGTGGCGGCGTGAAGAGGGCGCTTGCGGCAACCGCGAAGACCAGCACCGATGCGGCGCGCGCCACGCGGTGGCGGGAAAAGGCGCCGCTCATCAAGAGCACGATGACGGCGTCGGCAATGAGCAGGAGCAGGGCGAGCGTCAGCAGGGCCGGCTTCAGCGACCAGCTCTCGGCACGCGCGAGCCGCTCGACGGTATGAGGGCCGGCAAGGGTCATGTCGATCCGCTTGAGTTCCGCGTCGCGCGGCAACAGGTTCAAGGCCGTGAATCCGTCCTCGGAGCCGTAGAGACCGGGCGGGTTGTCGGGCGTGGTGGCGGGGGTCTTGCCGGGCTGCAGCTCCAGCGGGCGGGAATTGCCGGTTTCCGCGACCAGCACGCCGTCGGCATTGAGAAGCCGGAAGGGCGCCAGCGTGTGCGCCTGCGCCGCCTTGCTTTCACCGGCAACGCCGCCGCTGCGTGAAAGCTGGACGCTGCGGCGAAGCATCTCGACGAAATGCCCGGAGATCGGCAGGTTCGACCAGGTCGCCTCGGCGCTGACATGGAAGAGGACGATGCGGCCGGTGCCCCGCGCAGCCGTCGTGACCAGTGGAGTGCCATCGGCGAGGTTTGCCCAGGTGCGCTCGACGAGATCCGCCGTCGGCTCGGCGAGAACCTGTCGTTTGATGAGAATGTCGCTCGGCCGCGCCATGCCCGCGAAGGGGCTGTTGGCCGGATAGTCGGCAAGCGGCTGCGGCTCCGACCAGGAAAGCGCGCCGCCGAGCGCCCGCTCCCCTTGCCGGAGCGTGACAGGCACGAGCGGATCGTCCGCTGGGGCTGCGGCAAGGCGCGGACCGGCGAAGCGGATCAGCATGCCACCGTTCTCGATCCACTTCGCCAGCAGCGGATAGGTTTCCTCGGGCAAGCGGCCGATGTCGGCCATGATCAGGACGGAGGGGCGCTGCTCCAGGAGTTCGGGAATGGCGACGGCGAGATCGGTCTCGCGCGGTTCGATGAGATCGGCATAGGGGGCAAGCGCCCGATTGATGTAGTAGAGCGGCGACAACAGCGGCTGCGAGAGGTCACGCGCCTCGCCGCTGAGAAGTGCGACGCGACGCCGGCGGAAACCGTCGTCGAGCAGATGGGTGGCGCCGGCGGTCGCCGCGCCTTCGATGCCGAGGCGGGCGAAATCGTTGCGCAGTTCGAATGGCGCTTCGATCGTTCCCTTGGCGATAGCTGCCCCTGGCGCGAAGTCGATCGTGCCGTCGGCGATGGCACGGCCGCGGCTATCATAGGCGACGATCGAAAGAGACCGGCGGTCGTCCGTCTTCAGGCGGGTTGCCGTCACCGACATGCCGCTCGACTCGTTGGTCGTGCTGGTCAGTGCCACCGCCTGGCCGCCGTCGGCCTCGATCACCCGAACTTCGGCGGCGCCGATCTCGTTCAGCGCCCCCATGGTCTTGTCATCAGCCGATTCGATGCCATCGGTGACGAAGGCGATCGTCCCGGGCGGGGTGTCCTTGAACGCGGTCTTGAGCGCCGCAAGCGCCGATCGGCGATCGGCAGGAAGCGGCTCTGGCGCGGCAGCCGCGAGCCGCGTGCGTGCGGTGGCGGCCGATGCCGGCGCCGCGTCGTGCTGTCGATCGCCGGTGAAAAGGACCGAAACCGCAAGGTCCTTCGCCTCGGCATCGTCGATCATCGCCGAGGCCGCCTCGACCCTTCGCTCCCAATCGGGCGCGGTCGCCCAGCTGTTGTCGATCAGGAGCGCCAAAGGACCGGAGGAGGCAAGCGTGTTGCTGCGGGGATTGAAGACCGGGTCCGCGATCGCAAAGATAACCGCTGCGGCCATCAGCATCCTGAGCAGCGTCAGCCACCAGGGGCTTTTCGACGGCGTCTCCTCACGCTTCATCACCGAGGCGAGGATGCGGAGCGGCGGAAAGACTTCCGCTGCCGGCCTCGGCGGCATCATGCGCAGGAGCCACCAGATCACCGGCAAGGCCAAAAGCGCTGCCAGTATAGCGGGGTTGGCAAAGGCGAAGGCGAGGCCCCCGATCATAGCTGACCCCCGTGTGTCGCGCGGGTAGGCAATCCGGAAAGATACATGTGCACGGAAACAAGGGCTTCAGATGCCGGCCGGTCGGTCCGGTGCGGAATGAAGGTCCAGCCGAGATGGCGAAGACTCGCGCCGATGCCGTCGCGGCGGGCGCGATAGGCACGCTGGTAGTCATCACGCAGGATCTCGGCGCGGCCGGCCGTCAGTTTCTCGCCGGTTTCCGGATCGGTGAATTCGGTGCGGCCCGTATAGGGGAAGACCTCTTCGGCCGGGTCGGCGATTTCGACGACATGGCCGCGCAGTCCCCTGCGGGCAAGCGGGCCGAGACGCTCCATCACCTTGTCGGCCGGATCGAGGAAGTCGCCGATCAGGACCAGATCGCTGGCGCCGCGGATCATGCCGGTCTCGGGCAGACCGCCGGCAAGCGGGCTCAACATGATTGCGGCCGCCAGCCGCTCGGCGGCATTGCGGGCAGAAACCGGTTCCATCACCCCGGGGCAGCCGATCCGCTCGCCGGAGCGGGCGAGGATTTCGGCAAGCGCCAGCATCAGCACCAGTGCGCGGCTTTCTTTCGAGACGGTGCCCAGCGTCGATTTGTACATCATCGAGGGCGAAAGATCGGCCCAGAGCCAGATCGTGTGCGCCGCTTCCCATTCGCGGTCGCGCACATAGGTGTGATCGTCGCGGGCGGAGCGGCGCCAGTCGATGCGCGACAGGCTTTCGCCCTGGCTGTAGGGGCGGAACTGCCAGAAATTCTCGCCGATGCCGCGCTTGCGCCTGCCGTGCCAGCCGGCAATCACTGTGTTCGCAATGCGGCGGGCCTCGACAAGGCAGTCGGGAACAAGCATCGCGCGCTGTTGGGCGCGCGACAGGACTTCTCCGGAAGGTGTGCGCGCGACTGTCTGCCCGATCGAGGCCATGCGCTATCCCTTGGCTCGCTTTACCAATTCGGCAATGACATCCCGCACCGTCATGCCTTCGGCGCGGGCCGCGAAGGTCAGCGCCATGCGGTGCTGCAGCACGGGTTCGGCAAGCGCAAGGACATCATCGATGGAGGGCGCCAGCCGGCCGTCGTAGAGCGCCCGGGCCCGGGCACAGAGCATCAATGCCTGGCCGGCGCGAGGACCCGGTCCCCAGGCGACGTTCTTGTCGGTGGCCGGATTGCCATTTCCCGGTCGCGCGGAGCGCACGAGCGCCAGGATGGCGTCTACGACCTTTTCGCCGACGGGCATCTGGCGAATAAGACCCTGGAGCTGCTGCAGGCGCTCGGCATTGATGACGGGGCGGGCCTCCGCCTCCGTCACGCCGGTGGTCTCCAGCAGGATCCGCCGTTCGGCGGCGAGCTCCGGATAACCGACATCGACCTGCATCAGGAACCGGTCGAGCTGGGCTTCGGGCAGGGGATAGGTGCCCTCCTGTTCGAGCGGGTTCTGGGTCGCGAGCACATGGAAGGGCTGCGGCAGGTCCTTGCGGGCGCCGGCGATGGTGATGTGATATTCCTGCATGGCCTGCAGCAGCGCCGATTGGGTGCGCGGCGAGGCTCGGTTGATCTCGTCCGCCATCAGAAGCTGGGTGAAGATCGGACCGGGGATGAACCGGAAGGAGCGATGGCCCGCGGCATCCTGGTCCATCACTTCCGACCCGAGAATGTCCGAGGGCATCAGGTCGGGCGTGAACTGAATGCGGCTGTTGGCGAGGCCAAGTACCGTGCCGAGGGTGGCGACGAGCTTGGTCTTGGCGAGGCCGGGCACGCCGACGAGCAGGGCATGACCGCCGGAAAGCACCGCCAGCAGCGTCTGCTCGACGACGCTCTCCTGGCCGAAGATGACTTTGCCGACCTCCGCCCGGATGAGCGCAATTTCCCCGAGAGCCGCTTCCGCGGCAGCGACGATCGCCTTCTCGTCGGCCGCTTCGGCCGCGCTCTTCATTACACTCATCGCCTGTCTCCCGCTCGTGCGCGTCGAACCGACACGGCATCATCCGTCCGCCGGTTCCCCTTTTTTCAATTTAGACCCTGGCAGACGGCTGACAAGCCGCCGCCAACGCACTATCTCGTGAGCTTCAAGAAGCCTTGAAGCCTACTGGTGTTTCTCCGCGAAGCGCGAAGCCCGGTCAAGGTGCTCGTAACCGATGACGAACATCCCGAATATAGCGTGGACGCGCTATTTCCTGGAAAGATTGGGGCCAAACGGGACAGAACGATGGCAGAAACGAAGATTCAGCAGACGGGCGATGCGGCGGGGCTTGCCGCGCTGATCGCGCGCGCTGCCGGCCAGACGGGGGGCGAGGCAAGAGGGCTGCCGCCGGTCGAGCGCTGGAATCCGCCATTCTGCGGCGACATCGACATGGAAATCCGCGGCGATGGAACGTGGTTCTACATGGGCACGCCGATCGGCCGGCAACCGCTGGTGAGATTGTTTTCGACCGTCCTGCGCAAGGACGACGACGGCAGGACCTATCTCGTCACCCCGGTGGAAAAGGTCGGCATCCGCGTTGCCGATGCGCCGTTCATGGCCGTCGAGATGAGCGTCACCGTGAGGGACGGCGAAACCGTGCTCACCTTCCGGACCAATGTCGGCGACGTGGTGGAGGCGGGGCCGGAGCATCCGCTGCGCTTCGTCATCCATGGCGACAACCGCGAACTGAAACCCTATCTGCACGTGCGCGGCCGTCTCGAGGCGCTCGTTTCCCGGCCGGTCATGTACGACATCGTCGAACGCGGCGAAACCGCCCTGATCGACGGCGCCGACATGTTCTGCGTCAGGTCCGCGGGAACCGTCTTCCCGATCATGCCGGCAGCCGAACTGGAAGCGCTGTCGCGATGAGCCATCCGCTGTTTTCCGCCGACGAGTTCCGTCGCCGCGCGCTCAAGCAGGCGGGCGGTCCGGTCGAGACCGCCTGGCGCGATCACGGCGACTTCCTCCTCAACCCCGGCATCGTCCCCTATCTCGAGTCCCTGCATCTCAAGGATGCTGCGGTGCTCGTTCCGGTGGTCGACGACGGCGACGATGCGAGCGTCATCTTTACTCAGCGCACCTCGCATTTGCGCAAGCATTCGGGTCAGGTGGCCTTTCCGGGCGGAGCTGTCGACCCCGAGGACCACTCCATCGAGGTGGCGGCGCTCCGGGAGGCGCAGGAGGAGATCGGCCTCGACCCGCGCTTCGTCGAGCCGGTCAGCCGTCTGCCGCACTATATGGCAATGTCCGGTTTTCGCATCACCCCGGTCCTTGCCGTTGTTCAGCCCGGTTTCGAGCTCGTGCCCAATCCCGAAGAGGTCGAAAGCGTGTTCGAGGTGCCGCTCTCCTTCCTGATGAACCCCGGCAATCATGATCGCGGAAGCCGCCACTGGGAGGGCGCGGAGCGGCATTTCTACCGGATGCCCTATGGCGAGCGGAACATCTGGGGAATCACGGCCGGCATCGTCCGCATGCTCTACGAAAGGCTTTATGCATGACATCCATCGCCGCCGAGGCCTGGTTTCAGGCTCCATCGCTCAGCCGAGTCTTCGAGCTGTTGAACGCCGACGGCGGCGAGGTGCGGGTCGTCGGAGGTGCGGTTCGCAACAGCCTTCTCGGCCTGCCGGCGGGTGACGTCGATCTCGCGACCAGCTGGCATCCGCAGGATGTAGCGGAGCGGGCGAGGGGTGCAGGCATCAAGGTGGTGCCGACGGGCATCGACCACGGCACCGTCACGCTGGTGATCGACGGGATACCCTATGAGGTGACGACGCTGCGCCGCGACGTCGCGACCGATGGCCGACGCGCCGAGGTGGCCTTCGGCACCGACTGGAAAGAGGATGCGGAGCGCCGCGACTTCACGATCAACGCCCTCTATGCGGACGTCAAAGGCGAGATTTTCGACTATGTCGGCGGACTGCCAGACATCGAGAGCCGGACCTTGCGCTTCATCGGCAGCGCCGCAGAGCGGGTCGCGGAGGACTATCTGCGCATCCTGCGCTTCTTCCGCTTCTTTGCCCATTACGGTCAGGGCCGCCCGGACGCGGAGGGGCTCAGGGCCTGCGCGCAGGCGCGTGCGAAGCTCGCGACGCTATCGGCGGAACGCGTCTGGGGCGAGCTGAAAAAGCTGCTTGCAGCCGAAGATCCGGGTCGTGCTCTGCTGTGGATGCGCCAGGCAGGCGTGCTCGGTGAGGTTCTGCCTGAGAGCGAGAAATGGGGGATCGACGCCATCCCGGGCCTGATCGCGGCCGAGAAGATCTTCTCCTGGAAACCGGAACCGCTCTTGCGGCTCGCGGCCATCGTCCCGCCAGACGCCGAGCGGCTGGAAGCGATGGCGGCGCGGCTGCGACTTTCGAAAGCGGAAGCGGCCTTTCTCGTCTGCTTTGCCAAGGCGCCGGCCATGGCCGCGACGCTCGCGGACGCAGCGCTCGATCGTGAACTCTACCGGAAGGGTGCCGAGGGCATTGTTGCGCGCCTCAAGCTTTCGCTCGCTTCGGCGCGGCGCAAATCGGAAACCGACCCGGCGTACCTTGCCGAAACCGCCTCCTTTCAGCGGTTGTTGGCGCGCGCTGAGAAGTGGCAGCGGCCCGTCTTCCCGTTGAATGGGGCGGATGTTCTGAAAGCAGGCGTTCCAGCGGGGCCGAAGATCGGCGAACTGCTCACGGAGCTCGAAGATTTCTGGATCGCCCGCAATTTCAATGTCGACCGGGCGACGCTCGTCGCCCGGCTCGAATCCCGGCTGCATCCCGGCTGAAAGCCGCGGTCACGCAGCCTGGGTCTCGTCGACGATACGAGCCTTGATGTTGTCGATCATGTTTTCGCGGATCACCGTCTCTCCGTGGGTGTCGCGCATGTGCTCGACAACGCGGCGGACGATTTCCGCATCGTTGTCGGCGCGGGTATGCCAAGGGCAACCCGGAACGAGAGAACCGCATTCGAACAGGCGCATGGTGTTCCTCCTTTCTCTGGACCCGCATGCTTTCGCATCAAGCCAAAGCAGTGTGATCTCATCCAAGAAGTTCGAGCGGGACTGGGCGAAAGACCGCCGACGACCTTCTCATCCCGCTCTGTCGTCATCGCGATTGAACAGAGCCTCGGCCGGAACCTGCCGACGGGCAAGGGTAACATCAACCCGAGGTTCGGCCAAATCGTTCCGGCCGGCATCGCGCAAAGAAATCCCCGTGAAGATGCGGCTCGATGGTGCTATGGCTTTGCCATCCTCAAGACTTTGAAAAGGCCGTTTCCACACCATGCTCGCTGTTCAATCGGAACTGATTTCCGCCATCCGGAGCATTCCGGACTATCCGAAGCCCGGCATCGTCTTTCGCGACATCACGACGCTGCTCGGCAATCCGAAGACGTTCCGCCGGACGATCGATGAACTCGTGCATCCCTATGCCGGAACCAAGGTCGACAAGATCGCAGGCATCGAAGCACGCGGCTTCATCCTGGGCGGCGCGATCGCGCATCAGCTTTCGGCCGGCTTCGTGCCGATCCGCAAGAAGGGCAAGCTGCCGCACGAGACGGTGAGGATCGCCTACAGCCTCGAATACGGCGTGGACGAGATGGAGATGCACAAGGACGCGATCGAGCCCGGCGAAAAGGTGATCCTCGTGGATGACCTGATCGCCACCGGCGGAACCGCCGAGGGCGCCACCAAGCTCCTGCAGCAGATGGGAGCCGACATCGTCGCCGCCTGCTTCATCATCGACCTGCCGGATCTCGGCGGGCGCAAGAAGCTGGAGGCGCTCGGTGTGAAGGTCCGCACCCTGATCGAATTCGAGGGGCATTGAGCGATGTGAAGCGAGGGCTCGGCGCTCGGCTGCTCAGGTGAATTCGATGACCTTGCTCTCGAAGCGGATCACCGGCTCTTGGTGCTGGTTTTCGCCCTCGCAGAGGATGGTGTTGATGCGCCAGCCGGGGCGGGAGGCAAGCGCCCGGGCTTCGACGAGCGTGACGGCATAGGTAATGGTGTCGCCTGCATAGACCGGCTTCAGCCATCTGAGTTCCCGGAAGCCGGCCGCGGGGCCGAGTCTGGGGGCGTGCAGCCCCTCTGCCGCCAGGCGCCGGGCCTCGTCCGCCCAGAAGCTGACGAAGCACTTCATCCAACCGGCGCCGGTGTGCCAGCCGGAGGCGCAAAGCCCGCCGAAGAGCGAGCGTCTCGCTTCCTCCGCGTCGAGATGGAAGGGCTGCGGATCGAAGTCGCGGGCGAAGCGGATGATGTCCTCTGCCGTGAATGTCAGGCTGCCGATCACGGTCTTGCGGCCGGCCGCATAGAGTTCGTCGAGTGTCATCATGGCCGCGCAGCCTCCCGGCGCCGAAACATGATCGAACATTCGGAGACCGCAACCGGTTCACGGCTCTGATTGCTGATTTCGTTGCGGAACTTCACGAAACCGATCTGGGGCTTCGATTTGGACGGGCGCGCCTCCAGAACCAGGCTGAAGCCGGAAATCACGTCTCCGGCGAGCACCGGTTTCTTCCAGTCCATGAAGTCGATGCCGGGCGAGCCCTGCGACGACGAATGAGCGAGGAAAGCATCGATCATCATCCGCATGCCGATGGCGCTGGTGTGCCAGCCTGAGGCGGAAAGGCCGCCGAGGATGCTGTGCCTACCGGCTTCTTCGTCGAGATGCATCGGCTGCGGGTCGAACTCGCCGGCGAAGGCGATCATATCTGCCGCCTGCATTTCAACCGGTCGATAGTCGAAGCGCCGTCCCGGCGTGAAATCCTCGAAATAGAGCATGCCGCCTTCCTCATACTTCGCCGCCGTGTCTGGCCAGCTTCTGGTAGCTCCACATTGCGCTTGACGTGGGTTCATGCAACCACTTACTTGGGGTTGCACCCTCCTGCCTGTACAAGGAGCGAATCTTGAACGAACTGAACACAGCACTGACCGCCGCTGCCGACAAGGGGATCATCTCGCCGCATCAGGTAAGAGATCTCGAAGCATATCTTTTGGAGCGCGGCATTGGTACAGGCGGCCATGACGCAGCGCTGCGGCGGGACGAGCCAGCCGAAATGCCGGCAGAAGATTGCGAGCAGCCGCGCTTTCTCAGAGGATTTCACGACATCCTGATCACGATCGGAGTCGTGGTCGTCCTGGTGGGCCTTTGGGGCATTGGCGGCGCAATTACGATGCTACCTGCAATCCTGGTCCTCGCCGAAATACTGATTCGACGGCAGCGGCTGGCCTTGCCCGCGGTCAGCCTGTCGCTTGCACTCATTTGCTGCGTTGCCATTGTGGCGCGCGGTGTTGTGATTGCTTGGGAAGAGACATGGGAGCCGCTTACCCGCGGCCTGATCTTCGTTTGCGCCTTCCCGCTACCGCTCTGCTTGTTCTATTGGCGTTACCGGGTTCCCCTGTCGCTCGCGCTGCTCCTCCTCTCACTCGCTGCCACTGCGGTGATTTTTGTGCTCTTCCTCCTCAAAAAGATGTGGGGAATTGACCCTGGCCTGGAAATCTATCCGCATCTGCTCTCCAGTATCGTGCTCGTCGCGGCACTGGCGGTTTTCGGGGTGGCGCTGCGATATGACATCTCGGATCCGCGGCGACTGACACCGCGTTCGGACACCGCCTTCTGGCTGCATATGGCAGCAGCGCCGGCATTGCTCTATGCGATGCTCGGCTTCATCACCTTTGCCGGCGGTGATGAGATTTGGTTGAGCGGCGAGAGGGGCGTTGGCCAGGCCGTGGCCGTCTTGCTGCTTGTCGCCTTCCTCATGGCAATTGGCGTGGTGATCGACCGCCGGGCCTTCGTGACATCGGGTCTGTTGTCGCTGGGCGGCGCCATCTGGGCCATCGTCAGCAAGACTGGCGTCTCATTCGACACCTACGTCTTTGTTGTCTTCGCTGTCGTCGGTGTGACTGTGCTCGCCATCGGCATCTTCTGGCAGGCGCTGCGCCGCATGGCGATGCGGCTGCTACCGGAAGCCATCACGGCGCGACTGCACGCCACGCAGTGATGGCATCACGGGTCCGTTTAAGTGTTGAAGCGGAAGTGGATCACGTCGCCGTCCTGGACCACGTATTCCTTGCCCTCGTCGCGTGCCTTGCCGGCTTCCTTGGCACCAGTTTCCCCGCCAAGGGCGATGTAGTCGTCATAGGCGATCGTGTTGGCGCGGATGAAGCCGCGCTCGAAGTCCGAGTGGATGACGCCGGCCGCCTGCGGCGCCTTGGTGCCGCGCGGGATGGTCCAGGCGCGCGTCTCTTTCGGACCCACGGTGAAATAGGTGATGAGGTCGAGCAGCTTGTAGCCGGCGCGGATCAGTCGGTCGAGACCGGCTTCTTCCAGTCCCAAGGCGGCGAGGAATTCCTTGGCTTCCTCTTCCGGCAGTTGCGCGACCTCGGATTCGATCGCCGCTGAGATGACGACGGTTTCGGCGCCCTGGGCCTTGGCCATTTCGGCGACGGCGCGGGTGTGTTCGTTGCCCGCTGCCGCGTCGGCTTCGGCGACGTTGCAGACGTAGAGAACCGGATGGGCGGTGAGAAGGTTGAGGCCCTGCAGGATGCGCAGCTCCTCGGCATCGAGCTTCGGCAGCAGGGTGCGCACCGGCTTGCCTTCCTGCAGGAGCTTCAGCGAGGCTTCCATGATCGGAAGCTGCGCCATGGACTCCTTGTCCTTGCCGGTCGCGCGCTTGCGCGTCTGTTCGGTGCGCCGCTCGAGGCTCTCGAGGTCGGCGAGCATCAGCTCGGTCTCGATCGTCTCGGCGTCCTCGACCGGGTGGATGCGGCCCTCGACGTGGGTAATGTCGTCATCCTCGAAGCAGCGCAGTACATGCACCACGGCATCCACCTCGCGAATGTTGGCGAGGAACTGGTTGCCGAGGCCTTCGCCCTTGGATGCGCCACGCACCAGGCCGGCAATGTCGACGAAGGAGATACGGGTCGGAACGATTTCCTTCGACCTGGCGATGTCGGCAAGCTTGCGCATGCGCGAGTCGGGCACCGCGACCTCGCCGGTGTTCGGCTCGATGGTGCAGAACGGATAGTTCGCCGCCTGCGCCGCCGCCGTCTTGGTCAGCGCGTTGAAGAGTGTGGACTTGCCGACATTCGGCAGCCCGACGATACCGCATTTGAAGCCCATGGCTAAAACCTGTCGTTCTCGAATTTCTTGGGCGTGGCTATGGGATAAAGGAGAGGAGCGGTCAAGCTCTTCGCGCGCAACGGATGGAACTCAGCCGGCTACGACTTGAACGCCGATGCCGCGCGCGCGATAGTGGGTCCGACCTTTCCGCATGTCATCAACGGGTGAATTTTCCGATGAGTGACAATGAAGTCGCCCCGAAACGAAAAACGAAGGTTAAGCCCAAGCTCGAGCGGCCAAGGCTCTACAAGGTCATCCTCGTCAACGACGACTACACGCCTCGCGACTTCGTGGTGATGGTGCTGAAGGCGATCTTTCGCATGAGCGAGGACACCGGTTATCGGGTGATGATGACCGCTCATAAGCTGGGCACGTCGGTCGTCGTGGTCTGCGCCCGGGACATTGCCGAGACCAAGGCCAAGGAAGCGACCGACCTCGGCAAGGAAGCCGGCTTCCCCCTGATGTTCACCACGGAGCCGGAAGAATGAGCCGGCCAGCCCCTCAGTCTCCCTTTGAGCCGAACATCTTCTTCAGCATGTCGGCCATCGGCCCGGTTGTCGGCAATTTCTTCGGTTGGGCGGCGTTTCGGGCCTGGTGTATGTGAGATTGCGCGACCTGCTTCTTCGGCGCCTGCGGCGCATCCGCGTCGGGCTTGCCGCCTGTGGCAAGAGCGATCTTGTTCATGAGCTGCGAGTCTTCGGCTTTCGCGAGCATTCCGGCATTCTCGGCGATCGTGTCGAGGAGCGGCGAGAGCCAGGCCTGGTCGGCCTTGGCGAAATCGCCGAGCACATGCGCATGCACCAGGTCCTTGACGCCCGGATGGCCGATGCCGAGGCGCAGGCGGCGGTACTCCTTGCCGCAATGCGCGTCGATCGACTTGATGCCGTTGTGGCCGCCGTGGCCGCCGCCGGTCTTGATACGCGCCTTGCCGGCGGGGAGATCCAGCTCGTCATAGATGACGACGATGTCCTTTGGCGCGAGCTTGTAAAAGCGCATCGCTTCGCCGACCGCCTCGCCGGAAAGATTCATGAAGGTCTGCGGCTTGATCAGCAGGACGCGTTCGCCGCCGATCTCGCCCTCGGCGATTTCCGCCTTGAACTTCTTCGACCAGGAGGAGAACCCCTGGCGCCGCTGGATCGCATCGACCGCCATGAAGCCGATATTGTGGCGGTTACCGGCATATTTTGGCCCCGGATTGCCTAGGCCCGCGATGATCAGCATGTGGCCGACTCCTGATGCTTCCTGCCTACAGAAATGGGTGCTGAATCCGAAGAGCGTGGAAGTGCTTCTCTACGTCCGCCCCTCATCCGCCTGCCGACACCTTCTCCCCGCAAGCGGGGAGAAGGGACTCGCGACACCAGCTTCGTCCCCTCTCCCCGCGAGCGGGGAGAGGGCTAGTCCTCGGGTTAAACCCGAGGAGAGGGGCAATCACCCGTATCCCGTAAGCAACCCCAAACACCGTCGCCCGAGCAAGTCAATCTCTATTTCGCCGCCTGCTTTATGCCGTCCGGACGAAGGCCGTATTGCTCGTAGATCCGATCCTGGTCTCCCGCGGCGATCAGGCGGTTGAGTTCGACCTGCATGCGAGCGACGATCTCATCGGGCATGTCGATGTGGCAGGCGATGCCGTATTGCTTGCCTTCGAGCACCAGCGCCGCCTCGACAGGCTTTCCGTCGGCCTGCATCGTCTCGAAGGTCTTTTCCGAGGTCATCATCAAGTCGACGCGGCCGGCGATCAGCTTCTTCAGCGTCGAGTCGAGGCTGGCGGCATAGTCGATCTTCTGAAAGCCGCGCTCCGTCAGATAGGTCGCGGAAAAGTCCTCGCGCTGCGTTCCGACGATGAACTGCTTGGCCTCATCGAGCGACCACAGCTTGATGGCGGAGTCCTTGTGGCGCACCATGATCATCTGGTCGACGAGAAGCGGCTCGACCCATTTGAACTTCTTGTCGCGCCCCGCGTCATGACCCGTCGTGAAAACGCAATGCCAGGGTTCGCTTTCTGCAAGTGCGAAGGCGCGCGCCCATGGCAGGACCTCGATCTCGTAGGGGAGCTCGACGGCCTTCATGATCAGCGCGATCTGGTCGACCGACGCGCCGCTCGCACCTTTGTCGGTCGAGAAATTGTAGGGCGGGTATTCCTCGGTGACGAAACGGATCGTCTCGGCGTGAGCGGCGGAGGAAAGACCGAGGAAGAATGCCAGGATCAGTTGCTTCACGCCTTGTCTCCTTCTTGCCCCTTCTATGCAGGGGCGCTGGCCTTGGCTTCGGAATCGTTCTCCAGCATGGTCAGCATACCGTCTATCGGCATCGGCCGGCTGAAGAGATAGCCCTGGCCATAATCCACACCGAGCTTGCGCAGGAGTTGCCACTGCTCTTTCGTCTCGATACCCTCGGCGACGACGGTGCAGCCCATCTGGTGCGAGATCGTTCGAATGCCCTTGATCAGCATTCGGCTCTTGCGCCGGACGTCGGCGGCCCCGGTGCTCAAGGAGCGCGTGAAGGATTGATCGACCTTGACGATATCGACCGGGAAGCGGTTGAGGTAGCTCAGCGACGAATAGCCTGTACCGAAATCGTCGAGAGCGATGCGGCAACCGAACTCGTTCAGTTGTTTCAGGACCGCATGAACTTCCGGGTTGTCGAGCATCAGCACAGCTTCGGTGATCTCGACGACGATGCGCTGCGGCGAGATATGATGCTTGAGAAGAAGCGCCGCGAGCTTGTGGGGCAGGGTCAATTCGAACTGCAACGGCGAGAAGTTGACGGCGAGATAGGTGCTCTGGGTTCCGTCCAAAGCGGAGATGGCAGCAAGATGCCGGATCGCCTTTTCGAGGACGCGGTCGCCGATGCGGCCGATCGTGCCGGTCTCTTCGGCAATGCCGATGATCTTGCCCGGCGGCATCAGGCCCTTTTCCGGATGATTGAGGCGCATCAGCGCTTCGAAGCCGACAATCTGCCCGTCCTCAAGGCTGACGATCGGCTGCAGCCAGGCTTCGAACCAGTCCTCCTTCAGGCCTGCCTCTATGCATTGCTCGATCTCGTGGCGCTCGCGGGCCGCGTCTAGCATGCCGGCATCGAAGACCTGCAGGCCGTTCTTGCCATCGCGTTTGCGGGCATACATGGCCATGTCTGCCTTGAGCAGCAGGTCGGAGGCGCCGGAGGCGTGGGTCGGGTAGACCGAAACGCCGACGCTGGCGCTGACGAGGAGCTCGTTTCCGGCGACCGTCATTGGTTCGTGTAGCGCCGTGCAGATGCCGCCGCCGATGTCGCTTGTCAGGGCAGAGACGTCCGTTGCGGCAATGAGGATGGCGAATTCGTCGCCGCCTAGCCGCGCGATCACATCCTCAGCCCTAAGCGCGGCCCGGATGCGCTCCACCGTCTTGCGCAAGACCGCATCGCCGGCGGCGTGCCCGAAATTATCGTTGATCCACTTGAAGCGGTCCAGATCGATGAACAGGCAGGCGAGTTGCATGCCGCACTGGTCGGCGCTCAGAATGGCCTGGTCGAGCGCATTCTCGAAACCTTGCCGGTTCAGAAGCCCGGTCAAGTGATCGGTGATCGCCTGCGTGTGGTTGCGGCTCTCGGCTTGTTTCAAGGCGGTGACGTCGGTCATCACCGAAAGCGAGATCTCGCCGCCGCTCGTTTCCGTTTCCAGGATGAGCACGGTCATGAACTCGCCATCCGCCTTGCGGAAGGGCAGGGTCAATGCGCTGGTGTCGTGACCATCCGCCGCTGCGGCTCTCGAGCGCAGATGATAGGCCTCGTGCCAGGAAGGATCGATGAAATCGGTGAAGCTTCGCCCGGTCACTTTTTCGCGGGTGTAGCCGGTCGCCAGCAGCCAATAGTCGCTGACCGCGGTCAGCCGGCCTGCCGCGTCAAGGGAGAAGAGCATCGCCGGCGTCAGATCATAGGTCTCGGTGGCACGGGCATGGGCGCTCTTCAGTTCCATCTCCTCGCGCTCCAGCCGGTCCTGCATGGCATTGAAGTTGGCAGCCAAGGCGCCCATCTCGTCGTCTGACCTCCAATCGACCCGGTGGCGCGACCCGAGGCGGCGCGTTGCCTCGATTGCTGCAGTCAGCCGCATCAGCGGGCGGATCACGGTGAAGCGATTGGCGATCAGTGCCGCCGTAAAGACGGTCGCGACGGCAAAAAGCAGGATGGCGAGGATGGTCCACTCGTCCTTGCTGAAGCGCACCAGGGGGCCGGAAGTCGGTATGACGACCTTAAGCCCTCCGATGGGCACGGGGCCCTTAACACTGTCATAGGAAATGGCGGTTTCCAGAGCCGTGCCAACCGCGGCGATTTTTCCAGGGGGTAATTCAGCGAGGATATTTCCTGCCGTATCGCGTATGGTGACGGCGCGAATGTCGGTCGCGCTCATGAGCGAACGAGCGATCCGCTCGATGCCGTCCTGATCGAAATCCCAGATCGGCTTGCCGAGCGCTTCACCGCTTGCTTCCATCAGCAGTTCGACATTGTGCAGGCGTTCCCGCGCGACGCGTTCGCTGGATACGACTAGGAAAAGTACCAACAAGGGCGCAACGAACACAAGCATTGCGCCGCAGACGATCGCAACAAACCGGCTCTCCACCGAGTGCATCATCGGATGCTCCCGCCAGCGGCCGTCACCAGTCTCAACATTCGGATTCTCTTGCACTGCCACGCTATGTCCCTCGCGTGCAGAACATCATCAAAACCTTAAATGTTGCTGAAATTGCACGCCGAGATTTCATGTTGTCCGAAGACGTCTCGCGCTTTGCGTGCGGTGCGCAAACAAAAACCCGCCCAGGGTGGGGCGGGTTTCTCGAATGCTGGCGGTCGTCAGCCGTTGCGGCGGTCGCCGATCAAGCTTCCGCTTCGCCCTCGGCTTCTTCTACAGCTTCAACTTCCTGCGCGCGGCCGGCGATCGTGGCGATCGTGAAGTCGCGATCGGCGATGACCGGGGTCGTGCCGGCCGGAAGCTTGACGTTGGAAATGTGGACGGTATCGCCGATCTTGAGGCCGCTGAGGTCAACGCTCAGGAACTCAGGGATGTTGTCGGCGGAAACGTTCAGTTCGACTTCGTGGCGAACGATGTTCAGCGTGCCGCCCTGCTTCAGGCCCGGGGACTTCTCTTCGTTTTCGAAGTGGACCGGAACCTGGACCGACACCTGGCTGCCCTTGGAGACGCGCAGGAAGTCGACATGCATGGTGAAATCGCGGACCGGATCCAGCTGGTAGTCCTTCGGCAGGACGCGGATCTTCTCGCCGTTGACGTCGATCGTCGCCACGGTGGTCATGAAACCGCCGGCGTGGATCTTCATCGTCACTTCCTTGGTGGAGAGCGCGATGGAAAGGGGGGCTTGCTTGTCACCGTAGATGACAGCCGGGATAAGACCGTTGCGGCGAAGTTCACGGGAGGACCCCTTACCAACCCGTTCGCGCGTCTCGGCCTTGAGCTCGTAAGTCTGGCTCATGGATAGACCTTTCTGGTTATTTGGAGAGTTCGTCCGTCAAGTCGGAAGAACTTGAAGCCGCTGGCGGCCTCATCCGCGTTGCCTCCAAGGGTGTCTGCGCGGACGCCGGGTCCATAGCGGAGAACCACTTGAAATGCAAGGAGCGCTGCGCATCTCAGCCCTTGCGCCGGGAAAAACGCGCGAGCGCCAGCATGAGACCTCCCGCAATCAATCCCCAAAAGGCCCCGGAGACGCCGGCAAGACTGACGCCCGATGCGGTGACGAGGAACGTGATGGCGGCGGCCTCGCGGGTCCGGGCTTCCGAGAAGGCGGCGACGGCCGAACTCGAAAAGGCGCCGATGAGCGCCAGGCCGGCGACGGCCTCGATCAGCACCGGTGGCGCCAGGCTGACGAAGGTGGTGACGGCGCCGGCGAGCAGGCCGAAGGCGATATAAGTGATGCCGGCGTTGATCGCCGACCAATAACGGCGGTCGCGCTCCGGATGGGAATCGGAGCCGGCGCACATGGCCGCGGTAATCGCCGCCAGGTTGACGGCGTGGCCGCCGAAGGGTGCGCTGAACAAGGAAAAGAGTCCGGTTGCCGCAAAGAGCGGGCCGGGATTCGGGTGATAGTCGTTAACCTTCAGCACGGCGATGCCGGGAATATTCTGCGAGGCCATGGTAACGATGAAGAGCGGCAGGGCGATGCTGATCATCGCCGCGGCATTGAAAACGGGGGACACGAACTCAGGCTTGGGGACGAGAGCGGAAGCGAGTTGCGCAAAGGCATGGTCCGGCATGTCGACGCCGAAGGCGATCACAAGCACGAAGGCGAGAAGGGCTGCCGGCACGGCATAGAGTTTGTTGAGGCTGCCGACGATCGCCCAGGCGAGGACGATCGGCAGGCCGAAGAGCGGGTTGAAGGCGATCGCCTTCACCGGCGCGAAGCAGAGGCTCAGGAGCACGCCGGCGAGCATCGCGTTCGCGAGCGCCGGGGGAATGGAAGAGACCATCCGGCCGAGCGGCTTCCAGAGGCCGGCGACGACGATCAGCAGTCCGCAAACGAGAAAGGCGCCGACGGCGGCGTTGAAGCCGCCCTGGACTGCTCCGGAAGTCGCCAGCAGCGCCGCACCGGGCGTCGACCAGGCGATGCTGACCGGAAGCCGCGTGACGATGCTGATGACGATCGCGCAGACGCCCATTGAAATCGACAGAGCCATCAGGCCCGAGGCCGCCTGTGCCTCGGTGGCGCCGACGCCGGCGAGGCCATGCAGAATGACGGCGAAGGAACTGGCGAAACCGACGAAGGCGATCAACACGCCCATGAAGAGGCTTTGCACGGAAAAATCACGAAGCATGGCGGAGAACCGGATGTTGCGGACGAGTAGCAAGTGTCGATCGACGACGTAGCATATCGATGGGCCTGTCGATACAGCCGGGCCTTCGCCGAAGCCTGCACTTGCACGACCTTCGTCTTGCTGGACCGGCCGCGCTGCCTCAGCCTATAGTGCCCGCGGACGCGGCGCGCCGATATGCTGAGATCGGTGAACGCGATTTGCCGCCGGAGGACGCTTTCAGGGAGGGGGCGAATGCCTGCAGCCAGGGACCATACGGAACACGTCTACAGGACCACGCAGCAGTCGTCGGCAGCGGTCAGTTCGCCGGTCGCCGCCTCGTGGCGGCGCTGCCTGACCCTGCACGGCCTGGCCCCCGAGGAGGCGCGTTTGCCGTGGCGCCTTGCCGATGGCGAGTTTCGGCAGGCGCGCGAACGCTCCGGGGTGCTGATTGCGGAAGCCGTCGGCGAGCTCGACCGGCTGTTCGCCGTCATCGTGAAGGCCGGATGCTGCCTGTTGCTCACCGACGAAAAGGGGGTTGCGCTCGAGCGGCGTGGGGCAGGCGGGGACGATAAGGATTTCCGCGGTGTCGGCCTTTGGTCGGGCACCGTGTGGAGCGAGGCGAGCGTCGGAACCAACGGCATCGGCACGGCGATCGCCGACGAGCGCCCCGTCGTCATTCATCGCGACCAGCATTTCTTGAGCCGCAATATCGGCCTGAGCTGCGCGACAGCGCCGATCCGCGACGAAACCGGGCGCCTTGCCGCGGCGCTCGACATTTCCACCTGCCGCGACGACGCCTCGGAGGCGACACTCTCGATTCTCTCGCAGGCGGTGCGCGATGCGGCCGCCCGCATCGAGGCAAACCTCTTCCGCCGGGCATTTGCCGAAGCGCGGATCGTGCTGGTCCCGGCCGATCGCCAAGGGCCAGCTCTGCTCGCCGTCGACCGCGACGACCTTGTGCTCGGCGCGACGCGGGCGGCCCGGCAGTGGCTCGGGCTCGACGACAAGCGCATTGCCGCCGGCGTTCCCGCGTCCGACCTGCTCCAGGAAGGCGTCTGCAGGGAAGGAGCCGAATTGCCGGATGCAGAGAGAGCGGCGCTGCGCCGCGTCCTGTCGCGCACCAACGGCAACGTGTCGATGGCTGCAGACCTCCTCGGGATCAGCCGCGCGACGCTCTACCGGAAGATGAAACGGCTTTCGTTGAATTGAGCGGCGTATGCCCGATTTGCCCCTCACCCTAGCCCTCTCCCCGTTTTGACGGGGAGAGGGGACTGGCACCGGTGCGGCATCGTCCTTCTCCCCGTCAAAACGGGGAGAAGGTCGCGGCAGCGGGATGAGGGGCAAGACGCAATGCCGTACGATAGTGGAGGCCACCTGTCTCAATTCTGAAACAGATGGCACTGCCGGCTGCCGGGGCACTCTACCGCAAATCCGCACACGGCTTCACTCTTCCTCCCACAGCAATCGGAGTGCTGTTTTTTCGAAGGGAGGAAGCCATGCTTCATCAGAAGATTCTCGAGAACCCGTTCAAGCACAAATACGGAAATTTCGTCGGCGGCGAATGGCGCGAGCCGGTCGCCGGCCGCTATTTCGACAACACCACGCCGGTCACCGGCGGTTCGCTATGCCGGGTGGCCCGTTCGGATGCGGCCGATATCGAACTTGCGCTCGATGCGGCCAATGCCGCCAAGGAGAAGTGGGGCCGGACCTCGACCACCGAGCGCTCCAACATCCTGATGAAGATCGCCGCGCGGATGGAGGACAATCTCGAGCTTTTGGCGCGGGCCGAGACCTGGGACAACGGCAAGCCGATCCGCGAGACGTTGGCCGCCGACATTCCGCTGGCGATCGATCATTTCCGCTACTTCGCCGCCTGCATCCGGGCTCAGGAAGGCTCGATCGGCGAGATCGACCACGATACGGTCGCCTATCATTTCCATGAGCCGCTCGGTGTGGTCGGCCAGATCATTCCTTGGAACTTCCCGATCCTGATGGCCGCCTGGAAGGTGGCGCCGGCGCTTGCGGCCGGCAACTGCGTCGTCCTGAAGCCGGCCGAACAGACGCCGGCCTCGATCCTCGTGCTCGCCGAACTGATCGCAGACCTGCTGCCGCCGGGCGTGCTCAACATCGTCAACGGCTTCGGGCTCGAAGCGGGCAAGCCGCTGGCGACCAGCCCGCGCATCGCCAAGATCGCCTTTACCGGGGAGACGACGACCGGGCGGCTGATCATGCAATATGCCAGCCAGAACCTCATTCCGGTGACGCTCGAGCTCGGCGGCAAGTCGCCGAACATCTTCTTCGCCGACGTGCTCAACGAGGATGACGATTATTTCGACAAGGCGCTCGAAGGGTTTGCCATGTTTGCGCTCAACCAGGGCGAGGTCTGCACCTGCCCGAGCCGGGCGCTGGTGCAGGAAAGCATCTACGACCGCTTCATGGAGCGGGCGCTGAAGCGGGTCGAGGCGATCCGGCAGGGCAATCCGCTCGATAAAGCGACGATGATCGGCGCGCAGGCGTCGGGCGAGCAGCTGGAGAAGATCCTCTCCTATATCGACATCGGCAAGCAGGAAGGCGCCGAGGTCCTGACCGGCGGCGAACGCAACGTGCTCGAGGGCGAGCTCTCCGGTGGCTACTACGTCAAGCCGACGGTGTTCCACGGCCATAACAAGATGCGCATCTTCCAGGAGGAAATATTCGGGCCGGTCGTGTCGGTGACGACGTTCAGGACCGAGGACGAGGCGCTCGAGATCGCCAACGACACGCTCTACGGCCTCGGTGCCGGCGTCTGGAGCCGCGACGCCAATCGCTGCTACCGTTTCGGCCGCGAGATCCAGGCCGGCCGCGTCTGGACCAATTGCTACCATGCCTATCCGGCGCATGCCGCCTTCGGTGGTTACAAGCAATCCGGCATCGGCCGCGAGACCCACAAGATGATGCTCGACCATTACCAGCAGACCAAGAACATGCTGGTGAGCTACAGCCCGAAGGCGCTCGGCTTCTTCTGATCCCGGCCGTCAGAAATCAGGCGGGGTGCGGGCGTCAAACCGCTCGCACTTCCTCATCCCGCCTGTGCCGGCGATCCTCCCGGCAGGCTCCCGATTTTCCATCGGGAGCCGTCGGCGTTTTGGAAGGAGAGAATAATGACGGACACAAAAGGCGAGCCGCGCGTGCTTGCGACCGACGCGGCAATCGAGCTCATCCGCGAAATTCGCCGCGATCATCCGGATATCCTGTTCCACCAATCGGGCGGCTGCTGCGATGGCTCCTCGCCCATGTGCTACCCGGCGGACGACTACATCGTCGGCGACAATGACGTGAAGCTCGGCGAGATCGACGGCGTGCCGGTCTACATCAGCGCCAGCCAGTTCGAAGTCTGGAAGCACACGCAACTGATCATCGATGTCGTGCCGGGCAGGGGCGGGATGTTCTCGCTCGACAACGGCCGGGAGAAGCGCTTCCTCACGAGGTCACGGCTTTTCGGCGGCGAGGCGTGTGCCTTGAGGCGCGGATAACGCTGGCCGCGAGTCAAACCTGGCTCATTTGCGCCTTACGTAATTCGAGCCGCCGCCGTTCGATTTATACTCTACGGACGAAATACTCTCCATCAGCGTGCTGAGTTTGTTAAATCCATAATTTCGGTGATCGAAATCCGGCATGCGTTTGTTGAGCACGCTACCGACTGCGCCGAGGTGCGCCCAGCCGTCATCGCCCGACGTGTCGTCAACTGCGGCCAGGATTTCCTTCAAAGGCAGGTTCGTCTGCTTGCCCGAACTTGCATTGCCTTTTGGATCCTTCTCAAGAAGAAGATCGCAATAAAAGAAACGATCGCAGGACTTAACATAAGGATTGGATGCCTTCTTTTCCCCAAAGCCGTAAACGGACAGACCATCTTCGCGGATTCGGCTTGCGAGAGAAGTGAAATCGCTGTCACTCGAAGCGATGCAGAAGCCATCGACTTGCCCGCGATGCAGGATATCCATTGCGTCGACCGCCAGCTTCAAGTCGGTGGAATTCTTGCCCTTCGCTGCTGGTATGACATGAACCGGTGACAGCGTATATTCATGCACCAGCGGCTGCCACGCCGCCGTCGCAGGACTGCCAAAATGTCCATAAACCCGCTTAATGACAATGGTGCCAATGGCCGATGCTTCGCGAATGATAAGCGGTAGAAAACCCGAACGAATATTATCGGCGTCTATCAATATCGCAAGGCGATCGCGCTGCCCCTGAAAGCCAATTTCCTTTTTGCTTACGCCTAATCTTCTGAAATTAAATGGAACTATGCGGCGCACGCCTCAGAATTGTCAATGTGCGTGGACTTTCGGCACGGTTGCAGGTCGGTGGCTCGCCCGAGGCGGCCATTGGCTGAAAGGCCCAAATAGAGACGGTGATGCTATCCGACGCGGTCTGCATTGGGAATCCTAATCCCAAGCTCCCCCGTGTCAGTTAGTCAAAGAGGCTCGAAACCGATTCTTCCTGGCTGGTGCGGCTGATCGCTTCGCCGATCAGGCCGGCGGTCGAGATCACGCGGATGTTGTGGGCCGACTGCACCGCGGTCGTCGGCTGGATGGAATCGGTGATCACCAGTTCCTTCAGCATCGAGGAGGTGACGCGGGCGACGGCGCCGCCGGAAAGCACGCCATGGGTGATATAGGCGGTGACGCTGGTGGCGCCGTTCTTGAGCAGCGCCTCGGCGGCGTTGCAGAGCGTGCCGCCGGAGTCGACGATGTCGTCGATCAGGATGCAGTCCTTGCCGTGGACGTCACCGATGACGTTCATGACCTCCGATTCACCGGGGCGATCGCGACGCTTGTCGACGATCGCCAGCAGACAGTCGAGCCGCTTGGCGAGTGCGCGGGCGCGCACGACGCCGCCGACGTCCGGCGAGACGACCGTGACGTTCTTGAGGTCGTAGTGCTCCTTGACGTCGCGCGCCAGGATCGGAACCGCATAGAGATTGTCGGTCGGGATATCGAAGAAGCCCTGGATCTGGCCGGCGTGGAGATCGAGGGTGAGGACGCGGTCGGCCCCGGCTTCGGTGATGAGGTTGGCGACCAGCTTGGCGGAAATCGGGGTCCGCGGTCCGGGTTTGCGGTCTTGCCGGGCATAGCCGAAATAGGGGAGCACGGCGGTGATGCGGCGGGCGGAGGAGCGGCGGACCGCGTCGATCATGATGAGCAGTTCCATCAGATGATCGTTGGTGGGGAAGGAGGTCGACTGGACGATGAACACATCCTCGCCGCGGACGTTCTCGCCGATCTCGACGAAGATCTCCTGGTCGGCGAAGCGCCTGACCGTGGCTTTGCCGAGCGGCAGATTGAGATAGTTGCAGATCGCTTCGGCCAGCAGCCGGTTCGAATTGCCTGCGAAAACCTTCATAGACGGTCCGCCTTGAGCTGGCGCGGCCACCGTCCGGTCCGGCAGGATTGTCCGCGCAAATTCCCTGAGCCATTCCGATCGCGGGCAATCGCTGCGATGGCCGTTGTCAGAGCTGATCGGCCGCCTTTTAGCGTCCTTGAAGGTGATTGCAAGGGGATTGCTGCGCCGCAGCGCCTATTATCCTAAAAACTTTGCGTCAACCGCGCTGGGAACGGCGCCATTCGAGATAGGTGTCGATCGTCTTTTCGGCGATCGCCTGCATTGTTTCCGGCGGAATGGCACTCCAGGGCTCGGCAGCGCTGCTTTCCACCGTGTCCTGCCCCTGGATGCGGTGCAGGCGGTTGCCGGTGCCGTCGAGAATGTCCCAGACATAGACGACGGTCGTCTTTCCTCCGTCGTTGAGTGCCGAGAAATAGCCCTTGAGGATGTGGTCGCTCGTGGTGTCCGTGGAACTCTTGATGGCAAGCCCTTGCGCCCGGGCCGAGGCGCCGAGCTGCTTCGAGAGAGGCGTGACGGCCTGAACCGGCGCGCCGATGATCGGCAGGAAACGGATGCCGCCGGCGCCCGTCTTCGCCGGTGCCGGCGAAGCGGCGGCCTGTTTCGTCTCTTCCGCTGCACTCGCGACTTCAGGCTGCTGCGGCTGCTGCAGGCTTTCTTCCTCCGGCGATGCTACACTCTCTGCCTGCGCCGGAGAACTTTCTGCCTGCGGCGAGGGATTTTCTGCCTGCGGCGAGGAATTTTCTGCCTGCGGCGGCTGGGGCTGCATGGTCTGCACCGGTGCCGCGCCCTCGGCCAGACGGCTGGCCTGCCCTTCGAGCGTGCCGGCCGGATCCGTGTAGTCGGTGTGGCTCGTCGCGTATTGCGTCGGCGGGCTGGAAATGCTCGGCTGCGCTGCGAAGGCGGCCGTGCGGTTTGCCGGCACGCTCTCCACCGGCATCACGGCGGTCTGCGTGGACATGGCTTCGAGATCGGACTGCGTCACCGGTGGCGAGCGGAAAGTCCCTCCGCCCACGTCCACTTGCGGGATCAGGGCGTCGGTGGTGTTGCAACCGGCAAGGGCTGCGGCAAGACCAAGGCTTGCGATAGGCATGATCTGCTTACGCATCGTTCCCACCGTCTGGCTCGAACTGGTCGGCGCGGCGTGCGGTCGGAAAGCCGGCCGCCGCGCTTCCTCTCATTTCTCGCCGGAAAGCATAGGACGATTTCCTTACGCAGATATGAAGTCCAGTCCGTAGCGCGAGAGCGGCCTCGGGCTGTCGGTGGTCGTCAGGTAAGTCTGGCCGAGAGTCATGGCCGTCCCGCTGTCGGAGTCCATGATGATCATGTGCACGAAGAGCGACATGTCCGGCTCGATCTGCTGCGGGTTGCCGACGTGGAACATCTGGTGTTCCATCCAGGAGGGCGAGAAGCGGGCCCCGAGCGAATACCCACAGGCGTTCAGCCGATGGCGCGCGAGGCCGCGCTCATCCATGATCCTCGCGTGGACGTCGAAGACGGTGCCGAAGGTGTTACCCGGCCTGAGCACCATTTCGATCGCCTGGATCGTCTCGCGGCAGGCGCTGTAAAGTTCGCGGTGCCGGTTGGTGGGTTCCCCGATCACGATCGTGCGCATCATTGCCGCATGGTAGTGGGCGCTGACGCCCGCCCATTCGAGGGTCAACTGGTCATGGGCGTCGAGCCTGCGCCGGCCGGCCTTGTAACGGCAGAGCAGCGCGTCGGCGCCGGAGCCGATGATGAATTCGTTGGCCGGATAATCGCCGCCGCCGGCAAAGATGGCGCCCTGCATGGCGGCGAGGATATCGGCCTCGTTGCCGCCCGGGCGGATCAGCGGCAAGGCCGCGTCGAGCGCATCGTCTGCAAGGCTCGCGGCCTTCTCGACATGGGCGATCTCCGCCGGGCTCTTGATGAGGCGCAGGCGGCTCACCAGCATCGAGGCGTCGACCAATTCGCCGAAGGTCGAGAGCTGATTGTCGACAAGACGCGCTGTCCTGCCGGTCATGCCATGCGTGTCGTACTCGACGCCGATGCGTCGGCCGAGCAGGTCGAGCTCGCTCAGCAGGTTCTTGAGGTCCATAGCGGGATCGGCGTTGACGCGATCCACCCAGATCTCGATACGCGCGATATTCGACGTGTGGCGCGCCTGCCGCAGATCGGCCGATCGGGTGAGCAGCACCACGGAGCCGTCCTGCTTCACGACGAGCGTCTGGAAGAAGCAATAGCCGAAGGTATCGTAGCCGGTCAGCCAATACATGCTCTCCTGGGCGAAGAGGAGCACGGCATCGAGCTTTTCTTCCTGCATCCTGGCGGTGAGCCGCGCCAGGCGCGATGCATATTCGTCTTCGGCGAAGTGAAGCGCCATCTCAAGCCTCCCGTATGCAAATTGCGGATATCTGCCGCCCGTAGTCGGGCTCCTGCCGGTGCGTGGTGCGGCGGTAGGAGAAGAAGCGGTCCTCGTCCGCATAGGTGCAGATATCGAGGTTTTCCGCAGTCACGCCCGCTTCCGCGAGGCGTCGGATCGTAAGCCCGGGCAGATCGAACATCGCATGGCCGTTGCGGCCGGACGGACTGAAGAAGGGGGCGTACCCGGCATCGGCCATGACGAAGCGTTCGACGAATTCGGGACCGACCTCGTAATGCTGGCGGCTGATCGACGGTCCGAGACAGGCGACAATGCGCTCCCGGTGCGCGCCGAGCGAAACCATTGCGTCGATGGTGCTTTCCAGCACACCGCCGAGCGTTCCCTTCCAACCGGCATGGGCGGCGCCGATGACGCGCGCTTGGCGGTCGGCGAAGAGCACGGGACCGCAATCGGCCGACAGCACGCCGAGCACGATGCCCGGCGTCGCCGTCACCAGCGCATCGGCATCCGGACGGGCGCCGTCGTAGCTATCGTCGACGATGATCGCATCGGGGGAATGAATCTGATGCACCGTTGCAAGACGTCGCGGCTCGGCACTGAACCAGCGGGCGACCCGGGCACGGTTCTCGCCGACGCGCTCCCGATCGTCATTGGAGCCGAGGCCGACATTGAGGCCGCGATAGATACCTTCAGAAACGCCGCCCTTGCGGGTGAAATAGCCATGGGCGATCTCCGGCCCCGCCTCGGCGCCGAAGAGTGGGCTCTGCACGGGTGACAGCGAGGCGTCGTCCTGCATTTGGTGTTCTCGCCCTTGATTTTTCTTGGTTTCGTTGGAGTGAGGGCGCGTCCGGCCCGATGATTGCGCTGATTTGCCGGGCGATGTTGGCCCGGCAGGCCAGGACTGTCAATCGCGGAACGCCAAGGGGTGGGCTCGCTACCGCGCCTTCTTCCGGAACGGCGACAGGGTCACTTCAGGACTGCTGACGACCAGCACCTTGAACAGTTCGCCCATCTTTCCGGCGCCGGCGCCGGCAAGCCGCTCGACATCGTCACGGATGCTTTCCTGAGTCGCCGCATCCTTGCCGCGGCCGAGGGCCGCCGCCCGATCGAGCAGGCCCAGACCGACCAGGAAGTCGCCCTGATGCGCGAGGCCGTTCACCTGCAGACCCTCCGCCTTGGCGCGCAGCGCCAGTTGTTCGAAGTCCACATGGCTGGTGAGATCGGCTCGCCCAGGATTGGCAAGCGGAGGATCGTACTGGTGGTTGCGGACAGCCTGCAGCGTATCGCCGTAGCCGGTCGCGAGATGGCCGTAGTCGATGAGGATCGCCGTGCCGCCGTTCGCGCGGAGACGCTCGCAAAGAGCCGCCATCACCGCGTCACGCGCGGGAGCGACCTCGAAGATCGTGCCCTCGGCGACCGATTGCGCGGCTGTCGGCAACAGCGAAGGATCGATGCCCGCCATACCGGCGGCAAAGGCCAGCTCGCCGTCGGCATCGAGCCCGACCATGCGTTCGCGGAATCCCTGTGCTGTTCGGACGAACTGGCGAATCGGGATCGCGTCGAAGAGCTCGTTTGCAGCGAGAAGCAGGAAGCCGGGAGGCAAGCTGTCGAAACTCGCGTGCCAATAGGTCTTGCCTTCATGACCGGCCAAGGTTTCGGCCTGCACCTTGCGCAGCCTTTCGCTGGTTTCGACGAGATGGACTTCGGCGGCCTGGTAAAGCTCAGGCGCCAGGCGCCGGACGACACGCAGGATGTCTGACATCATCGTGCCGCGACCGGGGCCGATTTCGGCAATGATCGGCTGCGTCGGGGAGCCGTGCTCCTGCCACGCGTGAACCAGGAATATGCCGATCATTTCCCCGAAGAGCTGGCTGATCTCCGGCGCGGTCGTAAAGTCGCCGGCCTGTCCGAAAGGCTCGCGAACGCGATAGTAGCCGTACTGTGGATCGGCGAGGCAGAGGGAAAAAAAGTCGGTGACGCTGATCGGCCCATTGGTCCTTATCAGCGCCTTGATCTTGTCGGCGAGGGGGTTCGTCATGCACCAGTCCA
Source organism: Sinorhizobium glycinis (assembly GCF_001651865.1). Classification (GTDB taxonomy): domain Bacteria; phylum Pseudomonadota; class Alphaproteobacteria; order Rhizobiales; family Rhizobiaceae; genus Sinorhizobium; species Sinorhizobium glycinis. Next base: position 87,324 of record NZ_LPUX01000061.1, read on the forward strand.
GTTATGCGGCGGCGGCTGCCGCCTTGCGCGCCCGCGCGATGGCCCATATCCCGGCGAGAGCCATCGGCAGCGAAAGCACCATGCCCATGGTCAGCCAGCCGCCGGCAAGATAGCCGATCTGCGCGTCCGGTTCGCGGAAGAATTCGACGAAAATGCGGCTCGCGGCATAACCGCAGACGAAGACGCCGGTGACGAAGCCGGGCGTCTTCAGGGCTTTGCGGCGATAGACGAAATAGGCAAGGACAACCAGAAGCAGAACGCCCTCGAGGAGAGCCTCGTAAAGCTGGCTGGGGTGGCGCGGGAACGGCCCCCCGGTCGGGAAGACGACCGCCCAGGGCATCGAAGACAGCCGCCCCCAGAGCTCGCCATTGATGAAATTGGCGATGCGGCCGAAGAAGAGGCCGATCGGCGCCACGGTCGCCACGACATCGAGCAGGCTCCAGACGGGGATGGCATTCCTGCGGGTGAACAGGACGATGGCGAGCGTCGTGCCCAGAAGGCCGCCATGGAAGGACATGCCGCCGTTCCAGATTTCGACGGCGCGCACCGGATTTTGCAGCACCGAGCCGAGATCATAGAAGAGAATGTAGCCGAGGCGCCCGCCAAGCACGACGCCGCCGGCCGCCCAGAGCAGGAAATCATCGAGCTGCGCCAGATGGAGAGGGGGCGCATCGTTACGCCATAGCGGCGAGTTCTGGACCATGCGCCGGGCGTAGAACCAGCCGAGCAGGATGCCGGCGACATAGGCGAGGCCGTACCAGTGTACGGCGAGCGGTCCGATCGTGAAGATCACGGGGTCGATTTCGGGGAAGGGGAGAATGGCAAGGCGGGTAACAAGTGGTTCCAAGGTCTTCTCTCATGCCGGGCCGATCGGTTGGGCGGAACATGACGGTCGATGCAGGCGGGGTCAAGCGGCTGTCCCGCTCTTCACGTCTCACGCTCCTATTTTCCTTGCATCCTTGCTGCGACGACCCTACCTGAAAGTGACAAGGCTCGCCCATGTGGCGCGAGCGAAACGGAGACACATACGATGAGCACAGGGGCCAACCGCATTCTCGATGATCTTGCCAGGTTGATGACGGATGCTGCCGGTGCGGCCCAGGGCGTGCGGCGCGAGGTCGAAACGGCCTTTCGCGCGCAGGCTGAAGGCTGGTTGAATTCGCTGGACGTGGTGAAGCGCGAGGAATTCGAGGCCGTCAAGGAAATGGCCGCCAGGGCGCGCGAGGAAAATGACGCGTTGCTCGCCCGCATCATGGCGCTGGAAGCGCGCCTCGCCGCGACAGGGCCTGCTACCGGCGACATTACCACCGGCAAGTAACAGGGCGAAGGACCGCCTCCGACGGTGCGCACGATTGGGAATTTCAATCTCCGAGCGCGTGCGTGCGCGGTTCAGGCGGCTGCGGAATGCGGCAATTTCCGCGGCCGGCCGACTCGCCGGTAGAGGGCTCGCGCGACAAATCGCTGCGTCGGCTTCAGGGTTAACAAAAGCTGAAAAGTTTTCCACCTGTGGACACTGCCAAAAAATCCTTATCGCAGAGTCGTTTAAGCATCCCCGCTGAATCAAAATCCTAAGGCGACGAGAGTTCTTCCCTGCAATTTTTCGGCTCAGGGGCTGGCAGGGTGACTCTGCCGCTATACACTGATTTTAAATGATGATTCGAGACGGGCCGCGCAAGCTTCGGGCAGGGTAAGTAAGCCAGGATAGCCGCAGGTCCAGCAATCATAGTGAGTCGGTATCCGGTAGTGGGTTTGCAGCGTTGCGTCTTGTGAACGTGATTCTGTGCGCCGTCACGCCGTGCCTTTAGGGTGATGCATGAGCCTTTTGGAAATGGAAGTCGAGCGCCAGTCCAACCCGGTCGATATGATCGAGTTCGTCGCCGCCAACAATGACTGGTCCTTCGAGCGGTCCGGCGAAGACGAGATCGCCATGACGGTCGAAGGCCGGTGGGCGGACTATCACGTTTCCTTTTCCTGGATGGAGGAGTTCGAAGCGCTGCATCTTGCCTGCGCCTTCGACATCAAGGTTCCGGAAAGCCGCGTCAACGAGGTGATCCGCCTGCTTTCGCAGATCAACGGCCAGGTATTGATGGGGCATTTCGACCTTTGGCGCCAAGAAGAGGTCATCATCTTCAGGCAATCTCTCTTGCTTGCCGGTGGCGCCGAACCGACGAACCGGCAGGTGGAAGTGCTTTTGTCGAGCGCGCTCGACGCCTGCGAAACCTACTTCCAGGCGTTCCAGTTCGTGGTCTGGTCCGGCATGGATGCGCAGCGCGCCGTGGATGCCGTGCTGTTCGCGACCGTAGGGGAGGCATGAGATGAGCATCGCCGTTTCCGGGCCCATCGTTCTTGTCGGCGCCGGCAACATGGGCGGCGCCATGCTCGGCGGCTGGATCAAGAGCGGTGTCAGCGGCGGCGACGTTCTCGTCATCGATCCGGGCCCGGCTCCGGCCATGCAGAAACTGCTCGCCGACAAGGGTGTGGCGCATGCCACGGCAGTGCCCGACGGCGTCAAGGCGGGCGTGATCTTTCTCGCCGTCAAGCCGCAGGTCATGGAGGCCGTGCTCCCCCCGCTTAAGGGGCTCGTCGGTCCCGACACGGTGATCGTTTCGGTCGCGGCCGGCAAGACGCTCGGTTTCATCGAGGGCCATCTCGGCGAAGCGGCGGTCGTGCGGGCGATGCCGAACACGCCGGCAATGATCGGCCGCGGTGTCACGGGCGCTTTTGCCAATACCCGCGTGACCGAAAAGCAACGGGCGCTCGTTCATGACCTCTTGAAGGTCAGCGGGGCGGTCGAATGGGTTGCCAGTGAAGCCGACATCGATACAGTGACTGCGGTTTCCGGAAGCGGACCGGCCTACGTCTTCTATCTCGTCGAGTGCATGGCGGAGGCTGGGCGTAAGCTCGGCCTCGAGGCGGACCTTGCCATGCGGCTCGCTCGGGAAACCGTCGCGGGGGCTGGTGAACTCCTACATCAGTCCCCCGACGAAGCCGCACGCCTGCGCCAGAACGTCACGTCGCCGGGCGGCACGACAGCCGCGGCTCTCGCAATCCTGATGGCGGAGGACGGCATGCAGCCGCTTTTCGACAAGGCCATCGCGGCAGCGCGCAAGCGCGCCGAAGAACTTGCCGCCTAAGGTACGCGGCACGCCATAGGACCAGGACATTCCCCTTCAGGCGCCGCCGTAGGGCGAACTGATTGCCCGGCATCGGTCGAGCCTGCTTCACCAGTGGAGAACTGCCGGAGCGCAGAGCGGATCGCCAGCTGTAACAAGCGGCGAACGGCGGCGGCGCGTTGGCGGCGCGCCAGGGCGTGGAGCTGGTGGCTGAACGGGACGTGGCCGCTTTGCTGGTCCATCGCTGTGATCTCCAATTGCCTCGATCAGCAAACGATACGGCCTATCGCTTGCCGCGATAATCCATGTTACTTTCCGTTTATCTATGACGAATTGGAATAGACGCAATGGACCGGCAGGATGCCATGGCCGTATTTCTCGCCGTCGTCGAGGAGGGGGACTTTTCGGCGGCTGCGCGGCGACTGCGGATGACGCCTTCGGCCGTGAGCAAAATCATAGGCAGGCTCGAGACACGGCTTGGCGTGCGGCTGCTGCAGCGCTCGACGCGCAGCATCAGCCTCACCGCGGAAGGGCATTCCTATGCGGAGTCGGCCCGCCGTATCCTCAGCGACCTGGACGAGGCCGAACTTGCGATCCAACCGGGCGCCGAGCCGCGCGGCCGGCTGCGTGTCAGTCTTCCAAGCGCCTTCGGCCACCGCCTGATCGTGCCGATGTTACCGGACTTCATTGGCCGCTATCCCGCGATCGAACTCGAACTGGATTTCTCCGACGCGATCGTCGATCTGGTGAACGGTGATGCGGACGTGGCCGTGCGGGTGGCGGCGCAAAGCGACTCCACCTTGGTGACGCGGCGCCTTGCGCCCAATCGGCGGGTCATCTGTGCGGCGCCAAGCTACCTCGAACGTCGCGGCATTCCCAAGACGCCCGAGGACCTGGAGAAGCATGTCTGCCTCGGCATCACCGCCCGCGGCCGTCTCAACATATGGGAATTCGACGAAGGTGGCCGGCGCCGGGCCATGCGAATCCGCAGTTCCGTCGAGGCCAACAGCACCGAGGCTTTGCGACGGCTGGCGCTCGCCGGCATCGGCATCGTGCGCTTGTCGGAAATACTCGTCGGGCCGGACATAAGCGAGGGCCGCCTGAAACCAGTGCTCACCGATTGTAATCACGCCGAGGCCGAGCCGATCAGCGTCGTCTATCCGCATCGCCGGTTCCTGTCGCCGCGCGTACGCGTCTTCGTCGACTTCCTCGTCGAACAGTTCGCGCATCCGCCGTGGGAGGCGAGCAGGTCGGGGCACGGGTAACGGTTCTTCCGACCTGCGCGAGCTTTCGAATTCCGCTGAACTGCGGTAATCCGGGCGGAGCCAGATTTTTTGTTCAAAAGGCCTGTCATGTCGGACGTCATTGAATTTTCGGATTTCGAACGAGTCGATATCCGCATCGGCACGATCGTCGAGGCCGAAGCCTTTCCCGAGGCGCGGAAGCCCGCCTATAAGCTGAGGATCGATTTCGGCCCGGAGATCGGCATAAAAAGGTCATCGGCCCAGATCACCGTCCACTACAAGCCAGAGGATCTTGTCGGGCGGCAGGTATTGGGCGTGGTCAATTTCCCGCCGCGCCAGATCGGCCCTGTCCGCTCCGAAGTCCTGACCCTCGGCTTTGCAGACGAAGAGGGCGCGATCGTGCTGGCTGCGACCGACAAGCCGGTTCCGAACGGAAGAAGGCTGATGTGAGTCACGTGATGTTCGAGGTTGAAGCGATACCGGAACGCATCAAAGTATCCTGCCTGTGGCGTGCGGCAGACGCAGCGCGGGAATGGCGTGCGAGCCATGTTCTGTCCCTGCTCGATCCGGAACTGCCGGAGGGGGACGTGCCGATCATCGACCAGGTGAGCCATCGGGTGGCGCGGCTTCGCGACCAGGAAAATGCCGGCGCGACGCAGCATTTTCCCGATCTCGTTGAGGAGATCTTCGAGGCAATGCGACCCGTTGCGGATGACCGGTCCAGCCGGATTCTCGTCCATTGCCACGCCGGCGTCAGCCGGTCGACGGCCTTTGCCTATGGCCTGATTGCGCATCAGCTGGGTGCCGGCAGGGAGGAGGAGGCCTTCGCGGCGCTTCTGACCATCACGCGCAAGCCCTGGCCGAACCGCCGCATCGTCGAGATCCTCGACGTGTCGCTGGGGCGGCAGGGCAGGTTGCTCGCGCCTCTCGATGCGATGCGCAGGCGTTATCCGCGCCGGATCGAGGCGTGGCGACGCTTCAATGAACGGCGTGGTTTGACCTCGGCCTATTCGCGATAGCGGTTTCGAGAACTGGTATCATGTCGGGACGCGCACTGTGGCGCGCAGCCCTCCGAGCGGGCTGTCGCCGAGGATGACGTTGCCGCCGTGGCTCCGGGCGATGTCGCGCGCAATCGCCAGCCCAAGGCCGGTGCCGGAACTGTCGAGATTGCGCGCTTCATCCAGACGGAAGAAGGGCTTGAAGACTTCCTCCCGCGCGTGTTCCGGAATGCCGGGACCATCATCGTCGACGGTGATCGTCAGCCATTTCGGGGTATGGCGTGCCTCGATGCGCACCGTCTCGGCATAGCGATAGGCGTTCGAGGCCAGATTGGCGACGAGACGTGTGAAGGCGTTCGGCGGGACGCGAATATTGTCCTCTCCCTCGATCGAGGTGGTCAGCGTCTTGCCGTAGAGCTCCGCCTCTGCCGCGAGCCGGGCCATCAGGTCGCTGAGCTTCAATTGACCGACATCCTCTTCCGCCTCGCCGCGGGCAAAGGCCAGATAGCCCTCCAGCATGTTCTGCATGTCCTCGACGTCCTGGTTGAGGCTGTCGAGGTCGGGATTGTCGCCGGCTAGCGCGAGTTGCAGCTTGAAGCGCGTCAAGATCGTGCGCAGATCGTGGCTGACACCGGTCAGCATCGCGGTGCGCTGTTCGATCTGGCGTTCGATGCGTTCGCGCATCAGGATGAAGGCAAGGCCGGCGCGGCGGATCTCGTCGGCGCCGCGGGGGGCGAAGTCATCGATCTTCTGTCCCTTGCCGAAGCTCTCCGCTGCGTTGGCGAGCGACAGGATCGGCCGGATCTGCCCGCGAAGGAAGAGGATGGCAATGGCCAGCAAGACGAGCGACGCGCCGACCATCCAGACGAGAAAGATATGCGTGTTCGAGGCATAGGCCTGATTGCGCCGCGCATAAACACGGAGGATGCGGCCGTCGTCGAGCTTGATGCGAATCTCGACGATTTTCGAGTTGCCGACCGTGTCGATCCAGAAGGGGCGGCGGATCTGGTTCGAAATCTCTTCGCTGAGGATCTGGTCGAGAATCTCGAAGAAGGGCTTGGGCCGCGGCGGCGGCAGTTCGCCGCCCGGCTCGACTGCGATGTTGAGGTCGAGTTCGTCACGGGCGATCCGGACGACCTGGTCTATGTCGCCGTCTTGCGGAAAGGTCGTGATCAGGTCGACGATCGCGGCGATGTCGTTGGTTACGGCAGCCGAGAGACGTTGCGTGACGAGCTGCCAGTGCCGCTCCATGAAGACGAAGGCGACGACCGACTGCAGCAGCACCATCGGAATGACGACGATCAGCAGCGAACGGGCGTAGAGCCCCATCGGCAGGCGGCGGCGCAGCCAGCGGGCGATGCGCTTCCAGGCGCTGTCGGCGCTGTTCGATCTTTCGCGCCTGAGGCTGTCAAAGCTTGCCATCGTTGTCTGCGTCGTTGCCGGAGCGTTCTTATGTTAAAGCGGGACGGCCGATGCTGTGAAGCGGATTTCACGCTCTGAGCCTACTGCATGTTTCCTTAACTCGTGGCCGATTCAAGTGCTACAGCGACCTTTGTGCGTCTGAAAAGACGCACCGCGCTGCAGATCAGTCCACACTCAATCGGTAGCCGATGCCGCGCACCGTCTGCAGCCAGACGGGATTGGAGGGGTCGTCCTCGATCTTGCGCCTCAGTCGGTTGATCTGCACGTCGATCGTTCGCTCGCCGACCTCGGCGTCGTCGCCGATCAGTTCATGACGGGGAATGGTTTCGCCGGCGCGCTGCGAAAACAGCGTCATGATCTCCTGCTCGCGATCGGTCAGCCGTATGTGCTCGGCTCCGCGGCGAAGTTCCTTGCGCACGACCGAGAATGTATAGGGGCCGAAGATCACCTGATCGATCTTCGGCGCCTGGGCCGGGTGGTTTCGGCGCAATATGTTGTTGACCCTGAGCACGAGCTCGCGCGGCTCGAAAGGTTTCGGCAGATAGTCGTCGGCGCCCGCCTCGAGGCCCTCGATGCGTGAATTCGCCTCGGCGAGCGCCGTCAGCATGATGATCGGCACCGTCTTGATCTGTCTCAAGCTCTGCGTCAGGGAGATGCCGCTTTCGCCGGGCATCATGACGTCGACGATCAGGAGGTCGAAATCGAGACCGATGAGCTTTCGCCTCGCCTCACTGGCATCGGCCGCCGTTGTCACGCGAAATCCTTGCTCCACCAGAAAGCGGTTGAGCAGGTCGCGAATGCGCCGGTCGTCATCCACGATCAGAAGATGCGACGCGTCGTCGGCCACTTTCGCTTTGGCTATCATCCTTGGCAAACCCTTATTCCCGGCAGAGCCTTGTTTTCCCTTTGGTCCGCTGCGATCGAACCGAATCAATCCGGATCACCAACGGGTCCTCTCCCCCCAAATCTGAGGGACCGCATATTGAAGCAGATGCGCAGCGGTTGCCCCATTCCCTGATTCCAGGGGTTTATCCGCTTATCCTAATAAATCGAAGGCGGAATCCCCGGCATCAATCCGCGGCGCTGTTCTTCATATTGACGAGAAACCGCTTGACGATTTCACGCGCGCCGGGACCCGTCTTCGCCAATGCATCCGCTATGCGGCGGGACTGTGGCTCCGCGAGGGCCCTTGCCAGTGCCTGTCCCTCTTTCGTCGTATAGAGCATGCGTTGACGCCTGTCCTCCGGACCGGTCACCTGGCGAATATAGCCCGAGTCGATCAATTGCTTGAGGACGCGGGCGAGGCTCTGCTTGGTTATCTTCAGCGTATCGAGAAGATCGGCCACAGTCATGCCCGGTTCCCGATTGACGAAGTGTACGACGCGGTGGTGCGCGCGGCCGAAGCCGCTCTTCTCGAGAATGGCGTCCGGATCTCCGGTGAAATCGCGATAGGCAAAGAACAGCAACTCGATGATCTCGAAATCGATCGTATCCTCACTCTTGCGGGTGACGTCGGTCGTATACTGGCTGTTGTCCCTGGATTGGCCGGCCACGCAGTCATTTCCTTTCAGGCAGATTGCACCTCGCGACATATATAGAGGATATGTCAGCTTTGTTGACACAATTCTACGGGGAACAGCGTCGGACTCGGGCTCTGCTGTGGCGGGCATGATAGGCCGATGTGCTGGTGTTGTTGAGGGACTATGTCTGCGCAATAGTTTCGCAGCGCGTTCGGCACGCGCTGCGAATGGAAGCCCCGGGGTACTACAGTAGAGCGTCAGCGGTAAATGTAGACGATCCGCCGCGTGGAGGGTTCCACAAGAACAGGCTGCCCGTTTACCATGACATATTCATAGTTGTAGTCCGGGATCTGCCTGGCGGCCACCGTGTTCGGTAATGTGGCGCCAAGAACCACCTCGCCATCGAGATAGACCGGGTCCATCGGGTTGGAGGTGATGTAGGTGCGGACGGCCGGAGGCGGGGTGACGGCGTCGACCTCTTCGACTGGACCTATCAACTCGAGCGGCTCGGCCGGGGTCGCCACGGTGCTGCCGGTCGTCTCGTAGGTCACGACCGGAACTCCAAGCTCCGCGCGCCGCTCGGAAATCACGACTGTCGAACCGCTCTGGTCGGCTGCGAGATATTTGGCATAGGCCCAGCCGCTGACGCCGCCGGCATTGACGCGGCACCAAAGGCTGCCTTCGATGCAGCCCTCGAGCACGGTTGTGCTGCCGCGCGCCGCAAGGCCGACGATCGGATATTGCGGGCCTGGACCGGCGCGCACATTGAGATCGGTCACTGCCGTGGCGGTCATCGCCGCAGCGGCGGTAGAAATACCTGCGGCGAGGATCAAACCCGCTGCCGCGACCGCTCGTAACAGGTGGGGGGAGAGGGTCTTCATTGTCTTGCTCCTCATCTATGATGCGGGCCAAACGCACCGTACGCCCCGGATGTTCCCGGCGTGACATCAGGAAATGTGAACATGAAACATATTGCTGTCGCCGAGCGTTGCTTGGGGCGCCGGGGGCTTATCAATCAGGAGTCCGGAAAAATGCAGTATGAGACCGTCGACGAGGCCAAGCTTACCGCACAGCGGCTGCGTCCGCTGGTTCTTGTTGTCATAGCGGCGAAACTTGCCGTATCCGTCCTGTTGCTCACCACGGTACAATTGCCGCCGGACGCCAACACACCGGATGTTGTCGCGCTTCGCTGATTTGCGCTGATTCTGCGCCGACATCCCGCTATAGGTGGCGCAGTGATGGCGGTATATCTCCCGCTCAATTGCGATCCAACAGCGAGGCACGGTCGGCATGTTACAGGCGGGCATCATCCCGGTTACGCATTTTCAACAGAACTGCACGGTGCTGTTCGACAGCGAGACCAAGGAAGGGGTGATCGTCGATCCCGGCGGTGACGTGGACGTCATCCTGCAGACGGTTCGCGAAAACGGCATCACGCTGAAGGCGATCTGGCTTACGCACGGCCATATCGATCATGCCGGCGGAGCCAAGGAATTGAAGGAGGCGCTGGAACTCGAGATCATCGGTCCGCACAAAGACGATCGGCCGCTCCTCGAACGGCTCGAGGGCCAGGCGGAACGTTTCGGGCTGGCAATGAAGGTGCAGAACGTCCTGCCGGACCGATGGCTGGAAGACGGGGACACTGTCTCCTTCGGCGATCACGTCTTCGAAGTCCTGCACTGCCCTGGTCACGCGCCGGGCCACGTTGTCTATTTCAACCGCGCGCAGAACTTCGCCCATGTCGGCGACGTGCTGTTTCACGGCTCGATCGGCCGCACGGACCTGACGGGCGGCGATCATCAACAGCTTCTCGATTCCATTCGCGACAAGATCCTGCCCCTCGGGGACGAGGTCGGCTTCATCTGCGGTCACGGCCCAGGCGGCCGGATCGGCGAGGAGCGCCGTACCAATCCGTATCTGCGCGGGCTCTGACGGGATTTGGAACTGCGGACATGAATAACCCCGCGCCTCGATCGAGCCGCGGGGTTTTTCGGTGTCTTTGACGTTGTAATCAGCCGGCAGTGCAGAAATGGCTGCGGCCGTCATAGCCGATGAAGGTGCCGCTCTCCGGATCGAATGAGCGGTAGCGCTGCGAGCAATAGCGGTACCAGGCAGGCGTCCAGGGCTCGAGACCATAGTTTTCGACCACGACGCGACGATAAACCGGGCGGGCCCGGTAGACCGGACGCGGCTCATAGTATTCCGGCTCCGGATCGATATAGGCCGGCTCGTGGTAGTAGCGCGGCTGCGAGGCGATCGCGCCGCCGATCAGCGTGCCGGTTACAAGGCCAACTGCGCCTGCCGCCCACGCATCATCGTTGTCGCCTGCCTGCGCAGTGCCGAAGGTCGGGAGAACCAGGGCGGCGGCGGCGACCGAGAGAACGGCTGCTTTGATGAACTTATTCATGGGCTTCAATCCTGTGCATGGGGAACCGGACTGGAGGCCCGGCTTTCATGATGAACAAACTCTATATAGCCCAAACTGAACGGAGCCTGAACGAAAAAACCCGGCAAAAATGCCGGGCTGCAAAACTTAACCGGTAACAGAGGCGGCGTTAGCCGACGATCTGCAGGTTGACCGCCTTCGGGCCCTTGCCGCGGCGATCCGGCTCGGTATCGAAGGAGACTTTCTGGTTTTCGCTCAGTCCGCTCAGGCCGGAGGCCTGCACGGCTGAAATATGTACGAAGATATCCGCGCCACCGTTTTCAGGCTTGATAAAGCCAAAGCCCTTGTCGGTGTTGAAGAATTTTACAGTGCCAGTTTCGGCCATGCGTCAGGTCCTTTTCTCTCCACCCGGTCGAGGGGTGGCATTACAGTTTTGCCCAGAAGGGCGTGGGGCAGGCATTTCTCGACAATTGAGGAAAGGGTCCTGTTATCGCGATGAACCCTGGGAAGGTTGGCAATGGCTCTTCCCCTGATTCTCCGCCCGGAGTGGATTGCGTCTCCGGCCCGCAATTTATTTCAAGATCTTCCCGCGTTCGCAGATTGCCCGAACACAGTAAGAGTGATCAGTTTATTTTGAATTGGCAAGCAAAACTTTTCCGGCGAGGTATTGAGTCTTCTCATTGCTCAAAAACAGGTCAATTCGCGCTTTGGCCCATGAGGTTCCGGATGCCCCGCAAGCTGTTGAATCCACAGCTTTTTGGACAGTTACGTCAGCGCAGTGGATTTTTTGCGCCAATTCGTGTCGCTGTCGAGCATGCCTTTCTGTTGGGCAATTCCGGATGCGAGTCGCAACCCTATGATAAGTCTCATCCTTCGCGGGAAGCTGATCGGCGGCCAAACCGGCCTATGGCTTTGCAGAAAAAATACAAAGAAAATGAGCGTCCGCTTGCCGCCGTCGCTCGCTGATCCATTTTGGGGCAAAGTAGAGCGGCGCGAACAGTAATAAGTAATATAGTAAGTCCAGCTTGGTTGTCCGGCCTAGCTATTATTGTAGGCTCAAGCGGCCGCTTCTGCCACCCGCTGACGCCGCTTCGCGAGGCGCGAGTTCGACGACCAGCATCGCTGCGAAGGTGACGATGCAGCCGCGATAGAGGCGGGGCCTCACTGGGTCGGCGCCTTCGATACCCTGAGAACGGCTCCATCCTGCTCATCGGTCACCATGAGCAGTGCGCCGTCGGGTGCGACGACCACATCGCGGATGCGGCCGAACTCGCCGTCGAAAAGCCGTTCCTCGGAAGTGATCGCGCCAGTGTCGTCGCGCTCCAGCCGCGCCAGCAACTGGTATTTCAGCGCGGCGATCAGCAGGTTGCCGTTCCATTCGGGAAACATGTTGCCGCGATAGACCGCAATCGCGCCGGGAGCGATCGAGGGATCCCAATAATAGAGCGGCTGCTCAATACCCTCCTTGGCGGTACCTTCGCCGATCTCCGCGCCGGAATAGTCCTTTCCGTAGGTGATCACCGGCCAGCCATAATTCTTGCCCGGCTGCGGGCTGTTCACTTCGTCGCCGCCGCGGGCCCCGTGCTCGACGGTCAGGAGTTTGTCGTCGGCTGGGTCGAAGGCAATTCCTTGGGGGTTGCGGTGCCCCTTGGACCAGATCTCCGCTCGGCCCTCGGTGCCGCCATGAAAGGGGTTGGAGGCCGGGATGGAACCATCGGCATCGATGTGCAGGATGGCTCCAGCATGGTCGCGCGGATCCTGGGCCCGCTTGCCATCGCCGCGATCGCCGATGCCGAAGAAAAGGCTGCCGTCGCTGTCGATGGCAATGCGCGAGCCGAAATGCTGGCCGGCCCGCGTGAACCGGTTCATCCGGAAGATCTCCTTGACGTCCGCCAACCTCCGCTCGTCAGCGGAGAGCGCCGCCCGCACGAGAACGGTGCCATATCCACCGTCTCCGCGGGCGGAAAGGGTGAGAAAAAGGGTGCGGTTCGTGGGAAATTGCGGGTCGAGGGCAACGTCGAGCAGCCCGCCCTGGCCATATTCGGCGACGTCCGGAACACCCCTTATCGCAGGGGAGAGCTTGCCGTCGCGGAGGATGCGGAGGCGGCCCGGCCGCTCGGTGACGATCAGCGCGCCGTCAGGCAAGACCTCGACCGCCCAGGGATATTGAAGCCCGCGCGTGAGGGTTTCGACAAGGACGGTTCCCGTCTGTGTCTGGAATTCCCGAGCCTCTTGTGCAGCGGCAGGCAGAGCGGCGGATAGGAACAGGGCCGCGGCCAGAGCGAGCATCGCGCGGATCTCGCTCAATCTGGTTTTTCTCCAATGCACGGGCCGCATTGCGATTCGACGCTCCTGTATTCCGGGGGCACGCCTGCGGAACCAGACTTGGCTGTACCGACCAGGAGAGAAATTGGTGCCCAGCCGGCCTCGCTTCAAGTCAAATCCGATCAAAACAGCTTTATCGGAGGTGTGAGCGGCAATGAGCGTGTCATTCAGCTCTCAATAAACGCGGGGGTAGGGCTCTGCCTACCGATCTCAGCCAACGACATTCCTTGCCATGAGCTTCTCCGCCGCGAAAAGCTCGGCCTTGGCTTTCACGTAAAAACCCTTGCCGAGCAACATCAGGCCGGCAAGGGCAATCATGGCGATGATCGCCACGATGATCGTCTCGGTGGCCGAAAGCCGGGCAAGGAAACCGGCGCGTTGTTCAGGCGGGTCGTCTTCGTTATCGGCCATGGCGCCTGCTTCTCGCCCTGCTGAAGGCGGCGATCTGGTGACCCGCGACGAAAGTGGTGCCGGCCGTGAGCGCGGCGGCAAGCAGCGTCGTGCCGACGAGGATCTGCCGGTCACCGTCCGCCCGCATCTGGGGTCGATCGAGACCTGCCGACGCCGTCGGAGCCGCCGACGCGGGGTCGGCAATGGCGACCGTTACAAGCTTCGCTTCTGCGCCGGATTGCTGTTCCCGCTTGGTCTCGGCCGCCTGGGCCGTCGCCTCGACTACCAGGCCGAAGATCATCACCATGCAGACTGCGAGAGCCGCGAGCGCGAGATAGACCCCGCAGCGCGCCTCTTTGCGGCCTGTTCGCGTCGAAGCGATTTCGTCATCGAGAAACATGAGCGCACCCCCACATGCCAATGCGTTCGCATTCGGTGAGATGACGCCTGGATATCGGCTCTTGAAGGACGGAATTGCGGCGCTCCGCGACAGTTATCGTGGCGAATTAAGGGCAGCGCAAAGACGCGCGAGGATCGCTGCTTCTCCGAGGCAAGGAGGAGCGACATATTGCGGCCGAAGTGCCGTCGCTCATCGGGGTGCGGGAATCTCCGGCGAGGCGAATGGCCGCGGCTTGGGGCAGGGCGTGAACGGAGGCGGGCCGTCTGCATCGATTCTCGGGATCGCACTGATGAAACTTTGTCATGGTGATGCATTTTGCGCGGCTCGGGGGCCGTTTTTCTCAGCCGAACGCTTGCAAGACCGGACGTCTTTCGACATAGACCTAACCGCTATGGAGCCCGATCTTCCGTTCCGTAGCGTCTCACGCCCGTTTCGAAACGATCAGGACCTCACACCATGGCCTTCCTTGCCGATGCCCTTTCCCGTGTAAAGCCCTCCGCCACCATTGCCGTTTCGCAGAAAGCCCGCGAGCTGAAGGCGAAAGGCCGCGACGTCATCGGCCTCGGAGCAGGGGAGCCGGATTTCGACACGCCGGACAACATCAAGCAGGCGGCGATCGACGCGATCAACCGCGGCGAGACGAAGTACACGCCGGTTTCCGGCATTCCGGAACTTCGGGAAGCGATCGCCAAGAAGTTCAAGCGCGAGAACAATCTCGACTACACCGCCGCGCAGACGATCGTCGGCACCGGCGGAAAGCAGATTCTTTTCAACGCCTTCATGGCGACGCTCAACCCGGGCGATGAAGTCGTGATCCCAGCACCTTACTGGGTCTCCTATCCGGAAATGGTGGCGCTTTGCGGCGGCACGCCGGTCTTCGTATCGACGACGCAGGAAAACAACTTCAAGCTCACGGCCGAGGATCTCGACAAGGCGATCACGCCGAAGACCAAGTGGTTCGTCTTCAACTCCCCCTCGAACCCGTCGGGCGCCGCCTATTCGCATGAGGAGCTCAAGGCGCTGACGGACGTGCTGATGAAGCACAGCCATGTCTGGGTGCTGACCGACGACATGTACGAGCACCTGACCTATGGCGACTTCAAGTTCGCGACGCCGGTCGAGGTCGAGCCTGGCCTCTACGACCGCACCCTGACGATGAACGGCGTCTCCAAGGCCTATGCGATGACCGGCTGGCGTATCGGCTATGCCGCCGGCCCGCTGCAACTCATCAAGGCGATGGACATGATCCAGGGCCAGCAGACCTCCGGTGCGACCTCCATCGCGCAGTGGGCCGCCGTCGAGGCGCTGAACGGCTCGCAGGATTTCATCCCGCGCAACAAGGAGATCTTCCAGGGCCGGCGCGATCTCGTCGTCTCGATGCTGAACCAGGCCAAGGGCATTTCCTGCCCGACGCCGGAAGGCGCCTTCTACGTCTATCCCTCCTGCGCCGGGCTGATCGGCAAGACGGCGCCCTCGGGAAAAGTCATCGAGACCGATGAGGACTTCGTCTCCGAGCTTCTGGAATCGGAAGGCGTTGCCGTGGTGCATGGTTCCGCCTTCGGACTCGGCCCGAACTTCCGCATCTCCTATGCGACCTCCGAGGAGCTGCTCGAGGAAGCATGCCGCCGCATTCAGCGCTTCTGCGCCGCCTGCAAGTAAGAGCAGCAATTTCACTGCTCAGGGGCCCGCCCGTCGTGGCGGGCTTTTTTGTGCTCGGATTTTGATTCGGGGCGAGATGCCAAGTCGTTAAAATTGCGAGTTTTTATTTCGATGCTAGCGGGACTCGGCGGCAATACCCCCTCTGGCCTGCCGGCCATCTCCCCCACAAGGGGGGAGAATCGACGGGGCGCCCTCGGTGGCTCAATTGAGGGTTCCGCTTGTGGGCATGAGGGTCCGGTTGCAGGCGCGTTTCGGAGCGATCGGCAGCCGCGCGTACTCTCCCCCCTTGTGGGGGAGATGGCCGGCAGGCCAGAGGGGGTTCTCCTCCGGCAGCCAGACACGCGCGACTGCTCTCAGCGCTCGGCGAGCGCCGGTTCGCCCTTCTTCTCGCGGATGAGGTTCAGGAAACGGCGGAAGAGATAGTGGCTGTCCTGCGGGCCGGGGGAGGCTTCCGGGTGATGCTGGACCGAGAAGACCGGCTTGCCGCTCAAGCGCAGGCCGCAATTGGTGCCGTCGAAGAGAGAAATGTGAGTCTCTTCAACGCCTTCCGGCAGCGACTTCGAATCGACCGCGAAGCCGTGGTTCATCGAGACGATCTCGACCTTGCCGGTCGTGTGGTCCTTCACCGGATGGTTGGCGCCGTGGTGGCCCTGATGCATCTTCTCGGTCTTGGCGCCAAGCGCCAGCGCCAGCATCTGGTGACCGAGGCAGATGCCGAAGACCGGAATGTCGCTCTTCAGCAGATCCTTGATAACCGGCACCGCGTAATTGCCGGTCGCGGCCGGATCGCCCGGGCCGTTCGACAGGAAGATGCCGTCCGGCTTCAGGGCCAGGACCTCTTCGGCGCTCGTCTCGGCCGGAACGACGGTGACCCGGCAGTCGAGGCCGGCGAAGAGGCGGAGAATGTTGCGCTTGACGCCATAGTCGAGGGCCACGACATGGTAGGCCGCGTCGGTTTCGCCGAGCGCCGAGTAGCCTTCGTTCCACACCCAGGGCTTTTCGTTCCAGCGATAGGACTGACCGGAGGTCGCGACTTTGGCGAGATCGAGCCCTTCGAGGCCGCTCCAGGCCTTTGCTTCGGCCTTCAGCGTCTCGATGTCGAAGACGCCGGCCGGATCATGGGCGATGACGGCGTTCGGCATGCCGTTCTCACGGATCCAGGCCGTCAGGGCACGCGTGTCGATGCCGCAGAGCCCGATGACACCGCGCGCCTTCAGCCAAGCATCAAGGTGCTTGGCGGCGCGATAGTTGGAAGGATCGGTGATATCGGCCTTGAAGATCACCCCGACGGCGCCATGGCGGGCGGCGGGCGTCAGATCCTCGATGTCCTCGTCATTGGCACCGATATTGCCGATGTGCGGGAAGGTGAAGGTGACGATCTGGCCGAGATAGGAAGGGTCCGTGAGGATTTCCTGATACCCGGTCAGCGCCGTGTTGAAGCAGACCTCGGCCTGAACCTTGCCGGTCGCGCCGATGCCCTTGCCTTCGATCACCGTGCCGTCGGCCAGAACGAGCAGGGCGGTGGGTTTCTGGGTTGTCCATGCGGGTGTCGCGGTCATCGTTCCTATCCCGTTGCGGCAGAAGGCGCGGCTTTCAAAGCCGGTCGGTTCAGCCCCATTTCAGATTGCATGCGGCATGGCGCGCGGAAGCCCCGCGAGAAAGAGGTTCATGCCGATGTTCGTGCAGGTGCCGGAAAATAGACAAAGGCCTTTTGCGGGTCAACCGGCCGCTGTGAATTGTCCGGAAATAAAGTTCATTATAATTCAATCGCTTGCGTATTAGGTTTGATTGTGGCTGCCGCACTGGTTTAAGACGATGACAACAATGAGGCAAACGAACGGGTCCGGACGCACGCAGCCGGGGCCGGTTTCGGCATGGAGACAGAGATGCGCGAGCAGTTCGCAAACGCCCTGAAGGAAGCGCTGAAAGCCAGGGATTCCCGGCGCACTTCGACCGTTCGGTTGATCCAGGCGGCCATCAAGGACCGCGACATCGCCAACCGCGGCCAAATTAAGGGTCCGGCCAGCGACGACGAGATCATGCAGATCCTCGCCAAGATGATCAAGCAGCGCGAGGAATCGGCCCGCGTCTACGACCAGGGTGGCCGCCCGGAGCTTGCCGAGCAGGAGCGGCAGGAAATCGCCATCATCAACGAGTTCCTGCCCGAGCAGTTCTCCGAGGAGAAGGTTCGGGAGCTTTGCGTTTCCATCATTCAGGAAACGGGAGCCCAAGGCTTGCGCGACATGGGAAAGTGCATGAACGCCTTGAAGGAGCGTTACCCCGGCCAGATGGATTTCGCCAAGGCTTCCAGCATCCTCAAGGAACTGCTGAAGTAGTCCGGGTCATCCACGCATCCGTGGGCGTACCGTCCGAAAGCCGGTACCAATTCCCTGTGAATAGCGGGCACCGCGGGTCGCCGCGGAAACTTCCGCTCGCCATATTGCTTGTATGGGTCGCCGCCTAGGGGTATCGGCTATCCATGCGCTTTTCACCGTCCTTCCTTGACGAGATCCGCGACCGCGTTCCGATATCGGACGTGGTCGGCAAGCGCGTTACCTGGGACAGGCGCAAGACCAATGTGTCACGCGGCGATTACTGGGCCTGCTGCCCTTTCCACGGCGAGAAGTCGCCGAGCTTCCATTGCGAGGACCGCAAGGGTCGCTATCACTGCTTCGGCTGCGGTGTTTCCGGCGACCATTTCCGCTTCCTGACCGATCTCGAAGGCCTGAGCTTTCCCGAGGCGGTGCAGCAGATCGCCGATATGGCGGGCGTCGCCATGCCTCAGCCGGACCCGCAGGCCGAGCGGCGGGAGAGGGAGCGCACGAGCCTTCTCGACGTCATGGAACTGGCGACGCAGTTCTTTCAGGACCAGCTCCAAGCGGCGACCGGCGCGAAGGCGCGTGCTTATCTGCGCGAGCGCGGACTGACCGGCCGCACGATCGAGACGTTCCGGCTGGGCTATGCGCCCGACAGCCGCAATGCATTGAAGGAATTTCTCGCCGGCAAGGGCGCCGGCAAGGAGCAGATCGAGGCGTGCGGCCTCGTCGTGCATGGGCCGGACGTGCCGGTCTCCTATGATCGCTTCCGCGACCGGATCATGTTTCCTATTCATTCGGCGCGTGAGAAGGTGATCGCCTTTGGCGGGCGGGCCATGTCGGCCGATGCGCCGGCCAAATATCTGAACTCCAATGAGACGGAGCTTTTCCACAAGGGCAACGTGCTCTTCAATTTCGCGCGCGCCCGCCGCGCTTCGCAAGGGCCGGATGGAAGTGGCACGATCATCGCCGTCGAAGGCTATATGGACGTGATTGCGCTGCACCAGGCGGGCATCGAGAATGCGGTGGCACCGCTCGGCACGGCGCTCACCGAGAACCAGCTCGATCTCCTCTGGAAGATGACGCCCCAGCCGGTGCTCTGCTTTGACGGCGACGGCGCCGGCATCCGCGCGGCCAACCGCGCCGTCGACCTGGCGCTGCCGCATCTGAAGCCCGGCCGTTCCGTCCGTTTTGCACTGCTGCCGGATGGCAAGGATCCGGACGATCTCGTCCGTCATGAGGGGCGCGAGCCGTTCGACAAGGTGCTTGCCAATGCCCGCTCGCTGGCCGACATGGTCTGGATGCGCGAGGTTCAGGGCGGCGGGTTCGACACGCCGGAAAAACGCGCCGAACTCGAAGCGCGGCTGCGGCAGGTGACCTCGGTCGTCGCTGATGAGAGCGTGCGTCGCCATTACGGCCAGGACATGCGCGACCGGCTGAACGCCTTTCTGCAGGGGAGCGCACCGTTCAGGGGCGAGCGGCGGCCGTTCGAGCGGGGTGGGCGAGATCGTGGCGGTCGGCAAGGCGGCTTTCGCCCTGCGGGCGGCGACCGGAACGCCGGCCCGACCACGATCTCAGACCGGCTGGCGCGCTCCTCGCTCGTCAGCGGTCAGCAGGCCGCACCCTCGCTGCGCGAAAGCGTCCTTGCGCTGACGATCGTCAACCATCCGCAACTGCTTTTCGACGAGTATGACGAGATCTCGACGATCGAGTTCGACCATCGCGACCTGCAGCGTTGCTGGGCGGCGGTTTTGAACGCGGCAGCGGCAAACGGCCCACGGCTGACACGGGAAGGGCTTGTCGAGCAACTGGAGGCGGAGGGTTTCGGGGCCTTGATCGGCGCGCTCGACCAGCAGATTCGCTATGCGCGACTGTGGACCGCGACGACGGCGGCTGCGCCCGAGGACGCGCGCGAGGGCTATCTGCAGGCGCTGGCGCTTCACAAGCGCACCAAGGCGCTCAATTGGCAGCGCCGGGAGCTCGAAAGGGAACTGGCACACGCCACCGAGGAAGGCGATCTCGAGGCCGTGCCGCAGCTGTTGCGGACGCTGCAGGAGGTTCAATTGGAAGTGACCCGGCTGGAGAACCAGGAAGCCATCATCGAAGGCTTCGGCGTGCTTTCCGGACGGGTGAAGGGGCCAGCGGCGCGGTGATGTCCTCCCTAGGGTTCCGTTCATCTGCCCACCCCTCCCCAACCCCTCCCAACAAGGGGGAGGGGCAACCCGAGCCGCCCCGTTTTCGCCCCTGCCTCAAGCCTCTCGCCAGACGCGAGCGGCTGGAAAGGGGCAGGCCGGCGCCGCATGCGCCTAGCCCCTCCCCCTTGTGGGGAGGGGTTGGGGAGGGGCGCGTCGAAGGCTTTGCTCCGGCCCTTCCAAGTCCCGGTGTCCGACGAAGGCAATTCCATGGCTGATCACCACGACGCCGCGCGCCTCTTCGAAGCGAAGGGCTCCCGTAACCCCCTCGACATTCTCAAACGTATCTACGGCTATTCCGCCTTCCGCGGCCAGCAGCAGGCCGTCATCGAACAGGTGGTGGCGGGCGGCGATGCAGTCGTGCTCTTCCCGACCGGGGCCGGCAAGTCGCTCTGCTTCCAGATCCCGGCGCTGTGCCGCAAGGGCGTCGGCATCGTCGTGTCGCCGCTGATCGCCCTGATGCGCGATCAGGTGGAGGCGCTGAAACAGCTCGGCATTCGTGCCGCCGCGCTCAACTCCTCGCTTAGCCGCGACGAGGCGATCGCCGTCCGCAGGGCACTCTCGGCGGAGGCGCTAGATCTCCTCTACGTCACGCCTGAGCGTGCGGTTACCGATGGTTTCGCCGAAATGATCGCCGACATGGATATCGCGCTCTTTGCGATCGACGAGGCGCACTGCGTCTCGCAATGGGGGCACGATTTCCGCCCTGAATATCGCGGCCTCGATTGTCTGGCCGTGCGCTTTCCCGGCGTGCCGCGCATCGCGCTGACGGCCACCGCCGATCCGCACACGCGCGACGACATCATCGAGCGGCTGGCGCTCCGAGGCGCGCGAGTGTTTTCCTCCAGCTTCGACCGGCCGAACATCGCCTACGAGATCGTCGAACGCGACCAGCCGCGCCAGCAGCTCCTGCGGTTCCTGTCGCGCTTCAAGGATTCGAGCGGCATCGTCTATTGCCTGTCGCGCGCCAAGGTCGAGGACACGGCGGAGTGGCTGAACGAGCAGGGTATCCGTGCGCTTCCCTATCATGCCGGCATGGATCGAGCTTTGCGCGATCGGCATCAGGATGCCTTCCTGAAGGAGGAAAATCTCTGCCTGGTGGCGACCGTCGCCTTCGGCATGGGGATCGACAAGCCGGACGTGCGCTATGTCGCGCATCTCGACCTACCCGGCTCGGTCGAGGCCTATTACCAGGAGACGGGAAGGGCAGGGCGTGACGGCCTGCCATCGGAAGTCTGGATGGCCTATGGCATGGCCGACGTCATCCAGCGTCGGCGCATGATCGACGAGGGCGGGGCGCCGGACGAGATCAAACGCATCGAACGGGCGAAGCTTAATTCCCTGCTGGCGATCTGCGAAACGGCCGGTTGCCGGCGGCAGGCGATCCTCGCGCATTTCGGCGAGACGCATCCCGGCCGCTGCGGCCACTGCGACACCTGCCTGAAGCCGGTCGAAACCTGGGACGGCACCGAAGCGGCGATCAAGGCACTCGCCGCCGTCTACCGGACCGGCGAGCGGTTCGGCACCGGCCATGTTATCGACGTGCTCGTGGGAGCGGTCAACGAGAAGACCGAGCGCTTCGGCCATGTGGACATGCCGGTCTTCGGGGCCGGCAAGGACCTGCCGGCGCGCACATGGCAATCGGTTTTCCGGCAATTGCTGGCCGTTGGGCTCATTACTGTGGATCACGCCGCTTTCGGGGCGCTGAAGCTCGAGCCGGAAGCGCGCGCGGTCTTCAAGCGCGAGAGGCAGGTGCTCTTCCGCAAGGATCGGCCAGCATCGGCCAAGGCGGCCCGCGGCCAGAAATCGGCCGCCCGCGACCGGTCGGATCTCGCCGGCTCGGACCGCGAGCTTTTCGAGAAGCTGAGGGAGCAGCGGTTTTCGATCGCCAAGGAATTGAACGTCCCGCCCTATGTCGTCTTCCCGGACACGACCTTGATCGCGCTCGCCAAGCAGCGTCCGCGCGACTTTGACGACCTCCTCGACATACCGGGGATCGGCGAGAGCAAGCGGGAGAGATATGGAGAGGCTTTTCTGGCGGTCATCGATGCGTTTGAGGGCGGGGGCTGAGAAGGGCAGGCGTTCCCGAAAAAGACATTACTTATGATGAGGCGGGTTTGGGGTGTCGATTTGCACTCCCTCATCCCTGTGCTTGCTTGTCACAGGGATCCAGCAGCGCCGCGTCTGCGGCGCGGAAGTTGCTTGAATCCCGCGCGTTTCGCCTCGACAATGCAGCGAGAAATTGCTGTGCGTCGCTAGCCATCGTGCTACTTGTCTATACAAACCCCTTTATTCGAAAGCGGCTGCCATGACCACTGCCTTCCTTTCCCACCTGCGTTCGGAACTCGACGGATTGAAAACGGCCGGGCTCTACAAGTCGGAGCGCGTCATTATCTCAAAGCAGTCGGGCGAGATCGAAGTCGCTTCCGGCGAAAGGGTCTTGAACTTCTGCGCCAACAACTATCTCGGCCTCGCCGATAACGAGGAGCTTGCCGAGGCCGGCAAGAAGGCGCTCGACCGCTACGGCTACGGCATGGCCTCGGTGCGCTTCATATGCGGCACCCAGGAGGAGCACAAAGAGCTCGAGGCGCGCATCTCTTCCTTCCTCGGCATGGAGGATACGATCCTCTATTCCTCCTGCTTCGATGCCAATGGCGGGCTGTTCGAGACGCTGCTCGGAGAGGAAGACGCAATCATCTCGGACGCGTTGAACCACGCGTCGATCATCGACGGCGTGCGGCTCTCCAAGGCGAAGCGGTTCCGCTACGCCAATAACGACATGACGGCGCTGGAGGAGGAGTTGAAGAAGGCCGAGGGCAGCCGCTTCAAGCTGATTGCCACCGACGGGGTCTTCTCGATGGACGGCATCATCGCCAACCTCAGGGGCGTCTGCGATCTGGCGGAGAAATACGCCGCGATGGTGATGGTCGACGACAGCCATGCGGTCGGCTTCGTCGGCAAGCATGGCCGCGGCTCGGCGGAGCATTGCGGCGTCGAAGGTCGGGTCGACATCATCACCGGCACGCTCGGCAAGGCGCTCGGCGGCGCTTCGGGCGGCTACACTTCGGCCAAGGCCGAGGTGGTCGAGTGGCTGCGGCAGCGCTCGCGGCCCTATCTCTTCTCCAATACCTTGGCGCCTGTCATCGCTGCTGCATCTCTCAAGGTGTTCGAGCTGATCGACAACGGCGATCAGCTGCGCGATCGGCTTTATGCGAATGCGGCGCTCTTCCGGGCCGAGATGTCGAAGCTCGGTTTTACGCTCGCCGGCGAGGGGCACCCGATCATTCCGGTCATGCTGGGCGATGCGGCACTGGCGCAGGAAATGGCGGCGCGCATGCTCCAAAAGGGCGTCTACGTCATCGGCTTTTCCTTCCCGGTCGTGCCGAGAGGGCAGGCGCGGATCCGCACCCAGATGTCGGCGGCGCACAGCGAGGCGGACGTGCGGCGGGCGATCGCGGTGTTCGAAGAAGTCGGCCGGGAGCTGGGAGTGATTTGACACGCTGCCCCTCTCCTCGGGTTAAACCCGAGGAGAGGGGCAATCGGAGGAACCGCGGGACGCGGGGGAGCGAGGACACTGCAATGACCAATATGATGAAGGCGCTGGTCAAGACGAAGCCGGAAGTCGGGCTCTGGATGGAACGCGTGCCGGTGCCGGAGGTCGGGCCCAACGATGTCCTGATCCGCGTCAAGAAATCGGCGATCTGCGGCACCGACGTCCATATCTGGAACTGGGACCAGTGGGCGCAGAAGACCATTCCCGTGCCGATGGTCGTCGGTCACGAGTTCATGGGCGAGATCGCCGAGGTCGGCTCGGCGGTCACCAAGCACCACGTGGGCGAACGGGTTTCCGGCGAAGGCCATATCGTCTGCGGCAAGTGCCGCAATTGTCGGGCGGGCAGGGGACACCTCTGCCGCAACACGCTCGGCGTCGGTGTCAACCGGCCGGGCTCCTTCGCCGAGTTCGTCTGCCTGCCGGAATATAATGTCGTCACGATCCCGGACGACGTGCCGGACGAGATCGCCGCCATCTTCGATCCTTTCGGCAATGCCGTGCATACGGCGCTCTCCTTCGATCTCGTCGGCGAAGACGTTCTCGTGACCGGTGCCGGGCCGATCGGCATCATGGGTGCGCTGGTCGCCAAGCGCTCGGGCGCGCGCAAGGTGGTGATCACCGACATCAATCCGGTGCGCCTCGACCTCGCCCGCAAGGTCGGGATCGACCATGTCGTCGATGCCTCGAAAGAGAACCTTGCCAATGTGATGCGGTCGATCGGCATGACCGAAGGCTTCGACGTCGGGCTCGAAATGTCGGGTGCCGCGCCCGCGTTCCGCGACATGATCGACAAGATGAACAATGGCGGCAAGATTGCCATTCTCGGCATTGCACCGGCCGGTTTCGAGATTGACTGGAACAAGGTGATCTTCAAGATGCTCAACTTGAAGGGCATCTACGGCCGCGAAATGTTCGAGACCTGGTACAAGATGATCGCCTTCGTCCAGGGCGGGCTCGATCTCGCGCCGATCATCACCCACCGCATCGGCATCGACGAGTTCCGCGACGGCTTCGAGGCGATGCGCTCCGGCAATTCCGGCAAGGTGGTGATGGATTGGCTGTGATGCGGCCGCAGGTTGCATCCCGAAATGGGACGGCGCCAGCGATCCCGGAAAACGCCTGCGCCCCTTGTCTTTTAAGAGGGCGCTCCTACATCTTGAGCAACCCTGGTGAACGGTGAGAAATCCCCGTCGAGTACCGTTTTTTGCCGATTTGCGCGGTTTTTCACCGGAAATGCTTGACGGGATCAAAAATTCTGGGAATCACCATTTCAAGCAGAAATGGCGACACGGTACGGCGGATAGGGAATCATGCCAGAGACGATTCAGTGGCAGGACTGTCGAAGCTTGCCCGCTCAACCGCGATCGCTCTCGTGGTTAATCAGGAATTAAACATCATCCCGTTACGTCAGGGGAAATGAGTCGGTGGCGGGTGCGCGGCGCGCCCGAACCCCCGAGCGGCATTGGGCACCGGGAGCACGCCGGTTGCGACAAGGAAAGCGACGAGTAAATGGCAACAAAAGTCAAAGAAAACGAAGAAGCAGACGTTGAACGCGAAGGCACTCCGGACGGTCCGCTTCTCGATCTTTCCGACGACGCTGTCAAGAAGATGATCAAGGCCGCCAAGAAGCGCGGCTATGTGACGATGGACGAACTGAATTCCGTCCTGCCTTCCGAGGAAGTCACCTCCGAGCAGATCGAAGACACCATGGCCATGCTCTCCGACATGGGCATCAACGTCATCGAGGACGAGGAAGCTGAGGAAGCAGCCGGCGGCGACGACGAAGACAGCGGCGATGACGGCGACAGCGAAGGCGGCGAACTCGCAACGGTCAGTGGCACGGCGCTGGCGACCGGCAAGAAGAAGGAGCCGACCGACCGCACCGACGACCCGGTGCGCATGTATCTGCGCGAGATGGGTTCGGTGGAGCTTCTCTCCCGCGAAGGCGAAATCGCCATCGCCAAGCGTATCGAGGCCGGCCGCGAAACGATGATCGCAGGTCTATGCGAAAGCCCGCTCACTTTCCAGGCGCTGATCATCTGGCGCGACGAACTGAACGAGGGCCAGACGCTGCTGCGTGAGATCATCGATCTCGAGACCACCTATTCCGGCCCCGAGGCCAAAGCCGCCCCGCAGTTCCAGAGCCCGGAAAAGATCGAGGCCGACCGCAAGGCGGCCGAGGAGAAGGAGAAGGTCCGCAAGTCGCGGGTTCCGGCCAATGACGACGACATCACAAATGTCGGAGGCGAGGGCCAGCCCGTCGAGGAGGAGGAAGAGGACGACGACGAATCGAACCTCTCGCTCGCCGCGATGGAAGCGGAACTGCGCCCGCAGGTGATGGAAACGCTCGACATCATCGCCGAGACTTACAAGAAGCTGCGCAAGCTGCAGGACCAGCAGGTGGAAGCGCGTCTGGCCGCGACCGGCACGCTCTCGCCGGCGCAGGAGCGCCGCTACAAGGAGCTGAAGGACGAGCTGATCAAGGCGGTTAAGTCCCTGTCGCTCAACCAGAACCGCATCGATGCACTGGTCGAGCAGCTTTACGACATTTCCAAGCGGCTCATGCAGAATGAGGGGCGGCTGCTGCGTCTTGCCGAATCCTACGGCGTCAAGCGCGACTCCTTCCTCGAACAGTATTCCGGCGCCGAGCTCGATCCGAACTGGATGAAGTCGATCAGCAATCTCGCCGGCAAGGGCTGGAAGGAGTTTGCCAAGGCCGAGAACCAGACGATCCGCGACATCCGCCAGGAGATCCAGAACCTCGCCACCGAGACCGGCATTTCCATTGCCGAGTTCCGCCGCATCGTTTCGATGGTGCAGAAGGGCGAGCGCGAGGCGCGGATTGCCAAGAAGGAGATGGTCGAGGCGAACCTGCGTCTCGTCATCTCCATCGCCAAGAAGTACACGAACCGCGGCCTGCAGTTCCTGGATCTGATCCAGGAAGGCAATATCGGCCTGATGAAGGCGGTCGACAAGTTCGAGTACCGCCGCGGCTACAAGTTCTCGACCTATGCCACCTGGTGGATCCGGCAGGCGATCACCCGCTCGATCGCCGACCAGGCCCGCACCATCCGCATCCCGGTGCACATGATCGAGACGATCAACAAGATCGTCCGCACCTCGCGCCAGATGCTGCACGAGATCGGCCGCGAGCCGACGCCGGAGGAACTGGCCGAAAAGCTCGCCATGCCGCTCGAGAAGGTGCGCAAGGTCCTGAAGATCGCCAAGGAACCGATCTCGCTCGAAACGCCGGTGGGCGACGAGGAGGATTCGCATCTCGGCGATTTCATCGAGGACAAGAATGCATTGCTGCCGATCGACGCGGCGATCCAGGCAAACCTCCGCGAGACCACGACGCGCGTCCTCGCCTCGCTGACGCCGCGCGAGGAACGTGTGCTGCGTATGCGTTTCGGCATTGGCATGAACACCGACCACACGCTCGAGGAGGTCGGCCAGCAGTTCTCGGTGACCCGCGAACGCATTCGTCAGATCGAGGCGAAGGCGCTCAGGAAGCTCAAGCATCCGAGCCGCTCGCGCAAGCTCCGCTCGTTCCTGGACAGCTGAGCGAACACCCTTTCAGAGACAGTCATGAAAGCCGGGCTCAGCGCCCGGCTTTTCCGTATCCGCCCCCATCATCGGTCGACCTTGTTCGGTCCAGACCGCGGGATTATACTTCGCAGCTTGCAGCGAAAGGGGCACTGGTTGCAGTGCGAGAGAAGTAGTTGCACCGCAGGCGTCCACCGTGCCTTAGAGCGCCGGACTTCGTATGCGTGAGAAGCGCTCTAGCCTTTCTTGAACCGGAGCATCTTGGACGCTCTCCTTCGAGGGCGGGTTGCTCTGCGGGAGGTGTGAGATGACCACTTACGTCGTACTCCTCAATTGGACCGACCAAGGTATCAGGACCGTGCGCGAGTCGCCGAAACGGCTGGACGCGGCCAGAAAGGTGCTTGAGGAAATGGGCGGCTCCTTCAAGGACTTCTATCTCACCATGGGCGAATACGACATGGTCGCAATCTGCGAGGCGCCGGATGATGCGGTGGCCGCTCGCTTCGCGCTGACGCTGGGCACATACGGCAATGTGCGCACCCGCACGTTAAAGGCCTTCCCCGAGGCCGCCTATCGCGAACTGATCGGCACGCTCGGCTAGAGAACCCGGCTTTCGGCTCGGCCGCGGAGCTCATTCCAGAGTCGTTGCCCCTCATCCGGCCTGCCGGCCACCTTCTCCCTGCAAGCGGGGCGAAGGGGACGCGCGGCGCAGCCTCAGTCCCCTCTCCCCGTCAAAACGGGGAGAGGGTTAGGGTAAGGGTAAGGGTTAGGGTGAGGGTGAGGGGCAATCGCGCACACTTGTTTAGAGCGGCGCCGCGGGAACCCTTGCGGATGCCTCGTCAAGCTGACGCCGCTAATCTGTCAAAGGTCGATTCTCCAGCGATGTTGGAGGCGCCGGTCGGCGATCCAGCCGAGCAAAGGCGCACGCGCCGAAGGTGCCGGCCCAGCCGTTCAACTTCGCTTCAATACCGTTCCTTAACATTTACGTTTTATCAATCTCTCGCACACGAGAGGTTCCGCGATGCGTTGCGTTTTTGTCGTCGTCCTCCTGTTGCTGGCCGGCTGCGGAACGGTGCCGAGAGATACCCGGAACGCCTGCGCGGTTTTCGAGCAGCGAGATGGCCTTTTCAACAACTGGCGTCGGGCCGCCTATGCGGCGGAACGCGAGTACGGCGTGCCCGTACCCGTGCTGATGGCGACGATCTACACGGAGTCCGGCTTCCGCCACAATGCACGGCCGCCGCGCACCAAGCTCTTCGGCTTCATTCCCTGGACGCGGATCTCTTCCGCCTACGGCTATTCACAGGCGCTCGACGGCACCTGGGCCCGCTATCAGGCCGAAACCGGACGCTGGATGGCGCGCCGGACGGATTTCGCCGACGCGATCCGCTTCATTGCCTGGTACCACAATCAAAGCCACCAGCAGAACGGCATCGCGCTCAACGATCCCTATCGGCTCTACATCGCCTACTATCACGGGCAGGGCGGCTATGCGCGCGGCAATTGGAGCGAGACGGCGAAGACGGGCGCCAAGCGCGCCTCCAACACCGCATCACTCTATGCGCGGCAGCTGCAGGGTTGCAGCGGGTGAGGGCTCGTCGAGCCTCCTTGAGGATCGATCGCCCTGTCAAAAAATCGACTCGTCCTGTCGGAACCTTTCCACCCCCGCCGTCCTTTGTTGTCTTTCAACGGAGGAGACGGACATGGCTTATGTGGATGGTTTTCTGGTTGCGGTGCCGAAACAGAACGTCGAGGCCTACAAGGATCTCGCCCGGAAGGCCGGTGAGGTCTGGAAGGAACACGGTGCCCTGAATTACGTCGAATGCCTGGGCGACGACGTTCCCTATGGCGAACTCACCTCCTTCCCGCGGGCGGTGCAGGCCAAGGAGGACGAGACGGTCGTCTTCTCGTGGGTGGTCTACAGGTCGCGCCAGGACCGCGATGCTATCGTCTCCAAGGTGATGGCGGATCCGCGGCTGCAGGGCGACGAATGGAAATCCATTTTCGATGGCAAGCGGATGATCTATGGCGGGTTCGAGGCCTTCCTGGAACTTTGACGGGCGAGCGGCCTATGAAGACGGGGCGACGGCACGTCCGTTCGGGTCGCCCGTCAGCATCACTCTGCGCAACGCCAAGATGGTGAGCGGTTCTTCCAATCCGGACGAACTTCGCGATAGTGTCCTGTGGTAACGGGCGCCGAACGCGGCGTCCCACCACGCAGGACGACAGCAATGCCGCAGACCGTCATCACCATCGCCACCAAGGGGCAGGGGCTCTACGAGTTCACCGGCGAGGCGGCCAACTTCGTGCGAACGCGCGGGATTTCGGAAGGTCTTCTTACCGTTTTCGTGCGCCACACCTCCGCCTCGCTCATCATTCAGGAAAACGCCGATCCGGACGTTCAACGCGATTTGCGCGAATTCTTCCATCGTCTCGTGCCCCCGACGTCCGATCCTTCGATGGACTGGATCGTTCACACCCAGGAGGGGCCGGATGACATGCCTGCCCATATCAAGGCGGCGTTGACCCAGGTCTCGCTCGGCGTGCCGGTGATCGACGGGCGCATGGCGCTCGGCACCTGGCAGGGGATCTATCTCTTCGAGCACCGCGATCGCCCGCACCGCCGCGAAGTCGTCCTGCATCTCGGCAGCTGACGCGACGCTGGCCCGACGCTGGCCGATGCGACAATTCCTGCTGTAGTATGGATCGGCTGCTGAGAGGAGGAGGAGACGATGACGGACGCCCAGACCATCGCCGGTCGGTTCATCGAGGCCGTGAACAACCGGGATTTCGAAACGCTCGCCCGCCTCCTTGACGACGATGTCGCCTTCGATTCGCTGACCGGCCAACGTACGCTCGGCATCGGCCCGCTCCGGACCTGGGTAATGAGCTACCTGCGCCATTTCGACGAGAGCTTCGGCGACGTCGTGCTGATGCGCGATCCGTTCGGCCAGCGCGTGGCTGCCGACACGACCGCGCGCGGCACTTACCGCGAGACTATGGCCGGCTTCCCGGAGGCGTCGGACCAGACCTATGCCATCCCCAGCGTCTTTATTTTCGAGATCGAGGATGGTGTCATCACACGGCTCAGCCACTATCGCAACCTCCGCTTGTTCGAACGAGAACTTGCCGGTTGATTAGAGCAGAGGGAAATGCCGCGCTTTTCAAAGCGTTATAATTACTCTAGCGCAACTGAAAGGAACGAATTCCTTCTTTTCTCGTTTCCCCTTGAACGGGAAGAGGAAAGCGCGAGCGGTCGTCCGTTCACGTCCCGCCTGATGGCCTGCCGCAAATCCGGCCGAATCGCCTGAAATCGACGCGCTGGAGCGGGACTTTTTCCTGAACACCGCATGAACGAAGGGTTCCGGTATCGTTCAGCTTGTCTGGTCTAGATTTGGGCCAATCGTTGAGAGAATGACCGCCAACCTCTTCGCTGAACGGAGAAATGCCATGAGGAAATTTCTAGTCAATGCAGCCGTCGCCGCCGTTGTCGGGCTGACCGGCCTTGTCGGTACGACCACCACGGCTTCGGCCGATTCGCTGATATTCGAATTCGGCCCGGGCGGTGGCGTCCAATACCGCGAACGTGATTATGATCGCTGGGACGACAGGCGCGATTGGCGCCGTGACCGCTGGGAACGCCGCGGCCGCTGCGAACCGTGGCTCGCCGTCGACAAGGCACGTGACCGCGGCCTGCGCCGCGCCCATGTCGCCGACGTCTCGCGCCGCCAGGTCGTCGTCCAGGGTCGTCGCTATGGCGAGCGCCAGGCGATCATCTTCGCCAATGTGCGCGGCTGCCCGATCATCGGTCGCTGGTAAGCACAGTCCCTCCGTCCTGTCTCCCCCGGCTGACGGAGAAGGGAGCCCCGCGCCAAGCGTCGGGGCTCTTCCTTTTTTTCGTGACGCGAATGGACGCGGAAGTCAGCCTGAAACCTCAGGCTGGAATCCCGGACGTTACTGGTTGACCGCGAAGGTCACGTTGACGGTGACGCTATAGGCCTGCTCGCCGGTTGCGATCGGCACCTGATCGGCGGCGAGTTCTTTCGCCATGCTGCGCATCGGGACCGGCGGCTCGGGGCGGGACGGCTGTTCCGAAAGTTCGATCAGCCGACCGAGCGAGACGCCGGCCGCTTCGGCCAGGACCCTCGCCTTGTTGATTGCGTCGGCCACAGCGGCCTTGCGGGCCTCGGTGATCACCGGCTCCGGCTTGTCGTTGGTAAATTCGATGCCGCCGCCCTGGTTGACGCCGAGCGTTACGGACTTGTCGAGGATTTCGCCGAGCCTCGCCAGATCACGCACGCGCACGCTGACGCCGTTGACGACCTGATAGCCGACGAGCTCCGGCGGGCGGGGGCTGCCGTCGCTGTTCTGGGGATAGTTGTATTGCGGCATGATCGAGAAGCCGCTTGTCTGCAGGTCGCGCTCGGCAATGCCGGACTGCTTGAGCGCCGCAAGCACGTCTGCCATCGCCTTGTTGTTGGCATCGAGCGCTTCACGTGCCGTCTTCGCATCCTTGACGACGCTCAGTTGCACGATCGCCATGTCGGGTGCAGTCGTCGCCCGGCCTTCGCCGGAAACCTTGATCAGCGCCTGTCGCCCTCTCGCCCCATCAGGACGGCCCTTGCCGTCTGCCTTGCCGGCACCGCTATCTTGCGCCGCCGCGGCCGCCGCAAAAGCACCGGCAAAGGCGGTGGCTATCGCCGCGACCTGGGCCGAGCGGGCTATGCGTGTAGAAATCATGGATGTTTCTCTCCGGTTGTTATCCGTCAATCCATGCTTATCGATTGTGTAGGCATTGCGGCAATGGCTTGTCGGCAAAAAGGTTTTCCGCTAGAGCCATTCGAGACGCGAATTGCCATTGGTTCGCGACGGCCGGACGACCGGCAGGGCCTGTAGCTCAATGGTTAGAGCCGGCGGCTCATAACCGCTTGGTTGGGGGTTCGAGTCCCTCCGGGCCCACCATTGTCTTTTTTCTATGTTGATTTTCCATCATTTTTTCCTCGTTTTGTCTCACCGGTGTTTTCGGCCTGCGAAAGTGAGACACCTCTCTGCTGCCGATAGTCTTCCAAGCGAGCATACGCGTTTCCCGCCAACTTTCGTTTTCGCGCCTGACGGATGTAGAGTTCGGCCGTTTCCAGTTGGTCCAGCCGAACACGGCGAAATCGTGCAGCGACTCGAAGCTTCATTAACGCAGCGCCTGATTATACCGATCGATGTCTCAGCTGGGAAAGAATGGAAGTTGCTTTTCAAGGAGGGCGTCAAAGAGAGCGTCACGGAGTATCTGCGCGACTCCAATAGTGCTCAATCGATCGACTTTGGCCTTCAGCGGGGCAAATGGCGGCGCCTCTGTTCGAAGCGCCGCCATTGAGGACTACAATTCAACTTGCTCAGAGATGGCGAGCGCGTCATCGACCTCGATCCCGAGGTACTGTACAGTGCTTTCCAGCTTCTTGTGGCCAAGCAAGAGCTGGACGGCGCGCAGGTTGCCTGTCTTCTTGTAGATGTGCGCCGCCTTCGTTCTCCTCATCGAGTGCGTGCCGTAGCGCTTGGGGTCAAGTCCGATACTCGACACCCACCGCTCAACGATCCTGCCATATTGCCGCGTCGACAGATGTGGCTTTGTGTGCACGCGGCTTGGAAACAGGTAATCCCGTTCACCGAGTCTGCGACTTCCGATCCATCCCGCGACAGCCTCCCGCGTTTGATCGGTCAGTTCGAATTGCACGGGTCGGCCGGTCTTCCTCTGAATGATGATCGCCCGCTCGCGAACCCTCCCGGAAATCGAAACATCAGCAACTGAGATCGCGACGAGATCACAAGCGCGCAATTTGCTGTCGATCGGGAGGTTGAACAGCGCCAGATCGCGCACTGCGCTCAACTGCCTGATGGTTGCTTTGCGCCAACCAACGGACCGGTCGAACGAGTTCCTCGGTCTGATCGCAGTCTCTGCGGTTCTACTTGGTTCACAAGGCAGGGATGCGCAGGAGGCGGAACATTCACTTGACCACAAAATCCCCATGTGAGGGAATCCCGCTGCGATTCAGCTTCAAGCTCACCGACTCTAAGACGTTTCCGCCTTTAAATGCATTCTCGGCGACAGGACAATTCGCACACTTCAGCGGTCCGACCTCACTGCTGAAGAAGCCGATAACCTGCGCGTCCCGATGCAGGCGTCGCCGAGCGCGCCCTCAATCAATAGTAGGGCGAGACGCACGCCCGTCGCGGACCGTAATAGGGCTGGAACGTGTTGTCGTAAGCCCTGTACGAGCGGTAACGCGCATAGCACCAGCGCGCATGTGCATTGCCGCCATAATAAGCCTGGCGGTAATAACGTGGCGCGTAGTGGTGCGGACGGTAATAGCTCGACGCGTAGTAGCCCTGATCGTAGTATCCCGGATCGTAATAGCCTGGACTGTAGTAGCCCGGATCATAGTAGCTGGGGCCATAATATCTCGGCTGCGCCAGCAATCCGCCGATGACTGCGCCGGTCGCGAGCCCGCCGAGGGCCCAAGCCCAGTCGTCGTCAATCGCCATGGCCGGCGGAGCGTTCGTCAGCGCCGTCACCAGCGACAGGGTAATCATAGCTAACCGTTTCATTGGCTTCACCTTCCTCTACAGCGCCACCGCGTCGTATAGGCGCGCAAGGGTCGCTGCAGCCTTTTAAATGCACTGCGTAATTTTACCCTAAAATCCGTTTGGTTTGAGCAATTATGCGTTGGCCCGAGGGATTCGCTTCAAAGATGGCCCATTTCGGGGTGTCGCATCTTCCCGGAACGGCCAAAGGCCCGGCGTCGTATAGCTTCACACACTCACCGTATTGCGTCGAGACCGCGTGAAAGGCGTTTTTATGCACTCTGGCATGCTCTGCCCATCAACCGCGTCCACGAGCAACTTCTCCGGCTGCTGATGCTGGCTGACCAGAGCCTGTTGCAGTTGTACGTCGGTTTTCACGCCTGGGGCGGACTTTCGCGGCATTATCTGTCGAGGGTCCGCAACGCCGATTATCCCACCTTCCTCAGCGGCTCGCGAGTGGGTGGTGAGCGACGAGTCGCTTCACGAGGCGAGCGGCTTCCTGTGGAATTGCCGGGATGGTGCCGGATTTCCGTGTCGACCCGAAATCAAGGCCGGCGAAGAACAAGCCTGCTATGGCCCCCACCCCATCCTCGTGTACGGGTTGGCCGGCTGCGTCGAGGGCGCCAGGCAGCCGGACCCATGAGAAATCGCCGGTGAAGCCCGTGCACCAGACCACCGATCTGACGCCGCTAGCATTCCAATCGATGGACCGGATCGGACGATCGGGCAGACGCGCTTGAACCGTTTCGGCGGGGTCGTTCTCGGCAGGCGGCGCATCAAGACCGGCACGCTCGATATATTCGTCAATCAGCCGTTTTGCATTCGCGGAAACTTCATCGGCAAACCGGATATTGCCGTCGAGCTCGTCGCCGAAGATAAGGCTGCCATTCTCCACACCGCTGAAGCGGCCGAGCAACACCACCCCCTGCGCGCTCAGCGATTGCAGGCTGATCGTGTGGGTCGCGCCAACGAGCGCTCGGGCTGGAAGTTTACCGGAGGGGAGGACGAGTTCCTTGCGTGGGACGTCGAGAAAGCCAGCGAGCGTCAGCCAATTGAGTATGTTGCCTCCACGGTAGTGCCGGACCCAACGGCCGTTGCGGCTGGTCGCCAGGAAGACCAAGCGCCCGGCTTGAGCCAGATCCTCGGCGATCTGGCCGCCCGATTGGCCGCTGCCGACCACCAGCACCGCACCATTCTCAAGATCGGCGGCGCTGCGGTAGGCCGAAGAATCGACCTGATGTATGGCGATCGGCAAATCCGCTGACTCTGGAGGCCGGACCTGTCGGTTTTGGTCGCCGGTGGCAATCACCACATTGCGCGCCAGAAGCGCGCCACGAGCCGTGGCGACGCGAAAAAGCCCATCGTCTTTCGTCAGCTCGGTCACCGGGGTTTGGGTGATTACCGGCAGCAAGTGGCGCTCGGCATAGCCTTCGAGATAGGCCACGAACTCGTGGTGGGTTATGGCGCCCCAGGGATCGGGTCCTTCGTAAGCGTCACCGGGTAAGATGGAGCGGATTGTCGGCGAGTTCAGTCTAAACGAGTTCCATCGCTGCGTTCGCCAGGTCTCGCCGATCCGGCCTCGATCGAGCACCTGGTGATTGCGGCCCTCCCGTCTTAGAAAATAGCTGACGCCGAGACCTGCCGGACCGCCGCCAATCACGAGCGCGTCGAGAACCTCGCTCATGCGTCCCCCTGCAAAACTACAGGTTCATAGCATCGCATACTGCAGCTTCTGGCGGAAGCGGAAGCTAGCTTTCGATCGGCCGAGTCGCACGTGTTCTCAAGGTCTCACTCTGGTCTTCACCGGAACTTTGGGCCAGACCTGCCATAGGCGTCCGGCCCTTTGGAAGACGGCTTTGGGTCGACAGGAGGCTTTGGCGAACCTCCGCGAATGTCCCCGTTCTGTGCTGAAAAAATCGCGGCGAGGGGGTACCGACGCGCTGGTACAGAGCGTCCAAGCGCCTATTCGCGCCGACGATCGTGCCGGCGTCAGGTGCGAGGAGATTGGCCCGCCGCGCGCACGCAACAAGCGTCGTACGAGCGATCTCGGCATCAATCTCGCCCGCAAGTGCCGCTTTGCAGGCATCGAGCGCGATGGAGTGAGCGGGATTCCGCTTTGACGGCGGCCACTCATTCAGCCAGGCGTAGGCCTCTCTGACGCCGTAGATCTCGGCCGGAAATCCGAGACCCACGAAGATTGGTACCGGATGTCGAAAGCGATCGTGCTCCATGGTAATCAACTTTGCGGGTGATCAAGCGCTTGGCAACCGTCATGCCCTGACCTCCTGACGCTGGAAGACGACATAGGCCAGGGTGAACAGCAGGATCATCGCAGCGACCAGTCCCGCGAGCTGCGGCCATACGACCAGGAGGCTTTGCAGGGTCGGTAGCGGTGCGCCGGCGATCGCGCCTTGGACCTGATCGAAGAACAAGGGGCCCACCGACCGCGCCGCGGGGTTCAACAGCATCCCGGTGATTTCGCCGTAAAGCGTCTGAGGCGAGAACCTGCTGACGGCCTGCTGCGTTTCGAACTGCGTGACCACAGTCATCGGATCGAGCGGATCAATAGGGGCCAACACGCTTGCAAGCAGAGGCGCGATCATGTCCCAGAACACCGCGAGCACTAGCCAGACCGACAAGGCGGCCAACGCCGAGGTCGCCGGCGAGCGGATCAAGGTCGAGAATGCGATCGCCAGCGCCAGCCAGACACCGGCGTAGGCGAGCGTCGCGGCCAGATAGGCGACACCCCGCACGATGTCGGCGGCGGAAGGAGGCAGACCGAGGAACAGGATGCCGAGGCCCGTCATGAGCAGCCACAGCGTCAGCAGCGCGATCGCGATGACAAGCAAGCCACCGAGGAACTTTCCGAACAGCACCGCATCGCGGTAGATCGGCTGCGCCAGGAGCCGGCTCATCGTCCTCCGCGCGTATTCGCCATTGACCGCGTCGAAAACCAGCGCAATCGCCACCAACGGCAACAGAAAGCCAAGCAGGGCGGCGAAGGATGGAAGCGGTTCTCGTGCCTCAGTCAACAGCTTCAGGAACAGGAAAGGATCCTCGGCCGTAGTTTCGGTGATGCGCCCGATCGCGCCATAGACGGCGGCAATCGCGGTGAGCAGCACGAGCAGCATGATCAAATGCATCCGCGCGCTGGTCATATGATCGGCTGCTTCCTTGAAGGCGATGGTTGCCGTGCCTTTGAACGGTGAGCCTTCACGCCTCATGGACAACCTCCCGGAAATACCGATTATAGGCTTGGTCGAGCCGCGCTCGGCGAAGGTCCAAATTCTTCAGGGAACCACCAGCATCGACGACGAGGCGGGCGAGCTCCGGGCGAACATCGCGTTCGGCCTCGACAAGCCAATGGCCCTGGCGACCGGCTACGATCGACTTCACGCCCTTGGCCGACGTGCCTATTTCGGAAAGGTCGATGCCATCGGCTTCGACATCGATGATGAATGCGCCTCCCCCGATCTTGTCGGCGAGCTCTTCGATGGTGCCGAGGAACCCGATCTTGCCGTTGCTAAACAAAGCGATGCGATCACACACCGTCTGCACCACGTTGAGCATGTGCGACGACAAAAGGATCGTCATGCCGTCGCGGCTCAGCGCCTGGATCAGCTCGAGCAATTCTTGGGTTGACTGTGGATCGAGGCCCGAGGTCGGTTCGTCCAGGATGGCGACGGAGCACTTGCGCATCAGAAGTTCGGCCACACCGAGCCGCTGACGCATGCCACGGGAGTAGGTGCCGACATGGCGATCTGCCACCTCCGCCAACCGCGCCTTGTCGAGCGCCGCGGCAATGCTTTCCCTAGCAAGCTCGGCAGATATGCCGGCAAGGCGAGCGGTATAGGCGAGGTTTTCTCGTCCTGACATGCTGTCGTAGAATCCGACGGCGTCAGGCAGATAGCCGACCTCTCGCTTTACCTCGAGCGGCTGGCGCAGCGGGTCCTTACCGAGAATGCGCACGCTGCCCTCGGTCGGCTCGGTCAAACCCAGCAGCATCAGGATCGTGGTCGTTTTGCCGGCACCGTTCGGTCCGAGCAAGCCGACGACTTCTCCGGCACGAACCGACAAATCGATTCCGGCAACAGCCACGGTGGAGCCGTAGCGCTTCATCAGTCCTTTTGCCTCTATGACCGTCGTGCTCATCGCCGTCCATACCTCATCACCGCCAGGCCGAGGACGAGCACCGCGGTTGCGATGACGCCAAGTCCGGCCATGCCCCAGATCGTCGACGTGTTGACGGTGACGCGGAACTGAGCCGACTCCGACACGGGCCCGCCGCTCGCGCGCACCGAGACCATGTAGTCGCCCGCTATTGCCTTTTCAGAAGGGGTAATCCTGACGTTCACCTGTCTCGTAGCATCGGGCGCGATCAGATCGACGCGCACGGGCTCGAATTCGACTTTCCAGCCCGACGGGGGGCTGGCCGACAGTTCAATGTCGGTCGCAGGCGCACTGCCATTGTTGGCGAGCGCGAACGGGAAGCTCGCTTCCTTGCCGGCCTCCGCCTGTCCGGAGAGGCGTTCCTGCGGCCCAGTCAATGTAACGTCGGGCTGGCCGGTTACTTCAATACTGAGCTCAGTCGTAGCGCTCGCTCCACCGCCCGCCACTTCGACCACGACCGGGTAGCGGCCAGCCGGTGCTGACCTCGGCGGTGTCACTTCCAATGTCACGTTCTCGCTCGCCCCGGCCTCGATCGGCAAGCCGGTAATCTCTTCCGAGCCATAGCCGCGCTTGAAGCGTGACTGAAATCCATCGGGCACATTGGCGGCGAGACTGAACAGGTTCTCTTCCGCGCCGTCATTGGTGGCTTCTATCTTGAAACTGAATGTGGAGCTGGCCGTACCTCGCAGCGCCGGCAGCTCGGATTTCAGCTCCAAGCCACCCTCCGCCGCCTCCGATAGTTTCACCACAAGGGGAAGATCGGCGGTCTGGTTTGCATATCGCGCTTTCACGTTAATCGGAACGCGCTCGCCACTAGCGCCCTCAGGCGGCGTCAGTTCCAGATTGATTTCCTGCGTCGCATCTGGCGCCACGATGACAGCCGAAATCTCGCGGTTGCCGCCCCTTAGCGACCACGCCCAGCCTTCGGGAACGCCTGTAACTTCGAGTGACGCCCGCTGCGGCGGCAGATTGTCATTGCGCAGCGTCAGCGGGATCGTTTCCGTTTCTCCGGGGCGGATCGCCAGTTCCGGATGCGGTGTCGTGAGCCAGAAGCCGGTAAGCTTGGCGACTTCCTGCTGCTGGTCCTGAGCAACAGCCGGTGTGCATGCAAATGTCGCTCCAAGGGCCAATGCTGCTGCAGTGATCCATCGAGCAATTGTCCTCATCTCATTCTCCCTTCGACGTTCGATATCCGTGCGCGCGGCGACCTAACCGATCACCAGGAACAGTTTCGAGCCGCCGCGAAACAGATCGAGCGCAATCGTACCTCCGGCATCCTTTAACGCCGCGGCGAGCTCCGCGACGGTCGCGATCGGTTGGCGATTGACGGCAACGATCACGTCGCCCATGCGCAAACCCGATCGCTCTGCTGCGCTGCCCTCTTCAATGTTGGAGACAACCACATTACCTGCCGCATCCTCGAACTGCGCGCCCTGCAGGGGAGCGGGTATCGCCTCGGCCCCAGCTTTTGCCGAGGCCGGCTCAATGCGCATTGTCACCGTTTTGCGAGCCCGATCGCGCAGATATTCGATCTCAACCTGCGATCCGATCTGAGCCAGGCCGATACGATTGCGGAGATCTGCCGAGCCGGTGATTTTGCGATTGTTGACGGCGAGGATGACATCGCCCGCTTGAAGGCCGGCATGCGCCGCCGGCGAATTCTGCTCGACGCTGCCGACGACGGCGCCGGAGCTCTCCTCTATGCGGAGCGCTTCGGCCAGGTCGGGCGTCAGGTCCTGAACGGAGATGCCGATCCGGCCACGCCGCACTTCGCCATGCTTGATCAGTTGCTCCATCACGGCCGAGGCCATCGCGATCGGAACCGCAAAGCCAATGCCGACATTGCCGCCGGCTGGCGCGATGATCGCGGTGTTGATGCCGACCAGCAGGCCGTCCGCCGTGACCAGCGCGCCTCCCGAGTTGCCGGGATTGATGGAAGCATCCGTCTGGATGAAATCCTCGTAGCCCTCGACATTGATACCGCCGCGCCCAAGGGCGCTGACGATACCGGAGGTCACGGTCTGACCAAGCCCGAACGGGTTGCCGATCGCGACGACGGAGTCGCCCACCCGGAGCGCACTGGAATCGCCCAGGGGCAGGGCCTTCAGCTTTTGAGCCTCGATCTTCAGCAAAGCTACATCGGTTGCCTCGTCGCTGCCGACCAGTTCGGCCGTGAACCG
This sequence comes from Sinorhizobium glycinis, assembly GCF_001651865.1. Classification (GTDB taxonomy): domain Bacteria; phylum Pseudomonadota; class Alphaproteobacteria; order Rhizobiales; family Rhizobiaceae; genus Sinorhizobium; species Sinorhizobium glycinis. Next base: position 127,310 of record NZ_LPUX01000061.1, read on the forward strand.
GCGGCGGTCCTTCAGGGTCACGACAACCTCGCCGGCGTCCGCGACGACGTGGTGATTGGTGAGGATATAGCCTTTGTCGGCATCAACGATGACTCCGGAGCCAGCGCTCAGGCGCTGCTGCTGCTGCTCAGGCAAGTTGAAATATCGACGGAAAAACGGATCGTTGTAGAGTGGGTTGGTTTCGGCCGGAGCTCGGGACCTCACTGCAATGTTGACGACCGCCGGCGTGATCTCCTGGAGGACGTCAGCTAGGGAACGTTGAGTGCCTGTCGAGATGGCGGCCTGCGGCTGCGCCGCCGGTGGCGGCCCAGGAACCATAACGAGGACGAGTGCGGCGAATACGCCAACATATTTCGACGAACGCGTGGTCATCTTTGGCCCCGATTTTTTCCAGATCCTCCTTCGGGAGCGGGCTGGCGGCTTCGGGTCCAGCCTGTCGGAGCCACGTCTCGGGCTCCTGCCGACCTGCTCCAAACCTGTTCGAACGCTTTACCCATCGAGGGGCAAGGCATCGGTTCACGGGGTCCGCGCCCGTCAGGCGCGGACCTATCGCTTCGGTCAGAAGTCCATGCCTCCAGGCGGCATCGGTGGAACCGGTGCTTCCTTCTTCGGCTTCTCGGCGACCATTGCCTCTGTGGTAATCAGCAGCCCGGCGACCGAGGCGGCGTCCTGCAAGGCGGTTCTAACGACCTTGACCGGATCGATCACGCCCTGCTCAAAAAGGTCACCGAACTCGTTGGTCTGGGCGTTCCAGCCATAGCCAAATTCGGATTTCTCGCGCAGCTTACCGACGATGATCGAACCTTCGGCACCCGCGTTCTCGGCGATCTGGCGCACCGGCGCTTCGATCGCGCGGCGGACAATCTCGATGCCGTGCCTCTGGTCGGGGTTGTCGGTCTGAACGCTATCAAGGGCCTTGACGGCTCTCAGCAACGCCACACCACCGCCAGGCAGCACGCCCTCTTCGACCGCCGCCCGTGTGGCATGCATTGCATCATCGACGCGGTCCTTGCGTTCCTTCACCTCGACCTCGGTCGAGCCACCGACGCGGATCACCGCAACGCCGCCGGCAAGCTTGGCCAGCCGCTCCTGCAGCTTCTCGCGATCGTAGTCTGACGTGGTTTCCTCGATCTGCGCCTTGATCTGGGCAACACGGCCCTGAATCTCGGTCTTCGAACCAGCCCCGTCGACAATCGTCGTGTTTTCCTTCTCGACGACCACCTTCTTGGCGCTGCCGAGCATTTCGAGCGTGACGTTCTCAAGCTTGATGCCGAGATCCTCGGAGATTGCGGTCCCGCCTGTGAGGATCGCTATGTCCTCCAGCATGGCCTTGCGGCGGTCGCCAAAACCAGGCGCTTTCACGGCAGCGACCTTCAGGCCGCCACGCAGCTTGTTGACGACGAGGGTGGCAAGCGCCTCGCCCTCGACGTCCTCGGCGATAATCAGCAGCGGTTTGCCGGATTGAACAACCGATTCGAGAACCGGGAGCAGCGCCTGCAGATTGGACAGCTTCTTCTCGTGGATGAGCACATAGGGCTCCTCCAGCTCAACGCGCATCTTGTCGGGGTTGGTCACGAAATAAGGCGAGAGGTAACCGCGGTCGAACTGCATGCCTTCCACGACCTCGAGCTCCGTGACCGCGGTCTTGGCTTCCTCGACGGTGATCACCCCTTCATTGCCGACCTTTTCCATCGCTTCTGCGAGGAAGCGGCCGATCTCCGTGTCGCCGTTGGCCGAGATCGTTCCTACCTGGGCGATCTCATCGTTCCTCGTGACCTTGCGGGCGTTCCCTCGCAGCTCCTCGACCACAGCGTCAACCGCCTTGTCGATGCCGCGCTTTAGGTCCATCGGGTTCATGCCAGACGCCACCGCCTTCGCACCTTCCCTGACGATCGCCTGGGCGAGAACTGTTGCCGTGGTGGTGCCGTCGCCGGCGATGTCACTGGTCTTGGAGGCCACTTCGCGCACCATCTGGGCGCCCATGTTCTCGAACTTGTCCTCGAGCTCGATCTCCTTGGCGACAGTGACGCCGTCCTTGGTGATCCGCGGGGCGCCGAACGACTTGTCGAGCACCACGTTGCGGCCCTTTGGGCCCAACGTCACCTTCACAGCATTGGCGAGAATGTCGACGCCCCGCAGCATCTTCTCGCGGGCTTCGGTGTGGAATCTCACTTCCTTGGCAGCCATTTTTCTACTCCTTCAATCGGCCCGGCTCTCAGGCGACCTTCTTCGCCGAGGTTTCGCTCTCGATCACGCCCATCACGTCGGATTCCTTCATGATCAGCAGTTCCTCGCCATTGAGCTTGATCTCTGTGCCGGACCATTTGCCGAACAGAATGCGGTCGCCCGCCTTGACGTCGAGTTCGACAAGCTTGCCGCTATCATCGCGCGCGCCGGAGCCAACGGCGATGACCTCACCTTCCTGCGGCTTTTCCTTCGCCGTGTCGGGGATGATGATGCCACCGGCTGTTTTTTCCTCGGCTTCAATGCGGCGGACCAGGATGCGGTCATGCAAAGGACGGAACGTCATCTCGCTCTCCTCGTGGACAAACAGGTTTTTTTAGACTCCTCCGCGCCGCATCCGGATCGACGCGGAACGCGCGACGTTTTTGGCATCGCGCCAATCGATCTGGTTTCAGATTTTTGGAGTTTCAAGAGGGTGATGAAACTTTTTTAGCACTCCATGACATGGAGTGCTAAAGCCATGATTTCGCAGCATCATATTTCGCCGATCCTGCTCTAATGGTCTCGACTCGCCTCTTGACCCGACGCTCTGGAGTCCCCAACTCATTCTTGTCGATGCCCAATTGGGGTCGGCCTGGTCAGGGAGCGCCGAGCTTCTTGGCGCTCCCTCGTATCTATGTTGCTCTACGGAGGATGTAGCTATGAGAACAAACCTCGACTTTGCCCCCTTCTACAGGTCAAGCATCGGCTTCGACCGCATCTTCGACCTGCTCGAAAACGCCAGCCTCAACGCCGATAACTGGCCGCCCTACAACATCGTCAAACTTGGCGAAGATGCCTACCGAATCGCTATCGCGGCGGCGGGTTTCGCGGAGGACGAACTGACGATCACCCATGAAGCGAACATGCTCGTGGTCAACGGCGTGAAATCGGAGGACGAAGAGGTACAATACCTCCATCATGCACTTCCTGTACGACCGTTTGTTCGGCGATTTGAACTCGCCGATCATGTGATCGTCGAGGGCGCAAAGCTCGAAAACGGGCTTCTCGTTATCACCCTCAGGAAGGAAATACCCGAGGAGATGAAGCCGCGTCGGATCGCCATCGAAACCGAGATGACGAAACCAGCTTCGAAGCAGATCGTAGGCGACAAGGCAGCCTAGACGGCGCGCACCGCTCGAACCTCGCCTGTCGCCGGGCAGGCGAGGGGAGGGAAACTGCGCCGAACCAAGAGGAGAGAATGAAACCGAAGAAAGGATGAAGCCATGAATGTACGTGACCTGATCCCGTGGAACCGTGGCAGCAGCCAGGTCCCGAGCGTCTATCGCGGCGATGAGATGGATCCGTTCCTGTCGTTGCACCGCAATGTAAACCGTCTGTTTGACGACGTCTTCCGCGGCTTCGGTCAGCCATCGGCGTTCGGTGGCATGACGCCCTTCAATGGATCGTGGCCGACCGTGGAGGTCGAGGAGAACGACAACGAGATCCGCGTGATAGCGGAGGTTCCGGGCATCGATCCAGACGATGTCGAGGTGCTGCTGGACGATGGTGTGCTTACGCTTCGCGGCGAGAAGAAATCGGAAACCGAGGACAAGGATCGCCGGTTCACAGAGCGCTACTACGGGCGCTTCGAACGGCGGCTGGCTCTTGGTGGCCAGGTCGATGAGAACAAGGTCGCCGCGACATTCAAGAACGGTCTTCTCGCAGTGACATTGCCGAAGACCGAAAAGGCGCGAACTAACGTCAAGCGCATTACGATCGACAGCACCAAATGATACCGACGCCAGCCGGCGCGGAATGGCCCGGCTGGCAGTTTGCGAGCGAGCAAGGACGACCTCGATGACCGGGCCCCTGAAGCGGGACGTGCAAACGAACCGTGCTAACCGGAAGTTCGAAGAGCATGTCGACTTGCGCCCTACGATCGACATCAACGGATCGCAAATGGGCGGTGATCGTCTCGCGCGTATTTTTCGGCCGTCACGCTCGGTGATGACTTCGGCGCGCGTGTCGAGGCGACCCTGGCTGCTGGTTTTCGAACAGCAAGTCCCGCCCGTTATCGACTATCTGATGGGCTACACGGGCGGGAGGGACACGCTGACTCAGGTCGAACTGCGTTTTCCATCCCGCGATGCCGCCATTGCCTACGCCGAACGAAACAAACTGGATTACATTGTCGTGGACGACAGGGGCGTGACCTGTAGTTTTCGAGTGAGGGAGCGTGCTTAGCTTCTCCATCGATGCTCGAGGGTAGGTTTCCCTTTCAGTCCCGTCGTTTGCGATCGGCAGAAGGCCCCCGCTGCGGCGGCCTTCATGACGCTTACCAGCTCTATCGAAACACTTTGAGGCGATGGCCAAAGCTCTGGCGCGCCGCCGAGCAAATTCTCGCAAGTGCGGGGCACTTAAAGTGCCAGCCCACTTTAGCCGTTCTAGGCAAGCGAGCGCTGACCGCCAGCGCCCGTCTTCGTCCCGAGCGGTCCGTCCGCGAGCGTCGACATGCCCGCATCTCGGCAGGCCTCAATGAACGCCTCGCGCGCGATGGCGACTGGCGTCATTCGGTTGAGAGCACGGCGGCACGTTTGAACCGCCCGATTGTATTTTCCGCCTCGATCGCTCGCCCAATCCTCTACGAGGAAATCGAGCACATCGTTCACAGAAGCGAAGACCTGGGGCGCCCGGCCCTTCATGTGAACGGTGACGGGAGTCATCCAGACCAATTCCGGGTTGAGCATGATGTCCTCCTTTCGCATTCACACCGGATGAAAAAGAAGTGGAAAACATATTGGTGCGAATTAGCGAAATTCAAGCTCGCAGAACCAAGCGCCGTACTCACAATTCACGCCTTACTTGGCGCAAGATCTGAACAGCAGGAGGCGGGGCGAGGCGTGGCCTGGAGGATGCCCACTAGTTTGGTCGACAACCGCGCCTTGGGCGGGACCGGTCGGTCCGGGTGCATGCAGTTCTTCTGGTTCCGCAAACGCATCCATTTAGCGAACAGTATCCCGATACGCCCGCTCAATCGGGAGGTAATCACCGGAGAGGATGGGCAAGGTCGACTGGAAAGCCCATATTGAGCACTTGCCATAGAGGCGCCGCGCGCCTCAAAGCCTAAGCGCAGGTCAAATCGATGGAGGTCATCGGTGACTGAGGATCCATATCAGATTCTGGGCGTTCCGCCTACAGCCACACAGAACGACATTCGAAAGGCCTATCGCAAGCGCGCAAAGGAATTGCATCCGGACCTGCATCCCGGCGACGAGGAGGTAGAAGCTCAATTCAAGGCACTTTCGGCAGCCTACCATCTACTAAACGATCCCGAGCTGCGCGCCCGTTTCGACCGCGGCGAGATCGATGCTTCCGGGGCGGAGCGGCCCCAGCAACGTTTCTACAGGAACTTTGCCGATACGGATCAGGCCGGCCGGTATACGTCGGCGGGAGGAGCGGGCGAATTCGAGGATCTGTCCGACATCTTCTCCGATCTGTTCGGTCAGCACAGGAGTGGGGGTCGTTTCCAAGCGCGCGGGCAGGATGTGCATTACCAGTTGGAGACCGAGTTCCTGGATGCCGTCAACGGCGCCCGGCGCCGCATCACCCTTTCCGACGGGAATACGCTCGATTTGACCATTCCGCCCGGCACGCGTGATGGCAGCACGCTGCGGCTGAGAGATAAGGGAGCGCCAGGAATTGGCGGCGGGCCGCGCGGAGATGCCCTCGTCGAAATCAGAGTCCGCTCGCACCCGGTTTTCCAGCGCAAGGGCGACGACATCGAGGTCGATTTGCCAATCACGCTCTACGAAGCGGTGCTCGGGGCAAAGATCGAGGTGCCGACCGTCTCCGGACGGGTATCGATGACCGTGCCGAAAGGGTCGAACACCGGCGATGTCCTGCGTCTCAGGGGGAAGGGGGTGAAGAGTGGACATGGCCCCGCTGGCGATCAGCGTGTCAAGCTGCAGGTGGTTTTGCCCGACAAGGTAGATCCGGCTCTCGAGGCTCTCATGGAAACCTGGCGCCGGGCGCATCCTTATGATCCGCGGGATATGCTAAGGAGGGCGTCATGAGACTGACAGAGGGGCAGGTTCTCGAACTCTTCCGCACTCTCACGGCCAGACAGTTGCGCCAGTGGGTGCGTCGCGGCTGGATCGTGCCGTCTCAAGTAGAGAGCGTACCACTATTCGATGATGTCGACATCGCTCGACTCCGCCTGGTTTGTGAACTCCGGGACGACATGAACGTCAATGATGACGCCGTGCCGATCATCCTCGCGCTGTTGGATCAGCTCTATGGTTTGAGACGAGAGCTCAGAACGATTGCGGGCGCCCTGCGGCGTCAGCCTGATGACGTCCGTCAGGAGGTCATGCGGGCCCTTTCGGTCATCGTGACGCGACAACAATAGTGAAGTTGGCATCGTCCTTCACTGATCCGCCTTCCCAATTTGTCCATGTTGCGTCGGCAACTTGATCGGTGCCCCGGTGTGGTGCCAAGCCATGAAGGCGGGTCACTTGCGGGTACGACTCGAGCTGGGCGAGGAATCGACGATGTCGTCGGGTTCGCTCGGAACGGGCATCTCCTCGTCGCATGTGCTCTTGTGGGACTCGCCAGCGACCGCGAACGAACTTTGTGCCGCGTGCGTCATGTTCTGCTCCATACTCAGACTTGCAGATATCCCCGAGGGTCTGCTCGGAGAATGCCCGCCGCCGGGGCGGCGGGCATGAGGGCCGGGCCGACTAGGCGCGGGCATGCGGGTTCTGGCGTTCGTCCCACAACGCCCAAGCCGATATCGCCGCGACGAGCAGGCCCAGGACCACATGTGTCCACATGGCATTCACATTCGCGGCGAAGTCGAGCAGCCACGGCGAGACCACCAGCCAGATCCCGATCACCATATTCGCCCATTCCTCCCACTCCGAGAACGCAGTCAACGTGGCGAGCGCCAAAACGCCTATGACGACACCAACGATCCACGCGTTCCAGGCGGCCATGAACTCACCAGCGAAGCCCATGACCCACGGTGAGACGAAAAGGGCGACCGCCAGGACGAGGTTCAACCAGTCCTGCGGCTTTTTTCTTTCCATCAGCGTTGCCATCACAACCTCCACGGATGATGAAGTCGAATGAAGTTGCGCCTATCTCAAGCAGGCGCAAAAATTAGATAATTAGCGGAAAATTGCTTTCAATACCGAATGCCCTATCTCGGACGGATGAAGTATCGCCTTCGCGAGCGGTCGCCATTTTTCTCGATCGGACCATTTGCTGCGAGACGTTTGTGAAGCAAGGGAGTTGAGCCATAGGTCAAACCACACCTCAGAAACAACCCCCCAAAGTCGAGAAATCGGCTCCGGCCGGGCGGGCTCAATTTTCCCTGTTCAAGATCTCCGTCGAGAGATCGACCAGATTTTCGACGACTTGAATCCGCTAGGCTGGCGATCCTTGCCCGAACGCATGCGCGCGTTCGGCATGCCGTCGTTCGAGAGAGCCGCCTGGCATATGTCTCCGGTGGTCGACGTGATCGAGTCGGACAAGGAATACAAGATCACCGCCGAGATGCCCGGAATGGACGCGAACGAGGTCGAAGTGAAGGTCGCTAACGGCCTGCTTTCGATGAGCGGCGAAAAAAGGAGGAAAAGGAGGAACGCGAGAAGGATCGCTTTGTCTCGGAGCGCCGTTACGGCGCCTTCCAGCGGGCCTTCCAGTTGCCGCCCGGCGTCGATGCCGACAAGATCGACGCCACCTTCGCGAAAGGTGTCCTGACGGCCCACCTGCCGAAGACCGCTGAAGCGATGAGCAATGAGAAGAAGATCACGGTCAAGGCAGCGTAAGCGTTGCCCTGAGGCCTCGACTGGCACGCCCTCGAGGTCAAGACACTGAGCCCCGCGCGGCGACTTCCGCTGCGCGGGGCCTCCAGCCGGTCGAGAACGGCTGCTGCGACGGGTTGATTTGCTGCGCGCCCCTTGAGCGTGAACCACGTGTCTGGAGGGCTCCGCTGGAGTTGCAGTCTGAGCGCCCCAGAAAGAACAGGAACGCAGGTTCGAATCTCATCAGGGCGAGGGAACAAGATTGCCGGTTCCTGGCTGGACAGGTCATTCCTGACGAGGCGAGGAAATCGACGCCTTCGAAATAGCGGCACAGGCGGAAAACTGCACCGCTTCCTCATCCGGCTAAGCTGGTCGGGCAAGCCGGTGTGTGCCCGCGTGCTCGCCCGCCAACTCCCGCAATTCGTCTTCTGTGATCGTCTCGCGTTCCAGCAGGAGCTTGGCTGATCGCTCCAGCAGCGGACGCCGCTCTTTGAGCAGCGACACAGTGCGCTCGAAGGTTTCGTCTACGATCGTGCGCACCTGCTCGTCAAGAATGGCCGCGGTCGCTTCGGAATAGTCGCGCTCACTCGATCCATAGAGCGGCTCGGGTGTCAGGAGCGAGCGCCGATCCCGCTCGAGCGCCACGTGGCCTAGTTTTTCCGTCATGCCGTAGCGCGCGACGATGGCTCGGGCTATGTCGGTGACCTTGACCAGGTCGTCGGCGGCGCCGGTCGAGAGATGACCGAAGATGATCCATTCGGCGGCGCGACCGCCGAGCAGCACCGCCATCTTGTTTTCGAGCTCTTCCTTGGTCATCAGGAACCGATCCTCTGTTGGGCGCTGGATCGTGTAGCCAAGCGAACCGATGCCGCGCGGAATGATCGAGACCTTGTGCACCGCATCGAGACCGGGCAAGCTCATGGACATCAAGGCATGCCCCATCTCGTGATAGGCGACGATCTGGCGTTCCCTCGAATTGAGCAGGCGGTTGCGCTTCTCCAGGCCCGCGATGATCCGCTCGATGGCATTGTTAAAGTCTTCCATGGTTACCGCATCGGCCTTGCGCCGTGTGGCGAGGAGGGCCGCCTCATTGACGAGATTGGCTAGGTCCGCGCCGGTGAAGCCGGGCGTGAGTGCGGCGATCTGCTCCGGCTGGACATCCGTCGCAAGCTTCGCCTTCTTGAGGTGCACGTTTAGGATCTGGATGCGGCCCTGCTTATCAGGCCGGTCGACAAGCACCTGGCGATCGAAGCGTCCGGCTCTGAGCAGCGCCGGGTCGAGAATTTCCGGCCGGTTGGTCGCGGCAAGCAGGATAAGGCCGACCGAGGAATCGAAGCCGTCGAGTTCCACCAACAGCTGGTTCAAGGTCTGCTCCTTCTCGTCGTGTCCCCCGGCGATTGGGCCGATGCCCCGCGCACGGCCGAGTGCATCTAACTCATCGATAAAGACGATCGCCGGCGCCTTCTCGCGGGCCTGCTCGAAAAGATCGCGGACCCGAGCCGCGCCGACACCCACGAACATTTCGACGAACTCGGAACCCGAGATCGAGAAGAAGGGCACCCCGGCTTCACCAGCGACCGCTTTCGCAAGCAGTGTCTTGCCTGTGCCGGGCGGCCCAACCAGCAGAATGCCCTTCGGCATGCGGCCGCCGAGCCGGCCATAGCTCTTCGGGTCCTTCAGGAAGTCGACGATTTCCTTCAGCTCGTCCTTGGCTTCGTCGACGCCCGCAACGTCCTTGAACGTCACCCCGGTGTCCTTCTGCACATAGATTTTGGCTTTCGATTTGCCGATCTGCATCAGCCCGCCGCCGACGCCGGCACCGAAGCGCCTCAGAATGAGCATCCAAATGCCGACGAAGATCACCGCTGGCAGGACCCATGAGAGGATGTCTCGCAGGAAGGTGCTTTCGATCCGGCCAGTCACGATGACGCCATGCTCCTGCATCTGCCGGGCAAGGTCCGGCTCGACGCGTGTGGTTATGAACATGGGCTTGCCGTCCTGCGGAGTTTTGAAACGTCCCTGGATGAACTGGTCTGAGACCGCGACCTCTGCGATCTTACCTTCGTCGAGATAAGATTCGAACTCGCTATACGGGATCTGGGCCACCTGTGTAGCGGTCGCGAAGATGTACTGGAAAGCCATCAGTGCGAAAAGGGCCGCGACCCAGTACCAGATGTTAAACTTCATCTGCTTGTTCATTTTGGTGGCCCTCGGGGGCGGCAGCATCTTTCGCATCGGAGATTCGACATCTGGAAAGATTTCAGAGCGCGCCGTCCGGCAACGAAACGCCGCCCGCTTGCCGGCGGTTCCCTCGAACTTCCTGCTTGCGCAGAAGCTGTCCGGAACATTATTTGCTCGGTCACTTGCGGCGAGCGAACCAGCAGGAATTTCAGCCGGCGAAGGCCGAACGACTGTTCACGCTTGCCCCGAACAGCTACGTGGAGCTTGTGTTGATGCCGGCCCTGGTCGCGAGGACGCGAGAGCGAGCGCCGGGCAAGCTCCGCATGATCGGCATTCGGCAACGATCTCGCCGAGACCGGCATCATGTCCGGTATCACGGCGATGGTGCTTGGCCGGATCGTCCATCCGCCGGACAACCTTGTCGTCCAGCATCTGATGGACGATGGGCTCGCCTGCGTGGTGCGTGCTGACCATCCCGACGTTTGAGAGCGTATTTCCCGGGAACAATACGAGGGCTCAAGCTTGTGAACGTGCTCCCGCCGGGCCTGCTGCGCGCGGGTCTCTTCCAGGCATTGGGGCGACAAAACCTCAAGCGAGAGGTTGCCGTTTCTGTAACGCACTTCCTTGCCGTGCCTGAGATGCTTGTCGTTACGGACTACTGCGCAACGCTGCCGGGGCTGATCTGTCGGAGCCTTGAGCGGGATCCGCGCCTCAATAACTGCGGAAGAGACCTGAGATCGCTTTCCTGTGTTTGAGTTGAATGCCCGCAAAAGGGGCCAACACCGGAAATCTCGAGCGATATCGACGAGCGGCAGCAATCGATCGAGAGTTCGTCTTCAGTCGCGGCCGGCCTTAGATCTGCGTTCGGCAGGTGTGAATAAATAGATGTTGGCGGCGCCTCAGGAGGAACACCTTTCGCTGCAAGTCCGCCCGTTGCCAAGGCGGCCGGTCGCCGCCGATTTCTTCAGGTCAGGAACGATTGCAATGCTTGCAATTCCTCGGGTCGGATCTCATGTCCACCGGAATGGTAGCATGCTTCTGCGCGGGCCTTCTGTGCCGCAAAGTGGTCGACGAGCCGCTCTGTGAGGGGCAGCGGGCAAATAGGATCGCGTTGGCCAGCGGTGATCAGGATTCGACGATCTTTCAACTGCTTGTTAACCGCGGGGACCCAAGGAATGAGCGGATGGAGCAGGGCAGCTCGATCGAAAAGCTGCGGCTGGCTGAACAGAGTCGATGCCAGGATGTTTGCCCCGTTTGAATAGCCGAACGCGTATATTGCCCGTCCGGGATTTTCCGCTTTGTGGGCAGCAATGAACTCGACCATCTTATCTGTTCGTCTGGCCAGGTCCTGCATGTCGTAGGAGCCTTCGCTCGTCCGGCGAAAGAAGCGCAGTTCGCCAAATTCCGACACGTCCCCACGCGGAGAAACCAGCCCGGCATCCGGCAAGATTTGCCTGGCCAGCTCGGCGAACTGATCTTCGTCTCCACCCGTGCCGTGGAACGTAAAGACGATGGGCGCGTCGCGTCGTGGCGCTCTTATGAGCGCCTGATAGGATGAGGTCGTCATGGTGGTTTTCTCCCTCGGGCCGGACCCGAATTGCCGTGGTCCCGAAGCGAGCTAGTCTCTGATCGGCTCGAGACGGCGTGAGATCTCGTCGCGATAGGGCTCGTAGCGCGTGGGAAGCTTCAGGGCCTCGCCGAGGTGCCCGGTGTCTTCGTCGCGATCAAATCCCGGCTCGTTGGTGGCGATCTCGAACAGGACGCCGCCGGGCGTGCGGAAGTAGATCGCCCAGAAGTAGTCGCGATCGATGACTGGCGTGACCTGATAACCGGTGCCGATCAGCGCCTTGCGGACCTCAAGCTGGGCAGCGCGATCGTCTACTGCGAAGGCGATGTGATGCACCGAGCCGGCGCCGAGGCGGGCGAGATCGGCACTGGGAACGACTTCCAGGTCGACGACGTCAGCACCGTTGCCGCCGCTGATCGCAAAGCGCGACCACTCGCCTTTGCGGTCGACCTCCTGGTAACCCATGAAGCTCAGAAGTTCCCGCGTGGCGCCCGGATCCGTAAGACGCAGAGTTGCGCCGTGGAAACCCTTGACGGCCTTGTCCGCGTCGACCTCTGTGCCGGCCCAGCCGCGGCGCCGATCGTCTTTGACTTCGACCAGCGAGAAGGCATCGCTGTCGGGGCCTTTGAAGCGCAGACGCTTCTCGCCCCAGAGTTGGTGCTCAGAAAGTCCGTCGACGCCGCGCGAGGCGAGCCGCTCTTTCCAGTAGCCGAGCGTGCCCTCAGGGATTGCAAAGGAGGTCTCGCCCACTTCGCCAGCGCCAGGACGTCCCCTGGCAATATGGGGAAACGGGAAATACGTCATCACCGAGCCTGGCGTACCGATCTCGTCACCATAGTAGAGGTGATAGACCTCCGGATCGTCGAAATTGACTGTCTTCTTGACGCGGCGCAAACCGAGCGCCTTGGTGAAGAAGTCGCTGTTCTCCTGGGCGCTGGCGGCCATCGACGTGACGTGATGAAGGCCTTTGATCTGTGTGAGCATGGCAGGTTTCCCTCCGGGGTAGCGTGTATCGGCTGATCTGGAGAGAAAATCGCTCAGGTCCTCGCGAAAGTGAACAGGAATAATATTGACAAAATTATTGCACATACTGCAATAAAACAGCATGGGCGATCTGAGCGATATCCGAGTATTCCTGGCCGTTGCGCAGCAGCGCAGCTTCACGGCGGCGGCGCGACAGTTGTCAATGACACCGCCGACCGTGACCCGTGCCGTCAGCGCGCTGGAGGAGAGCCTGGGAGTGCAGCTTCTGCTGCGCACCACGCGTCAGGTTTCCCTGACATCTGCCGGCGCCGTTTACGCGGCGCGCGTGGAGCCATTGATCAGACAGTTTGATCAGGTGAGAGAGGATCTGCGCGAAGAGCAAGGGGAGGTGGCCGGGCTGATCCGCATCAATGCGCCGCTTTCACTTGGTCAACAACTGCTGCCGGACATCGTCTCAGGATTTCGAGCCGAATATCCGCGGACGAGCGTTTCGCTGTCTCTAACCGACCGCTTCATCGACATCGTGTCCGAGCGTTTCGATCTCGCATTGAGAGTTTCGGAGGCGCCGCGCGACAGGTCGACGATATGGCGCAAAGTGTGTCGCGTGCGGCGCATCCTTGTCGCCTCCCCAGGCTATCTCGCCGCTTTCGGGATACCAGAGACGCCCGATGATCTCCATCGACATGCCTGTATCGCCTACGACGAGGAGGCGATCGCCGAGAGCTGGGAGCTGACGAATGGCGGGCGTACCCGAAAGGTATCGGTCGGCAAAGTACTGGCGGCGAACAACGGCGAGTTAATCGCCCGACTGGCGGAAGGCGGGCAGGGCGTAGCCTTGCTGCCGCATTTCATCGTCGACGATGCGCTGTCGCGCGGCACGCTGAAGCAGGTCCTTGCCAAGTGGGAGCCTCCCGAGCTGTGGCTGACATTGTATTACCCGCCCTACGAGAAGCTGCCGATGCGCGTTGCAAGGTTCTCGGACTTCTTCGAAATGTACATTACCCATACGCGCCCGCTGTGAGGCAAGGCGAACCCCAGTCCTGTTTTCGGCTCGAAGCCGTCCTTTCCGGCAAAAGGCGAGCAAATGTTACAAGAAATTGACGGCGCCCGCGGGCATGCTTCCTTTCAATCGGACATACAGGGCTTATATCGAGCCCTTCTGCTGTCGAGATATTCCAAGTCGGGAACGCCGGCACTGTCGCGACCCGGCCTCTCGGAGCAGCAGAGCAGCATCTGGGAGGTGCGGATGAATCAAAGGACCGGAACGAGAGAGGGCGTCGGCGCTCAATTTGGGCTGCCGCATGCTCCGTGTCTCTCGGCTCGGCCGGTTCGGGACGCCGGATTTTCCGTGACGCGCCTGGAATGGCGGCTCAATGGGGATGCCAACCGCCTGGTGTCCTTGCAGCCCGACGAAGCTCACTTTCTGATGCTGTACCTGAAGGATGCGTATCATTGCGATGTTGGTCCCGATGGCACCGAGAGCGAGACACGCCGCTTCCGGCAGGGTTCCATGTGCCTCGTCGATCTTGCCAATGGAGCCTGCATACGGCTGTCCAGCGATCTCGATTCCCTCGCCTGCCAAATACCGCGAGAACTCTTTCGGGAAGTTTCAGAGTTCTCAACTGCCCCAAAAGCAACGAGGCTTAGATGCCGGCGGGGCGAGCACGATGATGTGATGTGCAATCTCGGAGCGGCGCTTCTGCCGCTGTTCGAGAGGCAAGGGTACTCCCAGGTCCCGGTCTTGCAGCACATTGCCATTGCCATCTGTGCGCACTTGCTTCACGCCTACGGCGATCCCGATCAGCCAGGCTCCAGTTCAACGCGCCTCTCCGTTTGGCAGGAAAAGGCGGCCAAGGACTTCATGATCGACCATTTTGCCGATCAGTTCCCGATGGCCGCAGCAGCTTCGGCGGCCGGTGTTTCCATCCGTCGCTTTATCGCTGGCTTCAAGGGGGTGACGGGTCAGACGCCGCAACAGTGGCTTCTGGGCTATCGCACAGCACGTGCCAAGCAGTACCTCGGCGAGCGTTCTTTGACAGTACCGGAGATCGCCACCCGCTGCGGCTTCAGTGACGAGGATCACTTTATCACGGCTTTCCGTCGCGTGACGGGCAGCACCCCAGCGGCCTGGCGGGCGCGTTGGTTACAGTGACGGTTTTGTGCAATGAGGTCATTTTCCATTCAAGCCTCGGGACTATTGTAGAGATCGCACTGCAGTCGATCCGGCACTATTGTACCCCGGAGACAGCACGGACGGTCGCACATGGCCAGATATCGGGAGACGACGCCGATGGACCTGCATGAGGGATTGAACGGCACATGTTATCGGCCGGGTCCGATCGTCAGATCAGTTGCTTCCGGCGACATCATCGTCACCAGGACATATTCCGATCGCTTCGATGCAGATGCAGCCGTCATTCCGCGCGCGGAAGCGTTCGGTGTCACCGTTCAACTGCGCGACTTCTATTCCCAGAGGCTCTGGCGTCGTGGCGAGTTGGTGCATGACGGCGGCGGTGCCAAGGCCTCGCTTACAATCACAGATCTACGCGATCAATGGCAATGTCATTCACTCTCCCCGTTCGACAATGTTCGTTTCCAGATTCCATTTGCCCGCCTACGCGCCTTTGCGGAGGAGGCCGGGCGCAGCGAATACGTAGCGCTTTCTTGCTTCGCGAGCCGCATCGATCCCGTGGTGCACGGGCTCGCGCAGGCATTGCTGCCGTCGCTCGACCACCCGGAACAGGCCAATCCCCTGTTCCTGGAGCAGATCAATCTCGCCATGCTGGCGCATCTCAGTCAGACCTATGGCGGCCTGCACTTCCCGGTGGACAAGAAAGGGACCTTGGCGCCCTGGCAGGAAAGACTCGCTACCGAATTTCTCGCAGCTCATTTCAACAAGCCGTTCTCAATCGGAGATCTGGCTTCTCGCTGCGAACTGTCGCGCAGCTATTTCAACAAGGCTTTCAAGGAGAGCTTTGGGCGCACTCCTTCGAAATGGCTGACCGAGTACCGGGTCGCGCGGGTCAAGGAGCTGTTGTTGCAGGACCTGTCGATTGCGGAGGTCGCGATAAATTGCGGCTTCGCCGATCAGAGCCACATGACCAGGGTGTTCACAAGTCTGACGGGCGACACACCGGCACGCTTCAGACGAAAGAATAGGCCGTTCGGCGTGGCCTTGGATCCGTTTGGAATCTAATCACTTCCATTTGCCTACATCGTTCAAAACGCGTGAGTTTTGTACAAGAACGTTATCGCAGTCGCGGCGATGATGCGCCAATTCAGAGCGACTCAGGCGACCTCCTCAGGGGCTCGCTCGTTTTCGCTACAGGTAGGCTCAAAGTACGGGACCACGGCATGACGGGCGTCGCTTCCACCGCAGCAACCGAAAGACACGACAGTCTCGGTTGCTCCATGGACAGGCTCGACGACGACTGGACGATCGAGGGCCGCGACATGACGTTCTATCGCAAGAGGTCGGCGTCGGCGCCGCCGGACAGGGTCACGACACCAGCGACGGGGCGCGGATATCTGCTTGGTCTTTCCGCAGCAGGCGGACACAGGCGTCGGATCTTCAAAGAGCGTCATTCGACTGTCCATGATTTCGAGCAGAACGCCGTTTACTTGCGGAATTTCGCCGATGACTATCGCGCCGATCTCAGCGGTTCATTCGACTTCATGCTAGTCGAAATCAATCACAACGCGCTCGAACGGATCGCCGACGCAGCAGACTTGAGAAGTGTCAGCGAACTGCGCCAGGCTGCCGCGCACCCAGATCCCGTGCTCGGCGGCATGCTGGGGGCCTTGTTTGCGACAATGGATGGAAGCGCGAACAGAAGCGCCTTGTTCGTTGACCAGCTCTCGATCGCAATCGGGGTTCATGTCGTTCAGCAGTACGGCAACGGCCGCGGCGGCGCAGCCACCAGCGGACGCCGGCTTTCCGCACGTTGCCAGGCCAGGATCAGGGACCTCGTGCAGAGCCAGTTGAATGGTGAGTTGGGCGTCGAACAGCTAGCTTCGGCCTGCAATCTCTCACAGGCAGCTTTTCTGCGTGCCTTCCGCGAAACCATGGGGAAAACGCCGCATCGATGGCTGCAGCAGCAGCGCATCGAAAAGGCCATTGATCTGCTGCAGTTCTCACAAACTCGCTTGAGCGAGATCGCCAGCATCTGCGGCTTTTCCGACCAAAGCCACTTCACACGTGCATTCGTGCAGGCGATGGGCAGCACCCCCGGCGCCTGGAGACGACGCCGGCAGTCCTGAGCAAGGCTCGACGTAAACAGCAGATCGAACAACGGGAGCCTCGGGAAGGGCCGAGAGCCCTTGCCGCCGTGCGGTTGAAGCGTGTCTCGGTGGCTCAACTACGGCACTTGAACTCGCATCGGCCTCAGAACTGGCGGCGATCAAAAACTACAAAAGTCCGTCGTTCGCTACAAGAATCGAGCGCCCATCATCGGCATAGTCGCAAGCATCGGCAACCAACAGAAAGAGGCCAGTATCATGACGCTGAACGCAACACCGACGCCCGGCAACCTCCTCGTCTCGCCCAAGGATCACGCGCTGATCATGATCGACTTCCAATCGCAAATGTCGTTTGCGACAAAGTCGATCGACGCTGTGCAACTGCGCAACAATGCTGCGCTGGTCGCCAACGCGGCTGCCGGTTTCAAGGTCCCCACGATCCTGACGACGGTTGCGGAAAAGAGCTTCTCCGGTCCCATGTTCGCGGAAATCACCGATGCCTTCCCCGGACAGCCGCTTCTCGACCGCACCTCCATGAACACCTGGGAAGACGCAGCGGTGATCGAGGAGGTCAACCGTATCGGTAAGAAGCGGCTGGTGTTCTGTGGGCTTTGGACGTCGGTCTGCATTGTTGGTCCGACACTGTCGGCGCTCGATCAAGGCTTTGAGGTCTACGTGATCGCCGACGCCTGTGGCGACGTGTCCGACGAGGCGCACGAGCGCGCAATGGACCGCATGGTGCAGGCCGGCGTTCGGCCGATGACGTCGCTCCAGTATATGCTCGAGCTGCAGCGCGACTGGGCCCGCACCGAAACCTACGACATGACGACGGGCATCGCCAAGAAGTTCGGTGGCGCCTATGGTCTCGGCATCATCTACGCCAAGACCATGTTCGGCGCTTCCGAAGGCCACTGACATCCACTGGGCTTATCCGTAGAGCACCGCTCCGGCCGCATGCTTGCGGCCGGAGCAGCGACCGCAAGCGCAACAAAAGGAATTGACGATGAAGATGTATCTCCTCTCGCTCGGGGCCGGGCTGCTCGTCGGTGTCATCTACAGCCTGCTCAACGTTCGCTCGCCGGCTCCGCCGGTGATCGCGCTGGTGGGGCTCTTTGGGATCCTCGTCGGCGAACAGGCGGTGCCTCTCGTCAAGCGCCTGATGTCAGGCAATCCGGTCACCGTTTCCTGGTTCAGCAGCCGCTGCATCCCGCATGTCTTCGGGGAACTGCCGACCGGGGCAGATCATGATCATGCTGGTGCGCCTGACCGGACACCGACGCGGGAGATCGGCTAATGCCGACCCGCCGCGGTTTTCTCGGCGCAGCGTCTGCGCTGGCGCTCCCCAACCTGTTTTCACCGGCGCCCGCCGCCAATTCCGCTTCGACTTCAGGAGACAAGCCAATGAGCGCCGATCTGATCCTGCACAATGGTTTGCTGACGACGCTCGACCGTACGAATCCGAGCGCGACGGCCGTTGCCATCAAGGACGGCAAGTTCCTTGCGGTTGGGCAAGAGCGGGAGATCATGGCTCTTGCCGGGCCTGACACCAAACTCGTGGACCTCAAGGGAAAGCGCGTCCTGCCTGGTCTCAATGACAACCACACTCACGTCGTTCGTGGCGGGCTGAACTTCAATATGGAGCTGCGCTGGGACGGCGTGCGCTCGCTTGCCGACGCGATGGACATGCTGAAGCGGCAGGTCGCGATCACGCCGCCGCCGCAATGGGTGCGCGTCGTCGGCGGCTTCACCGAGCACCAGTTCGCCGAAAAGCGGCTGCCGACGATGGATGAGATCAACGCGATCGCCCCCGATACACCGGTGTTCCTGCTGCACCTCTACGACCGGGCGCTGCTCAACGCCGCAGCACTTCGCGCCGTCGGCTTTACCAAAGACACTCCGAACCCGCCTGGCGGCGAGATCACTCGCGATGCCAACGGCAATCCCACCGGTCTCCTGCTCGCCAAGCCGAACGCGGGCATTCTCTACTCGACCCTTGCCAAGGGGCCGAAGCTCCCCTTCGAGTATCAGGTCAATTCGACGCGTCACTTCATGCGCGAGCTCAATCGTCTCGGGGTCACCGGCGTCATCGATGCGGGCGGCGGCTTTCAGAATTACCCGGACGACTATGCCGTCATCCAGAAGCTCGCCGACGAAGGGCAGATGACCGTGAGACTTGCGTATAACCTCTTCACACAGAAGCCGAAGGAGGAAAAGGAGGATTTCCTCAAATGGACCTCCTCGGTCAAGTACAAGCAGGGCGACGATTTCTTCCGCCACAATGGTGCCGGAGAGATGCTGGTCTTCTCGGCAGCGGACTTCGAGGACTTCCGCGAGCCGCGCCCCGACTTGCCGCCGGAAATGGAAGGTGAGCTCGAGGAGGTGGTGCGCATCCTCGCCGAGAACCGCTGGCCCTGGCGACTGCACGCCACCTATGACGAGACGATTAGCCGTGCGCTCGACGTCTTCGAGAAGGTGAACCAGGATATCCCGCTCTCCGGCATCAACTGGTTCTTCGACCATGCGGAGACGATCTCCGACCAATCCATGGACCGGATCGCGGCACTTGGCGGCGGCATCGCCGTTCAGCATCGCATGGCTTATCAGGGCGAATATTTCGTCGAGCGCTACGGTCATGGCGTCGCCGAGGCGACGCCGCCAGTCGCACGCATGCTCGAGAAGGGCGTCAATGTCTCCGCGGGCACGGACGCCACCCGCGTCGCCTCCTATAACCCCTGGGTCTCGCTTTCCTGGCTGGTGACCGGCAAGACCGTCGGCGGCATGCAGCTCTATCCGCGCGCCAACTGCCTCGACCGCGAAACCGCGCTGCGCATGTGGACCGAGAAGGTGCAATGGTTCTCCAACGAGAAGGGCAGGAAGGGGCGTATCGAGAAGGGCCAGCTCGCAGACCTGATCGTGCCCAGCAAGGACTACTTCGCCTGTGCCGAGGACGAGATCTCGTTTCTGACCTCCGACCTCACGATGGTCGGCGGCAGGATCGTCTATGCGGCGAGTGATTTCGCCAGCCTCGATGAGAATCCGCTGCCGCCGGCAATGCCGGACTGGTCGCCGGTCAGAACCTATGGCGGATACGCCGCCTGGGGCGAGCCTGAAGGGGCCGGGCGACATTCGCTTCGACGAACCGCGATTGCGTCCTGCAGCTGCTCCAGCAGTTGCGGCATGCATGGTCACGACCATGCTGCGGCCTGGACGTCCCGCCTGCCGACCGCCGATCTGAAGGGCTTCTTCGGCGCGCTCGGCTGCTCGTGCTGGGCCGTGTGAGGGAGCGGTAAATGGCAAGTATTCGATCTCATGAGGCTCCGCCAATGACGTCCCGCACGCCGGCACTTCACTTTCTGGCCCTGCTCGCCCTCTGCTCGGCTTATATTCAAGGGCCGGTCGTGAAGATCTTCGACTTTCCGGGGGCGCTCGCCGAAATGGAGCATTTCGGGCTGCAGCCGGCACCGTTTTTCGCCATCGGCGTGATCGTCTTCGAGCTATCCATGTCGGCGCTCATCCTTGCCGGCATCTACCGCTGGGCTGCCGCGCTTGCGCTTGCGGTCTTCACGCTCGCCGCGACCTTCATCGCGCTTCGCTTCTGGGAACTGCCGCCCGGTATGGAGCGCTCGATGGCGATGAACGGCTTCTTCGAACATGTCGGACTCGTTGGCGCGTTCACCCTTGTCGCATGGCACGACCTGCGTGAACATGGCGCACCCGGAAAGGGGCGGACTTCATGAGCTCTCTGTCTGCAACCCCGGCGGCTGGCGGCGGGTTCGCGCCGCTTCGCCAGAAGACCTTCGCCATTCTCTGGGTGGCGACCATCGTCGGCAACACCGGCAGCTTCATCCGCGATGTCGCAAGCTCATGGCTTGTCACCGACCTCTCGAACGCCCCTGCCGCCGTCGCGGCGGTGCAGGCCGCGGGGACGCTCCCGATCTTCCTCCTCGCGATCCCTGCAGGTGTACTGTCGGATATTCTCGACCGCCGCAAGTTCCTGATCATCATCCAGCTTCTGCTGGCCGGAGCCAGCATCTGCCTCATGTTGCTGTCTGCGACGGGGTTGCAGACCATCACGTCCCTGATCGCATTCACCTTCGTCGGGGGTATCGGAGCGGCGCTGATGGCGCCGACCTGGCAAGCCATCGTTCCCGAACTCGTTCCGAAGCAGGATCTCAAAGGTGCCGTGGCGCTCAACTCGCTCGGCATCAACATCTCCCGAGCGATCGGCCCGGCAGTGGGCGGCCTGCTGCTTGCCTGGCTTGGCGCAGCCTTTACCTATGGCGTTGACGTTATCAGCTACGTTTTCGTCATTGCTGCCCTCATCTGGTGGAGGCGCGCGCCTGATGTCGACGACGGCTTGTCCGAACGCTTCTTCGGAGCATTCCGGGCCGGTCTGCGCTATGCGAGGGCGAGCCGCGAACTGCATGTAGTGCTTCTCCGGGCGGCCGCATTCTTCGCTTTCTCGAGTTCGGTCTGGGCGCTTCTGCCCCTGGTCGCCCGCAATCTTCTCGGCGGCGATGCCGGTTTCTACGGCATCTTGCTCGGCGCGGTCGGCGCGGGCGCCATTGGCGGTGCGCTGGTGATGCCGAAACTTCGCGCAAGGCTCGATTCGGATGCACTATTGCTCGGCTCGGCGCTCGCCACGGCGGCCGTGATGGCCGGGCTCTCCTTCGCGCCGGCCCGATGGGTCGCCATTCTGGCTCTGCTTGCGCTGGGAGGCGCCTGGATCACTGCGCTGACCACACTGAACGGGGCCGCACAATCGATCCTGCCGAACTGGGTTCGGGGACGTTCGCTCGCTGTCTATCTTACGGTGTTCAACGGGGCGATGACCGCCGGGAGCCTCGCCTGGGGTGCGGTCGCAGAGATCGCCGGCGTTCCAGCGACCCTTGTTCTGGGGGCCGTTGGAGTTGCCGTGGCGGGGCTCATCTTTCACCTCGTCAAGCTGCCAAAGGGCGACGCGGACCTGGTCGCATCCAACCACTGGCCGGAACCTCTCACGGCTGCCCCAGTCGAGCACGATCGCGGTCCCGTGCTCGTCACCATCGAATACCGGGTCGATGACAGCGACCGGAGCGATTTTCTGAAGGCGCTCGCGAAGCTCTCCGGAGAGCGTCGCCGCGATGGCGCCTATGGCTGGGGCGTCACCGAGGACGCCGCCGATCCTCAGAGAGTCGTCGAGTGGTTCATGGTCGAATCCTGGGCCGAGCACCTTCGCCAGCATCGGCGCGTCTCGAAGGCCGACGCCGACGTACAGCAGCAAGTCCGTGGCTTCCACAAGGGGCCAGAGGCGCCCGTGGTGAACCATCTGTTGTCGATAAACCTGCCCCATCTCGGTCGCCACTGAGTGCGAGCATTCGCACGCGACGCGGGCGCTTTTATCCAAAACACAACGGAAAACGACAAGACTTGTCCGGACGCCTCCTTAGCCTTCGAGGTGGGGCGGCGAGGAGGCGGAGAGCAAGCCTCGCCCGCCCGGCCGCTCGGGCGACGCTACTTTCCCGCGCATCTGCTGTGCCCGGATCCGGGTGCAGACGGTCCGCGGCGGCAACTTCCATTTCGAACCAAAGCAAAGGAACGATTCCCATGACCCAGAACTTCATCAAGACCGAGGACGGCGTCGAGATCTTCTACAAGGATTGGGGCTCAGGCCAGCCGATCGTGTTCCACCACGGCTGGCCGCTCTCCTCGGACGACTGGGACGCGCAGATGCTCTACTTCCTGAGCAAAGGCTATCGCGTGATCGCCCACGATCGGCGCGGCCACGGCCGCTCGTCTCAGGTCAGCGACGGCCACGACATCGCCCATTACGCAGCAGATGTCGCCGCGCTTGCGACTGAGCTCAATCTGCGCGACGCCATCCATATCGGTCACTCCACGGGGGGCGGCGAGGCTCTCGCCTATGTCGCTCGCCACGGTGCGGGGCGTGTCGCCAAGCTCGTAATGGTCGGCGCGGTGCCGCCGATCATGCTCAAGACGGAAGCCTATCCGGGCGGGCTGCCGATGGAAGTGTTCGATGGTCTGCGCGCCCAGCTCGCGGCAAACCGGGCCCAGTTCTTCATCGATCTGCCGAGCGGGCCTTTCTATGGGTTCAACCGCCCCGATGCGAAGGTCTCGACCGGCGCCATCCAGAACTGGTGGCGGCAGGGCATGATGGGCAGCGCCAAGGCCCATTACGAAGGCATCAAGGCCTTCTCCGAAACCGACTTCACCGAGGACCTCAAGAAGGTCGAGGTGCCGACGCTGGTCATGCATGGGGACGACGACCAAATCGTGCCGATCGACAGTTCGGCGCGTCTCGCGGTGAAGCTCCTGAAAAACGGCACGCTCAAAGTCTATGAGGGCTACTCGCATGGCATGCTGACGACCCATGCCGATGTGATCAATCCTGATCTGCTCGCCTTCATCAAGTCCTGAACAACCAGAGCCGGCGGCGATCAGCGCCGCCGGCTCGCGAGCAGCGCTACCCGCATTCGCGGCCGCGCGAGTTGCTGCCGATTCAAGGGGATCACGTACCCGATCCTTTGATCGCCTTAAGTGCGCTCGCAAGCGCGTCGATGAAGACGCGAACCTTGGGAGGAACGAACCTGCTCGTCGGATAAACGGCCCAGATTGCGAGCGTTTCCGGTTCCGCGTCCTCCAAGGTGACGCGCGCCAATCGCCCGGACGAGAGATCGTCGGCAACGTTCCAATCCGACAGCAGCGCTATTCCTGCGCCCGCAAGGCAGGCCGCATGACATCCTTCGATGCTCGTCGACGAAAAACGACTCTGCAGTCGCCATGAGCTTTCAACCCCGGCCTTGAGGAATGTCCAGTGTGTTACTCCGTAGAGAGGCAGACAATCGTGTTGCGCAAGCTCGCCGGCACTGTGCGGCGTGCCGTGTTTCTCAAGATAGGCCGGCGAGGCGACAAGTGAGCGGGGGTTGTCCGCCAGCTTCCTGGCGATGAGACTGCTGTCCTTCAGCCGCGCAATGCGGATGGCGAGGTCCGTGCCTGAGGACACCAGGTCGGGCATGCTGTCGCTCATGTCGAGCGAGATCCTGAGCCCCGGATTGCTTTCCAGAAGTGAGGGAATAAGCGGAGCGATCACCTTGATGGCGAAGGCCACAGGAGCCGATACGCGCAGGAGCCCGGCCGCACCCTCGTCTTCTCCGTGGAGCAGTGCGCGCGCTTGCTGCTCCGTTTCGACCAGAGCCTGAGCATAAGGAAGGAAGCTCTCTCCTTCGGCTGTGAGCGACAGCGATCTCGTCGTGCGGTGCATGAGCCTGACGCCGAGCGCACGCTCCAGCGACGCGAGCCGCCGGGTGGCGATCATCGGTGTAAGGCCCAGGCGGCGGGCAGCCTCCGAAAGACTTCCGGCCCCGGCCGCTGCGCTAAAGAGGGCAACGTCATCAATGTTCATTATATCAGTTTTCGATATTCCAGCATGACACTTCCGCTCTCTAACACATCCTTCGATAAAAAATTAGGTTCAGCACAGTTTTCATCAGCGGGAAGAGCATCAATCATGAACGTGTTCAACGAGAAGCACCTCGGCTCTCGATCCGAACTCGGCCGCCTTCGCCTCTACGCCATGGCCGTTGCCAGCGGCATTGCCGTCGCGAACATCTATTACAATCAGCCGATCCTGGGCCTGATCGAAGCCGAGTTCTCGGGCCAATCCGCGACCGCCGTCGTTCCGACCGCCACGCAGCTCGGCTATGCGTTGGGCCTTTTTCTGCTTTTGCCGCTGGGGGATACTGTTCACCGGCGGCGGCTGATCATAGGGCAGTTCTTCGCTCTGGCGGCGGCTTCCGTCCTGGCTGCTGTCGCGCCGACTGCCGCGCTCCTCGTCACTGCCTCGATCCTGCTCGGGGCAAGTGCCACCGTTGCCCAGCAGATCGTCCCCGTGGCTTGGGCGCTTGCCTCGCCCGAGCGGCGCGGTGCGGCAATAGGCACGGTCATGGCCGGCGTCCTCTCCGGCATCCTGCTCAGCCGCACTGTGTCGGGTTTCGTCGGAGAGTATTTCGCCTGGCGCGACATGTTCCGGGTAAGCGCGCCGCTCGCGCTGGTCGGCGCAGCGATGATGTATCTAGCTCTGCCGAAGCTCAGTCCGGTTTCCCGCCTGTCCTACCCTGCGGCGCTTCGATCGCTCGTCGAGCTATGGCGGCGCCATCCTGATTTGCGGGCGGCTTCGATCGTGCAGGCGGCACTTTTTGCATCCTTCACCTCCTTCTGGACCATTCTCGCCCTCTACCTCGCAATGCCCGAGTTCAATCTCGGCGCAGATGCCGCCGGCCTGTTCGGCGTTGTTGGTGCAGTCGGCGTGCTTGCCGCGCCCTTGGCCGGGAGGATAGCCGACCGGCGTGGGCCTCAATCGGTCGTAGGGCTGGGGGCCGCGCTAACGCTGTTCGCGTGGGGAGTGCTCGGCTTTGGGACTTCGATACCAGCGCTTCTCATCGGCGTTGTCGTCCTCGATGTCGGCGTCCAGGTCGCCTTGATCTCCAATCAGCACATCATCTACGCGCTCGATCCGCAGGCCCGTAGCCGGCTTAATACCATCTTCATGACGAGCATGTTTCTCGGGGGAGCGGCTGGATCGGCGCTTGCCGTCGCTACGTGGAGTTACGGCACCTGGATCGGCGTCAGCCTGCTCGGCTTTGCTCTCTCTTCGGTCGCGCTCGGCATCAGGCTCCGTTGGCGCGACCTTGGTCCACACCGCTTTGCCTGACCGCACCCTTCATATGACCTGCAGTCGAGGCGATGGCAAATGGGGGAGGGCCTTTGCGAGATAGAAGGAGGGTGCGTTCTGTAGTTCTCTGCCTCGACGATTTAGAGCGGGATGATTCTAGATCCGTTCATATCCGGCCTCGTTGAATTGCGCCGGTTGAAGATGATCCGGCCGCGATAGTGTTCGTTGTTGAGGATGCCGGTTCCGCGGTCGACGTGGCCGCGGATGGCGGTGTCGCGCCACTTCAGCCCGCGCGGTCCGGGAATGCCCTTGCGGTTCAGCTCTTGAGCGATCGCAGACGGCGACAGGCCTTCAGCATATTGCGTCCTCTCTTCCAGCCAGCGGAGCTCAATGGTCGACTGTCGACCACTGACCTGGTGCCGGGCGCTCGTGTCGTAAAGGCGTTCAACCATCTCCCTCCGCATCTGCTCTCTGGTGATCCGCGCGCCGAGGGTGGAAGCCGCGTCCTCTTCTACTCGGGAGACGACGCGAGGTCGAGGGCCGAAGTTGGCGCACTCTCCGGCTCGAATCGGCCAAATCGTCCCGCTTCACGCACACAGGCACTCGCGATGGCGGCGATTTAAAGCTTTCCCTTCCAGGGAACGAGGACAGCTTCGATGAACCGGATGGCGGCGGAGAAGGCAAAGGCGCAGATCGCGATGATGCCGATCCCGACGAAGACAACGTCGGTGGCAAGAAACTGTGCAGCGGACATGATCATGAAACCGATTCCGCGTGTCGAGGCGATCAACTCGGCCGCCACCAGTGTGCCCCATCCTATCCCGACCGCGATCCTCACGCCGGTCAGTATTTCAGGCAGGGCTGACGGCAACACGATGTCGATGAAGAGCTCAAGCGGGCGAGCGCCAAGCGATCGAGCTGCATTGACGCGCTCGATGGGTAGCGAACGGACACCCGCTTGGGCCGACAGGCAGACCGGTGCGAACATCGCCAGCACAAGCAGTGTTATTTTCGACGTTTCCCCGATGCCGAGCCAGATGATCATCAGCGGAAGATAGGAGAGAGGGGGGAGCGGCCAGTAGAATTCGATCGGCGTATCCAGGATGCCCTTTGCCCAGCGGTTCAGGCCCATGAGCAGGCCCAAGGGAATTCCCGCCGCTATGGCGATCGACGCCGCGAGGACGATGCGGAAGAGGCTAGCGAAGATGTGCTCGGACAAGGATGCGCCCGCATAGCCATCATAATAAAGCATGCCGACCTGGGTCAGAACCTCACCAGGACGCGGCAGAAAGAGGTTCGGGACCAAATCAAGCTCGGCGACAAGCCACCATAGAGCTGCTACTGCGAGACCGGTCGCAACGCTTATGGCGACCGTAGGTTTCTCGCCCAGGCCGAAGCTTACCATTTTGACAAGCTTTGGCCTTGGACGCTGCACGGCCGATGAAACGGGGGTCGTCTGGACAAGGTCGCTCATGCCGCGCTCCTGAGGTCTTCGGCGCTGTGAAGAATGGCCCGTATTTCTTCGCGCAGACTCGCAAATTCGGGCGACGACTTGATCGACCGTGCATCCCCGGTCGCGGCAAAGCGGCGGACGAAGTCCAGATCGAAGCGGGCAACGACGCGGCCTGGCCGTGGAGACATGACCAGGACCTGGGTTCCCAGGAAAAGAGCCTCCTCGATCGAGTGGGTGATGAAGAAGATCCGCTTTGCCGTTCTGTCCCAGATCGAGATCAGCAGTTCCTGCATCTGCTCGCGCGTCAGACTGTCGAGGGCACCGAAAGGCTCATCCATCAGAAGGATGTCGGGTTCCGTAGCGAGCGCGCGCGCGATGCCCACCCGCTGGCGCATGCCGCCCGACAGTTCATAGGGCAGGGCCTTCGCGAATTCACCGAGTCCGACCAGCCGAAGCAATTCATGGGCGCGAGCCCTTCGCTCGCTTTTGCTCACGCCCGCGAATTTCAGACCAAGTGCGACATTGTCGATCACCGTCTCCCACGGAAGAAGGGCATCCTTCTGGAACACTACACCACGGTCGGCACCAGGACCGCGAACAGGTCGCCCATCCAGGATGATGGCGCCATCCGAAAGAGGCAGGAAGCCGGCGATTGCGTTGAGCAATGTCGACTTGCCGCATCCCGAGGCACCGAGGGCAACGACAAAGCCGCTCTCGGGAATTTCAAAAGACACGCGGTCAAGCGCATGGACGGGCCGGCCATCGCGCGCCGCGAAGAAGACACTGGCGTGATCGACTTTAAGCATGTGCTCTCTCGTATGTTCGATACCGGCGCGGCCAGCGCGCCGGTATCGGGGGAGGATCAGTTGCTCGCGCTTGTCAGCGCGTCGGCAGTGACGAAGGCACCGTAGTTCGGCAGGACCTCGGAAATCTTCCCCTGATCCTTCAGGAAGGCTGCCGTTTCCTTCAGGATCTTGGCCGCACCGGACTTATCTCCGCCGCCGAGCCAGGCCTCGGAAGCCTGAACCTCAGGCGTCAGCAACGAGAGATTCTTCAATGCGGCCGCATGTTGTTCGGGGGTACCGCCGAGCAACTTGGCGAGCGCCTTGGCGTTTTCGCTGTCGGCGCTCCATGCGCCTTCGTCGGATGCATACGAGGCATAGTATTTGTTGATGACCGAGGCGAAGCTCTTCAAGAAGTCCGGATTGTCGGCCGCGAACTGAGAGGTCGCCACCCAGGCCGAGAACGTCGCCGCGCCCTTGTCGGCCACATCCCTGGAGGTGACGAGCACCTTGCCGTTCTTTTTCAACTCGGTCAGCGCCGGATCCCAAACGAAGCCGCCATCGATATCGCCGCGGTTGAAACCGGCGACGATCTCAGGCTGCGGAATTGCAAAGACCTGAACGTCCTTTTCGGTGAGACCGAGCGACTTGATCAGAGCCAGAAGCTGATAGTGGTCCGTCGAAACGGGTGCTGCCGCAAGCTTCTTACCCTTCAGGTCACTCAGACTTTCTATGCCCGAGCCGTTGCGGACCACCAAAGCTTCGTCGATCCCGGAGATGGAGGAAAGATAGAACGCCTTGACCTCCAGGCCACGTGAAGCCGCGGCCGCGAAGGGACTGGACCCGACATAGCCGACCTGCACGTCGCCGGCTGCGATAGCGGCGAAAATTTCAGCGCCGGAATTGAACTTGCGAAAATCGATGTCGTAACCTGTGGCGTTGGCAAATTCGCCATTGGCTATCGCCACAGAGGACGGCAGTGCATCCGTCTGGTAGGCGACGACGACCTTCCTATCGGCGGCATCGGCAGTTGCAGCCATGGAGAGGCTGGCGAAACCGATGGCGATTGCAGTGATAACACTCTTCATATTCATGTTTTGCCCCCTGTGCGACGAATAACGTCTTCGGTGAATGCCGTGAATTCAACCAGTCAGAGCGTAACGAACGGCCGTAGTTTCGACAGAAATAATCCACTAAATTTATGTGTTATAGGGAGAATGTTTCACTCGTGGGCACACCCACGAGGCGTGCGAGTCTTGGCAGCAAGATCCGCACTCCGAAATGACGAGCGGTTGCTAGGACTTCGTGGTGCGAGCTTTCCAGCTCTCAAGCCTCGAAGGGCCGGCGTGGCCAATGCAGGATCCGTTGAGCGGTGCCGGCTTGTAGTCAAGCCGGCTTTGCCATGACCCTCGCGTTGGCCTCTTCCTATTTCACCCCGCCATGCGCGAGTCCGCTGACCAGGTAGCGCTGCATGAAGAGCGCGATCAGGTAGACCGGTGCGATGCCGGCGAGTGAGGCCGCTGCCATCTGGCCGAAGTTCACCAGCCTGTCGCCCTGGAAGAGCGAGATGCCGACTGGCAGTGTTCGCGTGGCATCGGAAAAGGTGAAGGCCGAGGCGAAGAGGAACTCGTTGTAGGAAAGCACCGTGACGATGATGAGGGTCGCCACGATACCGGGCGCGATGATCGGTGCGACGATCTCAAGAAGCGTGCGAAGCGGTCCCGCGCCGTCTATTGCGGCCGCCTGCTCGATCTCGATCGGCATCCGGCGCAGGAAGGGCGTCAGCAGCCAGAAGGCGACCGGCACATTGGCGAAGCCGTAAATGAGGACGAGGCCCGCGCGCGTATTGAGAAGCCCGGTCCCCTTCAGCAGGAAAAAGAGGGGAATCAGGGCCACGATGGGCGGCGCCATGTAGCTCGAAAGCGTCACGTCCGCCAGCCACTTGCCGCCAATCTTGAGCCGCAACACCGCATAGGATGAGGGGAGCGCCAGCGCGATGGTGAGGAGCCCGGCAAACACCGAGACCGTGACCGAGTTGAAGATGAAGCCCGCAATGTCTGCCGCTTCGAAGGCGTCCGGCCAGTTCGCGAACGTCGCCACCGTCGGCCAGAAATGGCCGCTCAGCACGTCGTCCTTGGTTTTGAAGGAAACGGCGACGAGGTAGAGGATAGGCAGAGCGAAGAAACCGACGATCGGCGCCGTCGCCACGGCCAGCCAGATATGCCGTGCGCCGAGCCTCATGATTCTCGCCTTTCGAAATGCTGATGAATGCGGACCACCGGGAGTGCCGCCAGCCCGATGACGAGGCCATAGACGATTGTCTCGGCTGCGGCACGGCCGACGTCGAACTGCTCGATCGCCCGTCGGTAGATGGAAAAGCCCGCCGATGTCGTTGCAAAACCGGGTCCACCAAAAGTGAGAATGTAGACGAGGTCGAAGAGCTTGAACGAGAGGATGAGTTTCAGCAGGTAGATCGACGAGAGCGGTGCGGCAACGAGCGGAAGCGTGATGTGCCGGAAGCGTTGCCAGGCATTGGCACCGTCGACGAGGGCCGCCTCATGGACGCCTTCCGGTATCGTCGAAAGTGCCGCAAAGCAGAGAATGACAATGAAGGGCGTCCACTGCCAGAGATCCGCGACCGCGATCGCCAGCCAGGCAAGAAGCGGGTGCCCGAGGAAGGAGATCGGTTCGGAAATCAGCCCGTACTTGAGCAAGGTGCCGTTCAAGAGACCTCCGGCCGGCGCGAGAATGAGCTTCCAGGCGACGCCGACCATCACCGGTGGCGTCATCAGCGGCAGCAGCACGAGGCTCATCAGGACGCGGCCCGCCTTCAGAAGAGAGGTGAAAAGAAGCGCAATCAGGAAGCCGAGCGTAAGCTGCAGCAGCGACGTTGTAAGAGCATAGGCGACGCTTCTGACGAGCGCCGAGAGGAAGATCGGATCCTGCAAGGTCGTTGCAAAATGCTTCAGGCCGGCGAAGCCACGGAACGGTTTTCCGAGCGTGCTTTTGCTGAAGGCGAGCGCCAGCAGGAAGACGGTTGGATAAAGCGTCGTCACGGTCAGTGCGAGAATGACAGGCGCAATCCAAAGCGCGCGTCCGAGACGCGCCGGAAGGAGGCTCCGGCGCACCGTGTGGCGGGTTTGGCCAAGCCGCATGACGTCGGCGGCGAAGGCGGTCATGCAGCCTCTGCGAGATCGGGGCGGGTCGGCCCGCTGCCGGCCTGGGTCGCGAGAAGCATGTCTTCGATGTCATCGAGGTCGCGCGGCGCGAGGGTGATCTTTGCGGCATCAATCCAGCCGTCGATGTGCGCCGGCTTGCGCGCCCCGATGATGGCCCCGGTGATTCCGGGCCAGGCGAGAACCCAGGCGGCCGCTATGGCCGCAACAGTCGTGCCGTGACGTGCGGCAATGGGCTTCAGTCCCTCTGCAAATGCGAGATTGCGGTAGAGCGCCTCGCCCTGGAAGTCCTCGTCGCGCGACCGCCAGTCGTTCTCCGGCAGCGCCCGGGCGCGCGCCGGCGTGAATGCTCCCGTGAGCAGACCTGACTGCAGCGGACTATAGGCGATGACACCGCTGCCATGCGCCCGCACCCAGGGCAGGCCTTCCTCGGCGAATCCGCGCTTGATAGCCGAGAAGGGGGGCTGGACGACGTCGACGGGGGCAACTGTCGCGGCGCGCTGCAGTAATTCCCGGTCATGGTTCGAAAGCCCGATGGCTCTGACTTTGCCCTCCGCCTTGAGATCGGCGAAAGTGGACCAGTATTCCTCGATCGGCGTGCCGTCATTGGCCGGCCAGTGAACCTGGTAGAGGTCGATCACCTCGACATCGAGTCGTCGCAGCGAAGCTTCGACCTCGTGACGCAACGATTTGGCATCACCGATACGGGCGGGAAGGGCGTTGCGATTATCAGGATCCCAGACGAGGCCGGCCTTGGTGAAGATCAAGGGACGCTCGGATCTGGGTATTGTCGAGAGTGCTTCACGCACGACCTCCTCGGAATGGCCGAGACCGTAGACCGGGGCCGTATCGATCCAGTTGATGCCGCGTGCAACCGCATGGCGGATGGCCGCGATCGACTGGGCATCGTCCTGGGTTCCCCAGCCCCAGCCCCAATCGGGACCGCCGATGGCCCAGGCCCCAAGGCCAACAGGTGTGATGTCGAAACCGGTGTGGCCGAGCCTGCGCTTCGGCAAGGAATGTGCACTCATGATCTTTCGCCTCGTTGAAGAAAATTGCGGGGCGCCGCCGGGAGGAAGCGATTGCGCCCCGCGCGCAATCAGCTGTTGGTCTCGATGATCTCGGTCCAGGCCCGATGGGCATCGGCGATCGCCTGTTCGGCGCTCTTGGTGCCGGCGAGCGCCAGCGCGAGTTCGTCGGTCAGCGCGTTTTCGAGCTTCGGCGCATAGACCGCCGTCGGCCAGGCCAGGCTGTTCTCCAGTGCGCCGTCATCGAGCAGCGGCTGCACGAGCGGTTGGAAGGCCTTGAACTTCTCGGACTTCAGACCCGTCTGGCGGCCCGGATCGATGCCTGAACCGGTGAGCGCCAAGAGCTGTTCGTGATAGTCCTTGCTGGTCACCAGTTTGATCAGTTCCCAGGCCACATCCTTGTTCTGCGATCCGGTGGTGACCGCAAAGCCGAAGCCGGCGTTGAAGGCCAGGCGCGGCGTTGTGTTTCTGCCGCCGACCGGGATGCGCGTCACACCCCATTTGTCGACGATCTTCGATCCCTTCGGGTCCTGGGCATAGCCGCCGAGGTCGGTCCAGAAGTCGATCTGCGCCGCCTTGCCGTTCAGAAACGCGGGCAAGCCTTCCTCGAAGCGGGTCTCAAGCGGAGTCGGAAGAGCATGAGGCGCGGACGCGAGCAGCGACTTCAGCGCGTCCACGGCCTCTGCGCTATCGAGCGCGGACGAGCCGTCCGCATGGAGAAAATTGCCGCCGAAGCCGGTCAGGCGGTTGGCATAGGTGGACAGGATGATGACCGGGATCTTTGCCCCGAGCACGGCGGCACCATAGATGCCATTCTTCGACTCGGCCTCGGAGATGACCTTGGCGTTCTCATTGTATTCGTCCCAGGTCGTCGGCGCCTTCAGCCCATAGCGGTCGAAAAGCTCGCGGTTGTAAAAGAGAAGATGGCTGTCGCCGTCATAGGGCAGGCCGTAGCGGCGGCCGTCATGCAAGGTGTATTGGTCGTAGATGGTCTGAATGAAGTCTTCCGGCTGGATTTCCGCCTTGTCGCGCTCGATGAGATCCGTCACGTCCTCGATTACGCCGTCTTCGGCGAGTTGGCCCTTGTAAGTGTAGAAGTAGTCGATGACATCGAATTCATTGGCACCCGATTGCACGTCGAGCGTCGCCTTGACGCTGACCTGGTCATAGGGCACCGCGGTGACGTTGACCTTGGCGCCGGTCAGCTTCTCGAAGTCCTCGGCGATCTTCTTGCCGGTGACGACGTGGGGCTGGATGATCAAGAGGTTGATGGTGCGCCCAGCAAACTTATTGTTCGAGGCGAGTGCCGTGGACGAGGCAAACGGTGCGATGAAGGGCAGGGTACCCGCTGCTGCGAGAGATTTGAGCACGCTACGGCGGCGATAGGCCTGGCCGAAAATGGTGTTGGACATGGAAATATCTCCGTCAAGATTTGGGTTCCGGCAATCGGCCTCGGAGCGTGCGCTTTGAGTGGCGCCTGCCGGCCGTCGCCCATTTGCATCATGCGGGAGATGACGATCAGAATATACATATAATAGATGTATTTTATGTATTATAGCGGAACGATTTTCCTGCGACGGCCGGCAGATCGGGCACGGTATTTCTTCGCGGGCCAGTGCGAAAGCGGGCCACCCGTCATTACCTGCCCCCAGGGGCGCGCGTCAGATAATATATTCTATAGGTTAAATAGATTATAGACTTTCTTCGCTTATCCGCCGTGGAGTCCGGCGTCATGATCGGGATCGATCAAAGACGCGCGGCCCTCAGACCGCCGGATCCGGTGTGGCCTGCCGCTCAACGTTGCGGCGACGCGCCGGATGGTCGGCATCGCCGCCACCGAAGGAGCGAGCTGCATGACCCGAACGCTCATCCTCCCCGGTTTCCGGGGTTCCTTTGGCGACCACTGGCAGGCGCACTGGCTGCGCGATGATCCCAGGGCGGTGCTGGTGGAGCAGGACGACTGGGAACGGCCCGATCTCGACCTTTGGAACGCCCGGCTCCAAGAGGTCCTGGCAACGACGGACAAGGCTCTGTTGGTTGCTCATAGCCTTGGCTGTCTGCTGGCGGCGCGGATTGCCTCAAGCCCGCTTGCGGGGCGGGTGAAGGGTGCCTTTCTGGTCGCTCCATGCGATCCGGCCCTTACGGAGAAGCTCCACCCCGGCGCCATTCGTTTCGGTGCGCTGCCGGAAAAGCGGCTGTCATTCCCGAGCATGCTCGTGGCGAGCCGCAGTGATCCGTACATGCAATTCAACGAAGCGCGGCGCCTTGCAGCGGCATGGGGCAGCAGCCTCGTCGACCTTGGCCCTCAAGGGCATATCAATGTGAAAAGCGGCTTCGGGCGTTGGCCGATGGGTTACCGACTCGCCTCGCTGCTGTCGCGCGAGAGGGGTCGCTCCAAGAGTGCTGTCGGCGCGCCGCAACCTACATCACATGGGGCCGAGGGACCCTCGTTCCGATCTCCACTCACATAAACGACTGATGCAACATTCCGGAGGTGGCACCTTGCCTGCAATATTCCGCCTCCCACGGGCCCAAATTTGGGAGAATTTTGCTTATTAAAGTATACTAAATCTATAAAGTAACTGCGCAGATTGAGATGGAACGACAATGAGAATCCTCGGACTGTCCGGCAACGTTAAGCACCCGTCACGAACGGCCTCGCTCGTCGAGGCCCTGGCTTCAGCCGCTGAACGCCGCTTCGGGGGCGTGAAGCGCATCATCGAACTTGCCGATGCTGCGGCGGTTTTGTTTCGTGCGTTGAGAGCCGATCAGCTCGATAGCGAAGGGCGGGAAATCATCGACGCAGTCGAAACCGCGGATGTCCTTATCGTCGGCTCGCCCGTCTATCGCGCCTCCTACACCGGCGCTCTGAAGCACCTTTTCGACCTGGTGGACTATCGGGCTCTGACGGGGAGGCCCGTGGTGCTCGCAGCGACCGGCGGCAGTGCGCTGCATGCACTGATGATCGAGCATCAGCTCCGCCCGCTGTTCGGGTTTTTCAACGCGTTCTCGGTTCCGACCTCCGTCTACGCCGTCGAAGCCGATTTCACCGACTATCGGCTCACCAATCCGGCGGTGCTCGAGCGCGTGGATCGTGCCATCGCCGACTTAGCGCGCCTGCTGCCCAGTAGCCCGCAGAGGGTTCCGTTTTTCGCCGGTGAAGACCGACCGGCGCCGGTTGCCATGAAAGCATGAACAAAGCAGGAGAGGGAGACTCAAATGTCGCATACAAAAAGAGAGCCGCTGAAGTTCGCCTATTGGGTCCCGAATGTTTCGGGCGGGTTGATCATTTCCAATATCGAACAGCGCACAAGCTGGACGATCGACTATAACCGGAAACTAGCGCAAATCGCCGAGGAAAACGGCTTCGACTACGCCTTGAGCCAGATCCGCTTCACCGCCGGTTACGGTGCCGAATTCCAGCATGAATCGGTTTCCTTCAGCCACGCGCTGCTGGAAGCGACGAAAAAGCTGAAGGTGATTGCGGCAATCCTGCCGGGACCGTGGAATCCGGCACTTGCCGCCAAGCAGATTGCCACCATCAACCATCTCACCAACGGGCGTGTCGCCGTCAACGTTGTCAGCGGCTGGTTCCGTGGAGAGTTCGCTGCCATCGGCGAGCATTGGCTCGACCACGACGAGCGCTACCGCCGTTCGGAAGAATTCATCCGGGCGCTGCGCGGCATATGGACCGAGGACAATTTTACCTTCCGCGGCGATTTCTACCGTTTCAACAATTATTCGCTGAAGCCGAAGCCGCTCGATCCGCAGCCGGAAATCTTCCAGGGCGGCTCCTCGCGTGCCGCACGCGACATGGCGGCGCGCGTTTCCGACTGGTACTTCACCAACGGCAACACGCCGGACCAGATCGCCAAGCAGGTGAACGACATCCGCACGAAGGCCAAGGAGAACAACCACTCCGTCCGTATCGGCGTCAATGCCTTCGCGATCGTCCGCGAGACGGAGGAAGAGGCGAAGTCCGTTCTTGCCGAGATCATCGAGAAGGCCAATCCGGAGGCGGTCAACGCCTTCGGCCATGAGGTCAAGAACGCCGGCAAGGCCTCGCCGGAAGGCGAGGGCAACTGGGCGAAATCCACCTTCGAGGATCTGGTCCAATACAATGACGGCTTCCGCTCCAACCTGATCGGCACGCCGCGGCAAGTGGCCGAGCGGATCATCGACCTGAAGCGCGCCGGTGCCGACCTCATCCTGCTCGGCTTCCTGCACTTCCAGGAGGAAGTCGAATATTTCGGCAAGCACGTCATTCCGCTCGTCCGCGAACTCGAGGCGGCGGACGCGGTCCAGCCGGTCGCCGCCGAATAACCATGTGAAAACGGCGGGTCACAACAGCGGCCCGCACTGGCAAGAGAGAAGGGGCCATCGCGGCCCCGCCGGGAACTCGTGTGCCCATGGCGGCCCCTGCCGTCGCTTCTGAGAGGGAAGGACATGCACGCAATGACCTATGCGCTCGAAGGACTTGGCACGGCGCCAATTCCGCCGGCCGTCCAGCATCGCCCTGATCTCGCTGTCAAAGCGGCGCCACCGGTGCGTGCCGGTGAGAGCCCCGATGCCCAGCTCAAACTTGACGGCGTCAGCCTGTCCTTTGGCGGGGTCACGGCCCTCGACAATGTCGATCTGGCCGTAAGCCGCGGCGAAATCCGGGCGATCATCGGCCCGAACGGAGCCGGCAAGAGTTCGCTCATCAACGTGATCAGCGGCGTCTATCGCCCCGATCGCGGCCGGGTGCTGATCGGCGGCGACAGCTATGCCCAGGTGCCGACCGACAGGCTGGCGCGTCTCGGCATCGTCCGAACCTTCCAGAACCTTGCGCTCTTCAAGGGTTTGAGCGTTCTCGACAATGTCGTTGCGGGTCGGGCCTACACGGTCCGCTCGACCTTCCTCGGCCAGATAGCTCGGATCGGCACCGCTCGCCGCGAGGAGGCCGACGCTCGCGAGCGTGCTCGGCGGATCCTCGCTTTCCTCAATCTCGAAGATGTCGCCGACCGGCTGGCCGGCACCTTGCCCTACGGGCTGCAGAAGCGGGTGGAACTCGCCCGGGCTCTGGTCGCCGAGCCGGACGTCCTGCTTCTCGATGAGCCGATGGCCGGCATGACGGCCACCGAGAAGAAAGAAATGGCCGGGTTCGTGCGGGCGACTCGCGGGGCCCACGGCACGACGGTCGTGTTGATCGAGCACGATATCGGCGTCGTCATGGAGCTTTCGGACCGGATCGCCGTGCTCGACTACGGCCGCAAGATCGCCGACGGCACGCCCGAAGAGGTGCGGACGGACCAGAAAGTCATTGATGCCTATCTCGGCGTCGTGCCGGAGAACGAAGACGGAGCGGGGATCTGATGTCGGACTTCGATTGGCTTTTCTTCACCGAAGTGCTCGTCGGCGGGCTGCTTTCCGGTGTGATGTACTCGCTGGTCGCGATCGGCTTCGTGCTGATCTACAAGACCTCCGGTGTCCTGAATTTCGCCCAAGGGGCACTGCTGCTCTTCGCCGCATTGACCTTCGTCAGCCTGGTCGAGCGCGGAGTCCCGTTCGCGCTGGCGCTTGTCGTCACCTTCGCGCTGATGGTGGTCATCGGCATCGGCATCGAGCGCACGGTGCTCAGGCCGCTGACCAACAGGCCGCCGATCACGCTCTTCATGGCGACGCTCGGCCTCTCCTATGTCATCGAGGGAGCCGCGCAGCTTCTCTGGGGCACGCAGGTGCATGCCCTCGACCTCGGCATCGAGGACATTCCCTTCGATGTCGGCGGTGTCTTCATCAGCCAGTTCGACATTTTCGCCGCGGCGGTCGCGGCCGGGATGGTGGCGCTCCTGTCGATCTTCTTCCGCTATACCCGCATCGGTCTCGCTTTCCGTGCGGTGGCGGACGATCAGTTCGCAGCACTTGCCATCGGCCTGCGGCTGCCATGGATCTGGGCGACCGTCTGGGCGACCGCCGGTCTGGTGGCCCTGGTGGCCGGCCTGCTCTGGGGTGCGCGTCTGGGCGTGCAGTTCTCCCTGTCGCTCGTGGTGCTCAAGGCTCTCCCGGTCCTTGTCCTCGGCGGCTTCGATTCAATCCTCGGCGCCATCGTCGGCGGCCTTTTGATCGGGGCGACCGAGAAGCTCGCCGAGGTCTATCTCGGCGATTATTTCGGCGGCGGCATCGAAAGCTGGTTCGCCTACGTCGCCGCACTCGCCTTCCTGCTCATTCGTCCCTCCGGCCTGTTCGGCCAGAAGCTCGTGGAAAGGGTCTGACCGTGGCCTCCATCGCAAACGACCTCCCTGTGGCATCGACGCATCCGCGGTGGCTGATTCCGGCGGCGCTCCTCGCTATAGCCTATCTCGTCATCCCCTTCGTCGGGACGAGTTACCTGTTCGAGGCGATCCTGCTGCCGTTCTTGGCATTGAGCCTCGCCGGTGTCGGCCTGAACCTGCTCACCGGCTATGCCGGGCAGGTTTCACTCGGCAGCGCCGCCTTCATGGCGGTCGGCGCCTTCGCCGCCTATAATTTCAACCTGCGCGTCGAGGGCCTGCCGCTTGTCGCGAGCATCGTAGCTGCCGGGCTTTCGGCCGCCGCCATCGGGATCGTGTTCGGCCTGCCGAGCCTCAGGCTGAAGGGCTTCTATCTCGCCGTCTCGACGCTCGCCGCGCAATTCTTCGTGCAATGGGCGCTGACGAAATTTGGCTGGTTTTCCAACAATTCCGCCTCGGGCGTCATCGATGCGCCGCCGCTTGGCGTTGCCGGCATCGGCTTCGACAGTGCCGCCGGCCGCTATCTTTTCGCGCTGACGGTGGTCACGGTGCTCACCTTCCTAGCGCTGAGACTCGTCTCGTCTCAGACCGGACGCAACTTCATCGCCGTGCGCGACAACGATACGGCGGCGCGCATTATCGGCGTGCCGGTGCTGAGGACCAAGCTGCTCGCCTTCGCCATCTCGTCGTTCATCATCGGCATCGCCGGTGTGCTCTGGGCCTTCGCCTATCTTCGGACCGTCGAGCCGGCGGGTTTCAATCTCGACCGCTCCTTCCAGGTGCTGTTCATCATCATCATCGGCGGGCTGGCCTCCATTCGCGGCGCCTTCTTCGGTGCGGCATTGATCGTAGTCTTCCCGCTCGTCCTGTCGCGGCTCGGGGCGTTCTTCCTCGGCGACATCTTCGATTCCGGCGTGCGCGACATGAGCCAGCGCATCGTGCTCGGCGGCCTGATCATCCTCTTTCTCGTTCTCGAACCGGACGGGCTCGTCGCCCTCTGGGACAGAAGCGTGAGACGCCTCGGTTCCGTTTTCGGACGGAGCTGACGAGGTCGGAGCGAAGCGAGCTCCCAAAAGCAAGAAATCCTCTTTCCATCAATCCAGGTCCGGTGATCGCACCGGCCAATACCCGGAGTGTGTCCAGAAATGACA
Source organism: Sinorhizobium glycinis (assembly GCF_001651865.1). Classification (GTDB taxonomy): domain Bacteria; phylum Pseudomonadota; class Alphaproteobacteria; order Rhizobiales; family Rhizobiaceae; genus Sinorhizobium; species Sinorhizobium glycinis. Next base: position 166,763 of record NZ_LPUX01000061.1, read on the forward strand.
ATCCTCAATAAATTCAAGACCGCGGCGCTCGCCGCCGGCGTCGCCCTCACGATCGCCCTGCCGGCTGCCCATGCGGACGAGCAGTATTTCCCGCTGCAGAGCTATCGCGTCGGCCCCTATGCGGCCGGCGGCACCGGTTTCTTCGGCGGGTTCATCGACTATCTGAACCTCATCAACACCCGCGACGGCGGCGTCAACGGCGTCAAGCTCACCTGGTCGGAAGCCGAGACTCAGTATGAGGTCGAACGCGGCGTCGAAGCCTATGAGCGTCTCAAGAGCAACCCGAACGTCGCCGCCTGGAACCCGCTCTCGGTCGGCATCGCCTATGCGATGATCGACCGGATCACCGCCGACAAGGTGCCGCTGATCACCATCAACCACGGCCGCACCGATTCCACCGACGGGCGCGTCTTCCCCTATGTCTTCCCGCTGCTCTTGAACCCATACAGCGAGACATCCGGCATCGTGAACTACATCGCCTCCAAGGAAGGCGGCCTTGAAAATATCAAGGGCAAGAAGATCGTCGTCCTCTATCACGGCTCGCCCTACGGCAAGGAAACGATCCCGATCTACGAGCTTCTCGCCGAGAAATACGGTTTCGAGCTGCAGCAGATCGAGGTGCCGCATCCAGGCAACGAGCAGCAGTCGCAATGGCTGACGATCCGCCGCGCCAAGCCGGACTACGTCGTGCTGCGCGGCTGGGGCGTCATGAACCCGGTGGCGCTGAAGACCGCGGCCAAGACCGGCTTCCCGGTCGACCACATCATCGGCAATGTCTGGTCGAACTCGGAAGAAGACGTGATCCCGGCAGGGGACACCGCCAAGGGCTATACAGCCATCACCACCCAGGCCTCGGGCACCGAATATCCGGTGGTCAAGGAGATCGTCTCGACGCTTTACGACAAGGGCCAGGGCAATCTCGAGGACAAGAACCGCATCGGTTCCGTCTACCACAATCTCGGCATCGTCAACGGCATCCTGAATGTCGAGGCGATCCGTATTGCCCAGGAGAAGTTCGGCAAGCGGACTCTGACCGGCGACGAGGTCCGCTGGGGCTTCGAGCACCTGCAGCTTGATCCCGCCCGCGTCGAGGCGCTCGGCGCGAAGAACCTCTTCCACTCGATCAACGTCACCTGGGACAACCACGAGGGCAACGGCTACGTCACCTTCCAGCAGTGGGACGGCAAGAAGTGGAACGTCGTTTCCGACTGGATCGCGCCGGACTGGGCGCTGCTGCGCCCGATCATCGAAAAATCTTCCGAAGCCTATGCCGCGGAGAAGGGCATCAAGTTGCGAACGGCCGAAGATGCGGAGGCCGCGACCAACTGATGGTGTCGGGTCGGGCATGGCCGAGGGTGACCCGCCATGCCCGGCCCGATCTCCAAATCGCCAGAGCGCCTTGCAGGCAGGTGGAATCACCTGACGTCGCTCAAATGCGGCAAACAAAGAAATAGAGCGGCGCGAACGGATGTGAGCGCATCCCGCTCTAGAGGAGAATGACATGGCCGATGTGGAAACCCTGCTTGCCGTCGAAGGCGTCAAGGCAACCTACAATCACGCGATCCGGGCGCTCGACGGCGTCAGCTTCACGTTGAAGCGCGGCGAGATCGTCGCGCTGCTCGGCGCCAACGGCGCCGGCAAGACGACGACGCTGAAGGCCGTATCCAACCTGCTGCCGGCCGAACGCGGGCAGGTCGTCGCCGGACGCATAAGGTTCGGCGAGCTCGACGTCGCGGCGGCCGCTCCCGCGGCGCTCGTCAGGGCAGGGCTGGTGCAGGTTCTCGAAGGCCGGCATTGCTTTCGCAGTCTGACGGTGGAGGAGAATCTCGTCTCCGGCGGGATCGGACGCAGCGCAAAGCGGGCCGAAATCGCGGCCGACCTCGAGCGGGTCTACGCCTGGTTCCCGCGCCTCAAGGAAAAGCGCCGCCTGGCAGCGGGCCTGACCTCCGGCGGCGAGCAGCAGATGACGGCGATCGGCCGGGCGTTGATGTCGCGGCCGCGTCTTCTCGTTCTCGACGAACCCTCCATGGGGCTGGCGCCGCTGGTCGTTCAGGACATTTTCCGCACCTTGCGCCGGCTCAATCGGGAGGAGGGGCTGTCGATCCTCGTCGCCGAACAGAACTCGGCCGTGGCGCTCACCTATGCCGACAGGGCCGTCATCCTCGAAAACGGCAGCAGCGTGCTGTCCGGCGATGCCCGTGATCTGAGGGCCCGCGACGACGTCAAGGCCTTCTATCTCGGACAGAAACCCGGCGCTGCCGTTCTCGCCGCCTATTGACCATTCATTGAAAGGGAGAACCCGAATGACCATTTCGACTATCAGAACACGCGATGCCGCCCATGGCGTTCCGGCGGTGCCGCGGCCAAGCGAGCCGGCGCATGTCATCAGGAGCGATTCCGAGGCGATCGAGGTGGCGAAGAAGCTCGCTGCCGAATTTGCTCCCGGTTCGGCCGCGCGCGACCGCGAACGCATCTGGCCGGTTCAGGAACTCGATGCCTTCTCGCAGAGCGGGCTCTGGTCGATCAACGTGCCGAAGAAGTTCGGCGGCCCCGAAGTCTCCTATGCGACTCTCGCCAAGGTGATCGAGATCATTTCCGCCGCCGACTCCTCGATCGGCCAGATCGCCCAGAACCATCTCGGTGTCGTTGCCGCGGTCCGCACCGTTTCCGACGAGGAGCAGCAGAAGCTGCTATTTGCGGAGGTGCTGCGCGGCACCCGCTTCGGCAACGCCTTCTCGGAATTCGGCTCGAAGCGTGCCGTCGATTTCGAGACGAAGTTCGTCGATGCCGGCGATCATGTCATCGTCAACGGGCGGAAGTTCTATTCCTCCGGCGCATTGCTCGCTCACCTGGTGCCGATCGTCGCCTTGGACGACGAGGGCCGCGCCTGGTACGCAATTGCCGAACGCGATGCGCCGGGCCTGACGGTCGTCGACGACTGGTCTTCCTTCGGCCAGCGTACGACGCTTTCCGGCACGGTCATCCTCGACAATGTCAAGGTGCCGAAGACGCACCTCGTTCCCGGCTACAAGGGCTACGAAGTGCCGACGGCGGACGGCGCGATCTTCCAGATCATCCAGGTGGCCGTGGATACCGGCATCGCCCAGGCGGCAATCGACGAAACCGTCGCCTTCGTGCGGACGAAGAGCCGTGCCTGGGTCGACAGCGGTCTCGAAAACGCCTGGGACGATCCGTACACCATCCAGGCGGTCGGCGACCTGACGCTGCGCCTCCATGCTGCGCAGGCCCTGCTCGAAAAGGCCGGATATGCGATCGACCGTGCGGTTGCAAATCCGACGGCTGAAACCGTGGCAGAGGCCCAGATCGTCACGGCGGAGGCGAAGATCCTTTCGACGGAGATCGCGATCGCTGCCACCAACAAGCTGTTCGAACTGGCCGGCACGCGCTCGACGCTCGCCGAGCACAATCTGGACCGCCATTGGCGCAATGCCCGCACCCACACGCTGCATGATCCGGTGCGCTGGAAATACGCGATCCTCGGCAAGTATTTCCTGAACGGCGAGAAACCGCCGCTCCACGCCTGGAGTTAGAGCGGGACGCGCTCACATAGGTTCGCGCCGGTCTAATCCTTTGTTCTTGCCGCATTTGCGCGACGTCAGGTGATTTCCACCTGAGTGCAAAATGCTCTGATGGCGCAGCTTGCCGTTCCTTGCCGGCGCCCGGCCGTTGGATCCGCCCGGGCGCCGGTTGCCGTTATCGGCTTTCTTCAAGCCAGGGCGAGCGAAGAAAAAACTTCCGCGCTTAAATACATAAAAAACATAGATTGACTGTATAGTAGCTGGCGACCTGCGATGCTGATGACGAACCTCGCCCGAGCCGGACGGAGACTCCGATGAGCAAGACCATTCGCTTCAACGCCTTCGACATGAACTGCGTTGGCCACCAGTCGCCGGGGCTATGGGCGCATCCGCGCGACAGGTCCTTCAAATACAAGGACCTGGACTATTGGCAGGACTTGGCGCGGACGCTCGAGCGCGGCGTCTTCGACGGCATCTTCATCGCCGACGTGATCGGCTACTACGACGTCTACAAGGGCAGCAACTACCACGCGCTCCATCAGGCGGCGCAGATTCCGGTCAACGACCCGCTGCAGCTCGCCGCGCCGATCGCGCTGGCGACCGAGCATCTCGGCATCGGCATCACCGCGTCGATCTCCTTCGAGCATCCCTACACCTTCGCAAGGCGGCTTTCGACGGCGGATCATCACACCAGAGGTCGGGTCGGCTGGAACATCGTCACGTCCTATCTCGAAAGCGGCGCGAAGAATGTCGGGCAGGGAGGCCTGCGCAAGCATGACGACCGCTACGCCGTCGCTCGGGAGTATCTGGAGGTGATCTACAAGCTGCTCGAAGGCTCCTGGGAGGATGGCGCGGTCGTGCGCGACCGGGATGCCCGGGTCTTCACGCATCCCGAAAAGGTCCACGAGATCGGCCATCGCGGCAAATATTTCGAGGTTCCGGGCTATCATCTCTCCGAACCCTCGCCGCAGCGCACCCCGGTTCTCTATCAGGCCGGCGCGTCCGGGCCGGGCAAGAAGTTTGCGGCGGAGCACGCTGAATGCGTGTTCGTCGCGGCGCAGACGAAGACCATCCTTCGCAACTATGTCGCCGACATCCGGGCGAGAGCCGCGGCGGCGGGACGTTCTCCCGAAAGCATCAAGATCTACAATCTGCTGACGGTGATCGTCGACGAGACCGACGAGAAGGCGCGCGCCAAGTTCCGCGACTATCTCGACTACGTCTCCTATGACGGCTCGCTGGTCTTCATGTCCGGCTGGACCGGCATCGATTTCTCCCGCTACGAGCCGGACGACCTGGTGCGGAAGGTGGAGACGAACGCAATCCATTCGGCGGTCGAAAGCCTCTCCGAAGGCGATCCGAACAAGCGCTGGACGATCCGGGAGCTCGCCGAATGGGGCGGGATCGGCGGCATGGGCCCCGTCGTCGTCGGTTCCGCCGCGACGGTTGCCGACGAATTGGAGCAGTGGGTCGAGGACACCGGCGTCGACGGCTTCAACCTCGCCTATGCGGTCACGCCCGAGACCTTCGAGGACATCGTCGGCCATCTCGTTCCGGAGCTGCAGAAGCGCGGCGTCTATCCGCGCGAATACCGTCCGGGAACGCTGCGCGAAAAGCTGTTCGGACAGGGGCCCCGCCTCGAGGCGCCGCATCCCGGCGCGAACTACCGCGACATCGAAGCCATCAAACGCAGCGAAGCGCTGCGCGCCACCGGCAGCTAACCCTGTTCTCAAGGAGCATCGAGCCATGGGTACTCTTTCCAACGCCAAGATCGACTATTCCGTCCATCCCCGTGTCAATTCGCACGATCCTGTACCGCCCCGCCCGAAGCCGGCGACGCCGGCCCATGTCATCACCAGCGACGCGGAGGCGATCGAGATCGCCGAACGTCTGGCGGAACGGTTCAAGGCGGGTGCGGCTCTGCGCGACCGAGAAGGCCTGCTGCCGATCGCCGAACTGGACGAATATTCCCAGAGCGGCCTCTGGAGCATCAACGTGCCGAAGGCCTATGGTGGTCCGGAAGTCTCCTATGCGACGCTCGCACGGGTGATCGCCACGATCGCCGCGGCCGATCCGGCAATCGCCCAGATCACCCAGAACCATCTGGCCATCGTCGCGACGGTCGATCTCGACGGCACCGAGGAACAGAAGAAGCTGTTCTTCTCCTGGGCGCTTCAAGGCATCCGCTACGGCAATGCGTTCTCGGAACTGAAGAGCAAGACGGTCGCGGCCTTCGAGACCAAGGTCGTCTTCGACGGCGACGACGTGATCGTCAATGGCGAGAAGTTCTACACGACCGGCGCGCTCCTCGCCCATGTCGTGCCGATCGTCGGCGTCGACGAGAACGGGCAGGGCTATCTGGTTTTTGCCGACCGCGATGCTCCCGGCCTGACGGTCACCAACAACTGGTCGAGCTTCGGCCAGCGCACCACGGCCTCCGGGTCCGTCAAGATCGAAAATGTCCGGGTGCCACGGGCGCGCGCGGTCCACGTCACCTCCTTCGACCATCCGACGATCGGCGGTCCGGTCTCACAGATCATCCAGGCGGCCATAGATGCCGGCATCGCGCGCGGCGCGATCGAGGATACGATCGCCTTCGTCAAGAACCATAGCCGGCCATGGGTCGACAGCGGCAAGGAGACCGCCGGCGAGGATCTGTTCACGATCGCGGCGATCGGCGACCTGAAGATCAAGCTGCACGCCGCCGAGGCGCTGCTGGAAATCGCCGGGCGTAGCATCGACGTCGCCAAGACGGACCCGACGCTGGAGACGGTCTCGGAGGCGACGATCAAGACCGGCGAGTCCAAGGTATTGACGACCGAAATCGCCATTCTCGCGACGAACAAGCTTTTTGAACTCGCCGGTACGCGCTCGACGCTTGCCGAGCACAATCTCGACCGGCACTGGCGCAACGCCCGCGTCCATACCCTGCACGATCCGGTGCGCTGGAAGTTCTACCACGTGGGGAATTACTACCTGAACGGCGTCAACCCGCCGCGCCACGCCTGGAACTGAGGCGAGAAGCGATGAGCGAGAACGACCGCAGACTGCACCGGGAGGCCGCGCTTATCGCCGGCCGTCCTGCGCCTCATGTGCCGCCGCGCCGGACAAAAGCCTACCGCATCAAGGATGACCGGGAAGCGGTCGCCGTCGCTCGGGAGCTGGCGCGCGAATTCGCCATCGGCGCCGCCGAGCGCGACCGCGAGCGCCGTCTGCCGCTCGCGGAGATAGAGCGCTTCTCGCAATCCGGCCTCTGGGCGATCACCGTCCCGAAGGCCCATGGCGGGGCCGGGGTCTCCGCCGTTACCCTTGCCGAAGTCACGGCGATCATCTCGGCGGCCGATTCGAGCATCGGACAGATTCCGCAGAACCACTTCTATATGGTCGAGGCACTGCGGCTCGCCGGCAGCGAAGAACAGAAGAGGCATTTCTTCGGGCGCATCCTCGATGGGGATCGCCTCGGCAATGCATTCACGGAAATCGGCACGAGGACACCGGTCGATTTCAGGACGCGTCTTCGCAAAGAGAACGGCAGACTGTTGCTCAACGGCCAGAAATTCTACTCGACCGGTTCGCTCTTCGCCCACATCGTCGTCGCCGTGGCGAAGGACGAGAACGAACGCGTGAACCTCGTCTTCATCGATCGGGCGACGCCCGGGCTCGATCTCGTCGATGACTGGACTTCGTTCGGCCAGCGCTCGACGGGCAGCGGTACGGTTACCTTCGACGACGTCGAGGTCACCGCCTTTGAGGTCGTCGACCATGACGGCGTTTTCGAACGGCCGACGCCGATGGGGCCCTTGGCGCAGATCGTTCACTCGGCAGTCCAGGTCGGCCTGGCGCGCGGTGCACTTGCTGAAACGATCTCCTATGTGCGGGCGCATGCGCGGCCGTTCTTCGAGCTCTCTATCAAGCATGGATTCGAGGATCCGCACACGATCCATGCGGTGGGGGACGTCTCGATCCGCGTCCACGCGGCCGATGCGCTGCTCGCCCGTGCGGGCCGATTGCTCGACGCCGCTACGGAAACTCCGACGGAAGACACGGTCGCCGTGGCATCGATCGCCGTCGCGGAGGTCAAGGCGCTCGCGACCGAGACCGCCCAACTTGCGTCGACGAAGTTGATCGAACTCGGCGGAGCGCGCTCGACCCTTGAGAGCTACGGCCTCGATCGCTTCTGGCGCAATGCCCGGACCCACTCGCTGCACGATCCGGTGCGGTGGAAATACCACCATATCGGCAATTATTACCTGAACGGGCTGTTGCCTCCGCGGCACGGCGCAATTTGATCTTCGACGTGTCCTGTTGACCGGAGCGCTGTCGACTGCGGAGGTGCAGCATGCGGAAATTCGAACCTTTGCCAGTGGTGGCCATCGTCGGAGGCGGCTTCAGCGGGGCGGCGGTCGCGCTGCATCTGGCGCGCAGCCGGGAACCGGGACCAGAGGCGCGCGTCGTCGTGTTTGAACCGCGCGCCAGGCTCGGGGCCGGTCTCGCTTACGACACGGCGGAACCGACAAACCGGATCAATGTGCCGGCCGGCAGGATGAGCCTCTATCCGGACGAGCCGGAGAGTTTCGTCCGCTATCTGGAACGCGTAAACGCGCTCGCAGGCGATCCAGATGCCCTGACCGCGGACCGCGTGCCTTATCCCCGCCGATCCGTGTTCGGCGATTATGTGGCGAGCGAGCTTGCGCCTTATCTCTCAAGCGGCGCGATCGAGCACCGTCGCGTCCGCGTGCTCGGCATCAGGCGCTCGGCGGGTCAGTGGACGATCTCCACCAGCGACGATCGGGAAATGGTGGCCGACGTCGTGGTGATCGCGGTCAGCCACCCGGCGCCGGCTCCGCCGAAAGCCCTATTGCCCGTCCTGTCGCATCCGAAGCTGATGGCCGATCCGACGAAGGGCGGCGCGCTCGAGGTCATTGCGCCAGCAGATCGGGTCCTCATCGTCGGAAACGGTCTGACGTCGGCGGATGTCGTCGCCGCGCTGGAGCAGCGGGGCCACTACGGTCCCATCATTTCCATCTCGCGCCGCGGCCTGCGGTCCCGAGGCCATCCCGCCGTCGCGCAGGATCCCTATGGCGACTTCGTCTCCGAACCGATCACGCGCGCCTCCGAGCTTCTCCGCCGCATTCGCCAGACGCTGCGTGCGGCCCGGCAACGGGGTCTGGACTGGCATCCCGTCCTCGATGCCGTGCGGGCGCAAGGCCAGCAAATCTGGCAGGCCCTGCCTGTTATCGAGCGCCGGCGCATCGCCCGACTTGCGCGGTCCTATTGGGACGTTCATCGATTCCGAATAGCGCCGCAGGTCGAGATGGTTCTCGACCGGGCGGTGGAAAGCGGCAGGCTCAACATTCTAGCCGCCTCCGTGGCATCTGCGGCGATTGAAGGGCAACATATTGTGGTTGACCTCAAGGAAAGGGTTCTCGGCGCGCAGCGTCGGATCGCCGTGGACGCCATCGTCGTCACCACCGGTCCCGCTCACGGCAGCATCCTGAGTTCCCAGCCCTTCCTTGCAGGTCTGGAAGACGCCGGCGTGCTGACAGCATGCGAAACCGGGCTCGGCATTGCTTGCGGTCGCGACGCCCGCGCCGTCGGCGCCGATAGTCTTTCGAACCGGTGGCTTTTCGTAGCGGGGCCGCTCGCACGCGGAACTTTCGGCGAACTGATGGGGCTCCCGCAGGTGACCGAGCATGCGGTATTCGTTGCCCGTGAAGTCGAAGCGCTCCTGGCGGTCGACGCGCCGGTCAGCAAAACCGGTCAGGGCGGTTGGGCGGCGAGGGGATAGCACGGGCATTCGCGTCCTGGTCCGAGTGTGACGGATAATCTCGGGGAAGGCTTTTTCTTTGAAAAAGTGTTCCTTATTAAAACTATAGATTATGATATGATCGCAACATGATCGGTGATGGACAGCGGTCGGAGGCGGATCACGATGGCTCGCAGTCAGACGCTGGGGCCTTTCGGATGAAAGGATAAAAATGACCAAAACTGACAAACCGCTCGATTTCCATTGGTTCATCCCATCCTCGGGAGACGGCGTCTATCTCGGATCCGATGACCTGAGCCGGCCCTCCGATCCCGGCTATTTCCGCGAGATCGCAACGGCTGTCGATCGCCTCGGCTATTCCGGCGTGCTTATCCCGACCGGGGTCGCCTGCGAAGAATCCTTCATACTAGCGGCCAATCTTGCGGCGTTCACGGAAAAGCTGAAGTTCCTGGTCGCCGTTCGTCCCGGTATCGCGTCGCCTGCCTACTATGCCCGTCTCGCCTCGACGCTCGATCGCGTCTCTAATGGCCGTCTGCTCCTCAATATTGTCGCGGGTGGAAGCGCCCAGGAGCTCGCCGGCGACGGTATCTTCCTTGCCCATGACGAGCGTTACGCCCATGCGGAGGAGTTCTTCCAGGTCTTCAATCGGCTCCTCGAGACCGGCAAGGCCAACCTCGATGGTAAATACATAAAGGCTCATGATGCACAGCTCGGCTTCCCGCCGGTGCAGGAACCGCGCCCGCCGCTCTATTTCGGCGGATCGTCCGATGCAGCCATCGAGTTTTCCGCCGGTCTCGTCGACAAATATCTCACCTGGGGCGAGACGCCGGACCAGGTCGCCGAAAAGATCACGAAGGTGCGCAAGGCTGCTGCCGCCAGGGGACGTGAAGTGACCTTCGGCATCCGCCTGCACTTCATCGTGCGCGAAACCGACGAGGAGGCCTGGGCCGCAGCCGACCGGCTGATCTCCAAACTTTCCGACGAGACGATCGCCGCCGCGCAGGAAGGATTTGCAAAAAATTCCGATTCTGTGGGGCAGGCGCGCATGCTGGCTCTTCACGGGGGTCGCCGCGACAAGCTCGAGGTTTCACCCAATCTTTGGGCCGGCATCGGACTCGTCCGCTCAGGCGCGGGGACCGCGCTCGTAGGCTCGCCGAAAACGGTGGCAGCGCGCCTGAAGGAATATCAGGACCTCGGCATCGATACGGTGATCGCCTCCGGCTATCCACATCTTGAGGAAGCCTATCGCGTGTCCGAGCTGCTGTTCCCGGAAATTGGTCTCGGTGGCCCGCGCAACCAGATCCGCTCGTCCTTTGGTGAGCGGCAGGTTTTTGGTGGCGGCGGGCATGGCGGCAATCTCCGGGTCGTGGCGGGCTCCTGATCTCCCGGTTGGGCAGCCAATGGGTGGCCTTGGCGGGCTGCTGATCTGGTGCTGGTAAAGTTCCTGAACGAGGAGTGATTTAGATGTCGGTTCAGCCTTCCGTACGCACATTCGATGACGAAAGGATAGCCAGCCCTTTAGCGAACCGCCCGGTCGACGCTGACGGTTTGAAAACGGCGCTGCGCGCCCTGGGTGGCGGCGTCAGCATCATAACGGCGGGAGAGGGAGAGGTGCGCACCGGAGCCACGGTCACCTCGGCGACTGCCCTTTCCGTTGATCCGCCGCGCATGCTCGTTTCCCTCAACCATTCCTCCTCGACCTGGCCCGTCGTTGAGCGTTTCGGCCACTTCTGCGTAAATATTGTCGGCTCGTCGCACGAAGCACTTGCCAATCAGTTTGCCGGCCGCGGCGGCTTGAAGGGGGTGGACCGTTACCGCGGCGCCGCGTGGACGCGCCTCGTGAGCGGAGCACCGGTCCTTGAGGATGCGGCCGCGGCAATAGACTGCGAGGTCGAGGAGGCGATCCAACGGCACAGCCATGCGATCGTGCTTGGCCGCGTCGTTGCTATTCGCATCGGCAATGGCAGTTCGCTGGTTTACCGCGATGGCCGGTACCTTGCGCTCGGTAGCTAAGCCGTCCACCAGCGGTCGCGCTCAAGATCGAAATTATTGACGAATTCCAGAATGCGGCGAGACTGGGCGCCGCCTCAAGACGGTCCAAGCGAGAGGAATGACCAAATGCCGCTCGGTATGGTGAACTTTTCCTTCGATCTTTTCGCCCCTTGGCGCAGGCCAGCCGAGGCGTGCGACATCCGCTCCGCGAGCGTGGCTGCGAAAAGGCAGGATGACGGCGAAACCGTCCCCGCGGTCCGATCCGAAGAGGAGCGGGTACGCGAACAGGCGCTGTTCTGGGGCCTCTTTCCGGTTCTTTAAGTCGGATGAGGAAGTGTGTGAAGCGGTTTTTCGCGCGCATTCCGTGTCTTGGCCTTGGAACCGATCCGGGTCCAAGCCGCCCGAGGCCCTCACAACGAGAAGACGCCTGTCCGGCTGGCGATCGTCAGTGGACGATGCATCTGAGATGGGATTCATTACACATCACCTCCGTCATCGACATGCTGACCACGAGTACTGTGGGGTCGAAGTGGGCTAAGGGCTCAACCCTGCCGATCGCTGCGGGCAAACTGCACGGCCGAAGATCGGACTAAGCCGTCGTTCTAATCCTGGCGCCGACAGCGCTTTCCGCTAACGTGTTCTCGAGGGTCTCACTCGGGTCGGATCGCCATCCACTGACACTGACACCAATGACCGGGTCGTGAGCGGAAATTCGGCAGCCCCTCGGCTGGCGCTGTCGCGTTGGATGCTGCTTAACGGCGTGCAGGCGGCAGTGAAATGATCGGGCGTTCCCGATGAGGATCGTGAGATGGCAAAGTTCGTGGCGACAAATCCCGAAGCCTACGAAGCGTATGTTGGGCGAGGCAGTCAGCGTCTCGCCCCGGCCTTCGTGCGCTTCGCCGGTGTTTCAGTCAACGAGCGAGTCCTAGACGTCGGCTGTGGCACGGGGTATTTGACACGCGCAATCGCGGCAGCGCATGCGCGAGCAACCGGTATCGATCTGTCAATATCATATGTAGATTTCGCGCGACGCACGACTGCCGACGAGAAGGTCATTTTTGACGTTGGTGATGCCCTGGATCTACCTTACTCAGATGGCGTTTTTGAACGCGCGCTGTCCATGCTCGCTCTTGATCTGCTGCCCGACGCGACCCGAGGCCTACGCGAATTCTGCCGGGTTACCCGGGTAGGAGGCACTGTCGCAGTAGTCGTCAACAACTTCCGCTGCGGCTGGACACCCTTCAGTTTAGTTTGGGATGCGGCGGCGGTGCTCGATCCTTATGGAGCAGCGATGCGCGATGAAATGGTGTCCAAGCCGCTGGGTTGGCCCGGCGGACTCGCAAAACTGTTCGGTGTGGTCGGTTTCGCGAATGTGGTGGAAGAACCGCTCAGCGCGGTCTTTGAGTACCGGTCGTTCGGAGACTATTGGTCCAGCTTTCTCACCGGGCAGGGAAAGACCGGCGCTATGTCACGAATCTCGAAGGCGCGCTACGCAGCGAATTAGAGCGCCACGTCAAGACGGCCTATCTTTGTGGCATGCTGGATGGTCCACGCGCCTTTGCCACCTCGTTCTGGGCTGTTCGCGGCGAGGTTCCAACTCAGCGGTAGCGACCCATGGGCGCAAAGCCGTTGCTCACGTGTCTAACGAGAGTCCGCTTCGGGCTCAAACGAGCCATTCCCGGTCCTCGTCCCCTACGGCAGCAACGGGTCGAGTTTGGCCCTCGGCGGGCCGGCCAGCGGCGCCTCTGTTCAAAGCGCCGCTAAGTCCGATACTCGACACCCACCGCTCGACGATCCTGCCATATTGCCGCGTCGACAGATGCGGTAAAGCGCGGACGCGGCTTGGAAACAGGTAATCCCGTTCACCGAGTCTGCGACTTCCGATCCATCCCGCGACAGCCTCCCGCGTTTGATCGGTCAGTTCGAATTGCGCGGGTCGGCCGGTCTTCCTCTGAATGATGATCGCCCGATCGCGAACCCTTCCGGAAATCGCGACATCAGCAACTGAGATCGCGACGAGATCACAAGCTCGCAATTTGCTGTCGATCGCGAGATTGAACAGCGCCAGGTCGCGCACCGCACCCGCCATTTGGAGGCGGGTTCGGATGGCCCACACCTCCTTCGGCTTCAATGGAGGCTTCTGACTGATAATGCGGCCGGAGTTCCAACTGGACATAGCTTCCTCCCGAAAACCACCCTCCACAGCCGCAGCGCTTATCATCAAGCGCGCCGATGATAATCTTCTTAGAAGTGATACTGGGAGTGGAAAGCGGAGATCTGCTGCCCCTTAAGTTCAGTTCGGCCGAGGGAAGTGGACATTGACACCGGCGCTGCCAAGGCGACTCGACACGCCAATCCTACGTTGTCCTTCGGCGTCACAGGTCATACGCAAGTCGGATGAGGTCAGGCATTTATTCGCATGTGCCGTGGTCGAAAAACCGGCGCTGACGCGGCCCTAACCGGGCCGGCGCGGCGGGAAGACGCACGGACTGCGCCGGGAGCCGACGCATGAATTATAATTCACGTCATGAATTATATTGACAAGAAATGCCCTTTGCGTTTAGCTGCCCATACCGGACTTCGAGGAGGAAATCCGGTTTTCACTGAGACCGGCGTCTGTTCGGCGCCCTCGGGCTTTTTGGGAGGGGCTTCGGCCTCGAGGAGGACACTTGCGCAGTTTTTTCAACACGACCGCGATGGCGGTCCTTGCGGCAACTCTTTTTGCCGGTTCCGCGGCCGCCGAGACGGAGAACCCGTTCCGCTGCAAGCCGGGCGAAAAATACGTCATGAACGTCATGGTCTCGGGCGTCGAATACTGGTTCCCGGTCTATGAAATGTTCAAGCAGGCGGGCCAGCAGTTCGGCTGCGAAACGGAATATACGGGCACGCCGGAATATGACGTCAACAAACAGATCGCCACCTTCGACCAGGCACTGGCACAGAACCCGGCCGGCATTCTCGTTCATCCGATGAACTCCGACCCGTTCATCGAGCCGATCAACCGCGCGATCGACCAGGGCACGGCGGTCGTCACCTTCGCGGCCGACTCGCCGCTCTCCAAGCGCGTGTCCTTCATCACGTCGGACAACACCCGCGAAGGCATCTATGCCGCCGACGCAATCGCGGAGAAGATGGGCGGCAAGGGTGAATATGCGGTTCTGGAAAATCCGGGTCAGGACAACCACGACAAGCGCATCGCGGCTTTCATCGGCCGCATGGAGGAGAAGTGGCCGGATATGAAGCTGGTCGGCCGTGCTGCCTCCAACCAGGATCCGACCAAGGCCTATCAGGGTCTCAACAGCATCATCCAGGCCAATCCGAACCTCGGCGCCGTCTTCATGCCGGAGGCAAATTCCGCGATCGGTGCCGCCCAGGCCAACAAGGAAAGCGGCGGCAAGGTCCTCGTCATGTGCGCGGACGTCAACGCCAATATCCTCGACATGATCAAGGCCGGCGAGGTCTTCGGTTCGATCAACCCGAACCAGGGCATGCAGGGCTATATGGGCTTCATGTTGCTTTGGCTCGCCAAGCATCCGGAACTGATCGATCCGATGAACGACGCCAAGCGCTCCGGCTTCAACCCGATGAGCATCCCGGTCGTCGACAATGGGCTCTCCATCGTGACGGCAGAAAATGCCGATGACTTCTATTGGGACAAATATCTGAAGCGTCGCGGCACGAACGGTATCGAGGAGTAAGCTCCGGATTTGCGCCATCCGCGCCTCATGGCGCGGATGGTCTCAGGGAGGGGAGGAACACGATGGCGAAGCCTGTGCTGACAATTCATCGCGTCACCAAGCACTTCGGTGCGGTGAAGGCGCTGACGGACGTCGAGTTCATGCTCGAACGCGGTGAGATCCATGCGCTCTGCGGCGAGAACGGCGCCGGAAAGTCGACATTGATGAACATCATCGCAGGCGTACTGCAGCCGACCGAGGGTGAGATCCGCATGGACGGGAAGGTCGTGCGGATATCCTCACCAGCCGTCGCCCAATCGCTCGGCATTGGTCTCGTGCATCAGGAAATCGCCCTCTGCCCGGATGTGACGGTTGCGGAAAACATGTTCATGGCGGCGACCGACCGCCGCCGTGCCCCCTTCATGAACTACCGCGCGCTCGAACGTGACGCGCAGGCCGTAATGAACCGGCTGGGCGCAATCGACGTCGGCCGCAAGGTTGCGGACCTACCGATTTCCAGCCAGCAGCTCGTCGAGATCGCCAAGGCTTTGACGCTCGACTGCCGGGTGCTGATCCTGGACGAGCCGACCGCGGCGCTCGCCGAAAGCGAGGCGCAGCAGCTCTTTTCGATTATCCGCGATCTCAAGGCGAACGGCATATCAATCATCTATATCAGTCATCGCATGGCCGAGATATTCAGCCTCTGTGACCGGGTAACCGTGTTCCGCGACGGCCGTTACGTCTCTACCGATCGCATTGCCGACATCACGCCGGATGACGTGGTACGCCGGATGGTGGGGCGCGAGATCACGCAGCTCTACCCGGAAAAGATCGGACCGGGTGAGGCGTCTGGCGAGCTGGTCTTCGAGGTGGACAACATCGGCGACGGCGAGCGTTTCCATGGCGTCAGCTTCGCGCTGCGCAAGGGCGAGATTCTTGGCATCGGCGGCCTGATCGGATCCGGCCGCACGGAAATCGCCGAGGGTATATGCGGGCTTCGAGCGCGCACGGCCGGTGCAGTACGCCTCCGCGGCAAGACGCAGAAGATCAATTCCTATTCCGATGCGGTGAAGGCCGGGCTCGTTTATCTCTCGGAGGACCGAAAGGGCGCTGGCATCTTTCTGGAGATGTCGATCGCGCAGAACATTTCCGTGCTGGAACTGAAGTCGCTGACGAATTCCGTCGGTCTCATGAACGGGCGTGCGGAGGCCGCGCTTGCTGAGGATTTCGCCCGGCGGCTTGCAGTGCGGATGGGCGGTGTCGAGGCCCCCGTAAAATCGCTCTCCGGCGGTAACCAGCAGAAGGTCGCGATCGCCAAGCAGCTCGCGGTGAAGCCGAAGGTCATCCTGATGGACGAGCCAACACGCGGCATCGATGTCGGTGCGAAGGCGGAGATTCACCGCCTGCTGCGCGAGCTTGCCCGCTCGGGCATCGGCATTGTCGTCATCTCTTCGGAAATGCCGGAGCTGCTCGGGCTCTCGGACCGCGTGCTCGTCGTCCGGGAGGGTCGCATAGCCGGGGAGCTCGGCATTGACGAGATGACGGAGGAGGCTGTGATCCGCCTCGCCTCGGGGGTGGGAACGGCAAGGGCGGCAAGCCATGCAGCGTGACGAGAAATTGGGAGGGACGGGAATGGCAATCGACACGATGGCGGCAGGCGCGCCGAAGACATCGTCCTGGAAACGCATCGGCAGGATGCGCGAGGCGGGGCTGATAGCGATCATCCTCGCACTCTGCGTGATCATGAGTTTCGCCTCGCCGCACTTTCTGACACTCGGCAACTTCC
This sequence comes from Sinorhizobium glycinis, assembly GCF_001651865.1. Classification (GTDB taxonomy): domain Bacteria; phylum Pseudomonadota; class Alphaproteobacteria; order Rhizobiales; family Rhizobiaceae; genus Sinorhizobium; species Sinorhizobium glycinis. Next base: position 183,524 of record NZ_LPUX01000061.1, read on the forward strand.
GCGCCATGTTGATGAGTTTTTCGGTCGAAGGCATCGTCGTCGTGGGCATGACGATCTTGCTTATCGTCGGCGGCATCGATCTCGCGGTTGGCTCCGTCGTCTGCTTTGCGATGGTGCTCTCGGGTTCGCTCTTCCTGGCCGGCCTCGACCCTTGGACGGCCTCGCTCGTCGGCATCGCCGCGAGCAGCGTGATCGGCGGCATCATGGGTTTCTTCGTGACGATCGTGGGCCTCAACCACTTCATCACGTCGCTCGCTGCCATGGTGATCGTGCGCGGGCTTTGCCTCATCATCACAAAGGGCACGCCGCTCTCGCTCTTCACGCTGCCGGCGGGCTTCAAGGCGGTGGGGCAGGGCACGTTCTACGGCGTTCCCTATGTCATCCTGATCTTCGTCGCCGTCGTCATCCTGTTCGACTTCCTGCTGCGCCGGGCAACCGCCTTCCGCAAGGTCTTCTACACCGGCAGCAACGAGAAGGCGGCGCTCTATTCCGGCATCAAGACCAATCGGGTGAAATTCTGGGTGACGGTGCTCTGCTCGACGCTCGCAGGTGTTGCAGGCGTCATCTACATGTCCCGCTTCGGCGCCGCGACCCCCACCTTCGGCGTTGGCATGGAACTCAACATCATTGCGGCGGCGGTAATCGGCGGCGCCTCGCTCAACGGCGGCTCCGGCACGATCCTCGGCGCCATCCTCGGCATCGCGCTTCTCTCTGTCGTCACCAGCTCGCTGATCCTGCTGGACGTCTCGGTCTATTGGCAGGACATGATCAAGGGGTGCATTCTGCTCGCTGCCGTTTCCATCGACCATTTCCTGCACAAGCGGAAGGCCGCCTGACATGCCAATTGCGAAACTGAAACCCAGGACGACAGCGCAGCGCGAGGAAATCGTCATCGCCCGTCAGATGCACCAGGCGCTCGTCCTGCACTTTATGGAAGGCCTGACGCAGGCACAGATCGCCGATCAGCTCGGTATCTCCCAAGCCACCGTCAACCGCCTCATCAAGCGGGGCCGTCAACTCGGCCTCGTCGAGATCAAGATCAAGTCCCCCGTCGAGCCCCTGGTCGACATGGAGGAACGACTTCTGGCGCTCGGTGGTATCAGCCGTGCGGTCGTGGTGCCGACCGTTTCCGACAATCCGCAGATCGCGCTTCAGACAGTCGGACAGGCGGCCGCCCGCCTGCTGCTCGATGAGATCGGCGACGGCGACACGATCTGCATCACTGGCGGCAAAGGGGTGAGCGCCGTCGTCGCCGGCTTGCAGCCGCCGCGTCGTTTCGACGTCGAGGTAATACCGGCGACGGGCTGCGTCCAGGGCAAGCACTATACCGACGTCAATCATGTTTCGACGCTGATGGCCGAGCGGCTTGGCGGGCATTCCTATCAGATCCACGCGCCGCTCTTCGCCGACGATTCCGAGCAGCGGGAAATGCTGATCAACATCCGCTCCGTCGCCGACGTCTTCAAACGGGCGCGCGAGGCGAAGGTGGCCGTGGTCGGCATCGGCTCGATCCTGACCGACGACTCGAGCTACTACGACCTGCATCCGTCTTCCAGCACCGACCGGGCGGCGATCGAACGCTCCGGCGCGACCTGCGAACTGCTCGCCCACCTGCTCGACGACCGAGGCCGGGTTTGCAACTACAGCCTCAACCGTTCGCTGGTGTCGCTGACGCTTGAGGAATTTGCCTCGATTCCAACCAAGATCGGCGTCGCGAGCGGGCCGAACAAGGCAGGCCCGATTCTCAGCGTCATGCGGGGCGACCATCTCGACACGCTCGTCACCGACGAGGCGACCGGCGCGCGTATTCTTGAAATTGCCTCCGAGGAAGGATTTTCCGCATGAGCGGCGAGCAGCTAACCCGCGAGATCGGACGCTCCGGCGTCAAGGCATCTGCCGTCGGCCTCGGCACCTGGGCGATCGGCGGCTGGATGTGGGGCGGAACGGATGAGGCGGAATCCAATGCCGCCATTCACGCTTCGCTCGAGGCCGGCGTCACCCTCATAGACACGGCGCCGGCCTACGGCCTCGGCCGGGCGGAGGAGATCGTCGGCAAGGCGATCGCGGGGCGCCGCGACAAGGCGGTGATCGCCACCAAATGCGGCCTCGTGTGGCATACGAAAAGAGGCAACCACTTCTTCGACCAGGACAGCAAGCCGGTCCATCGTTATCTCGGCCGGGATTCGATCATCCATGAGGTTGAGCAAAGCCTGCGCCGCCTCGGCACAGATCATATCGACCTCTACATCACCCACTGGCAGGACGCGACGACGCCCATCGAGGAGACGGTTGCGGCGCTGGAAGACCTGAAGCGGGCCGGCAAGATCCGCGCGATCGGCGCCAGCAATGTCAACCGTTCGGAGCTGAAGCAGTACATCGAAACCGGTTCGCTCGATGCGATCCAGGAGCGGTTCAGCATGATCGATCGCGAGATCGAGGCGGACCTGCTGCCGCTCACCGTTGCCAACGGCGTCTCGACCCTCAGCTATTCCTCGCTGGCGCTCGGCCTGCTCTCCGGCGCGATCGGACCGGAGCGGGTCTTTTCCGGCGACGACCAGCGCAAGGACAATCCGCGCTTTTCCGTCGCAAACCGGCAGAAGGCCAGGGATTTCGCCGAGACGACCCGGGCCGTCGCAGAGCGCCACGGCGCCAGCGTCGCGCAGACGGTCATCGCCTGGACGCTGAAGCAGCCAGGCGTGACCTTTGCCCTCTGTGGCGCGCGGAACCCGGCGCAGGCGCTCGACAATGCGCGGGCCGGCACGCTGCGGCTCTCCGCTGAAGATATGGCAGCCATCGAAACGGCCGTTTCGGCGAAGCTGGCGAACATGGACGGATAACGGACCCATCATGAACCGGAAAGACACTTTGGACGGGCTCCGCCAAAGCCCGAAGGTGGACGTGTGCGTCCTCGGAGGCGGCATCAACGGTATCAGCGTCTTTCGCGAGCTTGCGTTGCAGGGCGTCAATGTGCTGCTAGCCGAGAAGGGCGACTATTGCTCGGGCGCGAGCGCTGCCCTCTCGCGAATGGTCCATGGCGGTCTGCGCTATCTCGAGAATGGTGAGTTCAGCCTGGTTCGGGAGTCGCTCGTCGAGCGCGACCGGCTGCTGCGCAACGCCCCGCACTATGTCGCCCCGTTGCCGACCACGGTGCCGGTCTTCGATGTCTTCTCCGGTCTCGCCAACGGCATCGTGCGCTTTCTCGGCCTCACCCGCCGCCCCAGCCGTCGTGGTGCCGTCGCCATCAAGGGGGGCCTCGGCATTTACGATTTCCTGACGCGCAAGCGGGCGCTGATGCCGCGACACGAGTTCCGCGGCCGCAAGTCGACGCTGGGAAAATGGCCGGCGCTCAATCCGGCAATCCTGGGCTCGGCGACCTATCACGATGCCTGGGTCAGCCATCCCGAACGCATCGGCATCGAGCTGTTGCGCGACGCTCTGTCAGCCGGGGCGAATGCCGGCGCCCTGAACTACGCGACGCTCGAAGAGGCCGATGCCGGGGAATTCCTGCTGCATGACAAGCTTTCCGGAGAAAAATTCCCGATACGGCCGCGACTGGTCGTCAATGCCACCGGCGGCTGGATCGATACGGCAAACGCAACGCTGTTTCCTGCAGACGACCGACCCGCTCCGCTGATGGGGGGTACGAAGGGCTCGCACCTGATCATCGACAATCCGGCACTCCACGACATGCTCGATGGGCACATGATCTACTACGAGAACGAGGACGGCCGCATCTGCATTCTGTTTCCCTATCTCGGAAAGGTGCTGGTTGGCTCGACGGATATCCGCGTCGAAGATCCCGATACGGTGCGGTGCGAACCCGAAGAGCGGAACTATATCCTGCAATCGCTCGCCTTCGTACTGCCGGGCGTGCGCATCCGCCCGAAAGAGATCGTCTTTCAGTTCGCCGGCGTGCGACCGCTACCGGCCAGCAAGGATAGCTTCACCGGCCGCATCCCGCGCGACCATTTCTGCACCGTGCTCGAAGGCCGCGACGGCGGGCCGCCGGTGCTCTGCATGATCGGCGGCAAGTGGACGACTTTCCGATCCTTCGGCGAGCTCGCCGCAGACATGGCGTTGGAACGGCTGGGCCATAGCCGCCGCGTGAACACAGCCGATCGCCCTTTTGGCGGCGGACGGGAATTTCCGAAAGACCGTGCCGGATGGGTCCGGGACCTGTCGGAATCGACGAGCCTTTCCCCGGGTCGCGCCGCAACGCTGTTCGAGCGCTACGGGACAGATGCGGAGGGCGTCGTCAGCTTCACGGCGGCGGGGCCGGACCGCCTCTTGCCCCATGCCGGCTATAGCGCTCGTGAACTCCTGTATCTCATCCGCGAGGAGGCGGTCGAGCATCTGGACGACCTGCTCCTCCGGCGCACGACACTTGCCATCACCGGCGAGCTTTCGCTTGCCATGGCCGAAGCCGCGCTCGACCTGCTTGCCGCCGAAAAGGGCTGGCCGGAGCAGCGCAGGGCCGAGGAATTGAGCCGTTTTTTCAGCCTCATGCGCGAGCGCCACGGCGTCGCGGAGGAAACCCTTTCCGCAAGGAACGAACATAGGAGTGAATTATGCGAGACAACCGCAAGGTCCGGATGAACCGGCTGTTCGGCAACGGCCGTTGCCTTGACGTGGCGATCGATCACGGCGTGTGCAACGAGCCGTCCTTCCTCGATGGGCTGGAGAACATGCCAGCCGTCGTAAAGGCGCTGGTCGAGGCCAGACCTGACGCGATCCAGATGAACTACGGCCAGGCCGAGCTGTTGCAGGACATTCCCGGTAAGGACAAGCCGGCGCTGGTCATGCGTATCGACATGGGCAATCCCTATAACCGCATCCGCCATCGCGACATGTGGGCGGTATTGCAGAACGAGGCCGAGCCGCTGGTCGGTGCGTTGCAAATGGATGCCGCCTGCGTGGTGGTCAACCTCTTCATGCTGCCCGACGAACCCGATCTCTTCCGCCAATGCGTCCAGAACATTTCGTGCGTGCGGGCAGACTGCGAACGATACGGCATGCCGCTGATGATCGAACCGCTGGTCATGCAACCGGTGACGGAACGCGGCGGCTACATGGTCGATGGCGATGCCGAAAAGATCGTCACGTTGACGCGGCTTGCCCGCGAAATGGGGGCCGATATCGTCAAGGCGGACCCGACGACCAATGCGGAAGATTTTCACCGTGTCGTCGAGGCGGCGCGCTGCCCGGTTCTGGTGCGCGGCGGCGGCAAGGAGGATCTTCGCGCCGTCTTCGACAAGTCAGCCGCCTTGATGCGGCAGGGCGCCATGGGCATGGTCTATGGGCGCAACATCTATCAGCATGCCAATCCCAGCGCCGTGGTGCGCGGGCTGATGGCGATCGTGCACGCGGATGCGAGCGGCGAGGACGCCTTCGCGCTCTATCACCAGGGGTGAGGGCGTAAACGAACCTTGGGAGGGGTTCCGAATGGGAGACTATCTTTTGGGGATCGACGCCGGCAACACTGTCATCAAGGCGGTGATCTTCGACCGGACCGGCCGGGAACTGGCGCATGCGGGGGAGGAGGGCCACAGCCGCATGCCATGCCCCGGCCATGTCGAGCGCGATCTCGACGAACTCTGGACGAATGCCAAGCATGTCATCCGCACCTGCCTCGACGAGGCGGGAATCGCGGCGAGCGATATTGCCGCGATCGGCTGTGCCGGCCACGGCAACGGCCTCTACGCACTCGATCGGGACGGCGAACCGCTCCTCGGCATACAGTCGCTCGACACGCGGGCGACCGGCCTCGTCGAGCAATGGGCGGCGGAAGGCGTGGGCGACCGCACCTATCCAATCGGCCGCCAGCGCCCCTGGCCCTCACAGACGCCGACGCTTCTTGCCTGGCTGAAGCGACACCGGCCGGAGGTCTTCAAGCACATCGGCACGGTGTTCTTCTCCAAGGATTTCGTCGTCAACCGCCTGACCGGCCGGCGCATCAGCGAGGTGTCGGACATGTCCGGCGCCGGCCTGCTCGACCTCGCCGCCCGCAGCTATGACAGGACGCTCATGGACGCCTATGGGCTCGCCGATTGCATGGACCTGTTGCCGCCGCTCATCGAAAGCGCCGACATCGCCGGCACAGTTGCGGAGAGGGTGGCGCAGGAAACCGGGCTTGCCGCCGGCACACCGGTAATCGGGGGACTCTTCGACGTCGTCGCCTCGGCGCTCGGTTCCGGCGTCTCGCGCACCGGCAGCGCCTCGATCATCGCGGGCACATGGAGCATCAACCAAGTCATCATAGACGGTCCCGACCTCGACGGCCCCGTATTCATGTCTTCGACCTTTGACCGCACCTGCTACATGGCGATGGAAAATAGCGCCACCTCCGCTGTCAATCTCGAATGGCTGGTGCGTGAGTTCTTCGAGGGCGAGCATGCGGAGAGTGTATCGCCCTTCGACGCCTGCTGCGCGCTGGCAGCTGCTGTCGAACCCGCTGCGGACGATCCCCTCTACCACCCATATCTTTATGGCGCGCAGCAGGACGGCCACGCTCGGGCAGGCTTCTACGGGATCGCGGGCTGGCATAGCAAGGGGCATCTGATCCGTGCGCTGCTCGAAGGCGTCGCCTTCGGCCACCGCCAACATATTGAGACGATCCGCAAGGCGGGGGCCAGATTCGACGAGGCGGTCCTGTCGGGTGGCGGTTCGCGCAGCCAATTGTGGCCGCAGATCTTTGCCGATGTGCTCGGCGTGCCGGTCTCCGTCGCGGCTTCGCGGGAAACTGGGGCGCTGGGTGCCGCGATCGCCGCGGGAACGGGCGTCGGTCTCTTCGCCGATTTCACCGACGGCGCGGCCGCGATGGTGCGTGTCGAACGAGAATACAGGCCGAACGGTAGCCTCTCCGCTCACTATAATCAGCGCTACGCTTTGTACAGGGACATCACGGATGCCATGACGCCGATCTGGCGGCGGCTTTCGGCGCCGGCAAAAAAGTCAGCGGGAGTTGCGGCGTGACCGTGCCCATGACGGAAACTGCGGTTGACGAAGGAACCTACGATTTCATTATCGTCGGCGCGGGCTCGGCGGGATGCGTCCTGGCGAACAGGCTCTCGGCCGATCCGAGGATCCGGGTTCTGCTGCTCGAAGCGGGCGGTTCGGACCGCTATCCCTGGGTGCATGTGCCGATCGGCTATCTCTACTGCATGGGCAATCCGCGCACCGACTGGCTTATGAAGACGGCACCCGAAGCCGGCCTCAACGGCCGTGCATTGAACTATCCGCGCGGAAAGGTTCTCGGCGGCTGCTCGTCGATCAACGGGATGATCTACATGCGCGGCCAGGCTGCCGACTATGACGGCTGGCGACAGGCGGGCAATGCCGGCTGGGGCTGGGACGACGTGTTGCCCTACTTCCTGAAGTCGGAGGACAATTACCGCGGAAAATCGGCGATGCATGGGGCAGGCGGCGAGTGGCGCGTCGAGCGCCAGCGCCTCTCCTGGCCGATCCTCGACGCATTCCGCGACGCGGCGGAAGAGCTCGGCATTCCGAAGACCGACGACTTCAACGACGGCGACAACGAAGGCTCCGGTTATTTCGAGGTCAACCAGCGCGGCGGCGTGCGCTGGAACACGACAAAAGCCTTTCTGCGACCTGCAATGAACCGCAAGAATTTGCGCGTCCTGACCGGAGCCGAGACCGAAAGGCTGGAATTAAACGGAAAGATGGTCACCGGCGTGCGTTTCCGCCTCGGCGGCCGGCTCTGCATCGCTCATGCTTCGCGCGAAGTGTTGTTGTCTGCTGGTGCCATCAACTCGCCAAAAATACTGGAGCTGTCGGGCATCGGTCGACCGGACCTGCTGTCCGCCCTCGACATTCCCGTCCACCATGAACTTCAAGGCGTCGGTGAGAACCTGCAGGACCACCTGCAGATCCGCACCGTTTTCAAGATCGAAGGCGCGCGCACACTGAACCAACTCTATCACAACCTCTTCAGCCGCGCCGGCATGGGTCTGCAATACGCCATCAGCCGATCCGGCCCGCTCTCAATGGCGCCGAGCCAGCTCGGGATCTTCGCCAAGAGCGATCCGGCCGTGGCGACGGCCGATCTCGAATATCACGTTCAGCCGCTCAGCACGGACCGGCTCGGAGAGCCGTTGCATCGCTATCCCGCCGTCACCGTATCCGTCTGCAATCTCCGGCCGGAGAGCCGCGGCACGGTGCACGTCACCGCGCGTGATGCGACACGGCCACCTGAAATACGCCCAAACTATCTCTCCACCGCCGGCGACCGTTTGCTTGCGGCGAGGTCCATTCGCCACGCCCGCAGCCTCATGGAAACGAAGGCGCTCGCGCAATTCCGGCCGCAGGAAATGCTTCCCGGTCGCGAGCACGACAGCGACGAGGATCTGATCCGCCGCGCCGGGGACATTGCGACGACCATCTTCCACCCCGTCGGTACCTGCAAGATGGGAAGTGACCCTATGGCCGTGGTGGACGCGGAACTGCGCGTGCACGGCATCGAACGACTGCGCGTCGTCGACGCGTCCATGATGCCGACGATCGTCTCCGGCAACACGAACTCGCCGGTGATCATGATCGCGGAGAAGGCATCAGAAGCCATTCTGAAGCGGTTATGAAAAATTACTCGAAACGTGCTTGCTTGGAGGCGACTTGGAGCACAGCCACGGGGCTGGAGTGCACCTCCGAGGATCGACTAGACCGTAGATCGATTCAGGCCGCTGATCAGAAACTGGGACTGCTCTTGGCGTGTCGTGCTCGTTTAGCTTCCATCGTCAGATTTCCGGATTCCACCTAAGCGGGCCGCTCCCTTCCAACGATTCGATGTCGTGCGTCATTGCCGACAAAACGGTAAACCGCCCTGGCCGAAGACCGTGCTTTCGCTGTTCATGGGCCAGATGATCTGGGTGGCTATCGGCTGGTCCAGTCAAAGTCGGCCCGCGAATAGATTGTGAGCTTGCCATGCTGATGTGCAGCTGCACCCGATGGGAAGGTTAGATACTGGAATAACAACAAGAGAAGACTTAAACGCCCTGGACCCACTCACAGTCTAATCCACCGCGCTGCCGCCCGACCCGCATTGCTACAGGGCCCGGGAAAGAACCTAAGGCCAGGGGTGCTTCTGGCGACACGGGTCGGCTTCGAGCACTAAGGGCGCTTTCTACCGACCCCTTATATAGGCGTGAGGGACCATCCTACAATGCTTTCCCTTTCGGCCGAGTATCGATTTTGGGATTATGCGGCCGCGAGCGCGAAAAGCGGCCGGTCGAAATTTTGAGGAGGCCAGGATAGACCCGCATCCGAACACTCAGCCACACACGGGTCTGCTTTGCGCAACGAATTTGGAAGTTCCGGGCGCCAGCGGCCAATGTCCGCAGTGGGCTCAAACGAGCCATTCCGGGTCCTCGTCCCGTACGTCGGCAAGGGGTTGTACTACCGTCCCCGGCCCGGTGAGAAGAACCTGCCCAATATCATCCGTATCATCAATAAGGAGTGGCTTGCTTGGATCAATCGCGGACCGCCCCCTTTGCGCGCGGCCATAGGGTTCAATTTGTTCCACCCCACGGCGAGCAAAGCGGCGCGCTCGCCCTCTGTATACATCTGACGAAATTCAGCCGGCATCGCACCGCAACCTCCGAATGTTCGCTTGCGCTTCCAGGACAGTTCGCGATCTGGTGATGATTGCCATTTGCGGGACTTGAAGCCTTTCCGCTTAGCCGCGGGCGTGGCCCCCTTGCCGTCGAGCTGGCGCTGATACTCGCGTGGATTTGATACTGCTTCTCGCACGAGCCTTGTATTCAGAAGTCCATTGCTGATGGGAATGGAGGCGCTCATAACGAACCCCCATTCGCCATCCGAATGGCAAGGCAGACTTGGAGCGGGGAGAGTTCGAACTTTCGCCTCAGCGTCAAGACAACCGGACGAGGGCAGCTATCTCGATTTATCGAGTACCATTCGGCCGCTCGCATCACCGTCGATTCGGCATCGCGGAACCAATTCTCGTTGAGATTTTCGTTTGATTCTTGGACCTGATTGAGTGAGACACCTCGGTTTAAACCGCATTGTTTCTGTTTGCCAAATTGAAGTGTCTCAGTTTGCGAGATGTTGTTGATTTTATTTACTAGTGGAGGGGCCTCCGGGCCCACCGGCCGCCTGGGCGATCGCCGCTCCACCGTGTCTTCGTGGAAATGAAATCCTTGAGATCAAAAACGCTCGGTTCGGGCGAGCGGGTCAGAACGCCAGGCGGTTGTTGGACCAGACAGGGCCGAGGCGCTCTTCCTCCCGCAGGGTTGCCGAGCCATAGGAGAAGCGCAAGCCGCCGAAGATCGTGCTCGTGTCGCCGGAAAGCGCCTCGCGGAAACCGGAGAGCTCTTCGTTCACGTATTTGTAGCCGGCGAAGAGCGTGACGGGGAAGGCCTCGGGCCGGTAGTTGGCCGTCAGCTTCAGGGTACGCAGATCGTAATCGATGTCGCTTTCCGAGATGCGGTTATGGGAGCCGTCGATATCGAAGCGGATGTTGTCGGTCGCGTATATGCGTGCGCCGAGCGCGCCCATGTAGTGGTCGGCGCCGATGCTTTCCATCCGCGCCTGGCCGTAGCCAAGCGTCCCGTGCAGGGTCCAGGTGTCGAGGAAATAGGCGCCCTCGAGGCCGCCGAGGTAATCGTTGACATGGGTGTCGATGCCCGGATCGAGACGTGCCGCCTGCAGGAAGACGCCGGCTGCATAGGTGTTGTCGCGGTAGTAGCCGTGGAGCGCGCCATCGTAGCTGTTCGTGTCGAGATCCTCGTACGAAGCGCGGGTGTAGCCCAGGTCGACCTGCAGGTTCATGCCGGAGCCGGCGTCGAAGTTCACCGCGCCTCTCAGTTCCCAGCTATCCGTATCGATATCGCCGGGCGCATCGACTGCGGCGCCATAGGAGCCTTCCATATAACCGGCGACGCCGCCGGAAGATTGTTCGACCGGCACCTCATAGCCATCCCCGGGCCCGACCAGCGGCCCGTCGATATCAGCCGCCGCCGAGAGCCGCGCACCTGAAAGAAGAAAAACGAGAAGACTGCCGGCCCGGATGATTGCCCCATTCCCTTTGCAAACCCGCGAGGAACGTAAACGAGTATGGTTAATGCAATCTCTACGCGTAAACCCGGGCGTGTAGACCGGCTTCGAATTCGGCCGGCACGCAACCGGCTACCACCAATGGCGCCGAGCGATCCCACGGTGTCGATCGCTCTTGCTGCAGTGATTGTTCTTTTCGCGGCTCTTATGATTGGAATAGTGTTCGCCTGGCCGCCCCACATAGATAGGACCTCGCCCGTCAAAGTCCGTGTTGCTGCCGAGCCATCGGCGACGCCAACTTGCGTGCCGAGGCAGCAATGGAGAATTCTTCCATTCTAATATGATCACAACATCAGCAGTCGTTGCGCGAGACCCTTTTCCTGCGAACTTCATTCATTCTTCAAAGGCTCGTTTCACGGCACAAATATATAGTTCTCACGCCGTCGCCGCGAGCACGTGTCATTTGCCGCCTTTGTTCTTGTTGGAACCTAAATCACTCCTGTGAGTTTTTGCCACAGCATTAAGAATAAGGAGATTTTAGATGGCTGATAGAGGACCAACGGTGGTAAATACTGGCAGCGGTGGCGCTTGGGCCGTCGCTATAGTTCTCGTTCTGCTGGTTGTCGGCGCCTTGTTCCTGTTTGGCGGCGACCTCTTCGACGGTGCGGGCGGCGGCGGTGACACGGATGTGAATGTCAACGCGCCGAGCGTCGAAGCTCCGGCCGGGGGCGGCGGAGACACAACGCAACAGGCGCCGGCAGGCGGGCAAGCCACAGAACCGGCTCCCTCGGGTGGACAAGGCACGCAGCCAGCCCCGTCGGGAGGTACCCAGTAACGAACGAGCCGTCGCTTACGAGCGACGGCTTTGCCCATCCCTTGCTTCAAGGTGTGAAACGGCTGCCACTACCGCAGCTTTGCTCCGTGATCCACCGTGATCCACGGCGGGCCGCGTCGGTTATCCTACCGGACCACGTCCCGCCCACGCCGACAATATTCTTGTGAAAAATCGGAGACTAGGGCACAATTTGTGAACGCATCTGAAGTGCGGCGCTACCTCAAATCTGGCCACCTCGCGCCGAGTGACAGTTCGCGTGGGAGGGGTCGGCGTCGATGGATCAGGGCTTCTTTCTTCTGTTCGCCACGGTAGCTGTGATCACTGCCCTGACTGTGGTGCTGGCCCGCAATCCGGTTCACAGCGCTTTGGCACTGATGGCCTGTTTCCTGCAGATCTCGGCCGTTTTCGTCCTGCTCGAGGCGCCCTTGCTCGCCGTCGTCCAGATCTTCGTCTATGTCGGCGCGATCATGGTGCTGTTCCTCTTCGTGATCATGATGATCGATGTGCGCGAAGCGGTGTTGCAACGGTTCCTGCCGGGCGGCAACCTGCCGGCCCTGGTGCTGCTGGTCCTGCTCGGCGTCGAGATGCTTGTGCTGGTGCTCTGGAGCGACCGCTTTGCGGTCACTGAGCCCGCTGCGATCCGCGGCGGCGACCAGATCAGGTCGCTCAGCACGACGCTTTTCGCCGATTATCTCCTGCCGTTCGAAGTCGTCTCCGTCATCCTGCTGGCGGCGCTCGTCGGAGCAATCGTCTTGGCGCGGAAGGAGTCGGGGTGATGGTGCCGCTCTGGTGGTTTGTTTTGCTTGGAGTGGTCCTGTTCGTGATCGGGGCTGCGGGCGTGCTGGTCAGGCGCAACATTCTGATCGTGCTGATGTCGCTGGAGCTGCTGCTCAATTCGGTCAATATCAATTTCATCGCTTTCGGGCGTTACTACGCCGATTTCCGCGGGCAGATCTTCGCGATCTTCGTCATCGCGATCACGGCCGCGGAGGTCGCCGTCGCGCTCGGCATCCTGGTTGCCCTCGTGCGGAACAAGTCCACCCTCAAGGTCGACGACGTGACCGTGATGAAAGGATAGCGGCTTGGATCCGGTGACCTCCATCCGGCCCCTACTTGCCGTCGCCGTCGCAGGCCTGGCGGCCCTTGCAGTTCTCCTTCTCAACAAGCGCGAAAAGCTCCGCGATCTCGTCTCGCCGCTCGCCGCGATCGTCATGTTCGCGATCGTCGCCTCGATGGCGCCGACGGTGCTTTCGGGCGGCACGGTCGAGTTGCGGCTGTTCGAGATCTTGCCGGGAATCGACTTCGCTTTCCGGGTCGATGCGCTCGGCATGGTGTTTGCCACCGTCTCGTCGCTGCTGTGGATCCTCGCGGCAATCTATTCCATCGGATACATGCGGCACCTGAAGGAGCACGCGCAGACCCGCTTCTTCGCCTGCTTCGCCACCAGTCTCGCGGCGGCCGTCGGCGGCGCCTTCGCCGCCAATCTGTTCACGCTGGTGATCTTCTACGAGGTGCTGAGCCTCGTCACCTATCCGCTGGTCTACCACCACGAGGACGAGGAGGGGTGGGCGGGCAGCCGCAAATACCTCGTCTATCTGATGGGCGCGTCGAAGAGCGTGCTTCTCGCGGCGCTGGCGCTCACCTATCACGTTGCCGGGTCGCTCGACTTCGTGCCCGGAGGGCTGCTGGCGAAGGCCGATGCCTCGGCGGCGCTGCTGACGGTCGTCTATTTCTGCTATCTCTTCGGCTTCGCCAAGGCCGCGGTGATGCCGATGCATGCCTGGCTGCCTGCCGCGATGGTGGCGCCGACGCCGGTCAGCGCGCTGCTGCATGCCGTGGCGGTCGTCAAGATGGGCGTCTTCTGCGTGCTCAGGGTGGTGTTCCATGTCTTCGGCACGGAGCTGATGGGCGGACTGGGGCTCGGCATTGCCACGGCCTATCTGGTCTCCTTCACGATCCTGATGGCGTCGATCTATGCGTTGACGCGGGACGACCTGAAGGCGCGGCTTGCCTATTCTACGGTCAGCCAGCTCTCCTATGTGGTGCTGGGCGCGGTTCTGCTCTCGCCGGTTGCGATGGTCGGCGGCATCATCCACATCGCCGCGCACGCCTTCTCCAAGATCACGCTGTTCTTCTGTGCCGGGTCGATCTATTGCGCCTCCGGCAAGCGCAATATCAGCGACATGGCCGGCATCGGCCGCAGGCTCCCCTGGACGATGGGGGCATTCTTCGTCGCCTCGCTCAGCATGATCGGCGTGCCGCCGACCGCGGGCTTCGTCAGCAAATGGTATCTGACGCTTGGCTCGGTCCAGGCGGGGGAGATGGCGTTCCTGATCGTGCTTCTGGCAAGCTCGGTGCTGAACGCCGCCTATTTCCTGCCGGTCAGTTATGTCGCCTTTTTCGGGGCGGGCACGACGGAAAGCCCCGCGACGGTCCGCGAAATTCCGCTGGTGACGGTGCCGTTGGTCGCGACCGCCATCCTGTCGGTGTTGATGGGCATCTTTCCCGGCTATTTCCTTGCTCTGGCGGAAGGAGTAGTCCGATGATCAAGCGGATCGTCGATTTCTTCGGAGGTGAAGCCTATGCGCGGCAGCGGCGACGGCTGTTCTACCTGGTACTCGTGCTGATCGTCGTCGCCGACTTTATCGTTCGCCGCGAACATGCCGAATATCTGTGGGAGCGCGTGCCTGGCTGGTCGGCCGTCTACGGCTTCGGTTCCTGCGTGCTTTTGATTTTCGTCTCCAAGTTCCTCGGCCATCAGGGCGGGCTCATGCGGCGCGAGGACTATTATGACTGAGTTCGTCCATCCGGCCCTGCTGTTCATTCTTGGCGCCTTGCCGATCCCCTTCCTGCAGGGAGCGATCCGCAAGGTGTATCTGCTCTCGATCCCGGTCCTGGCGATCCTCGCGGTGCTTGCGATGCAGCCGGGAAGCTATGGTGCGGCACAGTTCATCGGCCAGGATATTCTCGTCGCCAAGGTCGACAAGCTGAGCATCGTCTTTGCCACGGTTTTCACGCTCATGGCGCTGATCGGCATGGTCTATGCGCTGCACCTGACCGAGGCTGGCCAGCACGTCGCGGCGTTCGTCTATGTCGGCAGCGCTCTTGGCGTAGTGTTCGCCGGCGACTACCTGACGCTTTACCTGTTCTGGGAGGGCATGGCGTTCGCCTCCGCCTATCTGGTGTTCGCGCAAGGGGGCGAGAAGGCGATCCGCGCCGCGTTTCGCTACCTGATGGTCCATGTCACCGGTGGTGTCGTGCTGCTCGGCGGCATCGTCCTGCACGGGATTGCCAGCGGCTCGTTTCTCTTCGGACCCATCGAGGCGGGGATGGGCCCCGGCACCTACCTGATCCTTGCCGGCTTCCTGCTCAATGCCGCGGTGCCGCCGCTCAACGCCTGGCTGACCGATGCCTATCCCGAGGCGACTGTCACCGGGGCGGTGTTCATGAGCGCCTTCACCACCAAGACGGCCGTCTATGTGCTGGCGCGGGCCTTTCCGGGAACCGAGCTCCTGGTCTGGCTCGGCACGGCGATGGCGATCTACGGCGTCATCTACGCGGTGCTGGAGAACGACTGCCGGCGGCTGCTCGCCTATCACATCGTCAGCCAGGTGGGGTACATGGTGGCGGGAGTCGGCATCGGCACCGAGATGGCCGTGAACGGAGCCACCAGCCATGCCTTCGCCCACATCCTCTACAAGGCGCTGCTGTTTATGGGGGCGGGGGCGGTGATCTACGTCACCGGTCGGCGCAAGCTCACTGAGCTCGGCGGGCTGTACAGGACCATGCCGCTCACAGTGGCGCTCTACATGATCGGCGCCTTCGCCATTTCGGCCTTTCCGTTCTTCTCGGGTTTCGTCACCAAGTCGATGGTGGTGGCCGCCGCCGGGGGAGATCACCGCGCGCTGGTCACGCTGGCGCTGACGATGGCGTCGTCGGGGACGTTCCTGCATACCGGACTCAAGCTTCCATACTACATGTTCTTCGGCACCGACCGGGGGCTGGAGGCGCGGGAGCCGCCCGGCAACATGCTGGCCGCGATGGCCATGGCGGCGACGCTCTGCATTGCGATCGGGGTATTTCCAGGACCGCTCTATGCGCTTCTTCCCTATCCAGTGGATTTCGAACCCTATACCGGCGTGCATATCACCGAGAGCCTCGGCGTTCTGATGTTCACCGCCCTCGGCTTCGTCATTTTCCTCAGGGCGCTCGACCCGGAGAACACGATCAGCATCGACACCGACTGGTTCTACCGCAAGGGGGCGCGGGCCTTCATGTGGTTCGCCGAGCAACCGCTGGCCCGTTACGAGAAGGCGGTGAGCGACGTCTCGGAGACGGCGGCACTTCCCTTGCTGCACGGGACGGCACGGACCGGGCTTCGGGTCGACCTCCACGGCGTGGATGCAATGGTCAACGGCGTGGCGCATGCGATCCTTGACGGCGGCGGGGTGCTGCGGCGGCTGCAGACCGGCGTTGTGACACACTACGCGCTGGCGATGATCGCCGGTCTGATCGCCGCCATCTCCGTCTTCGCCGTCGTCTGGCAATAGGGGGTACAATGACGTTCCCGCTGCTCAGCCTCATCGTCTTCCTGCCCGCGGTCGGGGCAGCGGTCCTGATGTGTCTGCGCAACGACGATGCGGTGCGCTGGACGGCGCTCGGTTTCACCGTGGTTGACCTCGCGCTCACGATTGCGATGCTGGCCGCCTTCGACACCACGACCCACGAGATGCAGTTCACCGAAAGGCGCCCCTGGGTGCCGGCGATCGGCATCACCTATGCGCTCGGCGTCGACGGCATCAGCGCGCTCTTCGTGTTCCTGACCGCGCTGCTCGGCTGGATCTCAGTGCTCGCCTCGTGGGTGGCGATCGACCGCAAGGTGAAGGAATTCATGGTCGCCCTGCTTTTGATGCAGGCGCTGATGCTGGGCGTATTCTCAGCGATGGACCTGTTCCTGTTCTATGTCTGCTGGGAGGCGATGCTAATCCCGATGTACCTGATCATCGGCGTCTGGGGCGGCGATGGCCGGGTCTATGCGGCCTTCAAGTTCTTCCTCTACACGCTGGCGGGCAGCCTCCTGTTCCTGATCGGCGTCATCGTGCTCTATTTCCATGGCGGCGAGACCTTCGACATCCTCGCCTTGACGGCGCAGGACTTGCCGTTCGATGTGCAGTCCTGGCTGTTCTTCGCCTTCCTGATCGCCTTCGCCGTCAAGGTGCCGATGGTCCCGGTCCATACCTGGCTGCCGGACGCCCACGTCCAGGCGCCGACGGCGGGCAGCATCATCCTCGCCGGCGTACTCCTGAAGATGGGCGCCTATGGGTTCCTTCGCTTCTCCCTGCCGATGCTGCCGGAGGCGTCGGTGTATTACTCGACGCTGATGCTGGCGCTTTCGGCGCTTGCGATCGTCTATGGCGGTCTGCTTGCGCTCGCGCAGGACGATCTGAAGAAGCTGGTGGCCTATTCCAGCATCAGTCATATGGGCTTCGTGACGATGGGGATTTTCGCGCTCAATCTCCGCGGGCTCGAAGGCGGCATCCTGCAGATGTTCAATCATGGCGTGACGACGGGCGCGCTGTTCCTGTTCGTCGGGGTGATCTACGAGCGGACCCATACGCGCAGCATCGCCGATTATGGCGGGTTGATGAAGGTGGCGCCGGTCTATACCGGTTTTCTCGCGCTGTTCACCCTGTCATCGATGGCGCTGCCGGGCACAAATTCGTTCGTCGGCGAACTGCTGGTGCTGTCGGGCGGGTTTGGCGCCAACATGGCCGTCGGTACCGCCGCCGTTGTCGGGGCGTTGCTCAGCGCGGCCTATCTGCTTGGCATGTATCGCAAGGTCGCACTTGGCCCGGCAAGCGTCGGCGCCCGATACCAGATCCGCGACGTGAACGCCCGCGAGATGGCGGCAATCCTGCCGCTGGCGATCTTCGTGCTCTGGGTCGGACTCTACCCGAAACCCTTCCTCAACGTTATCGACGCGTCGGTAAAGCATTTGCTGATTGAGGTGGACGGAAAGGGCAGCGGACAATGACCGCCGCCGTGCTCTTCCAGTGGATGCTGGCAAGCCTGCCCGAGGTCATCGTGATCACCGGCGCCTGCATCCTCCTGATCCTGGGACAATTGATACGGCAAGATCAGGAACAGCTGCTCGTCTGGGCTTCCGTCGCGGTGGTGCTGATGGCCGCTGTCGCAACGCTCATGCTGGCGGGCGAGGTGCGGCCGGCCTATTCGGGCATGTTCGTTGCCGATCGCTTCTCGGTCTTCTTCAAGTTCGTCTTCTATCTCGCCACCGTCCTGACCTTCCTCCTTTCGCGGAAATATGCCGATATCGAAGGGATCGGGAGCAGCGAATACTATGTCATGCTGCTCTTCGCGCTTTCGGGCATGATGATCATGGCTTCGGCGACCGATCTCCTGTCGATCTATGTGGGCCTCGAACTGATGGTGCTCTGCACCTATGTGCTGACCGGGTTCCTCAGGCATGAGCGGCGATCGAACGAAGCGGCGCTGAAATATGTGATCCTGGGCGCCGTCTCGACCGGCATTTTCCTCTACGGTGTTTCGCTGGTCTATGGGCTGACCGGTACGACTCAACTGGACGCGATGGCCGCTGCCGTGAGCGGCGATCCGCTCGATCCGGGATTGCTGCTGGCGGTTGTCTTCATCGTCGCGGGGCTGGTCTTCAAGGTCGGCGCGGTGCCGTTCCATATGTGGGTGCCGGACGTCTATGAGGGCGCGCCGACGACGGTCACCGCATTCATGTCGGTGGGGCCGAAGGCAGCGGGGTTCGCGGTGATCCTCAGGGTCTTCCTCAATCCCTTGGTCGCAGGCTCGGACGTCTGGATCATCGTCGCGGTCATTGCTGTGGTGACGGCGGCGCTCGGCAGTTTCGTGGCCCTGGTGCAGGATAATTTCAAGCGGCTGCTCGCCTATTCGAGCATCGCCCATGCCGGGTTCGCGACGTTCGGCGTGGTGGCCGGCGGGGCGGACGGGATCGCCAGCGTGATGCTCTATCTGCTGATCTACGCCTTCATGAATCTCGGCATTTTCGGTGCCGTCATCATGATGCGCAATGGCGATTTCTCGGGCGAGGTCATCGAAGACTATGCCGGCTTCGCCAAGTCGCATCCGGGGCTGGCGCTTCTCATGCTCATCTACCTGTTTTCGCTCGCCGGCATTCCGCCGACGGCCGGGTTTTTCGCCAAGTTCTACGTGCTCACCGCGCTCGTCGAGCGAGGTTTCGTCTTACTGGCGGTGGTCGCCGTGCTCCTGAGCGCTGTTGCCGCCTACTTCTACATCCGCATCGTCATGGTGATCTATATGCGCGAGCCGGAGAGAGCGTTCGAGCCGGCGCTGACGCCCCTGGTACGCGCCACGCTCGCCTGCACCGCCGCAGGCACCATCGGCATCGGCCTGTTTCCGGGGTGGTTTCTGAAGCTTGCCCAGGAGTCGGTGTTTGGCGGTTGATTTATTTGCAATGGCCCGCTCGACGGAATAGACTGCAAGTTCAAGAAAGAATTGCTCAATTCGCTTCCAGGGCGAGCACTTTTTTGACCCGGCATGGGGTCGCCCTGACGAAGGCCCTCGATGAACGGGGCAATGCGAGATGACTGCGATCGAATTTCTGCCGGTTCTTGTCATGATCGCCGGAATTGTTCTGGTGGTCGGGGCGACGCTGTTTGTCTCGTCGCTGCTGCGCCCCTCCAATCCCTATCCCGAAAAGAACATGCCCTATGAGTGCGGCATGGACCCCGCCGGCGAGGCCGCCGGGGGCCGCTTCAGGGTGCAGTTCTATATTCTCGCGATCCTGCTGGTCGTCTTCGATGTCGAGACGATGTTCCTGTTTCCGTGGGCCGTCGT
The DNA here is from genome assembly GCF_001651865.1 of Sinorhizobium glycinis. Lineage (GTDB taxonomy): Bacteria > Pseudomonadota > Alphaproteobacteria > Rhizobiales > Rhizobiaceae > Sinorhizobium > Sinorhizobium glycinis. The sequence goes on from NZ_LPUX01000061.1 coordinate 203,250, forward strand.
CCTGAAAGAAATCGGGCTGGTCGGCTTTGTCGAGATGTTCGTCTTCATCGTGCTGCTTCTCGTGGGCTTCGCCTACGCCTGGCTGAAGGGGGCGCTGGAATGGGAGGCGTAGGGAATGCGTTCCGCGACAGTGTGCTGTTTACCACCGCCGACAGCGTCATCAGCTGGAGCCGCAGGTCGGCGCTATGGCCCGAGACCTTCGGAATTGCCTGCTGCGCCATCGAGATGATCTCGGCAGGCTGCGCCCGCTACGATCTCGACCGGTTCGGCGTGGTGTTCCGGCCGTCGCCCCGCCAGTCCGACGTGATGATCATCGCCGGTACAGTGACGCGGAAGTTCGCGCCTGTGGTGCGCCGGCTCTATGACCAGATGCCGGAGCCCCGCTGGGTCATCGCCATGGGCACCTGCGCCATCTCGGGCGGGGTCTACAACACCTATGCGGTGGTGCAGGGGGCGGAAACATTCGTACCGGTGGACGTCCATGTGCCCGGCTGTCCGCCGCGACCCGAGGCGCTGATGCACGGCTTCCTGCTGCTTCAGGAGAAGATCAGGAAGGCCAGGGCGCTCGCCGGGACGCCACTGGACCGGATCGCCGCATCATGAGCGTAGAGACGTCGGTTATCAGCACCCTTATCGCGGAACATTTCGGAGAGGCAATCGAGGAGCTCGGCTTCTCGCATGGGGTTCACGCATACGCTGCTCCGCCCGACAGGCTCGTCGAGCTTTGCCGATTGCTGAAGGAGCATCCGGCCCTGCGGTTCGACTTCCTGTCCGACATTTGCGGGGTCGATCTTTACCCCGAGACACCGCGCTACGAGGCGGTCTACCATCTCTATTCGCTGCCGAACAAATGGCGCGTCCGGATCAAGTGCCGCCTCGCCGATCCGCCGCAGGTTCCCTCGGTGACGGGAGTCTGGCGCACGGCCAACTGGCATGAGCGCGAGGCCTGGGACATGTACGGGATCAAGTTCGAGGGCCACCCCGACTTGCGGCGGATCTACATGTGGGAGGGCTTCGAGGGCTTCCCGCAGCGCAAGGACTTTCCGCTCCGGGGCTACAAGGACGAACTGAATCCGTTCGGCGCCGAAGGGCCGCCGCCGCACCAGCCGGACCTTGCCACCAGGGACATTCCATCAGGAGGCCGCTCGACACCGGACACGTCAGATGACCGAAGTCACTGAGCTCATGAGGCCTGAAGGCGAAGCGCTCGACACCAAGGAGGTGCTTCTCAATCTCGGCCCGCAGCATCCCAGCACGCATGGGGTGCTGAGGCTCGTACTCGAGCTCGACGGCGAGTATGTCGCCCGCGTCGATCCGCATATCGGCTATCTGCACCGCGGCACGGAAAAACTCGCGGAGAGCTTCACCTACACCCAGATATTTCCGCTGACGGATCGGCTCGATTATGTCTGCCCACCCTCGAACAATCTCGCCTTTGCGCTGGCGGTGGAGAAGCTCCTCGGGATCGAGGCGCCGATCCGCGCGCAATATATCCGCGTGCTGATGGCCGAACTGGCGCGGATCTCCGGCCATCTCCTGATCACCGGCGCACTGCCGATGGATCTCGGTGCCATGACCGCGCTGCTTTACGCCATGCGCGAGCGCGAGATGATCATGGACTTGTTGGAAATGATCACCGGGGCGCGGATGCATACCTCCTTCTGCCGGGTGGGCGGCGTGCGCGAGGACCTGCCCGACGGCTTCTTCCCCAAGATCAGGGAGTTCTGCGATATTTTCCCGAACCGGATCCGCGATTACGAACGGCTGATCGAGGACAACCGGGTGTTCCTGAAGCGAACCCAGGGGATCGGCGTGATCTCCGCCGAGGACGGCATCGACCTCGGCCTCAGCGGTCCGAACCTCCGGGCTTCCGGAGTCGACTGGGACATCCGCCGCGACGAACCCTACGAGATCTACGATCGGCTCGACTTCAATGTCATTACCCGCGAGGAGGGCGATTGCTATGCGCGCTGGCAGTGCCGGGTCGAGGAGATGCGCGAGAGCGTCCGGATCATCGAGCAATGCCTCGACCAGATGCCCGAGGGGCCGTTCCAGGTCGATATGCCGACGATCGCCTTCCCGATGGACAAGGATCGGGTGCACTGTTCGATGGAGGCGCTGATCCAGCATTTCGACCTGTCCGCCTACGGCTTCGAGGTGCCGAAAGGCGAGGTCTATTCGGCGATCGAGGCGCCAAAGGGCGAGCTCGGCTTCTACATCATCAGCGACGGGTCGCCGAAACCTTTCCGCATGAAGGTCAGGGCACCCTCGTTCGTCAACCTGCAGGGACTCTTCGGGGTCACCAATGCCCGCTATCTCGCGGACATGATCGCCGTTCTCGGCAGCCTCGATCCGGTGATGGCGGAGGTGGACAAGTAGCAGGAGCTTTGGACGCGATGAGCATGCGCGAAAAGATCGAGGAAGCGGCGGCGCGGTATCCGGACCAGCGCTCGGCGATCATGCCCGCACTGCTCATCGCGCAGCAGGAACATGGTCATCTGCCCGGCCCGGTGCTGGAAGAGGTCGCCGATATCCTCGGTGTCGAGCGGATCTGGGTCTACGAGCTGGCGACGTTCTACACCCTCTTCCACACCGTCCCCGTGGGGATGTTCCACCTGGAACTCTGCGACAACGTCTCCTGCATGCTGTGCGGATCCGAGGCGCTGCTGAAGCATCTGGAGGAGGTGCTGGGGATCGAGAAGGGTAGCACGACGCCGGACGGGCTGTTCACGCTCTCGACCGTCGAGTGCCTCGGCGCTTGCGAGATGGCTCCGGTCATGCAGGTCGGCGACGACTATCACGGCAACCTCGATGTCGGTCGGCTCGACGCGCTTCTCGCCAGGCTGCGCGCTGAGGCGGGGCAAGCCCCGGGCGACGATATAGCTGCCGCGGCACCGCCGGGAGAATAGCCTCATGTTCGAACCGGTTCTCCTCAAGAATATCGACGTCCCCGATGGCCACCTGCTCGCCACCTACGAGGCCGGCGGCGGCTACCAGGCGTTGGCGAAAGCGCTTCGCGAGCACACGCCCGACGAGGTCGTCGAGCTCGTCAAACAGTCCAATTTGCGCGGCCGCGGCGGTGCCGGCTTCCCCACGGGGATGAAATGGGGTTTCGTGCCGAAGCGGGGCGACAAGCCGAAATATCTCTGTTGCAACGCCGATGAGGGTGAGCCCGGGACCTTCAAGGACCGGATCATCATGGAGCGCGATCCGCATCAACTCGTCGAGGGGCTGGCGGTCAGCGCCTACGCGATCGGGGCCGAAACCGCCTATGTCTATGTCCGCGGCGAATATGTGAAGGCCATTCGTCGCCTGGAGCAGGCGATCGCCGAGGCACGCGAGAAAGGCTATCTCGGAGACGGCGTCCTCGGATCGGATTTCAACTTCACCATTCACATCCACTGCGGCGCCGGCGCCTATATCTGCGGCGAGGAGACCGCCATGCTCGAGTCGCTCGAGGGTAAGCGGGCGCAGCCGCGATTGAAGCCGCCGTTTCCGGCCGTCGCCGGGCTCTATGCCAGCCCGACCGTTATCAACAATGTCGAGACGCTCGCTTGCGTGCCGCATATCGTGATGCGCGGGCCGCACTGGTTCCGGGCGATCGGCCCGGACAAGAGCCCCGGCCCGAAGCTCTACTGCGTCAGCGGGCAGGTGAAGAAACCCGGCCTCTACGAACTGCCGATGGGCATACCGCTGCGCGAACTGGTCGAGGACCATGCCGGCGGCCCGCTGCCGGGACGCGGGATCAAGGCAGTGATCCCGGGCGGCGTTTCGGCCCCAATCATCCCGCGGGATGGTCTTGATGTCGGCATGGACTTCGACTCGCTGGCCGCTGCCGGCTCGATGCTCGGCTCGGCCGGGGTGATCGTCGTCGACGACTCGACCTGCATGGTCAAGGTCGCCACCCGTATCATCGAGTTCTTCCACCACGAGTCCTGCGGCAAGTGCACGCCATGCCGGGAAGGCCTGAACTGGGCCGTCAAGGTGCTGCGGCGGATCGAGGCCGGGGAGGGCGCTCCGGGCGACCTCGAGCAGCTGGATAAGCTCTGCAAGGGTATATTCGGCAATACGTTTTGTGCCTTGGGGGATGGCGCGGCGATGGGCCTGCGGGCGGCACTCGCGCATTTCCGCGATGAGTTCGCCGCTCATATCGACGAGCGGAGGTGCCCGTTCCACTAGGAAGTTCGCTGGACAGGGCTGTGAGGAAGCATGGTTAGCATCACGATCGATGGACAAACCCTGGAAGTTGAGGCTGGCTCGACGGTGCTGCAGGCCGCCGAGCGTTTGGGCATCGACATCCCAACCTTCTGCTACCTGAAGCGGCTGCCGCCGCTGGCGTCGTGCCGCATGTGCCTGGTGGAAATCGAAGGTCTGCGACGGTTGCAGCCGTCCTGCGCCACGGCGGTCACCGACGGCATGGTGGTGCGGACGAACACGCCGCTGATCGAGGAGACTCGTTCTTCCATGCTCGACATGCTGCTCGCCAACCATCCACTTGACTGCCCGATCTGCGACAAGGGCGGCGAGTGCGAGCTGCAGGACATGGTGATGGCCTATGGCCCCCGCAAAAGTGAGTTCCGCGATCCCAAGCGCGTGTTCCACTCCCGGGATATTCGCCTCAGCCCGGTTGTCATCATGAACGTCAACCGCTGCATCCAGTGCCAGCGCTGCGTGCGGATGTGCGAGGAAGTGGTTGGCGCGGTCGCCTTGGGGACTGTCGAGAAAGGCATGGATACTGCGGTCACGGGCTTCGAGGGCAGCCTTGCGACTTGCGACCAATGCGGCAACTGCATCGAGGTGTGCCCGGTCGGCGCGCTGATGAGCTTTCCCTATCGCTATAAGGCGCGCCCGTGGGACCTGGCCGAGACCGATACGATCTGCCCGCATTGCGGCACGGGCTGCCAGCTCACTGTCGGGGCGCGCAAGGGCGAGTTCATGCGGGTGCGATCCAAGGAAGAGCACGGAGTCAACCGGGAGACGCTCTGCGTGCGGGGGCGCTTCGGCCTGGACTTCGTCGAAAGCCGCGACCGGATCAAGCGGCCGATGGTCCGCCGGGATGGCGCTCTCGTCCCGGTATCCTGGGAGGAGGCCGGGGACTATCTGCGCCGACGCCTGGCGGCCGTCGAGAACAAGGCCGCGGGCGGGCTCGCCTCTGCGTGCCTGCCCAATGAGGTGCTCTATCAGTTCCAGAAGCTGATGCGGACGGTATTCCGGACCAACAACATCGATTGCTCGTCGCGCTGGTCCGTGCCCTTCGATATGCTCGGCCCGCTCCTGACTGGCTTCTATACGCGCGCTTCGCTGCACGAAGTGATCGGCAACGACTGTGTGCTCGTGGTCGGCGGCAACGTGACGGAGGAAAATCCGGTTACGGAATACCTGCTGCGCGACGCCGCGCGGCGGCGGCAAACGGCACTGCTCATGCTCTCGGCGCGGCCGTCGCGTCTCGACGCCGATGCCCGGGTAGCGCTTCGCGTGCCGCCGGGGGGAGAAGCGCCGGGTCTTGCGGCGGTGGTGGGGGGGCTCGCGGCAAGGGCCGGCCGGGAATTGCCGGACGACGCCTTCGCGACAATCGGCAGATCGGCGGTGAGCTTTGGCAGTGAAGGGTCGGACCGTCTGGTCGCGGCGCTCAAGGAAGGCCGAAGTGCCACCCTGCTTGTCAGCATCGGCCTGCTGAGATCACCGGAAGCGCGCGCCACGCTGCAGCAGCTCAACAACCTGCTGCAGGTTCTCCGTCTGCTCGGCAAGGACGTGGCGATGCAGTTCCTCTTCGACCGCGCCAACCAGATGGGCGCCTGGGACATGGGGGTTCTGCCGGAAGCTCTGCCGGGGCTGCTTCCCGCCACCGACGACGATGCGGCGCGTGCAGCTCTAGGGCGCGCCTGGGGCGCCGAGATCCCGTCTGAACCGGGCGCGAATTTCGACGCCATGCTGGAGCTTTGTGATGTGGGGCGAATGGGCGCGCTCTATATCGTCGGGAGCGACCCCCTGATGACCTATCCGGACCGGAGGATCGTACAGATGGCGCTTGGCGCTGCCGATCTCCTGATCGTGCAGGACGCGTTCCTCACGGATACCGCCGGCCTCGCCGATGTGGTGCTACCGGCTGCGAGTTATGGAGAGGAAGCGGGCACTTTTACCAACAATGAAGGCCGCGCCCAAAAACTCCGCAAATTCCGCAACCCCGCCTTCGAGGCGAGAGGCAATCTGGAGATCTTCGACTTCGTCGCGGCGCTCCGCCATCAAACGCTACAGCCATCGACGCAAGGCGAGATTTTTGGCGAGATTGCCCGGGTGGTCCCAACTTATCAGGGGCTGACGCAGGACGGGCTGGGCGCCGACGGCGCATTTACCAAAGCGGCCTCGCCGCCGCCCGCTGGCGCGTTCTTCGCGCCGCCGCCGACCCCAAAGGTCTACGACGGGCTCATGCTGGTGACCGGCGACTGCCTGTTCCACAACGGATATCTTTCCGAGCGCTCGGAGATCCTGAATACGGTCGCGGATGACCCCTATGTCGAGATGAGCACGCAGGATGCCGGGCAACTTGACGTTTCGGATGGCGATCAGGTGATCGTGCGTTCCGCTCAGGGCGAGCTGAAGGCGAAGCTCAAGGTCAACAGGCGCTTTCCCGGCGGCCTCGTTTTCGTACCGGAGAACTACAGGGCCTTGCGCCTCAACAGCCTGATGCGGCGGGGTGAATATCCATGTCCGGTGGAAGTTCTAAAGGCGCATGATACTTTTGAGATCGCCCCTGGCTCCGGCCCGCCGGCGAGCCCCGAGGATCTCGGCCAAGGCATGGCCGGTGGTTCGCCCTGAACCTTGATCGCACCTGAAAGCGCGTCGCATTGCGTATTCATGCGAAGCGCATTAGGTCATCTGTGCATGCCGTTGTCCAAAAAACCGCTACACACTTTTGGGCGACATGCATTGGCGATCGCAGGTCCCGTCAGTGATAGTGGGTCCCGCGAATATAATCGTGCAGGTCCTGCTCCGTGCGCTGCGCTTCGTCGAGCCGGTGCTTGACCACGTCGCCGATGCTGACCACGCCGACGACGTCTTCGCCCTCCATCACCAACACGTGGCGGGTGCGCCGCTGGGTCATGATCGCCATCACAAAAGGCAGCAGATCCTCTGTCGAGCAGCTCGCCACGCTTCGGTTCATGATGTCGGCGACCCGCATCATCGCCGCCTCGGCACCGTACTCGGCCATTGCATTGCAGCAATCCCGTTCCGACAGCGTGCCCAAAAATTCCCCGGCCGACCGGCTGACGACCACGAAGCCGATGTTGTTGTCGCGAAACAGCCGCAGGACCTCCACCATCGGCTGATCGGGAGTGACCGCGATGACTCCGACACCCTTGTTCTTCACGATTTCGCCGACAAACATCTGGATCCTCCTCTCCCACAGCGCGTGCGTTCGGGCGCAAAAAGCTCGCCGTAGCACCTTGAATTGCCTTAATGTTTCCTTCAGTCTGCTCCGAACCCAAGGAAACGTGCAGCGGCACTCCGGCCTGACCGCTGGCGCGCTTTCACGTTCTCCGTATATTCCGCCACCAGTTGTAGCCCCGCGTCTCGCTCGTCTCGACCAGCACGTCCTTCTTTGTGTCCAGCCGCGCGGCAACCACGCCGCCGCCCATTGCGGCCTTGCCCGGTTTGGCCAGCAGGTCGTCGCGCCCGATCACCAGGTCCCGCGAGGAAAAACTTGAGAATTCGTATTGCTGGCCGAGTGCGATCGCATCCGCGGGGCAGGCGTCCTCGCACAGCCCGCAGAACAGGCAGCGGGCCGTGTCGATCTCGAATTTCAGCGGGCGACGATTGCCCTTCTCGTCCTCGTAGGGGACGACTTCGATGCAGTAGCAGGGGCAGATCCGCGCGCAGAGTTCGCAGGCCACACACTTGATCTCGCCCTCTTCGTCACGCTTCAGGAAGTGATGGCCGCGATAACGCGAGTAGGGGAGCCATTTCTCCTTGTCCGGATACTGCATGGTCACGGATCTGGAAAACATGTAGCCGAAGGTCAGCGCCAAGCCATTCGCCAGGTCGGCGAAGAACGTCCAGCCGATCCATGTTCCGATGCTGTTCTGCGTCCGCGACATCGCCGCCCCGCTATGGACCCGGTGAGGGCCCCTCAAGAGAAAGCAATACCAGTAATAATTATGTTCGCCATCGACAGAGGAAGCAAGACTTTCCATCCGATCGCCATCAGCTGGTCGTAGCGGTAACGGGGGAAAGTAAAGCGGAACCACATGAACAAATAGACGAAGAACGCCACCTTGAGCGCGAACCAGAGGAGCGGCGGCAAGGGGACCAGCACGCCATTCCAGCCGCCGAAGAACAGGATCACCGCCAGCACCGACACCAAAAGCATGATGACGTATTCGCTGACCATGAAGAATGCGAAGCGGATGCCGCTATATTCGGTATGGAAGCCAGCCCCAAGATCGCCTTCCGCTTCCGCGAGGTCGAAGGGGATGCGCTGCGCTTCGGCGAGCCCCGCGACGAAGAATACGAAGAACCCGATCGGCTGGTAAACGATGTTCCAGACATCGGCCTGCGCCCGCACGATGTCGAGCAGGCTCATCGATTGCGCCAGCATGACCACGCCGATGACCGCAAACCCCATCGGAATCTCGTAGCTGATCATCTGCGCGCAGGTCCTGAGGCTGCCGAGGACCGCGTATTTGCTGTTCGCCGCCCAGCCGCCGAAGATGACGCCATAGACTTCCAGTCCGATCACCGCGAACACGAACAGGAGCGCCACGTTCATGTTGGAAACGTAGAGCGTGATCTCGTTGCCGAGCACCGAGACGGACTCGCCGAAGGGGATGGCGACGAACACCACAAACGGCGGCGCAAGTGCCAGGATTGGTGCCAGTTTGAACAGGAAGTGGTCGGCCTCGGCCGGGATATGGTCTTCCTTGGTCAGGAGCTTGATCCCGTCTGCCACCGGCTGCAGCAGCCCGTGCCACCCGACGCGCATCGGTCCCAGCCGCTGCTGGATGTGCCCGGCGATCTTGCGTTCCACCCAGGTCAGCGGCAAGGGCAAGAGCAGCAGGAACGCGATCAGCAACGCGACCTTGAATACGATCAGGCCAAGGGCGACGACAAGCTCCATCCGCGGCTACTTCTTCGAAGGGTTGAAAGGCGCGACCGGACTATGCCTCAACTATACACTAGGCCAAGGACCTATTGAATTCGTCCATTTTGCTGTCTGTGAATGGGTGACTGTTCGTTCGAGCTGTCGCATTATTGCCGCTGGACGCTGCGGTGAGACTTGCGAAGGCTCAGCAAGATCTTTTTTCGGAGCGAACGGCTGCCCACCCGAAGGAGACCCGGGGCGGATGGGCGTTTCGAATTGGGTCTCCGTACTTGCCCTGTAAATGCGCAAAGACGGGGTTTCGTTCCTGTCGGGCTGGCCATTTCCCAAGCCCAAATGAACCAAATGGCCCGGTCGCGAGTTTCCCCGACAGGCAGTCACAGCCTGGAGGAAATGGCATGGATTGGAATCGTGTCGAAGGTAACTGGAAACAGGTGAAGGGCAAGATCAAGGAACAGTGGGGCAGATTGACCGACGATGATCTTGACCAGATCGACGGTAACATGGATCAGCTCGAGGGCAAGATCCAGGAGCGGTACGGCATCGAAAAGGACCGGGTCAGACGGGATCTCGATGACTGGTACAACCGACAAACCTGGAACTGATCCCCAAGACCTAACCCCCGCTTCTGAACTGCCCCCGAAACTGGATGTCCTACCTTCGGGGGCAGTTCGTTCTGTTTCTTCGGATATCGCGTCAGCCGTCGTTAATGCTTCATTGATTTCCCGGTCAGCCGGCGCAACACGCTTTCGGATCGGGCGAAGCGATCAACATGTATTCAACGAGACGGAAAAACGGCTTCCCAGACGCTCGTTTTTTCGAAACGCCAACCGGGTCTCGGCAGGTTGCGTGTATTGGGCGTGTCAATCACCGTTTCGATAAGCATTTCTGCATCGCGAAGCTTCTGATTGAGGTTGTTTTCAAGCAGTATTGCAAGCACCTCGCTCGCCCTACCTCGATCGGTTATCGCGGCCGATGCCAAGCTCTTGTAAGTTCGATCCTTGAAGAAGATCGCCTGCGCGGTCGTGAGCAAATGGTCATGTTCCGCAGACGTGATGAGTTCCAAATGCAAGCAGCGAGCCAGCGTCGCCCGGACATTCACGAGTGGCTCGCTCAATGGGAGAAAACCTAGCTCGGAGGGTCCATGAGATTGCGCGACTTCCGCATCATCCTCCAGCACGCCGTCCGCGAAGTCCTGGTAAATCTTTCCAATACCCACCATCCCAAACGCCGCACATTCCACCGCCCTCAGCGCCCCCATGCTAGCAGCGCCGTAGATGCAGACGCCTTGGCTAAGCCCGAACAAGATCTCCTTGTGCCAGATGGCCGGTACGTACTCGTAAATACCGTCGATCAGTCCAATGACAGTCGCCCCGCCTTGAATCGCTTCATGGAAGTCTCCCTGCTTGGCAGGCGGGCGCAACTCGTAGTCAGGGCTGGGTGGCAAGCGCGCGCCGTAAAGGGTCGGGCCACCGAAAATCACTTTCATCTTGTTCTCAATATTCTCTTCAACGCGCGAGGGGGTGGTGGATAAGAGTATCGTTGCATCGGCGAGTCACCATTACAACCCGTAACGCACGGAACAAGCGTTGCTCCTATCGCAACCGGCAAGCTGCGAACCCCTAAATTAGATCGCCCGATCGAGGTTCGAATTCATAACTCCCCCGCAGCCTGAACCGTACGTGAATCCTGTTCATGAAATGAAGCTTCGGGTTGCGTAGTCCCTGCTTTTCAAGCATCTTTGCAAAAGCAGCCAAGCGGATCGCGCGGGGGGGCGATAGATGGGGCGCTCGCTCAGTGTCATCGACGTTTTCGTCGGTCGTCGCCTTCGCCTTGGCCGCGAAGCGCGTGGGATGGACGAGGGGGAGTTCGCCGCGGCTCTGGGCGTGTCTGCCGGGCAGGTCCGCAGATACGAGAAGGGGGCGGATCGGGTGTGTGCGCATCGTCTGCAGGTAATGGCAAATCTTCTGCAGGTGCATTTTTCGTTTTTCTTCGAGGATGCGCCATCCTCGTCGGGCGATGGCTCGCCGAAGGCGGCTGAGGCGGGAGCGGAGATCACCGCGACGTCGGTGTTCCCATCGAGAATTGTTCGGAGTCGGCGTGCCGTCGGGGCCACCCTCTGGGGCGGCCGCACCTTAGGCGTTTCGGTCGGTTGAGGTGGTCGTGACGGGGGCCGGCTATCACCTCAGGACCTTCGGGGAGTTGCGGCTGACCGATGCCACCGGCGGCACAGTAGCCTGTCCGGAGCGCGGCCTCCTGATCCTCGCCTATCTTGTCGCGTCCGGGCAGAAGGTCGCCACCCGCGAAAAGGTCGCGACAATGGTCTGGCCGGACAGGGAAAAAAGCGTCGCGTTCAAGAATCTGCGCTCAACGCTCTGGCGCATGCAGCACCTGGTCACGCCCGCGGGTGCGGTTCTGTCCGCCACGGAGATGGAAGTCGCACTGGGGCCGGTCTCCTGCGATGTCTCCGATTTCGAGAGCATAAACGGCTCCGAAGAGAGTTTTTGCAATGCCCTCTCACTCTGGCGCGATACGTTCCTATCGTCGGCGGATCTGCCGCCCGGACGTTACGCGGCCTGGGTGATGGAAAAGCGACGTAGTTTCACGGAAGTACTGCGGAGCGGGCTCATCAAAGCGGAGCAGCGGTCCGCCGACCGGTCGAAGCTGCGCGCCGCCTGTGCGCACTTCCTGGAGCACGATCCGGCGGATACCACCGTTCGTGAAATCCTGCAACGCGTCAGCTACGGCCCGCTGCTGAGTGTCAGACCGCCGGCCGTGGCCGTAAAGCAAGCTGAAGCGAACGCTCCGCAAGCGGTTCAGCTACCGCGCGTCGCACTGCTTCCACCGGCTGCCTTCGGCAGCGACCCGATGCTCCACGCCGTGAGCGTGGCGGTGATCGAGGATATAACGATCGGGCTCTGTGCTCTGCGCTCGATGACCGTTGTTGCGCCTTATACAGCCGAGCGTATCCGCGAGGCGGATGATAAGGCAACGATACTCGAGAGGCACGGCGTCACCTATGCGCTTGATTGCCGTATGTCTGATCAAGGGCTTTTCACCCAACTGATCTACCTGCCTTCCGACCAGATCGTCTGGGCCGATCGCTTTCTGATCTCGCCCGCCGGCCTCCTCAAGCAGCGTCAAGAGATCGCCTACCACGTCGCACGGGCCGTTACCCAGCAGGTGGAGACCGGGCGGGCGGAGCACCTCGACTACCTGGCGCATCCGGAAGCTTATTACGCCTATCTTGGCGGGCTCAGACACCTCTCTGGTCTCGGCTTGCCGGATGTTCGCAGGGCGCGCCATGAGTTTCGGGATGCGCTGAAGCACAAGCACGATTTTGCGCAGGCGCTGAGCGGCATGGCACGTACCTATGTCACCGAGTGGCTGCTGACCGCACGGGCGGATGATGAACTCCTGTCCGTGGCGGAGCGGCATGCCAAGGACGCGATCGGGAGCAACGAGGCCCTGCCCACGGCACATCGCGAAATTGGTGTCGTCAAGCTTTATCAGGGCGACCTCGACGAAAGCCTGGCGGCGCTGGATCGCGCCGAGCAATTGGGTCCCCACTATGCCGATGTTCTCTACAGCCACGCCGATACGCTCGTTCATGCCTCCCGTCCCGGCGAGGCCTTGGAAAAGCTTGGCAACGCGATCTCCCTCAATCCGCTGGCGCCCGACGCCTATCTATGGAGTGCAGCGGGGGCCAGCTACTTCCTCGGGGAATACGAGCAGGCCATAGGCTTTGCCCACGACATGAAGGACAAGTCGCCGGCAGACAGGATCGTTGCCGCGAGCTGGGCAATGTTGGGCGACCGCAAGAAGGCTCGCCAGCACAGGATACGGGCATTGAAGGCCAATCCGACTTTCGACGTCGACAAATGGCTCGCCGTTATTCCTTTCAAGGAGCAGTGGCAGAAAGATCTCTATCGTGAGGGCCTGAAAAAGGCTGGTTTTTAATCTGGCTGGGGGAACCAATATGAGCAAAGTGGTTGTGATCGGAATTCCGGGGGAACCGGGCTTGTGGATGGCTGATCTTGGAAACGGAACGGTAACACCGCTCAACGAGGTGACGGGCGATCTGGCGACTGTAAATGGCTTTCGAAAGCTGGGAAGCACCTTCGTCAACAACATCGATCTAGCCATCGCAGTGACGTCGGTCGAGGACGTCTTTGCAGGTCACGTGGACAGTTGATCTGCCACGACATCAGAGAGCGGGCGAGCCTGGGCAACGCTTACTCCGACAGGGTGTGCGACCCAGCGGAAACATTCGATCGCGTTCGGCCTCACCTTGCCGCTTTTGGCGTGACGCGCGTCGCCCGGCATACGGGGCTCGACAAGGTCGGGATCCCGGTCTGGTGCGCCTACACGCCGAATTCGCGGTCGATCGTCGTGGCCCAGGGAAAGGGGCTGACGGACGCTGATGCCCGGACCTCGGCGGCGATGGAGGCGCTGGAGCGTGCCGTCGCCGGCGAGCCCGCCATCGAGAGCTTCATCGAAACGGCAGAAAACTTGCGTGCCGCCGGTCGGGCCTTCGATCCGCTGAACGGGCTGATCGCCGCCGGCCAGGGCGATATCCGTCCGGACGAGGAAATCGAATGGGTCCGCGGCGCCGACCTGGCCTCCGGTCGGGACGTCTTCGTGCCGCTCGAAGCGGTGCTTCTCGACCGCACGAGACGATCGCGTTTCTGGATGTCGTCGGATGGGCTCGCGTCGGGGAACATCATGGAGGAGGCGATCCTGCACGGCCTGCTCGAGCGTGTCGAACGCGACGCACACATTCTCTGGCGCGTGTCCAGTCAGGAAGCCCGCCACCGGGCATGCGTCGTGGCGGAGGATCTCGATGACCCGGCACTCGACGCGCTCGTCGCCCGCATCGGGGAGGCGGAACTCGAATTGCGGCTTTTCGACATCACCAGCGACACCGGCATTCCGTGCTTCCTCGCGCTTCTCGGTCCGCGCGGCGCGGCGACCGCCAGCAATATCCGCTACGTCGAGGTCACGAGCGGTTGTGGGGCGCACCCTTCCGCCGTCCGGGCCGCGATCCGGGCGGTGACGGAGGCGGCGCAGTCGCGGCTCACCTATATCGGTGGCGCCCGCGATGACGTCTACGCGGAAACCTTCGACCGGCCATTGCCGGAATCGACGCGGCGCGCCTTTCTCGCAACGCCGCGACCGATCACGACCCCGCTCGCCCGCGCCGGCACGCATGTCGAGGCATTGCTGAGCCGCGCCATCTCCTGCGTGACGAAGGCGGGTGTACGGTCCGTCGTCGCGGTTCCCCTCTCTCGCGACGATCTGCCCTTCGCTGTCGTCAAGGTGCTCGTCCCGGACCTTGAGAATCCGGACGGCGAGCGAGCGCGTCGCTTCGGGCCTCGCGCGCTGTCGAAGGCGATTTCGACCTGAGGCAGCGCTGCGCTCGAAGTCTCCTGTGCCGAAGGGAACTGCACCGCGGGGCGAACGGGGGTACGTTTTCCTGAGCCCAGATCGGTGAAATTTGTCGCGTATCACCACTGATGGATGTGCAACGCTTGTGCAACGCGCGCGAACGGAAATTTCATCTATAGTCCCTTGCGAGGGTAGTAAACGCAATGGGGGTTCGAATGACTCATTCTGTCTCGGCAGCCGCCGAACATGAAGCGGAACTTGCGAGCATTGCCAGAATGCTGGCCCATATCCGCGACAGTGCCCGCGCACTAGATGCGCAAGCCCTGGAATATTGCATCGACATGGCGCTTCAGGCTGTCGCCAACGAACTGCGCGATCGGCGCGACTTCGCCGGCACAGGAGCCGATCTGGCCGGCGGCTGTCGTCTGCTGCAGTGAACATTTACAGCGCCGTGCGTCTTTGTTAGACGCACAAAGGTCGCTGTAGCACTTTGAATTGCTGCATGTTTTGATCCTTAAATCGGCCGATTTAAGGAAACATGCAGTAGGATGGAGCCGCCTGCGGCCTACCGCTAACGATCCAGTTCCGGGTAGACCCTGTCCAGGAAGCCCGGCCGAAGCTTTTCGCCAATCATGCAATCTGCCGCCGTTTCCACAGCGGCGAGGCTGAGCGTCGGGG
Organism: Sinorhizobium glycinis; assembly: GCF_001651865.1. Lineage (GTDB taxonomy): Bacteria > Pseudomonadota > Alphaproteobacteria > Rhizobiales > Rhizobiaceae > Sinorhizobium > Sinorhizobium glycinis. The sequence goes on from NZ_LPUX01000061.1 coordinate 218,413, forward strand.
GAAGCGTCACGCCGCTCACCTCGAGGATCAGCTTCTGCCGGATCGCGATTGCGAAATCCTCGGCCTCATGCACCGGAAGAACAAATGAGCCCGGGCCGCCGATCACGCACTCCGCATAATACTGGTCCAGCGGACCGGTAGACACGGAGGGGCGGATCAGGATTGCAAGCCCATTGATTATGATGCCGCGTCCTACGGCGTCGTTGCGGGCGGGGGCGACGGGCGGCCCGGTATTGTTGGGGCCGTCGCCGGAAATGTCGATGACGCGGCGCGCGCCCGAAAAGGCGTTCGTGTCGATCAGGCTCGTACCAAAGATGATCGCATTCGAAATCGATGTGCCGCGCCGCGTTCCGATCGGCCGCGCCTCGATCTTGGCCGCGAAGTCTTCGGCATCAGCGACGCCTTCGATCACCTGCCAGGTCACGACCGAAGCCTCGTTCACCATGCCCGCCCATTCGAAATAGCCGATGGCAATGCGGCCGAGATATCCGCCCTTGACGGCGTTGATGAAATCCGGGTGCCTGAGCGCCTGCACGTAGCCGGAACGCTGTACCCGCGCTTCCTCCATGTCCATCGAGCCGGACATGTCTACAGCAAGAACCAGTTCCACATCGACATTCGGGGGCGTGGCAGCCGTCTGCACCGGGCTGCCACTGAGTGCCATGATCAATGCCAGCATGCTCAACATCGCATCCGCCAATCGTCATGATCTACAGTCGGGACCGTCCGAGCCTCGTGTCAGTGCGGGGCTCCACAACAGGAATGTATCACAGGATTGCAAATCGGGGACTGACGCGGCCGGACGCGATTACAATATTTGTTGATCGCGATGCCTGAGAGAGAAAAAGCGGCTTAGAATGGGCGTCATGCGATGAAGATGGCCCAGGTTTTTGCAGCACTGCCGTTGGGCTGCTTGCACCCGAACTGATCATGATTCTCAGAACCCCGTTATGCTTCACTCCGCGCCGAACAAGGACATCGCCCTGATCGACCGGTTGCAACGCGCCGCCTTCGACTATTTTCCTGATCATTCCGATGCGCGGACCGGTCTCGTCGCCGACACGTCGAGGCAGGGATCGCCGTCGAGCATAGCCGCCACCGGCTTCGGGCTGTCCTGCTATCCCGTCGCCGTCGAGCGCGGCTGGTTGAGGCGTCCAGATGCGGCGCGCCGCGTACTCACCACTTTGCGCTTCTTCAACGGCAGCCGGCAGGGGAGCGATAGGCACGCAACGGGATACCGCGGCCACTACTACCATTTTCTGGACATGCGAACGGGCGAGCGCGCCTGGAGCAGCGAACTTTCGACCATCGACACGGCGCTGCTCCTGGCCGGCGTCCTGACGGCTGCCGCCTATTTTACCGGGCGCGATCCAAGCGAGGCGGAGATCCGGAGCCTTGCCGCGCGTCTTGATGAACGGGCGGATTGGACCTGGGCACTCAACCGCGGCGAAACGGTGGCGATGGGCTGGAGGCCGCCCGGGCGCTTTCTGAAGCACCGCTGGCGCGGCTATAGCGAGGCGCTGCTTCTCTACGTGCTGGCACTCGGCTCGTCGAACCGGCCCATCGCGCCGGAAAACTACGGTGCATACGCGGCGGCACACGAATGGCTGACGATCGGCGGGGCGCCGCACCTCCATGCTGGTGAACTGTTCATCCATCTCTTTCCGCACGCATGGATCGACTTCCGTGGAATAAGCGACACGGGAATGCGGGCGGCAAGAAGCGACTATTTTGCGAATACGTGCCGCGCGATCGCCCTACAGCGCGCCCACGCGGAAGAAAATCCCCACGGTTTTTCGGGCTATTGCCGCGACCTCTGGGGCCTCAGCGCCTGCCATGCGCCGAAGGGTTGGCTGCAACTGCGTGATGGTCGGCGGCAGAAGCTGTTGGGCTATGCGGCGCGCGGTGCTCCATTTGGTGCCGATGACGGGACCCTGGTCCCGTGGGCGTCCGTTGCCGGCTTGCCTTTCGCGCCGGACGACTGCCTGAGCGGCCTTTTCCATCTGATGGCGCACTATCCGGCGCTGCTTCGCGACGGCCGCCTTCCGGGTGGCTTCAATCCGAGTTTGCCGGGAGCGGGGCGCGAGGGCTGGGTCGATGACAGGATTGTCGGGCTTGACCAGGGGCTGGCAGTCATGATGATCGAGAACTGGAGAAGCGGCCTCATTTGGGAGCTCACACGCAGCATCCCGATCTTCAGCCGAGGACTGAAACGGGCCGGCTTCGATGGCGGATGGCTGACGCCGGGCGTGTTCTGATGGATGAGCGAATGGGGCAGGGACAGCATCAGGAAAGCGCGGCCGGCAGGGAGGCGGCGGCCGCGATCGCGTGGCTCGCGGCCGTTCGCCCCGAAGTCGCCTGTTCGGTTGCGAGCTCCAATGCACACTCCAAATCTCCAGACGGTTTCTGGTCGGAGTCGGCAAACGTCGAAACATGTCTTGCCTATCAGGATCGCTTTGCGTCGGGCATGGACGACAAGGTCAGGGCGGCGCATCTGATCGCCTTCTACAGTCACCAGTTCAGCCTTGCCGCGGGGGCGATTTCTCTCGCCAGCGGCCTTGTCCCGATCGTCTCGGGGCTGCGGTTCGAAACCTATTCACGTCCCTGCGACGGGCGGACGCTCACGGCCGGCCGCTTTCATTTCCTCGTCGAGCTTTCGCCGGGCGAGAGTGAGATGGAGCGGGAGGCCTGGGCCAAGAGCTTCCACGACGCCTTCGTTGCCCATCTGAAGCCGGTGATCTCGATCCTGAAACGGCGATGCGGCCTATCGGTCCGCGCGCAATGGCGACTTGCCGCAGACAGTCTCGCCGGCGCTTTCCTGGAGATCGGGCGCCGGCGGGGAGAAGAGGAAACAGCGATCGAGCACGCGCTGGGGATCGTCAAGCGCGCTCACTCGCCGCTCGCGTCGCGGCAGCTTCATTACGAAAGAATCACCGTGTTCAGCAGCGGTGGAGGAGAGGTGCGTTCCAGGACCTACCGGATACGCGGCGGCTGTTGCCTCTTTTATCGCGCCGATGGCGGCAGCTACTGCGATACCTGCGTGCTGCTGGAGCCTGAGCTTCGACGGGAGAGGCTCCGGGCCCACCTGCTCGACAGCAAAGTCTGAAGCGGCCCCATTTCCGCTACCTTCTCCACGCATGCGGCGCGCAAGCGTGGAGAAGGGAAAAAGCGCGGCCGCACACGTGCGGGTTAATTCGCCGTCAGAAACCGGTCGTTGATGAAACCGGAGACGATGCCGAGCACGATCCAGAAAGCGAGCGTCGTTGCAAGCGCGGCGACGGCGAACTCGGCGCCGAGCACGGCCGGGACGTTGCTGGAAATGTCGAGCGGCTGCGGCGCGCCGTAGAGGTGGGGAGCAGCGACAAGGGCAAGACCGGCCAGCTTGGCGACGATTTCGCGGCGGAGTGCCAACAGGTAAAGGCCGGCGGCCGAGAGCAGGACCGTCGCCCCCCACCAGGCCTGGCGGTCGCCAAGCTCGGCGGCCGGAAATCCCGGCAGCTCCGGTGGCAGGCCGATTGCGGGCAGCAGGTGTACCGCGAGCCAACCGAAGGCGCCCCAGAGCGCGCCATTGGCAAGCGTGAGCGGATAGCCGATCACCAGGCTGATGCCGGCTAGAAGCAGCGAGAAACCGGCGCCGGTCACCAGGTTGGCGGCAAGCGTGCCGGAGAAGCGGCTCATGCCGAACATGATGCCGCCTTCCTCGTGTTCGCCCTCATGCTCGTGGGCGTAGGCGGGGGTGATCGGCGAAAGTGCGCTGAGCATGGCAGCGAAGGTCGGAGCGCCGCTCAGCGACGAATGCTGCTGATGATCAGGGGTCGCCGGCTGTTCGGCGGCGGGCTGTTCGGTTGCAGCCGGTGCTTCGCCCTCGAATTCTTCCGCATGCAGGATCAGCGGCGTGATGCGCCATTCCTGGGCGGCGGTCATGAAGACGCCGGCGATCAGCCCGGCCACGATCGCGGCCAGAAGTGTCTTGACGATCATTGTCGATTTTCCTCAGCGGGCGCGCTCGCCTTGTGGCGCAGCCGGCCCGGTTCCATGGACGCAACCAGCCGCTCGCAGCCGCGTATGCGTGCCAGCCGCACGACGCGCGCTCCGAGCGCCTGGAGGTCGATCGTTTCGTTCGAAGCGGAACGCGGCAAGCGTTCCATGGCTTCGCCTAGTGGCAGGGGAAGCCGTAGGAATGACGCGTGTCGTGCGCAGTATCATGCAGCACGGCCGAATTCGCCAGGCCTGCACCGAAGACGAGGAAGGCGCCGATCATCAGGGCGATGATGCCCGCGGTCAGACGATCGCTAAGGGAGAGCGGAATGCTCGAAACTGTAGACGTAGCCATGACAACCTCCGTGATGGCAGTGGGATATTCCCCTTGGGCACTATGCTCGCATCGCTTGGCAGGTTTCCTGGCTCGCAGCGTCAGGTGCCCAGACAGGCACCAGGGATTTGCCTCGCCTTCCCAGTTCGCACCGCTCTCGCGGTTCTTGCCAGTGGCTTTTTCCGGATCGCTCCGGAACGGCGAATTCACGCTGCTCTACAGTCGCGGGGTCGGCCGTGATTAAGATGCCCAGCTTGGGTCCATCCTTCACATTCCCGTTTACTCCCGAAACGCGTTCGCATTCCGGGAACCAACCGATCAGCGATGATTAGGTGGGGACAGAGACGATGTCAATCGAGCCGCGGCGGAAAGTGTGGGAGGGCTTTGCGCGCTCCTGAAGGGGCCGCTGCACATGCCACAACCCTTGAGGACTATGTCCCTTCGGTCGGCTATCTGTTCGGGGCGTCCGGCTTACGTCCGCAACATGGCTGCAAACCCGTATCTGGAGTCCCGCGCAATGACTGCCCTCGTGCCCGCATTGGCATTTGCCGCTGTCATAGGGTCCGGCCTGATGGCTGGTCTCTTCTTCGTCTTCTCGGTCTGTGTCATGCAGGCGCTGTCGCGGCTGCCCCCGGAACAGGGGATTGCCGCCATGAACTCGATCAATGTGGTGATCCAGAACCCGCTGTTCCTCGCGGCCTTCATGGGCCCGGCGCTTCTCGGCCTGGTGCTTATCGCTGCCGCCTTCATCTGGGGCGGGCAGGGGAGCTACCTGCTGGCAGCAGGTGGGCTTGTCTATCTGCTCGGCACGCTCATGGTGACGATCGTCTTCAACGTTCCCTTGAACGACGCGCTTGCGGCCGCTCGCGGCGAGGCCGCCACGGAACTCTGGCAAAAGCGCTATTTGACGGATTGGGTCTGGTGGAACCACGTTCGCACAATCGCCTCGGTCGGGTCGCTTGGCCTTTTCGTGCTCGGCTTCGCGCGAAGCTGATGGGCCCGGACCAGCTTCCGCGGCGCCCCTCAAAAAGGCTCTGTGCGAAAGCTGGTTGGGCGCAATGGATCACACGGTCGTCAGCGCATTCGCGACGTCGGCGATCAGATCGTCCGGATGTTCGATACCGATCGACAGGCGGATGGTGGACTCGAGCACGCCGATCCGGCGCCGCACCTCGATCGGCACGCCCGAGTGAGTCATGGCGGCGGGGTGGCTGGCGAGCGACTCCGTGCCCCCGAGGCTGACGGCGAGCTTGAAGATCTGCAGGGCGTTAAGGAAGCGGAAGGCTGCGTCCTGGCCGCCGGCGATGTCGAAGGAGAAGGTCGAGCCGGCGCCGCTGCATTGCGCGGCGAAGACACGGCCCACCGGCGAAGCTTCGTCGTGGAAGGGCAGGTAGTGGATGCGTTCGACCTTCGGATGGTCGCGCAGGAACTCGGCGACGATGCGGGCGTTTTCGTTCGCCTTCTCCATCCGGACAGACAGCGTTTCGAGCGAGCGGCCGATCATCCAGCAGGAATGTGGGTCGAGCTGCGTGCCGATCGAGCCGCGAAGCGCCTTCACCTGCTTGATGAGCGCCTTGGACCCGAGGACGGCACCGGCGATCAGATCGGAATGGCCACCGACATATTTGGTGAGCGAATAAAGTGACAGATCGGCGCCGTGCTCGATCGGGTGCTGGAAGACCGGGCCGAGCAGGGTGTTGTCACAGGCAACCATCGGTCGTTGTCCCTGCCTTTCGCCGATCTTCTCGGCGATGCGGCGGATCATTGCGACGTCAACGAGGCTGTTGGTGGGGTTCGCCGGCGTTTCGACGAGGACCGCGGCAACCCGTCCCTTGCTCATCGCCTCCTCGGCTGCGGCACTGACGGCCGCTTCTTCGGTGCCATCGGCAAAGCCGACGGCGTGTATTCCGAGATTGAGGAAGGTCTTGGCAAGCAGGGTCTCGGTGCCGCCGTAGAGCGGCTGCGAATGCAGGATCGCATCTCCCGGCCGCACGAAGGCAAGCAGCGTCGTGGCGACGGCCGACATGCCGGAGGAAAACAGCGCTCCGGCCTCGGCCCGCTCGAACACGGCAAGCCGATCTTCGACGATTTCGCTGTTCGGGTGATTGAAGCGGGAATAGACGAGCCCGGCGCCGACACCTGCCGGCGGTTCGCGCCGTCCCGAGACGAAATCGAAGAAGTCACGGCCTTCCTCGGCGGAGTGGAAGACGAAAGTCGAGGTCAGGAACACCGGCGGCTTGACGGCGCCTTCCGAAAGCTCGGGGTCGTAACCATAGTTCAGCATCAGCGTTTCGGGATGCAGTTTGTGGTTGCCGATATGGGTCTTCGACGGATGCGGCGCGGTCATGATTTCTCTCCTGGGCGCGAGCGGACTCGACTGTCCGCCAATTTATATCAAACGCCTGGGTCGGTCCTTGCTATTTGCGATCACTTCGTTTTGATGGACGCAAGTTTTTGCCGAGGTTCTGGCGATATGACGCAGAAAATTGCCGACGAGATGGATCGCCGCATCCTGAGGGAACTGGTTTCTGACGCCCGGATCACCAACAATGAACTGGCCGAGCGCGTCGGCCTCTCGCCTTCGCCCTGCCTCAGGCGGCTCAGGCGCCTGGAGGAAACCGGCGTCATCCGCGGCTACACGGCCCTCGTCGATCCTGCGATCGAAGGCTGGACGATGACCGCGATCGCCACGGTCCGCCTCAGCCGCCAGCACGAGGACGAGATCGTGATGTTCGAGGAGGCGATCCGCGGCTGGGACGAGGTACTCGAATGCCACCTCGTCACCGGTTCGCGCGATTATGTGCTGAAGGTGATGAGCACTGGCCTCGACCACTACGAGCGGTTCATCAAGGACAAGATCGCCCGACTCAAATGCGTCGCTTCGATCGAGACGAGCTTCGTGATGAACACCATCAAGGAGCGGAGGATCTAGCGCCTTACTGCGCGGCTATGGCGCATCTTCGGGTTGCGCCGATTGACTGTGCGGGGGCGGAAGGCGACATTGCCGCCGATGCGTCGCTCGCCTCGGGCGACTAGGTGACAACGCCGCAGAGTGGAGGCCCGCAATGGAACACCTTCAACAGCCGGACCTGTCGCGGCCATTGCCGTTCTATCTTGCGAACCTCTTGCGTTCCCTTTCCACGAGCGGCCTGCTTGTCGGCGTCATCTTCTTCGCGGTGTCGCTGACGCCGAGCCTCATTCCTCGTCCCTACCTGATCCAGGCGGTGATTTCGGGGGCTTCGCTGGCCGCCGGCTACGCGATCGGCGTATTGCTGCGCTGGCTCTGGTCGTTTTTCGAATTGCCCGAACCGACGTCCAGACGGACGCGCACGCTGAAGATCGCCGCCGCTATCGTCTGCATAGCGGCGGCTGCCGTATTTCTCTGGCAGGTGGCGGGGTGGCAGAATACCGTCCGTAACATCATGGGTCTCGAGCCCATCGAGAGCGCCGAGCCTGTCAGGCTCGGCCTCATTGCCGCACTCATGTTCGTTGTACTTATCTTTCTGGCGCGGCTGTTCCGTTTTACCTTCCGCGTTGTTTCTCGATGGCTGCAATATTTCCTGACGCGGCCGATTGCCAATGCCCTTGGCGGACTGATTGCCCTGGCGCTCTTCTGGTCGGTGGCAAATGGGGTGATCTTCAAGTTCGCGCTTCGTGCGGCCGACAGTTCTTTCCAGCAACTCGATGCGCTGATCGATCCCGATATCGCGCCCCCGACCGATCCCGCCAAGACCGGCAGCGCGGCGTCGCTCGTGCGCTGGGATGAGCTTGGGCGGCAGGGGCGGCAGTTCATTGCCTCCGGCCCGACGGCCGCCGAAATCGGCGCTTTCTTCGGCGGCGCGGCACCAGACCCTATCCGGGTCTATGTCGGCCTGAATTCCGCCGACACGGCGCGGCAACGGGCGAGGCTGGCGCTGGAGGAACTGAAACGTGCCGGGGGCTTCGAGCGCAAGTCGCTGATCGTCGTCGTGCCGACCGGCACCGGCTGGATCGACCCGGAGGCGCTCGATCCGCTTGAGTATCTGCTGCACGGTGATGTCGCGAGCGTCGCGGTGCAATATTCCTATCTCACCAGCTGGCTGTCGCTTCTCGTCGAGCCGGGGTACGGTGCGGACGCGGCAAACGCGCTCTTCGACGAGGTCTACGGCTATTGGACGACACTGCCGAAGGACCGGCGCCCAAAGCTCTATCTGCATGGCTTGAGCCTCGGGGCCATGAATTCGCAAGGGTCGGTCGATCTCTTCGATATCATCAGCGACCCCTTCCAGGGTGCGCTCTGGAGCGGGCCACCCTTTCAGAGCGGGCTCTGGCGTTCGGTGACGGCAGACCGTGTCCCGGGCTCGCCCGCCTGGCTGCCGCGCTACCGCGACAGTTCCGTCATCCGCTTCACCAATCAGGAGAATGCGCTCGACATTCCCGGTGCGCATTGGGGCGCCATGCGGATCGTCTATCTGCAGTATGCGAGCGACCCGGTGACCTTCTTCGATCCGCGCGCCTTCTACCGCGAACCGGACTGGATGAGGGTGCCGCGCGGGCCCGATGTTTCTCCGGCGCTGAAATGGTTTCCAGTCGTGACTGGGCTACAACTCCTCGCCGACATGGCGATGGCAACCACGTCGCCGATGGGCCACGGCCATGTCTATGCGCCGGACGACTATATTGACGCTTGGGTGGCGGTCACGGAGCCGCAGGGCGTGACGCAAGAGGATTTGATGCGGCTGAAGGAGTGGTTCAAAGAGCGTTGACGGGGCGGCGTTTCTGCAGCGCCCCTCGTCCGCCTGCCGGCACCTTCTCCCCGCAGGCGGGGCGAAGGGGCGATGCCGCGCCCGCCCAAGTCACTCGCCCCGCTTGCGGGGAGAGGGCTAGCGTGAGGGGCAGTTTCGGCAAGCTGCGGCGCTACAGGCCAAACAGTAGCCCGTCCATTGCGCCGATGATCTTGCGGTGCTGATGGGCATGTCGGGTGCGCAGGCTCGTTGCCGCGTAGACCGCCTGCGGGATAATAGGTGCGTCGCCGATCACGACCGCCACGCCCTCGTCGGAGAACCGCTGCGCTGTAGCCTTCGTAACATATGCTGCACCGCCGAGTGTGCGGAGGAAACCGGTGATCGCCATGTTCTGCCCGGCAGAAAGCGAGGCTGCCGAAAGATGCGGCAGCGCCAGGCGATGGGCGCGGTCGAAGGCGGGCGAATAGCTGGAGCGGATATAGGTCTCGGGCTTCACGCCGGCCATGTCGCGAGCCTTGGTGCTGACAAGCACGTAATGCAGTTCGCCGATCCTTTCATAGTGGAGGTCGGGCAGGTAGTGCGGCGTGTAGAGGATCGCCAGGTCGAGTTCTCCGGCGGCGAGATCGCGGTTCATCTGGTTGGAATAATCCGCCTCCATATAGATCTCGGTCGCCGGCAATTCCCGCCGGATTGCCGCCACCCATTGCCCGGCAAAAGCCTCCGCCAGATCGTGTTGAATGCCGAGCCGCATCGAGCGCTCCAAAGCGCCGGCGCTCGCCACGGCGCGGGTCGCCTCATGCCACTGATTTTGCAGCGCTTTCGCATAGTCGAGAAAGCGAAGCCCCGAGGCGGTCGGAACCGTGCCGCCCTTGTTGCGGGCGAAGAGCTTGCGGCTGAACTGCGCCTCAAGCGCCTTGATGCGATGGGAAACGGTCGACTGCGTGATGTTCAGCCGCTCGGCGGTGCGGTTGAAACTCCGTGTCTCCATCAGATCCAGAAAGGTCTCGATCAGGTCGACTTGCATCTTGGGGCTGCTCCTTACGCGTGCTGCAATCAATCTAATCGAAAACATCGATCAATAAAGCCTGATCTCTCCGCTTGATGGCCTCGGTCTCCTCGTCAAATATCGCGACAAAACCAGGGAACCACGCATGTCGATTTTGCCGTCTCACGCACGTGTCGTCATCATCGGTGGGGGAGCGGTCGGCGCCTCCTCGCTCTACCACCTGGCCAAGGCCGGCTGGACCGACTGCGTGCTCCTGGAGAAGAACGAACTCACCGCCGGCTCGACCTGGCATGCGGCCGGCAACGTGCCGACCTTCTCCTCGTCCTGGTCGATCATGAACATGCAGCGCTATTCGGCCTCGCTTTATCGCGAGCTCGGGCAGCGTGTCGACTACCCGATGAACTATCACGTGACGGGCTCGATCCGCCTCGGCCATTCCAAAGAGCGGCTGCAGGAATTCAAGCGCGTTGTCGGCATGGGTCGCTACCAGGGCATGGACCTCGACATCCTGGCGACCGATGAGATGCGCGGCCGCTATCCCTTCCTCGAAACGCATGACCTGACCGGCGCTCTCTACGATCCCTACGACGGCGACATCGACCCGGCGCAGCTTACCCAGGCGCTCGCCAAGGGTGCGCGCGACATGGGTGCGAAGATCATCCGCTTCTGTCCGGTGACGGGCGCCCGGCGCGAGAACGACGAATGGGTGATCGTCACGCCAAAGGGCGAGATCCGCTGCGAGTATGTCGTCAATGCCGCCGGCTACTATGCCCGCGAGGTGGGCAAGATGTTCGGCCGCGACGTGCCGATGATGGTGATGAGCCATCAATATATTCTCTTCGACGAGATCCCGGAGCTTGCCGCCTGGTCGAAGGAGGCGGGGCACAAGCTGCCGCTCTTACGCGATGTCGATTCCTCCTATTATCTTCGTCAGGAGAAGTACGGCATGAATCTCGGCCCCTACGAGCGGAATTGCCGGGCGCACTGGACGACGCCCGACGATCCGATGCCGGAGGATTTCTCCTTCCAGCTCTTCCCTGACGATCTCGAACGGCTCGAATGGTACCTGAATGACGCCGTGGAGCGCGTGCCGATCCTCGGCACCGCAGGCCTGTCGCGCGTCATCAACGGCCCCATTCCCTATGCGCCGGACGGCAACCCGCTGATCGGTCCGATGCCGGGCGTGCCGAACGCGTTCGAAGCCTGCGTCTTCACCTTCGGCATCTGCCAGGCGGGTGGCGCCGGCAAGGTGCTGGCCGAGTGGATCACCGAGGGCCAGACGGAATGGGATATGTGGTCCTGCGATCCGCGCCGCTACACCGACTATACCGACCAGGATTATTGCATCGCCAAGGGCAAGGAGATCTATGGCCACGAATATGCGATGCATTTCCCGAAGCACTATTGGCCGGCGGGACGCAACAAAAAGCTCTCGCCGATCCATGACCGAATTGCGGCGCTCGGCGCGCAGTTCAAGCCCTATAACGGCTGGGAGCGCGCCATGTGGTATGCGAAGCCCGGCGACGACACATCCGAAGAGGCTACGCAGACCTGGGAACGGGAAGGGTCCTGGGCAAAGCGGATCGAGGAGGAGTGCCTGGCAGTGCGCGATGCCGCCGGCATCCTCGACCTGCCGGGCTTCTCGCGCTTCCGGCTGAAGGGCGAGGGGGCGCGTGAATGGCTCTCCGGTCTCATCACCGGCCGAGTCCCGAAACCAGGCCGCATCGGCCTTGCCTATTTCGCCGACGACAAGGGCCGCATCGTCACGGAAATGTCGGTGATGGCGATCGAGGAGGACTTCTTCTTCCTGATCACCGCGGCGACGGCGCAATGGCACGACTTCGAGTGGCTGCAGAAGCACCGGCCTGCCGGTGCCAAGTTCACCCTTGAGGACGTGACCGCGAATTTTGCCTGCCAGATTCTCAGCGGACCGAAGTCACGCGCGATCCTGGCTGAGGTGTCTGACGCCGATCTTTCGAAGGGCTGGCTGACACATCAGACGGCGCAGATTGCCGGGCGCTATTGCCAATTCGTGCGGGTCTCCTTCGCGGGCGAACTCGGCTGGGAAATCCACACCAGGGTGGAGGACACCGCGGCGATCTTCGATGCCGTCTGGGAGGCCGGGGAGAAGCATGGCCTCAGGCCCTTCGGCATGGAGGCGCTCGACAGCCTGCGCATCGAGAAGGGTTATCATGCCTGGAAGGGCGATTTGTCGACCGACTACACGGTCCTTCAGGGCGGGCTCGAACGCTTCGTCGACTGGTCGAAGCCGAGCTTCAAGGGCAAGGCGGCGCTGGAGCGCGAGAAGCAACAGGGTGTGACCAAGCGCTTCGTGACGCTCACCGTCGAGGCCGGTGCGTGCGACGCGCCCTACATGTCGACGCTCTGGTCGGGTGGCGAGGTCGTCGGCGAGACGACCTCAGGAAACTGGGGTTATCGCGTTGGCAAGTCGATCGCACTCGGCATGCTGCGCGCCGATCTCGCCGTGCCCGGCCGGGAGATCGAGGTCGAGATCTTCGGCGATCGATTCAAGGCCACCGTTCAGCCCGACCAGCCGCTCTGGGATCCCTCGAATGAAAGACTGAAGGCATGACGAAGCCCATCCCTCAAAAGGCGCGCGTGGTGATCATCGGCGGCGGTATTTCCGGCTGCTCGGTCGCCTATCATCTCTCGAAGCTCGGCTGGACCGACGTCGTGCTGCTCGAGCGCAAGCAATTGACCTCAGGCACCACCTGGCATGCGGCCGGCCTGATCGGACAGCTCCGGGCTTCGCAGAACATGACGCGGCTCGCGAAATATTCGGCCGACCTCTATGTCAAGCTGGAGGCCGAGACCGGCATTTCGACCGGCATGCGCCAGAACGGCTCGATTACCGTGGCGCTGACGGAAGAGCGCAAGGAGGAGATCTACCGGCAGGCTTCGCTCGCCCGCGCTTTCAATGTCGATGTGCGCGAGATCACGCCGGACGAGGTCAAGGCGATGTATCCGCATCTCAACGTCTCGGACGTGAGGGCCGCGGTGCATCTGCCGCTCGACGGCCAATGCGATCCGGCCAATATCGCCATGGCGCTTGCCAAAGGTGCGCGGCAGAACGGCGCGACGATCATCGAAGGCGTGAAGGTCACGTCTGTCATGAAGAAGGACGGGCGCGTCGCCGGCGTCACCTGCGAGCGGAACGGCGAGAGCTTCACGATCGAGACGGAGAATGTCGTCAACTGCGCCGGCATGTGGGGCAGGGAACTGGCACGCCAGTCGGGCGTCACCGTGCCGCTTCATGCCTGCGAGCATTTCTATATCGTCACCGAGGCGATCCCCGGATTGAACCGCCTGCCGGTCCTGCGCGTGCCGGACGAGTGCACCTATTACAAGGAGGATGCCGGCAAGATGCTGGTCGGCGCATTCGAGCCGAAGGCCAAGCCCTGGGGCATGGAGGGTATCCGCGAGGACTTCTGCTTCGACCAGCTTCCGGAGGATTTCGACCATTTCGCCCCGATCCTCGAAATGGCGGTCAACCGCATGCCGATGCTGGAGACGGCGGGCATCCATACCTTCTTCAACGGTCCGGAAAGCTTCACGCCCGACGACCGCTACTATCTCGGCGAGGCGCCCGAGTTCAAAGGCTACTGGGTCGCGACCGGCTACAATTCGATCGGCATCGTTTCGTCCGGCGGCGCCGGCATGGCGCTGGCACAATGGATGGACGATGGCGAGCCGCCTTTCGACCTCTGGGAGGTCGATATCCGCCGCGCCCAGCCGTTCCAGAAGAACCGCTCCTATCTGAAGGAGCGTGTTTCGGAAACGCTTGGGCTGCTCTATGCCGATCATTTCCCCTATCGCCAGATGGCGACGGCGCGGGGCGTCCGCCGCTCGCCGCTGCACGAACATTTGAAGGCCCGCGGCGCCGTCTTCGGCGAGGTGGCCGGCTGGGAGCGCGCCAACTGGTTCGCAAAAGACGGCCAGGAACGCGAATACCGCTATTCGTGGAAGCGGCAGAACTGGTTCGAGAACCAGCGCGACGAGCATCTCGCCGTCCGTAATGGCGTCGGCCTCTTCGACATGACGTCCTTCGGCAAGGTCCGCGTGGAGGGGCGCGATGCGCTCGCCTTCCTGCAGCGCCTTTGCGCCAACGAGATGAATGTCGACGCCGGCCGCATCGTCTATACGCAGATGCTCAACGCTCGGGGCGGCATCGAGAGCGACCTGACCGTCACGCGTCTTTCGGAAACTGCATTCTTGCTCGTCGTGCCAGGCGCGACCCTGCAGCGCGATCTCGCCTGGCTGCGCAAGCATCTCCGCGACGAGTTCGTGGTGATCACCGACGTAACCGCCGCGGAAAGCGTGCTCTGCGTCATGGGGCCCAAGGCGCGCGAGCTGATGCAAAAGGTGAGTCCGAACGATCTCTCCAATGAGGCCCATCCTTTCGGTACGGCGCGCGAAATAGAGATCGGCATGGGCCTCGCCCGCGCTCACCGCGTCACCTATGTCGGCGAACTCGGTTGGGAGCTATACGTCTCCACTGACCAGGCGGCCCATGTCTTCGAGACGCTGGAGGCGGCGGGAAATGATGTCGGGCTCAAGCTCTGCGGTCTTCACACGCTCGACAGTTGCCGCATCGAGAAGGCGTTCCGCCACTTCGGCCATGACATCACCGATGAGGATCATGTCCTCGAAGCGGGGCTCGGCTTCGCGGTGAAGGTCGACAAGGGTGATTTCATCGGCCGCGAGGCGGTGCTGGCCAAGCAAGCTAAGGGCCTGTCACGCCGGCTGGTGCAGTTCCGGCTCCCCGATCCGGAGCCGCTGCTCTTCCACAACGAGGCGATTGTCCGCGACGGCGAGATCGTCGGCACGATTACGTCCGGGAATTACGGGCATTTTCTCAGGGGTGCGATCGGGCTCGGATACGTGCCCTGTAAGGGCGAGAGCGCTGCCGACGTGCTGGCGTCGAGTTACGAGATTGAAATTGCTGGAGCACGTGTCAAGGCCGAGGCTTCGCTGAGGCCGATGTACGACCCGAGGGCGGAGCGGGTGCGGGCGTAACTTCGTGTCGGACATACGCGGCAAATGATTCGCCCCTCATCCGCCTGCCGGCACCTTCTCCCCGTCTTGACGGGGAGAAGGGGAGACGCGGCGCCGTCTTGGTCCCCTCTCCCCGCGTGCGGGGAGAGGGTTAGGGTGAGGGGCAATTGCGGGCCGGGGTGAGGGACAAAGAGCTACAGTGCCACTGGGAGACGATGATGGCTGAGGAATGCGTAATTACGGCTTCGAGGCGATCCGGAGGGCGGGCGGCGCGAGTTGCGCTCCGCTCGGCACCGCTCGCGGAGAATATCCGGCCGGTTCGCCCCGGCCTTTCGGGCGGGCAGTACAAGCCGCTGACCGACGCGGGTGTCAAACGCATCCACGAGGCGGCGCTCGATGCGCTCGAGCAGATCGGCCTTGCCAATGCACCGAAGTCCGGCATCGAGGTCATGACCGGCGCCGGCGCCATTCTCGGCGACGACGGGCGCATCCGCTTTCCCCGAGCGCTTGTCGACGACATGCTGGCGATCGCCGCGCGTGACATAACCCTTCACGCCCGCGACCCGAAGCAGGATCTCGAGCTCAGCGGCACGCGCGTCTATTACGGCACTGCCGGCGCCGCCGTGCATGTCGTTGATGTCGAGAAGCGGGAATATCGCGAGTCGACGTCGAAGGACCTGCTGAACGCCGCCCAGCTCGTCCAACATCTCGACAACGTCCACTTCTTCCAGCGCGCGATGGTCTGCCGGGATATTCCCGACAACTTCCTGATGGACATCAACACGCTCTATGCCTGCTGCGCCGGTACCACCAAGCATGTCGGCACCAGCTTTTCCGATCCGTCGCATGTGGAGGGCTGCTTCGACCTGATCCACATGATCGCCGGCGGGGAGGACAAGTGGCGGGCGCGGCCCTTCGTCTCGAATTCCAACTGCTTCGTCGTGCCGCCGATGAAGTTTGCGGAAGAGAGCTGCATCACCATGGAGAAGTGCATTCGCGGCGGCATGCCGATCCTGCTGCTTTCCGCCGGGCAGGCGGGCGCCACAGCCCCGGCGCCGCTCGCAACCGCAATCGTGCAGGCGGTGGCTGAATGCCTGGCCGGCGTCGTCTACGTCAATGCGCTGTCCCCCGGCCATCCGGCCGTCTTCGGAACCTGGCCGTTCGTTTCGGACTTAAGGACCGGTGCGATGTCCGGCGGCTCCGGCGAACAGGCGCTGCTGACGGCCGGCTGCGCGCAGATGCACCAGTTCTACCGCCTGCCGGGCGGCGCGGCGGCCGGCATCGCGGATGCGAAGCTGCCGGATATGCAGGCCGGCTGGGAACAGGCGATCTCCAATGTCATGGCTGGGCTCTCGGGTCTTAACATGGTCTATGAAGCGGTCGGCATGCATGCATCGCTCCTCGGCTTCTGCCTCGAGTCGCTGGTGCTCGGCGACGACCTGCTAGGTCAGGTGCAGCGCTGCATCCGCGGCATCGACGTGACCGAGGATTCGGTCTCGCTCGACACCATGCGCTCCGTCTGCCTCGATGGTCCCGGCCACTATCTCGGCCATCCCCAGACTCTCGGACTGATGCAGACCGAATACGTCTATCCGGCCGTGGCCGACCGGACGAGCCCGAAGGAATGGGCCGAGATCGGCAGGCCGGATCTCGTCGCGAAGGCAATAGACAGGAAGAATCGCATCCTCGCGGACGCTGCACCCTCCGTCATCGCGCCGGAGATCGATCGGGCAATCCGGGGCAAGTTCAGGATCTATTGCTGAGGCCGAGCGTTAAGCGGGCCGGGATTCGCCCCTCTCCTCGATTTAACCCGAGGACTGGCCCTCTCCGCGCGAGCGGGGAGAGGATTGGAAGGGCGCCGCTTGTAAACTTCACTGGCGCGTCGCGCCCCTCACCTCGCTCACCGTGTAGCTCCATTTCGGTGCGGTCGGCGCTTCATCCGCTCGATAGGGATAGGTGAGAAACGTCTCGAAGGGACGGGTCTCTCCGCCCGGGACCCGCACCAGCACCAGCGCCGTGTCGTCGCCGATCCGCCTGCAGGAGCCTTCCGGGCAATCCTCCAGCGTGACCGTCAGGCGGAAATATTCCAGCGTGATTGCCGAAGTGTTCCTGGCAGTTCCACGGAGGCGGTAGCTGCGCTCCGACTGGTTTCGCTCGAAGGCGAGATTCTCGAGGACGATGTCTGAAGGGGCGAGCCCGGCTGGGGGCGGGGAGGGGGCGGGTGCAGGCGGTTCGGGTGTGCTTTCGCTGAGCCAGATCAGAAAGGCGGCGGCAAGCCCCACGGCCACCGCAATGGAAAGGACCGGCTCTACCCAGCTACGAAAGCGGCCATAGCGGGCCGCGAGATACACGATTGCCAAGCCCAGGAATAACGCAATCACCCACAGCATAAAGATCCTCCTACAGCGCCGCGCCTCCAACAGGCGCGCAAGGGTCGCTGTAGCGCCTTGAATTACTGCATGATTTTTCCCTGAAATCGATACCGGGCAAAGGGATGATGCAGTGGAGGAATCTTATAGGGGCTCGCGCAAAGCTGGCAATTGCCACCGGCGCAGTTCCTCGCGCCGCGAAGATCGATGCAATGGGCTTTCATTCAGCTTTCGGCGAGGCTCATTTCTTCAGGCTGATCCAGTAGGCGCCCTTGAAGGGAACGGCCGCGAAGCGTTCATTGATCTCGGTCATGGTCCTGGCCGGATCGACGTCGGGAAAGAGGTCCGGCCGCAGCCAGGCGGCGAAGGCTTCCGCGGCGACGATGTTCAGCGGGATGGCATTGAAGAAATTCCACAGTCCGTGGACGCGGCCGTTGCGGACCGCCGCGATACTCGCCATCACCGGCGTGTCGACCGACTTTGCCAATGTCTGCTCGGCCTCTTCGGTACTGATGCCGGGCCCGATGGAAAACCCGCTGTACTTGCCGCCCGGCGACGAGGTGGCGATATAGACTTCGGGATTCTCCGCCATGACCGCTTCCGCATTCATCATGCCACCCGGCCGCGGCAGCTTGCCTTCGGCGATGTTGCGGCTGCCGGTCAGGCCGATGAATTCGCCGAGGCCGCCGATGCCATAGGCCCAACAACAGCGGTCCGCACCGGGAAAGGCTTCCATCAGCACGGTTGGTCCAGGCCCCGGATGCTTGCGGACCCGGTCGCGGATGCGGGCAAGGCGCTCCTCGTAGAAGCGGGCGAATTCTTCGGCCTTTTCCTCGCGCTCGAAGATCTTGCCGAGCAGGCGCATGGTGTCCGGCGTGCGCGTGAGCACGTCGTCGTTGAAGTTCAAGACGACTACCGGGACGCCGACTCCTGAGAGAAATTCGATGGCGCGCTGGCCGGCTTCGGTATCCGCCTGCCAATTTGCGAGCAGCGCCAGATCGGCCTTGAGCGTCAGGATCGTCTCGAAGGAAAGGCCGGGCCCGCTGCCGTCGTCGATCAGCGGCACCTCGGCAAGTCTCGGGAATTTGCTTCGGAAGCTCTCATAGATTTCCGGATTGTCGCCCTTCATGTCGCCGGACCAGCCGGCCAGCAGGCTCACCGGGTCAGGGTGGATGAGCGACAGCGCGATGAGATTGAAACCGCTGCCGAGCAGGACGGCCTGGGGCCGCGACGCTATCGTGACCTCCCGTCCCGCCCCATCGGTGACCGTCATCGGCCATTGCGTTTCCGCCCGGGTGGTAAAGGCGGACAGGAGGATCAAAAGCGATGTCACCGTTCCAACGACGGCCAAGCGGATGTTCCGGACGAGGGACAATTTATTGATTCCTTTGGCTAGGAAGCGCGCAGAGGCTGCCGCAGCTCGGAATCCCCGGAAGAAGATAACGGAGGCAGCAGATCTTGCGCCGGCAGACACGCGCCCCGTCCTCTTCCTCGTGGCGCAGGCAGTCGAAGAAGGGGTTGGGTGTGCCGTTCGGCATCAGGCGCGCGCTCGTCATCGCATCGGCCTGATCGCTCAAAGGCTCGGTGCCGGCGCTACGCAGCGCGTAGTCGATGTAGACCGCGGCGTTGTTCCAGGCGAGCTTCGGCGATATGCCGCCCACTGTCTTGAGATGGCCAATGACCCTGACGAGGTGCTCGTCCATAAGGGGTTGAAGGGCGGAGAAAATCTCCTGCCCATCCTCGTCGCTCCAATCGCCAGGCGCGGCAACTCCGAGGGCACGCGGCAAGCCGTCCGCCGAAAGCGCCACCGTCATCTCGTCGAAAGCAACGGGCAGCACCTGGCGCTCCAGCGCCCAGGCGACGACATACGGAATGGTAAGGCTGGACAAATAGAAGAGCGACCACATGGAAGCGACGGCCCGCCGATCGCTGCCCTCGAATGTTGCCGCATAGGTCGAAAGTGCCTGGTCGAAGGCGCCGGAGGCGAAGAATTCGCTGAGCGGGATGCCGTCGGCAAGATCGGCCGACAGCAGCATCTTTTCGTTGCACCACGCATGCGGACCGGCAAAGGCCACCGACAGGCCTGTCGGTCCCCCGGTATTTGCCACGCTGTTGGATGTGCCCGTCGTCATGGTGCTACCTGTTCTCGCGCATGGGGCCAATGACTACATGACCGCGGTCGAAGCAGAGGCGGATGGCGAGTCTGGGCATTGCGATTGCAGCTTTCTGGACGGTGAGCTTTTTAAGATGAGCTATTCACTCATGATTACGCTGCGCGCAACAAGATTTTATGAGCGCGCTACTCATGTTTATATGCTTGTGGGAAAAGTGCAACAACACGCTGCGCGGGTGGCAAAAGCGCTGCCGCTGGGTATCGCCGATTTGCTCTCATGAATGAAAACGCCCGCCGCCGGAAAGTGACCGGCGGAATGGCGAGCGATTTTCCCTCAATCTGGCTGCCGGTGTCAGCAGCGAAGCGATGAGGGAGGAACGTGGTCTTAGCCGTGGTTGATCATGATGTGGCGGACAGCGGTGTAGTCCTCCAACGCGTAGACGGACATGTCCTTGCCGTAGCCCGACTGCTTGACGCCGCCATGCGGCATTTCATTGGTCAGCATGAAATGCGTGTTGATCCAGGTGCAGCCGTATTGCAGTCGGGAGGCCGCCCTCATCGCCTTGCTGATGTCCCTGGTCCAGACGGAGGAGGCGAGGCCGTAATCGCTGTCGTTCGCCCAGCCAACGACATCGTCCTTGGCGGAGAAGCGTGTGACCGAGACGACCGGTCCAAAAACCTCGCGGCGGACGATCTCGTCCTCCTGCGTCGCGCCGGCAACGACCGTCGGCTGGAAGAAGAAACCCTCTGTGCTGCCCGTGCGGCCGCCGGTGGTGATGTCGATATGCTTCTGGTCCGCTGCCCGCTCGACAAAGCTCGCGACTCGATCGCGCTGGCGCTTCGAGATTAGCGGACCGATCTCGTTCTCGGTGTCGTCGGCAAGATTGTAGCGGATCGTGGAGACGGCGGTTGTGAGATCGGCGACGAGCTTCTCGTAGATGCCCCCCTCGGCGTAGACGCGGCAGGCGGCGGTGCAGTCCTGGCCGGCATTGTAATAACCGAAGGTGCGGACGCCGTTGACGACGGCCTCGATATCGGCGTCGTCATAGACGATGACCGGCGCCTTGCCGCCGAGTTCGAGATGGGTGCGCTTCACCGTCTTGGCGGCGGCGGCGAGCACCTTCTTGCCGGTGGCGATATCGCCGGTGATCGACACCATCGAGATCTTGGGATGATTGATCAGTGCATTGCCGACCGTTTCGCCGCGACCGGTGATGACGTTGACGACGCCCTCGGGAAGAATATCGGCCAAGAGCCGCGCGAGCTTCAGCGCAGTCAGCGGCGTCTGCTCCGACGGCTTGAAGACGACCGTATTGCCGCCGGCGATCGCCGGCGCCAACTTCCAGGCCATCATCATCAGCGGATAGTTCCAGGGGGCGATCGAGCCGACGATGCCGATCGGGTCGCGGCGGATCATCGAGGTGTGGCCCGGCAGATATTCGCCTGCCGCCGGGCCATGCAGGTTGCGCACCGCACCGGCAAAGAAGCGCCAGCAATCGATGATCGCCGGCAGTTCGTCGTTCTTCACCGCATTGATCGGCTTGCCGCAGTTCAGGGCTTCGAGCGCGGCGAAGTCGTGGGCGTTCTTCTCGATCGCATCGGCGATCTTCAGGAGATGATTCGAGCGTTCGGCGGGCGTCGTCTGCGACCAGGTGATGAACGCGCGCTCGGCGGCGTCGACGGCGGCGTCGATCTGCGTATGGGAGGCTTCGGCGAGGTCAATGATCCTGCCGCCGGTGCGCGGGTTCAGGATGTGCTCCTCGGCCTCGGTTCCGGCCTCGAAGCGCGATCCGATCAGGAGTTGGGTGTCCATGTCTGTTCTCCCTTTTGTGTTCGATGTCATTTGCCGGCGCCGGCGATCTGGTCGCCGTCGCGGGTGAGGTAGTAGGCGCCGAGGATCGGCAGGAAGGTGACAATGACCACGATCATCGCGACGACATTGGTCACCGGCCGCTGGCGCGGGCGGATCAGTTCCTCGAGCATCCAGATCGGGAGGGTCGACTGCTGTCCGGCCGTAAAGGTCGTGACGATCACCTCGTCGAAGGAGAGCGCGAAGGCGAGCATGCCTCCTGCGAGCAGTGCCGTGCCGATGTTCGGCAGGATCACGTAGCGGAAGGTCTGGAAGCCGTCGGCGCCGAGATCCAGCGACGCCTCGATCAGCGAGCCGGAGATGCGGCGGAAGCG
Organism: Sinorhizobium glycinis; assembly: GCF_001651865.1. Lineage (GTDB taxonomy): Bacteria > Pseudomonadota > Alphaproteobacteria > Rhizobiales > Rhizobiaceae > Sinorhizobium > Sinorhizobium glycinis. The sequence goes on from NZ_LPUX01000061.1 coordinate 240,137, forward strand.
GGCCACCGCGTTGTTGTAGACGACGACGATGCAGAAGGTCGCGTGGCCGAGGACGATCGTCCAGAACGAGAACGGGATGTCCGCCATCGAGAAGGCCGAGCGCAGCGCGATGCCGGTGATGATGCCGGGCAGCGCGATCGGCAGGATGACCAGCAGCGACACTGTCTCGCGGCCAAAGAAGCGCGTCTGGCTGACGGCGGCAGCGCAAAGCGTCCCGAGGACGAGCGCGGCGGCTGTGGCTATCGCAGCGACCTTGACGGACAGGGTGAGGGCGGCCCAGACGTCCGGTCGGTTCCAGGCGACGGCGAACCATTGCGTCGTCAGCCCTGGCGGCGGGAATTGATAGGTCTTTTCCTCCGTCGTGAAGGCGTAGAGAAAGATCAGCAGGATCGGCAGGTGCATGAAGGCAAGACCCGCGGCTGCGGCGATCTTCAGGCCAAGGGGCGCGCGATTTGTCTTTTCAGAGCGCATCGAAGGCCCCCATGCGTTTGGCCATCCAGAGATAGGCGCCCATGATGACGATCGGCACGACGGTGAAGGCGGCGGCGAGCGGAATGTTGCCGGCCGTGCCCTGCTGGGCATAGACGGCCTGGCCGATGAACAGCCGCGACGAGCCGATGATCTGCGGGATGATGTAGTCGCCGAGCGTCAGCGAGAAGGTAAAGATCGAGCCGGCGACGATGCCGGGCAGCGCCAGTGGGAAAAGCACATGGCGGAAGGTTTGTGCCGGCGTGCCGCCGAGGTCGGACGAGGCTTCGATGAGATTTGCCGGCACGCGTTCCAGCGCCGCCTGTACCGGCAGGATCATGAAGGGCATCCAGACATAGACGAAGACGATGAAGGTGCCGGTGTAGCTGACCGAGAGCGAGTTGCCGCCGACGATGGGCAGGGCCAGCCAGGCGTCGAGCAGCCAGATGAGGTTCAGCTTCTCGAAGACCCAGGTCAGGATGCCTTCCTTGGCGAGGATCAGCTTCCAGGCATAGACCTTGACGAGATAGCTCGACCAGAGCGGCAGCATGACGGCGAGATAGAAGAGCGCCTTCCATTTGCCGCGCGCGTAGCGGGCCGCGTAATAGGCGATCGGGAAGGCGATGAAGGCCGAGACGAGCGTCACCAGCGCCGCCATCGCGACGGTACGCAGGATGATGTCGAGATTGGCTTCGCTCAGAAGTTGCCGGTAGGTCGCAAGCGTGAACTCGTAATTGATGAGGCCGGAAAACTCGTCGATCGAAAAGAAGCTCTGGAGGAGCAGCGCGAAGAGCGAGCCGAGATAGACGATGCCGAGCCACAGCAAGGGCGGCCCGAGCAGTACCGTCAGGAGCACGCGCGGGTGCCGCCAGAAGAAGTCCGAAAGACGCCCGGCCGTGCTGCGGCGTTCCGGAAGGACAAGGCTCTCGGCGACGACAGTCATGCGTCCTCCATCGGATGAAGGTCGCGGGTGGCGAAACTCAGGGTAACAGGGCTCCCGATCTCGGGCACAGCTTGCGCGGCGGGGCTGGCGACGGCGATGCGGCTGCCCTCCACATCGACGACGATGCGGTTGGTCGCCCCGAGGAAGCTGCGGCCGGCGACGGTGCCCGACAGGCTGAGCGCGCCGTCCGAGGCGGGCGCGATCGCCACCGCCTCCGGCCTCAGGCTGGCATAGGATGCGGTCAGTCCGAGTTTCTGGCAGAGCTTGGACGAGAGCACGTTAGAGGAACCGACGAAATCGGCGACGAAGCGGGTCTTCGGCCGGTTGTAGACGTCTTCCGGCCGGCCAAGCTGCTGGATCCTGCCTTCGTTGAAGACGGCGATCCTGTCGGCCATCGACAGGGCTTCGCCCTGGTCGTGGGTGACGAAGACGAATGTGATGCCGAGCGATTTCTGCAGGCTCTTCAGTTCCTCCTGCATCTGCTCGCGCAGCTTCAGATCGAGCGCGCCGAGCGGTTCGTCGAGCAGAAGCACCTTGGGCTTGTTGACGAGCGCCCGGGCAAGCGCGACGCGTTGCCGCTGGCCGCCGGAAAGCTGGCCGGGCCGGCGCGCGCCATAGCCGGGGAGCTTGACCATGGCGAGCGCATCTCCCGCGGCCTTCCGTCTTTCCTCCCGACCAATCCCCTTGACCATCAGCCCATAGGCAACATTGTCGAGAATGGAGAGATGCGGAAAGAGGGCGTAGTCCTGGAAGACGGTGTTGACGCTGCGGCGGTAGGGTGGCACGCCTTCTGCCGTCTCACCGAAAATCTCGATGTGTCCTGCGGACGGTTGCTCGAAGCCCGCCATAAGTCTCAGGCACGTCGTCTTGCCCGAGCCCGACGGGCCGAGCATCGCGAAGAACTCGCCCTCGGTGATCGAGAGGTTGACGCGATCGACGGCGCGCACCGCACCGAAATGGCGGGAGACGTTATCGAAGAGGACGGCGGTGGTCATGGAAGAATGCTCCGGAATTTGCCCCTCATCCGCCTGCCGGCACCTTCTCCCCGCTTGCGGGGAGAAGGGACTCGCGGCGGCGCCTCGCCCAAGATCACGCAAGGGCTTTGCCGCAGGCGTTCCCTCTCCCCGCGAGCGGGGAGAGGGTTAGTCCTCGGGTTAAACCCGAGGAGAGGGTCGATGCTTGCGATGCGTTGGCCGGCTTACCGTCCGCCGATCACGCCGATATAGTCGGAGACCCAGCGGTGATAGGGCACGCATTCGCTCTGGCTCGCGCATTTGGCCACCGGTGTCTTCCAGAACTTGACCTTGTCGAAGTCGTTGTAGCCGTTGGTGGCGCAGCCCTGGTCGGTCAGGAGCTCATTGCCCTTGCAGGCGGCGCCCACCGAGGGGTTGGCGCCGAACCAGGCGGAGACGTCGCCCTGCACCTTTGGAGACAGCGTATGCTCCATCCACATATAGGCGCAGTTCGGATGCTCGCTTTCGGCATGCAGCATCGTCGTGTCGGCCCAGCCCGTCACCCCTTCTTCCGGTATGATCGAGGAGATCGGCTGTTTCTCGGCCTGCATCAGATTGACCTGGAAAGGCCAGGAGCCGGAGGCGACCACGCCTTCGTTCTTGAAGTCGTCGATCTGGATCATCGCATCGTGCCAGTAGCGGCCGACCAGCGTGCGCTGTACGCGAAGGAGATCGAGGGCTGCCTTGTACTGGTCTTCGTTGAGCTCGTAAGGATCCTTGATGCCGAGCTCGGGCTTGTGCGCCATCAGATAGTTGGCCGCGTCGGCGACATGGATAGGGCCGTCATAGGCCTGGATGCGGCCCTTGTTCGACTTGCCGTCCGGCAGCGTCATCTCCTCGAAGACGACGTTCCAGCTCTTCGGCGGCTGGCCCTTGAAGGCTTCCGTGTTGTACATCAGGACGTTCGGACCCCAGACGTAGGGCGTGCCGTAATGGACGTCGTTGGCGGTATGCCAGGGTGCGTTCTGCATGCGCTCGTCGATCGTTTTCCAGCTCGGAATGAGGGCGGTGTTGATCGGCTGGACGCGCTTGCCGGCCACCAGCCGAAGCGAGGCGTCGCCCGAGGCGGTGACGAGGTCGAAGCCGCCTTCGTTCATCAGCGCGACCATTTCATCGGAGGTGGCGGCGGTTTTCACGCTGACCTTGCAGCCCGTCTTCTTTTCGAATTCGGTGACCCAGTCGTAGTTCTTGTCGGTTTCGCCGCGCTCGATATAGCCCGGCCAGGCGACGATCGAGAGTTGACCTTCGCCCTTGCCGAGTTCCTTCAGCGGCTCCTGCGCAAGCGCAGGGGCGGCAAGGCCGAGTGAAAGGGTAAGCGCCGTGCAGGATTTCAACATCTGCTTCATCGAAGTCTCCCCAGTTGATGCCGCGTTCGGCGGACTTGTTCCCTGAGATGAAGCGTGCCTCTATTTCTCCGTATTCGCAAATTCATTAATCAGAATGCCGCAATCGGTTTTTCCGATATGGGCATCGCGGAGTAGAAGAAGGCATTCAGCGGGGACGCGCGCTGCGCAAGGCCTCGGCGATACCGACAAAATCGCGCGCCGACTGTGGCAGGCTCGAGCCTTTGCGCCACACCATGCCGACCTGAACGACAGGCAGCGCGCCGGAGACATCGCGGCTCTCGATACGGTCGCCTTCAAGCGACCACGGCCGATAGACGAGATCGGGCAGGAGGGCGATGCCCGCGCCGGTAGCGACCAGGCTCCTGACCGCCTCGACCGAACGGGTGCGGAAGGCGACATGGGGGCGGGCGCCGAGCGCCGTCAGCAGCTTGCCGGTGTTCTCCTCAATCTCGTCCACCGTCAGCATGATCAGCGGTTCCCTGGCTATATCCTCGACCGAGATGATATCGGCGCTGACGAGCGGGTGGCCGATCGGCAGCCAGAGCCGGTAGGGCGAGGTTTCGAGGATTTCCGCCTGCAGCGCCATGCGGTCGCGCAGGTTCGAGATCACCATCACGGCGACGTCGAGCTCGCCACCGATCAGCAGATGTTCGAGATAGGAGCCGTTGTCCTCGAGGGCGCTCACCTCGACGCCCGGGCAGGCTCGGCGATAGCGGGCGAGCAGGTCCGAGAGCACATAGCCGGCGACGAGCGAGGTGACGCCGAGATTGAGCCTCCCGCCGCGTTCCTCACGGCTATCGGAGAAACTGCGTCGCGCATCCGAAACATCGGCGAGGATCTTCGTCGCATGCCTGAGAAACTGGTGGCCGTTATGGGTGATGGAAAGGCCGCGGGGGTGACGGTCAAAAAGCGCGACGCCGAGATCGCTCTCCAGTTCCTTGATCGCTTCGGTGATCGAGGATTGCGAGATCGACAGGTTCTGCGCCGCCCGGGTGACCGAGCCTTGCTCGGCGACGGCGACGAAATATTGCAATTGCCGGAGCGTGAATGCCATGAGCGAATTAACACCGGACCGTAAGGAGATGGCAAGTCAGGCGGGAGCGCACGCCATGGGTTGGCGCATTTGGTCGTGCGTGACAGTGGGACGATGCTAAGGTGCGCTCAAGGGAGCACAAGATGGATTCGAGACGAACAAACCAGATGCCGACGGAGCCCGGAATCCTGGCGTTTCACGAGCGCTGCGAGGCGTTCTACCCGGCCGACGCCGTGAATGCTTGCATCGGACAACAGCGGCAGTGGTACGATGCGCTTTGTGCCGAGTTCGACACCCCTTCGCCGGAAGGGCTGACAAGGCGCGACGAGCTTGTGGCGGGACGCATTGCCATCCGGCGCTACCGGCCGGTGGAGATCGCGACCGGGACGCGGATTTTCTATATCCATGGCGGCGGCTTCGTTCTCGGCTCGCTCGAAAGTCACGATGCGATCTGCGCCGAGCTCGCGCATGGAGCGCGGGCCGAGCTGATCTCGGTCGACTATCGGCTGGCGCCCGAGCATGTCTGGCCGGCGGCTTTAGATGACTGTTTTGCGGTACTCGAAAGCCTGCTTGCCGATGGTCGGCCGCTCGTCGCTGTCGGCGACAGCGCCGGCGGCAACCTCGCCGCAGGCATCGTACTCAAGGCCAAGGCCGAGGGGCTTGCCGGCATAGTTGGACAGGTGCTGATCTATCCCGGCCTCGGTGGCGATCTCGTCAGCGGTTCCTATGCCGAGATGGCGGCGGCACCGGGACTTTCGACAAAAGACGTTGCCTATTACCGAGAGATGCTGAAGGCGCCGGCCGACGACCCCTTCGCCTATCCGTTGAAGGCTCCGGATCTTTCCGGTCTTCCGTCCGCCTATATCACCGGGGCTTGTTTCGATCCGCTGCGCGACGACGCGCGGACCTATGCCGCCCGGCTTGCGCTGGCGGGCGTGGACGTCACCTATCGCGAAGAGCCGCAAATGATCCATGCCTGGCTGCGGGCGCGGCACATGAGTCCGGGGGCGCGCGAAGGGTTTGCCCATCTCGTTCATGGCGTGGCGCGGCTGGTCGGCACAGCTTGAGGGTGCGATGAGCGGAGAGACCGATCTTCAGCGGCTGCTCAGTGAGATGAAGCCGACCCTGGGCGAAGCCGAGTATGTCTACTGCACAGTCGAGGGCGACGCCGCGTCCTGGCTTGCCCTTGAGCCGATCGGCACGTTTCGCGAAGCGGAGGGGCTGACGCTGATCCTCGAACGGTCAACGGCGGATGCGGCCGGGTTTTCCTATGGCCCGGTGCTGCGGCTGATCACGCTCGGCGTTCATTCCGCACTTGAGGCGGTGGGCCTGACGGCGGCTGTGTCTGCAGCGCTCACCCGCGCGAAGATCAGCGCCAATGTGGTCGCGGCCTTTTACCACGACCACATCTTCGTGCCGGCGGCAGATGCGGAGCGGGCGCTCAGGGTGTTGCGGGAACTGAGCAGCGGGGACAATAGAACTGCGTGACTTGCCCCTCTCCTCGGGTTTAACCCGAGGACTAGCCCCGTTCTGACGGGGAGAGGGGACACCGTCGCGGTCGGACGCCTCGTCAGCGTTCCCATCGATGGTCGTCCTCCTATTCGCATCAGAAGCAGTCCAGCGGTTCCGCGAGTCCGTTCTCTCCGCCCGTGGCCGCGCGTGGAGAGGGAGTGAGTGCGCGCGGCAAATCCCTTCTCCCCGCCTGTGGACCGCCTGCGGCGAGAAGGTCGCGGCAGCGGGATGAGGGGCGTTCCGCCCGACCATTCACATGAAGTCTCGCCGGACACGCTTCTCGAAAGCCTTCTCAAAGATTTTCGTTTCGCCCTCGAAGGCCTCGACCTTGGCCGAGGTGATCCACTCGGTCCCGGTGCAGTCAAGCCGGGAGGTCGACACGGTCTTGAGAGACTGCTCGCCGCGCTTTGCTATGCAGGTCCAGGTGGAGACGCCCGTCATCGAATGCGGATCGCCGGGTGCGATCGACCAGGTTTCGTCCCGGATGTCCTGCGTCGCATTGCCCGTGCCGGGATGTTCGACGAGGCCGGTGTCCTCGTGGATCCGGTAATGCGTCACGCCCTTTGTCATGTCGCGCTCGACGCTGCGGCGCGTTTTCGCCGGCGAATGCTCTATGTAGCTGGGCAGCGGATTGGGATCGGCCGGCTGCGGCACGACGATCTCGCGATGCTCGCCGAGGAGCGGCAGCGACAGTGAGAGCGTCTCGGTGTCAATCGTCAGCCCCGAGTCGGTCGGCGGAGGCAGGATCATCGGCCAGTAGGACGTCGAGAGCGACAATCGGATGCGATGGCCGGAGCGGAAGCGGTAGCCGCAGGCGTCGAGCTTGAGCGTGACGCGCGTCTTGTGGTTCTTCTGCATCGGCTGCGGCCTGGCATTGCCGTCGCGGTGAGCGAGGTTGACGACCCCGAAAGAGACGCGCGTCGCCGTGCCGTCGGGATGAATATCGACGAGACGCGCGATGAGGTTGGCGGTCGCGGCACTGCAGGAGACATCGAGCGCCAGAAGCGGCTCTCCGAGATAGTCCTCGGCGACGAGCAGCGGACGGGTCTCGAAGGTCAGAGAGCCCGCATCGTCCATGCGCTGGTCGCCTGCCATCTCGGCGTCCGGCTTCAACGTGAAATATTCGCCGGCGGCCGTACCGGTATCGAGCGGCGAACGGATGTAGATATCGCCAACCCCTTTTCCCGACGAACCGGTCGCCAGGCTGCCGTCGCTCGAAATCGTCAGCGTTCGCATCTCTGGTGCGTTCCAGGCGTCCTTGGCGATCCATCGGCCAGGATCTTCGTTGCGCCGCAATGCCGGCTTCGGGCCGTCGAGGATATAGGCCCGCATCTGCGGCAGCTTTTCGGCATCGTTCTTTTCACTGCGCAGCCACCGATTCCACCAGCGGATCGCCTCGCTGTGAAAATCCGCGCGCGGCTTCGGCCAGGCGAAATGCGGGTATTTGTGGACCCACGGGCCAATCAGCGCCTTGGCCTTGCCGCCGAGACCCTCGATCGCCTTGATCGGCGTGTTGCGGTAGCCGTCGGCCCAGCCGGCGATGACGAGCGCCGGGATCGGAAAGCCGTCGAAATCCTCCGAGATCGAGCCGTGACGCCAGAAGTCGTCGCGACGCTGATGTTCGAGCCATTCCTCCAGGAAAAAGGGTTCGTTCTCCAGTCGCTCGAGCCACATTTCCTTCCAGCGCTCGCCGACGAGTTCCGGATCGGGCGAACGCGACTGATAGGCGAGCATGGTGGCCGCCCAGGAGAGCTGCGCCGAAAGATGACAGCCGTTCTTGTAGTGGATGTCGTCATTATAGCGGTCGACGGTCGAGGCGATCGAAATGACCGCCTTGAGCGCCGGCGGCTTCAGAGCGGCCACCTGCAGGCAGTTGAAGCCGCCCCAGGAGATGCCCATCATGCCGACCTTGCCGTTCGACCAGGGCTGCGCGGCGATCCATTCGATGATCTCGCAGCCGTCGGAGAGTTCGCGCGGCGTATATTCGCCGTCGATCACCCCTTCGGATTCGCCGCAGCCGCGGATGTCGACGCGAACGCCGGCAATGCCCGCCGCCGCGAACACAGGGTAGGTGGACTCGTCACGGGCGCAGGTTCCGTCGCGCTTGCGATAGGGCAGATATTCGAGCACCGCCGGCACCGGGTTCTGCTCGGTGCCCTCCGGCATCCAGATGCGCGCCGCCAGCCGCGTCCCATCTTTCAGCGTGATCCACTCGTTCTCGATGACGGTGAAGTTGCGATCGGACACGATTGTTTTCTCCTGATTTTTCTTGCGCGTGAGCGATCAACAGCGGATTGGAACGAGAGCGGGGCGGAGGCGCCCCGCTCCAGGGTCAATTCCCCGCACTCTCCATGCGCCTGGTCTTCAGCACCCGTTCCAGCCAGCCGATTTCCATTTCCGGCACCGACTTCAGGAGCAGGTCCGTGTAGTCGTCGAAGGGCGGCGAGAGCACCTTCGACTTCGGCCCGAAGCGCACCAGTCGGCCGCGGTGCATCACCGCGACGCTGTCGGCGATCGCCCGGACGATGGCGATGTCGTGGGTGATAAATACATAGGAAACAGCGGTTTCTTCCTGGAGCTTCATAAGCAGATTCAGGATACCCTCCGCCACCAGCGGGTCGAGCGCCGAGGTCGGCTCGTCGCAGAGGATGAGCTCCGGCTTGGCGGCGAGAGCCCGGGCGATCGCGACGCGTTGCTTCTGGCCGCCCGACAATTCGGCCGGATAGCGGTCGACGAAACGCGTTCCCATCTCGATCTGGTCGAGCAGTTCCTTGACGCGTTCAGTTTTCCTGGCGCCGTGCATGCCGAAATAGAAGGATAGCGGCCGGCCGATGATGTCGCGCACCGTCTGGCGCGGATTCATGGCCGTGTCCGCCATCTGGTAGATCATCTGGATGCGGCGCAGTTCCTCGTTCGTGCGGCCCTTGAGCGCCTTCGGCAGGTCCTTGCCGTCGAAGGTGATGCGGCCCTCCGTCGGCGGCAACAGCCCGGTGATGACCCGGGCGAGGGTGGATTTGCCGGAGCCGGACTCGCCGACGATCGCCAGCGTCTGGCCCTTCGACAGGTGCATTGACACGTCGTGCAGCACCTTGAAGCCATTGCCGTAAGCGGCATGGACATGCTCGATCTTGAGGAGCGTGCCGGACTGGTCCGGGGCTTCGTCGCGCTTCGTCTGACGGACGCTGACGAGCGCCCTTGTATAGTCCTCCTTCGGCGCTTCGATCACCTGCTTGGTGGTGCCGTATTCGACGGTCTTGCCGTGGCGGAGCACCATGATGTCGTCGGAGATCTGGGCGACGACGGCGAGATCGTGGGTGATATAGAGCGCCGCCGTATGCGTCTCCTCGATGGCGTGCTTGATCGCCGCCAGCACGTCGATCTGCGTGGTGACATCGAGCGCCGTCGTCGGCTCGTCGAAGACGATCAGTTCCGGGTTGGGGCAGAGGGCCATGGCAGTCATGGCGCGCTGCAGTTGGCCGCCCGAAACCTGGTGCGGATAGCGCTCGCCGAAGGTCTCCGGATTGGGGAGCCCGAGCACCCGGAAGAGATAGAGGGCGCGCTTTTTCGCCTCCTCGCGGTTCATGATGCCGTGGCGCAGCGACGCCTCGATCACCTGGTCGCCGAGCTTGTGGGCCGGGTTGAAGGCCGCGGCCGCGGACTGCGCCACATAGCAGACGTGGCAGCCGCGGACCGAATTGATGCCGCCGCGGTCGAGCTTCAAAATATCTTTGCCGTTGAGCAGGACTTCGCCGCCGGTAATCCGCACGCCGCCGCGGCCATAGGCAAGTGCCGAGAGGCCGATCGTCGACTTGCCGGCACCGGATTCGCCGATGAGGCCGAGGACCTTGCCCTTTTCGAGATTGAAGGAAACGCCTTCGACCAGTGTCACCACCTTCGGCGGCTCTCCGGGCGGATAGCTCGTCGCCTCGATCTTCAGGTTCTTGACGGAAAGAAGCTCAGGCATCGCCGCGCCCTCCTTTCAGGCTCGAGGTGCGCTTCATCAGCCAGTCGACGACGAGGTTGACGCAGATGGCGAGGGTGGCGATCGCCGCGCCGGGAACCAGGGCAGCGGAGATGCCGAAGATGATGCCGTCCTTGTTGTCCTTGACCATGCCGCCCCAGTCGGCGGCCGGCGGCTGGATGCCGAGGCCGAGGAAGGACAGGGTGGAAAGGAACAGGATCGAGAAGGCGAAGCGCAAGCCAAATTCGGCCAAGAGCGGCGACAGCGTGTTCGGCAGGATCTCCCGGAAGATGATCCACAGCGAGCCTTCGCCGCGAAGCCTCGCGGCCTCGACGAATTCCATCACCGCGACATCGAGGGCGACGGCGCGGCCGATGCGGAAGACGCGGGTGGAATCGAGCACGGCCATGACGAGGATCAGGATCCAGAGATGCTGAGGCAGGACGGCGAGCACGACGAGCGCAAAGATCAACGTCGGGACCGCCATCATCAGATCGTTGAAACGGGAGAAGAGTTGGTCGACAAAGCCGCCGGTGACGGCGGCCGTAAAGCTCAGGAACATGCCGAGCGCGAAGGAGACCAAGGTCGCCGCCAGCGCCACGAAGATGGTGGTGCGGGCGCCGTAGATCAGACGCGACAGCAGGTCGCGCCCGAGATTGTCGGTGCCGAGCAGGAAGTCACCGCCGGCCGGCGCCCAGATCTCGCCGACGACGTCGCGTTCGCCGAAGGGGGCGATGAAGGGCGCGAAGATCGCGCAAAGCAGGCAGAGCGCTATGCCAATGATGCCGATCCAGGCGCTGATGGGGATAGATCTGAGATTCATCGCGGGTGCCTCAGTCTCGGGTTGGCGAGAATGGCGAGAATGTCGGCCGCCATGTTGAGGAAGATGTAGAAGGCCGCGAAGATCAGCCCGCAGGCCTGCACGACGGGCATGTCGCGCACCGTCACCGCATCCACCATGTACTGACCCATGCCGGGATAGACGAACACCACCTCGACGACGACGACGCCGACCACGAGATAGGCGAGGTTCAACGCGATGACGTTGATGACCGGCGCCACGGCATTGGGGGCTGCATGGCGGGCGATGATGCGGAAGGTCCCGAGCCCCTTGAGTTCGGCGGTTTCGACATAGGCCGACGACATGACGTTGAGGATTGCCGCCCGCGTCATGCGCATCATGTGGGCAAGGACGACGAGCACGAGGGTTGCGACGGGCAGCGCGATCGCCGAAAGCCGCTCGGTGAGGGTCATGCTGTCATAGACCGTCGCCGGGAAGGTGGCGACGCCGTATTGAACGGCAAACACCATGATCAACAGATAGCCGATGAAGAACTCCGGCAGCGAAATCGCCGCCAGCGAGATCACGTTGATGATCTTGTCCGGTAGTCGATTGCGGAACTGGACCGCCAACATGCCGAGCCCGACGGCAAGCGGCACGGAGATCAGAGCCGCGAAAAAGGCGAGGAAGAGCGAATTGCCGAGCCTCTTGCCGATCTGTTCGCTGACCGAATTCTTGCTCGCCCAGGAGGTGCCGAAGTCGCCCTTCACGGCGCCGCCAAGCCAGGTGAGGTAACGCTCGCTCCAGGGCCGGTCGAGGCCGAGATCCTTGCGGATGTTCTCGACCGCCTGCGGCGTCGCCGACTGGCCGAGATAAGTGGTGGCGAAATCGCCGGGCAAGGCTTCGATGCCACCGAAGATCATCAGCGACACGGCGAAGAGCAGGCCGACGCTGAGGCCGAGGCGCTGAAGGATCAGCGCCACGAGAGGGCGGCGAAAGACGAAACGCCGCCAGAAGGAGCCGCCGATCTCGCCCGTGGCGGCGGCGGGGTTGGGCTTTGCTGGCACTCCGGAAAGATCGGCGGAGCGCGGGTGTGTTTCACCCGCGACCCCATCGGTCAGAACCGGACCAGAGATCGGTCCGCTTTCCATGGTCAGGCGTCCAGCCACACCCGGGTTGCGACATAGCCGTTCGACATGTCGTTGCCGATGTCGTGGACGTAGCCCTTCACCTGCTTGGTGGACGCGTTCACGAAGTCATTGAACATCGGCAGGATCACGCCGCCTTCGTCCCGCACCATCATCGCCAGGGTGCGATACATGTCCTTGCGCTTGGCCTCGTCCAGTTCGGAACGCGCTTGGAGCAGGAGCTTGTCGAAGTCCTCACGCTGGAAGCGGGTGTCGTTCCAGTCGGCGTTCGACAGGTAAGCCGTCGAGTACATCTGGTCCTGCGTCGGGCGCCCGCCCCAGTAGGAGGTGCAGAACGGCTGGGCGTTCCAGACATTGGTCCAGTAGCCGTCGCCCGGCTCACGCTTGACCTCGATCTCGATGCCGGCTTTCTTGGCACTCTCCTGATAGAGAACGGCCGCATCCACGGCACCCGGGAAGGCGACGTCGGAGGTGCGCAGCAGTACTGGCCCGCTGTGGCCGGACTTCTTGTAGTGGAAGGCGGCCTTGTCGGGATCATAGACACGCTGCTCGATGCCTTCCGGGAAGAGGGCATAGGTGTCGTTGATCGGGAAGTCGTTGCCGATCTTGCCGTAACCGCCGAGGATGCGCTGGACCATGGTCTCGCGATCCATCGACAGCTTCAGCGCCATCCTGAGGTCGTTGTTGTCGAACGGCGCGGTGTTGCAATGCATGATGAAGACGTAGTGGCCGCGGCCGGACGTATTCAGGATCTCGACAGTCGGCGCGCGCTTCAGGAGGCTGACCGTCTTCGGATCGACGCGGTTGATAAAGTGCACCTGACCGGACGAAAGAGCGGCGATGCGCGCCGTAGCATCGTTCATGGCGATCAGTTCGACCGTGTCCACATAGCCACGATCCGTGCGCCAGTCGTCCTGGTTCCTTTCGAAAGTGGCGCGCACGCCCGGTTCGAAGCTCGCGACCTTGTAGGGGCCGGTGCCGATCATGGCATCTGGATTGTCCATACCGCCGTTCGGCTGGATGACGAGGTGATAGTCGGAAAGCAGCAGCGGCAGGTCGGCATTGCCTTCCGTCAGCGTCAGCACGAGCTTGCCGCCATCGGCCTTGATTTCCTTGATCGATTTCATCACGCCAAGGGCGCCCGACTCCGACTTGTCGTCCGTGTGACGCTGCAGCGTCTTGACGACGTCCTCCACCGTCAGTTCCTTGCCATCATGGAATTTGACGCCCTTGCGGATCGTGAAGGTCCATGTCGCCGCGTCGGCGGAAGGCTCCCAGGATTCTGCAAGCGCCGGTACCGCCGCGCCGGTCGTCGGGTGGGTTTCGACGAGCAGGTCGCCCCAGTTCCTGATGACGACGAACAGGAACTGTGAGAGCGCCTTTGCCGGGTCTTTCGAATCGGTTGCGGCCGCGCCTTCGAGGCCAAGCTTCAGGTGGCCGCCGCGTTTCGGCTCCTGCGCCGCGGCGCTCACCGCAAACAGCGTGTTCGCCGTCGATGCGGCAATGCCGAAGGCTGCCGCCCGTCCGAGAAATTCGCGCCGGTTCATTTTGCCCAGCATGACCTGACGTGTCAGATAATCCTTGTAATCGCTCATTCCCCTGTTCCCTTTCGTTAGCCGGCATTCGCCGTTCATTGTGATTGGTAGAGACTGCGTATCGCCATCCTGGGGATGGCCCAAGGCACTTACCGCTTGATGTCCTTTCCTTCGTCCTCCCTCCTGTCCCGGGGGGCGTTATTGGCTTCAACCATAAGGCTATCCGCTCGGTGGAAGCTTGTAACGTCCTAAATGATCTTTTCTTTCCATAAGCAGGCCTTATGGCTGCTCCTCGCGGCCGATTTTACCTTCCCTTCCAGACCGGATCGCGCTTCTCGGCGAAAGCGCGCGCTCCCTCCAACTGGTCCTCGCTCGAATAAAGCACGTCGATCGACTTGAACTGCCGACGGGTGATCTTGTTCATCGTCGTCTGGAAATCGCGGCCCTCGGCTTCGCGGACGACCTCCTTGATCGCCGCATAGACGAGCGGCGGTCCGCTCTCGAGCAGGCGCGCGAGCTCCCAGGCGCGCTCCATCAGTCGCCCCGCAGGCAGAATTTCATTGACGAAGCCCCAGCGATGCGCCTCCGCGGCCTCGAGCCAGCGCCCGGTCAGAAGCATGTCCATGGCGATGTGGTAGGGGATGCGCTTCGGCAGCTTGATCGAGGCGGCGTCGGCGACCGTGCCCGAACGGATTTCCGGCAGCGCGAAGGTCGCGTGTTCTGCAGCGAGGATGAGGTCCGTCGAGAGCGCGATCTCCAGCCCGCCGCCGCAGCAGATGCCGTTGACGGCCGCGATGATCGGCTTGTTGAGGTCGCGGAGCTCCTGGATGCCGCCGAAACCGCCGACACCATAGTCGCCATCGACAGGGTCGCCCTCCGCCGCAGCCTTCAAATCCCAGCCGGGGCAGAAGAATTTTTCCCCGGCGCCGGTGATGATCGCCACGCGAAGCTCCGGGTCGTCTCGGAAGTCACGGAAGATTTCGCCCAAGACCCGGCTGGTCTTGAGGTCGATGGCATTCGCCTTCGGCCGGTCGATCGTGACTTCGAGAATGCCGCCTTCGCGGCGGGCGAGGATCGGTCCGGTCATAGGCGTCATTTCCTCCGGCGGATCAAGGCATCGGCGGCGACGGCTCCGTCGCCGACCGGCAACACCATTATAGGATTGATATCGAGTTCTTCGAGTTTGGAAGCGTTTGCAACGACATAGGATGCCGCTGCTGCGACAGTCCTTGTCAGCGCTGCGACATCGCCTCTCGGGCCGCCGCGATAGCCGTCGAGCAGTTTCCTGATCTTAAGGCCGTCAATGGCCGCTTTGATCATCTCTTCGGTGGCAGGGAGCGTCAGGATTGCGGAATCGTCAAGCAATTCCACGAGGATACCACCGGCCCCGATGGTCAGCACCGGACCGGCGACGGGATCGCGCATCGCCCCGACGATCAATTCGGCGACCGGCCTGGCGATCATTTTCTCGACCAGATAGCCGGAGGCGACCGACGCCATCTCCTCCGCCGCGGCAAGCACCTCTTCGCGGTTCGTCAAATTGAGCTTGACGGCACCGGCTTCGGTCTTGTGGGCTACGCCCAGGCCCTTGAGCACAACGGGGAAGCCAAGGACTTCGGCAGCTTCTGCCGCTTCTTTCGGCGTTCCTGCGGTCTCGCCCTTCGGGACCGCTACGCCAGCCGCGAAGAGCTCGGCCTTTGCCTGCGCCTCCGTCAATGTGATGGCATCGCCGCCGGCCGCTGCAGCCTTTATGAGGGGCGGCGGGGCGGGGCGCGCCCAGGCGCCGCCGATCGCGGCCGCCGTTTCTGCGGCGGCGAGTGCCTCGTCTATGCCAGAGAAGGGCACGACGCCTGCTGCCATCAAGGAGAGAGCGGTCTCCTCCGGCATGTTCTCGCCGAGGCTCGCGACGATGCCGGCGGCGGCGCCCGTCGCTTTCGCCGCGTCGATGACCGCATCGCAGGTCGTCACCCAATCTTCGGCGTGGCAACGGTCGAGGCGCGGGAAGTCGAGCACGATCAGATTCAGCGCGTAGCCGCCCTGCATCATCGCGGTGAAGGCGGCGGTCTGCTTTTCGCGATTGCCCCAGACGAAGGTGTGGTAGTCGAGCGGATTGGCGATCGTCACCATCTCGCCAAGACTTTCCCTGAGCGGCTGGCGCTGCTCGTCCTTAAGTGCCCGGAAGTTGACCTTGCGCCGAACGCCGGCATCCGCCATCAGCGAGGCCTCGCCGCCCGAACAGCTCATCGAGGAGATGTCGGCATTGGGGAGGGGACCGTGAAGATGCAGGAGCTTCAGGGTTTCGAGGAGCTCGGGCAAGGTCTCGACACGGCCGATGCCGAGGCGGGCGAGCAGGGCCGAAGAGACGCGGTCGTTGCCGGCGAGCGAAGCCGTATGGGAAACCGTCGCCAGCTGTGCCGCCTCCGACTTGCCGACCTTCAGCGTCACGACCGGTTTACGCAACTCGCGGGCGCGGGTTGCCAGCCTCTCCAGCGCCTCGACGCTGTCGAAACCTTCAATATGCAGCCCTACGGCGGTGACGCGCGGATCCTCGAGCACGGCGCAGGCGATATCGGAGAGGCCGGTCTGTGCCTGGTTACCGGCGGTCATCACATAGGCGAGCGGCAGCCCACGCTTCTGCATCGAGATGTTGCAGGCGATGTTCGACGATTGGGTGAGGATCGCCACGCCGCGTTCGACGCGCAGCATGCCGTGCTGGTCAGGCCACAGAAGCGCGCCGTCCAGCATATTGATGAAGCCGTAGCAATTGGGTCCGACGATCGGCATGTCACCGGCGGCAGCGACCAGCGCCTGCTGCAGGTCGCTGCCATCGGCAAGTTCACTGACCGCCTCGCGGAAGCCTGAAGCGTAACAGACGGCACCGCCGCCACCGCGCGCCGCAAGATCGCGAATGATTTCGATGGTCAGCGCCCGGTTGACGCCGACAAAGGAGGCATCCGGCGCCTCCGGCAGGTCGGCGACCGAGCGATAGCAGCGGCGGCCGAGGATTTCTTCTTCCCGCGGGTGAACTGGCCAGATTTTGCCGGCGAAGCCCATCTTGTCGCATTGTTCGATGACGCGCCGCGCCTCCTTGCCGCCGAAGACGGCGATGGAGCGCGGGCGGATGAGGCGGTCGAGGGAACGGGGAGGGGTGGTCATTGCGCTGTGCTCTCCCCCGCGGCGGAGCGGTGCCCCTCATCCGGCTGCCGCCACCTTCTCCCCGCGTGCGGGGAGAAGGGATATGCCGCGCCGTCTTGCTCCACCGCTGCTGCCCCGCAGGTGGTGTCCCCTCTCCCCGCTCGCGGGGAGAGGGCTACGGTGAGGGGCAAATCGTCAAGAAGAAGCGAAACCGCCATCCCTCAAGCCCCCAGTGGCCGCAGCAGGTCGCGGCTGATGATGTGGCGCTGGATCTCCGATGTACCGTCCCAGATGCGCTCGACGCGAGCGTCGCGCCAGAAGCGGGCGAGCGGCAGGTCGTCCATGAGTCCCATGCCGCCATAGATCTGGATCGCCTCGTCGGTGACGCGGGCCAGCATCTCTGTGGCAAAGACCTTGGCGGAGGCGATCTCGCGGTTCGACGGCAGACCCTGGTCGAGCCGCCAGGCGGCCGAGAGCGTCAGCAGGTCGGCGGCGTCGATCTCGGTGATCATGTCGGCGAGCTTGAAGGAGACGCCCTGGTTGGCGCCGATCGGCTTGCCGAACTGCTTGCGTTCGGCCGAATAGGAGAGAGCGTAATCGAAGGCGCGGCGGGCGCGGCCGACGGAGGTGGCGGCAACCGTCAGGCGTGTCGCATAGAGCCAGTCGTTGGCAAGATCGAAACCCTTGTGGAGTTCGCCGAGAACTTGAGAGGAGGGCAGGCGGCAGTCGTCGAAGGTCAGGATGCAGTTCTTGTAGCCGCGATGCGAGACGGAATTGTAGCCCTCGCGGATTTCGAAGCCCGGCGTGCCGCGATCGACGAGGAAGCAGGTGATCTTCTTCTTCGGTCCGCGCGGCGTCTGTTCCTCGCCGGTGGCGATGAAGACGATGACGAAATCGGCGATGTCGGCGTGGCTGATGAAGTGCTTGGTGCCGTTGACGATCCAATCGTCGCCATCCGGCCTCGCGAAGCATTTCATGCCGCGTACATCGGAGCCGGCGTCCGGCTCGGTCATGGCGAGCGCATCGAACTTGTCGCCGCGGACGGCGGGCAGCAGATAGCGCTCGCGTTGTTCTTCATTGCAGGCCATCAGGATGCCGGAGGGGCGGCCGAAGAAGACGGTGAGCCCCATCGAGCCGCGGCCGAGTTCGCGCTCGACGAGCGTGAAGGTGAGGTGGTCGAGACCGGCACCGCCGACTTCTTCCGGGAAATTGCAGGCGAAGAAGCCGAGCTCCTTGCATTTGCGGGCAATTTCCTGGCCGAGCTCGCGCGGCACCAAGCCGGTGCGCTCGACCTCGTTTTCATGCGGATAGATCTCGGTCTCGACGAAGCCGCGGACCGTATCGACGATCATCTGCTGTTCTTCGGTCAGTGCGAAATTCATTGTTCTCCCTCGTATTTTTTGTTTGCTTGCATTGAGCCGATCTCCCTACCGACTCGTGCATGCAACTTGCCCCTCACCCTAGCCCTCTCCCCGCGCGCGGGGAGAGGGGACTTTGATCGCTACTGCCCTCGTCCGCGAAGGAAGCGAGCGGTTGCAGCATCTCCCTTCTCCCCGCCTGCGGGGAGAAGGTGGCGGCAGCCGGATGAGGGGCTGCCATCTTGTCGTCTCAGCGTTTCTGTCCGACGTGCCTGCCCGCGCCATCCGGCACCCCAAGCCTCGCATGCCCTTCCGCGATCGGCTTCAGCTTCTCCAATACCTCGGCCGGTGCGGCGACAGACTTGCCGGCCTCAGCATCGACATGCAGCATCATCTGCTCGGCCGTCGCGATCACTTCGCCCGAGGCGGTGTCGTGAATCCTGGTGAAGAAGTGGATGCGCTTCTCGTCCGAGGCGAGAATTTGCAGCGTCGTGTAGAGCGCCTGGCCGAGCTTCGCCTCGCCGAGATGGCGGATATGCGTCTCGACGGTGTAGTAACTGTGGCCGGCCTCCACATAGGCGAAGTCGACGCCGATCAATCGGAGCAGGGCGTCGGACGTATCGCCGAAGAGTTGCAGATAGCGGTGCTCGGTCATGTGACCGTTGTAATCGACCCAGGCGGCGTTGACCTTGGTCTCGACGAGGCGCAGCGGACCGGAGACGTCAAAGCTCTTCGGCTGGTTGCCGCCTTGCGCCCAGAGGCGCTTCTCGAAATCGGCGAGCAGCTTGCCGGCACCCCAGCCTTCGCCGCCATTGCCGGCCTTCAGCGCCTGCATGATGCCGACGAGGTTTTCGTCGCGGATGCGCTCGAGTTCGCGGATCGAACGGCCGGCAGCCTGGGCGTCCGATTGGGCGCCGATCTTCTCGACCAGCGCATCGTCGAGATCGACGACGTCGGTGAACTTCGTCCACGGCCATTTCAGGCAGGGGCCGAACTGGGCGAGGAAATGACGCATGCCGGCTTCGCCGCCGGCGATGCGATAGGTCTCGAAGAGGCCCATCTGCGCCCAGCGCATGCCGAAGGAGTAGCGCATGACATCGTCGAGCGTCTCGGTATCGCAGATATCGTCCTGGATCAGCCAGAGCGCCTCGCGCCAGAGCGCCTCGAGCAGCCGGTCGCCGACGAAGGCCTCGATCTCCTTGGCGATGACGACGCCTTTCATGCCGATCTCGGCGACCGCTTTCTCGGCGCGCTTGATCGTCTCCGGCGACGTCTTCTTGCCGCCGACGAGCTCGACCAGCGGCAGCAGGTAGACCGGGTTATAGGGGTGGGCCACGAACATGCGCTCGGGATGCTTCATCTCGGCCTGGAGGTCGGACGGCAGCAGGCCTGAGGTAGACGAACCGATCAGCGCGTCGCTGCGGGCGGCTGCGTCGATCTCGGTGATGACGCCGCGCTTCAGCGGCAGCCGTTCCGGGACGCTTTCCTGAATCCAGTCAACATCGTGGACGGCTTCCTCAATGCTCTTGCAGAATATGAATTTGCCGCGCGGCGGCAGCGGTGCCATGGTCAGCATGCCATAGGCGCGCTCGGCATTGGCCATGACCTCGCCGATGATGCGCTCGGCTTCGGGGTGCGGATCGAAGATGTTGACGTCGATGCCGGCGAGCGCGAAACGCGCCGCCCAGGCCCCGCCGATGACGCCGCCGCCGACGCAGGCGGCCTTGGTGATGATGGTCATTGCCTCTCCATCTCGTTGTACCGTGGGAACCCCTCCCGGCCCTGCGGGCCACCCTCCCCACAAGGGGGAGGGATGGGTGGCTCCGGATCCTCGCTGTCCCTCTCCGGCGCTCGCCTGCCGCCTCGGTTGGCCTTGATGCGGACCTCTCCACAAACGCAGAGGTTCCGTTCGGAGTCCGGCGGCGCCGCCTGTTAAGCCCTCCCCCTTGTGGGGAGGGTTGGGGAGGGGTCTTGTTATCGCTTCGTCAGCTTCAATTTCTCGCGGACCTCCTGCGGTCCGATGATCTTCGCGCCCATGCCCTCGACCACCGAAATCGCCTTCTCGACCAGCTGGCCGTTGGTCGCGAGCTGTCCTTTGCCGACATAGAGGTTGTCCTCCAATCCGACCCGGACATTGCCGCCGGCGAGGATCGCCGCGGCGGGATAGGCGAGCGCGTTGCGGCCGATCGAGAAGGCCGAGAACGTCCAATTCGACGGCACGTTGTTGACCATCGCCATGAAGGTGTTGAGGTCGTCCGGCGCGCCCCATGGAATGCCCATGCAGAGCTGGATCAGCACCGGATCCTCGATCAGACCTTCCTCGACGAGCTGCTTGGCGAACCAGAGATGGCCGGTGTCGAAGG
Source organism: Sinorhizobium glycinis (assembly GCF_001651865.1). Lineage (GTDB taxonomy): Bacteria > Pseudomonadota > Alphaproteobacteria > Rhizobiales > Rhizobiaceae > Sinorhizobium > Sinorhizobium glycinis. Next base: position 260,733 of record NZ_LPUX01000061.1, read on the forward strand.
CTTCGATCTCGGGCCGGACGCCGATTGCGGTCATCTGGCGTGCCATTTCACGCAACATCGACGGCGTGTTGGTCATGACATAGTCGCCGAGCGAGAAGTTCATCGTGCCGCAGTCGAGCGTGCAGATCTCCGGCAGACATTCGGCCACATGGGCGACGCGTTCGGTCGCGCCGGCCATGTCGGTGCCTTTCTCGTTGAGCGGGAGGGGGTTTTCGACATCGCCGAAGATAAGGTCTCCGCCCATGCCGGCGGTCAGGTTGAGGACCATGTCGACATCGGCGGAGCGGATGCGGTCGGTTACCTCCCTGTAGAGATCGAGGCGGCGGGCCGGTGCGCCGGTTTCCGGATCGCGGACATGGCAGTGGACGATCGCCGCACCCGCCTTGGCCGCTTCGACCGCCGCGTCGGCGATCTGTTTCGGCGTGATCGGAACGTGGTTGGACTTCGAAACGGTGTCTCCCGAACCGGTGACTGCGCAGGTGATGAAAACCTCGCGGTTCATGCTGAGCGGCATAGCTGTCTCCCCTTTCGTTGAACCCATTACGAGCCAGAAACGGCGCCGGCGCTTTCCACAGGTGGAACTATCCTATACATTATCGGCAGTGATGGGAGGAAGTTTCACCATGGAAGCCAGTGTTTCGCAGGCGCAGCATATCGATTTGCTGATCCTGCCGGAGACCAATCTCATTCTGGTCGCCTCCGTCGTCGAGCCGCTGCGCGCGGCAAACCGCATCGCCGGGCGGGCGCTCTACAGCTGGACGATGTTCAGCCCGGACGGTGAAGCGATTGAGACCAAAAGCGGCATCCCGATACCGGTCTTCGGACCCTTTCGCCCGCAGCGCGAGACGGCGCCGCTTTTCGTGCTGTCGAGCTACAACTGGCAGCGCAGCGCCACCTCGCAGCTGAAGATGCTTCTGTCGCAGACGGCGCGGCACCGGGAGGCGATGGCGGGGATCGAATCCGGCTCCTGGCTCTTGGCGGAGACGAGCCTCCTCGACAATTTTTCCGCCACGACCCACTGGGAAGACTTCGAGGATTTCGCCAGCGCCTATCCGCAGGTGACGATGGTTCGCGAGCGTTTCGTCATCGATGGCAAGCGCATCACCACCGGCGGCTCGCTGCCGACGCTCGATCTGATGCTGGAGCTCATCCGCCGCGCGCATGGCTATTCGCTGGCGCTCGAGGTATCTCGCCTCTTTATCTACGAGCAGGAGCGGACGCGCGGCGACCTCCTGCAGATGCCGGTGATCGGCAACATGCGCATTCTCGACGCTCGGGTCGGTGCGGCGGTCAAGCTGATGGAGGAAACCGTCGAGGCGCCGATGACGCTTGCCAAGCTGGCGCGGCGGGTCGGCGTCAGCGCCCGACACCTGCAGGACCTTTTCAAGGACACGATGGGAGTTGCGCCGCATGAGCACTACCTTGCGCTGCGGCTCAATGCGGCCCGCCGCAAGGTGATCGAGACGCGTATGGAATTCGCCGATATCGCGGCGATTTCCGGCTTTAACTCTTCTTCTTCATTTTCGCGGAGCTATCGCGCCCATTACCGCGAGAGCCCCAGCGAGACGCGCCGGCGGCTGAAGCTCAAGAGTTGATTCAAGGACCTCAGGCGCCCTTTGAGCTGAGGCCGGTTCAACGAATCAAATCAGCGGCCTGCGGTCCGTATGTCGGAAAGTGAATCAGGTAGGAGCGCATCGGCCGGAACGAGTGAGGGAGCCTCCTGGATGCGGCGCTCCGCTATGGGCCGTCGCTGTCGCCGACGTGACGAAACGCGGAGCAGGATTCGTCCGACGTGTCAGACGACGGTCTCGCCCCCGTCGACCACGAGTATCTGCCCGGTCATGTAGGATGACCGATCGGAGACGAGAAAGAGGATCGACTCGGCGATTTCGTCGACGCTCGCCCAGCGGCCGAGCGGTACCTTCTCGCGAATGTAGGCTTCGATGGCGCGCCGTCCGCCCATCTGCTTGATGAACGGCTCATTGAAAGGTGTGTCGACCCAGCCGGGGCAGAGCGCATTCACCCGCACGCCGTACTTTGCATAGTCGCCGGCCATCTGCCGGGTCATGGCGATCACGGCGTGCTTCGTCGTGGTGTAGGCGATCATCTCGCGGTCGTAGAGCACGCCCGAGGACGAGGAGGTGTTGACGATCACCCCGCGACCGGCCGCCTTCATCGACGGCATGACGAGGCGGGCGGCCATGAAATGGGCGCGGACATTGAGGCTCCATGAGCGGTCGAAGCCCGCGACGTCGACCTCCTCCAGAGTGCCGGCCACTTGCGCGCCGGCGTGATTGTGCAGGATGTCGATTCGGCCGTGACGGCGGAGCACGTCGGCGATGCCGTCGGAAAGCGCGGCGTCATCCGTGACATCGATGGCGAGCGCCTCGGCGCTGCCGCCCTTGGCGACAATCGCCGCGACGGTCGCCTCTCCTGCGTCCCGGCTGCGGTCGATGGCCACGACATGGGCACCTTCGCGCGCCATGATGGCGGCGCCCGCCTGACCGATTCCGGAGCCTGCTCCGGTCACGATCGCGACCCGATCTCTCAAAATCATGGTTTCACTCCCCGGATTTGCTTCTCTTTTCGCGCATCAGAATGCGCGCGGTCAGGATCAGGAGCAGCGATGCGAAGAGCACCAGTGTCGCGATCGCGTTGATCTCGGGCGTCACGCCTCGGCGGATCGAGGCGAAGACGTAGATCGGCAAGGTCGTTTTCGAGCCGGCGACGAAGAAGGCGATAATGAAATCGTCGAAGGAGAAGGTGAAGGCGAGCAGGAAGCCGGCAAGGATCGACGGCAGGATTTGCGGCAGGACGATCAGCCGGAAGGTGGTGAGCGGCGTCGCATAGAGATCGCTGGAGGCCTCGACGATGTCGCGACCGAGACTGGCGATGCGCGCCTTGACGATCATCGTGACGAGCGCCATCGAGAAAAGCCCGTGGGCGGCGATAATCGAGCCGTAGCCGAGACCGAGTTGGGGCGGCCGGTCGCCCGGCCAGAGGGCCGCAAGTGCCGGGTTGAGGAAGGAAAAGACAGCGACGAGTGCGACGAGCGTGGCGATGCCGATGACAACGCCGGGCACGACGATCGCTGCGGCAAAGAGCGCGTCGAAGAGCGCGCGCATGCGTGCACCAAGGCGCTCCATGCCGAGCGCCGCCATGGTGCCGAAGACGGCAGCGAGTGCCGCGCTCGTGAAGGCGATGATCAGGCTGTTCTGCAGGGCCGAGACCAGGAAGGTGTTGCCAAGCGCCTTGCCGTACCAGTCAGTCGAGAAGCCCGTGAACTCGCTGGCGCTGCGTCCGGCGTTGAAGGAGAACAGCACGACAAGGGCGATCGGCGCATAGAGGAAGAGATAGACGGACGAGATGAACGCGCGCATCAGACGAGATCCACCTGTCTGGTTCCGGCGACCCTCCAGGCGATACGCATCGCCACCATCAGCACGACGACGACAACAGCGACGAGCGTCACGGCGATCGCCGAGCCGAAGGGCCAGTTGCGCGACTGCAGGAAGAGATCGACCAGCGCGTTGCCGATGAAGAAGACCTTGCCGCCGCCGAGAAGCTGCGGGATCAGATATTCGCCAAGGAGCAGGATGGTGACGAGGGCGACGCCGGTCATGACCCCTGGCAGGGAAAGAGGCAGGGTTACGCCGAAGAAGGTCGAGACCGGCTTGGCGCCGAGATCGGCGGAGGCCTCCAGGAGCCGCCGGTCGAGCTTTTCCAGGCTCACATAGATCGGCATGATCATCAGCGGCAGGTAGCCGTACACGATGCCCAGCAGCACGGCGCCCGGCGTATTGAGCAGGCGCACGTCCTCGATGCCGACCATCGCCAGGAGATTGGGGATGCCGCGCGAGCCGAGGATGTACATCCAGGCATAGGTGCGCACCAAGAGGCTCGTCCAGAACGGCACGACGACGAGCGAGACCAGAATGAGGCGGTAGCGCGGGTTCGCCTTCACCGCGAGGTGATAGGCGGTGGGGTAGGCGACCACGAGGCAGAGCAGGGCGCCTGCCGGCGCAAGCAGCAAGGTGTTCCAGAAAGCGGTCGCGCGCGTCGGCAGATTGGCGAACTGGGCGAAGGTAAAGGCCGCCTGGTACCCGCCTTCCGGTGCCCGTTCGCCAAAGGCGAAGACGAGCATGGCGACGAAGGGGAGAACGAGGAACACGAAAAGCCATGCGGCCGCTGGCGCAACAAGCGCCGCCGTCACCAGGTTCCTCTTCGTGTTCATTGCCGCGCGCATGGGGTGGTCCGTCAGATGCACGTTGAATATGGCCCCTCATCCCGCTGCCGCGACCTTCTCCCCGCAGGCGGGGAGAAGGGGACTAGCGGCACCCGCTTCGTTTCCTCGCCGCCGCTGGCGGAATCGGCGCTCGCGGCTTGTTCCTTCTCCCCGTCAGGACGGGGAGAAGGTGCCGGCAGGCGGATGAGGGGCGATCTTGCCGGTATGTTCAAGCCGCCTTGAACCGCGCCATCAGCTCGGCCCGGCCGGGATCGGTGAGCGTCACGGCGGCGCCGAATTCGAGCGGGGTCAGTGCCGCCTCATCGGGATAGACGATCTTGTTCGAGGTGACCTCGGCCGGTAGCAGCTTCAGCACCCGGCTGTCGGTCGTCGGTGCGCCGTTGGCGACATGCTCCTTGACGGCATTTTCCGGCGTCATCAGGTAGTTCAACAACGCGTAGCCGGCCGGCTTGTTGGCGGCACTCTTCGGGATCGCGTAGAAGTCCGACCAGATCTCGCCGCCGTCCTTGCCAAGCACGAACTGAATTTCCGGCATGTCGCGGTTGAGCTGTGCCCCGTCATTGGTCCAGCACATGGTCATCCAGGCATCGGTGGCGCGCATCGCCGGTTGATAGTCGCTGTTGATCGCATAGAGATGCGGCTTGACTTTGAGCAGGACTTCCTCCGCCTTGGCAAGCTCTTCCGGCTTGATCGAATTGAACGAATAGCCAAGCGACACCAGTGCATTGCCAATGGTGGTGAGCTGGTAGTCGTGCACCATGGCGCGGCCATCCGCCTCGGTTATCGCCACTTCGAAGAAGTCCTTCCAGCTCGTCACCGGTTTCTTGATCTTGTCGCTGTTCACGGCAATGCCGGTCGTGCCCCAGTTCTTCGGCACGGCATAGGTCTTGCCGTCGATAATGCCTTCGTTGGTAAAGCGCGGGTTTTCGGTCGAGGGGTCGTAGTTCGGCAGCTTCGACAGGTCGAGCTCGTCGATCAGGCCGAGCTTGGCATAAGTCGAGATCGTGTAGTTTGTCGGAACGAAGAGATCCCAGCCGGTGCCGCCCGCCTGGAGCTTCGCCAGCATCTCCTCGTTCGACCCGAAGACGTTCACCTCGACGGCGACGCCGGTCGCGGCCTTGAACGCCTCGAAGGTGGCGGGGTCATGATAGTTCGGCCAGGTCGCGATTGACATCTGCGTGCCGAGGTCTTCGGCGAAAGCCGTCGAATTGAAGAGTCCCGGCTGGCGCGCCAGAACGGCGGTCGCGAGGCCGAGCCCGGTGACGCCGAGGAAATGGCGGCGCGTCACCGAGCCGCGCTTCAGGCGCATCAGCTCGTCGGTCAGCCTGTCTGCAGTGATCGGGGCATTTTCTCTGTGCGACTTGGTCATGATGCTGTTCCCTTATCGTTGGCATGCATTTGATGGCAGGCATCGGCTGTTCAGGCCGGAAAGACATGCATTGCATTCGAGTCGAAGCGGAGCCCGATCCTTTCTCCGGGTTCGGCGAGATCGCTCTCGTCGATGCTGCGGCGGTCGGCCGTCACGAGGAAATCGCCGAGGCCGTCGACCTCGACGGAGTATTCCACGGATGAACCAAGGAAGATGCGGTGCGTCACTGTGCCTTGCAGCGTTGCGGTACTGTCGCGCACGAGGCTGATCGATTCCGGGCGCAGCGCCACCATGGCCGCGCCTGCGGTTCCATTGGCGCGGGCCGGCTTTGCCAATCCGACGCCATTCGCCAGCCGCACCGAGTTCGCGCCAGGCTCGATCGTCGCCGCAATACGGTTGGTCTTGCCGACGAAATCGGCGACGAAGAGGCTTGCCGGGCGATCGTAGATCTCCTGCGGCGGGCCGACCTGGACGATCCGCCCCGTATTCATGACGGAGACGAGATCGCTCATCGAAAGCGCCTCCTCCTGGTCGTGCGTGACGAGCACGAAGGTGATGCCGAGCTCGCGCTGCAGGCTCTGGAGCTCGATCTGCATCGCGGTCCGCAGCTTCTTGTCGAGCGCGGCAAGCGGCTCGTCGAGGAGCAGCACCTTCGGCTTGTTGACGATGGCGCGGGCAAGCGCCACGCGCTGCTGCTGTCCACCGGACATCTCGTGGATGCGGCGCTTGGAGAAGCCGCCGAGGCGGACCATGTCCAACGCCTCCTGGGCGCGGCGGGCGATTTCGGCAGCGGCGATGCGCGGGCGCATCTGTTTCAGCCCATAAGCGACGTTCTGCTCGACATCGAGATGCGGAAACAGCGCATATTGCTGGAAGACCATGTTGACCGGCCGCCGATAGGCCGGCACGCCGTTCATCGGCTGCCCGCCGATATAGACCATGCCCTCGCTCGGCTGTTCGAAGCCGCCGATCATGCGCAGGCAGGTCGTCTTGCCGCAGCCGGAAGGGCCGAGCAACGCGACGAAAGCGCCCTTGGGAACCGCGAGATTGATATCCGACACGGCCGTAACGCTGCCATAGCGTTTGGCGACCGAACGGAATTCGATGTCGTTCGTCGAAGCGGATGTCACGTCTGTTCCCTGCGGCTGCTCTTTTGCGAATCGGGCACGGTTCTGGCGCCTCGATTTCCACCGTCATTGCCAAGCAGCCTAGTCAAAGGAAGCCGTCCCGGTATATACCCCAAGAGAGGTATTTCAACCCGGAATGCCTTGTGAAAGGAGTATATCCCGCGTAGGCGGTCCAAGGGTAAGGGGAGGAGCCGGGAGGGCGGTTTGGTGATAGACATCGAAAGGCTGTTCCAGGCCTTGGCGCCGCTGATGAATGGCGCTTCGCTGGACGACGAGGCCGTCGGCCAGGCGTTCCGCCGACTGATGTCGAGCCTGATGATCTTCGACTATGTCGTCGTCTTTGCTTATCGCGGCAAGGAGCGTCCGATCGATCTCTACAGCACTTTCGACGCCAAGGACCACGTGCTCTTCGTCAGCCTCTACCAGGCCGGTCCCTACCTGCTCGATCCTTTCTACCACGCCGCCTGCGCGCCAAAGCAGGGTGCATGGCGGATGCGGGAATTAGCACCCGATCGCTTCTTCTCCAGCGAATATTACCGGACCTATTATGTGCAGACCGGGCTTGCGGAGGAGGTCGGCTTCTTCGTGCCGGTCAGCGAACAGGTGACCGTCGTTCTGTCGCTGATGCGGCGGGAAGCGACCGGCACTTTCAGCGCCGCCGAATTCGCCCTGCTCAAGAAAGCCGAACCGCTGGTCGCCGGGCTGGTCCGCCATCATTGGGCCGACCTCGACCGCCGCTTCGATACGGCGCTCGCGAAGACGGGCCGCAGCCGGCGCAAGGCTCTACATCCGCCCGCCGACGGGGTCTGGCGGCATCTCAACCTCACCGACCGGGAAGCGGCGATCATCGAACTGGTGCTGCAGGGGCATTCGTCGGAGTCGATCGGGTTGAAGCTCGGCATTTCGACCGGGACCGTCAAAGTCCATCGCCGCAACGTCTACCGCAAGCTCGGCATTTCCTCTCAGACGCAACTGCTGTCGCTCTATATCAAGAAACTCGGTCACTGATGTCTTTTGGCGTTCGCTCCGAGCAGCCCGCGGCCGAGAGCAGAAGCGCGGCCCGTCGGCCGCGCCCCGCGCTTCGGATCGAGAAAAGGTTCTTCAGGCGTTGACGAGGGCGAGCTTGGCGCGCGCGTCGAGAATTTGCGCGCAGGCGTTCGCTGCCTCTTCGCCCTTGACGACGAAATGGTCGCGGAAGAAGGCGATCAGCGGCTCGCTTTCCTGGAAGTTGTGGGGCGTGAGGACGGCGGAGAGCACCGGCACATCCGTGTCGAGCTGGACGCGCATCATGCCGTCGAGCACGGTGCCGGCGACGAAGTCGTGGCGGTAGATGCCGCCATTGACGACGAAAGCGGTGCCGAGGACCGCCGAGTAGCGTCCCGTCTTGGCAAGCTTCTGCGCATGCAGCGGAATTTCCAACGCCCCGGGCACATCGAAGATCTCGACGTCGGCCGCGTTGCCGCCGAGCTTCGACCACTGGGCGACGAAGGCTTTGACGCACTGGTCGACGATATCGGCGTGCCAGCGGGCGCGGACGATCGCAATCTTGGTGGAGGGGTGGGAAAGAATGGTCATGGTCTCAAGCCTTTCAGGGTTGGCGTCTTTTCCAATGATCCCGTCGGGCGAACATGCATGCGCGACTGCCCCTCGAAAGGGCCCGCACCGCTTGCTCTCTTCCATCCGGACTGTGACCGTCGGCTCCGGAATCTGACCGGATCTGCTGACCTTCAAGGCGGACCTCGAAGCGCTCGCGGGCTTCGACCATTGGATCACTGGACCCGCTGATCGCTACCGCCGGTGGGGAATTTCACCCCGCCCTGAGAACGCGTGCGACTATATAGATAGATCGGCGCCCGTCAAACGCAGGCACCGACGAAAATGCGAGAAATCACGACAGATTTTTCCTGGCATTGCCCCAGGCGCGCCAGTTTGTTCCGCAAGCCGGCTACTCCTGGATGACCAGCAGATCCTTTGCAGCGAACCGCAGTGTGACGTTGTCGCCGGCAACCGGGGGGACAATGCCTGGATTGTTGAACATGTCGAAGGAGATGACGTCGCTGCCGACGCGAAGCCTGGTGCGGATGACCGATCCCAGGAAGCTCGTGGAGACGACTTCGCCCGGAAGCGCGGTATCGCCCCGGGATCCGTCGGCGATCGAGCCCGCTTCCGGCCGGAGCGCCAGCGAGATGCTGTCGCCGCCCTTCAGGCTGGCGATCGGTTCCTTCAGCGAAACCGGCTGGCCGCCGATCGCGACGGAGCCGGCCGCCGGGTCGATCACCTTCGCTTCGATGATATTGAGCGTGCCGACGAAGGAGGCGACGAAGCGGGTCGCCGGCGTATTGTAGATATCGAAGGGGGTGCCGATCTGGTCGGCGCGTCCGGCATTCATGACGACGATGCGGTCGGAGATCGACAGCGCCTCCTCCTGATCGTGCGTGACGAACACCGTGGTGATGCCGAGCTGCTGCTGGATCTGCCGGATCTCTTCGCGCAGCGAGATGCGGATCTTCGCATCGAGCGCGGAGAGCGGCTCGTCGAGCAGCAGCACTTGCGGCTTGACGGCAAGCGCGCGGGCAAGCGCCACACGCTGCTGCTGGCCGCCGGACAATTGATAGGGGAAGCGGTCCGCCAGATGCTCGAGCTTGATGAGCCCGAGCATCTCCTTCACCCTTGTATCAATATCCGTCTTGGAGGCGCCGGCGACCTTCAGGCCGAAGGCGACATTGTCATGCACATTCATGTTCGGAAAAAGCGCATAGGCCTGGAACACCATGCCGATGTTGCGCTGGTTCGGTTTCAGCGTGCCCTGGTCCTTGCCGTCGATGATGATCGAGCCGCCGGACGGCGTCTCGAAGCCGGCGATCATGCGCAGGATGGTGGTCTTGCCGCAGCCGGACGGCCCGAGGAAGGAGACGAACTCGCCCTTTTCGATGCCCATGTCGAAATCATGCACGACCTGTACGGGGCCGAAGGATTTTTTGATGTTGGTCAGTGACAGGAAACTCATACGAACGGTCCTCAGGCCTTGGGAGGCGCGCTTTTCTGGAAGCGCGAGACGAGTTGGATGAGGCCGAGGCAGCCCCAGGTGATGCCGAATGCGATGACGGCGAGCGCCGCCGGCTCATAGGCGCGGTTAGCGCCGAGGAGCTGCATGTAGGGGCCGAAGGCCGGCCTGTTCAGCAGCGCCGCCATGGTGAATTCGCCGATCACGATAGCGAAGGTGAGGAAGGCGCCGGAGAGGACTGCGACGAGTACGTTGGGCAGTATGATCCGCGCCAGGATCGTGGTCCATCCGGCGCCCAGGCTCTGGGCGGCTTCGGTCAGCGTGGCGACGTCGATTGTCCTGAGGCCGGTGTCCACCGCGCGATACATGTATGGCAGCGCGAGCGTGGCATAGCCGAACATCAGCAGTATATTGGTGCCGAGAGCGGAGCCCGTCAGCGGCAGCCAACTTGAGGTGTTGTAGAGCCGGATATAGCCGAAGACGATGACAATTGCCGGAATGACCAGCGGCAGCAGCGTCACGAACTCGACGTAGGGACGCAGGCCCGGCAGCTTGAGGCGGATCCAGTAGGCCGTCGGCACGACGAGCAGCACGCCGAAGACGATGGTGAAGAGCGCCTGCGTCACTGAATAGGTGAAGGTTTCCTGGAAGCGCGGATCGCCGAACACTTTCGCGTAGGCGTCGAAGGAATACTCGCCGCGCCGCATTTTCAGCGAGAAGTTGGTCATGCCGACGAGCGGAAGGGTGAAATAGAGGATGCCGAAAAGAAGGGCGCCCCAGGCCCAGATCTTCTTCATTTCAGCCACCTCTCACTGCGGGCGCGAAGCCAGATGTAGATTGCGTTGGCGACACCCGTGACGACGATCATGCCGAACGCGAGCGCGTAGCCGAGGTGCGGATTGCCGAGGACGTCGCCGCGGATCTGGGCGAAGAGCAGGATGGGCACAATCGACAGGGACGAGCCGGTCAGCGCAATGGCGGTTGCGACGGCGCCGAAGGCGTTGGCGAAGAGCAGCGCCAGGGTGCCGAGAATTGAGGGAAGCAGGATCGGGAAGGCGACCATCCGCCAGTATTGCAAGCCCGTGGCACCGAGGATCGAGGCCGCTTCGCGCCACTCGCGCTTCAATCCGTCGAGCGCCGGCGTGATGATGAGGATCATCAGCGGGATCTGGAAGAAGAGGTATGTAACCGTCAGGCCCCAGAAGGACAGGATGTTGAAGCCGAGCGCCCGCAGGTCGACGCCAAGCTCCGAGCGCAGGAAGACGCTCAGTATGCCGACCGGCCCGAGCGTCGCAAGAAAGGCGAAGGCCAGCGGTACGCCTGCAAAGTTGGAGGCGACGCCGGAAAAAGTCAGCAGCGGTCCGCGGATCCATTTCGGCAATCCGCCGAAAACGACGGCCGCGGATATGGCAAAGCCGGCCAGGCAGCCGAGAAGCGCCGAGGCGATGCTGATCTTGATGGAAATCCAATAGGCCGCGAGGATCGAAGGCGTGAAAAGACCCTGGATATTATCGAGCGTGAAGCTGCCGTCCGGTGTCTGAAAGGCGCCGACCACGATCTTCATCGTCGGAAGAATGAGAAACAGCGTCACGAAAGCGGCAAAGGGCAGGATGCCCAGCCAGTGAAGCGGAAGGCGACGCGCAGGCCTGGCGCCGATGTGAGCAGATGACATTCCGTTCGCCCTACGAGGCCGCGTCGCAGACGCGCTCGTTCATTGAATTTACCATGAATATCGCATCCGCCCCGGCCGGGAAACCGGCCGGGGCGGCATGATTGCGGAAAGCTTACTGGACGTTTGCACCGACGACGGAATCCCAACCGCCGGTCACGGCAGCCTTGTTCGCGTCGACTTCTTCCAGCGTCGGGAAGTAGGCCTTTTCATAAGCATCTGCCGGCGGCAGGGCGTCGATCAGCTCCTTCGGAACCTTGCCGTCCTTGACCATCGCGTTGAAGCGGGCCGGATGGCAGAAGCCCTTCAGCCACCCGAGCTGACCTTCGTCGGAATAGAGGTGCTCCATCCACAGCTTGGCTGCGTTCGGGTGCGGGGCATAGGCCGAGATACCCTGAACGTAGACGCCGGCCAGAACGCCGCTTGCCGGAACGACGACTTCGGTCGGCGGGTTGCCGGCCAGCGTCTTGCCCCAGCCGAGCGCGTTGTAGTCCCACGCAACGATGATGGGGGTCGAGCCCTGGGCCAGCGTGCCGGACTTGCCGATGACCGGGACGAAATTGCCGGCCTTGTTCAGTTCGGCGAAATAGGCGAGACCGGCTTCCCCGGCTTCCTTCCCGGCCTTGGCACCCTTGGCGAGGCCGGCGGCGAGTACGCCGAGGATCGCCTGGTTAGAGGCGCGCGGATCGCCGGCGAGGGCGACCTGGCCGGCATATTCGGGCTTCAGCAGATCGGCCCAGTCCTTCGGCGAATTGGCAACGAGATCCTTGTTTACGATGAAGGACATCACCCCGTAATAGTCGCCGTACCAGTGACCTTCCGCATCCTTGACGTTGTCCGGAATCTCGTCCCAGGTGGAGACCTTATAGGGCTGCAGCAGGCCTTCGGCCTTCATTTGCGGACCGAAGGCGAGCCCGACATCGACAACGTCCGGCGCCTGCGGACCCTTGTTGTCCTTGTTGGCCTTGACGGCTTCGACCTCGTCGGCCGAGCCGGCATCCGGGTTCAGTTCGTTGACCTGAATTTCCGGATACTTGGCCTTGAAGGAGGCGATGACGTCTCCATAGCCGCACCAGTCGTGGGGCAGAGCGATGGTTGTGAGCATGCCTTCCTTCTTGGCGGCGGCGATAAGCTCTTCGCTCGGTTCGGCAGCGGCCACTGCCATGGTTGCCAGCAGCATGGCGGTCGAGAGCGAGAGCAGGCGTTGAGTCTTTGAAATCACTGGTGTTCTCCTTATCGGTTTTCAGTCAATTTCGGCGATGCTGTTAAAGTGGCGCGATGAAACTTGTGTGACAGGCCTTTTTCCCCTTTGTGGCGAGAACGCCGTTTCGGGAGAGCTGTCCTCCAAGGGGTGCACGGCGCGCCTTGCACCTTCGTTCCTTCGTCCGGACATTCAGATCTCGGCCGGTACCTCCTAGCCTGGCTTGCGAAAGATGCGTGTCGAATCGAAGAGGCCCTCGAGCGTCTTCATTCGGTCCCTCGTTTCGTCCCAATTCGAGCTCTGCACTGCCTCGATCAGCGCCTCGACGAGAAACAGCAGCATGACCGAGCTGTCCCAGGCCGAAGGCGCCTCGATCTGGGCGCGGAAGACCTTGGACGCGGGCTTTGCGACCGGCGAACCCCATTGGTCGGTGAAAAGGATGATCTCGACGCCCCGGTTGCGGGCGGAGCGGGCGAGGGTCTCCATCTCCTGCTCATAGCGGCGGATATCGAACAGGATGAGGACGTCGCCCTGTTTCATGTCGAGCACATAGTGCGGCCAGGAGCTCGGATTGGCAGCGATCTGCGTGACGCCGGTGCGGATGACCTGGAGATGGGTGAAGAGATAATCGGCCATCGACCGGGTGATACGGCCGCCGACAACATAGACATTTCGCTTGCGATCGGCGACGAGGCCCGCCGCCTGATCGAATTCGACAGGCTCGATCTGCGACAGCGTCTGGCGCATGTTTCCCATCATGGCATCGGCGAAGCGGTTGAGGATGTGGGTGCCCGGTGCGCTTGCCGCCCAGCGATCGTGCTTGGCGATCGGATTGGAGATCGTCGCCTCCAGTTCCTGGTGGAGCCTTGCCTGAAAATCAGGAAAGCCGCGGAAACCCAGCTTCTGCACCATGCGCGCCACAGTTGGCGTCGAAACGCCGGCATTCTCGGCGACCGTGGTGATCGAGCCAAGACCGGAGACCGGATAGTTGTCGAGAAGTGTCTCCGCCAAGCGCTTCTCGGCGCGCGTCAGCGCCGCGAAATGTGCGTTGATCACATCCGACACCGTCATGGATGCCGTGTTGCCGTTCAATATCATGCCCCTCAGCCGGTCTTTGCCAGCTTGAAGGAAATTAAACATCGCTGCCGCAATCGGAGTCAATGGGAAACTGAAAAGATCGTTTCAGATTTTTATTGACACCCGCCGATTCGTGAAGAATTCTTTTCAACAACATCGTCCGACGAGGCAAATGGGGGCCGGATTTGTCGGGGCTTTTGACGCAGGCAGAGGGCGATCCGGTCGCCATTGAGAATGCCGACGCGAAGGGAGACTTCCTCTTCGTCTGCGAGCACGCGTCCAGCCGTCTGCCCGTGCGGCTCGGGACGCTCGGACTTTCCAGGGAAGCGCTTGAGAGCCATATCGCCTGGGACCCTGGCGCGCTGGCGGTATCCAAGCTGCTTGCCGAGAAGCTGGACGGTACGCTCATCCACCAGCGTTTTTCGCGCCTCGTCTATGACTGCAACAGGCCGCCCGAGTCCGACGCGGCAACGCCCGTCATCAGCGAGATCTACGAGGTGCCGGGGAACCGGGCAATGTCGGCCGCGGAGCGCCAGGCGCGCATCGACGAGATTTATCTGCCGTTCCGCGACGCGGTGTCCGAGTTCGTCATCAGCCGCAAGGCGGCGGGCCGGGTTCCCATCCTCGTCACCATGCACAGCTTCACGCCGGTTTATTTCGGCAGGCCGCGCAGCGTCGAGCTCGGGATTCTTCACGACGCCGACAGCCGGCTCGCCGATCGCATGCTGGCGGTCGCCACGACCGGCGAGGTCGCATACGACATCCGTCGCAACGAGCCCTACGGGCCGGCGGACGGGGTAACGCACAGCTTGATCGAATATGGCGTCCGTCATGGGCTGCCGAATGTAATGATCGAGATCAGGAACGATCTCATCCTGAACGAGGTCGGCCAGAGGGTCATGGCCGATTATCTGGAAGGGCTGCTCGCCAGAAGCGCGGCCACCCTTCCGAAAAGATAAAAAGACCCAGGGGAGCGGCAAAGCCGCGGTTCTGTTCCCGTGCCGGAACAGGTGGTGACATGACCTTTCGCAATGGCGCGCCGGGTCAGGAGAAACAGGGGAAAAAGATGTCAGACTACACCGATGTCGATAAGAAGCAGGATCTGCACATCCTGCATTCGATGGGTTATGCGCAGGAACTCGAGCGGCGAATGAGCCAGTTCTCGAATTTCGCCGTATCCTTCTCAATCATCTGCATTCTTTCCGGCGGCATCAACTCGCTGGCGCAGGCGACCTCCGGCGCTGGCGGTGCCTCGATCGGTATCGGCTGGCCGCTTGGATGCTTCATCTCCCTCGTCTTCGCGGTTGCCATGGCGCAGATCAGCTCCGCCTATCCGACCGCCGGCGGCCTCTATCACTGGGGCTCGATCCTCGGGAACCGCTTCACCGGCTGGTTGACGGCGTGGTTCAACCTCCTCGGCCTGGTCACCGTTCTCGGCGCCATCAACGTCGGCACCTATTATTTCTTCATGGGTTCGTTCGGCACGCCCTATTTCGGCCTGGAAGACACGACCACGACCCGCATCATCTTCCTGACGATCATCACCGGCGCGCAGGCCCTGGTGAACCATATGGGCATCGGCCTGACGGCGAAGCTCACCGACTTCTCGGGCTATCTGATTTTCGCCACGGCGATCCTCCTTGCCGTTGTCTGCCTTGCCGCGGCCGACACCTATGAGATCGGCAGGCTCTTCACCTTCTCGAATTATTCCGGCGAGGCGGGCGGCAACGTCTGGCCGCAGACCTCCGGAACCTGGGTGTTCCTGCTCGGCCTGCTGCTGCCGATCTACACGATCACCGGCTACGACGCCTCGGCCCATACTTCGGAAGAGACGGTCAAGGCCGCCGAATCGGTGCCGCGCGGCATGGTCTCCTCGGTGCTCTGGTCCGCGCTCTTCGGCTACATCATGCTCTGCTCCTTCGTGCTGATGATCCCGAACATGGACGAGGCAGCCAAGCAGGGCTGGAACGTCTTCTTCTGGGCGATGGACGCGCAAGTCCATCCGGTCATCAAGGATATTCTCTACCTCGCCATCTTCGTCAGTCAGTGGCTGTGCGGCCTGGCGACCGTCACCTCGGTCTCGCGTATGATCTTCGCCTTCTCGCGCGATGGCGGCCTGCCGGCCTCGAAGGCGCTTTCGAAGGTAAGCCCCACCTATCGCTCGCCCGTTGCCGCGATCTGGACGGGCTCGATCCTTTCCGTGCTGTTCGTCTGGGGCTCTTCGCTCGTCTCGATCGGCGAAACGCCGGTCTATACGATTGTCGTCTCCTGCACCGTCATCTTCCTGTTCTTCTCCTTCGCGATCCCGATCACGCTCGGCCTGTTCGCCTGGGGAACCTCGAAGTGGGACAAGATGGGGCCGTGGAACCTCGGCGAAGGAATGTTCAAGCTGTTTGCGATCCTTTCGATCGTCGCCATGGTGCTGATCTTCGTGCTCGGCATTCAGCCGCCGAACGACTGGGCGCTCTACATCACCGTCGGCTTCCTCGTCGTAACCGGCATCATCTGGTACGGCTTCGAGAGCCGCCGGTTCCGCGGGCCGCCGATCGGCGACGAGGTCGCGCGCCGCCAGGCGGAGATCGCTGCTGCCGAGAAGGCTGTCGGGGAAGTCTAAGGAGATGAAAAGAGAGCGGAGATCGCGCTCGCGATCTCCGCTTCGCATTGGCGGCTATCGGAACGGCCGCGCCGAAACATGGGATTTGCTTTCATGAGCTACTCGTTCGAAGAATTGAAAGAGGATGTCGCCGCCGGCCGCATCGACACGGTGCTCGCCTGCCAGGTGGACATGCAAGGCCGCCTGATGGGCAAGCGATTTCACGCGCAATATTTCGTCGACAGCGCCTGGAAGGAAACGCATAGCTGCAACTACCTGCTGGCGACGGACATGGAGATGGAAACCGTCCCCGGCTACAAGGCGACGAGCTGGGAGAAGGGCTACGGCGACTACACGATGAAGCCGGACCTTGCGACGCTTCGGCGCATCCCTTGGCTCGAGGGCACGGCGCTGGTTCTATGCGACGTTCTCGATCACCATACGCATGAGGAGGTGCCGCATTCGCCGCGCGCCATCCTCAAGAAGCAGGTTGCGCGCCTCGAGGCCATGGGTTTCAAGCCCTTCATGGCGAGCGAGCTCGAATTCTTCCTTTTCGATCAGTCCTACGAAGACGCGCGGCTCTCCGGATACCGCGATCTGCAACTCGCCAGCGGCTATAACGAGGACTACCACATCTTCCAGACCACCAAGGAGGAAGATGTGATGCGGGCGATCCGCAACGGCCTGCAGGGCGCGGACATTCCGGTCGAGAATTCCAAGGGCGAAGCCTCCGCCGGCCAGGAGGAAATCAACGTCCGCTATGCCGACGCTCTGACCATGGCCGACCGCCACGCCATCATCAAGAACGGCTGCAAGGAGATTGCCTGGTCGCGGGGCAAGGCGATCACCTTCCTCGCCAAGTGGAACTATTCCGCCGCCGGCTCCTCGTCGCACATTCACCAGTCGCTCTGGAGCCTCGACGGCAAGACGCCGCTGTTCTACGACAAGGAGGGGCGTTACGGCATGTCCGGGCTGATGCGGCACTATGTGGCCGGGTTGCTCGCCCATGCGAGCGAGATCACCTATTTCCTGGCGCCTTACATCAATTCCTACAAGCGCTTCATGGCCGGGACCTTCGCGCCGACGAAAGCGATCTGGAGCAAGGACAACCGCACCGCCGGCTATCGCCTGTGCGGCGACGAAACCAAGGCGATCCGCATCGAATGCCGGGTCGGCGGCTCCGACCTCAACCCGTATCTTGCCTTTGCGGCTCTGATCGCTGCCGGCATTTCCGGCATCGAGAACAAGATGGAGCTGGAAGCGCCCTTCGTCGGAGATGCCTACCACGGCAAGGACGTGCGCGAAATTCCGCATACGCTCAGGGCGGCAACCGAGGCGCTGACGGGTTCGAAAATGCTGCGGGAGGCCTTCGGCGAAGAGGTGATCGACCACTATACCCGCGCGGCGCAGTGGGAGCAGGAGGAATACGACCGGCGCGTCACCGATTGGGAGGTCGCGCGCGGGTTCGAAAGGGCGTAGGGCATTACCCCTCCCCAACCCCTCCCCACAAGGGGAAGGGGCTTCGCGGCGGCACCGTCTCGCCCACCCGGCGTTTCCCCAGGTGGCAACGCTTCAGGTCAGAAAGGCGAGGGTGCGGCAGTGTAGCCCCTCCCCCTTGTGGGGAGGGGTTGGGGAGGGGACTTTATTTGAAAGCAGAAACAGGAAGACCATCATGACGATGATCAGATGCATTTCGCCGGTCAATGGCGAGGTCTATGCCGAGCGGCCTGCAATGCCGCTGGAACTCGCCAACCAGGCGGTTGCGCAGGCGCGGCTGGCGCAGAAAAGCTGGGCGAAGCGGCCGCTCGACGAGCGTGTCAAGCTGGTGCTCGCCGGCGTCGCGCGGCTCAACGAGATGGTCGACGAGGTGGTGCCGGAGCTTGCTTGGCAGATGGGCCGGCCGGTGCGCTATGGCGGCGAGTTCAAGGGCTTCAACGAGCGCTCCAACTACGTGGCCTCGATCGCGGCCGACGCGCTGAAGCCGCTTGTCGTAGAGGAGAGCGACCGCTTCGAGCGGCGCATCGAACGCGAGCCGCATGGCGTCGTCTTCGTCATCGCGCCGTGGAACTATCCCTACATGACGGCGATCAACACGGTGGCACCGGCGCTGATGGCCGGCAACACGGTAGTGCTCAAGCATGCCAGCCAGACGATCCTGGTCGGCGAGCGCATGGTGCGCGCCTTCGTCGAGGCGGGCGTTCCGGCGGACGTCTTCCAGAACCTGTTCCTGGACCACGAGACGACCGCGGCGCTGATCGCGGCCAGGAGTTTCGACTTCATCAACTTCACCGGCTCGGTCGAAGGCGGGCGTTCGATCGAACGCGCGGCGGCCGGCACCTTTACCGGTCTTGGCCTCGAACTCGGGGGCAAGGATCCGGGCTACGTGATGGCGGACGCCGATCTCGATGCCGCCGTCGACACACTGATGGATGGCGCGACCTACAATTCCGGCCAGTGCTGTTGCGGCATCGAGCGCATCTACGTGCATGAATCGCTCTACGACGCCTTCGTCGAGAAATCCGTCGCCTGGGTTTCCAACTACAAGCTCGGCAACCCGCTCGATGCCGAAACGACGCTCGGTCCGATGGCCAACAAGCGCTTTGCCGCGACCGTGCGCAACCAGATCGCCGACGCGGTTTCAAAGGGCGCCAAGGCGCTGATCGACCCGAAGCTGTTCCCGCAGGACGATGGCGGCGCCTATCTCGCGCCGCAGATCCTCGTCGATGTCGATCATTCAATGGAGTTCATGCGTGAGGAGACCTTCGGTCCCGCCGTCGGCATCATGAAGGTGAAGAACGATGCTCAGGCGATCGAGTTGATGAACGACAGCCAATACGGTCTTACCGTTTCGCTCTGGACCAAGGATGCGGAACGTGCCGCCCGGATCGGTGCAGAGCTGGAAACCGGCACCGTGTTCATGAACCGCGCCGACTATCTCGATCCAGCGCTCTGCTGGACCGGCGTCAAGGAAACGGGCCGCGGCGGCTCGCTCTCGGTCCTCGGGTTCCACAATCTCACCCGTCCGAAATCCTACCATCTGAAGAAAGCCACAGCATGACGATTACCGCGAACTGGAGCTACCCGACCGCCATTAAGTTCGGCGCCGGCCGAATCAAGGAGCTTGCCGACCATTGCAAGGCCGTCGGCATGAAAAAACCGCTGCTGATCACCGATCGCGGACTTGCACCGATGGCGATCACGCAGAATGCGCTGGAAATTCTGGAAGCCGGTGGCCTCGGGCGTGCCATCTTCGCCGAGGTCGATCCGAACCCGAACGACGTCAACCTCGAGGCCGGGATCAGAGCCTTCAAGGATGGCGGGCATGATGGTGTCGTTGCCTTCGGCGGCGGTTCGGGTCTCGACCTCGGCAAATGCGTCGCCTTCATGGCCGGTCAGACGCGGCCCGTCTGGGATTTCGAGGACATCGGCGACTGGTGGACGCGTGCGAGCGTCGAGGGCATTGCGCCGATCATCGCCGTGCCGACGACCGCTGGGACCGGCTCCGAAGTGGGGCGGGCGAGCGTCATCACCAATTCGGCGGACCACGTGAAGAAGGTGATCTTCCACCCGAAATTCCTGCCGGCCGTGACGATCTGCGATCCGGAACTGACGGTCGGCATGCCGAAGGTCATCACCGCCGGTACCGGCATGGACGCCTTCGCCCATTGCCTGGAGGCCTATTCCTCACCCTTCTATCACCCGATGTCCGCCGGTATCGCGCTCGAAGGCATGCGGCTCGTCAAGGAATACTTGCCGCGCGCCTATAGGGACGGCACCGACATCGAGGCGCGCGCCAATATGATGAGCGCGGCAGCGATGGGCGCGGTCGCCTTCCAGAAGGGACTCGGCGCGATCCACTCGCTCTCGCATCCGGTCGGCGCCATCTACAACACCCATCACGGCATGACCAACGCCGTCGTCATGCCGCCGGTGCTACGCTTCAACCGACCCGCAATCGAGGAGAAGATCGCGCGTGCCGCGGCCTATCTCGGTATCGCCGGCGGGTTCGACGGCTTCTACGATTATGTGCTGCAACTGCGCGAGGAACTCGGCGTTCCGAACAAGCTCGCCGCACTCGGCGTTGGTACCGACCGCATCGATGAGATGGCGGAGATGGCGATCGTCGATCCGACGGCCGGCGGCAATCCGGTGGAATTGACGCTGGATGCGGCGAAGAAGCTCTTTGCCGAGTGCATCTGAGCCATCGCATTAATTTTTTCGAGGCCCGGGAGACGTTGATTTCCCGGGCTTTTTTGCGCGGACAGGGGCGCTCGCCGGGCGAAGCTGTTAATCTTTGCCGGCGAAAATTTCCATTTTGTTAACCATGTTCTGAAAGGTTCTCTTAATCGAGCCTGCCCCGAAGCCGGGGCGACGGGGCACTGAGAGAATGAGGTGGTTAAGATGGCGGTCATTACATTGGCCAACGCAAAGGGCGGCGCCGGCAAGACGACGGCTGCCTTGATCCTGGCGACGGAACTGGCCCGGCAGGGCAACCGCGTGGTGATCCTGGATGCCGATCCGCAGCGGTGGATCACCAGCTGGTCCGAGGTCTCCGGCCATGTCGCCAATCTCGAGGTGATCTCGCATATCACGCCCGCTTCGCTGCCTTGTCATATCCGCGAGTTGAAGGACGAGGCTGATTTCATCGTGATCGACCTCGCAGGCGCGAAGGACGCGATCGTTGCGCTGGCGCTCGGGCTTTCCGATCAGGTGCTGATCCCGGTTCAGGGCTGTGCCATGGACGCGCGTGGGGCGGTGCAGATTCTGGAGCTCATTCGTCAGATCGAACAGAAGGCGCGCGTGCGCATCAATCACTCGGTGGTCCTGACGCGCGTCAATTCGCTGGTGACGACGCGGGCGCTACAGGCGATCAAGGCGCTGCTCGCCTCGCGGGGCGTCTCTGTCCTCGACACGCCCATCATCGAACGCGCTGCCTATCGCGAAATCTTCGAATGCGGCGGCACATTGCAGTCCATGGACGCAAACCGCGTCAGCAACCTCGACAAGGCGCGGGAAAACGCATTCGCGCTTGCCAGCGAGGTCCAAAACTTGCTGCCCGTAACGCCACGCCGCGCCCTGATGTCCCGCCTGCGCTCTTTGCCGCGGGCGGCTTGATATCCGCTCGGCCCATGTTGCCTCCCAAGGCCGACCGGAGCTGACAAAGGTCGTTCCGGTCGAAACCTCCGTCAGAACCGCCCGTCTATGAAGTGCTTGGCTTGGGCCCCAGCGTGGTAGAAAGCGGATTTCACGTTCCGCCACGGGTCCGGCGTGATCGGGGACTCGGCAAGCGGGATCGCCGAGACGTCGCCGGTGACATGGCGGGCAAGGGCGCGGCCGAAAACTGTGCCGGGGGCGATGCCGCGACCGTTGTAGCCGCTGATGGAGACGACATTCGGCGCAAGCACGTGCATGACCGGCAGGTGATTGATGGTCATGCCGATGCGGCCGTCCCACCAATATTCGAAGCGGAAATCGCCGATATAGGGGAAGAGCTTGCGCACCGAACGCGCCGCGAAGGCGCGATGCGTCCCCGCGGCGATCGCGTCGAGGCGGCCGACAGAGCCGAAGATCAGCCGGTTCTGCTGATCCATGCGGAACGACGTCATGACGAGGCCCGTGTCCCAGGCGCCCTGGCGCTCGGGGAGGATTCGGCCGGCGACATCGTCCGGCAGCGGATTGGTCGCGACCTGAAAAAAGGGCAGGACCGTGAGTTCCTGAGTCTGTGTCCTCCACGGCGCGCCGTCAATGAGCGCGCCATAGGCTTCGGTGGCGACGATGACATGCCGGGCCGTAAGCGTGCCTCTGCCGGCCGTCAGCTTCCAGCCGTCGCCGCGACGCTCGGCGGCAACGAGTGGCGTATCCGTATAGATCCGGGCGCCTGCGGTCAGTGCAGCCCGTGCCAGGCCGCGCGCATAGGCGAGCGGCTGGATCGTGCCGGCCCGCCGGTCGAGCAGTGCGCCGGCAAAACCTTCGGCACCGGAAAGGGCATGTGCCTTCTCGGCCGAAAGCACCTCCACCGGCGCGCCGCGCTTCTTCCACTGGGCCTCGCGCTCCTGGATGTCCTTAAGCCCATCGGCTCCGACGGCCATATGCAGCGTTCCGTTGCGCACCGCTTCGCACTGGACGCCATGACGGTCGACAAGGTCGTAGACGAGCGAGGGGCCGTCGCCGAGCTCGTTCAGCAAGCGCCCTCCGGCCTGCGCACCGAGCGTGGCTATCAGATCTTCGGGTTTCACCCACATGCCGGCATTGACCAGGCCGACATTGCGGCCGGAGCCGCCGTAGCCGATCATGCGGGCCTCGATCACCGCGGCCTGGATGCCCATTTCGGCGAGATGCAGTGCAGCCGAAAGCCCGGTGAAACCGCCGCCGATGATCGCGACGTCGGTTGTCAGGTCATCGGCAAGCTGGGTCGTTTCCGGAGCGGCCGGTGCTGTCGCATGCCAGAGATTGGGAAGAGGGCGCTCCGTCGCCATTGCGGGCCTTTCTTTGCGGTGATCAGGGGTTCCTTGCCTTTGATAGAACCATCAGAGCAAAGTTTTTCATGACAATGTTTCATGAAGTCATGAGGCCGACAATGCTGGGGCAAGCAGGAAATTGGGCGATCCCTCGCGCGGCTCCGCCCTAACTGTGGCGCAGGCCAACTATTAATAAGGAATCAAAACATCTGCTGAGTCGGCCGAAATCGGCGCCCCCGGCTCGTCGACGAACTCGACGGTCACGCCGGGGCTGACCATCTTGCCGAGCTCGGTCGCGTCCCAGTTGGTCAGCCGGATGCAGCCGTGGCTCTGGGTCTTGCCGATCTTCGATGGGTCCGGGGTTCCGTGGATACCGTAGGTCGGCCGCGAAAGCGCAATCCAGACCGTACCAACCGGACCGTTCGGTCCCGGCTGCAGTTGCAGGATCTTGTCGTTTGCGCCCTGCTTGAAATTGATCTTCGGATTGTAGGTGTAACCCGGATCGAAGGCTATCCGCTCGACCGCAACTGTACCCGACGGTGAAGGCGTATCGGCCGAACCGATGGTCGATGGGTAGGCGGCGATGAGCTTGCCTGTGTCGTCATAGGCGAAGACCTGCTTGCGACCCTTGTCGGCGATGATCCGCGCCACCTTGCCCGCTTTGTTCGGGCCGGGGTTGATGACCTTGATCGTGGTGCCCGGGATGGAGAAGTCGACGCCCGGGTTGAGCTCGCGCAAATAGCCCTCGTCCATGTGGAATTTCTCGCCGAGCATCTCGGCGGTGGACGTGAAGGAAAGATGCGGAAGCTGCGCCTTGTGGGCATAGTCTTCAGGGATCGAGGCGACGTAAGGCCCGGCCGCGTCGGCGGCGGTGATCGTATAGGTGGTGATCGGCAGTCCGCCATTGAAGCGCAGCCGCTCGAGAATGTCCTCGGTATTGTTCGGGTCGAGCTTCTCTCCGGTCGCCTGCTGCCAGGCCTCGATCGCCTTGGTGACGTTCGAGCCCATCTTGCCATCGATGACGCCGGGCGAGAAACCTTCGCGGTCGAGGAAGACCTGAAGCGCGGTAATTTCGGCGCGCGACTTGCCCTTCATCTCGATCGCCGGCGGCATCGGCTGGCCCAGCGGGTCCTGGGACTGCGGATCATAGGCGGCCTGCTCTTCGCCGAGCGTCGGCAGGCTGTTCGGAAGTTCTTCGCGCTCCACCGGGGCAGGCGTAGCGTCACGGTAACCCGGAACAGTGCCGGTGAATTCGCCGGGCTCGGAATAGCCGTAGCCGCGCTCGCGGCGCTTGGAATAGCTGTCGTCCTCGTATTCGCGGCGGCGCACGCCATAGCCTTCGTTCGGCACGACCATGGCGACGACATTGCCCCACGGATCCACGAGCACCGTCCGGCCACGGCGGTCGCGCACCGCGTGAACCTCGTCCGGTCCGGGCATATAATCGAGAATATCGCCCTCGGGAGTAACCAGCATCACATCGCCGTCTCCCCAATAGCCTCCATAGCCCTCCTGGGCGCGTGCGGGCGCGAGCTCCACGGAGAAAAGGCCGAGTGCGGCGAGAAGCGAAAGTCCGGTGCGGGTCGCTGACACGAGAGAACCTGTTTTCATGGTGGCTGCCTTGCGGCGGTACATACCGATTTCGACGTTAATGTGGAAAAAATGAATTCATTATGAACGATCCCTTAAAATCTCGCTAGGCGAGCTTCCGAGCCGTTGCAACACCTACCCCTGGAAGACGGGAACTGCCTTTCCACTCCTTGAATCATAACGCTTTTCTTTCCGGATGGTTCAATTCGGAGGATCGTGTCCCAGGGGAAGGGGCTGCGCTATCATACCCTCGCGATCCGTGATTCTGGGGGCGAACTGGAGACGAGAATGCAGACCTTCCTAGGCCCCGATAGTGGCGTGGAGAGCCATCTTCTGTTTGACCGTTCCTCGGCGCTCGACATTGCCGCCTTCGTCACGGCGGGCATTGACCTGTCCCCGGGGGACGCGATCCCCTCCGACGGCGACGCACGGATCGATCGTGCGCTGGCGGGGTTTCTTTTCACCTGTGGTCCCGACCATATCCGCCATCCGGAGCCGGTGGAGGGGCGTGGCGATCACGTGTGCTATCCATTGCACGGTTCCCTTTCGGGTACGCCGGTCACTCGGGCGGAGATGTCCCCTGATGGTTTGCGCTGCTCGGCGTTCACGGAAGTCGATCTCGCATGCGGCGGCAGGGCGGCGATCGAGCGGGTTTGGCAAGTCGACGAGAATGGGCATGGCGTGATGCTCAAGGACCGCGTCGTCAACATCGGCGCTTCCGCCTTCGCGCCGATGATGATGTATCACATGAACATCGCCGGCCGACTGGTCGGCGATGAAACACGGATCGAAAGCCTTTCGCTTGAAGACGGATCGCTTGCCTGGCGCTTTGGCGAGGGGCAGAGCGCACATTTCTGCCTTCCAGCCTTCGCCGGCGCCGACCGATGGTCGGAGGTTTCGCTTTGCTCGCTGCCGGGCCTTCGGGGACGCTCCCTCCATGTCCGGTTCCGAGCCGACACGCTGCCGTTCCTGCAGATGTGGCGCTGCCAGCGCGGCGGTGCGGACGTCATCAGCATCGAGCCGGCATCGCATCGCCTGGCGCGGCGGACGGAGCTTTCCGCGAGAGGCGAGCTCGATTTCATGGAGCCCGGTCAGTCACGCAATTACGCGCTCGCCTTCCAGGCCGCCTGAAGTGCTCGGCAATTGACGTGGCCGGGCGTGCGGCCTACACCAAGACAAAGTTACTCGTGAGGAAACGTCACCATGGACATTCGCCAGATCAACGATGAGTACTCGGTCTCCGGCCAGATCACGGTCGAAGACCTCGACGAGATCAAGGCGCTCGGCTTCAAGTCCATCGTCTGCCACCGTCCGGATTTCGAGGCTCCCGACCAGCCGACTTTCGACGCGATCGCCGCACGCGCCGAGGAACTCGGCCTGGATATTGCTCATATCCCGGTCGGCCCCATGGGTGTGACGGCCGACGCCGTTACCCGCATGGTCGACGCACTCGACGAATTCCAGCGCCCGATGCTCGGCTATTGCCGTTCCGGCGCTCGCTCCACTGCCGTCTACCAGCAGACACAGCACATTCGCAGCTAGGCCCGCCCGGCGATCGATCGTTCGTTTGGCGGCAAAAGTCGGACAGGCGAATGGCCGCTTTTCACTGTCTCCCACCCATATTTGGTGCTATATTGAATCTGTTCGATCGAGGGCGCCGGCGCCCTGTGAAGATCGTTCGCTTGGAGCGCGCTTGGCCCAAACAAGCGCGCTTTCGCATTTCAGACGCCGTTCCCGCTTGTCGCGCAAATGTTTGACGTCGCCGTCCCGTCGGAGGTGCGAGCTCTCGGCGGGCAGCTTTTGAGGACATCGGCCATGGATCCCTTCAATAGCTTCAGAGACTATCCGATCCTTCCCGGCCACGTAGCGATGCTTGAGGGCCTTTTGAACAGGGCGCTGGCAGAGCGCAATGTGTCGATCGGCAGCGAGGAGGCCGACCAACTCGCCAGGAAGATCGTCAAGCTTTATCAGATCGGGGTCAAAGAGCCGGACCAGCTTTGGGAGATGATCCGGACAGTCTAAAAGCGCCAGGAAGTGCCGGCGCCCGCTCCGCGCCGGGCTCCATTTTTGGACCCCCGTCTTTTCCCCTCAGCCCTTGCGTATTTCACTCAGCGTCCGCGTCGGCGTGATCGCCTCCCGGTCGAGCTTGATCTCGACGATCGCCGGTTTGCCGCTGGCACGCGCTCTCAGGAAAGCGTCCGCGAACTCTTCCGTGCGCTCGACTGTCTCGCCATGGCCGCCATAGGCGCGGGCAAGCGACGCAAAATCTGGATTTGTCAGGTCCGTGGCGCTGACGCGGCCGGGATATTCCCGCTCCTGATGCATGCGGATCGTGCCGTAGATGCCGTTGTTGATGACGAGCACGATGATCGGCAGGTTGTAGCGGATTGCTGTGGCGAATTCCTGGCCATGCATGAGGAAACAGCCGTCACCGGCAAAGCAGATGACTTCACGGTCTCGGTGGAGGTGTTTCGCCGCGACCGCGGCCGGCAGGCCGTAGCCCATCGAGCCGGATGCAGGCGCGGCTTGCGTGCCGTAGCGGCGGAAGCGGTGGAAGCGATGCAGCCATGTGGCGTAATTGCCGGCGCCGTTGGTAAAGATCGTGTCCGGTGCGGTATGGGCCTCGATCCAGTTCATGATCGGTCCCATCTGCACCTCGCCCGGTCCCGTCTCCGGCGGTGTCGACCACTTGACATAGGTTTCGTGCATGGCGGCCGTGCGTTGCGCCCAGACCGGCTTGGCGGCGGGCTCTACGTCGGCCAGCGCCGCGACGAAATCGCGCGGGCTCGCGACGATCGCCAGGTCCGGCCGATAGACGCGGCCGAGTTCCGACGGATCGGGATGAACATGCACCAGCGTCTGCTTCGGATAGGGCACGTCGAGGAGGGTGTAGGAGGAGGAGGGCATCTCCGAGAAGCGCCCGCCCAGAAGCAGGACGAGATCGGCCTCCGTGATTTCCTTCGCCAGCGCTGGATTGACGCCGATGCCGACATCGCCGGCATACATCGGATGCAGGTGGTCGAAGAGCATTTGGCGGCGGAAGGAGCAGCCGACCGGAAGATGCCAGCGTTCGGCGAAACGCTGGAGATCGGCAACGCTTTCGACCGACCAGCGCGTGCCGCCGAGAATCGCGATCGGCCGTTTGGCGTCCGAGAGGAGCGCCGCAAAGCGGGCGATCTGGCTTGGCCCCGGATGGCCTTCGACGGGCTGGTAGGGGCGTGCGGCGGGGGCTTCCGTGTTCTCGGTGAGCATGTCCTCTGGCAGCGTCAGCACCACCGGGCCGGGACGGCCGGAGGTCGCGACGGCAAAGGCACGTGTCACGAATTCAGGGATCCGGGCCGGATCGTCGATCTCGCCCATCCATTTTGCCACCTCGGTCAGGGCGCGGCGATATTCGATCTCCTGAAAAGCCTCGCGTTCGCGGGCGTCGCGCTGCACCTGGCCGATGAAGAGGATCATCGGCACCGAATCCTGGCGGGCAACATGGAGCCCGGCCGAGGCATTGGTGGCGCCGGGGCCACGCGTGACCATGCAGATACCCGGTTCGCCCGTCAGCCGGCCCCAGGTATCCGCCATCATCGCCGCACCGCCTTCCTGGCGGCAGACGACGATGTCGATGTCGGTGTCGTAGAGCGCATCGAGAACGGCCAGATAGCTTTCGCCCGGCACGCAGGAGATGCGCCTCACACCGTTTGCGACCAGCGCCTCGACCACCAGTTGCCCACCCGTTTTCATGCCGGCACCTCCCAATGCTTATCCGCGTTTCGGAATTCAGATCGCCCCCGGCACCAGTGCTTGCCGTGTTCGCGAGGCGGCCATTCCGCAACTCCACTCCGTCATGATCGTTCGCTTGCGCGACTTTCGGCCCCGATCGCTTTCAGGCACCAGCGGGCGAAATCGTCCGTCGCCATCTCGCGACCGATCTCGTTCAGGGTTTCGTGGCGCATTCCCTGATAGATTGTCACGGTCACATCAGTCATGCCACGCGCCTTCATCCGCCGGCCGAGCCAACTGATCGCGTCCCCATTCTCAGTCGAAGGATCGGCGCTGCCACCGACCAGATGGACCGGCAATTTGGCGGGCAGGCGGGCAAGCCGCTCTGGGCGGGCGCCGGCAAAGGCAAATTCGAAAACATCGGTCCAGAGCGACACGCTGGCATCGAAGCCGCAAAGCGGATCGGCGATATATTTGGCGACTTCATCCTCGTCGCGCGAAAGCCAGTCGAAATCGGTCTTCCGAGCGGCAACGGCCTTGCACCAGGCGCCGAAGGTGAGCTTCGACAGCAGCGGGCTCGGTACGTCCGAGCCCTTCAGCATTCGTTCGATCGCGAGGATGACCTGGCCGCCCCGGCCGGCAAGTCCGGGGCGGAAGTTGGAGTTCCAGACGGCCAGCGCGTCATAGAGTTCGGGATCCGCCTCGGCGGCATTGAGGGCGATCAGTCCGCCCATCGAGTGGCCGAAGAGCAGGACCGGCAGGCCGGGATGATTGGCGACGGCCATCTCGCGAATGCAGCGCAGGTCGGCGATCACCTTCTCGAAGCCGCCGCGCGGGGAGAATTGGCCGAGCAGCGCATCCGGCGCGCGGCTTACCCCGTGGCCGCGATGGTCGTGTGCGTAGACATGGAAACCATGCTTGGCCATGGCTTCGGCAAAGCGGGCGTAGCGGCCGGAATGCTCGGCAAGCCCATGGCTGATCAGCAGAATGCCTCGCGCAGCATCTGGCGCCGGCCAGTGGCGCCAGGCGAGCGTCGCGCCCGTCGGGCTCTGCAGCGTCCTTACCTCACCGAACATGCCTCGCTCCAACATATCCTCAGATCCAAAATGCACTCGCCAACCCGGCATTTGCGGTGGACGGGCGACTCTCATCCGCTCAACAGACCGCGAGATTTCAAATCGATTTGGCTGACAAAGGCAATCGCTGCTTGTTGCTTCTTGCGCATGAGATCAGAACGAATCCGGACAGGCATATTAGGGGTTGCAAGTTTCCCGCTTTTGTTATTAGTTTGTTCCTGTTTTGTTTTGACGGAGGCCATTATGGCAGTGCGGTCTATGGTGCAGGTGCTGAGAGTTGCGACGCTTGCCGTGGGGTTGGGGCTGTCGTCCCTCGCCGCGGCAGAGGAGGCGCCGGGTGAAGAGGCGACGACAGCTTCGGAAATCGGAACGACGCAATATGTGCTGGCGGTCAGCTGGCAGCCAGGCTTTTGCGAGACGCGTCCGACGCGCAAGGAGTGCGTGGACCAGACTTCCGACCGGTTCGACGCGACGCATTTCTCGCTCCACGGCCTTTGGCCCTTGAAGAAGAGCTATTGCGGCGTCGAGGCGGAGTTGAAGACCCAGGACCGCAAGGGCGCCTGGCTCGATCTGCCGAAGCTTGCCATGGCCGACGAGACCGCCGCGCGTCTCATCGTCGCCATGCCGGGTGTGAAGTCCGGCCTCGACCGGCACCAATGGCTGCGCAGCGGCACCTGCCAGACCGACAACGCCGAGGACTATTTCACGCTGCAGCTTCGTCTTCTCGACGAGCTGAACGCATCGGCGGTGAGAGCGCTCTTTGCCGACAAGATCGGTTCGGAGATTGGCGAGCAGCAGATCAAGGCGGCCTTCGACCGGAGCTTCGGGGCAGGGGCCGGTGATCGGGTGCGCATGCGCTGCCAGACCGTCGGCGGCCGCAGCGTGATCACCGGACTGACCATCGGACTTTCCGGCGACCTCTCGGGCAAGGCTGATCTCGCGGGCCTCATAAAGGCGGCTGGGCCGACCGAGTTCAAATGTGCCAAGGGGATCGCCGACGCAGCCGGGCGAGGCTAAACGGGAGGCTTATCGCAGCGAAGGGACGGCGCGGGCGAGGCCTTTGGCGATTGCCCCGCCACCATAATTCGCCTACATAGCGGGCAAATTTTCCCTTCCGATGCGGAGCATTCCTTTATGGCACGTCAGTTTATCTACCACATGGCCGGGCTCAACAAGGCCTACGGCAACAAGAAGGTGCTGGAGAACATCCATCTGTCGTTCTACCCGGACGCCAAGATCGGCATTCTCGGCCCCAACGGCGCCGGTAAGTCGACCGTTCTCAGGATCATGGCCGGGCTCGACCACGAATATACCGGCGAAGCCTGGGTCGCCGAAGGCGCGACCGTCGGCTATCTGCCGCAGGAGCCGCAGCTCGATGCGCAGAAGAACGTGCTCGAGAACGTCATGGAAGGGGTTGCCGCGAAAAAGGCGATCATCGACCGCTACAACGAACTGATGATGAACTATTCCGACGAGACGGCGGAAGAGGGCGCGAAGCTCCAGGACATCATCGACAGCCAGAACCTCTGGGACCTTGACAGCCAGGTCGAGATGGCGATGGACGCGCTACGCTGCCCGCCGGGCGACGCCGAGGTCACCAATCTGTCGGGCGGTGAGAAGCGCCGCGTCGCCCTCTGCAAGCTGCTCTTGTCGCAGCCGGACCTGCTGCTCCTCGACGAACCGACCAACCATCTCGATGCCGAGACGATCGCGTGGCTCGAAAAGCACCTGCGCGAATATCCGGGCGCCGTGCTGATGATCACGCACGACCGCTACTTCCTCGACAACGTCACGGGCTGGATTCTCGAGCTCGACCGCGGCCGCGGCATTCCCTATGAGGGCAACTATTCCGCCTACCTGCAGGCAAAAGCCAAGCGCATGGCTCAGGAGGGCCGGGAAGAGGCGACCCGCCAGAAAGCCATCAGCCGCGAGCAGGAGTGGATCGCCTCGAGCCCCAAGGCCCGTCAGGCGAAGTCGAAGGCGCGTATCCGCGCCTATGACGAGCTGGTCAAGGCGGCGGCCGACCGGCGTCCGGGCGACGCGCAGATCATCATTCCGGTCGGCGAGCGGCTCGGCCAGGTGGTCATCGAAGCGGACAACATCTCCAAGGGCTATGACGATCAGTTGCTGATCGAGGGGCTGAGCTTCAAGCTGCCGCCGGGCGGCATCGTCGGCGTCATCGGCCCGAACGGCGCCGGCAAGACGACGCTTTTCCGGATGATCACCGGCCAGGAGCAGCCGGAAGAGGGCGCGTTCCGCATCGGCGAGAGCGTGCAGCTCGGCTATGTCGACCAGAGCCGCGATGCGCTCGATGGCAACAAGACGGTGTGGGAGGAGATCTCCGGCGGCAACGACGTCATCAAGCTCGGCAAGCACGAGGTCAATTCGCGGGCCTACTGCTCGTCCTTCAATTTCAAGGGCGGTGACCAGCAGCAGAAGGTCGGCACGCTCTCCGGCGGTCAGCGCAACCGCGTGCACCTCGCCAAGATGCTGAAGTCCGGCGGAAACGTCATCCTGCTCGACGAGCCGACCAACGACCTCGACACCGAGACGCTGGCCGCGCTCGAGGATGCGCTCGAAAACTTCGCCGGATGCGCGGTGATCATCAGCCACGACCGCATGTTCCTCGATCGGCTCGCGACCCACATCCTCTCCTTCGAGGGCGACAGCCACGTCGAGTGGTTCGAAGGCAACTTCGAGGACTACGAGAAGGACAAGATCCGCCGCCTCGGCCCGGACTCGGTCAACCCGAAGCGGGTGACGTACAAGCGCCTCACGCGGTAAGGCGGCCGCGGGGGCCTGCCGTCGCCATGGGGCGGGTCTTGACTGCGCAGCCGACCTTGCGCTTCATCCGCCCTCATTCCTGTGCCTGTCACAGGAATCCAGCGCGCCCAAGTCCTTGGGTGCAGGAAACGTGTTGCGCTCCGTACAGCACTCTCATTTCCCCGAGTCATTCACGGCGCCGACGCGCCGTGGTTGGATTCCTGTGACAAGCACAGGAATGAGGGCGAAAGGCGTACCTTCGGCCCCGAGAACCAGACGTGCGCCTCGCAGTCTTCGGCGACGCCTGAAATTTTCCGGCCGCCTATCTTCTCTCCGCCATCTCCTTGCCCTCCCGCGCAAATCCCGCTTGCGTGTCTTTCGCAAATCACATAAACATATCTTTATGTGTTGATGAGGATCGGCAATGACTACCCTGGGACTGCTTGGCTTGGATGCGCTGGTCGACGTCTTGAAGGCGGCGGGCGAGCCGACGCGGATGCGTCTTCTGGCGCTGCTTTCCGCCGGCGACCTCACCGTTACCGATCTGACCGAAATTCTCGGCCAGTCGCAGCCACGCATTTCGCGGCACTTGAAGCTGCTTGCCGAAGTGGGGCTGATCGATCGCTACCAGGAAGGCGCCTGGGCCTACTTCCGTCTGCGGCAGGAGGGCGGGCGGGTCGCGCTCGTGCGTGAACTGCTCGCTGCCGCGACGCCGGACGATGCGATCCTGGCGCGGGATTCGACCCGGCTTGCGGCCTTGAAGAAGGCGCGTGCCGAGAAAGCCCAGGCCTATTTCAGCCGCAATGCCGCCGAGTGGGACGAACTCAGGCGCCTTCACGTCAGCGAAGGCGATGTCGAGACGGCCTTGAAGGCGATGGTCGGCGACGAGCCGGTCGACAGCCTGCTCGATCTCGGCACCGGAACGGGTCGCATCCTGCAGCTCTTCGAGGGGCTTTATCGGCGCGGCATCGGTGTCGACGCCAGCCGCGACATGCTGGCGGTGGCGCGTTCCAATCTCGACAGGGCGGGCATCACCAAGGCTTCGATCCGCCACGGCGACATCTTCAACCTGCCGCTCGATGGCCAGTCCTTCGATCTCGTCACGATCCACCAGGTACTTCACTTCCTCGAGGATCCCGAGGCGGCGATTACTGAGGCGGCGCGCATGCTGGTGCCGGGAGGGCGGCTCGTGATCATCGACTTCGCCCCGCACGGCCTCGAATATCTGCGCAACGAGCATGCGCACGCCCGCCTCGGTTTCTCGCACCAGACGATGGCCGATTGGCTGCAGAAGGCCGGCCTGATGCTCGAGAAGACAACCGATCTAGCGCCGGAAGGCGAGGAGGAGGGGAAACTGACGGTTACGATATGGCTGGCGCGCGACCAGCGGGTTGCCGATACGGCCGACTTGCCGCGCCGGCGGCTGCAGGCAGGGGGAGTTTGAGTATGAACGCACGGACGCTTTATCCCGCCGAGCGCGGCAATCTCAGGCTTTCGTTCGAATATTTCCCGCCGAAAAACGAAGAGATGGAAACCCAACTCTTCCAGACCGTTGCGGATCTCTCGAGCTTTGCGCCGGCATTCCAGACGGTGACCTATGGTGCCGGCGGTTCGACCAAGGCGCGCTCGCTGACGACCGTCAAGCGCATGATCGGAGAGATGGGACTGAAGAACACGGCAGCGCACCTGACCTGCGTCGGCGCACCGAAGGCCGAGGTCGAGGCGGTGGTCGACGAATTCGTCGCCTGTGGCGTCCGGCATTTCGTAGCGCTCAGGGGCGATCCGCAGGGCGGCATCGGCAGCGCTTACGAGCCGTTTCCCGGCGGCTACGAGAATGCTGCTGCACTCGTCAAGGCGCTCCGTGCCCGTGGCGATTTCGAGATTTCCGTCTCCGCCTATCCGGAAAAGCACCCGGAGAGCCCTGATGTCGCGGCCGATATCGACATGCTGAAGCGCAAGGTCGACAGCGGCGCCACCCGCGCGATCACCCAGTTCTTCTTCGACAATGACGATTTCGAACGCTATCTCGAGCGGGTGCGGCGCGCCGGCGTGCAGATTCCTGTCGTGCCGGGCATCCTCCCGATCAACAATCTCACGCAGGTGATACGGTTTGCCGGACTCTGCGGTTCAAAGGTGCCGGAGGCGATCATCTCGCGGCTCGCTCATCTCGACGACCAGCCGGAGGAGCGCTTCAAGGAAGCAAGCCATATTGCGGCCGAACAGATCGTCGATCTTGCGCGTCGGGGCATACGCGACTTCCATCTCTACACGATGAACCGCTCGCCGCTCATCGCCGCCGTCTGCGACCTGGTCGGCTATGCGCGCCGACCGACCCAGCGTCGGGCCGCACCGTCCTATCAGGCGGTAGCCACGGCTTAGAGCCTTTCCTGGTTAAATGGAAGCATTCTGTTGACTCAAGCGGAGCGGAATGTTTGCTCGGCTGGCGCGCGACGTAGCCAAAGCTACGACGAAGCCAGCCGAGCAAACAGGCCGCCCGCTTCAGCCAACCCGAAGGGCCGGGCATCTTTCCGCCAGGATCAGAGGCGATCGCCTCGGCCGTACATTCGTGTACGACACTCGGCAATCGCCTCCGCCCTGTCGAAAACCTGCTCCGGCAGAATGCTTCCATTTATCCAGGAAAGGCTCTAGACCGGGCAACCTCGGACCCAAGAAAAGGGAAAGCCCACGAACGGCTCGTCGTTCATGGGCTTTTCTGATGTCGCAGCACAAGACCGGGTGTCGTACTGCATGTCTCCTTAAATCGACCTCGATATAAGGACAAAGACATGCAGCATTCACAGTACTACAGCGACCTTTGCGCGCCTGATAAGGCGCGCGGCGCTGTAGGAGCGGCCTGCCCTACCTGTTCTGCTGCAAATTGGACTTTTCCGGAATTTAAGTCCCTCGGTTTGGACTTTCAGCGGCTTCTCGTCAGACGAAGAGCATAACGGCCACGAATGCGAACGCTGCACCGATCATGAGGACATTCAACGAATGTGTAAGTCCCATGGGATCCTCCCTGCGTTGACGGGTAAAACATAGGGCGAAAAGGCGGCGCGTGAAAGCGAATCTTGTGCTGCAGCGCGAAAAGCGTGTCGCCTCGTTGGAATATTCACAGGCGTAACGGTCTGATTCTGCGGCAGAATTCAATGTGCCACATTTTTTTCACAATTGCTTCTGGGAGGTTAATATAAACGCCTGTAACGCTCCGTGAGCGGTCTCGGAGCCGTGCCGGAGGCTCTTGTTGATTCTCCGTCACGCCTATGAGCGCGGCCGCAGCACCCGCCCGTCAAGGACGGCGAGGCCTGCTGCGATCAAGGTCATGCCGGCAATGTCCATCGCGTTCAGCGTCTCGCCGAGGAAGAGATAGCCGAGGAGAATGGCGCTTGGCGGGACCAGCAGCGTGACCAGCGACGTGTTGGTTGCGCCGGCTTCCGCCATGATCCGGAAGAAGAGAATATAGGCATAGGCGGTGGAGACGAGCGCCAGCCCGAGGATCGCCAGCACGGCGGGGAGGGGCGGCATCGGCAAGGTCCAGGGCATGTCCGCGAAGGCCGCTACCGGCAGCATCACGATGGTCGATGCCGTTAGTTGTCCGGCGGCCGTCACTGGCGGTGCCAGGGCGCGAAAACGCTTCCCGTAGGTGGCGGAGAAGCCATAGCTGACTGCCGCCAGAACCGGCAGGACGAGCGCCCAGAGCGGAACATCGTCTGTGGCGCCGAAAAGACCGTCGAGCGCGCTCGGCCCGATGAGCACCACCGTGCCGGCAAGCCCGAGCAGACAGCCGCTGATCTTGGCTGTAGTCAGTTTCTCGTCTTCCGTCGCGATATTGGCAATGAGCACCGTCCAGACCGGCGTCGTCGCGTTGAGGATGGCAGCAAGCCCGGCGCCGATATGCGTCTGGCCAAGGAAGATGAAAGCATGCGGAATGGCGTTGTTGATGAGCCCCATGACGAGGAACTCCCGCCAGCGCCCGGCGAGGGCCGGATAGAGGCCGTGGTTGCCGCGCAAGTAGATATGCAGGGCGATCGCGGCAAGGCTCAGGCGCAAGAGCACCAGCGTGAAGGGCGGCACATGCGCAACCGCCACGCGGGCGAAAAAAAAAGAGCCGCCCCAGATCAGACCGAGCAGCATCAGCAGCAGCCAGAGGCGCAAAGTCATGTGCGGGGTGGCGGTTCTGGCGGATGAAAGCATTGGGCCCTGCTGCGATCGATGCCGCATTGGAATCGCGCGGCGTATCCAATCCAGCAATTTGCGATTGCACAAGCGTTAATGCGAAGAAGCGGGCTTTGCCACCCGCTTCTTGCAAAATTGCCCGGCCGTTTCCGAATTCGCGTCAGAGGGCCTGTAGCAGATCCGGCGTCGCCCAACCGTCTGCCGGCAAGCCGAGCTTCAACTGCTCTTTCTGCAGCGCCGTGCGCGTGCCGGAGCCGAGGATGCCGTCGATCTTTCCGACGTCGTGGCCGAGCGCCTGCAGCTTGGTCTGCAGGGCCCTCATTTCCGCGTCGCCAAGGCCGGGCTCCGGATTGCCGGCCTGGTAGGGCGGGGCACCGGCGAGGCGGGTCGCGAAATAAGCGGCCGACGTCGTATAGATGAACGACTGGTTCCATTCGAGATAAATCTTGAAATTTGGATAGGTCAGGAAGGCAACGCCCTTACGTCCCTGCGGCAGCACGAGCGAGGCTTCAAGCGCATTGTGTGAGGTGTTGCCATCGCGCGGCGTAACACCAAGAGCGAACCAGTCGCCAGCCGTCATACCGGGCTGAAGCCCGGTTTTTTCCCAGGGCAGTTGATCCGGCACGCTGACTTCCTGGATCCAGGGCTGCTCCGCGGTGAAGCCGAGGCTCTGGATGAACTTCGCCGCGGTGAGGATTGCGTCCGGTGCGCTCTTCTTCAGGTTGACGTGACCGTCGCCATCGCCGTCGACGCCATAGGCGATGATATCCTCCGGCAGCATCTGCACCTGGCCGATCTCGCCGGCCCAGGCGCCGGCGGTCGTCGCCGGGTCGAGGTCGCCGTGCTTCACCATTTCGATGGCGGCTAGCAGCTGCGGCCGGAACATTTCCGGCCGGCGGCAGTCATGCGCCAGCGTCACCAGAGCGTTGCGGGTGTTGAAATCGCCCTGAACGGCGCCGAAATCCGTTTCCATGGCCCAGAAAGCGGTGATTACCGGCGCCGGCACACCGAACTCGCTTTCGGCGCGGCCGAAGACGTCGGCATATTCCTTCATCTTCTGGGCACCGATATCGAGCCGTGCCTTGCTGACGGTGCGCTTCGAGAATTCGGTGAAGGTCTGCTTGAAGACTCCCTGGGCGCGGTCGCGGCTCAGGACCTTCTGGTCAATTGCAGCACCGGCGAGCGCCTGGTCCACGATATCGGCTGGGATGCCCTTGCCGACCGCCTCGGTCTTGACACCTTCCAGGAAAGCCGCGAGGTCGCCGCCGCAGGCAACCGACGGGCTCTGCGTCTGAGCCAGTGCGGAGGGGCTGGAGAGTGCGAGCAAGCCGAGAGTGAGAAGGGCGTTGCGGGCCTTGCCAATCATCATAAGTCCTTTCCATGGCCCGAGCGGCC
The DNA here is from genome assembly GCF_001651865.1 of Sinorhizobium glycinis. GTDB lineage: Bacteria > Pseudomonadota > Alphaproteobacteria > Rhizobiales > Rhizobiaceae > Sinorhizobium > Sinorhizobium glycinis. The sequence continues at coordinate 298,191 of NZ_LPUX01000061.1, forward strand.
TAGCTCGGGCTTGCGAGATGTCGCAGATCAATATGCCGGTGCTTTCTCAGAGCATTATGACCGAATGAAGAAATCGGTCCGCCACGCGTCGATGCGCGCGTCCTTCCCGCCTATTGCGAAACGGCCGCCACCCATTTCTTCCAATTCTTGGCGGAGCCCGCGAAGGCGTTGATGTCGGTGTGGCCTTCGATGCCCGGAATGACCCCGGTACTGGTGTATTGCCAGAAGGCCCAGCGCCGGTCGACGTAAATGTCCTTGGGATGCTTGGCGACGGAGCGCACCCAGAAGTGATAGTCGTTGAAAGCGCCGACGAGATTGTCGCGGTGGAAATCGACGGACGTGTAGATGATCGGCCGCTTGCCATAATGCGCTTCCAGGCGGTCCATGAACCGCTTCATCTCGAAGCGCACCGTCTCCGGCGACGGGCGGTAACGGCAGGTCTTCGATTCGCCGTTCCACTCGACGTCGAGAACAGGCGGCAGATGGACGGCGCTCTTCGGCACATTGGCGATGAACCAGTCGGCCTGTGCGTCGGCGCTCGAGCAGAAATAGTAGAAATGATAGGGGGCGTAGGCGATCCCGGCGGCGCGCGCCCGCGGCCAATATTCCGGGAAACGCGAATCGATCCGGTCCTTGCCTTCGGTCGCCTTGATGAAGGCGAAGGAGACGCCGGAGTTCTTGACCTTCATCCAGTCGATGTTGCCGTTCCATTTGGAAACGTCGATGCCGTGGATGCTGTGGTTGTGCGGCGTGCGGCCGCCGAAATCCTGCGGGTCGGTGTCCTGGAAACGCGGCGGTATCGAAGCCGTCCGCACGAGGTCGTAGTCGGTCGACGTGCAGGCGGAGAGAATGGTGGCGATGGGCAGCAAAGCCAGGAGAAGCCGGCGCATGAGGGTTCCGTTTGGAGACGAACGACGATCCTGCCTCACGCGGTGGTTTCCATGTGGTGATTTCCCCCAGGGAGGCGTTACCTCCTTTTCACCATATCATCGTAAAAATTGAGTTAGCTCAAGCGGCAATTGCATCGGCGCTGCGTCTGCGGATTACGGCACTCGCCCTGCGGCCGGGCGGCTATACACGGCGATCCATGCATAGCCCCGGACGATCGACTTGAGCTCGAGCGCTGCACCGTCGCGGTCGGCCCTGGCATGCACGACATCGAACAGCGATTCGCGTGGCGTCACGTGAAAGTGCTTCAGCCAGGCCTGGAGGAGGCGACGGAATCCTCCCGGCCATCCCTCCTGCTGGCCGAAATCCGCGATATGCAGCGAGCCGCCCGGGTTAAGCGCGTCGATCGCCGCGTCGATCGCCTTCTGCCAGTCGGGGATCATCGACAGCGCATAGGAGATGACGATGCGGTCAAAGCCTTTCTCACCGAAGGAAGCGGCAGTGAAGTTTGTGGCGTCGGCGATGCGCAGATTTGCATCAGCCCTGCCGCGGCGCCGGAGCTTCGCCCTTGCGGTTGCGAGCATTTCGGCGGATATGTCCAGACCGAAAAGCCGGGCGTCGGGGTAAAGCTCACCGATCATAGCCAGGTTGCGACCCGTGCCGCAGCCGACCTCGAGCACAGAACTGCCTGGCGGTGCGTCCAGTTCGCGGATCAGCGTGTCGCGCCCGAAGAGATAGTATTTTCGGGTGAAGTCGTAGATGTAACGCTGGTAGCGATACATCCGGTCCATGAGCCGGGCGTGGCTGTTGCCTGCGGACTGTGCGGCACTCATGCTTTCTTCCGGTAGACGTGGAAGCCACCGTAGATGGCCGACCGGTCCCTGGCGCCGAGTCTCGACGAGGTCTCGGCGTCGTAATGCCACTGGTCGAGCAGGGCCGGAGATAGGCGCCCGGGCAGAATGCTTGCTTCTGCCGCGGTGCGGAAGATCACCACGGCGTCCGACGCGGCGGTGCGGGTAATTTCGCTCCAGAGGTCGTTCAACTGCCGCTCGGTCATCCAGTCCTGCGCATCGAGGAGCACGTAGCGGTCAACGGAAGACGCCGGCTTGCGGCCGAGCAGGTCCGTGAAGCTTTCGTGGTGGACTGCGACGCGGTCGGTGTGGTTGCGGATCGCGTCGTAGGTCGATGCCTGCAGATAAGGCGGCAATTCGCCCTCGTGCGGGAGTGGGTAGCGGCGGCCGAAAGCCTGCCAGGCGAAGTAGTTCTCGCGCAGCGGAAAATGGCATGTCAGCTTCTCGAGGCGGTGGCGCAGCACCGCGGCGAGCGACTTCTCATCGCTCAGGCTGGCGAGTTCGTCGAATTGCTGCGGCGGGATGCCGAGCCCGAAAAGCGAACTCTTGCGGCCGGTGATCCAGCGGATGATGGGCCGGTCGAAGAGCGGCGCGAGCTTGTCGTCGAAGAACTGCCGCTGCTCGCGCATGGAGCGCGCCTGGACGAAGTCGGCGGGATTGACACCGTGGAGCCGCGCCAGAAGATGGCTGGCGGCGATGAAGCGGCCGAGTAGGCCAGTGCGATAGATATTGCGGCCGAACACGCCGATGCGGCGGCGGCCCGTCAGGTCGCGGCCGCTCCAGTAGGCGCGGGTGGCTTCATCCAACTTGGTCGCGATGAAGAGATCGAAGGCCTTTACGTTCGAGCGCGTGTCGCCACTGCCCAGGAACCGTACGACATCCTTATGGCTCGGCAGGTGACGGAAGACGGCGAGCTTCAGCCGGTTCAAGGCGATGTGGTGGGGATTGAGGTCGACGACGTCGATGCGCGCAGGGCTGGCGGAGAGATAGGCCAGCATGTTGCACCCGCCCGAGCCGATCGTCACGATGGTGTGGCCGGGCTCGATCTGCATTGCCTCCATGTCGACGACCGGATCTTCCCAGATCTGGGGGTAGACGAGTCCGGAGAAGAGGAGCCCGAACAGGCGCTCCGATAAGCCGGCAAAGGACAGGGCCTTGTGCTGGAGGAGCGCGCTCTTCAGCTTGGCATTCTTTCCGCCGAAGCCGGCATCGGGGGCGAGTTCTGTCATAGTCTGCCATCCAGTTGAAACTGGAGGCGCTTCTAGAGTGACTCGACTACACTTTGATGACGGGTTCCCACAGGTTTCCCGAGCACGGAAGAGGCTTTTCCTTTCTCTGGAAACCTGTTTTCCTGTCGTCGGCAGGAGGCGGCTATGAAGGCTTTGTTGCGGAAATCCGGTGGCTTGGCCGTTGCGATCGCGGCGGCGGTCGCCGGCTGGCTGGCCTTCTTTCCACCGGAGTTGCTCAAGGTCGGCGATGGCTATGCCGCCAAGATCGTCTGCTCCAACGTCTTCCTGGCGGGGCGTGACCCTGAGGTGGTACTCGCCGAGGACGTACAGGCGCCGGGTCATCCGCTGCTCAAGTTCGTCAGCGTGTCCGTCGATCCGGATCAGCAGGCGGTGACGGCGCGCATCTTCGGCTTTGCCGCGCCCGTCCGGGCAGTCTATCGCCCGGGAGTTGGCTGCACTGTCACCGCGGGCCGCACCATGCAGGCGCTCGCCGCGCCGGCACCCGAGAACGCGGCTGGCGGCACAGCGGCCGCTCCGCAGAGCCCGGACATTGCCTGGCCCGAGGGAAGCAAGGCGGAGATCGACCCGGCCTTCCAGAAACTGGCGGATGATCCAGGACTGGCCGGCCCAGGCATGCGGGCAGTTCTCGTCATCAAGAACGGCCGCCTGATAGCGGAGGCCTATGGCCGCGGTTTCGATCGCGGTACGCCTCTGCTCGGCTGGTCGATGACGAAATCCGTCACGGCGGTACTCGTAGGTCTGCGGATTGCCGACGGTCAGATGGATCCGGAAAAGGCCAATCTCGTTCCAGAATGGAGCGGCGATGAACGTGCGCGGATCAAGCTTGCCGATCTCCTGGCGATGCAGAGCGGGCTTTCATTCAACGAGGACTACGGTGACGTCACCGACGTCACGCGGATGCTCTTCCTCGAAAGCGACATGGCAAGTTTCGCCGCAGCTAAGCCGCTCGAATCGGCACCGGGCTCCCGGTTCAACTATTCGACCGGCACGACGAACCTTTTGTCACGCCTGTGGATGCAGACTTTCGACGGCCCCGCTGCCGCGCTCGCCTATCCGCGCCAGGCGCTCTTCGGTCCGCTCGGCATGAGCAGTGCCGTTATGGAGACGGATGCGAGCGGCACCTTCGTCGGCTCCTCATACATGTACGCCACGGCACAGGATTGGGGGCGCTTTGCGCAGTTTCTACTGTATGACGGCCATTGGAAAGGCAGGGCGCTCCTGCCGAAGGGGTTCGTGGAATACATGCGAACCCCGACTGCCGCTTCAGGCGGGGACTATGGGTCTGCCCAGGTCTGGCTCACGGAGAACGGCGTTCGCCCGGGAACGGGCAACTTCCCCCACGATACGTTCTGGATGCTCGGGCATGACGGGCAGTCGATCATGGTCGCTCCCTCGCTCCGCCTCGCGGTCGTCCGGCTGGGGCTCACGCCGGGAGGCAGCGGCTACGATGTCCTGAAGCTGCACACGGAAGTGATTGCAGCGCTCGACTGAGCGCCGCACCGTCCCGTGACGCTTGTGCGTTTCGGACGGCAGGACTCGCTTTTACTGCATGTCCAGCATGTCGAGCATGCCCTTGCGCTTGGCGTGATAATAATAGCCGCTGGCATAGAGCTTCACGGCGCCGTCGTGCTGGTTGTCGGCGACCATCCACGCACCGCGCAGATACTTGGTCGCGTATTTGAGGTTGGTCTCCGCATCGAAGAGGCCCTCGGCCGGTCCGTCATAGCCAAGGCCCCGCGCGGTGTTGTACCTGATCTGCATCAGGCCGTAATTGCCCCTGCTGTAGGCGTGAGGATTATAGTTGCTTTCGCGCTTTACGACCCGATGCACGAGTTCGATGGGGAGGCCGTTGAGCTCGGCATAGTGCTTGATCAGCCGGTCGAGTTCCGGCTTGGAACTGGTCGGGGCTTTCGTCAGCTTCAGCGAATCGGGAATGACGCTGGCGACCGCGCCGACGGCCGAGCCGATGACGCCGGTTTTCGGCCGCTCGGTCGGAACGATCATTCGCTTGGCCACCAGCGTTTCAAGGCCGACCGGTTCGCCGGTGTCGAAATCCGATTCCCACGAGGCGGCGATTGCGAGGGACGACGCGGCGGGCGGCTCGGCGCTTTCAACGGTGGTTGAAGTCGCGGCCGGCGAGGGGGCCGCCGAGGCGGGCGTCGCCATGGCCACTTCGAAGGCCTGGCCCGGCTTGGCGGCGGGCACTGCAACCGTCTGAGGAGCCGCGAAGGCGAGCGTCGCATCCGTCGCCGGCGTGATTCCGGCCTGGGTGATGGGTACGGTAGCGAGCGTGGCCGGTGCGGCTGTTGCGGCATCGGCCGGGGCGGTCGCGGCCGACGCCGTTTGCGTGTTGAGTGCGGCAGAGGTGCTTGATGCGACGCCGATTGGTGCCGGCAGAGCGTAAGCCGTCATCTCCGTTCCGGGTTTCGCGATGGGGGTGACCGTTTGCACGGCCGTCAGCTCTTCGAGAGAGGTACGCTCGACCGTGGAGCACCCCGAAGCAAGTGCCGATGTCAGTGCGATGGCGGTAAATACCTGTTTCGAAAGGGAGATACGGATCTTTGCCATGCGGTCACTTTCGTGCTTCTGGGCCCCGTAGCCCCCTTGCAAATCAGCGGCTGCCAACCGCTGCGCTTGAATCTCCATTAACCTATGCCGCCGGTTGCGGCAAGCGCGCGGCCGAATTTCACTTCGGTGGTCGCAAGAGACGAGAGAGGCTTCGCGCTTGAACAGCTCCAGCCGAGAGGTCGGGAGGAGCCATTCCAGCGCGAAGCCGTCAACGCTTTGGGCCCCTGGGAACGCCGGTCAGATCAGTCCGCGGCCTGCCACTTCTGGCCGATCACGTCCATCACTTCGCCGAACCACTTGACGGAGGTGTCGAAGTGCTTGCCGCCCTTGATGCGGGGGAACTCGATCGTGCGCAGCTTGCCGCCCTGGTCTTCGTCATGGCCGGTGACACCGGAGACCTTGTTCAGCGCGCTCTCGACCGCAAGGTCGACCATGCTCTGGATCAGGCGCAGGTCGTCGCCGTTCGCCGGCGCGGATCGGGCATAGTAGCCGGACTTCTGCACCATCGAACGCTCGGCGCCGAGCAGGGCGGCGAATTGCTTCGAGAACCAGTTGCCGACATTGATCGTATCGATCTTCACATGGCCGAAGGCGTCGCGCTTGATGGTTTCTCCCGCGGCCTCGCGCTCGGCGACGATCGCGTCAAGGCAGGCACCTTCGCTGACGAACAGCGAGACATAGCCATTCCGGTCCATGGTCTCGCGCAGACGTTCGGCCTCGGCTTCGAGATCGAACTTTACCTCAGGCACATAGAGGCCGTCGATGTTCTTCAACTGCGCGTCCATCATGAAGCCGTCGACATAGTCTTTGCCTGCGGCCAACTGAATGTAAGCGCGCGCTGTCGCTGCCGTCAGCCAGCCGCAGTGGCGGCCCATCACCTCGTGGACGACGAGCGTGCGCGGCGCAGCGCTCTGCTCGTTGCTGACATTGTCGAAAAAGCGTGCGCCGTATTCGGCCGCCGTCCAGGCGCCAAGAGTCTGGCGGATCGGCACCACGTCGTTGTCGACTGTCTTCGGCAGGCCGACAACGGTGAGGTCATAGCCGTTCGCGCCGAGATAGGCGGCCAGATCGGCGGCGGTCGTGTTGGTGTCGTCGCCGCCGATCGTGTGCAGGATGCTGATCCCATCGGCAGCGAGCCTTTCGGCGGCGACGCGAAGCGGATTTTCGCCTTCCTTCACAAGGCCGCGCTTGACGCAGTCGGCTGCGTTGGTGAGCTTCACGCGGCTGTTGCCGATCGGCGATCCGCCGTGGCGGTGAAGAACATGGGCCCGCTCGCGCATGTCTTTGGTGATCTCGATGCGATCGGCGAGAAGCAGGCCCTGATAGCCGGAACGGTAGGCCACGAGTTCGTAGTCGGGGGCGATATCCGTATAGCGTTCGATGAGTCCGCCGACAGCGGATGAAAGGCAGGGCGCGAGCCCGCCCGCCGTCAGCATTGCGACTTTCTTCTTGGCCATGTTTCCTCCTCGGATTTCGGCATCAGGCGATCGTTCGGGAGATCGCCCGCATTCTCAAATTTGCGCAGGTCAAAGACCGCGGGTGGTCTAACGCAATTCCGATGGAAATAAAATGACAGGGCTGTGGATGTCTGAAAAGGAGGGATCAGCCCGGCAAAACGCAGGATGAGTGTAATTCACTTGAGATTTGCGGCCACCTGATTTATTGAGGGGCCATCACAATTCCGTCATCCATGACGTTTGGCCCCCTCGGCCGCTTGCAATATGCCACCACATCGGGCCATGCTCGGTTGTGGGACAGGGAAAAATCGCACTTATGTCGTTCTGGGACAGCCTGCTGAAGATCGTGACGACCACCGGCAATGCGCTCGCCGGTGTGGTCGAGGCGGTCCGTACACTCTTCGAAGGGGATCCGGAAACGCGCCGCAAGGTGGCTTTCTCGGTGGCCATGATCGCCTTGTCGGCCAAGATGGCGAAGGCTGATGGCATCGTCAACGAAGCCGAAGTCGCGGCTTTCCGCGATATCTTCAAGTTCCCCCCGGACCAGGCGAAGAACGTCGCCCGGCTTTACAACCTCGCACGCCAGGACGTGGCGGGCTACGAGGCCTACGCGGAGAAGATGGCGTCGCTCTGCTCGTCCTGCGAGCGCAACTGCCCTATACTCGAAGACATCATCGACGGGCTCTTCCATATCGCGAAATCCGACGGTGCGGTTCACGACAAGGAACTCGCCTTCCTGATGCGTGTTGCGGAAATCTTCAACATGGACGAGGCACATTTCGAGCGCATCATGGCACGGCATGTCCAGGGCGACGACCGCGATCCCTATCAGGTTCTCGGCGTGTCGCCGAAGGACGATTTCTCCGATATTCGAAGGCGCTACCGGGTGCTCGTTTCCGAAAACCACCCTGACATGCTGGTTGCGCGCGGCGTGCCGGAGGAATTCCATGCGATCGCCAACGACCGCATGGCCGCCTTGAACGCAGCCTACGAGGCGATCGAGAGAGAACGCCGCGCCGCATGACCTCGAGGAGTTGCGACTTTCCGGGCGCAGTTTTCGTACCGTCGCCCAACCACGGCGAGCGAGCCGGCGGGCGCCGGCCGGACATGATCCTGCTTCACTATACCGGAATGGAAACATCGCTTGCAGCGCTCGATTGGCTCTGCCGCGAGGAAAGCCAGGTTTCCAGCCACTACTTCGTTCACGAGGACGGCAGCATCGACCAACTCGTGCCTGAAGAAAGACGTGCCTGGCACGCCGGCAAGAGCTTCTGGAAAGGCGAGACCGATATCAACTCCTGCTCCATCGGCATTGAAATCGCCAATGCGGGTCACCCCTTCGGGCTGCCGGACTTTCCTGAAGCACAGATCGAGGCCGTCGCCGAATTGTGTCGGGACTGTGGCGAGCGCTGGCAAATCGCCCCCGAAAGGGTGCTCGCGCACAGCGATGTGGCGCCGATTCGCAAGGTCGATCCGGGAGAAAAATTTCCCTGGAATGTGCTATTTCGCCGCGGGGTCGGCCACTGGGTCGAGCCGACGCCTGTCGGCGGCGGCCGCTTTTTTCAGCGTGGCGACCGCGGGCAGCCGGTCGAAGCCCTCCAGTCGATGCTTTTCCTCTATGGCTACAACATTGAAGTCACTGGCGATTTCTGCGAGAGGACGGAAGGCGTGGTGGCCGCTTTCCAGCGGCATTTCCGTCAATCGCGGGTAGACGGCATCGCCGACGTTTCCACCATCGATACGCTCCACCGACTGCTCTCGGCACTGCCGAATTTCGGTGCTTAGGCGGCAGTTTTCAAGCGCTCTGTTTTAGTGCCGCCGACGCTTTGCTGCGCGATTTTTTTGCGTTTGCCACATGTTTACCATGATAGGCCCTTCATTTCCGGTGCATCAACGCAGGAGATGCGGCGTCTAGTGCCCGTGCTCCTGTCAATGAAAACGATCGGGAAATCGACCGTGACGGTGGGGTGCGCCGTCCAGCCAGTTCCCCAGACCGGAGACTTCAAACTACATGAGAATATCGTTTGCTGCTGCGGTGGCGGCATGCCTTGGCATGTCCATCGCCGGGACGGGTACGTCGTATGCAGGGGGTGTCGACAAGACCATCAAGACTTCGGCGTTACCGACGGTAACCAGAACGACGGGCTATCCTGCTCCCCAATTTGACCTCACGCGCGGTTCCCAATTCACAATCCTCATCCAGTCCTACGCCAAGCAATACGGCGTTGCTGCCGATCTTGCGCATGCCATCGTCCAGGTCGAAAGCAATTTCAACTCAAAGGCCCGGGGCAAGGCCGGTGAAATCGGTCTCATGCAGATCAAACCGGCCACGGCACGCATGATGGGCTATTCCGGTCCCGCCAAGGGCCTCTACGATCCCGAAACCAACATCAAGTTCGGCATGATGTATCTGGCGAAGGCGCAGGAACTCTCAGACGGAACGACCTGCGGCACCATCCTCAAATACAATGCCGGCCATGGTGCCAAGCGCATGAACCCGGTGTCGAAGCGCTATTGCGGCAAGGTGCAGAGCATTATCGACTAAAATCGAAACGAGCCGCGGCGGGTGGGCGGCCGTCAAGCGACCCGTCCTGGAACTCCTGCGGGTTCGAGGACAGAGCCGGATTAGGTCTCGCGTTCCGGCAGCAACTTGAATTTTGCAATGGTTCGATGTCATTGCCCGGGCGGCATGCTATTCCCGAAACCAAGCGCGAGGGGATATCCATGTCGGAAGGCTATGACTTCGTTATCGTGGGCAAGGGCATGATGGGCGCTGCGGCGGCGCGCCACTTGAGCCAGGCAGGTGCCCGCGTCGCTCTTGTCGGGCCGGACGAGCCGGAGGACTGGGCGAGCCACCGCGGCGTTTTCGCCAGCCATTACGACAATGCCCGCATCACCCGCACGATCGACACCGATTCGGTTTGGGCGAGCCTGGCCCGCCGATCGATCGCGCGATATCGGGAGATCGCAGAGGCGAGCGGAATCGAATTCTACTACGAAGTGGGCTGCCTGATCGTCGCGCCTGCGCCAGGCGGCAGCTTCGACTATCTCGATAGAGTTGCACTCGCTCGTGACAGGCTCGGCGTCGAAGCACCGTTGATCGTCGCAGAGCAGCTCGTCGAGCGCTTTCCATGGTTCGCCTTTCCACACCACTATGCCGGCATTCATGAGCAGCGCGGCGCCGGCTACATCAATCCCCGTGCGCTTGTCCGCGCCCAGGCCACCGCTGCAGAGAGATCGGGTGCGAGAGTGGTCAGCGCCGAGGTCGTTTCCGTCGAAGAGACGAGCGGTTCAGTCGGCGTCTCGACCATTGACGGACACGTGTTTCGCGCCGGGCGCCTCCTGGTGGCGGCCGGCGGCTTCTCGCTCTCCGAAGCGCTCCTTCCGCGACCGATCGATTTGACGGTGAAAGCCCGCACCGTGCTCTTCGCAGAGGTCAGCGCTGACGATCTCGCCGGGTTTGACGGCATGCCGTCGCTGATCGGCGCTGCACCCGATCAGGACCAAAGCTATTATCTGCTGCCGCCGGTTGCCTACGCCGACGGCAAACATTACATCAAGATCGGCGGTGACCCGACAGACCGGAACCTTGACGACGAAGCGGCGGTCCGCGAATGGTTCCGCGGCAGGGCAAGCGCCGAGGCGGCAGGCCACATGCGTGGCTTGCTGGGTCGCGTAATGGCGAGCTTCGAGCCGGTATCAACGCATTTTTCGCCATGCGTCACGGCGTTCACGCGGCACGGTTATCCCTATATCGGATTTGCCAGCGACCGCATTGCCGTGCTCACCGGTGGCAATGGCCAGGCGGCAAAGAGTTCCGACGAGATCGGGCGCCTGGGTGCGGCGCTGGTGATGAACGGCCAGCTCGATGCCGGGGAATATGGGACCGATTTCGCCGTCGCCTACCGATAGGCGTACCGCTCCAGCCGAGGTGTAAGCGTCGATTTCTCTAGCGCTTCCCGCCCCGGTCGGTTATTGAGCCTCTGCCAGTTGGCCGGGCAGCCGCGCCCCGCAAGTGCCGAAAGGCCGCGGGGTGAGGAAAGTCCGGGCTCCACGGAAACACGGTGCCGGATAACGTCCGGCGGGGGCGACCCCAGGGAAAGTGCCACAGAAAGCAAACCGCTCCGCCTCGCGGAGTAAGGGTGAAAGGGTGGGGTAAGAGCCCACCGCGGACATGGCGACATGGACGGCACGGTAAACCCCACCGGGAGCAAAACCGAATAGGGATGACACGGGCGCGCGAGCGCCCAGCCGGTTTCCAGGCCGGTCATCCGGGTGGGTTGCACGAGGCTGCGCGCAAGCGCAGTCCCAGATGAATGGCTGCCACGTTCCGCTTCCTCGGAGGCGGAGCCATACAGAACCCGGCTTACAGGCCAACTGGCGATTCTTCTCTGAACCAATTCGGCGCATGATTTCGGCCGTCCAGCCGCGTCCCCAAAGCGGCTGGCCGCGTTCTTTTTTGCGGGATTCCAAGACCTTGGGCGTGCGATCGTAACCCTTCGTTAAACTTAACAACCTATCAATAATTGATCATCCGCGAGGCTGTTTACGAGCTTCTCCCATTGACGCCCATATGGTCCCATGTTATCCCATAATGGTACTGCGCAAGGGCCGCGTCGTGGCCCATCATCGCGAAATTCCAGGGAATCTTCCTCGGAAGGCTCAGGTGGACATGCTCGTGTCCGGTGGGGTTCTTTTGCGCGCGCAGGCAGGTGTTTGCGCGGGCCGATGACTATGGCCCGCCAGTCGGGGGCGGCCGTTTCGCGTCATGAACCGCTTCTTGTCACATGCTACGAACCGGATCGATGCCAAGGGGCGGGTTTCCGTGCCTTCGGCGTTTCGTGCCGCGCTTTTGGAGGCGGGTGTGCGGGAGCTATACTGTTTCCAGGACTTCGTCTTCCCGGCGATAAGCGTCGGCGGGCCGGAGCTTCTGGACCGGTTCGAAAAGCAGATGGCGGCCGAGGATCCGTTTTCGGATGCGGCCAATCAGATGTCGCTCCTCGTGCATGGGGGCGGCGTCTTCGTGAAGCTCGACCCGGAGGGCCGGCTGATGGTGACGGATTTCATCCGCGACTTCACCGGCATCTCGACCGACGTGACCTTCGTCGGGCGGGGCGATCATTTTCAGCTCTGGGAGCCGCAGGCGTTTGCGAGGGCGCAGGCGGAGGCCCGGGAAGGGCGCAGGCAACGGGGGCCGCGTTCTCAATAGTGTGGAGAGGCGGAATGGTGACGGATCAAGGCGACAGAGCTTCTGCAGCCGACGGCGGACCGGTTCGTCACATTCCCGTCATGCTCGCCGAGGTGCTTGAGGCTCTCGATCCGGCCCCCGGCAAGGTCGTGCTCGACGGCACTTTCGGCGCCGGGGGCTATACTTCCGCGATCCTGGACAGGGGTGCCGACGTGATAGCGCTCGACCGGGATCCGACGGCGATCGCTGCGGGCCGGCCGATGGCTGCCGCCGCTGGCGGAAGGCTCAAGCTCATCCATTCGCGTTTTTCGGAGCTGGCGGATCATGCGCCGGACGGCGGGCTCGACGGCATCGTGCTCGACATCGGTGTTTCGTCCATGCAGATCGATGAGGCGGAGCGCGGCTTCTCCTTCCAGAAGCAGGGGCCGCTCGATATGCGCATGTCCGGTGCCGGCGTTTCGGCCGCCGATGTCGTCAATCGGGCCAAGGTCTCCGATCTCATTCGCATCTTCGGCTTCCTGGGCGAGGAGAAACAGGCGGGTGGCATCGCGCGTGCGATCGAGAAGCGGCGTGCAGGGGCGCCTTTCGAAACCACCCGCGATCTCGCCAACCTCATCGAGACGGTGACGCCGCGCAAGGCGAAGGACAAGATCCATCCGGCGACGCGCGTCTTCCAGGCGCTGCGCATCTTCGTCAACGACGAGCTCGGCGAACTCGCCAATGCACTTTTTGCCGCCGAACGGGTCCTGAAGCCTGGCGGACGGCTCGTCGTCGTCACCTTTCACTCGCTCGAGGACAGGATCGTCAAGACGTTCTTCCAGGACCGCTCGGGCAAGGCGGGCGGTTCGCGCCACCTTCCGCTGGTGACGGCACGCGACGCAACCTTCACGCCAGTCGGCAAGCCTATGGTTGCAGCAAGCGAGGAAGAATCGTCCCGCAATCCGCGTGCCCGGTCGGCGAAACTCAGGGCCGGTATCCGTACCGAGGCTCGGTCTCCGGGAAACGATCTGTCCATTTTCAACCTGCCGGAGCTGGCGAGCCTTGCCAGACTAGGAGGCTAAGAGGCGATGCTCAGAACGCTCGACATCGTGCTGATTGTCATCATGACGGGGGCCGCCACGGTCACCTACACGATCAAGCACCAGGCAGAGAACAAGCTCGAGGAGGTCCGCAGGCTCGATGCCGCGATCAAGCTCGAGGAGGACACGATCGACCTGCTCAAGGCCGACTGGGCGCTGCTCACTCAGCCCAACCGGCTGGAGCGGCTCGTCGGCGCATTCGCCGCCGACCTGCAGCTCGCGCCGACGCCCTCGACGCAACTGGCCAGACCCGAGGAGCTGCCGATGCTGAAGGCGGATGTGCCGCCTCCGGAGGAGGACAAGGACAAGAAGGGGAAAGGCAAGAAGGAAGACGGCGTCGCCGCCGTCATCAATGCCGATAACATCGCAACAGGTTCGGTGGCGCGCTGATGTCGTTTCTCTCCCGTATCATGGTGTTGAAGAGCAAGGCGCATTTTTCGGCCGGCGGCAACAACCGCCCCGCGGAGGCGGGCGCCAATGTTACCTTCCAGGGGACGCGCAAGAAGAGCGCTAGCCAGGCGAAGAGCCGCGTCGCGATCGTAATCGCAAGCTTCGGCATCGCCTATGCGGTGATCGGCGGTCGGCTGGTGCAATACGGCGTGGCGCAGCCGGAGACGGTGTCGTCGATCGGGCGCGCCGACAACCTGATGGCCTCGCGCCCCGACATCCTCGATCGCAACGGCGAGATTCTCGCGACCGACATCCGTACGGTCTCGCTCTATGCCGAGCCGCACAAGATCGTCGACGCGGACGAGGCGGTGGAGCGGCTGGCGACGGTTCTGCCCGATCTCAACGCGCGCGAGATCTACAACAAGCTCAAGTCGAACTCGCGTTTCCAGTGGTTGCGCCGGCAGTTGACGCCGAAGCAGCAGAGCGAAATCCTGGCGCTCGGCATTCCCGGGATCGGCTTCCGTCCCGAGAAGCGCCGCTTCTATCCCGGCGGACCGACCGCCGCGCATATTTTAGGCCATGTCAACATCGACAACCGCGGCGTTGCCGGCATGGAGCGCTATATCGACAGCCAGGGACTTGCCGATCTGGCGGCGATCGGCATGACGAGCGACGCGAAGCTCGAGCCGGTGAAGCTCTCGATCGACGTGCGCGTCCAGAACATCGTGCGCGACGTCATCGATTCCGGCATGAAGAACTTTCAGGCGATCGCCGCCGGTGCCGTCGTCATGGACGTCCACACCGGCGAAGTGCTGGCGATGGCCTCAGTTCCGGACTATGACCCCAACAAGCCTGCGGAGGGGGCCGAGGAAGGCTGGATGAACCGCATGTCGAACGGCACGTTCGAGATGGGTTCCACCTTCAAGACCTTCACCATCGCCATGGGCCTCGATTCCGGCAAGGTGACGCTCAACGACAGCTTCGACGCGACGGCGCCGATCCGCATCGGCGGCTTCACCATCAAGGACTTCCATGGCAAGCGGCGGGTCCTGACCGTGCCGGAAATCTTCCAGTATTCCTCCAACATCGGCACGGCGAAGATCGCCGACCTTGTCGGCATCCCGGGACACAAGGAATTCCTCACGCGCCTGGGTCTGCTCACGAAGCTGCCGACGGAGCTTCCGGAGGTCAAAGCGCCAAGCCAGCCGCGTGAGTGGAAGAAGATCAGTTCGATTACCATTTCCTTCGGTCACGGCGTCTCGACGACGCCGTTGCAGACGGCGGTAGCCGGCGCCGCCCTCGTCAATGGCGGCAAGCTCATCCCCCCCACCTTCCTGCCGCGCACCGAGGAGCAGGCGAGCGAACTCGCCACCGCGGTCGTCAAGAAGAGCACGAGCGATGACATGCGCTACCTGCTTCGCCGGAACGGTATCGCAGGGTCGGGCAAGCGGGCGCTCGTTCCGGGCTTCAATGTCGGCGGCAAGACCGGGACGGCCGATAAAGTCGTCAACGGCCGCTATGCCAATGACCTGAACTTCAACGCCTTCCTGGCGGCGTTTCCGATCGACGATCCAAAGTACATCGTGCTGACCTTCATCGACGCGCCGAAGACCGGCGAGGGCGGCGGACGCACCGCCGGCTCCAATGCCGCGCCGATGGTCCGCGACATCATCAGCCGTTCGGCGCCGCTGCTCGGGGTCGAACCGAAATTCGGAGAAGACGGTTCTGCCTTGCTTGTGTCTTATTGACCGTGAAATGAGAATGCGGACGATTCGCGATTTCGGTGGATCGATATCGGTGTGAGACGTGCAGTTCATGAAGATCAAGGACCTGGCGGGAACCAATTTCCCGGAACTTTCGGCGCAACTGAAGGGCAATGCCTCGGAGATCGACATTTCAGGCATCACCGCCGACAGTCGGCAGGTCAAGCCGGGTGATCTCTTCGTCGCCGTCGCCGGTACGAAGGCGAATGGCAGCGCCTATATCGCCGACGCTTTGTCGCGCGGCGCCGCGGCGGTGATCGCCGCAAAGGGGTCCGGCCTGGAGGCCGGCGCATCGGTATTCGAGCTTTCCGAACCGCGCCGTTTCCTCGCACAGGCCGCGGCTCGCCTCTACGGGCGCCAGCCCGAGACGATGGTGGCGGTGACCGGAACTGCGGGGAAGACGTCGGTCGCCTCGTTTACGCGCCAGATCTGGGCTCATTCCGGGCTTTCGGCAGCGATGATCGGTACGACCGGCGTCACTGCCCCGGGCCGCAATGACTATGGCTCGCTGACGACACCGGACCCGGTGACGCTGCATAAGCTGCTTGCCGACCTCGCTGAAGAGGGCGTGACCCATGCGGCGATGGAGGCCTCCAGCCACGGTCTCGACCAGAATCGGCTCGACGGTGTCCGGCTCGCCGCGGCCGCCTTCACCAATCTCGGCCGCGACCACATGGACTACCATCCGACCGTCGAGCACTACATGGCTTCCAAGATGCGTCTCTTCGGCGCGTTGCTCCCCAAGGGCTCGCCGGCCGTGATCTTTGCCGACGACCAATGGTCCGCCGAAGCGATCGCCGCGGCGCGCAAGGCCGGGCACGACGTGCGCACCGTCGGGCGCAACGGCGATTTCATCAGCTTGAAGCGGGTCGAGCATTTCCGCCACAAGCAGTCGGCGGAAGTCCATGTCGGAGACGACATCTTCGAAATCCACGTGCCGCTCGCCGGGGATTTCCAGGTGGCGAATGCGCTGGTCGCCGCCGGTCTTGCCATGTCCACGGGGATCGAAGCCAAGGCAGCCTTCTCGGCGCTCGAGAAATTGCAGGGCGCCTCCGGCCGGCTGGAACTGGTTGGTCAGACGAAGGATGGCGCGCTTGCGTATGTGGACTATGCCCACAAGCCCGACGCGCTCGAAAACGTGCTCGAATCCGTCCGCCCGTTCACGACCGGCCGGGTGATCGTCGTCTTCGGCTGCGGCGGCGACCGGGACAAGGGCAAACGCCCGATCATGGGCGAAGTTGCCGCGCGGCTGGCCGATGTCGTGATCGTCACCGACGACAATCCGCGCTCGGAAATCCCCGAAGTGATCCGCTCCGAGATCATGGCCGGTGCCAAGGGGGCCACCGAGATCGCCGACCGCGCCGAGGCGATCCGCACCGCCGTCGGCATGCTGAAGGCTGGCGATACGCTGATCGTTGCCGGCAAGGGACATGAGGAGGGGCAGACGATCGGCTCCGTTACGTTGCCGTTCTCCGATCACGCGGAAGTACGCAAGGCGCTGGGAGGGCTGTGACTTGAACTGGCTCTGGACAAGCAGCGATCTGCTGGCGGCCATGAACGGCCGCCCGGTCGGAAACCTGCCCGAAGGGATCATCGGCATCTCGATCGACAGTCGCACGATCGCCAAGGGCGAGGCCTTCTTTGCGATCCGCGGGGATCGTGTCGACGGCCACGACTATGCCGGCATCGCGCTCGCCAATGGGGCCTCTCTGCTCGTCGTCAGCGAAGGAAAGCTGCCGGCACTCGGGCGGCTGATCGCGCCGATGATCGTCGTCGACGACGTGCTGGAGGCGATGGTCCGCCTCGGCTGCGCGGCGCGCGACCGGAGTGCCGCGAAGATCATCGCCGTTACCGGCTCGGTCGGCAAGACGACCACGAAGGAGATGCTGCGGCACGTTCTGGGTCCGCTCGGTCGCGTCCACGCCTCCGTGGCATCGTTCAACAATCATTGGGGTGTGCCGCTGACGCTTGCCCGCATGCCGGAGACGACCGATTTCGGCATCTTCGAGATCGGCATGAACCATCCGGGCGAGATCCGGCCGCTGACCGCGATGGTGCGTCCGCATGTGGCCGTCATCACCAGCATTGCTGCCGCCCATCTCGGCAATTTCGCCAGCCTTGACGAGATCGCTTCGGCGAAGGCGGAAATTTTCGAGGGTGTCGTCAAGGGCGGCCACGCGGTGGTCAATCGCGACAGCCCGCAGTTCGATCTCCTCGAAAGGGCTGCCGCGGCGGCGGGCGTCGGCCACATCCATTCCTTCGGCGCCAATCCGAAATCGGAATATCGGCTGATCGAGTTCGCCGGCGGCGCCGACCGATCCGTCCTATGGGCGGGCATCGGCGGCCGGACGCTGGAGGTGACGATCGGCGCACCGGGCAGGCATATTGCAGAGAACGCCCTGGCGGTGATTGCCGCCGCACAACTTGCGGGCGCGGACCTCGACCACGTCATTGCCTCGCTCGTCACCATGCAGCCGGAAAAGGGCAGGGGATTGCGGCACCGCCTGAAGATCGGTGCGGGCAGCCTCACACTGATCGACGAAAGCTACAATGCCAACCCGGCATCGATGCGGGCGGCGATAGCCCTCTTGCGCGACGCCGAGCCGTCGGCAGGCGGCCGCCGGATCGCGATCCTCGGTGACATGCTGGAGATGGGCGAGCACGCCGCGGCCGTACATGCCGCCTTGGCGGAGCCGATCGTGCAAGCAGGCATTGCCGACGTCTGGCTTGCCGGGCCCGACATGGCGCATCTGCGTGACGCGCTGCCGGCCGAGGTTTCAGTCGTCCACCGCGAGGCGATCGGTGATCTTACCTCCTACGCACTCGGCGCGGTTGCTGCCGGTGACGTGGTGATGGTCAAATCGTCGAAGGGCACCGGCTGCGCCAGGATCGTTCAGGCTCTTCTCGATGCCTATCCCGGAGAGACGGCCGAAGCGGGAGAAGTATAGGGGGCAGTGCCACCAATGCTGGTGGATAAGGCCTCGGCCAGGGGAATTGGCCTAACGTAGAGAAACGCAAGTGGGTATCGTTCATCAGATGATTCTGTTGGACGATGTCCGATTCTAAACCTTTGGGGAAAGGTCCCTTATGCTGATCTGGCTCGTGGAACTGGCGGACCACTTTCAATTCTTCAACCTGTTCCGCTACATCACCTTCCGCACGGGTGCAGCTCTCTTCACCTCCGCGCTGATCGTGTTCCTGTTCGGCCCGGCCATCATCTCCTCGCTGCGCATCCGCCAGGGCAAGGGTCAGCCGATCCGCGCCGACGGGCCGCAGACGCACTTCAAGAAGGCCGGCACGCCCACCATGGGCGGGCTGATGATACTCGCCGGCATCGTAGGTTCGGCGTTGCTCTGGGCCGATCTCTCGAGCATCTATGTCGTATCGACGCTGCTGGTGACGCTCGGCTTCGGCGCGATCGGCTTCTACGACGATTATCTCAAGGTCACCAAGCAGTCGGACAAGGGCTTTTCCGGCAAGGCACGTCTCGGCATAGAATTCGTGATCGCCGCCATCGCCGTCTTCTTCATGATGCGGGCAGCGCTTTCGGCAGGTACGGCGGGCTCGACATTCGGCTCATCGGTGACCTTCCCCTTCTTCAAGGACCTGATGCTCAATCTCGGCTATTTCTTCGTGCTCTTCGGCGGTTTCGTCATCGTGGGCGCCGGCAATGCCGTGAACCTGACCGACGGTCTCGATGGTCTTGCGATCGTACCGGTGATGATCGCTTCCGCGGCCTTCGGACTGATCGCCTATCTCGCCGGTAACGCCGTATTCGCCAACTACCTGCAGATCCATTTCGTGCCCGGCACCGGCGAGCTCGCGGTGATCCTCGGCGCCGTGATCGGCGCCGGCCTCGGCTTCCTCTGGTTCAACGCGCCGCCGGCGGCGATCTTCATGGGCGATACGGGTTCCCTTGCGCTGGGCGGCCTGATCGGCACCGTTGCCGTCGCCACCAAGCACGAGATCGTCATGGTCATCATCGGCGGCCTCTTCGTCATCGAGACGCTGTCGGTCATCATCCAGGTCTTCTGGTTCAAGCGCACCGGCCGGCGCGTCTTTCTGATGGCGCCGATCCATCACCACTTCGAAAAGATGGGCTGGACGGAGAGCCAGGTGGTGATCCGCTTCTGGATCATCGCGGTCATTCTGGCGATGATCGGTCTCTCGACCCTCAAGCTGCGGTAAGCGAGATGATCCCGGTCACCACATTCAACGGCAAAAAGGTCGCACTCTTCGGCCTTGGCGGTTCGGGGCTGGCGACAGCCGAGGCGCTGGTCGCGGGCGGCGCGGAGGTCACCGCCTGGGACGACAATCCCGACAGCGTCGCCAAGGCCGATGCGGCAGGTATCGCAACGGCGGATTTGCGCCACGTCGACTGGAACGCTTTCGCCGCTTTCGTGCTTTCGCCGGGCGTGCCGCTGACGCATCCGAAGCCGCATTGGACCGTCGATCTCGCCCATCAGGCGGGCGTCGAGATCATCGGCGACGTCGAGCTTTTCGTGCGCGAGCGCCGCGCCCATGCTCCCGATTGCCCATTCATCGCCATCACCGGCACCAACGGCAAATCGACGACGACGGCGCTGATCGCTTATATTCTCAAGACGAGCGGGCGGGACACGCAGCTCGGCGGCAACATCGGCACGGCCGTGCTGACGCTCGATCCGCCGAAGGCAGGACGATTCTATGTTGTCGAATGCTCGTCCTACCAGATCGACCTTGCGCCGACGCTCGACCCCACGGCCGGAATTCTTCTCAACCTGACGCCCGACCATTTGGACCGGCACGGTACCATGCAGCACTATGCCGACATCAAGGAACGATTGGTGGCGGGAAGCCGCACGGCCGTCGTCGGCGTCGACGACAGCTTCTCCAGCCTGATCGCCGACCGGGTGGAGAGGGCCGGGACCAAGGTCGTGCGCATCTCGCGCCGTCATGTGCTGGCCGACGGGGTCTACGCAGAAGGATCGTCTCTCGTGCGTGCCGAGGCCGGGACGTCGGCGCTCTTCACCGATCTCGCCGGCATCCAGACGCTGCGGGGCGGACACAATGCCCAGAATGCGGCTGCGGCCGTCGGGGCCTGCCTTGCAGTCGGCGTCGACGAGAACGACATCATCAAAGGGCTTGATAGTTTTCCGGGTCTCAAGCACCGGATGCAGCCGATCGCGAAAAGGGACGACATCGTCTTCGTCAATGACAGTAAGGCGACCAACGCCGATGCGGCGGCGCCCGCACTTTCGAGCTACGAGCGGATCTATTGGATCGCCGGCGGGCTGCCGAAGGAAGGCGGGATTAGCTCACTGACGCCGTTCTTCCCGAGGATTGTCAAGGCCTATCTGATCGGCGAGGCGGCATCCGCCTTCGCGGCGACGCTCGGTGAGGCGGTGCCTTACGAAATTTCCGGCACCTTGGAAAAGGCGGTCGCGCATGCGGCGGCGGATGCGGCGCGGGATCACCAAGGTCCGGCCGCGGTGATGCTTTCCCCGGCTTGCGCAAGCTTCGACCAGTACAAGAATTTCGAGGTGCGGGGCGATGCCTTCGTCGGCCATGTGGCGGCGCTCGAAGGCGTTACGATGCTCATCTGAGGGCGCGAATTCCAGGGTCGGATCGGCGCGGTGGAGCCAGGATTTCGGAAGTTGGCGTATAGTGCGCCGGAAAAGGGGACAGACAGATGGTAAGCCGAGCCGAACGTGGCCCCGTGGCCGACTGGTTCTGGACGATAGACAGGTTCTTCCTGGCGACCTTCATCTTCCTGATGGGCGTCGGCTTCATGCTGTCCTTCGCGGCGAGCCCGCCGGTCGCGGAGCGACTCGGGCTCGACAGCTTCCACTTCGTCAAGCGGCACGCGGTCTTCCTGTTGCCCTCGCTCGTTGTGATGGTGGGTATATCCTTTCTGTCACCGCGACAGGTCAGGCGCGCCGCGATCATCCTGCTCGGTGCATCGCTCGGCATGATGGTTCTCGTCCTCTTCGTCGGCGAGGAGGTCAAGGGGTCGCTCCGCTGGATTTCGATAGCCGGGATCTCGGTCCAGCCTTCCGAGTTCATGAAACCGGCCTTCGTCGTTGTCTGTGCCTGGCTGTTTGCCGAACACGCCAAGCAGCCGGAGATCCCCGGCAACCTGTTGTCGATCCTGCTCTTCGGCATCGTCGGCGCGCTGCTCGTCGCCCAGCCGGATCTTGGGCAGACGATCCTCACTGCGGCGGTCTGGGGCGGCATGTTCTTCATGGCCGGCATGCCTTGGCTGTGGATCATCGTGCTTGCCGGGGCGGCAGCGGGCGGCTTCTTCGTCGCCTATACGATGCTGCCGCATGTCGCCGGCCGTATCGACCGGTTCATGACCGGCGAGGGCGATACATTCCAGGTGGATACGGCGCGCGACGCCATCATCCGCGGCGATTGGTTCGGCCGCGGGCCGGGCGAGGGCATCGTCAAGCGCATCATTCCCGACAGCCACACCGACTTCGTCTTCTCAGTGGCGGCGGAAGAGTTCGGCATCGTTTTCTGCATGGTGATCGTGCTGATCTTCGCTTTCCTGGTCATGCGCGGACTTAACCACGCCTTCCGCGAACGCAACGATTTCAACCGCTTTGCCGTCGCCGGCCTGGTGCTGCAGATCGGTATCCAGTCGATGATCAATATCGGCGTAAATCTCGAACTGCTTCCGGCCAAGGGCATGACCCTGCCGCTGATCTCCTATGGCGGCTCGTCGATGGTGGCGATCTGCGTGACCGCCGGTTTCGTTCTGGCGCTCACCCGTCATCGGCCGGAAAAGCGCGCGGTCGAGCGCAGCCTCTTTCGATCCGGGGTCGGCGTGCCGGCGGAGTAAGACATGGACAAAGGCATCATCTTTCTTGCCGCCGGCGGGACCGGCGGGCACCTCTTTCCCGCGGAGGCGCTAGCGCATGAGCTGAAGGCGTCCGGCCATGCCGTGCATCTCGTGACCGATAGCCGTGCCGAGCGCTATGCCGGGAAATTCCCGGCCGACGAGGTGCATGTCGTGCCTTCCGCCACCATCGGCTCGAAGAACCCGATCAAGTTGGCGCAATCGGTCGGGAAACTCTGGACGGGGTTGCGCGCCGCGCGGCGCCTGATTGCCCGGCACAAGCCCCGGGCCGTCGTCGGCTTTGGCGGCTACCCCACGGTGCCCCCGCTCCTCGCTGCGACCGGCATGGGTGTTCCGTCGCTCATTCACGAGCAGAATGCCGTCATGGGCCGCGCCAACAAGATGCTGGCGTCGCGGGTACAGGCGATTGCCGGCGGCTTTCTCCCCGAAGGCGTCGGGACCTTCGCGGCGAAGACCGTGACGACGGGGAACCCGGTCCGCCCCGCCGTGTTGGAGGCAGCCAGCGTCGCCTATGCGGCGCCGGACGGCGGGCCGTTCCATCTCGTCGTCTTCGGCGGCAGCCAGGGCGCGCAATTCTTCTCGAAGGCGGTGCCGCAGGCGGTCTGCCGTCTCGACGATGCATTGCGCAAGCGGCTCAAGGTGACGCAGCAGGCGCGGCCGGAGGACCGGGAAGGCGTCTCTGCAGCCTACGACAAGCTTGGCATCCCGGCGGAGGTCTCGCCCTTCTTCACCGATATGGCGGCCCGCATCGCTTCGGCGCATCTGGTCGTCTGCCGCTCCGGTGCCTCGACCGTTTCCGAGGTCTCGGTGATCGGCCGTCCTGCCATTCTCGTTCCCTATCCCTACGCGCTCGATCACGATCAGGCAGCGAATGCCGCGGCACTTGCCGCCAGGGGCGGAGCGCGGGTCATCGCGCAAGCCGAGCTCAGCGCCGAACGGCTCGCCGGCATCCTTTCCGACGCCATGAACACCCCGGAAGCGCTGGCACAGATGGCGGCGAACGCCCGCGAAACCGGCAGGCCGGATGCCGCGCGCTTGCTTGCGTCCCTGGTAGAGGCTATTGCGAGCGGCTCGACAGTCGCCAAATTCAAGGAAACACGCTCATGAAAATGCCGAAGACGATCGGGCTCGTACATTTCATCGGGATCGGCGGCATCGGAATGAGCGGCATCGCCGAGGTGCTGCACAATCTCGGCCATCGGGTGCAAGGCTCGGACCAGTCCGACAGCGCCAATGTACAGCGCCTGCGCGAAAAGGGCATCAAGATCTCGGTCGGTCACAGGGCGGAAAACCTCGGCGATGCCGAGGTGGTGGTCGTCTCGACGGCAATCAAGAAGGACAATCCCGAACTGATCGCGGCGCGCGAGAAGTTCCTGCCGGTGGTGCGCCGCGCCGAAATGCTGGCCGAACTGATGCGCTTCCGCAATGCGATCGCCATCGGCGGCACGCACGGCAAGACGACGACGACCTCGATGGTGGCCGCGCTTCTCGACGCGGGCGGCCTCGACCCGACGGTCATCAATGGCGGCATCATCAATGCCTATGGCACCAATGCGCGGATGGGCGCCGGCGAGTGGATGGTCGTCGAGGCGGACGAATCGGACGGCACCTTCCTGAAGCTCCCGGCCGATATCGCCGTCGTCACCAACATCGACCCGGAGCACCTCGATCACTACGGCAATTTCGAAGCTGTGCGCGCTGCCTTCCGGCAGTTCGTCGAGAACGTGCCTTTCTACGGATTCGGTGTTCTCTGCCTCGATCATCCGGAAGTACAGTCCATGGTCGGCAAGATCGAGGACCGCAAGGTCGTGACCTATGGCGAGAACCCGCAGGCCGACGTTCGCTATCACAATGTCCGGATGGACGGCACAACCTCTGTCTTCGATATCGAGATCCGCCGCCGTCGCACCGGCCAGGTGATCCAGCTCAAGGACCTGCGCCTGCCTATGCCCGGCCGGCACAATGTCTCGAACGCCACGGCGGCCGTCGCGGTCGCCCAGCGTCTCGGTATCGAGCCGGAGGCGATCGCCAAGGGGCTTGCCTCCTTCGGCGGCGTCAAGCGCCGCTTCACGCTCACCGGCGAGTGGAACGGGGCGCGCATCTTCGACGACTACGGCCACCATCCGGTCGAGATCAAGGCGGTGCTGAAAGCGGCGCGGGAGGCCTGCCAAGGGCGCATCGTCGCCGTCCACCAGCCGCACCGCTATTCCCGCCTGTCGAGCCTGTTCGAGGATTTCTCCGCCTGCTTCAACGATGCGGATACTATCCTGATCGCGCCGGTCTATGCGGCAGGCGAGGACGCGATCGATGGCGCCAATTCCGAGGCGCTCGTCAACAGCATCAAGGCCGCCGGCCATCGCGATGCCCGCTACCTCACCGGTCAGGAAGCACTCGCGCCGGCCGTCTCGAAGATTGCGCAGCCGGGCGACTTTGTGGTTCTCTTGGGGGCTGGCAGCATCACCTATTGGGCCGCGGCGCTTCCCAAGGAACTCGCGGAAATTTCAGGAAGTTGAAGCATGAAGCAGGTTAACGGTCAGAAACTCCTGGACGCGCTCGGAAGCGGCATCAGTGCAATCCGCGGCCGCATCACGCCCGATGCCCCGATGGACCGGGTGACCTGGTTTCGTGCAGGCGGGCTCGCCGAGCTCATGTTCCAGCCGCACGACACCGATGATCTAATAGCGTTCCTCAAGCTGGTGCCGGAACAGGTGCCGGTCATGGTGATCGGCGTCGGATCGAACCTGCTCGTGCGCGACGGGGGTATTCCGGGGATCGTGATCCGCCTCTCCGCCAAGGGCTTCGGCGATCTGGAGATCGTCGGGGAAAACCGCATCAAGGCGGGAGCGATCTGCCCGGACAAGAACATCGCGGCCATGGCGCTCGACCATGGCATCGGCGGCTTCTACTTCTATTACGGCATCCCAGGATCGATCGGCGGCGCGCTGAGGATGAATGCCGGCGCCAATGGCGGCGAGACGCGGGAACGTGTCGTTGAGGTCCACGCGGTCGACCGCAAGGGCAACAGGCATGTGCTGAGCAATGCCGACATGGGCTACGCCTATCGGCACACGGCCGCCGCCAAGGACCTGATCTTCACGCATGCGATCTTCGAGGGTTTTGCTGAGGACAAGGCAAAGATCCGCCACGACATGGATGCGGTGCGCCAGCATCGCGAGACGGTGCAGCCGATCCGCGAGAAGACCGGCGGGTCCACGTTCAAGAATCCGGAAGGCCATTCCGCCTGGAAGCTGATCGACGAAGCCGGCTGCCGCGGAATGATGATCGGCGGCGCCCAGATGTCGCCGCTTCACTGCAACTTCATGATCAATACCGGCCAGGCGAGCGGCTACGAGCTCGAATATCTCGGCGAGACGGTGCGCGCCCGCGTGCTCGAACATTCCGGCATCAAGCTGGAATGGGAGATCAAGCGGATCGGCAATTTCATGCCGGGCTACGAGATCAGGGAATTCCTCGGCCGCGCCGCGGACTGAGGCGAGAAGAACGGAATGAACAGGGCCGCGACGGAGAACCGCCGCGGCTTTTTTATTGTGTCCCAACCCTCAGCCGGGCCTCGCCGGCCTGACGGGCCATTTCTCTCGCGCCCGCCTTACAAAGCGCCGATTCAGGTGGAAGCGCTGTGTATCGGTCGATTCTGGCTGACGGCGACTACGGTCACCGCAACAAGAGTTAACCAAAGTAAACGATTCATTAACCATAATGTCGTTGTAGTGGCCTGACGCGGAGATCTCGCGACTCGGGCTGTCGGAAACAGCCAGACGCAAGCAAGCTTTGCGATAGTGGCGTACTGTTTGGGGGTCTGAATGAGCGGCAGGCATGTTGCTGTCCTGATGGGCGGATTTTCCTCGGAAAGGCCGGTGAGCCTGTCTTCCGGGGCGGCTTGCGCGGATGCCTTGGAAGCCGAGGGTTACCGCGTCACGCGGGTCGATGTCGGGCGTGATGTTGCCGCTGTGCTCGCCGATCTGCGCCCCGATGTCGTCTTCAACGCTCTGCACGGGCCCTTCGGCGAGGACGGGACCATCCAGGGCATTCTGGAATATCTGGAGATTCCCTACACCCATTCCGGCGTGCTCGCCTCGGCGCTCGCCATGGACAAGGCGCAGGCCAAGCACGTCGCCAAGGCCGCCGGCATCCCGGTTGCCGATGCTTTGATCATGGACCGCCGCGAGTTCTCCAATGTTCATCCGATGAAGCCGCCTTACGTGGTGAAACCGGTTCGGGAAGGTTCCAGCTTCGGCGTCGTCATCGTCAAGGAAGACCAGTCGCATCCACCGCAGGTCATTACCTCCAGCGAATGGCGCTACGGCGACCGCGTGATGGTCGAGCGCTACGTTGCAGGCCGCGAACTCACCTGCGGCGTCATGGGCGACGTGGCGCTCGGCGTCACCGAGATCATCCCGCAGGGGCATGCCTTCTACGACTATGATTCGAAATATGTAAAAGGTGGTTCGAGGCACGTCATTCCGGCGCAGATTTCACCAAATATTTACCAAAAAATACAATCCTTGGCGGTGAAGGCGCATCAGGCGATCGGGTGCCGCGGCGTCAGCCGATCCGACTTCCGTTTCGATGACCGTGGAGATGGCGAGGGCGAGTTGATCTGGCTGGAGATCAACACGCAGCCCGGCATGACCCCGACCTCCCTGGTGCCCGAAATGGCGCAGCATGCGGGCCTTCAGTTTGGTGAGTTTCTAAGGTGGATGGTGGAGGACGCATCGTGCTTGCGTTGAGGGGCAGAAGGGGCAGAAGGGTTCGTCACCCGCTCGGCGTCGCCGCCGAGAGCGACGATGCGTTCGTATTGCCGCGCCCGCTTCGCAAAGGCGTGCGTTTTCTGGTCAGCCTCGGCACCGGCCGTGTCCGCTTTCCCGCCCATACCGGCACGTTCTCCGCTGCTGCCTTTTTGCTGGCGACCGGCCTCTACGGCATGTCGCTCGGCGGCCACACCCAGAATTTCGCGCAGGCTTCGACAACGGCTGCCGGCTTTGCCATTGAAGACGTCCGGGTCTCCGGCAATGAGCAGACCTCCGAAATCGACATTCTCCAGCAGCTCGGCCTCGACGGGACGACTTCGCTCGTGGCGCTCGACATCGCCGAGGCGCGGCGCCTGATCGGCGAATTGCCATGGGTGGAAAGTGTCACCGTGCGCAAGGTCTATCCGGCGACCATCGAGGTAAGCCTCAAGGAGCGCCAGGCCTTCGGCATTTGGCAGCACGGTTCCGATCTGTCGCTCATCGAACGCAGCGGCAGCGTGATTGCACCTTTGCGTGACAATAAGTTTGCCGCCCTGCCGCTCTTTGTCGGTCGCGATGCCGAGACCGCCGCCGCTGCCTTCTATGACGAGTTTTCCCGCTGGTCGGAATTCCGCTCGCGCGTCAAGGCCTTCGTGCGCGTGGCCGGTCGGCGCTGGGACCTTCGCCTCGACAACGGCATCGTCGTCAAGCTTCCGGAGAAGGACGTCGCCCGGGCGATGCGGGTTCTCGCGGAGATGGAAGACGGTCATCAGCTTCTCGAGCGCGATATCGCCGCCGTCGATCTGAGGCTTGAGGACCGCACGACCGTACAACTCACACCGGAAGCGGTTGCGCGCCGGGAAGTGGCGCTGAAGGCGAGGGAGAAGATGCTGAAGGAGCAGGAGAAGCGGATATGAGTCTGTTCGGTTCCGCCAGTTTCGGCCTGCCGCGCCTGAAGCCGCTCTCCTCGAAGCGGTCGCATGTCGTTTCGGTGCTTGACATCGGCTCGACCAAGGTCGTTTGCATGATCGGCCGGCTGACGCCGCGCGCCGAGAGCCAGATCCTGCCCGGCCGCACCCACAATATCGAGATCATCGGCATCGGCCATCAGAAGTCGCGTGGCGTGAAGAACGGCGTCATCGCCGACCTCGATGCCGCCGAAAGTGTCGTGCGGCTCGCCGTCGACGCGGCGGAGCGGATGGCTGGGCTGACGATCGACAGCCTCATTGTCAACGTCTCGGCCGGCCGCCTGCAGAGCGACGTCTACACGGCGACGATCGATCTCGGGGGCCAGGAAGTCGACGCGAACGACCTCAAGAAGGTGCTCGCCGCCGCCGGCCAGCAGTCACTCAGGACCGACCGGGCTATCCTGCATTCGCTGCCGACCGGCTTCTCGCTCGACGGTGAGCGCGGCATTCGCGACCCGCTGGCGATGTTCGGCGACGTGCTCGGCGTCGACATGCATGTGCTGACCGCCGAACGGGCAGCGCTGAGGAACCTCGAGCTTTGCGTCAACCGCGCCCATCTCTCGGTCGAAGGCATTGTTGCTACGCCCTATGCCAGCGGTCTTGCCGCACTCGTCGACGACGAGGTCGAGCTCGGCTGCGCGGCGATCGACATGGGCGGCGGCACGACGACCATCTCGGTCTTCGCCGAAGGCAAGCTCGTCCATGCGGATGCCGTCAGCCTCGGCGGCCATCATGTGACGACCGATCTGGCGCGCGGACTTTCAACGCGAATCGAGGATGCGGAGCGCCTGAAGGTCGTGCATGGCTCGGCGCTGCCGAACAGCGCCGACGAGCGCGACATCGTCTCGGTTCCGCCGATCGGCGAGGACGACCGCGACCAGCCGACCCATGTGCCGCGCGCGCTTGTCTCCCGCATCGTACGCGCCCGCATCGAGGAAACGCTGGAGCTCATCCGCGACCGCATCCAGCGCTCCGGCTTCAGCCCGATCGTCGGCAAGCGGATCGTGCTGACGGGCGGCGCCAGCCAGCTGACCGGCCTGCCGGAAGCGGCGCGGCGGATTTTGGCGCGCAACGTCCGCATCGGTCGCCCGCTCGGTGTTTCCGGCCTGCCGGCTGCCGCGAAGGGTCCGGCATTCTCCACGGCCGTCGGGTTGATGATCTATCCGCAGGTCGCCGATCTCGAGACGCATGCCAGCCAGGGCGGGATGTTCTCCGCCTTCGGCGGCGGCAACAGCCGTATCGCCCGGATGGGCCAGTGGTTGAAAGAGAGTTTCTGAGTTCCACCGGCGCAAGTCAGGCACCGGGCACAATGGGTTTTGAGTTTCAAGGATTTGGCCGGCTCGGCAAGGCGGCCAGAAAAAGAGAAGGAACGGTACTATGGCCATCAACTTGCAAAAGCCGGACATTACCGAGCTGAAGCCCCGCATCACGGTCTTCGGCGTCGGCGGCGGCGGCGGCAACGCCGTCAACAACATGATCACTGCGGGCCTGCAGGGCGTCGATTTCGTCGTCGCCAACACGGATGCGCAGGCGCTCACCATGACCAAGGCCGAGCGGATCATCCAGATGGGTGTCGCCGTCACCGAGGGTCTCGGCGCCGGCTCGCAGCCGGAAGTGGGCCGCGCGGCTGCCGAAGAGTGCATCGATGAGATCATCGATCACCTGCAGGGTACGCATATGTGCTTCGTCACCGCCGGCATGGGCGGCGGCACCGGCACGGGTGCTGCGCCGATCGTCGCCCAGGCGGCCCGCAACAAGGGCATCCTGACGGTCGGCGTCGTGACCAAGCCCTTCCACTTCGAAGGCGGGCGCCGCATGCGCATCGCCGACCAGGGCATTGCCGACTTGCAGAAGTCGGTCGATACGCTGATCGTCATCCCGAACCAGAACCTGTTCCGGATCGCCAACGACAAGACGACCTTCGCGGACGCCTTCGCCATGGCCGACCAGGTTCTCTATTCGGGCGTTGCCTGCATCACCGACCTCATGGTCAAGGAAGGCCTCATCAACCTCGACTTCGCCGACGTCCGCTCGGTGATGCGCGAGATGGGCCGCGCCATGATGGGCACCGGCGAGGCATCCGGCGAAGGCCGCGCCATGGCCGCCGCGGAAGCAGCAATCGCCAATCCGCTGCTCGACGAAACATCGATGAAGGGCGCGCAAGGATTGCTCATCTCGATCACCGGCGGCCGCGACCTCACCCTGTTCGAGGTGGACGAGGCGGCAACGCGCATCCGCGAGGAAGTGGATCCGGACGCCAACATCATTCTCGGCGCGACCTTCGACGAAGAGCTCGAAGGCTTGATCCGGGTTTCGGTGGTTGCAACCGGTATCGACCGTGGAGCCGCGGAGGTATCCGGCCGCTCCGCCGACTTTCGTCCGGTAGCGCCGAAGCCGATCGTCCGTCCGTCCGCTGCCATTCCGGCCCAGCCGCAGCCTGTCGCTATCCAGCAGCCGGCACCGCAGCCGCAGCCGGTGCAGCAGGCCGCACCGCAACCGGTCCAGCAGGTCGACCAGATCGCGCTTGCGATCCGCGAAGCCGAGATGGAGCGTGAGCTCGACATCGCCACCCGGGCCCAGGTCGCTGCGCCTGCTCCGCAGGTGCAGGAAGAGGCCTTTCGCCCGCAGAGCAAGCTCTTTGCCGGCGCCGCTCCGGTGGAAGCCGCTCCCGTAGCACGCCCGCCGCAGCCGATGGCACGACCCGTCGAAGCGCCGGTGCAGGCTCAGGTCCAACCGCAGCCGGTTCGCCAGGAGCCTGCTCCGGTCATTCGCCAGCACGCCGAGACGGTGCGCATGCCGAAGGTCGAGGACTTTCCGCCCGTCGTCCAGGCCGAGATGGACCACCGCGCACAACCCGCGGCGGCGCTTCAGGAAGAGCGTGGTCCGATGGGCCTCCTCAATCGGATCACCAGCTCGCTTGGGCTGCGCGAGCGGGAAAGCCAGAACGTCTCGTCCGATATGACCTCGGCGGCGCCGAGTGCCGCTTCCCAGCAGCGCCGTCCCCTCTCGCCTGAGGCGAGCCTCTATGCTCCGCGCCGCGGTCAGCTCGATGATCACGGCCGTGCCACGCCGCAGGTGCGCTCGCATGAAGACGATCAGCTCGAGATTCCTGCGTTCCTGCGCCGTCAGTCGAACTGATTCGCAGGCGTTCCTTCGCCTTGCCGGTGCCCGGGTGAAAGCCCGGGCATTTTCGCTTTCGCCTTACATTTCAACCTGTTAGAGGTTCAATTGTGCGCATATGAATTGCGTAACAAAGCGAAACGAACAGTGATTTGGAATGGTGCCTCCGAACTCTTATTTTCACCATCGGATAGGGACGCATGCGATTCGATCGGACGCTGTCAGTTCGAACGTGGCTTCGGCCGAGCCGCCGGGTCACGAGGGGCAGCTCTGCGCTGATAATCGCCCGCGCCCCGCAAGAGTTGGCTTCGGCCGTATTTGATTGAAAGTGACCAGACAATGGGAATCGAACTGCTCGGGTTTCAGACGACGAT
The DNA here is from genome assembly GCF_001651865.1 of Sinorhizobium glycinis. GTDB lineage: Bacteria > Pseudomonadota > Alphaproteobacteria > Rhizobiales > Rhizobiaceae > Sinorhizobium > Sinorhizobium glycinis. The sequence continues at coordinate 329,679 of NZ_LPUX01000061.1, forward strand.
TGCAAACCCGATAGCCCTCAAGGGAATAGGCGTCCACTCCGGCGCCGAGGTGGAGATCACCTTCCATCCTGCCGAGGCGGATGCCGGCATTGTCTTTCAGCGGGTTCTCGCCGGCGGGCGGGTGAGCGAGTTCCGGGCCGTTTCGTCGCAGGTCGGCAATACGGATCTATGCACCGTTCTCGGACTTTCGCCTGCGACCTCGATCGCCACCATCGAGCATGTCATGGCGGCGATCTATGCGCTTGGACTGGACAACCTTCTCATCGAAGTGCATGGCGCGGAAATGCCGATCATGGATGGCAGTTCCGAGCCTTTCATCGACGCCATCGAACAGGTGGGGATCCGGGCGCTCGCCGTGAAGCGCCGCTACATCCGCATCCTCAAGCCGGTTCGTATCGAATCGGGCGGTTCCTGGTCTGAATTCACGCCCTATGACGGCATGCGCTTCGAGGTCGAGATCGACTTCGACTGCCCTCTGATCGGACGTCAGGCCTGGAAGGGCGACATGACCCCGGCGGTGTTCAAGCGGGAACTGTCGCGGGCGCGGACCTTCGGCTTCATGCGCGACGTCGAGCGGCTGTGGGCTGCCGGCTTTGCGCTCGGCTCGTCGCTCGAAAACTCGGTGGTGATCTCCGACGACGACACTGTCGTCAATGTCGAAGGCCTTCGCTACGCGGACGAGTTCGTCCGCCACAAGACCCTCGACGCTGTGGGCGACCTTTCGCTCGCGGGCGCGCCGTTCCTCGGCTGCTATCGCTCCTATCGTGGCGGCCACAAGATGAATGCCAATGCGCTGAAGGCTCTCTTGAACGACCCGACTGCCTATGAGGTGGTGGAAACCACATCCCAGCGCCAGCGCACCCGCTCCCGCGAATTGGTCGCGGTCGCCGCTCCGGGCTTTGCGCCCTGGTCGGCATAAGAAAACAGCTCACTTCTCTCCAGTCGCCGGCCGAAAGGCCGGCGTTTTTCATGGTAGATTGGGGTGAAGTGTGGCCGATTTGCGGGTGGAAAAGAGCGCACACTCCGCGGAAACCCGCCCATGGCGCCACAAATTTGCATGAATCGCCGATCATGACGTTGCGGTCTTGAGGCAACTTGCTCTAAAACGCGCAAGTCCGGCGGATGCCAACCGCTACTGCATGTCTCCTTAAATCGACGTCGATCCAAGGAGACATGCAGCAATTTAAAGTGCTACAGCGACCTTTGTGCGTCTGGTAAGACGCGCGGCGCTGTAGGTGAAACGGGAATATCCGATGGTCCTTGCAGTTTCTGTTGACATGAGAAAATCGGTGCGCGTCGTCGCCGTGGTCCTTGCGGCTGTCGCCGGCTCGAGCCTGATCACCGCCTGCCAGAATGACCCGGATATCGATATTACCAAGCTCACTGCGGAGACCGATCCGCCGGAGGTGCTCTATAACCAGGGCCTCGCCAACCTGAATGCCGGCAAGACGACGGAAGCGGGGCGCAAGTTCGAAGCGATCGACCGGCAGCACCCGTTCTCCGAATATGCCCGCAAGGCGCTGGTGATGAACGCCTTCGTCGCTTATCGCAACGGTCAGTATCAGGACGCCATCAACGCCACCAACCGCTATTTGAACCTCTACCCGCAGTCGGAGGACGCGGCCTACGCACAATATATCCAGGGCCTCGCCTATACGAAGCAGATCCCGTCGGTGACGCAGGACCAGAAGCCGGCCACCAGGGCGATCGAGGCGATGCAAGCGGTGGTCGACAAGTATCCGGACTCGGAATATGTCGACGACGCGCAGTCCAAGATCCGCTTTGCTCGAGACCAGCTCGCCGGCAAGGAAATGCAGGTCGGCCGCTACTATCTCGAGCGCAAGGAATATCTTGCCGCCATCTCGCGTTTCCGCGTCGTCGTCGAGCAGTATCCGAACACCAACCAGGTCGAGGAAGCGCTGGCGCGTCTCGTCGAGGCCTATTTCTCCATGGGCGTGACGGCGGAGGCGCAGACTGCCGCGGCGGTTCTCGGACACAACTACCCGGACAGCCAGTGGTACGCCGATTCCTACAAGCTGCTGCAGTCGGGCGGTCTCGAACCGCGCGAAAGCGGCACGTCCTGGATTGCGCGCGCGGGCAAGAAACTCATCGGCGCCTGATAGCCTCGGCGCTCCCAACGAAGATATGACACCGGATGCTCGCCCAGCTATCGATCCGCGATATCGTCCTGATCGAACGGCTTGACCTCAGCTTCGACGCGGGGCTCTCGGTGCTGACCGGCGAAACCGGCGCGGGCAAATCCATTCTTCTCGACAGCCTGTCGCTGGCGCTCGGCGGCCGCGGCGACGGTTCGCTCGTGCGCCATGGCGAGGACAAGGGGCAGGTGACTGCGGTCTTCGACGTTCCGCCCGGCCATGCGGCGCGGCTTCTCTTGCGCGAAAACGGCATCGACGACGACGGCGACCTGATTTTCCGCCGGGTGCAATCGGCCGATGGCCGTACCAAGGCCTTCATCAACGACCAGCCGGTGAGCGTGCAGCTGATGCGCCAGGCCGGGCAGGTGCTCGTCGAAATTCACGGGCAGCACGACGACCGGGCGCTCGTCGACATCGACGCGCACCGCGCTCTGCTCGACGCCTTCGGCGGCACCACCGAGGCGGCGGCAGAGATAGGGGTGCTCTATCGCGCCTGGCGGGACGCCGAGCGGGGGCTGAAGAAACACCGCGAGCGGGTGGAGGCGGCAGCGCGCGAGGCGGACTACCTGCGCTCCTCCGTCGAGGAACTCGAGGCACTGGCACCGCGGGACGGCGAGGAGGAAGAACTCGCCGAAAGCCGGGCGCGCATGATGAAGGTCGAGCGCATTGCCGGCGACATCAGCGAGGCGTCGGAGTTCCTGAACGGCAATGCTTCGCCTGTGCCATTGATCGCCTCGCTGGTGCGACGGCTCGAGCGCAAGAGCCACGAGGCGCCGGGTCTGCTGGAAGAGACGGTGGAGCTTCTGGACGGGGCGCTCAACCACCTCTCAGACGCGCAGATGGCCGTGGAGCGGGCGCTGCGCAACACCGAATTCGACCCAAAGGAACTGGAGCGCGTCGAGGAGCGGCTCTTCGCGCTGCGTGCCGCCAGCCGCAAATATTCGGTTCCCGTGACCGAACTGCCGGCGCTTGCCGTCCGGATGATCGCCGATCTCGCCGATCTCGACGCCGGCGAGGAGAGACTGAAGCAGCTCGAAATGCAGGTGGCCGAGGCGAGGGTGGCATTCGACGCCGCAGCGCGCGCGCTATCGGAAAAGCGCCACAACACGGCGACCGCGCTGTCGGCGGCCGTCATGGAAGAACTGCCGGCGCTGAAGCTCGAGCGGGCCCGCTTCATGGTCGAGGTCGCCAGCGATCCGAATTCGCCGTCGGCCGAGGGCATCGACGTCGTCGAGTTCCATGTGCAGACCAATCCCGGCACCCGGCCGGGACCGATCATGAAGGTCGCCTCGGGCGGCGAACTTTCCCGCTTCCTGCTGGCCCTGAAAGTGGCGCTCGCCGACCGCGGTTCGGCGCCAACGCTGGTCTTCGATGAAATCGACACGGGCGTCGGGGGCGCCGTGGCGGATGCCATCGGCCAGCGGCTGAAGCGGCTTTCCAAGACCGTCCAGGTGCTTTCCGTCACGCACGCACCGCAGGTCGCCGCGCGTGCCGCGACTCATCTCCTAATCTCGAAGGGGCCATCGGCACAAAGAGCCGAAATGATCGCGACCCGCGTCGCCCGCATGGACGACGAGGCGCGCACCGAAGAAATCGCCCGTATGCTCGCCGGCGCCTCGATCACCGAGGAGGCGAGGGCGGCGGCGGCGCGGTTGCTGGCGGGCAACGGCTGATCGCACCACTTTTCTTTCTCGCCGGTTGTTCTACAAAACGACTCCCAATCCGGAGTCGCCATCCATGCTGAACGAGAAGAAACCCGTCGAGCAACTGACAGAAACGGAAGCGGCCGAGGAGCTCGCCTTCCTCGCCACGGAGCTCGCCCGCCATGATGCGCTCTATCACGGGCAGGATGCGCCGGAGATCTCGGATGCGGACTATGACGCCCTGAAGCGCCGCAATGATCTGATCGAGGAGCAGTTTCCCGCGCTGATCCGTGAGGATAGCCCTTCGAGGAAGGTCGGTGCTGCACCGTCGCTGACCTTTCAGCCGGTTGTCCATGCCCGGCCGATGCTGTCGCTCGACAACACCTTTTCCGACGAGGACGCCCGCGATTTCGTCGCCGGCGTTTACCGCTTCCTGGGCAAACTCCCTGACCACTCGATCGCCTTTACCGCCGAGCCGAAGATCGATGGGCTTTCGATGTCGCTGCGCTACGAAAACCGCAGGCTGGTCACGGCGGCGACGCGCGGCGACGGGACGACGGGCGAGAATGTCACCGCCAATATCCGCACGATCCGCATGATCCCGCAGACCTTGCCGGCCGATGCGCCCGATGTCGTCGAAATCCGCGGCGAGATCTATATGGCGAAATCCGATTTCGCCGCGCTCAATGCCGAAATGGCGGCGCAGGGCAGGCCGCTCTACGTCAACCCGCGCAACACGGCATCCGGTTCGCTGCGGCAGCTCGATCCCAAGGTGACGGCGAGCCGCAAGCTGCGGTTCTTCGCCTATGCGTGGGGCGAGATTTCCGCCATGCCGTCGGAAACGCAGTTCGGCATGGTCGAGACCTTCAAGGCCTGGGGATTCCCGGTCAATCCGCTGATGCAGCGTTTGTCGTCCGCAGACGAACTGCTTGAGCATTATCACCATATCGAGCGCGCGCGCCCGGATCTCGACTACGATATCGACGGCGTCGTCTACAAGGTCGACCGCCTCGACCTGCAGGCGCGGCTGGGCTTCCGCTCGCGTAGCCCGCGCTGGGCGACGGCGCACAAGTTCCCCGCCGAGCAGGCCTTCACGCGCCTGAAGGGCATCGACATCCAGGTCGGTCGCACCGGCGCGCTGACACCGGTCGCGCGGCTGGAGCCGATCACTGTGGGGGGTGTGGTCGTCACCAATGCGACGCTGCACAACGAGGACTATATCCGCGGCGTAGGCAACAGCGGCGAGCCGATCCGCGAAGGGCGGGACATCCGCATCGGCGACATGGTCATCGTCCAGCGGGCGGGCGACGTTATCCCGCAGATCGTCGATGTGGTGATCGACGAGCGGCCGGCGGGGGCGGAGCCCTACAGGTTCCCCGCCACCTGCCCGGTCTGCGGCAGCCATGCGGTTCGCGACATCAACGAGAAGACCGGCAAGGTGGACGCGGTGCGCCGCTGCACGGGCGGCTTCGTCTGCCGGGCCCAGGCGGTCGAGCACCTGAAGCATTTCGTTTCGCGCCACGCCTTCGATATCGAAGGGCTCGGTTCGAAGCAGATCGAGTTCTTCTTCGAGAGCGACGACCCGACGCTGTCGATCCGCACGGCGCCCGACATCTTCACGCTCGAGCGCCGGCAGGAAGCGTCGCTCACCAAGCTCGAGAATATCGACGGCTTCGGCAAGGTCAGTGTGCGCAAGCTCTATGAGGCGATCAATGCCCGCCGTACGATCGCGCTCCATCGCTTCATCTATGCGCTCGGCATCCGCCATGTCGGCGAGACGACGGCTAAGCTGCTGGCGCGGTCCTATGGCACCTATCAACACTTTGGCGCGGCGATGGTCGAGGCAGGAAGCCTTGCCGGCGACGCCTGGAACGAGCTCAACAGCATCGAGGGTATCGGCGAAGTCGTGGCCCGTGCCATCGTCGAGTTCTACAAGGAGCCCCGCAACCTCAAGGTTGTTTCCGACCTTCTCGGAGAAGTGACGCCGGAGAGCGCCGAAGTGCGGGTCGCGGCGGACAGTCCCGTCGCCGGCAAGACGGTGGTCTTCACCGGTTCGCTCGAAAAGATGACGCGCGACGAGGCGAAGGCGAAGGCGGAGAGCCTCGGGGCCAAAGTGGCGGGCTCGGTCTCCAAGAAGACCGATATCGTCGTCGCCGGTCCGGGCGCCGGCTCGAAGCTCGACAAGGCCCGCGAGCTCGGCGTTCAGACCATGGACGAGGACGAGTGGCTGGCGCTGATCGGCGGGTAACGACTGGAAGACGCTAGAACCGAGCGGCCACTTCCGTTCGCCACTGCATGGTTTCCTCCTTAAATCAAAGGCGATTTAAGGAGGAAACCATGCAGCTATTCAAAGAGCTACAGCGACTTTTGCGCGTCTGATCACCGTGCACGACAATAGCCTGATCGGGCTTGGCGGATGCTTTTCCGCCCTCATCCCTGTGCTTTTCACAGGGATCCAGCAGCGTCCGCGGCGCGGAAGAGTCTTTACAGCCCAAGGACTTGGGCTGGCTGGATTCCTGCGACAAGCACAGGAATGGGGCCCAAAGAGAGGCCCAGCCGCTGTAGGCGGTGGCGCGTCGGCCTGTGCATGGATTCTCTGGTCAAGCCCGAGGATGACCCGATAGGGGAAACCCGCGTGGCAAACAGCAACGTGGGCAATCAAGTCCCGGGAGCGCCGACTGATCAGCCCTGTTGCGCCGACATGTCCATCCACATGAACTCCCAGACATGGCCGTCGAGATCCTGGAAGCTCACGCCATACATGGAGCCGTAGTCGATCGCCGGCTTCCACGGCTTGCCGCCGGCGGCGATCGCCTTGTCGAACATCTCGTCGCATTCGGCCCGGCTCCCAGCTGAGAGGGCAGTGATGACTTCCGTGGTCCTCGCCGTGTCGCTGATCTCGCCGACAATAAAGCTGCGGAATTTCGGCTCCGTCAGAAGCATGGCGAAAATATTGTCGTCGATGACCATGCAGGCCGCGGTGTCGTCCGAGAACTGCTCGTTGAAGGTGAAGCCGAGAGAGGAGAAGAAGGCCCGGGAGGCTTTCAGATCCTTGACGGGCAGGTTGACGAAAATCATGCGCATGGGGTGCTCCTCGGAGTTGTTGATGCGCCAAGGACGAAGGCAAGTGGCCTCTGCCGACAGGTATGCGATTTTTTATCTGGCGTCGGGAATGCGGCTTTCAAGTGTTAGGTCACCTGAGTCTGCCTGTAACTGGTGGGCCGCCCTGCACACCATTTCCGTTTGTGTTTTTGCGCTGCACAAGATAGACCTTGCAGCCAAAATTTATGCAATTGCCTTTTCGCGGGGCTGGCTGCTCGCCATATCAGCGAAACGGGACGTTTCTTTCCCGTCCCGGCGGATTGGAGGGTCCGGAGATGAAGACGATAAGCACCATCGCCGGGTTGCGCGCAGCCCTTGCCGAGCACCGGCGCGGCGGTAAATCGATCGGCCTGGTTCCCACGATGGGCTATCTCCATGTCGGTCATATGGAACTCGTACGGCGCGCCCGCAGCGAGAATGACGTGGTCGTGGCCAGCATTTTCGTCAATCCGCTGCAGTTCGGCCCGAACGAGGACCTCGCCAAATATCCGCGCGACCTTGCCCGCGACGAGAAGATGCTTGCCGAAGGCGGCGTCGATTTTCTCTTCGCGCCGGGGGTTTCGGACATGTACCCGCATCCGATGGAGACCGTGGTCGACCTGCCGAAGCTCGGCTCCGAGCTCGAAGGCTCGGTGAGGCCCGGGCATTTTGCCGGTGTCGCGACGGTCGTCACCAAGCTCTTCAATATCGTCCAGCCGGATCGGGCCTATTTCGGCGAGAAGGATTTCCAGCAGCTCCAGATCATCCGCCGTATGGTCGAGGACCTCGCCCAACCCGTGAGCGTCGTCGGTGTGCCGACGGTGCGGGAAGCCGACGGGCTCGCCTGCTCTTCACGCAACGTCTATCTGACGGCGGACGAGCGCCGGGCCGCCGCGATCGTGCCGAAGGCACTGGACGAGGCCCAGCGGCTGGTCGCGAGCGGCGTCACCGAGCCGGCTGCTCTTGAGAAAGGCGTCACCGAATTCCTTTCGAGCGAACCGCTGGCGCGACCGGAGGTCGTGGCGCTGCGCGATCCGGAAACGCTCGAGCCGATCAGCGAGGTCGGCGAGAAGCCGGTGCTGCTCTTGCTCTTCGTCCGCTTCGGTACGACGAAGCTGCTCGACAATCGCGTCATCGCTCCAAAATCCGTCCGTTTTGCAAAGGTTGCCTGAGAATGAGCGTCCAGACCACGAAGCGGCGGCTGAGCCCCGCCAGTATCGAAGCCTTGAAGGGCGACCGTCCGATCGTCAGCCTCACCGCTTATACGACGCCGATCGCTCGGCTGCTCGATCCGCACGTCGACTTCCTGCTCGTCGGCGATTCGCTCGGCATGGTGCTTTACGGCCTCGACACGACGGTCGGCGTCACCCTCGATATGATGATCGCCCATGGCCAGGCGGTGATGCGCGGCTCCGAGCGATCCTGCATCGTCATCGATCTTCCCTTCGGCTCCTATCAGGAATCGAAGGAACAGGCCTTCCGCAGCGCGGCGCGCATTCTGAAGGAAACCGGCTGTAGCGCTGTGAAGCTCGAGGGCGGGGCAGAAATGGCCGAGACGGTCGATTTCCTCGTCAGCCGCGGCATTCCGGTGCTAGGCCATGTCGGCCTGATGCCGCAACTGGTCAACACCACCGGCGGCTATCGCTCCGTCGGGCGCAACGAGAAGGAAGTGGCGAAGATCCGCCGCGACGCCAAGGCGATCGATGACGCCGGAGCCTTTGCGATCGTCGTCGAAGGCACGGTCGAACCGGTCGCCCGGGAGATTACCACGACCCTGCGTTGCCCGACCATCGGCATCGGCGCATCGCCCGCTTGTGACGGCCAGATCCTCGTCTCCGACGACATGCTCGGCATCTTCAACGACTTCAAGCCGCGCTTCGTGAAGCATTTCGCCGAGCTCGCCCCGGCGATCTCAAAGGCAGTTGAAGATTACGCCAACGAGGTCAAGGCCCGCACGTTCCCCGGGATCGAGCATACGTTCCAGGTAAAGCGTTGAAGGAGAGTGAAGCGTCCTCTCTTTTTTCGAAGCGTCGAACTTCGTTGTCGCTTTCACTCCCGAGCGGACGATTCCGCAATCTGACCTAAGTGTTAGCTGTTCAGCTTCCGCAATGTTTCTTCATTGTACATCCCGTCGAACTCCCAATGGAAATATCTTCGGAGATTTACCGTGCATTCGTACCAGGTGCTCGCCTCGCTGTTCTGAAGGATGCGATTGAGCTCCTCTTTGAGCGCGAGGAAAGAGTACCTATGGAAGAACAGAACCTTCGTTTGGGTTACGAACACACTGTCGTTGGTGGAGACAACGCACGAGAACCAATCGAACGATGCGCTTCCAGCAACACCTATCTCGATGGAAAATTCAAAGATGACGTTGAACGGGTCCGTTGCCTCGAATCCCTTCTGCTTATCAAAATCAAAAACCCAATCTGATCCAGGAATGTCGCCGGAGGTTCCGCTTCCCAATACGAGACTCAATTTCTTTCCGCTCGAACTCGACATATGTGTTCCCATTAAATCACCGCCTCGTGTGCGGCCAGATTTCGGCGATCCGGAAGCCATCATAAAATTCAATCAGAGCATCAGTGCAATTGAATTGTCCCGGCGCCTCGCAAGTCCTATCTGTCCGGCGGGCGTCTATCGGATGTAGCACGCGCACAGCGAGCTTGCCGCGGGAGAGTATTCATGAACAGAGACGAGTTCCGCGAGGGCGTGCGCGGTGGCTTTCCGATCATGGTAGCGGCGTCGCCGTTCGGCGCTTTGTTCGGGGCGCTGGCCGTCGACAACGGCTTTAGTATCGCCGATGCGGTGTTCATGAGCGCCGCGGTCTATGCCGGTGCAAGCCAGATGGTCGGCATCGAGCTGTTCGGCAACAATGTCCAGCCCTGGCTGGTGGTGCTCTCGGTTTTCGCCGTCAACTTCCGCCACGTGCTCTATTCGGCCTCGATCGCCAAACACATCCGTCACTTCACGCTGGTCCAGAAGTTCTTCGCCTTCTTCCTGCTGATCGATCCGCAATATGCGGAGAGCGAGAGGCGGGCCGAGCGCGGACTTCCAGTCAGCTTCTCCTGGTATCTCGGCTTCGGCCTGATCATCTATTTCCCCTGGCTCGTCAACACGGCAATCGGCGCAGTCTTCGGGCAGTTGATCGGCGATCCGAAGGCGATCGGTCTCGACGTGCTCTTGCCGATCTATTTCCTTGGGCTGGTGCTCGGCTTCCGCAAGCGCGACCGCTTTCTGCCTGTTGTCGCGGTCAGTGCGTTCGCCTCGGTTGCGGCCATGCATTTCGTCGGTTCGCCATGGCATGTCAGTATCGGCGCGCTCGCCGGCGTCCTGCTTGCGGCCTGCCTGCCGCAGGAACCGGGGCGAAGTGAAATGCCTGCCGTGGAAAAGGAGGCCTGAGCCTTGGACGCCCAGCAGCTCAATCTGATCTATCTGATCATCGCCGCCGCAATCGCTACTTTCGCCACCCGCGTCGGCGGCTACGTGTTGATCACCCAGTTGAAGCACATCCCCCCACGCGTCGAGGCGGCGCTGAACGCGGTTCCTGCGGCCGTGCTGACGACACTTGTCGCGCCCGCCTTCGTCTATGGCGGTTACGACGTCGCCGCCTCGATGCTTGTCGCCTTCGCGGTCGGCCTGCGCTTCTCCACACTTCGAATGCTGCTCGTCGGCTGGGTTGCCGTGATGACGATCCGTCACCTGATCCTGTAGGTAAGTTGCTGCGAGCAGACATCCTATTGGTTGCGAGTGCGGTGCATTGGCGCGGGCACAGTCCTGGACTATCATTCCGTCAATGCCGGAGAGGCATCTGCCCCTCCGGGCATGGAGGAGCGACAATGATTACCAGGATCTCGATTGCCCTTATGCTGGCGCTCGCGCCTCTCTCCGCCTTTGCCAATTCCTGCCCCAGTCAGATGGCCGCGATCGACGCGGCTATTCCGAACGCCTCTCTTTCCGAGGCAGACATGGCCAAGGTCAAGGAGTTGCGGGCAAAGGGCGAGCAACTGCACCAGTCCGGCGATCACGCCGGTTCGGAGGCAGCACTCGGCGAAGCCAAGAAAATGCTCGGAATTTGAATGGAGAAGCCGGGCTTCGTCCCGGCTTTTCACCCTTCCTCTACTGCGCGTTTCCTTAAATCGTGGCCAATTCAAGGATAAGACATGCAGCGCTCAACAGTGCTAGAGCGATCTTTGCGCGTCTTATAGACGCCCGCGTTGCCGAGAGGAAAAAACGGAGATTTGTGTGTAATCCAGTAAAATTCTCGGGTTACACAGGAGCGCCGGGGTGCATATAACGGCGTCGTTGGTAGAGACATCGAACCTCCCAACGGAGGCCCGGCTGCCCCCTGTAGCCCCAGCCCACGCCGCCGGGCCTCCCTGCCAACCACCACACGCCAAGCTGACTCAGCGTGAAACCGGTTCCGTTGCGGCCTTCAGCCATTTGCGCGTTTCGTCGCCAGCGATGAGCGGCATCAGCTTGTCCCGCGTTTGGGCGTGATACTCGTTCAACCAGGTGAGTTCCTCGTCGGTCAAGAGGGACGGCAGAATGAGCCGGCGATCGATCGGGCAGTAGGTCAGCGTGTCGAAGCCGAGCATCGGCTGGTCGCCGCCTTCGATTTCCGAAGCTTCCCGGACGACGACGAGGTTTTCGATGCGAATGCCGAAGGCGCCGGGTCGATAGTAGCCGGGCTCGTTGGAAAGAAACATGCCGGGCAGCAGTTCCTGGGTAGCAAGCCGGGCGATCCGTTGCGGGCCTTCATGGACCGAGAGGTAGGAGCCGACCCCGTGGCCGGTGCCGTGCGCATAGTCGGCGCCCGCCTTCCAGAGCGCGATGCGAGCCAGCGGGTCGAGATCGACGCCGCGCGTGCCCTTGGGGAAGCGGGCCGTGCTGATCGCGATCATGCCCTTCAGCACAAGCGTGAAAAAGCGCTTCTGCTCCTCCGGCACGCTGCCGATTGCGACTGTGCGGGTGATGTCGGTCGTGCCGTTGATGTATTGCGCGCCCGAATCGATCAGGAACATGGTCCCCGCTTCGATCGGCCGGTCGGTGTCCGTCGTCACTCGGTAATGCATGATCGCGGCGTGTGAGCCGGCGCCGGCGATCGTGTCGAAGGAAATGTCCTTCAACGGGTTCTGCATGCGCTCGCCGGCCGTGGCGCGCACCGCCTCCAGCTTCTGCGCCGCGCCGATCTCCGTCACACTGCCGGGCTCGCTCTTGTCGAGCCAGGCGAGGAATTCGACCATCGCCGCGCCGTCCTGCAAATGCGCGCGCAGCGAACCGGCGATCTCTGCAGCGTTCTTGCGGGCGCGGGGCAGGCGGGCGGGATCGGCGGCCTCGATGACGGCGCCGCCCCCCGAGCGGATCAGTTCGCCGATCGCGAAGGGTGCGAGATCCGGATCGATCATGATTGCAGCGCCGGTCGACGCGAGGGACTCGAGCCGATCGTCGAAATCCCCGGGGGGTGCGAGATCCGCAAGCTGCGTCAGGTAAGCCTCCTGTTCGATGCCGGTCTTGCGCTTGTCGAGGAAGAGCTCGGCGCGACCATCCGCATGAATGATGGCGCGCGCCAATGGATGCGGCGTGTGCGGCACGTCGCTACCACGGATGTTGAAAGTCCAGGCGACGGAGGAGGGGTCGGTCAACACCACCGCGGCCGCCTTGGTCTTTTCAACCGTCGCGGCAATCGCGGCGATCTTGTCCTTCGCCAGTCGACCCGCATGCTCGAGCGGCTGGATGGTCACGCGGCCGAGCGGAGCCGCAGGCCTGTCGGTCCAGAGCCGGTCCAGCGGATTGTGGTCGAGGAAAACCAGCGCGCCGCCGATTGTCGCGAGGGCCTTTTCGAGCCGGCGGACCTCCGCCGCTGTGTGCAGCCAGGGATCGAGGCCGAGACGGAAACCCTTCGGCGCCTGCGCCTCCAGCCAGGCATGCGGCGGCGCGCCAACGAGGTCACCGCCGGCAAAAACGCTGCCATCCACCTGTTCCGTCAATTGGGTCACGTAGCGGCCGTCGACGAACACGATCGCTTCACGCAGCGTGACGAGCGCCACGCCAGCCGAGCCGGTAAAGCCGGTCAGCCACGAAAGCCGTTCCGATGAGGCCGGTACATATTCGCCCTGAAACTCGTCGGCACGCGGCACGAGAAAGCCGTCAATGCCGAGCGGCGCGAAAGCGGCGCGCAGGGCGGTGGTCCGCTCCTTGCCGAACTGGGGCGTGGAGGTGACATCGAAGGACTGAAACATCATTAATTCCAATAGGCTTGGCGGAGAACCGCAGGGAAGGGTGGCGCCATGTTAACGGAAATGGCGCTTGGGGGGGAAGAGGCGACATCCTGCCATGAGCACCCGGCAAAGGCGGCCCTCCGCTTTGTCCATTTATCATACATATGCGCATCATGCATGGCTCCCATGCGGCAATGCACCTTTCTCTATTGAAATAATAGGGTATAAGGGCGCCAACGAACACGGACGAACGTCCGGCAGTTCAAAAGACTGCAGTTCCGAGATCATTGGTCATCTGTTCTCCTCCTCCCTCAGGGTGGCCAATTTCGGAACGGTAGAGCCCGCTTGAGCGCTCCTCCTCCTCAAGCTCGCGGGCATGGTCGGTCACAAGCCGGCCAGCAGGCGATGCTCCGGCATCGCCTTTGTTTCGGAAAGGCCGCCCGCCATGATGGCTCGGGCGGCCTTTTCGTTTCCGGGCTATCGAGCGGAGTTGCACGGCGGCATGAAAAAGCGCCACTCGGCGGCGCTTCCTGCAAGAGGACAGGAGCCTATTTCGTCAGGTGGATCGTCACCCAGCCATTTCTCCAGATCGTGCGCACATGCTTGAGCCGTTGGCCGTTATAAGCCGCGAGCACTTTCCAGCGCTGTTCGGCGAGGATTCCGGAAAGGATGACCGAGCCGCCGAGAGCGAGATTGGCGACGAGCTCAGGGGCCATCTTCATCAGCGGCCGCGCCAGGATATTGGCAATGATGAGGTCGAAGGGGGCGTGTGCGCCGAAGGCTGTCGAATGAAAGCCGGGCGCGGTCGCGAAGGTCAGGCCGGCGACGACGCCGTTGCGGCGCGCATTCTCGCTTGCAACACGGGTTGCGACCGGATCGATGTCCGTCGCCAGCCCCCGCACATGCAGGAGCTTCCAGGCGGCAATCGCCAGCACGCCGCTTCCAGTGCCTAGGTCGAGGACGTTGCCGACGCGCCGCGAGCGCGCGACCGAGGCAAGCATCTCCAGGCAGCCGGCGGTCGTGCCGTGATGGCCGGTGCCAAAGGCCTGCCCGGCATCGATTTCGATGGCGATCTCGCCCGTCCGCACCTTGTCGCGATCATGGGAGCCATGGACGACGAAACGGCCGGCACGCACGGGGGCGAGACCCTCCAGCGACTTGGCGATCCAGTCAATATCCGGGAGGACCTCGCGCTCCATCGGAAGGTGGCTGAAATCGGCGGCGAGCGCATCGGCAAGGCGGGATTTCACGCTCTCCTCTTCGTCCGCCATCATATAGACAGAGGCTTCCCAGACGTCGCGCTTCTCGTCGATTTCCATCGTCGCCACGGCGTAACCTTCTTCTTCGAAGGTCACGCTCATGACGTCGAGAATGGCTGCCGCCTGTGTCTCGGTGGTGGTGACGAAAAGACGTATCTCGCTCAAGGTTCTTTCCTTCGGCTGCCTACTGTAGCGGCAATTGGGCGTCTCAATCAGGCGCGCGAGGGTCGCCGCTATCATGATTGGCTCACAAACGCAAAGCGCCGGATTGACCGGCGCTTTGGACGGAATGGAGCCGCGATCAGCCCCTTACGAGGTTTTCAAGCTTCTTGACGGCGGTTTCGGGGTTTTCGCCATAGGAGATCGTGCCGCTGAATCTTCCATCGGCGTCGAGCAGGAAGACCGAAGCCGTATGGTCCATGGTGTAGTCGCCATCGGGCTTCGCTTCGTCGACCGGAACCTTCTTGTAGTAGACGCGGTAGCCCTTGACCATTTCGAGAACCTTGTCCGGCGGGCCGGAAATGCCGGTGATGCGCTTCGACACGTTGGAGACGTACTGGCCGAGGATTTCCGGCGTATCCCGTTCCGGGTCGACCGTGATGAAATAGGCCTGCAGTGTCTTGCCCTCCGGATCGACCTTTTCGAGCCAGGCGTTCAGTTCGAACAGCGTCGTCGGGCAGACTTCGGGGCAATGAGTGAAGCCAAAGAAGAGCGCGGTCGGCTTACCGGTGAACGCCTTCTCGGTGATCGGCTGGCCGTCCTGGGCGACCAGCGTGAAGGGCACGCCGAAGGGGCCGGACGACGCCTGTTGCTTCGACTGGGTCATGTCGTAGGTGAGCCAGCCCAGAAGGGCCATCATCACGAGGATGGCTGCCCAAAGGGCAATGCGTATCGACTTCATCATTGCCACCGTCTGCTGTGGCCGCATGCCGGCCGCCGAGTGAACACGAGACTCTGATAGCGTTTCGCCCTCGGCGGCGCAAAGGCACAATTGCCGCAGGCTTACGCTCCGTCAGCGGTTAGGAATTGCTCCCGCCCTTCAGAAGCACCATGAAACGCCCGTTTGGGCGAGCGCGAGGAAGATATCCGCCCCATGGGCGAGCCAGCCCTGGAAGGCGAACAGGCCGACAACCGCGAGCGCGCCCGTGAGAAGGGCGAGGACGAGAGGAGAAAGCGATCTATTCGTGTCCGTGCGCATGCCGCGATCATAGCATCATGGAACGGCAAGGAAAGAGGTGCTACCCGACCGAGACATCATGGAAAGGGGGGACGTGTATTAGCGAATGTTTAAGGTCTCTTTGACACTGTCGACGAACGCGGAGAAGTACACCACTTCAATATGACATGAGGTCATCCGGTTGATCGGGCCCGGCTATCCGCATCGATCGCAACGGAGGACCACGCTCGCGCCGGGCAGGTCCATATGTCACGGACTGCCACTCGATGACGACCTCTCCTTCTGAAAAGCGCACCCTCTCGGTCAGCCAGCGGCTGGCGACGCTCGCGGCTGCGGCCTTTCTTGGTTTTGGCTCCCTGATCGGGGTCGGCTTTTACCAGAATAGCCTCTCGGAAGCGGCCCTCGAGAAGGCGATCCTCGCAGAGCACGGCATGAAAGTAGCCGATGAGATGCGGTATGCGAGCATAGAACTGGTGCTGATCGCCATGGATACGATCATCGACCGCCAGGAACGCAAGATCCAGCCGGAACGCGCCGCACAAATAAAGGCGTCACTCGAACTTCTCGACGCGCACATGCCGGATCTCGAGGCCCTGGCGCGCCTGCTTGGCAAATCTGAACGTCTCGCGAGTTTCGAATCCGACCTCGCTGAACTCCGAAAGGCGATCGAAGTCGACCTGAAGGCACTGGTGGAGTCCGGTGCTCCGGCGGAGGATTTTGCTCGCCTCGATGATGCGATAGACGGCGGCGGCGAGCGCATGGGCGTCCTCCTTACCGAAGTCACGGACGCTTCGGCCAAGCTTGCCTCGGTGCGCACCGAGGAGGCGCGTGCCGCATCGACGAACGCGCTCCTGATGCAGGCGGTGGTCGGTGTCCTTGCCATGGGGAGCATGCTAGCGCTGATCTGGTTCCACGGAAACGCGCTTCGCCGCGGTATCCTCGGGCTGCGCGACAGCATGCAGCGCATCCATTCGGGCGATCTCACCTCGAGCGTCGCAGCCCTCGAGCGTGGCGACGAAATCGGCGAGATGGCCCGGTCGGTGGACCTGTTCCGGACCGCCGCAATCGAGAAGCGTTCGCTCGAACGGAATGCCGCCGCGAGCCGAGACGAAATGGAACAGGAGCGCGAGCGCAGGGCTGGCGAGCGCGAGCAGGCGGTCGGGCGCATCAAGGGCGCGGTGGATGCCCTCGGGCGGGCACTCAACCAACTCGCCGAAGGCAATCTCGCAGTCGCCATTCACGAGCCCTTCGAGGAGGGGCTGGACACGTTGCGCCGCGACTTCA
Source organism: Sinorhizobium glycinis (assembly GCF_001651865.1). Lineage (GTDB taxonomy): Bacteria > Pseudomonadota > Alphaproteobacteria > Rhizobiales > Rhizobiaceae > Sinorhizobium > Sinorhizobium glycinis. The sequence continues at coordinate 346,497 of NZ_LPUX01000061.1, forward strand.
ACAACACGGTCGAACGGCTGAGCCATGTCCTGGGCAACGTAAAGGAGAACGTGGTCTCGATCGACTCCAACGGCCGACAGATGCGCAGCGCCGCCGACGACCTGGCACGGCGGACGGAAAGGCAGGCAGCTTCGCTCGAGCAGACGTCGGCAGCCCTGGAGGAGATCACCGTTACCGTCAAAACGGCGACCAACCGCGCCGAAGAGGCAAGCCGCATGGTCGGCGAGACGCGCGTCAAGGCCGAGGAATCGGGCCGCATCGTCGGCGAGGCCATCTCCGCAATGGCTCGTATCGAGGGGGCCTCCAACGAAATCGGCAAGATCATCAACGTCATCGACGAGATTGCCTTCCAGACCAATCTTCTGGCGCTCAACGCCGGTGTTGAGGCGGCGCGGGCCGGCGAGGCCGGCAAAGGCTTTGCCGTCGTCGCTCAGGAAGTCCGCGAGCTCGCGCAGCGTGCCGCCGGGGCAGCGAAGGACATCAAGGCGCTGGTTACGCGCTCGGGTGACGAGGTCGAAACCGGCGTCAAGCTGGTACAGGCGACCGGCGACGCGCTTGGACGTATCGGTGCAAATGTTGTGCTCATCAATGAACACATGAGCTCAATCGTGCTGGCGGCGCGCGAGCAGTCGACCGGGCTCAACGAGATCAATGCCGCGGTCAGCCAGCTCGACCAGATGACGCAGCAGAATGCCGCAATGGTCGAACAGACCAATGCGGCGAGCCACACCCTCGCTCAGGACGCGGAGAACCTCAGCGATCTCCTGAGCCAATTCCGCAACGGCCAGGTACGCGAAACGACGATGCGGGCCGCCGCTCCGGCAGCGGCGGCGCCATCGATCAAGACAAGCCCGGCAAGGCCCAACACCCAGCCCGGCGCAAGCAAGGCTGCGGCAAAGCCGGTCGCACTCCGCCAGCCGACGGCCGCGCAGGCATCCGCCCGTCCGGCTCCATCTCCCGCCAAGGCGCTCATGGGCAAGCTGGCGGGCGCTTTCGGAAACACATCGGCCGCGGTGCCCTCGGCCTCCGGTGACAATTGGGAAGAATTCTGATCATGAGCAACGCAATCAAGCAGTCCGGCGCCTACCTCGAAATCGTCTCCTTCCACCTGGGCGACCAGGAATTCTGCATCGACATCATGGCGATCCGCGAAATTCGGGGCTGGGCACCGGTGACGCCGATGCCGCACACGCCGCCCTATGTGCTCGGTCTCATCAACCTGCGCGGCGCGGTGATTCCCGTCATCGATATGGCGTGCCGGCTCGGCATGAAGATGACCGAGCCGTCGGAGCGGTCGGCGATCATCGTCACCGACATCAACGGCAAGCTCGTCGGCCTGCTGGTCGAGCAGGTTTCGGACATGATGACGATCCGCAGCGAAGACCTCCAGCCGGCGCCGGAAATCATCCCGGAAGCCCAGCGTGCTTTCTGCCGCGGCATCGTCGCGCTCGAGAAGTCGATGGTCTGCTTCCTCAACCTCGATACCGTCATTGCCGACGAATTGGCCCAGGCCGCATAGCTTCACACGGTCGTTGTGCCGAATGCCTGCAGGGCCCGCGAGAGCGGGCCCTTTTGCGTGGTGCGACGAGGAAGCGGCGGTTCGAAAGGATGAATAGGAGCTGCCCATCAGGTTGCCGCGGCGTGATCCGAATTACAGGGGAGTGAGCCAACGTGACGAGTTGTCGAAGGCTGGCGAGGAACACCTGCACTGGAATCGAGTTATGGCACATGCAGCATCGGTGAGGAGCCCTTACAGTCGCAGCGTCCGTTGAAACTGGATGCTGAAACGGACACAGGAGCAATGCCATGAGAGTTTCCTTGAGAACATCACTCGCCGCATTCGTCCTCTCAGCCGCTTTTGCCGGAGCCGCCGCGCCGTCATTTGCGAATGGCTTTTACCAGGGCATCGACTCGCATCACCCGCCGGGGACGCAGAACACAGGGTCGATGTTCGTTCCGATGGTTGAGCGCCCCTACTACGTCGATCGCAGCGTCTATGTCGATCCGGCGCCGACCGGCAGTATCTACGTCCACCCGGCGCCGATGGGCACCATCTATGTTGAGCCGGTGCCGATGCGCCGATTCAGCGGATCGCCTTCTCAGCTCCGCGAGCGCTACGAGAACGAGTACCAGGGTGGCGGCCAAGGCGATTACTACCAGGGCATTATCCCTCCCGCTCCGGTTCCCTGAGCGACAAGTGGCCGGCAAACCAGCCGGCCTGTTCTATCGACGTGAGCGCTCGCGCGGTTTCGCCGGTCGAGGACAGCACCTCGCGCATCGAAGCCCGCCACGGCGTCAAGTTAAAGTTGCTTAATCTCCATCACGGTTGCAGGAGCAATCGTGACGAAACATTGACTGCGCTGAGGAAGCCAGGGCTCCGAAAGGTGTTATGCTGGTAACTGCAGCATTCGCAGGAGGCCGTATGCTGCCATTGTTGCATCCGTCAGAGGCGAGGATGCTGAACGGAGATAGGAGCTAACGTTATGAGATTCTCTCTAAGAACATCATTCGCCGCATTCGTCCTCTCGTCCGCGCTTGCCGGTGTTGCCGCACCGGCATACGCGGACAGCTATTACCAGGGGATCGATTCGAATAATCCTCCGGGAACGCAGAACCGTACCCGCGTGCTGATGCCCCGCAGTGCCGCCCCGTCGAACGTCGACGTCATGCCCACGGGCAGCATCGACGGCCAGCGCGTTTTCCCGGCTGGACGTGGTATCTACCGGGAAAGATACGAGGCAGGCGAGGGCCAATATTATCGCGGCATCATTCCGCCGACACCCTGAGGCCTGGAGGTCAAGTCCAGGTGCGAGGGGAATTTCTGCCGCCGCGATTGATCGCGGCGGCAGCATCTATTGGGGCCGGCCCTTTTCCCAAGTGACGGTCTGGCCGAACAGCGGAACGGTGGTGATCGACATCTTGGCGGACCCGTCGGTCAGTTGGCGCGAATGCGCAAGATAGATCAACGTGTCATTGGCCTTGTCGTAGATGCGGGTCACGAGCAGATCCTTCCAGATCAGCGACAGGCCGGAACGGAAGACTTCCTCTCCCTCGCTGGACAGATCGATATCGCCGATGGAGATTGGCCCGGTTTGGCGGCAGGCGATCGAATTGTTCGAGGGATCCTCGAACCAGTTGCCGTTCTTCAGCCGATCGATGACGCTGCGGTCGAAATAGGTGACGTGGCAGGTGACGCCGCCAATCTTCGGATCGCGCACGGCATCGATCTTGATATCGTTGCCGAGCCAGTCGACGCCGACCTTGCCCACCGTCTCGGCGTTGGCAGGCTGGGTGGCCGCGGCGGTCAGGGCGAGCGAAGCGGCGAGAAGCAGTGAGCGGGTGCGGCGGGACATGGGTATCCTCCATTACAGCGCCGCGCGTCTTGTCAGACGCGCAAAGGTCGCTGTAGCACTTTGATTTGCTGCATGTCTTTGTCCTTAAATCGAGGTCGATTCAAGGAGACATGCAGTAGGCAGCACCGTTCACATAGGTGGCAGCGCCGGCAATGCAAGACGGCAGGGCCCGTGCTGCTTCGGCCTCTCATGCGCTATGGCGCAATTGATCCCGATGGGTGGCGTCACCCTGTCGTAGTTGCGCGGCAGCCGCTGCCAGTACCCGGGCGCTGGCATCGATTTGGCGGTGCTTGGCGATCGAACAGCGATCACGTCCATCGGCCTTGGAATCATAGAGTGCCATGTCCGCGCGGATCATCACGTCCATGATCGTGTCGCCGGGCGCCGCGGCGGCAATGCCGATGCTGACCGTCAAGCGGATGCGCTGATGCGCCCGACCGACCGGCGTGTCGCGCACGGCGAGGCAGATCGCCTCGGCGACGGCGGCGGCCTGTTCTTCCGTATGGTCCGGCAGCACGATCCCGAATTCCTCGCCGCCGATGCGCCCGAAAATACCGCGTCCATCGAGGAATGCGGAAACGGTCTCGACGAAATGGGCGAGCGCCATGTCGCCGCAAGCATGGCCGTAATGGTCGTTGATCTGCTTGAAATAGTCGAGGTCGAGCTGAAGGAAGGCAGCCGGACGATGGTGCGTGAGACAGGCGGCGATCGTTTGTTCTCCGTCTTCGATCAGCGCTCTGCGCGACAGGGCGCCCGTCAAGGGATCGCGTGCGAGCATCGTCCTCAGACCGGCAATGACGCGATTCTCGATCGTAAGGATCACCGCGACGAAAAGAGCGGGAAGGAAGAAGACCTGCAGGAAGGCGAGGGAGTAGTCGAAGATGGGCGATGCGGGCGAGGCGGGGAGGTCAAGGGAGGTTTCGGAAGCGGAACCTATGCTGCGAACGAGCCCCGCAAAGGCGATCGCCAGCAAGCCGGCGGCCCCGGCTCGGAGCGCCGGCTTGCCTCTCGCCTGTCCATCAAGAATTGGGAGGCCGATGACGGCGAGGAAAGCCGCGCCGCAGCCGGCGATGATGATCATGTGTGCGCCGAAGCCGTCTTGATCGCCCGGATCGATGAGAAGGCCGGCCGTGCCGGCCGCAAATGCGAGCGTGGCACAGAAGCCAATCGAGACCGATTGGTCGACGAGCCGGCGAAAGCCGAGAAAAATGCCGAAGATGGCAAGGATCATCGCCGCATAGCCGGCAATTGCGGCGAGCGGAACGCTGAACGATGTCGCCGCCATCAACAGAGCCGTTGCAATCGCCGATAGTGCGCAGGCGATCGAGAATTCTCGGACGCCTGCCGTCTCGGAGCTTCGCAGTCGTAGAAGGGCGGGCAGGAGTATCAAATGCGCAGTGATCGATATGGCAGGGAAAAGGCTCATTTCGAAACGGCCTGTCGTGCTAAAATAAAGGGGGTGGCTCTCTGGCCAGCGGTATGCGTAGTCAAATTCGTAGCCGCGCCGTGTTAACGAAGGTCGGCGAAATTTGCTGCAATTTGAACGTTTCGGCTTTCTCGCATTGGTTGCGGATGAGAATTTTGGGCGGCGGCAATGGATCCGGATCCCCGGGGGTGGATTCTCGGCCGATGCATTGAGTCTGAATGGCCGATCACCCTCGCGACGTGCATCGGTTCGACCCGTCAGATGATGGTCCAGAGTGGGCCGGGAGAGCGGACGAAACAAAGTGGGAAGTGCTTCTCCGGGTTCAGGTGACAATGAGTGATGAGCGTCACGCGGCTGCCACATGGACCGCGCCGATCTCTCGGTTTATGCTGTCGCCCCCGTAACGGCCTTTCCGGTGGGTTCGACAATGAGCGAAAACCTTTCCATCCGCCCGGTCGTCCGGAGCGACTACGACCAGTGGCTGCTGCTCTGGGAAGGCTACAATGCCTTTTACGGACGCTCGGGCGAAAGCGCGCTCGCTCCCGATATCACCCACATGACCTGGTCGCGCTTTTTCGATGCCTATGAACCGGTGCATGCCCTGGTTGCCGAGAACAAGGGCCGGCTGGTCGGGCTCACGCACTTCATCTTTCACCGCACCACCACCGCGATCCAGCCGAATTGCTATCTCCAGGACCTCTTCATCAACGAGGCGGCCCGCGGCATAGGGGTTGGCGAGGCGCTGATCAACGGTGTCTTCGAAGCGGCACGACGGGCAGGCACCTCGCGCGTCTACTGGCTGACGCACGAGACGAACCTCAAGGCGATGCGGCTCTACGACAAGGTGGCCGAGAAATCCGGCTTCGTGATGTACCGGATGGCGATTTGAGGGCGCCCCTCACACCCTTTCCACAAATCCATCCAGGACGCGCTTCTGACCGGCGCGGTCGAAATCGATCGTCAGCTTGTTGCCTTCGATCGCGGCAATGTTGCCGTTGCCGAATTTCAGGTGGAAGACGCGGTCGCCGACATTGAAGCGTGAGGGTTCCGCGGTCGTCGACTTGGCGACAAGTTCGCCCTCGATCATACGGGTGCGGGGGCCGGACTCGCCGTAGCCGATGCGCTCGACGGCGTGGCCGGAGCGGGTGCCCCAATTCTCGCGGGTGGCTTCCGAGCGGTGCTGCTGGGCGCGCTTCCAGCCCGGCGTCTGGTAAGTGTTCTCGAAGGGATCGGCCTTATCGAAGCGCGATTGGCCGTAGCCGCCGCGATTGTAGCCGCCATAGGAGACATCCTGTTCGGCGACTTCGACATGATCGACCGGCAATTCGTCGAGGAAGCGCGAAGGCATTGTCGTTTGCCAGAGGCCGTGGATGCGGCGGTTCGAGACGAACCAGATGTGGCAGCGGCGCTTGGCGCGGGTGATGCCGACATAGGCGAGGCGGCGCTCCTCCTCGAGACCGGCGCGGCCGCCCTCGTCCAGCGCCCGCTGATGTGGGAACAGCCCTTCCTCCCAGCCCGGCAGGAAGACGGTGTCGAACTCCAGGCCCTTGGCCGAATGCAGCGTCATGATCGACACGGCATCCATGTCCTCGTTCTGCTCGGCATCCATGACCAGTGCGACATGCTCGAGAAAGCCGCGCATCGATTCGAAGGCTTCCATCGAGCGGATCAGTTCCTTGAGGTTTTCGAGACGCCCCGGCGCTTCGGCGGACTTGTCGGCCTGCCACATCGCTGTGTAGCCGCTCTCGTCGAGGATCTGCTCGGCAAGCTCGGTGTGCGGCGTCGTCTCGAGCAATGTCTGCCAGCGGCGGAAATCGGTGACGACGTCGAACAGCGCCTTGCGTGCCTTCGGCTTCAATTCGTCGGTCTCGATGATCTCGGCCGCGGCGGCAAGCATCGGGATGTCGCGGGCGCGCGCATAATCGTGCAGGGTGCGAACGGTGGTGTCGCCCAGTCCGCGCTTCGGCGTGTTGACGATGCGTTCGAAGGCGAGGTCGTCGGCCGGTTGGCAGACGAGGCGAAAATAAGCCATGGCGTCGCGGATTTCGAGCCGTTCGTAGAAACGCGGGCCGCCGATGACGCGGTAGTTGAGGCCGAGGGTGACGAAGCGATCTTCGAATTCACGCATCTGGAAGGAGGCGCGCACCAGGATCGCGATGTCGTTCAGATTGTGTTTCTTGCGCTGGAGCTGCTCGATCTCCTCGCCGACGGCGCGGGCTTCCTCTTCGGAGTCCCAGGCGGCGTGGACATGCACCTTCTCGTCGTCCGGATGGCTGCGGTCGGTGAAGAGCGTCTTGCCGAGGCGGCCCTCGTTATGGGCGATCAGATGCGCGGCGGCGCCGAGAATATGCTCGGTCGAGCGGTAGTTGCGCTCCAGCTTGATGACCTTGGCCCCGGGGAAGTCCTTCTCGAAGCGCAGGATGTTGTCGACCTCGGCGCCGCGCCAGCCGTAGATCGACTGGTCGTCATCGCCGACGCAGCAGATGTTGACGTGGGGCTTTGCCTCGGTCGTGCCGTGGGATTTCCCCCTAGTGCCGTGGGATTTCCCCTCCCCAAGCCCTCCCCACAAGGGGGAGGGGCTACCTTGCCGCGCCGCCGTGTCCTCATCCCTCACGTGCAATGTGGAAACGGAGGCGGCCGCACCGCCTTGCCCCTCCCCCTTGTGGGGAGGGGTTGGGGAGGGGTTTTCTTGAGGAGCTTGGTTTTTTCCCTGCTTTCCCTGCGGCCGCTGTGCCAAGAGCCGCAGCCACATATATTGCGCCGTGTTGGTGTCCTGGTACTCGTCGACGAGGATGTATCTAAACTTGTCGTGATAGTCCTTGAGCACGTCCGGATTGGCGCGGAACATGCGGATCGGATGCAGCAGCAGGTCGCCGAAGTCGCAGGCGTTGAGCGTCACCAGCCGGTTCTGATAGGCGGCATAGAGCTCACGGCCCTTGCCGTTGGCGAAGGCGCGGGCGTCGCCCTCCGGGATATGCGCCGGGTCGAGGCCCTTGTTCTTCCATGTGTCGATCATGCCGGCGAATTGCTTGGCCGGCCAGCGCTTGTCGTCGAGGCCTTCCGCCTGGATGAGCTGCTTGATGAGGCGCACCACGTCGTCGGTATCGAGAATGGTGAAATCGGACCTCAAGCCGACGAGCTCGGCATGGCGGCGCAAGAGCTTGACGCCGATCGAATGGAAGGTGCCGAGCCAGGGCATGCCTTCGACCGCATGGCCGACGAGCACGCCGATGCGCTCCTTCATCTCGCGCGCCGCCTTGTTGGTGAAGGTCACCGCGAGGATCTGCGAGGGGTAGGCGCGGCCGGTCGAAAGGATATGGGCGATACGGGTGGTGAGAACCCGCGTCTTGCCGGTGCCGGCGCCGGCGAGCACCAGGACCGGGCCTTCGAGCGTTTCAACGGCCTCGCGCTGTTCCGGGTTGAGCCCGGAGAGATAGTCCGGTCGCTGTGCCTTGTCGCGGGCGGCCATGGCGCGCGCGGCGATGCCGCCGGCGGCAGGCGGGGGTTTGCGCGGCGCCGGCTCCTCGTCGAAGAAGGGAATGTCGTCGAAACCTTTGCTCATGCGGCCCAATGTAGTGATTCGGGACCGAAAGGCCAGAAAGGATGTTCTTCTTTTATTCCGGAATCTCGGCGGAACTCGTCAAGCCTGTGGAAAGACTGGCGTTTTCAGCGCCTGTGTTTCGATGTCGCTATCGTTCGGCCGCGGCGTCGAAGGCCGGATCGACCGGAACCTGCAGTGCGGTTGCCAGCTGGTTGGTCTTGGCGGCGAGCGAGATGACGCGCAGCAGATCGGCGTGTTCAGCCTCGCTCATGCCTTTCGCCTTTGCGGCGACCGTGTGCGAGTGGATGCAATAACCGCAGCCATTCGTGACGGAAACGGCGATATAGAGCATCTCCTTGACCAGCGGGTCGAGCGCCGAGGGCATCGCCATGACGGCCTTGACCTCCGCCCAGGTGCGCTCCAGCAGATCCGGATCGAAGGCGAGCCAGAGCCACATATTGTTGATGAAGTCCGACTTGCGCGTCGCGCGAATGTCGTCGAAAACCGCCTTGACTCGCGGGTTCGATTCCGGGTCGGACGGCGGGGCGACGGTGCTCATGCTCTTTTCCTTCCCGCGCTGCTCACACGAGGGCGAAGACGCGCGCCGGGCCGCCGGTGCCGCCACGGTGCTTCGGCGCGCCGAGAACGAGCGTCGCGCCCTTGGCCGGCAGCTTGTCGAGATTGGCTGTGGCTTCCAGGCCCCAGCGGCCTTCCGGCAGCCAGGCGCGATGCGTGGCGAAGTCAGGCGAAATGCCATGGTCGAGCGACAGCGTGTCGACAGCGATCCCAGCGGCGTTCGCCTCCTCGAGCAGAAACCTGGCGGCTTCGACATGGAAGCCGGGGAAATGCAGCTTGCCCCCGCTATCGGCATTGCGGAACTCGTCGGTGCCGAGATGAGCCGCCCAACCGGAGAGCATGGCGACGCAGGCGTTTTCCGGGATATCGCCATTGGCGGCGATCCATGCCTTGATATCCTCGGGTGTGACTTGCGCGTCCGGATTGGAAGCCGCTTTCTCGCGGATATCCACGACGCAGAGCGGCACGACGAGTTTTGCCACCGGCAGCTCGGCGACCGAGAGGCCATCGGCGGAGAAATGCAGCGGCGCGTCGACATGGGTGCCGGTATGTTCGTTCACCCGGAGTTCGAACAGATTGAAAGTGTGTTCGGCGAAGTTGAACTTCTGATCGCGGAAAAATTGCTGCTGGCCGAAGAAGGTCGGAAACTCCTCATGGAGTTCATGAGTGAGGTCGGTGACGTTTGCGTGGCCGGCAGCGAGCGCCGGCGGCGCGATCCCCGTGCCGGCGGCCGCGATGCCCGCCGACGCGACAGCTGCGGCGCGGAAGAAGCTGCGTCGCGACAACATCTCCTGCTTTACGGACTCGATAACGCATGCATCGCACATGTGCTTACTCCCGTTCCTCAACGTGCGGTTTCAATGAGGCAGAATAGCCGAGCCGCGGCGGCTGTAAACATCGATAGTTCAGCGAAACGGTGTCATTATTCGAGGGGTGCGAGCGCCATGATCCGGTCAACAAATTCTGCTTTCATTACAAATGCGTAATGATGGCGTTCCGAGATTGCCCGAAGGCGCCCAAATAACGATACTCTTGACAAATTCGGGACGCTCCGCCGGTACGCGCCGCGCTGGAGCGCGTATCTTATTCGGAGACATGAATGCGCTTCTTGAAGCAACTGGCGGTCAGCCTCGTCGTTCTCGTCGTCGGGGGCGCTGCCTGGGTGCGCTTTGCCCCCGGAGCGGGAGAAACTCTGGCGGCCATCGGTGTTTCGCATCCGCTGATCGATGCGCTGTCGGGATCGCAGAGTGGTGAAGGAACGGGTGGCGGACAGCGCAATGGCGGGCGCGGAGAGGGTGGTCGCGGCGGCTTCTCGGATGCGGCGCTCGTGGTCGTAAGGCCCGCTGAAAGCGCGATCGTCAACAACAGGCTGAACGCGATCGGCAACGGCGAGGCAATCCGTTCCGTCACCGTGACGCCGGCCTCCACGGGCAATCTTACGGAAATCCTGGTAAAATCGGGCGATCGCATCGAGGAAGGCCAGGTGATCGCGCGGCTTGACAGCGACGAGCAGATGATTGCCGCCGAGCACGCCCGGCTGACGCGCGACAGCGCCCGGGAGAAGGTCGAGCGCTACCGCAATCTCGGAACGGCCCGCGCGGTGACGGCGGTCGAGGTCCGCGATGCGGAGATCGCCATGCAGGCGGCCGAACTGGCGCTCAGAACGGCCGAGCTCGATCTCAGACGGCGCGACATCGTCGCACCGTCGAAAGGCATCGTCGGCATCATCACCGTCAATGTCGGCGACTACGTCACGACGTCTACGCCGATCGCGGTCGTTGACGACCGGTCGCAGATCCTCGTCGATTTCTGGGTGCCGGAGCGCTTTGCCAGCAGGATCTCCGTGGGGCAGCCGGTCACCGCGAATGCCGTAGCGCAGCCCGGCCGGCAGTTGGATGGTGCCATCCATGCGATCGACAACCGTCTCGACCAGGCAAGCCGGACGCTGAGGGTGCGGGCGCGGATCGAGAATCCGGACGACATGCTGCGCGCCGGCATGTCCTTCTCCGTTACAATGGCCTTCGACGGCGACCGATACCCGACCGTCGATCCGCTGGCGATCCAGTGGAGTTCGGAAGGTTCCTATATCTGGCGCGTCGACGGCGACAAGAGCGAACGGGTGCCGATCAAGATCATCCAGCGCAATCCGGACAAGGTGCTGGTCGAGGCAGAGATCGCCGAGGGCGACCGCATCGTGACGGAGGGCGTGCAGCGGTTGCGTGATGGCGGCGCTGTCCGCATCGCCGGCGAAACAAGCCCCGAACGCGAGCAGAAGGTGGCGGGGGACGCGCAATGAACATCGGGATTGGCGGTCACCCCGGCAGTTCGCCAGGCGGGCGGGGCGGAAAGACCGGCTTCACCGCACTCTTCATCCGCCGGCCGATCTTCGCGCTCGTCGTCAACATGCTGATCGTCGTCGCGGGTCTTGCCGCCTGGAACGGCATCGAAATCCGCGAGCTGCCGCAGGTCGACCAGCCGGTCATATCGGTCACGACGGAGTTCGAGGGCGCAGCGCCCGAGACGATCGACCGCGAGGTGACCTCGGTCATCGAAGGCGCGGTGTCACGCGTCCAGGGCATTAAGGGGATTTCCTCGTCATCGTCTTTCGGCCGCAGCCGCGTGACGCTCGAATTTTCCGACACCACCGACATCGGCCAGGCGGCAAACGATATCCGCGATGCGCTCGGCCGGATCACCGGCCAACTCCCGGATGACGCGGAGGAGCCGCGCATCGTCAAGGCCGATTCCGACAGCCAGCCGATCATGCGCCTGGCGCTGACCTCCGACACCATGTCGATGGAAGACATGACGCTGCTTGTCGAGAACGAGATCAGCGACCGTTTGGCGGCGGTCGAGGGCGTCGCCGATGTCACCGTCTACGGCGACCAGGAGAAGATTTTCCGCATCGACCTCAACCAGGCCAAGCTCGCCGGGCGCGGCGTCACCGTCGCCAACCTGCGCGAGGCGCTGGCCAATGCGTCCTACGACGTGCCGGCCGGGTCTCTGACGAGCGCCAGCCAGGACATTTCGGTGCGCGCGACGGCGGACCTGCAGACGCCCGAGCAGTTCGAGAACCTGATCCTCGGCAACAATGTCCGGCTTCGCGACGTGGCCACGGTGACGCTCGGCCCGGACACGGGGAGTTCGGCGCTCCGTTCCAACGGCCGCCAGGGCATCGGCCTCGGCATCATCCGCCAGGCGCAGTCGAACACGGTCGATATTTCCGAAGGCGTGCGCAAAGTGGTGGATACGATCTCCACCGACATCCTGCCGCCCGGCACCGAGCTCAAGATCACCAGCGACGATGCCGTGTTCATCAATGGCGCGATCCACGAGGTGGAGATTGCGCTCGTCGTCGCCGTCTTCATCGTCACGCTGGTGATCTATCTATTCCTGCTCGATTGGCGCGCGACTCTGGTCCCGACGATCAGCATGCCGATCGCCCTCATCGGAACGGTGGCGGCAATCTATCTCGCCGGTTTTTCGATCAACATCCTGACGCTGCTTGCGATCGTGCTGGCGACCGGCCTCGTCGTCGACGACGCGATCGTGGTGCTCGAGAACATCGTGCGACGACGGGCGGAGGGGCTGGGCCCCCGCGCGGCCGCGGTGCATGGCACGCTCGAGGTCTTCTTCGCCGTTCTGGCGACGACGGCGACGCTGGCGGCCGTCTTCGTGCCGCTCTCCTTCCTGCCCGGGCAGACCGGCGGCCTGTTCCGCGAGTTCGGCTTCGTGCTCGCCTTCTCGATCCTGCTGTCCTCCTTCGTCTCGCTGACGCTCTGCCCGATGCTCGCCTCGCGCATGCTGACCAGCGAGGCGCATGCGCATCAGGGCCCGATGGCGCGCTTCGGCCAGCGCGCCGCAGCCTTCTACCGCGTCACGCTCCGGGCCTGCCTCAATGCGCCGCTCGTCGTCTTCACCGTCGCCGCGTTCTTCACCGTGGCCGGGGCGGCGGGGTTCCTGACGCTGAAGTCGGAGCTGACGCCGAACGAGGACCGCTCGCAGGTGATGCTGAGGATCAACGCGCCGCAGGGCGTCTCACTCGAATATACGCAGGCGCAGATGCGCCGGATCGAGGACGGCCTGCAGCCGCTCGTCAAGGCAGGTGAGATCACCAACGTGTTCTCGATTTCCGGCCAGGGCGGTTCGGCCAATAGCGGCTTCATGGTGCTGACGCTCGCCCCCTGGGAACAGCGTGACCGGACCCAGCAGCAGATCGTCGCCGACATCAACAAGGTGACCGCCAAGGTTCCTTCGGTGCGCGCCTCCACCATCCAGGCCAACAGCCTCGGTATTCGAGGCGCGGGCAGCGGTCTCCAGGTGGCACTGGTCGGCAACGACTACACGAAACTCGGCGATGCGGCGGCGAAGCTCGTGCGGGCGATGGAAGATACCGGCCGCTTCGAAAACGTGCGGCTGAACTACGAGGCCAATCAGGCGCAGCTGTCCGTGACGATCGACCGCGAGCGCGCCTCCGACCTCGGCGTCGACATTAGTGCTCTTTCCTGGGCGATGCAGGCGATGCTCGACGGCAGCAGCGTCGTCGACATCTTCGTCGAGGGCGAGGCCTATCCGGTCAAGCTGCTCTCCTCGACGACGCCGCTCAACGACCCGACGGACCTCCAGAACATCTTCGTCAAGGCCGGCGACGGCCGGATCGTGCCCATGTCGTCGATAGCGACGATCGAGGAAAAGGCCGTTGCGCCGCAGCTTGCGCGCGAATCCCAGCTTCGCGCCGTCTCGCTCTCGGCCGGCTTGAAATCGGATCTGGCGCTGGGCGAGGCGCTGTCGATGGTCGAAGAAATGGCCGAGCCGCTGCTGCCGCCGGGGTCGCGGGTCATGCCGCTCGCCGAAGCCGCGACGCTTGACGAGAACGCCAGCGGCCTTTTCATCACCTTCGGCTTCGCGATCGTCATCATCTTCCTGGTGCTTGCGGCGCAGTTCGAAAGCTTCGTCAGCGGCATCATCATCATGTCGACGGTGCCGCTCGGCCTGGCCTGCGCCGTCTTTGCGATGATCATGACCGGCAACACGCTGAACATCTATAGCCAGATCGGTCTTGTCATGCTCGTCGGCATCATGGCGAAGAACGGCATCCTGGTCGTCGAATTCGCCAACCAGCTGCGCGACCGCGGTCAGGACGTGCGCAGCGCCATCGAGAACGCCGCCAATATCCGCTTGAGGCCGGTGATGATGACGATGATCGCGACGATCGTCGGCGCCGTGCCTTTGGTGCTGGCGAGCGGGGCAGGGGCGGAGGCGCGCATCGCTCTCGGCTGGGTGCTCGTCGGCGGTCTCGGGCTTGCTGTGATCGTGACCTTGTATCTGACCCCGGTTGCCTATCTCGTCATTGCCCGCTTCACCAGCCCGCACGCGGACGAGGAGCGCAAGCTGCGCGAGGAAATGGATGCGGTTGTGGTGCTCGAAGGGTCGCCAAAAGCCGGTTGAGGGGCGAGGCGGCTCCTGCGGCGACGACCTGACCTCAGCCGGGCATTCCGTCGAAAGCGGCAATCAGGTAGATCACCGCCGCGACGGCGCCAAGGGCGCTGCGCCCGGCGTGGAGCTTGCCCCAGCGCATGATGAGCTCGCGAGTCTCCTCGCTCGCCTGGTCGGGCGGCGTTGTTTCCAGCCGATTGTTGATCGGCATGATCAGCATGAGCGTATAGGGCCAGTTCAGGATGATCACGGCCGCCCCCAGGCCCCACAGCGGATTGCCGCTCTGCCACCAGGCGGCCGCGCCGAGGAGGCCGGATATGATCGCGAGGGAGGCCTGCATCTCGAAGCCGCGGCGATAGGCCGGTCCCCACTCCGCCAGCAAGGCGCGGTGGTCGAGACGAAGCCGCGCGGGCTGTTCTGCAACGTTGATATAGATGGCGGCCCCGAAGAAGACGGATGCCGTGAGCAAAGCGAGCAGGCCGAACATCAGACGTTCCCCCCGTTTCCAGACATGATACCCGAAGGGCACGCAAACAAAAGCTGCATTGTAGGCGGATGGCCGGCCTCCATTGCCCGCCCTGCGCGAGAGCTGCGGAGGCTGTGACAAGCCGGTATCAGCCCGGATGATTTGATGTGCGCGAACCGCATGGAATGACGTAACTTCTGGACAAACCGATTCCGATTTGCACAGTAGCGCCTTGAAATGAAAGCGCTTCGCCATCGGCGCTCGGCTGACCGGGTCGTCGCGATCACTCGTCGCTGGCCAGGAAGTACGGCGGGAGGCTTTCCGCATTCGCTCGACCGCATAATTCCTTAATTCGGCATCGAATTGAGGATAGATTGTGTGGGCGTTCATAACGTTGCGACGATCTGCGTTGTCAGGGCACGTCGCATGGGAAGGGACATGCCGTGGCGTTGAAAGCGATCAAGGCGGGATCGAGAAACGAGAGTGGGATCGCTGCGGCCAAGACACTCCTCGGCGGACGGTTCGGCGATCGGTTCCAGACCGGAGAGGCAATCCGGGCCCAGCACGCCAACACGACGACCTACATCCCGGCGCAGCTCCCGGACGCGGTCGTCTTTCCCGAAAGTGCTGCTGAAGTACGCGAGATCATCGAGGTCGCCTCGGCCCATCGCGTGCCGCTCATCGCCTTCGGCGCCGGCTCGTCGCTCGAAGGCCATGTCAATGCGCCTTATGGCGGGATATCGGTCGATCTGACGCGGATGAACCGTGTTCTTTCGGTCAATGCCGAGGACCTTGACTGCACGGTCGAGCCAGGCGTCACGCGTGAGGAATTGAACATCTATCTGCGCGACACGGGCCTCTTCTTCCCGATCGATCCGGGCGCGAACGCTTCGATCGGCGGGATGGCCTCGACGCGCGCCTCCGGCACCAATGCGGTGCGCTACGGCACCATGAAGGAGAACGTGCTTGCGGTCACTGCGGTCGTTGCCGGCGGGCGAGAGATCAGAACCGCGCAGCGAGCCCGCAAGTCCTCGGCCGGCTATGATCTGACGCGGCTGTTCGTCGGGGCGGAAGGAACCCTCGGCATCATCACCTCGATCACCCTGCGCCTGCAAGGCATCCCGGAGGTGATATCGGGCGGCGTCTGCCCGTTCCCGACGATCGCGGACGCCTGCAACGCGGTTATCCTGACGATCCAGTCCGGCATACCCGTTGCCCGCATCGAGCTCCTCGACGCAGTGCAAATGCAGGCCTGCAACGCTTATTCCGGACTGAACTATACCGAAACGCCGACGCTCTTCGTCGAATTTCACGGCAGCGCCGGGAGCGTCGAGCTGCAGTCGCGCCAGTTCGCCGAAATAGCGTCGGAATTCGGTTCTACAGGGTTTGTCTGGACCATTAATCCGGAAGAGCGGGCGCGCCTCTGGAGGGCCCGGCACAATGCCTACTGGGCGCAGAAGAGCCTCAAGCCCGGGGCCGCCATCCTGGCGACCGATGTCTGCGTGCCGATTTCGCGTCTCGCCGACTGCGTCGCGGCGACACACGAGGATATTGCTGCGCATGGGTTGATCGCGCCGATCGTCGGCCATGCGGGCGACGGCAATTTCCACGTCGGCGTGCTGTTCGACGACAAGGATCCTGCCGATGTGGCGCGGGTCGAGGCCTTCGTCGAACGGCTGAATGGCCGGGCACTGTCGATGGATGGTACTTGTACGGGAGAGCACGGCATCGGACAGGGCAAGATGCCGTTCCTGGAGGCCGAGCTCGGGGGGGCGGTCGATCTGATGCGGCAGATCAAGCATTCGCTCGACCCGGACAACATCTTCAACCCAGGCAAGATTTTCACGTGATCCCGGCGCATCGGATGAAACTCGCAAGAGGGGCGCGAACGGAACAGATGGGAATGTGACACGGTGCTGGCGCGAATCTTCGTAATCATCGGCGGCCTGTTGGTTGTCGCGCTCTTCGTGGCGCTGATCGCACCATTGTTCATAAACTGGACCGATTTCCGCACCGATTTCGAGCGTGAGGCGAGCCGCATAATGGGCAAGCCCGTGGTCGTGCACGGAAGCGTCGATGCGCGGCTCATTCCCTTCCCGACGGTGACGCTCAACGACGTGCGCGTCGGGGCCGAAGACGGCGGCGAGCCGTTGATCCAGGTCGCCCAGTTCTCGATGAGTGCCGAGCTCGCACCCTTTTTGAGCGGCGAGGCGCTGATCTTCGACATGCGCCTCGACCGGCCGAAGGCGAGACTTAGGCTACAGCCGGACGGCACGCTCGATTGGGCGCGCGGCCCCAGCGCGGTGATCCCGGCCAACACCGTGGTGCTGGAAAATGTCGAGATCGCCGACGGCGAGATCGAATTCGTCGACGAGCAGACCGGGCGATCGCGCCGCGTCAGTGACCTTTCGGCCGATGTCTCGGCGCGTTCGCTGGCGGGGCCTTGGAAGGTCGAGGGCCGCGCGGCGCTCGATGGTGAGGCGGGCAGCTTCTCCTTGATGAGCAATGCGGTAGACGAGGAGGGAGCGCTAAGCCTTCGGGCGCGGCTGACGCCGGACGAGCGACCCTTCGGCGTCGAGCTCGACGGTGAACTCAAGGTCGTCGATTTCAAACCGGTCTATGCGGGTCGGTTCACGCTGACGGAAAATCGGCCGACCGACGAGGTCAGGGCCGGTGGCGCGCTGCGCATCAATGGCGAGTTCCAACTCACCAATGAAAGCATCCGTGTGCCCGAATATCACTTCGAGGTCGGTCCGCCGGACGACCCCTATATCGTCACCGGCGAGGCAACGCTCGACACCGGCAAGGAGCAGAAATTCCTGTTGATCGCCGACGGGCAGCAGATCGACGTCAGCCGCATCGGCAATTCCGGCCGGGGCGGCAAGACCGGTCGCGACCCGGCAGTTTCCCTGCGGCAGCGGGTGGAAACGATGATGGCGATTGCGGCGGATATTCCCATACCGCAGGTGCCGGGCCGTGCAAGCCTGAAACTTCCCGCGATCGTGATCGGCGACACCACCGTGCGGGACATACGTCTCGATGTCAGACCCGACGGCGCCGGCTGGATCGTCGACAACGCGGTTGCGCTCTTGCCCGGCCGCACGCAGCTCGAAGCCAAGGGGCGGCTGAACCTCAAGGGACAGCGCGCCTTTCGCGGCGACATCGTCGTAGCCTCCAACCAACCATCGGGGCTCGCCAACTGGCTGGCCGGCTCGGTCGATCCCGCCATCCGCAAGCTGAAGACGGCGGGCTTTGCCGCGACGGTCAATCTTACCGACACACTGCAGCAATTCGAAAAGCTCGAAGTGGCGGCCGGCCCGGCGACGCTCAAGGGAAGGCTGGAGCGCCAATCCTTTGCCGAGCAGCAGCCCTCGCTGTCGCTGCAGCTCAGGGGCAACCGCATCGATCTGGAGGCGCTGCAGGCGCTGGCCGGTCTCGTCGCCGGAGATGCTTCGACCGCAACCTTGCTCAACCACGCCATCGCCGCCGAACTTTCCGCCGAGACGTTCTCCGCCTTCGGCGAGAAGGCGCAGGACGTGCAGGCGGTCCTGACGGTCAAGAACGGCCAGCTGCAGGCCGAGCGGGTGGCAATCGGTGATCTTTCGGGCGCCCAGCTCGCTTTTTCCGGTCGCATGAGCGGCGGCTTCGAGAAGCCTGTGATTTCGGCGAAGATGAAGCTCGCCGCAGAAGAATTGACGCCATTCCTGGCACTCGTCGGACGACACACGATCGCCCACCCGGCCTTGGCGCGGCTGATCAAGGCCGGGCCCTACTATTCCGGCGCGGCCCTCGACATGACGTTGACGGCGGGCAGCAACGAGGGGAACGCGCCCTTTACCTTCGGGGTGATCGGCACCGCCAATGGCGGCAAGATAGCCGCCAGCTACCAGGCGCCGGACGTTGCCCAGGCCCTTGCCGGCAAAGGCATCCTGCTGGAAGCAACGCTTGAGAATCCGCAGACCCCCGTTCTTCTCGGCCAAGCCGGACTCGACCCGCTGCCGTTCGACGCGGATGCCAACGGTATTCTCGCCGTCAAGCTGCAGAGCACGGAGGGTTCCCAGGCGAATGGTTCGCTGACCTTCACGACCGAGAAGACGCAGATCGCCGCCAAGGGTACCGTCGATCTTTCGCGCGATCATTATCTCGAAGGGCAGGGCAAGCTGACGTTGCAGACGGAGGATTTCGAGCCCTACCTGTTGCTCCAAGGCATTGCATTGCCGCAGATGGGCAGCGGCCTGCCGGTGAAGCTGTCGGCAGACATCACTGCCGATCCGGAGAAGATCGCTTTCTCGGCCATCGAAGGCAGGGCCGATCAGAATGGATTTGCAGGGGCTCTGACGATCGACCGCAAGGCTCGGGCCATGGCACGAGGCGAACTGGCGCTCGATACGATCGATCTCGGCTGGCTGGGCGAGGGGATAGTCGGACAGGTCTATGACACTACGGCCGGCGGATTGTCGATGGCTCCGGTGGCACAACCGGCCTGGACGGGCCTCGATGTCGCGCTCGACGTCACGGCAAAGCGCTTTTGGCCTGGCCTCTATGGAGACGTTACCGGCTTCAGCGGAAAGCTCGAATGGAAGGGCGACGAGCTTTCCTTGACCGACGCGGCGGGAGATTGGTTGGGTGGCAAGCTCGCGGGGCGGCTGCAGGTCGGCAACGCAAACGGCTCGGGTTTCCTTCGCTCGCGGTTCGACCTGAAGGGCGGCGATCTGGCTGCGGCCGGATGGGCGCGGCAGAACGGGCCCGTGGCGACCGGTCGTTTCGACCTTTCCGTCGCGATGGAAGCCTCCGGTGGCACGCCGAAGGCAATGGCAAGTTCGATCAGCGGTTCGGGAACGGCGACCTTCAATGGCGTGACCCTCAACGGCATCAACACGGCGGCGCTGCCGCAGCTGATGGCGGCGGCCGATGCAATGAAAACGGAGATTTCGGCGGATGCCGTCCGCAAAGCTGCTGGAGAAGTCCTCTTCAGCGGGCAATCGGTCGTCGGTGCGGTCAAGGTGCCCTTCAGCATCGCGGGCGGAACGGTCAGAGCGCAGAACGTGACGGCGGCGGACGGCAACGCTGCCTTCTCCGGAGAAGTCTCCTTCGACCTTCCGGCCGAACGCATGAGCGGCGCGATCGATCTTACCTTCCGGCCCGGCGAAGAGGCTCTTGCCGGGGCTGAACCGCGCGTGCGTTTCGGTTATGCGGGGCTCCTTGCGGCGCCGGGTGTCAGCGTGGACGTTACAGACCTTGCCAATTTCCTGTCGCTTCGTGCTTACGAACGCGAGCGCCGTCGGGTGGAAACGCTGCAGGCGAACGTACTTGAAAAACAGCGCCTGCGCCGAGAAGTCGCGCTTTACAAGGCGCGAGCTGTCGAGCGCGAGCTCCAGCGGCGGCGGACGATAATCGAAGAACGCCGGCGCCAGGCCGCGGCGGTGGAAGCGGCGCGGATGAGGGCCGAGGCCATGGCGCGGGCAGCCGCCGGGCGCCGGGCGGCCGAGGAGGAGCGCCAGCGCTTGCTGCAGCTTCCGCCGCGCGCTACGCAGCCTCAAGGGCCGCCGGTGCAGGATGTTCAGCGAAACGCACCGCCGCCTCCCGGGCAGAACGCGGGCCCGCCAGCGGGGCAGGGGCTGAACTTCGACATGCTGCCCGACATCACCGTGCGGTAGGACGAGAAATCGCCTGCAGCGCCGTGCGTCTTATCAGACGCGCAAAGGTCGCTGTAGTACTTTGAAATCTGCATGTTTTTATCCTTGAATCGGCTCCGCTTTAAGGAAACATGCAGTAGTTGCTGGCGCTCAAAGGGAGTCCGCGGCTTTTGCCTGAGCCTTGACCCAGGCAAGCACGTAAAGCCGTAATGCGGAAGACAGGTTTCCCTCGGGGCTTCGTCCGTCGTCGATTTCCGCGATCAATCGCGCCAGCGGCATGCCGCGGCGTTTGGCGATCGACTTCAACTCCTGCCAAAACGGCTCCTCAAGCGTGAAACTGGTGCGGTGTCCGTGCAGCGTCGCCGAATGCTTGGCGATCATTCCCTGGCCTCACAAATCGATTCAGCGCGTTGGCAATCCGATTCCGGAATCGCTCTCAAGTCCTTGTGTGGGAATCGCATTTCCGCCGGCGGGGGGCTCAGGCCTCTTCCCCGTCCTCGGCAGACCGGTCTGGGATTCCGGGCCGTGCCCCCTCCAATCGGCCGTGGTCAAGCGCCTTCGTTGCCTTTTCGTTCAAGGCCGTTGTCAGGGACTTTTCCGTTTTCGTTCGGCCGAAGGAGATCCGGTTCTGTTCGGCCTGCTTCTCCCGCTCGGTTCGGGCCTGACGCTTGCGGAATTGACGCAGGTTGACGACGTCGCCGGTCATGACCACGCTCCAGGGTCAGTTCTTCTTGCGGAAAGAATCGAGCGAGACGACCGAGCCGCCGCCGCCCTTCGGGCCGTCGCCCGGCTTTTCCGGGCTTTTCTGCGAAAGCGTCTCGTCGGCTTCGCTGACCGGATAGGCGGTGATCTCTGCCGACTCCGATTCGTCTTCCTCGCCGGCCGCTACATCGAACTCGAGCTCGAAATTCACGGATGGATCGTAGAAACCGCGGACAGCATTAAAGGGAATCACCAGCTTCTCCGGCGTGTCGGAGAAGGAGAGGCCGATTTCGAAACCGGTCTCGGAGACCTTCAGGTCCCAGAACTGATGCTGGACGACGATCGTCATCTGTTCCGGGTACTTCGCCTTGAGATGCTGCGACAGGCGCACGCCGGGAGCCCCGGTCAGGAAGGTGATGAAGAAATGGTGGTCACCAGGCAAATGACCGGTAGCGGCAACTTCCGTCAGGACCTTGCGGATGACGCCGCGAAGCGCGTCCTGCGCTAGAATGTCGTAGCGGATGTGGTCCTGGCCCATGTGATCCCCGTCTTTCTTCAAACTCACTTTACCGCATGATGGCTCGGATCGAAATCGCGTTTCATACAGCAATTCAAGGCCCTATTCGGGCTGCCGGCGTTGAGACGCTTGCCCCTCGCCAATGTCTCGTCTCATTGCCCGTCCAATCGGACGAGTCAATTACCGAGGCATCTATAGACCATTTCAGCACGGGGGAGAAGGTGAAGGCTTCTGTTGCCAGGTGCCTTCGGACCCCGCCTTACGGTGCTACCCGGAAGGACTTGATTTGAAGTGCCGCACCGCCGTTAGGCAGCGAGACGTGCTTCAGCATAGTTGTCGTTTGCAACTATAAGTTTAGCCCGATAACGGTGGTACAATGCCGAGCAAAAAGTCGATCTTTACGCCCTTGTCGATCCTATTTCGCCCCCATCAAAAGCCGGTCAACCGACCGGTTTTTGGTGGAGGCGCCGGGTACCGCCCCCGGGTCCAATGGGTTTATTGCATCGCCCGTTTATTGCCATAGCCGCCCGAAGACGGCTCTTGTCATATAGGTCTTTCCGGTGCCCAAGAAAAGGGGTGGAAGAAGCGAAAAAAGGCGCCGACGCTGTCGGCTTTTCCATGATCTTCCCGAGTGAGGCATTCGTCGCCGGCAGTGTTTTGTCGAGGCGTCAGACCGATCTCGCCCGTCTTCACTCTTCTCAGCTCTACGTTCTCTTCAGAAGCTGCCGCAACTGGACGGGAATGTTTCCGCGCTTGCTTCAATTCCGCGAGGCCGCGGCATTCTCGGAACATTCGCTGCCGGCCCCGGTTAACAACGGAGACCGGCCAGAACACCGCTGGCGCGGCAGGATCGGCAGGAACGGAAGGGCACTCCGATGACATCTTCCAAACACCCGAAAACACAACGGCCGAGCGACAAGGACCTCAAACAGGATCCTGGAATCGGTCAGTCCAGAGGCATTCGCCGACCGTCGGATCACGAAAGCCTCAAGCGAGACAACACGATCGAAGGCGATGTGGCGAACGACCCGACGCCCCAGGGCGGCGCGGACCCCGGCCACCGGGGTCGAACGAACAAATGAGCAATCAGGAGATCCGATCATGGTCGGCAGGAAGACACACGAACAGCAGCAACGCATAATTCAAGGCCGCGAGAAGACATCGAATGCCGGCAAGGACTTCAAAGCCGAAGCAGAGCTCAAACGCTCCGATGCGCTCCGCAAGGCCGAGCGCAAGGGGCAGAAGCTCGACACGGCGCATGCCGATGCGCGCGAGGAGAATGATCGCAGCATCCGGCGAGGGGAAAATCAGGAAAGCAGGCATCACAAGGACGCCGGCCGATAGACGCCTGAGTTCGTTCAATTCGAAATACTGCGAAAGGAGATGGCCATGGCTAATGCCAGTCGCAAGAACATGGGAAAACCGGATAACGGAAAGGGCTCCGGCAGCGGCGCACGAACCAACGTGAAAGAGGGGATGCTCGGCGAAAACGACGTTCTGTCCAACCGCGACAAGGCACAGAACTCTGAAGCCAGGGGCCTGGACCAGAACGCCACGAAGACAGAACAATACCAGGACCATGCCGGCAACCGGCGTCCTGCGAAATAGGCGGCCTGTCGGGAAAGGCCTGCGCTTCATCCATCGATATTACAGGCGGTGCCAGGGCGGGACGAAGCGCCTGTCCTTGTAAGATCGCAGATATCCGGTGTGGACGGGAACGGCCAGGATCCTTGCCTTGAAATAGGCGCCTCGCAGCTGCGGCCCGGCCGCAGCGGCACGACACGAATACTGCGTCGAAAATTGCCCGGCTCACCGATCGACTCCATGCGATCGAGACGCTCGAGCGTAGCGGGATCGACCTGGTAGAGCTCCCCGCTGACATGCAACCCGCTGCCCGGTTCATAGAACATCATCGGGGCGAACCAGGGTCCAGCGACAAGCATCGGGTAGTTCGTGGCGGTGCGATAAAGCCCAAGGCAGGTGGCATGGGACAGGCCGCGCCTATGCAGCGGAAAGCCTTTCTTCAACGTGCCGAAGACGAAGACGAGCTGAGCTGTGGCTATCAAGCGAAAGATCCGATTGCAGTGGTCCTCCCAACGTCCAAGGCTACCGGGTGTTCCCCGGCCTACGCCTGGCGCCACATGCGATAGATAGCCAAATTGCGGGAAAACGTCGCCGCGCCATTGGTTCGCCGGTCGCTTCGTCCTATTTTCAGGACAAGAACGAATCGGCGGTGCGAAGGACCATGCGGCAGTATCTCGAGCTTCTCGACCATGTGATGAGCAACGGAACCGACCGCGGAGACCGGACGGGCACCGGCACGCGTTCCGTCTTCGGCTATCAGATGCGCTTCGATCTCTCGGAAGGTTTTCCGGCGCTGACGACCAAGAAGCTGCATCTGCGTTCGATCATCCACGAACTTCTATGGTTCCTGAAGGGCGAGACCAATATCGCCTATCTGAAGGAGAACGGCGTCAGCATCTGGGACGAGTGGGCGGATGAAAGGGGCGAACTCGGACCCGTCTACGGATATCAGTGGCGATCCTGGCCGACGCCCGCCGGCGGCCACATCGACCAGATCGCCGGGCTGATCGAGAGCCTGAAAACCAACCCGAATTCCCGTCGGCACATCGTGTCGGCCTGGAACCCGGCGCTTGTCGACGAGATGGCGCTGCCGCCCTGCCATTGCCTGTTCCAGTTCTATGTGGCGGACGGCAAGCTCTCCTGCCAGCTGTATCAGCGCTCCGGCGACATCTTCCTGGGCGTGAAGGACTTTTCCTGCATAGGTTTCATACCTTTTGTACTAACTAGCTGGTTTAGAAGGATAAAGCGGGTTTTTGAACCGGTACCGGTACCATCTGCAATCTGATAAGCTGCCGCCGGTTTGAGCCGTATTTGCCTCGCCGATATCACAATGTCTTCCACGGGTAGAAGAAATGCGCCGCCATCCCGAATATCAGTACCTCGACCTCATTCAGCATCTGCTCGACAACGGTGATCGACGCATCGATCGTACCGGCGTCGGCACGCTGTCGATGTTCGGCGCGATGATGCGGTTCGATCTCTCGGATGCAACATTTCCTGTCTACACAACAAAACGAGTTTTCTGGAAGACAGCGGTCAAGGAGATGCTTTGGTTCCTGACTGGTCAGACGAACATTCAGTCGCTTCTGAAGGAAAACGTACGCATTTGGACCGACTGGCCGTTGGACAAATACAGGAAGTCGACCGGCGACATGATCTCGCAAGACGCATTCGAGAGTAAAATTCTTTCGGACGATGGTTTCGCAGCGACTTGGGGCGATCTTGGGCCGGTTTACGGAAAACAATGGAGAAAGTGGGTCGATTCAACCGGCAAGGAGCACGACCAGATAGCCACGCTGATCCATACGTTAAAAACAAACCCAGCAAGTCGCCGTATGCTCTTTCACGCTTGGAATGTGGGAGAGCTAGATCAAATGGCTTTGAATCCTTGCCACATGACATATCAATTCTACGCCAGTGAACTTTCGGATAGTAGTTCGGGCGATGGATCAGTGGGTGAGGGTACTCGGGGAAAGCTATCGCTGATGGTTGGACAGAGGTCCTGCGATATTGCGCTGGGGAATCCCTTCAATATCGCCCAGGAAGCCGCTCTATTGCATATGGTCGCGCAGCAGGTCGATATGACACCTGGCCAATTGATTTGGGTTGGCGGTGATGTTCACCTCTACCTAAATCACCTTGAGTACGCTCACACTATCCTCGCTCGTGAGCCGCGACCTTTTCCCAAACTTCGTTTGGCAAGGCGTCCTGAATCGATCGATCAATATAAGATCGAAGATTTCGAAGTGACGGGATATGATCCGCACGCCTCGATTGATGCGCCTGTTGCTGTCTGAGGTCGGCGCGGAGGATAGAAAAAAGTAACCCTTTGCAAACCGTATTCATATATTAGTGTTCGCTAACGGAATAGTCCCTGACTGGTTGGCTCGATCAACCGTCTCCGAGCGACGTGTCTATGAAAACCAATTGTAAATAAATGAAACCTACTCCGGAAGCATCGCTCACCGGAGGGTTCATACTTTGTGTGAAGATACTGTGCACGACGAGGGGGCGTTGGAAGCCAGTCACCTCTCCTCGGTGGAAAGTTTTGATGAGGCGAAGGCTGTACTCGCGACTGTTAGAATAGAGGTCAAAAAAACGGGCCCAGCCGACGATGGCCATCGCGTTCTGTCTCCGATGTACATCGGTGCCGCTGACGATACTTTGGACGCGCCTGTTGATAGAAGCGCCCCATTGAGTGACATCCAAGCGGAGGTAGTTTCCCGTTTCCCGTCGCTTGTCCGCCATCAATTCTACGCACCAGGCACCAGCAGTGCGAGAATCGTTTCCTTCCTCAACGAGAGCTTGTTGAAAGGATCGGTGCCCCGTAAGCCGAAGTCCCGCGCCAAGATAAGCCGATTGAGGGTAGCTAGTTCGGTTGGACTTCACCGTGCGACAGTATCAAAGCGCTCTAGTAGCGGCATCTTCTCAGATTACGAAGCGGTTCTTGAACCGGTACATCCAGCAAGTTCGGCTCAAACTACAGAAAACTACGAGACTATTGGTCCGATTGAAAGTTTGACCGGTGCGGCTCACTATGTTGCGGTGAATTTTCCGTCGCTGCTGAAACATCAATTCTATGCAGTGGGCTCAAGCTACCGAGCTGTAGCTGATGTGCTGAACGAACAAATAGTGAGCGGAACAGTTGAGCGGGTACGTGGTGGGAAAATAAGCCGGGCACGCGTTGCAGAGAAACTCGGTTTCACAAAAAGCGCAATGACGCACTATCTGGCAATGTTCCATGACTACGAGGACGCTCTCGGCGGCCGGGAGTCAGAGGTAGAGGGAAAAATCCCAGCATTTCGTGCTTGGCTTCGTGAAAAGCTGAATTGCGGGCAGCTGGAAGTGCGGGATGGCAGAATAAACCGGCAGGTGGTGGGGGACCAGTTCGGAATACCAAAGCTTTCTTCCGCCGCTGGGCGCTATCCACGCCTTGGTGAGCTTTTAGCCGAGTTAGACGAAGAGGTTACTGCCACCGGATATAAGGGGCGGGGTGTAGATTCTAAATTGTTGGAGCTGCGGACTCTGCTAGCGCAGCATCCTCCGCTTCTTAATGACAAGCTGACGATCAATCGAAAAGCGCTCTCAGCCGCCACTGGTATAACGATCAGTGTACTACGCCGCCCTCCGTATTCGGAGGAAATCAAAGCGGCCGAAGCATTGATTAGGGAGAATTGTGAGCGAGACCCGCTCGTGATCTTGGTGGGCGGACGGGTCCTGGAGTTTCATGACCTTCTTAGGAAGGGGTGGCCCAGAGAATATGTTCTCCGACTCAAAATCCGGTTTCTTAAGATATTCGGGAAAGGACGCAAAGATAGGGCATCAGGGCACCTATCAGCGCTGATGGAACTACTCGATTACATTGCGAGCAATCAGTCTCCTGCTTGCCAAACGATTTTCAACGGCCTTTCAAGCGGAACATCGGTCAAGCTGATCGAACGTGATTTTGACCGCGCTGTTATAGAATACGCTAGTCACCTCTCGGAGAGATATTTGGACCCGGCCTATTGTAGGACGCGGGTATCGATGACGAACGTCGCGATCCGTCACATGAGCGCCGATGGATTGCTGCCAAACCTTTCACTTCGGCTTAAAACAGTAGGGAGGCGCGGGTCGTCCCATATTCCAACCATCGTAGAGGCGAAGGAGGGCACATCGCTTGAACCCAGAAAAGCCAGTGTCGACGACTATCTGATTTTCGCAACCTCAATGCTCAAGCAAGCTTCTGAGCTAAGGCAAATCGAGTTGGAGCGAGGTGAACAAAGCGCGTTCAACGAAATTCTGAGAAAGGAGTTGGAGAATGAGCCGTACACAGCGATTGATAACCCCGCGACTCTCATTCTGCGGATTCTTAACCGCCGTTTGGACCTGATCAAACGCGCCGCCGTCAGTGTTGTGGACAATGCGATCCAGGTTTGGAAACGAGGTCAGCAGCTACTTGAGATTGGGGTTGATCCTGGCGACGTTTTCGACACACTGCTAGCAATCCCTCCAAGAGGACCAGGTTACGTCCAACTACTGAATGAAGCCTTCCCAGACGGCGACCGAACGGATCAGGGCCTCGCGAACCTGCTAAAGATCGTCGCGACGCGCTACAATTACGTCTATCCTGCGGATAAAGTCGACTGGCGACCGACAACAAATTTCTTCAGGAGACGCGCATATCAATACGGAGGTTCGCGAACGCTCCAATCGTATCTGACGCCATCTCAGGAGGCTGTCTCCGCCGTACTAACGCTGTATCTGCTGGAATCAGGCAGTAATGTTTCCGTCGGTCGAACTCTCTTTTTTGAGTGTATTGAGGTCACGGAGGAACCTCATCATAGCAAAGTCACGGGTTTCAAGGCTCGGGCTCGGGGCAAGCCCATCTTCGCTGTAATGCAGGACCGATGTGACGCGCTTCGCGCGATGAGGTGGGTCCAGGAAGCGGTTAGCAAAATTCCGAACCTCGATCGCGAAACGAAGCGCTTTTTATTTATCGCCAAAAGTCACGGTGAAGCATTCAAGCTGATCGAGGACTTTAGCTTTCGTGCCAACTTTAAATCGCTCATCGCCTCGATACCAGAACTAGCCAACCTTAATCTCTCTCCAAGGATGTTGCGGCCGTCGATCTTGTTGAAGGCAGCCTTGGAATCGGATCGACGTGTCGGTCTTTCGCAGGCCATCGGGCAGCACGGCAGAACGGTCCACGAAGGCTACATTTACAGATACCCGACACGCTTCTTGCGAGACGCTGAGGTCCGGCATTTTCAGCACTCACTAGAAACGGTCGTTATCAGAAATATAGCAGAGGCTCACTCGTTCTTGGGCGTCGACCATGACAGCTTGGGCGAGCGGATTGAAGGCTTGATGAAAACTGGCCTGGGCACGTTCTGCAAAGACCGAAATGGCAGGCCCGGGAACGAGGGGAGTACATGCAAGTCCTTGGACTGTTGGGACGATTGTCCCCAATTGATTGTCATCGCAGAAAAGAACGAAATCGCCATTCTCCAAATTTGGCAACACTCCCTTCGGATCGTTGAGGGGGACTGGGTGCGTGACCAGCCAGAACGTTGGGAAATGCTCTGGCTCCCATGGCTGTGCTTCCTCGATGCCGTTGAAGTGAAAATGCGTCAGTCCTTTGGACCGGTTTGGCGCGATGCCACAGCTATCTCGCAAGCGTTGATTAACTCCCCAAATTTCGAGCCAAGGAGACCACTCTAATGCCCGTCGCGTTGAGCGCGCGTCCGCTTAAAAGGGGCCAAGGCATCGATCCAACATCACGCAGGCGTGACTGGTTGGATGGCTACGAGTTCTCGAAGTGGACCATCATCGATACAATCGGATCAGGCAAAGCAGAAACTGTGGACTTTGATGTTCGCATGGCTGATGGACGTTCGCTGCTACAGCACGATGATCTCTATCGAACCGCGAAGGAGTTCAGTTTCTGGATACGCGCGAGCACGTATTCGGACATCAGGGATGCGATCAATCACAAGTGGTATTGCGAGTACATGCTACGGCTGTGCTACGGACTGACCGCAAGAGGTTTCGCGTCATTCGCCTCTCTTCGCTCCGTCGACATAGACTTGATCTGCGAGGAAGCGGCCTTTGGAATCGACGGCCTGACCTCGGCGTCAAGACGCATGAAAGCTATGCTCGCTGAATTCAAATCGTGGGAGGAGGTGCCGGAAAACCTGATGAAAGGAAAGGCGTTTGACGTCATGGCAGTGGGGAACGTTCTTTATCTGCCGTTGAATTGGAATGTGCGTGAACTCAGGTCTGAAGCGTACGCCGCAACGCAGAGACTGAACGGAAATCAGTATTCTTCAGTCGCTGACCTCAAAGAAGAGCCCGTTAACGCTAACCAGATTGCCAAAGTAACAAGGATATTCGATGCGCTCTTCGCGCTGCGTCACGTTATGGAATGTACGTGCATTTCGTTCCGGCCTTTCCCGGAAGGGCCATCGAAGCGTGCGAC
Organism: Sinorhizobium glycinis; assembly: GCF_001651865.1. Taxonomy (GTDB): domain Bacteria; phylum Pseudomonadota; class Alphaproteobacteria; order Rhizobiales; family Rhizobiaceae; genus Sinorhizobium; species Sinorhizobium glycinis. The sequence goes on from NZ_LPUX01000061.1 coordinate 376,194, forward strand.
GGAACTGGGTAAAGCGGCCACTCGAACGCCAATTCCGCCGCCAGAACTTGCTCTCCGTCTAATGGAGAACTCCACGCGCTATCTCATCGAGCATAGCGATCATGTAATCGCAAGCTATCACGACATACTAGCCCTAATTCGGTCAGGGGTTCACGCACGCAAACGAGCGGAAGCTGTGCGGCGGTATATAAACGCGATTAGCGTAGCTTGCTACATCTTAATTGCCACGTTCACCGCGAGGAGAACCGAAGAGATCAAGATGCTTGAGCGTGATTGCGTCGCCGGGAACGACAGCGATGGCTGGTGGATGAAGGTCTACATTGAGAAGACCGAACGCGAACGTACTTGGATACCCGTACCTAATCTTGTTGCGAAAGCGGTGAAGATTCTCAGGCAGTTGTCGGGCAGCGGCGAGGGCAATCCAGCTGGGCTGTTGTTCGACTATGTCGATCCCGTTCTCAAGCGCAATGTCACTCTGGCACCTGAAGAACATCTGAACGCTTTCGCAGATTCGGTAGGTGCTGTGGAGTATGTTCATCACGACACGGGGGAAACTCGAAGCTGGAGCTGGCTTACCCGTCAGTTCCGCCGGTTCTTTGCAGTCCTTTTCCACTATCGGTACAAAGGAAAGCTTTCCACGCTTGCCCATCAGTTGCGGCATTTCGATTCACAGATGACCAACGACTACGTCACCCTTGATCCCGATAATTCGAAAATTTGGCTCCAGGAAGTCAGCAATTTCCAAGTTGATATTGCCCGCGATATCGTAACTGGCCGTACTACCTACACCGGCCCTATGGGCAAGCGATTGAACAATCTGGTCAAGCGACTCCGATCGTTGAAAGTCGATGTTGTTTCTGAGGTTGCAGGAAGAGCGTTAGTCCGCCAGTTGCGAAAAGGTCAGCACATTCTGTCGCCCAAGAGCTGGGTCACCTGTACCTGCCCAAACAACAAACAAGGCTGCATCAAAGCTGCATGCCGAAAGGTTGCCGGTTACGACGAGAACGATATCGGTCCGGACTTTTCAACCGCCGGTCCGTCCGTATGTCCTGAGTGTCCATTTGCGATGATCGGCCCAGAGAACCTTGCGTACATCGATGAGCAAATCACGCTCGCGTCCGCTCAGGTGGACGCAGCAGGCGGTGAGGCCACCATATTTGGAGAGCTTCAGGCTGCCAACCTTATCACGATCACAGGTTTTCGAGAGAAAGCCACCGCCGCGTGAAATCTTTCCGCGAAGCTGATTGGGGACTGTTATGTCGAAAATGCCGGAATTCGAGGCGATGAAAGCGCTTTTTGCCCGGTGGAACGAGACCGGTGTGCCTAAGGGGATCACATACCCCAAGTCTCAGAGCGATGCCGTAGGGTGGTCCTGTAAAGAGTTTGGTATCAAGGGGATCGGCTCCCGTCGGGAATTCAGAACAACCCACGAGACTTATGGACCAATCGTCAAGGAGATTAAGGAGCTGATAGCTGGGCTGAAGCCCGAAACCGCAGTGTATAAGCCGAACCCGAAGGTTGAGGCAGCGACCAACCCCGCTCGGAAAAAACGCACATACAAGACGCAAAAAGCACGACGGCGCGCCGCCGAGGTTAAGCAAGCCGAATACCAGGTGATTCTAGAAAGCGAACTAAAGAAGCACCAGGAGGATAGGGAGGAATTGTCTGCTGCCCGGCGGGACTTGATTGTTGAACAGCAGCTCTCGGAAAGGCTGCGGGGTGAAGTGGCGAAGCTTGAGGCTGAGGTCGCCCGATTGAAGCAGATGCTTGTGGGAAGAGGCAGTGTGCTTCAACTGGTGGATTGACGATATGGACACCGAATGGAGTCCGTTTGACATCGCGGTCGCAAAAGGGCCATCGACGTCAAACCAGTCGAAGAGTGATCTATTCTATGCTGCGCTGACCGCGATCCTGGAGGTCTGTGATCCGGCCGAGGTACCAGCATACAATGGGCGGTTCTCTCGCGAATGGTTTTCGGATCAGATTGGCTGCTCGACGTCTACACTCACGACCAGTACTCGGCTGAGGAAAGCGCTGTCGCTTTGGGAGGCAAAACATCGCTTAAAGATGGTCAGCACAACGCCCAGACTGGAGGATGACGACACGAACGTCGCTGACCTATCCACACATCGTTCAGCTGGCATTATTCTCAAAATACCGGTCACCATTGCTCGCGCGAAACGGCCGCAAACCAAAGACGTCCCGACACTTGTCTGGCTGGACGGAATGGACGATTGGGTCGCCGATTATGCTCGGTACCTTGTGTTCAAAGGCAGGAAGGCGGTTTCGAGCGTCGAGGAGACCGTGAAAAAGCTACGGCCATTCCGTCGCTTTCAGCGGAAATTCAAGGTTCCGTACGATCAGGTGAATGATGACTTCCTTGTTGCTTGGCAAGCAGAGATGGCCTCACACGCGAGGTCAACAGTCAAACGTCAGAACGAGTGCCTATCGGCCGTGCACGATTTTTTGAAGTGGGCACAGTCCGTGGGTTTCCTCAAGAACCACGTCCAAGTTGCCGCAAAGCAGGACTATCCGGGCCTAAGTCAGGACTACGTGTTTCCCATATCGAGCGAGGAGGTTCTGGTCGCTGGCAAGTATGGCAAGACATACTCAAAATGGGTGTCCACGCTGACGGGTGGGGGTCAGGAAAGCACATATGGCAGGCGCAACACGCCCACCTCGGAGCAAGTGCTGCGACTAGGGGAGGTTGTGGAAGCCCATAAACGCAACAGCGTTCGTAACAAGCTAATGATGGACTGGGCACTTTTCACGGGAGCGCGAGTTAGCGAGTTGCTTCAGATTAAGGAGTCCCATCTTCCGCCATTCCATGACATTCAGTCTTTTTTTGATGATACGGGACAACTAAAGGTCTTCGAAATATGGGTCGAGCGAAAGAATCGCGGCATGGCACGCCTGCGTGTACCTGGCGATCTCGCGCTTCGAACGGCGGAGTACATAGCCGAGGACTCTGAGCGGCTCCAGATTATCGCCAATGAACTCTCCGGAGAAAGGCGTAACGATCGTTTCGTATTCTTATCTGAGCGCGGCGACGTACTCCATCCGGACAGCGTCACACGTATTTTCGGAAAGTTTTTCCGGCTTGCAGGAATCAAAAAGGGAAACATTCATCGCCTTCGGGCTAAGTACATCACTGAGGTAATCGAGTTTCAGCTCGACCGCCTAGCCGAACGTGGAATCGAATGTGATCCTACATCTAGTTGGGCGAATACGGTCCTAATTACTGCCGCGCAATTGATGGGGCATTCCCACCCCATTTCGCTAATGCCGTACCTAAACGAGATTCTTCAGAAACGCATGACGACAGATGGCAAAATCGAACCTCGTTCGGTCGAAGTCCGTGAGCGATCGCTCAATAATCTAATTCAACAATTGGACAGGAGATTGACGCATCATAGGGGCCTCGCCGAGGCAGCAAGGCTGATGCAGGAGAAGCGCTATGTAGAAGCCAGAGAAATCGTCGGGGATATCTTCGACCAGCTGAGCGACCTTGCGAACGTATAGCCCCACCAACATGGTGTCCGCGCTCGGAGCCGGATGCGTTTTCCGAGAGGGCGGTGCGGCGCTTTGTGGCAGCTCAACGCCTTCCGATGGGTCCATCACTCCTCTAATAAAGCCCTCGATGAAATGTGAGGCGAGGGAATATGAGAAAATTGGTCGCCGGCAAGCTGCACGGAATCTACGTAACCGAAGCCAACCTCAACTATCATGGCTCGATCACACTGGATCCTGACCATTGTGAGGAAGCTGGCATACTGCCGATGGAGTTCGTCGAGATCTGGAACAAGAACTCCCGGTGCCAGAATTTCGACCTACGTCATCCTTGGTGAGCGTGGTTCGAGGTGCTGCATTCTCAATGGCGCTGCGGCGCGTACCTGCCAGCCAGGTGACCAGGTCATCATCTGCAACTCGGTCTATCTGGATGAGAATCGGATTACGTCGCTGAAGCCAAAGATTCTGACGTTCGATGAGAACAATCACATTCGGGATCGCATGAGCTTCCCAAAGAACGGGGGGCCAATTTATGGCTTCGATTTCTGCGATCGGCTGAGCCCCGCCGCATGAAGCGTTGCTACGTTTCGAGCCCAAGCGTCATTCACCAGATCTTGCCATTGGATGACCTCAATGGTCGAGCCCTTGAACTCATTGTCCAGGCTTCGAATGCGACCTTCGCCGTTTGCCGTGGTTGACCAGCCATCCAACTGATCTTTCAGGTCGCCCCTGATGTCCGCCACGACGTAGCAATGGAAGATGCAGTCTTTGGCGATGCGGACGTTTTGGCGATTGAACGTCTCAATCTCCCCGTTCTTCAGCTGACGCAGATATTTCGTGATCTGCAGCTCCAGAAGGTCCTCGACCTTCTTGTACTGCGTCCGGCCAGGTCGTTTGAATTCAACGATCATAGCCTTGCGCAGCGGCTCCGACGCGTCGAATTCCTCGTTATCATCAGACGGATCTACTACGCCAAGTCCATGGGCAAGGTTCCAGACCAGAAGGTCAGGTCGAATGTCAGTCCCTCCGCTCTTCAAGGTCTCAGCCAATCGCTGGTCAGAGGAGAAGGAGCGCGTGAAAGCCAGCCGCTCGTCCACAATCCAGAGGTCGTGGGCGCTTGCTTCTACCTTGCTGGGATCGCTGCCGTTAAGACGCATCGGGACGATCAGCGAGTGTAGAGTGCTTTCCAGATGGAAATCCTCCTCCTTGTCCCCGCGATCCCTTATCCTTCTTATGAGCCTCTCCAGCAACTCCAACACCAGTTTTCGGCGCACGACATGCTGTGCCAGGGCCAACCGCTCCGAATTCTGGACCTCCTGCGCAGCCTTGATGACGGTCTCTGCAAACTTCTCGGAAACACTCTGCCCCTCTTCGAGGAGCTTGATAACCTTTTCGATATCGTTCTGCCGGGCCTCGTCCCGGCGGATTTGATACTTGACCAAGCCGGTGGCGAATTCCTCAGCACTGCGGGCACCGAAAGGCACGCGATCCAACTGCGTATCCTCGTCCGCGAAATCGTAGATGGGATATCGCTGAACGAAGTCGCGATAGTCCTCGCGCCGAGCGTCGGAATACTCCGCAATCTGTTCAGTCAGGAAGTTTTCCTTGATGAATTCAGTGCAGAACCGGATCAGCTCCTTCACCTTGGAATCGGCCAAATTGAAGGCCGTCCGACCCTCATTAACATGCCGGTTCAGGTATTCGCCCGTGATGCACCCGTGGAAGACTAGGTCCGTGTGACCATCACGCCGAACCCGGTGGATACCCAAGAGCTTGTCAATCTTGCGGGGTTCAACATTCCGCCCATCGGCAAGGAGGTGAAGTTGATGCATCCCGTCCAGACCCGTGCTGGCTTCGGGCTTGCAGGTGAAGCCGATGATATTTAGGACGCCAAATTCCTTGTGCTCGTCGGTGCTTGCCTCGAACGCTTTTCCGACCACCAGATCGGACACCGCTTCCGGGTACCGGGTGTCCTCGCCGTCGATATCGAGACGAACCTTCGGCCCTCTCGCCATTAGGAAATCGGCTATGAAATGAGCGCTGAAATATCGTTTGAACAGTTCCGCGCTCGCAGGAAATTGCTTGCGATAGTTCTCCTCGCGGAGACCCTTGAAGGCGACGACTGTGCCGGTGTTCCTTACACGAGATAGATACAGCCGTTGATCGTCCTCGCGAAGCTGTTCGTCGTTGCTCAAGAGGAAGGCAAATCCACGGTCGTGGAATGCGTCGGCATCGAGATATTTGCTTTCGATCCGGACATCACTGAACGAATCGAGCCAGAATAGTCTTCCGACGCCTTTGCCACCCCGTTCTTTCTTGAAGTCAGTATCCAGCTGACAGAAGGCATCATAGCGTTTCCCATCCAGACCAATTCCATTGTCGATGACTTCGACATCGATTTTGTCGGGGTTGCTCAGGCCCTTGACGTAAATATCGACAATGCCGTCGTGCTTGGGGTGCAAATTCTGACTATCTTCTATCGCGAATATGGCGTTGCTCACCGCCTCGAAGAGTGGCTGCATAGCTTGGGCAGTATTCGAAGGCTTTGGGAGCTTATCGACGCGATTGATCACGTTAGGTGCAAGTGTCGGCATGTATCCCCCCAAAGTTCTCAATTAGCGATAGCCCAACGTCTTGCGGTCTTCAACGGCAGGGATGGAGGCAAAACACTGCGAGGTTTAACGAACTTTAAGACAGGATTGCCAGTTAACCCGGTGTGCGCCACGGCGACTTCAATGAGAGCGCCTTCGACAAAGGGGTCGCCGCATTCGGGGTAAGCCAGAGAGCATCAAGCTTTATAAAGGTTAGGAAGAGCAGTCGTTTTTGTCGGCTCAGCCGCCGCGAACTGACTTCGAGAACCTGACAGCGCGTGCGGCTTGGACGGACACTTTAATGTGAGTGAACCACCGAAACTGGTTTGGTCGCGGACTCATCCCTGGGGCGTTCCATTTATTTCAGGAAGCTCACGGGAGAACAACTTCCCCCTTTGTCCATCAAGCAGGTGAGCGAGGTTGGGGCTCGAACACGCGAACGAGATAACGGGAAGGAAGCGCAAGTGAATCGAGCTGCTTATTGACTCACCTAGCGGAAAGGACCGCCTTTCTAATGAGAGAGACCAGGTCATCGAAGTTGCTATCATCCGCAGCTCTAAGCGCTTGGTAGTAAGGAACGCCCTTATCGATCAACACGTCCTCTTGGAGGTTCAAAAGCTCTCGGCATTGAAGCGCTAGAAGTTGTCGAGCTACACGTCCGTTCCCATCTAAGAACGGATGGATGAAGATCAGTTCCCGAAAGAATTTAGCGATAGCTAGTAACTTTTCATCATCAGGACGAGTTTTGACCTGATCGTATTCCCTATTCCAGCTTTCAGTAAGCTTCAAAAGAAGCGATGGAATTTGGTCCCATGACGGGGGTTCGAAACGGGCAGCTAGCTTTCCAACTGGATCTACAAGCCAAACCTGGGATGCTCGATATCGTCCGGCTATAGGAAGTTCGCCCAGAAGTATACGGTGCACTAGGCAGATGAGAGCGGGTGATAGGGATGAGGAAATACTTTCGTTGGTCTCGGCGCTAACTGCAATGATACCGTCGGCGATCGAGCGAACATCTGTTGCCTCCCCATTCATCACAGCTGCAACCGCATAAAGCGATTCCGCCACGATCTTGGCTTGCTGCGAGCCGAGACGACCAATCCTTTGGGTAAGATCTCTGATTGCTTTTGTGTTCGCATCGATGGCAATAGCGACTCGGTCACTGTCGGCAGAAAAATAAGCTAGCTGCTCGTTCTCGCTCATCGGAATGCCAAGATACTGCACTCGTATTCCGTAGCCTTGTGGCGAGTCGAGGACGATTCGAATTCGCTCACGATGATAGATCAAGCAAACCTTGTCATTTGTGAACGCTATTTCCTCAAGCTCTTTGCGGTTTTTCGGTGTCAAGTGTTGGTTCGTGACGAAGATAAAGCCCCGTCGCTTGTGCGCTAAAGATGCCTTAAGATCGCTGGTGAATTTTCTTTTCGTTTTCGAGAAGGATACATCGCCTTTTGGGAAGTACACGGCAGTAACGAACTCGATTTGATTTTTATAGCAAAGGATGTCTTTTCCTCCGTCACCTCCACCGAACGGTGATTGTGGATCAAGTCCTTCAAACTTTTCGAGATGTAAAATAGCTGCAGCAAGCTGTTCGGCTGTTGTTTTCTGAATCGTTGAAGCAGATAACGCTAAGTCGGTAGTGAGTTTAAGAGAGGACATACTGTTTGCCTGTTCGAAAGGCATTCCCTATCTCACCAGCCCCTAACAATTATTTAGCAACGTTTTTTTGGGGCGGCTGGCGATTGACAAGCGGCTGAACTGTGCATTTCCGTCAGATCAGGTGCTGCGGACCGATACGGGCCCATCCATCATTGCTAATACACAGCCTCTAAGGAGGAGATTGCCTATGCTTGCCGCCCAATCGTTGCCGGAAGAAATCATTGATCCGATTGAAGAAGCACTGTCATTTCACGAGGGCAATGCACGTGTCACGATCGCCACGCTCCTTGCGGATTGCGGCCATCTCAGACAGCAGCTCCGGACAGCGAAAGCTTGCATAAGCCGTGGCTTTACTCGCGGGTGGAGGCGGGGGATAGAAAAACAAGATTCAATCGTTGCACTTGGAGATCGTTCATCGGCGGCTTGATCGCCTCTGGAATGGTCAACGCACGAGGACTCTGGCTTTGTATTTTCGACAGCATTGATGCCTTTCACGTCGGCCCGCGCCTCTCCGGAGTGTTGAATCTGTTGGGTGGCTATGGGATCGCGATGACTGCTTCGACTTCCACCATGGCATTCTTGAGCGGGGTCAACGCCTCAAGTCAGCCGTAGGGCGAGGACAAAACCTGCTCGCTAAGCCTCTTTAATAGCTGGACGCCGACAAAGTTCTTGGTTTGCGCGAAGTGATGCCGCCAAACATTTTCACTGGCCGGTGGACCGAGAGGATCGCGAAGCCCCTCGAATTCGAGGAAAGATTGTAAGGCGCCTATGGTCTCCTCCGAGAAGCTTCCGTGCCTGGTCGCGATCAGCAGTTCTGTTCCGTTAAAACCCGAAAACGCTGCGAGTTTACCCGGGGCGAATACTGGACGACCTCTCATTGCTGATTTTGCGATGAGGATCGTCCGAACCGACCACGCTATCCGCTTTGCGGCCAAACCCTCGGATAGAGAATGGTGGTGGTGGACAAGGAACCACCCCATATCCGCTCCGTGTGCAATCTCAGCTTGATAGCTCGCCTTTGGTTTGAATAGACCGCGAAGAAGCCCCAAGACGTCGTTGGGATCTAGGACGCTCTTCGCTTCCAAGACGATGTGGTAGACAAAGAGGTCTCCGAGAACCGCTTTTTCTTTAAGCGTCGACAAAGGATAGTAGGTCATCGAATGGTGGCCATCTGTTACATGGTAACCACGCGCTTCGTTGGTCACCATCAACAAATCTTTGTCGGACTTTTCACCTTGATCGCCTCTGGCCCAACTGCCGTACAGAAAAATCGCTTCGATACTCATTTAGGAGGCACAACTCCGAGGCGACGGGTCATTTTCCCAAAGCCCGTTTGATAGCTTGCTTCGACAACTGACGGAATGATTTTCGAGCTTGATCGACATCCGGTCGGTTTAGGAGAACAATTTGTTGTTTGGCGGCTGGCAGCACACCCACGTCCACGTCCAGGTTGTGCTCCGACATCAGATAGAATGCCATCGAGAGGCGAACTGGTAGGAGCAACTTGTTATCAGTCATTCCATATTCGGCCGCGACGCCCTCCTGTTGGATCGGCGGCAATTCGGGGTTGGGGCCGATCTCCAGATCGACGGTATGGACCCATTCATAATCAAAATCGCTGTCCGCTGGGATTCCTCCCACCTTGCGGACTGTTCCTATGCGGTTGAGATTGTAATCTCGGAAGTCCTCATGATCGGCAGAATAGGCTCGGGCATACCAACGACTCGAATTATAAAAGAGCGCGTGCGGCGCTATGGTTCGAGTTGCGTCGGCGGTTTCGGTCAAAGAACGGTAACCGATCTCGACTTGGGTGTGATTGCGAATAGCATCCAGGATTTCAAGCAGGACGCGGGAACCCGTAGGACGCCTTTTTAACGTGGTCACATCAACCGGAGGCAACTGGTCGAACCACGTCTCTTCACGCTGCATCCACCCGCTATCAATCGCGACAAGCTGAAGGAGGAAGCGTTCGGAACTGCGTTCGATCAGTGCCGGATGATATGTGTCGGTCCTGACGTATGTCTTTTGCCCTCTATCGTAGACCATATTTCGAGGGGCAAGCCGCTCATAATGGGCGAGGTCTGACGAAGCCTGCTGAACAGAGATGTCAAAAGTGTCCCGGATATCGCCGCGATTCACGCGGCCGTTCCAAAAAAGGCGGAAGTCGATAAACTCCAAACGCTTTCGAAGCGGCCACTTCTGAGGCGCGTCATCCGAGTTTTCCACAGCCATTCTCACAATTTTTTGTCTAATTTGAATTTTATGCGTCGTATTTCTTGACGTATCGACGCGTAATACCCACTATAAGGCGCAGCATACAGCTGGGTCAATGTGTCGACGTCGCTGAGCCGTTAGGTCGAGCGACGAAGCACGGCATTATCCGACGCCCATATCGACACCAAAAGTATTTTAGTGGACTGCTTCGCCAAGGGCGGTGCAGGCAAGATCGTGTTGTCGCTGAACGACGGGGGACTGACATGGCATGGAACCGCATTCGCTCGACTGATCGCATCCGCAAAGCACTCCAATCCGTGCCTGTAGCTGGAGTAGGCGTCGAGGACTACGAGGTGCGCGCGAAACAGTTCCGTGATCCTCTTCTGCGCATCCCCCAAAATGCGGCCGTTTTGGTCCATGGTGCTCATGTTTATATACAGCTGACCGAGTACAACGGTGTTCTGCAGGACGCCAAGCGGGAAACAGTGGCTCGCAACCGTCGTGCGCTGCAGTTTCTGCACATCCACTATGCAGCTTGCGACCGCATTATCCGTGATTTCGAGGCGCAGCGCGTCGATTTCCACGGATCGCGTCTTCATGCGGTCGTCGTCACACCCACCGGGCCGGAGAATGAAGCCCTTCGTGTTGTGAAGGCTGTGGAGATGGCGCAGGCCATCGCTCGAATGGTGGAGGTCACGGGGCAGCGTGTCCATCAGGGGGAATTCAAGACCGACACCCGTATTGGCATCGACACCGGAAGAGCGATTGCCGTAAATTCGGGTCGCGGTTCTGAGCCTGAGCCGCTGTTCTTAGGTGATCCGGCAAACTACGCGGCGAAGCTGGCAGCCGGTAGCGAGCCTGGCATTTACCTGAGCGACCGTGCACGTGCTCTTCTCGGTCTTCACGCGTTGGGCACACTCGATCTTCAGAAGAACAGGGTGTTTGATGTCCGCAATGCGAAGTTCGGCCTCAGCCCCAACGCGCCCATCACGGTTTCGGATGCCCGCATCCAGACGCTATCCAACGAAGTTAAGAATACCGCCGAAGCGTATTTCCGTGACGCCGACTTCGTCTTCCACCAGCATACGCCACCGCTCTGGACGATCGATTACTCGGTTCTCGTTCCGTCAAACACCATTCATATGCCTCTTGTCTCGGTTTTCGCGGACATCGATGGTTTCACGGATTATGTTCGTCACTGCATGGCGACTGGGCAGGTTCGTCAGCTCGTCTCGAACCTGCACGCCATTCGCTATGAGTCTGCCGCCACATTGAAGCACGACTTTAAAGGGAAGAAGGTCCGCTTTATCGGCGATTGTCTTCACGGCATCGTGGCGGAAGGGACCGCGCACGAGACGGACGACCCGCGTTCGGTCTTGAGCAGCCTTCACCTTGCTGCTGGTCTGCGGTCCAGCTTCGAGCTCTGCAAAGAACTGCTTCCAGGCATTCATCAACTCGGCTTGGCCATTGGTGTGGAACTCGGACCTACGCCTGTCACCCGCCTCGGGCTACGTGGCGATATGTCTGTCAGGTGCGTAACGAGCAAGGCGGTATCAGATTCTGAAGACCTCCAGTCGGATTGTGGTGGTCGCGAAACGATGGTCGGCCAGAAGGCATTGGCCCTGCTGCCCAGCGCTCTCCGGAACCAGTTCTCCCCCAAGGGGAAGATCGCCGACCTCGATGTCGAAGAGCTTGAGAGGCTGTTGAGCGCAGGCGGCAACACGACTCACAAGGCAGTGCCTGCTGCCACAGCTTCCTCCACCGCTTGGGCCGCGAGCGCTACCATAAGCGCTGCTGCAGTTCGCAACAGCGGAGGCAACCGCCATGCGTGACAAAGCGGCGGAGTTCATGAACAGCTACGATCAAAGCGTTTTGGCCAACATTGAGACTCGGCTGGCGATTAGATGTGGGAGTGTGCCTAGTCGTCTTTGCGACGACGACCTGAAAGGCTACATCGACCGGCCGTTTGTTGCGGGGTGGCGTGTACCGGTCGTCTTCAAGGACAATGTGACCAGGCGCATCGACGTGCTTCTGTCGCCATGGTTCCCGAGCGTTGCGGCCAGGACCGCGCTGGTTGACCATCCCGGTCGGTTGACTTGGCCACATGTGGAGAGTGATGGCGTCCTTTGTCTGCTGTCGAACTCGCATGACATGGACGTCACAGATCCTGTGAACATCATCGACAATTTGATGGCTCGTTCTTGCGACTTGATTGATCAACTGCTCGACGGGGCGATTATTGAGCGCGACTTCAAAGAAGAATTTCTGACCTACTGGAACTACGACCTCAACGATCCCCGCCGAGTTCACAGCCTCCTGGATCCAAAAGGGCCAACCAGAGAGATTTATGTATGGCACGGAACTTCCATGACCGTCGTCGGAGAAAGCGAAGATCAGCTTCGTGCCTGGTTGAAGCATCGCTTCGATGGCATCAGTGAGCGGCAGCTCAACTTCGAAAGGGCCTGCTTTCTGTGGCTCGATAGTCCGCCCCTCCCGTCTGAGTATCCGCAAAACGGAAACGGGTTGCGGGAATTGGCGACGAAAGCCGGTTCTTCAGGTCTGACCACGCTTCACAGGTCTGGCAACGGTGATCATTCGTCGTTGACGGTAATTATCGGTGCTGAAGGTCGCGCCGGGCCGGGGCTGGTCGCCGTTCGGGTCGTCGGCTCGACGGCAAAAGTCGACAAGCGGACGCGCGAGAGAGGCTTCCGTAGGGGCAATGTGCCCGACGAGATAGCATTTGATCGCCTCCTGGCAACGGCCATCATCTATAGAAGAAAAGTCCTCCGCGCGGATGCGCCGTGGGTTCATGGTCGGGGCAGAGACCACCGGTCCGTTCAGCTCTCTGCTGCATCGGCCGTGGTGTTCGGATGCGGCTCAGTTGGCAGTACTGTGGCGGTAATGCTTCTGAAGGCTGGCGTCGGCGATGTCTCCGTCGTTGATACCGATGATCTTGAATGGGCGAATGTCTCTCGTCACGAGTTGGGTGGCGCTGCAGTCGGTCTGAAGAAGTCGGTCGAGCTGGCACGGCGGCTTCAGCGGGATTTTCCACATGCGACTGTCAGAGGGCACATCCACACAGTCGAAAGCGCAATCGACGACAAGGCAGAATGGCTCACCCACGCCGACCTAATCGTGTCGGCGACGGGCAGTGGCCAAGCGGACAAGGCCCTGAACGGATGGCATAAGGCGACGGGCCGCAAAGTTCCGATCGTGTATGGGTGGGCAGAACCCTTTGGGGTGGCCGGGCATGCCGTCGCCATCGGCTCTTCGGGCGGCTGCCTTAGCTCCGTTGTGAACAATGTCGGCCTATCGACCTTCGAACTGACGAAGTTCGATGAGACTGCGGCCGTCGAGGAGCCTGCATGCGGAATGCACTACGCTCCATACGGCGCAATCGAACTTGCGTTCACTAATAGTCTCATCGCGGAACTCGCGGTCGATTGTTTGCTCGGGCGTGCCGCTAACTCGACGCATCGAATGTGGGCAGGGCGGCACGAGATGCTGGAAGAAAACCACGGCGAGTGGACAATCGAAGCCCAGCAATTGTTGCGCGGGCAAACCCAAGGCGGCGCGCTTCTCACCCGCGATTGGCCTGCGTGCAAATGCTGCTCGCCACAGCTGGCCAGCACCCCAACGCCGTCGTTCCCAGGGGGAAAGTCATGAATCCGACGAGAATTATTCAGCCGGATGTCTTCGGTCGATTTGGGGGTGATCGAGGAAGGGACAAGGCGATCGACGCCCTGAAGGGCCAGCGCATTGTCCTTGGCAATGGAGCTGCTGCCGAGGAGCTATTCGTCCGGGGCGAACTGATGAATTTTATGCCCGGTGAGGTTCTCATCAAGGAGGACGATTGGTCGGATTCACTTTTCCTCCTCTTGGCGGGCGCAGTGAATATTTCCATGAAAGGTAATGACATCAACAATCGCGTCGCCGGGCAGCACGTAGGTGAAATGGCGATGATTGATCCAAGCAGGCCGCGTTCGGCCCAGGTTACAGCGACTGCACCGACCGTGGCCTTGATGATCAACGAAGAAGACTTTGCCGCCGTCGCCACCAACCACCCTGATCTGTGGCGTCAGATTGCAAAGGAACTGGCGGAAAGGCTGCGCGAGCGCTCGAAAAAGCTCCGCCAAGCGAACACGGTCCCCCATGTTTTTATCGCCTGCGCTTCCGAATCCGTTTCAGTGGCGAAAGCTATAAAACGAAAGCTCGCTGCCGACGGCGCGGAGGTGACCATTTGGACCGAGGGGGTCTTCAAACCCAACGACCACACGATGGAAAGCCTCGAAGTCCAGTTGGAATTGATGGACTTCGCCGTCGCGATCTTCAGCCCTGACGACAAAGTAAGAAGTAGAGGCAAGGAGAGATCCGCGCCGAGGGACAATACGGTCTTTGAACTCGGCCTGTTTGCTGGGAAGATTGGCCGATCGCGGTCCTTCTTTGCGGTGCCAAAGGGACAATACGTGAAAATCCCTTCAGATTTGGCTGGAATCACCTCCGTTCGATATGTTGTGGATCAGGGCACCGATTTTGACGTGGATGAGGCCTGCTCGCAGATAACCGAGAGGATCAAAGAAGAAGGGTGCCGGTAGGTGGGGTTGATCCCCACATAAAACATCAACACATATTTTCCCTGCAGCGCCTGCATTTACTTCTGGCCGCATGTGCACCATGTTAGAACGATCCTGCTCGCAAGTGAGCTTCGTGAGCCTTGAGGCAGATAGCGGATAAAATGAGGATATACCTCGTAGGTCCCTTGACCGGTCAATCACCTGAGCGGATCACCGATTGGCGATCATTAGCCAAATCTTCCATTGCTGAAGCCGAGTTCATCGACCCCGCGAGCTGGGCAATCGATACACAGGAAGCCTACATCGCTAAGGAAAGACCTACGCGTGCCATTCGACGGCGCAACCACGGGCGATTGGTCGTTGACCGCAACAAGCTACTGATCAAGAGCGCCGATGTCGTTTTCGCGAATTTGCTTGGTGCTGGAGAGAAGGCTTCCGTCGGTTCGGTAGGGGAGCTTTTCATGGCATACAGCTTTGGCAAGCCCATCGTTATAGTTCGCGAAGCCATTGGAAATGTGCACGATCATGCAATGGTGAATGCTATCGCAAGTCGCATTTGTAGCAGCCTTGAAGAGGGGCTTGCTGTCATTCAGGAATTCGCTGTTACTCGTGTCGCTTAGCGCAGTGCGGCGGCGAGTTGTTTTGCGTCATAAACTGTGAAGCCAAGCTCGTCCTTTTCATCTGTAGAACTGATTCCGTGAAAGAACGCGGGAGAGTAAGGGCTTTTCCCGCCATTCCACCGCCGCTGGAGCATAACAAGCCAGTCCGAGGAACCTTCAACGAAAGCTTTGGGAACTCGTGATCGGTAATCCATGTAGTTGCCGACCGAGAATGTCGGTATCCATCGTTCGGCAAGACTCTGGAAGCGAACGGCCTTGTCAGGCGATGCGGTCGCTTGCCTTATAGCGCCAACAAAGTTTGCATCGAATTGCTTTCCGTCGAGAACCAAGTCGGAGCTTCCACAGCAACCGTTTCCATCGCTCCATGGGATGAACTCCGTATCGCCAGCTCCGAATTTAATTCCCAACCGATGGCAGTGTTTTCTGGCTCGAACAACGAATGGCTCCTTGGCCGCAGGCTTTAATGACCAATCCGGCCCCACTTTCTTTAGGCCTAGCTCCGACATCCATTCTATTAGGTTTCCGCCCGAGCTGGTTTTCATCCCCGCCATCGCGTGACGTATTTCCTCGGACGGAAGCTTTAAGTACTCGAACGAAACTTGATGCACACCGGCGTTGGCCGCCTGGCTGGCCATATCCAATGCGACCTCCTCAAAGGAGGGGATTACGGGCTGGATCCTAAGAGCAACTTTGATCCCAGTGCTTCTTAAAATGCTGATTTTCTCCAGGACGCGAGGGAAACTATCTGCTCGTCGGTCAATTTTTGGTCTCAGATGCTCGCTCACCCCAGAGGCGGACAACCGGAAAACGAGGTTCATCTTGGTCAATTGATCAAGGTACTCGTCCTGTAAGAAGATATCACCTTTGGTGCTGATCAATGTTGGGTAGTTCTCCTCTGCAAGGACTTTGAGGATTTGCAATGTGACACCATTCTCGCGCTCAAGTGGTGTGAACGGGTCCTGCAGACCGCCCAGTTGAATTGGTATCCGCCTAAGCAAGAACTCATCCAAGGCGGATTGTATGACACCTTCTCGAATTCGATGAAATCGCTTCTGTAGACTCGCGGCATTTGCCGCGTGAACACCATTGAGTGATGCTCGTCGGGCCCGGCTTCGTGAGAAGCAATACACACAAGAAAATTGACACGTATCGTAGGAGTCGATGCGGATCGGGGCCGAGCAAAAGTAGAGCTGACTGGTAACAGAGATCGAGTGTTTATAGGTAAGCAGGTCGGACATTCAGACACCAAGCAGCACAAAGATGGCTTTCGCGATACGGGCTTGAAGTGAAAGAGGCGCTTCTGCAGATCTGACAAACGGTTGAGCCATATTTATCACGAGAGCTACTATAAAAAGACCGGCTGTGATGACATACAGCAGCCAAATGAGAAACCTCGATTTCGGCCTGCTCGATAGCAAGCGCGAGGAGATTATCCAAAATAACTCCCGCTCCTTTGCAGTTGCTTTTGGATCGTCTTCTTGGATTGTCATAATGTGTGGCTGGCCGCCGACCCAAAACGGCACGTAAAGGTCTCGATTGATGTTCACCGGCTTGGTGATCGTTATGTTCCCTACGGCAGGAGATTTTACTATCGGAGCAGCGCAGTAGACCAAGGGCTCTCTGATCGATGCTGTCGGAAAGCTAATTCCTTTATCAATCGTCTCCTTGAGCACTCTCTCCATTTCAGAGTGACCGCTAAAATTGTGATATAACTCCCAGAGTATCCATCGCGGTGAGTGGCCTTTTTTCTGGTAGGCATCAAAATTCTCGTAGCTCTTGATAAACTCCGGGCACATAACCCACGTGAGCGCGAAAGCAACGAGAGAAGTTACGCTTCCAGACCAGAGAAACCAAAACCCTGGGGAAGATAGCGGTGCGACTAACGAAATGTTTGCGATCAGAGGAGCCGTCGCCAGAACGATTGCTACTGGCTTGAATGCCGGTAGACGCCCGGTAGAGAGGACATTCTGCCAATGAAAAAAGGGCCTGCCACAGAATCTGGTGATCACTTGCCACAGGTTACGCGCGCCACTTACTCGGGCAATCTCGCAGAAAAGTCTCTTCACGCTTGTTGTTCCCCGGTATCGCTCACCCGCGCCCGATTCGGCCCACGGTTATGTTTGTATCTGTGATTGGTTTTTCGCAAAAAACGAAGGCGATTTTCAACCTGCAGGTCTGACAGTTCGCGACATTATTTGTGATGCCAAAAAAACTACGCTGACATCAGGCACCTCTTTCGTGGCGAAAGGAGGCCACCTTTTTTGCGTCGGAGGGTGCTGAATGAAAAGAGAAGCCCCAGCACGTACCGGGGCAATACTGATGTCTAGGCTACGACCGGGTGGCTTGCCGATCGGCCTGCTCCGCCAGATGGATAACGTGATGAACGAGGAAGGCCTCGGCCCGTTCGGAGTCGCGCCGATCAGTGGAGACCGAGAGATATATCGGATAGATGAGGCGAGGACGCTTCTACCCCGTGCCCCAACTCTTGCAATTGGTATCAATCTTAAAGCAATTTTAGAACCGGGAGCGTTCGAGCCTTGGATCGCAGAAGCCGGGATTGTGACGGCGGAGGGCTTTGCGCTGTTCGATTTTGCCCAAGTGAAAATAGAAAACGCTTTACCGGGGCGAATCTCGGCTTTTGGGTTGCGTCCCGCCTCTTCCGTCTCTCGACGGTGGGGGAAAACCCGAGGCGGACCGAACCAATCGCTTGCGCAAATGTACTTGTTCGCACAAGTCTAAGAGGAGGTTCCCATTGACGCACGTCGCCGCGTCCTTGGATGCAATCGTTTTATCGACAATAAGCGCGGTGGCACGTGGACAAAAGTTTTGACGGGGCGCAACGCCGAGAGTTAAGCAACTTCGTTGCTGACTTCCGCCATACGATCCCTCGACTCGACGCAATGAGGGAAGGAATCGAACTTTATGGCGCGACGAGATTTTCTGCTTTCGATCTCTTCGCTCCCAACGAGAATACGCTCAGCCGAGTGATCATCGAACTGTTTGACCCCCTCGGATCACATGGACAGGGCGTGTTGTTTCTCAATGCGCTCCTGCGGGCGATCGGATTTCCTCGACTGCGGCAGAATGATCCCGTGAGGGTAAGGCGTGAGGCGATGACCCGCGCTCGCCGTCGCATCGACATGGTGATCGAGACACCGCAATACATAATCGGGATCGAAAACAAACCTTGGGCAGTCCAGCAGGTGAACCAACTCGCTGACTATCGGGATGAGTTAAAAGCCGATCCACGAGGTCGCACCCCAATACTCGTCTTTCTGTCGGATCAAAAAGAGCGCAGCGCCCATGGCGATGTCGTCCGTGTCCCCTATTACTCATCCCATGGCGAGATATCGCTTCGCGAACTGCTCGCGTCTGTCAAAGATCAGATAAAGGCTCTTAAGCCGAAAGCGTTTGTGCAGGACTTCATACAATACATCGATGCAGAGTTCGGGAGTGGTTACGTGGACGACGAAGCGTATAGGCCATACGTGGATGCCGTTAATGCGGAGTTTGACGATCCTTCGAAACGAAAAGCAATAGCCACCATACTCTTGGCGCAGAACTCATTACATACCCGCGTTTTGTCTGACGTCGGAGACTACGTCCTAGCCCAAGTCCGAGCGAAAGTTCGAGACGATTTCGAAACGTATTCAGAGTATAAGCTGGGCGATTCCGTATGCGAAAAGTACTACCCTTGGGGGCTGAGGCGAACAACGTGGCCAGCAAATTGCCTGGTTGCACTAGAAGCACAGGCAGATGGCTACGACCACGTAATGTTTGGAGTGAGAGCGCCCGACATTAAACGCCTGCCAGAGAAAGAGCGCGACGGGGCGAGTCCCGCACGCAAGAAGCTGGAGGATATGGCGCGCTCCATCCCAGGCGGAAAGAAGACGGCCTATTGGCCCTGGATGCAGGAGGTTCCTGAGCCCTATTGGGGCCCAGAATTTGCAGCTCGTCTCATTATTGAGTCCGCGACAGGAGAGATTGAGGCCCACCCTGAAGTCCAGGAGTTGGGGCGGCAATTTGTGGAGATGGCCGCTACCGTCGACCGGCTACTTAGTGAATAAGCATTGACTGGTCCGAGGCGGGTCACCGATCGTTCCACTAGTTGCTTACTAGCGGTGCAGATCATGAAGAAACAACTCATCCCTATGACTCGCCCTGAAGAGAGCTATATGAGCACGACAACGTCATTATGTTCGAACGGCAGAAGCCAAAGACCGAAAGCAAGATAGTCGGCAAACTGCGGCGAAAAAGATCTTTTGCTGGCGCTGATGTTGGTGGTGGGCTTACCACCAGCTCGTCGCACCGCCAAGCCGACCGCATTTCATACGGCCTAACGTGGAAGGCTGATGATGAAGTCCCACACGCGTTTATCAAGGAAATTTTCCGCCCCGTGCTCTTGAGAGCTGAGGCCGAGCATTTCGATCAGATCGCGATTAGACAGAAGGATGAGCAGCTTTCCTGACTCTCGCATCGCGCCTTGAGCTGCTCTTATTGCGGCTGGACTAGGGCCCAATCTCGAAATGAGCACACCTACGGTGCGGAGCGCCGTCGAAAACAGGTAGCGCTCTGTGGAGTAGATTTGATCTGCGCCGATTTGTTCTT
The DNA here is from genome assembly GCF_001651865.1 of Sinorhizobium glycinis. Taxonomy (GTDB): domain Bacteria; phylum Pseudomonadota; class Alphaproteobacteria; order Rhizobiales; family Rhizobiaceae; genus Sinorhizobium; species Sinorhizobium glycinis. The sequence goes on from NZ_LPUX01000061.1 coordinate 395,970, forward strand.
CGTAGTTTTTGCATTCGAACAAGATTGCCCGGGTTCGAAAGTCGTGCCGTAGCCCATCCCAAAAAGGACTTCCGGACGAAATTCTGCAGATGAAATCATATCGATTTCCGCCATCCGTAGTCTCCGCCTGTTTTTCGAACCCATATAAATGAGGATCAAACAGTTTAACAAAGACAGACATGCACAGCGTTTCGTACTCGCTGGGTGTTAAGGCGTTCTTGTTAACCGAGTGTTGCTTGAGCTTGCCAATGAGCGCTTCAGTTTCCTCATCGGTGTCGTGTTCGATTGTCCGTGCTTGCTCTGTTTCCAGTAGCTCGCGCAATCTATGAGAAATGGCTGGAAATGGAGCTGCCTTGCGAAGCAGCTGGTCTAGGTCCCAGATGTCGATCGTATAGGCGCTTCTAGCCCAGACCAGTGCTTCGGGGCTGACATGGGTGCCAACTATGATGATTGGATTGGCGAGGGCGGCTTCGGTCGCAAGTAGCGAGTGAGCCGCTCAGCTGCCACGCGAATCCTGCTCATTGCGTTATCGGCGGAAGGCAACAACACTTCGACGGGAACCGGTGGCCCCCCTAGATTGACGACGAAGTCAAGCCGCATCTGCCCCAAGCGCACCTGCGCCCTGACTTGGTATCCCAAATTTGCGAAAAGGTCCCCTACGGCCGCTTCGAACTCACGCGCTCGGTGCTTAATTAGTTCGTTTGTTTGCAAGCTTGTTTCCATCATCGGTGGTTGTCCATAGTTCCAGCTCTTTGCTAATGCAGCGTTACCAAACAATGCTGTTGCTTTCGACGGTACAGTTGTTCGGGAGGGGCCGTGACGATTTATGAAGTTGTCTCCTTCGGTCCTCGTCTTGAGATTGTTGAACTTCGATGTGATACTCCCGCATGCTCTGGTTGAGGGGATACAGCCATGCGCATCGCTTTTACATCGCTGATGGCCATCGCCATCATGCCGGTCAGTGCCTTCGCGTGGGGGCAGGAGGGGCACTCGATCGTTGCCGAGATCGCGCAACGTCGCCTGACCGCTTCAGCGGCAGAAATGGTTTCGACACTGCTGGGCTCCGGTGTCTCTTTGGGTTCGATCTCCACGTGGGCTGATGACGTTCGCGGAGAAAGGCCGAAAACCTACAACTGGCATTTCGTGCCGATGCCGATCGGACAATCCGATTACGATCCTCAACGTGATTGCAAACTCGATCCTGAAAAGGGCGACTGCGTCATCGCCGAGATCGCGCGTGCTCAGAAGGAAATGTACTGTGCATCAGAGGATCTTGCCCGCACAGAGGCGCTAAAATTCCTTGTTCATTTCGTCGGCGACTTGCATCAACCGTCCCATACCGTCCTCGAAGACCTGGGCATGAACCGTCATGCCGTAACCACGCGGATCGGTGGTGAGACCTGCGGAAATGCCTGTGAGTTTCACCGGCTTAAGTCGGAAGACGAGAACCTACACACAGTTTGGGACAGCACTCTGATAAAAAGGCAGGTCTACTCTTGGGGCGCTTATGTAGACCGGCTTGAAGCAAGCTGGCTCAAGACGGCTGATGTCACCGCCGAGCAAGCGGGAAATCCAGCATCATGGGCGGTCGAAACTCACAAGATCGCTCAGACGGTGTTCGCAGAGACGCCAGCGAACCACTTCCTCGACGATCCATACTTCGACAAGCAGATCCCGGTGATCGATAAGCAGCTCGGACGGGCAGGTCTGCGTCTCGCACGGCTGCTGAATGAGCCTGTCTCATGTCCTTAGATCTGGCCGGAAACCGTTTCAGGAGATGAGCGTAATGCTTCTGCGCATCGTAGCTCTCTTTGTACTTGTGTTTGCAAGTCCCGTCCGGGCGTACGCTCAGGAAGCTGAAGACCCGAATTTCGATTACCTCGAACCTGATATCGGTTTGCTTTCGACTTGGAGCCGTATTCAAGAGAGTCTGTTTAGAAGAGCGGCTCATCCGGGGTCATACAACGAGGCGAAGAGGCTGCTGTATAACCAACTCGACGACAGCGCGTCGCTCTATTGCGGCTGCACATTGGACCTTCGAGCCAGGACGTTTGACGCCACTGATTGCGGCTACGTGCCTCGCAACGACAATGACCGTGCCAAGAGGGTTGAGGTCGAACACGTCGTTCCGGCGTTCTGGCTCGACAAGTTTCATACTGGGCCAACCTGTTGGATAAAGGCTGATGCTTGTGGTTCTGCTCGTGAATGCTGCCTTGCGAACGACGCCAGGTTTCGAGACGCTCACAACGATTTGGTGAACCTGTATCCGGCTATCGGCGAATTGAATGGCGATCGAAGCAACTTGCCATACGGTCAAATCGACGGTGAGGCGCGTGTCTATGGCCAATGCGACTTCGAAATCGATGCAAATTTAGACCTCGCAGAACCGAGAGACGACGTTCGTGGGGATATTGCGAGGGTCTATTTTTACATGTCCGCGGCGTACGGGCTGACTTTTCCTGCCGACCTGAAAGCCATGCTTGATGAGTGGAACGCTTCAGATCCGGTCAGTCCTAGCGAGGTGACACGCAATGATAATATCCGCGCCGTCCAAGGCCATGCGAACGACCTTGTTTCGAAATAGATGACTTGGCGATCGGATCCCAAATGCCGGTGCGGCGCTTTGTGGCACCTCAACGCCTTCCGACAGATCCATGACTCCGCTAATAAAGCTCTCGATGAAATTGAGGGGTGGGATTATGAGAAAACTGGTCGCTGGCAAGCTGCATGAATCTTTGTAACCGAGGCAAACCTTAACTATCATGGGTCGATCCCATTGGACCCAGACCACTGCGAGGAAGCTGGGATACTGCCCATGGAGTTTGTCGAGATATGGAATAAGAATTCGGGGGCCAGAATTTCGACCTACGTCATACTTGGTGAGCGTGGTTCGCGGTGCTGTATTCTCAATGGCGCTGCAGCGCGTACCTGCCAGCCAGGTGACCAGGTCATCATCTGCAACTCGGTCTATCTCGACGAAAATCAGATCACCTCGTTGAAACCAAAAGTACTCACGTTCGACGAAGACAACCACATCCGCGATCGACTGAGCTACTCGGTCGGCGTCAATGCTGAAGGACGCTACACGTTCGACATCTTGGAAGAGTCCGACAATGCTTTGCCTGTGCCCCTGCTTGTATCGGGAACCTGAGCGGTTGGCGCATCAGTGACAGTTAGAAACGGGTTCAGCATCGTCAATCACGCACTGATCCGGAAGGTGCGGTCAAAACACCGCTTACCGAGGACATGCTGCGCAATGTGGAGAATGCACGCGACGCCCTGGCCGTGATCGTGCAAAAGCTCAAAACCATGACCAGAGGTCTAAACGGAAGCCTTAAGACTTCCGAAATCCCCGCCAACTGCAAGTCTGTACCTTGGAATCGACTGAGCTCGGGCGACTACTGCCGATGGCGCCAATGCGGGCTTGTCGGGCGCTTGGGGACACCACGTCGAAAACGTCGTGAGTGGGGCCGGAAGCCGACCGTCCGCTGCTAGGAGGTGCAACACGAAAACCGGACACATGGCCGCCCGATGCCAAGGTCTTAAATTGGCGACAAGACGATCTTTTGCTCCGCGGCTCTCGACGGCGGTAGCGGGTGGGACTTTGCCCTTCACCTCATCTGCCGGAACGGCGTGATTGCGGACTTTCAAGACGTTCGGATGGGCGGCTGGTACGGACGAGATCGACCCGTTGCGGGCTTCGCCAGCATTTAATCAGAACGGCCGGATTCGAGTCGGAAGCTGCTATTGGCGCGACCAGCGCATGTGCCGAATTCGTTTATTAGCTTTGGCGGCTTGCATGACTTTTTCTCGAATGAGCCGATCGCGGTCGACGATATGCCACGCCAGCGTTTCCTCAAACGTTGAGAGCAACTGACGCGCCGTCGCAGTGTCACTGCCATTCCCCTCCAATTTGGAGACGATCTCGCGCTGAAGAGCTACATGGCGCTCGCCGTCTTCAACGTGCCTTTCCGCCGCTGCCAGGTGTTCCTCAATGAGGGCGAGGTGATCCATGCCCCCAATGTAGCACAAGCGCTCGCACTTTACGTTTCAGAACGCCGCAGACTGAAACTCGCGCGGAAAATCGTGACCTTGCAGTGATTGGAGTGTACAAACCGGGAGACAATCGAATGTCGGCCTTTGCGCGAGGTCCTGTGTCAGATAGCACCTTGTCCTCCGACCCGCGGCAGCAGTGCGCAGCCGAGGTCTGCCTCAAAAAGGCCTCGTATCAAATCGATGCTGGCAAATTCTCCGGCCCGCCTTGAGCGTATAGGCAGCGTTGCCGGGAGAGCCTCATCGAACACCTGTTTGCTGCCGCTTCACCTCCGTCGAAGAATCTCACGTCCCGCTGATGACGTGATTACCCGAGATGATGGCAAAAAGTACTCGCAACCGCGGAAGAGCGGAACTCTCACTACCCTTCGCATCTACTCCTTATCGTCGTCGACTTGGTCGGCGGGCACATCGGCTTTAGCGAGAATGGCGCCGCGCAAGGTTTCAGCGTGCGCTCGGATCTCGTCGGCCCGCCGCTTGTTTGCCCTAGCGGCCGCGTCCAAGCCGCTGCGCCAGGCGTCATCCGCCATCTTCTCGCAGAGCTTGACCCTTTCCTCGATGATCCGTAGGGCCACCCGCATTGCCTCGTCCACCGCGCCCTCCGTCTCCGTAGCGAGAGTCTCGGATGTGTAGGCGTGGCCAACTTGGCAGCGGAAACGGAGCGGCGGTCGGTTCCTGATCTCGGAAAGAACACCGCCGCAGGCCGGACATGAGAGGGGTACGGTGTCTGCGATCGCGTCGATCGCCCCAGGCGTGACTGGGCGACCGAGCGCTATGTCCACCTCCAGCTTGATATCAGGCGGTATCGGAACAGTCGGACCCGGCGCTTCGCCGGTGAGTTTGAGGAGCAGCGAGGCGAGGTCCGTGAGCGGAGCCCGATAGTCGACGTCGCTGGCCTCGAGTGCCCCCATCGGCATGTCGGGTGCAACCGCATCCAACGGATTTTGGACAACGGTCACGCCGCCGCATCGCTTCAGGTCGGCAAGGCCAGCCGCTCCGTCGTTCAACATGCCGGTCAGGACGACTCCAACCGCCTTTGGCCCGTAGCTCAGGCCGACGGATCGAAAGAGCGGATCGAGAGCCGGTCGAGAGAGGTTTTCCCGTGGCCCGCGGCCGAGCCGAATCTTATTGTCGAGGACGAGAAGATGATGGTCGGCCGGTGCAACATAAACGCAACCGCGCCGGACATGCTCGCCATCAACCGCCGTTTTGACGGCAATCTCCACATGATAGTTGAAAATATCAGCGAGCAGATCATTCCCGTGCGCGCCGACATGAATGACGACGAATACAGTGGCGGCGAAGTCGGAAGGAAGCTCGCGAAGCAGATGTTGCAAGGCGTCGATTGCTCCCATCGACCCCCCAATGGCGATTACATCGCGGCGGCCCATGGCATACTCCATTCTCGTACAACGCTCCGGGAGCGCATAGGTTCGATGCGCTGCCGCAGGGAAGATTTTCCCAATACTCTATTGGTGACCGCCCGCTCGCGGTTATAAGAAGTTGACGTCGGAACACGCCGTTCGGTGTAGAATAAACGCTGATCCGGCTCTGAGATTACGGAAAACTCCGCAAACGAGGCCATGATCGAGCACGCATCGTGGCCCCTCGGGCGGATTGCCGGGGAGGTGAAGAATGGGGCAGGAAGCGGATCCGCCGATCGTTGGCATCGGAGCTTCGGCAGGAGGTGTCCAGGCACTTCAGACCTTTTTTGACCATATGCCAACCGATACGAATGCGGCCTTCGTGGTCATTGTCCATCTCGATCCCGACGCCAGGAGCGAGCTTGCCAATATTCTGGCGTCACGCACGCAGATGCCGGTAACACAGGTCGAAGGTCAGGCCCGCCTCAAGAGAAACCACGTCTATGTCATCGCGCCGAACCGGCGGCTGAAGATTGCGGACGGCACCATCTCGGCACTCCCGTTTGAGGAGGCGCGGGCGCACCGGGCACCGATTGATTTGTTCTTTCGATCGCTGGCCGAGGAGCATGGGCCCGGTTTCGCCGTCATTCTGACCGGGGCGGGGGCGGATGGTGCGATCGGCGTCAAGGCCATAAAGGAGGCGGGCGGCATCGTGCTCGTCCAGGATCCGAATGAGGCGGAATATGCCTCGATGCCCCGCAATGCCATTGCCACCGAGGTTGCGGACTTCGTGCTGCCGGTCCAGGAGCTCCCGGAACGGCTGGCTGAGCTTCTGGTCCACCGGACGCCGCTGCCCACTGTTGAGGGGCGGCCGAGCGATGAAGATGTGCTCGCGCGGATTCTCGCGCATGTGCGCGTCAGAACCGGGCACGATTTTTCGCAATACAAGCGGGCGACCATTCTGCGCCGCATCGGTCGGCGGGCGCAGGTGACACGGAAGGAGTCGATCGCGGACTATTACGCCTATCTGCGCGAAAACGTGGAGGAGGCACAGGCTCTTTTCAGCGAGTTCCTGATCTCCGTGACGACGTTCTTTCGCGATCCGACCGCCTTCAAGTCTCTCGCGGACAATGTCATTCCGCAACTGTTCGACGGAAAGGAAACCGGTGACAGCATCAGGGTTTGGATTCCCGGCTGCGCCACCGGAGAAGAGACCTACACGATCGGCATCCTTCTCCTTGAGGAAGCCGCTCGTCGCGACCTTGCGCCGGAAATCCAGGTGTTCGGCTCCGACCTTGATGCCGGAGCGCTCGCGATTGCGCGCGAGGGCCGCTTTCCGGCGACGATCGAAGGGGATCTCTCGGAGGAGAGATTGCGCCGGTTCTTCCAGCGCGAGGGCGAACACTATCGGGTGCGCCGGGAACTGCGCGATGTGGTCCTGTTCGCTAGCCATAGCCTGCTGAGAGATCCGCCCTTCTCCCACCTGGACATGATTTCCTGTCGCAATCTCCTGATCTATCTCGACCGGCAGCTTCAGCAACAGGTATGCAGCACGTTTCACTACGCGCTCAGTCCGGGCGGGTTCCTTTTTCTTGGATCGTCGGAAAGCGCCGACCATCCGGCCGGACTCTTTCGCACGGTCGACCGTGAGGCGCGGATTTACCGCTCAATTGCGGGCGCTGGAGAGCGGCGTCCGACGCTGCCCGTGCTGCTCGGCCCGCACCAGACGGCGGAAAGAGCTCCGGTCGCCGCCCGCTCGCCGTCACCCTCCAGTAGCTTCAGCGATGCCGTCTTGCACCGCCAGATGCTCGAAAAGATCGCCCCGCCGAGCATGCTGGTAGACGAGAGCCACCGGGCGATTCATCTTTCCGAAAACGCCGGCCGTTTCCTGCAGCCGTCGGGCGGTCCGGTCAGCACGGATGCGACGGATCTTGTGCGCGAGGAGTTTCGCTTCGACCTCAGGGCGGCGCTGCATCGCGCCTTCGAACGAAACGAAGCCACCTTGAGCATGCCGATCCTCGCCCAGGTCGACGGGCACCCGCATCGCCTTTACCTGCAAGTGAAACCAGTTGTTCAGGGGAGCGACCCCACGCGGCACGCCCTCGTGCTCTTCATCGAAGGTGAGGCGGTCGACAAGAGCGAAAACGCCGTTTCCGACATAATGGACGGGCATGCGGCTACCAATCAGACGATCCGTCAACTGCAGGAGGAACTGCAACTTGCGCATAACCGGCTGCGGGTGACGCGGGAAGAATCCGAGGCGGCCAATGAGGAACTGCGCGCCGCAAACGAAGAACTCCAGTCGATGAACGAGGAGTACCGTTCGACTGCGGAGGAACTTGAGACGAGCAAGGAGGAGCTTCAGTCGATCAACGAAGAGCTGCAGACGGTCAACAACGAGTTGAAGCTGAAGCTGGAAAGCGTCTCCCGTGCCCACAGCGATTTGCAGAACCTCATGGCGGCGACCGATGTCGCGACGCTTTTCCTCAATCCATCGCTCCGCATCAAGCGTTTCACCCCGCGTTTGATGGAGATTTTCAACGTCACCGCCAATGACGAGGGGCGGCCGATCACCGACTTCACCCATCAGCTCGAATATGACACGCTGGCCGATGACGCGCGCGCGGTGCTGGACCACCTCTCGTCCGTAGAACACGAGGTCAAGGGCCGCAACGGTCGCTGGTATCTGGTGCGGATGCGGCCCTACCGCACGATAGACGACAAGATCGACGGCGTCGTAGCGACCTTCGTCGACATCACCGAACGGCGTCAGGCCGAAGAGACCGCCCGGCAGAGTAAGCAGCGTCTCGAGCAGGAAGCGCGACTGGTGGAGTTGTCGCGGTCACCGATATTCGTCTGGGATTTCGACGACGGCATCAAGCAATGGAACCGAGGCAGTGAGGAGCTCTACGGCTACTCGCGCGAAGAGGCCATCGGGAAACCAAAGGAAGAGCTGCTCAAGACAGAGGTGCCCGGCTCCTCCTTCGAGAACCTGCGGCAGGCCCTTTCGGAGAGCGGCCGCTGGAGCGGCGAACTGCACCACACGACAAAGGACGGGCAAGTCTTGACCGTGGAGAGCCACATCGAGCTCCTGCGGATGGGAGAGCGGCGCCTCGTTCTCGAAAGCACCCGCGACGTCACCGACCGCAAGCGATGGGAACGGCGACGGCAGCTTCTGCTGAACGAGCTGAGCCATCGCATCAAGAATACGCTGGCCGTCGTCCAATCACTCGCGCGCCAGACGATGCGCACCTCGGATTCGCAGGAGGACTTCGTCGAGCGTTTCGAAGGGCGCCTGACAGCCCTCGCAAGCGCGCACAAGCTGCTCGTCGAATCGGAATGGAGCGGCGCGGAGCTTGGCGCACTGGCGCGCAGCCAGCTTGAGGCTTATGCGAGCGGTGATCGGCACAGACTGCAGCTTGAGGGCGAGCCCGTGACGCTTCCGGCGGATACAGCGACGCCCTTCGGCCTCGTTCTCCACGAGCTTGCCACCAATGCCGCGAAATACGGAGCCTTCGCCACAGAAAACGGCCAGGTGAGGCTCAGTTGGAAGCGCGGGAACGATAATCGCCAACTGACCGTTACGTGGAAGGAAAGCGGTGGTCCGCCGGTCGAGCCGCCAAGCGAGCAGGGCTTTGGCGGCGTGTTGATCGAAAAGAGTTTGCCCGGAGCCACGGTTCGTCGTGATTTCCAGCCTAGTGGCGTCGTCTGCACGATCGTCATCGAGCTTCCGGAGATCGCGGAAAATGGTGCGGACCGCTGCTGACGAGAACCAACCTCTTTGTGGCGCGAGAATTCTGATCGCTGAAGACGAGATCTTGATCGCACTCGACATGGAGGCGACGTTTCGAGCCGCCGGTGCCGGTCCGTGTACGACACTCGCTGCGGCTTTGGACGCAGTCAGGAACGAAGTACTTTCGTTCGCCGTGCTCGACATCCGCCTTGGTCAGGCCACGACCCAATAATGTTGGCCAGTAGGCATCGTGGCACAACAGAGACCGTTGCAGCCCTGAAGTCCAGTGACCTGTCTATGGGAATCGTGCGGTGCCCGCAGAATGAGCGGACACCGCCTGGTGCACCGTAGGGAGGAGGACAACCGCATGCGCTCGGATAGGAGCCGTCATCTTAACCGGTGGCTCGAGAAATTGTTCCGACTCACGCCTGGTCGCTCGCTTCGCAACGGTCCAAACCACATCAGCGCGATAGCCGCTTCGAGCGGCAACGCCATGACGATTATGAAGACAACGGCTTGCATGTCGTTCTCCGGAGCACTGGAAGGCTCCGCTAGCGTTTGGCGGTCTTGCCCTGCTGATCACGTTCGAGAAACTTGCGGGTGATCTCGGCGGCGTGTTCGTCAAGCCACTGCGCCATGGCCACCTCCTGCTGCAGGATCGTCTCGCAGACGCGTTTCGTCTCCTGATCGCCGGCGTAGTCGGCGGCCACGATGAGGATCTTGTAGCTGGCGATCTCCATCTGCTCGAAGGTAAAGCTGGCGAGCGAGCCCTTGACGACTTCGTCATTGACGAACAATCCGCTCAAGCCCTGCCCGAAGGCGACTATCTTGCCGGTGATGTCCTTGATCCCGGAAGCGCCGCCGCCGGTGCGCTCAAGGCAACGGTCGAGCATGGCGACCTGATCGCGGGTTTCCTGAAGGTGTTTGTCGATTTGCGCCTTGAGCTCCGGATAATTCTTCAATCTTCCGGACTGGCTGGTGAGCATCGTGATCGCTTGTTCTTCCATGGCATGTGCATCCCTGAGCCAGGCATGCAGATGATCGGTTGGTGTTCCCATTGTCGCTTCCTCTCGCCCTTGTTCTTGCAAAGGTCGAACCAAAAGCATCCACAAAGGTTCCGGGTTCGTCGGAGCGTGATGTCCACCTGTGGGCAGGAGGAACATCTTCGTCTTTGCTTGGTTTGCACGGACCTGCTTTTCGCACCGTCATTTTAAGAGCCGGAGGAGCAAGCATGGCTGACAGCAACAAGCGGAGCGAAGACCCGGCCGAGGGCTCTCGGGAAACGATTGAACGAGAACTGACAAGGCGCGAGCAAGACAGCAAGCCGTCCGATTCGGCAAAGCCAGTAGACACTCCGGCCTCGAAAGATGAGCACCCTCCGGACGAGAAGCAACGGACGTGACGATCGCAGCAACCGCCGCGCGAGTAACAAGGAGGAAAACGATGGGAACCGACAACAAAATGGACGAGCATGTTCGTAGGCGCGCCTATGAGATTTGGGAGCGCGAAGGCCGGCTTGACGGAGACCATGAACGCCACTGGCACCAGGCTAGCAAAGAACTTGAAAACCAGGGCGACGTCGGCGCCGCTCCTCAGGAACGGTCGGGCAACGGAGCTGTCAGGAGTAGGAAGAGCCGCCAGTAAACTCAGGCGGGGGTTGCGGGCCTGAATGGTGACCACGGGCAAAGAATCATCGTAGTTTGGGGAACGAACAGGATGGGTTGGCGGTTCTAAGTACGACCTTTGAGGAGGTCCGAAAATGAGAGAAGTGCCTTGGCGTGGACCCCTGTGGGTGACGCTGCAAAACGGCATGAGACGCCAGTTCTGCGGGCTCTATGACGCCCTTGATTTCCTCGAGAATGAATGGCCCAGCCATGGACCGCTGCACGCACGTGCCGTCCGAGCCTGTCGTGCAGCATTGCATCACCCAGAATATGCGAGTTCGGCAAGGAACTGCTTCATGGCGGCATGCGTCGAGGCGTCATTTGCATGCAGCGAAGCTGGACATCTGCGCACTCGCGCTGAAGCGAAGATGGTGAGCCGGTACCGGTGACCGGCCTGAGTTAGAGCTGCTCCTTTAGAAATCAGAGCCGCCACGCTGTTGGTCGGCGCCGGTCACGAATTTCATTCGGCGCCATGATTCGGATGTTGCGATCTCCGTGACACCATGGCTCCCGCCGCCAGACCGAGCGCCAGTGCGGCGTAGGTCATTCCGATCGATCTCTTCGAGAGAACCCTCTCCCATCCGGGTGTCAGCCGCTTCGGAACCAGGTGGTAATCGACCACATACGCAACGGCGGCGGTCAGCGCCGCCTTCCGCAGTGTGGCGGTCGGTTCCCTGGAGCGGCCGGCCACCAGCCATGCTTCGAAGGGCAGAGCCCAGAAGATCGCGGACAGATGATGCGTGCAATAGCCGAGCAATGTGTGCTTCGCGTCCGCGACCCTGACGTTGCCGGCATCCTCGCCATGAAGCCAATGGCTCGTGGCATTGGTTGGCTGGAAAATGCTCCGTCCCTCCAATCCGCCCAGCAGCGCCAATGCCGCCGTCGTGAAAAGGCTTGCGATCGTACCGGTGGTGACGGCCGACATGAACAGGCTGCTGCTCTGGCTTTGCAGCGACCGCCGTTCAAGGCCTGCCGCACGGATCCGCCGGTCGGAGGAGAAGGTTCTTTCCGAAACAGGATCGCGTGCAATGGTCGACATTCGATTGTCTCCCGGTTTGTACCCCCAATCGCTGCGCCGTCGCTATGTTCCGCGCGCGCTTCGGTCAGCTTCGGGGGGCGTTACTGAAACGTGAAGCGGGCCCGCTTGTGCTATATTGCGGTCATGGATCACCTTGCCCTCATTGAGGAACACCTGGCAGCGGCAGAAAGGCACGTCGCGGATGGTGAGCGTCATGTAGCGCATCAGCGCGAGATTGTCGCCAAATTGGAGGGGAATGGCAGTGACACTGCGACGGCGCGTCAGTTGCTTTCAACGTTTGAGGAAGCGCTTGCGTGGCATATCGCCGATCGCGATCGGCTCATCCGAGAAAAATTGGATGCCATCCGATAAAACTGCGAAACGAATCCGGCAAATGCGCGGTTGCGTCAACAGCCGCTTCCGACTGGGGATCCGGCCGTTCTGATTAAATGCCGGCGAAGTCCGCAACGGGTCGAAACGCGTCGATCCGCAGCTTCCGAGGTAAGGTCTGGAAGTGGTGCAAACCTGCAGCTCGGCGGCATGTATGCATGCCCGCTTCTGGGATACCACCATGCTCTGCTCAGTGTCCGACTTGGGGGTGCGAAGAGACGTGGGCCTATAGCAGCATTCGGGCCCTTTGCTGCCGTTCGAGGTCGATCCGAAAACGTGCGGTATGTGCTAGAATGCAACCGAAGGGCGGAACGCGATAGACGCACTGCGAGGGGCGGTGTGATCGAACCGGAATTCGCGCGACCGAGTGCCAACGTTGTGCCCTTGGAAGGGGAGACGAGGACGATGCCAGAGCAACCCGGTCTAATAGTTCGACAGAAATCCCCACAGAACATCGAGTTTCCGTTTGCGTCGCTCTCCGATTGGCTGATCCCAACCGAGCTGTTCTTCGTGCGAAACCATTTCGCGTCGCCGGACCTCGATGCGCGAGACTGGAGATTGCGCGTTGGCGGGGCGGTGGAGCGGCCAATCGAACTTGACCTCGACAGCATCAAGGCGATGCGGAGCACGACTTTCACCGCCGTCGTCGAGTGCGCAGGAAACGGGCGCGTCTACTATGTGCCGCCGAAGGAGGGGTTGCAGTGGCAGAACGGAGCCGTCGGCAATGCCGCGTGGACAGGTGTTCTTCTGCGCGAGATTTTGGAAATGGCGGGCGTTAAGCGAACCGCACGTGAGGTTCTGCTCGTAGGCGCAGACAGCGGCGTCGTCGACACGAACAAGAAAACGGCTTCTCCCGGCCCCATCGCTTTTGCGCGCAGTTTACCGCTTGAGAAGGCAATGGCTCACAGCACGATCCTTGCCTATTCGATGAACGAGGAGGCGTTGACGCGCGATCACGGCTACCCGCTACGCGCGGTCGTGGGTGGCTGGTTCGGCATGGCTTGGGTCAAGTGGATCACGCATATCACGGTTGTGGAGCAACCGTTCCTTGGCTACTGGCAGGCGCGCGACTATTTCCGTTGGGAGCGCAGCCTCGGGGAACCCAGGCTGGTCCCGCTTGCGGAGATGGAGGTCAAAGCGCAGATCGCGCGTCCCGTGCAGGGGGCGCATCTCATCGCCGGCCAACCGTATCGGATTTTCGGAGCCGCCTGGAGCGGAGAGGCTGCTATTCGGCAGGTGCAGGTCTGCACCGGAGATGGCAGGGGCTGGCGCGAGGGAAGGCTCCTCGAAACAGAACGTCCCTTTGCATGGCGCTTGTGGGAGTACGTGTGGACCCCTGAAGAAGTCGGGCGATATATACTGCGATGTCGCGCGATCGATGGGGCGGGGTGCGTGCAGCCCGAGCTCCCGCGTTCCGACTGCGAGAGCTACGCGGCCAATTGGATCGTTCCGGTGGAGGTTACGGTCGTTCCCGAGCCACAGACATACGAGGAGGAATTCGTGATCTAATCACCCGCACGGGGCGGAATGGCGACTTGGCGCAACTGCGACCCGCGTTGTCACTGCGTCATGTCCGCTTTGCGGCGACAGCGACCGGTGGCTCGATGACCATTATGGGGCGCGCAGCGGTCGTTCGTGAACCGCGGCTGGAAAGTCGTTTTCGGGTCCAGAATTCGCCTTCATCAGTGTCGTGGGTGGGTGGACCGAAGTTCAGACGCCCCGCGGCGCGGTCTGGTTCGGGGTGGAGAGGAGCCGTCGCAGCATCTTGGGGAATGCTCTCTCCTGTTAGCAGTTGCCTAGTCCCTCGTCGTGGTACTTTCATTGTTAGACTTTTTGACCTAAGTTATAGCGGGAATGGATGACGGCTTTCTGATGATGCGAAATGTTGAATAAAGACACGCTGGCCTCTGAGCCCTCCAAGGGATTGTCGAAGCCGATACCGCTACAGCGGCAGTCATCGGTCCGCCGTACGATGGAGATCGTCCTCGATACGTGGAACTTCCTCATTCTTCGGGAAGCGTATTTCGGGGTTCGTCGGTTCGACAAGTTCCAGCAGAGACTGGGCATTCCCCGGCAAACCTTGTCGTCGCGCTTGTCCGCACTTGTCGCAAACGAGATCATGAGCGTGGGACGGCGGCCCAACGAGCCGGGGCAACAGTATTTCCTGACCGAACGAGGAAAGGATCTCTTTCCGACCATGCTGTCGTTGATGGAGTTCGGCGACAAATGGTTGACGGGCGGCAAGGAACCGCCCCTGCAACTGATCCACAAGAGCTGCGGCTGCGCATGCCACCCGGTGACTGTATGCAGCGAGTGCCTGGAGCCGTTCACGGCGCGAGAGGTTGCGCCCCGCGATGGGCCGGGGGCGGGCTACGCTCCCGTCGATACGCGCCCGACGTCGCGCCGGAGTTCCGATCCCACGCTTCTGGAGCGGGTGCGGCCATGCTCCGTTGCACGGACGCTCGGCATCATCGGCGACAGATGGAGCTTCCTGATCCTGCGGGAAGGCTGGTTTGGTGTCCGCCGCTTCGAGGAGATGCGGGAGAACCTTGGCATCGCCACGAACATCCTTGCCGATCGTCTCGCGCGCCTCGTGCAGGCGGAGGTGTTTCGCAAGGTTCCGTATGGTTCAAGCGAACGGTTCGAGTATCGCTTCACCGAAATGGGGCTCGATCTCTACAAGCCGATGCTGGTGATGATGGCCTGGGGAGACCGCTGGCTTGCGGAGGGCAAACCTCCGATGCGCCTGCGACACAAGACCTGCGGGCAGGACTTTTCGGCGATCGTCGTTTGCTCCGAATGCAGGAAGCAGATTACGGTGAAGGATACGGATTACATTCTGCGTTACCCGTTCAATCTGTGACGGCAGCGGCCGGATCGCGGCGCGCCTGCAGCATCCGGAATATCCGCTCCGGTGTGACGGGAAGCGTTTCCACCGAGACACTGAGGTGGGAAAGCGCGTCGGATACGGCGTTTGCGATCGTCGCCGGCGCGCCGATCGTGCCGCCTTCGCCCATGCCGCGGAACCCGCCTACATTGTTGGGCAAATCCGCCTCGATATGCACGATGCCGATATCGGGCACATTGGTCGCCACCGGAACGAGGTAGTCCGCAAGGCTTGCCGCGACGGTCTGGCCCTGGTCGTCGTGCACGATCTCCTCCAGAAGAGCCGCGCCGATGCCCTGCGCCACCGCGCCCTGCACCTGGCCATCGACGATCATCGGATTGATGATCTTGCCGCAATCCTCAGCCACCACGTAACGCAGGACCTTGACGCCGTAGGTCTCCGGATCGACTTCGACCATGGCGAGATGGGTGGATGAACAGGCGGTGCCGAGATAGGGATCATAGGTCTCCGATGCGGCAAGATCCTCGCGCTGATCGCGCGGAATGCGCCCCATCTGCGAATAGACGGCCGATGCGATCTCCTTGAGCGTCATCGTGCAGTTCGAGTTTCGGCTGGTGACGATGCCGTCATGCATGTCGAGGTCGTCGATGCTCTGCTCCATCAGATAGGCGGCTGCGCGCAACACCTTGCCCTTGACGACGCGTGCGGCAAGGGTTGCCGCGCCACCGCCGAGAACGGCCGAGCGGCTGGCATAGGTGCCGCTGGACATCGGCACCAGCGCGCTGTCGCCATGCTTGACCTCGATATCCTCGAGCTTGCAGCCGAGTTCGTCGACAATCACCTGGGCAAGCGTGGTCTCAAGACCCTGTCCGTGCGAGGCGATGCCGAAGGCGGCGGTGATCGCACCCGTCGCATCGATCTCGATTTTCGCGGTTTCCGTGCCGGTGTTAATGGGCATGCCGGGAGCGACGGAGATGCGCGAGCCGATGCCGGTCAGTTCCGCATAGCTTGCAAGGCCGATACCGACCCAGCGTCCATCTCGGCGTGCCTCATCCCTTTCGAGCAGGAGGTTGGGATAATTGACATGCGCGCAGGCGCCTGCCAGGCACTCCTGAAACGCCGACTTGTCCCAGATGATGCCGGAGGCGGTCCGATAGGGGAACTCGTCGGCGTTGACGAGGTTCTTGCGGCGAAACGCGACCGGGTCCATGCCCAGCTTGCGGGCCGCCATTTCGATCAAGCGTTCCATCGCGAATGTCGAGGATGGCCGGCCGACGCCGCGATAGGGTCCGGTAGGCGGCTTGGGAGTGAGAACACCTCGGATACGGCCCCGGTAATGCTCCATCCTGTAAGGGCCTGGCAGGAAACTCACCACCTGCACGGTTTCGAGGGCAGCGGTCCAGGGATAGATCGAATAGGCGCCGACATCGCCGATGACGTCGGCCCTGAGCCCGATGAGCATCCCGTCCTCCGTGACGGCGAGCTCGGCTTCTATCAGCTCATCGAACGCCTGGCTGGTCGCGGACAGGTCTTCCAGGCGATCGCTGACAAACTTCACCGGGCGCTTGAGCTTGCGAGCAAGGGCGCAGACAAGGATCTCCTCTCCGTACAATGATCCCTTCCCGCCAAAACTGCCGCCGACGTCCGGCGCGACGACCCGCAGGCGCGTGCCGGGCAAGTCGAGGCATCCGGACAGGACATCCCGGATGACGCCGGGGATATTCGACGAGGTGTAAAGCGTCAGCGCCTGCTTTCGCGCATCCCATTCGGCAAGGTAGGATCGGTTTTCCATCGCGACGGCCGTCTTGCGCGTCATCCGGAACCGGCCCTTGACGGTCACCGCGGCGCTCTCGAATGCGGCATCGACATCGCCGCGCTTGAATTCCCGCCGGATGATCGTGTTCGTGCCGGCTTCCTCGTGGAGCAGCGGGGCGTCGTCCTTGACCGCGTCGACCTGCCGGATCGCGAATGGTAAGGGTTCGTAGTCGATGGTGATATGCTCCAGCGCGTCCTCGGCAGCGTAGCGGCTTTCCGCGACGACGGCGACGACGGGTTCGCCGACATAGCGCACCTTGTGGCGCGCCAGTGGCCAGATGGGCGTGGCGTAATAGTCGGGCATGCGGGAGGTGGGGATCGCCGGCCTGACCTCGTTTTCCAGATCTGTTGCGTCGTAGATGGCGATGACCCCGGGAACGGAGAATGCCTCGCCGACATCGATGTTGAGGATGCGGGCATGCGGCTGGTCGGAGCGGAGCAGCGCGACATGCATCATTCCGGCCGGCGCCATGTCGTCCACATATTGGCCTACGCCTGCAAGCAGCCGCGGGTCTTCGGTGCGCTTTACTCGTTTGCCGACAAGCTTGGGGCGGAGTTCGACGGAATGGTCGTGCAGGCTCATTCGTAAAACTCCCGGCCCTTCCGCAGGGCCTGCCACTGCGCCTCGTCATGTCCGGAGACGATGGTCGCGCCCTTGTCGCGGAAGACCTTCAAGCGCGCGAGCGCCGCCGCGGCGAGCTCCATGTTCCAGGTGTTCCGCGGCGCGACACCGGCATCGATATTGGCCTGAAGGGGCGCGGCATCGGAGGCGAGGACGAAGGTGCCGCTGTCCCGCAGCGATACGTGCGCGACAGTCATGCCGGGCGTATGGCCGGGCATGGGAAGGAGGACGATGTGCCCGTCACCGAAGACGTCGTGCTCCGCGCTGAAGGTCTGAAAGCCTTGCGGCTGGTCCCATTCTGGTTTCAGATAGCCCTGGTTTTCGGCAGCGTCGGTTTTCGCCGCCGCGACTTCCGCCTCATGGCACAGGATCGTCGCGCGGCCAAAATACTGGTTGCACCCGCAATGGTCGGGATGCAGGTGCGAGCAGATCACGACGTCGATGTCGCCAGCCTCAAGGCCGAGCGCTGCCAGTTGCCGGACAACCGTCTGCTCCGGATCAAATATCGGCGTCATCACCTTGGCCAACCCGCCCCAGCGGGCTTGCGGATCGGTGGCGGCCTCAGGGTTGCAGCCGGTGTCGAACAGCACGTTGCCTTGGCGGTGCCGTATCAGGGTAGCGTGGACAGGCAGTTCGATCGTCTCCTCCTTCGCCACACCGGGAACGAAGACGGATCGGCGCATGCGAACCCGGCCGCCGGCAAGGAAATGCATCTTCATGTCAGAGGTCCTCTTTCCCTCGCCAGTTCCCGGACGGCGTTGACGATGTGTTCGTAGCCTGTGCAGCGACAGATATTGCCGGACAGCGCCTCGCGGATCTGCTCGTCGCTTTCGAGGGGGTGGTGGCGCAGCATGTCGGTGATCGCCATGATGAAGCCGGGCGTGCAGAAGCCGCATTGCAGGGCGTGGTGCTGGCGGAACGCTTCCTGAATCCGGCCGAGCTGATCGACGCTCCCCTGTCCCTCGACCGTCTCGATCTCCACGCCTTCGGCCTGGACGGCGAGCGTCAGACAGGACCTTGCGCTCCGGCCGTCGAGAAGGACGGTGCATGCACCGCAGACACCGTGCTCGCAGCCGACATGCGTTCCCGTGAGGCCAAGCTCGTGGCGCAGGAAATCGCTGAGCAGCATGCGCGGTTCGATGGTCGCGGTGTGGGCCACGCCGTTCACGCTGACGCTGAGGGTGATCTTCTTTTCAGGCATCTGGGCCGTCCTTGCGAAAGGTTGCCCGCTTCCAGGCATCGCGCAGTGCACGCCGCGCAAGTACGCCGGCAAGGTGTCTGCGATAGTCGGCGGACGCGTGGATATCCGTGTTGGGTTGGAGGAGCCCCTTCAGCGCCTCCGACACGTCCTGCAACAGCCTCTCCGAGATCGCCTGGCCCTCGACGAGCGTTTCGATGTCCGGCAGGCGCAACGGCGTCTCGCCGACGCCCATCATGCCGAAACGGACGTCGCATGCGACGCCGTCGACGATGCGCATCGTGGTCGCTACGCAGGCGAGGGCAAAATCGCCGTGCCGCCTGGAGAATTCCTCGAAGCCCCAGCCCGTCTCGGGCGGCAGCGTGTCGATGTCGATCCAGGTGACGAACTCGTCCGGTTCGAGCGACGTCATCAGCGAGCCGACGAAGAATTCCGAGGCGGCGATCTGCCGCTCTCCCCGGATCGAGAGGGCGGCAATCGTCCCGTCGAGGAGAAGCGTCATCATCGGCATTTCCGCTGCCGGGTCCGCATGACAGACGCTGCCGCAGAAGGTACCGCGATTGCGCACCGTCAGATGCGCCACGTGATGCATGGCGTCGTGCAGGATCGGGATGTGCCGGTGCACGAGCGCATCCGTCGCGGTCATGCGGTGCCGCACCGTGGCCCCGATGCGCAGCCGTTCACCGTGCTTTTCGATGCGATCGAGGCCGGCAATGCGGTTGATGTCGATCAGGATCGTGGGCTTCACCAGACGGAAGTTGATCATCGGCATAAGGCTCTGGCCGCCCGCGATTATCTTGCCGTCGCCGTTCGCAGCGGCGAGGGCCTCGGCAGCCTCGGCTGCCGATGTCGCGGCGAGGTATTCGAAGGGGGCCGGTTTCATTTCGCCGCCGTCGATAGGAAAGGCACTCTCCGGCATCGTACGGCCGTGCGCGCCAGAGTGTTCCGATATATCGCGGAAAGCCTTGTCATCGCGGCTCCTCCCAGCCTCGCCAATCCCATGGCGCATTTTCAAAATTAACTTGCATTATTAGACTTAAAATAGGATTGTCAAGCAATACCAGAGCCCCGGGAAAGGGGAGATTTTCGATTGGGACGAGGAGGATATTCCATGGACATGACTGGCCAGCAGCACATTCCCGCGAGCAAAGAGGAGGTGTGGAGCGCCCTGAACGATGCCGACGTTCTGAAAGTCTGTATCCCCGGATGCCAGGAGCTAACGAAGTCTTCCGAGACCGAAATGTCGGCTGTTGCCGTCATGAAGGTGGGTCCGGTGAAGGCCCGGTTCCAGGGTGCCGTGACGCTATCGGACCTCGATCCGCCGAACGGCTATCGGATCACTGGCGAAGGGCAGGGCGGCGTCGCCGGATTCGCAAAGGGAGTGGCGGTCGTTCGTCTGGAAGCGGTCGAGGATGGAACCGTCCTGCATTATACCGTCGATGCCCAGATCGGCGGCAAGCTGTCACAGCTTGGCGGGCGGCTTATCGATGCAACCGCAAAACAAATGTCGTGGCAGTTTTTCAAGCGGTTTGCCGAAGAGATCCACGCCCGCCAAGGTGCCAGACAGTCATTGGCGACATCAACCGCCAGTGATGCCCTCGCGCAACCCGGCCTAGTAAGGCAGTCGGTCGCCGTCGCGTCGTCCAGCGAGAATGCCTCCGCCTTGCCGCGTGCGCGCGCCGTGCAAGTTTCCGCGTCGCCCACCGGCACTTCGCTCAGCCTGCCGGTTCTCGCGGCTGTCGTCTTCGCCGCCGTCGTGGTGGCGACGTGGGCGCTCCATGGGGGCTTGCTGCCGAGCCTTGCGCCGCCGGCGGACGGTCCGGCGCGCATTTCGCCGGATTTGGCGAGCATCGTTCAGCTCATCATGGCCGCAGCCATCGGCTACCTGTTCGGGTCTCGTGCAAGGCGCGCCGGCTGAAGTCAAAAACCGGGGCCGAAAACCGGCCCCGGTAAAGGTCACTTGCATAAGAAGACTTAAGTCAAGATCTTGAACGCTCGAGCAGCGCCTTCAGTTCACCGAACAAACCCCGCCTGAACATCATCACGCATACGACGAAGAACAGGCCGATGATGAATGTGATCGGCAGGCCGCTGGTCGACAGAAAATGCTCCAGCCCGACGACGATGCTGGCGCCGGCGATCGGGCCGATCAGCGTGCCCATTCCGCCGAGAAGGGTCATGAGAATGACTTCGCCAGACATGTGCCAGGTAACGTCCACAAGCGAGGCGAGCTGGAACGCGATCGCCTTCAGCGCGCCGGCGAAGCCTGAAAGCGCGGCGGAGAGGGTGAAGGCGATCAGCTTGTAGCGTTCCGGCTTGAGGCCCAGCGAGGTGACGCGGGTTTCATTCTCGCGAATGGCCGAGAGGATATGGCCGAAGGGCGAGTTGACGGTCCTCCAGATGATCACAAGGCCAAGAATCGTTCCGCCGAGGACGGTGTAATACATGGCGGTGATGTCGCGGAGATCGATGATCCCGAGAAGATAGCCCCGCGGCACGGCCTGAATGCCGTCCTCCCCGCCGGTGAAGGGCATCTGCACCGCCATAAAATAGACCATCTGCGCGAGGGCGAGCGTAATCATGGCGAAGTAGATGCCATGGCGGCGGATGGCCAGCGTGCCGAAGGCAAGGCCGAGAAGCGCCGCAAAGGCCGTTCCCGCAAGCACGGCGAGTTCAAAGGGAAGCTGCCAGACCTTGGCGGCGTGGGCGGTGATGTAGGCCGCGCCGCCAAAAAAGGCCGCGTGACCGAACGACAGGAGCCCTGCATATCCCAGAACGAGGTTGAACGCCGCCGCGAAGAGCGCGAAACAGAGGATCTTGATGAGGAACAGCGGATAGATCGCCAGCGGCGCGCATATCATCAGCATGGCCACAAGGGCGAGAAGAAGGCCTCCGGTCGTCCGGAGCCGGCGCGTGCGCGGGGCCTCAAGGGAAGAAACCATGGTTGTACTGTTCATGATCAAGCCTCGCGGGAGAACAGGCCGGATGGCCGGATGAGAATGACAAGGACCATCACCACGAAAACCGCTATGGAGGATGCCGCAGGATAGAATGTCTTCGTCAGCCCCTCGATGATGCCCAGCGCCAGGGCGGTGACGATTGCGCCGCCGATCGATCCCATGCCGCCGATGACGACCACCGCGAAGACTACGATGATGACGCTGGACCCCATGCCGGGGCTGACCTGATAGAGCGGCGCGGCCAGTGCGCCTGCAAAGCCGGCAAGGCCCACGCAGAAGGCGTAGGTCGCAGTCAGCATGAACGGGACATTGATTCCGAATGCCTGGACCAGGCCCGGATTTTCCGTCGCAGCCCGCAGGTAGGCGCCGAGCTTGGTCCGCTCAATCGCCAGCCACGTGGCGATGCAGACTGCGAGAGAGGCGACTATCACCCAGGCGCGATACATCGGCAGGAACATGAAGCCGAGATTGATGCCGCCCGTCAGAGACGGGGGTATCGGATAAGGCTTGCCGGCGGCGCCGTAGACATGCCGGAAGAGCCCTTCGAGCATCAAGGCAATGCCGAATGTGAGAAGCAGGCTGTAGAGGTGGTCGACCCTGTAGAGGCGCTTGAGAAATAACCGCTCCACGACGGCGCCCAGCGCCCCGACCATCAGGGGTGCGGCGATGAGTGTTTCCCAATAGCCGATACCGAGGGCCGACAGCAGCAGCCAGGCGGCGAAGCCGCCGAGCATGTAGAAGGCGCCATGAGCGAAGTTGATCACGTTCAGCATGCCGAAGATAATGGCGAGGCCGAGGCTTAGGAGAGCGTAGAAGGAGCCGTTGATCAAGCCGAGCAGCAGTTGCCCGAGTAAAACGACAATTGGAACCCCGAAGATATCAGTCATCGGTTTCTACCTATTTGAAGGGAGCGCGTCATGGATCAGACTCCGAGATATCTGTTCAGCCGGTCCATGTTGGCGTCGAGTGCGTTGTTGGAGATTTCGTCGACGACCTTTCCTTGGTCGAGCACGTAGTGGCGATCCGCGATGGATGCCGCAAAACGAAGGTTCTGCTCGACCAGGATGATCGTCATGCCGCGGTCCTTGAGAATGCGCAGCGCCGCGCCGATCTCTTCGATGATCACGGGGGCGATGCCTTCGGTCGGCTCATCGAGCAGGATGAAATCGGCGCCCGTCCGAAGAATCCGGCCGATGGCCAGCATCTGCTGTTCGCCGCCGGACAGGCGGGTTCCCGATGTGCTGTCCCGCCCTTTCAGGTTCGGAAAGAGGCCGTATATTTCGTCGACGGCCATGCCGCCCGCCTGCCATGCCGGCGGAAACAGGAGATTTTCCAGCACAGTGAGTGAGGAGAAGATGCCGCGTTCTTCCGGCACATAGCCGATGCCGAGGCGCGCAACCTTATGCGGCGCGACCTTCAGGAGGTCGGCGCCCTTATAGCTGCAGGCGCCGCGTCTCTTTCCAACGACGCCGATGAGGCTGCGCAACGTCGTCGTCTTGCCGGCGCCGTTGCGGCCAATGAGCGTCACGACTTCGCCCTTTCGCACATCGAAATCGATGCCATGCAGCACATGGCTTTCGCCATACCAGGCCTCCAGGCCTTTAACGTCGAGGAGGGGAGCCTCAGCCATGGCTGCCTCCCATATACGCCTTGCGGACTTCGCTATCGGCGGAAACGTCGGCATAGCTTCCTTCCGCGATGACCTCTCCGCGGCGCAGCACGGTGATCCGGTCCGACAGGTCGGAGACGACGCCGAGATTGTGCTCGACCATCAGTACCGTTCGCCCCTTTCCGACGCTGCGGATCAGGGCGGCCGTCCGGCCGATATCCTCCGTGCCCATTCCCGCCATCGGCTCATCGAGAAGCAGGACTTCGGGGTCGAGCGCCAATGTGGTGGCCAGTTCAAGGGCGCGCTTTCGCCCGTAGGACAGCTCGGCGGCTTTCGTCTGCGCCCGGTCGGTAAGGCCGACGCTGTCGAGCAGCCTGGTCGCTTCCTCGTTGAAGCGGCGGAGCGTCGCGTTCGATTTCCAGAATGCGAATGTTTCTTTCGCGCGGGCCTGCAGAGCGACCCGGACATTCTCATGCGCGCTGAGATGCGGGAACACAGATGAAATCTGAAACGACCGCACGAGGCCCAGGCGCGCGATGTCGGCGGGCGCCATTTGCGTTATGTCGCGATCCTTGAACAGGATCTGCCCGCTGCTCGGCGACAGGAATTTGGTCAAGAGATTGAACAGAGTGCTCTTGCCGGCGCCGTTCGGCCCGATCAGGGCGTGGATCGTGCCGGCACGAATCTTCAGGTCGACATTCTTGACGGCAATGAAGCCGCTGAACGAGCGCGTCAATGCACGCGCTTCGATGATGGGTGCGCTATCCGGCACGGTTCCTCCTCTGCCGACTTGGTTTTCCCAGGGGGCCGCATCAACCGGCCCGCCTCCCATTGTGATGTCGGCACGGTCAGAAAAACACATAAAGTCTAATAATGCAAGCTTGCGCTTTCTCGCAAAACCTGCTTACCTAGCCCCATAAGGCCTACTGTAGCGCCACAAATGAAGCGGCCTGCTTCATATAAGTATGATAACGCAAGTGTATTATCTGGTGTCTGGGAGGAGCTCAGGTGCCAAATTCGGGAGGAAGAGCGATGAAAAATAAGCTTATGCTGTTGTCCTGCGTCGCGGCCGTCGGTGCCATGACCATGTCTGCCGGGGCGCAGGATGCCGCACCTGTTCGCATCGGCGTGCTGACCGATGTCAGTGGTCAGTTCTCGCATGAGGCGGGCGAGGGGGCGATCACCGCCGTGAAGATGGCGGTCGAGGATTTCGGTGGCAAGGTTCTCGACCGGCCGCTCGAAGTCGTCGTGGCCGACCACCAAAACAAGCCGGAGGTGGCGGTGTCCACGGCGCGCGAGTGGTATGAATCGCAAGGCGTGACGATGATCAACAACCTGATCAATTCCGGCATTGCGCTGGCTGTCACCCAGGTCGCCAAGGACGAGGACAGGATCGCGATCGTCAACGGCTCCGGCTCGTCCCGCCTGACGAACGACGGCTGCACGCCGAACAGCATCCACTACTCCTACGACACCTACGCGCTTGCGAACGGAACCGCCAACCAGCTGATCTTGCAGGGCATGAAGAACTGGTTCTTCCTGACAGCCGATTACGCATTCGGCCATGCGCTGGAGGCTGATGCGACAGAGATCGTCAAGGACAATGGCGGCGAGGTCTCCGGCTCCGTGCGCTATCCGATCGAGACTTCCGACCACAGCGCGTTCATGCTGCAGGCGCAGGCTTCGCCGGCGCAGGTCGTTGCCATGGCGGGATCCGGCACGTCCTTCATCAATGCAGTGAAGTCCGCAGCCGAGTTCGGTCTTGCCGCATCCGGCAAAACGGTTGCGGGCTTGCTCGTCTGGGATACCGACGTTCATTCGCTCGGCCTCGAGACCGCGCAGGGCATGATCCTGACGAACGCCTTCTACTGGGATCGCGATGATGCGACGCGGGCGTTCTCTAAGCGCTTCGAAGAGCGCGTCGGCCGCCCGCCGCATATGGGCGATGCGGGGGATTACTCTTCGACCATGCACTATCTGAAGGCCGTTGAGGCGGCCGGCACGACCGATGCCCAGAAAGTCATGGCAAAGATGCGCGAAACACCGATCAACGACTTCTTCGCCAAGAACGGCAAGATCCGTGAGGATGGCCGGATGGTGCACGACATGTACGTCTATCAGGTCAAGACGCCGGCCGAATCCACGGGTGAGTGGGACATTCTGAAGCTCGTCACCACCATATCAGGCGACAACGCTTTCCGTCCGCTTTCGGAAAGCCAGTGCCCGCTCGTGAAGAACTGACTCAACGGCGCCCGGCGACGGAGCCGGGCGCCTCTTCGTGCAAGGGACTGGACTGCGCATATCACCATCTGAACGGTAGTCCGAGGGCAGGCGAATGAGCGATATTCTCGTTGAAAACACGGATGGGGTTGCGGTGGTCACATTGAGCCGCCCCGGGCACAGGAATGCCGTTACCTATGCGATGTGGCGGCAGCTCGCGGAGCTGTTCCGCGCCTTCGACCGGGACCCGTCGGTTCGGTCGATCATCCTGACGGGGGCCGGCGATGACTTTTCGGCTGGCGCCGACATCAGCGAGTTTGACGTGGTTCGCGGCGGGCTCGAGGACAGCAAATCCTATGAGTTGGCGGTCGATGCCGCAGGGGATGCGATCTACCAGGTGTCCAAGCCGACGATCGCCGCCCTGCGGGGATATTGCCTCGGCGGCGCGGCGCATCTGGCCATGTCATGCGATTTCCGCGTTGCTGAGAACAATGCGGTCTTCGGAATTCCTGCCGCCCGATTGTCGATCGTCTATGGCGTCTCCGCGACCCGCAAACTTTACGCGCTCGTGGGTGTGACGCAAGCGAAGCGCATCCTCTTCTCGGCCAGTCGCTTCGATGCTGGGCAGGCTCTCGAAATCGGCTTCATCGATCAGGTTGCGGAGAATGCTCTTGCTGCCGCGCATTACCGGGCCGCGGAGCTGGCTGAAAACGCACCCCTCACGATTGCGGGCGCGAAGTTCATTCTCAACGGCTGCGCACGCGGGGCGCTGGATCACGCCGCGGCTGGCAGGCTGATCGACGAGGCCAGCGCGAGCGAGGACTACATCGAAGGCCGGCAGGCTTTCAAAGACAGGCGTCCGCCCCGGTTTCTGGGGAAGTGACCCGACTTCGGCCCCATGGAAGGGGCCGCAATAGATCGCGCTGCGCTGCAGCCGTCAGACCTATCAAGGAGATCGTGAAATGCAGACCAATCTGAATGGCAAGGTGGCGCTGGTGACCGGCGGCGGAAGAGATGTCGGCGGAGATATCGCCCGGTCTCTCGCGGCGGAAGGCGCCATCGTTGCAGTGAATTACAGCCGTTCGCAGGCCGAGGCGGATTCGGTGGTTGCCTCGATCGAAGCAGCGGGCGGAAAGGCCAAGGCCTACAAGGCCGATATCGGTGAAAACGATCAGGTCAAGGCGATGATCGCCGCCGTCAAAGCGGATTTTGGAACCATTGATGTGCTGGTCAATAACGCCGGATATGTCAAATATCAGCGGTTCGTCGACTCGACCCCTGAAGAATGGAAGAAGCAGATCGACGTATGCCTCTACGGCGCGATCAATTGCTGCCACGCCGTTGCGCCGCTGATGATCGAGCAGAACTTCGGCCGCATCATCAACCTTGTTGGTGACAGCTCCCGTATTGGCGAAGCCAATCTCGCACTGGCCGCGGCCGCGCGTGGCGGCACGATCGCGCTCGGCAAATCGCTGGCCCGTGAATTCGGCCGAAATAACATCACGGTCAACTCGGTATCGCTCGGCCTGATCGAGACGTCCCATTCCGATCCAGAGTTTCTCGAGAAGAACCGTGAGAAGATCGTGAAGGCCTATCCTTTGCGCCGCATCGGCAGGCCCGATGACGTGGCGCCGATGGTGACCTTCCTGGCGTCCGAGGCATCGTCCTGGGTGACAGGCCAGGTCATCAGTGTCAACGGCGGTTTCTGCATGGTCTAACCGGAGGAGCGGGAGGATAACATGATACACTTCGAGCTTATCGCGCCGGTTGGAGCAATCCTTCGACGGAATGCGCGCCTGTATCCCGGGAAAATGGCCTTCGAGGACAGGAGGCGGTCAGTTTCCTATGACGCCCTGGACCGGGAGACAGAGGACCTCGCGTCCCGCCTCGTTGCGCTGGGTCTCAGGAAAGGCCAGGCCGTCGCGATCTTTCTGCCGAACTCAGTAAATTGGGTCGTCGCTTGCCTTGCCGTCGTGCGGGCGGGCGGAACCGCCGTTCCGGTGAGCATCGAGGCGACCGAGGCCGAAATCGCCTACCGAATCAGCGATGCGGAATGCGTTTTCCTGATCATGCCGCCGGAAAAGCAGCCTGTCGTGGACACGTTGCTGCAGCGCTCCGAGAAACCGCCCGTCGTGATTGCCGTGAACGAGGAGATCGGCTTTGACGCGTCGGGGCAGACGGCTGCATTCGAGGATGATCAGGATATCGATCGCCCGGCATTCATCGTCTACACATCCGGCACGACAGGCCAGCCCAAGGGCGTCCTGCTATCGATGCGCTCCATGCTCTGGGTGACGGCGGCGTGCTGGGCGCCGATCGCGGGGTTGAACGAGAATGACATCGTTCTCAACACCCTACCTCTCTACCACTCCTATGCTCTGAATATCGCGGTTCTCTCCATCATCGCGACGGGCGCGAGCGAATACATCATGGAGAAGTTCTCGACCTCTCAGGCGACGGAACTTCTTCGGACAGGTCGCTTCACCTTCATGCCCGGGGTTCCGACGGTCTTCCACTATTTCCTGTCGGCCTGCCAGGCCAGCGGAGAAAGGCTGCTTTCGTCCGTCCGCCTTTGCGTCTCCGCTGGGGCGATCATGCCGGGAACGCTGAACAGCGACTTTGAAGCGTTTTTCGACGTTCCGCTTCTGGATGGTTACGGTATCACCGAAACATCGACGATGGTGACCATGAACTGGCCTGGGAAATGGCGTGTTCCTGGTTCCTGTGGGCTACCGGTTCCGGGCCTCACGGTCCGCCTGGTGGATCCGAAAACGGGTCTCGACGTGCCGGTGGGCGTCGAGGGCGAATTGATCTGCAAAGGCCCGAACCTGATGCAGGGCTACCATAACAAGCCGCTGGAGACCGAAAAAGCCGTCGTCGACGGATGGTATCATACCGGCGATCTAGCGAAGTCCGACCTCAACGGCTTCCTCACGATCACCGGCCGCCTCAAGGAACTGATCATCCGCGGCGGGCAGAATATCGCACCAGCGGAGGTCGAGGAGGCGATCCTCCTGTTGCACGACACAGTCATGGACTGCGCGGTGGTCGGGATGCCTCACAGCATGCTGGGAGAGGTCCCCGTCGCCTGCATCGTCGTCAAGGAAGGGCAGGCCTTCGACCAGGAGGATCTGATGCGGCACTGCAAGGCGCGTCTCTCTGCCTACAAAGTTCCTGACCGCGTCTATGTCGTGGCTGAGATCCCGCGCACGGGATCGGGAAAAATCCTGCGGGTCAAACTTCGCGAAAGCCTCCCTGCGGCGTGACGCGGGAAAGGCACAGGAGAAAATCATGAATCCCTTTGTGTTCAGTACGACAGGCCACCTCGTCTTCCGTCCCGGCGCGGCGGCGCAGATTGGCGGACTCCTCGATCCCAGGTTTGGCGAGCGCATCCTGTTCGTCACCGATGGCGGTCTTAGAAAGCTTGGCCTGTGCGACCCCGCGCTCGCCTCCCTCTCGGGATCGGGTATTGCGGTCACCGTATTCGACGCGGTCGAGGCCGACCCGTCGCTGACGATGGTAGAGGCCGCGATCGAGGTGGCGAAAACCGCGGGTGTGACAGGCGTGATCGGCTTCGGCGGCGGTTCCTCGCTGGATGTAGCGAAGGTCGTGGCGCTTCTCTGCGGTTCGGGCGAAGATATGGATGGCGCATGGGGCGTCGGCAACGCCAAGGGACCTCGGCTGCCGTTGGCGCTCGTGCCCACGACGGCGGGAACGGGTTCGGAGGTGACGCCGGTCTCGATCATTACGGTGGGTGGTGATGAGAAACGCGGCATTTCATCGCCGATCATCCTGCCTGACGTTGCGATCCTCGATGCGGACCTGACGCTCGGCCTTCCGCCGTCGACCACTGCCGCCACCGGCATCGACGCGATGGTGCATGCCATCGAAGCTTATGCTTCCAGAAGCGCGAACAACAATCCGCTCTCCAGGATGCTGGCCCGGCAAGCGCTCCAGTTGCTGGGCGAGAATATCGAGAAGGCTGTGTTTGAAGGGGAGGATCGGGCGGCGCGGGGCGCGATGCTCCTCGGGTCCATGCTGGCGGGCCAGGCCTTCGCCAATTCGCCGGTCGCCGCCGTGCATGCGCTCGCCTATCCGATCGGCGGGACCTTCCATATTCCGCACGGGCTTTCCAACGCGCTCGTGCTTCCGCATGTCTTGCGCTTCAATGCGCCGGTGGCCGCCTCCGTCTACGCCGAAATCGCCGCTGATGCCTTTCCGGATCTCGCGTGCGAACAGGACGCCGGGCAGCGTTGCGCGGCCTTTATCGAGCGTCTAGCCGAACTGTCGACGAGGCTCGGGCTGCAGCCTCGGTTGCGGGACGTGGGCATCGGCGAAGAGCACCTCGCCGGAATGGCGGGGGACGCGATGAAGCAGACCAGGCTCCTCGTGAACAATCCCCGAGATGTGAACGAGGCGGACGCCCTCTCTATCTACAAGGCGGCTTGGTGATGATGGAACGCGAGGGACCCGGCAAGCGCTCTTACTACGAGGTGTTTCGGACGATTGGAACGCGCTGGTCGGACAATGACACATACGGGCATATGAACAATGTCATCCATTACAGCCTGTTTGATACGGCGGTGAATGGCTTCCTCATCGAAAGCGGCGTGCTGGACATCAAGGGTGGAGCGGAGATCTTCCTCGTTGTCGAAACAGGGTGCCGCTACTACGCGGAAATGACCTTCCCGGACGTGGTCACGGCTGGAATCCGCGTTGCGAAACTCGGAAATTCGTCCGTCCGGTATGAAATCGGGCTCTTTCGCAACGACGACGAGACCGCCGCGGCCGAGGGCTTTTTCATCCATGTGAATATCGATCGCCTGTCGAGGCGCGCGGTGCCTTTCGGGCATGCCGTAAGGCGTCTGCTCGAGCCGCTGTTGGTTACGAGCTAGGAGGATTCCTGATGACGATGCCGAGCGAGGGTCTCATTTCAACGGAAGTCGCGCCGTTCGGAGGTATGAAAGAAAGTGGCAACGGCCGCGAAGGGGCGAAGTACGGCGTGGATGATTACCTGGAAATCAAATACATCTGCATGGGGATTTGAGGATGGTGAACCTCGTTCTTCTAGGGCCTCCCGGTGCGGGTAAAGGTACGCAGGCCGAGCGACTCGTGCGGGATTATGATCTCCTGCACATCTCCACTGGTGATCTCCTGCGCGATGCGATCAAAGCCCAGAGCCCGCTTGGCCGGACAGCGAAAATGGCGGTCGATGAGGGAAGACTTGTTCCAGACGAAGTAGTTGTCGGCCTGGTGGAGGAGCGGCTAACCGATAAGGAGCCTGGCCAAGGGTTCATTCTGGACGGATTTCCCCGAACAATTGCACAGGCAGGTGCACTAGAACAGCTGCTCGAGAGCATGCAGGTTCCGCTCGATCACGTTATCCTGTTCGATATTCCTATACGCCTTCTCGAAGAGCGAATTGCCAAAAGAGCCGAACAGACGCGCTCCGCAGGCGCGCAGCCACGTACGGATGACAGCCCAGAGGTCCTGAAGAAACGAATTGAAGAGTTTGCGCGTGCGACGGCGGCATTGTCACCATTCTACGAGCAAAACGGACTTCTTCGTCGCGTCGATGCATCGGAAGACATCGAACGCGTTGCGACTCAGATCCGCGACTTTTTGCAGCCGTAGTCAAGGCCCAATCATGGTCAATTCAGAACGCTAAGCCGATTGAGATGGAAATCATGCGATAAATCCAGACCCTACAGGTAATGCGCCGCCTTCCCAAAAGGAAATGTCCTCAACGCGCCGATAAGCCGCCCTCAACGCCCGAGTATCTAAATGAACTTGGTGAGTTCTTCGCGCTGAGCCGGACTCAACGGTCTCAGTTCCCGGCCATGAAGCATCAGGAACAGTTTCGCGGTTTCCTCCAGTTCCTCAGTCGCGTACTGCGCCTCCTCAAGCGACCTCCCAGCCACGACGGGTCCGTGGTTCGCCATGAGGACGGCGTTGCTTGTCGCGGCGGCCTCCTGTACCGCCGTGGCCAGCTTCTCGTCTCCGGGACGGAAGTAGGGCACTAATGGCAGGGTGCCGACCCGCATCACGTAATAGGCGGTCAGGGGAGGCAGCACATCCTTTTCATCGACGTCTTTCAGTATACTGACCGCCACCGAGTATGTTGAGTGGAGGTGGACAACGGCCTTGCCGTGCGGCCGCGCGCAATACATGCAGCGGTGAAGGAAGGCCTCTTTGGTGGGCTTGTCTCCGCCGAGGTGAACGCCCTCCGCGGAGAAGAGCGAAAGTCGTTCAGGCACGAGGCTTCCGAGCGAAGCATTCGTGGGCGTCATCAACATCCGTCCATCCGACATCTTCACGCTTATGTTGCCAGTCGAACCGAATGTCAGGCCGCGGTCGAAAATCGATTTTCCGGCCCGCACGATATCGTCGCGGGTCCTGGTTTCCTCGGACAGTGCAGCCATCAGAGTTTGTCCCAGGCTTGGACGAAGAAGTCGGGCGCCCCAAAGTTCCCCGACTTCAGCGCAAGCGAAATTCGGCCTGCCGCCGTCGGTGAGCTGACCCACGGAACTCCGGGTGCGATCTCGTTTCCAATATCCAGTTGTTTGATCCCAAGAGATTTCACGACGGCACCCGACGTTTCGCCACCCGCTACGATCAACTCGGAGACGCCCCTATCGATGAGTTGCTTGGCGATCTTGGACAGTGCACCTTCGACCATGGTCCCTGCCTCAGCCACCCCGAATTTCACCTGGTTCGCCTTCACCTGGTCGGGCGCAGCCGTGGCGTAGAATAGGACGGGCTTTTGCCCAAGTCGGCCCTTGGCCCAATCGAGCGCTTCCTTGACGACGTCTTGGCCTGTGGCGAGTTGCTCGACGTCAATGCGAAAGCCCTCATGGTCCTGCAGCATCTTTTCCACCTGGCCATTGGTCGCGGTAGAGCAGCTTCCGGAGATCACGGCGCGGGAGCCTCCCGGGAGGGTTGAGGGTTCCGGCTCCCGCGCCGCCGCCGCACCACCTTCGAACATCGTCCTCGCAAGTCCATATGCGAGACCGGAAGCGCCTGTGAGGAGGGGCGCGTCGTCGAACGCGGCGGCGATAACCTCAAGGTCGGCGTCTTCCATGGCGTCGAGGACCGCAACCCCGTATCCGCTCGCGCGCGCCTTCGACACCCAGGCACGCACCGCGTCGACGCCTTGCTTGACCGTCTCGTGATAACACCCAGCGACTTTCTGCGAGGTCTGCGGCGCGAGAACCCGCACCAGGTTCGAATCCGTCATCGGAGTGAGCGGATGGTTCTTCATGCCGGATTCGCTGAGCGGGATGTCGCCGACGAAGAGATTGCTCTTGTAAATAGTGCGGGCGTTCGCCGGGAACGCCGGGCAAGCGGTCGTGAAGTCGCCCCCCAGCTCAGCGAGCATCGCGTCCAATACCGGACCGATGTTGCCCCGCTCGGTGGAGTCGAATGTGGAGCAGTATTTGAAGTAGAACTTCGCCGCTCCCCGATGTTGAAGCCAGCGCAAGGCCGCGAGGGATTGCGCGACGGCGTCGGAAGGATCGATGGTCCTCGTCTTGAGAGCCACCACGATCGCGTCAGCATCGATTTCAAGTCCCTCATCGGGAACGTCGATGAGCACCGTGGTCTTCATTCCGCTTTTGGCGAAAATGCCCGCGACGTCGGTCGCTCCGGTAAAGTCGTCCGCCACGCAGCCGATCAGCAGCTTACGATTCTTCGCCATCCCATCACCTCATGATGAACGGGTTGGCGACACTCTCGGCTGTGGAGACCATGACGCTCTTGGTCTGCAGGTAGTTCTGAATGGACGCCATGCCGTTCTCCCGGCCGATGCCCGAGTGTTTGTAGCCACCGAGCGGTGACATGTAGCTGATGGTCCGGTAGGTGTTGACCCAAACCGTGCCCGCCTGGACGGCAGCCGAGACCCGCAGCATGCGACGCATGTCCTGAGTCCAAAAGCCCGCGGCCAAACCGTAATTCGTGTCGTTCGCGATCTGAATCGCCTCTTCCTCGGTATCGAACGGAATGACGGCGAGGACAGGACCGAAGACTTCCTCCTGCGCGATGCGCATAGAATTCCGGACGCCGGCGAAAATCGTGGGCTCCACGAACCAGCCATTGCCGAGCTCGGGATTGGACGGGCGTGCGCCGCCGAGGAGGCACTCCGCGCCTTCGCCCTTGGCGATGTCGATGTAGCTCAGGATTTTCTCGAGTTGGGGGGGCGTCGTAACCGGACCGACCTGCGTCGAGGTCGAGAGCGGATCTCCCATCCGGGCCGTCTTAGCGAGCGCTATGACTTTCTCCAGAACTTGATCATGGATTTTGCTTTCGACGAGGAGGCGCGAGCCCGCGATGCAGGTCTGGCCGGTGGCGGCGAAGATGCCCGAAATGACGCCGTTGACGGCATTGTCTATCTCGGCGTCCGCGAAGACGATGTGCGGGCTCTTTCCGCCCAACTCGAGCGTGACCTTCTTGAAGTTCCGGGCGGCCAACTCTCCGATCTTGCGCCCCGTGCCTTCGCTTCCGGTGAACGCGATCTTCGCGACGTGTTTATGGGTCGTCAGCGTCTCGCCCACGTCGGCCCCGAAGCCCGTGACGACATTGAAGACGCCCGGGGGGAATCCGGCCTGCTCAACGAGCTTGGCAAATTCCAGCGTCGAGGCCGACGTGAACTCCGAGGGCTTTGCGACGAAGGTGTTTCCCGCCGCGAGAGCGGGAGCCAACTTGTAGGAGAGAAGCAAGAGAGGGGAGTTCCAGGGCGTGATGCCGACACAGACGCCCAGCGGCTCGTTGCGGGTGTAGTTGAAGGTCTCGGGCTTGTCGATAGGGATGACCGCGCCCTCGATCTTGTCCGCCAAGCCGCCGAAGTAATAGTACCACTGCGGGATATACTTGAGCTGGAACAGCATCTCGTTGATGAGTTTGCCGTTGTCCGTCACCTCGATGCGGGCGAGGCGCTCGGCGTTCTCCGCGATCAAGTCGCCCAGGCGGCGGAGGAGGTGGCCACGGTCGCTCGCGGTGAGCTTGGGCCAAGGCCCGCCGGTGAAAGCCTTATGCGCCGCCTCGACCGCCCGTTCAGCGTCTTCCTTTGTTCCCTTTGGTATGGCTGCCCAGACGTCCCCAGTATAGGGATTGCGGGTCTCGAACGTCTCGCCGAGCGCCGCGTCGACCCACTGGCCGTCGATCAACATCTTGTAGGTTTGCATTTCCATTTCCCTTTAGCAGCCAAGCCGGAGCGCCAGGTCTTCGAGGTCGTTGGCGACGTAGTCCCAATCTTGCTCCGCCTCGAGGTCCGTGATCTGACCCGGACCGTATTCGTTGGGGCGCGCGATGAAGGCGGTTCTGAGGCCAAGCGCGCGCGCGGCCGCGAGGTCGTAATTGTGGGCGGCGCACATCATCACCGCGGACGGTTCGAGGTAGAGCAGTTTGCAAACCCCTAGATAGGTTTCGGGGTCGGGCTTGTAGTGTTGGAAAAGCTCGCACGAGAACACGTTGTCCCACGGGAGGTCCGCATGCTTGGCCATGTTCACCAGGATCGCGACGTTCGCGTTCGACAGCGGGCCGATGATGAACTTCGCCTTGAGGCGGTGAAGCCCACGAGAAGCGTCCGGCCAGCCGTTCAGACGGTGCCAGACCTTGTTGATGTGCATCATCCGCGCCTCGTCGAGAAGCGGCAGGCCCATCTCCTCGAATACAGACTTCAACGCGTCGAAGTGCAGCTCGTCGAGGTTCGTCCAAGGCAGCTCTCCCGAGCGGACCCGGGATTTCTGCGGATTATAGCGGTCGCGCCAGCGGTCGACCACATCGGCCCAGTCGACGTTCAGACCTTGCTCCACGCCCCAGGACGTGAGGTCCGAAATGATAGAGCCACGCCAGTCAACGACCGTGCCGAACGTGTCGAAGACGATCGCTTTGATACTGTCCGCCATCAATGGCCCCCGCTCGCTGCCGCGATGCGCTCAAAGGTCTGAACCTTCTTCTCAAGCACCCATGGTTGGCTGGCTTCGTTGAAGCTAAGAAAGTGCGCCGACTTGAGATGGAAGTCGAAATCCGCCCGGCTCCCGTAAACCTCGTACAGATGGATGCGTTCGGGCTGTTCGGAGTCCTGGCAGACGTCGAACACTGAGCAGCCAGGCTCGTCGCGCAGGGATGTCGCGGCATTCTCCACCATCGCCTCGCGGAATTGGTTCAGGAAATCGCCGCGGACGAGGAATTCCACCACGACGACATAGCCATCGGTCTGCGGTCGGGTCATGCGACCTCCTTTCGGGCCGCGGAGAGCGAGGAGATAACCGAGCGGGTCATCTCGGCGCAGTTCGCGTTGCCGCCGTACTCCATGGGGATTGCCAGCTTGGTCGAGAGCGTGTGCTCCACCGCGCCTTCCATGAGGCGAGCAGCGTCCGCGAGTGTCGGTTGGCCGAACTTCGCCGCCAGCCAATCGAGCATCATCGCAGCCGAAAGGAACATGGCGCTGGGATTCGCGCAGCCCTTGCCTGCAATGTCCGGTGCCGTGCCATGCGCGGGCTGGAACAGCCCGTGTTTGTCACCGATGTCGGCCGAAGGAGCCATGCCCATGCCGCCGATCAGTCCCGCGGCGAGATCGGAGAGGATGTCGCCGAACATGTTCTCGGTTACGAGTACATCGAAGGTCCAGGGCTTCTTGACCATGTTGAGGGCCAGAGCGTCGACATAGGCATGATCCTTTGTGAGATCTGAATGGCGGTCGGCCACTTCGTCGAACACCTTGCGGAAGAAAGCCATCGACTGGAAGACGTTCGCCTTGTCAACGCAGGTGACGTTGCCCGGCTTGCCGCGGCGCTTGCGCTGCCGCGCGATGTCGAAGGCGAACTCGGTCACGCGCTCCGTTCCCGACCGCGTGATCTGCATGGTGTCGTAGGCTTCTTCGTCGTTCCGGATTTCCCCCCGCCCGCGGGCGTAGAACAACCCTTCGGTCTGCTCGCGCACCAATACGAAGTCGATCTGCTCGGCCCGGGGATCGGTCAGGACCCGAGGCAATCCCGGAAACCAGCGGATTGGCCGAACGCCGGCGAAGAGACCAAGCTCCATGCGCAGGTCGAGCTGCGGAATGATTTCCGTACCGTCGGGGAAGCGGATGTCGGGCCAGCCCATCGCCCCGAACAGAATCGCGTCTGACTTACGGCAGGCCTCGAGCGTCGAGGCAGGAAGGGCGTCGCCGCTTTCGGCATAGTACTGCGCACCCGCGTTGTGGGTTTCGAACGCGAGGGCGGGAGCGCCAGCCATTGTAGTGGCGGCGTTCACGAGCTCCAGGCATGCGGGCATGACTTCCCTGCCGATGCCGTCGCCTGGAAGCACGGCGATCGTTAGCGTGTCATTCTTCATAGTCATTTTTCGATCCAATCAGAGATGGTTGAGGCCGAGGCGCTCGAGGAGGTCCAAGAGCTCGCGGCCGGCGCGCCGCCTGTGCTCGCGATGAATGGTGCCCGCCTTCTCGACGTCGCCAGCTCGTATGG
The DNA here is from genome assembly GCF_001651865.1 of Sinorhizobium glycinis. Lineage (GTDB taxonomy): Bacteria > Pseudomonadota > Alphaproteobacteria > Rhizobiales > Rhizobiaceae > Sinorhizobium > Sinorhizobium glycinis. The sequence continues at coordinate 432,929 of NZ_LPUX01000061.1, forward strand.
CGTTGACGAGCTCCGCGTGGTCGCGCGTGGAGTTCACGGGTTTCGGCCGCATCTTGAGGGTCAGCATCCGGACGCGATGGGCGCGGTCGATGAAGTTGAGCACCACCGACTTGAGCATCTTGTTGCCGCTCAGTTCGAGTAGTTGCTCGTGGAACCGGGCGTCCGCTTGCGCCCACCTGTCGAGATCGTCGCGTTCGAGCGCCTTGTCCATGTCGGCCGTCGCGCGCTCCAAGCCCTTGAGCTGTTCCTCGGTCAGGTGGCGCGCCGCGGCCAGCTCGGCGGCGGTGCTTTCGAGGGATGTCAGGATGTCGTAGATTTCCTTCATGTCCGACGGCGAGATGGGCAGGACACGCATGCCGTGCCGGGGGACGACGGAGACCAGGCCGTCCTGCTGGAGGCGCATCAATGCCTCCCGGACCGGGGTGCGGCTCATTCCCAACATGGACGCCACCTCCTGCTCGGTCGCCTGGTACCCCGGCGGCCATTTGTTATCCAGGATCAGCTGACGGATTTTCAGATGAGCCGTAGCAGTCATCGTCTTGGCAGCGACCTCGTCCTTGATCTCTGCGCTCACTTCGATCGCCTTCTCAGCGGCCATTTCGTCCACCTCAGTACCGCATCGAGCTGACGTACCGACGCCAGCCGTGCTCCGGTTTATAACCCAGCACAGATTTCGCCTTTTCAATAGAGAGCAACGTCTCGTTCGGGCCGATCTCCCGCTTGAACGGCACGCCGGGATAGAAGCGTTCGACCAGGTTTTTGTTGGGAGTGGTCATCACGCCGTCTTCGTTGGCGATGATGAACACCTCGGCCCCCTTGGCGTCCCATTCCAACGATTTGCGGATCGCCTGTGCGCCGTCGCGCGAGTCGATGTAGGTCCACAGGTTGAAGCGGCGGCTGCCGGGATCGTTCTCGAAATCAGGGAAGGCCGCATACTCGCTTTCGTCCATCACGTTCGAGAAGCGCAGGCAGACGATCTTAAGGTCCTTGTCCCAACGGCAGTATTGCTTCGCCATCTCCTCACCGAGGTGTTTCGAGAGCGAGTATGAGGTCTCGGGGCGGGACTCGTATTCCTCGTCGGCGGGGAAATAATCCGGCTTGATGGTGTATGGGATCCCAAGCAGGGTCTCGCTAGAGGCCCAGACCACGTTCTTGATGCCGAGAAGTCTGCACGACTCGAAGACGTTATAGGTCGACATTGTGTTGATCCGGAAGACGTCGGCCGGTGGCACCCGGCCAGGCATCGGAATCGCCGCGAGATGCACCACGGCTTCGGTCTTGCGGTTGTGATCCCAATCGTAGCCAGTGATCGCTTCAAGCGTCGCCTTCATATCCTCGAAATCGACTTTCACGAACGGGCAGAGGGCGTCCGTAGGCTCGACAGTATCGGCATTGATGACGTCATGTCCGTTTTCGAGAAGGTCCTTTATCGTAGCGCGACCCAACTTGCCGCTTCCACCAGTGACCAGAACTCTCATGTGCATTCTCCTTGCCAATTGCTTTAAATCTCAGCGTCCGCGCCCGATGGCGACGGCGAGTATGATGAGCATCCCGCGGGCTATCAGCTGCTGGCTGTATTCCAGGCCGCCGAGGATGAGTCCGTTGTTAATGATGCCGATGAGGAGCGCGCCCACGATTGAGCCGACGACCGTCCCCCGTCCTCCGAAGAGGCTGGTGCCGCCCAGCACGACGGCCGCGATCACCGAGAGCTCATCGCCTTCGCCGAGCTGGAAGCGGCCGGACTGCAGTCGGCCAGCGTAGAGCATCCCCGCGATGGCCGCAGCCACGCCCGTGATCATCAGCACCTGGAACTTCACGCGCCTCACATTGACGCCGCTGTAAAGTGCGGCGACGGGATTGCCGCCCGCGGCCATGACCTTGCGGCCGAAGGGGGTCTTGCGGATCGCGAGATGCGCGACGGTGCCGAGAACGATGACCCAGATCACGAGGACCGGGATGGGTCCGATGTTCCCGGAGCCAAAAGCGTAGGTGAAGGTGTCGTCGATCACGGGGACGGGGGAGGTGCCGCTCACCCACATGCCGACACCTCTGGCGATGCCCATCATTCCGAGCGTGACCAGGAACGAGGGTATGTTTAGGTAGGCCGTCAGCGCTCCGTTGAAGGCTCCAACGACAAGTCCGAGGCAGAGTCCCGCGACGATGCCGAACACAAGGCCATATTGCATCAGGACCATGCCCGCGACCACCGAGGTGAGGCCCGCGATCGCGCCGACCGAAAGATCGATTTCGCCCGCCGAGAGCACGAAGGACATGGCCATAGCCATGATGGCGATGATCGCCGTCTGGCGCAGGACATTCAGCAGGTTGTTCGGAGACAGGAACCCGCGATCATGGAGCAGGATGGCGAAGACAATGAAAATCGCCACGAAGCCAATATAGACGACGTAGTCGCGCCAGTTGCCGTACCAAGGCTTCGATGAAGTGGCCATGAGCGGCTCCGCTTTCACGATGGTTGTTTCAATGGACATTTTGGCTAGCCTTCTGGATGGCGACCTGAAGGCCGAGTTCCACGCGGATCATGCTCGACTGCGATTCGTCGCCCTCCGTGGTTGCCCAGGCGTCGATCTCCGATCGGCTGATCTCCCGCGCGAGGCGACCGTTGCTGAGCACCAGTATCCGGTCGCTGGTCGCCAACAGCTCGGCGGGCTCCGACGAGATCACGATCACGGATTTTCCGCCGCTCGCGATGCTCCTGATCAACTCGACGATCTCCGCTTTGGAGCCGATGTCGACGCCCGCAGTCGGCTCGTCGAGGATGACGACGGATGGGTCGGTCGCAAGCCACTTGGCGATGACGATCTTCTGTTGGTTTCCGCCCGAAAGGTTACGGACCTTGTTATCGGCGTCCGGGGTCTTGATGCGCAAGCGCGAGATCAATTCCGAGGAGAGATCATGCTCCCTCCGCCGATCGAGGAACGGGCCGCTGGCGAGTTGGGCCAATTGCGGAAGGCTGAGGTTGTGTCCGACGGTATGTTCGATGACAAGACCCTGGTCATGACGGCTTTCCGGCACGAGCACGATACCGGCTTCGATGGCTTCGGCGGGCGACCGAAACTCGAGAACCTTGCCGTCGAGTTCGACCGTGCCGTCGGCCTTGGCATCGACTCCGAACAGCACCCGCGCCAGTTCGGTCCGTCCGGCCCCCATGAGCCCGGCGATACCGAGAACCTCGCCTCTGTAGAGATCGAATGAGACGTCATTCGGCTTCCCGTGCTTGCCCGAGAGGGAACGCACCTTCAGCGCGGGCTGGGTGCCGCGGTCGATCTCGTGGGGTTTGTACTCGAATCCCGTCACCCGCTTTCCGACCATGTTCTGGACGATGGTATCGAGCGTGAAATCCGCGATGTTGCCCGACGTGACGTTCTGTCCGTCGCGCAGGATGGTGATCTCGTCCGCGATCGTCATGATCTCGGTCATGCGGTGGGAGACGTAGACGATCGCAGTGCCGTCCGCGGTCAATTTGCGCAGCATCTTGAAAAGGATGTCGACCTCCTGCGCGCTCAATGCCGACGTCGGCTCGTCGAGGATGAGGACGCGCGCCTTCTGGGAGATGGCTTTCGCGATCTCGGTAAGCTGCGCCTGCCCGGGGCTCAACTCCAAGACGCGCGTCCTCGGATCGACGTTCAGGTTCAGTTCGCCGATGATCTTGGCCGCGTCCTCGACTTCCCGCCGCTCATCGACTAACAGGGACATGCGGCGGGGTTCGCGGTTCAGGAAGATGTTCTGCGCGATCGTCAGCGTGGGGATGAGGCTCAGGTCCTGGAAGATCATCCCGATTCCAAGCCTGCGGGAGTTCTCCGGAGAGACTGCCGTCAGATGCTCGCCGAAGACCTCTATCGAACCTTCCGTGGGAATTACCACCCCCTGCAAGATTTTGAGCAGCGTGGATTTGCCCGCGCCATTTTCACCAATCAGGGCGTGGATCGTGCCAGGGCGGATCGTCAGGCTCACGCCCTTGAGTGCGTGGACGCCGCCGTAGGATTTCTTGATGTCGGTCATTTTCACCGCGGCGACATCTCGCGGGTCCGTGATCGGCGTTTGCATGGGCTGTGTCATGGGCTCGCCTCCAAAGTGGACGGCCGAACGGCCGTCCACTCCTTTTGGATCAGTTCATCGCCTTCACAAGGATGTCGGGAGCCTGGTCGCCGTTCGACTGGGGCCAAGCGTCGATGAGATTGTCGCGCGTCACCGCGAGCGCGGGGAGGACGACATAGGGAGGCGCTTCCTTCCCAAGCAGGGCGTAGCCCGCCAGGATGCCTTCTGCATAGCCCGCGCCGAACGGCCGCTGCGAACCCGTCCCCTTGACGTAGCCGTTCTTGGCCATGTCGAGGGAGATGTTGACGCCGAGGTCGCAGGTGGTGATCACGAGATCTGTGGATGCTCCGGCGGCGCGCGCCGCGGCGAGCACGCCCTCGGTTGGGACGTCCCACACAGCCCATAGGCCGTTGAGGGTGGGATGGCCCGTCAGCATCGCGGAGGCGATGCGCTCGGATTCGCCAGCGAAGTCGGGGCCGCCGACGCCGCTTTCGTCCACCACCTTGATGTCGGGGAACGCGGCGATTGCTTCCTTGAAGCCCACCACGCGCTCTTTGGTCGCGAACAGGTCGGAAGCGTGCGGGATAAGAGCGATCTCACCCTTGCCGTTGAGGGCTTTGGCCATGAGGAGCGCCGCGACCTTGCCCATGCCCCGGTTGTCGGAGGACACGAGACTCACATAGTCGGTACCCGGTTTCATTCCGGCGGCCGCCTGGTCGAGGAACACTATCTTGATCCCCGCGGCGGCGGCTTTCTTGTAGGCCGCGGCCGTCGCAGACTGCTCCGCGGGGACAGAGATGATGATGTCGGGTTTTAGCGCCATCACGCTCTCGATGTCGGCCACCTGCTGTTCGGCCTTGTAGCCGGCGTCGGTGGTCGCGATGATCTTGATGCCGAGTTCGTCGAGAGCCTTCTTCTGACCCGCCATCTGGGCTTTGGCCCAATCCGACGCCGTATAGTGCATGACGATCGCGGCCGTCGCGTTCTTGGCCTTGATCTGCTCGATCTCTTCGGGCGTCAGCTTGAGGTCGCTCGCCAGGACCGCCTTCTCGCCGTTCGGGCCATCCGCGGGACTATTCTCGATTTCCTTGATCTGCTGGGTGACGTCGATTGCGTAGGCGTTCGGCGCGAAAGGCGCGCTCAGCGCCACAGCGGCGACCATCATGAGACTGCGAATCGACGTTGAAATTTCAATGCTCATATCAATCCTCCCGAAATCGAAATGCGTGATGTTGCATTCGATAATGAATACGTTAATGTATTGCTTGTCGATGTCAACAGAATTTGTGGGAGGGCGTTTTGGCGGGTGAGTGAACGGCGGTCGTCGTTCAACGGAGGGGAACTCAACAATGCTCGCTGTTTCTCCGGCTACGGAGGCGGGATAGCGACGAACGAGGGTGTGAAGCCATGGAGCGAGATTTCAGCGAAGTGAAAATGTTGGGCTTCGACGTGTTCGGCACAGTGGTCGACTGGAGGTCCGGTGTCGCGCGGGCGGTCGCGCCTTTTCTCGAGGCCCGCCACATCGTAATTCCTCCGGCGGAATTCGCCGACCGATGGCGAGCACTTTACGAGCCAGCAATGGAATCGGTGAGGTCGGGAAAGCGGCCTTGGGTGCCTTTGAACGAGTTGAACCTTGAGAACCTTGTGGCCGCCCTCGCGGAGGTCGGGCTCGACGTCGCGGCTCTCCCCATGGAGGAACTTGAAGAAATCAACAAGGCTTGGGAGCGGCTCGATCCCTGGCCGGATTCAATCGAGGGTCTGACGAGACTGAAGTCGAAATACAAGCTGGCCCCAATCTCCAACGGCGACATCGGCGGCATGACAAACCTGGCCAGGTTCGCCGGGCTGCCGTGGGACATGATGCTCGGGGCTGAGGTGACGCGGACCTACAAGCCCCAGCTCGCGACTTACATCGGCTCGGCACGCAAGGCGGGTCTCGAGCCGGGGCAGGTGGCGATGGTGGCGGCCCACAACTACGACCTCGCCGCCGCCCGGCGCGCGGGGCTCAAGACAGTCTTCATCACGCGGGCCACGGAACACGGACCGGGTCAGAAAACCGACTTGCAGGCGGATAGCGACTGGGATGTTGTCGGCAATGACCTCGTCGCGGTCGCCCAGGCGCTCGGCTGCTGAGCGAACAACGCAAGAACGAAAGGATCATTGATGAACGATACAGCCAACGAGATCATCGCCGCCGGACGGGTCGCCGTCATAACGGGTGCGGCCAAGGGACTCGGGGCGGCGATGGCCCGTCGTGTCGCCGCGGAGGGGATGCGTCTGGCGCTCTTCGACAACGACGAAGACGCCTTGAAGGCCTTTGCGTCAACCTTGAGTGCCGATCACGTGGTCGTCGTAGGCGACGTTTCGAACGCCTCGGACCTGCAGCGGCTAAGGGATGAGACGCGGGACCGTTTTGAAGACGTCGCGCTTCTGGTCAATAACGCGGGGATCACGAAGGGTGCAGGGCCGTGGGACGATCCGGCGCTCTGGAGGCGGCAGCTCGAAGTCAACTTTTTTGCCGTGGTGACCGCGCAGCATCTGTTCGTGCCGGGCATGATCGAGCAGTCGCTTCCCTCGGCAGTCGTGAACCTTGGGTCGAAGGAAGGAATCACGACACCTCCTGGCAACGCGGCCTACTCGGTCAGCAAGGCGGGTATCAAAGTACTCACCGAGCAGCTGTCCCACGAGCTTCGCAAGGTGACGCTCGGCCGGGTCTCGGCGCACCTTCTGGTGCCTGGCTATACTTGGACTCCCATGAACTTCCCCGGTTCGGATTTCGCGCCCGGCAGCAAGCCCGACGAACCATGGACCGCCGAGCAAGTGATCGAGCTTTTCATCGAGCGCTTCCGAAACGGCGACTTCTACATCATCTGCCCGGACAACGCCGTGACCCCGGCCTTGGACGCCAAACGCATCCGTTGGGCGGCGGAAGACATGGTGCGCAACAGGCCCGCGCTCTCGCGCTGGCACCCCGACTACAAGGACGACTTCGCCCGCTGGCTGGCGGAGTGATTGAGGATCGGAAGACGGAGGAGTCCGACAAGGCGACGGTCACGAGCGTGCCCCAAGGGTCGGGCGCTTCAATCGGCCCACGGCGCAAGTGGTATTGGTGTGGGTTCTAGTCAAACGGGACGTCGCGTCACGGTGACGAAATTGAGATGAATTTTTCTCACCTATTTCGACAAATAATGCGTTTGAAATGTCGCACGGAAGGTAAGATGTTTCATCGTGCCGAGGGTCGCGATGGAGTTGCCCCGAGGCGATTATAGAGTAAAGAGCACTACATCCAAGTATTGTTGTCGCGGGCTGGCTTCCGCGGACGAGGAGGTATTGCCGTTTGACATCATGGGAGGAGAAGTAGATGAGCGTGTCTGCCAACAAAGTTTCGCACCCTCAAAGTAGTTCTGTTCTGGCTGGGCTGGAGCCTGCCATCTTCTTCGGTTTCTTCGAAGAGCTGAGCGCCATCCCGAGAGGTTCCTACAACGAGAAGCAGGTCAGCGATCACATCGCAGCCTTCGCTCGCGCCAGGGGCTTCGAAGTCTACCAGGACGATATCTGGAACCTGCTCATCAAAAAACCCGGCACGCCTGGTTATGAAAACGCGCCGACCCTGATCCTCCACGGCCACACAGACATCGTCTGCGAGAGCGACGAGGGCGTCGAGCATGACTTCGTCAACGAGGGGATCAAGCTGCGCATCGACGGCGACTTCATCCACGGAACCGGAACGACCCTCGGCGCGGACAACACTGTGGGCGTGGCGCTCGCAATGTCGCTGCTCGCCTCCGATGACATCCCGCATCCGCCGCTCGAGGTCGTCCTGACGGTGCAGGAAGAAGTTGGGAAAGGCGGTGCCCAGCATTTTGACGGTTCCAAGCTGACTGGCAAGCGCCTGCTCGACATGAACTGGCACGATCCCAAGTCGCTGTTCGCCGGATGCGCGGGAGACATTTCCGCCAAATTCCAGATTCCGCTCAAGTGGACCGACCGCGCGGCCGGACAGAAGGCGGCGCTGCTCCGCATTTCCGGACTCAGCAGCGGTCACTCTGAGTTCGACATCCACCTCGAGCGCGGCAACGCGGTCGTGCTGCTCGGCCGTCTGCTCCGCTTGGCGTCGAAGGAAACCGACATCGGCGTGATCGGTGTGAATGGCGGCGTAAACCGCTACGTCATTCCCGGCGAAGCCGAAGCTGTGATTTCTTTCGATCCGTCGCGGTTCGACGCGTTGAAGGCCGCCATCGAGAACGAAGGCAAGGCAATCGCCGCGGAGTACTCCGTGAGCGACCCGGGTCTGAAAGTCACCCTGACCGAAACCGACAGCCACGCCCGCTCGGTGTTCGCGCCCCCGGTCGCGAAGGCAATGGTCTCCGCTTTGAACCTTCTGCCGAACGGCGTGCAGAGCCGGAGTCTTGCCGTCGACAATCTGGTCGAGAGCTCGAACACCGTCGCGCTGATCTCTAACGATCAGGAACGCATCGAAATCGTGTCCACAGTGCCGAGCGCCGTCAGCTCACGTCGCTACAACATCGTCGACAAAATCCGCGAGCTCGCCGAAGTGGTCGGCAACGACGCGACCGTCGAGACTTTCGCCGATTGCCCGGAATGGCCCTACAATCCAAACTCGCGGATGCTGAATGCCGGCCGCGCCGCCTACGAAAAGGAATTCGGCGAGCAGCCACATGTGGAGGTCTCGCATTCGAGCCTCGAGCTCGGCCTTTTCCGCAAGAAGGTACCGGACATCGACATGCTTTCGATCGGACCGGAGGCCTTCGACGTCCACACTACGCGCGAGCGTTTGAACCACACCACCGTCGACTCCACTTGGCGTCTGCTCAAGGCGCTTCTTTCGGAACTCAGGACCTGAGGCTCTCCCGATGACCATACCTGCATACTTCGGCAACTTCCCGTTCCCGCCAGGGGAAAAGAAGCCGCACCACCTGACGGCGGACAAGTTCAAGATGTTCATCTATACCGGCAACAAGCCGTACTCGAGCGACTTGAACTACCTGCTGGCAAGCACGGACAAGATGACGACGGGCATCTATCAGCTCGCTCCAGGCAGCAACTTCGATCCCGCCGACATCCACGCCGGAGACGAGGTTTACTACGTCCTCGAGGGCGAGGTGCATCTTCTCAATCCGGAGACGGGCCATACCGAGCGAATGGGGCCTGGGGACTCGATCCTGATCCCCATGGGCGTCCCGCACCGCGGATACAATTTCACCGACAAGGCGGCCGTGATCCTGTTCTGCATCGCGCCGCGCATCTGGGACGAGAAGGGGCCGCCGACTGGATATTTCGGCGTGACGCGTCTCTTCAAATCCGAAAGGAGGGTCTCGGAATGAGCCTGGAGAAACTCGGCAAGTACCCCGTTGTCGGCGCTGAGGCGCGTTCGAAGGGCGACCTGGTGAAGGTTGCGAAGGAAAACCGTTTGAACCTGATCTTCGGCCAGGACCATCCGGTCCTCATGGAGCTCTGCATCTCCAACGACTACATGCATGTCGGCGAGATCGTCATCCCCGTGGGCGGTGTCGGTCCAAGGGCGAGCGAGCCCAACAGTCACGATGGCGACGCTGTCTTCTACGTGTTGAAAGGCCCGGCAACTTTTTATGTCGCGGACGGCGACGAGACGTTCCACATCCGGGACGGGGAGGTGTTCTTCCTGCCCGCGGGCGTCAGCTACCAGTGCCTGAACTACGGCTCCAGTCCCATCCGCATGGTTTTCACCATAGCGCCTGGCCTCTGAGCCTTCGATCAAACTTCGAAGAATTCCTCCTCGGGGCGATCCTGGGGACGGGAGGAGTGTGTCTTGTCACAACAAGGGAGGACCTCGTGACGACTTTCAAACGACGTACATTGCTCTGCGCAGCGGTCGCGTTCGCCGCTTCTGTCGGCTTCCAGCCCGCGCTCGCCGCTGAGCCGGACTACAACGCCGTGTTTCCCGGCATTCTGATGAACAAGGACATAGAGCAGACCGGGCAAGAGATGAAGCCAGTAAAGAAGGACAACCGTCCTCTCAAGCTCGGCTTCCTGCCAACGGCGATGGACACCTACTATCAGCGCGTCCTGGCTGGTGTGAAGGAAGAGATCGACAAGCGCGGCGGTGCGGAAGCCATCGAACTTCTCGTCCAGGCCCCAAGCAGCCAGTCGGCTACCGACGACCAGATCAGGGCCATGGAAGCCTGGATCAACGACGGCGTCGACGCGATCGCGGTCGCTCTCTACAACGAAGGCGCTCTGTTGCCGTCGATCCGTCGCGCCACGGAAGCCGGCATTCCGGTGTTTCTGTTCAACTCTCCGGTCGCGGACAACCCGTACTACGTCAGCGACATCGGCTACGACCAGTCGGACGGCGGCCGCGCGCAGGCCCAGTGGCTCGTGGACACTTATGGCGACAAGGACGTCAAGATCGGCATCCTCGAAGGCCTGCCGGGTCCGCACACCAGCCAGCGTATGAAGGGCTTCAACGAGATCATCTCGAAGCATCCGAACTTCAAGATCGTTGCTCAGCAGCCCGCCGGCTGGGTCCGCGCACAAGGTCTCTCGGTGACCGAGAACATGTTCACCGCGAACCCGGACATCGAAGTCCTTGTCGCGCTCTATGACGAGATGGCTCTCGGTGGACTGCAGGCCCTTAAGGCCAAGGGTCTGAACGGGAAGGTCGCCATCGTCGGCTATGAGAACATGAAGGAGGCGAACGCCGCCATCCTGACGGGCGACTTCTCCGCGACGGTCGACACCGGAGCCAAGGAAGAGGGGCGCAACGTCGTGCGCGCCGTCGACGAGTTCCTGATGAAGGGAAATCCCCTTCCGAAGAAGATCTTCGTCGCCCCCAAGGTCTACGACGCCAAGAACATCAAGACGTTCGACCAGACCGACTACGACTACGTCCCCCAGCAGAAGATGTGAGGACGTTGCGGCCCTCTCCGGAGGGCCGCGCACCCGGAGGAGATTTAAATGGCCAACAGTCCGCTTCTCGAAATGAAGGGCATAGGCAAGCGCTTCGGCAACATGGTCGCTCTGCAGGGAATCGACCTGGCGCTCAACGGCGGCGAAGTCTTGGGCTTGGTCGGTGAAAACGGCGCCGGCAAATCCACGCTGATGAAAATTCTCGCGGGCGCTTATTCACGCGACGGCGGCACGATCGCCGTCCGAGGAAAGGAAATTGAGCTCGACAGCCCGAAGGCCGGAGCCGACGCCGGCATTGCGATCATCTACCAGGAACTCAGCCTGTTCCCCGACTTCGACTCGGCCGAGAACATTTTCGCGGGACGCGAGTTGCGGCGCAGCGGCTTCTCGCTCGCCCCGCTGAGCCACGGGCAGATGCGCAGGGAAGCGCGCCGGCTTCTTTCCAAAGAGCTTGGCGTGGAGGTCGCCATCGACCGTCCGGTCCGGGAACTGAGCCTTTCCGACCGCCAGATGATCGAGATCGCCAAGGCGCTGAACAGCAACGCCGACATCATCATCATGGACGAGCCGACCGAGGCGCTCGAGGAGGTCGAACGCAGACAGCTTTTCGCCATCATCAAGCGTCTGCAGGCTGCCGGAAAGGCCATCATCTACGTTTCGCACCGGATCAAGGAACTGCTCGGCATCTGCAGCCGCGTAATGGTGCTTCGCGACGGCCGCACGGTGGCCGACCTTCCGGTCGCCGACCTCGACGTCGACAAAGTCGTCGCCGCGATGATCGGCGGTGCCCTTTCCAAACAGTTTCCTCCCCGCGTCCCTCCGAGGTCCGATCCCTCGGTGGAAGTGCGCGGCCTGTCGAGAGCGGGAGCTTTCGACGACATCTCCTTTTCGCTTGCGAAGGGAGAGATTTTTGGGATCGCTGGCCTGGAGGGCTCGGGCAAGAGCGCGCTTCTCCGAGCCCTGTTCGGCCAGCGGGCTTATGAACGCGGTACCGTGAAGGTCGACGGCAAGGATGTCCAGCTGACGGACATCACCGACGCCATCAGAGAGCGCTTCGCATTTCTGCCCGCCGAACGGAAGGTCGAGGGCATCTTCCCCGAGCATTCAGTCGGATGGAATCTATCGATCGCCAACTTGGGCGTCCTCGGGAAGATCACCCTGCGGCCCTCCAAGGAGAAGGAAGTCGCGGCGAGCTACATCTCGAAACTCGGCGTGAAGTGCGACGGGCCGCAGGCGGAGATCAGCTCTCTCAGCGGTGGCAACCAACAGAAGGTCATGCTGGCTCGTTGGCTGCTCACCCAACCCAAGGTGCTCCTGCTCGAGGAGCCGACGCGAGGCGTCGACGTCCGCGCCAAATCCGAGGTCTACGCCTTGGTTCAGGCCGCCGCCCAGGACGGGTGCACCGTCATCGTGGTGTCGGCCGACAATGCCGAGTTGCTCGGCCTTTGCCACCGCGTCGCGGTGATGTTCGAAGGCAAAATCACAACGGTGGTCGATGCCGCCACATCCAAGGAAGAGACGTTGGCGCTCCATTCGGTGAGGCCTCCGGAAACCCTTCATCCAGTGGGAGGAATCAATGGCTGAAGTTGCAGTCACGCGTCCACGGCACGCCTTCAAGTTTGGCCTCGCCAGCGGCAACGCGGGTGTCTATATAGCATTCGTCGTGTTGCTCATCGCGCTTGGCTTGGCGGCCCCGCGGTTCTTCACGGTCGGGAACCTGACGGACGTGTTGAGGCAGGCGGTGCCGATCGCCGTCATCGCGTTCGGCGCGACGTTCGTCATCGGGATGCGCGGCATCGACCTGTCGGTCGGCTCCACGCTTGCGCTTACCGGACTCGTTACCGCGAACCTCCTGGTTCTCGGATATTCGGTGCCCGTAGCCTGCCTCGCGGGTCTCGCTCTGGGCGCGTTCATAGGAGTCATCAACGGACTTCTTATCACGAAAATCGGTATCACGGACTTCATAGCCACGATGGCCATAATGGTGGTCAGCCGCGGCGTCGTGATGGTTTACACGCAAGGCATACCGATCACTGGCGCATCCGATCCGGCGTTCCGAATGATCGGCCAGAGTTATTTGGCCGGGGTCCCGGTTCCGGTGGTCCTAACCGTCATCGTGTTCGCAGCCGCCTTCTATCTTCTTTACTACACCCGTTTCGGCCGCTTCGTGCTGTCCATCGGTAGCAATCCCGACGCCGCCCGTCTCGTCGGTATCCCGACCGACAAGGTCAAGATCGCGGTCTATGTGTTGGCCGGAGTGTTGTCCGCCTTCGCCGGGATCATGCTGACCTCGCGACTTGAGTCCGCGATGCCGGAAGCCGGGCAAGGCTATGAGCTGGACGTCATCGCCGCGGTGGTGATCGGTGGAACCGGACTGTCGGGCGGCAGGGCCACGCTGTTCGGAACCGTTGTAGGCGCGGTGCTTATGGCGGTGGTTCGCAACGGGCTCAATCTGCTCAATGTGAACACGTTCTGGCACCAGGTCGTCATCGGCACCATCATTCTTGTCGCCGTCACCGCCGACCGCTTCAACCGCAGCCGCAAGACGTGAGGGGGCGACCGTGAAGCACTCAGCACTGCGTCAAGCCGTCCTGGACGCGAACTTCAAACTCTACGAGAGCGGCCTCGTCATCTCGACCTTCGGCAACGTGAGCGCCATCGATCGCGCCAATGGAGTGGTCGCCATCAAACCCAGCGGCGTCTCATACAAGGCCATGGAAACGGGCGACATCGTCATCACCGATCTCGACGGCCGCGTTGTAGACGGTGACTTGCGCCCTTCTAGCGACCTCGACACGCACATCGAGCTCTACAAGAGCTTCCCGACGATCGGCGCGGTAGTCCATACGCACTCGTACTTCGCGACAGCTTGGGCGCAGTCCGGTCAGCCGATCCCGGTGATGGGCACGACTCACGCCGACTACTTCAACGGAACCATCCCGGTGACGCGTCAGCTGACTGACTGCGAAATCCGAGACGACTACGTGCGAAACACTGGCAGGGTGATCGCCGAGGCGCTCGGGAACCGCGACCCGCTGTCGATTCCTGCCGCTCTCGTCAACGACCATGGCCCCTTCTGCTGGGGCAAGGACGCGGCCGACGCGGTCCACAACGCCGAGATGCTCGAGGCGGTGGCCAAGATCGCGCTCCATTCGCGCCAGATCAGCTTGGAGAGCCCCGAAATTTCGACGGCTCTGCTCGATCGGCACTTTCAACGAAAGCACGGTAGCTCGGCGACCTACGGACAGACCGAGCGATCAAAACAGGTATGACGATGTCGATAGTAGCTGGCGTTGATTTCGGAACTTTGAGCGTTCGGGTGACCTTGGCGGACACTCTGACCGGGCCGCTTGGCACGGCGATAGCCGAATACCCTCTTCGACGGACGCGGTCCGACCCCGATCTGGCGACACAGGCGCACGCCGACCACATGGACGGCCTCGTGCTCGCCATGGAGCGGGCGATCAAGGAGTGCGGCGTCGATCCAAAGGCCGTACGGGCCATAGCAGTGGATACGACAGGTTCTTCCGTGATCCCGGTCGACAGGAACCTCAATCCTTTGAGCGACTATTACCTCTGGTGTGACCACCGGGCGAAGTCCGAGGCGGAGGAGATCACCGCCATGGCGCACGAGACCCATCTCGAGGCGATCGAGTGGTGTGGCGGCACCTATTCCCACGAGTGGGGTTTCGCCAAGCTCCTTCATTGGCTCCGGCACAATCCAAACCTCCGGGGCCGCTTCGGCACCGCGCTCGAGCATTGCGACATGGCGGCGGCAGTGCTCACCGGGGTGACCGACAGCTCCGCGGTCGTCCGCAGCGTCTGCGCGATGGGGCACAAGTGGATGTGGAACCCGAAGTGGGGCGGTTTGCCCTCGCAAGCTTTCCTCTCGCGTGTCGATCCGCTCTTCGATGGCGTCAGGGAGAAAATCGGAGGCACGTACCAGACCTCCGCCAAGGTTGCTGGGGGTCTCAGCTCAGAGTGGGCCGCGAAGCTCGGTTTGCAGGAGGGCATCCCGGTCCCGGTGGGAGCCTTCGACGCGCACTGGGACGCAATCGGAGCGGGTTGTCGACTGGGCGATGTGGTGAACGTTATCGGCACGTCCACATGCATCATCGCGGTGAGCGAGCGCGTCAAGTTAATTCCGGGCGTCTGCGGCGTTGTGCCGGGGAGTGCCCATCCCGGTCTCGTGGGAGTCGAGGCGGGTCTCTCGGCGACCGGCGACATTTTCGACGCGATCGCCCGCCGGGCCTCCACCACGGTCTCGAAATTGTCCGAAGGCCTGGAGACGATCGAGGGCGGCAAGACAGGGCTGATGCGCTTCTCGTGGGACAACGGGGATCGAACCGTGCTGGTGCGTTCCGATCTTGGCGGCATGACCATTGGTTGGCACCTCGGCCACACCGCACAGGACGAACTTTATGCGGCGATCGAGGGAACGGCGTTTCACACGCGAATCATATTGGAGCGTATGGAACAGCATGGCGTCCCTGTGAACAGAGTGATTAATGGCGGCGGCGTTCCCCAGAAGAACCCCGTGCTCAATCAGATTTATGCGAACGTCCTGGGGAAGCCAATCTTAGTTCCTGACGGCCTTCCCACCGGCCTTGGGTCGGGCATCTTCGCTAGCCTCGCGTCGAAGGACCACGCCACCATAGAGGCCGCGCAGGCGGCGATGTGCGTGGGTTTCAAGAAATTCGACCCCGATCCGTCGACGCGTTCCCGGTATGAGATGCTCTACCAGCTCTACAAACAGGTCTACATGGGCTTCGGCACGTCGAGTCTGGGCGATTTCTCACAGGTTCTCGGAGACATCAAGCGCATCGCGGCCGGAGAGGCCGTACGGTCCGACGTCGGCCACCGCGTGCCTCGGAAAGTCGCTTCGCTATGAACCGGCCGCGTTTCGACAAGGCCCGCTTTAAGGGATCGCAGGCGCCATGACGTCGATTCCGTCCATCCGGGCCATCCTGTCCTTCGTTGCGGCGGGGAGGAGGGGTTCTTTCCTGGAGGCCGCGGCCCAGCTGCAGCTTACGCCGTCGGCCGTCAGCCATCAGATCAGGCTGATGGAAGAGGACCTCGGAGAAAAGCTCTTTCACCGCATCGGGCGGAACGTCACCCTCACCGAGATCGGCGAACGGTATCACCGTGACTTGTCCGAAGCGCTGTCGTTGATCGAGCGCGCCACCGACGAAGTTTCCAGGCGAAACAGCGTCGACGTCCTGAGCGTCGGCTGCGCTCCGAGCCTGGCGTCGCTATGGCTGATGCCCCGACTTCCGCAATTCGAGTCGCTCCATCCCTCGCTCGAAATCCGGCTGATTTCCTCATCGGAGCCAACCAAACTGAGCGACGGTTCCGTGGACGTCGACATTTGCTACGGCAGCGTGCCCCGTCTCGGCTCCATCGCGACCGAGGAGTTTCCCCTCGAGACGATCGTGGTCGCGTGCGCTCCCGAGGTCGCGAACGGGGAGAGGCCGATACGGCGGCCTTCGGACCTCGTCGGCCATACGCTCATCAAGTCGGAGCAAACCCTCTATAGCTGGCGTCAATGGGCGAAGGATCACGGTCTCGAGATCGATCTGAACCGGGGATCGCGTTTCCGCGACGCGTTCATGTCGATCGCCACAGCGGTCGAGGGTCGCGGCGTCTGCTTGGAAAGCTATCGGTTGCTGCAGCGCGACGTCGAGAGGGGGAACCTCGTCCTTCCGTTCGGAATGACCGGACCCAATCTGCGTTGCCACACGCTCACTTATGTCAGGTCGCGGCTGAGGTCGCAAAAGGTGAGCGCCTTCAAGCAGTGGCTCGAGAGGGCTTGGCTCGAGGACGCCGCGGCTCTCGAGATGGGTTCACGAGCAGTTGGTGATCGTCACCAAGAGCGTCCCTTCGGGCTTTGACATCCGAATCTCCGCCTGTCGCCGCCCTCGCGTTCTAGCTGGCAGTTTTCGGCCGCGCCGCGCTGTTTCTTATGATGAACTTGTGCGGCAGGATTTCGTTGCGCAGGGGGGTTCTACCCTCGAGCTGGTCCACAATCATCTGCATTCTGGTTTGAATTCGCTCGATTAACGTTCCGGGGCGAAGCCATATTCAGATCAAAGCCTATTCAGATCGTCGAGAAAATCCACGCGGAGCGAGTGCTCCTGCGCAAGGGCCTTGGCGGCTCCTCTCAACGAAGTTCTTGACAGCCGTGAGGCTACCTGTTTCTTTGGATAATGGTATGAGGTCATACCATCAAAGCTCAAGAAGCCGAGGAGGGCGGAAGGAGCGCTAGAGGGAGGATTCTATGAGAATTGGATCGCTTATTTGCGGTGGCATTGCCGCGTTGATCGTCGCAATGACCACTTCGGCTCAGGCCGAGACGAGAACGCTACGCTTTCAATCGGCATATCCGGCATCCAGCACGATCTACATGTCCGCGGAGACGTGGGCGAAGCGCGTCGAAGAACTCTCGGGCGGCAGGCTGAAAATCGAATTCATGCCCGCGGGCACGATCGTCCCTGCATTCGAGGTGCTGGACGCGGTCAACAAAAACGTGATCGATGGCGGCCATTCCACTGTCGCTTATTGGGTCGGCAAACATAGGGCAGGAACACTCTTCGGCGACGCTGCCGGGGGGCCGTTCGGCATGGACATCCTCGACTACGTCGGCTGGCTTTACGAAGGAGGCGGTATTGAGCTTTACCGCGACTACTATCGCGTAGAGCTGAAGACCAACATCGAAGTAATTCCGTCCGTCACGAGCGCAAATCAGGCGCTGGGATGGTTTGCACGCCCGGTTGAGAGTTGGGCGGACCTTAAAGGCCGCAAATGCCGCCAGACTGGCGTGACAGCTGAAGTTTTCGCCTCCTCGGGTATGTCTACGGTGAACATGCCCGGCGGCGAGATCGTCCCGGCAGGTGAGCGAGGTGTAATTGAATGCGCTGAATTCGTCGGCCCGGCAGAAGATATGGGCATCGGGTTCCAGACGATCTGGAAACATTTCTATCCGATGTCGACACACAATCCCGCGACGATCGTCGATTTCCTTGTGAATGGTGACATCTGGAACTCGCTGGCTCCGGATCTCCAGGCTATCATGCAGGCTGCCGCGAGCGAAGCGACCCTGAGGTCGCATATCCGGAAAGGCAAGCTCGACGCCGATGCGCTTGACAAGATGCGCAACGAAGACGGCGTGACCGTTCACCGTACGCCAGACGACGTTCTACAGAACATTCTCGCCTCTTGGGACGAAATCGCGAAGAAGGAAAGCGAGAACAACGCCTTCTTCAAGAAGGTATATGACTCCCAACGCGACTACGCGTCGAAAGTCGTCCCCGCAAAGCGGCTAATCCAGGCTCCCTACAACCTCGGTGCGGACCATTACTGGCCCGAAGCTAAGTAGGATTTACAAGGCGCGGCTAAGCCGCGCCTTCTTCTCGATTGCCTGGAGATAATTCGTGAGCAAACCTGCACCCCCATTCTCGCCCGCGGCACTCAGGGCGATCAAAATCATCGATGGCTTCACCGAGAAGTTCGTGCTTCTCGTCGCTGTCCTCACTATGCCGTTGGTCCTGTCCAACACAGTGGAAGTCGTCTCGCGCTATCTATTTTCGTCTCCGACGATCTGGGCAGCTGACGCGACAGTGATGTCATATGGCGCGATGTTCATGCTCGGGTCATCATACGCCCTGCTGAAGGGCGCACATGTGAGAACCGACATATTCTGGGAAAGCTTCAGCGATAGAAAGAAGGGCGCGATCGACGCCGTCTGCTATGTCGCCCTGTTTCTTCCGGTGATGGCCATCATCTTCTATATGTCGCTGGACGACTTCCTCTACTCATACGAAATCAACGAGAAATCCACCCTGAGTCTATGGATGCCAGTTATCTGGCCGCTGCGAGGCGTCATCCCACTGACCGCGGTTCTTCTCTTTTTCCAGGGAATTTCGGAACTGCTCAAGTCACTGTTCGCAGTGACCACCGGGCGGGCGTTCGAGACTCACGAAAAGATCGAGATCTGAGGGGTCAACACAATGAGTTTCAACGACATTCTCAGCGTCGCCATGCTCGGCGGCATGCTCGCTTTCATTTTCGTCGGCTTTCCGATCGCGTTCACGCTTCTCTTTATCGCACTTGTCTTCGGCTCGACCGGGATCGGTGTGAACATAACCTTCAGCCTCGCCTATCTACAGATTTTCGGGACGATGAAGGACGACATTCTTCCGGCGGTCCCACTCTTCATATTCATGGGTTACATGACCGAGCAGGCGGGCCTGATGAACCGACTGTTCGGCTCCATGCGGCAAATCATGGCTCCCTTGAGCGGTTCCCTATTTCTTGCCGTGCTTGTCACGGCGACGATCTTCGCGATGGCCACGGGTATCGTGGGAGCCGCGGTGACCGTCCTCGGCATCATGGCCGGGCCGATGATGATAAAGGCGGGCTATGATGCGAAGTTGTCAGCGGGCGCCATCGCAGCCGGTGGCACGCTCGGGATCCTCATTCCGCCGAGCGTGATGCTCGTTGTAATGGGACCGACTCTCGGAGTGCCCGTGAACCAGCTGTACGGAGCCGCGATGGCACCCGGCTTCATGCTTGCTGTTTGCTATGCGATCTACTGCGTCGCACGAAGCTATATAAATCCCCGCGTTGGTCCGATTCTACCAATCGAGGAGCGGGTAGGTAGCGCGATCGAGATCACGCGCGAGTTTGTTGTCGGCGTTCTACCGCTGTGCCTGCTTATCGTCGCAACTCTCGGCTCCATTCTGTCCGGATTGGCCACCCCTACGGAGGCCGCGTCTTGCGGAGCGGTGGGGGCAACAATCTTGGCACTCGCTTACCGCAAGCTTAGTTTTTGGACGCTGAAGAATGCCGCAGTGGCCACGGTAGTTACCTCGAGCATGGTTCTCCTCCTCGCGGTAGCGTCGAATGTATTCGGCGCTGTCTTCACTCAACTAGGTGGAGCGGCGATCATCACGGACGTCGTTACGAGCATTCCTGTCTCGGACATGTGGAAGCTCGTCATCATTATGGTCATCATATTCGCTCTTGGTTGGCCCTTTGAGTGGCCCGCCATTGTTCTGGTGTTTCTCCCGATCTTCACGCCGATCGTCCTCCAGCTCGACTTGGGAATGACCAAGCCGGAACTCCTGCTTTGGTTCGGTGTACTTGTCGCGGTTAATCTACAGACCGCATATTTGAGTCCGCCCGTGGCGATGTCGGCATATTTCTTGAGGAACGTCGTCCCCCAGTGGAGCTTGAAATTGATCTACAGGGGGATGGGGCAGTTCATGGTGATCCAGATTGTGTTCTTAATCGCCCTTCTGATGTGGCCGTCACTAGTACTTTGGCTTCCGTCCGTCCTTAAGTAAACCCAGCGAGTCTACTATTGCTCCACCCCGCCTTGGCCAGCGGCGGGGTGAGTTCGCGAAAGCGGAGTTCGCTACCTAAGCGCGTTGGAAGAAACAGTATCTTTGGCGCGCGGCCGATCGATCAATTCGGCGCGTCTTTGACGTGAAAGTCAGCTTCTAAGTGGCAGGTCAGCGAGGCCGTATTGGTTTCATGCCCAGGAGAGACGGTAGCTGCCAGCCAGGATGGGGTGCTTGTGGAGCTGTGAAAGTTTCATGCAATTCATCCAAGGCTGGCTCATCAGTTCCCCACCCGGGAAGGATCTAGGTTGCGAGCTTGGTTAGATGGAGCCTCAAATGCGTCGAGGAAATCTTGCAGGTAAAGAAGACTACGTCGTCGTCGAGTGCACCGATCCGGCTGAACTCTCATCAATCCTTTCCGGCTCTGAAACGAGAGTTACTGTGAAGCCCACTGCAAGATCTGGAATACAATTCAGGTGTGAGTACGCGGCCGCTGAGCTCTTAGGTCTGGCCCTCTGTCGCTACCAAGGAAGTGCTGTTTTCGAGCACGAGAGTGCAAATGAAAAATATCTGATTTTTCTCCCACGATATGGTTTCGCCGCAATCGATGTAAACGGCGCAAGGGTTCTGACCTCGCCGAGGCAAGGCGCAATAGTCGCCTGCCGGCAGGCCAAGAGCCTCACCTTGTCCGGCCCAATGGAGCATCTCGTTGTAGTGGTCGACCGGGCGACGCTCTCCAGCCGTTTGATGGACATGCTGGAGGTGCCGGTGTCGGGAGGATTTGATTTCTTTCCGGAGATCGACTTAACGGCTGGACCTGGTTTGATAATCGCCCAGACGGCCGCCGCGCTCCACTCTGGGCTGGCCGCAAGCGCGGCGTTGCGCAACGCGCCGGTCGCTCGTACCAGCTTCGCCAACGCCCTGGTTGAACTGCTGCTGGAGAGTTTGCCACACCGTCATACAGCGGAACTAAATCGGCGGACGTCGCCCATGCCTCGTCACGTCAAGCGGGCGGTTGAGTTTATGAGAGCGAACCTTTCGAAACCCCTGACCATTCAAGAGATCGCGCTGGTATCGGGATCCGGAATAAGAAGCCTTCAAGATGGCTTTCGACGTTTCAAACAAACAACTCCGAGTTCTTATCTGCAGTATTTGAGGCTTGACGCCGTTCACCAAGAACTCTTGCAGGCTAAGTCCTCGCAAACGGTATGCGACATCGCTCGAAAATGGGGTTTCTCGCATTCCGGCCGCTTCGCCGCTGACTACCGAAAGCGTTTCGGGCAAGCACCTTCACAGACTTTGCAGTCGTCAAGTTTTCGCATCCGACCACCGGGTTAGATCTGAGGTCTGCGGTAGGACCGCGTAGGACATTGGGAAGCCCCGCCGAAACGTAGCGCCCCGTCCCATTTTGGCGGAGGTATCCGCGACAAGCATACAGCGGAAGGAGCGAGGCGTGCCACCGACTGGTGCAGAAGCGCCGTCATGCGCGGGAGGAAATAGCCGATGCAGCCGTCTCTCGAGTCAGCGGCGCGGCCCTGCTGCAGACCGGGAACACGTTAAATGTCGACGGTAGGTTTTGCTGCCGGGCTGCTGTCCCCCTTTCAGGCAAGGCGCGAAAACGAAAAATGGGTACCGGCTCGCCAACTCTGCCGCGTTTGTTTGATCGTTTATGCGACTTCCGGTTCCAGTATCTTTCCTTATGGTATAACGTAATACCATCAGTACCACACCGGCTGATGTGAAAGATTGGAAGGGATGAGAGTGTTGGACGAGCCGAAGAAGACTCAGACGCGCCTCGAACTGGCCTTGGAATACATCACCGGGGAGATTGCCCGGGGCAATCTGAAGGCGGGCGACAAGCTTCCAAACGAGAAGGAGCTGGCCGAGCAGCTAGGCATAAGCCGTACCCCCATTCGCGAGGCGATGAAGACCCTTTCGGTGGCGGGACTCATAGACATACGGCATGGACACGGAAGCTATGTGCGAGAAGGGCCGGGCCTGCCCTCCACACCGCTCACCCTGTTTCAGCTCTACCTTCAGGATTCCACCCCCGAAATGCTGATGGAGCTTCGGGATATCTTCGATCGCAATTGCACCGAAATCGCAGCACAACGAAGAACGGAAAGCGATCTGGCAAAGATGCGGGAATGCATCGATCGCCTGAAGGCGCTAACGCAACAGCCCGGCGCCTCCTTGGACGACATGTTGAAAGCTGACCTCGATTTTCACCGTGCTGTCTACGAGGCCAGCGGCAACATACTGATCGTCACCATTGCCGAGTTCGTTCTGAACATGGTCGCGCCTTGGGTGAAGAAATCGCTGGATGTAAGCGGGCGCGTCCGCGCCGTCGAGCTGCACGAACAGATGTATGGCTCGATACGCGATCGTACGGTCGGCCAGAAAAACCGAGTGAGCGTCGAAGCAAACATGCAGCACTTCAAGCAATCGTTGGACACAGCAACTTCTAAAGCGGGATAAGAATACGCTTATATGTAAGCCCTTCTAAGGCAACCAAGGAGTGGCGGCGAATGGTGAAGTCCAAGGCGGCTGTTCATTCGCCGCTGCAAAGGGCGATCTTTTCACACGAGTCACTCCGCACGCTCACGAGTAGCGGGGCCGAGAAGGGGGCCAGGTAAGAAAGATGTCAGCGAAGCGAAAACTGATCATCGAAGCGCGCTTGAACGAGTACATGCCGCGCTCCGCGAACCCGAACGTGCCTTTCACAGCGGAAGAGATTGCATTGGAAGCCGCGAAAGCGCGGGAGGCCGGCGCGAGCATCGTTCATTTTCATGCGAGAGACGCGGAGGGTGCGCCGGCCCACGGCGCAGAAGATTATGCGAAAGCGATCAGGGCGATCCGAGACGCGTGTGATTGCCTGGTCTACCCGACGCTCGGTCAGATCACGAAGGATGGTCGGGAAAGCCGCCTTGCTCATCTCGAGGTGCTTGCCAAGGATCCGGCCACGCGCCCTGACATCGCTCCGATCGACACCGGGAGTACGAATATCGACCGTTTTGATCCAGAAGCCCGCAAATTCCTTTCCGACACGATGACCTATCGAAACGACGTCGCGACCTTGAAGCTGTTTGCCAAGAGGCTGCCAGAGCTCGGCGTCAAGCCGCAATTTGTGAGCTGGACGGTGGCCTTTACGCGAACCTTCGAGGCTCTCAGAGAGATGGGCCTCGTCGTTGATCCTGCGTACTTGATGTTCGAGCTGACTGATCAGGGCATCCTTGGAGGCCATCCTGGGACCGTCAAGGGATTGCTTGCTCACCTCGATTTCCTACCGGCGCAACCGCTCGAATGGAGCGTCTGCAACAAGATCGGCAACATCACCGCCCCGGCAGCGGCGGCTATAGAAATGGGTGGGCACGTATCCGTCGGCCTCGGCGACTATGGCTGGCCGGAGCTGGGCACCGCCAACAACGGCGATGTTGTCCGCCACATCGCAAATCTCGCGCGGGCCATGGGCCGCGAGATTGCCGCCCCGGATGAGGCGCGGGAGATGCTTGGATTGCGGTAAGCTGCCTCAGCCGCACTCACGGCTGCAGGTGTCGCGCAGTCGGTGCCGCCCCCGAGGCCAAGCAGATCACGAGTTCAGTGAACCGCGCCCACTCTCATTCTTGATCGAGCGATTGCATGAAGTGCTGCATGTTGGCGTCGACGCTCATGCGGTTCTGCGGGCCTATCTCTTGCTTGAGAATGGCATCGTAGATCTGTTCATGGAGATCGACCGCTCTCACACGGCCGCTGACATCAAGCGATTTTCGGACCCATGGCGCGACCATGTTCAAGACGAACTCGGCTACCGTCATAATGAGTTTATTTCCTGTGGCCTCATAGATCGCTCGATGAAAATCGAGATCAGCCTTCAACATGTCGTCCAGCGACGCGTCGGGCTGCTCCGTGAGCGCCTTCAGCCTGTCGATGCATTCACGCATCCTCGCGAGATCTTCGTCGGTGCGGCGCTGCGCGGCGAGTTCTGAGCAATTGCGGTCGAAGATGTCCCGCAGTTCCATCAGCATTTCGGGCGTCGAATCCTGAAGATACAACTGGAAAAGATTGAGGGGCAGCGCGGGAGCGCCCTTTTCCTCGCGAACATAGCTTCCGTGGCCGTGCCGAATATCGATCAAGCCTGCGACGGCGAGCGTCTTCATCGCTTCGCGAATGGGGGTACGACTAATTCCCAGCTGCTCGGCCAGGTCCTTTTCGTTTGGAAGTTTGTCGCCGGCTCTTAGATTGCCTTGGGCGATCTCCTTGGTAATGTAATCCAACGCGAACTCAACCCGCGTCTGCGGTTTCTTCTGACTGTTCAACACACAGTTTTCCTTTCAGCATCCAATCTGCACCCCCGCAGAGTCGGGGTGGTCGTGAGACCTTATACCACCCCGGCCGGATACTCGTAAAACAAATGTCGCACGGCAGAAGAAGACCAACGCCAAAACGCCCTGGCCAGCTTTGCGAATGTCACCTTTCGTCGCCGAGCTTTTTGGATGTCTTGGGATCAAACGGGAACAACAGTCCTGCGGCCAGGAAGCCGCCATCGACATTCAAAGTATGGCCCGTAATGTAGCGCGCTTCCTCGCTAGCGAGAAATACAGCGGCATCGGCAATCTCCTCCGGCTCGCCATAGCGACGCTGTGGAACCAGACGGTGGTAGGCTTCCCTGGTCTCAATGGTGTGCATAGTACGCGAAACTTCCGTCAGAATCGGTCCTGGAGCGATTGCGTTCACATTGATGCCGTGGTCGGCCAGTTCAACGGCCATGACCTTGTTGAGCAGCTCAACGCCGGCCTTTGACGCGCCGTAAGCGGACCGACCGACGCCACCCTTTTGTCCAGACAGCGAAGCGATATTCACGATCGAACCGCTCTTGTGTTCAGCCATAGTCCGCGCGACCGCCTGGGACACCAAGAACGTGCCGGTGAGATTGATGCGAACGACCCGCTCAAACTCTTCCCTCGAACTTTCCAAAAACAGGGTTGTCGCGCCAATTCCAGCATTATTCACCAAGATGTCGATCTTGCCGAAGCGCGCGAGCGCTTGATTGACCAGACCGCTCACGTCTTCATCGACGGAGATGTCCGCACGGACGGCCAGCGCCGCGGAACCGATTTCCTCCGCAGTGAGCTTGGCCGCTTCTTCGTCGCGGTCGCAGACCACGACTTGAGCCCCTTCGCGGGCAAAAGCAATAGCGATGGCTCTGCCGATGCCACGGGCGGCGCCCGTTACAATGGCTGTTTTCCCGTTCAAACGCATAGTTGACCTCCCAAACGGTTCTAGTTGCGCTAAAGGTATGAGGTATGATCTTGACCATGTTATGATCCTTCCTTATTACTGCTGTCAAGTGGTTGTGGATGCGCGTTCATGCGGCGCGCCGCCAGGGAGGTAGAGAAATGGAAGGGAAGAGGCCACTCGTTGGCTTTTACGGTGACGATTTCACCGGTTCGTCGGAAAACCTTGCGCAGTTTCACCGCAACGGCCTGAAAACCAGGCTTTATCTGCGGGTTCCATCGCAGGAGACGCTGGCGGAAGCAACTCGCGACCTGGATGTCGTGGGATTTGCGGGAACGGCGCGAGCACTGGATAACTCGCACATCACAGCCGAAGTATTTCCGGCCTTCAAAGCGCTCCGAGCGTTAGGCTGCACGTTCCTGCAGTACAAGATCTGCTCGACCTTCGATTCCGCCCCGCAGGTCGGCAACTTCGGGTTAGCCGCGGAACAGCTCGCGGGGGGCGGAGGCGAATACGACCTGGTTGTCTTGGCTGCAACGCCCGACTTCGGCCGCTACACGGCGTTTGGCAACCACTATGCGAAATTCGGTTCCGAGATCGTGCGACTGGATCGGCATCCGAGCATGTCGAACCATCCACGTACTCCGATGAAGGAATCTGATCTCCGGCGGCACCTGGCCGACCTGTGCTCCCTCGATTTCGCCAACATATTCTTGCCGGAGATCCGGGACGAAGCGACACTGTCGAGACGCCTCGAAAATTTGCTTGCCGACAGGAAGGGCGTTGTTTTCGACGGCGTGGACAATCGCGATCTCGACAATATTTCCAGCGCGCTTTGGGAGTATCACAAAAAACGGCCGGTTTTCGCGATAGCGGCCCAGGGTCTTGCTCAGGCGCTCGGCAAGCAATTGGCGAAACACAAGAATCCGCTCGATCTTCTGGACGTCGGAACGACCATCGCACCCGCGTCCAACCTGCTGGTGCTGTCGGGCAGCTGCGCCATTCAGACGGGCCGCCAGATCGACGCTGCGGTTCAGGCGGGCTGGGCGGCGCTTGAGCTCAATCCGCTCGAGCTTACCGACAGTCGGGCGGTCGCACACAAAATCGAACTCGTCAAACCGCAGATCATGGCCCACCTCGCCAATGAGCGGCCGACGATCGTCTACACCGCACGGGGTCACGCAATGGACCGCGAGAGGTTCGAGGACATTCCGCCCCAGCTCATTGGCGAAGCCTATGCCAATCTCATGGTCGCGGCCAGAAGGGAGACGGATGTCCAACGTGTGGTCCTAGCCGGCGGCGATAGTTCGAGCTACGCGGTCCGGCAGAGCGCGGCGGAGTCGCTGACCATCAAGGTCTTCGATCGGGTTCAGCACGGTCATCTTTGCGAGCTGATGGGCGGGGGATTGGACGGGCTCGAGGTTCTCCTCAAAGGAGGCCAGGTCGGCGACGACGACTATTTCATGCGCGTGCTTCGCGGCACCGAGAAGCAGCACGTGGAGGCTTAGGATGAAGAAGCTTATCCTTGAGGCGCGCATCAACGAGTATGCAATGCGCGACCACAATAGGAACGTTCCTTGGACATCCGACGAGATTGCGGAGACCGCAGCCAGGGTGCGTGAAGAAGGCGCGTCGATCCTGCACTTCCACGCGCGAACGGTCGACGGCCAGCCATTGAATACGTTCGAAGCTTACGATGATATCATTCGCAAGGTGAAGGCTAAGTCGGACATTCTCATCCTCCCCACGCTCGGCTTCATCTCGAACGATGCCGATGCCCGTAACCGGATCGATAATGTGGTTCGGCTTGCGCAAGACCCGATAACGAAGCCGGATATCGCACCCATCGATACCGGAAGCGCCAATCTCGAGACCTTCGACCGCGAAAGCGGCAACGTTTCCTTTGCCGAGCGTATCTACGTCAACACAACCGACTCGCTCGTGCATTATGCTCGCGAACTAAAGCAGGCAGGCGTGAAGCCCAAGATGGTAAGCTGGTCCGTCGGTTTTACCAGGCGGGCGCTCATGCTGATGGACATGGGATTAATCGATGAACCGGGCTACATGCTGTTTCACATGACGGACGGCAAGACGATTACCGGTCATCCCGGAACCCGGCAGGGGCTCGAGGCACATTTGATGTTCTTGCCGCCAGACCGACGGATTGAATGGACGGCAAACGTGCTGGGCGGCAACCTGCTCGCACTCGCAGATACCATTGCCAAACGGGGCGGCCACCTAGCCATGGGAATCGGCGACTATCCTTATCCGGAGCTCGACTATCCTTCAAACGAAGTTTTGATCCGCGAGACTGTTCGGGTCATTCGGGCAGCGGGAAGGGAGCCAGCTACTCCAGAGGAGGTCCGTCAAATGCTTGATCTGAGTAACTAACTCGGTGTTGGCGGGACCTACACCGCGCCGCTTTTGAAAAAAAGCAAGCGCGAGTAACTACGGCGGATAAACGGTCGCGCGCTCGACTGGCGGGCGCCATTGAATGGCTGACGGGAAAGAGCGGACGCTAGGAAGGAGATTTAAAATGAATAGCGGTCGGCCTTTGGCAATGGTGACGGGCGCTTCGTCCGGTATAGGTTTCGAGCTCGCTAGGCAATTTGCGCAAAAGGGGTTTGATATCGCGCTGTCTGGCTCCAGCGAAAAGATCTTCGAGGCAGCTGAAAAACTTCGGAGTGACGGCACAGAAACATTCGCGTTACGGGCCGACGCAGGAACATACGAAGGAGTCGAAGCTTTCTGGCGCTTCGTGATGCATCTAAAGCGTCCGGTCGATGCGTGCGCGCTGAATGTGGGCATTGCAGTAGGCGGAGCGTTTGCCGAGACTGCATTGGAGGATGATCTGCGTGTTATAGCAGTCAACGTCACCGGAACGGTTCACATGGCGAAACACGTGGTCCGGCATATGGTTGCGAACGGCAATGGCCGCATTCTGATTGTATCGTCGGTTTCCGCCACATCCCCCACGCCCTTCGAAACAACCTACGGTCCTTCGAAAGCGTTTGGTTTTTCGTTCGCCGAGTCGCTGCGCGAAGAACTGAGGGGAACGGGTGTTACGGTAACGGCCCTCCTTCCAGGCGCGACGAACACAGAATTCCATGCCAATGCTGGCATGGCCGACACGCCGATCGGAAAAGCGATGAAAAACGATCGGGAACTCGTCGCGAAGCAGGGGTTCGATGCTCTGATGAACGACATTGACCATGTCGTGGGTGGAGACGAGGCGACGAAACAGGTGGTGATCGAAAATCGCAAGCTGACAGAGACCGTCAAAGCGGCTCGCCATGCCGCGATAGCGCGAATAGGAAGATAACCAAGCTAGCCATCGTGCGGCCTACCGGAGCGCTTGCCCGCGATCGGACGCCCTATCGGCGTTTAGCAAATAGGTCACTCAGCCCTGAGCCTTCAGCAGTGCCGCAACGAGGCCCGCGGTCGAAGAATCATGTCCCTCGGCGCTCTCCTTCCCCTCGACGACCGGCAGCAGCCCGGTCGCCAGTTCCTTGCCGAGCTCGACGCCCCACTGGTCGAAGGAGTTGATGTTGAAGAGCGCGCCTTCGACGAAAACGCGATGCTCGTAAAGCGCGATCAGGCGGCCGAGCGCGAAGGGGTCGAGCTGCTCGTAGACGAAGGTCAGCGACGGCCGGTTGCCGGTGAAGACGCGGTGCGGCGCGATCTTGTCGGCCTTTGCCTCTTCCATGCCGTTTGAGGTGAGTTGCGCCTTGGCCTCGGCCAGTGTCCGGCCCTTCATCAGGGCCTCCGACTGCGCCAGGCAGTTGGCGATCACCAGCTGGTGCTGGTGGCGCAGGTCCTTCTCGTGACCGTTGGCGGCGATCATGAACTCGGCCGGGATGATGTCAGTGCCCTGGTGGATGAGCTGGTAGAAGGCGTGCTGGCCGTTGGTGCCGGGCTCGCCCCAGACGACCGGCCCGGTCTGAAATTCGACCGGCTTGCTGTCGAGCGTGACCGCCTTGCCGTTCGATTCCATGTCGAGCTGCTGCAGATAGGCGGGAAAGCGCGACAGGCGCTGGTCGTAGGGCAGGATCGCCCGCGACGGATAACCGAGCACGTTGCGGTGATAGAAGCCGATGAGGCCGAGAAGCATCGGGATGTTTTCCCGCACCGGGGCGGTACGAAAATGTTCGTCGATCGCGTGGCCACCGTCGAGGAAGCGGCCGAAACTCTCGCTTCCGATGGCGATCATCAAAGGCAGGCCGATTGCCGACCAGATCGAATAACGTCCGCCGACCCAGTCCCAGAAGCCGAAGACGCGCGAGGCGTCGATGCCGAAGGCGGCGACCTTGTCGAGCGCAGTCGAGACGGCCGCGAAGTGATGGCCGACCGCCGCCTCGCTGAGCTTGCCGGCGATGAAGGCGCGGGCGGTCGCGGCATTGGTCATCGTCTCGATCGTCGTGAAGGTCTTGGAGGCGACGATGAAGAGCGAGGTCTCCGGATCGAGCAGCTTCAGCGTGTCGGCGATGTGGGCGCCGTCGACATTGGAAACGAAATGGAGCCGTGGACCGTCATGGAAAGGCGCGAGCGCCAGCGTCGCCATCACCGGGCCGAGATCGGAGCCGCCGATGCCGATGTTAACGACGTCGGTGATCTTCTTGCCGGTGGCACCCTTGAGTGCGCCGGCGCGGACGTCGTCGGCAAAGGCGCCCATGGCCTCCAGCACCGCGTTCACATCGGGCATGACGTCCTTGCCGCCGACGAGGATCGGCCGGTTCGACCGGTTTCGCAGGGCCGTATGCAGCACCGCGCGTTCCTCGGTGATGTTGATGACGTCGCCGCGGAACATCGCGTCGCGCTTCTCCTCGACCTTCGCCGCCTTGGCGAGCGCCTCGAGACCATCGAGAATCCTGTCGTTCACCGCGCATTTCGAATAGTCGAAAAGCAGGTCGCCGAGGCTCAGGCTGAAGCGCGAGAAGCGGTTCGGATCGGCCGCAAAGGCGGCGCGGATGTAGGTTGCATTAGTGGCCGAAACGGCGGACTTGAGCTGTTCGACGATGGTCTTCATGGGGATACCTGCGATCCAAGGCGCGAGTTAAGACGCTGTCATTTTCCGCCAGGGAAGGTTCAATCGCGCTTGCCGAATTTGGCCAGCGCCTGTTTGAGCTCGGGATGGTTCTGCGCGTACGAATCTAGGTCAACACCCTCGCGCGCGGCTTCCCATGCTTGTCGAACGGCTTTGACGCCCGCACCTGGACCGTCTGGATGACTGACGACGCCTCCGCCGCAGAGGTACAGGAGATCGAGCGTCCTTCCGGTTCGACGATATGTCTCAGGCGCCTGTCCACCCCATTGCCCCGAGCAAACGACCGGCATGGGCTTTTCCCCTGCGGACGTAAAGGGGGCGACGAGGTCGTGGAAAGACTGGACGAACGAATCGTCGGGCTCCCAATACTTAGATCCAATGCCGTTGATCTGGAACTGGTCGACGCCGAGCAGCCGCCAGTACTGCTGGTAAACAGAAAAATTCATCCCAAGGCCGGGGTGGCGGGTGAGGATGTCCCATCCGTTACGGTGGGCATGCAGCGCCAGTCTTGAACGCCTCCTCAAGAACAGGAAAGCGCCTTGCCCGATAGAGTTTATGTTGATCACGGCCGCGTTTCCGCCGGCATCGGCGACGACGTCATGGTTTCTCATCATGACGTCGGGATCGACATGGGAGATGTTGAAGGCATACATTACCTTCTTTCCGGTCCGTTGCTCATGGTCCTTGATAAGAGGCATGATCGCTCTCACCCGCTCCTCGAGCGGCGAATAGGGCGGACCGCAGAGCTTCTCGTCATCCTTGATGAAATCAACGCCCGAGGCGATAAGCTCGCTCACCATCTCGGCCGTTTCGTTGGGACGCAGCCCTAGCGCCGGCTTTATGATCGTGCCGATCAGGGGGCGGTCGAAGACGCCTGTCAGCCGCCGCGTCCCCGCTATGCCGAACTGAGGCCCTGGGTAGGAAGCCCCGAACGCATGCGGCAATTGCATGCGCAAGACACGTATGCCGGTGAAGCCTCGGATCGAGAAGACTCCGCCGATCGTGATCGTCATCAAAGCCGAAAGATCATCGCCGATCGCTTCAATCGGAAAGGCGATGTCGGCTTCCGCCCGCCGATACGAAGGTCCCGACGCGTTTTGGGGGATCGAGGGCACGGAGATCGGGGGAAGCTCGCGGACGTCAAGCACGCGGGCGGCGACCCGCGCCTTCAACTCCGGCGTCTCCCCCGGGAGGTCGACGAACGTGCCCGTCGACTGATCGCTGGCGATCTTGCTTGCAAATGATCGAGGATCCCCGTCGCATTCGATCAGATACGTCATGACGACGCAGTCGTTTCTATTCATGTCGTGCACACCGTTCGTAATCAAAACAGAAGGATCAAACCCTCGATCGCTCTCCGTCCGCGACGCAGATCTCGACTATCCGCAGCCCGTGATCGCTCAGGCGGGAGGGATAGAATTGGGCCAATTTTTCCTCATGCACCGGAATGATCCGACGCTCGTCATTTCCCACGATGCCCAGCATCTCTTCGGCTGCCTGGATCAGCTTCGTCTGGCTGCCATTCGCAAGCCCTGGGGGGACGAAACAAGGATCGAGTTGATCGTCGCCAGTGAGGTTCCGGTAGGTGTAGACGACATCTCCGGACAACACCAGCCTGTCATCGCTGCCTCCGTTTTGCACCACAACATATTGGGAGCCTGCGGTATGAGTGTCGTGGGCGGGATACAGGTGAATGCCCGGAAGGACATCTTCCCGCGTCCCTTCGAGAAGTTCCAGTCTGCCCTCGATGTTCGCCTGGGTAAGATAAAGTATATCGGCGGGGTTCAGCCCAGCCAATAGCGATCGAAACCGGCGGCCCTTGGCAAGGATCCACATCCAGGATTCAAGCTCCTTCTTCTGGATGAAGATCTTTGCATTGGGAAAGAACTTCAGGCCGCCAATGTGATCGAAATGGGCGTGCGTTATGAATATGTGAGTCACGTCCTCAGGCCGGACGCCACATTCACCCAAGACTATGTCCGGCGACGTCCATCCGGTTACTCCGATCGAGTTCGCTATCTCTCCCCCGAAATCGTTTGCATCGTGGCCGACGTCGACTAACGCGACCGCATCGGCCGTCCTGATCAGAATGTATGCGAATGGCAGATTCATCGTTCCCTGGTTATGGGCGCCGTAATAGACACCGCTCACCGGGTGAACAGGGCTTTGGGCATACTCAAGCACCCAAACGGAATGCGCTCCCATGTGTTTCCTCCGCGTTTGCGAACAACGGCCCTGCGCAACATCCGCTCGCGTCGAATGTCATGGTGCCCAATAGCGCAGATGCCCGTTTCAATTCCAACGAAGCTCTCGTCAGCAACCTCAAGAGTTCGGTACTCTGTCTTCCCAGCCGCCCTTCGAATGCCCTCTGGGCCTGTAAAAGGTCAGAGCGGGCCCGGCCAAGATGCCGAGCTGCATGTTCGGTTGCCGCCAAGCGCCTCCTTCTGTCGCCCCCCTGTCCGACGGACTCCAATATATCGGCGGCACGGCACGACAGCTGGGCGAAGAGCAGATTCATGCCGGGCTCTCTCAAGCCGAGGTGCATGAAGGAGAACAGTGCGAGCACCTCGCCGTAAGCCCGGACCAGGGTCTCCAGTTCAGACCGCTGCTCCTGCAATTCAACGGCGTTTGTGACTTCGTTGCAGGAGAACGGAACAAGGCCCCGCTGATACCCCATAACCGTCACGCCACCGCGGGGAGTGGCGCTGTTGCGGGCAGCAGATCGGCCGATTGCAGGGCGGTCCAGAATGCGGGCGGAATGCGCTCGTTGATCGCCGCCACGTTCTGATCGACTTCAGCACTGCTTTTCGCGCCCATGACTAATGTGGCCACGGCCGGGTGGGCATATACGAACTGCATTGCGGCAGCCGGCAAGCTGACCCGGTATTCCTCGCACACCGCTTCGATCGATTTGACCCGGTCGAGGACGGCGGCCGGGACTTTCCCGTAGTCGTATGTCGCCGTTGCGCCAGAGGTTCCGCTGGCCAAAATACCCGAATTGAAGATGCCGCCTGCGATGATTGAGACATTTCTCGACAAAAGCTCGTCGAAGGCGGAGTGCAGGGGTTCGTGGTTGAGCAATGTATAGCGTCCGGCCACCAGGGCGCACTCGATAGGGAACTCCCGGGAGACGCCTACGACGGAATCCGTTTCATTGACTCCGAGGCCAATCGCCGAGACGCAGCCGGTGGACCGCAGCTCGTCCAATGCCTTGTACCCGGAGGCTCTCAACTGATCCCAGTAGAACTCGCTTCGATCGCCGTGCCAGGCGCGCCCGACATCATGTACGAGCAGGACATCGATGTAATCGAGACCAAGACGCTGCTGGCTGTCCTCGAACGACCTCATGATACCGTCGTAGGTGTAGTCGTAAGTGTCCAGGAAGGGCAGGGGATCGATCCACTCGATTCCATAGACGGTGTCGAGCTTTTTCGTGCGGCTGGCTGGCTTGAGGACACGGCCCACCTTGGTGCTCACGACGACGTCGTCTCGCAGCTTATTCACTCTAAGGGCGTGGCCCAGGAAATGCTCGGACTTCCCGAAGCCGTACATGGGAGCGCAGTCGAAGTATCGAATGCCCGCAGCGTAACCCGACAGAATCGTCTGCTCGAACTCGTCGTATGATACGTCCGCGTTGAAGCCCGAAATGGGAACCGTTCCAAGCCCCAGTGACGTTACCCGTACATTCGATTTGCCGAGCGGGCGCTTTGCCAGGTCCGACATCATATATTCCTTTTCTTGACTACGAAGTATTCAGGCGGCCGATGTCATGATCGGAGCCGCTTCCGGGATGAGGCTCTTTGCCTTGAGCGCGGACCAGAACCCTGGCGGGATCTTCTCGGAAATCGCCTTGACGTTCGCCTCGACGTGGGCAGTGCTAAGGGCGCCTTGGACCACCGCAGTGACGGCCGGGTGCGAGTAGACGAACTGCGTCGCCGCCGTCGCAAGCGAAATGCCAAATTCGCCGCAAACTGCCTCGAGAGCTTCAACGCGCTTCAGGATTTCGGGGCTGGCTGTCTGATAGTCGTACGTCCGGACCGCAGCCGCACCTTTGCTTCCCTCTGCCAGGACGCCGGAATTGTAGACGCCGCCTGCGATGATTGAGATCCCGCGGCGCTGAGCCTCGGGGAAGAAGTCTTCAAGA
Organism: Sinorhizobium glycinis; assembly: GCF_001651865.1. GTDB lineage: Bacteria > Pseudomonadota > Alphaproteobacteria > Rhizobiales > Rhizobiaceae > Sinorhizobium > Sinorhizobium glycinis. The sequence goes on from NZ_LPUX01000061.1 coordinate 467,658, forward strand.
GGCTGATGGTTAAGCAGCGTGTAGCGGCCCGCGACCAACGAGCAATCAAGATTAAATTCGCCAGCGACTTGTAGAACGGACGCGGTCTCGTTGACGCCGAGCCCTATCGCCTTGACTGCTCCGCTGCTCCGAAGCTCATCGCAGGCCCGATACCCGCTCTGGCGTAGCTGTGAGAGGTAGAGGTCGTAGCTGTCGCGATGCCAGACGCCGCTGACGTCGTGGAGATAGAGAATGTCGACGCCATCAACGCCCATGCGCTGCTGGCTGTCCTCGAATGAACGCATTATCCCGTCGTACGTGTAGTCGTATTCGTCGACGTAAGGCAGCGGGTCGATCCAGTTGATGCCGTAAAGGCTCTCCGCCCGCTTCGAGCGGCTCGCGGGCTTGAGGATACGTCCCGCTTTAGTGCTGATGACCACGTCCTCGATGATGCCGTTCACGCGCAGCACATGACCCAGGCTGTGCTCGGACTTGCCGAGGCCATAGAGCGGTGCCGTATCAAAATACCGCACGCCCAGCTCGTAGGCCTTCATGACCACGGCTTCGAAATCGGTGAACGGGACCCTCACGCCGCAACCGCCCAATGGCGAGGTACCAAGACCCAGTGAAGTCAGTTCGACTCCGGTGTTACCGATCTTTCTCTTCTCTAGCACAGTCATATTTCACCTTGATCTGACAGTGGCGAGCCCGTTGACGGGCTCGCCAACAATAATCACATGTACTTTTTGACGTTATCTTTGTCCAAGATCAGCCATGGAACGACGTAGTCCTTCTGTGTGCCGTCCTTCCACTCCATCAGGCCGTTCCATACCTCCGACTGCGGCTTGTATTCCGTGCCGATTACCTGACGCAAAGCAAGATCTACTGCACCTTGCCCTTCCGCCCTCGCATACTTGTACAGGGTGACCGCCATTTCGCCGTTCTCCACGGCGCGCTTTGCGTCCGGGATGCCGTCGATCGCAATGACCGGCACCTTGCTGAGGTCAACGTTGGCTGCCTTCATGGCTTCAATGGCGCCGAGCGCCATCTCGTCGTTCTCAGCGAGGACGCCATTGATCTGGTCGGGATAGGCGGAGAGCCAGTTCTCCATGAGAGCCTGGCCCTCGGCGCGGCTCCAATTGCCGCTCTTGTCGGCGAGCAGCTTGAGGTTCGAATGCGCTTCGAGCCCGGCGTCGACGCCGGCGCGACGTTCAATCTGGGCCGACTGGCCGATTGGCCCTTCCATGAGGACCAGATTGCCGCCGCTCGGGAGGCGCTTCGCCATTTCCTCGGCGATGATCCTGCCGCCTTCGCGATCGTCGACGATAATCGACGCGGTATAGTTTTTCGACGAGGTTTTGAGCGCCGAGACGATCACCGGGACCTTTGCCTCGGCCGCCTTGTCGATGGCCGGCGCGGAAGCTTCGAGATCGAACGGGGCCATGATGATCGCATTGAACTGCTGGGTCAGCGCCGTATCGATCTGGTTGGCCTGGATAAGCGGATCGTATTTTCCATCAAAAACCGTGATCTCGACCTTGCCCTCCTTTACGGCAGGGTGGTTCTGGATCTCTGTGGACCAGGCCTTCATGTATTCGCCTGCCTCGCCGAAAGAAAGTGCAGCAATACGGATCTTCTCTTGGGCTGCGGCGAGGTCCGCACCGAGCAGCATCGTCGAGGCTGCGATCGCGGCAATGAACGTACGTCTGTTAATCATATTCTCCTCCGATTTTTTTGTTGCAATTGGCAACGGTTACTTGCGTATCTGGTCTGCGATCACGGCTAAGACTATGATGGCTCCTTTCAATAGTTGCTGGTAATATGACGACACGCCCATCAGATCCATCCCGTTGTTGATGGTGCCGATGATCAATGCGCCGAAGAGGGTCCCTACGAGTGAGCCGCGTCCGCCGGAGAGGCTCGTGCCGCCGATCACGACTGCCGCGATGGCGTCGAGTTCGTAGCCGATGCCCGCCTGCGGCAGTGCCGCTGTCGTGCGGGCCGTCAGCACAAGTCCGGCAAGCCCGGCGAGCAGACCGCAGATCACGTACGTGGCAGCGATGATGGTACGGGTCGAGATGCCGCTGGTCCTGGCCGCTTTTTCATTGCCGCCAACGGCGTAGACGTAGCGTCCAAAAGTCGTCCTCGAGAGCGTGAGCCAGCCAATCAGGAACACGGCGAAGAAAATGAGGACGGGGACAGGGAGGCCAAGGATGTTTCCGCTGCCGATCCACCGCAGGGAAGCGGTAAGGTTAGCGATCGGCCTGCCGTCGGAATAGATTAGAGTGAGGCCCCTGGCCATGCTCAGCATTCCGAGCGTCGCAACAAAAGGCGGCACGTTGATCCGGGCGATGAGAACCCCGTTCGCGAGGCCGACGACGGCTCCGGTACCGAGCGCTGCAAGAATACTCCAGATCACAAGGTGCTCGTTCCCGGTGGTGACCAGGTTGGCTGCCAGCATTCCGGCGAGTGCCATGACCGATCCGACCGACAGGTCGATGCCCTTTGTCAGGATGACGAACGTGACGCCGATGGCGAGAATGCCGTTGATGCTCGACTGGCGAAGAAGGTTGAGCCAGTTGTTCCAGGTGAGGAAGTACTGGTTCAGCGAGGTGAAAAGCACGCAGATTGCGAGAAACACCAGAATGATGCTGAAGGACTTTATGAAGTCCTTGGTGATCTCGGCTTTCCTGCGCTCCGACGGAGTGCCGGTGGCGATCTTGGTGATGTTAGCGTTCATTTGACTCGTCCTAAATCCTGCCGCGACACCGGCAGCAGTAGCTTGCCGAACCTGAGGGAGCGCAGACTCCTCAACTTGCGAGCTCCATGATCATTTGCTGGGTGGCGCCATGGCCGTCGATGACGTCGACCAACGTGCCTGCCTTGAAAATCGCGATCCTGTCGCTGACCTGGAGGATCTCCGGAGCCTCGGACGACACGACGAGAACACCGTGACCCTTGGCGGCGAAGTCCCGCAGGAAGGCGTAGATCTCCTGCTTGGAGCCTTCGTCGATGCCGCGGGTGGGCTCATCGCAGATCAGAAGTCGGGGATTGGTCGTCAGGCATCGCGCGAAGACGACCTTTTGCTGGTTTCCGCCGCTCAGATTCTCGACCGCAAGCTCGGAGGAGCTGGTCTTGATCCGCTGGGAGCGGATCATCTCCTCGACGACTTCGCGTTCCTTCTGCTGCTTCACGAAGCCGCTGACCGCCATCAGGGAAAGGGCGGAAAGCGTGATGTTGTGGGCGATCGAAGACGACAGGACCAAGCCGCTGTCCTTGCGGTCCTCGGACACCATCGCCATGCCCATCTTGATCGATTCACGCGGCTTGCCGCGCGGAACCGGCCTTCCTGCAAGCATCACCTCGCCGGATGTCGGCGTCTCCATCCCATAGACCGCCTCCAGGAACTCGGTCCGGCCGGAGCCGAGGAGACCGTAGATTCCGAAAACTTCGCCGGCGGCGACGGAGATCGAAATGTCCTTGAATTCGCTCTCGCGGGACAGGTTGCGGACTTCAAGCAAGATGGGAGCACCTGCGTTCGGACGCTCTTTCTCGACGACCTTGACCTCACGCCCGACAATATGAGTGACAAGCTCCTTGCGGGTGGTCTCCTTCATGGAGCCGCTTACGATGTAGTTGCCGTCGCGGAAGACCGTGAACTCGTCCGCAATCTCGAAGATTTCTGAGAGCTTGTGTGAAACGTAGATAATGCCCGAGCCACGATGCTTCAGACGATCGATCGCCGCGAACAGGATGTGGGCTTCGTGCTCGCCGATCGCGGAAGTCGGCTCGTCCATGATGACGATATCCGCATCGAAGCTCAGCGCCTTGGCGATCTCGACCAACTGGGTTTCGGCGAGGCTGAGATTTGACATACGGGCATTGGCACGGATCGGGAAGCCGATGTCGTCCAGGAGCTTCTGCGCTTGCGTCTCTAATAGGGCAAAATCGATGAAGGCCCCAAGACGTTTTGGCTCCCTTCCGAGATAGATGTTCTCGGCGACAGTCATTTCCAGAACCGGAGAAAGCTCCTGGGTGATGATGGCGATGCCGTGATCGAGCGCCTCGCTGGCGGAGCGGAAATCGACCACTTCACCCTTAATCTTGATGCTGCCCTCGTCCCTGCGCAGAAGACCCATAACGATGTTTAGGAAGGTGGACTTCCCAGCCCCATTTCCCCCGCACAAGGCGTGGACGGTCCCCGGACGAAGCTTCAGGTGCCCGTTACGCAGTGCCGGAACGCCATGAAACGCCTTCGCAACACCATCCGCCTCCAGCAGAAGACCGTGTCCGGTCGTCGAGTGTAGTGTGGTGTCGAATGTGACACTTCCCGTCGTCATAAAACCTCCCAAGGCCAACTCCTCATCAGCCTCGGAAGAAGGTATAAGGTCATACCTATTTTGACAAGCGGTTTTTTTCCCTTTATTCAAACAGCGAGACGGAAGGGGTTTTTCAATGATCATTGATGTCGCAGCCGATCCCGCAGCGGGGATCACTTCAGCTGTCGAGGCGCTCGGGAGGGGCGCTGTGATCGCGGTGCCGACCGAGACCGTTTACGGGTTGGCCGCCGACGCGACTAATGAATCCTCGGTATCCAAAATCTTCGATATCAAGCAGCGACCGAGCTTCAACCCGCTTATCTGCCACTGCTCCGATCTTGAGATGGTCAGCGAATTCGCGACCCTGGATCCGGTCAGTCTCCGTCTTGCGGAAAGGTTCTGGCCGGGGCCGATGACGTTGGTGCTCAACTCGAACCCCGGTAGGCTTCCATCCGTGACTACGGCCGGCCTGACCACCGTCGCCATCAGAATTCCCATGGGATTCAGCAATGGCTTGATCAGGTCCTATGGAAGGCCGCTGGCCGCCCCGAGCGCCAATATCTCGGGAAGAGTGAGTGCGACGACAGCAGCGCACGTCGAGAGCGAATTCGGCGATGGAGTACCGTTGATACTCGATGGTGGCCCGACGAAGATCGGCGTCGAGTCCACTATCCTGAGGGTCTGCGAAAATGGCATCGAGTTGCTTCGTCCTGGCGGCCTCCCGATCGAGCTCGTCGAGCATGCGGCAGGTCTTCAAGTCAGCGCCCCAAACCTTTCCCGCAAAGTGCTCGCACCGGGAATGCTGACATCGCACTATGCTCCGCGCGCGATGGTCAGGCTGAACGCCACGCGCGTCGGACCAGGCGAGACGCTCCTCAAGTTCGGCAATGCCATTGTTCCGGGCGAAGGGGCCTGCGCACGCGTTTTCAACCTGAGTCCGGAGGGCGGTCTCGAGGAGTTTGCGGCGAAATTGTATGCGACCCTCAAAGAGGCCGACGATGCCGGCGCGGAATCCATAGCAATCGTTCCCATACCGGACGAGGGCTTGGGGCTGGCGATCAACGACCGACTCCGGCGAGCTGCGGCGCCGCGAACCCTGACACTCGGCGAACTCGAGCAGGCGGCGGTTCGAAACAAGGAAGCCAGGTGATGCGAAGTTTCGGCGACGAGGCCATGGATTGTCCCCGGCGCCCGGTCACCGAGCAGCTTTTTGACGTGACGCACGTCCTTCCCGCTTCAAGGCAGCGTTCAGGCGGAATGGCGACCCGACGCGTCGCAGACGCCCGGCAGTTGCCAAGCGTCTTGAACTTCAAACTGCGGCCATAGCCGTCACATCAGGCCGACTACATCGTGGGGTACGTAGGGAGCTTCAAGCCGCTGGATTTCGTCGTCGGTCAATTTGACGGCCAGAGATCCCACCGCATCCTGCAGATGGCTTGGCTTGGTAGCTCCGATGATAGGGCAGGTCACGCCCTGCTTTTGCAGCACCCACGCCAACGCTATTTGCGCTTGAGGCAGGCCGCGTTCCACGGCGATCTTGGCAACTTCGTCCACCACGACCCGATCTGCGGCCGCGGCCTTCTCGTAGAACCTGCCGGTGACGTTGTCCGTTTCCGCGCGCTTGGACTGGGATCCGCTTCCCTTCGTGAGAATACCGCGTGCCAGCGGGCTGAACGTCATCACGCCGATGCCTTCGGCACGGCACAGCGGCAGCATCTCGCGTTCCTCCTCGCGATAGATAAGATTAAGATGAAGCTGCATTGATGCGAACGCAGCCCAGTTGTTGCGCTTTGAGATCTGGATCGCCGTTGCGAACTGCCACGCGTACATGTTGCTCGCGCCGATGTAGCGAACTTTGCCCGCCTTCACCACGTCATTGAGCGCCTCGAGCGTCTCCTCGATGGGCGTTTCGCTGTCCCAGAAATGCGTCTGGTACAGATCGATGTAGTCCGTTCCCAGGCGACGGAGACTGTTGTCGACCTCGGACAGGATTGCTTTGCGCGACAGGCCGGCGCCGTTGGGGCTGGCGTTCATCCGCCCGAAAACCTTGGTTGCCAAAACAATTTCGTCACGCCGGCCGTGTTCCTTCAACAGCTTGCCGACGATCTCCTCGCTGGTGCCGTCGGAATAAACGTTCGCCGTGTCGAGGAAATTGATCCCGGCATCCAGCGCTTGGTGGAAAAGCGGCCGCGCCTCGGCTTCGGCAAGCGTCCACTGGTGATTCCCCCTTTCAGGTTCTCCAAAGCTCATACAGCCCAACGCCAAACGCGAGACCTTAAGTCCAGTCGCTCCTAAGCGAACATATTGCATGTTTTCACTCCCTAAGGTATGAGGTATGATCATCTCTAGCAGAGACATGGCTGGGCGTCATTAAAAATTTTTGCGGAATGTTACTGATCTTCTCAAAATAACAAAAATTATGTGAGTTTGTAATTTCCGCTTGTGATTTTCAACAAAGCGCGCAACATAGCGTCCATCGAATTGATCATACCTCATACCTTTTGGGAGGAAGAGTTGACAGCAGTTTCGGTCCGCGATCTGGCAAACGCTATCCGCGTCCTATCAATCGATGGCGTGGAGGCGGCCAACTCCGGTCACCCCGGAATGCCGATGGGCATGGCCGATGCGGCGGCCGTTCTGTTCGGCAAGCACCTCAAATTCGATGCGAGCGAACCCGGCTGGCCGGATCGCGACCGGTTCGTCCTGTCGAACGGCCATGGCTCGATGCTGCTGTACAGCCTTCTCCACCTAACCGGTTACAAGGAGATGACCATTGAGGAGATCCGCAATTTCCGCCAGTGGGATTCGAAAACGCCAGGCCACCCGGAATACGGCCACACCGCCGGCGTCGAGACAACGACGGGGCCGCTAGGGCAGGGCATTGCGTCCGCGGTCGGCATGGCTATCGCCGAGCGGCGCCTGGGCGCGGAATTCGGCACTGCGCTCGTTGATCACCACACCTATGTCTTCTGTGGAGACGGATGCCTCATGGAAGGCGTAGGCCAGGAAGCTGCCTCGCTGGCGGGCCATCTTCAACTCGGCAAGCTGATCGTCCTCTACGACGACAATTCCATCACGATCGACGGTTCGACTGCGATAGCGTTTTCGGAAGACGTGCTTGCGAGGTTCGATGCATACGGATGGCACACGCAACGCGTAGATGGCCATGACGCTGAAGCGATCGACGCGGCGATCTTGAACGCGAAAGCGGAAACATCGAGACCGTCCCTCGTCGCGCTGAAAACCATCATTGGGTTCGGTTCTCCGTCAAAGGCAGGAAAGAGCTCGGTGCACGGCGCGCCGCTGGGCGCGAGCGAAGCCGCTGCGACAAAGACGGCCTATGGCTGGACGGCAGATCCTTTCGAGATTCCAACACCGATCCTGGAAACATGGCGCGCGATCGGCGCGAAGGGCGCGAAGTCCCGCAGAGAGTGGCAAGCGCGGCTCGAAGCAGCGGAACCGGACGTCAAAAGCGAGTTCGAGCGTCGCACCGCGGGATCGTTGCCGCCGCATTACGAGGAGACGGTGAACGCCGCCAAGGCGAAGCTGCTCGATAAGCCGCAATCAGTGGCCACGCGCAAGGCAAGCCAGATCGCCCTGGAGGCGCTGACGGAGTTGCTTCCCGAAATGATTGGCGGCTCTGCGGACCTTACCCACTCGAACTTGACGCGTGTTCCGGCCGTCGACAGCGATTTCACCGCCGTTAGAACCGGGCGTTATGTCAGCTATGGCGTGAGGGAGTTCGCAATGGCCGCCGCAATGAACGGCATGGCGGTTCATGGCGGCTTCATACCGTATGGCGGCACGTTCCTCGTATTCTCGGACTATTGCCGCAACGCCATTCGCGTGGCGGCTTTGATGGGAGCGCGCTCCATCTTCGTGATGACGCATGATTCCATCGGTCTCGGAGAAGACGGCCCGACCCACCAGCCCGTCGAGCATCTTGCCAGCCTCAGGGCGATGCCGAACTTGCATGTGTTCCGGCCCGCGGACACGATCGAAACGCTCGAATGCTGGGACATCGCGATAACCAGCAAGAACACGCCGTCCGTCCTGGCGCTATCGCGGCAGAATGTTCCCCAGCTCCGCTCGGAACGCGACGGCTCCAATCGCAGCGCGCGAGGAGCCTACGTGCTGCGGGAAGCCAGCAGGGAACGCGCGGTCACGCTCATCGCGACTGGAACGGAGGTAGCGCTTGCGATCCAGGCCGCCGAACAGCTCGAAACGAGACATATTCCAGCCGCGGTCGTCTCGATGCCGAGCTGGGATCTCTTCGAAAAACAGGCCAAGGACTACCGGCACGCGGTGCTGGGGGACGCGCCACGCATAGCGGTGGAAGCGCTCTCGAAGTTCGGCTGGACCAGGTATGTGGACAGCGAAGACGACGTGATTGGAATGTCCGGCTTTGGCGCGTCCGCGCCGGCGGAGACGTTGTACGAAAAATTCGGAATCACCCGCGACGCGATAGTCGCGCGCGCCGTTGCAAGGGTGAGGGGCGAAGAATGAGCACTCCGGCAACTCTCGCGAGCGACGAAGCCTCTTTCCGGCACGAGTCGGTCGATGAGTACCTCTCGACATGGGCGGGTGAGGACCGGTCGCGACAGCGCGTGACGGCACTTATCAACGGGGTCTTGGACGCAGCATGTCTTCTGTCGGAGCGTATTGCGACCGGTTCGCTGGAAGGCGATCCGGCGCGACTTGTCGGTTCCAATTCCGACGGAGATGCGCAAAAGGCCATCGACGTTGCTTCGCATGCGTTGTTCGTCGAGATTCTGGAACAGGCAGGGGCCGGACGGATCCTCTCCGAAGAGGCTGACGAGCCTGTTGTGTTCAAGGGTTCGGGGTTCGGTGTGGCTATCGATCCGATCGATGGTTCAGGCAACCTCGGACTGGGCGCCCCGGTGGGCACGCTCTTCTCGATCATTCCATTCACCGAGACTGAAGACCCGTTCTTGACTTCTGGCAGGCGGCAGGTCGCCGCCGGATATGTCTCCTTCGGCAACACGATCGACCTCGGCTTCTCCGTCGGAGACGGCATGCTGCTTGCAACGATGCATCCGCAGACCGGCGAGTTTTTGATTGTGAGAAGGCAGGTCCGGATACCGCCGGACACGTCGGAACTCGCTTTCAACGCTTCCGTTCACCGCCACCTTCCATCGGGTCTCAGCCTGTATGTCCAGGACTGCCTGGGGGGCAGGGAGGGACCGCGTGGCCGCGATTTCAATATGCGCTGGCTGGGGTCGGCAGTCGGAGAGCTCCACCGGATAGTGCTCAGGGGCGGTGTTTTCTTCTACGCCGCCGACAAACGACCGGGGTACCAAAATGGACGGCTTCGCCTGGTGTACGAGGCAAACCCGATCGCGTTTCTGATGGAGCAGGCCGGGGGGCGGGCGACGGACGGCATTTCAGCGATTCTGGACAGGGTCCCGACCTCCCACCATTGCCGCACGCCGCTCGTCTTCGGTTCGGCGACCGAGGTCGAACTTATCGCGAGCTATCTCAATTCCAATCCAACCAGCGAGTGAGATTTCATGGCCAGGATCACTCTCCGCCAACTGTTGGACGACGCCGCCGAGCACGGATACGGCGTCCCGGCGTTTAACATCAACAACATGGAGCAGGCGCTCGCCATCATGGAAGCGGCCGATGACACGGATTCGCCTGTCATTCTGCAGGCGAGCCGCGGCGCGCGGGCATATGTGAACGACATCATGCTCAAGCACATGATGGATGCGGTGACGGAGATCTATCCGCATATTCCCGTTTGCGTCCATCTTGACCACGGAAACGAACCGAGCACCTGCGTCACCGCGATTCAACACGGCTTCACTTCGGTGATGATGGACGGGTCGATCCGTGCTGACGGGAAGACGCCGGCGGACTGGGACTACAACGTAAGGGTCACAAAAAATGTCAGCGAGACGGCCCATTGGGCAGGCGTTTCGGTGGAGGGGGAACTTGGGGTTCTGGGCTCGCTCGAGACTGGCATGGGCGAAGCCGAAGACGGGCACGGTGTCGAAGGTAAGCTCGATCTGCATCAGCTTTTGACCGATCCCGACGAGGCCGCGAAATTCGTCGAGGAGACGAAGGTGGACGCGCTCGCCGTCGCAATGGGCACCAGCCATGGAGCCTACAAGTTCTCGCGCCGCCCGGACGGGGACGTCCTAGCGATGGATGTTATCGAGGCGATCCACCGAAAGCTGCCGAACACGCATCTTGTAATGCATGGTTCCTCGAGCGTCCCGGAGGAATTGCAGGAAATCTTCAATACCTTCGGTGGCCGGATGAAGCCGACTTGGGGCGTGCCGCTCGATGAAATCCAGCGGGGCATCCGGCATGGCGTTCGAAAGGTCAACATCGACACCGACTGCCGCATGGCCATGACGGGGCAGGTACGCAGAGTGCTTGCAGAAGACCCGACGGAATTCGACCCCCGCAAGTACTTGAAGCCCGCAATGACGGCGCTTTCGAAGCTCTGTCGCGAAAGATTCGAGGCCTTCGGAACGGCCGGACGCGCGAGCTCGATCAACGTCATCCCACTTGCAGAAATGGCGAAGCGGTATCGGGCAGGCTCGATATAGGCCGAGGCAACGGCGATTTAGAACGGAGATGTTTGTGAAGCGGGACGAGCGCAGGCAGCGAATCATCGACATGCTGGTCGAAAACAAGGCCGTCGGTCTCGACGAGCTTGCCGATCATTTTGCGGTCTCGAAGATGACGATCCATCGTGACCTCGACGACCTCGACCAGGAAGGAGTCTTACGGAAGGTCCGCGGTGGAGCGACGATCGACGCTGGGACGCGGTTCGAAAGCGACTTCCGAATTCGCGCGCGCCAAGATAACGCGGCCAAGATTGGAATGGCGCAGGCGGCTTTGGAACTGGTCGAGCCGGGTATGACGGTGATGGTCAACGACGGCTCGATGGCAGCGGTGCTCGGCGGGATGCTGCCGCAGAAGCGGCCGCTCACCCTAATCACCAACAATGCGGAGATCATGGAACGGCTGAAAGGCGAGTTCGGCATAACGCTGATAGCTCTCGGTGGCATGTATTCGGCGAAATTCAACGCTTATCTCGGCATCGTCACCGAGGATGCGCTTTCTCGGTTGAGGGCGGACATCGCCTTCATTTCAACCCCCGCCATGAGCGGCAGGATCGCCTATCACATGGACGACAATGTCGTGCGTGCGAAGCGCGCGATGATTTCGTCGTCGGTCAGGGCCTGCCTCTTGGTCAACCATCAGCGGTTCGGCCACACCGCCTTGAACGTGCTGGCAGACGTAGCTGAGTTCGATGCGGTTATCACCGATCGCGCGCCTGGAACTGCTGTTCTGGACGAATTTGAACGGGCGGGCATCAAGCTCACCATCGCATCGACGCAGGATCCGACATGACCGGCACATCGCGCTTCTGGATTGGCACCAGCTGGAAGATGAACAAGACGCTTGCGGAGGCCGAGCACTTTGCGCGGGGCCTCAAGGCCGCAGATGCGACGCGTGATCCGCGCATCCAGCGTTTCGTCATTCCGGCTTTCACCGTCCTTCGCGAGGTCAAGGCAATGCTCGCCCAAACCTCCGTAAAGGTTGGCGCGCAGAACATGCACTGGGCCGACCAGGGCGCTTGGACGGGCGAAGTCTCGCCGCTGATGCTGAAGGACTGCAATCTCGATCTGGTCGAACTCGGCCACTCTGAGCGGCGTGAACACTTCGGGGAGACCGACGAAACGGTGGGCCTGAAGACCGAAGCCGCCGTCCGGCACGGTCTTATTCCGCTTATCTGCATTGGTGAGACGCTGAGAGACCGCGACAGCGGTAACGCACCGGAAATCCTAGCCGCCCAGGTGCGCGGCGCGCTTTCGAAATTGGCCCCCGCGCAGAAGGAGGCCGAGGTCCTCCTTGCCTATGAGCCCGTCTGGGCCATCGGCGAGAAGGGCATCCCGGCAACCGCCGAGTACGCCGATGCGCGTCAGGCCGCAATTATCGCCGTGGCCGAAGAGGTGATCGGCCGAAAGATCCCCTGCCTCTATGGCGGGTCGGTCAATCCGCAGAACTGCGAAGAACTGATTTCGAGCCCGCACGTAGACGGGCTGTTCATCGGCCGTTCGGCATGGAGCGTCGAGGGGTACCTCGACATCCTTGCGAAATGCGCCGCCAAACTCTGAGGAGAAACAACAAATGAAAGTTGCCATTGCAGGAGACAGCGCAGGCGAAGGTCTCGCCAAGGTTTTGGCCGAACACCTGAAAGGTCGCTTTGACGTGTATGAAGTCTCGCGAACCGAGGCCGGTCCCGATCGGTTTTATGCCAATCTGTCGGAGCGCGTCGCCTCTGGCGTGCTCGACGGCATATACGACAAGGCCATTCTCGTTTGTGGAACCGGAATTGGCGTCTGCATCGCAGCGAACAAGGTTCCGGGCATCCGCGCCGCACTGACGCACGACACCTATTCCGCCGAGCGTGCTGCCCTTTCGAACAACGCGCAGATCATCACGTTGGGTGCACGTGTGATTGGACCGGAGCACGCTAAGTCGATCGCCGACACGTTTCTAGGCAAGACGTTCGACGAAGGCGGCCAGTCGGCGGGCAACGTCAGGGCGATCAACGACCTGGACAGCAAGTATCATCCCGGCGCGCCAAGTTCGAGCAGATAGACGTCGAACTGGGGGGACGGCGGCGAGCGCCTCGGGCAATTGGTAAGCACAAGGCAAACCTTGGGTCAGTATCGGGCGAGCACATTTGCTCCGAGTCGATGCCGTCGAGCAGGTAACAGAGATATCTCATGTAGGGAGGCGGCAGTGCGTATTGGGGCATTAAGAGAACGGTATCCAGAGGAAGCGAGAGTAGCGCTGACTCCCGAATCTGCCGTCCAATTAAGAAAATTGGGCCATAATTGCGTGGTCGAGGCGGGAGCTGGGAGCAGGTCGGGTATTTCAGATGATGCATATCGCTCCGTGGGCGTAGAGGTCGTGCCTGACGCGAGGGCTCTCATCGCAGCTTCCGACGTCGTCGTGAAAGTTCGCAGTCCCGAAGGGGATGAAGCGAAGAGCCTGAAAGATGGTCAAACGCTGATTTCCTTCCTGTGGCCGGCCCAGAACCCGGATCTTCTCGAGACCTTTCGGGACAAGAACATCACGGCCGTTGCCATGGACATGGTGCCACGCATCTCCCGTGCACAGAAAATGGACGCGCTGTCCTCCATGGCCAACATCGCCGGGTATCGCGCCATCATTGAGGCGGGCAACCAGTTCGGCCGCTTCTTCACTGGCCAAGTGACGGCTGCCGGCAAAGTGCAGCCGGCAAAGGTTCTCGTAGTTGGTGCCGGCGTAGCTGGGCTTGCAGCGATTGGTACGGCTGTCAGCCTCGGTGCCATAGTACACGCCTTCGATGTTCGTCCCGAAGTGGCCGAACAAATCGAAAGCATGGGTGCGAACTTTGTCTTCCTTGAATTCGAAGCAAACCAGGATGGCGCTGCAACGGGTGGCTATGCGGCGCCTTCCTCGCCGGAATTCCGCGAGAAGCAGCTTACGAAGTTCCGAGCCCTTGCGCCAGAAATAGATATTGTCATCACCACGGCGCTGATACCTGGTCGCCCAGCTCCCAAGCTCTGGCTGGAAGACATGGTTGCCATGATGAAGCCCGGCTCTGTCATCGTCGACCTGGCCGCCGAGCGCGGCGGCAACTGCGATCTAACCGTTCCCGATCAGCGTATCGTCTCGCCGAACGGTGTGGTCATCATCGGCTATACCGATTTCCCGAGCCGCATGGCGGCTCAGGCCTCCATCCTCTATTCGACGAACATCCGCCACATGCTGGCCGATCTCACGCCTAACAAGGATGGCGTGATCAACCACAACATGGAAGACGACGTTATTCGCGGCGCGACCGTGACCAAGGGCGGCGAGATCACCTATCCGCCACCGCCGCCGAGGATCCAGGCCATTGCCCCCGCCAAACCAAAGGAGAAGGTGAGGGAGCCGACAGCGGAAGAAATGCGGGCCGCGGAAGCCGCCGCCTTTCGCAAGCAAACGACCAGTCAGGTGGGGCTGCTCGTTATTGGTGCTCTGCTCCTAGCCTTGATCGGGTCCTATGTGCCGTCTGAGTTCATGGCGCACATTGTGGTCTTCGCTCTCGCTTGCTTCATCGGATTCTCGGTGATCTGGAACGTAAGCCATTCGCTGCACACCCCGCTGATGGCCGTTACCAACGCGATCTCTGGCATCGTGGTTATCGGGGCCCTTTTGCAGATCGGTTCGGGAAATTGGCTGGTCGTGATCCTCGCTGCACTGTCGGTTCTGGTCGCCACTATCAATATCGTAGGCGGCTTCATGGTCACCCGCCGCATGCTTGCCATGTTCCAAAGGTCGTGAGGGAGCGGCACCAATGAATCTTGGACTTGTATCAGCAACCTACCTTTTCGCTGCCGTTCTGTTCATCCTGTCGCTTGGGGGGTTATCAGGCCAAGAGAGCGCCAAGCGAGCTGTTTGGTATGGCGTGGTCGGGATGGTCCTGGCTGGCGGTGCCACCATCCTCTCGCCCGACGTCAGCTCTCTATCGCTGATTCTTCCTGTCATTCTCGTCGGCGCTGCGCTCGGTGCGATTGTTGCCAGGCGTGTGCAGATGACCGAAATGCCCCAGCTCGTCGCAGCATTGCATTCATTCGTTGGTCTCGCTGCCGTATTCGTCGGTTTCAACGCACATCTCCAGCTAGCGGATGTAGCAGGAATGAACGAAACGACTCGCGCAGGTCTGACGGGCTTTGCGAAAGTTTTGGCACAGAAGCTTGCGGACCCATCTGGTGTCTTAGTATCGATCATGAAGGTCGAGGTGTTCCTCGGCGTGTTCATCGGTGCGGTCACCTTCACGGGTTCGGTCATCGCATTCGCCAAACTCGCAGGCAAGGTTGATGGCAAGGCTATGAAGTTGCCGGGGGGCCATGTTCTCAATGCCGGCTGCGCGATCGCTTCGGTTATCCTCTTGGGGTTCTATTTTCAAAGTAATGATTTGTGGCCGCTCGCTGCCATGACCATTTTGGCTCTATTCATCGGTTATCACCTGATCATGGGCATTGGCGGAGCCGACATGCCAGTCGTGGTTTCCATGTTGAATAGTTACTCGGGCTGGGCAGCTGCGGCCATCGGTTTCACCCTCGGCAACGACCTCCTTATCGTCACTGGCGCTCTGGTTGGCTCATCGGGTGCAATCCTTTCCTACATCATGTGCCAGGCGATGAACCGGTCCTTCATCTCCGTCATCCTCGGTGGCTTCGGGAGTACGACGGCTCCGGCAACGGAAATAATCGGTGAACAGGTGGCCATCGATGCAGACGGAGTTGCAGCTGCGCTCAATGATGCTGACTCTGTCGTCATCATTCCGGGCTACGGCATGGCGGTGGCACAGGCTCAAGGTGCGGTTTCGGAAGTGACCCGCAAGCTGCGCAGTAAGGGCAAGAACGTACGCTTTGCAATCCACCCAGTAGCTGGCCGTCTCCCCGGTCACATGAACGTGCTGCTTGCGGAAGCGAAGGTGCCTTACGACATCGTTCTTGAAATGGACGAAATCAATGATGACTTCCCGGAAACGGACGTGGCGATCGTCATAGGCTCGAACGACATCGTCAACCCTGCAGCACAGGAAGACCCGAACTCTCCAATCTCCGGAATGCCGGTGCTCGAATGCTGGAAGGCAAAGCAGGTATTTGTGTCCAAGCGAGGCCAAGGCACTGGTTACTCGGGCATCGAAAATCCGCTGTTCTACAGGGACAACACGCGCATGTTTTATGGCGACGCCAAGTCCTCGCTCGAAAAGCTGCTTAGATTGATAGATTAAGTTCTTGGCATTCCCTCGCTCTGTGAACGTGAGCCGGGTCTCCCTCCGGTCTCATACAGAGCGTTTGCCCCGCAGGCATTGCCTGCGGGGTCTTTTTTACGGGCTGTATGCCAGTTGCTGGACCGTATTCTCTTTTGTGCCTGAGACACCAATCCATCATAGACAAGTAAATCTAAACTCAGGATTATTTGAACTGCGTCAGGTTAGCCTCGACACTCTTTCGGTTCTGGACCCCAACTTCGCAATTAAGAATGGACGAGGCAAACCAGATTGCCATGTTAGCCGAGCAGGCAATGCGGACTGGCTATCGGCGGCATCGCGTCCTTCGGGAACTGTAAACACAGCTCTTTTGGGTCGGCCCGTTGGCCGCGGAGATCGCCGAACACTGCTGTCCAATACCAATTGTGAGGCGTTCGTTGTCTGAATAGGACCACTTTAACTCGAATTAAAGGTATCAGGTATAAGGTTATACCACTTCTCAAGTGGAACTTCGATACTGCTGCATGACGCAGCACGGTTTGCCTGATAAGCGTCCACAGCCCGGAAAGATGGACTCGACGCTAACTCACCTCGTTCAATAAATTTGCTTCCAGCGGCGGAGGAATGATGCGCGATATTCGGGAATTTGGCGTGGCACTACGTTTGTCGATCGCTTTCGGGTTGCTGTTGTTCGCAATGGGAGTTCTGTCCCTTTCGTCAATCAGGCAGGTGAATGAGATAAACGCTAAGCTCAGCCTCATAAATGGGAGTAACAGCCAAAAATACCGGAACGGCATTGATATGCTCGGAACGGTCCGTGATCGAGCAATGGCATTGCGCGACATCGTTTTGACCGACTCAGATACGGATAAAGCGACGACAATCGCGATGATGAAAAAGCTGCAGGCGTCCTATGCCTCAAACTCCGCGAAATTGCAGAAGGCCGTAAATGCTGATGTCTTCAGCACTGCCGCTGAGCATCGTCTTGTTGATGGTCTGAAGGCATTTCAGAATGAAGCGGAACCACTAATCGCCGAAGTTATCAAACTGACACTGGATAGAAAAAAAGACCAGGCAAAGCCACTCCTCTTAAATCAACTTCGACCCAAGTTGACGGCATGGATTGGCGCTTTGAACAAATTAATCGATTACGAGCAAGCATTGAACCAGGGCGTAGGCGGCAAAGTCAAAGCGGCTTCTGACGAGTTTAAATCCCTGACCCTCACTGCGCTAAGTGTGGCTGCTTTGTTCGGGATATTTGCGGCAGCGCTCACTACCCGCTCAATCATAGCGCCTCTGGCGAAGCTGCAGCAGTCAGTCCGTCAAATGATAGCCGGCGACATGCAGATTGACCGAGTAATTGAGCGACGAATGGATGAAATCGGCCAGCTAGCTAGGCAGATATCCAGCCTTAAGACCCATCTCTCAGAAAAAGCTGAGCGCGATGCGACTGCCGAACATCATCGACAGGATGCTGAGCGGCAGCGTTTGGAGAAGGAAGCGGAAGAGCGCCAGCGGGCTGCCGAACAGACTAGTTCAGCCGTTGAGCAAGTTGCCGAAGCGTTGAAACAATTGTCGAAAGGCAATCTTCACATCCAGCTCGATCGGCCTTTCACGGAAGCTCTTGAGCCGCTCAGATTGGACTTCAATTCAGCGATCAGCCAGCTTCGTGATGCGATGTCCGAGGTGAACTATAATGCGCAGGCGATTGCTGCAGGTGCTGAGGAGATCCGTACGTCCTCGAGCGAACTCGCGACCAGGACGGAGCAACAAGCTTTAGTTGTTGAGCAAACGGCGTCGGTCCTCGCAGATATGACAAGGCAGGTGGTGGACGCAAGTCATAGAGCACACGAAGCAGGGGTCCTGGTCGGTGAAACCAAAGAGAATGTCGAGAGGTCAGGCACTATAATGCGCGATGCTGTTGAGGCTATGACGAAAATTCGGGCCTCTTCGGTTGAAATAGGCGATATCATCGGCGTTATCGATGAAATCGCGTCTCAGACAAACCTCTTGGCGTTGAACGCAGGCATTGAGGCGGCACGTGCTGGTGAGACTGGCCGTGGGTTTGCGGTGGTTGCGCAGGAGGTCAGAGACCTAGCGCAAAGGTCTGCGGCGGCCGCGAAAGAAATCAAGTCCTTGGTGGAGGTATCTAACCTACATATAAATGATGGGGTCCAGCGCGTGCATCAGGCCGGCAATGCGTTGGGACAAGTCGTTGTTCAGGTGCAGAGTGTTAATCAAAACGTCGACGCCATTGCTCAAGTTTCTCGCGTTCAAGCCGACGGGCTCAAGGACATCAATTTCTCAGTAGAAAAAATTGAATCAGCGACACAACAAAACGCAGCAATGGTGGAAGAGTCGACCGCTGCCGTCCACAATCTCGCGAAAGAGGCAGCCTCGCTTTTCGAGATGTTATCCAGGTTCCAGATGGACGACGGGCCAGGAAACACCAAGCGCATAGAAGGGCCCGCGTTCTCTTTGGCGGTAGCATCGTCGGCGTGATCTTGCAAAGCGGGTTTCCAAGTTCGCGACGTGACCTGCCACTGAGAATCTCCTCCAGACTGCCCTGTAATTCGAAAGATTGGACCAGGCGCCTCCTGATCCTCCGGCAGCCTCGATCGCCTTCGCCGCTGCCGTCCGCCTTCCAAACCTGGCCCGATCGGACGTGTCCTCCCAACGCGAAAACGTCCGCCAGCCCTGCTGCACACAATTGTCTCAAGAGGATTTCCATCCGCGGCGACAGGAATCTTGGGCTGACGCTTACGGGCCTATGGTCCGTTCAAAGCGACCTCTATGGTGGGTGCGCTCATAGGTCCTGCGACTCCGACTTCGAAGGAAAGGGAGGTCGTCAGGTGATGCGCCGGATGCTGGCCGCGATTTCCTTGGGCTCGAATACTTTCTTCCAGTCGTCCTTCATCAGAGCAGGGATCCCGAATTCGATCGCCTTGTTGCATGCGTCTGAGAAGACGCCAGGCGTTTCCTCGAAAATCACCGCGCCTAAGACGTTCAGGTGGCCGAGCAGGAAATCCCGAGCCGCTTCCTTCGGGACTCCCCGCGCGACGCATTCGTCCATGGCCTGGCGCATGACGACAAGGAGCGAGGCGCAGACCGTTTCCGACAGGCCGGGTTCGAGCAAGGCAATTTGTTCGACCGTGACTCGGTGCGATCGCATGACAGGTGACCAGATCACTTTGGCCACTTCTTCCCCAAGAGCATAGTGCTCTTCGGGGCCTTGCATCAGCGCGGAGACTATGTGCTGCTTGGCCGCCACCCCTCCGAAGAAATCGCGCTTTGCCTGCGGATCCGTCTCATCGTTGAAGATCGGAGGATGGCATGGATGGGTGACGAAGTACGTGAGGTCCGGACGATCCGGCAGGTGTCCGGCCGCCGGAGCCGCGGCGTCGAGCGCGATCACCATCGTGCCCGGCCGGAGTTTCGCCTCAATGCTCGAGGCCACTTTGCCTATCGCCGTGTCCGGGACGGCCAATATGACCACGTCCACGCCGTCGAGTGCCTGGTCGACGTCAACAGTGGCGATGCCAAGCTCTCTCTCAAGGCGAGCCTTACCGTCAGCGCTCACTTCGACGTGGCGCACATCGAACCGAGAGCCCTTGAGATTCTTCGTCAGGCGGCATCCCATTTTTCCACCAGCCCCGAACAGCGCAACCGAAGTCATGAACTCCTCCTGGATTTTAGGTATGAGGTAATACCTTCCACGTGAAGCTCTTAACCCGAGCTGGCAGGATCAGTCAATCACGCGAGCCCGATAGATGCGACGAAGAGCAGCGCCCAGACCATGTCAGGCACTGTTCGGAAGAGTGAGATGAGCATCTTGAAAGCATGCCGCAACGGGCCGAAATTGATCCTATCACGGTGGTTGCGCCGGAATGCGTTCGACAAGCGGGACCTTTGCACTTCGACGGGGCGGGCGGCGTGAGAGACGTACCGCCTGCCATCGAGCACTGGCCAGGCACTATTTGGTCGCGATTGATGGCGGAACAATACCGCGTCAACTGAGCGATATAGGTGAGGCATCTGTTTCAAGTAATCTTAAGCTTTCGCCAGAGTTCGTGCGGCACTCACCCTGAAAGCCTTCCACCTTCTCAATGAAACTATAGTCTGGATCGTCTCGACGAGCATAAAAATAGAACAAATGACTTACCAGCGAAGCTCTGTAGGTTAGCGTATCTGCTATAAGGTTGTCGACAGTATATCCATGCGCGAAGGGAGCATATGAGTACCCGTGATTGAAATCACATTGTTCCTCAGCCAGGATTTCAACCCCGCTTTCGGACAGATGAACGCCGTAACCATCGAGATCAAAATCACGATGCATATTCAGCCATGATAGCCAATCGTCAACTTCAGTTTCCGCCTTCAGCATGTCCTGCGCTCGCCATTTCTCTTCGTGCGGCATGCGACGCTGTCGTGCCATTTCCATAGAGATGTTCGTCAATTCCAGGCAACGTTCGAGAAGGGCGGCATCAATGTCGGGACAATTGCCATGATGAACGAAATCAATCAAATACGCTGTCCAGTCGGGAATACGGCCACTCCGATGGCCGAAGATAGCAAGCCACACATCGTCCCAATGCAGGCCCGCGGGAACTTTTATCTCGATGGGGCATTCGTCGTCAGCTTCCGACTTTACTCGCGATGTAATAACACCTGGCGCAAAGCGTATGACCGAATCTTCATCCGTATAACCACGTTTGGCTATTAAAACACTTACGTGTAGGCCATTGATCTCGAGTGCGGAGGGCTCGAAACCATAGAAATCAATTTTTTTTACTTGCATACGTGCTTTTCCATGATCTGAAAGTGTTTCAATTGTGGAGGGGATCGTTGAAGAGATCGACCGACAGCATTTGATGAGGTCGCCATCGGCAGGGTTCTGGTGCGATACTCGCGGATTGGCCTTGAACAGGCATATGAACTTCCGTGTGAGATGCGTTAATCGATATGGTGGGTCACGGAAGCTGTTTTTGCAACCCCTCTGCGCGAGAATAGACTAGGCTAAGCCATTGAGTAATGTTGACATTTTTCAGAAGTGCCGGATTTTAGTGGCTATTCTCGGATCCGCACTTGGAAGAATTTTTGCCCTGTTAGACTCGGCAGCTCGGATCCGGACTGCTCTTTAGCAGAAGCCGAAACAATTAAGAGACCCGGAAGCCCTAAAAGCCGCCGGAGCGAAGCCGGATCCTGTGGCAATAGTCAATGACGTCAAGTTGAGTCCGCCTTGTCACGTGCGAAAAGCACCTCATTCGCTTCTTCCTATCCGGCGGCCGTGAATATTGCCGTGACGCGTGCATGTTTGCTGTTGACATTGGTTGATCTCGATTACTGTCGCAGGCGGTTCTGTGCAGCTTCTCTGCAACCCTGCACCCGGCCTCGCAGTGGCAACGGACGAGAAACTGGCAGCGAGAAGGATGGCTCTCGTGGAGGGGGTACCTGTCGCGCCACGATAATCCGCCCAGGCGATTTAAGTTTGTAAGAGGCCTGGCTCAGCATGGTTTTCTCCTTCTGATGCCACTGCTGGTGGTGAGCTGCCTCTAAGGGAAGCCGCCGTCAAGCGGCGGCAATTGGAAGGGAGGGCTGGCGGACGGGGGCGTCAGGCCAATGTCGCAGGCGACTACCTGCGACAGTGGCAACTGTTGAGTTAGAGAGCTAACAGCAGAGTAGAAATACGCGCAGTGCTGAAAGCCTTTCGCGCGTAGCCTTCGCGATCTTACAGTTCTTGGAATCGGTGAGTTCCATGAAACCCCGCCGACTCATTTGAAACCCATAGCCAAGTGAGAACATACGCGCCGCTGGGCGTCCGCTCTGTCGGTCCATTGCAAGGTACATGGGTATAGTCGTCATGTGCGTTGGCTGCCTGTCGAAATCTTTCGCCGTCGGGGTGCGGTTTTTCCGTTAACTTATCCCGGATAATTCCGGGGCCAATTAGATCAATAATCCGGCTGACTTCATGTTCGTCCAGTTCCACCCACATACCATCGCCCACAACTCGATACCTGATAGGCTCGGTTGAATTTTTGTTGGCGGCAATAAAAAAGTTGGATGACGGCGAATCCGGCAAGGTAGCGGGATAGATTTTTGACTTTGAGTACGAAGCGTGCTAGTCGCGATGGACCATCTGAAAGGATGGCGAGCGTGATTGAGGTGCCCCGCTCGATAATGATCAGAAGCATCCCGCGTAGCGCTTCACGGCCGGATCGTAAAGATCAAGTAGTGGACGACTAGGCAGCGGCTAGTCCTTCGACCTTGCGTCGTCGCATTAGAAAGCAGGCCTACAGGCCTGCTTTTTTGTTTTCCCGGGCGACAGAGCAAGAGCGATGTGCAATTCGAGGGGCGCAGAAGAAGGGCGGTACAGCAGCTAATCACTTTCGCACGGTCGGTGGACGGCGGCTGGATGACCATCCTTGCGCAAAACCAGAGTTGCTACCTCTGGATAGCGCCAAGGTAGCTCCGTCACAAAATCCTGCAGTTGCTCCAAGAGTGATTCATCCAGCTCTCTGTAGCCTCCAGACGCGACCTGTAAAAAGGGCCTCGCTGATCCCCCGAATCCGTCCATTCGCCAGTTTTCTATGTCCGCCGAATAGCCCCCAAGGAGGGAGAGTGGCCTCTCGTCATGATCCACGAGCCATTGGTTGACGATTTGCATCAGGTAGGGCGGATGAAACGGTTCGGACCGATCGTGAATGGTATCGGCCGAGACCTCATAGTTTGACATCATCAGAGCGATAGTGGTTGTAGAAGATTGGTCTTGCTGCACTTCAGTGCCCGGCGATCCGCGCGAATCCATCGGCGATGGGCGGAATACCTGAGCTGGATCGCCATCGTGGCAGGTTATCAGGACAACTGCCTTCGATTCAACCCAAGGTAGAGAGCAGATGAATCTGTGCAGCTTTGGCAACAGGTCTAGGCCAAGGTTCCGGTAGCCGCCGGAAGCGATCAAAAGGTTCGATGGTAAGGAGCCTGCGAAACCTGAGATGTCGATAGTAGTCGTGTCGAAACTTTTCCCGGTGAGGAGAGCCAGCGGTTTCAACGCCCGGCAAGCTAGCCATTCGTTAATGCGCTTGAATAGGTCAGGAGTTGGCTTTTCCCCGTCCGGGGTGGTGCTATATCCGGTCGTCAACTCGCGTGTCGACATGAAAAGTGTGATGGAGGTGTTGGAACTCATTGAACGTCTCTATGGTAATCACTACTAAAAAGTATTTCTCTGATATTGTTCGGCCGCAACTGGTTGGCCGATTGGAACAGCGGCAATGCTAAGGATACGTCTCAACTTACTACTTGGCCTTGTCGATTGTCTCAGCTTCTCGCTGGAAAGTGCTCAGTCGTCGATGATCTCGCCATCTTCTCGGACTTCCACGCATTCAGGATGGTCTGTCCGAGAAAGCTGGAAAAGGACGACAGACTTCGCTCTCGATCCCAGATCGAGGCTGAGATCAATGCACTTTGTTTCCACGGCCACGGTCTGAAGCGCTTCCTCTTCTCCGAGCTCGAAACGGCTCGATCAAAGAGAGAACCAATCGTGCAGTCGGAATTTATCGGCGGCAAGTTTCTCAGACCACAACTTCATGGGCGTTGTCACGACATCCGCCAAAGATCCCACAGATCTTGAATTCCCTTGCGGCCGCTTGTTTTCCGGGCGACGATTCGTGTATCGCAATTGGATACCGGTTTCCGGTCTCAGGATGAGCCAAGCAAACTCCGTCTATACGCTGAACTTCGAAAGCATTTCGCAACTCAAAGCAACATCAGGGCTCCAAACCTCGACCTACACAGGAACGCTTCTGGCAAGTGGGCTCGATGCGTCCTTCGAGATCCTTCACGGTAAGATCCGATTCTTCCTGGATGGAGTGGAGGACAGCCCCGACGGCGCGTTCGGCGGCCAAATACGTCGATATGAGCGAGCGATTATGAATGCGGTAAGCGTGCGGAGCAGCACGCACCGCTCCGTGATTTGCGGGAAATGGCACGTTCCGGGACGAGACTATAGTCCGCTTTTCATACCGTACGTGACCCGCGAGTTCCTTCCGAGCGGGGAGGTCGCCTCCCGGCGCTATAGCCTTGAAATCTTTGATTATGATGAGCTCGATAATGGGGGCACGATTGGATGCACTTTACATGACTGTAGCGAGATCTATCGCCCGCTTCATGTGGTAGCGAAAAATACTCTTAATCGTGCAGAAGAATATCTTCTGGCAGGTGAAGCGTGCCCAATAGAAGGAGTGATTTGGTATCCAGACACAGCCACTGCTGACCTGCCGATTGTGGTAAGCCGACCGTCCTCCTGGAGATAGTCACGCTAAGGACGAAAGCTCCCGGACTAGCAAATCAAAGGTTTTTTAAGGTCGGCTCCGACGCGCTCAGCGAGATGACGGTGAAGTACCTGCTCACAGCTCCGCCCGACATGTGGCCATTCGTTGGTGGCCCGTATGGATCTGATGGTCCCTCAATTCCAAGCGGTTGGTTTGCTTACGCGTTGCGGGTCGGAACCTCCGCCACTGACCTACTTTTTCGATTTTTCGAGATCGGCATCACATCGAAATACTTGGACCGCTGATGAGACGGCATTAGCCGGATCAGATTCCAGAAAAATTCACTGACTGCGGCCTCCTTGGTGGGGAGCGTTGAGGTGGCCGTCCAAGTTTTCCGTCCACCCCGCCGCCGGGCGAGTACGACCCATTTGTCAGCCTCGGTTTCGTGCGGCTCGAACTGGAGCCCTACGCGAAACAGAAACAGCTCAACCAGATGAGGAAGCTCTCCCTTTCGTGTCCCTTTCCCCCCGAACGGCTCCATGTTGAGTTTGAACACCCGCCCGTTGGAAAGATCGGAGGGCGTAATTTCCGGATAGTGAAGTGGCATAAGGTGTCCTTAGATGATCGTGAAAAGTTGGAAGAGTCTTGAGGAAGCGTGTCAAAATGGCTGCTTCCGTGGTGATGGAGACGAGACAGACGCTAAGTCAAATCGAGGCGTCTGGGGGACTCGCGTATAGTCGAAATCTCCAGACACCAACTGGTCGAAGGTCCACTCTTGTCCGTCCTCGCACAGAAAGAGCATATTCCCTTCGCGTTCTAAAGTCCGCTGAGTATCCCAGTGGATCTCGCTTTCACCAGAGTATTCAGGGTCGTGGCTTTCTGGTCTATGCCCAGTATCAGCGCCGTCGCGAGAAACGGTTTCAGCAGTGCCGACAATGCGAGTCCGTTAGGGGACAGGTATACCTTCGATGAGCTCATGTCTGGATCAGCCCGTTGCTTCATCATCATTGTCGGCTGATTTTTCGATCGGCGGCAAGCGAATGTTGCAAGTGAGACGCGCTTGGTAGACGGCGTCTATGTTTCGTCGGTCGATCAGGGACCGGCAGCCCATGCGGTGAAAATGAGGAAGTGATCGGAGCGAAGCGACTTTTGGTGCGGCAAACAACGCAGCTTGGGCGGCCGGAACAGTAATGTGGTCAATCACCTTGTCCGCGAAATCGGTGTTCTTATAGGTCCGGCTAAGGTCTTTCGTCAGCACCGTCACTTTTGGCTGCCCGCTAGCGGCACCGTCACCACCGCAAAGGTGTCGTCGAACCCATCACCTGTGCAGGCGCTGGTAGGAAAGTGAGCGCTTTCGCGCAGGTGAAGGCATCCAGTCGGCAATCGCCGAAAGACTGGCCAGGTTTGCCCTGCTCGACGGACGTGTTCCAGTCCCCGCGCAGGTGGCCGATGCCTTTCTCCGGATCAATCGCGTGTCTGCGGGGGTCCAGGTCAATACTGCGGGCGTGCCTCATCGCTCGATTCCCATTCCGGGCGATGCTCGTAGCAAAACCATTTCGGTTCGCTTCGCCCCACTGCGAAGCCGAAGCTGCCCCACTTCTTGCAGTCCGGTTGCTCGCACCAATGAACCCAAAGAACCGTATCGCTTCGCGTGTTTCCCGATATCCGTTCGTCACTCATCGCAGGTTCCTTCGCCAAGCCGACCAGCGGGCGCCTATCTTGCCAGCCGAAAATCTGTGGAACTCGCACGCGGCTGTCATTGTTCTCTGTTTGTTCTTGTACTATTTGGCGATCATGGTCGAGACAATCGGTGAAGCTTTCAGTCTGGGATGGCAGCTAAAGGCGCGGTGCGCGTATGGCCATCGTGACGGAATGAAGTCCGTTCGCAGGTGCACGTGGAACTACGATCTCGACATGCTGACGCTGGTGGCCACGCGTGGCAGAGACTTCCCACTGTCGTTGGTCGCCAGCCGTCTTCGTTGCCCACGATGCGGCTCCAGGACGGTGACCGTCTTGTTCATGCCTCCGACGGAGGGCGACCGGCGGCGCGGGGCGGCATAGCTGATGGGTTTTGTGCTCCTGAAGAAGGCGACGGGCAGCGCTCCCTCGGGGAGGAGACGGGAGCGCTGCCTGCTCGGTCGACTCAGGGCATTGTGGAGGGTAAAAGCCGACCTCCTGTGTCGCTTTCGAGGCGACGGCAGCTAACGTCTTCCTATTCGGATGGTTCCCAAGAGGCATCAGTTCCGTTCCGGCAGTCTTGATCGGTTGGGTTGGCGGCCGCCCACGCATGGGCTTTGGAGCCGCTCGTGCGGTGATGCGCTTGAGCAAGATTCCGCGAGGGCTTGCCGCCCCTAGAACCGCTCCTATCCTATTTGATCATCGAAGGAGGAAAGCATGGCAGACGATCCGAAGAAGCAGGGCCGCGACCGCAAGTTTGCATCCACACAGGAGCATGAGGTCGCCTACATCGTGAAGACGGCCAAGGTCACGCGGCAGAAGGCGCTAAAGGCGATCCGGGAGGCTGGGCCGAGCCGTGTCAAGGTGATGGAGTATCTCGGAAAGAAATAGCGCCCTCAGCTGCCTCGCGGCAGCCTTATCGTAAGGGGGCGATGGTTCACTCAATGAGGCTAATGGACTCAACCGCTAATATACGTAATCGTGCCCGGCTGAGGGGGTGCGACATGGGAACGGTTGTCGACTTTGATCCGCGCAAGCATCGCAAGCGGAAGGGGAAACATAATGGTCCATCTCCGCCGCGCTATGCTCGCAAGGTGTCAGTGAAGGCTCAGTTTCGCGAGTGGATTCCCGGTGTCGCTCTTGCGACGGGCGTTACCATCCTGGTCGCAGCAATGCTCACATCCCCAATGGCGTCCGGCATCGGATGCGATATCAAAGGAAATGTCAGCACCACGGGCGAGCGGATATTTCACGTTCCCGGCCAAGAATATTATCGCGAGACGGTCGTTAATCCCCTGCTCGGGGAACGTTGGTTCTGCTCTGAAGAAGCGGCGCGTGAAGCCGGATGGCGGAAGGCTTATCGGTGAGGCGATTTCTCTAGTCTGCGCGTTAATTCGCGAATGGTCAGAACATCCTCGAAAAAACCCACAGGCAGGCCGCCGCCCGACCCAATGCCGAGCCGCATCGATCCATGCTTGGCGATGCTCGTGGACAGGCCGCCCAAAGGGCCGCAGTGGTCCTTCGAAGTGAAATGGGACGGTTATCGGCTAGCAGCCCACATCGAGCCGGGCCAGGTCAGAATCATCACCCGGGGCGGCTACGATTGGACTCCTCGATTTCCGGCCATTGCGGACGAGGCGCGTCTGATTCCGCTCCAAACCGCCATCCTTGACGGCGAAGCGGTCGTGCTCGATGAGCAGGGGCGCTCCGATTTCGGAATGCTTCAACGTGCGCTCGGCCGAAGGCCTGCATTGCACGAGCCCGGCGAAATCATCCTCTTCGCCTTTGATGTTCTTTATCTCGACGGCTGCGACCTGCGCCGTCTGCCGCAGCGAGAACGGCGGCGGCTACTTGAACAAGTTCTCTCCGGTCAAACAGGTGCCGTCCGTCTTTCGGAAGAGGTGCAGGCGGATGGGGACGAATTCTACCGCGTTGCCTGCGAGCACGGTCTCGAAGGGATCATCGCCAAACATCGCGAGAAGCCTTATAGGTCCGGGCGCACCGGAGACTGGCTGAAGATAACCTGCACACGCCGAGACACATTTGTGATCGTCGGCTACGAGCCATCTGTGTTGCCAGGCGCGATCGGTCGCCTGTTGCTCGCGGCCAAAAAAGATGAAAGCCTGGTTTATGTCGGCGGGTGCGGCACGGGTTGGAGCCAGCGCGAGTCGGTCGCGCTGCGCGAGTTGCTCGATGGGATCGTGACTGACGAGCCTCAGGTATCACTCAGGCGCAAGCGCGCTGTCTTCACGCAGCCGTTGCTCGTGGCGGAAGTCGAATATCGCGCTTGGACGGAAGACGGAAAGCTTAGGCATCCTTCGTTCAAGGGGATCAGGGAGAGGGCGGATGAAGCGGCGGTCTTCAACCTCTAGCCTCCCCAACATGTACCGCGCCGATGCTTAGTACTAGGTCACCCAGCCTGGTTTATCTCTCCGCATTACTTGAAACTCCTTATGTTGACCGGAAATAGGCCTAAGAACTCGGCAATAATGCAGCAGAGTCGACTGATCAGCAAGACGGGCGACGACGATGCCTCAAAGAACCGCCTGGTTTCAGGCCGGGCCCCGCACGTGCTTGCCGTCTCCTGGTGCGATCGGCGCTTGACAGCCGGTAAAAACCAACCGAGCCTTTACACTGTCGCGATGGGGCGGCAAATTTGCGGTCATGACGGATGAAGACGCTCGCGCCATTGTAGCCTTTGCCAGCACTCGACTCGATCACTAGTTCGCCGATCACGCGGAGTCAGTCGGCGGGTCCATTTCCGGAGAGTAGTCCTTCGAGCTCACGACCTTCGAGCCGCTTTTTCCTTTGCAAGGTAGTTGCGAACTCCATCAGTTCGGCCTTGCGTGCTGACAAGAGGTCCTTCGCTCGCTGGAACTCTCTGTTCAAGACAGCGTCGATTTCCTTCCGGAGGAACGGGTCCTGCCACAGCGCTAATGCGTCGCCAGGATCGACGGCCTTCGGAGCAAAGACCAAGGAATTCCCTAGACCGTACTCGCTGACCATTTCGATCGCCATCGCGGTTGCGAGCGCCAAGTCGCTTTCCTTCGTGCCGCCGGAAGAAGTAGACCGGTCCTCGTAGGCGATCTCTTCAGCGGCCAAACCGCCCAGTGTCATGGCGATATGATTGAGAATGCTACTCCTCGTGCGAAAAGTGCGCTTGGGAGTCTCGACGAGCGCCATCCCGTTCCCGGTTGTTTGCGTAGGATGAATGTCACGATGATCATAAATCTCCACCAGTTGAACGGTGCCGACCGTTAAATGGTGAGCAAGGAGAGCATGGCCTGCTTCGTGAATCGCGACGCGCAGCAGTGCTTGGTCGTCTAGCGCTTGGCGCTCGGGCATATATTCTTCTACATCGGTTAAAGTCACCGCTCGATTGTTCTCACGAGCCCGCCGCCTTGCCTGCCGCGCAAGATTTTCGATGTCGGCTCCGGAATAGCCGACAAGTCTCGCGGCCAGATTTCGAAGCTGAGGCTCATCGACGAGAGAGGGAAGATAGAAACTGAGTATGTCGCCTCTTGCCTTGATGTCGGGAAGAGGAAAATAAATGTGTCGTTCGAGCCGACCGCTTCTGAGCACCGCGGGATCAATTTGGTCGGGACGATTGCATGCGCCCATAACAATGACGCCTTCGCGGCCATCTACTCCGTCCAGCGCTTCCAGCAAACCGTTCACGACTTGTGTGGAATAGTTTCGGTGCCTCGCAGGAAAGCGGTTCCTGTCGCCGACGCTGTCGATCTCATCAATGAACAAAAGTGATGGCGCGTCCGCTTTCGCTTCGGCGAAGCTTGCATACATCGCCCGCAACAGGTCGCCTAGCGCTCCGTCCTTTGAGCTTTGCCATCGCGACAAAGAGGTTGCAACCAAATGCATACCGCATTCTTGAGCGAGCACCCGAGCAAACCTGGTTTTTCCCGTTCCAGGTGGCCCGTAGATGAGCACACCACGGTCTACCTCCGACCACGGCAGTGTTCCCTGCCGCCATGCCGCAATGTCCTTCTTCAGATTCTGTGCCCACTCACCTGCCGGGCCGAAACCGGTAGTTGTAGATTGCGGAACAACCTCTGATAAAATCTTCTCAGGTGCCGCAAAGGACTTCAGCTTGGAAATTGCGACTTCGGCGGAATGACCGAGTCGGAACACGGCATCGATACGTTCGCTCGGCTCCTTAGAGATCATGGCGATTGCTTCGTCGGTGAGGTCTTCGCACTTCAAAAGCGATGACAAAGCTCGGAAATGCCGCTCTAAGCCAAGGTCTATCTTGGCGCGGAACGTTGCTGCAATCTCAAAATCCGGGTGAATTTCGGTCTCTTCAGCGGTAAAAATCACAAGTTTCGGTGCGGCCAGATAGTCGCTCGTATCGATTTCCCAACGTCCCTTGCGGTCGCGAGCGGCCGCGTGATTTAGAAACCGCAGTTCATTGTTGTGGCCAAATGCCATGGAGGCGGCCGCTTGCACGTCTGGCACGCGCCAAACTTTGGGGACGTCGATGACAATGACGAAAGCGGGCTTCGCGAACACGAGGCGATGCATGCGAACGAACCGAACGAAACCGCAATAGGCGATAAAGTTGCGGCTGGACTTTAACAGTGCGGCCATTCCGGCGCGGGAATGCAGAGCCAGTCCGGAGTGAAGAAAGGCGTTCCTATTTTCGAGGGCGGCCCGCCGCAGTTGCATTAGAACCGAAGTGAATTCCATTGGAACATTCGTAATGGGGGCGTCGTTCCTGCGCATGTCGGCTCTCAGACAGCGGGGCGCTTCAGTCGGTACCAGCGATTCAATGTGCGTGCGATGCCCAGGTTTTCATCAAAGTAATAGACCTCGCTCGTCACCCCCGGCCTGCCGTCGCTAATCGTGGGGTGCCCCGTCATACGGCCAGCGAGGCAGGGTACTGCCCGCTTGAAGAGCATATAGTCATCGATCCAAACGGCCTCGCCGGAAAGGTGAATCCGCTTGTCATTGGCGACGCGCTCCAAGTCCTGTGCGAGCGCACGGAGTCGACCAATTAGCTTATGTGGCTCTTCGCCCAACCATTCAGAAGACATCAAGCAACTCCGATTCGAGGTAAATTTCCTTTCCATAGGAAGCACGCAGCTGCATATGGAGTCAAGAAAATGCATACAGCGCTCAAATATCGCATTGCGTGCTCAAAATGTTGACATTTCGCGGCGTCGGCTGCTTGTCGGCCTTATGGATTTTCATGGTGGGAGTTTCCGTGCTGCTCGGTCCTTGCTTGGTTTAGGGCAAGCAGGGGTTGCCAGCCGTGCCGAAGTGGACCGCAACGTCGTCTTTCGCGTGGAGGCGGGAAATTACCAAAGGGCACTTCGGCCACAGGCAACCAAACTGAAACGCTTCTATGAGAAAGTCGGAATAGAGTTCATCGAGGGAACCGCCGAGCACGGGCCAGGGATTCGGTGGGACACCAACAAAGTTGACGAGCTCGTTCACCGAGCGCACCTGCGAGCGGGCAGGGCGCTCGTAGGAATGCTTCAGGCAGATTTGGCTGCAAAAGCAAACGTAAGCCAAAGTCTCATCAGTCGCTTTGCGAGCGGCAAAACTCAAACAATTCCGTCGATCGAGTTTGATAAGATCGCATCTGCGCTCAGGGATAAGGGCGTTGAGTTGATAGACGAGCCCAAAAAGAGAGAGGCCGGGGTTCAGTTAATACTGCCACTGGCGCAACCCGATGAGTGATCACTAAATCTCGGAGGGAGAAAGCCCAGCCGGAGGCTGGGTCCTAAGGCGTCCTGCCACTCAGGCTGAAGCAGCTACAGCGCAATTTGAAACGCGCAGCTTCAGCCTGATTACGCACAGTCATTCGCCATCTCGGGTAAACAATTTCTGAGGAGGTAGGGGGGTGTCGACTAAGCGCTGGAACGTTTGATCACTGCCAGCGACGAAATTTGATTCGCTACCTGGGCTTCTTCATTGCAACGCAGGGGCATTTCGCGTTGGGCGGTAAACTCTAAAACCAGGACGCTACGATCTCGTTGGGAATGAATCCACGAATTCCGGTGTCAAGCATGACATGACGGAAGAGCTGGTCAACGCAAGTGTGCCACTTGCGTCCTACACTGCGTTCCGGCCCAAAGGGGTGACAAGCTCTCCCTTACATGTCGTGCGAGAGGTATCGGGACGGGGAACATCAAGGGCCGCCCGATGGGCGGGTTCGATCCCTCCGGGGGGGATCGAACAGGGAACAAGCCCTTAGGCATGAGCGGCAAATCCAAACGACTTACTTGATGTCGAAGACGGGAATCAACGATAATGACGGATAGCGATAGAAGGGTCATTTCGACAAAACATGGTACCGAATTATGAAAAAAACTGATGATGTCGGAAAACCGTTCAACATCGCGTCCTATGCGCTGTTGACGATGATGGTGGCGCAGGTGACGGGGCTGAAACCGGGCGATTTCGTTCACACGCTCGGCGACGCGCATATCTACCACAACCACTTCGAACAGGCGCGGCTCCAACTGACGAGGACGCCGAAGGCGCTGCCGAGGATGGAGATCAATCCGGCGGTGAAGGACCTATTTTCCTTCAAGT
Organism: Sinorhizobium glycinis; assembly: GCF_001651865.1. Classification (GTDB taxonomy): domain Bacteria; phylum Pseudomonadota; class Alphaproteobacteria; order Rhizobiales; family Rhizobiaceae; genus Sinorhizobium; species Sinorhizobium glycinis. Next base: position 500,255 of record NZ_LPUX01000061.1, read on the forward strand.
TCGAAGACTTTGCGCTCGTGGGCTACGAAGCCGATTCACACATCAAGGCGCCCGTCGCGGTCTGATCAGGAAACCAAAAGGTATCCGGGGTGGATTTGCCGGCCGCGTCTCATATGTTCTGCGAATAAGAATGTGAAGCACCGTGAGGGCCCGCTCGGCCCGATCATGTTTCGCTAAAGCCGGCGGCGACCGGTGGACGGGAGGTCTTGATGCTGACGCTGATCCATGCACCCTTGTCGCGCTCATCGCGGATCATCTGGCTGCTCGAGGAACTCGGCGCCGAATACGGGATTCGCTACGTCGATATCCGCCGCTGGGACGGTTCAGGTGGTCCGGACGAGAACAATCCGCATCCGCACAAGCAGGTGCCGGCACTCCTCCACGACGGGACGCTGGTCTGGGAGTCGGCCGCGGTCGTGCAATATCTGACCGACCTCTACCCCGACTCCAGTCTCGGGCGGCCGCCGGGCCACCCGGATCGCGGCGCCTACCTCTCCTGGCTCGCCTATTATGCGGGCGTGATCGAGCCGACGGCGCTTGCCCATATTTCCGGCGTCACAGTCAACAATCCGGCGCTGGCGCGCCTTTATACCGAGATGTGCGCGCATGTGATCGATGTGGTGACGCGCCAGCCCTATCTTATCGGCGAGCGGATGAGTGCGGCCGATCTGCTACTTGCAAGCGCTCTGCAATGGATGCGCAAAATCCTGCCGGAAAGCGACGTCATCGACCGCTACATCCGCGTCGTGACCGATCGGCCGGCGCTTCTGCGGGCCCGCGAAATCGACAGCAAGCCGAGTGGTTTCCATGACTGATGCAACACCTGAATCGAAGATCGTCATCGTCGTCGCGGTCGCGACGAATGGCGTGATCGGACGTGAGGGCGACCTGCCTTGGCGGCTTTCGACCGATCTCAAGCGCTTCAAGGCGCTAACGATCGGCAAGCCGGTTATCATGGGAAGAAAGACCTGGGCGTCGCTCGGTCGCCCATTGCCCAATCGGCCGAACATCGTCATCAGCCGCGACCCCGGCTTCATGGCCGCCGGAGCCGAGGTCGCCCGGTCGCTCCAGGAGGCCCTCGAGAGGGCGCGGGCGCATGCGGCGGGACTTGGCACCGACGAGATCTGCATCATAGGCGGTGGCGAGATTTACCGGCAGTCGATCGATCTTGCCGACGTGCTGCACGTGACCGAGGTGCAGGCGGAGGTGGATGGGGACACGCGCTTTCCGCCGATCGATCCGCAGTCTTTCGAGAAGGTCTTCGAGGAGGATCTGCCGCGCGGCGAGAAGGACAGCCATGCGATGCATTTTGTCACGTGGCGGCGGCGTGAAACGCTGGCAAAATAGCGGAAGCCTCAAGCGGCGGCACAGGCCGACTTCGTTCCTTTCCGACCGCGCTGCGAAGCCGTCAACTATTTTTAGCACTTTACGGTGAACTCGCCCGTATCGCGTTGAAAGCAATGCACATGATACCTATAACGAGATCACGTCGTGACCGGCCGCGTGTCTGCGGCGCGTTCAGCGAGAGAATATTCTTTGAAGAGAGGTTTTGATGCCCTGGAGCAATCAAAATGGCGGCGGCGGCCCTTGGGGCGGCGGCGGCAATCAAGGGCCATGGGGTCAGGGAAACAGGCCGCGCGGCGGCCGAGGCGGGCCACCGGATCTGGAAGAGATCATTCGTCGCGGCCAGGATCAATTGAAGAATGTGGTCCCGGGCGGCTTCAACGGCGGCGTCTTCGTCATCATTGGCCTGTTGATCGTCGGGTTCCTGCTGCTCAATTCGATCTATACCGTGCAGCCGGATGAACGCGGTGTCGAAATGCGGTTCGGGAAGCCGAAGGAGGAAATCTCCATGCCCGGCCTGCACTATCACTTCTGGCCGCTTGAGACCGTCGAGATCGTCAAGGTGACGGAGCAGCAGCTCAATATCGGCAGCCGCGTCGGCTCCCAGTCCAGCGCGGGCCTGATGCTGACCGGCGACCAGAATATCGTCAATGTGCAGTTCTCCGTACTGTTCTCGGTCACCGATCCGAAGTCCTATCTCTTCAACGTCGAAAACCCGGCGGATACGCTGCAGCAGGTGGCTGAAAGCGCCATGCGCGAGGTCGTCGGCCGGCGCCCGGCGCAGGACATCTTCCGCGACAACCGCCAGGCGATCGCCGCGGACGTCAAGAATACGATCCAGGCGACCATGGATACCTACGGCGCCGGCATCTCGGTGAACACCGTTGCGATCGAGGATGCGGCGCCGCCGCGCGAAGTGGCCGATGCGTTCGACGAGGTGCAGCGCGCCGAGCAGGACGAGGACCGTTTCGTCGAGGAAGCCAACCAGTACGCCAACCAGGTGCTCGGCAAGGCGCGAGGCCAGGGAGCGCAGATCCGCGAAGAGGCGGCTGCCTACAAGGACCGTGTCGTCAAGGAAGCCCAGGGTGAGGCACAGCGGTTCATTTCGGTCTATGACGCCTATTCCAAGGCGCCGGAAGTCACGCGCAGGCGGCTTTATCTCGAAACCATGCAGGATGTTCTCGGCAAGTCGAAGAAGGTCATTCTCGATGAGAAGAACGGCCAGGGCGTGCTGCCCTATCTGCCGCTCAACGAAATTGGCCGACCCTCGCAGTCGGGAGGTACCCAATGATAAACAATCGCAGCTCAATCATTCTCATCGTTCTCGCGGCGGTGCTGGTCGTCGTCTACTCGTCGGTGTTCGTGGTCAATGAGCGCCAGCAGGCGATCGTCGTCCGCTTCGGCGAGATCCGGGACGTGAAGACCGAGCCGGGCCTCTACTTCAAGCTGCCCTTTGCCTTCATGGATGCCGACCGCGTGCAATATGTCGAGGACCAGGCGCTCCGCTTCGATCTCGACAATATCCGGGTGCAGGTCTCCGGCGGCAAGTTCTACGAGGTCGACGCCTTCGTAGTCTACAGGATCGCCGACCCCCGCCGCTTCCGCGAAACGGTTTCCGGCGACCGGGAATCCGCCGAAGCGCGGCTTCGCACGCGTCTCGATGCGTCGCTGCGCCGCGTCTACGGCTTGAGGGGCTTCGAGGCGGCGCTTTCGGACGAGCGCGCGTCGATGATGCGCGAAGTTCGCGCCGATCTCAGGGGAGACGCGGAATCGCTGGGTCTCAACATCGAGGACGTACGCATCCGCCGGACCGACCTGACCCAGGAAGTCTCGCAGCAGACCTACGACCGCATGAAGGCGGAACGACTGGCCGAGGCCGAACTGATCCGCGCCCGCGGTAACGAAGAGGGCCAGCGCCGCCGCGCAATCGCCGATCGCCAGGTGGTCGAGATCGTCGCGGAAGCCCAGCGTGATTCGGAAATCCTTCGAGGCGAGGGCGAAGCCGAGCGGACGGGGATCTTTGCCGACGCCTTCCAGCGCGATCCCAGCTTCTTCGAATTCTACCGCTCGATGGCCGCTTATGCACAGTCGATCGGCAATCCGGATACAACCGTGGTGCTGTCGCCGCACTCGGAGTTCTTCCGTTATTTCAACAGCGCGGACGGAACAACGACGCCGCCGCTATCGCCGGCCGCGCCGGCGGCACCCGCCGCGGGAGATTGAGCGGACGATGTCCGATCTCCTGACCGGGTTTGCATTTTTTCTGATCATCGAGGGGCTGGTGTACGCACTGGCCCCTTTGGTTCTTGTGGAAATGGCGAAGCGATTGCCGTATGTCCCGGAGCATCAGCTGCGCCTCGCCGGACTGACATCGGTGGCCGTTGGCGTCGGACTTGTTTGGTTGCTTCGAGGATAGTGCGAAATGCCACATAAACTGCTGATCCGGTTGGTCGATGCCGAATATGCGATTACCCGCCTGAACATCGGGTCCGCTATTCCGGAGTGGCTCCCCGGGCCGGGGTTCTGGACGGTTTCGAGTTCGCGCGAGGAAATGACGCTCGTCTGCCGCGCCGCCCGCATCCCCTCGAGCGTGCAGAGCTCGCTTGGCTGGCGCTGTCTCCGCATAGAACAGCATTTCAGCTTCTCCGTGCCGGGTGTCCTGTCTTCGGTGCTTCATCCGCTTTCGGCGGCCGGTGTCGGCGTCTTCGCCAATTCGACCTTCAGCACCGACTACGTCTTCGTTGCCGGTTCCGATCTCGATAAAGCGGTGCAGGCGCTGAAGGAGCACGGTCACGAAATCACCACGTGATCGGCGAGACTGAAGCGCGTCGCAGCCAACGTATTTGCGCGGCGCACTTAGGTCCTTGTTATTATGCAGGTCGATACCCCAAATCCGCTGCGCATTTTTGGGCGACAGGCATGAGAGATCAGGAAATCGTGTCTGGACGCTCCGGAAATCCGCCGTATCTTGAAAAGAAGATCGTTTGCTGCGCGAAGCAGCCGCCGCAACACATTGCGGCAGTGGTATAATTCGCCAAGACGGATGGAAACGAACCACGCAGTTGTCGCGGAGCGCCAGAGTCCGTGGTCGGCGTGACGTAAAGGAATGATAGGAGCACAGCGACTTGTCGAAACGACCTGAAATCTTCCGCGGCCTGGTGCTGGCGGCTGCGACGGCATTGCTCTTTTCCAGCTCGGCCCTTGCCGAAACGGCGCTGCCGCGGCCGGCGGCCGGTCCGCCCTCCGTCGCGGATCTCGCCGAAAGCCTGCTCGATGCCGTCGTCAACATCTCCATTTCGCAGAACGTCAAGGGTGACGATGACAACGCGCCGATGCCGCAGGTGCCGGAGGGATCGCCGCATCAGGAGTTCTTCGACGAATTCTTCAAGGGGCAGGGCGGCGAAGGCGGACGCCCACGCACGGTCAATTCGCTTGGTTCTGGCTTCATCATCGACCCGTCCGGCTACATCGTCACCAACAACCACGTGATCCAGGACGCCGACGATATCGAGATCAACCTCTCCGACGGCACCAGGCTGAAGGCGAAGCTGGTCGGCACCGATACCAAGACCGATCTGGCGGTGCTGAAAGTCGAACCGAAGAAGCCGCTCAAGGCGGTGTCCTTCGGAGATTCACGTAAGATAAGGATCGGCGACTGGGTGATGGTCGTCGGAAACCCCTTCGGCCTCGGCGTATCGGTCTCCGTGGGCGTGGTTTCGGCGCGCGGCCGCAACATCAATGCCGGACCCTATGACAGCTTCATCCAGACCGATGCAGCCATCAACCGCGGCAATTCGGGCGGGCCGCTGTTCAACATGCAGGGCGAGGTGATCGGCATCAACACGGCGATCCTTTCGCAGACCGGCATGTCGGTCGGCATCGGCTTTGCAGTCCCTACCGAGCTTGCGATGAATGTCGTCAACCAACTCAAGGAGTTCGGCGAAACGCGGCGCGGCTGGCTCGGCGTGCGCATTCAGCCGGTCACCGACGATATCGCTGAAAGCCTGAAGATGGACACTCCGCATGGGGCGCTGGTTTCCGGCATCATCGAGGGCGGGCCGATTGCCAACGGCGAGATCAAGGCGGGCGACATCATCATCCGGTTCGATGGCAACGAGATCGGCGAAATGCGCGATCTGATGCGCGCGGTCGGCGAAAGTCCGGTCGGCAAAGCGGTCGAGGTCGTGATCATCCGCGACGGAAAGGAGCAGACGGTGCGCGTGACGCTCGGGCGGCTCGAGGATGGTGAGCACTTGGCGAGGGCAGGCGGCAGCCAGGCGCCGAGCCCCGAAGGCGCCAAGCCCAGCGAACCGCCGGCTGCCACGCTGCCGGCGACGGATGTCGTACTCGGCATGAAGCTCTCGGTGCTTGACTCCGATCGCCGCAAGGCTTTCGGCATTGCGGAAAGCGTCAACGGCGTCGTCGTGACCGAGGTCCAGCCGAATTCGCCCGCGTCCGAGCGCCGCGTCGAAGTGGGAGACGTCATCGTTGAAGTGGGCCAGGAGGCGATGGACTCGCCGGAAGACGTCACGTCCCGGGTTGAGGAACTGAAAGCCGACGGCCGCCGCAACGCGCTTCTGATGATCGCCAACAAGACCGGCGAGCTGCGTTTCGTTACGGTGCGGATGGAGTAGTATCAGGGCGCGGCGGCAGCTTGCCGACCCCGCGCCTCCACTCCTCCGCGCCAATCGCATAGAGCAGGTGACGCTTCAGAGGCGCATGCGTGTCTGGCACGCGCGGATGATCGAAGTCGCGAACAGGGTCCCGGTGCATGCCGATACGCTTCATCACGGCAACGGAGCGGGCATTTGTCGCCACCGCAAAGGAGACGATCTCGCTCAGCTTCCTTTCGCTGAAACCGTGTTCGAGAAGCGCCAGCGCCGCCTCGGTCACGTAGCCCTTGCCCCAGTGGGAGACGGCAAGGCGCCAGCCGATCTCGATCGTGCCGTCGGGCAGACAAGGCTCAAGATCAGTGCGTGCCAGGCCACAGAACCCGACCGGCGTGTCGCTGTCGCGAAGCGCAAGCGCGAAGAAGCCGAAACCCATCTCCGCGATGTCGCGGGTATTGCGATCGAACAGCGCGTCCGACTCGACGCGATTGCGCCGGTGCGGGAAGAACTCCATCACCTTCGGATCGGTGTTGATTTCGGCGAATAGATCGCGGTCGCTTTCCAGCCAATTGCGGATCCTCAGACGCTCGGTCTGGCAAATGATCACGTTGTGAAATCCGTCTTGCGGTAGCCCTGCAGATAGAGGAGGGCGGAGAGGTCGCCATGATCAATACGGATCTTCGCCTGTTCGGCAACGACCGGCTTGGCGTGCAGCGCCACGCCGCTGCCGGCAAGCTGCAGCATGCCGAGATCGTTGGCGCCATCGCCGACGGCGATAACGTCGGCCGTCGAAATGCCGAGCCGTTTAGAGATGTCGATGAGTGCGTCGACCTTGGCCTGCTTGCCGAGGATCGGCCGGGCGACTTCGCCGGTCAGGGCCCCGTTCTCTTCAAGGAGCACGTTGGCGCGGTTCTCGTCAAAACCGAGCCTTTCGGCGATCGGGCCGGTAAAGACCGTGAATCCGCCGGAAACAAGCGCTGTGTAGTGGCCCTTTGCCTTCATGGTGGCGATCAGTTCGCGTCCGCCGGGGGTCAGGGTAATGCGCTTGGCAATCACTTCCGCGATGACCGTGGCGGGGAGGCCTTTCAGCAGTGCGACACGCTCGATCAGCGCCGGCTCGAAGGCGATCTCGCCGTTCATGGCGCGGGCAGTGATCGCGGCGACCTTTTCCTTGAGCCCGACTTCGGCGGCGAGTTCATCGATGCATTCCTGGCCGATCATTGTCGAATCCATGTCGGCAATGAGAAACTTCTTGCGGCGGGTTTCGGCATCCTGCACCGCGACGTCGATAGCGGCGTCGTTCACGGCAGTTCGCAGCCGCGCATCGGCGTCATCCGGATCGGTGCCGTCCTTGAGCGCGATGTCGCAGGCGACGCCATCGGCCAGCCAGTAGAGCCCGGACGCCTGGACGGCTTCAGCCGCGGCCTCAGCCAGGGCAGGCGTCAGGACGGGATTTGACGGATTGGCGATAAGCGTGGCAACCAGAGCCATGATGAAAAACCTTGATCGAGACATGGACGCGATCCTGATAACCGGGCCGACCGCCAGCGGCAAGTCCGCGCTTGCCGTGGCGCTGGCAGAGCGGCACGGCGGGGTGGTGGTCAATGCCGACAGCATGCAGGTCTACGACACCTTAAGGGTGCTGACGGCGCGTCCGGACGAAGCGGAAATGGGCGGCGTCGAGCATTTTCTCTACGGCCATGTGCCGGCGGGACGGCTCTATTCGACCGGCGCCTGGCTTCGCGACGTCCAGGCGCTGATCGCAAAGCTGCGCAGCGAGGGGCGATTGCCCGTCGTCGTCGGCGGCACCGGTCTCTACTTCAAGGCCCTGACCGGCGGTCTGTCTGACATGCCCGAGGTTCCGGCGAAGATCCGCGAGCGGCTGCGGGAGAGGCTGAAGGCAGAGGGGGCTGCGGCCCTCCACGCCGAGCTCGAGCGCCGCGACCCGCAGACGGCAGGACAGTTGAGAGCAGAGGACGGCCAGCGGATCGTGCGGGCGCTGGAGGTCATCGAGGCGACCGGCAACCCTATTGGACTCTACCAGCAGAGCCGCGGCCCGATGATCGTCGATCCTGACCGGGCGCAGAAGATCGTCGTGCTGCCGGAGCGTGCGCTGCTCCACAGCCGCATCGATCGGCGCTTCGAAACTATGCTTGCGAGCGGCGCCGTGGCGGAGGTGCGCGCGCTTCTGGCGCTGAAGCTTCCACCGGACATGCCGGTGATGAAGGCGATCGGCGTGCAGCAGATCGCCGCGATGCTGCGGGGCGAGACAGGCGAAGCGGAGGTGATCGCCACGGGAGCGGCCGCGACACGACAATACGCCAAACGCCAGAGGACCTGGTTCCGCAACCAGCTCGATGAAAGCTGGCAGCGCATCGCACATCCCGATGAGGTCTTATAGGGCATTGCTCGAGGACGACGTGTTCCTTCAGCAAGGCCTGCTCGACCCGATAGGATTTCTTCCATCGCGCCCTCCTGTCGCTCCGCCTGCGCCGAGCGCGTCGCTTACCCACGAGTAACCGGCGTCTGCTGATGCTGGACCATTCGCCAGTCCTCGCCGGTTCGTGCATAGGTCGAGGTGCAATAGGCCGCATAGGGTACAGCGGGATCGCGACGGGCGTCGGCCCTATAGGCGAGCACCAGAACGCTGTCGTTGGGCCGAGCGCTCCGCTGCTCCGTCATCGCGACGTCCAGCCATCGCGGCGTGCCATCGAGGGCCCGGATGATTTCCACCCCGCCCAGAATGCCGCCCGGCTCAAAAGCCATCAGGCATTCGTCGTCGAGCAGGTGCTGGTAGACGCCGGCGCCTTCGAGCCATAGCTTGCGTTCCCATTCCCAGGCCTCTTTGTCATCCATATCGTCCTCCGTCGTTGCCCTCCCGGGCATTCACCGGAAAACGCTGGAGGTCGGAATCCGATCCCGGAAAATCTGCTACTTGCGGATGATACTGCCGAGAGGGCGCTTCAGCAGGCTCTCGCGCAGCGAGCCTGGCCGCTTCGGTTCGGCCGAGCCTATGAACGCGCGTTCCGGCTGTCCCGGCTCATGCAGCGTCCGCGCGGCGTCTCTTTCCGCCTGCCCGGAAAGGATCTGCTCGCGGATCTGGTTGAAGCGCTCGAGCTGCGGATTGACCGGCTCGGGCCGGTGCGGCAGCATATCTGGCCGATAGGATTCGAGTGCGGCCTCGTGTAAGTCGTCGCCGGTGTCGACGGGCTCGACTTTGTCGAGAGCATCGCCGGCGTCATCCTCGTGGGCGGCCGCCAGACTGTTCTGGGCGGCGAGATAGCTTTGCTGGAAGCTTGAAATATCGGGTCCGTTCATGGCGCGCATGCGGCTGACGATCGAACGAAGGTCGACGACCGGCGGCGCATCCTCGTCGACCTTGTCGGTGATGCCGTGGGCGCGCGGCAGCCTCTCCTCTTCGACCCGGCTGAAGCGCATGCGCATCGGCACCGCTACGGCCTCGCCGAAGGCGATCGCCTCGCCGTTGCCGATCGAGGAAATGAAGCTGGTGGTCGAGATCGACGAATTGGAGATCGCCGAGCGGATGATTTCCTGGTCGCGGTCATTGGCGAGCCGCATGGCAAACACGGTCGAGCACTGCGAGAGGATCGTCGGATCGAGTTCACCGGGGCGCTGCGTGATAATGCCGAGCGACACGCCGTATTTGCGGCCTTCCTTGGCGATCCGGGCGATCGCCTGGCGCGTCGGCAGGAAGCCGAGCGTGGGGTCGGCCGGCACGTAACGGTGAGCCTCTTCGCAGACAACCAGCATATGGATGCCGCCATTGCTCCAGAGGCCGATTTCGAATGCCATGCGGCAGAGCACCGAAGCGACGGAATTGACGACCTCGGAAGGGATGCCGGCGAGTTCGAAGGTGGCGATCGGCTTGCCTTCGCCGGGTATGCGGAAGATCTTGGCGATCGTATCCTGGATCGTGTCGGTGATGGTGTTCGACGAGAACATGAAGTGATAGCGCGGATCATTGATGGCCGAGACGATCTTGACCTTCAGCGAGCGCAGGTGCGGCTTGTCGGTGCGGCCCTCGAGGCGGCCGATGCGCTCGTCGATCATCGCGAGGAGATCGGCAATGCGGTAGGGGACCGGCGTGTCTGCGGTGATCGAGCTTTTCTCGGTCTGGCGGCGCATCAGGCCGGATTCGCCGCCCTTGAAGGCCTTCTTCGCATCCGGGATGACGTCGCGCAGGATGTCGAGCTCTTCCGGAACCGGCGGCCGTCCGCGAAAGATCACTTCGGCGAACTCCTCCAGGCGGAAGAACCAGAAAGGCAGGTCGAGCGAGTCGGTCTCGATGACCACCGCATGCTCCGGAAAGGCGGCGGCGAACTCGTTGTGTGGATCGAGGATCAGTACGCGCAGCTTCGGATCGGCGGCGATCGCCTTGTTGAGCAGCAGGGTGACCGCCGTCGACTTGCCGACGCCGGTCGTTCCGACGATGGCGAAATGCTTGGCGAGCATCGAAGGCACATGGATTGTCGCGTCGAGGCTTTCGTCCTGCGTCAGCCTGCCGATGACGCAACTGTCCAGCTGCCTGGAATCATAGATGCGCGCGAGGTCGGTGGCACGGATCCGATGCGCGATCGCGCCAAGATAGGGATAGCGGCTGATGCCGGCCGAGAACTCTTCGCGTCCGTCCGGACCCATGAAGACCTCGCCCATCAATTCGACTTCGATGCGGAAGGTGTTGTTCGTCTCCTCGCTCCATTCTTCGGCAGCGGTCTGCATCGAGCAGACGAGAGCGACGACGCGGTTTGTGCCGACCGAGATCGAAATCAGCCGGCCGACCGACCAAAGCTCGGAGAGCGACGTTTCGCCCCGTTCGGCCACAGCTGCGATGGTTGCGCGCGAACCGTTGCAGGCGACGACCCGCCCGAGAAAGCGGTTCCCCGGCTTCATGCCGTCGCGGCGATCCTGTTCCCCGGCACTGGTCGGGGCTTGAGTTTCACTGTTGAACAACACACACCTCGGCTAATAGCGTTCCAGAATAGCGGAGCGACTTTAATAAGTGGTTGCCGTGCCCCGCCGCATCCCGCGCCGTTGTTTCAAGCAGGTTCACGACAATCCCGAGCTGGCGAAATCCTGGCAAATCGGCGTTGACGGGTCATGGATTTCTGTTTATCAAATCGCCCCATGAAAAATTTCGCGGTTATTCTTGTGGTGGGACGGCGCATGGGCAGGATGGTGTAACCATCCGGCGGTAGCCACCCATGCGCTGAACGAGGCTCCTGATGGGGCCTTTTTTTATGTCCTCAAACAAGCTAATCACCCCAAGCCTTACAAAAGGGACGGAAGCAGGCCAATGAGCGGAACTGAAAACCAGATGACAGGGGCGGAGATCGTCCTCCAGGCCCTGAAGGACAATGGCGTCGAACACATCTTCGGCTATCCCGGCGGCGCCGTGCTTCCGATCTATGACGAGATCTTCCAGCAGGAAGAGATCCAGCACATTCTCGTTCGTCATGAGCAGGGCGCCGGCCACATGGCCGAAGGCTATGCCCGCTCCACCGGCAAGGTCGGCGTCATGCTGGTCACCTCCGGTCCCGGCGCCACCAATGCCGTCACGCCGCTCCAGGACGCGCTGATGGATTCGATCCCGCTCGTCTGCATCTCCGGTCAGGTTCCGACGCCGCTGATCGGTTCGGACGCCTTCCAGGAATGCGACACGGTCGGCATCACGCGGCCCTGCACCAAGCACAACTGGCTGGTCAAGGACGTCAACGATCTCGCCCGCATCATCCACGAGGCGTTCCGCATCGCCCAGTCGGGGCGGCCGGGTCCGGTCGTCGTCGACATCCCGAAGGACATCCAGTTCGCGACCGGCACCTACACGCCGCCCTCCGCCGTTCCGGCGCAGAAGAGCTACCAGCCGAAGACGCAGGGCGACCTGAAGAAGATCGAAGAAGCGATCGCGCTGATGAAGGCGGCGCGCCAGCCGATCATCTATTCCGGCGGCGGCGTCATCAATTCCGGACCGCAGGCGGCGCATTTCCTGCGCGAGCTGGTCGAACTCACCGGCTTCCCGATCACCTCGACGCTGATGGGCCTCGGCGCCTATCCGGCCTCCGGCAAGAACTGGCTCGGCATGCTCGGCATGCACGGCACCTACGAGGCCAACATGGCGATGCATGACTGCGACGTCATGATTTGCATCGGCGCCCGCTTCGACGACCGCATAACCGGCCGCCTCAACGCCTTTTCGCCGAACTCGAAGAAGATCCACATCGACATCGACCCGTCTTCCATCAACAAGAACGTCCGGGCCGACGTCCCGATCGTCGGCGATGTCGCGAATGTCCTCGAAGACATGGTCCGGCTCTGGCGCGCGGCGGCGAAAACGGTCGACAACGCACGACTGAATGACTGGTGGGGGGCGATCGCCAAGTGGCGGGCGCGCAATTCGCTGGCCTACACGCCGAGCGACGAGGTGATCATGCCGCAATACGCCATCCAGCGGCTCTATGAACTCACCAAGGATCGTGACACCTACATCACTACCGAGGTCGGCCAGCACCAGATGTGGGCGGCGCAGTTCTTCGGCTTCGAGCAGCCGAACCGATGGATGACGTCGGGCGGTCTCGGCACGATGGGCTACGGCTTCCCGGCGGCGCTCGGGGTCCAGGTGGCGCATCCGGAGAGCCTCGTCATCGATATCGCTGGCGACGCCTCGATCCAGATGTGCATCCAGGAAATGTCCTGCGCGGTCCAGTACGGCCTGCCGGTCAAGATCTTCATCCTCAACAACCAGTACATGGGCATGGTCCGGCAGTGGCAGCAGCTCCTGCACGGCAACCGCCTGTCGCATTCCTACACGGAAGCGATGCCCGACTTCGTCAAGCTGGCCGAAGCCTACGGCGGCATCGGTATCCGCTGCGAGAAGCCCGGCGAGTTGGACGATGCGATCCGGCGAATGATCGACACGCCGGCGCCGGTGATCTTCGATTGCCGCGTTGCCAACCTCGCCAACTGCTTCCCGATGATCCCGTCCGGCAAGGCGCATAACGAGATGCTGCTCCCCGACGAGGCGACGGACGAAGCGGTTGCGAATGCGATCGACGCCAAGGGCCGCCAGCTCGTCTGAGGATCAAGGGTTAGGAAACAAGAGAATGAGCGCACATCTTCAACCGACGGGCTCCGCCTATTTCATCGCCAAGGAGACGGAGCTTGCTGAGACGCACACGCTCTCCGTGCTCGTCGACAACGAGCCGGGCGTGCTCGCCCGCGTCATCGGCCTGTTTTCCGGCCGCGGCTACAACATCGAGAGCCTGACGGTCTCCGAAACCGAGCACGAGGCGCACCTGTCGCGCATCACCATCGTCACGCGCGGTACGCCGCATGTGCTTGAGCAGATCAAGAATCAGCTCGAGCGGCTGGTGCCGGTGCATCGCGTCGTCGATCTGACGGTACGCGCCGCCGGGCTCGGCCATGATCGGCCGGTCGAGCGTGAACTGGCGCTCGTCAAGGTGCACGGCTCGGGCGAGCACCGCGTCGAGGCGCTCAGGCTTGCCGACGCCTTCCGTGCTTCCGTGATCGACGCCAATATCGATCACTTCGTCTTCGAGATCACGGGCAAGCCTTCGAAGATCGAGCAGTTCATCGCCATCATGAAACCGCTCGGACTGATCGAGGTGTGCCGCACGGGTATTGCCGCGATGAATCGCGGGCCGCAGGGGATGTGACCTTCTTCATCTATGATAGGCTGCATGGGACGGAACTTTGCCCCTCACCCTAGCCCTCTCCCCGCGCGCGGGGAGAGGGGACTGGAGGCCGAGGCCTGGCCGCGAGTCCCCTTCGCCCCGCTTGCGGGGAGAAGGTGCCGGCAGGCGGATGAGGGGCGATCAAGAACCATCACTCCGTGATTCCCACCAGTCTAAATCACCTCCAGCCGCATCTTCCTCCTCGGCGGCGGAAAGACCCGGTCGAGCTCGGCGAGATTTTCGGCCGTCAGATGGATATCCATGCCATCGCGGTTTTCGCGGGCGCGCTCGGCAGAGGCGGTCTTCGGTATAGTGATCACGCCGGAGCGGGTCTTGAGAAAGGCGAGGGCGATCTGCGCAGGCGTCGCCTGATGCGCCTTGGCGATCTGGACCAGGTCGGCATCGTGGAGCAGGCGACCTTCATCAAGCGGCGAATAGGCCATGACCGGCACGCCACGGTCGCGGCACCAGGGCAACAGGTCGTACTCGATGCCGCGGCGGGCGAGATTGTAGAGAACCTGGTTTGCCGCAACGTTGCCGCCGTCCGGCACAGACTGCAACTCCCTCATGTCGTCGACATCGAAGTTCGAAACGCCCCAGGCGAGGATCTTGCCGGCCTTCTTCAGTTCTTCAAAAGCGGCAACGGTTTCGGCAAGCGGATGGCCGCCGCGCCAATGCAGGAGATAGAGGTCGATGCGGTCGGTGCCGAGATTTCGCAGACTGCGTTCGCAGGCGGCAATCGTGCCCGATCGGCTGGCATTGGAGGGCAGCACTTTGCTGACGATGAACGCTTCGTCGCGGCGGCCGTGGACCGCTTCGCCGACAATCCGTTCGGCGCCGCCGTCGCCGTACATTTCGGCCGTGTCGATCAGCGTCATGCCGAGATCAAGTCCGACCTGGAGGCTGCGGATTTCGCCGGCCGCCTTTGCCCGGATCTCCCCCATCCGCCAAGTTCCCTGACCGAGGACCGGTACGTTGCGCCCGTCGGGGAAAGTCGTAGCGGGTATCGGATCGTGCATGGGATGCGCCCTCGTTTGATTTCGAAAACTCCAAAATGGTATTCGGGCGGGAAAAGTCCATGCTATTCAGTCGACGCGCCAGAGGTGACGGAAGACGCAAATCGAAAATTGTCGCGCTACGCCTTGCGGAGAGCGCCATCGCTCACTACATGCGCCCTATCGATGTTGGTCGGCGACGTTGTCCTCCCGCAACGGCCGGATACGCGCCAACAGATGTTGTCTCCCTGCCTTTGACCACGGATGTACTGGCATCGGCGGTCGAGATGACGAGGAAGGTCGGGTTCTTGCCCGGCCTTTTTTGTTTGCCATCCTTTTTTTGTTGCCATTGTCGCCGATGGGAGAACAAGCCGTCGATTCATCACATCTGGTTTTGTGACCATGACATATTGATTCAGGTTTCTGCCGTAATGCATTAGAATTGGCCGGGTTTCCGGCAGAGGAGGCACGGAATGTCGGATCATCATCATGGCCATGGGGATGATCATGGCCATCATCATTACGACAACCATTTCACCGACATGGAAGCGCGTGTGAAAGCGCTTGAGATGGTGCTGACGGAGAAGGGGCTGATCGACCCGGCGGCAATCGATGCGATCGTCGAGACTTACGAAACAAAGGTCGGTCCGCGCAACGGCGCCCGCGTCGTTGCCAAGGCCTGGAGCGATGCGGAGTTTGCCGACTGGCTGCGGCGCGACGCCACGGCCGCGATCGCCAGCCTCGGCTTTACCGGGCGGCAGGGCGAACATATGCGCGCCGTCTTCAACACGCCCGATACCCACAACCTCATCGTCTGCACGCTTTGCTCCTGCTATCCCTGGGCGGTGCTCGGCCTGCCGCCCGTATGGTACAAGGCGCCGCCCTATCGCTCGCGTGCCGTCATCGATCCGCGCGGCGTGCTTGCGGAATTCGGGCTTGAGCTGCCGGTCGAGAAGAAGATCCGCGTCTGGGATTCGACGGCGGAACTCCGCTATCTCGTCGTGCCCGAGCGGCCCGAGGGAACGGAAGGCTTCACGGAGCAGGGGCTGGCCGATCTTGTCTCGCGCGACTCGATGATCGGCACAGGACTGGCATTGTCACCGGAGGCGGTGCGATGAACGGGCCTCACGATCTTGGCGGCCAACACGGCCTGGGCGCGATCGCGCCGGAAAGGGACGAGCCCTATTTCCATGCGGATTGGGAGAAACGGGCGCTTGGCATCACACTATCCTGCGGGGCGTTCGGCGCCTGGACGATCGACGAGAGCCGGCATGCGCGCGAAAGCCTGCCGCCCGCGACTTATCTTGCGGCAAGCTATTACGAGATCTGGACTCGTGCGCTGGAAACGCTCCTGACGCGCCATGGCTTTGTCACTCAAACGGAGCTCGATGCAGGCCATATGCTTGAAAAGGGGCGCGAAGCGAAGCGGGTGCTCATGGCCGATATGGTCGCGGGCGTGCTCGCCAAGGGCGGGCCTTGTGATCGGCCGGTGCAGACACCGCCACGTTTTGTCGTCGGGGAAACCGTGCGCACCAAAAATTTCAACCCGGAGACTCATACGCGCCTGCCGCGCTACGCCCGTGCCAAGCTTGGCGTGGTGGAAGCGGTGCAGGGCGGATTTGTCTTCCCGGACGACAACGCCCACGGCAAGGGCGAGAACCCGCAGTGGGTTTACACGGTGGTCTTTGATGGCAGGGAGATCTGGGGTGAGGGCGCCGATCCGTCACTGACCGTCTCGATCGATGCCTGGGAGAGCTATCTTGAGCACGTGTAACACCACATCTCCGCTGGTCGCCTCCGCCGAACTGCCGAAATCGGCAGACGGCGACCCAATCTTTGCCGAGCCCTGGCAGGCGGCCGCCTTCGCCATGACCGTCCGGCTCCACGAGCAAGGGGTGTTTTCCTGGACTGAATGGGCCGAGGCGCTTTCGACCGAACTCCACAAGCCGGGCCGTAAGCCGGACGGCAGCGATTATTATGATTGCTGGGTCGCGGCGCTCAGCCAACTCGTGGCGAAGCTCTCCATCACGTCTGGTCCGGAACTCGAGGCACTGGTACGAAGTTGGCAGCGTGCTGCCGAAGCGACGCCGCACGGCAAGCGGATCGTCCTGGAGAACGATCCGCTGCGACGAGGATGAGTCGGGCGTGCTATGAGGCTTCCGATCCCTCGAATTGCCGATAACATTCGCCGGCGACCTTCCTGAGGACGTCGCGCGGCACCTCGCCGGTGACCGCGTAGCCGATCTCGCCGTCGATCCAGTAGAAGGTCTCGAGGCCACCCTGGCTTGCAATGCGGAAGCTCGTTTCGCGATTGTCCCTATTGCGGCCGAGAAGCACCGTCAATCGCTGGCCGGAGCCGTCCTCATACATCAGCATGGCGCCCGCCGTCCCATTGACCGGGATGAGCCTGCCGCCGACGAGCGAAAATCCGACCGCCGAGAGATCGGGGATCTTCAAGCCATAATCGAGCCGCTTGCCGAGCCAGGTCGCGAGATGCGCCTGTTGGTCGGCCCCGACCTCGACCGGATGGCGCACCTCGCTTGCGTAGACGAGGAACGCGGATTGCGCCTGGCGCGGAAGGCTGTCGGGGCTCGCAGCCGTCTCAAGCGGCCGATCCGGGGCGACCATCCCGGGGATATAGAAACCAGCAAGGCCGCCCGCGACGAAGATCAGGAGACCGGCGGCGATGCGCCGGAGCACGGAGGCATGGGAAGACGCGACGGCGTTGCCCTGGTGCCGGCGGGCGGAGACCAGCGCCCGATCGCCTTCTTCGCCGCGGGCATAAGGTGCGAAATGTTGTTTCAGCGCTGCCGCCTGGGCCTGCCATTCGCGGACCTCTTGAGCCCGGGCCGGGTGCATATCCAGCCAGGCCTCGATACGCGCGCGCTCCGGCGGGCTGAGGTAGCCATCGACATAGGCGTGCAGTTCGTCTTCGGAGACTGTGTTGAATTCGTGCGTCATTTCGGTCTCCGCAGGGCGATCACGTTGCCGTCCTTCATTATTTCCGCAAGCTGGCGGCGGGCGCGCGACAGGCGCGACATCACCGTGCCGATCGGAATAGCCATCATCTCCGCCACATCCTGATAGCGGTAACCCTCGATCACCACGAGCATCAGCACTGAGCGGTTCTCCGCCGACAGCCGGTCCAGCGCGCGTTCGAGCCGGCGACTTTGCAAGGGATCGGCGTTTTGGTCCTCGGCAACGAGGCCAAGCGCTTCCTCGTACTCGACCTCGGGATGCAGGGCGCGGTGGCGGTGGCGGTTGCGATAGAGGTTCGTCATGATCGTGAAGGCCCAGGCGCGCAGGTTCACGCCTCGCCATTGCTGACGCCGCGCCAGCACTTTCTCGATGCAGTCCTGCAACAGGTCCTCGCCGTCCGAATCGGACCGGGCGAGGCTGCGCGAATAGCGTCTCAGCGCTGGCATCAGGCCGAGGACGCCTTCTTCAAAAGCATCGGGCGCTGAAGCATCCGCACCCGCGCTCGCGTCCGAACCGTCACGGTCTTGCGACATCCCATTCGCCCTTCACACCGTCACCGGTGATGTCGCCCATCTTCTTATCCTTGACCCAGAAATAAAGCGGCATGCCGTCCTTGGCCCATTGCTTGCTGCCGTCCTTACGCTCGACGATCGAATAGGCGCCTTCAGCCGCCGCGTCGCCTTCCACCATGAAGGGCGGCCAGTTCTTTGCGCATTGATCATAGCAGGTGGAGACGCCCTTCTGGTCGTCTCGGTATGTGTAAAGCGTCATGCCGTTTGCTGCGGCAAGCACCGGACCTTTTTCGCTTTCGACCGTTTTGACCGGCGGCGCCGCCAACGCCGAGGCGGTCATGGCAAACGAAATGGCAGTGGCTAATGCAAACGTTCTCATGGGAGATTTCCCTTCCGAAATTGCCCGACCGGCTGCCGGCCGCGAACCGGTCCAAGCTGGTTCATGCGAATGAGACACAGCGACCGACGGAATTATTCCCTCGGCGCTCGTGCCGGTTGCGGCTGGCAGGAAGAAGGCTTCGAAGATCTGCTGCGCCGTTGTCGTGAGCGCGACGGCGGCGGAGAGCTTTTTGTTCTGCGGGGAGGAACGCCGGCCGCCTCAGGCCCGGTCGGCGACGAAGCGAGCGAGAGCCGGGCCGATCAGCGTGATAATCAGCAATCTGGCGGTCTGCAGCGCCATCACGAAGGGGAGGTCGACGTCGCTCGAGGCGGCGATGACGGCAATGGAATCGAGACCGCCGGGACTGGTGGCGAGATAGGCGGTCAGCGGATCGATGCCGGCTGCCTTGATGAGCAGCAGCGCAAGCGAGCCGGAAAAAGCCATCAGCACGAGAATGGAAACGACCGTCGGCACGAAGGCGCGGCGCGCATGCGCGATGATGCTGCGGGTGAAGCCCAGCCCGATGTTCCAGCCGAGCAGCGCGAAGGAAAGCGCCAGCAGCCACTGCGGCAGTTCGATCTTAAGCATGCCGGAGACATTGAGCGCCGAACCGATGGCAAAAGGGACGAGGAAGGCGCCGGCCGGCACGCGCAGCACCTTGCCGAGGAAGCCACCGACGATGCCGACGGCGAGCGTCGCGAGGAACGGCAGGCCGGCGACCGGCTCAAACCAGCGGGTCGCGGTGTCGGCCTCCGTGCCGGTGACCCAGAGATGCGCGATCATCGTCGCGGCGCCCGCGACGAAGACGACCCGCAGGTATTGCATGAAGGCAACGAGACGGACATCCGCGCCATAGGCGTCGGCCATGAGCAGCATGGTTGAGGCCGCACCGGCCGAGGAGCCCCAGATCGCTGTCGTTCCCGGCAGGATCCGCATCCGCGTGATCGTCCAGCCGCAGAGCGTGCTGACGCCGATCACCGACAGGATGACAGCGAGGAAGAGCGGCCAATTGCTGGAAAACGTCGCAAACAGGTCGGGTCGCATCGAGCCGGCGATCATCATCGCTAGGACGAACTGCACGCAAAAAAAGAACTGGCGGGGCAGGCGGATCGTGCCGCCGTTCATCCCGACGAGCGCGCCGGCAACCATGGGCCCCATCAGAAGCCCGGCCGGAATGCCCGCCATTTCGAAAAGAGCAGCAAAGGTGAGAGAAAGCACGGCCAGCAGGCACCATTGCCAGGCGCGGGGCAAGCGACCAAGCCCAGTGCTTTCGGGCGCCATCGGCGTTGCGGGCTGTTCCGGCTTCAAGGTCATTCTCCGGCGAGGGACGGTAGCAGCATCGGGCGGGCCGATTCAAGGTGGCGTGTCACTACTACAGCGATATTGCAGCGAGAGTGGGCTTCCGGACGCAGAGCATGAGACCGATTGACGGCTCTCCCGCCGCAGAAGATTCCGCGCAAGCACCTGCAGGCGGCATTGTGAGCGCCGAAGCATGTACTTCGAGGTAGACGGAAATCCGGACTTGCGCCGAGCCACCGAATCCTGACACTGCAGGCCATGCAATTCGCTCCGCAACAGGATGAGGCCCTGCAGGCCGTTTCGCGTTGGCTGAAGGAAGGCCGCTCGCCGCTGTTCCGGCTGTTCGGCTATGCCGGCACCGGCAAGACGACACTTGCCCGGCACTTCGCAGAGCATGTCGACGGGGAGGTGTTGTTCGCGGCCTTCACCGGCAAGGCCGCGCAGGTGTTGCGCTCCAAGGGCGCCAGCAATGCGAAGACCATCCATTCGCTGATCTACCGGCCGCGCGGCGAGGAGGAAGTCGAGGACGAAGAAACCGGCAAGACCTCGATCGCGCCGATGTTCGCCATCAACCGCCAGAGCCCCGTCGCCAAGGCGGCGTTGATCATCATCGACGAATGCTCGATGGTCGACGAGGCGCTCGGCAGGGACCTGATGAGCTTCGGCACGCCAATCCTCGTGCTCGGGGACCCGGGGCAGCTGCCGCCAGTGTCGGGTGGGGGCTATTTCACCAATCACGAGCCGGACTATCTGCTGACCGAGATCCACCGCCAGGCGCGCGACAACCCGATCATCCAACTCGCCATGCATGTCCGCGAGGGCAAGGAGATCATGCATGGCGACTACGGCACGGCGCAGATCATTTCCAAGAGCGAGGTGACCCAGCCCATGGTGCTGGAGGCAGATCAAGTGCTGGTCGGCACCAACCGGACGCGGCGGCGCTACAACCAGCGTCTGCGCGAGCTGAAGGGCTTTACGAGCGAGTATCCTCAGTCGGGCGACAAGCTCGTATGCCTCAGGAACGATCCGGCCAAGGGCCTGCTCAACGGTTCGCTCTGGCAGGTGATGAGCTCGTCGAAAGAGACGGTCAAGCCGGGCATAAATCTGATGATCCGTCCCGAAGACGACGACATGGATCGCGGCGCCGCGAAGATCAAACTGCTGAAAGCAGCCTTCGAGGAGGTCGAGGGCGAAATTCCCTGGTCCACCCGCAAGCGCTATGACGAGTTCGACTACGGCTATGCGTTGACCGTCCACAAGGCACAGGGCTCGCAATGGAACAATGTCGTGCTCTTCGACGAGAGCTGGGCCTTCCGCGACACGCGCGAACGCTGGCTCTACACGGCAATCACCCGCGCGGCGGAGCAACTGACGATCATCAGGTGATCATTAGCCTGCCGCCTTGAGAGGAGCCGACAATGCCGTCAATTGGATTGCTGATCACTTTTCTCATCACCACAGCCGTATTCGCTTATGTGCCAGGGCCGGCCATGCTTTACGCGGCGGCGCAGACAATGGCACGCGGCCGCTGGTCCGGCCTGATGGCGACGCTTGGCATTCACATCGGCGGCTATGTGCATGTCGCCGCGGCTGCCGTGGGGCTTTCGGCGCTTTTTCATGCCGTGCCCACGCTTTATCTGACGGTCAAGCTGGCCGGTGCCGCCTATCTGATCTGGATGGGTATTTCGCTCTTCCGCGCAAAGGCTCAAGGCGATGTGGCGCTGCCGGAAATGCAGGCGAAATCGGGGAGACGTGCCTTTTTCGAGAGCATCATAGTCGAAGTTCTCAACCCGAAGACCGCGATTTTCTTCGTTGCCTTCCTGCCGCAGTTCGTCGACGCGTCGGCGACGCTTCCCGTTTGGGCGCAATTCGTCGTCCTCGGATCGATCGTCAACCTGATGTTCTCGTCGGCGGATGTCCTTTGCGTCGTGTTGGCCGGCGCGCTCCTGTCGAGGCTTAGGCGCTCACGTCGCACGCGGCGGCTGGTCCAGCGCCTCGGCGGCGTGACCCTCATCGGATTGGGCACCCATCTCGCCCTGCAGAAGAGCTGATGGACGGCTGCCGTCACACTGCCGTGATCACCCCGATCTAGACCTACGATCGCGCACCGACAGATAGAGAGATCTAGTTCGTTGCAACCCTCCGCCGATTGACATAGACCGGTGGGGCGATCAGCCTTGGCTTTACCAAGGGAAGAAGGGCCAGGCCGCCTCCTCAAATCAGGCCTTTAAGGAATTACAAGAAATAGGTTACTTGTCTTGAATATGCGCGTCTAAGTCTCAAGGCGGCGCGCTCCCGAATGCGGGGTGGTGCATGCTGCGCGAAAGCCGGACCAATACACCGCGAAAAGCAGTCGGCCGCACGGCACGCGCCGGCGGTCCTTCGGCGCATGGCAGCGAGCGCCGTATCGTTACGGCGCTCTGTTACGACCTTGTCGGATCTACCGATCTGCTGCATCTCATGGACATTGAGGACTATCAGGAGCTGATGGCGGCCTTCCAGCGGTCGGCAAGGGCGTCGATCGCGGCGCATTCCGGAGTGATGCAGCACGAGGCTGGCGATGGCGGAGTGGCGCTGTTTCCGATCGATCTTGACGCGAAGGACGCGGCCTCGCTCGCCATCCGGGCGGGGCTCGGCATCGTCGAAGCCTGCAAGCGGGTTGGCCGAGAGGGCCGACGGGAAGATCTGCGCGTGCGCGTTGGCGTTGCGACCTCCGTCGCATTGGTCCGCGACTTGGCGCGGGAAAGCTCGACGGAGGAGCCAGTCACTGGTGCTGCACTCGCCATGGCTGCCCGCCTCCAAACCATCGCCGAGCCCAACAGCGTCCTGGTTTCCGAAGAGACACGAAACCTGGCCGGGCGGTCGCACGCTTTCGTGTTCCAGGGCAGCAAGGCGCTCAAGGGCTTTTCCACACCCGAAAAAGTGTGGCGGGCGCTCGGTCACAAGATGGAGGTCGATCGCTTCTATGCCTACGGCAGGCTTGGCGGGCCCTTCATCAACCGCGAGAGCGAGTTGGATGCGATCGCCCGGACCTGGGATCGCGTTCTTTCGGGACGGGGTGCAACTATCCTCATCGAGGGGGATGCTGGCATCGGCAAGTCCCGACTGCTGAGGGAGATCCGTCGGCGGACGCGGGATCGGCGATCGAAGTTGTTGTTCTTCCAGTGCCTGCCAGGCGGATACCGTTCGACGCTCCATCCTCTGCAGCACAGTTTCCCTGGTGGGAGCGAGGGTCGGATGGGGCTGACTCATTCCGATGTGGCGACGTTGTTCGCGCGCAACGGTATCGAGGACCGAGAGACTATCGACGTCTTCGCCTATCTGCTTGGAGCAGAGGGGCGAAATCAGCTGCTGTCCAATGACAACCCCAAGACGATCCGGGAAAAGGCGCATCGGGCGCTCTTGCGGGCGCTCGAAGCAGTCTGTCGGAAGGGGCCGGTAGTCGTGGCGGTGGAGGACGTCCACTGGATCGATCCGACTTCGCGGGACCTGCTCGGCGAAGCGGCGCGGCTCATTGATCAGTTCCCGATCTTTCTCGTTTTGACGTCGCGCCGCGGTTCAGCCGCCGATTGGCTGGATGCGGCAAACCCGCTGCGGCTGTCGCTGCGGCCGCTCGACAGCGACGAGACGAGGCTGGCGATCATGGCGAAGTGGCCGGGGCATCGGCTGGCGATGCTGCCGGAGCTTTTCGAGGTGGCGGAGCGGATCTCGGGCGGCGTTCCGCTGTTCATCGAGGAAATCTGCCAATGGGCCTCGCAGAATGCCGAGGCGGATGAGGCGAGCCTGTCGGAGAACATGAAGCCGGCCCATCTATCGGCGTTCGAATCCATCCTTGACGCGCGCCTGCAGCTCTTGGGTCCGGCGAGAGAGGTGGCGAGAGCGTCCGCCGTTGCCGGCACCCAGGTAACCTTGCCGCTGCTGCGCGTGCTGCTGCCGGATTTCAGCAAGAAGGCGATTGCAAGTGCCGCCGACACGCTGTGCGAGACCGGGTTCCTGACGCGGGTGCGGGCGCCCGGTGGCGTCGCCTACGGCTTCCGCCACGTGCTGATCCAGGAGACGATCTACAACGCGCTGTTGCGCAAACAGCGGCAGGTGCTGCACCGGCGGCTCTTTACCGCTGCGAACCAGAATAGACACATGGCCGCCTGGATCGACACCGGCGCACTTGCCGAACATGCGGAGCGAGCCGGCCTTCTCGAAAATGCGATCGAACTGCTGATAGCGGCCGGAAAGGAGAGTTCGAGCCGGTCGGCAATGATCGAGGCGCGCCAATATCTCGAACATTCGCTGGCGCTTTGCAGCCAATTGGGCGAGGGACGCCCCGTCGAGACCTTGCAGCTTGCCGCGCTGACGGCGCTCGGGCCCATACTGATCGGGATGGTCGGGATGAGTTCGCAACCGGCGCGTCAGCTGTACGAGGACGGTGTGGCGATTGCCCGCCGGCAGCCGATGTCGGAGCAGTCCAGGTGGTTTCCGATCTATTGGGGATGGTGGCTGACCGGGTCGGATTTTCGGGTCATGCATGACCGCGCTCTTGAAGTGCAATCCATGCTCGCCGAGGTCGAGGATCCGGAGATAAGGCTACAGATCAACCACTGCATATGGGCAATCGATTTCAACCTCGGCCACCACCGCCAGACGCAAGACGCGATCCGATCGGGTCTGGCACTTTACGACGAGAGGACGGCAAGGACGAACCGGACGCTCTATGGCGGGCACGACGCCAGGGTCTGCGGTCTCGGTCAACTGGCATTGTCACTGTGGCTCACGGGCAGGACAAGCGCCTCGGATGCGGCGCTCTCAAGAATGATCGCTTTCGTTGACCGCATCGCGCACGCGCCGAGCAAGGCGCACTCCCTCGACACGGAAGCGGTCTCCGCCTTCTACCGGGACGACTTCGCGCGCCTCACGGATGTAGCCGAACGCATGGCGGACTTCGCAAGGAAGCATGAAATGCGGTCGCTATCGGCGCTTTCTCTCCTCTTTCGCGGGTGGGCCACCGCGCATGTCGAAGACCTGGCGACCGGGCATAACACCTTTCAGAAAGGTCTGGAGCATCTCCAAGAGCTCGGCACCGTCATCGACCTGCCGATCTACCTCCATATGCATGCCACCATGCTGGGCCTCTCGAAAAGGTATGACGACGCGATCGAGGTCGCGGATCAGGCAATCGAAAGAGCGCAGCAGACCTATCACGCCTATTGGCTCGCCGAGCTTTTCCGGTGCCGTGCGGTTCTCCTTGCCCAGGCCGAGGCAAACTCGGATCGTGTCGTGGCGGATTTGTGCTCGGCCGTAGAGATTGCCGAACGTCAGGGGGCGAAGGCTCTGCTGCAACGGGCCAGGCGTTCAATCCGGGAGCTCGGCGTTGCCGACAGGCTTTGATTCCGAGGACGGCACGAGGAAAGACCAGGCGTTCCGCAGCCAGGAACTCGCCGGATTTCATCAGGCAATCGTCACGGGACTTCGCCAGCCCTGGTTGCACGGGACAGTACCAGGGGATGCCGACGAGCGGTTGAGGAGGATTCGACCGCTCTGCCGAAGAGCGCGCATAACGCGGCTTGCGGAATTGACGGGTCTCGATCGCCTTGAACTGCCCGTCGTACAGGCCATTCGCCCCGCCGCACTCTCGGAGGTAACGTCCTTGGGCCGAGGCATTGCCTTGGCGGAGGCGGCCGTAGGGGCAGTCATGGAGTCGCTCGAGCGCTACTACGCCGAAGCCATCCCGCCCGCGCGTACGTTTCTCGCTCGGGCCGAGGAACTCGATGTCGGCGACGGCATGTTCGAACCCCTGCTGCTGCCGGATTACCGGGAGAACTGGCGACAACGCGTGATACCCTGGATCAGGGGCGTAGATATTGCCACCGGTTGCCTACGGCCGGTTCCGCTGGAACTTGTGCATACCTGTTATACGGAGCCGCAACCTGCTGGCGACGGCCTGTTCGTCCGCACGACCACGGGCCTTGCCTGCCATATGGATGCTTGCAGTGCCTTTCTGCACGGCCTGTTCGAGTGCATCGAGCGCGATGCAATCGCCCGGGCCTTTGCGACGCACGGATTTTTCGACCGGATGCGCATTGATTCGACGGGGCTTGGTGCGCGTGTGGATCATATCCGCTCAGTCGCCGCGGCCAGTGGGATAACCTTTGCCCTGTGGCATGCCCCCTCACCGGCGGGCGTTCCGGTGATCTGGTGCCAGACAATCGAGACGGGTACCGGCGAACCGATACTCTCTTTGCCGACCGAGGGCTATGCCGCCGGCCCGAGCGTCGAAGCGGCAGCTGTAAGCGCTATGCTGGAAGCGCTCTCCGCCCGGGCAGGGGCGATCTCGGGCGCTCGCGACGACCAGACGAGAGGACATTACAGGAGAAGCGTGGACGCCGTTTCGAGGGCACGTCAGCTCATCCTGGAAGAGGGGCCCGGAAGGCCGGTGGACGCAGGATTGTCGGCCCCGATTGCCGACCCGGTGTCGCTGCTGCAGCTTGTCCTGTCCGCCGGTTTGGGGCCAGTACTCGCCGTGCCTGTCGGCTCGGATGGGGAGACTGGCGTTCAATGCGTCAGGACGGTACTTGCCGGAGCCTGTCCCTTCTTTGTCCTGAGGTGAGAGATGTCGGGTGCGAGCGAAGGCGGTCCGATCCTGGTGTTTCTTGGCCCGACGTTACGCCTCGCCGAGGCCGAGGCGGCACTCGACGCCATCTATCTGCAGCCCGCAACGCAAGGCGATATCCTGCTTGCCGCCCATGCGTTTCACCCGCGCGCCATGGTCCTGATCGACGGGCAGTTCGAAGACCGGCCAGCCGTCCGGCACAAGGAAATCCTCTGGGCGATGGCGCAGGGAATCGTGATGATCGGTGCGGCCAGCATGGGGGCGCTCAGAGCCGCGGAGCTTGGCGATTTCGGCATGATTGGTGTCGGCCTGATATACAGATGGTACCGGCGCTTGCGCTTCGCTTCGTCCCCCCATGCCGCCGCTTATCCCGCACTTGCACCCGACAATGCGGTTGCCGTGCACTCGGCACCGCCGGAGCTTGGCTTTCTTCCATTGACCGATTCCCTGGTCGACCTGCAACGGACGTTTTCCGCACTGATGCGCCGCGATGTCATCACGCCTGCCGAGCGGGAGCGGCTCACAACAATTGCACGAAACCTGAATTTCCGCGAACGCACGTTCGCGACGGTACTGGGTGCCGCAGGCTGGCCGAAGGAGAGGATGCAGGAACTGCGACGGGAGGTCGTGGGCCAAAAGAGGCTGGACGCGCTGTCGGCGCTTCGAAACACACAAGCCCTCGTGCATCACGCCCTTGTGCATCACGCCCTTGTGCGGCGGGGGCCAGGGGGAGGCGATAGCACCTCGTGGGTCGCAACGAACACTTTCATCCGGGACCTCGAGGCCGGCGGGGTTGACTCAAATTTAGTGAACACTTATAAATTGAATCCGTAATTGCCGGACTTTTCAATCGAGGGGGGCAATTGTGCGATGCGTCTGCTTCGGGACGACTCCCTCGACGATGGTAGTGCGCGTTTAGGAACGCGCTTCTGGATATTCCCCCAGCCGCCCTTCATCCCTGGATATGAACAGCCCGACCGAGTCTGGCTGTCGATCATGCCGGACGAAATCGGCGAGGGTCCGAGCGATGTGGCGATGTATGTGGCAGACCCGGTTTACGACAAGCAGCCATACAGCCTCACGCGTTTGCCTCCGTTTGACGGTGCTCGACGGCCTTCGCCGCTGCCGGGTCCGGATCGCCATTTCGACAACATTGATCCCGCATCGCGCGCGTTTCTTGGCATACATGCCTATGCTTGCGTGCATTTCGTCCGCGACATCTGGCAGAGCTATCTCGGATGTCCAGTGCGTTGGTTCTTCGAGCAGACCTATCCCAAGCTCGAGATCGTTCCGTTCGTTGAGTGGGATAACGCACATGCGGGATACGGCTTCCTTGAACTTGGCCGTGCGCAGGTTGATGGCTTAGTGCGACCCTATGCATTGAACTTTGATACGATTGCCCACGAGGTTGGGCATTTCATCGTTCTCTCTGAGACGGGAATGCCGCGGGGGCTGTCACGGGATCTCGACTTCTTCCCCTTTTCGGAAGCCTTTTCGGACGCGGTCTCGTTGATTTCCTTTCTCCACTTCGATTCAGGCGTAGAAAGGTTACTGCGACGGACGCGCGGCAATTTGCTCCTTTACAGCGAGCTTAACCGTTTTGCCGAGACCAGCCCCGAAACGCAGATTCGTATGGCGACCAATGCACGGCGCATGTCGGATACGACGCGTGAAGTCCATGATCGCGGACTTCCATTCCTTGGCGCCATTTTTGACAGCATCGTCGAGCTCTACCATCAACAGCTGGTGTCGAACGGCTGCGCCGACAGGCGACTACTCGACATCGATCTCCGTGACCTGGAACAACACGAGTTCGATCGGTTCCGCGCAATGACCGCTGAGGCCTACGCAACCAAGCCGCTGTTCTTCAAATTGGCACTTGCAACGGCCCGTGACGCAGTGGGCCAGGCACTGGCGCGATCCCTGCGAATGCTGGAGCCCGCCACTCTCAGGCTCGACAGTGCGGCTCGCGCGATCATCGCTGCCGCGGACGCTGGAGCCGCGCAGCAATTGGAGGAGAATTTTGCCTGGCGTGAAATCATTACACCAATGGATAGGAACAGGAGATGGCGATGAGCGATTGCTTTGTCAATCCAGTTGTTGGCGATGTGCGAACCTTAACGGAGAAGATCGATTATGAATACTATAGACCTGGCGATTTAAGGTTGTATGGTCGCCCAGCGGAGTCTTACAAGAAGGATGAGAAGGACAATTCGATAAATGACGCTCTGAAAGAGATAGAAAATACGATAAGGCCAATCGGAGCAGGTGAAGATATTTTAGAGAAAATAAAAAGGATTATAGAAAACATATTCGATCTCATTAGAAAAAAGGCGGGAGTTGTGGGTGAAGGTATAACCGTTGCGGTATTTGATGGAGAACTTTATCACTTTTTGCCAATCGGACTGAACGTGAAACGCAATCACATAAAAAGTATTGGCGTGATCTATGGATACGCCTACGAGGGGCATTGCTACAAACTACCGAAACCGCAGATCATGTGCCTGTCCGAAAGACCGACGCCGGTCGCAAAGGGGGATTGCGGATTCGACCCCTCGTTTGGCTATGCCGTCTGGTCAATCGACAAGTTGGAGCGTGCCATAGTCCTCGATATTCGTGCCGACGATTTGAAAACGCTGGTGCTCGACGAAAACCTGCCGGGCAACCGCTCGCCACTGGCCTACGCGCAAGCGCAATCACTCGCTCCGCAACGGCATCGCGATTGAATTTTGCAAGGTTTCAGGAGCGCCGGTCTTGATTGCGGTTCTGGGTTCGAGCCAAGCTGCGACCGTAGTCGAGTTCCGCGGGCGCCCTCGCTTTGTCGTGCCGGATTCCAGCGCAAAGACGCCGGATACGACTATCTGCAGTCCGAAAGATACGCGATGCCGCAGAAATGCGCGCCCTATTGCAGGCTGCCGTCGCCGCTGCGGTCGGCCGCCTTGAAGTCCGCCATGACCCTGTTCAGGAACTCGCTCTGGCTAAGCTTGCCGTCGCCGTTCCTGTCGGTGGCGGCAAATTGCTGAGCGTTCAGTGCCTGCGCCACCTCGTCGGAGCGCAGGCTGCCGTCCTTGTTCTTGTCCAGGCTTTCGAAGGCCATCGTCATGAAGGCCTGGTATTCGGACCGATCGACCGCTCCGTTTCCATCACGGTCGAGGCGATCCATCTGTCCCTGTTTCATTGCGGCAGGCCGATCCTGCGCAGTGGCCGAAACGAGCTGACAAAGCGCGAATGCCGTCGTAAGAACCACTTTTCGCATCAGGGCCGCCTTTCGCTAATAAGCGCACGTCAATGCATTGCCGGCCGCGCTGCCGAGGGTGGCGCCGCCGCCGACAGCCCAGAGCTGGCCGGTCCCCGAGCCTATGGTCGCGCCGACCACGCCGCCGACGATCGCGCCGCCGACCGTCCCGGCAATGCAGCCGAACTCGCCTATGCCTCCCCCCTGGGATGTCGCAGCAGACTGGCAGCCGGACAAGGCGAGGGAGCCGGCGAGAATGAGAATTGGGGTGCTGCACTTGCTCATTTTTACCTCCAGTATATTCGTCCGCAGCCAATATGGATGCGCGGAGGCGCCATTGAGTGGCGTCCGATGTAAATAAGCTCCTGAGTATGTCTCCCGAAGTGCGAGAGGCTCTTCTGTTCGATCAGAAGCAGCTCATTGTCGAAACGTGCAGTCTGTCGACGAAGACGTCCGAAACTGCGGGCAAATACTACCGCCAAGGACGGATGATGACAACTCTTGAGCGGCTTCAGGCCCCGGCGAGGCGGCGCTGCCTCGAGAAGCAGCGCGCCAGACGTTGCTATTCCGTCGCAATCATTCCAGAGAGCACGGCCTTGGCGACCGCCTGGAAGCGGTTTCGAGCATCGAACTTGCGGATGATGCCCGATTCGAGCGTCAGGGCTGCGGCGATGTCCATATCCATCAGTTGCGCGATGCGCGCGGCAGGATGCCCCTCCGCCATCAGGCCGAGGCATTCGCGCTCTATTGGCGACAGGTGGACGTCTCCGGGTGTCGGGTCGGCAGGGTCTCTCGAGCCAGTTTCAAGCAGCTCGGCGATCCGCTGCATCTGCCGGCGCAGGATCGATTGCTGCGCCGCCAGTTCGCGGCGGCGCGACTGCAGCGCGGTCGCGAAGATCCGATCGGCCTCCTCCTGGCCTTGCGCCGCATCGAGCGCCGCCATCAGTTCCTGGATTGCGGCGACCGGCATGTCGATTTCCCGGCACGCGTTGATCACGGCCATGCGACGGATATGCCCTTCGCCGTAGACGCGCATGGGACCGAGGCGTGCGGCGTTCAGCAGTCCCTTCTCCTCGTAGAAGTGCAAAGTGCGGTGCGTCACGCCAAAGGCCTCGGCCATCTCGGCAATCGCGAGCCGATCGCCCGAGCCAAAATACGGAATGGACAGCTTCGGCAGAAAACGGCCAGTGCCCGGTGTTGCACTGGCAGCCTCCGCATTCTTCCATGGATCCTGTGCCATTTCCGCGCCCCCCGTTTCCCGCCTCACGACATCGTGATCAGCTGATCGCGATCGCCGCCACAGGCTGCCTCTTGGGGCACATCGTGCGCGTGGCACGACTACTACGGACCAATGTGCTCACCCTTCACCGGCCCTGCGCTGCAAAGGCGCGGGGCGCAGATGGGCTGGAGCTCCTTGCGCGTTCGTTCGAACGTGCGGTGCCCCAACGGGCAACCAGGCATTTAAATTCTAACGCACGAGTTCACGGTAAGCGCGAATCAGCGAAATGAACAGCCCTCAATATTAGGGGTGAAATATTGGCAAGAGCAGGTTGCGCCGCAAGGCTGCAACACCGGGCGCTGGTTGCGGCACTTTCCTTGCAGCCGATCAACCTGGTCAGTGGCCGAAGAGTTGGTTCGGTCCCTTGGCAGAGAGGATGAAGAGCGGTTCATCGCCCTTGAGGGGGGCAAGTTCCTGCTGGCATGCCCAGGCTTCCTGGAAGCTCTCGCGCGTCAGCAGCTTCTTGTAGCGCGCCGTCGTCACCATGCATCTCATCAATGTGCTCTGCAGCCCCTCAGCAGCCGCGTGAGCGTATATCTCGCCATTGAGACCGAATAGCTGCGCAGCAAGCGAGGTGGTCCTGTAGAGAATGTCGGATTCACTTGCTAGCTGTTGCGCGCCAATGAAATCCTGACGGAGCGGCACGGCTTTTCCATCGTGCGAAAGGCTGACGCGGATGCCGGGCGCCGGGCTATCGTGCCAGGCGACCGTAACGGAGAAGGCGAGCGCCGGATTCCGGGAGCCCGACGCATGTGAAGACCCGGCTGAATCTGCCGCGGCAAGGGTCTTGTGGCGGAGCGCCGCTGCGCGCAGCAGCGTTGCAAAATGCTCGGCGTTCCCATGTTCGGCATCAACGATGAAGCCTACGGAGGGAAGCCCGCGGACGGCGGCCATTGGGCCATTCGCAAGCTTGGCTTCCGCATCGAAGTCGAGCGCCATCTTCGGGGAAGGCAGCGGCGTGAACAAGAGAAGCGGGAGCACCGTCAGTACGGCCCAAGGCGAGGAAAATGGAGTGGGCTGCCATGTGGGCCGGTGTTTGGAAGGGCGGCCCCTTCCAGCCGCCGCCAAGCGCGCGGTGGCTGCCGCGGCCGGTTCGCGCAGGTGGCGGTACTCCGGCACATAGGTCCCCTTTGGAATGCTGATCTGCCATTCTTCGCCGGCCCCCTCGGCTTCGTAGAAGCCCTTCAGCATTTTGCGCAATTTGCCGGCGTGGACGCGCACGAGAGGGTCGCTATCGGCATCGAAGGCCTGGTTACGTCCGAAGACGTCGACGGCGATCGAATAGCCTTTCAGTTGTCCGGCTTCGCCGACAATTTCCTTCTCGACCACATAGGCGAGGAAGGCGCGCAGCCGTTCGGAGCGCCGAAAGTTCTTGCTGTCGAGAATCCGGCCGAGCGCCGATCGGATCGTCTCGTCGCAGGGCCTTTCGGCTGACGTCATCAATGGCTCCGGAAGAGAGGCGCTATACCGTGGGGTGTGAAAAGCAGGCAAGTTTAAGCTGATTCGAAACTTAGACCCAAAAGATGGTGGTGTCAGGTTTCGCAACAAGAAATGTCAGCTTTTTCTGAAGTGGAGCGGAGCCACGTCATATCCGCGAAAAGCACAGTGGCACGGGCGGACGTCCGTGCCAGGTTGATGTCAGATCCGGGGCAGTGCCGGCTAAATGCGGCTGCGATATTCCAGTTTGGGATACCAGTCCGCGCCGCGACCCTCCGGCGTCGTGTCGAGCAGGTGCCACAGCGGATCGGGATCGGGCGCGTCGCGCGGGTCCTGGCCGGGATCGGCCATCTCGCCGCTCATCTCGGCGCTCCAGAAATGCCGGATCGTGCCGCCCCGGCGGGTGAAAACCGTGTAGCCGGCGGCGTCCGCGTCCTCGGCACTGACATAATCGCGGGTAAAGCTCCCCTCGCTGTCGGAATAGACCTTCAGCTGGGTCCAGCCTCGCGCCTTCTTGGCCTCGATCAGCCGTTCGATCGGCGAACGAGCGACCATCGCCAGAGCGATGCGTTGCTCGATGTCCGGCACCTTTCCCTCCCAGGATGCCATCAGCGACGTGCACATGGGGCAGGGCTTCTCGCGCTTCGGGCCGAACATGTAGCTGTAGACGATGAGCGTGTCCTTGTCCCCAAAGAGGTCGGCGAGCGTCACAGTGCCGTTCTCCCCCTCGAAAACATAGGTCCGCGGCACTTCGCCACCCGGCGGCAACTGCCTGCGCTGCGCAGCCACCCGCTCGATGTGGCGGCGGAGTTCGATTTCCTCGGCAAGCAAAGCGTTGCGTGCCTGGCGGTACTCGGCACTCTCATTGGGGAAGCGGGCGCGGTTCCTTGCGGCAAGTTCCGATGCGGGGACGAGTGGGGCCTGCGTCGTCATGATCGCTCTCCTCCTTCTTCGCTGCGACATGGTCCGGGGATAAGGTTGATATCAACATAATGAGGCGCTGTCAAAACGCCTCGACGAACCCGTGCAAAGGCCGATTCCGGTCTTGCAAAATCTGCGGTAGAACTGCGACGATTGATTTGGTCGCCGACACACTCCTTCGAGTGCATCGCTTTGAAAGTTTCGATATGCCCGCAAAGCTTTCCGTGAATCTCAATGCCATCGCCATGCTGCGCAACCGGCGCGATCTCCCATGGCCTTCGGTGACCGGCGTCGGCCGGATCGCGCTTCAAGCCGGCGCGAGCGGACTGACCGTCCATCCGCGACCCGATCAGCGGCACATCCGGTTTTCCGACCTGCAACCGATCCGCGACCTGATCGACGACGAATTCCCGGCGGCCGAATTCAACATGGAAGGCTATCCCAACGAGGAGTTCCTCCAACTTGTCGAACGGCACGAGCCGGAGCAGGTGACGCTGGTGCCCGACGACCCGGCACAGGCGACCTCCGACCATGGCTGGAATTTTCGCGAAAACCGAGCCCTGCTCGCCAGCGTGGTGGGGCGCCTTAAGAAGAAGGGCTTTCGCGTATCGCTGTTTGCCGATGGTGACCCGGACGCGGAAGCGCTGAAGTTCGCCAGGGAGACCGGCGCCGATCGCATCGAGCTCTACACGGGGCCTTATGGCGGCTGCCACGACGATCCCGACAAGGCCGAGCGGATCGCCGGCGAACTCGGCCGCACGGCCGAAATCGCAATCGGCCTCGGCCTCGGCGTCAACGCGGGACACGACCTGACGGTCGCCAACCTGCCGCTGCTCGTCAAGCACATCCCGGCGCTCGCCGAGGTCTCGATCGGCCATGGCCTGACGGCCGACGCGCTGGAACATGGCATGGCCGAGACGGTGCGCCGCTTCCGCCGCGCCTGCGGCGAGGCGGTGTAAGGCCACCTCACGAGATGCAATCGCCCACGGGGCGGGCGCAGGCCGGCGACGGCATTTGTTGTTGCTGCAGAGGCACAAACATGGCGTGGTCGATCCCTGCGGGCTGAAATGCAGGCCAGGCAAATTCCGACATGGCGACCAAAAGCCTGTTTACAATCGGCAAGGTCCGTGGTCTCCTTTGCCCAAGACAAATTCGCAAGCATTTTGCCCTGGAACTAGCGTTCCGGGGACGTTTGGTTTTTCAGTAGGAATTCGGCGACGCCTAATGTCGGCGAAAGCAGGCCAGAATTCGGTTCACAGCACGAAAAAGTGCATCCGGCACATGGCTATGAAATGGCAAGATCTACGAGGGAGAAGCCATTAGCAGGCGTGCTGGGCGACAGGCCCGGCGTCCCCTCGACATGCGACGCAAGTCGTTGCCGAGTAGTTGACTTTGCCAGACAGCGGATTTTGTTGAGCAAGAAATATTGACGGGTGATGACATGATCTTCACGGATCCGGTCTTCCTCTTTTTGTTTCTACCGGCGACGTTGTTCGCATTTTATCTGGCGCTGTTGACGAGAGGCAGTAACGAGGCGCTCCTCGTCCTTTTCGTCGCGTCGATCATTTTTTACGTACCCTATGGGCTCTCTTCGGCCGTCCTGCTCGCGGCAGCGCTGCTCGTGAACTTCAGCGTGGCGAACGCGCTCCTGAACATGGAGGACAATCATCCCTATCGGCGCACCGTCTATGGCGTCGGGCAGACCTACAACATCGCCTCACTCTGCTATTTCAAGTACAAGATCGTCACCGTGCTGTTCGGGGCAGAAAACGGTGCGATGACGGATTTCGCCGGCATCGCCATACCGGCGGGCATCTCCTTCTACACGTTTCACCAGGCAGCATTCCTCGCAGACGCCTATGCACGCGAGAAAAACGTCGTCGAGTTCTTCGCCGGCGCGCGTTCGCTGGTCGGAGGGTTCTGGGCGTTCTGCCGCTATGGAGCCTTTGTCAGCTTCTTTCCACAGTTGATCATCGGCCCGATAAGCTACCTCCACGAGTTCCACCCTCAGGTGAGGTCCCGAACATTCGTCGGTCTCAATCCGATGGATATCGCGGTGGGGCTGGCCTTCGTCTCGATCGGTATGTTCAAGAAGGTTGTCATCGCGGACAATCTTGCGCCGACGGCCGACCTTGTTTTCGGAGTGGCGCAAACGGGCGCGGTGATGGATCCGGCGCGTGCCTGGATCGGCGCCTTTTCCTACATGGCG
Source organism: Sinorhizobium glycinis (assembly GCF_001651865.1). GTDB lineage: Bacteria > Pseudomonadota > Alphaproteobacteria > Rhizobiales > Rhizobiaceae > Sinorhizobium > Sinorhizobium glycinis. The sequence continues at coordinate 535,767 of NZ_LPUX01000061.1, forward strand.
CAACTCTATTTCGATTTTTCCGGCTACTCCGACATGGCGCTGGGGCTCGCCCGGATGTTCGGACTGCGCTATCCGGTGAATTTCTTCTCGCCACTCAAGGCAACAGGGATCATCGACTACTATCGCCGTTGGCACATGACGCTGACACGCGTCATTGCCCGTTTCCTGTACACGCCCCTGTCGATCGCTGGAACGCGCTATAGCGTGAAAAATCGGCTGTCGCCGGTCACCGGGCAAGTGCTCAGCCTCTGGCTGCCGGTCCTTATTAACTTCCAGGTTATCAGCCTCTGGCATGGCGCGACCTGGACCTTCGTCGCCTTCGGCCTGATGCACGGTGTCTGGTACGCGGCGGAGGCGGAGATCAGGGCCAGCCAGAAATACAAGACGCTGCGGGCGCGAACGTCGCCCGTTATCAGGATGTTCGTCGAGCGTGCCATATTCACCCTGCTTCTTTGCCTGACGCTCGTGATGTTCCGGTCTGAAACGATCGGTGCGGCGTTCCACCTTTACGCGCAGATGTTTGCAGCATCGATCCAGGCGCCCCCCGCCTTCGCGCTGCGCAACCCCGTGGCCATGCTGCTTTTTGCCTTCGCAATCATTTATCTGCTGCCCAACGGGGTGGAACTGATGCGGCGCTACCGGCCGGCAATCATGACCTACGAAAATGTGAGCTACGGATTTGCATTTCTGCGCAACATTTGGAGACCCTCCTGGGCCTGGGCCGCATTCGCGGCGGTGCTGACGGTGTCATCGCTGCATTTTGTGTCGCGGCAGCCGCCCTTCCTTTATCAGGGATTTTGAGGCATGAGCAGCAAGAAGCGCGCCATATTCATGGATGCTCCTTCCTCGCCAAAAACGGCGCAGTGGCCCCGTGCGGTTGGGGACGCGACCGGCGGCAGGCTGGGTGGCGGACGCCCGAATGGTCGGCGTTGGCGCGCCGCCGCCCCAATCCTGGTCACATTCGGCATCATCTGGCTCACCTATCTTGCGATCGTCGCTGTGGTGATCGCGACCGATCCCTACGACATCTACCGGTGGGGCTCGGCACTTCAGTCGAAGAGAAGCGATATGCCCAGCGACCGGCTCCGGGCGATCAACGTCGCGGCAAAAAAGGCAAGTATCGATACTTTTCTCGTCGGCGGGTCGACGACCGAGATGTACTCTCCCAACGAGATTTCGGCAGCACTCGGCGGAAAGGCGATCGCCTATAACCTAAGCTACGGCGGGCCGCGCCCGATGGATCGCGACATCGTTCTCGACCAGCTGGCGGAGAACTCCCAAGCCAAGCACATCATCATCACCTTCGACTGGATGTATATTCTCGGCAGCGAAACGATCCGCCGGAATTTTCCTGAGTTTCTTTACGACGAGGAAATTACCGACGACATCCGAATGGTGGATCTCACAGCGCTCCGCCGTACATTGAGGGTGCTGTTGGGCCTTGCCAACCACGGGCCGGATGACGGCGAGACCTATACACATCTCGTCGCGGAGCAGCGCGACGATTTCCATCAGCCCGCGCGAATGGCCGAGCTTGATAGGCTGGTCGAGGAGTTCCGGCCGGTGATCGATGCACCGAGCGGCAAGACATGCAGTGATTTCGGAGCGGTCGAAGAGCAATTGGTGCCGCGCGTGCACACCTTCTCTGAAAAGGGCGTCAAGATCGACATTCTCATGCCGATCCTGTCCTACGTGAAGTACTATCACAGCGTCAGCAACATCAGCCCGACGATACTCGACGAGGTGTTGATCTCCCGCAAGTGCCTTGTCGAAGCCATTGATGGCTTGCCGAACGTGCGCATCTTCGGATTCGACGACGATCCGGCCGTCGCCGGGGATCTTGGTAACTTCCGCGATCCGGGGCACATCGACAATCCGGCTCTGCTTAAGCGTACTCTTGCTTCGCTTTCCACCGGCGAGAAGCGGCTTACGGCGGCGAACATCGACGAATACCTGCGGCGTATCCGGAGCGAAGTGAAGAACTATCACGTCAGAAACAGCTATCTCGAAAGAACGAGGTGACCGGGCTCGCGCGGCTAAATGCCGGCTCATCCGCATGTCGCCTTGAGCTGCGGTCAAATCGAGGTCGAGCGTATGTCCGATCATGAATCTTACCTCTCCCAAGTGGCAGACGTCATTCGCGGCCTGTTCGACGAATACGACGGCCCGATTACCATGGAGACGACGGCGCGCGACGTTCCGCAGTGGGACAGCCTCTCTCATGTGAGGCTGATGGTGTTGATCGAACAGGAACTGGGCGTGCGCTTCAGCACCACCGAAGTCCAGGGATTCCAGAATCTTGGTAGCCTGATCGACGCGGTCGTCAAGCACAAGAACTGATTGCAGGTCAGCCACGCGGCGATTGGAGCAGGAGCTCGTTCATGAGCAGTCTATTTCCGTGGAGAAGACCGCTGGAGGAGGGCTGGGGCGCACGAGTGAGCGAGATCGAGGCGGTCGTCGCCAGCGGCCGGATGCCGGATTACGCGTCCGTCAGAGCCGCGGCCAACCAGCAGCTCGGCCCCCGCGAACAGCTCCGAATCGAGCGCCTCGCCAAGCGCATCGAGAAGGTCGAGGCAAAGGGCTTCACCCGCATGGAACTCGGCCTCCTCGGAAGCCGGACGCTCAGCTATCTCCGCGAGCCCTTGGGCGCCGCGGGTCTGGCGAGAGGTCTGCTCGTGTCCGGACACGAAGCGCCGTATGATCACGTCGCGAGCTTCGCTTTCTCCGGACACAACTGTTTCGAGCGGCGGCTCGATGCCGTGCTCGCGGTTCTGGGCGAAGCTTCCTTCCAAGGCTTGCGGCCGCTGTTGGACCGCGCCGCGGAGGACGAGGCCCTGCATGAGGCGGAAAGGCTGGTTTCCGCGATCGGGGCGGCGGCGCGCTCGAAAACGGGATGTCCGGTAATCATCGCGACGTTGCCGCCGCCCCTCCAACTGGCTTCCGCGGACAGCGCAACGCCCGGCTCGAGCGCTCGCTTCCGCCTACGGATCAACAGGATGCTTGCCGATGGAGCGGCCGAAAGGAGATGGCTGATCTGGGATCAGGCGGCACTTGCAGCGCGGGTAGGGCTCGAGCGTTGGTTCGATCCGATCGCCTATCATTCGGCGAAGGCGCCCTTCAGCGTTCAACTCTGTCCGCTCGCGGCGGACAGCGTTGCCTCGTTGCTCGCGGCGATGAGCGGCAGGAGCGCGCGGGCACTCGTGCTGGATCTCGACAATACGCTGTGGGGCGGCGTCATCGGCGATGACGGCATAACCGGCATCCGGATCGGCCAGAACTCCGCAGAGGGGGAGGCCTTCGTTGCGTTCCAGCATTTCCTCCTGGGACTGCGGGCGCGGGGGGTGGTCCTTGCCGTTTGTTCAAAAAACACCGATGCCATTGCGCGCGAGCCATTCAGGCACCATCCGGACATGGTGCTGAAGGAAGAGCATATCGCCGTATTCCAGGCGAATTGGGACGACAAGGCTACGAACATCCGCGCCGTCGCCGAGGCACTCGGACTAGGACTGGAGTCGCTTGCCTATGTCGACGACAACCCTGCCGAACGTGAGCGCGTGCGGCGGGAGCTTCCTCTGGTCTCCACGATAGAGGTGGGCGAGGACCCGTCCTTCTTCATCGAACGGATCGCCCGATCGGGCCTGTTCGAACACTTGCCGCTGAATTCCGACGATCTGGCGCGGGCAAGCAGCTATGGCGGTCGCGCCGCAGTCGCCGAGATCCGTGCGCGGGTCGGAAATTATGAGGACTATCTGAAGTCGCTCGAAATGCAGATGACGATCTCGCCTTTCGACGCGGTGAGCCGTCCGCGCATCGTTCAGCTGATCAACAAGTCCAATCAGTTCAATCTGACGACCCGCCGCTACGATGACGAGGATGTCAGCCGGATGCAGGAGGATCGGGAGCTTCTGGGCTGGCAGGTTCGGCTCGACGACAGGTTCGCGCAGCACGGCATGATTGGAGTGGTCATCATCAGGAAGCACGGGGCCGAGTGGGAGATCGACACTTGGCTGCAATCGTGCCGCGTCCTTGAACGCGGGGTGGAGCAAGGCATTATGAACAGCCTGTTCAAGGAGGCCTCGGCAGCCGGAGTGGAAAGCATTCGCGGCCGCTACATCCCGACGGAGCGCAACGGGATGGTGTCGGAATTCTACCCGCGCCTCGGCTTCGAGGTCGTTACGAAGAGCGGCGACGGCTCCATGAACTTTGCCTGCGGCGTAGCGCGATATGCGCCCCATCCCGTCTTCATGAATATCAGTCTCCTGCGATAGGATCGGTTTCCCTGACGTCGATATCGGCGACTTGCCGAGCGAGCGAATCCATGCAATATCCATACATCTTCAAGGACGGGTGCTTGCATGGGTAGGGATCGCGGGGGACTTTCGTGGGTACCGGCGCTTGGAAGGGCGAGCGGACCGCTTTACCTCGCCATTGCTGATGAGATTGCTGCGGACATCGCGGCGGGGCGGTTGCCGGCTGCGACACGTTTGCCGCCGCAGCGGGCGCTCGCGGCCGCACTCGGCATCGACTTCACGACCGTAAGCCGTGCCTATAACGAGGCGCGGCGTCGCGGTTTGATCGAGGGCCGAGTGGGGCAAGGCACCTATGTAAAGGTGCGTCTGAGAGGTGCCGGCGGTTCGTCTCCCGGCGGGCTCGTCGACATGAGCATGAACCTGCCGCCGCTCTTCGATGATGCGGCGCTCGCGGAAAGGATGTGGCGCGATATCGCCGATTTGCAGCACGAGCGGGACCTTGCCCTGCTGATGCGCTATCAGCCGGTCGGTGGCGCCCGGCAAGACCGGGCCGCGGGGGCGGCATGGCTGAAGCCGCGGCTTGGCGAGGTTTCGCCGGAGCGGGTGCTGGTCTGTCCCGGAGCGCAAGGGGCGCTGCTTGCGACGCTTGGCGTGCTGGCGACAAAGGGCGAGAGGATCTGTGCCGAGGCGCTCACCTATCCGGGCCTTCGCTCGCTGGCGGCTCATCTCGGCATCGAAGTCCTCGGTGTCGCCATGGACGAAAAGGGCATTCTGCCCGAGGCTTTCGAGGCCGCCTGCCTCAAGCACCGGCCCAAGGCGCTGTACTGCAATCCGACGCTGCACAATCCAACAACCGCCACGCTTCCGTTGAAAAGGCGCGAGGCGATCGTGGCGATTGCGCGCAGGCATGGTGTTGCCATCATAGAGGACGACGCCTATGGCGCATTGCCCGCAACGCCCGTGCCGCCACTTGCATCCCTTGCTCCCGATCTCGTCTATCACGTGGCGGGGCTCGCCAAATGTCTCTCGCCCGCACTTCGGATCGCCTATCTGGCCGTGCCGGATTCAGCGACGGCCGTTCGCCTGGAGAGTGTCATCCGGGCCACGGCCGGTATGGCATCGCCGCTCTCGGCGGCGATTGCCACGCGTTGGTTCGAGGAGGGGACGGCGCAAGCGGTTCTCGCCGCCATTCGCAGCGAGGCGAGACGTCGTCAGCAGATGGCCGCCGACAGGCTGTCCCGGGCCGATGTTTCCACCGACCAGGAAAGCTTTCACGTCTGGCTGAGATTGCCGCCTCATTGGAGCCGAGGCGAGTTTACGGCCCGGCTCAGGGCAGTCGGGATCAGCGTCGTGGCGAGCGATGCCTTCGCGCTTTCGGAACCTCCGGAGGCCGTACGTCTCGGGCTCGGCGCTCCAGAGACCGAGACCGAGCTCCAGCGAAGTCTCGACGCCATTTCCGACCTTCTCGCAAAGCCCTCCGCGGCGCTCAATCTCGTTGTCTAGATATTGGAGCGGGATGCGGGCGGAAAACCGCGCACACCCTTCCTCACTCCTACGGTAAGAGCGCGTCGCCTGTTTTCGCGGAGTTCTCATGGGCGGAAGTGTCGCAGCCGCAATTGCATACAATTGTTGACGATGTATGCTTTGTATGTTTCCGTGATTTCCACAGAAGTCACGGGGCCTGTCCGCGGCCGGTCGCCGTTTGCGGAACCTCCGACCCCGGTTCCCGGCTTTGCCAATGCCCGCGAAAAAGCTCTTGGAAAGGAAGAATGATGTCTTCAAACGACGACTGGCCGCCTCTGTCGCCGCTGCACACGGGCCTGCGTGGTCGCTGCCCGCGCTGTGGGCAGGGACGCCTGTTCGAGGGGTTTCTGAAGCTCCGGCGAGAGTGCGAGGTCTGCGGGCTCGACTATTCCTTCGCCGACCCTGCCGATGGTCCCGCATTCTTCGTGATTTGCTTCGCCTGCGTGCCTAGCGTGTTTCTCGGCGTCTGGCTGGAAGTGCAGTACAATGCGCCGCTCTGGGCGCATCTGATGGTCACGGGGCCGTTCATGCTCCTGACCTGCATTCCGCCGCTGAGGCCGCTCAAGGGCTGGTTGGTCGCCAGCCAGTTCTTCTACAAGGCCGAGGAGGGCAAGCTCGTGCGCAATCCTACGACGCCCCCGCCGGAGGAGCCCAAAGCGACTGCCGCGCGGGATTTGAGGTAGATTTTGAGGCGCCCGGCGCCGCAGTCGCGGGCGTGGAAAAACAACCCATGACGGAGTACATCTCGATCCTGACCTGTCCCGCCTGCCGCCACCAGTCCGCCGAAATCATGCGGCCGGACGCGTGCCTGCACGTTTGCGAGTGCAAGGGCTGCGGTGTGCTTCTGAGGCCGAAGGCCGGGGATTGCTGCGTTTTCTGTTCCTATGGTTCCGTGCCATGTCCTCCGGTCCAGGAGGAACGCGGCCGTCGATAGGGCGCTCACATTCCTCATCCGCTCGCTACCAACGGGCGATGCGAGTGGCACCGAGCGCACCGAGGAGTGTCAGGATCGCGATCGCGATCGTATACCATGTCGCAACGAACAACGGTGAATCGTCCGTGCAATGGGCGGCATAGAAGGTCGCGGCGAGGCCGCCGGCGGTGAGCCCGGAAACCGCGCCTGCAAGCCCGGGATGGGAGGGCGCGCCGTGGCGTAGCGCAAGCAGCAGCAAAGCGAGCGGCCCAATGCCGATCAGCGGAATGAAGGTGAGGCATACCAGACTGTTCGTCCCGACGAGCCTAGCCGACCACGTGTCCGGTGGCGTGACGGCGAGTTCCGCGATAACGCCCGCCGCCAACAGCGCCGGCGCTATAGCAATACGTGGCAGCGACCGGCGGACGTCCGCTTCCGGGCGCGACAGGATATTTGCTAGGCCGAATGCGCTCGCGGCAAGGGCGACGGTCACCCCGAACTTGAAGAGGAAGCGGAAGGTTTGCGCGGCGTCGGCAATGTCCGGCCTCGCGCCAAGCAGGGCGAAGAAGATGGCGGCGGCGAGGGCGACAGCCGCGAGAACGGCGCTCGACCACGCGGCCCTCATTGATATGCGGCTTCGCCGGGCGTCCGCCGAAAGGGCCTTGATGAGTTCGCGCGTTTCCATGTCAGTCACGTCCAAATCGTCTGGCGATAGCAGCAAGGCCGCGATGGAGTGCGACACGGACTGCAGTTTCGTTCATGTCGAGGCTTCTTGCCGCCTCGGCTATCGTGCGCCCTTCGACCGAGATCGCCGTTACCACTGAACGCTGGCCGGGGGTCAGTGTCTTGAGCGCACGGTCTATCTCCCAGTCCCTCACGGATTCGGCTTCCTCAACTGCGAGCTGGCCCTCCAGATCGCTGATATCCACCCGCGGCTGGCGGCCCAACCGTCTTAGGGCATCGACAAGCTTGTGCTTCGCGATGGCATAGAGCCACGGCGCTACCGGGCCGTCGGTTCGCCAGGTGTGCCGTTTCACATGGATCGCCAGCAGGGTTTCCTGGACGATGTCTTCCGGATCCAGGCCACCGAAAGCGGTTCTGCGCCGCGCCCAGCCACGAACAAGCTCCGCGGCGGCCTGCAGGAAGTCGCCATAGGCTCGCTCATCGCCGGCGAGCGCCGTGCGGAACAGCCGGGCGAGATCGCTGTCGTCCACCTGTCTTTCCTCCCAATTCGCCGGCTCCGACCGCTTGTTACATATGCGCCCGCAAATTTTCTTTTCGGCGTGCCGCCGGGACAGAGCCGTTCCGCATTGCGGCGCCGATCACGTTCATGATCTTCGGCCGAGTCAATCCAAAATCATCGTGATCTCGCGCAGAACCGTGCTCACGAAAGCGTGTGGGCGAGGAATGTAACATATCTCCCATTGGCGGCGAACGAGGCTCTGTGCGGCCCCGAAAGGCGCGCACAAGACCCGTCAAGATGGAGAGATGTGATGTCCAAGAAATCCACGATCAATACGGCTGCACTGGCAGGCGCTGTGGCGGCGGCGCTTTCGTCGCTGGCGATCGCCGCGCCGCTTTCGCAGGAACAGGTCAAGGCCGCGATGGATGGCGGCAAGGAGAAATGCTTCGGAGTCGCGCTGAAGGGCCAGAATGATTGCGCGGCCGGACCGGGCACGACCTGCCAGGCGACATCGACGGTCGACTACCAGGGCAACGCCTGGAAATTCGTCGACGGCGGTACCTGCGCGACGATGGACCTGCCGGGCGACCGCAAGGGCTCCCCGGAACCGCTGTCGCGCGACCTTCCCTCCTAAGCGAAGCTGCAACACAAGCCGGAAAGTGGAGGCGACGATGCCCACATTGACATTTCATGCGGATCGCAGCGCATCGGGAACTCTCCGCTTTCCGGCGCATCCGATCGACGGACAGGCTGGTACGAGTTTCAAGCACCAGCATCTGCCATCCATCCTTGCGGACAGCGACCGGGACGGCGGCTTCTTCGAGGTTCATGCGGAAAACTATATGGGGGCGGGCGGTCCTCCGCATGCGGCGCTCACGCGAATACGGGAGGACTATCCGGTTTCGCTTCACGGTGTCTGCATGTCGATCGGCGGGCCCCAGCCCCTCGACAGGGCCCATCTCGGCCGCTTTGCGGGGCTGGTCGAGCGGTATGAGCCTGCGCTCGTCTCGGAGCACCTGGCCTGGTCGACGCACAACACCACCTATTACAATGACCTCCTGCCACTGCCTTACACCGAAGCCACCTTGCGGCGCGTCGCCGAGCACATCGACGAGGTGCAGGAGGCGATCCGACGCCCCCTCCTGCTGGAGAACCCCTCGACTTATGTGCTCTTCAAGGAGTCGACAATGAGCGAGACCGCCTTCATCCGGGAGATCGTCAGACGTACCGGCTGCGGCCTGCTGCTCGACATCAACAACGTCTTCGTCTCGGCGACCAACCAGGATTTCTCCGCGCTTGAATATCTTTCGGACTACCCGCTCCAGCACGTCGGCGAGATCCACCTGGCCGGCCATGCCGAGCAGGAGGACGACGAGGGCGATCGGCTGCTGATCGACAGCCACGATGGGCCGGTTGCGGATGCCGTTTGGAAGCTCTTCGAAATCGCGGTCGGCCGCTGCGGCCCGATTCCGACGCTTATCGAATGGGATAGCGCAATTCCCGAATGGCCGGTGCTGAAATCCGAGGCGAAGGCGGCGCAGTCGATCCTCGATCGTCATGCGGTATTGCGACGGGAGAGGGTGCATGCAAACGCTTAGGAAGGGCGATGGGGAAGCCGTCGAGGGACCCGGCTATCCGGAGGGCCTGGTGGAAGGGCTGCTTGATCCCGGTTGCGCGACCCCCTCGCTTGTGGCCGGCCCGAAAGGCAAGGCGGCCGACAAGCGCTTCAATGTCTACCGCAACAACGTGACCGTCAGCCTCATCGATGCGCTCGCTGCGGTATTCCCCGCCACTATGCGCATCACCGGTGAGGCGTTCTTTCGCGCCATGGCGCGGTTTCACGTCCGCGAGGCGCCGCCCACGTCGCCGCTCCTCTTCGAGTACGGCCGGGATTTTCCGGATTTCATCGCGCGTTACGAATATGCGCAGTCGATGCCCTGGCTGGCGGATGTCGCGCGCATCGAGCGGGCCTGGCTCGATGCCTATCACGCGGCGGACGCGGCCGTGCTGGAGGTGGGTCTCCTGGCCTCGGTCCCGCCAGAACGGCTCGGCGGGCTCGTGTTCGTGGCACATCCAGCGACCCGCATTGTCCGTTCCGCCTACCCGGCCGTGACGATCTTTTCAGCGAACCGGGCGAGCGGCCCGGTAGGGCGCATCAACGCTACGGCTCCGCAGAGCGCACTTGTAACCAGGCCGGCGCTGGACGTGGAGGTTCGCCGCCTGCCGCCGGGCGCCGATATTTTTCTCGACGGCCTGATGGCAGGCCAATCCTTGGGGAGCGCGGCGTCGACGGCGAGCACGTCCTGCCCCGAATTCGATCTCGCGACCGCCATGCGCACGATGCTCGAGGCCGGTGCCGTCGCGGCGATCCAACAGGGAGGATGAGATGCTGACGTCCAAATGGAGACTTTTCGACAAGCCCGCGGGGAGGGGAGGCTTGCTCGGGCGGATCGACGGGCTGATTGGCGCCATGGCGCCCGGATCCCTTGCCCAGCTTGCATTGCGCTTTGGACTCGCCGTGCCCTTCTGGCGCTCCGGCATGAGCAAGTGGGATGGCTTCCTGCAGCTGAACGATGTCGCGGTCCTGCTCTTCACTTCGGAACTCAAACTGCACCTGCCGGGTGGCCCTTACGACTTTCCCACGCCGGCGGTGATGGCGTTTGCGGCGGCTTGCGCGGAAATCCTGTTGCCGACCCTTCTCGTCTTCGGGCTGGCGACGCGCCTTGCCGCTCTCGGCCTGCTTGCGATGACGATCGTCATTCAGCTGACGGTGCCAGATGGATGGCCGATACATCTGACCTGGGCCGCGATGGCGCTTGCTGTCATCACCTGGGGCGCGGGCAGGCTGTCGCTGGATTGGTGGCTGGTTTCTGGATCGGGAAAGGGGTAAGCGCCCTGCGCCGTTCATCCTGCCTCCCCGCAAGCGGGCGACTCCGCAGACGGGGCGCGGCCCAGGCTCACAACATCGGACTTCACCCCGGGTTTCCCTGGTCCAGATTGTGCTGCCACTCAATCGCGTCCTCCAGGCGGTCGTGACCCCAGAAAAGTTCGCCATCGGCGACGAAGGAGGGCGAACCGAAGAGGCCGATCTCCTTCGCTTCCCTGGTCGCGGCGTCTAGCGCCTCGGCACCGGCTGCGGTGCTTGCCTGCTGCAGCACGCGGGCAGGGTCCTGCCCGGCCTCCTTGATGCTCGCCGAGAGATTCGGCTCGCTGCCGGCGGCCTCGCGGTCGACGAACCAGTGCCGGTAGGTGGCAATCGCATAGGCAGGGCACCACCCTTCCTTGGCGGCGAGCACCGCGACCCGGTTGGCCACTGCGCGGTCGGCGAGCGGATAGGGGATAGGCAATCTCAAGGGCAGGCCGAACTTCGCAGCACGTCGCTCGATATCGCGCCACATATAGGCGGCCTTGAGCGGCTTGTCGGCGAAAGGGCTGTCATTCGCCTCGGCCTGGATCGCGTAAGCGTCGAAGGGCCTCCAGCGAACCTCAACGCCCGCCCTTTCGGCGACCTCCGGTAGCCGCATGACGGCGAGAAAAGTGTAGGGGCTTCCTATCGAGAACCAGAAGTCGATCGGCGCCGTCATCCTGCTTCCTCCTCAACCGAGTGATCTCACGATAGCAATGCGCTGGGGCGAGAGGGTGGCGGAAGCGCAGGCTTCCAGAAAAACTTCATGATGGCCCAAGGCGGCGGGATGGACGAGATCGGCCCGGCGGCGGACGCCGGGCCGATCGCCACTACGACAATTGCTTCAGTGGGCGAGCGCCGCCCTGTTCGCCTCGAGGAAGGCGGCGAGGTCGAGCGGGACTGTTCCGGTGAGGCTAGCCACGTCGTCGGTCACGACATCGAAATGGCCCTCGCGCGTGTTGGTGTCGAAGGAGACGAGGATCGGAACGAAGAAGTCCGGCAGCCCGGCTCCCCTGAGGCCGCCTGCCAGAGCCTCGTCAGAAATGTGGACGACGTCGAGCGTCTTTCCGGTTGCCTCGGCGACGTGGCTGGCGATCTCCGCGGTCGTCAGAGCCTGTGCTCCCGTTAGCGTATAGGTGCGGCTTTCGATCGAACCCGATTCCAGCGCGGCGGCAGCCGCCCTGGCGAGGTCCTGGCGCGCCACATGGGAGATCCGGCCTTCGCCGGCGGACGAGAACCATTGCCCGGTCTGAAGTGCATGCGGCAGCGCTAGGAACAGGTTCTCCATGTACCAGGCATTGCGCAGGATCGTGTAGGGAATGCCGTTTGCCTTGATGGCGTTTTCCGTGCCGAGATGATCGGCGGCAAAGGGAATGACCGAGTTTTCCGGGTTGGGCATGGACGTATAGAGAATGTGCTTCACGCCGGCTTTCTTGGCGGCGTCGACGGCGGCGAGATGCTGCTTCAAGCGCTTGCCCGGCTCGTCCAGGGTGTCGGTCGAGATGATGAGAATCCGGTCGGCGCCGGCAAAGGCCTTTTCGAGCGAGGCAGGATCGTCGAAGTCGGCGGCGCGGGTCTTGATGCCTTTGGCCGCATAATCGGCGAGTTTGGCTGTGTCGCGGCTGGTGGCGATGATATCGTCCGGTTTCGTCTTGCCTGACGCGAGAAGCGCATCGAGTACGAGTTTGCCGAGCTGGCCTGCAGCGCCGGTTACGAGCAATGTCTGGGACATGATCTTCCTTTCACTTCGCTTTCCAGCTTCGCAACGCCTCCATCGGCTTATATCGAATGCTGGTCTCTTTTTGAGAGTTGCTCTTATCCCGTAATCTGCTAAGAGCTGTAAAGGAGGCAGTTTTTTCTGCCATGGTTACGGAAAGGGTACCGCGGTGAACAAGGCGACGGGCGAGGTGAGGGGCAAGCGGGTGGCAATGGTCGGCGGCGTGCCGATGGATGTCGACAATTGCCCGGTCCGCGACGTGATGGACAATATCGGCGGCAAGTGGAATTCGCTGATGATCCTTTCACTCGCCGACGGGCCGCTGCGGTTCTCGCAGCTCCGGAGGCTGATCCCGGACATTTCGCAGAGGATGCTCACGCAGACGCTGCGAGACCTGCAGCGCGACGGGTATTTGAACCGCACCGTCTATCCGACGCAGCCGCCGAGCGTCGAATACAGCCTCACCGACCTCGGCCGATCGTTCCTGGCTGTCCTCATACTGTTCGTGGACTGGTCGCTTGAAAATCACGACTCGATACGCAAGGCGCGTATCGAGTTTGACGCCGCCGCGTAGGCGGCGCGGGGCTCAAGCGGCGCGGCTTACGTCGCGCATGCTCAGCGCGAATTCGACTGCGGCTTCGGCGTGGATTGCCGTGGAATCGAAGCCCGGCAGCGGCAGGTTGGCCGGATCGAGGATCAGGCAGATTTCGGTGCAACCGAGAATGACGGCGTCGGCGCCCTCGGCCTTCGCCTTTTCGACGAGCGCCACCAGCGCCGCGCGCGAAGCGTCCAGTACCTTGCCGGCGCAGAGTTCGTCGAATATCACCTCGTGGGTCAGCTTGCGGCCATCGGCATCCGGCACGATCAGTTCTATGCCGTGCGCCTTCATGCGCTCGGCATAGAAGCCGTGCTCCATGGTGTAACGGGTGGCGAGCAGCAGCGGCTTGCGGCGGCCTGCAGTCTTGAGGCGAAGCGCGGTCGCGTCGATGATGTTGATCAGCGGTACATCGACCGAAGCCGCCACGGCGTCGGCGATCAGGTGCATGGTGTTGGTGCAGATCAGCACGCAATCGGCGCCGCCGGATTGAAGCGCGCGCGCAACATCGGACAGGCGCCCGGCCGCCTCATCCCAGCGGCCGGCCTTTTGCAGGTCGACGATTTTCTGGAAATCGACGGAATAAAGCAGCACCTCAGCCGAGTGCAATGCACCCAGCCGCTCGCGAACCGCCTCGTTGACCATCCGATAGTAGACCGCCGAACTTTCGAAGCTCATGCCGCCGATGAGGCCGATCCTGCGCATTTCCATCAACTCTCTCCCTTTTTGCATCCGATCGCTGGAACTGAAAACGAGAGCGCGTTGCCACTTTCCGATCTTGTTCCACCGGTAAGATTATGACGCGGGGCGGGTTGGATTTGTTTGCTTTGAAGGCTATTTAAGGAAAGAACATCAAGAGCTTTTTGCGTCGTTTGTTCAGTTCGTGCAAAATGTAGGCGTCACAGTGGCGTGGGGTGAGGAGTAAAGGGCGTGCTGGACGAAAGGGACCGAAAGCTGCTCACGCTTCTGCAGGAGGATGCGAGCCTTGCAATGGGGGATCTTGCCGAGCGGGTGAACCTTTCCTTATCCGCCTGCTCGCGCCGCATCCAACGGCTGGAAGAGGCGGGTTATGTGGCCAGACGCATCGTCGTTCTCGACCGAGAGAAGATGGGCGTGCCCACGACGGTTTTCGCGCTCATCAAGACCGCGCATCATTCCGATGAGTGGATCGAAAAATTCCGTCGTGCGATCAGCGATATCCCCGAGATCGTCGAGGCACACCGGTTGACGGGTAACTACGACTACATCGTCAAGGTTGTGCTGCCGCGTGTCGAGCAATATGACATGGTGTACAAGCAGATCGTGCGCAAAGTTGAACTCTTCGACGTTTCCGCCTCGATCTCGATGGAAGTCCTGAAAAGCGGGACGGCGGTTCCGGTCCGTTACGCCGAGTAAGGAGCGCGGTATTGCGCGTTGCAAGAAAAGCCATGTCGGTCCGCCGCCGATGTGACGCGGTTGGATCCGTTGACCGAACGAGGCAGCAGCCATGGAGCAAAATCATCACGTGGTGGTCGTGGGAGGCGGCTTCGGCGGGCTAGAACTTGTCAACGACCTCAGGGGCGCCCCGGTCCGCATCACACTTATCGATCGACGCAACCACCATCTCTTTCAGCCGCTGCTCTATCAGGTCGCGACCACCATTCTCGCGACCTCCGAGATCGCCTGGCCGATCCGTCATCTTTACCGCGACCGACCGGAGGTGATGACGCTGCTTGGCGAGGTGCAGGGCGTCGACAGGCTGACAAAGACTGTGACGCTCGCGAATGGCCAGGCAGTTCCCTACGATACGCTGGTGCTCGCAACCGGCGCGACGCACGCCTATTTCGGCCGTGACGAATGGGCCCCCGTAGCGCCGGGGCTGAAGACGCTCGAGGATGCGACGACCATTCGCCGGCGCGTGCTGCTCGCATTCGAGCAGGCCGAGATCGAGGAGGACCCCGCCAGGCGCGATGCCCTGTTGACCTTCACGATCATCGGCGCGGGGCCGACAGGAGTGGAACTCGCCGGGATCATTGCCGAAATGGCGCACCGGACCCTGCCGGGCGAGTTCCGCCGCATCGATACGCGTCAGTCTCGCGTCGTGCTCGTCGAGGCAGGGCCTCGCATTCTGCCGGCCTTTGCGGAAGAACTTTCCGCCTATGCAATGACCGAACTCGGGAAGCTTGGGGTCGAGGTGCTCACCGGAACGCCGGTGACGGACTGCACGGAAGCAGGCGTGAGGATCGGCGACAGCTTCGTTCCCAGCCGCACGCTCGTCTGGGCGGCCGGCGTTCAGGCATCTCCGGCCGCCAATTGGCTCGGGATCGTGGCGGACCGCGCGGGACGTGCCATCGTCGATCAGCACCTGACCGCACCGGGAAACCCGGATGTCTTCGTGATCGGCGACACCGCCTCGGTCAAGCAGGAGAACGGTACGCCGGTGCCGGGCATCGCGCCGGCTGCCAAGCAGCAGGGTGCCTTTGTCGCCCGGGTGATCCGCGCCCGGCTCGCGGGCCAGCCGATGCCCAAGGCCTTCCGCTACCGCCACCAGGGAAGCCTTGCCACGATCGGCAAGCGCGCCGCGATCATCGACTTCGGCAGGATCAAGCTCAAAGGAGGGCTTGCCTGGTGGATCTGGGGCATCGCCCATATCTATTTCCTGATCGGCACCCGCAGCCGTTTTGCGGTCGCCTGGAGTTGGCTGTGGATCTTTCTCAGCGGCCAGCATAGCGCGCGGCTGATCACGCAAAAGGAAACGCACCGCAGGGAGGAATAGTGGCGGCGATCGCAAGTCGACGATGCAGCCTGTGTTTGCCCTATGCAAAATGGCGAAAGGGGCAAGTTTGCGACGCATGCTCCGATCGCCGATATGGACCGACGTTGCGATGGCGCTTGCAGCGATCGACGAGTTCTTGCCGATCACGCGCGGTACGGTTGAGATGAAAGTTGGTTTGCGATGGTTCAGCCCGACGCACGGGCCGACTGGCCGCACCAGGATACGGGCCGGCTGGTGCGCTTTCTCACCAACCCCTCGGATACCAGAAGGTCGCCTAGCGATTTGCCGCCTCTCATCACCACCCGGAGTTTTCCCGCCTCCTCGTCGGCAAACCCGCCCGCCGAGTCGACCAGCGTGAATTTTCCGGCGTTCAGCAGTTCGCGCAGCCTTGCCTTTGCATAGGAGCCACGCGACCGCTCAGCGTCGCATTTCGCGAGTTTCGTCTCGGGCGCATCGATGTCGGCAATGAGGATCCTCTCGCCGTTGAAGAGGAACGTGTCGCCATCGATGACACAGTTATCGTGGCGAATGCCGCAGAAATAGAAGGTGCCATTTTCTGATCGAAATGAGGCAGCTTGCGCCTGCGGCTGTTCCACGGGCCGGCCGATCGGCGCAGGTGGCGTCAACGCGGGTTTCCGAGCAATGGCGCCCGTGTGTTCCTTCGGCCGGGTCTCGACGGCTGCCGTTTTCGGTTTCTTTTCGGGTGGCGAAAGCAGCGCCGTCAGTTCTCGATCGCCGGGAAGGTCTCCGAGTTGTTCCCGGTGATCATAGGCGACGACGCCTCCGATAAGAATGACGGCTGCGAGGTACCACAGGCCCATGCCGCCCTGGCTGCCCTTCCGACGTGCGCCGCGCTTCCGTCGCGTGGAATTTCCCTTGGCCATCCGATTCGATCCTCGATTTCACGCAGCATTATCGGGACGAGGAGTTGCTGAAAGGTTGTCGTGGAAATCGGGCGGTTGACCGAATAGGCAAGGGCGGGATCCGTCGGAACCCGCCCTTTGCAGATTTCGTCTCCGTCGCCGCTATGTCGCGCTGCACCGTAGACGCGCATCGTATGGCCTTGATGCCTTCGCGAAGCACGCCGCGATGCGCTTGTTAGCGGTTTTCGTCGCTTTTACCGGAACTGCCAGGCGTCCCGTCGCCACCACCGTTGCCCCCTCCGTTATTGCCGCTGCCGCCACCCCCTTCGCCGCCTTCGCCGCCGCCGCCGTTACCGCCGCTGCCGCCGTTGCCACCGCCGCCATTGCCGCCGTTACCGCCGTTGCCGCCGCCGCCGCTGCCGCCGCCGCCGCCGCCGCCG
>NZ_LPUX01000062.1 GCF_001651865.1 Sinorhizobium glycinis
CTATCTTCTGTCCTCACGCGCCAAAGGCGCTGCGGACGGCGCGCCGGACAACCGGCGGCTCGGCTCTGCCGGCTGCTGGAATCTCCGGACAAGGCGCAAAAGACGTGTTCAAAAAAACGAAGCAATCGCTTCACCAGCTTCTCGATTAAAGTTTGCGCCCTCCGGGCGCAAAAGCTTGCGCTTTGCCGACCTGGTGGTTCTGGCGGGGTGGCTGCACCCGTTCCCATTCCGAACACGGCCGTGAAACGCCCCAGCGCCGATGGTACTTCGTCTCAAGACGCGGGAGAGTAGGTCGCTGCCAGGTCTGCAAAGCGCAAGACAAACTCAAACAAAACATCTTCTCTCACACACTCGGCCCAGCCGAAAAGAAAGGGGCCGCAACACGCGGCCCTTATGTTTTGAAGAAATAACGCGGGGTGGAGCAGCCCGGTAGCTCGTCAGGCTCATAACCTGAAGGCCGCAGGTTCAAATCCTGCCCCCGCAACCAACGGCCAAATCCCCCCAGCCAGACCAATCACACAGAGCTCCTCCGCATCCGCGTCGACGGGCTCGTGCCGCTCCAAGCCCCCCCAAAAAGCACCCCGTTCAAGCACCACAGGTCGTCGTGACGACGCACATCAGGAAACGGTCTTCGGGAACGGCCGCGGTTTTCACGGACAGCAGGAATGGCGGCAATCCGGCAAGTCGTCGCCTTTGCCGGCGAGCGGCCACGGCCCTTACCGCCCGATCGAACGCTCCTGCATCTCCTCGCCGACAAACAATTGCACCATTGCACAGAGGGCATTTTACAGTCAGGTGGAACCACCTGACGTCGCAATAAAGGGTTGGAGCGGCGGAGCAAACGCATGATGTGCAGCGGTTTTTGGGAACACGTGACGTGCACAAAAGCAAAGACCTAAAGCGGGTCGCGATTTTTAAGTTCCCGATTCCCGAACGGGGTTGGCTGTGATTCCCTCGCTTTGACGGGGGGAGCTCATGGGCAACATCCGCTTGCTTTAAGTAGTCGTGTCGTTGCGTTTGTCGAGGACGGTCACAGCCACCGGGCTGCGGCCCGGCACTCCCGGGTGTCGCCGCGTTTCGTGAACAATCTGGTGAAGCTCAAACGCGCGACCGGATCGCTGGCACCGTGGCGGCGCGTGGCACACCTCGTGTTATGTATTAACGTTCGAAGGGTTCGCCGAGCGAGGCGACGCCGTTCAGCTTCAGCAGGCGGCGGTCTGCCGAAATGATGCCAAGCACGATGATGGTGACGACGTACGGCACGCTCGCAAGCACTTGTGACGGAACGTCCAATCCGCTCGCCTGGGCTGCCAGGCCCATTAGGGAAACGGCGCCGAAGAGGCATGCGCCGAGGAAGATCCGGCCGGTGAGCCACGTCCCGAATACAACAAGTGCGATGGCGATCCAGCCGCGCCCGGCGATCATTCCATCGGCCCAAAGCGGGGTGTAAACCACCGCCGCGTAGGCGCCGGCTAAGCCTGCCATCGTCCCGCCAAATGCGACGGCGGCGAAGCGGACGGCGATGACCGAATAGCCGATGGCGTGGGCGGCATTGGGGTTCTCGCCGATCGCCCGGATGACGAGACCGATCTTCGTATAGGCGAACATCGCCCATATGGCGAGGGTTGCGACAAGGGAAAGCCATACGACGACGTCCTGGATGAAAAGGACGCCGACTACCGGGATTTCGGGAAGCCATGGAAGGGCAGTCTTTGGAATCCCCTTGACGGTGAGGCTCTCATAGGTCTTGCCGAAAAGCGCCGAGAGACCTTGGCCCAGGATGCCTATGGCAAGGCCTGTCGCCACTTGGTTGGCCCGAAATCCGAGCGTGATGACGGCGAAAACAAGCGAAAGGACGGCGCTGCCGAGGCCGGCGGCGACGAAACCCAGAACATGTCCCCCGCCATGATGGACGATGATGAAGGCGAGCACCGCGCCAAACGCCATCAAGCCCTCTACGCCGAGGTTGAGAACCCCGGCGCGCTCGACCACCAGCTCGCCGAGAGCCGCCAGCAGAAACGGCGTCGCAGCTGCGAGCATACCGGCAAGAATGAACTCGATGGCGTTCATGGCTGGCTCCTGCAGGCGGCACGGCGCCATTCAAGACGGTACCGCACGAAGGCGACGGCGACGAGGTAGGCAAGAAGGAGGCTGCCCTGGAAGACGCGTACTGCTGCGATCGGCAGGCTTGCCGATACCATGGCATTGTCCCCCCCGATATAGAGCACCGCCATGCACAGCGCCGAGACAACGATGCCGATCGGATGCAGGCCGCCGAGATAGGCGACGATAATGGCCGCGTAGCCATAACCGGTCGAAATCGAGCGCTGCAACTGGCCGAGGGGACCGGCGACCTCCGCTGCGCCAGCGAGGCCGGCGGCGCATCCGCCAATGAGAAGGGAGAGCCAGATCGCCCATCCTTCGTTGAAGCCGGCGTAGCTGGCGGCACGCGGCGCCAAGCCGCCGACCTGGAGCTTGTAGCCGATGAAGCTCCTCTGCATGAAGATCCATGCCGCGATCGACAGGGCGATTGTCAGGAGCAGCGAGACGTTGACGCGCGTACCGGAGATCAGAATCGGCACCATCGCGTCATACTGAAACATCACGGACTGGGGGAAATTGAAGCCGTCAGGATCCTTCCAGGGACCAAGGAGAAGGTAATTGAGGAACTGCGCGGCAACGAGGCTCAGCATCAGGGAAACGAGGATCTCGTTCGCGTTGAGCCTGACGCGCCAGAAAGCGGTTAGCGAAGCCCATAGTGCGCCGCCGAGGGTACCCAGCAGCAGCATTGCCGGCCAGATCCACTGGCCGGTTGCCTGCGGAAACCATACCGGAATGGCCGAGGCGAATATCGCGCCCAGAATGAACTGGCCCTCGGCACCGATGTTGAAGACCTTGGCGCGAAAGCCGATCGCCAGGCCCTGTGCGATGAGGAGGAGCGGACCTGTCTTCAGCAGCACCTCCGAGAACGACGCCCAGGAGAGGAAGGGCTCGAGAAGCATCGCATAGACGACGGCGACCGGATCGCGGCCCATCAGCACGTAGAGCCCCAGATTGACAACGGTCGCCGCGGCGAGCGCGATCGGAGGCGCAAGCAGGGTCGCGGCAAGCGAGGCGTGCTCCCGGCGGACAAGCGTGGGAAGGAAGGCCCCGGAGAGAGTACTCATGCCAGGGCCTTCTGGTCTGCGGTTTGCGATGGAGTGTGTGCTCCAATCATGTATCGGCCGATCTCCTCGGGTCGCGTGTGCCGCGTGACGAGTGGCAGGCTGAGCCGGCCGTGGTGCAGCACCTGGATGAAATCGCAAAGTTCGAAGAGCTCCTCGAGCTCCTCGGAAATAACCAGGATTGCCATGCCTTCGTTGCGCAGCGTGATGAGCCGCCTGCGGATGGCGGATGCGGCCCCGACGTCGACGCCCCAGGTTGGCTGCGCCACGAACAGCAGTTTCGGAGAGAGCATGATCTCGCGCCCAATGATGAACTTCTGCAAATTGCCGCCTGAAAGCGACCCGGCTACTGCGTCCGGGCCGGGCGTGCGGACATCGTATTGGCCGATGCACGCGTTGGTAAACGCCGTCGCCTTTGCCTTGTCGATGAGACCATGGCTGAGAAGTTTGAGCGAATGCGCAGTCAGCAGACTGTTCAGGACGAGCGACATTTCGGGTACGACGCCGCGTCCGAGCCTGTCTTCGGGAACGAAGGCGAATCCAAGCTGCCGGCGGGCAGCTGCGTCGAGCGTCCCCGCGTCTTGTCCCATCATGAAGATCCGGTCGCGCAGTGCTCGCGGCAGGATCGTTTCGCCGGATATCAGCGCGGCAAGCTCGCTTTGCCCGTTGCCAGAAATTCCGGCTATTCCGAGGATTTCGCCGGCACGTACCGTGAGGCTGATATCGGAAAGCGGCATGGCAAAAGGGTCGTCCGACCGGTAGTCGAGGCCGATGATCTCTAGGCGCTTCTCGCCGCTAGACTGGGGAAGTGCCGGCATCGGTTCCGGCATATCGCGGCCGATCATCATGCGGGCAAGGTCATGCGCATCATGCTCGCGCGGGTCCACATGGCCCGTGACGCGCCCGCCGCGAAGGATCGTCGCCCTGTCGCAGATCGACCGAATTTCCTCGAGCTTGTGGGAGATGAACAGGATGGAAACGCCGCCGTCGCGCAGGCGACGCAAGGTGTCGAAGAGCTTGTCCACCGATTGCGGCGGCAGGACGGAGGTCGGTTCATCGAGGATCAGCAGCTTCGGATTGGTCATCAGGCATCTGATGATCTCCACCCGCTGCCGCTCGCCGACGGAAAGCGCATGGACATGGGCAAGCGGATCGACCTCGAGGCCGAAGTCGCGTCCGAGCGTCCGGATGCGTTGCGTGAGATCGGCTTTCCGGCCGGGCACGACCAGCTGGATGTTCTCCACGACCGTCAGGGTCTCGAAGAGCGAGAAGTGCTGGAAGACCATGCCGATCCCCTGGCGCCTCGCCTCCGCAGGGGAGGCAAGGCTCAAGGGCTGTCCGTCCCAGACGACGCTCCCGCCGTCCGGCTGCTCGACGCCGTAGACCAGCTTCATCAGCGTCGATTTGCCCGCCCCGTTCTCTCCGAGGATCGCATGGATCGACTGCGGAGCCACGTCCAGATCGACATCCTGGTTGGCTGTAATCTGGCCGTAGCTTTTGGAAATGCCGCGGAGCGACAGGAGAGGGGCGGTCATGGCTCACTTCGGCAGAGGGGTGGTGACGCCCTTGACGTGCCAGTCCATCGCAACGATTTCGCCATCCGGGAGCGTTGTACCGGTGGCCACCCCTTCGCTGCCGTCGGCCTTGGTGATCGGCCCGGTAAAGGGCGAGAAGCTGCCATCGGCGATCTTCGCCTCGATCGCCTTGATCCTGGTCATGACGTCGGCCGGGATATCCGCGTTCCAGTCGACGACCTCGACGACCGTGTCGGATACGCCGAGGAAGGCGTTGGCGCCCTTGAAGGTGCCGGCGAAATGGGCGTCGACCGAGGCCTTGAAGAAGGGCGACCAATCCGTCGCCACGCAGCCGAGATAGGTCTTGGGGGCGTATTTCTTCATCGACGAGTTGAGATTGAACGCGTAGACGCCGGCCTCCTCGCAGGCCGAGATGACGGACGGCGTGTCCTGCGCGTTGGAGAAGATCACGTCGCATTTCTGCGCCATGAGAGCCTTGGCGGCCTCCTGCTCCTTGGCCGGATCGAACCACGAGTTCACCCATACGACCGACACCTCCACATCGGGATTCACGGCTTGCGCGCCGAGCGTGAAGGCGTTGATGGATGTGATCAGCTCCGGGATGGCGAAGGCGGAGACCGAGCCCAGCTTTCCGGTCTTGGAGAGTGCGGCGGCAGCCATGCCGAGCAGGTAGGTCCCCTGGAAATATTTGGCTGCGAAGGGCGAGAAATTCGGCGCCACCTGGAAGCCGGAAGCGTGCAGTACGGTCACCGCGGGATTGCGGCGGGCGATCTGCAGGGCGCCGTTTTGGTAGCCGAAGGAGCCGGCGATCAGGAAGTTGTTCCCGTCGGAGACCGTCTTGTTCATGATGCGGTCGGCATCGGGACCTTCCGGGATGTTCTCGATAACGGTGACCTTCACCTTGTCGCCGTAGGCGGCTTTGACCGGATCGAGGCCGGCGGCAAGCGCATGACCCCAGCCGACGTCGCCGACGGGAGAGGGGATGACGAGGGTGATCCCGAGCGGCTCGTCGGCCGCCATTGCGGCCCGGCCGCCAAGCACGCTTGTGAGGCCGGCGGCGGCAATGCCCTTCATCAATGTTCTGCGGGTCAGGTTGTTCAGCATGTCAGTCCCCCTGTTGTGAATTTCAGAATTCTACCGTCGCAAGAGCGGCCTCGGCTTTCGCAAAGAGCCGGGCCTCGTCGAGCCCGATGAACTCGCCCTTCGCCCAGACGATGCGGCCGTTGATCATGGTCATGTCGGTCGGCATGCCGATGCCCACCTTGGCAATCAGGCTCAGCGGATCATGCCGCGTGCCGACGTAGTCCATGCGCCGCGTGTCAATCGCAAAAAGATCGGCGGCCATGCCGGGAGCAAGCCGGCCGATGTCGCGGCGGCCGAGAAGGGCCGCGCCGCCCGTCGTTGCATAGCCGAGGAAATCCGCCGGCGGCGGCACGGGATGCGCGCGCGTCGATGCCGTCAGGCACTGCAGCATGTAGGCGGAGTGTATGCAGTGCATCAGGTTCGAGTTGTCATTGGAGGCCGCGCCGTCGCAACCGAGACCGACGCGCAGACCAAAGGCCGACATGGCCGGAATATCGGTAATCTCGGCGCCGACCAGATAGACCGGCTCGGGGCAGTGTGAGACGCCGGTACCGCTTGCGGCCATTGTCCTGAGCTCGTCGTGGCTCAGTTCCCAGCAATGGGCGTAGAAAGTATCCGGGCCGGCAAATCCGAGCTCCGCGCAGTAATCGACCGTCCGCATGCCGTGCCGGGCCTCGATGACCGGGCTCTCGCCTTCGCCCACATGCGTGTGCATCTGCACGCCGCGATCGCGCGCCAGTGCGACCGACTCCACGAAAGTCTCGCGGTAGCAGTTAACGGGCTGGCAGGGCGCGACCACGACCTGCCGCATGCTGAAGGGGCTGGCATCGTGGTAGGTGTCGATCAGCCGCGCGCAATCGGCGACGAACTCGTCCGTCGTTTCCAGCATGGCGTCCGGGATGGTGGATCCTTCGGATTTCGGCAGCGTGTTGCCGCCGCGGCCCGCATGGAAGCGCATGCCGAGAAGGTCGGCGGCCTCGAACTGGCGGTCGATCAGCCGTTTGCCGGCGTGCCGCGGGAAGCAATACTGGTGGTCGAAGGCCGTGGTGCAGCCATGCTTGATCATCTCGGCCATCGCCGTGACGGAGGCGTGGTAGAAACAATCCTCGTTGAGCCGCGAGAAGATCGGATAGATGCGGTCGAGCCATTCGATGACCGACAGCTTCGTCCAGTCGAGATCCGCGCGGTTGCGGACGAAGCATTGGAAGAAGTGGTGGTGGGTATTGACGAGACCGGGATAGACGAACCAGCCGGTGGCGTCTTGCGTGATCGTCCCGGGCGGCAGCGGTCCTTTGTGAAGGTTTTCGCCGATTGCCTCGATCGCGGGGCCATTCGTCAGGAGGTCCACGTTCCGGGAGACGCCCGGACCGTTGCCCTCGTCCACGATGACGGCCGCGCAGTTCCTGAGAAGATAACCGGCCATGTCACACCTCGCCCGGTTCGACATGGGGTTCGGGCTTCAGCTCGTGCAGCCGGTGGATTCCGGGCATCTCGATGAAATTATCGAGGCCGCGGATCGCGCGGGACCAGAGCCTTATGGCGGGGTAGGGGTCGAGCGGGATACCGCCGTCCGGCGCGAGCGCGACGTAGGGGAAACAGGCGATGTCGGCAACCGTCGGCTGGTCGGAGGCGAGGAACCGCATGCCGCGCAGGCGCTGCTCCACCAGGCCCGCTTCCAGCTCGCGAAGCGCGGCGATGCCCTGCGCCTGAAGTGCGCCGATGTCGCCCGGCCGCTGGAGCATTTCGTGAAGGCGCGCGCCGCCGAGGCTCGCGGTCAGCCGGTGCGCGAACGAAAGCCACTGCTGGATGCGCGCCGCTTCCTCCGGCGCGCCGCTGCCGAGCCATTCCGGCGCGGCCCTGGCGGCAAGATAGGCGAGCATGGCGGCGGATTCGGTCAGGATCAGATCGCCATCCTCGAGGATCGGAATGGATCCCGCCGGATTGAGTGCCAGCAGCTCGGTGCCGCGATGCTCGGCGCCGGGATGAAAGTCGACCGGTCTGGTTTCCAGCTTCACGCCGGCCAGAGCCGCCATCAGGCGCACCTTGTAGCAGCTCGGTGAAAGGACGTAATCGTAGAGCTTCATTGCGCCACCAGCTGTGCGCCGTAGGTATAGTTATGGCGTTTCAGCCAGCGTCTGTAGGCGACCGAGGTAAGGTCGGCTCTCGTCGGGATTTCCATCCCGGGATCGAGCGGCAGGAGCCGCGGGATCTGATTTTCGAGGATCGAGCGGTCCTGCAGGAAGATCGTCTGCTGAAAGTGGATGAGGTCGGTCATCGGTGTGACATCGTCGAAGAGTGCCATCCATGGCCAGACGTCGCACAGATCTTCGGCGAGCGGCTGGACGAAGAGGGTGATGACGTCCCATTCGCCGGGCCGGGGCGGACAGGTCTTGTAGAGAACCGAGCAGGTCGGCGCCGGCACACGGTACATGTACTCCGTCGTGATGCCGCCGCTTGCCGATTTGGCAGCCTTCGGCTGGTAGAATTTCACCTGCGTCGCCCAGACCTCATCCTCTTTCTGCCGGATCTCGACCTTGTAGTCCTGCACCTCCGTATGCGGCTCTGCACCCAGGATGTCGGTGTGCACAAAGGGGAAATGCGCGATGTCGAGAAAGTTCTCGACGGCGCGCAGCGGCGAGCAGCGCACGCGAATCGCGCCGACGTCGACGAGTCGGCGGCCGGGCTGGTCAGCCTCGGGAATCGCGAAAAGATCCTTCTGGGGTTTGCCGAGAGAGGACCAGACATGACCGTAGCGGACGCAGACGGGGAGGGTACGCCCATCGCCGCACGTCACTCTAGCGCGGCGCTCGGCGTCGAGCGCCACCTCAATGGGCTCTCCCATCAGGGCGGTTTTGCGTCCCTTGACGTCGAGCTGGCTGAAAAGGCCGACCGGATACCACTCGTCGATCATCGCGTCTTGCATCATGGCGCGATCCCTTTCGTCTGAAGATCTTCGGCCGCCCGCCGCAGTCTCTCGACCGCACGTGACGCGCCGATGCGCTGGGAGAGGCTGCTGTTGTGGTCCAGCAGAACATGGATCAGCGTCTGCTCGTCACCCTGCGGGGCAAGCAGCAGCCGGATCTGCTGCGCATCCTGCGCTTGCCAGACCAGGCCGACGGCGCCTGCCTTTGCGCCGGCCGCGGCCTCGACAGCCGCAACACCTGTATGTGCTGTCAGTGAGCGCAGGGGAACGACGCCTTCAAGCCGCGGGGGCTGAGCTGTGGGTACTCCCACGGCAACCCAGATGACCCCGTCGGACTCTTCAACCGCATGCGTTCCTACACGTATTGTTTCCGGCGGCGTGAGACCCGGATGGGCCGGGATGCGCAAGCAGTTTCCGCTCCGGGCGTAACTCCAACCGTGATAGATGCAGGAAAGGGCCTCGCCACGCACGAAGCCATGCGAGAGGCGCATGCCCCGATGCGGACACCTGTCCGCCGATGCTGCTACCCGGCCCGACTGACTACGCCACAGGGCGATCGGTCCGGCTGGCGTCCGTGCCGGCATTACGGTTCCCGCTGGCAAATCCGCGGAAAGGGCGACTGGCGTCCACGAGTCCGTCTTGTCGGACAGCATAAATAGACTTTCTGAATGATACCAATGCTTTGGCTTGGCGAAAAACCGGAAGTCGACGCGAGCCTTTGCGGCTCAGTGTTGCCACGCTTGCATAATTTTTCTGCATTGGCAACTTTGATTAAATAAACGGCAGAATAAACTTTAGACGGTCAAGAGGGCCAGTCGCGCCACTGGTCGCCTCCGCCGTCGATCGGTCTGCGGTGTATCGTCTCGACCCAGACGTCGAACGGCCCGAGCGAGCATCCCAGCTCCATCATGTCGATCAGATCCACCGGTCCGGCGACCTCGAGTTCGATCCGGTCGGAACTGGTATGAGATATGGCCTGGGAGAGACCAAGCTTGGCGGCATGGCGCCGGATCCAGGGAATGAAGGAGACGGCGTCAAGATCGCCAAGAATAGTCATCCGCTCCCGGGAGTGGCTCTGATGTCGCTCCGTCATGAGGCCTCACGCTTCGTTATTGGCTCACAGCATAACGCCTGAATGAGCTTGCGAAAGGGTGATCGACGAAGGATAAGCTTTGCGGCGATGCAGAGAGCCCCCCGTCCATACGCATTTTCCCAGCGTCGTTCGCCTAAGTCGGCGCCATCCGCTATATGCGACGCTGCAGTGAGAGGCGGCGAATGTCGCTAGGATGTTCGCCGTGACCCTCCGCCAGAACACATTGTTCATGCCTCCCCCCAAGAAAGCCGGGCCTATGGAGTTCCCGTGCGGTACTGATCGACAAGGTTCCGACAGGCGCGGATCGTCAGCGCCATGACGGTAAGGGTCGTGCCGGCGATGCCGCTGCCGGGGAAGGCGCTGGCGTCGGTGACAATGAGATTGGGTGCGTCCCAAAGCTGGTTGTAGGAATTGACCACCGATTCTTTCGGTGTTTCCCCCATCCGCGCCCCGCCCGTTTCATGGATCGCCGCGCCCATGCACATGGTCTTGCGGAACCACTTGCGGAACACGAAGCGGCTGAAAGCGTCGGCGTCGGGGAAGGCGCCACGGCCGATCTCCTTGAGGCCTAAGGGCGAACCAATGAATTCCAGGTCGCCGCCGACCTCCCGGATCATATCGATCAGCGTTTCCTCCTGTCGGTGGAGCAATGCGTGCTCCTCATCATGCATCACGCAGCGGATGTGCGGCACGGGGATGTTCCAGGCGTCCCTGCGCCGGCTATCGAGCGTGACGCGGTTGTTGGCGTAGGGCAGCATGCGGCCGAAGCCGAAGAAGGCAAGCCGTGCATCGGCATCGTCTGGCACGGGGGCGCGGCCAATGCTGCCCTGATAATCGAAATCGCCACGGCCGGCGTCGCCCTCACCGAAGCGCGGAATGAAGATCCCGCCCGAAGGATTGTAGAACGGATCGACTGGCGCAGATGGGTCATGCGCCCAACCTTTGGCCCCTGAGAACGAACCGAAGGCGAGGCATGGAAGCTGGTCCATGAAATAGCGCCCAAGCGCTCCCGAGCTGTTACCGAGCCCGTCCGGATGTTTCCCTGAGGCAGAATTCAGAAGGAGCCGGACACTCTCGATCGGAGAGGCGCAGAGAACCACGTTTGCAGCACGGACCGTCTCCAGTTTGCCAGTGTGGCGGTCGATGAATTCCGCACCCGTAGCGCGGCCCGTCTTGTCATCGGTGTTGATGCGGCGAACGACAGCGTCATAGCGGATTGTCAGACGCCCGCTCGTCGCGGCATCGCGCAAGGGGCGCGGTACGCGCTCGGCGTCCGGGGCGATATAGCGCCATGAGATCACGTGCCTCTCCGGCCAGCGGCTTTCGACGGCCTGCTTGAAGGCCTGCTCCGCCGGCGTGACGCTTGCGGGCTTGGCATAGACGCCGTCCGGCAGCGTCGGCACGTTGTCCTTGTTCCCGTAAAGCCCGAGATAGGCCTCCACCTCGTCGTAGAAAGGCGCCAGTTCGTCATAGGAGATCGGCCAGTCTACGCCTTTTCCGGTGCGCGACCGGATCTTGAAATCCTCGTCTGTCCAACGCAACAGAACCCGGCCGAAACTGTGCAGGCGGCCGCCGCCCTGCCGGCCCCGGATCCAGAGGAAGGGCGCGTCTTTCGGCGTGGTGTAAGGGTTCTTGCGGTCATTGACGAAGAAATGGCTGAAACGTTCCGTGAAGAAGGCGGCGCGTGCCTGGATCGGCTGGCCCTTGATCGTGGCTCGCGCGCGTTCCCAGATATTGATGCTGCTCGCGGGTTCCTTCTTGCGCGAGGGGTCAAAGTCCTTCGGGCCGATGAAGGGGCCAGCCTCCAGAAGCAAGACTGACAAGCCCTTCGCGGTCAGCTCCCTGACCGCGAAGGAGCCCGCCGCGCCGGAACCGATCACCAGCGCATCAAAAATTTCCTGAGACATGTATTTTCAAACCCTACTTGTGAGCGTCACAGACGGGAACCGTCGGAGCCGAAAAGCGATGCCTTCGCGATGTCGAGCCCCGGTGCCATGTCGTCTCCCGGCTGCAGGGTCACGTCGCCCATGATTCGCAGAGACAGGCTCTGGCCGGCCCAGTCGAACCAGACAACGGCGTCTGCGCCCATCGGCTCCACGACGGAGACGCGGCCCGCAATGACGGGCAGGCCGCTTGCCACGCCGTCGAGCACCAGATGCTCGGGCCGGAAACCGAGCGTTGCCGGTCCTTCCGGCGTGAGTGCCCGGAAGGAGTGACCAGAGAGATCGACGGCAAGTCCGTTGCTGACGAAGACCGGCGAGCCGCTTGCGCGTTCGATCCGGCCCTCGACAAAGTTCATCGCGGGCGCGCCGATGAAGCCGGCGACGAAGAGATTGGCCGGGCGATGATAGATCTCGGCGGGGGAGCCGAGCTGCTGGATCACACCGTCCCGCATGATCGCGATCCGATCGGCCAAGGTGAGTGCCTCGACCTGGTCGTGGGTCACGTAGATCATGGTGTTGCCCAGGCCATGGTGCAGCTTCTTGATCTCGACGCGCAATTCGTTGCGCAGCTTGGCGTCGAGGTTCGAGAGGGGCTCGTCAAACAGGAAAACATCGACCTCGCGCACCAGCGCCCGCCCGATGGCGACACGCTGACGCTGGCCGCCCGAAAGCTCGGCGGGGCGCCGGTCGAGCAGCTTGTCGAGGTGGAGGAGGGCCGCAGTGCGCGCGACACGCGTCTCGATCTCGGCCTTCGGCAGGCCGGCGACGCGCAGGCCGAAGGAGAGATTCTTCCTGACGGACATGCGCGGATAGAGCGCGTAGGACTGGAAGACCATGCCGATGCCGCGGTCCTTCGGCTCTTCCCAGGTGACGTTCTTGCCGGAGATCCATATTTCGCCGGCGGTGATGTCCTGAAGGCCGGCGATCGCGTTCAGCAGCGTGGACTTGCCACAGCCGGAAGGGCCGAGCAGGACCAGGAACTCCTGGGGCGCGATGTCGATCGACATCTTCTCGATCACTGTATGGCCGCCATAGGCGATCTTCAGGTCCTTGATGGAGACGGCGGATTGCATGATTACCCCTTGACTGCGCCGGCGGTGATGCCGCGCACGAACCAGCGGCCGGACAGGAAATAGACGGCGAGCGGAACGATGGCGGTCAGGATCGTCGCCGCCATGTTCACGTTGTAGGTGCGTTCGCCCATGGTGGTATTGACGATGTTGTTGAGCTGAACCGTCATCGGCAGGTTGTCGCGCCCTGCGAAGACCAGACCGAGCAGGAAGTCGTTCCAGATGCCGGTGAACTGGAGCATCGAGACGACGACGATCATCGGAACCGCCATGGGCAGCATGATCTCGAAGAAGATGCGCCAGAAGCCGGCGCCATCGACCCGTGCGGCCTTGCACAGCTCCTCCGGCACGCTGACGAAGTAGTTGCGGAAGAGCAGCGTCACCAGCGGCAGACCGAAGATGACATGCACGAGGATGATGCCGGCCAGCGAATTGTAGAGACTGATATTTGCCATGGCCCGGACCATCGGATAGAGGAAGATCTGGTAGGGGATCAGGCCGCCGGCCATCAGCAGCCCGAACAGCACGCTTGCCCCGCGCGGCCGCCAGAGCGACAGCGCATAGCCGTTGACGGCGCCGATGAAGACAGAGAGCGCGACCGAGGGAACGGTGATCGCCACTGAATTCCAGAAGCCGATGCGGATGCCGACGCAAACCGTTCCCATGCAGGCGCCGGACCAGGCGGTGACCCAGGCGGAGAAGTCGGGCGCCTCCGGCAGGGCGAAGATGTGCCCCAGCCGGATCTCGTCCATCGTCTTCAGCGACGTGACGATCATCGTGTAGAGCGGCAGCAGGAAGAAAAGTGCGGCGACAAAAAGGAAGGCGTAGAGGCCGATGCGTCCGGCCGTAATCTGCGCCGGCTTCGGGCCGTTCGGATGAGGACGGGCCATCACGCGGCTCCTTTCGCCCTGTTGCTGCGCAAGTACATCGCGTAGCGGAACGGGGCGACGGCAAGGACGACTCCGAGGACGAGCATTGTCGCACCGGCCGTTGCAAGGCCGAGGTTCTGGCGACCGAACAGATTGTCCATGATGAATTTCGCCGGCACCTCCGTCGAATTGCCGGGGCCGCCATTGGTCATTGCGACGACGATGTCATAGGTTTTGATCACGCCCATGGCGAGTAGCATGCCGGCGGCGGCCAGCGCCGGCCCGAGCTGGGGCAGGATGATCGAGACATAGATCCGCCAGACGGGAATGCCGTCGATACGGGCGGCCTTCCATTGCTCGGCTTCGATGCCGCGCATGCCGGCAAGGGCGATGACCATGACGAGCCCCGCTCCCTGCCACACGCCGGCCAGGACCAGGGCGTAGATCGCCATGTTGCGGTTGACGACCCAGTCGAGGACAAACGTCTCCCAGCCGAGCGAGCGCACGCTCGCCTGGATACCGAGCGTGGGATTGAGCATCCACTGCCAGACCAGGCCCGTCACGACGAAGGACATGGCATAGGGATAGAGGAAGATGCTCCTGAAGGCGCTTTCGAAGCGGATTTTGCGGTCGAGAGCGGCAGCCAACAGGAAGCCGAGCACGAGACAGCCGCTCACGTAGAGCACGCCGAAAATCAGGACATTTTGAAGCGAGGCGAGCCATTTGGCGGAGTGGAACAGCTTCACGTATTGGGCGAAGCCGACATAGTTCGACGAGGGAAAGAGGGTCGAGTCCGTGAACGACATGCGGATCGACCAGAACATAGTGCCGATGTAGACCACGACCGCGGCGAACCATGTCGGCAGCAGCGCGAGGGTCACGGACAAGTTGCGCTTGCGTTTGGTGTGCATCGGCCAGCTCTCTGGACGGACGGAAGGCAAAGGGCTCGTGCCGCCGCAAGAGGCGGCGGCCGGCGACTGCAGCGCCGGGGTCAGACCGGCGCGGCCCCTATCTTACTCGAAGATCGCGAAGAAACTTTCGGCGCCAGAGGCCGCGTCCTGCGAACCGCTGCTCCAGTATTCGTCGACGAAGTCATCGAGCAGGCCGACCTGCTGGGGCGTGAGCACGATTGCCTGGTCCGGCACGATGCTGCCGGCGGT
This sequence comes from Sinorhizobium glycinis, assembly GCF_001651865.1. Taxonomy (GTDB): domain Bacteria; phylum Pseudomonadota; class Alphaproteobacteria; order Rhizobiales; family Rhizobiaceae; genus Sinorhizobium; species Sinorhizobium glycinis. The sequence goes on from NZ_LPUX01000062.1 coordinate 14,841, forward strand.
CATCAGTTCGAGGCCCTTCTTAGCGCAGACGTCCAGCTTGGATTTGTCGACGTCGGAACGCATCGGAACCGAACCTTTCTTGACCGAGAACTCGAGCTGGACCGCCGGGTCCATCACGACTTCGGCGAGCAGCTTCTGGGCCTTGTCGGTCTCGGCATTGCCGGTCTTGGGGAACCAGATGGAGTCGGCGATGTAGACCATGCCCGACGATTCCGGGGCGATCATGCAGCCGTAATCCTTGCCCGCCTCCTTGCCGGCGACGGTGAATTCGCCCTTGGCCCAGTCGCCCATGAACTGCACGCCGGCCTTGCCGGTGATGACCATGGCGGTGGCGTCGTTCCAGTTGCGGCCGGCGGCGCCGTCATCGACATAGGCACGCAGCTTGCCGAGGATTTCGAGGGTCTTCTTCACGCCCTCGACGGAGGCCTCGCCCTTGTCCTTGTCGACATAGATTTTCACGAAGCCGTCGATCCCGACCTGGGAGAGGAGGATCATGTTGAAGACCTTGCTCTGCTGCCACGGCTGGCCGCCCCAGGCGACCGGAACGATACCAGCAGCCTTCAGCTTGTCGAGGCCAGCGAAGAATTCGTCCCAGCTCTTGGGCTCATCCGCGATCCCCGCCTTTTCGAAGGCCTCCTTCGAATAGAAGACCCAGCTCTCACCGTGCGCGCCGGTCGGCGCAAGATAGACTTCGCCATTGTAGGAGATGAGATCGTAGATCGACTTCGGCAGGGCATCGGCCCACTTGCCGGCTGCAGCCAGGTCGGCGATCGGGTTCATCAGGCCCTGGTTGACGAAATCGGCCGCCGCAAGACCGATGACGCCCTGCTTGGCGCCCGGCGCATCACCTGCGACGATGCGGTTCTGGAAGGCGGCATCGGCGGCGCCGAAGCCGGCGATGGAGGAGTCTTTCCATACTCCGCCGCGCTTCTCGAACTCGGTCTTGATCACGTTCAGCGCGGCCGCCTCGCCGCCCGAGGTCCAGGACGACATGATCTCGATCGTCGGCTTGTCCTCAGCGTGGGCTGTGCCGAAAGCGGCGGTGAGCGCCGCTGCGGCAAGAAACAGTTTCATCGTATTCTTCATTGTTCCACCTCTTCAAAAGGGCCCTCTTTTCGGGGCGTTCGTCGTCTTGGGATTTAGACTCAGCGATAGATGGGCAGCAGGGCCTGCCGGACGAGCGTGAGCCCGTTGGCAATGTCGCGGACCGGATCGGACGCGGCATCGAGTTCGAGGATCGCCCAGCCTTCGAAGCTCCTGTCACGCAGGAGGCGGATCCAGGCCGGCCAGTCGACCCGGCCGAGGCCGAAGCCGCAGAAATAGGGCCGGTGGCGATCGTGGATATGCTCGTCGATAAGGGTATCGGCGGGCATCGGCCCGATCGCATCCTTCCAATGGGCGATGATCATCCGCTCGTGATGACGATCGACAAGCTGGACGGGATCAGAGCCGGCGACAATGATATGGGCCGTGTCCGGGCACATGTGCACGTAGGCCGGATCGGTCAGCAGCATCATCAGATCCACGTCACGCGCAGCGGCAAAGATCGAATGGGCCTCGGTGTGCAGGGCAAGCCGGAGGCCTCGGGCATAAAGGATCGCGCCAAGCCGGTTGAGGAAATCGGCGATCACCTTCGCGCGGTCGAAATCGTGGAACCTGACCGGCCGGGCGCCAAGCGTCTGACGAAGCGGCGCGCCGATCACCATGATGTCGCTGCCGCAGGCCCTGAGGAAGTCGGCATATCTTTCCGCCTTGTCGATGATGGCGCGCTGGGCTTCGGCTTGCGTGAAATCACCGGCGGCTTCCAGTTCTGCGAAAAAACCGCTGCACAGCGTGAGGCCGCGTCCGGAGAGTTCCGCCTCGAAAGCCTCCACGGATCCATAGGTCTTGATCGCGTCCTGCCAGTTGAAGGGAGAGAAGGTCAGCTCGACGCCGGTGACGCCAGAGGCCTGGACGCTGTCCAGGATCTTGTCCCAGAAGGCGCGCGGCTCCGTGCGCGCGTATTCTACGATGGCGCCATCGTCGGCAACGCCCCAGAAGCCGGGATGGAAGAAAGTCACGAGATCGACGCCGAAGCGGAGCCTGTCGCCAGAAGCCATAGTCAGTCCATTCCTCAGGCATGCTTACCGTTTGCGGAAACGTCGCTGCCGCATCAAATAAGCCGTTACTTTTCAACGCATTACCCGATGGCAATCGTTTGCCATGATTAGATAATAACCGGGCTGCTTTTTTATGCAAGCAAATTCTGGCAATCGTTTGCCATGGCGCAACGGTTGCCCTACAATTCTGAACCGAAGCATCCGGAGGAAAGAAAGAAACATGAGCAACAACAAGGATGTGCTCGGGGAGGAGCCGTCAGGCCCATTGATGGCGGACGTAGCGCGGCTCGCCGGGGTTGCGATTTCGACGGTCAGCCGGGCGCTCGCCAATCCCGGGCGCGTGAACGAGAAGACGCGCGCCAAGATCGATGCTGCGGCCAAGCAGCTGGGCTACACGCCGAATGCCATGGCGCGTGGCCTGAGGGTCGGCAAGTCCAACACGATCATGATCATCCTTCCGGGGTCGCTCTATTACGGCGCGTCTCAGGTCATTCCACAGGTGTTGCAGAGCATCAACAAGTCGCTGAGCCAGAATGGCTACAACCTGATGATCGCCAACCTCGATCGCGACGAGATTTCCGAACGGCACATTCTCGACCTCGCCTTCGGCGGCACGGCGCGGGGGGCCATCATCCTGTCGTCTAAACTCCCGGAGGTGGACGGGCGGTCTCTTGCAAATGCGGGCCTCCCGATCGTCTCGATGCTGCTCGACATGAGCGATGCCGGACTACCGAGCGTCGTGACGAACGACCGCGAGGCGGTGCGCGAAGCGACGGCGGAGTTGATCCGATTGGGTCATCGGCGGTTCCTTTACATTGCCGGCCCCGAGGGCAATTACCATGATGTAGAGCGTTACGGCGGCGTGCTCGAGGCGCTGGATGCAGCAGGATTGCCAGAGGAGGCCGTGGTGCGATCCGGAGGCAATCTGGATTATCAGCAAGGTTTCGAGATCGGTATCCAGGCCGCTGACGACTTTGCCGCACTCGCCGTCAAGCCGACGGCGGTGATCGCGACCAGCGACGACATGGCGATTTCCTTCATGAGCCGGATGCAGCAGGGGGGCCTGACGATCCCGGGCGACCTCTCGATCGTATCCTTCGATGGCTCGCCCGTCTGCGCCTTCTGCTCGCCGCCGCTGACCACGATCGAGCAGCCAGTGGAACATATGGGCCAAGCTGCCGTGGCCCTGCTGCTTGACGCTATCGATCGATCTGGAAAGGAACCGGCGACGCGCACGGTTGTCCGCAGCAGGCTCATCCTGCGGGAAAGCATAGCCGCTCCGACGGCAAGCCCTCGCAAACACACTGCTCGTTGATTTTCCAAGAAACGGCATAGCTCGCATTTCCAGCTAATACTTCGCCGAGCGAAACCTGCCGGTTGACGATGCGGTTGCTACACGTGGCGCGCACCTGCACATCCCCGACCGGCGCAACGAGGCCGACACGCTGATTGCGGCGAGGGCTCTCGTCCACGGCATGATGGTCGTGACGCGAAGCATCAGAGCGGCACTGGCGCCGTTGTTGTTGATCCTTGGCAAGGCTGAACTGCACCACTTCCACGCGGGTGCCTCCGGGCGACCTCGACTGCATGGTCGTCGTCTGATCGAATCCGTTCAAGGCGCCCAAGGTTCAAATTGTTGGGCCCGGAGACATAGGTGACAGAACGTACCTAAGACATGGGTGACAATCTCGTGCCCCGCGCTTTCACGACTCCTTCCGCGTGTTGGATGTCCGCCGAAGCGAGGCCCGGTCCGAGGCCTTAAGACCAGCAAAGCGAAAAGCCATGCCCGCGAAGACGAGCTGTCGCCAGTAAATCAAGACATTGGTAATGGCGCGCATATCCATCTCCTCACGCGAAGCGTCACGCAACGAAGGCCAAGCCAATACCGGCGCCCATGATCCCCGTCCCGATTGCGCGAAGCGCCGACGTGGGGCCGGCTCCGTGTCGGGCAAGTGAATGGACGGCGGCGATGCCGGTGATGTGGAGGATCACCGTGCCGCCGACGAAACCGAGGATATGGCCGAGCGGCGCTGCGGCCGGGCCCTCCGTCCCATGGGCAAAGCCATGGAAAAAGCCGAAGGTGACGGCGCCGGTGATGGCGAGCGCAACTGGTATGTTCGCGTTCGCGATCAACGCCGCGCCCAAGAGGACGACGGAGGTGATGATCGCCGTTTCGACGAGGGGGACCGTTACGCCGGTCAGGGCATACGCCGCGCCCGCAACCATGGCCGAGACGAAGGCGAGCGGCAGCCGGAAGAGCGCCGAGCCGCCGAGCCGTGCTGCGATCAGTCCGACCGCGATCATGGCGAGCAGGTGGTCGAGGCCGGAAAAGGGATGCAGGAAGCCGCTTGCAATGCCGTGGACATGATCGTTGCCGGTATGGGCGAGCGCCTGGCCGGGAAGGCTCGCGGTGATGATTGCGAGCGCCGTCAGAGTCTTGAAATTCATGGTGTTGCCTTTCTGAAGGAGGAATTCATTTGATCGGCTCGATGTCGAAATGCGAGGCGTCGGTCCGGTCCTCGAGCTTGCGCGCCTCGGCGAAGGAAAGCCGGACGACCGCCTGGCCGTCGTGATAGAGGAACGAGAGGTCGTGGCGGCGCGAGGTCATGCGTGCCGGCAGCACGTCGTAGCGCACGCCGCCGCCGCCGAGGAGCGGCACGACCGTGCCGATATCGGTACGATCCGTGGTCTCGACGCGCAGCAGATGCAGCGCTTTCCCGGAAGCGTCGACGCCGACAAAGGGGACGCCTGCAAGCCTGAGGAAGCTTGTCGGATCGCTCGCGCGAGTGAAGTTCTCGACGAAACTCGCCTCGACCAGATCGAGGTCGCGCTCGCGTGGCGGCGAGAGGTCCTCGCTTTCCGGTCGATGCGGCACCTGCCATTGTACGGTGCCGCGCGACCGGTTGTGGCCGGGTCCCGCATGCTGGTGATGGTCTTGATCATGGTCATGATGGTGCGACTGGGCGCCGTGGTGGTGATGGTGTCCGCCGTGCATGTCCGCCTCTCAGAAGCTCACTGGCTTGTCGATCAGGTGCTTGTGGGAGCCGAGCTTGCCATGTGCCAGCATCGAACCCAGCGCCTCCACCACCACCCGAACGCCAAAGAGCGCCGTGATGTCGGAGGTGTCGTAAGGCGGGCTGACCTCGACGACCTCGAGGCCGCAGAGCCCCTCTGCCGCGACCAGCCCGAGAATCTTCAGGGCTTCGCGCGGCAGGAAGCCGCCCGGTTCCGGCCAGCCGGTGCCGGGCACGAAGCCGCAATCGATGCTGTCGACGTCGAAGGAGATGTAGACGGCGTCCGCGTCCTTCCAAGCGAGTTCGAGCGCGATTTCCGCAGTCTTCTCCGGTCCGAGCTTCTCGATGTCGTCGATCGTCAGAACGTTGGTTCCGCGCTCGCGCGCCACCTTCACGCCGTCGCGCGGCACCTGCCAGCCGCCGATACCGAGCTGGACAAGATTTTTCGGCGAGACATTCGGCAGATTGGTTGCCCAGTACCAAGGCGTCGTGTGCATGCGCTCGTCGAGATCCTTTTCCTGGATGTCGATATGCCGGTCAAAATGGATGATCCCGATGCGCTTCGAGGTGCATTCGGCAATGCCGCGCACGCACGGAAAGCCGATCGAGTGGTCGCCCCCGAGCATGACCGGAAGCGCTCCGGAGGAGAAGACATGGCTGACGCCACGGGTGATCTGGTCGAAACTCTTTTCGAGGTTGGCTGGAATGGTGAAGACGTCGCCGGCATCGCAGAGGGTCATCTGTTCGCGCAGGTCGACGCCCATTTCGTAGTTGTAGGGCGTGTAGAGCGCCGAGATGCGGCGAATGCCCTGGGGGCCGAAGCGCGTGCCCGGCCGATAGGTCGTGCCGCTGTCGAAGGGAATGCCCAGCACGGCGGCGTCATATTTACCGACGTCGCGCACGTTTTCGACATAGGGCGCCTTCAGGAAGGTGTTGATGCCGGCAAAATGCGGCAGCTCGCCCCGTGCGAAGGTCGGGATCGACTTGTCCGTCAGGCTCTCGGAGCCCGGCAGGCCCATGTCGAGTGCCCACTGCTTTTCCCGCCCCCAGCCCTTGCCGGAGAGCTTCGCCTCCGCCTCGAGCGCCTTCCAGCCCTGGCTGTCGAGCATGTTGAAGTCGGGGTGGTGCCGGCGTTTGCGAACGGGCGTCCGGATCGCGCCGGCGCGGCGAGATTGGCGGCTTGGGGGTTCACGCATGGGACATGCTCCTCTTCGTTTCCTGGGATGCGGTGCTGGGCTCGATCGGCGGCGAAAAGCCGAGTACCGGGACAGGCCCGTCACGGCTCAAATCGAGGTCGTAGGTGATGCGGGCGCCGTAGCGCTCAGGCGCTTGCGGATCGATGCGCGGCCGATCGAAGGCGAGCAGTCGCGTCCCGAGGCCGAAGGCCTCCTTGAGGTCATGGGTGACCATGATCACGGTCATGCCGCGCTCGCGCCATAGCGGCTTGATCAGCGCGTGCATCTGCGCCCTGGTACCCGGGTCGAGCGCGCCGAAGGGCTCGTCGAGCAGCAGCACCTTCGGTTTCCTGGCGAGCGCCTGGGCGATCGCCAGCCGCTGCTGCTGGCCGCCCGAAAGCGCGCTCGGATACTTCCAAGCGTGCTCGCTGAGGCCCACCGCTTGAAGAAGCGCTTCCGCCTTCTCGCTGGCCGCCCTTCGCTTCGCTCCAAACAGCTTGGCCGTGAACGGGCTTTCGGCGAATTCGAAGGCGATCAGGACGTTCTGCACAACGTTCAGGTGCGGAAAAACCGAATACCGCTGGAAGACCACGCCGCGGTCCGGACCCGGCTCGCCCGGCAGCGCCGCGCCATCGAGCGTGATGATGCCGCGCGTGGGGCGCTCCTGCCCGAGGATCATCCGGAGAAAGGTGGATTTGCCGCAACCCGAGGGGCCGACGACGGAGACGAAGGCGCCGGAGGCGATGTCGAGCGAGATGTTTTCGAGCACGATCTGGTCGCCATATTCCATCCAGACATTGTGGACGCGGATCTCGCTCATCGGCGCGTCTCCTGAACGTAGGCCCAGGGGAAGGTGCGCCGGGCGAGCCGCGCCAGCAGCCAGTCGAGAAGGTAGGCGATGAGGGTGATCCAGGCGACGTAGGGCAGGATCACGTCCATGGCGAGATAGCGCCGGACGAGGAAGATGCGATAGCCGAGGCCGCTCTCGGCGGCGATCGCTTCCGCCGAGATCAAGAAGAGGAAGGCCGGGCCAAGTGAGAGCCTGAGCGCCTCGATGAGCCGCGGCATCGCTTGCGGCAGTGCCACGCGCAACATCAGTTGCCACGTCGAAGCGCCGAGCGTCTGCGCCTTGACGATCTGCTCGGTCGGGATGGCGGCAACGGTCATGGCGAGGTCGCGAACTAGGAACGGTGCAATGCCGATCACGATCAGCACGACCTTGGAGAGTTCACCAAGACCGAAGATGATGAAGAGCACCGGCAGGATCGCCATCGGCGGGATCATCGAAACGACGGCGACGAGCGGCGACAGCCCGGCGTCTGCCACCGGAAGCACGCCGAGGGTCAGCCCGAGCACCAAGCCGATGGCGGCGGCCGTGCCGAGGCCGATGAACAGCCGTTGGAGGCTCGCCGCTGTATCCGACCAGAGGGTCAGGTCTCCCGACCGGCGGTCGGGCTCGGTCGCCAGCCGGTCCATGCTTGTGGCCATTTCCGCGATCGGTGGCAGCAGCTTGTCGCCCGGATTTGCTGCCTGCCGTTCGGCCGAGACGACGACATAAAGGCAGGCGATCAGCAGGAAGGGCAGGAGGGCCAGCAGGATCCGCGTTCCCGATCCCGGGACAATATTGATGGCACGTCGCATGAGCCGATTCCCATCTTGAAGAGGCACGTCGGAGCTAAGATCGGCAGGGTGCGCCAGCCCCGCCGCCCGAGCGGATGGACCTAGAGCGAGCCGTCGGCGGCGAGCTTCATGTAGCTCGCGTCGAAGCGCAGCTTCACATTGTCTGCAGAACCCAGCACCCGGCCGCCCGGGAAGGCGATGCCCACGACGTCCTTATCCGCGGCGCCGTCGCCGAGAAGGCCATGGTCGAACGAGAAGGTCCGCACCAGATCCATGGTCTTGACGAGATCCTCGCTCTCGGTGAAGGCGACCGCCTCCTGAGGCGTCGGGAACAGCTTGGTCGCCGCCAGCTGGGCCTCGAAGCCGGCAAGGTCCGTGCCGGACATCGAGCCCATCGCGGCGCGCGCCGCCTTGCCCTTCTCGCCGGGATCCATGAGGGCCGACATCGTCTCGAACCAGATGCCGACGAGTGCCTTGCCGAGGTCCGGATTGTTGTTGAGTACCTCGGTATTGACCATCAACGTGTCGATGATCTCGCCCGGAATTTGCGTGGAATCGAAGAGCGCGGCGGAACCGGGCTCGGCCTTGACCTCGGCGAGCAACGGGTTCCAGGTGACCACGGTCGAGGTCTCGGGTGACTTGAAGGCGGCGACCATGTCGGCATCGGAGGTGTTGACGATCGTCACGTCCTTTTCGGAAAGGCCCGCCGTTTCGAGAGCGCGCGCCAGCAGGTAGTGCGAGACCGACAGTTCGACGAGATTGATGCTCTCACCCTTGAGGTCGGCAGGTGTCTTCGCCGTCTTGGAGACGATGCCGTCATTGCCGTTCGAGAAATCGCCGACGATCAGGATCGTCGTGTCGATACCGCCTGCGGCCGGAATGGTCAGGCCATCCATGTTCGTCGCCGTCACGCCGTCGAAGCCGCCGGCGGTGTACTGGTTGATCGACTCGACGTAGTCGTTGATCTGCTTGACGTTGATGGTGATGCCGTATTTGTCGGCCCATTTTTTGACGATGCCGGCATCCGCCGCATAGGGCCACGGCATCCAGCCGACATAGATCGTCCAGGCGATATTGAATTCCTTCTTCGGCTCCGCCTGGGTCCCGCCCGCCAGGAGCGTGAGCGAGAGGCCGAGGGCGGCCGAGAGGGCGCGAAAACCGAATCTGCCAGTTCCGAAACGCATCGTCTGTTCCCCTTGTTCAACTTGGGGCTCACGCTGCGCTCTGTTCTCGGAAATCATAGGCGGGATTCCCAAAGCAACGGCACCGCTGCATGAGCCTCCCGGGCTTTTATCCCGCCGTGGACCCGGTGGATGTCTCCCCACCGGAGGTTCTCTCGGTCCAGTCACGCCTTATCGGCATCGGAACCCTAGAAACATTTCCAGTATAATTCCATGTCTTCAAAAGTAAAGCGGAAGTTTTGCCGATTCACGCCCATAATTTGTGCGTTTAATGCTTATAAATTAATCAAATAGACCAATACTTATTACGCCAACATTTCAGGCGACCTTGTCGTCCCGTTCTTCCTGCGCTGAAACGTGACTGGCGATCGGCGCGTTTGGCAGGCCCGCCGAGAGTTATCTTGAGCAGAAGCGACGTTTCAAGGCCGCTCTCCCTCACCACGCGGCCTCCCCATCAGCACGCGGAGCGCTCTCAGGCCGCCAGGCTGGCGATGTAGGCACGCCACCCGCCATAGCGGCTGATGTCTGCAGCTCCGGCGAGCCCGGCCGGCTCGACTAAAAAGCCCTTGCAGGCCGTTCCGTCGGCAAGCTGGACGGTACCGATCGCAAGTGGTGATGGAACGGCTGCGACGAAGAGACCGAATGCCTCTGCCCCCAACTTCCAGACCTCAACCTCAATCGAGGCACCTTCACTCTCCTGACAACGCACGAGGCCGGGCTTCGCGGGCTCGGTGCCCGAAAGAGCATAAAGCCTGTAGCGTTTGGCCGTCAGCGCCCGCCGGGAAAATCTGGCGCCCAGGTCTCGCAACTGATCGTTCAAGGGCATGCCGGAAAGATGCGCGCCGACGACAACGAGTTCTATCATCTGGCCCTCATCGGCGTCGGCCGGGAGATAGTTCGCCGGCTGCGGCCATCCCGTGGCGCCGAGCGGCAGGGCGCTTAGCCGATGCAGTTCGGCAGCGAGCGACGCGGTCAGGGGGTCCTTGCCGGCAGGCGCAAGCAAGGTGACGCTCGCGGGTCGACCGTCGGATCTGAGACCGGTCGGCACGGCCATGCCGCACATGTCCAGCAGGTTGACGAAATTGGTATAGGTGCCGAGCCGCGCGTTTTCGCGGATCGGTTCCGCTTCGACTTCCATACGTGTGAAGTGCGTCGGCGCGGTCGGAACGCAGATCATGTCGACGGACGCGATGAGCGGCGCGACCTTTCGCTTCAGCGCCTGCAACGCATAGAAACCCTCGAAGGCATCCGCCGCCGACAGTGCCTTGGCGCCGCCATAGATCTTTCGCGTCACCGGGTGAAAGCTCGGCTCGTTCGCATTGAAGAAGTCCTTGACCGCTGCATAGCGTTCGGCGACCCAGGCGCCCTCGTAGAGAAGCGTGGCCGTGGCATAGAAATCGGCAAAGGGCAGTTCGACGATCTGATGCCCCAGTGAGCGCAGCATCTGAAGCGCCGCATCGTAGGCGCTCTCCATGAGTGCGTCCCCGAAGAAGCGCCGGTCGGCCGTTGCAGGAACGCCGACTTTGAGGACCGGTGGCAAGGAGAGAGCGCCCCTCGGCGCAATGACCCGGGAATAGGGGTCGCTCACATCGGGTCGCGCGGCGATTTCGAAGACTCGATAGGCGTCCGCGACGGCCAAGGCGAAGATCGAAACGCAATCGAGCGTGCGGCAGGCGGGCACGACACCCGTGGTCGACAGGGCCCCGATACTCGGCTTGAGGCCGACGATGTTGTTAAGCCCGGCCGGAATGCGGCCCGAGCCGGCCGTGTCGGTGCCGAGTGCGAAGCTGACGATACCGTGGGCGGTCGCCACCGCCGATCCGGAACTCGACCCGCCTGGCACCAGGTCTGGATCGAGCGCATTGCGTGGCACTGGGTAGGGGGTGCGCACACCGACGAGCCCGGTCGCGAACTGGTCGAGATTGGTCTTGCCGATGACGAGGGCGCCGGCCGCGCGCAGCAACCGCACGACGGTTGCGTCCCTTTGCGCAGGGTAGGCGAAGTCAGGGCAGGCGGCCGTCGTCGGCATGCCGGCCACGTCGATATTGTCCTTGACGGCGAAGGGAATGCCCCACAACGGTTTGGCGACAGGATCGAATGCGCCGAGAGCGGCGGCCTCGTCGAGGAGTTCGCTGCGATCGGCGAGATGGAGAAAGATACCCGGATCGTCGACGGCCGCGATGCGCCCGAAAACCGTCTCGATCGTCTGAGCTACGCTCCAACCCGATCGATAGGCGGCATGAAGAGAAGCAATGTCGAAAGCCTGTCCGTCTTTCATCGGTTCACTTTCCTTCAAGTATCGTCACGGGCCGATCCCACTGGATCAGAACGACACAGCCGGTATCGCTCCAGACGGAATGTTCCGTGCCGGCGGCATTGACGATGTAGGTGCCGGCCCCATAGTCGCCGCTTTCGTCGGACTGGGTGCCGGTGAGCACGAGGATCGTCTCCAGGCCCTCATGATGGTGGCGCGGCACGGAAGCGCCGGCCTCGTAGCGGAGCAATGCAACACCGGGCTGATCGCCATCGAACGGCCTTATCCAGTGGATCATCACGCCGTCGCGGAACGGCTCGAATTCGAGTTCGCGCCAGCTTCCCTGGGTCAGGCTCTCGCGTGTCGTCTCAGGCATGGGCAATCCCCTTGAGCACATCGGCAAGGTGCGCCGTCCACCCGACGATGGCGCCCTGGGCGCGGATCATCGCCATGGTTGCAGCCTTGAACTCGGGGAAGTAGCTTTCCGTCGCCTCCTCGACGAGCAGGCACTCGTAGCCGCGGTCGTTTGCCTCGCGCATGGTGGTCTGCACGCAGACCTCCGTCGTCACGCCGGCGAAGACGAGCTGGACGATACGCCGCTCCTTCAGGATGTAATCGAGCGGCGTCGCATAGAACGCGCCCTTGCCAGGCTTTTCGATGACAGTCTCGCCCTTGAGCGGCGCGAGTTCCGGCAGGATCGCGGTGCCCGGCTCGCCAGCAATCAGGACGCGCCCCATGGGACCTTCGTCGCCGATCCTCAAGCGAGGGCTGCCGCGTTCGCGCTTGGCGCGCGGCAGATCGGAAAGGTCCGGACGGTGACATTCCATGGTATGGATCACCGGCAGGCCGGCGGCGCGAAAGCCCTCGATCAGCCGCTTGACGTCGGGCACGATCTTCGCCACGCGCGCCACGTCATTGCCGAGGCTTGCGCCGAAGCCGCCTTCCTCCGTGAAGTCGCGCTGCATGTCGATGACGATGAGGGCGACGGCGTCGCGGTCGAGCCGCAACGGAAAAGGTTCTGCCTTGATCTCCGCCATCAGTGGTGCCCCGCCATATGGGCGCCGATGACGGCGACGTCCGCCTCGCGGGTCGGCGTCTCGTAGACGAGCTTGCCGTCCGACATGACGATGATCCGGTCCGACATTTCCATCAGCTCATCGAGATCCTCGGACATCAGGAGCACAGCAGCGCCGGCATTGCGCGCCTTCATGATGCGGGCGCGGATTTCCGCGACCGCTGAAAAGTCCAGGCCGAAACAGGGATTCGACACGATCAGGAGATCGACCTCGCCCGACAGTTCGCGCGCCAGCACGGCTCGCTGCACATTTCCGCCCGAAAGGGCTGCAATCGGCGAGGCGGGTGAGGCGGTCTTCACCTTGAAATCGGTAATCAGCGCCGTCGCCCGCTTCTTCATGCCGCGTGCGTCGAGCCAGATCGCATCGCTGCCGTCCTTGGCAAGGTCGAAGGTGCGGAAGGCGAGATTCTCCGTCACCGTCATCTTCTGGGCGCAGGCATTGTTGAGCGGCTCTTCCGGGATGAAGCGGACGTTGTTTGCCCTGGTCTCGAGCCGTGTTGCGCCGTAGGGCTTTCCCTTGACGATGACCGCCCCCTCGGCCGTGCGCTGGCCGGCGAGAACCTCGGAGAGCTCCTTCTGCCCATTGCCGGAAATCCCCGCGATGCCGACGATCTCCCCGGAGCGAACGACCAGATCATCGATCACGATCGGCTTCAGGCCGGTCCGGTCCGGCGCCTTGACCTTCTTGACCGCGAGCACCGGCAAGGCGTCCGGGGAAACGGGCAGGCGCGTGTCGAGTTCGGCGAGCTTGACGTCGCCGATCATCATCGCCGCCATATCCGCGGCGGAGAGCTCGGATACTTTGCCGGTGCCTGAAAGTGTGCCGCGCCGGAGCACGGAGACCGCATCGGCGAACTTCGTCACCTCGTGGAACTTGTGGGAAATCATCAGGACTGTCAGCTCGCCGCGTTCCGTCATGCCGCGCACGAGGCCGAGCATGTCATCGGCCTCGGCCGGAGTGAGAACGGAAGTCGGCTCATCGAGCACCAGGAACCGGCGCCCGAGATAGAGCTGCTTGATGATCTCGAGCTTCTGCTTCTCGCCGGCGGCGAGTTCGCTCACCGGACGATCGAGCGGTATGTCGAAGGGCATCGTCTCCATGAAGGCGGAAAGCCGCTTCTTCTCCTTCGACCAGTTGATGATCGCGGGCACGTGCGCGCGGCTGATGACCAGGTTTTCAGCGCCGGTCAGCGAAGGCACCAGCGTGAAGTGCTGATAGACCATCCCGAGGCCGTGAGCGGCCGCATCGCGTGGCGAAGCGATCGTCACTTCGCGGCCGTCGACCTGCAACTGCCCGGAAGTCGGGTGATAGAAGCCCATGATGCATTTCACGAGCGTGGACTTGCCAGCGCCGTTTTCGCCGAGAAGCGCATGGAAGGTGCCAGCCGGCACCTTGATCGACACATGGTCGAGCGCGGTGAAGGAGCCGAAGCGCATCGTCATCTCGACGGTCTCGATGCCGACGGCGGGAATGCTCTTTGGAGCATGGATTTCGCCGACGATCATGGCAACTGACCCACGAGCGTCGCAGAATTGGAGACGGAGCCGAAGACGCCGCCCTGCATCTTCACCATCTTGATCGCGGCAAGATGATTGCCGTAGTCGGTCGCGCCGCAGCAATCGGCGAGCAGCAGGCATTCGAAGCCGCGGTCATTGGCCTCTCTCATCGTCGTGTGCACGCAGACATCGGTGGTAATGCCGGTCAGGACGATGTTGTCGATGCGCTTTTGGTTGAGGATCAGTTCGAGGTCGGTGGCGCAGAAGGAGCCCTTGCCCGGCTTGTCGATGATTGTTTCCCTCTCGATCGGCTTCAGCTCGTCGATGATCTCCCAGCCGGGCTCGCCGCGCACCAGGATCCGCCCGCAGGGACCGGGATCGCCGATCCCTGCCTTGATCCGCTGCGAGCGCCAGCGCTTGTTTGCGGGAAGGTCGGCCAGATCCGGCCGGTGGCCCTCCCGCGTGTGGATGATGTGGTAGCCTTTGGCACGCATTGCCGAGAGCACCTTCCTGATCGGTTCGATCGGCGCGCGAACCAGCGAGAGATCATAGCCCATGTGGTCGACGTATCCGCCGGGACCGCAGAAATCGGCCTGCATGTCGATGATGATCAGCGCCGTGTTCTCGGGCCTAAGGTCGCCGTTATAGGGCCACGGATAGGGATCGGCATCGATATGGCTGAGCTTCTGGCTCGTGATCGGCAGGGAGGCGAGGCTGTTCATGACGGATCGCTCCTATTTGGTGATCGACAGTGCGCCGGGGGCGCCGGCGAGCGAGCGGGTGGGAGAGGATGTGGCGACCATGATGACGAGGGTCAGCACGTAGGGGGCGGCATAGAAGAGGTAGTAGCCCTTCGTGACGCCGACCGATTGCAGGGCGGGCCCAAGCGCGCCAGCGCCGCCGAAGAGAAGCGCGGCTAGGAAGCAGCCGATCGGGTTCCAGCGGGCGAAGATGACGAGTGCGACGGCCATGAGGCCTTGGCCCGAGGAGATGCCCTCGTTCCAGGAGCCCGGATAGTAGAGCGAGAGGTAGGCGCCGCCGATCGCTGCCAGCGCTCCGCCGGCGGCTGTTGCCAAGAGCCGCACCGTGTCGGGGTTCAAGCCCATTGCCCGGGCGGCGTCCGAACTGTCCCCGACAACGCGCAGGATCAGGCCGACACGGGTATTGCGGAAGGCCCACCAGAGAAGGAGGGCGAGGGCTGCGCCGATTAGGAAGAGGACGTTGATGTTGAGGGCGGCCTGAATCTGCGGCAGATTCGACCAGGCGCCGAAGGCGATGGCTGGCAGCTTCGGGGCGGCGGGCTGAATGAAGGGCTTGCCGAGGAAGAAGGCGAGGCCGAGGCCGAACTGCATCATGGCGATGCCGATTGCGATGTCGTTCACTTTCGGAAACTTGCAGATGAAGCCGTGGAGCAGCCCAAGACAGGCGCCGACTGCCATTGCCGCCAGAACGCCGAGCCATGGCGAGAGCGTCATGACCGCGACCCCATAGGCGGTCATTGCGCCGAAGACGAGCGTGCCTTCGAGGCCCAGATTGATGCGTCCGGAGCGCTCGGTGATCGCCTCGCCGAGACTGACGAAGATGAAAGGCGTGGAGACGCGGACCGCGCCGGCGAAGATCGCCAGCGGAACGCCCCAGACGCCGATGCCGGTGGCTTCCATCATGCGCTCCTTTTCCAGAGGTCCGGATTGAACATCTTGAAGCGGCCGTAGAACGTCTCGCAGAACAGGATGACGACGAAGAGCGTGCCCTGAAGCACCAGCACGGTTGCATCCGGCAGGCCCATGCGGCGCTGGATCAAACCACCGGAGGCATCGATGCCGCCGAGCAGCACCGCGACTGGAATGATCGCCAACGGATTGTGGCGCGCAAGGAAGGCGACGAGGATGCCGGTGTAGCCGTAACCTGCGGCAAGCGATGCATTGGCGCTGCCCTGCACCGCAGCGACTTCGATCATGCCAGCAAGACCGCCGAAGGCGCCGGCGAGCGCGGTGAAACCAACGATCAGCCTGCCCACCGGCAGCCCCTGGATCTGCGCGGCGCGGACGTTGCCGCCGGCAATGCGGGCGGCGAAGCCGAAGCTCGTCGCCTCGATCAGCACCCAGGAGAGAATGCAGGCGACAACGCCAACGACGAGGCCCCAATGAACGTCCATTCCGGGGATGCTGCCGAGCATGTAGTCCGGTGGCAACGGGGCAGTGGATGGCTTGTTGAGGCTTGCCGGATCGCGCAGCGGCCCCTCAATGAGGTGGTTCATGAAGGCAATTGCGATATAGGCGAGCAGAAGCGAGGCGATTGTCTCGTTGACGCCGCGATAGTGCCTGAGAAATCCCGCGAACCCTAACCAGACGGCTCCGACGAGCATGCCGGCAAGCGCCATGATGAGCCAGACGAGCGGAGCGGGTGCGTCGCCGACGAGGGGCAGGGCGATCGCGGCTCCGGCGACGCCGCCGAGTACGACCGCGCCTTCGGCGCCGATCACGACGAGGCCGAGCCTGGCGGGAAGGGCGACGCAGAGCGCGGTCAGGAGCAGCGGCGCGGCACGGCTTAGCGAATTCTGGACCGAGAACCAGGTGCCGAAGCCGCCGGCGAAGATAAGCTCGAAAAGCTGGATCGGCGATCTGCCGATCAGTGCGATGAACAGCGAAAAGAGCGCGAGCCCGACGAAGATGGCAAAGAGCGTAATCGCCAGCGGTTCGGCGCGGCGCGCCAGCCATTCGAGGAAGGGCCGGAGACTACCGGCCCGCCCGTCGAGCGTGGGTAAAGTGTGGGAGTTGGCTTCGAGGGTCATGATGCCGACGCCCTCAAGCGGTCGAGCCGACGACGCCCTCGACCAGGTAGTCCATGCTTTCGAGCTCGATCGCGTCCTCGGCGAAGGACTGCCCCTCGGCCACGACGACCTTGCCCTTGTTGTCCTTGATCGATCCCTTGAAGACCGAGAAGCCGCCGGCCATTATTTCGGCAAGTGTCGCTTCGAATTTCTTGCGCGCCTCCTCGGCAACCGCCGGGCCGAGCGGGCTCATCTTGACGAAGCCTTCCTTCAGGCCACCGCGCACGAAGTTGCCAAGTTTTTCCCCAGCCTGAGCCTTCTTCACGAAGTCCGTGTAGACATTGCCCCATGCCCATTCGGCGCCGGTGAGATACTTCTCGGGAGCGAGCGGACTTTGATTGGCGTGATAGCCACAGATGAACGCGCCGCGGTCCGCGCCTGTCTCGACGACGACCTTGGGGCTATCGACATGGCAAGTGATGACGTCCGCCCCCTGGTCGACCAGCGCGTTGGTGGCCTCCGCCTCCTTGACCGCGAGCGACCATTCTCCGGTGAAGATCACCTGGCAGGTGATCGCCGGGTCGACCGAGCGGGCGCCGAGCAGGAAGGAATTGATGTTCTGCAGCACCTGCGGAATGGGCTTGGCGGCGACGAAGCCGATCTTCTTGCTCTTGGTCGCGTAGCCGGCGGCAATGCCGTTCAGATATTGCCCCTGACCGATATAGCCGAAATAGGAACCGGTGTTACCCGGATGCTTGCCCTCCTGCCAAAGGCCGCCGCAGTGGCGGAACTGGATGTCGGGATATTTCTTCGCCATCTCCAGCATATGGGGATCGAAATAGCCGAAGGAGGTCGGAAAGACGAGCGTCGCCCCATCGAGGTTGATCATCGATTCCATCGTCTTCTGAACGTCGATGGCCTCGGGGACGTTTTCCTCCTCGACGACGGTGACGCCCGCAAGCGCCTTGATCGCCGCCGCTCCCTCCGCATGCGCCTGGTTGTAGCCGTAATCGTCCTTGGGGCCGACATAGATGAAGCCGACGGTCAATACGCTCTGGGCGGCGGCAGGCGAAAGGAGAAGACCCGGCGCGAGGCTCGCCACGGCGGCACCCGCGGCAGATGATTGCAGAAATGCGCGGCGGGATATGGCGTGGGAGGCATGAAGGAGTTTGGTCATTGGGATGCTCCTTGCGAGTGGCGATGGCCGGTTCGAAATCGATGCAATGAAAAGTGCATGCAATGTGTGTGCCAAGAAGTAACCCTATGATATCGTTGAGTCGCCCTCATTCGGGCGGATCGCCGTTGAGGAAACTGTATGCAGTCTTCAAGAGATATGCTGATTTTCTATGCGATGCTAATGGAATGGGCGAGAGGGTCTTGTGTGGACGCCAATCCCTACGGAAGCTAAGCTAGGCGAGCTTGGAAAAGAGGCTGAAGTTCCAGAGAATTAAGCTTCCAGTTTGACTTGCGGACCACGTGCGTGCATCTGTATGCAAATTCCAATGTCGAATCCTCGCGTGAAACAGCCAAGAAGAAGAGAGATCATTCGGGCAGGTACGACCGTCGATGAGATGGTGCGGGCGATCGCCGACATGATCGTCACTGGTGAAATGCAGCCCGGAGAGAAACTCGACGAATTCTCGCTCGCCGGTCGCTTCGAGGTCTCGCGGACCCCGGTGCGGGAAGCGCTGCGGCAACTCTGCGCCATGGGTCTCGTGGACCGGCAACCCAATCGCAGTGCAGTGGTCATGAACGTGACCGGTGAATACCTCGCCTCGATGTTCGAGGCCATGGCCGAACTTGAGAGGATTTGTGCGCGGCTTTCCGCCGAGCGAATGACCGTCGACGAGCGCCGCGCACTGGAAAAGATGCACGGAGACTCCATGCGCCTTGTCCATGCGGGCGCCGACGACGATTATGCCGCGCATAACATAGACTTCCATACAAGGCTTTATCGCGGCGCGCACAACGACCACATCTTCGAACTGGTCACGCAGACCCGGGCTCGACTTGCGCCCTTCCGTCGCGCCCAATTCCGTCTGCCGGGGCGGCTCGCGAAGTCCTATAAGGAACATCAGAGCATCGTCACAGCAATTCTTCGTGCCGATGCTGAAGAGGCCGCCAAGGCGGCCTATTGGCACGTATCGAACGTCAGCGACGCAAGCACGGTTTTCGTGAGCCGCAACAAAGGCTGACCGGGAGCGTTGGCACGCTCTCCCTCCTGGCCTTCTCCTCCCTAGAGCGCCGCGCTTATCAGACGCGCAAAGATCGAGGTCGATTTAAGGAGACATGCAGTAGCATGCTGCATCGCAGCGACGAATTGCTCTTGATGTGTTTAGTAAAGTGTATATCACTAAACATATTGCTCAACATGAGGGAGTATGGCTTGGGCATGTGAGCAACGGAGAATTTTCCGAGGCCGACGTCGGTCGGCTCTGTATCTGGGAGGAATACATGCGGAAGATGACGAAGGCCCTGACGGGCATGTCGTCGGCGCTCTTGCTGTCGACGGCGATACCGGGAATGGCGAAGGCCGATGAATTGACGCTGTGCTGGGCAGCCTGGGATCCGGCGAATGCGCTGGTTGAGCTCTCAAAGGATTTTACCGCAGCGACCGGCACCACGATGAAGTTCGAATTCGTGCCGTGGCCGAACTTCGCCGACCGCATCCTCAACGAGCTCAATTCGGGCGGCAAGCTCTGCGATCTCCTGATCGGCGACAGCCAGTGGATCGGCGGTTCCGCCGAGAACGGCTACTACGTGAAGCTCAACGATTTCTTCGACAAGGAAGGGATCAAGATGAGCGACTTCGCCGAAGCCGCGGTCAATGCCTATTCCACCTGGCCGAAAGGCACGCCGAACTATTGGGCGCTGCCGGCCATGGGCGATGCCAACGGCTGGTTCTATCGCAAGGACTGGTTCGCCAAGCCGGAATTGCAGGCCGAGTTCAAGCAGAAATATGGCCGCGACCTCGGGCCGCCGCAGACTTGGGACGAGTTGAAGCAGGTCGCCGAATTCTTCACAGGGCGCGAGATCGACGGGCAGAAGGTCTATGGCGCGGCGATCTTCACCGAGCGCGCCTCCGAGGGCATTACCATGGGCGCGACCTCGGCGCTCTATCCCTATGGCTTCAAATATCAGCAGACCGCCGGCAAATACGACATGGACGGCGCCGTCAATTCGCCCGATGCCGTCGCGGGGCTTGAGGCCTACAAGGCGCTTTACAAATGCTGCCAGCCGCCCGGCTATACAGACAGCTACATGGGCGAGGGGCTCGACGCCTTCAAATCCGGCCAGGTGGCGATGGCGATGAACTGGTTCGCCTTCTTCCCCGGCCTCTACAAGGACGAGAAGGTCGGCGGCGACAAGATCGGCTTCTTCGTCAATCCCAAGCAGAAGGTCGCCGCCTCGACACTCGGCGGGCAGGGGATGTCCGTCGTTGCCAATACCGACAACAGGGACGGCGCGCTCGCCTATATCAAATGGTTCGCCCAGCCTGAGGTGCAGAAGAAATGGTGGGCGCTTGGCGGCTATGCCGTGCACAACGCGGTCCTGAACGATCCGTCCTTCAAGGCGAGCCAGCCCTTCGCCGCCGACTTCCTCGTGGCGATGAACCAGGTGCAGGACTTCTGGCAGGAGCCCTCCTACGCGATCCTGCTGCAGGCCATGCAAAAGCGGCTGCATGACTATGTCGTCGCCGACCAGGGCACGGCGCAAGAGGCACTCGACGCTCTCGTCAACGACTGGAAGGAAATCTTCGAGGACGAAGGCAAGCTTTAGGCTCGCCCTGGAACACGGCCCGGCTGCGAAAGTCCGGGCCGTCGGCCTCGAACCATTCCTTACTCGACTTCAGGTGACGTCAGTGACCGATGCCCCTTCCACCATTGCCGAGCGATCCGCCGACATGCTTGCGCGCGCTACGCCATCAAAGATCGCGGTTCGGGTGCGTGGCCTTTCGGACCGCGCCATCGCCTGGCTGTTCATAACGCCCACGATCGCCTTGCTGCTGGCGATCAATATCTTTCCCCTGATCTGGGCCGTCTATCTGTCATTCACGAATTTCCGCGCCAACCGCCCCAACGCCGAAGTCGAGGGCGTCGGCTTACGCAATTACCAGCGCGTGCTGAACGATGCGGACATCTGGATCGCCATGCAGACGACGGCGCATTTCGTCTTCTGGACGATTCTCCTGCAGACGGTCATCGGCTTCGCGCTTGCCTATCTCATCGACCGCAAGTTCCGCGGCCATGCCTTCTGGACGACGGTCATCCTCATTCCGATGATGCTGTCACCGGCGGTCGTCGGCAATTTCTGGCGGTTCCTCTACCAGCCGCAGATCGGCCTCTTCAATTATATCGTCTCGTTCTTCACGGGCATTCCGCCGTCATCCTTCGAGATGCTCGGTTCTGTCAGTCTGGCACCGTGGGCGATCATCATCGTCGATACCTGGATGTGGACACCCTATGTCATGCTGATCTGCCTCGCCGGCCTCAGGTCCATTCCGGACTACATTTACGAGGCCGCCGAGGTGGATCGCGCCTCCGCCTGGCGGCAATTCTGGTCGATCACCGTGCCGATGGCGTTGCCCTTCATCATGCTCGCCGTGCTCTTCCGCGGCATCGAGAATTTCAAGATGTTTGACATGGTCATGTTGCTGACGGGCGGCGGACCCGGCTCGACCACCGAGGTCGCTTCGATAACGCTGAAGCGCGAAGCCTTCGAAAGCTGGCTGACCGGGCGCTCCTCGGCCTTCGCGATCATCCTTTTCGTCGCGGTGTTCGGCCTCGCCAACATCTATGTCAAGGCGCTCAACAAGGTGAAACAGCGATGAACTCGGTCAACACCGCCCATTCCGTGGTCGAGCCGACGCCGACCGTGAAGCGCATCGCCGGCGCGATCGTCATCCTCTATGCGCTGGTGACGATGATCCCGCTCGCCTGGATCTTCCTGACGAGCATCAAGTCGCCGCCGGATTCGATCAGCTATCCGCCGAAGATCGTCTTCACGCCGACGCTCGAGGGCTTCTGCAACCTCTTCACCACGCGCACTCGACAGACGCCGGACTACATCCAGTCGCTCCCGGCCCCGGCGGGAGCCTGCGACGAGATCGCCCGCAGCCGCAACATGGTGATCGCCGGGCCGTCGAACTACTGGCCGCGCTTCGGCAATTCGCTCGTAATCGCCTTTGGCTCGACCTTCCTCGCCGTCTCGCTCGGAACGCTTGCGGCCTATGGCTTCTCGCGCTTCCGCGTGCCACTCGCCGACGATCTCCTGTTCTTCATTCTGTCGACCCGGATGATGCCGCCGATCGCGGTCGCGATCCCGATCTACCTCATGTATCGCCAGTTCGGACTTTCCGACACGGCGCTCGGGATGATCCTGCTCTATACCGCCGTCAACGTCTCGCTCGCCGTCTGGCTTCTCAAGGGCTTCATCGACGAGATTCCCCGCGAATACGAGGAGGCGGCGATGATCGACGGCTATACCCGCCTGCAGGCCTTCTGGAAGGTCGTGCTGCCGCAAGCGACGACCGGGATTGCGGCGACCGCGATCTTCTGCCTGATCTTCGCCTGGAACGAATATGCCTTTGCGGTGCTACTCACCTCGGGGTCGGCACAGACCGCGCCGCCCTTCATACCGACGATTATCGGCGAAGGCGGGCAGGATTGGCCGGCGGTTGCCGCCGGCACGACGATCTTCCTGGTGCCGATCCTCGTCTTCACCATCATCCTGCGCAAGCAGCTGCTGCGCGGCATCACCTTCGGAGCGGTACGCAAATGACGAACCCGCAAGAAATCGTCCATGCTGCTCGACAGAAGCGGCCGTTCTTCCTCAGGCGCGGCCCGATGGAAAACATCGCGACGGTGTTGATCGCCGCAGGCTTCCTGATGTTGTTCCAGCCGTTCCTCCTGGCGCTCTACACCTATTCGCTCGCCATGCTTCTCACTGGAACCGTCCTGTTCATCATCGTCTCGAAATTTCCGGAGTAAGCGATGTCCGAGATCAAGATCGTAAACCTCCGCAAGCAGTTCGGCGATTTCGTCGCCGTCGAGGATTCGAGCTTCACCGTCGAGGACGGCGAGTTCCTGGCGCTGCTCGGTCCCTCCGGATGCGGCAAGACGACGACGCTTCGGATGATCGCCGGGCTCGAACTGCCGACCAGCGGCAAGATCCATCTGGATGGCGAGGACGTCACCTTCAACCGCGCGAGCGCCCGCGACATCGCCTTCGTCTTCCAGCTCTTCGCCCTCTATCCGCACATGAATGTGCGCCGGAACATCGGCTTCCCGCTCCTGTCCCAGGGCGTCGCCAAGGCGGAAATCCGCGCCCGCGTCGAGGAGACCGCGAAGCTCCTGAGGATCGACCATATCCTAGACCGCTCGGTTTCCGGCCTCGCCGGCGGCGACCGCCAGCGTGTTGCGCTCGGCCGCGCGATCATCCGGCGGCCCAAATGTTTCCTGATGGACGAGCCGCTCGGCACGCTCGACGCTGAATTCCGCGAGGTGATGGTCCATGAGCTGCGCGAGCTTCACAATCGCGTTCATGCGACGACCGTCTACGTGACCCATGACCAGCATGAAGCGATGGCGATGGCCGACAAGATCGCGGTTATGAACCACGGCGTGATCGAACAGTTCGGCACGCCGCAGGAAGTCTACAATCGTCCGGCCTCGATGTATGTCGCCGATTTCATCGGCTCGCCGCCGATGAACTTCATGCGTTTCCATTCGGGGCTCAAGAGAGGGACGCGAACGATCGTCCTCGACGGTGTCGAAGTCGCCGTGCCGGAGGTGGGGGAGGACGTGGCGCCGGGCGAAATGGCGCTCGGCGTTCGTCCAGAACATATCCGCTTCAGCGATAGGTCCTCCATCCGCGGCGCCGTCTATGGCAGCGAATATCTCGGCACCAACCAGATCGTCGCGGTCGAGACCGCTGTCGGCATCGTCAAGGCGCGCGTTTCGGCCGATCGCAGCTTCAGGCTCGGCGAAGCCGTCGGCCTTGAATTCAATCCGGCCAAGCTCGCCGTCTTCGATTGTGTCTCCGGCAGGGCGATCGCCTCCTCTCTTTACGCGGAGGCGCGCCATGGCTGAGGTCGTTCTTCAGGGTATCGGCAAGACCTTCGGCGACACGGTTGCGGTCGACGATCTCTCGCTGATCGTCAGGGATGGGGAATTCGTGGTCCTCCTCGGACCGACGGGTGCCGGCAAGACGACGACCCTGCGTTTGGTCGCCGGTCTCGAAATACCGGATCGTGGCCGGGTGACCATCGCCGGCCGCGACGTCGGACGGCAATCGCCGGCCGAGCGGGACGTGGCCTTCGTCTTCCAGCAATATTCGCTCTATCCGCATCTAAGCGTCTACGACAATCTCGCCTTTCCGCTACGCTCGCCGGCACGCCGCCTCGGTGCCGAGGAGATCGACCGCCGCGTGCGCGAGGTGGCGCGCATGGTTCGGATCGAGCACAAGCTGCAGAACCGCTCGACTCGGCTTTCGGGCGGTGAGATGCAGCGCGTCGCGATCGGCCGTGCGCTGGTGCGCCGCCCGGCGATCTATCTCATGGACGAACCGCTGTCTTCACTCGACGCGAAGCTCAGGGCGGAGCTTCGGCTGGAACTGAAGCGGATCCAAAAGGAGCTGGGCTCGACGCTGCTCTACGTGACCCACGACCAAGTGGAGGCGATGACGATGTCCGATCGCATCGGCATCCTGTCCGAGGGGCGGCTGGTGCAGGTCGGCACGCCGCGCGAGATCTATGCAGACCCGGCCAATCTGCATGTCGCGGCGCGCCTCGGACAACCGCACATAAACCTGCTGCCGATCGATCTCCTTCCTGGCGCTGCGGCGCCCTCCGGCGCCCGCACGATCGGTGCGCGAACCGAACACCTGGACATCGCCACACACGCTCAGGGCAATGCGGAGGTGGACTGGATCGAGCACCTCGGCGACCAGAATCACCTGCACATCCGAGTGAAGGAGCACAAGCTCGTGACGCTTGCCGATCCCTATCTCTCCATCAGACCGGGTGACCGGATCAACCTCACGCTGAGACAGCCCCTTTATTTCGGGTCGGACGGCGAACGGCTGCGCTGATGCTAACGTGTCGGCCAAAAGCGTGCAGCGGTTTTGGGCAATGAAGCGCGACCAATCGACAAGGTAATTGGATGAACACGATGAAGCACTTTTTCAACCGCAGGGAAAACATCGTCACCGAAGCGCTGGATGGCTTGCTGCAAACGGCGCCGGCCGGAAACCTCGCGCGCCTCGACACCTATCCCGACATCAAGGTGGTCCTGCGCGGCGACTGGGACAAGGCGAAGGTCGCGGTCATTTCGGGCGGCGGCGCTGGCCATGAGCCTTCGCATGCGGGCTTTGTCGGAAAAGGCATGTTGACTGCGGCGGTTTCCGGCGAGATCTTCGCCTCGCCGAGCGTCGATGCGGTGCTGACTGCGATCCGCGCGGTGACCGGGCCAAAGGGCTGCCTGCTGATTGTCAAGAACTACACGGGCGATCGCCTCAACTTCGGGCTCGCGGCAGAGAAGGCGCGCGTCGAAGGCTTTCGCGTCGAGATGGTGATCGTTGCCGATGACATCGCGCTCCCGGACATCGCCCAACCGCGCGGTGTCGCCGGAACGCTGTTCGTCCACAAGATTGCCGGACACCTAGCCGAGCAGGATGCAGATCTCGAGACCGTTGCCGCCGCCGCTCACTCGGCCACACGCGACATCGTTTCGCTCGGTGTGTCGCTCTCCTCCTGCTCCATTCCCGGCCAGGCCCATGCGGAGCGGCTCGAGGCGGACGAGGGGGAACTGGGGCTCGGCATTCACGGCGAACCCGGTGCCGAACGGATTGCCCTGCAGGAGGCACGCAGCATTGTTGCCACCATGTCCGAGCGGCTTTCCCGAGCTTTGCCGGGAGACGGCCACTATGCGCTTCTCATCAATAATCTCGGTGCCGTGCCGCCGATCGAGATGGGACTGATCGCCCACACTGTCCTTTCCTCCTTACTCGCCAAGCGTGTGACGCTGACGATAGGCCCGGCGCCGATGATGACGGCGCTGAACATGAACGGTTTTTCGCTCTCCCTGATCCGGCTTGATGATGAGCGTAAGGCAGCATTGACATCGCCGGTCGGTTCGCATGCCTGGATACCCGCCGTCGAGCGACATGGTGTCACCGTTCTGCCGGCGATTGCCGTGCCCGCCAGTGAGTCCGTGGCGGCCAGCCATGATCCGGCCGCCGATCGGCTGATCGCGGCGATCTGCGATCATCTGCTCTCGCTCGAGGCGGAGCTCAACCACCTCGACGGCCGGGCCGGTGATGGCGATACCGGCTCTACCGTGGCGACCGGTTCACGCAGCGTTCTGGCGCAGATCGAAAGGCTGCCGCTGAAGAATATCGCCGCGACGCTCTCGTCGATCGGCAGCATTCTCAGCACAAGCATGGGCGGCTCAAGCGGCGTGCTTCTGTCGATCTTCTTCACCGGTGCCGCCAAGGCCTATTCGGACACGAAAGACATGGCGGGCGCGCTCTTGGCGGGACTCGAACGGATGACCTTCTACGGCGGGGCGGGCGTCGGTGATCGCACGATGGTGGATGCTCTGGACCCGGCGCTGCGCGCCCTCAAGGCCGGCGGTCTTGCCGCGGCGGCTTCCGCAGCGCGGGCCGGCGCCGACGCGACACGGACAATGAAGAAGGCGAATGCGGGGCGAGCCTCCTATGTGGGAGAGCGGGACCTCGACGGCGTGCCGGATCCGGGAGCGATGGCGGTGGCCGCCGTCTTCGAAGTCGCAGCAGGGCTTCGTTAGGCAAATGCTCTGACGGTAGCCACCGATCGCGAGTATGATCGAGCGAGGGTTGGTAAAAGGTGTTGACCGTGCTGGCAAATGCAGCGCTCATCGGCGGGTTGATCGAAGCCTGTCGCGAGGTGATTGCCGCCAATGCCGATCATCTGTCGGAACTCGACAGGGCGATCGGCGACGGAGACCACGGCACCAACATGCGTCGCGGCTTGGAGGCGGTCTATGCCGACCGAAGCCGGCTCGTGCAGCTTCCCTTGCCGAAGGCACTGGAGGAGACGGGCCTCACGCTCGTCATGAGCGTCGGCGGCGCGGCCGGTCCGCTCTATGGGACGCTGCTGATCGAGATCGGCCGTCGGTTGGTCGGTGCGAACGGAGAGATCGACCTTGCACGCGCGCTTGAGCATGCCATCGATGCCGTCGCCCGTCGTGGGCGGGCAGGCCCCGGCGACAAGACGCTGCTCGACGTGCTTTACCCGGTGCATGCCGAAGTGGTAAGGCGCGCGGGATTGGCCGGCATCTCCCAGCAAGCGGAACGGGCGGCAAGCCTGACTTTCGGCATGAGGGCGATGCGCGGGCGCGCCGCCTTTCTCGGCGACCGGTCGGTCGGACATGTCGATCCGGGCGCGAAGAGTTGTGCGCTGCTGACGGCGGCGATCTGTCGTTTCTTGGAGGAGCAATGTCCGGCATGAACCCGAAATCCGCAAATGTCGGCATCGTCATTGTCTCGCATTCTCCGCTCGTCGCCGAGGGGGCTGCCGACATGGTGCGCCAGATGGTCGGCGATTGCGTGCCGCTCGCCTGGTCGGGCGGCAATGCGGAAGGTGGGCTCGGCACGCATGCGGCCGGCATATTGGCCGCGATCGAACGAGCCTGGTCGGATGCGGGGGTCGCCGTCTTCGTCGATCTGGGCGGGGCGGAGACCAACAGCGAGATGGCGATAGAGATGCTCGGAGAGCCGCGCTCCGGCAGGGTGATCATCTGCGACGCGCCACTCGTCGAGGGGGCGGTGATGGCTGCCGCCGAAGCATCGGGCGGAGCGGCTCTCGCCCGCGTCGTGGCGACCGCGGAGGAACTGTCGCCGTGATGGACAACAGGCCGCGACGGGAAGGGCCGGAGGCAGTCGACGTGCACGGTTACTGCCAGGCGGAGATCGAGGTGACGCACGGCTTCGGGCTGCATGCTCGTCCCTCGGTCATCTTCACGCGGCTCGCGAAGTCGTTTCCCTGCACGATCGAGATCGAGGTGAACGACAGCCACGTTTGGCTGAACGGCAAGAGCATCGTCAAGATCATGGGAGCCAGGATACGAAGGGGCTCGATCCTGAAAATCCGAGCCCGAGGCTTGCGCGCCGCAGAAGCGATCCATGCCCTCAAGGCGCTCGTCGAGCGCGACTTCGATGAAGAAAAGAAGCATGGCCGAAACGCTTGAAATCACCGGGGTCTCCGCCTCTCCGGGCGTCGCGGTCGGACCCGTCCACCTCGCCGCCGATGTAACGGCGGAGGCGCTTGCGCTCGGCGACACCATGGCCTCGGAAGGCGACAAGCTGCGGCAGGCCGTCGCCACCGCCCTCGCGGAGCTAGAGGCTCTCGCGGACCGGTCGGACGAGGAAAGTGCCGGCATTCTCGATTTCCAGATCGAGATGCTGCTCGATCCGGCTCTCGTCGAAATGGCCGAGGAGAGGATCGTCGCCGGCGATGGCGCCGCACTCGCCTGGTTCGGGGCGCTCAACGACTATATCGCCGATATCGAGCAGGCACCCGATGAGCAGCTCCGCGCCCGCGCGATCGACATCGTCGATATCCGCAATCGCGTTCTTAGCGCGTTGACGGGCCGCCCTCTGGAGGACTTTGCGCCGGGTTCGGTTTTTGTCGGCAAGGACCTTGAGCCCAGCCTCCTCCTTCAGCATGACTGGACCGCCGGCGGCGCCATCATCCTCTTCGAAGGCAGTGTTTCCAGCCACGTGGCCATGCTCGCCCGCAGCCGTTCAGTCCCCATGGTCGTAGCAACCGGGCGGTTCAAAGTCGCCGATGGTGTGCGCGTGCTTGTCGATGCGAATGACGGCCGCGTGGTTGTCGCGCCTGAAGATCAGCAGATTAACAAGGCGCGGTCGAGAACAACCGAGGCAAGGCCAACTGTTCCGTCTCGAGCGGGCGGCGTGATCGAGACCGCCGACGGGGTTGCGATCCGCCTGTCGGCGATCGTCAATGATCCGATTGAGCTCAAATCCATTGATCCCTCGTCCGTCGCTGGCATCGGCCTGATGCGGACAGAGTTTTTGGGCAATGTCTTCAATCAGGAAACACATTACGACGTCTATAGGCAGGCGCTGGACTGGGCGGGCGATGCGCCGGTGATTGTGCGCATGTTGGATCTCGGCGGCGACAAGATGGAGTTGGGCGTCGGGGCCAAGGAGAGCGAAGCGTTCCTGGGACGACGAGGCATCCGGCTGCTTCTGGCGCTTCCGGAAATAGCCCGTCTGCAGGCGCGCGCTTTGTTGCGGGCAGCGGCGCACGGCAATCTCGGCGTCCTCCTGCCAATGATTACGGTGCCGGAAGAACTCGATGCGATGCGGGCGATCTTCGAAGAGGAAGCGGCCGCGCTTGGCAGGAGGGGGGTGCAAACGCGCATGCCGGAGATTGGCATGATGGTGGAGGTGCCGGCGGCGGCGCTGATGCTCGATCGTTTTTTGCGGTCGGACTTCTTCTCCTTCGGGACAAACGACCTGGCGCAATATCTTGCGGCGGCCGCAAGGGACGACCAAAGCGTCGCCGCACTTTACAACGCCGCCACGCCGGCGGTCTTAAGGGTAATCGCGCAGGGCGTGGCGCTTGCCGAGGCGATGAAAAAATCGATCGGGATCTGCGGCGAGATGGCCTCCGACCCCCAGCATATACCGGCGCTCATGGCAGCGGGCCTTCGCCACTTCTCGATGGCGCCCAATCGCTTGGCGGACATAAGATCCACAATCGCCGGCATGTACTCGGACGGCCGGGCCGCGGCGGAGATGAAGTGAATGTCGCGCGAGACAGTTGAAGATCCCATCATCGCCTACAAGACGATCCTGGCGCAGATCATCGACAATCGGCCGTCGGGAACCCGTCAGCGGCTCGCCGCAGCACTCGGCAAACATCGCAGCTTTGTGACGCAGGTGACAAGCCCAGCCTACTCCACCCCGCTGCCGGCGCGTCATCTCGCGACGATCTTCCGTGTCTGCCACTTCAGCCCGGGCGAGCAGGAGCGCTTCCTTCAGGCCTATCAGTCCGCACACCCCGGTAAGCTGCCGGATTTCGGAAGCACGGAGAAGCTGCGCCAGCTCTCGCTGATCGTTCCCGATCTTGGCGACGAAAAGAAGAACCGCCTGTTCGACGAAGCGATCGAGGAACTCGTCCGGAGCATGGCGAAACTGGTTGGAACGATGGATTAGCGGGTTGCGATGTGTTTCAGTACGTCGCTGCCCCGACAAGACCCTCTAGTTTCGAGTCTGATCGAGGGCACCGGTGTCGAGGTTGAAGCGTTGCGGCTATTTTGCGCAGGGCAGGAGAGCACGGCGTCGTGGGAGGCGCACGATGAAGAAATTCATGAACCGAGCCGAGACGCTGGTGGCTGAAAGTCTCGCCGGCTTCGTCGCAGCCCACGAACGGCTCGTGGCTTTCGGCGCCGACAGGAAGTTCATTCGCCGACGCAGTCTTCGTCCGGGCAAGGTCGCGCTCATTTCGGGCGGCGGCGCCGGGCACGAGCCGATGCATGTCGGTTTTGTCGGGAAAGGTATGCTGGACGCCGCCTGCACCGGACATGTCTTCACCTCTCCGACACCGGACCAGATCATTGCCGCGATCCGGGAAACCGACGGCGGCGAGGGCTGTCTGCTCATCGTCAAGAATTATGACGGCGACGTCATGAATTTCGAAATGGCCGCCGAGCTCGCGGGGGCCGAGCACCGGATCGCCACCGTGATCGTGCGCGACGACGTCAACCCCGGCGGGTCGAAGCGCAGCCAAGGCAGGAGAGGCGTTGCGGGAACGCTCGTGGTCGAGAAGTTGCTCGGAGCAGCGGCGGAGGCCGGCTGGAGGCTCGATGAACTGAGCGCGCTTGGCGAGGACCTGAACGGCCGCATCCGCACCGTGGGCGTGTCGCTCCGCGGTGTCACCGTACCCGACACGGAGCGGGAGACCTTCGTGCTCCACGAAAATGAAATGGAGATGGGCGTCGGAATTCACGGAGAGCCCGGCCGCGCACGGGTCAAATTCGCGACCGCCGACGAAATCGTGGAAACGATGCTCGAGGCGATCTTGAGCGATCTGGCGCCGGACCAGAGCGACAAGCTGCTCCTCTTCATCAACGGCTTCGGTGGCACGCCGGTATCGGAGCTCTATCTCGCTTACAATTGCGCCCGAGCGCGGCTTGCGCGCTTGGGCGTCACGGTTGCCCGGTCGCTGGTCGGAACCTACGTCACCTCCCTGGACATGGCGGGCCTCTCGGTCACCGTTGCGCGCCTCGAGGAACGAGAGCTTTCCTTGTGGGACGCGCCGGCCGACACCGCGGCGCTGCGCTGGTGAGTCTGATCTGATATTTCACGCGGTGGTCCGACGGAATTTTAGGTCTTCGTGTTTTACGTCTGCAGCATTAGAGCGGGATGCGCTCACATACGTTCGCGTCGCCGCTCTAAACCTTTGTTTTTGCCGCATTTGTGCGACGTCAGGTGATTCCACCTGACTGCAAAATGCTCTAGTTGTTCTCCGGAACACGCATCGGCAGCCAAGGGTCGGACGCGATACCTGGCTCTGTTTTTCATCCCAGCGGTCCTGGTCCGCAATGCCCTTTCATATCTTGGACAGGAACCACTCAACGCCCATGCCTCTAAGGCGCCAACAAACAGAACGGCGACGCGCAGGCGATGCACGCACTTAGCGGTGAGGACGGGCTGCCCTACGCCTTTCCAATAACGGGGAGTTACGGTTCGATTCCGTTCAAGGCGAGGGATGGGAGTCGACATCCCGGACTGGTCGGCATGTTGCCGGCTTCCGATCGTCTCAGTCGGGTGTGGAGCGGAAGTCCGCCGCGTGGATGCGGGAGCGCAGCTTCGCGCGCCAAGTGCGGACATTAGTCTAGCAATACGTGTATCCAGGTTCCGGGGCCGGCGATGGCGTGCCGCTTGGAAGCATCGACCCAACCGCGTCCGTCCCGTATAGGGAAAGGATATCGGACGCGCTCGAACGGCGTCGTTCGAAGCGTGGTCCCGGTCTATCCTTTCGCTCGGGTCTTTTCAGCGCCAGCACGTTCGTAGAGGGAGGTTTTTCTGATCCAGCAGCCGATGCTCGACTGTTCATTCGATGGAGGGACCGCTGCGGTCGGCGTTACGCCTAGGTCTTGGAGCAGGAGATCTGGCGCTTCAGGCCGGTCCTGGTCGGATCCAAGGGCTACGCGGTCAGTGGTAATTCTTGAGGTTGATGGTCGTGCTGAATTCGCCGTTCATCAGTCGCTTCAGGTGAAAGCCAGCGAGCGGGTCCTCGGGGTTACGACCAACCAGCGCAGCGAATGAAGCTACGGCATGAGGATCGCCGGTCTGCAGTTCTTCGAAAGCAGCCATGTACGCCTGCGTTGCGCCGCTGGCATAGCTTTCGCCCTCAAGCGGCTCGAAAGCGCGGATCGGCTCCGTCCTGCCTCTGAGCAGGAGGTCGCCAACAGGACGACCGCAGAACCCCTGCATGTTCGCTGCGAGGCTGCCACTCACGCAAATGCGTGTGCCAAGCGACTTGTTGGCCGCTTCCAAGCGCGCGGCAACGTTGATGGTGTCGCCGTAGGCGCTGTAGTCGAAGAACTTTCCTCCGCCGAAGTTGCCGACCACGGCCGTGCCGGCATGCGCACCAATCCGGGTATGGCCAAGGGCTATTCCCTTTCTACACCAGTGTTCACGGAAAGACAGTGCGAAGGCGTCAAGTGCGAATGAGCAGGCGATCGCGCGACTGGCATGGTCCGGCTGATCGACCGGTGCGCCGAAAAGTACGTGGAGTGCGTCGCCAATGATCTTGGCGACAGTACCATCATGTGCGAACACGATGTCGGTCATGCCGACGATGTAATCATTGAGGAGCTGCCCGAGCACGTTCGGCTCGATCGTTTCCACCAGTGTGGTGAACCCCGTCAGATCGGTAAAGAGCGACGCAACATCCCGGCGTTTCCCGCCAAGATCAAGAGCGTCGTCGGCGCTGTTGGCTAGGCGTTCGGCGAGATTTGGCGAAAAGTAGCGGGAAAGTGACGCCCGCGCCTGCTCGGCCGCCGACTGCCTGCGCTGCGCTTCGCGCAACGCCTCCATGTGGTGGATCGTCTTGACGATCGTAGCCTCCAGGTCGGGAAAATCGATCGGCTTCGTTACGAAATCATATGCGCCGCGGTTCATCGCGGTCCGGATGTTGGCCATATCGCTGTAGGCGGAGACGATAATCGTGGACAGATCCTCGTCCCTCTGCTGAAGCTTCGCCAGCAGCGACAGGCCATCCATACGCGGCATGTTGATGTCGCTCAGCACAATATCCACGTCGTTGTTGGCAGCAAGCACGGCCAAGGCGTCAACTCCGTCGCAGGCGAAGAGGAAACGCAGTGAGCCGTCGCGGATTTGCTGCCGGAATTTCTGGAGAAGAAGCATCTCCAGGTCCGGCTCGTCGTCCACAACGAGTATGCTTGTGCTCATGCGAGGCCCCCAACCCGACTGTCGATTTCTTCTCGCAACGCAATGAAGTCGATCGGCTTGGTCAGCAACGCTTCTGCGCCACTTTCCATGGCTCGTCGCTTCGTGTCCGGATCGCCATAGGCTGTGATCATGATCACCGGCACATCGGGCCGTATGCTCCTCGCCTTCGGTAGCAGTTCGAGCCCGCTCATCCCTGGCATGTTCACATCGGACAGGATGAGAATAAGCGTGACGTCGCCCGCATCGGCGATCCGCTCGAGTGCGGATGACGCTGATCGCGTGAACTCCATTACAAAGCGGCCAGCGCGCAGGTCACGGCGGAACTGCTGTTTGAAAAGCAATTCGACGTCGGGCTCGTCATCGACCACCAGGATGAGGAGGCTCATGATCTGCCCTCCGGTGTTGTCATCGCCGGGGTCATCCGCGGCAGTCGAATGCGAAACTCGGTGTATTGACCGGGTTCTGTGTCCACCTCGATGGAACCAGCATGCTGCTTGACAATGATGTCGTAGCTGAGCGACAGGCCGAGGCCCGTCCCCTCGCCAGCAGGTTTGGTTGTGAAGAAAGGATTGAACATCTTCTCCTTCACCTCCGGCGGGATTCCCACACCATTGTCACGGATGATGATCTCAACGCTGTCTCCCAGATCTCTGGTCACCGCCGCGAGCGTCGGCTCATAACTGCCACCCAGCTCGGATGCCGCGCGTTTGCTCGTCGCATAGAAACCGTTTGAGATAAGGTTGAGAAGCACGCGTGTGATCTCCTGCGGGTATAGGTCGACCTCACCGGCCACTGGATCGAGTGATTTCTGCAGCGTGATCGTGAACCCCTGCATCTCGGCACGAGCCCCATGATAGGCGAGATTGAGGCTCTCCTCGACGAGGCCGTTGATATTGGTCGGGCGGCGCTCTCCCGCCCCCTGACGCGAATGCATAAGCATGTTCTTGACGATTGAATCGGCGCGTTTGCCGTGCTGGACGATCTTCTCAAGATTGCCCTTTATCGTCTCGGCGAGTGTGTCGATCTCGGCGCGCGGCGCGCCGTCGGCTACCGCGCCGCCCACCGCCTGCTGAAGCTCTTCGATCAATTCGACCGACAGCGCCGAGAAATTGTTGACGAAGTTCAACGGGTTCTTGATCTCGTGCGCAATTCCGGCGGTCAGTTGTCCGAGCGAGGCGAGCTTCTCCGTCTGGATCAATCGGTCCTGCGTGGTCTTGAGTTCCTCGAGGGAGCGCGACAGCTCCTCGGTTCTCGTCTGCACTTCCTGGAAAAGACGCACATTTTCGATCGCGATCACCGCCTGGTCGGCGAAGGTCGATGCCAGCTCGATCTGCTTATCGGTGAAGGGCCGCACGGTCGAGCGGGCCAATGCGAGCACCCCGATCGGGTTTCCTTCGCGCAGGAGCGGCACGCCAAGTACGCTACGAAACCCGCCAAGTCTTTGCGCTTCCGGCATGCCGTACTCGGGATCATCGAGGACGTCGGCGACCTGAACCGGCCGGACCTCAAGCAGGGTTCGCCCGACTATGCTGCCGCGCCCCGGCTCCAGTGGGAGCGCTCGGAAATATCGGTCGAACTCCTGCGAGAAGCCGAAGCGGGCGACAGGATAGTGCGCGTCACCCATCGGCCGGGTCATCGTCGCCATGTCCGCCTCGCAAAGACGGGCAGCGGACGCTACGAGGGTATCCAGAACCGATTGCAGGTCGAATGCGGAGCGGCTGATGACTTTCAGTACGTCGGCCGTTGCGGTCTGCTGCTTCAGCGCCTCGGCCAGTTCGGCGGTCCGCGCCTTCACCTCGTCGAACAGCCGGACGTTCTCGATCGCAATGACCGCCTGGTCGGCAAAGGTCTGGAGAAGTCCAATCTGCTTTTCGGTGAACGGCTTGACTTCCGTCCGGCGGATGACGAGGCCGCCAATTGCCTCGTGTTGCCGTAGCAGGGGCGCTGCAAGGATGGTGCGATGTCCCATCCGAACGGCCATGCGCTGGCCGTCAGGGAACTCCTCGGCGTCGGCGCTCAGGTCGGGGACATGCACCGGCTTTCGGTCCAGGACCGCCCGCCCCGTTACCCAGTCCCGTGACACTGGCCAGGCAAAGAAATCCATTGGAATCGGCCCATGATGCGCTCTCGCATTGAGCGTGTCACCATCCTTCAGGAATATCACTGCATCATAAGCGTCGCAAAGTCGCACGGCCGATTCGACAAGCGTATCCAGCACAGCCTGCAGATCGAATGCTGACCGGCTGATGACCTTGAGGACATCCGCTGTCGCAGTTTGCTGCTGTAGGGATTCTTTCAGCTCAAGATTGCGTTGCTCCAGATCGGTGAACAGCCGGACGTTCTCGATCGCGATCACCGCCTGATCGGCGAAGGTTCGCAGGAGCTCGACCTGTCGCTCCGGAAAACATCCGACCTCGCGCCGGTCGACGCCGATTGCTCCGATGGGACGGCCGTTCAGCGTGAGCGGCACACCGATGGCACTGCGGTAGGACATGATCTTCGCCAACGAGAGGAGTTGATACTCGGGATCGGCAAACACGTCCGCGATCTGCTCTATGGCGCCGCTGAGAAAGGCACGCCCCGTCACATTGGCCCTGCTTGGTTTTCGGGGAAAGATGGCTCGGACCGCTTCGATACCTTCGCGAGAGACACCATGATAAGCGACCGGGTGCATGAGTTCCCCGTCGAAACGGAAGACAAAGCAGAATTCCGCCGCGCAAAGTCTTGCTGCGTTCTTCGCGATTGAGTCGAACACCGGCTGCACGTCGGTGGGCGAAGTCGAGATGACGCGCAGGATTTCGCTCGTTGCCGTCTGCTGTTCGAGCGCCTCGGTGAGCTCTCGGTTGTGGGCCTTAGCCTCGTTGAACAGCCGGACGTTCTCGATCGCGATCACCGCCTGATCGGCGAATGTTCGCAGCAGCTCGACCTGCCGCTCGGGAAAGAGGCCGATCGCGCGCCGCGTGACGGCGATCGCTCCGATCGGACGTTCCTTCCACAAGAGCGGCACGCCAATGGCGCTGCGGTAGGACACGATCTTCGCGAGCGGCAGCATCTTATAATCAGGGTCGGTAAAGACGTCGGGGATCTGTTCGACGACACCGCCGATAAATGCTCGGCCCGTGACATTGCCTCTGTTTGGTTGCTGCGGAAACTTGGCGCCTACGGCTTCGATGCCCTCGCGCGAAATGCCGTGATACGCGGCCGGATGCAGCAGCGCGCCGTCGAACCGAAATACGAAACAGAATTCTGCCGCGCAAAGCCTCGCTGCGCTCTCCGCTATCGCGTCGAACACCGGCTGGACGTCGTCGGGTGAGGTGGAGATCACACGCAGAATTTCGCTCGTCGACGTCTGTTGCTCGAGGGTCTCGTCAAGCTCCCGCTTCAGCAGCTCGACCTGTTGCCTGAGACTGACGCTCGATTCATCCGCCTCGCGCCCCTCCACTGCAGTATCCCCCATGCAATCAGCTTGCGTCGACCATTACCGTCCTCCACCACGGGATGCGCCCCACGTCTAATCCCATGGCCGGTATGCCTGCCAGAAAGGCTAGAATACTCCATCTGATCAGTTGTGACGAGGTGACCTCACAGCCATGCGCGTCTGAGTCAGGCAATTGCTGCCACAAGAATCCCTTTCGGGCGGGCGAACGAACGCCCGCAGAGTGTCGATCTTTCCCATTCCCATCGTCGCAAAGAGCGGCCAGCACCGGAAATCCCAGGGTTATCGACGAGCGGCAGCAACGGGTCGAACTTTCCGGTTCCCGTTAGTCGGGGCGGCAGACCTTTCCGGTTCCCATCCGTTGTGGATGAGTTGAAACCGGTCGCTCGACGAATTTCTTTTCCGGAGACCCCTCTCCAAAGTGAGCGAGCAAGAAAATCGAGCGGCTGCATTGGAAATTGCTTGAATGGCGGGCGATGTGAGCCTCGCAAGGCAGTCCCTAGCGGCGCCAGAATGGTTTGCTTATCTCTGCATCGACCTGTGCTTGGGACAGCCCAACGTCATTCAAGAGTTCCGGTGTGTGCTCAGCCATCCGCGCGAGTTGCGCGCGAAAACGCAGTCGCTCGTCCCATGCCATGAGAAGACGAATCGGATTTCGCCAGCCATCGATGCGACCGCCGTCCTGGCTCGGATTTTGACTCAAGTCTAAACCTACGTTCCTAGAGAACCCGGACATTCCGCTCAGAATGTTGCTCATCGTCGTTCCTGATGGTTTTTGCCCATTCGGGCGGTTGATGAATGCAGCAACTCTAGGCGCACCAAGCGAATGAACCATCGCGCATGTGCAGTGTTTCGTCTCCCGCATTTGTAGTATTTTGCCCAGGCTGCAGTTGTAACTGAACTATTCGGGTGGCAGGTATCAGGCATGAATCGCATCCCGACGTCTCAGTCCGCGCCTGAAGCGCTGTCGGACCGCGAACGCGCCGTGGCCGAACGGTTTGCCGCAGGTCTGACATATCGCGAGATCGGCGAAGCTCTCTTCATCGCTCCCTCGACAGTCCGCACGCACCTCGCGACGATCTACGGCAAGCTCGGCGTACGAAACAAAATCGAGCTTGCCTCCTGTATCTCCAATGTGGAAGGCAAGCCGATACGGCCCGCAAAGGAGCAAGCAACGCCGATACTTGCCGTATTTCCGATCGAAAGCCTCAACCCGGAGGAGCAATGGCATCGTTTTGCTGACGGTCTTTCATCAGATATCTGTGTCGATCTGGCCCGGTATGCGGACATTCCGGTCATCGCGTTTCACACGATGAAACTGCTTGGAAACAAGCCAGAACGCCATGACGATCACGTCCAGGCCGTTGGTGCCACCTACGCCATTACCGGCCAGTTGCGCGCGGATGATCGACGGGTCCGACTGACCATCCAGCTTTCGGATACGCGCTCTGGGCAGATGCTGTGGAGCGAGCGCTACGATCGCCCGATGGAGGACTTCCTGACGCTCCAGGACAGTCTGACCGAGAGCGTTATCAATGTCCTTGCAGGCTGCTTCGGCACGCTTGCGGCGCTCGGACGCAATGCAAGCCGCCGCAAGGCACCTTCCAGCCTGCAGGCCTACGACTACTATCTCTTAGGTGTCGAGCAGCACAACAGGTTCGGCCGTGAAGGAAACGAGGCGGCAGTGGACCTTCTTTCACGATCCCTCGAATTGGATCCCACTCGTGCCAGGGCTTGGACAGAGCTGGCCTACGCCTACTCCATCCAAGCCTGCAATGGCTTCAGCACCAACCCGGAAGAAGCAATCCAGAAATGGCGGTCTGCGGTCGAGCAGGCGTTGCTTCTCGATCCGACAGAGCCCTCCGGTTATACTTGCCTGGGCGACCTCAAGGCATGTCACGGCGATCTGGCGGGTGCGGCCGACGCCCATGCGCGTGCGTTCAAATATGGAAGGAACCACGCCGACACGCTGGCGCTGCTTGCCGGCAGCAAGGCGTTGGTGGTCGGAGACCCGGCCGAGGCTGTTCCGCTGATTGAAAGAGCGCTGTATCTCAATCCCCTGTCGCCGCCGTGGTACTTCGGCATGAGAGGCAGGGTTATGTTTGTGTCCGGACAATACGAGGACTGTATTTCAGCGCTCGAAAAAAGTTCTCAGGAATCGCCAAACACGCTGATGTTCCTGGCAATGGCGCATGCTTTCTCGGGTGAGTCGGAGAAAGCGGAACGCGCCGCGCTTCTGCTTCGAAAGGAGTTCCCGTCTTTTTCGGTCAAAGGCTTCATTGCTGGCTACCCTGTCACCAATCCGCCCGCATTGCGAGCCATTTGGGAGGGCTCCCGATTGGCCATGCTCGACTGAAGCGATTGGCACTCGGCTTGGCGACTTGTTTCATTAGATACCCTTGATAATCCAAAAGAGCCGGCGCGAAAGCCGGTCGGCGCACGATCGGCGTTGCTAGACCGCTGAAGCCCGGCTGCGCTCGAGATAGATCTGTCGAAGCCGGGCCGCGATCGGTCCCGGCCGCCCGGGGCCGACCTCACGGCCATTGATCCTGACGACCGGGCTGACCAGACCGGAGGCCGAGGTCGAGAAGGCCTCCGCCGCATTCTCGGCCTCCTCGACCGTGAAGGGCCGCTCCTCGATCCTCAGCTGAAGATCCTCTGCGCACTGCAGAACGGCCTCGCGCGTTATCCCGTGCAGGATGTCGGTCGACAGATCCCTGGTCACGACAGTTCCTTCCGGCGTGACGATATAGGCATTGTTCGACGAGCCTTCGGTTACGTAACCGTCCTTGACAAGCCAAGCATCGTCGGCGCCCCGCGACTTGGCCTCCATCTTGGCCATTGAGGGATAGAGGAGCTGTACGGTCTTGATGTCGCAGCGCCGCCAGCGCAGGTCCTCCACGGTCACGACATGCTGGCCGCGCTCCGCAAGCGGGCTATCGACAAGCGATTTCTTTTGCGTGAAGAGCACCACGGTATTTGGCGTCTCTTCGGCCGGAAAGAGGAAGTCGCGATCGGCCGAACCGCGCGTCACCTGCAGGTAGACCAGGCCCTCCTCGATATCGTTCTGCCGGATCAGCTCGCGGTGAATGTCAAGCAGATCCTCGTCCGTCAGAGCGAAGGCCATGCCCAGTTCGCCGAGCGACCGGCGCAGGCGACGCATATGGCCGGCGAAATCCACGAGTTTGCCGTCGAGCACGAGCGTCACCTCATAGACGCCGTCGGCAAACAAAAACCCGCGATCGAAGACAGAAATCCGGGCCTCGGTTTCAGGCAGATAGTCTCCATTGACATAGACTTGGCGCATAGGATCAACCCCAGAGAGATGAAGGTGGCGGCTCCATGAGCGAGCCTTCGTAGTGAATTGATGTGTTCCGGTCTTTCGCGAGCAGAAGCGGCCCGTCGAGATCGACATATCTGGCGTCCTGCGCAAGCAGGAAAGCAGGCGCCATGGCAAGCGACGTGCCGAGCGTGCAGCCGACCATGATGTCGAAGCCTGCCGTCAGGGCGTCCCGCTTGAGTTCAAGCGCCTCGGTGAGCCCGCCGGCCTTGTCGAGCTTGATGTTGACGACGTCATATTTGCCGTTCAGCTTCTCAAGGGAATGCCGGTCACGGCAGCCCTCGTCCGCGCAGACCGGGAGCGGGCGTTCGATTTGCGCCAGGCCGGCATCGGCATTGGCAGGCAAAGGCTGCTCCACCATGACGACCCCGAGCCGCACGAATTCCGGCGCGAGACTGAGATATCGTTCGAGCGTCCAGCTTCCATTGGCATCGGCGATCAATGTGGAGTGCCGAGCTCCCGCACGCACGGCCTCAATACGCGCCAAATCGGCGTCCGAGCCCAGTTGAACCTTTATCAGCGGGCGATGGGCATTCCTCGCCGCCGCTTTCCGCAGGACGTCCGGCGAGGCAAGGGATAGCGTGTAAGCGGTGTTCAATCGCAAAGGCGGTGCAAGCCCAGCCAATTGCCATGCCGAAACTCCCCATTTCTTCGCCTCAAGGTCCCAGAACGCGCAATCGAGCGCGTTGCGCGCCGCACCGGCCGGCAGACGCAGTTGCAGGGCACTTCGGTCAAGCCCGTTCCGCAAGTCCGGTTGGATCGCCTGGATGACGCTGATCACATCCTCGACGGTTTCGCCATCCCTCCCGCTGGGTCCGCATTCACCGCGGCCGCAAACATCGCCATTGCGAAGTTCGACGGTGACAACGCGGATTTCAGTTCGCGCTCCACGCGCCAGGGCGAAGGCACCAGCGACAGGGAAGCGGTTTTCAGTGACGTGGAGCGAAAGACCGACATCCGGGCTGCGCGGATTGGGTGTCTCGATCATCGCCTTCAAGCCTCAAAGGATTTGTCCGAGGAAAGCCTTCGTTCGCGGATCCTGCGCATTGTCGAAGAAGGTCGAGGGCGGGCCATGTTCCACGATCACGCCAAGATCGGTGAAGTAAATGTGGTCGGCCACCTCGCGCGCGAAGCCCATTTCATGGGTGACGAGGATGCAGGTCATGCCGTCGGCGGCAAGTTCCTTGATCGTGACGAGCACTTCCTTCACGGTCTCGGGATCGAGCGCCGCCGTCACCTCGTCGAACAGCATGACGTCCGGCTGCATGGCAAGCGATCGGGCGATCGCCACACGCTGCTGCTGGCCGCCGGACAATTCGCCGGGATAGGCGTTTTCCTTCCCCTCCAGCCGCACCTTCTTCAGAAGCGACCGGGCGCGTGCCTCCACCTCCTGCTTCGGTTGGCCCAGTACCTTGACGGGCGCCATCATCACGTTCTGCAGCGCCGTCTTGTGCGGAAAGAGGTTGTATTGCTGGAAGACCATGCCGACCTTGCGGCGCAGCGCCAGCTTGTCGAGCTTCGGGTCATGGACCTCCTGCCCCTCGACCGTGATCGAGCCATCCTGAATATCTGCGAGCGCGTTTATACAGCGGATGAGGGTCGACTTTCCCGATCCGGAGGGACCGATGATGCAGACGACGTCGCCTTTCATAATGTCGAGCGAGATGCCCTTCAGCACTTCAATACTGCCGTAGGACTTGCGCACATTCTTGATCGACACGATCGGCTGGCCGGCCTTCCAGGGAGAATTGTCGCTCATGGGCAGATCCTTCAGAGTTTTACCGCGAAGCGCTTTTCAAGCGACATCGTCAGGCGGGCGATGGGGTAGCAATAGGCAAAGAAGATGATGAGGGCGAAGCCGTAGAAGGGAACCAAGAGCGACGGATGATTGCCCTCCGCCTCCATGGCCTGGCGCGTGAGCGTGATGATTTCCGTTACGCCGAGCAGGGAGACCAGCGGTGTCGCCATGGTCATGATGGCGTACCAGTTCATCCACGGCGGGATCATTCGTTTGAAGCATTGCGGCAGGATGATCTGCCACAGCGTCTGGGTGCGGCTGAAGGCGAGCGATTCAGCCGCCTCCCACTGGCCGCTCGGAACCGAGCGGATGGCCCCGCGGACGATCTCGGCGATGTTCGCCATGACTGGCAGGCTGAGCCCGAACACCGCCTTCATCCAATCCGGAACCGGGATAATCGCACCGCCGATGCGGAGCTCGAAGGGCAATGTAAGCATGACGACGAAGAGCAGCACCAGCCAGGGCGAGTTGCGAAAAAGCTGGACAGTAAACCAGGAGAAGAGACGCACGACGCGGCTGTGTGACACGCGCCCGAGCCCGAGAAAGATGCCGGCGATGGTGCCGAACACCACCGTCAGGAAGCTGATGAGGATGTTGAGAACAAACCCTTTCGTCACCAGCAGGGGCGTCCATTTCAGAAGGGTCGAGAGTACGCGCTCAGTCGTAAAGGTCGACTGCGCCATCGCGTAGACCGGCCAAAGCGCGAGGACGGCAGTCAAGGCGGGAAGCGTCCAACCCGGCATCGAGGCGAGCCAGCGCGAGAAGCCCAGCACATCGGGCTCCGGCACTTTCAGCGGCAACAGAACCGGAAGATCGGACTGACGGTCGCGGAGCGGAAGCTTGAAAGTATCAGACATTATCGACCTCCGCCGAAACCGGGGATGTAGAGGGCGCGCTCCCAGCGGTTCATCGCAAAGGCGAGCGCCCCGACGAGCAGGATGTAGGTGGCGAACAGGACCGTCATCGCCGCATTCTGCGCCGACGCGTAATCATTCCAGATCGAAACCATCTGGTAGAGCAGTTCGGGCACGGCGATCGCGATCGCCTGGGTCGTCGTCTTGACCAGATTGACCAGATTGTTGTTGAGCGCCGGCAGACTGACGCGAAGAGCCAGCGGCAGAACGACATAGGCGTATGTCTGCAGCCTGTTCATGCCCAGCGCCTCGCAGGCTTCCTTCGTCGTCTGCGGAATGGCCTCGATGCCTGCCCGGAAGATTTCGACATTGAAGGCGCCGGCGAAGAAGGACAGCGAGACGATTGCCCACCCGATGTTGGAGATGACAGGCTCTTCGGTCCAGCCGTCTGCCCCGATGATTGCTGGCGTGAACTGGCCGAGGGCGAAATAGAAGAACAAGAGCTGGATCATCGGCGGCGTGTTGCGGAAGAGCTGGATATAGCCTTGCGTCAGCCAGCGCAGGAAGGGGGAGCGCGCTCCTTGCGCCCATGCGCCCACTATGCCGATGATGAGGCTGAGCGCGACGCAGGCGACCGAAAGCTCGATCGTCACGGCAAGGCCGCTCACGACGCGCGCCCATTGCGACGGCTCGTAGAAGAAGATGAAATTCCATTTCGGATGAGTCTGCGCGAGCTCCCTGAAGAAGCTCTGGATGGTCTCGATCATGGCACGTCGATCCGAGGGGCAGGAGGAAACCACCGGTCACCAGAGACGATGACCGGTGGCGACAGATTCGGCTGCGGCTACTTGGCCAGCCAGTCCTTGAAGCGTT
This sequence comes from Sinorhizobium glycinis, assembly GCF_001651865.1. GTDB lineage: Bacteria > Pseudomonadota > Alphaproteobacteria > Rhizobiales > Rhizobiaceae > Sinorhizobium > Sinorhizobium glycinis. The sequence continues at coordinate 58,315 of NZ_LPUX01000062.1, forward strand.
CCTGCTGCGCCTTCAGGAAGGCACTTTCCTGGACGCCCCACTTCTTCTCGAGTTCACTCAGGTGGCCCGACTGGAGCCAGTTGAATTCCATGCCGGACATGAACCGGCCGAAGACGCATTCGCGCTCGGCAAGCGGCACCGCAAGCGCCCAGGGATTGTCGTTTTCCGTCTTGAGCGGCATTTCGTAATCGGCATATTCGCCCGAAGCGAGATCGGCGGCGATCGAGGAGTCGTCGAACACCCAGGCCATGCACTTCTTGTCGCGCAGTGCCTGCTTGGCGGCGGCATTGTTGTCGAAGGCGATCACCTTGGCACCGTGGTGCTCTTCAATCGCCTTGTTGTGGAAGGAGCCCTGCAAACCGCAAACAGGCTTGTCCTTCAGCTGGGACCATTCCTTGAGGCCGAGGGCCTTGGGCGCCATGATGTTGGTGCCGGAGGTGTAGTAGTTCGGCAGCACCACGCCCACGATGTCGCGACGGTCCTTGCGGTCGCTCATAGTCGCGATCATCAGATCGATCTTGCCCTGTTCGAGGAACTGCATGCGGTTGGAAGACTGAACGCCGACGAGTTCGAGTTCGACGCCGATCGTGTCGGCCACTTCCTTGGCCATGTCTGCTTCCATGCCGACCAGCTTGCCGTCGGCATCGATGAAGCCCCAAGGCTTCGCGTCGGTTTTGACACCAACGACGATCTTGCCGCGTTCCTTGATCTTGGCCCAGGTGTCGTTGGTGCAGGCCGCATAGGCCGGCGCAAGACTACCAAGCGCCGTGGAGCAGATCACAGCAGCGGTGGTCGAAAGATTTGCAATCGTTCTCATGCTTCGTTCACCCTCTTGTTCTTTTGGAAAGGCAGTTGCGGACGACGTTTCCCGTCCTTGGCGGGCAAGGTGGCAGGCAGGTCCCGTTGTGGCAAATGCCGTTTTCCGATAGGTTATGCAAAATTTGCATGAGGCCGCATGATGGAACTCAACTGGTTTGAAGACTTCATGGAACTGGCGGCGGTGCGGAATTTTTCGACCGCGGCGGCCGCCCGCCATGTCACCCAGCCGGCCTTCAGCCGCCGGATCCGGGCACTGGAGAACTGGATCGGCACGGAGCTGATCGACCGCAGTTCCTACCCGGTGAAGCTGACAGGCGCCGGCGAAACGTTTCTGGAATCGAGCCGCGAACTGATGCGCGAAATCTATCGTGTCCGCGACGAATGCCGACAGCAGGCGCGCGCCGGCATCGAGGCCGTGACCTTCAGCGCGCTCCACACGATCGCGCTCAGTATCTTTCCCGATCTGCTGACGGCAATGGAAGCGCGCACCGGTCCCTTCATTACCCGAATGCACGCGACGGACTTCTACGATTGCGTGGAATCGCTGGCACTTGGCCGCTGCGACATCGCCTTCTGCTACTCGCACGAGCTCGGTCCGCCTGTCCTGCAGACCGGCCAGTTCGCTTCGAAAGTCATCAGGATTGACCCGTTCTACCTGGTCAGCAAAGCGGACCAGCAAGGAAAGCCGGTCATCGATCCGGCCACTTGGCCCAGAGACAGGGATCTGCCTCTGGTCGCCTATTCGTCCGACTGCTTTCTCGGAAAGGTTCAGACCCAGCTTATGCTCGACATGCAGAAGACTGGGCTCAGTTTTCGGGTGACTTACGAAAACTCCATGTCCGAAGCCGTCAAACGTATGATTTTGGCGGGAAAGGGGGTGGGCTGGTTGCCGGAAAGCGCGGCGGATCGCGAAGTCGAGCGGAACGAACTCTGCCTCATCGACAGCAAGAGCGTAGCCCTCAGCGTCCTTGCTATCCGCAAACAGGGTGTCGGGTCGGCGGCTCTCGAACGGTTCTGGTCAAATCTCCGCGAACTGTGACAACCCAGAGGCGGCCTGATCACCAGGTCCCTAGTTCGGATCTCCTCAAGGTGAGGGATAGGAGCCTACATCCCGCTGGCGGCGTATCGCCGGCTTCCGGTCGTCTCAGTCGGGTGAAAGCAAGAAATTCATCGCTGACGCACGGAAGAGCCGGTTTGCCGGCTGAACGGACCTTCGGGATTTCTCGACAGCTTTATCAGAGCGACGGCCCGGGGGACCTTAAGCCCCAAAGAATTTGAGACGCGGGACGTCTCACCGGCCATCGCCGTCGCGGGGATTTCCGTAAGGTGGCGGGTAAGATTCCGCTTGCTGCCCAAATCAGCCAACAAGGAGGTCGCGGATTCGTATTATACCGGCTCGGGCGCTACGAGGAAGCGCAGGCAGCCTATGGCACTGCAGCGACCATAGACCCGCTTGCTGCGAGGCTCGAGTGGTATCGAGCGCTGCCCTGGTCTCCGCGCAATCAGGCCCCCGCAACCAACACGCCGACATCCAAAGGCGCCCGCAGGGCGCCTTTGGCGTTTCAAAGCGGCGCCGGCTCTAGTTCAGCGCACGAGGTAGGTCTCGATCGCGGCGGCTCCGGATTGGCGGCGACGAATCATTCGCTTGCGGCGTTCGTTCGGGCCTCACGCCTCACCGGGTTCTTGCAAAAATTGTAGATCCGGCCGCGATAGGCCTTGTCGTTGAGGATGACTTCGGCCGCAACTCCATCGATCTCGCGCAGACCGCGGATGCGGTTGCCGCTGGCGTCATACTCTCCCTTCAACCCGTAGCCCTAGGAAAGTCCGCCCGGCATTCTTGCCCTTGCACGCCGCGGTCCTCACGCCCTCGCGGGTCCGGTAGCCATCTGCTCGACCGGTAGCGCCTGGATGCCCGGCCGCAATGGGGCCGGCGGCGCTTACACGCTATGGCAGCTGCTGCACTCAGCATAGTCATGGTATGACCTTGAGAATGGCATAGCTGATTTCATAGGATGATCTTCTGGCCTTTGGCGCCCACTGGGAGTATGCATGACCCAAGAAAGCCAAATCTGGAGGGATCATGCAGCAGGCCGAACGTCCGATGTCGCGCAGATCATTCGCGTCACAGGTGGCGGATGCCCTACGCAAGCAGATCGAAGCCGGATTTTACGCGCCCGGTGACAAGCTGCCGACGGAACCCGCCCTCATCGATCGCTTCGGCTTCAGCCGCACCGTGATCAGGGAGGCGATTGCCGCGCTGCGTGCCGACGGGCTTGTGGAGTCGCGACAGGGAGCGGGTGTGTTCGTGATCGGCCCGAAGCCTGCCGATGAAGGGCTGAAGCTGTTCACGGACGCGACCGACAAGATCTCAGACATCATCGAGGAGCTCGAGCTTCGCATAGGTATAGAGGTCGAAGCCGCAGGTCTCGCAGCAGCGCGCAGTTCGCCGGCGCAAGAGGCCGAAATCCTGGCGCAGGTCGAGAAATTCGCCGACCTTGTCGCCGAAGGCAAACCTACCGACGAGGCGGATTTTCAGTTCCACATGGCGATCGCCACTGCGACCAACAACGAGAGATTCAAAGCCTTCCTCGATCATGTCGGGCGTCGGATGATCCCGCGGGTGAAATTCAGGACGGTCATGGGCGGCGTCGATCCCTTGCCCAGCCGCGACCACCCGATCCTTGAGGAGCATCGTGAAATCGCCGATGCGATCCTCGCCCGCGACCCGGAGAAGGCGCGCGAGGCGATGCGCCGGCATCTCGTCACCGGAATCAAGCGCTATCGCTCATCGATGATCCGCCGCTCGTCCGCAGACCGCGAGAAGGGCGATTGACTCGCCTCTAAAGTCATCATATGAATTTTCCCACAACATCATATTAATACGTGGGAGGAATTCCTTTGTCGCCAGATGAAATCAAGTCGCGCATCGGCTCGGGCCTACTCTCGTTTCCGGTCACGCACTTCAACGACGACTTCAGCCAATCTCAAGAGCTATCGCGAGCACGTTGCGTGGCTCTCCGGCTTCGGCGCTGCGGCTCTCTTCGCGGCCGGCGGGACGGGCGAATTTTTCTCCCTCTCGCCCGAAGAGGTCGGCAAGGTTACGCGCGCGGCCAAGGATGCTTCCGGCGACGTGCCGATCATTGCCGGTTGCGGCTATGGCACATCGCTCGCCAATGAGACCGCCCGCCATGCCGAGGCTGCCGGCGCCGACGGTCTTCTGCTTTTGCCGCATTATCTGATGGAGGCGCCGCAGGAGGGCATCTACCGGCACGTCAAGGCCGCATGCGAATCCACCGGTCTTGGCGTCATCATCTACAATCGCGCCAATTCTGTCGCCAATGCCGAGACGGTGGCCCGTCTCGCCGACGCTTGCCCGAACCTCATCGGCTTCAAGGACGGCACCGGCAAGGTGGATCTCGTCCGCCACGTGACGGCGAAGCTCGGCGACCGGCTCACTTATATCGGCGGCATGCCGACGCACGAACTCTTCGCGGAGGGTTTCAACGGCGTGGGCGTCACGACCTATTCCTCTGCCGTCTTCAATTTCGTGCCGAAACTGGCGCAGCGCTTCTACAAGGCGATGCGTGCGAGCGACGGGGCGACCATGGAGGAAATCCTGCACCGCTTCTTCTTCCCCTTCGCGGCACTGCGCGACCGTGAGCAGGGTTATCCGGTTTCGATCATCAAGGCCGGTGTCGATCTCATCGGCCGGACGTCGGGTCCGGTGCGTCCGCCGCTGACGGACCTGAAGCCTGAGGAGAAGGAGATGCTGCGGGAGCTGATCGAGAAGGCTGCAGCCTGAACAGAAATCTCGGCAGGCCGGCGGGCGAATGGGACGAGGATGTCGGCCGGAGAGGCACCGGAATCCCCGATCCGCGCCGCCATGGTCGAGACCGGCGAAGCGGACCTGACGCCGTCGATTGACATTCAGGACGCAAGCAATCCGGAAACGGACATCGCCTATCTGAACTCGGAAACGACCGCGATCCGCATCGACGCGGCCGTGCCGCCGCTTGACGATCTGCGCGTGCGCAAGGCGCTCAATCTGGCGATCGACTGGGAAGGTCTCGCTCAGCTCTTCGGCGATGACGTCAAGCGGGCGTCGCAGATGGTCGTTCCGGGGATCAACGGCCATGACGACGCGCTCGAAGCGTGGCCCGTACCACCGTCGATGACGCGAAGGCGGCGATCGCCGCGGCCAAGGAACAGCAGCCCTCAGAAGCCATGTTTATCCTCATCATGCGGGCGATCGCACAGCGTACCGCCTGGAGCTGAATGCGGGTGCAAACGTGTGAACCGGCGTTCAAGACTTTAGTGCCGGCGCTCATCCAGGCTTTGAACGTTGTTCACCGGACGCCGTTTAGCTCGTCGGAGACACCCCGGGCAGTCTTCGGCAGAAGCAAAAGCTTGCTTCCCCAGTGCCGATCAACGAGCCACATCCCTCCTCCGGTGGATGTTGAAAATTGTTTACATTCTGGTGGGTCGGTGCCGCTCAGTCTGTACAGCCTTGTCCAAAGCATAAACCAGCGAATTCCTTCCAAGACACAGCCTATACGAGATGCGGAGCGAGCAGTCAGGCGATGCGCGGGGTCCCTGAGGAAGGGAATACGAAAATTATTTTCATGTGCCACTTGCGAAGCACAGAAATGGGCATACTATCATGGCATCCATTATAACGATACAGCGTCCAATATAATGGACAACAGCCGTTCGCGGCTGCAATTTTAACAAGGGGAAATGACGCCATGAAATTCCAAGCTTTGCGCAATCTGTCCTGCCACCGTACGCTGCTCGCAGGCGCGGCGACTGTCGCTTTCGTGCTTGCCGCCGGCGCCGGCCCGGCCTCCGCCGCGGCAAACTGCATCAAGGGTGACCGTAAGGCGCCATACACGGTAGGGTGGGCAAACATCTATTCCGTGCCGACCTGGATGAAGCAGACCGAGGGCACCATCACGGCGGAGGTCGAGGAGCTGAAGAAATCCGGCCTCGTGAAGGACCTGATGATCACAGACGCGCAGGGCAATGCCCAGACGCAGATCCAGCAGATCCAGTCGATGATCGACGCCAATGTCGATGCGATCATCGTCATCGCCGGCTCGTCGAGCGCCCTTGACCGCGTCATATCCGACGCCTGCGACAAGGGCATCGCCGTGGTGAACTTCGACAGTCTCGTCGATACCGATCAGGTCACCGCCAAGATCAACACCGACTCGAACGAATGGGGTGCAACCGCTGCGAAGTGGATGGTCGATCAACTGGGCGGCAAGGGCAAGATCATCGTCATGAACGGCCCGGCGGGGATTTCCGTCAGCGACGACCGCCGCAAGGGTGCCCAGCCGGTGCTCGATGCCAATCCCGGTCTCGAAATCATCACCGAAACCAACACCGAATATAACGCCGCTCCGGCGCAGGAGGCGATGACCAGCTTGCTCTTCGCAAATGCCGAAATCGACGGCGTGCTCTCGCTCGGCGGCGCGCTTTCGGCGGGCTCCGTCATGGCCTTCGATCGCCAGGGCCGCGGACAGGTGCCGACGACCGGCGAGAACGCGCGCCAGTTCCTGGAACTCTGGAAGGAAAAAGGCCTGAAGGGCTGGGCGACGATGCAGCCGAACTGGCTGGGTGCGCTTGCGGTCTATACCGCCGTCCAGGCCTTGGAGGGCAAGGACGTGCCAGCCTTCGTGAAGGTGCCGCTGCCGGTCATCGACGATACCACCATCGACACCTATCTCGCCCGCGCGGGACAGTTTCCGGCCGATGGCTATATCTATTCCGATTACGACAAGGCCCTCTTCGACAAGCTGCTGGCGCAGTAATCTCACGAAGCGTGGCTGACCCTCATGATGAAGACGCTGCCCCTGCTGGAAGCCCGGCAGGTGTTCAAGGGTTTTTTCGGCAATCCTGTTCTCAAGGGGGTCGATATCGCCCTTGAGCCCGGCCGGGTGCATGCGCTGCTCGGCGAGAACGGCGCTGGAAAATCGACGCTGATCAACCTGCTGTCCGGCGCCTTGCGGCCGGACAGCGGGGAGATCCGCGTTGATGGCGTGCCCGTGTCGCGTTTCCATCCAGCTGCGGCGCGCGCCGCGGGGATCGCCGTCGTGCAACAGGAGCTGAGCCTTACGGCGGAGCTCTCGATCGCCGAAAACATCGGGCTCGGAGCCTTTCCGCGAAGGTTTGGTCTCATCGATTATGCGGCGCTTTCCGCTCGCGCCAGCGAGGTGTGCGAACTCGTGGGGCTGACGGAATCGCTCTGTACGCCCGTCGGCGATCTGTCGCTGGGGCGGCGTCAGATGGTGGAGATCGCCAAGGCGCTCTTCCGCAAGCCGCGCGTGCTCATCCTCGATGAGCCCACTTCATCCCTGTCCGCCCACGAGGCTGGCATCCTGTCGCGGCTGATCGAGCGGCTCCGCGGTGCCGGCATCGCCTTGCTCTACATTTCGCATCGCCTGAACGAGGTGCAGGCGCTGTGCTCACACGTCACTGTTCTGAAGGACGGTGTGGTGACGGCGGATCAGCCCCTGGCCGGGATCGACGCGCAAGGCTTGGTTCGGCTGATGGTCGGCCGCGATGCGGGCGACCTTTTCCCGGCGTGGGAGCTGCCTCGGCGTGGCGAGGAACTCATCCGTCTGCGCGGCTTCTCCTCAGGCCTGGCGCGTGACGTCGACTTCTCCGCCTCGGCCGGCGAAATCGTCGGCATCGGCGGCCTTGTCGGCCAGGGGCAGGAGGACTTTCTTCTCGGCCTCTACGGCGCCATGGGCAGCTCCGCGCGGGAGGCGGTTATCGCCGGGCGAAGCGGCCCCTTGAAAAGCGTCGAGGCGGCGAATGCGGCAGGACTGGCCTATGTACCGGCGGACCGGAAAAGGGAAGGGCTCGTCCTGCCTCATTCGATCGCCTCGAACCTGCTGCTGCCCTCCCTCGGGCGGATTGCGAAACTCGGGCTCCGCGATCGCGGCGCAGAACGCAATCTCGTCGCTAGGCTCGTCAAACGCCTGAGGATCAAGGGGGAAACATCTCGACCGGTGCAGGCGCTTTCGGGTGGAAACCAGCAGAAGGTGGCGCTCGCCAAGTGGCTGCCGCTCGCCCCTTCCGTCCTGCTGCTGAACGATCCGACCCGCGGCGTCGATATCGAAACCAAGCGTGAGATCTACCTCATGCTGAAATCCTTCGCGCGCGAAGGAACGCTCATCATCCTTCTAAGTTCGGATACGCCCGAACTCGTTCACCTCTGCGATCGTGTCACGGTCTTTGGCGAAGGACGTGCCGTCGCGACTCTGCCGCGCGAGCTGATTTCCGAAGAGGCGATCGTCGGCGCCGCCATGGGCATCAACCCGAAAGGATCGGCGCCATGAACATTGCCTTCCTATCGCGACAGAACCTCTTTTTCTCCGTGCAACGCCGGCGCAATCGCGGATTGAATGGTCTTTACATCGTCGTGGGGCTCTTCCTTCTGGCCTATGCCATGCTCTTCCCCGGGCTTCTCGGCATCAGCGGTTTTTCCAAATTCACCCAGAATTGGTTTCCGCTTGCGCTCGTGACCATGGCGCAGGCCCTGCTCATGCTGAATGGCGGCATTTCGCTCGCCATCGGGCCGCTCGTCAGTCTCGGCGCGGTGATCGCGGCAACGACGATGGGCGGTCCGCTCGGACCGATCGGCGGACTGCTCGCCGTCGCCGCGAGCGGCCTCCTCGTCGGTGCGCTGATCGGCGTGATCGTCGCCCAGCTTCGGCTTCCGGCGATTATCGTCACGCTTGCCGGGTCGTTCATCATCGGCGGCATCGCCTTGATCATCCTGCCACGCCCCGGCGGCTTCATTCCGGATTGGCTTTCCAATCTGCTCGCAGGCAATGGCCCCGTCGCGTTCGGTCTATTGGTGCTTCTGCTCGTCTGCTGGAAACTGTTCCTGGCGACGCCGCTCGGTCTCGGTATCTATGCCGTCGGCGACAATCCCGTCGGCGCCTTTCGCTCCGGTGTGCCGGTCGACAGGGTCAGGGTCACCGCCTTTGCTCTCTCCGGCCTGCTGACGGCCCTGGTCGGGCTCTTCGTGGCGGCGCAAACCGGCTCCGGCGATCCGGTCATCGGCACCCCTTTCACGTTGAACTCGATAGCCGGGGCCGTGCTCGGCGGCGTCGGTTTTCTCGGAGGGAAAGGGACGATGCGCGGCGCCATCTGCGGCAGCCTGCTCCTGTCGGTAATGATCAACGTCATGTTCTTCCTCGGGTTTTCGCCGGTCACGCAATATGTCGCCCAGGGTCTCATCATCCTTGCGGCCGTTGCGATTCCGGAACTGACCAGCCAATGGAGCAGAAAGCCGTGAGCATCCTCAAAACCGCGCTGCGCAATCCGCCGCTCCTGACCTTGCTGCTCGTCGCGCTTGTCTGGCTTGCGGCAAGCCTGACGCTGCGCGGTTTTGGCGCCTACGGCCACCTTCGCTATCTGCTGGAGCTTTCGGCAGTGATCGGGATCGTGGCGGCCGGTCAGACCCTGGTCATCCTCATGGGAGGCATAGACCTGTCGGTCGGCGCCATCATCACGGTTACGGCGATCCTTCTGCCGCTGCTCTCGCCGTCTGCTGACCCGACCGGCCTCTCGGGCCTGGCGATCGCGCTGGCGATCGCCACCGGCATCGGCTTCCTCAATGGCGCCGGCGCCGCCTACCTCCGCGTGCCGCCCATCATCATGACGCTGGCCATGGCCACATTCCTGCAAGGCTTGCTGGTCATCGTCGCGGGGGGAAGCGCCGTCTCGGTAACCAATGCCGCGGTCCTGTGGCTTGGCCAGGCGCGTCCGCTCGGAGTGCCTTCGGGCGTGATGCTCTGGATCGCGGTTTCGGCGGTGGTGCTGGTTATCATTCACCGAACGCCGCTCGGCGCCCGTCTGCTGGCTCTCGGCGCCAATCCGCTGGCAAGCCGCCTTTCCGGCATCAACGTTACCCGAAGCATGCTGGTTCTATACGCCATGTCGGGATTCTTCGCCGGGCTTGCAGGCATCCTGATCCTTGGCATGAACAGGCAGGGCTATGTCGGCATCGGCGAGCCCTATCTGCTGACCTCGATTGCCGCCGTCGTCCTCGGCGGCACGTCGATCCTCGGGGGGCGCGGCACCTACGCGGGGACGATCCCCGGTGCGATACTGCTCGTAACCACCACGGCGCTGATCACCGTTGTCAACGCTTCGCCGGGCTGGCGGTCGATCATGTTCGGGTCGCTGATCCTCGCCCTTCTGCTCATCTCCGGCCGCGAGGGGCGGCGATGAAGGGTGCCTATCGAGGGCCGGTCATCGACCCGCACCACCACCTGTGGGATCTGTCGCTGCGGCGTCATCCCTGGCTCATGCGAGGGCAGCCAGGCGGCGAAGAGCCCGGCAACGTTGCTTCCCTCCAGCGCGACTATGGTGTGGCGGAATACCTTGCCGACGCCGCGCGACAAAACATCGTTGCGACGGTGCATGTAGAGGCCGGATGGTCGGACGACTTCCCGCTGGAGGAAACGCACTGGCTGGACGGGATCGACAAGCGCTCGGGGGTGGCTCGGCGCTATGTCGCCCGAGTACCGCTCGACCGGCCGGATGCCGGACGGTTACTCGAGGTCGAAGCCGCCAATCCGAACGTCGTCGGCGTTCGCGACATCGTGAGCTGGCATCCGGACCCTTCGAAGAGCTTTGCCGCGCGGGACGGCCGCATGAGCGATCGCCGCTGGCGGGCGGGACTTGCCGAGGCGAGCCGCCTCGGCCTCAGCTTCGACCTGATGTTGTTTCCGCGGCAGATGGGCGAGGCGGTGCGTCTTGTCGCCGATTTTCCGCAGACCCGCTTCGTGCTCAACCATTGCGGCAGCCCGATCGATCGCAGCGAGGAGGGGATGGCGCTCTGGCGAAAGGGCCTTCGGGAGCTCGCGAGGGCGGAGAACGTCTCCGTCAAGGTCTCCGATCTCGTGGCCTATGACCACGATTGGACGCTATCGAGCCTTCGACCGGTGATCGAGTTCTGCATCGAGTGCTTCGGACCGTCGCGGTCGATGTTTGCGAGCGACTTCCCCGTGGCGGCAGCGCACGCGACGTTTGACGAGGTCTACGGCGTATTCCGCACGGTTGCCGCCCCGCTCTCCTCAGAGGAACAGCGCGCGCTTTTCTTCAGCACGGCGAACGAAGCCTATCGCCTCGCCATTGCCGACACCACGACAGCGGAGGACGGCGAACATGCCTGAGGACATCCTCTCGAGACGCGGCCCCATGATCGACGACCGCATTCGCGGGTTCCCGGCTGGGCATTCGGCCATGCCGCTGAACGACATCTGCACGACGGGCTGGAAACCTTACGACGGCAGAATGTCCCTCCCGCTGATCTCGCTCGATCGGGACGCGTTCCGCGGCAATGTCGAATCGATGATGAGCTATGTGCGGGGTCAGGGCATCGAAATCGCACCCCATGCCAAGACGCCGATGTCGACGGCGCTCGCCGCCGAACTCCTGGCTGCCGGTGCATGGGGAACGACGGTCGCCGACATTCGCCAGGCATCGGTGATGCTGAAGGCCGGTTTCCGGCGGCTTATCCTGGCAAACGAGATCGGCGGCAGGGCCGCGGCCCAACGGCTTGCGGCACTGCTTGCCGGACACCCGGAAGCGGAACTGCATGTCTTCGTCGATTCGGTGGAGTTGGTGACCGCACTTCGCTCCACCTGGTCGGCGCGACGGGATCTGCCCGCGCTGGGGCTTCTCGTAGAATTGGGCAGCGGCCGCGCCGGCGCACGCACCCTGGCGGCAGCCCTGCAAATCGCCGACACCGCGCTCGCTGCGGAAACACCTCGCTTCCGCCTGTCGGGCCTCGCCTGCTACGAAGGTGCTGCCGCGACCGGCGACAGCATCGAGGCCGCGAGGAAAATCGGTGACCTGGTCGGGTCGATGAACGCTCTCCTGGGCCACGTCCGCGGGCGGATCGGTCCTCAGCGTCCGCTGATCGTCACTGCCGGCGGCTCGCTATACTTCGACATGGTGGTGAAGGGGCTGAAGCCCGCCACCGCCGCGGACGGCAATTCAAGGCTCGTGTTGCGCAGCGGCGCAATCTTCTTTCACGATCACGGGATCTATGAACGCGGGCTGCGGGCGCTCGACGACCGATCGGGGCTGGTGATCGACGGGGAGGTCAAAGCCGCAGCCTCTGCCTTTCGACCGGCGCTTCGCCTATGGGCCGAGGTCCTGTCCTGCCCCGAAGCGGGGCTCGCCATCTGCGGCATGGGACTGCGCGACGTGGCTATGGACCAGGGCCTGCCGCGGCCGCTTGCGGTCTATCGCGACGGTCGGAAGCTGTGCGACGCCGGCGGCGCCGAGGTCGTCAAGCTCAACGATCAGCATGCCTTCCTCCGCCTCCCCGGCACTTGGCACGCGGCGATCGGCGACGTCATGGAGTTCGGCATTTCCCACCCCTGCACGTGCCTGGACAGGCACGTCATCGTCTACGGACTCGACAGCGATCGCACCGTGACGGCCGCCTATCTCACCAGCTTCGGCTGATCCCTCCGGACAAGCAACGAGGAAACACGAACCATGATCATGCGCTATCACAAAGGGGCCCGAATGAGCCAGGCGGTCAGCTATGCCGGTCTCGTCTACATCGCCGGGCAGGTCGCCGACAATCGCAAGGCGGGAATCGAGGAACAGACGCGCGACGTTCTCCGCAAGATCGACGGGCTGTTGAAGGAGGCCGGCACCAGCCGGTCCAAGCTGCTGGCTGTGAACGTGTTTCTGCCGGCGATCGTCGATTTCGAGGCGATGAACGCGGTCTACGACGACTGGATCGATCTCGAAAACCCGCCGGCGCGGGCCTGCGTCGAGGCGCGCCTCGCCGACGCGGACCTGCGCGTCGAAATGACGGCCGTCGCCGCGCTTTGAGGCTGAGATGCACACGGGCCTTGTCCACGCAATCGACTTCGAGGCCGAAGGCCGGCAGGAAGGGTTTCTCAGCATTCCCCACTCTGTCGATCGCTCGCCCTACTACCAGATCAAGATTCCCTATGTCCGCGTCAAAAACGGCGATGGCGCGAACCTGCTGCTGGTCGCCGGCAATCACGGCGACGAATATGAGGGCGAACTGCAACTCGGCAGGCTGATGCGACGCATCGAGGCGCGGAAAATTCGAGGCACGGTGACGATCCTGGCGACCCTCAACGTTCCGGCCGTGATGGCGGCCAGGCGGTGCTCGCCTCTCGATGGCGGGAACCTCAATCGTGCCTTTCCGGGAAACCCGTCGGGAACGCCCACGGCGCGCCTTGCCCATTTCCTCGAGCATGATCTGTTTCCCCGCCACGACGTCGTGTTCGATCTCCATTCCGGCGGAACCTCGATGGCGCACCTGCCTTGCACGCTCATCGAGCGTCGGGATGACAAGGAGCGCTTGGAGCGCTCGATCCAATTGCTCAGCGCTATGGGATCGAGCCACGCCTTTATCGCGGACAACGGCATGCAGGCCCCGACCTCCATGGGGGCAGCCGCCCGGGCAAGCGTCATCGGGCTTTCCGGTGAGTTCGGTGGGGGCGGCGCGGTGACGCCGCGCACGATGGCCTTCACCGCCAATGCGATCGACCGGCTGATGCTGAAGCTCGGCATTATCGATGACCCGCTGTTGTCCCGCGGTCTCGAAGCGACGCTGCCGTCTTTGCAACTGCTCTCCCTCTCCCGGCACAGCCAGGCCGTCTACGCGACGCGACGCGGCTGGTTCGAGCCTGCGGTCTCACTGGGCGAGAGCGTCGAGGCAGGTGACCTGGCCGGCTGGTATCACGATCTCGAAAGATTCGATCTGCCGGAGGAGGAACTGCGCTTCGCCGAAGGCGGAATCGTGATCTCGCATCGCCTGCACTGCGACAGCCAGTCGGGCGATTGCCTGATCCAGGTGGCCGAACCGATCGACCGCAGCCAAATTTGCTGATCAAGCCGAGGGCGGAACCATGCACCTGTCCATGTGGACCTATCCCTGGGACGTTCAGGATCAGGGAATTGCGGGAACAGTATCGGATCTGAGGGAGAGGGCGGGTCTCAACACCGTCAGCCTGGCGACCTCCTACCATGCCGGGCGCTTTCTCCAGCCGCGCAGCCCCTCGCAAAAGGCTTACTTCCCGGAAGACGGAACGGTCTACTTTCGACCGGACCGAACGCTGTGGCACGACAAGGAGATCCGGCCTCTGATGGCGCGCAACGTCGAGGAGCGCGGCGACATGCTGGCTGCGTTGATCGCCGACCGGGCCCGGGGCGGCATGAAGGTCTCATGCTGGACCGTCTGTCTGCACAACACCCGCCTCGGCATGCTTCATCCCGGCGATGTGACGCGCAACGCCTATGGCAACCCGAATTACTACAATCTCTGTCCCTCGAGCCCGGCGGCCCGCGACTATGTCGTAACCCTGGTCCGGGACATCACCGTCAACTATCAACCGGATATGCTGGAACTCGAAAGTCCGAACTTCATGGGCTTCGCGCATGAATATCATCACGAAAAAGACGGCGTGGGGTTGAACGAGGAGGATGACTTTCTCCTGTCGATCTGCTTCTGCGAGCACTGCATCGCGCGAGCGGCGCATGCGGGTGTCGATGCGGAAGGCGCCCGGCAGACAGTCAGGCGTTTCATCGCCGAGATGTGCGAGCGTGAGATTCCGGAGAAGCAGTTCATCGACTTCCCCGCCGAGGGCATCGACGCCTTCAGAGATCATATGGCCCTTCACGACTATCTGACGTGGCGCACGGAGCCGGTCACGTCTCTCATCCGCGAGATCAAGAATGCGGCACGTCCCGGAACCAAGATCGTCCTGATCGATCTCAAGGACGGCTGGTTGGGTGGCGTGGATCTCGGCGCGGTCGGAGAAGTGTGCGACGGTGCGATCTTGTGTTGTTATTCCATGACGCCCGACGCAATCGCGAGCGTGATCGGCAGCGGTCGCGCGTCACTGGGCGCAGAGAAATTCCTCAGCGTCGGACTTCGGGTGTTTTATCCGGAGGTGGCATCGGTCGATCGTCTGGCCGAACGGGCGAAAGCGGCGGTCGGTGCCGGGGCGGACGGGGTGAACTTCTACAACTACGGTCTGATTCCGGCCCGCCGGCTTGATTGGGTGCGCATTGCGAGCGCTGGTTTGTCGAAACCTCCGCATCGCTGAGATCTCGGAAAATCGTCGAACGATGACGTCCGAGCTGTGGGTGTTGTTGGGCGGTCCAAGGGTGAATTGCGCAGGGCCTTGCCGGAGATCACGCAGCTGCTGAACGAGCTGGATCGGATCGTTGCGGATATGCAAAAGGCCCAGCACGATGGTAAGGGGCGGGATTTTCTCGCGCTCGACACCGCCTTCCACGACGCCCTCATCGCAGCCTCCGGCAATCCCTATTTCACGAGCGCCTATTCACTTATCGGGGCCAAGATGGCGGCGCTGCGATACCCGCTCGGCATGATGTGGTCGACCGCTTCGCGGCAGGATCGGCAGAAAGCCGCATGCGCAGTGCTGACTTCAGCCCGCTACACTCGCTGAAGCAGGCTTAAGCACTGTCGATGAATGATCCAGAGACCAAGATGCGAGATAACCGGAGACCTTCCAAAACAGGAGAGCTAGAGCGCCTCCGACAATGCCGTCGCTTGCGTAATGCCATCCGAGCTGGACTGACCCGATCGCGATTATGAGCGCAAAGCCGGTTCCAAGCCAGCGACGAAGATACCCCATGCTCCAGGTCGCGCAGGCGATTATGACCGCAAAGACGACGTGCAGACTTGGCATTGCGGAGATACCGGAAATCGCGCCGGTTTCGCTCGTATAGGCGGCCCAGAGGCCTTTTTGAGCAGTCAGTGCCCAGACCATCGCCGTCTCGGAATTCACTTGCTCTAGGAGCTGCATCAGCGGCGCATAGGTCCGATCTCCGGTTAGCGGCTCCACGAAGCATGGTCCGACCGATGAAAACACGATCGCAAGAACATTGCCTGCCACCAGCCATCCTAACAGCGCAGAGAACATGAACCGTAGGCGCAACAGATGATTGGAGGTCCACGCAGCCCAAACCAGGGAGCACGCAACGAGAATGAGCCACAGGTTGTAGAAGAAGTTTATAACGACGATAGCATAGGCGTTTCCAAAGGCAGCACTCGTCAGGACGTACGGGTCGATCCCGCCAAATATTGCACGATCAAATTCAATCAGGACAGGATCCCAAGAGAACGCATTGATGGCAGGTATGGTTGACTTGATCGTCGCAAAGACGGTGATCATGCCAATGAATATCACCATCGAATGAAGCGCATGGGCGTAACGATCGTCGCGGACCAACACGTCACGCACGTGCTTGATCAATGCAGCGGTGGGCCGCTCTCGCTGCTCGATCAAAAACCGAATGACAGTCCATAGCATATAACTCAGAGCATAGATGAGCATCGCCACCAATGAGCACTGGAGGAAGAAGATCCCGGCTTCGTAGTAGGGCTCGACACCCAAGTACCACACCAGCCCGCACATGGAAGCGATGTGCAATAGCAGGATCAAGTGGGCAAGGCGGTAGTCAGCCTTCGTTCGCCCCATTGCAGAAAGGAACGCCTTCATCAGAGTTCAACCGTGATTTCCCCAATCAATAGTTGAGTTGTTTCTCGTGTGCTGTCAACTCGCCCGCATTTGGTAGCCCAGGGGGCAGTTCCGAGGAGGCGCTGATGTTGGTAGCGCATCCGCCGGGCAAATAATTTAGCGCGCTCAGGCAAAGCCCGGCCGCAAGGCCATTGTGCCGAGTGCGGCGGCAACCATGATGACGCCATACGGGATTTTGCGCGTCGTGCGGATCTCTTCCAGGCGCACCACCACGGAAAAGTGCGCCAGCTGCAGCGGCATCGGCAGCTTGAGGATCAACAGTGCCGCGATGCCGCCGATCAGCAGGAAGATTGCGAAGGGCAGCATGCCGTGCCAACCGATGAAGAGGCCGATCGGCAGAAAAAGCTTGGAGTCGCCGGCGCCGAAGAGCTTGAATGACCAGAGGCCGAAGCCGAGGGCGAAGAGTAGCAGGCCGGCTCCGACATCGCCGGCAATGCCGGACGAGGAGAAGAGTGCCGCGCCCACATCTTCGGCCGTCAGCAGTTTCAACGCAGCTTGGAGCGCATAGACGGCGGTCAGGGCCAGCACGATCGCGTTCGGTATTTTCCAGAGCCGGAAATCGCTCCAGGCGGCATAAAGTAAAAGTAATACTGTTGACACAATCAAAATGTTGATTTCGCCAATCATCTTTATTCATGCTCCATACGGTCGGAACTGATCATTTTCTAAGAATTCGGGATTTTATAATCCCTACGGGTTATGTGATCGTCAATATATAATCCAGTCAGACTTAATTCGATACTGCTATCTTTTCGTCGTAAGAGAGGAGATTTCCATTTATTATCTTAACCATAAACTACATCTGCGGAAAACTGCTAAATATAAGGATTGACGATTTTGAGTTTAACGGTTTATTAATCAACGCAGTCGGCGAGATGGTCTCAACGGCGGCGCGGCCCGGGGATAATTGCGGCTCGCGGAGTATATTTTGGAGGTATTTCTCGATGAAAGCTTTTGTATCTAAAGTAGCCGCTTTCGCGCGGGAAGAAGACGGCGTTGCGCTGACCGAGTATCTTATTCTGCTCGCCCTGCTGGTTGGCGGCGTGATCGCGGCCGTGACCGCCGCGGGCTCAAACCTGAGCGCTGCTTGGGAGTCATGGGGATCGTGGTGGACGTCCGAAGTATCGGCGCCGTAAGGTTTGTCTCAAGAACCCAGGAGGGGTTTGTTAACCCCTCCTCGGTATTTTATTTATTGTCGGAAAAGTATTTCGATCAAGTATGGAGTGTCGGCGATGCGTTCTTCGACGGTCACTAGTCTTGCTGTCGCCATTTTGCTTGCTTCCGGAGCGGTCTTCGGGACGCGGACTTATCTCGCGGACCAGCAGGCCCGGCTTGCTGCAGCCAATTCTACAAAGGTTCCCGAGAAGACGCTCGTTGTTGCCGCCAAGCCGATGCGCTTCGGCGACCGGGTTCGCCCGGAAAATCTAAAAGCCATTCCCTGGCCCTCGGAAGAACAGCCGGAGGGTTCGTTCCTGACGATTGAGACGCTCCTCGGAGACGACACGGAGCCGCGTTATGCGATGGAGGCGATCGATCCGGGCGAGCCGGTGCTCTCCTCCAAGATTACGGGCGCAGGCGAGCGTGCCACGCTGTCGGCGGCGCTCGACCAGGGCATGAAGGCAGTCTCCATCCGCGTCAACGACGTGCTCGGCGTCGCCGGTTTCGTGCGTCCTTCGGATCGCGTGGATGTTCTCCTGACCCGCGTCGTCCGGCAACAGAACAACAGCGAGCAGACTTATGTGGACGTTCTGCTCCAGGGCGTGAAGGTGCTGGCGGTCGACCAGACCGCGGACGAGCGCAAGGACGAGCCTTCAATCGTAAAAACCGTCACCTTCGAGGTGACGACCGACGAGGCGCAGCGCCTGACGCTCGGCGCGAGCATCGGCACATTGTCCTTGGCGCTTCGCAACATCGCCTCTTCAAATGTCGAACAGACGCGGCCGATCACGGTTGCCGATCTTGGCGGCGGCCTGATCTCTGCGGATCTCGCTAAGTCCTCCGAAGATGGGCGATTCGCGACGATCGAGGATCTCGTGCGCAAGGTCGGGGACGAGCTCGGAAACCGGATCGACTCGGTCGAAAGTCGCATGAAAACACCAGTGCGCGAAAAACAGGTACAGATTGCAGAACGAAAAACAGAACCACTCTTGCCCGTAGAGCCGAAATGGGCCACGGTCGGCGTCTGGAACACGACGAAGCGCGAAGAGCACCGAGTCGGCATGATCCAATGAAGCGAGGGGTGCGGCTTTGCCCGCAGGCGCTGTGGCTGAACGAGGAGCGGAGGCAGACGCGGGAATGTCTAGGGGAATGAAGAGCAGGGCGGCAAGAGCCGGAACCCTGGCGGCGGTAGGCGCGGCAATTATTGCCTATGGTGGTTGGGGGCCCGGCCTTGTAGGCCCCGCCGATGCCCAGGAAAAATTCATAAGCCTGACCGGCTCGGTCCAGCAGGTGACGCTGGCGCCTAACGACACGATGACGATCCGGACCGGCAAGCCCTTCGGCGACCTTGTGATTGGCAGCGCCGACATGATCGACGTCGTGCCGCTTTCTGACCAGTCGCTCTTCATCCGCGGCAAGCAGATGGGTGCTACTAATATATCCGTCTATGACGACAATAAGGCGCTTGTCGGCGTTATCGATGTGCGCGTCGCCGCCGATTTCAGTGAAGTCGCATCGGCGATCCGCTCTACGGCACCCTCGGCGCAGGTGCGGGTCTTCAACTCCAACGATCGCATTCGCTTGACAGGGACGGTGCGGGACGCCGTCGAACTGCAGCGTGTGCTCGAGATCGCCCAGTCCTATTCAGAAACACCGGTGCTGAACCAATTGCGCGTCGCCGAATCGCAGCAGGTGATGTTGGAGGTTCGGGTGATCGAGGCCTCGCGCCAGACCGGCCGCGACCTCGGTATCGGCTGGTCCGGCCAGGGCAGGAACGGCATCGGCAAGGCGACGACCAGTCAGGGTATCGCGGTCAATGACGACGGCGCTCTTGTCCGGACACTCGAGGATGCTGCAGGTGCCGCAACCGGTATGCAGCCTTTCGGTCAGCTGATCGCCAAAGTGCTGGAGATTTCCGGTGGCCAGATTGACATCGTCATCAACGCCCTGGAGCAGAAGGGTTTGGTACGCCGGTTGGCGCAGCCGAACCTGATCGCCATGAGCGGCGAAACGGCAAGCTTCCACGCCGGCGGCGAGGTGCCGATCCAGTCAACGGTCGCGAACGGTGCGACGCTTGCAACCGAGACCGATTACCGCCCCTTCGGCGTGCGGCTCACCTTCTCGCCTGTGGTGCTCGACGGCGGTCTGATCAGCCTGAAGATTGAGCCGGAGGTCTCGGAACTCGACACCTCGATCAACGTCAATGGCAATCCCGGCTTCATCTCGCGCGCTGCAAGCACGACGGTGGCACTGCGTGACGGCCAAAGCTTTGCCATGGCGGGCCTGCTTCAATCGGTCAATGCCAAGGACGTTCAGCAATTGCCATGGCTGGGACAGGTTCCAGTGATCGGCGCGCTGTTCCGCTCGACAAGCTTCCTGAAACGGGAGTCGGACCTCGTCATCGTCGTCACCCCGCATATCGTGCGGCCGTCGAAGCCGGGCGAAGACCTCTACAGCCCGCTCGAACAGACGCGCTCGTCAAACGACGTCGAGCTCTTCGCGCTCGGTATCCTAGAGGTGGATAAGGATATGCTGCGTCGCTTCCGCAATGGCGAAGGCGTGAAAGGGCCCTATGGCCATCGTCTCGATCTCGACGTGGGAGGCGCAGTTGTCCTTTCCAAGAAGTAAGCGCGCGCTGTTAGCTATCGCCGCCGCCGGCCTGCTCTCCGGCTGCGCCGATTATCTGAACCATCGTGACTCGATCACCTTCGGGGTCGGAAATGCGGTGGAGGCCAACAAGGCCATTCATATCCAGGACCCGTTCCCGCGGGCAGCGTATAACACGCAGATCGCCAGTGACGGGAAGGTCATGCACCGCGTCATCCGCACCTATCAGGGCGGCGGACAGACAAGCGCCCCGGCACCGCAGGCGGTGATCCTGCCGGTGGCCACGCCGCCGAACGGAGCGACGGCGCGGTAACGGTGGCGAATTGAACGGCAGATCGAGCCGGAAGGGAATGTGAACCGAATACCAGCTTGTGAACCGAATACCAGCTTGAATAATCTTGGGTCGCATCGGCCCAAGATCCTGAGTAAGGCGATCCGACTTTATAGGTTTTTTATAGTCGAGACGCGGGATGCGAGCGAATAACCGCTCACGATTTCCAAACTCCCGCTCTCGTTTTTTTAAGCATGTAGTTGTCTCAGGGGCGCTCGCGGTGTCCTGAGCGACGCGCAAGAGTCTCGGCGGATGAACCGGCGCGACCGAGGAGCAGCCAATGTCGTTGCGTAAGGCTATTAAACGTTTCCTGGATGACAATCGTGGCTATGTCATCGCCTTGACGCTGATTTCCATGCCACTTCTGCTCGGTTTCTCGCTGCTCGTGATCGATGTGGGCCGTAGCGGCAATCTCCACACCGACCTGCAGAATGCGGTGGATGCCATGGCGCTCGCCGGCGCCCGCGAGCTCGACGGCCGCGACGACGCGATTACCCGCGCCGATGCGGCAATTGAGGCGCTTGCCAACAGCGCCGCCTTCGGGGGCGGCGGCACCGGCATGCAGCTCGGTTCGCACATCACCGTTACCTATGATGCGGGGAACGATGCAGGAAGTACGGTAACCGTCACCTATCTCAAGGAAATTCCGGCTGACGATGACGATGCGATCGAGACTTCGATGATCACCACGGATCCGAACGAAGCCTCTTATGCCTGGGTCATTGCCAAGGAACAGGCGATGACGACGATCTTCCCGATCCCGGTCGGTCTTGATCGCGACACGATCAACGTTTCCGCCGATGCGGTCGCGGTCTATCGGTCCAGCGCCTGCGACGTCACGCCGATCTATATCTGCAATCCGTTCGAGCCGGCCGGCAACACGAGCGCCGCCGGCAACGAGGCGGCCGCAGAGGCGCTTCATACCAACTTCGCCGCCGGCAACCTGTACGGCCGCCAGATAGAGCTTCACAGCACCTCGTCGTCGGCTCCAGGCCCCGGCAACTTCGGCTTCCTTGCAACCTACGGTAACGGCGCCAATGTCCTTGCAGAAGCTCTGGCAACCGGCTCTCCGGGCGTCTGCTACAAGCAGGACGCGCTGGAGACGAAGACCGGCGCGATGGCCGGACCGGTCGAGGCAGGGCTCAACACACGCTTCGGCATGTATTCAGGGTCATTCGGCAGTGCGCGCGGCGATGGACGTTACCGGCCGGCCCGCAACGTCCGCTCGGCACAGAATCAGACAGGCGGCGCCAACAAGATCTGCGGCGAATACAACCCCATCATGGCCGGAAGCACTGTCGGCGATATCAACCAGGCCGTGCCTCTTGGATATGGCGCCTCGATGACATCGCTTGCCGGCGGCCAGATCAGCAGCGGCAATGACTGGCAGTATGGGAGCTACTGGAACGTCGCCCAAGGGACCGCCGCACCTTCCGTCAGCACGATCCTGAGCAACCATTCCAGCTATCCGTCGCCGACCGGCTCTCCGTCGCAACCTTCAGCCTACGACGTCTATCGCTACGAGCTCGACAACTCGGCGCTGATCAACCACGCCTCGGCGAGCGGCGAGACCGGTGCGCCTCGGACCGGCGGCCAGTGCTATACCGGGCCGGATCTTTCGAACTACACTGATGGCGACTATGGCGACCGGCGTGAGATTTTTGCCGCGATCGTCAACTGCGGCTATGAAAACGCCGTCGGCCATCTGAACGGCCACAAGGAGACGCAGGCCGTTGCCTTTGCCCGGATGTTCCTGACCAAGCCGGCCATCAAGCTCGGCAGCGAACGCTACCTTTCGCTCGAAATGATTGACATCACAGGCAAGGGCGGCCGCGGTACGCTCGATGAATTCCTGCGCGAGGAAGCGGAGTTGGTCCGATGAATGCGTTCAGGAATTTCCTTCGCCGTCGATTGATGTTCCATTTTTGGATGAACGACGAGGCGGCTGTTCTTACAGAGACGATCATCGTGGTGCCATTCGTCACCCTGATTGCAGCGGGCATCCTGGAATTTGGCAATCTTTTCTGGGAGCGAATGCAGATCGACGCCGGATTGCGCGATGCCGGCCGCTATCTCTCGCGCTGCCGGCCGACGTCGCCGACCTACACCTCGACCTGCACGCAGGCGACCGCGAAACTCATCGCCTTCTACGGCACGCAGAGCCCGGCCGCGAATGCGGTCCTGCGGGTACCCGGCTGGGGCCCGAATCTTGCCGACATCACCGTCAACCCGGTCGGCGCCGATGGGACGTTCACCATCGTGACCGCGCATCTTTACGAATCGTCGCCGCTGTTCGCCTTGGTCGGCATCGACGACATCACCATCAGCGCCTCGCATGAAGAGAGGTATATGGGATGGTAGCCTCTCGATTCCTCAAGTCTTTCCGGAAGGATGAAAGCGGCGTCGCTCTTACCGAGGCGCTGATCACTTTTCCGATCGTGCTCTTGATGTTTGCCGCCTTCATCGAATTTGGGTACGCGATGTCGCAATGGAACCAGACCGTCAAGGCGCTGCAATATGGTGCGAGACTCGCGGCCGTCTCCGACCCCTTGACCAGTGACTTCGGCGCGAAGTTTCCGACCGAGGCCGCCAATCCGCTGAATAATGGCGACGCAACGCCGAACGATGCGACCGTATCCTCCACCTGCGGTCCCGCGCTTGCCAATTGCACCGCGGAACTGAACCGGATCGTGCTTGGCAGTGACGGCGCCTGCGGGACGGTGGGCGATCCGCGCCCCGGGATCTGCGACATCAATTGGCGCGTTACGCCGGACAAGCTTGTGGTGACCTACCAGCGTTCCGGGCTCGGCTACTGGGGGCGTCCCGAGGGTCCGGTGCTGACCATGCGGCTCGAAGTTCGCGATGTTACCCTTGAGCTCCTCTTCCTGGGGCCATTGCTCGGGTTCGATGAAATCGAGGTTCCAGCTCACCCGGTGACGATCACGACTGAAGACCTGCAAACATGCTCAACGTGCTAAACCCTTGATATTGCGTGGGGAAGCGAGATGACAGCTCATATGAACTTCGTAGCGACCACAAGGATCCTTGTCCTGTCCGACGATGCGGCGGCCGCAAGCTTCATGCTCGACACCTTCGGATCGCTTTCGCGCTACGACGTACGCCACATGGCGTTGAAGGCGCTTGTGGAGAAGGGGCGGGTCGACCCGTCGCAATTCGACATGATCGTGCTCGATGTCGACAATGGCGAAGTCCTGCAGCAGCCGGAACTTCTCTCCTTCCGAACCAATAACCGCAACATTCCGCTCGTGGTCGTCTCCGAGGAACTCGCGGATGACCGGATGCGGCTTCTGTTCCGCTTGAACGGCAATGACTGGCTGAAGAAGCCGCTGGAACGCCGCGCACTGATCGACATGATCTCGACGCACGCGCCGACGGCGGGTGCGAATGACAGCCGTGTGCATGCCGTCGTATCGGCGGTCGGCGGGGCGGGCGCCAGCGTCATTGCCTCGTCGCTCGCCCATGTGCTGGCGCAGCCCACGAAGAATTCCGCGCCGCGTGTCAATCTTTTCGATCTCGACTTCTCATCGGGGTCGCTCGGCCACTATCTCAACCTTGTCAATGACTACGATCTGGTTCCGGTCATTGGCAATCCGTCACGGGTCGATGTCGAATTCATAGACCTGGTCCGCAAGCGCCATTCCGGCGGCTTTTCGCTGCTGTCCTTCAAGCAGCCCTCCGTCCTCCTCTCGCCCAAGGGGGCGGAACTGGTGCTGCGCATGCTCGATGTCGTCGCCTTCGAAAGCGACCAGACCGTCATCGACGTGCCCTACTACCAGACACCGTGGAAGGACGATGTGCTTGCATCGGTCAACAGCGTCACGATCGTCACTGAGACGACGATCCCGGCGCTTCACCAGGCCAAGGATCTGTTCGTCAATCTGACGCGGCTGCGCGGCAGTTCCGATTCGATCTTCGTCGTCATCAACAAATATCGCAGCAGGCTCTTCAGCCTGGGGGTACGCCGGCAGCAGGTCGACAAGGTTTTCAAGGATACCCACGCCCAACTCATCGACTATGACTGGGAAACGCTGAGCGAGGCGCTCAACCGCGGCGTCCTGCCGTTCGAGGTAAATCACCGTTCGCGCTTCTGCCGTGGGGTTGGCAAACTCGGAGCGCTCGTACGATGAGGGCGCGGGCGCAGGAGAGCAGGATGCCGGGGCGACACGGGACATGGCGTGGCTGGACGATTTGCGCGGTGTTCGTCCTCGGCCTAGTCAACCTTGCGGGCGGAGCTTTGGCCAGCCAACAGGTGCCGCGGAATCTCGGCCCGAGCACGGCAACCATCGTGAGCGCAGGGCAGAGCTATCCCCCGGGCACAATCGTGGTTCTCAGCGACAAGCGAACGCTGGATCTCGTTCTCTCCGGCGATCGCGCCGTCCGTTACCGGATCGGTGTCGGCCGCGACGGTTTCCGCTGGAGCGGTGTGGTGAGGGTCGGCCGCAAAGCGGAATGGCCGGACTGGCGGCCACCGGCCGAAATGAAGGAGCGTGTGCCCGGGCTTCCGGAGCTCGTGCCGGCCGGACCGTTCAATCCGATGGGGGCGCGCGGGATCTATCTCTACCGCGGGAATGCGGACACGCTCTACCGCATCCATGGGACGAATGAGCAGTCGACGGTCGGGGAGTTTGCGTCCTCCGGCTGTTTCCGCATGAGCAATGCCGACGTCATCGATCTCTACAAACGCGTGAAGGTCGGGGCCACGGTCGTCGTAAAGTAGTTGTAAGGAGTAAGGCTGATGGCGAACGGGTTTATAGGACGCTTTTACAAGCAGCCGCCGCAGGAGAGTGCGGGGCTCAGGCAGATTGCCGAGGTTGCCGAGATTGCCGCCAATGGTGCAGCGGCGGTCGCTGCAATGCCAAAGGAAGTGGTTGCCGAGGCGGCCGTGGAAGAGCAGGCCCCGCTTGGCCTCGACATGGTGTCGGAGAGGGTAAACCTGCACCGCCACTTGCTGGACCAGATCAATCTCGGCATTCTTGACACACTCGACAACGAAGAGATCGCCGCCGAGATCCGGCCGCTCGTCAAGGAATACATCCGCCGCAACAACTCTCCGCTGAACGCCAAGGAAATCACCGATCTCGTTCGCGACATCACCGACGAGATGCTCGGCCTCGGGCCGATCGAACCGCTGCTCGCGGACGAGAGCGTCGCCGATATCCTCATCAACGGCCACAAAAGCGTCTATGTGGAGCGTCGGGGACAGCTGGAGAGCACCGCGGTCCGTTTCAAGGACGAGGATCATCTGCTTCGGGTGATCAACAAGATCGTCTCTGCCGTCGGACGCCGCGTCGACGAATCCACCCCGATGGTCGATGCCCGTCTCAAGGACGGCTCGCGCGTCAACGTCGCGATCCGGCCGATCTCGGTCGACGGGCCGCTCGTCTCGATCCGCAAGTTCACCCGCAAGCCGCTGACGCTGGAGCGCCTCGTCGAATACGGTGCCATGGCGGATGCGATGCGCATCCTCTTGAGCGCGGCGGTCAAGGGCAGGGTGTCGATGATCATCTCGGGCGGTACCGGCTCGGGCAAGACGACATTGCTCAATGCGCTTTCCTCGCAGATCTCGGAGAAGGAACGGCTGATCACCATCGAGGATGCAGCGGAACTGCAACTGCAGCAGCCGCATGTCGGGCGAATGGAAACCAGGCCGCCGACGCTCGACGGCCGCAACGAGATCCGCCAACGAGAACTCCTGAAAAACGCGCTGCGCATGCGGCCTGACCGCATTATCGTCGGCGAAGTGCGTGGCGAGGAGGCCTTCGACATGCTGCAGGCGATGAATACCGGTCACGAAGGATCGATGACCACCATTCACGCCAATACGCCGCGCGATGCGGTGAGCCGCCTCGAACAGATGATCGGCATGGCCGGCATGCCGATGTCGCAGTTGAGCGTCCGCTCCCAGATAGCCTCGGCGATCACGCTCATCGTCCAGGCGCAGCGCTTGAGTGACGGCAGCCGCAAGGTCGTTTCGGTCTCCGAGATCACCGGCATGGAAGGCGAGGTCGTGCAGATGCAGGAGATCATGCGCTTCAAGAAAACCGGCACCGACGAAAATGGCCGCATTCAAGGCGAGTTCCGCGCCACCGGCCTGCGGCCGCGCTTCGTCGAGGAATTCGCGGAACTCGGCATCATCATTCCCGCGGCGATCTTCGAACCCGGGAAGCCACTTCAGACGGGGCCCGGCAGGTCATGACCCTCATCCTCCTCTATGCCGCTGTATTCGTCGCGGCGCTGGTGGCCGCAGAAGCGCTGCTGCGCAGCTACTTCCGAAGCTCGGAACGCCACAAGGCGGTGAACCAGCGCCTGCGCCTGCTCGAGGGCAGCGAGAACCACCGCGAGACATACCGCGAAATGCTGAAGGTCCGCGGTGCCGACAAGGACTGGCGGTTGCAGCCTCTGATGCAGCGGCTGCGGCAATATTACGTGCAATCGGGCATCAAGTTCGATGCAAAGAGATTTGCCCTTTACGGCGCCGCCGGCGCCATAGCCACTTGGCTGGCCATTCAGTTCTTCATCCCGAGCAACCTGGTTCGGATACCGCTCTTCCTTGCCGCCTGTCTGCTTGCTCCGACGATTATTGTCTGGCGGGTGCGCGCCAGGCGCATGCACAAATTCGCAGAAAAGCTTTCGGAAGCGCTCGACGTAGCCAACCGGAGTCTTTCGGCGGGACACCCGCTGCCGGCGGCGATCGCGCTTGTCGCGCGCGAAATGCCAGACCCGATCGGCACCGAGTTCGGTCTGCTGTCGGACGAACTGACTTATGGCGTCACGCTCGACGATGCGCTCATGAACCTCAATGAGCGGGTGGGCGTCGAAGACCTCAACCTCCTTGCCATATCGCTCAGCGTCCAGGCAGGGACCGGCGGCAACCTCGTGGAGATCCTGCAGAACCTGTCAAAGACTCTGCGCGACAGGTTCATGCTCAAGGCCAAGGTTAAGGCAATCTCCGCGGAGGGGCGCATCACCGCGATCTTCATGTCGATCTATCCATTCCTGCTCTATGGCATGATCAAGGCGCTGTCGCCGACCTATTTCGACCCCCTCTGGAACAGCGGCTACGGAACCATCATCGTGACGGGGCTGCTCGTCGTGATGGCGATCGGCAATGTCATTCTCTACAAAATGGTTAACTTCGAGTACTGAGGCGCCGCCATGTGGAACGAGTACGGCATATACCTCATCGTTTTTTTCTCCGTCATGATCTTCTCCGCGGCAGCATCAGAGGTCGTGTTCCGTCGCCGCGAGGTGGGTGTCCGGCTTTCGGAGGCCGGGTCGCGGGCCACGGGCGACGATATCGGAGATGGCGCGATCGCGGATCTCGGTGAGGAAGAGAATCGGCTGATCCGCCGCTATTTCGAGATCACCCGTCGGGATACCAACGCCAATTCGACGCAGAACCGGCTCATTCGCGCCGGCTATTTCAGCGCCAACGCAGTCACCAAGTTCCAAGCGATCCGCGCGATCGCCTGCATGGGCATGCTGATCCTGACAGTCTGGACGTTCAACCGCTTTTTTCCCGAGACGTCGCGGCTTATGACGTTGCTTGTCGCAATGTTCGCCGCCGGTACGACGTTCATTCTGGTGAACATCTATATCGACCGGCGCGGCGACGCCAAGGAGCGCGAGTATCGCCGCCTCTTCCCCGACTTCATGGACATGCTGATCGTCTGCCTCGATGCGGGTATGAGCGTTGAGGCGGCGGCAAACCGCGTCGCGCGGGAGTTCGTCAGCAAGAAACAGGATTTCGGCCTGCATCTCTCGATCATGATGCTCGAGGTGCGCGGCGGTCGGCGGTTGCGCGAAGCGCTCGCCAATCTTGCGACGCGCCTAAGGATCGACGAGGCGCGCGCGCTCGCGGTGCTTTTCCGCCAGTCGGAGGAGCTCGGTACCAGCGTCACGCAGACGCTCCGGGTCTACAGCAAGGAAATGCGCGACCTGCGCGTTGTCCGGGCGGAGGAAAAGGCCAACGCATTGCCGATCAAGATGCTGCTGCCGCTCGGCGCCTTCCTATTCCCGGTGAGCCTTGTCATCGTGTTGGTGCCGGTCGTCATTCGCGTCATCAGTCTCATCGTCGGCCTGACGCCCGGTGGCTAAAGAAAAGCGAGGTTCCCATGCATTCGCTCGATCAGGTTCATGAAGATATCGCGCCGGCACTTGACGCCCGTATGCCGCTGGCGCCGATGAGCGTGGAAGAATCAGGGCTCGAATTCTCCTTCCTGCTGCGGCTGGCGGCAAAATGCGCGACCGAACAGGACACGGTGACGCCGTCGCATCTGGCGGATCGGATGAAGCTTCCAAAGGTGGTGATCAATCTTCTGATCAAGGAACTGGTGAAGCTCGCCTATATGGAGGCGCGAGGGCTCGCCGGCGAGGACGTCCGGTCCGATATCCGCTACGCGCTTTCCACGAAGGGCATGGAATATGCCCACACTGCCATCCGGCAATCCTCCTATGTCGGGCCGGCGCCGGTCTCGCTCGACGCCTTCTGCCGCCAGCTCGGCCTGCAGTCCATCCATCACGAGCGGGTGACGCAGGATGGCCTCGTCGCGAGCCTCGAGGGCCTCGTATTGTCGCCGTTTTTGGTCGAGAAGCTCGGCCCGGCAATGAATTCGGGGCAATCCATTCTGCTTTACGGGCCGCCCGGCAACGGCAAGACCAGCATCGCCGAGCGCACGTCGCGCCTGTTCCGGCAGACGATCTTCGTGCCCTATGCCATCGAGGTCGGCGGCTACGTCATCAGCTTCTACGACGAGGCGGTTCACCAGCCGGTGACCGGGACGCCCTATGCGAAGGCCGATCAGCGTTGGGTGGAATGCCGGCGGCCGGTGATCAAGACCGGCGGCGAACTGACGCTCGATCTCCTCGACCTTTCCTACAGCGAAGGCTCGACCGTCTACGAGGCGCCGCTGCACCTCAAGGCCTCCGGCGGCGTCTTCATCATCGACGACTTCGGGCGCCAGCAGGTGATGCCGCAGGCGCTCATCAACCGCTGGATCGTGCCGCTCGAGCGCGGCTACGACTTCCTGACCCTGCATACGGGGAAGAAGTTCAAGGTCCCCTTCGACGAACTCGTCGTCTTTTCGACCAATATTGCCCCGAAGGACCTCTCCGACGAGGCCGGCTTGCGGCGGCTGAAATATAAGATATTCGTCAACAATCCTTCGCGAGCAGAATATATCCGGATATTCGAGGATTATGCGCGAGGTGTGTCGGTGGAAATGTCTGTGCCGGACCTGGAACTGTTCTACGATCGCAAATACGGTGCCGAATCACTCGGCTCCTGCTACCATCCCAAGTATCTTCTGGACTTCATAGGATCCTATTGCGAGTTCAACGGGTTCCGGAAGGTGGCGTCGCTGGAGATGCTGGAACGGGCGTGGGAAGGCGTGTTCACGACGGACTAAAGCGCGTCGCATCCAATCGAATTCATGCGACGCGCTTTAGGTCTTTGTTTTTGTGCATGTCGTTGTCCCAAAACCGCTATACACTTTTGGGCGACATGCACTAGCCGCCGTCGAGCGAACGGGCGGCATGTGACTACGACTGGTAGGCGGCACATGGAATCTTGGCGGGGCGGTTGCCTCGGCAACCATCCCCCGACCTGTCGGGGACAGGTATTTTCGAGGGCCACGGCCCGGCTTGCGGCGGAGTGAGGTGATGGTCAGCATGGCGAATATCGAGGTCGAACCCGACGCGCGGCGTGAGCGAACGGCGGACGAGCCGACCCGGAAGCGGGTCGCGCCATTCATCGCCCTGGCACTGGTGTTTCTCCCGCTGAACGCCGGGATCCTGCTCTACACGGCCAAGAACGCAGCCGACGTCCGGGAAAGCCGCGAGGTCCTCGCAGGCGTCAAGCGTTCCCTCGACGGACTGAAGCTGCAGCTCGAAAAGCAGGGCCGCAACATCGCCAGGGGCGCAAAGGCCGATGAGGTGGCGATCGTTCGCCAGCGACTGGAAAACCTGCAGAAGGCAGTCTCCGAACTCGACGGCGGGGTGCGCTCGGGGCTGCCGAGTTCCGGCGGTTCCGTTATCCTCAGCGCTCCCGGCAAGGAAGTGACGCAGCGCCTCGAGCCCTCTTTGAGTGCCGCTGCCACGAACCTGGATGCGCAGGATGGCAGTCTGCCCTCCGTCGAGGCCGAGGGCGTTTCCATGTCCAATTTGCCGCGCTACGAAAGATCGGTTTCGCCCGAAGGCAAACTCATTCTCCGCAAGGTGCGCTAGGTCGTGTGGACAATTATCTGATCCACAAAACGATGGCTGCGATTGTGATGACGGCGCGGTAGTTCCTGGCGGTTTTCTCGAAGCGTGTAGCGACCCTTCGGAACTGCTTGAGTTTCGAGAAACAGCACTCGATAAGGTGAAGCGACGGAAGACGCTGTTCCATTCGCCGAACACCTCGGGCAGATCGCGCCAGGGCGAGCCGGTCCGCACGATCCACAACACGGCTTCGACAAACAGGCGATTGTCCCAACCCGACGAGCCGCGCGTCCGCTCGTCGGCGATGATATGCAGCGCGATACGCTCCAAAAAGCGTCGCTGCCTCTGCGCAACAAGTCATCGCTTTAAATGACCTGGGGCGTCAGCGTTGAGACTGGCAACGCGACGCGATCCCGAACCAGATCATTAGTGTCGCCGCATATGAGACGTAGGCATCGACAGCATAGTGCCAGCCCAAGTGTATCGACCCCAGAAATATCAGAACGAAATGAATCTTGAGTGCCCACCGTATGGCGAGGTGGAAGCTCCTTGAAGCGAGGACCATCAGGAGCGCCGTCGCATTGTGAAGGCTGGGCATGGCTGAAATGCCCATGTCGGTGCCTGCACCTGCATAGCCCTGCCAGAGCATGTCCTGGACGTTGAGAGCAAACATCGGCGCGTTTTGATCAGCAGCCTTGAGGTAGGACATCAGCCCGGCATAGGGGGATTCCTCAAGGCCGAGGTTGCCGAAAAAACATGGGCCAGCCGATGCGAAAGCGGTTGCCATGAAACTACCCAGAACGATCCACAGCAGCGCAAACGTGACTAGGAATTGAGTGCGTTGAGGTCGCTCGCTGAACGCAACGGCCATCCAGAACGTCCACATCACCATGAACCAAATACTGTAGTTCGTGCTGAGTAGGAACGTCACCGGCCAATAGCCCAAGAGCGGCTGAAGCCACTGCCACGGTAGCCGGCCGAAGTGAAGTGTTCGGTCAAGATCGCTCAGCGTCTGGTCCCAGGCAAACTCGGGGAGATGAGTTTTCCACTGCCAAAATACGCTTGTAAGGATCACTTGCGCGCCGGCAACAGGGAGATAGAGCGCAGCCGTTGCGAGTGACGTGCCGCGGATATCGCGGATGATCGCGGTAATCGGGCGATCTGCTTGATTGACCAGGACATGATAGGTGCCCCTCATACCCGCCGCGAATAGCGCTGTCATCGAGACTAGGCCCACCAAAGATATGGCGAAATACCTAATCCAGTCGCCAGGTGCCAATTCAATAATGCTAAAGCCCAGCAGTAGATACACAACCGGCAAAGATACGATCACCGCATCTCGGCGTGCGCCAGCAAGCAATGCGCTCACAAGTGTTTGAGGATTAAGCATACTTGCCGACGTCGCCATTGCCTATCTCCCGCACAATACAACCGAGAGGCCGTAGGGTCTCACAGTGCATGTGGCAGTCAAGGACTAGGGAGACCACCCAAATGGATTGCTCGCTCACCCGCTGGCTACCTCGACTATCGAGCGGCCGCGCAGCACTTTTCGCGCGAGAGGGGAGATTTATGGGGAACATGGTCGCTTCGATCCTGGCAAGCAACGGAAGCGGAAGGCTGGGCGGAATGCGCCGCATCAGTCTAGTCTCAGTCTAGGTTCGGCGCCTTCATCGCGGCTATACAACAGGAAGGGGGCACGTCCCCGAACCTCAGCGCGGCTTCGCGAGAGCTGCCGGACGGATGTTCGGCGTTGCGGACAGCCGGAACGTCTGCGCCGGTGCCGGGCGCCCGACATGGAAGCCCTGGACCTGGTCGATCCGGAATTGCCGCATCAGCGCCAGCTGTTCCTCGGTCTCCACGCCCTCCACAAGGATCTTGTGACCGCGATTGCGCACGAGTCCGATGATGTCCTGCAGCATCGCCTTTCCCCTGGGGTTGTCGCAATCGTGCAGGAAGGAGCGATCGATCTTCACCGTATCGAAATCGATCAGGCGAAGCCACGACAGGCCTGCGAAACCCGTTCCGAAATCGTCGAGCCATATCCTGACGCCCAGGGTCTTGAGATCGCTGATGCAGCGAAGGATATCGGAATGCATCTCCATCTCCAGCCCCTCGGTGATTTCGAGGGCCAGCCTGCCGCCCGCCACGCCCGTTTCGCCGAGAATCGCTGCCACCGTGGCCGCGAAGCCCGGTGATCTCAACTGGATCGGTGAGACGTTCACACTGACGACCGGCACGTGCTCGTCCGCCAGAAGCTCGCGGCACACTGTCCTGATCGCCCAACGGCCGAGGTCCAGGATGGCGCCGGTGCGCTCCGCGATGGGGATGAAGAGGCTCGGAGGAACCGAGGTGCCATCCAGCATTCTCAAGCGCATGAGCGCCTCGACTGCTTCGATGCGGCCGGGTGCGACGTTTCGGATCGGCTGATAGACAAGCGAGACCAGATCCTGGTCGATGGCAATTTTCAACAGGGCGGCGATGTTCTCGCTCTCGTCGCTGCTGAGCGGATCATTCGGATCGAAGAGCCTGGCGCAGTTCCGGCCGTTCGCCTTTGCGCCATAGAGTGCCCGGTCCGCCTCGTGGATCAGCCTCTCGAGCTTCGAGCCCGTCTGATTTCTGGTAAACGCGGCGCCGACGCTGACGGTGACGATCGACATGCCGTCGCGTCGCTGCCCGTGTTCCAGAGCAAGTTTTTCCACGCTGTAACGGATCGCCTCGGCAAGATCGGCCGCCTGTTCGCTGCTCTCCAGGCGGGCCAGCACGATGAACTCTTCGCCGCCATAGCGCCCGATCGAGCCGTTGTAAGGGTCGATCGAATCCTTGAGCGCACTGGCGACCAGAACGAGGCAGCGGTCGCCCTCCTGGTGTCCGTAAAAGTCGTTGTATTTCTTGAAGAAGTCGACGTCGATGAGGAACGCCGCGAAACTCGTACCCTTCTTCTGCCAGTCGGTCCAGTAATCCCTGAGCTTCTGGTCGACGGCGCGGCGGTTGTCGAGCCCCGTCAGCGAGTCGGTGTTCGACAGCCGCAACAGGGCCCTGCCGCGCTCGGAAGCCTCCTTCTGCTGAATGCGCGCTTCGAATGCGTTGAGAAAGACCTTGTAACGCTCCTTGTTGAGCTTCCAGTTCACATAGGAAGTGAAAACGAAGCAGGAGATGTTGAAGGTGCCGAATGCGAGCCGATAGGAGACCTCCGCCGGAGAGAAGGAGAGCACGGCCGCAAAGAATATCAAAAGGATGGTGACAGATGCGAGCAGCGAAATACGGAAGTGAAAGCTGAAAAACAGATTGACGCTCATCATGAAGATGGCGCCGAAAACCATGTAATAGGAGATGCTCTCGGTATCCGCGGTCATCATCGCCGGATAGAGCCAGCCGGCGTAGGCGGCCACGAGTGCTGCAGCAGCTGTGACATCGATCGCGTTCGCCCCGGCGTTTAGCCGGATCTGCGTTTCGATCACCATAAGCGCGACGGTAGCGATCGTGAATCGCGCGGCGATCGTATAATGCGCAACGTCCGGAACCAGCAGAATGTCGGTAATCGAAAACAGCAGATACACCGCGACTGCAGTCCAGAAGCCGTGCCGCGTTGCCTGCTTTCGGGCGCCTTCGCCTTCTTTTTCGTAGAGCGCGCGAAGCTCAGTCGAGGCCGGTCTCGGCGGCTCACTATGGAGATCGATCTCAACTACGTCGGCCAGCGTGTGCGTCATGCACCGATCCATTGCTTTTGCGTCTTCTTATAAAGCCCGAAGTCTCTCTTAAACGAGTGCTACGGGGACGTCCTGGAGTTGCCGCCTGCTGTGGCAAGTTACTGAGGGCGTGCAGCGTTAATCGGCACATTAGTTCAGGTCCATTAAGTTTTGCTGAATTGGAATCGGGTCAAAGACATACGTAATAGTGTAGCGAAATAGCTCAGTCGGAAGGCTTGTTAACCATATTATTCGAAAGTACGAAATTGGATTTGGCGCGCGTCCGGTTCTTGCGCATACTGTTAACAATCTATTAACGGATGAGTCTCGCGTGACCCAAATTCAGATTGCCCTCGACGGCGAAAGCCTGATTACCCCCACAGCCATTACAACCGAACTCTCAACAGCCAAGACGGATCGTCATGATGAGCAGCTGGCAACAGGCGAAGCCGAAGTGGCTCTCGCGCTGATGATTGTCCAGCAGCAGATCGAGCTGCGCCGTGATCCGCCGGTGATAATCCACCAGCTGATCGGCGCACTTCACGAGGTGCGCCGCAAGTTCGACCCGAGCGTCTGGCAAGCGCTGATTCCGATTGTACAGAACCACCCGGTGTCGGATTATTTCCATCAGGATCCGTTCACGCGCTGGTCCTTCCAGAAACCACGCGGTTATTCCGGTGACGCGCAGCTGATCGACTTCATCTATGGTCATCCGAGCGTTTCCGAGAAAATCGCGGAGGCCACTCCGCTCGGGCGCACGCTTTACGAGTATACGAGGAATGCGCCGTCTTCGGTCGCGGTGCGGGAACGACGCGACCTCCTGACGCAGCATGTCGACGCGATTGCGACCGAACGTGGCACTGAGACGGAAATCCTGACGATTGCGGCGGGACACCTGCGCGAGGCAGACCGCTCGGTGGCACTGCGGGAGCGGCGGATCAAGCGCTGGGTTGCCCTCGATCAGGATCCCTTGAGCGTCGGCTCTATGGCGCGTGACTTCACAGGAACGTGCGTCGAGGCGATCGACGGTTCCGTTCGTGGTCTTCTGACCAGGTCCCAGGAGCTTGGGCAGTTCGACTTCATCTACGCGGCCGGCCTCTATGATTACCTCGCCGACAAGGTGGCGGTGAAGCTCACGCAACGATGCCTCGAGATGCTGAAGCCCAATGGCGTCTTCCTCTTCGCCAATTTCGCGCGCGACATCAGCGATGACGGTTACATGGAGACTTTGATGAATTGGGCGCTGTTGTTGCGCTCGGAAGCCGATATGTGGAGCATCATCAATTCGAGCGTCGACCGCAACACGGTCAACGCGCGACTGGAATTCGGCGCCAACCGAAACATCGTCTACGGCATCCTGCAGAAACGTTCGTAAGTATCGCCGAAGCCCGTTCATAGTGGGCTTGAATTTAATGCAATAAGGGGCATTTCCACTCGGAAAATGCCCCTTATTGCATTCGCCCCTTCTGCGTCCGGAAGACCACGGCGCATAGGTCAGCGCTGAGCGTATTTAACGCTGTTCTTCATCAGCTCGAGGTTTCGCGCGGTCGTCTCGTTGCCGGGATCGAGCTCGTAGGCTTTCAGGAAATAACGGCGCGCTGTGGGAAGGTCGCCGCGCAAAAGATGGGAATAGCCGAGATTGTTGTAATAGACCGGGCTGCTGCCGATCATCTTGCCCAGCTGCTGGTAGGCCCGATCCGATGTGTCGAACCGGCCGACCATGTCGGCGGAGGCGGCAAAGCCCAGCCAGGCGGCCGGATCCTTCGGAAAGACGGCGACGGCGCGCTTATAGATCGCGTAGGACTTACCGTAGTTCTTTTCCTTGAACTGCAGCTTGCCCGTCGTGATCAATTCATCGTTCTTGTAGAAGGCGACTGCCGAATCGTCCTCCAGCGTCTTGGCGCTATCGCCAAAAGCCGCCACGTCATCGAATGCGGCCGACTGGCAACCGGTCAGGATAGTTGCGACTACAAATAGCAATGGAAGGCGGCGAAACTGCGAGCTCATGTGATATGCGACCATTCATTCCCCCAAGCTTCGGGTCATCCTAGCCATGCATGTGCCGGTGCTCACGGGAAATCTTCCAGAAAAAAGCTAACAAACTAAGAATTGGTGCAACGAGTCGCATTAAAGAGACACATTCGTGGACCAGCACAACCGGCAACACCATTGGCGGCTGAAGCGATTCCTGGCAAGCGTTTTCTAAAATTTTTTCCGGGGATAGCCGGAAACAGGTGCTTTACTAACTGAATCCTCCCCGAATAGATCGAGGCAAGGCCTCGGTTCCGCTTTGCCTCCGATTATTCCATTTCGATGAGATCCGCTTTCTGTACAGAAGGGAATGCGAGAGATGCGATCCACGGTTCTGAGCGTCGTTCGACTGGCACCCTGCTTCTCCTATGCGCTTGCCGCGGTTCTTGCCCTGAGCATGGGCCTGCTTGCGCACTATCCCTCAAGCGTCCTTGTCTGGTGGCTCTACATGACGGTGCTCCCGGCGATGCATGTACCGGTATTGCTGCTTCTGTCGGTACCGGGCATCGGACCGGGAGTTGCGATCGTGCTATTGGCGTGCTTGGCGTTCTTGGGGGTTCATCTTGCAGCATGGCCAGAACAGTATCCGCGGATCCGCTTCGTTTACGCGCATGTCGCGCTGCTTGCGACGGCGTGTGGGATCATCCGGGCTGCCAATATCCAGGCTGGACCCTCCATGTTGACGCTGCCGCGTCTGCTGCGCGGCGACTGGAGCCTGCAACTGACGACGAGCTCGGCCATCTGGGTCGCACTGTTCCTGCTCGTGTCCGCGGCCTGCCTTGGCTCCCATATGGCAATCATCAGAAGCATTCGTTTCAAATGATGTGCCGCGACCCCTTCATCCAACTGCGCCGGTGAAGCTGCCTCGGGCTCCCGCGTGTCAGTGTTTCCGTCTCGACGCCCTGCTGTCGAATTGAGACGGCTTCGCATGCAGGTGGACGGAGGCGCCCCCGGGCAAGGACGGCTGGAGGAGCGCCGCCGGCGGCAGGAGCTGAACGGATATTGAGGAGCCCGCCGGGGTATTGCCGGACCGATGGTCCGCCTGAAGAAGCGATCCCCGGGGCGCTCGTCTGGTTGCCCTCTCGCCTTCCATCCCCGAGCGCATTTTCAGGCGCAACACCGCTTCCTGCGATCTGAGCTTGCATCGAAGATGGTCCGGATCATCGGAAATGATCTCTTCGAAACTCAGGAACGTAGCGATCGCGGCATCTTTTTGGCCTGCGGCCAGAAGGCAGACGGCCAGTTTGTACCGGATGAGGCCCAGGTGCGGGCGTCGGACAATCAGGTCCTCGAAGGTTTTGCTCGCCTCACGGTAGGAGGCTTGCGCCATCTGGGCGTCGCCCAGCCGGTGCTGGATCTTGTCCGCCTCCGGCATGGCCGACAGCAGGCCGCGATAAAGATGTTCCGCCTCCGCGTGATTGCCCCTGTCGGTGCAGAGCTGTGCCAAGCCGTAGCGGGCGTAGGTATGCTTGGGGGCGGCATGTATCACTTGCCGATACCCCGTCTCCGCCGCGTCCAGCTTGCCTCGTCCGTGCAGGTCCATGGCCCGCTCGAATACGATGTCGACGCTGCGCTGGTTCAGGCAGCCATGCAAGTTCCGGCCTGTCCGCGTCCTGAGGAGGAGGCAGCGAATGCGCCGGTCCGGGGTGCCGGATCCCCCCGCGCTGTAGCCGATGTCCTCGCGGATGAACTGTTCGTCGGCGAGAGCGTGGAGCAATCGCTCGATCCGGACGGAGGAGAGCTCAAGGTAGTCAAGGCGCAGGCTCGCCCAGTTCTCACGGCGGATGAAGCTCGCGGATGCATCCATCGCCTCGTTCTCCAGGCCGGGCGCGCAAAGCAGACCGGTGCGGCCGGTGCCGTGATTGCCGACCAGCAGGATCTCGTCGCAGAACAGGCCGCTTCTCCTGTCCCGATGGGTTGCTACCCGCAGCGGAAGGAAAGCGTGATAGTCCTGGTCCTCGGCTCTTCTCAATGCCAGAATGAACCAGCTCAACTGCCGGGGCAGGTATTGGTGCAGCCACTCCCAGGAAAGACAGGGATGAGATTCGGGATCGCTGTGATAGAGCTTGTCCCAGTTCTCGCGAATTTTCTCAAATTCCTCAGCGGATTCGATAATATCTATTATCATGGTCCCCTCGCGAGGAAATAAGTAAAAATAAAATAACTTGAAAATTATACATCCGAATCCAATGATCGAGAAGTTGCATTGTGAGTTAGCACTTCTCGTAACAGGAATATAGGATCACACTATTTGCGTAATCACCGGAGGGGTATGTGTCGGAGTCATCCGCCGAATTGCGTAGCCTGGGATGGTGAAAAGAAGAGACCTCTGCTGAGGATCAGAGCCGGTCCAGGAAGAACATTCTCAAAATCACAGTGCCACAGCGAGCTTTCTGTCTCTGATAGGACGCATGGCGCTGTAGTTTCCTCCTCCGGCCCTAAATCGAGCTCTCGTCGAAGTTCGGCCGCGAACGGATGAAAGCCCAGACGGCCTTGTTGATGTCGGTAATCTCGCGGATCGCGGTGTCGAGGCGCTCCAACTCTCGGGAATCGAGCTGCTCCACCTTGCCGTAACGCACGTCCTTCTCGCCCTCGACCAACCGCATCAACTGCGTGCTCGAAATCTCCCCCTGTTCGTCGAAGGAATAGATGCAATGGTTATATTTGTTGCGCATCTTCGATTGCTGCTTCAAACGTTCCGTAATGGCGAGAACCCGGTCACGCGTCTCGGCCGGCGTCGTCGAAAGCTTCGCCAGGCGTTCCGTCAGATCGATCCGGGCGCGCGTCGTATTGAGCGTCAGGAAGACGATGACGGCCGATTCCTTGTCCACCTTCAGAAGGTGGGCGATGACGTAGATCAGGAGGCTCTCGGTATTGGTCCAGACATAATTCAAGCGACCAACCAGCAAAAGCACGTCTTGCACAGCCGCCATGGCGGTTCTCTCCCAATGGTGTTCCCGCCAGCTCTGCCGCAGGGCCAAGACAGAGCTGCGACCGAAATTCGGCAATATGTTACCCGATCCTTGGTGCATGCCTACAGCATGTTTTCTTAAATCGCAGCCGATATAAGAATTCAAAGTGCTCAGCGACCTTTGCGCGTCGGACAAGACGCGCGGCGCTGTAGCGACCACACCGCTCCTCAGGTCTCCTTGAAGGCACGCGACATGCTGTCGGTGATCGGCTTCGTCAGATATTCGAAGAAGGTTCGTTCCGCGGTGGTGATCAGTACTTCCGCCGGCATGCCAGGGACGGGGTGGAAGCCGTAGATACGGCCGATCTCGCTTGCCGGTACTTCGACGCGGACGATATAGACGTCGCGCTGCTGGCCGCCAGCCACTTCCTCGATGGAGTCGGCGGATACGTAGAAGACCTTTCCGTTCAAGACGGGGGTGGTGCGGCGGTTCAGTGCCGACAGGCGGATCGTCGCATCTTCTCCGACCTTGAGCTGGTCGATTGCGGTGCGCAGCACCTGCGCCTCGATGATCAGCGGCACGTTGGCTGGCAGGATTTCCATGATCGGCTTGCCCGTCGCGATAACCCCGCCTGCCGTATGGAAATAGCTGCGCACCACCGTACCGTCGACCGGCGAGCGGATGGTGGCGCGCCCGAGAACCTCGGCGGCCTCGCGGACCTGCTCGCGCACGCTGTCGAGATCGGCTTCTGCCGCCTGCAGGCCGTCGAGTGCCGCCTGCCTGTCGGTATTGATGGCAATGACCGCCTCCTGGCGGTAGCGGTCGATCTGGGTACGGCTCTCCTTCACTTCCGATTCGAGCCGGCCGATCTCGCCGATCGCATCGGCGATCGCGCGATCGAGTGCCAACAGTTCCGGCCGCCTGATCAGGCCGCTGTCGGCAAGCTTGCTCTTGACATTCCGCTCCTCGTTCAGAATCTGCAATTGCCTGTTGAAGGACGCCTTCTGCAGTTCATAACCCTTCGCCCGGAACTCGAGCGATCGAATGTTCTGGTCGATGAGGTTCAGCTGGTCTCTGAGCTTGATCTTCTTGCTGTGAAAATTGACGTTCTGGCTGTCGATGATCGCGGCGACGTCCGGATCGTCGGCGGCGGCGGCAACGATGTCGGGGAGCCTGAAGCTGTCGCCGCCCACCGATTCGGCCTTGAGGCGCGCGACGACCGCCTCCAGCCGCAGTCGCTTGAGATTGAGCATGCGGGCATTGGCGCGGGCCGCGGTCTGGTCGAGCTTCACGAGAATGTCGCCGGCCTGGACGTTGTCACCTTCGGCGACCAGCAACTCCTCGATGAGGCCGCCTTCCAGGTGCTGGACGATCTTGTTGTTGCCGTTGGCGACGAAGCTGCCCTGGGCTATGATGGCCGCGGCGAGCGGTGCGGCGAAAGCCCAGTAACCGAAGCCGCCGAAGCATGCCGCGATCAGCGCCAGCCCCGCCAGGGCATAGGATCTGATCGATCGCGGAACCTCGGCATACCACTCCACAGGGTTCTCAGTCGTTTGCGATTCCCGTGGCATCGTCATTCTCCCTGGATGCGCTGTTGCCGCCGGCCGCCAGTCGCCTTCACGCCGAGTGCCGCCAGCACCTCGTTCCGTTCGCCGTACATGGCGACCGTCCCTTCGTTGAGGACCATGATCTTGTCGACGCATTGCAGCAGAGCCGGGCGCTGGGTGACGGTCACCGTGGTAATCCCCTGCTTCCTGGCATGCAGCAGAG
This sequence comes from Sinorhizobium glycinis, assembly GCF_001651865.1. GTDB lineage: Bacteria > Pseudomonadota > Alphaproteobacteria > Rhizobiales > Rhizobiaceae > Sinorhizobium > Sinorhizobium glycinis. The sequence continues at coordinate 99,440 of NZ_LPUX01000062.1, forward strand.
CCCGTGCCAGCGCCGCCTCTCCGTTGCTGTCGAGATTTGAGTTCGGCTCGTCGAGAACGACGAATTTCGGATTGCCGAAGAAGGCGCGCGCCAGGGCTATGCGTTGTTTCTGGCCGCCGGAGAGCGGGGCGCCGTCGGCGGCGACGACCGTCTCGTAGCCTTGCGGAAAGGTCGCGATCAACTCGTGGACGTCGGCGAGCACGGCGGCCTCGTAGACCATGCGATCATCGACATCGTCGCGCATGCGGCAGATATTGGCCTTGATCGTGCCGGGAAAGAGCTGAACGTCCTGGGGCAGGTAGCCGATGCTCTCGCCGAACTGGCGCGGATCCCAGTTTCGCAGATCCATGAGGTCAAGGCGGACGCTGCCGGAGGTCGGCAGAATCGAGCCGACCAGCATCTTGCCGAGCGTCGTCTTGCCGGATCCGGAATTGCCGATGATCGCCAGCGCCTCTCCTTTCGCCAAGGAGAAGGAGATGCCGTTCAGGATCACGCGCTTCTGGGGCGGCGGGACGAAGAGAATGCGTTCGACGTCCAGCCTGCCCGCCGGGTTCGGCAGGCGCAGCCGCGGAAAATTGAGCGGCGAATTCAGCAGAAGCTGCTTAATCCGCCCGTAGGCCGCGCGTGCGTGGTTGAGCTGGTTCCAGCCTTCGATGGCGCCTTCGACCGGAGCGAGGGCGCGGCCGGCGATGATCGAGGCGGCGATGACCATGCCGCCGGTCAAATGGCCGGCCATGGCAAGATGGGCGCCCCAGCCGAGAAGGGCGACCTGGGCGACCATCCGCGTCGCCCTCGACGCGCCGGTGAAGACGATGTTGCGATCCTGGGCATAGACCTGGGACTTGAGCGAGGCCGCGGTCTCGTGGCCCCACATTTTCACGGCCTCCGGGATCATCGCGAGGGCATTGATGATCTGCGCGTTCCGCGACATGGAATCGACATGGAAATTCGCCCGGCCGAGGAAGGCATTTGCATCGCTGAAAGGCTTGGCGGTCGATTTCTGATTGAAATAGGCGATGCAGAAGAGAATGACGCAGCACAGGATGACGATCAGGCCGAGCTGCGGCTGGATCATATAGACGACCACCACGAAAAGCGGCGTCAGCGGAGCGTCGAGAAATGAGATCAGGATCCCGGACGTGATGAAGGCTCGCAGTTGCTGCAGGTCGCCGAGCACCTGATAGTCCCGCCCGTTGCCCTGCAGCGAGGCGCGCGCCGCGGCGCTGAGGATCGGCGCGCCGAGTTGGACCTCGATCTCGACGGCGGTACGCATCAGGATGAAGCGGCGGATCACGTCGAGGAGGACCTGGAGGACGATGGCCCCGAGAACGGCGACGGTCAGCATGATCAGCGTGTCCAGCGAGCGGCTCGTGAGCACCCGGTCGGAAATCTGGAACAGGTAGATCGGGATGGCCAGCACGAGGACGTTGATCGCTATGGTGAAGGCGATGACGATCAGCATGTTGCGCTTGACGACGGCCATGCCGTTACGCAGGCTGGCGGCGAAATTCACCGGCCCGGTGCGCTGGTGGAATGCGTTCTTGCGGCTGTCTGCGCCGCTGTCCTGCACTTTCCTGCCGTCCCTGGCGCCGTCTTGCGTGCGGGGGCGAAGGTCGCCCTCCTTCATCGGTCCAGGCTCATTGTCGATCGTTGGCGGCAGAGACTGACCCTGCCGGGCCTGTTTTTCGCGGACATCGGTTCTCTTGCGCCGGCGTGGCTTCGTGCCTGGCCCAGGTAGCGCAGGCTTGGCGGTGGGCACCTGGACCGCCGGCTGCTCGGTCTGGTCCGGCATGGCCTTCCTCAACTCGCTGATGGATTCCTTCAGGGACTCGAAGGGTTGGCCCGGCAATTCGGCTTCGGTTATCTCCGGCGGCCCTGCGTCCGAAGCCTGCCGGCGCGGCGACTTGCCTCTACCGTCATACCATCTCGACAGATTGTTCATCCCCACTCCTTGCATCGCTGCGGCGCCACGCTTCGAAGGACAGGACCGTCTTGGGTCCTGGATTTCATTCGGAGACCCACGGGATTCATGTCAGCACGTTATGAATGACGTCGTCCCATTGACTGTTCGACCACCCAGTGTCGCTGCCGGTGTCGGTGATGGCATCGCCTATAGGGTCGCTCGCGTCCTCGCCAATGAAGGCGATCACTTCGTTCGCGAGCGCCGCCGGCTGCAGGTCGGTTTGCCCGTCGACGATTCCCGACTGGATGAGAATCGCGTCCGAATAGACGCCGCCCGCCACGTAGGTCGTGTGACTGAAGCCGTCTTGATCGATGATCCCGGCGATGTTGATGACCGCGTTGCCGTCGGTCTGGATCGTGATCTCGGCGTCCGATTCCTCTTGCAGCACCTTGCTGGCCACATAGCTCACGGCATCGGCGTCTCCGACAATGCTGATCTGATTGATGACGTTGACGTCATAGAGGTTGCCGGTGATGTAAAGGATGTGCAGGCTCGCATAGCCTTCGAAATTGTGGTCCTGCGCCAGTTCCTCCGGCAGTTCGTCGATGCCGGCCTGAATATTGTCGACTGCTTGCTGAATGTAGTCCGGCATCGCCTCGAAGTCGTCTCCGCCCATGTTCGTGATCGATGCCGAGTTCCAGATGAGGTTGCCGGAATCGTCGGTGGTCATGCCGCTCCCGGCCGTGACGCCCTCGATATGGTCGTTGTCGTAGAGAACCGAAACCTGGCTGATGACATTGATGTCCAGCACCTGGCCGCCGACCACGACCAGATCGTAGCTATGCCCGGCGCCAATGAAGGAGAGGAAGTTGACGGCCGTGTTGCCGCCGGTGAGCACTGTCGTTTCCACGCCGGTCGTCGTGACGGTGACCGTGTCGTTGTCGCTGACGAAGTTATATTGCTCGACCCAGCGGACGAAGGAAAGGTCGCCTTCGACGACGCTCACCTGCCAGCTCGTCGGGAACACCGGGGATGCGTCCGAAACATCGTCCCCGTCATCCGACGCCGCTTCGACTTCGCGCTGCTGGAAGCTTGCAATATTCAGGGCGACCGTCTGCGACACGGTCTCGGAAGCGTGAACGATCGTGCCGTTCAGCGTGTCGTTGTCGGCATAGACATAGGATTGCGTGATGACATCGATCTGATGGTAATCGCCCATCACCGCCGTGACAGGTGCGACAATGCTCGTGCCGACGATGCTCACAATGTTGGCGACGACGTTGTCGCCCGCGTCGACGTGCAGCCCATCGCCGTTGTCGCCGCCCGTGGTCTTGCCGTCTGTATCGATCTGGAAGGCCGGTGGGGGCGCGCAGCCCTCGGGCAGGCCGTCGTCGAGCCGGGAGGCGACCTCGGCACGCGTGCCGTTGACATAGATGCCGTCGATCCGGTCTGCAGCGACAACCGAGTCGCCGCGCTCGTTCTTTGCCAATTCGTCGGGTGAGACGGTCTCGGGAGTTCGGATGCCGCTATCCCCCGAGGGCTGGACGGGTCCTTGCGATGGGCCATCGCGCATGTCCGCGGAAAACGTCTTGAGATCGGCCGCCACGGCGGCTGGAGGGTCGGCCGCATTCGCACCGCTCGGCTGCACGAGAGCGGACGTCTCGGACGCTGCCTCGACGTATTCGGCAAGCTCGGCATCGACATAGCTGACGTCGCGCGGCGCGGCGGTTCCTTCCGTCATGTTGACCACGTCGTCGTCATGGAGGGCGCTGGGCTGGACGACATGGCTGACAAGCGAGCCGGGTCCATCGCTGACGGTCAGGGAGTCTGCCGCGGGTGTCTCGATCGGACGAGCATCAAAGATCCCGGTGACCTTGAGCGTGTGAGCCGCGCTGTCCTCGGTCGCTGCTTCGGTTGCATTGCGGTGGGTCGCATCATAGCCGGAGGGATGGGTTTGGTGGGGCGATTCCAATCGGGACACGTCATAGGGAGCAAGCTTGTAGACGACCTCGGGATCATAGCTCTTCAGCTCGAAGCGCAATTCGTGCGTCGCCGCCGGGGCATCCGCGGCCGTCTCCGTCGGCGCGGCCTTCGACGCTCCCTGACCCTGGAGATATTGGATTCTTAGGCGCGCCTCATCGGCGGCCGCTTCGAACCAGCCGATGAAATGCGCAACAATCTCATTGACCTTCTCAGCATCCATGTCCCGATCCCTTCCCTTTTCCGCGGCAAAGGGAGACTTCGGCTTGCGCAGGCGTGCTTGCGTCCGGTGACCGGAGCGCCATCAGCCTGCTCCATCGCACCAACCGCCACGGCCGATGCATCCGACTCTTCATCAGTGTCAATCGATGTCGCTGTCCTGCCCGGCGGACGACGCGTGTATGTCGCTGCCTATGGCACCGACATTCGCGACGTTGCTGAGAAGGTTCGCACCCTGGACGATTTCGTAGCCTGCATCCGAGTGTGCGCCGATAGCCGTGGTTTCCGCAGAGGGGCGGGGGGCGAGATCGTTGTGGACCTTGAGATCCCAGTCGCAAGTGGCGTCGAGGCCGTGGTCCGTGCCTGCGCCGACCGCGTCAAGATTGGTGTCGCCATGGTTGTCGTTCATCCTGCTGGTATAGGCGCGGTCCTGATCTGCCAGGCTGTTCGCCTGCAAGACGTTGAAGCCGGCCTCGTTACCACCGTCGAAAGACCTACTCAGAACATGGTCGAGATTGAAGGTGAGGGAAAGGCGATCGTCGAGAGAGAAGGCAAGGTCACCAGCATCGGCATGAGGCGGTGCGCCGTCGCTGCCGTTTGTTCTCGTGGCGGTGCCCGCCGCCAATCCGTCGACGAGCGCACCAACCTTCAGCTCGTCGTCGGTGCTGAAGTTATCAGGGAGCCCAAGGTTTCGTGCTGAGGAATCGGGCATCACAACTTCCTCGAAAACTCTTTCGTAAGAGGGAGCCAGCACCGAAACCCTTCATCTTTTATAGGATTCTTAGGGCGCTGGCTCTCTTGTAATCAGATGAACCCGGTGATTCATCTTTGGGATTCCGATATTTTTCATTTCTTTCAATACAAGTCTTGGGCAGATGTTTCTCTGTCCTAAATTGCTAGGTCTTAAAAATACTCAGTCATACACTTTGTCATATGAACGCAATACAAATTCTTCCGAACCTAAGCAGTACATTGCCCGGAGACGCATAAAACTTATGCGACGTTGGCAGTGTGTTCTGGAATGCGCGCAAGCGATAGATACCAATTATGGTTAGTCTGGGTAGTCGCTTGGCGGATCGCAGTGAGGAGAGACGGGAGGTCGACAACAGGCGGGAAGTGATCTGACGGTGGATCGATGTGTTGCGGCCTCGGCCGTCCTGACGCCCCCGCGCAATCCGCCTCACCGTTATGGTTAAGGCGATGTTAACATTGCGAATCCGTCGCGGCCGCCACGACCTGCCGCGTTGCGTGCCATGCGTCCGATCGGCACCGACTTCCTTTTGTGCAGGCCTGGAACCGAAGGGGGGGCAGGCGCAGCGGGTGATGCCTGGGGCGGATTCCACCGGCACGGGGGGCGCGGACCGCCATTGCGGCAAGGGCTGCGATAACCCGTTGTTGGTATCGCGGTCCATCGGATCAGGCTAGAACGTACGGGGCCGCGATCTACATCTTGGCCTTGAATGTCGTCGCGACCCCGCCGTTTCCGCCCCAGCTCTCGGTCCGCCCGATACCCCTGAAAAGCAAAGGGTGGTCGAAGGACGTGAAAAATGCACGGCCGCTTTCCGGACTTGTCCAAGGCTTTGGGTGGATTGGCCCAAAATTGGTTCGTTTCTGACCGATCTAGACGGGGCTATGCGGCGAAACTAACCCGTTTGGGTGGTTTCGCATCCCCCATATTTACGATATGTTAGCCATTACGAATTTTTCACTCGTGGAGAATTCGTTTTTTATTCGAATAAATTTTTTAAACATTGGCGTTCTCCGAGAGGGGTCTCATACCCGCAAATATTCAGGGAATGCCCAAGGAGGGATAAATGTATCGCGAAAGCTCTACATTGAGCAATTTTGAAGACAATAATAAGGTTTTAGCAAAGAAAAGTAAGATCGTGATGCTCGCCAAGGCCGACCTGCTTGCCGAATGCCTGACGCAAGCGATCGGCACCCGCTTTCAAGGCCATGAGGTGGTGAGCCTTTCGGAAGGCGACAGCCTGCTCGATGGCAATCTCGTCGATGTCGCCCTGGTGATGCTCTACCGCATGCCGGCAAGCACTTTCCCGTCGATCATCAGAATGATCCATGAGTTCCACCCGAAGGCTTCGATCGGAATCGTGGTGGAGAATGCGGATGAACTCGATACCTCGATCGCCGGCTTCGTCGACGAGGGGCTGATCCACGGCGTGCTCCCCTTGAACCTGCATCTCGACGTCTGTCTGACCGCCATCGATCTCCTGATGAAGGGCGGCGAGCACTTTCCCGCAGCCTTGCTCAGGCGCTTGGCGCCGCGGGGGTTTGCAGGAGGCAGTTCCCCTGTTCAACGGCCATCGGTCGTCGAAGCCATCGACCCGGAGCGGCGGGGCGAGAGCGGCAGGGGTATGCTGACGACGCGCGAGATCCAAATTCTCGATCTGATCTGCATGGGCACGCAGAACAAGATCATCGCCGACCGGCTCGGGCTTTCGGAAAACACCGTCAAGGTGCATGTCCGCAATATTTACAAGAAGATGAACGTGCGCAACCGCACCGAAGCGGCGTCGCGCTATTTCCGGCACGAAGGCGATCTGGGCGCGCCTCGCGGGCGCTGGCCGAACTGACGACTGCATGTTTTGATTCAAGAATAAGAGCATGCAGCGAAACGAAGTGACTACGGCGTCCTTTGGGCGTCTGAAAAGACGCACGCCGCTGTAGGTGTTTTCAACAAAGCCGCGCGCCCGGAACGGCGCGCGGCTTTGACGCGACTCGAACGACGCGCTCTACTGCGTGTTTCCTTAAATCGGAGCCGATTCAAGTGCCACAGCGAGCTTTGTGCGTCTGATAAGACGCACGGCGCTGCAATTACTCGGCCGCAGCAGGAGGCTTGCCCAGAGCGCCGCGCCGGATCTGATCGGCCTCGATCGACTCGAACAGCGCCCGGAAATTGCCCTCACCGAAGCCTTCGTCTCCCTTGCGCTGGATGAATTCGAAGAAGATCGGCCCGATGACGGTTTTCGAGAAGATCTGCAGGAGGATCTTCGTCATGCCGCCGTTCACCACGCCCTCGCCGTCAATCAGGATGCCGTGCTTCTTCATCCGCTCGATCGGCTCTTCATGGCCGTGGACCCGCTCGTGCGACATCTCGTAGTAGGTGTCGGGCGGCCGGGGCATGAATTTGAGGCCGTTCTCGGCCAGCCTGTCGGTCGCGTCGTAGATCGTTTCGGTGCCGACGGCGATGTGCTGGATGCCTTCGCCCTTGTACTTCTTCAGGTATTCCTCGATCTGGCTGGTGTCGTCCTTCGACTCGTTCAAGGGAATGCGGATCTTGCCGCAGGGGGAGGTGATCGCCCGGCTCAGGAGCCCGGTGATGCGGCCGTCGATGTCGAAGAAATGGATCTGCTTGAAGTTGAACAGTTCGCGATAGAAGCCCCACCACTTGTCCATTTGACCGCGGTAGACATTGTGCGTCAGGTGGTCGAGATAGTAGAAGCCGACGCCCGCGGGTTTCGGATTGCGTTCATCGAGCCACGCGAACTCGGCGTCGTAGGCGGACCCTTTATCGCCGTAGGTCTCCACGAAGTAGAGAAGCGACCCGCCGATGCCGACGATCGCCGGCACGTCGAGGCTCTTGTCGCTGCCGGTATAGGGTTCGGCGCCCCTGGCGACCGCATGCTCGAAGGCATGCTTCGCATCGACGACCCGCCAAGCCATCGACGGGGCGCAGGGCCCGTGCCTGCCGACAAAGCGCATGGCATGCGAGCCGGGTTCGGCGTTCAGAATGTAGTTGATGTCGCCTTGCCGCCAAACGGTGATGTTCTTCGTCCGGTGTTTTGCCACTGGCGTGTAGCCCATGCGGCGGAACAATTCCTCAAGCTTCTCCGGCTCCGGATGGGCGAATTCGACGAACTCGAAGCCGTCGGTTCCGGCGGGGTTGTCCGCCGAGATCTTTGCGGGCGGGGCATCATGCGGGAACGGGCCCATCGAAACTCTCCTCTCGTGCCTCCGAACTTTGTTGAAGTATGGCGCAGATTCGATGCATGTTGCTTGTATTCTTGCGCGATTCAGCGAGGATCGTGCATGAATTGTGCGATGGATGGCGTGGGGGTGCATGAATGGAGCAGCTTGACGGATTCGACCTCAAGATCCTCGGCGAACTGCAGCGCGACGGGCATCTCACGAACAACGAACTGTCCGAGCGGATCGCACTCTCGCCGTCGCAGTGTTCGCGGCGCCGCTCGCGGCTCGAGGCGGAAGGCTTCATCACCGGCTATCAGGCACAGATCGATCGTCAGAAGCTCGGCCTCGATCTGATGGTGGTCATCTCGGTGACGCTCGCCACCCACAATCGTGACAATGCCAAGCGCTTCGCCAAGCTCGTCTCCGGCCTGCCGGAAGTGCTGGAAGCCTATGCGCTGACCGGCGAGATGGACTATCACCTGCGCGTCGTGACGCCGGACCTCGCCGGGCTGTCGCGCTTCGTCAACGATGTGCTGCTGCCGCATGACAGCGTCCAGCACGTGAAGACCTCGATCGTGCTGGAGACGCTCAAGAGTTTCGAAGGCCTGCCGATACCGGAGCGCGTAAAGGGGTAAGTTCGGGTTTGTTGCGAAGCTTATTGCAGTCGCCCAAAGGTGGGTAGCGGTGTTGGGACTACGACACGCACAAAAACAAAGACCTAAAGCGCATGGCATGAATACGATTGAATGCGACGCGCTTTAGAATTCCCCTCCCCACAAGGGGGAGGGGCTTGGCGTCCGTGGCGATCGCCTGTGATTCCAACAGCTTAGCGTCCGTTGCAAGGGGCACGATGGCCGGAGACGTTGCGGCACCGTAAGTCCCTCCCCCTTGTGGGGAGGGGTTGGGGAGGGGTCACGTCAAGGCCGCACTCCCGGATGCGCCCGCTTTCCTCATCGCCCGCTCGACTGCCTGCAGGCCGTTCGAGAGCGCCTCCACATTCTCCGCCCCAAGCATCGACAGCAACTCCGCCTGATAGCGGCTCGCGAGTCCCGTCAGCTCCCGGTAGGCTTGCTTGCCGGCGGGCGTCAGCGCAAGGTGCTCGACGCGACGGTCGCGGCCATCCTCCTCGCGCTTCAGCCAGCGGCGCTGCTCCAGGCCAAATACGGCGCGGCTCACCTTGGTCTTGTGCATCGACGAATGGGCGCCGATTTCGGTTGCCGTCATTGGCCGCTCCGAGCTGCCGAGCGCGGCGAGGGTTCGCCATTCGGGCCGGGTCAACTGATAACGCGCCTTGTATTGCGCGGCAAAGCGGAGCGCCACGAATTCCGCCGCCCGATTCAGCCGGTAGGGGAGGAAGGTTTCCAGTTCGAACACCTCGGTCAAACAGGCTCTCCGCCGTTGATAGTTACAAAATCAATAGTTACGCTTGCAACTAATATGCCATCCTGAAGAGGAGATGCAAGCGATGTTGGACACGGCGGAAAAGCGGCGCGAAGCAAACACGGCCGAGACGGAAACGCTCACCTATATGCCGGGCTTCGGCAATGATTTCGAGACCGAAAGCCTTCCCGGCGCCCTGCCCCAGGGGCAGAACAGCCCGCAGAAATGCAACTACGGTCTTTACGCCGAACAGCTCTCCGGCTCGCCCTTCACGGCGCCGCGCGGCACCAACGAGCGGTCCTGGCTCTACCGCATCCGGCCGAGCGTCCGCCACACCGGGCGCTTCAGGAAGATCGACTATCCGCACTGGAAGACGGCGCCGCATGTCGTCGAACATTCGCTGGCGCTCGGGCAATTGCGCTGGAGCCCCCTGCCGGTCCCGACCGGGGAACTGAACTTCCTCGAAGGCGTCCGCACCATGACCACGGCGGGCGATGTGCTGACCCAGGTCGGCATGGCGGCGCATGCCTATGTCTTCAATGCCGACATGGAGGACGACTATTTCTTCAATGCCGACGGAGAGCTGCTGATCGTGCCCGAAACCGGTGCGATTCGCGTCTTTACCGAACTCGGCAAGATGGACGTGGCGCCGTCGGAAATCTGTCTCGTGCCACGCGGCACGATGTTCAAGGTCAGCTGCCTCGGCGAGGAGAAGGCCTGGCGGGGCTATATCTGCGAGAATTACGGCGCGAAATTCACCTTGCCGGATCGCGGACCGATAGGCGCCAATTGCCTCGCCAACCCGCGCGACTTCAAGACGCCGGTCGCCGCCTTCGAGGACAAGGAGACGCCCTGCCGGGTGCAGGTGAAGTGGTGCGGTTCCTTCCATGTCGTCGAGATCGGCCACTCGCCGCTCGACGTTGTCGCCTGGCACGGCAACTACGCGCCCTACAAATACGACCTGAAGACCTTCTCGCCGGTCGGCGCCATCCTGTTCGACCATCCGGACCCATCGATCTTCACGGTGTTGACCGCGCCGTCGGGGGAGGAAGGCACCGCCAATATCGACTTCGTCCTCTTCCCGCCGCGCTGGCTGGTCGCCGAGCACACCTTCCGCCCGCCCTGGTACCACCGCAACATCATGAGCGAGTTCATGGGGCTGATCTACGGCCGCTATGATGCGAAGGAGGAGGGTTTCGTGCCGGGCGGCATGAGCCTGCACAACATGATGCTGGCACACGGGCCGGATTTCTCCGGCTTCGAGAAGGCCTCGAACGCCGAGTTGAAGCCGGTCAAGCTCGACAACACCATGGCTTTCATGTTCGAGACGCGTTTCCCGCAGCAGCTGACGACGTTTGCGGCCGAGCTCGAGACGCTGCAGGACGATTACATCGACTGCTGGTCCGGTCTCGACCGGAAATTCGACGGCACGCCCGGAATCAAGTGACTTTCGTCGAAGAACCGTGACATGCTGGCAAAGTCCGCATCGTCCGGCGCGGATCAACGACACATATCGGGAAACACCATGAAACTCGCGACGCTGAAAGACTCCACCCGCGACGGCAAGCTCGTCGTGGTCTCGAAAGACCTGACTCGTTGCTCCGAGGTGGGGCACATCGCCCGCACGCTGCAGGCGGCGCTCGACGATTGGGCGCATGCTGGGCCGCGGCTGGCGCGCGTCGCCGAAGGGATCGAGACCGGCTCCCAGCCGACCATGCGGTTCCATGAGCACGATGCCGCGTCGCCGCTGCCGCGCGCCTTCCAATGGGCCGACGGTTCCGCTTACGTCAATCACGTCGAACTGGTCAGAAGGGCGCGCAATGCCGATATGCCGGAGAGTTTCTGGACCGACCCTTTGATCTATCAGGGCGGCTCTGACAGTTTCCTCGGCCCGCGTGATCCGATCGTCACGGCCGACGAGGCCTGGGGCATCGACATGGAGGGCGAGGTGGCGGTGATCGTCGACGACGTGCCGATGGGCGCGACGGCCGGGGAGGCGCGTGAGGCGATCCGGCTCGTCATGCTCGTCAACGACGTATCTCTGCGCGGACTTGTTCCGGGCGAGCTCGCCAAGAGCTTCGGTTTCTACCAGTCGAAGCCGTCCTCCGCCTTCTCGCCCGTCGCCGTGACGCCCGATGAATTGGGCGGGGCCTGGGACGGCGGCAAATTGCACCTGCCGCTTCGCGTCGATCTTAACGGCAAGCCCTTCGGTCGCGCCAATGCCGGGATCGACATGACCTTCGACTTCCCGCAACTGATTGCGCACGCGGCCCGCACCCGGCCGCTCTCTGCCGGCACCATCATCGGTTCCGGCACGGTCTCGAACAAGCTCGGGGCGGGTCCGGGCAAGCCGGTTTCGGAAGGCGGTGTCGGCTATTCCTGCATCGCCGAGTTGCGCATGATCGAGACGATCGAGAGCGGCGCGCCGACAACGCCTTTCCTGAAATTCGGTGACGCCGTCAGGATCGAGATGAAGGACGCCGCCGGCCATTCGATCTTCGGCGCCATCGAGCAGAAGGTGCAGAGATACGAGCGCGCCTGAGGTGCGGTCGGGAGGATCCGATGAGTGAAACCGTTCTCTACGACTATTGGCGCTCGTCGGCGAGCTATCGCGTGCGGATCGCCCTCAATCTCATCGGTGAAAGCTACCGTTCCGTCCCCGTCGATCTTCTCGCCCGGGCGCATCGCGCGCCCGAGCATCTCGGCCGCAACCCGCAGGGACTGGTCCCGGTACTCGACATCGACGGCGAACGGTTCACCCAGTCGCTCGCCATCATCGAGTATCTCGCCGAGACGAGGCCGGAGAGCGGCCTTCTTCCGGGCGTTGCCGTCGGCCGCCAGCGGGTGCGTGCGCTTTCCCATGCGATTGCGATGGATATCCATCCCGTCTGCAATCTTGGCGTGGTCGCCCATGTGACGGCCGTCGCGGAGAACGGCGAGGCGGCGCGACGCGCGTGGATGCAGAAGTTCATCGGCGAGGGTCTTGCCGCCTTCGAACGGATGCTGGATCACCCCGCGACCGGAGCCTTCTGTCACGGCGAGGCGCCGACCATGGCGGATATCTGCCTCGTGCCGCAGGTCTACAATGCCCGCCGTTGGGAAGTCGATCTTTCCGCCTGTCCGCGCATCGTCGCCATCGAAGCGCGCTGTGCCGCGATCGACGCCTTCGCGCGGGCGCATCCCGACCGGTCGAAGTAGTCTCTCGCATCTACGTTTACGCACTCGGCCGTGGCCCGTTCGGTCCAGCCGATGTCGCGAATGGATCGGCGGGGCCGAGATCGTCACGCTAGTTTTCGCGTGACTGCCCGTGTAAGGGGGCGCGGAAACACCTCAAGAACGAGAGACCCATCGATGAAAAGCTATGTGCTGACCGTCACCTGCAAATCCACCCGCGGCATCGTTGCTGCCGTTACCGGCTATCTCGCGGAGAAGGGCTGTTACATCAGCGATAGCTCGCAATTCGACGATCTCGAAACGGGCCTCTTCTTCATGCGGCTCACCTTCATCAGCCAGGAAGGCGCGAAACTCGAGGAGCTGCGCGAAGGCTTCGCTCCGGTCATCAAGCGCTTCGACATGACGATGGAAATCCGTGATTCCGAAGAGCGCATGAAGGTGCTGCTGATGGTGTCGCGTTTCGGCCACTGCCTGAACGACCTGCTCTACCGCTGGAAGATCGGCGCCCTGCCGATCGACATCGTCGGCGTCGTCTCCAACCACTTCGACTACCAGAAGGTCGTCGTCAACCACGACATCCCCTTCCACTGCATCAAGGTGACGAAGGAGAACAAGCCGAAGGCGGAAGCCCAGCTCCTGGACTTCGTCGAGCAGACCGGCGCTGAACTGATCGTGCTGGCCCGCTACATGCAGGTGCTGTCGGACGCGCTCTGCAAGAAGATGTCGGGCCGGATCATCAACATCCACCACTCGTTCTTGCCGTCGTTCAAGGGCGCCAACCCCTACAAGCAGGCCTATGAGCGCGGCGTCAAGCTGATCGGCGCGACGGCGCATTACGTCACCGCCGACCTCGACGAAGGCCCGATCATCGAGCAGGACATCGCCCGCATCACCCATGCGCAATCCGCCGAGGATTACGTGTCGATCGGCCGCGACGTCGAAAGCCAGGTGCTGGCCCGTGCCGTCCACGCCCATATCCACCACCGCACCTTCATCAACGGCAACCGCGTCGTGGTGTTTCCGCCGAGCCCGGGGAGCTATGCGTCGGAACGGATGGGGTGACGACGGCGTTGCCTCGCCGTATTCGGCGGCTATAGTCTCTCATGACGTGACGAATCCACGTCCTGCGGCGAGATAACGGCGATTGCCCCTCACCCTAACCCTCTCCCCGCAGGCGGGGAGAGGGGACTTGGGCGGTGCCACTTGCCCCTTCTCCCCCCTGCGGGGAGAAGGTCGCGGCAGCGGGATGAGGGGCTGACACCGCTCATGCTGCTTGAGGAAGCCGGTCATCGGCCGCATGGGAGGACGAAGATGAGCAATCGCGACCCAGTGGTTATCGTTTCGGCGGCACGCACGCCGATGGGCGCCTTTCAGGGCGGTCTCAAGGATTTGACGGCGCCGGAACTCGGCGCCGTCGCGTTGAAAGCGGCGCTCGATCGCGCCGGCCTCGATGCGGTCGATGAAGTGCTGATGGGCAACGTACTGCCCGCCGGCCTTGGGCAGAACCCCGCCCGGCAGGCGGCGCTCGGCGCCGGCCTCGGGACGGAAACGCCGTCGACGACGGTCTCGAAGGTCTGCGGTTCGGGCATGAAGGCGCTGATGCTCGGCCATGACGCACTCATCTCCGGCAGCGCATCCGTCGTCGCCGTCGGCGGCATGGAGTCGATGACCAACGCCCCATACCTCCTGCCGAAGGCCCGCGGCGGCTTCCGGCTCGGCCATGGCGAGGTCAAGGACCACATGTTCCTCGACGGGCTGGAGGACGCCTATTCCGGGCGCCTAATGGGCACCTATGCCGAGGACACCGCCCAGCATTACCAATTTTCCCGCTCCGACCAGGATACTTTCGCGCTGCGCTCGTTGGAGCGGGCGCTGAAGGCGGCGGAGGACGGATCCTTCGCCGACGAGATCGTCGGCATCGTGGATGGCGGCAAACGCGGAACCGCCAATCTCGACCGGGACGAGCAGCCCTTGAAGGCCGATCCGGCGAAGATTCCGAAGCTGAAGCCGGCCTTCCGCGACGGCGGCAGCGTCACGGCGGCGAATTCCTCCTCGATCTCAGACGGCGCCGCGGCGCTGATCCTGATGCGCGCGAGCGAGGCGGAGAAGCGCGGACTGACGCCGCTGGCGATCGTTGCCGGCCATGCCGGCCATGCGCAGGAACCCGCCTGGTTCACGACGGCGCCGATCGGCGCGATCGACAAGCTCTTCGAAAAACTCGGCTGGGAAAAGGGAAGCGTCGGCCTCTACGAGATCAACGAGGCCTTCGCCGTCGTCGCCATGGCGGCGATCCGCGATCTCGGCCTTTCCGACGACATCGTCAACATCCACGGCGGCGCCTGTGCCCTCGGTCACCCGATCGGCGCCTCCGGCGCCCGCATCGTCGTCACTCTTCTCCATGCGATGCGGGCGAACGGCGTCAAACGCGGCATCGCCTCGCTCTGCATCGGCGGCGGCGAGGCGACGGCAGTGGGGTTGGAGTTGATGCAGTAGGTCCGAAAGAACCCCTCCCCAACCCCTCCCCACAAGGGGGAGGGGCTTCCCAGCCGCATCGTCTCCGCGTCGCTGGACCGTTGCAGAAACCTCGAGTTTCTTGAAAAGGGCGGTAAGGGCAGCGGCACTGTAGCCCCTCCCCCTTGTGGGGAGGGGTTGGGGAGGGGTCTTTTATGATCCTCAGATATGCAGCGCGTGCCCCAGCCCCTTCAACGCCGCCTCCTGGAACGCCTCCGATTGGGTCGGGTGCGCGTGGATCGTGCCGGCGATATCCTCCAGGCGGGCGCCCATCTCGATCGCCAGGGCGAAGGTGGCCGAAAGCTCCGAAACGTGGTGGCCGATCGCCTGGACGCCGAGCACGAGGTGGTTGTCGGCGCGCGCGACGATGCGTATGAAACCATCCTCGGCAAGCGTCGTCATGGCGCGGCCGTTCGCCTGGAAGGGGAACTGGCCGATCCTGATCTCGATGCCGGCCGCTCGCGCCTCCTCCGGCGAGTGGCCGGCGCTGACGATCTCCGGATCGGTGAAGCAGGCGGCCGGAATGCAGCGCTTGTCCCAGCTGCGCTTCTGGCCGGCGATGATTTCGGCGACCATTTCGCCTTGCGCCATCGCGCGATGGGCGAGCATCGGTTCGCCGGTGACGTCGCCGATCGCATAGACGCCGCGCATCGAGGTGCGGCACTGATCGTCGATGCGGATGAACCGGCCCGAGCGATCGAGATCGATCTCCTCCAGCCCCCAGCCCTCGACCACGGGCCGGCGGCCGACGGTGACGAGGACCTTTTCCGCCGGCACTTCGAAGGGGCGGCCGTTTTCTTCGGCAAGCAGGCCGCTTCGATCGGCCGTCAGGCGTTTGGCTGCAGTGCGGGTGAAGACTTCGATGCCCAGGTCGCCAAGCCGCTTCATCACCGGCCTCGACAGCTCGGCGTCATATTGCGGCAGGATGCGGTCCATCGCCTCGAGCACCGTCACCTTCGAGCCCAATTTTGCGAAGGCGGTGCCGAGTTCGAGGCCGATATAGCCGCCGCCGATGACGGCGAGCGTCTGCGGAACCTCTTTCAATGACAGCGCCTCGGTGGAGGAGATGACACTGTCGGCGAAAGGCAGGTCGGGGAGCTCGACCGGGGCCGAGCCGGTGGCGATGACGATCGCTTCGGCGCGAATGCGCTGGACGCCGGTTTCCGTTTCCACGTCCACCGTCTTGCCATCGACAAAGCGCGCCTCGCCGAGGACGGCCTTGACGCCGGCCTTCTTGAGGAGACCCGTCACGCCGCTGTTCAGACGGCCGACGATCCCGTCCTTCCAGGCGACCGTGCGCTTCAGATCGATCGCGGGGGCGTCGAGCGAAAGGCCGAGCGGGCTCCTGCCGGAGGCCGCCGCGCGAAGCTTGTGAAATTCCTCGGCCGCATGGATCAGCGCCTTGGACGGGATGCAGCCGACATTAAGACAGGTGCCGCCCGCCTTCTCCTTCTCGACAATTACGGTGTTGACGCCGAGCTGTCCGGCCCGGATGGCGCAGACATAGCCGCCGGGGCCGGCGCCGAGCACCAGGAGCTTGCAGGAGATTTCCTTCATCGTTGCCTCACCCCTCGACGAAAATCAGCGCCGGCGTTTCGAGCAGCGTCTTCAGGCGCTGCACGAAGGTGGCGGCATCCCAGCCGTCGACGACGCGGTGATCGAAGCTCGACGACAGATTCATGATCTTGCGCGGCACGAACTGCGTCCCGTCCCAGACCGGCCGGATGGCGATCTTGTTGACGCCGACGATCGCCACCTCCGGGTGATTGATGACCGGCGTCGAGGCGATGCCGCCGAGCGCGCCGAGCGAAGAGATGGTGATCGTCGAGCCGATCAGCTCGTCGCGCGTCGCGGTGCCGGTGCGGGCCGCCTCGGCCAATCGGTTCAATTCCGCAGCGCAATCCCAGATCCGCCGTGCTTCCGCATGGCGAACGACCGGCACGGTCAGGCCGGCGGGCGTCTGGGTGGCGATGCCGATATGGACGGCGGCGTGGCGGTGGATGATGCCGGCATGATCGTCGAAGATGGCGTTGACGCCCGGCTGTTCGGCGACGGTCCTGACGAGCGCCCGCATCAGGAAGGGGAGGACCGTCAGCTTCGGCTGGTCGGGCTTGCGGTCGCGGTTCATCGTCGCCCGCAAATCCTCGAGCGCCGTCACGTCCACCTCCTCCACATAGGTGATATGGGGGATGCGCGAGGTCGAGAGCGACATTTTCTCGGCGATCCGCCGTCTCAATCCGGCGATCTTCACCTCCTCCACCGCTGTCTTGCGGACGAGGCCGATCTGGGCCGGCAGCGGTTCGGCGCCGCGGCTGGTGAAGAGATCGAGATCCTCATGGGTGATGCGCCCGGCAGGTCCCGTGCCGGTCACTTGCCTGAGGTCGACGCCGCTCTCTTTGGCGCGCAGCCGCACCGCCGGCGAAGCCAGCGGCTTCATCGCGATCTCCGGTGCCTCGCGGGGCGCCGGTGCCGGCCGGGGCTCGGCCTTCTCAGGTTTGGGCGGCGCCTTGGCTGTCGGCGGGGCGGAGACGGCGACGGGCTCCTCCAGCACGGCTTCGGCGAGCGCCTCCGGGACACTGTCCGGGGCCGGCTCGCCATCTGCGCCGGCGGTTTCGATCCTGACCAGCGGCGCCTTCACCGCGACCGTGTCGCCGATTTCGGCGCCGAGCCAGAGCACCTTGCCGGACACCGGCGAGGGAATTTCGACTGTCGCCTTGTCGGTCATCACGGCGGCGAGCACCATGTCTTCGCGGACAGGATCGCCTGGCTTGACGTGCCATTCGACGAGCTCGGCCTCGGCGACCCCTTCGCCGACATCCGGCATCTTGAGGATGAATTCGCCCATCCCTTACGCCTCCATCGCTTCGGTAAGCGCGCGGCCGACGCGCGCCGGACCCGGGAAATAGTCCCATTCCTGGGCATGCGGATAGGGCGTATCCCAGCCGGTCACCCGAATGACCGGGGCTTCCAGCTGGTAGAAGCAGTGCTCCTGAACGAGAGCGACGAGCTCGCCCCCGAAGCCCGAGGTCAGCGTCGCCTCATGCACGACGACGCAGCGGCCGGTCTTTCCGACCGACTGCACGATCGTTTCGAGGTCGAGCGGCAGGAGGCTGCGCAGATCGATGATTTCCGCGTCGATGCCGGTTTCCTCGGCGGCCGCGAGCGCCACATGCACCATGGTTCCATAGGCGATCACGGTCACCGCCGAACCCTTGCGGCGTATCTCCGCCTTGCCGATCGGGATCGCATAGTGCCCCTCCGGCACGTCGCCGAGCTCGTGCTTCGACCACGGGGTCACCGGGCGCTCGTGATGGCCGTCGAAAGGGCCGTTGTAGAGCCGCTTCGGCTCCAGGAACATCACCGGGTCCGGATCCTCGATCGCCGAGATCAGCAGCCCCTTGGCGTCATAGGGGTTCGACGGCACGATGACCTTCAGGCCGCAGACATGGGTGAACAGCGCTTCCGGGCTCTGGCTGTGGGTCTGGCCGCCGAAGATGCCGCCGCCGGTCGGCATGCGCACCACGATCGGACAGGTGAAGTCGCCGTTCGAGCGGTAGCGGATGCGGGCCGCCTCCTGGGTGAGCTGGTCATAGGCCGGATACATGTAGTCGGCGAACTGGATTTCGACGCAGGGCTTCAGTCCATAGGCTGCCATGCCGATGGCGGTGCCGACGATGCCGGATTCGCTGATCGGCGCGTCGAAACAGCGGGTCTTGCCGTATTTCGCCTGCAGTCCCTGGGTGCAGCGGAAGACGCCGCCGAAATAGCCGACATCCTCGCCGAAGACGACGACATCCTCGTCGCGCCCCATCGAGACGTCCATGGCGCTGCGCACCGCTTCGATCATTGTCATTCTGGCCATCTCAGTACCCTGCCTTCTGCCGCTGGCGGCGGATATGCGGCGGCATCTCGGCATAGACGCCCTCGAAAATGTCGCGCACCGACGGCCTGCCGCCGGCATGCAGCGTCCCGTGGCTCTCGGCTTCCTTCTGCGCCTGGATGACCTGGTCCATGATCTCCGCCTCGGCCTGGGCGTGGCGCTCCTCCGACCAGGCGCCGCGCACGATCAGGTGCTTCTTCAGCCTGAGCACCGGATCGCCGAGCGGCCAGGCCTCCGATTCCGTCTTCGGCCGGTAGGCGCTCGGATCGTCGGAGGTCGAATGGGCGCCGACGCGATAGGTCACGTATTCGATCAGCGTCGGACCGAGATTGCGCCGCGCCCGCTCGGCCGCCCAGCGGGCGACCGCGTAGACGGCGAGATAGTCGTTGCCGTCGACGCGCAGCGCCGGAATGCCGAAGCCGAGGCCGCGGGCCGCGAAGGTGCCGGAGCCGCCGCGGGCGATGCCCTGGAAGGTGGAGATCGCCCACTGGTTGTTGACGATGTTGAGGATGACCGGCGCCTTATAGGTGGAGGCGAAGACCAGCGCCGAATGGAAATCCGATTCGGCCGTCGAACCGTCGCCGATCCAGCCGGCGGCGATCCTTGTGTCGTTCTTGATGGCCGAGGCCATCGCCCAGCCGACCGCCTGGACATATTGCGTGGCGAGATTGCCGGAAATGGTGAAGAAGCCGTGCTCCTTGGAGGTGTACATGACCGGCAACTGCCGCCCGTGGCAGGGATCCAGCTCGTTCGAGAAGATCTGGTTCATCATGTCGACCATCGGATAGTCGTCGGCGATCAGCAGCCCCGCCTGGCGATAGGTCGGAAAATTCATGTCGCCCTTGCGAAGCGCTCTTCTGAAGGCGCAGCTCACTGCCTCCTCGCCAAGATGCTGCATGTAGAAGGATGTCTTGCCCTGACGCTGGGCCATCAGCATGCGGGCGTCGAAGGCCCTGAGCAGCATCATGTGCCGAAGACCGGTCAGCAATTCCTCGTCCGAGAGGAGCCCGGCCCAGGCACCGACAGCCTCGCCCTCGCGGTTCAGCACCCGGATGATCGAGTAGGCAAGATCGCGGATCGCTTCCGGTTCCACGTCGACCTCCGGCCGCGGCACGGAACCAGCCTTCGGAATCTTGACATTGGAGAAATCGGGCTGATCGCCCGGCCGGACGGCCGGTTCGGGGACATGCAGACTGAGGCGGCTGAATTCATCCATGCGGGTTCCGGCCTCCCTTCCGGATTGCGCATCGCACACTTGTCAACCGCTGAGCGAATGGTCTCGCGGTCGTGCGACGTCGATGACCATCGGAAATTGCCCGGGGCGCCTCTACGCCTCGGGCCGTGCAGGTCCTCGACAACCCTCATTCTCCCAAAGGGTTACAGCCACAGACTGCCACGAGTTCGGGGTTTGATGAAGGATTTTCGGCGGTCGGACGGGCGTCCGGACGAAGAAAGACAGATTCGTGCCGGTGCCTGCGCCGGACAGATCGCGGAGCCGTGACGGTGCCCCGGCGGCGCGTAATTTTCTTGCGCAATCGGCCTGAGGCAGTGGACTGAAAACCGCGCTTAGACGGGCGGTGCTATCTCGATCGGCGTGCCGTCCGAGAATCGCGACAGGCGAAATTCGGTGGGATCGACGAGCGGCCTGTCACCCGTGACAAGGTCGGCCACGAGATGTCCGGCACCAGGCCCGATACCGAAGCCGTGGCCGGAGAAGCCGGTAGCGATCAGGAGGCCAGGCACAGCTTCCGCATGGGAAATGACCGGCACCGCATCGGGCGTGACATCGATCAGCCCGGCCCAGATCTGCACCGGTCCGACCTGCCGCAGCGCCGGCAGCGCGCGTCTTGCTGCTTCAAGGGCGGCCAGAACGGAGCGGGGGTCCGGTTTCGGATCGAGGATACGCTGCCGCTCGAAGGCACCCGGGCGGTCGAGCGGAACGGGCGTGATCTCGAACAGTTCGCGCCAGCTCTGGGCACTGAGGCCCACCTGGACCGAGTCCGGGTCGGCCTTCCGCACCGGCCGGAAGTCGCGAAAAAAAGCCAGCTGTCGGGGACGAGCGGATGCAGGTTCACACCGGCGGTGGCGATCGTATAGCCGCCGTCGAGGCGCTCCCGATAGGCATAGCTTCCCGTTGCGCCGGCGCCGTCCGGCCCACCGTCGACCGGCGCGGTCCTGAGCACCGTGTTGCGCACCTTCAGTTGCGGGAGGCGGATGCCGAGCCCCTTGCAGAAGAGGCGCGACCAGGCGCCGCCGGCGAGCACCACCGTCGCCGTTTCGATGCGGCCGTTCTCGGTGACGACGGCGCTCAACCGCCCACCGCTTTTTTCGATGCCGCGCACGGCGCAACCGGTGACGATCGTCGCACCGGCGCGGCGCGCGCCGGCCGCGATCGCCGGAACCGCCTTCTGCGGCTCGGCCCGGCCGTCGCTCGGTGTATAAAGCGCCCCCTTGTAGCGGATTGCGGCGCCGGCCATCACCGCCTGGGTCTCCTCCGCACCGATCTGCCGACTATCGACACCATGCGGTTTGGCAAGCGCCAGCCAGGCATCGCGGTTGGCGATATCCTGCTCGGTCTCGGAGACATAGAGGATGCCGCTGCGGCGAAATCCGGTCTCGCCGCCGACGCGGGCATCGAGCGTGTCCCAGATATTCAGCGAGGCCATCGCCAGCGGGATCTCGCGGCGATCGCGGCCCATGACCCGCACCCAGCCCCAGTTGCGGCTCGATTGCTCGCCGGCAAGCACGCCTTTTTCGCAGAGCACGACACGGACGCCGCGCTCGGCCAGAAAAAGCGCCGTGCTGACGCCGATGATACCGCCCCCGACGATGACGACATCCGCTTTGCGCGGCAGCGATGGGTCGGTGGTGACGAGATCGAGGGCGGGGCCGGGCATCGCGTTTCTCGCAGAAGGGCGGGGGCAGTCATTTATCGCTGCATTTTTCGGCCGCCGGGATCAAGCCAGCACGAGACCGCTCCGGCCCGTCATGCACAGCTCTATCGTCGTGCAGGTGATCTGTCTTTTTCCGATAAAAATACGATCTACCTGCTTGACAGGCCGGCAGGCTTCGATGTCTGTTGAGAACGAGTGCGGGGCCGCAGAGCAGGCGAACGCCAACAAATCATACCGGATCGATGAGGCAGAAAATGAGCGGACTTCTTGCAGGCAAGCGTGCTGTGATCACGGCCGCAGCACAGGGTATCGGCCGCGCGGCGGCCGAGGCGTTCAGCCGGGAAGGGGCGTCTGTCGTCGCGACCGACATCAACGAGGAGAAGCTCGCCGAACTGGCAGCCGTTGGCATGGAGGTGGCAAAGCTCGACGTCTTGAGCGAAGCGGCAATCGCCGAGTTTGGGGCGCGCACCGGTGCGGTCGACGTCCTTTTCAACTGCGCCGGGTTCGTCCATGCCGGTACGATCCTGGAAGCGAGCGAGAAGGACTATGATTTCGCCTTCGACCTCAACGTCAAATCGATGTTCCGGATGATCCGCGCCTTCCTGCCGGGCATGCTCGAAAGGGGCGGCGGCTCGATCATCAACATGTCGTCGGTCGCAGGCGTGCCGATGGGCGTGCCGAACCGCTTCGCCTACTCCGCCAGCAAGGCGGCTGTCATCGGCCTCACCAAGTCGGTGGCGATCGATTACATCGGCAAAGGCATTCGCTGCAATGCGATTGCTCCGGGCACCGTGCAATCGCCATCGCTCGAGGAGCGAATGCGGGCGCAGGGCAATTACGAGGAGGCGCGCGCCGCCTTCATCGCCCGCCAGCCGATGGGCCGGCTCGGCACGCCGGAGGAAATCGCCGCGCTCGCCGTCTACCTCGCCAGCGACGTCTCGGCCTATACAACCGGCCATGTGCATGTCGTCGATGGCGGCATGAGCCTCTGAGCGAAGGTCTTTCCGACATCCGCTTGCGCCTCTATGTTCAGGTGCATGCCCAAAGCCGACACCAAGCTTCGTCCCGTCCTGCGCATCGACTTCCCGCCCGAGGATCGCCTCGGGCGCGGCAAGATCCTGCTGCTTGAGCTGATCCGCGAAACCGGGTCGATCTCGGCGGCCGGTCGCGCCATGGACATGTCCTACCGGCGCGCCTGGCTGCTGGTCGATGCGCTCAATCGCATGTTCAGTGAGCCTGCGGTCGAGTCGCAGCGCGGCGGCAGGCAGGGCGGCGGCGCCGCGCTCACCGCTTTCGGGGAGGCGCTGATCGAGCGCTTTCGGACGATGGAGGAAAAGGCCCGCGCCGCGATCTCCGACGACCTCGGCTGGCTCGAGGCGGCCCGTGCAGATGTCACCCCTCGCCAACCCCTCCCCACAAGGGGGAGGGGCTAAGAGCGTGCGGCGATGGCCCGCGCTATTTCCGACCCTTGTGCCTGATGAAAAGGATCAAGATGGCGCGAGCCGGGAGCGGCGGGTTAAGTCCCTCCCCCTTGTGGGGAGGGGTTGGGGAGGGGCAAGTCCCTCAAGGGTGATGCCGTGCGATTTCATCCCGATCTAATAATCCAGCGCCACGGTCTTGATGATCGCGTGAACGGGCTTGCCCGGCTCGAGTCCGAGCACCTCGCAGGAGAGGCCGGTGATGCGGGCGACGATGATGTTGCCGCCGCAATCGATGCGCACGTCGACGCTGCCTTCCTGGGCCTTCGAAAGATCGACGATCGTTCCCGGAAGAATGTTGAGGGCGCTGATCCCTTCCGGCTTCGCGGTGGCGAGCATTACGTCGCGCCCGGCAATGTAGAGGCGGAGCCGCTGGCCCGGCGCCGTCACCAGATGCGGTATGCGGATCAGGCATTCGCCGGCACGCACCACCGTCAGGTTGTGGTCGGCATCGTGGCCGTCGACCACGCCCTCGACCAACGATCCTGCCTCCCGCCGCTCGAGCGCGGCCGCCGGCCGGCTGAGAATGGCGGCGGCCGCGCCGGACGCCTTGACCCGGCCGTTATCGATCACCACCACGCGCTCCGCCAGCCGAGCCACCTCCGCGACGGAATGGCTGACATAGACGATCGGGATCTTCGTCTCGTCGCGAAGCCGCTCCAGATAGGGAAGGATCTCCGCCTTTCTCGCCTCATCGAGCGCGGCGAGCGGTTCGTCCATAAGGAGCAGCCGCGGTGCGGCAAGCAGCGCCCGGCCGACGGCGACGCGCTGGCGCTCGCCGCCCGAGAGTGTCGAGGGGCGCCGCTCGAGCAGATCGCCGATGCCGAGCATATCGACGACCTTGGCGAATTCGGAGGCGGATTTTCCCGCTGCGGCGAACCAGCGCCCATAGGCGAGGTTCTTGCGGACGCTCAAATGGGGAAAGAGCCGGGCCTCCTGGAAGACGTAGCCGAAGCGGCGGCGGTGGACGGGGGTGAAGAGCCGCTTTTCGCTGTCGGCGATCACGTCTCCGTCGAGCACGACGCGGCCGGCATCGGGCCTCAGAAGCCCGGCGACGATGTTGATCAACGAGGTCTTGCCAGAGCCGGATCGGCCGAAAAGCGCCGTCACGCCGCCCTCCGAGCGGAACGCGGCGTCGATCTCGAAGGAGCCGATCCGGTGACGCGTTTCGACCTCGAGGCTCATGCGGCGACCGTCCGTCGCGCGGCGGCTGCGGCGAGAAACTCAGACAGCATCAGCGCCGCCATCGAGATAACGATCGAAATGAGAGCGAGGCGCATGGCGCCCGCGTCGCCGCCGGGAACCTGGGTGAAGCTGTAGATCGCCGCCGAAAGCGTCTGCGTTTCGCCCGGGATGTTGGAGACGAAGGTGATCGTCGCGCCGAACTCGCCCATCGCCTTGGCGAAGGAAAGGATCATGCCGGCGACGATTCCGGGCAGAATCAGCGGTAGGGTCACGGTCAGGAACACCCAGGCAGGACTTGCTCCGAGCGTCGCGGCGGCATCCTCGAGCTTGCGGTCGACCGCTTCGATCGACAGCCGGATGCTGCGGACCATCAGCGGAAAGCCCATCACGGCGCAGGCGAGTGCCGCGCCCGTCCAGCGAAAGGAAAAGACAAGCCCGAAGTTCTCGGCGAGAAAAGCGCCGATTGGCCCGCGCCGCCCAAACAGGATGAGCAGCACGAAGCCGGTAACCACCGGTGGCAGGATAAGCGGCATGTGGACGAGGCCGTTCAGGATCGACCTGCCCCAGAAGCGACCGCGTGCCAATGCCATGGCGGCGAGAAGTGCAACCGGCAGGCTCGAAAGCATCGCGACAGTCGCCACCCGCAGGCTCAACCGAACGGCCGTCCACTCCGCGTCGCTGAGCGCCATCCAGTCCAAGTTCTTGCTCCCGCATTTACAGCGTCGCTCGGACTAAGCGAACGACGCGAACACGTTGTGCCCGCTCGACGGCCGGCGGCGCCTATTCGAGGGCGATGAAGCCTTGTGCCTCGAAAAGCGCCGCGGCCTTGGGCGACTTGACGAATTCGAGATAGGCGGTCGCGTCCGGGTTCTTGCTGTCTGTGATGATCGCGATCGGGTAGATGATCGGCGGATGGCTGTCCTCGGGGAAGGTCCCGACCACCTTCACGCCCGGATCGGCGGCCGCGTCGGTCCGGTAGACGATGCCATAAGGTGCTTCGCCGCGCGAAACGAGAAGCAGGGCGGCGCGTACGCTTTCGGCGCCTGCGACCTTCTCGGCGACCGTCGCCCATATGCCGAGTTTCTCGAGTGCCGCCTTGCCGTATTTGCCGGCGGGAACGGAGTCGACAGCACCCATCGCCAGGCGCCCGTCGCCGATGAGGCTGGCGAGGTCCAGGCCCGGCTTGACCTCGACAGGACCGGCATCCGCCTTGGCGGAAACGAGGACGATGCGGTTGCCGAGCAGGTTGGAGCGGGTGCCGGCCTTGATCAGCTTCTTGTCGGCAAGGTGGTCCATCCAGGCGAGATCGGCCGAGATGAAAATATCGGCCGGGGCGCCTTGTTCGATCTGCTTTGCAAGCGCCGAGCTGGCGGCGTAGGAGGCGGTCGTCTCCTTGCCGGTTTCCTCTTTCCAGTTGGCGTTGATCGCGTCGAGCGCGTTTTTCAGGCTTGCCGCAGCGAATACCGTTACCTTTTCCGCGGCTTTAGCCGGCGCGAAAGCCATGCCAGCCAAAGCCACGCCGAGCGCCAGCGTCAGGCCCGAAAGCCCTAAACGCTTCAGCCACTCCCTCCGTCCTTTCATCACGCCTGCCTCCATCTCTCTCGTGATATCTTTCAGAATATAACGGTTCCTTGTCTTGGTTAGCGCTATATCCAAAGAAATACAATGCTCTGCAAGAGGGGTAATCAAAGCGGTGAATGAAAGCGGCAGACCCGGCGCGGGTGCTTGCGACGATCGCGCAAGGGTCTAAATTTCCGGAGCGGAACGAAGCGAGGTAAATATCCATGGATGCGACGATCAGGCTGGAGGAAAGCTGGAAGACCGTTCTGACGCCGGAGTTCCGTCATGCCTACATGGCCGATCTCAAGCGCTTTCTCCGGGACGAGAAGCATCAGGGCAGGCAGATCTTTCCGAAAGGCAGCGAGTATTTCCGGGCGCTCGATCTGACGCCGCTCGACAAGGTCCGGGTCGTGATCCTCGGCCAGGATCCCTATCACGGCGACGGCCAGGCGCACGGGCTTTGCTTCAGCGTGCAGCCGGGCGTGCGCACGCCGCCGTCGCTTGTCAACATCTACAAGGAACTTCGCGACGACCTCGGCATTCCGCCGGCCCGGCACGGCTTCCTCGAAAGCTGGGCTCGCCAGGGGGTGCTGCTCCTGAACAGCGTGCTGACGGTCGAACGGGGCCGGGCGGCCTCGCATCAGGGCAAGGGCTGGGAACGCTTTACTGATGCGGTTATCCGCGTCGTCAACGAACAGCCGCAGCCGGTCGTCTTCATGCTCTGGGGCTCCTATGCGCAGAAGAAGGCGGCCTTCGTCGACCGTTCCCGGCATCTGGTTCTGACCGCGCCGCATCCGTCGCCGCTCTCGGCGCATTCCGGCTTCCTCGGCTGCAAGCATTTCTCGAAAGCCAATGCCTTCCTGCAGTCGACCGGGCTCGATCCGATCGATTGGCGGCTGCCGGACGATCCGCCTCTCGCCGTCGACCGGCAGGCCGCGGCGCCCTGCTGACGCCGTCGTCGCGCCTCCTGTCGTCATTGGACCTTGCGCCGCCGGTCCCGATTCGCCAAAGACTGGCGTCTAATGCGCGTCGCACTCAAACATGCGACGCGCTTTAGGGATTTGTTTTGTGCATGTCGGTGCCCCAAAACCGCTGCACACTTTTGGGCGACATGCACTGCGCGTAGCGGGAGAGACGGCATGCGACATATCCTCGTCATCGGTATCGGAGCGGGCAACCCCGAACACATCACGGTTCAGGCGATCAATGCGCTGAACCGGGCCGACGTGCTGTTCATCCCGACCAAGGGAGCAAAGAAGACAGAGCTTGCCGAGGTGCGCCGGGATATCTGTAGCCGCTACGTGAGGAGCAGCGACAGCCGGACCGTCGAATTTGCCGTGCCGGTCCGCCGCACCGAGGGGCGCAGCTACGTTGAAAGCGTCGATGACTGGCATGCCGGCATTTCCGAGACTTACGAGGCGATGCTCGAGGACGAGCTTGCGGAGGGAAAGACCGGCGCCTTCCTGGTCTGGGGCGATCCGATGCTCTACGACAGCACGATCCGCATCGTCGAAAGGGTTCGCGCACGGGGCCGCGTAGCGTTCGACTTCGAGGTGATCCCCGGCATCACCAGCCTCCAGGCTCTCTGCGCCAGCCATCGCATCCCGCTCAACCTCGTCGGCAAGCCCGTGGAGATCACCACCGGCCGCCGGCTTGCCGAGAACTTTCCGCACAACAGCGAGACCTCGGTCGTGATGCTCGACGGTGAGCAGGCCTTCCAGAAGATCGACGATCCGGAGGCGGAAATCTATTGGGGCGCCTATCTCGGCACGCCGGACGAGATCGTCATCTCCGGGCGCCTCGCCGACGTAAGGGAAGAAATCCTGAGGGCGAGGGCCGAGGCGCGCGAGCGGATGGGCTGGATCATGGACATCTATCTTCTGCGCAAGGGCGCGGATTTCGACGAGTAAGCGCACAAATCCGCAGGCGACGACTTGGCCAGGCTTTGATCTCTCTCAAGGAAGGCGGCTGTGATATAGGCTCTATCACGGATACCAAGTGTGAGGCCGCAAATGCTGCCCAAGGAAAATGGAAGTCGATGACGAGCTGCGCTGCGCCTAAGCCTCAGAAGGAGACCGGCACATCGATGCGCCGCGGCACCTGTCCGTCGCTCGCAGCGCCGATGCAGACGGGAGACGGTCTGCTCGTGCGGCTGCGTCCGGCGGCCGATGGTTTGACGCCCGCCGAGCTGAGAGCGCTGGCCGAAGCGGCCGCCGCCGTCGGCAATGGCATCATCGAGGTGACCGCCCGGGGGAACCTTCAGATCCGCGGCCTGACTGCATCCAGCGTTCCGGCCCTTGCAGCCGCGATCGGAGAGGCGGGAATTGCCGTTGCCGAGGGGGTCGCTATCGAAACACCGCCGCTTGCCGGAGTTGATCCCAGCGAAATCGCCGACCCTCGGCCCTTGGCCACGGCCTTGCGCGCCGCGATTGCCGATCGGCGTCCGGCGCTGACGCTCGCGCCGAAACTGTCGATCGTTATTGATGGGCGTGGCCGCTTTCACCTGCGGGATGTTGCGGCCGACCTGCGTGTTGAAGCGTTGAACAGCGAGGATGGTCTACGCTGGCTGTTGTCGCTCGGCGGCACGGCGCGTCCGGAACGGCCCGTTGTGCTGCTGGAGACGGAACGGGTTGTCCCCGCGGTGATGGAACTTCTCGCGGAACTCGATGCCCTAGGCGCGGCCGCGCGCGGCCGCGACCTCGATGCGGATCGCATCCGGCAGCGCTTGTCGGCCGATCGCGATGCGCTGCCGACGGCCGGCGGGGGCTCGCCCTTCTTGCCGGCGGGCATTCACGATTTCGGCGATGGGCGCATCGTGCTCGGTATCGCTCTTGCTTTTGCACAGACCGACAGTGCCGATCTCATTGCCTTTCTGCACCGCGCCGAGGAACTTGGCGCGACGGAAATTCGCTTGGCGCCGCGCCATGGCATCCTTGTCCTCGGCCTGTCGAGCGCGGCGGCCGCTATCGCGCAGCGGCTCGCACTTTCCCAAGGCTTCCTGGTCGCCCCCGACGATCCGCGCAATCATATCGCGACCTGCGCCGGCCTTGCCTGCGCATCGGCGCTGATGGACACCAAGGCGGCGGCCAGATCATTGGTCGAAGTCGGCGCCGACCTCCTCGACGGCTCGCTCGCAGTCCATCTCTCGGGCTGCGCCAAGGGATGCGCCAGGCCCAGCGCTTCTCCCCTGACGCTTGTCGGTGCGCCATCAGGATATGCGCTTGTCGTAAATGGCACTGCTTCCGTCGCGCCGAGCGCCTACAGGGAGGAACACGGAATAAGAAACGCGCTGGCCGGCCTCAACGCGCTGGTGCGGGAGAACAAAGACGCTGGCGAATCGGCGCGCGCCTGTCTTACACGGCTCGGGACCGCGCGCATCGTCGCCGCGTTTGAACAGGGATAGACATGCCTGACTACGATTATATCCGCGATGGCAACGCCATCTACGAGCGTTCCTTCGCGATCATCCGGACGGAAGCCGACCTTTCGGGCTTCTCGGAGGAAGAGGCCGATCTTGC
This sequence comes from Sinorhizobium glycinis, assembly GCF_001651865.1. GTDB lineage: Bacteria > Pseudomonadota > Alphaproteobacteria > Rhizobiales > Rhizobiaceae > Sinorhizobium > Sinorhizobium glycinis. The sequence goes on from NZ_LPUX01000062.1 coordinate 129,049, forward strand.
GGTGCGCATGGTGCATGCCTGCGGTTCCGTGGAGGCGGCGCGTCAGTTCGTGTTCTCCCCCGATTTCGTCTCTGCCGCACGCAATGCTCTGAAAAGCGGTGCCCCGATCTTCTGCGATGCGGAAATGGTCGCCCATGGCGTCACCCGGGCGCGGTTGCCGGCCGGCAACGAGGTGATCTGCACGCTTCGCGATCCGCGCACGGCGGAGATCGCGGCCGAGATCGGCAATACGCGCTCGGCGGCGGCATTGAAGCTTTGGGGCAAGCGAATGGCCGGCTCGGTCGTTGCGATCGGCAATGCGCCGACGGCGCTCTTCTTTCTTCTCGAAATGCTGCGCGACGGCGCGCCGAAGCCGGCGGCGATCCTTGGCATGGCCGTCGGCTTCGTCGGCGCGGCGGAATCGAAGGATGCGCTCGCCGAGAATTCCTATGGGGTGCCCTTTGCCATCGTCCGGGGCCGGCTTGGCGGCAGCGCCATGACGGCGGCGGCGTTGAACTCGCTCGCGAGGCCTGGCCTGTGAGCGGGCGGGGCAGGCTGATCGGCGTCGGGACCGGCCCCGGCGACCCGGAGCTTTTGACCGTGAAGGCGGTCAGGGCGCTCGGCGAGGCGGATGTCGTCGCCTATTTCGCCAAGGCGGGGCGCAACGGCAACGGCCGCGCCGTCGTCGAAGGTATTCTCAGGCAGGATCTGGTGGAACTGCCGCTCTACTATCCGGTGACCACCGAGATCGACAAGGACGACGAAGCCTATAAACGGCAGATCACCGACTTCTACGATGCCTCCGCAGAAGCCGTGGCCTTGCATCTCAAGGCGGGGCGCACGGTTGCCGTATTGAGCGAGGGTGACCCGCTCTTCTACGGCTCTTACATGCACCTGCATGTGCGGCTCGCGGGCCGGTTTCCGGTCGAGGTCATTCCCGGTATTACGGCGATGTCCGGCTGCTGGTCGGCTGCCGGCCTGCCGCTGGTGCAAGGGGACGACGTGCTTTCGGTGCTTCCCGGCACGATGGGCGAGGGCGAGCTACAGCGCCGCCTCGCCGATACCGAAGCCGCCGTTATCATGAAAGTCGGCCGCAACCTGCCGAAGATCCGCCGTGCGCTCGCGGCAGCAGGCAGGCTGGATGCTGCCGTCTATGTCGAACGCGGCACGATGAAGAACGCGGCGATGGTACCGCTTGGCGAGAAGCCGGACGACGACGCCCCCTATTTCTCGCTCGTCCTTGTTCCCGGCTGGAAGGACAGGCCCGGCCCGAAGGACAGAGCATGACCGGAAAACTCTTCATCGTCGGCACCGGCCCCGGCAATCCAGCGCAGATGACGCCGGAGGCACAGGATGCGATCGCGGTTGCGAGCGAATTCTTCGGTTATGGTCCCTATCTCGACCGCCTGCACCTGAGGGCCGATCAACGGCGCATCGCCTCCGACAACCGCGAGGAACTGGACCGGGCGAGAGCCGCGCTGATGCGCGCGAGCGCCGGCGTCGATGTCTGCGTGGTCTCCGGCGGCGACCCGGGCATCTTTGCGATGGCAGCAGCCGTCTGCGAGGCGATCGACAAGGGTCCGGAGGAATGGCGCCTAGTCGATCTTGTGATCACGCCCGGCGTCACGGCCATGCTCGCGGTGGCGGCGCGCATCGGCGCGCCGCTCGGCCACGATTTTTGCGCCATGTCGCTCTCGGATAACCTGAAGCCGTGGGACGTGATCACCAGGCGGCTACGGCTGGCTGCGCAAGCGGGGCTGGTCATCGCCCTTTACAACCCGATCAGCAAGGCGCGGCCGTGGCAGCTCGGGAAGGCCTTTGAGGTCCTGCGCGACGTCCTGCCGGGCGGCGTGCCGGTGATCTTCGGCCGGGCGGCCGGGCGACCGGACGAGCGCATCGCGGTCATGCCGCTCGGCGAAGCCGATCCGGACCGCGCCGATATGGCGACCTGCGTGATCATCGGTTCGCCGGAGACGCGCATCGTTGCCCGCGACGGCAAGCCGGATCTCGTCTACACGCCGCGGTCCTTTACCGGGGAAAGCCATTGATGGATGCGTTCGAGCGCCTCATCGCAGTTGCTGACCGACGGCACGTCGACGGGCTTGTGGCGCTCGACCATCACCACATCGAGGCCGAGCTTCCGGGCCGCGGCGATCTTGCCGTAGGTAGCAGTGCCGCCGCTGTTCTTGGCAACGATGACATCGATATGATGTTCTCCGAGGAGCGTCGCCTCGTCTGCCTCGGCGAACGGGCCGTGCGCCAGGATCGCGGTGGCATCGGGAAGGTTCAGCGGCGGCGTCACGGGGTCGACGCTGCGGACGATGTAGCTGTGCTGCGGCGCCTTCTCGAAGTGGAAGGCCTCCTGTCGGCCGATGGCCAGGAAGACGCGGCGCGGCGCCGCGCCAAGGGCGGAGACCGCCTCGGCCACGCTTGCGACGCGCGTCCAGCGGTCGCCCGGCCGGGCGTCCCAGGCGGGCCGTCGCAGGGCGAAGAGCGGCGTTCCCGTTGCAGCCGCGGCGGCTGCCGCGTTGTGGGAAATACGCGCGGCGAAGGGATGCGTCGCATCGACGAGCAGGGAAACCTTCTCGAGTTCCAGGAAAACGGCCAGCCCTTCGGCACCCCCGAAGCCGCCGGCGCGGGTCGGCAATGGCTGCGGCCGCGGATCGGCGGTGCGGCCGGCCAGCGAGATCGCCGCATCGTAGCGCCCATCGGCCGCGAGGCTTCCGGCAAGCTGCCGCGCCTCCGTCGTGCCGCCGAGGATCAGGATGCGAGGTCTGCCCGTGGCTGACTTGTCGAACGGCGTCTCGGCCATTGTCGCTCCCTGGTTGACCATTGTCGGTATCGGGGAAGATGGTGTAGCCGGTCTTGGCGACGAGGCCAAGCGCCTCATTGCGGCAGCGCCTGTCATCTTTGGCGGCGTCCGCCACATCGAACTCGCGGCGTCCTTGATTAATGGCGAGAGCGAGGTCTGGCAGAGCCCCTTCGAAAAATCGGTCGAGGCAATCGTTTCAAGGCGAGGGAGTCCCGTCGTGGTGCTCGCCTCCGGCGATCCGTTCCTCTACGGTGTCGGCGCCACGCTGGCGCGCCGTATCGACGCCGGCGAGATGCGGACGATCCCTGCGCCTTCGGCCTTCAGCCTGGCGGCCTCGCGGCTCGGATGGCCGCTGCAGGAGTTGGCGACCGTCTCGCTGCACGGCCGCCCGCTCGATCTCATTCGGCCGCTGCTGCAGCCGGGCGCCCGCGTTCTGGCACTGACCTCCGATGAGACCGGTCCCAAGGCGCTTGCCGAGCTGCTGTGTGAAAGCGGTTTCGGTCAGTCGCGGCTTACCGTTCTCGAAGCGCTTGGCGGCGAGGGCGAGCGCGTCTCGCGGCACGTGGCAGCGAGCTTCGCACTGGAGGAGGTCCATTCCCTGAACGTCTGCGCCATCGAAGTCGTTGCCGATGCAGCCGCGCGCGTCCTGCCACTTGCCGGCGGCCTCGACGATGCGCTCTTCGAGCATGACGGCCAGATCACCAAGCGCGAGGTCAGGGCGCTGACGCTCTCGGCGCTGGCACCGCGCAAGGGCGAGCTTCTCTGGGACGTCGGCTCCGGCTCCGGCTCGATCGCCATCGAATGGCTGCTCGCCGATCCGGCGATGCGGGCGATCGCCATCGAAGCATCGCCCGAGCGGGCGGCGCGGATCGGTCGCAATGCCGGCCGCTTCGGCGTGCCCGGCCTGACGGTTGTGGACGGGCAGGCGCCGGACGCGCTCTCGGGACTCGGTCGCCCGGATGCGATCTTCATCGGCGGCGGCGGCAGCGATGCCGGTGTCATGGAGGCGGCGATCGCAGCACTTCCCTGCGGCGGCCGGTTGGTCGCGAACGCCGTGACGACGGAGATGGAAGCAGTGCTGCTTGCCCACCATGCCCGACTCGGCGGTTCGCTGATCCGGATCGACATCGCCCGGGCGTCCCCGGTCGGCACGATGACGGGCTGGCGGCCGGCCATGCCGGTGACGCAATGGTCCTGGGTCAAGGCCTGAATTCTCAAGAGGATAGACTATGACGGTTCATTTCATCGGCGCAGGACCAGGCGCAGCAGACCTCATCACGGTCAGGGGCAGGGACCTGATCGGCCGTTGCCCGGTCTGCCTCTATGCCGGGTCGATCGTCTCGCCGGAGCTCCTCCAATATTGCCCGGCCGGCGCCCGCATCATCGACACGGCGCCGATGTCGCTCGACGAGATCGAGGCGGAATATCTCCGGGCGGCTGAAGCCGGGGAGGATGTCGCGCGGCTGCATTCCGGCGACCTTTCCGTCTGGAGTGCGGTTGCCGAGCAGATCCGACGTCTGGAGAAGCACGGTATCGGCTACACGATGACGCCGGGCGTGCCGGCCTTCGCTGCCGCGGCGGCAACGCTCGGCCGCGAATTGACCATTCCGGCGGTGGCGCAAAGCCTGGTGCTGACGCGGGTCTCCGGTCGCGCCTCACCGATGCCGTACAGCGAGACGCTTGCGGCATTCGGCGCCACCGGCTCGACGCTGGCGATCCATCTTGCGATTCATGCGCTCGACCGCGTGGTCGAGGAACTGACGCCGCTCTACGGTGCCGATTGCCCGGTGGCGATCGTCGTCAAGGCCTCCTGGCCGGACGAACGCGTCGTGCGCGGAACGCTCGGCGACATCGCCGCCAGGGTTGCGGTCGATCCGATCGAGCGCACGGCGCTGATCTTCGTCGGACCGGGGCTGGAAGCATCGGACTTCCGGGAGAGCTCTCTCTACGACCCGGCCTATCAGCGCCGCTTCCGCGGCCGCGAATAGAGCGAATTCATTCCGACCCCGGTTCCGCCGCCGGCTTCGGCTTGCGCGGAACGTCGCTCCGCTCCTTGACGCGGTCGCGATAAAGAGCCGCCTGGCCGAGCAGCATCAGCGTCACCGGCGTCGTCACGGTGACGAAGAAGATGATCAGCAGTTCGTGGAAGATCCAGCGGCTCTGCAGCACCGCGAAGCAGAGCATCGAGGCCAGGCAGATGAGGATCGTGCCGCCGCTCGTCGCGATCGTCGGGGCGTGCAGGCGGTCGTAGAAGCTCGGAAGACGCAGCAGGCCCAGAGAGCCGATGAGCGTCATCGCCGCTCCGAGAAGCAGCAAGCCGCAAACCAAGATCGCCGCCCACGGCGGCAGGTCGGTCAGATGGTTCATTCGATCACCTCGCCGCGCATGAGGAATTTCGCGAAGGCGATGGAGGAGGCGAAGCCGATCAGGGCGATGATCAGCGCCGTCTCGAAATAGATCGTGTTGGCGGTGCGAATGCCGAAGGCGAGCAGCATCAGCATCGCGTTGATGTAGAGCGTATCGAGCCCGAGGATGCGGTCCTGGGCGCGCGGCCCCTTGATGATCCGATAGAGTGCGAAGGCCATCGCCAAGGCGAGCATGACCTGCGCAAGCAGGATCGACCAGACGATTGCAAGCGCGGTCATTCAAGTATCTCCTTCAGTCCCGCTTCGTAGCGCTTGACCGTTCGCCGCCAGAGATCCTCGTTGTCGATATCGAGCACATGCAGAAGCAAGCTCTTCTGGCGCCGGTCGTATTCGAGCCAGGCGGTGCCGGGGGTCGCGGTCAGGATGCAGGCGAGCAGGGCCAGCGCGTTCTCATTCTCAAGATCGACATCGACGGTCATGAAACCGGTGTTTGCCGGCTTGCCTCGGGGCCGCAGGATGATCCGCGCGACCGCGACATTGGAGCGAATGATGTCGGCGGCGACGGCAAGTGCGAAGCCTGCCATAAGCCCCAGACGGCGGAGGCGCGATTGGCTCGGCTGCAGCTTCACCATTACCCAGCCGAGCAGCGTGCTCAGAAAGAGACTGAGGACGATCGAGCCGGGCGCCACCGACTGGTTGAGCAACAACCACATGAGGAAGAGGGCGATCGAGAACAGCGGATAAGGATACCACGCGCGCATCGCTACTCGCCCCCCGCCCTGGGTGCGGAAAGAACCCGCTCGCTGAGGACGAGGGGCGCGAGCAGATCGTCGGCGGTCGCCTGCATGTATCGCATCGCCGGCCGGGCCTGGAAGCTCAGGAAGATGCAGGCGGCGAGCAGGACGGCAACGGGCGTGATCTCGATGACGACGACGCGTGGTATAGTCCCCTCGATCGAAGCCCAGAAGGTCCGGATGCCGACCCGATTCATGGCGATCATGGCGGCGAGACCCGAAAGGATGACGAGCGCCACATAGATCCAGTCGGCGGCGGAAATGGCGCTGGCAGGGTTTGCCTCCGGCAGGTCGAAGAGCCCGCGCAGCAGCGCGAATTTGGCGATGAAGCCCGAAAGCGGCGGCAGGCCGGAAAGCAGGATGGCGCACAGGCAGAAACAGAGCCCGAGAATGGCCATCGTGCCTGGAATGGCGACGCCCACTTCCTCCTCTTCTTCATCATCGTCGAAGTCGCCATAGGCTTCCATGGTCACCGCCAGAACGTCGGCGCCGGCATCGCGGCCGCGCTCGACAAGCTCGATGAGCAGGAAGAAGGCGGCAATCGTCAGCGTCGAGCTGACGAGATAGAGGAGGGCGCCCGCGAGCATTTCCGGTCGTCCGAGGCCGATCGCCGCGAGCAGCGTCCCGGAGGAGACGAGCACCGAATAGGCGGCGAGCCGTCCCATCGCCTGAGAAGCAAGCACGCCGATGGTGCCGAAGGCGATCGTCAGCATGCCGCCGGTCAGAAGCCACTCCTGACCGAATCCGGCCGACGCGCCCGCCGCGGTGCCGAAGACGAGCATATGCAGGCGGAGGATGACGTAGATCCCCACCTTCGTGAGGATGGCGGAGACGGCGGCGACGGGGGGCGTTGCCGCCGCATAGGCCGCCGGCAGCCAGAAGCTCAACGGCCACATGCCCGCCTTGACGAGAAAGGCGACGCCCAGCACGGCGGCGCCGGTTTCTACGAGCCGCCGGCTTTCCGGCGCGAGCGTGGCGAGCTTCGTGGCGAGATCCGCCATGCTGAGCGTGCCGGTGGCGCCGTAGATCAGGCTGACGCCGATCAGGAACAGCGACGAGGCGGCGAGATTGATGGCGACGTAGTGGAGTCCGGCTTTGACGCGCAGGGGGCCGGAGCCATGCAGCAGCAAGCCGTAGGACGCGGCGAGCATCATCTCGAAGAAGACGAAGAGGTTGAACAGGTCGCCGGTCAGGAAGGCGCCGTTGAGACCGGCGACGAGCAGTTGGAACAGCGAATGGAAATGGTGTCCGGCGGTGTGCCAGCGGGCCATCGAATAGACCTGCGCGGCAAGCGCCAGGCCGCTTGCGAGGCAGAGCATCAGCGCCGACAGCCGGTCGAGGACGAGGACGATGCCGAACGGCGCGGGCCAGTTGCCAAGCTGGTAGACGCCGCCGGCGGGCAGGCTGCCTTCGCCTGCCGCGGCAAGCCGCATCAGGATCATCGTGACGATGAAGACGACGAGCGTCGAGGCGAAGCCGATCGCTCCCTTCATCGTGCGTTCGCGCTCGTCGATCGGGATCAACACCGCCGCGACGGCGAGCGGCAGCAGGACCGGCAGGATCAGGAGGTGGTGCAGCCAATCAGTCACCGCGCGGTGGCTCCCTTCCGTCGACATGGTCGGTGCCGGTGAAGCCGCGCGAGGCGAGCAGCACGACGAGAAAGAGCGCGGTCATGGCGAAGCCGATGACGATCGCCGTCAGGACGAGGGCTTGTGGAACGGGGTCGGTGTAGCGCCAGAGGTCGCCCGCGCCGCCCGGATCGAGCACCGGCGGGGCGTTTACCCTGAGCCGTCCCATGCTGAAGATGAAGAGATTGACCGCATAGGAGAGCAGCGAAAGCCCGATGATCACCTGATAGGTTCGCGGTCTCAGGAGAAGATAGACGCCAGATGCGGCGAGCGCCCCGATGCCGGCGGAGAGAATGAGTTCCATTACTGTGCCGCCTCCCTTTCGGGGCGCGCGGCTCGCATATGCGCGCGTGCTGCGCGGCGGACCGACTGGTGCGCCAGCGCGATCAGCATCAGTACCGTGGCGCCGAGCACGAGCGAGAAGACGCCGAGGTCGAAGAGGATGGCGCTTGCGAGCGGCACCTTGCCGATGATCGGCAGGCTGGCATATTCGGCGCGCGATGTCAGGAACGGATAGCCGAACAGCCAGGATCCGACGCCCGTCGCCAAAGCGATCAGGAGACCGATGCTCATCCAGCGAAGCGGGTGAATGCGCAGCCGCTCCTCCACCCAGCGGGTGCCGCCCGACATATATTGCAGGATGAAGCCGATCGACATGGCAATCCCCGCGGCAAAGCCGCCGCCCGGCAGATCGTGGCCGCGCAGGAACAGATAGGCGGCGAGCATGCCCGTGACGGGGAACATCCAGCGCATGATCACCGAAGGGATGTGAAGATATTCGGCGACGCTGTCGCCCTCCGCCCTTTCGGGATGATCGTCGTCATAGGCGTTCTGCACCCTTTGCTGCTCCGGCGTTTCCAGGCTGTCCGGATGCGGGCGGAAGCGCAGCAAGAGCGCGAAGACCGTCAGCGCGACGATGCAGAGGACGGCGATTTCGCCGAGCGTGTCGAAGCCGCGGAAATCGACGAGGATGACATTGACCACATTCGTTCCGCCGCCCTCGTGGTAGGCCTGGGCGAGGAAGTAGCTGGCGATGGTCTCTGGCACCAACGGCCGCGTCATCACCGTGTAGGCGACGAGCGCGACCCCGCCGCCCGCCAGGGTCGCGAGCAGGAAGTCACGCAAGCGCCGGAAGCGGATCTTGAGCGGAATGTCCGCCGTCTCGGGTTCCTCGATGCGCTTCGGCAACCAGCGCAGCCCAAGCAGGATCAGCACCGTTGTGACGATCTCGACGAGAAGCTGTGTAACGGCAAGGTCTGGAGCGGACAGCCAGACGAAGGTGAGGCAGGTGACGAGCCCGGCGCCGCCGAGGAGCACGAGCGATGCCAGGCGGTGGAATTTCGCCAGGAGGGCCGAGCCAACAGCGCAGGCGATGCCGGTCCCCCAGAGCAGGGCGAAGGCCGGGTCGATGCCGCGGATGAGGAGCGGAGGTAGCTGATAGCCGCCCACGGCAAGGGGCAGGGCGCCGGCGGCGAGCGCCAGGAAAATCAGGAGCCGCATCTGCGGCTGCAGACGGCGCGTGCCGAGGCTTTGTTCCAGCGAACGGGCCCACTTCCACGACAGCGTCACCAGCACGCGCTCGAAGATGCGCTGTCCCTGGAGCAGCCGGAACACCGGCGGCCCCTCGATGCCGGTCGCGAGATACGAACGCATGAGGAAATAGAGACCGATGCCGCCCGAGAGCGCCACAAAGCTCATGATCAGCGGGATGTTCAAGCCGTGCCAGACAGCGAGGCTGTAGCTGGGCGTGTCCTCGCGCAGGATCGAGACGACGGCGGTGTGCAGGAAAGGACCGATCGTCTGAGCGGGAATAATGCCGACGACCAGGCAGGCGAGCACCAGGAAGTCGACGGGAGCCCGCATCCAGCGCGGCGGCTCATGCGGCTTCTTCGGCAGATCGAACGGCAGCGGCCCGTAGAAGACGCTGTGGATGAAGCGCAACGAGTATGTGACCGCAAACATGCTTGCAATCGTCGCGACGTATGGCGTCGTCGTATCGAGTGCATTGACGAGATGCGTTTCGATCGCCTCCGCGAAGAACATTTCCTTCGAAAGGAAGCCATTGAGGAGCGGTACGCCGGCCATGGCGGCACTCGCGACCATGGCGAGCGTCGCGGTGATCGGCATGTAACGGAAAAGGCCGCTCAGCCTGCGCATGTCGCGCGTGCCGGTTTCATGGTCGATGATGCCGGCGGCCATGAACAGTGAGGCCTTGAAGGTCGCATGGTTGACGATATGGAAGACCGCGGCGACGGCGGCCAGCGGGCTGCCGAGACTCAAGAGAACGGTGATCAGCCCGAGATGGCTGATCGTCGAATAGGCGAGCAACCCCTTCAGGTCCTGCTGGAAGATCGCGAAATAGGCGCCGAGCAGCAGCGTCGTCAGGCCTGCCAGGCCGACGATCCAGAACCAGGCTTCCGTACCGGCCATCACCGGCCACAGCCGCGCCAGCAGAAAGACGCCGGCCTTCACCATGGTCGCCGAGTGCAGATAGGCAGAAACCGGCGTCGGCGCTGCCATGGCATGCGGCAGCCAGAAGTGAAAGGGAAACTGGGCGCTTTTGGTCAGGGCGCCGAGCAGGACGAGAACGAGGATAACGTTGTAGAGCGGATCGCTGCGGATCGCGTCGCCCGAGGCGAGCACGGCGTCGAGATCGTAGCTGCCGACGGCCCGGCCGATCAGCAGCAATCCGACGAGCATCGCAAGACCGCCCATGCCGGTCATCGTCAGCGCGATGCGCGCGCCGTCGCGAGCATGCGCGTTGTGATGCCAGTAGCCGATCAGCAGGAAGGAAACGATGCTCGTCAGTTCCCAGAAGACCGCGAGCAGGATGAGATTGCCGGACAGCACCACGCCGAGCATCGACCCCATGAAGGCGAGGAAAAGTGCGAAGAAGCGCGGCACGGGGTCTTCATCGGCCATGTAGTAGCGCGCGTAGAGGACGACCAGAAATCCGATCGCCGTGATCAGCGCCGAAAACAGCCATGCGAAGCCGTCCAGACGCAAGGTGAAGTTCAACCCGAGTTCGGGGACCCAGTCGAGCTCAAAGCGGAGCACGCCGCCGGTGGCGACGAAGGGATAGAGGCCGGCGGTGAGCAGGAAGCAGACGAGGGCGATCGCGCCTGCGAACCAGGCCGTGGCGCCGCGTTGATCGGACGGAAAGAAGATTGCGATGAGGCTTCCCCCGAACGGGGCGACAATGAAGACGGACAGCAATTTTTCCGCGTATTCGATCGTTCAGCCCTTTCGGTCTGGGTGTCTGGGTGGGGGAACTGATGGTTCCCGAGGGCCAGCCGCCGAAGCAACCGTCGCCGACAATGCCAGGATTATCCGCGAAGCGGCAGAGGCATATGTTTTTATGACTTTTTTGCGTTCTACTGCCAAGCCTTCCGGCAGAGAAAAACGCGCCGATCCGCCGTGATACAGGAACCCCGGAGCCAGAGCGCCGCGTTTCCCGAGGCAATCTCAGGCGGCGCGCCATTTCCGCTCGAAGACGAAGGCGGCGAGATCATTGGCGCTCATCGGCCGGGCGAATGCATAGCCCTGCAACCCATGGCAGCCGAGCTGCTTGAGAATGGCGGCGTGCTCGCGCGTCTCCACGCCCTCGGCGATCACTTCGATGCCGAGCGAGGTGCCGATGTCGATGATCGATTCGACGAGCCGGCGTTGCTGGGAGGACTGGAGAATCGGCAGCACCAGTTGCCGGTCGATCTTCAGGCGCCGCGGCGTCAGCTTCAAGAGGCTGAGGATGGAGGCGTAGCCGGTGCCGAAGTCGTCGATCTCGATGTCGATGCCGAGTTCCTTGATGCGTCTGATGTTCGACAGCAGCGTCGTATCGTTTTCGTCGAAGGAGATCGATTCGAGCAGTTCGAAGGAAAGCCGCCCTTCGGGTATCCGCATCTGCTCGAGGCGTTCGATCAGCCCCTCGTCGCGCAGGCGCGAATAGGAGAGATTGACCGACACCTTGGGTATGCGGATGCCGTTTGCCTCCCAGCGGCAGATCTGGAAGAGCGCCTGTTCCAGGATCGCCTGGTCGATGGCTGCGACGACGTTGATGTCCTCGGCTGTCTTCAGGAAGGCATGCGGTCCGATGAGCCCTTTGGTGGGATGATCCCATCGCGCCAGGGCTTCGACGCCGATGACGTCCAGCGTCGCCGGACAAAATTGCGGCTGGAAATGGGCGACGAACTCGTTCTGCTCGAGACCGCGCAGAATCTCGTCGGCCGTCTGCTTCGTCTGGAACACGGCCGTCTTGAGCGCGCCGGTAAAGGTTTCGTGCCTGTTGCGGCCGCGCCTTTTCGCCTCGTAAAGGGCGATATCCGCGTTGACGAGGATCTGGGCGAGCTCGTCGGCTGGCGCGGCCTGGGCGGCAATGCCGATGCTGACGCCGATGCGGCATTCCTGGTCCTTGTAGCGGACCGGCGTGCTCATCGCCTCGATGATGCTCGAGGCCAGCGCCGCATCGTCCTCGGCGTTGCCGCCGGCCCGGATGATGACGAACTCGTCGCCGCCGATCCGCGCGACGAAGTCGCTCTCGCCCGCGCTTGAGCGCAGCAGTCCGGCGGCGTGTCTGAGTATCTCGTCGCCCGCCGCATGGCCCATCGTGTCGTTGATCTGCTTGAAGCGGTCCAGGTCGATATGAAAGATGCTGACCCTGTCCTCGGAGGCGAATTGCCGGGCACGGTCGCCAAGCATCTGGTCGAGGAAGCGGCGGTTCGGCAGACCTGTCAGCGGGTCGTGCAGCGCGTTGAATTCCATCCGGTGACGCGCCGCCTCCAGCTCGGCGCTGTGTGCCTCGGCGAGACGCTTGGCCTCCGAAAGTCGTGCCCGCGTTTCGACGTCGGCCGTCACGTCCCAGTTGACGCCAATGATCTTCCGGCTGCCGCCGGCGCCGATGTGGACGGAGCCGCTGGCGCGGATGTAGCGGATATCGCCGCCGGGCAAACGAATGCGGAACTCGGAATTATAGGCGCCGCCGCTTGCGACCGTATCGGCATATTCCGCCTTGGCTCGGGGGAGATCGTCGGGATGCAGCGCCTCCTTCCAGTCGTCGAAGGTTTCACGGACGGAGGGGCCGACGCCGTAAAGCTCCTTCATGCGGTTGTCCCACAGCAGCTTGCCGGTGTCGATATCGAGTTCCCAGATGCCGATCTTGGACGTGTCGAGCGCAATCTTCAGGCGATGCGAAAGCTCGAGCAGCTGATCCTTGCTCTGCCGCAGGGCGCGGATGTTTTGCTGGCGTTCCGTCGTCAGGTACCCGGTGACGATCACCGGAACGACGATCATCAGGCCGCCGAGCAGGATCAGGAGGCGGACCTGCAAGGCATTGTCCGGCGTCGCCGCCCATCCACCTTTCGGTATCGCCGCCATCCGCCAGGAGCCGCCCGGTAGCGTCACGGCCACCTCCACGGGCGCCTTTTCGAAGATCGCCGGATCGCCAAAGAAAATCGCGCCATCGCGTCCCTGGCCGTCGCGGCCGGCGATGGCAATGTCGATCCGCGAGCTCGAGGAGACGAGGCCACTGTCGCGGTAGAGCTGGTCGATGTCGATGACCGCCGACACCAGGCCCCAGAAGCGCTTGCTGCCGCCGGCACTGGTCGTCACCGGAAAGCGGCCGATCAATCCGCGCCCGCCCTGGACGAGATCGACCGGGCCGGCAAGCACCATCTTTCCGCTCGCCACCACGCGCATGACGGATTCACGTTGCTTGTCGTTGTTGCGGTAATTTAGGCCGATAGCCTTCGCGTTGCCCGCCAGCGGGTAGACCATCGAGACGACCAGGTTGGGCGCTGCGGCGAGGTTGCGGAGTTGCGAGCGCTCGCTGAAGATGCTCTGCGCAAGTTCGCTGAAGCGCTGCTGATGCATGTCTGGCTCGGTCGCGATCGTGCCGATCAGCCCGCGGACGAGTTGGATATTGCCGTTGACGCTGCTCTCCAGGCGGGAGCGTATCGGATTGAGTTCGTCCGTCACCTCGGAGCGCAGGCGCGCTTCGAAAACAACCCGGTTCTGATTGTCGGCGAGAATCCCGGCTATCAGAACAACGAGGGTCGCGATGAGCGCCGGGACGTAATTGAGCGTCAGAATCCGCGAGAGCCGGTATTTCCCAAAATATTGACCGTGTAGTTTTGGCACGAGACGACCCTGCGGATGCGGACGGCGAGACAGACGGCCCGAATATTCCAAACTCTCCTTAACAATTCTTCATTCGGAACCGCTGAAATAGGCGAGGGCGGGAAACCGTGGGAACTAACCCTTCATCCCGATCATCGCCTGCAGGGTCTCCAGCCTGTCGGCCTCCCGCGGCAGCTTGTCCTGCCTCAGCCGGGCGATGCGCGGGAAGCGCATGGCGACGCCCGACTTGTGGCGGGTCGAACGATTCAGGCCTTCGAACGCCACCTCGACGACAAAACCGGCGTCCGGTTCGGCCCGCACGGCGCGCACCGGGCCGAAGCGCTCCACCGTGTTGTCGCGCACAAACCGGTCGAGTATCTCCAGCTCGGCATCAGTGAAGCCGAAATAGGCCTTGCCGACGGGAACAAGCGTCGTGCCGCCTTCTGCCTCGGTCCAGACGCCGAAAGTGAAGTCTGAATAGTAGCTCGAGCGCTTGCCGTGGCCGCGCTGGGCATACATCAGCACCGCGTCGATGTTGAACGGCGCGCGCTTCCACTTGAACCATGGGCCCTTCATCCGCCCGGCCAGATAGGGCGAGTCGAGCCGCTTCAGCATGATGCCCTCGATGACCGGATCCGGTGGATCCGAGCGCAGGCGGTCCAGTTCCTCCCAGGTCGAGAAAGGAACGAGCGGCGAGAGGTCGAAATGATGCGGTGAAGCGGCGTCGATGAGGGCGGCCAGGGCTTCACGGCGGGCGTGGAAAGGTTCGGGCCGCATGTCACGCTCGCCCGTAAAGAGGATGTCGTAACCGCGAATGAAGGCCGGATAGTCGTCCAGCAGCTTGCGGTTGACGGTCTTTCGATTGAGACGCTGCTGCAGGTCGCCGAATGTGGCGGTCGAGCGATTGGTGCGCGTCGTTCCGCCGACCAGCAACTCGCCGTCGATCACGCCGGCGATGCCGGCTGCCTCGACGATTTCCGGAAAGGCCCCCGAGATCTCGTCGCCACTGCGGGAGTAGAGCCGCCGCACACCGCCGATGTTGGCGAGTTGGACGCGGATGCCGTCCCACTTCCATTCGGCGGCGAAGTCGGCCGGATCCAGTCCTTCAAGATCACCCTCGCCGATCGGGGTCGCCAGCATCACCGAATGGAAGACGGCCGGCGTAGTGAGGACAGGCATCTCCGCTTCGCCGGAAAGCCAGAGAAAAAGCGGCAGATAGGGCGGCGAAAGCCCGTGCCACAGCGTTTCGATCTCGCCGATGTCCTTGCCGCCCAGATCGGCGAGCGCCTGCTTGGCGAGCCGCGCCGAGACACCGATCCGCAACCCCCCGGTCACCAGCTTCAGAAAGGCGAAACGGCCGGCGGTGTCGAGCCGGTCGAGCATGTCGCGGACGAGCGACCGGACCTCCGAACGCCCCGCCCTCTGAAGCCGCTCGACGACCTCTCCGAGTGGAACGTCCACGGGAACGGTGCCCTCCGGTGGCTCCCAGGCCAGCGAAACCGTCTCGGCGAGATCGCCAACGTAATCATAGGAGTAATGGAAGAGCACCTCGTCCATGCGCTCGAGCAGCAGGTCGCGGATCAATGCCGGCTTCACCGTATTGAGCGAGAGCGTCCCGGCAATCGCCGCGAGCGCATAGCCGCGGCTCGGGTCGGGGCTGCTGCGGAAGTAGTCGGTAAGCAGCCTGATCTTGGCGTTGCGCTGGGGCGTCAGGACGAGGCGGCCGAGCAGTTCGGCAAAGGCTTTCATCCGTCACTCTCCCTCGTCGTCGTAACCGACGAGATGCAGCGGACGGGCCGGGATGCCCTCCAACTCGCACCAGCGCACCAGCGCCTCCTCGCGGCCATGCGTCACCCAGACCTCCGCCGGCGCGATCTCGCGTATGGTGCCGGTCAGTTCGGCCCAGTCGCAATGGTCGGAGATGACGAGCGGCAGTTCGACGCCGCGCTGCTTGGCGCGCTGGCGAATGAGCATCCATCCGGAGGCGAAGACGGCAACCGGTTCGGCGAAGCGCCGCGCCCAGCGGTCGGCAAAGGCCGAAGGCGGGCCGATCACGATGCCGCCGGCGAAATCCGGCCTCTTCTCGCCGGCAAGGGTAGCCGATTGGATATCGCCGAGGTCGATGCCCTCGGCCTGATAGTACTCACAGAGCTTGGCGAGCGCGCCGTGGATATGGATCGGCTCGTCATAGCCATGCTGGCGCAGCAGCGCGATGACCCGCTGCGCCTTGCCGAGCGCGTAGGCGCCGACGACATGGGCGCGTTCGGGAAATTGCTTCAGCGATGCGAGAAGCCGGGCTGTCTCCAACCGGTCGTCCGGATGATGGAACACCGGCAGGCCGAACGTCGCCTCGGTAATGAAGACATCGCAGGGGACCGGCTCGAACGGGCGGCAGGTCGGGTCGGAGCGCCGCTTGTAGTCACCGGAGACGACGATCCGCTTCCCGCCGGCCTCGACCGAGATCTGGGCGGAGCCGAGGACATGGCCGGCCGGATGGAATGAGACGCGCACGCCGTTGATCGCCATCGTTTCGCCGAGGCTGGCCACCTGGCTTTCACCACAAAATCCCTCGCCGTAGCGGATGCGCATGATGTCCAGCGTTTCGCGTGTCGCGAGAACGCGGCCATGTCCGGCGCGGGCATGATCGGCATGGCCATGCGTGATGAGCGCCCTTTCGACCGGCTGGACCGGGTCGATGTAGAAGTCTCCCTTCGCGCAATAGAGCCCTCTCGGGGCAGGATAGAGCAAGCTGTCCGGCTTCATGCGCATAAAGATAGCCGGCGAACGCGCCTCTGCCAGCTATCCGGGCAGGTTTTTCGTCAGCTGAAAAAGACCCCTCCCCAACCCCTCCCCACAAGGGGGAGGGACTTACTTGGCCGCGCTCGCTTCCCCATCTCATCGTTGTCGTCAGACGCAAAGGCTGAATATGGCAGGCGGTTGCGGCGGGCTCCTAGCCCCTCCCACCTGTGGGGAGGGGTTGGGGAGGGGTTCTTTTCTCGATTCGATCGCCGTTCGCCAGCGTCTCGCCGATTAGCTTCAATACCGCATCGGCATCGATGCCGATGCAGGCCTGCTGGCTCGGCGCCCCGTCCCAGGCATTCGGCGGGAAAAGCCGGCCGTCCGGCTTCTGGATCGTCTGGCCGTCGGCGATGCCGCCGCTGAGCACGCGGATCGCGCCGCTGCGGGTCCGGAACAATTCCGGTGCGACGACATAGGCGCAGGCGCAGCTGTCGTGGATGACCATGCCGTCGTCGACGTGCTGCTCGTAGAAGACGATGTAGAACTGCGAAATGTCGGCGAGGAGCCGCGCCGCCTTGCCGCCGCGTTCGGCAATGTCGGCGAGCATGGCGCGCGTCATCACCGTTTGCGAGGTCACGTCGAGGCCGATCACCGTCACCGGCCATGGGGCAGTCATCACCGCGTCGGCGGCCTCAGGGTCGCCATGGATATTGGCCTCGGCGGCCGGCGTGATGTTGCCGGGCACGTCGAAGGCGCCGCCCATGATCACCACGGCCTTCACAAGGCCGGCGATCTCCGGGTCTTCTTGCAATGCGCGCGCCAGATTGGTCATGCGGCCGACGGCGACGAGCGTCACCTCGCCAGGATTGGCGCGCACCGTGTCGATGATGAAGCGATGGGCAGGTCGGTGGTCGAGCGGCAGGTCGATCTCGTCCGGCACATCGATATTGCCGAGCCCGTCATGGCCGTGGATCCCGGTCGGCCAGTCGATGTGCGGCCGGTCGGGATTGAACATCTCGCCGAGGCCCTTGGCGACCGGTGCGGGAATACCCCAGGCCTGCTTGAGAAAGAGCGCGTTGCGCGTCGTCGTCTCGATGGAAGCGTTGCCGAACACCGAGGTGATGCCGATAAGGTCGATCTCCGGATGGCGGTGCAGGAAGAGAAGTGCCATGGCGTCGTCGACGCCAGGATCCGTATCGAAAATAACCTTATGCATGTCGTCTTCCTTCTCCGGGATCTCGGCCCCATGCCTTGTCGTGTGCGTGGGCGGCAATGGACAAGGCCGGAGCGAAAGTCAATCAGTGGGTATCGTTCGTGCTACTGGAAACGGCCGATGCCGAAGGGTTCGAGGTCGGGACTGGGCCGCTTCGAGAGGAGAGCGGCGACCTTTGCGCCGGTGATCGCCGAAAGGGTCAGGCCGAGATGGCCGTGGCCAAACGCCATTGCAATACGCGGATCCGACGGATGCAGGCTGATGACCGGAACCGAATCCGGTGTCGAAGGGCGCCTGCCCATCCATTCCTTGCCGCCGGTTTCCGGCAGGGCCGGAACATAGCGCCGCATCTTCCGACGCATCGCGGCGGCTCGCGCATAGTTTGGCGGCGCCTCCGGCCGCGCCAGTTCCACGGCACCGCCGATGCGCAGCGCGTTGGCGAGCGGCGTCGCCACGAAGCCGTGCTCGGCGAAGAAGATCGGCATTTCCAGCTTCACCGCGGGGTCGGCGAAGGTGGTGTTGTAACCGCGCTCCGTTTCCAAGAGAACCTTCAGTCCAAGCTGGCGGACCAGTGTGCGCGACCATACGCCGGCTGCGATCAGCACCTTGTCGAAGACGTGCCGTTCGCCGCTGTCGGCGACCACGGTGATCCCCTCGGCGCCCGGCTGCACGGCCTCGACGCCGGTTTCGACGAGCGTGCCGCATTGCCGGACGTGGATCTGCAGCTCGCGCAGCAGTTTGAGCGGATCGACAAACGTCTGGTATCCGCTGCTGAAGACGCCGCCGGCGAAGACGCCCTCGAGTGCGGGAACGCGGTCGCGGGCAGCGCGGGTGTCAAGCCGCTCGACGGAGAAGCCGAGAAGCCGGGCGGTTGCCTGCTCGTGCCGGAACGCGGCGTCGAGGGCGGCCTCGTTGTCGAAGATCGTAAGCGCTCCGGTCGGCCTCATATGGCCCGAAACGCCGCAGAGCCTCGCCATTGCCTCATGCGCGGCGAGAGCGTCGCGCATCAGGCCGAGCAGGGCCTGGCGGGAGCGCCCCACTTGGGCGGGTCGCGCCGCATGAAGGAAACGGAAGAGCCATGGGGTCAGCGCCGGCAGATCCTGCCAACGAAGCGTCAGCGGCCCGAGCGGATCGATAAGCCATTTCGGCGCCGCAAAGAGCATTTCGGGGCGGGCGACGGGGTCGATCTCCGGAACCGCGAGAATGCCGGCATTGCCGACCGAAGCAGGCAGGCCGTCGACGTCCTTCTCGAAAACGGTGACGGCGTGACC
This sequence comes from Sinorhizobium glycinis, assembly GCF_001651865.1. Classification (GTDB taxonomy): domain Bacteria; phylum Pseudomonadota; class Alphaproteobacteria; order Rhizobiales; family Rhizobiaceae; genus Sinorhizobium; species Sinorhizobium glycinis. The sequence goes on from NZ_LPUX01000062.1 coordinate 147,962, forward strand.
CTCGGCGACGAGATGGACGGCCGACGCGCAGCCGATGATACCCGCTCCAACTATTCCGATACGCGCCATGCTCCCCCGGTCCCTCAATCGAGAAATGACGCTTCGTTTTTATTGATGACGGGCAGGAGAGCAAGGGTGTTGCGTCCGTCCGCTTAAACTTTCCGAAAGGGTGTTTCGCCTATCTTCAATGCCGTTCTGGCTTTTCTTGTATTTGCGTCCGCAGCGGAGCCGCCTGTGAAGGCTATCTTGAGTAAATTGCGCCCTTCGAAGCGGCTCGTGGTCATCCTTGCCGCGGCCTTTGCCGTTTCGGCCGCATCCGGCGGCGCCGCGGTTTATGTGGGGCGCGACAGGCTCGTGGCGCGGCTCTCGGAGCCATCCGCCTCCGGCCTCGAATGCACGACGCTCAGGACGCTCAAGCTCGACCACCGTGGGCAGCGCTGGATCCGCATGCATGTGAAGACGGACAGGGCCGGCGGGCCGGACCGGGTCCGTACCGCGCTGCGAGTCGTCGGCGCACTTGCCGGCAAGGAGCCGGCGGACCTCTTTCAGGTCATCGTGCTCGACGAGGCAGGTCCCGAGGATCGCGCCGCGGTGCGCGGCGCCGCGATCGGTGCCGAAGTGCTTTTCGCGCCCGGCCCGCGGAGCGTCAAGGGCATGAACGAGCCGTTTCGTGCTTCCTACAATGACGGCACGGCCAATCCGGACGGCATGTTCCATGGCAAAGCGGTGAGCCTCGGGCTCGACGAGATCCGGGCCATCATGGCCAGGATGGACGATCACTCGCTCTGCGTCGATCCGGCTGCGGTGGAAGTGGAAGGAGCCGAGGCTCCGGAATCAAGCGAGCATCCGGCCGAGAGTGCTGAAGCAAACAGCGGACATTAGAGCGGCCGTTAGACGGGAGCATCCCAGGACTACTCAAAGCAGCCCCCCTCTGCCCTGCCGGGCATCTCCCCGAAAAGGGGGAGATCAGCAAGGTGTGGGCTCCCTGCTCCCTCTCCTCGACATGGTCAATCTCGATGCCGTAGCTTTGGTGCGCGGCGGTCCTCCTCAATCTCCCCCTTGGGGGAGATGCCCGGCAGGGCAGAGGGGGTATCAACATCCGCATATCCTCGATCGTGTCAGCCCAGCTCCAGTATTTCCCTCCCGAGAAACAAAAAGCCCACCGCTGGCGCGATGGGCTAATCTACGGGCTTTCCTCCGGCTCAGTCGCCCTTGTGGCGGCGGGCCGGGAAGAGGATGATGTCGCGGATCGACGGCGAATTGGTGAGCAGCATGATCAGCCGGTCGACGCCGATGCCGAGGCCCCCGGCGGGCGGCATGCCCTGGTCCATGGCGTCGAGGAAGTCCTCGTCCAGCGTCTTTTCCTTTTCGCCGCGGGCGTGGGCCTGTTCCATCTGCTCGACCATGCGGGCGCGCTGCTCGACCGGGTCGTTGAGCTCGGAGAAGGCGTTGCCGATCTCCCAGCCGTTGCAATAGGTCTCGAAGCGCTCGACCAGTCGCGGTTCGCCCGGCACTTCCTTGGCGAAGGGCGAGATGTCCTTCGGGAAGTGGATGACATGGGCCGGCTGGATCAGAGTCGCTTCGACCTTCTCTTCGAAGATGAAGGCGAGGACCTCGCCCCAGGTGGCGTCCTTCTCGACCTCTAGACCGGCGTTCCTCGCCGCCTCGCGGGCTTCCTCGTCGGTCTTGATCGCGAGGAAGTCGACGCCGATCGCATCCTTGACGGCAGCCGGCATCGAGACGCGCGGGAACGGTCCCTTGAAGGAGAGCTGCTTGTCGCCGAACTCGAACTCGGTCTTGCCATGCACCGCCAGCGCCAGGCTCTCGAACATGCGTTCGACGAGGCCCATCATGTCCTCGTAGTCCGCATAGGCCCAGTAGCACTCCATCATCGTGAATTCCGGATTGTGCCGGGTGGAGACGCCTTCGTTGCGGAAGTTGCGGTTGATCTCGAACACCTTGTCGGTGAGCCCGGAAACCAGCACGCGCTTCAGGTAAAGCTCGGGCGCGATGCGCAGGTACATGTCGAGCTTCAGCGTGTTGTGATGCGTCTTGAAGGGCTCGGCCGTGGCGCCGCCATAGATCGGCTGCAGCATCGGCGTCTCGACTTCCATGAAGCCTTCCTCCTCGAGGAAGCGGCGGATGCCGGAGACGATGCGGCTCCGCTGCTGGAAGCGCAGCTTCGATTCCTCGTTGACCATGATGTCGAGATAGCGCTTGCGGTAGCGCGTCTCGATGTCGGCAAGCCCGTGATACTTCTCCGGCATCGGCAGGAGCGACTTGCAGAGCATGGTGATTTCCTTGGCGTTCACCGTCAGCTCGCCGCGTTTGGTGCGGCGCACCTCGCCGGTAACGCCGATGATGTCGCCGAGGTCGACCATCGGCAGCAGCGCGCGCGCCTCTTCCGGCGTCGTGTCCTTGTGCGAGAAGACCTGGATCTTGCCGGAGGCGTCATGGATATCCATGAACATGCCGGAATTGCGCGAGGAAAAGACGCGGCCGGCGACCGTCACCGTGTCGCCGCTTTCCGTATCGGGCTCGAGACCGGCATATTTTTCGGCAAGTTCCGCATTGGTGAGCGTGCGGTGGAAATGCGCCGGGTAGACGTCGCCGATCTGCTCGCGCAGGAGATCGAGCTTCTGGGCGCGCACTTCGGTGGCGTCGGAGGAAAGGCCGGCGGTTTCTGTCTTCTCGTTCATGGGTGTCGTCCTTACTTTCCGCTGCCCACCATGGAGGCGACGACCTGGGCCGCCACCTTGAGGCGCTGGCGCACCACGGCGCGGCCGAGCAGCTCCATCGAATCGAAGAGCGGCAGCGAACGCTGCGAACCGGATACGGCGACGAAGAGCGGCGCGACGACGGCCTTCAGCTTCTTGCCCATCCGCTCGGCACTGGCGCGCAGTTCCGCCTCGATCGACTCCTTGTTCCACTCAAGGATCTTTTCGAGATCCGGCTGAACGGCGCTCAGGACTTCCAGCATTTCCTCCGGCGAGGCCTTCACGCCGGCGAAGGCGGCAGGCTGCAGGCCGAGATCCGACTTGAAGAGGAAGGCCGCGAGGTCCGGCAATTCGCCGAGTTTCGAGATACGCGACTGCGAGAGCTTCAGGCCTTCCTTGAGGCGATCGTTCTCCGATGCCCAGGCGAAGACACGCGCTGCAAACTCCTCCTCGGAAAGCTTCTCGCGGATCCAGCGGGCGTTCAGCCAGTCGAGCTTCTGGATATCGAAGATCGCGCCGGCCTTCGACAGGTTTTCCGGATCGAACTTTTCAGCCAGTTCCTCGATCGTCAGCAGTTCCTCGCCCTCGGCGATCTGGATGAAGAACAGCCCGAGGAAGTTCATCAGCGCTTCCGGCAGGTAGCCGAGCGCCGTGTAATAGGAGATCGAGGTCGGGTTCTTGCGCTTCGACAGCTTCGACTTGTCGGCATTGCGCATCAGCGACAGGTGCATGAACTTCGGCGGCTCGAGGCCGAGATACCGATAGATCAGGATGTGCTTCGGCACCGAGGCGAGCCATTCCTCGCCGCGTGCGACATGGGTGATCTTCATCAGGTGGTCGTCGACGACGTTCGCCATGTGGTAGGTCGGCATGCCGTCGGCCTTCAAAAGCACCTGCATGTCGACCGCGTCCCACGGAATTTCGACATCGCCATAGACGCCGTCGTGGAACTTGCACGTACCCTCGGTCGGGATTTTCATGCGCACCACATGGGGTTCGCCAGCGGCAACGCGCGAGGTCACTTCCTCGGCAGAAAGGCCCAGGCACAGACCGTCATATTTCGGCGGCTTGCCGGCGGCGCGCTGCGCTTCGCGCATTTCTTCCAGCCGCTCGGGCGTGCAGAAGCAGCGGAAGCCGTGGCCGCTTGCCACGATCTTCTCGACAAACGGCTTGTAGATGTCCTTGCGGTCGCTCTGGCGGTACGGGCCATAGGGGCCGCCAATATCCGGACCCTCCGACCACTCGAGCCCGCACCATTTCAGCGCGTCGAGCACCTTCTTCTCGAATTCCGGCGTCGAGCGCGTCGCGTCGGTGTCCTCGATGCGCAGGATGAATTCGCCACCGTGCTTCTTGGCGAAGAGATAGTTGAACAGCGCAATATAGGCGGTGCCGACATGCGGTTCGCCGGTGGGGGAGGGTGCGATGCGTACCCGGACTGCAGAATCTGCCATGGTGTTTGCCCGTCTTGACGTGCTCTTGAGCCCTTGCCGGAATGCCTACCAGCTTGCGGGCGCGCATTTTATGGGAAGGAAGGCCCGCAAGGGTGCCGCTTGAGCGGCATCGGCGGGCTATTCCAGTCGGCAGGGGTGAGACCATAGAAAGTCCCGCATGTCAACGGAAAGAGGCCCGCATTCGCGTGAATGCGGGCCTCTTCGCAATGCGTCGCTGTTGCGGCTCTTATTGCAGCTTCGTGGCCTGCTGCTTTCTCAGGCGCGCGTTGCGGGCGATCATGTTGAGGATTTCGACGAGGGCCGAGAAGGCCATCGCGGCGTAGACGTACCCTTTCGGCACGTGGAAGCCCATGCCTTCGGCAATCAGCGTCGTGCCGATCATCAGGAGGAAGGCGAGCGCCAGCATGACGATCGTCGGGTTCCGTTCGATGAAGTTCGCAAGCGGGTTGGCGGCAACCAGCATCACGGTTACCGCGACAACGACGGCGATGACCATGATCGGCAGATGCGGGGTCATGCCGACGGCTGTGATGATGCTGTCGACGGAGAAGACGAGGTCGAGCAGCAGGATCTGGCCGATCGCCGCCGTGAAGCTGTTGATCGCCGAACTGGCGATGAAGTCTTCGTCATGGTCGCTCGGGTCGACATTGTGGTGGATTTCCTTGGTCGCCTTCCAGACGAGGAAGAGGCCGCCGGCGATCAGGATCATATCCTTCCAGGAGAACCCATGGCCAAAGGCTTCGAAGACCGGCTGGGTGAGCTGCACGATCCAGGCGATCGTGCCGAGCAGGCCCAGTCGCATGACCAGCGCCAGCCCGATACCGATACGCCGGGCGCTGACACGGTTCTCGGCGGGCAACTTGTTGGTGAGGATGGAGATGAAGATGAGGTTGTCGATGCCAAGGACGACCTCCATCACAATGAGCGTAATGAGCGCGACCCAAGCCTCGGGGCTTTGAGCGAGCGTGAGGATTTCCTGCATCGGCGAACTGTTCCTTTCTGACGAACGTGACCGGTTCCAACAAACCAGAGCGGAATGCGGGCGAAAACCGCACACGCTTTTCCCTCCAGGGCGCGTCGCCGCGCCAAGCTCGCCGCAGTATTTAAGGAGTAGCGCCGAAGTAGCAAGCGCTGCCGCGGCTTTGCGGCAGCGTTTTACCGTTTACTGCTTTATCGGAACCCACATCTCGACGACGCCGATGCCGGAATCCGGATCGAACCGCTCGTCGTAGCGTTCGATGAGATCGGGGGCGTCTCCATGCTCGAGACCGGATTGCGGAAACCACGATCCGAAGATCTCGTGGGCCGTGGTCGAGATGGCCGAGATGTGGCCGCGATGCAGGAACACCGCATAGCGCTGCTTGGGCAGCCTCAAGGTGGAGAACCCGTTCGGCAGCGCGTCCACGTCCTCGACTTCGACGGCCGCCATGTAGCGGAAGCTTCCGGCTTCCGCATCCGCATGGGTGCAGACGCCATAGGCGACATTGCCGCGCTGGCCGGGAATGTGACCGAAATGGGCATTGAAGCGTTGCCAGAGCGAAGGAATTCCTTCCGTGCGATTGTAAGCATAGGTTTCTTCAAGGCCGGCGAGCAGCAAGGGAAGGCCTTCCTCAAAGCGCGGCGGTTCGATTTTCAGATTGCGCGTATCGTCCATCCTGATGGGCTCCGTCAATTCGATGTTGCGAACGTGCCCTTGCTTGCGGATCGATTCAGGCGTCATGCCGAACTGCTCGCGAAAGGCACGGGTGAATGCCTCGTGCGAGCCGTAGCCCGCATCGAGGGCCACCTCGAGAATGGTCGAGTGGCCGTTCGCCAGCAGAAGTGCCGCCGAACTCAGGCGGCGCCCGCGGATATAGGCGCTGATCGAGCGGCCGGTCGACAGACCGAAGACGCGCGATAAGTGATAGCGCGACAGGCCGGCGGCGTCGGCGATCTGATCCAGCGTTATATCCTTCGCGAAATGGCTCTCGATGAACCAGATCGCCCGTCCGATGGCACTCATGTTCACTCCCGTGGTAGCGACCCAGCTCTACGGACTTGTGCGAGGACGTGTTTGATCACGGTTGCTCGATTTAGTGGGCGCGGCCGGTCGACGGCAAATTCAGTTCACTGGCCCTTTGTGCTTCCCGATAAAAACTGTAGCAGCTCGACGAATGGATTTCGCCGCCTACATTCGGAGCCATGGCAGCGACCGGCCCTCTCTTTCGCGGCATCAATGTGGTCTCGATATCAGTGACGGACCTTGACCGCGCCCGCTGGTTTTACGGCGACGTGCTCGGATTCGGACCGCCGCTCTATGACCTGCCCGAGGCCGGCTGGATCGAGTTCTCCGCCGGCGGCGCGGATGGCAATGTTTCGGTGACTTTGGCCGAGAGCGGCTGGGTACCGTCGGCGGGGACGACCCTTGTCTTGAATGTCGAGGATTGCCATGCGGCCGTCGACGAACTGCGCCGCCGCGGTGTCCAGTGCGAGGACGCACAGGTATTTCCCGGCTTCGTCACCTTTGCGAGCTTCTACGACCCATTCGGCAACCGCCTGCAAATGTGCAGCCCGGCTTAGGCAGTGCCTGCGTGTTGCCATTAGCGCGCGTCGCGCCGGCCGTAGGCGGCCATGAAGACGCGGATGGCCGAGGCGACGTTCTTTTCGATTACTTCGGCCGGGACGGCGTCGCACATGCCGAACAGGCGACCCTTGAAGAGGCCGGCCATGCAAAGTTCGATGAACTGCTTGGCGGCCAGTTCCGTATCGTCGATCGACAGCGTGCCTGCCGCCACTTGCTGCTCGAGATAGGCCTTCAGCACCGTATAGCCGTTTTCCGGCGTGGCGGTGAAAAAGCGCTGGGCGAGCCGCGGCATGCGGTCGATCACGCCGAGCACGGTCCTCATTGCACGGATCGTGTAATCGGACGTTATGCTGGTCACCAGCGTCACGGCGAAATCGTGCAGCGCTTCCTCGATCGGCTCGATGTCGTTCAGCGACTGCTTGATGCTGCTGACGATACGGCTGCGCTCCCGGGCGATCAGCGCCTCGAAGAGGTCTTCCTTGTTCTCGAAATAGACGTAGAGCGTGCCCTTCGAGACGCCCGCCTCGCGGGTGATGTCGTTCATGCTGGCTGCGTCGAAATTGCTGCGCATGAAAACGCGTTTGGCGCCTTCGAGAATCTGCTCGCGTTTGACCGGATCCTCGCCGGCGGCGCGCCGCCCGCTCGAAGGCTGTTGCTCCTGGTGCTGCAGGGGCTTTTCCTGCTGTGCGCTTTTCGCTGACGTCATGATCGCCGGACGTTTATCTCGTGTAGATCACGATGATCTGGAACCAACTCCAAAACCATAAACGTGATCGATTCCGATAAAAAGCAAGGGCGCGGGGAGCGCCCCCGCAGGTTTTTCTCGCTTTGATAGCCAATTCGAACCGCTTGGTTCGATTTTCTCTTGATATGCGGCGTGAAAGCCATTACGTCAAGAGTAATCGAACCGAACGGTTCAGTTCAATTTAGCTAATTTAGCCGAAACGGTGTCCCATGTCCGCTTCCAGTACCTCCAGCGTTGCGCGAGTCCGTCCTGTCGGCGACGATTTCGAAGTCGTCGATGTTCCTAGCACAGAGGCCAAGGCGCCGACCGGTGAAGCGCCACCGGCGACGGAGCGGCCGGCTGCAGAGGCTGCCGTGCCTGCCAAGAAGCGCCGCAAGCCGATCCTGCCTGCCATCGGGCTGGCTTTGCTCGCGGCCGGGGCCTGGTACGGCTACGACTGGTGGACCAACGGCCGCTTCATGGTTTCGACCGACGACGCCTATATCGAGGGCGACATCGCGACGATCTCTCCGAAGGTCTCCGGCTATGTTGCCAAGGTCGATGTGGTCGCCAACCAGCACGTGAAGGCAGGCGATCCGCTCGTCACGCTCGAAGATGGCGACTACCGGATTGCGGCGGAACAGGCCGAGGCGCAGATCGCGACGCAGAAGCTGGCGCTGAGCCGTTTCGATGCGCAGATTGCCGGCGCCAAGGCGAGCCTCAGCCAGGCCGAGGCGCAGAAGAAAGCCTTCGAAGCGACCGTTAGAGGCGCTGAGCTCACGCAGAAGCGCGCCAGCGACCTGCAGTCGAAGGCCTTTGGAACGGATGCGTCGCGCGACAGCGCCCAGGTCGCGCTCGATCAGGCGCGGGCAAATTTCGTCGGCGCCGAAGCCAATATCGCCGCGGCCAAGGCGAATATCACCGTGCTCGAGGCGCAGCGCGCGGAATCGGAAAGCACGATCCGTTCGCTGGAACTTGCTCGTGACAAGGCGAACCGCGACCTCGGCTTCACCGTGCTCAAGGCGCCCTATGACGGCGTCATCGGCAATGTCTCCGTCCAGGTCGGCGACCTGGTCTCCGCCGGGCAGCGCCTTGCCGCGCTGGTGCCGGTGGACCAGCTCTACATCGACGCGAATTTCAAGGAAACGCAGATCGCCCATCTGGTCCCGGGCTCCAAGGTCCAGGTCCATGTCGATGCCTATGACGAGCACCCGATCGAGGGCACCGTCGCATCGATTTCCCCGGCCTCCGGCTCGGTCTTCTCGCTGCTGCCGGCCGAGAACGCCACCGGCAACTTCACCAAGGTCATCCAGCGCGTGCCGGTTCGGATCACGCTTCCGGCCGACGAGCTTGCCAAAGGCAACCTCAGGGCGGGCCTGAGCGTCGTGGTCGACGTCGATACCCGCACGGCGCCGGAAGCCGCGAAGGTCGCCGAGGCGAAGTAGGCGCGCGAAGGAGTAGCGGAGATGGCTGCGACGGCAACAGCGAGCCCGGCGGCGACAAGCGGCGCCGGGGCGGAGGAACGCATGGATCCGCGGCGGCTCATCGCCTTCTTCGCGATGGTCGTCGGCATGTTCATGGCGATCCTCGATATCCAGATCGTCTCGGCCTCGCTCGCCGAGATCCAGGCGGGACTTTCCGCCGGATCGGACGAGATCGGCTGGGTTCAGACCTCCTACCTGATCGCCGAAGTCATCATGATCCCGCTGTCGGGGACGCTCGCCCGCATCGTCTCGACGCGCGTGCTCTTTTCCGTCGCCGCCGCCGGCTTCACCGCCTCCAGCGCGCTCGCCGCAACCGCCACCAATATCGACCAGATGATCGTCTACCGGGCGATCCAGGGCTTCATCGGCGGCGGCATGATTCCCTCGGTCTTCGCGGCCGCCTTCACGATCTTCCCGCCGTCCAAGCGCAACATCGTCTCGCCGATCATCGCCTCATCGCCACTCTCGCTCCGACCATCGGTCCGACGGTCGGCGGCTATCTGAGCCATGCCTTTTCCTGGCACTGGCTGTTCCTCGTCAACGTCATTCCCGGCATCGTCGTCGCGACGCTGACCTGGATCTTCATCGACTTCGACGAGCCGGAGCTGGGGCTGATGAAGAAGTTCGACTGGTGGGGGCTGTTCTCCATGGCGGTCTTCCTCGGCTCGCTCGAATATGTGCTGGAGGAGGGAAATGCCAACGACTGGTTCAATGACGATCACATCGTCATCGGGGCGGTCGCCACGACGATTGCCGCCGCCATTTTCTTCTACAGGGCCTTCAAGGTCGAGTTTCCGGTGGTCGATCTCAGGGCCTTCGCCAATCGCAATTTTGCCTTCGGCTCGCTGTTCTCCTTCGTGATGGGCATCGGCCTCTACGGGCTCACCTACCTCTATCCGCTCTATCTCGGGCGTATCCGCGGCTATGATTCGCTGATGATCGGCGAGACGATGTTCGTCTCCGGCCTCGCCATGTTCCTCACGGCCCCTGTCGCGGGTTTCCTGGCCGGTCGACTCGACCCGCGCGTATTGATGACCATCGGCTTTGCCGGGTTTGCGGCGGGCACCTGGACGATGAGCCAGTTGACCGCCGACTGGGACTTCTGGGAACTGCTCGTCCCGCAGATCCTGCGCGGATGCTCGCTGATGCTCTGCATGGTGCCGATCAACAATATCGCGCTCGGCACGCTGCCGCCGGCACGCATCCGCAACGCTTCCGGCCTCTTCAACCTGACCCGCAATCTCGGCGGCGCCGTCGGCCTCGCGATCATCAATACGATCCTCACGCAGCGCCAGGATCTCCACTACGCCCGCCTCGCCGAGCATATCCAGTGGGGCAAGCCGGAGGCGGTCGATCGATTGAACAACATGGCGTCGAACTTCAACGCCTACGGCCTCGACGGCGCGACCGCTGCCGTCAAGCAACTGGCCCAGATGGTTCAGCAACAGGCGGTGATCCTGTCCTTCATCGACGTGTTCCTGATCCTGACCGCGCTGTTCCTGGCGATGGTGCTCGGCGTGCTGATGATCAAGAAGCCGGAGGGCGCCGGGCCAGGCGGGGGCGGGCACTAGCGGCACGGGGAAAGCCGGCTTTGCCCCTCATCCGGCTGCCGCCACCTTCTCCCCGCGAGCGGGGAGAAGGGAAATGCCGCGCCGCCCCAAGTCCCCTCTCCCCGCGCGCGGGGAGAGGGCTAGTCCTCGGGTTAAACCCTGGGTTAAACCCGAGGAGAGGGGCAAAGTGCGCACCGCGGATGCGAATTGCTTTACGGACGACCAGCCTCTCTACAGAATTCCATTTATCCGCCTTTTCGATATGTTGTCGAGCAAGACGGCTGGGTGGGAGCGCAAACACCGTGAACGACAATGCATTCCTTCAGCCGTCCAGGCGGATGTTTCTTGCCGGTGCGGCGGGGTTCGGTCTCTCGCTGGTCGCAGGCAATGGACGTACGGCAACCCGGTCCCCGGTCGACACCACATTCCTCTTTTCCAATGACATCCATGCCTGCCTCGTTTCGACGGAAGGCCTTGCGCCGAATTGCGAACAGGAGGGCAAGACGGACGCCAATCTGTTGCGCCACATTGCGGCGCTCAACGGCCTTCCGGGGCAGCTTTGGCCGGAAACGATCGACGGAAAAACGAGCGGTCTTGCCAGCGCCGGAACGAAGATCGCCCGGCCGTCCGGCCTGGTGCTCGGCGGCGATATCACCGACGACGGCGGCGGCCAGGTTCGCGAGCCGCGCGAAGGGCGGCAGCTGCAGCAGTTCCAGAGCCGATACGAGCACGGTGTCGGGCCGCATCATATCCACTATCCCGTCTATGTCGGGCTTGGAAACCATGATCTCGATCAGGATGGCGCACCACCGAATGTCGATTGGTACCGCCGCGAATTGCGCGACTATGTGGAACTCACCCATCGCCAGTCGGTGTTCTACAGGCCGCCGGTGCCCGTCACCAACTACGATCCGCTATCGGACAATTATTCCTGGGACTGGGGCGGCCTCCATCTGGTGCAATTGCAGCGCTTCGGCGGTGACGAGAACAAGGGCGCGGTGAGCGGCCTGCCATGGCTGAAGCGCGATCTCGCTACCTATGCTGCCGACGGACGCCCGGTCGTCTTATTCCAGCATTATGGTTGGGATGCGTTCTCGACCGAGGTCTGGGACGCCGCGGCGAGAACTTTCGACGATCAGGGCGATGGCGAGCCGCATTGGTGGAGCCCGGCCGAGCGCGATGCGCTGCTCGCGACGCTGAAGGGCTCCAACGTCGTCGGGCTCTTCCACGGTCACGAACATGACCGGGTGATGGCCTATCGGGCCGGCGAAATCGACGTCTTCAAGCCAAAGGCGGCCTATCTCGGCGGCTTTGCGTTGGTTCGGGCCACCGAGAAGTTCCTGGATGTCGCTTTCGGAGAAGCGCGTGGGGAGGCGGGCCACGCTATTTTCACCCATGCATTCAGCAAGCGATTCGACTGAGGTTGGACGCCTATTTCCATGGCCTTCCAGTCACGCGCGATATTTTGATTTACGTACATCAAAACTTCCTCTAAGGGGTGTCGCGAGGAGGAAGAAATGCGACCGACCGTTCACGATATCGCCGCCGAGGCGGGCGTCAGCCTGGCGACCGTCGACCGGGTGTTGAACAATCGCCCCGGTGTCCGTGCCGTGACGCGCGGCAAGGTCGAGCAGGCGATCGCGACGCTTGGCTATGTGCGTGACGTTGCCGCCGCCAATCTTGCCAAAGGCCGCGGCTATTCGCTGAATTTCATCCTGCCCGCCGGCGAAAATTCCTTCATGCGCGGGCTGGAGGCCGAGGTGAGGGCCGCCAAGGCGCACTTGGCGTCGGAGCGGACCGAAATCACCATTCGCTGCGTTCCCGCTTTTGACGCGTCCGCCCTGGCGGATGCACTGGCGGAGGCGCGACGGCAACGGCCCGCCGGCGTCGCCGTGGTTGCGGTCGATGCGCCTGAGGTGGTGCGCGCCGTGGAAGAGCTGCGCCAGGAGGGGATTGCCGTCGTCACCCTCGTTTCCGACCTGCCGGGATCGACGCGCGATCACTTCGCCGGCGTCGACAATATCGCCGCAGGGCGCACCGCCGGAAACCTGATGGGCCGCTTCCTCGGCGATCGTGCCGGGCCGGTCGCGGTGGTGGCGGGCTCGATGCTCGTGCGCGACCACAGGGAGCGGCTGGAAGGCTTTCAGGCGGTCATGCACGAATGCTTCGAAACCCGCTTGCTGCTGCCCGTCGTCGAGGGGCAGGACGATGCGGCTCTCGTCGAGAAACTCGTCGGCGGACTCATCGAGCGCCATCCGGATCTTGCCGGCATCTACAGCCTCGGTGCGGGCAATCGCGGTCTCGTTGCCGCGCTCGAGAAGGCCGGCAAGGCCGAAGCGGTTTGTGCGATTGCGCACGAACTGACGCCCCATAGCCGCGCGGCCCTTCTTTCCGGAACGATCGACGTCCTGCTCAACCAGGACGCAGGCCACGAAATCCGCAGTGCCATCCGAGTGCTGAAGGCCAAGGCGGACGGGCTGCCGGTGATCGAGGCGCAGGAACGCATTCGCATCGACATATTCCTGAAAGACAACCTGCCGAACGGGCAGGCATAGGAGGACCAAATGTATCTCGGACTGGATCTCGGCACGTCCGGCGTCAAGGCCATGCTGATCGACGGCGAGCAGAAGATCATCGGCTCCGCCTCGGCCGCGCTCGACGTGTCGCGGCCGCAGCCCGGCTGGTCGGAGCAGGACCCTGCCGACTGGCTGCGGGCGACGGAAGAGGCGGTCGCCGGGCTGAAGGCGGCGCATCCGCAGGCGCTTGCGGCGGTGCGCGGCATCGGCCTCTCCGGTCAGATGCATGGCGCGACGCTCCTCGACGAAAACGACGCGGTCCTTCGACCCTGCATTCTCTGGAACGATACGCGCAGCTTCCGTGAGGCGGCGGCCCTCGACAGTGATCCGCAGTTCCGCGCCCTGACCGGCAATATCGTCTTCCCCGGCTTCACGGCGCCGAAGCTTGCCTGGGTGCGCGAAAACGAGCCGGAGATCTTCGCCAGGGTGCGCTGGGTGCTCCTGCCCAAGGACTATCTCCGCCTGTGGCTGACCGGCGAGCATATTTCGGAGATGTCGGACTCCGCCGGCACATCCTGGCTCGACACGGGCAAGCGGAAGTGGTCTGAGAGCCTGCTTGCCGCCACCCGTCTTGAGAAGCGGCAGATGCCGGAGCTGGTCGAGGGAACGGACAGTGCCGGCACGCTTCGGCCGGAACTTGCGAACCGGTGGGGCATGGGGTCCGGTGTGGTCGTGGCCGGAGGCGCCGGCGACAATGCGGCGTCGGCCTGCGGAATGGGCACGGTCGGCGAGGCCCACGCCTTTGTTTCGCTCGGCACATCGGGCGTGCTGTTCGCCGCCAATGCCAGCTATCTTCCCAATCCTGAGAGCGCCGTCCACGCCTTCTGCCATGCGCTGCCGAACACCTGGCACCAGATGGGGGTGATCCTCTCGGCAACCGATGCGCTCAACTGGCATTCGGGCGTTACGGGCAGAAGCGCTGCGGACCTCACCGGCGAACTCGGTGACACGCTCAGGACGCCGGGTCCCGTGACATTCCTTCCCTATCTTTCCGGCGAGCGAACGCCCCACAACGACGCGGCGATCCGCGGCGCCTTTGCCGGTCTCGGCCATGAGAGCTCCCGGGCCACACTGACGCAAGCGGTGCTGGAGGGCGTGTCTTTCGCCATCCGCGACAGTCTGGAGGCGTTGCGGGCCGCCGGTACGACGCTCAACCGCGTCACGGCGATCGGCGGCGGCTCGAGGTCGCGCTACTGGCTGAAGTCGATCGCAACGGCGCTCGATTTGCCGGTCGACTTGCCGGCCGACGGCGATTTCGGCGCGGCCTTCGGTGCGGCTCGGCTCGGGCTGATCGCTGCGACCGGCGCCGACCCGGTCGCCACCTGCTTCGCCCCGGCAACGGCGGCGACGATCGCGCCGGATGCCTCGCTGGTGGCGGCCTATGAGGACGCCTACCAGCGCTACCGCCGGCTTTACCCTGCCATCAAGGGAGCGACGGCCTAATCAATCCCGGTCGGCAGGACTGCCGGTCGCACCGAACCTGAAATGAAAACGATTACTTTCCACCAGATGGCCGCGTTCCGCACAAAACGGCCGGCAACAGTCCAGGACAAGGAGACAGCCGTGAGCACCGGATTTTTCGGCGATATCGCCAAGATCAAATATGAAGGGCCGGAGAGCACCAATCCGCTCGCCTTCCGCCACTACAATGCGGACGAGATCGTCCTCGGCAAGCGGATGGAAGACCATCTGCGCTTTGCCGTAGCCTACTGGCACACCTTCGTCTGGCCGGGCGGCGACCCGTTTGGCGGCCAGACCTTCGAACGTCCGTGGTTCAAGGACTCGATGGACGCTGCGAAGCTGAAGGCCGATGTTGCCTTCGAGTTCTTCCAGCTTCTCGGGGTGCCCTTCTATTGCTTCCATGACGCCGACGTTCGTCCCGAAGGCCGGAATTTCGCCGAGAACACCAGCAATCTCAACGAGATCGTCGACTACTTCGCCGAGAAGCAGGCCGCAACCGGCACCAAGCTGCTCTGGGGCACGGCGAACCTCTTTTCGAACCGCCGGTATATGGGCGGTGCGGCGACCAATCCGGATCCGGACGTCTTCGCCTTTGCCGCGGCGACGGTGAAGACCTGCATCGACGCGACGCAGCGGCTCGGCGGCGAGAACTATGTGCTCTGGGGCGGACGCGAAGGCTACGAGACGCTGCTCAACACCGACATGAAGCGCGAGCTCGACCAGCTCGGCCGCTTCGTCAACCTGGTCGTCGAGTACAAGCACAAGATCGGCTTCAAGGGCGCGATCCTGATCGAGCCGAAGCCGCAGGAGCCGACCAAGCACCAATACGATTTCGACGTCGCGACCGTGTACGGCTTCCTGAAGAAGTACGGCCTGGAAAACGAGGTGAAGGTCAATATCGAGCAGGGCCACGCGATCCTCGCCGGCCATTCCTTCGAGCACGAGCTGGCGCTTGCCAATGCGCTCGGCATCTTCGGTTCGATCGATATGAACCGCAACGATTACCAGTCCGGCTGGGACACTGATCAGTTCCCCAACAACGTTCCGGAAATGGCGCTTGCCTATTACCACGTGCTCGCAGGCGGCGGCTTCAAGACCGGCGGCACGAACTTCGACGCGAAGCTGCGCCGCCAGTCGATCGATCCGGAGGATCTGCTGATCGGCCATATCGGCGGCATGGACTGCTGCGCGCGCGGCCTCAAGGCGGCCGCAAAGATGATCGAGGACAAGGCGCTCTCCGCACCGCTCGAAAAGCGCTATGCCGGCTGGAACGTGCCGGAGGCCAAGAAGATGCTCGATGGTGGCTTCTCGCTCGAGGAGATCGAAGCCTGGGTGCGCAAGGCCGACCTCAATCCGCAGCCGAAATCCGGCAGGCAGGAATATCTGGAGAACGTCGTCAACCGCTACGTTTGACGCGGGAGGAGGGTTCGAAGCGGGCTGGCGGGCAGTTGGATTCATCATGCCTGTCAGCCGCTACTTGCGGTTCATCACTGCATTCGTGACGCAGCCGCGGATGTCATCCGATCCTCTTCGCGACAGGACGGAAGCCCATTGCCCCTCGCGAAGAATCTGCTAGTTTCTCGCTCCTGTAACGTTGCAGGTATTTAAGATACCGCGAAAATTGCGGGGCGAAACGCCAAAAATATCACTCGACCGCCAGGCCGATGTCAGAAAACCGATCCACCCAGGAGGAATTTTGCATGAAGACCATCAAGGGACCGGGGCTTTTTCTTGCGCAGTTCGCTGGCGATGCGGCGCCCTTCAACACGTGGGATTCGATCACCAAGTGGGCCGCCGATTGCGGCTACAGGGGCGTGCAGGTTCCGAGCTGGGACGACCGGCTCTTCGACCTGAAGAAGGCGGCGGAATCGAAAACCTATTGCGACGAGATCGCCGGCAAGGCGCGTGACAGCGGCGTCGAGATTACCGAGCTTTCGACGCATCTGCAGGGCCAGCTGGTGGCGGTGCATCCCGCCTATGACGAGGCGTTCGACGGTTTTGCGGCGCCAGAGGTGCGCGGCAAACCGAGCGCGCGCCAGCAATGGGCGGTCGAACAGGTGAAACTGGCGCTGACCGCCTCGAAGAACCTCGGCCTCGATGCGATGGCAAGCTTTTCCGGCGCGCTCGCCTGGCCCTTCGTCTATCCCTGGCCGCAGCGTCCCGCGGGGTTGGTGGAGACCGCCTTCGACGAGCTCGCCCGGCGATGGAAGCCGATCCTCGATCATGCTGAGGATTGCGGCGTCGACGTCTGCTACGAGATCCATCCGGGCGAGGACCTGCATGACGGCATCACCTATGAGATGTTCCTGGAGCGCACCGGCAATCATGCCCGTGCTTGCATGCTCTATGACCCGTCGCACTACGTGCTGCAGTGCCTCGACTATCTCGACAATATCGACATCTACAAGGATCGCATCCGGATGTTCCACGTCAAGGATGCGGAGTTCAATCCGACCGGCCGGCAGGGGGTCTATGGCGGCTACCAGGGCTGGGTGAACCGTGCCGGCCGCTTCCGTTCGCTCGGCGACGGCCAGGTCGACTTCGGCGCGGTCTTCTCGAAAATGGCGGCTAACGATTTCGCGGGCTGGGCGGTGGTCGAGTGGGAATGCTGCCTGAAGCACCCGGAAGACGGCGCGCGCGAGGGGGCGGAGTTCGTCAAGGCACATATCATCCGCGTCACCGAAAAAGCCTTCGACGATTTCGCCGACAGCGGCACGGACGAGGCGGCGAATCGGCGGATGTTGGGGATCTAAATTAAGGGCTCCAAATCGTCTGCCCCTCACCCTAACCCTCTCCCCGCAGGCGGGGAGAGGGGACTTGCCCCACCTTTCGCTGCCGCACGAGGAGGCGTCGCCGCGAGTCCCTTCTCCCCGCCTGCGGGGAGAAGGTGCCGGCAGGCGGATGAGGGGCAATTCCATTGCAAACATTTCAGGAGAGAAGCACGATGGCAATCGAGGGAAGCAACACGGAAACCCGGCAAAAGCGGATCCGGCTCGGCATGGTGGGCGGCGGCTCGGGCGCCTTCATCGGCGCGGTGCATCGGATCGCCGCGAGGCTCGACGACCATTACGAGCTGGTCGCGGGCGCGCTGTCGTCGACGCCCGAGAAGGCCCAGGCCTCGGGGCGCGAGCTTGGGCTCGACTCGTCGCGCGTCTATTCGGATTTCAAGGAGATGGCGATCCGCGAGGCGAAGCTGAAGAACGGCATCGAAGCGGTGGCGATCGTCACGCCGAACCACGTCCACTACGCTGCGGCGAAGGAGTTTCTGAAGCGCGGCATTCACGTGATCTGCGACAAGCCGCTGACCTCGACGCTTGCCGATGCGAAGAAGCTGAAGAGGGCGGCCGAGGAAAGCGACGCGCTCTTCGTGCTGACGCATAACTACACCGGCTATCCGATGGTGCGGCAGGCGCGCGAGATGATCGCGAGTGGCGAGATCGGCGCCGTCCGCCTGGTGCAGATGGAATATCCGCAGGACTGGCTGACCGAGAATATCGAGCAGTCCGGCCAGAAGCAGGCGGCATGGCGGACCGACCCGGCCCGCTCCGGCGCCGGCGGCTCGACCGGCGACATCGGCACGCATGCCTACAATCTCGGCTGCTTCGTGTCCGGGCTCGAGCTCGACGAACTTGCGGCCGATCTCGACAGCTTCGTCGGCGGCCGCCAGCTCGACGACAATGCCCATGTGATGCTGCGCTTCAAGGAGAAGGGCGGCGCGCGGGCCAAGGGCATGCTCTGGTGCAGCCAGGTGGCGCCCGGGCACGAGAACGGCCTGATGGTCCGCGTCTACGGCACCAAGGGCGGTCTCGAATGGACGCAGAAGGATCCGAACTACCTCTGGTACACGCCGTTCGGCGAGCCGAAGCGCCTGCTGACGCGCGCCGGAGCCGGCGCCTCAGCGGCAGGAACCCGCGTCTCGCGCGTTCCCTCGGGTCATCCGGAAGGCTATCTCGAAGGCTTCGCCAATATCTACACGGAGGCCGCCCGTGCCATCTACGCCAAGCGGAATGGCGAGACGGTGGACCCGGCTGTCACATATCCGACGATAGACGATGGCATGAAGGGCATGATCTTCGTCGATGCCTGCGTGCGGTCTTCGCAGCGTAACGGCGCCTGGACCAAGGTTTGAAACGCACGCTCATCGAGGGCGAGGCAGTTCGCCCCTCGGCCGGGTTGACATTTGCCGGCGCCGCGGTAGGCCACGGCCAGAACGGAAATGATGTTGTGGCGCCTGCTCGGCGCCACCCGGCAGACGACGGGACAAAACGATGATCGAAGCCAAGAAACTTGCAGAACGCTTCCCCGGCGACTTTGTCTTCGGCGTGGCCACCGCTTCCTTCCAGATCGAGGGCGCCAGCAAGGCGGACGGGCGCAAGCCGTCGATATGGGACGCCTTCTCCAACATGCCCGGCCGCGTCTTCGAGCGTCACAACGGCGACGTCGCCTGCGATCATTACAATCGCCTCGAACAGGACCTCGATCTCATCAAAAGCCTCGGCGTCGAGGCCTACCGCTTCTCGACCGCCTGGCCGCGGATCATTCCGGAAGGCACCGGGCCGATCAATGAGAAGGGGCTGGACTTCTACGACCGCCTTGTCGACGGACTGAAGGCCCGCGGCATCAAGGCCTTTGCGACGCTCTATCACTGGGACCTGCCGCTGGCGCTGATGGGCGACGGCGGCTGGACAGCGCGCACAACCGCCTATGCCTATCAGCGCTATGCGAAGACGGTGATTGCCCGCCTCGGTGATCGGCTCGATGCGGTGGCGACCTTCAATGAGCCCTGGTGCTCGGTGTGGCTCAGCCACCTCTACGGCATCCACGCGCCGGGCGAACGCAACATGGACGCGGCCCTCGCCGCACTGCATTTCACCAATCTCGCCCACGGCCTCGGCGTCGAGGCGATCCGCTCGGAACGGCCGGACCTGCCGGTCGGCATCGTCATCAATGCCCACTCGGTCTATGCCGGCAGCAATAGCGCAGAGGACAAGGCGGCCGCCGAGCGTGCCTTCGACTTCCACAACGGCGTCTTCTTCGGACCGATCTTCAAGGGCGAGTATCCCGAGGGCTTCCTCTCGGCGCTCGGGCCTCGGATGCCGGCGATCGAGGACGGCGACATGACGACGATCTCGCGGCCGCTCGACTGGTGGGGACTCAACTACTATACGCCGATGCGCGTTTCGCATGATACGGCTGCCGGCGCCGAATATCCAGCGACGGTCAATGCAAAGCCGGTCAGCGACGTGAAGACGGATATCGGCTGGGAAGTCCATGCGCCGGCGCTCGGGGCGTTGGTGGAGACGCTCAACGCTCGCTACAAGCTTCCGGATTGCTACATCACCGAAAACGGCGCCTGCTACAATATGGGCGTCGAGAACGGCGTCGTCGACGACCAGCCCCGGCTCGACTATATCGCCGATCACCTGTCGGTGACCGCCGACCTGATCGGCAAGGGTTATCCGATGCGCGGCTATTTCGCCTGGAGCCTGATGGACAATTTCGAATGGGCGGAAGGCTATAGGATGCGTTTCGGCATCGTCCATGTGGACTATGAGACCCAGATTCGCACCGTCAAGAAGAGCGGTCACTGGTACAAAGACTTGGCCGAACAATTCCCGAAGGGGAACCACAAGTCGGCCAGCGGGATGGAAATCCCTGGCGCGGCGGAGTAGGGGTCTGTTCTACACAAAAAGAGTAGACTGTTGCGCCGAGCCGCGGCGTTCGGAAAAATCGTGCCTGTGAAATGGGAGGGCCGAGGGGCATAACAACCTGAACCATACGGCATGGCTGCCATGCCGCGCCCGACATGAATCGACCGGTTGCCCGATGATAGAAAGTTGCTCTCCGTTTCGAATGCGCTACCGAATGCCGGCCTGAGGCGCATTCACCGCTCCCGGCCTACGGCCGGAGACAAGAATTTCGAACATCCGAGAGCATCATGTATCCTGATATCGCTGTAATCCCTCCACCGGAGGCGACCGGACAATGACCATTCCTGCATCCACGATTGCCAGGGACGATGCCGCCGTCGCCTTCGACGGCGTTTCCAAGCACTTCCCGGCGTCCGGCGAAAGCGTTGCCTTCACGGCGCTCAACAATGTCAGCCTGACGGTCGCGCGCGGCTCGATCACCGGCATCATCGGCCGGTCCGGCGCCGGCAAGTCCACGCTGATCCGGCTGGTCAATGGGCTGGAGAAACCGTCGAGCGGCAAGGTGCGCGTCGACGGTGTCGATGTCGGCGCGCTCGACGAGGGCGGATTGCGCAATCTGCGGCGCTCGGTCGGCATGATCTTCCAGCACTTCAACGTGCTGTCGTCGCGGACCGTCTTCGGCAATGTCGCGCTGCCGCTGGAAATCTCCGGCATGGACCGCCGGGCAATCGAAGCGCGGGTGCGGCCGCTTCTCGACCTCGTTGGCCTCGCCGACAAGCATGGCCGCTACCCCGCCGAGCTTTCCGGCGGTCAGAAGCAGCGGATCGGCATTGCCCGGGCGCTGGCGACCGAGCCGAAGCTGTTGCTCTCCGACGAGGCGACGTCGGCGCTCGACCCCGAAACGACCCAGTCGATCCTCGAGCTCCTGAAGCGCATCAATGCCGAGCTCGGGCTGACAGTGCTGCTCATCACCCATGAGATGGAGGTGGTGAAGGCTGTGACCTCCGATGTGGCGGTGATCGACAAGGGCGAGATCGTCGAACGCGGCCATACCTTCGACGTCTTCACCCATCCGAAGCACGCGACGACGCAGGCACTGCTTTCCGGGCTGCCGGGGTCGAAACTCCCCGAGGCCATTGCCAGGGGGCTGAAACCTGCCGCCGCACCCGGCGACCGCGTCGTCGTGCGGCTGACCTTCTTCGGGGCAGCAGCGGAGCGGCCGCTGATTTCGCAGCTCATCCAGTCGATCGGCGCCGAGGTCAACATCATCGCCGGTACGATCGACGAGATCGGCGGCAAGCCCTACGGGTCGCTCGTCGTCGCTTATGGCGCGGATCCTGAAACCGTAGAGAAGGCCGAACGCTTCTTCTCCGAGAACGGGCTGGTCACGGAGGTGCTCGGCTATGTCGCCTGATCTGCTGCTGCTCATCGGCAAGGCAACGCTCGACACATTGCGGATGGTGGCGATCGCCGGCTTCATCGGCGCGCTGATCGGATTGCCGATCGGCATCTTCCTGGCGACCAGCGGCAAGGGCGAGCTGTTTCCGGCGCCCAATGTCAACCGCGCCACGGGACTTATCGTCAATGCGACGCGATCGACGCCGTTCATCATCCTGGTGGTGGCGATCATCCCGTTCACCAGGCTGGTCACCGGCACCTCGATCGGTACCAAGGCGGCGATCGTGCCGCTGACGATCGCGACCATTCCGTTCTTCGCCCGTCTCGTCGAAGCGGCGATCCGAGACGTCGACAAGGGGCTGATCGAGGCGGCGCGCGCCATGGGTGCCACCCCGATGCAGATCGTCTTCAAGGTGCTGCTTGCCGAGGCGCGGCCGGCGCTGACGCTGGCGCTCACCATGACGATCGTCAGCCTGATCGGCTATTCGGCGATGGTCGGCGCCGTCGGCGGCGGCGGCCTCGGCGATCTCGGCATCCGCTACGGCTACCAGCGCTTCATGCCCGACGTCATGCTGATCGTCGTGATCGTGCTGATCGTGCTCGTGCAACTCGTCCAGAGTGCCGGCGACCGCCTGGCGCGCCGCTTCGACAAGCGCAGCCGCAAGACCTGATTTTCCCTCCCACACGCGACTTCCTTCAGATAACAAGGAGCCTCCCATGAAGAAATTCCTCCTCGCAGCATCGCTCGCCCTTGCCTTCGCGGCCGGGTCAGCAAGCGCCGAAACGATCAAGGTCGGCGTGACACCCGGCCCGCACGCCCAGATTATGGAAAAGGTCAAGGAAGTGGCAGCCGGCAAGGGGCTCGACATCGAGATCCTCGAATTCTCCGACTATGTCGTGCCGAACCAGGCGCTCGCCGATGGCGAGCTCAATGCCAACTCCTTCCAACACAAGCCCTATCTCGACAATCAAGTCGCCGACCGCGGCTACGACATCGTCAGTGTCGCCTATACCGTCAACTTCCCGATGGGCGTCTATTCGAAGAAGGTCAAGAGCCTCGAAGAGCTTGCCGACGGTGCGACGGTCGCGATCCCGAACGATCCCACCAACGGCGGCCGCGCGCTGCTGATCCTTGCCGACAAGGGCTTGATCAAGCTCAAGGACGGTGCAGGCCTCAAGGTCGGCCCGGCCGACGTGGCCGAAAATCCGAAGAACCTCACCTTCGCCGAACTCGATGCCGCGCAGCTGCCGCGCTCGCTCGACGACGTTGATGCTGCCGTCATCAACACCAACTATGCGCTCGAAGCCGGCCTCGACCCCTCCAAGGATCCGATCGCCCGCGAAGGCGAGAAGGCGCCTTATGTCAACATCATCGCCATCAACGGCAAGGACAAGGACGCGCCCTGGGTGAAGACGCTGATCGAGTCCTATCACAACGACACCGTGAAGACGTTCGTCAACGACACCTTCAAGGGTTCGGTCATCGCCGGCTGGTGAATTGAGGCGGATCTCCCCTCGCGTCGATTGCCCCTCTCCTCGGGTTTAACCCGAGGACTACTAACCCTCTCCCCGCAAGCGGGGCGAGGGGACACCGACAGCGCCGCTACTATTGATGTCTGAACTAACCGGGCACGCGGAAAAGAAGGGCTCGAGCGGCGCCGCGAGTCCCGTTCGCCCCGCTTGCGAGGAGAAGGTGGCCGGCAGGCCGGATGAGGGGCGAATCCCAGTATGCAAGGCTGCGAATCCTGACACGCGGCTTCCATTGATCGACGCAGACACAGCGCTATTTCTTCCCGCTTTCGAGGGAGGCAACACATGAAGGGTCAATGTCTGTGCGGCGCGGTGCGCTATGAGGCGAAGCGAGCACCGATCTATTCCGGATTCTGCCATTGCCGCGATTGCCAGCGGACCACCGGGACCGGTCACAGCTGCTATATGATCTTCTCGCGTGTCGATGTCGACTACGCGGGCGAGCTGCGCTCCTTCCAGACCTTGGCCGAAAGCGGCAACGTGTCGACCTGTCATTTCTGCCCTGCCTGCGGCAGCCAGATGTTCGCTTCAGGCCCGGCGGATGACGACCAATGGACGGTTTTTGCGGGCACGCTCGACGACACCGCGTTGTTTGAACCGACAAATGCGGTCTTCACCCGGAGCCGCCCGCATTGGGACCCGCCCGCCCTTCGCGTGGACGAGTACGAGATGCTGCCGGTCTGAAAGGCCTGAATTGACAACCGGGCGAGGCTCACGTCTAACGTCGACATGCGTGTTCAGCTTTCCACCTTCGACCAGTTGCTTCTTGCGGGCGACGAGGGCGAGGCTGCCGCCTTCGCCATGCGGCTGCTTGTCCGCTTCGCCGAGGCCGTCGGCGCGGCGCGCTTCGTAGATATCGAAGCGGCGCATATCGACGGCTGTCTCTATCTCGGCGAGGTGAGCCTCGATTTCGTCGAGCATCTGCTGCGGCTCGGCGGCCGCGTTCGCGTGCCGACGACGCTGAATGTCGGCTCCGTCGATCTCATCCATCCGGAGCTTTTCGTCGGCAGCGACCAGGTCGGCCGGGGCGGGGCGCGGCTGATGAAGGCGCATGAGGAACTCGGCTGCGTGCCGACCTTCACCTGTGCGCCCTATCAGACGATCTTCCGGCCGCGCTTCGGCGCCCAGATCGCCTGGGCCGAGTCGAACGCCATCGTCTTTGCCAATTCCGTGCTCGGCGCCCGCACCAACCGCTACGGCGATTTCATCGACCTCTGTTGCGCTTTGACCGGTCGCGCGCCCTATTACGGCCTTCATGTCGGCGAGAACCGCCGCGCGCGCATCCTTGTCGAGGTCGAGAGCGTGCCTGAGGAATGGGCGGAAGCAGGGCTTGCCTGCGTCGCCGTCGGGCATGCGGTCGGCCGGCGCTGCGGCGACCGGGTGCCGGCGATCACCGGTCTGCCGGCCTCGACGAGCGAGGACGATCTGAAGGCGCTCGGCGCCGTAGCCGCTTCCGCGGGTGCTGTTGCGCTTTTCCATGCAGTCGGTCTGACGCCGGAGGCGCCGACCGTCGATGCGGCTTTCCAGGGCCGAGCGCCGGAAGAGGTGATCCGGCTCACGGCGGAGGATCTCCGTGAGACTGTGCGCAAGCTTTCGACCGTTCCGGACGGAACGCCGCTGACCGCCGTCAGCCTGGGCACGCCGCATTTCTCGCTTGCCGAGTTCGAGCGGCTGATGCCGTTGATCGACGGCGTGCGGCCGATGATCGACGTCTATGTCAACACCCATCGGGCAGTGCTCGAGGAGCTGCAGCGACGCGGCTGGGAGGAGCGCCTGCGGGCAGCCGGGGTGACGCTGGTCATCGATACCTGCACCTATGTGACGACGGTGATGCGCGACCTGTCCGGCACCGTCATGACCAATTCCGGCAAGTGGGCCTACTACGCGCCCGGTAACATCGGCGTCGATGTCGCCTTCGGATCGCTCGCGGACTGCGTCGCATCGGCCCGAGCCGGAAAGCTGGTGCGACTGTGACGGTGCGACTTGAGGCGACGACGCTGGTGAGTGGATCGGCGCAGGCAGAAACGCTGGTGCTTTCCGAGCCTCTGAGCTTCTGGGGCGGTCTCGACTCGGCGACCGGCCGGATCATCGACCAGTGGCATCCCGAGAGGAACGACGTGATGAACGGCCGGATCCTGGTGATGCGGGCAGGGCGCGGATCGAGCTCCGGGAGCTCGGTGCTGGCGGAAGCGCTGCGGCGCGGCACCGGTCCGGCAGGTATCGTGCTGCTGGCGGGCGACGCGATCGTCACCGTCGGGGCGATGGTCGCGGCCGAACTTTATGGCAAGACCTGTCCCGTGGTCCTTGCCAGCGAGGCGGATTGGGCGGCGATCACCGGGGCCGGATACCTCGCGATCGAGGCGCGAGAAGAAGCGGCAGTGATTGAGATTTGATGCTGGCTTGTGGGCCCTTGGTTACGACTCTGATTTGCCCCTCTCCTCGGGTTTAACCCGAGGACTAACCCTCTCCCCGCACGCGGGGAGAGGGGACTTCAGAGGGTGCTGCGAGTCTCCTTCGCCCCGCTTGCGGGAGAAGGTGGCCGGCAGGCCGGATGAGGGGCGGACCGTTCAGCTTCCCAAATGCCGCTCGCCGCGCTTCTTTGCCAGAGCGATCTGCCGCTGCCGCTCGCGGTAGCGCTCGCGGTCCTCGTCAGTGCGTACCTCATGGCAATGGACGCAGGAGACGCCCTCCTCGTGAAGCGGCGACAGGAGGTCCTCGGCCGTCAGCGGCTGGCGGCAGGCATGACAGAGCGTGTGCTCGCCTTCCGCAAGACCATGCGTGACGGATACGCGTTCGTCGAAGACGAAGCAGGCGCCGTCCCAGAGGCTTTGCTCGGCCGGGACCTCCTCAAGGTATTTGAGGATGCCGCCCTTGAGGTGGTACACCTCCTCGAAGCCCTGTTCCTTCATGAAGGCGGTCGCCTTCTCGCAGCGGATGCCGCCGGTGCAGTACATGGCGATCTTCGGCTTGTTGTGCAGGCCGGTGTGATTGCGGACCCAGTCGGGAAACTCGCGGAACGTCTTGGTCTTCGGATCCACGGCGCCGCGGAAGAGGCCGATCGCCGTCTCGTAGTCGTTGCGCGTGTCGATAACCAGCGTTTCGGGATCGGAGATCAGCGCGTTCCAGTCCTGCGGCTCCACATAGGTGCCGACCACTTTGTTGGGGTCGACGGTCTCGACGCCCATGGTGACGATCTCCTTCTTCAGCCGCACCTTCATGCGCAGGAAGGGCATGGCCGAGGCCCGGCTTTCCTTGTGCTCGAGGCTGGTGAATTCGGGCTGTGCGCGCAGATAGGCAAGCACTGTCGCAATGCCCTCGTCGGTGCCGGCGATCGTGCCGTTGATGCCTTCATGCGCGAGGAGCAGCGTTCCCTTCACGCCGCTGGCGTCGCAGATCGCCTGCAGCGGCGCGCGGAAGTCGCCGAAGCGCGGGAAGGAAACGAAATGGTAGAGCGCGGCCACCAGAAACTGGCCCTGCGGCTCCGGGCGCGGTGTCGTGAACATGTCGGTCATGGGCACGCAGATACAGCTTTCGGGCGCCAAGCGCAATTGCGGCGGATCGCGCGCACCTTCGGCTCACGCTACCGCCCCGCCTTGAGCCACAGCAGCTCTACCGTTCTGCTTTCCCACTCAGGGGCGTCCAGGAAGACTGCCTCGGCCCGCCGCAAGGCTTCCGGCCTCAGTTCCGCTTGCCGAGCAATGACGGCGGAAAGCAGATGCGCTTGATTCTGGCTGTCTCCGGCGAGTTCCGGCTCTTCGTCGATGAGACAGGTCATCGTGGCGAGGTCGTTCAAATGACCAAGCACCTCGACCAGTTCCTTGGCAGCCGCCCTCTTCGCCTCCATGGCCGAGGGCCATGCCTCGCGCAGGAGCGCCAGATGCATCCTGTAATCCTGGGCACGCTTGCGCAACTCGTGGAGGAACGCGGCCTCCGTACTCGTTTCGCAGGTGGCCCTGGCACGCGCCGCGCGCTTCAGTGTCCGCCGCCAACCTTCCTCCATCCGGCGGGCGGATTTTCGCTTGCCGTCGTGAAAGGAAACAAGCGCGAGAGCCGCAAGCGCCTGCTCGCAACTGGCGATGGTCGCCTCGATCTTTCCGTCGAGATCGGTCTCGCCCTCGGCAATCCGGTCGCGGCGGTCGGCAAGGATCAAGCAGACCGTATCGAGGGCCAATTGCTGCTCTTCGCTTGCCGCATAGCCGCGCAGGTAGTTGGCGTTTTCAACGAGGGCTGCGGCGTCGCGGACGGTCGAGAGGTTCCGTGCCATGTTCCGGATTCGGGCGTTTTCCTGCTTCTGAAAAAGAGGTGCGTCCGAGGCGACGAGCCGGTAGAGCGAGCGCAGGCGCTTGAAATTCTTGCGGGCGTCGTGGATGGCCTCGTGCACGCCCGCCGGCTGATCCTGAAGCACCGCCACCGCGCACTCGATCTGCTCGGCACCGACGGCACGAAAGTCCTCGGTGAAGGGGTGGCTCGGATTGAAGGCGTAGGTCATGGTTGCGCGACCAAGAGTCCCTCGGTGGCCAGCGCCTGATTGGAATAGCGGCGGTCGCCCGTGATCTCGCGCCCGAGCCACTCCGGCAGCGCGGGCAGGTCCGTTTCCTTCTTCATCTCCACCTCGGCGACCACGAGGCCTTCGAGCGCTCCCTCGTAGACATCCACCTCCCAGGTGAAGCCCTTGTGCGGCACGCGATAGCGGCGCTTCTCGATCACGACGCCGATCGCCTGGGCCAGCAACTCGCGGGCATCCTCCATCGGCAGGTCGTATTCATACTCGTTGCGGACGAGCGACGACTTGCCGATCTTGACGGTAAGGCGCGCCCATTTGTTGCCGTGGATCCGAACCCGTACCGAACGATCCTCCATGGTCGCGACATAGGCCTGACGAAGCTTGATACCCTTGTCCGCCTGCTGCCGCCAGCCGTCGGAAACGACCAGGAACTTGCGCTCTATCTCCTTCGCCATGGATGTCCTGCCACGTTGAGGTCGACCGTCATCAAACTATCGCATTGCGGGTTAGGCTCAAGTCATCTCTTCGTTGCAGATGAGATTTAGCCGTCTGCTTTTGTTCGGCTGGGCCGTACCGCGCCTTTCGGTCTCGACAATGACAGGCGGCCGGAGTATGCGAGTGCAGATTCAATCGTTTTAAAAGGACGGCGGGCATGAGCGCGAAGACCGACAAGCTTCTTTCCATCCTCAAGCTGCAACCGGTGGTGCCGGTGCTGGTGATCGACGATGCGGCAACCGCAGTTCCGCTCGCGCGGGCGCTCGTCGCCGGCGGCTTGAAGGCGATCGAGATCACGCTGCGCACGCCGGCGGCGCTCGAGGCGATCCGCGCCGTGGCGAACGAGGTCGAAGGCGCGGTTGCCGGCGCCGGCACCATTCTCAACGCCGCCCAGTTCGAAGACGCAGTGAAGGCCGGTTCCGAGTTCATCGTCAGCCCCGGCACGACACAGGAGCTGATCGATGTCGCCAACGACCACGCCGTGCCGCTGCTGCCGGGGGCGGCAACGGCGAGCGAAGTGATGGGGCTGCGCGAGGAAGGCTACGACGTCATGAAGTTCTTCCCGGCCGAACAGGCCGGCGGTGCCGCCTATCTGAAGTCGCTGTCCTCGCCGCTTGCCGGCACCTTGTTCTGCCCGACCGGCGGGATTTCGCTCGGCAATGCGCGCGACTATCTTTCGCTGCCGAACGTCGTCTGCGTCGGCGGTTCCTGGGTGGCGCCGAAGGACCTGGTCGCCAGGGGCGACTGGGCCGGCATCACCAAGCTTGCCGCCGAGGCTTTTGCGCTCAAGGGCTGACAGGGCCAAACTGACAACCCACAAGAAGCCGGGCGCACGTCCGGCTTTTTCGTGTCCGGCGCCCATTTGTATTTTCGCCTCGCGGTTCCTATGTCTCACTCCGCAACGACGTGGCGAGGCGAGAGCTTCCGCGCGTCAATTCCAAGGAGCGAGGCCGATGTTCGACGCGAAGAAATTGCTGGATCAGTTCCTGGGTTCGCAGCTGCCCGGTGCCGGCGGAACGGTTGGCGGCCGCGCCGATCAGGTGACCAAGCTCGCCAAGGACAATCCGCTGGCGACCGGCGCGATCGCGGCGGTACTGCTCGGCACCAAGTCGGGACGCAAGCTGGCGGGCAATGCGGCTGTTCTCGGCGGTCTGGCGGCGATCGCCGGCCTCGGCTACCAGGCCTACAAGAACTACCAGGCCGGCCAGGCGCCGCAGCCGGCGTCCCGCGCACCCGCCGAACTTTCCGCACCGCCGGCCGATTCCGGCTTCGCGGCGCCGGAAGCGCTCAGCAACGACTTCGCGCTGGTGCTCGTCCGCGCCATGATCGCCGCCGCCCGGGCGGACGGCCATATCGACGAGACCGAGCGCGGCCGCATCATGGACAAGCTCTCCGTTTCGGGTCTCTCCGCGGATGCTGCGGCTTTCCTGGAAGCGGAGCTCGCCAATCCGATCGATCTGGACGCCATCGTCGCTGCCGGCGAGACGGAGGAGGAGCGGGTCGAGATCTATACGGCGTCGCGGCTTGCGATCGAGCCGGATGGCCGGGCGGAGCGCGGCTATCTCGATCTTCTCGCCGGCCGGCTTGGACTTGCCGATGCGCTCGTCGACCACATCGAGGCGACGGTTTCGGCGGCAAAGGTATCCGTCTGAGATGCAGCGCGAAATGAACCGAGCGTATCCGTTCCGCTCATGGTTCGATCACCAGATTGAATTTGAAACGGGTTGGCGTCTGCCCTATTGCCGAAGCAAGTGAAACGCAGGGAGTGACCGATGCGCGATCTTGCCAATTGGAAGGGATGCCCGGCGCCGCAGCCGGTCTCGATCGAAGGCCGGTATGTCCGGCTGGAGCCCTATGACCGGGCGGCGCATCTGGAACCGCTCTGGCACGACGCCTTCGGCGGCCTGGCGATCAACCCGCTGCTCAAATATTTCACGCAGGACGATTTTCCGGGAATCGGCGCCTTCGATGCCTGGCTCTCCGCGGTTCAGTCGAAGTCGGGCTGGATCACCGAGGTGTTTCGCGAGAGCGCGACCGGCATGGTCGTCGGCATGGCGAACTACATGCGTGCGGACCCCGCCAATGGCGTCGTCGAGGTCGGCGGTGTCGCGCACGGCCCGGCCATGGCGCGGTCGCCGCTTTCAACGGAAGCGCACTACCTGTTGGCGAGGCACGTTTTCGAGGATCTCGGCTATCGCCGCTACGAGTGGAAATGCCACAGCGAGAACCAGCCGAGCCGCAAGACGGCGCTCAGGCTCGGCTTCACTTTCGAGGGCATTTTCCGCCAGCACATGATCTCCAAGCACGCCAATCGCGACACGGCCTGGTTCTCGATGATCGATGGCGAATGGCCGCTCCTCAAGGCCGCTTTCGAGGGCTGGCTTTCGCCGGACAATTTCGATAGCGAGGGGCGCCAGAAGCGGCGTCTTGAGGACATCCGCGCCGGACTCGCGAAAAAGGAGCGGGCGTGAACATACCGGAGAAGAAGGAAAAGTCGCCGGCGATCGCGGCCGCGATCATTATGGCAGTCGTCGGCATCGGCTTCTTCGTGCTGCCGTCGATCATAGTCCGGCTCGGCGACGTTTCCCCATGGCTCGCCGCCGGCGTCGGCGCGCTCTTCGTGCTCGGCTTCTTCCTGATCTTCTGGCTCCGCGCCCGCCATCAGCGGCGCAAAGGGCTGTGATTGCGCCGATTCGGTAATGTCGCAGACTTGGGATGCCGTCGAGGAATCGCCCCTCTCCTCGGGTTTAACCCGAGGACTAACCCTCTCCCCGTCAGAACGGGGAGAGGGGACATTGGCGGCGCGGCATATCCCTTCTCCCCGTCAAACGGGGAGAAGGTCGCGGCAGCGGGATGAGGGGCAGCAGCGGACGGAGAGTTTTTGGAAACTCTCTCACCCCTGCAGGGCAGCACCCAACAGAACAAGCCCCAGAATCAGAACCAGCAGCGCACCGGCGATTTCGATGCCGTTCGAGATGCGTGCCGCTGCCGATTGGCTGGCGGCATAACGCAGCGCAAAGCCCTTGGCTGTGACGGCCATGGTGGCGAGGATCGACACGGTGATCGCAGTGCCGATCGACATGGCGAAGACCGAAAGGACCCCGCCCAGATAGAGCCCGTTGAGGAGCGCGAAGGAAAGTACGATCAGGGCACCGGAGCAGGGGCGCAGGCCGACCGCGACGATTGCCGACCAGGCTTCGCTGAGCGCAAAGCGATCGCCTTTCAGCAGCGCCGGGTCGGGCGCATGGGCGTGGCCGCAGGTGGCGCAGACCTCGCCGGGGCCATGTGCGTGTGCTTGAACAGGGTGATGATGATGATGCGAGTGATCGTGGCTATGCTGCCCACGATCGTGGTGGGCGTGCCCGCCGGCAATCGCCGGCGCCGGCCGCGTCATTGACCTGAGTTTGCGGAAGACGAGCCAGCCGCCGAAGGCCGCGATCAGCGCGTAGCTTGCGACCTCGAGCGAATGGGTCGCGCGCGTCATGCTGATGGAGGAGCCGCGCAGCACGAGGTAGACGGCGCCGATCAACAGGATTGCCACGACGCCCTGCAGGATCGAGGAAAGGAACGACAGGAGGACGCCGCGTTTCAGTTCCGTCTCATTGGCGATCATGTAGGAGGAAATCACTGCCTTGCCGTGGCCGGGGCCGGCCGCGTGGAAGACGCCATAGGCGAAGGAAAGGCCGATCAGCGACCAGAGCTGCCAGGGGTTCTCGCGCATGTCCTTGAGCGCGCCGGTCAGCAGCCGATAGAAGCTCTGCTGCTCCATGTTCACCCAGGCGAAAAACCCGCCGAAGATGCCGGTGGTCTGTATCGAAGGCTCGGCGGAGCCGATGCCGAGCGGCGATTGCGCGAGAGCGAGCGTCGCCGATATTGTCGTCAACAAAAGTGCAGCCGCCAACAGGCGGCCGGTCCTTCGGACGTTCAGCATGTGACCTCGATCCTCGTTGCGAAGAGTTTCGACATGTCGGTGCCGGTCGGATCGTTCCAGAAGGCGTCGGTGAGCGTGTCCTTGTTCTCGGCCAGCACCTCGTCCGGATCCGGCCGCACGACCTGATGCTTGCACGCCTCGATCTTCTCGCCGACGACGGTGAGGTCGTCATCGGTCGGGAAGTCCATGGCCGTGTACATGGTCGGGTCGTAGACGCCGAAGGACAGCTTGCCTTTGAGCGGCATCGCCTCGGCCGGCTTGACCGCGAACATCATCAGGAGCTGGTTGTCCTTGTAATCGACGGTGATGCTGTCGGGCTTGTTGACCTTCACCGATTTTCCATTGTCGGAAATCGTCGTGTAGTAGTTGTACTCCGAAAGCGACTCGAGCACCGTTTGGCCGACCTCTTTCAACTCGTCCGGGTCAAGCGTGGCGTTGGAATTCTTGTCGAAGTCGAGCACGACGCTTGCCGAGAACAACTCGTCGAACCGCCAGACGTTACGCAGCTCGCCAATATTCCCCTGGTCGTCCGAGACGATCTCCAGCCGCGCTTCGGCGAAAATATGCGGATGGGCGGCAGCGAGCTCGGGCGTCAAGAGCGTCGCAAGGCCGGCCAGGACGAGGCGTTGTGTGTTCATTGAAACGGGAAATCCTTTTCGGTCGAAGCGGACCGGACGATTCGCCCCTCGAATGTACCGAAAATGGGACGGAATTGGGACTTGGCGGAGCAAAGCTTTGATTGCCCCCCAAAGGCTGCGGCGCCTTCATTGCGTATTGCGGAACCAGCCGTGGAGAAAATCCACGAAGGTACGCACCTTGGTCGGCAGATAACGCCGGTGCGGATAGATCGCGTAGATGCCGCGGTCCTTGGGCACGTAGCCGTCGAAGAGCGTCACGAGCTCGCCGGACAGGATCCTCGGCCGAGCGATGAAGTCGGGGAGGACCGCGACCCCGATGCCGGTCACTGCGGCGCGGGCTGCGGCAAGCGGGCTGTTGACCTCGATCGGACCGCTCACCGGAACCGTGAATGGCGACCCGTCCGGCTCGATGAAACGCCAGTTCGAATAGGACCGGCCGTTCGTATCGAGGATGCAGGGTATCTTCGAAAGCTCGCTCGGGTGCGCGAACGGACCGGTCTTCGCCATGAAGTCCGGCGAGGCGCAGACCAGAATCTGGAAGTCGTCGAGCTTGCGGGCGATCAGCGTCGAGTCCTCGAGCCGGGTGATGCGGATAGCCACATCGAACCCCTCTTCGACGAGGTCGATGAAGCGGTCGTCGGAAACGATTTCCAGCGACAATTCCGGGTGCTGCCGGCCGAAATCGATCAGCGACTGGCCGATCTCGGCATCGACGAAGGTCCGCGGCACGGTGATTCGAAGCCGTCCGCGCAGGTCCGAATTGTTGGCGCGGACGAGATCGGCAAGATTGTCGATCTCCTTCAGGATTTCGGAGGCGGAGCGGTAGTAGGTGTGACCGGCCTCGGTCAGCGAGAACTGCCGAGTCGTGCGGTTGAGGAGCAGCGCGCCGAGCTCGTCTTCGAGCTCGCGGACATATTTCGACAGCAGCGCCTTGGATTTGCCGACGCGCCGGGCGGCGGCCGAGAAACCCTCTGCGTCCACGACGTCGATGAAGGCGCGGATCCGGGTCAAGGTGTCCATGATTCGTCTTTCTGTTCTGACCCGCGGGAGCCGGAAAGCTCCATCGAATCCCCGGTTTGGGATATCTCCGCGGCGCGCAACGGCGCGGCTGCAATCGTTCATCTAAAGTGAACACTCCCGCCCTGGCCCGGTCCAGAAAAAATTAGGGGCGAAATGGAAAAAACTCTTGATTACGACAGTGATTTTTCTTACCTACGCCCTTGCCCAAAGTCGCACGTGCCTGTGGGTGTCCGCCGACCCTCGATTAGGTGAGGATCTCGGTAAGGTACCTGGAACTAACCCCTCCAGTCGCTATTCCGGCCAACCGGGAAATGCGAGGACATCTTGAAGCAACGACGGTGCGGGCCTTTCTGGTGTCTGCCGGCTCTCCAACAGCCGGGGTTACTGAAGAGGCACACCTTCATTGCCGGAAGTGCGGTTGGGTTATTCCCTCCAATCCATGGCAGACAAAGCCGAGTCTTAGCCTTTGCGGGCTTCGATTCACCGTTACGCGCATCGAGCGCATGCATGGTTCCGGGGTCTCCACCGGCTGGTTCCAGTGCAAGCGCGCGTATGCCCTTTGTCCTCCACAGTCGTGGAGTTTAATGGATCGGGGAATAAGGCCATGACCACCGCACGCATCATCGACTTCCTCAACACCCGACGACCCGAAGGCCCCTGCCTCGTTGTCGACCTCGACATCGTGCGCGACAATTTCAAGGCCTTCCGTCACGCGCTGCCGGACAGCGCGATTTACTACGCCGTGAAGGCCAATCCGGCGCCGGAAATCCTGCGTCTTCTCGCCGGTCTCGGCTCCAATTTCGATTGCGCCTCCGTCGCCGAAATCGAAATGGCCCTCGAAGCCGGTGCGACCCCGAGCCGCATTTCTTATGGCAACACCATCAAGAAGGAGCGCGACATTGCGCGTGCCCATGCGCTGGGGATCAACCTCTTCGCGGTCGACAGCCATGAAGAGGTCGAGAAGGTGGCGCGCGCCGCTCCGGGCGCCCGTGTCTTCTGCCGCGTCCTGACGGACGGCGAAGGCGCCGAGTGGCCGCTGTCGCGCAAGTTCGGTTGCGTGCCGCAGATGGCCGTCGACGTGCTCGTCTATGCGCACCAGCTCGGCCTCGTCTCCTACGGCGTGTCGTTCCATGTCGGCTCGCAGATGACGAAGCTCGACGCCTGGGATGCGGCGCTCGCCGACGCCAAGCGCGTCTTCGTGCAGCTCGCCAAGCAGGGCATCGAGCTCAAGATGGTCAATATGGGCGGCGGCTTCCCGACGAAGTACCTCAGGGACGTTCCGTCGGCCGAAGCCTATGGCCAGGCGATCTTCGGTGCGCTGAAGAAGCACTTCGGCAACAACATCCCGGAGACGATCATCGAGCCGGGCCGCGGCATGGTCGGCAATGCCGGCGTGATCAAGGCGGAGGTCGTCCTTGTCTCGAAGAAGTCGGACAATGACAGCCACCGCTGGGTCTTCCTCGACATCGGCAAGTTCGGCGGTCTCGCCGAGACGATGGACGAGGCGATCCGCTATCCGATCCGCACGGCGCGGGACGCCGACGCGATGGAGCCCTGCGTGCTTGCCGGCCCGACCTGCGATTCGGCCGACGTGCTCTACGAGAAGAACATGTACCCGCTGCCGATCTCTCTGACGATCGGCGACGAGGTTCTGATCGAAGGCACCGGCGCCTACACGACGACCTACTCGGCTGTCGCCTTCAATGGCTTCGAGCCGCTGAAGGCCTATGTGATCTGACCCTGCCTGCTCCCGCTTTGCCGCGGGAGCGGCGACTTCACAATCATCTTTGGTCCGCCTGAAGCGGTTTTGATGACGGGAGGCCCCGATGGCCGCTGTTGTTGACACCCTGCGCGCGTTCTTCGCGCCATCCACCTTTGTGATCGATTCCGAAAATCCGGGCGACGTCGTCGCGCGCGAAAACCTGCTCGACCGGGCCATGGGCCCCGGCCGCCGCAAGAAGTCGTCGGAAAAGCTGCGGCGCGGCCGTGTGCCGGCCGAGGGCCTTGCCCTTGTGGCGCGCGACGTCGACGGACACGTCATCGGCACCGTGCGTCTCTGGGATATCGAGGCCGGTGTCACCCGCGAAGGGCAGGCCGTGCCGGCACTGCTCCTCGGGCCGCTGGCCGTCGACCCGGCGCATGAGGGCAAGGGGATCGGCGGCATGCTGATGCGTGCGGCAATCGAGGAAGCGACGAGCCGCGGCCACGGCGCCATCCTGCTTGTCGGCGATGCCCCCTACTACGAGCGTTTCGGCTTCTTCGCGGAGCGGACGCAGCACCTCGTTATGCCCGGCCCGTTCGAGCGCAACCGCTTCCTGGCGCTCGAACTCAAGGAAGGCTGGCTCGAGGGTGCGGCCGGCATGCTGGTCGCCAGCGGCCGGAAGCTCGCGCTGCCGCCGGTCGAGCGCGCCGCCTGACGTTTCTTCCGCCTCTCACCCTGCGGAGGCGACATGAACAGCGCTCCCGTCGCGAGGCGGGAGCGCTGTCATTTTTGGGGCCGTACTCACGAGTTGAAGGCAGCTCGTTCGTGGAGCCCTCAAGAGGTTGCGCGCCGATAGAAGGCCAGCGATCCGGCAAGCGCCAGAAGCGCACCGCCGCACACCCGGTCGAGCCAGATCGCGCCGGACCGCTTCAGGAAGCGCACGGCCTGCGAGCCAAGCAGCGCATAGCCGCACATCACCATGAAATCGATCGATGCGAAGACGAGGGCGAGCACGGCGTATTGTTGCGCTTGTGGCAGCGCGGGGTCGATGAACTGCGGCAGGAAGGCGGAAAAGAACAGGTAACCCTTGGGATTGGTGACGGCGACGAGAAAACTCTTCAGGAAGACTGCGCGCGGCGTGCCGGGACCGACCGCCTGTACGTCCTGCGATGCGATGTCGAGCGTGCCGCGGGAGCGCAGCAACTGGACGCCCAGAACGGCGAGATAGGCGGCGCCCAGCCATTTGACCACCGTGAACCAGAACTCCGACGCGGCGAGCAGCGCGCCGAGGCCGAGCGCCACCGCTCCGATCAGCACGAAATCCGAGAGCACAGCACCGATCATTCCGTAGCCAGCGCGGCGAACGCCATAGCGCGACCCGTTGGTCAGCGCCAGGAGCACGGTCGGGCCTGGTGTTGCGATGCCGATGAAGGCGACCGCGGCGAATGCAAGGATGGTCGTCTCGTTCATGGAAATCTCCTCTCTCGCGTGACATAGTCGTTCCACATCTTCGAAAGCGCTGCAACGAGGAATTGCGTGGCTCGGTGGCGCGAGCCTGCCGTGGCGTCACCGGAACATTTGACAGCCTGCGCCGCTTCGCCTATGGAGGCGGCGGGCGAGGGCCCCAGCCGTCCGCGAGCGTCAAGCTTTGGTGAAGTCCCTCTTTTCGACTCGGTCACGCCGCGAGGCATGCGAACCGATGGCAATGCGGGCACCATCCAAACGAGCGCATGCCTGAGCAGGAGACCCTGTCATGACGCAAGGATCGCGCACCCTTCCATCATTGGATACGCTGAAGGCCCAGGCCAAACGCTTGCGCGCCCGGCTTGCCGCCGGCGGCGAGCAGATCGGGCATTCGAAATCCCTCGAGCTGATCGCCGCGCAATACGGCTATCGGGACTGGAACACGCTTTACGCCGCCGCCGGCAACCGGCCGCCCTTCAACCCGTGGATGCTCGGCGCGCGGGTGAGGGGCCAGTATCTCGGCCAGGCATTTGAGGGCGAAATCCTTTCGGCCCAGGCGCTGACCGCACAGCCGGGGCGCTATCGCCTAACATTCAAGTTCGACGAGCCGGTGGATGTCGTCACCTTCGAAAGCTTCTCGGCCTTCCGTCAGCGAGTGACGGCGACGATAGACGAGAGCGGACGGACGATCGAAAAGACCTCGAACGGGCGGCCGCATCTGGAACTGGAGTGGTGAGGTTTGGCGAACGAGAGTTGACGTTGGCCCCTCATCCGCCTGCCGGCACCTTCTCCCACAAAGCGGGGCGAAGGGGTATGCCGCGCCGCCTTGTCCCCTCTCCCCGCATAGCGGGGAGAGGGCTAGGGTAAGGGCTAGGGTGAGGGGCTATTGCGTCCGCAAATCCTCTCTATCCCGCAAGGTCCACCACGCCGCAATCGCCGGCAGCCGAGCCGAAGGCAAGCTGCCGGCCGCTCCTGTTCCAGGCCATGGCGGTGATCGCGCCCTTTCCGGGGCGGCGCAGCAGCACTTCCTTGCTGTCGGCGAAACGGGCGGCGATGATCATGCCGTCCTCATAGCCGATGGCGACGATGTCCTCGGCAGGGTGGCAGGCGACCGTCGTCACCATTGTGTTGCCACGCGTGCCGAGTTCGAGCGGCGCCTTGCCCATCGGCCCGTCCTTGCCCTGGAACGGCCAGACGATCGCCGCCGGCGCGCCTGAGGAGGCAAGCCATTTGCCCTTGGCGGACCAGGAAAGCGACTTCACCTTGGCAGGGTAGCCGGTCATGCGCATGTGCCGCGCCTCGGCCCCCGGCTTCGCATCGAGCTTCCAGCCATGCAGCGCATTCTCCTGCATGGTGGTAACGACGAAGCGGCCGTCAGGCGAAAAGCTGACGTCCGTATGCGCGCCCTTCCATTCAAGGTCGACCGGCTGGCCGGCCATTCCCACCCAGTGCAGCGACACGCCATTATAGCGCGCAACCGCGATGCGCAGGCCCTTGGGGGCGAAGGCGATGCCCTCGACGGTGCGTTCCTCGGGGAATTCCTTCGTGGTGCCGTCGGCAAGGCGGACATAGCTCGTCTTGCCATAGGCAAAGGCGACCGCCCTCTGCGGCCCGGCGGCGACTTTCGAAATCCATTTGCGCGGTGTCTCGGCGACAAGGCTCGCCGTTCCGTCGGCCGAAACGCGCATCACCTTGCCGTCCTCGCCGCCGGTCAAGAGCGTATCGGTTGCCTCGTCATAGGCCAGCGATAGCAGGCCGTCGTGCAGCTCGGTCGTCTTGTGGCCCTGATCGAGACGGTGGATGGTGCCGGCGGCTCCGGCGAAAAAGGGAATGTCCTTGAGAAAGGCGACGCCGACGACGTGGCCTTCGAGATCGAGCGGAGCGACGGTCGGCATCAGTTGGCTAGGCTCTCTTGTTTCAGCATGATCTGTTTCGGAAACCGGTGACCACTGTCCGGGATCATGCCTGGACTTCGCATGCCTTGAAGGTGCGCTCGAGCTTCTCGCGGTCGAGGTCTCGGCCGATGAAGACGAGGCGGGTCTCGCGCTTCTCGCCTTCCTTCCAAGGCCGCTGGTGGTCGCCCTCGATGATCATGTGAACGCCCTGCACCACATAGCGCTCCGCATCGCCGGCAAAGGCGATGATGCCCTTGAGGCGCAGGATGTTCGGGCCGTCCGTCTGGGTGATCTTCTGGATCCACGGGAAGAAACGGTCCGGGTTCATCTCGCCGCCGCGCAACGAGATCGACTGCACCGTCACGTCGTGAATCGGAGACGGGGCATGATCGTGGTGATGATGATGATGATCGTGGTCGTGATCATGGTGGTGATGGTCATGATCGTGATGATGATGGTCGTGATCGCAGTCGGGCCCACAGACGTGATCGTCATGCTCGTCGTGGTCGAGGAAGTGCGGATCGTTCTCCAGCGCCTTTTCGAGGTTGAAGGCGCCCTGGTCTAGTACTTTGCCGAGATCGATCTCCGACCGCTGCGTCCGGTAAATGCGGGCGGAGGGATTGATCACGCGAACGGTCGCCTCGATGCGCTCGAGTTCTTCGGGCGTCACGAGATCGGTCTTGTTGAGCAGCACCACATCGGCAAAGGCGATCTGGTCTTCCGCCTCGCGGCTGTCCTTCAGCCGGAGCGGCAGGTGCTTGGCATCGACGAGCGCGACGACGGCGTCGAGCTCGGTCTTGGCGCGCACGTCGTCATCCATGAAGAAGGTCTGGGCGACCGGCACCGGATCGGCAAGGCCGGTCGTCTCGACGATTATCGCGTCGAAGCGGCCGGGACGGCGCATCAGCCCCTCGACGACACGGATCAGGTCGCCGCGCACGGTGCAGCACACGCAACCGTTGTTCATCTCGTAGATTTCCTCGTCCGACTCGACGATCAGGTCGTTGTCGATGCCGATCTCGCCGAATTCGTTGACGATGACCGCATATTTGCGGCCGTGATTTTCGCTGAGGATGCGGTTGAGCAGCGTCGTCTTGCCGGCGCCGAGATAGCCCGTGAGCACGGTGACGGGGATCGGCTTCTGCGTGGTCGTTTCGGTCATGGGAGCCTCGAGGATTGGCGATGCGCCGCGGGCATCTTGCGTTGGGGTCTCATATAGGAGATGGCGCGGCGATGCGCAAATGTGCGGCGCGCCTTTTCGCCGCCGTGAACCGCTCAGGCAAAGTCGTCGATCTCGAAGGCCTGCACGTCCCTGAGCAGTTCGATGATGCCGCCGACCGCATGGCCGAGGAGAGCCTCGCCGCGCTCCGCCGTGGCGGCGGCCGCATCGCCGGCCACGCCCACCCGGCTGAGATCCGACATCTTCCAACCGAAGGCATGCGGTCCATAGGCGCGCAGATGCTTGAACCGGTGCTGGAACTCGCTCTGGCGGGAAGGGAAGAGGCGGGCCTTTGCCATGTCCACCCTGTCCGGGTGGAGTGCCAGCATCACCGAAGTCTCGATGTCGCCGCCATGGATGTCGACCGCCTTGTCCTCATCGCTTATCCAGCCCGCCGGCTGCCCGAAACGGGTCCAGCCCGTCGCGACCGCAAGCATTCCGAAGCGCACTCGCGCTTCGGTTGCCACGATGGTCATCAGCGGGGAATTGCCGCCATGCGCATTGAGCATCACGAACTTGCGGATGCCGAGCCGATTAATGTCTTCCGCGATGCCGAGCCAGCGCGAGATCGCTTCGTCATAGGCAAGCGTCCGGGTTCCGGCGACGTCCATATGTTCGATCGAATAGCCGACGGGCTCCACCGGCAGGAAGGTCGCGGGCAGGTCACGGGGCAGCCCTGCAATGACCCGACGGACGATGCCTTCGGCGATCAGCCGATCGGTTTCGAAGGGCAGATGCGGCCCGTGCTGCTCATGCGCGCCGAGCGGCAGAACGGCGATCCAACCCCGCCGTCCGGCGGGAGCGAGATCGGCGGGATTGTCGTCCCAGCGGGGCTTCGGCAGCGACATTTCCGTTCGGTCCTCCGCGTCGATTGTCGTAAAATCGTTATTTGAGTCATAGAGTTCGTAATCTCAAGCTGTATTGCTATAAAGGCAGTGTAAGGGATTCGGCGGGAGGTCCAATGGGCAAGAAGAGCAAAGCCGAAAAGAAGGCCAAGAACGGCAGGAAGAGAGACGAACCAGCTGCAGAAGTGCATGACCACGACCTTGCTACGCTGCTTGTCCAGGCTGCCCGCTCGATGCGCACCGTGCTCTCCCGCAACCTCGTTGAAAGTGGTCTCTATGCGGGCCAGGACGGCGTCATGCTTGCCCTTGCCGAAACGGACGGCCTGACCGCCGGAGCGCTCGCAGCCAGGCTCGGTGTCAAGGCGCCGACCATGACGCGCACGATCGGCCGCATGGAGGCCCAGGGTTTCCTCGAGCGAAGGCCGGACGAGGACGACGCGCGGCTGACCAAGGTCTTCCTGACGGCCTCGGGGCGCGACCGCCTGCAGGCGATCGTCGAGGCCGGCCAGCATTCCGAAAATCTCGCCACGCGCGGTCTCACCGACAAGCAGGTGCGCACACTTCTGAAACTCCTGCGCGTGGTCGACAGCAACCTTCAGGCGGCGCGCGGCGCCGACTGACGCACGCCTTTAGCGCACTTCCCGATTGCAGCGGCGATTTAAACAGTTTAAAGAGGGTTTAAAACGGGCCGAGAAATCGACGGGCACGGGGGGCACGGTGGCGCAGAAGGTCAAGCTTTCGACAATCGCGGAAACTCTCGGACTTTCGACGGCGACCGTATCCCTGGCATTGCGAGACAGCCCGCTTGTGGCGATCGCCACCCGCGAGAAGATCAAGGAACAGGCGCGCGCCCTCGGCTACATCTACAATCGCCGCGCTGCCAGCCTCAGGACCTCGCGCTCCGGCATCATCGGCGTCGTCGTCCACGACATCATGAACCCGTTCTACGGCGAGATCCTGAAATCGATCGAGGCGGAACTCGATCGCGACAAGCAGACCTTCATTCTTTCCAATCACTACGATTCCGTCGACAAGCAGCGCGATTTCATCGAAACGCTGCTGCAGCTTGGCGGTGACGGCGTCATCATGTCGCCGGCGATCGGCACGCCGCCGGAGGATATCCAGCTGGCCGAGGACAACGGCATGCCGGCGATCCTGATCGCCCGTTCGATCGAGGGGCTCGACGTGCCGATCTTCCGCGGCGACGACGCCTACGGCATCGCGCTTGCCACCAACCACCTGATCGGCCTCGGCCACCGCTGCATCGCGATGGTTGGCGGTACCGACCAGACCTCCACGGGGCGCGACCGCTACCAAGGCTATGTCAATGCCTTGCGCAAGGCGAATATCGAGGTCGATCCGGACCTGCGAATCCCAGGACCCCGTTCGAAGCAGGGCGGCTTCGAGGCGGCCGTGCATCTTCTGTCGCTGCCGCAGAAGCCCACCGCGGTGGTCTGCTGGAACGACCTGGTGGCGATCGGCATGATGAACGGCATCGCCCGCGCCGGCCTCGTGCCGGGCGTCGATATATCGGTCACCGGTTACGACGATCTCGAGGAAGCCTCGATCGCGACGCCGGCGCTGACGACCGTCTGGAACGGCCAGGCGGAAGTCGGCCGCAGCGCGGCCCGCGCGCTGCTAGACAAGCTTTCGGGCAGCCACGAGCCGGACGGCATCCACCTGATCAAGCCGGAAATGCGCATCCGCCAGTCGACCGGTCCGCTCCGCGTAACGGCTTGATCCATTTCGGCGAGTCGGAACAGGATGCGGGGAGCGATCGTCCGCTTTTTCGTCACGCTCCGGAAAGGGAACCTTGATGAGCCGTCCTAAAATCCTCGTGCCCGGCAAGATCAACCCGCGCATCCTCCAACGATTGCCGGAGATGTTCGAGATCGTGCGCATCGAGCGCGCCGATGCGGCCCTGGTGACGGCGGACATGGCGGATGTCGCCGGCATTGCGGTCTCGGGGCGCCTGCCGACAGAATTGATGGATGCCTTCCCTCGGCTCGAAATCGTCGGGAATTTCGGCGTCGGCTATGACGGAGTCGATGTCACCCGTGCGGCGGCGCGCGGCATCGTCGTCACCAACACGCCGGACGTGCTGACGGAGGAGGTCGCCGATACGGCGATCGGGCTGCTCCTCAACACGGTGCGCCAGCTGCCGCAGGCGGAGCAATGGTTGCGTCAGGGCCGCTGGGTTCGCGACGGCGCCTTTCCATTGTCGCCGCTGTCGCTTAGGGGCCGGAAGGTCGGTCTTTTCGGCCTTGGCAGGATCGGTCTGGCAATCGCCCGCCGGCTTGAGGCGTTCCGCGTGTCGATCGCCTATCACACGCGCACCCCGCGCGAAGACCTTGCCTTCGCCTATTATCCGAGCCTGTTGAGCCTCGCCGAGGCGGTCGACACGCTGATCGTGATTGTGCCGGGGACCCCGAGCACCGCGAAGGCGGTCAATGCGGACGTTT
The DNA here is from genome assembly GCF_001651865.1 of Sinorhizobium glycinis. GTDB lineage: Bacteria > Pseudomonadota > Alphaproteobacteria > Rhizobiales > Rhizobiaceae > Sinorhizobium > Sinorhizobium glycinis. The sequence goes on from NZ_LPUX01000062.1 coordinate 191,242, forward strand.
TCGCCGCGCTTGGCCCGCAGGGGGTCGTGATCAATGTCGGCCGCGGTTCGACGCTGGACGAGACCGCTCTCATCGCGGCGCTCCGGAGCGGCACTATCGCTGGTGCGGGGCTCGATGTTTTCGAAAACGAACCGCATGTGCCCGAGGCGCTGATTGCTCTTGCGAACGTCTCACTGCTGCCGCATGTCGCGTCCGCATCGGTCGCCACCCGCAATGCCATGGCCGATCTGGTCGTCGACAATCTGAAGGCCTGGTTTTCAACCGGACGAGCGCTCACTCCGGTCGCCGAGACGCCGTTCGAGCGTAAAGACCGATAGGAGCGGCTATTCGCCCTTGCTTTCTCGATAGGCGCGCACCGCATCGCCGAAAGCCTTGAAAAGGGCGGCGGAGGGGCCGTCGGTCCGGACCCAATATTCCGGATGCCACTGGACGCCGACGGCGAATGCCTTGGCACCGATGACCGATACGGCCTCGATCGTTCCGTCGTCGGCGACGGCCTCAACCGCAAGACGCGGGGCTGTTGCGGCGATCGCCTGGCGATGCAGCGAGTTGACCCGGATCCGGCCGGCGCCGAGGACGGGAGCGAGGCAGCTTCCCTCTTTGACGACAACGTCCTGGCGGATGCCGTAGGCGATGTCGAGATCGGGCACGTCCGGCTTGCGATGATCCGAAATTCCCGGCAGGTCCTGAATTTCTGTTGCGAGCGTGCCACCGAGGGCGACATTGAGTTCCTGAATGCCGCGGCAGATGGCGAGCAGCGGGACGCCGCGCTCGAGCGCCCGGCGGATCAGCGGGAGGCTGGTCGCATCGCGGCCCGGATCGAAAGGTCCATCCGCGTCCGTTGCCGCTCTGCCGTAAAGCGACGGATGGACGTTGGAGCGGGCGCCGCTCGCGAGCACGCCGTCGACCCGGTCGAGGATTTCGTCGGTGTCGTTGCCGGTTTCGAGCGCCGGAACGAGGAAAGGCATGACGCCCGCCCCCTCGACGGCCGCACGCACATATTGATGGGCGACCACGTGCCAGACATTGCCGTCGAACTCGCGGAAATCGCAGGGGATGGCAACGACAGGTTTCGACATCATCAAACTCCAAAATCATCGTATGGAAAAGCCTTGCCGCCAGAGCGAGGTCAAAGTCAACCGCGGAGAAGTACCCGTTTGGCAAGTGTGCTCGACCCCGCATTCGCAGGGTCGATGAATCCTGAAAAGCGGCGCCGACGCCGGCCGCCGCGATCGACGCGGGAACTTGCCGGCATCGGCGTTCGACTATGCCGCAGCCTGGCGGGGCGGGTTTTCGTTGCGAAGGGCCGCCGCTTTGTGTATGCGGAAGCTAAAGGACCGCTCTCTCGTCTTGTCGCGGAGCGGTTCCGACAGCGGGTCAAAGCGAACCGCCGAAAGGCGGTGCCACAGCATTCTGGAGAACTGGAGATGGCAGAGCATCACACGGGACCGGCCGAGACGGGCGCCCCGATGGATTATTCCGAGCATGAGAAGACCTACAAGTTCTTTCTCAACGCAACGAAATACGGCACGCTGTTTTGCGTTGCCCTGCTGATCGCCATGGCCGCCGGCTTCTTCACCACTATGGGCTTCATCAGCTCCGTCGTGCTGTTCATCCTTCTCAACGTCGCCGGCTACTTTTTCCTGCGCTGAGCGGCCTCTCCGACATTTCCTTTCGAAGGCGGGGGAGGAGGACGCCCCTGCCTTTGTCTCCGGATGCGATCCGGTACTTACCTCACCGCGTGAGGAGCGTTTTTTCGACGGCGGGCTCCGCCTTCGAAGGAAGAGTGCCTGTCGCCGCAGCGACGTGTGCCTTGCACAATCCTCGCTGCAGCGCTTCGAAATGGTGCATGGCTTCTCTCCTTGAATCGGGCCCGATTCAAGGAGCCAGCATTCGGGGCGGCTCGGTTCAAGCGGCCGGCTCGGCAGTCGAACATGTACCCGCATTTCAGGGAGGGCCTGGTTGTGGGGCGGAGAGGGGGAGTATTGAGCCAGATTGTCTTTATTGCCAAGGAATCGGATCCGGGTGAGCCGCGCGTTGCGGGCTCCGTCGAGAGCGTCAAGAAGTTGAAATCACTCGGCTTCGACGTCGTTGTCGAGGCCGGCGCGGGATTGCATTCCCGCGTTCCGGATGCCGAATACGAAAAAGCCGGTGCCCGGATCGGAAGCGCCGCCGATGCGAAAGAGGCCGACGTCGTCCTCAAGGTGCGCCGGCCGAGTCCGCAAGAGATCGCCGGATACCGGTCGGGGGCGATCGTCATCGCCATCATGGACCCCTACGGCAACGAGGAGGCGATCGCCGCCATGGCGGGCGCCGGACTCACCGCCTTTGCCATGGAACTGATGCCGCGCATCACCCGGGCGCAATCGATGGACGTGCTTTCCAGCCAGGCGAACCTCGCCGGCTACCAGGCGGTGGTCGATGCGGCCCATGAATACGACCGGGCCCTGCCGATGATGATGACGGCGGCCGGCACCGTGCCGGCGGCGAAGGTGTTCGTCATGGGCGCCGGTGTCGCCGGCCTGCAGGCGATCGCCACGGCGCGGCGAATGGGTGCCATGGTGTCGGCCACCGACGTGCGCCCCGCCGCCAAGGAGCAGGTCGCCTCGCTCGGCGCCAAGTTCATCGCCGTCGAGGACGAGGAGTTCAAGGCGGCCGAGACCGCCGGCGGCTATGCCAAGGAAATGTCGAAGGACTACCAGGTCAAGCAGGCGGCGCTCGTCGCCGAGCACATCGCCAAGCAGGACATCGTCGTCACCACGGCGCTGATCCCGGGCCGGCCGGCGCCGCGGCTGGTGACCCGCGAGATGCTTGACGCCATGAAGCCCGGCTCGGTCGTGGTTGACCTCGCCGTCGAGCGCGGCGGCAATGTCGAGGGGGCGGAAGCCGGCAAGGTCGTCGAACTCGGCGGTGTCAAGGTCGTCGGCCACCTGAACGTGCCGGGCCGCATCGCCGCCTCCGCCTCGCTGCTCTATGCCAAGAACCTCGTCACCTTCCTGGAGACCATGGTTTCGAAGGAGACGAAGGCCTTGGCGCTCAACATGGAGGACGAGCTCGTCAAGGCGACGGCGCTGACCCACGGCGGCGCCGTGGTGCATCCGGCCTTCGGCGGCGCGAACGGGGGGGACAAGTGATGGCGAACGAACTTCTGGACAAGGCATTGACCGACCTCGAACGGGCGGTCGAGGCGGTCAGGACCGCCGCCGAATACGTGCCGGATGCGGCCGGCGCCGTGGCGCATGGCGCGACCGGCGGGGCGATCGACCCCTTCGTCTTCCGGCTGGCGATCTTCGTCCTGGCGATTTTCGTCGGCTACTACGTCGTCTGGTCCGTGACGCCGGCGCTGCACACGCCCCTGATGGCGGTCACCAACGCGATCTCCTCGGTGATCGTCGTCGGTGCGCTCCTGGCGGTCGGGATCTCCGCTTCCGGGCTCGCCACAGGCTTCGGCTTCGTCGCTTTGGTGCTCGCCTCCGTCAACATCTTCGGCGGCTTCCTCGTCACCCAGCGCATGCTCGCCATGTACAAGAAAAAAGACAAGTGAGGCGAGCCGATGAACGCTAACTTCGCAGCCTTCCTCTATCTCGTCTCCGGTGTCCTGTTCATCACGGCGCTCCGCGGCCTGTCGCATCCGACCACCAGCCGCAGGGGCAACGCCTACGGCATGATCGGCATGGGGATCGCCATCGTCACGACGCTGTTGCTCGCCATGCCTTCGATCGGCGGTTTTCTGCTGATCGTCGTCGGTCTGGCGCTCGGCGGCGGCGCCGGCGCCTATATCGCCAAGCGCATTCCGATGACGGCGATGCCGCAGCTCGTCGCCGGCTTCCATTCGCTGGTCGGCCTTGCCGCCGTCCTGGTCGCCGCCGGCGCGCTCTACGCGCCGTCCTCCTACGGTATCGGCGCGATCGGCGCCATCCATGCCCAGGCGCTCGTCGAGATGGCGCTCGGCGTGGCGATCGGCGCGATCACCTTCACGGGCTCGGTCATCGCCTTCCTGAAGCTCGACGGCCGCATGTCGGGCAAGCCGATCCTTTTGCCCTACCGGCATCTGATCAATCTGGGGCTCGCCGCGCTCATCGTCTTCTTCATCATCGGCCTGGCGCTGACCGAAAGCCATTTCGACTTCTGGGCGATCGTTCTTCTGTCGCTGGCGCTCGGCGTGCTGATCATCATTCCGATCGGCGGCGCCGACATGCCGGTCGTCGTGTCGATGCTGAACTCCTATTCCGGCTGGGCGGCGGCCGGCATCGGCTTCACGCTCGGCAACCTGGCGCTGATCATCACCGGGGCGCTGGTCGGATCGTCCGGTGCGATCCTCTCCTACATCATGTGCAAGGGCATGAACCGCTCGTTCGTCTCGGTGATCCTCGGCGGCTTCGGCGGCGAGACGGCCGCCGCCGGCGGCGACGACGGCGTGCAGCGGACCGTCAAGCAGGGCTCGGCGGACGATGCCGCCTTCCTGATGCAGAACGCCTCCAAGGTGATCATCGTGCCGGGCTACGGCATGGCGGTGGCCCAGGCCCAGCATTCGCTGCGCGAGCTTGCCGACAAGCTCAAGCAGGCGGGCGTCGAGGTCAAATACGCGATCCACCCGGTCGCCGGCCGCATGCCCGGCCACATGAACGTGCTCTTGGCCGAGGCGAACGTCCCCTATGACGAGGTGTTCGAGCTCGAGGACATCAATTCGGAATTCGCCCAGGCCGACGTCGCCTACGTCATCGGCGCCAACGACGTCACCAACCCGGCGGCGCGCGACGACAAGACCTCGCCGATCTACGGCATGCCGATCCTCGACGTCGACAAGGCCAAGACCTGCCTGTTCGTCAAGCGCTCGCTCGGCTCCGGCTATGCCGGCATCGACAACACGCTGTTCTACAAGGACGGCACGATGATGCTGCTCGGCGACGCCAAGAAGGTGACCGAAGAGATCGTCAAGGCGATCAACCACTGAGGGCTTTCTCGAAGGAGTCTGCCCCTCATCCGGCTGCCGCCACCTTCTCCCCGCAGGCGGGGCGAAGGGGTACGCGGCGGCCGCCTGCCTCAGTCCCCTCTCCCCGTCAGACGGGGAGAGGGCTAGGGTGAGGGGCATCACGGGGGAGGGCTGGGGTAAGGGCTTGGGTGAGGGGCATCCACGATCAACCTCCTGTGATTTCCGGATCCCACGTGAACAGCTCCTTCGCCCTTGCGACGCCGCGCAGCGCGAAGCGCCCGAGCGAAACCGCATTGGCGCGATGCGCGGCAGGCGAAGCCTCGATGAATTCCGAAGACATGATGAGGTGCCGTTCGACCGAGCGGCACATCGAGACGATGCGGCTCACCTCGTTGACGGCGGGCCCGACAACGGTGAAGTCGAGTCGATTCTCGCTGCCGATATTGCCATAGAAAACCTCGCCGATATGCAGCCCGAGATAAACGTCGGTTGTCGGCTTTCCCTCATCGAGCCGTCGCGCGTTCAGGTCGGCGAGCATGATGCGCAGTTGCCGCTCGGCGGCGATCGCCGCGTTGCAGGCGTCGGACGGCTTGCGGCCGTTGAAGATGGCGAGAACACCATCGCCGATCAGCTTCAGCACGCTGCCCCCATGGTCCTCGATCGCAGCGATCACCGTGCCGGAATAATCGTTGAGGAAGGGAATGACCTCTTCCGGCGCGATGCTCTCGGCGATGCGCGTGTAGTTGCGCAGGTCGGAGAACCACATGACCGCCTCGATGCGCTCGGCCGCCCCCCGTTCGATGCTGCCCTCGACGACCCGGCGGCCGGCGTCGTGGCCGAGATAAACGTCTGCGAGCGTGCCGATGATGCGGACGCAGGAGGCCGCCTTCACGGCGAGCGCGAGCGTCGGCACCAGCGTTCGGAGCGCATGGAGGTCCTCGTCACTGAAGCCTGCACGTCTCTTCGTCGTCCAGTAAGAGTAGAAACAATCCATCTGTCCGACGCGGCCGCGGTCGGTGAAGTGATTGATGAAGCCGACGCAGTCGGTGTGCCCCTCGGCCTTCAACTTGTCGAGCATGGTGAAGGCGATATGCGGCTCCTCGGCGAGGCGGACGCGGTGTTCGGTTTCGTTTTCCCGGAGCATGTGGAAGAAGACCGAGCGCTGCCAGTTCTCTTGTGCCTCGCCGCCGCTCGTCGAGCCGTAATGCACGACGTCCGGCACTTCATCGCTTTCGCTGTTCCACTGGAAGGCGCGTCCCTCGAACTCCGGGTGGAGCGTGTCGATCAGTCCGAGGGCTCGATCGATGTGGATCCCGGCGGCGTGGCACCGATCGCAGAAGCCTGCGAGAAGGTCCTGCTCCTTGAGGCCGCGAATTCCCTCGTCCGACATCCACAGAACGATGTCGCGGATTGCCTGATCCTTCATCCTATATCCCGTCGTGCTACGCACCGGTTCAAACAGCTGTCAACAGCACAGTGGCGCGCCTTGCCTCGGCGCGCAAGTCGCCGCGGATTGCGTCGCGGAACGAGAGGGTCGCGGGGAGGAGTGGCCCGTGCGAGGCCCCCGACCGGGCCTCGCAACGTTATTCGCTCGTTTCGTCAGCCCGCCGGCGCCAGAACCAGGTGATCGATGCCGAGGGCAACGTTCAGGCCTTCCTGAACCTGGACATTGACCGGCTGCAGCATGAAGGCCTTGTTCGTGCCGCCGGCGATGACCTTCGCTCCACCGCCGACAGCAAAGCTCGCATCGGCGCCGACGCCGACATATTCCCCAGCCAGGGCAAATTCGGTGAACGGCGTGCCGGTTTTCGCCAGCACGTCCCAGATCATCACGGTCTTGCCGGTCGACCCGATGTCGAGGCCGATTTTGGTGATCCTGCCGGCATAGACGGCTCCGGGCGAACCATCCGCAGGCTTGAAGGTGCACATCAGGTTCTTGGTGGAGGTGACGATGAGCCCGGTGCCGCCTTCTGAGCCGCAGGTGAGACGGCCGAGCGCCACATAATTCTGGGCCGGGGCCGTTCCTGACAGGGCCGCCAGGGTGGCCGCCGCAAGGATGGTCTGTTTGATCATGACTGATCTCCTTGTTGAAGCCATGGTCAAACAGATGGAACGCGTGATGGTTCCGCATTTGCCGATCTGCCGAGGCCCCGAACAGTGGCGTGGCCGGCAAACAGAAACGCCCGCGACATTGCCGCGGGCGCCCCCGAAAACAAAGGAAAGGCCTGTCAGGACATTGCCTTGACGCGGGCAAGCCCGGCCCGGGCCGGCTCGTATTTGGGATCGAGCTGCAGCGCGTGCGAATAGGACTTCTGGGCCTTGGCCTTTTCGCCGCGACGCTCGTAGATCAGCGCCTGGTTCGCCCAGGATTCTGCAAGCTTGCCGTTGAGGTTGATGGCCGTGTTGAAGTCCGAGAAGGCATTGTCGTCGTCGCCTTGCGCCACATAGGAAATGCCGCGGCCGTTATAGGGCTCGGCCGAGCTCGGCGACAGCGAGATTGCCGTCGAGAAATCCTCGATCGCCTGGGCGTGATCGTTGCGGGCCTGATAGATCAGGCCGCGATTGTGGTAGGCTCGAGGATCGGTGGTGTCGAGCTGGATGGCCTTGTTGAAATCGTTGAAGGCTGAGTCGAGCTGGTTGGCCTGGCGGTAGAGATTGCCGCGGCCGATATAGGCGACGTCATAACTTGAATTGAGCTGCAGGGCCGCATTGTAGTCGGCGAGGGCGGCCTGCTGGTCGCCCATGTTGCGGTGGACGAGCCCCCGATTGGCATAGGCCTGGTAGAAGCTTGGGTTGAGCTTGATCGCCTGGTCGAAATCGGCAAGCGCCCGGCGGAATTCACCGGCCCGGCCGTAGGCCGAACCGCGCACGTTATAGGCTTCCGGGTCGCTCGGATTGGAGGCGATGACGCTGGACAGCGAGGCGATGTTTTCATCCGAGCCTTGCGCCCGCTCGACGCGGATCATCGATTCGGAGGTGTTGTCGGTCTGGCATCCGGCAAGCAGCAGGGCCGAGCCGAGTATCAGCATGGCAGCAAGCTTCGGATTGCGCTGGTGGCGGCGATGCGCCTCATGGATGGTGAAACCGGAGACGTCCGCAGTCATGGCAGCAAGTGTCAAAGTCGATCCCTCAAAGCGACAAGGTCCCAGTGCTTTCCTTTACGGAGAGCGGCGAAGGCGGGGGCTCCGGGGCTCAATGAGCGCCTCGGGTAAACCGTCCGGCCCTTTTTCCGGGCGGCTGACCGTCGCCAATTGATGCAGCAGCCACGCTAGACTGCCGACGGACAGGGTGTCCATATCAAAATGGCGGCGGCGATGCCTCGCCCCCGCCACGATTTACATTGGAAAGCGTCGAAAAAACGGCCGATCAGCGGGCCAGAAGGCCTTCACGCTGTGCGCGCTTGCGGGCCAGCTTGCGAACGCGGCGGACGGCTTCAGCCTTTTCGCGCGCACGCTTCTGGGACGGCTTTTCGTAGAAGTCACGCATCTTCATTTCGCGGAAAATGCCTTCGCGCTGCATCTTCTTCTTGAGAGCGCGGAGCGCCTGATCGACATTGTTATCGCGGACAAGTACCTGCACGTGAATCCCGTTCCTTTGTTCGAGTTGGCAGCCTCACCATCAGGTTTGGGAGGCAATAAGTCTGCGTTCGCTGAGCCGAAAGCTCTACGATTAGAGGAGCGGATACCAGATGACAGGCCCGAAGTCCAGCGGCGAGATCGTCGCTCTCGGGAAAAATGCGCCATGACCGGGATCGATGGGCACTCGCGCGCTCGCTTGTCGCAGTTTGTCGCCCATGTCGCAAGTCCGTCGAAGTTCGCCGGATCGCGTCGCAAAAGAAACGTTGCGTCGCCACCGGATTTGCGATTTCTAACGCCGAGGTACGTTTTTCGGGGTTCATGGAGTAGCAGGCGGATGCGCAAATATTCTGTTTTCGCCGTGGCGCGCGAGGCACTGCGCGGCCACAAGGGGTGGGGCCCCCACTGGGCCTCGCCGGAGCCACGCCCGCAATATGATGTGGTCATCATCGGCGGTGGCGGGCATGGCCTCGGGGCGGCCTACTATCTTGCCAAGGAGCACGGCATCACCAATGTGGCCGTGCTCGAAAAGGGCTGGATCGGCGGCGGCAATACCGGCCGCAACACGACGATCATCAGGTCCAACTATCTCTATGAAGAGAGCATGGACATCTACGAGCATTCGCTGAAGCTCTGGGAAAACCTGTCGCAGGACCTGAACTACAACGTGATGTACTCGCCGCGCGGCGTGATGATGCTGTCGCACAACATTCACGACCAGCAGTCCTTCAAGCGGCACATCAACGCCAACCGCCTCTACGGCATCGACAACGAATGGCTGACGCCGGAACAGGCAAAAGCTTATTGTCCGCCGCTCGATATCGCCAAGACCGCCCGCTACCCGATCAACGGCGCGGCGCTGCAGCGGCGTGGCGGCACGGCGCGTCACGACGCGGTCGCCTGGGGCTATGCACGTGCGGCATCCGACCGCGGCGTTCACATCATCCAGAATTGCGAAGTGACGGGCATTCGCCGCGACGAAACCGGCCGGGTCACCGGCGTCGATACCAATCGCGGCTTCATCGGCGCGAAGAAGATCGGCATTTCCGCTGCCGGCCATAGTTCGGTGCTGATGCAGATGGCGGACGTGCGCGTGCCGCTGCAGAGCCAGCCGCTGCAGGCGCTGGTCTCCGAGCCCTTAAAGCCGATCTTCCCCTGCGTGGTGATGTCGAACTCGGTGCATGCCTATATCTCGCAGTCCGACAAGGGCGAGTTCGTCATCGGCGCCGGTACCGACCAGTACAATTCCTATTCGCAGACCGGCGGCCTGCAGATCATCACCCATACGCTCGACGCGATCTGCGAACTCTTCCCGATGTTCCGCCGTGTCAAGATGATGCGGCAATGGGGCGGCATCGTCGACGTGACGCAGGACCGTTCGCCGATCCAGGGCGTCACGCCGGTGCCGGGGCTCTACCTCAATGCCGGCTGGGGAACGGGCGGCTTCAAGGCGACGCCGGGCTCGGCCAATCTCTTTGCCCATCTGATCGCGCGCGGGGAGCCGCACAGGCTCGCGGCGGGGCTGACGCTCGAGCGCTTCCGCACCGGGCGGCTTATCGACGAGGCGGCCGCTGCCGCCGTTGCGCACTAGAGTTGAAGGATAGAGCGACCTTGGCGCCTTGTGTCGAAGGCGCGGCGCTCTAACGCGAGGACATTCCAGATGCTTCTGATTTACTGCCCCTACTGCGAGGAAGAGCGCTCCGAGCTCGAATTCCGCAACGGCGGCGATGCCCATATCGCCCGCCCCACCAATATCGCCGAGATCAGCGACGAAGAATTCGAGGCCTATTTCTTCCTGCGCGACAATCCCAAGGGCGTGATCTTCGAGCGGTGGCGGCACATCCACGGGTGCGGCCGCTTCTTCAACGCCGCCCGCGATACCGTCAGCGACCGGTTCCTCACGACCTACAAGGCCGGCGAGCCGAAGCCTGACCTCGATGCCGAACCGAAGACGAGCGCCGAGGTCGAAACCTACGAGGCTCTGGAAGGAGCGGCCCAATGAGCGGCGTCAATCGCATTTCGGGTGCGGGACGCCTGACGCCGGCCCGCACCGCACGCTTCACCTTCGACGGCCGCACGCTGACGGCGCTCGAGGGCGATACTGTCGCCTCGGCGCTGATCGCCAACGACATTCACCTCGTCGGCCGGTCGTTCAAATATCACCGGCCGCGCGGCATTCTTTCCGCAGGTGCCGAGGAGCCGAATGCGCTGCTCGATGTCTCTCGCGACGCGGCCCGGCGGCAGCCGAACGTGCGCGCGACCGTGCAGGAAGTCTTCGACGGCATGAAGGTGTCGTCGCAGAACCGCTGGCCGTCGCTCGCCTTCGATGTCGGCGGCTTCAACGATCTCCTGTCGCCCTTCTTCGCCGCCGGTTTCTACTACAAGACCTTCATGTGGCCGAAGGCGGCGTGGCACAGGCTCTACGAGCCCTTCATCCGCCGGGCGGCCGGTCTCGGCGTGGCTCCGACCGAGCCCGATCCGGATCACTATGCGAGCCGTTACGTCCATTGCGATGTGCTGGTCGTGGGCGCCGGCGTCGCCGGTCTCGCGGCCGCACTCGCTGCGGCAAAGGCCGGCGCCAAGGTCATACTGTGCGACGAACAGCCTGAAGTCGGGGGGGCGCTCCACCACGACACGGGTACGGTCGTCGACGGCAAGCCGGGCTATGCCTGGGCACAGGAGACCGGAAAGGCGCTGGCCGGCATGGAGAACGTGACCGTGCTGCCGCGCACGACGGCCTTCGGCTATTACAACCACAATTTTGTCGGCCTCGTCGAGCGGGTGACGGACCATCTCGCGGCCGTCGACAAGACGCTGCCGCGCGAGCGGCTCTGGCAGGTACGGGCCAAGAAGGTCATCCTCGCCAACGGCGCGATCGAGCGCCACATGGTCTTCGCCAATAACGACCGGCCGGGCATCATGCTGGCATCGGCGGGCCGCACCTATCTCAACCACTTCGGCGTCGCGGTCGGCAAGCAGGTCGGCATCTATACCGCGCATGATTCCGCCTACGAGGCCGCATTCGACCTCAAGAAGGCCGGCGTCGCGGTTCCGGTGATCGTCGATTGCCGCGAAAGGCCGGGTGATGCGGTGCTGGAGAAGGCGAGACACCTCGGCATCGAGGTGCTGAAGGGGCACTCCGTCGTCAACACGACGGGCAAGCTTCGGATCGCCTCGATCACCGTCGCCCGCAACGGCGGCGGCGGTGCGCGCAAGATCGCCGTCGATGCCCTCCTGGTCTCGGCCGGCTGGACGCCGTCTGTGCACCTCTTCTCGCAGTCGCGCGGCAAGGTGAAGTTCGACGCGGCGACGGAGCGGTTCCTCCCCGGCACCTATGCGCAGGACTGCCTGTCGATCGGCGCCTGCAACGGCACCGACGATCTCCAGGCGACGATCGACGAGGCGCTTGCCGCCGGCGAGCTGGCCGCCCGGGCTGCCGGCGCCGAAGGCGGTGCGCAGGTCGCTCTTACCGGTCAGAACGCCTTCGAATGGACCGGCGGCATGATCGGGGCTGCCGAAGGGGCGGGACCGGATACGACCGTCAAGGCGTTCATCGACTTCCAGCACGACGTCTGCGCCAAGGACATTCGCCTTGCCGTGCGCGAGGGCATGCATTCGGTGGAGCATATCAAGCGCTTCACCACCAACGGCATGGCCTCCGACCAGGGCAAGCTTTCCAACATGCACGGGCTCGCGATCGCGGCGGAAGCGCTCGGCAAGGGGATCCCCGAAGTGGGGCTGACGACCTTCCGCCAGCCCTATACGCCGATAACCTTCGGCGCGATCGTCAACCACTCGCGCGGCAGCCTGTTCGATCCGGCCCGCAAGACGCCGATGCATGCCTGGGAGGAGGCGCAGGGCGCCGAGTTCGAGGATGTCGGCAACTGGAAGCGCGCCTGGTTCTATCCGAAGGCGGGCGAGGACATGCATGAGGCGGTCGCCCGCGAGTGCAGGACCGTCCGCGAAGTGGCTGGCGTCTTCGACGCGTCGACGCTCGGCAAGATCGAGGTGGTCGGCCCCGACGCCGCAAAGTTCCTCAACTTGATGTACACCAACGCCTGGGACAACCTGAAGCCCGGCCGCTGCCGCTACGGCATCATGCTGCGCGATGACGGTTTCGTCTATGACGACGGCGTTGTCGGCCGGCTGGCCGAGGATCGTTTCCATGTGACGACGACCACCGGCGGCGCGCCGCGCGTCCTGCAGCACATGGAAGACTATCTGCAGACCGAGTTCCCTGATCTCAAGGTGTGGCTGACCTCGACGACGGAGCAATGGGCCGTCATCGCCGTGCAGGGACCGAAGGCGCGCGAGATCATCGCACCGCTCGTCGAAGGCATCGATCTTTCGAACGAAGCCTTCCCGCATATGAGCGTTGCCGAAGGCCGCATCTGCGGCGTGCCGACCCGGCTCTTCCGCATGTCGTTCACCGGCGAGCTCGGCTTCGAGGTCAACGTCCCGGCCGACTACGGCCAGGCGGTCTGGGAGGCGATCTGGGGCCGTGCCGAGCCGATGGGCGCCTGCGCCTACGGCACCGAGACGATGCACGTGCTGCGTGCCGAGAAGGGTTACATCATCGTCGGCCAGGACACCGACGGCACCCTCACCCCCCACGACGCCGCGCTTTCCTGGGCGGTCTCGAAGAAGAAGCCGGATTTCGTCGGCATCCGCGGCCTGAAGCGGCCCGACCTCGTCAAGGACGGCCGCAAGCAGCTCGTCGGTCTCCTCACCAAGGATCCGAAGGTGGTGCTGGAGGAAGGCGCGCAGATCGTCGCCGACCCGAACGAACCGAAACCGATGACCATGCTTGGCCACGTGACGTCGTCCTACTGGTCGTCGAATTGCGGCCGCTCGATCGCGATGGCGGTCGTCGCCGGCGGCCAGGCGCGGCTCGGACAGACGCTCTACGTGCCGATGGCCGATCGGACGATCGCCGTCGAGGTGAGCGACATGGTGTTCTTTGACAAGGAAGGAGGTCGCCTCCATGGCTGACCAGGCAATTCGCAAAGCTCCGCTCGCCGGTCTCAGGGGCGGCTCGCACGCAGCGATCCTCACGCCGGCCGCACCCGCCTCGCGTATCTCGTTGCGCGCCGGCAAGGACGCGGTTCCGGCGCTCTCTGCCGCCCTCGGCGTGACGCTTCCGCTCAGGCCGAAGACCTCGGCGTCGAGCGGCAAGCGCCATGCGCTCTGGCTCGGTCCGGACGAGTGGCTGGTGATCGACGAGGACGACGCCGACCTGATGGCCGCCGCCGGCTCGAGCGGCGCCCTTCATTCGGCCGTCGACGTCTCGCACCGCAATACGGCTATCATCGTCAGCGGACCGGGGGCGGAAGTGGCGATCAACAGCGGCTGCCCGCAGGACCTGTCGCTCGGTCTTTTCCCGGTCGGCGCCTGCTCGCGCACCATCTTCGGCAAGGCGGAGATCGTTCTCTTGCGCACTGCCGAGGATACGTTCCGCCTCGAGTGCTGGCGGTCGTTCGCTCCCTTCGTCTTCGGCCTGCTTTCCGAAGGCGCTGAAGACGCGGCGCACTGAAGCGGCGCGTTGTCGAGCTTAAGCGGCGGAGCGATCTGCCGCTTTTCTTTTGTCCGCCTTTGCTGTGCATTGGCCCCTCATCCGCCTGCCGGCACCTTCTCCCCGCAACGCGTCCGCAACGCGGGGAGAAGGGAAGTGCCGCGCCGCCTTGGTCCCCTCTCCCCGCCCGCGGGGAGAGGGCTAGGGTGAGGGGCAAAAATGCCTCGCTCACTTCTCTTTGCTCGAACGTCCTGGGATCGGCTGCTGTTCGCAAAACGCCTTGCCGACGGTCTCAGCCAGCCTACCGTCAGGCATCCGCCGGCCGGTCCTTCGGGTCGAACTGGATGATCGTCTGCCACACCGCCGTCAGGGCCGGCTTGCGTTCGCCTTCGACTTCCACGGTCGCGTCATAGGTGATCATCAGCATGCCGGCACCGCGGAAGCGGGCATCGGCCATGGTGAAGCGGCCGCGCACCCGTGCGCCGCTCTTGACGGGCGCCATGAAGCGCACCTTGTCGAAGCCGTAATTGATCCCCATCGTCTGCTCGCGGATCTTCGGTAGGCAATTGTAGTTCATTGCCGAGAGCAGCGAGAGCGACAGAAAGCCGTGCGCAATCGTGCCGCCGAAGGGCGTTTCGGCCGCCGCGCGCTCGGGATTCGTGTGGATGAACTGGAAGTCGCCCGTCGCCTCGGCAAAATTGTCGATGGTCTTCTGGGAAACGGTGATCCAGTCGGATACGCCGATCTCTTTGCCGATCAGATCTCTTACGTCGGAAAGTGAAATGTCTTGCGGCATGTGCTTGTCCTGAACCAGCGGCCTCCCTAACGATCTATAGGCCGGCCGGGCAATTTCTAGCAAGTGGCGGTAAAACTTTAGAAAACCTCGACCAGGAAGGTGACTGAACGCGCCGGGGCGCAGGCCGGCAGCGCCACGCCCGTAAGGGCGTCGCGCCATTCGCCGTCGAGGCTCGGGGGCGGCCTGAAGGGGTGCGGCGCATGGCTGCGGTTGATGACCACGGCGAGCCGGGTCGATCGCTGCTGTTGCCGATCTCCCGTCGCCAGCACCATGATAAAGTTGTCGGTCGCCGGATGTTCCCAATCCTCGACGGTCATCGGACGGCCGTCGAGCCGCAGCCAGTCGACGTCGCCCTGTCCGGTGAAGAAGGATGTCTCGACGAAGACCCCGAAGCGGCGGCGCATGGCGGAGAGCGCAGCCGTGTGGTCGACGAGTTGCTGGTCGAGCGCCTCCCAGTCGAGCCAGGTAATCGCATTGTCCTGCGCATAGGCATTGTTGTTGCCGTGCTGGCTGCGGCCGCCCTCGTCGCCTGCCGCCAGCATGATCGTTCCGCGCGAGGCAAACAGGCTGCCGGCGAGCGCCATGGTATCGCTCCGCCGCGCTTCCACCACCTCCGGATCCTCGGTCGGGCCTTCGGCGCCGTTGTTCCAGGAGTAATTCTCGTTGTGTCCGTCGCGGTTGCCTTCGCCATTCGCCTCATTGTGCTTGCGCGCATAGGCGACGAGGTCGAAGAGCGTGAAGCCGTCATGGGCGGCGATGAAGTTGACGCTGCGCGTCGTCGTCTCGCCCCAGCGCGAGAAGGTGTCGGAGGAACCGGTGAGCGCTGTGGCGAGCGCGCCGACGGCATGCCGGTCGCCGCGCCAATAGCGGCGGATATCATCGCGCGCCCGGTCGTTCCATTCGAGGAAGGCGGGAGGGAAATTGCCCAACTGATAACCGCCGGGGCCGGTATCCCAAGGCTCGGCGATCAGGATGCGGTCCGACAGCAGCGGATCGGCCGCGATTGCCGCGAAGAGGGCGGCGTCGCGATGAAAGCCGCCCATGTTGCGGCCGAGGATGGAGGCAAGGTCGAACCGGAAACCGTCGACGCCGGCAGCAAGAACGAAATGGCGCAGGCTGTCGAGGATCAGCCTTTGGACCATCGGGTGATCGCAGGCGATGGTATTGCCGCAGCCGGTGTCGTTGATGAGCTCGCCGGGCTGGTCGGTGACATGGCGATAATAGGTGAGATTGTCGAGGCCGCGCATCGAAAGCGTCGTGCCGTAGCGGTCGCTCTCGCCGGAATGGTTGAAGACGAGATCGAGAAGGACGCCGATGCCGGCCTTGTGCAGGGCCTCCACGGTCTGGCGCAGTTCCTTGACGCCCCGCGGCACGAGGCGCGGATCGAGCGCCATCGGCGCGATCGGGTTGTAGCCCCAGCCGTTGTGGAGCCCGAGCGGCGGCAGGTGCCGCTCGTCGATCCAGGCGACAATCGGCATCAGTTCGACGGCGGAGACGCCGAGGCGGGTGAGATGCTCGAGGACGACCGGCTCGGCAAGGGCAGAGAGCGTGCCGCGCTTCTTTTCCGGGATGTCCGGATGGAGCATGGTGAACGGCTTGACCGCGACCTCGTAGATCAGTCCACCCGGCTGGAACAGCGGCGGCTTCGGCTTGACCGCCTTGACGTCCGTCACAATCGCCTTCGGCACGAGGTCGGCCGTTTCCTCGCCGAAGACCGTCAGCCGTGGATCGTGGCGAAAGGGGCGGTCGAGTTCAATGGCATAGGGGTCGACCAGCAATTTCGACGGGTCGAACCAGAGGCCGTGGTCGGGGGAGTAGACGCCTTCGGCGCGCAAGCCATAGCGGGTGCCGAGCGGTACGTCGGCAATTGTGATGCTGTGCATGTCGCCATCCCGCAGCATCGGCAGGCGGCGCAGTTCATTTTCGCCTTGCTTGTCGAACAGGCAGAGATCGATGCGGGCGGCGGTGTGAGACCAGACGGCAAAACGCGTTCCGTCAGTCGTGCGGGTCACGCCGAGGGGTGGGATTCCGGTCGACGGCATGAAGGGCGTCCCTTTCTGGTCGTGGTCTTGCGGTTAAGATCAGTGCCGCCGGCCACCCCCTCTGGCCTGCCGGCCATCTCCCCCACAAGGGGGGGAGAAGACTCGCGGCTCGCTTGGTGCCTCAGGGGGCGTTCTGCTTGCGAAGGTCTGTCGTTGGGGCGAGGGGAAGCCGCACATATTCTCCCCCCTTGTGGGGGAGATGGCCGGCAGGCCAGAGGGGGTGGCCGGCGGCACCAGTTTGGAAAAAAAGGAGGGCCGCGCATCGCAGCCCCATTTGATCCTGAGCCTCAGGTAATAACGCTCGGCTCCTGGCGGCCGGTGCGCGACTTGATCTCGGCGATCTCGTCGGCGACGGCGATCAGGTCGGCAAGCGCTTCCTGGGTGTCGAGGTCGTGGCGCGCCGGGTCCGGCTCGAAACGTTCGATATAGACGCGAAGTGTCGCGCCGGACGTGCCGGTACCGGAGAGGCGGAAGACGACGCGCGATCCGCCCTTGAAGAGGATGCGGATCCCTTGGTTATTGCTTACCGACTTGTCGACCGGATCGTTGTAGGAGAAATCATCGGCGGTCTCGACCGTGAGCGCGCCGAAGCTCTTGCCCGGCAACGCGGCGAGCTTGCCCCGAAGCGCGGCGATCAGGCCGTTTGCGGCGTCGGAATCGACCCCCTCGTAGTCGTGGCGCGAATAATAGTTGCGGCCATAGGTCGCCCAGTGCTGGCGCACGATGTCGAGGGCGCTCTCCTTGCGGACCGCCAGAATGTTGAGCCAGAGCAGCACTGCCCAGAGCCCGTCCTTCTCGCGCACGTGGTTGGATCCGGTGCCGGCGCTTTCCTCGCCGCAGATCGTCGCCAGGCCCTCGTCGAGCAGGTTGCCGAAGAATTTCCAGCCGGTCGGCGTCTCGTAGAGACCGATGCCGAGCTTTTCGGCGACGCGATCGGCGGCCCCGCTCGTCGGCATGGAGCGGGCGATGCCGGCAAGGCCCTTGGCGTAGCCCGGCGCCAGATGCGCATTGGCGGCAAGGATTGCAAGGCTGTCGGAGGGGGTGACGAAAATGCCCTTGCCGATGATCAGGTTGCGATCGCCGTCACCGTCGGAAGCGGCGCCGAAATCGGGGGCATCGGGCGCCATCATTGTTTCGTAGAGGGCGCGGGCATGCACGAGATTCGGATCCGGGTGGTGGCCGCCGAAATCCGGCAGCGGAATGAAGTTCATCACGGAACCCTTCGGCGCGCCGAGCCGCTTCTCGATGATCTCCTTGGCATAGGGGCCGGTGACGGCGCTCATTGCGTCGAAGACGACGCGGAAGCCGCCGGAGATCAGCTTGCGGATCGCCGAGAAGTCGAACAGGCTTTCCATCAGTTCGGCATAGTCGGAGACCGGGTCGATGACCGTTACCGTCATGTCCTCGACCTGCTGCGATCCCTCAATGTCCAGATTGACGTCGGCGGCGTCGGCGATCCTGTAGCCGTCGATCACCTTGGTGCGGGCGAAGATCGCATCCGTCACCTTTTCCGGTGCGGGACCGCCATTGCCGACATTGTACTTGATGCCGAAATCCTCGGTCGGACCGCCGGGGTTGTGGCTCGCCGAAAGCACGATGCCGCCGAAGGCCTTGTATTTGCGGATGACATTCGAGGCGGCCGGAGTCGACAGGATGCCGCCGCGGCCGACGAGCACGCGGCCGAAACCGTTCGCCGCCGCCATCTTGATCGCCTTCTGGATGACTTCGCGGTTGTAGTAGCGGCCATCGCCGCCAATCACCAGCGTCTCTCCCGCGAAGCCTTCGAGCGAATCGAAAATGGACTGGATGAAGTTCTCGGCATAGTTCTTCTGCTGGAAGACCGGAACCTTCTTCCTGAGGCCCGATGTGCCGGGTTTCTGGTCGCTATAGGGATTGGTGGAGACGTCTTTTATCATCTGTCTTAGCCTTTCGCGAGAAGACCGGAGTAGAGCGAAGCATAGCGTTCCGCACTCCTGGCCCAGGAAACGTCGGACTTCATGCCCTGGTTCTGCAGGCGCGCCCATACTTTCGGCTCGCTGTATGCACGCATCGCGCGCCGGATCGCAAGACGCAAGCCGTCGGCGGTGACCGGGCGGAACTGGAAGCCGGTCGCGACCCTTGCCGACAGCGCCGCCTCGTTGGCATCGATCACCGTGTCGGTCAGACCGCCGGTGCGGGCGACGACCGGCACGCACCCATAGCGCAGACCATAGAGCTGCGTCAGTCCGCAGGGTTCGAAACGCGATGGGATGAGGATCGCGTCGGAACCCGCCTGCATGAGGTGTGACAGGGGCTCGTCATAACCCGTCACCATGCCGATGCGGCCGCGATGGCGCGAGGCGGCGGCCATGAGGGACCCCTCCAGAGCGATGTCGCCGGAGCCGAGCACGATAAGCTTGCCGCCGAGCGCCACGATATCGTCGGCCACTTCGGCCAGGAGGTCCATGCCTTTTTGCCAGGTGAGGCGGCTGATGACGCAGAAGATCGGGCCGGGGCCCGGGTCCAGGGCAAAACGCTCTTCCAGAACCCTGCGGTTGGCCGCACGTTGCTTGATCGCGGTCGGACCGTAGTTTCGGGCAATGTGCGGATCCGTTTCCGGGTTCCAGGTGTCGACATCGATGCCGTTGACGATCCCGGTCAGGTCCGTGGCGCGACTTGCCAGAAGCCCTTCCATCCCCATGCCGAATTCCGGCGTCAGGATCTCATGCGCATAGGACGGACTTACCGTGGTGATCGCCGTCGCCGTCTGCAGGCCGCCCTTGAGAAACGCGACATCGCCGTAATATTCGACGAACGGCATCGAGAAGGCTTCGGGCGGCAGGGAGAGCTCGGGGAAGACGGAAGCGCCGAACTGGCCCTGGAAGGCGATGTTGTGGATCGTCAGCACCGTCGGCATGGTCCGCGCCGAGCCGAAGCGCATATAGACCGGCGTCAGCGCCGCCTGCCAGTCGTGGACATGGACGATGTCCGGCTTCCAGCCGGGAACGACGTTGTCGCCGGCGATTTCGGCAGCCGCGAGCGACAGGGCGGCGAAGCGGCGGAAATTGTCCGGGTAGTCGCGCCCGGTCGGATCCAGATAAGGCCCGCCGTCGCGCTCGTAGAGCGCCGGTTGATCGAGTACGAGCAGGTCCAGCCCGTCGAATTCGGCCGCGAGCACGGTCGCAGGATGGCCGAACAGATTGTCGATGCCGCCGACCACCTTTTTCTTCTTGAGCTTGTGGAGCACGGCCGGATAGCCGGGCACCAGGGTGCGGGTCCGGATGCCGTGGGGAAGAAGCGCCGCGGGAAGCGCGCCGACGACATCGGCGAGCCCCCCGGTCTTGACCAGCGGGTAGACCTCGGAGGCAACGGACAGGATGTTCATACGGCGGACCTACATTCCCAACTTGTCGATCATCGTTTGCGTGATCAGGCAGACGCCGTTCTCGGACCGGCGGAAGCGCTTGGCGTCGAGCTCCGGATCATCGCCGACGACCAGCCCTTCCGGAATCACGACCCGGCTGTCGATGACGACGTTGCGCAGGATCGAGTGCCGCCCGATGGTCACGTCGGGGAGAACTACGGCATTTTCGAGTCGGGAGTATGAATTGACCCGGACGCCGGTGAACAGGAGACTCTTGTTGAGCGCCGCACCGGAGATGATGCAATCGCCCGAGACGAGCGAGGAAGTCGCCGAGCCGCGGCGGTCTTCGTCGTCGTGGACGAACTTGGCGGGCGGCTTGATTTCGGAGAAAGTCCAGATCGGCCAGGTGCTGTCGTAGATGTCGAGCTCGGGCGTAATGTGAGTGAGGTCGATGTTCGCCTGCCAATAGGCGTCGATCGTGCCGACGTCGCGCCAATAGGCCTCGCGTTCGAAGTCCGAACGGACGCAGGAGTGGGTGAAGCGGTGGGCGACCGCCTTTCCGTGCTCGACGATATGGGGGATGATGTCCTTGCCGAAGTCGCGACTGGATTTCGGATCGGCCGCATCCCGGCGCAGCATGTCCATCAGGAACTTGGTGTGGAAGACGTAGATGCCCATGGAGGCCAGCGCCATCTCCGGGTTGCCCGGGATGCCGGGCGGGTCGGCCGGCTTCTCGACAAAGGCGATGATGCGATCCTTGTCATCGACATGCATGACGCCGAAGCCTGTCGCCTCCATGCGCGGCACTTCGAGGCAGCCGATCGTCACGTCGGCGCCGGAATCGACGTGCTGCTGCAGCATCAGCTCGTAGTCCATCTTGTAGATGTGGTCTCCGGCGAGGATCACCATGTATTCGACGCCGTGATCCTCGATGATGTCGATGTTCTGATAGACCGCGTCGGCCGTACCTTCGTACCACTGCGTCTCCGAGACGCGCTGGCTCGCCGGCAGGATGTCGAAGCTCTCGTTGCGCTCGGGGCGGAAGAAGTTCCAGCCGCGCTGCAAGTGCCGGATCAGCGAATGGGCCTTGTACTGGGTCGCCACTCCGATGCGGCGGATACCGGAATTCAGCGCATTGGAAAGCGCGAAATCGATGATGCGCGCCTTGCCGCCGAAATAGACGGCCGGCTTGGCACGACGGTCGGTCAGTTCCTTCAGTCGGCTGCCGCGGCCGCCGGCGAGAACATAGGCCATGGCATCACGAGCCAGGGGTTGCGTACGTTTTTCCACCATTTGTCCTCCCCAAGATCAGTTCTTTTCGGGGACCGTCCGGCGGCTTTCTGCGACGCCTCGCGGGCCCCATGATTCATCCTGCCCGTCCGCCGGCGGTGCCGACCGACCTGCTCCTCAATCCTGCTCCAGCATCAGCGTCGCGAGCGGCGGCAGCGTGATGGTGGCCATTGTCCTTCCGTTTGACTTCTTTTCCGCTTGCACGGCGCCGCCGTTGCCCTTGCCGCTTCCTCCATAGATCTCCGCATCGGTGTTGAGGATTTCCTTCCAGCGTCCGGCGACTGGCAGCGGCACGTCGTAGCCCTCGCGGTAGACGGGGGTGAAATTGGTGACGACCGCGACCAGCTTCTCGCCCGGCGCCTTTCTCAGCCAGGCGAAGACCGAATTGTCCCGGTCGTCGGCGATCAGCCACTCGAAGCCCTCGCCCTCGCAGTCGCGCGCGTGCAGCGCCGGCTTCGCGCGATAGGTGCCGTTCAAGTCGCGGACCAGCCGCCGCATGCCTTCGTGAAGGTTGTATTCAAGCAGGTTCCAGTCGAGCTGGCGCTCTTCCGACCATTCGCGCCATTGCGCGAACTCCTGTCCCATGAAGAGCAGCTTCTTGCCCGGATAGCCCCACATGAAGCCGTAATAGGCCCTGAGATTGGCGAACTTCTGCCAATCGTCGCCGGCCATCTTGGCGATCAGCGATCCCTTGCCGTGCACGACCTCGTCATGCGACAGCGGCAGGACGAAGTTCTCGCTGAAGGCGTAGAGCAGCCCGAAGGTCATGTCGTTGTGGTGGAACTTTCGATGCACCGGCTCGCGCGACAGATATTGCAGCGTGTCGTGCATGAAGCCCATGTTCCACTTGAAGCCGAAGCCGAGCCCGCCCGTATGGACCGGATGGGAGACTTTCGGCCAGGACGTCGACTCCTCGGCGATCGTCAGGACGCCCTGATGGATGCCGTAGAGGCGGGTGTTCATCGTCTGCAGGAAGCGGACCGCCTCGAGATTTTCGTTGCCGCCATATTCGTTCGGCACCCATTCGCCGTGCTTGCGGGAATAGTCGAGATAGAGCATCGACGCGACCGCGTCGACGCGCAGGCCGTCGACGTGGAACTTCTCGGCCCAGTAGAGGGCGTTGTTGACGAGATAGGTGGCGACCTCGTCGCGGCCGAAATTATAGATTGCCGTGTTCCAGTCGGGATGGAAGCCCTGCCGCGGATCCTCGTGCTCGTAGAGCGCGGTGCCGTCGAACCAGCGAAGCCCGTGCTCGTCGGTCGGGAAATGCGCCGGCACCCAGTCGAGGATGACGCCGATGCCGACCTTGTGGCAGCCGTTGACGAAGCGGGCAAAGCCTTCCGGCTCGCCAAAGCGGGCCGTCGGCGAATAAAGACCGGTGGTCTGGTAACCCCATGACGGATCGTAGGGAAATTCGGAGATCGGCAGGAATTCGATATGAGTGAAGCCCATGTCGACGCAATAGGGGATCAGCCGCTCCGCCAACTCGTCCCAGGTCAGCATGTCGCCATTGTCGCGGCGCTGCCAAGAGGCGGCATGGACTTCATAGATCGCAATCGGCTGCCGGCGCGGATCGACATCCTCCCAGTGCTGCCGGTGCGCCGCGTCGTCCCAGACCTGGGCGATTTCGCCCGTCGTCACCGATGCGGTGTCGGGGCGGAGTTCCGAGCGCCGCGCGAAAGGATCGGCCTTCAGCGGCAGCAGCGTGCCGTCCTTGCCGAGGATCTCGTATTTGTAAGGGGCACCAATCGGCACGCCGGGGATGAAGATCTCCCAGATGCCCGTGTCGGCGCGCAGGCGCATGACATGCCGGCGCCCGTCCCAATCGTTGAAACTGCCGACGACGGAAACACGCCGGGCGTTCGGCGCCCAGACGGCGAAGTGAAAGCCTTCGGCGCCGTCATGCGCGATCGGGTGGGCCCCCAACTTGTCGAAGAGGCGGAGGTGCGAGCCTTCGCGGATGTAATAGTCGTCCATGGGTCCGAGGACCGGGCCGAAACTGTATGGATCGACCACGATCCATTCGCCGCCCTCGTTGCGAGCCCGGTAGCGGACCGGCTGCTCCTTGCGGACCGAGACGGAACCCTCGAAAAAGCCGGCGTCGTTGCGCCGTTCGAGTATTCCGATTTCCTCTCCGGATAAGGTCTCCGCAACAACCGCTTCCGCGCCGGGGATGAAGCATCGCGCCACATAGCTCATGCCGGATGCATGCACGCCGAGAACGGCAAAGGGATCGTTATGGGTGCCGGAAAGTATTGCCTCAATTTCCTGCGCCGGCAGAAAGCCTGGCGCAGCGGGCGGTTCGTCCTTGCCGGGCGGTGACGTCATCCAGCTCTCCAGATTTCGCCGGCATATTGCCGGATCGTGCGGTCGGAGGAGAACCAGCCCATGCGGGCCGTGTTGCGGATCGTCTTCGAATACCAGTCGGAGGGGGTCGTCCAGAGTTGGTCGACCTCGCGCTGTGCCTTGGCATAGGCTTCGAAATCGGCGGCGACCATGAACCAGTCATGGTTGTAGAGGCCGTCGACAAGACCCGCGAAGCGGTTGCGGTCGTCCGGTGAGAAGACGCCGGAAGCGATCGCCGAGAGCGCCTGCGACAGCTCGCGCGAGGCCTCGATGGTCGCACGCGGGTTGTGCCCCTCGGCCCGCGCCGTCGCCACTTCCTCGGCGGTCATGCCGAAGATCTTGATGTTTTCCTCGCCGACCCAGTCGCGCATCTCGACATTGGCGCCATCGAGCGTGCCGATGGTCAGCGCGCCGTTGAGGCCGAACTTCATGTTGCCGGTGCCGGATGCCTCCATGCCGGCTGTCGAGATCTGCTCGGAGAGATCGGCGGCAGGAACCATCACCTCGGCAAGCGAAACGTTGTAGTTGGGAACAAAGACGATCTTCAGGAGACCACGCACGGCCGGGTCATTGTTGACGACGCGCGCGACGTCATTGGCAAGCTTGATGATCAACTTGGCGTGATGGTAGCTCGGTGCCGCCTTGCCGGCGAAGAGCTTGACGCGCGGCACCCAGTCGAGCTCCGGATGCGAGCGGATCTGATCGTAGAGCGCCACGGCCTCGATGATGTTGAGCAATTGGCGCTTGTATTCGTGGATGCGCTTGATCTGGATGTCGAACATCGCCGATGGATCGAGCCTGATCCCGAGGCTCGCCTGGACCAGTTTCGCCAGTCTCACCTTGTTGGCGCGCTTGACGGCGGCGAAGTGCTCCTGGAAGTCCGCCTTGTCGGCAAAGGCGTCGAGTGCCTGCAGCGCTTCGGTGTTGTCGATGAACTCGTCGCCGATCGCGTCCCGGATCAGCGCGAAAAGGCCGGGATTGCATTGCATCAGCCAGCGGCGTGGCGTGATGCCGTTCGTCTTGTTGTTGATGCGGTCCGGGTAAAGACGGTGCAGATGGGCAAAAACCGTTTCCTTCATCAGGTCGGTATGAAGCGCCGAGACGCCGTTGATCGAGTGCGATCCGACGAAGGCGAGATTGCCCATGCGCACGCGCCGCTCGCCCGTTTCGTCGATCAGCGAGATGCTGCGGATCTCCTCGTCGGTCGCATGCTTCTGCCTGCGCGCCTCGATGAGGACCTTCGCATTGATCGCGTAGACGATCTGCATGTGGCGGGGCAGCAGCCGCTCGAAGAGCGGCACCGGCCAGCTTTCGAGCGCTTCCGGCAGCAGCGTGTGATTGGTGTAGGCGAAGGTCCGCCGCGTGATGTCCCAGGCCTCCTCGAATCCGAGCCCGTGGACGTCGGTCAGCAGGCGCACCAGTTCCGCGACGGACACCGCCGGGTGCGTATCGTTGAGCTGGATGGCAACCGCATCCGGCAGCGACGTGAAGTCCGGATATTGCTGCAGATGGCGGCGCAGAATGTCCTGCAGCGAGGCGGAGGAGAAGAAATATTCCTGCCGGAGGCGCAACTCCTGGCCGGCCGGCGTGGCGTCGGCCGGATAGAGCACGCGTGTCAGGCTCTCCGCCTTGTTGCTCTCGCGCAGCGCACCGATATGGTCGCCGGCATTGAAGGCGTCGAGCAGGATCGGGTCGATCGGCTGGGCCGCCCAGAGCCGCAATGTGTTGACGCGCTTCGCCCGCCAGCCGACGGCCGGCGTGTCGAAGGCGGTGGCGATCACCCGCTCTGCCGGCTTCCAGACGTAGCGCTGAACCTCTTCGTCGATATTGACCGTTTCGACGCTGCCGCCGAAGCCGATCTCGTAGGAGCTCTCCCGCCGCTCGAATTCCCATGGATTGCCGTGGGCCAGCCAGGTTTCGGGCAGTTCGACCTGCCAGCCATCGGCCATCTGCTGGCGGAACAGGCCGTGCATGTAGCGGATGCCGTAGCCATAGGCGGGGACGTCGACGGTCGCCATCGACTCCATGAAACAGGCGGCGAGGCGTCCAAGGCCGCCATTGCCGAGAGCAGCGTCGGGCTCGAGCTGGGCGACCACGTCGATATCGACGCCGAGAGAGGCAAGCGCATCACGCATCTCGTCCATCAGGCCGATATTCGTCATGGCGTCGCGCATCAGCCGGCCGATGAGGAATTCGAGCGAAAGGTAGTAGACCCGCTTCGCCCCGGTCGCATAGGTCTTGCGCGTCGATTCCATCCACTTGTCCGTGATCCGGTCGCGGGCAACCAGAATGGCGGCGGTCAGCCAGTCGTGCGGCTTTGCGACCTTCGGATCCTTGCCGATGCGGTATTTGAGGCGCTCGAGAATCTCGACGGCAAGCTGGCCCGGTTCGGAGGATCTCAGGGCCGGCTGCGGCAGTTCGTTTGTGGAGAGCCGATTCATCATGAGAACTGTCAAACCCTTGTTGCATTTCAGGAAACCGTAAGCCGAACCGGCCGGGAACAGGCATTTATGCATCGATCCGAAGCGCTTGCAACAGGTGTTTTTAAATGGATTAGATCGCTATGCCGCCCGGCGCGGATGCACTTCGCATGCTATTTCAATAGTTTCGCAGGAAGAAAAATGCCGTCCGGCAAAGGCCGAACGGCATGGCAAAAGGGCGGGTTTGCGAGATTTTTCGGGCCCCACGACCTGTGGTCCCGCCGCTCAGGGTCGGTCATTTCGTCAGGCGGGAAATCATTGCCGAGGCGCGTTCGCCAATCGCCTTGAAGGCCGCGACAAGGTCTGCGGTTTCCTCGGCCTCGAAGTAATGCGAGGTGGAGGAGGCGCAGTATCTCAGCAGATCCTGGCCGCGCTGCGGCGCCATGAACGCGACGCTATAGATCTCGACCTTGTTGGCCTTGGCGGTATCGCACCATTGCTTCGTAACCGTATCGTCATTGGCGTAATTGTTCTCGCCATCGGTCATGAAGACGATGTATTTCGTCGGCACCTGGCCGTTCTTGGCGGCATGGGCCGTGTTTTCCGTTTCAGCGCTGACCTTCTGGTAGGCCGTCTTGAAAGCACTGCCCGATGCCGTGCCGCCGGTTGCGACGAGCGCATTGACATAGGTCGCGGCACCGCTCGTACCCCAGGCGAGGTTTCCCGCGGCGTCCTGCGCGGAGTTATACGAGACTGCAGCGGTACGAACATAGATCTGATCCGGGTCCGCTACCAGCAGCTGCGCCAGCAGGTCGCTGACGGCACTCTTCAGAGCGTCGATCTTGGTGACGTAGCACGGGCTGCTGGCGGCGAGACGCGGGAACTTGCTCCAGTTGGCTTCCGTATAGTTCGGGCAACTCGTTTTCGCGGTGTTGATCGTGTTCGTCTTCCATGCCATGGAGCCGGACCGATCGAGGACGAGATACATCGACAGCGCATTCTTGGTCTCGGTGGCGCTTTCCGCCGTGGAACTGGCTGCAAGCTCGATCGAATCCGTGCCGAGCAACTGCGTCATGGCGTTGAACTCGAGAACGCGCTTGTTGACCACGGTGACCTGAAAGATCTTCCCCTTCGCACCGTTCGGTGTCTCGGTGATGTTCACCTCAAGCGTATTGACGTCGTCCCAATCGGGTGTCGACGATGCAGCGCCGGAGGAGGCTCCCTCTCCGCTTTCGGCCGGATCATCGGGCGATGTTGCGCCGCCCCCCTGGGTCCTCAGGAATTTGCGGGCGATCTCCTTGGCAGCAGCGATATCCGGCTGTTCGTCGGAGACGAGCGCGGACGCGGCCGCAAGGGCGGCCGCGTCGGTCGCATCCTGGAGCTGGTTCTTCGTCATCAGCATGTTGGCCATGTCGATGGAAACGCCGCCGGCTGCGAAAAGCAGCGGCGCTGCAACCGCCGTCATCATTCCAAAATTACCGCCCCGGTCCTTCAGCATCATAATGAAGGACCGGCCGATCACGGACCGACTTCCCATATTTGCGCACCCCCGCACGTTGTAGCCACTCATCCGTGACACTAGTGGTGATGCGTTACCGTCCCGTTGAGGCGATCACCGCAATCTTATAGGATCTGCCAGAAAGCCCCTGTTTTCAGGGGTATTCTCCGGCGCAATATGTGTGAAAACGGCGCGAGCTGTGCCGTTTGAGGTCATTCCACCGGGACGACGTCGACAGCCTGTTCGGTTGTGTGGCTGCCGTAGCTTTTCAGCACGCCGATGACCGGAGCCACGTCGCCATAGTCGCGCCCATGGCCGACGACGATATGGTCGGTGCCTGCCGGAATGTTGTTGGTCGGGTCGAGTTCCATCCAGCCGCCCGTCGTGCCGCACCAGAAGCGGACCCAGGCATGCATCGCGTCGGCACCTTCGAGCCGCTCCTTGCCGGGCGGCGGCAAGGTCCTGAGGAAGCCGCTCACATAGCCGGCGGGGATGCCGAGGCTGCGCAGCGCAACGATCATCACATGCGTGAAATCCTGGCAGACGCCGCGCTTCAGCCTGAAGGCTTCGGCGGGCGTCGTGGTGACGGTGGTCGCGTCGGCATCATAGGCGAAATCGCGGTGAATGCGCTCGCAGATGGCGGCGCCGATCTGAAGCACCGTCATGTTGTCCCCGGCGATCTCGCGCGCATAGGCGGCAATTTCCGGAGCCTCGGGCAGCAGCGGACTCGGGCCGATGAAATGGTGCGGCGATTCCGCATCGATCGACCAGGAGGAGGCGAGTTGCGAGGGCAGGCCCTCCAGCGGCGGCGAAAAATCGGCGGTGAGCGCCAATGCTTCGGCCTGTACGCGCGCCTGCATGCGAATGACCAGATCCTCATGTACGGAGCGGAAGAGGATGGAGGTGGTAGCGTTTGCGAAGAAGTCGACGCTCTCCGACCGCTCGCCCGGCGTGGGCTGGAATGTCAGGGAGCCGGCGATCAGGCGCTGGCGGCCCGGGATCGAAGCAGGCAACACGCGCACGAGATGGCGCCCGCCGCTCACCGGAACCTCGTAACCGTAGGTGATCTTCAGGTTGATGTCATAGAGCATCGGAAAGGCCGTTCTTCGTTAGATCACCTACAGTTTCGGTGGGTGGAGAAAACCCCTCCCCAACCCCTCACCACAAGGGCCCACAAGGGGGGAGGGGCTTAGCGGCCGCTGCGATCGTCTGCCACTTCCCCCAGCGCGTCGAGCACAAAGGTCGACAGGGGGGCGGAGGCGGTGCGGCGAAGATTGCCCCTCCCCATTGTGGGGAGGGGTTGGGGAGGGGTTACATATGTGCACTCGTGCGCTGCTGTGTGGCATCGTCCCGTTCTATCCGAGATAGGTTCGTGCGAGCAGGTCCGAGAGTTTTTCGATATCCTGCTCGAGCCGCTTGTAGACCGTCGCGGTCATCGCTTCCGGCGTCATCACCGCAAGGCCGGAATGAAGCCGCATCGTCTCCCGGTAAAAGGGCGACATCTGGCCGTTGACGAAGGCGTTCGGCAGCAGTTCGACCTCCGTCTTGATCTCGTTCAATTGGAAAAGGACGGAGCGCGGGTTGAGCGGGTCGAGCGCCAGAAGGTCGGTGACCGTCAAGGCGGCCGTGTTGACGTTGTAGCGGCGGCGATGGGTCATGACGCTGTCGCCGATCTCGAGCAGCATGTCATAGGCGCCGTCCGGAGCCTCCGGTCCGGACATGTGCCCGAGCAGTCTCGTCATGTGCAGGCCGCGCTCGAGATAGCGACCGATCGACAGGAATCGCCAACCGGTAAAACGGTACATGTTCTCGTGGACGAGGCCGGCAAAGCCCGCAAGCTTGCGCAAGAGAATGGTCATCGCGTGGGTCGCGTCGTCGCCCGCCTGCACGGTCGCATGAAACTTGCGCGCGGTTTTCGACAGGTCGTTCAGGGCGAGCCAGCCGTCGGGGGAGAACCGGTCGCGGATATTGCCGGCGCTGAAAAGTGCGCTGTCGATATTGGCAAGCAGGCTCGCCGGCACCGGCTGGCGCGTGCGGATGTCGAGCGCGGCGAGATAGCTGCTGACATCCTTGAGGAGCGGCATGTTCGGATCTGCCGCTTCGGCAAAGCGAGCGTGCCAGGCGCGCAGGATTC
The DNA here is from genome assembly GCF_001651865.1 of Sinorhizobium glycinis. Lineage (GTDB taxonomy): Bacteria > Pseudomonadota > Alphaproteobacteria > Rhizobiales > Rhizobiaceae > Sinorhizobium > Sinorhizobium glycinis. The sequence goes on from NZ_LPUX01000062.1 coordinate 221,131, forward strand.
GAAGCGCCCCCTCCGCCCTCTCGATATAGCGGCCGAGCCAGAAGAGATTGTCCGCCGCGCGGCTCGGCAGGCTGCCCGGCAGGTTGCGGGTGAAGCTCTCCTCGGCCGGGAGCAGCGTCGTGCGCTCGACCGGCTTGTCGCTGACGATCCAGACATCGGCGGCCGTGCCGCCCGCCTGCATGGCGATCGCCGCGACGTCGTCGCCCGAGCCGATGCGGGCGAAGCCGCCCGGCATGATCTGCCAGCCGTCGCGGGTGCGCGCCGCAAAGACACGCAAGCTCATCGGCCGCGGCGTCAGCCGGCCGCGGACCCAGGCCGGCGTCGTCGACAGCGTCACCACCTCCTGACCGACCAGCTTGCCTCCGCCTGTCGCCAGCCATTCGGCGGCCGACGTCTTGGTGGTTTCGCGCAGCGCGGTGCCGAGCACCGATTGCCCGTTGTCGTCGAAGAAGGGCCGCGTCGAATAGGCCGGACCGATGACCATTCCCTCGATGTTGCTGGCGACGTGCTGGCGCTCCTGTTCCTGGCCGCACCACCAGGTGGCGATCGACGGCAGCTTCTGCTCTTCTCCAAGCAGGTGGCGACAGAGCGTCGGCATGAAGGCGAGGAACGCACGCGTCTCCAGAATGCCGGAGCCGATCGCGTTGACGATCGAGACGGAACCGGCCCGGAGCGCTTCGACGAGACCGGGCGTGCCGATATGGGAGGATTGATCGAGTTCGAGCGGATCGGCGAAGGAGGCGTCGAGGCGGCGCCAGAGCACGCCGATCGGCTTCAGGCCGGCGACCGTGCGCACCATCACCCGGCCGCCGACGACCGTGAGGTCCTCGCCTTCGAGCAGCATGAAGCCGAGATAGCGGGCGATGTAGGCATGCTCGAAATAGGTTTCGTTGGCGATGCCGGGCGAGAGGACGGCGATGCGGTCGTCCGGATGCAGCTTTTGCGCCTGGAGAGTATCGCGGAAAGCCCCGAAGAAGCTCGCCAGGCGATGGACGTGGGTCTCGGCGTAGAGGTTGGAAAAGGCGCGCGTCGTGGCGACACGGTTTTCGAGCGCAAAGCCGGCGCCTGATGGCGCCTCGCTCCGGTCGGACAGAACCCACCAGTTGCCGTCAGGGCCTCGCCCGATCTCGAAGGAACAGAAGTGCAGGAAGTGCCCGCCCGCCGGCTCAACGCCGACCAGCGGTCGCAGGAACTGCGGATTGGAGGCGACAAGTGCCGGCGGCAGCAGCCCTTCCCGCACAAGCCGGTTCTCGCCGTAAATATCCGCGACCACTCTCTCGAGGAGCTCGGCTCGCTGGATCAACCCCTCGGAAACGGCGGCCCATTCGGCTTCGTCGATCAGCACCGGTATGTGCGAGAGCGGCCAGCTTCGTTCGGTGTTTTCCTTGCCATAGGCCCGATAGAACACGCCGGCGTCGCGCAGATAACGGTCGGCACGAGCGAAGCGGTTGGCGAGCTCCGTTTCGTCCATCCGGCCGAGCGCGGCAAGCAGACGCTGCCAGACCGGCCGGACGTTGCCCTGGGGGTCGAGCATCTCGTCGGCGACGCCCGGCAGGGCGCGATAGCCGAATGCCGGATCGCCCTCGAACCGCCCCTTGCCTGTTGCCTCTGCCGCCTGCTTCTTCGCCATTTACACTCCTGCCGGACGCCTTAGGTCGAGCGTCAGGGGAAACTCCGCCGATGGGGCCTCAGGGCGCAGCCGATACATGCCGGTCGTGTGGCCCCAGGGTTCGAAGCGCGCCAGCCGGCGTGCCTCTGCCTCGTTGCCATTGACCGGGAACGTCTCATAGTTACGCCCGCCTGGATGCGCAACATGGTAGACGCAGCCGCCGATCGCCCGATTCGACCATGTATCATAAACGTCGAATGTAAGGGGAGTGTTCACGGGCAACACGGGATGCAGCCCGGAGGCGGGCTGCCAGGCCTTGTAGCGCACGCCGGCGACGGCGACGCCGTTCGTGCCCGTCCTGGAAAGCGGCACCGGCCGGCCGTTGCAGGTCACGATGTAGCGATCGGGATTGCCGGTCTCGAGCTTCACCTGCAGGCGCTCGACCGACGAATCGACATAGCGCACCGTACCGCCGATCGCGCCCTGCTCGCCCATCACGTGCCAGGGCTCGAGCGCCTGACGGATTTCGAGCTTCGCTTCCTCGTATTCCACTTCGCCGCAGAAGGGGAAGCGGAATTCGAGCTGTGCCGCGAACCATTCCGGCCGGAAATCGAAGCCATGCGCTCTCAGATCGGCGAGAACGTCGAGGAAATCCTGCCAGACATAGTGCGGCAGCATGAAGCGGTCGTGGAGCGCCGTGCCCCAGCGCACGAAACCTCCTTCTACCGGGTTCTTCCAGAAACGGGCAATGATGGCGCGCACCAGCAATTGCTGGGCGAGCGACATGCGCGCATTCGGCGGCATTTCGAAGCCGCGGAACTCGATGAGGCCGAGCCGTCCGGTCGGGCCGTCAGGCGAAAACAGCTTGTCGATGCAGATCTCCGACCGGTGCGTGTTGCCGGTGACGTCGACGAGCAGGTTGCGGAACAACCGGTCGACGAGCCACGGCAGCGGCGGCATGCGGCCAGCGCCGGGCGAGGGTACCTGGGCGAGGGCGATCTCCAGCTCGTAAAGCGAGTCGTGGCGTGCCTCGTCGATGCGCGGCGCCTGGCTGGTGGGTCCGATGAACAGGCCGGAAAAGAGATAGGAGAGCGAGGGATGGCGCTGCCAGTGCAGCACGATGCTCTTCAAGAGATCCGGCCGGCGCAGGAAGGGACTGTCATTGGGGCTGCGGCCACCGACCACCACGTGGTTGCCGCCACCGGTTCCCGTATGGCGGCCGTCGATCATGAACTTGTCGGCGCCAAGCCGGCTCTGGCGCGCCTCCTCGTAGATCGCCGTGGTGATGTCGACGCATTCCCCCCAGCTCGAAGCCGGGTGGATATTGACCTCGATCACGCCCGGGTCGGGCGCCACCCGGATGACATTGATGCGTTCGTCCTGGGGCGGCGCATAGCCTTCGATATGGACGGTGAGACCAAGCGCTGCCGCGGCCCGTTCGGTCGAGGCGATCAGGTCCAGATATTCCTCGATGTCCGTCGTCGGCGGCATGAAGACGCTGAGTCGGCCCTCGCGCGGCTCGACGGTGATCGCGGTGCGCACGGAGCCGCCGATCTCGTCGCGCGCGACGGGCAGCGGCGTTTGCGGCTCCTCGGAGGGCTGGAAGCGTGACTGTTGGGCGCGACCCTTCTCTTCGGTGAAATCGGGCAGGTCTGTGCGCGGAACTGTCGGGTCGAGGGGATTGATATAGGGATAGGCGGAGGGCGAGATATAGGGCAGCGAACCGAGCGGCAGGCGGTAGCCGACTGGGCTGTCGCCGGGCACCAGGAAGATGCGGCCGCGCCGGGTCGCCCACTTCTCGCTCGTCCACTTGCGGCCGAAAGCCCGTGAATTCCAGGCCTGGACCGGCAGCACGTAGCCCGTCGGCGTCGTCAGGCCGCGTTCGAAAACACGGGCGAGGCGGCTGCGTTCCTCCGGGTCCTTGAGCTTCGAGTTGGACGGATCGACATTGTTCGGCAGGTTCGCTTCCTTGACGATCCATTCGGCCGGATCCTCATAGGCCGGAACGACCATGTCCGCTGCGACGTCGAGCTCGCCGGCGATGGCGACCAGCAGGCGCTCGGCATCGCGCTCGGTCACATCGTTCCTGCCGCGCTCCTCGGCAATCAGTTCCGGCCGCTGCCAGATCGGCAGGCCATCGCGGCGCCAATAGAGCGAGAAGGTCCAGCGCGGCAGGCTTTCGCCCGGATACCACTTGCCCTGTCCGTAGTGCAGGAAGCCGCCGGGCGCGAAGCGCTCGCGCAGGCGGCGAATGAGCGTGTCGGCCTTCTCGCGTTTTGTCGGGCCGACGGCGGCGGTGTTCCACTCGTCAGATTCGAAGTCGTCGATCGACACGAAGGTCGGCTCGCCGCCCATCGTCAGGCGAACATCGTTGTCGGTCAGCACCCGGTCGACCTCGTTGCCGAGCGCGTTGAGCGCCTCCCAGCTTTCGTCCGAGAACGGCTTGGTGATGCGCGGATGCTCGGCGACGCGCGCGACCTTCATGTCGAAGGCGAAGTCCGACTGCGTGTCCGGATCGCCGAAAAAGCCGCCGGAGATCGGCGCGGCATTCCGGAAATGCGGGGTGGCGGCGAGCGGAATGTGGCTCTCGCCGGTCAAGAGGCCGGAGGTCGGATCGAGCCCGACCCAGCCGGCGCCCGGGAGATAGACCTCGGCCCAGGCGTGAAGGTCGGTGAAGTCGTATTCGGTGCCGGAGGGGCCGTCGAGCGCCTTCAGGTCCGGCGTCAGCTGGATGAGATAGCCGGAGACGAAGCGCGCGGCAAAGCCGAGATTGCGCAGGATCTGCACCATGAGCCAGCTCGAATCGCGGCAGGAGCCCCTGGCGAGACCGAGGGTCTCCTCCGGCAACTGCACGCCCGGCTCCATGCGGATGACGTAGCCGATCTCCTTCTGCAGCCGCGCATTGAGGCCGACCACCATGTCGACGGTGCGCTGACGCGAGCGATCCACGCCTTCGAGGAACGCCGAAAGCCTTTCGCCCACCGGCTCCGGCGTCATGTAGATCTTCAGGTCCTCGCTGAGGTCTTCAGGATAGCGGAACGGCCAGTGCTCGGCTTCCTCCTCGACGAAAAAGTCGAAGGGGTTGTAGACGGTCATGTCGGCGACGAGATCGACTTCGATCTTCATTTCCGTCACCGGATCGGGAAAGACGTAACGGGCGAGGTAGTTGCCGTAGGGGTCCTGCTGCAGGTTGACGAAGTGGTTTTCCGGCGAGACCTTCAGCGAGTGGCTGATGACCTTCGTCTTCGAGTGTGCGGCCGGTTTCAACCTGATGATCTGCGGTGAGAGCCTGACCGGCCGGTCATATTTGTAATGGGTCAGGTGATAGATGCTGGCCTTGATCGACATGCGGCGTTTTTCCCCTCGACGGCGGGTACGTCGCCCGCCATTCGAAAGGACTTTGTGCAATGCGATGAAAGAAAGCAAGCCGAAACCGGGCTGGTTTCGGCTGCCCTTCGATCCCCTCGCGGTCACCCCTCCCAGCGTCTCAGATGGGCGGCGGATTGATCCGGGCGAAATCCTGAAGCGCTGGACGCACGGGCGTCAGGACAGGCGAAGGCTCGCGAGAACCGAGAGCCTTCCATTCTGACGGCGTTTGCATCAGCGCTTCGGTGCAACCAGAGCGAACATTGCGCCCTGCGGATCGGTGCCTTGCACGATCCAGGCGCCGCCGGGCACCTCCATCGGACCCTGGATGATCTTGCCGCCGCCGGATGTGGCACGATCGATCGCCGCATCCAGCGCCTCGACGTTGAAGTAATAGAGCCAATAGGGGGGCGCGGGAATTTCCTTCGGCTTGGTCATCATGCCGCCGATCGGCTGGCCGTTGAAAGCGAAGATCTGGTAGACGCCCATATCGCCCATATCTATCGCCTGGTCCTTGGTCCAGTTAAACAGCTTCGAATAGAAGTCGAAGGCGGTGTCGAGGTCGCCGGCCATCAGTTCGTGCCAGCCCACATTGCCGGCGGCCATCTGGTCCATGGCTGGCGGCGGCTCGCCGGTCCCCTTGAAAAGGGCGAAGGCGGCGCCATGCGGGTCGGTGACGATCGCGAAGCGACCGACGCCGGGTATGTCGTCCGGTGCGCGGTGGACGGTGCCGCCCGCGGAGGCGAGCTTGTCGGCGGTCGCATCGACATCATCGACCGCCACATAGCCGAGCCAGGCCGGCGGCACCTTAATCTCGAGCGCGCCCTCGGGCATGGTCATCAGGCCGGCCACCTGGTGGTCGCCCATGGAGAAAAGCGTGTAGTCCATGCCAGGCATGCCCGCGTCGCGGGCGGACCAGCCGACGACGCTCTTGTAGAAGGCTTCTGCGGCCTTCGTGTCCGTCGTCATCAGTTCGTACCAGATGAATTTCCCATGCATGATTGCTCCTCCGGTTGTTGGTGCATGCAGCATCGGCCGCATCAAGCTATCGGCGGCGGTACTCCGCCCTCATCATCTCCTTCCAGCTTCCGTCTTTGGCCTGGACGCGGGCCGTCAGCGTGCGGCGGTTCGCGTCGATGAGTGTTATTCTGTCCTGATACCTGGCGGACCTGCCGGGATTTTCAAAGTCCGGGCCTTCACAATTCAGCGCGAGCGTTTTGCCGTCGTCTTCGATCTCGCCGTCATAAACCCACATATGCGTCATCATGGAGCCGACCCATGTGCCGACATAGCGCCCGGTCAGGGGATTGAATCCAAGCGTCATCAGGGTCTGGCCGGAATTTCCGTCCGGCATGGTGCCTTGCCCTTCGCAAACCAACCATAGGCCCCGCATCGAACGAACGTTCTCCACCCATGGAGCACTCGCCTCGCCGCTTCCCGTCGAATCTTCTGACGTGACAGTCCACTCGCCGAGCAATTGTTCCAGCCAGCGATGTTCTTCCTGAGGCTCTGTTTCCACTCTTACCTCCTGGATTTCGCCATAGCGGTGATGCACCCCTCCTCGAGGCTACGAGGGGCGGTACGAGAGATAGGGCCGGCTGCCGTTCTGTCCATTCAGTTTGAGCGGCGGACCGCTTCGGTCAGTCCTCATACTCGTCGTGGCGGCGGACGAAATCCATGATCGTGCCTTCGTTGCGGCCCTTGGGCGCCCGATCGAGCAGCATGAAAGTGCCGACCAACTCCTCCAGACCGCGCGCATAGGTTGAATAGGTGTGATAAACGGTGCCGCCCTCGTCCTGGTAGAAGGCGCTGAGGCCCGGCAGCTCCTCGTAGGCGTCCTTCGGGGCCATCTCGGTGAAGTTGTAGACGACCTTGTCGCCCGCCATTTCAGTGGGCGTGAAGGACACGTGGAAATCTCTGTTGAACGCGCTGCCCCGGGCGGACACCCAGGGAAAATCCCAGCCCATTCGCTTGCGATAGGCCTCGATTTTTTCGAGCGGCGCGCTCGATGCGGCGACCAGCGTGACGTCGTGATGGTTGAGATGGGGCAGGGTGCCACCGAAATGATCGACGAGGAAGGAGCAGCTTGGGCAACCGGCCTCCCAGTTTTCGCCGAACATGAAGTGGTAGACGAGAAGCTGGCTTCGTCCGTCAAAGAGGTCCGCCAGGCTCCTCGGGCCGTCCCGGGTATCGAACCTGTAAGATTTCTCGACCTTCACCCAAGGCATCGCCTGACGCCCGGCATTGACCTTGTCTCGCAGATGGGTGTGCTCCTTTTCGAGCGCCAGCAGCGACTTGCGTGCCTGCAGCCATTCCTCCTGCGACACGACGGCGTGGTTCGGTCCCATATCCGTTCCTCCAAGGGCCTTCGATCGAATTTTCGTTGGAGCACCGATTATAACGCAGCTCGGAACTTGCGGTGAGCACGTCGAACGGTGGATGCATCGCCATTAGTGCTTGACTATTTACGTTGATATCAACATTAGTCGGACATGTCAAAGCCGCCGCTCATACCCTTCTCGACCACGATCTTCGTCAGGGATACCTGCCTGTGCCTGCATGTCCAGCGTGCCGCCCGTGCCTTGGCTCGCAGGTTCGACGAGGCGCTCAGGCCGCTCGACATCACCAATGGCCAGTTCTCGCTGATGATGTCGCTCAATCGGCCCGAACCGCCGAGCATAAGCGCGGTCGCGTCGCTTCTGGCAATGGATCGCACGACGCTGACAGCGGCGCTGAAACCGCTGGAGCGCCGTGGTCTTCTGCAGGTCTTCGTGGATTCTGACGACAGGCGGCTGCGCCGCCTGCGATTGACGGAAGCGGGAGAGCGGCTGCTGGCGGAAGCCGTGCCTGTGTGGAAGCGCACGCATGAAGCGGTCGATGCGCAGCTTGGCGATACCGGCCCCGACCGGCTGCGGACCGATCTGCACGCGCTGACCTGAGTTCCGGCAGATTTACTGCGAGCGGCAGCCGGATGAGGCGCACAAAAGCACCCATCTTCCTTTTCCGCCGCAGCACAGAATTCGCCAGCGCAAACCCTGGAGAATAAGGATGGCAATCGGTTGAGGATCGTGTTGTTCTCGCTGGCGCGCCGCATCGTCGGAGTGCGGCGGATGCCATGGCGGCGTTTCAGGCGGGAGGAGCGAAGATGAAGAGGACCTACAAGGGTAGCTGCCACTGCGGACGGATTCGCTACGAGGTCGATGTCGATCTCGAGGCCGGGACCAGTCGATGCAATTGTTCCTACTGCTCGAAAATGCGCTATTGGGGTGCGTCCGTGAAGCCAGAGGATTTCCGGCTGCTCTGCGAAGAGAGCGGTATCGGAGACTATCAGTTCGGCACAATGAGTGGCCATCACCGGTTTTGCATGACTTGCGGCACGGCGCCTTATGGGCACGGATATGTCGAGCAGATCGGTGGAGCCTTCGTTTCCATCAATATCGCATGCCTTGATGATATCGATCCAGCCGTGCTGGCGACCTTGCCGGTCCAATATATGGACGGGCTCCACAACAACTGGTGGAATGTCCCGGGCGAGACGCGGCACATGTGAAGTCGGGGGCTTGTTCAGCGGTTACGCATTGCTGAGCTTGCGGGCTGCGGCGGCGAGGCATTTCTCGAAGGCCGCGAGATCGGTGTAGACCGCATCCGCTGCCGCATCGCCGACAATGATGATGCCGCCCCGCCGTTCGATGCCGGAATGCAGCATGAGGTTGTCGATCAGGCCGAAATCCTCGACCGACAACCCATCCGGGTCCCGTAGCCGGCCCTCGGCATCGGGCGAGACGGCGCCCTTGAAGTGGTCGATGACGCGAGCGGTGTGATTGCGTGCCACGTTGGTATAGGCAAACACCGGTTTGCCGAGCGCGCACATGAAGCCGAGTTCGAACGTCGTCCCGGTGTCGGCGGCGATCCCGCGAAAGGGCGTCAGGTTTGCGATGATCGCGTCCGCCTCGAGCATCATCTGCTCGTCGACGGTGCTGATCGCCGCCGCCAGTTCCCGCTTCGAATTGGTCGGCGGGATCTCCAGGTCTCCCGGCGACAGCGGGATCAGCCCGGCGGCACGCGTCAGCGACGCCTTGCGGTCAAGCATTTCGCGGGCATTGGGAAGGAAGACCTCAGGTCCGGCCAGATAGACTTTTTTCGCCACGAATCTCAGCCTGTGCCGATAATGTCGGTCGGATCAAGACTTTGAAGCTCCGGAGCGCGACCCGTTCCGGAAACGCCTTGCGGTAGTATGATAAGAGTGACCGCTTCAGCGATCGCCCAGGTCGCGCACGGCCCCGCGGTCGGCGGAGGTCGCGAAGGCGGCATAGGCTTTGAGCGCTGTCGTCACCTTGCGCTTGCGCTGTTCGGCCGGCTTCCAGCCCCTGGAATCCTGTTCGGCGCGGCGGTTGGCAAGCTCGACCTCGTCCACCCGCAGACTGATGGTGCGGTTCGGGATATCGATGTCGATGATGTCGCCTTCGCGGACGAGCCCGATCGTGCCGCCATTCGCCGCCTCGGGCGAGACATGGCCGATCGACAGGCCGGACGTGCCGCCGGAGAAGCGGCCGTCGGTGATCAGCGCGCAGGCCTTGCCGAGACCTTTCGATTTCAGGTAGCTCGTCGGATAGAGCATTTCCTGCATTCCGGGACCGCCCTTCGGACCTTCATAGCGGATGACCACGACGTCGCCGGCCTTGACTTCGTTGGCGAGAATCGCCTTGACGGAGGCGTCCTGGCTCTCGAAGACGCGGGCGGGGCCGGAGAACTTCAAGATGCTCTCGTCGACGCCGGCGGTCTTCACGATGCAGCCGTTGAGGGCGATGTTGCCCTTCAAGACAGCGAGGCCGCCGTCCTTGGAGAAGGGATGCTCGACAGAGCGGATGACGCCCTTTTCGCGGTCGGTGTCGAGTTCGTCCCAGCGCGCCTCCTGGCTGAAGGCCACCTGGGTCGGAATGCCGCCGGGGGCGGCGCGGAAGAAGTTGCGGACCGTCTCGCTCGACGTGCGGGTGATGTCCCAGCGATCGATGGCGTCGCCGATCGTCCCGCTGTGCACTGTCGGGCAGTCGCGGTTGATGAGGCCGCCTTTGTCGAGTTCGCCGAGGATTGACATGATGCCGCCGGCGCGATGCACGTCTTCCATATGCACGTCGCTCTTCGCCGGCGCGACCTTCGACAGGCAGGGAACCTTGCGCGACAGCCGGTCGATGTCGTCCATGGTGAAGTCGACCTCGCCTTCATAGGCGGCGGCGAGAATGTGCAGCACGGTGTTGGTCGAGCCGCCCATGGCGATGTCGAGCGCCATGGCGTTCTCGAAGGCTTTCTTGGACGCGATCGAGCGCGGCAGGACACGTCCATCCTCCTGCTCGTAATAGCGGCGCGCCAGGTCGACGACGAGATGGCCGGCCTCGACGAAGAGGCGCTTTCGGTCGGCATGGGTGGCAAGCGTCGAGCCGTTGCCGGGCAGCGACAGGCCGAGGGCCTCGGTCAGACAGTTCATCGAGTTGGCCGTGAACATGCCGGAGCAGGAGCCGCAGGTCGGACAGGCGGACCGCTCGATAACCTTGACGTCCTCGTCGGAAACATTGTCGTCGGCGGCCGCGACCATGGCGTCGACGAGGTCGAGCGCGTGCTTCTTGCCGTGCAGCACCACCTTGCCGGCCTCCATAGGCCCGCCGGAGACGAAGACAGCGGGGATGTTGAGGCGCAACGCGGCCATCAGCATGCCGGGGGTGATCTTGTCGCAGTTGGAGATGCAGACCATGGCATCGGCGCAGTGGGCGTTGACCATGTATTCGACGCTGTCGGCGATGATCTCGCGCGAGGGCAGCGAATAGAGCATGCCGTCATGGCCCATGGCGATGCCGTCATCGACGGCGATCGTGTTGAATTCCTTGGCGACGCCGCCGGCCGCCTCGATCTCGCGGGCGACGAGCTGGCCAAGATCCTTCAAATGCACGTGGCCGGGCACGAATTGTGTGAACGAGTTCACCACCGCAATGATCGGCTTGCCGAAGTCGCTGTCCTTCATGCCCGTGGCGCGCCAGAGGCCGCGGGCGCCGGCCATGTTGCGGCCGTGAGTGGTGGTGCGGGAGCGATAGGCAGGCATGAACATGTTCCTTCACGGACGAATATCGATACGCGAATATGGCGATGCTTGAGCGCCGGTCGAGGGGTACTAGCGCAAAATTGCGCGCGCGTCATCTTTCGCGTCGGATTATTTCCGCCGCGCGGAGCCAAACGGCGCGCGGGTAATGGGAGCAAGTGTAGCCCTCGCGCATGCTTTGCACAGCTTCCGTACCCGTTCGTTCGGCGCCCGAATCCCGCCGGGATTTCGCATTGCTTGCCAAGCCGGATCAACAAGTCCATTGTTTTTGCAGCATTCACGCCTGCAGCGGCAAACTTATTCGCCGCCAGGTGTCTATTGAGGTTCGTCGGCGATGAACTGCCATGAATGCGATAGCGAGATAGAGAGCGGCTTCGCGTTTTGCCCGAAATGCGGTGCCAGGCAGCAGAGTTCTTGCACGGGTTGCGGCTATCTCTGTGCGCCGCATTTCGCCTTCTGCCCGCGCTGCGGCACCCGGCTCGGAGCAGCCGCGGAAGTTCGGCCGGCGCGGGAGCGGCATCCGATGCCGCCTGTATCACCGGCGAATCCGGCATCGCCAGGCCCCGACATCGGCGCCGACCGGCGTACGGTCACGGTCGTGTTTGCCGATCTTTGCGGGTTCACCGGCCTCAGCGAGCAGGTCGATCCGGAGATCCTGCAGGCGCTGCAGAACGAGCTCTTCGAGGAACTGACGAGGGCCGTCGAGACGTTCGGCGGCTTCGTCGACAAGTTCATCGGCGACGCGCTGCTCGCCCTCTTCGGCGCGCCGGTGGCGCATGAGGACGACCCGGAGAGGGCTCTTCGGGCCGCACTCGAGATGATCAATCGGACCGCGCAGGTGAGCGACCGCTGGCATCGGCGCATAGGCCTGCCGCTCAGTCTCCATATCGGCGTCAACACCGGCCCGGTCGTCACCGGCGGCTTCGGGGCGGGCGACACGAAATCCTATTCGGTCACCGGCGATACGGTGAACACGGCGCAGCGCCTGCAGACGATGGCCGGCCCGGACGAGATCCTCGCAGGGCCGGTAACCCACAAGCTTACCCGGCACGCCTTCGCCTATGAAACGCTCGGCGCCGTTGCCTTGCGCGGCAAGACGGGCAGCCTCCAGGTGCATCGGATGAACGGTGCGCTCGAGGCGCCGCGTGCGGCAAGAGGCCTTGACGCTCTCGGTCTCAGTGCGCCGCTCATCGGACGCGACAGCGAGATCGCCCGCATGCGGGACTGCCTGGTACTCGCCTGCGCCGGTACTGCGCAGGTCGTGCGTCTGACCGGGGAAGCCGGCATCGGCAAGTCACGCCTGGTGAGCGAATTCCTGGCAGCCATCGGCGAGGATCCGCGCTTTGCGCATGTGGTCGTCAGGCGCGCGGCCTGTTCTCCGCTCGGCGAGCCGTCTTACGGGACACTCGCCACCGTGCTGCGCAGTGCCTATGGTATTTCGACCGGCGACCCGGCGGAGGAAACGCAGCAGCGGCTGGCGTCCGGTCTCGCCGAGATCGGCTTTGCCGCCGGCGAGGTCGGTGAACTGATGCCGCTTTTCTTCCACATACTCGGAATGGGGGATCGCGAAGGCGCCTTGCGGCACCTTTCTCCGGAACAGGTTCGGCGCCAGCTCTTTTCGGTCATCCGTACCATGTTCGAGCGGCGGCTCGAACGGGCGCCGTTGCTGCTCGTCGTCGAGGACCTGCATTGGGCGGACGCCGCATCGCTGGAGGCCTTGCGCTTCGTGCTGGACCGGCTGGATCGCAGTCCGCTGATGGTGATTACCACGCAGCGGCCGGATGCAGGCCCGGAGCGGTTGACCCAGGCGCGCACCAGCGTCACCGCCCTTCGGCTCGGGGCCCTTTCTTCGGCCGATGGCCAACGACTCCTCGAGGGCTTGTTCGGGGAGAATTGCCTTCCCCGGAGCCTTTCATCGCAGATCCTCCGTCGGGCCGGCGGCAACCCGCTCTTCATCGAGGAAATCGTCCGCGGCCTGATCGAGTTGGACGCGCTCAGGCGCGACGACTCCCGCTGGCACGTTGCCGAGGGAGAGGCGAGCATCGACATTCCGGTCGGCATCGAGGCGATGCTGCTTGCGCGAATAGATCGATTGCCGCAGGAGGTGCGGCGTCTCGTCCATAGCGCCGCCGTTATCGGCCCGCGCTTCGACGCGCCGCTCCTTGGCGCTATTTCTCCCCACGCCGCCGAGGTCGAGCCGGTCCTGGAACTGCTTTGCGACGCCGAAATCATCGAGGAAACGGCCCCGGGGGGGCCTCAGGGGTCGCAGGCCTACCGCTTCGTGCAGTCGATCCTGCATGAGGTGGTCTACAACAATCTCCTGGTCAAGCGTCGAATGGAGCTTCATGCCGCTGTCGCCAGGGCGCTGGAGCGGCGCCATGGGGAAAATCCCGAGCGTTTCGAGGACCTGGCGCTCCTCGGACACCACTACAGTCAGTCGGCGGACCGGGCCAGGGGCGCACGCTACCTGATGGCCGCGGGAGACCGCGCCAGCCAGCTCTACGCCAACGAGGACGCTATCCGGTTCTACCGGCAAGCCATGGCCGCTCTCGCCGCGCTTGGCGAGGAGGGACCGGAGTGGTTCGTCGCTCGGGAACGCGTCGCCGATCTCCTGGGTCCGTCCGGCGAAAGAGCACAGGCGGAAGAGCACTACCGCGCTCTGCTCGGCTCTCACCAGATATCGGCTGACCCTGTGGCCTGCGCGCGCATCCTTCGCAAGCTCGGCCATCTCCTCTGGGAGACCGGCAAGCGCGATCGGGCGCAGGCAAGTTTTGCCGAGGCCGGGGCTTTGCTCGAGCGGGCGGAGGCACCCGTCGAAAGCGCGTCGCTGCTACAGGAGCGGGGGCATCTGGCCTTCCGCATGGGCGACTATCTCAATGCTTCCGAACGGGCGGACGAAGCCCTGGATCGGGTCAAGGCGCTTGCCCCGGATGCCAGCGACGCGATGCGGCGCGAGGCGGCCCTTGTTACGGCCGAGGCACTGAACACCAAGGGCGTAGCGCTCGCGCGGCGCGGCAGCACGCGAGAGGCCATCGAGGCGGTGGAGCGAAGCGTTACGGAGGCCGAAGCGGCGATGCTGATGCATGCGGCCTGCCGCGGCTACACCAATCTCGGGGTTCTCTACACGATCGTCGATCCGAAGCTCGCAATCGATGTCTGCCGGCGCGGTCTGGACCTGGCCAGCCGTATCGGCGACCTCGGCTTTCAGGCGCGGCTGCTTGCCAACCTCGCTGTTGCCCATTGTACCTTCACGGACCGCTGCGCGGCCGAGGGCGTGCCGGCGGCGCAAAAGGCGATCGAACTCGACCGGGCGCTCGACCAGCGCGACCACCTGCCGGTGTCGTTGCTCGTGCTGGGGCAGATATACCAGTGCCATGGCCGGCCGCGCGAGGCCCGCAAGCTTTATGGCGAAGCGCTCGATCTTGCCGCAGAAACGGGCGAAGCGCAGGTGCTGTTTCCGTGCTATGATGGATTGGCGACACTTTGCCTCGACGAAGGCGATCTCGCGGGGGCCGAGCGCTACTTCGGTCTGGCTCGAGACATCTGCGAAAGCCACGATCTCGACCCGGAAGCCTTGGTGGTATTGCCGTTCCTCGACTGAACAGTCCTTTCCCAGGCAAAACTGCGCGAGTGGAACAACGTCTGTGAGCAAATTTCAGACTCAGTGCGGACTGGTTCGCGGGCACTTGCGAGCCGACCCGAAGTGATCGTGAATCGATCTAATACAGCAGAGCGGGATGCGGGCGAAAACCGCACACCGAGACGGTTTCCCGCTCTGGCGTGACGGAAGGAGACACAGCCATGGAAGAATTTCGCAGTTCCGGGCCGTTGCAGCCGGGTGATCGGGCGCCGAACGTGGTGCTCGATGCGATCACACATGAGGGCAAGATCGCCATTGATGATTTCCGGGGGCACAAGCCTGTTTTGGTGGGCCTGTTCAGAGGTCTGCAATGCCCGTTCTGCCGCCGGCAGATCGCCACGATGGCGCAGCTCAAGGCGGCGTTGAACGAAAAGGGCGTCGAGACGCTGACGGTTGTGAACACGCCGATCGAGCGGGCGCGTCTATATTTCCGCTACCATCCCCTGCCGAATTTGCTTGCCGCGTCGGATCCCGAGCGGATTTCGCATCGGGCCTTCGGCCTCCCGAATCTCCAATTTACCGAAGACGAGGACGACTGGCCGCGCAAGCTTGGCATGCAGACCGTCATGTCGATGCGGCTCGACATGCCTGATGAGTTGCCGGAACCGATGGATCCGGTCGCGGCGTCCGAATATCTGCAGAGAGCGGACGGCTACGAGATGATGGAGGACGACAAGCGGATGGAGGCGACCGCGATGGCGCAACTTGTCGGTGAGTTCCTGCTCGACCGAGATGGCGTTGTGCGGTGGTCCTTTACCGAGGCTTCCCCCGACGGCCGCAACATGTTCCGGAACCCGAGCCCTGACGAGGTGATGTCGGCGGCAGCACAGGTGGTGCATTGAGAGGATGATCGTCGGGCGGTGCGCACGTCACTGCCCGACCGCGTCTTCCAGATTGTTCGGACAAACGAAAAAAGGCCGGGGGAAACCCGACCTTCCTCGTCACCGTCAGCCTTTGCCAGTACATCCGTGGTCAATGGCGAGGTGGGTATTTCCTAGCCGCCGATCGTGACAACCGCGTGACAAGCGATCGAAAAGCGCCGGATGGAGTCGATCGCACGTAGGGCTTTCTAAAGAATTCATCGACAAGATGTCGATATGCGCGGCTTGCTACTCTTCATTGTTGCGTTGGTTGGCTTGTGGACGATCGACCGGATCGCCTGCGATGGCCGGTATGGCCGTGCGGCGTGGCGCGAAGCGAAGGAACAAGCCAATTCCGTTCGGTATCGGGTGGAATATTGGGTTGACGGTATCGTCAGGCTATAGGCTCATTCCTTAAGCTGCATGCGCGCGACTAAGCGCGTCGCGTTCAAAGGGGTTCATGCGACGCGCTTTACGTATTTGTTTTCATGCATGTCGTTGTCCCAAAACCGCCGCACACTTTTGGCGACATGCTTAGATTCCTGCGCTGGTACCGCGTCCGGTCGAAGAATGGATGCGTTGCCAGGTTGGATTGGCTGGTGGCGATTGCGAACGGGCACCATCCAACCTAAACTCGCCGCTACTGCATGTTTCCTTAAATCGTAGCCGATTTAAGGATAAAAACATGCAGCGATTCAAATAGTGCTACAGCGACCTTTGTGCGTCTGAAAGGACGCACGGCGCTGTAGGCGCGAAGATCAACTTTCATTGCACCCATCAATCCCAGCTTCTGTCGACAAGGAGCGGTGGCGGCTACGAGGATGACAACCGGGACCATGTCGGAAAAGAGTACTGCACAAGCCTCGTTTCAGTTTCGCGGTTCGTCATTCGACAGCATGATCGAAACACTCGGCGGTGCTTTTGGCACATTTGACGCCGAGCCTATCACTCAGACCCGAGATTTCCGTTGGGGGATCGATCTTGCGGCGTGTGACAGTGCCGTGTTGATCACCGGTTATCATCAGACCGATTTCCAATTCCACATCGAGCCAACCGCCGATACGGCAGAATATTTGTCGATCGTCGTGCCCCGGCGCGGCGGCATGGGGGTGACCTATGGCCCCCGTACGGCCGAGGCAGGGCAAGGAGAATTGCTTCTCTACAACAATTTCGAACCGAACAGCGTCATCATGCGCGGGGAAGAAAACGTGGTGGACGAGCTGCTGATCAATTGGTCTGTCGTTCTGCAGACACTGGGTGAGACTTTCGAGACGCGCTTCGACGGGTCTCTGAACTTGTTGCCCCAGGTGAGTTTGTCTACACCGGCCGGCCAGTTGATCGGCAATCTCACCGAAACGATCATGGGCGGCATACGCAACAATGGTCCGTTGCTGCAGTCGCCGATCGCCATGGCGCATGTTACGCAGGCGCTGGCCGACGTGGTGGTGCGTCTTGTCCCGCACCGGCTATCGCATTTGCTGGACAAGAAGCCGTGCTTGATCGCCCCTCGCCATGTCCGCCGGGCGATCGAGTTCATGCAGGCCAATATCAATCAGCCGATCACGATGCCAATGGTGGCCGAAGCCGCGGGCGTTTCAGTCCGAGCCCTCGAAACCGGCTTTCGTGCTTTCAGGGATACCACGCCAGCCGCCTATCTCCTCAGGCTTCGCCTGCGCGCAGCACGACAGGACCTGCTCGATCCCGAGAACAATCAGGCAATGCGAGAGATCTGCCTGAAATGGGGCTTCTTTCATTTCGGACGGTTCTCGGCTGTCTATAGGGCGACGTATGGCGAAAACCCGTCGGATACAAGACGACGTGTGGGCAGCTCTATGACCTCGGTCTGAGGCGGCAAGGCAACTGCAGCGCCGGCCTCAGAAGAGGATGTCTGAAAGGTCTGCGGTATCCTCGGTTGGCTGCTCCGTCCCTCTCGTGTCCAAGGTGCTGTCACCGAACATGCGGTCGTGAACAAGCCTTTCGCTGTCCATCGAGTAGCCGGCCCGCAAAACCTTTAGGAGCTCGAGCGGCAAGAAGGACTGTCCGGGCTCCTCCGGCACCTCGCCGAGGACCATCCTTATTTCCGCAACACCAGCATTGACGTGCCGTTCCATCTGCTCATGGGCCTTTACCTCCGAGACAACGCCATCGAGCACGCGCATGACAGAGGGGCCGGTCTTGACGATGCAGCCGACATGGTGGCCGAGCCCTGCGGTGACAGAGGCGAGGCACTCCAGCACCTCGCGTGCCTCGCTTTCCAACTCCGCGGTCGTTCCGCGGGCTGCGGCGGCGGGCGAGGCGGAGACGAGCTGAGCCGCCTCCTCGAGGCCCGTGATGATCGTCTTCGTTGCTTCGCCCGTCTGCTCGGTCAGCATGCGCAGTTCCTGGGCAATGACGTTGAGGGTGCGCCCCTCGTTGCCGAAGCGTCCGCATTTGATGGCCGTATTCAGCCCGAGGTGGCGCAGATCCTCCTCGATCCGTCGGACTTTCTCCAGATCCTCGACCATGGCCGCGACTGTGCGGGATACGTCGCTGGTCAACCGGTCGAGATCGTCACGCATTGACGTGAATGCACCGAGCAGAGCGCAGATCTCCCTGAGATCCTCAACCATTGCGCTGATTGCCGTGCCGCCGCTTGCAAGCAAGTGCTCCGCCTCTTCCGCGCCGTGCGTGAGAATTGTTTCGGCATCGCCGGCGAGCTCGTTCAGGGTGGATGTGAGGTCGCCGGCCTCGCGACCGAGATCGGCGGTCGCTTCTTCCAACTGCGCGACCTGCAGGCCGCAGATGGCGGCAATCGCCCCGTTTCGCCTGTCCGTGTCCCCCTCCGGGATGGTGCGCAACAGGCCATCCAAAGCCTCCAGGGCCTGTTCGGCATGCTCGATGCGCTGGCGGGTTATGTCGCCGATCTGCAGGGCGGCGACCGCGGCGCCGATACGGGAGGTGATCTGAAGTCTCAACTGGCCGTGATCCGCCGTCTTCCCGGTAAGCCTTTGCCGGTGGCCGTCGATGGTCTCAAGGTATTGACCCAAACGGGAGGAAATCACGCCCATCGTGCCGCTATGCTCGGCGGCGAAGGCGGTGTTCACCCTCACCGCTTCTTCAAGGCTGGCGATGAGCCGCTGATATTGTTCGGAGAAGGCCTTCACGGTTGCGGCTGCGTTGCGGGTCAGCTCCGCCATGTCCGTTGCGAAAATCGAGAAATCCTCGCTCTGATCGCGAATGCCGGCGGCCTGTATGCGGGCATTGACGGCAACGAAACCGATGATCCTGACGCTTGTCGAAAGGCTCGAGACGGCCGGTTCCACCTGAACGATGGTCGCCTGGAGGCGGTCTATGCTCGACCCGTTCTGCAGGCCCTCCGAGCCGATGCCCGCGCCCGCGATGCGAATCCGTTCAAGACGCGCGACGGCTTTGGCGAAGTCGCCGCCGCACAGGGACGCCGCCACCTGCTCATGCGCGGTGGAGATCTCGCCGAGCAACGGCACACACCCTGCGAGGCTCTGGGTCATGCCGAGGAAAGTCGCTTCCATGTCGCGACGCGGAGCGGACAGGCAGCGGACTATATCCGTCAGCCGCGAACCGATAGCGTCGGCTGATCCAGCCCCGTGCGGCAAAATGATCGATTCGGCGGCCCTTACAATGCCCGAGGCGCGTTGCATGCGCTGCTCCCTATGATTTCCCGTGCGATATGATCCAGCGGCAGTATCTTGCCGGCGCCGCCGCGGGCGATTGCCTCCTTGGGCATGCCGAAGACCACGCAGCTCGCCTCGTCCTGGGCGATCGTGTCGGCGCCGGCGCTGCGCATTTCGAGAAGACCCAGCACACCGTCATCGCCCATGCCGGTCAGCAGAATCCCACGTGCGTTCGCTCCGGCGCATTGCGCGGCTGAACGGAAGAGCACCATTGGTTTTCACACGCTTAAGAAGCGGTAAAATTCAAAAGCAATGTCTAAAAAACGAACACCCGCACACGAGAAGATTGCGCTTAATGTACATCGGTGCGCGATGCGGATATTCAACCAATAAGATAGTGACCCGAGCATGGAATCCCTGTTGAGGGCACGCAGGACCAGCTCGGCTCCTGGATAACACCGCCCCGAAGTGCGGCGGCCGCCGGTAACCCTCACAACGAATTCCGCGACAAAACGGGGAGGGCCGCATCGACTCGGGCTGGGCCTGCGCAATTGCGTCAGAAGTGCGCTCGGCCCCGAGGAGCGTATGGCGCTCGACGCAGGCGGAGCCGGCCCCCGCCAACGCGTCGATCCGCGGTGTGGATCCGCAGGTGTTCGCATCGACGAACGCTCTGCAGAACGCTCCCGCCAGTTCCCGTCTATCTGCTTGCTATGTGCTTACTGGTGTTTCTCAGCAATGGGAGAGAAGCTTGCCAAGCGCTTGAAAAGGATGGTGGGCGTGACAAGGATCGAACTTGTGACCCCTACGATGTCAACGTAGTGCTCTCCCGCTGAGCTACACGCCCATCCGATGCGGCGCATACACCATAAAACCGGCGTCGGCGTCAATAGGCTTTTCGAAGGTTTTTTGACAGAAATTTCGGAGGGGCCGGCGGCGCGGGATTGTGAGGGGTCGCGTTCGGCCTACCGCACGCTGCAGCCGCATCAATCAGACTAAATGCTTGAAATGGCAAAAGCCGCTGCCGGATGAACGCGCAGCGGCTTGAACGATTGTCGAGCCCCGGCGGGCGGGAATCGCAAGCGGAATTTGATCAAGAAAATCGACCGGCCCCCCGAGTTGACAGGCAGGCGGAACCGCTTGGATAGTCTCAGGCCGCCAGCATCTTGTTGACCTCGTTGACGAGGTCGCGAAGGTGAAAGGGCTTGGAGAGGACCTTGGCGTCCTTGGGGGCCTTCGAGTCGGGGTTCAGCGCGACGGCGGCAAAGCCGGTGATGAACATCACCTTCAGATCCGGATCGAGCTCGGTCGCCCTGCGGGCAAGCTCGATGCCGTCCATCTCGGGCATGACGATATCGGTCAGGAGGAGCGAAAAAGGCTCTTCGCGAAGCCGGTCATAGGCGCTCGCGCCGTTGTCGTAGGACAGGACCTTGTAGCCCGCCTTTTCCAAGGCCTTCACGAGGAAGCGGCGCATGTCGTTGTCGTCTTCGGCAAGGAGGATTTTCGCAGTCATGAATTCGGCCGTGGCTACTTCTTTTCAATGCTTGTGGGGTGCGGCAGCCTAGCAAACCGCACCAGCGTAAATATCCGATGAACGGGAGGGGTCAACCCCCCGAACCAGCGGGAGGCCACTATGGACACAGAGGCGGCCAACTGGCAACATGATCCGAACAGCAAGATCCGCATATGGTAAAAGGGTTCCGATGGGGGAAGTGGTCGAGTGGGACGTGTTCGAGGTTTTGGAACCCGCGAGCCAGCGGATCCCCTTCGTCTTCAACTCTCCGCATAGCGGGCGCTATTATCCCCAAACCTTTCTCGAACAGTCGCGGCTCGATGCGCATTCGATTCGCCGGTCCGAAGACCACTTCGTCGACGAACTCTTTCAAGGCGCAACACTTCTCGGAGCACCGCTGCTCAGGGCCCATTTCCCGCGCGCTTTTCTCGACGTCAACCGCGAACCCTACGAGCTCGATCCGCGCATGTTCGAGGGCGCGCTGCCGCCCCACGCCAATATCAGTTCGATGCGGGTCGCCGGCGGGCTTGGGACGGTGCCGCGACTGGTGGCCGAGAACATGGAGATCTATCGCAGCCGCTTTCCGGTCGAGGAAGCGCTGGCGCGGATCGAATCGATCTACAAACCCTATCATGCGACGCTCCGGAAGCTGATCGCCCGCACCCATGTCCAGTTCGGCATGGCGGTGCTCATCGACTGCCATTCAATGCCCGGGAACGTTCATCTGGCGGGAAGCGGCCAACGGCCGGATTTCATCATCGGCGACCGTTACGGAACGAGCGCCGCCGCGGAACTGTCCCGTGTCGCAGTCGAACTCCTGGAGCAACTCGGCTATGCGGTGACCCGCAACAAGCCCTATGCCGGCGGCTTCATCACCGAGCATTACGGCCGGCCGACGCGAGGCCTGCACGCGCTTCAGATCGAAATCAACCGCAGCCTCTATATCGACGAGGCGACGCTGGTCAAAAAGCCGGGATTTGCGGCCCTGGCAACCGATCTAGCGACCTTCGTCGCGGCGCTGGCACGCCATGTCGAGGACTACGGCGCCTATCTGCCGCTTGCCGCGGAATAGCCGACGAAAATCTCCTGGGCTCAAAAAGAACCGCGCCAGCGGCGCGGTCAAGTCTAGGGAGGAAACACCCAAGGAGGGTATTTGCAGCCACGCGTGACTGCAGGGAAACAATAATATTGCACTGCACAATTGTCAAGTTGTAGGGGTGCAGGACTTTGCAACGCAGCGGGCATCGGCAGGCGCCGTCGTTGCCTTTCGGCAAATTTCCTCTATTCAGAATGCACTTCCTTCCTCGCCGCAAGAGAGTGACCATGCTGCCCGACCGTTCCTTCTTCGACCGCCTCGCCGACGCCGCCAGGGCGGAAACCTTGCCGCGTTTCCGCACGGGCACAAGCGTCGTCAACAAGCTCGAAGGCGGTTTCGACCCCGTCACGGAAGCCGACCAGTCGGCGGAAGCGGCCATCCGGCTGTTGATCGAAGGCGCTTTTCCCGAGCATGGCATTCTCGGCGAGGAGCACGGCAATATCGGCCTCGACCGCGAACATGTCTGGGTCATCGATCCGATCGACGGGACCCGTGCCTTCATCTCCGGCCTACCGGTCTGGGGAACGCTGATCGGGCTCTACCGTAACGGCAAGGCGATCATGGGGCTGATGGACCAGCCCTTCACCGGCGAGCGCTATTTCGCCGACGGCCAGAAAGCGACCTATCGCGGCCCGGGTGGCGAGAAAGTGCTTTCGACGCGTCCCTGCGACGCGCTTTCGGACGCTGTCCTGTTCACCACCTCGCCGCATCTCTACACGGGCGAACTGAAAGAGCGCTTCGAAGCGCTGCAGGCGAAGGTGCGGCTCTTCCGCTATGGCTGCGATTGCTATGCCTTCGCGCTGCTGGCCGCCGGCCATGTCGACCTCGTCATCGAATGCGGCCTCAAGCCCTATGATGTCGGCGGGCTCATTCCGCTGATCGAGCAGGCGGGCGGCGTCATCACCGACTGGCAGGGCGGTCCGGCGGAAATGGGCGGCGAGATCATCGCCGCCGGCAGCCCGCAACTGCATGCGCAGGCGCTGGAGATGTTGCGATCGCGCTAAAGCGCGTCCCTGCTTTGTGCATATCGTTACCCCAACACCGCTGCGCACTTTCGGGCGACAAGCACTGACCTACGCATCCTCCATCGTCTGCGGCGAAAGGTCCACCTCCTCGGCGTCGGCCTGCGGAAGGAAGGCCAGGATCGCGGCGAGCGCCTGGGCGCGGTAGCGGTCGGCCTCCTGGAAGAGCTCGTGGCGCGCCCCGTCGATCGGGATCAGGTGGCCGGCCCGGAAATTGCTGGCGAGAAATTCCATTGCGAGATAGGGCACTAGGCCGTCGGCCGTGGGCGCCAGGATCACCGTCGGGACGATGATCCTCGTCAGGTGCTCGCGGCGCATCGTGCGCCTGATCACCCGGAACGCCTCGCTGAGCCACCGGCCCGTCGGCGGCCCGATCCGCAAATGCGGATGGGCGTCGATCAGGGCCAGGCTGCGCTGATAGCGTCGGCTGTCCGAAGTCAGCGGATTGTTCCTGAAGGGAGTCTGGCGCTCCTTGTCGCTGCGCACAGGCAGCCTGCCGAGGCCGAACCAGCGCATCGCCGTGGCGATCGCCACGATGCCGGGCTCGCCGATCGCCTGGCCGCTCAAGCCGAGGAAGGGGGCAAGCAGCACCATGCGGTCGATGCGGCTTGCCAGCATCGGCGCGAGCGATAGGGCGACCAGCGCCCCCATCGAATGGGCGACGATGGAGAAGGGCAGGCGCGTGTCGGGCAGGACGATCTGCTCGAGGAATGTCATGAGGTCGCGCTCATAGTCGGCAAAATGCTCGACATGGCCGCGACCCGGCTGCGGCAACAGCCGTTCGGATCCACCCTGGCCGCGCCAGTCGAACGTGGCGACCCAAAATCCAGCCGCCGTGAGGTCGCCGATCGTTTCGAAGTATTTCTCGATCGATTCGTTGCGCCCCTGCAAGAGCACGATCGTGCCGCGCGCGACCGAGCCATCCGTCTTGAAAACGGCGTAGCGGATTTTCCGGCCGCCGGCGCCGTCGAAAAAGCCCACCTGGGGCTTGCCCGGCATCGGATTATCCGGCGTGGAATAAAGGATCGTCGTCATGAGCGCGTCGGCGAACGGAAACGAAGTCGAGTTTCTTCAGGGATAGGCGGCAGTCTCGCCTCCGTCAAAGAAAAAAGCCGGAAGCGGCGGATGAAATCCGGACGATCACCGCTTCCGGCCGCTGAAGGAGAAGGGACGTGTCACTTCAGCCCTGGGCGCTTCCGCCCAGTGTCCTTCTTTTAGTCCCGCGCGGCTGAACGGCGGCCGAACCCGCTGTTCATATTCCGTTCACGAAGTTTGCAGCGAAAAAACCAACATAAAAGCACCCTTGAACTCATCTGCGCGCATTCCCATGTTTTGGTTGCGGACGCCGAAGACGGGTCCGTTCACCGGTTTTGCCACAGCCTCTTGGGGTGGCAGGCCAGACCTCGCAAACCGTTGCTCTTCAAGGAGGACACCATGCGTCATTTCGATTTTTCTCCCCTCTATCGCTCCACCGTAGGCTTCGACCGGCTGTTCACGATGCTTGACAGCCTGGGCCAGCCCGATCAGGCACAGACCTACCCGCCCTACAATATCGAGCGCACCGGCGAAAACGCCTACCGCATCACCATGGCCGTTGCCGGCTTCGACGAAAGCGAGCTTTCCGTCGAGGCGCGTGAAAACACGCTGACGATCAAGGGCGAGAAGAGCGAGGAGAAGGGTGATGAGACCCAGTTTCTCCATCGCGGCATCGCCAAGCGCGCCTTTGAGCGCCGCTTCCAGCTTGCCGACCATGTCGAGATCCGAGCCGCTTCGCTGAAGAACGGCCTGCTTCATGTCGATCTCGTGCGCGAGATTCCGGAAGCCGCCAAGCCGCGCCGCATCGAAATCACTTCGGTCTCCTCGCAGCCGAAGCAGATCGAGGCGCAGAACGCCTAACTTGAGCGATCAGGCCTTTAGGGACGGCGCCTTTCGGGGCGCCGTTTTCTTATAGGGCTTTTCTGCCATGCTGCGGTTATCAGCAGGCGTCGAGGAACTGGTCGACGTCCTCGGCCTGGGTGGCAAAGCTCGTGACGAGGCGGTAGAGGCCCTCATCCTCGGCAAGGCTGCCGGCAAGATCGTGCGGCACCGGCCAGTCGTGGAAGACCGCCCCCTGCTGCTTCAGCCGCGCGGCAACGCTGCGCTTCAGGATTACGAAGACCTCGTTGGCGTCCGGCGTCCAGGCGAGCCTGCTCTCGGCCGAAGCCGAAATTCCCTCCGCCAGGCGGCGGGCCATGGCGTTCGCATGGCGGGCGAGATCGAGCCAGAGGTCGCCGGCGAGATAGGCTTCGAACTGGGCGGCAATGAAGCGCGACTTCGAGAAGAGTTGGGCCGCGCGCTTGCGCAGGAAATGCATGTCGTGCGCTTGGGAAAGGTCGAAGAGAATCAGGGCTTCGGCGCACCAGCAGCCGTTCTTCGTGCCGCCGAAGGACAGGACGTCAACGCCGCGCTTCCAGGTCATCTCGGCCGGCGTCACATCAAGGCTGACGAGGGCATTGGCGAAGCGCGCGCCGTCCATGTGCAGCGGCAGCCTGTGGGATTTGGCGATCGAGGCAATGGCCTCGATCTCCGCCAGCGAATAGACGGTGCCGCTCTCGGTCGCCTGCGTCAGCGTCACCGCCATCGGCTGGCCGCCATGCACGAATTCCGGCGGAAAGCGGCGGATCTCGGCCTCGAGCCGCGTTGCGTCCATCTTGCCAAGCTCGCCGTCCACAGGGCTCAGCCTGGCGCCATGCGAGAAAAATTCCGGCGCGCCGCATTCGTCGACATTCACATGCGCTGCCCGGTGGCAGAAGACGACGCCGCCCGGACGATTGGCGCTCGCCAGCGCAAGCGAGTTGGCGGCCGTTCCGGTGGCGACGAAGAACACCGCGATGTCCTTTTCGAAGATCTCCGACAGCCGCTTTTCCACTTTCCGGTCGAGGTCGCTCGTGCCGTAGGCGGAGACATAGCCGTGCGCATGTGCGGCGAGGTTTTCGGAAATGGCCGGATGGGCGCCAGCCCAGTTGTCGGAGGCAAAGATCATTGGCAACTCATCCTGTCTGTCAGCCTCGGCGGCCGTTTCGGCGAGACCATAGCCGAGTTCGTCCGACAGGCAATGCTTTGGCTTCGCGTAATGCCAACAGGAGACCAGTTTGAAACCAAAGCGAAGAAAGCAGACCGGGTGCGTAATTTTATTTCAAAACCGCGTAATTTCTGGCAATGTTCGGGAAGATTCCCTCTACTATTTGCGGCTCTGCCCCTTGCGGAAGGGGGCGCTTTCTGGCATAGAGCGCATGAAATAGGACAGGTTTGCTGTCCTATTTCGGTCTAGGGACCGGAACAATCGCTGGAAGGACCGCGAAAGGCGGCCTTGGGCGGGGAGCGCAAGGGGTTTGGCCGGATTTCATTCGGCTGGTATCGCCTGCCATCACCATGGTCGCGGACATTCGTGCCTGATGGGCCGCGCTTCATTTGCGACCTGATCAGGATCATGCGACGATAATGGCCCGGTTTGCCGCAACGCGGAGAACGCGACGCGGCGACGGGCGCGCTGGCCGCGGTATGCCCGGAATTTCCGGGTGCAACAGGAGGGAAGACGATGACGGATCATTCGCCATCACAACAGATTGGGCTCAACCTCGCACTCGACGCTGCGACGGCTGTAAAAGCGCCCGCATTCCCCTCCGGTCTGCCGCGAAAACAGGGCCTCTACGATCCGCGCAACGAACATGATGCCTGCGGCGTCGGTTTCGTCGCGCATATGAAAGGGGAGAAGTCCCACCAGATCGTCCGCGACGGCCTCTTCATGCTCGAAAACCTGACGCACCGCGGTGCGGTCGGCGCCGACCCGCTGATGGGCGACGGTGCGGGCATTCTCGTGCAGATTCCCGACCGCTTCTTCCGGGAGGAGATGGCAAGCCAGGGCGTCACCCTGCCCAAGGCCGGCGAATATGCCGTCGGTTATCTGTTCATGCCGCGCGACGAAAAGCTGATCGCCCACTTCAAGGAGGTGATCAGCGAAGTTGTTGCCGAGGAAGGCCAGCATCTGCTCGGTTTCCGCGACGTGCCTGTCGACAACTCGTCGCTCTCCAAGGCGCCCGACATCTCAGCCACCGAGCCGCACCACGTGCAGGTCTTCATCGGCGCCGGCCGCGACGCTGCCACCAATGCGGAGTTCGAGCGGCGGCTGTTCACCCTGCGCAAGGTGATTTCCAACCGCATCTATGCGGAGGCGGATGGCGGCGACCTCGGCTTCTATGTGGTATCGCTGTCGACCTCGACCATCGTCTACAAGGGTATGTTCCTCGCCTATCAGGTCGGCGCCTATTACAAGGACCTCGCCGACGTGCGCTTCGAGTCGGCGGTGGCGCTGGTTCACCAGCGGTTCTCGACGAACACCTTCCCGTCGTGGAAGCTCGCACATCCCTACCGCATGGTGGCTCACAACGGCGAAATCAACACGCTGCGCGGCAACGTCAACTGGATGGCGGCGCGGCAGGCGTCGGTTTCCTCGCCGCTTTTCGGTGACGACATCTCCAAGCTCTGGCCTATCTCCTACGAGGGGCAGTCGGATACCGCCTGCTTCGACAACGCGCTCGAGTTCCTCGTCCAGGGCGGCTATTCGCTGTCGCATGCGGTGATGATGCTGATCCCGGAGGCCTGGGCCGGCAACCAGCTCATGTCGCCCGAACGCAAAGCGTTCTACGAGTATCACGCGGCGCTCATGGAGCCGTGGGACGGACCGGCGGCGGTCGCCTTCACCGACGGTCGCCAGATCGGCGCCACGCTCGACCGCAACGGTCTGCGTCCGGCCCGCTACATCGTCACCAGCGACGACCGCGTCATCATGGCGTCGGAAGCTGGCGTGCTGCCGGTCGATGAGGACAAGATCGTCAAGAAGTGGCGCCTGCAGCCGGGCAAGATGCTGCTGATCGACATGGAAGAGGGCCGCATCATCTCCGACGAGGAGGTGAAGTCGTCGCTTGCCGGCAAGCATCCCTACCGCCAGTGGCTCGACGATACCCAGCTCATTCTCGAAGACCTGAAGCCAGTCGAGCCGCGGGCACTGCGCCGCGACGTGTCGCTGATCGACCGCCAGCAGGCCTTCGGCTACTCGCAGGAAGACACCAAGCTCCTGATGTCGCCGATGGCGACGACCGGCCAGGAAGCGATCGGCTCGATGGGCACCGACACGCCGATCTCGGCGATGTCCGACAAGCCGAAGCTGCTCTACACCTATTTCAAGCAGAACTTCGCTCAGGTCACCAACCCGCCGATCGACCCGATCCGCGAGGAACTGGTGATGAGCCTCGTGTCGTTCATCGGTCCGCGGCCGAACATCCTTGACCACGCCGGCATGGCGCATGCCAAGCGGCTGGAAGTCCGCCAGCCGATCCTGACGAATGGCGACCTCGAGAAGATCCGTTCGATCGGCCACACCGAGGACCGCTTCGACACGAAGACGCTCGACTTCACCTACGACATTTCGCGCGGTGCCGAAGGCATGCCGGAAATGCTCGACCGGCTCTGCGAGCGCGCCGAAGCGGCCGTCAAGGGCGGCTACAACATCATCGTGCTGTCCGACCGGCAGATCGGGCCGGATCGCGTTGCGATCCCCGCGCTGTTGGCGACCGCTGCCGTGCACCACCACCTGATCCGCAAGGGCCTGCGCACTTCGGTCGGCCTGGTGCTGGAATCGGGCGAGCCGCGCGAGGTGCATCACTTCTGCCTGCTCGCCGGCTATGGCGCGGAAGCGATCAACCCCTATCTCGCCTTCGACACGCTCGTCGACATGCACAAGCGCGGCGATTTCCCGAAGGAAGTCGACGAGAAGGAGGTCGTCTACCGCTACATCAAGGCGGTCGGAAAGGGCATCCTCAAGGTCATGTCCAAGATGGGCATTTCGACCTACCAGTCCTATTGCGGCGCGCAGATCTTCGATGCCGTCGGCCTGTCGTCGAAGCTGGTCGACAAGTACTTCTTCGGCACGGCAACGACGATCGAAGGCATTGGGCTGGAGGAGATCGCCGCCGAGACGGTCGCCCGCCACAAGGCGGCCTTCGGCGCCGATCCGGTGCTCGCCAACACGCTGGACATCGGCGGCGAATACGCTTTCCGCATGCGCGGCGAGAGCCATGCCTGGACGCCGGACGCCATTGCCTCGCTGCAGCATGCGGTGCGCGGCAATGCCGAAGATCGCTACCGCGAATTCGCCGAGATGGTGAACGCATCGGCGCTGCGCATGAACACGATCCGCGGCCTCTTCACCATCAAGAGCGCCGAGGCCGTCGGCCGCAAGCCGGTGCCGATCGAGGAGGTCGAGCCGGCAGCCGAAATCGTCAAGCGCTTCTCGACCGGTGCCATGTCCTTCGGCTCGATCAGCCGTGAGGCGCATACGACGCTCGCCAAGGCGATGAACAAGATCGGCGGGAAGTCGAACACCGGCGAGGGCGGCGAGGAAAGCGACCGCTATCTGCCTCGCCCGGACGGCTCGATGAACCCGGAGCGCTCGGCGATCAAGCAGATCGCCTCGGGCCGCTTCGGCGTCACGACCGAATACCTGGTCAATGCCGACGTGCTGCAGATCAAGGTGGCGCAGGGTGCGAAGCCCGGCGAGGGCGGTCAGCTGCCCGGCCACAAGGTGGATGCGACCGTCGCCAAGACCCGGCATTCGACGCCGGGCGTCGGCCTGATCTCGCCGCCGCCGCATCACGACATCTATTCGATCGAAGACCTGGCGCAGCTGATCTACGATCTGAAGAACGTCAACCCGGAGGCCGACATTTCCGTCAAGCTGGTTTCGGAAGTCGGCGTCGGCACGGTGGCGGCTGGTGTCGCCAAGGCGCGCGCCGACCACATCACCATTGCCGGCTTCGACG
Source organism: Sinorhizobium glycinis (assembly GCF_001651865.1). Lineage (GTDB taxonomy): Bacteria > Pseudomonadota > Alphaproteobacteria > Rhizobiales > Rhizobiaceae > Sinorhizobium > Sinorhizobium glycinis. The sequence continues at coordinate 250,808 of NZ_LPUX01000062.1, forward strand.
GCGGCACCGGCGCTTCGCCGCTCACATCGCTGAAGCATGCCGGCAGCCCGTGGGAAATCGGCCTTGCCGAAACCCAGCAGACGCTGGTGCTGAACGGCTTGCGCTCGCGCGTGGCACTTCAGGTCGACGGCGGCCTGAAAACCGGCCGCGACGTCATCATCGGCGCGCTGCTTGGCGCGGACGAATTCGGCTTTGCCACCGCGCCGCTGATCGCGGCCGGCTGCATCATGATGCGCAAGTGCCATCTGAATACCTGTCCTGTGGGCGTCGCCACCCAGGATCCGGTACTCCGTAAGCGCTTCAAGGGCACGCCGGAACATGTCATCAACTATTTTTTCTTCGTCGCCGAGGAAGTGCGGGAAATCCTCGCCTCGCTCGGGGTCCGCAAGCTCGATGACATCATCGGCGCCTCGGAACTGCTCGAGCGCGACCGGATGATCGAACATTGGAAGGCCAGGGGCCTCGACTTCTCGAAGATCTTCCACAAGGTGGAAGCGCCGAAGGAAGCGACCTACTGGACGACCCGCCAGAACCATCCGATCGACGACATTCTCGACCGCAGGCTGATCGAGAAGGCGAAGCTGGCGCTCGAAACCAAGGTGCCGGTGGCCTTCGAGGCGGAGATCAAGAACGTCGACCGCTCGGCCGGCGCGATGCTTTCGGGAGCGCTTGCCAAGCGCTGGGGCCACAAGGGGCTCAAGGACGACACGATCCACGTGACCCTCAAGGGCACGGCGGGCCAGTCCTTCGGCGCATTCCTGGCGCGCGGCATCACCTTCGATCTCGTCGGCGACGGCAATGACTATGTGGGCAAGGGCCTTTCAGGCGGGCGTATCATCGTCCGGCCGCCGGAAAGCGCCAGGATCGTGCCGCAGGAGTCGATCATCGTCGGCAACACCGTGCTCTACGGGGCGATCTCGGGCGAGTGCTACTTCAACGGCGTCGCCGGCGAGCGCTTCGCGGTGCGCAACTCCGGCGCGGTGGCGGTCGTCGAAGGTGTCGGCGACCATGGCTGCGAATACATGACGGGGGGCGTCGTCGTCGTGCTCGGCGGCACCGGGCGCAACTTCGCGGCCGGCATGTCCGGCGGTGTCGCCTATGTTCTCGACGAGCAGGGCGACTTCGCCCGCCGCTGCAACATGGCCATGGTCGAGCTGCAGCCGGTGCCGGAGGAGGACGACATGCTGGAGAAGCTGCACCATCACGGCGGCGACCTCATGTACAAGGGACGGGTGGACGTTTCGGGCGACATGACGCGCCATGACGAGGAGCGGCTTTACCAGCTGATCTCCAACCACCTGCACTTTACCGGTTCGCCGCGCGCCAAGGAGATCCTCGAGCACTGGACGGATTACCGGCCGAAATTCCGCAAGGTCATGCCCGTCGAATATCGCCGCGCCCTCGAGGACATGGAGCGCATGAAAATGGCTGTAGCGGCCGAGTAACCGGCCCCCGACAGCGGCCCCCGATCCGGTTCCGGTGGCGGGGCCCATCACGCGCGCCTCGAAGCGCGCCTGTTTGAGATGAAGATATCAGGATCGTAAGATGGGCAAGGTTACTGGTTTTCTCGAGATCGACCGGCAGGTGGCGAAGTACCAGCCGGCATCCGACCGCATCCGCCATTTCCGTGAATTCACCATTCCGATGTCCGACCAGGAAGTGCAGAAGCAGGCGGCTCGCTGCATGGACTGCGGCATTCCCTACTGCCATGGGCCGACCGGGTGTCCGGTCCACAACCAGATTCCGGACTGGAACGACCTCGTCTACAACGGCAACTGGGACGAGGCGATCCGCAACCTCCATTCGACCAACAACTTCCCGGAGTTCACCGGCCGCGTCTGCCCGGCGCCGTGCGAGGAGGCCTGCACGCTGAACCTCGAAGACGTGCCGGTGGCGATCAAGACGGTCGAGCAGGCGATTGCCGACAAGGCCTACGAGATGGGCTACATCGTGCCGCAGCCGGCCGTGACCAAGACCGGCAAGAAGGTCGCGATCATCGGTTCCGGCCCGGCCGGCATGGCGGCTGCCCAGCAGCTCGCGCGCGCCGGTCACGAGGTCCATGTCTACGAGCGCGAGTCGAAGCCCGGCGGGCTCCTGCGCTACGGCATCCCGGACTTCAAGATGGAAAAGAACTTCATCGACCGCCGCGTCGAGCAGATGAAGGGCGAGGGCGTGACCTTCCACTGCGGCGTCAATGTCGGCGTCGACCTGGACGTCCAGGCGCTTATCGACGACAATGACGCGGTGCTCTATTGCGGCGGCTCCGAGACGCCGCGTGATGCCGGAATTCCCGGCGTCGAATTTATCGGCGTCCACGACGCCATGCCTTATCTGGTGCAACAGAACCGCCGCGTCGGCCGTGAGAACATCGACAGCGTCGGTTGGCCGTCCGAGCCGATTCTTGCCGGCGGCAAGCATGTGGTGGTCGTCGGCGGCGGCGACACGGCGTCCGACTGCGTCGGCACCGCGTTCCGCCAGGGTGCCGTCAAGGTGACGCAGCTCGACATCCGCCCGCAGCCGCCCGAGAAGGAGGACAAGCTTGCCGTCTGGCCGTTCTGGGCAACGAAGATGCGCACCTCTTCCAGCCAGGCCGAAGGCGCTGTCCGTGAGTTCCAGGTCGCGACCCTCGAATTCGTCGGCGACGAGGACGGCAATTTGATGGGCGTCAAGTGCTGCCAGGTCGACGATCGGCGCAAGCCGATTGCCGGTACCGAGTTCGTCATCAAGGCGGATCTCGCCTTCATCGCCATCGGTTTCCGCGGCCCCTTCACCAACAGCGTGCTGAAGGACCTCGGGGAAAAGCTCTCCCTTAACACCGACCGTCGCGGCTCGACCAATGTCGTTGCCAACGAGCGGGACTACAGGACCTCGGTCGACAAGCTCTGGACGGCCGGCGACGTCCGCCGCGGCCAGTCCCTCGTCGTCTGGGCGATCCGCGAAGGCCGCCAGGCGGCCCGGGCGATCGACGAGGCGCTGATGGGATCGACGGTGCTGCCAAGGTAAGAATTTGCCTTTCTTATGCCCCTCACCCTAACCCTCTCCCCGCATGCGGGGAGAGGGGACTGCGTCGCCAAGGTTCTCCTCCGCGCCGCTTCCGGCGAAGGGGACGAAGGCGGTGCAGCGCGCGTCCTTCGCCCCGCTTGGGGCCGCTTGCGGGGAGAAGGTGCCGGCAGGCGGATGAGGGGGGAAACCTACGGCTGTGCGTTCCGCAACAGCGGATGGCTGATCACCGTCGCGGGCTTTGCCAGCCGGAAGTCGTCGATGCGACCGACCGGGGCGGCGGGAACTTCGCCCTTTTCCACCAGCAGGTCTCGCGGGCTCTTGCCGGTGCCCTTCTGCGGGGCGCCTGCGCCGAGAAGGGCCGTCGCGCCGTCGAGCGCCGGGTCGGTTACGCCGATCGGCGGCGTCTTGACGATATCCTCGTGGGCGAGGGGGGCGGTGACGACGAGATCCTTGAGTTCGCCGGCACCCGGCACGTCCGCATCCGCGGCCGCCTCGCCGAGAAGCCTGCGGATGTCCTTCTCGACGTAGAAGGCGAGCTTGCGCTTGCCGGCCTTGGTCAGGTTGATGCCGTCGGAGCCGCGCAGGCGGACCTGCTGGCCGTTGATGTCGGAGCCTGTCAGGACGAACTTGCCTTGCTCGTCGACAAAGCCGTCCCAGATGTCGATGAACTGCCCGCCGACCTTCTCCGCCTCCTCGCGATAGATGCCGTTGAAGGTGACCATGTCGGCGGTCATGGCGGTCGATTGGAAGGGCGGCATGCCGACCCAGAGAAGCGGCAGGTTGTCCTTCCGGGCGAGTGCGGCAAGTGCGTTGACACGCTTGCGGTATTCCGCCGTCCAGAGGTCGGTGCGGAGTGCCTCATTGGTCTCGCCGATCCGCATGGCCTGCCGGTCATTGGCGCCGAGGCTGATGACGATGACGGAGGGCTTCAGTTCGGCGACGTAGACCGGCAGGTTCTCCGGCCAATTGAAATAATCGTCGCGCACAAGCCCCGAGGAGCCGTTGGCGCGCGTTTCGACGACGACGCCCGGGGTCATTTCGAACGCAGTCTTCAACCCGTCGCCAAGACTTCCCGCTACGAAGTCGCCAACGACCAGAACCTTTTTAGCGTCCGGTGATTTCTCGACGACCGGCACTGGCGGGGGCGCGTCGGCGACCCGCGGCTTGGCGCGTTGCTGGCGCGGCCGCTGCTGCTCCGCCGGCTGCTGCCGCCGCTGCTCCGCCGCCGGCTGCCGCCGCTTCTGTATGCGGCGCGGCCGCGGCTGGGCCGGGTACTCGTAAGGGTCCTCGTAGTATATCCGCCGCTGCGGGGCGAAGCCCCCGAAGAGCCGTTGCATCAAGGTGCGACGCGGGACCGGTTCTTGCGCCTCGGCCATGGTGGCAAAGAAGCCGGTGACAAGCATCGCCGCGGCAGCCGCGAAAACCGGCGCAAAACGCACGACGAGCGACCCTTTCCCGGCATCTCTGGTTCTAAACATGATTACTTACCGTCGAGTGGCAGGGCATGTCCTTAGAATACGCCAATTCACGGCGAATTGGGATCGGATGATCGCAAATCGCCGTGATCATGGAAGGGTGGCGAGCGTTTACTTGCGCAGGGCACGCAGCAGATGCTGTGTCGGCTCGCCATCCGGCGTCAGGCCGTTCTGCGACTGGAAGGCCTGGATCGCGGCCTTCGAGCCGGAGCCGAAGTTGCCGTCGACCTCGCCATCGTAGTAGCCGAGTTCCTTGAGGCGGTTCTGCAGTTCGAATTTCTCGCTGATGTCGAGCGAACCGTCGGGCCGCGGCCACCGCTGCTGCATGCCGGCATAGCCGGCGATCTGGTCGGCGAGAAGCCCGACGCCGAGCGCATAGGAGTCGGAGGCATTGTAGCGCTTGATCACGAAGAAGTTGCGGGTCATCAGGAAGCCCGGACCGCCGCCGCCGCCCGGCAGCTTGAGCTCGGCCCGGGTTTTCGAGTTGCGGAACCCCTTGCCGTTCGGACGAAGAAAGCCGAGCGCCGCCCATTGCCCGAGCGTCTTAGTCTGGCCCGAATATTTGGCGGCATTGGCCGGCGCCACGACTTCGTAGCCCCAGGTCTCGCCCGGCTGCCAGCCGTTCTTCTTCAAGAGGTTCGCAGCCGTGGCGAGCGCATCGGGAACGGAATTCCAGATGTCGCGATGGCCGTTGCCGTCGGCGTCGACCGCGTAGAGCAGGTAGCTGGTCGGGATGAACTGCGTATGCCCCATGGCGCCGGCCCAGGAGCCGGTCAGCTCGCGCGGAGTGATGTCGCCGCTCTGCAGGATCTTCAATGCTGCAATCAGCTGCGTCCTGGCAAATTTTGCCCGTTTCCGGTCCGCATAGGCAAGCGTTGCGAGCGCGCGCGGCACATAATGCAGGCGGTCGTCCTTCTGAAGAACGGCGCCGTAGTTCGACTCCATCGACCAGATCGCCAGCAGGATGGTCCCGTCGACGCCGAAATGCCGTTCGAGCGCGTCAAGCGTGCGCGTGTGCTTGGCCGCCATTTCCTGGCCGATGCGCTTGGTGTACGGATTGACACGCGAGTCGATATATTCCCAAATCTTGTGCTTGAATTCGGGCTGGTAGTTGGCTTTTTCGATGACGGCCGGGTCGGGGGTCTTCACGCCGGCGAAAGCCATGCGGTAGGTCGCCTGGGTGATTCCGCTCTTGGCCGCCGTTGTGTAGAAGTTGTTGATCCAGTTCTGAAAACCTTGATCCGCCCGAGCCGGCGAGGGGCCAAGCGCGGCGGCAACGACGAGAGCGGCGGCGATATGTCGGAAGAACGTCCTGCGGTTTCTGATCATCTGCTGTCGGTTCCGTTTCTCGGCGGAGCATTCAGCCGGCGTTCATGCCGGACGGATTACTCCGGGTTTTGCGAATTTGCCCGCAGCGGCTGTGTCGGGTCAGTGGAGAAGCCTACAGAAACGAAGTCAACAAAGTCTTTACCATGAAATTCCCGAGTCGTCTTCCTTCCCGAAAATTGGCAAACGGCGACTTATTCCAATTCAATTTGCCTGTTTCAGGCTAGACTGAGGTCACTCCAAGGAGGTGTCCATGACCGACAAGCGTAAAGTCCGCAAAGCCGTCTTCCCCGTCGCGGGACTGGGGACGCGTTTCCTTCCCGCCACCAAGGCGGTGCCGAAGGAGATGCTGACGGTGGTGGACAAGCCGGTCATCCAGTATGTCGTCGACGAGGCACTGGAAGCGGGGATCGAGCACCTGATCTTCGTGACGGGCCGCAGCAAGGCGGTCATCGAGGACTATTTCGACATCCAGGTGGAACTCGACCAGACGCTCAGAGAACGCAACAAGAAGGCGGAAATCGAGCTGCTCGAAGCCATGCTGCCGAAGGCCGGAACGACGAGCTTCACCCGCCAGCAGGCGCCGCTCGGCCTCGGCCACGCCGTCTGGTGTGCGCGCGATCTCGTCGGCAACGAGCCCTTCGCGCTGCTTCTCCCCGACATGATCATGAAGGGCGAGAAGGGCTGCCTCAAGGGCATGGTCGAGCTCTACGAGCATAGCGGCGGCAATGTCGTCGCGGTCGAGGAATGCGCCCCCGAGCAGGCGCATAAATACGGCATCGTCGGCGTCGGCGACAGGGTCGGCGACGGCTTCAAGATCACCCGGATGGTCGAGAAGCCGGCTGCGGGCACGGCGCCTTCCAACTTCTTCATCAACGGCCGTTACATCCTGCAGCCGGAAATCTTCCCCATTCTCGAGCGGCAGGAACGCGGCGCCGGCAACGAGATCCAGTTGACCGACGGCATGGTCAGGCTTTCCGGGGCACAGCCTTTCGCCGCCTATCATTTCCGCGGCGAGACCTTCGACTGCGGTGCGAAGGACGGCTTCATCCTCGCAAACGTCGCCTTCGCGCTCGAGCGCGCCGACATCCGCCCGACGGTCGAGGAGCCTCTGAAGGCGCTGTTACAGGCGCTGAAGTAACCTCATTGGAATTCTCAGTGCCGTGTCGAGGGACACGGCCTGAGACCGTCTTGCTCGCCCGCGCGAAAAATTTGCCGAGCAGTGACGAGAAAATTGCTCCGGGACGGAGGAGATTTCAGCGGCGCAGCGTCAGGCCGACGCCGACGCGTGTCGTGTCGCTCGAAGGACCGACATCCCTGTTCGTGCGCTCGTAGCTGACGTCGCCCGTGAGCGCGAGATAGCGGCTCATGTCCCATGTCAGACCCGCGCCGGTGCGCCAGGTCGCCTCGTCCGAGGCGGCGGCATCCGAGGGAAAATCGCGCAATGTCAGGCTGTTCGACAGTGTCGCCACCAGCGTCGAGCGCAGCTGATGCGTGATGATGTTCGTCAGCTCGTAATTGATCGATCCGGGATTGTCCGCTGTCGTCGACGGATCGAGATAGGTCAATAGGCCGAAGAGCACGTCGGTGCCGCGCTGCGGCGACCAGTTGACCCGCCCGTCAACCGAAAGGCCGCCCAAATCGCCCAGCCGGTCGTCGTCAAAGCGAAACGTCTCGTAGCCGAGCGCAAGCTCGCCGTTGAGCTTCTCGCTGAGGTCCACCTCCATGCCGGCACGGCCCGCATAGCTCATGTAGGAACGCTCGAAGCCGAGCGTGTCCCGCCTGAGATCGTAGATGGATTTGCCGACCGAGGCTTCGAGAAAGGGGATGAGGGCGGGCGACAGCTCGTAGCCGAGGCGCGTGGTGAGCGTGCCGGTATTGCGATTGCGGTCCTCCTGCGACAGCGTCGTTCCGTTGTCGAGCTCGACATCGCCATAGGTGACGCGCTCGAAGTCGAGGCCGACGGAGCCGCGAATGAGACCGAGGTCGCGCTCGACCGCGGCGCCCAGCCGGTAGGTGTTGACCGCCGACTGTTCCTCGGCATTGGCGATGGCGTTTGGATCGTTGGCGTCCTCGCGCTCGAAACTGTAGCCCGTGGTCAGTCTGGCGGTCGTTTCGTCGCTCAAGTCGAGGCGCAGTTCCGCACCGACATCGGCGCGCGGTTCTTCCTCGCCTTCGCCCGACAGGTTGTTCTGCAGGACGCCTTCGCCGGTCAGACTCAGCTGATGGCGCGACCAGTCGGATGTGAGCGAGCCCTTGAGGCCGGTCTCGACAAAGCTTCGGCTCTGGCTCGCACTGCCGTTCTTCTGCCGTTCATGGTTGAAGGTTTCGCTGAGCGTCGGCTTCAGCACGAAGCTGCCGATGCGGATGCCCTGCGCCTGCCCCGCTTCAGGATCGATGCGCGTGCGCAGGCCGTCGATCGTCTCCTGGCGCCGGTTGAGGCGGTTGAAGTCCTCGTCGAGCGCCGGGGGAAGGTCGGAGGCCGCAACGGCGGCGGTCGTCTGCGGATCGGTGATCGCCGGGGTGGCCACACTCGCGCTGCCGGCAAGCGCGCCGGCTGTGGCCGGCGACACGTCCAGGCTTTGCGCGGCTGCCGGGTGGGCGAGAAGAAGAGAACAGCCCGCCAGCAGCAAGGCCCGCTTTCTCACAAGCGAGGCGCCCGCCTTGATCGAGCCTGAGAACCTGGGCGCCATCTAACCGTCTGTCCGCGAACCTGATTGCAATCGTTTCGCAATCGTAAAGGCACGTGGTTAAGCAATCGTTTCTGAAGGGAAATCAGCCAGGGGCATCTACTGCATCTTTCCTTGAATCGTAGCGGTTCAAGAAAAAAAACATGCAGCAACTCAGCGACCTTTGCGCGTCTGATAAGACGCGCGGCGCTGTAGCTTCAGGCTTGCTCGACGGTCAGCTGCCGGCCGCTGCTTGCGACGATGCGCACGCGGGTGCCAGCGGGCAGGTCAGGTCCTTCGACGGCCCAGGTCGTGTCGTCGAGGCGAACGCGGCCGCGGCCTTCGGCAATCGGCTGCTCGAGCACGGCGGTGCGGCCGACGAGGCTCTCGCCACGCCTGTTGAGCAAGGGTTCGTCGCTTTCCGACGAAGAGACGACGAGGCGCCGCCCGATCACGACGGAGACGAGCGCGAGCAGCGAAAAGACGACGAGTTGGACCTCCCAGATCCAGTAGGCCATGTCCCAAAGGATGAGGGACAGCATGCCGGTCAGAAGCGCCGCAAGCGCGATCCAGACAAGGAAGACCCCTGGCAGGATCACTTCCGCTGCCAGCAGGAGGAGGCCCAGGACCCACCAGTTCCAGGGCCCGAGCTCAAGGGCGATGCGCTCGATCATGGACCGATCCTCACGCGTTCTCGACGGGGCTTGACCCCGGGCCGGTGCGCGGTGTCGATTGACGGGGGCGCGGCGGAACGGGCGCCTGGCTGTCGCCAAACACTTCCCGGGCGATCGCGCCGATACCGCCGAGCGAGCCGATCAGCGAAGATGCCTCCATCGGCATCAGCACGATCTTCTGGTTGCTCGCGGTGCCGATCGAAGCCAAGGCTTCGGTGTATTTCTGCGCGACGAAATAGTTGATCGCCTGCACGTCGCCCGCGGCGATCGCTTCGGAGACCATCCGGGTCGCCTTGGCCTCGGCTTCCGCCAGTCGCTCGCGCGCTTCCGCTTCGCGATAGGCCGCTTCCCGTTGCCCTTCCGCCTGGAGAATCGCCGATTGCTTCGCGCCTTCGGCGCGCAGGATCTGCGCGTTTCTGGCGCCCTCGGCCTCGAGCACCTGTGCGCGCTTCTCGCGCTCCGCCTTCATCTGCCGGGCCATCGCCTCCACCAGATCCGTCGGCGGCGCGATGTCCTTGATCTCGACGCGGGTGATCTTGATGCCCCAGGGATTGGCAGCCTCGTCGACGACGCGAAGCAGCCGGTCGTTGATCGTGTCGCGGTTGGAGAGCAGTTCGTCGAGATCCATCGAACCCATGACAGAGCGGATGTTGGTCATCGTCAGGTTGAGGAGGGCATTCTCGAGATTGGCTACCTGATAGGCGGCCTGGGCGGGGTTCAGCACCTGGTAGAAGGCCACCGCATCGGCTGAAACGCTCGCATTATCCTTGGTGATGACCTCCTGGGTCGGCACGTCGAGCACCTGCTCCATCACGTTCATCTTCGAGCCGATGCGATCGAAGTAAGGGATGATGAAGTTCAATCCCGGCTCTATTGTCTTGACGTACCGGCCGAAGCGCTCGACCGTGTAGCGATAGCCTTGCGGGACCGTCTTGATGCCGGCAAAAAGGGTGAAGAATACAAGTACAACGAGTGCAATGACCGCGTAATCTAAGCCGCCCAAGGATAATCCTCCCTCTGTGCACCTCCAGGATCTGGAGCGCTGCCCGGGACATGACGTGGCGATTCGCCGCAATATTTCAAGCACCCCGCCGAGTTGACTAGGCATTCCGGCTCGTCTTGCGGCATTTCGGTTTAATAAAGCTCAAACCAGTTGTCATCTAAGGTCAGCCTTCTGAACGTGGTGAAAGGCCGAACGCAGTGCGATGAATGGCATCTGGGGGCAGTTTGTTGGCAACCTTGCATTTGTAAGCCTGGCGATGTCGGTCTGGGCGCAGCTGTCGATCTGGCTGCGACGGCGGTTTGTCGGACATGAAAAGATCCTGTTTGGATTGACGGCCGGCGTTGCATCGATCGGCTCGATCCTGCTGGCCGTCGAATTCAGTCCGGGCATCCATATGGACCTGCGCTTCGCGCCCCTCGCGCTCGCCGGCATGTTCGGTGGGCCAATGGCGGCGGCTCTCGGCGCATCGCTCGCCATCATTTATCGTGTTGCGCTCGGCGGGGTTGCTGCTTCCGATGGCGTGGTAGCGATCATTCTCGTCACGGCCATGGGCCTGGGCGTCAATCTCTTGCTGAAGAAGAGTTCGCCAAGGCTTCCGCACGTGGTCGTCCTCGGCGCAGCGGTGGGAAGTCTGCTGCTGGTGCTGATGGCGGTGTTGCCCACCCTGTCGAAGGTTCATGCCCTGGCGGCAATGGGTCTGCCGATGGCGGCAATGAACTGTGCGGCGATCATCGTCTGCGGCTTCATCGTGCTGACGACGCAGCATCTGGAACTTGAGCGCAGAATGCTGGAGACCGCGTTTTCGCAGTCGCCGGATTATCTCTATGTAAAGGACAGAGACAGCCGCTTCGTTACCGTCAACGAAAACATGATCCGCCTCTATCGGTTCAAGACAACGGCGGAGATGGTGGGCCTGTCTGATTTCGATCTCCATCCGCCACGGCTTGCGGAGGAATTATACCATCGCGAGCAGGAGGTGATGCGCACGGGCGTGCCTCTGATCGATTCCCTCGAGCATATCGAGGGCCGCGACCTGCTCGCCTCGAAGGTGCCTCTCCGCGACAACGAGGGACGCGTGATTGGGCTCGCGGGCGTCACGCGCGACATCACGGAGCGCACCGCGCTCGAGCGGGAAGTGCGGGAGAGCAAGAACCTGCTCTCCCATGCGATGTCAGGAATGTCCGACGGCTTTGCGATGTTCGACCGGCAGGGCTACCTCATCTTCTGCAACGAGCAATATCGCAGCGCCTTCCCGCTTTCGGGAAGCGCCCGGGTGGTTGGCGCTCATATCAGCGACATCCTGCGCCGTGTCGTGGAAACCCGAGAGCGCCTGGATTTTTCCTATGATGCGGTGGACGACTGGATCGATGAACTGAGCGTAACCTTGCACCGCAACAAGGACGAGGAGGTGCAGCTTCAGAACGGCGATTGGCGCAGCATCAAGACGAGGCTCGCGACGGACGGGACGGCGATGGTGGTCGTCTCGGACATCACGGTGATGAAGCAGGCCGAGATCGCGCTCAGGCTTTCGGCAGAGCAGTTGAAGAACCTGGCGGAGACGGATGGATTGACCGGGATCGTCAACCGCCGCGCTTTCGACGAAGCCTTTGTGCGCGAGGCGGCGAGATGCGCAAGGAGCGACACGCCGCTCAGCCTGCTGATGATCGATATTGATCGCTTCAAGGCTTACAACGATACTTACGGTCATCCGGTCGGCGACCAGTGCCTCCGTCTCGTCAGCAAATGTCTTCTGAATTCGGCGCAACGGTCGGCCGATATCGTCGCCCGCTACGGTGGCGAGGAATTTGTCGTCCTGCTGCCGGAAACCGACGAGAAGGCCGCGGCCATCGTTGCCCAGAAATTCGCGCGCCTGCTCGACGAGGAAGAAATCGTCCATTCGCAAAGCGAATTCGGGAGGGTCACAGCAAGCATCGGGATCGCCTCGGCAACGGGGCATGTCCTGCAGGCGGAGCCAAGCCGCCTGCTGTTGGAGGCGGACGCTGCTCTCTACCAAGCCAAGATGCTCGGCCGCAATCGCGTTCTCGTGCGCACGCTCGCCGATGCGGCCGGCGTCAAGATGGCCGGTTAGTTCGAAACCCCGGCATCGGCCGGTCAACCTGTCTGTTCAGAGCCAGCCCTCGAGTTCACGGCGGACGACGTGGTTGAGCACCGCCATGCCTTCGGCACTGTCGTTCAGGCAGGGGATATGGGTGAATTTCTCGCCGCCATGGTGATGGAAGCTTTCGGCCGCCTGGCCGGCGATTTCCTCGAGCGTTTCCAGGCAATCGGAAACGAAGCCCGGATTGACGACGGCGATGCGTTTGACGCCGTCCCTGGCGAGCTTCTCGACCGTCGCGTCGGTATAGGGTTGCAGCCATTCCTCCGGCCCGAAGCGCGACTGGAACGTCACCCGCAGCTTCTCCTTCGACCAGCCGAGCTTCTCGCGCAGCAGCCGCGCCGTCTTCTGGCACTGGCAATAGTAGGGATCGCCGAGCTCGAAGTAGCTCTTCGGGATGCCGTGGAACGACGCCAGAACCACATCCGGATGCCAGTCGAGCTTTGCCAGGTGACGATCGATCGAGGTGGCGAGCGCATCGATATAGACCGGGTCGTCGTGATAGGGCGGAACGGTGCGCAGCGCCGGCTGCCAGCGCATCTTCAAGAGCGCCTCGAAGGCCTTGTCGTTGACCGTCGCGGTGGTCGCCGCCGCATATTGCGGATAGAGCGGAAACACGAGAATACGTTCACAGCCCTGCTTCTGCAGCGCCTCCATGCGCGAGGCAATCGACGGCTGGCCGTAGCGCATCGCCCAATCGACGATGACGTGCGGGTGATCGGCAAAGCTTTCGCCCATCAGGGCGGCCTGGTTGCGCGTATAGGTTCTGAGCCAGCTCTCGTTCCGTTCCTTGTTCCAGATCAGCTCATAGGCCTTGCCGACCTTCTGGGGCCGGGTGTTGAGCACGATGCCGTAAAGGATCGGATACCAGAAGAGGCGTGACCACTCGATGACGCGCCGGTCGCTCAGGAACTCCTTGAGGTAGCGGCGCATGGAGGTGTAATCGGTGCCGTCCGGCGTGCCTAGATTGACCAGCAGCACACCGACTTTTCCCGATTTGACGGGCGGGTGAGCGGTGGCGGTCGATTCGGCAACTACTTCTGTCATCGTCTTCCTCATGGCGCCTATATGTTGAGCGGCGCCTCTACTTTTCAAATCCTTCTAAAAAGAAAAGCCGGCGCGGGGAAGCCCGCACCGGCTCATGCCACAGAGGCAAATTGTCTTACTTCGCCGGAATTTCCAGTTCCCGCCCGATATGCAGCGCCCGCGGCTCCGGGTCGCCGTTGGCTGCAGCGATCTTCTTCCACTCGAAGCCGTTGCCATAGAAGGACTCGGCCAGGTCCCAGAGCGTATCGCCCTCGGCGATGACGTGCTTCTGCGGGCCGCCGGCGGCCGCTGCCGTCTCGGGCGAGGGCTGGGGAGCGGGAGCGGCAGCACCTTCGGCCGGCTTGGTTTCGGCCGCCGGTTCGGACGGCGTCGTGCCGGCCGCAGCGGCGACCTCCGAGATGCGACCCTCCGTGTAGGGCTTGAAGGGCTGGTGGGCGGCGAGATAGTCGGCCAGCACCGTTTCCAGGCCCGGGCCGTAGTCGTAGGCGTTCTCGCCCTTCGCCTTGAAGACGTCGTAGCCGTCGCCGCCGCCGCGCATGAAGTTGTTGCTGACGAGCGAGTAGGTCTTTTCCGGATCGAGCGGCTTGAAGGCGTCCCCTTCCTTGACTTCGACCGAAACCAGCCGGCTGCCGGCGGGCTTCGAACGGTCGAAGGAAAACTTGAGGCCGGCCACCTGCGGGAAGCGCCCGCCGCCTTCCTCGACCTGGCTGACGCCGTTTTCCAGCGCAGCGCGAATATCGGCGCCCTTCAACTGAAACGTTGCGACGGTGTTCTGGAACGGCAGCACGGTGATCACTTCGCCCATCGTCACATCGCCGGCATCGATCGAAGCCCTGAGGCCGCCGCCGTTGGTGATGGCGATCGTGACGCCTTGGCCCTTGACGCGATCAAGCATGGCGTCGGCGACGAGGCTGCCCATCTCGCATTCCTTCGCCCGGCAATTCTCGCGTGATCCGTCGATCGGCGCCTCCGTCTTGGCGACGACCTTGGACCTCAACTCCTCGATCGGTTTGGCAAGCTCCTTGATGCGGGCGACGACGGCCTCATCCGGCTTGATCTTGGAGTCGACGAGGATCGGATCGCCCTTTGCTGCCTTGACCACGCCATTGTCATCGAAGGTGACGACGAGATCGCCCAGATATTTGCTGTAGGAGCCCGCCTGGACCACCGGCACCTTGTAGCCGCCGGGATTGTCGACCATCGTCGGATAGGGGCCTTCGGCTTTCTCGTCGGTGTTGGAGAGCAGGCTGTGGGAATGGCCGCCGACCACGACGTCCACGTCCGGGATCTTGGCGATGGCCGCAAGGTCGCGCGGATAGCCGACATGCGTCAGCGCGATGATCTTGTCGACGCCCTGCTTCTTGATCTCCTCGATCGCGCTGGTGATCGTTGCCACGTCCTCGCCGATCAGGATGTCAGGCCCCGGGGAAGAGAGTTCGGGCGTGTCATTGGCAACGGCGCCGACGATGCCGATCTTCTCGCCGCCGACATCGAGCACGATCGACGGCTTGATCCGGTCGCCGATCTTCGATTTGTGGCTTGGCAGCACGTTGGCGGTCACGACGGGGAAGGTCACCTTGTCGAGGAAGCTCGCAAGCCCGTCCTCGGCTTCGTCGAACTCATGGTTGCCGACGGTCATCGCGTCGAACTTCATGAGGTTGAGGAATTCCGCTTCCGCCGCGCCCTTGTAGGTCGTGAAGAACAGCGATCCCTGGAAGTTGTCGCCGGCATTGAGCAGCAGTACGTTCTTGCCGGTAAGTTCCTGGCGCGTCCGGTCGATCAGCGTTTTCAGGCGGGCGACGCCGCCGAAGCACTCGTTCTTGCCTTCCTCCTCGGCCGAGCAGGTCGAATCGAACTTGTTGATCGATTCGATGCGCGAGTGAAGGTCGTTGATGTGCAGGATGTTCAATTCGTAATCGGCGAAGGCGGCGCCCGATGAAAGGGCGAGAAGGGATGCGGTGATAAGGCCGGTCCGCATGTGTCTGATCATGTTTTTCTCCTGTTGCCTGTCGTCTTCAGCCGATTGCCAAGCCCCGGAAGGAAACCCTCTCCTGCCGAGCTGGTTTGGCACGCCGGATGTTTTCACCAGGCGAGCCGGACTTCAAGCGCTAAAC
Organism: Sinorhizobium glycinis; assembly: GCF_001651865.1. Lineage (GTDB taxonomy): Bacteria > Pseudomonadota > Alphaproteobacteria > Rhizobiales > Rhizobiaceae > Sinorhizobium > Sinorhizobium glycinis. The sequence continues at coordinate 266,235 of NZ_LPUX01000062.1, forward strand.
GCATGCGTTCTTTGCCGGATTCGAAGTAGGGTTAAGCCGGCTCCAGAAACAAGGAAGCCCCCGAGCGGGGGGCTTCGCAGGCATGTTGTCGCGGGTGTCGCTCAGCCTTGGCGGGCGAGCGAGAACTGGGCGCCCGCATCCGTCGTGCAGTTCAACTGCGTGGGCGTCACCAGCGCGCAGTTGACCCTTGACTGGGTGTTGCGCACGAGCGACGTCATGTTGATCTCGACGAGGGTCGGATTGACGTTCACATAGGTGCCGGAGGCGAGAAGCTGGTTGGTGTCCGTGGTGCGAGTCGAGAACGTGCCGCCAGCGAAGGTGGAGACAATTCCGTTCGGATCGACCCAGGATCCCTCCACGCCGCTCGCCTGGGCCTGCGGTGCCTGGCGGATTTCTCTTGGGGACGACTGGCATGATGCAAGCGCCGAGGCGGTTGCCAGGACGGTCAGGATGGCGAGTGGCTTCATCGGCGTTTCTCCCGCGTCAAGAGTTGAAGCGGGATGCACACGCAATACCGCCACACTTCTGCTTGCCCCGCTCTACCGCATAATTCGCCTGACCGGAACCGGCTTGACGGCAAATCGAGCAGCGATTCAAAGCGCTAAAGCAACTTTCTTCGCCCGGAGTTGCACTCATGCCTCAGGCGGGCGCAGACCCTGCCGCGATCACGAGTTGAAAGCAGGAGCGGGAAGGGGCAATCGCAGCGACGCGATACGCGCGGTCGAGGCGCCCGGAGCCGCGAGCTCCGGGCGCGATCGCTTAGCGGACCAGGATGTTCCTGAACTGCCAGGGGTCCTTGGTGTCGAGGTCTTCGGGGAAGAGGCCGGGACGGCCGTCGAGCGGCGTCCAGTCGGTATAGTGGCCTTCGACCGGACCGAGATAGGGGAGCTGCACTTCGAGGCAGCGCTTGTAGTCCATCTCGTCGGCTTCGACGATGCCGGACGTCGGGTTCTCCAGCGCCCAGACCATCCCGGCGAGAACGGCGCTCGTCACCTGCAGGCCGGTTGCGTTCTGATAGGGCGCGATGCGGCGGGTTTCTTCCAGCGACAGGCGCGAGCCGTACCAGTAGGCGTTCTTGTCGTGGCCGTAGAGGAGCACGCCGAGCTCGTCGATGCCATCCTCGAGTTCCGTCTCGTCCAGCACGTGGTGCACCGGCTGCGGGGTGCCGCCGTTGCCGAACATCTCGTGCAGCGACAGCACGGCGTCGTTGGCCGGGTGGTAGGCATAGTGGCAGGTCGGGCGATAGGTGGCCTCGCCATTCTTGTCGCGCATGGTGAAGAAGTCGGCGATCGAGATGGATTCGTTGTGGGTGACGAGGAAGCCGTATTGCGGACCCGGCGTCGGGCACCAGCTGCGCACCCGGGTGTTGGCGCCCGGCTGTTCGAGGTAGATCGCCGCCTGGCAGCCCTTCTTGTGCCTCCTGGCGTTCTTCGGCATCCAGTTCTCATGGGTGCCCCAGCCGAGCTCGGCCGGCTGCATGCCTTCCGAGATGAAGCCTTCGACCGACCAGGTGTTCCAGAAGACGTTGAGCGGCTTCGGGTGCTTGGTGCGCTGGGTGTCGCGCTCGGCGATGTGAATGCCCTTGACGCCGGCCTTCTTCATCAGCTTGGCCCAGCCCTCACGGTCGTCCTGGTGCGGCTCCTCATATTTCATGCCGAGGTCGTCGGCGAGATTGAGGAGCGCCTTCTTGACGAACCAGGAGACCATGCCCGGATTGGCGCCGCAGGTCGAAACCGCCGTCGTGCCGCCCGGGTTCTTTTCCTTCTCGCGGCGGACGGTTTCACGCAGCGCGTAATTGGTGCGCGCCGCATTGTCCATTTCGGTGTCGAAGTAGAAGCCGAGCCACGGCTCGACGACCGTGTCGATATAGAGCACGTCGAGCTTGCGGCAGAGCTTGATGATGTCGAGCGACGAGGTGTCGACCGAAAGGTTGACGCAGAAGCCCTGGCCTTCGCCTTCGGTCAGGAGCGGCTTCAGCAGTTCCTTGTAGTTGTCCTTGGTCACGGCGGCACGGACGTGGCGCACGCCATGGCGGGCAAAAATCTCCGTGTCCTTCGCGTCCTCGCGGGGCTCCACCACGATCAACCGGCTCTTGTCGTATTTGAAGTGGCGCTCGATCAGCGGCAAGGTGCCGTGGCCGATCGAACCGAAGCCGATCATCACGATCGGGCCGGTAATCTCGCCATAGACCGGGTAGCTGGTGTCTGCCATTTTCGCGTCTCTCCTGACAAAACGTCTCTTATGCTGTTCGAATGCGCGCAGAAACGCGCTGGGAACCTTTCGTGAGGCCCTAGAGCATAGTTTCGTGTCACAATAAAGGGCCGGCGGGTCAATCGAGAATACGGATTTTGCTTAACCGGCTATCGATAGCAGCACAGAGATCAGGGCCTCCCGCTTGCTGACAAGACCCTTGTAGGCTGCCTGTGGCAGCGTCAGTTCGTTCAATTGTTCCATGAAGGAGCGGGCGAGGGCGGCAGCGTCGGGTCTATTTCTGAGCGCGGCAAGCGGGTCGGAATAGATGCGGATGGTGAAGACGATCGCCCCGGTCCGCGGCAGCTTGCGGAGCGTCTGCCTTTCGACGCGGATGAAGGTGCCGCCCTCGCCCAGTTCGACGGCCCCGGCGCCGATGCCTTCCGCCTTCGACTTCGGCAGATGCAAGGCGCCATCGACGTTGACCGCCCAGTTGAAGCGCTCGACGAAGCGGGCCGGCGAGAGCATGTCGAACATGCGGGCGATCAGTTCCGCATTGCGGCTTCCCGCTTCGAAGCCCGGCACCGGGGCGTGAATCTCGTCGAGCGACCGGCCGAACTTTTCGCCGAGAGACCAGGACGACGGAAAGGCGACATAGGCGGCGGTAAGGCGCCATTCGCCTGCTTGACGCTCCATGATCGCCAGATCGTCCTGGATCAGCGATCCGGCGACCACGAGGGGGGCATCATCGTCGAGTCCCACACGGCGTCCGCCGACGATCATCGCGCCGTTTTCCCGTTGGTAAACCTCAGGATAGCGGTGCGGCAGATAGTCGATCAAAAAATCGAGGAGTTCCAGCTGGGCAGCCTCCGTCCCGGCCGCGGCCGCGAAGACGTTTTCGCGATTTGCCGTCAGCAGCCTGGCCTTTTCGCGGAGGTAGAAGTCCAGCGCCTCGTCCGGCTCCAACCATCGGTCGGGGTCGAGTTGCGTCAGACCGATCGTGAAGGGCTTCGACGAGCCGTCGAAAGGCGTATATTTCATCCGCAATAATCCGGCTCTTTCCCCGACTTCACCATTTTCGCTCCCGTTTCACATGTTATACCGCTTGCCACAAGAGTTTCGTGCTATAGCTTTAGTTGATCCGTCCGCTTCGCGCCGTGATTGATTTTGTTGTTCAAGCAGGAGCAGACCAACCGTGACCGGTGATTACCTCAAGGCCCTGATGGGCTTGCAAGCCCGATCGCCCGTGCTGATCTCGCTCTACGATCAGCACGATCGGCTGCGTTTTGCCAATGCGGCATTCCGCTCCACCTATCACGTCGGCGCCGACGAGTCGCCGACCTGGGAAGAAATCATGCGCCGCAATCATGCGGCGGGCCGGGGCATGGTACTCGGGACCGACGACATCGATACCTGGATCGCCACGGCGCTCGAACGGCGCGGCAACGTGCCCTCTCGCACGACGGAAGCCGAGCTGCACGACGGCCGTTCGCTTTGGGTGACGGATACTCTCGATGAAAAGCGCTGGACCCTTTCGATGGCGGTCGATGTCACCAGCATACGGGAGGAGGAGCGCAAGCATCGGAAGGACAGGGACTTCGCCCTGCGGGATACGCCGGTGGAGGAACTGATCCACGTCCCCGACCGGCGCCATACGCTCGGGAAGCTTGCCGAATTCATCCGGAACTGCGCCGAGAATCCACAGATGTGGGGTTGCGTGGCGATCGTCGACATCGACTATTTTAAGGCGATCAACGACCGTTATGGTCCGCACCGCGCCGACGAGGTCCTGCTCGATTTCGCGCGTCAGATGCAGGGTTTTGTCCGCCGCTCCGATTGCTTCGGCCGCATCGGTGGCGAGGCGTTCATGCTTATCCTGCCCGATACGACTGTCAGCGAATCAAATCTCATTCTCGATCGCTTGCTGGAAAAGGTGCGCGACGCGAGGCCGCTGTCGAACATTCCGGAGTTCTACTATACCTGTTCGGTCGGGCTTGCGGAGTATCGCGAGGGCGACAAGGTCAGCGATATCTATTCCCGCGCAAACCAGGCGCTCCATCTGGCGAAGCGCGAGGGCCGCGATCGGGTGAAGCGCTATACGCTGCCTGGCTCAGACCACGAGTTCCGCCCGGATCAGACCTCGTAGGGAATTGCCGACATAGAGACGGCCGCGCTGAAGGTCGTCAGCCGACAATCGCGCAACCCTTGCGCGCCGCTGGCAGATGAGTTCCGTCCGCAGCACCCCGGCGAGCAGGCCGCAGGAGATCGGCGGCGTCTTCAGCGCGCCGCGGCCGTCGTCGAGGAAGATCGAGGTTATCGTTCCCTCGCAGACTTCCCCCTTTTCGTTGAACAGCAGCACTTCGTCGGCCTCGGCTGAGGAAAACTCGTTGCGGGCCGCCTCGTAGACGCCGCGCCGCGTCGTCTTCATCCGAAGCAGCCGGTCGGAAGAATCGAGCCGCGTCGAAGCGATCCGGACGCGCCACAATGCATCGGACGGCTGCGGTATGAACGGCGCGGTCGTGACCGCAATGGCTCCTTGACGGTCGAGCGTGAGGCGCACGCGCAGGGCGCACTGAGCATCGCGAACCGCCGCCTGCAGCCGGGCCTCGGCCTCGGCAGCGCCGGCGAAACCGAGGCGCCGTGCGGAGCGCGTCAAACGTGCGAGGTGCAGCCTGAGGCGGACGAAGCCGGCCCCCGGCTCGTAGCGCAGGGTCTCGATCAGCGAGAAATCCGTCATCGGGCGATCTCGGCGTCGCCGAGGGCGAAGCGCGCTTTCAGCAGGCACTCGTCATATTCGGCTTCGGCTTTGGAGTCGAAGACGATGCCGCCGCCGACATTGAAGATAGCGCGGCCGTCGGGAAACAGGGAAATCGTCCGGATCGCCACGCTGAAGCGCATCACGCCATCCGGCGCGATGAAGCCAATCGCCCCGCAATAGGCGTCGCGGGGGCCGGACTCCAGTTCATGGAGGATCTCCATGGCCCGCATCTTTGGCGCTCCGGTGACGGATCCGCAGGGGAAGAGGGCGGCGAAGATGTCGGCGATCGTAATGTCGGGCAGGAGCTTGGCCCGCACATGGCTCACCATCTGGTGAACCGTCGGATAGGTCTCGATCTCGAAGAGCTTCGGCACATCAAGCGTGCCGACCTCGGTGATGCGGGAGATGTCGTTGCGCAACAGGTCGACGATCATCCGGTTCTCGGCCTGGGTCTTCTCGTCTTCGCGCATCTCCGCGATGATTGCCGCGTCCTCCTCGGCGGTGAGCCCACGCGGTGCGGTGCCCTTCATCGGATGCGTCTCGATCCAGCCGTCCGCGTCGACATGGAAGAAGAGCTCGGGCGAGCGCGACAGCAGGACCGGCCCATCGAGCGCCACCAGCGCACCGTATCTCACAGGCTGTCTTTCGATCAGCGACCAGAAGGCCGCGCGCGCGTCGCCGGACCAGCGCGCCTCAATCGGCATCGTCAGGTTCGCCTGGTAGCAATCTCCCTGGCGCAGGTGCTGGTGGAGCCGCTCGAAACGCTGGCGATAGGCAGGAAAATCCCAGCCGGCGCGCGGCTCCGAGAGCAAGGGCTCGTTCTCGATGCGTCGCTGCGGCTCGGCGAGCGGGTGGCCTTCCGAGGGTGCGTCGAAGACACCGAAGGACATCAGCGGCGTTTCGCGGTTCTCCTCGGCAAAGGGAGTGAGCTTCGCCTCGAAGAGATGCCCCGCCTCATAGGCCATGTAGCCCGCGAGCCATTTCCCGGCGCGGCGGGCCGCATCGAGTTCGGAAAGCCCGCGCCGGAACTCCGCCCGGGTGCGCGCCGTGATGACGCGCGACGGCTCGGCGAAGACCATCGTGCGGTCTTCGCTGTCGTCCCGGAACAGGACAAAGGGCGCGTGTTCAATCATCGAGGCTGGTCGCTGTCAGTCGGTCAACGTTCCGCCGCCCGGGCGGATCACGCCTTATCAAGCGCCTCCAGTTCGTCGATCAGCCCTTCAATCATCGACAGGCCCTGTGCCCAGAACGACGGATCGGTCGCATCGAGCCCGAAGGGCGCCAGAAGCTCCGAATGATGCTTGGTTCCGCCGGCCTTCAGGAGGTCGAAATACTTCTCCTGGAAGCCGCTTTCGGCGTTGCGGTAGACGGCATAGAGCGAGTTCACCAGGCAATCGCCGAAGGCATAGGCATAGACATAGAAGGGTGAGTGGATGAAATGCGGAATATAGGCCCAGTAGGTTTCATAGCCTTCCGAAATCCGGATGGCCGGCCCGAGGCTTTCGCGCTGCACCGACAGCCACAATTCACCGAGGTCGTCGGCGGTCAGTTCGCCCTCTCTGCGCGCCGTATGGACCTTTCGCTCGAACTCGTAGAAGGCGATCTGGCGCACCACCGTGTTGATCATGTCCTCGACCTTCTGGGCGAGCATGGCCTTACGCTCGCGCTTGTCCTTGGTCCGGTCGAGGAGGGCGCGGAAGGTCAGCATCTCGCCGAAGACGGAGGCGGTTTCGGCGAGCGTCAGAGGGGTCGAGGCCATCAGCGCGCCCTGTCCGCCGGCAAGCACCTGATGGACGCCGTGCCCGAGCTCATGGGCGAGCGTCATCACGTCGCGCGGCTTGCCCATATAGTTGACGAGCACGTAGGGATGCACGGAGGGGATCGTCGGATGGGCGAAGGCGCCGGGCGCCTTGCCCGGGCGGACCGGCGCGTCGATCCAGCGGTCGTCGAAGAAGCGCCGGGCAATCGATGCCATTTCCGGCGCGAAGCCATGATAGGCGGATAGAACCGTGTCCTTCGCCTCGGCCCAGGGGATCAGCGCGTTCGGCGTTTCCGGCAGGGGCGCGTTGCGGTCCCAGAACTCCATCTGCTCCATGCCGAGCCACTTGGCTTTCAGCGCATAATAGCGATGCGACAGGCGCGGATAGGCGGCCTTGACCGCTGCGGCGAGCGCGTCCACCACTTCGCGTTCGACCCGGTTGGCGAGATGGCGGCTGTCGGCGATGTCCTCGAAGCCGCGCCAGCGGTCGGAGATTTCCTTGTCCTTGGCGAGCGTATTGGTGACGAGGGTGAAGGTGCGGATGTTCGCCTTGAAGGTCTCGGCAAGCGCCATGGCCGCTTTCTTGCGGTTTTCCGGGGACGGATCCTGCAAGAGGTTCAGCGTCACCTCGAGCGGCAGCGCTTCTCCGTCGACCGAGAAGGTGAGCGACGCGACCGTCTCGTCGAACAGCCGGTTGAAGGCACTCGCCCCGGTCATCGATTTTTCGAGGAAAAGCTGCTCGAGCCTGTCGTCGAGCTGGAAGGGCTTGTCCTTGCGCAGGTCGAGAATCCAAGGCTTGTAATGGGCGGCAAGGCTATCCGCTTCGAGCGCCGCGTCGATCATCTGGTCGTCGATCCGGTTGAGCTCCAGCGAGAAGAACAGGAGATGCGACGATATGTCGGTGAGCTTCGATTGCACGTCGCCGTAAAGCTTGCCGTTCGCCGGATTGGACGTGTCGGAGAAGTAGGTGAGGCCTGCGAAGGAGGCGATGCGGCCCATCAGGTCCTCGAGCGCCTCGAACTCCTTGACGGCCGCGCCGATACCTTGATCGCCGGTCCTAGCGGCGGCGTCTGCGAGCTTGCCCTTCCACCTGTTCTCGAAGGCGAGCGCGTCGGCTTGCGCCCTTGCGAGGTCGGCACGGAATTCATCGGAGCTTGAGGAGACGTAAAGATCCTCGAGCCGCCAGGTGGGCAACTCGCCGAGGTCTGCGGGCGCGCCGGCCGCCTGCCCGGCCTGCGCGCGTACTGGAGAGGCACCGAAGGCGGCGAGGGGAGAGGCGAATTTCATCGGCGTTTCTCTCGTTGGCGAGTGAGCTGGGAGGCTAGCGATATGGGGCTGATTGCTATCGCCCGCAATGGATAAAATGCAAGCATTTCTCAAAACATGATGTTCAGCCCTTTATGGCACGAATGACTGGCATGATTTGGCACATGAGGCTGGCCAAAGAGTACCGCGTGTCCTAAGCAGGAGGCTTTCGTGACATCCCATATTCTTGTCATCGATGACGATCCGGTGCAGCGCCGTTTGCTGACGAACATGATCGAGCGGCTCGGCCATGTTGCGCATCTCGCCGATAACGGGCGCAGCGGGCTCGAACTCCTGGAGCGCAAGGGCGGCGTGATCAATGTCATCCTGCTCGATCTCCTGATGCCGGAAATGAATGGCCACGGCTTTCTCGAGGCGCTTGCCGAACGGGGTATCGACACGCCGGTTATCGTCCAGACCGGGCAGGGCGGCATCGAGACGGTCGTGCAGGCGATGCAGGCCGGCGCCTTCGATTTTCTCGTCAAGCCTGTCTCTCCGGAGCGGCTGTCGATCGCCATCGGCAATGCGCTGAAGATGGCGAGCCGCGACGGCCGGGTCAAAACCGCTCGCCGGCCGCGCGGCGGCGCCGTCGGCTTCGACGACATCGTTTCGGCGAGCCCCGCGATGATCCGCGTCCTCGATCTGGCGCACCGCGCCGCGCAATCGAACATCCCGATCGTGCTCGAGGGAGAATCCGGCGTCGGCAAGGAGATGGTGGCGCGGGCGATCCAGGCGGCAAGCGACCGGTCGGGCAAGCCCTTCGTCACCGTCAACTGCGGCGCCATTCCGCATAACCTCGTCGAGAGCATCCTCTTCGGCCACGAAAAAGGCGCCTTTACCGGCGCGACCGAAAAGCACAGCGGCAAATTCGTCGACGCCGACGGCGGCACGCTCTTCCTCGACGAGATCGGCGATCTGCCGCTCGACGTCCAGGTGAAGCTGCTGCGCGCAGTCCAGCAGGGCGAGATCGAGACGGTCGGCGCACGCCAGCCGCAGCGGGTCAACGTGCGGCTGATCTCGGCTACCAACAAGGATCTGATCAACGAAGTGCGCGAGGGGCGCTTCCGCGAGGACCTCTACTACCGCCTCAACGTTTTCCCGATCACCATTCCGGCGCTCCGCCGGCGCAAGGAGGACATTCCCGTGCTGGCGCGCGCCTTCGTCGAGCGCTTCACCGCGGAGCAGAGGCTCAACCAGCCCGTGTCGGTTTCGAGCGGGGCGATGGCGCTGCTCACCGCCTATGACTGGCCCGGCAATATCCGCCAGCTCGAAAACGCGATTTTCCGTGCCGTCGTGCTTTCCGAAGGCGGCGAACTGACCGTCAAGGACTTTCCGCAGATCGCCACCCAGATCCCGGGCTATGTCGTTGCCGATCGAGGCGGGTTCTCCTGGGGCGAGGCGGGTCCGGAACGCCGCCCGCCGGCTGCCGCCCCTGCGACGACCGCTCTCCCTTCGCGCGGCGAAATTCCGGAAAGGTCGGAGCCGTGGGAACCCATGTCCGACGGACGGTCCGAAAACGCCATTGCCAGCGTTGACGAGGGCGGCGATGTGCGCAAGCTTGCCGACGTAGAGGAGGAACTGATTCGTTTTGCGCTGAAGTTCTATCGCGGCCAGATGAGCCAGGTGGCGCGCAAACTCGGTATTGGACGCTCCACGCTCTATCGAAAGCTCAAGGATTACGGCATAGATCCGGACAATCCACTCCGCGAAGCGGCATAAAATCGACGCATTCACAACTCATTTGCCGTGCAATTCGGTCACCGCTGTTTAGACCTTGTTAGGAAACTGTTCACTATATTATAAGGGGCGGTGACTACTGTGGCATATTTGCCATGCTGTCACCTTATTTGACAGTCATCTGAGACAGCAAAGCACGGTTGTCCGTCGAACGGGGATTGAATGCCAAATTTGTTCGGATTGGAGGAACCTATTGGTTCCTTGACGCGCAGACTCTGCTCGGCGATCACCCGTAAGGCGCCGCAGGTTCTCGCTTCCATCGCCTTGGCTTGCTCCCTCGTCACTCCCGGAATGGCGCCGCCGGTCGAGGCCGCCGGCCAGACACGGACCCTGAAGCTCTATTTCATCCACACCAAGGAAAAGGCGCAGATCACCTTCAAGCGCAACGGCCGCTACGACGCCAAAGGTTTGCAGCAGATCAACCGGTTCCTGCGTGACTGGCGGCGAAACGAGCCGACCAAGATGGATCCGCGCCTCCTCGACCTCATCTGGGAGGTTTACCAGAAGAGCGGTTCGCGCGATTACATCCACGTCGTCTCCGCCTATCGCTCGCCGGCCACCAACGGCATGCTGCGTTCGCGCTCGAAGGGCGTCGCCAAGAAGAGCCAGCATATGCTCGGCAAGGCGATGGACTTCTACCTGCCCGACGTGAGGCTCAAGACGCTCCGCGAGATCGGCATGAAGTTCCAGGTCGGCGGCGTTGGCTATTATCCGACCTCGGGGTCGCCCTTCGTGCACATGGACGTTGGCGGCGTGCGCGCCTGGCCGCGCATGACCCGCAACGAGCTCGCGCGGCTCTTCCCCGATGGCAAGACCATGCATATCCCGGCCGACGGCCGGCCGCTGCCCGGCTATGAACAGGCGGTTGCCGATTACAAGCGGCGCGTCGGCTCCTCGGCGATCGAGGTTGCCGGCGGTGGTGCGAAGGGACCGGGCGATGTCGGCACCGGCAAGCGTCGCAACCTGTTCGCCGCGCTCTTCGGCGGCGGCGGGGACGAGGACGAAGAACCGACGGCGATCGCCGCCGGCGCAGGCGAGGGCGGCGACGAGGCCCCGACCCAGGTCCAGACCGCCTCGGTGCAGGCCGGTCAGGAGGCGCTGCCGGGTGTCGCCGGTTCGGTCGCCGGTGCTCCGGCGGACGAACAGCAGAATATCAATGCACCGGTACCTGCCGTGCGCCCGGCCTTCAAGAATGCACCGGCGGAGGACGGCGTAGCCGTCGCGCTTGTTGCACCGGAAAAGAACAGTGCGCAGGAGGCTCTCGCGGCCGCCATGCCGCAGACTGCGGCAACGCCATCGGAATATGCGGATCTCAGCACGCTCAAGGTGCCGGTCCCGCAAATGCGTGAAATGAACGCGCTCATGGCCGGCGAGACGCTCGTGGCTTCTGCCGACGGTCAGACGCCTCAACTCGGCTTCGTACCGGTGCCGGGGATGCGTCCGGCCGGTCAAGCGGCGCTCGCCGCCGTCGCCGAAGCCAGTGTCGCCGCGCCGCTCGTACAGGAGCGCCCGGTGGCGGCAGCGTCCGTTGCCGAGACGATCGACATGGCCCGGCCGGCCGAGACGCGCGTCGCGCTGGCGGCTCCGAGCGTCGAGGAGCAGGCTGCACCGGCGATCCAGATGGCCGCCTATGCGCCGCAGTCCGACACGGGTTCGCGGGCCTCGATCTTCGACAGCGCCTTCGACACCGAGGCGGACCTGCCTTCGAAAGGCGCCCGTCCGAAGAGGCAGGATGCGGAGGCGGCAAGCCGCTCCGCCGTCCGGATGGAGCCGAAGCTGACGAAGAAGATCATCTCCGAATGGGCGCTCTCGACCGGTCGCGTCGCCACGCTGTCGAAGCCCGTCAAGGCTCCGCGTTTCGTCAGCAGTTCGCTGAGGGCGGCGCCGACCACCGTCTATGCGGCTGGCTTCAACAGCGATGCCGGCGCGGTGGATACGGCCCGCTTTAGCGGCACTGCGGTGAATTTCATGGAAGTGAAGAAGTTCAGTACGAACTGAACTGGTCTGCCAGATACGAAAAGCCCGCCGGTCCGGCGGGCTTTTTTGCAGATGGCCATTTCCCATCGGATCATGCGGCATCCTCGGCCACCGGCACCATGCCCAGCGCCTGCAGATAGGTGTCGAGGATCGCCTCCTGCTCCATGCGCTCATCCTGGTCCTGCTTGCGGATCGAAATGACCTTGCGCAGGATCTTCGTGTCGAAGCCCATCGACTTGGCCTCGCCATAGACATCCTTGATGTCGTCGGCGATCGTCTTCTTTTCCTCTTCCAGCCGCTCGATCCGTTCGATGAAAGCGCGAAGCTGATCGCGTGCGAAGCCTTGAGCATCGGACATGGTCTTCTCCTTTTGGGGAATAAATTCTGGTGCTGTGACCTGCCGCGAACGGCAGGCGAGGTCAAGGGCGTTTGCGCAACAGGACAGGCAATTCCTCCACGAGGCCGCGCCGAGGGGTGTTGCACATGTGGATTGATGTGGATAGGGCGGGAAATGCGCGCCTGCCTGGACGGCTGCTATTCCGTTGGGCGATTGCGCTCGAAGGCGGCCTTCTGCTCCGCGGATGCGTCCTTCTGATGGCGCTCCCGCCATTCCTCGTATGGCACGCCGTAGATGATCTCGCGCGATTCCTCCTTGGTCATCGGAATGCTCGAGGACTCGGCGGCTTCCCGATACCAGTTCGAGAGGCAGTTGCGGCAAAAGCCGGCGAGATTCATCAGGTCGATGTTCTGAACGTCGCTGCGCGTTCGCAGATGCTCGACCAGCCGGCGGAAGGCGGCCGCCTCCAGCTCGGTGCGCTGCTCCTTGCTGAGCTCGGTCATGGCATGTCTCCTTTCGTCAGCCGTCATACGCGCCGGTCCGCGAAGGATAGCGCTGATAGGCGTGAAGCGCCGGCATGGCGTTGAGCTCCGCGAGGATCGGCGCCAGACGCTCGGCCCAGGCGGCAACGCCTGCAGCGTCGGAGATCAGGTCCTGCCTCACCTCGATCAGCACATGGGCAATGCCCGGCATCATGCAATGGCGATACATGGTATCGCCCCTCAGCGCGCCGTCATAGGGCTCGTTGTTGCCGACGACGATGTCGCCGGGTGCCTCGAGCTTCTCGATCAGGGGGAAGACTGCGCGTGGGTCGTTGTCCCAGAGCACTGCCGCGTGCCAGGGGCGCGGGATACCCTTCCAGGCGGGCGTGAAGGAATGCAGCGAAATCACCAGCGGCGCCTTTCCGCTCGCCGCAGCGGCCTCGGCGATCGTCTGCGAGACGGCCCGGTGATAGGGCCGGTGGAAGCGGTTCAGCCGGTTCTGCCATTCCTCGTCGGTGATCGGATGGTTGCCGGGGACGATCGCGCCATCCGAGATCTTCATGATCAGCGTCGGATCGTCCTCGCCGCGGTTGGGATCAATCAGCAGGCGTGAAAAGCAGCCGAGGACTGCCGGCGCGTCGAGTGCCGCGGACAATTGCCGCACCAGCGGTTCGATGCCGATGTCGTAGGCGATGTGGCGCTCGAAGGCGCCATCGGCAAGACCGAGCCGCCCATATTCCGGGGGAAGCCGGTTCATGGCGTGGTCGGCAAGAAGGACGAGCCCTTCGTCCGGTTTGCCGCTGATGATCTCATAGGGGGAGTAGTGCCGCATTCCGATCCTGTGTCGCTCTCCAACGTTGCGCACCTGATCGCATGCAAAATTGCGGCTCGCAATAAAAAGGCGTGAGTTCAGTGCCTTCTGTCACAGGAATGGCAAATATAATCGATTAGAGTTGCGTTGACTTTCCGGGCTGGCCGTCGCAAGAAAGTGCCACGCAATTTTCAAAACGGAGTTCCGCAGGAAGCCGTGTCTAGATATCCTTTTAGAGCGAAGCCGGGGTCGACGACGTTAGGAGCTATCCTCCTGTATTCCTTGGTGGTTTCCGGCGCATTTCTCTTTTCTGGCGAGGCTCGGGCCGACTTTCGCGTTTGCAACGGGACGCAGCAGCTGGTCGGCGTGGCGATCGGCTATCGCGCCAAGGAAGGCTGGGTGACGGAGGGCTGGTGGCAGGTGCCGGCAACGACCTGCGCGACGCTGATCGAGGGCGAACTCCAGTCCCGCTACTACTATCTCTATGCGGAAGACGCGGCCAAGGGCGGCCGCTGGACCGGCGAGATCAACATGTGCGTCGCCGAGAACGAGTTCAAGATCGTGGGCGTGCAGGACTGCTATGCGCGCGGCTTCCAGCGCATGGGATTCAAGGAATATGACACGGGGCGGCAGGGGAGCTGGATGGTTCAGCTTTCCGATACGCCCGGCACGCAGGAAAGCCAGAATTGATGAGACGGAACAGAAAAGTCAAAATCCTCGCAACGCTCGGACCGGCATCGTCCGAGGAGCAGATGATCCAGAAGCTGCACGAGGCGGGGGCCGACCTGTTCCGCATCAATATGAGTCATGCGAGCCATGACGTCATGCGCATGCTCATCGAGCGGATACGCAGTGTCGAAGCGCGCTGCGGCCGGCCGATCGGTATCCTTGCCGACCTGCAGGGGCCGAAGCTGCGCGTCGGCAAGTTCGCCGAAGGCAAGGTCGACCTCAAGACCGGCCAGACTTTCACGCTCGACAACAAGGATGTGCCCGGCGACACGACGCGCGTCTATCTTCCGCATCCGGAAATCCTCGAGGCGGTGAAGCCCGGCGATCGCCTGCTGATCGATGACGGCAAGCTGCATCTCAGGGCCGAAAAGACCGACGGCAAGAGCATCGTCACCACCGTCGTCTCCGGCACCAGGATCTCCGACCGCAAGGGCGTCAGCCTGCCCGATACGCTCCTCGGCGTCGGTGCCCTCACCGATAAGGACCGCGCCGATCTCGACGCCGTGCTTGCCACCGGCCAGGTCGACTGGGTGGCGCTTTCCTTCATCCAGCGCCCGGAGGACCTTGCCGAGGTCCGCAAGGTCGCCCGCGGTCGGGTCGGGATCATGTCGAAGATCGAGAAGCCGCAGGCGATCGAACGCATCGACGAGATCATCGAGCTTTCCGACGCGCTGATGGTGGCGCGCGGCGATCTCGGTGTGGAGATGCCGCTCGAATCCGTGCCCGGCCTGCAGAAGCAGCTGACGCGCGCCTGTCGGCGTGCCGGCAAGCCCGTCGTCGTCGCGACGCAGATGCTGGAATCGATGATCTCGTCGCCGGTGCCGACGCGCGCCGAGGTCTCGGACGTGGCGACCGCCGTGTTCGAAGGTGCCGATGCGGTCATGCTTTCGGCCGAATCGGCCTCCGGCGAATACCCGGTCGAAGCGGTCGCGACTATGGCCTCCATCGCCAGCAACGTCGAACGCGACCCGCACTATTCGGGCATCATCTACGCCCAGCGCACGCCGCCGGAGGCGACCGGCGCCGACGCCATCTCCCTTGCCGCTCACCAGATCGCCGAAACGCTCAATCTGGCGGCGATCGTCACCTACACATCGTCCGGCGCCACCGGTCTGCGCGCAGCCCGCGAGCGGCCGCAGGTGCCGGTCATCGCCCTTTCGCCGATCGTCCAGACGGCCCGTCGCCTCTCGGTCGTTTGGGGCCTGCATTGCGTCGTCACGGAGGATGCGACCGATCTCGACGACATGGTCAACCGGGCCTGCCGCATCGCCGTCAGCGAGGGCTTCGGCCAGCCCGGAGATCGCATCATCATCTCCGCCGGCGTGCCGCTCGGAACCCCCGGCGCCACCAACATGCTGCGCATTGCCTATATCGGCTCGGACGGCCGCACGGGCGTATAAGCAAACGCCATTGTCGCACTGTTCGTCAGGCGGGCTTCCGCCTGCCTGGCGATCTCCTGGAGATCACGCGGCTTTCCGGAGATCTTCTCGATTGCGGCGACGACGAGGTCCGTCACGACATAATCGGGCTTGTGGCCCAGGTTGCGCACCCAGAGCAGTTCCGATCCCTTGATGGATGTCGCCAGCCCGCGCGAATGGATATCGGCCAGAACAATCCCGTCCTTGTCGCCGGTGATGATCACCGTCGGCGCGGAGATCTCCGCATAGCGCGGTGACACCCGCGTGACGTAAGCGTGCAGATTGGCGACGTCGACGGCATTGTGGAGGAAGGTGGCTGGCCTCAGGACGAGGTGTGGCGCCGTATTGGCTATATAATCTTTCGGACGCGGGTTGGGCCAGAATATCGACTGCGTCACCCGGTCGATGCGCCTCAGCCCGAGCGGTATGAGTGCGGTATTGGCGAACAGCCAGCCGACAAACGGCATAGTCGCCAGGGTGATGTGCCAGTCGACGCCTCCCGGCCAGGGATGCGTTGCCGGCGCCAGCAGGACGACGCCTTCGGTCCTTTCCGGATGGTGAAGGGCGATGCTTGCGGCGATCGCGCCGCCGAAGGAATGGCCGACGATGATTGCCCGGGAGATGCCGCGCTTCGCCATCAAGCGCACGACGGCCTCCGCCTGACCGTCCGGCCGAGCATTGGCCGGCCCGCCGCGCTCGGAATAGCCGTGACCCGGCCGATCGACGAAAAGCATTTCGGCACGGCCATCGAGCGCCGGCAGAAAGGCGTGCAACTGGTCGAGAAGATTGCCGCCGGCACCATGAATGAAGACGACCGGGGGTAAATCCGCCTTCCCCTCGGGCCGGAGATGGACGCAGTTCATCCGAAAACCGTCGACGTCGACCAGCTCGCCGCTGTTCGGGAATCGCGCTGCGATCCTACGCGCGTGCCAATGGCTGTGGGCGAACGCCGCGAGGACGAGGGTAGCGAGGATCAGAAGAGCCAGGGACATGCGTCGGTCATATCAAGGAAGCGGCTGTGTTCACAGGACGTCGCCGCCTGTCACGTTCGGCTGCCGGCGAGCCTTTCGGCGAGTTCCCCGAATTGCTCCTGGGCCTTGCGGTCGGAGGGGTAGATATCGAGGAACTGCTGCCATGCCCGCAAAGCCAACTCGTTCTTGCCGGCGGCCTCCAGCATGGTGGCCATGCCGGCGATTGCGCCGAAATGCCGGGGTTCAATCGCGAGCACGCGGTTTATGTCGGACATCGATTTCCGGTAGTTGCCCATCTGGTAATGCAGCGTCGCGCGGCGGTTCCAGCCTTCGACGTAGCTGGGGGCAAGCACGATCACCTGGTCGAGGATGTCGAGGGCGACCGGCTTCTTGTCGTCGGTGATCGCCTTGTCGGCCGATTGCATCAGAAGGTTCACCGTGGCGCTGCCGGACTCCTGCCACTCGAGCCGAATGCGGTCGGCGAGCTCCCGCGCCTTGCTTTCGTCCCGCTCCTTCTTGAGATCGAGGAACAGGGCGTCGAGACGTTGCTTCGGTGTCGTGAGGCTAGCCGTCTCCGTCTGAGGGGTGGGTTCAGCCGCCTGCGACAGGCTGGCGGTTGCCGGGACGATCAGGGCCAGAATCAAAGTCAGAAAAAAGCGCATGGCGGACATCGTAGCCCGCCATGAAACAAGTTCAAAATAAAATATGGAGGAGGATCACCGAAGTGACCGACGTTCAGGCCGGCGGCCCTGGGGCCGCTCGAGGACATCAGCCCTGGCGAGCCTTGAAGCGCGGGTTCGACTTGTTGATGATGTAGACGCGACCCTTGCGGCGAACCAGGCGGTTTTCGCGGTGACGGGTCTTCAGCGACTTGAGCGAATTCTTGATCTTCATTTTTCCTGATCCGCAGGTTTCGGGGAACGAAAATTCGCCCGGTAATTCCAACAATCAAAAGCGCGCCATTCAGCGCGCTCTTCAAGTAGGCAGGCACATACCGTGTCGCCTCCATCGTGTCAACCGCGAGCCCGCGGGATTTCACACGAGCTCACGCCGTCCTGTGGCGAACGGCTTAGAGAAGACGGGTGAAATGACCCATCTTGCGGCCGGGGCGCGCCTCGGCCTTGCCGTAGAGATGAACCAGCACGTTCGCCTCTGCGAGCAGATTGGGCAATTCGGCAATCTCGTCGCCGATAAGGTTCTGCATCACGCAGCCCGAGTGACGCGAAGGGTCGCCGAGCGGCAGGCCGGCAATGGCGCGGATATGCTGCTCGAATTGCGAAACGGCGCAGGCGGCTTCCGTCCAGTGACCGGAATTGTGGACGCGCGGGGCAATCTCGTTGGCGACGACGCTGCCGTCGGCGAGCACGAAAAACTCGACTCCGATCACGCCGACATAGCCGAGCGCATCGAGAATGGCGGTCGCAGCCTTGCGGGCAGCCTCCGCTGTCGAAGCGGTGACCGATGCGGGCACCGTCGAGGTGTGGAGAATGCCGTTCCGATGGACGTTTTCCGCCGGATCGAAGCAAGCAGTGGCGCCGTCAGGGCCGCGCGCGGCGATGATCGAAATTTCCTTTTCGAAAGGGACGAAGCTTTCGAGGATCAGCGGCACGTGCCCCAAGGCGGCGAAGGCGCCGGAAGGATCGTCGGCGCCGGAGCGGAAGACGCGCTGCCCCTTGCCGTCATAGCCGAGGCGGCGGGTTTTCAGCACGCCGCTGCCATCGAAGTCGGCGAGCGCCGCTTCGAGATCGGCCTGGCTGTCGACGGCGTGGAAGCGAGCCGTGGCGATGCCGCAGCCATTGATGAACTGCTTCTCTACCACCCGGTCCTGCGCGACTTCCAGCGCCTTCGGTGGCGGGAAGACCGGCCGCACTGCGGCCAGCCGCTCGGCCGCGGCGACGGGGACGTTCTCGAATTCGTAGGTGATCAGGTCGGAGATCCGGGCGAGCTCGTCGAGCGCCCGCGGGTCGTCATAGGCAGCGACGATCTGGGCGTTCGCCACCTGGGCGGCCGGACAGTCCGGCTGCGGCTCGAGAATGACGGTGCGGAAATTCAGCCGGGCAGCCGCCATGGCCAGCATGCGGCCGAGCTGGCCGCCGCCGATGATTCCGATGGTCTTCATGCCTGGTCTACCGGGTACTCGGCGACCGAAACGGTCTGCTGTTCGCGCCAGTCGTCGAGCCGGTCGGCGAGGTCGTCGTCGCTCAAGGCCAGGACGGCGGCGGCCAGCAGGGCGGCGTTGACGGCTCCCGCCCTACCGATCGCCAGCGTGCCGACCGGGATGCCCGCAGGCATCTGCACGATCGAGAGCAGGCTGTCCTGCCCGGAAAGCGCCTTCGATTGCACCGGAACGCCGAAGACCGGCAGCGGCGTCATCGAGGCGCACATGCCCGGCAGATGGGCGGCCCCGCCGGCGCCGGCGATGATCACCTTGAAGCCCTCCTCGCGCGCCCCTTTGGCAAAACGGACCAGCCGGTCGGGAGTCCGGTGCGCGGATACGATGCGGGCCTCATAGGCGATGTCGAGGGCCTCGAGCGTGTCGGCCGCGTTCTTCATCGTCTCCCAGTCCGACTGGCTTCCCATGATGATGGCGACGGGCGGGGTCGTGGTTTCGGTCACGTCTGTCAGGATCCGTTTCAGGCGATGATGTCGGGAATGATCTGGTCTTCGATCTTGCTGATCTTGTCCTTGATGGCCAGCTTCTTCTTCTTCATGCGCTGGATGCGCAGGGCGTCGCAGCCGGTCTCGATCATAGCGTTGATGGCAACGTCATAGTCTTCATGTTCCTGCCTCAGGCGCGCTATGGTCAGTCTGAGTTCGGCCTGGTCCTGGTCCGGCATGCAAAACGATCCCCATAAGCCCGGCCGCGTTTCACGCCGCGATCCGGTATTTCCTGCGCCGCTCTATCACATCTTGGGCAGTGACGGGAAGTTATCCGACGTCATCATTTCGCCTTCGACAAATGAAAAATGGCGTGGCACACTGGTAAGGTTACAACCATGAAACATCCGGCATTTGCTTGCCGGATGCAAGCAAAAGGAAGGGACTGCCAATGACCATTGAGGCTCATCTTGCAACGCTTGAGAAAAAACATGGCGCCCTGGAACAGGAGCTGCATGAAGCGCTCAATTCTCCCTCCTGCGAGGACGAATTGATCAGCGAACTCAAGCGGCGGAAGCTGCGCATCAAGGACGAAATCGAAAGACTCCGTTCCTCCACTCACTGATTGCGAACGGTATTTCCCGCGTTTTCGGGAGGCGTCGTTTCGAGGTGAGACGACGCGAGAGAGGTCAAAAACAATCCCATTGATGCAACGGATCGCTCGACCGGGCTTATGGCCCGGTCCGCTTCTCCGAGACGGCTCCTTTTGACGGCCGCCGCTGGGCGGCGAGCCTGAGCGCTTGAGCCGTCAGGACCAGAACTGGTCGAGCCACAGATTGAGGCGGTCGAAGCCCGGCCTGTGAATGGCGTAGATACGCCGGGTGCCGCTCGTCGATACCGATACGAGATTGCAGTCGAGCAGCGCCTTCAAATGCTGCGACACCGCCGGCCGGCTGATCGGCAGCCCTTCGGCGAGTTCGTTGACAGTCTTCGGGGCGCGCCGCAGTTCCTCCAGCAAGTAACGCCGGTTCGGATCCGCAATGGCATCGAATGGGTCCGCGATCGTCATGACCCGGACGTTAAGCGAATTCTCCCGGGGCAGCAAGAAAATTGTGCATTGCGATAAATCCGCGTTGCTTTGCAGCATCAGCGATCGCCGGGCGGTGGACTCCCCGGGTTGCCCCTCACCCCAGCCCTTACCCTAGCCCTCTCCCCGCGCGCGGGGAGAGGGGACGAAGGCGGTGCGGCGAGTCTCCTTCGCCCCGCTTGCGGGGAGAAGGAGGCCGGCAGGCCGGATGAGGGGCGAACCGGCGCATACATTAGATCCCGGCCAACAAACTCCCAAGCCCTTCCCAGACGAGTCTCGATCCGGCGATGAAGGCCATGGTGTACATGAAGGGATAGAATACCTGCGGCTTCATCCGGCGGACGATCCAGGCGCCGCAGGCCGTCGCGACCATCGCCAGGGGAAAGAGGGTCGCCGATGTCAGGAGATTGCTGGTGTCGAGTTGCCCCAGCGCGAAATAGGGAATGAGCTTCACCGCATTGAGCGTTGCGAAGAAGCGTACGATGGTGCCGGTATATTCGCGCGGGTCGAGCTTCAGCGGCAGGGCGTAGATCTGGAACGGCGGACCGCCGGCATGCGCGACGAAGCTGCCATATCCCGCAAAGCTTCCCCACAGCGCGGCGGGACCGAGACGATGCTGCTTCGGAAGGATCGCCGCGCCGCTGCGGCTCTTCCAGACCGTGTAGACGTAGCGCAGCACGAACACGACCGTGATGGCGCCGATGATCAGCCGCAGCGCATCGCGCGGCACATAGGCGGAGGTCGCCCAGCCGATGGCAATGCCGGCGAGCGCGCCGGGCAGCAGCATGGTGAGCGTTTTCCGGTCGCCGTGCTTGCGCCAGAACCATAGAGAGACGATGTCCATGGCGATGAGGATGGGCAGAAGCAATGCCGCCGCCTGGACGGGCGAGACCGCCATCGAAAGGATCGGCACGCCCATCAGCGACAGCGCTTCTCCCATGCCTCCCTTGCTGAGGCCAACGAGCAGGACTGCCGGAACGGCGACGAGATAGAAGTCGAGATCGGGAAGCATGAGCGGTGGTTGATCCTTGGGTCATCTCCGTCTATCGGTTTTCCCGAATGAAATCGAGTAGCGGAATCCCGCCTCGCGAAGCGGACATCGCCAGGAACGAACGATATGAGCAATACCGATAACCGCTGCCGCCTCGTGCTGATCGCACCCGACATGCCGGATGTAGCGCAATGTTCCGAGGTGCTCGCCGATGCGCTCAAGGGCGGAGACGTGGCATCCGTTATCGTTCCGCAATACGGTTTAAGCGATACCGACTTCCAAAGGCACGCCGAAGCGCTCGTGCCGGTGATCCAGAAGGCGGGCGCGGCGGCGCTCATCGAGGGCGATACGCGCGTCGCCGGCCGCGCCAAGGCGGATGGCCTTCATATCGCCGCCGGCCCGGATGTCCTTGCCGAGGCGATCGAGCGGCATACGCCGAAGATGATCGTCGGCGGCGGCAATGCAACCGACCGCCACCATGCGCTCGAGATCGGCGAGCTTCGGCCGGACTACGTCTTCTTCGGCCGCACCGATGGCGACATCAAGCCGGAGGCGCATCCGAAGAACCTGGCGCTCGCCGAGTGGTGGGCATCGATGATCGAAATTCCTTGCATCGTGATGGGCGGCACCGATCCGCAATCTGCGCTCGCGGTGGCCGAGACCGGGGCCGAATTCGTCGCGCTTCGCCTCGCCGTCTTCGCCAAGCCGGGCCAGGCGCCCTCCGTGGTCGCCGCCGTCAACGCCTTGCTTGACGAAAAAGCGCCACGGTTTGAAGATTAGACGTGGCGATGCTGAGCCGATCCTCCCTCAAATTGAGCCGGGCCGCGGTCCTTTCCGTCGCTCTCGCTCTGGCCGCCTTGCCGGCCCGCGCCGAACAGCCGCAAGCTCCTGCGCCGGCGGACGAGGGCTTCGTCCCAAAGCGCGGGCGGATCACGCCGTATAACGGCGCGGCGCTGCCGGAGGACGCCGAAAAGCCGGCGAAGAGCGATACGAGTGCCAAGCCAAAGGCGGGCGAGGGCAAGCCGTCCGCCGGCGTCAACGTCATCGACCGCATGGGCGCCGAACTTCCGGCGCTTCCAGCCGAAAAGCCGTTCGCCGGCAAATTGGACGAGGCCTATGGAGCCTTCCAGCGCGGCTATTACCTGACGGCAATGGACCTCGCGCTGCCGCGTGCCCAACTCGGCGACCCGGCGGCCCAGACGCTGGTCGCATCGATCTTCGAGCAGGGTCTCGGCGTCGCTCGCAACCGCAAGGATGCAGCCTTCTGGTACGGCCAGGCGGCGAACAACGGCGATCCGGCGGCGATGTTCAAATATGCGCTGATCCTGCTGGAGGGGAGCTACGTCAAGCGTGACCGGAAGCGATCCGACGAACTGATGAAGAAGGCCGCCGATCTCGGCAGTGCGGCTGCCCAGTTCAACTATGGGCAGACGCTCGTTGCCGACATGCCCGGCCAGAAAGGGCTGAAGGCGGCTATGCCTTATTACGAGAAGGCCGCCGAACAGGGCATTGCCGACGCGCAATATGCGCTCTCGCAGATCTATCTCAATGTCGAAGGCATCGACGACGGCAAGCGGGCGCGCGCCCGCGAATGGCTGCTTCGGGCGGCGCGCGCCGGTTATGACACGGCACAGCTCGACATGGCGATCTGGCTGATCGAGGGGATCGGCGGCGACCGCAACCTCGAAGAGGGCTTCGCCTGGATGAAGCGGGCCGCCGAGGGAGGCAATGTCGTCGCGCAGAACCGGCTTGCCCATCTCCTCGTCAACGCCATCGGCGCGCGGCCCGATCCGATCGAGGCGGCGAAGTGGTACGTGCTGTCGCGCCGGGCAGGGCTCAAGGACGATGTGCTCGAGGACTTCTATCTCGGCCTCAACGACACGCAGCAGAAATCGGCGCTCGGGGCGGCGAACAAGTTCCGCTCGTCCTGAGCAGCAATTCGACAGGCAGCATCTATTTCGCTTGAACTTTCGGGGATTTTGTGGTCTGGAAGCCGCGGTTTTGTCCGCGACCCCAGGCCCCCCGTTCCGCGGACGGAGTGATTTCTCACTCGGTTTTTTGACGACGGTTGCGTCCCTCGCCGAGCCGTCGCGCGGGCGGGCCGTCAAGCAGGTTCAATGTCCGGTCGAGATTCTCGGCCGGCCTTCGCTTTCAGAGGATTGCCCTATGGCTCGTTCTGCCCTTCTCAATGTCATGGTCCAGGCGGCCTTCAAGGCCGGCAAGTCGCTGGCGCGCGATTTCGGCGAAGTACAGAACCTGCAGGTCTCCTTGAAGGGGCCGAGCGACTACGTTTCCCAGGCCGACCGCAAGGCAGAGCGGATCATCCGCGAGGACCTCCTGAAGGCTCGCCCGACCTACGGCTTCCTCGGCGAGGAAGGCGAGGAGATCAAGGGCACCGATGGCGCCCATCGCTGGATCGTCGACCCCCTCGACGGCACCACCAATTTCCTTCACGGCCTTCCGCATTTCGCCATCTCGGTCGCGCTGGAGCGCCAGGGTGAAATCGTCGGCGCGGTCGTCTTCAATCCGGCAACCGACGAACTCTATACGGCCGAGCGGGGCGGCGGCGCCTTCCTGAACGACCGGCGCCTGCGCGTCGGCGCCCGCAAGGTCCTTTCCGATGCGGTGATCGGCACGGGCACGCCGCATCTCGGCCGCGGCAATCATGGCAAATATCTCATCGAACTTCGCCACGTCATGGGCGAGGTCGCCGGTATCCGCCGCTTCGGCTCTGCCTCGCTCGACCTTGCCTATGTGGCTGCCGGGCGCTTCGACGGCTTCTGGGAGCGCGACCTTGCCGCCTGGGACATCGCCGCGGGGGTCCTGCTCATCCGCGAGGCCGGCGGCTGGGTGACCGACATCGACGGTGGATCGAAGCCCGTCGAAGACGGCTCGATCATCTGCGGCAACGAATATATCGCCAAGGCGCTGCGCGACGTCATTCACCGCCCGGTTCCGACGAAGTAGCCCATGGCCTAACCTGAAGCGAGCAATGCGGGCGGCCCTGCGCCCGTCTTTTGCTCCAAGGCATTCTTCTCGAAGATATCCGAGAGGGGCGACCGAGCGCATTCCTGCGCAGCACCTTCCGTTTTCCCTTCAATTTGGCGCAAAGTTCCACTAGTCTCCGGGCCGAAAGGGATGGTCTCCGGCCATCGGCGGCATCGTTCGTTCGGGATCGCTATTGATTTCGAGAATGATCCGCTACTTCAAAGAGTTGCAGCAAGCGATCGCCTGTGCCGACAGGCGCGAGGGTAATGCCGCAAACCGGGAGATTGGCAAACGCATGACAAAACTGAATCTGTCCGGCTGGCGTGGGCAGGAAGTGGCGGAGGAGAACTATAATCCGCACAAGCTTTCAAGCCCGATGCCCTATTTCTGGACGATGGTCATCTTCCTGATCATCGTGGGTTTTGTCGCAGCGATCCTCTTCCGGCAGGCGCGCGAAGCCTTCATTGGCAATCCCGGTCTCAACGGGCTGATCCTCGGAGTGCTGCTGATCGGCATACTGCTGGCGTTCAACCACGTCATCGGCCTCAGACCGGAAGTGCGCTGGTTCAATTCGTTCCGCGCGGCCGGCAGCGCCGACAAGGTCGGACGCGACCCGGTGCTGCTTGCACCCATGCGGGCGCTGATCGGCGGTCGCCAGACGACGATCTCGACGATCGCGCTCCGTTCGATCCTCGATTCCATCGCCACCCGCCTCGACGAGTCGCGCGACATCACGCGATATCTCGCTGGTCTTCTCGTCTTTCTCGGCCTGCTGGGTACTTTCTGGGGTCTTCTCGGGACGATCGGCTCGATCAATACCGTCATCCAGTCGCTGGACGCCGGCTCGGGCACGACGGAGGACCTCCTGAGCTCTCTGAAGAGCGGCCTCTCGGCGCCGCTGACAGGCATGGGCACGGCCTTCTCGGCCTCCCTCTTCGGCCTCTCCGGTTCGCTGATCCTCGGCTTCCTCGATCTCCAGGCGGGCCGCGCGCAGAACCGCTTCTACACGGAGCTCGAAAACTGGCTTTCATCGGTTACCGATGTCGGATCCGGACTGTCGTCGCCGATCGAGGTGGCCGGTGGCGCGCCGGCGGAGGAGATGCGACGTGTCGCCGACCAGCTCTCCCGCCTCGCTCACGATGGTGGCGTCAACCAGCGCACGACGGCGGCGATGGCGAGCCTTGCCGAGGGCATTCAAGGCCTCGTCAAGAACATGCGCGGCGAGCAGCAGATGCTGCGCGACTGGATCGAGGCGCAGCAGGAGGAGGCCAAGTCGATGCGCAAGACGCTCGACCGGCTGACTTCGCGCATCGGCCAGGCCGACCGGATCGCCGTGAACAGCGAGAGGGCCGCCTCGCAGGCGAAGCTCAGCCACGCCGACGAAAGCGGGGGTGACTGATCCATGGCGCTCGCCCGAAGGGGCCGCAATCCGCGGACGATCAATTATTGGCCGGGCTTCGTCGACGCGCTTTCGACCTTGCTGATGGCGATCATGTTCCTGCTCAGCGTGTTCGTCACGGCGCAGTTCCTGATGGGGCGGGAAATCACCGGCAAGGACGAGGTGTTGAACCGGCTGAACAGCCAGATCAACGAACTCACCCAGCTTCTGGCTCTCGAAAAGAGCGGCAAGCAGGATCTCGAGGATTCGCTCGCCAATCTCCAGGCGTCGCTGGCGCAGTCGGAGGGCGAGCGGTCACGCCTGCAGGCGCTGCTCGACCAGGGTGCCGGCAGCGCGGATGCGGCCAGCCAGAAGATCGGCCGGCTGGGTTCGGAACTGGAGAACGAAAAGCAGATCAGCTCCCGCGCGATGAGCCAGATCGAGCTCTTGAACCAGCAGATCGCCGCGCTGCGCAGCCAGATTGCCGCCATCGAGGGCGCCTTGCAGGCTTCCGAGGCGAAGGACCAGTCGTCGCAGGCGAAGATCGCCGATCTCGGCCGCCGGCTGAACGTCGCGCTCGCCCAGCGTGTGCAGGAACTCAACCGCTATCGCTCGGACTTTTTCGGGCGCCTGCGGGAGATCCTATCGGATCGCGAAAACATCCGCATCGTCGGCGACCGCTTCGTCTTCCAGTCGGAAGTGCTGTTCTCCTCGGGCAGCAACGACCTGAACCCTGAAGGCCAGGTGGAGATGGCGAAGCTCGCCACCGCGCTCCTCGACCTTGCCAAGGAGATTCCGGCCGAGATCAACTGGGTGCTGCGCGTCGACGGCCATACGGACAACGTGCCGCTCTCCGGCACCGGGCGCTTCGCCGACAACTGGGAACTGTCTTCGGCGCGTGCGACTTCGGTCGTCAAGTTCCTGATCTCCAGGGGCGTGCCGGCCGACCGCCTGGTGGCGGCCGGCTTCGGCGAATACCAGCCGATCGCGGTCGGGGAGAGCCTCGACGCGCGCGCGCAGAACCGCCGCATCGAACTCAAGCTGACCGAGAAATAGGCGCGCACGCCCCGCTTGAACTTACCTTGACGTATGCGTAAGAGTCGCTCGATCGAGGGGTGTTTGGGGGAGGGCGCCTTTGATGGATTGCGATGTGCTGGTCATCGGTGCGGGGCTTGCCGGGCTCGCGGCGGCGGCCGAGGCGGCGGCGCGGGGCCGAAAGGTGATCGTTCTCGACCAGGAGGGGGAGCAGAATCTCGGCGGCCAGGCTTTCTGGTCGCTTGGCGGCCTGTTCTTCGTGGACAGTCCCGAGCAGCGGCGCATGGGCATTCGCGACAGCCGTGAGCTGGCCGGGCAGGACTGGCTGGGGTCGTCGCAGTTCGACCGACCCGAGGATCACTGGCCGCGTCTCTGGGCCGAAGCCTATCTCGATTTCGCCGTCGGCGAGAAACGACGCTGGCTGCATGCGCTCGGGCTGCGCTGGTTCCCCGTCGTCGGCTGGGCCGAGCGGGGCGGCGGCCTTGCGCACGGCCATGGCAATTCCGTGCCGCGCTTCCACATTACCTGGGGCACGGGCCCGGCCGTGCTCGAACCCTTCATCCGGCTGGTGCGGGAGGCGGAAAGCCGCGGTCTTGTCCGTTTCCGCTTCCGCCACCGCGTCGACGAGCTCGTCACGGCGGGCGGCGCCGTGACCGGTGCGCGCGGGGCGATCCTCAAGGCGGATCCGGTCGGTCGCGGCGAGCGCAGTTCGCGCGACGTGATCGGCGATTTCGAGATTTCCGCCGGCGCGGTGATCGTCTGCTCGGGCGGCATCGGCGGCAATCACGAACTGGTGCGCCGCAACTGGCCGCGCAAGCGCCTCGGCCAGCCGCCGGCCTCGATGGTCAGCGGCGTGCCGCATCATGTCGACGGCCGGATGCTCGAGATCGCAGGCCGAGCCCGCGGCTCGGTCATCAACGCCGACCGCATGTGGCACTATACCGAGGGTCTCAAGAACTTCGACGCGATCTGGCCGGACCACGGCATCCGCATCCTTCCAGGACCATCCTCCTTCTGGTGCGACGCCGATGGCAACCGCTTTTCGGCGCCAGCCATGCCCGGCTTCGATACGCTCGGGACACTGGCTGCGATCCGCCGCAGCGGCCACGACTACAGCTGGTTCATCCTGACGCGGGCGATCATCAAGAAAGAGTTTGCCCTTTCCGGGTCGGAGCAGAACCCCGATCTCACCGGTAAGAGCATAGCGCTTCTCCTGAAGCGGCTCGGCGCCAAGCCGACCGGCCCGGTGCAGGCCTTCATGGACAGGGGTGAGGACTTCGTCGTCAAGGACCGGCTCGAGGATCTTGTCGAGGCAATGAACGGGCTGACGGGCGAGAACCGGCTTTCGGTCAGCCACCTCAAGGCGCAGATCGAGGCGCGCGACCGGGAGATCGACAATCCGTTTTCCAAGGACGCTCAGGTCACCGCCATTCGCGGTGCTCGCGCCTATCGCGGCGACCGGTTGCTCCGCACCGCCAGGCCGCATCGTCTCCTGGACCCGAAGACCGGCCCGCTGATCGCCGTGCGACTGCATATCCTGACGCGCAAGACGCTCGGCGGACTACAGACCAATCTCTCCGGCCAGGTGCTGGAGCTTTCCGGCGAGCCGGTACCGGGCCTTTATGCGGCCGGCGAAGTCGCCGGGTTCGGAGGCGGCGGCATGCACGGCTACAACGCGCTCGAGGGCACCTTCCTGGGTGGCTGCATCTTTTCCGGCCGTGCCGCGGGGCGGGGCGCGGCCGCGGAAGTTTGATTGACGAATCGCCATGTTGCGCTGTGTGATTTGCCCCTCACCCTAGCCCTTGGGGTTGGGGATACCCTAGCCCTCTCCCCGTTCTGACGGGGAGAGAGGACGGGCACGCGCCAGCCGCTTGCGGGGAGAGGAGGCTTGAGCGGGTGCCGCAGGTTCCCTTCGCCCCGCTTGCGGGGAGAAGGTGGCCGGCAGGCCGGATGAGGGGCAAACGCCGGTCTCTCGTCAATCCATCTGCACGTTCGCGTCGCGCACGACCGGCGTCCATTTTGCCAGTTCCGCCTTCACATGGGCAGCGAGTTCTTCGGGCGTCGAACCGACGATCTTGGCGCTGAACTCATCCATGCGCTTTTGGACCTCCGGATCGGCGAGCGCCTTCTTCGCCGCCTCGTTGAGGCGGGCGATCACCGGCTGCGGTGTATTGGCCGGGGCGAAGAGTGCGTTCCAGGTATAGGTCTCGTAGCCGGGAATGCCGGACTCGGCGATGGTCGGTACGTCCGGGAAGGAGGGCGCGCGTTCGGCGGTCGTCACGGCCAGTGCCCTGAGCGTCCCGGCCTTGATGTGACCAGACGACGAGGGCAGGTTGTCGAACATGATCGGCACCTGATTGCCAATGACGTCGTTCAGCGCCGGGCCGGAACCCTTGTATGGGATGTGCTGCAACTCGACACCCGCCATCTTCTTGAAGAGCTCGCCGGAAAGATGCAGCGGCGTGCCATTGCCGGATGAGGCATAGCTGTACTGGTCGGGCGACGCCTTGAGGAGCGCCAGCAATTCCTGCACTGTCTTGGCCGGCAGCTCCGGATTGACGACCAGCACGTTCGGAACGACGACCAGCAGCGAGATCGGCGCGAAATCCTTCTCGGGATCGTAGGGCTTGGTCTTCAGGATCAGCGGGTTGAGCGCATGGGTTGCGACCGTCGCCATGAGGATCGTGTAGCCGTCGGGATCGGCGCGCGCGACATTGGACGCTCCGAGGTTGCCGCCGGCGCCGGCGACATTCTGCACGATGACCTGCTGGCCGAGATCGTCGGACATTTTCTGGGCGATGATCCGCGCGACGACGTCGGTCGAGCCGCCGGCGGCGAAGGGGACCACGAGCGTTATCGTCCGGTCCGGAAAGCTCTGCGCTTGCGCCGGGCTGCCCAGTGTCATCGCGGAGAGTGTGGCGATGCCGAAGGCGAGGGCTGCGCGGCGGGTCATGCTTGGAAATGGCATACGGATATCCTCCCAATCTCGTCGAAGGCGCCGCCGGCTAAAGCCGGCCCCATTACAATAGGGCCGTGCTTGCCGCGGGCAATGGCGAATCGAGAAACAATCACATCCGAGGGGCGCGTGGTTAACGACCGGCCTCAGGCCGGGGACGCGACGAACAGTCCTTCCGCCCCATGATCGAACTGGAGCCGCGCGAGCTTGGCATAGAGCCCGCCCTGGCGGATCAACGAGGCGTGGGTGCCTTCCTCGACGATACGGCCGTGATCCATGACGAGGATGCGGTTCGCCTTCAGCACCGTCGCCAGCCGATGCGCGATGACCAGCGTGGTGCGCTCGCGCATCAGCCCGTCGAGCGCCTTCTGCACCAGCGTCTCGCTCTCAGCGTCGAGAGCCGACGTCGCCTCGTCGAGAAGCAGGATTGGAGCATCCCTGAGAATTGCCCGGGCGATCGCGATGCGCTGGCGCTGGCCACCGGAAAGCGTCACGCCGCGCTCGCCGACCGGCGTGTCGTAGCCCCGGTCGAGCCTTGCGATGAATTCATCGGCCTGCGCCGCAATGGCGGCCGCCTGCACCGCCTCGCGGCTGGCCTCCGGGGCGCCGAAGGCGATGTTGTCATGCACCGAGGCGGCGAAGATCGTCACGTCCTGGGGAACGATGGCGATCCGCTCACGCAGATCCTTGGGGTCAACGCTGCGGATGTCCACGCCGTCGATCCGCACGGTTCCCCTGCTTGGGTCGTAATAGCGAAGGAGCATCGAGAAGACGGTGCTCTTGCCGGCGCCGGAAGGGCCGACGACGGCAACGGTCTCGCCCGGCTCCACCTCAAGGCTCAGCCCCTTGAGGCTCTTGTAGTCGGGCCGCGCCGGATAGGCGAAATGAACGTCGTCGAACGCGATCGCTCCCCGGGCCGGCACGGGCATGGCCGCTGGGTCCTCAGGTGCGCGGATTTGCGGAACTTCGCTCAGGAGTTCGTTCAGCCGCTCGGCGGCGCCTGCAGCCTGCGAGATTTCGCCCCAGACTTCCGAGAGTGCTCCGAGGCTGCCGGCGGCAAAGACCGAGTAGAGAAGGAACTGGCTGAGCGTGCCTGCGGACAGCGTTCCATTGAGCACGTCACGAGCCCCGAACCAGAGCACCGCCACGACGCTGCCGAACACCATGGTGATGGCGAAGGCGGTGAGTGCCGAGCGCGCCCGGATCGCGGCGCGGGCGGCACCGTAGGCCTCCTCCACCGCCGTGCCGAAACGGTTGTTGGCGCTCGCTTCGCCATTGAATGCCTGCACCGTGCGGGTGGCGGCGATTGCCTCGCCGGCGTAAGCCGAGGCGGCGGCGAGCGTGTCCTGCGCTTGACGGGCGCGGCGGCGGACGGAGCGGCCGAAGCCGACGAGCGGGAAGACGATGAGCGGAATGGCGGCGATGACCAGGCTCGACAGTTTCGGGCTGGTATAGACCATCATGCCGATCGCCCCCAGACAGAGGATCAGGTTGCGCAGCGCGACGGACGCCGTGGCGCCGACGGCCGACTTGATCTGCGTGGTGTCGGCGGTCAGCCGCGAAACGATCTCGCCGGACTGGTTGACGTCGAAAAAGGAGGCGGAAAGCGCCGTGACCCGGGCGAAGACGTCGCGCCGGAGATCGGCGACGATGCGCTCGCCGAGCGATATGACGAAATAGTAGCGGGCGGCACTTGCCAGCGCGAGGACGATCGCCAACACCATCAGCATGGAGAAATAGGTGTTGATGAAGGCGGAATCGGAGTTGGAGAAGCCGTGGTCGATCATCCGGCGGACCGCCAGAGGCAGCGTCAGCGTGGTCACCGCGGCGATCGTCAGCGAGACGGCGGCGCCGATCGCAAGGTGCCGGTATCGCCTGACATAGGGCAGCACGGCTGCAAGCGGCCGGACGGACTTGCGCTCCCGCGCTTGGTTCTCTTGTCTTGGCACGTGACCCCCGATCGCCTGTCACGGAGGGTCGATTAAGTCTTCCGCGCGGCACTTGTTATCCCGCAGACCTTCATGTATAGGCACGGCATCGAATTAAAGAAGCCGTGGCCAAGAGCGGTCCGCGGCTTCATTTACGTGTTCGGTCCCAAAGTCGCAATGCCTTGCGACAATTGGACCCTGGAACTCTAGGAAGATTGTTATGAAGGCAGGCATCCATCCCGAATACCACACGATCAAGGTGGTCATGACCGACGGCACCGAATACGAAACCCGCTCGACCTGGGGTTCGGAAGGCGCAACGATGCACCTCGAAATCGACTCGAAGTCGCACCCGGCCTGGACCGGCGGCAACCAGCAGCTCGTCGACCGCGGCGGCCGCGTTTCGAAGTTCAAGAAGCGCTTCGAAGGCCTCGGCCTCTGATCGTTTCGCGCAATCGCGTTTTCGAAGCCCGGCAGTGCCGGGCTTTTTTGTTGGCTATTGCTGCCCTGGGCTATGCGATCGTGGTGAAAGAGCCAGGCGACCGACTTTCCTTCGACCTCAAGCGGCTTGTGCCTGGATCCTCGGGTCAAGCCCGAGGATGACCCTCTGGGTAACGCTTCAGGACAGGTCAAGCCGGGGCCGATGCCGACAGACGCGCTCAAACGTCGGCCGCGTCTATCGACGGCCCACTTCTCTTTCGTCATCCTCGGGCTTGACCCGAGGATCCATGCGCAAACATGCTTTTCGCGTGCTCTCAGGCGGGCGGACGGACTGAGAAGATGACTGCTGGGCTATGCAATGACAGACCGCACTCACTTTCTCGTGCCGAGCGCATAGAAAAGCCCGGCGCGACGGCCGGGCGGAGACATCTCGGGAGAACGGGATTCCGCGTCAGTTGGCGCCGAAGGCGGTCTGCAGCAGCTTGATCTGCGCCTTGACGCCGTTCTGGTTGTCCGGAACGAAGGTTGCCGCCTCCTGCGGGCGGTAAATCTCGCGGTCGAGAAGGGCGACGCGGTTCTGCAGGCGGAGCGACCGTTCGATCAGATCGCGGAAGCTGTCCGGCAGCTCGTTCCAGCCGGGCGCGCTACGGTCGACATTGAAGCTGTCGAGGCGAACCTTGCTCTTTTCCGAGATGACCTGGTCGCGGCTCATTTCGCCGTTGTTGACGGCACGCTGCAGAAGAAGCCAGGAAGCCATCTGCATCAGCCGCGTGGTCAGCCGCATCGACTCGGCGGCGTAGAGCACGGAGGCCATACGCGGCAATACCTTGGAGGCGGCCCGGCCAGGCCCGTCGAGATAGCTCGCCGTTTCCTCGACAAGGCCCATCCCCTCAGCATAGAGCGCCTTGAACTGCGCCGAGGACGCAGCGTGTCCTGCGAAACTGACGGTATTCAATCCTCTCTCGGACATGCCTGTTTTTCCCTGGTTCAAAACGCATCACGGTCAGGTAACGGAGCGGCTTTGGGAAAAGTTTCCTTGAGGCCCCTCTATGCTCGAAGAATGATCTGATACCGCATTCCGCGCAAGGGTATTCTTAAGAAAGGGTTAATCTCCACAATTCTTTGAATTCAGCTGTTGCGAAACAAAAAAAGAGCCGCGCGGGGCGGCTCTCAAGGTAAAACAGGGAGAAAAATCAGACCCATTCGCCAGTTGGTGAAAATGTCTGAGTCCGGAAGGACCGGATGACCGGACAATTACAGAAAATGCCTAATTTCCCGTTAAGCGGGGTCCATGCGCGGACGCTCGGACTTGCCTTCCTGTCAACGGAAGAGCCCTTCAGCGGCCGAGCGGCTTGCCGACTTGCGGGCGCGCTCCGCCTCCAGTCGGGCGATTTCTTCCGTCAACAACGCGATGCGCGCGGTGAGCTCGTCGACGGAGAGCTGCGAGAGGTCGCTGCCGATCTCATGCGCGGTCTTCTTCTTCGGCTGATCGTCGTCAAACAGGCTCATTGGCTCTTTCCTCCTCTTCGGGATCGTCGACGGTGTCTCCTCGCGTCTCCCCAAGCGGCGCCGCACGCGGGGAAAGCTGCAGGCTCTCCGGCGTCGTCGGTGCACCGGCATTGACCGGCGAGAAGGTCTCGCGCTCGGCGACCGGCACCGGTGCGCGCCGGCGGCTGCGAACGATCGCGTAAGCCGTGATCAGCATATGCGCGCAGGCCGTGATCATGAAGAGGCCATAGGGGCCTGTCGCGGTCATCACCGGGCCGCCGATCGTCGGGCCGATGATGGTGCCGATGCCGTAGAGCAGCAGGAGGCCACCGGAGACCTTGACGAAATCCTCGGGCGTGGCGAAGTCGTTGGCGTGCGAGACGGCGATCGGATAGAGCGCGTTGGCGGCGGCGCCGTAGACGGCGATCAGGGTCAGCACGATCCAGACGTGGCTCGGCTCGACGAGGAAGAGGAGGAGACCGGCGAGCGCTCCGACGCCGGCAAGCACCGCGAGCACGTAGCGGCGATCGACCCGGTCGGAAATGCGGCCGGCCGGCAGCTGCATGACCGCCCCGGAGAAGATCGCGACGCTCATCATCGCCGCGACGGTGCTGTCGGAAAGGCCCGCCTGGCGGCCGAAGACGGCGCCGAGCGTGCCGAAGGCGCCGTTGGCGATGCCGATCAGCAGGATGCCGAGGAAGGAAACCGGCGAATTGCGGTAAAGGCCGCGAAGGTCGAGCCGCACCTGCTTCAGCGGCGTCGGCGAGGCGGCCTTGGACAAGAGCGTCGGCAACATCGCAACGCAGTAGAGAATTCCGCAGATCATGAAAAAGGAGGTGGTGGTCGTTTCGCCGAAGGGGATCATCATCTGCCCGCCGACGACGCCGAAGAGGGTGATGGCGATATAGAGCGAGAAGATCACGCCGCGGCTTTCATTGGTGGCGCGCTCATTCAGCCAGCTTTCGATGATCATCGACGTGCCGGCGGTCGAGAAACCGGTCAGCGCGCGCAAGACCAGCCACCAGATGGGGTCGATCATCATGCCCGTCAGAAGAGAAACGATTGCAATCAGTGCAGTGAAGACACTGAAGGCCCGCACGTGCCCGATGCGCTTGACGACATTGGGGGCGAAGAAGCAGCCAAGCACGAAGCCCGAAGCCCAGGACGTGCCTATCAGGCCGAGAATCGTGGTCGGGTATCCTTCCGCCGTCCCGCGCACCGGCAGGAGCAGACCCAGCAGACCGTTTCCAAGGAAGAGGAACAGAGTGCCGAGCAACAGCGCGGCGACGGGGAGCAGGTTCTTTCTCATCGTCCATCCGAAAATCGTTCTGCGGCCGGCAAGTCGTAGGCGCGAGGCGCCTTGCCAACCGGAATCGCTACCGCCGGTCATTGCAAATCGGCGGCGAAAACAATAGCCCTCTATCCAACGAAAAGTGACGGCCGTATGACGCCGTACCCGTGGCCGCGGAATTCTCCGGAAGAAATGATGTCGAAGGCACTGACGCTTCTCCTCTTCATCGCCATGTGTTTGCAGCTCATCAAGCCGCTCGGATATCCCGGCCTCAGGCAGCGCCGGGACTTCTGGAAGATCGCCGTCTTCGCCATCGTTGTCATGATGGTCACGGTGCTTGTCCGGCCGTAACCGCCGTTGGAGGCGGCCGCGCCGATCACATGCGCACGAAAGGCGCGACCGGCCGACGTTCCCTTAGAAACAGCTAACCTTCAAGGGCCGGGCTACACTCGCGCCGAAAGTGCCCGAAGTCTGCGCACGACATGTAGTCAAGAAAAGGTTAAATTACCGTGCTCGGCCACCAGATGAAAATCGAGGCTCTCTTGGAACGCCGCCTGACCGCCATTCTCGCTGCCGACGTCGTGGGCTACAGCCGTCTGATGGGAACCGACGAGGCGGGTACGCTGGCCGCGCTGAAAGGGCATCGCCGCGAGTGCCTGGAGCCGAAGATCGCCGAGCATAAGGGGCGCATCGTCAAGCTCTCCGGCGACGGCATGCTCATCGAATTCTCCAGCGTCGTAAACGCGGTTGCCTGCGCCGCCGAGATCCAGCGCGGCATGCTCGCCCGCAACGAGGGCCTGCCGAGGAGCAGGCGCATCGAGCTCAGGATCGGCATCCATCTCGGCGACGTGATCGTCGAGGAAGGCGACATCTTCGGCGACGGCGTCAACGTTGCGGCCCGGCTCGAGGGGCTCGCCGATCCCTCCGGCATTGCGGTATCCTCGTCGGTGCGCGATCAGGTCGGCTCGAGGCTGGATCTCGGCTTCGTCGAAAAGGGCGAATACAGCCTGAAGAACATCGCGCCGAACATTCGCGTCTACACGGTCGCGCTTGGCGATGCGGCCGCCCGGCAGGAGCCGGAGACCGCTGGCGCGACCCTCGAGACGGGGTACGAGTTGTCTATCGGCGTCCTACCCTTCACCAACATGAGCCACGATCCGGAGCAGGAATATTTCTCCGACGGCATCACCGAGGACATCATCACCGACCTGTCGAAGATCTCGCGCCTGCATGTCGTCGCCCGCAACACCGTCTTCACCTACAAGGGCAAAGCCGTGAAGGTGAAGCAGGCAGCCCACGAACTCGGGGTACGCTTCATTCTGGAGGGCAGCGTGCGGAAGGTGGGCGCACGCGTCCGCATCACCGGCCAGCTCATCGACGCGCAGACCGGAGGACATCTGTGGGCCGATCGTTACGATCGCGACCTCACCGATATCTTCGCCATCCAGGACGAGATCACCCATGCGATCGTCGATCAGCTGAAGATCAAGCTGCTGCCGGAGGAGAAGAAGGCGATCGAAAGCGATCCGACCACCTCCGTGGAAGCCTATACCTATTATCTGCGGGGCCGGCAGTTCTCGCATACCTGGACCCGGTCCTACCTGCTGCTTGCGCGCCGGATGTTCCTGAAGGCCGTCGAACTCGATCCTAATTATGCCCGCGCCTATGCGGGCATAGCCGAATGTGAGTGTGCGATCAGGGATTGGCATGAAAAGGAGTTTCCCCTCGAGAGCATCTTCGAGATGAGCTCCAAGGCGCTTGCACTAGATCCCAACCTGGCGGAAGCGCATGCCTCACGCGGGCTGGCATTGACGCATGACGGGCAAACGGAAGAGGCTGGCCGCGAGTTCCGCCAGGCTCTGGCGCTTAGCCCTTCGCTCTATGAAGCCAATCTCTATTATGGCCGCTTCTTGTTTGCACAGGGTCGGTTTCAGGAGGCGGTGCAGTTCTTCAAGCGCGCGGCAGAGATACGCACCGATGACTATTTTTCGCCGATTCATTTGATGAACTGCTATCTTTCGCTCGGAGTGGAAGCCGAGCGCCAGCGCTGGGCGCGGATAGGCATCGAACGGGCGAAAACCGCGCTGGAGCGGCACCCGGAAAATGCCAGCCCGGCCCATCGCGGTGCATTGGCACTTGCGCATTTGGGCGAGGGGGACCGCGCAAAAGAATGGGCGGCGCGAGCGCTGGCGGTCGATCCGGACGATATCGTCGCGCAGTATAACGCGGCCTGTGTCCATTCCTTGCTGGGAGAGAGTGAGCGCGCGCTCGATCTCCTTGAGGCCGTCGTCCCGCAGAGCTCCAGCTATCACCTCCTCTGGTTCAAGCAGGACTCGGATCTGGATCCGATTCGCGATCATCCCCGATTTCGAGCGCTTCTCAACTCGATAAGGGGATTGCACGCCTGAGTCGCGCTGATCCAGCAGGCCTCGACGCTCAGACTTCGATCGAACCGCGCATCGCCGTTACGCAATGACCCGAGACGCTGACCTCGCGGACCGCGCCGTCCTTCTTGCTGACGGCCACCGTTATGAGGCTGCGGCGTCGCATTTCGACGCCCTGCTCGATCGTCATCTCGATCTCGGCATCGGCCTGCGGCAGAAGCGAAACGAGGTGGGCGCCGAGTGCCGCCGAGGCGCTACCCGTCGCCGGGTCCTCTATGACGTTGTCGAGCGGCGCGAACATGCGCGCCTGGATCTGCCACGGGTGCGCGGGCGCGCGCGCATAGAGAAAGAGGCTGAAGCTGTCCTCGGCAAGCGGATAGCGGGCGTTCGCCTCGTGGAAGGCACTGACATTCGGCCGCGCCTTTGACAGGGTCTCGACATCGTTGAGTTCGGCGACGGCAAAGGCGAGGCCGACCGATACGCGCACCGGCCTGTGACTGCGTTCGCTCAAGTCCCCTGGCTGAAGCGAGGCGGAGGCGGCGATCGTCGCGGCGTCGATCACGGGCCCGACGGCAAGCGGCCGGGGAGCGACGATGCGCGCTCCGGTGGGAATGCCGTTCTCGCTCAAGAGCGTAACATCGACGAGCCCCGCCTTCTCTTCGAAGCGCAGCTTGTTGCCAGGCGTCCTGCCGAAGATTTCCTTCTGCCGGCCGAGCACGAAGGCGGTACCGACATTCGGGTGACCGGCGAAGGGCACTTCCGCCGTCGGCGTGAAAATGCGCACGCGGGCGGTATTGGCCGGATCGTCGGGCGGGAGGACGAAGGTCACTTCGGAATAGCCGAACTCCGCGGCGATCGCCTGCATCTCTCCATCGCTCAGGCCGCGAGCGTCGGGGATGACGGCAAGCTGGTTTCCGGCAAAACGCTCGGTGGTGAAGACGTCGACGGTGACGAAGGGGAGGGTGTTCATCAAGGCTCCGGTCCTGGTGCGATAGGGAGATGTAAGATCGTTGCCGTCACCCCGAAACAGCAAACTTGTCTCCCTGACAATTGGCGCGGCTGTGGCAACTCCCGAGCCTGTCGAATTCAAAGGCCCGGCGGCATCGCTGCCCCGGGCCTTCTCCTCGCTCCCCTTTGACTTCGGACCGCTCAGGCGGCTTGTTCGAGATCCTTCTTCCAGCTGCCCTTGGCGGCGAGGCTGCACATCTTGGCGCGATGCGTGAAGGCGCGCTGCCCCGCGGCGACGTTCTCCGGCTTGCCGTTCCAGGCATTGAGTGCCTCCTGCTGCAGGGCGCGGCCATAGGAGAAGGTCAGCTTCCAGGGCAGGTCGTGGGCCGTGTTGATGGCGGAGAGATGCGCGGTCGCTTCTTCCGTGGACTGGCCGCCGGACAGGAAGGCGATTCCGGGGACGGCTGCCGGCACGGTGCGCTTCAAGACTTTGACGGTGCGCTCGGCAACTTCTTCGACCGAAGCCTTGCGGGCCTTCTTGCCGTCGATCACCATGCTCGGCTTCAGGATCATGCCTTCGAGCTTCACACGCAGGTCGCCGAGTTCCTCGAAGACGGTGCGCAGCACCCATTCGGTGACTTCTTCGGAGCGTTCGATCGAATGGTCGCCGGGGGCGCCGTCCATCAGCACTTCCGGCTCGACGATCGGGACGATCTTGGCTTCCTGGCAGAGCGTCGCATAGCGGGCCAAAGCGTGGGCATTGGCCTTGATGGCGCCGAAGCTCGGCAGGGCGCCGGAGATGGCGACGACGCCGCGCCATTTCGCGAAGCGGGCACCGGCTTCATAGTATTTGGCAAGGCGGGCGGCGAGGCCGTCGAGCCCCTCGGTGACCGTCTCATTGGGGAAATGCGGCAGCGGCTTGGCGCCGGTGTCGACCTTGATGCCGGGGATCGAGCCGGCATTCCTGATGACGTCGACCAGCGGCGTGCCGTCGGCCGCCTTCTGGAAAAGGGTTTCCTCATAGAGGATGACGCCGGAGATATAGTTGCGCATCGCTTCATCCGAGCGCAGCAGCATTTCGCGATAGTCGCGCCGCGAGCTCTCGGTGGACTCCAGCCCAATGCTGTCGAAGCGCTTCTTGATCGTTGCGGTCGACTCGTCGGCAGCGAGCAGGCCCCGGCCGTTGGCGACCATGGCAACCGCAATATCTTCCAGTCTTTCGCTCATCTTTCTCTCCTACACAGAGCGCCGAACCCGTGAGCCAGCGCAAGAAACCGTTTCGGTCTGAGGGGCGCGGAAAGCATTATTCGCACCGCCGAACGAGGGCGCGATAACAGAAGATACTGTGCGGGAAAATGGCAGTAAAATCGCTTAAAACGATTTAAATAATTTTAATCGTTTGAATTATCAGAATTATTTTAGCGCACCGACCCGGGCCTATCCGTTTGCCGGGTCGGTGCGCATGCTGTTACTTCTGTTGGTGGAGGATATCGACGCCCGGCAGCGGCTTGCCTTCCATCCATTCCAGGAAGGCACCGCCGGCGGTCGAGACATAGGTGAAATCGTCGGCGACCTCGGCATGGTTCAGGGCGGCAACCGTATCGCCGCCGCCGGCGACGGAAACGAGCGAGCCTGCCCTCGTGCGGGCCGCCGCATGCTTGGCGGCAGCCACCGTCGCCTTGTCGAAAGGAGCGATCTCGAAGGCGCCGAGCGGACCGTTCCAGACGAGCGTCTCGGCGCGCGAGATCCAGTCGTTTATGGCATCGACCGATTTCGGCCCGACGTCGAGCACCATCGCATCGGCGGGGATAGACTTGATCTCGACGACCTCGTTGTCGGCACCGGCCTTGAATTCTCGGGCAATCACGCCGTCTTCCGGAAGCACGATGGCGCATCCGGCCGCGGACGCAGCGGCGACGATCGACTTTGCCGTCTCGGCCAGGTCGTGCTCGCAAAGCGACTTGCCGACGTTGATGCCCTGTGCGGCGAGGAAGGTATTGGCCATGCCGCCCCCGATGACGAGCGCATCGACTTTCTTCACGAGGTTCTGCAGGAGGTCGATCTTGGTCGACACCTTGGCGCCGCCGACGATCGCGACGACAGGACGCTTAGGGCTGCCGAGGCCCTTTTCGAGTGCCTCGAGTTCGGCCTGCATAGTGCGGCCGGCATAGGCGGGCAGATGGTGCGCCAAGCCTTCGGTCGAGGCATGGGCGCGGTGCGCTGCGGAAAAGGCGTCGTTGACATAGATGTCGCCATTGGCGGCGAGTGCCGTGACGAAGGCCGGATCGTTCTTTTCTTCGCCCTTGTGGAAGCGGGTGTTTTCGAGCAGCAGCACGTCGCCGTCATTCATTTCGGCAATCGCGTTGGTGGCCTTGTCGCCGATGCAGTCGGCGGCGAAGTGGACGCGCTGGTCGAGGATTTCCTCGACGGCGGGGGCGATCGCCTTCAGCGACATGTCGGCGACCGGTTCGCCCTTCGGACGGCCGAAATGAGCGAGCAGGATGACCTTGGCACCCTTTTCGGAGAGTTCGCGGATGGTCGGCGCCACGCGCTCGATGCGGGTGGTGTCGGTCACCTGACCGTCCTTGACCGGCACGTTGAGATCGACGCGTACCAGCACGCGTTTGCCGGTGATGTCGGTCAGATCGTCAAGGGTTTTGAAAGTCATCAGATAGTCTCCAGTGATAGTCTCTGAAAAAGGGTGGGATAGTCGATGACGAGGCCGTCCTCGTCCACCGGCAGGTCGGCCGTGAAGCTTCGGTCTTCCGCCTCGTAGCGATAGAGCTTGCCGTCCTCGAGACAGGTATAGTGCTGGCCGTCGACGGTGGGCTCGAAGCTGTCGAAGGGCACGTAGAGCATTTTGAGCTTCGCGGTGCCGGAAGCGCACGTGAGGTTTAGACGGCGGATCGGCAGGGTATTGGTGAAGGGCGTGCCGGCGAGATCGATATCGATGCAGCCATCGAAGCGGGGGAGGGCGACGCCCTCGGGCGTGCGCCAGTGTCCGCTGCCGTCGGAGAGGAGGTGAAGCCGGCGTCCGTCCGTCGTCCCGATGACGAAGGAAGTGACACGCCAGCCGGCGTCACAATCGATACGGTAGCGCACCCCATAGGCGGCCCCGCCGCGCTCGCCGATCAGCACGCTTTCGGCGCGGATGGCCGCGCCGACCGATGCGTCGAGATGTCGGATCGTCAGATGTTCGAGCCCTTCCCCCTCGAGCGGACGCCAGCGCACCGTCGTTGAGGAAAGGGCCCGGAACATGGTCTTAGATGAGCTTGCTCAGGGCGACCGCCGTATCCGACATGCGGTTCGAGAAGCCCCATTCGTTGTCGTACCAGGTCAGGATCGACACGAACTTGCCTTCCATCACCTTGGTCTGATCCATGTGGAAGACCGAGGAATGCGGGTCATGGTTGAAGTCGATCGAGACGTTCGGCGCAAGCGTATAGCCGAGAATGCCCTTGAGCGGGCCGTCGGCGGCAGCCTTGATCGCGGCGTTGATCTCTTCCTTGGTCGTGTCGCGCTTGGCGACGAATTTGAGGTCGACAACCGAGACGTTCGGGGTCGGCACGCGCATGGCGAAGCCGTCGAGCTTGCCCTTGAGCTCCGGCAGCACGAGACCGACGGCCTTGGCAGCACCCGTGGAGGTCGGGATCATCGACAGCGCCGCAGCACGGGCGCGATAGAGGTCCTTGTGCATCTGGTCGAGTGACGGCTGGTCGTTCGTGTAGGAGTGAATCGTCGTCATCATGCCATGGTCGATGCCGATGGCGTCGTTCAGCACCTTGGCGACGGGTGCAAGGCAGTTGGTCGTGCAGGATGCGTTGGAGATGACGAGGTGATCCTTCGTCAGCTTGTCGTGGTTGACGCCGTAGACGACGGTCAGGTCGGCGCCGTCGGCCGGTGCCGAGACGATGACGCGCTTGGCGCCGGCTTCGAGATGGGCGGCCGCCTTGTCGCGCGCGGTGAAGATGCCGGTGCATTCCATCGCGATATCGACGCCGAGTTCCTTGTGCGGCAGCTCGGCCGGGTTGCGGATGGCGGTCACCTTGATCGGCTTGCCGTTGTTGATGACGATCGCGTCACCGTCGACCTTCACGTCGGCCGGGAAGCGGCCGTGGATGGAGTCGAAGCGCAACAGGTGGGCGTTGGTTTCGACCGGGCCAAGGTCGTTGATCGCGACGACTTCGATATCCGCGCGGCCGGATTCGACGATGGCGCGAAGCACGTTGCGGCCGATGCGGCCGAAACCATTGATGGCGACTTTCACTGTCATGTCGGGTCTCTCCCTTACAAAATGGCGTGGGTAAACGAATGGAGGGCGCCACAGGGGCGCCCTCCGGCTTGATCAGGACAGCTTGGCTTCGGCGGCCGCGACAACCGCTTCCGGCGTAATGCCGAAGTGCTTGTAAAGATCCTTGTAGGGACCGGAAGCGCCGAAGCTCGACATGCCGACGAAGACGCCGTCGCTGCCGATGATATGATCCCAGCCTTGGCGCACGCCGGCTTCGATCGCGATCTTGACCGGCGAATTGCCGATGATCGCCTGCCGATGGTCGTCGCTCTGCTCGGCGAAGAGCTCGATGCAGGGCACTGAAACGACGCGCGCCGAGATGCCCTTTTCCTTCAGCGTCTGGCTGGCCTTGACGGCAATCTCCACTTCCGAGCCGGTGGCGAAGATCGTCACCTTTGCGTCGCTTGCGGGGATCAGGTCATAGGCGCCGCGGGCGCAGAGGTTTTCTTCCTTGTATTCGGTGCGGACCGCCATCAGGTTCTGGCGCGTCAGCGCGATGGCCGACGGGCGATTGCGGCTTTCGAGCGCCAGCTGCCAGCACTCCGCCGTTTCCGTCGCGTCGGCCGGACGGAATACCAGGAGGTTCGGGATGGCGCGCAGCGAGGCCAGGTGCTCGACCGGCTGGTGCGTCGGGCCGTCCTCGCCGAGACCGATGGAATCGTGGGTCAGCACGTGGATGACGCGGATCCCCATCAGTGCGGCGAGACGGATCGACGGACGGCAATAGTCCGAGAAGATCAGGAAGCCGCCGGAATAGGGGATCAGACCGCCATGCAGCGCCATGCCGTTCATGGCGGCGGCCATGCCGTGTTC
The DNA here is from genome assembly GCF_001651865.1 of Sinorhizobium glycinis. Lineage (GTDB taxonomy): Bacteria > Pseudomonadota > Alphaproteobacteria > Rhizobiales > Rhizobiaceae > Sinorhizobium > Sinorhizobium glycinis. Next base: position 309,326 of record NZ_LPUX01000062.1, read on the forward strand.
GCGTACGCCGTAGTGGACGTAACGGCCGGAGAAATTGTCCGGCGTGATCGAATGGGTCTGGCTCGTCTTGGTGTTGTTGGAGCCGGTCAGGTCGGCCGAGCCGCCGATCGTCTCGTTGAGCACCCCGTTGATGACTTCCAGCGCGTCCTCAGAAGCCTTGCGGGTTGCGGGCGTGGGCTTGGTCTCGGCGAGCTTCAGCTTGTAGGCGCTGATCGCCGGGGCGAGGCCGGCTTCGAGCTCGCCGGAGAAGCGGCGGACGAACTCGGCCTTCTTATCGGCGGCCTCGAGCTTTGCTTCCCATGCCTTGCGCGTCCCGGCCGAGCGCTCGCCGGCAAGGCGCCAGGCGTCGAGTACATCGGAGGGAACGGTAAAGGCTTCGGCTTCCCAGCCGAGCGCCTTGCGGGTGGCGGCGATTTCCTCGGCGCCGAGCGGCGAGCCGTGTACCTTGTGGGTGCCGGCCTTGTTCGGAGCGCCGAAGCCGATGACGGTCTTGCAGGCGATCATCGTCGGCTTGTCGGACTTCTGCGCTTCCTCGATCGCGGCGGCGATCGCTTCCGGATCATGGCCGTCGACGGCGATCGTGTGCCACTTGGAGGCGCGGAAGCGGGCGTGCTGGTCGGTCGAGTCGGCGATCGAGATCGGCCCGTCGATCGAGATGTTGTTGTCGTCCCAGAAGACGATGAGCTTGTTTAGCTTCAGATGGCCGGCAAGCGCGATCGCCTCCTGACTGATGCCCTCCATCAGGCAGCCGTCGCCGGCGATCACATAGGTGTGGTGCTCGATGAGGTCGCTGCCGAATTCGTCGCGCAGCTTGCGTTCGGCGAGTGCCATGCCGACGGCGTTGGCAATGCCCTGGCCGAGCGGGCCGGTCGTCGTCTCGATGCCGGCCGCATGTCCGTATTCCGGATGGCCTGCAGTCCGCGAGCCGAGCTGGCGGAAATTCCTGATCTCGTCGATGGTGATGTCTTCGTAGCCCGTCAGATAGAGCAGCGAATAGAGCAGCATCGAGCCGTGGCCGGCCGACAGCACGAAGCGGTCGCGGTTCGGCCAGGCGGGGTTTTTCGGGTCAAAGCTCAGGTAGCGGGTGAAGAGGACCGTTGCTATGTCGGCCGCCCCCATCGGGAGACCCGGGTGGCCGGAATTTGCCTTCTCGACGGCGTCCATGGAGAGGAAACGGATTGCATTCGCCATCCGGTCGTGTTTTTCGCGAGAGATCATGACTGTTCCGTTTGAGTTCGGTGGTCAGGGGACGGTCTCTATCCTCCAAAGACCGTGTGAGAAGCGGCCGAACACATAGCAGGTGCGCCGCCCGAGTCAACAAATACAGGGCTTCGGCCGCCCGTGGCGGCGACCTTTTGCGATCTTCGCCGGGCCTGCAGGATCGCGCCGCAAGCATATCATCGGCAGATAAAACCGGCGATCCACAGATTGCGGGGTGCAATTGTCCAACGCGCCATTGTTGAGACTTATGGAATGGGTTTAAAAAGGGCGATCCGAAGCGACCGGAACTCTGGTCGATTCGGTGCGGGAGCGAGACGTGTTCGATGAGGGGTCGATCCTGCTCATCCCCTCTGGAGAGGTTTCGAAAGAGATGCCTGCAAAGACGGTCAATGCGGCGATCGAGGAATTGCGAAACGCGGTTCAGTCTCTTGAAATCGCCATCGACGGCCGCTTTGACAAGGAAAAGGACGTGAGCGAGTTCGAGGGCGAAGTGCGCCGGGTCAATACGGACCGGTCGCGCCTGGCCCAGGAACTCGACCAGTCGCAGTTCCGGGCCAATCGACTGGAAGAGGTCAATCGCGAAGTGTCCCGTCGTCTCGTGACGGCGATGGAAACCATTCGGGCAGTGCTGGATCGCTGAGGTTCTTGAAGCATGGCACAGGTGACGGTGACGATCGACGGCAAGGCCTATCGCATGGCCTGCGAGGAAGGGCAGGAGGATCACTTGAGCGACCTCGCCGCCCGGTTCGATCAATATGTCGGCCATCTCAAGGGACAGTTCGGCGAGATCGGCGACCTGAGGCTGACCGTGATGGCGGGCATCATGGTCATGGACGAGCTGAGCGAGGTCAATCGGCGGCTGAAGAACCTCGAGGCGGAGGTCGGAAACCTGAAGAACAGTCGTGAGGCGAACCTTTCCGATCAGGCGAGAAGCGAGGAAGCGCTTGCCTCGGCACTGGCGGAAGTCACGGCGCAGATCCACGACATCACCGCCAAGCTCAACGGCCGCCCCATCCCGGCGAATTGAGCTCGCCCGGGCTCCCGGACCTCGAATTATCGGTTTGACCGCGTTTTCCGCAGAACCCGCTCTGGCGAAAACCGTCAGGACGTTCTATATCTGCGCGGCGGTCTGCGCATCCCGACAGGAACCACAATCCCCGGGGCCATACACGATCTCAAGGGAACTGTCCCTGTCCGGACCCGTGGGTCTGGACACACGGTGCCCACCTACTTAGTAGGCACCCGGGATCGTAAACTCTCCACCGGTCGTCGTGGATCGCACTTTTCCCTTTCAGTCGGTTCCCCGAAAGGCGCGGCGGATGGCGTCGGCCATTGCGTCGATCGTCGGGGAGCGATGATCCGGCCGCGTGCGCAAGACGACGTTCGACATGTCGATGATGCCGAAGCCTTCGTCTTCGGTCAGCTCGCGGCAGCCGGCGGGTATTGCGCTGCGCGACATCGGGGCGATGGCGAGACCGGAAACGACGGCAGCGATCAGGCCGCTGCTCGTGCGGCTGACATAGGCGACGCGGCTCTCCATGCCCCGCTTCTTCAGACTGCGCATGGCCAGATCATCGCACCAACCGCCCTCGTAGTGGGTATAGGTGGCGATCGGCACCGGCCGTCGCTCGTGCGTACCGTGCTGGTCGGAGGTGGCCCAGACGGTGGGGTCCACCATCAGGACTTCGTTCCTGGTCCGGCCGCCCGGCTCGAATACGACGGCAATGTCGATCTCTCCCGCCTCGAGCGATTTCAGATTGGACATCGAATGTCCCTGCTGCACCGTCACCTCGACGCTCGGGTGGATCGCGGCGAAGGCGCCGAGCGCTTTCGGCAGGGTGGAGTTGATGTATTCCTCCGATATGCCGATGCGGACCGAGCCATCCAGGGGAGGCTGGCGCAGAGCTGCCGCCGTATCGTCGAGCAGGGCAACGATCCGCCGCGCATTGTCGACGAGGCGCCGGCCCTCGGCCGTCAGCACGACGCCGCGGGAATGACGCTCGAAAAGCGGGAAGCCGAGCAGGTCCTCGAGTTTCTTGATCTGCATGCTGACGGCCGACTGCGTGCGTCGAACCGCATCGGCGGCCCGCGTCAGGTTGCCCGTATCGGCAACCGCGAGGAAGGTTCTGAGCAGATCGCTGTCGAGCGGAAGGGACATTGGCCGTCATAAGAAAATCTGATGATAGCTATGCTCGCAATTCGTTTGTCCCATGTCAACGGAAGGCGGAAGATCAGGGCGTCCCGTCTTTATCGAGGCCCCTGTCATGCCTGTACTGGTTGTGCCTGCATCTCCGACCGCCCGGCAATCATCCCCGTTGATGGCGGCTGTTGAACAGTTCCGATTGCGCCACGCGATCGAGACCTATTGGGCGCGGGCCATTGACCGTTGCGATTCGCATCTCATCGACGACGCGGGCCTCGCCGACATCGAGCCTCCGACGGCGGGGTGGTGGCCGGACCCGGTCCGGCATTCACACTGGATGCTATGAGATGAGGTCGAGCCTGGCGGCGCGGATGATGGCTTCCGCCAGATTGTTCGCCTTGAGCTTGCGCATGGCCTCTTCGAGCGCCTGATCAATCCGTTCCATCGGAATGTCGGTTTCGCGCATGATGTCCAGCCGCGTCCGGCCGCGGGCCGCAAGGGACAGGCAGCGCAGTTCGAGGGGGCCGAGCTGGTCGATCCTGTCCTTCATGGACACGGCCTATCCTTTAGAGCCTCCGGCGAAAATGCCGGGTCGCAGCTCTCCCAATCATTTGAAACCATGAAGCAATTGCATGGACAGGACTTCGCGCGAAGCCGAACCGTGGCGAAAGGTGAAGGCCAGGTTAATGCTGTTTCGATATGGGAAGGGTGGAGGACTGTCGCGAAATGTTGCAAAAGCGACGGGGACACGGGTTCAGCTCGCGTGCGATCTGCACTACCTCGTTGCCCGTTGGGAACGGTTTGCCGGAAAGGGACGCTTGATGTCACCGAAGGACTTGAAGGCCGCACTGCGGAAGGAGCGTCTGACGATGCGCGACGCCATGCCGGCGGAAGCGCGGATCGAGGCGAGCCTCGCAATGGCAGACCATGCCGGCGACATCATCGCGCTCGATCCCGGCCATGTCGTCTCGGGCTTCTGGCCGATCCGCTCGGAGGCGGACATCCGGCCGCTGATGGTGCGGCTCAGGGATCGCGGTGCGAGACTTTGTCTACCGGTTATCCTCGACAAGAAGACCATCGTGTTTCGCGAGCTCGCTGACGGCGTGGCGGTCGTCGAGACCGGTTTCGGGACGACGGGTCCCGGGCCGGACGCGCCGGAGCTCGATCCTGACATCATGCTGGTGCCGCTTTCGGCCTTTGATGCGACGGGCCATCGTATCGGCTACGGCGCCGGTTATTATGACCGCGCGATCAACCGGTTGCGCAGCAAGGGCCACATGCCGCGCCTGATCGGGATTGCATTCGACTGCCAGGAAGTGGCATCAGTGCCGGCGGAACCGCATGACGTGGCGCTGGACGCCGTGTTGACGGAGAGCGGTTTTCGGCACTTCGAGCGGGATTGAACGGCATGCGACTTCTGTTTCTGGGAGATATGGTTGGCAAGACGGGCCGCACGGCGGTGTGGGACCGCCTCCCGGGGCTGGTGAGCGATCTCAAGCTCGACTTCGTCATCGTCAATGGCGAAAACGCGGCCGGCGGCTTCGGCATCACCGAGGAGATCTTCCTGGAAACGGTGAGCGCCGGTGCCGACGTGGTGACAACCGGCAACCATGTCTGGGACCAGAAGGAGGCGGTGGTCTTCTGCGAGCGGCACGACCAGTTCCTACGCCCGGCCAACTATCCTGCCGGCACGCCGGGCCGCGGCTCCAACCTGTTCTTCGCCCGCAACGGCGCCCGCGTGCTGGTCGCCAATGTCATGGGCCGGGTCTTTATGCATCCGGAACTCGACGATCCGTTCAAATGCGCCGAGGCGATCCTCGAGGCCTGTCCGCTCGGAGAACAGGCCGATGCCGTCGTCTTCGACATCCATGCCGAGGCGACAAGCGAGAAGCAGTGCTTCGGCCACTTCGTCGACGGGCGCGCCAGCCTCGTGGTCGGCACCCATACCCACGTGCCGACGGCCGATCATCAGATCTTGAATGGCGGCACCGGCTATATCAGCGACGCCGGCATGTGCGGCGACTACGATTCCTCGCTCGGCATGGACAAGGAAGAGCCGCTCAACCGCTTCATCTCCAAGATGCCCAAGGGCCGCTTCGAAGCGGCCTCCGGTCCTGCCACGGTCTGCGGCGTCGGCGTGGAGATCTCCGACCGCACCGGACTTGCCGAGAAGATCGCGCCGCTCCGGCTCGGTCCGCGGCTTGGCGAGACGATCCCGGACTTCTGGTCCTAAGCATCGGGCGGCAGATTGGTCTGCAGGTGCGCCAGTCCGAGACGGCCGCAGACCCGTCTTCTGTCGCCTGTGCGGGATGCTTTTTTCAGTGACAGGCTCTAAAAATGGTGGCAGGTTAGCGCGCAAATCAGAGCCGCTTTGAGCGGCCGCATTGCAAGTTCCCATGTCGATCTAGAAGCCAGAGCGAAAAGCGTGCGGGAAGACCCGCGTGCATTCTTCTACTTCCCGCTTTGGCGCCACCCGGAGGCGAACGCCCGAGGCTCGAAATGTCGCCACGGCAACTGGATTTATCCAACCCGCGCCGGGCGAACTTGATGGTTCAAGTGCCTGGAGAGCGTGCATGTTGCGAAAGTGGCTTCTGCCGGCCATCGCCGGCATTTCCATCTCCCTGTTCATATCGGCACCGGCAGCGGCACAGGATGCGCAACTGCCGACGGTGACCGTCGCCAAACCGGTCGTGCGGGACGTCATCGATGCCGACGAGTTCATTGGCCGCTTTGCGGCAGTGGACGAGGTGTCGGTCCGTTCTCGCGTCGGAGGCTATCTGGACCAGGTGTTCTTTACCGACGGCGCATTGGTGAAAAAGGGCGACAAGCTTTTCGTCATCGACCAGCGGCCCTTCCGCCTGGCTCTGTCCCAGGCCGAGGCGTCACTTGCATCGGCGCAGTCGACGCTCTCCTTCGCCGAAGCACAGTTCAAGCGAACCGAGTCCCTGACCGGAACCGGCACGCTTTCGATTTCCAAGCTCGACGACGACCGCCGCGCGCTGCTCGCCGCGCAGGCGAACATTCGTGGCGCCGAGGCGGCCGTCGATCGGGCCAGGCTCGATCTGGAATACACCACCATCACCGCGCCGCTCAGCGGCCGCGTCGACCGTCGCTGGATATCGCCGGGCAATCTCGTCCAGGCTGATGAGACCGTGTTGACGACGATCGTCTCGCTCGATCCGATCGATTTCTATTTCGATGTCGACGAGCGGCGGCTGCTTTCCTATGCGCGCACCGCGCGGGAACGCGGCAGCGCGCTGCAGGAGGGCGCAGGCGCGCTCTCTGTGCTCGTGACGATCGCCGACGCCAACGAACCGCCTTTCGAAGGCAAGCTCGACTTTTCCGAGAACAGGGTCGACAACCAGACGGGCACGATGCGACTGCGTGCCCGTTTCGAGAATCCCAATTTCATTCTCCAGCCGGGTCTTTTCGGGCGCGTCGAGGTCGAAGGCTCCAATACCTACCAGGCGATCCTCGTTCCCGATGAGGCAATCGCGGCCGATCAGAACGAGCGCGTCGTCTATGTCGTCGCCGACGACGGAAGCGTCGCCACCAAACCGGTGCGGCTCGGGCCACGGCTGCACGGCTACCGGGTCATCCGCAGCGGCATGACCGGCGACGAGACGATCATCGTCAACGGCATCATGCGGGCGCGGCCGGGCGTCAAGGTGAAGCCGGAACTTGTCGTGCTGCCGCAGGAAGCGGCGCACGCGGCGGAGAATGCCCAATGAGGTTTTCGCACTTCTTCGTCGACCGGCCGATCTTCGCTTCAGTGCTGTCGATCGTTCTCCTGATCGTCGGCGGCATCGCCTATTTCCAGCTGCCGGTGGCGCAATATCCGGAAATCGCGCCGCCCACCATCGTCGTCAGGGCCTCCTACCCGGGCGCGGATGCGGAGACCGTCGCCAATACGGTCGCGACCCCACTCGAACAGGAAATCAACGGCGTCGAGAACATGCTCTACATGTCCTCCTATTCGACCGCCGACGGGTCGATGTCGCTGACGATCACCTTCAAGCTCGGCACGGACCTCGACCAGGCCCAGGTGCTGGTGCAGAACCGCGTCTCGATCGCCGAGCCGCGCCTTCCGGAGGACGTCCGGCGCATCGGCGTCACCACGACGAAGAGCTCGCCCGACCTGATGATGGTCGTTCACCTCTTGTCGCCGAACGACCGCTACGACCAGCTCTACGTCTCCAACTATGCCCGCTCGCGCATTCGCGATCTGCTGGTCCGGCTCGATGGCGTCGGCGACGTCATCCTCTTCGGCGAGCGCGAATATGCGCTTCGCGTCTGGCTCGACCCGCAGAAACTCTCCGCCTACGGCATGACGTCCGGCGACGTCGTCGAGGCGTTGCGCCAGCAGAACGTCCAGGTCTCCGGCGGTTCGATCGGTGGTCCTCCGATGTCGGGCGACAGCGCCTTTCAATACACCGTCACCACCGATGGCCGCTTCAGCGACGCCCGGCAGTTCCGCTACGTGATCGTCAAGGCAACCGAGGACGGCAGGCTGGTGCAGTTGCAGGACGTCGCCCGGGTGGAGCTCGGGGCGCGTGAATATGTGACGAACAGCTATCTGAACGGCAGCCCGGCCGTCGCGCTCGGCATCTTCTCGCGGCCCGGCACCAACGCGCTTGCGGCGGCGGACGCGATCCAGGCGACGATGGCCGACCTTTCCAGGGATTTTCCCGAAGGGCTTGAATACCGGATCATCTATAATCCCACGGAATTCATCTCGGAATCGATCGACGAGGTCTACATGACGATCGGCGAGGCGGTGATTCTCGTCGCGCTGGTGGTCATCGTCTTCCTCCAGTCCTGGCGGACAGCGATTATCCCAATCGTCGCCATTCCGGTGTCGCTGATCGGCACCTTCGCACTGCTTTTCGCCTTCGGCTTCTCTCTCAACATGCTGACGCTGTTCGGGCTCGTGCTGGCGATCGGCATCGTCGTCGACGATGCGATCGTCGTCGTCGAGAACGTCGAGCGCAATCTGGCGCGCGGCATGACTCCACGGGAGGCGGCGCATGTGACCATGGACGAGGTGGGTGCGGCGGTCATTGCCATCTCGCTCGTTCTCACCGCCGTCTTCGTACCGACCGCCTTCATTCCGGGCATTGCAGGGCAGTTCTACCTGCAGTTCGCCGTGACGATCGCGGTTGCGACGGTGATCTCCGCTATCAACTCGCTGACCCTGTCGCCGGCGCTTGCGGCGATTCTGCTGCGTCCGCACGACGATCACGAGCACGAAAACCGCAATCCCGTCACCCGCTTCGGCCGTGCTCTGGCCAACGGCTTCAACAACGGTTTCGACCGCATGGCCGACGGCTATGCCTGGACGGTGCGCCGCCTTGTTCAGACGCGCGTTGCGCTCGTCGCCGCCCTCCTTGTCTTCGTCGCACTGCTCGGCGGCACCTGGTATATGGCGCAGGTCGTGCCGCGCGGCTTCATCCCGACGATGGACCAGGGCTATGCGATCGTCGTCATCCAGCTTCCCGACGGCGCCTCGCTCGAGCGGACCGACGCCGTCGTCCAGCGTGCGTCGGCGATGATCCGGGAAGTTCCGGGGGTGAGGGACGCCGTCGCCTTTGCCGGCTTCAACGGCGCGACCTTCACTAACGCGTCGAACTCGGGCGTGATCTTCACGCCCTTCGACAGTTTCGAGGAGCGGCTCGAACACGGCCAAAACGCCACGCAGATCATCGGCCAGCTCTTCGGCGCAATGCAGAGCATCCAGGAGGCCTTCATCATCGCCGTGCCGCCGCCTTCGGTGCGCGGCATCGGCAATTCGGGCGGCTTCAAGATGCAGATCATGGACCGCCAGAGTGCCGATATGCGCCGCGTGCTCGGGCTTGCCCATCAGATGATGGGGGCGGCCAACCAGACCGAAGGACTGGTGGGCGTCTTCACCACCTTCTCGGCATCGAGCCCGCAATTCTTCCTGGCGATCGACCGCGACAAGGCACGGGCGCTCAACGTACCGATCCCCAACATCTTCGAAACGCTGTCGATCAATCTTGGGGCGTCCTACGTCAACGATTTCAACGCGTTCGGCCGCGTCTACCAGGTCCGCGCCCAGGCCGACCAGCAATACCGCGTGGAACGCGACGATATCCTTGCCCTGAAGGTGCGGTCCGCCTCGGGCGCGCTGGTGCCGCTCGGCACGCTCGTCGAGATCCGCGACACGAGCGGCCCCGCGCTCGTCCAGCGCTACAACATGTATGTCTCTGTTCCTCTCCAAGGCAATCCGGCGCCGGGTGTTTCGACCGGTACGGCGCTCGACAAGATGGAGGCGCTCGCCGGCCAGATCCTGCCGCAGGGAACGACCTTCGAGTGGACCGAACTCGCCTTCCAGGAACGACAGACCGGCGATACCGCCGTCTTCATCTTCGCGCTCTCGGTGATCTTCGTCTTCCTCGCCCTTGCCGCGCAATATGAGAGCTGGGTGCTGCCGCTGGCGATCATCCTGATCGTGCCGCTTGCCGTTCTCGCCGCCCTCATCGGCGTCTCGATCCGGGGAATGGACAACAACGTCCTGACCCAGATCGGCCTTATCGTGCTGATCGGCCTTGCCGCGAAAAACGCGATCCTGATCGTCGAATTCGCGCGCCAGGGCGAGGACGAGGGCAGGTCGCCGATCGAGGCGGCGATCGAGGCGAGCCGGCTGAGACTCCGTCCGATTCTGATGACGGCCTTTGCCTTCATCCTCGGCGTCGTGCCGCTGGTGATCGCGACCGGTCCCGGCGCCGAGATGCGCCAGTCCCTCGGCACGGCCGTGTTCTCCGGCATGCTCGGCGTCACCTTCCTCGGTCTCTTCCTGACGCCGGTCTTCTACGTGACGCTGCGGTCAATGCGGCGCAAGCGCGCGCCGGTGCCCGAGGCGGCGGGCGCGCCGGCCGAGTAGTGCGAGCCCGGCCGCAATGACACGATCGTGAGCGGCTGGCTGCCATTTGTAAGTGGACGGAGCCACAGGGTTGAATGATGCTGCCTGGCCGATTCTTGTAAGTCGGAGGGGGATGCGGGGCGCAATCCGCACATACTTTTCCTCATCCCGCTCCAGGAATGTGTGAGAGGTGGAGGATGCCGCTGCGATACCTTGCCTACACCCTGCTCTTCATCTGGTTCGTCCATACGCTGTGGCCGGAGCCGGCCCATGCGCAGGATACCTCCGCCCCGATCAGCCAGTGCCAGGCGATCGCCGCAGCCACGCCCTCGGCAACCTTCGTGAGCGTCGCAGCGCCCGAGATTTCGCCTGCCGCGGCAGCCGCCGATGGCGGAGTCACCATCACCTATCTCGGGCACTCGACCTTCCTGATCGAAACGCCGGGCGGCGTCTCGATCGCCACCGACTACAACGGCTGGTTCCGGCCCGCGACGCCGCCGACAGTCGTGACGATGAACAAGGCCCATTCGAGCCACTACACGTTGACGCCGGACCCGGCGATCCGTCACGTGCTGCATGGTTGGGGCGATGACGGCGAGCCGGCCGACTACGATCTCGTCGTCGGCGACACCTATATCCGCAACGTGACGACCGACATCCGCTCCGGCTTCGAAGGGATGGAGCCCGACGGCAATTCGATCTTCATCTTCGAGGTCGCGGGGCTCTGCATCGGCCATCTCGGCCACCTGCATCACGAACTCGACGACAGTCATTACCGTGAGATCGGCCGGCTCGACGTCCTGATGGTGCCGGTCGACGGCGGGCTGACGATGGGCGCGGAAAGCATGAGCCGCGTCGCCTCGCGGCTGCGCGCCGCACTGATCCTGCCGATGCACCGAAGAGGGCCGCCGATCGGCGATTTCCTGGCGATGTTCGGCGACGATTACGACAAGAGCTTCGCCACCGGTCCGAGCATCACGGTTTCCCTGCGCACACTGCCGAGCAAACCGCTGATTCATGTGCTGCAGGGGGTCTGAAGAATAGTGGCTCTCGAAATGACGGTGCCCCTGCTGGACGGGAAGCGGCAATGAAACTATAAGGCGCCCGATCCCAACAATTCATGCATGCAGAGGGCGTCATGGCTGGCCATTCACAGTTCAAGAACATCATGCACCGCAAGGGCCGTCAGGATGCGGTGCGCTCCAAAATGTTTTCCAAGCTCGCGCGCGAGATCACCGTCGCGGCGAAAACCGGCCTGCCCGACCCGGGCATGAACCCGCGCCTGCGGCTCGCCATCCAGAACGCCAAGGCGCAGTCGATGCCGAAGGACAATATCGAGCGCGCCATCAAGAAGGCTGCCGGCGGCGATGCGGAGAACTACGAGGAAGTCCGCTACGAAGGCTACGGCCCGGGCGGCGTCGCCGTCATCGTCGAGGCGTTGACCGACAACCGCAATCGCACCGCCTCCAATGTCCGCTCCATCTTCACCAAGGCGGGCGGCGCGCTCGGTGAAACCGGTTCGGTCTCCTTCTCCTTCGATCGCGTCGGCGAAATCACTTACACGCTTTCCGCCGGCGACGCAGACAAGGTGATGGAAGCGGCGATCGAGTCGGGTGCCGACGATGTGGCGACGGACGAGGACGGCCACACGATCATCTGCGGCTTCGAAGAAATAGGCGACGTTTCGAAGGCGCTCGAAGGCGTGCTCGGCGAAGCCGAAACCGTCAAGGCGATCTGGAAGCCGCAGAACACCGTGCCGGTCGACGAGGAAAAGGCCCAGTCGCTGATGAAGCTCATCGACAATCTCGAAGACGACGACGACGTCCAGAACGTCTATTCGAACTTCGAGGTGTCCGAGGAGATTCTTGCGAAGCTTTCTGCCTGAGCGGCGAAGGTCGGGGGTGTGATACCCCCCTCTGCCCTGCCGGGCATCTCCCCCACAAGGGGGGAGATCGGCAAGCGGCGGCGTTGCGCTCAACCACTACCCGGCCCGCGCAAATTGGCGAAGCCCCGCAAGCTCTCTGTCGGGCAGGGCCTTGCTCCTGGCCAATCTCCCCCCTTGTGGGGGAGATGCCCGGCAGGGCAGAGGGGGGTGCCCCCCTGGGGCAAAGGCCTCATTAGGCGCCAAGGCTCCTCTGCGCCTCCGCAAACAGCTCCAGCGAATGCAGCCGCGCTTCCATGTCAAAGATCGGCATGGAGACGATCAGCTCGTCGGCCTTGGTGAGATCGACGAAGGACGCGATCTTGCGGCGGATGGTTTCCGGGCCTCCGACGACCGCATAGCGCATGGCGTGGTCGACGAAGATCTTCTCGTCCGGGCTCCACAGCCCGTCCATCGACCGGACCGGCGGCGGGAAGCGGCCGCGCGCATTGCGGCGAAGCGCGACGAAGGATTGCTGCATCGAGGTGAACAGATAATTCGCCTCCTCGTCCGAGTCGGCGGCAACGCCCATGACGCCGACCATCACCTGCGGCCTGTCGAGCTGCGCCGACGGCGTGAAACGCTCGCGATAAATCTCAAGCGCCGAGAGCAGCATGTCCGGCGCGAAATGCGAGGCGAAGGCGAAGGGAAGTCCGAGCACGCCGGCGAGATGGGAGCTGAAATGGCTCGAACCGAGCAGCCAGATAGGCACGTTTGAATCGGCGCCGGGAACGGCGATGATCTTCTGGTCGTCGCCGACCGGGCCGAGCAGTGCCTGAAGCTCCACGACATCATTGGGGAAATTATTGGAGCTCGCTTCCATGTTGCGCCGGAGCGCCTGCGCGGTTCGCATGTCGGTGCCGGGTGCGCGGCCGAGGCCGAGATCGATGCGGCCGGGATAGAGGGCCGCAAGCGTACCGAACTGTTCGGCGATGACGAGCGGCGAATGGTTGGGAAGCATGATGCCGCCGGAACCGACACGGATGGTTCTTGTCGCCGAGGCCACATGCGAGATGACGATCGAGGTCGCGGCGCTGGCGATTCCCGTCATGCCGTGGTGCTCGGCCAGCCAGAAGCGCTTGTAGCCGTTCTCCTCCGCTGCGATTGCCAAGCGGCGCGAGTTTTCCAGCGATTGCGCGACGCCGCCGCCTTCGGTGATCGGCGACAGGTCGAGAATGGAGAAAGGGATCATGGCCAACGCCTTCGATTAAGGGAAATTGATCGATCGCAATGTAGGTTCAAGTTTCTTAAGGCCAAGGGTTCGCCGCCGGTTTTCTGCGGCGGCTCGGCGTATCTGTGTAATGTTTTTGTTTTGTTCACTTTTTGCTGGCAGCGTCCCGTCGACCGACATAGGGTGAGACATGCAGACTACGATTCGCATCATCGGCATCGATCCGGGGCTGAGACGTACCGGTTGGGGGATCATCGAGACGCTCGGCAATTCGTTGCGCTTCGTCGCCTCCGGCACGGTGACCTCCGACGGCGAGACGGACCTCGCCTCGCGCCTCTGCCAGTTGCACGATGGGTTAGCCGACGTGGTGCACAGCTACCAGCCGCAGGAGGCGGCCGTCGAGCAGACTTTCGTCAACAAGGATGCGACCGCGACGCTGAAGCTCGGTCAGGCGCGCGGCATCGCCATGCTGGTTCCGGCGCGCGCCGGCCTGAGGGTCGCCGAATATGCGCCGAACGCCGTGAAGAAAGCGGTGATCGGCGTCGGCCATGGCGAGAAGCAGCAGATCCACATGATGCTGAAGGTGCTGATGCCGAAGGCCGAGTTCAAGGGCAATGACGCCGCCGACGCGCTCGCGATTGCCATTTGCCATGCGCATAACCGCCAGGCGGTGACGAGCCGTCTTGCGGCGCTCGCCGGGTAGGGCGGGTAATGGTGGCGAACTCGATCCCCCTCTGGCCTGCCGGCCATCTCCCCCACAAGGGGGGAGAATACATGCGGCTTGCCCCTCGTACCGAACGAAGAGTTTTAGCAAGCGAGCCCCTTCAGTTGGAGCGCGGACCGTGCCACATCTGTTCTCCCCCCTTGTGGGGGAGATGGCCGGCAGGCCAGAGGGGGTGGAATGGGCCGGAGCCTGCACGCGCCGTTTTTTTGAGGCAGAGAACATGATCGGCAAACTCAAGGGCACCATCGACGAGATCGGCGAGGACTTTGTTGTCGTCGATGTCCACGGGGTTGGATATGTGGCCTATTGCTCGGCGCGCACGCTCGCCAAGCTCGGCTCGGCCGGCGAGGCCGCCGTGCTCTTCATCGAGACCTATGTGCGCGAAGACCAGTTGAAGCTTTTCGGCTTCCTGTCGGCCCTTGAGCGCGAATGGTTCCGCCTGCTGCAGACCGTCCAGGGGGTGGGCTCCAAGGTGGCGCTGGCGCTGCTTTCGACGCTGACGCCCGGCGAACTCGCCAATGCCATCGCCCTGCAGGACAAGACCTCGGTCGCGCGCGCTCCCGGGGTCGGGCCGAAGGTGGCGGTGCGCATCGTCACGGAACTGAAGAACAAGGCGCCGGCCTTTGCCGGCGAAATGTCCGCGTCGATCGGCCTCAAGCAGGAACTCGGCGAGGGGGTCGCCTCTGCGCCGGTTTCCGACGCGGTCTCGGCGCTTACCAATCTCGGCTATTCGCGCGACCAGGCGGCGAACGCCGTGGCAGCGGCGTTGAAGAATGGCGGCGAGGGGGGCGACAGTGCCAAATTGATCCGCCTTGGGTTGAAGGAACTGGCGCGCTGAGGGCCAAGCCTTTCTGCAGCCACAATGGAATTGGAGTGAGGGGTTCGTGAAGCGATCGCACTGGATTGACCGCCGCGCGCGCACTATGGTTGAGACGCGCCGCGACGTCGAGCGGGCGCGCGATCCATCCCGCAACGGAAGTTTGAGATGACTGAAGCCGCACGCCTGATTGCGCCGGAAAAGCGGGGCGAGGACCTCGATGCGACGCTGCGCCCGCAATCGCTCGACGAGTTCACCGGCCAGGCGGAGGCGCGCGCCAACCTCAAGATCTTCATCGAGGCGGCGCGCAACCGCGGCGAGGCGCTCGATCACGTCCTCTTCGTCGGGCCCCCCGGACTCGGCAAGACGACACTGGCGCAGATCATGGCGAAGGAGCTCGGCGTCAATTTCCGCTCGACCTCCGGTCCGGTCATCGCCAAGGCCGGGGATCTCGCGGCGCTGCTCACCAATCTCGAAGAGCGCGACGTGCTGTTCATCGACGAAATCCACCGGCTGAATCCGGCAGTCGAGGAAATCCTTTATCCGGCAATGGAGGATTTCCAGCTCGACCTCATCATCGGCGAGGGGCCGGCGGCGCGGTCGGTGAAGATCGACCTCGCGAAATTCACGCTCGTGGCGGCGACGACGCGCCTTGGCCTTCTGACGACGCCGCTCCGCGATCGCTTCGGTATTCCGGTGCGGCTCAATTTCTACACGGTCGAGGAACTGGAACTGATCGTCCGCCGCGGTGCGCGGCTGATGGGTCTCGGCATGACCGACGAAGGCGCGCGCGAAATCGCCCGCCGGGCCCGCGGCACGCCGCGCATCGCCGGCCGCCTGCTGCGCCGGGTGCGCGACTTCGCCGAGGTGGCGCGCGCCGAGGCCGTGACACGGGAGATCGCCGACGAGGCGCTGACCCGACTGCTGGTCGACAGCATGGGGCTCGATCAGCTCGATCGCCGCTACCTGACGATGATCGCCCACAATTTCGGCGGCGGCCCGGTCGGCATCGAGACCATCGCGGCCGGCCTTTCCGAGCCGCGCGATGCGATCGAGGACATCATCGAGCCCTATCTGATCCAGCAGGGCTTCATCCAGCGGACGCCGCGCGGGCGTGTGTTGACGGCCAATGCGTGGAAGCATCTTGGCCTCAATCCGCCGAAGGATGTCGAGGCGGCACAGTTCCGGCTGACGCTCGAGGACGACTGAGATGATCACCCGCCGCGGCTTCATGAAAATTCTCGGCGGGGGCTTCGCGAGCGCCATGGCGCTCGGCGGTTACGCGTTTGCCGTCGAGCCGCTGGCGCGCCTGAAGGTCGCGCGCTATGCCTTGACGCCACCCGGCTGGACGCCCGGCCTCAAGCTGCGCGTCGTCGCGCTCGCCGATCTGCATGCCTGCGAGCCGTGGATGTCGGCAAGGCGGATCGCTTCCATCTGCAGGCGTGCCAACGATCTGGGCGGCGATATCACGGTTCTGCTCGGCGACTATGCCTCCGGCATGAATCTGGTGACGCGCTACGTCCATTCCAGCGAGTGGTCGAAGGCGCTGTCGACCCTGAAGGCGCCGCTCGGCGTGCATGCCATCATGGGCAATCATGACTGGTGGGAGGACAGGACCGCCCAGAAAAACGGCGGCGGCGAGACCTTCGGCCATCGCGCATTGGCCGCCGTCGGCATCCCGGTCTACAGCAATCGCGCCATCCGCTTGGAAAAGGAAGGTTTCGGCTTCTGGATTGCCGGCCTTGAGGATCAGCTTGCACTGCTGCCGGGCAAGAAATGGAAACGCAGCGCCATGGGCGGCCTCGACGACCTCGACGGCACGCTGGCGCAGGTCAGCGATAATGCGCCGATTATCCTTTTGGCGCACGAGCCCGACATCTTTCCGAAGGTGCCGCCGCGGGTCTCCCTGACACTCTCGGGTCACACCCACGGCGGGCAGGTGCGCTTCATCGGCCACTCCCCCGTCGTGCCGTCGCGCTTCGGCGACCGCTATGCCTATGGCCATATCGTCGAGGAGGAGCGCGATCTTATCGTTTCGGGCGGACTCGGCTGCTCGATTGCACCCATCCGCTTCGGGGTGCCGCCGGAGATAGTGGTCATCGACCTCGGATAGCTCCGGCGGAGCCGCAGTGCCCCTCATCCGCCTGCCGGCACCTTCTCCCCGCAAGCGGGGCGAAGGGACTCGCGGCAGCCTCTCGCCCCACCGGGCAAGGTGAGCCAGGTGGGAAGATTGAGCTCCCGTCCCCTCTCCCCGCGTGCGGGGAGAGGGCTAGGGTGAGGGGCAATCGGCGGCATTTGGGGCTTTGATTTATTCCGTTTGGGCAGCCCCCACCAGTTCCCTGATCGTCGCCGCCAACCGTTCGCGTCCGCCTGGCGCCCAGCCAAGCGCGCGCAGCTTGTCGGTGGACATCTCCTTGAAATCTGCCCTCTCCACCGCCGCCGGCAGAGGGTGCCGACAGCCGATTGCCGCCTGAAGGACGGCGAGAATCTCGCGGTTGCCGGTCAGTACGTCCGAGACGTTGAAGATTTGCCCGGAGACCTTCGCCGGATCGGCCTCTAGCATCAGGCGTATGGCCGCAGCGACATCGTCGCCGTGCACTTCCGTACCGATGCGCGGCGGAACGGGCCAGCCGGCGAGATAGTTGGCGAACAGACCCTCCCACTTGTGCTTCCGGCCGGGGCCGGCCGGTCCATACACGCCGGTGACGCGCAGGCTGGCGGTGACGAAGCCATGGGCCGCGAGCGCCTTCAGGGCGTCTTCGGCGGCGAGTTTCACCTCGCCATAGAGCGTATCGGGCTCGGCGGGCGTGGTTTCGTCGAGAACGGCGGACGGCGTTTCGCCATAGACGGCGCGGCTCGAAAGGAAGACGCAGCGACGCACGCCGGCGCTCTGCGCCTCTTCGAACAGGCGGACCGATCCATCGAGGTTGGCTCGGCGAAAACCCTCCGGGTCACTGCCTTCGCCGCCGCGATACCTGCCCTCGACATGCTCGAAGGCCGCATGCACGAAATAATAGATGTCATCGAAGACGGCGATCTGATCTGCATCCGCATCGAGCCGAAGCGGGACGTGGGAGACGGGGTGCGAGAAGAAAGCCTCCGCAGGACGCACGCGGCCGCCGACAGTGACCTTGTAGCCGCTCGCGAGCAGGTGCTCGACGATGAAACGGCCGACGAAGCCGGTGCCGCCGGAAACGAGGACGCGGGTCATGGCGAGGCGGCGACGGGACTTGGGAGAGCCGCGATGTCGGGAATGTCCTCACCCGCCAGGTAGGCATGCCAGAGCTCGATCAGGGGGCGCAGCGCTTCCGAGCGTGGATGGTCCTTCTCCCACGGCTTCTCATACTGATAATGCAGCACGCCGATCGACCGCCAGTCCCAAAGCGCCGGCAGGTTGAACCAGACATATTGCAGCATGTTCATTGTGACCGGCAGGCCATGCCAGTCGGGAAAGAAGCTCTGAAGGAAGGTCTGGTCGGTGCGCGGCCAGAAGGCACCCGGCGCGTCGAGTGCCGCGAGCATGTTCTCGAAGGTCTCGATCGACGGCTTTGCGACGAAGACGCCTGAGTTCAGCCGGTGAAAATCGGCGAGGCTCTCGTAGACGTTCGGCGCGGCGGAAAACTCCGGGTAGAGGAAGAGCTTGTCGATATTGCGCAGAACGAGCGCGTCTGCATCGATGAAGACGCAGCTCTCATATTCGACGAGCTGCCAGAGGCGGAGCTTGCAGAAGTTATCGAGCGGCGAGTGGAAGTCGGGCTTGCGCCCCTTGGTGAAGGGTGCCATCTCGTGGACGTTGCGGCGCTGATGCCGGGCGTTGAATTCGTCCGAGAGCGGCAGCAGCTCCGTTTCGATCAGGCGGCAGTCGAATTCCGTCAACGGCTCGAGCGCGGCGGGCTCTACGCCGCCGGTGTAGAGCACGACGATATCCGCCGGCGTGCGCGTCAGTCGGATCGACCGCAACAAGGCGCGCGCGCCGAGCGCATAATCGGCATTGGTGACCAGCGTCACGAAAGCATCCTGGGCCGCAGCCGGGGAACAGGGGAGGCCTCCCTCCGGATGGGGCGTCACAGGGTTCATGAGACGGATTTCAGCCGCTTGCCTTCGGGATCATGGTT
Organism: Sinorhizobium glycinis; assembly: GCF_001651865.1. Taxonomy (GTDB): domain Bacteria; phylum Pseudomonadota; class Alphaproteobacteria; order Rhizobiales; family Rhizobiaceae; genus Sinorhizobium; species Sinorhizobium glycinis. Next base: position 328,321 of record NZ_LPUX01000062.1, read on the forward strand.
GATCAAGGGGGCGATGTCCTTCGTCCAGGCGGAAACGGCCGGTACGCGCGAGCGGTCGACGCGATAGGCGAACTTCTTCGCCACGTTGACGATCTCCGAAAGCAACCCGTCCTGGAGGCGGATCGGGTCGAGCCCGAGCGCCAGAAACTTCTCGTTATGCACCACGAGATCGTTTTCAGCCGCTTCCTTTCGCGGGTTCGGGAGCCAGGCGATTTCCGATGCCGTCATCCTCGCGATCATCTCGGCCAGGTCGCGGACGCGGTGCGTCTCGGTCATCTGGTTGAAGATCTCGACTCGGCTGCCGCGCGCCGGCGGATTCTTCAGCGCAAGCTCGATGCAGCGCACCGAATCCTGGATGTGGATGAAGGCGCGGGTCTGACCGCCGCTGCCGTGAACCGTCAACGGATAGCCGATCGCCGCCTGGATCAGGAAGCGGTTCAGCACCGTGCCGTAGTCGCCGTCATAGTCGAAGCGGTTGATCAGCTGCGGATGCCGGCGCGTCTGCTCCGTATGCGTGCCCCAAACGATACCCTGGTGCAGGTCGGTGATCCTGAGACCGTCGTTCTTCGCGTAGAACTGGAAGAGCAGCTGATCGAGGCACTTCGTCATGTGGTAGATCGAGCCCGGATTGGGCGGGTAGAGGATCTCCTGGCTCATCGTCTCGCCGTTCATCGTCTCGATGCCGACCGGCAGGTAGCCCTCGGGAATGGCCGCGCCGATGGTCGAATAGCCGTAGACGCCCATGGTGCCGAGATGCACGAGATGGGCATCGAGGTCGAGTTCCACCAGTGCATTCAGGAGGTTATGCGTGGCGTTGACGTTGTTGTTGACGGTGTAGTTCTTGTGGCGGTCGCTCTTCATCGAATAGGGCGCGGCGCGCTGCTCGGCGAAATGCACGATCGCGTCAGGGCGGTTTTCGGCAAGCCAATTCTTGAGGAGTTCGTAGTCGCGGGCGAGGTCGATCAGATTGAACTGGATGCGCCGGCCGGTCTCCGCGTGCCAGATGCGGGTGCGCTCCTGGATGGAATCCATCGGGGTCAGGGATTGCACGCCGAGCTCGGTGTCGATCCAGCGGCGGGAGAGGTTGTCGAGAATGTGGATGTCGTGGCCCGCATCGGACAAATGCAGTGCGGTGGGCCAGCCCACAAAACCGTCGCCGCCGAGGATTGCGATCTTCATGCACGATTCTCCTGATCGGGAAGGGACACGGTGACCTGATAGGATAGGATTGTGACAAAGCTGCAATGCTTGCAAATGTCTTTTTGTTCCTGCACAGGAAAAGCGAAGATCCTCCCGGAGAATGCCATGTCACTGATTTCGCTTGCAGGCGAGCTGACCGAGACCGGCCACAGTTTGATACAGCGCGTCTATTACGAGGACACCGATTTCTCCGGCGTCGTCTACCACGCCCGCTACCTGCATTTCATGGAGCGTGCGCGAACCGACTATCTGCGGTTGCTGGGCGTGGAACAGGCGTCGCTCGCCATCGAAGGCGATGCGGAAGGCCTCGTTTTCGTCGTTCACCGCATGGAAATCGACTTCAAGTCGCCGGCACGCATGGACGACATCCTGACGATCGAGACGACGACCGAGAAGGCCGGCGGCGCCAAGATGGTCCTGCAGCAGGAAATTCGCCGCGCCGGCGCGCTGCTGATCGCGGCCAAGGTGATCATCGCGGTGATCAACGGGCAGGGTCGCCCGCGCCGCCTGCCGGAGGCGCTGGCGGCGAAGTTCCTGGCGGCGCAAGGGGGCGCCGGCTGATCAGGCATAAGAAGCGATACGAAAACTCCGCGGGAGTGCCCTGAGTCAGGAGCCGGGGAAGGGGGTGCTGGGCCGCACGGAAAAGCCTACGCAGCGATCAGACCGGCTTCCGTTTAACCGATCACCGAATCCAGCACTTTCTTCGTCAGAGACTGCTTGATCTTGCCGATATCGCGCCAGGGATCGGTGCCGGCTTCGATGCGCTCGACGATGTCGGCGATGTGGAAGCTGTTGGCGGCGTCAAGGCTCTCGAGTTCGTCCCAGCCGACCGGAGTAGCGACAGGCCCGCCGGCGCGGGCGCGGGTGGAAAAGGGGGCGATCGCAGTGGCGCCGCGGTCGTTCCTCAGCCAGTCGATGAAGATCCGCCCTTTGCGCTTTGCCTTGGACATTGTGGCGACGAAATGTTCCGGGTCGCGCTCGGCAAAGGATTGTGCAACCCTCTTGGCAAAACCTTTTGCCTCGTCCCATTCGGCGTGCGGGCGAAGCGGCACGATGACGTGAACGCCCTTGCCGCCCGTCACCATGGCAACGGTCTTGAGATCGATGTCGGCAAGTTCGTCGCGCAGGGTGGCGGCCGCGGCCTTCACCGCCGCGAAGTCGACGCTCGGATCGGGATCGAGGTCGAAGACCAGGCGATCGGGCTTTTCCAGCCGGTCGATCGTTGCACCCCAGATGTGAAACTCGAGCGTGCCCATCTGCACGGCGGCGACCAGGCCCTTGGCATCGTGGACATACATGTAGTTTTCGGTCTCGCCCGATGCCTCCATGATCGGCACTTCCCGGATCGCCTCCGGGAAGGCGTCGTTCGTATGTTTCTGGAAGAAGCAGTGCCGCTGCCCGCCCTGCGGGCAGCGCACCAGCGAAACGGGATGGTCGGCGGCGAAGGGCAGCATCCTGTCGGCGATCACGGCATAGTAGCGGGCGAGATCGATCTTGGTGATGCCCTGACCTTCGAAGAGGATGCGATCGGGATGCGAGATCTGGACGCCGAGGACATCGGTATCGCCCCTGGTAGGCGACGCCTTGCTCGCTCTGGCTGGGGGTTTGCTCTTCCCGGGCTCCGGCGCGGCGCCTGTCGACTTCGCTGTTTCCAATTTCACGGCCTTGGCCTCCTTATCCTCGCGCAATCCCTCGAACGAGCCGTGGCGGACATGTCCGTCAGCGGTAAACTCGGCGAAGTCCACCTCCGCGACAAGGTCGGGCTTCAGCCAGATGGCATCTCGCATTCTTTCTCGTGGCACGCTGTCGAACGGCGACGTCTCGCGTCTGCGCTTCGCAAAGGCCGCCGCAAGCTCTTCCATTACCCTTTCGCCGAAGCCGGTGCCGACGCCGCCGCGATAGATCAACTTCCCGTCCTCGAAAGTGCCGAGGAGAAGCGAGGCGAAGGCGCGCCCCTGCTTCGATGAGGGCGTATAGCCGCCGATGACGAACTCCTGACGCTTGGTGCATTTGACCTTCAGCCAGCTTCGGGTGCGGCCGCTGCGATAGGGCGCCTTGGCTTCCTTGGCGATGATACCCTCCTGGCCAGCCTTGCAAATCGCCGCAAGCACATGCTCGCCTTTGCCCTGAACGTGCTCGCTGTACTGAACGGTCGCCGTGGTGCCGAGCGAGTCGAGCAGAACTCTTAGCGTTTCCTTCCGCTCGATGAGCGGCTTGCGGCTCAGGTCCTTGCCGTCGAGTTCGATGAGGTCGAAGGCGTAGAGCCTCGTGCTGGCGCCGGTTCTGAGCGCCTTCTGCAGCGCCGAAAAGTTCGAGCCCGCGTCCGACAGCGCCACGACCTCGCCGTCGATCAGGGCGGATTTGCAATTGAGCTCGGCAAGGGCGGCTGCGATTGCCGGGAACTTCTCCGTCCAGTCGAGGCCATTGCGGGTGTAGCAGCGGACAGCGCCACCACCGATGGCACATACCAGACGGTAACCGTCGAACTTGGCTTCGTTCAGCCACGCGTCACCGGCGGGCGCTTTCGTCACAAGCGTGGCGAGCTGCGGCGGCCTGAAGGCGGGTGGTTTGCCGGAGGGTTTCCGTGCCGCCCGCTTGCGAGCGTTATCGTTCTCAGCAATTGCGCCGGCCTTGAGGTTCTCCGTCGTGCTCCTGTTGGAACGCCAGACGCGTGCGCGTTTTTCACCCTTGCCTTGGGCGATTTCGTCCATCGTGCGCCCGGTCACCACGCTGGTGATGTTCTCCTTGATCAGGCTCTCGCCGTCATCGGAGGCTATCTCGTCCGTCTCCTTGACGAGCAGCCAGTTCTCGCGCTTCTCGCCGTCGCGCGGCCGCATGCGCACGAGCGCCCAGCCACCCTTCATCCGGCTGCCATGCAGCCTGAACGACAACTTGCCCTTCTTCAGACCTTTCGATGGGTCGTCTTCCGGCTCCCACCAGCCGGTGTCCCAGAGCATCACCGTGCCGCCGCCATACTCTCCTTCCGGTATCGTGCCCTCGAAGTCGCCATAGGCGAGGGGATGATCCTCGGTGCGCACGGCAAGGCGCTTGTCGTCCGGGTTGAGACTGGGGCCGCGGGTTACCGCCCAGCTCTTCAGCACACCCTCCCACTCGAGGCGGAAGTCGTAGTGGAGCCGGGTGGCATCGTGCTTCTGGACCAGGAAGCGCTTCCTGTCGCCGCTCGCCGGCGCGACCGCGCCCTTGGGCTCGCTCGTCTTCGTGAAGTCGCGGCGCCGGTTGTATTCGGATAGCAGTTCGTTCCGTGTCGCCATGGTTCGTCCTCACGCCGATTTCCGCCGGCCGCGGCGGGAGGAGGATTGGGCTTTCGTCTGCGGCTTCTTGCCTTCGCCGCCTTCGAGGCTCTTCTTCAGCGCCGCCATGAGGTCGACGACGTTGTCGCCTCGCTTCTGCGGGCGCTCGCCTTCCTCGACGGCGACGCGCGCCGACTTGCCCTTCATCTTGCGTTTGACGAGCTCCTTCAGGGCCGCCGCGTAGTTGTCCTTGAAGGCATCCGCGTCGAATGGCGCCGTCTTCTTCTCGATCAGCGCGGTCGCGACGTCCAAGAGTTCCTTTTCGGCCTTCTTTCCGGAGATCTCGGAGAACATCGGGTCGGCCTTCCTGAGCTCGTCGGCATACCGCAGCGTCTCCAGCAGCAGGCCATCGCCGCAGGGCTTCACAGCGGCCAGATACTCGCGGCCTCTGAGGGTCAGCTGGCCAAGCCCGACCTTGTTTGATTTCCTGAGCGCATCACGCACGACGCGGTAGGCGTCTTCGGCGAGCTCGTCCGCCGGAACGAGGTAGTAGGGCTTGTCGAAATCGAGCGGAGAGATATCGCCGACCTCGACGAACTGCACCAATTCCAAGGTCTTCTTCGTCTCCAGCTTGATCGAGTCTACTTCTTCCGGCTCGAGGAGGACATATTTGTCGTCCTCGTATTCGTACCCTTTGACGATATCGTCGACGTCGACCGGGCCGATGCCCTCCACCACCTTTTCGTAGTGGATCGGCTTGCCCGAGGGCTTGTGAATCTGTCGGAACGAGATGGCTGCTCCGGACCGGGTAGCACTGAAAAGTTCGACCGGGATCGACACCAGCGAGAGCCGAAGCTGCCCTTTCCACATTGCGCGCGCTGCCATGGCCGTACCTCAGTGAAAACGACGGCCGCGCGGCGACCGGATCGCCAAGCCGGCTTCTTCTTTTGTCGGTGCGGTGGGCCGGGCGTACATGCAGCGGAAACGTGCAAGCGTCGGCGAAGTTCCGCGCCGCCGCCAGCGCAAGCGTCGCTTCGGTAACACTCCCTTAACGATAATGGTGTCTTTATCTGTGTATCAGGATTTGTGCAGTGCACGTCATCCTTTGACCAAAATTGACGGCAAGAAGGCAGGCTGAAGCGAGTAGATCGCAAATGCCGCGAACGGCGGCGATGCCGGGGCATTTTGCAGCAGGACGTTTGGGCGACCCGGTCATGAGCATGAGTAGCTCTTGCCGGGTGTTTGGATTCGGGGACTGAGATCGATGGAACAGGTTGGATTGGCCGCGACGAGCGATGTGACCCTCTGGTCGCTGTTCATGCAAGCAGGCTTGGTCGTCAAGCTGGTCATGCTGGGGCTGATTGCAGCTTCGGTCTGGACCTGGGCGATCGTTGTCGACAAGTCGCTCAACTACGGACGCGTCCGCCGCCAGCTCGACAATTTCGAGCAGGTGTTCTGGTCCGGGCAGTCGCTCGAGGAACTCTATCGCACCCTTTCCGATCGGCAGACGGCCGGCATGGGCGCGATCTTCGTCTCGGCGATGCGCGAGTGGAAGAAGAGCTTCGAACGCGGTGCCCGCTCGCCGATCGGCCTGCAGATGCGCATCGACCGGGCCATGGATGTGACGCTCGCCCGCGAATCCGAAACGCTCGAAGCGCGGCTCGGCTCGCTGGCGACGATCGGCTCGGCCGCCCCCTTCATCGGCCTCTTCGGCACAGTCGTCGGCATCATGACCTCGTTCCAGGCGATCGCCGGCTCGAAATCGACGAACCTCGCCGTCGTTGCACCCGGTATCGCCGAGGCGCTGCTGGCGACCGCCATCGGCCTGCTCGCCGCTATTCCCGCCGTCATCGCCTACAACAAATTCACCGCCGACGCCGGCAAGCTCAGCGCCCGCATGGAAGCCTTCGCCGACGAGTTCTCCGCCATCCTGTCGCGGCAGATCGACGAGAAGCTGCAGCCCTCGCGCCAAGCCGCGCAATAACGACCTTCGAGCACGGAGACGACGCTGATGGGTATGGCAATGGGCGGAGCCAAGGGGTCGGGCGGCGGACGTCGCCGGCGCAGGGGCAAGGGCGGCACGATCAGCGAAATCAACGTTACGCCGCTCGTCGACGTCATGCTGGTGCTCTTGATCATCTTCATGGTGGCGGCACCGATGATGACGGTGGGCGTGCCGATCGACCTGCCGGAAACGCAGGCGAAGGCGATGAACGCCGACACCCAGCCGATCACCGTTTCGGTCAATCCGGCCGGCGAGATCTTCCTGCAGGAGACGCCGATCGGCATCGACGAGGTCGTTCCGAAGCTCGAGGCGATCGCCACGACGGGCTACAACGAGCGCATCTATGTGCGCGGCGATACCAATGCCGACTACGGCACGGTGATGAAGGTCATGGCGCGCATCTCGGCTGCCGGCTTCAAGAATCTCGGGCTCGTAACGCTTCAAGAACAGGAAAAGTGATCCCCGGACATGAAGGGCGGTCTTGCTACATCTGCTGTCCTCCACGCTCTGGTTCTGACCTGGGCGCTGGTGTCGCTTGGCAGCCCGGCCGAATTCGAGGTCGCGGATGTCGAGGCGCTGCCGGTCGACATCGTGCCGATCACGGACATGACCCAGATCCAGCAGGGCGACAAGAAGGCGCCGGCCAAGGAAAAGGCTTCGCCCGTCCCGACGAAAAAGCCGACGCCCGTCGAGAATGCCGAGAACATCGGCGACAACGACGTCGACCTGAAGACGCCGCCGAAGCCTGAAAGCAAGCCTGTCGAGAACGAATCTGCGGCTGCTCCCGAAAAGACCGAGAAGGCGCCGCCGACACCCGATCCGGTGAAGGAGGAAATCCAGAAGGTCGAGGAGCCCAAGCCGGCGTCGGAACCCGCAACCGAAGTTGCAGCACTCCCGGAACCGAAGCAGGAAGTGAAGCCGGAAACCAAACCGGAGCCGGCGCCCGCCGAGGAACAGCCGGCCGAGAACCCTGAGGCCGAGGCGTTGCCCGACAAGGTCCCGACCCCGCAGGTCAAGCCGAAGGTCGAAAAGCCGGCGCAGACGGCGAAGACGCCGGAGCGCAAGAAGGAAGAGACCAAGAAGGAACAGAAGAAGGCGTCCTCCCAGAAGGAGAGCGACTTCAACGCCGACGAGATCGCGGCGCTGCTCAACAAGCAGGACTCCTCCGGTGGTGGAGCCAAGCGCTCGACGGAAGAGGCGGCGCTCGGCGGCAAGAAGACGACGAGCGGAAACACGCTTTCGCAGAGCGAAATGGATGCGCTGCGTGGCCAAATCCAGAACAATTGGTCGATTATTCCGGGGATGGCCGATGCGGCGGATGTCCGCATCAAGGTGACTTTCCAGCTCGATCCCAACGGAGAGTTGATCGGTGAGCCGGAAGTCGAAGCGACGGGCGGGTCGGACTCGGCGCGCCGGGCGCTCGCCAGCGGTGCGCGACGCGCCGTTCTGAAATCCGCTCCGTTCAAGGGATTGCCCGCCGACAAGTACGATTCGTGGAGCGAGGTGGTCGTCAACTTCGACCCAAGCTCAATGCTCTAGATAGGTTGGGGCGCGATGTGGACGGAAGACCGATCACAGATTTTCGCGCCCCGCCCCGAAAGATGAAAGGCTGAAAGGCTTTATGGAAATGCTGAGACGCAATTTTCTCCGTCTTGTCACGCTGATGTTCGCGGGCGCACTCTTTGCCGCGCCGGCAAACGCAGTCGTGGAGATCGACATCAACAAGGGGAACGTCGAGCCCCTGCCCATCGCAGTGACCGACTTCCTGCAGGGCGAACTCGCCCAGAAGATCTCCGACGTGGTCGCCGCTGATCTCAAGCGCTCGGGGCTCTTCGCTCCGATCGACAAGGGCGCCTTCATCGAGAAGATCGCCAATCCGGACGCTGCCCCGCGCTTCGAGGACTGGAAGGTGATCAATGCACAGGCGCTGGTCATCGGCCGCGTCACCCAGGAAGGCGACGGCAGGCTGAAAGCGGAGTTCCGCCTGTGGGACACCTTCGCCGGACAGCAGATGCTCGGCCAGCAATTCTACACCCAGCCGGAAAACTGGCGTCGCGTCGCCCATATCATCGCCGATGCGATCTATGAGCGGATCACCGGCGAAAAGGGTTACTTCGACACGCGTATCGTCTATGTCGCCGAAAGCGGACCGAAGAATGCCCGCAAGCGCCAGCTCGCGATCATGGACCAGGACGGCTTCAACGCCCGCGCGCTCACCAATTCGAACGACATCGTGCTGACGCCGCGCTTCTCGCCGAACCGCCAGGAAATCACCTACATGTCCTTCGAGAACCAGCAGCCGCGCGTCTATCTGCTGCAGCTCGAGACCGGACAACGCGAAGTGGTCGGCAATTTCCCGGGCATGACCTTCGCACCACGCTTCTCGCCGGACGGGCAGCGGGTGATCATGAGCCTGCAGCAGGAGGGCAACGCCAACATCTATACGATGGACCTGCGCTCGCGCACCACGACGCGGCTGACCAACACCAATGCGATCGACACCTCTCCGTCCTATTCTCCGGACGGCGCACGGGTCGTCTTCGAGAGCGACCGCGGCGGCAAGCAGCAGCTCTATGTCATGGGTGCCGACGGCTCCGGCCAGACACGCATTTCCTTCGGCGACGGTTCCTACTCGACGCCGGTCTGGTCTCCGCGCGGTGACCTCATCGCGTTCACCAAGCAGTCGGGCGGCAAGTTCTCGATCGGCGTAATGAAGCCGGACGGCTCTGGTGAGCGCATTCTCACCACCGGCTTCCACAACGAGGGACCGACCTGGGCGCCGAACGGCCGCGTGCTGATGTTCTTCCGCCAGAATGCCGGTGCCGGTGGGCCGCAGCTCTATTCGATCGATCTGACGGGCTACAACGAACAGCAAATCCAGACCCAGGGCTTCGCTTCCGATCCGGCCTGGTCGCCGTTGATGGAATGATGTCCACAGGTGCGGCGGGAAATGCGGCCGAAGTGCCGCTTTCTCGCCGCAAAGTGCTGTTGTAGCAGGCCCTCCGTCGCAGATTGTCGATTTGTTAACCATACCTGTTGAAAAGCAATTAACCGCTTCCGGTTACAGTCTGGCAACCGTGAATTCAGACACTTCTCAAGGAGACCCGGCCCATGAGCCGAATTGACGCCCCGGCAGCAAGCCGCATGCAGACCATCGCCCGCAATCCCGTCATGCTCGCCCTCGTCATGACACTTGCCGTTGCCGGCTGCGCTTCCAAGAAGAACCTGCCGAACGATGCCGCCGGCCTCGGCCTTGGCGCAGGCGCTGCGACGCCCGGCTCGCAGCAGGACTTCACCGTCAATGTCGGCGACCGCATCTTCTTCGATACCGACTCGAGCTCGATCCGTGCCGATGCGCAGGCGACACTCGCCCGTCAGGCCCAGTGGCTGGCGAAGTATCCGAACTATGCCATCACCATCGAAGGCCACGCCGACGAGCGCGGTACCCGCGAATATAACCTGGCGCTCGGCGCCCGCCGTGCTGCGGCAACCCGCGAGTTTCTTGCAGGCCAAGGCGTTCCGGCAAACCGCATGCGCACGATCTCCTACGGCAAGGAAAAGCCGGTTGCCGTCTGCGACGACATTTCGTGCTGGTCGCAGAACCGCCGCGCCGTTACCGTTCTCGGCGGCGCCGGAAGCTGATAGGCGAACCATTTAAGATGGAATTTGGAGGGGCGGCCGTGGGCCGCCCTTTCTTTTTTACCACACTTTGGCCGAACTCCGTTGCTTTTTCACAGCAATTGGAAAACTGTGCGGCACTCGCCCTATGGAATCGTCGGATGTACTGCGGAGCGCGATCCGGGGTGGGAGCAATCTATCGAACAGGACAAATGAGATGAAGAAATTTGTCGTGGCAGGGCTGATTGGTCTTGCGGCCCTTGCGGGTCTCGGCCAAACGGCGAATGCCATGCCGCTCTCGGGGCTGCTGGCCCGCGCGACCCATGCCGATGCTGCCAGCAAGAGCGATCTGCCGGTGGTGAAGGTGCAATCGGCCGATGTCGGCAGGATTGGCCAACTCGAGGAACAGATCCGCTCGCTCAACGGGCGTATCGAGGAAATGAGCTTCCAGCTCTTGCAGATGCAGGAGCAGATCCGGAAGTTCCAGGAGGACAACGAGTTCCGCTTCCAGGACCTTGAAAGCGGCAAGTCCTCCTCCAGGAAAAGCGGCGCACTTAAAACGCCGAAGTCCAGCGACCAGGCGTCCGTCACCCCCGAGGTGACGGATAGCCCGACGACGGCTCCGGCGGACGGCACGAACATGGCCGGGGCCGATCCGAATGCGACGGGCGCTGCACCGCCGCCAAGTACGCTCGGCCAGATCGTCTTCGACGAGAACGGCAATCCGATTTCTACGACCACGGAGACTGAGCCAGGCGCCAACGCCACGCTTCCCGGCGTGGATGCAGGGATCACCGATCAAGGCAATACGGGCCTCAACGCCAATCCCGGAAGCGAGCAGCAAACGGCTTCCCTCGGCGATCCGGGAGATCTCTACCAGTCCGGCTATGGCCATGTTCTTTCCGGCGACTACGGAACGGCCGAGCAGGAATTCCGCGACTATCTCGACGCCTTCCCGGAGGGCGACCAGGCGGCCGATGCAAGCTTCTGGATGGGTGAAGCGCAATATTCCCAGGGCAAATACAGCGACGCCGCCAAGACCTTCCTGAACGCGCACCAGACCTATGGCAAGTCGCCGAAGGCGCCGGAGATGCTGCTCAAGCTCGGCATGTCGCTCGGTGCTCTCGACAACAAGGAAACCGCCTGCGCCACCCTGCGCGAGGTGAACAAGCGTTATCCCAAGGCATCGGCCGCGGTTAAGGCGAAGGTGACGAGCGAGCAGAGCCGCTTTGGCTGCTGAGGCCGCCCCCATGCCAGAAGCCGTCATCGCTGCGGCAACACGTTTTCTCAAATCCTTTGCAAGGCCCGGCCGGATTCTCGTTGCCATCTCCGGGGGCAGCGACTCCAAGGGGCTCCTTGTCGCTCTTCACGCGGCGCTCGGAACAGCCGAATTCAACGAATTCTCGCTCGTCGCCTGCACGATCGATCACGCCTTGAGGCCGGAGTCCGCGGACGAGGCCGCGGCCGTTGGTGCATTTTGCGCCGCGCTTGGCATTCCCCACTTGATCGGTCATTGGCAGGGCGACAAACCGCTCGCGGGCATTCAGGCAGCGGCCCGCCGCAAGCGCTACGACTTGCTGGCCGAAGCAGCGGCTACTTTCGGTGCCGACTGTATCGTCACCGGCCACACGCGCGACGATCAACACGAGACGATCGCCATGCGCGAGACCCGTGATGAGGGGCAGGGCCCAGGCAGAGCGGGGATGGCGGCAGCCATGCTCTACGGACGCCGCGTCTGGGTCTTGCGACCCTTCCTAGAGGTGCGACGGGCCGATATACGTCTCTTTCTGGAAGCGCGCGGCATTGGCTGGCTCGACGATCCAAGCAATGAAAATCCTCTGTTCGAGCGGGCCCGGGTGCGCGCCGGCCTCGCGAGCTCGGGCTATGCGCCGAGCTTTGATCGGGGCGGGCGAGAACGTGCCGCTTCCTCGGCAAGGGCGGCTGCCTTGTTGGGAGGCCATCTGCGTGTTCACGAGGGCCTCGTCGCCGAGGTCGCGCCGGCGCAGGCCGGACGGATGGACGATCCCGACTGGCGCCGCGCCTTGATGAGCGTCAGCGCGGTCATCGGCGGCCGTGAGCGCCTGCCGGGGCGCGCAACGATCGAGCGCCTGTCAGGCTTTCTGCAATCCGGCGAGGCAGGGCGCATGACGGCAGGCCGCGTTGTCTTCGACCGGCGCCGAAGCGGTCTCTACCTCTATCGGGAGCCGCGCAATCTGCCGGTTCTGAGAATTGGCGCAGGCGAGACCGGCACCTGGGATGGCCGTTTCAACATCACGAGCATCGGCACCGCCCTGACGATCGGTGCAGAGGCCGAGGGCGGGTCGTGGCGGCAGAGGCTTATTGCCGCAGGCCTGCCTCAGGGGGTTGCCAAAAGGGCTTCGTTGGTGGCACCTCGCATCGCGCCAGCGGACGCCAGCTTCAGCCCCGTCGCCGCAGAGGCCAAGGTCGAATGCCGGATCGGCCCATACGACACCTTTTTGCCGGGTTTCGACACGAGCATGGCGGACGTGGTCGCCCTGTTGTTTGGTCGCGACAGATACCCCGCACCGCCGGTTGATGATGTTTTGACAGAAATGGCAGGGTAACCGGCGGTTTTCCTTGGCAAGGCGTTGCCGGAACCCTATGTTAAGGAGCATACAGCAGTCCGGCGAAAGCTCGGGCTGTCACAGGTTCCGGGGAGTTCGATGAACCCTAATTTTCGAAATTTTGCCCTCTGGGCAATCATAGCGCTTCTCCTGATCGCGCTATTCAGCATGTTCCAGCAGCCGACGGAGAGGACGGGTTCGCGTGAAATTCCCTTCTCGCAATTCCTGAAGGACGTGGATGCCAGCCGCGTCAAGGAAGTGGTGATTACCGGCTCCAAGGTGATCGGCACCTATGTTGAAAGCGGTGCGACGTTCCAGACTTATGCTCCGGCCGTCGACACGGCATTGACCGAACGGCTCGAGGCGAAGGACGTAACGGTGACGGTGCGTCCGGAAACCGACGGGTCTTCGGGCTTCCTGAGCTATATCGGCACGCTGCTGCCGATGCTTCTGATCCTCGGCGTCTGGCTGTTCTTCATGCGCCAGATGCAGGGCGGCTCACGCGGCGCGATGGGCTTCGGCAAGTCCAAGGCCAAGCTTCTGACCGAGGCGCACGGCCGTGTGACCTTTGACGATGTCGCCGGTGTCGACGAGGCCAAGCAGGACCTCGAGGAAATCGTCGAGTTCCTGCGGGATCCGCAGAAGTTCCAGCGGCTCGGCGGCCGCATCCCGCGCGGCGTTCTGCTTGTGGGCCCGCCCGGAACCGGCAAGACGCTGCTCGCCCGCTCGGTTGCCGGTGAAGCGAACGTGCCCTTCTTCACCATCTCCGGTTCCGACTTCGTCGAAATGTTCGTCGGTGTCGGTGCCTCGCGCGTCCGCGACATGTTCGAGCAGGCGAAGAAGAATGCGCCCTGCATCATCTTCATCGACGAAATCGACGCAGTCGGCCGTCATCGCGGCGCCGGCCTGGGCGGCGGCAATGACGAGCGCGAGCAGACGCTGAACCAATTGCTCGTCGAGATGGACGGTTTCGAGGCGAATGAAGGCATTATCCTGATCGCTGCGACGAACCGCCCCGATGTCCTTGATCCGGCGCTCCTGCGCCCGGGCCGCTTCGACCGCCAGGTGGTCGTGCCGAACCCGGACATCAACGGTCGCGAGCGTATCCTCAAGGTGCATGTCCGCAACGTGCCGCTGGCACCGAATGTCGACCTCAAGGTTCTGGCGCGCGGCACCCCCGGTTTCTCCGGCGCCGACCTGATGAACCTCGTCAACGAGGCGGCGCTGATGGCGGCGCGCCGCAACAAGCGCCTCGTCACGATGCAGGAGTTCGAGGACGCCAAGGACAAGATCATGATGGGTGCGGAGCGTCGCTCCTCCGCCATGACCGAAGCCGAGAAGAAGCTGACCGCCTATCACGAGGCCGGTCACGCGATCGTGGCACTCAATGTTCCTTCGGCCGATCCTCTGCACAAGGCGACCATCATCCCCCGTGGTCGCGCGCTTGGCATGGTGATGCAGCTTCCCGAAGGCGATCGGTATTCGATGAGCTACAAGTGGATGATCTCGCGCCTTGCGATCATGATGGGCGGACGCGTCGCCGAGGAACTGACCTTCGGCAAGGAGAACATCACTTCGGGCGCATCTTCCGACATCGAGCAGGCGACGAAGCTTGCGCGGGCGATGGTGACGCAATGGGGTTTCTCCGATCAGCTCGGCCAGGTCGCCTATGGCGAGAACCAGCAGGAAGTCTTCCTTGGTCATTCGGTCGCGCAGCAGAAGAATGTTTCTGAAGCGACCGCGCAGAAGATCGACAACGAGATCCGCCGCCTGATCGACGACGCCTATGAAGCGGCGCGCAGCATCCTGACGGAAAAGCACCACGAGTTCGTGGCGCTCGCCGAGGGGCTGTTGGAATACGAGACGCTGACCGGCGACGAGATCAAGGCCCTGATCCGCGGCGAGAAGCCGGCACGCGACCTCGGCGACGACACGCCGCCGCATCGCGGGTCGGCCGTTCCATCGGCCGGCACGAAGAAGGAAGTCGGCAACAAGGGCGAGGAACCCGAAGGCGGCTTCGAACCGCAGCCACAATAGCCGCAGCCGGTGGCAAACAGGCCATGACATCAAGGCCGCCGCTTCCGAAAGGAGCGGCGGTTTTTTGCTGCGTGAGGTCATCGCGATTCACAGCGCGCTTGGTAACGCGCTGTAATGATTTCTGATGATAGTGTTGCTGCTGTTTGTTGTGCATTTGTGCCAAGGATGGCGCAAAGCCGCCCCATTTACCGGTATCACCGGAAGGGGCGTAGTATAATTGAAGCGAGCGGCGAAAGCTTGACCGGGTTCCAGCCCCGCGCTGGACAAGGCCTGTAGGCGAGGTCCGGGGACATGAAGACCAGTCGTGGAACACGCAATCAGACGCGGCCGGCAAGACAAATCCTGCCAAAGCAGGACGATGGAGTTCTTATGAAGCGCAAGTATTTTGGCACCGACGGTATTCGAGGCCAATCCAATATATTCCCGATGACCGCGGATCTCGCCATGCGTGTCGGCGTTGCGGTCGGAACCATTTTCCGCAACGGAGCACACCGGCATCGCGTGGTGATCGGCAAGGACACACGCCTTTCGGGCTACATGCTCGAAAACGCCATGGTAGCCGGCTTCACGGCCGCCGGTCTCGATGTCTTCCTGCTCGGCCCGATCCCGACACCGGGCGTCGCCATGCTGACCCGGTCGCTCCGGGCCGACATCGGCGTGATGATCTCCGCGTCACATAATCCTTTCCGCGACAACGGCATCAAGCTGTTCGGGCCGGACGGCTACAAACTCTCCGACGACATCGAGGAAAAGATCGAGGAACTCATCGACCAGGACATGTCCGGGCAACTCGCCAAGCCGGAGGACATCGGCCGCGCCAAGCGCGTCGACGGCGACATCTACCGCTATATCGAGCAGGCGAAGCGCACGCTGCCGCGCGACGTCACGCTGAAGGGCCTCAGGATCGCCATCGATTGCGCGAACGGTGCGGCCTACAAGGTCGCGCCATCGGCCCTCTGGGAACTCGGCGCCGAAGTGGTGACGATCGGCACAGAGCCGAACGGCGTCAACATCAACCTCGAATGCGGATCGACGCATCCGGAGGCCCTTCAGAAGAAGGTTCACGAGGTGAGGGCGGACATCGGTATCGCGCTCGACGGCGATGCCGACCGGGTGCTGATCGTCGACGAAAAAGGAACGGTGATCGATGGCGACCAGTTGATGGCGGTGATCGCCGACAGCTGGGCGGCCGACGGCATGCTCAAGGGCGGCGGTGTTGCCGCCACCGTGATGTCGAACCTCGGTCTCGAGCGCTACCTGCAGGCGCGCCGGCTGAAGCTCCACCGCACAAAGGTCGGGGACCGCTATGTGGTCGAGCAGATGCGGCAGGATGGCCTGAATGTCGGTGGCGAGCAGTCCGGCCATATCGTGCTTTCCGATTTCGGCACGACGGGCGATGGCCTCGTGGCAGCCCTGCAGATCCTCGCCGTCGTCAAACGGCAGGGAAAGGCGGTGAGCGAGGTTTGCCGATGCTTCGACCCAGTGCCGCAGGTCTTGAAGAATGTGCGCGTGTCGGCGGGCAAACCGCTGGAACACGAGGCGGTGCGCCAGGCGATCGCCGACGCCGAGGCGGAGCTCGCCAAGAGCGGCCGGCTGTTGATCCGCCCCTCGGGCACCGAGCCGCTGATCCGCGTGATGGCGGAAGGCGACGACCGCAGCAAGGTCGAGCGCATCGTCGATGAACTGGTCAACGTGATAGGCAGCGTGCGCAACGCCGCCTAGAGTCTTCGGACAGCTACATTGCATTTCGGGGGCCGGCATCACTGCCGGCCTTTTGTCTATGGCGCGCTAGAATCTTAATAAACGAAGTAAATTTCTATACTTAATCCAATATTAACCGAGCTGTGCGAGTTTTGGTTGCAACAGAGGTTGCATGGTCTGTCCGGTGGAACTACCGGCGCCGAAAGACTATTCGCGGAGCATGTCATGAGGAAGTCCTTGATTGCGGTTGTGGCTGCATGGCTGGGCGGCACGCCCGCGTTGGCCGCCGACCTTTACGTTGAAGATCCTGTGGATCCGGCGCCTGTCGTCGTAGGTGGATTGTATCTGCGCGGGCACCTCGGCATGAGCAATCAGCGGCTCGGCAGCCTGGACCATGAGCTGTTCGACGTGGTTGCGGTTCATGAATTTCTGGATGATGGCGGCTTCGACAGCGCGCCGCTGGCCGGCGTCGGCATCGGTTACCAGTTCAATGACTGGCTGCGTCTCGACGGCATCGTCGAATATCGCGGCAAGGCCGATTTCACCGCCCTCGACCGCTATGACGGCGACGGTGACGGCGTGTTTGATGGCACCAACGATTATGACGGCGCCAAGTCGGAGTGGCTGTTGATGGCCAACGCCTATGTCGATATCGGCGATTGGTACGGCGTCAAACCCTATGTCGGAGCCGGCATCGGCGCATCGCGCAACACAATCTCGGGCTTCCGCGACATCAACGTTCCGACGCAGAGCGTCGCCTATGCCGACGAGGATCCGACCTGGAACTTTGCCTGGGCGTTGCATGCCGGCGTCGCCTACCAGGCCACCGAGCGCCTGGCGATCGATTTCGGCTACAGCTACGTCGACCTCGGTGACGCGAAGACCGGCAACATCCGCACCTATGACGGGGCTACCGTCAATGCTCCGATGCATTTCAAAGACATCACGTCACACGATTTCAAGCTCGGCATGCGCTACGCGCTGCAGTGATTGGCGTTCGACGAAGCGCGCTTCAAAGGGCCGCATTCGCGGCCCTTTCGTTTTGTGCACGGAATGCAATCGGTTAACAAACATGCTTAACCGCCGGTTAACTTGTGCCTGCCAATAGTTAACGAGAACCGCCGCGAGGCCTTTCGGGTGGCGTTGACGACTGGCGAGGGCATGCGACATGAATTGGCGGAACGGGATTTGCGGCATCGTTCTCGGCGCTGGCCTGTTCTTGCCCGGCTTCGCCTTGGCGAATGACGAAGATCTGCTCGACGCGCCGGAGATCACGATCTCCACCGAGAAGGAAGATGGCGGTCGCTTTTATCTGCGCGGCGACGTCGGCTATGCAGGCTGGGCCGGCGAAGGCGATCCCTTCTATCGCAACTTCGACAGCGGCACCGGCGGCTACAGCAATGTTCCGTTCGACAACGCTCGTTTCGACAAGCGGGCCTCCGGGACGATCGGCCTCGGGTTTCAGTTTACAGACGTATTCCGTGCCGACCTGACGGCGGAATATTTCGAGGGCCGCTTCGATGGCTCGTCGCTTTCGGCGGCGCCTTGCGCCGGCGAGGGGGCAGGCACGTCCTGCGCCTTCTCGCACAGGGCCAATTTTTCCGCTCTCGGGCTGATGGCGAACGGCTATGTCGACCTGGCGACGCTCGCCGGTTTCACGCCCTATGTCGGCGCCGGCATCGGCGCCACCCATATCGATTGGAAGACTGTCCGCGAAACCTCGGCCTGTATTGCGGGCGGCGGCGCCTGTTCCGGGGCGGGGGGCGGGAACTCCTATGAGGGCCGCGACACTTGGCGTTTCACCTATGCGGTGATGGCGGGTGTCTCCTACGATGTCACCGATCGGCTGAAGTTCGATATCGGCTATCGCTATTCACGCATCGCCGACGGCGACATGTTCGGCTTCGGCGCCGAGGCCCTTGCCGGTGCGAGCGGCGCCAAGGGCTACGACGATGGCCTCTCCCGCCACGAAATCCGCGCGGGCTTCCGCTTCGCTCTGTGGTGAGAAGCCTTCCAGGGCCGACAGTTTTCTCGCAGCGCCAAAAATCTTTTCAAAGGCGACGCAAGTCGCTTGACATCCTCTCCGCTCCACAATATTTCCGACGGCGGGACACCCCTCCCCAACGAGGGGCTTCTATCTGAGAGGATAGCATATGACGAAGCCTGCCAAGCCGGCCGTGCGCCCGGCAAATACCCATTTTTCTTCTGGTCCTTGCGCCAAGCGTCCCGGCTGGACGCTCGAAGCTCTCTCCGATGCTCCGCTCGGTCGTTCGCACCGCGCCAAGATCGGCAAGACGAAGCTCAAGCAAGCCATCGACCTTACCCGCGAAATTCTCGAAGTGCCGGCCGATTACCGCATCGGCATCGTGCCCGCTTCCGACACCGGCGCCGTCGAGATGGCGCTGTGGTCGCTGCTTGGCGCGCGTGGCGTCGACATGCTGGCCTGGGAAAGTTTCGGTGCCGGCTGGGTGACTGACGTGATCAAGCAGCTGAAGCTCGCCGATGTCCGCCGCTTCGAAGCCGACTATGGCCAACTGCCGGATCTCTCCAAGGTCGACTTCGACCGTGACGTCGTCTTCACCTGGAACGGCACGACCTCGGGCGTGCGCGTCCCGAACGCCGATTTCATCCCGGCCGACCGCAAGGGCCTGACGATCTGCGACGCGACCTCGGCCGCCTTCGCCCAGGAACTCGACTTCGCCAAGCTCGACGTCGTCACCTTCTCCTGGCAGAAGGTTCTAGGCGGCGAGGGAGCGCACGGCGTCCTCATTCTTTCGCCGCGTGCAGTCGAACGGCTGCTGACCTACGCGCCCGCATGGCCGCTGCCGAAGATCTTCCGCCTCACCAGCGGCGGCAAGCTGATCGAAGGCATCTTTTCCGGCGAGACGATCAACACGCCGTCTATGCTCTGCGTCGAAGACTATATCGACGCGCTTCTTTGGGCGAAGTCGGTTGGCGGTCTCAACCGCCTGATCGCTCGGGCAGACGCCAACGCCGACGCGATCCATCGGTTCGTCGACGCAAATGCTTGGATCGCCAATCTGGCCGTCGAGCCGGAGACCCGCTCCAACACCTCGGTCTGCCTGAAGATCATCGACAAGGACGTGTTGGCCCTCGATGCCGACGGCCAGGCCGCGTTTGCAAAGGGCGTCGTCGCCCTGCTCGAAAAGGAAGGCGCCGCCTTCGATATCGGTCACTATCGCGATGCCCCGTCCGGCCTTCGTATCTGGGCCGGCGCGACGATCGAGACAGCCGACATGGAAGCGCTGATGCCGTGGCTGAACTGGGCCTTCGAAACCCAGAAGGCGACGCTTTCGCAGGCCGCCGCCTGACCGATGCGACTGCTTCGCTCTTCTTGAGGGCGAAGCCACTCCAATTGCCGTTCAGACCAGATTTTTGAAGGAGGCCTACATGGCACCTCGCGTTCTCGTATCCGATGAACTGTCGGAAACCGCCGTCCAGATCTTCCGCGATCGCGGCGTCGAAGTGGATTTCCAGCCGAAGCTCGGCAAGGACAAGGAGAAGCTTGCCGAGATCATCGGCAATTACGATGGTCTCGCCATCCGCTCGGCCACCAAGGTGACGGAGAAGCTGATCGCCGAAGCGACCAATCTCAAGGTCGTCGGCCGCGCCGGCATCGGCGTCGACAATGTCGACATTCCGGCCGCCTCGCGCCGCGGCATCATCGTCATGAACACCCCGTTCGGCAACTCGATCACCACGGCCGAGCACGCGATTGCGCTGATGTTCGCGGTCGCCCGCCAGCTTCCCGCCGCCGACAATTCCACCCAGGCGGGCAAGTGGGAAAAGTCGAAGTTCATGGGGGTCGAGATCACCGGCAAGGTGCTCGGCGTCATCGGCGCCGGCAATATCGGCTCGATCGTCTGTGCCCGGGCGATCGGCCTCAAGATGCACGTGCTTGCCTATGATCCGTTCCTGTCGAAGGAGCGGGCGGAGGAAATGGGCGTCGTCAAGGTCGAACTGGACGAGCTGCTGGCGCAGGCGGACTTCATCACCCTGCACGTGCCGCTGACCGACAAGACGCGCAATGTCCTGAGCGCCGAAGCGATTGCCAAGACAAAGCCGGGCGTGCGCATCATCAACTGCGCCCGCGGCGGCCTCGTCGACGAGAAGGCGCTTGCCGATGCGCTGAAGTCCGGCCACGTCGCCGGCGCCGGTTTCGACGTCTTCGAGGTTGAGCCGGCCACCGAGAGCCCGCTCTTCGGCCTGCCGAACGTCGTCTGCACCCCGCATCTCGGCGCCTCGACCACCGAGGCGCAGGAGAACGTGGCGCTGCAGGTTGCCGAGCAGATGGCGGATTATCTCGTCAAAGGGGCAGTCAGCAACGCCATCAACATGCCGTCGATCACCGCCGAGGAGGCGCCGATCCTTAAACCCTTCATCCGGCTCGCGGACGTCCTCGGAGCCTTTGTCGGTCAGGTGACGGAAAGCGCCATCAAGGAGATCGAGATCCTCTATGACGGCTCGACCGCGGCGATGAACACAAAGGCGCTGACGAGCGCCGTGCTCGCCGGCCTGATCCGCCCGCAGGTGGCCGACGTCAACATGGTCTCGGCACCGATCATGATCAAGGAAAAGGGCATCATCCTTTCCGAGGTCAAGCGCGACAAGACCGGCGTCTTCGACGGCTACATCAAGCTGACGGTGACGACGGCGAACCAGACCCGCTCGGTTGCCGGCACGGTCTTCTCCGACGGCAAGCCGCGCTTCATCCAGATCAAGGGCATCAACCTCGATGCGGATGTGGGTAACCACATGGTCTACCTCACCAACACCGACGTTCCGGGCATGATCGGATTCATCGGCACGACGCTCGGCGACGCCAACGTCAACATCGCCAACTTCCAGCTCGGCCGCGAGAAGCAGGGCGGCGACGCGATCGCCCTGCTCTATGTCGATGGTCCAGTTTCCGAAGGGGTGCTCGACAAGTTGCGTGCGAACCCCGCGGTCCGCCAAGCCAAGCCGTTGGTGTTCAACGTCGATTGAGCGGCACTTCGCTCTTCAGACGATTCCAAAACTCTCACCCCTCCCCAACCCCTCCCCACAAGGGGGAGGGGCTTCGCGCCCGCTGCACCCGCTTACAATTTCCCAACGTCCGGGCCTTCGGAACGGTTGATGGGGAAAGGCGCGGACGCGGTATCGTAAGCCCCTCCCCCTTGTGCGGAGGGGGTGGGGAGGGGTCTTCCCGCATACGCTCATTTTTGCGTCACTACGGTGATTTCGGACGGCCGTGCTCGGCGATCGCGATGCCGCCGAGGACAAGAAGCAATGCCACCAGATGGAATGCGTGGAAGGTCTCGCCGACGAGCAGCACGGAGAGCAAGGTTCCGAAAACCGGGATGGCATTGATGAACAGGCCGGCGCGATTGGCGCCGATCATTTCGACACCGCGCACATAGAGAACCTGGGACATCAGCGACGGGAAGATCGCGGCGTAGAGAACGATGGCCCAGCCGGTCGCGTCCGGCATGATCGCATTGCCGCTCCGGGCTTCCCACACGAGCAGCGGAATGGAGCTGAGCAGCGCGCCGAAGGCCGGCGCGGCAATGAAGCTCTGCCAATGCATCGCCGGTTTCCAGCGCAGCGTGACCGTATAGACCGCATAGACGATGCAGGCGAGGATCATCAGCCCGTCGCCGAAATTGAATTGCAGTCGCATCAGGCTCGTGAAGTCGCCGTGCGCGGCGGTGGTGAGCACGCCGATCAGCGTCACGGTGAAGCCGACAACCTGCGCGATCGAGGCTTTCGTCCGGAAGCAGGCGAAGTTGAAGATGAAGATCAGCATAGGAATGCCGGCCTGCAGGATCACGGCATTGATAGCGCTCGTATACTTCACCGCCGAATAAAGGAAGGCGTTGAACATCGTGAAGCCGACGGCGCCATAGGCCAGCAACTGCAACCAGTGGCGACGGATCTTTTCCCAGTCGCGCCGGATTTGCGGGGTCATCAAAGCAAGGATGACGGTGACGGCGACCAGCCAGCGCAGCGTCGTCAGCATCATCGGGCTGATATGCCCGACGGCCATCTTCCCGGCAACCGAATTGCCACCCCAGAAAAGCGCGGTGATGGTGAGATAGAAATAGGCTCTGGAGTTCACGGCGCTGCGATCCGTATGGAGGTGGGATGGGAGGTGCCCCGACGGCGAGAGAGTTTGCAGGTATAGGCGCTAAGGCCATCGCTTGTCATGCAAAAAGGGCCGACCACGAGCCATAACGGGGTCGCTTTCCGAAAGACAACACAGTATAGATGCGCGGGTTTGAGAACAGCGCAACGTCCTCGCGTGCGCGTGAACAGGAAGAGAATTATGACGAACGTCGTGGTGGTCGGATCCCAATGGGGTGACGAAGGCAAAGGCAAGATCGTGGATTGGCTCTCGGAGCGCGCCGACATCGTCGTGCGCTTCCAGGGCGGTCACAATGCCGGCCACACCCTGGTGATCGACGGCGTCAGCTACAAGCTGTCGCTGCTTCCCTCCGGCGTCGTCCGCCCCGGCAAGCTTGCCGTCATCGGCAATGGCGTGGTCATCGATCCCCACGCGCTGATTGCGGAAATCGACAAGCTCGGCAATCAGGGCGTCAAGATCACGCCCGACAACCTGCGCATCGCCGACAATGCCACGCTTATCCTGTCGCTGCATCGCGAACTTGACGGTTTCCGCGAGGACGCCGCCTCGAACAGCGGCACCAAGATCGGCACGACGCGCCGCGGCATCGGCCCGGCCTATGAGGACAAGGTCGGCCGCCGCGCCATTCGCGTCATGGATCTGGCCGACCTCGATACGCTGCCGGCCAAGGTCGATCGGCTGCTGACGCACCACAACGCGCTGCGCCGCGGCCTCGGCGAGGCGGAAATCAGCCACCAGGCGATCATGGACGAACTCTCCTCCGTCGCCGCGCGGGTGCTGCCGTTCATGGACACCGTCTGGCTGCTCCTCGACAAGGAGCGCCGCAAGGGCGCGCGCATCCTGTTCGAGGGTGCGCAGGGCACACTGCTCGACATCGATCACGGCACCTATCCCTTCGTCACCTCGTCGAACACGGTTGCCGGGCAAGCGGCTGCCGGTTCGGGCATGGGACCGGGCGCGCTCGGCTATATTCTCGGCATCACCAAGGCCTATACGACGCGCGTCGGCGAGGGGCCGTTTCCGACGGAACTCCACGACGAGGTCGGCCAGTTCCTCGGCGAGCGCGGTCACGAGTTCGGAACGGTCACCGGCCGCAAGCGGCGTTGCGGCTGGTTCGACGCGGCACTCGTGCGCCAGTCGGTCGCCGCCAACGGCATCACCGGCATTGCGCTCACCAAGCTCGACGTGCTCGATGGCTTGGACGAGCTGAAGATCTGCGTCGGCTATACTCTGGACGGACAAGAGATCGATCATCTTCCCGCAAGTCAGGCGCAGCAAGCTTCGGTAAAGCCAGTCTATATTACGCTCGAAGGCTGGAAGGAATCGACGGTCGGCGCCCGCAGCTGGGCCGATCTTCCGGCACAGGCGATCAAATACGTTCGCCAGGTCGAGGAACTGATCGGCGCGCCGGTCGCGCTTCTTTCGACGAGCCCGGAGCGCGACGACACAATACTTGTGACCGACCCGTTTGAGGACTAGTGTCGGCGCAAGGAAGCGGCGCCGCATTGCGGCTGCATGACTAGGATTTGAGAAAGCATCTGATGGCGGATTTTGTTGCAGTTATTCGCAGGACCGTTGACGGCCTGTCGGAAAACACACCCGAAATGCGGGGCAGAGTCTACGAGAAGGCACGCAGTGCGGTGCGCCGCCAACTCGAGAACATGACGCCGCGGCCATCGGACGACATGATCAACCGGCAGCTGAACAAGCTGGAACTGGCGATTGCCGAGGTCGAAAGCGAACACGCCGAGGCCTTGCCGGCAGCCGAAGAGACCGAAGCGTTCGAGCCTGGCTCAGCCGAAGCGCCCGCCGAGCAGGAGCCTGCCGCTCCGGGTTCACCGGCGCCGGAGCCTGTTCAGGTACAAGCTGCAGACGAGCAGACCGCAGCCGAGGAACACATCGAGGAAGCAGCGCCGGAAGCTCAGGAAGCCTTCGAAGGACCGGCTCCGGCCGACGAAGTCGCTCCGGCCGCCGAGCATGAGGTACTGGATCACCGGGAAGCCGAGCCTACCGCCGAGACCTCCTCGGCCGAGCCATATCAGGAGCCGTCCGCAGTAGCTGAAGTGCCCGAAGCTGCCCCGACCGAGCCGCAGTGGGACGCACCGGCAGAGGAGCAGCCGGCTACGGAGGAAGTCGAGAGCTGGCAGCAAGCGCCCGCCGAAGAGGCAAGCGCCCCCGAGCCGCAGCCGGGGGAATTCGAACGCGGTGAACCCGCGGTTGAGACTGAGGCCGTGGAAGCGGTAAGCGCGGAAGAGCGAGCGGCTCCGGAAGAGCCGGTGGGCGAAGAAGCTCCGCCGGTCGAGGCAGCACCGGCGAAAGAGGATACCTCCGAATGGGCGCTGCCGGAGTGGGAGGATGCTCCGCCCGTCGCAAGGCCCGGCGAAGAGCCGCCGGCGCCCGAGGCGCCACGCGAGGAGTCGGCCGCGCCGGAGCGGCTGGGGATGCACCCGGTCGAGCCCGGGCCAAGCCAGACCGCCCATCGGGCGGGGGAGGCGGAGACGGCGCAGGCTTGGTCCTTCGACGACAGCGATCCCTTTGCTGCGCCAGCCGAGTTCAGGAAGGACAAGCCAGCCGAACCGGATGTCTCCGAATGGGCCTGGCCGGTGGAGAAGGCGGCCGCCGCCTCGAACGAGGAGGAACGGGCCGGCACGGCCTGGGAGCATATCGATGATCTGCTCGGCTTCGATGAAGCCGGCCGGGCGACGAACGGCTCGGCCGCGGTCGCCAAGGAGGATGACAACGGCAGCGGTGTGGCGGCAGCGGCGCTGTCCCCGCGGCCTGCCTCCTACCGCGTTTCCCCCAAACCGGCCCGGTTCAGTGTGAAGACCCTGGCAATCGGTGCGGTGATCCTGCTTCTCCTTGGCGGTGGCGGCTATGCCTATTGGGTAAACAGGGAAGCGGGCAATGCCTGGCTTTCGGCCATGCTCGCGAAGATCATGCCTGCCGAGCCCGAGACTCAAACGCCACCAGCTGGCGAGGGCGAGCCTGCCGGCCAGCCGGGCGAACAGTCCGGCACGCAGGGCGGTACGGCGCTTCCGCAGGACGCATCGACAAAGTTTACGCAGCGTTTGCTTGCCGATGGATCGGAGCGCGACGAAGGGGCTGCGGGCGCGAACGGCACCGAAGTATCGCAAGAGGGCAAGTCCGTCGCGCCTCAGACCGAGGCCGGCCAACCGCAGAGCGCCTCGGCGGGAAACCAGCAGGCCGCTGCCCAGACCCCCGAGCCCGCAGCCAACCGGGACGGCGGAGCGCCCCAAACCGAGGTCTCGATCGCCGACGGCGAGAAGATGTTCCTCTACGAGGAGCGGCTTGGCCAGTCCTCGCCCACGGCCGTCCCGGGTGCCGTCGCCTGGTCCGTCAAGGAGGAATCGCCAGGCGGCGACGCCAAGCCCGAGCCGGCGATCCAGGCTCAGATCACCGTGCCCGACCGCGGCCTCACGGCGCTGATGACGATCAAGCGCAATGCCGATCCGTCACTGCCGGCAAGCCACGTGATCGAATTCGTATTCTCGCTGCCAGAGAATTTCGAGGGCGGCAGCATCGAGGGCGTCCAGCGCGTTTCGATGAAGCGCACCGAGCAGGATCGCGGCGACCCGCTCATTGCCGTACCGGCGAAGATCACCGACGACTTTCACATGATCGCGCTCAACGACTTCGCGGAAGCGGTCGGCAGCAACACCGAACTCTTGCGCAGCCGCAGCTGGATCGACATCCCGATCACCTATCGCAATGGGCGCCGCGCCCTGCTCACCCTCGAGAAGGGAGCGAGCGGCACGGAGGCCTTCAGCAAGGCCATGCAGGCCTGGAGTTCACTCGGCAGCGCTGCGGCGGCGAGCGGCCAGTAGGAAGATCGAGTAACGCAACGCAAAAGCCCCGGCTGGACCTTATCCAGCCGGGGCTTTGTTCGCTCTGAAGGGATAGGCGAATCGGGTCAGGCGCCCTCGACGACCCGCAGCGCGTTGGCGCGCTCGAGAGCCGCCTTGCGGACCGCTTCCTGCACCTTCTCGAAGGCGCGTACCTCGATCTGGCGAACGCGCTCGCGGCTGATGTCGAACTCCGTCGAAAGGTCTTCCAGCGTGACCGGCTCTTCGGTCAGCCGGCGCGCCTCGAAGATGCGGCGTTCGCGATCGTTCAAGACCTTCATGGCGCTGGCGAGCAGGGCACGGCGGCTGTCGAGCTCATCCTGCTCGATCAGGATTTCCTCCTGGTTGTCGTGTTCGTCGACCAGCCAATCCTGCCACTGTCCGGAATCGCCTTCGCTGGCCTTGATCGGCGCGTTGAGCGACGCGTCGCCTGACAGGCGGCGGTTCATGGAAACGACTTCGTCCTCGCTGACCTTCAGGGTCGTCGCAATTTCCTTCACCTGCTCCGGCTTCAAGTCGCCTTCGTCGAGTGCCTGAATGCGGCCCTTCAGCCGTCGGAGATTGAAGAACAGGCGCTTCTGGTTGGCGGTGGTGCCCATCTTCACCAGCGACCATGAACGCAGGATATATTCCTGAATGGCTGCCTTGATCCACCACATGGCGTATGTCGCCAGGCGGAAGCCACGATCGGGCTCGAATTTCTTGACTGCCTGCATAAGGCCGACATTACCTTCCGAGATGACTTCGCCGATCGGCAGGCCGTAGCCGCGGTAACCCATTGCGATCTTGGCGACGAGGCGCAGATGGCTCGTCACCAGCTTGTGGGCGGCGCTACGGTCGTCATGCTCCTGATACCGCTTGGCGAGCATGTACTCTTCCTGCGGCTCGAGCATGGGAAATTTTCGGATTTCGTCGAGGTAACGGTTGAGGCCGCCCTCTCCAGCGGCAATGGTCGGCAACGTGCTGCGGGCCATGAAGCACCCCCTTTGTGCATCTCCGGCCTCCGGGACGGCAGGCCGGGCGTGGGTCTTCGTCCAGACCCCACGAGGCTAGAAGATAAGTACGGCGAAAGCATGATTCAAGCACTCCGGTTTCACGCTATCGTGAGACCGGGGGGAGGAAGGTTTCGAATTGAAGCGCCCCTAAAATCGGAATTCTTCGCAGCGATTTCAAGAGCCTGTCACGTTCCAGCGCGAAGCGCGGCGATCAGTTCCTCCATGTCCGCCGGCATCGGTGCTTCGAAATGCATCGTGTCGCCGCTGGAAGGATGCTGGAACCGCAGCATGAAGGCGTGCAGAGCCTGCCGGGAGAAACGATTGACCACGCCCTTGGCGGCTTCCGGCAGCAGGTTCGCCTTGGTCCGGAAGGCAGCGCCGTAATCGGGATCGCCGATCAGCGGATGGCCGATATGGGCCATGTGGACGCGGATCTGGTGAGTCCGGCCTGTCTCCAGGTGGCATTCGACGGTTGAAGCGAGACACGTGCCGTCCGGCTTCTCGTGATAGCGCTCGATCACTTCGTAATGAGTGATCGCCTCGCGCGCGTCATCGCTTTCCTCGCGCTTGACGGCTCGTTTCGTCCGATCGCCGGCCCGGCCGAGCGCCGCATTGATCGTGCCCTTCAGCTGCCTGGGGCGCCCCCAGACGACAGCCTGATAGGCGCGCTCCAAAGGCCCGGTGCGGCCGTGATCGGCAAATTGGTCGGAGAGATGCCGATGCGCAGTATCGTTCTTCGCGGCGACCATGACGCCGCTCGTCTCCTTGTCCAGCCGATGGACGATCCCGGGCCGCCTGACGCCGCCGATGCCGGAAAGGCTGTCGCCGCAATGGTGGATGAGGGCGTTGACGAGCGTCCCCGTCCAGTTGCCGGCCCCCGGATGGACGACGAGACCGGCCGGTTTCACCAGCACGATCAGATCATCGTCCTCGTAAAGAACGTCGAGCGGGATGTCCTCGCCCTTGGGTTCGGGATCCTCGGGGGCGGGCAGTGCGATCTCGAAGCTGTCGCCCGGGTGAACCTTCCGTTTGGGTTCGAGGACCGCCGTGCCGTTGATCGAAACGGCGCCTAGCTCGATCAGCGCCTTGATTCGATTGCGCGAAAATTCGCCCGAAAGCGCCTCCGTCAGAAAGGCATCCAGCCGCCCGGCGGCATTCTCGTCGGCTCTCAGGACTTTCCTATTGCCGGTCGCTTGTTTAAAGGGATCGTTCATTCCGTTTCAATTCCGACAGAAAGCCAGCCATGACCGCGATCGAGCCCGACGAACAGGAAGACAAGCCGCTTGACCCGGCGATGGAGAAAGTCCGCCGCAAGATGGTGCGCCTGCAGCTCGTTTCGGCCGGCGTGATGCTGATCATGCTTATGGCCGTCCTCGGGACGATTGTCTACAAGCTGACGCGGAGCGACGGCGCGGCGATGGAGACGCCGACGGCAGTCAGCGTGCCGGGCGATGCACCGCTCACGGCGATTGCGGCCCTGCCTGCCGGCTTTTCCGTGACCGATGTGGCGCTCTCCGGTTCGCAACTTCTGTTCTATGGCAGCCTGCCGGGCGCTGAACCACGGGCGATCGTCTTCGACACCAGGGCAGGGCGCGTCGTCGCGGACGTCACGGTCAGGACCAAGTGACGCGATGGCCGCGGTCCCGCCTCCGATCCGTATCGAGGACCCGGCGGACCCGCGCATCGCCGCCTTCGTGTCGATCAAGGAGCGGGATCTCACCGGCCGGCAGGGCCGCTTCATCGCTGAAGGAACGGTCGTCCTGCGCATGCTGGCGGCCGCGCATCGCTCCGGGCGCGGCATTACCGCCGAGGCGATCCTGCTGCTCGAAAACCGCGTCGCCGGTCTCGCGGAGCTACTCGCGCAGTTCCCCGCCGATGTGCCGGTCTTCGTGGCCGACGCCCCGGTCTTCGACGCGATCGCCGGCTTCAACATGCATCGCGGCGTCCTGGCGCTCGGGCGATCCGATGCGATGCCCGGCCGGGATGCCCTGATCGCCGCCGTTCCTGCCTCGAGCCTGGTGCTCGCCGCCTGTGGCATATCGAACCACGACAATATGGGCTCGCTCTTTCGCAATGCAGCCGCCTTCGGCGTCGACGCGGTGCTGATGGACGAATCGAGCTGCGATCCGATGTATCGCAAGTCGATCCGGGTCTCCGTCGGATCGGCGCTGACACTGCCTTTCTCGCGTGAGGGCACGGCTGCCGAACTGATCGACCGGCTTCTGACCGCGGGCTTTGCGATATGGGGACTTTCGCCGCGCGGCGAAGTCGACGTCACCGAAATTCCGCCGGCGCCGCGCACGGCATTGCTGGTCGGGACGGAAGGCGAGGGGCTGCCGCAGGCGATCCTTTCTGCGGTCCGCACCGCGCGAATCCGCCAGCGCCCGGGTCTCGACAGCCTGAATGTGGCAATGGCGGCGGGCATCGCGCTGCATCAGGTCGCCAGCGCCAACGGTCGCATCTGACGGGGGTACTCGGCCCCTCATCCGCCTGCCGGCACCTTCTCCCCGCGGGCGGGGAGAAGGGACTTGCCGCCCGCAACGGTTCCTCGCCGATAGGAGGGGTTTGGCGAAGCGTTGCCGCGAGTCCCCTTCGCCCCGCGTGCGGGGAGAAGGTGGCCAGCAGGCCGGATGAGGGGCTCGTTCACTCAGTCAGAGGCGGCTGACAAATTCCAGCAGAATGCCGCTCGCGCCATCATTCAGGCGGCAGCATGTCCTTGGCTCTTCGGGCCAGGCTCTTGCGGGCTCCTGGCATCGCAGTCTCCTCGCGGGCGAGAAGCCCGTGGATCGGCGAGGACGAGCCTTCCCGCACCGCGGTGAGCGCCACCATGCCGGCAGCGATCTGCGCGACCTCCCCGCGCAACGCCTCGTCATGGGCGGCGGATCTCGAATTCACGAGACGTTCCGAGAGTGCCGTCGCGCGGTTGCGCAAATCATCCGAAAGGCTGGTCGGGTCGGGGCCAATCGGCGCTCCATGCGCTCCGCCGTCGGCACCAACCATTCCCGCGATTTTGTGCTGTTCTGCTCGCCTCGGCGGCTTGGTGCCGGCCAAACGAAGCGCTTTCGTCGCTTCGCGAATTTCCTGGTTTGCAGCCTTCACCCGGGTTTTCAGCCGCTCGATCTCTTCCGCGCGCCGCTCAAGCGCAGTTTCGCGGTCGACGTTGGCGGCCGTTTCGCGAGCAAGCTTGGTTTCGAGCTGCCGTATGCGGTTCTCTTCTCGGCCCAGCCGCAACTCCATTTCACGAGCCCGGGCGTTTTCGGTCTTGAGATCGGCGCGCAGGGCCTCGCGCTCGTCGCGCAGCCCTGCGGCCCGGCTCTTCAAATGTTCGATCTGCGTTTCCCGCGCCGCAAGGTCGATGCGGAGGTTGTCGAGCTCGGCCGCCTGCTCGTCGATCTGCTTGTTCAAGGTGCGGATCGCCTCGTTCTTGGCGCCGCTGTCACGCTGCTGATTGTCGTATGACGCCCTCATGTCGGCGATCCGCAGCTCGAGCTGGCGGACGGTCGATCGCATGTCGGCTGCCTCGACGTTCATCTCGGCAAGCTGCGCGTGGAGATCGGCGTTTTCGCCAGCCAACCGTCGGGCCTCGCTGAGCGCCTTTTCATTCTCCAGCATCATTGCAACGCCCTTGTCGCGTTCGCGACGGAGCGTCTGCGCCATCTTGGCGTTCTCGGCGGCATAGGTGGCCCGCGCGGCGTCCCTTTGGGCGCGAACCTCCTGGGGGCTCAGCGGCATCGTCGCTTTCAAACGATCCTCGGCAAAGCGGACGATGCGCCGTTGAATGGCCGGCGCGACCAGCAGGCCGATGATCGCCGCGGTCAGGAAACCCAGGGCAAAGAGGAGCGCATATTCAATCACGTGCTGGCCGTTTCAATCTGGACCGGATCCGATGCATCCATGCGGTTGGGCGGTTGTTTCCTTCTCCCGCAGTAAGCACGACGGCTCGAAAGCTGCAACAATTACTGCAGGATTGCATGCCCTTCGCTGGCTCCAGACGCTTGTATGCGGCCTTTCGGTGTCAGAACGGGTTCCAGGTCGGCTGTTGCGTCAGCTTCAGATAGCCGACATTGACGCCAAGCCTCGCGCCGATGCCGGTGCGGATCGGCACGACGACGACGTGCTCATCCGTCAGCACCGTCATGCCGACGCCGGCGACCACATAGGCGGAGCCGGATACGCCGCCGAAGCGCTTGTAAAGGGCCGGGACGCTCGGCAGGTTATAGACGAGCATCATCGCCCGGCTGCCTTGGCCGCCCCAGTCGAGCCCGAGCGACGGGCCCTGCCAGAAGACACTGTGCTGACCCACATTCTTGGTGTGGAGCTCGCCCTCGCCATAGGTCAGGCCGGCAATGAAGGCACCGGAACCTTCCTGGCCGAGGATATAGCCGTTCGGCAGGCCGTAGCGCTCGAAGGCGCGCTCCACGACTTTCGCAAGCCCGCCCGAAGTCTCGCCGAAGAAGCCGTGGCCTGCGTCGACGATCTCCTGCATCGTGTACTGACTGCCATTCGGAGATTGGGCATGCGCGGCGGACATCAGGGCGCTGCCTATCAGCAGCATCGTGGTCAGTATGGCGCGAACAGCCATTGCGGTTGCCTTCATGATCGGCTGCATCGTTTCCTCCGTCAGGCGCGAATGCGGCTCGCGGGCCGGCCGTCATGACCAGCTCATGCATCGGTTGGCGCGGGCCAGCGCGGGTCTCGAACGAGTGCACCTGATCGGCTTTCCGTGGTTCCACTCGAAATCCGGGGGTGCCCTGACAATTTGAACCGATCCTCTTAACAATCGGTTTACCAAATGTGATGTCATTATGGCCTATTGATCGGCGCGGGCTGCATGGTTATGCCGGGCTCGGGCAAGGCCTTCCCGACAGGGCAGGGAGCGCCCAGGGTGCCGATATCCGGATAGAACCGAACGGGAAGAATGATGGCAAAGAATCCGAACCTGACGTTGACGGGACCCGATCTGGCGGCGCTGCTGTGCAGCCGGGTGTGTCACGACATCATTTCGCCGGTCGGCGCCATCAACAACGGCCTCGAACTCCTGGACGAAGGCGGCGCCGACGCCGATGCGATGGACCTGATCCGCACCAGCGCGCTCAATGCCTCGGTGCGGCTGAAATTCGCCCGGCTCGCCTTCGGCGCCTCCGGCTCGGTCGGCGCGTCGATCGACACTGGCGAGGCGGAGAAGGCGGCCAAGGACTTCGCCGCGGCGGAAAAGAAAACAGAGGTCAGCTGGAACGGCCCTCGGGCGATCATCGCCAAGAACCGGGTCAAGCTGCTCCTGAACCTCTTCCTGATCGCCTATGGTGCGATCCCGCGCGGCGGCTCGATCGACATCACCCTGGAGAACCCGGAGTTCGACGCGCTATTCACCCTTGTCGCCAAGGGGCGGATGATGCGCGTCCCGCCGAAGCTGACCGAACTCCTATCCGGCACCCCCGAGGAAGCGGTGGACGCCCACTCCATCCAGCCCTACTACACGGTCCTGCTTGCCGAAGAGGCCGGCATGGCGATCGACGTCGCCTCGACCGGCGAGGCGATCGTCTTCACCGCACGAACCGAAGCCTGATCCAGGCGCTGCCGTTCACCGCCTGGCATAAAAGGGGTCTCCATCGTCGATACGGTGGAGACCTTTCGTTTTTGCCCACGCAAATCGGAAATATCGCCTGGGCGAAATGAAAACCAGCCTTCGACCCTGCCGGTAACGGTTTCTTTGCCAAATTTCTCTAGCCTTGTTTCATGGACGTGTTTTCGCGTCCGATGAGGCCTGAAGGAGTTGGACATGCGGCGCTTGATGATTGCCGATGGCTCGGATGTTGTGAGGAAGGTCGGGAAGCGCATTCTGTCGGGCATGGGTTTCCTGGTGTTGGAAGCGCCGAGCAGCCTCGAGGCGCTTGTCCGCTGCGAAGCCGAGCTGCCGAACATCCTGATCGTCGACTCCGGGCTCGACGGCGCGCTCGACCTCATCGCCAACATTCGCCGGCTGCCCGAAGGCGCGTCGGTGCGCATCTATTATTGTGTCGTCGAGGCGGATCTCAGGAAGATGATGGCCGGCAAGCGGGCGGGGGCGGACGATTTCCTGCTGAAGCCCTTCGACCGCAAGATCCTGACGAGCGTCTTCGCCAGTCAATCCATGGCCGCCTGACGCATTGGCATAGCGCATAGCTCAGTATCGCAGCCGCGGCACTTGCCGCGGCTTTTGCGTTTGCGGAAATCGAACAGGCGAGGGCACTCTCGAACAGGTCAAGATCCTGCCGCAAAAGCAAAAACCCGCCGGCGAGGCGGGTTTGCGGGTAATCTCGCGGTAGAGTGGCGGCGGCCCCGCCATCCAAATTCAGGCGGTCTCCAGGTAATCGTTGCCGTCGGGCTCGCGCAGCACATAGCCGCGGCCCCAGACCGTCTCGATATAGTTGGCGCCGCCGGCGGCGTTGGCGAGTTTCTTGCGCAGCTTGCAGATGAAGACGTCGATGATCTTCAGTTCCGGCTCGTCCATGCCGCCATAGAGATGGTTCAGGAACATTTCCTTGGTGAGCGTCGTGCCCTTGCGCAGCGACAGGAGCTCAAGCATCTGGTATTCCTTGCCGGTCAGATGCACGCGCTGGCCGCCGACTTCCACCGTCTTGGCGTCGAGATTGACGATCAGCTCGCCGGTCGCGATGATCGACTGGGCGTGGCCCTTGGAGCGGCGCACGATCGCATGGATGCGAGCCACCAGTTCGTCCTTGTGGAAAGGCTTGGTCATGTAATCGTCGGCGCCGAAGCCCAGGCCGCGAACCTTGTCCTCGATGCCGGCCATGCCGGAAAGGATAAGGATCGGGGTCTTGACCTTCGACAGGCGCAACGTTCTCAGCACCTCGTAGCCCGACATATCCGGCAGGTTCAGGTCGAGGAGAATGATGTCATAGTCGTAAAGCTTGCCGAGATCGACGCCTTCTTCCCCGAGATCGGTGGTGTAGACGTTGAAACTTTCGGACTTGAGCATGAGCTCAATGCTTTGCGCCGTCGCGCTGTCGTCTTCGATCAGTAGAACCCGCATAGTCTTCCCCTTTTCCGCCGCCCAAGGTCGTCGTGGCCCCCTTACGCGATACGGATCCAGTCGTTGCCTGATTTGGAGGCTGCCATCAAATGGTTAACAAATTCTGATTCACTCTGGCAAGGTGTATCGAAATGTTAAATATTTTTAGCAGTCTCCTGATTCCAAAAGTGAATCCGAAATGGCAGTTTTCATCCAAAAGATGAGGAAACGCCGCTATCTGACTCTTTCGACTCGCAAATGCTGAAGACGCCATACTTCGTGCCTCAGCATTTACGGAGCCTTAAATCATCGCACCTATGATTAATGATGCCCGTAAACGAAAGGTTACCAGCGGTAGGTATTTGTTAAGACCGCAGTCGTTTTTTGTTTCCGGCCCCTACAACGCCGTGCGTCTGTCGACGCATAGGTCGCGGTAGCACTTTGAATTGCTGCATTTCGCTAAATCGCTCCGATTTAGGGAAACATGCAGCATTGGGCCGGCAGTCGGGCGGAATCGGTAACCGGGGTCTCGCTATCCACGGAGTATTGCGTATGAAAGCACGTGAGAGCCTTACCCGCCTGAAGGAGTTTCAGGTGCGGGAGAAGCAGCGTCAATTGACCCAGCTTCAGATGATGATGTCCGAGTTCGAGCGGATGACCAAGGAACTCGAAAGTCAAATCGTCTTCGAGGAAAAGAAGTCGGGGATTTCCGATCCCTCGCATTTTGCCTATCCGACCTTTGCCAAGGCGGCGCGGCAGCGCGCCGATAACCTCCAGGTGTCGATCCGCGAGCTGAAGGTGCAACAGGATGCGGCCGAGCTGGCGCTTGCCGAGGTTCAGGCCGAGTATGCGAAGGCCGCGGCCCTGGAAGAGCGGGATTCGTCCGCCCGGCTTCGCGCCTGAGAAGACACCTGCCGCTGTGTTTTGACGGAGCCTCGACCGCAACTGCGGCGAGGGTCCTTCCCCCCCCACAGGAGTTACGGACGACCCGCTTTCCTTTCGGAGAGCGGGTCGCCGCGTTTCGCAGGATCCTGCAGACTACGCCTGGATTACGTCCTGCCACCCCGGATGAGGGATCACCTCTGGGCGCCTTTCTACGTCTGAAAAGACGCGCGGCGCTGTGGGCGATAATCCGTGAAGCACGGGAGATTTCGACTGGAGCGCATCTCTGAAACGGCACCGGCGGCTGCGGGAGGGTCCCGAGCCGCCGGTTCGATGCATAACCCTGTCGCGGATGGATCAGTGGCGGTATTGCTGAATGCGGGTGGTCCGCAGGCCGGCGAGACCGTGGTCGTTGATGGAGGACTGCCAAGAGAGGAATTCCTCGACGGTGAGGGTGTAACGTTCGCAGGCCTCCTCGAGGCTCAAGAGGCCGCCACGCACGGCAGCGACGACCTCGGCCTTCCGGCGGATCACCCAGCGCCGGGTGTTGGCCGGCGGCAGATCCGCAATCGTCAGAGGACTGCCATCGGGGCCGATGACATATTTTACGCGTGGACGCATCATCTCGGTCATGGGACTCTCTACACAAACTCAAGACCATATGGAGGCGACCTTAGCTTGCCACATTTAACATTTGCCTAAGCCGCCGGTAACAATTTGCTCATAAATCGAGCCGCCCTAAAGCGCGTCGCATTCAATCGTGTTCCACTGTACACGACAGCAGTCTACATTGATCGGCGGCTGCGCGGCCGGTACGCCTGCACTCTTGCCCCGCGGAGCACAAGTTTCTATATGTCGCGGCACAGAAAGCCGAAGGAAGACCGCCAGTGCAGCATGATCAGCCCGCGGCTTCTACAGCGCCGTGCGTCTCATCAGGCGCACAAAGGTCGCTGTAGCACTTTGAATTTCTGCATGTTTTCCCAAGATCGCGTAGGATTTACGGAAACATGCAGTAGGTAAAACAGGACGCCGGCAGCGACAGGCCGGGCCCGGATGCCGGATTGGATCCCGTGAACAGTCTCGATTTTGACCGCAAGCCCGAAGATACGCGTGTCGTCGTCGCCATGTCCGGCGGCGTCGATTCCTCCGTCGTCGCCGGGCTGCTCAAACGCGAGGGCTACGACGTTCTCGGCATCACGCTGCAACTCTACGACCATGGCGCGGCGGTGCACCGGGCCGGCTCCTGCTGCGCCGGCCAGGATATCGACGATGCGCGGCGCGTCTGCGAAACGCTCGGCATTCCGCATTACGTGCTCGATTACGAGGCACGCTTCCGCGAGACGGTGATCAATCCCTTCGCCGAAAGCTATATTGCCGGCGAAACGCCGATCCCCTGTGTTGCCTGCAACCAGACCGTCAAGTTCGCCGACCTGCTGGCGACCGCCAAGGAGCTCGGCGCCGACGCGCTTGCGACCGGCCACTACATCCGTTCCCGGCCGAGCCCGAAGCCGCGCTACCAGGGCCAGCGCGCCCTCTACCGGCCGACCGACGCGGAGCGTGACCAGAGCTACTTTCTCTTCGCGACCACGCAGGAGCAGATCGACTATCTGCGCTTTCCGCTCGGCAGCCTCTCAAAGCCCGAGACGCGCGCTCTTGCCGAAGAGATGGGCCTCGTCGTTGCCAAGAAGGCCGACAGCCAGGACATCTGTTTCGTGCCGCAGGGCAAGTATAGCGACATCGTCTCGAAGCTGAAGCCGAATGCGGCGCTTGCCGGCGAGCTCGTCCATCTCGACGGGCGCGTGCTCGGCACCCACGAGGGCATCCTGCACTACACGATCGGCCAGCGGCGCGGCATTGGGGTGGCGACCGGAGAACCGCTCTACGTGGTCTATCTCGACGCCCGCTCGCGCCGCGTCATCGTCGGCCCGAAGGAGGCACTCGAGACGCGCCGCGTCTATCTGCGGGACGTCAACTGGCTCGGCGACGAGGAGATGGACGAGGCAGCGGCGCGCGGCTTCGAATGCTTCGCCAAGGTCCGCTCCACCCGCCAGCCGGCACCGGCGATGCTGAAGCGCGATGGCGACGGCATCTATGTCGAGCTTGTCGACGGTGAGGCGGGAGTGGCTCCCGGCCAGGCCTGCGCCCTCTATTCCGGCACCGGCGAGGACGCCCGCGTCTATGGCGGCGGATTCATCCGAAAATCGGAACGCGAGCCGGCGGCGGAAGCGGCTCTTCAAGCGCTCCTGCGGGAGCCCGCGGCCGCCTGAGCGGGCTCGATCCGGCGCGCCGGGAAAAGTTCGCGATTTGCCGAAGACATTGCTTGACACTAGCCGGAACAGCGCCTTATAAGCCGCCCGTCCAGCCGAGACGGGCTTCGCCAAGAAGCTGCCACGGCACCGGCGGCGGAGTAGCTCAGTAGGTTAGAGCAGAGGAATCATAATCCTTGTGTCGGGGGTTCGAATCCCTCCTCCGCTACCAATATGTTTCCGAGCTTCGCGACGCCCCGGTTGCGTGGACAGCTGGGCATAGGGCACCAGCCTCTGTTCCCGATGTGCATGCGAGTCCGGTTTTTTGTGCCAACAGCAGTCGCACGGCAGTTTCCGATCAGCGGCCGCAGTCAACCCTATGCGGTCGCCGGTTAGCCGGAGGGAACGTTGCGATCTGGCCGTTTGCGGAAGTTGGTTCGCCGACGGTGGAATTCACGCCATGACCCAGCCAGACTGGCCATTGCATTATTTCGGGCCTAGAATTTGACGACCGTGGTAACGTAGTTGGCAAGGCGACCTGCGATGGAACGCCATCTTGCTGCCATTCTCGCGGCCGATGTCGTTGGCTACTCCGCGCTCATGGAGCGCGACGAGGCGGGGACCTTCGTGCGGCTCAAGTCCGGGCGCAAGCAGCTGTTCGAGCCGGAGATCGAGCGTCACCACGGGCGGATCTTCAAGCTCATGGGCGATGGGCTGCTCGCCGAATTCGCCAGCGTCGTCGATGCTGTCGAATGCGCTGTGGTGTTGCAGCGCGGACTCGCGGAGCGCAATACCTGCGTGCCCGAGGACGAGCGCTTCCAGGTTCGCATCGGCGTCAATCTCGGCGAGGTGATCGTCGACGGCGAGGATCGCTACGGCGAGGGCGTGAACATCGCCGCGCGATTGGAGGAGCTGGCCGAGCCCGGCGGCATTTGCGTTTCAGGAAAGGTATCGAAAGAGGTCGAGAAGAAGCTGGCCTTCGGCTTCGAGTCGATGGGTGAGCAGCGGATGAAGAACATCGCAGAGCCGATCGCCTGCTTTCGCGTGAACCTGCAACTCCTGACATCCCCCGCTCAGCCCGTCCGATCCTTGCCGACGCTGCCTAGATTGCCTAACAGCGCGGCAATCGCCGTGCTGCCTTTCACCAACATGAGCAGCGATCCTGAACAGGAATACTTCGTCGATGGCCTATCGGAAGATTTGATCACCGATCTATCCAAGATAAAGGGCCTGTTTGTCATCTCGCGGCATTCGTCGTTCGCCTTCAAGGGAAGGGCGATCGATATCCGCTCGATCGCCAAGGACCTGGGTGTCCGGTTCGTTGTCGAAGGTAGCGTACGGAGAGCCGCGGCGCATGTCCGCATCAACGTGCAGCTAATCGACGCGAACGATGGCGCTCATGTCTGGGCCGACCGGTTCGACCGCGAACTGGCAGACATTTTTGTAGTGCAGGACGAGGTAGTGGGCAGGATCGTCAGTGCCCTTTCCGGTGTGCTGCCATCGGCGCGTCCGATTGCAAGGCAGAGAGCAACAAACCTTGAAGCCTACGACCTGTTTGTGCGCGGACGCGTGCTGGTCACCCAATCCGCCGAAAGCAACAGAGCGGCACGACCGCTCCTTGAGAGATCAATCGAACTCGATCCGAACTTCGCGGATGCACATGCGTGGCTCGCAATCAGTCATACATGGGCGTGGTCGTACTGGGGCGACGCGCTGGAACCCCATCGCTCGCTTGCCCTGGCCGCAGCCGAAGCCGCAGTGTCGCTCGATCCGGAGAACGTCGGTGCGCATGCAATTCTCGGTTATGTCTTGATGCACGAGGGGAAGACAGATTCAGGTGCGGCGGAATTGAGCACAGCGCTTCAGATCAACCCCAACCATGCCGACGGCTGGTCGTTTCTCGGAATAATGAAGGTGGGAGAGGGGCGCGCCGTGGACGGCATCGACTGTCTGCAGAAGGCGTTTCTTCTTAATCCGCACCCGCCTGGATGGTATTACTGGCATTTAGGATTCGTCCAATACGCAGCAGGCCGATACGAAGACGCCGTCGCAACGTTGCGGAACGAGGCGACACATCGGTCGGGGTCGCAACGAATTTTAGCGGCCAGCCTTGCGCAGCTTGGCCGTACCGAGGAAGCCAAGGTGGAGGCCGCGCAATTCCTCGCCGCACATCCACACTTCTCGACAGAACGCTGGGCGAGCATACAGCCGCTCCGTGAGGCGGATCGTCAGCACTTTATCGATGGGTATATCAAGGCCGGCCTGCCCAAGTGAGGTGGGCTGGTGAGGTTCGACAGGCCTTCACGCGTCGCCGCTTCCACCACAGTGTTTTGTCGGCTCCTGGCACATTCCAGTCTCAACATGGCAATCGGCTGAGCGACCGTTCTCCATCCATTGCAGTCCTTCCAGATCGACAGGATGCACGGCAGGTTCGGGCCAACAGCGGCCCGCCTTCATGCAGCAAAACGCCCGAAAGTGAACGGGGGGATCGCCTGAAACGGCGCTCCACAACCAAAAACTCGAGCTGCAGGGAGGGCTCGGTTCCGCGGCAATGCCCGGGATGTGATATCGCCCACAAGTTCGAAGCCCGGTTTGCGCACGAAGCGGACGATCAGGACTGCCTTAGATGCTGAGGTGCGGATCAGTCATCCTGGCTGCCCGCCGCTTTTCGTAGAAGCGCAAAGGTACGGGATCGGCGATTAAAGGCGGGTGTGCTACGATAGGGGAGTACGGATTAGATCATTGCCTCTGCCTTGAGGTGCGAAGTGTCCGGCCAACCCATTACCGTCCTGATGGTCAATGAGTATCCTGACTATATCGACGCCAACGTGTGGGCTGCTGAGCTGAAGAAGCGCGTGCCGCAGCTCGATTTCAGGCTTTGGCCAGGTGTCGGGAACAAAGGTGACATCGACATCGTGCTGATCGACAAGGGCGCCGGCGCGGGCTTTTTCGACGGAATGACAGGACTGCGCGCCGTCCTCTATCTGGGGGCAGGTGTCGACGGTATTGATCTCCAAAGCTTTCCCAGGAGTGTTGCGCTCATCAGGCTCGCAACACGTGAGCAGGCTTCGGAAGTGGCGCAGTACATCGTCCTTCGCGTTCT
This sequence comes from Sinorhizobium glycinis, assembly GCF_001651865.1. GTDB lineage: Bacteria > Pseudomonadota > Alphaproteobacteria > Rhizobiales > Rhizobiaceae > Sinorhizobium > Sinorhizobium glycinis. Next base: position 368,964 of record NZ_LPUX01000062.1, read on the forward strand.
CTGCCAGCAACGGCATGTTGCCGAGTACATGAACCAGCAAGCCCGCAAGATTTGGAATCCGATCGCGCCGCGGAAGGTCTCCGAGACGAAAACTGTCGTGCTGGGTGCGGGCCGGATCGGTGGCTGGGCCGCAAAGCTGTTCGCGGAGCTGGGCTACGACACTGCTGTCCGGTCTCGTCACCCGAAGACGCTTCCCGGCATACAGAATTACTTTGGCCGTGCCCAGCTTGCGGACGCACTCACAGGCCGCGACTACGTTATCTGTTCACTTCCCTTGACTGATGACACGCGTGGGATACTGAACTCAGGTGCTTTTGGAAACATGAAGCGAGGTGCGTATCTCGTGAATGTCGCCAGGGGCGCGCATGTCAACGAAGCCGACCTGATCCGCGCGCTCGACGAAGATCAGCTTTCCGGTGCCTGCCTTGACGTGTTTCAGCAAGAACCGCTGGAGGCCTCGTCGCCACTGTGGAATCATCCCAAGGTGACCATCACCCCTCATGTCGCGAGCTTCTGGGTGGATTCTGGGATCGACCAGGCCGCTGACCTCTGCGGACAAGTCGCAAGAGGCGAGCCCCTGTCCAACAGGATCGACCTCGAACTGGGTTACTGACTCGAGGCGCAGCATCAGTTTGCCTGAGGCGACACCCGCCCGCAGCATCATTAGAAGAAAATGAAACCTTTGCCCGCTCAGGGCCAATAGCTGCCCGCCTTCATGCAGCAAAACGCCCGAAAGTGAATTGGGGGGATCGATTGAGTCTGCCCTCCGCTACCAGCTTCCGAAACAAACCAACATAGCGGATGACTATAGGCGCGATACGGACCGGGCTTTTAGCTTTTCCACATTGAAGCCAGAAAAGCTGTGACAAGCGTAGCAGCAGGCGCTGCATGTGGATCCGGCTGTCTTTTCCGGGACTGCTGTGGGACAAGGAACTTCCTTAAGCTGAGCCCCAGAGCGTGCGCGAGAAGGGACTATCGGGGCTTCGCTCTGGGACCCAATGCGGGACCGCGTCGACTGTTCGACTTGGACTCGCAATCTTCGAAATCGGTCCAACGTCTCTGTTGTCTAAGTTTTCGGATCCTTTCCGCAGGGTCGATGAACAGCACCAGGACAACCGCCGCTGCGACAAGTACGTATCCCGGAATACCGGTTCTTGCGCTTGCCAGAGCAGCAGCCAGCATTGCAGCAGCAATATAGATTCCAGTCGATCCAGGAGCGGATAGCGAGACCAAGAGAAGATCGGAAATTCGATCTTTCCATTTGCTGTCAAACATCGCCGCACATCCGATAACCTCGACATTGATAGTCTAGTATGGGCCGGCGAAATCTTTCGGCAACCCGTCTCAGACCTTTGGCGCTACCTGTCGGACTAAGGTCCTACAGCCTCGCGTCTATCGGACGCGCATAGATGAGGAAATAGGCAGGAAGCACCCAAGATGCAGCATCCGGGCTTCTAATCGCCATGCCGAGACGATAGACCCGCAGGCGCGCCGGCATGCCGTCGATAGGCCGCGCCAACGTGTTGCTGTCCTGCAACGAATCCGCTTGCGGTTGCTGCAATCCGAAATTGTGGCTTTGCCAATCGGTCGGTCTCGTGTATGGTGGCATCGTTCGCAATTCAAGCCAGAGGAGGCGTGAAATGGATTCTATTCTCGTGACTGTGCGCCTCTCTCGCGGAACGGCTGTTGTGGCCCCGGTGCATCGCGCATCCAGCTCGAGCCGATTTTCTTTCCAGGGCTATTGAACCCCCGGATTTCCGCCGATTGGCATCATTCCCATTTGACCTGACGTGACCGGCTGACGGAGCGATTTTCCCGTATTTTCGCGTCCGCATCCGTGCGTCTTCCTGACTACGAGAGGACCTGGCCGCGTCGTTGCGCCGGGACGGAAAATCATGCATGAAGCACAATTGTTAGTTGTTGATACCCTCGGCGCGACGGTCGACGACCTGTGCCGGAAATTCGGCGTCTGGAGAACGGCGCGTGCATTGCTTCTGGCAGTCTGGAGACAGCGGCAAATGACGAACCAGGTCTCCCACCTGTCAAATCGGATGCGCCGCGATATCGGCCTTCCCGAGAACGAGGATCGCCTCCTGGAAGGCCGGTTTCCCCTTTGGGACATCCGGCATTGAGGTGCCGCCCGACCGGAGCAACCGCGGGGTCCGAGGAGGGGCGCTATGCGCGTCCCTCCTATATTCCTGACTTTTCAGATGTGTCTGCATCCGCGCTGTCACTCGCCGCGGGCGCTCTGATGCTTCTCGCATGATCGAGAAGGGCACTAACCCAATCGCATGAATAGCGCGCGGATGAAGCCCGCTGTATCATTGCGCCCTGCTCCTCGCTGGAGGCGAGTTGAGCGAGGGAGGACCGAGCCATGCCTATGTCTTCGGTGCTGCGTTGGACGACCTGTCTGGCGGCAGCCATTGCTTTCATGTCCGCAAATCTGGTGAACGCGTCCGACAAGCTTCCGCCGGAGCTCGAAAAACTGAAGGCGTCGCTTGAAAAATACCGGGATCCGGTGGTCGCCGTGCGCGACGGTTATTTCTCGACGCTCGGCTGCGTCACCTTCGCGACCGGCACGATGGGCGTGCATTTCCTGAATCCCGCCCTGATCGGCCCGGTGCCCGATCCGATGAAGCCGACCCTGCTGGTCTATGAGCCGGTGGGCGACAAACTGCAGCTCGTTGCCGTCGAATGGCTGATCCCGCTCGCCACGGGCGTAAAGCCCAAGCCCGAGTTGTTCGGCCAGCCCTTTGACGGGCCGATGGAAGGGCACGAGCCGCTTCTGCCGGCGCAACTGCATCATTACGACCTGCACGCCTGGATCTTCAAGCCAAACCCGCTCGGCCTGTTCCATCCGGTCAATCCGGACGTCAAATGTCCTGACGGGCCTTATACTTTGCTGGAAGAGGCGCCGAAGTCGGTGCCGCACCATGGGGCGCAGTGAGGAGAGATGGCGTTCGGCGTCGACGTCCCTCGTGCATATGTCAGCGGTCATGGTGTTGAGGTGTTGCCTTCGGACGCCCCTCCCGGGCGGATGTGAAGGAGGGGAAGTGATAGCCGTCCAGCGGCGAGAGGCCTTTGGCCCCGCCGTGGTCCCGTTTGCGCCTCCGGGTGGCCAGCATTTCGGCGGAAAGGTTGTCGAGATATTCGAGAGCCTCCTTGGTTGCCTCCGCCGTGACGGTGCTGCCGTCCGCTTCGGCCGCGCTCCGCAACTCGTCTCGAATGTCCTCCACGATTTCTGCAATGAAACGCTGCGGGTCGTCGGTCTGCGAGGCAATCCACTGCAGCAGGCGGCACATCAACATCTCGTTGACACGCATTGCCGCGACAGTCTGCCCGAGCATCAGTGTCAGTTTCTGAAGCTTGTCGGCTTTTTCCTTCTGAGGCATCGCAATCTCTTCAGTCCTGGTATCGGTTTGTATCGCGTTCTTCTCCGCCTTCGCCGTTCTGGTCACGGGAGGGCTGTCGGCAGCCGCTTTCGTCACCCTGGGCTGAACGGCAGGCGGCAGGATTTGTTCCGCACGCAGGAGAGCCGGCCTTGCTGCTGTCGGACCGGAAGGAACCAAGAAGGCCGTCGCCGCGTTCGCGGTCTCGGAAGGAGACAGACAGGTGCAGCCGATCTTTACCCGCTTTTCGAGCCGAATTTCCGATCTCGCCGGAAAACCGATCACCTTCGTCGTTGCGGTCTCGGTGATCGTTACCTGGGCTATATGCGGGCCAATCTTCGGTTTCTCCGCGAAATGGCAGCTCGCCGTAAACACCTTCACGACGATCACGACGTTCCTGATGGTCTTTGTGCTTCAGAACTCGCAGAACCGGGACGGCATCGCGCTGCAGGCCAAGATCGACGAGCTGATCCGCGTGAGCGACGCCGAGAACCGTTTCATGGGGATCGAGAAGCTCGGCGAAGAGGAGCTGAAAGAGGTTCGCCGCGACTGCATTCAAGAGGGCACGGATGCCCGGGAGGCAGAGAACGGCGTCGCGGTCGCGCACGGGAAGGCGTGACTCGCTTTCAGAACCGGAGAGGCGGAACCAAACCGCCCCGCGGGCGTTCTCTCGACAGAGGTGGGAGGTGACGAATGAGACACATGGATATCCGCAAGCTCGAAAAATCCGACACCAAGCATGTCTGGGACGTGGCGGAATACTGCAGGCGAAGCGGTCTTCACAAGGCCGAGGAGCGGCGCCTGATCAAGGTGCTCGGCAGATACGCCTCGGTCCATGAGCTTCAAATGAATGTCGTGCGTCCTCAAACGCGCACACGCTGACGCGTGATCGCGCGTTATTTCGCGGAGCAAGCGCGTGTGGCCAGTCCTCGCCGGTGCATTCCTGTTTATCTGCGGCGTTCTCGTCATGACCTGGGAAGCGCTTGGCCGTCGACGGCTGAGCGAGCCACCGCATCCCTTCGATGACGATCCACAGACGCTGGAGCCAAGACATCAGAACTTGCGTTTCCTCGGCCTGACGCGGAACTGGCCCGCAGCGGTCATGATGGCCCTTGGCGCCATCCTCCTGCTTTTCGGCGCGATCCGCTACGCCCTGGTTCTCTAAGCGGAACTGATCTCGACAAGAAAGACCTCCGAGGCGATGTCCGCCGATAGCGTGAGGGCAACGGGCTGCTGAAGTACCGCCGTGTCCAGCGCGTGCAGCGTCGCAGAGACGCCTTGGGTCGACAGCGCGACGCTGCCGCGGTGGCAGAAAAGGATGAGATCCCTGGCGTGCGAGGTGATCGGTAGCGAGTGCTCGACATGGAGCTTTCGCACCCGGTGCCTGAGCGTCTGCCGGCGGGTCATGACATTCAGGTCGGTGATCGGGCCGTTCGCGAGCTTGGCCGACGTCGTCACATCGGCCGGGAAGGAAAGGGGTGCATCGGCCGTCGTCAAGAGCTTCGGTGGGCGGCCCTCGATCGAGAGCGTCATGCCGGCCCCTTCGAGGATGGAGAGTGTCCGGTCGATGCCGGAGAAGCTGGAAAACAGGCCGTCATTGGCGACCGTCGCCATGCTGACGCGCCAGTCGAAATCGGAAAGCGGCGCGCGATCGGGTGACACGGCGATTTCGATCGTCTCGCCGCCGCCGTTCTTCCAGGGCATGTGCCTGTAGTCGTTTGAGCGCAGGATTTTCATGGTGCCACTCCTCGCATGAGGTCGCGCATCCGGTCGAAGTCCTCGTTCATCGGCCGGTCGTCGGCATAGGTTGAGATTGCTCCGCGAATGCGGCCATAAAGAGCATCGGTCCGCGGTGCCCTGCCGCGCGATTTCGGCTGCTTGTCATAGGCCTGGGCGGCTGCCAGCAATTCGATCGCGACGATCCGTTCGAGATTGTCGAGGATCGAGAGGACCTTCCATGCGGCAGGCGTGGCATGGGTCAGGATGTCCTCCTGCAGCGCCGATGTGATGCCGCCGTCAAGGCTTGCCGGCGCTGCCAGCCGGCGGTTTTCGGCGACGAGGGCCGCTGCAGTGTACTGGGCGATCATGAAGCCGGAGGAGACGCCGCTGTCGTCCGCAAGGAACGCCGGCAGACCGCTCACCAGCGGATTGACCAGACGGTCTATGCGGCGCTCCGAGATCGCGGCGACCTCCGCCGCGGCGACGGCGAGACTATCCATAGCAAGCCCGAGCCCGGCTCCGACGGCATGCGCCTGCGAGTGGACCTGGGGGTCCTCCGGCGAACCGGAAACGGCCGGATTGTCGGTAACGCTCGCAAGTTCGCGGTCGACGATCTCGGCTGCCTGGAGGAACGCGTCGCGCGCCGCGCCATGCACCTGCGGCACGGCTCTCAGGCTTAAAGGATCCTGCGTGCGGCTGCCGGCGGTCTCGGCGAGCATTGGGCTTTCGGCCAGCCAGTTGCGCAAGGTCTTGCCGACCGCCTGAAGACCCGGCGATTGCCGCAGTCCCAGGGGTGCCTCGGCAAAGGGCTCGGCCTGGCCGCCGAGATTTTCATAGGTCAGCGCCGCGGCCGCATCGGCCCAGCCGAAGAGCCGTTCGGTGCGGCCCAGCGCCAGCGCCGCCTGACCGGTGGCGCAAGGCGTGCCGTTGACGAGACTGAGACCCTCCTTCGCTTCGAGCCGCAAGGGCTTCAGCCCGATGCGGGCAAGCGCCTCCGCGCCGGTGAGCATTTCGGCCCCGTGCGCGGCCGTGCCATGGCCGATCAGAACGAGCCCGATGGCGGCAGCGTGGGTGAGATAACCGACCGAACCGCGCGAGGGGATGTGCGGAATGATATCCGCATTCAGAAGGGCGAGCAGCGCCTCGACGGTCTCGATACGAACGCCGGAATAGCCATGCGCGAAATTGGCGATCTGCGCTGCCATCACGGCACGCGCTCCGGACTGCCCGAGCGGTTCGCCGACGCCGCAGGCGTGGCTCAGAATGATGTTGCGCGACAGGGCCTCTTGGTTCTCGCGGCTGATCACGACATCGCAAAGCGCACCGACGCCGGTATTGATGCCGTAGCCGCGGATGCCGCGCTCGACCAGCGCATCGACAATGCGGCGGGCACCGATGATCCGCTGACGCGTGCGCTCGGACAAGGCGAGGCGAACGCCATCGGCGATGGCGGCGACTTCGCGCCATGTCAGCGGTCCATCGATGACGATCGTTTCAGTCATGCTTCTCGGGTCTTCCCTGCCGGCGCTGGACGAAGCGCGCGACATAGTCGTTTGCCGGGTTGTCGAGAATATCACCGGGCGAGCCGACCTGCACGACCTGACCGTCTTTCAAGATCGCGATCTCGGATCCGATGCGCAGGGCCTCGTCGAGATCGTGGGTGATGAAGACGATGGTTTTGGCAAGGTTCTGCTGCAGTTGCAGCAGTTGGTCCTGCATATCGGCGCGGATCAGCGGATCGAGCGCGCTGAAGGCTTCGTCCATCAGGATCACGTCGGTATCCGCGGCGAGCGCCCGCGCCAGGCCGACGCGTTGCTTCATGCCGCCCGAGAGCTGGTGCGGGAACTTCGCGTCATAGCCCGAAAGGCCGACCGTCTCGATCCATTTCATGCCGATTTCGCGGGCGTCAGCTTTGGATGTGCCGCGCACCCGCTGGCCGTAGACGACATTCTGCAGCACGGTCCGGTGCGGCATCAGTGCGAAGCTCTGGAACACCATGCTGACGCGCCGCATTCGGAAGGCACGCAGCGCCTTGGCGTCGAGATCGAGGATATTGCTGCCGTCGAAGAGGACTTCGCCGCTCGTCGGTTCGATCAGCCGGTTGATATGGCGCACCAGCGTCGACTTGCCGGAGCCGGAAAGGCCCATGATCACGAAGATCTTGCCGGCGCCGATCTTCAGGCTGACGTCGTTGAGGCCGACGCTGCAGCCGGTTCGGCCAAGGATATCGGCCTTGTCCAGGCCATCCTTCGCCATGGCGAGCGCCTTCTTCGCATCATGTCCGAAGATTTTGTAGACGTTGCGGATTTCGATATCAGCCATTGCGGGCGTCCTCCGTCCGGGGCTTGCCGAAGCCCTGCGTGATGCGATCGAGCACGATTGCGAGAATGACGATGCCGATCCCGGCCTCCAGCCCCTTGCCGACGTCGAGCGTCTGGATGCCGTTCAGTACCTGTTCACCGAGACCGCGTGCGCCGATCATCGAGGCGACGACGACCATCGACAGTGCCATCATGATCGTCTGGTTGAGGCCGGCCATGATCGTCGGGGTGGCGAGCGGCAGCTCGACGCCGAACAGGATCTGGGTCGGACTGCCGCCGAAGGCGGTCGCCGCTTCGACAACCTCGCCGTCGACCTGGCGGATGCCGAGATCGGTCAGGCGGATCAGCGGCGGAACCGCATAGATGATGGTGGCGAGGATGGCCGGTACCTTGCCGAGACCGAAGAGCATCAGCGCCGGGATCAGGTAGACGAAGCTCGGCATGGTCTGCATGACGTCGAGAACCGGCAGCGTGACGTTGCGTACGACGCGGCTCTTGGCGACCAGGATGCCGATCGGCACGCCGATCACCACCGAGACGATGGTCGCCATCAGCATCAGGGCGAGCGTCTGCATCGTCAGGTCCCAGAGCCCGAGCACGCCGACGGCGAGAAGCAGGGCACCGACGGCAAGCGTCAGCGTCCAGCGCTTCGAACTCTGCCAGGCAAGCGCCATGAAGGCCAGAATCACCAGCCACCAGGGCAGGCCACGCAGGATCCATTCGATGAACAGCACGGCCTTCAGGATGACGCCGCTAATCGCCTTGAACACCCAGCCGTAGTTGGTGACGAGCGCCTGGATGAACTCATTCACCGGGGCGCGGATCGAAAGATTGAGAGAGTCCGGAAACATCGGAATAATCCTTGCTCGGATAGCCGCCGGCGATCATCGCCGCCTGTCCGCGGGCACCTTGGCAGATTACGGGCGCCGCGCCTTACCGTCATAGAATAGTAAGGCGCGGCGAACGCTGACGGAGTTCGTCTTACTTGAGGCTCGCTTCGATCTTGCCGCGGGCCTCTTCAGAGACCCATTTGCCCCAGATGCCGGCCTTGGTCTTGAGGAATTCCGTGGCGGCAGCGGCGGCGTCAACCTTGTTGTCAGCCATATAGGCAAGGCTGCCGTTGACCGCTTCGAGCGGGAACGTCGCTTTTTCGAGGATCGCAATGATCTCCGGAGCCTCCGAGGCGAAGGTGCTGTTCACACCATAGGCGACATCGACGGACGGGAAGGCGCAAGCCTGATCGCGCTTGCCGTTGGCGCTGCTCAGTTCCTTCCAGCAGGCTTCGTTGTAGGCCGGCTCCTCGAGCTGAACCAGCTTGAACTTGCCCATGATCGCCGTCGGCGACCAGTAATAAAAGAGGATCGGCTCACCCTGGAGATAGGCGGAGGTGATCGCCGAATCGAGCGCCGTGCCGGTGCCGGGGCGGAAGTTCACATAGGCGTCACCGAGCTTGTAGGCTTCGAGCTTGGCGGTGCTGACACCCTCGCAGGTCCAGCCGGAGGGGCAATTCAGGAAGCGTCCCTTGGACGGCTCCTCCGGGTCGGCAAAGACTTCGACGACCTTCGGGTCGGAAAGCTGGGAGACGCTCTTGAGATCCGGCGCCTTGGCTTCGATGTTGCGAGCGGGATCGCCGTGGACGACATAGTCCGGCACGAACCAGCCTTCGCTGGCGCCGACGAAGGTCTTGCCGACGGCAACCACCTTCTTTTCCTCGACCGCCTTGTTCCAGACGTCGGAGCGGCCGAGCCATTCCTCGGCAAAAATCTGTACGTCATTGTTGGCGGTCGCCTGCTCCAGCGTCACGGAATTGCCGGGGATGGAATCCACCTGGCAATCGTAGCCCTTGGCGAGGATCGTCTTCATCACCTCGGTGATGAAGGCGCCGCTTTCCCAATCGATGCCGGCGAAGGTCACGGTCTTTCCGTCGCCGCAATAGGAGGCATTGGCCGCGCCGGCAGAAGCCGCGAGCATCAGGCCGGCGGCGGCGAAGGTGAGTTTCATTGTGCTGATCGACATGCGCATTCCCCTTTTTTGATCGTCGACTGGATTGCTATTTCAACTTGCTCAGGACCCGCGCGAAGGCGCGGTCGATGTCTTCCTCCCGGTCGTGGCGTCCATTGCGGATCTTCCATTGGCCCGCGACCATGACGTCGCGGACCGCCTCGCCGCCGAGCGCAAAGAGCCAGCGGTCGAGAATCTGATTGCCGCTTGCGGCGGCGACATAGGGATTGGCGCCATCGAGCACGACAAGGTCTGCCCGCGCGCCGACCTGAATGCCCGCCGTGCCGAGGCCGGCCGCCTGGGTGCCGCCGGCGAGTGCGGCGTCGAAAATCGTCCTGCCGACCGAGGCGCCGGGAGCGGCGAGCCGGTTGCGCCTGCGGTCGCGCAGCCGCTGCCCGTATTCGAGAAGGCGCAGCTCTTCCGCGACGCTGGTCGCCACATGGCTGTCGGTGCCAATGCCGAAGCGCCCTCCGGCTGCCAGAAAGTCCGTTGCCGGGAAGATGCCGTCGCCGAGATTGGCCTCGGTCGCCGGGCAGAGGCCGGCCACCGCTCCCGATTTCGCCAATCGCTCCGTCTCCTGCGCCGTCATGTGCGTCGCGTGAATGGCGCACCAGCGCCGATCGACCGGCATTTCGTCGAGCAGCCATTCGACGGGGCGCCTTCCGCTCCAGGCGAGGCAATCCTCGACCTCGCGGGTCTGCTCGGCGACGTGGATGTGGATCGGTCCGGAAACCGGCGCCTCCCCGAGGATCGTTCGCATCTCGCCCGGCGTCGCGGCGCGCAGCGAATGGATGGCATAGCCGAGCTCGGCGCCCACTCTAGCGCTGGCCGGAACCAGCCGCTGGAGCAGGGCAAGAAAGCGATCCGGATCGTGCAGGAACGGGCGCTGCCCCGGATTGGGGGCGACGCCGCCGAAATTGGCATGGGCGTAGAAGACGGGCAGATGCGTCAAGCCGATGCCGGTCGCATGGGCCGCGTTCAGGATGCGCAGCGACATCTCCGCCGGGTCGGCATAGGGCGTGCCGTCAGCCTGGTGATGAAGATAGTGGAACTCAACCACGCGGCCGAAGCCGCCTTTCAGCATTTCCACGTAGAGTTTTGCGGCGATCGCCTCGACGTCGTCCGGATCGACACGTCCGACGGTGCGGTACATGGTCTCACGCCAGGTCCAGAAACTGTCGTCGCCGCTGCCGGCCACTTCCGCAAGACCCGCCATGGCGCGCTGGAATGCATGGGAATGCAGGTTCGACATGGCCGGAATAACGGGACCAGTGGTGGCCTCGTCGCCCGCAGCTGGCACTTGGCCGGGCTCAACCGCGGCGATGCGCCCGTCTCCACCGACGGAAATGAGGACGTCCTCCGCCCAGCCCGTCGACAGAAGCGCCTGCGCGGCAAAGAGCCGGTGAGCGGAAAAGGCGGGCATCGCTTCCTCCTGTACGTGGTTGTATATGGAACTATAGATATTTTCCGGTGGCGCGCAACCCAAAAATCGTCGAAAACAGGTCGAGTACTACCGGCGGCGTGTTCGTCGGTGTCGACGAATGGAGCATCCTATGACCTCAATGGAGCGCAAAAGCGACATCTCCACCTTCGAGGATGGACCTGTCCCGCGCTACGAGGCGGTGAAGCAGTTCATCCGCAGCCGCATCGAGAGCGGCGAATGGCCGGCGCATCATCGTATTCCCTCCGAAAACGACATCGTCGCCGATCTCGGGGTTAGCCGCATGACCGCCAACCGCGCCTTGCGCGAGCTGGCAACCGAGGGCGCCATCACCCGGGTGCAAGGAGTGGGGTCTTTCGTCGCTCCCCACAAGGGCAGCACGGCGCTGCTCGAAGTCCGCAACATTGCCGATGAAATTCGCGAGCGGGGCCATCGTCACAGCTCTCGCATCGATCTTCTCGAGGAGATATCGGCAAACCCTGACATTGCTGGTGCGCTGGGGCTGGCGACCGGAGCGCGGGTCTTCCACTCGATCATCGTTCACGCGGAAAACGGCATGCCGATCCAGCTCGAGGACCGTTTCGTCAATCCGGTGATCTGCCCCGGCTATCTGCAACAGGATTTCGTTAGCACGACGCCAAACGCCTACCTGACGCTGGTCGCGCCGATCACCCGCACCGAACAGGTCGTCGAGGCGGTGCTGCCGCAACCGTGGGAATGCAAGCTGCTTTCGATCGGCCGCAACGAACCCTGCCTGATGATCCGCCGCCGGACCTGGTCGGAAAACAGGAATGTCACGGTCGCGCGGCTCATTTATCCCGGCACGCGGTATCGTCTCGAGGGCGTTTCATCGTAAAGACAGCCTTGAGATGGACGGGAGCACAATGATGGAAGAGGATTCGCTGAAGCGCCGCACTGAGCTCCCGAGGCCCGACGTGTCGGTTGACGAGGCGAAGAGAATCCTGCTGGAGAATTACGGCCTTTCCGGCGATCTCACCGAACTCGGCAGCCAGCAGGACCGTAACTACCGCGCCGACACGGCCAACGGCCGCTTCGTGATGAAGATAGCAAGAGCGGAATACGACCGCGTCGAACTCGAGGCTCAGAACGCGGCGTTGCGCCATGTGGGCGCCAAGGCCAATGCGCCGATGGTTCCGAAGATCATTCCAGCGCTCGACGGCGAAGAGATCGTCGCCGCCGTCGTGCGCGACGCAAGCTATCATTTCCGCCTGCTGACCTATATCGAGGGAACGCCGCTGACGCGCCGCAAGCACCTCTCGGCAGAAACAGTTTCATCCCTTGGCGACCTCGCCGGCCGGCTCGCCGCCGCGCTCGCGGACTTCGATCATCCGGGGCTCGACCGGCAGCTGCAATGGGATCTCCGGCGGGCCGGTCCGGTGGCGCTCCAGCTGCTTTCGGCGATGACGAATGTCGATATGCGCAAGCGAATCGCCGAGGCGATGGTCGGCGCGATGCGCCGCGTCCAGCCGCTGATGCCGGAGCTGCGCCTGCAGGCGATCCATCAGGATGTCACCGACGACAACGTGGTGAGCAGGGTGGAGAAGAGCGGCCGCCTCGTCCCGGAGGGCGTCATCGATTTCGGCGATGTGCTGAAGGGCTGGTTGGTCGCGGATCTTGCCGTCACCTGTGCCTCGCTGCTTCACCACGCCGATGGCGATCCCTTCCACGTCCTGCCGGCCGTGAAGGCGTTTCATTCCGCCTGTCCTCTGACGGAAGCCGAAATCAGGGCGCTCTGGCCACTGATTGTCGCAAGAGCCGGCATTCTGGTCGCGAGCTCTGCACGGCAGCTCGAGATCGAGCCGGACAATGCCTATGTCCAGGGCAACGCCGCGCACGAGCGCGAAATCTTCGATGTCGCCGTCTCCGTCCCCTTCGAGCTGATGGATCATGCCATCCATCAGGCGATCGGCAGGGAGGCGGCGCCAGCCGCCCTCCCGGCGACTGGCCACCTGCTGCCGGACGTCGACCCGGCCCGGGTCGGGATCGTCGATCTGTCGCTGCTCGGACCGCACCTGCCGGCGGACCGATGGCACCATGCGGACACCGAGGCGCTGCTCCTGCAGTCGGCGGCGCGCGCGGCCGGCGCTGCTTCAACCCGCTATGGCGAATTCCGCCTGACGGAAACGCGGCTCCTCCAGGCCAGGGCGCCGCAAACCTTAGCGCTCCACGTCGACCTCTGCCTGCACGGGCAGACCGCAATTCACGCGCCCTTTGCCGGCCAACTCCACGAGCGCGGTGGCAGGCTGATTCTCTCGGCGCAAGGCCTTCATCTTCATCTGCTGGGTATCCAGCCGGCGGCAGGTGACGGTGGGAGCGTCGGGGCAGGGGACCGGATAGGCATGATCCCCGGCGACCCCACGGCGCTCGGCTTCATGCGTGTCCAACTCTCAACCGCCGGGGAGGTCGACCCGCCGCCTTTCGCGGCCCCGCATCAGGCGGAAGCCTGGCGCAGGCTCTGCCCGTCGCCGGAGCCGATCCTCGGTTTCGATTGCGAAGCGCCGCCACCGCAAGCGGCGGCACTGCTCGACAAGCGGCGGCGCCATTTCGCGCGCCAGCAGAAGAACTATTACCGCAGGCCGCCGCAAGTCGAGCGGGGCTGGAAAGAACATCTCTTCGACGTCGAAGGTCGGGCCTATCTCGACATGGTCAACAACGTCACGATCGTCGGCCACGGCCATCCGCGCCTCTCTGCCGCGGTGGGGCGGCAATGGTCGCTGCTCAACACCAATTCGCGCTTTCATTACGCGGCGGTCGCCGAATTTTCGGAGCGGCTGGCAGGGCTGGCGCCGGAAGGTCTCGACACAGTCTTTCTCGTCAACAGCGGATCGGAGGCCATCGATCTCGCCATACGGCTTGCCTGGGCGTATTCCGGCGCGCGCAACATGCTTTCGCTGTTGGAGGCCTATCATGGCTGGACTGTCGCTAGCGACGCAGTCTCGACCTCGATCGCGGACAATCCTCAGGCGCTGACGACCCGGCCGGACTGGGTGCATCCGGTCGTCTCGCCCAACACCTATCGCGGGCCGTATCGCGGCGAAAACTCGACGGGCGATTATGTCGGCACCGTGGCGGAAAAGCTCAAGGAACTTGACGAGAAGGGCGGAGGCCTTGCCGGCTTCATCTGCGAAACGGTCTACGGCAATGCCGGCGGCATCCCGCTGCCGCCCGGCTATCTCGAAGCCGTCTATGCCATGGTCAGGGCGCGCGGCGGCATTTGCATCGCCGACGAAGTGCAGGTCGGCTACGGCCGGCTCGGACACTATTTCTGGGGCTTCGAGCAACAGGGCGTCGTGCCGGATGTCATCACCGTCGCCAAGGGCATCGGCAATGGCCACCCGCTCGGGGCCGTGATTACCCGCCGCGAGATCGCCGATGCGCTGGAGAAAGAGGGCTACTTCTTCTCTTCGTCCGGCGGCAGTCCGGTGAGCTCCGTCGTCGGGTTGACCGTCCTCGACATTCTGCATGACGAGGCCTTGCAGGAGAATGCCCGCACCGTCGGCGATCGCCTGAAGGACCGGCTGCAAGCGCTCGGTCAATCTTTCCCGATCGTCGGCGCGGTACACGGCATGGGTCTCTATCTTGGCGTCGAATTCGTCCGCGATCGCGAGACGCTCGAACCGGCGACCGAAGAGACAGCGGCAATCTGCGACCGCCTCCTCGACCTCGGCGTCATCATGCAGCCGACCGGCGATCACCTCAACGTGCTGAAGATCAAGCCGCCGCTCTGCCTCAGCCGCGAGAGCGCCGATTTCTTTGCCGACATGTTGGCGAGGGTGCTGGGGGAGGGGTGGTAAGCAGGGAAGACTGTGGAGGATGCAAGACCCCTCCCCAACCCCTCCCCACAGGTGGGAGGGGCTTAAACTGCCGCTCCCTCCGCGCCTCTCTTGATCGCTACAGAAGGGTTCGGTTCTTGGGGAATGGCAGTGGGGCGCAGCGGCCGCCAAAGCCCCTCCCACCTGTGGGGAGGGGTTTGGGAGGGGTCTTGTCCCTGCTGACGAGGGGCGATGGTGCCGCCTTATGGCTACCCCTCGCTCAGCATCTCCGGCTCGCCGGCCAAAAGGTCGACGAGGCTGCGGCGAACCCGGCCGATGTCGCGCATCGGCGGTTCGCCGAAGTGGCGGGCATATTCGCGGCTGAACTGCGATTGGCTGTCGTAGCCGACCTGATGGCCGGCGTCGCCCGCGTCGAGGCGCTCCTCCAGCATCAGCCGTCGCGCCTCCTGCAGGCGGAGCTGCTTCTGGTATTGCAGCGGGCTCATCGCCGTGATCGCCTTGAAATGGTGATGCAGTGAGGAGACGCTCATGCTGACCCGGCTTGCCAGGTCGTCGATGCGAAGCGGGCGAGAATAGTGCTCCTTCAGCCAGGCGACGGCGCGGCCGATCTGGTGCGGCTGGCTTTCAGCGGTCGTCATCTGCCGCAGCCTCGTCCCATGCGGCCCTACCAGCAGACGATAGAGGATTTCCTGTTCGATGAGGGGCAAGAGAATGGCCATCTCGGCGGGCCGGTCGAGGAGCCGCAGCAGGCGCAGCGCCGCGTCTTCCAGATCGGTGGTAAGCTTATTGACCGTCATGCCGCGCCGCGAGGCCGGCGACCCTGCCGGCTGATCACCGATCCTCTCGAGAATCCCGGGAATCTTCGCCGTATCGATCTGAAAATTCATGCTGAGATAGGGTTCGTCGCTGGAAGCCAACGAAATTTGCGACAGGACCGGCAGGTCGATTGAAGTCAGCAGATAGTCCGATGCGCCGTAGACGAACAACTCCCCGCCGAGCAGGACGCGTTTGGCGCCCTGGACGATGATTGCCAGGCTCGGCTTATAGGCGGCACAGTTCGGCTTGGCGGAGCTCGAGTGCCGGTGGATGCTGAGGCCCGGAACGATCGTCGGGTGGTCACCGTCCATCTCGGCAGCCCTGGCAATGATCTCGATCATCTCCTGGCGCGGCGTTCGTTGCATATCTACCATATTCCGTGGTCTTTCCAGAGCCTTAGGTCTTTGCGGGGGTGCGGCACAGATAGGATAGGAAAGTTGGGCCGCAACAGCCTTCGTTCATTCTTGCAGGATTGTGCAAAAACTTTGCAGGATCGCACTAACGCGGTGGCGTCCGGAACAGCATAGTCCGGCTTGCCGCCCGAGGTCCATGCCTCCGCGTGGCGCGCTATTCCAGACATGAAGGAAAGACCCCATGGCCATTGCAAGAGGATATGCGGCGACCGACGCATCGAAGCCGCTCGCCCCTTTCACCTTCGAACGCCGCGAACCGCGCGACGACGACGTCGTCATCGACATCCAATATTGCGGCGTCTGCCATTCCGACATCCACCAGGCCCGCAATGAGTGGGGCAACTCGACCTTCCCCATGGTGCCGGGCCATGAAATCGTCGGCATCGTTCGGGCGGTCGGCTCCAAGGTCACCAAGTTCAAGCTGGGCGACCGGGTCGGCGTCGGCTGCTTCGTCGATTCCTGTACGACCTGCGCCACCCGTGACCTCGACCTCGAACACTACATGCCCGGCCTTGTCGTGACCTATAACGGCGTCGAGGCGGATGGAAAGACCCCGACCCAGGGCGGCTATTCCGATCACATCGTCGTCAAGGAAGGCTATGTCCTCTCGATCCCGGAGAACCTGCCGCTCGATGCGGCCGCCCCGCTGCTCTGCGCCGGAATCACCCTCTACTCGCCGCTGCGGCACTGGAAGGCAGGGCCTGGAAAGAAGGTGGCGATCGTCGGCATGGGCGGTCTCGGCCATATGGGCGTCAAGCTCGCCCATGCGATGGGCGCCGAAGTCACGGTGCTCAGCCAGAGCCTTTCCAAGAAGGAAGACGGGCTGAAACTCGGAGCCGACCACTATTATGCAACGAACGATCCGCAGACCTTCGAGAAGCTCACCGGAAGCTTCGACCTGATCATCTGCACCGTGGGCACCGAGATCGACTGGAACGCCTATCTCAATCTCCTGAAGGTCGACGGGGATTTCGTGGTCGTCGGCATTCCGGAGAAGCCGGTGCCGGTCCATGCCTTCTCGCTGGTGCCGGCGCGGCGCAGTATTTCCGGGTCGATGATCGGTTCGATCAAGGAAACGCAGGAGATGCTGGATTTCTGCGGCGAGCACGGCATCGTCTCGGAGATCGAGATCATTCAGATGCAGGAGGTCAATGCGGCCTATGAGAGGGTGTTGAAGAGCGACGTGCGCTATCGCTTCGTGATCGACATGGCGTCCATCAAGGCGTGACCAGGGGTCAGTGCTCACGGGTAGTGGGGGCCTTTACCCCCCTCTGCCCTGCCGGGCATCTCCCCCACAAGGGGGGAGATCGGCAAGCGGCGACGCCGCGCTTCACCAATACAGGTCGGCGTATCGGGTACCTTCGGCAACCGAGATGCCTCCATAGTGGGGGAGGACAGCAGCTCCAGCCAATCTCCCCCCTTGTGGGGGAGATGCCCGGCAGGGCAGAGGGGGGTACCACTCGAATCCGCACTTAGACGAGCGGCAGCGGCCCGTCGTTCTTGATTTCCTCCATCACCGCATAGGTGCGGGTTTCCTTGACGCCCGGCAGCGTCCAGAGCACCTGGCCGAGGAAATTGCGGTAGGCGGCCATGTCCTCGAAGCGGGTCTTGACGAGATAGTCGAAGCCGCCGGCGACCATGTGACATTCGAGCACGGCCGGCGCCTGCTTGATGGCGGCGGCGAACTGGTCGAAGACTTCCGGGGTCGTCTTGTCGAGCATCACCTCGATGAAGACCAAGAGCCCGAAGCCGAGCTTGTGCGGATCGAGGCGCGCCCCGAAGCCGGACACGTAACCTTCCTTCAGGAGCCGCCGCAACCGCTCGCTGGTCGCGGTCGGCGAGAGGCCGATGCGGTCCGCCAGTTCGAGATTGGTGATCCGCCCGTCCGCCTGCAGGATGTTGAGGATCCGGCGATCGGTCTTGTCGATCTGGTGCATCTGCCCGCCCCCGCTCACGTCTCAGGCGGCGAGCCGCGCTTCGGCGAGCTTCACCCAATAGGTAACCCCGTGCGGGATGACCTCGTCGTTGAAGTCGTAGGCGGGATGGTGAAGGCCGGCGGAATCGCCGTTGCCGATGAAGACGAAGGCGCCGGGCCGGGCGAGCAGCATGTAGGAGAAGTCCTCACCGCCCATCATCGGGTCGAGCGCGGCATTGACATTGCCTTGGCCGGCGACCGTCGCGGCGACGGCAAGGGCGTGGCCGGTCTCTTCGGCATGGTTGACGGTGACTGGATAGTTGCGGCCATACCAGACGTCGACCGTCGCCCCATAGGCGCCGGCAATACTTTCGGCGATCTGGCGGATGCGCGCCTCGCCGGTGTCGCGCACCTCGGGGGTCAGCGCGCGCACCGTGCCGGCCAGGACCGCCTGTTCCGGGATGACGTTGTGGGCAAAGCCGGCATTGAACTTGGTGACGGAGACGACGATGGAGGCGAGGGGATCGACGGTGCGGGAGGCGATCGTCTGCAGCGCATTGACGATCTGCGCGCCGATGGCGATCGGGTCGATGGTCCTGTGCGGCTGTGCGGCGTGGCCGCCGCGACCTTTGATGGTGATGGTGAACTCGTCCGTCGACGCCATGATCGGGCCGACGCGGCTGCCGAAGTGGCCGACGGGCATGCCAGGCATATTGTGCATGCCGTAGACCTCCTCGATCGAAAACCGCTCCATCATGCCGTCCTTGACCATCTCGTTGCCGCCGCCGCCGCCTTCCTCCGCCGGCTGGAAGATGACTGCGACGCTGCCGGCGAAATTGCGCGTCTCGGCGAGGTATTTCGCCGCACCGAGCAGCATGGCCGTGTGACCGTCGTGACCGCAGGCATGCATCTTGCCGGGCGTCGTCGAGGACCAGGCCTTGCCGCTGGTCTCGGTAATCGGCAGGGCGTCCATATCCGCCCGAAGGCCAATGGTGCGGCCCGAGCCGAGATTGCCGCGAATGAGACCGACGACGCCGGTGCGGCCGAGGCCGGTCACGATCTCGTCAACGCCGAATTCCTTGAGTTTCGTTTCGACGAAGGCTGCCGTATTTTCCACCGCGAACAGGAGCTCAGGATTCATATGCAGGTGGCGCCGCCATTCGGAAACTTCGTTCTGGAGTTCGGCGGCGCGGTTCAATATCGGCATGATGGTTCCCTGTGGGTCTGTTCGGTGGATGGGCCTGGCGGCCAGGTGAATGGGCTTTGCCATCTCCTTGCCATATAGGCTAAATAGCCGGAAGATACGAGGCAACTCCGGAAATTCGAGGTTAAGGATAGTGGTGACAGTTCGACTTCTGATGCGCAACAGGGTGAGAGCGATGGGCGTTCTAGCCGGTGTTTGCGCGGCATTGGCTGCGGCGCTTCCGGCATCGGCCAATCCGCGGCTCGTCGTCGACGTCGCAACGCTGAAAGTCTACGAGCATCAGGACATCTTCCAGAAATGGTATCCGGCGTCGCTGACCAAGCTGATGACCGCCTATACGACCTTTCGCGCGATCCAGGCCGGGCAGCTGACGCTGGAAAGCCCGGTCGTCATGACGAAGAACGCAGCGTCCGAGCCTCCGAGCAAGATGTTTTATAAGCCCGGCCAGGCGATGACGCTCGACAGCGCGCTGAAGATGATGCTCGTCAAGTCGGCGAACGACGTTGCCGTGGCGATCGCCGAAACGGTCGGTGGTTCGGAGCAGGCGTTCATCGATCGGATGAATGCGGAAGCGCGGCGGATCGGCATGACGTCGTCGCATTTCATCAATGCCAACGGCTTGCCGGGCCAGGGCCAGTACACAACGGCACGCGACCTTGCCGTCCTGGCGATCGCGCTGAAGCGCGAATTCCCGCAATACGCTTCCTATTTTTCGCTGGAGGGCTTCACCACCGGCAAGAAGGATTACGCCAATTACAACATGCTGATCGGCCGCTTCGAGGGTGCCGACGGCATGAAGACCGGCTTCATCTGCGCGTCGGGCTTCAACCAGGTGTCGTCGGCTAACCGTGATGGCCGCAGCGTCGTCTCCGTGGTGCTCGGCGAGGACAGTCTCGGCGCCCGCGCCGACGAGTCGGCCAGGCTCCTGCAGATGGCGCTGACGATCAGCGCCGCGGGTAAACCGTCGCTGACCGCGATCGCGCCCTATGGTGAGAGCCGCGAGATGGTTGCCGACGTCAGCAAGGAGATCTGCTCAAAGCAGGCGGCGAAGGTCCGCAGCGAAGGCCGCGACGAGGCCGGCCGGCAGAAGCTGCTGTCACCTTATATCCACGAAATCAACCGTCCGCTGAAGCTTGCCTTCGCCGGGCTCATTCCGGGCAGCGGCGACAAGACCACCAAGGCGGGCAGCGACGTCGCCGGGCAGGGTGATGTCGCCGAGATCGCCAAGGTCCCGATCCCGGTGCCGCGCCCGAGCTTCTAGAACCGAGTGAGGCGTGCGCGGTTTTCCGCGCGCATCCGGCTCAAATCCAAGACGGAGTCCTTCCATGAACGGTCCACTGCCGGTCGTGCCGGTGTCGATCCTCACCGGCTTCCTCGGCGCGGGCAAGACGACCCTTCTGAACCGCCTGCTGAAGGATCCGGAGCTCGCCGACACGGCCGTCATCATCAACGAGTTCGGCGATGTCTCGATTGACCACCTGCTTGTCGAGGCCTCGAGCGACGGCGTGATCGAGCTTGCCGACGGCTGCCTGTGCTGCACCGTGCGCGGTGAACTGGTCGACACGCTGGCCGACCTGATGGATCGAATGCAGACCGGCCGCATCAATCCGCTGAAGCGCGTCGTCATCGAGACGACCGGGCTTGCCGATCCGGCGCCGGTGCTGCAATCGGTGCTCGGCAATCCGGTGATCGCCCAGAATTTCCGGCTGGACGGCGTGGTGACGGTCGTCGATGCGGTCAATGGCTTGCAGACGATTGCAAGCCACGTGGAAGCCATGAAGCAGGTCGCCGTTGCCGACCGGCTTGTCATCAGCAAGACCGGCCTTGCGAGCAACGACCAGCTCGAAGCGCTGTCCGAAGTTCTGAAGGACCTCAATCCACGCGCGCCGATCATTGACGGCGCCAGTGAGGAGGCGGGCCGTGCCGACCTGTTCGCCTGCGGGCTCTACGACCCGGCGACCAAGGTCGCCGACGTCGGCCGCTGGCTGCAGGACGAGTCCGGCGAAGGCCATGATCACCAGGACCACCATCATCACCACCACCACGACGTCAATCGCCACGGCTCCGACATTCGCTCGTTCAGCATCGTTCACGACCGGCCGATCGAGCCGATGGCGCTGGAGATGTTCATCGACCTCCTGCGCTCGGCCCATGGCGACAAGCTGCTGCGCATGAAGGCGATCGTCGCGGTTGCCGACCGGCCGGAGCGGCCGGTGGTGCTGCACGGCGTTCAGACCGTCTTTCACGCACCCGAACGGCTTGCCGCCTGGCCGGACCCGACCGATCGGCGGACGCGGATGGTGCTGATCACCAAGGGGCTCGGAGAGGCTTTCGTGCGCGATCTTTTCGACGCCTTCACCGGCAAGCCACGCGTCGATCGGGCCGATGCGCAGGCGCTTACCGACAATCCGCTCGCCGTGCCCGGCATGAAGTTCTGATGCAATGCGTCACGCGGCGCAGCGCGCCCGTCACACGATGAAGAAGTCGGCAGAGGTGATTGCCGCCTTGTTGTCGAAATGGGCAA
>NZ_LPUX01000063.1 GCF_001651865.1 Sinorhizobium glycinis
GCTTCCGCATAGCTCCGCCGACGATTGGTTCTTCAACAGCCCCCGGGTTCATTTCATGCGCAATGTGCTGGCGCATGCCGGCAAGAGCGGCCGCCGTGTCGTCTCCGCCTTCATCGCCACCGCCTTCGCCCAGGAGACGCCGCAAGCCGCGAGCACACAATGGCGCGCCGTCGCCGATCAGATCCGGCCGAAGGTGCCCAAGCTCGCCGCCATCATGGATGACGCCGAGCCCGACGTGCTGGCCTACATGACCTTCCCCAGAGAGCATCGCGCCAAGCTGCACTCGACAAATCCGATCGAGCGGCTCAACGGTGAGATCAAGCGGCGGACCGAGGTCGTCGGCATCTTCCCCAACGATGACGCCATTCTCCGCCTCGTCGGCGCGCTCCTGCTCGAGCAAAACGACGAATGGGCCGTCCAGCGCGCCAGATACATGACTCTGGAAACCNCTCCGCCTCGTCGGCGCGCTCCTGCTCGAGCAAAACGACGAATGGGCCGTCCAGCGCGCCAGATACATGACTCTGGAAACCATCAGCCAGATGAGCGATGATCCGCTCATCAGCCTGCCCGCCGTGGCGCGCTGATCATCCCGGCCTATGCCGGAGAGCACGGCGACCAATGCCGTCTGCTACACCACCTCACGGGACACGATCGACAACTCGGCCCGGCGCCATATTTCGCGCAGCGAGACGGGTTACGACCTCTGTACCACGTGCGACATCGAGCACCGCTTCTCCTGATTTTGGCTGCGCACGAGCAATGAGGTCCGCGGCCCATAGGGAAGTTATCGCGGGCACGAGATTGCGCTCGTACAACTCGGCCGCGCTCCCATCGAGTTGCCAATGTTCCTCGCCGTCTGCCGTTACGACTCTCCACGGGTGGATGACCGCCCAACATGCTGGGAAATGCCTAAAGTACCGCGCGGGCCGGAGGCTGGCTGGGCCGACGACGCGGCGCACTTACGCGGGGCGCATCCGCGAGCTGATTGCAGGCTATTCGACCTTGGAAGCGATCGCTACGGCGCTGCCGAAGGTGCGCGACGCGCTTGTGCATGAATTTGCAGGTTTTGAGCGCAAGCTGCGGGCCATCGCCCGCCAGGACGACAACGCACGGCGGCTGATGACGACGCCAGGCGTTGGCGTCCTGGTGGCGCTGACGTTTGTGGCGGCCGTCGACGCGCCGGAGCGATTCCGCTCGTCACGCGCGGTGGGGCCGCACTTCGGATTGACGCCGAAGAAATATCAATCGGGCGAGACCGATCATAGCGGTCGCATTTCGAAGATCGGCGATGGGAGCTTGCGCACCGGGCTCTACGAGGCGGCCAACGTGATCCTGACGCGACCGGTCAAAGGTTCCGATCTGAAGGGCTGGGCGTTGGCGGTCGCCAGACGTGCCGGTCCCAGAAAGGCGCGTGTCGCGCTGGCCCGCAAGCTGGCGGTGGTGTTGCATTGCATGCTCAGGGACAGAACCAACTTCGTTCCTCGTAAGGTAGCGCCAGCCCTGACGGCTTGATGGCAGGAGACGACAAGACAGGCTTTCGGACGGGCACAGCCATCAGCCCTCCGCAGCAAGGTCCCTTCGCCGGGACGATGGATGGGTTAGGCCGCTATGCGATCAGCAGCACGCGGTGACTGCGCCTCTAAAGATTGGCCAACCGGTCCTCAGCAGACCCCATAGAGCAGCGGCTTGAGCTCCGACTGCGGACAGAAGCAAGCACTCGGCGAGGGATTAAGCTCACAAGGGATTGACGCAAAGCCCGTTACAGAAGATTGCATAATGTATCGAGTGGAATGCCCTGAACGGTAAAGGCTAGGCGCGGTTTTTGGCGGCGACAATCGCCTCTGCCTGTATCACACAGAGCTCGATTTCTTATTTCGTCATGCCATTGGCTGCATTGGCGAAGCGTTCGACCAAGGCGGGCCAGATGCGGATCATGCGAAGTGCCGACGGTCAATCCTAAGAGCCAGTTAGGCGAAGTCCCCAAAGCATCGGCGATTCTCACAAGCGTGGCCAAGTCTGGCTCTCTGCGCGGAAGCGGGAAAAAGCTGGGGGTTAGTATGCGAGGTCGAGCTGTTTGAGACGGCCGTCCGCGACGGCGGCTCGGACTTGAAGAACCCGATGAGCGCCGATCGGGTCCAACGCATTTGCCGCTTCTGGTCCAACGCATTTGCCGCTTCTTATTCATACAGGCATTGACGAGGCTGTTGGCGGCACTTTCGGCCGGTGAACTGGATATCGGCTGACCGGACCAGTATCGCCGACAGTAGTTGACGATCGAAGCTGCGTTCTGCCCCAGGTAGGTGCCAAGATTGTTGATCAGCTCGTATATTCGTCTGATTGCGCGCGCATCGCTGCGCGAACGATATCGTGTTTGCCGGTAGCGATATTCGGCGCACCGGCAAACTGACGCGGTGCTCAGCCTTGCGCAACAACGCGTCCCATCGCGATCTCGAATGCCGGCTTTGATAGCCGGGAACCGCGCGAATATAGGCGTTATCAATGAAAACGGAAATGGGAGACTTGCCGGCGCGACTGATACGATAGGGGCCTGCGACGTCCCACTTTTCGATCTGATCGGCAACCGATGATTATGAGGCCGCGTTGCCGGCACAAGGATATCAAGTACACGGGCTGCTTCTCGAAATTGGATCTCCTTGGCCCCTTCCAGGGAGAGGCCAAAATCGTTGAGACGGGCCCCATCGAGAGACCGGCCGACGTTGGCAGTTTCGCAACGCTGCGACACGCCGTCAATGCCAACAAGGTCGACCGAGATAAGTGCGACGCCAACGGATGTCCTTCAGAAAAGGCACCTGCTTACCCGAAATTTCTTACCCCCACCTTTTTCCCGCTCCCATGCGCTCAGTCCCTTGGTTGCCACGGCGTCGGCATTGCGGAAAAGTTGCGAGCTCCGGCAACCTACTACCGGGAGCCTATGGAACATGGGAAACATAGCGCGCATTATTGCCAGCGATTGCATGGAGGCTGGCCCGCGCTTTAGCGCCTGCCTCCCCATGCGAAGGAGGACCGCATGTCTTCCAGAAATCCAGATCAATATCTAGACTCCGAAGACATCAGCCTTTTGGTGGAAATACTAAAAGCCGCTGGTTATTCCGAAGCAAAAGAGAAAGATGAACGCGGCGAAAAGCTTGCTGCGGCGCGTTTCCTGACGGATGCTATTCAGCGGGGCGTCCTGACCAAGGCGCAACTGACCGCCGCTCTTCGTAAGCGAGGCGACGCGCCAGGCGGACAAAATCAGACTCCTGCCCAAACCAAAACGGAAGCCATCAATCGGTGGGAGAATGAAGGTGGCGCAATCGCACGGTCACCTTTTGAGCATTCCTCGAAGCCCGATATGGCGCGCACCCCGCTTTCTTCATAGGAGGTGTCAGTGCACGTACCGCCCAAACTCCCAATCCAACATCTTGGTCCCCACGATCTTGCTTTGATACGAAGGGTCTTCGAAACGGCCCGCGCCAAGGCTCGCATTCCACGTCTCAGTAGACACGCCGACCGACTAGCAAGCTTCATCGCCGATGAGTATCGGTTTGGGAACACGGATGAAGCCTCCCTTCTCGAATGCGCTCTGTGGTTCGGTACCGCCCGCATTCCATCAGCACTAGGGGAAGCTTCGATCGCCGACACCCAAGTTGCAGCGACACGACATGGCAGAGATCGGGCAGGCCTGCGGAAAACCGGCGTGCCCAAAAGCCAAGGCTAGATACGCGCTCGAACATGCGCCACCGCCCCACCCAGCTAGCGGCCGGATTGGCGATACCGCCGCTTAGGACGCTGCGATCGAGCTTTACCACGCAGGTGAAGAGAATGTTCAAAGTCTTTATAGCGAGGGCGAACATCGAGAAGTTCAATGAGCTGATTTCGAAGGAGAACGATCCTGAGAAGAAAGCTTTACTCAAGGAATTGTTGACACGGGAAGAAGACAAATTGGCTGCAGCCCTTATTGCAATTTCGCAAACCGGGACCGCTGATGAGGCCTAAGCTACCTGCTCTGGAGATCCGGGCGCGCTCCTGTGCATACGTTAGAACAGTGTCTTTCCCTCGCGGCTGCAATCGTGCATTGTTCGCACCGAGAGGAGGCACTCATGTCTTACGATTGGGAAGGAGGCCGACGGCAGCGGTATAAGAGTGCACGGCTCTGGCTTTTAATTGCCTTGACAGCTTGGCTGATTGCCCTCGCCTTAGCGCCATAGGCTGCATTTTTCACGGCATGGAGTTGTATCGTTCATCCATGAACTAGCTCCTCATTCCTGCTGGTTGGCGGCTGAGTCTCCTGTTCAGCCCTTCCCAATGATCACGAACACGATCCGCCTGATGACCTCGGCGAAGCTTACCCAGAGCGCCATAGCTGCAATGCCAGTAACACCAAGCGCACCGATTCCCATCAGCTTCCACCGTTTCACGTCATCGGTCACCGGCTTCATCTCCGCGACGTTGGCGTCGAAACTTCGGGCGGCCCGCTTTCGCAGTAACGTCTTGAGTTTGGAGAAGGGCATTTCGATCGGGTTGAGATCGGGTGAATAGGGCGGCAGGAACAAATGCCACGCGCCCTGCGCTTTGACCAGTTCCTCGGCTCGTTCGCTTTTATTTCGGGGCGAGTTGCGTTTCGATCCAAGAGCGATAACAAATCCGATAATCGTCGCGCGTAGGCGGGTATTCAGCAAAATTGCCTCAGGATAGCTTTACATAACGATTTCTCGCTCGCGATCTCCCAGATCGGAACGGCTCCCAACGCGATCACTGCTCTCCCTTGATGCTGGTCAAACGGGATGATTGGTGAGGTGATAGGATGTTTCATGGATGTCCGGCAGATTAATCCGGTTGGGAGGACTCGCGATGCCCGAATACAGGGTTTCGGCACAACGGATCGATCCCAGGAAAAGTGTGGCGCGCGGCGATCAGGCAGGGAACCGGCCTTTCCCGCCCTACCGGCGCCTTAAATCGGGCCGAGCTGCTGCTCGCGCCAACCGCGACCTGGATGATCAAGGGGATCGAACGTGTCATGCCCATCCTCGCTTCCTCTCTCGATGGTGTCGACGTGATCCTGCATGCCGTTCGACAAGACGAACCGCCGGGTATCGTCTCCGTCGATTACGAACTCGCGGTCGATACCGATGAAACGGACCAGCGTCTTGAACTGCTGCACAAGAATGTACGTAAATGCGGCACGATCTCGAAGAACGTCGCTCTCACCGCCCGCCTCGATGGCGTCATCCGGAGAAAGTCATGAGGAGTCTTCAGCGCGAAACTCATCTCGTGTCCCGGATCGGATGGCTGCGGGCCGCAGTCCTCGGAGCGAATGACGGCATCGTCTCGACGGCGAGCCTGATCGTCGGCGTTGCCGCGTCGGCGGCGGGAAGTTCCGAGATCCTGATCGCCGGTGTTGCCGGGCTGGTGGCCGGTGCGATGTCGATGGCGGCGGGGGAATATGTTTCGGTCAGCTCGCAGGCGGATACCGAGCAGGCCGACCTCGCACGCGAACGGCGGGAGCTCGAGAGCCAGCCCGATGCGGAGCGTGAGGAACTGGCGCAGCTTTATGCCAAGCGCGGGGTCGATATCGCCTTGGCCCGACGCGTCGCCGAGAAATTGATGCAGAAGGACGCGCTCGAAGCGCATGCACGCGACGAGCTCGGCATTTCCGAAATTTCCACCGCAAGACCGATCGTTGCCGCCCTGACGTCGGCTCTGACTTTTGCTGTCGGTGCGATGATGCCACTCGCCATGGTGTGGCTGGCGCCGGCGAACCAGCTCGTGCTGCTCGTCTCTGCAGCGTCGCTGCTGTTCCTCTCCCTGCTCGGTGCAATCGGTGCCAAGGCTGGTGGAGCGAACGTGCTGAAAGCCACGATCCGTGTCACCTTCTGGGGTGCCTTTGCCATGGCGCTGACGGCAGGCATAGGCGCCTTGGTCGGAACCGCCGTCTAGACGCGCTGCGGACAGATTAAGTGCTTCGGTGTGGGCCCACACCGGCAACAAGGATCGGCAGGTGCCGGTCGCATTGGAGACAGACAATGACCTACACGCTCGACAAAACGACCAACGACATGCCCTTCGACGAGGTGGTGGCGGCAACAAAGACGGCTCTCTTGGCCAAGGGGTTCGGTGTGCTGACTGAAATCGACGTCCGAGCGACGATGAAGAAGAAGCTCGACATCGATGTTGCGGACTATCTCATTCTGGGAGCGTGCAACCCGAAGATGGCTCTCGAGGCTATGAAGATCGAACCAAAGGTCGGCGCCATGCTGCCCTGCAATGTGATTGTACGATCGCTGGGAAGTGGCACAATCATGGTCAGCGCCATCGATCCCGTTGCCTCCATGCAGGCGATCGACAACCAGGAACTCAAGAAGGTCGCCGGGCAGGTTCGGTCTCTTCTTGAAGAGGCGGTCGCAAGCATCTGAGGAGGTTGGTTATTAACGCGGCCGCAGGTGCCGTACCGGATGATTGTCTCGGGGAAAGGGGGCGGGCCGAAGCTGGCTGCGGCGCGCTTCCTGAACGATGCTATTCAGCGGAGCGTCTTGACCAGGGCGCAGCTAACCGCCGCTCTTCGTAAACGAGGCGACGCGCCAGGCGGACAAAATCAGACTTCAGCACAAACAAAAATGCAAAACATCAATCGATGGGAGAATGAAGGCGGCGCAATCGCACGCCAACCGCCCAAATGCAGTCCAACATCTTGGTCCGCGTGATCTCGCTTTAATACGGAGGGACTTCGAAGCGGCCTGCTCCAAAACTCGCACTCCCCGTCGCAATCGAGACGCCGACCGACTAGCAAAGTTCATCACTGATGAATTCCGGTTCGGAACAAGGATGAAGCCGCTCTTCTGGAAGGCGCTATCAAGATCTTGATGATCCATCCTATGTGCATCAGTTGTTCGAGATGCAACGACGACCAGACGGAGGACTGCGATAACCCCGTCCCCACGCCCTCCGCAGTCTTCTGTCGGCGGGATTCCCGCGCGACCGTTCTCTCCGGCTCGACCGAAATCTCGCCCGCGATAGAGACGACACCGGCACCACGGGCGCGCAAGAAGCCAAGTATCGTGACGATCGAGCTTGGCCGCGGCCGGCGCATTCGAGTG
>NZ_LPUX01000064.1 GCF_001651865.1 Sinorhizobium glycinis
CCATGCCGCTCGACGACATCAACAAGGGCTTCGAACTGATGCATTCCGGCGAAAGCATCAGGAGCGTCGTGGTCTACTGAGCGTATCCGCCGGGCGCTCGAACTACAGCGCCGCGCGTCTTACCAGACGCACAAAGTACGATGTAGCACTTTGAATTCCTGAATGTCTTTGTCCTTAAGGCGGCTACGATTCAAGGAAACATGCAGTAGGCCGAAGCGCCACACAACATCCGAGACGGATCGGGCTTCGGCACAACAGGGAGGACACGCAATGGACAGTTCAATTCGCATTCATCCGGCGGTGGACGGCGGCATCAGAGCGGCCAGCCCGAACTTTGCCGGAGGCACGCTTGTCTGTGACTGCACGGACAGGCCGGTCAAAGTGAGGATCGAGGGACAGATTGCCCACAACCACGCCTGCGGCTGCACCAAATGCTGGAAGCCCCGCGGCGCCGATTTCTCCATTGTCGCGGTTGTTCCGCACGACAAGGTGACCGTGATCGAGAACGGCGACAAGCTGCAAGTGGTCGATCCCTCCGCGCTCATTCAGCGGCATGCCTGCAGGCAATGCGGCGTACACATGTATGGGCCGGTGGAGCGAGAGCATGCCTTCCAGGGGCTGGACTTCATCCACCCCGAGCGCTTCCAGGAATCGGGCTGGGCTCCGCCCGGCTTTGCTGCCTTCGTGTCCTCCATCATCGAATCCGGCGTCGATCCCAGTCGCATGGATGCCATCCGGGCCCGGTTGAGGGAGATTGGGCTGGAGCCCTATGACTGCCTGTCGCCAGCCCTGATGGACTATGTCGCCACCTGGGTTGCGAAGAAATCGGGCGCACTTTCCAGCTAATCGGCAAAAACCGGGCCGATTCCGCCTCTCAGCGCACCGATCAAGGCGCGCTGAGACACCTAAGCGCGAGTTGAATTTAAAAGAAAGTCAGCCGTCTACAGGGAACTCTTCGCGTAGAGCTTTGTTTGGCTCCAGGAGTGTCACGGATGCATTGCGTCCCCCAACAGCGAGCGAAGAGCAAAATGTCCATACGTCTCATAGCAGCTACCGCCATCCCGCTTCTTTTGGCTGCGCCGGCATTCGCGGACTGCCGCCAAGAACTCGAGAAGCTCGGGCAAGCCATTGTTTCCGCGGAGACGGGCGCCAGCGGGTCGGGCGCGTCCGTTACGGAGCACCAGGAAGAGGTCACGGCCGGCGAACAGAAAAAAGGTGTTGGAACTGAGATAACCGGATCGACCGGCACCCAGACGGAAGCGGTTTCGCCGCATCAGGAGCAGGTCACCGGGACGCGGACCGGTGAAAGTGCCGACAAGCCAAGCCAGCTCGCAGCGGAAGCCCGCAAGATGGCCGAAGCCGGTGATGAGCAGGGCTGCATGAAGAAGCTGACGGAAATCAAGGACCTGATCGGCGAAAAGTGAGGACCTCGTCCAAGCGACGACGGGCTGACGTTTCCGCACGCCACATGATTTCTTGACGATCGCAACGGCGGTATGCGTGCCTTCTCAGGACCGCCGCTTCTCGCGGCGGCTATTCCCAAAGGCAATGCGCGTGATCCTCTCTTGCCGCACGACCCCGTATAAAGGCACCTAGACCGCCGTATAGGGGATCCCCTCCTCGTTGATATCCGATCCTTCCTCCCGATCAATAGTTCGGCTGGGGACCATACTGCTATGCTCAGATTGTACATAGCCGCGGAGCCGTCTCCTGCAAGCGCCATGCATGCGGACTGATAGGCGGAACGCCCGAGACCGAGCCGCTATGAAAGCGGCTCAACTGAGGTGCGGATCATGAGCAAGCGAGCAGTCCTTCTCTTTGCTGTCGCTACAGCTGCTCCGGCAGTTGCGCATGATGCGACACCAACGGCGGCACAGCCGAACGGATGGACCTATCCGTTCTCGTGCTGCAGCGGAATGGACTGCCGCGAAATCCGAGATCAAGCGGTTCTCGAAGGCCCTCAAGGCTATGTCATCAAGCTCACTGGCGAGCTGATCATTCCGCGGGATACCCGCATCAAGAACAGTCCGGACGGCCAGTTCCACCACTGCACGGTGGCGGGCGAGCCCACGGGTCGCACCATTTGCCTCTTCGTTCCTCCGCGCTCCTTCTAGGGATTGTGACCATGACACAGGAACCCAACCGCATCGAAATCGATCTGCTCCCGTTGCAGCTGTTCTCCCGGCGCATATCGGAAGGCTGGACCGCGCTTCCGGGCCATCCGCTCTACATGCCGCCAGACTATCCATCACGGCCGAATACTCACTCGGAAGCACATTTGATGACGTTTTGCGTCACGCCACGGGACCCCACCGCCCCTCGCGGGGGCCGAGCTTTGCACGCCCGCACATCCGCCTTCACCCTGTACGTGACCGGGACGCGGTTCGGCCTTTCATGGTACTCGCTGGAGCTTGTCCGCCTGGTGGATGAGGAACTTAGCCCTCCGGCACATTCGTTGACGATACATTAGGATCTAAGCAAGTCGTCCGCTTGCTGCCTCTGTCGAGGTCGCCACCAGGTTGGTGCTCCCGATCGCGGCGGCCCCTCTTTCCAACATGATCGATCCGCTAATTTGTTCCCGCTGTCGCCCGGGTGTTCGACCACGCATGACGTCTGGAAATCAGGGGCCGATTTCGATATTGAGACAAAAAAGGCCCCTCCGGGAGGGAGGGGCCTGAGGCGGGCCGATTTGGAAGAAAATGGCCCGACGGGAAGAAGTATCCTGATGGTAACAGTACGCTTCCGCCCGGACTATCGGCCCGGAGGAAGGATCGGATACCGATGCGGAGGGGATGACCTATACGTCGGTTCATGTGAATTATACGAACCTATGAGCCTTGCGGATTTCCTGGCGCGAGCTTCAGCTTGTCCGCCATGCGGGCGAGTTCCGGCAAGGACTTCGCCCGCATCTTCTGCATGACCTGGCTTCGGTGGACCTTCACCGTTATTTCGCTTACCCCCAAGTCGCCGGCGATCTGCTTGTTCAGCCGTCCCGCCACCACCAAGGCCATCACCTCGCGCTCCCGCGGGGTCAGGCTTTCGTAACTTGCATGCAACGTGGCCAACGCCCTTTCATTCTCAAGCCAAACGCGGTCGACCGCGAGGCCGGCGTGGACGGCGTCGAGCAGATCCTGATCGCGGAACGGCTTGGTCAGGAACTCGATCGCCCCTCCTTTCATCGCCTGTACGGACATGGGGATGTCGCCATGCCCGGTGATGAAGACGATGGGCAACTGAATGCCTCTCCGCGATAACTCTCGCTGAAATTCAAGTCCGCTTTGTCCCGGCAGGCGGACATCCAGCACGAGGCAGGTTGGCCCGCGGGGCCGACCTGAGTTGAGCAAGTCGCTCACCGAGGCGAGGAGTTTCACGTCAAAGCCGACGGATCGCAGCAGGCTGCCAAGCGCCTCGCGGATCGCCGGATCATCATCGATGACAATGACGGTTGCGGGCACCTCGGCCATGTCATCGCCCCTCACAGGGAACCGCCTCTTGCGGACGCAAGCTGCCTGCACCCGCTGCTGCGGCACCGGACGGAGCCCATGCGACGGAGCGCCGGTGACGCGATGTGAACACTCCCCTCTCCTCAGCCAGTGCCGAAACGAAGCCGCTCGCAACTTAGAATGCGCCCTAATCAACTCAGCCACAAGGCCAATTGCGAGGGCGATCGGGCTGGCCGGCCATGACGTTGCGCCTCTGCCGAATGACCCCGCCGGCTCAAAAAAACCGGCAACCGGCTGGACCGAAAAGGCCCGCAAACTCGCAAATCACGCCCGTCGCGGCGACCACCAGTTCTAAGAGAGCTATACCATTGTATAGGTTCCTGTGCCTTTGTCGCCCACGCACGCTGATGTAAGTTACGACCTGCCCGCAACGCTGGATTTCTGCAAAACGCCATCGCGTACTCGGAGTCGGCAGTGCCAACCAAAAAGCTTCTAATTGCGATCGTCGATGACGACCAGTCAATGCGCGAGGCTACCAAGGGCCTGATGAGATCGCTCGGATTTGACGCGGAGGCGTTTTCATCCGCCGATGATTTCCTTAAATTCCCCCGTCTCCGCCGCACCGACTGCCTGGTAACGGACATCCACATGCCAGGAATGAGCGGGCTTGATCTGCACCACCGGCTCGTCGCCTTGGGCGTGAGCATACCGACCGTTCTGATCACTGCCTATCCGAACGAGAATGTGCGCGCGCGCCGGTTGGGTCCGGACATAGTCGGCTATCTGGAGAAGCCATTCGGCGAGCAGGCTCTGCTGAATTGCATCCGTTCTGCGCTGGAACGCAGGAGCGACGTCGAAGGCGATGGATGACGGCCTGGCGGCCTTCTGCCTGATCTAGCTCGGCGCGCTTTCGTCCAGGTCGGAAGGCAGGGTGAATTGAAACACCGCCCCGAAGGGCTCGTTCGCCTCGGCCCATAGCCGTCCCCCATGCGCCTCGATGATCGAACGGCAGATGGCCAGGCCCATGCCCAGACCCTCCGCCTTGGTCGTGTAGAACGCCTCGAACACGCGCTCCGGATCCTCGGGGCCGAGGCCGATGCCGGTGTCCTGCACTGCCACCAGCACCATCCCGGCCGCTTCAGGCCTGGACCTGATCATGAGCTCGCGTGGGCGGTCGGCCACCTTCTTCATGGACTCGATGCCGTTCATCACCAGGTTCAGAATGACCTGCTGCAGTTGCACCCGGTCGCCTACGACAGGCGGGAGGTCCTGCGCCAGTTCGGTGCGCAGCAGGACGCGGTGGCCGCGCACCTCACCGTGAACGAGCGCTATCGAGTCTTCGATGAGGCCGTTCAGGTCCACCTGCGCCGTGACGATGGCTGTCTTCTTCAGGAGGCCGCGCACCCGGCCGATCACCTCGCCGGCGCGGTGGCCGTCCCGGACAATGCGCCCCAGCGTCTCGCGCGCTTCTTCGATGTTGGGCGGCTGGCTCGCGAGCCAGCGCAGGGCCGCGTTGGCGTTGGTGACCACGGCGGCCAGCGGCTGGTTGACCTCGTGGGCGATCGAGGAGGTCAGCGCGCCCATGGTCGTCACGCGGGTGACATGCGCAAGCTCTGCCTGCGCCTGCTGCAGCGCCTCCTCGGCCCGCTTTCGGTCTTCGATGTCGACGAGAAATCCATACCATTTGAGAATGCTTCCGCGTTCATCCCTGAGCGGTACCGCGCTTTCAAGCCACCGGCGATACTCGCCGTCGGACGAACGACGGATACGCACCTCAGCCTCGAAGGGACGGCCCGTCGCCAAGGACGCACGCCACTTCGACAGATACTGCTCAAGGTCGTCGGGGTGAAACCGGGTTTCGGGCTCCCAGCCCGCTCCCGGCCTTCCGTCGAGGGACAAGCCTGTGAACTCCTGCCACCGCCGATTGATGAAGTCGACGCGACCGTCGGGCAAGGCGGTCCACACCATCGCCGGAACCGTCTCGATGACCTCGCGAAGCTCCTCTTCGCTGCGCCGGGCAGCCTCTTCTGCGCGCTTGCGCTCGGTGATGTCCTCGCACACGATCAGGATCACGGGTCGCTTCTTGATCACCATCGACCGGGCCGTCTCGCGGACCCAGAGCATGGAGCCGTCCTTGCGGATCTTGCGCAGCTCCCAGCTCATCGCCTCGCCGAGATGTTGAAGGCAGGCGGCCGCATGCCTTTGCACGGCGTCGCGGTCCGGCTCGTAAAAGACATCCGTTACCGCGCGGCCGGTCAGTTCGTCGACCGTATAGCCGAGCTGCTCCGCTCCGAAGGGATTCACGGACACGATGATGCCGGCCGCGTCCACCATGAAGTACATCGTCGGGTTGTTCTCGAAGACGGCTCTCCACTGCTCCTCACTGTCTCGCAGAGCCTCCTCCACCCTCTTACGCTCAGTGATGTCCTGGATCGTGCCGAACATGCTGCGCGGGCTCTCCGATGCATCCCTCGTCAGATCCCCCTGGCTGTGGACGAAGCGCAACTCGCCAGTGGGCCTGACGATGCGATACTCCAGTTCGTAGCGGGATTCTCCGCGCACAGCCTTTTCCGCGGCCTGGCTCCAGAACGCGCGATCCTCCGGATGTATCCGCTCAACCGCTTCGGCAAGGCTGACCACCATGCCCGCCTGCGGGGCCATCCCGAAGATGCGGAATGTCTCCTCCGACCAGGTGAGACAGTCGGTGCCGAGATCACGCTCCCAATAGCCGACATGAGCAACGCGTTGCGCTTCGGCGAAATTGGCTTCGCTTCGCCGCAGCCCCTCCAATGTTTCCTTGAGGCGGGAAGTCATGAGCGTGAACGCCTCGGCAAGCAGGCCGATTTCATCGTTCCGGCGAACCTCGGGTACTTCCTGCCATTCCCCTTTTGCGATCGCGTGCGCCGCCTGCGTCAGCCCGGTGAGCGGCCGCAGGGTGCGACCGACCACTCCAAGCCCGAGAACCACGAAGGCAGCGATGATGAGGGCGCCGACGCCCATCGAGAGAAAGGCGGCGCGGAACACAGGTTTCAGGAAATCCGAAGCCGGCACCGCCGAGACGATGGTCCACTCAAGCGCAGCCGGTTCGACCCGATCGACCGCCGCAAAGATCCTGCCGCGCTCCGGGTCGCTGAAGGAAAACACGCTCGGCCCGGAGGACCCGGCATTGATTGGGTGCCGACCAAGATAGTCCGCGGTTGCGCCGACGATGGGATCAGGGGCGTCGGATGCCTGCAGCCGCAAGTGCCCGCCATCGGCGCCGATGGTGACCGGCGACACGCCTCCCGACGCCCCGATCAGATGTCCGGTGCCGTCGACGAGAAAGGCCCGCCCGTTCTCGCCGACTTCGAGCGTCTCCAGGTACCTGGAAAGTTGCGTGAGGATGAGATCAATCCCGCCCACCCCGACGAATTTGCCGTCCTTGTCGAAGACCGGGGCGGAATGCGAGATGCCCAGGATCGGCTCGACCCCGAGATAGGGTTCGGTCCAGTACCGCTCGCCCGTCTCCTTCGCCTTTGCGTACCAGCCCCGCCGGCGCGAATCGAAAGAGCCTTCCGACTTCCGCAAACGGCCGACCCTGCCGCCTTCCAATGCCTCGAACTCGCGCACGACACCGGCACGAAAATCATCGGTCATCAGAAACACGACGCTTGAATCTGCCAGTCGGCCGACCGATACGAGGCCACCGGCCTCGTTGCCGAAGAACATCCAGTCAACTCCGGGTTCGTCTTCCAGCAAACCGTAGAGCTCTCGTGCGACCGCATTCGCGTCGCCGAGCGATACGTCGCGACGGACTAGACCGCTGGTTAGGCGGGATACCGCTCGGTCGGCGCCGCGCACCAGGTGTCCGACATCGCGATTGACCGCCTGCGTCACCTCCCGGATGAGGCGCTCGGACATGAGCGACACAATGACGTTTCCCGTCCAGATCCACAAACCGGCCAGAACGAGACATAGAACGAGAACGACGCCCGCGACGGGGAAGATTAAGCGGTGCCGTAACATGATCGCCGAGTTCCCCCGGAAAAGCAGATCAGATATTGCTTATATTGCTCTCCTCGATGGGCTCCCGCAATCCACGGCGAACAAGGCAGTTCCCAATGCTTCGGTGTGCGATGCTGGAAGCACTGAACGGGAACCTATCCACTTCAGGCAACCGCCTGGGCGCCCGTTATCTCGACGAGCGAGCCGCACATGAACGCGGATTCGTCGGAAGCGAGAAACGCTACGAGGGCGGCGACCTCCTCCGGCTTTCCGATCCGGCCGAATGGAACGAGCTTGTCGAGATCCGCAATCGTGCGTCCCGAACGCTTCACTCCCGCCTCGAGCATCGGCGTATGGATTTCGCCGGGGCAGACGGCGTTCACCCGGATCTTGTGCGGGGCGTAGTCGCGGGCGAGGTTCTGCGTGAAGGCAGCGACCGCAGCCTTGGAGGTGTTGTAGGCGACGTGATTCGGCGCCGGATGGAGCCCCCATTGCGAGGCGGTGTTGACGATGACGCCGCCGCCCGCCTCGATCATGTGGGGGATCGCGGCGCGGCAAAGATAGAACATTGAA
Source organism: Sinorhizobium glycinis (assembly GCF_001651865.1). Classification (GTDB taxonomy): domain Bacteria; phylum Pseudomonadota; class Alphaproteobacteria; order Rhizobiales; family Rhizobiaceae; genus Sinorhizobium; species Sinorhizobium glycinis. Next base: position 8,001 of record NZ_LPUX01000064.1, read on the forward strand.
TCGAGGTTCACCGCGAAGCTCGCGTGCCAGTCGTCATCCGTCAGCGACAGGAGGTTGCCGCGACGGTTGATACCGGCATTGTTGACCAGAATGTCGATGCGCTTCTTCTGCGCTAATGCTTCGGCAATCAGAGCGAAGGATGGTTGTCGCTGAGAAATGTCGGCGGCGATGGCAATGGCAGAACCTCCGGCAGCGACGATCTCGGCAGCGACGGCCGCTGCCGCTTCGCCGTTCACGTCGGAGACGACGACCAGCGCTCCTTCATCCGCCAGCCGCCACGATATCGCGGAACCGATGCCGCCACCTCCGCCGGTGACGACCGCAACCTGGCCTTCGAATCTTTCCATTTCTTGCTCCTCAAGCTATCGAATGTAACTGCCGCCGTTGACGTCGAGCGTCGCGCCGTTCAGCGAGCACTGCGAAGGGCGCAGCGCGAAGGCGACGAGTTCGGCAATTTCGGAGGCCTCGGCCATCTCGCCGATCGGTATGTCGGCGACTGCGGCCTGCTTACCGAATTTCGCGATGAAGTCCTCGGCCATCTCCGTCCGGACCCAGCCGGGTGCGACCGCCAGCGCCACGACGCCGGCGCCACCGAAGCTGCGGGCGATCGATTTCGTGAGATTGACGAGCGCCGCCTTCGTCGCGCCATAGGGCATGGCATCGGCCGCATAGCCTCGCTGCCCCGCGCGGCTTGCCATGTTGACGATCCGCCCGCCGCCATGCGCCTTGAAATGGGTAAGCGCCTGCTTGCAGAGATCGGCGGCGGCGAAGAAGTTCACCTGAAACTCCTTCTGCCAGGCCTTACGCCAGGCTTCGGGGCCGACGTCGATCGTAATCTCGGTGCGGATACCGGCATTGTTGACGAGCGCATGGATGCGCCCGGCCGCTTCTTCTGCCCGGCGCCAGAGTTCGAATGCCCCCTCGGCCGCCGAAAGGTCGGCTTGCACTAGAAACCCCTCCCCGGAAATGCGGGCAAGCAGCGCTTCCGCTCCCGCTCTGTCGCGGCCGTAGTGTATGATCGGACAAGCGCCCTCTTCCGCCAGGCGCTCGACGATCGCGGCGCCGATGCCGCCGGAGGCGCCGGTGACGAGAACGGTCTGGCCCGACAGGGACTTGATGGACATGCTTCCCTCCTCAACCGAGCTGATCGACCTGCGGGCCCCAACTGTCGGAAAGTGCAAAGCCGCTTCTGAACGGATCCTCGTCGGAAACGCGCAGCCGTTCGCGACCGTAGATCCAGCCGCGTCCGGTGATCCGCGGCAGCACTGCGGGACGTCCGCCGACCGCGGTGACACCGATCGCCTCCGCCGTGAACTCGCCGCCGATGATCGAGCGCGACGTCCGCCGGTCGCCGACGGCAATCTCGCCGCGCGCGTAAAGTGTCGCGAGATTTGCCGAACTGCCGGTCCCGCAGGGGGAGCGATCGACCCGGCCGGGCTTCAGCGTCGTGCAGGTGCGCACCGCGCCGTCCGGCTCGCGCCCGCGGAACATCACATAGGCGATCTCGTCGACACCGCTCAGTTCCGGGTGTTTCACCGTCACCTGCTCGGAGATCAGCGATTTCAGCTCGATCCCCGCCTCGGCCAGATAGCGCGCATTGGCCGGCACAATTTCGCTGCCGACCTGATCGACATCGACGATCGCGTAGTAGACGCCGCCGAAGGCGATATCGACCCTGATGCGGCCCCAGCGTGGCGTCTCGATCTCCCGGTCCAGCGCCTCCGCGAAACTCGCCACGTTGTCGAGGCTGACTGACAAACAGCGGCCGTCCCGGCAGGTGGCGCGGGCGACGATCAGCCCGGCGGGCGTGTCGAGGCGCACGACCGTTTCCGGCTCCTGCATCGCGACCGTGCCGCTTTCCAGAAGGGCGGTGACGACGCAGATGCAATTGCTGCCGGACATCAGATGGGCGCGGTCGGCCTGCAGCACGATGAAGCCGGCATCGGCATCGGGCCGCGTCGGCGCGACAAGTAGGTTGACCGACATGGCGACGCTGGCGCGCGGCTCGAAGGTGACGAAGCGGCGGAGGCTGTCGTCGATCTGGTTGATGTAGTTCATCTTGTCCAGCATGGTGGCGCCGGGGATTTCCGGCGCGCCGCCGACGATCACCTTGCCGATCTCGCCCTGGCAATGGACCTCGAGGAGATCAAGCGAACGGTCCCAGTTCATCATTTGATGTACCAGCCCCATTTCTCGCCGGCAGCAAAGCGGGTGATCTGCTTTGTCTCGAGATAGTTTTCGAGACCCCACCGGCCGAGCTCGCGGCCGATGCCGGACTCCTTGTAGCCGCCCCAGGGCGCTTCGGTGAAAGTGGGCTGCGAGCAGTTGATCCAGACAATGCCGGCGCGGAAGGCGCTCGCGACCCGCTCGGCTCGGACATCATCCTTCGACATCACCGCCGCGGCGAGGCCAAAGCGAGAGTCATTGGCAAGCTCGATTGCTTCCTCTTCGGTCGAGAACGGCTTGATGCAGACGACCGGACCAAAGATCTCCTCGCGCCAGGCGTCGCTCTCCAGCGGTACGTCGGTGAGCACCGTCGGTTCGAGATAGTAACCTTTCTCGAAACCTTCCGGCCGCTTGCCACCGCAGGCAACCGTTGCGCCGGCGGCTTTCGCCGCCTTGATCGCCGCGACGACCTGCTCGTGCTGGCGCTTGGAGACCAGCGGTCCGAGAAGCACGCCGGCTTCGAGACCGTCGCCGATCCTGATCTTCTGGGTCTCCTCGACGAGCCGCGCAAGGAGCTGATCGTAGATCCCATCCTGGACGAGCACGCGCGACGTCGCCGAGCAGACCTGGCCCTGATTCCAGAAGATGCCGAACATGATCCATTCGACCGCTTCTTCTATGTCCGCATCGTCGAATACGACGAAGGGAGATTTGCCGCCGAGTTCGAGGCTGACGCGCTTGATGTCGCGCGCCGCGGCCGCCATGATTTTCGAGCCGACCGGACCGGAGCCGGTGAAGGCGAGCTTGTCGACTTGCCTGTGGTCGATGATCGCCTGCCCGGCGATCGAACCGGAGCCGGTGACGATGTTGAGGACGCCGGGCGGCAGGCCGATTTCATCGGCGATCGCCGCGAGTTCGAGTGCTGTCAGCGAGGTGACTTCGGCCGGCTTCAGCACGACCGTGCAGCCGGCGGCAAGCGCCGGCGCCACCTTCCATGCCGCCATCAGCAGCGGGTAGTTCCAGGGGATGATCGCACCGGCGACGCCGATCGGCTCCTTGACCGCCTTGGAGGTGAAGCGGGCATCGGCAAGCGCGATCGGCTCCTCCGGGTTGTTGTCGAGCTGTTCGGCGAGCCCCGCATAGAAGTCGAAGCAGCCTGCGGCATCGGCGACATCCCAGTCGGCTTCCGGAAACGGCTTGCCGTTGTCGATCGACTCGAGGCGGGCGATTTCCGCCTGCCGGGCTCGGATGCCCTCGGCGATGGCGCGCAAATACTTTGCCCTCTGCGCCCCCGAGAGTTTCGGCCAGCCGTCCTTGTCGAAGGCGCGACGCGCGGCCTTCACCGCAGTATCGACATCTTCTGCCGTCGCCGCGGCAATTCTGTGGATCACTTCTTCCGTCGCCGGATTGACGACGTCGAATGTCCTACCGTTCGCGGCCGCCGTCCATTTTCCATCGATATAGAGTTCGCTGCGCATTGTTCGCTCCATTGTTTCCCACGCCGGCCGTCAGAACCGGTCGACACGGTATGGCTTGAGATCGATCGGCGGCTGGACGCCGATGACGAGGTCGGCGATGAGCCTCCCGGTCGTGGCCGCGTAGGTAAGGCCAAGATGGCCGTGTCCGGTGGCGTAGAACACGCCGCGGTGTTTCGCCGAAGGGCCGATGATCGGTACAGTGTCGGGAAGCGCCGGCCGGTGGCCCATCCACTCGGTCGTCTTCTCGGCGCGCAGCTCCGGCAGCGCCTCCCGCGCCCGCTTGACGAGCACTTTCGCCCGTCGGTAATCCGGCGCGGCGTCGAGCCCGGCCATCTCCACCGTGCCGCCCACACGGATGCCGCCGGCCGTCGGCGTCACCATGAAGGCGCGCGCCGGCCAAATGATCGAGTGGCTCATCGAGATGCCCGGCGCCATGATGTGCGTGTGGTAGCCGCGCTCTGTTTCGAGCGGGATCGGCTCGTCGAGAAGCCGCGCCAGCTTGCCGGTGTAGGCGCCGGCTGCAAGCACGATCTCCGATGCCTCAAGCGCACGCCCATCCTTGAGTTGCACCGACTGGACACGGTCGCCATGAATGAAACCGGCCACCTCGCCCTGCTCGATCCTGCCGCCGAGCACCAGGAACTTGTCGCGCAGCTTCAGGAGGAGTTTGTAGGGATCGCGGATCGAGCGGTTGTCGGGAAACAGCACCGCCTTTGCAATCTTCGACGTCAGCGCGGGTTCGAGGTGGCGGATGGCGTTGCTGCCGAGGATCTCGTGGCGGAAGCCGAAGCGCTCGAGGATGGCGATGTGCTCGCGGTCTGCCCTGAACTCGGCCTCGTCGGCGTAGAGGCTGAGGCATCCCTCCTCGGTCAGCATGTCCGTCAGTTCCGCCGCCTGCAGCAGAGGCATCAGATCGTCGTAGACACGACGGCACAGCACCGCGCCTGCCGCCTCCAGTTCCTTCAGTCGCGACGGGCGGCTCGCTTCCAGGAACCGAAGAAACCACGGCGTGAGCTTCGGCATGTAGGAGGGGCGGATCCGCACCGGTCCCTCCGGATCGATCAGCCATTTCGGCATCTGCGCCCAGACGGATGGCCGCGAGGCCGGCATGAATTCGGTGACGGCGATCGATGCCATATTGCCGTAGGAGGCGCCCTTGCCCTCCGGGTCCCGCTCGATGAGCACGGCGGCTTTCCCGCGGCGCTGCAGCTCATAGGCGATGGTAGTGCCTATAATGCCGGCGCCGACGACAACGACAGGACCCTCGTCAATGCTCATTTTTCTTTTCTCGAAGTGGCGCTGCATTCAAACCGTGGTCATCCAGGTGTCGGCCACCGTGAAGCCCTCGGGATAGGGATCGGTCGGGTCCATGCCCATCTGGTAGAGACCGGTGATCCAGGCCTGGCCGGCGATGGCCGGCACCACGGCATCATAGCGACCCACTTTGACACGACCGTCGATGGTGCAGGCGAACTTGCTGCCCGTGATGGATTCATGGATCAGCGTCTCGCCTTCCTTCATCAGGCCTTTCGCATGGAGAAGCGCCAGTCTCGCCGACGAGCCTGTTCCGCAGGGTGACCGATCGCACCGCCCCGGCGAGACGACGACGCAGTTCTTCGCGACCAGTTGGCCGTTCTCATGGCGCAGAGGGCCCATGAATTCGGTGTTGGTGATACCGGGGATCGCGGGATTTTCAGGATGTTCGACGGCAAGCTGTTCGGCGGCCGCGAACTTCAGCTTCTGGCCGACTTCGCACAGGTCGCGCGCCTCGGAGGGATCGATGGAGAAGCCGAGATCGGCCGCGTCGACCATCGTGTAGGTCATGCCGCCATAGACGATGTCCACGCGGACCGTGCCCAGGCCCGCGACTTCGATGTTGCTGTCGATATGGTAGCAGAACGCCGGCTGGTTCACGAGCCGGACGCTGGTCACCTTTCCGTCCTTGCACTCGCAGCGGACGCGGATCAATCCGGCGGGGGACTCCAGCGTGAGATTGGTGACGGGTTCCTGCATCGGCAGGATCCCGGTCTCGAGAAGGACCGTCGCCACGCACATCGTGTTCGAGCCCGACATCGCCGGATATTCGGTCGTCTCGAGGATGACATATCCCATGTCCGCTTCGGGATGGTTAGACGGCAGCACGATGTTGGCGTTGTGCCACACCGCGCCCCGTGACTCGAACAGCACCATCTTGCGGATGTCGTCCATGTGGGCTTCGAGATGGAGCTTCTTGTCGAACATCGTCTGGCCCGCCACCTGGCCGACACCTCCGACGATCACCTTGCCGCTTTCGCCCTCGGCATGGCAGTCGACAACGGACAGGACTTTCTTGAAGCGCATCTCGATCTCCTCGGAACATTAAGTCGGGCGGAGCGGGAGAGCCGCTCCGCCGGGTCGGTTCTTACCAGCTAAGGATTGGCTCCATTGCCGCCCTGAACTCGGCCTTCTCCGCGTCGGTCAGGGGGCCGAGCGGCGCCCGGCACTCACCCATGGGCAGGCCCTGGAGCTCGCAGCCATACTTGATCTTCTGCACGAACTTGCCGCTTTCCAGGATGTTCATCGCGCGGTAGAGCGTTTTCATCTGCGCACGCGCCTGGTCGAGATCGCCGGCCCTAAACGTCCGGTCGAGATCGCAGCAGGCCTTGGCCATGCAGTTCGACGGCCCGCAGATCCAGCTCTCGGCACCCCAGAACATGAAGTCGAGTGCGATGTCGTCGGAGCCGGAAACCAGCTGGATGCGGCCTTCGTATCGGCTGGCGATGTCGATCGCGCGCTGCAACACTCCCGAGCTTTCCTTGATGCCGATGACGCGCCGATTGTCGGCGAAATGGTCCATCAGCTCGAAGCTGATGTCCGAACCATCCTTGGCCGGATAGGAATAAAGGACCAGGTTCACATCCACCGCATCAAGCACAGTTTCGTAGTGCCGGATCAGTTCGGCCTGTGTCGGCCGGGTGTAGAACGGCGGAGCGAGCAGCACAGTGTCATAGCCGATCTCCTTGGCGATCGCCGTCTGCTCGATAACCTCGCGGGTGGCGGGCGCATTGGTGCCGGCGATCAGGATTTCGCCCGGCTTGGCGAAATCCTTGACGAATTGCAGCACGTCGCGGCGCTCTTCCGTGGACTGGCTGAAATACTCCCCCGTCGAGCCGTTCGGAACCCAGCCGGTGACACCGGCCTCGCGCAGATGGGCCAGCAGCTTTTCAAAGGCCTTGAAGTCGATCCTGTTGTTCGCGTCGAACGGGGTGACGAGGGCGGGCATGACGCCAGAGAGTTTCATCGGATGTCTCCTTTCGAAAGAATTCGGTTCAGATTGCCAGCTTGGCGAGCACGCGCCGCTCGACCAGCGTGACGGCACGGGTGAGCGGAAAGGCGATGACGAAGTAGATGAGGGCGACCACCGTCAGCACCTCGATAGGGCGCGCCGTATTGTTGGAAATGTTCTGGCCGACGAACATAAGGTCGGCCATGCCGACGGCGGAGACGAGCGCGCTTTCCTTGAACAGGCTGACGCAGTTCGAAAGCAGCGTCGGCACAGCGCGCAGCACCGCCTGCGGCAGGATGACGTTCGTCACCTGGACGCGGCGCGGCAGACCGAGTGCGACGCAGGCGTCGAGCTGTTCCGGACCGATGGACTTCAGCGAGGCGCGGAAGGTCTCGCTGGTGATCGCGCCCATATAGAGGGTGAGAGCGATCACGCCCGAGGTGAGATTGGAGAGCTCGACGCCGAGAATTAGCGGCAGGCAGAAGAAGATCCAGAAGAGCTGGACGAGCACCGGCGTGCCGCGGAAGAACTCGACATAGACGCTGGAGGCAGCGCGCAGGATGGCGCTGCGCGACGTGCGGGCGAGGCCGATGAAGAAGCCGAGACTGCAGCCGAGAACGATGCAGACCAGCGTCAGCTTGACGGTCGTCCAGAGGCCGAGAAGCAGCGCGTCCTGGAAGCGAAGGATGATGGAAAAGTCGAGGGCCATTGTGTTCTCCTCAGCTCATCATCAGCTGGCGGCGGCGTTCGAGATGGCCGACGATCTGCGAGACGGGGAACGAGACAGCGAAGTATACCAGAGCGACGATGGTGAAGGTCTCGATCGGCCTGTAGGTCTCCGTCGCCAGCGTCTTCGCCTGGTACATGAGGTCCTGGACGGCGACGATCGCAACCAGCGCAGTCTGCTGGAAGATGCCGATGCCGTTGGTGAGCAGGACCGGTATCGAGGCCCGCACCGCGGTCGGCAGCACGATATGGAGCGTGCGCTGCAGCGGGTTGAGACCTAGCGCGATCCCGGCATCGAGCTGCTCGCGCGGAACCGCCTGGATCGCGGCGCGATAGGCCTCGGCGTTGAAGGCCATCAGGTTCAGGCCGAGCGCCAGGATGCCCATCGTCATCGAGCCGAGGAAGACGTTGAACAGCATCGGCACGCAGTAGAAGAACCAGACGATCTGGACGATCGCCGGGGTGCAGCGGAAGAACTCGACGAAGAGCATGGCGGGCAGCCGGATCGGCGCAAAGCGGCTCATGATGAGAAGCGCCAGCGGAAATCCAAGCACGACGCCGATCAGATTGGCGGCGACGGTCAGCTCGAGCGTGACGATCAGCCCTTCCCAGAGCGGCCCGAAGGAGACGGACTGGAAGTCGAAGGAATATCCCATCTGCCCCTCCTAGTGCCGGATATGGAAGACGCGGTCGATGAACTCGCGGGTGCGCTCTTCCTTGGGCGCGCCGAGCACCTGCTCGGGTGGTCCGTCCTCGACGACCACGCCGCCGGCGCAGAAGATGACGCGGGAGGCGATGTTTTTCGCAAACCACATGTCGTGGGTGACGATCATCATCGGCATGTCCTGGGCGGCAAGCTGCAGGATCACCTGTTCGACTTCGGCGACGAGTTCGGGGTCGAGGGCCGAGGTCACCTCGTCGAACAGCATCAGCTTCGGATCGAGCATCAGGGCGCGGGCGATGGCGACGCGCTGCTTCTGGCCGCCGGAAAGCTGCGCCGGATAGGCATTCGCCTTGGCGCCGAGACCGAAGCGCTCGAGCAGCGCCTGGGCCCGCTTGGTGGCGCTCGCCTTGGCTTCGCCGCGCACCTTGCAGGGCGCGAGGATCAGGTTCTGGATGACGGACAGATGCGGGAACAGCGTATAGTGCTGGAACACCATGCCGATCGAGCGCCGCACCTCGGAATCGATCTCCGTTTTCCTGTCGGCGCCCTCCGACGAGATATAGGGTTTGCCGCCGAAGCTGATAGAGCCGCTGTCGATCTTCTCAAGGCCCATCATCACCCGCAGCAGCGTGCTCTTGCCGCCGCCGCTCGGGCCGATGACGACGACCCGTTCGCCAGGTTTCATCTCGATATCGAGGCCTTTGAGAACCTGGATATGCGGGCCGTAGCTCTTGTAGAGGGACTGGATTTTAACAAGGGGAGCACTGAAGGACATGGTCATCGCCGACCTCGCTGGTCAAAAGAAGGGATGAGAGTGGCCGGGCAGGCACGTGGGGCCGCGCCCGGCTCCTACAGTTTCGTCACTGCGCGCTCTTCAGCACCTCATCGACGGCCTTGCGGATCAGTTCTTCCACGTGGCCGGTCGCGACCTTTTCCTCGAGGAAGATGTTCACTACCTCGACATCGGCGGCCGACAGTTGATGCGGCAGGCCGAAGGCCACGCCCTGTTTCGCCAGCGCCGGCGTCGGGTTGAGCGCGACGGCCCAATCGGGGTTCGACTGGGTGAAGAGCTGGTTCGTGTCAGAAGCATCGACGAGGATGTCGGCGCGCCGTGATACGATGGCGAGGCGCGTTTCATCGTTGCCCGGCAGCCGCAGGATGGTCGCGTTCTTGACCGCGGCGGTGATCGCCTTGTCCTGGGCGGAGCCCGACATGACCGCCAGCGTCACGTCCTTCTTGTCGATATCGGCAACCGAGGCCGCGCCGGCCGGGATTTTCGGGTTCTCCTTGTTGTAGGCGAGCGAGATCTGGTACTGCATGGCGGGAACGGAGAACTGCACGGCCATGGCACGCGCCGGCGTCCTGTTCAGCGCCAGCGAAAGATCCCACTTTCCCGCCTGCAGGCCGGCGACGATATTGTCCCAGGTGGTGTCGACGAATTCCGGCTTGACCTTCAGTGTCTCGGCGAATTCGCGGCAGAGATCGGCAAAGAAGCCGGAATATTCGCCGCTCGCCGGATCGCGCATCACATAGGGCGGAGCGACAGCCGCGCCGCAACGAAGGACGCCCGCCTTCTGCACGCCCTGCCAGTAACCTTCGGCGGTCTGGGCGGATGCAGCGGTGGTTGAAAGACCAGTGATCAGGGCAAGCGCAGGCAGCGCCCGCAGGACGGGCGAAAGCATCTTCGAAAGCATCGTCATTTCCTCTGTTTGACGGGCGCGCAGCGCGCGCGGTTCCTCTCGTCGGCTTCAGCCGATCTTTGCTTTTTGTCGTCTACGTGTCGACAAGGAAATTTATGTCGTCTACGTGTCGACAAAGTCAAGCGGAAATTTTACATTGTCGGCGCTGCGATTTTCTGGCCCTATGGGTCGAGCATCGAAGAAAGCGAGCCAAGTGTCTGACGAAATTGAAGTGAAACGAGCCAGGGGCACTGGCTGGAAAAACGTCTACGAGACGTTGCGCAACGAAATCCTGGCACTGACGCTCGCGCCCGGCCAGCTCCTGGACGAGAGTACGCTCGCCGAACGTTTCGACATGTCGCGGTCACCTGTTCGCGAGGCCTTGATCAGGCTCGCGGGCGAGGATCTTGTCGTGACGCTTTCGAATCGCAGCACGATCGTCGCGCCGATCGAGGTGGGGACCTTCCCGAAATATGTCGAAGCGTTGGACATCGCGCAGCGGATGAACACACGGCTCGCCGCGGAGCTGCGGACCGAGGTGGATCTGAAGGCAATTGCCAAGCGGCAGAAGGAGTTCGAGACGGCCGTGAAAACCGGCGATCACCTCAAGATGTCCGAGGCTAACAAGCAATTTCACATGGCGATCGCCCATGCCGGGAGGAACCCCTACCTGGCGGCCTTTTACGAGCGCCTGCTCAATCAGGGCCAGCGAATGCTGCACCTGCATTTCGAATATCTGGAACGCACCCACGAAGGCTATCTGCTGACGGACGAGCACAACCAGATGCTGGAGGCGATCCGGGCGAAGAACGTCGATCTCGCCGACGAACTGGCGCATGCCCATACGCGGCAGTTCCAGCAGAACTTCATCAACTTCATGCGCGAGAACTACACGACGGACGTCTCGCTCGCGCGGCGCAAGGCAGCCGAATAAATGCGTGTCGGGTTCGTCGGCACGGGCACCATAACCGTCGGTCCCGGCCGCCACCGGGTCCGCTGACCTTTCACATCGGTGGAAGCGCTCGCAGGCTCCCGGATCGCTCCGGACGCCGCCGGCGGGCATTCTCACCCCGCCCCTGAGAACAAACCTAGATAAGGAACTCCTGCGGCAAAAAGCACGCGGTCAGCTCGCGGCGGCCTTGTGGAATTCACCAGCAGCAGAAGCCGCCATCGACCAGGAGATCGACGCCGGTAACGAAGCTTGCCGCATTCGAAAGAAGGAAAACGGCGGGCCCGACCATCTCGTCCACCGTCGCCATGCGCTGCATCGGGGTCTGCTCCTCGAACAGCCTGGTCTGATGCACCATTTCAGGGCGGGTGTTCATCGGCGTGGCGGTGTAGCCGGGGCTGATCGTGTTCACGCGGATGCCGCGGCCCACCCATTCCATCGCCATCGATTTCGTCATATGGATGACGCCGGCCTTCGAGGCGTTGTAGTGGCATTGGCTGAGGCCGCGGTTGACGATCACGCCGGACATCGAGGCGATGTTGACGATCGACCCGCGGCCGTTCTTCAGCATCGCCCGGGCCTCCGCCTGGCAGGACAGGAAGACGCCTTTCAGGTTGATGTCCATCATCGTCTGGAACTGGTCTTCCTCCATCTCCTCGGCCGGATTGGCGTTGGCGATGCCGGCAGCGTTGACGGCGAGAGTGAGCGGGCCCAGTTCGGCTTCCGTGCGGGCGACGGCCTCGCTGAGCGCCGCGCCACTGGTCACGTCGGCGGCGATCTGGATGCTGCGGCGCCCTGTGCCAGCGATGAATTCCGCCGTCTTGGCGAGCCCGTTGTCGGTGCGGCGATCGAGCAGCGCGACATCCGCCCCGCACTGCGCCAGCCCCAAGGCGATGCGTTGCCCGATACCGCTGCCAGCACCCGTCACGAGGGCGACGTTTCCGGTGAGATCGAACAGTTTCGGCGCGTTGAGCGTGATTTCGGACATGATGACGTATTCCTCGCTTAGATGGTTGCCAGTTCCATGACCGAGACGTCGTTCGCGTCCTCGCGGTTGAGGATACCGGTCTGTTTGCCCTGAGCCATGACCATGATCCGGTTCGAGACGCCGAGAACCTCTTCGAGATCGGAACTGACCACGATCACCGCGACGCCCTGACGGGCGAGATCCATGATGAGATCGTAGATCGACGAGCGGGCGCCGACGTCGATACCGCGCGTCGGTTCGTCGAGCACCACGACCTGCGGCTTGCGCGCCAGCCATTTGGCGAGCACCACCTTCTGCTGGTTGCCACCGGAAAGCTCGCCGGCGTTCTGTTGGCCGCGGCCCTTCACGCCGAACTTCCTGATGTACTCGTCGGCGACCTGATGCAGACGCCGGGAGGAAACCCAGCCCTTGCGGGCGATTTCGCCGAGGTTGGCATAGCCGATGTTCTCCGCGATCGAATGATCGAGCACGACTCCCTGAAGCTTGCGGTCCTCCGGCACGAGAACCATCCCGTTGCGGATCGCGTCGATCGGCGAGCGGGGCGTGACGGCCTTGCCATAGAGGAGAACCTCGCCCCCAGAAATCGGATCGGCGCCGGTCATGGCGCGCACGAGTTCGGTGCGGCCGGCGCCCATGAGGCCGGCGATGCCGAAAACTTCGCCCTTGCGGACTGAAAAACTGATATTCCGAAATGCATTCGTAGGCGAGGTGAGATTGCGCACCTCAAGCGTCACCTCTTCCTGGGGTATCGGCAGGGCGGGGAACATGCGTTCGAGCGAGCGCCCGACCATGGCCTCGACGATCGTTCGGATCGGCACGTCGCCCCTGTCGAATTCCTTCACCTTGGCACCGTCCCGCATGACGACGACGCGGTCGGCAATCTGGCGGATCTCCTCCAGACGGTGCGAGATATAGATGATGCCCACCCCTTCTGCCTTCAGTCGCTCGATCTGCTGGAACAGGAGTTGGGTTTCTTCGCCGCCCAGCGCGGCGGTCGGCTCGTCCAGGATCAGCAGGCGGGCATTGAGCGTCAGCGCCTTGGCGATTTCGATGAGCTGCTGCCGGCCGGTCGAAAGCCCTTCGACGAGGCGATCGGGCGAGATATCGAGACCGAGCCGCTTGAGGCCGCTGCGCGCCCGTTCCTCCATCGCCCTGCGGTCGACCCGACCCGCCTTCATCGGATAGCGGCCGACGAAAACATTCTCCGCGATCGAGAGCTTCGGCAGCAGCTTCAGCTCCTGATGGATCATGCCGACCCCCTCGTCCATTGCGGCACGGGGATTGACCGGAGCATAGGCTGCCCCAAGCCACGTCATGTCACCGGCGGACGGCTGCACGGTGCCGGAAATGATGTTCGACAGGGTCGATTTTCCGGCACCGTTTTCACCGAGCAGCGCCACGACCTCTCCCGGATAGATGTCGAGGTCGACACCGTGCAGGACCCTGATCGGACCGTAGGACTTCTGGATTCCACGGAGCGAGAGGATGGGAGACTGGATGGTCATGGCGCTGCCTTTCGAGCGTCGAGACAGATTACGGATGGCTCTTCACGAACTCCGGAGCGTTCTCGCAGGTCGTCAGCACGGCATTCGGGGTCTGCCGCTCTTCCACCTTCTGGCCAGCAGCCACGGCGAGTGCGGATTCAACGGCAAGGACGCCCATCTTCTGCGTGCTCTGCGTGGCAGTGGCGATGAAAGGCCCCTTGCACTTGGCAAGATACTCGAGCGCCGAGACGTCGCCGTCATAGCCGCCGATGATCACCTTGTCGGACAGATTGGCAACGTCCACGGCTTTCGCCGCGCCCATCGCCAGGCCGTCGGCCTGGCCGAAGATGATCTTGATGTCGGGATTTGCCTGCAACATGTTCTGCGCGATCGAGAAGCCTTCGTCCGCCGACCACATGTTGCTCCACTGCTGAGCGACGAGTTCCACGCCCGGAGCCTCGTCGATGGCGCGCTTGCAGCCCGTGAAGCGGTCGACTTCCGGCGTCGTGCCCTTCTGGCCGTGAATGATCGCCATCTTGCCCGAGCCGCCAGCCTTTTCGATGATGTGCTTGCAGACGGCATAGGCCGATTCGACGCTCTCGCCGGCGATGAAAGTATCGCCCGGCGCGCCTTCCGGAACACGGTCGACATTGATTACCGGAATGCCGGCTTCACGGGCAAGGCGGGTCGGCACGGCGGCCGCGGCCGCACCTGCCGGGATGTAGATGAACGCGTTGATGTCCTGCGTCATCAGGTCCTGAACCTGGTTGACTTGGGTCGCTGTGTCGTTCTTCGCGTCGACGACGACGACATCGATGCCCTTTTCCTTCGCGTATTTCTCGACGCCGAGCTTGATCTGGTTGAAGAAGTCCGCCTGAAGGTTCGGAACGGCGAGGCCGATCTTCTTGACCTCCGCGGCGGATGCACCGAGCGGGGACATCAGGACCGCAGCGGTGGTCGCCACCAGCAGCAGGTTGGTCAATTTCATGGTTTCTCCTCCGAGTTGTTTGATGGATTTCCTGGCTTTGCAGGATTCCACCTCCCTTTTGCCGGCCCGCACCATTGCTGACCGTTTTCGCTGCCCCGCCGGCGTTTCCGCAAGCGGGATGAACAGGGGCTATTTCCGCTTGCGATAGGTCTCGGCGGTGACCGCCAGCACGATGACGCCGCCGATGATCACCTGCTGCATGAACGGGGATACGCTCAGCAGGTTGAGGCCATTGCGCAGAATGCCGATGATGAGCACGCCAATGATGGTGCCGCCGATACCGCCCGTGCCGCCAGACAGCGATGTGCCGCCGATGACCACCGCCGCGATCGCGTCGAGCTCGTAGGAGACACCGGACGAGGGCTGGACCGAGTCGAGCCGCGCCGCCAGAACCATGCCGGACAGCCCCGCCAGGAAGCTGCACACGACGTAGACAAGCACCGTCGCCCGCTGGACATTGATCCCTGCAAGCCGCGCTACTTCGGCATTGCCGCCGATGGCGTAGAGCACGCGCCCGCCGTGGCGATAGCGCTGGTAGAGGAGGCCAACGACGAAGACCACCAGCATCACCGCGACCGTCAGCGTGAGGAAGCCGCCGAAGCGCACGATGGCCATCATGTTGAACCAGGCGGGAAAGCCGATGATCTGCTGGCCGTCGGTGATCATGTTCGCGAGGCCTCGGGCAATCGACATCATGGCAAGCGTCGCGATAAAGGCCGGCACATTGAAGCGCGTGATGAGAAGGCCGGCGATCAGACCGTTCAGCGAAGCGACCAGCAGGGCGAGCGGGATGGCCAGCCACATCGGCACGCCGGCAACGACGTTCAGATAGCCGAGGACCATCATCGCAATCGCCATGACCGAGCCAACGGCAAGGTCAATGCCGCCGATCAGGATGACCATCGTCATGCCGACGGCCATGATGCCAAGCACCGTGATCTGATCGAGCACGTTCAGGAAGTTCCTGATCGAAAGGAACTTGTCGCTGGCGAAGGTGAGAAACAGACACAGGACAATGAGTCCGATCAGCGGACCCGTGGCCCCCCGCACCGACGCGAACATCCCGCCCGCGAATCCTTGCCGCTCCGTCGCTGTCGCAAGCATGGCGCCCTCCTCCCGCTATCCCGGCTTCCTCGCCCAACCATGGCATAATTATTCATTGCTGTCTGTAAATTCGTACATGATCCGTCAGCACCATGTCAACATGATCGTCGCATCCTTTCCTACGCCGTCGATCTTGACATGCCGCCATGGCGTGCAATTATATATCGGAATGTATATTTATTCACTATGAGGGTTTCATGCAGCCGAACGATCTCGACCGCATCGCTCGACAGATCCGACTTCGCGATCTGCAGGCGGTTTTCGAAGCCGGCGCCGGCCATATCGGCGGGGAAATGTCGGCGATCGACATTCTGACGGCGCTCTATTTCCGCGTGCTGCGCATCTGGCCCGATCAGCCGAAGCATCCGGACCGCGATCGTTTCGTGCTCTCGAAGGGGCACGTCGCGCTGGCCTTCTATGTGACGCTCGCCAAGCGCGGCTTCCTGCCAGAAGAAGAAATCAGCACGTTCCTGAAGCCGCATTCGCGACTGAACGGGCACCCGAATTGCACCAAGGTTCCGGGCGTGGAGACGAATACCGGCCCGCTCGGCCACGGCCTGCCGGTTGCGGTCGGCATGGCAAAGGCCGCCAAGCTGACCGGCGCCGAGTACCACACCTATGTGCTCACGGGTGACGGCGAGATGCAGGAGGGATCGAACTGGGAGGCGATCGCCGCTGCAGCCCAGTTCGAACTCGACAATCTGACGCTGATCATCGACCACAACCGCTTCCAGCAGGGCGCCACGCTGAAGGATACCAACAATCTCGCCCCCTTCCCCACCAAGCTCGAGGCCTTCGGCTGGGATGTCACCGAGATCAATGGCAACGACATGGACGAAATCGTTCCGGCACTGGAGCGCCGCGGCAGCCGACCGCACGCGATCGTCGCCCATACCAACAAGGGCCACGGCATTTCCTTCATGCAGGACAAGGTCGACTGGCACCATAAGGTGCCGAATGCCGAACAATATCAGATCGCCCTTGCCGAGCTTTCGGAGACCCAGTGATGAAAGACGTGATCACCTCTCCCAAGCTGCACGACTGCCGCGACGCCTTCGTTGCCGTGCTGGAGCGCCTCGGTGCGGACAATCCCAGGGTCGTGGCGGTCTGCAATGACTCGGTCGGCTCGTCCAAGCTGGGAGGGTTCAAGTCCAGATGGCCGGAGCGCCTGGTCAATGTCGGCATTGCCGAACAAAACATGGTGGGCGTCGGCGCCGGACTTGCCAATGGCGGGCTGCTGCCCTTCGTCTGCGGCGCCTCCTGCTTCCTGACCGGCCGTTCGCTGGAGCAGATCAAGGCCGATATCGCCTATTCCAACGCCAATGTGAAACTGATCGGCATATCCTCCGGTATGGCCTATGGCGAGCTTGGGCCGACGCACCATTCGATCGAGGACTTCGCCTGGACCCGGGTGCTGCCGAACCTGCCGGTGATCGCGCCCTGCGACTCGATCGAAACGGCCGCGGCCGTGGAATGGGCGGCCCACTACGAGGGGCCGGTGTTCCTCCGCCTGTCGCGCGTCGGGGTTCCGGACCTGCTGCCGGCCGGACACAGGTTTGAGCTCGGCAAGGCCAACCAGCTGCGTGATGGCGACGCCATCACCCTCATCGCCAACGGCACGCTGACCCACCGCATGCTGAAGGCGGCCGACCTCCTGGCCGGGCAAGGGATAGAGGCGCGCGTCCTGAACATGGCGACGGTGCGCCCGATCGACGTCGAGGCGGTGGTCGCCGCCGCCCGCGAAACGGGCGCCATCCTGACGGCGGAAGAACATTCCACCTTCGGCGGCCTCGGTTCGGCCATTGCCGAATCCGTTGTTGCCGAAGCTCCCGTGCCGATGAAGATCCTCGGCGTTCCGGGCATCTTCGCCCCCACCGGCTCGGCCGAGTTCCTGCTCGACGAATTCGGCATGTCCCCTGCCGCCATCGCCGAAGCCGCGGTTACGCTGATTGCACGGAAGTCTTCACGCATCTGATACTGCGCGTTTAGATCCCGTGCCGGGCGCGGCAAACCCTCCCTGTCGCCGCGCCCCCAATATCTGCCTGCCGGAGCCGCCATGACGACCGCCATTCTCGCCATCGACCAGGGCACCACGAATTCCAAGGCCGTGCTCGTTTCGACGACCGGGGAAATCCTGTCGCGCGGCTCGTCTCCGGTCGGCATCGAGCACCCGCAGCCCGGCTGGGTGGAACAGGGCCCGTCACGCATCTGGGAATCTGTGAGGGAGGCGATCGCCGCCTGCCTGCAGGCAGGCCCTGATGTCGACATCCTCGGTATTGCGATTTCCAACCAGCGCGAGTCGGTCACCATCTGGGATGCCGCAACGGGCGAGCCGCTTGGCCCGGTGGTGAGCTGGCAATGCCGCCGCAGCGCACCGGCCTGCGCCGAACTGAACGCGGCCGGCCATGCCGCACGGATTCAGGCGCTCACCGGCCTGCCCATCGACCCGATGTTCCCCGGTCCCAAGATGAAATGGCTGCTCGATCGCGCGCCCGCGGGCCACGAGGTCCGGCTGGGGACGATCGACGCCTGGCTGATCCATTGCTTCACGGATGGCGCGGTCCATGCCTGCGACGCCTCCAATGCCGCCCGCAGCCAGCTCTACGACCTCAACCGCCAGGTCTGGAGCGACGAACTCTGCGACCTCTTCGGCGTGTCGAAGTCCACCCTTCCCGAGGTGCGCGACAGTGCGTCCCGCTTCGGCGTGACCCGGAACGTGCCGGGCCTCAGGGACGGCATCCCGATCGCCTCGGCCATCGGCGACAGCCATGCCGCTCTCTTCGGGCACGGCGCGTTCAATCCCGGCGACGGCAAGGTGACCTTCGGAACCGGCTCTTCGGTCATGACGACGCTGCCCCGCTTCATCGCGCCTGAGCAGGGCATCACCACGACGATAGCCTGGTCGATCGGCGGCCAGCCGACCTATGCCTTCGAGGGCAATATTCTCGTCTCGGCCGCGGCGCTGCCATGGATGGTCGAGATGCTCGGCCTCTCCGATGTGCAGGCCTTGACCGATCTTGCCGCAACAGCCGAGCCCGGCGGGCCCGGCTTCGTGCCGGCCTTCGTAGGCCTCGGCGCGCCCTATTGGCAGGCCGATGCAAGGGCGCTGTTCTCCGGCATCACCTTCAACACCACCCGCGCCCAGATGGCGCGCGCGGTCACGGATTCGATGGCCTTCCAGGTCCATGACGTCTTCAAGGCCATGTCGGCGCAATCGCCGACGCCGCTCGGTCGGCTCTTTGCGGATGGCGGTCCGAGCAGGAACACCTTCCTGATGCAGTGCGTGGCCGACACCCTGAACCACGTCGTCATCCAGTGCGACGCGCCCGAGGCCTCCGCCCTTGGCGCGGCCTATCTCGCGGGCCTTTCGCTGGGCGTCTGGCCCGATCTTGCCGCCATTGCGGCCCTGCCGCGCGCCGGCAACCTTGTCATTCCGCGTGCTTCCGACGCCACAGAACGGCTTCTGGTCTGGCAGGAGGCAATCTACCGCTCGACCCTTTCGGCTCCTTCAACTATGAGTGAATAAAAATTCACGCCTGGAGGACCCCATGGGACGGCTCAACGAGCTGCGACTGATCGCCCGAGTTGCTCAGATGTATCATATCGAAGGCAAGCGGCAGGCAGAGATTGCCGAGATCATGCACATGTCGCAGGCGACCGTTTCGCGCATGCTGAAGCGGGCCGAGCAGGAAGATATCGTCCGCACCACCGTCTTTCCGCCGCCGGGCACCTTCGCCGAACTCGAAACCGCGCTGCGCGACCGATACGGCCTGACAGAGGCGATCGTCATCGACTGTTCCGAGGACCGCGACGGCGCGATCATGGCGCGGATCGGCGAGGCGGCCGCCCATTTCGTCGAGGTTACCCTGCAGCAGGACGAGATCATCGGCGTCTCGAGCTGGAGCCAGACGATCCTGCGCATGGTAGACAACATCCACCCGCTCAAGAACGCCAAGGCCAAATACATCGTGCAGATCCTGGGCGGCATGGGGGACGCGTCGGTCCAAACCCACGCCACGCAGTTGACGGCGCGTCTCGCCAGGCTGACCGGCGGCGAGCCTCGGCTGCTTCTCGTCCAGGGCATCACCTCCTCGCGTGAGGCAAAACTCGTCATGCTGGCCGACCCGGTCGTGCGCGAGACCATGGACCTCTTCAGCCGCCTCAGCCTTGCGATCGTCGGCATCGGTGCGGTGGAGCCGTCCGAACTCCTCGCCCGCTCCGGCAATACCTTCTCCCGCCAGGAAATGGCGATGCTGCACGAGGCCGGCGCCGTCGGCGAGATTTCCTACCGGTTCTACGACAAGGACGGAAAGCCGGTCGAAACGCCGCTCAACGATAGGGTCATCGGCATTTCGCTGGAAGACCTCAGGAAAGCCGACCGCGTCATGGCCTTGGCGGGCGGAGAATCGAAAACCCAGGCCATCGCCGGCGCCCTGAGGCTCGGCGTCATCAATGTGCTTGTCACCGACAAGTTCACTGCAGCTCGGCTCACGGCCTGATCTCTCCGAGATCACCCTTCGGCCTGCTGCGCGTTATTGAGGAAGAGACCATGAGACGTTTTGCAGGCCAGACGGTTTTCGTCACCGGGGGCAACAAGGGGATCGGCCGCGGCGTCGCCAAGCGCTTCGCCGAGGAGGGGGCAAAGGTCGCCATCGCCGCGATCGAGAACGACACGCCGGCAGCCGCCGCAGCGCTCGCTGAGGAAACCGGCGCAGAAGTGATCGGCGTCGTGCTGGACGTGACCGACGCCAGGGCCGTGCAGGAGGCCTACGGCGAAGCCGAGGCGAAGCTCGGCGCCATCTCCGTTTCCGTGCAGAATGCCGGCGTCATCACCATCGCCAAGGTCGAGGACCTTACCGAGCGCGAATGGGACCTGAACCTCGACGTCAACACCAAGGGCGTATTCCTGTGCTGCCAGGAGGCGATCCGCCGCTTCCGGGCCAGCGGCACGAAGGGCCGCCTGATCAACACCGCCTCCGGTCAGGCCCGCCAGGGTTTCATCTACACCCCGCACTATGCCGCCTCGAAGTTTGGCGTCGTCGGCCTGACGCAAAGCCTTGCCAAGGAGCTCGCCCGCGAGGGCATCACCGCCAACGCAATCTGTCCCGGCATCATCCACACCGAAATGTGGGACTACAATGACCGTGTCTGGGGCCAGATGCTCGGCGAATACGGTCCGGGCGAACTCATGGCCGAATGGGTCCGCGGCATCCCGATGGGACGGGCGGGGACGCCTGCCGAAGTAGGCGCCCTCGTCGCCTTTCTTGCCTCGGAGGATGCCGCTTACATCACGGGACAGACGATCAACGTGGATGGTGGCTTGATCATGTCCTGAGACCGGCGGGAAGCCCATCAGCCCATCAGCCTGCCCGCTGCGGAAACCCGCGCACAATTTTTTCGTCATGCCGGTCTAGCGAGCGGTCGCGGCCCGAACTGTGGCCGCACGGTCCTGCCGATAGCCAAGCTTCTCCGAGAGTTCGCCCGCCGCATCGAGAAGCACGCGAAGATAGTCCTCGCGATTGCGCAAGCCGTCCTCCTTTGGCGCGACGAGGCAGAGAGTCGCGATGCAGATTTCATCCGAGTCATAGACCGGCACGGCAAAGCAATGGGTGAAGCTGTCGACGATGCTGTTAAAGGTGAAGTAGCCGTCCTTCTTGGCCTCGCGCACCTGGGAGATGAATTCGGCCGGATCGAGGCGCTTGCCGTTCGGCAGCAGGAAATCCTCGTCCGGGATGAAGGCCAGGATCTCCTCGTCGCTCATGTGGTCGACGAGCAGCCGGCCGGAGGCGGTCCACGGAATGGCGACTGCCTCGCCGATATTGGTGGAGATGCGGAAGGGACGGCTGCCCTCGTTCATCAGGACGACGGCGTATTTGTTGCCCTCGAGCTGGCACATCTGCGCCGTTTCGCGCGTCTCCTCGGCGACTCTTGCAAGCAGATGCTCGCACTCGCGCATCAAGTCGAACTGCTCCGCATAGGCCGCGCCGAGGAAATAGAGCTTGCGGCCGAGGAAGACGCGGCCATCGTCGCCGCGGTATTCGATCACGCCTTGACGGAGGAGCAGGTTGACGAGCTCATAGACCGAAGAGCGCGGCGCGCCGATCCCCTGGGCTATTTCGTTCGGGCGGAGCGGCTGACGCTGCAGGCGCAGAAAATCGAGGATCTCGAACGCCCGGTCGAGACCCCGTGCTCTGCGATTGATCGTGTCTTCCGCTTCAGCCATGCGCACTCGATCCTATCAGCGGCCTCACTGTGAACGGGCCGGCTCCACCTCATTTAGCCTTGTAGGCGACGCAGTCAACTTCGACCTTGCAATCGACCATCATGCGGGACTGCACGCAGGCGCGCGCCGGCGGGTTTCGGCCGAAATATTCCGCGTAGATGCCGTTGAACGTCCAGAAGTCCCGCGGGTCGTCGAGCCAGACGCCGACCCTGACCACGTCCTCGAGACCGTATTCCGCCTCATGCAGGATGGCGATCATGTTCTCGATCGCCTTGCGGCTTTCGGCGACGATGCCGCCGCCGATGATCTCGCCCTTCTCCATGGCGACCTGCCCCGAAACATAGAGCCAGCCATTCGCCTCGACGGCGCGCGCAAAGGGCAAGGGCTGCTTGCCGGCACCGGTTTCTCCCGTTCCAAAACGCTTGATCGTCACACTACACTCCACTTCTTCATTGCACTTTGATCACGATGATTTTTGGTCGTATCGACCAAAAATCATAGCGATCGGCTCTATGTTTAGAGCGGGATGCGGGCGGAAAACCGCGCACACTTTTCCTCATCCCGCTCTGGTCAGTTGAACGTCGAGGTTTTCAGAAATTCCGCCAGCCGCTCGGTCTTCGGCTTCAGGAACATTTCGCGGGGATTGCCCTCCTCGCCGATGCGCCCCTGGTTCATGAAGATCACCCGCGACGAGACCTCATAGGCAAAGCGCATCTCATGGGTGACGATGAGCATGCTCATGCCGTCATCCGCGAGCGCCTTGATCACCTGCAGCACCTCGTTGACGAGCTCGGGGTCGAGCGCCGAAGTCACCTCGTCGAAGAGCATCAGCTTCGGGTTCATGGCGATGGCGCGGGCGATCGCGACGCGCTGCTGCTGGCCGCCGGAAAGCTGGCCGGGATAATGATCGATGCGCGAAAGCAGGCCGACGCGGTCGAGCCATTTCTCGGCGACCGCCCGCGCCTCCTCGCGGCTCATCTTCTTCACCTTGACGAGCCCCAGCATGACGTTTCCGGCGGCACTCATATGCGGGAACAGGTTGAACTGCTGGAAGGCCATGCCGGTAAGCGCCCGCTGACGGGCGATCTCGCGTTCCGGCTTGCGGCGGCGCACCCCGCCCACCGTCTGGTAGCCGATTTCCTGGCCGTCGATCGAGATCGTGCCGCCCTGGAATTCTTCGAGCATGTTGATGCAGCGGAGCATTGTCGTCTTGCCGGAGCCGCTGGAGCCGATGATGCTGATCACCTCGCCCTGGCGCATCGAGCAATCGACGCCCTTCAGCACCTCGACCGTGCCGTAGCGCTTGTGAAGGTCGCGGATTTCAAGAAGATTGGTCATCGGGTTGCGAAGCCTCACGATGGGACGGCGGTCTTGCGCTCGACGTAGCGGCCGAAGCGTCCGATGCCGTAATTGATGACGAAATAGAGGAAGCCCGCGAAGAAATAGAATTCGAGGCTCATGAAGGTGCGGGAGATCACCTCCTGGGTGCGCAAGAGCAGTTCCCCGACGCCGATGATCGACAGCAGCGTCGACGCCTTGACCATCTCGGCGGCAGTGTTGACCCAGGCCGGCAGCGCCTGGCGCAAGGCCTGCGGCCCCAGCACATAGGCGAAGGTTTGCGGGAAGGTGAGCCCGATCGCCTTGGCAGCCTCGGTCTGTCCCTTGGGGATCGACTGCAGCGCGCCGCGCACCAGTTCTCCGACATGCGAGCTGCAGAAGACGGCGAGTGCAAGCACGCCTGCCTGGAACGGCCCGAGATCGATGCCGACGGTGCTCAGAACATAATAGCTTGCAAGGACGAGGACGAGCACCGGCGTGCCGCGGATGAAGTCCGTATAGCCGCGTACCAGCCACTTCAGCGGCCTGTAGCCGTAGGTGAGCGCCAGTCCGACGAAGACGCCGAGAACGGTGCCGACGACGATCGAAAGGAGCGAGATCGAGATCGATGCGCCAAGCCCCTTGAGGAGCGGAATGCGGGCGACCCAGAGCTGATCGAGAAAACCGAAATCCATGGCGATCACCTCGGAACCGCGAGCCGCCGCTCGACGGCGCGCATCAGCGCGGCCAAGAGCGAACAGGTTGCGACGTAAAGGCAGCTTGCGACGATCCAGGTCTCGATGACGCGGAAGGTCTCGACATTGATCTTGCGCGCTTCGAAGGTGAGCTCCGGCACGGCGATCGCGGCCGCGAGCGAGGTGTCCTTGAACAGCGAGATCATCGTGCTGCCGAGCGACGGCAAAACGTTGCGCAGCATCAGTGGGATGATGATCGAGGTGCGGATCTGCATTTCCGTGAGCCCGATCGCCAGCCCCGCCTCGCGCTGACCCGGCGGCACGGCGATGAGGCCGCCGCGGAACACTTCGGCAAGATAGGCGCCGGAATAGATGGCGAGCGTCAGCACGAAGCTCTCGATCTTGCCGAGCCGAACGCCGAGCTCCGGAAGGGCGAAGTAGCTGAAGAGCACGAGAACGAGGATGGGCGTGTTGCGGATGACCGTCACGTAGAGGCCAGCCGGCTTGCGCAAGAGGACACTCTTCGAAACGAGACCGAAGGCGGTGATCAGCCCGATCAAGCAACCGGCGGGGATCGCCACGATCGCGAGGCCAAGGCTGAGCGCCAGTCCCTGCAGAAGCAGGTCGAACGAGCGCCAGACAGCCGCGAAGTTCAATGAATAGGTCATGGGCGCAGCCATTGCTATGCATCAGTCAAGGCAGCCCCGCCGGTAGACGGAGCCGCCGATGACTGCTGCATGTCTCCTTAAATCGACGTCGATTTAAGGACAAAGACATGCAGCAATTAAAAGAGCTACAGCGACCTTTGCGCGTCTGATACGACGCGCGGCGCTGTAGGGCTTACTTGTACTCGACCGGGAAACCGATCTGCGGCGGCGTCAGGTCCTTGCCGAACCAGGTCTTGAAGGACTTGGCGTAGAAATCGAATTCGACGCCGGTCATCGCTTCATGCAGCGCCGTGTTGACGAAGTTCAGCCAGTCCTGGTCGCCGCGCTTCACGCCGCAGGCATAGGTCTGCGGGTTCCAGCCGTAGCCGGCATCCTTGTAGCGGCCCTGGTTCTGGGTCATGTACCAGGCCAGCGACGACTGGTCGGTGGCCGCCGCATCGGCGCGGCCGGATTCAAGCGCCTGATAGATCAGGTCCTGGGACTCGTACTGGTCGACCGTCGCCTCGGGAAGGGCGGCATGCACCATGTCTTCCGCATAGACATTTTGCAGCACCGAGACGGTAACCGACGAGCCGGCGGCCTTCAGCGCCTCATAGTCAGCATACTTGCCGTCACCCTTCAGCATCAGGCCGACGCCCTCGCGGTAATAGGGAATGGTGAAGGCGATCTGCTGGGCGCGTTCGCCGGTGACCGTCATGAACTGGCAGGTGAGGTCGACCTTGTCGGTGGTGATGTTCGGAATGCGGGCATCCGATGACTGGTTGACGTATTCGATCTTGTCCGGATCGCCGAACAGCGCCTTGGCAATGATGCGGCCCATGTCGACGTCGAAACCCTGCAATTTGTCCTCGGCGCTCTTGAAGTGCCACGGCGCGTTGGTGCTGCCGGTGCCGAGGATGAGGTGGCCGCGCGCCAGAACCTCGTCGAGCTTACTGGAAGGCTGCTGCGCTTGCGCGGGCATGGCGGCGAGCGCGGCGACTGCGAGGCTCGCAGCGATAGTGATTGTCTTGATCATCGGAGATCTCCCCTTTTTCGTTCCCGGCGGATTGTTGTCCGTTATATTGGACATGCGTCCTCAATACCGGATTGACCTATCAAATGCCTCGCGTCATAACTTGTCAAGCGGCATCGGCGAGATTCGCCGTCCGTGAATTCTCGTGGGAGGAACCGAGCCCTATGAACCTGCCGATCGAAACGCCCGCCGTGCTCGTCGATCTCGACATTGCCCGCCGCAACGTCCGTGCCTTCCAGGCCTATGCCGATCGCCACGGCATCCGCGTGCGTCCGCACATCAAGACGCACAAGCTGCCGCAGATGGCCGAATTGCAGCTCGAGACAGGGGCGATCGGCATAACCTGCCAGAAGGTGTCCGAGGCGGAGGCCATGGTTGACGGCAGCGCGCGGATCAAGGACGTGCTGATCACCTACAACATCCTCGGCGAAGCAAAGCTCGCGCGCCTGGCGCGGCTGAATGAGCGGGTCACCCTCAGCGTCGTGGCGGACAACGCGGCTGTCATCGACGGATTAGCGGAATATTTTTCTGGCGCGCGGAAGCCGCTAGCCGTGCTTGTCGAGTGCAATACGGGCGCCGATCGCTGCGGAGTCGCGACCCCAGACGAGGCGGCAGCCCTCGCCCGGCGCATTGCCGAGGCACCCGGATTGCGGTTCGGCGGTTTGATGACCTATCCGCCCGTCGGCGGCGCGGCACGGGTGCAGTCCTTCATGAGCGAGGCAAGGCGGCTGATCGAGGCGGATGGGTTGCAGGTCCCCATCGTCACATCCGGCGGCACGCCGAGCATGATGCAAGCGGCCGAGGCGCCGGTTGCGACCGAATACCGCCCGGGCACCTATATCTACAACGATCGCTCCCTCGTCGCCCGCGGCGTCGCGACTTGGGATGACTGCGCGCTCACCGTGCTTGCGACGGTCGTCTCCGTCCCGGCGCCCCACCGGGCGATCATCGATGCCGGCAGCAAGGTATTGACCTCCGATCTCCTCGGCTTGGCGGGCTATGGCCATGTGCTCGGCCGCGACGACATCCACATCGACCAGCTTTCCGAAGAACATGGCCGGCTTGTTTCGGACGGGCCTATCGGTTTGAAGGTCGGCGAACAGCTTCGCGTCGTTCCGAACCACGCCTGCGTGGTGACCAACATGGTCGATGCGATCCATATCATCGAAGCCGGCGAGCCGAAGACCGAGTGGAGTGTCGTCGCGCGCGGTCGCGTCCTTTAACGACTCCACCATCTTCCGAGGATCGAGGCGCGCGTGAGTCGCCAAGGCGACGATCGGCGAGCCACTCTCGTTCCACCGCATTCGCAAGATGCGGCAAATACAGTTATATTAGCGCGGCCCCAAGAATGGGCTATTCTCCCGCCGTCTCGATCGGGGCTTGAGTCCCGCCGCGGGCAAGGAATTTCGGGAAATGCTTGAACAAGGATACGACATTTCCCGAATCCGCTCGCCGGCGTCATATGTTTGCGTTGAGATAGTCGATTAAATTGATAGTTTTATCTGGCAAAGGATGGAGGTCGACATGAGTTCGAAGAAACTTGCCGGAATAGTGAAACTAGCATTTTTGGTCGGAAGCCTGCAGCTCGGCTCGATTGGCCTTGCTGCCGCAGATACCACACTTCTGAACGTGTCCTATGATCCGACACGGGAACTCTACAAGGACTTCAACGCTGCCTTTGCGGAAAAATGGAAGACGGACACGGGTGAAACCGTCACCATCCAGACCTCGCATGGCGGCTCGGGCAAGCAGGCCCGATCGGTGATCGACGGCCTCGAAGCCGACGTGGTGACGCTGGCGCTTGAGGCCGATATCGACGCGATCGCCAAGGCGACCGGCAAGATCCCGGCCGACTGGAAGGCCCGCCTCGAAAACAACAGCTCTCCTTATACCTCGACGATCGTCTTCCTCGTTCGCAAGGGCAACCCGAAGGGCGTCAAGGACTGGGGTGATCTGACCAAGGAAGGCATCCAGGTCATCACACCGAACCCGAAGACCTCGGGCGGCGCCCGCTGGAACTTCCTCGCCGCCTGGGCTTGGGCGCGCGCTGCCAACAACGGCGACGATGCCAAGGCACAGGAATATGTGACGCAACTCTTCAAGCACGTTCCGGTCCTCGATACCGGTGCGCGCGGCGCAACCACCACCTTCGTCCAGCGCGGCCTCGGCGACGTTCTGCTCGCCTGGGAGAACGAAGCCTATCTCTCGCTCGAGGAACTCGGCCCCGACAATTTCGAGATCGTCACGCCGTCGATTTCGATCAAGGCCGAGCCGCCGGTGGCGCTTGTCGACGGCAATGTCGATACGAAGGGCACCCGCAAGGTGGCCGAAGCCTACCTCAATTATCTCTACAGCGATGCCGGCCAGAAGCTCGCGGCCAAGCACTACTACCGGCCGTTCAAGCCGGAGCTTGCCGACCCGAAGGACACGGCCCGCTTCGCCGATCTCAAACTGGTCACTATTGACGAATTCGGCGGTTGGAAGGAAGCTCAGCCGAAGTTCTTCGCCGATGGTGGGGTTTTCGACCAGATCTACAAGCCGGGACAATAACAACATATGGCCCTTCGCAGCAGCACGCGATGGCGGTTTCGGCAGCCGAGCGTCATTCCGGGTTTCGGATTGGCGCTCGGCGTCACACTGACATGGCTTACCCTCATCGTTCTCATTCCGCTCTCCGGCCTGATCTGGCGCTCAAGCGGCCTCGGCTGGTCCAATTTCATGGCCCTGGTCCTTGACGAGCGCACAGTCAACGCCTTGACGATCAGCTTCGGCACGGCCTTCATCGCCGCAGTGGTCAACCTGTTCTTCGGCGTCGTCCTCGCCTGGGTGCTGGTGCGTTATCGCTTCCCGGGCAAGCGGGTGATCGACGCCATGGTCGATCTGCCCTTCGCGCTGCCGACGGCGGTGGCCGGCATTGCCTTGACGGCGCTCTATGCGCCGAACGGCTGGATCGGCTCGCTTCTCGAACCGCTCGGCATCAAGATCGCCTTCACGCCGGCCGGCATCGTCGTGGCGCTCGTCTTCGTCGGACTGCCCTTCGTCGTGCGCACGGTTCAGCCGGTCATGGAGGAAATCGACAAGGAAGTCGAAGAGGCGGCCGCGACGCTAGGTGCCAGCCGGTTTCAGACGATCAGCCGGGTCCTGCTGCCGGGTCTCCTTCCGGCCGGGCTGACCGGCTTCGCGCTCGCCTTTGCCCGCGGCGTCGGCGAATACGGTTCGGTGATCTTCATCGCCGGCAATCTGCCTTATGTCTCGGAGATTGCCCCGCTGCTCATCATTATCCGCCTGGAGGAATTCAATTACCCCGCTGCGACCGCAATCGCCACGGTGATGCTGTTCCTCTCCTTCATCATGCTGCTCGTCATCAACTCGATCCAGGCCTGGAGCAGACGGAGATACAGCAATGGCGCTTGACACCAGCCCGGCGCCGTCGGCGTCATCCAAACTTGTGAAAGCGGCCACCTCGGAAACGCGGATCGCGCGCCTGACACTGATCATGGTCGCGCTTGGTTTCGTTGCCCTCTTCCTGCTCCTGCCGCTCGCGACGGTCTTTATCGAAGCGTTTCGGAAGGGACCGGCCGAGTTCGCGACGGCACTTCGCGATCCCGAGACCTTTTCCGCCATCCGGCTGACGCTGATCGTCGCTGCGATCTCCGTGCCGCTGAACCTGGTTTTCGGGGTAGCGGCCGCCTGGGCCATCGCCAAGTTCGAGTTCAAGGGCAAGGCGTTCCTGACGACCCTGATTGACCTGCCTTTCTCCGTGTCTCCCGTGATCTCGGGCCTGGTCTTCGTCCTGATCTTCGGCGCCAACAGCGCGCTTGGCCCCTTCCTGCAGAAGTACGGAATTCACATTCTCTTCGCCGTGCCGGGCCTGGTGCTTGCCACCGTCTTCGTGACCTTTCCTTTCGTCGCCCGCGAACTGATCCCGCTGATGCAGGAGCAGGGGACGAGCGACGAGGAGGCCGCGCTGTCGCTCGGGGCCACCGGCTGGCAGACCTTCTGGCATGTCACACTGCCGAACATCAAATGGGGCCTGCTCTACGGGGTGCTGCTCTGCAACGCCCGGGCCATGGGCGAGTTCGGCGCCGTGTCCGTCGTTTCCGGTCATATTCGCGGCCAAACGAACACCATGCCCTTGCAGGTCGAAATCCTCTATAATGAGTACAATTTCGTCGCCGCATTCGCGGTGGCGGCAGTCCTTGCGCTTTTGGCGCTGGTGACGCTCGTCCTGAAGACGGCGCTTGAACTTCGTTACAGCGACGAGATCGCTGCCAGCCGCAGGCATTGAAAGGTCCAGACATCCATGGAAGTCCGCGTCCAGAACATACGCAAGGAATTCGGCCGCTTTCCGGCGCTCGACGACGTCTCGCTCGACATCCGGTCCGGCGAGTTGATCGCGCTGCTGGGCCCCTCCGGGTCGGGCAAGACGACGCTGCTCCGGCTCATCGCCGGGCTCGAAAGCCCGACCGACGGGACGATCTTCTTCGGTGCCGAGGACGCTTCGAGGAAGAGTGTGCAGCAGCGAAACATCGGTTTCGTCTTCCAGCACTATGCGCTGTTCCGGCACATGACCGTGCTTGACAACGTGTCCTTCGGCTTGAAGGTGCGGCCATCCAGCCGGCGGCCGCCGGCCGCCGAGATCCGCCGCCGGGCCCTCGATCTGCTTGAACTGGTGCAGCTCTCGGGGCTCGAAAAGCGATATCCCGCCCAGCTTTCCGGCGGCCAGCGCCAGCGCGTCGCGCTCGCGCGCGCCATGGCGGTCGAGCCCAACGTGCTGCTGCTCGACGAGCCCTTCGGCGCGCTCGACGCGCAGGTGCGCAAGGAACTGCGCAAGTGGCTGAGGGAGATCCACGACCGCACCGGCCACACGACGGTTTTCGTCACCCACGACCAGGAGGAGGCGCTCGAGCTTGCCGACCGCGTCGTGGTGATGAGCAAAGGCGCGATCGAGCAGGTCGGCACGCCCGACGAAATCTACGACCATCCGGTCTCCCCCTTCGTCTACGGCTTCATCGGCCAGTCGAACTGCATCGACGTCACGCTTTCGAGCGGTGAGATCTGGTTCGAGGACCGGCCGATCGGCCTGCGTGCGGCGAGCGAGCCGGACGGGGCGGCAACCCTCTATTTCCGTCCCCACGACATCGAGCTGATCGACGGCTGCGGCGGCTGTCTCGCCGGCCTCGTCACGGCGAGCCGGCGCGTCGCGGGAACGCGGCACCTGGAGCTCGATCTCGGCAAGGCCCATCCCCCGGTCGAGATCGAACTGCCGCCGGAGCGCGCCTCCTCGACGGACCACACCCGTATCGCCTTCCGGCCGACCAAATGGAAGCTTTTCCGCAAGGAAGGCGACGTCGCAGTCGCTCCGCGACAGGTGGAAGCACCGGCGACCGAACTGGTCCGCACCGGCACCTGAACGGGAGCCGGCGTGCCGCGTCCTCACCACGCGGCACGCCTATCGCATCTGGATCTAAATCGGGGCGGGGCGAGAACTGAAAGGGTGCCGCGAACCCCCTTCGCCCCTGCTTGGGTGCGATGAGGCCGGCAGGCCGGTTGAGGGGCGGCTGGACAACAGTTTCACTCACCTCCGATCCAGGAGGCGGGTGATTTCGGCAGCCGGCCCTCGGGATCGATGACGTCGAGGCGCGGTTCGCCGGAACCGTTCCAACGCCAGAGCGCGACGCAGGTGCCGCCGGGCGACATGAAGGACGGATAGATCACGCCGTGAAATCCGCGCCTCAGAAGGTCGGCCTGCAGCCTGTGCGTCTGCGGCACGGTATCCTTGTCGAGCGCGTCGCGCCATTCGCAGCGATGGATCGCCTCATCGAGCTCAAGTTCCGCAAGCACGCCTGCGTCTGTCAGATTGGCGAGCTGCGCGCTGCGAAGCTTGAGCTGCACGATCAGCGCCGGATGCTGCACGAAGCCCTGATTATATTCCGCCCAGGCGGTAGAAAGTTCGCGCGCGGCATAGATCGTCGGCGTGCCGACCGGGTTCCATCGGCCGCCGAAGCGGGCAGCGCCCTCGCCGGAAAGCGGCATATGTGCCCAGCGCGGCACGAAGGCGCGCCAGAGCGTCATCGGCTCGGAGCGTGCGGGCGGAGAGCCGCTCACGCTTTTCCTCAACCCGCTCTCAAGCGTAGACGCCGGCGCGGATGGCCTCGAGATAGGCGAGAACCTTGTCGGCCTTGCCTTCGCCGACCAGATCGTATGCGGTCTTGCCGGCCCAGCCGGGGATCGGCTGATGCTTGAACCAGATGACGGCGCGAGCTTCGTCGCCGGCCATTTCGGACGCCATGGCGAGGATGCGGACGACCTTGCTCAAGGCGCTGTCGACCTTTCGCGCGCCGGACTTTGCCGTCAGCGTGTTGCGCGCGACGCCAATCAGCTTGGCAAGTTCGGCGAGCGTGACGCCGAGCCTGTCGGCGACGAGACGCGCCGACAGGAATCGGGAATGATCATCTCCGAAGCGCGCCGCTGGAATTTGGAAATCGACAGCCATCATGACAAAACTCGATCCTGGTTTGACCAGTGCATTATTAAACTATGATCAGTCTCTGCTCAATTCAAGCTTATTTCGAGTTGGTCAAGGAGGTTAGCTCCGCCAGGAAGGTTCCCGGCGCTCGAAGAAGGCGGCGACCCCTTCTCGCGCTTCGTCCGTCTCCCACGCGTCGGCGAGTTGCTCGATCGTCGCGGCTATGACGGCATCGGTGATCGGGCTCCCGAGCGACCGCGCAAGCCGCTTGGCGCGACCGACCGCCCCCGGGGCCGCCGCCAGATAGGAGGCGACTTCTGCTTCGACGGCGGCATCCAGCGTGGCGACGTTGACAACCATCGACACCAGTCCGGCGGTTTTCGCTTCCTCGGCCCCGAAAATTCGTGCCGACATGAACAGAGGCCGAACCCTTGCCTCACCAAGCCGGGCGATGACATAGGGGCTGATGGTGGCCGGGATCAGCCCGAGGCGGGTTTCCGTCAGTCCGAACTTCGCACCGTGCTCGGCGACAACGGCATCGCATACGCTGATCAGGCCAACGCCGCCGCCGAAGGCGTTGCCATGGACGCGCGCCACCAGCGGTTTCGGCATCTCGTTCAACGCCTTGAACATCATCGCCAGCCGCGTCGCCTCGGCGATCCGCGTCGGTCTGTCTGCCGTGAACTGCTGCCGCATCCACGCCAGATCGCCCCCCGCACAGAAGCTCTTTCCTTCCGCCTCGAGAATGACTGCCCGCACGGACGCATCAGCTCCAAGCCGGGCCGCCACGTCGGTCAGTTCGCTGATCATCAGGGCAGAGAGGGCATTGTGCTTCTCCGGACGCGTGAGCGTCAGTCGGACAATGCCACGTTCATCGCTGTCGGAGCGGATGGTCTGATAGATCATGCCGCCCTCCTCAAGGATCGCGCGAAGGCTGCGGCCCTTTCGAGCTTTTCCGGATCGAGTCCTGTTGAAAAACCTCTCTTCTGCAGGAAAGCGTTCACCGCGACCGTGTCGACATTCCCCGCCGCACCCGGTGCATAGGGACAACCGCCCAGACCCCCGGCGGAGGCGTCGAACACTCTGAGGCCACGCTCCAGGGACACCGCTATATTCTCGAGCGCGCGACCGGAAGTATCGTGGAAGTGCCCTGCGAGCTTCGTTGCGGCAACCTCGCCGAGCGCGGCTTCCAGCATGGCGTCGACGGCCTCCGGCGTGCCGCGCCCGATCGTGTCGCCGAGGCTGATCTCGTAGCAGCCGAGATCGGAAAGCAGCCGCGCCACGCGGGCGGCAGCTTCCGGCCCGATCGCGCCCTCATAGGGGCATTCGACGACGCAGCTCACATAGCCGCGCAGCGGAATGCGGTGATGGCGGCTCGCCTCGGCCACCGGTCGGAACCGTTCTATGCTCTCGGCGATCGAACAGTTGATGTTTTTCTGGGAGAAGCTTTCTGACGCGGAAGCGAAGATCGCCGCCTCGTCGGCGCCGGAGGCAAGCGCTGCCTCGAAGCCGCGCATATTCGGGGTCAGCGCCGAATAGCGCGTTCCCTGGCGTCTCGCAATTCCCGCCATCACCGCCGGAGCATCGGCCATCTGCGGCACCCAGCGAGGACTGACGAAGCTCGTCACCTCGATCCGCTCGTAGCCGCAGTCGGAAAGAAGGTCGACAAGCCTGATCTTGTCGCCCGTATCGACGAGCCTCGCCTCGTTCTGAAGACCATCCCGAGGCGCCACCTCGACGATGGTGACACGTTCGCCTTGCTGCGGCGTCATTCCGCGGCCTCCTCATGAAGCTTGACGAGCACCGTGCCTTCGGCGACCTGCACGCCCTCGGCCACGTGCACGCTTGCGACCTTGCCTTGCCGTGTGGCGGAGAGCGTCAGCTCCATTTTCATCGCTTCCATGACAACGAGCGGCTGACCCTTGGAGACTTCCTCGCCGGCGCCGACACGCACCAGCTTGATCAGGCCCGGCATCGGCGCGACGAGTTCGTCATCGGCGATCTCGCCGCTGTGCCCGCCCGACAGGGAATCCGGCAGGTGGAAGACCACGTTGCGGCCGTGAAGGAACAAGGTCAATGTCTCGCCGTCCCGGATGAAGCGGAGCATCCGCTTCTGGCCGGCGACTTCGAGCCGAGCGCCGTCTTCGAACCGCCCGAGCACCAGGACCGGCAGGGTGCTCGACCCGGCATGCACCGCGAACTGATCGCGGCCGCGCGCCTTCAGGGTCGCCGCCGAGCGGCCTCCTTCATGTTCGACCGTGATCGTACGTTGCGAGTCGCCCCAGATCTGCCAATAGCCGAGGGATGTCCACGGATCGACCGCGGCGACGGGGTCGAGAACGCCGGTTGCAACGATTGCCGCCAAAGCGAGCGCTTCATCGTCCGGCGCCAGCGGCGCCGTCAGCCGCTCGATTTCCCGGTCGATCAGCCCCGTGTCCGGCATGCCCGAACGGAAATCGTGCTCTTCCGTCAGGCGAATGAGGAAATCGAGATTCGTGACCGTTCCGCCGATGCGGCATCCCTTGAGCGCCGCCTGCAATTGACCAAGGGCCGCCGACCGGTTGGGTCCATGCACGATCAGCTTGGCAATCAAGGGATCGTAGTACGGCGTGACCATGTCGCCCTGCCGCACCCCGGAATCGATCCGCACGTTACCATCCGGAAAGTGCAAGTGATTCAATCGGCCGATTGCGGGCAAGAAA
The DNA here is from genome assembly GCF_001651865.1 of Sinorhizobium glycinis. Taxonomy (GTDB): domain Bacteria; phylum Pseudomonadota; class Alphaproteobacteria; order Rhizobiales; family Rhizobiaceae; genus Sinorhizobium; species Sinorhizobium glycinis. The sequence continues at coordinate 42,578 of NZ_LPUX01000064.1, forward strand.
CCCTTGGCGGGATCCTCCGCATAGATCCGTGCCTCGAACGACCAGCCGTCGATGCTGATGTCGGCCTGCTTTTTCGGCAGCGGCTCACCGGCGGCGACACGAAGCTGCCACTCGACGAGGTCGAAGCCGGTGATCGCCTCGGTGACCGGGTGCTCCACCTGCAGCCTGGTGTTCATCTCCATGAAAAAGAACCGATCCGGCCAGAGCCCGTTCGTGACGTCTGCGATGAACTCGACCGTCCCGGCGCCGACATAGCCGATCGCCCGCGCCGCCCGCACCGCCGCATCGCCCATGGCGCGGCGCACCTCGGCGGTCATGCCCGGGGCCGGCGCCTCCTCGATCACCTTCTGGTGCCGGCGCTGCAGCGAGCAGTCGCGCTCGAAGAGATGAACGATATTGCCGTGCCGGTCGCCGAAGACCTGAACCTCGATGTGGCGCGGCCTGGTCATGTACCTTTCGATCAGCACCGATCCGTCGCCGAAAGCGGCCTCGGCCTCCCGCCGGGCGGCTTCCAGCGCCGAGGGGAAATCCTCCGGCCGATCGACGCGACGCATGCCCTTCCCGCCGCCGCCTGCGCGGGCCTTGATCAGCACCGGATAACCGATCTCAGCCGCCTGTCCGTCGAGAAAGGCCGCGTCCTGCACCTCACCGTGATAGCCCGGCACGACCGGCACGCCAGCGCGTTCCATCAGCGCCTTGGCGGCGTCCTTCAGCCCCATGGCGCGGATCGCATCCGGAGAGGGTCCGACGAACGTCATGCCTGCCGCCTCGACAGCGGCCGCGAAGTCGGCATTCTCCGACAGGAAGCCGTAGCCCGGATGAATGGCGTCTGCCCCGACGCTTCTGGCCGCCCCGATGACGCGCTCTATCGACAGATAGCTCTCGGAGGCCGCTGCCGGCCCGATCCTCACCGCTTCGTCGGCAAGCGCCACATGAAGCGCGTCATCGTCGACGTCGGAATAGACGGCCACGGTGCGGATGCCGAGCCGGCGGGCGGTCCGCATGACACGGCAGGCAATTTCACCACGATTGGCTATCAGGAGCTTCGAAAACATGCGCCTCTCTTCCGCTTTACTGCGCCGCCACCACCTCGACTTCGAGGAGCCAGGCAGCATCGAAGACGCCGGCGATCACCACCGTCATCGCCGGCGCCAGCGAACCCAGATAGTCGTTGCGGATTTCGCGGTTCGCCACGAGATGGTGCCTGTCGGCAAGATAGGTCGTAACCTTGACGATGTCGGCCTTGGACATGCCGGCGGCCTTCAGCTGTGCGTCGATGTTCAGCCAGACCTGGCGGGCCTGCGCCTCGAAGCCCTCCGGCACGACATCGTCCGATGTCATCGGGATCTGGCCGCTGACGAACAGCAGGCGCCGGAAGTTCTCGATGCTGACGGCCTGCGAATAACCGCCGCGCGGCTGCGGCGCGCTCATGGCGTTGATATTGTCGCGTTTCATCCCCAGCCTCTCCCCCCTACATCCTGAACAACCCGAAGCGCGTGTCCTCGACCGGCGCGTTCAGCGCTGCCGACAGCGACAGCGCCAGCACCTCCCGGCTCTTGCGCGGATCGACGACACCATCGTCCCATAGCCGCGCCGAGGCATAGAGCGGGTGGCTCTGGCGCTCGAAGAGGTCGAGAACCGGCTGACGGAAGCGGGCCTCCTCTTCTTCATTCCACGGGGTGCCGGCGCGCCTCAGCGCCTCGCCGCGCACCGTCGAGAGTACGCCCGCCGCCTGTTCGCCGCCCATCACCGAGATGCGGCTGTTCGGCCAGGTCCAGAGGAAGCGCGGCGAGAACGCCCGTCCGCACATGCCGTAATTGCCGGCCCCGAACGAGCCGCCGACCAGCATGGTGACCTTCGGAACCTTGACCGTTGCGACCGCCGTCACCAGCTTGGCCCCGTGCTTGGCGATGCCCTCGGTCTCGTATTTGCGCCCGACCATGAAGCCGGTGATATTCTGCAGGAAGACGAGCGGGATCCTGCGTTGCGCGCAGAGCTCCACGAAATGGGCGCCCTTCAGCGCCGACTCCGAGAACAGCACGCCGTTGTTGGCAACGATTCCGACCGGGATGCCGTGGACATGGGCGAAGCCGCAGACGAGCGTCGTGCCGAAGCGCGCCTTGAACTCGTCGAATCGAGAGCCGTCGGCGATCCGGGCGATCACCTCGCGAATTTCATAGGGCGTCTTCAGGTCGCCGGGCACGATGCCGGCGATCTCGTCCGGATCGTAGAGCGGCGGTTCCGGCTCGCGGAGCTCCACGGACTGCGGCTTCTCCCGGTTGAGCGCGCCGACGGCGCGACGGGCAAGCGCCAGCGCATGTGCGTCGTCGCGCGCCAGGTGATCGGCGACGCCGGAAAGCCGTGTATGCACGTCGGCGCCGCCGAGGTCCTCGGCCGACACCACCTCCCCGGTCGCCGCCCTGACCAGCGGCGGGCCGGCCAGAAATATCGTCCCCTGGCCCTCGACGATGATCGTCTCGTCGGACATCGCCGGCACATAGGCGCCGCCGGCGGTGCAGGAGCCCATCACCACGGCGATCTGCGGAATGCCGGCCGCGGACATGTTGGCCTGATTGTAGAAGATGCGGCCGAAGTGGTCGCGATCCGGGAAGACCTCGTCCTGGTTCGGCAGGTTCGCGCCGCCGGAATCGACCAGATAGACGCAGGGAAGCCGATTCTCGGCGGCGATCTCCTGCGCCCTCAGATGCTTCTTCACCGTGATCGGGTAGTAGGTGCCCCCCTTCACGGTCGGGTCGTTGCAGACGACCATGCATTCGCGGCCGGAAATCCGCCCGATGCCGGCAATCAGCCCGGCGCCGGGCGCGTCGCCGTTGTACATCCCATGCGCCGCCGTCGCGGCAATCTCGAGAAATGGCGTGCCCGGATCGACGAGGCCGGCAACCCGGTCGCGCGGCAGGAGCTTGCCGCGGCTGACATGGCGCTCGCGCGCGGTTTCGCCCCCGCCGCCGACCGCCAGCCGCACCGCTTCCTCTATCGTCGAGATCGCTTCCCCCATGGCGGCACGGTTTGCCTTGAACACATCCGAGGATGGCGAGATGTGCGATCGCAATATTGTCATTGTCCCCCAGCCCTGCCCTTCCTCATTCCGTCCCCCGCTATTTCGTCTCGGCAAAGAGTTCGCGCCCGATCAGCATGCGGCGGATCTCGCTCGTGCCGGCGCCGATCTCGTAGAGCTTGGCGTCGCGCAGCAGCCGGCCGGCCGGATAGTCATTGGTATAGCCGTTGCCGCCGAGCGCCTGGATCGCTTCGAGCGCCATCATGGTGGCCTTCTCGGCCGCGTAGAGAATGCAGCCGGCAGCGTCCTTGCGCGCCGTCTCGCCGCGGTCGCAGGCCGACGCCACCGCATAGACATAGGCGCGCGCCGCATTCATCGTCACGTACATGTCGGCAAGTTTTCCCTGCATCAACTGGAATTCGCCGATCGGCTGGCCGAACTGCTTACGTTCATGGAGATAGGGGAGGACGACATCGAGGCAAGCCGCCATGATGCCGAGCGGGCCGGCGGAAAGCACGACGCGCTCGTAATCGAGGCCCGACATCAGCACCTTGACGCCCTCGCCGACCTTGCCGAGCACGTTCTCTTCCGGCACCTCGCAGTCCCGGAAGATGAGCTCGCACGTGTTCGAGCCACGCATGCCGAGCTTGTCGAGTTTCTGGCCGGTCGAGAAGCCGGGGAAGGTCCTTTCGACCAGGAAGGCGGTAATACCGCGCGGCCCGGCCGCAGGGTCGGTCTTGGCATAGACGACAAGCACATCGGCATCGGGGCCGTTGGTGATCCACATCTTGTTGCCGTTCAAGACGTAGCGGTCGCCGCGCTTGTCTGCCTTGAGCTTCATCGACACGACGTCCGAGCCGGCCCCCGGCTCCGACATGGCGAGCGCTCCGACATGTTCGCCCGAGATCAGCTTCGGAAGATATTTCGCCTTCTGCGCCGGGTTGCCGTTGCGGTTGATCTGGTTGACACAGAGGTTGGAATGAGCGCCGTAGCTCAAGCCCACCGAAGCGGAAGCGCGGCTGATCTCCTCCATGGCCACACAATGGGCGAGATAGCCGAGACCGGCGCCGCCATAGGCCTCGTCGGCAGTGATGCCGAGCAGGCCGAGTTCGCCCATCTCCCGCCAGAGCGGCGCCGGGAAGGCATTGCTGCGGTCCGTTTCGTCCGCCAGCGGCGCGATCCGCTCGGACGCGAAGCGGCGCACGCTGTCCCGCAATGCATCGATCTCCTCGCCAAGGGCGAAGTTCAAACCACCTTCGAACATCCCATTCTCCTCCCAGCGCCCGCTGACGATCTCCTCATCATCGGCTGTCGCCCATGTTACCGCTCTGCGGTCCTCTCACGAACGATAACATCGCCGCCGGCTAATTTCCTTCCAAAGAGCCGGGCGGCCAAGCATGAATTGCAAAGGAGCCGGCGCGAAAGCGGCGCAATGATGCTTTGATGGCGTAAGGCGTATACCGCTGGGACGAGTGGCCGGCGCGGCCACTGCTTCATCGGGGACAAAGATACGAAGTTATTCCGCGGCTTGCCTCGAATTTCTCACATTCAACATTCCATATAGGGTATGCCGAAGCGCACCGACAAAGCAGGCATAGCCTTCCTCGTGCTTATCTGTATCCTCGTCGCTCTCGTGGTCAGTCTTCTCGCACTGGATCCGGGAGTGGAGGAGGCCCCACCCCTCAGACCGGCAATTGTTCCGGACAACTAGATTGGTTCACGCCGACCACCCGGTTGCCGGCGATCGGCGGCGGCCCTTGCCTACTTTCTCGGATTATGGCCCCATCACAGTCTGCGTGTGGCAACAATTGGTGGCCTCCAATGTCTGATGCAAAACCGGAAATTACAGATCAGGTCCTGGCCGATCTGATCAGTGACCAGATCGAGCAGCGTCATGCAACCGAACTCCGAGCAATTCTCTCAACCGGTAATGAGATCACCATGCACGGAAAGTTCACCGTCGGCCGGGACTTCATCATTTATCGAACGACGAAGGATAATAGCGGCAAGTGGGCGATGACACCCTTCTCTCATATCGTGCAGTTGATAATCTGATACCGAGGCCGCGACGGAAGATTCACGCCTTGCTGCGCGGGCGGGCAACATCGTTCACCCCATCCGCATCCGGCGCCTGGCCGTAGCTCATGCGGCGCATCTGGGCGATGACGCGCTCCATCTCGTCGTCGGGCAGGATCGGCGGTTCGCCAAGGGTGAGAGCCTGGACATAGATCCTCGACAGCGTCTCGACCTCGATCGCGAGCCAGAGCGCCGATTCGAGCGTCTTGCCGAGCGAGATCTGGCCGTGCTGGCCAAGCAGACAGGCGGTGCGGTCCTTGAGCGCGACGAGCGCGTTGTCGGAGAGCGCCTGCGTTCCGAAGGTGGCGTATTCGGCGCAGCGGATCGTCGTGCCGCCGGCAATGCCCGTCATGTAGTGGAAGCTCGGAATGGTCTTGTGGTGGCAGGCAAGCGTCGTCGCATAGATCGAGTGGCAATGCAGCACGACGTCGATATCGGTGCGTGCGCGCAGGATATCGCGATGGAACCGCCATTCCGACGACGGCCGATGGCCGGCGTAGGTCCCGTCGAAATCCATCTCGACCAGATCTTCCGGTTGCATCGTGTCATAGGGCATCGAAGAGGGCGTGATCAGGAATCCATCACCGGCCCGGACCGAAAGATTGCCGGCCGTGCCCTGGTTGATGCCGCTCGAGTTCATCCGCCGGCAGATGTCCACCATCTCGCGCCGGAGCGCCAGCTTGTCGGTCGTCGCGGTTTCAGTCATGAAAGCTTCCTTTCGTGTGTTCGAATTCGTCTTGCCTGCCCGGCGCGGCGCGGGCAAGGCTGCGCCAATCGGCGGCGTAGCCGCGAAGTTCGGTCTTCAGCGCCGTGAGATCGGCCGGCTCGCCAAGGGAAAGCAGTGCCGGGCGGCGGCGCGTTTCCTCGCCGGCGAGCAGCGCCGCACCGGCCGCGACGCCGTAGGCATCGAGGTTGACGCGCACCTGCCGATCAGGAAGCACTGCCGCCACCAACTGCGCGTAAAGGGGATCGCGCAAGAAACTGCCATCCAAGACCACGAGGCTGTCGTCGCCGAGCGCCTCAAGGCACTCGATCGTCAGCAGCGCGCAATAGAGGATGGCCAAGGCCTTGCGCTCCATCGGCGTCTCGGCCGATCGGCCAAGAATACGACCTCTGCCGGCGCTTCCGGGGAACAGTCCGTCGTCGTCCCCGAAGGAAGGAGTGGCGAATACGCGTTCGCTGATGAGGCGGCCTAGAATATCAACCGGAACGTCCGCTGCCGGAGCGTCCTTGCCGGCAATGTGGGAGAACTCCCGTCCGCCCATCGTCAGGATGCCGCCGAGCGGCTTGCCGAACACATCGCTGTTCAAGGTCATGCCGCGGTGCTCGTCGAGCCGCTCGATCGGTGTCGAACCGGAAAAGCCGACGATCCAGGTTCCCGTCGAGATCACCGTGAAGTCCCGCAGGCCTGCGGCATGATAGCGATAATGATTGAGGCTGCTGTCATGGCCGCCCGTCAACACAGACAGACCATTCGGCAACCCGAAGCGCTTGACAAGTTCGGGCCGGACAGGCCCAAGCGCATGCCAGGCCTTGGCGAAGGGCGGCATCAGGTGCTCCCAGCCGCGGGCGCTGACGATCGGCGCCCAGCGCCCTTCCGCGACGTTCCAGAGATGCGACTGGGCGCCGAGAAAGCTCGCTTCCGAAGCTGCGACGCCGGAAAGCCGCCAGGCCCAATATTGCGGCAGGCCGAGATACCAGCGAGCCTTGGCAAAGGCGCCTGGCTCGCGCTGTGCCATCCAATAGAGCTGGCGGGCCTGATGCGTCGCGCCATGCATCGTGGCACTGCCGCGGTCGAGAAAGGTACCGGCGAACGGCGCATAGGCCTCGCGGATGTCGTCCGGCAGCGGCTGCTCGTAGTCGATCATCGGCAGCACGGCACCATCGCCGGCATCCGGGTCGGCGCCGGTCAGCACACCGCCGGAGCCGTGCCCCGCCGTCACCAGGGCGGCGAGATCGTAGCGCCGCGACAGAGCCGCGAGAGTATCGAAAACCCACTCACCCAAGCTCTGGAGATCGTGATGACGCCAGGGCGGACCCGGCCGAACAGGGTTGGGAACGCTGAGCGTCTCGACGATCGTGCCGTCCGCCGCGGCGGCGCTGAGCTTGACATTGGTCTTGCCGACGTCGAGGACGGCGATCATCGCCGCGTCCTTCCCTCGATCGCTCACCACCGCCTCCACCTCCTGTTCCTTCGAGGGCCGCGCGCGGCCAGACCGAGCCTGCCCGCCGTTCTGGCTCATCAGATCAGGCCATATTGCCTGGCCTTGTTGCGCAGGAAAGGCAGGCCGTTGCCCATCACTTCCTCCTCGTCCTTCGCGACCGGACGCCAGACGGCAAGGCCGTAGGCCACTTCCGGCGGCATATTGATGAAGCTTTCCATGGCAAGCCCGCCCTTGAAGCCGATCGCCGCGAGCGTCGCGAAAATCTCATCCCAGTCACAGGTGCCATATCCGGGCGTGCCGCGGTCGCTCTCCGACAGATGGATATATTTCAGGTGCTCTCGGGCATCGAGGATGCCGTTGGCGACGCCCTTCTCCTCGATGTTCATGTGGTAGGTGTCGAGGTGCACGAAGATGTTGTCGGCGCCGACCCGCTCGATCATTTGCACCGCCTGCCAGCCGGTATTGATCAGGTGGTTCTCATAGCGGTTGACGGCTTCGACGCCGAGTTCGATGCCGCGCGACCTGGCGTGCTTGGCGGCTGCCGTCAGCACGCGGGCGATATTGTCGTATTCCGCTTCGGTCGGCGGCACGCCGGTCCGCTCGCCGATACCGCCATAGATCACGCCGGAAAGCGCCTCGCCGCCGAGATCGGCAGTCTTGTCGATCGCCACCTTCAGGTGGTCGATCGCCGCGTCCGGGCGCACCGATGCCCAGGCGCGCTCGGGCAGGCCCAGCGAGCAGAGCGCGCGCAGCCGGTGTTTCTCGAGCAGCGCACGGGTGTGTTCCGTGTCGACGGCCGGCGGATTGAGCATCGGGATCTCGATGAAATCGACCTTATATTTGATCGCGGCCGCGACGGCCCGCTCGGCACCCGGCCGATCCCAGTTCATGGTCCACATGCTCGTATGGACGCCAAAACCCTGCATGGTCATGATCCTCTTCTGACGATTGAAATCTTGATCCTGGAAGCGACCCATCGAAGGATCATCACGCCGACGAGCAGGATGCCCCAGACGGCGGTTGCAAGATGCTGGTTGGCTCCGATGAGATTGAGCCCGGACGAGAGAAGCTGCAGCACGACCAGCGCCACGAAGACCGGGATGACCCGGCCGAAGCCGCCGAACGGATTGACGCCGCCGAGGAAGCAGGCAAGCACGGTGATCAGCAGGTAGGACTCACCGTGGCCGATGCGCACCGAATTGAACCGTGCCAGCATGATGATGCCGGCGATGGCGCACATGACGCCGGAGAGCGTGTAGACGAGCACGATCGCCTTGCGCGTATTGATGCCGGAATAGCGGGTCGCCTCGAGGTTCGAGCCGATCATATAGGTGTTGAAGCCCAGCTTGGTGCGGCCGAGCAGCACGTGCCAGCCGAGCACGCAGGCGATGAAGACGATGAGCGGCACGGGGATACCGGCGATCGAGCCATGGCCGATCGGCCCCATGAAGGCGGGGAAGCCGGAAATATCGCCGCCGCGCGTCAAAAACTCGCCGAGCCCACGCAGAAAGATCATCATCGAGAGCGACACGAGGATCGGATGGGCGCGGGTAAAGGCGATCACCAGCCCCATCACGACGCCGCTCGCCGCGCCGACCATCAGCGCCAGCAGGCAGCCGGCGATGAAGATACCGATGCCGGCGTCGACGCCGCCATTTTCCCTGAGGACCCAGGCGACCGTCAGCCCGGCGATGTTCGCCGTAAAGGTGATCGCCAGATTGAGGCCGCCGGTAAGGATAGGCAGCAGCATGGCTAGCGTCAGCAGGCCGAGTTCCGGAAGCTGGAAGGCGACGGAACCGAAGGTCGCGGCACTCAGGAACTGCGGCGAGGCAATGCCGAAGACGAGGACGACGGCGACGAAGGCGAGGCCGGGACCGGCCATCTCGGGTCCCAGGGCGGTTTTGACGCGTTCGAGGATCGAGATCATCGTCCCGCCCCCCGTCCGACGAAAGGCAGCAGACGCTCTATCCGGGTGTTGGAAAGCGTGATGGCGACGAGGATGATGGCGCCGACGATCATCTTGAAGGCGAAGGGGGAGACGCCCATCAGGTTGAGGCCGTTCTGGGTAATCGAGATCAACAGCACGCCGAGCACGCAGCCGAGCACCGAACCCTTTCCGCCGCCGAGGCGGGCCCCGCCGAGCACGACCGCCGCAAGCACGTCGAGCTCGCGGCCGTAGAGCGCGTTCGGCACCACCTCCTGCGCATAATGCGCCTGGATGAGCCCGCCGATGCCGGCCATCAGGCCGAGCCAGCCGAAGGCGATGAACTGCATCGCGCCGATATTGATGCCGAAGCGGCGCGCCCCCTCCGGATTGTCGCCGAAGGCGTAAAGCTGCCGGCCGATCGTGGTGCGGGTGATCAGCATCCAGGTGGCGACGACGCAGATCACCATGACGAGAACCGGCAGCGTGATCTCGATCCAGGTGCCGTCCGGCATCTCCTGCTCGAAGAGAATGACGCGGTCGGTCAGCCATTCGGGCAGGTCGTAGATCGACACGCCCCTGGTGAAGAACATCAGCAGCCCGAAATAGATGTTGAAGGTGGAGATCGTCGCGACGATCGAGATGATCCGGAAGCGGTGGATCAGAAAGGCGTTGAGGCAGCCGAGCAGCACACCGAGCGAGCCGGCGATCAGGAGCCCGGAGATCCAGCCGCCTCCGCCGATCCAGCCGAGCGCGATCGCCGTACAATACTGGACGACGGAAGCGGCGACGGCAAAGGAGATGTCGATGCCGCCGGCGATCAGCACCACCAGGAGACCGACGGCGAAGATGATGTTGACGGCGCTGATGTTCAGGAGGTCGAAGGCGTTGCCGAGCGAGAAGAAGTTCGCCGTGGCGACGGAAAGCACGGTGCTGATGATGACGATCACCGCCAGCAGCGAGAACTCGGTCGCGTGAGTGCGGATCAAGCTACGCATAGACGGCGGCCTCGATCTCCTCCAGGCGCGCCTGGCGCGGGTCATAGGTGCCGACGATGCGACCCTGCGCCATATGCAGCACCCGGTCGGCATTGAAATAGACCTCCGGCACCTCGTCGGAGATCAGGATGATCGCCAGCCCGCTCTCGGCGAGCCTGGCAACGATGTCGAAGATCCCGGCGCGGGCGCCGACATCGACGCCGACGGTGGGGCAGTCGAGGATGAGGAGCTTCGGGTCGGTAGCGAGCCATTTGGCGATCGCGACGCGCTGCTGGTTGCCGCCGGAAAGCGTCGAGATCGCATCCGCCTGGCGGCCGATCCTGACGCCGAGATCGGCGATCCAGCGGGACACGAGGCTGCGCTTGCGATCCTCCGAAAGAAGCCCTCCGGAGAGAATTTTGCGCAACGAGGCGATCACCAGATTGTCGGCAATCGCCTGCGGCTGGATGAGCCCCAGCGACAGCCGGTCCTCCGAGAGATAGGCGACACCCGCCTTGATCGCGTCGCGGTTCGAGCCGAAGCGGACCTCCTTGCCCTCGATGCTGATCGCCCCCGAGGCAGGCTTCAGCATGCCGAACAGGGCGAGCGCCAGCTCGGTCCGCCCCGCCCCGAGCAGGCCGGTGATACCGACGGTTTCGCCGCGGCGGACGGTCAGAGAAATATCCTCGAATTGGCCCGGTCGCGTCAGCCCGCGAACCTCGAGCACCACCGGCTGATCGTCCCTCGGGCGGGCGCGGACGTGCTGGTCGAAGGTCTTGCCGGTCATCAGTTCCGTGATGCGCGACTGCGTCATGCCGGCGGCCGGATAGACCCCGACCAGCGCGCCGTCGCGCAGTACCGTGATGCGGCTCGAAATCTCCAGCACCTCGGCCAGGCGGTGGCTGACGAAGACGACGGCAACGCCGGAGGCTGAAAGCGTGCGGACGATCTCGAGAAGATGGTCGGTCTCCGACTGCGTCAGCGATGCCGTCGGCTCGTCCATGAAGACGAGCTTCGCCTCGCCGATAAGGGCCCGGGCGATCGCGACGATCTGGCGCTGGGCGATCGCGTATTCCTTGAGGGGGAGCTCGACGTCGAGCGTGACGCCGAGACGGGCGAGCGCGTCGATGGCGATCCGCCGCATGCGATTGTAGTCGACGAGGCGCGGCCGGCGACCGAGGACCTCGTGGAAGGCGATGTTCTCGGCGACGCTCATTTCCGGGAAAAGCGCCAGATCCTGCCAGATCACCTGGATGCCGCGGTCCTGGGCGGTGACCGGCGACATGTGCGAATAGATCTCGCCGTCATATTCGATGACCGCCCCGTCCGCGGGGCGATAGACGCCGGTGATCACCTTGATCAGCGTGCTCTTGCCGCAGCCGTTCTCGCCTGCGAGACAATGCACCTCACCCGGACGCCCCTCGAAGCTCACATTCTTCAGCGCCTTGACGCCGCCGAAGGTCATGTTGATGTTGCGAAGGGACAGAAGCGGCTTTTCGCCGACCGTCGCGCTCGTTGCCTGATGCATGAACCCTGCGCCTGTCGAAACTTCGTTTCATGAGACTTGCCAGGCCGGCCGGAGCCGGCCCAGCAGCCGGGAGAACCCGTCCGCATGTCTCCTCAAATCGACCCCGATTCGAGGACAAAGACATGCGGCAATTCTAAGTGCTACAGCGACCTTTGCGCGTCTCATTACGCGCGGCGCTGTAGGCGGGATGCACGGCGCGGCATCCCGCCAGGAACCACTATCAGAGACCCATAGCGGCGAGATCGGCGACCGTGTCCTTGTTGATGGGCACGAGCTGGTCAACGATGATGTTGCGGTTCTGGAAGTCCGGATGAACCACGCCCAGGCCTTCTATCTCGTCGCCGTCCTTGATCTCCTCGCCCTTGAGGAGCTTATCGGCCATCGTCACGAAGACTTCGCCGGCCTGCTTCGGGTTCCACATGAAGCCGCCGGAGATCGCGTCGGACTTCACCAGCTTCTGGCCCTGTCCGGGCGAGAATGGCCCGAGAACGAAGATCTGGCCCACCTTGCGGCGTTCTTCGATGGCGCGGCCGGCGCCGATCGGACCCTGGCTGCCGAAGGCCAGGAAGCCTTTTAGGTTCGGATGGGCGGAGATCAGGTCGAGGGCGGTCGAGCGGCTCTTGTCGACGTCCTCGGCAACGCCGTAGCGTTCACCGACCAAAGTCATCTCGGGGTAGTTCTTCTTGATATAGGCGATCGCAGCGTCCGCCCAGGCGTTGTGCAGCGGCACGGTCAGCGATCCGACGAAGACCGCATATTCGCCCTTGCCGCCCATCTTCTCGGCCAGAAGCTTGCCGTGCGCCTCGCCGAAACCCTGAGATGAAGCAAGCTCGAAATCCCAGTCGGCCCCTTTCTGGCTCGGCGACTCATGGGTGATCACGATGATGCCCTTTTCCTTGGCCTTGGTGAGGACCGGCTCCAGCACCTTGGCGTCATTGGGCACCACGCCGATGACTTTCACGCCCTGGGCGATCAGATCCTCGATGGCGCGGACCTGTAGTGCTGGGTCGGCGCTGGTCGGGCCGACCATGAAGGCATCGAGGCCGAGCTTCTGGCCGCGTTCCTTGATTCCGACCTCCATGGCATTGAACCACGGGATGCCGCCGATCTTCACGACGACGCCGACCTTCGGCGCTTCCTGCGCCGCGACGGAAAAGGCACCGGCGAGCGAAAGCGAAGCCGCCAGAGCGGCAGCAAGAAATGTCTTGAACATGTCTCTCCTCCACAGGTTCCCGCAACGGGAACTCTCCCGGGCGCTGACGCGCCGGCCTCCAGTTTCAATCCTCCATGACGAGAAGCGAGTTTCCCGCCGCTGACCGCCGCCTCCTCAGACGACCCAAAGACCTGCACAATCGATATTTCTTATTTGCACAATCGATGGTGCAAAGACTATCCTGCAGACTTAATCTTTCGTCAAGCGGAAATCGGCTCTAAGAGATTCGAGAGGGCTCAGATGGCGAACAGCGGCAAGAAAAAGGCGACGATCTACGATCTCTCGGTGCTCTCCGGCAGCTCGCCCTCGACGGTGAGCGCGGTGCTGAACGGCACGTGGCGCAAGCGCCGCATCAAGGAAAGCACTGCCGAGTTCATCCGCAGCCTCGCCGAGACCCACCAATATACGGCGAACCGCCAGGCACGCGGGTTGCGCAGTTCTCGCTCGGGCCTCGTCGGGCTGCTCCTGCCCGTGCATGACAACCGTTATTTCTCCTCTCTCGCCCAGACCTTCGAGGCGCATGTGCGCAGCAAGGGCCAATGCCCGATCGTCGTCAGCGCCAGCCGCGACCCGGAGGAGGAGCGCAAGACGGCCGCAACGCTGATCTCCTATTCCATCGACGAGTTGTTCATCTGCGGCGCAACGGACCCGGACGGGGTGCATGAAGTTTGCGAAGCGGCCGGGCTGAAGCACATCAATATCGACCTGCCCGGCACCAAGGTTCCGTCCGTCATCAGCGACAATTTCGAGGGCGGGCGGATCCTGACCGAGGCGATCATCCGCCATTTTCCAACCGACCGCCCGCTCGGGCCGAACGATCTCTATCTGTTCGGCGGCCGCAACGATCATGCGAGCCACGAGCGCATCCGCGGCTTCCGGGCCGTCAAAAAGGAATTGCTCGGGGGTGATCCGGACGAATGCATTCAGCCGACCGGCTACGCCGCGAACAACGCGCGAAAAGCATTCGAGGCCTTTTACGCCCGTTGCGGCAAGCTCCCCCGCGGGCTCTTCGTGAACTCGTCGATCAACTTCGAGGGCCTGTTGCGCTTCATGGCCGAGCATCCGCACGACAACTTCACAGACCTCGTCGTCGGCTGTTACGACTACGATCCCTTCGCCTCCTTCCTCCCCTTCCCCGTCATCATGATCCGGCAGGATGTCGAAGGGATGATCGCCAAGGCCTTCGAAGTGATCGAGCAACCTCGGGCGGCACCGCGAATACATCTCGTCGAGCCGGAACTCGTGCCACCGAGGACGGCACTGACGGGGCCGCTCGACGCCCTGAAGGACATCGATCTGCCGCGGGGAAAGCCTTAATTATCCCTGTACATCGCCATTGATACGCTGTATTTTTCTGTGATGGACATCACAGACAGAAAAATCGTTGGAATACTCGCCGACGACGCCCGCGCTTCGCTGACCGATATTGGCGCGGCGGTGGACCTCTCACCGTCGGCGGTCAACGAACGCATCCGCCGTCTGACGGCGAGCGGCGTCATCCGCCGCTTCACGCTTGACGTCGACCACCGGATCCTCGGCTTCGACGTGCTCGCCTTCGTCTGGATCGCCCTGGCAAACGATGCCGACGAGGGCGAGTTCCGCAGCTTCATCGCCTCCCACCCTGCGGTTGCGGAATGCCATCACGTGACCGGCGCCTGGTCCTATTGCGCCAAGGTGCGCATGCCGACGCTCGGCGATATCGAGCCCTTTCTGTCGGAACTGAAGGCGCGCCGCTATCTCGCCCGGAGCGAGACCGTCATCGCGCTTTCCACCGCCGCGGAGCGCTCCGTCACCTTGCCCGCGCCGGACGGAGGAAAGCGAGACAGAGGATGACCGCGTTGCTCTTCGCAAAAGGACTGCTCCTCGGGCTTGCCATTGCGGCACCGCTCGGTCCGATCGGCGCGCTTTGCATCAGCCGTACGCTGGAACGCGGTTTCTGGGCCGGCGTCGCAGGCGGTCTCGGGACGGCGCTTGCCGATGCAACCTACGCGATGATGGCGGCGGCCGGCTTTGCGGCGTTTGCGACGTTTCTGTCGACGCTTTCGATTCCGCTCGGCCTCGTCGGCGGTGCCTTCATGCTTTGGCTCGGCTGGCGCGGATTGAGCCCCCAGCCGGTCGCGGCGCCAGCCGAGATCGGCGCGCGTGACCTGCTGCACACGACGACCGCGACCTTCCTGCTGACGATGGCGAACCCTACGACCATCCTGACTTTCGCCGCGATCTTCGCGGGCCTCGGCCTTGCGGCCGTCGGCGATGGGGCGAGCGCGGCGATCGTCGTCGCCGGCGTCTTCCTCGGGTCGCTCGGCTGGTGGTTTCTCCTGAGCGGCGGCGTCACGCTCGCGAAGACCAGGCTGCCTGACGGTTTCGCCGCCTGGACGTCGCGGCTTTCCGGCCTGCTGCTGATCGCTTTCGGCCTCGCCGCCCTTGCCTCGGCGGCTGCCGGTCTGGCCGAGTAGTTGCCTCATTTGTCAGCTTGCTGACGCTGCCCCCGAACCCTGCCGCAAAAGCGCCATTTCAACCAGAGAATTTAGCGCGCAGTGATTGCATCCGCTCGCCTATTCGAGCAAACTTATATATAACTGAGGCGAAAGATCGCGAGGAGAATCGCAGATGAAGAAGAATCCCAATCCGATCGATACCTTCGTCGGTTCACGCGTCCGCATGCGCAGGTTAATGGTCGGAATGAGCCAGGAAAAACTTGCAGACGGCCTCGGCATCACGTTCCAGCAAGTGCAGAAATACGAGAAGGGCACGAACCGGATCGGCGCAAGCCGGTTGCAGGCGATCGCCGATATTCTCGGCGTGCATCCAAGCTTTTTCTTCCAGCAGGACGAGAATCCCCAGGCGCGCGAAACTGCGGCCGACGTTAGTGAGTCGCACGAAATCTCTTCCTTCGTCGCTTCGAAGGAAGGTATCGCCCTCAACAGGGCCTTCCTGAAGATCGCCGATCCGGTGTTGCGGAAGAAGATCATCGCTCTCGTCGCCGCCATGGCGCATTCGGGCGAAACGGAACAGGCGGCCGTGCCGTCGGCAGCCCGCCAGGCGGAACCTCTGCATGGTTGAGGCGTAGGAAGATCCCGGTCGTCGTATGAGCATGGGGCCGATCGGTCCCTTTCGCCTCACGCGGCCCCCACAAGCCTCTGGGCGACAATGCCGAGCCAGTTGCCGCTCTCCACGAATGAGCGGACGTCTGAAGCAGAGGGCAAAATGGCTCATCATCCAGAACCCCGCGATCGCCAGCGCCAATCTTGATTGTGTTCTGCCGCTGCCCGTGAAAAGTGATGAAGGCGGCAGGCGGCGTGGAGGCGAGGCGAGTCGAGCGATGGCAGCAGGCAAAGGGGCAGACGATCGCATCGCTGAACTCGTCGAAAGCATCCTCGTTCAGACGCCCCTGAAGGCGGCCGGTTTCATCGTGACGATCTATGGAGACGTTGTGGAGCCTCGGGGCGGCGTCGTGTGGATCGGCAACCTGATCGAGACCTGCGCCGCCGTCGGCATCAGCGAAACGCTGGTGCGGACGGCCGTTTCGCGGCTCGTTGCCGCCGGTCAGTTGCTGGGCGAGAGGGCGGGCCGACGCAGCTACTATCGGCTTTCGAAGGCCGCCGGCAGCGAGTTCGCTGCCGCTGCACGGATCATTTTCAGCGGCGCCCAGGAGGAGAACTGGCAGCTTGTGCATCTGGCCGGCGCTGAAGCGGAGGAAACGATGCAGGCTCTGGAGCGTGCCGGCTATGCGCGTCTGGACCCACGCTTGGCAATTGGGCCGGCAAGGCAGGCACCCCCATTGGCCGGCGGGCTCATCCTTCGTGCCGACTCGCCCGATCCAAAGGCACTTGCCGCTTTCGTAAGGGCATACTGGGACCTCGCGCCCCACGCCGCCGCCTATCGCACGTTCCTCCAACAATTCGCTCCCGTGGCCCGTCTGGCGGAGAAGCGCTCCCTTGCTCCGGCCACGGCGCTCACGATGCGGCTCCTTCTGATCCACCGCTTCCGCAGCGTGCTGCTCAATGACCCTCGCTTGCCCGCCGCTGCCTTGCCGGAGGATTGGCCCGGCCGCGAGGCACGCCGTCTCTTTGCCACGCTTTACCGGCACTTGTCTCCCGCCGCCGACGACCACATCGCGCGCACATTCATCAGCGGTTCCGGTGCGCTCAGTGCCGTAACCGAGGACACGAGGAAGCGTCTGTCGCTGCTCGAAACGCAGGCCCTCTAAGCTCGGAACCAAGCTCGCAGGGCCGTTTTTCGGGCCGTTCAGGTGCATTTGTGCTAAGCTTTCTTGCGCGAATGACGAAACATCACAAAAATATGCAAAATGCGCATTGATCTGTGACGTCTACTGCGCTAGATAAGTGACCGATCGGTCGGTCAGTAATTCGCATCATGGCCGCGAAGGCGAAGCAGGAGGCGAATGATGTACGCACAGATGGTCAAAACCGATGGCGCCTGCGTCAAGTCGCTCGAGGACATGGAACCCCAGGAGCGTGCCTTTCAGGAACGGATCGACGCGGGACAGAAGATCGAGCCCAAGGAATGGATGCCGGAGGGCTACCGCAAGACATTGGTCCGGCAGATCAGCCAGCACGCCCATTCGGAGATCGTCGGGCAACTGCCGGAAGGCAACTGGATCACCCGCGCGCCGACGCTGGAGCGCAAGGCGATCCTGCTCGCCAAGGTCCAGGACGAAGCCGGCCATGGCCTCTACCTCTATTGCGCCGCCGAGACGCTCGGGATCAGCCGCGACGAGATGTATGAACAACTGCACTGCGGCAAGGCCAAGTATTCCTCGATCTTCAATTATCCGACACTCTCCTGGGCGGACATCGGTGCCATCGGCTGGCTCGTCGACGGCGCCGCGATCATGAACCAGGTGCCGCTGCAGCGCTGTTCCTACGGGCCCTACGCGCGCGCCATGGTCAGAATCTGCAAGGAGGAAAGCTTCCATCAGCGACAGGGCTTCGACGTCCTCGCAAAGATGGTGAAGGGCACGCCGGCGCAGAAGGCGATGGTCCAGGATGCTCTTGATCGCTGGTGGTGGCCGTCACTCATGATGTTCGGCCCTTCGGATGATGCCTCGGTTCATTCGGCACAATCGATGGCCTGGAAGATCAAGCAGAACTCGAATGATGAACTCCGTCAGAAGTTCGTCGACCAGACCGTGCCGCAGGCCGACTATCTCGGCCTGACGGTCCCCGATCCGGAGCTGAAGTGGAACGAGGCGAAGGGGGGCTACGATTTCGGCCAGCCGGACTGGAAGGAGTTCTTCGAGGTGATCGCCGGCAACGGCCCCTGCAACGCCGAGCGGCTCGGGGCGCGCCGGAAAGCCTGGGACGACGGAGCCTGGTTCCGCGAGGGACTGGCCGCTCACGCCACCAAAGCCGAACAACGCCGGACCGCGGGACAGGCCGCAGGCTAGAACGAGGCGTCCAGCAGGAGGAATGCCGATGTCAAGCGAGTGGCCCCTTTGGGAGGTCTTCATTCGAGGCCAGCACGGCCTGAATCACCGCCACGTCGGAAGCCTGCACGCGCCCGATGCGGAAATGGCGATCCACAATGCCCGCGACGTCTATACCCGCCGCAACGAGGGCGTCAGCATCTGGGTCGTGCGATCGACCGACATCACCGCCAGCGTACCCTCCGAGAAAGGGCCGCTGTTCGATCCGTCGAACTCCAAGGTCTATCGCCATCCGACGTTCTTCGACGTTCCCGAGGAAGTGGGGCACATGTGATGAGCAGCGCCCCCTTCCCGACTGTCGATCAGGCCGCGCTTTTCGAATTCCTGCTGCGCATGGGTGACAACGCCCTGATCCTCGGCCATCGCCTGTCGGAGTGGTGCGGCCACGCCCCGGCGCTGGAGGAGGACATCGCCCTTGCCAACACCGCCCTCGACCTGATCGGCCAGACCCAGCTGTGGCTCGGCCTCGCAGGCGAGATGGAGGGCAAGGGCCGCACAGCCGATAACCTCGCCTATCTGCGCGACGCGACGGAGTTCCGCAACGTGCTTCTCGTCGAGCGCCCGAACGGCGACTTCGGCAAGACGCTGATGCGCCAGTTCCTGTTCGACGCCTGGCATTTGTCGATGCTGCAAGCGCTGCGCTCCTCCGCCGACAAGCGGATCGCCGATATCGCCGAAAAGGCCGCCAAGGAGGTCGCCTATCACCTCGACCGCAGCCGCGATCTTGTCATCCGACTCGGCGACGGGACGGCAGAAAGCCACCGCCGCATGCGGGAGGCGCTCGACGATCTCTGGCCCTATACCGGAGAGCTTTTCATCGGCGACGCGGCCGATGAAGAACTCGCCGCGGCGGGTCTTGGCCCCGCTCCGGAAAGCCTGAAAGCGGAATGGGACGGCGTGGTCGGCGAGACCCTCACCGAGGCAACGTTGAAGAAGCCGGCCGACGGCTACATGCAGAGGGGCGGCAAGCGTGGGGTCCATACCGAGCATATGGGCTTTATCCTTGCCGAAATGCAGTTCCTCCAGCGCGCCTATCCGGGCGCCACGTGGTAGGGGAGGAAGTTGGCCATGGCGACCGCGACGCTGCCCTCAACCGCGGAAATCTGGCGGTGGCTGGGCGAGGTGCCGGATCCCGAAATCCCGGTGATCTCGGTCGTCGACCTCGGCATCATCCGCGCCGTCAGGTGGGAGGGCGATAGATTGGTCGTCACCGTGACGCCCACCTATTCGGGCTGTCCGGCGACGGCGGTGATAAACCTCGAGATCGAGCGGGCGCTTCGGGAGAAAGGCATCGTAAAGCTCAAGTTGGAGCGGCAGCTTTCTCCCGCCTGGACGACCGACTGGATCAGTGCCGAGGGGCGGGAGAAACTCCGGCGCTACGGCATCGCGCCACCCGCCGACGGCACCGCCATCGATGGCGTACTGCGCCAGCGTAGCGAGCGGCTCTCGGGCCGCGCCGATCCGATCGTCGCCTGCCCGCAATGCGGATCGACGAAGACCGAGAAGATCAGCCAGTTCGGTTCGACGCCGTGCAAGGCAAGCTACCGCTGCACCGACTGTCTCGAACCGTTCGATTATTTCAAGTGCATCTGAATCCTTGCTCAGCGAGATCCGCCAGATGGCCCGTTTCCATTCCCTGCAGGTGACCGAAATCCGTCGCGACACACGCGATGCCGTGGTCGTGACGTTGACGCCGCAGGACACCGACCACGACCTCTTCGATTTCACGCAGGGGCAATACCTGACGTTCCGCCGCAGCTTCGATGGCGAGGAACTGCGTCGCTCCTACTCGATCTGCTCCGGACGGCACGAAGGTGTCTTGCGCGTCGGCATCAAGCGGGTCGACGGGGGCTGCTTCTCGACCTGGGCGAACGAGGCGTTGCGCGTCGGCGACACATTGGAGGCGATGCCGCCGATGGGTGCCTTCTTCACGCCGATCGAGCCGGATGCAGCGAAGAACTATCTGGCCTTTGCCGGCGGCAGCGGCATCACACCCATTCTTTCCATCATCAAGACGACGCTCGCCAGCGAGCCGCGCTCGCACTTCACGCTCGTCTATGCCAATCGCCAGATCGGCTCGATCATGTTCCGCGAGGAACTGGACGACCTGAAGAACATCTATCTCGGCCGGCTCGCCATCCTCCACGTGCTCGAGAGCGAGTCCCAGGATATCGATCTCTTCGCGGGGCGCGTCGACGCGGAAAAATGCGCCGCACTGTTCAAGCACTGGATCGATATCGAGGCGGCCAATACGGCTTTCATCTGCGGCCCCGAGCCGATGATGCTGGCGGTCGCCGCGACGCTCCGCGGGCACGGGATGCGTGACGAGCAAATCAAGTTCGAGCTCTTCGCCTCCTCGCAACCGGGCCGCGCTCGTCTCAAGGTGGAGAGCATTGCGGCGGCGGAGCGCGGCACCGCCTGCGAGGCAACCGTCACGCTCGACGGCGCCACCCGCATTTTCAACATGCCGAAACAGGGGCAGACGCTTCTCGAGGCGGCGCTCGAGAACAGGATGGATGCGCCCTTCGCATGCAGGGCCGGTGTCTGCTCCACCTGTCGTGCCAAGGTGCTCGAGGGCGAAACGGAAATGGAAGTCAACCACGCGCTCGAGGACTACGAGGTCCGCCAGGGCTATGTCCTCACCTGCCAATGCTATCCGCTGAGCGACCGGATCGTCGTCAGCTACGATCAATGAGGCTCGACGGCGGAGGGAGGATGCCGATGTCCGAAACGATGCCCATCGAGGAATACCTCCAGCAAGGAGGCGTGCTGACTTCGCCCGCCAACGCGCCGCCGCGCTATCGCGGCGAGTTGCTGCGTCTGATGGCAAGCTTCGTCGATAGCGAGCTCGCCGGTGCCGCCGGTTTCGCCGACACCATCAACGATGCGCCGGGCATCAAGGAGCGCATCGCTGCCGCCCGAATCGTGCTCGAGAAGACCGACCATGCGGGCCGTGTCCTCGACGTCATGGGTACGTTCGGCGCGGATGTCGAGCGCTATGCCGTCCACCACGCCTGGGACGCGCGGCTTTCCCGGGGCGCCGATATCGGCGCGGCGCGCCAGGGCGGCGACATGCGCCTTTCCGTCTTCCATTACCCGCTCGAGGGTTGGGTGGATGCGGTCGTCCTGAACGTGCTGATGGGCATGGCGACCGCGATCCAGCTGCGCGAATCGACCCGCGTCTCCTACCAGCCGCTCGCCGAGGTCTTTCGCGACATCCTGCCGCGCGAAGCTCACCACACGGCGCTCGGTGTCGAGGCGCTCCAGCGCATCGTCGAGTCCGAAGACACGCGCCGCACCGCCTTGGAATCGATCGGCTACTGGCGTCCTCGCGTTGCGGCGAGTTTCGGTCTCGCAGGCTCGGCCCGCTACGAGATGCTCGCGCGGCTGGGCCTTCGCCATACGCCGAATGAAGCCTTGCTTGCCGAATGGCAGACCGCGCTTGTCGAGCAGCTCGCTGCATTGAACCTGAACTGACCGGAAAGGGAGATGAAAATGAACGCTCCGGCAAACCGGCCTCGCCGGCTCGAAAGCCACGTCTACGGATCCTGGGTTCCCGGCACGGGAGAAGGTGCAATGCTGCTCGACGCTTCGACCGGAGTCCCTGTGGCGCTGATCGACTCGACCGGCGTCGACTATTCCGCGGCCCTTGCCTATGGCCGCGACAAGGCCGGGCCGGCGTTGCGGCGCATGTCCTTCCACGAACGGGCCGCCATGCTGAAATCCCTCGGTCAGGCGCTGATGGACGGGAAGGAAGAGTTCTATGCGCTCTCCTCGGCGACCGGCGCGACGAGGACCGACAGCTGGATCGACATCGAAGGCGGCATCGGCACGCTGTTTGCCTACTCGTCCAAAGGCCGCCGCGAACTGCCTAACACCCGGGTGCTCGTCGACGGCGACGTCGAGACCCTGTCGCGGGACGGCACGTTTTCGGCCCGCCACATCCTGTCGCCGCTCCAGGGCGTCGCGGTTCACATCAACGCCTTCAACTTTCCCGTCTGGGGCATGCTCGAAAAACTCGCGCCGACTTTGCTCGCCGGCATGCCGGCCATCGTCAAGCCGGCCAGCCAGACGGCCTATCTCGCCGAACTCGTTGCCCGTCGAATGGCCGAAACCGGGCTACTGCCCGAAGGTGCCGTACAGCTCATCTGCGGATCGACCGGCGATCTCCTCGATCACCTCGATGGACAGGACGTGGTGACGTTCACCGGCTCGGCCTCGACCGGCCGCAAACTGAAGACCCATCCGGCGATCATCGAAAACGCGGTGCGTTTCACCATGGAGGCGGACAGTCTCAACGCCTCGATGCTCGGTCTCGATGCCGCCCCCGGCACTGACGAGTTCGATCTTTTCGTCAAGGAGGTGGTTCGGGAAATGACGGTCAAGGCGGGGCAGAAGTGCACGGCCATCCGTCGCGTGCTGGTGCCGCGCGCCTATGGCGATGCCGTCGTGGCCGCGCTTGGCGAGAGGCTCGCCAGGACCGCTCTCGGAACCGCCGGTGACGAGAATGTCCGCATGGGACCTCTCGCGAGCCTCGGGCAACGCGAAGAGGTCCGCGCCCGCATTCGCGATCTTGCGGCGGACGCCGAAATCGTCGCCGGCGACCCCGACAATCCGCACGTCGTCTCAGGCGATGTCCGCATCGGCGCCTTCCTCAATCCTGTGCTGCTCTACTGCGACGCGCCGTTCCGGGCGAAAGCCGTTCACGACGTCGAAGCCTTCGGCCCTGTCAGCACCGTCATGCCCTATGAGACCGTCGAAGAGGCGGTCGAACTTGCCCGGCGCGGCAAGGGCAGCCTTGTCTCCTCGGTGTTCACCAACGACGCGTCCTTCGCCGAGGAGGTCGTTCTCGGCATGGCGCCGTTCCATGGACGCGTGCTGATCGGCAATCGCACGACTGCGAAGACCTCGACAGGCCACGGCTCACCGCTGCCCGGGCTGGTGCATGGCGGCCCCGGGCGGGCCGGCGGCGGCGAGGAACTCGGCGGCCTCCGCGGCGTGAAGCATTACATGCAACGCACCGCCGTGCAGGGATCGCCGACGATGCTCTCGGCGGTGACGGGGCGCTGGGTACCGGACGCCGAGGTCCGCAGCGACGGCGAGCATCCGTTCCGCAAGTCGCTTGGCGAACTGCGCATCGGCGACCAGCTCGTAACCGGCACGCGCACCGTGACGCTCGAGGATATCGAACATTTCGCCCATTTCACCGGCGACACCTTCTACGCGCATATGGACGAGGAAGCGGCGCGGGCCAACCCGTTCTTCGAGGGGCGCGTCGCTCACGGTTATCTGATCGTCTCGTTCGCGGCCGGGCTCTTCGTCGATCCGGCGCCCGGTCCGGTGCTGGCGAATTACGGCGTCGACAACCTCCGTTTCCTGACGCCCGTCAATCCGGGCGACACCCTGCAGGTGCGGCTGACCTGCAAGGAGATCAACCCACGCATCGGCGCCGACCATGGCGAAGTCCGCTGGGATTGCCGGGTGTCCAACCAGAACGGCGCGGTCGTTGCGCAATATGACGTGCTGACCATGGTGGCCAAGACACGGAGTTGAGGCGATCGCCTCTCGGGCCTGCACGAAAGGCTAACGAACTGCCTTCACGCCTTCCAGGAGCAAGGTGGTGGCGAGGTCGGCATACTCGTCGCGGCTGATCGGGCCGCCCGGCCGGAACCACATATAGACCCAGTTCATCATCCCGAACAGCGACATGGTGACGGGCATCAACAGGGGCTTTTCGTCGTTGAGGCTCGGATTGATTTCGCCGATCGTGTTGGCAAAGCGTTTGACGATGCGCCGTTCGATGCTTCTCAGATGGTCCATCTGTTCCGCGCTCAGGGCGCTCGTGCCATTGAGCTGCACCTTGTGCTCGTTGTCGGCGCCGCGGTAATTGTCGAGCACCTGCCGCACCAGGGCTCGCAGGCGTTCCTCCGGGCCCAGGTCCTGGCGGTCGACGCTCGCTATGCCCGCGTCCAGCTCTTCGAGATGGGTGCGGATGATATCGAAGATCAGCGCATCCTTGCCCGGATAGTAGTGATAGAGCAGCGCCTTCGACACATTGCTGCGCGAGGCGATCTGCGCCATCGAGGCTTTTTCCATGCCGAGTTCGGCGAAGACTGCAGCCGCATTGCTCAATATGCTGCGTTGCTTTTCCTCAAAGTCGACCGCGCGCGTTCGTGCCATGTTGATCCTGCGTTCTCGTTCGTGCCCCCCGTGATCACGGAAGCCGCCAAGCTTCCCGCATCACGCGGGTTCATTCCTTCGGCCGATGATCCACGACCCGCTTGGCCTTCCCCTCCGAGCGGGGGACGGCACCCGGGTCGCGAATCTCGATCGTCGTCGTAACACCTACGACACTCTTGATGTAATCGGCGAGTATCCTGGCGCAGGCGGCGCGCGCATTTTCGTCCGCCGCTTCCGCCGTGCATTCGACATGCACCGTCATGGTGTCCATTCGTCCGCTGCGGCTGAGTTCGATCTGGAAATGCGGGGCGAGCCCCCGGCATCTCAAAATCTGCTCTTCGATCTGCGTCGGGAAGACGTTGACCCCGCGCAGGATGATCATGTCGTCGGAGCGGCCGGTTATCTTTTCCATCCGTCGCATGGAGCGCGCCGTGCCGGGCAGCAGCCGGGTGAGATCGCGGGTCCGATAACGGACGAGCGGCAGGCCCTCTTTGGTGAGAGTGGTGAAGACCAACTCCCCCATTTTCCCGTCGGGCAGAACGTCGCCCGTCGCCGGATCGATGATCTCCGGAAAGAAGTGATCCTCCCATACATGCAGGCCGTCCTTTGTCTCGACGCATTCGTTCGCAACTCCGGGACCCATGACTTCCGACAGCCCGTAAATGTCGACGGCATGCATGTCGAAGGATTGCTCGATTTCCTGGCGCATCGCGTTGGTCCACGGTTCAGCTCCGAATATGCCGACCGCCAACGAGCTTTGGCGCGGATCGAAACCCTGGCGGCGGAACTCGTCCAGGATCGACAGCATGTAGGACGGGGTCACCATGATGACGCGGGGCTTGAAGTCCTCGATCAATGTCACCTGGCGTTCCGTCATGCCACCTGACACCGGCACCACGGTGCATCCGAGTCGCTCCGCTCCGTAATGGGCGCCGAGTCCGCCAGTGAACAGGCCATAGCCATAGGCGACATGCACGAGGTCGCCGCGGCGCCCGCCCGCGGCGCGGATCGAACGCGCGACGAGATCGGCCCAGATGTCGACGTCCCTCTGCGTATAGCCGACGACAGTCGGCTTGCCAGTCGTGCCGGAAGACGCATGTATGCGCGCCAGCCTCTCGCGCGGCACGGCGAACATGCCGAAGGGGTAGGTATCCCTCAGGTCCTGCTTGGTCGTGAATGGAAATCTCGCGATATCGGCAAGCGACTTCACATCCGATGGGTGAACGCCGGCCGCCTCGAAGCGGGCGCGGTAAAAGAGCGAATGTTCATAGGCGTGGTTCAGCGACCATTTCATTCGGTCGAGCTGGAGCGCCGCGATTTCATCGCGCGAGGCCGTTTCGATCGCCTCGAGCTCGCCGGGACGCGGTGAAAGCTCTTCCATGGGATGTCTCCTGCGAACTCCGTGTGGTCGGCTCAGGGCTTCTCCGTGAGATGGGTCCCCTTGACGGTGCGGGAATGGCCGCGGAATTCGGCCAGATGCTCTCCCTTCTGATTGCTGATGCTGACGTCGTAGATGCCGCCGCGGCCGCGCCGGGATACTTCTCGCGCCGTCGCCGTCAACCGGTCGCCGGCGAAGGCCGGCGCGATATAGGTGATGGAGCAATGCTGGGCGACGGCGCGCTGATCGTAGCTGTTGCAGGCAAAGGCAAAGGCCGAATCCGCCAGGGCGAAGACATAGCCGCCGTGGCAGATGCCGTGACCATTGGTCATTTCTCCCTGGACTGCCATGGAAAGAA
The DNA here is from genome assembly GCF_001651865.1 of Sinorhizobium glycinis. Classification (GTDB taxonomy): domain Bacteria; phylum Pseudomonadota; class Alphaproteobacteria; order Rhizobiales; family Rhizobiaceae; genus Sinorhizobium; species Sinorhizobium glycinis. The sequence continues at coordinate 68,842 of NZ_LPUX01000064.1, forward strand.
CGGCCGCTCCGGGCGCCACCTGCTCGATGACCATGCCAAGACGGCGGGACGCATTGTCCTCGCGCCACATCGCATCGGCTGCGGCTTCGGCAAGCTCCTGTGCCGTCATTGGGCGCATCTCCGTCATCGGCCCGTGAAACCCGGCTTGCGCTTTTCCAGAAAGGCCGCGACGCCCTCGGCGTAATCCGCGCTGCGTCCGGCCTCACGCTGCAGGTCGCGCTCCAACTCCAACTGCTCTTCGAGAGAATTGGTCGCCGCCATCTGGATGGCTCGCTTGGTCAGGCCCAGCCCCTTGGTCGGCCCCGCGGCGAGCCGGGCGGCGAGCGCCGCTGTCTCGTCGAGAAGCACCGCGTCGTCGACAGCTTTCCAGATCAGCCCCCAATTCGCCGCGGTTTCGGCATCGAGCGGCTCGGCGGTCAGTGCCAGCGCCTTGGCGCGCGCTTCGCCCAGCAGCCTCGGAAGGCTCCATGTACCGCCGGAATCCGGCACGAGGCCGATCCTGGCAAAGGCCTGTATGAAGCGTGCCGAGCGGGCGGCAAGCGTGATGTCGCAGGCGAACGCAATATTTGCACCGGCGCCCGCAGCCGCTCCATTGACCGCACAGACCACCGGTTTCTCAAGGCCGCGGATCAACCGGATCAACGGATTGTAGAAGAGCTCGATCGTTCGCCCGAGATCGGGCGGACCATCGCTCTGGCGCGGATCGCGGTCGCCGAGATCCTGCCCGGCGCAAAAGCCGCGGCCCGCCCCGGTCAGGAGCACGGCACGGACCGAAGGATCCTGATGCGCCCGCTCCAGCTCGGCCCGCAGAGCCAGATGCATTTCTTCGTTGAACGCATTGAGCTTGTCGGGACGGTTGAGCGTCAAGCGAAGGACTCCATCGGCGAAGGCCGACAGGACGGTTTCGGTGTCGGGCATGGTTCCTCCAGCGCAGCCACGCCTGCTTGGCGGCTGACAAAAGAGTTGCATAAACCGGCCGGTCAGTCAATTATAAACACCGGGCGCACTCAGCTCGCAAAGGCGCGATTGCATGACCCTCGAGATCGAACGAGACGGCGAGATCGCCGTCGTCACCGTCGACAATCCACCCGTGAACGCCCTGTCGCAGGCGCTTCGGCAAGACCTTTGCGATGCGGCGGAAGCCTTGGACGCCGACCCGGCCATTCGGGCCGTCATTCTTCTTTGCGCAGGGCGCACCTTTATCGCCGGGGCGGATGTGGCCGAATTCGGCAAGCCGCCCGTGCCCCCTCACCTGCCCGACGTCGTCGCGCGGATCGAGGCCGCCCGCAAACCTTGGCTGGCGGCCATCCACGGCAGTGCGCTCGGGGGCGGACTGGAGGTCGCTCTCGGCTGCCGTTTCCGTCTGGCCTCGCCTTCCGCCAAGCTGGGCCTTCCGGAGGTTCGTCTCGGCATCGTTCCCGGTGCCGGCGGCACCGTCCGCCTGCCGCGTCTGGTCGGTCCTGCCATCGCAGCGGAAATGATCACCTCCGGCGCCCCAATCGACGCGCAAACCGCGTCGTCGCGGGGACTGATCGATATGGTGATCGACGGAGACCTCGAAAAGGGCGCCATAGACTTCGCCCGTACGGCCCTCGGCAGGCCGCTGCCGCCGCCGCTGCGTGACCGCACGGTGCCAACGCTGGAGCAGACCGCCTGGGACAGGATCACCAAGACGGTCGCCGCCCGTGCCAAAGGCGAGGACGCCCCGCTTCGTGCGCTTGCCTGCGTCCGGCGTGCCGTCGACGCCGACTTCGAGACGGCCATGACCTTCGAGCGGGAGACCTTTCTCGCGCTGCGCGGTTCGGCTCAGGCCACCGCACTCCGGCACGTGTTCTTCGCCGAGCGGGCAGCGCGACGTCCGCCGGAGCTCGCGGGCGTAACGCCGAAGCGAATAGGCTCGGCAGCCGTCGTGGGCGGCGGAACCATGGGGGCCGGCATTGCCGCAGCACTGCGCGACGCGGACTTCCCCGTGACGCTCGTCGAGCGCGACGAAGCGGCTCTTGCCCGCGGGCTTGCCAATCTGCGGGCGATTTTCGATAGCGCCGTGCAACGCGGCCGAATAAGCCCGGAGACCGCCGCCGAGCGAATTACAGGCGTGATCGGCACGACCGACTACGGCATGCTCGCCAATGCCGAACTCGTCATTGAAGCCGTGTTCGAGGACATGGAGGTGAAGCGCGAGGTCTTTGCGCGCCTGGCTCGCTCCTGCCGCCCTGACGCGATCCTCGCCACCAACACGTCATATCTCGATCCCGAACGGATCGCGGCCGGCATCGCGCAACCGGAACGTTTTCTCGGACTGCACTTCTTCAGCCCTGCGCATGTGATGAAGCTCGTGGAGATCGTGCCGACCGCGGCAACGGCGCCCGAGGTGCTGGCAAGCGCGTTCGAACTTGCCCGCACCCTGAACAAGGTCCCGGTGCGCGCCGGCATATGCGATGGATTCATCGGCAACCGGCTTCTCAAGGTGACGCGCGCCCAGGCGGAGCGCTTGCTGCTGACCGGCGCGACCCCGCAGGCCGTCGATGCGGCGATGCGGCGCTTCGGCCTGCCGATGGGGCCTTTCGAAGCGCAGGATCTCGCCGGTCTCGATATCGCCGCCTTCCAGCGGCGCGCGGCGCGCGCCCGCGGCGAGATGCCTTTCGCGCCGATCGCGGAACGACTCTGCGCCATTGAGCGCCTCGGGCAAAAGACCGGCGGCGGCTGGTACGATTATGCGAGCGGCGACCGCACGCCGCGACCCTCTGAAATCGTCTCGGCGATCATCGTCGAGACTGCGGCCGGAGGGACGCGGCGTCAGTGGGACGAGGCGGGCATCGTCGACTGCATCGTCCTGCCGATGATCAATGAAGCGGCCCGCATCCTGGAAGAAGGCGTCGCGATCAGGGCCGCGGACATCGATCTCGTCGAGATTCACGGCTATGGCTTCCCGCGGTGGCGCGGCGGCCTCATGCATTATGCCGAGGCGCGCGGGCTTCAAAACATCGTCGGCGGACTCAACACACTCGCCGACCAGGGACTTGCCGATCCGCCGGCCCGAACGCTTCGACAAGGCAGGCACGAGCCGCGCGGCTAGAGCATTTTGCAGTCAGGTGGAATCACCTGACGTCGCACAAATGCGGCAAAAACAAAGGGCTTAGAGCGGCGGCGCGAACGTATGTGAGCGCATCCCGCTCTAGTCTCGACCAATCACACCGGAACGGCGGTCGAGTATTTCACGCTCTTCAGGGCGAAATGCGAGGACGAATTCGCGACCGCGTCATGCGTCAGGATGCCGTGCATCAGCAATCGTTCGTAGTCGCCAACGTCGGCCACGACGACACGCAGGAGATAATCCCACTCGCCCGACATCGAATAGCATTCCAGCACTTCCTCGTGGCTCTCCACAAAGCGCTCGAAGCTGCGGCGGGCAAGCGGGTCGTGCGATTTCATGCGCACATGGCAGAAGACGTTCAGCCCGCGTCCGACCATCTCCGGATTGACAAGCCGGACGGTCTTCCCGAGCACGCCGGCCGTATCCAAAGCCTTGATCCGCCGCCAGCAGGAGGCCGGCGAGGCGCCCACCGCCTCGGCCAAGGCGGCATGGCTGATATCGGCCTCCTCCTGAAGGACTCGCAGGATCTTTCGGTCAACCAGGTCGAGATTGAACGCGTTCATCAGGATTCTTCCAGAACTGAAACATTCTGATCAATTGATACCTGAAATGCCTCAAGATTGAAACCGATTTGCGCCCGAGACGAGCTATTCTTCCAGATGAGGCATTTGGGAGGACGGCAGACGATGGGAGAGGCTGCACTCAAACAAGACCGGCGGAACGCACCGGACGAGAGCATCGACTGGAAGAGGGTCGTGCAGCTCATGCTTCTGTCCCGTGAGCTTGACGAGATGGAAGAAAAGCGCCTCGTCCCGGAGAAAAAGGTCCTATACCAATTCTCGGCGCGCGGCCATGACATGGCCCAGATCCTCCTTGGGCTGAACCTCACCGGAAGACATGACGCCGCCTGCGGCTACTATCGTTCGCGGCCGCTGCTCCTGTCGCTGGGTGTCGACCCGGCGGATGCGCTCGGCTCGGCCATGGCGCGAACCGGGGGCTATTCCGACGGCCGCGATATCGGCGTCGTCTTCAACTATCCCAATCCGAACGGGGCTTCGGCGCTGCCGATGTGCGGCGGCGTCGGGTCCCAGTACACGCCGACGGCCGGATGGGCGCAGGCGATCACCTATTTCAGCAAGCAGCTCAAGAACAAGGATTATGACCGGGACATCGCGGTCGTCCTCGGCGGCGATGGTTCGGTCGCCTCGAACGGTTTCTGGTCCGCGCTGACGGTCGCCACGACGCAAGGCCTGCCGATGCTCTTCTATATCGAAGACAACGGCTTCGGCATCTCGGTTCCCTCCACCCTCCAGACCCCAGAGGGAAACATTGCCGCCAATCTTGCGGCCTGGAGAAACCTGACGGTCCTCGACGGTGACGGCTGCGATCCGGAAGAGGCCGCCCGATTGACGAAGGGCGCCGTCGACCTGGTGCGAGAGGAGCGCATGCCGGTCCTGCTCCGGATGAAGGTGCCACGCCTCGAAGGTCACAGCTTTCAGGACACCCAGGCCTACAAGAGCGAAGAGCTCGTCAGAAGCGAATGGGCGCGCGATCCACTGCCGCGGCTCAAGGATTATCTGGTTCCTGCCGTCTTGGGCAAAGAGGAATGGGATCAGCTTGCTGGCGCCGCCAAGGCGGCAGCCGAACAGGCGCGCGTCGAGGCCGAGTCCCGGCCGGTCGCAGATCCCGAAACCGTCACCCGCAATGTCTTCTTCGAAGGCGAAATGCAGGCGATGGGCGGGCAGCACCGTGCCGGATACCGGCCGCCGGAGACGACCGAGACACCCCAAGGCGACGCCCAGCGGATCAACATGGTGACGGCGATCCGGCGAACGCTCGACCACGAAATGTCGATCAACGAAAGGGTGATCCTGTTCGGCGAGGATATCGGCCCGAAAGGCGGCGTCCATGCCGTCACGCTCGGGCTCCAGGAAAAATACGGCACGACCCGTGTGTTCGACACCTCGCTCTCGGAGGAAGGCATTGTCGGGCGTGCGGTCGGCATGGCGCTGGCCGGCCTCGTGCCCGTGCCTGAGATCCAGTTCCGCAAATATGCGGAACCGGCGAGCGAGCAGATCAACGACTGCGGGACCGTTCGGTGGCGGACCAACAACCGCTTCGCCGCGCCGATCGTGCTGCGCATGCCGGGCGGCTTCTTCAAGTGCGGCGACCCCTGGCACAGCCAGACGAACGAAGTGGCCTTCGTCCACCAGCCCGGCTGGAAGGTCGCCGTTCCGTCCAACGCCGAGGACGCCGTCGGGCTGTTGCGCACGTCGCTGCGCGGCAACGACCCGGTGATCTTCTTCGAACATCGCGCCATGCTGGACCACCCCTGGGCGCGGCGCCCCTATCCCGGCGATGCCTTCGCGCTGCCCTTCGGCAAGGCGAAGTTCACGCGCGAAGGCAGCGACATCACCGTGGTCACCTGGGGCGCCATGGTGCATCGTTGCGAAGACGCGGCAGAGGGAGTTTCCGCTGATGTGATCGACCTCAGGACATTGATGCCGTGGGATCGTAACGCCGTGCTTTCCTCGGTCCGTCGCACCCGCCGCTGCCTCATCGTCCACGAGGATCTCGGCACCGGGGGCTTCGGAGCGGAGATCGCCGCCGCCGTCGCCGACGAGGCCTTCATCGATCTCGATGCGCCGGTTTCGCGGCTGACCATGCCAGATATTCCGAGTCCCCATAGTCCTGCCCTGCTCGACTGGGCGGTCCCCTCGACAGAGCGTATCCGCCGGAAAATCACCGATCTCCTGGAGTATTGAGCATGGGCGACCTCATCGACATCAACGCCCCCGTCGAGCAGGAGGGGACGAAGGCGATCGTCCGCAACTGGCTCAAGAAGATCGGCGACAGCGTGAAATCGGGCGACCCGCTGGTCGAGCTCGAAACCGACAAGGTGACACAGGAAGTTCCCGCCCCGGCCGATGGCGTGCTCACGGAGATATTGATGGAGAACGGCGACGATGCCGTGCCCGGCGCCGTTCTCGGCCGGATCGGCAGCGAGACACCCGGTCGTGAGCAGCCTGCCACCCCGGCGCAGACGTCGGATTTGAAGGCGTTCGGCTCTTCGCAGCCGCCGCATTTCTCTCCTGCCGTGCGCCGCGCGGCCGAGGAATACGGCATCGACCCGAGGACCGTGGCCGGCACCGGCCGGGACGGCCGCGTCAGCCGCGCAGACATGGACAGGGCTTTCGCGGAAAAGTCGGAACGCCCCGCACCGGCGCCCGGGGCCAAGCCATCAAAACCCGCCGACACGGGCGCAGCGCTGCCTTCGCGGAAGATACCGCACAGCGGCATGCGCAGTTCGATCGCCACGCATATGCTGCGGTCGATGACGACTGCGCCCCATGTGACCGCCGTTTTCGAAGCCGACTTTTCGGCGATCATGCGCCACCGGGATGCCCATAAGGAGAAACTGGCGGCGGAGGGCATCAGCCTTTCCTATACCGCCTATATCGTATCCGCCTGCGTCACGGCGATGCGCGCCGTCCCGGAGGTCAACAGCCGCTGGCACGACGATGCCCTCGAAGTGTTCGACGACGTCAATATCGGTGTCGGAATCGCTCTCGGCGACAGGGGCTTGATCGTGCCGGTGATCCACCAGGCCCAGCACCTCTCTCTCGCGGCCATTGCGGAGAAGCTGCAGGACCTGACGGCACGGGCGCGATCGAACGTGCTCAGCGCCGACGATGTGAGAGGCGGCACCTTCACCATTTCCAATCATGGCGTATCGGGATCATTGCTCGCGGCGCCGATCATCATCAATCAGCCGCAATCGGCGATTCTCGGGGTCGGAAAGCTCGAAAAGCGGGTCGTCGTCCGTGAGGTCGATGGCGTGGACACGATCCAGATCCGACCGATGGCCTACGTGTCTCTGACCATCGACCACAGGGCGCTCGACGGCCATCAAACGAATACATGGCTGACGCATTTCGTCCGGACCCTCGAGAGCTGGCCCCAATGAGCACATCCCACGACGGCGACAGGCGTGTCATCGGCGGGTCTGGCCGCGGAGGAAAAACGTGCTTCGCGCCAGCGGCACGAGGAGGAGCATCAACGGCGGCAGTTCGCCAGTGGCGGAACCAGGCACCGTGAAGGACTTGTCTCTTCCAGCTTGGGCACCGTCCAGTAACGCCCGGAATTCCGCTCCGCGGCCCAGAGCGGCCCGAGCCAGATGAGCAATAGGCCTGCCGCAAGCGGTGATGCCAAGACGGAAACAAACACAACGGCTTGCATAGCTTTCGATTCCCAGTGGTCTTCAGCCGCCAGCTTTACTGACTTGTGCAACTTACAACCGGGCGAGCCGGCGAAAGTTCCATTTTGGGCGCTCCCTTCGGTCGGAGACCGATAGGGCCGGGACCTGGCGCCTCCCTTTAAAAGGAGAGAGAGACCTCGACGAGGCCGCGGCGCGACCTGCTTCGCAAGCCATCGGATCGAGGCTTCAGCCCATTTTTTACGCAGGCCAGTGTGCTTCGCCCGGCATTTCGCCCCTAATTTGTGCATACAACAAGATCGCAAATTAATTAGGCAGAAACATATTGCGAAACTTGTTGCACTGCATCATGATGCAGCATGTCCCATCGAGACCTGACCATTCTAGTCATTGACGAGAACGCCATTCGCGCCTCGATCATCGAGGAAGGCCTGCGTGAAGCGGGCCACGGCAATGTCACGGTCATTCACGAGGTGCACGGCGTCGCCCGCATCATCGAGACGCTGCAGCCGGATGTGATCGTCATCGATATAGAGAACCCCAACCGGGACATGATGGAGCACCTCTTCCAGCTGACACGCACCGTCGGCCGCCCGATCGCCATGTTCGTCGACCGCTCCGATACCGCGTCGATCGAGGCAGCGGTCGAGGCCGGCGTCTCGGCCTACGTGATCGACGGGCTGAAAAAGGAACGCGTCAAGCCGATCCTCGACATGGCCGTCAGCCGCTTCAATGCCTTCAGCCGGCTGCAGCGCGAGCTTGCGGACGCAAAATCGGCGCTTGAGGAACGAAAGCTCGTCGAACGAGCCAAGGGCATTCTCATGAAAATGCGAGGGCTCTCCGAGGAGGAGGCCTTCACGCTGCTTCGCCAGACCGCGATGAACGAGAAGAAGAAGATCTCGGAAATCGCCCAGAGCGTGGTGACCGCCGCCGGATTGCTGATCCGATGAATGGCCGCCGCCACCCCCGGGAAGCAGCATGTCGGGAGAGACCGGAGTGAACGCATTGACGGATATCGACGAGTCCAAAGCCAGGAAACTTTCCGCCGGCGAGGCCCTGCCCGCCCCGGCAATCGTGGCCGGCGAGGGCTCACGCACCGTTCGCGCCGGCTTCATCCCGCTCGTTGACGCGGCCGTGCTGATCGCCGCTGCCGAATTCGGCTTCGCGCAAAAGGAAGGCATCACTCTCGATCTGGTGAAGGATACCTCCTGGGCGAATGTGCGGGACCGGCTCGCCTTCCGGCAATTCGATGTCGCACACATGCTCTCGCCCATGCCCGTCGCCGCCATGCTCGGCCTCGGCTCCAATCCGTCGCCGACGATCACGCCCTTCTCGCTCGGGCGCGGCGGCAATGCGATCACGCTGTCGACGCGGCTCTATGCCGAGATGCAGGAGGAGGGCGACCTCGCCGCGAGCGACAACGCCCTGGCGAATGCGAAAGCCCTGGCGGCCGTTATCCGTCGCGCGCGGGTTGCCGGCAGCCCTCCGCTGAAACTCGGCGTCACCTACCCCTTTTCCTCTCACAATTACGAGTTCCGCTATTGGCTGGCCGCCGGAGGGATCGACCCCGACCGCGACGTCAGGCTGGTCGTCGTGCCGCCGCCGATGACCTCCGACGCGCTGGCGGCCGGGGCGATCGACGGCTTTTGCGTCGGCGCCCCGTGGAACATGGTCGCCTCGGAACGCGGCGTCGGCCGTATTGTTGCGACCAAGCAGGACATCTGGCCCTCGGCGCCGGAAAAGGTGATCGGCATGCGACCCGACTGGGCCGATGCAAACCCCGAGACCGTTTCGCGGCTGCTTGTCGCGCTCGATGCGGCTGCCCGCTGGTGCGACGCAGCGGAGAACCGCTCCGCACTCGCAGAGGTTCTTGCGGAACAACGCTACGTGGCGGCGCCCGCCGATATCCTGCGCCGGGTGCTGGCGGGCGAATTCACCATCGACCCTGAAGGCAACCGGCGCATCGTCGACGACTATTTCGTCTTTCACGCCGGCTTTGCCAATTACCCCCGTCCGAACCACGCGCTTTGGATCTACAGCCAGATGGTGCGCTGGGGCCAGGTCGCCTTGTCCGCCAAGGGGCTGGAGGCGAGCGTTTCCGCCTACCGCCCCGATCTCTACCGCCGGGCGCTCGGAAGAAGCGCCCCGTCGGCGGAGATCGATATTGCCCTTGAAGGCGCAGTGCCCGGTGACCGCTTCATGGACGGACACGTCTTCCACCCGGAGCGCATCCGGGAATATATCGATGCCTTTCCGGTGAAGGCGACCGGACGACCACATACATCGCTCGACGATATGTGAGCGCATCCACCGCTCGTTTAAGCGGCAGAGAAATCCGCCCAATGCCGCATCGCACAAAATTTCATCACGGAACGCGATGTTCGTTTTTTTAGGCAATATGGAGGAATTCCGTTTCTCGTTTAAAATCAATACGATATGACAAACATTCTAAAACTGGCACGGCATTTGCTTTTCTAGAATTGCTTCGATCAAAGGCGATTGAAGCGAGCTCAGGCTCCGATACTGCCTGTCAAAGACACCGACGTCGCAAGGTCTTTGCCTCCAAGGGTTTCCTGCTGGTCCCGGAGCGCAATGTCCGAGCGGCGTTTTTTTACGCCGGCTTTCTACCGGCTACCAGTTTGAGGGAACGTGCGCATGACCAACCGCATCGTGATGATGGCCGACGGACCGTCTGCACGAATTGGCGAAATTCTCGATGTGCCGCTCGCCCGGGCGCGCCGGCGCGCCGGACCCGCCTCCAACCGAAACTACCTGAACTGTCGCGAAGCCGTGCGCTTCGTCGAAGCTGCGGAGTGACTACCCAATGGCTGAACGCACCCCTGAAAAACTCGTCATCATCGGCAACGGCATGGCGCCGGGCCGCATGCTGGAAGAGCTCTTCGAGAAGGCGCCCGGGCGCTATCAAGTGACGATCTTCAACGCCGAGCCGCGCGTCAATTACGACCGCATCATGCTCTCGCCCGTGCTCTCCGGCGAAAAGGAGTACGAGGAGATCATCATCCATGGCGACGGGTGGTACATCAAGCACGGCATCACCCTCTACAAGGGCCACAAGATCGTCGCCATAGACCGTAACGCCAAGACAGTCACCTCCGATCACGGCGTCACGGAAAGCTACGACAAGCTGGTGATCGCCACGGGTTCGGTGCCCTTCATCATTCCGGTGCCCGGCAAGGACCTGCGCGGCGTCATCACCTATCGCGATCTCGACGACGTGCAGGCGATGCTGCTCGCGGCCCAGTCCCGTGAAAAGGCCGTCGTCATCGGTGGCGGCCTGCTCGGACTGGAAGCGGCGGCCGGCCTCGCCCAGCGCGGCATGGACGTCACCGTGCTGCATGTGATGCCGACGTTGATGGAACGCCAGCTCGACCCGGCCGCCGGCTACCTGCTTCAGAAGGCGGTTGAAGGTCGCGGCATCAAGGTCATTACCAAGGCAAATACCAAACGAATCGTCGGAGAAGAAAAGGTCGAGGGCATCGAGCTCGACGACGGCCGGATCATCCCGGCGACGCTTGTCGTCATGGCGGTCGGCATCAGGCCGAGTGCCGGCCTTGCCAAGGATGCAGGGCTCGCCGTCAACCGCGGCATCGTCGTCGACGCCGGCATGCAGACCTCCGACGGGGACATCATGGCGCTCGGCGAATGCGCCGAAGTCGGCGGCATGGTTTACGGCCTGGTCGCGCCGCTCTACGAAATGGCCCGGGTTGCCGCCTCCCACCTCGCCGGGGACCGCAAGGCCGCCTTCGTCCACTCGGACACGCCGACCAAGCTGAAAGTGACCGGAATCAACCTCTATTCGGTCGGCGACTTTGCCGATGGCGACGGGCGCGAGGAGATCGTGCTGCGCGACGCCACCGCCGGCATTTACAAGCGGCTGGTGCTCAAGGAGAACCGCATCATCGGTACGGTGCTCTACGGCGAAACTACGGACGGAGCCTGGTTCAACGACCTGTTGAAGCGCGGCACCGACATCACCGAAATGCGCGACACGTTGATCTTCGGCCAGGCCTACCAGGGAGGAGCCCCTCTGGACCCTACGGCGGCCGTTGCAGCCTTGCCGGATGATGCGGAAATCTGCGGCTGCAACGGCGTGTGCAAGGGCAAGATCGTCTCGACGATCACCGGCAAGGGCCTGACCTCGCTCGACGAGGTTCGCGCCCACACGAAGGCATCCGCCTCCTGCGGCTCCTGCACCGGCCTCGTCGAGCAGCTGATGTCGCTCACCCTCGGCGAAGGCTACAACCCGGCCGCCGTCCAGCCGATGTGCAACTGCACCGAGCTCGGCCATGACGACGTGCGCCGTCTCATCAAGGCGAAGGGGCTGAAGACCATTCCCGCCGTTATGCAGGAGCTGGAGTGGAAGACCTCCTGCGGCTGCGCCAAATGTCGTCCGGCCCTCAACTACTATCTCGTCTGCGACTGGCCGGACGAATATGCCGACGACTACCAGTCGCGCTTCATCAACGAGCGCGTCCACGCCAATATCCAGAAGGACGGCACCTACTCGGTGGTGCCGCGCATGTGGGGCGGCGTCACCAACTCGCAGGAACTGCGTGCCATCGCCGATGTGGTCGACAAGTTCAATGTTCCGCTGGTCAAGGTGACCGGCGGCCAGCGCATCGACCTGCTCGGCATCGAGAAGGAGGACCTGCCCTCCGTCTGGGCCGATCTCGGCAAGGCAGGCTTCGTCTCGGGCCAGGCCTATGCCAAAGGATTGCGCACGGTGAAAACCTGCGTCGGCTCGCAATGGTGTCGCTTCGGCACCCAGGATTCGACCGGTCTCGGCATTCGCATCGAGAAGTTCATGTGGGGTTCGTGGACGCCGGCCAAGTTGAAGATGGCCGTCTCCGGCTGCCCGCGCAACTGCGCCGAGGCGACCTGCAAGGACATCGGCGTCATCTGCGTCGATTCCGGTTTCGAGATCCACTTCGCCGGCGCCGCCGGTCTCGACATCAAGGGCACCGAGGTGCTCGGACTGGTCAAGACCGAGGACGAGGCGCTCGAGCACATCGTCGCACTGACGCAGATGTATCGCGAACAGGCCCGCTATCTGGAGCGCATCTACAAGTGGGCGAAGCGCATCGGCCTCGACGAGATCCGCCGGCAGATCATGGACGATGCCGAGAAGCGCAAGGCCTATTACGACCGCTTCGTCTTCAGCCAGAAATTCGCCCAGGTCGATCCCTGGTCGGAGCGGGTCTCCGGCAAGGACAAGCACGAATTCCGGCCGATGGCGACGGTCGGCTTCAACCAGGCAGCGGAATGAGGTGATGACAATGAACTGGATTGCTATTGGCCAGATCAGCGACATTCCGCTCCGCGGCGCCCGTTGCGTCAAGACGCCGATCGGCAAGATCGCCGTCTTCCGGACTGCCGAGAACGAGGTCTTCGCGATCGAGGACCACTGCCCGCACAAGGGCGGGCCGCTCAGCCAGGGCATCGTCCATGGCACGGCGGTCACCTGCCCGCTGCACAACTGGGTGATCTCGCTCGAGACCGGCAAGGCGCTTGGCGCCGACGAGGGCGCGGTGCGCACGATCCCGGTCAAGAACGACAATGGGGCGCTCTTCATCGCGCTCGAGAACCTGGCACTGGCAGCGGCGGAGTAGAGATGGCGTGCGAGGTCAAGACCACCTGTCCCTATTGCGGCGTCGGCTGCGGCGTCATCGCCCGCGTGGGTGATGACGGTGCGGTCAGCGTCAAGGGCGACCCCGAGCATCCGGCCAATTTCGGCCGGCTCTGTTCCAAGGGTTCGGCGCTAGCCGAAACTCTCGATCTCGACGGCCGTCTCCTCCATCCGGAAATCGGTGGCCGCCGCGCAGGCTGGGACGAAGCGCTTGAGCTCGTGGCCGAACGGTTTTCGCAAGCCATTGCCGAACACGGGCCGGATTCGGTTGCCTTCTATGTGTCGGGGCAATTGCTGACCGAGGACTACTACCTCGCCAACAAGCTGATGAAGGGCTTCATCGGTTCGGCCAATATCGACACCAATTCGCGCCTCTGCATGTCCTCCTCCGTCGCCGGCCACCGGCGCGCCTTCGGCTCCGATACGGTGCCGGGGACCTACGAGGACCTGGAGCTTGCCGATCTCGTCATCCTGACCGGGTCCAACCTCGCCTGGTGCCATCCGGTGCTCTATCAGCGCCTTGCCGCGGCGAAGGCCAGCCGCCCGGAGATGAAGGTCGTCGTCATCGATCCCCGGCGGACCATGACGGCCGACATCGCCGACATGCATCTGGCTATCGCTCCTGACGGCGACGTGGCGCTTTTCAACGGTCTGCTTGCGCATCTGGCATCGAGCGGCGCTGTCGACCAGGACTATGTCTCGGCCAACACCAACGGCTTCACAGAGGCCGTTCAGGCCGCCGCGGCGCTCGATCTCCCAAGCCTGTCGGACGTGACAGGGCTCACGCAAAAGCAGTTGCGCGATTTCTTCCGGCTGTTCGAGACGACGGAAAAGGTCGTGACCTGCTACAGCCAGGGGGTCAATCAATCCTCCGCCGGCACCGACAAGGTCAACGCCATCCTCAACTGCCATCTCGCGACCGGCCGTATCGGCCGGCCCGGCATGGGCCCCTTCTCGCTGACCGGCCAGCCGAATGCGATGGGCGGCCGCGAAGTCGGCGGGCTGGCAAATATGCTTGCCGCCCACCTGGACATCGAGAAGGAAATCGACCGCGATCTGGTGCGGCGCTTCTGGGGAGCTACCGCAGTCGCCTCCAAGCCGGGGCTCAAGGCGGTGGACATGTTCCGCGCCGTCGCCGACGGCCGCATAAAGGCGCTCTGGATCATGGCGACGAACCCGGTCGTCTCCATGCCCGACGCCGATGCCGTCGAAGCGGCGATCAAGGCCTGTCCCTTCGTCGTCGTCTCCGACATGCAGCGTCACACCGATACGGCCCGCCACGCCCATGTGGCTCTGCCCTCGCTCGGCTGGGGCGAAAAGGACGGCACGGTGACCAATTCCGAGCGGCGCATCTCGCGCCAGCGCGCCTTTCTTCCGGCGCCCGGAGAAGCACGCGCCGACTGGTGGCAGCTCGCCGAGGTCGCGCGGCGCATGGGCTTTGACGAGGCCTTCAGCCATGCGTCGCAGTCCGCGATCTTTGCCGAGCACGCCGCGCTTTCCGGCTTCGAAAACGACGGCCGCCGCGATTTCGATATCGGCGCCCATGCGGCGATCGAGCCGGCGGCCTATAACGATCTCGCGCCTTTCCAATGGCCGCAGCCGAAAGGCACCGCGCCTCAAGGTACGCGCTTCTTCGCGAAGGGCGAGTTCTATCATGCGGACGGGCGCGCCCGCTTCATCGCGGTTCAGGCGCCGCAGGCGCGCCGCGCCAATGAGGCCTTCCCCTATACGCTTAACACCGGCCGCGTTCGCGACCATTGGCACACCATGACCCGAACCGGCAAGAGCGCGCGGCTTTCCAGCCACCTCGCCGAGCCCTTCGTTGAGATCCATCCGCGCGATGCGCAGAATATCGGTGTCTCCGATGCCGACCTCGTGGTGATCGAGAGCCCCCACGGCTCGGCGGTCGTCCGGGCGCTCGTCACCGATCGCCAGGCCGAAGGCAATCTCTTCGTGCCGATGCACTGGAACGATCAGTTCGCCTCGAAGGCGCGAATCGACGCTCTCGTCGCGCCTCTGACCGACCCGTTCTCCGGCCAGCCGGCGTCGAAGAACGTCGCAGTCCGGGCCAAACGCTTCTCGGCCAAGACATACGGCTTCGCCGTTTCGGCAACGAAGCCCGAGGGGCTCGATGCCGCCTATTGGGCGATCGCCAAGGCCGAGGGCGGATGGCGGATGGAGCTTGCCCTGACCGATATGGACGGCGATTGGATCGACTGGTGCCGGCATGCCTTCTCCGTTCCCGCCGATATCGACCCGATCGGCTATACGGACCGGACCTCCGGCGAGTTTCGCCTCGCCTTCTTCGACGGCGACAGGCTGCTCGCCGCGCTCTTCCTGTCGCCGCGGCCGGTCGCCGTGGCGCGGAGTTGGGCGGTTTCGCAGCTTCGGGCTTCGCATGCCAATCTCAGCAAGCGCTTCGCAGTCGCCGCCGGCCGCCCCGGTGCCGACAAGCCTGACCCGGGTGCGACGGTCTGTTCCTGCTTCAGCGTCGGCGTCAACCAGATCACCGCCGCCATCCGAGAAGGCTGTCACAGCGTCGAGGCAGTCGGCGAGAAGACCAGCGCCGGCACCAATTGCGGCTCCTGCCGCTCCGAAATCAGGGGGATCATCAATGCATGCCTTGCCGCCGCTGCCGAATGATCGAGCCTCGAAACCACAGCGTGTCGCGGCGCTTGCGACGCTGCCGCTCTTCTGGACGCTGAAGGGCAAGCGCGTCGTCGTCGCCGGCGGCAGCGACGGTGCCGCCTGGAAAGCCGAACTCCTGGCGGCCTGTGGCGCAGAGGTCCATGTCTATGCACCACAGCCGGACCTCGGCGACGGCTTTCTCGACGTCTTCGCCCGCGGCGCCGCCGACAAAGGCGGTTCGTTCGTGCATCATGACGAATCCTGGCACGAGGGTATCTTCGATGATGCGGCGCTGGCGATCGCCGACTGTGACGATGACCAAGAGGCCGAAGCCTTCTTCAAGGCGGCACGTTCGGCCGGCGTGCCCGTCAACGTCATCGACAAGCCCGAGTTCTGCGAGTTCCAGTTCGGATCGATCGTCAACCGCTCGCCCGTGGTCGTGGCGATTTCCACCGACGGGGCCGCGCCGATCCTGGCGCAGGCGATCCGCCGCCGGATCGAGACCCTGCTGCCGCCGGCGATCAAGACCTGGGCGGGAATCGCGCAGGCGATCCGCGAACGGGTGAACGGGCGCCTGCAACCCGGTGCTCAGCGCCGGGCTTTTTGGGAGCGCTTTGTCGATCGGGCTTTTGCAGACACACCGGAGGAGGGTGTGGTGACGCGGCTGATGGCGGAGTTGGATCGTCTGGCGACGCCCCGCCCCACCATCGGCCGCGTCACCATCGTCGGCGCTGGCCCGGGCGATGCGGAACTGCTGACGCTGAAGGCGATCCGCGCCTTACAGGCGGCCGACGTCATCCTCTATGACGAGCGCATCTCCAACGACGTGCTGGAACTGGCGCGGCGCGAAGCCAAGCGCATCCTTGTCAGCCAGCCAGATCGAAATGCTGGTGATCAAGAGGCAAGTCCGTCGATGGCCTCTCTCGCGAGGGCCGGAAGACGCGTGGTGCGCCTCCAGGCGGGCGATCCGACAGCCGGTTCCGCGACGCAGGAGGAAGCTGTCTGGCTGACCAAGCTCGGCATTCCCGTGGAGCTCGTACCGGGTGTCGCCGATCGCCGCGACCGGCGCGCCTGGGAGAACGGCGACGCAGAGACGGTCATTGCCGCGGGCAGGGCCGAGCACGCCACCGAGCAGCGTCTGCGTGCCGCCGGCCATTGAGGCTGTTTCCGTTCCGCGGCCGGCGGCGTCCATAGGCCGCCTTCGCTTTGGTGCTCCAGTCAGTCGCCTGCCCCGGCCTCCTCATCGCTCCTCGCGCCGGGCGTCCAGGCGCTCGATGAATGCCCTCTGGGCGGCATTGATCTTTTCGCGCGCATCGCAGAGCGTGAACCATTCGGCTCGATCCACCTCCGGGAAGGATTGCATACGCCCGCTTTTCGGCGGCCACTCCATCTCGAACAGGTTGCTGCGAATGCTGGCAATGTCGAACTCGCTTTCGCCCGCAAAGCCGGCGATCAGCTTGCCGCTCTTCAGCCGAACTTCGCCAAGGGGCTCCAACGGCCCCGTCACCGCGATGCCGGTCTCCTCGAAGAATTCGCGGCGCGCCGCCGCTTCGGGCTCCTCGCCGGCGTCATATTCGCCTTTCGGGATCGACCAGGCTCCGAGGTCCCTGTTGCTCCAGAACGGACCGCCGGGATGGACGAGCAGGACGACGAGTGTACCGGCTTCGTACTTGTAAAGCAGGATGCCCGCGCTTTTCTTCGGCATGTGCAACCCCTCTGGCGATAGCACCGACGCAATCTCGACCTCGGCGGCCAGGGCAGGATATCATTGATGCGACCGCTTCGGACGAATGTCCGTAGCGTGGCAGGTTTCAACCAGGCGACATCCATGCGCGCGATGGCTCTCGAAGCAATCGGCAAGCCGCTGGTGGCGGTCGAGCGGCCTCTGCCGCAGCCGCTGGCCGGCCAGCTACGGCTCAGGGTCGAGGCCTGCGCCGTGTGCCGCACGGATCTGCACGTGGTCGACGGGGATCTGCCGCAGCCGCAGCTGCCGCTCGTTCCCGGCCACGAGATCGTCGGCATCGTCGAGGCAGTCGGCACGGAAGTGGATCCCGCAAGGATCGGCCGCCGCGCCGGCGTGCCGTGGCTCGGCCATACCTGCGGGACATGCTTCTATTGCCGCTCGAGCATGGAGAACCTCTGCGATGACCCCTTGTTCACTGGCTATACCTGCGACGGCGGCTTCGCCACGTATGTCGTCGCTGATGCGGACTATGCCTTCGATCTCGACCCTGCAGGCGACCCCGTGTCTCTCGCGCCTCTGCTTTGCGCCGGTCTTGTCGGCTGGCGCTCTCTGAAGCGGGCCGGCGACGGCCGGAGGATCGGCATTTACGGGTTCGGCGCCGCCGCGCACATCATCACGCAGGTCTGCCTATGGCAGGGCAGGCAGGTCTACGCCTTCACGCGGCCCGCAGACACGGCCGCACGGCACTTTGCCCTCGATCTCGGCGCGGCCTGGGCGGGTGCCTCGGACGAAGCGCCGCCAGCGCCACTGGATGCGGCGATCATCTTCGCCCCGGTTGGAGAACTGGTTCCGGCAGCGCTGAAGGCGGTGCGCAAGGGCGGGCGTGTCGTGTGCGGCGGCATCCATATGAGCGACCTTCCCTCCATGCCCTATGCGGTGCTCTGGGGCGAGCGCGAGCTCCTGTCCGTTGCAAACCTGACGCGTCAGGACGCCCGCGAGTTCCTGGCGATTGCCGCCGGCGCCGGCGTGCGCACCCGAACGACCGTCTATCCGCTCAACAAGGCAAATGCCGCGCTCGACGACCTTCGCGCCGGCCGGTTGAGCGGCGCTGCCGTGCTTGTGCCGTGAGGGATCGCCGCTGCGCGATCTCGTGGCCGCCGGTCTTTTCCTTGACGAACATGATTCAATCTCTTCATCAGCCAGTTCTTTTGATCTAGTCTATGGGGCGGGGCCGGCCCGGTCTTGACTAGGTCAAGCGGGGGGCGCCCGACGACGGCGGCTGCCGCACGATGGATGCGGGCGAATGATTGTGCGGACCGGCCGTCCTATCTAAGCATCGAAGGAGAACCGCCGCGCGCCGACCAGCTGCGCCGACAGACTCTCCCGTACGACGTGATCCACCCGCATTTGAGAATTTCTGTTCGGACACGAGATGCTGCAGAAAAGGAGGTTCTGCGATGCCGAAGAAGATATCCGACACTCTCGCACCCGCGACATGGCCCCGCTGGCCGGTGGGACCGGAAGGACGATCGCTGATGCTCTCGATGGCGCGTTTCCAGGCGGACATGCTGGAAACGGCCTTGCGGGGTCAGATCGAGGTGCTCACCTTCATGCAGAACCGCAGCGAGCAGCATCTGCAACTTTGGGAAGACCTGCTCAAGTCGGACTATGCGCGCGATGGCTTCGACCTTTATTGCAGCTTCTGGCGCAACGCCTTCCAGGACTATTCCGACGAGGCGGAGCGTTTCACCCGGATGGGGGCGCAGCTTGCCACCCAGACGGCGAAGCGCGTCAGCGAGGAACAGGAAGATCTGACGGAGAAGGTTGCGCGGCAGATGGTCATGTGACGCCGTGGCGGCCTTCGCCGCCACTCGTCCACTTCATTCCTGCCCCGAGGCGCGTCCGGGCTTGGCTGCGAGCAGCTCGGCGATCTCCATCGGGAAGGGGAAGATGATTGTCGAGTTCTTCTCGCCGGCGATGACGTTGAGGGTGCTCAGGTAGCGCAGTTGCATGGCTTGCGGCTGGCGGGCAAGGATTTGCGCCGCCTCGAGCAGTTTTGCCGCCGCCTGCTGCTCGCCCTCGGCATTGATGACCTTGGCGCGCCGCTCGCGCTCGGCTTCCGCCTGGCGGGCAATCGCCCGGATCATCGATTCATTGATGTCGACATGCTTGATCTCGACGGTCGCGACCTTGATGCCCCAGGCGTCGGTCTGCACGTCGAGGATCTTCTGGATATCGTCATTCAGCCTGTCGCGTTCCGCCAGCATCTCGTCGAGGTCGTGCTTGCCGAGCACCGACCTCAAGGTCGTCTGGGCGAGTTGGCTTGTCGCCGCCATGAAGTCCTCGACCTGGATCGTCGATTTCTCCGCATCGATCACCCGGAAATAGATGACCGCGCTGACGCGGACCGAAACGTTGTCGTGGGAGATGACATCCTGGCTCGGCACGTCGAGCACGCGGGTCCTAAGATCGACGCGCACCATCTGCTGCACATAGGGAAGGAGCAGGATGAGACCCGGTCCCTTGACGCCGGTGAAGCGGCCGAGGGTGAAGACGACGCCGCGCTCGTATTCCCGGAGTATCCGGATCGCATAGGCGATGACGATCAGCAGGACAAACAGCGCCGCGGCGAACGGGACGAGACTTCCAATCAAGGGCATCAATTCCTCCACTTCTAGCTTCGTTTTGCCCGGCGCTCGACTTCAAGCGTCAACCCGTCCCGGCCGACAACCATGATGTCGTCGCCCGGGCCGAGCGGCTCGCTGCTTACCGCGCTCCAGCGCTCCCCATGCGCGATGACGTAACCTGCGGCTCCCGCCCAGGTATCGACCTTGCCGAATATACCGATCATCTGCTCGGCTCCCGTGGCGACCTTGTGCCGGCGGGAAACGAATGCGAGACGGGCGACAATCAGGCTGAAGGCGAAGCTTGCGATCGCCACGCCGCCGAGAACCGGCCAGGACACCTGAAGCCCCGGCACGTCGGTATCGAACAGGATGGCGGCACCGAGCACGATGGCGACCCCGCCGCCGAGCCCAAGGACGCCGAAGGACGGTGCGTGCGCCTCGGCAACCAGCAGCGCCACGCCCAGCATGATCAGGCCGATACCGGCATAGCTTACCGGCAGCACCGCGAGCGCGTAAAGGCCGAGCAGAAGGCTGATCCCGCCGATCGTGCCAGGCACCACGGTGCCGGGCGTCAGGAACTCGAAGATCAGCCCGTAGATGCCGACGATCATCAGCAGCAGCGCGACGTTGGGGTCGGTGATCACCGAAAGCAGGCGCGTGCGCCAGTCGGGCAGCACGTCTTCGACGGAGAGCCCCATCGTATCGAGCCGGCTGTCGGCCTGGCCGATGCGAACCGTCCGGCCATGGGCCTGCTTCAGAAGGTCTTCGACGCTGACAGCGGTGAAATCGACGGCCTTCTCCCGTACCGCCGCCGCCGAAGAGAGGCTGGCGGCCTCGCGTACGGCTTTCTCGGCCC
This sequence comes from Sinorhizobium glycinis, assembly GCF_001651865.1. GTDB lineage: Bacteria > Pseudomonadota > Alphaproteobacteria > Rhizobiales > Rhizobiaceae > Sinorhizobium > Sinorhizobium glycinis. The sequence continues at coordinate 89,594 of NZ_LPUX01000064.1, forward strand.
AATCGGCATTGCGATTGCGCAGTTCGGCAAGCCCGCGGATATAGGCGACTGCATCGTTGATCAGCTTCGCCTCACCGGCATTCGACGGCCGTTTGGGAGCGTCGGCCTTTCCTTTTTCGGCGGGCTCCTCCTTATTGCCTTCGTCGTCGCCGCCGAACAGCCCTCCGCCAATGGCGATCGGTGTCGCGGCACCGAGGTTGGTGCCCGGCGCCATCGCCGCCACATGGCTTGCATAAAGGATATAGGTCCCGGCGCTCGCCGCCCTCGCGCCGCTCGGCGCGACAAAGCTGGCGACGGGTATGGAGGAATCGAGGATGGCGCGGATGATGTCCCGCATCGACGTATCGAGGCCGCCGGGCGTATCCATCTGCAGGATCACCAGCGCCACGCCTCGATTGCTGGCGCGCTGCAATCCCCGGATCACATATTCCGCCGTCGCCGGACTGATCGCACCGTTGACGTGCAGGACCAGGGCGACACGCTCGGCCGCGGACGCAGGTGGAACTGGAACCGCGAAGGCTGACAGGAGGAACAGCACCAAGGCGAGGAATCGGGACATTTGCCGTCAAGCCCTCTGGTTTCGCTACCGGGCAGACCGACCCTGGAACCGCTGCAGGGCAATTTCCGCCGCTCTACCTGTCGTCGAAATCCGTGCCTCCTAATATAGGGTAGAAAGCGGAAAAGCGTAAGGGATATAGCCTTGTCGATCGTCCGCGTAAGTTGCATCGACATCGGCCACACTGGCATCCCCGGTCGCCGGGACCGCGGTGGAGAAATCGCCCGATCGCCGCCAATGTCTTCCCAATTGACTCCACCCTTCGGCGGTGGTATTTGGATTGAGTAATCGTTAACCCAGGACGACCTCGTGACTGTCTCCTTGAATGACATAGCCGAGCGCGCGGGCGTCTCCGTGAAGACGGTTTCGGGTGCGCTGCATGGCGGTTCGGCACGCATGTCGGAGCAGACCCGGCTACGCGTCAAGGAGATCGCCGAGGAACTCGGCTACGTCACCAATCTCGCCGCGCGCAGCATGCGGCAGGGCTGGATGCCGCTGATTGGCGTCGTTGCCGACGAGTTGATCACCTCGCCCTTCGCGACGGAAATCATCCGCGGGCTCGACGGCGCGGCGCGAGCCTCTGACATGGCGGTTTTTGCGATGACGCTGAACGGCAGCCGCGACGTAGGGGCGGTGATCGAGGAAGTGCGCCGCTTTCGGCCGCGGGCGATCGCCTACGCCGCCATGTACCACAAGACGGTCGCGCTGCCGCAGGAGTTTGCCGAGACAGTCGGCGTGATGATCAATTGCCGCGAAGCGAACGACCGGGTGACCTCACTGGTGCCGGATGAGTTTGGCGCCGCCCGTGACATCACAAGTTACCTGGTCGAGTCGGGACGAAAGAACATCGCCTTCATCAACCTGCCCGGCCTGCTCGCCGGCGAATTGCGCGAGGCCGGTTTCCGACAGGCGATCACTGAGGCGGGCCTCGATGGCGCCGGCGCCCGCGTGTTGCCGGCTGTTCGAAGAGCGATTTACAGCGACAGAGCACATAGCCTCGTTCTTTCCCACATTACCGAAATGATGAGTGGACCGGACCGCCCGGATGCGATCCTGTGCGGCAACGACCGTGTGGCAATGGAGGCCTATGCGGCGCTGCGGCGTGTTGGCGCGCAGATCCCCGACGACGTCGCCGTCGCCAGCTTCGACAACCAGGTCGATATCGCCTCGCGCCTCGATCCGCCCTTGACGACCATGGCCCTGCCGCATCGGGCGATGGGTCGGCTGGCCGCCGACATCCTGCTTGGCGGCGATATGATGCCGGGCGAGTTGCACAAGCTTCCGTTCCAGTTGGTGGAGCGGTCATCCGTATAAATCAGTAGCGACGTAAAACCCGTTGAGGAGGAGAAACAGAAATGGGTAATCGTTTACTTTCGTTCCTTATGGCGTCTGTAGCGCTCGGAGGTCTGGCCGAAGCGAAAACCGTCATTCACGTGATGCACCAGGGAGACCCTGGCTGGGTTTCGACCTATGGCGAAGTCGCCAAGCGCTTCGAGGCCGTCAATCCGGACGTCGACATCGAGCTGATCTACGCGCCGCACGACGCCTATAACGAGAAGTTCAGCGCCGCCGTCATGTCAAAGCAGTTGCCTGACGTCATGGAACTCGACGCGCCCTTCCTCGCCAACTATGTCTGGTCGGGCTACCTGCAGCCGATCAAGCCGCTGATCGACAAGGACATCCTCGACGACATGACCGCGTCCAACGTCGCTCAGGGCACCTATCCCGTCGACAAGGAACTCTACGCCGTCGGGCTCACGGACTCCTCGGTCGTCCTCTACGGCAACAGGAAATATCTGGAAGCGATCGGCGCCCGCATCCCGAAGGGCGTCGACGACGCCTGGACGCGGGAAGAGTTCGAAGGCTACCTCGAAAAGCTCTCGAAGCTCGAGGGCGTCAAATGGCCGATCGACACGTTCCGTGGCTACGGCATCAAGACCGAATGGATCACCTATGCCTACGGTCCCATCCTGCAATCGGCGGGCTGCGACCTCATCGATCGCAAGACCTGGAAATCCGCGGGAACGCTCGACAGCGATGCTTGTGTCGATGCGCTGACGATGATGCAGAAATGGGTGAAGAACGGCTGGGTCGTGCCGCAATCCTCCGGCACCAACCAGTTCTTCGCCGAAGGGCAGCCGGCCGCGCTCGCGCTCGGCGGCCACTGGATCTATGCGGAGGCTGCCGCCACGATGAAGGACGACATCGTCGTCATGCCGCTGCCGAAGTTCGGGCCGAAAGGCGCGAGCCCCAACGGCACCTGGATCTGGGGCATCACCACGGCGTCCGAGCATCCGGAGATCGCCGGCAAGTTCGTCAGCTTCATGCTCAAGGACAAGGCACTCCGCGACTATGCGAAGGAGGATTCCGCCTATCCCGGATTGAAGAGCTTCGCCACCGATTCGCCCCTTTACGCTAACGGCGGTCCGATGGCCGTCGCCTTCGAGCAGGCATCGAAGACGGCGATCGCGCGGCCGCCGCATCCGGCCTATCCGATCATCACCTCAGCCTTCATGGGAGCAGTCGACGAGATCTTCAATGGCGGCGACGTCAAAGCGGCGCTGACCGCCGCGGCCGAGAAGATCGACGAGGACATCGAAGAAAACGACGGCTACCCGCCCTTCGACGAGCAGCAATAGCGCCCGCATGCGGCCGTGTGGCGGCAATGCCGCGCGGCCGCAGTCGATCGACAAGCGACGCATCTTGAAATGAGGAGGAGATCATGACCCTGCAGCAACCGGCGCTGCCGGCGACGGCTGTCGCGACGCGCCCCGCCCGGCGAAGGGACAGGGCCCGCCTCTTTCAGGAGATCGGCATGCTTGCGCCAGCCGTGGCGCTGCTGACGATATTCCTGGCCGTGCCGTTCCTCCTGTCATTCTGGACCGCGATGACCAACCAGCCACTGGTGCCGCGACCGACGCCGGTCCGCTTTATCGGGCTCACCAATTTCCTGCGCATCTTCAAGGACGATCTGTTCTGGACCTCGCTCTGGAACGTTTCGCGCTTCACCTTCTGGATCCTGCCGGTGCAATGCGGCCTTGCCTTCGCTACCGCACTGCTGCTCCACCAGAAGCTGCCGCTCCGCAATTTCTTCCGCGGCCTGTTCTTCCTGCCGGCAATCACCTCGATGGTCGTCGTCTGCGTCATTTGGGGAACGTTGTTCCAATATCCGACGGGACCATTCAACCAGGTGATTGGCTTTCTTTCCGGCGGTCGCATCCAGCCGATCGACTGGCTCGGCGATCCGAACTGGGCGATGTTCTCGATCGTGCTGCTCTCGGCCTGGCAGGCCTATGGCTTTCAGATGATCGTCTATCTCGCCGGCCTGCAGGGCATTCCCGACGAGCTCTATGACGCGGCCAGGATTGATGGCGCCAATGCCTTCCAGCGCTTCTGGCACGTGACCATGCCGGGTCTCAGGCCGACGCATGTCTTCGTGCTGGTGATCACCACCATCCAGGCCTTCAAGCTCTACACCCAGGTTGCGATCCTGACTCAAGGCGGCCCGAGGAGCAGCACCGAGACCGTCGTGCACTACATGGTGCGCGCCGGCTTCGAAGAGCAGAAGCTTGGATATGCCTCGGCCGTCTCGGTCATTCTCTTCCTCATCGTGCTCGTCATCGCGCTCGTTCAGCGCCAACTCCTGAGGCGTTTCGATGTCTGATCTCGCCATCCCGACACTGCAGGCAGAGGCACAGCGCGAGCGCTCCGCGATCGGTTCGCTGCGCCTTATCCAGACCGCCTGCATCCTCGTCATCGCGTTGGTGATCGTATCGCCGCTGTTCATGCTGCTGATCGCGAGCCTGAAGGACGACCGCTTCCAGATCCTCGCCGACATGGGCAGTTTCCGCGCCTTCTGGGTCTCCAACCCGACACTCTCGAACTTCGCCGAGGTGAGCAATCTCTCCGGCGAGCTCGCCTTTGGCCGCTACCTGCTGAACTCGCTGTTCATTCTTGGCTGCACGGTCGGCGCCGGTCTGATCGTCAACTCGATGGCCGGCTTCGTGCTCGCCTGGGGCACGTTGCGCGGCCGCGCCCTGGTCCTGTCGCTGGTCATCGCCCTCTATGTGATCCCCCAGGAGAGCATCATCATGCCGCTCGTCATCATGGTTTCGCGCGCCGGGATGACCGACACTTTCGCGGTGCAGATCGTGCCATGGGTCGCCAGCCCACTTTATATCTTCCTGTTCTACCAGTTCTTCGCCCAGCTTCCGAAGGAGCTCTTCGAAGCGGCCGAGATGGACGGCGCCTCGGTATTCCGCATCTACCGTTCGATCTTCCTGCCGTTGAGCTTGCCAGCGCTCGCCACCGTGTCGATTCTAATGGGGATCGAGAGTTGGAACCAGTATCTCTGGCCGATCCTGGTGACGCAGACCGACTATGCCCGGCCGATCGCCGTCGCCATCGCCACCTTCTTCGGCCAGGACAGCATCTATTGGGACCGCGCCATGGCGGCCTCCGTCCTGATGATGATCCCGATCCTCGCCCTCTATCTCGCCTTCCAGCGCTGGTTCGTAAGTTCCTTTGTTGGCTCCGCCGTGAAAGGTTGATCAATGACAAGCCATGCAATCCTCTCATCGCCTTTCGGCGGCAGCCTGAAGACAGTCAGCGCCACCTTGCCGGCCGGAACGACGCTCCATGTGTGGCTGAGGTCAGTCGATCCGGTTACGCCGGCCGAACTCACAGCGAGCCAGGACGGGCGGGAGATCGGCCGCCTCACGGCGGGAAACACCGACGAGTTCGAGTTCCGGGCGCTGATGATCGAAACAGCCGGTGAAACTTTGTTTAGTTACGACTCCGCGATCACCAGCCTCTCCGTCGTCTATGCTTTTTCGGAGGCGGACGTTTTGGAAAAGGGCATCGTTGTTCTTTACAGCGGCGAGGCCAATTCCACCCCGGCCGTGCCTAGCAGCTATCATTTCCGTCCACCGTTCGGATGGATGAACGACCCGAACGGTTTCGGCCGTTTCGGCGACAAGGTTCATCTCTTCTATCAGCACTACCCCCACAGCCTGCGCTGGAACACGATGCATTGGGGTCATGCGGTCTCCGACGACTATCTCCACTGGAAGCACCTGCCGATTTTCCTGTTACCGTCGGCGGAACTCTCCGCTCGCGCCGACGGCCGCGGCGGCGCCTTCTCCGGCTCGGCAATTCCGCTTGCTGGAGAGGAGGCCGGGATCCGTGTCTTCTTCACCGAACAGGTCAAGGACCGCGAACCGGAAGAGCAGATCCAGTTGACCTCCGTCAGCCGTGACCAGATCCGCGCCGGCCCGGCGGAGATCATCCTGCCGGAACGGCCGGCCGGCCTCGACCTGACGCTCGATTTTCGTGACCCCTATGTGATCAAGGGCCCCGACGGCCGCTGGAAGATGCTCGTCGGCAGCCGCGATCACGCGGGAGGAGTGATCCTGCTCTACGATACCGCCGATCCGGACGCCGCCACGGGCTGGAACTTCGTCAGCCTTCTCCACCGCGAAAACCGGTTCGGCATGACGGCGGCCGAATGCCCCTGCATCGTGCCGCTCGGTGGTCCTGCCGACGACCCGCAAACCCGTTGGGCGCTGATCTTCGGACTGCTCACCAGCCGCGACCCGGCAACCGCGCGACGCAATATCACCCTTGCAACCGTCGGCAGCTTCGATGGCAGCACCTTCGTCAAGGAATTCGAGCAGGAACTCGACTTCGCAACCGACGCCTATGCTTTCCAGGCCTTCGTCGATCACTCCGGCCCCGTGGGCATTGCGTGGCTGGCGAACTGGACGGAGATTTCGAAGAAGACCGACTTTCCAACCGCCATGACGCTCCCGCGCCGGGTCCTGCTCGATGACGGTGTGCTGCTGACGCCGCCTGTCGAGGCAGCCGAGGGTTTGCGCCAGGATTTGGTAGACGAGCGCCGGCTGCTCGCCGGAGACAAGGTCGAGCTCACCAACGGAGCCGTCGAGTTCGTCATCGATCTCGCAGCGCCCGGCGCCACCTTCGATCTTGAATTCGACCATCCCGGCATCGAGCTCGGCGTTCGGCTCGATGCAGAGGGCCTGAGCATCCTCTACGACGTTCCGGACGGCAAATTGCTGCCCCGCTACATCGCGGCCGGGGCGAGGCCCTCGACCCTCCGCATATTCCTCGACATCGGCTCGATCGAGGTTTTTGCCGACAACGGCCGATGGACCGGAACCAAGCGCTTGCCCGGATTTGCGAGTGTGCGTTCCGCCCGCCTCACGGCACCCAAAGACAATGTGGCCGCGGCCAGCATCTGGCAGCTCAAGCTCTGACAGGCAATCAAAGGGAGGAATTTGATGGCATCCGTCACGATCGATCAGGTTCGCAAACAATACGGCGCCGTTCCGGTGATTCATGACATCTCCATGAACATCGAAGATGGCGAGTTCGTCACCCTCGTCGGCCCTTCCGGCTGCGGCAAGTCGACCCTGTTGCGCATGCTGGCCGGGCTCGAGGACATCAGCGGCGGCGAGATCCGCATTGGTGGTCGCGTTGTCAACGACGTCGCGCCGAAGGAGCGCGATATCGCCATGGTCTTCCAAAGCTATGCCCTCTATCCGCATATGACCGTCGCGGAAAACATGGGCTTCGCGCTGAAGCTGAAAGGCGAGGATAGAGCGACGATTGAAAAGAGCGTGCGCGAAGCGGCCGACATCCTGGCGCTCGCGCCGCTGCTCGATCGGCTGCCGAAACAGCTTTCCGGCGGCCAGCGCCAGCGCGTGGCGATGGGACGGGCGATCGTCCGTCAGCCGCAGGTCTACCTGTTTGACGAGCCGCTGTCGAACCTCGACGCCAAGCTACGCGTCACTATGCGCGCCGAAATCAAGGACCTGCACCAGCGCCTGAAGACGACGACCGTCTATGTCACCCACGACCAGATCGAGGCGATGACCATGGCGGACCGAATCGTCGTCATGCGCGGCGGCAAGGTCGAGCAGATCGGCAAGCCGCTCGAACTTTACGACCGCCCGGCCAATACCTTCGTCGCGACCTTCATCGGCTCGCCGGCGATGAACCTTTTCGAGGGCTCAATCATGGACAGCCTATTCGTCACGCGCGATGGCGTAGGGCTGCCGATGCCAGCCGACTATCGAGGCGCAATGGCGGAGGTCTACGGCATCCGTCCGGAGCACCTCACCATCTCCGAAACCGGCGTGCCTGCGACCGTGGTGGTCGTCGAGCCAACCGGCTCCGAAACCCATGTCCTCGTGAAGCTCGGATCGGCGGATGCCAACCTCGTCCTCAAGGACCGGGTCGATTTGCAACCTGGCCAGCCAGTGCAGGTGGCCCCGGACCGCGCAAAGCTGCATCTCTTCTCGGCGCAGGGAATACGTGTCAATTGACCGGTTGGTTCATGGTCTCGGTGGTCGCGCCACCGAGCCTTACCGGACGAGAATGGAATCGTCGACGATGATCACCGGCCGGCCGAGCGAACAGGCCTCGACGCGCGCTTCGACACGGTAAACGGATTTCAGCATGTCGGCGGTGATCACCGCCTCGGTCGGGCCGCTCGCGGCCACCGAACCGTTACTGATCACGATCGTGTCGTCGCAATAGCGCAGCGCGTGGTTCAGGTCGTGCAGCGCGATCAGCACCGCCATGCCGGACTGGGCCGACAAGCGCTTCATGAAGCCGAGCACTTCGATCTGGCGAAAGAGGTCGAGCGCCGAGGTGGGCTCGTCCATCAGCAGGACTTCCGGCCTGCGCACCAGCGCCTGGGCGATCGATACGAGCTGCCGCTGCCCGCCGGACAGTTCGCCGAGCCCGCGAAATGCCAGGTCGTCGATCCTCAAGGCCGCCAGCACCCGGTCGATTTCGGCAAGCTCGTCGTCCTTCACCTTCCAGCCGGAACCCTGCTTGGCCGAGAGCAGGACGGATTCGTAGACCGTCAGCACCGCATTCGCACCGGTGTCCTGCGGCATGTAGCAGATCGTTTCCGGACCCTTGGCGGTGTCGGAAAGATGAACGAGGCCCGGACCAGCTGCCAGCCCGGCGATGCGCTTGAAGAGCGTCGACTTGCCGGCCGCATTCGGGCCGATGACGGCGGTCAGACGCCCGCCTCTGAGCTCTCCCGTCGTAATGCCTGTCAGCACGGTGCGCCGCCCATAGGTGGCGCCGACCTCATCGAGCCTCAGGGCTACCATGCACGCCTCCTGTTGGTGAAGATCAGGACGAAGAAGAAGGGAACGCCCACGAGCGCCGTGATGATGCCGATCGGCAGCACCGCCCCCGGAATGATCATCTTGCTGACGACTGAGGTCGTCGATAGCAGCAGCGCGCCGCAGAGCACCGAGGCTGGCAGGAAGAAGCGCTGGTCCTCGCCGACCAGCATGCGGGCGATGTGTGGGCCGACGAGACCGACGAAGCCGATCGTCCCGACGAAGGAGACCGGGATCGCCGCAAGCAGGCTGACGGTCAGCATCGTCTCGAGCCTGAGCCGCCGGACATTGATGCCGAAGCTCGCCGCCTTGTCGTCGCCGAGCCTCAGCGCCGTCAGCGCCCAGGCATGACGGGCAAAGAGCGGCACGGCGAAAACCAATACGGCCGCGGTGATCCAGACCTTCGGCCAGGTTGCCTTGGTCAGGCTGCCCATCGTCCAGAACACGACGGCGGCGAGCGCCTGTTCGGAGGCGAGATATTCGAGCAGCGACAGCGCCGCATTGAAGGTGAAGACAAGGGCGATACCGAGAAGCACGATCGCCTCGACGGTGACGCCCCGCATGGTGGAAGCAAAATGGATGAAGAGCGCCGCCAGCATCGCCATCAGGAAAGCGTTGAGCGGCACCATGTACTGCACGGCGACGGGAAATATCGCGACACCGGCGACGAGCCCGAGTGCCGCGCCGAAGCCGGCCGCCGCAGAGATGCCGAGCGTGAAGGGGCTTGCCAGCGGATTGGCGAGGATCGTCTGCATCTGGGCACCGGCGACCGAAAGCGACGCGCCGACGGTCACTGCCATGAGCGCGATCGGCATGCGGATATCCCAGATCACCACACGCAGCTGGTCGCTGACCGTTTCGGAGCTGAACAGCGCCGTCAGCACGTCAGCGAGCGGATAGTTCGCCGGTCCGAGCGCCATGTCGATCGCAACCGAGAGGAACAGAGCGGCAATAAGCCCGGAGAGCATGAGCAGCCGGCGCGCGACAAGGGCGCGGTAGCGAACGCCCCCTTCGACACCGGAAATTTGATCGGCGATGGCGACCATCATTCACCCCCCTCCGAAAGCGAGACGAAATAGCCGGGCCTATAGGCGATCGGCAGGAATTCCTGGTGGAATTCGCGGAAGGTCCGATCCGGGTCGATATCGGCAAAAAGCTCGGGGTGGAACCATTTGGCGAATTGCTGGATCGGCACGAATTCGTAGGGCGCGCCGTAGAATTGATGCCAGACGGCATGCACCCTGCCCGCTTTCACCGCGTCGAGCGTGGCAAAGGCCGGCCTCTGCATCAGCCTCGTCAGCCGCTCCCGCGCCGCTTGCGGATCGGCGCCCCGGCCGACGCTGACGAACTGGTTGATGTCGGATTCGGCCGACCAGTTGCTGCCGGTGACGATCACATGATCCGGCTTGGCAACGACGATCTGCTCGGGATTGAGATCGCCGAAGGTTGCCGTGATCACGTCGGAGCCGATGTTGTGGCCGCCGGACTTCTCTACCATCTCGCCGAAATTCGCCGGCCCGAAAGTCCGGCAGCAGGCGGTCTCGCCGGTGATGCCGGGCGATCGCTCGATGAACACTTTCGGGCGCTCGATCGCACCGGCCTTGGCCAGGCGGTCGGTGACGACCGCGATCTGTGCGCGCCTGTAGTCGATGAACTCTTTCGCCCTCGCCTCGGCGCCGAAAATCTGGCCGAGGATTTCGAGGGACTTTTCGCTGTTTTTGGCCGGATCGACGCGGAAATCGAGGAAAACGACGATGATGCCGGCGGCGGCAGCCTTGTCCATAAAGCCCGATTCCTCAACGGCTTGCTGGGCCTCCAGGTTCAGGGTTAGCACGTCCGGCTTGAGCGCAATTGCCGCCTCGAGGCTGAAATCGCCGCTCGGGATATAGCCGAAGCGCGGCAGCTTCTCGATCGCCGGAAAGCGCTCGCGATAGCCATCATATGAATCCGGATCCTTCTTGATCAGATCGTCGCGCCAGCCGACGATCGTGTCGAAGACAAGCTCGCCCTTGAGCGCCGCCGCAATGTGGATCTGGCGCGCCTCGCCGAGCAGGATCCGCTTGGCCGGAAGCTCGATCTCGATCTTGCGGCCGGTGACATCGGTGATTTCCGCTGCAACGGCCGGCGCCGCGGCGATGACCGCAGCGACAAGTGCCAGGACGATATTATTCAGGACCCGCATGACAATCCTCGCGAAAAGCGATCGGAGGGCTTCAGCCCTCCGATCCGGACTTTACTGGCCGACATTCAGGGAGACGAAGTAGCCGCTCTTGTAGGGCAGCGGCAGGAAGCGTTCGTGCAATTCCTTGAACGTCGCCTCCGGGTCGAGACCCTTGAAGAGGTCCGGATGCAGCCACTTGGCGATCTGCTGGATGGCGACGAACTGGTAGGGATTGTTGTAGAACTGGTGCCAGATAGCGTGGACGTTGCCTGCTTTCACCGCCTTCACATCGGTGAAGGCCGGGCGCTTGGTGAGGTTCTCGAGCTTGCGGAACGCCTCCTTTTCGTCGGCGCCATAGCCGACGCCGACCCAGTTGCCGCCCGGTACGTAGCCTTCCCAATTGCCGCCGGTGATGATGACCTGGTCCGGGTTCGAAGCGATGATCTGCTCCGGATTGACGGTGCCGAAGGTCCCGGGGATGATGTCCTTCGCCATGTTGATGCCGCCGGCGAACTCGACCATCTTGCCGAAATTCTCGTCGCCGAAGGACATGCAGCAATCGTCCGAGTAGCCGCCGGCGCGCTCCATGAAGACGAGCGGCTTCTTCGGATTGGCCTTGGCCAGGACGTCCGTCACCTTGGCGATGCTGTCGGCGCGGAACCTGATGAATTCCTCCGCCTTCTCTTCCTTTCCGAACAGCTTGCCGATCAGGCGCATGCTCGGTTCGGTGTTTTCCATCGGCTTTTCACGGAAATCGACATAGACGAGCGGAATGCCGACCTTCTCGAGCTTCTCGATATAGCCCGCCTCTTCCGTCGCCGTCTTCGCGTCGATATTCATCAGCATGACGTCGGGCTTGAGCGCGACAGCCTGTTCGATGTCGAAGGTGCCGTCCTTCATGCCGCCGAAGGCCGGGAGCTTGGCAATATCAGGATACTTGGCGAGATAGGCGGCGTAGGTTTCCGGATCGGCCTTCGTCAGGTCGTCGCGCCAGCCGATGACCCGCTTGAAGGGCTCGTCCTTGTCCAGCGCGCCGACGAAATAGATCTGCCGTCCTTCGCCGAGGATCACGTGCTGGACCGGCACATTCACCTCGACCTCACGGCCGGTGATGTCTTTCACCTTGATCGTTTCGGCGAGTGCAGCGCTCGAAAAAAGCACGCAAAGGCCCGCGGCGGCCGCAGCCACCCTGTTGAAAACCTTCATTGATCCCTGCTCCTTTGGAAAACGCTGCCTTCTAATATTTCATGACTTTACCAGTCAACATATATCTTTTAGAACCCTTCCAAACAGGCGAGGCTGAGCATAGATGAGCGACGTGACAGCGGGTCAGAACTACGATCTTCGTGACGAGATCAAGGCCTATTGGTCGGAACGTGCCGCCACCTTCGACCTTTCTCCGGGGCATGAGATCTTCTCCGAAGAAGAGCGTGCCGCCTGGCACCGGCTTTTCCTCCGTCATCTCGGTCGCGGGGACGGACGCGCCGCACTCGACCTCGCGAGCGGCACCGGCGTCATCTCTCACCTGCTCGACGATCTCGGCTTCAAGGTGACCGGCCTCGACTGGGCCGAGCCGATGCTCGAGCGGGCGCGGCAGAAGGCGAGAGAGCGCAAGCGCAGCATCTCCTTCCGCGTCGGCGACGCGGAAAGCACGATGGAGCCGGACGACCACTACGACGTCATCGTCAACCGGCATCTGGTCTGGACGCTCGTCCATCCGGCCGCGGCGTTCGCCGAGTGGCTGCGCGTGCTGAAGCCCGGCGGCCGGCTTCTGATCGTCGACGGCGATTTCGTCAATACCAGCGCGCTGGAGCGGGTGTTCTCGAAGTTCAGCGCCTGGGGGCAGCGGGCGGGAATTTTCAAGCCGGATGCGCCCATGCACTCACGGGAGATGATGGAAACGCATCGAAGCATCCTCTCCCGCGTCTACTTCTCCAACGGTGCGCGCGCCGAGGCCGTCGTCGAGCTTCTCCAGGCCGCGGGCTTTACGGACGTCGTCGTCGATACCGAACTCGGCGAAATTCACCGGACGCAGGCGAAGCACTGGAATCTCTTCAAGGGGATGGCGCGAAAGAGCCAGCACCGCTACGCGATCCGTGCCAGCAAGCGCGTGATCTAGCCAGGCCCCGCCCTGACGGCGACCACCTCTGGCTGTACGATTTTTCACAGTTGGCTTGCCTCAAGGGCCACAATGCTGCCGCGCAATGGTCAGCAAATTGCCCCGGCATCGCCCCACCGAGCACTTCTGAGGACTCCATGGTCGATCGCCGCTCCGTCGTTTTCGACACGGAGCGGTTGAGAAAGGCGGTATTGCTGCCGATCACGACATGCACGTCGAAGAGGAATGAACATGATCACCCGTTATACATCCGTTGCATCGCTGACCGCTGCAGTCTTCAGCTTCATGCTTCTCAGCCCGGCATCGGCGCTGGAACTCGCCCAGGCACAGGAAACACAGCCGACGCAACAGGCACCGGCACAGACGGGCACCAAGAGCGCCCCCATCAGCGAACAGAAGATCGAGGCTTTCGCGGTCGCCTACCTTCAGGTCGACAAGGTCCGGCAGGAATACTCCGCCAAGATCGGAGCGACGTCGGATACGGCGTCAAAGGAAAAGCTGCAATCCGAAGCCAGCCAGCAGATGGTCAAGGCCGTCGAGGCTTCGCCGAACATATCGGTCGAGGAGTATACGACTATCCTGACGGCCGCTCAGAACGATCCCGCCCTCGCCAAGAAGGTCCAGGAAAAACTTCAGAGCACCGCGCCTGCTGGGCAGGCCCCAGCGCAACAATAAGTCGCGAGCCATACTGCAGAGTCTTCGGCGTTCCGGCATCGGAACGCCGAATCGATTCGAGGGAGCCTATTTTCCGGTTGCGCTGTATGGAGCTGCGACCGGCTTGGACTCCGGCGATCCACGGAAACGCAGGAAAATCGATAACAGGACCAGCAGCAGCGTGGAGAGGAACTCCGATTGCCAGTTCTGAAAGCACTCGAACCAGAACTCGGCATCTGCCAATCGTGTCCATAGGTCGATAGGCGGCTCGCCATGGCGCATGGCATCCACGTTTGCAGCCGCGGCGCTGGCGCGCAGGTGGAAAACAAAGCTCAGAACGAACAATCCGGCAAGCGCGATGCCCAACGAATAGGAATAGAACGTCCTGACCAGTTGCCCTTGCCGAACAGCCCACGGGGCCTTCGGATCGTTCCTTTTGTTGCGAGGATCTTCGTCCACATCCGTCGAGGTGGCGTCCGGGTCCTTGGATTCAGCCGAACCGCGCTGGTAGAGGAACGCCGTAAGGCAGACATAGGCTGCCATCTGCAGAAACTCGCTTTCCCAGTTCTCGAACAGAGCGGACAGGAAGTGGCCGGTGGCGAGATAACTTGCGACGGACACAGTCGGTTCGCCATGAATCACCGCCTCTTCATTGAAGGCTTGAGTGCCGGCGAATATCATGCCCGCTATGGTTGCGGCGGTAAGAACGGTCAGGGTAATGCTCAGTCCGTTGTCACGCAGGAACGACATTCAATTTCTCCGCCATTGCGGTGCGACGGCCGATCCGGCAATCATCAAGTGACGAGCCAGAAGAAGGCCCCCGACACGAGAATGAAAAGGCCTATTGCAGCGAGCAGGCGAAGCATCCCGGCATTGGTATTGTTGCCGAGGAGCCGGTTCCAGGTATCTCCGCCCGTCCCTTCGTCACTGCTTTCCTGATGTTCCTGAGTTGAGGTTTCCTTGCCGACCCGGCCGACATCGGGGTTCGGCCTGATCGGTTTGCCGCCGCCACTGTAATCCCGTGGCGACGGTTGTGGCGGGTCAACCGACATCTCCGCGCGCAAGTCCTGACCAACGCTGCCGGCGTCCGACGCGTCGGCCACGTGATTTTCGCCGGAAACGTTCTCTGCTGTCCTTTGCGGCTGTGGACCGAGGCGACGCGCCGGCCACGACACGTCGGGCGACTGTGATGCCCGGTGTGGTCGCCGCTCGGCGCGGCCGGCCTTTCCGAGATCTCCGTTATCCTGGTTCTGCGGCATGCTGCCTCCATGGCCGGCGCCCATGAAGGGCGCCAGCCCTATCTTTCCAAGCGTGCGTCAGTGCCGCCCGCTCTGATTGTGATCGCCACCGGGCATTGTCACACCCTTCAGGCCCGTACCTGCTGCTGAGGGCTGTTCGCGAGCGGCGTCAGCCAGCGACACGATGCCGACGAGGCGCTTGTTGCGATTGACCACAGGCAGGCGCCGCACCTGGATGTCGCCCATGTTCCGCGCCACATCGTCCACTTCCTCGTCCTCGAAGCAGTATTTGACGTCCGTCGTCATAACGTCTCGCACTTTCGCCTGCGGATCGAGGCCGTCCGCCACGCCCCGCACGACGATGTCGCGATCCGTCACCATGCCGACCAGGCGGTCATGGTCCTCGACCGGCATGAAGCCGATATCGTTTTCAGCCATCTGCCGCGCTACATCTCTGATCGTATCATTGGGGGTAACCAGATGAACGTCTCGGCTCATGATCTCCGATACATGCATTTTTCGTACTCCTTTTTCCTTGGACGCGATGTCTGCTCCGGACGAGCCGTTTGGGACGAACCGAAGCAGACATTTGGGAAAGCTGTCCTAGTGCGCTCGCGCTCCGTTCCTGGCGGGCCTTCCGCGCGGCGCAGGCGCTTTCGGGGTTGAGACGGCGTTGGTCGTTCCCTCTGTTTCGAGGCTCTCGCCTCCATCGAGGCCCGATCCACCCCGTACCTGCATTTCCCGGGCTGCCTGCTCCCAGTGGCGCAGATCCTGGCCGTCCGGACGGCCTTCCTGCTCCCATATGGCGTAGGCCCTGCGCTTGATCAGCTCTTCCTTGTCGTTCTCCATGTCCCTTACCTCGCTGTTGAAAGCCTTGTCGGCAAAATTCAAACGGAACGACCGCCCATTTGTTCCATGGCTCAAATCCTATTCCAGTATCCGTCGCCGGAGCCGCCGCCATATTGGGGCGGCTCCGGATTTTCGTCGGGATTCGGGACCGGCGCCTCGTCCGGAAGGCGGTCCGGCTCGGGTTCACCGATGGGGGGTTCCGGCTCGAAGGGCGGCGGCGGGGGCGGAGCTTGCCCCGGCTGGCGCGGATTTTGCATTTCTGCCTCCATTCCTCGTGAAATCCTGGATGGTTCCAGACTTCCCTGGACAATCCCGCGCGCTCGGGAATGTTCCGCCCCGCAGTGGCCCCCTCAGCCGTTAGGGCGCTGCGGGACGAAAGCAGCTACGCTCTGCGCGGGGACCGTTTCGCGATTCTCGGCGGCGTGCGTCACGAAGGCCCCATCCGCGGCGGTATTGAGGGCCCACCGCCAACTCTCGGCGCCGTGCGATCGAGGAAGAGCAACTTCGCAGTCGCCACCGGCGTTGAGGACAAGGAATATCTCACCCTCCGGTGCCTCGGCGGGTGAGAGGCGGCAGAGATAGACGCCAAGAGTGCGCAATTCGCCATCGCCCCATGCCGCCTCGTCCATCTGGCTGCCGTCGGGCTTGTACCATGCGATCTCGACGCGGCCGTGCTCGTCGGTGGCGCCTTCCAGAAAGTTCTCCTGGCGCAGCACCGGATGCTCACGCCGGAAAGCGACCATCCCGCGGCAGAAGGCCAGGAAGGCATCGTCCGGCCGGCTCCAGTCGATCCAGCCGATCTCGTTGTCCTGGCAATAGGCGTTGTTGTTGCCGCCCTGGCCGTTGCCGAGCTCGTCGCCGCCAAGGACCATCGGAACGCCCTGGCTCAGCATCAGGGTGGCAACCATGGCGGAACGCCGGCGGCGGCGCGCATTTTCGATCTCGGGGTCGTCGGTCGGGCCCTCGACGCCCATATTATCGGAGTGGTTGTCCGAGTGGCCGTCGCGGTTCTCTTCGCCATTCGCCTCGTTGTGCTTCTCGGCGTAGGAAACTGTATCCATCAGCGTGAAGCCGTCATGCGCACTCAACAGGTTGATCGACGTGGTTGCGGCCCGTCCGGAATGGTTGAACTGAACCGGCGAGCCGGCGAGCCGTTCGGCAAGCACCGGCACAACGCCGCCATCTCCCTTCCAGAAGCGGCGGATATCGTCGCGGAAGCGGTCGTTCCACTCGCGGAAGGGCGGCGGAAAGCCGCCGAGCTGATAGCCGCCGTCGCCGATATCCCACGGTTCAGCGATGAGCTTGACCCCGGCCAGGATCGGATCCTGCCTGATCGCATCGAAGAAGCCGCCCTCGCGGTCGAACTCCATGTATTCGCGCCCAAGCGCACTCGCCAAATCGAAGCGGAAGCCGTCGATATGCATGACGCCGACCCAGTAACGGAGGCTGTCAAGCACCATGCGCAGCACCATGGGATGCGCGACGTTCAGCGTGTTGCCGGTGCCGGTCATGTCATAGGTATGCCGAGGCTGCTCCGGCGACTGGCGGTAATAGCTGAGATTGTCGAGGCCGCGGAAGCTGAGCGTCGGCCCATGCTCCGTACCCTCGGCGGTGTGGTTGTAGACGACGTCCATCAGGACCTCGATGCCGGCGGCGTGGAAGCGCTTCACCATCGCCTTGAACTCGGTGATCCTGGTGCCCTTCAGGTAGCGGGCGTGCGGTGCGAAATAGCCGAGCGGCTGATAGCCCCAGTAGTTCCTGAGGCCTCGTTCGACCAGGTAGCGGTCGTCGAGGAAATACTGCACCGGCAGAAGCTCGACTGCGGAGACGCCGAGCTTCACCAGATGCTCGATGACCGCGTCGCTGGCCATGCCGAGGAAGGTGCCGCGCAATTCGTCCGGTACGCCCGGATGCGTCATGGTCATGCCGCGTAGGTGGGTTTCGTAAATGATCGTCTCGGTCCAGGGGCGGCGGATCGCCTCTTCGCCGTCCCAGTCGAAGTTCGGATCCTGAACGACGCCCTTGACCATGAATGGGGCGCTGTCGCGCTCGTCGAAGGAAAGATCGCCCTCCGGGCTGCCGATCGTGTAGCCGAACAGCGTGTCGTCCCAGACGAATTGGCCGGCCATCTGCTTTGCATAGGGATCGAGGAGCAGCTTGTTCGGGTTGAAACGATGCCCGTTGTGCGGGTCATAGGGCCCGTAGGCGCGATAGCCGTAAAGCGTGCCCGGACCCAGCCCTTCGATATATCCGGACCAGATATCGCCTTCCCGCTTCGGCAGCGGCAGGCGGGCGGTTTCCTTGCTGCCATCGTCGGAAAAGAGACAAAGCTCGATCTTTTCGGCATGCGCGGAAAACACCGCGAAATGGGTGCCCTGGCCGGTGTACTCGGCACCGAGCTCCGGCTTCAGGAAATCGAGTTCGGAGAAAGCCACATTCATTCGTGTCGTCGCGCCCCCTGCAGCGTCATGGAAGTGAAGGGGGCAACGCCGATGGCGGCAACTTTGTTCCTGCCGACCCGCGGCAAGGCGGGTTGCGGCGGAACTTTCGGCGCGTCCCGGCAGTTCTCGTCTCTTGCCGATCTCGCTAGAGCAAGGAAGACGAATGCCTGACCGTATCCGGAAAACCTGGGGCGCCGACCTGACCTCAGGCGATGTGGCGCATTTTCGCTTGTGGGCGCCCGACGAGCATGCCGTTCGCCTCGTTCTCGATGGCACCTCGCACGCGATGCACGCGCTCGACGGCGGCTGGTTCGAAGTCTCAGCCCAGGCACGGGCGGGAGACAGCTACTGCTTCGAGCTTTCCGATGGGACGCGCGTCGCCGATCCCGCCTCCCGCGCCCAGGCGGAGGGAGCGAGCGGCCCGTCGGTGCTCGTCGATCATTCGGCCTATGAGTGGAAAGCCGCCTCCTGGCGCGGCCGGCCCTGGGAAGAAGCGATCGTCTTGGAGCTGCATGTCGGCTGCTTTACGCC
Organism: Sinorhizobium glycinis; assembly: GCF_001651865.1. Classification (GTDB taxonomy): domain Bacteria; phylum Pseudomonadota; class Alphaproteobacteria; order Rhizobiales; family Rhizobiaceae; genus Sinorhizobium; species Sinorhizobium glycinis. The sequence continues at coordinate 108,305 of NZ_LPUX01000064.1, forward strand.
CGAGGGCACCTTTCGCGCCGCCGCCAAGCGGCTGCCGCATCTCGCCGAGGCGGGAATTACCGCCATCGAGATTATGCCGGTCGCCGAATTTCAAGGCGAGCGCGGCTGGGGCTACGACGGCGTGCTGCCCTATGCGCCGCACCACGCCTATGGGGCGCCCGACGATCTCAAGGCGCTGGTTGATGCGGCGCACGGGCTCGGCATGATGGTCCTGCTCGACGTCGTCTACAATCACTTCGGACCGGAGGGCAACGATCTGACCCGCTACGCCGGCCGCTTCTTCAACAGGAATAGACCGACCCCATGGGGGGCTTCCATCGCCTTCGAGGAGCCCGCGGTGCGGCGCTTCTTCATCGAGAATGCACTTTATTGGCTGAGCGACTTCCGCTTCGACGGGCTGCGCCTCGACGCGACGGACCAGATACGAGACACGAGCGAGCCGCATTTTCTTGCCGCCCTGGCGCGGGAGGTAAAAGAGAGTTTCGCCGACCGCCGCGTCCACCTGGTCATCGAGGATGCCGACCGTCGGCGCAATCTCGTGCGGCGCAACGACGACGGGACGGTCGCGCTCTTCACCGCCGGGTGGAACGACGATTTTCATCACGGCCTCCATGTCGTCGCAACAGGCGAAAAAAGGGGCTTCTATCGAGCTTTCGCCAAGCGCCCCTGGCAGGCGACGCGCGAGGCCATGACGGACGGCTTCGCCTCGATTGGAACGACCAAGAGAATTTCCGCTGATCAGCCGGAGGGTCGGGTGCCACCGCAGGCGCGGGTGAGCTTTCTCCAGAACCATGATCAGGTCGGAAACCGGGCCTTCGGCGATCGCCTCGTTACGCTTGCCAAGAATGATGAGCTGCGCGTGATGGCTGCGTTGCTGATGCTCTCGCCGCAGATTCCGCTGCTCTTCATGGGCGAGGAATATGGAGAATGCCAGCCTTTCCTGTTCTTCGCCGACTATCAGGGCGATCTCGGCGAGGCCGTGCGTCGGGGGCGGCAGGAGGAAGCCGAAAATTTTGGCGGCATGCCGAGCGGCAAGACGGCCGACGACCTTCCCGATCCGCTTGATCCTCGCACCTTCGCCGCTTCGAAGCTTCGCTGGGAACGCGCGGAGAGCGCGGCCGGCAGGGAGCATCTCGCCTTCACGCGCCGACTTGCGGATATCCGGCAGCGGCACATTGCGCCTTTGATGACGAACTGCAATCTTCCGAGCTTCGAGGTCTATCCCACCCGCGACGGCATTGTCGCCATTGATTGGTCGTTCGGCGGCCCGATGCTCGAGTTGCGTGCCAATTTCTCGGCAGGGAGACTGTCCGTTCCGACGGTCCACGGCGAGCCTGTATTCGGCATCGAGGTCCTGGACGGCTCCGAATTGTCAGGGCCGGGCATCGTTGCTGCCGTGAGGCATAATTAGCCGGTGAACGGAACATGGCTCCAACCCGTCGGTTTAGCCCTTTGCATAGGTGGTATCGAACCGAGCTAGTGCCTTGAAACACATGCCAACTGAACCAGTCAAAATGGGCCCGGCCCTCTCCGGCGAGCATGCCGAAGCACCCTCCATCGCCGCGCTGCGCAAGGAGGCCGAGGGCTGCGAACGCTGCGACCTCTACAAGAATGCGACGCAGCTCGTGTTTGGCGAAGGACCCGGCAAAGCCCGCGTCGTCCTTGTTGGCGAGCAGCCCGGCGATCGGGAAGATCTGGCGGGCCGGCCGTTCGTCGGTCCTGCCGGGCGAATCCTCGACGAGTGCCTGCATGAGGCTGGCATCGATCGCTCAAGCTGCTATCTCACCAATGCGGTCAAGCATTTCAAGTTCGAGCAACGCGGCAAGCGCCGTCTGCATTCACGGCCCAATGCGGGCGAGATTCAGCGCTGTTCCTGGTGGCTCGGCGCAGAACTGGAGAAGCTTCAGCCCGAGGTCGTCGTCGCGCTCGGTGCGACGGCGCTTTCATCGCTGCTCGGACGCCGCGCCGGTGTGATGAAAAACCGCGGCGACCTGATCGCCACGCCGGCCGGCTACCCGGTTCTCGTCACAATCCACCCGTCCTATCTCTTAAGGATCCAGAACAGGGAGGACGCCGCGGCGGAACGCGCCCGTTTCGTCAAGGACCTCGCCAAGATCGCCGCCCACGTCGACTGAGCTCAGAACTGTCGGTCGAGTTCGGGATAGTGGCGGAAAACGCAGGATTCATTGAAGGGCAGTCGCCGATCGGAGGCCAGATAGCTCAAAATCCGCGGTCGCGCCGCAACCGCATCATGCAGCGCAATCAGCGCCGGCACGTGCTCCTCGTTGGCACCCATGGCTTTCGGAAACGCATAGCGCAAGCCCTCGATCAATTGGAACAGCGAAAGATCGACATAGCTCAATTGCCCGCCGACACTATGCGCCTGGCCCGTGGGGTTTCGGGTGAGAACACCTTCGTAATAGCCAAGATATTTCGGCAGCCGCTCCGTCAGAAAGTTCGCGGCCCGTTTCGATGCTTCGGATTTCTGCTCCTCGTAGTAGAGCGACACGCCAATCGGATGGTGCGTGTCGTGAACCTCCGCAACGCAATCGGTGATCGTCAGCTGCAGGCCGTTGGCGACGTGGCGGAGCCCCTCTTCCTCGGGCGCCAGCCCAAGCCGCGGCCCGAGGTAGAAGAGGATATTTGCGACATGGGAGACGATCAGTTCGCCGTCTATCAGAAAGGGCGGTGCGAAGGGCGAGGTTGCGCCCCCGCCATCCTTCATCAGCTTCAGCATCGCGTCCGTGCCGCCGGGCTGGCGCGCTACGTCGACGTAGTCGGCGCCCGCCTCCTCCAGTGCGAGACGCACAAATTCGCCGCGGCCGGGAATTCCGTCCCAGTAATAGAGCTTGAATACCATGGAGCCCCCTCCTCGCTTTTCAGCCTTTGGGCTCTCGCCCGAAATCCTTTCTGAGTTCGTCCTTCGCCTTTTCCAAGACGTTCTTCTGCTCGCTGCTCAAACCGGATCCGGCCCTGTTGATATAGAAGGTCAGCATGGACATGGCGGAGCGGAAAGCGCTGGACTTACGCCGTTTGCTCGCCTCAGCCGAGCGTTTCAGTGAATGCGCAATCTTCCGCGGATCATCCGAAGCAAAAACCCCGGGCTCGATGTCCAGCGCGTTGCTATGCGCCGTCACCTCCTGCGACCATTCAACCTTCTTTTCACTGCTCTTGCCCATCGGGCTTTACGGGCGGTTCAGCGCAGCCACACGGGCACCTCGGAAGCCTGCCGAAACTCGCGCGCCCGGTCCTTCCAGCCGAGCTTTTCCCAGGCGAATTTCTGGGCGGCCATCCTTGCCGTTTCCTTCGTGGGATAAATATCCGGCAACACATAGTCCTTGTCGCCGCAGGAGAGCAGCGCTCTACCGCTCTTCAGATCAAAATGAAGCTGCAGGCATTCCTCCGCATGCATCGAATCCCTCCCGGACATGATCAATAACAACGGCTGCTGCGGGTAGATGGTTCCCAAGATCGTGAAGGAGATCCGCGGAAAATCAGCATTGTTTCCGTGAAGCATCCCTGCTGCGGGAACAACGTTGGCTGCCCGGAGTTTAGAGCGCTTATGGGAGGCCAACCATGAACAAGCACGGAAAAGCGCGATCCTCGACCGTGGCACGCCCCCTCGACCCGCCCGGTGTCGACGAGCCGATCGATGCATTGGGACGTCATGCGAGAAAGACACGAAGCCCGGTCCGGCAACAGATCACCGATATCGGCGAGCGCATCGCCGAACTCGAGGCCGAGATCGATGCCATCGCCACCGAGGCGCATACGGCCGTCGGGACACTCCCGGGCGCCGATCGGATAGAAACCGCGAAGGATGTGGTCGCCGAGAAGCGAGAGGAGATCCAGAGGCTGAAGGCGCGCCTGAAAGAGATCGAACGGCTTGTCGCGACACGGTAGCGGCTCCAGGAATTCGCGTATCCGCGGCGCGACCAACGCTACTGCATGCTTCCTTAAATCGTAGCCGACTTAAGGATAAATCGGTATGTCACCGGCCGCGAGCTCGGGAAGCAAGCTGCTTTGCTTCTCCGCCGGCCAGAAAAGCGTTCCGTTGCAGCAGCGTCCGCAAACTCAGTCGCGGTCGATGAACTTGAAGAAGCGGCTGACTTTCCCTTCCGCAGTCCGGTCCTGGTAGAGGAAGGCAAGCTTGTTCTCGTCGAATATCCTGAAAAAATCTTCCCAGGAGATTTCCTCCAGCCTCTGCTCTGGCTTGCCGAAGTCGATGCGCAGCAGACCGCCGTCGGATGCGCCCTTGACGCGTGCCGGATGGCCGTCGCGGCCCTCCGCCCATTTTCGGATCGTGTCGTGATCGGTCGTGGTCTTCGAAGCGCTCACCGAAACCTCCTTCAGCTATTGGGTCTCCCCGCAGCGGAGACGCAGCGGGCAAGTGTGCCGCCGCCCTCCGCTCGTCGACTCTAATCTACCGGTACGGTGATTGTTCCCGTCAGCTCAGTTTCGGGTACGGCCTTTGAGCGCGGCTGCCGCGCCGTCTGTGCCGGCTCCCTCTCCCTCCCAGCCGAATACGCTGCGCCCGCCAAATCGGGACGAATCCCTGAACTCCCCTGCGACGATCTCCTTCAAGTCCGGCCCGGTGACGTAGCGCTCCATCCGGCGCGACTGCTCGTCGAGGCGCCTCAAGGCGGCCAGTTCTTCCTCTCGCCCGAGCCGACCCTTCTGCACTGCCGATTTCATCACATTGATCGTCTCGTCATAGACCTTGAGCGGCACCGGAAAGGGATGCTGGTCCTTGCCGCCATGGGCGAGCGAAAAGCGCGCCGGATCGGAAAAGCGGCAGGGGGTACCGTGGACCACTTCGGCGACCATGGCGAGCGCCTTGACTGTGCGTGCGCCGACGCCCGGCACGAGAAGCAGTTCCTCGAAGTCCTTCGGCCCCCGATCGGCGGCGGCGGCGAAATTGCCGTGCAGGCGCCGCATGTTCACGTCGCTTTCGCGCACATCGTGATGGGCCGGCATGACGAGGTGCGGCAGCATCGGCTGGGCCGGGGCCGCCATGGCGGTACCGCGAGATTCGATCGTCGCCACCTCGCGCACGAGCCCATCCGGGCCGAGCGCGCTCAGAAGATCGAGCTGGCTTGCCCGAGAGCGAGCCGCGCGCCGGTCCGCCAGATTGATGATCTCGCCCTGTCCCCGCCCCTCGATCGCCGCATGCGGCGAATCGACGAAGCTTTCCAGGCCCTCGGAAAGCCAATGATAGCGCCGCGCCTGCCGCCGATCGCCGTTCATACCCTGCTGGACGACGACCCACTTCGCATCGTCCGTGACGATGAAACCGTGCAGGTAAAGATCGAAGCCGTCCTGAACGGCGGCACTGTCGACCTTGGCGACGAGGCGGCTCGCATCGGCAAGCGCCGCACCGTCGAAGCCAATGCGATCGCCAATCGTGACAAGTTCACCCGGCGTCTTTCGGGAATGCTGGCCACGGCCGCCACAGACGTGAATGCCGAGTTCGCCCGAAAGCGGCGTCAGGCCGCGTTTCAACGCACCTATGACGCTGGTGGTGATCCCCGACGAATGCCAGTCCATGCCCATCACCGCGCCGAAGGACTGGAACCAGAACGGATGGGCAAGCCGCCTCAGGAACTCGTCGCGGCCGTAGTGGTGCACGATCGCCTCGGTGATCAGCGCGCCGAGCCTTGTCATGCGGTCGCCGAGCCACTTCGGGACCCGCCCGCCATGCAGCGGTAGATCCGCATTGCCTGCGCGTTGCGCCATTAACTGAGTCCTTCGTATGTGGTCTTTATTCCAGACTACATGCTTCGGATGTTCGCGGAAAGTTCTCAGTGGCTGCGTGAGGAATCCAGGTGCAACGTTGGCGAGCGTGATGGACAAGACTACATAGAGCCGGCACAAAAGAAGGAGCCCATCAGGTGCAGTGGGATGACAGCTTCTTTGCACGGGACGCCGTCGCGGTCGCCGCTGATCTGATCGGCGGCGAATTCGCCGTCTCAGGCATCGGCGGCATCATCGTCGAGACGGAAGCCTATCTGCCGGACGATGCGGCCTCCCACAGCTTCGCCGGCGCCACGAACCGCAACCGCTCGATGTTCGGCCCGCCGGCGCATGCCTATGTCTACCTGTCCTACGGCCTTCACTGGTGTCTGAATTTCGTCTGTCTGCCCGGCAGCGCCGTCCTCATCCGCGCCATCGAGCCGAGATGGGGGCTGGAGACGATGCGGCAGCGGCGGGGCGTTTCGCAAGAAAGGCTGCTCTGTTCCGGCCCGGGTCGGGTCGGCCAGGCCCTGGCGATCGGCAAGGAGGAGGACGGCTTGCCGCTCAACGGAGAACCGTTCCGACTGAGCCCGCCGGTCAAACGGCCCCCCGTTTCCGCTGGCCTTCGCGTCGGGATCTCCAAGGCCGTCGAACACCCCTGGCGCTTCGGACTTAAGAACTCGCCCTTCCTCAGCCGCAAGTTCTAGATGCATGTCGCCCAAAAGTGCGCAGCGGTTTTGGGACAACGACATGCATAAAAACAAAGACCTAAAGCGCGTCGCATGCACCCGTTTGCACGCGACGCGCTTTAGATGCGGGGTTCGATCTGCTCGTAGGTGCATTGGCGCGGGTCCTTGTCGGGACGCCAGCGCATCAGCTTCGTGCCGTGGCGAAAGCGGCGGCTGCTGGCGTGATCGAACCTCACCTCCACGACCAGCTCCGGACGGACCGGTTCCCATTCGCCGCTGCGCTCCGTGCTCCAGCGGCTGGGGCCGCCGGGGGCCTTGCCGGTAAAGCCAGGCGGCTCGCACAATGCCTCGAGGCGACGCGTCAATGCAGGCCGTTCCTTATCGGCAATTGTCGCCGTGAAGCCCACGTGGTTCAGAGTCCCGTCAGCATCGTAAAGCCCGAGCAGGAGGGAGCCGACAAGCGCACCGTTGCTCTCATAGCGAAAGCCGCCCACCACACAATCGGCGGTCTTCAGGCGTTTGACCTTCACCATCGCCCGCTCGCCGCATTCGTAGGGACCGTCTCGACGCTTGGCGACGACCCCGTCAGTAGCCCCCGCTTCCCACGAGCTGAGCCATCGCTCGGCCTCCTGCCGGTCCAGAGTGAAGGGCGAAAGCTCGAGCTTATCCTGAATGGCATTCTCGGCTGCGAAGGCTTCGAGTGCCGCTCTCCGGGTCGCAAGAGGCTTGTCGGTCAGGATTGCTCCCTTCGCGTCGACCAGCATGTCGAACAGGATGAGGCGGGCGGGCGTCTGCTGCGACAGCTTCTGGACGCGGCTTGCCGCCGGGTGCAGGCGCATCTGCAAGGCGTCGAAGGAGAGGCGCCCGTCGACTTCGATCACCAGTTCACCGTCAAGGACGAATTGTGACGCGCCAAGCCGGCGCAGCAAAACGATAACCTCCGGGAAAAAGCGCCCGAGCGGCTTGCCGGATTTGGCCCTAAGGTCGACGTCCCCGCCGGATCTGAAGGCAAGGCAGCGGAAGCCGTCCCATTTCGGCTCGTACTGCCATGCGCCAGCGCTCGGGAGCTCCGTAGCCGTGCGCGCCTCCATCGGCGCAGTGCTGACCGGCAGCGGAAAGCCGCCAGTCGATGCCCCGCCGCTGACCGCCTTTGCCGCACGGGTCAGCGGCGGCCCGCTCCCCCTTGTAGCTCTTCCCTGAGCAGGCGACGCCATCCTCCGACTCCTTGGCCTACTTCAGTTTGACGGAGGGCTCTCTGGCCCAGACACGCAGCTTGCCGAGTTCCTTGAGGAAAGAGGCGACACTTTCCGCGTCTGTGAGCTCGATCGTTCCCTCGTCGAGGGTTTCTGCAATGCCGGCCCTCTGCAGAAGGGGAAGTGCCGCACCCGCATAGCCGATATATTTGCAATGGGCGAAGGCGTCGGCCACGAAATCGCGGGCGGTGGCGACGTCGAGCAGATCGGCAACCGCCTCTGCCGAGGGGAGCAGGGCCACCGCGTCGTAGAGCACGGATGGCCCGCCATCGAGCATCTGGTGGGCGACGATCCACTTCCCATCCGAGGCGGTGAAGCCGCCGACCTTCGGAGAGACCAGCTCAAAGGCGGCCTTTTGCTCCGTGACCGCAGCGATCAGGGCATTGACAAGCGCCGCATCCGCGCCATCCGTCGCCAGAATTCCGAGCTTGCGACCCTCGAAGCGCTTCGGTCCTCGCTCGATGATGCTCAGCGCCGGCGACGGATCGAGATCCTGCCGGGTTGCCACCGCGGCTTCGGCCGGCTTCGGCATAACTTTGAGACCGAGCGCATGGCCGACCTTAGTTCCAAGCGTCTCGTCTATGTTCAGCAGATGGGCGATCATGCGCTCGCGAATCACCGGAGCCTGTACCTTGCTCAATTCGAACGTCAGGGCGTCGGCGATATGCCGCTGCTCGGGCGGCGTCTGGCTGATGAAGAACTGGCGGGCCTGACTGTAATGATCCGCAAAGCTTTCGGCCCGAATGCGCAGCTTCGGCCCCTGCTCCTCCGACGCGAAGTGGCGGAAGCCCTTCATCGGCGACTCGCGCGGTCCCTCACCCCAGGAATTCGGCTGGTAGTTCACCCGCCCGACCGGATTGCGCATGGCCATATGGCCGTCCTGCTGAAAGTGCTGGAAGGGACATTTGGGGGCGTTGATCGGCAGATGCGTGAAGTTCGGACTGCCGAGCCGCTTCAGCTGCGTGTCGAGATAGGAAAAGTTGCGTCCCTGCAGCAGGGGATCGTCGCTGAAGTCGATGCCCGGCGGCACGTTCTGGGTCATGAAGGCGACCTGTTCGGTCTCGGCGAAGAAATTCTCCGGCATGCGATCGAGAACCAGCCGCCCGACCGGCTTCGTCGGCAGGACCTCCTCCGGAATGATCTTGGTCGGATCGAGAATGTCGAACTCGAACTTGTCGGCAAAATCCTGGTCGAAGAGCTGCACGTGCAGCTCCCACTCCGGGAAGTTGCCGGACTGGATGGCCTGCCAGAGATCGCGCCGGTGGAAGTCCGGGTCCGCGCCGTTGATCTTCACGGCCTCGTTCCAGGCGACCGACTGCAGCCCGAGCTTCGGTTTCCAGTGAAACTTGACGAAGGTCGACTCGTCCTTGGCATTGACGAAGCGGAAGGTGTGAACGCCGAAGCCCTCCATGAAGCGGAAGGAACGCGGGATAGCCCGGTCGGACATGACCCACATGATCATGTGCATGCTCTCGGGCGTCAGGCTGATGAAATCCCAGAAATTGTCATGGGCCGATTGCGCCTGCGGGAACTCCCGGTCCGGCTCCGGCTTGACCGCGTGAATGACGTCCGGAAACTTGATCGCGTCCTGGATGAAGAAGACCGGGATGTTGTTGCCGACGAGGTCCCAATTGCCCTCCTTGGTGTAGAACTTGACCGCGAAACCGCGCACGTCCCGCGCAAGATCGAAGGAGCCCTTGCTGCCGGCGACCGTCGAAAAGCGCACGAAGGCCGGCGTCCGTTCGCCCGCTCGCTGAAACACGTCCGCCCGCGTGTAGGCGGCAAGCGATTCATAGGTCTCGAAAAAACCATGGGCGCCATAGCCACGGGCATGCACGACGCGCTCGGGGATGCGCTCGTGGTCGAAGTGAAAGATCTTTTCACGGAAATGGAAATCCTCGATCAATGTCGGGCCGCGCTCGCCGGCCCGCAGGCTGTTCTGGTCGTCGGCAACCGGCCCGCCCTGAGCCGTCGTCAGGACCGGAGTATCCCCTTCGGCAATCTGATGAAGCTCTCCGCCGTTACCGCGGATGGCTTTCTGGTCATGAATTGCGGCCGGCTTCGAGTTGTTCGGCGCAGAGGGTTTCTTGGCCATTGCAGCACTCCTTGAGCGAGGACGGAATGGGCACGAAACCGTGCTCGTCGCGGTTGGTTCCCCCCACGAACGGAATTTTGGAAAGGCATGGGCGACCGACGTCGTTCCCGGCGCCGTCAGCCTTGACAGGTACCGACGAGATCGGCCTCTGCGATCCGGTGCTTGCGAGCCTCGGCCCAGGCCTGAGCGGCCCCGACATCGTCCGAGATCGAGATGTTGCGTGTGTTCAGAGCGGCGAGTTTGAAGTGATAATGATGCACGCCTGTCCCCGCCGGCGGCTGCGGCCCGTCATAACGCGCGTTGCCGAAGTCGTTCCTGATGAATTTGATGGCATGCTCCGGTCCGGTATCGGCGGCCTGCGAAAGCTCGGTCCAGTCGGCGGGTATGTTGACGATGGCGCAATGCCGAAACACCCCCCTGACGGCGTCCGGATCCTCGACGATCAATGCGAAGCTCTGCGTTCCGTCTGGCGTACCGGTCCATTTCAGCGGGGGGAAAATGTTCTCGCCAAAGCGTGTGTACTTCTTCGGGATCGTCTGGCCTTCGGCGAAGGCGGGGCTCATCAAGTTTAAAGTCATCACCTGTCTCCTTCCATGTTGGGCACATTGAACGAGCGCGCGATCGATTTCGATTGTACTCTCAAAGCGGATCGGTGTTGAGGTCTCGGCAGGCAAATAGGCCGCGTGAACGGACCGGCCACCCCGAAGCCGAGCTTTCCAAAATATCTATTGGGGGGTGGAACTTTGCCCACGGGGTTTGTGTTGAAGGAGGTGCAAAGTGGGGCGGCGATCGGCCAGCAGCGGCCAACAGATTTTTCCGGAAACGCGATCTATGAACGTTCTCTCCGTGGCTGCCGAAATTTTCCCTTTGGTGAAGACCGGCGGGCTGGCCGATGTTGCCGGATCGCTTCCCAAGGCATTGAAATCGCACGGGATTCGCATGCGTACCCTGGTGCCGGGCTACCCTTCCGTGGTCGGGGCTCTCGACGAAGCGACCCCGATTGCGCGCTATGAATGTCTTTTCGGAGAGAGTGCGACGCTCCTGGCCGGACGGGTCGCCGGGCTGGAGCTCTTCGCGCTCGACGCGCCGGGGTTCTTCCACAGGTCAGGGGGTCCCTACACTGATGAGCACGGGATCGATTATCCGGACAACTGGAAACGCTTCGCCGCCTTTTCCTTCGTCGCTTCGCAAGTCGCAGCCGGCTTCGTGCAGCACTGGCGGCCGGACATCATTCACGCTCACGACTGGCACGCGGCCTTGAGCCTCGTCTATCTCAAATACGCATCCGACGTGCAAATCCCGCGCGTCCTGACCGTTCATAACATCGCCTTCCAGGGACAGTTCCCCGCCCATCTCTTCTCCGCGCTCGGCCTGCCGGACAAGGCCTATTCCATCGACGGCCTCGAATATTATGGTGATCTCGGATACCTCAAGGGCGGCCTGCAGGCCGCGGATGCGATCACCGTGGTCAGTCCCACCTATGCTCGCGAAATCATGTCACCGACCTTCGGAATGGGCCTCGAAGGGGTGATGAATGCGCGTCACGACGACGTGGTCGGCATCGTCAACGGCATAGACACCGACGTCTGGGATCCTGCGGCCGATCCGTATATCGGGCATTGCTATTCGGCGAAAACACCTCTCCCGCGGCTGCCCAATCGCGAGGCGCTGCTCGATCTTTTCGGCCTGCCGCAAACCAGCGGTCCGGTGTTCGCCAGCATCAACAGGCTGACCTGGCAGAAGGGCATGGATCTCCTGGCAGCCGTCGTCGACGAGATCGTCGCGCTGGACGGCCGGCTGATCATTCACGGAAACGGCGACGCCGATATCGAAGAAGCCTTCCTGGACGCCGGCCGGCGTTTCCCGCGACATATAGCTGTGCGGCTCGGCTACGAAGAGGAGTTCGCCCACAAGATTCATGCCGGGGCCGACGCCATGCTCGTTCCCTCCCGCTTCGAACCCTGCGGGCTGACGCAGCTCTATGCGCTCAGATACGGCTGCGTGCCGATAGTGGCGCGCACCGGCGGCCTGTCGGAAACGATCATCGACGCCAATGTCGCCGCCCTGCAGGCGCAGGCCGCCACCGGGGTACAATTCTCTCCGGTCGATACGAACGGATTGCGACATGCTCTACGCCGCACCGTCAAGCTCTATCGGCACCGGCACGTCTGGGAGAGCCTGCAGCGGCAGGGGATGAAGACGGACTCGTCCTGGCACCGCAGTGCGGCGAAATATGCGGAGCTCTACGGGGACCTCACCGCGGCCGACATGCGCTTGGCCGGTTAGAGCATCCAGTATCATCCCGCCCGAAGCAGCTGATCCGCTGGAATTGACATCTCATTCGCAACGCTGATGGGTTGATCAAGAACGAAGAATGGATTGCCGCGCCGGAATATGGCAATGGCTGCGCGCTCCAAGAGGACCACGCCATGGCCGTCGAGACCGTACCCGCAGCATCCACCGCATCAAACGCCGCCCGCACGGGCGTGCTGGTCATGCTTCTCGGCATGCTGATGTTTTCGCTCAACGACGTCATGGGCAAATGGTTGGTGGCGACTTATTCGGTCGGTCAGGTGGTGCTGATCCGCAGCCTCGCCGCGGCCGTCCTGCTCATCCCGTTCCTCTGGCTCGGCGGCCCTCGCAGGCTTCTCGCTCTCGAGCGGCCCGGCCTCCAGCTTGCCCGGGTCGTCGCTTCGACCGCGGAGGTCTTCGCCTTCTATTTCGCGGTCGTCTACCTGCCGCTCGCCGATGTCATGACCTATTGGCTGGCGGCTCCAATCTATGTCGCGGCCGCCTCTCCGCTCCTGTTGAAGGAGCATGTCGGCTGGCGGCGCTGGACGGCGATCGCCATCGGTTTCGTCGGCGTCATCATCGCGCTCGAACCGTCGTCTGAGGCCTTCACCCTGCCGGCGCTGATTTCGATCCTCGGCAGCATGTGCTTCGCCGTCATGATGGTGTCCGGGCGCTCGTTGCGCGGCACGCCGGATACGACGCTCGCCTTCTGGCAGCTCGTCGGCGCGGCGATTGCCGGCCTCCTCTGGGCGCCGTTCGATTGGACGCCGCTGAAGCCCGTCGACGCGGGGCTGCTCTGCCTGCTCGGCGTCGTCGCCATGATCGCCCATGTTCTCGTGAACCGGGCGCTGAAGCTTGCCGACGCCGCGACGGTGGCGCCGCTACAATACACGCTGCTCTTCTGGGCAATCATTTTCGGCTGGTTGATCTTCGGGGACACGCCACGCCTGTCGATGGTGCTCGGCGCCGGCCTCATCGTCGCCTCGGGCCTCTTCATCTTTTTCCGCGAACAGCAGCTCAAGCGACAGGGACGGCTGAAGGGTTAGGCAGGACGGCCTGGCCCCTCATCCGCCTGCCGGCACCTTCTCCCCGCAGGCGGGGCGAAGGACGCGTGCGGCAGCGCCTCGACTCCCTCTCCCGCAAACGCGCGCGGATCGGTGGCTGCGGCATACCCCTTCTCCCCGTCAGAACGGGGAGAAGGTGCCGGCAGGCGGATGAGGGGCAAACCCCGGCCGCCGGATCAGTCGTCAGCGACCACCATCTGCTTCTGCGTACCAAGTCCCTCGATGCCAAGTTCGATGACGTCACCGGCTTTCAAATACTGCGGTGGCTTGAAGCCCAAGCCGACGCCGGGTGGGGTACCGGTCGAGATGATGTCGCCCGGATGCAGTGTCATGAACTGCGAAAGATAGCTGACGAGATAGGCGACGCCGTAGACCATGGTCACGGTCGAGCCATTCTGCTTGGTGACGCCATTGACGTTCAGCCACATTGCGAGGTTTTGCGGATCGGCGACCTCGTCGCGGGTCACCAGCCAGGGACCGGTCGGACCGAAGGAATCGCAGGACTTGCCCTTGGTCCATTGGCCCGAGCGTTTCGTCTGGAAATCGCGCTCCGAGACGTCGTTGATGACGCAATAGCCGGCGACATGGTCCATCGCTTCGGCTTGCGACACGTATTTGGCCTTCTTGCCGATCACGACGCCAAGTTCGACTTCCCAATCCGTTGCGACCGAACCGCGCGGGATGATGACGTTGTCGTTCGGTCCGACGATCGCCGAGGTGGCCTTCATGAAGACCACCGGCTCAGGCGGAACCTCGAGGCCCGATTCCGCCGCGTGGTCCGCGTAGTTGAGGCCGATGCAGATGAATTTTCCGGTGCCGGCGACGCAGGCGCCGAACCGAGGCGTACCCTCGACCAGCGGGAGGCTTTCGATGTCGAGACCGCGCGCCCAGGCAAAATCGGCGATCGTCGGACCCGCGACGTCGGCGATCACCGCCGAGAGATCGCGAATTCGGCCGGCACTGTCCAGAACGCCGGGCTTCTCTGCCCCTTCAGGTCCGTAACGCAATAACTTCATTCTGCTCCTCCACGCGGTCGAGACGAAAGACTGCGCCTGACAAACCAAAGGACGCGGTGGATGTAAAGTTGTTTCGCAAGCTGCCGTAAGAAAAGCGGAACCTCGCAGATCCGGGTCGCGCCGGGAAAGGGCTCCCACCACCGTCTCGGCTTACCGACACTGGCGACGCGGCCCGCCATCATAAGGCTGGTAAGTGTTATCTTCCGGGCGGTATGAGCGATATCGACTAAAGCAATAGTCGACATGTTCAAGCGACAGGTTCCCAACTCCACTCGCATCGGCCGAAAGGTCCATTTCCGTTGGAAAAGCGTCGGCGTTTTCCCCAGGGGTGGGTGGCGGGAAGTCATCTTCCGACGGGGTTCCAGCCGCATCCATGTAGGGGGAGATGCAGGTCCGGCGGCCGCCGCTAAAGGATGTATAGCTGTTGTCGCGGGCGCGGTAGGACCGATAGCGGTTCGCGCACCAATCTACGTGCGCCGTCGGCCTGGTCTCGAACGCGGGTTGCACCTCGCCGGGCGCCGTTTCAATTGAGCCGGTGGGCGCCATGTCCAAAGGTTCCGAAAGGCGTTCCTTCTCGCCACCGTTGCTCGTTGTCGTCAGTTCGGGCTTCGGAGCAAGGTCCTCCGACGCCTCTTTGCCTCTTGCGGTCACTGTTGGTACCGAAGCCGGCCCCCCCGTAGACTCGTTGTCTTTTGCGTTCACCACGGGCTCGGTGGCATCGGCTGGCGCCGAGCGGGCGGGGAGCCGCTCATATTGCTGGGCCGCCGTGTTCACTGCGCGCGGCTGCTCGGTCCATATTCCCGACTGATTCATGTCGAGCCGCGGCTCGCGTGCCGGGTTCCCGTTGAGGATGAAAGTTGCGACAGCCGCTCCACTCAGGAAGAGCGCGAGGGACAGTGCGAACCCGCAAAGTCCAGCCAACAAGCCTTTCACTTGATCCTCCTTCGTTTGTACGTACGAAGAATGCGACCGCTCCGCCACAGGTTCCCCCCGAGGCGTGCGAATCCCTTGAATTTTGAAGGGTCAGAGCACTGGGGCGCTTCCGGCCGAGGTGCCTGATATACGATGAACCAGATTTTACCGCGCCGGCCGCCAGGCCGGGTAGGGAACGCGAGTCATTTCAAATACGCGGTCCCGGCCTACTTCGCACCCGAAAAGGCAAACACGTCGATCGGTTCGTCCAGCCCCCGCAAGGCGTAGGAGCCGAGATTTTCCAGCTGCCGCGCGCATCCTCCCCTCTCGACGAAGGCCCTTGACAGGAGAACCGGGCGCTTGAGCTCCTTGGTAAGGCTCTCGAGGCGGGAGGCGATGTTGACGGCCGGCCCGATGACGGTGAAGTCGAGGCGCTTGCGCGAGCCGATATTGCCGTACATCACATCGCCGACATGGACGCCGATGCCATAGCCGAGCGCATCGTGGCCCTTTTTGAGGTTTGCCTCGTTGAGCCTGGCAAGGGCGGCCTGCGCCTCGTCGATGGCGCCGAGAAGCTGACTGCAGGCGCAAGGATCCGAGAGCGGGAAGATCGCCAGCAGGCCGTCGCCCATGAATTTCAGGATCTCTCCGCCATGCCGCTCGATCGGGTCGGACATCGCGTCGAAATAGCCGTTCAAGAGTTCGATCACGTCGTCGCGTGGCCAGAGGTCGGACAATCTCGTGAAGTCCCGCAGGTCGCAGATCATGATCGCCGCGCCCACCGTGACGCCACTGCCTCGTCTTGTCGCGCCGGCCAGGATCTGTTCGCTCGCATGCGGCCCGACATAGGTTTCGAGGAGCGTACGGGCGAGGCGGTTTTTCAGCCGGATCTCGCTGACGAGCGCCAGCGCCGGCAGAATATCCGAGAAGAACGCGATATCATCCGCGTCAAAGCCGCCCGGCCTGTCGCTTGCAAAGGTGATCGCGTGGCGCTTGCCGAGCGTATGGTAGAGCGGCCAGACGATGTAGTCGGTTAGTCCCTCAGCCCGGAGTTCGGCGTAGAGCGGGTAATCCGGACCGTCGGCTGCCGGGTCGTCGAGATGCCGGCGCACCGCGTCAGCCCCATTGTTGACCTCATGAAGAGCGCTGTTCTGGTATTGCGCCGAGTCTTCGACGGCATAGTCATAGGTGTCGATCTCCGCCTCTGTCAGTCCCTTCCGCCACAGGATCCGCGCGCCAATCCATTGGGGGTTATGAATCCTGAAATGCAGGGTTGCGCGGGCAACGGGCACGCCCGCCTCCGACAGTCGCTGACATAGCTCCACGAAGATGTTGTCGATGAAGCGTTCTTCTCGCGTCTCCATCACGAGCCAGTCGAGAATCTTCCGACGCTTGGCAGGCCATCGCCCGCGGCCCTCGCGAGGGAAAACCAACCGCGCCTCAGACAAGGTCTGCATTGCTACCTCCCCGGCCGGGCTACTGTCGCGGCCATTGTTCAGAATGCCAAGGATTGTTGCGCTGGTTCCGGCGGACCGACGCGAACGCCTTCCAATTCGAGCATGCGCAGCTTCGTCGAGGCGCCGCCCGGCGCGGAAAACCCGCCGACCCTGCCGCCGGCCGCCAAGACGCGGTGGCACGGAATGATCAGCGCGACCGGATTTTTCGCCATCGCCTGGCCGACGTCGCGCGCTGCCTCCGGTCCGGCACCGAGCTCCTTGGCCAAAGCGCCATAGGTCGTCGTGCGCCCCCAGGGGATCTTTCGCGCCGCTGTGTAGATCTGCTTGAAAAAGGCGTCCTGCTCTTCGAGATCGAGCTCGACACCGGAAAAATCCGTTTCCTGGCCCTCGAAATACCGCTTCACCTCGGAGACAGCCTCCGCGACCGCCTCCGGCGGCTCATGAGGTTCGGCACCGGGCACACGCCTGAGGAGAAGGCGTTCGGTCGCCTCCGCGCTTCTCGTCGGCAACTGGAAGCGTGCAATACCGCGCTCGCTCCAGGCGATGCCACAGAAGCCGGCCGCCGTTTCGAAGATCAGATATTGGTGCGCTGTCCGGCCCATCGCCGCAGCCTCCCACGATTCTCAGCTTCCCTGAAAATCGTGCGCCGAGGCTGCGAATTCAACCCGTTTCTTGGGCTGGTAACAGGTGCGTTCGACGTCTATCCCAGGGCCTGGGTGGCCAGGGCATAAATAATCGGCGCTTCGCTACCCGCTTCTTCAGGCAACCAAGGTCGCCTGAGCGACATGCTGGTGACCGTGTCATAGACCGGAAGCCCCGATTGCGCGAGGAATTCGGCGAAGGGGCCGCTCTTCTGGCGGGTATCGAGACGAAGGAAGTTTCCCGCATGATCGGCGACATGCGGTCTCGTCACCGCAATCGCGTCCTCGTCGTTTGCCGCGACGAGCGGGCCGATCAAATGGCCGCGCCCGAACCGCCGGCAAAGCGAAAAGGCCGCAATCTGGTCGCCGCGGACAAGCGCTACGCCTTTGGATATTTCTAGCAGCCGCGCCAGCACAGGCCTGCGGTCGGCGCGATAGGCTGCGACATCGAGAGCGGCAATCTCATCGAGATCGTCCCTCGCCAGCGCGCGCAATCTCGTTCCCGGCGGCAGGGAACCGTCCGGAGGCGCGACCGCCTCGCCGTTGCATTGATAGACGGTTCGCTCGGCAATGAAACCGAGCGAACTATAGAGCCGCCGCGCCGAGCGGGTCGCATTCAGGCCGATCGCCCGTGAGCCCGTTTGCGCCAGCACGTGGTTCATCATCCACCGTCCGGCACCGAGCATCTGCAGGCGCGGCGAGGTGATGACCATGCCTATGTTCGTGAAATCCGGAGCATAATCGAACCACATCGCCGAGCCGAGGACACGGCCGATCGCATCCCGCGCCACGACCCCTTTGCCAAGCTCGCGGACGATCTGCCAATCCTCCGCCCTGTGCGGCCAGCCAACGGACATCGACAAGGCATGGAGCGCGTCGAGATCGGCGTCAGTGATATCGCTAATGGTCAGCTCGAAGGAATCCAACCGTTTCGAATTGGTTCTTTCCATGTTTGTCCTGCCCTCGGAGGCATCAGCTCGACTTGTGCAATGCGGGCACTTGGGCGTGGAGCCCGCTGTCCCGTCTCAGTTGTAGCCGCTTGCCCGCAACACAAAACGCTTCAGAACTTTCGCAATTCGAAACTTTCCACCGAAGGCTCGAGTCATTCGGCAAGCACATGCCTGCCCGGGACCTATTCTGATGCAACGAAGCGGCAATTGATGCCGTTCTCTCCTGCTCGCTTTCAGAGGTGTCCAATGTCTCCTCCCGTCCGCCGCGTCGCCAGCAGCCAGGACATTCCGAAATCTGCGGATGTCGTCATCCTCGGCGGCGGCATGGCCGGCGTGGCGACCGCCTACGAACTCGCCAAGCGTGGCACCTCGGTCGCGCTCATGGAAAAGGGCGTGATTGCCGGCGAGCAGTCGAGCCGCAATTGGGGCTGGTGCCGCCAGCAGAACCGCGATCCGCGCGAACTGCCGCTCGCCCAGCTTGCGCTTGATATCTGGGCAAACTTGAACGCTGAGATCGGCGAGGAAACCGGCTTCCGCCGCACCGGCCTCGTCTATGCGACGACCCGCAAGGCCGATCTCGACACCTGGGAGCGTTGGGGCCGGGTCGCCAGGGATTTCGGCGTCGACACCCGCATGCTCGGCGGCAGCGAGTGCTCGGCCATGCTGCCCGGCAACAGCCGCAACTGGATCGGCGGCGTCCACTCGCCGACCGACGGCCGCGCCGAACCGGAGCTTGCCGTGCCGGCGCTAGCACGCGCAGCGCAGCGCTCCGGCGCGGTCATTGTCCAGAACTGCGCCGCACGCGAGCTCGAAATGGAAGCCGGACGCATCTCAGGCGTCGTCACGGAGAAGGGCTCCATCCGAGCATCGTCCGTTCTCGTCGCCGGCGGCGCCTGGAGCGGGATGTTCCTGCGCCACCACGGCATTCGCTTCCTCCAGGCCTGCGTCAAGTCGAGCTCCTTCTATACGATCCCGTCGCCGGCGGTGACGGAAGGTGGCATCGCGATGGAGGACGTGACGATCCGGCGGCGCCTCGACGGCGGCTACACGGTGGGCATCAGCGGCCTCGGTCAACTGCAGGTCACCCCTTGGGGCATTTTGCAGGCCCGCGCGTTCTGGACGACCTTCCAGGTCCGTCGCAAGGGCCTGACCTACGCGATCGGTCGGCAATTCTTCCAGGGGCCGGAGGCGATCCTGCGCTGGAGGGCCGACGGCCTCTCGCCTTTCGAACGGATCCGCACGCTCGACCCGCGACCGGACCAGCACCTGATAGAACGCGGCATCGCCCGGCTGGTCGCCGCCTACCCGTCGCTCGCCGGCATTCGCCCGGCCCAGAGCTGGGGCGGCATGGTCGATTCCACCCCCGACGCCATACCGGTGATCTCCGCCGTCCGGTCGCATCCGGGGCTTTTCATCTCCTCCGGCTTCAGCGGCCACGGCTTCGGCATCGGTCCCGCGGCCGGCAGGCTGGCGGCGGACCTCATCCGCGGAGACAGACCCTGCGTCGATCCGGCACCTTACCGCTATGAGCGGATGATCGACGGAACCGATCTCGGCAAGCCTGGCATGCTGTGAGGAGAGAATGAAGACGCCCGAAGACATCCTCGCCCAGCTCGTATCCTTTCCGTCCGTGGTCGGAACGGCAAACCACGCGATCGTCGAATGGATTCGCGCCTATCTCACGGAACTCGGCGCCAAGGTCAGCGTGCTGCCCGGCCCGGAAGGCGACCGCTCGAACCTTTTCGCGACGATCGGCCCCGTCGACCGGCCGGGGCTCATATTGTCAGGGCACATGGACGTGGTGCCAGCCGCCGAGCCGACCTGGACAAGCGACCCGTTCATCCTCAGGCGCGAGGGCGAGCGGCTTTGCGGCCGCGGCACGAGCGACATGAAGGGCTTCCTGGCTTGCGCTCTCGCAGCCCTGCCGGCAATTGCCTCCCTGCCACTGTCCCGGCCTCTTCACCTTGCCTTCTCCTATGACGAGGAAGCCGGCTGCTGCGGCGTTCCGCACCTCATTTCCCGACTGCCGGATCTCTGCGCCAAGCCGGAGGGCTGCATCGTCGGCGAGCCGAGCGGCCTGCGCGCCGTCCGCGCCCACAAGGGAAAAGCCGCCGCACGCATCGAGATCATCGGCCGCGCCGGCCATTCCTCGCGGCCGGACCTCGGTCTCAATGCCATCCACGCCATGGCGGAAATCGTCGCCGAGGCAGTCCGAACCGCCGACGACATGACAGCGGGACCGTTCGACGACAATTTCGAGCCGCCCTATTCGTCGCTGCAGGTCGGCACCATCACCGGCGGGCAAGCGGTGAACATAATTCCCGACCGCTGCACGATCGAGCTCGAGGCGCGCGCCGTGGCGGGCGTCGATCCGGCCCGGCTACTCTCGGGCATCAAAGCGAAACTCGAAGGCCTGACCGAACGAGGCTTCAAGACAGGCTGGGAAATCCTGAGCGCCTATCCGGCGCTGTCGCTCAAGGACGATGCGCCGCTTGCCGTTCTGCTGCGCGACCTGACCGGCCAGGAGCCGCTCCCTGCGGTCAGCTACGGCACGGAGGCGGGTCTCTATCAGGCGGCCGGCATCGACGCAATCATCTGCGGCCCGGGAGATATCGCACGTGCCCACAAGGCGGACGAGTATATCGAAATCGGCGAACTCATCGCTTGCCGGAACATGATCGAGGCGCTGGGGCAAAGACTGCGCGCCTAACCACCGCTCATCCGGCAAGGCGGGAGATAAATCAGTGCCATGTGCCGTGGCGCAGGCCTGCTTCGGAGCATTCTACCGGCACGTCGAGGCAAGGATGGACTTTGAGACCAGTGGGGAAGACGATGGCATTTCTGTTCAATTCTGATGCCGAACGGGCGAAAATCTTTGCGGCCGAATTCGCCCGCGAGCTCCCCTCGCTGCCTTTCGTCACGGACGCCGGCAGCGTCGATCCGGCGGCGGTTCGCTATCTGCTGACATGGACCGCGCCGCAGGACCTCGAGCGCTACGTCAATCTCGAGGTGCTGTTCTCGATCGGGGCCGGTATCGACCAGTTCGCCCTCGACCGCCTGCCGAAGAGCGTCAAGCTCGTCCGGATGATTGAGGACGGCATCACCCGGATGATGCAGGAATATGTGACGCTCGCGGTCCTTGCGCTGCATCGCGATCTTCCCGGCTATCTCGGCCAGCAGGGCACTGGCGAGTGGCGCATGCGCCCGGTCCGGCAGGCGGCGGAGCGGCGCGTCGGCATCATGGGTCTGGGAAATCTGGGCGAGGCGGTTCTGGACCGCCTCCGCCCCTTCGGTTTTCCGCTGTCGGGCTGGAGCCGCTCGCCGCGCGAAATCCCGGATGTCGCCTGCCACCATGGCGCCGAGGGGCTGACCGAATTCCTCTCAGTCCAGGACATACTGATCTGCCTGCTGCCGCTTACTGCGGAGACGCGCGGCATTCTCGATGCACCGCTCTTCGCGAAACTCCCACGAGGCGCCGGCCTGGTGCATGCCGGACGCGGGCCGCAACTCGATATGGACGCCCTGGTTGCCGCGTTGGACCGCGGCCATCTCGCCGGCGCCGTGCTCGACGTCACGGATCCGGAACCCTTGCCGGAGGGCCACCCCCTCTGGCGTCATCCGAAGGTGATCATCACCCCGCATATCGCCAGCGTCACCCAACCGGAGACCGCAGCAAAAACCGTCGTCGCCAACATCCGCCGCCACGAAGCCGGCCTCGACCTCGTCGGCCTCATCGACCGCGACCGCGGCTATTGAGACGGAGGCTGACATGCGGCGGGCGAAAATCAGGAAAGAACGTACAGGCACCCCCCTTTGCCCGGCAGGGCAGAGGGGGGTGCCGCCGGATCGCACAACAAAGACTTTTAACAACCCGAAAGGAAAACCATGTCTCTTCTGAAGACCATCGACACCAACCCGCAATTCGAGCCTAAGCGGTCGACGCCGACGGCGGAGCGGTTGATCTCCGGCAATCCATCCTTCAAGACCTGGGCGCAAGACGTCGCCCGCGACGGCATGATCAATACTGGTGTCTGGGAAGCGACCCCTGGCGAGACCCGCTCGATCAAGGGGGAAACTTTCGAGTTCTGCCATATCCTCGAAGGCGTCGTCGAACTGACCGAAGAAGGTGGTGCGGCGCCGATCACCTATCGCGCCGGCGACAGCTTCGTGATGAAACCCGGTTTCAGGGGCGTCTGGCGGACCATCGAGACCGTCCGCAAGATCTACCTCACGGTCGGCTGATGACGACACTTCCGGATCTTCCAGTCTACGAGATCCAGCGGGACGGCTACCGGCTCAGCACCGACCGTAGCCGGCTCGACCTCGACCTGATCCACCGATATCTCGCCGAGGACTCCTATTGGGCCCGCGGCCTCGACCGCGCTTTGTTCGAGCGCGCGCTCGACGGCTCGCTGCCAGTCGCGATCTACGCACCGGACGGCAGCCTCGCGACCTTCGCCCGGGTGGTGACCGACCTGGCGGTCTTTGCCTATCTCCGCGACGTCTTCACCCTGCCCGCCCATCGCGGGCGGGGACTTGCCGCCTGGCTGGCCGAGGCCATCCGCCAGCATCCGGAACTCGCTTCCGTCACCAGCTGGATGCTCGCGACGCGGGATGCGCATGCCGTCTACGAGAAGGCTGGCTTCCGGCCGGTTCCGCATCCGGAATATTACATGAGCGTGCCGAAGCGGGAGGAGACTCCATAACCGCGGGTTATGGAACACCCCCATCTTCGTCTTGGCCCTTCGTCAGTTCCTAGCCGATGCTGGCTGGCGAAAGAACCAAGGAAGACAGGACATGAGCTATCGCATCGGCGTCGATGTCGGCGGATCCTTCACCGACTTCGCGGTCTTCGACGCAACCAATGGGCGTCTCGCCACCCTCAAGGTGTTTTCCCGGCCGGACGAGCCGGGCGCCGAAATCACGGCCGGACTAACGGCGCTGAAGGCGCGAGACGGTCTCGATCCGGCGGAGGTTGGCTACTTCACCCACGGCACGACGGTCGGCGTCAACACGGTGATCCAGCGCAACGGCCACGACCTGGCACTGTTCACGACCCGCAACTTCGAGGACGTGCTGCAGGTCGCGCGGCTGAAGATTCCGCAGATCCACAATCTCTATTCGGTGCGGCCCAAGCCGCTCATCCCCAGGGACCGTGTCTTCGGCATCGCCGAACGGACCCTTGCAACCGGTGAGGTCCTCACGGTTCCTCACCGCGAAGACGTGGCGGCGGCGGTTGATGCCGCACGACGGGGCGGCTGCAAGGGGATCGTGCTTGCCTTCCTCAACGCCTATCGCAATCCTGAGAACGAAAGAACCGTCAAGGCGATGATCGGCGAGCTCGCGCCCGAGTTGCCCGTCTTCTCCTCGGCCGAAACGTGGCCGATCATCCGCGAATATGAGCGCACGATCACCGCCGTCATCAGCGGCTATGTCCAGCCGCGGGTTGCGCGCTACCTTGACCGCTTCGAGACGGTGCTGCGCCAGGAAGGACTCACTTGCCCGCTGCTCATCACCAAGAGCAATGGCGGCGTCATGGGCATCGGCGAGGCCCGCCATGACTGTGTGCAGATGATCCTCTCCGGCACCGCCTCCGGCGTCATCGGCGCCGGCTATCTCGCCAAGGCCAGCGGCTTCAACCGGGTTCTCAGCCTCGACATCGGCGGGACCAGCGCCGATGTCGCCGTCATCATCGACGGTGAACCGCAATACGGCACCGGCGAATTGATCGGCGATTTTCAGATCCATATCCCCTCGGTTTCGGTGAGTTCGGTCGGACAGGGCGGCGGCTCGGTCGCCTGGATCGACACGCTCGGCATGCTCCAGGTCGGTCCCGACAGCGCGGGCTCAACTCCGGGCCCGGCCTGCTACGGGCGCGGCGGCATCCGACCGACGGTGACGGACGCAGTCGCCGCCTGCAACCTGATCGGTGATATGCCGCTCGGCTACGGCGCCGTCGACGTCGATCGCGCGGCGGCGCGCGCGGCGATCGCACAGCTTGCGCAAGCGCTCGGCAACAGCGTCGAGACCGTTGCCGGCGATATCATCAACATCTCCGTCTCCGGCATGTATGCCGAAGTGAGCGGGCTCATCTCCCGCTTCGGCATCGACCCGCGCGACTTCCATCTCTTCGCCTTCGGGGGCGCGGGCGCGATGCTCGCCTGTTTCCTGGCGCGCGAACTCGACATGAAAGGCGTCGTCGTGCCGCCGACACCCGGCGTCGTCTCGGCGCTCGGCGGCCTGATCGCCGATCTCAAGAATGATTTCATCCGCACCGTCTATTGCGACGTGACCGCCGAAGGACTTGCCGACGTCACCGCTCCTTATGCCGATCTCGGCGCACAAGCCGAGGACTGGCTGCGCAACAAGCAGGGGTTTGCGGGAGAAGCGAGCGTCAAGGTCCTCGCCGACATGCGCTACCAGGGCCAATCCTACGAAATCGAGGTCCCCCTTGAAGGCGCATGGCTCGCTGCGCGGAATGTCGCTGCGGTTGCGGACGCCTTCCATGCCGAGCATGCCCGCTTGTTCGGGCACTCGTCACCCACGGCGCCGGTGCAGTTGGTCAATCTGCGCCTCACGATTTCGGGCGCGACGCCGAAGCCCGCCCTCCTTCCCCTCGCCCCCGCCGAGGCCCCGGCAACGCCGCGGCTGGAGGTCGAGGCCTGGTTCGACGGTCGGGCAACGCCGACGCTTGTCTATCATCGCGCCGATCTACGGGCCGGCCATCGTTTCGACGGTCCTGCCATCGTCGCGCAGGACGATACCACAACGGTCGTCCCGCCCGATTTCGTCGTCAATGTCGATCCGTTCGGCAATCTCCTCATCACGCGCCGGGAGGCCTGACATGGCGATCGACCGCAGAAACCTCAAAGTGCTTGCCAACTTCTGCGCCGCGGCGGCCGACGCCATGGCCTTTACGCTGATGCGCACCGCTCACTCGGCCTTCGTCAAGGAAACGGAGGACTTCTCCTGCCAAATCGTGACGCGCGATGGTCTCGCCTTCGCAAGCCCCCGCCAGTTCGGCGCGCCCTGGTACAGCGGCATCGACTATGCGCCGC
Source organism: Sinorhizobium glycinis (assembly GCF_001651865.1). Lineage (GTDB taxonomy): Bacteria > Pseudomonadota > Alphaproteobacteria > Rhizobiales > Rhizobiaceae > Sinorhizobium > Sinorhizobium glycinis. The sequence goes on from NZ_LPUX01000064.1 coordinate 133,465, forward strand.
TCCTTAAGATGTTCGATGACTATGCCGAAGGGGACATCTGCATCACCAACGACCCCTATAGCGGTTTCGTCGCGACCCATTCGCCGGACATCCATATCTGGAAACCGGTTTTTTACGAGGGGAAGCTTGGCTGCTTTGTCGTCGGCCACATCCACAACACCGATGTCGGCGGTGCCGTGCCTGCCTCGCTTTCCCGATCGCTGACGGAGATCGAGCAGGAAGGCTTGCGCATCCCACCGGTCAAGCTCGTCCAACAGGGCATCCTGAATGAATTCGTGCTCAGCACGATGGCCGCCAATGTGCGGCTGCCGGAGCAGAATATCGGCGACCTCCACGCCCAGATCGCCTCGGTCAATATCGGCGAGCGAAAGCTGCATGAGATCATCGCCCGCTTCGGATACGACGATTTCATCGACGGCGTCGGGCAGATCCTCGACTATGCGGAACAACAGACCCGGGCGATACTCACCCGCGTGCCGGACGGGGAGTATTTCTTCGCCGACTATGCCGACGAGGACTCGGTCGGCGGCAGGCCCTGCCGGGTGGCGCTCACCCTGCGTGTGAAAGGCGACGAGGTCGAACTCGACTATACCGGCAGCGATCCGCAGCTCGGCTCGTCGCTCAACATGCCGACCGGCGGACGCGAGCGCCACCCGCTGGTCATGGTCGGGCTCACCTACGTGCTCTACACGCTCGACAACAGCCTGCTCTTGAACGCCGGCACATTGCGGCCGGCCCGCGCCGTGCTGCCCGAGGGCACCATCGTCAATTGCGAGCGGCCGGCGGCTGTCGGCATGCGATCGCTCACCTGCGCGATGACGCAGATCGTCACCGTCGGCGCGTTCGCGCAGGCGCTGCCGGAGCTCATGCCTGCCGCCTCGCCGGGCGGCAATGCGATCATGAACATCAAGACCAGCGCCCGGAACGGCCGCCCGGTCATGGCTTCGATCGGTCCTGTCGGCGGCGGCGGCGGCGGAACGCCGATCCGCGACGGCAGCGATGGTGCCGGCGGCGCCACCGGCTTCCTGCGCAACACGCCGATCGAGATCAGCGAGGCGGAAGTGCCGATCCGATTCCTGCGTTACGGGCTGCAGCCGGATACCGGGGCGCCCGGGCGGCATCGCGGCGGCCTCTCGGCCATCATGGAATTCGAGGTCTCGGCGCCTGAAACGGTTGTTACCGCCCGCAACCGCAACCGCTCGATCATGCCCTCCTGGGGGCTGAACGGCGGCCATGCGGGTGTCGTCTCCCGCTTCATCCGCAATCCCGGCAGGAGCGGCGAAACCGATCTCGGCAATACCGACGTGGTACGTTTGGATCCCGGCGACGTGATCCGCGTCATCGGACCGGGTGCCGGCGGCTATGGCGACCCCTTCGAGCGGCCGGCGAAAGCCGTGCTATGCGATGTCCGCCGCGGCGCCGTTACGCTCGAAAGCGCCCGTCGCGACTATGGCGTGGCGATAGTCGCGGGCGAAGTCGATGCCGACGCAACGGCCGCCTTGCGCTCCAAGCCCCGGCCGAAGCACGGCACCTTCACCTATGGCGCCGAGCGCATCGCTTTCGAAAAGATGTGGACGCAAGAGCGCTACGAGCTGCTCACCCGGTTCCTCGCCGACGTTCCGGTCGGCTGGCGCTTCTTCCTGAAGCATCGCATCTTCGAGGCGGTCGGCTCGCTCTGCGCGAATGACGCGACCCCGGTCGACCGACAGATGGGCGCGATCTTCCGCGATATGCGCGAGAGATATGGGCTTTGATGGCTTGCCCGCGTCGGCTAAGACTTTGGCGTGCGAGGACGGGGAGCGATGAACGCGCGCCAGCTTGAAATCTTCCGGGCGATCATGCGCGACGGCTCGATCACCGCCGCAGCCAACTCGCTCGGCATCTCCCAGCCGGCCGTGAGCAAGCTCCTGCACCATTTGGAAAGCCAGCTTGGCTACGTGCTCTTCGACCGGATCGCCGGACGGCTGGTGCCGACGATGGAAGCGAACATTTTGTTCGCCGATGCCGATCGCGTCTTCCGCGAGGTGGAGGCTTTGAAGTCGCTGGCGAGGGACATCGGCGCGCAGAAGATCGGTCTCTTGCGGCTGGGCGCCAGCCTGCCGGTGACCTATTCCGTGCTTCCCAAGGCGCTTTCCGGATTTCGCGGCCGCCACCCGGAGGTGAAGGTGCATTTGCACGCGCTGCCGAAGCGGGAGATCGCCGAGGCGCTGCTCCTCGGCGACATCGATCTCGCCGTGACGCTCTCGCTCATCCACGCGCCGACCGTGCGCAGCGAAGTCCTTTGCGAGGTACCCGTCGTCGCGGTGATGCGCGCCGGCGAGCCGTTTGCCGAGCGGTCCGAGATCACGCCCGCGGACCTCGAGGGCAAGGCCCTGATCTCCTACGGCTCGCACGCCGAGATCGGGGCGGCAATGGACTCCGCCTTTGCCGAAGCCGGCCGGCAGCGGGATGTCGCAATCCAGATTGCCTCTTCCGTCGGCGCCGCGCCGCTGGTGCGCGAGGGTCTGGGAATAGCGCTCGTCGACGGGCTCGTCGCCTGGCGCGATTTCGAGGGTCTGGTCGCCCGCCCCTTCCTGCCGCGGATCGCCATGCAGGCGGTCGCAGCGACCAACGACGCGCGCCCCGCCTCACGTTTCGTCGAGCCGTTCCTCTCCTGCCTGAGGGCGGCGCTGGAAGGCCAAAGATTGCGCTGAAACGCTCGTCGCAAACAGCTTATTCCATCACCGTCATCAATACAGTCGACCGAAACTGCCGGTGAACCGCCGCTAGTCTTGCCCGGACGGCAAGGAGCAGCGATGACCCTCAGTTTCAATCCCGATACGCTCGAACTCCCCTCCGGCCATTTCATCGATGGCCGCTACCTGCCCGCGACCGGCCGGCTCGCCATGCACCGCCCTTCCGATGGTGTTGCCTTTGCCGAATGTCCTGTGGCGGGAGAAGACCTGGTCGATCAGGCGGTCATCAGCGCTCGCCGGGCGCTCAAGGAGAGCGGCTGGTCGGGCCTGCGGCCGCGCGATAGGACCCGGGCGCTCTCGCGCTGGGCCGACCTCATCGAAGCGGAAGCGGCGACGCTTGCGCGCCTCGAAGCAGTCGCCTCGACCCGCCCTGTCGGTCACCTCGTCGAGGGCGATATCGCCATCACCGCCGAGCAGATCCGCTTCTTTGCCGAGTTTGCCGACAAGGAAGGCGGCGATCTGGTGCCGACCGACGACGACAATCTCGGCATGATCATGACCGAGCCCTATGGTGTCGTCGGCGCGATCACGCCCTGGAATTTTCCGGTCTCGATGGCCGGCTGGAAACTCGGGCCTGCGCTCGCCGCCGGCAATGCGGTCGTCTTGAAGCCGTCCGAGATAACTCCCTTCTCGACGCTCTATCTCGCCGAGCTTTCGGTGCGTGCCGGCCTTCCGGCCGGGCTCGTCAATGTCGTGCTCGGCGACGGACCTACCACGGGAAACGCCATTACGGGGCATCCGGGCATCGGCAAGGTGAGCTTCACCGGTTCGACGGCCGCCGGAGCGGCGATCATGGAGAACGTCGCCCGCACCGGCATCAGGCCGATGACGCTCGAGCTCGGCGGCAAGAGCCCGCAGCTCGTCTTCGCCGATGCGGATCTCGGGTGTACCGCTCAAGCAATTGCCCGCAACATTCTATCCAATGCCGGCCAGGCCTGTGTCGCCGGTTCGCGCGTGATCGTCGATAGGAAGATCGCCGATGCGCTGACCGAAGCACTCGTCAAGCACATGAGCGCCATCCTGCCCGGCCCGACCTGGGACGAGGCGAGCCAATATTCGCCAATCATTTCCGAGCGCCAGATGGGCCGGATCGACGCAATCGTCCGGGCAGCCGCGGCTGCCGGCGGCGAATGCCTGCTCGGCGGCAAGCCGCTCGACCGGGAGGGCTATTTCTATGCGCCGACATTGATCACCGGCGTCGACCAGTCCTCCCCGGCCGTGACCGAGGAAATCTTCGGGCCGGTGCTGACGCTGCAGACCTTCGACGACGAGGAGGAGGCCCTGGCTCTCGCTGATCATCCGACCTACGGGCTCGCCGCCGGCGTCTTCACCCGCGACCTGTCGCGCGCCGTGCGGGTGACGCGGCGGCTGGAGGCCGGTACCGTCTGGGTCAACCGCTACGGCCGCTCGCGCGACCACATCCTGCCGACCGGCGGCTACAAGAGCTCCGGCATCGGCAAGGATCTCGGCCGCGAGGCCTATCTCGCCAACCGCCGAGCCAAGAGTGTGCTGATCAATCTGTGAAAGTGGGGCACGAACGAACATGAAAACCTATTCGATCGCGCTGATACCCGGCGATGGCATCGGCAAGGACGTCACGGCGCCCGCCTGGCAGGTGCTGGAGAAGGTCTCCAGGCACGCAGGCTTCGAACTGAAGTCCACGACCTTTCCCTGGTCTTGCGAATATTACAAGGAGACAGGCGCGATGATGCCGGCCGACGGCATCGAGACGCTCCGCGCCTTCGACGCAATCCTGCTCGGCGCGGTCGGCTGGCCGGCCGAGGTTCCCGACTCGGTTTCGCTGCACGGCCTGCTCCTGCCGATCCGCAAGGCTTTCGTCCAGTACGCCAATATCCGTCCGCATCGGCTGCTCCCCGGCGTCGAAGGTCCGCTGAAGGCACGCGGTTTCGACATTCTCTGCATCCGCGAGAACACCGAGGGTGAATATTCAGGCGCCGGCGGCCGCGTCCATCAGGGCACGATCGACGAAGTTGCCGTCGAGACGTCGATCTTCACCCGGGCAGGCGTCGAGCGCATCCTGCGTTTCGGCTTCGAACAGGCCCGCGCCCGCCGCGGCAAGCTCGCCTCGGTGACGAAGTCGAACGCCCAGAAATATTCCATGGTCTTCTGGGACGAGATCACCGAACGGCTTGCCGGCGAATATCCGGACGTGGCCGTCAGCAGCTATCACATCGACGCGATGGCGGCCCGCATGGTCATGGCGCCGGAAAGCCTCGACGTCGTCGTCGCCTCCAATCTTTTCGGCGACATCCTGACCGACCTTGGCGCCGCCATTCAGGGCGGCCTCGGCTTTGCGGCCTCCGCCAACATCAATCCCGATCGCAGCGCTCCGTCGATGTTCGAGCCGGTGCACGGCTCGGCGCCGGACATCGCCCATCTCGGCATCGCCAACCCGATCGCCGCGATCTGGTCGGCGGCGATGATGCTCGACCATCTCGGCGAGGCGGGCGCGGCGGAAGTGATCATGGCGGCGATCGCCGCCGCGACATCTGCCGGCATCGGCACCGTGCCCGGCAAGGACAGAACGGAAACCATCACAGCCGCGGTTCTTGCCGCGCTCGACTGATCACAGGGGAACGACATGCTGAAGTTGAACGACAAGGAACTTTTTTGCAAAGCCGGCCTGATCAACGGTGCATGGATCGGCGCAGCCTCCGGAGACGTCGTCGAGGTCATCGACCCCGCGGCTCAGGAAGTCCTCGGCACGGTTCCGGACATGGGAACTGACGAGACCCGCGCCGCGATCGAGGCTGCCCAAGCCGCTTTCGGACCGTGGAAGAAGAAGACGCATGCCGAGCGTGCCGCGCTGCTCGAACGCTGGCACGCGCTGATGATCGAGAATCTCGAGGATCTGGCGCTGATCCTGACCCTCGAGCAGGGCAAGCCGCTCGACGAAGCGCGCGGCGAGATCCGCTATGGCGCCGCCTTCGTGAAATGGTTCGCCGAGGAGGCCCGGCGCATCGGCGGCCATACGATCCCCTCGCCGACGCCGGACCGCCGCATTGTCGTGCTCAAGGAAGCGGTCGGCGTCTGCGCCATCGTCACGCCTTGGAACTTCCCGAATGCGATGATCACCCGCAAGGTCGCTCCGGCGCTCGCCGCCGGCTGCACCGTGGTGATCAAGCCCTCGGAATTCACGCCCTTTTCGGCGCTCGCTCTTGGCGTGCTCGCGGAGCGCGCTGGCATTCCGGCCGGCGTCGTCAACATCGTCACCGGCATGCCCGCGGCGATCGGCAACGAGCTCATGGCCAACGAGACGGTGCGCAAGATCTCCTTCACCGGCTCGACCCGGGTCGGTTCTCTGCTGATGCGCGGCGCTGCCGACAGCGTGAAGCGGCTCTCCCTCGAACTCGGCGGCAACGCCCCTTTCATCGTCTTCGACGATGCCGATCTCGACCTCGCGGTGGAAGGCGCGATCGCCTCGAAGTTCCGCAATGGCGGGCAGACCTGCGTCTGCGCCAACCGGATCCTGGTGCAATCGGGCGTCTATGATGCATTCGCCGAGAAGCTCGGCGCGCGCGTCAACGCCATGAAGGTTGGTCCAGGCACGGAAACAGGCATTGCGATCGGGCCGATGATCAACCAGGCAGCGATCGAGAAGATCAACCGTCATGTCGAGGACGCACTTGCCAAGGGCGCGAAGATCGCCGCGCGCGGCAGATCGGTGTCGGAAGGCAAGCAGTACACCGCCCCCATCGTGCTTACCGGCGCCACCACCGACATGCTGCTCGCCAGCGAGGAGACCTTCGGCCCCGTCGCTCCGCTTTTCCGCTTCGAAACGGAGGAGGAGGCGATCGCCATCGCCAACGGCACGCCTTTCGGCCTCGCCGCCTATTTCTACACCGAAAGCCTAAAGCGCTCCTGGCGCGTCGGCGAAGCCTTGGAATTCGGCATGGTCGGCCTCAATACCGGCGCCATCTCTACTGAAGTCGCGCCCTTCGGCGGCGTCAAGCAATCCGGCCTCGGCCGCGAGGGCGCGCAGGTCGGCATTGAAGAGTACCTCGAAATGAAGAGCTTCCACATCGGCGGGCTGTAGGTTTTTCATTTCTGAAAAACAACCTGCGGAATCGAAGCTTCTGATCGCCCGAGATCCGGTGGCATGTTGCGGCATCGCTTCACAACGGAAGGGAACGCCATGCTTGCCATCGACATCTCCGCCGTCAGCCATAGATCATTGGGACGCTCAGGCCTCTCCGCCGGATCGATAGGTCTGGGATGCTGGGCGATTGGAGGCTACTTCACCCTCAATGGAAAACCGGACGGGTGGGGCGATGTGGACGACGAACAGTCGATCCGCGCCATCCGTCTTGGCCTCGACATGGGCGCATCGCTGATCGACACGGCCGATGCCTATGGAACCGGGCACAGTGAGGAGGTGATTGGCCGAGCCTTGAAAGGACGAAGAGGCGACGCAATCATCGCAACCAAGTTCGGATATACCTACGAGCGTGCCGCCCGCGCTCTTGTCAGCACCGATGTCAGCCCCGCCTATGTCGAGGAGGCCTGTGCGGCATCGCTTCAGCGCCTGGGTACCGACTATATCGATCTTTACCAAATCCATGTCGGGGAGCTTTCGGATGATCAGGCGGATGCGGCCGGCGAGATGCTGGAAAAACTCGCGGAAAGGGGTGCCATTCGGTTCTGGGGCTGGAGCACGGACAACGCTGCCGCCGCGAAGAGGATGGTGAAGTTCCCGCATTTCGTCGCCGTGCAACAGGAACTGAACGTCTTCGTGGACGGCCCCGACATGCTGACCATGTGCGAGGCCAACGATCTCGCCAGCCTGAACAGGTCTCCGCTGGCAATGGGGTTCCTGACGGGAAAATTTGGCCCGGACATGCGCCTGCCGCAAAACGACGTCCGCGCCGCCGGCCATAGCTGGGTACGGTTCTTCGAGGACGGCAAGGCACGAGCAGACTATCTCCAGCGCCTCGCGCAGATCCGGGAGCTCCTTCAAACGGGCGGCAGGACCCTGGCACAAGGGGCGCTCGGCTGGACCCTCGCCCGTTCCCCTGGTACCTTCCCCATACCTGGCTTCAAGACGGAGGCGCAGGTGCGCGAAAACCTCGGCGCTTTGGAGATGGGGCCGCTGCCGGCTGCAACAATGGCGGAAATCGGTGAGCTTCTCGGTCGCGGGATCGAGCAGAACTGACAGCCCTTCATTCCGGCGTTCAGGCGAATGTGGTATTGCCGCCTCAGCGTGCCGGGCTTGCCGAGTCCGGCATCACTCCGCTTACTGCACCCTGTCCAGCATCTTGTAGTACATGCCGACCAGCGGCAGGAACCACGGCTTGCCGAAATGTCCGGGCACCGCCGGCCAGGCGAGATCCTTGACCGGATTGCGATCCGCCTTGCCGAGAATCGCGTCGGCGATCAGCATCCCCATATGCGTCGACATCTGCGCGCCGTGCCCGGAATAGCCCATGGCGTACCAGAGCCCGTCCGTGAAGCCCGCCCGGGGAAAGCGGTCCTTGGTCATGTCGACGAGGCCGCCCCAGCAATAGTCGATCTCGACCTTGGCGAGATGGGGGAAGATCTCGGCGAGGCTGGCGCGCAGGATAGCGCCGCTTTTTTCGTCGGAGCGCTGGTCCGATGTCGCCGAAAATCGCGCCCGGCCGCCGAAGATCAGGCGGTTGTCGGGCGACAGGCGGAAATAGTTGCCGATGTTGAGAGAGGTCACGCAGGTGCGGTTGCCGGGCATGGTGGCGGCGACCTCGGCCTCCGTCAGCGGCCGCGTCGCGATGATGAAGCTGCCCACCGGAACGATGCGGCGGCGGAAATAGCCGAAGGCGCCGGTGGTGTAGGCGCCCGTTGCCAGCAGTACCGTATCCGCCGTCACGCTGCCGCGCGGCGTCGTCAATTCCTGCTTACCGCCTAGAATGCGCCGGCCCGTCACCGGCGCGTTCTCGACGACGATCGCGCCGTGGCGGACGGCCGCCTCGGCAAGGCCGACGACGAAGCGGCCCATATGCATCATGGCGCTCTTCTTCGAAAGCATCGCACCATGGAAGCAGGCCGCGCCGACTTCGTCCTTCAGGTCGTTTCTCGTCAGAAGCGCCGTATCCGGGTCGACCTCGCGATTCACAACCTCGAAGTTCCGGGCGATCGCGTCGAAATGCGCCGGTTTCGACGCGAGTTTCAGCTTGCCGGCCCGCCGGAAGCTGCAGTCGATACCCTCCTCCGAGGCAATCCTCTCAATCGTGTCGACGGAGGCGTCATAGGCACGGTAGAGCGCTGCAGCCCGCTCGGCCCCGAGTTCCGCCTTGGCGGCGACGAAGCTGTGGGCGATGCCGTTGTTGAGATGGCCGCCATTGCGGCCGGAAGCACCGGAGCCGACCGCGCCCGCCTCCAGCACCATCACTTTCGCACCGGCCAACGCAAGCTGGCGTGCAGCCCCGAGGCCCGTGAAGCCGCCGCCGATGACGGCGACGTCATAGTGCCCCTCGACCGGTGCGCGGCTGCCCCTCTCAAAGGGGCGGGCCGTATCGTGCCAGTAGGACTTGAACTGCATGTTAATCTCCCGTCAGAGCCCGACGACACCAGGCAGGCCGGAAATATCCTTGATCTCCGTATAGCCATAGTAGGGATTTGCCGGCTCGTGGCCGCGATTGACCCAGACCTTGTTCTTGATGCCGAGATCGTGCGCCGACATCAGGTCGTAACGGAACGAGGACGAGCAGTGGAGAATGTCCTCCGGGCCGCAGCCCAGCATGTCGAGCATGTATTCGAAAGCCTTGAAGCGCGGCTTGTAGGCCTGCGCCTGCTCGGCCGTGTAGACCGCGTGGAAGGGGGCGCCGAGCTTCTCGACATTCGACATGATCTGCGAATTCATCGCGTTCGACAGGATGACGAGCGGGATCTCCCTGGCGACCTTGGCAAGCCCGGCCGGCACGTCGGCATGCGGGCCCCAGGTCGGCACGCGTTCATAGACCACGCGGGCGGCCTCGTCGCGGAATTTTATGCCGTTGCGCTTGCAGGTGCGCTCCAGGGAATTGTGAACCACCTCGGCATAGGGCTTCCAGTCGCCCAGGATCTCGTCGAGGCGATAGGCGGCGAAATTCTTGATGAACTCCTGCATGCGCGGCTCATCGAGCTGCTCGCCGTAAAGGTCGCGCGCCGCTTCGGCCATCTGGAAATTGGTCAATGTGCCGTAGCAGTCGAAGGTGATGTATTTCGGACGGAAGCTCGCCATGCTCATTTCTCCTCTTCAATGACGCGATCCGGAATGTCTGAGAAGGATCATAGGCAAGCGCCCGGCCCTCGGCCTGCGTGATTTGGCGTGGATCGAAGCAGATTGTACCGTATCCGCGGCTGGCTTTGGCACATGGTTGTGTGCTCTTGACCGGCGGCTGCGGACTCTTCCCGTCTCCGGCCCCCTTCGCCGCCGCCCTGCCGGCATAAGATGCGGCGACCCGCTCACGTAAAGGTATAAGATACCGCCCCGGCTGCCGCCTTCGGACGATCTGCCGGTCGTCATTCCTTAACACTTACTGCAGGAAATCAAGGACCCTTCCATGCAGTTAAGTCAGATCGAACTTGCGACCTTTGGCCCCGAGCATCTGGAGAGCGCCGTCAGCCTCTCCAGGCAGGCGGCCTGGCCGCACCGCCTGGAAGACTGGCAGATGGCGCTGGCGCTGAGCCAAGGCGTCGTCGCGCTCGAGGCCGGCCGGGTCGTCGGAACCACTTTGGTGACCGCCTATAAGAACGACTGCGCCACCATCAACATGGTGATCGTCGACGCGACGATGCGAGGCCGTGGCCTGGGGCGCGGGCTGATGGATGCCGCCTTGCGGATCGCCGGCGACCGCCCGCTCCGGCTCGTGGCGACGATGGACGGCCTGCCGCTTTATGAAAAACTCGGCTTTCGCGAAACCGCTGCCGTGCTGCAGCACCAGGGCATCGCGAGAGACATGGCCGCACCCGCTGAAACCGCGACGGCGACCGCAGACGATATTGCGGCGATCGCCGCTCTCGACTGCGTCGCCTTCGGTGCCGATCGCCGGGAACTGATCGCCTATCTCGCCGAGGTCGGCGAGTTCGCGGTTATCCGTCGCAACGGCCGCGTCGCCGGTTACGCCGCTCTGCGTGCCTTCGGCCGTGGCGAAGTTATCGGGCCCGTCGTTGCCGCAAATGTCGACGATGCCAAGGCGCTCGTCGTCCACTTCATCGCGAGGCGCAGCGGCCAATTCGTCAGGGTCGATACCACGGCCGATACCGGCCTCTCCCCCTGGCTTGCCGACCAGGGGCTTAGCCATGTCGGCGGCGGGGTCGCCATGGAAAGGCCGTCCATTCGCCGCGCCGCCGATCGCGCGGCCACCACCTTCGCCCTCGCCAACCAGGCGCTCGGCTGATCTGGAGATCTTGATGTACAGCAATTCCCTCATCGAACTCGATCGCGCCCATCTGGTCCACCCGGTCGCCTCCTATCGCAGCCATGAGCGGACCGGCGTGCGCGTCCTGAAGTCGGCCAAGGGCGCGACGGTCACCGACGCCTCGGGGCACACGATGATCGACGGCTTTGCCGGCCTGTGGTGCGTCAATGCAGGCTACGGCCATGACAGTATCGTCGAGGCGGCGGCCCGGCAGATGCACGAGCTGCCCTATGCCACCGGCTATTTCGGCCTCGGCTCCGAACCGGCCATCCGGTTCGCGGCCGAATTGGCGGAGCGGGCGCCGGGCGATCTCAATCACGTCTACTTCACGCTGGGCGGGTCGGATGCCGTCGACAGCACGATCCGTTTCATCCGCTACTACTACAATGCGCAAGGGCGGCCTGAGAAGGACCAGTTCATCTCGGTCGAGCAGGGCTATCACGGTTCCTCGACCGTCGGTGCCGGCCTGACGGCTCTCCCCGCCTTCCATGCGGGCTTCGGCATCCCGCTCGACTGGCAGCACAAGATTCCCTCGCACTACAGCTATCGCAACCCCGCCGGCAGCGAGCCGGCCGCGATCATCGCCGCCTCGGTCGCGGCGCTGCGTGCCAAGGTCGAGGAGCTCGGCGCCGAGAGGGTGGCGGCCTTCTATGTCGAGCCGATCCAGGGCTCGGGCGGCGTGCTCGTGCCACCGCCGGGCTGGATGAGGGCAATGCGCGACCTTTGCCGCGAGCTCGACATCCTGTTCGTCGCCGACGAGGTGATCACCGGCTTCGGCCGCACCGGGCCGCTATTTGCCTGTACCGATGAGGACATCGTTCCCGACCTGATGACGACGGCCAAGGGACTGACATCCGGCTACGTGCCGATGGGCGCGGTGTTCCTGTCGGACAGGGTCTACGACACGATCGCCGACGGCGCCGGTACGTCCGCGGTCGGCCACGGCTACACCTATTCCGCCCATCCGGTCAGCGCCGCGGTCGGACTGGAAGTGCTGAGGCTCTACGAGAACGGACTTCTGGAAAACGGCATCAAGGCCGGTAAGCGATTGATGGCCGGTTTGCAGGGCCTCGGCGACCATCCACTGGTCGGCGACGTGCGCGGACGCGGCATGCTGGCGGCGATCGAGCTGGTCGTCGACAAAGTGCGCAAGACGCCGCTGCCGGCCGCCGCCGAACCGTCGCGCCGTATCTTCGACCGTGCCTGGGACAACGGCCTGGTGATCCGCGCCTTCGGCAACGGCGTGCTGGGCTATGCGCCGCCGCTCTGCTGCACGGAAGACGAAATCGACGCGATCGTCGAACGCACCCGGATGACGCTAGATGAGACCCTGGAGGACCCCGACATTCGCGCGGCCCTCGCCTGAAACGAGGCGGCTTTCCAGGCCGCGACGGGTCCTCCGTCGCGGTTTGGCAAACGGCAAGGAGATATACCGCTTTCCCCGCATATTCGGAATTTTGTGCCGCCATCCTTCTCCCATTCAGAGACTTCGGCGAACCGATACTGCCAAACTGGATGGGCTAAGGCGGTGGGAATGCCGGGAATGCCGAATTTCCCGGACCTATCGCACTCTCTGTCGGCCAGGTGAGGACAGCATTTTCTTCTGCAGGCAAGCCTAGCGCGAGCAAAACCGCCGCGCCTAATCGAGGAATAGAGACTTGGCAAAGACCTTCGCGGATTTCAAATATCTCACCTTCGACGTTGTCGGCACGCTGATAGATTTCGAAGGCGGCATCAAGGATTGTCTCGCCGGCATCGCCGAGGAGGCGGGCCTGGCGGTCGACGGCGAGGAGGCGCTGAAGCTCTACCGCGCGGCGCGCTATTCTCCCGATGCCGACCTCTTCCCGGATGATCTGGTGCGCGTCTATCTGGCGATCGCCCCGAAGCTCGGGCTTCCCGCCGAAGCGAAATACGGCGAACGGCTGCGCGACTCTGCGAAAAGCTGGAAAGGCTTTCCCGACAGCGCCGAGGCGCTCGCCCGGCTTGCCAAGCGTTATCGCCTGATCGCCATGACGAATGCCCGGCGCTGGGCCTTCGAGCATTTTTCACGCGAGCTCGGCAATCCCTTCTACGCCGCCTTCACCGCCGACGACACCGGCACCGAAAAGCCCGATCCGGCCTTCTTCGAAAAGGTCTTCGATTTCGTCGCTTCGGAAGGAAATTCGAAGGACGACATCCTGCACGTCGCCCAGAGCCAGTATCACGACATCGGCATCTCGCGGAAACTCGGGCTCACCAATTGCTGGATCGAGCGCCGTCACGCCCAGAAGGGTTACGGCGGCACGATCGAGCCCGCCGAATTCACCAAGCCGGATTTCCATTTCACCGCGATGGCGGAACTTGCCGACGCCGTGGAGCAAAGCAAGGCCGCCTGAACGGGAGGCGGATCATTCCATTGAACCCCGCGCAAAAAAGACGGGGCGATCGAAGCAACCACCAACGAATGGGGAACGTCATGAACGACAAGATCACCAACTGGACCAGAAAAGACGACGCGGTCGTCGAGAACGCCATTCGCCGCGGCGCCACCCGCCGCGAGCTTCTGCAGATGCTGCTCGCCGGCGGCGTCGCGATGTCGGCCGGCGGCTTCGTGCTCGGCCGTGCCGGCAAGGCGGTCGCCGCAACGCCGGTTGCCGGCGGCACCCTGAAGGCCGCCGGGTGGTCGGCCTCCACCGCCGATACGCTAGACCCGGCGAAAGCCTCGCTTTCCACCGACTATGTACGCTGCTGCTCCTTCTACAATCGCCTCACCTTCCTCGACCAGGGCGGCACGCCCCAGATGGAGCTTGCCGAAGCGATCGAGTCCAAGGACGCCAAGACCTGGACAGTCAAGCTCAGAAGCGGCGTCACCTTCCATGACGGCAAGCCGCTGACCGCCGAGGACGTGATCTTCTCGCTGAAGCGTCACCTCGATCCGTCGGTCGGCTCGAAAGTCGCCAAGATCGCCGCGCAGATGACCGGTTTCAAGGCGGTCGACAAGCAGACCGTCGAGATCACGCTTGCCAATCCGAATGCCGATTTGCCGACCATCCTGTCGATGCATCACTTCATGATCGTCGCCGACGGCACGACCGACTTCTCCAAGGGCAACGGCACCGGCGCCTTCGTCAGGGAAGTCTTCGAGCCGGGGGTGCGCTCGGTCGGCATCAAGAACAAGAACTACTGGAAGTCCGGCCCGAACGTCGATTCCTTCGAGTACTTCGCGATCAGCGACGACAGCTCCCGCGTCAACGCACTGCTGTCGGGCGATATCCACCTCGCCGCCTCGATCAATCCGCGCTCGATGCGCCTCGTCGAGAGCCAGGGCGACGGCTTCGTGCTGTCGAAGACGACCTCCGGCAACTACACCAACCTCAACATGCGGCTCGACATGGCGCCGGGCAACAACCGGGACTTCATCGAGGGCATGAAGTACCTCGTCAACCGCGAACAGATCGTCAAGTCGGCGCTCAGGGGCTTGGGTGAAGTGGGCAACGACCAGCCCGTTTCTCCGGCCAACTTCTATCACAATGCGGACCTGAAGCCGCGCGCCTTCGATCCCGAGAAGGCAAAGTTCCACTTGGAGAAGGCGGGCGTCCTCGGACAGTCGATCCCGGTGATCGCCTCCGACGCCGCGACCTCGTCGATCGACATGGCGATGATCATCCAGGCGGCCGCAGCCGAGATCGGCTTGAAGCTCGACGTTCAGCGCGTTCCCGCAGACGGCTACTGGGACAATTACTGGCTGAAGGCGCCGGTCCACTTCGGCAATATCAACCCGCGCCCGACGCCTGACATCCTGTTTTCGCTGCTCTATACTTCGGAAGCCCCGTGGAACGAGAGCCAGTACAAGTCGGAGAAGTTCGACAAGATGCTGATCGAGGCGCGCGGTTCGCTCGATCAGGAGAAGCGCAAGTCGATCTACAACGAGATGCAGGTGATGGTCGCCAACGAAGCCGGCACCATCATCCCGGCCTATATCTCGAACGTCGACGCGACCACCGCCAAGCTCAAGGGCCTGGAACCCAACCCGCTTGGCGGCCAAATGGGTTATGCCTTCGCGGAGTATGTCTGGCTCGAAGCCTGATTAAGTAATCGGCCGGGGGCATGCTGCGGTTCTCTGCAAGGGGACTACGGCAGTCCCCGGACCGGTTTTTCGCTTCGTTTGAAGTGGTTTCGAATGCCGAAAGGAAGCGCGCGTGAACAACCGTGTCCTATCGCTGGTGCTGAGCCGGCTGCTCATCGCCCTGATCACCCTGGTGATCGTCTCCTTCGCCGTGTTTTTCGCGACGACGCTCTTGCCCGGAGACACTGCGACGATCCTGCTCGGCCAGGCCGCCACGCCGGAGGCCGTCGAAGGCCTGCGCAAGGCCATGCATCTGGACGAGCCGGCGCTGTTCCGGTTCCTGCGCTGGATCGTCGGTCTCCTGCAGGGCGACCTCGGTACCTCCTATGCCAATGAGATGCCGGTCGCCGATCTGATCGGTGGGCGCTTCGCAAATACCCTGAAGCTTGCCGGCGTCACAGCGCTCTTTTCCGTGCCGATCGCACTCACGCTCGGGATCACCGCGGCGATGCTGCGCGGTTCGCTCTACGACCGCGCCGTCACCGTTCTGACCATCGGCGTCATCTCGGTGCCGGAATTCATGATAGCGACCTCCGCGGTGCTGATCTTCGCCGTTTACCTCAAGTGGCTGCCGGCGCTCTCCTTCGCCAATGAGGTCCATAGCCTCTCCGACATGCTGCGCATCTACGCCATGCCGGTGATCACCCTCACCTTCGTCATCGCGGCCCAGATGATCCGCATGACCCGGGCGGCGGTTATCGAGACGCTCAATACGCCCTATGTCGAGATGGCGCTGTTGAAGGGCGCCTCCCGGCCGCGCATGGTGTTTCGCCACGCGCTTCCGAATGCGCTGGGCCCGATCGTCAATGCCGTCGCGCTTTCGCTTTCCTATCTGCTTGGCGGCGTCATCATCGTCGAGACGATCTTCAACTATCCGGGCATCGCCAAGCTGATGGTCGATGCGGTTTCCACCCGCGACCTGCCGCTCATCCAAAGCTGCGCGATGATCTTCTGTCTCGGTTACCTGCTGTTGATCACCACCGCCGACATCATCGCCATTCTTTCCAATCCGAGGCTTCGATGACAATGACCACTACGAGCACATCGACCACCTCCGTCCGGAAGTCCGGAAACCGGCTTGGCTACCGCTTCAACGTCGTCGGCATCCTCGGCCTCACGGTCATCCTTTCCTGGGCCCTTGTCGCGGTCTTCGCACCGCTCATCATCCCGTATCCGGTCGGTGAGATCGTCGACCTTGATTACTTCGGTCCGATGAGCCACGACTTCTGGCTGGGCTCGGACTATCTCGGCCGCGACATGCTTTCGCGGATCCTGATGGGCGCCCGCTACACGGTCGGCATCTCGCTCGCGGCCGTCACGATCGCCTGCTTCTCGGGGGTGGTCCTCGGCATGATCGCAGCGGTCGCCGGCGGCTGGCTCGACACGATCTTGAGCCGCTTCCTCGACGCGCTCAACTCGATCCCGAGCAAACTCTTCGGCCTCGTCGTCGTCGCCGCCGTCGGTTCCTCCATTCCGGTGCTGATCCTGACGCTCTCGGTGATCTACATTCCCGGTGCATACCGCTTCGCCCGGGCGCTCGCAGTCAATATCAATGCGATGGACTTCATCACCGTTGCCCGCATCCGCGGCGAAAGCACGTGGTACCTGATCCGCTCCGAGATCCTGCCGAACATCGTCGGGCCGGTGCTCGCCGACCTCGGCATCCGCTTCGTCTTCATCGTCCTCCTGCTCTCCGGCCTCTCCTTCCTCGGTCTCGGCGTTCAGCCGCCCTATGCCGACTGGGGCGCGCTCGTGCGCGAGAATATCGGCGGCCTGCCTTTCGGCGCGCCGGCAGTCATGTTCCCCTCGCTCGCGATCGCCAGCCTGACGATCAGCGTCAACCTCTTGATCGACAACCTGCCGCAGAAAATCAGGGACCGCGCATAATGGCAAACCTCGTTGAAATCCGTGACCTGAAGGTCGAGGCCACCACCGATTCCGGGCGCCGGGTCGAGATCATCAAGGGGATCAGCCTGGACATTGCCGACGGCGAGATCGTCGCGCTGATCGGCGAGAGCGGCTCCGGCAAGACGACGATCGCGCTCACTCTGATGGGTTACGCCCGCCCCGGCTGCCGCATTTCCGGCGGCAGCGTTTCGGTCGCCGGCAAGAACATGGTTGCGCTCGGCGAAAAGGAGCGCGCCCGCGTCCGCGGCACCGAAATTGCCTATGTGCCGCAATCGGCCGCTGCCGCCTTCAACCCGGCCGCCACCATCATGGACCAGGTGATCGAGATCACCCGCATTCATCAGCTGATGTCGCCCGACGGGGCGCGCGCCAAGGCGGTCGATCTCTTCCGGGCACTGTCGCTGCCCCAGCCGGAAACGATCGGCACCCGCTATCCGCATCAGGTTTCCGGCGGCCAGTTGCAGCGCCTCGCCGCCGCCATGGCGCTTATCGGCGACCCGAAGCTGGTGATCTTCGACGAACCTACCACGGCGCTCGACGTAACCACCCAGATCGAGGTGCTGCGCGCCTTCAAGTCGGTCATGAAGGCCGGCGGCATTTCCGGCGTCTATGTCTCGCACGACCTTGCCGTCGTCGCCCAGATCGCCGATCGCATCGTCGTCCTGAAGGGCGGCGAAATGCAGGAGACCGGCACTACCGACGAAATCCTCAATGACGCCAAGCACCCCTATACGCGCGAACTGCTCGACGCCTTCGAGCCGAAGCCGCGCGGCACTGCCGGTCCAACCGAGCCGGCGCCGGCGCCGCTGTTGAAGATCGACACGCTCGTCGCGGGCTACGGGCCGCGGCAGGCCGACGGATTGCCGCTGGTGCGCGCCGTCAAGCAGGTCTCGCTCACGGTCGAGAAGGGTCGCAATCTCGGCATCATCGGCGAATCCGGCTGCGGCAAGTCGACCCTTGCGCGCGCCATCGCCGGCATCCTGCCGGCGGTCGACGGCAGTATCCATTTCGAGGGCCGCGAACTCGGCCGCAGCGCCCGTGAGCGCTCGCGCGAACAGCTGCGCGAGATGCAGATCGTCTTCCAATATGCCGATACGGCGCTCAACCCGGCAAAGTCGATCGAGGACATCCTCGACCGGCCGCTCGCCTTCTATCACGGCATGGGCAGCAGCGCTCGCATCGCCCGGATAGACGAATTGCTCGACATGGTGCGCCTGCCGCGCAACCTGCGCCACCGGCGGCCATCGGAGCTCTCGGGCGGCCAGAAGCAGCGCGTCAATTTCGCCCGGGCGCTCGCCGCCGAGCCGAAGCTCATCCTTTGCGACGAGATCACCTCGGCCCTCGACACCGTCGTCGCCGCCGCGATCATCGATCTCCTCAAGGAATTGCAGCGCGAGCTCGGCCTCTCCTATGTCTTCATCAGCCACGATCTGTCGACGGTGCAGGCGATCTGCGACGAGGTCGTCGTCATGTATGCCGGCGAAAAGGTCGAGCAACTCGCCTCGTCCGAGCTCGCGAGCGGCGCGAAGCATCCCTATTCCAAGCTGCTCTTCGCCTCCGTGCCGAAACTCGACACCGGCTGGCTCGATGGCCTCGACCAACGGCCGGAGCTGGCGCGGGCGTTCAGCAAGGCGGGGTAAATTTATGCCCCTCATCCGGCCTGCCGGCCACCTTCTCCCCGCAGGCGGGGCGAAGGAGACTCGCGGCGCCAGCTTCGTCCCCTCTCCCCGTCAATACGGGAGAGGGGTAGTCCTCTGGTTTAACCCGAGGAGAGGGGCAATCAAGGAACAACTACAGTAGTTTACACCGGAAACAGGCTGGTCAGCGGCATGTGCGATTTGACGATCGGCGATTTCAGCACGACGTAGCTGAAATACTTGTCGATGCCGACATCCATATCGATCAGCCGTTCCATGATCGTCTGATATTCGACGATGCCGCCGGTGACGAACTTCAGGAGATAATCGTAGCCACCGGAAACCAGGTGGCATTCCACGACGGAGTCGACCTTCTCGACGGCCGCGAGAAAACGGGCGAAATCGATCTGCCGATGGTTCTTGAGCGTGACCTCGGTGAAGACCGTCAGGGTTTGCCCCAGCTTGGCGATGTTGATCTGCGCCGAATAGCCGCCGATATATCCCTCGGCCTGCAGCTTCTTCACCCGCATCAGACAAGGGCTCGGCGAGAGATTGACCAGTTCGGCGAGCTCGACGTTGGTGATGCGGCCGTTCTTCTGCAGTTCGTATAGGATCTTGATGTCGATCCGGTCGAGTTTCATCGGCGCTCTCCAATTCTTTGGGCGGCGTTGCGGCTACCTGCGCTACTCAGCATCTTATGCGGCCAGGTGCAGCTGGCAAGCGGGAACAGGCGCAGCATGCCCTGATAAGCTTAGGAAATTTGCCCCAGAATAAATCTCCGGCAAGCCCCCGGCGAACCGAAGAATATGCTGTAGACGGGCAAAGTGCGGCACTCGCCCAAACGCCCAACGGCTAGAATGCCGCTCGGTTAGATTGGAGACGTCGATGCCCGCCCCGCTTCTTCACATCGAAACGACGCCCGCCTTGCCCGCGAGCGCCGACGCCGTCGTCATCGGCGGCGGCATTGTCGGGGTTTTTGCCGCCTACTATCTGGCACGGCGTGGCCTCAAGGTCGCCCTCGTCGAGAAGGGCCGGATCGGCGCCGAGCAGTCCAGTCGCAATTGGGGCTGGTGCCGGCAACAGAACCGGGACGCCCGCGAACTGCCGATGGCAACCAAGAGCCTGTCGCTCTGGGAGAGGTTTGCCGAAGAAACCGGCGAGGACACCGGCTTTCGCCGCTGCGGCCTGCTCTATCTCAGCAATGACGAAACCGAGCTTGCCGGCTGGGCGCGCTGGGGCGACTTCGCCCGCAGCGTCGGGGTGGCGACGCACATGTTGGACGGAGTGCAGGCGACTGAAAAAGGCGCCGCGACCGGCCGCCGCTGGAAGGGCGGCGTCTTTTCGCCGACCGACGGGACCGCCGACCCTTCACGGGCCGCACCGGTGGTCGCGCGCGCCATCATGAAGCTCGGCGGCACCGTACACCAGATGTGCGCGGCCCGCGGCATCGAGCTTGAGGCGGGACGCGTCAGCGGCGTCGTCACCGAAGCCGGCACGATCCGTACCCGGATTGCGGTGCTTTCCGGCGGCGCCTGGGCCTCCTCCTTCTGCCGGCAGCTCGGCATCCGCTTTCCGCAGGCCTCGATCCGTGCCTCGATCCTCTCCGTCGCGGCCGGGGCCGAGGGCTTGCCGGCGGCGCTGCACACGGCCGCAGTCTCGGCGACCCGGCGAAGCGACGGCGGCTATACGCTGGCGATCAGCGGCCGCGCCCGCGTCGATCCGACGCCGCAGCAGATGCGCTTCGCCCGGCATTTCGTGCCGATGTTCGCGCGACGCTGGCGGAGCCTGGCTCCCGGCGGGATAGAAGGCTGGAAGTCCGGCCACGAAACGCTTCAGCGCTGGCGGCTCGACAGCCCGACGCCAATGGAGTTCAACCGCATCCTCGATCCTCGCCCCGACCAGGCGCAGATACGGCTGACATTGGAGCGCGCCCGGGCGCTTTTACCTGCCCTTCAAAAAGTGCCGGTCAGCGCCGCCTGGGCTGGCTATATCGACAGCACGCCCGACGGCGTCCCGGCGATCGGTGAGGTCGCTTCGCTCCCCGGCCTGGTGCTTGCCGCCGGCTTCAGCGGCCATGGTTTCGGCATCGGCCCCGGCGCCGGTCACCTTGTCGCGGACCTCGTGACGGGTGAACCGCCGATCGTCGATCCGAAACCCTACCACCCCGACCGGCTGAACGGCTCGGCTTGGGGCAAGGTCGCCGATTTCTGACACGGCGCCGGGCAACAATCGTCAAGCCGCGTGGAGAGAGACCTGCGGGGAGGAAGTGAGATTCTCGCGCGCACACTTCGCCGCTCCGGCGACCTGGCGTCCGAAGATGCAGGATGCCGCAGCGGCGAAGTGCCTCCCCCGCTTCTGCGTCCTGGCCTCATTGAAGACGTTTGCCGGTCCCAAGTCACCGCGGATGAGCCGCCACAGACCCTTCCGACGACCCGCACCGCGGGTCGCCGCCGGAACATGGTCGAGCGAACGTCGCCTGCTCTAGCCGAAGAATATCTGGCGCAAGCGGGCAAACAGGCCCGGTTGATTTTCGACAAGCATCGCGCGGATGTGACGTGCCGCCGTCGACGCACTCACGGTGGCGCCGAAATGGCAATAGCAGATGACCTTGTGCAATTGCTCGTCACTCAGTTCGAAGAACCGCTTTGCCTCGCCGTAGCTGTCGCTATCCAGGCCAGCCGTCCGCAGGACCGGGTCCTCGAATGCAACGGAGATCGGCGTGCCGTCGCCGCGCATCGTTGCGCGTACATGCGCCGGCTGATACTCGGTCTCGTGCAAGGTCGAAAGCCGTCTGTGCGGGCTGCGTTCCAGGAGTTCCGCCCAGCGCTCCAGACGCTCGCTGCGCGACAGGGCCCGGCGCGGAAGGTCCTGTTTGACCTCGGCGACGCTTTGCAGTTCTTCGATTGCATGGTGCTTCATTGTGACCTCCTAATCAGACTTAGTTGGTCCCCCATTCCACCTCATACGCCTAATAAACGTGACTCCAACCGGGCGCGAAGTCCAATCACGAAAATGCCCGCGGACATTTAACCTGCGAAAACAGGCAGAATTCGTTCCCGCCGCACTCCAATGGGTCGCCAGCCTACGCGAGAAAGGCCGGCGCTCAGCGCCTGCTCGAGGCGCGCCGGCCTTTCCCTCGAGACCTCTCAGTCCTCGCGGAATGCGTGTCGCATCTGGTCGGTAAGCGGTTTCGCCAGATAGGAGATGACCGTGCGGTCGGCGATCTTGATGAACACCTCTGCCGGCATGCCGGGATAGAGAGACAGCCCCTTGAGCTTGGCAAGGCTCTCCGGCTTCGGGCGAATCCGCAGTGGATAGTAGCTGGCGCCGGTCCGCTCGTCGCTGACAAGGTCCGGGGCGACGGTCACCACCTCCGCCTCGACCTCCGGCGTCGTGCGCTGGTTGAAGGCGCTGAAGCGGATCTCGACCGGCTGGCCGACACGGATCTGGTCGATATCGTGGGTCGCTACCCGCGCCTCGACGGTCAGGTCGTCGGCCTCCGGTACCACGAGCATCAGTGTCTCGCCAGGGTTGACGACGCCGTTCACGGTATGCACGGCCAGCTGATAGACACGGCCCGGCAGCGGCGCGGTGATGTCGAGCCGCCGCAACTGGTCGGTCGCGGCCGTGCGCCGCTCCGCATATTCGGCGATCTTCGCCTCCACATCGGTGAGTTCCTTGGAGATCTCCGTGCGCCGATCCTCGTCCAATTGCAGGATCTGCAGGTCGATCTCGCTCGACTTGCCGCGCGCCTGGGCACGCGAGGCAATATGCCGTCCGCGATCGCCCTCGAGTTCCGCCCGCTGGCGCTTGAGAGTCGTCAAGCGCTGCATCGGCACGAGGCCCTGGCCGTAGAGTGAATCGACGCCGGTCAGTTCCTCGGCAATCAGCGTCAAGGCATCCTCGATCGCCTTCAATTGCACGGTCAGGCCCTCGATCTCATCGGCCAATTGCGTCTTGCGCGATTGAAGCTGCCCCTTCATGCCGAGCAATGCCGTGCGGCGGCTGGCAAAAAGCTTCTGTTCTCCGTCGACGAGTTTCGTTGCCGCAGCGCCGGAGATCAGGGTCACGACGTCCTTGTCGATCTCGAACGCCTCAGCGCCGATCCGCTCCGCCTGGAGCCGGGCACGGCGCGCATAAAGCTGCGCCAGCGTGCTTTCGACAATCGCAAGGTTCGCACGCACCGTAGTCCCGTCGAGCCGGATCAGCACCTGGCCGGCTTCGACGCGGTCGCCTTCCTTGACCTTGAGCTCGCCGACGATGCCACCGGTCAGATGCTGGACCTTCTTGACGTTGTCGTCGACGACGACCACCCCGCCGGCGACGATCGCGCTCGACAGTTCCGTCGTCGCCGCCCAACCGCCGACGCCGGCGACAAGGGCGAGCGCAAGCACCGAGACCCCCATCATGTGGCGACCAAGCGAGCGGCGCGCGCTCGACATCTGTTGCGTGCTGCCTCTCATTACTTTGCCTCCTGGCCTTCCGTGACGATTTTCAGCGGCGACGGGCGATCTGCCTGTTGCGGCCTCAACACCTTGCCGAGCACCTCCTCCTTCGGGCCGAAAGCCTGCATGCGCCCCTCGTTCATCATCAGGACGAGATCCGCGCTCGCAAGCGCGCTCGGCCGATGGGCAATGACCACCACGATGCCGCCGCGGCCACGCACATTCATGATCGCCTCGCCGAGTGCCTGCTCGCCCTCCGCATCGAGGTTCGAGTTCGGCTCGTCGAGGACCACCAGGAAGGGATCGCCATAGAGCGCCCGGGCGAGCGCGATGCGTTGGCGCTGACCGGCCGAAAGTGCGGTGCCGCCGTCGCCGATCTCGGTATCGAAACCGTTCGGAAGGCGAAGGATCAGGTCATGAACGCGCGCCGCTTTCGCGGCAGCGACGATGGCCTCGGAACTCGCATCCGCGGCGAAACGGCAGATATTCTGCGCCACGGTTCCGGCGAAGAGTTCGACGTCCTGCGGCAGGTAGCCGATGTGCCGCCCGAGCGCGTCGCCGTCCCATTGGTCGAGTGCGGCCCCGTCGAGGCGCACCGAGCCGCGATAGGCCGGCCACACGCCGATGATGGCGCGCGCCAGCGACGACTTGCCCGAACCGCTCGGCCCGATGACGCCGAGAGCGCTGCCGGCGCGGACGGTGAAATTGACATCCGTGAAGATCAGCCGTTGCGCCGCCGGAGGACCGCTCGCCAGTGCCTCGACGCTTAACCGCTCGTGCGGGTTCGGCAACGCGAGCGGCGTCTCAGTCTCCGGCAACGCCTTCAACAGCTCCTTCAGTCGCTGCCAGCTCTGCCGCGCCTGGACGAGCCCGCGCCAGTTGCCGATGGCGAGCTCGACCGGAGCGAGCGCCCGCGCGGTGAGGATCGAGCCGGCGATGATGATGCCGGGCGACGCCTGGCCCTCGATGACTAGGACCGCACCCGCGGCCAAGACGCCCGACTGCAGCGCCATGCGGAAAACCTTGGAAAGCGCCCCGTAGCCATTGCCGATGTCGGATGTGCGCCTGTTCTCTTCCCGGAACTCCGCATTACGGCGCTCCCAGAGCTCGCCAAGCCGCCCCGTCATGCCCATGGCCTGGACCACCTCGGCATTGCGCTGCGAGGCCTGGGCGAAGGCGTTCCGGAGGCTGCCCGCCTCGGATGCCTTCCTGGCCGGCGCCTGGGTGCCGCGATTGGTGAGGTAGGTGAGCAGCGTCAGGACCAGGCCGCCGCTGATCGCCACGAAGCCGATGACGGGATGGAACAGGAAGCAGATGGCAACGTAGAAGGGAAGCCAAGGGAGGTCGAACAGCGCCGCCGGACCGGCACTCGAAAGGAACGAGCGAACCTGATCGAAGTCGCGCAGTGCCTGAAGCCCATCGCCCTGCATCCTGAGCTTCAAGGGCGCCTTCACCACCGCCCGGTAGATGCGGCCGCTCAAGCTCTCGTCGAGCGCCCCGGCGATGCGCACCAGCATGCGCCCGCGGATCAGCTCGAAAGCCCCCTGGAAGGCGTAGAGCAGCAGGGCCAGCAGGCAGAGCGCAATCAGGGAGGGAATGCTGCGACTGGGCAGAACCCTGTCATAGACCTCGAGCATGAAGAAAGAGCCGGTGAGATAGAGGATATTGACGAGCGCACTGGCGATGCCGACACCGACGAAGGCGGTTCGGCAGCTGCGCAGGGCGGAGGCGGGATCGACGTTCCTGCCGTTCGGTACTGCTAAGGGTTCAGGCACTGGCTAGATTCTCCAGGTCAGCATTTCCGACCGCCTTGGCGGCCTTCTTGATGGTATTCCGGAGCGGGCGCGCCGGAGAATGAGGATGCGCGGTCATGTTTCCCTGTAGCTTAAATCATGCCTGCCTAATTTTTCAAAGTGCGCACGGAAGAGTTGTTCCCGGGGAAACAGGAGTTTATTCCAAAGGTTGCCGGTTGACCATCGAGGATGGACCCGGGTCGCTGCCGAGACGCTGCGGAAGATAAACGTGTCCCGGCGCTTCTGAGGCGCAGTTGTTTGTTTTTTGACTTCCTCGCAAAGCAGCACTTGCCCACTTTCAGATTCTTGCGCTCGCTCGACGGGACCTTTATGTGCAGGGCGAAGCGAACTTGATGTCGGTGATATTGGTGAGCAGGCAGTTGCCCCACGAGTTGACGGTGACGCTTCCATGAAGCGGCTGGCGACATTTGCCGTCCACGTGACCGAGTGGAAGAGGGCTTTCCTGGAGCGCTCGTTTCCCGAGCGACGCTTTCATTTTCTGCCGAAGAACCTGAGCAGGCCGGATTTGGAGAGGACCTGGAAGCCGCGCATTATCGCCGAGCGGCAATGCGAACTCTTCGTGTGGGGTACCGCCTTGCCGCCGGCGCTTGCGGAAATTGCGACGGCGCGAAACATTCCCGTCTGGTTCGTCGAGGACGGCTTCCTTCGATCTGTACGCCCGAGCGCCAGCCGCACGCCGCCGCTTTCGCTTACGCTCGACAGCAGGACGCCCTATTTCGATTGCCGCCGGCCATCCGATCTCGAAGTGCTGCTTTCGACCTATGACTTCGAGGCGGATGCGGCGCTCATGGAGCGGGCTCGCGCCGGAATAGCGCTTCTCTCGGAAAGCGGCATCAGCAAATATAATGGCGGGCTTCAGCGGACGGCGGAGGAGCTCTATGGGCCAAAGACACGCAAGCGCGTCCTGGTCGTCGGCCAGGTCGAGGACGATGCCTCGATCCGTTACGGCTGCCCAAGCCCGATGACCAACAACGACCTCGTGCGGCTTGCCGCCGCGGACCAGCCGGAGGCCCAGCTTCTTTACAAACCGCACCCGGATGTCCTGAGCCGTGTTCGCCCGGCACGGTCCGACCCGGCCGAGGTCGCGCATCTCTGCGAGGTAGTTACCGAAAGCTTGCCGCTCGCCCAATCGCTGCTCACGATCGATCATGTCTATACGATCACCTCGCTGGCCGGCTTCGAGGCGCTGATGCGCGGCATCAAGGTGACGACGGCAGGGTCGCCCTTCTATGCCGGCTGGGGGCTGACCGATGACAGGCAGACGATCCCTCGCCGCGGCAGGAAGCTTTCGCTGGAGGCGCTTTTCGCCGGCGCCTATCTCCTCTATCCTCGCTACTTCGACCCCGAAACCGGAGAGCAAACGTCATTCGAAGCGACCGTCGCCGCGATCAAGCGGCAACTCCAGGAGCCGGGCACCCAACGCCCTTCCCACCCGTCCTGGCGTCCGTGGGGGCCCTACGGCGTTCTCGGCTGGCGACATCTGCTGACCGCGGTCGTGGCGCCGGCGATCCGCCGTGCCGGCAACGACCGCGACGCCGAAGATTTCCGGGCCGATCCCATCGGCTTCTTCCGCGGCCTCTCCGACCCGCGGCTGAGATTGATCGGACGCATTCTCTATCCGTTCGGGTGACCGTGTGAGCAACCTTTCCACCCATATCCGCGTCGTCGGCGCCCTTCTCGTCCGGGAAATGGCGACGCGCTTCGGCTCGAAGCCCGGCGGCTATGTCTGGGCGCTGCTCGACCCGGCCGCGCATATCCTGATGATGACGGTGATCTTCCAGGCGATCGCCCGCGCCCCGGCGCTCGGCACCAGTTTTGCGCTGTTCTTCGCCACCGGCTACATCGCGTTCCAGTTCTACCAGGCGATGTCGAGTTATCTGAACAGCGCGGTGCGCGCCAACAAGGCGCTGCTCAGCTACCCCAATGTCGCGCCGATCGACACGGTCGTCGCCCGTTTCGTGCTGCAGGTCGGCACCACGTCGCTCGTCGCTTTCATCGTGCTCGGCACGATCGTCGCCACCATGCGGGTCGAGACCAGCCTCCACTGGCCGGCAATCCTCGAGGCCGTGGCGATGGCCTGTGTCTTCGGGCTGGGCGTCGCGATGGTCAATTGCGTGCTCTTCCTCAAATATCCGCTCTACGAGCAGGTCTTCAACATCGTCAACCGGCCGCTTTTCCTGATCTCCGGCGTCTTCTTCCTGCCCGATTCGATCCCCGCGCCCTACCGCGATCTCGTGCTCATCAATCCGCTCGTCCACGTCATCATGGGCTTCCGCAAGGGCTTCTATCCGGAATACCGCGCCATCGGCCTCGACATGACCTACCTTTACGGAATCGCATTTCTGACATTGTTTGCCGGAATGCTGGTCTTCACCCTTTCCCGAAAGACGCTGAGAAACGAATGATCCGGTTCGAGCAGGCGACGAAATATGCCCGCACCAAGGGCATCAAGAAGCCGATCATCGAGGATGCCTCGCTCACCCTCAACCGGGGCAAGAGCGTCGGCCTGCTCGGCCGCAACGGCGCCGGCAAGTCGACGCTGCTCAGATTGATCGCCGGCGCGATCAAGCTCGACAGCGGCCGAATCATCCGCCGCGGCAAGATCTCCTGGCCGCTCGGCTTTGCCGGCAGCTTCCAGTCCTCGATGACCGGCGAGCAGAACGTGCGCTTCGTCGCCCGCATCTATGGCGTCGATACGGAAGAACTGATCGCCTACGTCGAGGATTTCGCCGAGCTCGGCCCCTTCTACAAGGCACCGGTCGGCACCTATTCCTCCGGCATGAAGGCGCGGCTTGCCTTCGGCTTGAGCATGGGCGTCAACTTCGACTATTATCTCGTCGACGAAATCACTGCGGTTGGTGACTCAAATTTTAAGAAAAAATGTCAAGCTGTCTTCGAGACCAAGCTCCAGGATTCGGATGTGGTCATGGTCTCGCACAGCACGGGGACGATCCGCGACTATTGCGATTGCGGCGTGGTGCTGGAAAAAGGCAAGCTGACTTATTATGAAGATGTCGAGGACGCGATCCGCGCACACGACAAGAACATGAAGGAAAACTAAATGGCGGCAAGCAAAGACGCGGCAGCGAACAAGCCTGGGCCCGCGCAGGCCGCCGACAAGCCAGCCACCACCTCCCCAGCCGGCAAGGGTGATGCCAAGAGCAAGGGCATCGCCGTGCTCGAAGGTCTGCTCGGCAAGGAAAGCGCCCCCGTCATTCCGCTTCCGGGGCGCAACAAGATCGAGCCCGCCAAGAAGGCCGGCAAGAAATCGTGGCTCAAGGGGCTGCGCTGGCGTCACGCCATCATCGGCGCTTCCTTCCTGGGGCTTGTTGCCGTGCCGGCAACGCTTGCTTCGCTCTACATGGCATTCATCGCAGCCGACCAGTATCACAGCACGACCTCCTTCGCAGTGCGCAGCATCGAAGGCGGCGTATCGACCGATATCCTCGGCATGTTCACCCAGGCCTCCGGCGGCAGCACGGTTTCGGACAGCTACATCCTCATGGACTATATCCTGAGCGAACGGATGGCCGCGGCGGCGGACCGCAAGTTCAAGCTGGAAGATGTCTACGCCACGCGCGGGCTCGACTATTTCTACGGCATCGGCTCGGGGCTGCCGATCGAGGACAAGCTCGCTTATTGGCGAGACATGGTGAGCGTCAATTTCGACCACGCCTCAGGCATCATGCAGGTGAACGTCAAGGCTTTCGACCCGAGGCAGGCGCGGGAGATCGCCCAGTTCATCGTCGACCAGAGCGACAACCTCGTGAACAGCCTGTCGCTTTCGGCGCGCAACGACGTGCTGAGGGCCGCGCAGGACGAGGTGCTGGCGGGCGAGGCGCGACTCTCCAAGGCACGCGCGGGGCTGCGCGACTATCGTGACAAGTCCCAGGAAATCAGCCCCGAGGAAGGCGCCAAGCTTGCCGTGCAACTGATCGGCGGGCTGGAGGCCGAGCTGACGAAGCTCAACGCCGATCTCGCCGCGGCCAAGAGCCAGATGAGCGAAGACACGCCGCGCATCCGCGTGCTCAAGACCCGCATCGAAAGCCTGGAACAGCAGCTCGCCGTGGAACGCCAGCGGTTGGGCACGGGCGAGAAAGCGGCCACGGACGACCCCAACGCCCCGGACGTCGCCGGCCGCATCGCTGAGTTCGAGGAACTGGAGACCGAACGCGAATTCGCCGAGCGCGCCTATACGGCGGCGCTGAGCTCGCTGGAAAAGGCCCGCATCGAAGCGAACAACCGGCAGCGCTATCTGGCGCTGTTCATCGAGCCGACACTTTCGGAAATGGCGCAATATCCGAGCCGGCTGCTCAACGCCCTGCTTGTTACCCTCGGCCTCCTGTTTGCCTGGGGGATCGGCGTGATGAGCTATTACAATATTCGGGATCGAGCCTGACCGCTGCAGAGCCCGCCGGGATTCGGGCTGCCTTCGAACCGCACGGCCGGTGCGGTGAAGGCGGCCCGTCGCTTTTCAGGTAGAATTGCTGTCGGCTTTCTAAATTCACGGTTGATTTGCCGGCCGAAAAAACCTAATCCTGCAATATTTTCAAGCAATTTCAGGGGGCTATGTTGGGTGTAACAATCTCGGTTTCCGATGAATACGGCCTGGATATGCGGGACTTCGATTTCAGCTCGCTCCTCTACGCCAATTCCTATTCCCGCAGTTCGACAACGCTCACGGCCTACTACGGCAGCTGGGCCGATCAGTTTCGCGGCAGCGGATTCAAGTATGACAGCAACGGCTTCCCGACGGCGGGCACGGTAACGAGCTATGCCGTTCTCTATGGCGGCGTGCGCATGGTGCTCATCTCCGGCACGTCGATCGCCGCGACCAAGATCGCCGCGGCAGCCAAGACGAGTTCGCTCTCGGATGACATCGCCATCATCAGCACGGCCCTTGCAGGACATGATCTGATCGACGGTGGAGATGACCCGAACTATCTCCGAGGCTACGCGGGCAATGACACCATTTCCGGCGGAAGCTCCCTGGACGAGCTGTACGGCGACGATGGAAACGACAAGCTTTCCGGCAAGTCCAACGTCGACTGGCTGTACGGTGGCAACGGCAACGATGTGCTGAATGGTGGAGCCGATTATGATTATCTCTACGGCGGGGCCGGCTCCGACACGGCATCTTACGCCGGGGCATCCTCGGGTGTAACGGTCAGCATCGCCGATCCCTTTGCCAGAACGGGAGACGCTTCCTACGATAATTTGTACTCCATCGAGAACCTGGAAGGCTCCAGCTATTCGGACAAACTCGAAGGGGACGCAAACGCCAACATCCTCAGCGGCGGTAACGGCAATGACGAACTCCAGGGCGGCGCCGGCAATGACAAGCTGAGCGGCGGACGGGGGGGCGACAAGCTCTACGGCGGCTCAGGGTACGACACGGCATCGTATGAGGCCTCGACCGTCGGCGTGACGGCGAGCCTCACCAATCCATCGGCCAATACGAATGAGGCCGTGGGCGATACCTACAACTCCATCGAGGCCCTCGTTGGTTCAAGGTTCAATGATGTGCTCTCCGGCAATGCCGGCGCCAACAACCTCTTCGGTGGCGATGGAAACGATACCTTGGTTGGCGGGGCAGGCTTCGACTCCCTCTACGGAGGCAACGGAACGGACACGGCCTCCTACGCAGGCGCGACCGCAGGCGTGATTGCCAACCTGGGCGACATGAGCGGCAATACCAACGACGCCACCGGCGACAAGTACATTTCCATCGAGAACCTTGTCGGTTCGAGTTTTGCGGACGGACTTTACGGGACCTCAGGGGCGAACAATCTGGCCGGCGGGGGCGGCAATGACCGACTTCACAGTTATTCCGGAAACGATGTGATCTATGGCGGGGCTGGAGCCGATCAGCTCCATGGCGGCTACGGCGCTGACAAGTTCATATTCCGGGCGCTTTCCGATTCCAGCGCAACGTCGTTCGACTCGATCTTCGACTTCTTGCTGAGCGAGCAGGACAGGATCGATCTCTCGGCGATCGATGCAAACTCCAAGGTCGCGGGCAACGAGGCGTTCAGCTTCATCGGCTCTTCGGCCTTCACTGGCTCGGGCGGTCAACTTCGCGTCGTCAAGCAGAGCTCGGACACCTACATCTACGCCGACATCAACGGCGACAAGGTTGCCGACCTGACGATCCATCTGGACGATGCAGTGTCCCTGACGAAGGATTATTTCGTCCTCTGATCGCACAGGAGACTGGCTTCCTGATCCGGTCAGTTCCGTCCGAACTCGTCGGAAATGCGGATGATGTCATCCTCGCCGAGATAGGAGCCTGTCTGGACCTCGATCAGCTCGAGCATGATCTTGCCAGGATTGGCGAGGCGGTGAACTTCGCCGAGCGGGATATAGGCGGACTCGTTTTCCCTGAGGATCTCTACCGTTTCGCCGACAGTGATTTCCGCCGTACCCTTGACTACGATCCAGTGCTCGGAGCGGTGGTGGTGCTTCTGGAGCGATAGCTTTCTTCCAGGCAGGACGAAGATGCGCTTCACCTGGAACCGATCGCCAGCCAGGATGGATGTATAGCCGCCCCAAGGACGATAGCATGTCGGATGTATCTCCGTAAGTTTCGACGTCGCCGCCCTGGCCTCCAGGTGCTTGACGAGCTTGCCGACGTCCTGGCTGTCGTCCATTCGCCCGACATAGACCGCATCTTCGCTGGCGATGGCGACGACGTTCTCAAGACCACTCACGACAAGATGGGGGCCATGCGACATGATCAGGGAGCTTCGCGTGCCGACCAGCGTAGTGTTCGCGGAAGCGACGTTGTCGTCTTCATCCTGCGTACCGATTTTCCAGACCGAGTCCCAGCTGCCGAGGTCCGACCATCTGAAGGTCGAAGGGACCACCGCCGCCTTCGCGGTCTTTTCCATGATCGCGTAGTCAATAGAGATATTGGGACTCTTTTCGAAGGCTCCGCGGTCGAGGCGCAGAAAATCGAGGTCCTTCAATGCGCCGGCGACCGCCAGTTTCGCCGCCTCCAGCACCTCCACGGCATAGGCTTGCAGCTCTTCAAGCAGAACCGGAACGGCGAACATGAACATGCCGGAATTCCAGCAGTAGCCACCAGTGGCAAGCATCTCGACGGCAACCCCCGACACGGGCTTCTCGATGAAGCGCTTCACTGCGTGGGCGCCACTCGGAAGGATCTCGCCAACCTCGATATAGCCATAACCGGTCGCGGGTTCGGTCGGTGTAATTCCGAAGGTGACCAGCTTGCCCTCATCCGCCGCGGCTAAAGCGGTCAAGTTCGCACGAAGGTATCTCTCGTCGACGGCAATCTCGTGATCGGAAGCCAGGACCTGGATAATGGCGCTCTCGCCGAACAATGTCGCGGCGACGAGAGCCGCGGCCGCGATGGCCGCAGCGGTGTTGCGCGCCACCGGCTCGAGCACGATGCTGCTGAGATCACTCTCGACTTCGCGCGCCTGTTCCGCCACCAGGAAGCGGAACTCCTCATTCGTGACGACGATCGCCGGCTCGTAGGTCGCCGAATCGGAGACCCTGGCCAGCGTGTTTTGAAAGAGCGTTCGGTCACCGATGAACCGAATGAATTGCTTTGGCGCCGCGGCACGGGAAAGCGGCCAAAGCCGCGTGCCTCGGCCACCCGCCATGATTACCGGTACAATCTTCCTGGTCAAAGTTCATCCCCTCGCAGGCCATCGCCTTTTCCCCTATAGGTGCTCGCCCACAGCCGCAACCGGTCGAGGCCGGCTTCGAGCAACTCTACTGCGGCCGTTTCCGTCGGGGCCTCAACGTAGCAGCGTATTTCCGGCGCGTTTCCGGAAGGACGAAAGTGAATGACGCGCCGATCCGCTAGGGCCACGCGCAAACCATCGATGTCCTCCCGTGAGGAGACCTTACCCATTCTCTGCAGAAAGAGGCTGAGGTTGGCGTCCGAAGCACGCAAGTGGTCTAGCAGCTCCACGCTTCTTTCGACAGGGAACCGGTCCAGCCGATCGGAAGCGGAAAACGGCAGGCCGTACGAGCTAACGATCTGAGAAAGCGACTTTCTCAGGGAGGAGATTCGCGACAGTGCAACCAAAATCGGCAGCATGCAATCGCGTGTCGGCAGGGCGTCAAACGCATGACCGTTCAGGTTGCAGGAGCTTGCTAACAACAGACCGCCATTCGCCTCGAAGCCGACGACGCGCTCTTTGCCCGCTGCTAGAGCTTCCTTCATACCCTCTATGACGAAAGGAGAACCGACCTTGGTTCGGGTGACAGAGAGCCCCAACGCCTCAATGCCAGAATTGGACGTGACCGGCGTGACCACCGCGTCAGCCCGCAGGAACTCGGCCGCCATCAGGCCCAGGAGGTCCCCGCGCAGCGGAACGCCCCTCTCGTCGGCGACAAGCGGTCGGTCGCCGTCGCCGTCGGCGGAAACGATCGCGTCGAGATCATGGAAGCGGGTCCAGTCCGCCAAGAGCGCCGTCGTCTCGCTCGAGATCGCTTCCGTATCGACGGGTATGAACGTTTGCGACCAGCCGAGAGGCACGATCTCCGCCCCATAGCGGGAAAGTACCTCAACGATCAGATCGCGAGCGACCGTGCTATGCTGGTACACTCCGATCTTCAACCCTGCCAATGCACCAGGGGGAAGCAACCTCGCATTGCGTCGGAGGAAGAGATCGATGCACCTCTGTGAATGGTCCTCAGCCGCACGGCATTCCCCCGCAGCCATCGGGCGCCGGTGCATCGCAATCTTCGTGATAGCAGCCTCATCCGACTTGTCGATCTCGCCGTCCGGCCTGTAGAACTTGATCCCGTTTCGGTCGGCTGGAATATGCGAGCCGGTGACCATCAGGCTGGGCAGATTGTTCTTGAAACCGTAGAGCGCCAAAGCAGGAGTCGGCACGGTGCCGCAATCGCCGACCCTGAAGCCGAGATCGCTGAGGGCGCCGACGCAGATCGCGGCTATGGGGGGGCTGGACTCACGAAAATCGCGGCCAATCAGAATGGAACCACCCGGCTTGGCCCTGCCGCTTTCGATCAGATACCGACCGAAAGCATTCGCATAGACCGCAGCCCCGGCCCCTACCAGATCAACAGATAAGCCGCGCAGGCCACTGGTCCCAAATTTCATAAGATTCGACTGTTTATCCCTAAGATGTGGTCTCATACATCGCGATCCTTTGGCGTGCAACGTCGCCCGCCCATTATCCCTAGTGAACGCGGGGGGTGCCTCTCTGCTTCTTCACCGGGCGAAGACCTTGCGTGCGTCTTACGCGTTTCATAGGTTGAGATGCGCATCGCAGATGCGCGTCATCAACGAGGAGGGGAATACTTTGTCAGCGAGATACGACCGTTCAGACGACGATTGCCGTGCATTTCTAAGGCACGAACTGCCCCACTATCACATCGTACAGCTGAACGACCGCGTTCGCACACCGGGCAGGGTGGATCGCAATCAAGAGTTCTCTTATATCGGTCTTAAGGCCGGCGAACTCAAAGGACGTAGTGTCTTAGATGTCGGCGCGCTTGATGGCGTGACTGCATTTAACGCGGAGAAAGCCGGCGCGTCGGCGGTACTTGCGATTGACGTCGAAGATCCGGCGCTTCAGGATTGGGGGTGGTCGGGCCCTCCGAAGAGCTTCTCCGGGCATGGTGAAATAAAGAACCGCGTCTTTCCAAAACTGAAGGAATTTTTCAACAGCGACGTTGAGCGTCGCAAGATGACTGTTTACGAGCTCTCTCCAAAAACAGACGGGCCTTTTGATGTAATCTTCTTTTATGGAGTACTCTACCATCTCAGACACCCTCTGCTCGCCTTCGACAAGTTAAGGGCCGTGTGCAACGGGGCTATTTGCGTAGAGACTCACATTTGTAATTACGATCCTCTGGTGCCATCTTCGCTCTTCTATCGCGACGATGTGCTCGATAAAGCGGACAGTAATTGGTCGGGTCCGAGTGAATCCTGCGTTGCTTCGTGGATGCTAGATGCAGGATTCTCTACAATTTACGCTGAGAAGAAGCCGAGAATTCAGTCTCGACAACGGTTTATCGGTTTCGTCGACACACCGTTTTTCGAAGTGAATAAAGATAATTTCCAACTCCTGAATGACGCTTACTTTTCAGAGGTTCGGCGTGAGACGGAGAGCAGAATCCGAACCGGCAGGCTTTGGAGATTTTAAAGGTGACGGCGGCGGCTCCGGCCTAATGGAGCCGCCGCAGCCAAAATTCCGGCCAACGAAGTTCAATCGTAAAAGCGAAGATGCGGCTCCCCATACTGGTCAAGTACGGCGACGAAGTCGTTGTGCAACTTGCCGAACGTTGCGATGTCCGCAGAGCAGACACAAACCGATGAGGCAGGGTTAACGGGTTCGTCCGGCAACGACCGGCGAAAAACTATTCCCGGAAAATTCTTCTCCAGAGCCTGCATCACCCAATTCGCCGTAACACGTTCCGCACTCTTGCGATATGTGAGCGACAAGGTATCGGTGCGACTTACTTGAAAATCTACAGCAATCCCGCCAGGATTCCGCTCATGGGCCGCTTTCACCTGTTGTTGTAAACGCTTCAGCAGATTTGTTTCGGCTCTCGGTGATGGGCTGTGCCCGGAGAACCGAGATAAAGCCTGCGTCGAGTATCCAGCGACGACCTGTTTTGAATCGAAAAGCTGGTGGCGATCCAGCAATAAGCACATGTAGCGCGTCAACGCCTCTATATCTGGCCCATCCTGCAATGCCACACGAACGCGATCCACTAGCTGATCACGCGTCATATCGGCTTTGTTTATGACGAATGGCTCTCTACAATAAATCCCGTCGCCGTTGCAAACTACAACCTTTCCGGCCAACGCGGCCGTTAGCCCCACAGTGCTGTTCACCGTGAAGACAATGTGACTGGAACTTATTCTCTCCTCCAATGTAGACGTGTTGTCACGCCAGACTCGATCCCCAAAAGGTATGTTAAGACCAGATTGGGTTTCCTCCGGATGATCTCTTACAACGACATCCCATTCTTGGCCCAACGCCTGCGCTAGCTTGATCGCATCCAAAACAAGCTGCCGCATAGTCTTTATGCTTGGCGAGTACAGGAGAATATTACTGTCCTGTTGAACTTGTAGCGGGACGAATATCTGCTTTCGGGCAGACGCCGGCGCATCTGCCAAATTGAGCAGCGTTGAGCTAACAAAGTCACCGAGAGCATTCACGGAGTTCGATACGTCGGCTGTGTCGTATATGGCTACTGTGCCGCGCGCCAGCGACGAGATTCCGTTTGTTCCCTCACGATCAAAGAAGACGCTATCGCGGAGATAGCCCCGCTCAAGGAATCCACCCGTTATATTCCTGCAGCTCCCAATAATCCTCATCGCGTTGGCGACATGACCCGTAACGCCATTCCAAACTATAAGCGAGTCAATCCGCTGATCGTCCACCAAGCGAGTCAAGGCCATACCGTCCCGACGTAGCATGTACAAATCGCGGCGACGGTCCGCCGGTGGTGCGCGCAACAAATCATGCTTGATTCCGTAGATCGAATAAGCCTCGTCATCCCAGAATGCATCACCTATGGCGGACTTGGACACCTCCCCCTTCTTTAGTCGTGTCCGATAGGCATCGAGGTGCAGAATTTTTACCCCTCGCGCCTTGAAGAAAGCCCCCACTGAGGGCTTGTAGTGCAAAATTATCGGCTCTGCGCCCGCGGCTCTCAAGGATTCGGCCAAAGGCAGAATCCTATGCTGATTCTCCAGCAAGTCTCCGCACTGAATCAGTACCTTCATATTAAGCTCGATTGGTTTCGCGCTTGCTTGCTATAGCGCTGATGATCGATTCGAATTCGGCAGAGTTCGAAAAGCGATTTGCAGCTGCACGTTGAACTTCCATGCGCAGATACAAATCCAACTGGGGATTCATCTCTATTTCGGTAAGGAAGCCGATAACGTCTTGCGCGTTCGTTAAAGCTCTAACAGGTACGGGCGCAAGAACCTCAGCCCCGTCGCTGTTCGTAATCACGTGCTTCCCGGCCATAGCTGCTTCGACGTTCTTAAAGTTCAGGCCGCCGCGGACTAGGACTGGTGACAACAATGCATCGATCTTATCGTAAAATGCACTGAGATTGTCGACGAAACCTAATAACTCAATCTCGTCGTACAACCAAGACGCCGCTTGTACAGAGGGCTCTTCACAGACGCTTCCTGCGACGAACAGACGACTTTCGGGACTATATCTATGAAGCTCCGGCCACCAATGCCGGATAACGTACTCTAGGGCCTTCACATTGGCATCCATGCGAGTTCCAATGAACCCAAACGCCAAAGGCTTATAGATGTCTCTGGGCCTCACCGGTTTCTGATGCTGATCGAACGAGGGCACCAGGGCAATAACGCGTTTCTCCGGAAGAGTGTCTTTCAACAATTTTGCGTCGCGATCAGAAATCGCTAGGACTATATCGGCCTTCTTCAGCTGAGCAATCTCGACGTCCTTGTCATATTGCTCATTCAAGACAACTCTATCCAAAAGCGGCCGAGCCACGTCATTTCTATAGAACTGCACATCATGGGTGTCGCAAATCACGGTATGAAATAACCGCCGAATTCCACCGTCGACCTTACCCATCATCCATGCGTAATTTACCCACACCGCATCAAAGGATCCGGTCTCGCCGAGCTGCTTGAGTTCCCTGTAAAGCCAGAAAGAAGAGCGCTTCTGGCATTTCTCGGCGAACGTCATCTTGTTGGGATTAGAGACCTTCAGCCACTTCGTGAGTGTATTGTACACGGCCCTCCGGCGTCCGGTCTTACCTCTTAGTTTTCCCCATTGAGACTTAAAAGCGCGCGTCTCGGTGGCAATTAGACTCAAGGCAGCGGCCGCTCCAATTTCCCTCTCGCGACGCTGCTGCTGGTAGAGCACTGTTACGTCGCACCCTGCTTCGATGAGGCCTTGGATACTATTAAACATTCGCTGATGCGACCCGAGGCTCAGCGGGTATATTGACCCTGCCGAGACAAAGAGAACCTGCAGTTTCCCCACGGCCGGTCGCCGGTAAGGAGAGATCTCATTTCTATGGTTTATGGAACAAACGTTGCGCAGGTTTAACTGAAACAGGTACGAAATTGTTCGCGGCGGAAGAGGCAGGTTGCTTTCGTCGTTAGATAAGACGTAGATGGTGGCTTCAGTGCCGGGGTTCAACAAAGTCTGGACGTCCACTCGCTCCAGATCTTCGTTCAATAAACGCGTGGTCAATACATACACGTCGCCATCCCGATGGGCAGCGAGGTGTTTTGCTGCACCAATAGTCATCTCGGATGTGTCAGATAGCCCAGTCGCAACAACCAGCGAGACTGGAGCTTTTTTCCGTCTCAGGTGCTCAGCAGGTATTCGCGCTGAACCGAAACGATAGAGGAATAATTGCTCGCTGACAGTAATCGTATCCACTTTAAGCCGCTCTTTAAAATGCTCTAGCCACCTTCTCCCACTTGGCCAAATACACGAACAGGCTCGAAGCGCCTAGCCCAATGTGCGCATGAAAACATAATGTACCTGTTGACCAAACCAAAATCAGTACCAGCTTCGAAGCTGAGGCCTGAGGCGCGCATCAGATCCATGCCAGCGTTGGAGCAAATTTGTGTGCTAGTACACACGTTCGCCACTTTGACACGTGGACCGACCGCTTATATTGGTTCCGGCTCTCATAGACACGCGACCCGTCACCTTTTGAGGTTCGCAGCACGGATCATGAGGCACCGGACGAGAGTTTGAGTTCGCGTGGGGCGATAACTTCTGCCAATTGTAAATGAGAACCATGAAACTTTTTTCGACTTGGACCAGTCAAAGCAGGCGCGCACGGAATTTGGAAAGCCCCCCACTCTTCCTCTTTGGCTTCAACAAATGGAAAACGTTCATGTGCGACTGGTTCCCGCACCATGAACCAAGATTCGTGCGCGTCAAGCAATGGCCCTTGGAGTTCGATCTCTACTGGAAGCGACAGCTTCTCCGCGACCCGCGCGCCAAGGTGCTCGCCTGGCAATATAAGGGGCCGCCGAAGCTCAAGGAATTCTGCGCCCGCCACGGGATCCCGTTCCACTATGTCGAGGATGGCTTCCTCCGTTCCGTGGCGCTCGGTGCGCTCAGGGTGCCGCCGCTTTCGCTGGCCTTCGATGCGCAGGACATGTACTTCAACGCCAAGGCTCCGACCGATCTCGAGGAAATCCTCGGAACCTACGACTTCGAGAACGACCGCGCATTGGTGCGCAGAGCAAGCGCAGCGCGGCAGCTGCTGCTCGCCAGCCGCCTCAGCAAATACAATTCCGGCCATTCGCTCGACATCGCCACCGTGTATGGCGAGAAGACCCGAAAGCGGGTCCTCGTCATCGGCCAGGTGGAGCGTGACGCGTCGATCGCCTATGGCTGCGCGACCAAGGTCACGAACAACGATCTGGTGCGGCTCGCGAGGAAGGAGAACCCTGACGCACAGGTAATCTACAAACCGCACCCGGAAGTGCTGAAGGGTACGGCCGAGGCGAAGTCCAATCCGGGGCTGGTGCGCGACATCGCGATGATCCTCGAGCAGGATATCAGCCTCGCCGACGCGCTGGAA
Source organism: Sinorhizobium glycinis (assembly GCF_001651865.1). GTDB lineage: Bacteria > Pseudomonadota > Alphaproteobacteria > Rhizobiales > Rhizobiaceae > Sinorhizobium > Sinorhizobium glycinis. Next base: position 173,061 of record NZ_LPUX01000064.1, read on the forward strand.
ACTGTCGATCACGTCTATACGATTACATCGCTTTCGGGCTTCGAGGCTCTGCTGCGCGGCATCAAGGTGACGACGGTCGGCTGTCCCTTCTATTCCGGCTGGGGGCTGACGGACGATCGCCAGCCGAATCCGCGCCGCAACCGGAAGCTTTCGATCGACGAGGTCTTCGCGGCAGCCTACATTCTTTATGCAAAGTATCTCGATCCGGTCACCAGGACGCCGATCGAAATCGAGCAGGCGCTGGAGGTTCTCGCCAGGATGCGCGCGGAGCAGATGGCGGCTTGAGGCGTTTCTAAACCCGTTCCTCGCGGATCTCCCGCATCGAAGCCGTCAGCAGCGCCAGGCCGGCGACGAAGCAGACTAGCGCGAATTCGAGCACGTAGCCCTTATCCAGGCCGTCGGCGCGGTATTCCGGGTAAACGGCGCTCCGGAACCACATGATGATGTGCACGAGCGGATTGTAGAGAATGTAATCGCGGAACGGGCTAGGCAGGCTTTCCGGCAGAAAGAACACGCCGGAGATCATGAAGAGCGGGCGGTTGATGATGCCGAAAATCTGCTCGTAGAGCGGTAGGCGGGCGAACATCACGATGTTGATCGTGCCGATGCCGAGGCCCAGCATGGCGGCGGAACCGGCGGCCTCCGCCATGCCGGCGAGGTCCATCGGCTGGCTGACGCCGCCGAGTTCGATGATCAGGAAGAGGATCAGCACCGACACCAGTGCGTCGGTCATCAGTTGCAGGATGAAGCGCGAGACGATCGCGTCGAAGGGCGAAACGACCGGATAGGAGAGCAGCGCCTTGTTCGCCTTCATCGTGCCGGCCATGAAGGACGACATGCGCTGGTAGAAGGTGAAGGGCAGATAGCCGCTGGCGAAGAACAGCGGGAAGCTCAGGCCAAGCGCCGGCATGCGGGCGAAGACCTGGAAGATCAGCGTCATCATCGCGACATGGGCGACCGGATCGAAGATCGCCCATAGATAGCCGCCGGGTTTGGAGCCGTAGCGCGTCGACATTTCCCGCACCATGAGCGCCGCGGTCACTCTGAAGTGCTGTACGATGAGTTTCACAGGGGCCTCTCGCGGATTGCCAGTGGTGCAACGGTTCTGCGCCCCTCATCCCGCTGCCGCGACCTTCTCCCGGCAGGCGGGGAGAAGGGGCAAGTGGCACCGCTCGATGCTCCTCTGCCCGCGGGTGATCGGGCTGGAAGGGGCGTGATGGCGCCATCGCGGTGAGGGGCGACCGCCCGCATCGGGCCTCTCTAACGCCTTGGATCGGCATTGTCCATGAGCGGAACGACCGCCGATCAGGCGAGACAACAGGCGATTGTCGACAACCTCACCCCATCCGTTCCGACGCATAGCTCCCCGGGCTCGGCGGAAACACCACGACGCGGTTGCCGTTGATGAAGGTGCGGTGGTGGATATGGGCGTGGACGGCGCGGGCCAGCACCTGGCTTTCGACGTCGCGGCCGATCGACACGTAGTCCTCGGCGGATTGCGCATGGGTGATGCGGGCGATGTCCTGCTCGATGATCGGGCCTTCGTCGAGGTCGGCGGTGACGTAATGCGCCGTCGCGCCGATCAGCTTGACGCCGCGCTCATAGGCCTGCTTGTAGGGGTTGGCGCCCTTGAACGACGGCAAGAACGAGTGGTGGATGTTGATGATCCGGCCCGACATCTTCTTGCAGAGCGCGTCCGACAGCACCTGCATGTAGCGGGCCAGCACGATCAGTTCGGCGCCGGTCTGCTCGACGAAGTCCAGGAGCTGGGCTTCCGCCTTCGGCTTGTTCTCCTTCGTCACCTTGATGCAGTGGAAGGGGATGTCGTGGTTGACGACGACCTTCTGGTAGTCGAAGTGGTTGGAGACGACGCCGACGATGTCGATCGGCAGGGCGCCGATCTTCCAGCGGTAGAGCAGGTCGTTCAGGCAGTGGCCGAAACGCGACACCATCAGGAGCACCTTGGTGCGCTCCGACTGGTCGTGGAGCGCCGCTTCCATGGCGAATTTCTTTGCGATCGGTTTCAGCCCTTCCTCGAGCGCCGCACGGCTGACGCCCTCTTCCGAGATGAAGGAGATGCGCATGAAGAAGAGGCCCGTTTCGAGATCGTCGAACTGCGAGCTGTCGATGATGTTGCAGCCCTGTTCGGCGAGATAGCCGGAAAGCGCCGCGACGATGCCGCGGGTGGATTTGCAGGTTACCGTCAAAACGTAAGTGTGCATCATTCGTCCTTGTTGTCGCCTCGTGGAGCGCCGACCTCGCTATATATCACCTTGCGCGGAAAACGGCCGGCTCCTGTGCATCGATCTTGTTGAGGAATTCCTCCAGCTCGCCCGGCTCGATGCCGACCAGATGCGCCTTTTCCGGATAGGCGCCGGATCGCACATCCTCGGCATATTCGCGGAAGGCGGCAATGCGCTCCCGCTGCAGCCGTTCAAATTCGGCGGCGAAGTTGCGGTAGACCTTGGCATGGCGCGGATAGTGGCCGCGGTTCTGGCCGAGCACGTCTTCGGCAAAGAGATATTGCGCGTCGCATCCGGTGCCCGCTCCCATGGACATCATCAAGAGCGAGGTCCGCTCAGAGATGGCGGCCGCCACCTCTCCCGGCACGACCTCGATCTCGGCCGCGAAGGCGCCAGCCTCTTCGAGCGCCTTCACCTGGCGCCAGATCTCGATCGCGCTTGCCGCCGTCTTGCCGACGGCGCGGAAACCGCCGGTCCAGGTCGCCTTGGACGGGATCAGCCCGACATGGCCGCAGACGGGGATGCCCTCTTCGCGAAGCCGCCTGACCGTCGAAAGGCCGGCGGCGCAATAAACGGCGTCGCCGCCCGCCCGCATCGCCTGGAACGCGCCGCGCAGATAGTCTTCGGCCGTGACGAAATCGCCGTATTCGAGACCCGGAAAGGCAAAGACCGTCGGCGCCGCCTCGCGAAACGCGGGCCCGAGCAGCGCCGGCGGAACGGATACGAGGTCGATGCCGGCCTTCTCGGCGGCCTCGGCCTCCTCGAGCGTCACGACGCGCAGCATGGTGAGTTGCCTCTGGCCCTTGATCGACAACAGATCGGCAACGGTCGGGCGGCGGTGTTTCATGGGTTTCTCCTGGAAACGGGCTATGGTCGGCTGGAATGGATTGTGGGGTTACGCGTTCAGCGACCCACTTGCTATGAGCTCAAGAGAAAGGGTGCAGACCCCTCCCCAACCCCTCCCCACAAGGGGGAGGGACTTACCCTGCCGCACCGTCTCTGCCTTCGACTCAGACGGTTCAGCCAGACACAAGGACTGGATGAAGGCGACAGAGGGCCGCGCGCGCCAAGCCCCTCCCCCTTGTGGGGAGGGGTTGGGGAAGGGTCTTTTCGTTCGCTCACGCTCAGGCCGCCAGCAGCTTCTTCAACTTGCTTTCGGGCGAAGAAAGCGCCGCCGGGTCGGGCCGGCTGCCGGCGGCGATCAGCATTTCGGCAAGGCGAATGTCGCGGGCGACCGCATTGCCGGGCCCGATGCCGCTCGCGGCGATCAGCCGGCCCTCGCCGTCGAGGTGGAAAAGGATGAAGGCGCCGTCCGTGAGATCGCGCCGGACGGTCGTCACGGCGCCATCGGCAAGGCCGGCGATCTGCAGGGTCAGCTCATATTGATCCGACCAGAACCACGGCACACTGGCGACAGGCTCGTTGGCGCCCATCAGATTGGCCGCAGCCAGCGTTCCCTGATCCTGCGCGTTGCGCCAGGCCTCGAGCCGCACCCGCCGGCCCTGATAAAGCGAGAGGGGAAAGGAACAGCAGTCGCCAGCGGCATAGATATCGGGGTCCGACGTCCGAAGCCTCTCGTCGACGGCGATGCCGTTTTCGACCAGGATCCCGGCGGCCTCGGCAAGCCCGGTGTTCGGGATCGCACCAATGCCGACGACAATGAGATCGGCGAGCCTGCCGGTGCCATCGGCGAAGAGGACACGTGCGCCATCATCATCCGCTTCGACCGCCGCGATGCGCACGCCGCAGACGATCTCGACGCCTTCCTGCCGGTGCCGTTCGGCAACGACGTCTGCAATTTCCTCCGGCACGCCACGGGAAAGGACGCGCGGCAAGCCTTCGATGAGCACGACCTCGGCGCCGAGCTTGCGGGCCGTCGCAGCAAGTTCGAGACCGATGAAGCCGCCGCCGATGATGACGAGCTTGCGCCCCGGCGCCAGCGCCCGGCGGATCGCCAGGGCGTCGGCATGGGTTCGCAGCATTCGGATGCGTCCGGAATTCTCCGGAGCGCCCGGAAGGGCGCGCGGCCGGGCGCCGGTCGCAAGAAGCAGCCGGCCGTAGTGGATCGCGCGACCGTCCGCGAGCCGCACCGCCCTTTGCCGGCGGTCGATCGCCTCGACCGGGACGCCCGTCAACACCGTGATCCGAGCCTCCTCATAGCGCTCGGGACCGGCAATGTATTTCGGCGGCTCGGCGCCGGCAAGCCCGTCCTTTGACAGCGGCGGCCGCTCATAGGGGAGATGCGGCTCGGCGCCGATCAGGGTGATTCCGCCCTCGAAACGCTTTTCCCTCAGCGCAAAGGCCGCCCTTGCGCCGCATTCGCCGGCGCCGACGATAACGATATGGCTCATGTTCTCCTCCCCTGGCGCCTGAACGTCAGGCCGCGTCCTCAGGAAATCGCAATGAAGACGCTGCCGGCCTCGACCTTGACCGGATAGGTCCTCAGATTGACGCAGACGGGTGCGCCCTTGGCCTGGCCGGTCTTGTAGTTGAAGCGGCCGTTGTGCTTCGGACATTCGATGATGTCGTCCATCACCAGGCCGTCGGCGAGGTGGATATGCTCATGGGTGCAGAGCCCGTCGGTGGCGAAATATTCGTCATCGGGACTTCGGTAGACGGCAAAGGTGCGGCCGTCGTGGTCGAAGCGGATCACGTCTTCCTCGTCGATATCGTCGGCCGCGCAGACCTCGACCCAGTTCGAGCTCATGGGTTTCCTCCATCCGATGTGTTGATTGCCGGCTGCTTGTCCGCGCTTACTCGGCGGCGACCGGCTCGCTGTGGAACTCTTCGCGATAGGGCTTCGCGGTCGGCGGCAGTTCGCGCCTCAGGAAATAGTCCTCGTTGCGCAATTGCCGAATGAAGGCCGGGATCATCTCGCGATAGCCGTCGAGGATAGACGGATTGGCGGCAGGCAGGTCGTGCCTGATCATCGCGTGCAGCTTCGGCAAGGCGTGGTAGGGCACCATCGGGAACATGTGGTGCTCGACGTGGTAGTTCATGTTCCAGTAGATGAAGCGGCTCACCGGATTCATATGGACCGTGCGGCTGTTCAGCCGGTGGTCGATGACGTTGTCGGCAAGGCCGCCATGCTGGAGCAGGCCCGTCAGCACGTGATGCCAGGCGCCGTAAAGCCGCGGCAGGCCGATGAGCATCAGCGGCAGGATGGAGCCGAGATAGATCGAAAGGCCAGTGGCAGCGACATAGATTGCGAGCCAGATGCGGGCGACGAGGATCGCCTTCGGACGCTCCATTTCCGGGATAAAGGTTTTCTCGGCCGCACTGATCACGCCGAAGGCGTTCCGCACCACGTCGATGACCGCATGCCAGACATCGATGATGCCGAAGAAGTTGAGAACGAGGCGGAGAAGATCCGGCGGCCGCATGACGGCGATCTCCGGATCGCGGCCGACGATGACCGTGTCGGTGTGGTGGCGCGTATGGCTCCAGCGCCAGGTCACCGGGTTGCGCATGATCATGAAGCAGGCGATCTGATAGACGGCGTCGTTCATCCACATCGTCTTGAAGGCGGTGCCATGGCCGCATTCGTGCCAGCGGCTGTCGGAGGCCGAGCCGTAGAGAACGCCATAGGCAAGGAAAAGCGGCACGGCGAACCAACTGCCCCAGAACCAGATGCCGAGGCCGCCGAAGAGAACCATGCTGCCGAGCCAGATCGCGGTGTCGCGGATGGCCGGTCCATCCTCGCGCTTCATCAGTTCCTTCATCTGCTTGCGCGGAATTTCCGTGTGGTACCACTCGGCCGCGGCAAGGCCGCTCGCCACCGCGGCCTGGGCATCGCGGCCAAGCAGGCTGTAATCTCGTTTCGTCGGAACTGTCGTCATCCCTGCCTCCCGAAGCGCGCTCCCGTCTGCGGCTTCAACTGATGCGAGGAGAATAAGTTGACTTTTGACAGCTCTCAATGCAGTCATGATATATTCTCTCAAAACACATCAAAACAGCAACCTCATGCCTGAGGTAATGCTGTCAGGGAGCGCAAAGATGAGCAGCAGGCCGACAATCGCGGATCTGGCGCGGGCCGCGGGCGTGAGCGTTGCAACGGTGGACCGCGTGCTGAACGGCCGCCACCCGGTGCGCGAGGAGACGGCGCGGCGCGTCTATGACGCGGCAAAGGCGATCGGCTATCACGCCGTCGGGCTGCTGCGGCAGCGCGTTTTCGAGGATCTGCCGCAATACCGGCTCGGTTTCCTCCTGCAAAAGCCGCAGCAAGCTTTCTATCAGGCGGTCGCGAAGGAAATGGAGAATGCCGCGCTGGCGCTGACCAATGTCCGCGCCATGCCGCAGGTCGACTTCGTTGCCAATTCGACGCCAGCTGGAATTACCGAGAAGCTCAAGGCGATGGCGGCGCGCAATCAGGCGATCGCCTTCGTCGCCCCCGACTATCCGGCCGTCACCGATGCTGTCGAGGAACTGAAGCAGCGCGGCATTCCGACTTTCTCGCTGCTCTCCGATTTTGCGTCCGGCGTGCGCGAAGGCTATATCGGCCTGAACAATCACAAGGTCGGGCGAACCGCCGCCTGGATGATCGCCAGGGCGGCCAAACGGCCGGGCAAGGTCGCTGCCTTCATCGGCAGCCATCGCTTCCTCGGCCACGAACTGCGCGAGATCGCCTTTCGCTCCTATTTTCGCGAGAAGGCGCCCGAGTTCGAGGTGCTCGATACGATGGTGAACCTCGATACCGCCGAAATCACCCATGAGGCGACGCTCGACCTCCTGAAGCGCCACCCCGATCTCCTCGGCTTCTACGTTTGCGGCGGCGGCATGGAGGGCGCGATATCGGCAATTCGCGAGGAGAAGCTCGTCGGCAAGCTGCTCGTCGTCGTCAACGAGCTGACACCGGAGTCACGCGCGGCCCTTGCCGATGAAGCGGTGATCATGGCGGTCGCGACGCCCGTCCAGACGCTGGCGCGTGAGACGATCAATCTGATGATCGGCGCCATCGATCGGGGAACGGCTGGCGTACCGGGACAGACCATCCTGCCCTTCGACATCTTCACGCCGGAGAACATTTAGGCCCACCGGACGACGACCGAGATTTTCCGCGATTAAGTGCTGTCAGGGTGTTGTCTTCTGGTTCATGAAAAAGCTAAGACACCACAACCGACAGGCGAGGCCGACACCAAAACACGGAAAACGATTGCCGCACACCCGCAGGCAACATCGCACGTCGGGCCGGTTTGCAGGAGAGGGCAGGAATGGCAACTTTGAGTTTCTTTTTTCCGGGAGGGAAGTATCCGCAGGGCCACACGCCTTCGATACCTGATTTCATCGGCTTCAATCCGCAATTTGGTGACCTGGTCGATCTCACCACTGCCACGCTCATAAGCAGATCGTCGACACAAATCCGTTTTCAGCTCGACAACGGCCTTAAGCTGACGATCACGGGATCTGGCTTCACCTTCAACGCGGCGGGGGAAGCGACCGGCGGATCGATCACAAAGTTCGACCTGTTCCAGAACAATGGCACCACGCTTGTTCAATCGCTGACCGGCCTCAATCTGTCCCTCGCTCTCCTCGAAGATGCGACCGACGCTTACGACCCCTGGGGTCTGCAGCAATGGCTGTTGAGCCGCAGCGACACCATCAACGGCTCCGCCGGCGATGACGACATGTACGGCTTCGCCGGCAACGACGTCGTCAAGGGAAACGGCGGCGATGACTATATGGAAGGTGGGGAAGGCAAGGACACCTATGACGGCGGCAGCGGATTCGACGAGGTGAGTTTTCAGGATGCCTACTGGAACGCCGATGCTTTCAGGGGAATCGTGCTCGACGCAACGGCCAGGACGGTCACCGATCCTTACGGCAATAGCGAGACCATCGCGAACATCGAAGCTTTCAGAGGAACGCAGTTCGCCGACAGCATGAAGGGTTCGTCCGTTGACGAGGGGTTCATGGGTCTCGGGGGGCGCGACACGATCGACGGAGGCGGTGGATTCGACATCATCAGCTACAGTCGCGATGCGCGCTTCGGCGGCACGGCCGGCGTGACCGTCAATCTCGCCACCGGGGTCGCCATTGACGGATTTGGCAAGCAGGACAAGCTCATCAGCATCGAGGATGTGCGCGGTACCGACTTTGCCGACAGACTGACAGGCAGTTCCGTCGCCAATTGGCTGCGAGCGGACGGTGGGAACGATTTCCTCGCTGGCGGTCTTGGGAACGACACCCTGATCGGCGGCGGAGGAAAGGACACGTTCCTTTTCAACACGACGCTGAACGCCTCGGGCAATGTCGACGTGATCGAGGATTACAGCGCCGTCGATGATACGATCCGTTTGGAGAACGCGATCTTCACCAAGATCATCGGAATCGGAACACTGACGGCGGCGCAGTTCGTCAAGAACACCAGTGGAACGGCGGCGGATGCCAGTGACCGGATCATCTACGAAACGGACACCGGAATGCTGTTCTACGACAGCAACGGCAATGCTTCCGGAGGGCGGATCCATTTTGCCACCATCGACCCAAACCTAACGCTGACGGCCGCGGATTTCTTCATTGCATGAACCCATCGGGGCGGCGCGTGGTTGCCTCAACCCAGACCCATGTCGCCCCGGCACGCCATTCACGAACTTCGTCCTTTCTCACCTCAGTCTCAACGGAACCGCATGGGAACATCGCCCCCGCCCGTGACGTTGTAGGACTCGCCCGCCACCGATAAATGGCAGGCGAGGCGTCATACGGGAGGTTGCGTGGGCAGATCCGCGAATGAGAAACGAAACGGCGCCCCGCTCGTTCACGGCGCCGATGATCTGCCGTCCGTCAGGGTCGACGACTACAATATGGGGTTGCGTGAGGGCGGCGGCTTTCTGGGCGACAGGGCCAACAAATTTGCCTTTCAGGAAAAGCTCGATGCCTGGCGCAAGCGTGTGCGCAAGGGCGGTGAAGATCCGCTCGGCAAGAAGTCGACCGGCGACCTGTCGAAAAAGCAGATTGACGCTCTTCTGAAGGGCGACGACAAGGAAGCGGCCGCCCTGGTGATGGGAGCGGTCGACGAGTTTGCGGGCGAACTCGCCAGCGTTCTCGACAAATTCCTCCAGCAGAAAAGCTGGAAGGACACCGAACGTGTCGCGATCGGCGGCGGCTTCCGAGGGAGCGCCGTAGGTGAACTCGCCATCGCCCGGGCAATGATCCTTTTGAAGGCCGAAGGTCTCAAGATAGAACTTGCTCCCATTGTCCACCATCCGGACGATGCCGGGCTCATCGGCGCCGCCCACCTCATGCCGACCTGGATGTTGAAGGGCCACAAGGCAATGCTTGCCATCGACATCGGCGGCACCAATGTCCGCGTCGGCATTGTCGAGCTGCGCTTGAAGGAAGAAACGGACCTCTCAAAGGCCAAGGTCTGGAAGTCCGACATCTGGCGGCATGCGGACGACAGGCCCAATCGGAGTGCCACGATCGAACGTCTCATCGCCATGATCGAGAAGCTTGTCGCCAAGGCGGACAAGGCGGACCTCGCGCCGGCACCCGTGATAGGCGTCGCCTGCCCCGGTGTCATCAACGCCGACGGATCGATCCTCCGCGGCGGGCAGAACTTGCCGGGCGGCAACTGGGAAAGCGAGCACTTCAACTTGCCCATCGCCCTCAAGAAGGCCATCCCGCAAATCGGCGATGAGGAAACCTTCGTGATCATGCACAACGACGCCGTCGTTCAGGGGCTCTCCCAAATACCCCACATGCAGGACGTCTCTGGCTGGGGAATCCTGACGATCGGCACAGGCCTCGGCAACGCCCACTTCACCAACAAGCCCGAAAATCGCAATGCCACCTGAGCTACGGCAGAGCCTGGAAACATCGCCCTGCAGGTGCCTTTCCGGCGGCCGCGCAAAGCCATAACCGACTTTGCTGCAAAGACCTCCCAACGTCGCACCAACTGTGGCACTCTCCACCATCGCTGTTGCGCCAATGTGAGCGGTGATCGATGCTGACGACCCTCCGCAGCCGAAGCCACTTGCGTTTTTGCTCTCATCCGCTGGGGCCGCCATGTTCGACCTGATCATTCGAAACGCCAATCTGCCGGACGGCCGCGAAGGCATCGACATCGGCATCATAGGCGACAGGATCGCCGCGGTGACGAGGAAGATCGAAGCGTCGGCGCAGGAGGAGATCGACGCGACCGGCCGGCTCGTATCGCCGCCCTTCGTCGATCCGCATTTCCACATGGACGCGACGCTGTCGCTCGGGCTGCCGCGCATGAACCGCTCCGGCACGCTCATCGAGGGCATCGCTCTCTGGGGCGAACTGCGTCCGACCTTGACGCGCGAGGCGCTGGTCGAACGAGCGCTCCGCTATTGCGACCTCGCGGTCTCGCAGGGCCTTCTCTACATCCGCAGCCACGTGGACGTTACTGATCCGCGGCTGGTGACGGTCGAGGCGCTGCTGGAGGTCCGAGAGAAGGTCGCGGCTTATCTCGACCTGCAGCTCGTCGCCTTCCCGCAGGACGGCTACTACCGCTCGCCGGGCGCCGTCGACGCCTTGAACCGGGCGCTCGACATGGGCGTCGACATCGTCGGCGGCATTCCGCATTTCGAGCGCACCATGAGCGACGGGGCCGCGTCCGTCGAAGCGCTATGCCGGATCGCCGCCGAACGCGGGCTGCCCGTCGACATGCATTGCGACGAGACCGACGATCCGATGTCGCGCCATATCGAAACCCTAGCCGCGCAGACGATCCGCTTCGGTCTTCAGGGCCGGGTTGCGGGATCGCATCTCACCTCGATGCATTCGATGGACAACTACTACGTCTCGAAGCTCATCCCGCTGATGGCTGAGGCTCGGATCAACGTCATTCCCAATCCGCTGATCAACATCATGCTGCAGGGCCGGCACGACACCTACCCGAAACGCCGCGGCCTGACGCGCGTGCGCGAGCTGATGGAGGCGGGCCTCAATGTCGCCTTCGGCCACGACTGCGTAATGGATCCCTGGTACTCGATGGGCTCGGCAGACATGCTGGAGGTCGGCCACATGGCCATCCACGTCGCGCAGATGGCCGGCATCGAGGACAAAAAGAAGATCTTCGATGCATTGACCGCGAACTCGGCCAGGACCATGGGCCTTGCGGGCTACGGCATCGAAAAAGACTGCAACGCCGACCTCGTCATCCTCCAGGCACGCGATCCGCTGGAAGCCCTGCGGCTGAAACCGAACCGGCTTGCCGTAATCCGCCGGGGCAAGGTGATCGCCCGCACGCCGGCGCGGGTGAGTGAGTTGCGGATCGACGGACGTCCAGCAAGCGTGGACGGCACCGAATATGCCCCGAGCTTCGGGTGCTGAACCACCTGCGGGCCTGTCTACTGCGGCGCCGCACGCCTCGGCGAGCTTGCCACCAGCCGCGCATAGGCGATCGCCGACAGCATGTTGACGTGGTTCGCCTTGCCGGTGCCGGCGATGTCGAAGGCCGTTCCGTGGTCGACGGAGACACGGTCGATCGGCAGTCCGAGCGAGACGTTCACGGCCGTGTCGAAGGCCACCAGCTTGATCGGGATATGGCCCTGGTCGTGATACTGCGCCACGACGAGATCGAAGGCACCGTTATAGGCGCGCGCGAAGACCGTATCGGCCGAGATCGGCCCGGTAACGTCGATTCCCCTGGCCTTCGCCAGCTCGACGGCAGGCGCCAGGGACCGCGTATCCTCGTCGCCGAAAAGCCCGTTTTCGCCGCAATGCGGGTTGAGACCGGCAACGGCGATGCGCGGCTTGCGGCCGAGCCGCATGAAATGGTTGTGACCAGCCTCTATCGTCGCCAGCACCCGCTCGACCGTCGCCCGCTCGATGGCGCCGCGCAGCGACACATGGGTCGAAACGTGGATCGTGTTGAGCCGCTCGGAAGCGAGCAGCATGAATGAACTCTTCGAGCCGGTGAGGTGCGCAAGAAGGCCGGTGTGGCCGTCGAAATGATGGCCGGCGAGGTTCATCGCCTCCTTGTTGATCGGCGCGGTGACAATGCAATCGGCCTCGCCCGCCGTCGCCATTTCGACAGCGCGACGGATATAGCGCACCGAAGCCTCGCCGGCGGTGGCGCTTACCTTGCCGATCTCCGGCAGGGGTGCATCGATCGGCACCTCCTCGACAAGTACGGCGCCGTCCGTCGGTCGGGTCGCGAGGGAGACGGCCGCGGATGCCGCATGCTTGGCCCGCTCCAGCGCCTCGATATTGCCGACGATGGTGAAGCTCGCGAGCTCGCTTCGCGGCAGCGAGGCGAGAGCCTTGACGATCACCTCCGGCCCGACGCCGGCGGGATCGCCGAGCGTGATTGCGACGCGGGTCTCCTTGGCCATGGTTTTCCTCCCGTGCGGCGTTGCTAGTAGGCCGCCTCGTAGATTGCGAGAATATCGTCGCGCGGCAGATCGCGCGGATTGTTGTCGAGCAGCCGACGGATGGCGAAGGCATCATCGGCCATCGTGCCGAGGTCGTTGGCGAGCACGCCGAGCTGGCGCAGCTTCATTTCGATGCCGAGCGACGCGCAGAACCCATGGGCCGCATCGAACACGGAGTCGACGTCCTGCGAGGCAGGCAGGCCCAGCGCCTCGAGCACCGCCCTCGTCTTTTCAGGTACGGCGGGCGTGTTGAAGGCGAGCACATGCGGGAAGATCAGCGCGTTGGCGGCGCCATGGGCGACATGCCAGCGCGTGCCGAGCGGATAGGCAAGCGCATGGCCGCCGGCCGTATTCACCGGCCCGAGGCAATAGCCGCCGTAAAGCGAGGCGAGCGACAGTCCGGCGCGGGCCTCCGCATCGTTGCCGTCGCGGACGGCGCGGGCGAGGTAACGGCCGACAAGCCGCACGCCTTCGATCGCATAGATGTCGATGGCGGGATGGGCCTTGCGGTTCGTGAAGGCCTCGACGCAATGGGCGAGCGCATCCACCCCCGTCGCCGCGGTCACCTTAGGCGGCACGGTGAAGGTGAGCGCCGGGTCGATGACGGCGATGTCGGCGAGCATGTGGATGCTCTCGACGGCGAGCTTGGCCTTGGTCTCCGGGTCGGTGACGAGGGCGCGGATGCCTGCTTCGCTGCCGGTTCCGGACGTGGTCGGCACCTGGGCAAGCGCGACTCCACGCGGCTCGGCAACCTTGCCGGCACCGACGACCTCGGCGAGCCGCTGCGACGAGCCACTGAGAACGGCCGCGAGCTTGGCGAGATCCATGGCGCTGCCGCCACCGAAGCCAACGATCAGATCGGCCCTGGCGCTTTCCGCAGCCGAAAGCACGCGATCAAGGTCGGCCGTATCCGGCTCGGCCTTGATGTCGCCATAGACGGTCACTTCGCCAGCCAGCCCAAGGACCTCCGTGCGCGTTGCGTTGAACGCGTCGGAAATCACCAGAACGCGACGATATCCCTTGCTTGCGGCCCATGTGCCGAGCCTTGCCGCCACGCCGGTGCCGAACTCGATCAGACCCGGCCTCACCATCACAATGGGGCTATCCAGATTGCTCATCCGATCGATCCTCCCTGAACCCGACGGCGCGAAGCGCGCCAAGATGTAAAGTTGTTATACTTTATGACAGCAAATGGCAAGCGCGGCAATCGAGATTTCGCCCCCGTTGGGTTATTTCCAGCGTCCCCGCGGTCAAAGAGGGCACGGGTGATCGACGCCTATATTGTTGCAAACAATGTGAATCTTCGCGCCGGCATCGCCACGGTCGCCGGCGATCCGAGGAGCTGCGACGACCCCATCAGGGTTGCGACATTAGCGGCTGCACTTGTCAATTCAGGGCCGCCGTCGGTCAGTCACCCGCTCCATCACCTTGCTTCCTCGATGAAGCCTGGATCCAACCGGACGTATTTGATCGCCCGCCGGAAATAGGTGTAAGCAATGTGAAGGCGGCCTTCCGCGTCCTCGACAACCGACGGATAGGAGAATTCGCGATTGCGCGAATCCCTGGAATTGTTGCTCAGACAAAAGCCATCACCCGTATCGAGATCGACGCGGCGCGGGAATGTCCGGCCGCCATCCGTCGAGAAAGCCAGGCTCAGCGGCGCGCGAGGCACACCCCAGACGGCGGGACGGGCCGAGGCGACCGCATCGTCGGAACCGCTGTCCTCCTCTCCCTCGATCTCGTCGTAAAGCGAGTGGCGGCGGGCATCCGACATGGACGCATTGCTGTGGTTGTAAACCATTGCAATCGCATTGTTTTTCAGACGGACCGCCTGTATCGACGAGTTGTTGTTCGGTAGGTCGACCGGCTCGGGCGCCGTCCAGCTGAGGCCCGCATCGCTCGACCGGCTCCTGAGCACATGGGTGGCGAAGCGGTTGCGGTAGAATGACACCATCGCACCACCGTCGGCCGGGAGGATGTTCATATGAACCGCGCCGATGCTGTCCGGCACCTCCGCCATCGTCCAGGTCCCGCCCTGGTCGCGCGAGATCAGCACGGCGGCCCGATCGACGTCGCCGGTCCAGCGCCGCCCCGCTTCGCCGATGCAGCGAAAGACCGGCAGCAGCCAGTCGCCGGCGCCGTTGACGATGATCGGCTGGCGCACGAAAGTGCCGGGAATGTCGCAAAGAATTTCCGTCGGGCCGAAAGACTTGCCGCCATCATTGGAAATGCGGCGCTTGACCACTGCGCCATCCTGGTTTCCCGAGGTCTGCGACGTAAAGAGCAGCCAGACGCGGCCGTCCGGCGCGGTGAAGATCAACGGATTCTGCTCGGACTTTTGCGGGTCGTCCGACATCTTCTCCGGGTCGCTCCAGCGGCGCGCGCCTGGCCCCAGCCGCGACATGTAGACCGAAATGTCGCCCATGCCTTCCATCGTTCCGCCGAACCAGACGCATGTCAGCGTGCCATCCGGCAAGAAGGCGAGATTGGCGGCGTGGTTCTGCACGCAGGGGGACGGAAGATAGGCATCGCAGCGGCCGGGCTCCGCCGCGTTCGGCACGACTTCACCCGTCATTCGGGACGGAACCTCGTGCGGATCCAGTGCGGAATAGGTCATCCGATCCTCCCTCAATCCAAGGCCGCAAATTTGGCCGCGAGATCGGCGCGCTCGCTCCCGTTCAACGGCACGAGCGGAGCGCGCGTCCTGAACCATGCGTCCTCGCCGCGCCTCAAGGCGACCATCGCCTTGATCGTCGGGATCTGCACATAGGAATTCGACAGCGTCCGGTAGGCGTTGATGCGCGCCTGCGCCGTTTCGACCTCGTCCGCCTTTGCCGGGTCCGCCGCGTGATCGAAAATCAGTCGCAAGGAATCGGCGATGAGGTTGGAGGTCGCGGTGATGCAGCCGGCACCGCCGGCCTTCAGGAGCGGCAGAAGCAAGGGATCCGCGCCGGCAAGTACGGAAAAGCCCGGAAGTTCCGCTACCAGCGCCTGCATATTGGTAAAGTCGCCGGCGGAATCCTTGATGCCGACGATCGTCTCGGGAAAGGCCGCTGCGAGCCGCTTGACCAGCGGGATCGACAGAGGAATCCCGGAGACCTGCGGGATATGGTAGAGGATCACCTTCAGCCGGCTATCGGCAACCTTTTCAACGATTTGCGAATAGGCCGCGTAGATGCCCTCGTCGCTGACGCCCTTGTAGTAGAAGGGCGGAAGCATCACGACCTTCGTCACCCCGAGCGAGAGCGCATGTTTCGTCAGCGCCACGGTTTCCGGTATGGCGGCAACGCCGGTGCCGGGCATCAGCCGATCGGCGGCAATCCCGGCCGCAAGGGCGCTCTCCAGTATCGTTCTGCGCTCGTCCTGCGAAAATGAATTGGCCTCGCCGGTCGTACCGAGCAAGGCAATCCCATGGCACCCTTCGGAAAGGAGCTTGCCGCAATGGTCGGCAAAAAGCGCGAGATCGGGATCGCCGTTTTCCTTGAGCGGCGTCGCGGCGGCGCAATAGACGCCGGTCACTACCTGTCTTCCGTTCATCTGTGCCTCCTCCGCGGTCCTCGCAATCAGCTGACAAGCTTGTCAGGCGCGGCTCCGAACCACCGTTCGCGACCTTTCGCGAGTGCTTCTTCGGGGCTTTTTGTGTTCAACATTGCCTCTGTTGTCAATATGAAAATCTGCGGGAGAATTTTCGCGATGCAGCAATGATTTGATTTATCTGTATAAATTTTCCGATTCCAAATTCCAGACCGGACAGCCTCGCAATTTTTGTTGACATATTTACAATATCATTCAGTGTAAGGCCAATCAGGGCGCCGCATATCCGGGGAGAGCGGAGGCGCTTGATTTCACGCTACGGGAGGAAGAAATGACCAGACGGAATGATCTTGGCTCTGCAATGACCGGCATGTCGCGGCGGGAGGCCCTCAAGCTCGGCCTCGGTGCCTCGGTCGCCCTGACGATCGCCGGCATGAATGCGCGCATCGTCCTGGCGCAGGAAGGCCAGGTGCTGAAGGTCGCCAATCCCGCCTTCAACCAGGACTGGTCGCCGTTGCGCGGCGGTGGCGTTCCCTATCGCTGGAACTCGGTCTGGTGGGCCTCGCCGATGTATTTCGACAGCGAAGGCAAGATCCATCCCTATGTCTTTACGAGCTGGGAATCCTCCGAAGGCGACAAGGTCTGGACCTTCAAGATCGACCCGAAGGCCGCTTTCTCCGACGGCAGCAAGATTACCGCCGAGGACGTCAAGGGCTCGTGGAACGTCTCGGCGATGCCGAACACCAAGAACCAGCGCGCCGACCAGGTCCTGAGCAAGGTCGCGGGCTTTGCGGAAGTGAGCGGCGGCAGCGCCAAGGAGCTTTCCGGCATCGCGACGCCGGACGAAGGCACCGTCGTCGTGACGCTGAGCGAAGCCGACCCGATCTTCTTCATGCGTCTCGCAAACCACATCGCGCCGATCACCAAGGCTGAACAGTCGCGCGGCGAGGACGGCGAGGAGATCGCCGATTGGTACACGCCGGACAGCGGCGCCGTCTATTCCGGCCCGTTCAAGCTCACCGCGATCGACATCGATGCCGGCACCCTGACTTTCGAGCCGAACGAGAACTTCTTCGGACCGAAGCCGAAGCTTGCCCGCATCGAGATCAGCTCGATCGAGGACAACGTCACGGCGACGTCGCTCCTGAAATCCGGCGAGTTCAACGCCCATACGGAACTCGTCACCTCGACGATCGTCCAGGACCTCGGGCCGGATTTCGCCTCCGGCCCGATCATCCCGACCAGCCAGCACTTCTGGTTCAACACGGCGCGGAAACCCATGGACGACCCGAAGGTGCGCGAGGCGCTGATCCGCGCCGTCGATCGCGACGGCCTGATGAAAGCCTCCTTCCCCGACGGCCCTCACAAGAAGACGGACCAGATCCTGAACTCCGTGCCCGGCGCCGACAATTCCGGCTTCGAGCCCTACCCCTACGATCCGGAAGGCGCCAAGAAACTGCTTGCCGAGTCGAGCTATGGCGGACCGGAGAAGCTGCCGAAGCTGCTCTTCGTCGGGGTCTCCGGCCCGGCGATCGAAGCGGCGGCGCAGTTCATCGCCGAGCAGTGGCGCCAGAACCTCGGCATTTCCGCCGTCGACATGAAGCCGCAGCAGGACGCCTATGCCGGCCCCGACCAGAATGCGGTGCAGATCTTCCGCGACGACGTCGGCACGCGCGTGCCGGATGCCGTCTCCTATCTGCAGGGCTCGATCGCCTCGACCTCGTCTAACGCCCAGAACAAGCTCGGCGGCTACAAGAACGACAAGGTCGACAGCCTGTTGAAGGATGCCTCGACCAAGGCGGCCGACGATCCGCAACGCGTGGCGCTCGCCCAGGAGGCCCAGAAGGCCTTCCGCGACGACTGGGCCTTCATCCCCTGGTATGCTCAGGCGATGTCGCGCTGGGCCACCGCCGAGGTCAAGGGCATCGACAAGAATCTCGACTGGCAGGTGGCGAAGCCCTGGGAGATTTCGGTCGGCTGACACTGGCCGACGACGTTCGAACCGAAACGGGAACGACCTGCGCGAAGGCTCTCGGGCCTTCGCGCTCGAATAAATGCAAGGACCGAGAGCTTCGTCTTCCAAGCGGTCCTCGCGAAGAACGGCCGGGACTACAACGCCTTTCGGGCCCGGGCCGGCGAACAGCAAGGCATGACATCCGGAGGCCATTCCATCCAAGGTCGACCGGCACCATGCGGGAGGAATAAGCGACATGCTGCGTTACGTCGCGACACGATTTGCCATCTGGATACCATCCGTTCTGCTGGTGATGATGGCAGTCTATGCGCTCGCCTTTTACGGCGCCGGCGATCCGATCAAGCTGATCTTCCTGCGTGCGCCGGGCGACGTCGCCTATAACCCCGAGCGCATCGAGGCGATCCGCGAGAGCGCCGGCCTCAACAGGCCGTTCATTGAGCAGTTCGGCTATTACGTCTGGAACCTGATCCAGGGCGACTTCGGCAATTCGCTGACCTCCGGTCGCTCCGTCTGGGCGATGGTCAAGGCGGCAGCGCCCGTCTCCTTCAAACTGGCGCTCTGCGCCATCGTCCTGACCGCGCTCGTCGCCATCCCGCTCGGCATGATCGCGGCGCTCAACCAGAACCGTCGCCTCGACTACATCATTCTCGGCTCGGCGCTCTTCCTCTGGGCGATCCCGGCCTATGTCGCCGGGCCGCTGCTGATGGTCGGCCTCATCGTCCTGCTGCCGGGCGTCAACGTGCCCTACGGCTGGGGCGGCGTCTTCGACATCCGCATCCTCCTGCCCCTGATCGTGCTTTCCTTCCAGCCGATCGCCCTCATCATCCGCCAGACGCGCGCTGCGGTGATCGAAGTGCTGTCCGAGGATTTCGTCCGCACCGCCCGGGCGAAGGGTGTTCCGGAGATCGTCGTGGCGCTCAAGCATATCCTGCGGCCGGTCCTGACGCCGGTCGTCACCCAGCTCGGCCTCATCATGATCACGATCGTCAACGGCGCGATCTTCGTGGAACTGGTTTTCGGCCTCCCCGGCCTCGGCCGCCTGACCGTCAAGGCGCTGACCAATTCCGATTATCCGGTGATCCTGGCGATCACCCTCATCGGTTCGTTCCTGGTGATGATCTCGAACCTCTTGGTCGACATCCTCTATCCGCTGCTCGACCCGCGCGCCACCGATGCGAAGAGGAGCCGCTGACATGTCCACTGTCCAAGCACAGCCCGCCCCTCTCGCCGAAGAAGCGCCGGTCAGCCTGTGGCGCGATGCCTGGTACCGGCTGAAGCGAAACCGTCTGGCGATCTTCGGCCTCTGCGTCATCGTGCTGCTCGCCTTCGTCGCCCTGTTCGGTCCGTACCTGACGCCCTACGACTTCCTCAGCCAGGATCTCGAGGCGCGCAACCAGGCGCCGTCGCTTGCCCACCTCTTCGGCACCGACGATCTCGGCCGCGATGTCTTCAGCCGGGTCGTCTACGGGACGCGGACCGCCTTTCTCGTCGCCGTGGTGGTCACCGCGATCGCGATCGTCATCGGCACCGTGCTGGGCGCGGTCGCCGGCTTCTTCGGCAATCCGTTCGACCGGGTGATCATGTGGCTCACGGACGTAACCATGTCGGTGCCGAACCTGCTTCTCGTGGTCGTCATCAATGCCTCATTGAAAACGCCGATCGCACAATGGATGGAGGCGCGTTACCTCGAGACGCTCAACCCCTTCTACCGCGAGACGGTGTGGATCGATTTCCTGCTGGTCTTCGGCTCCATGGCGCTGATTTCCTGGCCGCCCTATGCGCGACTGGTGCGCGCCCAGGTGCTGTCGATCCGCAGCCGCCCCTATATCACCGCCGCCCAGGCGCTCGGTCTTTCCAACCGCATCATCCTGACGCGCTATGTGATCCCGAATGCGCTCGGGCCGCTGATCGTCGCGGTCAGCGCCGGCCTCGGCACGGCGATGGTGCTCGAAAGCGCATTCTCGTTCCTGGGTGTCGGCGTCAATCCGCCAACGCCGAGCTGGGGCAACATGATCTCCGATGGCCTGCGCGTCTGGCAGCACTACCCGCATCTGCTTGCAGCGCCCGCGGCCGTCCTCGGTCTCGCCTCCGTCGCCTTCTCCTTCCTCGGCGACGGCCTCAACGACGCTCTGAACCCGCGAGGCGCCAAATGATGAAGACGGAAAACCGCCTGCTCGACGTCAAGGACCTGACGATCGAAATCGACACGCGCAGCGGCCCGGCGACCATCGTCGACAGCATCGACCTGCATGTCGGCAAGGGTGAGACACTCGGCGTCGTCGGCGAGTCCGGCTGCGGCAAGAGCCTCACCATGCTGAGTCTGATGCGGCTCCTGCCCAACAAGATCCGGGTCGCCAAGGGCGAGGCGCATTTCGACGACCGCGACCTGCAGAAGATGTCGAACCGGGAGCTCAGGAAAGTGCGCGGCGGCGACATCGGCTTCGTCTTCCAGGATCCGATGACCTCGCTCAATCCGGTCATGCGGATCGGCGACCAGCTTGCCGAACCGCTGATCTACCATCGCGGCATGAGCAGGAAGCAGGCGCGCGAACGCGCCATCGAACTCCTGCGCCTCGTCGGCATTCCAGGGCCCGAAGAGCGCATCCAGGCCTATCCGCACGAACTATCCGGCGGCATGCGCCAGCGCGTCATGATTGCTATCGGCCTTGCCTGTGAGCCGAAGCTCTTGATCGCCGACGAGCCGACGACGGCCTTGGACGTGACGATCCAGGCGCAGATCATCGATCTGGTGAAGGGGCTTCGCGAAAAGCTCGGCATGTCGGTGGTCTGGATCACCCACGACCTGGCGCTGATTGCCGGCCTCGTCGATCGCGTCGTGGTGCTTTACGCCGGCACCGTCGTCGAGGATGCGCCGGTCGACGAGCTCTATGCCAATCCGCGCCACCCCTATACCCGCGGCCTGCTCGCCTCGATCCCGAAGCTTTCGGATGCGCCGGCCTCGCGGCTGAACTCGATCGGCGGCACGCCGCCGGAACCGGGCCGCAGGCCTCAGGGCTGTCCCTTCGCGCCGCGCTGTCCGCTGGCGATGGATATCTGTCGCACGCATGTGCCGAAGCTCGAGCCCATCTCAGCCGCGGGCAGCCACCGCGCCGCCTGCTTTGCCGTCGAAAAAGCCCGGGAGGCCGCCTGATGGGTGCCCAACCTCTTCTCAAGATCGAAAACCTGGTCAAGCACTTCCATGTGCGGCTCGGCGCCTTCGGCGAAAGGGCGGCGACCGTGCACGCACTCGACGATGTCAGCCTCGATATCCTCGAAGGCGAGACGCTGAGCCTTGTCGGCGAATCCGGCTGCGGCAAGTCGACGACCGGCTTTACGATCCTGAACCTGCACCGGGCGACGTCCGGCAAGGTTCTTTATAAGGGCGAGGACCTGACCGCCCTTGACGAGAAGCGGATGCGGCCCTTCCGGCGCGACCTGCAGATCGTCTTCCAGGATCCCTATTCGACGCTCAATCCGCGCATGACGGTCGGCGAGGCGGTCGGCGAGCCGATCCTCTTTCACAAGCTCGCCACCAAGGCCGAGCTCGACGGCAAGGTCGCCGCGCTGCTTACCGATGTCGGCCTGCCGCCGCGCTTTGCCTCGCGCTATCCGCACGAGCTTTCCGGCGGCCAGCGCCAGCGCGTCGTGATCGCCCGGGCGCTTGCCTGCCAGCCGAAGTTCATCGTCTGCGACGAGGCGATCTCGGCGCTCGACGTGTCGATCCAGGCGCAGATCATCAACCTGCTCCTCGATCTCCAAGAGAAATACGGGCTCACCTATCTGTTCATCGCCCATGACCTCGCCGTCGTTCGGCACATCTCGACCCGCGTCGGCGTCATGTATCTCGGGCGGCTCGCGGAGCTTGCCAGCCGCGACGCGCTCTTCGAGACGCCGCTCCATCCCTATACGAAGGCGCTGCTTTCGGCGGTCCCGGAAACCGA
Organism: Sinorhizobium glycinis; assembly: GCF_001651865.1. Classification (GTDB taxonomy): domain Bacteria; phylum Pseudomonadota; class Alphaproteobacteria; order Rhizobiales; family Rhizobiaceae; genus Sinorhizobium; species Sinorhizobium glycinis. The sequence continues at coordinate 195,094 of NZ_LPUX01000064.1, forward strand.
TCCGGAACATGAGCGCAGCCGCAAGCGGCAGATCCTGCAAGGCGACGTGCCGAGCCCGCTTGCCCCGCCCTCCGGCTGCCGCTTCCATACGCGCTGCCCGATCGCCATGGAGGTCTGCCGCCGGGTGGTTCCGAAGTGGAAGGACGCACGTCCGGGACACCTCGTCGCCTGCCACGCGGTGAACGGCGAATAGAGCAATGGCCATTCGCGTCGCCATCGTTGCCGATGACCTGACGGGCGCCCTCGATACCGGAACGCCCTTCGTCGACGCGGGCCTGAGCGTAGCGGTAGCCCTGGATGTCGACGCGGCCGAGGCGGCGATTGCGACCGGCGCGGAGGTCGTCGTCGTCAATACGGTGTCCCGCGCGCTCGATCCCCGTCAGGCTGCAGATCGCGTCAGTCAGGCGACTGGCGCGCTTCGCCGCGCCTCGCCCGAATTCGTGCTGAAGAAGATCGACTCGCGGCTGAAGGGCAATGTCGCGGCCGAAAGCGAAGCGCTGGCCATTGCCAGCGGCCGAAAGCGCCTGCTCGTCGCTCCTGCCGTCCCCGACCAGGGACGCTACACCCGCGAAGGCCATGTCGTCGGCTTCGGCGTCGCCGAGGCGCTGCCGATAGCGCCCCTGTTCTCCGGTCGTGCCAGCGAGGTTCGGATCGCCGACGCGGCCTCAGACGAAGACCTCGATGACCTTGCCGAAAACCTGGACTGGTCGACCACCATCGGAGTTGGGGCACGCGGCCTCGGGCGTGCGCTTGCGCGGCGCCTCGCCCGGCTTTCGCCGCCGACGCCTTTCGAGCCATCACCGCACACGCTCTTTGCCTTCGGCTCGCGCGACCCGATCACCGAGGCGCAGATGGCGGTGCTCATCGAAAGCGGCCTTGTCGCCAGCCGCCACGATGCGCCTGCCGGAAACGTGTCAGGCGATGCCCAGTCGGCTCGGCTGCCGATGCTGCTTCGCTGCTCGGGTGAATTGACGGGCGACGCCAGGATGGTGGCAGAGCGCTTCGCCGAAGGCGCTTCCGGCATCGTCGCCACCATGGCGCCCGACATGCTGGTGATGGGCGGCGGGGACACGGCCTATGCTATCCTGCGCAGGCTGGGTGCCAGCGTCCTGTTGCCGAAGGGCGAGATCGAGGCGGGTATCCCCTGGTTCGAGGCAACGCGTCCGAACGGCGGGCGGATGCGCTGCGCGGTGAAGTCGGGGGGCTTCGGCAATGCGCAATCTCTGTTAAAGGTTTTGCAGGACGCGCCGGATGTGCTGTAGGCCGGGCGATGAACAGGATGGGTAAGAGAATGGCGGAGAATGGCGGCCTTGGCCAGATGGCGGCGGCCGAAGGGAAATCGGAACGCGGCAAATCGGTGAAACTTGTCGATCGGGTCTTCAACCAGTTGCACGAGCGGATCCGCACCGGCAACTATGCGCCGGATTCGCGGCTGCCGGGCGAGCACGAGCTTGCCTCGATGCTCGGCGTTTCCCGCCCTGTCGTGCGCGACGCGCTCGGCCGCCTGCGCGAACAGGGCCTGATCTATTCGCGCCAGGGCGCCGGCACCTTCGTCAGTGCCCAGATTTCGAACGCCGCCCAGCTTGCCTATTCGCCGGTCAAGTCGATCGCCGATATCCAGCGTTGCTATGAATTCCGCCTGACGATCGAGCCCGCCGCCGCCTATTACGCCGCCCAGCGGCGCGACGAGGCGGCGATCGCCCGGATCGCGGCGGCGCTTGCCGAGCTTCGCGAGGCGACCAGCCATCAGCTGCACCGCACCGATGCCGATTTCCTCTTTCACAAGGCGGTCGCGGAAGCGTCGAACAACCACTACTACACCGCTTCGCTCGAGGCCCTCAGAGCCCACATCGCCGTCGGCATGCACCTTCATGGCCTGTCGCTGATGGGTCCGCGGCCGGGCCTGGAGCAGGTCTACGAGGAACACCGGCAAATCTACCGCGCCGTTCAGGAAGGCCGCGCCGAAGACGCCCGCGAGCTGATGCGCAAACACCTCGAAGGTTCGCGCGACCGGCTCTTCGAGGGCAAGGTCCTCGATCTTTCTTTCTAAGCCAGATTAGAACCAAGCGAGAAAAAAGCCCGGCACAGAAGTGCCGGGCAGGAAGCAGGGTTTTGGCAATCCCTGCAGGGAAGCGTGTGTGTCGGGAGCGGCTTGAAAGTCGCGGCTGCAGTCAGTCCTGATCCTGGAGCCGCCCCATCCCTTCGGGGCCTATCGCCCAAAGGCACCGGCCGGCGCACCCTCGACGGCACGCCGCTTGAACTGGCGGATCGACGCGTTCATCCAGATCATCGAGATCGCGACGATCGCGAAGAGCAGCATGAAACAGCTCGACCAGAGACCGGTCCAGTCCTTGAGGAAGCCGAAGGCGACGGGCAGGATGAAGCCGCCGAGGCCGCCCATCATGCCGACGACGCCGCCGACAGCGCCGACATGCTCCGGATAATAGGCGGGAATGTGCTTGTAGACGGCCGCCTTCCCGAGACTCATCACGAAGCCGAGCACGAAGGTAGCGGCAACGAACACGACCGGAGTGATCTGGAACACGGCGCCGCCCTCAGGCACGGAGAGAATGAGCGTTGCCACGGCGGATACGGCGAACATCGCATACATGATCTTGCGCGCGCCGATCCTGTCGGAAAGCGCGCCGCCGTAGGCGCGGAATATGCTGCCGGGAATGGAGTAGGCCGCAGCGATCATGCCCGCCGTCTCGATGCTGAAACCGTAAACACCGACGAGGTAACGCGGCAGCCACAGCGCCAGCGCGACGAACCCGCCGAAAGCGAAGAAATAGTAGAGCGAGAAGCGCCAGACCTGGACATTCCTGAGCGGGGCGAATTCGCTGAGAAAGCTCTTGCGGGGCTGGCTTCCCTCGCGGCGGGCACGGAACTTGGGGTCGTCTTCGGTCGTGAACCAGAAGACGACGGCCGTCAGCACGAGCCCCGCGGCCCAGACCTGGGCAACCACCTGCCAGCCAAAGGGAACGAGGAGGAGCGGCGCAAGGAACTTGGTGACCGCCGCGCCGACATTGCCGGCACCGAAGATGCCGAGCGCCGTACCCTGCTTTTCCGGCGGAAAGAAGGGCGAGACATAGGCGACCCCGACGGCGAAGGAGCCGCCTGCGATACCGACGCCGAGGCCGGCGAGCAGCATTTGGGGAAAGGTGGTCGCATAGGCGAGCAGGAAGGTCGAAAGTGCCGCCGCCAACATTGTCACCGTATAGACGAGCCGGCCGCCGTAGCGGTTGGTCCAGATGCCGAGCACGATGCGGATCAGCGAGCCGGTAAGGATCGGCATGCCGATCAGAAGACCGAACTGCGCTTCGCTCAGTCCCAGCTCCTGCTTGATGCGCACGCCGATGATCGAAAATATCGTCCATACGGCGAAACAGATGGTGAAGGCGGTCGTCGAGATCCACAGGGCGCGACCCTGCTCTCCTGCAGTGATCTTCTGTGTCTGGTGAACAGCGGACATGGCTTCTCCCGGCGCAACAGCGCCATTCGATCGTTGATCCTGGAAATGCCCCGAACAAAGCGCATCGCATGATCAGCGATCGGCGCTTCCACCGTGCTTGAGCAACTCTGCTTCTGGTGCGCGACATTGGGCACCACCGGCGGTCCGCTCGGGCTCGGTGATGGGGATGCAAGCGACGTGCCAACTGAAGTTAATTGCTTCAAGCGCAGCAAAGCAGAGGGTTGCCTTGCGGAAACAGCCACGCACCGCATGGGATGTGAACAAAAATTAACCTGTCGGGATAGACGTGATTAAAGAATAGGCATAGCTGGTTTGTCGCAGCGAGCTTCGCCGCAGCCAGCCGACCACTTGGAAGGAGCGACAAAAGAAGCACGCACGGGAGCTTCCTCTATCCCGGGTTCAGCGCGTCGAGCCCGACGCCACTCGTTCGGTTCACGACACACCGTTGGAGTCGTCTTGTGGCGCGGCAGATGCATATCCAAAAGACGCCCACCAGCCTTACGCTCGGGATGCACGCTTATGTGATTAACCCATCAAGGGGCTACTTTTGGTTGCGCATCCTGGAGGAGAGTGATACGTTGTTTTCGCCTAATGCGACTACAGCCGGGCGAATGAATCGTCGGTTCATTTCTCAGGGATCGCAGGACGGGAGCCATGACGACTTCCTGTACTTCGTTGCACAGGAGTGTCGTAATGAAACCCACGAGCCTTTCCTTGAAGGCATCGCTCATCGGTGCTTTTGCAATCCTACTGCTGCTGCTCGCCGGACAAGGCCTGCTTGGCCTCACGCTTTTGGGCGGTGTCCATGAAGAGGTCGAGACTTTGGCCACCAACTGGGTGCCGAGCGTCGACATCACCAACAAGATCAACATCACCATGGCGGATCTCAGAGGATCACAGACACGCCTGCTACTGGCGTCGGACACCGCTGCCGTGGAAAAAACGGAAAAGGCAATCGGCGAAGACATCGCCACACTACGCGAGCGGATGTCCACCTATCAGACGCTGATTTCAGAGCCGGAGGAGAGAACGACGTACCGGGTGTTCGGTGAAAAGGTGGAGGAATACCTCAGACTCAATGCACGTGTCGTCACCTTCTTCAAAGCACAGCAGAGGGAGGAGGCAAGCAAGCTTGTACTGGGCGAGGTGCGCGAGACCTATCTCGAGATGGAAGAGCTGGTCCAGACTTTGGTCCAGATCAATCTTGCCGGCACGGAAAGGAGCTTCTCGAACAGCTCCGCCGCATATTTCAATGGACGGCTCGCTACCTTCATGGTGCTCTGTCTCGCCATTGCGGCCGGGCTTGGCGCCATGGCCTTGGCGATCGTCGGCATCTCGCGGCCGATCAACCGCACCACCGAAGTCATGCGCACGCTCGCCGACGGCGACCTCTCGGTCGCGATCCCCTTCACCGACAGGACGAACGAAATCGGCGAGATGGCCCGCGCCGTTGAGGTGTTCAAAGAGAACGGCATCAAGGTTCGCGAGCTGAACGCCCAGGAGGCGGCGCTGCAGGCAAAGAGCGCCGACCTGCAGTCGAGCATCGGCGAGGTCGTCCAGGCGGCCGTCGCCGGCGACTTCACCCGCCGCATCTCCAAGGACTACGACAATGCCGACCTCAACCGCTTCGCCACCCAGGTCAACGAACTCGTCGCTTCGGTCGACCGCGGCGTCGCCGAGACCCGCCGGGTGATCTCGGCACTGGCCGAGGGCGACCTCACCGAGACGATGCGCGGCGAGTTCCAGGGCGCCTTCGGCGAGCTCAAGGACAATGTCAATCAGACCATGCAAAACCTCCGCTCGGTGCTCGGCGAGGTGCGCGCGGCGATCGACACGATCAATGGCGGCGCCGGCGAGATGCGCGAGGCCTCGGGCGACCTTTCCAAGCGCACCGAGCAGCAGGCCGCCTCGCTGGAGGAGACCTCCTCGGCGCTCGAGGAGATCACCGCGGCGGTGAAGAGCTCGACCGAGCGGGCGACGGAGGCCAGCCACATGGTCGACGAGGCGCGCAGGAGCACCGAGCAGTCGAGCGCCGTCGTCAAGGACGCGGTGTCGGCGATGGGCAAGATCGAGCAGGCCTCCGGCGAGATCGGCCAGATCATCAACGTCATCGACGAGATCGCCTTCCAGACCAACCTGCTGGCGCTCAACGCCGGCGTCGAGGCGGCCAGGGCCGGTGACGCCGGCAAGGGCTTTGCCGTCGTCGCCCAGGAGGTCCGGGAGCTGGCGCAGCGCTCGGCCAATGCGGCCAAGGACATCAAGGCGCTGATCTCGCGCTCGGGCGACGAGGTCAATTCCGGCGTGAAGCTGGTGACGGCGACCGGCGAGGCGCTGTCGCTGATCCAGGGCCACGTCGTCAAGATCAACGAGCACGTGCATTCGATCGCCACCGCGGCGAAGGAGCAGTCGACCGGACTTTCCGAGGTCTCGACGGCGGTCAACCAGATGGACCAGACGACGCAGCAGAACGCGGCGATGGTCGAGGAATCGACGGCGGCCACCAACCGGCTGGCCGACGAGGCGGCGAATCTCGCCCGGCTTATCGCCCGCTTCCGGCTCGAGGCCGGCGCCGCACCGCGCATCGCCGGCCACGACAGCAAACCGACGGCATCTCCCGCCCGGGCGCTCGGCGGCAGGCTCGCCAAGGCTTTCGGCGGCCGGGCGGCAACGGCGACCGCTGCCGCCGAATGGGAGGAGTTCTGACCACGGCGCAGGTTCGACTTCGTCGCAAGAAAATCCGGCGAGAGGCAGCGGCAAAGCCGTTCCCTCTCGCCGCACAGGACTGCAAGACCGAGCGGCGCCCGGCTCGCCGTTAAACCGATCAGATTAGAACGTCGAAAATCGCGAAGGTGTGATACCCCCCTCTGCCCTGCCGGGCATCTCCCCCCACAAGGCCCGACAAGGGGGTGCTCCAATCGCGGCCTTGCCTAGCGCGCCGCGACCGCGAACGCCTGGCGAAGGTCGGCAATCACGTCTTCCGGCTGATGAAGACCGATATTCAGCCGGATCGTCCGGTCGCTGACGCCGAAACGGGCAAAGACGTTCGTCTCGGGCGAGATGCTGAGCGCGGCCTTCGCCGGCACAACGAGGCTCTCGGGCCCGCCCCAGCTCACACCGATCCGGATGAGGCGCAAGGCATCGACGAAGATCGCCACGTCGGTCGCTTCGGAAACCTCGAAAGAGAAAATGCCGCCATAGCCGCGCAAGGTCGCTCTGCCGGGGTGATCGGCGAAGGCCGGATGCATCACGCGCCGGACATGCGCATGCGCGGCCAGCCAGGCGGCTACCTTCAACCCGGCATCGTGGTGATGCCGCATCCGCAAGGGCAGCGTTTCGATGTTGCGCAGCACAAGCCAGGCCTCGAAAGGCGAGAGCTTGGCGCCGGTATAGGGATAGATCTCCCGGTTGATCGTGGCGATATGGTCGCGTGACCCGGCGACGAGCCCGGCCACCGTGTCGCTCTGGCCGCCGAGATATTTCGACGCCGCATGGATGACGATGTCTGTCCCCGCGGCAAGCGGTTGCTGGAAAAGCGGTGTCGCCCAGGAATTGTCGACGATCGTCAGGACGCCATGCTCGCGCGCCGCCTTGGCGATCGCCGGCAGATCCTGCAGTTCGAAGACCATCGACGTCGGGCTCTCCAGATAGACGAGCCGCGCGCCGGGAATGGCCGCGACCAGGCGATCCGTATCCGTGCCGTCGATATAGTCGACGCGGACGCCGAAACGCTTCAGCACCTTTTCGAAGAAGCGAAAGGCATCGCTATAGACATGCCGGACGGTGACGATGCGGTCGCCCGGCTGGACGAAGGCCAGGACAGTCGCGGCAATCGCTCCCATGCCGCTCGAAAAGGCGCGTGCCTCCTCGGTGCCCTCCATTTCGGCGATCCTCCGCTCGAGCAACCGTACGGTCGGATTGTCGCCGCGCGAATAGATCGGTCTCGAGGACCGCCCGGCAAAAACGTCTTCGAGTTCGGCGTAACTGTCGAACAGGAACAGGGACGACTGATAGATCGGCGGCACGGCGGCTGTGTAGGGATCGCCGCCAAGTGCCGCCGGCATTGGTGGATAAAGATGATCGAGGCTCGGTCTTTCGTTCATGATCTTTCCTGGCATTTGACTGCGTTGAATGGGGTCAGCGGAAGGCGGCTTGCGGCAGATCGGAGAGCGCCGCCCATTCCCGCCGCAGAACGAAGAGCCCGAGGAGCCCAGCGAGTGCCGCCGCCAGCGCCGGCGCAAGCGCGACGCCGGCAAAGCCGAGCCAAGGCGGCATCAGGAACAAGGCGGGGATCAGCAAATATCCCTGCGGCGCAAGGCCGATGAACGCGGATAACCGCGCTTTTCCTCGTGACTGCAGCAGCACCAGCAGGACCGTCTGAAAGGCCGAGCAGGGAAAGACAGGGACGAGTGCGCGCAGGCATGCCGCCGTCTGTCGCACGACCTCGTCCTCGGCGGTGAACAGGCCGGCCATCGGTTCGGCGGCGACGATGAGCAGGAGCGAATAGAACATCGCCGTGCCGATCGCCGCAGCCAGCATCACACGGACGACCGCCTGCACCCGCGCAGGATCTCCCGCACCGCAGGCATGGCTGACGACGCTTTGCGCCCCGAGGCAGAAGCCGAGGATCGGCAATTGGCCGAGTGCCATCAGCCGAACCGCGATGGCCATCGCCGCAGCACCTTCATCGCCGCCTTCGAGGCTCGCCTGCCGGAGCAGCAGAAGAAGCCCGAGACTTGCAACGATATTGGTCGCTGCGGCGGGGATGGCGATCTTGACGACGGGCGTTGCGCACGGCCAATCGACGAGCCGCAGGCGCAATCGGACCTGGGCCCAGCGGCGGCGGAAATAGATCAGGTAGGCCAGCACGGCCGCGAACGACGAGACGATGGTCGCCAGTGCCGCGCCGCTCTCGCGCAGGTCGAGAGCGAATATGAAGAACGGATCAAGCAGGATGTTGAGCCCGAAACTGGCGATCAGTACCGTCATCGAGAACCGGCTGTTGCCCTCGGCGATCGCAACGAAGTCGCCAAGCGCCTGCAGCAGGCCGAAGACGATGCCGAAGGCGAGAAGCCTGCCGTAGGAGAGGCTTGCGGCAAGCGTATCGGCGCTCGCGCCGACGCCTTCGAGATAAAAGGGCAACGCCACGTGGATAGCCAGGGCGAAGGCGAGGCCGAGCGGAAGGGCTGCCGCAAATGTCGTGCTCGCCGCGGCCGAGGCGGCCGCGTTGCGGCCCGCCCCGAGATGACGGGCCAGCAGCGTGGCGAGACCGACGCCCAGGCCCTGCCCCACGGCCGAAACCGTGAGGAAAAGCGGCATGACGAGGCTGACCCCGGCGAGCGCCTCGGGCCCGAGAGCGCCGACGAAGAGACCATTGATCGTATGGTGCCCGGCACTCGCAGTCAGCCCGGCGACGGCAGGCAACGCAATTCTGATGACGAGCCGCAGCAGTCGCGGGTCGTTCATGTCGACCGCCTGAGGCATCAAACCGATTTCCGCGGGAGCGAGCCGATCGGGGCATCCGCAGACCCGGAAAGATCGGGGAACAGGAGCCTGTCGAGGAAGAAGCGCTCCCTGAGGAGCATCACCAGCAACGCGCGCTTGTGCGCAAACGTCACATGCTTGACCTTGGCAAAGCCCGAGCGGTCGAGATTGCGGATCTGCTGCTGATGATCATGCACCGGCTCGCCGACGATCCGCCGCGTGCGCGGGTCGGCGAGGAACATATAGTGCATCAGCGACGGCAGCCAGGCGCTGACAAAGGCCTTGCCGCGGAAGACTTCCTCGCCGATCGCCACGTGCCAGCCGCGGTCGTAGGCATCGGCATCGTAGTGCGGCCCGAGACGGTCCTCCTTTGCCCAATAGAGCTCGAAATATCCGAACGGCGTGCCGCCGAAACTGCCGATCAGAGGGAGAGTGCGCGGATCGGCGAGGCGATCGGAAAGGAACCTGCGGTGAAAGGCAAGGTCGCCCTGATCCTGCCAGATCGCCGCGACACGGGGATCGTTCATCCACTTGTTGAAGACCTCGAGGTCCCGGTCCGGATCGGCCACATGGAAGGTGAGCGCCCGGCCGAGCCAGGGATTTGTGCGCTGGTAGACGGTGCCCGACGGTTTCGGCGGGCGCTGCGGATGATGCACGCCGTTTCTGAACGAGGCGACCTCCGGATAGACCGGCGGAGCCTTACCAAGGAACGGCGCGGGCAGCTGGAAGAGCAGTTCGGGCCTCGAAATGAACCCGTCTGCCTGCGCCTCGACGGCCCCTTGCGCGAGCAGTTCGTCCCGCACCGCCCCCGCCTCGAGATTGATCTTCAGCGAGGGAAGCGACGGATTGCAGGTGAAGAGTGCCTCGAGAACAGCGACAACGATGACGACCGGCGACGCGGCATCCGCTTCGAAATCGAACGAAAGGCCTGGATCGGCCGCCGAATAGCCGACCCGGGCAGTTTGCCGGCCCGCGGCTTCGACGGTGAAGCCGCCAGGTTCGCCCCGGACCAGCAGGGGGCCGGCGCTCGACAGCGCATGACTGGCAAATCCCTCCGCCGGCAAACTGAGTGGATCAAGGGCGGCGGCGGTGCCGACTGCCGATACAGCAAGATTCATCGCAAGCTCCGTTGTGGGCACATTTTCGGCTTAGACGGATGGGACAAATGAAAATTCAGGCGCCGCCGAAAAAATATTTTCTCAGGAATTTTCTGAAGATTGAGAATGCGGAAACGTCTAAGACGCACTGACACAAGGGACACCCTGCGAGTCATCCAAGAATAAGTCTCATAGATACTACTGTTCCCCGAGATAACTCTTCAAATTTCGGGGAATTGCGTGCGTGCGCCTATGACAGATCATAACGGAGTTACCGTGACGATGATGCTTCACGAGAAATTTGCACCACTGACCGAGAGCCAGCGCGAAGTGTGGCCGCTGTCGAGCAGCCAGTCGCGAATCTGGCGGCTTTCCGAGACCGGCAACGAGCACGTCTACGGCCGGCAAATTCTCGCCTTCGCATTTCAATCGGTTGCCCTCTCCGTCGCGCGTGAAAAGCTCGAAAAACTGCTCCTCGCCCATCCGCATCTGTCGCGGCGTTTCGAGGTGCTGCCGGGCGGCATCGTCCATCAAGGCTTCAAAAGTCATGCCGCGGTCGATCGGCTGGAGTGCGCCGTTCCCGATGGCCAATCGATCGATGATGCCGTGGCGGCGGCGGCAGCCGAGGAGCGCCTGAGGCCGATCGACGTTCGAAAGGAAAATCCGGCCCGCATCTTCCTTTTCTCCAGGCGGGAGCAGGCGGTTGCTGTCCTCTTCTCGCTGCATCCACTGATCGGCGACTTCGCAGCCCTTGATCGTCTGGCGACCGATTTCGTTCTCGCCATTCACGCACCGGATTTTCCAAAGCGTGAAGGAAGCTCTGTGTCCACGAGCCCGGCGGAGCACCGTTCCGACGCGTCGGCCGCGGCTGCGGACTATTGGTACGAGCGACTGTCGGCGCAGGAAAGCATCGCCCTCCTGCCGCAGGAGGCGCAAGCGGCCGTCGCGGATGGAGAGGCGCACTGGGTAGAACACAGCCTCGAAGTCTTCCCGGAGGAGACCCTCGCCGCCGGCGATCCGCCGACTGCGGCTGCAAGCCGCCTCATCGCCGCACTTGCCATCACGCTGCGGCGCTATTCCGGCTGCGGAACGCAACGGCTGGCGTTGGTCAGGCGTGCGCCAGAGAGCGATACCGTGTCCCGCTCCGAGGATCTTCTGCTTCTCGCGACCGCGATCGACGGCGACATGCGCCTTCGGCATGTGGAGCAGATCTTCGCCGGCGAGATGGCAGCCGCCGAAGCCCAATTCCTGCCGTTCGAATTGTTGGCGGAAGCTTTGCTGCGGCGGAACGAGTTCTTCGACACGACAAGCCTCGCCAGGACCATTCTCGACATCCGGCCCGTGCTGTTCTCGACGCTCCCGCGCTTCAGCCGAAGAGACCTGCGCGTCATCGCCACGCCGCCGGCGCGCCGCGACGCCGAGTTCGTGGTGACCGTTTCGCCCTCGCCCGGCGGATCCTCCGACATCCGTTTCGGTTACGATGCGGCGAAGCACGACCCGAAGCTCGTGCAGCGCTTCCTCAGCGATTTTCAGATCGCGCTGGCGAGCGCGATGGATAGCCCCCAGCAGCGCGTCAAGGATATTCCTTTCGTCTCGAAGGCCGAGCTCGAGCGGCTTTCGGCGCCCTACCCCGATACGCCGCGAGAGGACGACGGAACGCCGGTTCACCAGGTCATTTCGGCGCAGGCGCGGCGCCGGCCAGAGGCCTTTGCCGTTGCCCGGGGAGCACGCACGATCACGCATGGCGAGCTGGAAGCCCGCGCCAACCGGCTCGCGCACCATCTGGTCTCTCTCGGCATGGGACGCGAAAAACGCGTCGCCATCGCCCTCGACAAGTCGATCGAAGCGATCATCGCCATTCTCGCGGTCATGAAGGCGGGCGGCGCCTTCACGCCGGTCGAGCCGGACCATCCGGAGGCCCGCAACCGGCATATCCTGGCGGCGCCGGGCCTGGCGCTGGTCATCACCAGAACCAGGTTCATCGAAAAACTGCCAAAAGACATCGACACGCCGCTGCTCGATCTCGATGTGCTCGACCTCTCTCATGAGAGCGCTGAGCCACCCGAGATAACGATCGAACCCGCCCAGCTCGCCTATGTCATTTACACCTCGGGTTCCACTGGTGTGCCGAAGGGGGTGGCCGTCGAACATGGTCCCCTCGCCCACCACTGCAAGGCGACACTGCGCATCTATGAGATGTGCGAAGAGTCGCGCGAATATCCGGTTCTGCCCTTCACCTCCGACGGCGGACATGAGCGCTGGATGGTGCCTCTGATGGCGGGCGGCGGCGTGGTGCTGGCGGAAGACAAGCTGGCGACGCCGGAGGATGCCTTTGCGCTGATGCGCCAGCATGGCGTGAACAATGCCAGCCTGCCGACGAGCTATGTCCGCAGCCTGGCCGAATATGCCGGCGAAAATCCCGACTTGCCGCACTTAAGGCTCTATTCCTTCGGCGGCGAAGCGCTGCCGCAGGCGGTCTTCGACATGATCAACGGCAACCTGCAGGCGCGGCTGTTGATCAACGGCTACGGTCCGACCGAAACGATCATGACGCCGATGATCTGGAAGGTGTTGCCGGGCACCCGTTTCGAGGGGACGGTCGCGCCCATCGGCCGTGGCGTCGGCGACCGGCGCATCTATGTGCTGGATGCCGACGGCGCGCCCGTGCCGGTGGGCGTGATCGGCGAGATCTATATCGGCGGCAGCGGTCTCGCCCGCGGCTATCTCGACCGTCCCGATCTCACCGCCGAACGCTTCGTGCCGGATCCCTTCTCCGCCGAAGGCGGCCGGCTCTACAGGAGCGGCGATCTCGGCCGCTGGCGCGAGGACGGTATCGTCGAATTCGCCGGCCGCGCCGATCACCAGATCAAGCTGCGCGGCTATCGCATCGAGCCGGGCGAGATCGAGGCGGTTTTGAGAGGCAGCGCCGACATCGCCGACGTCGTCGTCCTCCTGCACAAGGAGGGCGGCAGGAGTTTCCTCGTCGCCTATGTGGTTCCGCGTGCCGGCGGCGAGATCGACGTGGTGGAGCTCAAGCGCGCAGCGGCGCTCCTGCTGCCGGACTACATGGTGCCGCAGGCGATCATCGTGCTTGACGCGCTGCCGATGGGACCGAACAGCAAGCTCGACCGCGCCGCCCTTCCGGCACACCGGACGGAGTGGCAGGCCGTCGAACCGGCCAACGAGCGGGAGCGGGAAATCCTGGATGTCTGGCAGGAGATCCTCGAGCTCACCGATATCGGCGTCACCGAGAACTTCTTCGACATCGGCGGGCAGTCGCTCGCCGCCGTCCGCATCGTCTCGCGCCTGAAGACCCGCCATCCGGAATGGCCGGTGACGATCGCCGACATGTTCAACCATCCGACGGTCCGGGAGCTCGCCGCGGCCGTCGAGGAGCGCCGGGAGGAAGGAGGCGTCGACGTCGTCTATCTTCGACGAAACGGCGACCGACCGGTCCTCTACTGCTTCCCGGGACTGCTCGTCAGCACGCGCGAATATCTGCGTCTCGTCGACCATCTTGGTCCGCGGCAACCGGCGACCGGTTTCATCTGCTACTCGCTCACCGAAGAGAAGACGCTGAGCACGACCGTCGAAGACATCACGGCCCGCTATGCCGAGGCGGTCAGGAAGCAGGCCAGAGGACGGCCCTGCGCCTTTCTCGGTTGGTCCTGGGGCGGCCTTCTTGCCTATGAGGCGGCGCGCCAGCTCGGCACCGATATCGATCTCAAGATGATCGGCATGGTCGATGTCTGCGACATGAACGAGGAATTCACCGTCGGGGTGTGGCCGCGCTTCGAGGAAGGCGTGCGCGAGCGCACGCATAGGACCGTGCAGCACTGGCTCGAAACTGCCCCGATGCGCGCCGAATGGGCGACGCTGTTTGCGGTGATGGACGACGAGGTCTACGAACAGTTCCTCCATCACATCGTCAAGCATAACGTGGTCCTGCCGACGGACGGGCCGGATATCGGCTCGGAAGAGCACACGTTCTGGGTCCTGATCGACAACGCGCTGATCTTCAGAAGCTACCGGCTGAAAGCATCCGACTTCCGCATCCATTCCTTCGTCGCCGAGGATTCGCTGACGCGGGCTCTCAACATCATCGACTGGCGGCGCCATTCGCCGAATGCCACGGCTTCCGAAATCGTCACCGGCACGAACCACCTGACGATCATCGGCAAGACGCCCTTCCACCAGCGCTTCGCGAAACGTCTCGACGCGGCCTTTCGCCTCTCCTGAGCACTCCCAGGCGCTCACCTCCTCCCGATCCTCCTGGAGCAAAAAATGACTGCTGACGCACTCGATCTCGCCGGTATCGGAATCGGCCCCTTCAATCTCAGCCTCGCGGCCCAGCTCGATTCAATCCCGGCGGTTTCCGCGCGGTTCTTCGAGCGGCGGCGTGAGTTCGCCTGGCACCCGGGAATGATGCTTCCCGGCGTGGAAATGCAGACGTCGATCCTCAAGGACCTCGTGACGGCAACGAACCCGACGAGCCCCTGGAGTTTCCTCGCCTATCTCGTCGCGCACCGGCGGTTCTATCAGTTCCTGAACGCCGAATACGAAGCCGTGCCGCGCACGGAATTCGCCGATTACCTGGGCTGGGTGGCGCGCGGCCTGAGCTCGCTGAGCTTCGGGGCCGCGGTGGAGGAGGTTCGCGCCGCGGTGGAGGAGGTTCGCGCCGCGGATGACGGGTTCGCGCTGAGGGTCGGGGCCGAGACGGTCCAGGCCCGCAACCTGTCGATCGGCGTCGGCAAGATCCCTGCACTTCCGGCATGGGCGGAGGCCTTGCCGAAGACCATGGCGTTCCACAACAGCGAAGCCGCACAACGGCTTCCTGAGCTCAAGGCCAGACGTGTCGCTGTCATCGGCGGCGGCCAAAGCGGGGCGGAAATCGTCGATGCCCTGCTCGACAGCCACGAGGCCGCCACGATCGAGTGGGTCAGCCGACGGCCGAACTTCGAACCGCTCGATGCCACGCCCTTCACCAACGAGCTTTTCACCCCCACTTATGTCCGCGACTTCCACAAATTGCCCGAAGGCCTGCGGCTCAACCATACGCACCGGCAGTTGCTGGCCAGCGACGGCATCTCCGCGGCGACGCTCAAGAAGCTCTATCGAAGGCTCTACGAGGAGAAGCTGGTGGCTCCCGGTCCAAAAAGCCGGGAAATCTCGCTGAGACCGCACCGCAATGTGATTGCTGCGGATAGAAACGGCTCGACCATCCGGCTGACGGTGCAGAACGGCTTCGACAATGCGGTCGAACAGGTCGTCGTCGACGCGGTGATCCTCGCCACGGGCTATCGCTTCGTGCTGCCGGCCTTCATGGAGCAGCTCAAGGTCCGGATTGCGGTGAACTCGCTGGACGAGCCGGTTCTCGCTGCCGATTTCTCCCTCGTCTGGGACGGACCGGCCGATAACCGCATCTTCGTTCTCAATGCCGGGCGGCACAGCCACGGGATCGCCGAGCCGCAACTGAGCCTTGCCGCCTGGCGCAGTGCCGTTATCGCCAACGCCTTGCTAGGCCGCGAACAGTTCGATCTCGGCCAGCCGCTGCCGATCGTGCGATGGGCGTCAGAGGATTCCGCGATCCCCCAATCCTCCTTCTTCGGGGAAGCCGCCGAATAATCTCCATGCCGGGATCTCAAGCGACAGACACGGAGGCGGTCGAGATACACTGGCTCTATCTCGGCGCCGAAAGCCGCCGCATGGAGGACGGTCTCAGTCAGGCGGAGAAGGACCGCGCCGCCCGTTTGCGCCGCCCGAAGGATCGGCTGCGATACGTGGCTGCCCGCCGCCTTTGCCGCGCCGTTCTCGGTGCCCGTGTCGGACGAGCGCCGGACGCTCTCCAAATAGGCCTTACCGAAACGGGCAAGCCGTGGCTGCCGGACCATCCGGGGGTCTCCTTCAGCCTGTCGCACAGCGGCGACGCCGTCGTGCTGGCGATCAGCGAGGCAGGCCCGATCGGGGTCGATGTCGAGCAGATCGGGGCGGCAGAGCTGCAGGTCGACCCGGACCTTCTGTCGCTTGTGCTCTCCGCTGACGAGCGATCGTGGTTCGAGGCGCTGCCTGCGCCCGAGCGGGCGGAAGCGTTCCTCGGCTCCTGGGTCAAGAAGGAGGCGGTGTTGAAGTGCCTCGGCACCGGCCTTCTTGAGCGGCCGGACGAGGTGCCGGTGGCGCCGCCTTTTTCGACACGGGAAACGATAAGCCTGCCAGCCGGTCGGCTCTCCCTTCACTCAGGGACGATGCCCTGGAACGAGAGATGCTTCCTATGGGCGGTCGCGGCGCGCCACGCGCCGAGCAGAATCGCTTGGCGATATCATGAAACCCTGCCGGGACTTCCGTCGCACTGAAATGCCTTCTAGCGGTCTGAAGCCGTCCCCCTGCCACGTCGCATTATGACAATCTCACCTGCCGATTCTTTGTTGACTCATATACTCATGTTTTCTAGTTTGCCGCGGGAATTGGGGCGTTGAAGATGCAATCTTCGATTTTAACGGACCGCGACATGTTCAATGTTTCAGAACCTCCTGCCAACGAAACTCTTCGGACCGCCCTCGCCCTTCGACCCAAGCTGCTGGCCGCGGCGCGACGCATCACAAGGAACCCGACCGCGGCGGAGGATGTCGTCCAGGATGTGCTGCTGCAACTGGTGTCCGCACCTCTCAGGCCGGACGTCGTCGCGCCTGCGCACTATCTGATGCGCATGGTCCGCAACCAGGCGATGGATCATCTGCGGCGCACCAAAAGGGAGCAAGGCCTCTTCATTGTTGATAAAATCAGCGGTTGCGCCTCTGTTTATGGCAATCCGGAAGAATGCGTGCGCCAGTGCCAGGCCTATTCGGCCCTCCAGGAGACGGTCGGCGCGATGCCGCCAAGAACGCGAATGTTCTATGAGCGACATTACTTCGACAACGTCCCGCAAAAGGTGATCGCCGAGGAAGCGGGCGTCTCCCCGGCCCTCGTCTGCGGCCTGCTGCGGGAGGCGCATACGCGCTGCCTTGACGCGGTTTGCGCCGAAGAACGAAAGGAACCCTCATGCAAGACCGCATGCCCGCGTCGGTTCGCAAGTCAGGCGAGCTACCAGTGATGGCGGCTGCTCAAGAAAGCGCCGGACCCGCGCCGGCCGAAGCCGTCCAGATGATGAGCGGCGGCAAGGCCGCCATCTGCCGCGAGATCATGTCGGAGCTTTCCGACTGGTTCACGGAGCCGGCGGTGATCGAAGCCTGCGCCGAGGCCGTCGAGACCTTGCCGGTCTTTGCCTGCATGGACGAAAGCAAGGTTGCCGGCTTCGTGGCGCTGAAGGAGCACCCGCCGGCGGCGACGGAGATCCTGATCATCGCCTCGCGCCGGCAATATCACGGCAATGGTGTCGGAACAGCACTGGTGAAGGCGGCCGAACAGTTCGCGCGCGGCCGCGGCGCGCGGCTCTTGACCGTCAAGACGCTGGCCCCGCGCGGGCGGAAAGAGCCGCACTACGAGGCGACGCGCGGCTTCTACCTTCGCAACGGCTTCATCCCGGCGGAGATTTTCCCCACGCTCTGGCACGAAGATCATCCCTGCCTTTTTCTGGTGAAGCCTCTTTGAAATCGAGCTGCCCTGATGCAGCACCCCCCTCTGCCCTGCCGGGCATCTCCCCCGCAAGGGGGGAGATCGGCCGGATGCGCCGCCCTGACTCACACTGACGCGGTGTAAGCCAAACACGGCCTTCCAGCATCGTACATTGTGTCATTGGTCGAGCGGGACATCCCCACATGCCGATCTCCCCACTTGCGGGGGAGATGCCCGGCAGGGCAGAGGGGGGTGTCAGCACCCGCTTACCAGCGGTACTTGAGCGAGGCGGTGACGTTGCGGCCCTGGCTCAGGTAGCAAAAGCCCTCATTGCAGATCACCGGCTTTTCATTGCCGATGTTGCGAACGTTGACCTGAGCGGTAAGGCCTTCATATTTCCTGTCGATCGCGCCGAAATCGTAGCTCGCGGCGGCGTCCAGGTAGAAGGCCTCGTCGTTCTTGCCTGTCGCGTTGGCGGTGTCCTTGTAGGTTTCGCTCAGGTAGCGCACGCCAGCGCCGAGCGACAGGCCCGATGCCGGCGTGTCCTCGGCGAACGTGTAGTTGGCCCATAGCGTCGCCACGTGTTCGGGCGTGACGGCAGGCGTATTACCGAGATTGCTTCCTCCGGTGATTTCGGCGTGATTGTAGGTATAGGCGGCGATCAGGTCCAACTGGTCGGTGATCGCAGCGCGCGCCTCGAGTTCCAGACCACGGCTCGTCACTTCACCCAACGAGCGATAGGTGCCCAGCAGCGGATTGATGAGGATCGGCTTGTTCGCCTCGATAGTCTGATAGGCGACCGCCGAAAGCAGGATGTCGCTGCCGGGCGGCTGGTATTTGACGCCGAGCTCGAACTGCTCCCCTTCCATCGGATCGAGAATTGTGCCCGTTGCAGACCGGTTGGTGACCGGCTCGAAGGAGGTGGCATAGCTTGCGAAGGGGGCAATGCCGTTGTCGAACAGGTAGAGCGCTCCCGCCTGCACGGAGAAGGCGTTTTTGTCGACCCGTTCGGATGAGCTCGTGCCAAAGGCTACCAGCCGCGTGTCCCGGTCCTGCTCGACCCAGGTCTGACGACCACCGAGCGTGAAGCGCCACCGGTCCAGTTCGATCTGATCCAGCGCATAGATACCGACCTGCCGGAGATCCGCCTCGGCTTGCGAGAAATTATAGTCTGGCGTTGGCCCTGAGACTCCGTAGGTCGGGTTGGCGATATCGAAGTCGTAGGCCGGGGTTGCCACCGAATCCATGCCGAAGCCAAATGACGAGGTCAGGTTGGTATAGTCGAGGCCGAAGAGCATCGCATGCGCGGCCGGTCCCGTATCGAATTTGGCTTCGAGCTGGTTGTCGACCTGAAACACGTTCATCTCGTCGCGGATGGAGCTTGCGCCCCGATGGGCAACAGTACCGGTCCAGCTGTAGATACCGAGATAGCGAGCCCGTAGGTCCAGGTGCGAATAGCGGAGATTCTGGCGGAAGGTGATGCCGCCGTCGAATTCGTGCTCGAACTGGTAGCCGATCTGCTGCTGCCGGACCTTCTGGAAGTCGTAGTCGGGATCGCTGGCCCGCAACTCGTGGACCTTGCCGGAGGGATCGGTGACGGCGCCGACATTGGCGTCCGTTTCGTCGGCCTGAGCCAGCCCGTAGATGGTGAAGGTCGTGGAATCGTCCGGCTTCCAGGTCAGCCCCGGCTGGATCAGGTAGCGATCGTCGCCGATATCGAAATTCGTCTCGCCTTTGCGTGCCAGGCCGACGAGCCGGTAGTAGAACTCGTCGTTCTCTTCGCTGACCGGCCCCCCGAAATCGAACATGCCCTGCAGCCGGTCCTCGGTGCCGTAGAGGACGCCCACTTCGCGGATCGTCTCTTCGGTCGGCAGCTTGGAAATCTTGTTGACGATGCCGGCCGGCGAGCCGGCGCCGTAGAGCACCGAAACCGGACCCTTGATCACCTCGACCCGCTCCAGCGTGTAGGGCTCGGTGCGGAAGGTGCCGTAGTTGATGTAGGGCTGCCGAAGGCCGTCCTTGTAGTCGCCGATCGTTGTGGCGCTGTAGCCGCGGATGAAGACCTGGTCGAAGCGCGGGTCGAAGCCGTAGGCACCCGTCGTCACCCCGGCCGAATAGCGAACGGCTTCGATGATGTCCTGCGCGCCGCGCTGCTCCAGTTCCTTGCGCGTCACTACCGAGACCGACCGCGGCGTTTCGATGAGCGGCGTCTTGATCTTGCTGGCACCGGCGCTGCTCTTCGCCGTGACGGTCTCGCTGTCCCTCTTCTCTTCCGCCCCTTGCCCGCTCGATATCGTCAAAGGCTTCAGCGCCGTGGCGCCGCTCTGATCCTGCGCCGCAGCGCTTGAGGTCAGCGCCATGATCGTAACGAGCGCCGTCGCGCCCCCTGCCGCAAGGCCGCGGTTTTTAGACTTCTGGTTGAAATTATTGAATAAACTGCGTTGCATGGCCCTCTCACCGGCGTGTGCTTCATGTTGCGCTGCAACCTAGTGCGTCGGCGGCTCTCACGTCAATAATTTCTTGAGTAAAAAACTCATCTTTTTTGTCGATCTTCTGTGGCGACTTCACGGGGTTCCAGGAACGGCAGCCGCAAGCGCGCGCCTGTCCTGGGCGCTGCCGAGGGAACCCCTCAGACGCGATTTCGTTCTCCCTTGTGATTAAGGGAGTGCTGCACCATGTTCACCCGAAGAACTGATCGCCTGACACCCGAAAAGCGAGCCTCGGCCACCTTCCCGATCGCCGTCCTGTTGCTCGCAATATGTGCCATCTTCGTCTACCTGACGATCGGCGGCGCCCTGCTGGAGGACGGAAAGGACACGGTCGTCTACACGCCGCAGATCGCCGACGCGACCGGTCGCTGAAGATTCTTGAGCCCAAGGGCTCCGCCGGCGCCCGGGCAGCAGTGCTGAGATTTGTCAGAGACAGCGACACCGCCGTCGCCTCGGTGCAGCCCTGTCGCAAGTCAGCGCATCGGGCAAGGTGCTCCGTAGGAACAATTGCGACAACAGTGGGTTGTCGGGTCGTATCAGGAGTTCCAGACCATGACACCCGACCCCATTGGCCCCGGACCCGGACCGGGCATAATCCCGCCAAACCCAGTCCCTCCGCTCGGCATTCCCGACCCGCCGACCAAAGAGCCGCAGCCCGAAAATCTCCCCGAAGAAGAGCCCGTGAAGCCGCCCCGCGAGGAGGAGGAACCTCCCCGCGCTACCGACAGGTCCGGCGGCTCGCTGTAGGCGACCGGCCACCGCAGCCCGTCCCCGGCTTCGCATCCATTAAAATGCAAGCGAAAATAGAAGCTTGGGAACGAACGGGATCAGAGGCAGTTAGGTGCGCCAGAAGGGACGCCGACATGTTCAAGACATGGGACGAATGCGTCATCGTGAACTTGCCCGATCTCGACGGTGTCCAGATCGTGTGGACCCCGGCCGAAGCGGCGAGACTGCTCAGCGAGCATTGGCCTATCGACCACGGCAGCGCCTACAATGCCGCGATCAATTCCTGCACCGATGCCATGCTTGGTACCGCCCCCTTTGATCGAGCGCGGCAAGCCTTTGTCGCAGCTGTCGAGGAAGCGAAGGTCAAGATCATGCGCTGACTCACGAACTACATTAGGGAGCCGCGTCGTCGAGGCAGCGAAGCTCGCTCAACATCTATCAGGAGATCAAAGCTCTTCGTCCGTCACCTTCGGGGGAACGCGGCCGGTATGGTGGACAGGATTGTCCTTTCCGCCCGCTTCCGTCGGCTTCTCGCGCCGCTCCGACATTCCGCTCCTGGCCGGCGGCTCGTCCGCATCCTCGGACCCGGACCCCTGCGCCTGGTCCGGCAAGGGTTTCGGATCCACACGCATTTCCTTCGGATCCGGTTTCCATGTTGGGGACGGCATCGGCTGATCCGTGAGGTCGTCGCGCTTGGGATTGCTCATCGTCGCGATCCTTTCCTGCTGCGGACTTGAACCCGCGGCTCGCCGGAAGGTTCCCGCCGGCGCGATACCGGGCGCATGGCAAGCGGAACCTATCTTTTGACAAGTCTGTTCGGGTGGCGCCAGATTGTTCACAAAGGAGCGATTTCACGTGGCGAGGAATGTTTCGGCCCAGGCAGAGCAAGAAGCTCCAGATCGATTGCTCACGGCGCGGCGTTCGCGGGCGATGGTGATCCTGATCGCAATCGCAGCTGGAATCGTCGTTTGTTACCTGCTGGCCGTGCCCTTTCTGCCGGCGCTGACCTGGGCCTTGGTCCTTGCGGTCATGTTCCACCCGCTCCACCATCGCATCGCGAAGGACCTTCGCTATCCGGAAATCGCCGCCGCGGCGACGGTGGCAATTGCCGCATTCATTGTCGCCGTGCCGCTCACGCTGATTGCCGAGCGGCTGGTGAATGAAGCGGCCAAGGGCGCCCAGATCATCGCAGAAGCGCTGAGGACGGGAAGCTGGCGGGACGCCATTGCCAACTATCCGCGCGTTGGCCTGGTTCTGCTCTGGATCGAGACCCAGCTCGACCTCGCAGGGCTTGCAGGAAACGCTGCGACCTTGCTCACCAATTTCAGCGCAACCCTGGTCCGGCGCTCGGTGGTGCAGATTATCGACCTCGTGCTGACCTTCTATTTCCTGTTCTATTTCCTGCGCGACGGCCGCGAAGCCTTGAACATGCTCAAGAACTTCTCTCCGCTGAGCTCCGCAGAGATGAACAAGCTGTTCCTTCGCGTCAGCGAGACGGTCCACGCGATCGTCTTCGGAACCTTCGCCGTCGCCATAGTGCAGGGCACCTTGGGCGGCCTGATGTTCTGGCTGCTTGGCCTGCCGTCGCCGCTCCTCTGGGGTCTGGCCATGGGCCTCCTGGCGATGGTGCCGGTTCTCGGCGCCTTCATCATCTGGATTCCGGCAGCGCTGTCGCTCGCCCTGACCGGCGAATGGGGCAAGGCATTGATCCTGACGGCCTGGGGCGCCGGCGTGGTCGCGACCGTGGACAACCTGCTCTATCCGATGTTCGTCGGAGACCGGCTGAAGCTGCACACCGTGCTGGCGTTCATGAGCATGATCGGCGGTATTATGGTGTTCGGGCCGGCGGGGCTGGTGATCGGTCCGGTGATCTTCACGGTGACGCTGCTGCTGCTCGACATCTGGCGCGAGCACAACAGGGAAAGCGCCGAATAGGTCATCGTCGCTCGTCCACTTCAGGTTCGCTACCGCCGCACTGGCGATGCGAGGTTACCGAGGAATTGTCCGGCCCCGTCGCGGATCGTTTGGGAGCCGGCTCGATTTCCAGTTCGACAAGGATCGGGAGATGATCGGAAGCGACGCGCGCCAGGGCGCTGCTGTGTACCTTGCAATCGCCCACACTTATCCCGTCGCCAATAAAGACATGGTCGAGCCGCAGGAGCGGCAATCGGGACGGGAAGGTCGGTCGCGGCTTGGCAGTCGATTGGAGCTGCGCGTCCTTGAGATGCGTAGCCAGCAGCTTGTAGGCGGCCGAGCGCCCAATGGCGTTCAGGTCGCCCGCCAGAATGACGCGAGATTCCGCCTGCGCAATTCCGCCGAGCCAGCCGGGACCCAGCAGAGCCGTTGCCTGGCGGACCCGCTCCGAACCGCGAAGCCCCAGATGCGTGACGATGACCTGAAGCTTGACGTCGGTGAGCTCGATCTCCACCCAGAGCGCGCCGCGCGGCTCTCCGGACGACGGCAGCACGTCGGCCTTGACCAGGCGCATCGGCAAGGCGGTCAGCACCGCATCGCCGTATCGCTCGTCTTTCAGGTGGAGAGCCGGATGAAAATGCGCCGCCATGTTGAGGTGCGTGGCGATCATATGTGCCTGGTCCACTCTGCCGCTGCGGGCGCGGCCGACATCCACCTCCTGCAGGGCGATGATGTCGGGCCGGCATTCGCCGATGACCGCGGCGATGCGCGCCGGGTCGAGCCTTCGGTCGGTACCGAAACAGCTATGGACGTTGTAGGTGAGGAAACGTAGCGGTCGAGGCATGATCCAGTTTCGGCCTGTCTTCCGGTTCGGGAACACGCGGGACCTGCTTTTCGTTCCGGTGGATCGCAAAGGAACGGGGCCGATGCCGAAGAAGATCATTGCCAGACTGTTCATATTCGCTGCCATCGGCGTCGCCGCCTGGCTGATCCACCGGACACTCCGTCGATATACGTTCGACGAGATCGTCGGCTCGGTGCTGCAGATCCCCCTTGGGCATCTGCTGACGGGGATCGGCTTCGTCTTCCTCTCCTATTTCTGGCTGACGCTGTTCGATACGCTGGCGGTGCGCTATGTCGGTCAGAAGCTCCCCTATCGTCAGGTGGCGCTCGCCTCCTTCACCAGCCTTTCGATCGGCCACAATGTCGGGGTAGCAGCCTTGAGCAGCGGGGCGGTCCGATACCGCTTCTATTCGCGCTGGGGATTGAGTGTCGAGCAGGTCGCAAAAATCATTCTGTTCTGCGGCGTCACCGTCGGCCTCGGCCTCATGACGCTTGCCGGTCTTTGTTGCCTGATCATGCCGGAGAGCGCCGCCCGGATCATCGGCCTCTCGGAGACCGGCGCTGTTCTGCTCGGCATCGCCTGCCTTGCAGCCGCGACCGGTTACGTGATCCTGGCCGGCTTCTTACGCGGTGCGCTTCGCTTGTTCCGCTGGTCGTTCGAAATGCCGCCGCTCAGCATTGCCGCCGGCCAGGTCGTCGTCGGCACCGCAAACTTCCTTTGCGTCAGCGCCTGCCTGCACCAGCTTGTGCTGGCCTTCGGAAATTCCGGATTCTTCGAAACGGCGACGGCCTATGTCGGTGCCAATCTGACGGCTCTCGTCAGCCACGTCCCGGGCGGCATCGGCGTGCTCGAGGCAACGATCGCCTTTCTGCTCGGGCAGTCGGCGAGCATCGGCGCACTGATCGCCTTCAGGGCGATCTATTTCTTCCTGCCGCTGCCGCTCGGCTTGATCTCGCTGTCGATCGCGGAGTTTCTTCGGTGGGACAATGCCAGGAGCATGGCAAGCAAGGCGAAAACCTGACCGACCCAGCGCCGCAGCAGGGCGCGTGTGCGGTGGAACGGCCTCAGCGGACTGTTCGGATCGACGATGTCGGTGCCCCAGACAAGGGCGGTCGCGCCGTGACTTTCGATCCCGTTGAAGGGCCGCAGACCCCGCTGGCGCGTGTCCAACCGGTCGACGACGGCGACGAGGGAGCCTGTTTCCTGCAGCATCCTCTCGACCTCGCCCGGCTCGACGTCGAGATGCTCCGCCAGGAGCGCGTTGCGAATGCCCGCGATTGCGGCACTTTGCTCCGCGCTCGCGGCCTCCACGGCGACGTCGCACTCCGTATCGAACCCTTCCGAGCGGTGGTTGAAGTTCGACGAGCCGACACGAAGGAACCGCTCGTCGACAAGGACCACCTTGGAATGGATCGTCACCTCCTGCTCGGAACCGTCCGCTGCCGGGACCACAGGATAGGCGACGAGCAGCCTGCCATAGCGGTCCGTCTGCTTCAGCTGGCGGATGAGGCGGTCGCGATTGCCCCCCATCACGATTTTTTCGAGAAACCCATGCGAACTGCGGGTGGTGATCACCACGATCTCCGGCCCGTCGGGCTCCTGCAGCCGCTCGCACAGAAGCCTGCCGATCCGATGCGAGGCAAAATACTGGTTCTCGATATAGATGTGGCGCCGGGCGCTCCGCAATGCGTCGAGCGTCAGCCGCAGCGCCTCCTGTCGCCCCCGTCTCTTGCCGAATCCCGGCTCGGTGCGGGCGATGGCGACCCGGCAATCCGTCAGGATCGGTTCTATGTCGGACGGCCATGCGACCGCCGTTGAACTTGGAGCGCCGATCGCTTCTCCGACCGAGGACTTCCAGCGGGAGCGGCAGAGATCTCCGATCGCTCGGCTCACCTCCCCCTCCAGCACCACCTGGATGTCATGCACCGGATCATAGGGATTTCCGTCCGGATCGCGGCGCAGGTCATTCTCGGCCAGATGATCCGGCGTGTCCCAGCGCCGCGCGGTCAGATCCATGCCGCCGACGAAGGCGATGCGGTCGTCGATCGACACGAGCTTCTGGTGATGAGAACCGCGTAGCGCACGATGGCTCGCGAAGCGAAGCTCGACCTGCGGATGCGAAGCCCATTCCTGCCTGCGAAACAGCCGCAACGACTTTCCCGAATAGATCGGCCCCATCGCCCAGACCAGAATGCGGATCCTGAGCTTCGGTTTTTGAGCCGCCAGCCGCTCCAGCTTCGTGCCGAGCGCCTCTGCGTCCGGATCGTCCGGACGCAGCTTGATGCGCGGGTCGAAATCCCAGCCGGTAATCCAGACCTGCTCTTCCGCCTGCTCGAGCATCCGATCGAGACAAGCATAGTAAGCGGCCCCGTCCACGAGGAAGGACACGCGCTCGGCAGGCGCGCTGCGCCAGATATTCTCGGCTTCCTTGATGATCGGTCGACGTGCCCTGCGCCATCGGCTGGGCGGTCTGCCGGAGAAAACGGTCTTCCAGGCCAAGCTTCTTTTCCCGTGAGTGGCGACTGCAAAAAAATCCATTTCAACCGAGATTGTTCCCGTCACGCCGCGCGGAACAAAGCTCGATCGAACGGTGTTGTGCCTGAACAGATGTCAAACCGACCTGCCATGCCTCTGCCCAAAGCGACCTACAGACTGCAATTTCGTAACGGGATGGACTTCGAAAAGGCCGTCGGGTTGATCCCGCATCTCGTCGGCCTCGGCATCTCTCATCTTTATGCCTCGCCGATCTTTTCCGCAGTCAGCGGCTCGACGCATGGCTACGACATCGTCGACTTCGACGAGATCGATCCCGTTTTGGGCGGCAGCGACGGATTTCGGCGGCTGGTCGGCGAACTGAAAGCCCATGGCCTCGGGATCATCCTGGACATCGTGCCGAACCACATGGCCGCGCATCTCGAGAACCGATGGTGGCACAGCGTCATCGAATGGGGCCGGTCCAGCGAATTCGCCGGCCATTTCGACATCGACTGGCGGGAACCGCTCACCCTGCCATTCCTCGGCCGATGCTTCAAGGAGGAGCTTTCGGCCGGGAGGATACGGCTGACACTCGACCGCAACCGGAACTGCCTGGCCTTCGCCTACCATGACGCGCCCTATCCTCTCAATCCGGCTACCTATCCGGCAGCCCTGGAAGGTTGCAGCCCAGCTCTCGACAGGCTTGTCGCCGCCGCCGGCATGGCGGAAGCGAGCAAGGCCGCAGATTTCCATACCGAGGTAGCCTCTCTGGTGGAAACGCCCTCTGTCGCTGCCGCGCTCGCCGAACATCTTTGGGGCGTTTCCGCCGACAAGCCGCTTTTGCAGCGGCTGCACCAGATGCAATCCTGGCGGCTGACAAGCTGGAAGACCGCCCGGGACCATCTCAGCTACCGGAGGTTCTTCGAGATAGCCGGCCTTGTCGGCCTGCGCGTCGAAGATCCGGCCGTCTTCGAGGCCACCCATCGATGCGCCCTTGGCCTCGTCGAGGCAGGTCTCGTCGACGGGCTCCGGGTGGATCACATCGACGGGCTTGCCGATCCCGAGCATTATCTTCGTCGGCTGCGCCAGCGGGTGGGCGAGCACACCTGCGTCGTCGTCGAGAAAATACTGGAGGCCAGCGAGCCGCTGCCGGAAGAATGGCCGGTCGACGGCACCACAGGCTACGAGTTCATCTCGGCACTCGCCGATCTGCTCTCCGACGAGACCTCCGAGCTCTGGAGCAACGGCCACCAAATCGCGACGGCAACGGCCGTCACCGAATGCAAGCTGCAGGTGCTGAGCCACAATTTCAATGCGGAAATCAAAAGGCTCGCCGGACTTGCGGCGCGCCTGCGCGACGATGACGGTCTATCGCCTGACAATGAACGGATGGCCGAGGCCGTCCGTCAGTTGATGGCGGCGATGCCGGTTTACAGGACCTATCTCAGCGATCGCGGAACAGCCGAGCGCGATCGGCGGATGCTCGGCGAGATCGAGTCCAAGGCGCGCTCTGCCGCACCGGAGGCCGGTGCCGAGATCGCAATGATCGTTGCTCGCCTGAAGGCGAATGACGCTGCAACGGATCGGCAGCTGGCCGAGTTCCGGACACGCTTTCAACAATTGAGTGGCGCCGTCATGGCCAAGGCGGTCGAGGATACCTTCTTTTATCGCCGAGGCGAGTATCTCGCCGCGAATGAGGTGGGTGCTGCGCCCGCGTGGGTACCGGGTGGCGTCGACCGCTTTCATGAAAGGATGCGGGAGCGCGGAAGCAGAAGCCGTGCCGGCCTGTCGGCGACCTCGACCCACGATACGAAGAGGGGCGAGGACGCCCGCGCCCGGCTCCATGTGATCAGCGAAGCACCAGAGCTCTGGGCCGCCGGAGTGACCCGCTGGCGCGACATGAATCGGGTTCGCCGTCAGCCTGGGGCCGACGTACCGGAAGCATCCGTCGAGCAGTTCCTTTATCAGAGCCTGCTCGGCACCTGGCCGATCGAGCCGCTCAGCAACGAGACGTATCTCTCCTTCCTGCGAGAGCGCATGTCAGACTTTGCCGTGAAGGCTCTCCGCGAGGCCAAGCTGAGGACAAGCTGGGACTCTCCGGACGAGCGATACGAGGCGGCGATCACCGGATTTCTGCGCGACATCCTCGATTGGCGGAACCGATCGTTTCTTGACGACTTCGAGAAGACGGCCGCGCCCTTCATCCGGGCCGGCCTCATCAACAGCCTCTCGCAAACTCTGGTGAAACTCACCGCGCCGGGCATTCCGGACATCTATCAAGGCAGCGAGCGCCTCGACCTCTCCCTGGTCGATCCCGACAACCGCCGCGCTCTTTCAACGCGACCATCACCGTCCGAACCGCCGCAGCAGCCGACGATCGGCGACTTCGAAGACTGCAAGCAAGCGCTGATCGGGCTTTGCCTCAGCTATCGCCGAGAAAGGGGCGCCGAGCTCCTGGAGCGGGGCGAATACCTCCCGCTCAGCGTGCAAGGCCCCGCTTCCCGCCACGCGGCTGCATTCGTGCGCCGCAGGGAGGATGAGCTTTGTGTCGCCGTGGTCCCGCGGCTTGTGTTCCGCCATCTCGGAGACGGGCTGTCCGTTCATTCCGACCTTTGGCAGGACACCTATCTCCTCTGGCCCGAAGCCTGTGGAGCCAAGCGGTTGAAGAATCTCGCAACCGGCGAAACTGTCGACCCTCGGCCCAGCGTCCCAATGCGAGAAGTTTTCGGCAGCTTCCCCGTCGCGCTCTTCGCTCCGGAATGATCTCGGCCGACCCTCAGCGGACCCGCCGGAACCAGTCCTGCTTCTGCAGGGCCCTGATCCGGTCCAGATCGAAGTCCGCGAGTACGAGCTCCGCCTGCGGTCCGCCCATGGAAAGGATCCTGCCCAGAGCATCGACGGCAAAGGACCGCCCGTCATCCTTCGGTGCCGGATAGTTCGCCACGGCCACGCCGAGGACGGATTGGAATGCCAGTGTCCGCGCGCCTGCGACGCGCACGTCCCCGATCATTGGATCGTCAACCAGCGGGCAGCTGTTGGGAACGAGAATGATCTCGGCGCCGTCCCGCACGAGATCGGACGCAGGACCCGGAAATTCCCGGTCCATGCAGATCAGTATGCCGACCGCAACCTCTCCGGCGTCCGTTCCGAGCCGGGCCACGCTTGAGTTGTCGCCGGCGGCGCAAGCCTCTTCCGGGACGTCGAAGAAACAGATGTGGCGCTTGCGCTGGTGGAGGACGACGTCGCCGTTGCGGTCGATCAGGATCGCGGCGTTGAACGGCCTGGGGTAGCCGCGCTCGAGGAAGGTCGCGACGATCGCCAGCCCGTCCCTGCGTGCCGCCTCTCGAAAGCGTACCACAAAGGGGCCCTCGATCGGCACCGCCGCCTCGATCCAGGTCTGTCGGGCGGTTTCGTCTTCAGGGTCGAAGCGGCTGTATCCGTTCGAGAACATTTCCGGAAAGACGATGATGTCGGCGCCCCTTGCGGCTGCCGACGCCGAGATCGCGTCGACATCCGCATCATGCATCACCTGCGCCATCGCGACGCGAAGAGACCTGCCTGCCAACGGAATGCTCCACAACCTTTGCGACCAACAGGCATCTAAACTAGGAACCATCAGGACTGAATCAACGGCCCCGCTGGCAATCGCCACCTTAAAGGTAGCGGCGATTGGACCGCCGGTGCTTTCCGCATGGTCCGGCGCGGCGCGCACCATCCAGGTCTGGGGTGATCCCCAAACGAAAACACCCGGCATTGCTGCCGGGCGTCAACGCCGCACTGCACGAGGGAGGATCACGCGCGATGCGGAAATGGAGCTTTATTTGCCGGCGTCCAGGCGATCGATCGCCTGGACGTTACCGGCCGACGGGCCCTGTGGATCGAACTCGGAGGCGAGCCAGGTATCGACGATCGATTTCGCCAGTTCCGGACCGATGACCCGCGCGCCCATCGTGATGATCTGGGCGTTGTTGGACTTCGCCGCCCGCTCGGCCGAATAGGTGTCGTGGGTAAGTGCCGCCCGGATGCCAGGAACTTTGTTGGCGGAGATGCAGACGCCGATGCCGGTGCCGCAGATCAGGATGCCACGGTCGTTCTCCCCGGCGGTGATCGTCCTTGCGAGGTTTTCCGACAGGTCGGCGTAGAAGCCGGCCTGGCTCAGATCCTTGACTTCGACGTCGCTCCGGCCGGCAAGATGCGCGGCAATGACCTCGAGCAACGGCTTGCCTGCACTATCGGCTCCGATGGCGATTTTCATGGGCGTTTCCTTCCGCACTTGTTTACAAACCCCTGGCCGGTCAAACCGCGCCGGCGACCCGCTTCAGAATGTCGAGGTAGCCGCCGACCTCCCAGGCGGAACGACCGATGAAGAGGCCGTCGATATGCGGCTGGGCGATCAGTTCCTCGCAATTTTGGGGATTGACGCTGCCGCCGTAGAGCACCGGCACGGCGACGCCGAGCGCCGCCTCGGCCACCTCGCCAATCCGCCTGTGACGGGCGTCGGCGTAATCGGCGGTCGCGGGGACGCCATTGACGCCGATCGCCCAGACGGGCTCGTAGGCAAGCAGGATCGGCGCCCGCTTGGCATCGCCGTCGAGGAGCGCGAACGCACCTTCCACCTGGCGCTTCAACACCGCATCCGCCTCGCCCGCTTCGCGTTCGACGCGCGTTTCGCCGATGCAGATCAGCGGAACGAGACCGTGCCTGACGGCCGCCGCCGTCTTGAGCCCGACGGTGCGATCGGTCTCGCCGAAATGCTCGCGGCGTTCGCTGTGACCGAGCTCGACGAGATCGAGCCCGCAATCCTTCAGCATCAAGGGAGAAACCTCGCCGGTCCAGGCACCGCCACCCTCCCAATGCATGTTCTGCGCGCCGACCTTGACGCTCGTCTCCTTCAGCCTCTCCTTCACCTCGCGGACCGCCGTGAACGGCGGAACGACGAAACGCTGGATGCGAGGGTCGCGCTCCGCATCGGCGGCCGCCAGGCCCTCGGCGAAGGCCATGGCCTCGGAGAGCGTCTTGTTCATTTTCCAGCTGGTGCCGATCCAGAGCCGCGACTTGCTCATGCCTTCTCCGCCATCTTCCGATCGTCGATCGTGATCAGCTTGACGCCGGCATCGGCGAGCGCCGCCGAGTGGTCCTTCGAAACCTCGCTGCCGGTCAGCACCGCATCGAAGACCTCGAGCCCGGTCAGGAAATGCAGGGCCGAGCGCCCGAATTTGCCGTGGTCGACGAGCAGGTATTTGCGCGTCGCCGACTTCACCATCTGGCGCTTGGTCTGCACGACTTCCTGGTCCTGATGGAAGGCGGTTGCGCCTTCGATCGCGGAGCTCGACAGGAAGGCGACGTCGGCCCTGAGCGAGCGCAGCGCCTCCTCGGTGACGATGCCGAAGAAGCCGTTGAATTTCTTGCTGTACTGGCCGCCGAGCGCGATCAGGTTGATGCCCGGCGCGCCCGACAGTTCGGTAATCACGCCGAGATTGTTGGTGATCACGGTGAGCGGGCGGATTTCCTTGAGGCAGGCCGCGATCGCGCCGGCGGTGGAACTGTCGTCGATGATGATGCTCTGGCCGGGTTCGATCAGCGTCGCGGCATGCTCGGCTATCCGCCGTTTCTCGGCCGTGGCGATCTTCTCGCGGTAGCGGAAATCGCTCTCGAACTGCGGGCTCGACTGGATCGACGCGCCGCCATGCACCTTGCGCAACAGGCCGGCTTGTTCGAGGTCGTCGAGATCGCGATGCACCGTCATCTTGCTGACGCCGAAGCGGATGGAGAGGTCCTCGACGGAGGCCGTTCCCGCCTCCATCAACACGTCCATGATCGCCTGTCGCCTGTCTTCCGGTTTCACTGAGATCGTCCCTTACGGCGGGTCTGCCTTCCGCTTACACACAGGAACATAACATGGGAATGTGATTATTCAACGTATAATGTGATATTTTGTTACGCAACGATGTGATATTCAGCGGCGATTGAACCCCGTATCGATGTGAGGCTCCCAGAATTCGACCGACTCGCGGATCATCTCGACCACCCGGTGATCGGCTGGCTCTCGCTCGCGGAAGGAGAGTTCGAGGCAGATCTCGTTGTCCGTGCCGCCGCCCTTTGTGACGGCATCGAGCAGGCGCTCCGGCGTGATGCGGCCGTCCCTGTTGTAGCGGGCCGTAAAGGGCCAATGGCCGCCCTTGTTCATCGACGACTGCTTGATGTGGATGATCGGCGACTGCCGCGGAAAGGCCTCCGCCCAGGCATAGGGATCGACATCGGCGGGATTGTCCGAGGTGACGTCGCCATGGTCGATATCGACCATCATCTTCATCGGGATCGGCAGCCCGGCCAGCTCGAAGCGACGGTCGAGCGCCCGACATGCCTCGATCGTATGGCCGAATTCGCGGCCGACCGACATCGGCTCCCAGAACACGTAGGAGAGTCCCGCGGCCTTGCCGTGCTCTGCCACTTCGCGCCAGCAGTCGATGGCGATCGCCATCAGCTCCTCGCGCCGCGCCGGATCGTCGTAATCCTTCAGCGTGAAGATCGCGAACTGCGTGCCGATCGCGGAGGCGCCGAGTTCAGCCGAGATATCGGCAAAGGTCTTGAACCAATCCACATAGTAGCGCCGCACATCCGGGTCGGGATGGCCGAAATGGTTGAGGCGCCCATAAGGTCCGGTCATGCCGGAGGTAATCTTCACGCCGGTGCGGGCAAGGGCTGCCCGGAATTGCCGTGTCGCCTTGCTGATCGTTGCCGCCGGCCAGCCGGGATTGACGAACTCGTGGGTGAGTTGCACGTAGCCGATGCGGATCCTCTCGGCGATCGTGTCGATCAGGTCGTCCGGCTCGGCAAAGCGGTTGACGAGGGGATTGGTATTGAGCGACAGCGTGAAGGCCATGGCCGGTTTCCTGGCTACCAGAGAAATTTCGGAAGGATGAAATCGGGCGTGGCGCCGTGAGCCGAAAAGAGCTCTCGGCGCTCCTCCTCCGACTGGCGTTCGAGAATGCCGGTGGTGACCAGCACCGAGCCGAGCCCGGCGTTTGCCGCGCCGGCAATGTCATGCTCGACGCTGTCGCCGATCGCACAGACCCGCGCCGGATCGGGCCGGCCGAGCAAATCGAGCGCGAAATCGTAGATGTCGGGGAAAGGTTTGCCGATCCAGCGCACCTTGCCGCCGAGCTCTTCGTAAAGCTCGGCAATGCGCCCGGCGCCGAAGGTATGACCGGTGCGCGTCAGCATCACCTTGTCCGGGTTGGTGCAGAGGCAAGGGACGCCGCGCCGCGCCGCCGGCCGAAGCAGGTCCTCGTAGTGGCCAAGCGGATGGAAGTCGCCTTCGCTACCCGCGAGGAGCACGACATCGGCCTCTTCGCCGCGCTCGGTCCTCGCGAAATCGAGGCCTGTGAGCGGTGACAGGTCTCCGTCGCGGCTGATCAGCAGGCATTTGCGCGTCCCGCTTCCCGCGGCCTCCCCTTCCCGCTTGAGAAGCCGCCAGGCAACTTCGCCCGAGGTCAGGAACCAGTCCCAGCTGCCCGGCTCGAAACCAAGGTCTGCGAGGCGGCGGTCGTTTTCTGCCGAGCGCTTGCCGGAATTCGAAAGAATGATGATCCGTTTGCCGGCCTCCTTCACGCGGACAAGCGTCTCGGCAGCACCCGGATAAGGCCCGCGCCCGTCTCTCAGGACCCCGAACTGGTCGACCAGGAAAGCATCATAGGCGTCGGCGATCGCCGACAGGCCGGGGATTGTCCGAACCGCGCTCATAGCACGCCCGCCTCCCTTGCGCCGGAAAGCGCAAGTCGCGCCGCGCCGGCCGCCGCCTCCTCGGAGTGCGCCGGCAGGAACGGCACGCCGAGTTTGCGCGCGCGGATTGCCGTCCAGGCTTGGTTCCCGGCGCCGCCCCCGACGCTACGGACGGAGCGAAGCCGTAGACTGCTGAGCGAGGCGAGCCGCTCATAGGCGAGGCTCTCGACGGCCGCGACCCCCTCGAAGATCGCCTTCAGGAACTCGCCGTCCTCGGCGGGCCGCGGCGTCATGCGCGGCATGAGCGCGGGATCAGCGATCGGAAAGCGTTCGCCGGGCTTCGTCAACGGGTAGTAATTGAGACCCGTCTCTGTCGTCGGGTCGATCGCCGCCGAAAGTTCGGCAATCCGCTCGGCGCTGAAATGCGCCGCGAGCACGGCTCCGCCGGTGTTGGAGGCACCGCCGGCAAGCCACATGTCGCCGATCCGATGGCTGTAGAGCCCGTATTCCGGGGCAAATAGCGGCCTGTCCGACAGCATCTTCACCGTCAAGGTGGTACCGAGAGCACTGACGCCGTCGCCCGGCCTGTCGGCGCCCGTGGCCAGGAACGAGGCACAGCCGTCTGTCGTGCCGGCAACGACGACCGTCTCGCTCGGTAGTCCGAATGCTTCCGCCGCCGGCGGCGAAATCGTTGCGATCGGCGCGCCCGCCGACAAAACAGCCGGAAGCAGTTCGACCTGCGCACCGGTTCGCGCGAGCCAGTCCGGCCAGGATCGGCTCAGCGGATCGTAGCCGGTCTTCAGCGCATTGTTCTCGTCGGTGACGTCGTAAAGGCCGGTGAAATGACCGGCGAGCCAATCCGCCTGGTGAATGACGCGGAAGACGCCGGGCAGCGATTGAAACGCCTGCAGCTTGGCGAGACCGGAGGTCGTGCCGTGCGCAGCGCTCTCCTTCGGCGCATGCGCGCCGATGCGGTCGAGAATGGCGAGGTCGGGGACCGGGTCGTTGTACATCAGCGGCGTCGCAAGCGGCGCCCCGTCGGCCGCAGCCGGCAGCATCGTGCCGGATGTGCCGTCGATGCTGATTGCACGCACGCGCGCCGGCTCGATCGCCGCAAGCGTCTCCAGAAGG
The DNA here is from genome assembly GCF_001651865.1 of Sinorhizobium glycinis. Classification (GTDB taxonomy): domain Bacteria; phylum Pseudomonadota; class Alphaproteobacteria; order Rhizobiales; family Rhizobiaceae; genus Sinorhizobium; species Sinorhizobium glycinis. Next base: position 229,996 of record NZ_LPUX01000064.1, read on the forward strand.
GCTGCCTGCACCGCCTTCCACCAGCCGAGCGGATCACGATGGTCTTCGCAAAAGCCTGCGAGCTTGGCGGCGCCTGAGGCGACGACATTTGCGGCTCCATCCATCGCAACGGCACGGGCACCCGAAGTGCCCATATCGATGCCGAGGACGAGTCCTTCCCCGCTCATTGCAGCACCTGCCCGGCCCGGTTCAGCTGCTGGCGGTATTTCTCCGCATCCCAGCCGAGCAACTCGGCGTTTTCGGCATCCGTCAGGTAACGCAGCCGCGCGCTTGCCGGAATGCGCGCGGCCACATCCGAAAGGCAGCGCGCCATGGCAAGCGCGCCGGCGGTAATATCCTTGAGGACCAGCACTCCCTTGCCCGGAAAGAGCAGCAGCGGCGGGAGGGTCTCTCCGGCCTCAAGAAAATGCTCTTCGATCGAAAGCGCGGTGTCCTCGGGAGCCGCGATCACCGAGCCCTTGCCGAGAAAGATCACATGGTCGGGATAGAGGCTGCCGCCGGCGGCGATCCTGCAGCTTTCGAGATCGGTCGCCGCATCATGCAGCCCTTCGCATTCGGGCAGGCGATAGGCGCTGTTGACCGCGAGGCGCGACAGCGCTGGCAGGTCGGCCGCCGGAGCACTGCGCACGAGGCCGGCAAAACGATCCGAGACATCGACAAGAAGAAGCGCCGCCTCCTCGATCGTATCTGCGGCGACGGCGAGACCATGATTGCCCAGCACCAGCACGGCCGTATCCGCGTCGATCCGTTCGCCGATCGCTCTCGCGAGCGGCAGGCCGGGACGGGCGTAAGGGATGAAGGCATAGGGAATGCCGGCAAGCCTTTCGGCGGCGATGGCAGCGGCATTGGTCTGCACCGCGGCAGCGATCGTCGCCACGCAATGCACATGGATCACCACCTTCTGCGGCATCAGCGCGTGAACCGTCGTCTCGATCGACGGCCTGAGCCCGGAAAGGTTGAGCTCCTCGATGACGAAGTCCTGGGCCTTCTCCGCCGCCGGATCGTCCCGGTCCAAGGCGTCGAGCAGAGGGTCGAGCGCGACCGGCACCATGATGTCGCGCTGCCGGGCCTCTGCGAGCCAGAGTCCTGAAGCCTTGATCCAGAGGGTGTCGCCCTCCTTGATCGAGGTATTGCCGCCTGCGCCCTGGACGAGCTCCGGATCGGCGCCGATCCGCGCCGAAAGATCCAGAAGCGCTTCGAATTCGGAGCTTCGCAACATCGCCTGCCCCTTTCTCATGCAGCCGCCTGCTGGCCCTCGAGCCAGCCGCCGAAGGCTCGCTTTTCCGCTTCGCTCATGTGCAGTCCGTGCTTGGTGCGGCGCTCGAGCAGATCTTCAGCCCTGCGCGCCCATTCTGTCTCGATCAGGAAGCGGGCCTCTCGCTCGCGGAAGAGCCGGCTGAAGGGGGTGCCGAGTTCCTCGAGCGAATTGGCGCCGCCGATCAGCGCATGGGTCCGCGTGCCGTAGAGCCTTGCATAATGTTTGGCGAGATCGGCCGGCAGCCAGCGATAGCGGGCGCGAAGCTCCCCGAGGAACCGGTCGAAATCCGCGTCCGCCATGTCGCCGCCCGGCAGATAGGCGCCCGCCGTCCAGGCCGGTCCGATCTTCGGAAAGAAGGGTTTCAGCCGCTCCAGCGCATGTTCGGAGAGCTTGCGGAAGGTGGTGATCTTGCCGCCGAAGACGGAAAGCAGCGGCGCCTCTCCGTTTGCCGCATCCAGCTCGAAAATATAGTCGCGCGTCACGGCCGACGGATTTTCGGCATTGTCGTCATAGAGCGGCCGGACGCCGGAGAAGCTCTGGATAATGTCCGCATCGCTAAGCTGCTGCTTGAAATAGCGGTTCACCGATTTCATGAGGTAGGCGATCTCGTCGGCGTCTGCAGCGACTTCCTCCGGACGGCCGTCATAGGGAATGTCGGTGGTGCCGATCAGCGCCAGATCGTTCTGATAGGGATTGATGAAGATGACGCGCTTGTCGGGATTTTGGACGAGATACGCCTGCCGCCCCTCCCAGAACTTCGGCACGACGATATGGCTGCCCTTGACGAGCCGGACGCTGCGGCGGGAATTGAGCCCGGCAACCCGGCCGATCACGTCGTTGACCCAGGGCCCGGCGGTGTTGACGACGCAGCGCGCCTTGATCTCGGCCTTCGCGCCGGTCTCGGTGTCGGTCGTCTCGACGAGCCAGAGATCGCCGCGGCGTCGGATGCTCGTACAGGCGGTGCGCGTCAGAATCCGGGCGCCCCTCTTCTCGGCATCGAGCGCGTTCAGGATGACAAGCCGGGCATCGTCCACCCAACAGTCCGAATATTCGAACGCTTTGCGATAAGCCGGCTTGATCGGCGCGCCTTCCGGCGCCGTCCTGAGGTCAAGCGTGCGCGTGCCCGGCAGGCGCTTGCGGCCGCCGAGATGGTCGTAAAGAAAAAGTCCGAGGCGGACGAGCCAGGCCGGCCGGTCGGCCGGATTATGCGGCAGCACGAAGCGCATCGGCCAGATGATGTGCGGCGCCGATTGGAGGAGCACCTCGCGCTCGATCAGCGCCTCGCGCACCAGCCGGAACTCGTAATATTCGAGATAGCGCAAGCCGCCATGGACGAGCTTTCCGGAGCGCGAGCTGGTGCCCTGGGCAAGATCGTCCTTCTCGCAGAGCAGCACGGAAAGACCGCGGCCCGCCGCATCCCGGGCGATGCCCGCGCCGTTGATGCCGCCGCCGATGACGAAGAGATCGTATGTCCCGGTTTCGCTCATCGCCACGCCTCAGCACGGGTTGACCGGAGGCAGGCCGGCGATGTAGCGGCGCACCTCCTCCGCGGCCATTTCCGCTGCATGGGTGACGGTCCTGACCGAAGCGCCGGCGATATGCGGCGTGAGCGTGACGTTGGGCAGCTTGAGCAACGGCCAGTCTTCCGGCACCGGCTCGATCGCGAAAGTCTCCAGCATGGCGCTCGACAGGTGGCCGCTAACAAGATTCTCGTGAAGCGCCTCGTAGTCGCAAAGCGGCCCGCGTGCGGTGTTCACGAAGATCGCCCCCGGCCTCATCTTCGCGAAGGTCTCCGCGTTCATCATGTTCCGCGTTTCCGCGGTCACGCGCGGATGCAGCGTCACCACGTCCGATCGCGCCAGCAGGTGGTCGAGCGAGACGTGCTCGACTCCGGCGTTGCGGTCCTCGGCGCTCAACTGCACATAGGGGTCATGGACGAGCACCCTGGTGCCGAAGGCGCGCAGCAGCCTGACGACCCTGGCGCCGATATTGCCGTAGCCGATGACGCCGACGGTCATCTCCGAAAGCTCGCGGCCCGCGCGATCGGCGCGATAGAGATCGCCCCGCCATTCGCCCCGCCTCAGCGCTTCGTGGCCGACGCGGATCAGCCGCGTCTCGGCGAGAATGGCGCCGATCGTGAACTCCGCGACGGCGCTCGCATTGCGCCCAGGCGTGTTGACGACCCGCACGCCGGCGTCGCGGGCGGCATCCATGTCGATATTGACCGGACCGCCGCGCGAGACGGCGACAAGCTTCAGGTGCGGCAGTTCCGACAGCATCGCCCGCGACAGGGGTGCAAGCTGCGTCACCAGGATCTCGGAGTCGCCGATGAAGTCGATGATCTCGGCGGGCTGGCCCAGATATTCCTTCAATCCGTCCATGCCCTCGACGGCATAGCCGTGCTCCATCGGCACGTCCGGCCAAGGCTGTTCGAGCATGCGGATCTGATGCCCGTCGCCGCAGGCCTCGACGATCTTGTCGCGGAACACATCCGGCAGCATGAACCGGTCGCCGATGATGGCCATCCTCTTCATTTCGGTTTTTCCTGTTGGTCACCCGATCCGGCCGCGTGGGAGAGCGCGTGCCAGACGGGCCTGAGCGCGAGGCGCGACTGTTGGTAGGCGGGGAAGAGCGCATCGTAGCGGCGGACGAGTTCCGCGTCGGCCGGCTCGGCGGGGCGCTGGTGCGGCCGCACCCAATCGCGGACGCAATCGGCCATCGAGGGATAGATGCCGAGCGAAACGGCAGCGATCATCGCCACGCCCGCAGCCCCCGCCTCTTCGCGTTCACTGGTCTGGATGCCGGCACCGAGCGCGCCACCGAGGATACGGCGCAAGGAGGCGCTCCGCGCCGCCCCGCCGGTCAGCCGAATGCATTCGGGGACCGGCCCCATTTCGGCATAGCAATCGCGGGCGGCAAGGGCGAGGCCGTCGAAGACGGCGCGCACCATGTCGCCGAAACCGTGGGTGCTCGACAGCCCGACGAAGGAGGCGCGCGCCGAAGCATCGACGAACGGGCCGCGCTCGCCGGCTTCGGAAATATAGGGCTCGAAGAGCAGCGGCGTGCCCTTGGCCTCCTGCAGCCAGCCATCCACATGGGCGAGCAACTCGCCCTTGGACTTCTCTACCCCCATGCCTTTCAAAACACCCCCCGCGATCGAAAGGATCCAGTCGATGTTGAGCGTCGCCGCCATGTTCGACTGCATCTGCGTATAGGTGTTGGGGATCGGCATGCACATGGTGTAGCCGGTCAGGTCCCGGTTCAGCCGGACGTCCTCGGCGCTCGTCGCCAGACGCATGTGCATGCCGGTCGAGCCGATGATCGAACAGCCGGCGTCGGTGCCGGGGTCATAAAGCCCCGCCCCGAGCGCCGTGCAGACCACGTCGACATAGCCGAGCACCACGGGTGTTCCGGCCGGAAGCCCGGTCGCCGACGCGGCAGCCTGCGACAGCGCGTGATGCGACATCGCCCCGTCGACGATTTCCGGCAGCAGATGCCTCAGTTTTTCCAGGCCGAGGAAGGAAATCACCTCGTCGCAGTATTGGCGGGTCCGGAAATCGCCGAAGGTGAAGTTCGCCTCCGAGGGATCGGTGGCGCGCTGTCCTGTCAGGTTGAAATAGAGCCAGTCCTTGCAGTGAAATGCCGTCGTCGCGCCGGCAAGCATTTCCGGCGCATGATCCATCATCCAGCGCAGTTGCGGCCCCTGCTGGCAGGCTGCGAGCCCCGAACCGGTGCGCGCGAAACGCTCGACATCGCCGCTGTCGCCGCGCAGCCGCTCGACGGTTTCGCTGGCCCGCGCGTCGAGCCATAGCCAGCCCTTGCCGACCGGCTCGCCGTCGCCGTCGATCATCCAGGTGCCGTCCCCCTGACCGGTCACCGCGATCGCGGCAACACGGCCAGGGAGGTTCTCGATCCTGGCCGAAAGCTCGACCAGGGTTTTGACTGTATCAGACCAGGTGCGGCGCAGGTCCTGAACGCTGCCGGTACGGCCAACTGCCTCATAGGCGTTTGGAACGGCGGCAATCGCGAGCTGCCGGCCGCCGAGGTCGAAGGCGACCGACTTGATGACCGAGGTCCCCGCATCGATGCCGATCAGGATGTCGCGCATCAGGCGAGCTCCTCTCCATGCGAGATCGCCTCGCCGGTCTCGCCGTCGAAGACATGCAGGCTCGCAGGCTCGAGGCGGATGCCGATCGGCTGGCCGATCTCGAGCCTTGTCCGATCATGCTCGACCAGCACCAGGGTCCCGCCGGCGAAATCCGCGGCGATATGCGTCTGATCGCCGAGCCACTGACTGACGGCGACGCGGCCGGTGACACCGTCGGCGCTGCGCTTCACCGCATAAGGCCTGACGCCGAGGGCCACCCGCTGGCGTTTGGTCAGTGCATCGCGGACCGCATGCGAGAAGTCGGAGGCGGCGTATTCCAGCCGAACGCCGTCCTTGAGGCCGAAGGCAAGGCGACTTTCGGAGGCGGTGACGCTCGCCTCGAAGACGTTCATCGGCGGCTCGCCGACGAAGGTGCCGGTAAACAGATTGGCCGGCCGCTCCTTGATCCGCTGCGGCGTGTCGAACTGCTGCAGCACGCCGCCCTCCATGACGGCGATGCGGTCGGCAAGCGCGTTCGCCTCGGTTTGGTCGTGGGTCACGAGAATGGCGGTGAGGCCGCGTTCCTTGATGTAGTGCTTGATGCGGCCGCGCAGCACGGCGCGCAATTGCGGCTCGAGCTGCCCCATCGGCTCGTCGAGCAGGTGCAGGCTCGCATCGCGGATCAGCGCCCGGCCGAGCGAGGCGCGCTGCTGCTGACCGCCGGAAATCGAACTCGGATAGCGGCCGAGAATATCCTCGATTTCGAGCAGCCTGGCGATGCTCGCCACCTTTTCGTCGACGGTGCCCTGCGACAGCTTAGAGGCCTTGAGCGCGAAGGCGATGTTCTCCCTGACCGTCAGCGGCGGATAGAGCGAGTAGCCTTCGAAGGCCATCGCCACGTTGCGGCGAACCGGCGGAAACGTCTGGATCTCCCGGCCGCCGAGCGAGATCTTGCCGCGCGACACCGCTTCGAAGCCGGCGATCATGCGGAGCGTCGAGGTCTTGCCGCAGCCGGACGAGCCGAGAAGCGCGACGATCTCGCCCTTTCCGACCTGCATGCTGAGTTTCTTGACGGCATGGACCCCGTAATCGATCGGCCCGTAGAACTTGTCGACCTCCCTGAGCGAAAGTGCGATGTCGGTCATGCCGCTTCTCCGTTCCGCTTTGAGGCAGGCTCTGAAGGCCGCATCAGCCGGCCGCTTTCCTTGTCGAACAGCAGGGCCGCCCGGCTGTTGACGGCGAGGTGAGCCGGCCCGGTCGCCGGTCCCGGCGTTCCGGCCGGACGCGACACGAGGACCTCGCGACCGCGCGCCGTCAGCGTCAGGGTGACGGTTTTTTCATTGAGCGGCGTCTCGGCCTCTACCCTCACCGGGATCGCACCCGTCGCTGACGCTTCGCTGAAGACGATGCTTTCCGGCCGGATACCGAGCACGCAGGCCTTCCCGACGATCTCCGGTCCGAAGCCCGGCAGGCGAAGGCGGACGCCGGAAAGTTCGGCGAAGGCGCCATCCGGTCCGCGCTGCGGCACGACGTCGAGCAGGTTGATGGTCGGGTCGCCGAACAGCCGGGCGATCTCGAGCTCAGCCGGTGTGTCGTAGATGTCCGCCGGCGTCCCGATCTGGCGGAGCTGTCCCTCGAACATCACGGCGATCCGGTCGCCGAGCGCCATGGCTTCCTTGTAGTCCTGGGTGACGTAGATGACGGTCGCGCCCTGAGCGGCGAGAAGGCGCGGCAGTTCCAGGCGCATCTCGAAACGCAGCTTGGCATCGACGTTGCGCAGGGGATCGTCGAGCAGTAGCAGCGGCGGCGAGCCGACCAGCGCGCGTGCAAGCGCTGTCCGCTGCTTCTGTCCGTTGGACAGCGCCTTCGGATGGTGCGTGAGCACGTGGTCGATCTTCAGGAGCTTCGCCACCTTCTCGACCCCGGCAGCGATCGCCTCCTTCGAGAACCTGCGGGCCGTGAGGGCGCTGGCGATATTGTCGAAGGCGCTCATATGCGGGAAGAGCGCGAAGTTCTGGAAGGCCATGCCGACGCCCCGATGCTCCGCATCGACCTCCGTCATGTCCTCTCCGCCGATCAGCACCCGGCCTTCGTCCGGATCGATGACCCCGGCAACGAGCCTCAGGAGTACCGTCTTTCCGGCACCGGACGGGCCGAAGAGCACCAGCCGTTCGCCATCGGCAACGTCGAGCGACAGGTCGTCGAGGACCGTCTGGCTCTTGTAGCGCTTGACGATGTTCTTCAGTTGCAGTGTCGTCATCTGCGATTATCCCTTTACCGCACCGAGCGACAGGCCTTCGACGAGGTAGCGCTGGGCGTAGAGTGCGAGTGCGAGCGTCGGCGTGATCGACAATACGATCGCCGCGGCGATCTGGCCGTATTGGATGCCGGAGGCCGTGACGAAGGCAAGCGCGCCGACCGTCACCGGCTGCTTGTCGGCCGATGCCAGCACCAGGGCGAAGACGAAATTGTTCCAGGCGAAGATGAAGGCCAGCAGGCCGGCCGCGGCGATCCCCGGCCCTGCCAGCGGCAGGGCGATCTTGCGGAAGGTCGCGAACCAGGAATGGCCGGCAATACGATAGGCATATTCGACATCGGCCGAGATATCCTCGAAATAGCCGCGCACGATCCACAGGATGAGCGGCAGGCAGATGAGCTGATAGACCCAGATCAGTCCGAAATAGGTGTTCGAGAGGCCGAGCCACTGGAAATATTGCGTCAGCGGCAGGAGCACGAGCAAGGGCGGCGCGAAGCGGAAGGAGAGCAGCGTAAAGGCGATGTCCTCCGAACCCCTGAACTTGTGCCGCGCGAAGGCATAGGCGGCCGGCACGCCGAGGAGCAACGCCACCGCGACGGAGACGACCGACAGGAATACCGAATTCCCGAGGTTGCGCATGAAGGCGATGTCGAGCGTGCCGGCGGCGGTCTGCAGCTTGCCGGTGATCAGCGCCGCATAGTTGTCGAGCGTTGGAGTGAAGACCACCGATGGGGGGATCCTGAGGATCGTCTCGTTCGTCTGGAAGGACATCAGCAGGATCCAGACGATCGGGAACATGAAGAAGATGACGACGAGCGTAAGCGCGATGCCGCGCAGGATGCGTTCGAGCGGAGACATGGCTTCCATCTTGACCTCCTACGCCTCGCCGCGGGCGCGCTCGCGCAGCCTGAGCCAGTTCTTGATGAAGACATTCGACAGCGTGTAGGTGATCGCCCACAGGATGATCAGCAGTGCGGCGGAACGGCCGACATTGGTCGACTGGAAGAAATTCAGATAGGCCTCGACCTGGAAGACGGTCAGCGTGTCGCCCGGGCCGCCCTGCGTCATCGCATAGATGATGTCGAATTGCTGGATCGAGTCGAGCAGCCGGAAGAGCGTCGCCGTCAGGATATAGGGCGTCAGCATCGGCAGGGTGATCCGGAAGAAGACGAAGGTGCGCGGCACGCCGTCGAGCGCGGCCGCCTCGAAGGGTTGGGTCGGCAGGGAGCGCAGGCCGGCGAGCAGAAGGATCATGATGAAGGGCGTGTAGACCCAGATGTCGACGAGCACGACCGTCAGCAGCGCCGTATCCGGCGACGAGGCCCAGCGGAAGTTCTCGAGCCCTATCAGGCTGGCGAAGTAGCTCAGGATCCCGAAGCCCGGATTGGTCATCAGCTTCCACATCAGCGCCGCGAGCGCCGGTGCGGTCATCAGCGGCAGGAGCAGCATGATCGAGATGAAGTTGTTGACGGTCGAGCGCCGCTGCAAAAGCAGCGCGATGCCGAGGCCGAGCAGAAGCTCGAGGATCACTGTTGTGCCGGCATAGAGGAGCGACACCCTAAGCGTGTTCCAGAAGCCGGAATCAGTGAAGAAATTCAGGTAGTTCTCACCCCAGTTGAACTGGCGTGCCCAGGGCTGGCTCAGCCGGTAGCGCTGGAAGGAATAGATCACCGCCGAGAAGAACGGGATCAGGATGCCGATGCAGACGAGAAGCGCCGGCAGGGAAAGCACATAGGGCAGAACCCTCTTGCTGATCCTGAAGCCGCGGGTCCCTGCCCCGGATTGCGTCACTGAAGCCATGACCAGTTCCGTTCAATGCCTTGTCGACGGCGATGAAGGGGCCGGCCGCGGCCGGCGCAGCCAGACCCCTCCTCGTATGCACATGCGTCTTGTGATGACCGGCCCGCCTTGACGGACCGGCGTCGCTCACGATCAGCCGAGCCCCGCTTCCGCAAGCTGGCGGTTGATGCTTTCGGCCAGCTTGTCGAGCCCCTCGTCGACCGGCACTTCCTTGGCCACCATCTTCTGGAGCGTCGCCGCCCATTCGGTGGTCAGGTCGAAGAACAGCGGCTGGGCGGTGAAGTGAATCTTGGCGCCCGGCGCGGAAATGTCGTGCATTTCCACATAGCCCGGATAGCTCTTCTTCAGCCGCTCGCGGAAGATTTCGTCCTTCCAGACGGAAGCACGGACCGGATTGACGAAGTCCATCTTGGTCGCGCCGAAGATCGCGTGCTCGAGCCCCGTCGCCCATTGCAGGAAGTACCAGGTGGCATCCTTGTCCTTGGAGAAATTGGACATCGACAGCGACCAGATCCAGATGTTCGGCGTCGGTGCCGACGCGGCCGGATTGGCGGCGAAGGGGGCATAGGCGAGCTTGCCGGCCATCTTGTTGTCGCCGCCGTTCATGAAGTAGCCGAGGATGTCGGCGTCGTAGATCATCGCGGAGGCGCCGGCGCCGAGGTCGGTGCCGACCTGGTACCAGGTATAGGTCGACCAGTCCTTCGGGCCGCTCTCCTGGATCATCTGCACCCATTTGGCGTGGAAGGCCTTGGATTCCGCCGTGTTCATCGCCGCCGAAAGCTTGCCGTCGGCCGAGACGTTGAGGTCCTTCTGGCCGAAGTTCGCATAGCCGGAGAGGAAGCCCGGATGGATGGTCGCCCAGGAGCGCGAGCCGCGCACGCCGATGCCGTAGACCCCGCCGCCGACGTCCTTGGTGAGCTTTGCAGCCGTCGTCAGCAGCTCGTCGAGGTTCTTCGGAACACTGACGCCCGCCTTGTCGAACATCTCCTTGTTGTAGGAGAGGTTGTTCTGCTCGTAGCCCCAGGGAATGCACCATTGCTTGGCGTCTTCCGAACCGAGCGCCCCGCCCGGTTGGCCGTTCCAGGCGCAGGATGCCTTGACGCCCGGCAGGAAATCGTCCCAGCCATATTGCGGATTGGTCTTGGATGAGTCCTTGATCCATTCGTTGAGATCGGTGATCCAGCCGGCCGGGCCGTAGGTCCAGGTCATATAGGCGCCGGTCATGAAGGCGTCGTATTCCGTCGAGCTCGACGAGAGCGCCGCCGTCACCTTGTCGAAATAGACGTCCTCCGGGAAGACGTCGTAGGTGACCTCCATGCCGGTCAGGTCCTTGAAGGTCTGGAGGTTGGCGATCATCGCGTCGGCATAGGGATGCTTGTTCAGAAGCAGCTTCACCGACTTGCCGGAATGCGCCTTCCAGTCGAAGTCGGCGGCGAGCGCCTCGGTCGACATCATGTTGAACAACGTCCCTGCGGTGCCGGCCGTCAGACCGGCCGCACCCAGGCCCTTCAGCAGGCCGCGACGGTCCACCTCCCCGCGCAGAAAGGCGCCAATGAGGTCTTTCTCCTTCTCATACATCTCGTTCTCTCCTCCGTTGCGGGTAAGAATTCTCCACTGAACTGACCGGCTACCCGACCGGTATTGCCTCCCGGCTGCGGTGGTTTCCTCCCCCTACCGCAGCTCTCGTATGCTGCCCCTACAGCGCCGTGCGTCCTTTGGGACGCACAAGGACGCTGTAAGTCTTTGAACCTACGCATCGTGCTTTCCGAAAATCGGGTCCGATTTTCGGGCCGATGCGCTAGGCGGCGAGCGCCTGCGCCGTGCGCTCGTCCGTGATCAGCCCGTTCAAGAGCCCGCTTTCGAGCACGGCGCGGATCGCCCGTGCCTTGATCCTGCCGCCGGCGACCGCCACGGTGCGCCGGTCCCTCAAGTCCTCGCGACCGAGCGTAAAGGTGCGGTTGGAAAGCGCCGTCTCGATCGGCCGGCCCTTCGCGTCGAAGAAGTGACCGAGCAGTTCGCCCATGGCGCCGCCTTTCTGAATGTCCTCGATTTCGCGCATCTCGATCATGCCGGTCGCAACCAGCGATGCCTCGCGCTCGGCCGTGCCGATGCCGACCATCAGCAGGTCGGCCGATTTCGCGAGATCGAAGACCTCGCGAACGCCGCGCTGGCTGAAGAGCACGTCACGGTCCTCGACCGTGTTGGCGAAGAATGGCACCGGCATCACAAAGGCTTCGGCACCGGTGCGTTCCGCCAGGCGGTGGATCACGTCATGCGGATTGGCGGAGAACTTGCGCGTCAGGCCGCCGAGCAAGGAGACGAAGCGCGTGTTGTTGCTGGCGGTGCGCGGCAGATACTCTACGCAAGCGGCCAGCGTTCGTCCGTGGCCGACGCCGATCAGCGCCGTCTCGCCGCGCTCGATCTCGCGCCTCAGGAATTGCGCACCGGAGATTCCGAGCGCCTTCAGCGGCAGGTCGTCGCTATCGAAATCCGGAACAACCTCGCAATAGTCGAGGCCGTAGCGCCCCGAAAGCTTCTGTTCGAGTTCGACGCATTCGGAAACGTCGCCGTCGATATAGACTTTCACCAAACCTTCCTGGTTGGCCTTCATGATAAGACGATGGGCTTTCAGCGAGGTCAGCCCCAGGCGCTTGGCGACTTCGGCCTGGGTCAACCCGCCGGCGTAATGCAGCCACGCCGCGCGCGTCGCCATGCTCGCCTCGTCATCCCGAACCGCCGTTCCCCCGATGATCGCCATTGCCTCCACCCGAATGCTGCGTTGCGTGATAATTTTTGCAATGCATGAAATTTTTATCGGCTCATGTGCAATAAATTTCACGCCTTGCAAAAATTGTCAACGGCCGGGAAGTTGCGCGGTTGATGCAAGGTTGTGACGGGGGGTGAGAAGATCGGCCAGGAACGCTGGACCAGGGCGCAGAGCCCCGGAGCTGCCTCCTCTATCCGGAGCACGGCGCCTGGTGGCATCAGATGAGCAATCGCCACGTGCAGCAATACTCGCCTTTTGGTGGAACCGAAGACCACCTCCGTTCGTTGTCTTCGAACGAGCAGTTTCCACTTTTGGGGGATAGGACTCGGAGAGATGCCTCGGAAATCTCGAAACTGATTGGCAAAGCAATCGAACAAGCCGACTTGGCTGAACGTCCGGATTGGGATGTATTTCCATTTTCGGGACAACAGGCGAAGGAAATCGCAGAAACCGTTAACCATAGACACCGAACAGCGGGAACAGGCAGGAAGAAACGATCGTTAGTTGCAGGACATTCGTGACCTTCATCGGTGGACCGGCCCATTCCTGACGCAGAGCATCCGGTCCACCTGAACCTGGGGGAGCATCGATGAATGCGTTTGGCGTCGCACTTGTCGCGGATGACGACGAGTTCTTCCGGATTGCGCTCGCGGCCATCTTGAAGGCGAAGCTCGGCTTTTCCGACGTCGTGGAGACGGGATCTCTCGATGAGGCGATCGAGCGCCTGGCGGACCGCGACGATGTCTCGTTGGCGCTGTTCGATCTCACCATGCCGGGCATGGAGAGCGCCGCGAGCCTCGGTGCAGTGCGCGAGGTTCACCCCGACGTGAAGGTGGCGGTGGTTTCCGCTTCATCGCGCCGGAACGACATTCTCGCTTCGCTGGCGGCCGGAATCCATGGCTATGTTCCGAAGAGCCTCGGCGCCTCGGAACTCGCCGCCGCGCTGCGCGTCATCTTGAGCGGCGCCATCTATGTCCCGCCTTCACTCGCCGGCCGCACGCCCTATCCGGCGGAACCGGAACCATCGCCGGCGACGGGCGGGCACGGCGAAGAGCCGTCGCGGCGAACGATCGAATTCCTCACGCCGAGGCAGCGCGAGGTTCTGCTGCTGCTGGTCGAGGGTCTTTCGAACAAGGAAATCGCCCGCAAGCTTCGCCTCGGCGAAGGAACCGTCAAGATCCATATGGCCGCCCTCTTCCGCAGCCTCAGGGTAAGGAACCGCCAGGAAGCGGCCGCCGCCGGCGCCCGCCTGTTGCCGACCGCAAAGATGAGAACCGATAGGCCGGTCGGCTAGGCCGCTTTCTGGCCATCCGGACGAATAGCCCAAATGCCTGCGAGCCCGTAGTTTCGATCGCAACGAAATCGATTTGGAACGACAATGCGCCCAGCGAAAGAGAGGTTTTCGAGAGTCGCGCTCCCAGCCAATCGGCCCATCCGGGGCGAGGGCGACGTAAACGCGTCCGGTGCGGTCCTCTCGGACGCGGGGCCTCTCCTCGCAAAGATCACCAGCAAGATCGGGCCGAGCGTCGCGGCATTCCGCAAACAGGCTGCCGTATCGGCGATCCGCCGCCTCATGGTCCGGCGAGGCTTGAACCTCGATCAGATCGATGCGGACGAAGATCTCAAAGAGGAATTCATCGATGAGGTCACCGTCGGCGAGACCCATTTCTTCCGCGGTGCGGCCCAGTTCGACCTGGTCAGGGATACAATTCTTCCAGAGTTATGCCGAAGCCGTCCGCCGGGCTCGCCCGTCCGGATCTGGAGCCTCGGCTGCGCAAGCGGCGAGGAACCCTATTCGGTCGCAATCCTCTGCGAAGAGGGTGGCCTCTCGCACAAGGTTGAAATCGCGGCGTCTGACATTTCGCGCAAGGCGCTCAGCGACGCCGCCGGTGCCGACTTTGGCGAATGGGCTCTGCGGAACACAGACGAATGCTGGAGGCAGCGCTACTTCTACCAATGCGGGAGCCGGTATCGACTGAGGTCCGATCTGGCGGGGCGGGTGAGCTTCACCAAGGTCGCCCTCGGGGCCGACGCGCTTCCTGCTCCTGAAAGAGGCCTCGCCGAATTCGACCTGATCCTCTGCCGCAACGTCCTCGTCTATCTCGAGGCGGCCGCGGTCCGCCGGATCGCCCGTGAGCTATTCGCGTGCCTGGTCGAGGGCGGCTGGCTTATCACCGCTCCAACCGATCCACCCCTCTGGCAGCACGCGCCCTTCGAAAGGTCGACCACTTCCGCGGGCGTGGTGTATCGACGGCCCACCGCCCCAGAGAAAGCTCCTGCCGATGACCGCAGTTAGCAGAACGATCCACCGCACCATCGACTGGGCCGACGTGAAACGAAGGATCGCCGTGGCCATCGAACAGACCGAAGCGCTTCTCGATTCAGCCGCGCGGGGTGACGGATCCGAAGAGCGGCGGCATTTCCCCTCGACCCATCCGGATCTGGAGACCGGAGAGGATCACGAAGACTCGGCGGGTTGCGTATCCTTCGTACTCTCGGGCCGCCGCCTTGCGCTGGAAGTCCGCTACGTTTGCGAGATCGTCTCGATGACGCGCGTCACTCCGCTGCCGGGCATGCCGAGCTATGTGCGCGGCATTTGTGACCTGCGCGGTCAATTGCTTCCCGTATTCGATCTTCGAAGCCTGCTTCAGCTTCCCGCCGCTGCTTCACGGGACGGCGATTGGGCGATCGTCTGTGGGGAGACGCAAGCGGAATTCCTGGTCGTGACGGACGAAATGCCGGAGATCAGAACGTTCTCCGCGCCGGAGAGCCCCTCGACTGGCGGTGACGACGGTCCGGACTGGGCTCGCATCCCCATGGGTGACGGGACCGTTGTCCTGCAAGGCGCTCTTCTCCTCAGCGATCGCCGGTTCTTTCTGGAAAGCGAGCAGCTGGCCGACGAGTCCGCAGGGGGTGAACAACCATGAACCTCCCGCGCGCGAGGAGCCTCTACGGCAAACTGGGTTTTGCAATGCTGCTTTTCGCGGCGGCTGCGGCCTTGCTCGTCGGATCAAGCTTTGTCGCTTTGGAGAGAGTCCGCGCCGACCTCGCGGCGGCTTCGTCGCTCAGCAAGGAGCGCATCTTCTACCAGATGCTCTACAGGGCCGGACGCCTGCCGGCGCCGAACGACCCGAACTGGCCTGCGGCCATTTCCGAGCTTCGCGAGCTGATGCAGCGCAACGAGCGGGTGCTCGCGCGGCTGGCCGGCGGCGACGAGGCCCTTGGGTTTGCGGCCGAGACCGACCCCGACGCCGTTGCCCAATTGGAGCAGCTGCGCCAACTCTGGCAGCAACAGGTGAAACCGGCGCTTGAACGGACGATAAGCCAGACGCCTCCCAGCCCAGCCCTCCTTGAGGAACTCGACCGGCACATCCGGACCTACGCGGCCCGGATCAACGAAAAGATCGACAGGATCGAGGATACCGCCGCGACGAGGCTCTACCGGTCGCAGATGCTGCAGCTGGGCTTGTCCGCATTGGCCATCGTCTTGCTCTTCCTCGTGCTGAGGGTCGTTCGCCACTATGCCCGCCGGGTGCGCATCCTCGTCGACGTTGCGAAAGGCGTCAGTGCCGGAAATCTGCACGAAAGGGCCATTGTCGCGGGAAATGACGAACTGGCCGTTCTCGGCGCGTCCTTGAACGGCATGACGGCGAAACTTGCAGGCATTATCGAAAATGAGCGTGCCGCCCGCGAGCGGCTGGAGGACCTGCTCGCGACGATCGCGGAGACGTCACAGCATCTTTCGTCCTCGGCGGCCGAGATCCTGGCCGGAACCACGCAACAGGTCGAAGGCATGCGCGACCAGTCCACCGCCGTCGCGGAAACGGTGACGAGCGTCGATGACGTGCTGCAGACATCGGAACAGGCGGCGCAGCGCGCCCAGCAGGTCGCCGCCTCTTATGAAACCGCCGTGAAGATCAGCAGCGAGGGGCGCAAGGCGCTCGATAACACCGTCACGACGATGAACGCGGTCAACGCGCGAACGGAGGCGATTGCCGGCGATATTCTCTCGCTCGCGGAAAACAGTATCGAAATCGGCGAGATCGTCTCGGTCGTCGCCGAGATCGCCGACCAGACCAACCTGCTTGCGCTCAACGCGGCGATCGAAGCGTCGCGCGCGGGCGAACACGGCCGGGGCTTCAACGTGGTCGCCAGCGAAATCAGGACCCTTGCCGACCAGTCGAAAACCGCCACCACGAGAGTTCGGCGGATCCTCATGGAAATCCAGAAGTCGACGAATGCCGCAGTGATCGGTGCCGAAGAGGGAACGAAGAGTGTCGGCCGGGCGCTCGAAACCGTGAAGGAAGCAGGCGAGACGATCCGGCAGCTCGAGGCGATCATCGCGGATTCCGCCCGATCCGTCGCGCAGATCGCCGCATCCGCCGGCCAGCAGAAAGCCGGCATGAAGCAGATACACGATGCGATGCACTACATTCAGCAGGCGAGCAGCCAGAACCTGTCGGCCATCCGCCAGGCGGAAGAGGCGGCAAAGGACTTGAACGAGCTCGGCTCCCGGCTGAGGGACATGCTCGCTGACCATGGCAACGGAAAATGATGAAAGCGGAAGAACTCGACCGCCAGCTCCTGAAAATCTTCACGCAAGAGGTGCGGGAACGCTCCTGCGATATGGAGCGCATGCTGATCGGAATCGAGGAGGCCGAGGGCGCCGATGAGAAACGGCGTCTGCAGGATCAGCTTCTCAGGATGGCGCATAGTCTCAAAGGCGCCGCGGGCCTCGTTCAGGTGCGCGGCATAGAAAGCATTTGCCATTGGATGGAGGAGGTGCTGACGCACGCCTCGAAGGAGGGCTCGGCGCTTGATCGTACGAAGCTCGACCTGCTTCTGCGCGCCGCGGATGCGATTGCGGAGGCGGGGCGGCTGCTGGCAGGCGGCGAAATGCTCTCGTCGGCCGGCGCCGAGGGCGTCGCTCTCGAGTTGCAGGCTGCGGTCGCCCCGGGCATGTCTCACGGCAGCGCGCCACCGAAACCGCCATCGCCCCCCGCCGCACATCAGGTCCCGGTTCGTTCGACCGATCTGGACGGTTCGATGCGTGTGTCGGCCGATCGGCTCGACGCGCTTCTCCACAGGAGCGGCGAATTGCTCGCTTTCGATGCGGTCGTCCGAGCGCATGCCGATCGGGCCTCGCGCCTCAGGGAGCAGGCAAGAAGGTTGCGGACGGTCGGCTCCTGTTCCGAGACCGAGACCGCCGGCATTGAAACCGGACTGCGCGAGCTTGCTGCTTCGCTCCGCAATGACGGACGACTGATGCACAGCGCGGTGACCGCCCTGGACCACGAGGTGCGCCGCGCCCGCACGCAACCCTTCGCCGCAGCCTGCAAGGGGCTGGAGCGCATCGTCCGGGACATGGCGGCGCACGCGGGAAAATCGGCGGCGCTGGAAATCAGGGGCGGGGAAATCGAGATCGATCGCTCAATTCTCGCCGGACTGCAGGATTCGCTTCGCCACCTCGTCCGCAATGCCGTGGCGCATGGCATCCAGTCGCCCGAGGAACGGCGACTGGCGGGTAAGCTAGAAAAGGGGCGCATTGTCGTCTCGGCTTCCGTCTCCGGCGATCGCGTGCAAGTGGTGGTGCAGGATGACGGCCGCGGCCTGGACACGGCATCGCTGCGCAAGCTCGCAGGCCAGACGGACTCGATTGAATCGGAAGAAGAGGGAGATCTGCTGCAGCGCATTTTCGAGCCTGGCATCTCCACTTCGGCCTCGGTCAACCGACTGTCCGGCCGCGGGATCGGGCTCGATATCGTCAGAAGGGCTGTCGAGGACATGCGCGGCACGGCGAATGTCGCACAAGTTCCGGAAGGCGGGGCTGCCTTCACCCTGACCTTGCCGCTCACGCTCGCCACGGTTCGCGCCCTGGAGATCCATGTTGCCGGGCATGTGCTGACGATCGACACCTCTTCCGTCGAGCGCGTCATAAGGGTCGCCGCCGAGGACATAGGGTTCGAACAGGACAGACCGGTCGTGACGACCGGGGCCGGCACTTTTCCCCTTGTCGATCTTGCCCGCTGGTTGGGATTGCGAGCGGCTGGCGAGCCCATTTCAAGCGAGGCGCGGCCGGCGATCATCATCCGCGCCGGAGGCAGGCAGACTGCAGTTCTCGTAGACGCGGTCGCCGGAGAACAGGAACTGCTTGCGCGTTCGCTCGGGCCTCGGCTTCAGAAAGTCCGACGCTACTGCGGCGGGATGGTGCTGCACGACGGTCGCATCGCGCTGCTTCTCAACACTTCGCTTCTGGCTGGGGCGGCGCCGGAGACACATGCGGCACCCATCCCCGACGCCGGTCAGATTGCAACGTCCGAGCGCCGCAAGGTTCTCGTCGTCGATGACTCGAAATATATCCGCACGCTGGTCAGGCTCATCCTCCAGGCGGCGGGCTACGACGTTGCCATGGCATCCGACGGTCAAGAGGCGTTGCAGCACCTACGACACCATGAGGTCGATGTCGTCGTGGCCGATGTCGATATGCCGGCAATGGATGGGCTTGAATTGACGCAAGCGATCAGAAGCTCCGACCGGCTGGCCGGCCTGCCCATCATCCTCATCACTGGTCGGGAAGCGGCGGAGGACAGGGCTCGCGGCCTGGAGGCGGGTGCCAATGCTTACTTTGCGAAGAACCGGTTCGATGCGCATCAGTTTCTCGAAACCGTGAGCCAGGTTGTCTGAGGCGGCAATGGTTCGCATTCTTCTTGCCACCTCCAGGGTCGATCTTCAGGAACTCGTCGAGAAGGCGGTTCGCGGAGATCCGGCGGCGGAGCTCCTCGGCGTGGCAAGAAGCACGGCCGAGGCGGTCGCGATGGCGCGGCAACTGTCGCCCGATATCGTGACGATGGAACTGCGGCTCGGTGATCACGACAGCGCCGAAGCGGTGAGCGAGATCATGGTCTCAGCGCCGGCGCCGATCGTCATGGTGTCCCGTGACAATGGCGGTGAGCTCGGAGTTGCCGCGGCTCGAGCCCTCGAAGCCGGTGCTCTTGCGGTCATTCCGGCGCCGCCGCCGGTCGATGGTCGCCTCGAGAAAGCCGCGACGGAGAAATTCCTGTCGACGATCAAGGCCATGGCCCATGTGAAGGTGGTCAGGCAATGGCGCAAGCGGGCCGGAGACCGGCGCCGCATCGATCAGCGCCGTGCGGCCGCGGCCGATCGGCCGATCGGCATTGTCGGCATCGCCGCCTCGACGGGTGGCCCCGCTGCGATCCGGTCGATATTGATGAATATGTCGAGCAGATTCCCTGCCCCGATTCTGATCGTCCAGCACATGTCGAGCGGCTTCATTGACGGCGTCGCCGAATCCCTCGACGCGAGCGTGCCGCTGAGGGTCAAGGTCGCCGCGGACGGCGAGCGCCTGAGGCCCGGAACGGCTTACCTTGCTCCGGACGGTCTCCAGCTTGGCGTCTCCGGCCGATCACGAATCCGCGTCGTAAACGACGTTCCCGCCGACGGCTTCAAACCCTCGGGTTCGTATCTTTTCGGCTCGATCGCCCGTGCCTTCAGGGGCGAGGCGCTCGCCGTCATCCTGACCGGCATGGGCAATGACGGGACCGAGGGGCTTCGCGCGGTGCGCGAGGCGGGCGGCAAGGCGATTGCCCAGGACGAGGGGAGTTCCGTGGTTTTCGGCATGCCGAAATCCGCAATCGGTGCGGGTCTTGTCGATTTCGTGCTGCCGCTGGAAAGCATCGGCGGCAAGATCGTTGCCCTCGCTGAAGGTGAAGAGAACGGCACATAGCCACGTACGGAGTTGCGACCGCCGCTTCAAAGAGGGGCGCCGCAACGTCCGCTCACCTATTGAATGCCGGAAATCTGAATGGCAGCCGGCGTGATGATCACCGCGAAGAGAACCGGCAGGAAAAACACGATCATCGGCACCGTGAGCTTCGGGGGAAGCGCGGCCGCCTTCTTCTCCGCCTCGCTCATGCGCATGTCGCGGTTCTCCTGCGCCATCACCCGCAGCGCCTGGCCAAGCGGCGTCCCATATTTCTCCGCCTGGATCAGGCTGGTCACGACGGCGCGGACACCCTCCACGCCGGTCCTCTGCCCCAAGTTCTCGAAGGCCTGCCGCCGGTCCTGCAGATAGGAAAGCTCCGCCGTCGTCAGAAGGATCTCCTCGGCCACCTCGGGAGATTGCACGCCGATTTCCTCGCCCACTTTGCGAAAGGCGCTCTCGATCCCCATGCCGGATTCGACGGTGATCAGCAGGAGGTCCAGCGCCTCCGGCCAGGATCGGCGGATCGCCTGCTGGCGCTTGGTGATCCTGTTCCGGATGAATATCGCCGGAGCGAAATATCCGAGCGAGCCCATGGCGCCGGCCATCCCGATGACAGCAAGCAGCGGCGCCTCGGGCCGAAGGACGAGCAGCATATAGATCAGGCACGCAGCAAAGAGCGCAAATGGCGCTATCAACCGGAAGGCAAGAAAGGTCGTCACCGGAGCGTAACCCCGGTAGCCGGCCATGCTCAGTTGGCGCAGGATGTCGCCATTCTCCGCCTGTTTGGCAAGGTTGAATCGATCGACGATCGCCTGGAAGAAGCGCCTGGGCTCCACGCGGAGCTGCACCTTGCTTTTTTCGGCATTCAGGCGAGTGCGCTCTCGCTTTCTGATGCGCTCGCGCTCGCTCTCCACCTTGCGCATCCGCTCTGCGAGCGTATCGCGGAATATATAGGGCCAGGAAACCGCGACGACCGCAGAGAAGGCGGCAATACCAGCCAACATCGCGGAAAGCTGGTCCGAATCGGGGATGTGGACGCCAAGGTTCATGTCGTTTCTCAGAAGTCGAAGTTGATCATTTTGCGCATGAGGAGGGTGCCGACGCCCATCCACAGGGCCGAGCCGACAAGCACCATCTTTCCGGCCATCGTCGTGAACAGGAGCGACATGTAGTCGGGACTGGTCAGGTACACGGCGCCGGCGACGAAGAACGGCAAGGCCCCGATGATGCCGGCGGAGGACTTTGCCTCCGCGCTCATGGCCTTGATCTTCGCCTTCATCTTCTTCCGCTCGCGCAGCACCTTGGAGAGGTTTCCGAGCGCCTCCGAGAGGCTGCCGCCGGTGCGGCTTTGAATCGTGATGACGATCGAGAAGAACTTGGCCTCGGGCAAGGGAATGCGTTCGCACAGTCGCTCGACCGCTTCGTCGACCGGCAATCCCAGCGTCTGGTCCTGCGCGATGGTGAGGAATTCACCCTTGACCGGCTCCTCGGCTTCGGCAGCAATCACTCGCAGGCAATCGGTCATCGGCAGGCCTGCCTTGAGCCCCCGCACGATCACGTCCACCGCATTCGGAAACTCGGCAGTGAACCGCTTGAGCCGCCTGTTGCGCGTCGTGTTCACGTAGAGGTGCGGCAGGAACAGGCCGCCCGCAATGGCAAAGCCCAGCGTGGTAAGGGCGCCGAGCCCCAGGAGCGATATCGGGACATAGGCGGCGAGGCCAGTGCCGGTGCAAGCGAGCCAGTAGGTGCGGACCGACCAGCCGAGACCCGCCTGGCGGAGCCTGACGTCGAGCTTCGGCTTGCCGCCCTTTCGCGCATGCGCCTTCTGCTGCTCGTCTATCTCGCGCAGCGTCTTTTCAACCGAGCGGCGACGGTCGCGGCGCTCCTCGTCGGCCGTCTCTGCCCGCTTGATCTCCGTGCGGCCGGCGACGCGCTCGAATCTTTGCCGATAGGCGCTGGCCTTCGCGGCCCGCGGATAAAGGGCGGCAAGCATCAGGCCGCCGACGGAGCTCGACGCCAGAAGGAA
Source organism: Sinorhizobium glycinis (assembly GCF_001651865.1). GTDB lineage: Bacteria > Pseudomonadota > Alphaproteobacteria > Rhizobiales > Rhizobiaceae > Sinorhizobium > Sinorhizobium glycinis. The sequence continues at coordinate 251,914 of NZ_LPUX01000064.1, forward strand.
GATGAGCACGGGAAACAGCGAAGCACTCAGCATGTCCGTATCAGCCTTTGTCAGATGCTCGGGAGCGGCCGTCAGGCGGCCGCCTTGATCTCGGCGGCATCGAGGGCGGCAGCCAGGCGCGCCTCTTCGCCATAGTAGCGGGCGCGATCCCAGAAGGCCGGCCGGCCGATGCCGGTGGAACGGTGCCGTCCGATGATGTTGCCTTTTCCGTCCTCGCCGAGAATGTCGTAGACGAAGAGGTCCTGCGTCGTGACCACGTCGCCCTCCATGCCGAGCACTTCGGTGATGTGGGTGATGCGGCGGGAGCCGTCGCGCAGGCGTGCCGCCTGGACGATCACATCCACCGATGAAACCAGCATTTCCCGGATCGCCTTGGCCGGCAGCGAATGACCGCCCATGGTGATCATCGCCTCGATGCGCGAGATCGCCTCGCGCGGAGAGTTGGCGTGGAGCGTCCCCATCGAACCGTCATGGCCGGTGTTCATCGCCTGCAGGAGGTCGAAGGCCTCCGGGCCGCGCACCTCGCCGACGATGATCCGCTCCGGCCGCATGCGCAGGCAGTTCCTGACGAGGCTGCGCATGGTGATTTCACCCTGCCCCTCGATGTTCGGCGGGCGGGTCTCGAGCCGCACGACATGCGGCTGCTGCAATTGAAGCTCGGCGGCATCCTCGCAGGTGATGATGCGTTCGCCGTCATCGATATAGCCGGTGAGGCAATTCAGGAGCGTCGTCTTGCCGGAGCCCGTACCGCCCGAAATGAGCACGTTGCAGCGGACGCGGCCGACGATCTTGAGGATCTCGGCGCCCTCCGGCGAGATCGAGCCGAACCGCACCAGTTGGTCGAGGTTCAGCTTCTCCTTCTTGAACTTGCGGATGGTCAGGCTCGGTCCGTCGATCGCGAGCGGCGGCGCGATGACGTTGACACGCGAGCCGTCGGCCAGACGCGCGTCGCAGATCGGACTTGCCTCATCGACACGTCGGCCCACCTGGCTGACGATGCGCTGGCAGATGTTGAGAAGCTGCTCGTTGTCGCGGAAACGGATGCCCGTCTGCTGCACCCGGCCACCGACCTCGATGAAAACCTGGTCGGCGCCATTCACCATGATGTCGGCGATGTCATCGCGTGCGAGCAGGGGTTCGAGCGGACCATAGCCCAGAATGTCGTTGCAGATGTCGCGGAGCAGCTCGTTCTGCTCGGCCATGGAAATGCCGGCCTTCTTGGCCGAAACGATGTCGTTGACGATCGCGCCGATTTCCTGGCGCGCTTCGTCTCCGTCCATGCTCGACAGCGCCGCCACGTCGATCGTGGCGATCAGCGCGCTGAAGACTTCCTTCTTCAGGCTGTAATATTGGTCGGCTTTTTCCGCTTTGACGGTAGAAGGGACTTCGGCAGGCTTCGGGACTTCGGGCGGCATGGCAGAGTGCGCTTCGCGCGCCGCGTGCTGGACTTCCGTTTCGGTAGCCTTTTGATCCGGGATGGATTTTCTGCCGAACATCGTTGTCGCTTCACTTGGCCGTTGGGGTGTCTCTGTTCGTGAGATGCGACAGCGGAAGGCGACAATGCCTTCCGCTTCGCTTGGCGACCGACGCGTGACTTGGGTCGCCGTTAGAGGGCAGCTGCGATCGCGTCGAACGCGGCGTCGACATCGGTGCCGACGGTCCGCACGGCAGTGATGATGGCAACGGCGATCAGGCCGGCGATCAGGCCGTATTCGATGGCCGTTGCACCGGATTCGTTGCGGAGAAAGCGGACGAGAAGATTTTTCATGAGACAGATCCTTCACTGGGTTAGGGTTGCGCCGACGCCAAGTTCGGCATCACAGGGCCGGGCCGGCTTCTGCCTCGTTTCCCGCTTGCTGTGTGGCCTTGATATAGACTTTATTAACCCTTTTGATCCATTCGGCCTGATGGCCGATACCACTTCCGCACTAGGGTCGGCCTGTTGGCCTAGTCCAATCGTCCGGCCGCACTATCCTCTTGCTTTGCCGCCTTTATTAGAACGGATGGGTCGTCGTCCGTTCACAGAGATCGGGAGCGAAAAATGCGCGTGGTTCCAGGGCATATAGGGGCCGGACGGCTTGTTCTCGCCTTGCTGGCCTCAACCGTTTTTGGCGGGGCGCAGGCGGCGGAAGATCGCCCGCCGAGCACGGCACTGGAACCGACCCGACAGACCGAGGGCGTTGTCAGGGTCATTGTCGATTTTGCAAGGCCGCTGATGCTCGCCCGGCCGGCGAGCACGCTCATCATCGGCAACCCCGCCATCGCCCAGGCGACGCTCAGCGACGACAAGACGGTCATACTGACCGGCAAGACGCCCGGATCGACGAACCTCATCGTCATGGATGCCGCCGGCGCAGAGGTCGCCAACATCATCCTCGACGTGGTTGCAGCGGGCGGCCGGTTGATCACCGTCCACGGGGGCACCGGGCGATCGACCTACAGCTGCACGGAGCACTGCGATCCGGTTCAATCCGGCGACGAAACGTCGAACGCTCCTCCGCCGAACAACCCCGCTCCGCCGATCAGCGAAGTAAGCCCCGACGAACCATGACCCACTCCGCCGATCGGTCATCCGATCGGGATGCGCCGCGAAAAAGCGAGGCTGAAGGGAGCCTCCGCCAACCCGGGAAGGAAGAACCTGAACGGGTAGCGGATCGACAACACGCGAAAATCGATCCCGTCTACCGTTTGCTTGCTGACGGCAATTTGCAACAACTCGGGATCGCCGCTGCCGAACTTTTCGCGGACGGCGCTCGCCAGCTTCGTCTGCGCCTCCGTGTCGGGCGCGTCGCGCGCGATCTGCCCGATGAGGACCTGCCGGGCGGCAAAATCGACAGCATAGGACAGGTCGTTGCGCACGTAAAAAGCGCGGCCGAACTCCATGACGCCGAGCACCAGCAGAAGCAGCGGAAAACAGACGAGCGAGAATTCGACCGCCGTCGCGCCCGACTGGCTGCGCCAGGCGCGACCAAGGATGTGGAACGATACGGTCATCGGACCTGCACCTGCATCGAGGAGTTGAGCTGGAAGGGCGGCAGCGCCTCCGGCACGGACATGGGCTGGTAGTTCTTCGCCGCTTCAAGCCGATAGAATACGAGCTGCTGCGCCGCATTCGCGCAAGGGCTCGTCCCGCATTGCGGCGCGGCCTCCGGCTTGACATCGGCGTTCTCCGGGCAGGCGCAGTAGCGCTTCGCCGGCGCCAGGATGACATTGGCCGGCACGGCGCTTTGCGCCAGCGTCGACTGCAGCACCTTGTCGACCTGCGTCGCTCCCGGATCGGCCATGGCGGCTTGGGCCCCGGCCCGAAGGACGTGGTCGATCGTCATCCGCTCGTGCAGCGCCAGGGCAACATCGGCCATGGCGACGAGGCCAAGGGCCAACACCGGTGCGATCAGCGCAAATTCCACGGCCGAGGCGCCGGCCTCGGACTTCTTCAGTTCGTGCGCCTTCTTGCGCAGCCCCGCCGCCGCCTTCTGCTGGTGCCGTTGAACGAATCTCTGCACCAATCCCGGGAGTCCTTTCCTTCGCGTCCGTCTCTCCCGCGTGCCGCCGACCCGCCAGGCAAGCGATGCGATGGCCTGTCCCGCCTTGGACTCGGGCGCCGACTCGACGACCAGTTGGCCGTTATTGGCCGCCTTGCCGAACAGCTGCGGATCGAAAGGGACGCATACGCTTTCCTCCAGCCCGACGGCGGCGACAAAGTCCTTCGGCTTGATTTCCGCGAGCTTCGGCGTGTTTGTCCGGTTCAGCACGAGTCTCGGCGGCGGATCGTTCGGACGCGCCGTCTTCAGAAATTCGACCAGGTTCTTCACGTTGCGCATCGAGGCCAGATCCGGCGTTGCGGTGATAACGATCTCGTCGGCCTCCAGCAGAATCTTTCGCGTCCACTGCATCCAGATGTGCGGCAGATCGACCACGACGTGCCAGGAACTGGACCGGGCGACATCCAGGAGATGATCGACATGCTCCTCCTTCAGATGGAAGAACCTGTTGAGGTCGGTGGTCGTCGGAAGCAGGTGCAGGTGCTCCGTGTAGGGCACCGCCAGGCGCCGCAGCAGCACGTCGTCCAGGCGGTCGGGGCTGCTCAGAACCTCCGTCATGCCCTGGACGGCCTCCACGTCGAAAGCGAGCCCCAGCGTGCCGAACTGGAGGTCGAGGTCGGCCATCAGCACGTCGGCATCGACGCGCTTCGACATCGCGAAGGCGACGTTGTGGGCGAGCGTCGAGGAGCCGGTTCCGCCCTTGGCACCGATGAAGGCGACGATCCGCCCGAGCTTCTCATCGACGGAGTCGCGAAAGCAGCGATGCACCGCAGCGACGAAGTCGATCGGGTCGAGCGGCATGACCAGGTAGTCGCTGACGCCGGCGTCGAGCAGCCTCTTATAGAGGCCGACGTCGTTGGAACGGCCGACGACGATGACCTTGGTGCCGGTGACGCACTCCATTGCCAGGGCTTCGAGCGCCGGCATCAGACGGCCCTCCTCATCGCTGTTCTCCACGACGACGAGGTTCGGCGATGTGACGCCGCCGTAAAGCGCCGTAGCTTCCTGTATCCCGCCTTCCTTGATCGTCACGGTGGCCCGCGTCATGCGGCGGTCCATCGCCGCCATGCGGATCGTCTCCGTCAGCGCCTCCGAGCGGCAGAAGACGGTGATGACCACCTTCGGGACGGACAGGAGCGGCGCAACCGGTGCCCGCGGGGTGTCCTGGATAGTGTTTCCGAGCTGTTTCATCTGTCCGACAATCCGTGAAAATCAATCAGCTGCCGCCGGAGCGGGATGGGACCTCGACCATCGACAGCCGCCCTCCACTGACAATGCGCACGACCCCTGGTCGGTTTCCTTCCGTCTCGACAACCGGCGCTTCCAGGTTGTCGGCGACAGCCCGCAGCGCAAGCGACACGGTGCCGGAAGCCTCCGCCGCGGCGATGACGGCGATCTGCTCGGGGTCTGCCTCGAGCGTCGCAGTCTTGCCGACAACTGAGGTACCGTCGGCACCTTCCGAAATGGTCTGATCGACCGCGAGCACCCGTATGTTGGAAAGGATCGCGCGGCTGACGACCTTGCCATCCTTCCCTGAGGAATCCGGGCGGGCGACGGTGTGGATCACGTCGACATGGTCGTTCGGCAGGATGAAACCGCCGGCCGTGCTCTCCGCCGTCACGCGCACGGCGATTGCCCGTTTTCCAGAAGGCAGCATGCTGGACAGGAAACCGGCGCCGCGCTGGGCAAGCTTGTCCTCGCGGATCGGTTCTCCGGCGACGAAACTGCTTTGGGCGAGCAAACCCTTGAGCGTCGCAATCGCGTCCGGCCGCGCACTGCGGCTGATGAACACGGGGGGAATATCTCCCTCCCACGCCTGCCAGCGCAGGTGTGGCTCCTCGAGCGTCGTGCCGCGTGCCAGCCCCTGAGCGGCGACGAGCACCTCCTGAGTGGGAGTCAGCCGAACCTCGGCGGCCTCGACGGTCGGCTGCTCGGTGAAGCCGAGCGCCAGCCACGAGGCGGCACCGCCGGAGGCGAGTGCGAAAAAGAGGATGACCAAGCGGATCATGGCAGGACCTGTTTCCAACGGGATTTCGGTTTCTTCAGAGAATGGCGGAGAGCCAATGGCTTTCCGGCAGCAGCAGGAGCGCCGCCGGCGCCATCGCCGCACCGTACGGAATGCCCGACTGCGGCTGATGCAACCGGCTCGACCAGGCACGTTTCTTCAGGATGACCGGCAGCGGCACCCTGCGAAACTGCAGCAATGACAGTGTCAGAACCGCACCGAGCACCGAAGCGTAGACGACGAAGTGCAGGGCCAGGTCCGGACCGAGCCAGAGCACCGCCACGGGCAGCAGCTTTGCGTCGCCGCCGCCGATCCAGCCGAGGGCGAAGAACGTGAAGGTGCAGGCGAGCACCGCGGACGCTACGAGGGTGCTCGACCAGATCGTGGAAAGCTCGACGCCGGCAAGCGGCGCGAACACCGCGAAGGCGACCAGCAGAAAGGCTACAAGGCGGTTCGGGATCGTCATCGTCGCCACGTCTCTGACGCCTGCATAGGTCATCGTTGCGGCAAAAAGAAAGAATGCGAGCCAAGCGGCAGTCGTGGAGATCATCTCAAGGGCGCCTTTCACGAGGGCCTCGAAGGCCGTTTCAAGTGCCGCGAAATATGCCGCCTGCATCGCTTGATCGCCATTCGGCCTGATGGCCTAAGCGGACGCCTCAAGCGGGATGGGGCAGGACTAGGCCAACCGGCCGAATCGCAACTGCCGCCCTGCCGGGATATATCCTCCGCCCGGAACATCAGGATCCCGTGACACTCGGATGGACAAAGGAACCAACGTGATCGCAGTCGAAAAGCCGTCACCGCGCCTGCGGCGTCTTTCGCGCGCCTTTATGAAGAACGACGGCGGCGCGGTCGCCGTTATCGCGGCGATCGCGTTTCCCGTGCTGGTCGGCGCGATGGGGCTCGGAGCGGAAACCGGCTACTGGTATATGGAGCAGCGTCAACTGCAGCATGCGGCGGACGTGTCGGCCCATGCGGCCGCCATCCGCCATCGGGCGGGCGACCAGCAACCGGCCCTCGAGAGCACGGCGCTGGGGATCGCGAGCGCCTCGGGCTATGCCCCCGGCACCCTGACCGTCAGCACGAAGCCCGGACTGAGCGCCGGATCGACCAAGGTCACGGTGGAACTGACGGAGACGCATGCGCGCCTATTTTCCTCCGTCTTCGTCGGCGGGCCGGTGGCGATCTCGGCCCGTGCGGTCGCAGAGGTCAAGGGTGGCTCGAAGGCCTGCGTGCTGGCCCTGTCGGGCTCGGCATCGGGCGCGGTCACCGTGACCGGCTCGACCCAGGTGCAATTGTCGGGCTGCAGCGTTGTCTCCAATTCGAGCGCCGCCGACGCCTTTCTTATGAAGAACGGTAGCGCCTTCATGTCGACCGATTGCGTCTACACGGTCGGCGAAGCGGTGACGACGACCGGCCTGACAATGACCGGCTGCAGCGAGCCCGTCGAACGCGTCCCGCCGACCCCGGACCCTTTCGCGAGCGTCGCCGAGCCGGACAGGCTGCAGGTCCAGCTGCTTCCCTGCCGGACGCTGGACTATGTCTCCAACTCGACCTACCTGCTCGACCGCCTCCTGAGCGGGCTCGCAGCGATCCGGTTCTGCGGCGGGCTGGACATCAAGGGAACGATCGCGCTGAAGCCTGGCCTCTACATCATCGACGGTGGCGAACTCACCGTGACGGCGGGAGCGAAACTCTCAGGCGAGGGCGTCACCTTCTATTTCACGAATTCCGCGACCGCGAAGCTGCTTGGCAACGGCGACATCGACCTGACCGCGCCGGCGAGTGGACCCTATGCCGGCCTGCTCTTCTTCGGAAGTCGCCGCGATGCGGGCGTGGTTCATCAGGTGACGGGCAATTCGGAATCGACGCTGGAAGGAAATTTGTACATCCCAAGCGGCCGCATCGAGTTTACCGGCAACTCGACGGTTTCGGGCGGCTGCACGCAGATCGTCGCGAACGAAATCACCTTCACCGGCAATTCGACGATGGAGACCTGCGCCTCGCCGACGGACGAGATCATCGTCGGCAAGACGGTGTCGCTCGTCGAATAAGCAGGCGCCGAAACGGTTCGCGTAGCCGATTCCTGGCGGCGTCGTGCGCTTCAAGGGCGGCATCACCCGCCTTGTCCAGCACCTGCTGCGCAGTCCCCACTGCCTCGCCAACCGCTGCATTGGCCCTGTCCGCCAAGCGGCTGCGCGCCTCGTCGGCCGCCTCGCCCATGGCTTCGTCCTCGGTCTCGGTGTGGGGCAGAGCAGCCCCGATCGCCGCACCTACGGCAAAGGCAAGCGCGCCGCCGACCAGCGGCTGATCGCGGAAATGCTGGAGGATGGCTGCATTCAGGCGCGCGCCCTGGTCTTCCAGCGATCGGCCGGCGGACTGCACACTGCCGGCAAGCGACCTGCCGGTTTCCGCAATGGACTCCGACATGCGGCCCGCGGAGTCACTTACCTGCCGCCACGTCCTGGAAGCCCAACCCGAGGCCTCGTCGAACATGGCACCGGTCTCGTCGCGTATGTCTTCGATCTGCTTGCCGGCGGCGTCGGCAAAGCCGCGATAGACCTTGCCGCTCTGGTCGACGAAGTGGCCGGCCCGGCGACCGGCAGCGTCAGTCATGGCCCTGAAGCGGTTGCCGCCTTCATCCGCGAAATGGCTGTACCGCTCGCCGAAGCTCTCCTCGACCGGACCGCTTCGCCTTACCGACCCCGTGACGTTTGCCAGTGGATAGTCGTCCGGCTCATTGTCCAGTCCTGTGAACCGGGGAGCGCGGGAGCCCGGATTGGCGAGCAGCCAGGCGAGGCTTATCCCCATCAGGGCAACCGGGATGGGGTTTGCCTTGAGTGCCACGCCGAGATTGCTCAGATATTCGGCTCCGCCACTCGTCTTGGCATATTCGAGCACCTCGTCCATCAGTTGGCCGAGCGACATGCGCTCCTGGATGGCGTGGAGCTTTTCTTCGATCCGCTGCCGGTCGGCCTCGATCTCTCGCTGCAGCTCGGCGGCCGAGTGCGTGTGGGAAAAATCGTTCATTGCACTCTCTCCTTCACAACGTCGAGGTCGCGCTGCAGGGAGCTGGCCGTCTTATCGAACTTCAGACTGCTGCCGCGCAGGTGCGAGATGCTGCGCGAGATCATCGCCCAGGCGAGGAGCGCGACGACGACGCCGATGATGACAGCCGACAACGCATCGGCATTGGGTTCGGTCATGTTCTGTGCGACGAGAAAGGCGGCCAATCCCTGTACCGCCGCGCTCAACAGCACGCCGATGGCACCTATTGCGAAAACCAGGCCGACGAGAAGCGTCTCAAGACTGCCTATCGCCCGGTTTACGTTCTCGGATGCCTCGGCCTTCGCCAGATCGATTTCCTTGCGGAAAAGCCCGGATATATCCGCCACCAGACCGGTCATGAGCTCCGGCAAGGGGCGGTCGTCTCGATGATTAACCATTGCGCCGATCCTCCTCGAATTTCCACCCGCCTTCACCTGGTCTGGGGCTTGCCGACGGCGATGGCGAGGACGATTGGGAAACACCCCGCCTGCTGCGGCGATGCGCCGAGGCGGTCAGGAAGCGACTGGCGGCCAGTCCGGCAATCGCCGCCATGCCCAGGAAGGCGAGCGGCTGCTTCCGGCCGAAGTCTTCCGCCATGCCGGCAATCTCGCCGAGGTTGCGGCCCTCGATGTCGCGGGCGAAACCCTGAAGCGAGCTGCCCATCTGTTTGGCATACCTGCCAAGGGCACGTTGATCCGACTGTTCCAATTCGCCGCCGACTTTTTCAAGGGCAGTTGCGACGCCGCTCAGTTGGCGCGCCGTCAGGTTCTTCTCGTCCTCGGCCATACGGCTGACGGCTTCCTTGGCTTCCTCCGTCTGCTCGCCGGCGAATTGCCGCAGCTCATCGAGATCCTCACGCACGGCCTGTTGCAGGCCACGGTCCATGGCGCCCTCGCCTTCTCTTGTCCCTGCGCCAGGCTGACGGCCGGCGCTTTCCGGCGTCGTTGCGGGCGAACCGGGCTGATCACCGGGGCTGCGGCCACTTGTCTCATTGTTCATCTTGGCTCCTCCATCGCGGAACGACTGTTTATGTCATTCCAACCAACCACTTGCGGCCTTGTTCCATCCACGGCCACGTGAGGTGCCAGGAAATCGGACGCGGGCGGCGCGCCTGGCGGCGAAGAAGATGATCCGGAGCTCTCGTGCTCTTGGGCCCGCTCGTCGCACGACCGCATGGTTCCCTCGGATCCTTGTCGATTTAAGGTTAAAAACATGCAGCGATTCCAAGTGCTACAGTGACCTTTGGGCGTCTGATAAGACGCGCGCGCTGTAGAGCCCGGAACAAAATACGGAGGCTGTTGTTAACAGACATTCGCGAGCACCCGCGAGGCCGCCGCGCGCAAGACACCGCGGAAACACGAGGCGTTTTTACCTTCGACGACTGCACGTTCCTTGAATCGTCGCCGATTGAAGGGGAAACACTTGCAGAGTTTCAAAGTGCAACAACGTCTGAAAACAGCGCGGCGCTGTAGGCTCGTCGGGGGCTGGCAGAGCCGGCCTGAACTCGATTTCGAAAGTCTTGCAAGGGAAGCGCCATGTCTTCTGAGATCGTCGCCTCTCCGGCCCCCGAGCCACCCGCATATGCGGTTTCGGCAGCCACATCCCTTCAGGAACGGCGCCCGAACACCTTGAAGCACGGCGATACCTTCGCCGTTTTCGATCACAACGGCGACGCCTATTCGGGGCCCGACAGTCCGGAAGGGCTGTTCCACCGCGATACCCGCCACCTCTCCCATCTTGTCGTGACGATCAATGGCGCCAGGCCGATGCTTCTCTCCTCGACACTCAGGGACGACAACGCGACACTGACCTGCGACCTGACCAATCCCGACTTCCTGGACGAGAGCGGCGCACTGGCCCTTGCCCATGACACGATTCACCTCAGGCGATCGCAATTTCTCTGGAACGGCACCTGCTACGAAAGGGTTCTGGTCCGCAGCTTCCATGAAAGGCCGCTGCGCATAGAAATCAGGCTGGCCTTTGCCGCCGATTTCGCAGATCTCTTCGAGGTCCGCGGCAAGCAGCGCAAGCAGCGCGGCCAGATGCATCCACCGACGACCAGGCAAACCGAGGTTCATCTTTCCTATACCGGTCTCGACGGCCAGAAGCGGACCACCCGCCTCGGTTTCGATCCGCCGCCCTCGCAGCTGTCGGCAAGCGAAGCGGTTTACGAGATCGAGCTCGCACCGGGCCAAAGCCGAACGCTGTTCATGGAGATCAACTGCCAACGGGAGCCCGCGATCGCGATCGGTCACAGGTCGTTCTTCTTCGCGCTGAGGGATGCGCGGCGTGCGCTGCGCGCTTCTTCGGGAAGGGCGGCGTCTATCGTGAGTTCCAACGAAGTCTTCAACGAGGTCGTTCACCGCAGCATATCCGACCTCTACATGCTGATCACCGATACCAATGAAGGGCCCTATCCCTATGCGGGGATCCCATGGTTCAGCACGGTGTTCGGCCGCGACGCGATCATCACCGCGATCGAAACCCTGTGGCTCGACCCGGAAATTGCGCGAGGCGTTCTCGCCCATCTCGCCGCCAACCAGGCAACGGATTTCGATCCCTTGTCCGATGCCGAACCGGGCAAGATCCTGCACGAGGTCCGCTTCGGCGAAATGGCCGAGTTACGGGAAGTGCCGTTCCGACGCTATTACGGAAGCGTCGATTCGACTCCGCTGTTCGTCATGCTCGCCGGCCAGTACCTGCAACGCACCGGCGACCTCGCCACTATCCGGACGATCTGGCCGAACATCGAGGCCGCGCTGAAATGGATCGATGTCCACGGCGACCGCGATGGCGACGGCTTCGTCGAATACGGCCGACGGACCGAGGAAGGCCTCATCAACCAAGGCTGGAAGGACAGCCACGACTCCGTCTTCCACGCGGACGGCACGCTTGCCAGGGGTCCGATAGCGATCGCAGAGGTACAGGCCTATGTCTACGGCGCCTGGGAGGCGGCCTCGAGGATGCTCCGGGTTCTCGGTCACGAGGATCGGGCCCTGGAGTTCACGCGCCGCGCCGATGACTTGCGGCATCGCTTCGATGCAGTCTTCTTCGATGCGGAACTCGGCACCTATGTACTCGCCCTGGACGGGGACAAGCAGCCCTGCCGGGTTCGTTCCTCCAATGCGGGCCACGCCCTGCTCACCGGGCTTGCCATTCCGGAGCGGGCCGAAATGCTCGCAAAGACGCTGATGTCCGGCGCCTCGTTTTCGGGCTGGGGAATACGCACCGTGCCTGTCACCGAAAGTCGTTTCAATCCGATGAGCTATCACAATGGCTCGGTCTGGCCGCATGACAACGCCTTGATCGCGCTCGGCCTGGCGCGGTACGGCTATCGCCGGCATGCCGCCCGGATCTTCGAAGGCCTGTTCGCTGCTTCGACCTATATCGACCTGCGCCGGCTGCCGGAGCTCTTTTGCGGTTTTCCGCGCCAGCGCGCCCAGGGCCCCACCTTCTACCCGGTCGCCTGCATCCCCCAGGCATGGGCCGCCGCAGCGCCCCTGTCGCTGATCCAGTCCTGTCTCGGATTTGAGTTCTATACGAAGCAGATGCAGATCACCTTCGACACGCCCTACCTGCCCGGTTTCATCGAAGAGCTCGAGATCAGGAACCTGCAGATCGGCTCCGGGTCCGTCGACGTTGCCGCAAACCGGTCCGGCACCAGTGTCGTTATTGACGTTCTGGAGCGGCGCGGACATGTACGCGTCGTAACGTTCATCTGAACGTGCATGTAACCCAGCGCTGACCTACAGCGCCGCGCGTCTTTTAGACTAAGACGCGCAAGCGAAGGACGAGAAGCGAGATCAGCGCGTGCGCGCCACTCTCTTCGGCGAAGGCAGCAGGCCTTCGCGCTGCAGTTTCTTGCGCGCAAGCTTGCGCGTGCGGCGAACCGCCTCGGCCTTTTCGCGGGCCCGTTTTTCGGAAGGCTTTTCGTAGGCGCTGCGCATCTTCATTTCGCGGAAGACGCCTTCACGTTGCATCTTCTTCTTGAGAACCCGGAGAGCCTGGTCAACATTATTGTCCCTGACGAGTACCTGCAAAGTATATCCTTTCCGTGTTGATGAGATCGCTACATGTTGTCTATCAAGAGCCGACGGGCGGAAATTTCAAGGGGCCCAGTGGGCTGAGGGCAGCGTTTTCACTTGGCCGTCCTGATGCGTAAGCAGTTTAGGGCGCGGTTCCGAACCGGACGCGATACTGCGCCTCTCCGTGTTCGGTCGTGGGCAGCATGCCGCGGCGACCTGTGCCCTTCGGTGGCACCAGCAAAAAAGGCCGGGCGTTACCCCGACCTCCCTTGAGCGCCGCGCGTCCTTTCAGACGCGCCACGGCGCTCCGTCATTCGAACGCTCCCTGCCAGTACATCCGTGGTCAGCGGAGGTGAATGACAAATCATGCAGTTCGCAGATTGTCTGCCGAGCTTTTGCCGGACCTGTTATCGCGGACGATGTCGTAGCTCACCTTCTGGCCTTCGACGAGCGAGCGCAGTCCGGCTCGTTCAACGGCGGAGATATGGACGAACACGTCCGTCGAGCCGTCATCGGGCTGGATGAAGCCGAAGCCCTTGGTGCTGTTGAACCACTTTACGGTGCCTGAATTCATAACGATTTCCTTTCAATCGCTAGAGATTGCGGACGAGTATTCGCCGCGCTTGATCGATATTTGAGAGGAAATCTGACAAAGCGCATCGGCGCGTAGACAAAGGTCACAAGCAATGTTCGACGCGTTATATATAGACGCCGCCTTGAGATATGCAATGGCAAAACCAGATTTAATGACGAAAGTCGTTCGCGCGTCCCGGAAATTACATACAAGCCGCTGTTTTAAATCGCAAATGATATTTCCCTGAAAAACAGCGGAAGTGGCGAATTGCGCCGCCCTCCTGCCTTTTGCACTCAGCGGACGACGGGGTAAAGCCGGCTCGCTTCACCACCCGCAAGCAGCGTTTCGATTTCGCGGGCAACAAGAACGGCATGCTCCGTCACCTGCGGCAGCCCCATCAATTCGCCGAAGGTGCCGCGTGCCAGAGGACCGGCGATGAAAAGGTTCTCTTCCACCCGGCCGTCGGTGCCAACGGCGCGAGCGTGCAGATCGCAGGCGATCCCAAGGCCGGTGGCGCAAAGGGTAAGCACGCCCTCCTTTTCGAGCTCCGTCAGGAAAGGCTGAGACTTCAGTATCTCGCCATGGGCCGGGCCGGTGGTCACCACGATCGCGTCCACCGTCATGCGGCGCCGTGTCTCGAGGCCCCGCTGCCTGAGCTCGACGCTGATCGCGTCGCCCTCGATCGCCGCCGATGCGATGGCGGCGGCGAGAATTTCAAGTCGCCCGTTTTCGACTGCCTCGTCCAGAACGTTTTCGACCTGCGGCGCTATGCGGAACCGATGCACGTCCCAATGGGTGCGCGCCAGGCGGGCGACACGGCGGCGCTCGACGACCGGCAAGGCCTGCCATATCTGCTGGCCCTGCGCCCGCACCGCATCGATGACCGGGTGCCAGCTCAATCCCTGTTGCCGGGCATCCCGCAGCGTCCGGCGAATGCGGCGAAGAAGCTCGGACGCGCGGGTGATTGGATCGGAGACGAAGTCGCCAAACGGGTCCTGTGCGACCGCCGGGTGGCCGCGGGACCGCAAGCCGCGTCGCGATATGGAAATGACAGGCCCGTGGTGGCCCCTCTCCGTAAGTGCGGCAACGACGTCCGCCGCTGTGAGACCATTGCCGACGATCAGGACGCGATCTGCCGGCGCGATGCCGTCCAGCGCGTCGGCCCGCGTCGAATCGGCGACCAGTTTCGGAGAGGAAGCAAGCGGGCGCAAAGTCTTCGGCAGCGACGGGGCCGGATGGCTGACGGCGAGCACGAGAATGTCGGCGGCAAGTGCCTCCCCATCCTCCGCAAGCACTGTCCATTGGTCCGCAGATCGGCCGACCTCGAGGACCCGCGTGCGCCGATGCTCGATCGCCCCGCTCGCGAGAGAGGGGGCGAGCTCCGCCGCGACGTAGTCCCCGAACACCGAGCGCCGCGGATAGGCCATACCCTCGGCGGTGTAGGCGCCCGGATCCGTGGCGGCCGTATCGGCCCGGACAACATAGTCTGCAAAGCTTTCCGGCTCGTCCGGATAAAGGCTCATCTTGAAGGCGGGCACATTGATGCGGTGGGCAGGCTCCGCCGTGTCATAGGCAAGGCCGGCACCGAGCCTTGTGCGCGGTTCGAAGACGATGACACGCGCCGCTCGCTCCAGATTGCGTGTGAGGTGCAGTGCGACGGCGGCGCCACTGAAGCCGCCTCCGATGATCGCCACGACCGGCAAAGGCTCGGATTCTCGCATGCCGCACCCCCGCAATTCTCCGGCGCTCGATAGGTGATTGGACCGGTGGAAAGCTAAAGGCCTTCAAAGTCCCCTGACCGCAAGCGACATCCATTTTTCGGCGAGCGAAAGCCCTGTCCGTACCGATGATAGCACGACCGGGGCAGCGGATTGCATCTACAGAAAATTCTCGTGGATTGGACGACCTGCCTCACCTCATAAAGGAGAAGAGGCATTCCCGTCCGAACCGATCGGAGCTAGCGCGCCAGCCATCCGCCGTCGACGGCGAGCACCTGCCCGGTGACATAGCTGCTCGCAGGGGAGGCGAAGAACAGGACGGCGGTGTCGAGGTCGCTCGGCTCGCCCCAGCGACCGCAGGGAATGCGCTCGAGAATGGCCCGGAAGCGCTCCGGATCGTTGCGCAGCGCCTCGGTATTGTCGGTCGCCATATAACCCGGCGCGATCGCGTTTACCGTGATCCCCTTGGCGGCCAGTTCGTTGGCCATGAGCTTGGTGAGCCCCGCCATGCCATGTTTCGAGGCCGTATAGGAGGCGACGCGGATCCCGCCCTGGAAGGAGAGCAGCGAAGCGACGTTGACGATCCGCCCCTTGATGCCCCGTTCGATCATGTGCCGGACGACCGCCTGGGAGAGCACGAAGGTGCTCTTCAGGTTGATGTTCAGCACGTCGTCCCAGTCTTCTTCGGTGAATTCGGTGAAGTCAGCCCGGCGAATCTGACCGGCATTGTTGACCAGGATGTCGACCGCCGCGCCGCCTTCGACGAGGCCGGCAAACAGATCCGGAATTCCGCCCGGATCGCGCAGATCGTAAACGACCTCTTCAAACCGCCGCCCGAGTGCCCCGACTGCGCGGCGCGTCTCGGGCATTTCCTGTGACCCCAGCCCAATGATGTCGGCGCCGGCGGAAGCGAGCGCCAGGGCGAGGCCCTGCCCCAAGCCGGTGCGCGCGCCGGTGACCAGCGCCCGTTTTCCGGAGAGGTCGAAAAGGCCGGCGGCAGCCGTCATCGGATATCCCCCATCGGCACGAAATCCATGTCCTTGAAGGACTTGTTGTCGCCGGCCATGCTCCAGATGAAGGCATAGGAGGAGGTCCCGGCGCCGCAATGGACCGACCAGGGCGGCGAGATGACCGCCTGTTCGTTCCGGACGATCAGATGGCCCGTCGCTTCCGGCCGCCCCATGAGGTGGACCACGAAAGCGTCCTGCGGCACTTCGAAATAGAGATAGGCCTCCATGCGCCGGTCATGCGTGTGCGCCGGCATCGTATTCCAGACGCTGCCCGGCTCCAGACGCGTCATGCCCATCAGCAACTGGCAGCTCGGCACGACATCGGGATGGATATATTGGTAGAGCCTCCGCTTGTTCGAGGTCTGCCCGTCGCCAAGCTTGAGCTCGATCGCTTCCGCCTTGCGGATATGCCGGGCCGGATAGGCGGCATGGGCGGGCGCGCTGTTGATATAGAACTTGGCCGGCGCCGAAGGATCGGGGCTTTCGAAGGAGACGTTTCCGGTCCCCATGCCGAGATAGAGCGCGTCCTGGAAGCCGACTTCGAAAACGGCGCCGTCCGCCCGGACGATCCCCGGACCGCCGACATTGATCAGCCCAAGCTCGCGTCGTTCAAGCAGGAATTCGCCACCGACGACGCGGGCCATGTCTTCGCCGAGGCCGATCGATTCCCGCTCCGGCATCACGCCGATAAGGAGAAGGCGATCGTAATGCGTATAGACCGCATTCGCGCTCCCCGGCGTAAACAATTCCTCGATCAGGAAATTCTGCCGCAACGCGCTCCCGGTCATGGCTTCCGACTGCGAGTAATGAACCGCGTGGCGGACAGTTATGGACGACTGCATGGCGTTCCTCTTCTTTGCATTGAGCGCGAGAGACGACGCGCCCACTGAGCGGGCACGTCGTCCAGCCTGGGAGGCTTGATGAGAATGGCGCTTTACTGCGTCGCTCGCGCCTCGTTGATCTTGCGGACGTCGTCCTCGAGCACCTTGTAGGTCTCCTCGAGCGACAATTCGCCGACGATCAGCTGGCTCATGCGCTGCACGATCTGCTGGTAGAGCGCCGATCCACCCTTCTGGCGTTCGAAGTCGCGTGCCGCCTGCGGCACGTTCTTCTTGTTGTCGAGGAACACTGCCATGGCGGACTTGGCGTTGTCGCTGGAAAGCTTGTACTGCGGGTCCTTGATATCGGCGCCGGTCAGGATGACGTAGTTTTCGGCGATCTCCCGCTGGATCTTCTCGGAGCCGAGGAACTCGATGAACTCGGCCACCGCCTCCGGATGCTTGGTCCGCTTGAAGCCGACGATCGCCGTGGCGCCCGGCATGGCGTAGCACCCGGCCTCGCCGCACGGCGCATTGATCGCCGTCCAATCGAAGGCGTCACCGATCTTCGTCTGGAACGGGTTGACCATCCAATTTCCGGCCAGATAGGTCACCACATTACCGTTGACGAACTCGTCGCCCATGTTCTTGTACTGCGACCCGCCGGCCGCGCCCCACATCTCCTTGGGGAAGCTCCCGTCCTGCGTCCAGGAATAGACGTCGGCGATG
This sequence comes from Sinorhizobium glycinis, assembly GCF_001651865.1. Taxonomy (GTDB): domain Bacteria; phylum Pseudomonadota; class Alphaproteobacteria; order Rhizobiales; family Rhizobiaceae; genus Sinorhizobium; species Sinorhizobium glycinis. The sequence continues at coordinate 269,383 of NZ_LPUX01000064.1, forward strand.
TATTTCTTGGCCGCCTCGTCCGGGAAGCTGAACTTGCCGTCCTTCACATAGGTCGCACCGTAGGAAAAGGCCGCACCCGAGAAGCGGTGGCCGGAGCGGTCCATGGTGAAGGGAACCTGCACGCCCGTCGCCTTTGCGACCCGCGCCGAGGCTTCGACGATCTCCTTCAGCGTCGCCTTCGGCCCCGGCAGGGGCTCGCCGGCCTGCTCGAACAGCGTCTTGTTGACGAAGGGAAGATTGAGCGTCTGCGACGCCACGTAGCCGTTGATGGAAGTCGGCTCGTTGATGTTCGGCAGGCGCAGCTGTTCGAGGCTCGCTCCATGCAGCTTGGCGTAAGCTTCCGGATCCTTCATATAGGGGCGCATATCGAGATAATAGGGCGCCAGCTGCCAATCGGTGATCTTGGCGAGATCGGGGCCCTCGCCGACCGCAAGCTGCACCGGCAATTGCTTGGCGACGGCATCATAGCCCGACGAGACGAAATTGACCTTCACATCCGGATGGGTGCTCTCGAATTCCTTGCTGAGCTCGGCCATGCGCTGGACATAGCCCTGGTCGTCATCGGTGAACAGGAATGTGATCGTCTTGGTTTCGGCCTGAGCCGAGGCCGCCCCGATGAAGCCGGCGATTACAAATGCGCTGACGCCCGAAAAGAGCTTCGACATGCTCATCCTCCCTGATGAAAACATTTTCATAAGTCGAACCGGAACTCCTCTGTCCAATTTCGATTTTCACCTTTTTGCGGCTTGACAGCGCAAAGGTCAAGCTGTTTGTTTTGCGGAAACTTCACGGCGGCGCGCTTATGCGCCGTTTTGCGCGAGATGAAAACATTTTCATACGATCGACGGGAGGCGGTCTATGAACGACGATTTCCCGATTGAGGCGGCCTCTCTTGACCCGACCTATGAGGTTGCGAAGGGCGAGACGATTACCGCCTGGATCGTCTCCGACCTCATCGCCGCAGACTTTCCCGGAATCGCGGCGCCGGCCGAAGACCGCGTCAACTATCGCTTCATCAACGGCTTCGTCGATGTCGGCGACCTGCCCTGCCGCAAGGCCTTCTGGGCCGAAATGGTGGGCCGCGCGATCGAGCCGGAAGGCAACTGGCCGGCCGCGCATCTGAACCTGCCGGGCTCCAATCGCCGCGTCGAATTCACCGGCTTCTGGCATGTGCCGACCCATCTCCGCCGCTGGCTGAAGGGCACCTTCCGCACCGAAGCGCCGCGCCGTCTTCACCTCCGGCTCCGGACCTGCGGCGGCGTGCGCATCTGGGTGAACGGCGTGGAGCAGGTGCGCTTCGAGCCGTTCCGGCGCAATGTCGAAAGCACCTCCGACGTGACGCTCGAGCTTCGCCCCGGCGACAACGAAATCCTGATTCACACGGAAGATCTCGCCGAAAGGGACACGATCTGGTTCTTCGAGCTCGAACTCTTGGATGAGGCGCCGCTGACGGTCGTCCTGCCGGTCCCCCTCGACGGCGAAGAAGTCGGCCGCCTTGCCGCACTCGTGCGCGACGTTCGACCGAGTCAGGATGTCTTCGTCGGTTCGGCGCTCGAGCTTGTCTTCGACGCGCCGCCCGAAGTCGACCTGCCGGTGCTCGTCGAGGTCGTCAGCCACGGCCACGACCGGGCCGTCCTCGCCCGCGCCGCCGCGACCCTCGGCGCTGCCGAGACGCGGCTTGTGGTCCCCGAAACGCTAAGCATTCCGGACGGCTATCACGGCGTGCGGCTGACGATCGGATCCGGCGCAGGCACAGTCACCCGGGTCATCGACGCAGCCTTCCTCGACCGGCTTTCGCCGGCCCCACCGGCCGGCACCATCGCCGAGCGGAAGCGGGCTGCGCTTGATTTCAGTGCCGCTCACGGCGCCGAACGCATCGGCCGGGCCCTCGCCATGGTGGCCACCGGCAGCGACGACCGGTCGACGATCGACCGCCTCATCGCGACGACGCTGCGATCGATCGACCGGCGCGAGGATTGCTCCGACTTCGTCCTGGTGCCATTGCTCTGGCTGGTGCGCGCCTACGGCGACCGCCTTGGCCCCGAGACCGTCGAAAATATCCGGGCATCGGTCCTCGGCTACCGCTACTGGGTGGACGAGCCCGGCAATGACGTCATGTGGTTCTGGAGCGAGAACCATGTGCTGTGCTTCCATTCGAGCCAGTTGCTCGCGGGCGAATTCCTGCCGGACGCCGTCTTCGAGGCCTCGGGACGGAGCGGCCGCGAGCTGGCGGCGCTCGCCAAGGCACGCCTTCACCGATGGTTCGACAGCGTCGAAGCGCACGGGCTGGCGGAGTGGAACTCCGCGGCCTACTACCCGATCGACTTCATCGGCCTGCTCGCGCTCGAACATTGGGCCGAGCCCGAGCTTGCGGGCCGCGCCCGGCACCAGCTCGACCTGATCTTCGAAATGATCGCGCTGCATACGCTTGCCGGCGTGCCGGCGGGCTCGCAGGGGCGTGCCTACGACAAGGAACTGCGTGCCGGGCCGCTGACCGAACTCGCGCCCTTCGCCGCGGTCGTCTTCGGCGAGGGATGGCTGAACGGCGGCGTTGCCTCGCTGCCGATGTTCTGCTGCTCGGACTATGTCCCGCCGGCCCATCTCTCACCGCTGGCGCGGCCGGAGCCCGGTCGTGCCATTGAGGCCCGCTACGCGCAGGGGCTGGATGAAGGCAAGCTCGTTCTCTTCAAGAACGCGGCGGCCCAGCTTTCGACCGTCGTCGACCACAAGACCGGCCGGAAGGGGCACCAGCAGCACGTCATGGACATCCGCCTCGCCGGCCATCCGATGGCGCGGCTCTGGGTGAACCATCCGGGCGAGGACGATCCTTGGGGCGCGCAGCGGCCTTCCTATTGGGCGGGCAGCGGCATCCTCCCGCGCGTCGCCCAGCACCGCGACGTGGCGCTGATGATCTTCGATACGGAGGAACACAGAAACGGTTGGACCCACGCCTATCTCGGCCGGGACGGTCTCGACGAGATCCTGCTCGAAGACGGCTGGCTGATCGTCCGCGCCGGCGCCGGCTTCGCCGCTCTTCACGCCACCAACGGCCTCACCATGGTGACGAAGGGTGCCACTGCCGGACGCGAGGCCCGCTCCGAGGGGCGCCTCTGCGGCTGGATCGGCGCGGTCGGCTGCGGCAGCGGCGGCGATTTTGCGCGTTTCCGAAAGCGGATCCTCGCCACCGCCGTGACCTTCGATCCCGATCGACGCGTTCTCTCGGTCACGCCTCCGTACCGGCCGGAACTGAGGCTTGCCTATGACGGCGCCTTCTCGCTCGACGGAGAGCCTCTGGCCTTCGACCACACGCAGCCGAAGCCCGAAATCACCTTCGACAGCACGGGTCTCGCCGATCGGGCGGACCGTCTCTTCTTTTCATGAGTGGACCATGCAGATGAACCAGATCAGCATCGAGCGATCGACGCTCAAGACCAAGATCGACAAGGTCGCGGCCGCCTTCAGCCGCCTGAAGGGCATCAAGGAAGGCCTCGTCGGCGCCGGTCATGCTTGCGGCATTGAGTTCGACGAATGGGATTGGGAGGTCGGCGTCGGTCTCTATGGCTTCCTGCGCCGCGCGATTGCCACCGGTGACAGCAAGGCAATCGACGATCTCGTTGCCTGGTATTCCTGGCAGATCGAACGCGGCCTGCCGCCCCGCCAGATCAACAGCTCCGCCCCGATGCTGCCGCTCGTCATCCTGACCGAGCATGTCGATCGGCCGGATTTCCGCGCTCTCGTCGAGGACTGGGCCGACTGGCTCGTGCATAAGCTGCCCAAGACTGAGGAGGGCGGGTTCCAGCACGTCGTCAAGGAACGCCTGAACGACGGCGAACTCTGGGACGACACGCTGTTCATGGCCTGCCTGTTCCTCGCCCGGGCCGGCGTCATCTGCGATCGCCGCGACTGGATCGACGAGGCGGTCTACCAGTTCATGATCCACACCCGGTATTTGTCCGACCCCGTCACCGGCCTCTGGTATCACGGCTGGACGTTCAACGGCCGGCACAACTTCGCCAAGGCCTTCTGGGCGCGCGGCAATGCCTGGATCACCGTGGCGATCCCCGAACTTTTCGAGCTCGTCCCCTCGCTCAGCCCCAGCGACAAGCGTTTCCTCTCCAATGTGCTCGCCAGCCAGGTCCGGGCGCTCAAGCGTCATCAGCGCGACGACGGGATGTTCCACACCCTCGTCAATGACCCGACATCGCCTGTGGAGACGTCCGCCACCGCCGGCATCGCCTATGGCATCCTGCGCGGCATCGAAGCCGGCATCCTGAGACCGGAAGACCGCGTTCACGCCGACCGGGCGCTGATGGCGGTGCTGGGGCAGATCGATGCGGAAGGCGTCGTCCAGGGTGTCTCGGACGGAACGCCGATGGGCCACGACCTCGACTTCTACCGGCGCATCCCCAACCTGCCGACGCCCTACGGCCAGGCATTGACCATGCTGCTGCTGATCGACGTGCTGCTCGAGGAGGATACCAAGGCGTGACGACACTCCAGCAGTTCAGGATAAGAGCCACCGGCCACGACGCGACTGCCGAAATCCAGTCGGCAATCGATCAGGCCTCCGCCCGCGGCGGCGGCCGGGTGTCGCTGCTGGGCGGTGAGCACGTTTCGGCCGGGCTTGTCCTGAAGAGCGGCGTCGAACTGCATCTCGCCGACGACGCCTTGCTTCGCTCCGTTCCGGAGTACGACGCGTATCGTCACACGACGGTCACCGTAATCGCCGAAAAATCGAACAGGGGCATGATCGTCGCCCGGAACGCCGAAAATGTGCGGATCACCGGACCGGGCAGGATCGAGGCGGGCGGCGAGCACTTCATCACAGGCGACGACCCGGATGTCGGCACCTTCATTCCGGCAGAATTCCGGCCCCGCGTGATCGTCTTCGAGAGGTGCCGTGGCGTCGGTCTCGACGGTCTTCAGGTCGCGGGTTCGCCGATGTGGACACTGCACCTCGCCGATTGCGAAGACGTCACCATCCGCAACGTCACAGTCACGAACGACCGGCGGCTGCCGAACACCGACGGCATCGTCCTCGACGCCTGCCGCCGCGTGCTGATCGAAGACTGCGCAATATCGACGGCGGACGACGGCATATGCCTGAAGACGAGCGCCGGCCCGGACGGCACGGCGATCGGGACCTGCCAAAATGTCATGGTCCGCCGCTGCTCCGTTTCGAGCCTGAGCTGTGCGCTGAAACTCGGCACAGAATCCTTCGGGGATTTCAGCAGTATCACTTTCGAGGACTGCAAGATCAGCGACTCCAATCGCGGTCTGGGCCTGTTCTCGCGTGACGGCGGGCACATGCGAAACATTCGCTTCTCGCGCATCGAGGTCGATTGCCGTGAAACGCCCGATGGTTTCTGGGGCTCCGGCGAGGCGCTGACCGTGACGGTGGTCGACCGTCGACCCGAGCGCCAGGCGGGAGCCATCGAGAACCTTCTGGTGGAAGCGATCAGCGGCCGCATGGAGGGGGCGATCAATCTCGTCTCCACCTCCGCAGCCGGCATCCGCAATGTCGCGCTTCGCGGCATCACGCTTGCCCAGGAGCCCGGACCGCTTGGTACCGGCCTTCGCTACGATCTGCGGCCGACCTTTGCGGACATTGCTCCGAGTGCCGAAGCGGCAGGACGGGCCAACGCCTGGACTCGCGGCGCCGACGGCCGGATCCTCGGGCTTATCGACTACCCGGGCGGCAGGCCGGCGATCTATCTGCGGGGCGTCGAGGGGCTGGTCGCCGAGGGCGTGACGGTCAAGCGTCCGGCACCATTGCCGGAAGGCTGGAATGGAGAGGATATCGTCGAAGAGACGAATTGACTGAGGGGCACGGGAGAGTGCGCGGTTTCGCGCATCCGCTCCAAATTACCAGACTCGATCACGTCCATGTTTTTCGGGCAAAGCGACCCAAGACCATGGCGATCTACCGGGAGCAGGCGATGGGAGATCTCAAGCTTAAGAACCTCAACAAGTCGTTCGGCGCGGTTCACGTCCTGCACGACGTGAACCTTCGGATCGACAATGGCGAGTTCGTCGTCTTTGTCGGTCCGTCGGGCTGCGGCAAGTCGACCCTGTTGCGCATCATCGCCGGTCTCGAGGACGTCACTTCCGGTTCGATCGCCATCGGAGGACGGGATGTCGGCGCGTTGTCGCCGGCCGAGCGAAAGATCGCCATGGTCTTCCAGTCCTATGCGCTCTATCCGCATATGAGCGTACGCAAGAACCTCGCCTTCGGGCTCGAGAACCTGAAATTCAAGCGGGCCGAGATCGACGCGCGGATCACGGAAGCCGCCCGCATGCTGGCAATCGAGCCCTATCTCGACCGCCGGCCCAAGCAGCTTTCCGGCGGGCAGCGCCAGCGCGTGGCGATCGGCCGGGCGATCGTGCGCGATCCGGACATCTTCCTGTTCGACGAACCGCTCTCCAATCTCGACGCGGCGCTCCGCGTCCAGACGCGCGCGGAAATCACCAAGCTGCACCGCGAGATGCAGACGACGATGATCTATGTCACCCACGACCAGGTCGAGGCGATGACAATGGCCGACAAGATCGTCGTGCTCAGGGCCGGCCGCATCGAGCAGGTGGGAACGCCGCTGGAACTCTTCGACCATCCGCGCAACCTCTTCGTCGCGGGCTTCCTCGGCTCGCCGCGCATGAACATCTTGAAGGGCAGGATCACCATCGGAGACGATCGGAGCGTCCTCGTCGACGTCGGCTACTCGACCCTGCTCAGGACCGACGTCGATTCCACCACCGTCGCCGCAGGACAGGAGGTCCTTGCCGGTGTCCGGCCGGCGCATTTCGCCCTTGCCGACGCCGAAGGCCTGCCTTTCGAGGTGCAATATCACGAGAGCCTCGGCACGGAGACCTACGTCTACGGCAAGCTGCAGGGACAGTCGGAGCAGGTCATCGTCCACCAGCCCGGCCACTTCGCGCCAGCGCCAGGCGCGATCCTGAAGATCATGCCGCTCGACGGCCGGCTGCATGTCTTCGATCCGGCAAGCGAACTTGCGCTCGCCCGAGGGAGGGCTTGACCATGGCTAGGGCGACAGGACTCGCGGACCGCGCGCTCGACCTCGTCATGGCGCTCGTCGAAGCACCGATCAACGCCATCGAGCGGCTGATCGGCAGGGGGCGGATGCCCTACGTCTTCCTGGCGCCGAACCTGGTGCTCTTCGGCATCTTCACTTTCCTGCCGATCGCGATCGCCGTCGGCTACGCCTTCACCGGCGGCACCGAACTGCTCATCTCGGATCGCCCGTTCGTCGGCCTCGACAATTTCCGCAAGCTTTTGACCTGCGAGAGCTACCTCGTGCCGGGAAGCTGCGAGGAATCGCTCTTCTGGACGGCGATCTGGAACACGCTCTGGTTCGTCGGCTTCAACGTCGCCGGCACGCTTCTCGTCGCCCTCGTCACGGCGCTGATCCTCAACCGGGCGATCGCCGCGCGCGGATTCTTCCGGGCGATGTTCTTATATCCGGTCCTTCTTTCACCCGTCGTCATCGGCCTGATCTGGAAATGGTTCCTCGACCGCAACGGGCTGCTCAACGTCTTTCTGCAGATGCTCGGCGTGCCGCCGGAAATCTTCCTCCTCGACGTCGGCTGGTCCCGTTTCTTCGTGGTCGTCGTCTCGGTCTGGTTCCACATGGGCTTCTATACGCTGATCCTGCTCGCCGGGCTGCAGGCGATCCCCAAGGACCTTTACGAGGCGGCGGCGATCGACGCCGCCACGCCGTCGCGCACTCTCTTCCGGATAACGCTCCCGCTCCTCGCCCCCAACCTGCTGGTCGTGCTGATCCTGCTGATGATCAAGTCGGTGCAGATCTTCGACGAGGCCTGGGTGCTGACCAATGGCGGCGGCCCCGGTACGGCCAATACATTTCTCGTCCAATACATCTACCAGATGGCCTTTGCCGGTGACCTCCGGCTGTTCGGCCTCGCCTCGGCCGCCTCGGTCCTCATGGGGCTGGTGCTTCTGGTGCTCACCCTGGTGCAGCTGCGCCTCGGCAAGAAGGTGGAGTCCTGATCATGTCCGCCAATGTCAGTGCCATCGGCTTTTTCACACGCACCCGGCGCGCCGGCCGGATCGACGTCACCGACATCCTTTCCTGGCTGTGGCTGATCGGCGGCACGCTCGCCGTGCTGGTGCCGGTTCTCTGGGCCGGGATGTCATCGCTCAAACCCGAGGCGGAGATCACCCGCTTTCCGCCGACGCTGCTGCCGCGCACGGCGGTGCAGGTGGACGTCCAGGGCTTCGACAAGCCCTTTAGCCTCTGGAACGTGACGGTCGAAGGCGAAAGCCGGGAAATGGCAATGGTCCGCCGCATCGGGCTCAAGGCGCAGATGGTCGATCCGGACAATCCGGGCAAGCCCGTCAGCGTCGACACCAGGAGCATCTCGCCGGTCCAGCGGCTGACCGTCGCGACCGAGAACTACACCGATCCGCTGACCCGCTTCAGCTTCCTGACCTTTCTCCAGAATTCGGTTTTCGTCACCTTCGTCGCGACCATCCTGACGCTGATCGTCAACGCGCTGGCGGCCTTCGCCCTGTCGAAATACCGCTTCCGCGGCGACAAGACGATCTTCGTGCTGATCATCTCGACGCTGATGATCCCGCTGACCGTCGTCATGGTGCCGGCCTATCTCGTCATCGTCGGCGTCGGTCTCGTCGACAATCTCTGGGGCGTCATCATCCCGACGGTCGCCTCGCCGACCGGCGTGTTCCTGCTCCGCCAATACATGCTGACAATACCGGACGAGCTGATCGAGGCGGCGCGGGTCGACGCGGCAAGCGAGTTCCGGATCTTCTGGCGCATCGTCCTGCCGCTGACCGCGCCGGCGCTCGCCGTTCTGGCGATCTTCTCGGTGCTCTGGCGGTGGAACGACTTCCTGTGGCCCCTGATCGTCTTGAGCAGCCGCGAGAACTTCACCCTCCAGGTCGGGCTCAATGCCTTCCAGGGCGAGTTCTCGGTGCAATGGCACTATATCTTGGCCATGACCTTCCTGAGCCTCGTGCCGGTGACGCTGGTGTTCCTCTTCCTGCAGCGCTACATCACCACCGGCATTGCCGGCACGGGGATGAAGTAGGCGTCCACCGGGTACCACCGGGTGGAATACCCCCCTCTGCCCTGCCGGGCATCTCCCCCACAAGGGGGGAGATCGGCAAGAAGCACGGTTTTTTCTGCGACATCAAAGTCGCAGATGCCGATACTGCCGAAGCGACCGATCTGAGCGCGAGGTATTTGATTGAGCGGGACATCGCACCTTGCCAATCTCCCCCCTTGTGGGGGAGATGCCCGGCAGGGCAGAGGGGGGTGCCTCCCTTGAAAGGCGCGGGGATGCTACCCCGCCCGCCCCTACCTCCGTGGCGCCGCGATGCTGCCCCTCAGGATCAGCCGGCAGCCGAGCTCGAGCCGATGGGCCGGGCGCAGCGGATCGCTGGCGACGAGCCGTTGTTCAAGCAGCGAGAGCGCGGCCGCACCGAGGCGGTCGGCCGGCATCTGGACGGTGCTGAGCGGCGGCGCGCTGAATTCGCCCGGCACGATATCGTCGAAACCGAGCACCGACACGTCGTCCGGCACGCGGATGCCCGCCTCGGCGAGTGCTTCCAAGCAGCCGAGCGCCAGATTGTCGGCCGCGCAGAAGATCGCCGTGGCGCCCCTGAGCTTGCGGTCCGCTTCCAGGAGGGCGCGGATCACCTGTTTGCCGTGGCGCGGCTCGTAGCTCTCCGCGACCACGACCATGTTCTCCGGCGCCGGCAGGCCGGCGACCAGATGGGCATCGACATAGCCGTCGTAGCGCCGCCGGATCGTCGTGCGACCCTGCCACGTCAGGTGCAGGATGCGGCGGTGGCCGAGCGACAGCAGATGCTCGGTACCGAGCCGCGCTCCGAAACGGTTTTCGACCGTCACGGTGTCGACCAGCATCGAGGGGTCTTCACCGTTGAGGATGACCATCGACTTGTCGAGCGCCGAAAGCGCCCGGATGAGTTCCGGCCTGTCGTCGTTGAGGACGAGGATGCCGTCGGCGTTCTCCTCCGCCGCCGCCGCGCCCACCTCGGCCGGATCGAGGCGGGTGCTGGCGCTGACGAAAGGAACGATACGGATCCCTCGCCTCTCGCATTCGCGCCGTACGCCGTTTAGGATCGTCCAGCTCACCATGTTGAGGTCGCTCTGCGGCGCCGCGTCGCTCGTCAAGGCGAGGAGGACGACGCGCACGGTCGCGATCGTCGCCTTCTTCCGCCGGCTTTCGAGATAGCCGAGCCGGCGTGCGGATTCGAGGACCCGCTCGCGCACCTCGACGGTCAGCGGTGCGGTGCCGTTCAGGGCGTGCGACGCCGTGCTGAGCGATACCCCCGCCTCACGCGCCACGTCCTTGAGATTGGTTTTTCGCTCCACGATCCGATCCCGTTCCGCTGCTGCAGCGACCTGAATACGCCGGATCCGACGCATGGCGCTGCAGGGCAGCCTGTGCATCAACTCAAACCATATCCGCGCGGCGATCCGCAAGCCTAAAAGCCTTGGCCTGCAATGGGATCAGCAGTCTGTTTCCCCGCCGCGCCGACATGGCGGCGACGGCACCTTCCTGTGACGCGATGAGGTCGGAGCAGGAGTTTCCTATGGAGCCTCCTGAAGCCGGTTGACACGCCTATTCGCAAATGAGAACATAACATGAACAAACGGAGGCTTCCATGACCCACACGGAAGAAGTCATCGAGCGCGCAATGGCGGCGGTCGCCGCGGTCCGCCGCCAGCGGGAGCGTGATCAGGAGCGGCGACGGCAAGCATTCGGACGTCTACAGTCGGGCCTTCCCCTCCCGACACTCAAGCGAGGCATGCAACTCTCATTGCAGTTGGAAAAGCGGTCGCGGCGCGAGGCCTGACCTGCTCTAAGCGGTGCGCGTTCGCCCGAAGGCGCGCAGCAACAGGTTGACGGAGACCGCCACCTTGTCGATGTCGGGTACTTCCTGGGAATAGTTGCCGGTGTAGAGCTTGATGATCATCTTGTCGCGCTCGAAACCGCGCAAGTCGAAATGGAGATGCAGGTAATAGCGCCGCTTGTCGCCGGAACGGCTGATGTCACCGCGCCGCTGGGTCACCTGCTTGAGCTCCGTCCGGAGCGGCGCGAAGCCTTCGAGGTTCAAGACGACGCGGGTCGACTTGAAGCGCGTTGCGGTCGGAACCGCCACCACCGCCTTATCGAGCGAAAGGCTCACCAGGCGCCCCGCGATGCCGTCGACCTCCACGGTTTCGTCAAGCCTGAAGGCCTGGAGGAGGCGGCGCGGCTTCTCGAAGCAGATCAGTGAGGCGATGACGAGCACGACGATGTTGATCCCCGACCAAAGCGCCGCAACCGTCGAGAATGACCCCTCAATATGCGCGGTCTCCGGGACGATATTGATCAGCAGCCCCACCGCCGTGACGACGATGAAGCCGGCAATCCAGGTAAAGGTATAGGCATCGAAGAGGTTTTCCTCGTTGCCGCTGCCCTTGGGGGTCACCTTGAAGGGCTTGCCGAACGGGCGCACGAGGCTCGAAAGCACCGTCGGCAGCATGCGGAAGGTCGCGAAAGTACCGACGGCGGTGGAGACCAGCGGCAGGTAGCGGATCGGAGCCAGCCAGAGCATCAGCAGGAAATAGGCGGCCAGCAGCGGCACCTGGTTGGAAACGTAGTCGGAGACGTTCGTGAAATAGAGCGGCAGGGCGCCGAACCAGAGATAGACGATCGGGACGAGAAGCACGGCAAAGCGGACAAGATACTGCACGAGCCAGGACATCGGCAGGAACATGATCCGCTGAAAGACGGAGAGGCCCGGCCCGCGCAAGGGACCGTTATGCAGATAGAGCGTCTGGATTCCGCCCTGGCACCAGCGCTCGCGCTGGACGAAATAGCCGGTCAGGTTCTCGGCCGCCAGGCCCATCGACAGCCGTTCGTTCAGGTAGCGGGTCTTGTAGCCCTTGTTGAGCATCGAAAGCGTCGTCAGCAGGTCTTCGGTGATCGACTCGGTCGGGAAACCGCCGATCATATCGACCGCAGTTCGGCGCGCGATGGAGCAGGAGCCGCAGCAGAAACTCACGTCCCAGCCGTCGCGGCTCGGCGCGATCTCGTCGAAAAACAGCCGCTGCTCATCCGGCCAGATATTCTCGAGACCAAGATTGGATTGCACCGCATCGACGTTGAAGAAGTGCTGCGGCGTCTGCACGATGCCGATCGTCTCGTCCAGGAAGAACGGCAAGGTCCGCCTGAGGAAGTGGCGATAGGGCACGAAGTCCGCGTCGAAGATGGCGATGAAGTCGCCGGAGCTGACCCGCAAGCCGTTGTTCATGTTGCCGGCCTTGGCATGGGCGTTGTCGCTTCGCGTCACATGGATGGCGCCGCGGCCTTCGCAGAAGGTCTTGAGCCAGTCGCGCCGGCCGTCGTCGAGCACATAAACGGTCAGCTTGTCCTTCGGATAATCGAGCGCCAGCGCCCCGACGATCGTTCGCTCCAGCACGTCGAGAGGTTCGTTGTAGGTCGGTATGAAAACGTCGACGCTCGGCAGCTTGCTGTCTGGTTGCGCGAAGAACGCGCTCGCGCGCTGGTCCGCCTCGGCGCTGCGGTCGATATGGCGGCTCATCAGAATGAGGAACAACACGACCTCGGAAAAGGCGAGGAGCTCCACGATGAACACGAGCCATACCCAATAGAAATTGGCGCCGTCGTTCGGATAGGGCAGAACTGTTTCGGTGAAACGCCAGAGCATGTAGCGGAGCCCCACTGCCGCGACGAAGCCACAGGTGATCGCCCGCGCCCAGCTTTGACGGCGCGACCAGTTGGATGGCCCGAGCAGGAAGAAGGCGAAGACCAGGAGGGTCGGCGCCAGCGCTAGAAGAGATTGAACCACAGGCTTTCGAACCATTGTGTCAGACGGATGCTGCGTTTCGAGAAGCGCACCTGCGCCGTTCGCCCCACCTGACAGAAATTGCTGAAATCGGTGTTGAGCGCCGACGGCGCCAGGGCGACGCGGATCCGTGCATTGCGCTCCTCGGTTTCCGGCTCGTTTGCGGCGAGCGAATCCTTCTCGACGACGGCGGAGCTGCCCTTGACCGCCTGAACCCTGCCCCTGAAGACTTCTCCGCGACCGAACAGCCGGACCTCCGCATCGCGGCCGGGATAGATCTCGTCGTAATCGACCTCGGGAACGAGAATATCGACGAACAGTTCACGGCAGTCGAGGATGCGCATCATCTCGTTGTTCAGGACCACATTGGAACCGCTGACAATGTTCCTGTTCCAGACAACGCCGCTGAACGGCGAGGGAACGGCGGCCGATTCGAGGCTGCGAACACGCCTCTCCTCCTCCATCAACTGCCGTTCGGTCTGACTCGCCCGCGTTTCGTTCTCGGCGATGCGGGTATTGAGATCGTTGATGCGAACGATCACCTCATCCTGGCGCTGGCGCGAATAGGGCACATCGTTCTGGCCGTCGCCCAGCACGAAAATGCCCTGGCGCACGGCATCGAGCCGTTGCTGCAGCAGGTCGACGGTCAGGTTGCTGATTTCCACCTCGCCGCCCGTCGCGGCGCCGGCGGCCTCCGCCGCCTCGACCATCTTTCGCGTGAAGATTCCCTTCGATTCCAGTTCCTGCCGACGGTCGAGGTCGACCCTCGCGACCACGTCCTGCGCGCGCGACACCTCGACGCGCTTCTGGAGAATCCGCAGCTCCCGCTCGAGACTGGCAATGGTCGCGCCCTGGAAGACGTTCATCCGTTGGGCGAGCTCGTCGCGCAGCCCGGCAAGTTCGTCCCGCTCCCGCCGCAGCGCCGTGACGCGCTCGACCGCGGTTCCGTGCTCGGCGCGAAGCGATGCGAGAATGGCGCGATTCACGCGCTCATTGCGAATGATCGCGAGCGTTTCGCCTTCCGCCACCGGCGTGCCGATCCTTGGCGGCGGCCTGGCAATCTCGCCGTCGATCGGCGCATTGATGACGGCGAAACGCGCGTTGACAGTTCCATCCAGGCTCGTATAGCCGGTCAGTCCGGGCAGCAGGACGGCGATTGCAAGCGCCAGAAGCAGAATACCGACGGAGATACGCGTAACACGATGGTTCAGGATCACCTTGGTCGTCCCTGGTCACTCCCTGGCAGCTCGGCGCAGATGCATACGGTTGTTTTCGAATGCGGATACAACCACTTTCCACCCGTTCGTCGGCCCGGGCGGAGTTTGTGCCGCAGGATTCAACCACGCTGCCCACATGTCAGCATTTACCGGCATTTAACGTTGGACAACCCTCAAAATTGCAGGTTTTGCGGGGACAACACGAAAAATCGCAGCGCTTGACCCGGCAAAACCGAGCGATTGTCGAGCCTTGCCGCCAACGGAGGCGGCGTCAGAAAACGGTTGCTCTTCGCTCATGCGGCATTGACCAGGAAAATGGCCGCGATAATTTCTGAACGAAGAGTTGTATCAGCGACGACACTGAGTCTGGTCAACGCAATATTGTCGCCGGTTGTAGAGCGGCACCATTCAAGCGAGCAATGAAAGGGATGGAGGCCAGCATGCCTGATGCGGATGCGACGAAGTCTGCCTCATCTTCCGCCGAGAGCGACTTTCTCGCCCACACCGACGAACTCGTCTCCTATTACGACGAGAGCTTCCACCTCGTCGATTGCTCGGCGAGACACAGGAAAACCTATGCGGTCGACTCCCTGGTCGAGGCAACCTTGTGGCACGTCTACCCCGAACTATTGGCGCCAAGGCCAAGGGCCGCGGTCGATTTCGTCGTCGCGAGCGGTATCCCGCGCAGCATCGAGATCTCCGACGCAAGGGGGCGCGCCCCCCGCACCCTGGTGGTCTTTCGCGCCGAGCGCGGCATAGGGGTCGCGGAAGCGGAAGGCGATTTCACCTGCCGCGAGACATCCACCCAGAGCGAGAGCGATCGCGCGCTCCTGCTGCACCAGGCGACCCATGACGTCTTGACCGGGCTGCCGAACCGGCGGCAGTTCAGCGATCAGCTGCGAGCCGCCCTGCCCGTGCCGAGCGGCGCGAGGCTGGCGCTCATGCAGATCGACCTCGACGACTTCAAACCGATCAACGACACGCTCGGACACGGCGCCGGCGACACCGTTCTCAAGATGGCGGCGGAACGGATCAGGGGCGTGCTCAAGGAGCGTGAGTTTGCCTATCGGCTGGCCGGCGACGAATTCGCCGTCATTCAGTGGAAGGTCGACCAGCCGAGGGAGGCGGAGCGCCTCGCCGAGGCAATCGTCAATGCTTTCAAGGAGCCGTTCACCGTCGACGGCATCAACGTGTTTGTCGGTGCGAGTGTCGGCATCGCCATCGCCCCTGCGGATGGAAACGAAATCGAACAGTTG
This sequence comes from Sinorhizobium glycinis, assembly GCF_001651865.1. Classification (GTDB taxonomy): domain Bacteria; phylum Pseudomonadota; class Alphaproteobacteria; order Rhizobiales; family Rhizobiaceae; genus Sinorhizobium; species Sinorhizobium glycinis. Next base: position 284,736 of record NZ_LPUX01000064.1, read on the forward strand.
ATGAAAGCCGCCGACATCGCGCTCTATGCGGCGAAGAAGGACGGCCGCGGCCGGGCAAGGACATTCACCCGTTCGATGCTGATCGTGCTCGAGCAGCGAGAAATGCTGCGTCGCAGTCTGCGCACCGCCCTCCAGGAAGGGCAGTTCTTCATCGAATACCAGCCCTTCGTGAAGCCGCGCGCCTCGATTGTCGGCTTTGAAGCGCTGTTGCGCTGGCGCCATCCGCTGGTCGGCATCATCCCGCCGAGCGTCTTCATTCCCATGGCCGAAGCTGACGGTCTGATGAGCGAGATCGGCCAATGGATGTTGGAGCAGGCCTGCCGCGCCGCCGTGACCTGGCCGTCGCATTTCACCGTCGCGGTCAACCTGTCGTCGGCGGAGTTCCTGCACGAGGGCCTCACCGATCGCGTCGCCCAGATCCTCGATCTGACCGGCATCCGCGCCGACCGCGTCGAACTGGAAATCACCGAGTCGGTGCTGCTCGAGCGCACCATCAACAATCTCGATACGCTCAACACCTTGAACTTGCTCGGTGTTCAAATTTCCCTCGACGACTTCGGCACCTACTATTCGTCGCTGAGCTACCTGAAGAACTTCCCGTTCGACACGATCAAGATCGACCAGTATTTCATCAAGGATCTTGAGCACGACGAGAAGAGCCAGACGATCGTACGGTCGATAATCGCACTCTCCCACGGTCTCGGCATGGACGTCACCGCCGAGGGCGTGGAAACCGAAGGGCAGGCCGCCTGGCTTCAGAAGGAGGGCTGCGACCGATTGCAGGGCTACTTCCTGGGCTTCCCGATTCCCGCTGAAGCGATCGGCGAATTCCTGCGCAAGTCGGCGGCCGTGCCCATGGCGGGGGCTCTGAGGACCTGACGGGGCTCGACGCAACCTGGAGTATTCTGGCGATTGGCGCCCGTCCGATATAGTCATGGGAGTTGAGCGAATCAGGATTCGCTCATGCAGTCGGAGGAAGCAGCATGAACGCAGCGCAAAGGCAGCCCGCGGAAGGGAAGTTCGAACCCCTGCTCCAGTTCGAGATGGAGATGGGGACCTTCCTGTCCGATTGGCACCATTGCGATCAGTTGTCGACCTACATGGCGCGGATGATCAGTCACAACCGGACGGATCCGGTGCGACACTCGAACTTTTTCTCCTCCGCGCTCAACGAACTCCTCGAGGTGTCGTTTCGCGGCGGCTCGCCGGAGGGCCGCATTGGCTGCGCCCTCTATCGGCAGGGTCCGAGGGAGCGCGTGAAGCTCTCCTTCCCGTGCCCGCCCGGCCAGCGGCAGTTCTTCCGCGAGGCGGTCGCGAGGACCCGCAAGAACGACGCATATGCGCGTTATCTGGACGCTATTTCAACCGATCTCGCCCCTAGCCGGGAGGTCATTCTCCTGGACCTGGCGATCAACTTCGACGCCGAGATTCGACTGGAAGAGGATGAGCCGCCGTCGATAACGATCATCGTGGATCTTCCACTTGAAGGAATTGTGAGTTGAGTACGGCAATCCTTTCAGCGCCTTTCCAGGCGGAATTCGACGCCAACAGCCAGGAGTTCGCCTTCGCCGGCGTCATTCGGCCGCGCTCCGTGGACGAGATCGCTCACAGCATTTCGGCGCTCAGGCACGCCATCGAACAGGCGCGCGGCGTCCTCTACATCAATGTGAAGCGCCTCGCGCAGATGAACAATACGGCCTTCCATGCCTTTTCCCGCGTGGTTCTGGACGCCTGCCGCACGCGCTCGGACATCCGCTTCGTCGTCGTGACCTCGAGCGTCGTCGGCTGGACCGAACGGATGTTCCGGCATCTCGGCAAGATCGAGCCGCAGATCACGGTCGAGGTCTATGATTCGAAATTCTATCCCGGCCAGAGCTTCGTCGAGGACACCAGCTTCATTCCGATCCTGCGTACACAGACCAAGATGACGTGGCGCCACGAGCGCACCATCCTGCCGCGTCACGGCATGCGAGCGGGAATTCACATGGCCGACATTTGCTGCGGCATCGGCGATTTCGCCGTGCTGGTGCGCAAGGAGTTCCAGCCGGCGCGTATCGTGGCCCTCGACCACTCCAAGGCAAGCCTGGCCTATGCCCGCGACGTCGCGGCGAATTTCGGCATTTCGGATATCGAATACACCTATGGCGACGCATCCGAGATGCTGCTCGAGGACAATCAGTTCGACCTGGTGACCTGCCGCCATTCGCTGCAGATCTTCAACCAGCCGGACCTGCTACTGAAGGAGCTGTACCGGATCTGCAAACCCGGCGGGCGCGTGTACATAACCAACGAGAAGAATTCGCACTGCCTCGGCGAACCACGGTCACAAAGCATCCAATGGACCTATAACGAGGTCGCCAAGCTGTTCGGCCATTTCGAGATGGATGTGGAACTCGGACCGAAGAGCCGCCGCTATCTCGCCGATGCCGGGTTCAACGACATCCGCGTCGAATCCTTCATGGTCACCAATCTCGACGGGGACCCGCAGGACTTCGCCGATGTCATCACCGCCTGGGAGAATGTCTATGCCGGCGAAATGGCTGTGAAACGCGGCGATCCCCCGGAGTTCATCGAGCGCTTCCGCCAGGGCTTCCGCGACCATATCTTCGCGGCCCTGCACCCCAAGGGTTACGCTGGCTGGCCGATCTGGGCAGCATCCGGACGCAAGCCGCTATGAACCCGTTCGATCAAAAGATCACCCGGTTCGGTTTGCGTTCGTTCCGCGCCAAGTTCATCCTCGTCGTCGGCGGCGCAGTGCTTTTCGACCTGCTCGTGACCGGGGGGCTTGCACTCTTCAACGTGCAGCGCTTGTCGCGCGATGCCACGACGGAGGTCGGCCAGGGCCTGGAGAAGGCGAACCAGGACTATATCCGTTCCTATGCGGAAACGACGGCCGCCCGCGTCAACCTGCTTCTGAACCAGGTTCACTCCGACGTCGGCACGCTTGCGGGCGTGCTCCAGGCGCAGGTCGACCGCCCGGTCAGAAAGTCCCAGATCGGCGAAGCGATGGCGCGGGGCGCCCCCGGCGCGGTGAGCGTCACCTATGACGAGAAAGGCGGATGGGCGCAGAACCGCCCCGGCCCCCTGTCGGTGGTCAGCGTCTGGGGATATCTGCTCGATGCCAACCACGTCCCCTTGCCCGAAGTGCAGACGGACATCGAGAACAGCGCGGTCCTCGACTTGGTCGCTCCGAGCCTGTTGGCCAACGGCCAGTCGAAGCTGCAGATGTACTATATCGGCCCGAAGGAGCGGCCGATCTTCCGGACGGCCCCCTATACGGATCAGGCCCAGACCTTCGACCGGCTCTATCCGGGCCACAATCAGGCGGAGTTCTGGCCGTTTTTCTTCCCCGGCCTTTACGATTCGTGGGAGCAATGGGCAGAGAATCCCGCGTCTCGCCCGGTGAACAGCGACATCACCCAGACGGCGCCCTATACGGATGCGATCACCGGCAAGCTGATCGTCAGCTTCTTCCAGCCCTTGTGGTCCTACGACCGAAAGCGGGTGGCGGGTGCCGCCGGCGCCGATATCACCCTCGACCAGTTGGCCGAGATCGTCGAGAACGTCCGGGTCGCCGACAATGGCTTCGGTTTCCTCACCATGTCGGACGGCAATGTCGTGGCCATCAACCCGGTCGGCGAAAAGGTGATCGGTCTTCAGTCGTCGAGCGACACCAGCAGCCAGGGGGTGACGGGCCTCGACCGGTCGCTGCGCAACAGCGCGCAAGCGGCGATCGCCAAACTCCCTTTGGATCAGGACGGCCTGCTGCAGCATGTCTTTCTTGAGGAGAACGGCGAGAAGGTGCCCTATCTCGTTGTCCTGAAACAGCTTCAGCCGACGAACCTATGGATATCCGGCCCCGTTCGCCGCGAATCCATGTTGCTTGGTATCGTCGTGCCGGAGCGTGAAATCTACGCCTCGCTCTTCGCCGCGCAGGCGGGCATCACGGAGGCAACCAACAGGATTCTGATCTATCAGGTCCTGGCGCTGCTCGTCTCGTTGCTCTTCGTCACCTCGGCGGTGTTCGCCATATCGAAGCGCATCACCGGCGGCATCAGCGCGCTCGCCAACGCGGCTCGCCGCATCGAGACCAAGGATTATTCCGTCCGCGTCGACATTCCGACCCGTGACGAGGTAGGGGAAGCCGGTGCCGCCTTCAATCGCATGGCTGAGGAAATCCGCTTCCATACCGAGAACCTGGAGCAGCTCGTCGAGGACCGCACGAAGGAGATCGAAGAGGCTAACCTGCAGATCTCGGCTCTCAACGAACAATTGCGCAGCGAGAACGTACGCCTCAGCGCCGAACTCGACGTCGCCCGCCGTATCCAGTTGATGGTTCTGCCGAGGGCTGGTGAACTCGAGGAAATTTCCGACCTCGAGATTGCCGCCTACATGCGGCCCGCCGACGAAGTGGGTGGCGACTATTATGACGTCTTGAGGGACGGCGAGCGGTTGAAGATCGGCATCGGCGACGTGACCGGCCACGGCCTGGAAAGCGGCGTGCTGATGCTGATGGTTCAATCGGTGGCACGCGCCCTGCAGGAGGCCGGCGACATGGATCCCTCGCAATTCCTCAACCGGGTCAATCGCGCCCTCTACAAGAATATCGTCAGAACCAACGCGAACAAGCATCTCTCCCTCGCCTTCCTGGACTATGACGGCAAGAGCCTGATGCTGTCGGGCCAGCACGAGGAACTCATCGTGGTGCGGAGCGCGGGCATCGTCGAGCGGATCGACACGCTCGACCTCGGCCTGCCGATCGGCCTGGAGCCCGATATCTCGCCTTTCGTGGCGACGCAGGAGATTGCCTTTGCAAAGGGCGACATGATCATTCTCCACACCGATGGCGTGACGGAGGCGGAGGGCCCGGACGGCGAGCTCTTCGGCATCGACAGGCTCTGCGAAAGTGCCCGCAGTCGCCACGGCTGCAGCGCCGAAGACGTCAAGAGCGGAATTATCGAGGACCTGATGGCACATATCGGCACGCAGAAGATCCACGATGATATAACAGTCGTAGTGATGAAACACAGGTAAGCGATGACGACCTTATATGGAATGGCAGACCTCGCCATCGGTACGGGCGAAAACGTGACCACGCTTCGCCTGTTCGAAGGCCCGCTCGACCTGAGCTGGAAGCACTGCGCGATGACCTCGGATTTCGTCGCCGAGTTCGTCGCCTTGCGCTATCGGACATCCCGCAACCTCTACAAGGAGGTGCGGCACAATGTCGGCTATCTGACGAACGAGCTCATCGAAAATGCGGTGAAGTTTCGAGCCTCGGGAGAAATCGTCGTCGAGACCGCGGTCGCGTCCAATGCGTTTCGCGCCAAGGTCTCCAATTTCGTCGACAAGGAAACGGCACGGCGCTTCCAGCATCTGCTTTCCGAGATCACCACGGGAGATCCGGGCGAGCTTCTGATCAAACGGATTGAAGAGAATGCATTGGGCGCGAGCCCCGGCGGCTCGGGACTTGGTCTTCTGACGCTCATGAGCGATTATGGCGCTCATTTTGCCTGGGTTTTCGGATCCGGCGAAAAGGAGAGCCGTATCCCGCTGGAGACCTATGCGTCGATCACAGTCCCTGAACCCTCGAATTGATGGGCAACGAAAAACATGGAAATCAAGGAAGAAGAGTATCGCGTTTGGTCGGAGGGCAAGGACATATACTTCGACGGCACCATGCGGCTGCCGAGCACGGAGGCCTATGCCCCTATATATTCCTTGGTGATGAGCATTCTCGAAACCGAGCCGGACCGCCTGACGGTCGACGTCACCGGTTTGCAGTTTCTCAATTCCTCGGGCATCAACCTGCTCGCCAAGCTGACGATCGAGGCCCGCAAGAGGCCGAACGTGCAGTTCACCGTGCGCGGAAGTCCGGAGTTTCCCTGGCAGTCGAAGTCGCTGCCGAACCTCAAGAAGTTGCACCCGGGGGTCGACCTCAGGCTCGGCTGAAATCCGATCGCGTAGCGCCGCGCCCGATCAATCACCCGTCAGCAGCCGAGCGCCTTGAGCCAGTCTCCGATCGTCGACCCACGGTGTCGGCCGGTCGGAGCGAGCGGCGCAACGGGGCGCTCCGGGGCCGCGGCCTTTCGGACCTCCCGGGGGCTCACCCCGAATTCGTGGCTGAAGGCGCGGGTGAAATTGGCGGCGACGTCGAAACCGGCAGCCTCGGCAATCTCGGCGATCGGCCGGCTGTCGGCCGGATCGCTGAGCGCCCCATGCGCCTGCTGCAGCCGGCGCCTGCGGATATAGTTGAGAACGCCACCGCTCGCTTCGAAGAGTTGGTAGAGCCGGGTGCGGGAGATGCCGATCGCCCGGCAGATGGCATCCGGCGTCAGGTCGGCCGAATGCAGGTTGAGATGAATGTACCGGTGCGCTCGCTCCATCATTCCCGTATTCGTCTGGGGTCCGGCCGCCTCCGGCCTCGCGGCAGAGGCGACGCATGCGACGACCATGTCGCGCACCGTGTGAACGATCCGCGGTAGTTCCTCGGCCGTCAGCCGGTCGAGGCTTGGCTCGATACCGTTGATGAAGTTGATCAGCAGATCGGCCAGGTTGCCCGACAAGACCGCATTGTTGGATCCGCCCAGCACCGCGGCATCATCGGCGAAAAGCTCGTAGGGCATGAAGAGGAGAACGGCGTCCGCCGCCGTCGTCCGGCCGCGAAAGGGATAGCCGAGCGAGCGGAACACCAGTCTGCCGGGCCCGTTCTCGGCAACGCCGCGATCGACTTCCGTCCAGCTCATGCCGCTACGAAGCAGTTCCACGTACCAGTGATCGATCGGGCTCGCGCGCAGCATCGCCTGCGGGCGCAGGTAGCTATGGCCGGGCACGTGCTGTTGCACGATGAGCAGATTGCCGAGATGCCAGGCCGTCTGGTCAGCAACAAACCCGTCCTGCGGCGGAACACTGTCAGGCAACCGGACCTCGAACAGAGGCGCCATATGCGCCCGCCAGGCCTGAAACTGCTCTGCCGGTGGAAGCCCGCGTGTCGAGAAGCGCATGGGGCTCAGCGCCGGCGGCCCGGCGGGGCGCGGGGGTGCCCGGACCGCGGCCTCGCGCGGCCAACGGCGGCGTTCCGGCTGCGGCTGCCTTTCAGGCGCTCCGGTCGGATTGTCCTCCGACTCGGGCCCCGTGGGACGATCACGCATACAAACTCTCCCGCCTCGATCCGGGCGATTACACGTTCTAGGCGTGGCTACATACACAGACGTATCGGTGTATGGCGTCGTGCAGAGCCCACTCAGCACTTAGCAGAACCCAGTTCTACTCCATTTTGAGTAGAAATGCACGGTGCGATAACTATCGGGATGGCACGATAATGACAATCGCCTCCGACAGCTGTAATCATATATCCATAGTCAACGCCACGTATTGCGTAACGGCGTTGATAGTAACTTGATTGTATATAATTTGCATCACCTAGTTATATTGCCCATGTACTTCAACGAATCGTGAGGTCTCTGGCTGGATAGGGGCGATGTCAAGATTTCTAGGTTCGTTTGTGCCGTCGCGATGCCTGCGGCATCGCGACGGTTGCATCCACTGCTGCACCCAACGCGCAGATACGCCCCCGCCCCCGGCGAAATTCCACGCCCACTATGGCCGGACGTCCGGAAATGCTGCGTGTACCGGTTTAAGGAACATGCAGCAGGAGTTGCGCATCCCCGCGGCCGAAGCAATCCGGCTCCACAGATGAGCCCTGGCCTCGGCGCGCAACTCCACCCCTTAAGCAGTTGGACGTCCTGGTCGAGCTGGATGGCTTCCACCGGCGATTGTTCGTTTGGTTCGCTAGACGCGGCGACCGCTCGCATCGACGACGACTTCGCCGTCCTCTTTCGCGAACGCGCCTTGCTGTCCTTGCGGCAGAAGATCCAGCACGGTTTCCGACGGGCGGCACAGTCTTACCCCGAGCGGCGAAACGACGATCGGTCGGTTGATCAGGATCGGATGCTCGAGCATCGCGTCGAGGAGCTGCTCGTCGGTCAGAGCCGGATCCGAAAGCCCGAGTTCCGCAAAGGGCGTCCCCTTCTCGCGCAACAGTTCGCGCGCCGAAATGCCCATGCGTGCGATCAGTTGCTGAAGCAGGGCACGGCTCGGCGGCGTCTTCACATACTCGATCACATGCGGCTCGATGCCGGCATTGCGGATCATCGCGAGCGTGTTGCGCGAGGTGCCGCAAGCCGGATTGTGATAGATGACGATATCGACGGGATTGTTCATGCGACGTCGGGCCTTTCGAAGTGGCGCCTTCCTTTGCTCGTTCTCCGGCGGTGAGGCTCGACGACCGAGACTTTCGGCCGGAGCCCCGGGAAGGCTGCTATGCTTCCTGTAGCGCAGCGGGGCGGCGAATGCGAGGTGCTAGATCTAGTTCTGGAGGTCAGGCCGCAATCCCGATCGTGTAGCTTGCCTGCAGCACCCCGCCGTCGAGCTTCTCGAAATCGAAGATGAAGTGCGAAGCCTCGCTCGAGGAGAACACCGTATCGCCGCCATTCATGGTGGCGCGCACGGGCCGCGCCGCATAGTCGGGATGCCCCTGATAGACGAGATCGCTCAAGGCATCGTCGAAAAGAAGCTGACTGACCAGCAGTTCGCGGTCGCCGAGGAGAACGCGCAGATGGATATGGACGGCGCGGCTCGGGTACCAGCCAGGATAAACCGTGAGAAAGCTGACGACGCCGTTGGCATCGCTGATCTGCCGGCCACGCAGGAAGCTCGTGCTTCTCGCCCTGGCCTCGCCCGCGTTGCACATCGCGGCCGCCTCTCCGGAATAGACGCCGCGCGCGTCCGTATGCCAGATCTCGACATCCGCTCCCTCGACCGGCTTGCAGGTCGAAGCCTCGACGAGGCGAAGGCTGACGCGGGTCGGCAACCCCGCGACGCCCTCGGTCACGTCGCTGCGGATCGGCACGTCGTTGGTGTGGCAGGGACCGAGGGTCTGGGCAAGCGTCGCGATGCATTGTGGCTCGGCCCGGAAGATCGGCTCAGGCAAGGCGCCGGAGATGCCGGCCGTGCCGCCCGCGCGGAAGTCTGATGCTTTCCAGTCGAAACTGTGGAGGGAAATGGGCGCACCGCCGCTGCCGCGCGCCATAAAGACTGCACCCGCTCCGGCCAGCAGCGCACCGCCGCCGAGAATGATCGTTCTTCTTTTCAGAGGCATCGGAGCGCTCCTTTCGATGAGGCCAGGTGCGAGCCGACCCATATCGTAATCTCACGTCGGAGCGAAGTTACGCCTTTGTAATGGCAAAACGAAGCGGCAACTCTCGTAATGCATGTCCCCCAAGGATGCGCAGCGGCTTTGGGCCTGCGACATGGACAAAAACGATCCTCATTCCTGTGCTGTCACAGAAACGACGGCGCATCGCCAATCCCAAGCACTGTAGGAACGCGAATGCGACGTACCTTGGGTGTTAACGGCGCCCGCCGGAGGATTGCGCCGCGAACTGGGGAACCGGACGGGTGCCGCTGTCGAAGAGATCCGGCATCAGATCGGCCAGCCGCACGACCTTGCCGCTCCGCGCGCTTTGAAGCGCTGATATACCGCAGAGGACCGAAAGCGCCCCGGCCCGCGCGCCGGCCCGTTGCCCCAGCGGATCGGCAATGCCCGGCTTGAAGATCATGTTGCGCATGCGGTCGTCGCCGCCGTAATGCCCGCCCGGCGAATGCGGCACCTTGATGCGCTCGACGGCAGGCTGGCCCTTCGGGAAATTGCGCACGAGCAGGATGACGTCTTCCGGCGTCGTCTCCCAGGGTTGATCCTCAAATTGACGAAGCTCGATCCTGCCCTTCGTTCCGTTGAAGGCGATGTGGTGGCCCTCGATCGGCTGGAAGGTGTTCAGCGAATAGGAGACATGGACGTCGTTGCGGTAGCGGATATTCGCGACCATCGTATCGGGAATGTCGATGTCCTCGCGGAACACGCAGCCGTCGCGGTAATAACCGTCGATCTCAGCGGGCTGTTCGTAGAGCGCGTCGAGGAACGGATCAGCCCCGATATCCAGATAGAAGTCGCAGCTTGCCTTATGGGGACACAGCTTGCAGCGCGGGCCGCGGAACGGCCCCTTGCGCCCGTACATCTGCAGCTCGGCAAAGGCGCTGACCGTTTCCGGGTCGCTGTCGAGATACCAGTTCAAAAGGTCGAAATGATGCGTCGCCTTGTGGACGAAAAGGCTGCCGGAGCGGTCCGTATAGGCGTGCCAGCGGCGGAAATAGTCGGCGCCGTGGCGAGTGTCGAGATACCAGTGGAAGTCGACAGAGGTGACGCGGCCGATCTCGCCGGCATCGATGAGTTCCTTGATGCGCGCCGCCGTCGGCGCGAAGCGGTAGTTGAAGGAGACGTCCACCCGCCGGCCGGTGCGCTTTTCCGCATCGAGAATGCGGCGGATCTTCTCGACCGTCGTCGCCATCGGCTTCTCGGTGATGACGTCGGCGCCGGATTCGAGCGCCTTCACGACGATATCGTCATGGGTGTCGTCCGGGGTGCAGACGATCACCAGATCCGGCCGCGTTTCGGTGAGCATCGTGTCGACATCGACATAGATCGGCGCGTTGCTGGCGATCATCGTGCGGGCACGCTCCGCCCGCAACGCATTGGTGTCGGCTATCGCGACGAGATCGACGAAGCCGCGCCAACCGGCGAGAAGGTCCTTGCCCCACATGGTGGTGCCGCGGTTGCCGGTGCCGACCAGCGCAAAACGACGTTTGTCATCCATCATCTCTCACGCAATCCTGTCTGGAGTGGCGCCGCGCGTCCGGCGGCAAAAAGGGATCAACATGTAAATTTAGAATACATGTTACTGATCGACATCCACGAAAGTCAATCGACAACCTCGGGAATTGATGCCTTGCTTGTAAGCATTATAGCCGAGTAGTATCTTTCAGCAGCAGCTTCGAAAGCGCTCGACGCAGGTGCCGATCACCTCCTCGGCCGGGCGCTTCCACCAGTTCTCGGCGGAGAAGATCTCGACCTCCTGCGCCCCGAAAAAGCCCGCCGCCTCGATGTGAGCCCGGATGCCCTTGAGGTCGATGACGCCGTCCCCCATCATGCCGCGATCGGTCAGCATGTCCCTGGTCCGGACCAGCCAGTCGCAGATGTGATGCGCGAGGATCGCCTTCATCCGGCCGGCCCGGGCGATCTGGTTGGCGAGATCGGGATCCCACCAGACATGGTAGACGTCGATCGCCACGCCGACGCCCGGTCCGACCGCGTCACAGATATCGAGCGCCTGGCCGAGCGTGTTCACGCAGGCCCGGTCGGCCGCATACATCGGATGGAGCGGCTCGATCGCCAGCGGCACGCCTGCCGCGCGAGCATGCGGCAGCACGGCGGCGATCCCCTCCTCGACCATGCGGCGCGCCCGTTCGATGTCCCTGGAACCGCCGGGCAGGCCGCCGACGACGAGGACCAGGCAATCGGCGCCAAGTGCCGCGGCCTCGTCGATCGCGCGCCGATTGTCGTCGAGCGCCTTTTCGCGGCCAGCCGCGTCCGCCGCTGGAAAAAAGCCGCCGCGGCAGAGGCCGGTCAGCTTCAGCCCGTTGGAACGGACGATGCGTACGGCCTCGTCAAGACCGATCGCCGCCACCTGGTCGCGCCAAGGAGCGATCGCCGTGATGCCGTGCTTCAGGCAGACATCCACCGCTTCGGCAAAACCGCATTGCTCGCGTATCGTCGCAAGATTGATGGAAAGACCGTCGACCTGCATGGTGTTCTCCTCCCGCTTTTTCAGCCCGCCATCGAAGCCCAGTCCGGCTCGACCGCGGAGCCGAGGCCGGTGACCCTCAAGACGGATGCAAAGGTGACTTCGCCGTTCCGGATGGCGAGTCGCGCCCGCCCGCCGGCGTTCTCGTAGAGATCGCCATGGGCGGCGAGATAGGCGGCCTGCTCCGCGTTGGGCGCCCGGCCCATGCCGTCGACATAGTGATGGCCGTTGCGCTCGATGTGCCCGGCGCCGACGAGTGCTGCCAATACGAGGTCCTGCTGCAGCCCCAAGCCGGCCTGCGTCGTCAGGTCCTCGGCTGACATGAAATAGCGGGCATGGCCGGCCTCGCCGTTCCATTTCTCGATACGGGCGCGATTGATCAGCGAGCGATAGAAGCCCTTGCAGGATTTCGACGAGATGCCGGCATAGCCGAGTTCGCGGGCCCGCAGGAAGGATCCGACGTCGCCGTCGGACTCGTCGATCTCGAGCGGCAAGCGCTCGGCGATCGCAGCGACCGATTTCGACAGCGCATCCGCACGGGCGATCGGCTGCTCGAAGAACAGCACGGACGCCCGCAACCGTTTCAGGCGCGGCTCGCTCTCGATCCGGTCGAGAAGGTCGGCGACCACTTCGCCGCTTTCGAACTGCTCGTTGCCGTCGAGCGTCACCTGATACTCTTCGGGGATGCGGTCGAGCACCGCGGCGGTCGCAATCAGCCGCTCGGCATCTTCCGCGGGGCGGCCCGAGACCTTGATCTTGAAGTAGCGGTGGCCATAGGCGGCGATCACCTCGTCCAAGGTCTGCGGCAGCCCATCTTCGAGCCGTTGCGCAGGTTCCAGCTCGGTGGCGTTCAGGGCATCCGCAAGGCCGATCGTATGGCGGACGGCAAGCTTGGGCGCGGGCGCCAGCCGCGAAATGAATCGGGTGAGATCGAAGCCGGCAAGATCGGGAGCGGTGCTGTCGGTGATACCGAGCAGATTGCCGGTCACCGCAGCCGCTGCACTGACGCCCTTCATTCGGCAGAGGGCATCGATGATGGCACGGTCGACAAGGGCCAACCCGTAGGAGGCGACAAGCGCCGGCAGGCCATGCCGTGCGGCCGCCCAGAGATGATCCGCCTCGGCGGCAGCATGGAGACCGAAGGCGGTGTTCGCCGGTAGCGATCCGAGTCCTTCGATCGCGAGAGACAGAGACCCACGAAGCTGCTCGACATTGTCTCCGGGCGACAGCGCCGGGTTCTTGTCGAACCATTTGGGCATCATCATCTCGGCCGACCAGCCGGCGGCGGAACGGCCTCTTTCATCCTCGATCCGGACCCGGACGAAGGCCTGCGGGGCGCGCTCGACCCGCGCCGCGCCGAAGCGGAAAGGAAAGCGGAAATCGACCGGCCGCTCGAAGAATTCCGCGTCAACGAGCCTGATGCGAGGGGCACCCGTCATGGCCTCGCCTCACGCGACGCCATGGACGGCGAGCACACGCCGCATCCGCGCCGTCGCAAGTTCCGGATCGGCGAGAGCACCGGCCCTGTCCGCCAGCCGGAAAAGTTCGGAGAGATGGGCGAGCGAGCGGGCGCTCTGTTGCCCGCCTATCATCGCGAAATGATCCTGCAATCCGTTGAGATAGGCGAGGAAAACGACGCCGGTCTTGTAGAAGCGTGTCGGCGCCTTGAAGATATGGCGCGACAGCGGCACGGTCGGCTCGAGCAATTCGAAGAACGCACCATTCCGCCCCTCGCCCAGCGCCTCCAGCGCGGCCGAGGCCACCGGCGCGATCGCATCGAATATCCCGAGAAGCGCGTCCGAATGGCCTCTCTCGTCGCCGGCGATCAGTTCGGCATAGTTGAAGTCGTCGCCGGTATACATGCGCACGCCCTGCGGCAATTGCCGCCGCATGACGATCTCCTTCTCCTTCGAAAGGAGCGAGATCTTGATGCCGTCGACCTTGGCGGCATGCGCCTCGATAACCTTGAGGCAGGTCTTCATCGCCTCCATGTGGTCGGCATCGCCCCAATAGCCTTCGAGGGCCGGGTCGAACATCTCGCCGAGCCAATGGATGATCAGCGGCTGCTTCACCTGCGAGAGGATGCGGTCATAGACGCGGACATAGTCGTCCGGGCCTCTGGCGGCCGCGGCGAGCGCCCGGCTCGCCATCAGGATGATCCGGCCGTTCTCCGCTTCGATCGTTTCGATCTGGCTCTCATAGGCCCTGATAATCTCTTCGACCGTCACCTGCGGGCTAGGCGCCAGATGGTCGGTGCCGGCGCCGCAGGCAATCAGCGCGCCGGGGCGGCCGCGCGCCTCGGCAAGCGCCCGGCGGATGAGGTCGCGCGCCTCCGCCCAGCCGAGCCCCATGCCCCGCTGGGCGGTGTCCATCGCTTCGGCGACGCCAAGGCCGAGATCCCAGAGGCGATGGCGAAATGCGAGCGTCCGTTCCCAGTCGATCGCCGGAGTCAGCCACGGATCGTTGTCGGCGAGCGGATCGGCGACGACATGGGCGGCCGCGAAGGCGACCCGCGGAAAGGCGAACGCCTCGCGCTTCCTGAGCGGAATCGGCCGGCCGGTGAGCTCGTACCGGGCAAGCCTGCCTTCGTGGGGAAGATCGATGCTTGCCATGGCTCAGAACTCCAGTTCCGGAACGTCGAGCCAGCGGCGTTCGGCCCAGGATTTGAGGCCGAGTTCGGCAAGCTGCACGCCCTTGGCGCCGGCTTCGAGGCCGTAGGGCCAGGGCGCGTCCTCGACGACGTGGCGCAGGAACATTTCCCATTGCGCCTTGAAGCCGTTGTCGAAGACCTGCGTGTCCGGCACCTCGTCCCAGGTCTTGTAGAAATCGATCGTCTGCGGCTGGTCGGGGTTCCAGACCGGCTTCGGCGTGTTGACGCGGTGCTGGGTCCAGCATTTCGTCAGCCCCGCGACGGCCGAGCCGTGCGTCCCGTCGACCTGGAAGGTGACGAGATCGTCACGGCGCACCCGGACCGCCCAGGAGGAGTTGACCTGCGCGATCACCCCGCCCTCGAGCTCGAATGTCGCATAGGCCGCATCGTCCGTGTCGCAGTCATAGGTCCGGCCCTGCTCGTCGACGCGGCTCGGGATGTGGGTGGCGCCGAGGCAGGAGACGGCCTTGACTTCGCCGAAGAGGTTGTCGAGCACGTAGCGCCAGTGGCAGAGCATATCGAGAATGATGCCGCCGCCGTCGTTCTTGCGGTAGTTCCAGGAGGGCCGCTGGGCCGGCACCCCCCAATCGCCTTCGAACACCCAGTAGCCGAACTCGCCGCGCACCGAGAGGATTTTCCCGAAGAAGCCCGAATCCCTGAGCAGCGCCAGTTTGCGGAGCCCAGGCAGGAACAGCTTGTCCTGCACCACGCCGTGCTTCAGGCCGGAGGCGCGCGCCTTTCGCGCCAGCTTGACGGCAGTCCTCAGATCATCGGAGATCGGCTTTTCGCAATAGACATGCTTGCCGGCGTCAAGCGCCCTGCCGATCAGCTCGGCGCGCATCAGCGTCGTGCCGGCATCGAAGAAGATCTGGTCCTTCGAATCGGCGAGCGCCGCGTTTAGATCGGTCGACCAGCGGGCAATGTTGTGGCGTTTCGCCAGTTGCTCCATCTTGTCGCGGTTGCGTCCGACGATGATCGGGTCGATCTCCAGCCTTTCGCCGGATTGGAGCGTGATGCCGCCCTGGTCGCGAATGGCCAGGATCGAGCGCACCAGATGCTGGTTGTAGCCCATCCGGCCGGTGACGCCATGAAGAATTATCCCCAAACGTGGCATGCGGTTACCTCCCTGCCAGGCTCAGCGGGAGTGGACCAGCCCTCCCACGCCAGTAACTAAACGGTTACTTTGTCGCAGAGAGAAAACCCACTTGTCAACATTAAAAACGACATGTCAGCGATTCAGCGGCGAATGGAGGCCAAGGTGACCTGAACGATGTGGCGCTTCCAGGCCTCGAGATTTGCCTCGTCCATGAGGTCGCGGCCGAAGATCGTCGTCAGCGTGTGCTGGTTGGAGAGATAGAAATAGCCAAGTGCGGCGATCGTCAGATAGACGTTCAAGGGATCGACATCGATACGGAACAGACCCTTCGCCTTGCCGCGATCGAGCAGGTCAGCGAGCTTGTCGATGAAACCCGAATGCAGTTCCTTGAGCCGTGTCGACTGCCGCAGCCAGCGGGCCCTGTGCAGGTTCTCGGTGCCGAGCAGGCTCAGGAACTCCGGATGATCGAGGAAGTACTTCCAGGTGAACATGGCGAGTTCCGCCACCCCCTGTTCAGGCGCCAAATCGCTGAGATTCAACGTTTTTTCTGCCGTTCGAATGCCGATGTAGGCCTCCTCGAGAACGGCGAGGTAGAGCTGCTCCTTGTCGCCGAAATAATGATAGAGCATCCGCTTGTTGGTGCCGGCCCGTTCGGCGATCGCGTCGACCCGGGCGCCGCCGATGCCGTTCTCCGCGAACTCGACCGTCGCGGCCGCAAGGATCGAGGCGCGCGTGCGCTCGGGATCGCGTTGCGCGGCCCGCTGCGCCCGTCCGCCATTGCCCCCCCGCCTTGCCTTCGCGCCCGCCCCTGCCTTGTCCATTCCGCCACCTCCGCCACCACTTGCCATCAGCGGCAATCGATGCAACATTGTAAAAAAATCTTACAAGATAATGACACCTACGTACACAACTGCTTGACAGGGTCATTGCTTGTCCATAACTTGTAACCAAATAGTTATTTGTTGCAAGAGCACCATGTGACGGAACGTTGTGGAGGCGTTCCGGAGGGAGGAGGAACAGATGACAATGCGCATGACCAGACGCAACGTGCTCGCCGGAGGGGCGGCACTTCTTTCATATTCCGTGCTGGCATCGAGCGC
The DNA here is from genome assembly GCF_001651865.1 of Sinorhizobium glycinis. GTDB lineage: Bacteria > Pseudomonadota > Alphaproteobacteria > Rhizobiales > Rhizobiaceae > Sinorhizobium > Sinorhizobium glycinis. The sequence goes on from NZ_LPUX01000064.1 coordinate 301,281, forward strand.
GCTTTCTCAGGAAGCGCGGCTCAGGCTGCTGTGGTGGGGCTCGCAGGCCCGCGCCGACCGCACCAACAAGGTCAACCAGCTCTTTCAGTCCGCGAACACAAATGTCGCGATCAACGGGGAATTCCTCGGCTGGAGCGACTACTGGCCGCGCCTTGCGACCCAGGTCGCCGGCCGCAACGCGCCGGACATCATCCAGATGGACTATCGCTATATCGTCGAATATGCCCGCCGCGGCGCGCTGGCGCCCCTCAACGACTATCTCGGCTCGGTGCTGAAGGTCGACGATTTCGACCAGGTGCAGATCGAGGGCGGCAGCGTCGACGGCAAGCTCTATGGCGTCAGCCTCGGCGCCAATTCGGCAACGATGCTGGTCAATGTGGCGGCCTTCGAGGAAGCCGGCATCGAGTTGCCGACGCCGTCCACCACCTGGGACGACATGGCGCGGATCGGCGCCGAGATCACCAAGGCCGGCAAGCGCAAGGGCTTTTTCGGCCTGGCGGACGGCAGCGGCGTCGAACCGCTCCTCGAGAACTGGCTGCGCCAGCGCGGCAAGGCGCTTTTCACCGCCGACGGCAAGATCGCCTATGACGCGAACGACGCGGCCGAATGGTTCGCCATGTGGGCGGCGATGCGCGAGGCGAAGGCCTGCGTGCCGCCGGATATCCAGGCGCTCGACCAGTTCAATGTCGAGACGAGCCCGCTGTCGCTCGGAAAGTCGGCGACATCCTACGCCCACTCCAACCAGCTGGTCGCCTACCAGGGCATCAACAAGGACAAGCTGGCGCTCAGCAACCACCCGCTGATCGGCAAGGGCGCGAAAGGCGGCCACTACCGCAAGCCCTCGATGTTCTTCTCGGTCTCGGCACAGACCAAGGATCCGGAGCTCGGCGCCAAATACGTCAACTTCTTCGTCACCGATCCCAAGGCTGCCGAAATCCTCGGCGTCGAGCGCGGCGTGCCGGAATCGAAGGCCGTGCGCGAGGGACTGGCACCGACGCTCGACGAGCTCGGCCGCGCCGCACTCGACTATGTGTCGGGCCTCGGTCCGCTCGCCGGTGCGCTGCCGCCGCCGCCGCCCTCCGGTGCCGGCGAGGCTGAGCTTGCGCTGCGCACCGTCGCCGAACAGGTGGGCTTCGGCCAGCTCGACGTGAAGCAGGGCGGCGAGACCCTGGTGAACGAGGTCACGCAGATCCTGTCGCGAGGATGAGGGGCATGGCTGCCGTGCAGGATTCCGCCATGGCTGTCGGCAGGGGCGCTCAGGCGCGCCCCGCCGCACAGGGCCGCTTCGCCGCCCTCTGGACGAAACACGGCGCCGGCTACATGTTCCTGTTGCCGTGGCTCGTCGGCTTCTTCGGGCTGACGCTCGGACCTGCCGTCGCCTCGCTCTATCTTTCCTTCACCAGCTTCGACCTGATCCGCTCTCCTGAGTGGGTCGGGGCGGCCAACTACGTCCGCATCGCCACGGCCGACCCGAAGTTCGCCGCCTCGCTCAAGGTGACCTTTCTCTATGTGGTGCTGTCGGTCCCCTTCAAGCTCGCCTTTGCGCTGCTCGTCGCCATTCTTCTCAATCGCGGCATCAAGGGGCTCACCGTCTATCGCGCCATCTTCTACCTGCCGTCACTGCTCGGCGGCAGCGTGGCGATCGCCGTGCTCTGGCGGCAGCTCTTTGCCGGCGACGGCCTGATCAACAGCCTGCTTGCCCAGGTCGGCATCGAGGGCCCGAGCTGGATCTCGCATCCGGACTATTCGATCTGGACGCTGGTCGTGCTCAGCGTCTGGCAGTTCGGTTCGCCGATGATCATCTTCCTCGCCGGCTTGCGGCAGATCCCGACCGACATGTACGAGGCGGCGAGCCTCGACGGGGCATCGAAGTTCCGGCAGTTCTACAAGATCACCCTGCCGCTCCTCACCCCTGTTATTTTCTTCAATGCCGTGGTCCAGACGATCGAGGCCTTCAAGGCCTTCACCCCCGCCTTCATCATTTCCGGCGGCACCGGCGGGCCGATCAACTCGACACTGTTCTACACGCTCTATCTCTACCAGGAAGCCTTCGGCAACTTCCGCATGGGCTATGCCTCGGCGCTCGCCTGGATCCTCGTGCTGATCATCGGCCTGTTCACGGCCTTCTCGTTCCTCACCTCTCGTTATTGGGTGCATTACGATGACTGACGCGACCATGAGCTCGATCACCGCACCGCCCCCGCCGGCGGCCGGTCGCCGCAGCCCGATCGGCTCCGTGCTCATCCATGCCGGACTGATCGCCGCCTCCTTCGCCATGCTCTACCCGCTCTTGTGGATGGTCTCGGCATCGGTCCGGCCGGAGGACGAGATCTTCTCCTCGACGACGCTCTGGCCCTCGTCGGTGGATTTTTCCCCTTATGTGCGCGGCTGGTTCGGGCTCGACGTCAGCTTCGGGCGGTTCACCTGGAACTCGCTGGTCATCGCCGGGCTGACGGTGATCGGCAATGTCATCGCCTGCTCGCTTGCCGCTTACGCCTTTGCGCGACTTCGCTTCGCCGGCCGAAATTTCTGGTTCGCGATGATGCTCGGGACGATGATGATCCCGTATCACGTCACGCTGATCCCGCAATATGTCCTCTTCCTCGATCTCGGCTGGGTCAACACCATCCTGCCGCTGGTCGTGCCGAAGTTCCTGGCAAGCGACGCCTTCTTCATCTTCCTGATGGTGCAGTTCTTCCGCGGCATTCCGCGAGAGCTCGACGAGGCGGCGATGATGGACGGCTGCGGCCCCTGGCGCATCTACTGGAAGATCATGCTGCCCTTGTCGCTGCCAGTTCTGGCAACGGCCGCGATCTTCTCCTTCATCTGGACCTGGGACGATTTCTTCGGGCCGCTGATCTACCTGAACGACATGAACACCTACACGATCCAGCTGGGCCTCCGGACCTTCGTCGACTCGAGCAGCACCTCCGACTGGGGCGGCCTCTTCGCCATGTCGACGCTGTCGCTGGTGCCGGTGTTCTTCTTCTTCCTGTTCTTCCAGCGCCTGCTGATCGAAGGCATTGCCACCACCGGCATGAAACGCTGACCGACGGAGTTCAAGGACCATCATGACCGAATTGCGTTTCGCCGCCGTCGGCCTCAACCACAACCATATCTACGGCCAGGTGAATTGCCTGGTCCGCGCCGGCGCCCGCCTCGTCGGCTTCCACGAGCCGGACGATGCGCTGGCCGCGGAATTTGTGGGCGTCTACAGGGATGTGCCGCGGATCGCGTCGCTCGAGCAGATCCTCGAGGACCAGAGCATCGGCCTTATCACCTCCGCCGCGGTCTCGGCGGAGCGGGCGGAACTGGCGATCCGCGCCATGCAGCGCGGCAAGGATGTTCTCACCGACAAGCCTGGCATGACGAGCCTCGACCAGCTCGCCAAGGTCCGCCGGGTCCAGGCCGAAACCGGGCGGATCTACTCCATCCTCTATTCGGAGCATTTCGAGAGTCCGGCAACCGTCAAGGCCGGCGAGCTCGTCGCTGCCGGCGCGATCGGCGAAGTCGTGCATCTCGTCGGCCTCGGACCGCACCGGCTGCGCCGGGAGACCCGCCCCGACTGGTTCTTCCGCCGCTCCGATTACGGCGGCATCCTCGTCGACATCGCCTCGCATCAATGCGAGCAGTTCCTGTTCTTCACCGGTGCCAGCGACGCGACCATTCTGTCGGCAAGCGTCGACAACCGCAGCGTGCCCGACAAGGCGGAGCTGCAGGATACCGGCAACATCCACCTTTCGACGGCCAGAGCCACCGGTACGATCCATGTGAACTGGCTGACCCCGGACGGCATGCCGACCTGGGGCGACGGCCGGCTCTTCATCGTCGGCACGACCGGCACGATCGAAGTGCGCAAGACGGTCGACCTCGCCGGCCGCGAAGGGGGCAACCACCTCTTCCTCGCCGACCGGAACGGCGTCGAGCACATCGACTGCTCAGGGGTCGAGCTGCCCTTCGGCCGCCAGCTCCTCAACGATATCCGCGACAGGACCGAAACCGCCATGCCGCAGGAGCGCTGCTTCAAGGCCATGGAGCTGGCGCTTCGCGCCCAGGCGATCGCCGAACAGAACCGGGAAAAGATCTGACCATGAGTGTAAAGACAGTCGCCATCATAGGCTGCGGCATTGGACGGTTGCACATGATCGAGGGCTACCTGCCGCATCCAGACAAGTTCCGCGTCAAGACCATCTGCGATCTCAATGTCGAACGGCTCAACGAGTTCGGCAACGAGTTCGGCATCGAGGGCCGCACGACCTCCTTCGAGGAAGTGCTTGCCGACGAGACGATCGACATCGTCGACATCTGCACGCCGCCGGGCATCCACCTCGAGCAGGTAATCGCCGCGCTCGCGGCCGGCAAGCACGTCATCTGCGAAAAGCCGCTGACCGGTTCGCTCGCCGGGGTCGACACGATCATCGAGGCCGAGAAGGGCGCGCGGGGCGTGCTGATGCCGATCTTTCAGTATCGCTACGGCGACGGCATCGAAAAGGCGAAGCGCATCATCGAAGCCGGCATTGCCGGCAAGCCCTATGTCGGTTCGGTCGAGACCTTCTGGCTGCGCACGCCCGCCTATTATTCGGTCCCGTGGCGCGGCAAATGGGCGACGGAGCTTGGCGGCGTGCTGGTGACCCATGCGCTGCATCTCCACGATATGCTGCTGCATCTCCTCGGTCCTGTCTCCAAAGTGTTCGGGCGCGTCGCGACACGCGTCAACGACATCGAGGTCGAGGATTGCGCCTCGGCGAGCCTCCTCATGCAGAACGGCGCCTTCGTCTCGCTCTCCTGCACGCTCGGCTCGCAGGAGCAGATCAGCCGGCTGCGCCTCCATTTCGAGAATGTCACCTTCGAAAGCAGCCACGAACCCTACACGCCAGGCAAGGATCCCTGGAAGGTGATCCCGGCCAACGATGACGTGAAGGCGCAGATCGACGCGGTTATCGGCGACTGGCAGCCTGTTTCGCCGCGCTTCACCACCCAGATGGCCCATTTCCACGCGCATTTGCGCGGCGCGGCGCCGCTGCCTGTGACGACGAAGGACGCCCGGCGGGCACTGGAACTGGTGACGGCGATCTACCAGTCGGCCGATACGGGACGGGAGATATCGCTCCCGATCGGGCCGGACAGTCCGAAATACGCCGATTGGCGCGCCAATACGCGATAGGCCGAGAGAGGATTTGCAAATGGCTACCAGCGTCGTTCTTCAGAAGGTCGAGAAGCGCTATGGCGCCCTCGACGTGATCCACGGCATCGACCTCACCATAGATCCCGGCGAATTCGCCGTCTTCGTCGGCCCGTCCGGCTGCGGCAAGTCCACCTTGCTAAGGATGATCGCCGGGCTCGAAGAGATTACCGGCGGCACGCTGATGCTCGACAACGACCGGATGAACGAAGTGGCGCCCGCCAAGCGCGGCATCGCCATGGTGTTCCAGTCCTATGCACTGTATCCGCACATGTCGGTCTACAAGAACCTCGCCTTCGGCCTCGAGACGGCCGGATACAGGAAGACCGATATCGAACCGAAGGTACGGCGCGCCGCTGAAATCCTGCAGATCGAGAAACTCCTCGACCGCAAACCAAAGGCGCTATCGGGCGGCCAGCGCCAGCGCGTCGCGATCGGCCGGGCGATCGTCCGCGAGCCGCGGATCTTCCTCTTCGACGAGCCGCTTTCCAACCTCGACGCGGAACTGCGCGTCCAGATGCGCGTCGAGATCTCCAGGCTTCACCGCGATCTCGGCAACACCATGATCTACGTGACCCACGACCAGGTCGAGGCCATGACCATGGCCGACAAGATCGTCGTGCTGAACTCCGGCCGGATCGAGCAGGTCGGCGCGCCGCTCGATCTCTACAACAATCCGGTCAACCGCTTTGTCGCCGGCTTCATCGGCAGCCCGAAGATGAACTTCCTGAAGGCGCGGATCGGCAGCGTCACGGAAACCGAAACCGCCATCGAAGTCTGCGGCGGCACGATCCGCCTGCCGCGGCGCCTCAAGGGGGCGTCGCAAGGACAAGACGTCACGTTCGGCATTCGCCCCGAACATCTCTCGGCCCGTGAAGGCGGCATCGCGCTTGCCGCCGTCAATGTCGAGCTCGTTGAGAATCTCGGCGGCGAGACCATGCTCTACGGCATCACGCCCGACAGCCAGCAGCTGACCATAGCGCTCGAAGGCCAGCAGAAGGTGGAGCGCGGCGCCAATCTCGCCGTCTATTTCGATCCTGCCCGCTGTCACGTCTTCGGTTTGGACGGCAGGGCGATCTAGGCGGCAACGGGTCTGAAGCAACCATCGATGCGGATTGACCCGCACCGGCTCAGGGCTTGAATGGCGGGACCTCCCGCATCGTGACGGCAACGACGACACCAGAGACGAATGTGAGGGCGGCGACCGATGCGATCGCCCAGGCAAAGCCGAAACGATCCGCAATAAGACCGGCGGAAAGCGCCCCGACCGCGTAGCCGAGGTCTCGCCAGAAACGATAGACGCTGAGGGCGCGGGCCCGCCAGGCAGGATGCGCAGCATCCGAGACGGCAGCAATCAGGCTCGGATAGACCATGGCCGTGCCGATGCCAATCACGAGACTGGCGAGAAGCCACCACTCGAACCGCCGGGTCAAGGCAGTCAGGAACAATCCGGCGGCCTGCACCCACATGCCGGCGACGATCAGGCCTTTGCGTCCCCAGCGGTCGCTCAAGGGGCCCGTCGCGATCTGCAGGATGCCCCAGGTCGCGGGATAGACTGACTTGAGGACACCTATCCGCTCGACGCCGAGTCCAAATGAGGCGAAGAACAGCGGGAATATACCCCAGCTCATCCCGTCGTTGAGATTGTTGACGAGCCCTGCCTGCGAGGCCGCGAACAGGTTGCGGTCCTTGAAGGAGGCCAGAGCGAAGACCTCCCGGAAGCCGATCGAAGTGGGCTGCTCGGGGCGCGAAGATGCCTCGAGACGGACATGTTCGCGCGTGTCGCGCACGAGCAGGATCGAAAGCACTGTCCCCAGGGCGGCGTATCCGATGCCGAGATAGATCGGTATCGGGCGCAATCCATATTGCGAAGCGAGGTGGCCTGTGACGAATGCCGTCAGGCCGACGGCGAGATAGCCTGCGAATTCGTTCAATCCTACGGCCAGCCCGCGTGACTTTGGTCCGACCAGGTCGACCTTCATGATCACGGTCATCGACCAGGCGAGCCCCTGGTTGATGCCGAGCAGGGCGTTGGCGGCAATCACCCATTCCCACCTTGGTGCCCAGATGACCATGAAGGGAACGGGGAGGCCGACGAGCCATCCAAGGACAAGGACGCGCTTGCGCCCCCAAAGGTCTGCCATCTGTCCGGAGACGAGATTGGCGAACGCCTTCACGACGCCGAAGCTGGCGATGAAGGAGACGATGAGCGTCGTCGAGGCGATGTGGAACTCTTCCGACCCGATCAGCGGCACGACGGTGCGCTCGATCCCGACCATGCCGCCGACGAAGGCGTTGATCAGGACGAGCAGGGCGAACTGTGGCCAGTTTTCGCGCAGTCCAAGCTGGATACTGGACGACCGTGACACTCCGCTCGCCCTGACCATGGTTATCCAGCGGCTGCGACCGTTCATCGCCGAGATTGCCCTCTTTCCGTGCGGCACCCAGCTCCTTCGAAAGAAGGGGCGAATTTAAGATAGGCGATCGCACCGGGGTGCGCTAGAATCGCCGCGGACCGCTGATCTGCCAGTCCGGTGGCGACTCGATGAAACAGAGACTAGCCGCAATCCTGGCGGCCGATATGGCAGGCTACAGTCGGCTGATGGAGGCCGACGAAGCAGGCACGATCGCCCGCCTGAGAACGCACCGTATAGAATTGATCGATCCCGCCATCGCCAAGAACGAGGGCCGGATCATCAAGACGACGGGCGACGGCATGCTGGTTGAATTCCAGAGCGTCACCGACGCCGTGAAATGCGCCGTGGAAATCCAGCAGCGCATGAAGCGGCGCAATTCGGATGTGCCCCAGGATCGGCGGATCGAATTCAGGATCGGCATCAACCTCGGGGACATCATTTTCGACGACGACGACATCTTCGGCGACGGCGTGAATATCGCCGCGCGCATCGAGCAACTGGCCGATGTGGGGGGCATCTGCGTCACCGCTGCGGTGGCGACGCAAATTGCCGACCGCCTCGAAGTCTCCATCGAGGACCTGGGCGAGAAGACGCTGAAGAACATCAGCCGCCCCGTTCATCTTTTCCGGATCGGGCTCGAGGGCTCCGCCCTGCCGGGCCCGTCGGAGGAGAAGGAGGCGAAGCGCGCCGTCTCCAAACCCTCGATCGTCGTGCTGCCGTTCGACAACATGAGCGGCGATCCCGAGCAGGAATTTTTCGCCGACGGATTGACCGAGGACATCATCACCGAGCTGTCCCGCCGCCACGAGCTGTTCGTCATCTCGCGCAACTCGAGCTTCGTCTACAAGAACCAGCCGGTGAACGCGCGAGAAGTGGCCGAGAAGCTCGGGGCCCAGTATCTGGTCGAAGGCAGCGTCCGAAAGTTCGGTGACAGGGTGCGGGTAACGGTCCAGCTCATCGACGCAATCAACGACGCCCATGTCTGGGCGGACAAGTACGATCGAAGACTGGACGACATTTTCGCCATCCAGGACGAGGTGACGGCGGCGATAGCGGCCACTCTCCCCGGACGTCTCGAGGCGGCCCAGCGAGACCAGCTCGCCCGCACGAAGCCGGCGAACATGGCCGCCTACGAGTGTACGCTCACAGCCAAGGTGCTGCACCACCGCGGCACCGTCGCGGACAACCAGCAGGCCCAGGCCCTGATAGACCGGGCAATCGCGCTCGATCCCGGCTATGCGCATGCCCATGCCTGGCGGGGCTGCATCCTCGGGCAAGCCTGGGTGCATGGCTGGTGCGAGGACAAGGATGCGGTCTGGGCGGAGATCGTCGCCGAACTGGAACGGGCGCTGGCTCTCGACGACAACGACGCCGACGTGCATCGCATTCTCGCCGCCGTGAACGTCAACAACAACGAGTTGACGACGGCACGTTACCACCAGGAGCGGGCCCTGTCCCTCAATCCCAATTACGATCTGGTGGTCGTCCAGCAGGGCGAACTCTTAACCTGGCTTGGCCGGCCTGAAGAGGGGGCCGAGTGGATCCGCAAGGCAATGCGGCTCAATCCCCATCACCCGGAGCGTTTCTGGAGCCACCTCGGAAAGGCGCAATTCGCCGCGCGGCAGTATGGCGAAGCGATCGAGGCGTTTATGCACCTTTCGGTGATGGACCATGTCCAGCACGCCTTCGTCGCCGCCTGCTACGGCTGGCTCGGCGACGACATTGCCGCTTCTGCGCATATGAAGAAGGTCAGGGCGCTCGCCCCCGACTTCGGCATCGAATCCTTCCTCGCCACGTTGCACTACGCTCAGGAATCCGACACGCAGCACATCCGCGACGGGCTTGTCAAAGCGGGTGCGGACGACGGCTCGCCAACGGCGGAAGAGATCGCGGCGCAATAGAGCCTTCCCGCCGCGTTGGGCGTCCTACGCCGGTTGCATCTTGTTCGCGTAGGCCGAAAGCAGACCGGACCATCTTATTAGCGCCAGTTTTACGCCGATCCGCCACGCCCACTTATGATGCCGGCAGCGGCCGAGGAGAGCTTGCTCAGACGTGGTCTGCGGGCTTATCCTGAACGTTTCGCGAGCCTGCGCGCAGCCGAGGTGGAAGGCCCGGCGACAGAGGGAGGTTCATCATGAGAATCGCATCGAGATTGGCAGCCGGCTTAATCGGACTCTGCGGCATCGCCTCCTTTGCCTCGGCAGAGGGTGCGCACACCCTGATCGTTCCGGATGACGTCAAATGGGCCCCGGCCCCGAAAATACTTCCGGCCGGAGCAGAAATGGCGGTCCTGTTCGGGCGATCCCACCAAGGAAGGTCTCTTTGCCCTTCGGCTCAAAGCGCCGGCGGGTTATGCGGTCGCACCGCACACGCATCCGGCCGATGAAGTGGTCACGGTCATATCAGGGACCATCAAGCTTGGGATGGGCGAAACGGCCGATCGGACCGCCGCCAAGGCACTGCCTGCGGGCAGTTTCTTCGCATTGGCGCCTGAGATGGCGCACTTCGCCTACTTCGACGAAGAGACGGTGGTCCAAATTACCACCAACGGCCCATGGGGCCTCAAGTATGTCAATCCGGCGGACGATCCTCAGAAGTCGCAATAGCCCGCCGCGGCATTGAAAGCCAACCGCCCCGCCGCCGAGCGCTGCGGGGCCACAGCGACCTTAGCGCGTCGAACAGGGCGCGCGGCGCTGTAGGGACGAGGAGGTTGTCCATGTCAACGCACTCTATCGACCATCCGCTGCAACCGGGCGACCAGGCCCCGAACATTGTGTTTGAGGCCATCTCCCGCGACGGAAAGATCGCACTTGATGATTTTCGCGGCCGCAGCCCGTTGTTGATCGGCTTGTTTCGGGGTCTGCTTTGTCCATTCTGTCGCCGCCACATCGCGGCGATGGCGCAGCTCAATCCGGCTCTGCGCGAGAAAGGCGTGAGCTCCCTGGCCGTGGTAAACACACCGGCCGAACGAGCCCGCCTCTATTTCCGTCACCATCCCATATCCGGACTTCATGCTGCATCCGACCCGGAGCGGACTTCGCACCGCGCCTTCGGCCTGCCCCTCGTCGAACTCACGGAGGACGAGACCGACTGGCCACGCAAGGTCGGAATGGACGCAGTCAAGACGATGCGGGTCGACCGCCCCGGGGAATTGCCAGGGCCGATGGACCCGGCCGCCGGGGGCGACCTGCTCAACAAGATGGACGGGTACGAAATCACCGCGGCCGATCAGCAGGTCAGGATACCTGGCCATTTGCAGCTTGTCGGCCATTTCCTGCTCGATCGAGACGGTGTGGTGCGCTGGAGTTTCACGGAAGTCGAGGAGGAAGGCCAAAATATGTGCCAGGCACTGAATCCCGAAGAATTGATGTCGGCCGCTTCCCGAGTCGCGCATTGAAAGCGAAAACGCGCTCGATGATACAATATCGCGGTGTGATCCTGTGCGCTGGCCTGTCCCTCCGCGGAAAGGCACGTGTTGGAAAAAAAAATCGGTGTTCATGTCACACCGGGAGGATCCTGTCTCGTCATGGTGTCGTAATCATCAAAGGAGCTACCACACCATGACCGCCAGACTTGATCCATTCGCCGCCGCCCCTTCCCTCATGAAGAACTGGATGAGCACATCGGTCGCCGTCGCGGCAAGCCTTGAGCCGAGCCTCATCGAGCTCGTCAAGATCCGGGCCTCGCAGATCAACGGCTGCGCCAACTGCATCAACATGCACACTGTGGAAGCGCGTGCAAAGGGCGAGACCGAGCAGCGGATCTACCTGCTGTCGGCCTGGCGCGAGGCGCCGTGCTATACCGATCGCGAGCGCGCCGCGCTCGGCTGGACGGAGGCCCTGACACGGCTGTCGGAAGGCCATGCACACGACGGTGCCTATCAGGCCCTGAAGGCTCAGTTCACGGAGGAGGAGCAGGTGAAGCTGACGCTGATGATCAACGTCATCAACGGCTGGAACCGCATGGCGGTCGGCTTCGGCCTGTGGGTCGATCCGGCGGCGGCAGCGGCCGCTGCCAAGGCGGTCGCCTGATGGACCGCGCCGGGCACGAGGATGCTGCACTGAGCTTCGATCCGCTGCGTCCGAAGCTGTTGCGCGTTGCCTATCGCATGCTCGGCTCCGTTGCCGACGCCGAGGATATCATGCAGGAGGCCTTCATCCGCTGGATGGGGGCCGACCGCGCCGCCGTCAGGGAGCCCGAGGCGTTCCTGCGCCGTACCGTGACACGGCTCTGCCTCGATCAGCTGAAATCCGCCCGGCGCCAGCGCGAGACCTATGTGGGCCCCTGGCTCCCCGATCCCGTCGTGGAAGAGGAGGAAGAGGAAGACGTCACGCTGCCGCTGATGCTGGCGCTGGAGCGCCTCTCGCCGCTCGAGCGTGCGGCCTTCCTGCTGCATGACGTATTCGGACTGGCATTCGACGAGGTCGCGGCGACAATCCAGCGCGACCCGGCCGCCTGCCGCCAGCTTGCCACCCGCGCCCGCGCCCATGTCCGCGACGCGCGACCGCGCTTCCGGGTCGAGAAGGAGCGTGGCATCGAGCTTGCCAAGGCCTTCTTCACCGCGTCACGCAGCGGCGACATGAAGGCGCTCGGCGCCCTGCTGGCTGCCGATGTGAGCATCCATTCCGACGGCGGCGGCAAGCGTTCCGCTGCAATTGTGCCGATCATCGGTTTCGCGGCCGTGATGAAGGTGCACGAATATCTGGCGGGGCTGTTCCGGAAGGACGGCTCGAAACTTGTTCGTGCCGGCTTCGTCAACGGGCTGCCAGGCTTCGTGACGCTGGAAGCCGACGGTGAGCTCCAGACGACCGCGCTCGACATCGAGGACGGCAAGGTCGCCGCGATCTATGTGGTGCGCAATCCCGACAAGCTGAGGCATTTGCATTAGACCATGTCGGAGAACCGAGCACCGCCCGATCCTTGGCAGCGTTCCTTACGGCTCGGGTCGGTGAATCATTGGCGTGCCGGCCTGGAACAGCTCGACGAAGTTCCCCGAAGGGTCGGCCAACAGAACCTGCGCGCCTCGGTTACGATCTCATTGCGAAATCGGACGCCGGCGGCAGCCGGGATCTCCCCCCTCAGCAATCGGTGGTGTCCCGCCCCTGGCTCGGATTCACCTCCTTCTTGGCAAGGCCGGGCGGGCAGTCCCGATTGCTGATGTCGTCCTGCGCCTCATCGGCGGCGCTCCGCTCATCGCTCCTGACGCTGCCGGTGGTCTCGCCGGAAACCGATTTATCCTTGCGGAGATCTGCCTTGCAATTCGGAGAACCCGGGTCACACGTCTCCACCTTCGACGAAGCGTCGACGTCAATGGTGGCCTTTGTGGACTGGGCAAACGCCGACAGGCTGGTCGCCGCGCAAAGTGCTGCCGCCAGGGCAGCGGATACAGCGAGTTTCATTTCTTACTCCATCGGTTGGTTCAGATTTGTCGTCACCGGCAACAACCGCGGGGATCTGGGAATGTTCCGCCCACCGGCTTTGCGTCGCGAACATCCCTCCGGCCCGACTTCCTCGGTGGTACCCGCCGGGCGCAGCGAGGTGGCGAAGAGGATCTTGTGGCTGAAGTCCGGCGCGCATTCAAATGTCAAGTCGAAGGACATGTTCTGCACCACAATTGTCAGTGAAGATTTGCTAAAAAACTCCCTGCATCGACGATATCTCACGTGATTTTCGAGACTTACCGATCCGGTTTTTTCCTTTAATACCCCTTGCCTCCACTCCACTTGTAAAATAAACATACAAGAAACTTGCCAGGGAGATTTCCATGAAAACGACGTCCGTCAGCGCGACCGACCTTGGCGCCTCCGTCCTATCGGTCCCGCCTTGGGCAGGCGACGCTGAGGGAGTTCAGGGCCAAGGCGGAAAATCGCAGACAGGTGGAATGGCTGCGCTCGGGTCGCATGACGACCTATCTCTACGGCGGCAACGCCAGCGAGGCGGCAGGCGGCGGGAACCACGGCTCCCGGCGAGCGCCTGACATGGAACTGACGGCGGCATTCGCCCTACCCCCCTCAGGCCTGCCGGCCACCTCCCCCACAAGGGGGGAGATCGACTCGCGGCAAGCCAAGCGCCCAATTCAAACGGGTTGGCGGAATGTAGCGCCGCTCGATGGGCACCGGGCGCAACACCGGCGTTCTCCCCCCTTGTGGGGGAGATGGCCGGCAGGCCACAGGGGGCTGGGACCTGCCCCCGTCCTTCGGCTCTCGACGAGGAAGGATAACTTAAAGATCGCCGTAGGATCCGGTGACGCGGGCGCGGGATTCGGTCAGATGATAGCGCATGTGGAGACGCGCGAGGTCGGCGTTCTGGCTGGAGATCGCCATGAAGATCTTGCGATGCTCTTCGAGGACCCGGCGGCGCCGGTCTTCCGAACCCTGCTGCGTCAGGCTCAAGGCCATGCGCATCGAGCCGCTCATGATGTCGCGCAAATCCTGCAGGAGGCGAGGAAAAAGCTCGTTTCCCGCGGCTGCGGCGACGGCGAGGTGGAAGGCGAAGTCCTCCTCCCAACCGTTCTCGCCGCGCTGGAAGGCGCTCTCGAGCGCTTGAAGCGCCTCGCCTATCTGGTTCAGCTGGGCCTTGGTTCGGCGCATCGCGGCCAGGCCGGCGCACTCGGTCTCGAGCGCCAGGCGCGGCTCGAAGGCGCGAAGATAGCTGGCGATCTCGGCCGAGGCGGCAAAGTCGGTGAGCCTGTTGGACGGCCGCGATTTGACGAAGGTGCCTATCCCCTGGCGCGAGACCACCAGCCCGTCCGCCTGCAGCCGCATCAGTGCTTCGCGCACCACCGGCCGGGAGACCTGAAAGTCGCTGCAGATGCGCGCCTCGGACGGCAGCTTCGCGCCTTCGACGAGTTGCCCGCTGGTGATCTGCTCGAGGATCTGGCCGTAGAGTACGTCGGCAAGGCGTTCGCGCCGCGCCGGTTTCAGTTTCAACATCGCGTCGTTCAATAGCTTGTCTCGCCTGTCATTTTTCTGAACAGGTCTAATTTAGCCGAGCCGATCGGGAATGCAAAGGAGGTCGCCGATGATCAAACGCAAGAGTCCAGAAGATCTTAGAAGCTTCCGCTGGTTCGGCGCCACGGACCTGCGCTCCTTCGGGCATCGCTCCCGTCTCTACCAGATGGGCTACGACCAGCAGGAAATCGCCGCCAAGCCTGTCATCGCGATTATCAACACCTGGAGCGACATCAACCCGTGCCACGCGCATCTACGCGCCCGCGCCGAGGAGGTCAAGCGCGGCGTCTGGCAGGCGGGCGGCTTCCCGGTCGAGCTGCCGGCCATGTCGCTCGCCGAGACCTATGTGAAGCCGACGACGATGCTCTACCGCAACTTCCTCGCGATGGAGGTGGAGGAACTCATCCGCTCGCATCCGGTCGACGGCGTCGTTCTGCTCGCCGGCTGCGACAAGACCACGCCGGCGACGATCATGGGGGCGATCCAGGTCGACCTGCCGACGATCTTTGTGCCGGCCGGGCCGATGCTGCGCGGTAATTATCGCGGCCAGCCGCTCGGCTCCGGCTCGGACGTCTGGAAATACTGGGCCGAGAAAGAAGCCGGCCAGATCACCGAGTTGCAATGGAACGAAATGGAGCGCGGCATCGCCCGCTCCTACGGCACCTGCATGACGATGGGAACCGCCTCGACGATGACGGCGCTCGCCGACACGCTCGGCCTCTGTCTTCCCGGCGCTTCCGCCATTCCCGCCCCGGACGCCGGCCATTCGCGCATGGCGGCGCTTTCCGGCGCCCGCATCGTCGAGATGGTCTTCGAGGACCTGAAGCCCTCCGGCATCCTGACGGCCAGGTCTTTCGAGAACGCGCTGGCGGTGCATATGGCGATGGCCGGCTCGACCAATGCGATGATTCACCTGATCGCCATGGCGCGGCGATGCGGCGTCCAGCTGACCCTGGAAGACTTCGACCGCATGTCGGAGAAGGTCCCGGTGCTCTGCAACATCCGCCCGACCGGCGCCTTCCTGATGGAGGATTTCTTCTATGCCGGCGGCCTGCTCGCCCTCTGGAAACAGCTGGAGCCGCTGCTCCATCTTCAGGAACGCAACGTCATCGGTACGATCGGCGGGGCGATCGAGCATGCCGAAGTCCACCTGCCCGACGTGATCCGCCCGCTCGACAACCTGGTCGCCGGACGCGGCGGCACGGCGATCCTCAAGGGCAACCTGGCGCCCGACGGCTGCGTGATGAAGCCCGCCGCCGCCGATCCGGCGCTCCTCAAGCATCGCGGCCCGGCGCTGGTCTTCGACGACTACGAGGCGATGACGCGGGCGGTGAACGACGAGGACCTCGACGTCACCGCCGAAACGGTGATGATCCTGCGCAATGCCGGTCCGGTCGGCGGGCCGGGCATGCCGGAATGGGGCATGCTGCCGATCCCGAAGAAGCTCCTGAAGCAGGGCGTGCGCGACATGGTCAGGATCTCCGATGCGCGCATGAGCGGCACCAGCTATGGCGCCTGCATCCTGCACGTGGCGCCGGAGTCCTATGTCGGCGGCCCGCTGGCCGCCGTCCGCAACGGCGACATGATCGCCCTCGACGTTGCCGAGCGATCGATCACCCTGGAGGTCGATGCGGCGGAGATCGAACGCCGCCTCGCTGAATGGCGTCCGCCCGAACGCGACTATTCGCGCGGCTATCTGAAGATGCATGCCGAACACATCCAGCAGGCTCCGGAGGGCTGCGACTTCACCTTCCTGCAGTCGCCCCACAAGCTGCCTGAGCCCGAGATCCATTGAGGTGAGGCCAAAGCGATTTCTGGTTAACCGGCCCCGGCGGCGCAGCGACTATTAGGGCGGGCGCTTCGCGACGGCCGGAACATTGGACTGATCGCGCCGAGCCGGCCACGTCCGTTAAGCTCGGATTCAATCTTTGTTGGTAATTTCCCGTTAGCACTTCCGATCAGTCGCGACGGCATCATGCCCCGCCGTCGACAATGTTCTGCGTACGGGTCCCCAATGCGTTTGTCGGCTGCGCCTGCAATCTTCCTCACCTGCCTCGTTCTTTCGGGCTGTGCCTCCAGCTCCGGTCCCGAGACGGTTCTTTCGCCGCGGCCGTCGCGCGAAACGACGAGCTCGGTTGCGCCGCCGGCCGCACCGGCGGTCTCGGTGCCAGGCCCGGCTCCTTCCGGCGACGTCGAGATGGCCGAAGCGGCAGGCGAGCCGCCGGAGGAACTCGCCTGGGCCGGCCAGGTGCCGCAGCCGCAAGCCTTCACGTCCATGGAAAGCGAAGCCGGCATGCCTGTTCCGATGGAGCGGCCGGTCGCCATGGTTGTTCCGGACAGTCCGGCCATGGACGAGGCGCCGCGCACCCGTTCGCGTGTCTACGGCCATCGCTTCCGGGATGCCAAGCCGATCAATTTCGGCAAGCGATCGCCCAGAAAGCTCGCCGTCCACGGCGTCGACGTTTCACGCTGGCAGGGCAATATCGACTGGGAGAAACTCCGCACGCAGGGGGCGAACTTCGCCTATATCAAGGCGACCGACGGCGGCGACCATCTCGACCCGATGTTCAGGAAGAACTGGCGCCGGGCGCAGCAGGCCGGCCTGAAGCGCGGCGCCTACCACTTCTTCTACTGGTGCCGGACGGCCGGCGAGCAGGCCGACTGGTTCATCCGCAACGTTCCGCGCGAGGCCGACGCCCTGCCGCCGGTGATCGACGTCGAATACAACGGCGAATCGAGCTGCAAGCGACGCCTCTCGGCGGCGCGGGTGCGGGAGAAGATGCAGGTCTTCATGGACAAGCTGGAGCGGCATTACGGCCAGCGCCCGATCATCTACACCGCACCCGACTTCTATCGCGACAACCTGCAGGGCGCCTTCCCCAACCATCCCTTCTGGCTGCGCGCGGTCGCCGCCCACCCCTCGAAGGTCTATCCGGGCCGCAAGTGGCTGTTCTGGCAATATTCCGGCTCAGGCCTGTCGCACGGCGTCGACGGCCGCATCGACCTCAACGTCTTCCATGGCAGCGAGGCCGAATGGCACAATTGGGTGGCGGGGCGCTCGACCTGACGCAGCCGCCGCGCGCTGCCGTCACGGAGTTTGCACGCCCTTGCGGTTGAGCGTGATTGCATAGACGCTGGTCGTCGCCGTTATGAACAGCTGATGCTTGGCGCGGCCACCGAAGCAGAGATTCGAGACGACTTCCGGCACGAGGATCTTGCCCATCAGGTGTCCGTCCGGGGCGATGCAATGCACGCCGTCGGCGGCCGACGACCAGAGATTGCCGTCGCTGTCGACGCGAAGGCCGTCCGCGGCGCCGGGCGCGATCGTGTGGAACACTTCGCCGCCGGAAAGCGCGCCGTCGGCGCCGACGCCGAAGACGCGGATATGCTGCGGGTCGGAGGAGAACATGCGCCCGGTGTCGGCGACGTAGAGCCGGCTTTCATCCGGGCTGAAGGCGAGGCCGTTCGGGCAGTTGAAATCCGTCAGCACCGCCTCGATCGAGCCGGACGGGCGGACCCGGTAGACGTTGCAGGGAAGCTCCTGTTCGGCACGGAACCCCTCGTAGTCCGTCATGATGCCGTAATGCGGATCGCTGAACCAGATCGAGCCGTCGGTTGTCACCACCACGTCATTGGGCGAATTCAACCGCCTGCCCTGGTAGCTGTCGGCGATGACCGTTATCGATCCGTCCAGCTCCGTCCGCGTCACGCGTCGCGTGCCGTGCTCGCAGCTGATGAGCCGCCCCTCCCGGTCGCGCGTATGGCCGTTCGCATAGTTCGAGGGGCTCCGGAAGGTCGAGATGCCGACGCCGGGCAGCCAGCGCAGGATGCGGTTGTTGGGAATGTCGGAGAAGAGCAGGCAACCGGCGTCGCCGAACCAGACCGGACCCTCGACCCAGTCGAAGCCGGTCGCGATCTGTTTCACGGGCGCATTGCCCATGACGAATGACTTGAAGCCGGCGTCGACCGCCTCGAAGAACGACATTCCTGTTTTCCCTCCCCCGTTTCATCTATCGAAGAGCGGCGCCGTGGCGCCGCTCGATTGGCCGCAGATTGCCCCGCCGTCGCGACGACGGCAACCGTCTGCGCGTCAGGAAAAGGCGATCTGCGCCTTCATCGCCTGGCTGCGATCGCTCGCCAGATCGAAGGCGGTGACCGCCTCGGCTAGCGGCACCGTATGGGTGATCAGCGGCTTGACGTCGATCAGCCCCTTCTGCATGAGCCCGACGCCGGTGCCGAATTCCTCGTGGAAGCGGAAGGAGCCGCGCAGTTCGAGTTCCTTGGCG
The DNA here is from genome assembly GCF_001651865.1 of Sinorhizobium glycinis. Taxonomy (GTDB): domain Bacteria; phylum Pseudomonadota; class Alphaproteobacteria; order Rhizobiales; family Rhizobiaceae; genus Sinorhizobium; species Sinorhizobium glycinis. The sequence goes on from NZ_LPUX01000064.1 coordinate 320,116, forward strand.
GTGATCGCCATCATCGGCAGGCTCATGTCGCCGCCGAGCCCAAGCTGGATGATGATGCCGCGCGGGCGAAGCGCGGCAATGCCGGCGGCAAGCGCCGGCGCCGCCCCGGAGCATTCGTAGAGAACGTCGAAGCTGCCCTTGTCGACGCCATAGGGGACGAGCGCATCCGGCTCGCTCTTCATGTTGATGACCCGATCGGCGCCGGCCTTCTTGGCGAGCGCCAGGGTGAAGTCGGAAAGGTCGGTGGCGACGATCTCGGCCGCGCCGGCGCGGCGCGCCGCCAGGATCGAAAGCACCCCGATCGGCCCGCAGCCGGTGACGAGAACCCGCTTGCCGAGCATCTCGCCGACCCGCCGCGTCGCATGCAGCGCCACCGCCAGCGGTTCGCCGAGCGCCGCCTCGCCGGGCGTCAGGCCGTCGGCCGGAACGCACTGGATGGCATCGGCGACGAGCACTTCGCGGAAGGCGCCCTGAATATGCGGAAAGGGCATGGCGCTGCCGTAGAAGCGCATATTGAGGCACTGGTTGTGCAGCCCTTCCTGGCAATAGCGGCAGGTCCGGCATGGCCGCGACGGCGACACGGCGACGAGCTGGCCTGGCTTGAGCCCGTCGACGCCGGGCCCGAGCGCTTCCACATAGGCCGAGACCTCGTGGCCAAGGATCATCGGCTCGCGCAGCCGCACGGTGCCAAAGCCGCCGTGGTTGTAATAATGCAGGTCGCTGCCGCAGACGCCGCCGACGGCGAGGCGCAGCCGGACTTCGCCGGCGCCCGGTGCCTCGACTGCCCGCTCCTCAATGCGCAAATCCTTTGCGCCGTGAACGACGATGGCTTTCATGGCAGGCTCCTTACAACACAGGCGTCAGCAGCGGCTCGCCGGCAAAGTGCGCGGCGAGATTGTCGCGCACCAGCTTGCCCATGGCCTTGCGCGTCTCGATCGTGCCCGAGGCATGGTGCGGCTGGAGCAGCACGTTGTCGAGCGCGAGAAAGCGCGGGTTCAGCGCCGGCTCGCCTTCGAAGACGTCGAGCGCCGCCGAGCCGAGGGTTCTGTTTTCCAGCGCTTCGAGCAGAGCCTCCTCGTCGATGTTGGAGGCGCGGGAAATGTTGACCAGCATGCCCTCGGCGCCCAGCGCCGAGATCACCTCGCGTCCGACGATATGGCGTGTCGCGGCCGAGGCGGCGAGCGTCACGAAGAGGAAGTCCGACCGCGCGGCAAGCGCCACCGGGTCGGCGACGAATTCCCATTCGGATGCGTAGGACTTCGGCTCGACGTCGGAATAGGCGATCTCCAGGTCGAAGCCCTTGAGGCGCTTGGCGACCTCGTAGCCGATCCGGCCGAGCCCAAGCACGCCGGCGCGCCGGCCCCAGACACGCCGCTTCAGCGGATAGAGGCCTTGTGTCGCCCAGCTGCCGTCCTTCACCCAGCTTTCCGCACCGATCATGCCGCGCGACAGGCAGAGCATCATCGCCACGCCGAGATCGGCGACGTCGTTGGTCAAAACGTCCGGCGTGTTGGTGACGCGGACGCCGCGTTCGCGGCAGGCGGCAAGATCGACGGCGTCGAAACCGACGCCATAGACGGACACCACTTCAAGCCCCGGGCAGGCCTCGATCATCGCCCGATTGGCGCCGAGCTCGCCTCGGGTGGCGATCCCTTTTACGCTCGGCCCGACCTCGGCGAGGAAGCGCGCCTTGTCGGCGGCATCGAAATAGCGATGCACCGTGAAGGCTTCGTTCAACGGCACCTCGTCCCACTCCGGATAGGGCCCGACCTGGAGAATATGCGGCTTGCTCAATTCAGAAACTCCGTCCCTTGACATTGAATGTTATCGATAACATAAACAGATCAATTCTGGATGTCGAGATGCAATGCGGGAGGAAAAATTGGCCCTCGAACTGTTCGATCTCAGAGGCCGGCGGGCGCTTGTCACCGGCTCCTCGCAGGGCATCGGCTTTGCGCTCGCCCGCGGCCTTGCCGATGCCGGGGCGGAAGTGGTACTCAACGGGCGCGATCGAGGAAAGCTCGCCGAAGCGGCCGAGCGCATTGGGGGCGCGAAAAAACTCGCCTTCGACGCCACCGATCATGAGGCGGTGCGAACCGCCGTGGACGGTTTCGAGGCGGAAGTCGGACCGATCGACATCCTCGTCAACAATGCCGGCATGCAGCACCGCACGCCGCTCGAGGACTTCCCCGCCGACGCCTTCGAAAAGCTGCTCAGGACCAACATCTCGACGGTCTTCAACGTCGGCCAGGCGGTGGCGCGCCACATGATCAAGCGGGGCGCCGGCAAAATCATCAACATCGCCAGCGTCCAGACGGCGCTGGCCCGCCCGAGCATCGCCCCCTACACCGCCACCAAGGGCGCGGTCGGCAATCTCACCAAGGGGATGGCGACCGACTGGGCGAAATACGGCCTGCAGTGCAACGCCATCGCGCCGGGCTATTTCGACACGCCGCTCAACGCCGCCCTGGTCGCCGATCCGGACTTCTCGGCCTGGCTCGAAAAGCGCACCCCCGCCGGCCGCTGGGGCAAGGTTGAAGAACTGGTGGGCGCCTGTATCTTCCTCGCCTCGGACGCTTCCTCTTTCGTGAACGGACACGTGCTCTATGTCGACGGCGGCATCACAGCATCCCTCTGATATCCCGCGACGCATGGTGCTGATGGGCGTTGCCGGCTGCGGCAAGTCCTCGGTCGGCGCGGCGCTGGCCACGCGTATCGGCGCCGTCTATTTCGACGGGGACGACCTGCATCCGGCGGAAAACATCGCCAAGATGAGCAAGGGCATTCCCTTGGAGGACGACGACCGCTGGCCATGGCTCAGCCGCGTCGGCGAGGCGCTTGCAGCCGGCACCGGGCCGACGATCATCGGCTGCTCGGCGCTGAAGCGCGCCTACCGCTCGCATATTGCCCGCACGGCAGGCGAGCCTGTCCTCTTCATCCATCTGGCAGGCACCAGGGACGTCATCGAGAAGCGCATGAAGGAGCGGCAGGGGCATTTCATGCCGCCGACGCTGCTTGCCAGCCAGTTCGCTGCGCTCGAGCCGCCGGGACCGGACGAAAATGCCATTAGCGTCGACATCGACCAGCCGCTCGAGGCGGTCGTCGAGGCGATCGCTGTCCAACTGGGAGGACTGCGTAAATGACGAACAGGGTTGCGCTGATCGGCGCCGGAGCCATGGGAGGCGCCATCGGGACGAGGCTCGTCGAGACCGGCAATCAGCTGACGGTCTTCGACCTCGACCGGGCCAAGGTGCAGGAGCTGGTCGACAAGGGAGCAAAGGCGGCGGCGAGTGCAGCGGAAGCGGCGGCGGCATCCGATACCGTCATCCTCAGTCTCAATTCGGCAAGGATCGTCCATATCGCCGTCTTCGGCGAGACCGGCGTCGCCAAGGGCGCCAAACCCGGAACCCTTATCATCGACATGTCCTCGATCGATCCGGAAGCCACCAAGGCATTGGCGAAGGAAGCCGAGGAAAACGGCCTGCGCTGGGTCGACAGCCCGCTTTCGGGCGGCGCCCCGAAGGCGCTCATCGGTGAGTTGACGCTGATGGCCGGCGGCAAGGAGGAGGACGTGGCGGCTGCCTATGAGGTGCTGAAGCATGTCGCCTCGAACTACACCCATATGGGTCCTGCTGGCGCCGGCCAGACCACCAAGCTGATCAACCAGGTTCTTTGCGGGCTGAACTTCCTTGCCGTCGCCGAGGCGACGCAGCTGGCGCTCGACGCGGGCGTCGACGCGGCGAAGATCCCGCAGGCATTGAGGGGCGGGCGGGCCGACAGCGCCATCCTCCAGGAATACATGCCGCGCTTCGTCGCCAGGGATTATCGCCGCACCGGCCGGATCGACAACATGGTCAAGGACCTGAACGGCGCGCAGGACCTTGCCCGCCGCACCAACACCGCGATGCCGCTGACCGCGACCTGCGCGGAAGTACACCGGATGCTGACGGCCGCCGGCCTCGGCGGCGAGGACCAGGCGGCACTCATGGAATATTTCAGGGGACCCAACAAGGAGATTATCGGATGATCACCCGCTACGCGCTGTTCGAGGGAAAGGTGAAGGACGGCGAGACCGAGGCCTTCAGGGCTGCGGTCCTCGACGAGATCCTGCCGAAGTGGAGGGCCTTTCCCGGTGCGCTCGACGTTCGCGTCACCTTCGCCGACGCCCGCGACGAAGGGGCGCCGGAGATCCCGATGATCCTGGCGATCAACTATCCGGATGTCGACACGGTCGAGAAGGCGCTGGCAAGCCCGGCGCGCGCGGCAGCGAGAGCCGCGACGGAAGAGGTACTGGCGCGCTTCTTCGAAGGCCGCATCCACCACCACGTGACGCAGGCGAACGAATACCGCCTTTAAGCGGCGCTGCGGGCGGCACCTGGCGGAGCCGGCGCCGCCCGGCAGCGCGGCGATAGAAAGCTCAATCGGGAAGTCTATTGAATTTCCGAAGGCTTTTGTCGACGAAGGACTCGGGCATGAAGCGGCGCAAGAACCGGACCTGTCCTGCGGCTTTTCCGGCGGTGTAGCGTCGTCTGGGCGATGCCGCATTGGCGGCCCTTACTACGGCTTCGGCGACTACCTCGGGTGCATCGCCCTTCGCGACGATCTCGCGCATCAGCCTCTCCGCACCGGCGCGAAGCGTATCGTAGACGGCGAGTGGCCGGTCCGGCCGCGTGATGTTCTCTTCGAAGGATGTGCGGGTCACGCCGGGCTCGACAAGCACGACGCGGATGCCTTGCGTTCGCACTTCGTGGTCGAGAGATTCCGAATAGCCTTCGATGGCGTGCTTGGTCGATGCGTAGAGTGCGTTGTAGGGGGCGGGGATCAGCCCGAGTATGGAACTGACGTTGACGATCCGGCCTCGACGCTGCAGTCTCATCACCGGCAGGACCGCATTTGTCATGCGGATGATGCCGAACACGTTCACGTCGAATACGGCCTTCGCCTGTTCCGTCGTGGATTCCTCGGCGCCCCCAAGCAGCCCGATCCCGGCATTGTTGACGAGAAGATCGATCCGCCCTGCCCGGTTCAGAACCTCGTCGACGGCGCCCTCTACGGATGCATCCTCGGTCACGTCGCAAATCAGCATCGTGATCCCGTCGGAGGTATCGGGCATCGGCTTTCGGCTGGTGCCGAAGACACGGTAGCCATCGCGCCGCAACGCTTGTGCCGTCACCAACCCAATGCCGGAGGAGGCACCTGTAACCAGGGCAATGTCACCTTCTGTCTTGCTCATCGGCTTTCGCTTTCATTTCGTCATGGAACATCGATGAACAATGAGTTACTATCAAAACAGTATGAAGTCACTACTATAACGATATCGACATGAAGAATCTTTCGAGCCAACCCTGCCTGATCGCCCGTAGCCTGGCGCTTGTGGGCGACGCATGGAGCATGCTGATCATGCGCGACGCCCATGCGGGGCTGACCCGCTTCGATGATTTTCGCAAGAGCCTCGGTATCGCGCCGACAATGCTGGCGGGGCGGCTTTCATCACTGACCGAGGAGGGTCTGCTGGAGAAACGCCGCTATTCCGACCGTCCGCCACGGGACGAATATGTGCTGACGGAAGCTGGCCGCGACTTTCTGCCGGTTCTGTTTGCGATCGGCGCGTGGGGACGCAAGCATCGCGGCGGGGGCGAGGTGACCCGGTTCTTCGACGCCGAGACCGGAACGGAGATCGATCCCGTCACCATCGACCGCGTGACCGGCGCTCCGCTTGGCACACGTCCCATTCGTATCGCCGCACCTGAATAAGCCGCCACAAGGGAGAATTGCACACCCGCGCAGCAGAGGCTTGCATTCCGTCGGCAATCCGGGTGTACTTGGATTGGTAACGATAACATGGATGCCGATGCACAATATCCGCAAGCCCCCGACGATGGCCGACGTGGCGCGGCGAACCGGCGTTTCCCCGATGACGGTTTCGCGCGCCTTCAAGCGTGACAGTTCCGTCAGCCAGGAGACCCGCGAGGCGGTGCTCAGCGCCGCCGAGGAGCTCGGCTATGTCTTCGACAGCACCGCCTCCAATCTTCGCTCGCAGCGCACTGACTTCATCGCGGTGACGATCCCGTCGATCAACAACGCCAATTTCGCCGATACGGTGCGGGCACTTTCCGACCACGTCTCGGAACGGGGCCTGCAGATCCTGCTCGGCTACACGAATTACGATGTCGCGGAAGAGGAGCGGCTGATCGAGCAGCTTCTGCGGCGCAAGCCCGAAGCGATCGTGGTGACGGGCGGCAAGCATACGCCGCGAGCCCGAAAGCTCTTGTCGAATGCCGGCATCCCGGTCATCGAGACCTGGGACCTGCCCGAGGAGCCGATCGGCCATGTCGTCGGCTTCTCGAACGCGCTCGCGGTGCGCGAGATGGTGGATCACTTCGTCAGCGTCGGTTACCGAAAGATCGCCTTCATCGGCGGCGACGCCGACCGCGATACGCGCGGCACCGATCGCCGGGCAGGGTTCATCGCCGCCCTGAAGGATCACGGGCTCGATGCACCGCGCCTGATCGCCGCCGGGCCGCCGCCGATCTCGATGCGCGAGGGGGCGAACGCCATGGGGCAGTTGCTCGAGCGCTTTCCCGACACGGAGGCGGTGATCTGCGTCTCCGACCTTTCCGCCTTCGGGGCGCTCACCGAATGCCAGCGGCGCGGCATCGCCGTGCCCGACCGGATCGCCATCGGCGGCTTCGGCGACTATGAGATCGGCGCGATCTCGGTGCCGAGTCTCACGACGATCAACGCCTTTGCCAGCGAGATCGGCGCGAAGACGGCGGAACTGATCCTCGATGTGCTCGACGGAAAGCTCGACCGGCCGGGCCGGGTGACGATCCGCCCCGACCTGATCCTCAGGCAAACCAGCCGGTAGGCTCTGGCGGACTTGAATGCAAAGGCCGTGATTTTATGCAATTCCAACAATGATCGCCAGAAGGCGGTCGATTTCCTGCATCGTCTCGCGATCAATATGACCGATGACGCTGCCAATTTTGCTTCGTGGAGTGTTCGTCATGCGGTCGAGCATGACCTGTGATCTTGCGCGCAAGCCGGAATTTTCGCTCGGCTCGATGTTGACTCGGTAATAGGGCGTCTCGGCAATATCGCTGGTCAGTGGAATGATGAAAAGGCGCTCGATCCTGTCGAAGGCATCGGCTTGCACGATCACCGCAGGACGTGGTTTGCCATTGTCGCCCTGAAGCGCGACGGTCACGATATCGCCGCGCCTCATTCCTCAATATCCCTGAACGCATCTTCGGCGACAGCATCCCAAAAATCATCGTTGTCGGTTCGCGGCTTTGCATTCAGGATTTCAGCCTGGCGTGCGGCCTCCTTGGCGAACGTCGGATTGCTGGTGTCCGGCACCCAGATCGTTACCGGCTTGAAGCCGGCGGCCCGCATCTTTTCGCGATAGCGCTGTTGGCGGATTGCACTGCTCATCAGTCGGGCCTTTGCGTTACTGGTAACGCCAATATAGCGTTACATATAACGCACGGCAATGGCATTCGAGCCTGCTAGAGCATTTTGCAGTCAGGTGGAATCACCTGACGTCGCACAAATGCGGCAAAAACAAAGGTTTAGAGCGGCGGCGCGAACGTATGTGAGCGCATCCCGCTCTAATGCGGCAAACCCGTCACTTGACGTCGGATTTGACGAACTGGCGCAGTTCCGGCGTCTCAGGATCGGCGAAGAGGGCGGCGGACGGTCCCTGCTCCCAGATCCTGCCCTTGTGCATGAAGATCGTCTGCGTGGCGACGCGCCGGGCAAAGCCCATTTCGTGCGTCACGAGGATCATGGTCATGCCGTCGCGGGCGAGGTTCTCCATCACCGTCAGCACTTCCTCGGTCAGTTCCGGGTCGAGCGCCGAGGTCACCTCGTCGAACAGCATGACCTTCGGCCGCATCGCAAGCGAGCGGGCGATCGCGACGCGTTGCTGCTGGCCGCCGGAAAGCTGATCCGGATAGGAGTCGAACTTTTCCGAAAGCCCGACGAGGTGCAGCACCTCGCGGGCAACCTCCCGGGCCTTGGTCTTCGCCACGTCCTTGACGATCCGCGGCGCCAGCATGATGTTTTCGCCGACCGTCAGGTGCGGAAAGAGATTGTAGCTCTGGAAGACGATGCCGACATCGGTGCGCAGCTTGCGAAGCGCCTTGGCGTCGCCGCCGAGGGCGTGGCCGGCGATCTCGATCTTGCCCGAATTAATCTTTTCGAGCCCGTTCATACAGCGCAGCAGCGTGCTCTTGCCCGAGCCCGACCGGCCGATCAGCGCAAAGACCTCGCCGCGCCCGACCGAAAGCGACACGCCCTTGAGGACTTCGAGAGCGCCAAAGCTCTTGTGGACGTTTTCAACGACTACTTCCGGCATGAAGCCTCCTTTCCAGCAAGCGCGACAGCTGGGACAATGGGTAACAGACGACGAAATAGAGGGCGGCCACGGCAAGGAAGACGCGGAACGGCTGGAACGTCGCATTGTTGATGAGCTGCCCGGCCCGGGCGAGTTCGACAAAGCCGATGATCGAGGTGATCGAGGTGTTCTTCACCACCTGGACGGCGAAACCGACGGTCGGCGGCAGGGAGATGCGCATCGCCTGCGGCAGGATCACGTAGCGGTATTGCTGCAGCCGGGTCATGGCGAGCGATTCCGACGCCTCCCATTGCTGCTTCGGCACGGCCTGGATTGAGCCCCGCCAGATTTCCGCAAGATAGCCGGAGGCGTAGACCGTCATCGAGGCGCCGGCGGCAAAGAGCGGCGGCAGCTCGAAGCCGGCGAGGCTCAGGCCGTAATAGGAGAGGAACAGGATCATCAGCACCGGAATGCCCTGGATGATCTGGATATAGGTGGCGGCGGCAATCCGGACCGGCTTCAGCTGCGAGGTGCGGGCGAGCGCAACGGCGAAGCCGAGCAGGCCGCCGCCGATCAGCGCGATCACCGTCAGCAGAATCGTCCATTGCAGCGAAAAAAGCAGGAAGCCGAACTGGTCGAGGCCGAAGGTCTTGAGCGTCATGCCTGGACCTCCGGGAGTGCCGTCATCGTCCGGCGCGCAACCCGGCGGCCGAAAAGCCACATGCCGACGACGGCAAGCACCGCCCGCAACGCCAGCGCCAGGACGAGATAGATCAGCGTGACGGCGATATAGATCTCGAACGACCGGTAGGTCTGCGATTCGACGAAGGCGGCCGAGGCGGCGAGCTCCTGGGTGGAGATCGCCGAGCAGATGCTGGAGGCCAGCATCATCAGCACGAACTGGCTGCAGAGCGCCGGATAGACCTTGGCGATCGCCGGCACGATGATGACATGGCGATAGATCTGGAAGCGCGTGAAGCCGAGCGCCTCGCCGGCCTCGATCTGCGACTTGTGGACCGCCTCGATGCCGGCCCGGATGATCTCCGTCGAATAGGCGGCAAGGTTGATCGTCATGCCGATCAGCGCCGCCGTATCGGCTCCGACGCGAAGGCCGAGACCCGGCAGGCCGAAATAGACGATGAACAGCTGAACCAGGAAGGGCGTGTTGCGGATGATCTCGACATAGGCATCGACGAGAAAGCGAACCGCGCCGCCCCAGATGGAGCGGACCGAGGCAAGCCCGATGCCGGCGGCGCAGCCGAGGATGATCGACAGCACCGAGATCTTGATCGTCAGCCAGATGCCGCTCAGGATCTGATCCTGGTATTGGGCCAGCACGCCGAATTGGAACGTGTAGGACATGGGAACTCCGTCGAGTTTGCGCGGGCACGCCGGGCTTTGCCGACGCGCCCCTGTTCAACGCAATCAGAACGTCGGGAGCGTCGGCATCGGCCGGCCGGTCCACTTCGTCGCGATCTTGTCGAGATCGCCGGAGATCTTCATCAGGTAGATGGCGGTGTTGAGCCACTGGCGGATCTCGAAGTCCTCCATCCGCGTCGCCATCGAATTGCCCTGCTGGAAGAAGGTGAAGCCGACCTGCAGGCCGGCATCCGGCCGCTGCTTGATGATCGCCTCGCCGACCGTCGAGGGCAGCGCGACCGCATCGACCTGGCCGGCGATCAGCGCCTGCGCGCTGGTCGAGTCATCCTCGTAGACAACGATTTCCAGGCCGGGAACCGCCGCCTTGCGCAGCGCCGTCTCCTGCGACGAACCGCGGTTGACGGCGACGCGCTTGCCTTCGAGATCGGCGAGCTTGGCAAATTTCTGGTCTGGACCGGAGATGATGTCCATGTTGAAGGCGCTGTAGGGCTGCGTAAACATCACCGTCTTGGCGCGCTCCCCGGTCGGCGCCAGGGTGGCGACGAGAAAATCGACCTTGCCGGTCTGCAACGCCGGAATGCGGGCCGGCGGCGTCAGCGGCACGAGCTCGACCGGCAGCGACAGATAGCCGGCGATCAGGTTCGCGACGTCGACGTCGTAGCCGGTCGGGTTGCCCTGCTCGTCGACCATGCCCATCGGCGGCGCGCCGGTGAGCACGCCGATGCGCACGGTGCCCCGCGAGATGATGTCGTTCAGAGTGGCCGCCTGGGCTTCGACAGCCGAAGCGAGGCCGGCCGCGGCAATTCCAATGGCTGCCACGATGGTGCGCATGAATTTCGAAATCGTCATAGTTTCTCCTCCACTTGGTAGATCGTTATTTCCGGAATTCGCCCGCCCCTCGCGGGCACTCGGCCGCCTCGCCTTGACGCCGTTGCGCCGCCTCTCCTGCCGGGCGTGCCGGCGCGGTCCCGCCGCAGCCGCCAAGCGCCCGTATGCAAGTCGATTTCCTTTTCACTCACCGGCTATTTCTCTTGAAAGAGGCCCAAGGTTATCGTTAACTTAGCAGATGTTATCGATAACAAATCAACACGTCAATCGGTCGAACGGCATTTTGATGAAAAGGAGACGCCGGTGAGTCCGCGCGGAAAAGTGATCACCCTGCAGGAGGTGGCCGACAGGGCCGGCGTCAGCCGCATGACCGTCTCAAAAGTGCTGCGCGGCGCCGGCAACATTTCGGCGGAAACGCGCCGGCGGGTGAAGCAGGCCGCCGACGAGCTCGGATATCTGCCGAACAATCTTGCCGGGTCGCTGAGCTCCCGCAAGAGCCGGATGGTCGCGGTGATCATCCCGTCGATCAGCGACATCGTGTTTTCGGAGGTCTTGAGCGGCATCAATGCGACGCTTCGGCCGCGGGGATATCAGACCTTCATCGGGGAATCGGGCTTCGAGCCCGAGACCGAAACCGAGCTCATCCGCGCCATGCTGTCGTTCCGGCCGGCCGGCATCCTTTTGAACGGCGGCATGGCGCGAAGCGCGGATGCGGAAAGTCTGCTGGCGCGGCGAACCTGCCCGGCGATCCAGCTTTGGGATTGCGACAGGCACGCCTTGGATTTCCGCGCCGGTCCATCGCATGAGGAAGCGGGGCACCTGGTTGCAAGGCATTTTCTCGAGCGCCGGTTGAAGCGCATCGCCTATGTGGGCGCCGAGCTCGACAAGGACCTTTGCGCACGCCGCCGCCACTTGGCGCTGAAGTCGTCGCTTGCCGCAGAAGGTATCGATCTTCTCAGCGTGACCGCCGAAGACAAGCCGCGGCAGGCGGTCACGGGACGCCTTCTGACGGAGCAGCTGGTACGGGCGCATCCCGAGATCGAGGCCATCCATTTCCTCAACGACGCGATGGCGCTCGGCGGCCTCTCCTACCTGCATGAGGCCGGGCTCCCGGTGCCCGAACGGATCTCCGTGGTCGGCTTCAACGGCACGTCGCTCGCCAATGCGGTCAGAACGCGGCTCACCACCATCGACCTGCCGCGAACGGAGATCGGCGAGAAGGCCGCGCAGGCGTTGTTGCAGATGATCGCGGAAGAGACTGTGCCGGACGTCTGGCGAGCGCCGCTCGCACTGGTGCAGGGCAACACGACCGTGACGGATAAGTAAAAAGGGGGCGCCATTCGCGGCGCCCCAGCCTGGGAGATTACATCTTGCCCCAGAGTTTCTTGTACTGATCGCGATAGCCGTTATCGGGATCGAATGTATTCTTCGGGCCGCCGTCGAATTCGACATTGTCGGCCGTCACCACGTGCAGCGGCGACAGGTAGCCCGACCACTTTTCGCCGGCGAAGGCGCGGTTCAGCTCGTCGACGAGCTGCCAGCCCTGCAGGTTCAAGGGCTCGGCGACCGTCACCTTCTGGAACTGGCCGGCGCGGATGCGCTGATAGGCCGATTCCGAGCCGTCGCCGGCCGCGACGTTGATCGGCGCATCGGTGCCCCCCTTGCCGGCGGCGGCGAGCGACGGCCCCATGAAGTCGAAATAGAGATCGTTGATCGCCAGCGAATGCGTCCACTGGTCGCCGTATTTCTGCAGCAGCGAGGTGGTCAGCTGCGGCATGCGCTGCGACGTCTCGGCGATCGGCGTGTCGACATATTCGAGCACCTTGCCGCCGAGTGCTTCGATCTCCGCCTTCATCTTGTCGGCCTTGGCAATCGCGATCGCATAGGTCGAGTCGGTGAAGATCACCACCCCCGGCTTGCCCTTGGCATCGGCAAAGGTCCAGTTGGCAGCGGCCTTCGACACTTCCATCGCGTCGGTGCTGACATTGGCGAAGAGTCCGGTCTTGTCGTCCGGACCGATCACCGGCCCGACGTGCCAGGCGACGAGCGGGATGCCGGCGGCCTTGGCCTGTTCGAGCGCCGGTGCCTGCTCGACGGCGTCGAAGCCGTTGATGATGATGCCGGCCGGCTTCAGCGCCATCGCCTGGCCGAAGGCCGCAGTGCGGCCGCCGATCGAGCCCGCGCCGTCGATCACCTTCACTTCCCAGCCGATCGCGCCCGCGGCCTCTTCGACGCCGGTGGTGACGCCCAAAATGCCGCCGTTCTTGAGGTCACCGGCAAGCACGACGATGGTCTTGCCCTCCTGCGCCTTCGGGCCGGCCGTCGGCCCATCCCAGGCGGTCACCTTGTTTGCATATTTGGTGACGATCGCCTCGGCATCGGCCATCGGATCGGCAAAGGCGACTTTGCCGCCCATCAGCGCAATCGCCGCCACCGTGCCTGTCATGAAAGTCCTGCGTTTCATATACCCTTCCTCCCTTGGGTTCGTTTGATGTGCAGATTTCTGGGTGCTATTTCTTGCCGGCCGAGTCAGCGCTCACCGCCGCCGGTGCCTTGCGGGCGACAATCCCGCGCCTCCGCTGCGCGTAGCCGGCTATGCCGATCGCGACGAGCAGCGTGACGCCGTTGAACAGCGGTTCGACGAAGAAGGAACCACCGAATTGCTGGATGCCGGAGATGCCGACCGCCAGGATGATGACGCCGATCATCGTGCCCCAGACATTGACGCGGCCGGGCTTGATGGTGGTCGAGCCGAGGAAGGCCCCGACGAGCGCGGGCAGCAGGTATTCGAGACCGACACTCGCCTGGCCGATCCGAAGCTTCGAGGCGAGCAGCACGCCGGCAAGCGCCGCGAGCGTGCCTGAGGAGACGAAGGCGCCGATGACGAAGCGGCGGACCGGGATGCCGTTCAGTGCCGCCGCCTTGGGGTTGGCGCCGATCGCGTAGACATAGCGGCCGATCGGCAGGTATTCGAGGATGAGCCAGAGCGCCAGCGCCAGGATGAGGACGTAGAAGCCGGTGATCGGCAGGCCGAGCAGCATCGTGCCGTTCAACGAATAGAAGCCTTCCGGCAGGACGCCGACCACCTGCCGGCCGCCGGTGTGCCAGAGGGCCAGCGCATAAAGGATGGTTCCGGTGCCGAGCGTGGCGATGAAGGAGTCGATCCGCGCCACCTCGACGAGCAGGCCGTTCAGGAAGCCGGCGAGCGCGCCCAAGAGCAGGACGATCAGCACGGCGATCGGCCAGGGCACGCCGAACATCGTCTGCAGGCTGATCGCCAGGATGTGCCACAGCACGATGCCGTAGCCGACCGTCAGGTCGATGCGTCCGGAGGCCATCGGGATCATTGCCGCCAGCGACAGGATGGCGATGATCGCCTTGTCGGAGACGATCGAGCGGACATTGAGGACCGTCGGGAAGGTCTGCGGCAGGAGCAGCGAGAACAGGACGATCAGCAACAGGGTCAGGACGACGAGGCCATAGACCGGCAGGAAGCGGATCAGCTTCTGCGCCAGGCTGAAGCCGGCAAGCTCGCCGCGGGTCGGTTCAAGCGCGGTGGATTCGATCGACTGCATTTTCTTCTCCCGGAACTTAAGCCGCTTCGGAGGCCGAGGCGGCGGCGATCACCGCCGAGGTCGTCAGTTCTTCGCCCTTCAGCTCGCGGACGATCCGGCCGCGCGAAAAGACCAGGGCGCGATCGCAGATATGGGCGATTTCCTCGAAATCGGTCGAGACGAACACGACGGCGAGCCCCGCCTCGAGCGCCCGGGCGATCAGCCGGTAGATGTCGGCCTTGGCGCCAACGTCGACGCCCGCGGTCGGATCTTCGGCGACGAGCAGCTTGCGGCCGGTCGCCAGCCAGCGGCCGACCACGACCTTCTGCTGGTTGCCGCCGGACAGCGCCTCGATCGGCAGGCTCTGGTCGTTCGGCCTCAAGCCGACACTTTCGCCGATCGCCTCCGCGAGCGCCGCTTCCTTTGAGGGAGCGAGGACCGAAAACAGGCCGCGGCCGGCGGCCTGCGGATTGAGGAAGGTGTTCTCGCGCAGCGACAGCGACATGGCGACCGACTCTTCCGTCCGGTCGCGGGCGATCAGGCCGACGCCGGAGCGCATCGCCGCCACCGGACTTGACAGGTCAGGCTGCTCGCCGCCGATCGTCACCGTGCCCGAAAACGGCTGGCAGCCGAACAAGGCGCGGCCGACCAGTTCCTGACCGGCGCCGCGCAGGCCAACCAGACCGATGAGTTCGCCCTTGAGCACATCGAAGGAAACAGGCCCTACGCCCTGGCAAGCGAGCTGCCTGATGGTGACGACCGCTTCGCCCGGCGTACTCGCCGCCTTGACGAAGAGCTGATCGGCCTTGCGCCCGACGATCATTTCGATGAGCTCGTCCGGCGTCGTCTGGGCGACCGGCTTCTGGCCGACGAGACGGCCGTCGCGCAGCACCGCGACCCGGTCGGCGATGCGGAAGATCTCGTCGAGGCGATGCGAGACATAGATCATCGCGACGCCATGCTCTTTGAGCGGCCGGATAGCGTTGAAGAGCCGCTCCACCTCGTCTGCCGGAAGGCTCGCCGTCGGCTCGTCGAGCACCAGCACGTCGGCCTCGACGGCCAAGGCGCGGGCGATCGCCACCAGTGATTTTTCCGTGCGGGTCAGCGCCTGGACGCGGGTCGAGGGGTCGAAATCGCAGCCGACGAGGCGCAAGGCCTCGCGCGCCCGCTCCTCCGTGCGGCGCCAGTCGATCAGCCGCGTGCGCATCGAGAAGCCCTGCGCCAGGCCGACATTCTCGGCGACCGTCATCCATTCGATGAGGCCGAGATCCTGGTGGATGAAGGCGACCGGCTGCCGCTTGTTCGGCTTCGGCGGCTGGTTGACATAGGGCTCGCCGCGGAACCGGATCTCGCCGCCATCCGGCCGGTAGATGCCAGCGAGCGTCTTGATCAGCGTCGACTTGCCGGCACCGTTCTCGCCGAGAAGCGCAAGGATTTCACCGGCTTCGAGGTCGATAGAGACCTGGGACAGGGCCCGCGTGCCGCCGAACTCCTTGGTGATGGAGCGGAACTCCAAGAGCTTTTGACCATCCATGCGCTCCTCCCAAAGTCGCTGGTTGAGGGGGAGCTTATGTTATCGATAACATAATGGTCAAGGGGGTAATGACGGTTCGCCGAATTTGGAGCCTCGCGCCGATACTATCGCAGGCTTGCCGGCCGCGCCCTTAGATTGTTTTGCACGTGGGACACCCCGGGAACACCGTCCGCGCAGTCCTCGGCGCGCCGTTTGTCCAGCCGGCTCGAAACGAAGCCGCCGAGCGTCACTTCGCCGTTCGAAACGGAGACTTCGATGCCGGAGGCGTCGAGCCACGGATCTTCGGTCAGCCGGTCGTTAACATCTTCCGCTATCCGGTCATCCGATCGCTTGTAGCCGCGCGGGCCTTTGCCCCGGAAGCGCCCTGCCTCGTCGCGGCTCCTGCGGCCGCCGGGCCACTCCTCCTGACCGGACCGGTTCCGGAAGGGCGGCGCATTCTCGTAAGGATCGAAGGAACCGAGCTCCTCGATACGGCGCGCCAGTGCGCGGCCACCGCCGCCATGAAAATAGCGGTTCGAATGTTGCAGCGCCTCTGCGAACCATGCGCCTTCACCAGCCTCGTCACCGCGGCGGCCCCACCGCTCCTCATCGCGGTCCCTGCCGTGGCGGAACGGTCTGCTGCGCGTGCCATGTTCAGGATCGCGCCAGAGTTCTCTGCGCTTCGGGTCGCCCCGACTGTCACGCCGATGCCAATTCTCTCTCATCCGCGCCCTCCTTCTGGAGCCGTGGACGAAAGGCCCGCCAGCAGGTCCGGCAGGCCCCCGTTCACGCCAAACACCGCTACGCCAGGATGACGACGATCTTCAGCGACGACGGCTCGACGATGACGATCCGGCCGTCCGCCAATATGAAGAACAGATAGCCTTCGTATCTCGGCACGATCTTGATGATGCGCGGCGGAAGAGGTCTCAGCTTGACCTTGACGGTTTCAGGTACGGCGACGCCGACGGAAACGTCGAAGTCAACGTCGATCGGCTCGACCTTTTCTTCCTTGATGATCTGGGTGATCTCGGTCTTCTGTTCCACCGTCACGTTGACATCGCCGGAAGCCTGGCCTTCTTGGGTCTGTTGCGATTGACCCTGGTCCTGCTGCTGTTCGCCTCCTTCTTGCGACGGCTGCTGTTCGGTCTGATCCTGGGCGGGCTGCTGCTCCGTTTCGGTTTCGGTACCCTGCTGCTTGGTCTCGCCTTGCTGCTGTTGCTGCTGCGTATCGGCTTTCGGTTGCTGCTGCTGTTCGGTGCCGCCCTGCTCGGTCTCAGGCTGTTCGCCAGTGGTCTGGTCTTGCTGGCCCTTGCCGGTGGCTTCACCGTCCTGTTGGGCCGCTCCGCCCTGGGCATCGGGCTGCTGCCCCTGCGCCGCGCCCCCTTGCGGACATTCCGTACCCGCCGGGCACTCTGTGGACTGCCCCTGGGCCGGTTGCTCCGTCTGGGCGAATGCCGGCCCGAAGGGGACCCCCAGGCTTAGGGCAAGCGCACTCTTGATCAGGATACCTTTCATCGAACGTTCTCCAAATGTTAGGTCCCTTCCGGGGGCCAACCACGACGTGAAAGGTTTGTTCCCTGCAGGTTCATGGCGGGACTGCAACCGCCTTAACCCCTAAGGAGTAGGGCATTTGAATTCGTTCACGAACCGTTGCCCCGGTGTTCGTACCTATTTCAGCCATTCATTATGGAGGCGGAGAACCGCGTCGAAAGCCCGGTTTCGACCGGTTGGAACAACTTGCCGCACGCCGAGTTGAACGCTGCTGGGCGCGAAGAGACGGGAGCGAAAATGAAGGAACACCTGGAGGCGATCGCTTCGGCACTGAAACGGCGGCATGCCGTCCTGTTCGTCGGCGCCGGCGTGTCGATGAGCGTCGGCTTGCCGTCCTGGAAGACGCTGATCGACCACATGCTGGAGGATCTCGATCTCGACGGTTCCGTGATGAAGGACCCGGACGTCACCTACCAGACGATTGCCGAATGCTATCGCCTCGAGCATGGAAACATCCGCACGCTCTGCGAATGGATGCGCGAGAACTGGCGCATCCTGCCGGACCGCATCCAGAAATCCGAATTGCACCGGCTGATCGTCAGGCTCGATTTTCCGGTCATCTACACCACCAACTACGACAGCAATCTGGAAGTGGCCTACGACGTCCTCGGCAAGCGCCATGCGAAGATCAGCCATGCGAGAGACATGGCGACCGCTCCTGCCGGGGTGACGCAGATCATCAAGTATCACGGCGACTTCGACGATGCCGAGACGCTCATCCTCACCGAAACCGACTACTTCAACAGGCTCTCCTTCGACTCACCGCTCGACGTGCGGTTCCGCAGCGATGCGCTCGGAGCGACGGTGCTCTTCATCGGCTACAGCATGTCGGATCTCAATATCAGGCTGCTGCTCCACCGCATCTGGAGCACCTGGCAGCGCTCCGGATACGAAAGCGACCGGCCGCAATCCTACGTCTTCATGTATCGGCCCAATCCGGTGCAGAAGGCGGTCCTGAGCAATTGGGGCGTGACGGTGCTTGAGGGAGAAGGACGCAATCCGCAGGAGGCGCTCCTGGCTTTCATCCGCGCGCTTAGCGCGGAGTCGGGGTGACAAGACCAACGCGCCGACGCCGCCCCCTGCCGCTGCCGCTTGCGGTTACGAGGGCCACTTTTTCCCTTGCCGTGCCTGTCCTTTCGGTCATTTCCGGCCGCGTTTGCCATGGCGCGCGGTCCGGGGTGTAAGCAGAAAGACACTCTCGTGCCTGTAGCTCGGCGGATGATTCCGGGACGGCGCCCGCGACACCTGCGCAATTCGGATATTCCAGCGCGATCGGGCTACCGGCAAATGCGCATTATTTACCGAAGCCTAATGTTTTCGGTGGACCATAGGCGCCGGTTTCGTTCCTGCTCGCATTGCTGACGCGATAGGCGACAGATCGCTTCGGTGCCTGCCGAAGAGCGGAGATCGGACCGAAAATTCGGAAAGGCCGCAGGTGAACCTCGCGTCGGCCTTATGGGTGCGTTGTGGTCCTGGGCATATAGATGAATACGCATTCGGTAGAGAGCCGCTTCATTCTGATCGTTTCCAGCGCTCTCTTGCTCTTGATCGCGCCGCTCTTCGTGCTGTTCTTCTATCTTTCGAATGAACGCGCCTATCAGGACGTCGTCGATCACGGACAGGTCCTGCTCCAGGCCAATTCGCTCGCCCTCGGCAAGCCGCTGTGGGATTTCGACGAAGAAAGCGTCCGGCAGATCGCCAGCACGATCCTCGCGGACCGTTCGGTGATCGCCGTCCGCGTATACGAGGTCGCCGGCGGGCTCGACGTCAGGCTGCCGGAGCGCTCCCGGGACAAGGATCCGCCCGGGCAGATCCTGTCCACCCCCGTCCACTATCGCTCCGTCGACGGGACCAAGACGGTCGGCAGGCTGGAGATCGCGCTGCGGCAGCGCGACCTTTTCTCCGACTTCAAGATCGACGATGCCGTCTATATCGGCATCTTTCTGTTTGCGATCGTGATCATCACGGCGGCCGCAATTCTGGGCAACCGCATGATGGTGACGAGACCGCTGCTCCGCCTGACGCACGCCATCGAGGCGACGCGCCGGCTCGGGTCGCGCCATATGGTGGACTGGGTGTCCGCCGACGAAATGGGAATGCTGGCCGCCAACTTCAACGAGATGCAGGCACGCCTCGCCCAGGAGGAAAACGACCTCAAGCGCGCCCACCAGAAGACGACGCGGATCTACAACCTCACGCCGGCGAAGCTCTATTCCGTCGACGAAGACGACCGCCTGACGGCAGTGAGCGACTACTGGCTGCTCGCCACCGGCTACGACCGCGAGACGGTTATCGGCCGTCCCTTCGCCGATTTTCTCGACCCGTCGACGCGCGACGCCTACGAGAACCGCAAGCGGCAGGCCACCGCAGGCGTGGAAGCGGCAACCGTCACCGTCAAGTTCAGATGCGCCGACGGCCGCCTCATCGACGTTCTGATCAAGGAGGTGCAGGCTCTCGAGGCGGGCGAAACCCTATCGCTGGCCGTCATGACCGACGTCACGGAATTGAAGACGGCGGAACAGCGCAACCATGTGCAGGCGATCACCGATCACCTGACGGGCCTCCTCAACCGGCCGGGCTTCGAGATGGCGCTCGATGGAGCGATCCGGCAGACGGCCGAAGACGGCGGTGAACTCGCCTGCCTGCTCATCGACCTCGACCGTTTCAAGCCGATCAACGACAATCTCGGCCATGCCGCCGGCGACGAAGTGTTGCGCCAGATCGCCGGCCGGATCCGTTCCCAGGTGCGCGGCGAGGACAGGGTCGGGCGGCTCGGCGGCGACGAATTCGTCGTGCTGATCCCGGCAGGCCAGGCACGGAACGCCGCGCTGCAAATCTCCGAGCGCATCGCCGCCGCCTGCGCAGAGCCGGTCATCGTCGACGGCAACACGCTGTCGCTGAGCGCCAGCATCGGCATCGCGCTTTATCCCGCGCAGGCGAAAACCGCCGCCGAGCTGCTGCAGAAGTCGGACATGGCGATGTACGCCCGCAAGCACAACGGCAAGAACGGCGCGAAACTCTTCGACCCGCTGATGGCAAGCCTTGCTCAGGAAAGGCTCAAGATCGACACCTATATCGAGGAGGGCCTGCGGCACGATTGGTTCGACGTCCATCTGCAGCCGATCGTCGATCTCAAAGGAGGGCAGGTCGCCGGCTTTGAGGCGCTGATGCGCCTCAATCATCCCGAACACGGCGTCCTGCCGCCGGCGGATATCATCCGGGTCGCCGAAGAAACCGGCGCGATCCTCAGGATCGGCGAGCGCATCTTCGAGAAGGCCGTGGCGCATCTTGCCCGCCTCTCTTCCATTCCCGGTCTCGAAAACGCCTATCTGGCCGTCAACTTCTCACCCCTGCAATTTTGCCCGGAACTGCCGGCCAGCACGTTTTCCGCCTTGATGAAATGGGGGATCACCCCCGCCCGCATCGTCGTCGAAATCACCGAAGCGGTGCTGATGCACCACAGCCCCGATATTCGCGACCTCCTGAGCGCGCTGAGCAATGCCGGGATGAAAATCGCCCTCGACGACTTCGGCACCGGCTATTCCTCGCTTAGCTACCTCGTCCATTTCCCGGTCAACATCATCAAGGTCGACCAGGCCTTCACCCGGTCGCTGACGGACGAAAGCGAAACGGTCCGCCGACGGGTTCTCAAGCTCATCGCCGGCATCCACACCGTGGCGAAGGAGCTGAAGTGCCAGGTTGTCGCCGAGGGGATCGAGACCGAGGAGCAGCTAAACGCGCTCCTCTCCTTGGACGTCAGCTGCGGGCAAGGCTATTTCCTCGGGCGTCCCCAGCCCGTCGGCGACATCTTATCCAGACTCGAATGCGAGCACCGGCCATTGCTGGCCGTGCAAGGGACCTGACGATGAAACAGCTCTTCTTCTTGATAACGCTTCTCTTTCCCCTGGCCGCCCAATCGGCGGACGTGAAATTCGTGACCGAATCCTACCCGCCCTTCAACTTTCGCGACGGCGAAGCCTACAAGGGCGCTTCGGTCGAGCAGGCCAGGCTTCTCATGGAGGATGCCGGCCTCAAATATACGATGGAGATGATGCCCTGGGCCCGGGCGCTTTTCCTAGCCGAGAACCACGAGATGCACTGCGTCTTCACCACCGTCCACAACAAGGAGCGGCACGGCCGCTTCAAATGGGTGGAACCTCTGCTGAAGAGCCGCACGGTGCTGATCCGCAAGGCCGGCTCGCCCGCCAATCCGAAGACCCTCGACGAGGCGAAGGCCTTCAAGGTCGGCACGCAGCGCGACGACTTCACCCAGACCATCCTCGAGGAAAACGGCTTTCCGCGGATCGATCTCGCCACCGACCTGGAACTGACGCTCAAGAAGCTCTTGACCGGCCGCGTCGACCTGATGCCGATTTCGGAGAAATACTTCGACAAGCTGAAGCGTGAGGGAACACCCATCGAGTCGACGGTGGTGCTTGCCGAAGACATCTACTCGATCGCCTGCAACCCCTCCGTTCCGGACGAACTGATCGGCCGCATGCAGAAGGGCCTCGACAAGGTCATCGCCGACGGAACGCAGGCGCGCCTCTTCGAGCAATACGGACTCGCGAGCGAAGAGCAGAAGTAGCCTGCCAACCCGACTGCGGCGCCGTGCGTGTTTTCAGGCGCACGAAGTTCGCCGTAGAGGTTTGAATTGCTGCAAGTTTTTCTCCCTACCGGATACGATTTAAGGAAGCACGGCAGTAGGCCGTCCGCGGCTAGCCCTGTATGATCGGGAAGTCCACGCTTCGCGAGGCCGCCAGGCACAGATGTCCCGTATCCTGATCATCGTCGGCCTCATCATCGTTGCCGTCGGCATTTTCTGGCCCTGGCTCGCGCGCATCGGCTTCGGCAGGCTGCCGGGCGACATCCTGATCGTGCGCGAGAATTTCACTATCTACATCCCGTTCACCACCGGCCTCATCGTCAGCATTCTCCTGACGGTGATCCTCTGGCTGGTTAACCGGTAGGGCCTTGCCACCACGCGCGCGGCGGGAAGGGAACGAATCCGGTTTCGCCCGGTTAGTTTCCGTAACGATAACATCGTGAATCTCAAGGAAGCTTTCCATGAGCGATCCGGCTTACACGAGTCCCGTAGCGACGCCTTCCGAGCCTCTGGTCGTCACAGTGCCGAACAAGCTCTCCTGGGCAGCAATCTTCGCCGGCGTAGCCCTGGCTCTCGCAGTCCAGCTCCTGCTCAACCTGCTCGGCGTCGGCATCGGCGCTGCCGCCTTCGATGTCGGCGGCGGCGACAGTCCCGGCCCCGGCACCTTCTCGATCGCGAGCGGCATTTGGTTCGCTCTTTCGGGCATCGTCTCGGCGTTTGCGGGCGGCTACCTGGCCAGTCGCCTGTCGGGCCGGTTGGGCACGACGACCGGGGCCTATCATGGTCTGACCTCCTGGGCCGTCACCACGCTGATCGTCGTCTACCTGCTGACCACCTCGGCCGGTGCTCTGCTCGGGGGTGCGTTGAGCGGGCTCTCCTCCGTCGTCGGCGGCACCGGGCGCACCGTCGCAACCGCGGCGACGACGGCAGCTCCGGCGCTGGCGACGGCGGACGACCCGTTCGCGGATATCGAGCGGCAGATCCGCGAGACCATCGGCGGCGACGATCCGGCGGCGATGCGGGATGCGGCGGTCGCGTCGATCCGCGCCCTCGTCACCGGTGACGAGGCGCAGGCGGAGGAAGCGCGCAACCGTGCTGCCGACGCCCTGGCGCGGGCCGAGAACATTCCCCCCGATCAGGCGCGCGCCCGCGTCGAAGAATACGAGCAGACCTACCGCACGGCCGTCGAGGATGCGCGGCGGGTGGCTGCCGATGCGGCGGATACGGCCGCGACCGTGGTCTCCAGCGGCGCATTTCTCGGGTTCTTCTCGCTCCTGCTCGGAGCCGCCGCCGCCTGGCTTGGCGGCTGGTACGGCACGCGTCGCCTCGACGCGTTGTCGGACGTCTCGTAACCCGAGGCGGACCGACGCCGATCCAACTCGGATCAATCAGACGATCGCCCGATCCCAGCCACCGTAATGCTCATCGCTGCGCGTCCCGCGCGGCAGGCTGAGGGCAGTCAGGCCGAGGCCGATCAACACATCCGCGAAGCCTGCCACCGTCGCGCCGCCGGAAAACAGGAACGGCGACGCCGCGACCCATGCGCCGAGCGCGACATTGAGGAAGCGCACCGGGCGGGCGACCTCCGCCATTGCCGTGACGGCGATCATGACGACGAGGCAGCCGGCGACATGGTCGCTGTAATAGAGCGGCGGAGAACTGCCGAAGATCAGCGGCGTCGTCATCAGGACCGCACCGAGGAACACGCTCGCCACCAGCGTCCACGGGAAGGTCACCCCGCCGGTGATGAATTCCTTGAATAGCTCGGAAGCCGGGCGGTCGAGGTCAGGCTCCGGCGACTGGTTTTCCGAAAGGGCCGGGCCGCCCATCCAGAAGGTCCGCCAGAACGGCTCGCCGGCCTTCGTTGCCCGCCAGAGATACTGGACGGCCGCCAGCACCTCGTCGATCGAATAGGGAATCAGCACCACGGTGACGGCCGCCTGGACGATGCAGAGCGTGCAGAGCGCGCCGATCAGCGGCGGCTGGATGATGATGAAGGAGACGCTGACCACGCCGAGCGGGATGATCAGGAGCCCGAACAGCAGCACCATCCACGGCATGGTGCGCCATCGGCGGCGGTCGCCGATCGCGCCGGCGAGAATGTCGAGCGCATAGGCGAAGGCGCCGAATCCGGCATCGGCGATCGGAAAGCCCTTTGAGACCCACGACGTCACAACCGCTTCGCTGCCATTGCGGACGGGCGCTTCGCCCGCGCCGAAGAACGGGTCCCAGAGGCCGTCGATATGGCCCATCTGGTAGGCGGCGAGATAGCGTGAGACGAACAGGCCGACAAAGGCGAGCGCCACGATCGGAATGCGCTGTGTGAAGGCGGAGGGCGAATAGCTCCAGCCGAGCGGCCGGTCGTCATCCGCCGCAAGCGCCCGGCTGCTGATGCCGGGTGTCGGCGGGATCATGACGGCGAAGACCGGAATGAGCAACCCGGCAAGCGTGTCGATGGCGTAGGCGGCGGCGCTGGTCGTCCAGAAGACCAGCGGCGCGAGCATGACCCAGACGCCGAGACCCGCCGCGATCCATTGGGTCCAGGACCAGCGGCGATACATGCCGAGAAGCGTAAAGAGCACGACGAGCAGGCCCGACGCGATTTCGCTCATGCCGAGGCGCGCATTGCGGATATCGGCCGCCGCGATCTCGTGCCCGAGGGCAGGCGGCGGCGGGACGGCGACGGGATCGAAAAGGCCGAGCGTCATCGGCGAGGCGACGAGCCACAGGCCCAGCGCAACATTGACCATCGGCGCCCAGAGGGTGCGAAGCCGCTGGCGCTCGACGGCGGCCGCGACTTGCCTGTTGCTGCGCTCCAGCGGCGCTTCGAGCCGACTTTTCGCCTGCTCGATCTCCGGCTCAGAGGCTGCAACGACGGAGGGTTCGAGCTTGTTCTTCTCGTACCAGTCGGTCGGATCGTCCTTCAGGCGACGGATCATCTCCGGCAGGGTGCGGGAGAGGCTGTGTTTCGGCTTCCAGCCGATCAGGGTTTCGGCGCGGGAAATGTCGATCTCGAAATGGTCGTCCGAGTTTTCGATCATCCACGGTTTGATGTCGCTCTCCTGATCGAGCACCTCCGTCTGCATCCACGACCCCGTCTTGGCGAGACCCTTTGGCAGGACGAAGGTGCGCCAGTCCTCGCCGTGGAGAAGCCGCCCGATGCGCTTCTGCAATTCCCCGTAGGAAAGTGTTTCCTCCTCGCCGATCAGCATCACGCTTTCGGCCGGCAGTTCGGCGCGGCGGTCGACGGTGCGCACGACGGCGTCGACCAGATCGTCCTTGTGCAGATAGGGCTGTCCCGCCTCAAGATCGCCGGTGAACAGATAGGCGGTCGGCAGCCGCTCGAAGATGCGGGCGATCTGCTGGGCGATGAAGGCGGCCCGGCAATCCTCGTCATAGACGCCGGCGAGCCTCAGGATCACCGTGTTGACCTGCCCGCGCTCCTTGGCGATCACCGCTTCGGTCTCCGCCTTCGACTGCGGATAGGCCCAGGAAGGCTCCAGCGGCGAGTCCTCGTCGATCCTCGCGCCCTTCTCCGGGCTCGGCGCATGCACCAGCAGAGTGCTGGAAAAGATGAACTGCCCGGTCTCCAGTCCCTTCAGTTCAGTGAGCAGCCGGCGCGTGCCCTGGACATTGACCGCATCATATTTCGGGTCGTTCTTGCCGGTGGTGTCGTAATAGGCGGCGAGGTGGATGACCGAGGCGACGCGGCCGCCGCTGCGCTTGCGCACCTCCTCCACCGCCTTCTTGACGCTGTCGCCTGAGGTCAGGTCGATCTCGATCGTCTCCAGGCGGTTCGACGATCCCTTCGGCGCAGCCACGTCCAATCCGATAAGGCGGTAGCGGTCCTCCAGGCCGCGGGCGATCGCCTGTCCGAGAAAACCACTCGAGCCGGTGATGAGAACGGTCGGTCGATCCATGTCGTTCGGCATTTCGAAACCTTCGCGGGAGTCTTGCAGCAAACGTCCCTCCGGAGGGGAAGGTTCCGATCTCGATCTGCCGGGCCGCTGCGTCCTCACATGCTTTGAAGAACCGATCGCCTGCGGCCGCGAGCGGACTTCTAGTTGCGGACACAACCCATCTGCGAGGCGATGGACGCCTCTGCAGCCACAGGCAGCCAGCTCCTGCTCTTCGGGAACAAGAGCCGCTCTCGGCAATTGTTGCAGGTGAGATCGTCCCTGCCCTTCGAGCGAACGCCCCCGCCCCCGCCTTCGCTCCGTTACAGGAGTTCAGCAATGAAAATTGCCCAGATCGCCCCGCTTGCAGAACGCGTTCCGCCTAAGCTTTACGGCGGAACGGAGCGGATTGTTCATTGCCTTACCGAAGAACTCGTCAGGCTCGGCCATGACGTCACGCTCTTTGCGAGCGGCGACTCGCTCACTTCTGCCGAGCTCGTGCCCTGCTCGCAGGTCGCGCTCAGGCTCAATGCGGATGTCATCGACTTCCTCCCCCATCACGTCGTGATGCTCGAGGAAGTCCGCCGCCGTGCACAGGAGTTCGACGTCCTGCACTTCCATATCGATCTGCTGCATTTTCCCCTGGTCAGGGATTTCGCCGACCGGACCGTGACGACACTTCACACACGTCTCGACTTATTGGACCTCCAGCCCTTCTATCGGCTCTTCACCGACATTCCCGTCGTGTCCATATCCGACGACCAGCGCCGGCCTGTACCGCCCATCAACTGGAGGGGCACCGTCTATCATGGCTTGGACGAGGCCGTATTGCCGTTTACCGGAAAGCCCGCCGGCAACTATCTGGCCTTCCTGGGACGGATTTCACCCGAGAAGGGCCCGGACAGGGCGATCGAGATCGCCACGCAGACCGGCATGACCCTGAAGATCGCGGCAAAAGTGGACAAGGCGGATCGCCCCTACTGGGAAAGCGTGGTCCAGCCGATGATCGCAAGCCATCCGAACGTCGAGTTCGTCGGTGAAATCGACGAACACCAGAAGGCGGAGTTCCTGGGCAACGCCGCGGCGCTTCTCTTCCCGATCAACTGGCCGGAACCCTTTGGCCTGGTGATGATCGAGGCCATGGCCTGCGGGACGCCGGTGCTCGGCTTCCGCTACGGCTCCGCTCCGGAGGTGATCGAAGACGGCGTATCGGGGATACTCGTCGATTGGGTGGAGGAGGCGGTCGCAAGGATGGACGAGGTCCTGAGGCTCGACCGGCGAAGAGTGCGCGCGGCCTTCGAGCGCCGCTTCACGACGGAGCGAATGACGCGCGACTATCTGGAGATCTATCGCAACCTTCCCGGTCTCCGCACCGAATCAAGCGCGACGCGTGCAGCAGCAAGCGATCGCATCGGCCTCGAGGTTGCCCACCAGCCCTGGCGAACCGCAGTCGAGAGCGCTTCGCCGCTCGCGGAGCGCAGCAAGAGCCGCGGGGCCATACCGGTGGTCCTCGATAACCCCAAGACCATCGGACCGGAGCAGCCCCGCGGCGGAAGACCCGGTCAGTAAGACTTCTGCAAGTGCGGGGATGCGGCCACTTGACCGCCTTTGCGCAGGGCCCGGTACTCGGCCACGGCCGCCAGGCCCGCGTCGCGCAGCAGCGCCACGTCATGCGGGCCGGCAATGACGCGGTAGCCGCGCTCGATCAGTTCGGCGACCGAGGCGCCGGCATTCGGCACGGTGCCCATGATCTTGCCGGAGGCGAGAATTGCCTTTTCGGCGCGTTGAACCAGCTCGCGCACTTCCGGATGGCCGGTCTGTTCGAGGCGGCCGATCGAGCCGGCGAGATCGTTGACTCCGATGAAGATGATGTCGGCGCCTTCCGTGGCGGCGATCGCCTCGGCATTGTCGACCGCCGTATGGGACTCGATCTGCACGGCGATCAGCATGTTCTCATTGGCCTTGTGGATATAGCCGGGCTCCAGCCCGAAGGTGGAGGCGCGCACCACGCCCGCCGCATAACCGCGAATGCCCTGCGGCGGATAGCGGCACGCCCGAACCGCGGAGAGCGCCGCTTCCGCCGTATCGACCGAGGGGATCATCACCGACTGCACACCCGCGTCGAGCACCCGCTTCAGGAAGACATGGTCGTTCCAGGGGACCCGCACCAGCGCCGGCGACGGCGTCGTCTCGATGGCGCGCAGCGTGTCGATGATCTCGCTGGTCTCGCCGACGCCATGCTCGTGATCGACGAGCAGGAAGTCGAAGCCGGCATGGCCGAGGATTTCGGCATTGGTCGGCGAGCCGCCGCCGACCCAGCATCCGAACGCGACGTGACCGGCGGCAAGGTGGGCTTTCAGGCGGTTGGGTGTGTACATGGACAGTCAGCCTCGAATGTGACGGGAGAGAAGGCGGAGAGCGCACTCACGCTCCCTGCCGGAGGTGGAGATCTCAGTTGGCGGCGCGCACCCGCTGGATCGTGTCATTGAGCGCCTTGACGAGGTCCGGATTGGCGGCGCCCGCGAATTTCTCGGCAACCGGCTTGGTCTTCTCGCGGAAGCGGGCGATTTCCTCGGGCGGCAGCTTGGTGACCGTCATGCCGGAGGCGGCAAGCGCGTCGACCGCCTTCTGGTCGGCATCGCGCGAGAGCTGGCGCTGGAAGGCGGCTGCCTCGCTGGCGGCTGCCTGCAGCAGGTCCTTCTCCTCCTGGTCGAGCTTCTCCCAGAGCGGCTTCGAGAAAAGCAGCACCATCGGATTATAGGTGTGGCGCGTCAGCGTGATGTATTTCTGCACCTCGTTGAGCTTGGCCGTCAGGATGCTCGGCGCCGGGTTTTCCTGGCCGTCGACCGTGCCGGTCTCGAGCGCCGTATAGACCTCCGGGAACGGCATCGGCACCGCATTGGCGCCGAGCGCCTGGAACATCTCCAGATAGATCGGCGACTGCACGACGCGGATCTTCAGGCCCTCGATGTCGTCGACCTTCTCGACCGGGCGGCGGCTGTTGGTGAGATTGCGGAAGCCGAGCTCCCAATAGGCGAGCACGACGAGGTTCTTCTCGTCGAGTTCCTTGGCGAAGGTCTTGCCGACCTCGCCGTCCATCACGGCGTCGGCTTCCTTGGTCGATTCGAACAGGAACGGCAGGTCGAGTATGGCGAAATCGGGCGCCAGGCTTGCCATCAGTCCGGCATTCATCACCGACATCTGCAGAAGCCCGCCCTGCAGCGACGTCACCGACTGCAGGTCGCCGCCGAGCATGCCGGCCGGGAAGACCTTGACGTCGATCTTGCCGCCGCTCTTTTCCTTGACGATCTCGGCGAATTTGCGCTGGCCGATGACGAGCGGCGAGCCTTCTGCGCCGGCGCTGGCGAAGCGGATCGTCTGCTCGTGGATTTCGGCGCCGGCCGAGAGCGGCGCGACGGAAGCCAGCATCAGGCCGGTTACCATTGCCATCAAAGTCTTACGCATGTCGTTTCCTCCTTTATACGATGCGATTCTTGCGAGATTCAGCGCCCCAGCCAGGCGGCGGGCACGGTGACGAGTTCGGGAAAGGCGATCATCAGTCCCAGCACCACGAGCTGGGCGACCATGAAGGGCGTGACGCCGCGGATCACCGTTTCCATGTTGAGCCGCGAGACGCCGGCGACGACGTTCAGCACCGTGCCGACCGGCGGCGTGACGAGGCCGATGGAATTGTTGATGATGAACAGCACGCCGAAATAGATCGGGTCGATACCGGCCGCCTGCACCACCGGCACCAGCACCGGCGCGAGGATCAGGATGGTCGGCGCCATGTCCATCGCCGTTCCGACGATGACGACGAGGATCATGATCGCCAGCATCAGCAGCTTGGGGCTGTCCATGAAGGGCGACAGGAGCTCGATCACCTGCCCCGGCAGGTCGGCGATGGTGATCAGCCAGGCCGAGACGAGCGCGGCCGCGACCAGGAAGATGACGACGCTCGTGACCTTGGCGGAGGAGACGAACACGGCATAGAGCTGCGAAAGGCTGAGCTCGCGGTAGATGCAGGTGGCGACGAAGATCGAATAGACGGCGGCAACGACGGCGGCCTCGGTCGGCGTGAACAGGCCGAATTTCAGGCCGAAGATGATGATCACCGGCAGGCCGAGCGCCCAGAGGCTTTCGCGCAGCGCCTTCAGCCGCTCCGCGCCGCTGGCGCGCGGTCGAAGTTCGATCTCCTCCTTGCGCACCATCAGCCACCAGGCGACCGCAAGTCCCATGCCGATCATCAGGCCCGGCGCGATGCCGGCCATGAAGAGCTTCGAGATCGACAGATTGGCGGTGACGCCGAAGAGGATGAAGGCGATCGACGGCGGGATGATCGGGCCGATGACCGAGGCGGACGCCACGAGGCCGGCCGAACGCGCCTTGTCATGGCCGGCCTTGACCATCATCGGCACGAGCAGCGCGCCGAGCGCTGCCGCATCGGCGACGGCCGAACCGGAAAGCGCCGAGAGAACGCAGGCCGCGATGATCGCCACATAGCCGAGCCCGCCGCGCACATGGCCGACCAGCGTCAGCGCCAGCGCCACGATCCGCTTCGACAGCCCGCCGGCATTCATCACCTCGCCCGCCAGCATGAAGAAGGGAACCGCGAGCAGCGTGAAACTGTCGGTGCCGCCGACGAGGTTCTGCGCCAGGATCTGCGGGTCGAACATGGCGAGCTGGACCATCAGCGCCACGCCGCAGATCAGCAGCGCGTAGGCGATGGGCATGCCGATCGCCATGGCGGCGAGGAGGGCTGTGATGAAGACCAGGATTGTCATCGCGGACCTACCTTTGCCGGCGATACAGCGGGATCAGTCCCATCGCATCGCGGCTGCAACTTTCGGAAGCGCCGATGGCGCATTGAGACGGCTCGGCAACAGCCTCAGCGCGGCGGCGCGCTGCCGGGCGGCAATTGCGCGATGTCGAAATCCTCTTCCGACTCCCGGACGCCGATCAGCTCCTCGTCGCTGATCCGGCCGGTGAGCGAACGCAGCAGCGAGAGGCAGAACCAGGCGGCCGCGAAGCCGGTGAAAATCAGCACCGGCACGAAGAACCAGGCCTGGGAGATGCCCATGACCGGCGTCGTCATGCCGAGATTGATGCCGAACTGCTGCCAGGTGCCGGAGAAGATCAGCCAGGTCGCATAGAGCATCAGCAGGTTCGAAAGAACGAAGCAGAAGAGGCGTCCCTTGCGCGACAGGCGCCGGATCAGCGTATCGACGCCGAGATGCGCCTGCTCGAACAGCGTCACCGCGGCGCCGAGAAAGACCACCCAGACGAAGAGCAGCCGCGACAGCTCCTCCGACACCGAGATGCCGGTGTTGAAGGCATAGCGCAGCACGACGTTGCCGAAGACGAGAACCAGCATGGCCGCAAGGCAGGCGGCGAGCAAAAACTGCACCGGACTCAGCAGGAATTTGCGGATCGCGATCAAGATAGCTCCTCCTCCGATGAATGCCTTCCCGGTCATGCGCCTCGGCACATCACCGCCTCCGGAAAGCCGATCAGAATGTAAGCGCTTACATAGCATTTCCAGCCCGCCTGTCAAACGGAAAGTAAATGGGTTGGAAAAGTGCATGTATCCGTATACATATTCAATCGATTGAGGAGAGATCGATTCAAATGGGACGTGGAGGAAGAGAGCGGAAGGGACAGCCAGGGGCCCGCGCCCTCGACGTGGCGGCGCTCGCCGGCGTTTCGACCGCCACGGTGTCGCGCGCCTTCAATGCGCCGGAAAAGGTCGCGCCGGAAATTCGCGAAAAGGTGCTGAAGGCCGCGGCCGAGCTCGGCTGGATGCCGCACCCGGCCGGCGCGGCGCTCGCCAGCCGCCGCACCTGGCTCGCCGGCGTCCTCATCCCGACGCTCGACAACGACGTCTTCGCTTCGCAGGTCGGCGCCTTGCAGACGCGTCTGTCCGCGGACGGCGTCACGGTGCTGATCGGCTGTTCGAACTACGACGCCGACCAGGCCGCCAACCAGGTCCGCACCATGCTGGCGCGCGGCGTCGAGGCGTTGGCGGTCGTCGGGGAATCGCACCGGCCCGGCCTGTTCGAGACGATTTCAGCACGCGGCGTCCCCTATGTGGTCACCTATTCGCACCGGCCCGGCTCCCCTCACCCGAGCGTCGGCTTCGACAATGCCGCCGCCTTCCGGCGCATCGCCCGCCACCTGCTCGATCTCGGCCATCGCGATTTCGGGCTGATCCATCAGCCGTCGATCGACAACGACCGCGTTGTGGCCCGCATTGAGGGCCTGCGCGCAGCGCTTGCCGAGGAAGGCGTGGCGCTGAGGCCGCCGCATGTGCGCGAGGGGCCGGCGAGCATCGCCTTCGGCCGAGAGAGCCTGCGCTCGATCATGGAAGCCCCGGGACCGCGTCCGACGGCGGTCGTCTGTGGCAACGACGCGCTGGCGATCGGCGCGCTCATCGAGGCCCGGGCGCTCGGTATCGGCGTGCCGGAAGAGCTCTCCATCACCGGTTTCGACGACGTGGCGATGGCGGAGCAGACCGATCCGCCGCTCACCACCATGCGCGTCGACAATGCCGAGATCGGACGGCGGGCCGCGGACTATCTGCTGGCCTGCCTCGCCGGCCGGCAGCCGCCGCCGCCGCCGCCGCTCGAAAGCCGCCTGATCCTCAGGGCATCGACCGGTGCCCCTACAGCGCCGCGCGTCTTATCAGACGCGCAAAGGTCGCTGTAGCACTTTGAATTGCTGCATGTCTTTGTCCCTAAATCGAGTGCGATTCAAGGAGACATGCAGTAGCCGTACCGCTGCCTGACCCTGTCCCTCCCAACACGGATTGATCGCCATGCCCGACGCCTCACGCTCCTTCGATCCCGCTGAGCTCGCCCAGCGCCTTGCCGCCGCGAAGGACCGCATTGCCGCCGCGCATCTGCCGGTACCCGCGACCATTGCCCAGGCGACCGCCGTGCAGGCCGAGTTCGTCGCGCCCGAGAACGCGCCCGCCGCGGGATACAAGGTCGCCCGTTCGCCCGAAGCCGTCGGCGTCGCCGGCCGCCTCTCGCCGATTGCGATCCTCGGGCCGGATGCGCAGCCCGTCGCCTTTCGCTGGCGGAAAGGCCTGCGCGTTGAGGCGGAGATCGGCTTCCGCCTTGCCTTGAGCCTGCCGCCGCGAGAAGCCGGCTACAGCCGGGATGAGGTGATCGCCGCCATCGGCGCGGTCCACCTCGGAATCGAGGTGCTCGACAGCCGCATCGAGGAAGGCGGCAAGGCACCGTTCCTTCTCTTCCTCGCCGACCGTCTCGGCAATGCCGGCTATGCGCTCGGCCCCGAACTGCCGCGCGATCTTCTCGACGGCGCGGAGGGGCGGCCGCTCGAAGTGACCCTGGACGGAGCCCCGCTCTTTGCGGGCGAGGCCCACCACCCGGCCGGTGACGTGCTCGCCTGGCTCGTCGGCTGGGCCAACGAAACCCAAAGGGCGGAGGACACGCTGTCCGCCGGGGAGATCGTCACCACCGGCAGCCTGTGCGGCGCCCTCGAAGTGGGCGCGCCCGGCACCGTCGACGTGAAGTTCGATGGCAGGTGGAGGCTGCTGGTCCGGTTCGAATAGCTGGGGCCGATCAAGTTGCAGCGGCGGATTGGCAGTGCGGATGCCGATACCCCCCTCTGCCCTGCCGGGCATCTCCCCCACAAGGGGGGAGATTGGCCAGAAGCAAAGCCCTGCCCGACAGTGAAAAGACAAACGCCGAAGTCGGCGACTTTCAAGCGTACGCCCTGCATAGTCGATTGAGCGAGACATCGCCGCTTGCCAATCTCCCCCTTTTTGGGGGAGATGCCCGGCAGGGCAGAGGGGGGTGCCGCTTTGGGCAATTTGCAAGCTACCCAGCTGATAAGGCAACGAGCCAGATTAGATCTACAACGCCGCACCCTTCACGCCGCCTGCCCCGCCGTCAACAACCGGACGAGCATCAGGCCGGCAAGCAAACCGGCAAGCGAAAGGACCACGGAGGACGCCGCATAGATTGCCGCAGCCGTCCACTCGCCGCGCTCCCAGAGGCTGATCGTGTCGAGCGAGAAGGCGGAGAAGGTCGTGAACCCGCCGAGAACGCCGGTCGCCAGGAAAAGCCGCACGTCCTGAGGCAGTTCACCGCGCAAGGCGAGGTACTCGGCAAGCAGGCCCATTGCGAAGGAGCCGGCGACGTTGATCGCCAGGGTGCCAAAGGGGAAAGCGGCATCCAGGGCCTGAGCGGCGAACTGGTTGACGCCATGGCGCACCGCGCCGCCCAGTCCGGCACCGAGGAATACCAGCAGATAGCCTATCACTATGTCTTTCCCTCCTACGACACGGGGCTCGGACAATAGGGCGACAGACCGCCGCCGACAATCGTCAGGCACGGTAATCTCCGCCGAGGCATGAAGGCTCGTTTCACCGCGGCGCCGATGCGTTTCAGATCGGAGCACTGGTCCTATCCACTTTCTGCATCGGCCTGTCCACTTTCCGCCGCGATCTGTACTGCCGGCGCTGTACTTAAGCGTTTGTTTACTCAAGGCGGTTTGGGTGTGATTGCGATAGGAATTGTCACCGCAACCGGCGGACGGTGTTCGGCGGGGTCCCGCGGTGGCGATTCATAGAGGCGATCGGTTGCATCCGTTCGCTCCAGCGGGATGAGCCCGCGGGACTTCCAACGACCGCATGATTCGAGGAAAGGCTGGCCGCGCTCGGCACGGAGCGCGAAGCGAAAGCTGCGTGCTCGAATTCTGCGGCTCCGCTGCCGCCTTCGCCGGACGACCCTCCCGTCGCCCGACGTCGAAGCGGCGGAAACGGAGGGAGCGCGACATAGTCTCGACCAATGGAGACCCCGGTCTCCGAGTACAGTTCAGAGGTAGTCATAGTGAAACGGCCAAGTGTGAAATTGTCCCTGATCGGCTCCGCCGCCGGGATGGTCCTGATAACCGCAGTCATCTCCTGGGTGTCCATCAGTTCGCTGTCCGACATCGACGTGAAGAGCGACGACGTCGTCGACAACTGGATGCCGAGCCTCGAACGTTCCAAGGAGATGGACACGGCCCTTTCCGACCTGCGGGTATCCTTCAACCGCCATGTTCTTGCGTCCAATGACGAAGAGGAGCGCGCGGCCGAAAAGGCGATCGAGGAGGAAAAGGTTCATTTGTTCAAGGCGCTCGACGACTATGCGGCGCTTGTGAGCGAGGCAGACGAACAGGCTGAACTCGCGAAGATCAAGAACGCGGCCGGTGAACTGATCGACGCAGGCGGCAAGATGATCGAGGCTTCGAGGGCAGGCCGGGACGAGGACGCCAAGCAGGTCATTTCCAAACAGATGGCCCCGCGCTTCGCCGAGATCTCCAAGTCGATCGACACGATCGTCGGCATCAACAAGGAGGGTGCGGCCCGGGCCGGCGCAAACATACAACAGCTCCTCGAGAATGCCCTGCGCATGATCTATGTCCTTTGCGGCATCGCTCTTCTCGTCGGAACGGGCGCAATCGTGTTTGCCGTGGCCGGTATCGCGAACCCCATCGCCCGCATCACCGCCGCAATGCGCAACCTCGCTGCCGGCGACTCGGCAACCGGGATTCCCTTCGCCGGCCGCCAGGACGAGATCGGCGCGATGGCCGAGGCCGTCGAGGTGTTCCGCCAGAACGCGCTCGCCAATCTGCGCCTTGAAGAGGAAGCGTCGCAGGCCCGCAGCCGCCAGGAGACCGAGCGCGCCGAGGTGCAACGGCGCAGCGAGCGCGAGGCCGAGCAGCTGCGCTTCGCCTCGGACAATCTCGCCGCCGGGCTGAAGCGGCTTGCGGCCGGCGACCTCGCCTTCCAGCTCAACGACGCCTTCGCACCGGACTTCGAGCCGCTGCGCCAGGACTTCAACCAGTCGGTCCGCCAGCTCGGCACGGCCATGTCCTCGATCGCCGAAAGCATCGGCACGATGGACAACGGCACCCGCGAGATCGCCTCCGGCGCCCAGGACCTCGCCAAGCGCACCGAACAGCAGGCCGCCTCGCTCGAAGAGACCGCCGCCGCCCTCGACGAGATCACCGCCAATGTCGGTTCCTCGACGAAGCTGACCGAGGAGGCCCGCACCGTCGCGACCCAGGCCAACCAAAGTGCCGCCAAATCGGCCGAGGTGGTCTCCCATGCCGAGGAGGCGATGCGCCGCATCGAGGAGAGTTCGCAGCAGATCTCCAACATCATCGGCGTCATCGACGAGATCGCCTTCCAGACCAACCTCCTGGCGCTGAATGCCGGCGTCGAGGCGGCCCGCGCTGGCGATGCCGGCAAGGGCTTCGCGGTCGTCGCCCAGGAGGTGCGCGAGCTCGCCCAGCGCTCCGCGCAAGCCGCCAAGGAGATCAAGGGGCTGATCCAGAATTCGACGACCGAGGTCGAAAGCGGCGTCAAGCTGGTTCGCGATACCGGCGAGGCGCTCAACGTGATCGGCGGCTTCATCGGCCAGATCAACAGCCACATGAATTCGATCGCGGTTTCAGCCAAGGAGCAGTCGACCGGCCTTGCCGAGATCAACACCGCGGTGAACGCGATGGACCAGAGCACCCAGCAGAATGCGGCGATGGTGGAAGAATCGACCGCCGCGGCTGCGAGCCTCGCCCAGGAAGCGGCGAAGCTGCGCGACCTCGTCGCCCGCTTCAAGATCGAAGGGGTTTCCGGCCCGCGTGCCGCCGGCGAGACGGCGAAGCCCGTCGCCTCCCCGGCCCGGGCGCTCGGCGGCCGCATCGCCCGCGCCTTCGGCGGCAAGGCGGCAACCGCCGCTGCCGTCGACGAATGGGAGGAGTTCTAGGCTTTTCCCTGGGATGGGAGTTCGCCCACCGCCGTTCCAACAATGCATGGAATTCCTGAATGTCGAATATCGCTGTTTTTCCACCCAGAACGTCCGAGGACCGGGCCCGCGCGGCCGATCTGCAGGACGCCAGGGACCGCATGCTCTCAGTCGCCGCCGAACTCGACCGCATCGTCAAGGCATTGTCACAGGAAGGCTTGCGGGCGGCCTGCGAACAGGCGGCAAGAACCGGTACCTGATGGCAGGATCGGCGGGGGAGGAACAAAGGTGCGAGCGGGACGGGCTGACGAGATGATTGGAAAACCGCCGAGCAAGCCTCGGCAATCCGTCGAGAACTATATTCGATCGATCGGCCGGCATTACCTCCAAGCCGTCATCGTGATGACGCTGCTGATCGCCGCCACCTACCTGACCATGGTGGTCGCCCTTGACCGCCATTCGCTCCAGCAGAAGATCAGCTTTCTGACCAGCAACCAGTTCATCCGGTTCCAGCAGCTCGCCAGCCAGACGCGGGCGCTGATGCGGGCTTCGGCCGATCCCACCCTGCCGGAATACATCACCAGCCCGATGCGCGACGATATCCATCGGGCGATCGGCGATATCCATGCGATGAGCGCCGAGTTGCACGAACTGCATCAAAGCATCGGCGGCAATCTCCTGGAGCGGCTCAACCCGCGCGACGAGGTCTCGGAGCAGTTGCGTCTCGAGCTCTATGCGCGGCTGGAAGACTTTCTGGAGCGGGCCACGCGGATCGCCAATGCCACGACCGAGGACCGCCGGCAGCGCTATTCCTTCTGGGGCCCGATCGACTTCGCCGTCGCGGCCGACGGCATGCTCATGCGCCAGTTCGCCGAACTGATCCGCCACGTGCATGATCGCAGCGGCGTCAGCATTGACAACGCCAAGCTGATCAGCACGGGTCTCCTCGCGCTGATCGCCGCCACCGTGATCCTGGCGAGCATCCTTCTGTTCGGCCCGCTCTTGAAGAAGCTGCGCAACGAACATCGCCGGACGATGGCTTTCGAGAAGCGGCTGACGCTTCTCGCCCACACCGACGCCCTGACCGGCCTCAACAACCGCTCTTCCTTCAACGCCGCGCTCGGCAATCTCTTTGGCGAGCTGGAGCGGACCGGCAGCGGCTTCTCCATGCTGCTTGTCGACCTCGACCGCTTCAAGAGCATCAATGACGGTCTCGGCCATCCGGCGGGCGATGCGGTGCTGCGCCACGTCGCCCGCGCCCTTCAAAAGACGGCGCGAGCGAGCGACGTCATAGCCCGGCTCGGCGGCGACGAGTTCGCCGTGCTCCTGCCGGGTATCCGCGATGCTTCCGTGCTCGACGCGGCTGCCGAGCGGGCGATCGAGGCAATCGCCGCTGAAATTCCCTTCGAGGATCGCATGCTGCAGGTCTCCGCCAGCATCGGCGGCGCCGTCGTGCCCGATCACGCCGTGGACGAGGCCGGATTGATGCGCATCGTCGATCTTGCGCTCTACACGGCGAAGGGCAGCCGCAGCACGACCGTCATATTCGACGAAACGGCGCTGGCACGGCGGCTCGAAGAGAACCAGCTCTCGCTCGCCCTCGTGCTTGCGGCCGATCGCAACGAATTCGTCGTACACTACCAGCAGAAGGTCGATCTGCCGACCGGGGCGCATCTGGGCTTCGAAGCTCTGGTGCGATGGCAGCATCCCGAGCTCGGCTTGCTTGCGCCCGGCCGCTTCCTGCCGTTGATGGAAGGAACGCAGCTCATCCGCGGCATGACCCGCGCCGTCATCGCCGCGGTCGGCCGCGACCTCAAGGCCTGGAAGGCCGCCGGGCTTACTCCCGGCCCCGTATCGATCAACCTGCCCGAGACCCTGCTCGTCGGCGACGAAGGCTACGAGTTCTTTGCAGGCACGATTCGGGAGAACGGCCTGGAATGGCGGGATTTCGCGGTGGAGATCACCGAGGACGTCTTCCTCAATCGCTCGGCCGATCAGATTCTTGCGACAGTGGCGCGCTTCCATAAGCACGGTGTTTCGATCTCGCTCGACGATTTCGGCACCGGCTTTGCCTCGCTCGTCCACCTGCGCGATTTCCCCTTCGACGAATTGAAGATCGACCGGAGCTTCGTCGACGGCATAGGCAGGGACGCCCGCAGCGAGCAGATCATCCGCGCCATGATCCACCTCGCTCAGAGCCTCGGCAAGCGCTGCGTCGCCGAAGGCATCGAGACGGAAGGGCAACGGCGCTTCCTGAAGGACGCCGGTTGCGACGTCGGCCAGGGATACCATTTCGCCAGGCCGGAGCCGGCCGCCCTTGCAGGCAAGCGGCTGCCGCGACAGGCAGCCGCGATCGACCGGCACACGGCCGCCGGGGCCCCTGCAGCGTCCCGGCGGCGGCTCGCCCTGCGATAACCGTTTCAAGGAGGAGATTGTGACAAGAAAATTCAAGGGAGCCTGCCTGGCGGCGGCCCTGCTCGCGGCGAGTTCACACCCGCCTTTGGCCGCCGATCACCGCGGCACAGTCGATGTCGTGCATTTCTGGATTTCACAGAGCGAGTCGGCGGCGCTTGACGTGTTGCGAAAGGCGTGGGCCGAGGCCGGCCATGAGTGGATCGACCTGCCGGCAGAAAACAAGGTGGCGGTACAGAGAATCGTCAGCGATCGCATCGCCAACGGCTACGCGCCCGCCGTCATGCAATGGAATGCCAACGAAGGCTCCCGCGAGCTGCCGGAAATGGGGATCGTGCTCGACATCGAAGAGGTCGCGACGGCGGATGGCTGGCGTCGCGTCCTGCCGGCAACCGTGCTCGATCGCATCACCTACAAGGACAAGGTGTTCTTCGCGCCGACCAACATCCATGCGGAGAACTGGCTGTGGACCAGCGAAACCGTCTTCCGTGAGGTCGGCTTGAAGGCGCCTGAAACCTGGGACGAGATCTTCGCCGCCGCCGACAGGATCAGGGCGGCCGGCCATCTGCCCATAGCGCTCGGCGATGGCCCGTGGGAGGTCTCCCTGATCTTCAACGGCATCCTCTATTCCAAGGTCGGCGCCGAGGGCTACACCCGGATCATCCGCGGCGATCCGGCGCTGGTCAGAGATCCGCGCATGGCCGAGGCGCTCGACATGCTGCGGCGTCTGTCGCGCTATGCGGAACCGGCTTCGGCCCGCCAGCGCAAGACCTGGGCAGACGCCACCGTCGCTGTCGGCAGCGGCAAGGCGGGCATGCAGTTCATGGGAGACTGGGCCAAGGGCGAGCTGGTGGCGCGAGGCTACGCCGTCGACAAGGACTTCGGCTGCAGCCTGATACCAGGCACGGAGATCGCCTATTTCATGGTCATCGATGCCTTTGCCTTCCCGCTGACCAACCGCGAGGACGCCGGCGAGGCGCAGCGCGCCTTCGCGCGCATGGTGCTCGATCGCGACAACCAGGTCGCCTTCAGCCGTCTCAAGGGCTCGCTGCCGGTCCGTACCGACGTCGATCCGAGCGGGCTCGACCGCTGCGGCAGGCTGGGCCTCGAGAAGATCGTCCAGAAAAGCGGCGTCAGCGCCCAGTCGATGGCCATGCCCGCGCAGATGTCGGAGGGCTGGATCGGGGTGCTGGCGGCGTTCTTCAACGACCAAGCCATGTCCGTCGAGACCGCCCAGCGGCGCCTCTATGACATCGTCAACCGCCAATGAGGGAGCGAACATAGCAACTTGTTTCTGCGGCGCCTGAAACTTACCAATAGGGTCGTTGGAGGCGTTGGGAGGCGTCATGCTGACTTTGCGACAGATCGAGGTGATCCGCGCGATCATGGTCACCGGCACCATCGCCGGTGCGGCGAAGCTCCTCGGCGTCGCGGCGCCCGGCGTGAGCCGGCTGATGAAGTACACGGAAGACAGTCTTCGGGTTCGCCTCTTCAACCGCAGCCATGGGCGATACGTGCCGACGCCGGAGGCTCGCCACATCTTCGGCTTGCTCGACACCGTCTATCGGCAGGTCGAGGATCTGCAGTTTGCCGTGCAGCGGCTGGAAAAGGGCGACGGGCTGGAGCTCAGCGTCGGCTCGGTTCCGAGCATCGCCAATGTGATGGTGCCGCGGGCGATCGCCAAGCTGCGCCAGCAATATCCATCACTCTACATCGACATCAACATCCTCAAGATCGAGGAGGCGATCGATTATCTGCTCGTCGGCCGCGGCGAGGTGGTGGCGATCAGCTCCTATCTCGAACATTCGATCATCCATTTCGAGCCGCTCGCCACCGGCCGGCTGCTCTGCATCGTTCCGCAGGACAGTGAGCTCGCCGGCAAGGACACCATCGCGCCGGCCGACATCGCCCGACATGCCCTGATCGGCATCGATCCGAACGATCCTTACGGACGGGTGATGACCGAGATTTTCCGCCGTCAGAACCTCGCCTATGATATGAAGATCAAGGCGCGTTTCGGCACGACCGTCTGCGCCCTCGTCGCCGCCGAGCTCGGGATTGCCATCATCGACGAGTTCACCGTCGCCGCCGGCCGGGTGCCGGGAATCAAATGCCTCGAAATCGAAGCGGACACGACCTTCCCGACCTTCGTCGCCTATCGGCGCGACGTTCCGCTGTCGATCTTTTCGGAGCGCTTCATCGACACGCTGAGAACCGAAATGACCCGCGCTAAAAGATAACATGATGTTATTGACTCTGCATAACTTGGTATTTGCCGTTACGTAAGAGATGGGACAGTATCACGCAGCTGGGCGGGGGAGGTTCACCGCCCATGGAAATGAAATGAGGAGGAGAACATGACGAAAAGAGCACTTGCGTCGATCGCGATCGCCATGGCGATATCGGCCGGCCTGCCAGGCCTGTCCTGGGCGGATACGATCAAGATCGCCAATGTGATCGAGCTTTCGGGCGCCGGCGCCACCGTAGGGAGCAACTGGCGCGACGCGCTGAAGCTCGCCTTCGAGGAGATCAACGCTGCCGGCGGCATTCTCGGCGAACAGGTCGAGGTGACGGATTACGACACGCAGACCGACCCGACGACCTCGCGCGCCATGGTGCAGAAGGCGATCGACGACGGCGCCTATGTCATCATGGGGCCGATCTATTCCGGCTCGGTCAAGGTCAACATGATGGTCGCCCAGCAGAACGGCGTGCCGCAGCTGACCGGCGCCGAGGCGCCGTTCATCACCGACATGGGCAATCCCTATATTTTCCGCACCTCCTTCGGCGCGCAGCAGTCGATGCCGAAGCTGGTCAAGTATCTCACCGAAGAAATGAAGGTGAAGTCGGTCGCCGTCGCCTGGGTCAATGACGATTTCGGCAAGGGCGGACGCGATTCCTTCGTGGCCGAGCTGGAGAAGAACGGTGTCGCCGTCAACGCCGACGTGTCGAGCGAAGTGGGCCAGGCGGATTTCGCCGCCGACGTCATCAAGCTGAAATCGAGCAATGCCGATGCGATCTTCGCCTATCTTCACGAAGAGGAAAGCGCCCGGCTTCTGAAGGAAATCCGCAAGCAGGGCGTCACCCAGCCGATCTTCGGCGAAACGACGCTGATGAACCAGAAGGTCGTCGACCTTGCCGGCGAAGCGGTCAACGGCGTGCGCGGGCATGTCGGCCTCAGCGCCAATGCGCCGATCCCCGGCATCGAGGAATTCGCCAAGAAGTTCGAGGCGAAGTACAGCTACAAGCCCGACCACAACGCGATCAAGGCCTATATGGGCGCCTATGTGGTGAAGTACGTCACCACCAAGAACGGCAAGGTCGACCGCCAGGCTTTTGCCGATGCGCTGCATGGCCTGACCATCACGCCTGCTGACGAACCCGGCATCCTGATGGAGACGAGCTGGGACGACAAGGGCGAGGTCAACCGCGAAAGCTTCCTCGTCGAGGTCAAGGACGGCAAGCAGACGGTCGTGACCACGCTGCCGAAACTCTAAAAACGGTGAGGCTTCCGGCCCGTCGGGCCCGAAGCCCCCTTTCTTGGGGACATCTTCCATGAATACGTTTTTCCAGTTGTTCGTCTCCGGACTGGCAACGGGGTCGATCTATGCGCTCGCGGCGATCGGCTTCACCCTGCTCTGGCAGGCGTCGCAGACGATCAATTTCGCCCAGGGCGAGTTCATCATGCTGCCCGCCTTCTTCGTTCTCGCCGGCACGCAGTTTCTCGGCCTGAGCTTTCCGGTGGCGATGGCGATCGCGGTGGTTCTCTCGCTGCTGCTGCTCGGCCTCGGTTTCAAGCGGATCATCATCGATCCGTTGCTGCCGCACGGCGTCCTGCCGATCGTCATCGCCACGATCGCGCTCGGCATCCTGATGAAGGAAGGCGTGAAGCAGTTCTACACGGCCGAGGCGCTGCCGTTCCCGGCCCTGTTTTCCGACCGCACCCTCAACGTTCTCGGCGCGGCCATCTCGGTGCAGGACATCGCCGTGCTGCTGATCGCGCTCGGCGCGGTGGCGCTGCTGCAGCTCTTCCTGAACGGCACGAAGATCGGCCGCTGCATGCAGGCGACCGCGCAGAACCCGAACGTGGCCGAAATCCTTGGCGTCCCGGTCCGCCGGATGATCCTCTACACGTTCCTGATCAACGCCGCCCTCGCCTTTCTCGCCTCCATCCTGATCTCGCCGATCTACCTGGCGAAGTTCTCGAACGGCGAGACGCTCGGCCTCATCGCCTTCATCGCGGCGATCGTCGGCGGCTTCAACCAGATCCGCGGCGCGCTTGCCGGCGGTCTGCTGATCGGCGTCATCGACAATCTATCGGCAGCCTACATTTCCGCGTCGTATCGCTCCGCGGTGCCGCTGATCCTGCTCATCATCATCATCCTCGTGCGGCCGCAGGGCCTGCTCGGCAAGGCAGAAGGACGCACCGTATGAGCAAGCACTCTCTCCTCACACTGGTCGCGGGTCTCTCGATCCTGATCCTGCTTCCCTTCACGCAGTCCAACTACGGCGTCTTCGTGCTGTGCTCGTGGCTGGTCTATTCGATCTCCGCCATGGGGCTCAACCTGACGCTCGGCTATGCCGGGCAGGTCTCGCTAGCCCAGGCTTCCTTCATGGGCATCGGCGCCTACATGACGGCGCTCATGACCATGGCGGGCGTGCCGTGGCCGGCGGCGATGATCGCGGCGATGGTCTCGTGCTTCGTCATCGGCTTCCTGCTCGGCTATCCGGCACTCAGGGTCCAGCACCACTTCCTCGCCTTCATCACGCTGGCCTTCAACGCCCTCGTGGTGCTGGTGCTGCGCAACGAGGAATGGCTGACCGGCGGCACCTACGGCATCGTCGGCGTCCCCCGGCCGGAAGTCTTCGGCCTGCCCACGCAGACGCCGCTCGCCTTCTACTTCTTCGTGCTTGCGCTGTTCGTGCTGATGGCGGCGGGCCTCTACGCCATCATCCGCTCGCCCTGGGGCCGCGCCTTCAAGGCGCTCAGGGAAAACCCGATCCGCGCCAACAGCCTTGGCGTCGACATCCGCCAGACGACGCTTCTCGCCTTCGCCATCGGCTCCTCCTATGGCGGGCTTGCCGGCAGCCTGCTGGCACAGCTCACCCAGTTCATCGACCCGCACTCCTTCGGCCTGACCATCTCGCTCAAGGTCCTGCTGATGGTCATCGTCGGCGGCGCAGGCTTCTTCTTCGGCCCCATACTCGGCGCGCTGCTGATCGTTCTCGCGCCGGAATTCCTGCGCTTCACCGAAGGATACTATCTGATGATCTACGCCACGCTGGTCATCGTGCTGATGGTCTTCTGCCCGACTGGCCTGCTCGGACTGGTCGAGCGCGCCCGCACGGCCATGAAGCTCAGGCAGAACCCGAATGCCACGACCTGGGAGGCAGGACGATGACGCCGGTCCTTTCCGTACGCAATGTCAGCAAGTCCTTCGGCGGCTTGAGAGCCGTGGACGACGTGTCGTTCGACGTCCACCAGGGCGAGATCCTGGGCCTGATCGGCCCGAACGGCAGCGGCAAGTCGACGCTCTTCAACTGCGTCCTCGGGCAACTGCCTGCCTCGACGGGAACCGTGCTCGTCGACGGCAAGGAGGTTGCAGGCAAGCGCCCCTGCGACCTCAACAAGCTCGGCGTCGGCCGCACCTTCCAGATGCTGCAGGTCTTCCCCGAGATGACGGTGCTCGACAACATCATCCTGGCCGGCCAGGAGCACAAGGGCACGATGCTGTCGCGCCTCTTCGGCAAGCCGGATGCGGGCCTCACCGAAGAGGCCTTGAGGATGATCGACTTCTTCCGGCTCGGGCACCAGACCCACGAGAAGGCGGGATCGCTCTCCTATGGGCAGCAGAAGCTGCTCGACGCCGCCATGGCCTTCATGGCGGGACCGAAGCTGGTGATGCTCGACGAGCCCGCCGGCGGCGTCAACCTCACCATGCTCGCCGACCTCAAGGAGCGCCTGAAGACCTTCAACCAGGAACGCGGCGCCACCTTCGTCGTCATCGAACACA
This sequence comes from Sinorhizobium glycinis, assembly GCF_001651865.1. Lineage (GTDB taxonomy): Bacteria > Pseudomonadota > Alphaproteobacteria > Rhizobiales > Rhizobiaceae > Sinorhizobium > Sinorhizobium glycinis. Next base: position 364,968 of record NZ_LPUX01000064.1, read on the forward strand.
ACATGGAATTCGTGATGTCGCTCTGCACGCGCATCATCGTGCTGGCGAACGGCAGGATCATCGCCGAAGGCGACCCGGAAACGGTGCGCAACGATCCGACCGTCATCGAAGCCTATCTCGGAGGTTGAGCCATGCTGGAACTCAAGCAGGTCTATGGCGGCTACGGCAAAATGACGATCCTGAACGGCACGTCCTTCAAGATCGACAAGGGCACGATCACCACGGTGATCGGCCCGAACGGGGCAGGCAAGTCGACGGTCTTCAAGGCAATCTTCGGGCTCCTGAAGATCCGCTCCGGAAACGTCCTTCTGAACGGCGAGGACGTGACGTCCCTGCCGCCGGCGAAGATGCTCGGCAAGGGCGTCACCTATGTGCCGCAGGGGCGCAATCTCTTCCCGATGCTGTCGGTGCGCCACAATCTCGAGATCGGCGGCATCTCGTCCGGTGACCAGGCCAGGATCGCCAGGCGCATCGACGAGGTGATGGAGCAGTTCCCGATCCTCAAGGAAAAGGCGAAGGAACAGGCGATCACGCTTTCGGGCGGCCAGCAGAAGCAGCTCGAGATCGCCCGCGCACTGCTGCTCGATCCGTCGCTGATCCTCATCGACGAGCCTTCGATCGGTCTTTCCCCGCAGATGATCAACGAGACCTTCCGCACGCTGATCCGGCTGCGCGACCAGGGCGTGACCATCCTGATGGTCGAGCAGAATGCCAAGGCCGCGCTCGCCATGTCCGATTTCGGCCTCGTGCTCGAACAGGGCCGGAGCCGGATGTACGACCGGGCCGACAAGCTGCTCGCCGATCCGCGCGTCGGCCAGCTCTTCCTCGGCGCCCATCTCGAGGAGGCCTGAATGCAGCCCGTCCCGGAGATTACCGGAAAGACCGTCTTCATCCCGCTCATCGGCCACCCGGTCGAGCAGGTGAAGTCGCCGGGACCGGTGAACGCGTGGTTCTCCGACAATGATGTGGGAGCCGTCCTCATCCCGGTGGATATCTTCCCCGAGAAAGTGGCGGCCTTCCTCGATGCCATTCGAGGAACGCCCAATTGCCCCGGCGTTTCGGTAACGATGCCGCACAAGCAGGCGGCCTATGCCGGGGTGGACGAACTGACGGATAGGGCCCGCAGGGCCGAGGCCGTCAACATCATCCGCAGAAATGCGGATGGCACCCTGCTCGGCGACATGGTCGACGGCGATGCCATGGTCGCGGCCCTGGCGAAGAATGGCGTCAGCATTGCCGGCAAGTCGGTGCTGGTCGTCGGCGCCGGCGGCGCCGGAACGGCGATCGTCTATGCGCTTGCCGAAGCGGGTGCCGCGGCCATCATCGTCATCGAACGCGATCGGGCGAAGGCGGACCGCCTGATCGGGCAGCTGCGCCGCGACTATCCGCGCCTCCAGGCACACGACGCCCTGCCGGACGACATCGACGTCGAGATCGCCATCAATGCTTCGCCTTCCGGCATGAACGCGGCCGATCCCCACCCCTTTCCGCTGGAGCGGCTGACAAAGGCGGAAATCATCGCCGACGCGGTGACGAAGCCGGCGGTGACGCCCTGGCTCGAAGAGGCCAGGCGCCGCGGCATCGCCATCCAGCCCGGCGCGGAGATGACGCTCGCGCAACTGCCGACGCAGATCGCGTTCTGGGGGCTCGACAAGGCTTGCGGGCAGGAAGGAAAGCGGCGATGAAGACCTCGATCGCAACCGTCTCGATCAGCGGCGAATTGCCGGACAAGCTCGCCGCGATCGCCGCCGCCGGCTTCGACGGCGTCGAGATCTTCGAGAACGACTTTCTGGCCTTCGACGGCAGCCCCGCTGATGTCGGACGGATGGTGCGCGACCATGGTCTCGAAATCACGCTCTTTCAGCCGTTCCGCGACTTCGAGGGCATGCCGGAGCCGCACCGGACGCGCACCTTCGATCGTGCGGAACGCAAGTTCGACGTCATGCAGCAGCTCGGCACCGATCTCCTGCTCGTCTGCTCCAACGTCTCGCCAATCTCGCTTGGCGGCATCGATCGGGCCGCTGCCGATTTCCGGGAACTCGGCGAGCGCGCCGCGAGGCGGGGGTTGAAGGTCGGCTTCGAGGCGCTCGCCTGGGGCAGGCATATCAACGACCATCGCGATGCCTGGGAGATCGTTCGCCGCGCCGATCATCCGAATATCGGCCTGATCCTGGACAGCTTCCACACGCTGTCGCGCAAGATCGAAGTGAACTCGATCCGTTCCATCCCGAAGGAAAAGATCTTCATTGTCCAGCTCGCCGATGCGCCGCTGATCGACATGGATCTCCTCTACTGGAGCCGGCATTTCCGCAACATGCCGGGCGAAGGCGACCTGCCGGTCACCGACTTCACCCGCGCCATCGCCGAAACCGGCTATGACGGCTATTTCTCGCTGGAAATCTTCAACGACCAGTTCCGCGGCGGGGCCGCCAAGCCGATCGCCACGGACGGTCATCGCTCGCTCATCTATCTCGGCGATCAGGTGCGGCGGCATCCGAATGCCGGCTCGCTTACTGTGGCGCCGATGCCGGAGCGGGCTCCGGTCCAGCGGGTCGGCTTCGTCGAGTTCGCGGCTTCCGATGAAGACGCCGCTGATCTGACCGCGATCCTGAAGACGCTCGGCTTCCGCAAGGCGGCCACGCACCGCTCGAAGAAAGTCGATCTTTACCAGCAAGGCGAAATCCGCATCCTGGTCAATACCGACGAAAACGGGTTCGCCAGTTCCTCCTATGCCGTCCACGGCAGCTCCGCCTATGCCATGGCACTTGTCGTCGACGACGCAAAGGAAGCGATGGAGCGGGCGCTGGCACTCGACGCCGAGCCCTTCAGCCAGCCTGTCGCAAAGGGCGAGGCCGAACTGCCGGCAATCCGCGGCGTCGGCGGTGGGCTCCTCTATCTGCTCGACGACAGGACCGATCTCGGCCGCATCTGGGAGATCGATTTCGAGCCGTTCGAGGATGGTGGCGGCGAGGCGGAAGACGCCGGGCTCCGGTACGTCGACCATGTCGCCCAGACGGTCGCCTATGAGGAAATGCCGACCTGGCTCTTGTTCTACACCTCGATCTTCGCGGCCGGGAAGACGCCGATGGTCGACATCATCGATCCTGCCGGGATTGTTCGCAGCCAGGTCGTCGAGAATGCCGCCGGGACGCTCCGCCTGACGCTCAACGGTGCGGAAAACCGCCGCACGCTGGCGGGCCACTTCATCGCCGAGACGTTCGGCTCCGGCATCCAGCATCTCGCCTTCCATACGGACGACGTCTTCGCAACCGCGGCGGCACTCCGCCGCAACGGCTTCCGCCCGCTGCAGATCTCGGCCAACTACTACGGCGACGTGGAGGCGCGCTTCGGCCTCGAGCCGGAACTGACCGAGCGCCTGAGGGCGGAGAACATCCTCTATGATCGCGACGAGCAGGGCGAATTTTTCCAGCTCTACAGCCCCACCTACGGCGAAGGCTTCTTCTTCGAGATCGTCGAGCGGCGCGGCTATCGCGGCTATGGTGCGGCCAACGCCATCTTCCGTATCGCCGCGCTGAAGAAACACCTCAGACCGGAAGGGCTGCCGAAACTGTAGCGGCCGCCGGGAGGGCATGTTGCTACCCCCTCTGGCCTGCCGGCCATCTCCCCCACAAGGGGGGAGAATATGTGCGGCAGGCCCCCGCTCCTGCCCAACCGCTTCTGCAAGTGGGACGCTCCGGTCGAGGCGCAATGCGCGCCACATCTATTCTCCCCCCTTGTGGGACCTTGTGGGGGAGATGGCCGGCAGGCCAGAGGGGGTTTCAGTGCAACACCATCGAGAACGCCCTATCCCGCATCGCGGACGCTCGCTGACAGCAGCCGTTCGCACAGCACCGCCGCCTGGGTGCGGCTGACGACGCCGAGCTTCTTGAGGATCGCCGAGACATGCACCTTGACGGTCTGCTCGGCGATGTCCATCTCGCCGGCGATCTGCTTGTTGAGCTTGCCCTCGATGATCTTCGTCAGGATGCGCAGTTGCTGCGACGACAGCAAAGCGAGGCGTGCGCTCATCGCCGCATCCGGGTCGGCCGTCTCGGCCCCGAAGCGCGGCGGTGTCCATATCTCGCCCTCGAGGATGGCGCGGATCGCGCTCGCCATTTCCGGCAGGTCCAGCGACTTGGGGATATAGCCGGAGGCCCCGAAGGTGATCGCCTTCTGGATCGTCGCCGCGTCCTGCTTGGCCGAAACGATCGCCACCGGAAGGGTCGGGTAATGGGCATGCAGCAGGAACAGTCCGGCAAAGCCGTCGGTGCCGGGCATGGTCAGGTCGAGAAGGACGAGGTCCACCTCCTGCCGATCGCCCGAGAGCACGTTCAAGACCTCGTCGACCGACCGGCAGGCGATCAGGTCGAGGTCCGGCAGCACCGCGACGAGAGCGCTGCGCAAGGCTGCCTGGACCATCGGATGGTCATCCGCGATGACGATGCGCGTGCTCATGTCCTTCCTCCCCTTCCCTCTGCAATGCGGCGCCCTTTTGCAGGCCGACGGCATCCAGATATCGTCTCAAGGCGGCCGGTTTCACCGGCTTCGCCATGACCTCGCAGCCCAGCGCCTTCGCCTCCGCGCCGACCTCCTCGCTGCGGTCCGCAGTGATCACGAGAGCGCCGACCTCCCGGCCCCAGTGTTTGCGCAGCCTGTCCAGCACCTCGACGCCGGTCGTGCCGTCGAGATGATAATCAACGAGCGCCAGATCTGGCACCTGGCCGTCGCAATTGGCAAGCGCCGTCCTCTCGTCGCCCGCAACAATCGGCCGGTGCCCCCAGCGGGAAAGCAAGGCGGCGAGCCCCTCTCGTATCGAGCTATCATTGTCGACGCAGAGCACGGTGAGCGCGGCATGGTTCGCCACCGAGGGCTGGGCGATCTTTTCCGAAGCGGCGACTGCGGCGCCTCCCGCCGCGAGCGGGACGGTGACGGCGAAACAGGTTCCGTGCCCCGGGCGGGAGCGCACGTCCAGGCGAAGCTCGAGCAAACGGCAGATGCGCTCGACGATCGCCAGGCCGAGGCCGCTCCCCTTCTCCCGCTCCTCGCCCGTATCGAGCCGGCGAAACTCCTCGAATATCTCCTTCTGCCGCTCCGGGGCGATGCCGATGCCGGTATCGCGCACTTCGATGCACAAGCCATCCTTCCGCCGCCGGCACCCCAGCAGGACCCTTCCGCTCGGCGTGTAGCGTATGGCGTTCGAGAGCAGGTTCTGCAGCACGCGACGCAGGAGCTGCGGGTCGGTCCGGACGACGCGTGCCGAGGCAACGACCTTGAGCGCGAGGCCGCGCTGGCGCGCCAGGGCGGAGAATTCCAGCTCGAGCTGGGCGAGAAGCGAGCCGACGGAAAAATCGACGGGCTGCGCCCGCGCGGCACCGGAATCATAGGACGAAATATCGAGCAGTTCGTCGAGCAGACGCTCCGTCGAGGACAGTGCCGCCGCCGCGTTCCTCGCAAGCGCCCGCTCCTCTGCCAGCAGGCCCTTTCCTGCTTCGTCGGGCTTCAGGGTCTCGTCAAGTGCCGCCAGATAGAGCCGCGCCGCGTTCAGCGGCTGCAGCAGATCGTGGCTTGCCGCAGCGAGGAAGCGTGTCTTGCCAATATTGGCCCGCTCGGCCTCGGCCTTGGCCTGCTCAAGCGCCTGCGTCCGCTCCTGGACGCGCCGCTCCAGTTCCTCGTTGGCGCGGCGCAGCCCCGCCGCGGCCCGATGCCGCTCGGTCACGTCCGTATAGGTCGAGATATAGCCGCCCTCCGCCATGCGGTCATAGGCGATCTCCAGCACCATGCCGTCGGGCCGCTTGCGTTCGTAGACATAGGGCCAGGACTGCGTCGCGAGGTCCCGGTTGACGAGCAGTGCCTTGAGGTCCTCGGCGTCGTACTCGCCGCGCTCGCGGTTGAAGTCGACGAGGTCGGCGAGCGGCAGGCCGACGCGAATCAGGTCCTTCGGCAGGTCGAGCAGAGTCAGGAAGCGGGCGTTCCACGCCTCGATGGCGAGGTTGGCGTCGAAGACGCAGATGCCCTGCGGCACGCTTTCGAGCGCCCCTTGCAGGAGCTTGCGGTTGAAATGCAGCGCCTGCGACGCCTCGTCGAGCATCCCCACGGCTGCCTTGCGCGACAGCGAGCGGCTTTCGAGCGCCGCGGCCATCACCACGCGCGCCGACGCCGCGCCGAGCGCGCCCGCGATGAGGTTCTCGGTGAACCGCATCGCTTCCGCGTCGGCGAGCCCGTCCTGTCGCGAGCGGCGCTGTTCCACGAAATCATCGAAGGCGGATGCGCTGCGCTCGGCTCCGACGAAACGCGCGGCAAACGTCTTCAGGTCGTCGAGCCGCGTGACGAGCGGCAAGGAGGCAAGCGGTGGCTGCTGCGCGGGGACTCCCCCGGCGAAGGCCTCCGCCTGGAGGCGCTCGAGCGGCGAGCGATCCGCCAGCAGGGAGACGGCCGCAAAGACCAAGAGATTGGCACCAAGGCTCCAGAGCGTCGCATGCGAGATCGGGTCGAGGCCGGCAACACCGAACAGCGATTGAGGCTTGAGCCAGGCGAGCCCGATTGGCCCATTGGCGACAAGCGCATCGACGGCGGGGACGAGCGGCGCAATCGAGGGAAGGATCAGCGTGTAGATCCAGAAGGCGAAGCCGACGACGATGCCTGCCGTGGCCCCCGCCCCCTTGGCGCGCCGCCACAGCAAGCCGCCCAGAAGGGCCGGTCCGAACTGGGCGATCGCAACGAAGGAGAGGAGGCCGATCACCGTCAGCGGATAGGCCTGGTCGACCAGCCGGTTCATCAGATAGGCGAGCAGCAGGATCCCTGCGACGGAAATCCGCCGCACCAGAAGCAGCGCCGCGGGCGACGGCCAGATCGCGCCGGACCGGCCGACGAGGCGCGAGCGCAGGAGAAGCGGGACGATGACGTCGTTGCAGAGCATCGTGCTCAGCGCCACCGAGGCGACGATCACCATGCCGGTCGCCGCCGAGAAGCCGCCGAGAAAGGCGACCAGCGCCATCGTCGGCGCATCGGCGGCAAGCGGCAGGGAGATCACGAAGGTGTCGGGGTTTACCGTATCGGCGAAACGCGCAATGCCGGCGATGGCGATCGGCACCATCAGCACGCTGAAGAAGATGAGATAGGCGGGGTAGAGCCAGGCGGCGGCGCGCACCTGCGATAGCGACCTGTTCTCGACCACCGCGACATGGAACATGTGCGGCAGGCAGAGGAACGAGATCGCGGCGATGATGGTGTTGGATATCCAGGTCGGATCGGCAAAGTCCGGCGCCAGCAGTGACTCCATGCGCGGATCCGCTTGCGCGCGGGCGACGAGGTCGCCGAGGCCGTCGAACATGCCGAAGACGATGAACAGCGCGACGATGACGAAGGCGGACAGCTTGACGAGGCTCTCGAAGGCGATCGCCGCCATCAGCCCGCGGTGATGCTCGCTCGCATGGATATGCCGAACGCCGAACATGATGGCGAACAGCGCCATCGACGCGGCGACCGCAAGGGTGCTGTCGCCGCGGATCGGCCGGACCGCTCCGGGGGCAACGGCCGGCGCGGTCAGGATGTCGAAACTGGTGCCGACCGCCTTCAGCTGCAGCGCGATATAGGGCAACACGGCAAGCAGCGCCGCCATGGTGACGAGCGCCGCAAGCCCCTGGCTCTTGCCGTATCGCGCCGCGATGAAGTCGGCGATCGAGGTGATGTTCTGGCTTTTCGCGACCGTGACGATCCTGGCGATCAGCCGCTGCCCGAAGATGAGAACGAGGGTCGGACCGATATAGATCGACAGGAAGTCGAATCCGCTCAAAGCCCGTCCGACCGAACCGTAGAAGCTCCAGGACGTGTTGTAGATGGCAAGCGTCAGCGCGTAGCCGAGTGCCGACATCCACTCGGCCGGAACGGCCAAGCGGCGGCCCGCACCTTGCCGATCCGTCCACCAGGCAATCAGGAACAGGATCACGACATAGGCTGTAGAAACGGAGAGGACGACCCAACCGGGCATGGCACCTCGCTGCCCAACTGCAGCAATTTCAAAGTGCTATAGCGACCTTGCGGATTTGATCGGACGCGGCGCTGTAGCAGCGGCATTTTCCATCAGGCCGCCGTCGGTTCATTGCCATATCGGCCGGCGAATGGCAACGCGCGGCGCAAAGGGCCGGCCTGATCCGCCGGCCCCTTGGGATTAGCTGCGCGAGTCGGCCTCGGCGACCGTCAGGTCGTCGGCGGTCTCTTTCGCCGGCACGACGAGGTTGACGACCACTGCGACCGCGACGTTGAGCGCCAGAGCCAGCAGTCCGGTATAGACCGAGACGGTCATCCCGTCGAAGGCCAGCGCATGCAGCGGTTTCAATCCGTCCGACCAGACGAGCGCCGAGCCGCCGATGAAGCCGGCCGCCCAGCCGGCAAGCAGCGCCGGAGCCCGGAACCAGCTGGTGTAGAGGCCGAAGACGAGGGCCGGCAGGGTCTGCAGGATCCACAGGCCGCCGAGCAGCTGCAGGTCGAGCGCGAACTGGGTCGGCAGTATGAGGATGGCGAGAAGCGCCCCCACTTTCACCAGCATCGAGGTGATCTTGGCGACCTGCGCCTCGCCGGCCGGCGTGACATCGGGGTTGACCCAGACCTTCCAGAAGTTGCGGGTGAAGAGGTTCGCCGCGCCGATGCTCATGACCGCCGCCGGAACGAGCGCGCCGATGGCGATCGCCGAGAAGGCGAAACCTGCGAACCAGCCCGGGAAGAGCGTCTTGAACAGCGTCGGGACGACGTCGTTGTTGCTCTGAAGCTGCAGCCCGGCGGCGTGCCCCATGTAGCCGAGGAGCGCGAGCAGGCCGAGGAGCAGCGTATAGGCGGGCAGCAGCACCGCATTCTTGCGGATCGTATTGGCGCCCGACGAGGCGAAGATGCCGGTCAGGGTGTGCGGATACATGAAGGCGGCGAGCGCCGAACCGAGCGCCAGCGTCACATAGGGGACGAGCTGCGCCGGATCGAGCAGGATGCCGCCCTTGCCCTTCGCCTCGAAGGCCGCATCGGCCGCCGAGAAGACGGCGCTGTAGCCGCCGAGCTTGGAAGGCACGACGATGATCGCCGCGAGCACCACGATATAGATCATGATGTCCTTGACGAAGGCGATGAGCGCCGGCGCCCGGAGGCCCGACGAATAGGTGTAGAGTGCCAGCACCAGGAAGGCGAGGATGATCGGCATCTCGCCGGTCAAGCCCAGCGCCTTGATCGCCACCTCCATGCCGATGAGCTGCAGGGCGATATAGGGCATCGTGGCAATGACGCCGGTGGAGGCGACGGCAAGCTCCAAAGCGCGCGAGCCGTAGGTACCGCGGACCACGTCGCCGGCGGTCACGTAGCCGCGCTCTTTCGCCGCCTTCCACAGAAGCGGCATCACGGCGAAGACCAGCGGATAGACGATGATCGTGTAGGGCAGCGCGAAGAAGCCGTAGGCGCCGATCGCATAGACCAGCGCCGGCACGGCGATGACCGTGTAGGCGGTGTAGAAGTCGCCGCCGACCAGGAACCAGGTGATCCAGGTGCCGAACTTGCGGCCGCCGAGGCCCCATTCGTCCAGGTGATCGAGCGATTCCGCCCGGCGCCAGCGCGAGGCGAAGAAGCCCATGGCCGTGACGAGCACGAAGAAGAAGATGAAGACGGCGAGCGCCGGCATGTCGATGTTAGCCGTCATGACGCACGCTCCTGTAGACGAAATAGGTGAGCAAGGACGTCAGCGGCACCCAGGCAAGCTGGTACCAGTAGAAGAACGGAAAGCCGAAGAGCTTCGGCTCCTCGAAATTATAGAAGGGGACCCAAAGCAGCCCGATATAGGGCGCCAGCAGCAACAGGCGTATCACGTTTTCCTCCCGCGATGTCTGGACTGAAGCGGGACGAGGAAAAATATGCGCGGCTCTCCGCCCGCCTCCCGCTTTTCACTGATCGATGGCACGTGATCCTCGGCACGTGTGCCCATCGAATAGCGCCAAACGCCGCGCCGCGGCCTCCCTACTTTCGCTCCGGCGCCCCCCTACTTTCGCTCATCCTCCTGCCGCTCTGGAGACGGGGAAAGGCATGAATCTCCTTCCGGCGGGCAAGGATGTCCGGTGCGGAGGCCGGAAACAACCTTTACACGACCGGGCTTTCGGCGTTCCCCGCAGGTCATGCGCAGCCGGAATAACCTGCAAAAACCGTATATTGCGGGATTTCTTGAATCGGCTTCGATTTAAGGATAAAATTACGCCAGCAATTCAAGGCGTTACGGCAACCGTGCGATCACAGGCGACCGGAGCTGGAACGTGTGTTGCACGTGAGTGGTGACGCTTTGATCAAGCTTCATACGTGGAGGTTGTCATGCCCAACACTCTTATGGCAGGAAGAAGAAGCCAGGATTGGGCCAATCTGGTCCTGGCAGTATGCCTGTTCCTCTCGCCCTGGGTCATCGGCTTCGCATCGGATACGACGCCGACCTGGAACGCATGGATCGCCGCTATCGTGCTCGGCGCCCTTGCGGTCGCGACCCTTTCGGCATTCGCCGAATGGGAGGAATGGGCCAATATGGTGATCGGCCTGTGGTTGATCGTCTCTCCCTGGATCCTCGGCTTCATGGCGAATGTGAACGCGATGTGGACTCACGTCATCCTCGGCGTACTCGTCGCCGCCATCGCCGCCTGGGCGGTCTGGGACTATCGTCACCACTTGCACGTCTAAAGCGCGACGGCTTCGGTTCAACCGAAGCCGTCATCGTCTGAATGGAGCGAGCGGCCGTGAATTGTCGCCCGGAGTGCGTTCCCTGTGAACGCCGGCCGCGATGACTGTCTCCCGCCTCTGGAAGGACCGGAAAGCGGGAGCAGCATGTGTCACCCGCCGACGGCGAGGCGCCCGTCCTGAACCCACTCCACGTCGGCGACGCCGAGTTCCCGGCGTTCGCGTTCCGTCTCGATCGCCAGGTCGAGGACCTTCTGCAGGTCGGCGGCATGGCGGAAGCCGGGCTCGGCCATCTGCCCGGCCCGAACGGCGGCGACGAAGCGCTCGTAGTTGGTCGGCACCGTGCCCGCATCGACCTCGCGCCAGATGGCCTTTTCGACATCTGGCCCGAGGCACGCTTTGAGACTCGATCCGTCCGGCGTGTGGATCACCTCCAGCGCACCCTTGTCGCCATGCAGCCTCAGCCGCAGCTCGTTCAAATGGCCGGTCGCCCAGCGGCTCGCATGGATGACGCCCATGGCGCCGCTGTCGAACTCCACCGTCATGGCGAAACTGTCATTGGCATCGAGGTCGTATTCGCCGATCCGGTTGCCGGGTGCCTTGTCGAAGGCCTTCAGCCGGGCGAAGACGCGCTCGACCGAAATCCCGGCGCCGTAGCCGGCGAAATCCAGAATATGAATGCCGACATCCCCGAGCACGCCGTTCGAACCGTGCCTGGTCGAGAGCCGCCACAGCCATTTGGACTCGCTTGCCCAGTCGCCCCAGGCCTTCGACACCAGCCAGCTCTGCAGGTAGGAGGCTTCCAGATGCCTGACCTCGCCGATCGCGCCGGAGAGCACCAGTTCGCGCGCCTTCTGCAGCGGCGCGACATTGCGATAGGTGAGGTTGACCATGGCGACGAGGCCCGAGCGCTCGGCCGCCGCGGCCATTTCCGCCGCCTTTTCATAATTCTCCGCCAGCGGCTTTTCGCAAAGCACATGCTTGCCGGCGGCAATCAGCGCCAGGGTCGTCGGATGGTGCGCCTTGTCCGGGGTGACGTTCGTCGCGGCGTCGAACTCGCCCCACGCGATCGCCTCCTCGAGCGAGGAGAAGGTGCGGTCGATGCCGTGCTGTTCGGCAAAGGCCTTGGCGCGGTTCGGGTCGACATCGACGGCGCCGACGATTTCGACGCCGTCTATCTTGGCGAAGGCGTTTGCATGGCTGTTTGCCATGCCGCCGGTTCCGAGTATCAGCAGACGCATCGGCAGCCTCCTCATCTGTAGCCAGCCTCGCCGGCGCGGTGCAGTTTCGGGCCGCGCTCGACGATCGGCTCCAGCGCCTTTTCCACCGGCACGTTCGGCGCCTCGTGGATCGCCTTGTAGGACCCTTGAGGGTTGTAGGCCCATTTCACCGAATTGCGCAGCACATGCTGCACCGTTTGATCGTGATAGGTCGGGTAGGTCTCGTGGCCGGGGCGGAAATAGAAGATGTTGCCGGCGCCTCGCCGCCAGGTCAGCCCGGAGCGGAACACCTCGCCGCCCGCGAACCAGGAGATGAACACCGTCTCCAGCGGCTCCGGCACGGAGAACTGCTCGCCATACATCTCCTCGTGCTCGATGACGAAATTGTCGCCGAGCCCCTCGGCGATCGGGTGGCGCGGGTTGACCACCCAGACGCGCTCGCGCTCGCCCGCCTCGCGCCATTTAAGCGCGCAGGGCGTGCCCATCAGCCGCTTGAAGACCTTGGAGAAATGGCCGGAATGCAGGACGATCAGCCCCATGCCCTCCCAGACCCGCTTGGCGACCCGCTCGACGATCCGGTCGTCGACGGCGCCGTGGTCCTTGTGGCCCCACCACAGAAGCACCTCGGCCGAAGCCAGCCGCTCCTCGCTCAGCCCATGTTCCGGCTCCTGCAGCGTCGCCGTCGTCGCCTTGATCGCCGGATCGGTGTTCAGCGCCGCGGCGATGGTGTTGTGCATGCCGTCCGGATAGATTTCCCTGACGACGGCATTCGTCTGCTCGTGGATGTTCTCACCCCATACGATGGTGTTGATAGACAAGGTCGTTCTCCTGCTGATTGGGGCATCCGCCGCGGGTGCCCGCTGTCCGTGAATTGAATCAGTCGACCGTGGTCGGGCTGGGATTTCGCCCTACCGGGTCTAACGTCTGGCGTTTGGAAATGATCCGAAATCGATAGATCTAGGCGGCACCTCTGAGGATATGCCGGCCGACAGACCGTCCCGCCGCATCGAAGCGGTGGATCTGGCCGGCCTCCGGCGAAATCCGCACCGTCTCCCCCGGCTGGTGCCGCGACGTGCCGTTCTCCCGGACGATCACCGGTTCGCCGGCGCCGATATCGAGATAGATGTAGCTGTCGGATCCGAGCATCTCCGAGTGGACGACGGTTCCGGCCCATTGTCCGTCCTCGGCGATCTGCAGGTGCTCGGCCCGGATGCCGATGGTCTTCGCCTCATAAAGCTCGGCGAAGGGCCCCGAGAGGAAGTTCATCTTCGGCGAGCCGATGAAGCCCGCGACGAAGACCGAGTTGGGATTCTCGTAAAGCTCGAGCGGCGTGCCGATCTGCTCGACGCGCCCGTCCCTGAGCACGCAGATGCGATCGGCGAGCGTCATCGCCTCGACCTGATCATGGGTGACATAGATCATCGTCGTCTTGTGCATGCTGCGATGCAGCTTGGCGATCTCGATGCGGGTCGCGACGCGCAGCGCCGCATCGAGGTTGGAAAGCGGCTCGTCGAACAGGAAGACCTTCGGATCGCGCACGATCGCGCGGCCGATCGCGACGCGCTGCCGCTGGCCGCCGGAAAGCTGGCGCGGCAGGCGTTCGAGATAGGGGGTGAGCTGCAGCATCTCCGCCGTCGCCTCGACCCGCTTGCGGCACTGCTCCTTGTCCTTGCCGGCAAGCTGCATGCCGAAAGCCATGTTCTCGAAGACCGTCATGTGCGGATAAAGCGCATAGGACTGGAAGACCATCGCGATGCCGCGTTTCGACGGGACGAGATGATTGACGACCTCACCGTCGAAGGCGAGCGTGCCGGAGGTGATTTCCTCGAGGCCGGCGATCAGTCTCAGAAGCGTCGATTTCCCGCAGCCGGAGGGGCCGACGAAAACCATGAACTCGCCGGCCCGGATGTCCATGCTGACGCCCCTGATGACCTCATAGGCGCCGAAGGACTTGCGAATGTCGCGCAATTGCAGCTCTGCCATGTTTTGACTCCTAAATCAGGCGGGATGCGGGCGGAAAACCGCGCACACTTTTCCTCATCCCGCACTAGCCTTTGACGCCGCCGGCCGTCAGGCCGGAAATGATCCGCCGCTGAAAGATGAGCACCAGCACCACGAGCGGCACGGTGACGATCACCGATGCGGCCATGATGTTGCCCCAGGGAATTTCGAAGTTGCTGCTGCCCGAAAGCAGCGCGATTGCCACCGGCACGGTGCGCTGCACGTCGGACGAGGTGAAGGTCAGCGCAAAGAGGAATTCGTTCCAGGCGGCGATGAAGGCGAGCAGGCCGGTCGTGACCAGGGCCGGCCACATCAGCGGCATGAACACCCGCGTGATGATCACCCAGGGCGAGGCGCCGTCGACGATCGCCGCCTCTTCGATCTCCACCGGCAGGTCGCGCATGAAGGTGGTCAGCACCCAGACCGTGAACGGCAGCGTGAAGATCATGTAGGAGAAGATCAGCGCCAGCGGCGTGTTGAAGATCCCGATCCCGCGGATGAGCTCGAAAAGGCCGGCAAGAACGGCGATCTGCGGGAACATTGACACCGACAGGATGGTGAGAAGCAGCAGCGACCGGCCGCGAAAGCGCACGCGACCAAGCGCATAGGCCGCCGTCACGGCGAAGAGCAGCGAAATGGCGACGACCAACGTCGCCACCAGCAGCGAATTGCCGAGGTTGCGCAGGAAGCTGCCAGCCGACACGACGCTTATGTAATTGGCGACCGACAGTTCGCTCGGCCAATAATCGATGCGGAACAGGGCAGTGCCGGATTTGAGGCTCGTCAGGATCGCGTAGTAGAAGGGAAAGACCGCAATCAGAATGATCGTTGCGACGAGCAGATAGAAAGCGGTGCGTTTCGCAAGCGTGGCAACCATCAGCGTTCCCCTCCTTCGAAATTGACGCGACCAAACCACATGTAGAGGATCGTGATCGAGGCGATGATCAGGAACAGCATCGTCGAGGCGGCGGCGCCGTAAGCGAACTTGTCGAAATCGAAGAGGTTCTCGCGGGCCAGCACCGACATCGTCTTCGTCTGCGCATTGTTGGGCGTCAGCACGTAGATGAGGTCGAAGATGCGTAGCGCGTCGAGCATGCGGAAGATCACCGCGACCATCAGCGCCGGCCGGATGAGCGGCAAGGTCACCCGCCAGAACACCCGGAGCGGATGGACGCCGTCGATCTTCGCCGCCTCGTAGATGTCGACCGGTACCATCTGCAGGCCGGCGAGGATCAGGAGCGCCATGAACGGCGTCGTCTTCCAGACGTCGACGATGAGCACCGCGACCATTGCCGTGTCAGGACTGGCGGTCCAGGCGATCTTCTGGCTGATCAGCCCGAGCCCGAGCAATATCTCGTTCAGGATGCCGAACTGGTCGTTGAGCATCCAGGCCCACATCTTGGCCGAAACGATCGTCGGGATCGCCCAGGGAATGAGGATTGCCGCCCGCACCAGGCCGCGTCCGGGAAAATGAGCATTCAGCACCAGGGCGACGACCAGGCCCAGCGCCGTCTCGATGCTGACCGAGATCAGCGTGAATTTCAGCGTGTTCCAGACGGCGTTCCACCAGGCCGGATCGGCGAGCAGGCCCTTGTAGATGGTCCGGCCGCTCTTCAGAGTGATCCAGGAAAGATAGTTCTGGAAGCCGACGAACTCGGCGCCGGCAAGGTTCGTCAGCGACGCATCGGTGAAGCTGAAATAGATGGTCCGGACAAGCGGCCAGCCGGCGACCAGCGCCAGCACTAAGAGGGTCGGCGCCAGGAACACCCAGGCGGAGCGGACGCGCTGGGCCTTGAGGTCCGAATGGATATGGCTCGGATGCGCAAGCGCGGCCGGTGGATCCGCGACAGTGAGATCGGTCATGAGATGGCTCCCCTTTGCCGTTCGGCTTTCGCCGCAAGGTTTCATGGGGATGGCGGCCGGAGTGGGCCGCCATCCCCGGCGACGGCTGCAAGGCGGGGAGAGAGGTACGAAGTTTTACAGTGCCTCCCCGCCCGGGGAGGTTTACCAGCTGTCGCCTTTGAGATCGGTCAGCTCGACTTCGAGCAGTTCGAGGTTCTCGGCAGCGGTTCCGTCGCCGGAGAGCGTGTTGTGGACGGCGCTCCAGAGCTTCGAGGAGACCTCGTTATACTTGACCTTGGTGACCGCGGACGGCCGCGGCACGGCGTTCTGGAAAATCGGCTTCCAGTTCGGCATGAAGGGCTGCGCGGCGGCGATTTCCGCGTCGTCGTAAAGCGCGGCGATCGTCGGCAGCTGCGACATCTGCAGGGCACGCGCCTTCTGCACTTCCTTGGACGAGAGGAACTTTACGAGCTCGATCGCCGCTTCCTGCTCATCGGAATATTTCGACACGGCGAGGTTCCAGCCGCCGAGCGTCGAGGACGGCTTTTCTCCATCGGTCGCCGTCGGCAGCGGCATCACGTCGAACTTCCCCTTCACCGCGCTGTCGTCACCATTGCCGAGCGCATAGGCATAGGGCCAGTTGCGCATGAAGACGGCATTGCCGGTCTGCCAGACGCCGCGCGATTCTTCCTCCTGATAGGCAAGCACGCCCTCAGGCGAGATCGTGCCGATCCAGCCCTTCACCCGCTCGATGGCAGCGGCCGCCTTTTCGTTGTTGACGGAGATCGTCCCGTCTGACTCGACGATCTGACCGCCGCCCGAGGACTTGATCCATTCGAGCGCATTGCAGGTGAGGCCCTCATAGGCATTGCCCTGGAAAACGAAACCCCAGACATTCGCCTTTCCGGCGGCACGCTCCTTTTCCTGGATTTCCCCTGCGGTCGCCGCCAGCTCGTCCCAGGTCCTGGGCGGCGTCTTGCCGTATTTCTCCAGGAGGTCCTTGCGATAATAGAGCGCCGGCGCGTCGGTGAAGATCGGCAGGGCCACCAGTTTGCCGTTGACGGTCTGCGACTGGATGATCGACGGGAAGTGATCGCCGACCACGTCCTTGGCCGCCTCGGTGAGATCGATGAACTGGTCGGCGAGCTGCGGCGCCCAGATGACGTCCGTCTGGTAGACGTCGACGTCTTTGTTTCCGGCGGCCAGCCACAGCCGGTACTGGCTGAACTGCTCGCTGCTCGACGGCGGCATGGTGACGAGACTGACCTTGTGGCCGGTCTTCTTCTCGAAGGCGTCGAGCTGCTCGCGCATGAATTTCACGTTCTTGCCGGTGGTGTTGGCCGCAACCGAAAGTTCCGCGGCGGCGGCAAGATCGGCGGCGCCGAGAGCGGCGCAGAAAGTCAAGGTCCTCAGAAGCAGTGTCATGGTCGATGGCTCCTCCAAAATCCCCCACCGCTCGATAGCTCCTCGGCAAATTCGAAAACGGTTTGGCTGGAAAAAGGTGTCAGAAGCGCCAAATGATGTCAATACTCTGCCTCGCGGGACGGCGACGGATTGCCATTACGCAATTTAGTCGCTTTGTTTCAAATAGTTATGCTGTTTACAACTCTTCTTTGAATGCACTGCCCCTCTCAGTCCAAGTGACGTGCAATCAAACATTTTTTAAAACGATTTGGTAGATTTCCAGCGCTGGCGGCAGGAGGGAGCCCAACGCACGCCGATCGGTTGTTCCTCGCGGCAAAGGCGTATATTCCTCATCGAGCATCGGGGTTAAGGGAATAGACGGGCCGCATGAAGCTCAAGGAGTTCGCCAGCCAACTGGGCCTTTCGCCGACGACGGTCAGCCGCGCGCTGAGCGGCTATCCGGAGGTGAGCGAAAAGACACGCAAGCGCGTCGCGGAAGAGGCCGTGCGGCTCGGCTATCGCCCCAACATCAATGCGGTGCGATTGGTGACTGGGCGCGCCGGTGCGATCGGCGTCATCATGGGCCGCACCGGCGAATTTCACTTCGCCGAATTCATGAGCGGGATGGCCGAGCGCCTGGACGGCGAGGATATCGACATCCTTGTCAGCCCGACCGCGGATCGTGACGCCACCGATGAAATTTCGCTTTACAACAGGCTCGTCACCAGCGGCCGGGTCGATGCGGTGATCGTCCATTCGCCGAAGCCGAACGACGAGCGCATTGCCCTGCTGCATGGGCTGGGCTTTCCGTTCCTGGTGCATGGCCGCTCCGAAACCGACGTGCCGCATGCCTGGATCGATATCGACAACGAGAGCGCCATCCGGCGCGCCACCTCGCACCTCATCGACCTCGGCCACAGGCGCATCGCGATGATCAATGGCCGCCACGGGCGGACCTTCTCGCTGCATCGCGACAAGGGCTACCGCGACGCCCTGCAGGAGCGGGGCATCCCCTTCGATCCGCGGCTCGTCGCCCATGACCATTTCACCGACGAGCTCGGCTTTCGCTATTCCCGGTCGTTTCTCGAGCAATCGCCGCGTCCGACCGCCTTCGTCGCCGGCTCTATGATGACCGCGCTCGGAATCTATCGCGCGGTGCGCTCCCGCGGGCTCGTCGTCGGGAAGGACGTCTCGGTGATCGCCCATGACGACGTGTTTCCCTACCTGACGGCGGAGAACATGGTGCCGTCGCTTTCGGCGACCCGCTCCTCGATGCGCGCCGCCGGGGCGCGATCGGCGGATCTCGTTCTGCAGCTCCTGGGCGGGCGGCCAGCCGAGGAGATCCACGAGCTCTGGACCGTCGAACTGATCCTGCGCGAGTCGACCGGCCCGGCGCCGGCGGAAGCACAGTCATGAGCCGGCCAGTCATCGCACGCAGAAAGGTCGCTATCATCGGCGGCGGGCCGGCCGGCCTGATGGCGGCCGAGGTGCTGTCGGAAGCGGGCCATGCGGTGACGATCTACGAGGCGATGCCGACCGCCGCCCGCAAGTTCCTGCTCGCCGGCAAGTCCGGGCTCAATATCACCCATGCCGAGAGCTACCCGCGCTTCGCCACCCGCTTCGGCGCCGCCTCCGATCGCCTGCGCCCTGCCCTCGACGCCTTCACCCCGGACGACGTGCGGGCTTGGGCGGCGGGGCTCGGCACCGAAACCTTCGTCGGCTCCTCCGGCCGCGTCTTTCCGAAGACGATGAAGGCGTCGCCGCTGCTGAGGGCCTGGCTGCGCCGGCTGGAGGCGCAGGGCGCCACGCTTCTCACCCGGCACCGCTGGATCGGCTTTGCCGAGGACGGCTATCTCTTCGAGACGCCGGATGGGCGGAAGGTCGTCCACCCAGACGCCGCCCTGCTGGCGCTTGGCGGCGCAAGCTGGCCGCGGCTCGGCTCCGATGCCGCCTGGGTTCCCTGGCTAGACGCCAGGGGCGTAGAGGTCCGCGACTTCCGTCCCGCCAATTGCGGCTTCGACGTCGCCTGGAGCGAGACCTTTCGCGAGCGTTTCGCGGGCGAACCCTTGAAATCCGTCGTTGCCTCGTCCGAAGCCGGCGCCTTCGCGGGCGAGTTCGTGGTGAGCCGCCACGGCATCGTGGGCAGCCTCGTCTACGCCCATGCCGCCACCCTGCGCGATCGGCTCGAAGGGAATGGTAAGGCGACGCTTACGCTCGATCTCGCGCCGGGTCGAACCGCGGACCGCCTGAGGCGCGACCTGGCTCGACAGGACGGCAAGGCAAGCTTCGCCAACCGCCTCAGGAAGGGCGTCGGGCTCGAAGGCGTCAAAGCGGCGCTGTTGCGCGAGCTTGCGCCGGAAGCCTCGAAGGCCGATCCGGAACGGCTTGCGGCTGCGATAAAGGCTCTCCCCGTCCCGGTTCTGCGGCCACGGCCGATCGCCGAGGCGATCTCGTCTGCCGGCGGCATTGGCCTCGATCAGATCGACGATCGCTACATGCTGAAGACTGTTCCCGGCCTCTTCGTCGCCGGAGAGATGCTCGACTGGGAAGCGCCGACCGGCGGCTACCTGCTGACCGCCTGCCTGGCGACGGGCCGCGCCGCGGCGCGCGGCATCGAAGCCTGGCTCTGAGGCGACTGATCGGACCTATCGGCATTCCACCGGCGCAGTGCAAGCCGCCTGGTCCTTGATCGTCAGGCGGCGGGCCCGGTGCATGTAGCGCCGGGCCCTTTTCGTTCCTCGACGCCGTTCAGTCGTCGATCCGGAAGCCGACCTTCATGACCACCTGGTAGTGGGCCACCTTGCCATTGACGATCTGTCCGCGAATCTGGTCCACCTCGAACCAGTCGAGGTTGCGCATCGTTTTCGACGCCCGTGAAATCGCCGTTTCGACGGCCTCGGCAATCGAGTTCGGAGAACTTCCGATCAGTTCAACCTTCTTGTAGACGTGCCCGCTCACCGTATCCTCCTCAAGGGGTTTCCGATTTGGTATCCTTGGCATCGTAGGTCCGCAGCGGCATTCGTCGCCGCTGCCTGGACGATCATGCCCCCGTTGCGTCCCGGCCGCCAGCGAAAGCTCGGAACTTGCGGTCGACCGCGCCCGTAAAACGCAGCGGACGACAGCGGCAGGAACGCAGAGCCGTAATTGAACTGCCCCGAGGGCTATGGTGTGTCGGAATCTCGTTTAGCTGGTCGTCTTCAAGACAGACAAGCTATGGAGAACAACAATGACTATCACCATTACCGCCTTTGAGCGGTCGCCCGATCGCGGCAAGGGTCTGGCGCGTGACATGCGCGTTCGCTGGGCGCTCGAGGAAGTGGAGCAGCCTTACGAGGTCCGTCTCCTTTCGTTCAAAGCGCTGAAGCAACCCGCGCATCTCGCGCTTCATCCTTTCGGGCAGATTCCGACCTATGAAGAAGGCGATCTCGCCCTGTTCGAGTCGGGGGCGATCGTGCTCCATATCGCGGAGCGCCATGCGGGCCTGCTGCCAGACGACGCGAATGCCCGGGCGCGCGCGATCGCGTGGATGTTTGCCGCGCTCAACACGGTGGAGCCGCCGATCTTCGACCGCGCCCTCGCCAGGATCCTCGAGCACGACGAGCCTTGGTACGAGCAGCGCCTGCGTGTCCTCGAGGACAGCATCCGGAAACGGCTGGGCGGCCTTTCCAGTCGCCTTGGCGATGCCGACTGGCTCGACGGTGCGTTCAGCGCCGGTGACCTGCTGATGGTGACGGTGCTGCTCAGGTTGAAAGGATCGGCTCTACTGGACGATTATCCGAACCTCTCCGCCTATGTCGCCCGCGGCGAAGCGCGGCCCGCATACAAGCGCGCCTTCGACGCTCAACTGGCGGTTTTCACCGCCGCATCGTCCGGCCGATGAAGGTCCGCTCTGGGTGGAGAGCGGTCGATCGGCCGATTCCCGTTCTAAGACTGGAACGCGCCAGGAAGCAGAAGTTATCCCAGAGACGACCAGTTTCCGCTCTCGGACCCGTTGCGGACATACGCCGGTAGCGCATTGAAAATCCGGTAATGAGTGCAATGCGGTCTTTAACGCGCCCTGCGAAAGGGTCCCTGCAGCAGATAGTCGTCCCAGGCGGCCATTGAATATTAGCATGAGCAGCGTCGACAACGCTGACCCGGCAGGCCGAGTTCGCGAGCGGTTGCGAACTTAATTGCATCGAAGTCCGCTGGCGCCAGCGTTCTCCCCTTCATGGCCGAAGGGGAGAACGCGCGGTCGATGGGTTTGACGAGTGGCGGGTCAAAGATGCGCTTCAAGCCGGGCGTTCGGATGCGCTCGGACGCCACTTGATCAAGCGTCTCTCTGCCACGTCCAGGATGCTGTCGATGATCAGGACGAAGATCGCGAGGATAAAGATACCTGCAAAGACGCCCACTGCATCGAAATTGCCTTCGGCCTGTGCGATGAGGTAGCCGAGGCCGGCGGAAGAACCGAGATACTCGCCGATGATCGCCCCGACGACGGCAAAGCCGACCGAAGTGCGCAGGGAGGACAGGATCCAGCTCGCTGCTGCCGGGAAGTAGACGTGGCGGAGCAGGTCCGACCGCCCGGCCCCCAAAATGCGAGCGTTCGACAGCACCATCGGGTTCACTTCGCGGACGCCTTGCATGGCGTTGAAAAAAGTGACGAAGAACACCAGCGTCACGGCCAGCGCCACCTTGGACCACAGACCGAGGCCAAGCCACAGCACGAAGATCGGCGCAAGCACGACTCGAGGGATCGCGTTCAAGCCCTTGATAAAAGGGTCCAGGATGCGCGCCGCCGAGCGGCTGAGGCCGAGCCAAACGCCTGCCGCCACGCCAAGGGCCGTTCCGACCAGATAGCCGAGCACGGTTTCCGTCAAGGTGATCGCCACATGGCTATAAAAGCTGGTGTCCATCACCCAGGAAACAACCTGGTTGAAGATGTCGACCGGCGCCGGGAAAAAGAAGACGTCGATAACGCCTGCCGTGACACCGAGCTGCCAGCCGCCGACAATTACCACCAGCAGCACGACCTGGATTAAGCGTTCAGTCATGGCGTTCATAGCTTTTCTCCACTTCGCCGCGCAGCGACGACCAGATGTTGCGATAAAGATCCATGAAGCGCGGATCGAGCTTGATTTCGGCGACATCGCGCGGGCGTTCGAGATCGACGGGGAAGCTGTCGATCACCCGCGAGCGTGGTCCGGCGGCAAGCACCACGACCCGATCGCCGAGAGCAATTGCCTCCTCGAGGTCGTGCGTGATCATCACCACGGCGCGCCGTTCCTCCTGCCAAAGCCGCAATAGCTCGTTCTGCATCAGGTGGCGGGTGTGAATGTCGAGCGCCGAGAAAGGCTCGTCCATCAGGATGACCTTGGGGCCAGTAATCAGCGCCTGGGCCATCTGCACGCGCTTGCGCTGACCGCCGGAAAGCTGATGCGGATAGCGATGTTCGAAGCCCTTGAGGCCGACTTTCGCCAGCCATCTCATCGACTGCTCGCGACGTTCGGCAGCGCCGACACCCTTGAACATGGGACCGAGTTCCACGTTCTCGATCGCGGTCTTCCACGGAAGCAATGCATCCTGCTGGAAGAGATAACCGATGTCGTTCTGGATCCCGCGCACCGGCTGACCATCGATTGATACGGTGCCACTCGCTGGTTTCAGCAGGCCGGCAATCGCATTGAGTATTGTGCTCTTGCCGCAGCCGGTGGGGCCGACGATGGCGAGGAACTCGCCATCGGAGACTTTCAGGTTCACATCCTGCACGGCCACGTAGGCGCCGAAGGCCATGGTGACCGAGTCGAGGGAAACCATCGACTTTGCTTGATGCGGACTGTCCGTCGGGGATGCGGTTTTCAATACGGCCAATGCCATGACCTCCTCCTGTCAGTTGGCGGCGATGTTCGGGACCTTGCCGACGAACTCGTTCGTGTAGGTTTTCGTAAGGTCGATTTCAGCCGCGGCGACTTTTTCGTTGAAGCTCTTCAGGACGGCGAGCGGCGTCTTGATATCTTCCTCGTTGATACGCCCGTCCTTTGAAAAGATCGCCTTCGCGTTCTCGACCGCCTTGACGTAGGTGTCACGATCGCCGGAGATGAACTCCTTCGGCAGCTTGTCGACGATCTCTTCCGCGGAGTGGCTATTCATCCACTCAAGCGCTTTGACCGTCGCATTCGTGACCTTCTGGATGGTCTCCGGATTTTCCTCGATATAGCTCTGGGTGGCATAGAGGACGGAGGTTGGATAGATCCCGCCATAGATCGCCTTGGCACCCTCGTCGCTGCGCCCGTCGATCAGGATCTTGCCGACGCCCTTGGCCTCGATGAAGGTCGCTGCCGGGTCGTAGTTGACGAGGAGGTCGACCTTGCCCTGTTCAAGGGCCGCGACGGCGGCAGAGCCGGAACCAACGCCGATCAGCGAGACGTCGTCCGCAGACAGGCCGTTGCGCTGCAGATAATAGCGGACGAAGAAATCGGAAGACGAGCCTGGCGAGGTGATCCCGACTTTCGCGCCTTTGATCGTTTCCGGTTTTGCCGGGTCGAAAGTGCTGTTCTTGCCGCCAGCCAGCACGAGCCCGGAATTGCGGGCGAGCTGCACGAAGGCCACGACGGCCTTCTTCTGAGATTGCATCTGGATCGTGTGGTCGTAGAAGCCGACGGCGATATCCGTCGAGCCGGCAACAAGCGCCTGAAGCGTCTTCGAGCCGCCCGAAGCGAAGTTTTCGACGGTCACCTCCAGGCCTTCCTTTTCATAGAGGCCAAGCCCCTGGGCGACCGGAAAGGGAAGATTGTTGAGATTATAAGAACCGACGCTGATGCGGACGGGATCCGCCAACGCCGAACCGGCGAAGGCGACGGTTGCCGCGAGGGCGAGCATGAGCTTGTGCATGATATTCTCCTCCTGTTGGTGGCGCCCTCCCGGCGGCCACGATCATTATGCCGCGCAACCCAGTTGCGTGACAGGTTTTGCGAAGACATGTCCTTCGAACAGCCGGCGGGCGGTGCGAAGGATGCCGGCAACGACCTTGCCGTCCCTTTCATGAAGCTTGACGTCCAGGTGGCCGCTCGGGTGCTCAATCGAAAGCACCAGCGGCGGGTTGCGAGTGCCGACGAGACGGGAAGCGACGGTGCCTTCATTGATGCAGGCGGTGGCAATCCCCACGGCCCCGGTCGTCGCCAGCGAAGGGTGACATTGATGCGGCATGAAATAGCGCACGTTGATGTCGCCTCCCGACTTTGGCCGGGAAATGAGCACGGGCTTCGGGGTTACTTGGCTCCGCACGTCGCCAAGGCCCATCCGTTCGCCAGCAGCGATGCGCAGCCTCTCCAACCGATCAAGCAGCGTCTTGTCGGCATTGAGCTGAGCCGCTGACTCGAAGCCGGTTGCGCCGACCGAGTCTGCCTCGACCAACACCATCGGCATGGCGCAATCGATGCAGGTGACAGCCACACCGTCGATCGAATCGATAGGCTTGCCGGTGGGAAAAAGCTGACCGGTACGCGCGCCGGCTGCGTCCATGAAGGTCAGCGCGATCGGCGCTGCGCTGCCGGGTACACCGTCGATCGCCGCTTCGCCGAGATAGGAGACGTTGCCATTCGGCGTGGGAACGTCGGCTTCGATCATCTTGCCGGTATTGACGTTGTGGATTCGGACGAGCGTCGTTTCCCCTCGGGCCGGAATGAGACCCGCCTCGATGGCGAAAGGGCCGACCGCAGCAAGCATGTTGCCGCAGTTCGGTGAGGTGTCGACGATCTGTTGGTCGACCCGCACCTGGGCAAAGAGGTAATCCACGTCAGCACCAGCGATGGTGGCAGGTCCGACGATGGCCACCTTGCTCGTGACCGGGTTGCCGCCGCCGATGCCATCGATCTGCAACGGGTGACCGGAACCCATCACGGACAGCAGGATCTTGTCCCGCTCGCTGGCATCCGCAGGAAGATCGGTTGCCAGGAAGAATGGACCCTTCGAGGTGCCGCCTCTCATCAGGACGCAAGGGATCGCCAGCAGGTCGTTCATCGCTTGTGCTTCCATCGGAATTATGTCATCGCCGTATCAATCGGCCTATTTGATCCATTTATCGGAGGTACGGTCTGATTTGTGAAATGCTAAGAATCGGGAAATTGATGCAAGATGAGCATTAATTGCGAGATACTTGATCTTCGGGCGTTCTTGAGCGTGGTCGAGCTGGAGAGCTTTCATCGCGCTGCCGATGCGTTGCATCTGTCGCAGCCGGCGCTGAGCCGCCGGATTCAAAAACTCGAGCAGGCGATTGGAGCGCCGCTCCTGGAGCGAACGACGAGGCATGTGTCATCGACGGCGCTCGGAACAGAACTCATTCCGCTTGTGCGGCGCATGTTGGAGGAATTCGACGGTTCCTTGTTCGCCGTACGCGACGTTGGTACCAATCGAGGCGGATTGGTAACGATCGCATGCCTCCCTACCGCAGCATTCTACTTCCTGCCGACCGTCATTCGCCAGTTCAACGAGGAGTATCCGAACATTCGCTTTCGTATCCTCGACCTGCCCGCGACCGACGGCCTCCAAGCCGTGGCACGCGGTGAGGTGGAGTTCGGCATAAATATCATGGGCACATCGGATCCGGACTTGATCTTCGACCGGCTTGTGGAAGACCCTTTCGTGCTGGCAGCGCGCAGAGATCATCCCCTCGCTGCCAAGCCCGCGGTCGGCTGGGCAGAGCTTGAGCCCTACCATCTGATTACCGTTCATCGATCGAGCGGCAACCGAACCTTGCTCGACGCAGCCCTGGCAAAATCGAACATCAAGCTGCGTTGGTTCTACGAAGTGACCCATCTGTCCACTTCGCTCGGTCTGGTGGAGGCCGGCCTCGGAATTTCGGTCCTGCCGCGCATGGCGACCCCGCAGGATGACCATCCGTTCTTGATCACACGCCCGATTGGCGATCCCGAGATATCGCGTACCATCGGCGTGGTCCGCCGTCGGGGCGGCACCTTGTCGCCGGCGGCAGAGAGATTTCTCGATATGCTGATGGGCGCATGGGGAAGTGTTTGAAGGGACCTCCACGCGGATGCTTCAATAAACCCGATTCGCTCGCCTGCGTGAGCGGCGTCGCCGAATTGCTTTGGGTCTGCGCCGCATTCACCGAGACTGCTCGCGGCCGGCTATCTGAATGGTTGCGGGGTCGAAGCCTGCCATGTCGTCTTCGAATCTATGGGTGAGGAGCCGGAGCAGAAAATGATTTGTGGTCCTGTTTGGCGGCCGCCGTCCGCTTGCTTTGTCGCACAGCGGTCGCTCAGCACAATCTCGACCAACTTCAGCCATCCACCCAAAAATCGCTTCTCGAAGTACGATCACTCCGCTTGGAGGTTGAGCGCTGCGGTGTGGAGGCGGCTTTCGGAGGAAGGCTATGTCCAGCTGGAACTCTGGCCGCATCATCGGTCAGAAGCCCCCATTGAAGCCGAAGGAGGTCTGGGCCATCCGGACCCGCCTTCAGATGTTGGGTGCAGTGCGCGACCTGGCGCTGTTTAATCTCGCGATCGACAGCAAGTTGCGAGCTTGTGATCTGGTCGCGATCTCAGTTGCTGATGTCGCGATTTCCGGAAGGGTTCGCGAGCGGGCGATCATCATTCAGAGGAAGACCGGCCGACCCGTGCAATTCGAACTCACCGATCAAACGCGGGAGGCTGTCGGTGCATGGATTGGAAGTCGCAGACTCGGTGAAAGGGATTACCTATTTCCGAGCCGCGTGCACGCATTGCCGCATCTGTCGACGCGGCAATATAGCAGGGTCGTCGAAAGGTGGGTGTCCAGCATCGGGCTTGATCCCAAACGCTACGGCACACATTCGATGAGACGGACGAAGGCGGCGCATATCTACAAGAAGACGGGCAACCTGCGGGCCGTCCAGCTCTTGCTCAGCCACAAGAAGCTGGAGAGCACCGTGCAGTACCTCGGGATCGAGGTCGACGACGCCTTGGCCATCTCTGAGCAAGTTGAGCTGTAGTCCTTAATGGCGGCGCTTCTAACAGAAGCGCCGCTATATCGCTACGCGGAAGGCCAAATTCGACCCTACGCTGTCATCTGCAACCAGGCAATGAACGTCTGAATTGGGCTCGGAGGCAAAGAAATGCCTCCAACCCTGATCCAAAGGGTTGGAGGCATCTGGAGCTACGGTAGGGCGAAGCCGAACCAAAGTGGAACCACTAAGCTGCTTGGACGGAACCTCGGCCGACGAGGCTGATGTCATCCGGATTTATCAGATCAGAACCCGTCCACCCGGAGAGGTCGTACTCGCTCATGCAGGCTTTCACCAAGGACTGCATGGACGCGAGATCGCCGGTGACCGTCGCCGCTCCTAAGGTCTCGATCCGAAGGTTTTCATAGTTACCAGCATAATTGCGCTCATACAGTTCGTGGCGACCGCCGAACTCGGTGCCGATGGCGTCCCACAGAAGCTTCAAGAGCTTCACCCGGTCCAGCGCGGCATAGCCGTTCGAGCCACGTACGAACCGGTCAAGATAAGGACGGATCGCCTCACTTTCGAAATCGGCAGCACTCGACGGCAGATAGATGAGGCCACTCGCAACGTGACGTTCGATCAGTTCCTTGATCCGCGGATAGGCCATCGGCGCCAACACGCGATAGGCAAGACCGGCATTGAGGTTCGGCAGGTTGTAGCCTTCGGTTCCCTGCCAAGGAACCGGCGACTTCACCATCGCATCACCGAGTGCATGAAACGTGTTGCGCCAAGCGATGACCTCGCCGACGCCGGCCTGGACGCCGCGAAAATCCTTCGAGCCCGTTGCCTCGACAGCCATCGAGAAGAGACCGGCGATGAAGTCGAGTTTCACCGACAGGCGCGTAAGGCCGTGCAGCGTAAAGCGTGGGACGAAGCCCGATGCCGGGAAGAACTGATTGATCTTGTCGACGTCTCCGTAGATGAAGACGTTCTCCCAAGGCACCAATACCTTGTCGAAGACGAGAATGGAGTCGTTCTCGTCCAGGCGGCTGGAAAGCGGGTAGTCAAACGGAGATCCGGTTGCGGCCGCGTTGAACTCGTACGACGAGCGGGCAATGAGCTTGATGCCAGGCGAGTCCATTGGCGCGGTAAAGATTAGCGCAAAGGACTTGTCCTTGATTGGAATGCCATAGTGCGCGATGAAATTGTAATGCGTGAGGGCTGAGCCCGTCGCGACGACCTTGGCTCCGGACACAATGAGCCCCTTGTCTGTCTCCTTCTCGACATGCATGAAGACGTCGCGCACCTCCTCGATCGGGCGGTCACGATCGATCGGCGGATTGACGATGGCGTGATTCCAGTAGTCGAGCCGTTCCTGCGTGCGGGCATACCATATGCGTGCGTTCTCGGCATATTCACCGTAGAAGGCCGAATTTGCGCCCAGCGTTCCCAGGAACGAGGCCTTGTAGTCCGGGGACCGGCCCATCCATCCGTAGGAGACCTTCTGCAGCTCGGCAATCGCGTCCCGCGACTTGATCAGATCCTCGCTCGTCTTCGATCCCAGGAAGAAGGGATGCGTCAGCTTACCCGAGCCGGTATCGGTCAGCACACCAATTTCATTCTTCTTTTCATGGAACCGATCGTACCAGCGCGCCACCATTCGCGAGGAATTCCGAAATGCCGGATGCTCGGTGACGTTTTTGACGCGCTCACCGTAGATATAGATCTCGCGGCCGTCCTGAATGCTCTCCAGGAACTCCGAGCCCGTGTAGGCGTCAGTCGCGGTTTCTTTTTCCTCGGACGCGATAGCCAGATTGTTCATGTCGGTTCACTCCTCCATTTAGCCGGACAAGCTGCCTGCCCGGCGGGCGCCTAGATCCGAAAGGGCGCCTCCTCCCTTTCCGAGGCAACAAACTATGCGCTGAAGAAGAGCGATTGATAGGTATCATGCGATACCGGTTCAGGCATCGCAGCGTGGGCCATCAGCCGCTAGGCTTGCCTCATTGATGGCCCCGGAGAAGGCGCCATGGTTGGGAACATGGGAGGAGACCATGGATCATCACCCCGGCATTCATACGCAGATTCACGACGACACCGGATTGACGCTTTCCGGGTCGGCCCTGACGATCGGAGCCTTTGATGGCGTCCACAGCGGCCACCAGGCGTTGATCCGGTCGACTGTGCTCAGTGCGCAAAGACTCGGGGTTCCCTCGGTCGTCTACACGTTCGATCCGCCTCCCAAGGCTCTGCTGTGCGGTGCCCGTCCGCTCACTTCGATTGGCGAGAAGGTCGCGCGGATAAGCGCACTTGGCCCCGACCACATCGTCGTCGCCCGTTTCGATGCGGCCTATCGGGCCCGCACAGCCACCGATTTCATCCAGGATCTTGGTCGGATTGCGCCGCTGGTCATCTGGATCGGCTCCGATTTCCGCTTCGGTTCCTGCAAGAAAGGGACTCCGGAGTTGCTCGCCGGCTACTTCGATACGCGGATCCTTCCAGCCGTATGCTGCGAATCCGGCGAGGTCGTATCGAGCACACGCATTCGCGCCCTTAGGGCCGCAGGACGTGTCCTGGAGGCAGAACGGTTGGAAGGATGGTCGGAGCTTCTGCCGTTCCGACGGTCCAGTGACAATGGAGGACACCATGCGACTGCTTGACCCCCGTACGTTTCGCGACGCCTGCGGTGTCTTCGCGACCGGTGTTAATGTCATTACCACCCATAGCGACGGCCACGATCACGGCATGACTGCGAATGCGTTCATGTCGATTTCGCTCGATCCGCCACTGATTGCCATCTCAATCGCCGAGAAGGCGAGAATGCTCGAGAAGATCCAGAAGTCGGGGCGTTTTGCCGTCAGCGTTCTTGCTTGCGGAATGGACTCTGTTGCCTGGCACTTCGCCGGCAAGCCAAACGCTGACCTGCATGATTTGTTCGACACACTCGATGGCCTTCCAGTGATCCGCGGCGCGCTTGTCACGTTCTCGGCCATCGTCCACGACGAAATCCTCGCCGGCGATCACACGATCTTCGTCGGCCGCGTCCAGTCGCTCGCGAGAAGCGACGGCGATGAACCGCTGCTTTTCTTCAAGGGCAAATTCGGCGCCGTGGAAAATACGCGAAAGGCTGCGTCAGTCTACAGGCTTGAGGTCGAGACCGAGTTCATGTGGTGAGGACGGAACCGCCCACCTACGCATTTGCAAGGAGGAGAAAATGCGAAACGTAACCCAGCAAAATATTTCGGATGTCGTAATCGCCGCACTGTCGCCGGATATCCCGGCCCGCAACCGGCAGATTCTCGAAAGCCTCATCCGCCACATCCACGCCTTCTGTATCGAGGCGAAGATCACCCACGCGGAGCTGATAGAAGCCTGTCAATTCCTCGTCCGCGCCGGACACATCTCCAATGACGCACGCAACGAGTTCATCCTGCTTGCCGACATCCTGGGCGTCGAGGTCCTTGTCGACATGCTCGACCACGCGGTGACCGATGGCGAGAGCGAATCCACCGTCCTCGGACCGTTCTATCGCGAAAACCCGCCCGTGTTGCCGAACGGCGCCTCGATTGTTCAGAAGAGCTTCGAAGGCTCCGAGACAGTGCGTGTCCGCGGAGTGGTGCGCGACACGGCAGGACGCCCCATTCCTGGCGTGACGGTGGACGTTTGGGAGGACGCCCCGAACGGCCTCTATGAACAGCAGGATCCGGATCAGCCCGATTACAATCTTCGCGGCCGCTTCCTGACCGACGAAAACGGCGAATACGAGTTCGTCGGAATTCGGCCGGTTCCCTATCCGATCCCCTACGACGGCGCCGCCGGCGAACTGCTGAACTATATGGGCCACCACCCGTGGCGCCCTGGCCATATCCACTTCATGCTCGACAAAGATGGCTATCAAAGCCTTGTGTCGCAGATCTATGACGCGGATACCGAGTATCTCGACAACGACGCCGTCTTCGCCGTTAAGGAAAGCCTCATTGGCAAGATGGGCAAGGCCGAAGCTGGCGCGGATACGGATCTCGTCATGGAATTCGATTTCAAGCTCAAGCCGGCTACCGGCACCATGTCTGTCGCCGCCGAGTAATCACCGCAGCAGCATTCCAGCATCGATCCGCCGAGCGACGTCTCTGCGGATCAGCTCGAAAGGCAATAGGAACATGCCCCCCGCAATCGCTGAACCATCCCCAACTCCTGACCAATCCGCGGTCGGTATGCGGGACATGCGGATTCGGTCCATCGTAGCGACCATCCTCGAGGCTCCTACCATTCGCCGGCACAAGCTTTCGAACACGGAGATCGCCCACCAGGGATTTGTTCTCGTGCGGGTTCTGCTTGAGAACGGTGTCACGGGCATCGGCGAGGCCTCTACGCTCGGTGGGCCGCGTTGGGCCGAGGAGAGTGTGGAGTCAATACAGGCGGTCATCGAGAAATATCTCGCCCCCGCCCTCGCAGATCAGAATGCGATGATGTTCGAGGCCAATGCCGTGCGCATGTCAAAGGCGGCCACGCGCAATTTCGCTGCAAAGGCTGCGGTTGAGTCGGCACTTTTTGATGCCGTCGGCCGCACGCTCGACCTGCCCGCCAGTGCGTTGCTCGGCGGTCAGGTCCGCGACAGAATCGGCGTGATCTGGGCGCTTGCCTCCGGCGATTCCGGACAGGAACTTGAGGAGGCACGCGAGAAGCTACGTCTGCGTCAGCACAAGGAATTCAAGATCAAACTCGGCTTCAACGCGCCGGATGCCGATGTCAGGCGCCTGCAACACTTGCGCGCCGGCTTGGGCGACGACGTGCGGCTTATCGTCGATGTCAACCAAGCATGGACGGAAGCACTATGCCTCAGGCTCTTTCCCGCGCTCGAGGAACTCGGCGTGGCGCTGATCGAGCAACCGGTTCCGGCGTCCCAACGCGACGCCATGGCGCGTGTCGCTTCGCGGACCCGTATCCCTCTACTCATCGACGAGGCGGCCTTCACCAACACGGAACTGGCGAGTGTCGCCTCGCACGCCTGCGGAAGCGTTTATTCCCTCAAGCTGGTGAAAAGCGGCGGGCTTCTTGAGCTCAAGCGAGCGGCCGGCATCGCGCAGGCATTCGGTATCGAGCTTTATGGCGGGTGCCTGCTGGAAAGCAGCATCGGCGCAGCAGCGCACATGGCTGTGTTTTCGACGCTCCCCAAGCTCGAATGGGGAAGCGAGCACTTCGGGCCCCGTATTCTCGTGGACGACCTGGTCGCGGCGCCGCTGGTCTTCGAGGATTTCGAGATCCATGTACCGAGCGGCCCTGGGCTCGGCATGATCCTCGACGAAGATAAGGTGCGCTTCATGGCGCGGAAGGCAGGAAGCAAATGACGCCTGGAACGCCGCACACTGTACATCGCTCCAAACTCGATCAAATGGCGGAGAGACTCGACGCGACGCCTCATCTCCTGCGCCTCGGGCGCCTGTTCAATGAAACGGTGCTGATCGAGATCGACCAGGATGAGTTTTACCTCACCTTCGAGAAGGGGCGCGTCGCAGAGATCAAAGAAGGTCCAAGCAAGAAACTGCCCTGGCGCTTCGCGCTCAGGGCCAAAGGTGAGGCGCTGGACAAATTCTGGCATCCGATACCGGAGCCCGGCTTCCATGACATTTTCGGTCTTGTGAAATATGGGCATGGCCGCATCGACGGAGATATTCTGACGCTCGTGAAAAACCTGCGCTACTTCAAGGAATTCATGGCATTGGGACGGCGGGAGGAAAGCCAATGACATCGTCGATCGAGCCGATCACCGGCCGATATATCCGCCTGACCGTCGATGGCACACCTTTGCGGGTCTACTTCGAAGAAGCCGGCCGAGGCCGTCCGGTGGTCTGCCTGCATACGGCCGGGGCCGATACGCGCCAATGGCGGTTCATTCTCAACGACGAGGTTTTCACCAGTTCGCACCGCTTCCTGGCATTCGACATGCCCTGGCACGGCAAGTCTTTGCCGCCGC
The DNA here is from genome assembly GCF_001651865.1 of Sinorhizobium glycinis. Taxonomy (GTDB): domain Bacteria; phylum Pseudomonadota; class Alphaproteobacteria; order Rhizobiales; family Rhizobiaceae; genus Sinorhizobium; species Sinorhizobium glycinis. Next base: position 398,011 of record NZ_LPUX01000064.1, read on the forward strand.
AAGGATTCGAGACTGCGGAATACCTTCTGACCACCGGAACCTACATCGAAACAGTGCTCTCGTTTTGCAACGCGCTGGGCCTGGAGAAGCCGCTGCTCGCGGGGTGCTCAATGGGGGGGCGGATCGCTCTGCAACTGGCAGCGCTGCATCCCGATCGTTTTGCCGGTTTCATCGCCGTCGAGGCGTCCGATTTCCAGCCAGCGTGGTATGACATCGATTGGTTTCATCGTCCCGACGCCCACGGCGGCGAGATGGGCGCCGCCCTCGTCTCCGCCAATATTGCGCCTCACGCGCCCCCCGTCGAACGGTGGAACACCCAGTGGATGTTCATGCAATCGGGTCCGGGCGTGTTCCGCGGTGATCTCAGTTTCTACACGAAGGATGACAGCCTCGTCGGCAGGCTGGGAATGATCGACACGAGACAGACGCCGGTGCATATCATGTGCGGCGAATACGACATGACCTGCACACCCGAGGACGCCCGTCGGACCGCGGAGGCCATTGACGGCGCCACCCTTGCCATCATGAAGGATCTTGGACATTTTCCGATGAGCGAGAACCCCGCCGCCTTCCGGCCCTATTTTCAGGAGGCGCTGGAGCTTATGAGACACTCCCATGCGGAGCTGACTCATGCCTGACGGACGATGATGGACTTCAAACGGCTGAGCTATTTTCTGGCGGTGGCGGAAGAGCTGCATTTCGGAAGGGCGTCCGCGCGGCTCGGCATTGCCCAACCTCCGCTCAGTCGCCAGATAGCTCAGTTCGAAAAGGAGATCGGGGCAATCCTGTTCGATCGCAGCCGCAGCCAGATCAGGCTCACCCAAGCGGGCGAACTGCTTCAGGAACGGGCAAGAGAAATATTGGAGCGCGTTGACCAGACGGAGCGCGAGGTGAAACGCATCGGCGAAGGGGTTGCAGGTCGTCTGCGGATCGCCTTCGTCGGCACCGCCACGTTCGGAGTCCTGCCCAACATCATCAAGGCATTTCGAGTTGCCAATCCGGACATCGAGTTGGCACTGTCTGCCATGAACAACGCTGAGCTGAAGCGCGCCCTGATCCAGAGGGAGATCGATATTGCTGTTGCGCGTCCGGCCATCGAGGATCCGGAGCTGAAATCCGAGACGTTGATCCAGGAGCCGCTGGTCCTTGCGCTGCCAGACGTATACGCCGACTTCCAAGGTCCGATAAAGCTCGAAGAACTGCGAGAAACGCCGTTCGTGCTTTTCCCGCGCCGGCCGAGGCCGAGCTACGCGGACTACGTCCTCGACGTCTGCAAGCGGAATGGCTTCATCCCTGCTTCACAGGTTATGGCTCAGGACTTTTTGACCGCTATCAGCCTCGTCTCGGTCGGCGTGGGGGTGTGCATCGTGCCGCAGTCGGTCGCCCTCAACGAGCGAACAGGGGTCGTCTACCGAAACTTTGAAGGCTTCAATCCGGGCACCAAACTCTCGCTAAACTATCGACGCGACAACCGCTCGCCACACCTGTTCCGGTTTCTGGCGCTCGCGCGGAAATTGGCCCGCACGTAATTCCAGATTGCTGGTGTTCCACTCGGGGCGACGATTGGAACACCAGCGTCCAAACTTCCACAACAGAGTGCACTGCAGACGTTCATCGCCCTCGAGGGGACTTCCGCTCACCATCCCACCTGTGCCGCCGACGGCGACACCTGGAAGGACCGGATTGGGCTAATCTTGCCGTTCGTCGTGTCCAGCGCCAAGGACCGCAACGGGTCGCTCCCAACCGCTCGCCGGGAGAGATGGGACATGCCTCGGACCAGCAGACGTGTCTCGCCGAGCGTCTCGGACCTAAAGCGCGCCGCGTGAATACGTTTGAATGCGACGCGCTTTAGACCGCCTCGAGCCGGCTGAACCGAACCGGGATGAGTTGCCGCGCCTCGAAGTGTCCTGCCGAATCCTTGTCGATGACCGTCAGAAACTGCTCTTCAGAGCCCACCGGAAGAACCATACGGCCCATTGGCTTGAGCTGCTCAAGCAAAGCCGGCGGCGCCTCCTCGGCAGCCGCCGTGACCAGGATCTTGTCGAATGGGGCGCGCTCAGGCCAGCCGCGAGATCCGTCGCCGATACGGATGCCGACATTTGACAAGCCGAGGCGCTGTAGGAGAGCCTCGGCATGGCTTGCGAATTCCTCGATGATTTCGACGCTCCACACTTGCCCGGCGAGTTCCGCGAGGATTGCGGTCTGGTAGCCCAGGCCGGTGCCGATCTCGAGCACCGCCTCATGCGGTTGGGGAGCAAGGAGATCGGTCATCAGAGCGACCATGAAGGGCTGCGACACGGTTTTATCGAAGCCGATCGGCAGTGGCGTGTCCTGGTAGGCAAAGGGCGCAGCCGGGGCGGGCACGAAGAGATGCCGGGGCACCCGCAGCATCGCCGCCATCACCCGTTCATCGAGCGCCGCCTTGCCCAGTTCTTCGCCTGCAAGATCGGCATAGATTGCAATCACCTCGACCATGTGCCTGCGCAGGACCGCAAGGTGCTCTTCGTTCATTGGCTTCATGGCGTGGCTCTCCTCGGCCACTTGGCCGCGAGATGGGGCCCCTCAACATTAAAGCCCACGGATATACGATAGCAAGATCAGAAGGCGAACAATCGCCCCAGCCATCTGGCGCTTCAAAGGCAAGGCCTCGGAAGGGTGGGAGAGGTCGCCCGCTCTGAGGCTACAGACCTCCCTTCATGGCGGCAGGCACGAGCGTGCGGCGATCCGTCCGGTTTCGTACAGAGCGGACAGAACGGGTGGAGCAATGGGCGTTCACGGCCTATTCTTCAACCCCGCACTCCAATGGCTTGCAATTTGCAGACTGGCCCTCGGGAAATGCTCCGAGGGCCTTTTTTCGACTTGCTGCGGCCTCGCGACGGCAGCATCATTTGCAGCAGGACGGCTGTTTCGTATTTTCGCGGGTTCAGAAGAGCGCAGTCATAAGTCGACGGTATTCTGCCTCCGGCTTACCATAGGCGTCCCGGGCGAACTCTTCGAGGGCTTGCCTGTTTCGGATAATGATGTTGCCCCTGTTCGAGCGAATGAAACCGTTGCCTTCAAGGACGTGGAGCGACGTGGTGACGCTTGGACGGCGAACCGCGAGCATCAGCGAAATGAACTCGTGCGTCAGAGGAATCTCGTCGCCCGATACACGGTCGTGACACATCAGCAGCCATCTGGCCAATCTCTCGTCCACTCCGTGCAACGCGTTCGAAATCGCAGTGTAGGTAAGCTGAATCGAGAAGGCCTCGATGCATCGGATCATCACCCGGGCGAAGTTCCGGTTACGATCCATCCACTTCCGAAATGCGCTGAACTCCATCCGGTAGGCGTCTCCTTCGATCTGCATGATGATGTCGTGCACACTGAACTCTACACCCATGGCAGCAGAAGTCGGGATGTAACCTTCACTCCCGAAGATGCCCGCCTCCGCTTTGTTCCCCTCAGGCGTCGAGGCGACCAGGGAGCCAATCCCGGACGTGAGATAATAAACATGGTCTATGGGGGCGCCGGCCGTAGCGATCAGAGCGCCTCTAGCCACTTTGACATAGTCGAGGTCAGGCGCAATCTGGTTATAGTCAGGCTCCGGAAGCAGGGCCAGCAACCGGTTGTTAACCGAAGCTTGGGGAGGAATCGCCATTGCCTTCCCCTCAGTGGGGAGCCTGAGCACCGCGGCTCTGTCGGCCGCTTTCTGCCAAGAATTGCGGATCGGTGTCTCCTTACTCTAGCATGCCGGTTGCCCGTCGGCTATCTGCAAGCCAGTATCATTCTAACTCCAGTTTTCTCCGATCCCGCGGTGTTCGTACGGTTCCAGACCCTTTGTCCCTGGGGCGCAGTATTGACTCGCCATGTCGATCAAGACGCGTAGACTTCCCCCCGCGACCGAGGCGATCGCCAGGTCCGGAGGAAGAGTTAATGAGACCCCAACGAGTATGCACTTCTGACCCACTAGGGCCTGACGAGATCGAGATGATCGAGAGCATCTTCCGTCGCGAACTGCAATTGCGGGCTTTGCCACTGAAGTCCGAGGAGGCTGAAATGCTCGCGGCGAGGCTTATCGGTGCCTATCAGTCAGGAATACGCGACGCTGCAGGCCTGACCGCCGTGGCGGAACGTATGTGATGGGCAGCACCTACCGATCACCTTGACGCGCGCCCGCGCGTCTGCTTTCTCACAAGCCAGCACAGGACATTCCGGTCACTGATGGCGGATGCCTGCAATGGGTCGAGAATTTCGCCTTCAGCAGTGTCGTGGATGGTCACTCCTTCTCAGTAAGAAGCTTAGTACTGCGGCTGAGAACGCTCCAAAATGGACGCTTTATTTCGACGAGTGGCCGACCGGGATCACCAGCCTTAAGACGGTTCCTAAGTAAAGCAGCTAGATCTTTTTGCACCGCCGGATCGGACAAGAAATAGCTATGACCCGCAAAGCCCGCTCTTCCCTTGTATTCGATAAAGTCGGCGATACCCAACAACTGCGAATTCTTCCAGAGCGCATTCGACCCCGCCTCCTTGGAGCAGATGCTGGCGCTGGTTAATCGCCCGAGCCGCACCACGCTTCCGAACAGCCCGCTTGAAAGGGCAAGCGCCCGGTCGCTGCTGGATGAATATACTGTGAGATGCAGCGAGCCCACAGGGGGCAAAGGGCCGTAGGGGGTTGCGTTTGCTCCGTAGGGCGCATCGGGATCAGACACGAATCCGAACAATCTTGCTGTGGCAACATCGAGATCGATGTCGGGAGCGAACAGCACGACATTGCTGATTTTGTAGCGCTCGGTAGGAGAAGACCGGGCGGCATAGGCCTCCATTCCGAGTTGCTGGAGGGCGGTTAATAGCACGTCTGCGCCGCGACTGTGCGCGATGAGGTGGAGCCGTTTGACAGCTCCGGTCTCGGAAATGATCCGAATAGCCTTCTTCACATCCGCTGCTGCGAACTCGCCGGACTCCCGGTCGATGTTGTAACCGTAGAAAGCGCCGCCCGATCCGCCCGCTGGCCACGAGAGCGATACGCACACAAACTCTGCAGAAAGGGCATTGCATATCTTGCCGGTGGCCTTGGCGGCATCGTCGAAACTATTGTTATAGCCATGAATAAAAATGACCAATTCTTTGCGTTTCGCCGTCGCAAGGCGCCGGGTCACCTCACCCTGCAACGCAGCGGTTGCCCGCATATGGGCATCCACAGTTGCGGGTACCCGACGGGGCCCCTGGGGCGTGAGTTCGATCGGGTACGGCGACTGCGGAAATTCTCCTATTTTGGTCGTGCGTGAAACCTGTAGCGACGCGTCAGGCTGTCCAGCCGGCCCACCGTGAAAGCGCGACCGCTCGCGAGCAAGCGTAACTGAACCGAAGCTCATTGAACGACCCCGAAATGAGCTGTAGGCGAATTGACCATTAGCCGAAGCGGCAGGCGCTCGATCGGTGACGTAAAGTAGATCGAGGGAGTTGTCCTGCTTAACGCTGGAAGCAGCAGCCTCTGTCCCAGTCGGCAATTTGCCGAAAAGATCTCTTTCCGTTGAGCAGGCCGAAAGGAAGAGAATATACTGCACCAGCAATAGTAAAGCTGCGAACTTGCGCATCCTTTGAACGAAGTCGTCACAACGCGTTGACCTTGTTTCGGACCGTATATTCATTTGTATTCCGGCATCACATTCCGTTGACGTAAGTAGCAGGAAATTCTGCCTTGGCTTGGAGTACAGGGCGGAAACAAGAAGTCCCCCAAAAGCGGCCGTTGAGAGCGGCTATCGACGAAAGACGCTATGAATTGTTCGAAGGAACGCAGCGGAGTGCTCAATCCGGTTTGGCGCACTGTGACCTGATGCGTGCGTGCCGAGTGAAAGATTGGCAAGATGTAGCGAAAGTTCGTCTTGGACCACCGGATTGTCGCGCAATAGTGCTTCCAACGCCCGGCTATCAAGTTCATAGGCTTGCAGCACCGTCAAAGCCTTGAACGTGAGCGCATTGTCATCATCCGCGACCCGGACGACGATCGCACCAGAGCCCAGTCGCAAGACCTCGGCATCCGCCCGCATCATCGCGGCGGCTCCCGAGCGGACAACCATCAAGGTCGGTTCTTTCGACGTGCGGACAAGCACTGGGTCGCCTGGGCGGTATTGTCGCATCGTCGCCGCGGCTTCGAGTTTCAAGAGCTCACTCTGTCTTACGTCCGCAAAGATCGGGTTTGAGCGCAAGATCTGCAGAAGCGTTTCCGGTAAGCGGGCTCCGGTGCCAAGACCTTCCGCCGCGACGGCCAGCGAAGCTGGCAATGCAAGGGGGATGCCCGTTGCCGCGCATTGACGATGGACCAGATCGATAACCTCGTTTCGCGCAGCGATGCGAAAGGCAACGCGCCTGACGAGAAATTGCAGCTCCAGCTCCATAGCGACTGCATCCATGCCTATGAGCGCGACAAGCGGAGCCGGATCATGGACGATGGAGTTACAGCCCATTAATGCTTGCCGCATCGCCTCGACGATGACGGACGGGTAACGCGTTGGCTTCAAGCGCAACGGGAGGATGAGCTGGTGCATCTCGTCGGGGCGACTGATATTCGTCAGGCCTATCTTGGCGAGGACGCTGTTTGGCAGGACGACGATGTTGTCGGCTGCCGTCTTGATGTGCGTCGACCGCCAGGTGCTTTCGACAACCCGTCCCTCGGTGCCATCGGTCAGCATGATCCAGTCGCCAATTCCGTAAGGGCGCCCCAATGTGAGCGCCAGACCGGAAAAGAGGTCGTTCAATGTGCTTTGCAGTGCCAGCCCGAGTATGATGGCGATGACGCCCGACGTCGCGACGAGCGTTCCGATCGCAATGCCGAACACGAAGGAAAGAATTGAAAGCGTGACCCCGAGATAGACCGCCGCGACGATCAGGTCCTGCAGCAGCCGCGCCTCGCGCGGCCGGCCGTCAAGGACGATGTAGATGCGGACAAAGCCGATCAATGCCCAGGCAAGATGCACCCACCACAGCAGTTTTGCGACGATGAGAAGGTAGCCACCTGCCTGGAACGGCTGGAACTGCTGAGGCGCAATCCCGCTTCCGACCAATATTGCCGTCATGATCGTAAAGAATGCGATCTGTACCACGAGCCGGGCGTTGGGGCGCCGCCGCCCCTGCAAATGCCAGACGCTGATACCTGCAACGCCCAGGGCAACAATCTGGACGAGGGGTGAAAGTAGCAGATCAAGCATCGCCTAAGGTGCCTCCCTTGACCCGGACAAGCCAGCGAACGAACCTCGATCCGCCTGGACTTTTTTCACCGGTGAAGAACCCGGGTGGAGGAGGCGCAGTTTTGTTTTTCTTGAATCGTCGGATCCTCACCCGAGGGTCGTACCGCAGCCAGTCGACGACGCCTCCGCGAGATGCCGGCAACCCCTCGCCTGCCGAATCCGATACTCGACGGGGTGCCGGACGCCGATGGGTCAAGACGTCATTCTTCGAATTTGGTCAGGTTGGTTTCGTTGGTGTCCACCACGAACACGGCCAGCAGACGCGCCGGCTCGCTACTGCTGGCGTTTGCGCTGACGCGATGAAAGTCACCCGGAAATTCCGGGAAGCTTTCGCCGGCATGGTAAACCTTCTCCGGCCCGCTATTGACCTGGCTCCGGATCGCCCCTTCAAGAACGGTGGCATAGATGAATGCCGACTTCGGGTGGGTGTGTGCGGGCGAGGCACCGCCGGGTCCGTATTCGACGAGCACCGCCTTGATGCTCTTGCCTTCTACATTGTGCAGCTTCTGATCGTAAACGACGGTCAACTTCGCTCTGCCGTCGTCAGCCTGCGCACCGGTGGCAAGATTGACGGCGAGTGCTGCCGTCGCGAGGATGTGCCTCAGCATGTCTGGTCTCCTGTGTGATCGGAATGGTCGGGTCGAGCGCCGCCGCCAACTCGCAACGACCCGCGCCCCGTTTGCTAGTCTAGGCAGTCATTTTCCGAGGCGGATGCTGGCTTAGCCAATCGTTGAAGCGGATTCGGCCAAGCCTCGCGTTGCTGCCGGGCACGAGCGACTCATCTTTCAGCTCCACGCCGAAGTAGCGGGCGTGAGGATCGGCAACCACCTGGCGGGCATCGTTTTTGGCCGCCAGCAAACGCGCTACGATTTCGTTGAGGCGGACCTTCTCGGGGCCGCCGATCTCAATCGTGCCGTTCGCCGGGGAGGCAAGCGCGACGTCCGCCATGACATCGGCGACGTCATCGGATGCGATCGGCTGCACATAGGCGGACGACAGATGGACGGTCTGACCGATGGTTGCCGCCTGGGCGATGCCGTCCATGAACTCGAAAAACTGCGTCGAGTGTACGATCGTGTAGGGGATGCCGGAGCTCTTGATCAGCTCTTCCTGAGCCATCTTGGCACGCATGTAGCCGCTGCCCTGCAGCCGCTCCGTGCCGACGATCGAGAGCGCGACGTGATGCTCCACGCCGGCGGCAGCGCCCGCGCTCAGCAGATTGCGACCCGCCGTCCGGAAGAATTCCAAGACGGCATTGTCCTCGAATGATGGTGAGTTTGCGAGGTCCAGCACCACCCGCGCTCCTGCGAGTGCTTCGGCAAGACCCGTTCCGGTGATCGTGTCGACGCCTGAATTCGGCGATGCCGCCAACACGTCATGGCCTTTCTTGCGCAACCGCTCCACGGTTTTTGAACCGATGAGACCGGTGCCGCCGATAACGACGATTTTCATCATTGTTCTCCTCACGAATGTGCATTGCAAAGTGTTCGCTGATGGGCAAACCGCGCAGCGCGCGGTCTCGATGGACAAGGTGTCGGTCGGCGGGGCGGTCAGCGCGATCAGGCCGGCACTGCGAGACCGGTTTCCAGGGGCAACAGTCTGATGATTCAGCATGTGTTCTCTCCCGGCCGGTCGGCGTGGCCGACGGCAGGGAGAATGCGGCGGACCGGGATGCCAATCTACTCTACGGACGTCGTTGCCATACGGAGCAGAAGCATTGGGGCAGCCCTCGTTTCGATCGGAAAAACGCGATGAAGTGGAGGAAATCCGCGCCATTCGGCATCGGACGAATGGACCTTGGGCGCGATAGCTGACCCGGACGGAAGGGGTTCGCCGATCCATTGTCGAAGAAGAGCTGAAAAGCTGTTTCCCACCGGTCAGTTTTGCGCTGGGTTTTCGCACATGCAGGCACCCGAGTGCCTATTGATCCGATACCACAGCCTGACCGCCTCGATACCTCCCGGTACTGCCGCCCCAAATCATCGCCCGTTACGCTCGTCCGAAACTACGGCCCCGTGACCGACACGTCTCGATCACGCAAGAAAGGAGCGCATCATGCCGCAGGCAGAAACGAGACCCCGTACGATTGGTCAGCAGGAGACAACCATGAACTTGGACATCTCACACCCCGGTAGGCCGGGGCCCGAAGAGTTGGTTCCTTCACGCTACGCGGTGAAAGTCGGCGAGATTGACGTGCTGGTGGTCAGCGATGGGGTGCTACCGCTCCCAACCGCGATGTTGGGACACAACGTCGAGCCGTCCGCCCGGGCGGCCTGGCTGAAAGACATGTTCCTGCCGCAGGACGCTTTCGACTGGGCGCTGAACGTGGTCGTGGCGCGTAGCGGCGGGCAGACCATACTCATCGACGCCGGGCTAGGATTGGACCCGGAATTGAACTTGCCGCGAGCCGGTCAGTTGGTCAAGCGACTGGAGGCCGCCGGCATCGATCTGGCGTCCGTGACCGACGTGGTGCTTACCCACATGCATATGGACCACATTGGCGGGCTGCTCGTCGACGGGGTTAAGGAGCGACTGCGTCCGGACCTGCGGATTCACGTGGCGGCTGCCGAGGTCAAATTCTGGGAGTCGCCCGATTTCTCCCACGTCTCCATGCCGCCGGGGTTCCCGGATGCGCTTCGGGCGGCCGCCAAGCGGTTCACGAAAGAGTATCAGAGCCAGCTGCGGCTGTTCGATGAGGAATACGAGGTGGCGCCGGGAGTGATCGTCTGTCGCACCGGCGGCCACACCCCCGGGCACAGCGTGGTCCGCATGGCGTCCGGCGGCGATCGGCTGATGTTCGCCGGCGATGCGGTGTTCGCCGTCGGGTTCGAACACCCCGACTGGCACAACGGTTTCGAACACGACCCCGAGGAGGCGGCCCGTGTCCGGGTCCGTCTCTTGCGCGAGCTGGCGGAGACCGGCGGACAGCTCGTGGCCACGCACTTGCCGTTCCCGTCCGTCGGTCGGGTGGCAGTCGACGGCGACGACTTTCGTTGGGTAGCGGCCTTCTGGGACTACTGACCGCTTGTTGGGTTGGGCCGACCTAGACGACCGCATAATCTGAAACCGCTCTGCCGGGCTGATCTCCGGCAGAGCGGTTTCAGCTTAGCGGACGCCGGCCTGGCGCAGTTGCGGAGGCAGTGTCTCAAAGGCCCGGATCAGTTCGCCGACGGAGGCAGCCCCCATCTTGTGCATCGCACTGCTGCGATGCGCTTTCACCGTCACTTCGCTGATGCCGAGATCGAAGGCGATCTGCTTGTTGAGGCGCCCGCGCGCGACTTCGTACAGAACTTCACGCTCGCGCTGCGTCAGCGTCTCGAGGCGTTCGATGTTGAGCCGGGAAATCGCCGCTGCGGCGCGCCGCTCGGCGTCCATCGCAATGCCCGCAGCGACTGCGTCAAGCAGCGTTTGGTCCCGCACCGGTTTGGTGAGGAAATCCACCGCACCGGCCTTCATCGCCTCGACGGTCATCGGGATGTCACCATGCCCGGTCAGGAAGATGATCGGCTTCGGGTTGCCGTTATCGGCCAGATGGCGCTGCAGATGGAGACCGCTTTCCCCCGGCATGCGCACATCGAGGATCAAGCACCCGGGGGCGTCCAGCAAATCCGCGTCAAGCAATTCCCGAATCGAGGCAAAGCTGACCGGCCGGAAACCCGCCGACAGGATCAGCTCCGACAGTGCCGCGCGAACCGACGCGTCGTCGTCGACAATAACAACGAGCGGCTCATCCTCTTCACTCCCAAGCTGCGGTGACGATGACGACGTTCTCCGCAGGAAAGGCTCGCTAACTCCCATGTCACCCTCCTTCTAATTGTCTCCTGCATGATTCCTCAAATCGGAATCGATTTAAGGACAAAATCATGCAGTGATTCAAAGCGCTCCAGCGACCTTTGCGCGTCTAATTAGACGCGCGGCGCTGTAGAGCAATGGCAATTGCCGCAAGCAGGGCCTGGGCATCGAAAGGCTTGCGGAAAAACCCGCTAATGCCTTGGGCGCGGCCCTGATCGGCTATCTCGTGGCGGCCCGTGATCAAGAATACCGGCAGTTCGGGACGCGACTTCTTTACAAGGTCACGAAGCTCGAGGCCGTCCATCCCAGGCATTCCGATATCGGTGATGAGCACGTCCAGGTCCGACACTCCATTGGCGAGCAACGACCCCGCCGACGAGAAGCTGCGGGCCACATAGCCCGCGGATTCCAGGAGGTCGCTCACCGATTCAAGCAGCCTTGCATCGTCATCGACAATTGCCACGACATGTCTTTTCTTGTTCATGCTCAATTCCCTCCCACTCGACGGGAGTGGGTGATCGGTATTTCCAGCCTTTCGGCGATCCGCACGAGATCGGCGAGCGAGGCTGCGGCCATTTTGTGCATCACGTTTCGTCTGTGGATCTGCAGCGTGACCTCGCTGATGCCCAACTCGGCGGCCGCCTGCTTGTTGAGAAGACCGCTCACGACGAGCGGCAGTACCTCCCGCTCTCGCGGCGTTAGCTCGCGATAGCGTTGTCCCAGAACGCTGAGCTCGGCGCGTTCCGCTCTCTTGTCCCGATCTTCAGCGATCGCCGCGCCGATTGCTGCCATGAGGTCAGCATCGCTGAAGGGTTTCGTCAGGAAATCCACGGCGCCGTGCTTGATCGCACGCACTGAAGATGGAATGTCGCCATGCCCCGTGATGAACACGATCGGCGGATGATCCCCGTCCGCGATCTGCCTCTGCAGATCGAGGCCGTTGATATCCGGCAATTCGACATCGAGAATGAGGCAGGCAGGGAGATCCGGCTTATCCGCGCTCACATATTCGCCGGCTGATGCAAAGGAAACAGCGCGCATGCCATGCGAGTCCAGGAGGTCGCTGAGCGCCTCGCGGATGCGTTCATCGTCGTCGACGATGAAGATGACATGATCATCGCTCATCATGGCGCTGCCTTCGCTTCAACCGGCAGGGTGAAGATGAACTTTGCTCCCTGCGGTTCGTTCTTCTCGGCCCACAATCGTCCGCCGTGCAGCTCGACGATCGAACGGCAGATCGCCAATCCCATGCCCATGCCGTCTTTTTTTGTCGTGAAGAACGGCTCGAATACCCTGTCGGGAAATTCAACGCCCGGACCTAAATCGCTGATCTCGGTCTGAATCACATCTCCGATATAGCTTGCGCGCATGCCAAGCACCCTGTCGCCCGCAACAGAGCCCATTGCCTCCATGCCGTTGCGAATGAGGTTGATGAGAACCTGCTGGATCTGGATATGGTCGATTGCGATCGGCGGAAGGCCGCCGTCGATCTGCAGGTCGATCCGAACGCGCCGCCGCGCCGCCTCGTCGGCCAGAAGGTTGCGCACTTCACTGATCACGCTGGTAAGCGCCGCATTGATCCTCGTGCCTATGGATTGCTTGAACAAGGCGCGAATGCGGCTGACGACGTCGGCCGCCGAATTGGCATCCCGGACGATGCGCTCTACCGTTCGCTGCGCGCGCTCGATATTCGGCGGTACGGCCGTGAGCCAACGCTGGCAGGCATGCGAATTTGCCACGACGGCTGCCAGGGGCTGGTTCACCTCGTGTGCGATGGAAGCCGAAAGCTCGGAGAGGCTGGCTGCCTGATTTGCCCGAGCCAGACTCTCCTGCGCGAGGCGCAACTGTTCCTCTGCCCGGACCTCTCCGTCGATATCCAGGCATATGACATTCCATTGAACGATCGTGCCCTCGGCATTGCGCATCGGCGCAGCACGCGTTTCAACCCAGCGATATTCGCCGTCAAATCGCCGCAGACGGTGCCTTCGTGCATAGGGTTCGCCCGTGGCCAACGAATAGGCATAGTTCTCCTTGACACCATCGACCTCGTCAGGGTGGACGCCGGCATCAAGCGTGCCCTCCAACCGGGACTTGCCCGTTCCGTCGAGCTCTTCAAGCTTATAGCCAAGGAAGTCGCGGAGCTGCGGATTGCGGTATACCGGCTCCCCATCCGGAGCGGCGCAATCGATCATTGCAGGCAGCGTCTCAACGATCTGCCAGAGGGAGCGTTCCCTTTCGCGCAGCGCCTCCTGGACGCGCAGCTGATCGTCGATGTCATGTGAGAGGCCGTACCACTGGACGATGCGTCCGCTCTCGTCCCTGAGCGGCTCCGCAGTGCCTTGTACCCAGCGATAGACGCCATCCTGACGCCGAAGGCGATACTGCTTGGAGAAGCGCTCGCCCGTGACGAAGGAACGGTTGAGAGCCTCCTCAAGACCGATCGCGTCGTCAGGGTGAACGGCGGTTTCGATTATAGCTTGCAGCCGGCTCAGGCCTGGCTTGTCCAAATCCGCAATTTCCAGGCCGAGAAAATTTATCACGCGTTTGTTGAAGAAGGTCGGTTCACCGTCGGGGCTCAGCCGCCAGAGGAGGCTTGGGACCATGTCTACGAGCTGGGAGAGCTCCCGCTCACGGTCTCGCAATGCCTCCTGTGCCCGCACCTCGTCATCGATGTCTATGGCAGCCGCGTACCATTGCACGATCTCTCCTCTTTCGTTTCTCAACGGCTCCGCACGGCCTTCCATCCAGCGATAGACGCCATCTGCGCGACGCCGCCGATATCGTATCGTGTAGGGCTTGCCGGTGAGGAGAGCGTGGCCAAGGACCTCTTTCATTCGAGGTCCATCCTCGGGGTGAACGGTTGCTCCTATCAGGACCGCCAGGCGACTCCTGTCCAGTTCGTCCCAACTGGCGACGTCCTCCATACCGAGAGATTCCAAAGTGCGCTTGCTGAAGAAGGTCGGCTCGCCGTCAGGCGCCATGCGTGCAATGTGAACCGGAACCATATCGACCAGCAGCGACAGCTCGCGCTCGCGCTCGCGCAGCGCCTCCTGCGCGCGCACCTCGTCGTCGATATCGATAGAAACCCCATACCATTGCAAGACCGTTCCGTCCTCGTCACGCCGGGGCTCGATTCTGCACTCCGCCCAACGGTAAATGCCATCCCTTTCGCGCCAACGAAATCGCATCGCCGCTCCGCTGCCGGTATCGAAACAATTCCCCAGCGTGGCCTGCACTGCCGGAGCATCCTCGGGGTGGACGAGCTCTTGCAGCAGGTTTTCGATCCGCGGCTCTTCGACGGCATCGAAGTCCTCGATAACCGAGCGGAAATGGTCCTGATATCGCTTGTTGAAGTAGGCCGACCCGCCGGTCGGCGTCGCACTCCATATCCGGGCCGGAACGGCGTCGATCAGCTGCTGCAGTTGGCGCTCGCTCTGGCGCACCGTGAGCAGCGCCAGCTGATGCTGCCGGGATATGGCGGCCACGATCAGCGCCGATAATGCCGAGATGGCCAGAAAAAGTTGCAGCATAATGTGCTTTTGCCTCTGGGCCTCGGGATCTCCGGCAAATTGGCTGGAGCCGGATATGGTGAACATCAGCGTGATCAGGGCAAGGAGGATCAAGCTGACGGCGGCGCCTTTGAACTCGAACCGCACTGCGGCCCAGAGAAGAGGCGGCATGACGATGTAGGCGAAGGGCAGGTAGCCGCTGAGTGATAGGGCCGCGACACAGAGAAGGATCAGCCCCAGGGCGCAAGCTTCCATCCATTGCGAGCTCGAGAGCCGGGGCTTGCCATGCCAGCTATTGAACATGACCAGCACCAGCGGTGCCACGATCAGGACTCCGGTGGCGTCTCCGATCCACCAAAGAGGCCAGGCCGATGTGAAGGATTGCGATTGTATGGCAAACCACGCAAGTGTCGCACTTCCGACAGTCGCGCCCACAACAGGCGCAATTCCGGCTCCCAGCACGACGAATGCGAGAACTTCTTGCAGGGTTTCCAGCCGGACCGGCCGCCCTAGCACCCGGTTCACCAGCCATGCCCCAGTCGCTGCTTCAAGCGCGTTGGCAATATAGATGAGCACGGCCGCGGGCAGCGGGCTGTGGAACCACAGGGCATTGCTGAACAGTTCAGCCAGGCAGCCGCTGAGCACCCACCAAGGCCAGCTGCAGGGTGGGGTGAGAACAAGCGTGGCCATGAAAAGCCCGCCCGGAGGCCAAATGGAAACACCTGTCCCCGGTACGATTGCGAGCGACTGAGCGAAACCGCAGCCCAGAACATAGGCCGCGAAGAATAGCCCCAGGTGAGAGAATTTGGGGCGGTGCGACCACACGCTCATCATCAGCTGCTCCTGCCGGACAAACTCGGGGGATCGTCAGCGCGTACAGCACGTGTTCTCGATATCGGGGCTGGCGAACTCGTCTCGACACCGTAGACCCGCCGCGCCACAGCCGCAATTCATGGAAATCCATGCATTGCGCCGCGACGTCGCCGCTTCGTGCAAGGCTGGATCGGACCGCGTGAGCCGGAGATTACTGCATGCGTCCTTCCTGCCTTGTTGGCTGACGGCCCGCAACTCCGAGAGACTTCGGCGACCGACGTCGACGACGAGCCGCTACTTGCCGCCCTGGCGTGAGACAAGGCAGCAAGCCAACGACCTTCTTTTTCTCGAGCTGCTTCACGACGCCTTGGCGATAGGTGTTTGCGGTCGACTACATTTCGTAAAACCGCCGCTGCCTCACTCTCCGGGCTTTAACCTGGTGCCTGAGGGCTTGTCCGTTTGGCGACCGGCAAAAAGCTGGATTGCAGCAATCGTCGCGACGCAAAGCCCAAGCAGGACGTGTGTCCACATCGCGACAGGCGCTGATCCGAAGCCGAGCAGGAATGGGGCGACCGCCGCCCAGCACCCCAGGAGGAGATTGGACCATTCGGCCCAAGCCCCATAGCGCGTGAGGGCCACGGCAGAGCAGCAGACCATCAACGTGCCCGTGATCCCCGCATTCCATGCGACGACGGGTAGTCCGCCGAACATATATGCAGCGCAAATGAAACCTGCACCAAGAACCAGATTGCTCCACTCCAACGACTTACTTGGCACTTCGCTTTTCATCTCTCATCTCCTTTTCCGGTTTGTGCCGCAGCACTTCAGGGACCGTGTGGTCGGGCTAGGAGAATGGGGCAGTATGGTGCACGCATCTATTCTGCGCAGGCATCTGCCGGGTGATGCTAAAGGCGGGAGCAGTTCGGCACTTGGATATTGGTCGTTATCCAGGCGCTCGGGCCGGAGGGCGTTCGTGCTGCTTTCGTTGAGCCACACTGATGCTACGGAAGCTGGAGAAGGTTCCCGCTTGCGATGCCACTCAAAACCGGCGCAAGCAGCCGCTGGGCCTTCTTCACCTTCTCCGTCAAGGCATTCACCCTTTTGGCGGCATGCTCTTGCGCGCCTTCTCCCTCAGCTCACGTATTATTCGATATGCGGCCCCTGCTACCCGCCAATGTCACCGAACTGCCTTATTGACATAGCAATGCAATGATGGCAGTAAACTGTCATGAGCAACACACAGACCACCCTTCGTGAACGACAGGTAAAGGCGACGCACGACCTCATTCTGGAGGTCGCGATGCGACTCATGCATGAGAATCCAAACGGTCCGTTCTCGCATGAAATCATTGCCGAGGCCGCAGGTATCGGCGCGCGTACCGTTTACCGCCATTTCCCAACCCGCGACGATCTCCTGCAGGCGATGTGGATTCGTCTGCGCGACAAGACCGGGACCCGGTTCCCGGAGAGCGAGGACGAAATCGTTCCGCTCATCCGGATGGCATTCAGCAATTTCGAAGAGCATGAAGCGCTTGTGCGCGCTTCGCTGCAGGCGGCCGGAAGCACGATCCGTGATCGCGGCGCGATCGAGGGGCGTCCGGCGTTTCGCAAGAGTCTCGCCGCCATTCTCGATGGACTGCCACCCGAAGAGGAGCGCCGCCTCGTCGCGGTCTGCCTTGCGATCTACAGCGCGCCGTTCTGGCAACTGTTGCGCGACCGCGGCCTGCTGTCTGGGCGTGAGGCTGGTGAAGCCGCGGCTTGGGCCATCGACATGATTTTGCAATCAGCGCGTGCCGCCTCGCAAAAAAGCGAACGGCAAACCGCCACATCAGCAGGAGAAGGAGAGAAGCATGAGTGAAAAACAGGGGGACGAGCGCGGCAATGTCCGTCGATTGGCTCGCGGGGAGCAGGGGAAGCTCGACGTGCTCGGCATTCTGCTTGAGTTGAAGATCGGTGAAGCCGAAACCGGCGGGCACTACAGCCTGTTCGAGGCGGTCGTGCCGCCGGGCGCGGGGGTGCCGCTGCATCAGCACGCGCAGCAGGAAGCCTTCTATGTGCTCGAGGGCCAATCGCAGTTCTGCCGCATGGGCGCGAGCGGTGCGGAATGGATCGATGTCGGCCCGGGCGATACGATCAGCATTCCCGGCGGGGCGATGCACGGCTTCCGCAATCCCGGTCCCGCGGCGGTGCGCCTGTTGATTACCTGTGCCCAAGGCATGGAAGCGTTCTTCTGCGAGGCAGGCGTGTCCGTCGCGGCCGGATCGCCTGCGCCGTCCGGCCCGCCGTCACCGGAGGACATTGATCGGGTCATCGGCATTGCGATCAGGCATGGCCAGACCTTCGCTCCGCCGGAAACAATGCCGTCGGTAGCCTGACGCCTTCAGCCCGGCGTTGTTAATTGCTTCGCCAGCAATTGCGATCGTCCTGCACGGCTTGTCACCGGTTGCAGCCCGGGAGGATTCGAGCCCCGCTTTGAAGACGCAAGTCAAATCCATCGCATTGATCCGCCCCATATGATCATTCGATTTCCCTCGCCCTCAGTGCTTCGCTAAATCGGGATCGACGGCGCGCGTGCCGCTGTCGGAACCTGATGCACAGCCGTAACCGCAATCACCGGAAAATCTGCAGTCGCCGCCAATACTGGGCCGAATTGGAATGGTCCCAAAGGAGATCTGATGATGAACCTTCTTTCGAAAATCTGCTGGATCGGAGCAGTACTCTATGCTGTCGCCGGCATGGTATTCGGCATCGTCATGTCGGCATCAGGCGACCACTCGCTTTCTCCCGCGCATGCACATCTCATTCTGCTCGGCTGGGTGACGCTTGCACTTTACGGCACATTTTACACGCTGTGCGCAGAAGCGACGAAAACCTGGGTGGCAAGAATTCAGGTCGCGCTCGCGCATCTCGGTGTTCTGGTCCTTACACCCGGTATCGTGCTCGCGATCCAGGGCAGAAGTGAAACCCCGGCCAAGGTCGGAGCAGTCATCGTGCTTATGTCCATGCTTCTGTTTGCGACAGTCGTCTTCACGCAACCAACGCGCTCGGCCAAAAGCGCCTAGCGGACCTGCTGTCACTGCATGCGATTTCCGTCGTCGGGAGACGGTGGCATCAATGACCTCGTTACGACGGATCGCCCGGACCTCCGGTGGGATCGGTCAGGTCATCGACGTGCGCAAACATTGGTCGGGACTTTTCTGAACAATATGACGATGGTCCTCGGGACCGAGGAGACAAGGACATAATCAAGATCCGTTAGAAAAGACGCCCTCCCGGGCATTCGCCGTCGGCATCTGTCAGCCGCGGCAGCACTTTCGAAAAATCCAATCCGCTTCAACGCCGCGCGTCCGCGTGCCGGCGAACGAAACCTCTGTGTCAACAAATACTCAGGAGATACGAATGGCAATGGTAATGGGTACGGACGGCGCCGATAGGCTGATAGGCGATTTCGGCACCGACAACCTTTTTGGCCTCGGTGGAAACGATACGCTCAGCGGCTCCTTCCAGGGTGACGTCCTCTTCGGCGATACCGGCGAAGACACGCTGGACGGCGACAACGGCAATGACTTTCTCGATGGCGGCGACGGAAGCGACCAAATCAACGGCGGCTCCGGCCAGGACACGATCATGTCGGAAGTGCCGTTCTCCGGAAGCGGCGATGTCGTCGACGGCAGTTCGGGAACGGACCATCTCATGGTTGACTACTCCGATCTCACGGTGGGCGTGACCATCACGGTCAAGGACTGGATCACGCCGCAGACGCTGGTCGGCAACATCCAGGCGACCAATGTCGAAGCCTTCCAGATCACCGGCACCGATTTCGCCGATACGATCACCGGCGGCAACTACAGCGACATGTTCACCGGCGGTGCCGGCGACGACAAACTGACCGGCGGTCGCGGCTTCGACATGCTGACGGGCGGCCTCGGCCAGGATACGCTCAAGGGCGGCTATGGGACGGACTTCCTCAACGGCGACGACGGGGACGATATTCTCACCGGCGACCAGGGGGCCGACTTCCTTTCCGGCGACGGCGGCGAGGACGACGTCCGCGGCGGCACGGGCGACGATTCCGTATCCGGCGGTATCGGCAATGACGGTCTCTTCGGCGACGATGGCAACGATGAAGTGCTCGGCGGCGCTGGGCTCGACAGCCTGAGCGGCGGCAACGGCCACGATTCGCTCGACGGCGGTATCGGCGACGACAAGGTCGAGGGCGGCGCCGGCAACGACACGATCACCTACGTCTATGGCGAGGGCAAGGACACGATCACCGATGCGAGCGGCAGCGACCGGCTCGTCATCCGCAGCTTCACCGGCGATTTCACCGCAAAGCTGCCGACCGAGCTGAACACGCTGGCCGGCGGCACGACCTTCGTCGGCATGGAACACTACAGCATCCATGCGACCGGGACCGGGATCAACAGGATCGTCACCGGAGCGGGCAACGACATCGTCGATGCGGGCGCCGGCAACGACTCGATCACCGGCGGTGCCGGCAACGACAATCTCAACGGCGGCATCGGCAAGGATACCGTGTCGGGTGGGGCCGGAAACGATGTCGTAACACTCGGCGACGGCGGCGCCGATACGGGCGACGGGGGAACCGACACGGATACCGTCGTCGTCGACCGCCGCTCGGCGACGGCAGCCCTGAGCTTCTCGGCGACAGGCGCGACAGCGACGCTGTCGGACGGCACCAGCCTGAAGAATTTCGAGCACTACCGGGTGTCGTTCGGCGCCGGCGATGACATCGTCAAGTCGGTCGGCAGTGCCCAGAGCGTCAACTTCTACGGCTTTGCCGGCAATGACACGCTGATCGGCACAGCCGGGTCCGACGTGCTCGACGGCGGCACCGGCAACGACAGCCTGTCCTCCGGCGCCGGCCATGACCGCCTCGTCGACCTTGGCGGCACCAATGTGATCAAGGCGGGCGACGGCAACGACACGGTCACCGTCGGCGACAGCGGCGCCGCGATCGGCCACAACACCGTCGATCTCGGCACCGGCAACGATTCCTTCAAGCGCAGCGCCTCGACCGGCAAGCTGACGCTCGACGGCGGCGCCGACACGGACTTCGCGTCGATCGATTTCAGCAAGTACAGCGCCGGGATCACCTTCAAGCTGGCGCCTTCCGTCACCGTCAGCAACGCGCCGGTCACGGTCAAGAACGTCGAGCGCATCGAACTCATCGGCGGCAGCGGCAATGATATCTTCGCCGGCGGCGGCCTGGACGACCGGCTCTGGGGTGGCAGCGGCCACGACAGCCTGACCGGCGGCGCCGGCAGGGATGTGCTCGGCGGCAATCTCGGCAACGACACGCTGCGGGGCGGCCTCGGCGACGACACGCTTTACGGTGATGGGGTCGGCTTCTACGGCGGCCTCGACAAGCTCTACGGCGAAGACGGCAACGACCGCGTCTATGCCGGCATCGGCGACGTTGCCGACGGCGGCACCGGCACCGACACGCTCGATCTCGACGTGCGCAACCAGACGAAGGACATCACCTTCAGCTTCGCGACCGGCAGCGCCACCGTCGATGCGACGACCTCCTTCAAGGCCTTCGAGGTGCTGAACTATCTCGGCAGCGCCGGCAAGGACACGGTGACGGGCGGCAGCCTCGGCGATCGGCTGGAGGGCAATGGCGGCAACGACACGCTGCGCGGCGGTGCCGGCGACGACGTGCTCACCGATGGCGCGGGCAGCGACAGCCTCTACGGCGACGCCGGCAACGACACGCTGACGCGCACCGTCTTCAGCGGAACCGATGTCTTCGACGGCGGTACCGGCACCGACACGCTGTCCTTCGGCAGTCCCACCGAGAACTCGGTGGTGCTCGACCTGCAGAACCAGGCCTCGAACCGCGGCATGGCGCAGGGGCTGACGGTGAAGAACTTCGAGATCATCAACGGCAGCGTCAATGACGACGTCATCCGCGGCGACGCGCTCGCCAACACCCTGAATGGCGGCGGCGCCGACGACGTCCTCGACGGCCGCGGCGGCGTCGATCGGCTGAACGGCGGCGCCGGCGATGACTGGCTGACCGGCGGCACCGGCAACGACCTGTTCGTCTTCGACCGCTCCGGTCGCGACGGCGAGGGCGACGTCATCACCGACTTCACGCGCGGCCAGGACAAGCTCTTGCTCGACCGCAGCGACTACGGCATCGCCGCCGCCGATACGGCGGTGACGCTCGTCGTCGGCGCCGATCCGGTGGCGACCGGCACGAAGGGCACCTTCCTGTTCGAAAGCGACAACGGCCGGCTGTGGTTCGACGCCGACGGCAAGGGCGCCGAGGCGGACCTCGAACTGGTGGCGATCCTCAAGAACGTCACGACGCTGTCGACCAGCGACTTCCTCCTCGCCTGAGGCGTATCGCGAAGATTCGCATCGAGCCCCGTCCCGCTTCGGCGGGGCGGGATCGCCCTTGGTTTGGGCGCTGCGGAAAAACAGATCCGGAACCTGCGCGTGCCGCTGAAAATCACTTAGGAGAGGAATGGGAAATATCACGGGCACGGCCGGCAAACGATGTGTTGATCGGCAGCGAACAAGGGCCTGGCGCTCGGCCTCACGGTGCGGAATTTCGAAATCATCGAAGGCAGCGATGCCGATGACGAAATCCACGGCGACGCGGCCAACAATATCCTTCGTGGCGGGGACGCCGACGATATAATCGACGGCCGCGGCGGCAACGACACGCTGGTCGGCGGCGAGGGCGACGACTGGCTGACCGGCGGCGCCGGCAGCGATCGGCTCGTCTTCGACGAAGCCGGGCTCGATGGCGAAGGCGACGTCATCACCGACTTCGTGCGCGGTGAGGACAAGCTCGTCATCGAACGTGCGGCGTTCGAGATTGCCGCAGGCGACACGGCAGTGACGCTCGCGACCGGAACGGAACCACCCCCTTGGGCAGGAAGGGCACCTTCCTGTTCGAAACGGACAATGGTCGCCTCTGGTTCGATGCCGACGGGTCAGGCACCGACGCCGATCTGCAACTGGTCGCCATCCTGCAGAACGTCAGGACCCTCTCGACGAGCGACTTTGCGCTTTTGTGACGTCGCTTCGACGCTCCTGACCCGGAACTGGGCGGAGGGCGTGCAATCGGCCGAGGCAAGGGTTCCCCCTGTGCGACCTTCGCACATTACTCACGCAAGAAGACGTTTTAGGACACGTTTCGTCGCTCGACGGTGAAATGTGCGCGGCGTCTGGTGGTAGTGTTCAGTCTATCGCAGATGGGTGCATGTCACGGCATAAGACGCAGGGAGGCACATGTCGCAGGAGGGTGGAGGCCGAGTACTGGTCGCGGAGCGCAACCCCTTGGTGATTGCCGCTCTTCGTGGCCTCTTTTCCGAAAATGCCAGGTTTTCCATCGTCGATACGGCGCGGACCTCGGCCGAACTGTGCGAGAAGCTTGCCTCCGTCGAGGCGGACTGCGTGCTGCTCAGCTGGCAGCTCGACGATGCCGAGGCGCCCGAGGTGCTCGCCGATCTCGGGCGGCTCGGGTTCGACCCGCGGATCGTTCTCTTCGCCGACACCAGCAATCCTTCGGTCGTCAACGAGACGATCCGGCTTGGTGTCAACGGTCTCTGTTACCAGTTCGAAGATCCCGAAATCCTGTTCGCGACGCTCACCGCCGTTATGCAGGGCCGGATCTGCATTCCCTATACGGTGCTCTCGAAAATCTCCAACACGCCGTTCCAGCAGCTCACCTCTCGCGAAAGTGAGCTGCTCGGCATGCTGGCCAATGGTTGGACCAACATTCAAATCGCCGCGCGAACAGGCATTTCCGAGAATACCGTGAAATACCACCTCAAGAATCTCTACGACAAGCTCGAAGTGCGCAACCGCGCCATGGCGGTCGCCCTTTACACCAAGGAGCGCCGGCGCAATCCGGAGTGATACCGTTCGTATGCTACCTGCGGGTAGTCTTTTCCTACCCATCCCTCCCAAGTGGCCACCCGTCAGGGCCGCGCTCAAGCTGCCCGTCGGGCATTCTTTTCTGCCTGAGCGAGTGTTGTGCGGACCTGGCCCGGAAGGCAGCTTTGGCGCCGAGGAAACGCCGTCCGCGGACGCAGCCATTGGAGGAACGATGTCAGGCTACAACCATCTCTTCATTCCCGGCCCCACCAACATTCCCGAACAGGTTCGCCAGGCGATGAACCTGCCGATGGAAGACATGCGCTCGCCTCGATATCCCGAGTTGACATTGCCGCTCTTCGCCGACGTCAAGAAGGTTTTCAAGAACGAGAACGGCCGCGTCTTCATCTATCCATCATCGGGCACCGGCGCCTGGGAGGCGGCGATGACCAACGTGCTCTCGCCCGGCGATCGCGTGCTGATGAGCCGCTTCGGCCAGTTCTCGCATCTCTGGGTCGATATGGCCGAGCGCCTCGGCTTCGAGGTCGATTGCATCGACAGGGAATGGGGCACGGGCGTGCCGGCCGAGCTCTATGCCGAGCGCCTCGCCGCCGACAAGGCGCACAAGATCAAGGCTGTCTTCGTGACCCACAACGAAACCGCGACCGGCGTCACCTCGGACGTGGCCGCCGTCCGGGCGGCACTCGACGCCTGCGGCCATCCGGCGCTGCTCTTCGTCGATGGCGTCTCCTCCATTGGCTCGATCGATTTCCGCCAGGACGAATGGGGTGTCGATTGCGCCGTGTCCGGTTCGCAGAAAGGCTTCATGCTGCCCGCCGGCCTCGGCTTCCTTTCGGTAAGCCAGAAGGCGCTCGAAGCCGCCAAGACCGCGCGCCACATGCGCTGCTACTTCTCCTTCGACGACATGATCAAGACCAACGATACGGGCTATTTCCCCTATACGCCGCCGACACAGCTGCTGCGCGGCCTCAGAGCCTCGCTGGACCTGATGTTCGAGGAGGGCCTCGAGAATATCTTCGTCCGCCACCACCACCTCGCCAACGGCGTCCGGGCTGCCGTCTCGGCCTGGGGCCTCAAGCTCTGCGCGACCGAGCCGAAATGGCATTCCGACACTGTGTCGGCGATCCGTTTGCCGGAAGGGATCGATGGTGCCGAGGTCATCCGTCACGCCTATCGCACCTACAACACCTCGCTCGGCAGCGGGCTCAGCAAGGTGGCGGGCAAGGTCTTCCGCATCGGCCATCTCGGCTCGCTGAACGAGGTCATGGTCCTCGGCGCGCTCTCCGCCGCCGAACTGACGCTTCTCGACTGCGGCGTGAAAATCGAACCGGGCGCGGGCGTCGGCGCGGCGATCAGGCAATTCCGCTCCGCCGCCACGGCGTCGACCGCCAAGGCAGCCTGAAAAGAACGGAAGGGGAGAACCGATGAGCCACACGATAAACCATCTCCGCCGGCTGCGCCTGCAACGCAGCGAGCTTGCCGTCCCGGGCTCCAACCCCGAGATGATCGAGAAGGCCGCCAATTCCGAGGCCGACTACATCTTCCTCGACATCGAGGACGCCGTGGCGCCGCCGGACAAGGAGCGGGCTCGCGCCAATATCGTCGCCGCCCTCAATCAGATCGACTGGCGCGGCCGCGGCAAGACGATCTCGGTCCGCATCAACGGGCTCGACACGCACTACATGTACCGCGACGTCGTCGACCTCATGGAGCAGGCCGGCGACCGGATCGACACGCTGCTCGTGCCGAAGGTCGGCGTGCCGGCCGACCTCTACATGGTCGAGGCAATGGTCAACCAGATCGAGATCGCCAAGGGCTACAAGACCCGCGTCGGCCTCGAGGCGCTGATCGAGACCGCCCTCGGCATGGCCAATGTCGACGCTATCGCCTCCTTCGGCGGACGGCTCGAGGCACTGCATTTCGGCGTTGCCGACTATGCCGCGAGCCTGAAGGCCCGCACCGTCAACATCGGCGGTCTCAACCCGGACTATCCCGGCGACCAGTGGCACTTCGGCCTGTCGCGGATGACGGTTGCCTGCCGCGCCTACGGACTGCGCGCCATCGATGGTCCGTTCGGAGATTTCTCTGACCCCGAAGGCTACAAGGCGGCTGCGCGCCGTGCCGCGGCCCTCGGCATCGAAGGCAAGTGGGCGATCCACCCGAGCCAGATCGCACTCGCCAACGAGATCTTCTCTCCGCCGGAAAAGGAGGTCGACCGCGCCCGCCGCATCATTGAGGCGCTGAAGCTCGCCGAGAGCCAGGGCAAGGGCGCGGCCTCGCTCGACGGCAAGATGATCGACGCCGCTTCGGAACGCATGGCGCGCAACGTGCTCGCCACCCATGACGCAATCACCGCCGGCCGCCGCTGAAGGGGAGGACACTTATGGACATTCACGAATATCAGGCCAAGGAACTTCTCGCCCGGTACCAGATCGACATCCCGCGCGGCGGCCTCGCCTATAGTCCCGAGCAGGCGGCCTACCGTGCCAGGGAGATCGGCGGCGACCGATGGGTGGTGAAGGCGCAGATCCATTCCGGCGCGCGCGGCAAGGCGGGTGGCATCAAGCTCTGCTCGTCCGACCACGAGATCGTCGCGGCCGCCGACTCCATGCTCGGCCGCACGCTTGTGACGCACCAGACCGGGCCGCAGGGAAAACTGGTCAGCCGCCTTTATGTCGAGGAGGCGATGGATATCGCGCGCGAGATCTATCTCGGCTTCGTTCTCGACCGCAAATCCGAGCGCATCATGATCGTCGCCTCGTCTTCGGGTGGCATGGAGATCGAGGAGATCGCCGAGGCCGAGCCTGATTCCATCATCCGCGCGACCGTCGATCCGGGCGTCGGCATGCAGGACTTCCAGGCGCGCGAGATCGCATTCGGGCTTGGCATCGACAATGCCCTGATCGGCCGCGCCACGCAGACGCTCATCGGATGCTACCGCGCCTTCGTCGACTATGACGCCTCGATGCTCGAGATCAATCCGCTGGTCGTTACCCGCCAGGGCGATCTCGTGGCCCTCGACGCAAAAATGAGCTTCGACGAGAATGCGCTGTTCCGCCGGCCGCATATCTCCGAGATGCGCGACAAGAGCCAGGAGGATCCGCGCGAAACCTACGCGTCCGACCGTGGACTTTCCTATGTCGGCCTTGACGGCAATATCGGCTGCATCATCAACGGTGCCGGTCTGGCGATGGCGACCATGGACATGATCAAGATCGCCGGCGGCGAGCCCGCGAACTTTCTCGACATCGGCGGCGGCGCCTCGCCCGAACGCGTGGCGAAATCCTTCCGCGCCGTCCTCACGGACAGGAACGTCGAGACCATCCTCGTCAACATCTTCGCCGGCATCAACCGCTGCGACTGGGTGGCCGAGGGCGTCATCAAGGCGTTGAGGGAAGTCGGCGTGCCGGTGCCGCTCGTCGTCCGCCTCTCCGGCACCAACATGGAAGAGGGCCGGCGCATCCTCGCCGAATCCGGCGAAAACATCATCGTCGCCGAAACGCTGGCCGAAGCTGCCGAGAAGGCAGTCGCCGCGTGGCGTTCGTTCACCGCCGGCAAGGCTGCCTAAGGAGGCGAAACATGTCCATTCTGCTCGACAAGAACACCCGCGTCATCGTCCAGGGCTTCACCGGCAAGATCGGCAGCTTCCACGCCGAGGACATGAAGCGCTACGGCACCAATGTCGTCGGCGGCGTCACCCCCGGCAAGGGCGGCCAGACCCATCTCGGCATGCCGGTCTTCAATACGGTGAAGGGGGCCGTGCAGGAAACCGGTGCGGATGCCTCGATCGTCTTCGTGCCGCCGCCCTTTGCGGCCGACTCGATCATGGAGGCGGCCGATGCCGGCATCCGGCTCTGCGTCTGCATCACCGACGGCATTCCTTCCCAGGACATGATCCGGGTCAAGCGATACATGCGGCGCTACCGCTTCGAGGATCGCATGACCCTGATCGGGCCGAACTGCGCCGGCATGATCACGCCCGGCGAGGCGCTGATGGGAATCATGCCCGGCTCCATCTATCTGCCCGGCCGTGTCGGCATCGTCGGACGCTCGGGCACGCTCGGCTACGAGGCCGCAAGCCAGATGAAGGCACTCGGCATCGGCGTGTCGACCTCGGTCGGTATCGGCGGCGACCCGGTCAACGGTTCATCCTTCAAGGACATGCTGGAACTGTTCGAAAAGGACCCGAACACCGACGCGGTTTTGATGATTGGCGAGATCGGCGGCCCGCAGGAGGCGGAAGCGGCGCTCTGGGCGCGCGACCACATGAAGAAGCCGCTGATCGCCTATATCGCAGGCCTTTCGGCGCCGAAGGGCCGCCGCATGGGCCATGCCGGCGCGATCATCTCCGCCTTCGGGGAATCGGCGCAGGAGAAGGTCGAGATCCTCAAGGGTGCGGGAGTAACCATCGTGGCGACGCCCTCGTCCTTCGGCGAGACGGTGGCGGAAGTGCTGTCGGTCATGAGCAAGGTTGCCTGAGTCATCACCTTTTTACGACGGTCGCGGTCCGCCGGAGAGGATCGCATGAGCGGCTTGGCTGCCCGGTTCGCACCGGGGTCATATGGTCAAATTGGGAGGAGCAAAAAATGGAGTCATCACGACCCAGTCAGATCGATCCGGCCGTATTCTGGCCGGCCATGTTCATCATCTTGGGATTTGTCGGCTGGGGGACCATGTTCCCCGAAAGCCTCTCCTCGATCTCCAAGGTGGTTCTCGATGCCATCATAAGCGGCTTCGGCTGGGGCTTCGTCGTTTCTACTGCGGGCTTCCTGGTCTTCGCACTTTTCCTGGCGGGGAGCCGCTTCGGCAAAATCCGACTCGGACAGGACGACGAGCGACCGGAATTCCGCACCGCCTCGTGGATCTGCATGATGTTCAGCGTCGGCATGGGCATCGGCCTGATGTTCTGGGGCGTCGCCGAACCCATCTACCATTTCGCCAGCCCGCCGCATGGGCAGGCGGCGCCAAAAAGCCTCGAAGCGGCTCTCGTCGCGATGAAGTACTCGTACTTCCACTGGGCACTTCACCCTTGGGCAATCTATGCCGTGGTCGGCCTGGTCATCGCCTATTTCACCTTCCGCAAAGGTAAGTCGAACCTGATTTCGGCTGCCTTCACGCCGATCTTCGGCGAGGCCGCAAGCGGGCCGATCGGCAAGGCGATCGACGTGCTTGCGCTTATCGCGACACTGTTCGGAACCGCCACCTCGCTCGGCCTTGGCGCTCAGCAGATCAACAGCGGCATAAACTTCCTCTGGGGCACGGGCGTTTCAAACGGCATCGCGCTGACGATCATCGGCGTCATGACGGTGCTGTTCATTCTCTCGGCGGTGTCCGGCGTCGGCAAGGGGATCCAGTTTCTCTCCAACATGAACATGATCATCGCGATGCTGCTGCTGGCCTTCCTGGTGTGCATCGGTCCGACGATCTTCATCTTCAACACCTTCACGGAATCGCTGGGCTTCTATCTGAGCGACCTTGTGTCCATGTCGTTGCGCACGGCCGCCTTCAGCGACGGCAAGTGGCTCGGCAGCTGGACCATCTTCTATTGGGCCTGGTGGGTCTCCTGGGCGCCCTTCGTCGGCGTGTTCATCGCCCGCATCTCGCGCGGCCGCACGATCAGGGAGTTCGTGATCGGCGTGCTCCTCATTCCGAGCGGCGTGACCTTCGTCTGGTTCACGATCATGGGCGGTACGGCGCTCCATTCCGAGCTGTTCGGCGCCGGAGGCATCGTCGATGCCGTCAACAACCAGGGTGCGGCCGTCTCGCTCTTTGCCCTTCTGGCGCAGTATCCCTTCGCCTGGCTGACATCGTTGATCGCCATCTTTCTCGTTGCGATCTTCTTCATCTCGGGCGCGGATGCAGGCGCGGTCGTGATGGGCATGCTTTCATCACGGGGGGTCCTGGAGCCGAAACCCGGCGTTGTCGTCCTCTGGGGCGTGCTTGCCGGTGCCTCGGCCGCGGTGCTTCTGGTCATGGGCGGGCTTCAGGGCCTCCAGACCGCCTCGATCATCGCGGCCGCACCGTTCCTGCTGGTGATGGTCGGGCTTTGCGTTTCGCTCTGGCATGCCCTTCTCGATGAGCTCGAGGAGGGAAAGGGGCGGCGCTCTGCGACAGCATCCGCTGAGCCGGTCACGGGAGCGGCGGAAGCTTCCGGGCTCGCACCTGAAGCAGTATCGTGACCTGAGCTCGCTCAGTTGCACGGCCGGTTCTCCGGGACCGGCCGTGCAGAAGTGGACTCCAACTGGAGCGCGAAAGGACCGCGGTTTTTTCGGACCTGGCGGGCTTCTCGCTGCCGGCGCGGCAGCAACCCTCATTGCAGGCGCACCCATGACGCATTCCGCGTGCTGTTCGACGCATATGAGGTCTTCTTTCCGACGTGTTCGATCCACTATCCGCGCATCCTTACGCCTCGAAAACAGATAGGCAGATCATGACGAATATCGCGCAGATGCAGGAACAGCGACTGAAGGCACTCGAACTGACCAAATCGGGCGCGCCGAGGCTGCCGTCCAATCCGTTCTTCGGCGTCGGCCCGATCACCGATGCGACCACCGACGAAGTGGACAGCCGCCTGCGGCGCATCGCCTTTGACGCCTGGATCGAGAAGACCTATCGCAAGTTCGACGACAGGGGTAACGACATCGGCGGCTTCACCACCGCCGAGATTTCCCGCAGCATGCACCGCGGCTATCCGGCAGACAAAATCCTGACCGACATGATGCGGGCGATCCATCGCTATTTCGGCTTTCCGAAGACGAACCGCATGGCGGTCGGGCTTGGCGGTGGCCACAGCGGCTTCACCGTCTGCGTCCAGCACCTGATGAACGCCAACGACGCCTCCCAACGCATCTATGTGGATACGCCGCAGCCGGAGAGCGATCCGTCCAGGGCCGCCGGCTTCTTCCGCCAGTCCTGGGCGACCCAGCTGATCGAGATGCAGCGCTTCGCCGAAAAGGGCTGCGAGAGCCGAATCCATTTCGCCGTCTCCGAAGGCGTGATCCCGACGGCGGCGGAGCTGTCTGAACTTGGCGTTTCGATCTTCGTCGGTGTCGGCCACGAGACGACCGGGGCCAACGCTTATACGAGCCGCGAGATCCGCGAGCTTTTGAGCTGGATCGACGGCGATCCGGCGAACCGTCATGCGGTGTTCGATGCCACCTCGATGCTCGGCGCCATGCCGTGGGAGCCCGAACTGGTCAGTGCCGTGATGGCGAAGTGCTGCCTGTTCATGCCGTTCCAGAAGGCGATCGGCGGGATTTCCGGCTATTTTGTCGCCTCCTTCACGCCGCATGCCCTGGCCCTGATCGAGAAGAACCAGCAGGATCCTGCCTGGGCAATCCCGCGTCAGCTGAAGATCGCGCCGCCGATCGACCCCAGGCAGCCGTTTTCGGCCAAGCGCTCCGTCGATGCCGGGCCGTTCTACGATGCCGCCGAAGACCGTATGCTCGGCGGCGTCATCAACACCTACAGCGCGCTCGCCTTTGCCGAAACCACCTTCGGCCTGATGCAGTCGGAGGCTCGGGTTGGTTCTGTCGTCGAACTCAACCGCCGTTCTGCCGCCAATCGCAAGGTAATCGACGAGTGGGTCAAGTCGCATCCGCTTCTGTCGCTGACCGTCACCGATGCCGAGCGGCGCGGCGCGGCGGTGACGCTGCTGAAGGTCGAGGACGACGGCATCACCGATCCCGGCGTCCACGCCCGCATCATCGCCCGTTCGAAGCAACTGCTCGGCTATGAGGGCATCACCCATCCGAACGGCGAATACGAGCCCGGCCTCGATGCGGCCCGCTACGTCAATGCCTTCCCGGGCACGCCCGGCGACTACCGCGCCTGGGTCGGCGGCATCCGCGAGCCGGAAGATGTCGTCGCGCTGCTGGAGAACCTGCAATATGCGTATCTGCGCGCCAAGATCGTCGTTCTCGAAGAGGAACTGGCGAAAAGCGGCGTCACTTTCGAGGCCCCGGCCAAGGCCGGCGGGGCCGTCCGCAAGGACGATCCCGCGCGCGCCTATACCGTGCTGATCGCAGACCTGGTCGGCCTGCGTTTCGGCCCCGACGGCAAGCCGGATCACAGCGAGATCAAGGCCTATGTCGAGGCGAAGGGCGGCGTCTTCCATCTCGGGCCGCTCGGCGACCGGTCGGTGCTCGAGAAGGGCCGCATCCATTTCTTCTACCAGCCGGATCTCAGCACCGAGGCGGAGATCCTGCCACAGACCGACAAGGGCCAGTACGACGCGCTGATCGCGGCGGCGACCTTCAT
Source organism: Sinorhizobium glycinis (assembly GCF_001651865.1). Taxonomy (GTDB): domain Bacteria; phylum Pseudomonadota; class Alphaproteobacteria; order Rhizobiales; family Rhizobiaceae; genus Sinorhizobium; species Sinorhizobium glycinis. Next base: position 429,490 of record NZ_LPUX01000064.1, read on the forward strand.
TCCGAAGGCCTCCGTGTTCCCGCTCGGCGGCGTGCGCATCGGCGCCGGCACCGGCAACATGGGCTCGGCCTCCTGGGGCGGCGGCAACGGCGAGGGCGGCAGCGCGCCGCTGATGAACACGCCGGGCATCAATAGCCGCGCGACCGCTCAGATGGCGATGAAGGCGGTGCTGAAGGTCGTTCCCGACCTGCCGGTCGACAGGCTGCACCGGATGGTTGCCGAGGGCGACTTCGACACCGGCCGTCAGCTCAAGGACTTTCCAACCGCCAAGCTCGAGGGCCGGAAGATCGCCATTCTCGGCTACGGCAATATCGGCCGCGAAGTCGCCAAGCTCGCCAAGGCTTTCGGCATGAAGGTGGCGATCTACGCCCGCGAGCATCACAAGCGCTGGATCGAGGCGGAAGGCTTCGAATATGCCGCAAGTCCTGTTGCGGCGGCGACCGGCGCCGACGTGCTCTCCGTCCACATCGGCCTCGGCCGCCTGGACGCAGCGACCGGCGTCTATTCCAACGCCGGAACCGTCAATGGACAAGTGCTCGGCGCGATGAACGACGGTGCGGTACTGGTCAACTACGACCGGGGCGAAGTCGTCGACGCCGCCGCGCTCGACGAGGCGCTCTCGTCCGGCAAGATCGCGCATGCGGCGATCGACGCCGACCTCTTCAAGGACGCCGCGACCGGCAGGCTCAGCGGGCCGATGCTTCCCTATCTGCCGCTCGAAGAGCGCCACAAGGGCAAGCTGGAATTGCTGCCGCATGCGGCCGCCGACACCGACCATCCCTCGCGGGTGACCGGCGCGAAGCAGGCGGTCGACCAGATCTTCGACGTCATCCGCTTCAAATCGGTCACCAATCTCAAGGGCGACCTGCCGGAGGGCTACGTGGCAGCCGGCAGCCGCACGCCGGCCGGCATCGGACGGGTGACGAAGCGGGCGGTCACCGAGGTCGGCGGCAAGGCCGAACTCCTGGACGAATTGCGGCAGACTTCGGAAAGGGTCGCCGCAATCCTGGGTGCTCTCTCCGCCGTCTCCGATCCGGATCATCGCGGCCGGATCGTCGATCGCTACACCGGCCTGCTGGTCGAAAGTGCCGGCCGGCAGCGGGCGCTGCTCGACCAGCTCGGCCTCTACGGGCCGTCGGAGGAATAAGACTTGTTGCCGCCCGACGAGCGCCGGCCGTTCTTGACCTCGCTCTTTGATGCCGCCGTCACTGCAGCCGATCCGGCAAAGGTGATCGCCGCCAATCTGCCGCCGCGCCCGAGAGGCCGCACCGTCGTCATCGGTGTCGGCAAGGGTTCGGCGCCGATGGCAAAGGCTGTGGAGAGCCATTGGGACGGTCCGCTGTCGGGCGTCGTCGTCACGCGATACGGCTTAGGTGACGACTGCGACAGGATCGCTGGATGCGTGAGAACTGCTCGACGCCAACGATTCCTGGTCGGCGTTTCACGCCGTCGGAGACCTGTTCGCTCCCGGGCCGACCGGAACGAACGTCAACGACTTCAGGGCCATTCTCGTCGAATAGCAGGCTCGGGTCCCTGCCCGGCCGATGCGCGCATGCCGCCGACCCCCTCGTCGTGCAGGGGTTGTATTGTAACCGCCGAGACTTACGAAATCGATCCGAAACGCGCCGTTCCGGCCCTCGATCATTCCCGTCGCGAGAGTGTGGAAAGCACGTCATCCCCATCGTGTGGAGCAAGCAGCGGGCGAAACCTAATCCGGCAGCTTGAATTCAGCAGCGAACTCGGCGCCGTCAGGATGGAGCGTCAATTCCGACGTGCCGTCCAGGGAATGGCTAAACACTCCCTCCAACACTTGCGAGCCGTAGCCCTTGCGAGCGGGGGCGGTATCGATATCGCGGCCGTTCTCTCGCCAGCGAAAACGGATTAGTGTTCCATTGCCCTTTCTTCGGTGTGCCGTCCAAGTTACCTTCAGCCGGCCTTCGGGGGTGGCCCAGGCACCGTGCTTTACTGCATTGGTGGCCAGTTCATGGATCGCCATGGCGAACGCTTGCGTGCTTTCCCGCGACAGGATGACGTCCGGACCGTCGACTTGGTAGTTTTCTCCCTCATGACCGCCCTGGGCCTCCAGCTCAAGCCGCAGGACTTCAGCCATGCGGACATCGTGCGCAGGCGCGCGCATCAGCAGGTCCTGGGTCCTGGAGAGGGCGCCCAGGCGAGTTGCAAACCTGTCGCGAAACTCATCAAGAGATTGACTTTCATGCAGGCTTCGATTTGCCAGCGCGTTCACGCTCGCCAGGATGTTCTTCACCCGGTGATGCAGTTCGCCCATCAACGTCTGTTGCTGCGCCTCCAACAGGCGTTGTTCGGTGACGTCGCGTATCGCCAGCAGGATCAGGTCGAGATGATCGAGACGGCGGCCATTGAGGAGCATGATGCGCGGTCCGACCGTTTCGAAGTCGTGCTCTACCTCGACATCGTCAAAAGCATTGTTGTCGGGAAGAACATCTTCCAAGAGCTCCCTCAATTTCGGAATGTCCCATTGCCGGTTCCCGAGTTCGTACACCAGCCGGCCTTCAGTGTCGGAGCGGGAAACCTGAAACAGGTCATAGAAGGTCTGGTTCGCCCTGACGACTCGCAGATCCCAGTCGAGCACCAGGAGTCCTTCGCGAACGCTATCAATCAGCTTTTCCAGAAACTCCCGATGTCCTTCGAGTTCAAACCGGGCTTGCTCGGCTTCCGTTCGATCAGAGACTGTGAGCAGGAGCAATTCCGGCCGCCCATCATCCGCCGTTATTCTTCGGGCGTTCAGGATCATGACTCGCCTCCCGATATTGGGAAACTTGTGCTCGATCCGGTAGCCTTTCACGATCGTGCGTTCGGGCAGGACCTGCTCCAGGAGCCCGCGCAGCTCGGGAATGTCCCATTGCCCGTTTCCCAGCCAGTATATCGGCTGGCCGCGCGTTCCCTCGGCTGTGACGCCGAAGGTTTCGCAGTATGCGGAATTGACGTCGGCAACGGTGAGATCGGAAGTGAGGATCAGCAGCGGCTGATCAAGCGTCTCGACGATCGCTTCGGCAAGTCCTGCCAAACCGAAGCGCTGCCTTGCGGCACCCGCATTCCCGCTATCGTTCCCGCCGGTCATCTTTCCATAATGTGGCACCTATTTTGCGAGAGTCGAGATAATTCTGGGAAGCATTCGGTCTCGGGGAAAGGTTTCTATCGGTCGCGGTTGGGTGGAAAGCGGTCGCCAGCCAAGGCACCCCGGAGGGCTCCAAATAGCCCTTCTTCAATTTAAATGAAACCATCCTGTTGGCTGAAGGTCCGGCATCTTCGGAGGGCAATTGCCCCTGCTCTCGTAGAATGGTTCCATTTATCCAGAAAAGGCTCTACTGCATGTTCATCGACTCCTGGCGGATACGCATAGGGAAAGGATGCTAGGGAGCATCCGGCGCTATCAGCGCGAGTGATGGGAAATAGGTGCGGTAACGGCTGGTATCACGGGTCAACAAGGGGAGTTGACTGACCGCAGCGTGAGCCCCGATGAAGAAATCCGGCAAAACGCCGGTCCTGGATCCGCCTGACCGGCGATACCGGGTGAAGACCTTGCCGGCAAGAAAAAGCGCTTCGCGTGGCGTTGGCGTGAGTTCCAGTCCCGCCTCGCTCAGGAAAGCCTCGAGCTGCTCGATACGGTCATACCGCACCGCGAGCTCAGCATAGACCGTGTCGTTGATCAACAAAGGCCCCTCAAGGCTCGCCGCCTCGAGCGCAGCGATCGACCAATCGGCCCAGCGCGCATCGTCGGTGACAACGTCCAGAAGGACATTGGTATCCACCAGCGTCACGGTTCGCCGCGGGTCAACGCCATGATGGCATCGGTGCTGAGCCCCTTCCCGGCGTGACCACGCAAGCGGGCGAACCGGCTCTTGGGCCGTTTTTCGTCGGCCCGGACGAGCACGATGCTGCCGTCGTTCGAGCGGAGGAACTCAACCTTGCTGCCGGGGCCGATTCCCATCAGGTCTCGGACCTGTTTTGGAATCGTGACCTGGCCCTTGGCGGTGACCGTCGTTGCCATCTGCATCCCTCGGTAATACTCTGTCTCCTGATAGGTATTACTTGCGGGGATGCAATTCAAGCGCAGGATTGCAAGTCAGCGCCGGCCTCCCTCCCCTCGCCTTTCCCCTCGCCTCTCAATGCTCGTTCGCATGCGTGCCATGCGCGTGGATGATCGCCTGCGCCTCCTTGCCGTAGAGCTCTTCGAAATGATCGAAGCTCTTCGAAAAATAGCCGATGCCCTGCGTCGCCGATCTCAGCGCCCGGGCCAGGTCTTCAAACGCACTGCCGGGGATGAGCGCGCGGAAGATGTCCCATCCCTTCGCCGCCTCGTCGCGGTCGAAGCCGAGGACCTGGCCCTTGAGGGTCGAGACGACCGGCACGAGCGCGCCGGAATAGATCGACGGCACATGGATCTCCACCCGAAAGATCGGCTGCAGCAGCACGGCGGCGGCCTGCGACAGCGCCTGCCGCACCCCGAGTTTGCCGGCCGTCCGGAAGGCATATTCCGAACTGTCGACGGAGTGGTGCTGGCCGTCGGTCAGCAGCACGCCGATATCGATCGCCTTGAAGCCGAGCGGGCCCTTGTCCATCGCCTCGCGGGCGCCGGCTTCGACGGCCGGGATGAAGTTTCGCGGCACCGCGCCGCCCTTGACGGTTTCGGCAAAGGAGAACCCCTCGCCGCGCCCGTTCGGATGGACGCTCAGCTTGACATCCGCGAACTGACCGGCTCCGCCGGTCTGCTTGCGATGGCGGTAGTGAACCTCCGCCGACTTGGAGATGGTCTCCCGATAGACCGGGCTCGGCGGCCGCTCGCCGACCTCCACATGGAAGACATCGGAGAGCGTCCGGCAGATGTCGCGCAGGTGAACCGGCCCCTGGACGCTGACCAGTTGCGCGCCGGTCCCCTCCTCCTGCGTGACCGTCAGGCCGCGGTCGGTTTCGGCGAGTTTTGCCAAGGTTTCGGAAAGCTTGTTCTCGTCGCGCTCGCTTTCCGGCACCAGAATACGCTGGAGGATCGGGGTCGGCGGTGCCGTCCAGTCGGGCGGCGCGACCGTCGCATGGGGCGTCAGCAGGGCGGGAACCGTCAGGTGATCCGATTTCACCGCCGCGAAAACCTGCCCGGCCACGGTGATGCCGCTCGCCATCGGCCGGCCGCTCGCCGGGTCCTGGAGCGCGCCGAGGCCGGCGCCGCCGAGCACCGCTCCCTGCTTCACGCCGTTCTGCAGGGCGCGGGCGACAACCGTCTTGCCGACACTCTGCCGGTGGTAGGCGTGGAAGCTGACGGCCGTCAGCGTTGCCTCGTCGATGCCGGCAGATGCGGCCAGGCGCTTGCGCAGCGCATCGGCGCGCGGCGCCTCGTGGCGCAGTGCCTTCATCAGCCGCATGATGCCGTTGCTGTGGCTCGCCGCGCCAAGCAGCACCGGAATGATCCTGTTTTCGCTCAAAACCCGGGTCGAGATCGCATAGATCGTGTCGCTCGCCGGCTCGCGGTCCTCGATCAGTTCCTCCAGGAGCCAGTCGTCGAACTCCGAAAGATGCTCGAGCAGCTCGGACCGCGCCTCGTGCTCGCGCTCGATCGCGCTCTCGGGTATCTCGAAGAGCGAAGAGGTCTGGCCTTCGCGATAGCGCCAGGCGCGCTCCGAAATGAGGTCGCAGCTGCCGATGATCTTGTCGCCGTCGCGGATCGGGATTTGCCGCAGGACGAGCGGACGGCTGCAATAGTCCTGCAGCGCGGCGACGACGTCGCGCAGCCGGCCGCGCGGCTCGTCCATGCGGTTGACGAAGAGGATGCAGGGCGTGCCGGAGGCCTCGATCGCCCTGAGATAGGGGGCGGCGAGCACCGCCTCGTCGAGGACCGGCGAAACGCAGAGAACGCAGGCGTCGCTCGCCAGCAGCGCGTCCTGCGCATGGGCAAGCGCCTCGTTGTTGCCCGGCACGTCGAGAGCACACCAGGCCTCGCCGCCAAAATCAAATTCAGTGATGGATAGACCGTAAGGGGAAACTGACTTTTTCGGCTCGCCTTCCAGCGAGCCCAACCTTTCCACGAGCGTGGATTTTCCGATCTGCGAAGGACCAAGTACCGTAAAGCAGCGCATCCGCGTTCCTCCCTCTACCGAATGACACTCTTAGGAAGATAGGATGCCCCTCTCGGAGGCAAAGTGCCAGAGATTGCTGTTTTTTCCTGGCGAGGGGTGACGAAAGGCCGGCCGACCGAGCCCAGGCAGTCCGGAATGTCGCGTTGCGGCTGTGCGCCGCGCCTGAAGGCCAGCGGGACGGCCGGTCGTATATTAGATATCAATCATATTCGCCCAATCGACCTGCAACGCATCCATCCCTTCTGCGGATGCGTTCTGAAAATGGTGTTGACTGAAACCCGGACTATCCGTTCGCGCCAGGTGCGAATTCGGCGACGAGTTCGTGCCGATCGCCGGGATAGGTGAGCCGCACGCTGGTGACGGGCGCGCCGCCGCTCCAGGTCCGCCGCTCGATCACCAGACAGGGGGCGCCGATCGCTATGTCCAGCGCCTGTGCCGCCTGGCGGCTCGCCGCCACGGCCCGGATTTTATGCTCGGCGGTGCTCCAGGGGATCTGGCCGAGCAGCCATGAGCCCGGCGCAACCGCATCGAAACGCTCGGTTTCGGCCTCCGGCACCGCCGCAAGGCTGATCAGCCGCTCTTCGAGGCAAAAGGGCCGGCCGCCGGCGAAATGCCGGCAGGTGATTTCCAGCAGGCGCGCCGAGGCCGGCAGATCGATTCGCGCCGAATCGCCCACCTTGACCTCGCGCAGCAAGCGTTCGTCGAGATGGTAGCCATAATCCAGACCGAGCGATTCGACCTCGAGCTTGACATCATGGATCTCCATGACCGCCGACTGGACGTGCGGAAAGGTGACATAGCTACCGGATTTGCGCCGGCGTTCTATCAGGCCGCGCTTGACGAGATCGCTGAGCGCCTTGTTCACGGTCATCCGGGAGCAACCATATTGCTCCGTCAGCTCGTGCTCGTACGGAATCCGGTGGCCGGGCGGCCAGAGTCCCGAGAGAATGTTGCCCTCGACGTCGTTCAGGATTCTCTGGTGCAGCGACAGCTGCTCGGAACGGTCTCTATCCGCTGTAGGATGATCGTTGGAAATGGCGCGGCCCTCGCTGATAACCAGCCCCGCACCTTAGCGATTTCCGTCGCCGGTGACAGCCCTACCGGGTGTGTGCCGTATCTTTCCTCTGTTCAGTGTCGGAAAGCGAAGCTCTGTCATTGGTCTCACCGACGAAGCGGCGGACAGATTGCAACCAACTTCACTTCTGCGTAGCATCGGCCCGAGCCTTTCCGATGAACCGGGGGAGGAGATCCTGCAGCATGGCAAAGCTCGTCTACGCCTTGAACCAGTCCCTGGACGGGTATGTCGACCACACGGAATTTGCGCCCGATCCCGCGCTCTTTCGTCATTTCATCGACGATGTGCGCGGCCTGGCCGGCAGCGTGTACGGTCGCCGCATGTACGAGGTGATGCGGTACTGGGACGAGGATCGTTCTGAGTGGGACGCGGAGGAACGCGACTACGCGGCGGCGTGGCGGAGCCAACCGAAGTGGGTCGTGTCGCGCTCGTTGAACTCCGTGGGCCCGAACGCCACACTCGTTGGGGACGACATCGAGGCGGCGATACGCGGGCTGAAAGCTCGACTTGATGGAGAGATTGAAGTTGCCGGACCAGAGCTGGCGCGAAGCCTGACCGACCTCGGTCTTGTCGATGAGTATCGCCTGTACCTCCATCCCGTCGTGCTTGGTCGCGGCAAGCCGTTCTTCGCAGGGCCGCGGCCGCCGCTGCGCCTCGTGGCCAGCGATCGAATTGGCGAGGACGTGATTAGGTTAACATACGTTCCCGCAGCGTCGCGCGATTAGCCCGAGGACCGCTTCTTCCCCAAGCTGAAGCATTTCCGCCGCGTCGCCACCCGCTATTTCAGGCTTGCTGCCAACTTCCTCGCCATGTCCAGCTCGCCGCAACGCGGCTGTGGCTGCGCGCCGGCTTACGGCCATACCAAACAGCAGCGCGCGGGTTGTCCGCGGACAACTCTCAGGAGCGATATTCAAAACAATGCCGCGCTCTGAGCAAAGCGGGCCTATTTTCCAAGCGTTTGTCAATCAGCAACGAATCGGCGCATAGTATAACTGCGCAGATTCGCTTCCATTGCCGGTTTTTGCGCAGTTTTCGGAGATCATGATGTTGCAGCCGAGAGTCCAGAGCGTCGACGAGCAGGAGCACTTGCCCTCCCTGCTGGCTGCCGACGCTCAGGAACTTGCTCATCAACTGCAGGAACACCAAAAGAAGATCTTCTCTCCGACGGCCCAGAAGACCATGCGGCTCTTCAGCCCGGCGGAGGCCGCCGCCTTCATCGGAATCGGTGAAGGCTACCTGCGCCAGATCGCCTCAGAAGGCCACGGCCCCGAGCCGCTGTCAAACGGCCGGCGCATGTATGCGGTCGACGACATCGAGCGGATACGCCGCGTCCTCGACGAGGGCGCCAAGACGGGCAAATACATCCCGCATCGGCGGCCGGGCGAAAAGCTGCAGGTCATCTCGGTGATGAACTTCAAGGGCGGTTCAGGCAAGACGACCACTGCGGCGCACCTGTCGCAATATCTTGCGCTGCGCGGCTATCGCGTGCTGGCGATCGACCTCGATCCGCAGGCGTCGCTTTCGGCGCTTTTCGGCCATCAGCCGGAACTCGATGTGGGTGACGCCGAGACCCTTTATGGCGCCATTCGCTATGAGGCCCCTCGCCCGATCGCCGACGTGGTGCGCTCGACCTATACGACGAATCTTCACTTGATCCCCGGCAATCTCGAATTGATGGAGTTCGAGCACGAGACGCCGAAGGCGATGATCGACGGATCGGCGGAGACGCTGTTCTTCGCGCGGATCGGCGAGGTGCTGACGGAGATCGAAAGCTTCTACGACATTGTCGTCATCGATTGCCCGCCGCAGCTCGGCTTCCTGACGATGTCGGCGCTCTGCGCCGCAACGTCGGTGCTCATCACCGTGCATCCGCAAATGCTCGACGTCATGTCGATGTCCCAGTTCCTGTCGATGACCAGCGAACTGATGGCCGTCGTCGAAAAGGCGGGCGGCCGCACCAGCTATGACTGGATGCGCTACCTCGTGACGCGCTTCGAACCGAATGACGGGCCCCAGAGCCAGATGACCGGCTTCATGCGGGCGATCTTCGGCAACCGGATGCTGCAGAATGCCATGGTGAAATCGACCGCCATCTCGGATGCCGGCGTCACGAAGCAGACGCTGTACGAGGTCGAGCGCTCGCAATTCATCCGCGGCACCTATGACCGGGCGATGGACTCCCTCTCGCTCGTCAATGCGGAGATCGAAGAGATGATCCGCAGCGTCTGGGGAAGGAAGTAACCGATGGCCCGCAAGAACCTGATCGGCATCTCCGACAGCCCGGCCGCTCCGCCCGACGGGGAACGGCCGGCCGTCGATCGGCCGATCGCCGGCCTTGCCCCGGCGCATCGAACCAATGCGCTTGTCGGCGGCATCACCAGATCTCTGTCGAACATCACCCAGAAGGTCGAGCGCGCCGAGGAGCTGGAGCGCCAGCTGGCGCAGGGTCACGCGATCGTCGAACTCGACCCGGCGCTGGTCGACGCGTCCTTCGTCATCGACCGGCTCGGCGTCACGACGGAAGCGCAGGCAGCACTGGTCCAGCAGATTCGCGACCACGGACAACAGGTGCCGATCCTGGTGCGACCGCACCCGGAGGCGGAAAACCGCTATCAGGTGGCCTATGGCCACCGACGCCTTGCGGCCCTCCGCGAGATCGGCGGCAAGGTCAAGGCGGTCATTCGCGAGCTGAGCGACGACCAACTCGTGATCTCGCAGGGGCAGGAGAACAACGCCCGCACCGATCTCTCTTTCATCGAGCGGTCGCTGTTCGCGAGCCGCCTCGAGGATCGCGGCTTTTCACGCGAAACCATCATGTCGGCCCTCGGTGTCGACAAGGCGGCGCTGTCGAAGATGATCACCGTCGTGCGCCGCCTGCCTGTCGAGGTCATCGAGGCGATCGGTGCCGCGCCTTCCTTCGGCCGTCGGCGCTGGATGGAACTGGCCGACCGGCTCGAGAACGACGGCCGGCGCGCCAAGGCGCTCTCGCACCTTCGGCAAAGCGCGTTCTCGGAAATGGACAGTGACCGGCGCTTCGAAAAGCTCTTCGCCTTTCTGGCCGAAACCAAGGCACGGGCTAGATCGGAGACCTGGCTGGCGCCCGACCGGACGCGTCCGGTGCGCATCCGCGACACCGATACCGAGACGACGCTCGCCTTCAGCAAGAAGGCGGCACCGGGCTTCGCAGAATTCGTGAGGCAGAGGCTCGATGCTCTCTACCTCGAATACCAACAGGAAACAGGAGATTAAGCAGAGCAAAAGAAAAAGGCTTCCGAACGACTAGCGCTGCGGAAACCCTTCTCTCGTGTAGCAACTTGAGATTCCCATTTCCGCGAATCAGTGTCAAGCGTTTTTGGCGTCGTTTCGGCGAACGGTTTTCTTTTGCCTTGGAAAAGGTGAAGAAAAATGGAACGTGGAAGTGTGACGACGCCTTTCGGGCGCCGGGCGATGACGCTTGGCATGCTCGCAAGGCAGATCGCTGCCGGCGATAGTCCGCCGAAGCAGTCGGTCGACAAATGGAAATTGTTTCGCGCGGTCTGTGAAGCGAAGTCGGAGATCGGCGTCTCCGATCGCTCGCTCGCCGTGCTCAATGCACTGTTGAGCTTCTATCCCGGTGCCGAACTCTCGAGCGAAAACGGCCTCGTCGTGTTTCCCTCGAATGCGCAGCTTTCGCTTCGCACCCATGGCATGGCCGGCACGACGCTCCGCCGGCATCTCGCCTGCCTCGTCGACGCCGGGCTGATCGTCCGCCGCGACAGCCCGAACGGCAAGCGCTATGCCCGCAAGAGCCGCAATGGCGCAATCGGCGAAGCCTTTGGTTTCGACCTCGCACCACTGCTTGCCCGCGCCGACGAGTTCAGGGCCGCCGCCGCGAAGCTTGCCGCCGAACAGCAGCATCTGCGGCGCGTTCGCGAGCGGCTGAGCCTTTGCCGCCGCGACATAACCAAGCTCATCGAACTCAGCCGGGAAGTCATTCCCGATGCCGACTTCCAAGCCTTCGAAACGGAGTTCCACGCGCTGATTGCCGGTTGGCCGCGCAAGGCCCCGGTCGGAGTCTTCGAAGCCCTACTCGAAAAACTCGCAACGCTCCGCGACATCCTGACCAATCGATTGGAAATATTGCTGAATTCGCAAAAAACGGCCAGCAATGATCGCCAATATGGATGGCACAAACAGAATTCAGATCCAGACTCCAAATTTGAATCTGAACCGGGCTTGGGAAAAGGCGAGGGGGCCTGCCTGACGGACAATCCGAACCAAACGGAAAACGCCGCTGGAACAAGAAAACCGCGACACGAGAGCCTCAGCAACGGCCCTCCCCGGCCGCCGAACAGCTTCGTTCCGCCGACCGCGCCAGTCGAACGGTTTCGCCGTGAGATCCCCTTGCCCGCCGTTCTTGAGGCCTGCCCGCAAATTGCCGATTATGGACCATCCGGCCGGGTGGCGAACTGGAAGGACCTGATGACTGCGGCAATTGTCGTGCGCACCATGCTCGATGTCAGCGCCGACGCCTACGAGGAGGCCTGCTCGGTGCTCGGCTACGAGAATGCCGCAACCGTCGTCGCCTGTATTCTCGAGAGAGCCGACCAGATCACTTCGCCGGGCGGATATCTCAGGGATCTGACCCGACGCGCAAGGCTGCAGACCTTCACTATCGCACCGATGATCAGTGCGCTGAACCGAGCGCGGAGAGCGAGCATGCCAATGGCGGTTTGTCACGCGACATAAAGCAGCCAATCGCCGAAGATGATGTTCAAGCTGGCAGCGCGTCTCGCCTACAGCACGGCGGGCGGTGCATGCCGCCATTGCTTCAGGAGAAGGAATATCAGACACTTCAATCGACGGGGATTCGCGTAAGCCTTGGTTCCGATACCTGTTCTTAACGAATTTGCCGCTACCATAAGTCATTGATTGAAAAGCCGTCGCCATCGCGAAGCGGAAGCTATCTCGCTGATAATTTCCGCCACTCGGATGAGCGTTCAGCCCAGCCGGCGGCGATGCCTCCAAGCCTCCCACACCTCGTCCAGGTCTTCAGGATGACTGATTGGCCGCTGGCTTAGATGAGCCAGTTCAGCGGCGCGTGGCTTTCCTTCGTGGCATGGTCACCGATGAGGAACGTTGCGGGTGTTGACAGCTGTCAACCGGACCTGGACGAGCGATCACTCGCGCCAGTGCTCGGCAACCCACGGGGTCGGCCGGATGTAATGCCGCAGATAGCGAAACGGGTTCCTCTCCCTTCGCTCGGGAGAAACCAGACCCCGGATATGGCCGAGCGGAGTGGCAGCGCGACCCTTGTGGCCGAACCGACCGTCGATCGCGTGCTGCGGCAAAAGCCCGCGCGGAAAGAGAACGATCCGGGCATCGGCGGGCAGGCGCGGCGCCAGATAGTAGTTCAGCGGGAACGGCCAGCGGCAGTCCTGGCGGAAATGCAGGACATGGCGCCGCGGGAAGAATTTTGCCCCGCCTGGCGCGTTGCGCGTGACGAAGCGCTGTTCGAACCGATACTCATCCGCCACGCCTTGGGGATCGGCGCGGAACTTCTCCTGCAACGATACGAGCTTGCCGACCGGGAAGCGGAACACCGACGTCTGCCCGAGCCGCTCGAAGGGCGTCGTCTGGTTGACGGCGAGCACCACGTCGTCGGGCCCGCCGACCTCGAAGAAGCTGTCGAGCGACCCGACGATCACCACGTCCAAGTCGAGGAACAGCACCGGTCCCTTGAGGCTGCCGAGTTTCGGTCCCCAGAGCCGCGCCTTCGGCCAGATGCCCTTGGTGTTCTTCGGCATCTCGACATCGAGCGGCGGCAGGTCCTCGCAGAGAATTTCCGGGCGCAGATTGTCGCGGCTGTCGGTGAAGCAGGTGAAGGTGAAGGGCGGCGTGATGTTGCGTGCCACCATGGCGTAGAGCCGGTTGATGAAGGGTGCGCCGTATTTCGTGCCCCAGCTGATGCAGATCACCTGCTTGACGCCGCCGCTTGCTGCCAGAACGCTTGCCATGAAAGCTTCTCTCCTGTGCCTGCGCAAAACGCCCGATGCGGTGCAGCGGCGAGGATCTTGCAGACGATCGATCAAAACCCTGGCGTCTTAAAGCAGGAATTGCCGACACCTGGCAAGATGTGCAGCCGAGGCTGGTGTCGCGGCGTCCGTCCAAGCGGTGGTGGGGGAGGGGCATCGTTGCCAGGCAGGCAAGGGGCGAAGTTGACAGCTGTCAACAGCTGAAGAACAGGGCAACGCAGATGTGAGAAGAACGCTCGGCGCGCGTTCCGCATCTCTCCCCGGGAACAGGATGCGATGTCACGTCAGGCCGAACCGACGCTGTTGACAGCTGTCAACTCCATCAGCGGCCGCCGTTGACCGGCTCAGACGGGCGGTCGACGGCACCGGAATTGGGAGTGGGAAGCAATCCGATGTCCTCGGCGAAATTCCAGTGGGCAACGGCGCGCCTCCCTGTGACGGAAGGAAATTGCGTGTTAGCTTCCGTTTCAGCCAAAGGGTTTGTCTTTTTAATGAGATACGAAACACCCGATCCGCTTCATCCAGCGCTGCTTCCCGGCTTGATCGCCGCGGAGGACGGGCTTGCCCGGCTTGATGAACGCGCCGCCCGCCATGCCGTTGCCGAGGGGTTTCGCGAACGCGGACAGTTCTTCGACGCGGCGGCGGCGCTCTGGGTGGCAGGCGAACTCGTCCATGTCGAGGACATCGTTCTACACGATTCGCACATGGATGCGCGAGCGCCTTCTCACGAATTGACGATCGCCCACGCGGTCTTGCGTGCCCGGCGCCGATTGGAACTGGCCGAGCCCGGCTGGGCGCTGACCTCGACCGGGCTGAATGCGCTGAGCGGAGAGCAGCGTGCGAATGAAGGACATACCGAAGCGCCGTCCATGCAGCCGGGTTGCGAAGAGGGACTCGAATCCGCGGATGACGCCGATGACAATCCGCTCGCCAGCGAGTTCGCCGAGCTCGATGCGGCCTTAGCGCGATCGCAGCGGCTGCTGGATGACATCCACGTCGGAAGCCTCCCCGAAGCCGAGCCCCGGTCGTCGACGGAGAGGGCGGCATCGGAGCCTCCCGGCCAGCTCGGCCTGCTCTTCGACGAGGATTGGGACGAGGCGGCGCGGCTCGATGCCTGGCGTGGGGTGCTGGCCGCCGCCGATCAGCTGCCGGCCTGCCTCGGCGCCGCGGCCCTCTTCGATGCCTGGGAAAGGATCGAGCCGCTGCGCCGCCAGCATTGGCTGGGCTCGCTGCTCGTCGGCGCCTATCTGCGCTCTCGCGGCAAGGTCGCTTCGCACGTGCTCGCCTTCAACATGGGGCTGAAGACGATCCGGCATGAGCGGCGCCGCTCCAAGGACCGGCTGACGCGCCTCAATGCCTTTCTCGAGGCGATGACGGTCGCGGCCGATCTCGGGCTCAGGGAGCTCGACCGGCTGTCGCTCGCAAGGACGCAGATGGAGATGCGGATCAAGGACCGCCGCTCCAACAGCAACCTGCCGGGGCTCATCGACCTCGTCCTTTCCCGGCCGATCGTTTCGACGGCGATGATCGCCCGGCATCTCGGCGTCACCCAGCGCGGCGCCCTCAATCTGGTGCGCGAACTGGGCGTGCGCGAAATCACGGGCAGGGGGCGCTATCGCGGCTGGGGCGTGATCTAGAACAAGAAACCGGAAGCGCGCCGCGTGAATACGTTTGACGCGCTTCAGGTCCGCCGCAGATTGATTTCGCTGGTCACGACTCGCTTGCCCGAACTTGGGTCTTCATCGATCGTGCTCAGCCGCATGCCGTTCTCGCCGACTTTCTGCACGACCAGGCGCGCCCTGCGATCGCCATTCACCTCTCTGGCCCAGCGGATGGTGAGATTGATCGCGTTGCCGCGCCGGCTCCCGGTCAAGGCAGATCGGCCGCCTCTCGGCCCGACATAGACGCCACTGTACGTAGCGCCCTTCGATCTCAGATCCGCGCTGATCGAGCGCGATATGACGAGCAGGCCGCGGCAGGTGCCTTTCATCGACAAAGCCGAGCCATCCGCCTCCGAGTCGAAATTGCACGAAACATTGATCGGCGCCCGGTTGATGCGGGTCAGCACCATGCCGCTGCCGGTCCACTTGCCTTCGAGAGAATCGAGAAAGGCCGTCTCGTCGGCCAGAGCGGTGCCGGCGGTGCAGCAAAGCACGCCGAGTGTCAGCAAGAATTTTTGAAGCATCATTTTCGCCGTCCTCCCCTTCCGGACGAAACGCTGGAACGGGGAGAACGGTGCATCGCGCCGAAGGTTCCGGCCTTTGGCGCTATTCTTGTTTCGGTCGCGCCGGCTGGTTCGATCTCATGCAAATTTCTTCGCGCCGGCAACGCAGGCGACGATCGCCAGCGTGGCGGCGAGCATCGTCCAGCTCACCGTTTCATCGAGCAAGGTCGCCGCCAGGGCGAGCCCGAAGAAAGGCTGCAGCAGCTGCAACTGGCCGACGGCGACGATGCCGCCCTGCGCCAGGCCGCGATACCAGAAGATGAAGCCGACAAGCATGCTGAACACCGAGACATAGCCGAGGCCGAGCCACGAGGCGGGACGCAAGTCGGCGAAGCTTACCGGCATGGTCGCAAGCGCCAGCCCCAGCATGGCGGGAAGCGACAGCACAAGCGCCCAGGAGATCACCTGCCAGCCGCCGAGCTTGCGCGACAGATTCGCACCCTCGGCATAGCCGAGACCGCAGACGAGGATTGCGGCAAGCATCAGGAGGTCGCCGACCGGCGAGGCGGAGAAACCCTGTCGCAGGGCGAAGCCGACGACGATGGCGCTGCCAAGGCCGGAAAACAGCCAGAAGACCGGACGCGGCCGCTCGCCGCCGCGCAGCACGCCGAAGAGTGCGGTTGCCAGCGGCAGCAGCCCGACGAAGACGATCGAGTGGGCGGAGGTCACGTGCCGGAGCGCCAGCGCCGTCAGCAGCGGGAAGCCGACGACGACGCCGAGCGACACGAGGCCAAGCGGCAGGAGGTCGCCGCGTTCCGGCCGCTTCTCGCGGAAGGCGAGGAGCAGGCCGAAGGCGAGCAGGCCGGCGATCGTCGCGCGCGCCACGGTCAGGAAGACCGGATCGAAATCCATCACCGCGATCCGCGTCGCCGGCAGCGAGCCCGAGAAAATCAACACGCCCGCCATTCCGTTCAACCAGCCGCTCGTAATCCTGTCCATGCGATGCTCCTTTTTGCCCCTTATCGGTTTGACCTGTATCCGCTGAGGTGGCTGGCGCTTCCAGATACGGTAGAGTACAGTTCCGCCGAACTGTCATGGGAGGGGGCCGGTACGGATGAGACCTCAGAGCGCAGATGCCGACGGCGAGACGCTGATCGCCAGGGTCATGGCGACAGTCCGGAACCGGATTTCAGGGCGCACGCTCACGCCCGGTGCGCGGCTGCCGTCGATCCGCGCTTCCGCGACGAGCCTGAAAGTTTCGAAGTCGACCGTGGTCGAGGCATATGAGCGGCTGGCGGCGGAGGGACTGATCCGCTCGCGGCCCGGTTCGGGCTTCTTCGTCGCTGCGCCGCTGGCGCCCTTGTCGCTTGCCGAAATCGGTCCGCGCGTCGAGCGCGAGGTCGATCCCTTGTGGATCTCGCGCCAGGCGCTCGAGGCGGACGGCGATGTCCTGAAGCCCGGCTGCGGTTGGCTTCCCGCCTCGTGGATGCCGGAAGAGGGGTTGCGGCGTGCCTTGCGGACGGTGGCGCGCGGCCGTGCCGCGACGCTCGTCGAATACGGCACGCCGCTCGGGTTGCTGCCGCTCCGCCAACTGCTCGCGCGCCGCCTGGCGCAGCACGGCATCGAGGCCTCGCCGGAGCAGGTCATGCTGACGGAATCCGGCACCCAGGCGATAGACCTGCTCTGCCGATTTCTCGTCGAGCCGGGCGACGCGGTGCTCGTCGACGATCCGTGCTACTTCAATTTTCACGCGCTCCTGCGGGCGCATCAGGCAAAAATCGTCGGCATCCCCTACACGCCGGCAGGCTCCGACATCGACTGCTTTGCCGCAGCGCTTCAGGAGCACCGGCCGCGGCTCTACATCACCAATTCCGCCCTCCACAATCCGACCGGCGCGACGCTGTCGCCGCTTGTCGCCCATCGCCTCTTGAAGCTCGCCGAACAGTTCGGGCTGACCATCGTCGAGGACGACATCTTCGCCGATTTCGAGGAGGTGACGGCGCCGCGGCTCGCCGCCTTCGACGGGCTCGAGCGGGTCGTGCATATCGGCAGCTTCTCGAAGTCGCTGTCGGCGGCGGTGCGCTGCGGCTTCATCGCGCCGCCCCGCGGCTGGATCGAGCCGCTCACCGACCTCAAGATCGCCACGAGCTTCGGCGCTGCGGGATTTTCCGCCGAGCTGGTGCTGACGCTCCTGAAGGATGGCAGCTATCGCAAGCACATGGAGACGGTGCGGCAGCGGCTGTCGCGGGCGATGGCCGGGACGATCGCCAGGCTCCGTCAGATCGGGATCGAGCCGTGGATCGAGCCGCAGGCGGGCATGTTCGTCTGGTGCCGACTGCCGGACGGCATCGACGCGGCGCAACTCGCCAGAAGGGCGCTTGCCGAAAACATCGTGCTCGCCCCCGGCAACGTCTTCAGCCAGGCGCAGACGGCCGGAAATTTCCTGCGCTTCAACGTGGCACAATGCGAGGACGAGCGGCTGTTCCGGGAGCTTGCGGGGCTGATGGGGTAGCCGCCGTGCAATGCCGGTCCTCAGCCGGTCTTCGTTGATGGTTTTGTGATGCGCATACGCGACGAAGCTAACGCAGCAGCTGCTCCCGCGCCACCGTCGTCACCTCGCGCGTGAAGTCGGCGAGCCGATCGGCGGCAAGGCGGTTCACCTGCCAATAGAGCGGAACGTCCAACGGCGTGTCGGGGATCAGTTCGACCAGCCGTCCGGAGTCGAGATGCTGGCGCGCCAGCTGGGTCGGATTCATGCACCATCCCATGCCTGAAAGGCTGGCATCGAGGAAACTCTGCGTCGATGGCAGCCAGTGGGTCGGATAGGCGACGTCTTTTCCGAGCGCCTGCCGTATCCACCGGCTTTGCAGCCTGTCCTTCTGGTTGAAGGTCAGGGCAGGGGCGTTGGCGATCGCCTCCGGGGTGACGCCGTCTGCAAAGTGCCGGGCAACGAAATCGGGGCTCGCCGTCGCGTGGTAGCGAAGGGCGCCGAGCGACAGGCGCCGGCATCCCTGGATCGGCTTTTCCAGGCTGGTGACGGCGGCGATCACCCGCCCCCGCCGCAGCCACTCGGCGGTATGGTCCTCGTCGTCGAGCGCGATATTCAGCAGATATTCCGAGCGTTTGGCGAAGCGCGATATGGCCGCGACGAACCACGTGCCGAGGCTGTCGGCGCTGGCCGCGACGTGAAGCGTCACCCTCTGCTTCGGTTCGCCGGGATCGACAAGGGCCGGCAGGTGCTCGAACAGCTCGCTTTCGAGCATGCCGACAGTCTCCATGTGCCGGCAGAGCCATGCTCCCTTTTCCGTCGCGGTACAGGGGTTGCCCCGGGCGATGAGCACGGTGCCGAGGCGTTCCTCGAGCTGCTTCACCCGTTGCGAGACCGCCGAAGGCGTGACGTTCAGCATGCCCGCGGCCTTTTCGAAACTGCCTGTCTGAACGACGGCCGAGACGGCGCGGAGGGCGGAATAGTCGAGCATGGATTAGTTTCGCTTAATCAGGATCAGCAACATTAACTAGCCTGAATCCGCCCGCCGCGATAGCGGAAACGCTCACCTCAGGACGGGAGCGCCGCGCCAGGCATGAGTTTTTCGATATATGTGACGGGTCTCCTGATGGGGCTCAGCCTGATCGTCGCGATTGGCGCGCAGAATGCATTCGTCCTGCGCCAGGGCCTGCGCAACGAGCACGTCTTCGCCGTCTGCCTGGCATGCGGCTTGTCCGATACCTTGCTGATCGTGCTGGGCGTTACCAGTTTCCGGCACGTCGCCACGCTGCTGCCCTGGCTCGATCCGGTCATGCGCTATGGCGGGGCGGCCTTCCTGATCTGGTATGGAGCAAGGAACCTCTATTCCGCCTTGCGGTCGTCCGGCGCGCTGGCGGCCGCGGAGGCGCGGCCGTCGAGCTTCCGGCAGACGCTTGCCACCTGCCTGGCGCTGACCTGGCTCAACCCGCATGTCTATCTCGACACGGTTGTGCTGCTCGGAACGATCTCGACCCGATTTCCCGGACAGGAGGTTGCGTTCACCACCGGCGCGGTAACGGCCTCCTTCCTGTTCTTCTTTGCGCTCGGCTACGGCGCGACTTGGCTGCGGCCGGTCTTCCTCAAACCGTCGGCCTGGCGCGTGCTGGAAACCCTTATTGCCTTTACGATGTGGATGATCGCCTCCAAACTGTTGCGCGGGGCGTGACCGCGTCCTGATCTGATCACGTCAGGCGCCGGCCATCTGACGGGACTCGCGGCGCTGTAGCAGTCCGCTCTTCCGCACCGGTTACCTCGACCGGTGTCTTCATGATGATCTCGCGCGGGTCTGGCATCGAAATGCCGGCCGCCTCGAACGCGTCCCAGAGGGCCATGAACACCTGGCCGCGGATGTTCGTCAGTCCGTTCGCCGGATCGGAGATCCAGAACCGGAGCTTGAAACCCAGCGACGATCCGCCGAAGCCGGTCAGCCAGCAGACCGGTTCGGCATAGGCGCTGGCGACCCGCGGAATGGTCTTGGCGGTTTCGATCGCCAGGCGCGCCACCTCGTGCGGATCGCTGCTGGGGGAAACCTCGAAGCCCACGTCGATGCGGACATAGTCGCTGGAAAACGACCAGTTCACCACCTGCTTGGAAATGAAGTCCTCGTTGGGGATCAGGTATTCCTTGCCGTCCCTGGTGATGACCGAGACGAAGCGCGAGCGGAGGTCCCGGACCGAGCCGAAGGTTTCCCCGAGGGTGATCGTGTCGCCCGGCTTGATCGACTTGTCGAGGAGGATGATGATCCCGGAAATGAAGTTCGACACCACCTTCTGCAGGCCGAAGCCGATGCCGACGCCGACGGCGCCCGAAAAGACGGTGAGCGCGGTGAGGTCGATGCCCGTCGCCGAGAGCGCAATGGTGCCGGCTAGCACGATTAGGCCGATCTTGATCAGCTTGCTGATCAGCACTTTCAGCGACGGCGTCAGGTCGGCGGATTTCTGGACCCAGTTCGACGACATGTTGCCGAGGAGGATGGCAAGCCAGATCATCGCCGCGGACAAGAGGACCGCCTTCAACACGAGCAGCATCGAAAGGCGGACGGCGCCGAGATTGACGGCAACGCTGTCGAGCGCCATCAGCACCGGGCGGTCCAGGCCGAGCGCGTAGAGCGCGAAATAGAGCCAGCCGATAACCGCGACGACGCGCGCCAGCATCTGGTTGCGGATGATGCGGGTGAGCACCGCGATGATGAACCAGGCGGCGACAAGCGTCAGCACCGTGCCCACCAGCCAGCGATAGGACGGCCAGCCGTAGCGCGACAGCACGACATCGGCGATCCACAGCCAGGCGATCAGGAACAGCCATTTGAGCCGCCGCATGAAGGCGATGATGACGCGCAGCAGGTCCGGGTTTCCCTTGATCGTCCGGGCCCGAGCCTCCAGCGCCGGCTCGATGCGTTTCGCAAGCAGGCCGGAAGCGAAGTAGCCGATGGCGATCAGGGCAAACTGATAGAGCGTCCATTCGTTGATGAGGAACGTCTGGAGCCACGATGCGGCAACGTTGAGCGCTTCGACGAAATCCATCGGAATTCTCTTGGCGATCTGCCTGCTGATGTTCCGGGCGAGGGAACAAGCAGCCGACGTCGGGCGTCCGAAGGGACGCGCGGCACAGTCGTATAACTGGCCGGGGAGGGGATTTGTTCATTCCGCCCCACCTCAGTCTGCGCCTGTGGCGTCGCCTCGCCACCGGCCGAAGGAGGGCGGCGAACCAAACCCCTTCTGGCAGCCTGCCGGCCATCTCCCCCACAAGGGGGGAGAATATGTGCGGCCGGCACCTCGCTCCCACCGATACGCTGCTGCAAGTGGAAAGCTCCGATTGAGGCGAGGGCGTGCCACATCTGGTCTCCCCCCTTGTGGGGGAGATGGCCGGCAGGCCAGAGGGGGTTGCTTCGGCCGAGCCCAAGAGGAGGCCAGGTGTCATCCGCCTGTCATCTTCCGGTGATGTTTATCCAGACTCAAGTTCGTCGGAATCGCAGTTCGTTAACCGGATAAATGATGCTGATTTTTTTCGCTGCCGGTGCATTCCTCGCCATCAATCTGTTGAGCCTGATGATTGCGGGCTGGCGTATCTGGCCTCGTCTCGGCCCTCAGCCGCGGACGACCTATCGGCCTCCCGTCTCGATCGTGATCCCGCTCTGTGGGCGCGAGGAATTTTCCTGCGAGACGCTCGAGAGCGTGTTTCGCCTGGATTGGCCGGACTACGAAGTCATCTTCTGCGTCGCCGACGGGAAGGATGCGGTGGTGCCGCTGATTAAGGACGTGCGTCGGCGCCACCCGGCCGTTCCCGCCGCCATTCTCGTCGGCGACGACCGGATCAGCGCCAATCCCAAGCTGAACAACTGCGTGAAGGGCTGGAACGCGGCTTCGCATGAATGGGTGGTTCTCGCCGATTCGAACGTCCTGATGCCGGCCGATTATCTCGTTCGGCTGATGGCGGCGTGGCGGCCCGAGTCGGGGCTCGTCTGCTCGACGCCGCTCGGGTCGCGTCCACATGGGTTCTGGGCGGAGGTCGAATGCGCCTTCCTCAACGCCCACCAGGCGCGCTGGCAATATGCCGGCGAAGCCCTCGGCTTCGGCTTTGCGCAGGGCAAGAGCATGCTCTGGCGCAAGAGCTTGCTCGATGCCAACGGCGGCATCCAGGCCCTGGCGGCGGAGATCGCCGAGGATGCGGCCGCGACGAAACTGGTGAGAAGCCTCGGCCTGAAGGTGCATCTGGTTTCCGCGCCGTTCGAACAGCCGCTCGGCATCAGGACATTTCGCGAGGTCTGGGCCCGCCAGTGCCGCTGGGCGAGGCTGCGGCGCGTGACCTTTCCCCAGTTCTTCGGCCCGGAAATCCTGGCCGGCGTCGTGCCGCCGCTCCTGCTGGCGGCGATCGCCGCCACCGCTGCCGGCCACAGCCTGCTCACCGCCGCCGCTCTTGTCGCAACCGCCGCCTACCTGCCGGAACTCGTCCTCGTCCATCGGAAGAACTGGCATCTCTCCCGCTGGTCGCTCGTCGCCATGCTGACGCGCGACCTGTTGCTGCCGATCATCTGGGTTCGCAGCTGGCTCGCCGGCAGCGCCGATTGGCGCGGCAACAGGATGTCGATCGGTTCGCAGGAGTCGCGGCTTGAGACAGGCGCGCTGCCGCCGCTGGTGAGTACGTCGTAAGGGCGGCGGTGGGGGTGGGCGCGGCTATGCCGGCAAAGGTGGAGCAACGACCGCTTGTGGCGCAATCCGATCATGGTCGAGGTAACCTTCCGGCCCAAAGCGGACGTGCTTCTGATCCGATTGAACTCTAACTGACAGCCCGTTGCGGTTGTTTGCGCTGTAGTCTTCCTTACCATCAGCCGTCAAAGTCATCCCCGCCGGACGACGTGATAAAGGCCAAACGAATGTCAGAGATGCGGCCTTCAGTGTCGGAGGCTGCCGGCAGCGGCGAGCATCTCCGCCGCGTTTGGAAAGATGGAGAGGCTGTTCGGCCCGTCGCGCGCTTCAATTTGCACCCAGCGAACGATGCCGTCGGCGTCGATGAGGAAGTGCCCGACAAGCTGTGTGGGGTGGCTTGCGAAGATGGCATGATCAACTTCATTAAGCTCGAAGCCGTCCTGGGCGTTGAGTACGGTATTGGCCGCCATTGGATGTAGCGCTTCCGGCAATTCGCCCGTCGGGTTAATGCGAGCGGCCTCGAATTGCTCGATGCTTGCCCGATAGGGCCATACAGGCTGCTCGAGACTGTCTTCGGGCAGGAACTCGGCGCGCGGGACGCCGAAGGCCCGGTGCGTGGAGCAATCCTGGTCACATAGGAGCACGGCCGGCGTCGGCCGGTGCCCGAAATATATGCGGGCGCGCTCCACCGGCGTGTTGATCACGGCAACAGTTTCCACCCCCGCGGCGCGCAGGGCAGGCTGTAGGCCACCGAGCTGTCCCACCTGCCGCCGGCAGAACGGGCAGTGCAACCCGCGGAAGAAGGCGATCAGAAACGGGTGACCGTGGAGGCTGGCGAGAGAAACCGTTCCTTCTTGATTTGCCGACGGAAGCGCGAAGGCGGGCGCGCATTCCCCTGGTTGCAGCGGGCGTATCTGGTCTCCCATGGCATCTGTCCTTTGCTAGGCGTTCAGGTGAATGCTGGGCTTGATCCAAGTCCAATACCTATCACGCCACGGCACCACTCGCTATGTTCACGGTGCAAATCAGCTCGAGGTGCGAACCTTCAGAAGTCTTGCGACGGCGGCAATGTCCCCTTTTGGCGCAAAGGGGACATAGGCCGAAGGGCCAAATCCAAATGCCTCGCCCACCCCCCTCAATCCTTCGGCAACCCCTCCGGCCGCAAATGCTTCTTCAGCGCCGCAATCCTGAAGATCGCGTTGGCGGCGCCGTAGCCGCGGTAGCCCCTCCGTTCGATGATCTCGAAGAAGAAGCCTTCGCCATAGGTCGGGCTGTAGAGCTGGAAAAACTCGCCCCTGTCGTCGCGGTCGTAGAGGATGTTTTCCGCCTTCAGCCGCTCGACCAGTTCGGGGTCGAGGCCGAAGCGGGCCTCGACGTCGTCATAGTAGTTGGGCGAGATCGGCAGGGCCCGAAAACCGTTCGCCCTGAGGGCGGCCGCGGTCGCGAAGATGTCGTCGGTGGCGAAGGCGAGGTGCTGGACGCCGGAGCCGAAGGTTTCGGCGATGAAGCGGCCGGCGAGCGTGTTGCGGTTCTCCGCGCCGTTCAGCGTCAGGCGCAGCGTGCCGGCGTCATTTTCGACGACCTGGCTGCGGACGATGCCGGCCGGGTCGATGATGTCGACCATCGGCGTCTTCCGGGTGTCGAGCAATGAGGTGTAGAAGAGCAGCCAGGTCAGCAATTCTTCGTATTTGACCGTCTGGGCGACGTGGTCGATGGCGGTGAGGCCGGCGGGTGCCGCCGGGGCGTCATCGGTCACCGGATCGAATTCGATCTCCCAGATCTTCGCGAGCTCGGATTTGTCGTCGAGGAAATAGATGAGGCCGCCGCCGACACCGCGGATCGCCGGGACCAGGAGTTCCCCCGGCCCGACCGCCTGTTCGAAGGGCTCGGCGCCGAGCGCCCGCGCCCGTTCTGCAGTCGCTGCCGCATCGTCGACCAGCAGGCCGAAGGCGTAAGCCGAAGTGCCATGCACCAGATAGGAGGCACTGGCGAAGCCTTCGCGCTCGGTATTGATCACCAGGTTGATCGACCCCTGGCGGTAGACGAGCACCTGTTTCGTCCGGTGCCGCGCGGCCTTCTGGAAGCCGATCGTGCGGATCAGCGCTTCGAGCTCGACCGCTTCCTCTTCCGAGGCGGTGAACTCGACGAAGGCGACGCCCTTCACATCGACGCGCGGCGGCATCGCCGGAACCGGCAGCCGGATGTCCGGTTCGGCGCGCTTCACCTGGTCGCCGAGATAGATCAGCGAGCGGTAGCCGTCGACGGCGATCGCATTGGCGTTGCCGCCGCGGAACTGGTCGTTGAAGATTTCGAGCGACAGGTAGCCGTCATAGCCGGTCGCCGCCACCGCGCGGGTGAACTCGGTCACCGGCAGGTCGCCCTCGCCCGGCATGTTGCGGAAATGCCGGCTCCAGTAGAGCAGGTCCATGTCGATCAGCGGCGCATCGGCGAGCTGGACGATGAAGATCTTTTCCTTCGGGATCGAGCGGATCGAATTGACCTCGATCTTGCGCGACAGCGTATGGAAGCTGTCGAGGATCAGCCCGATATTCGGATGGTCGGCCCGCCGGACGATCTCCCAGGCGTCGCGGTGGTCGCTGATATGGCGGCCCCAGGCGAGCGCCTCGTAGCCGACGCGCAAGCCGCGTTTGGCGGCGCGTTCGCCGAGCTCGCGGAAATCGGCGGCGGCCCGGTCGATGCCGCCGAGTGCGGCCGGCGAGACGTTCGAGCAGACGAGGACGAGGTCGGTGCCGAGCTCCTGCATCAGGTCGAACTTGCGCTCGGCCCGGTCGAAGGTGCGCGTCCTCAAGGGTTCCGGCATGCCTTCGAAGTCGCGGAACGGCTGGAACAGGCTGATCTCCAGGCCGAAGTCGCGCACCATCCGGCCGACCTCGCGCGGGCTCTCGTCGAAGGCGAGGAAGTCGTTCTCGAATATCTCGACGCCGTCGAAGCCGGCCTTGGCGATGGCGCGCAGCTTGTCGCTCAGGTCGCCGCTCAAGGAAACTGTCGCTATCGAGGTCTTCATCGTCCTGTCCTCGCTTCTAGATTGCGATATCGGGAGGCGGGCGTGATACCCCCCTCTGCCCTGCCGGGCATCTCCCCCGCAAGGGGGGAGATCGCCGAGCTGCGGGCTCCCCGTTCCCTCTCATCGGCAAGGCTAGCCTCAGCCAGCCCCTTGCGGGAGTTGCGTTGGCGGCGGCGCCTCCTGCCAATCTCCCCCCTTGTGGGGGAGATGCCCGGCAGGGCAGAGGGGGGTGCCTCCGCGAAGCCAACCGATCAAATCCTCACCCGGTCATCGCCTTGAAATGCTCGAGCATGCGCGCCGCATCCGGTTCGAGCCCGGTGAACAGGCGGAAGGCGCCGACCGCCTGGAACACCGCCATGCCGCCGCCGTCGAGGGTGCGGCAGCCGCGCCGCCTGGCTTCCTTGAGCAGCGCCGTTTCGAGCGGGAAATAGACGATCTCGGCGACCCAGTGGCGCGGCGCGAGGAAATCGGCGTCGAGCGGCAGCCCGGGATATTTCGCCATGCCGGTTGGCGTCGCATGGATCAGCCCTGCCGCCTCCCGCATCGCCGCGGCGAGATCCGTGCCGGCGGTGATTTCGGCTTCGGGAAAGAGCGGTGCAAGCATCTCGGCGAGCGCCTCGGCCCGTTCCGGCTCGCGGTCGAAGACGGCAAGCTGGCGCAGGCCGAGCGAGAGGCCCGCATAGGCCGTCGCGACGCCGGCGCCGCCGGCGCCGAGCTGCACGGCGGCGGAAAGGTCGGCGTCCGGCAGGCCGCGCCTGAATCCTTCGGCAAAACCCCACCAGTCGGTGTTGTGGCCATAACGCCGCCCGCCCTTCAGCACCACGGTGTTGACGGCGCCGAGCCGCCGCGCGTCGGGGGCAAGCTCGTCGAGATGGGCAATCACCGCCTGCTTGCAGGGATGCGTGATGTTGAGACCGGCGAGCCCGCGGGTTTGCGCATCGGCGAGCAGCCGCGGCAGATCGCCTTCCGTGGCGCCGAGCGCCTGCAGATCGATCAGCTCGTACTGATAGCTGAGCCCCTGGGCGGCGCCCTCGGCCATATGCATCGCCGGGGTCAGCGAGGCCTGGATGCCGGCGCCGATCAGGCCGGCCTTCAAGGGTCTTACAAGCGTTTCGGTCATGTTTTCCGGTTCCACTTTGTCCATCCCGTCGCGCTTCGTCCGGCCCGCCCGTTGGACGGACCGGTAACTCGGCTGGTTGTTACTGGCCGCGTGCCGCGCCGATCTCCTTGAAGAGCGCCTGCACCGTTTCGGTGCCGATCTCGGCGCTGAACTTCTCGATCACCGGCTTGACGGCATCGCGCAGCTTCTGCGTCTCCTCGGGGCTGAGTTCGCTCACCTCCATGCCGGTCTTCTTGATTTCCTCAAGCGCCTCGGCGTCCTTTTCGCGCGAGACCTTGCGCTGGAAGTCGCGAGCTTCGGTCGCGGCCGACTGCAGCACGCCCTTCTCCTCGTCGTTCAGCCCGTCCCAGAACTTCTTGCTGACCAGCACGATCTGCGGGTTGTACTGGTGACGGGTCAGCGTCATATACTTCTGCACTTCATAGAACTTGGCGTTGAGGATGTTGGCGGCCGGGTTCTCCTGCCCGTCGACCGTTCCGGTCTCGAGCGCCGTATAGAGTTCGGTGTAGGGCAGCGGCACGGCATTGGCCCCGAGCGTGTTGAAGATTTCAAGCGGGATCGGCGACTGGACCGTGCGGATCTTCAGGCCCTTGATGTCCTCGAGCTTGGTCACCGGATGGCGATTGTTGGTGAGGTTGCGGAAGCCGAGCTCCCAATAGCCGAGCCCGACGAGGCCGGTATCGGGCAGCAGCTTCATCAGGCTCTCGCCGAAGGGACCGTCCATCACCTTGTCGGCTTCCTCGCCGCTGTTGAACAGGAAGGGAAGGTCGACGGCGCCGAACTGCTTGACGTTGTTGGCGAGGATGCCGGCGTTCAGCACCGTCATCTCGATGACGCCGCCCTGCAGCGCCGAGACCGTCTGGACGTCGCCGCCGAGCGTGCCGCCCGGGAACAGCTTGACCTCGATCTTGCCGCCGCTCTTTTCCTTCACCAGTTCGGCGAATTTCTCCATGCCGGTCACCTGCGGGTGACCCTTGTTGTTGGCCGAAGCGAACTTCAGCGAGTGTTCGCGGATCTCCGCGAGCGTCGGCCCGGCGGTCAGCAGGGCGAGCGGCAAGGCGATGCCCAATGCCAGTTTCGTCAGTCTATTCAACATGTTTTCCTCCCAGGGTTGGACCGGTACTCCCACCGGCCGTGTTGAATGCGTGAAAGTCAGTGTGTGTCCTGCCGCATTTGTGCGACGTCAGGTGATTTCACCTGACTGCAAAAATTCTCAGTGCCCGAACCAGGAGACCGGAACGGTCACCAGCTCAGGGAACAGCACGAGCAGGAAAAGAACGATCAGCTCGGCGACCAGGAAGGGCATGACGCCCTTCATCAGGTCTTCCATCGACAGCTTCGAGACGCCGCAGATGACGTTCAAGACCGTGCCGACCGGCGGCGTGATGAGGCCGATCGAATTGTTGATGATGAACAGCACGCCGAAATAGACCGGGTCGATGCCCGCCTGCTTGATGATCGGCATCAACACCGGCGTCATCACCAGGATGGTCGGCGTCATGTCCATGGCGGTGCCGACGACGACGATCAGGGCCATGATGGCGATGAGCAGCGCCGTCTGGTTGTCCATCAGTGGTTCGACGAGGGCGGCAAGCGCGCCGGGCACGTCGGCGACGGTGATCAGCCAGGCCGAGACCGCGGCGCAGGCGACCAGGAACATGACGACGGCGGTGATCTTGGCGGCCGCGACGAAGACGTGGAAGAGCTGGGCGGGCGGCAGTTCGCGATAGACGACCATCGCGACGAAGAGCGAATAGACGGCTGCAACGACGCCCGCTTCCGTCGGCGTGAAGACGCCGAACTTCAGGCCGACGATGATGATCACCGGCAGCATGAGTGCCCAGATGCTGTCGGCGAGGGCCTTGAGGCGCACCGCGCCGCTCTCCCTTGGCGGCAGCTCGAACTGCTCCTTGCGGGCGACGAGGAACCAGGTGATGCAAAGTGCCGCGGCGATCATCAGCCCGGGGAAGATGCCGGCGAGGAACAGCTTGGTGATCGAGACGCCGCCGACGACGCCATAGAGGATGAAGCCGATCGACGGCGGAATGATCGGGCCGATGATCGAGGCAGACGCCAGCAACCCGCCGGCGCGTGCCGCGTCGTGGCCGCTCTTCAGCATCATCGGCAGGAGCAGCGCGCCGAGGGCGGCCGCGTCGGCGACGGCCGAGCCCGACAGGCTGGAGAGAATGCAGGCGGCGAAGATCGCCACGAAGCCGAGGCCGCCGCGGATATGGCCGACCATCGCCATCGCCAGCGCGACGATGCGGCGCGAAAGGCCGCCGGTGTTCATCACTTCGCCGGCGAGCAGGAAGAAGGGCACCGCCATCAGCGGAAAGCTGTCGGCGCCGTTCAAGACGTTCTGGGCGACGATCTGCGCATCGAAGAGGCCGAGATAGAGCATCAACGCCACGCCGCTCAAGATGAGGGCGAAGGCGATCGGCACGCCGAGCGCCATGGGACCGAGCAGTGCGCCGAGGAAGATCGATACGGTCATGGTCGCCTCCTCAGTGTTTCGCAGAGACTGGCCCGAGGGCGGGCGAGGGAATTTCGTCGAGGGCAACCTCGTCCTCGCTGTCACGCACCAGTTCGGCGGTCGTCACGTCGATGCGGCCGGTGGCGATGGCGAAAGCGTCGGAAATGAGGATCAGGAAGGCCGGAATGCCGAAGGCAAGGCCCGCACCATAGAAGAAGCCCATGGAAAGGCCGGTCGCGGGCGCACCGACATGAAGGTTGATCAGCGTCTGCGCCCAGCTGCCGCTGATCATCAGCCAGGTCGCATAGAGCATCAGCGCGTGGCCCAGGAGCACGGCGACCTTCGCTCCGAACGGCGGCAGTCGCTTGATCAGCGTATCGACACCGAGATGGCCGTGTTCGCGCATGGCGACGACGGCGCCGAGAAATGTCAGCCAGACGAAGAAGATGCGCGACAGCTCCTCGGAGACCGTGATGCCCTGGTTGAAGGCGTAGCGCAGGACGACATTGCCGAAGACGAGCACGACCATGCCGGCCAGCAGCAGGGCGATCGTCACCTTCAGCGCGAAGAAATAGAAATCGATGATGCGGGTCATGCGCTCCTCCCAAGCGACAGGCGAGCTCTCGCAGACGTGTTTGCGCGAGCTTCTCTCTCCCCAATGCCGGGCATTCGCCCGGCGAGCCGACCCGCGCTCCTCCGCGTCTCCGGCAATATTCCTAAAATGTACTAACTAGTTCGGATGTCAAGTGACTTGCTATTGAAAGGACGGGCCAAGGTGAATATGTCTTGATGCATCGCCTGGGAGAGGGGCCTCCGGCTCGACCTGCAAAAGCGGGCATTAAGGTCGACGGAACAAGGGCTTGTGGAAGAGCGGGGCAGCGCGCGACGATGGCCGAACGGCAGATAAACGGCAGGAAAAACGATCCGGCGAGAACGCAGGAAGACATTCTCGAGGTGGCGACGGAGGAGTTCTCCACCCACGGCCTGGCCGGGGCGAGGGTGGACGCCATCGCCGAAAAGACCCGCACCTCGAAGCGGATGATCTACTACTATTTCGGCAGCAAGGAAGCGCTCTATCTCGCCGTGCTCGAGCGCTCCTACCGCAAGATCCGCACCCTCGAGGCGGATCTGGCGCTTGCCAACCTGCCGCCCGAACAGGCGCTCCGCACGCTGATCGCCACCACCTTCGACCATGACGAGGCCAATCCCGACTTCGTCCGCCTCGTCAGCATAGAGAACATCCACCACGCCGCCCACATGCTGCGCTCCGAGGCGATCCGCGAGTTGAACGTCTCGGTGATCCAGACCATCGATGCCATCGTCCAGCGCGGCCTTGCCGACGGCACCTTCCGCCGCAAGGCCGACCCGATCGACATCCACATGCTGATCAGCGCCTTCTGCTTCTTCCGCGTCTCGAACCGCTACACCTTCGGCACGATCTTCCGCCGCGACCTCTCCGAACCGGCGACGATCGGGCGGCACCGCACGATGATCGCTGATGCGGTGGTGAGCTACCTGAAGGACGAAGAGGGGGGCGAGTCGCGTCAATAAGACAGCAAGCGGTTGCCGCTCGACAGGTTAGTATCGTCCCGGGGGCGGCCAGTGTAGGCCGAGCATCGCCGCGGTGATGAAACGCTCTCGTGGCGAAGAACTGGGTTTTCGCTTCGGGTCCTGACTCTAACGCATGTCGCCCAAAAGTGCGCTGCGGTTTTGGGACGACGACATGCAAGAAAACAAGGACCTAAAGCGCGCCGCGTGAATACGTTTGAATGAGGACGCGCTTTAGAACTCCCACGGCGAAACGAGGTCGAGCCCGGTCGATCGAAAGTCCTCGATGTTACGCGTGGCAAGCCGGCCGCCGTTCACCCGTGCGATGGCGCCGGGCCGCAAGAGGAAAGCCGTGTCAATCCTCCTCGACGAAGACCTCCTCGCGCTTGGCCTCTGGCAGGAAGACGATGACGAGGACGGCGGCGGCGATGGCGATCTGGCGCGTCCATGACGCAAGGGGATTGCCACTCGGCGGGTTAACTCGGGACGCCCGCACGGCCTGCGCGGCATGTCACAGACTACGTCCGGCGCCCCTAAAATGTTACTGGACTCATCCAACCGCATGGCGGACGATCTGCTTTTAAGAAGACTCTTGTTAAAGGATCGATATTTAAGAATTCGCATGAACAATCGTGCCATGACAAAGCCCGCCATTTGGCGGGCTTTGTTTTGATCGCTCAAGCGTTCGAAATTGGCCTCACATGGAGCTGACTTTCTGAGATCGACTTACCTGTATGCTTGCTCCGATGCCTGGTCCTGACGGAGACAGAACGCCCGCGCGGCCGCGAGCAGCGTGTCTTCGTTCAATGGATAACGCCGGAACTCGCCCATCAGAAAATCGGCAAGCCCCTGAACCCTTGGCCCCGTTCGGGGAATTCCGAACTCGATACAAACCGTCTCGTATACGCGCCGCAGAGCGGTCACTTCGGCCTCGCTCAGAGCTGCAACGATATCATTCGAGTACCCGCGCATCGCTAATCTGAAGCCTCTTGTGGGTTATTGAGAATGCGCAGCGCTCGCGCTGCATTTTTGGGACTGAGGCCGACCATTTCCCAGGGGCCTATCTTTGCGGCCTCTCCGGTAAAGACATGATAGATCGTATACGTCCCGTCTCCCTCGAAACGGCGACCATATCGATAAAGCCGTCCAGATCTATCGGGAGCCCCACCTTCCGATTCCCAGACGCTAATGGTGAGCGCGTGTTCTTCGTGTTTGCTTTTCATCTTTGCTCTCCTCCGGGCGGCTCGCCTGTGCGACAAGGGCTCGTTAGTGAAGGGGCGTCATGCCCCATTCGATTGGCTCCAGATTGTCTTCAGTGCTCACGCGCTCTTGCCCGAGTTCATCATTGCGGAGCCGATATTGAGGCGAGTTGTCCCTCAACGGGAGTTTGGCGGTTATGCGATAGGTCTCCGCCGCGCGGGGCGAAATATTTTCTCGATCTCTAAGCCGAACTGACAGACCGATTGGGAATCGATGGTTGCGCATGGATTGTCGCCTTACAACTTGGGTGACGGTGCGTTAGCGGCGCTGTGACGGTCGACTGCGATGAGGCGTTCAAGCTCCTCGGGAGCGATTGCCACCAGACGCATTCGGTATTTGCTCTCGGCCGTGGCCGGCAGCTTGATAAACGTCGCTACACGGCGATAAGCCAGCCAGGATATGCCTTCGATCAACTCCTCGTCCTCATCGACTTCATAGTCGCCCGGAGGCACCATCTCGTCGAGATCTGGAATCCAGAACGGTTCATCGAAATGCACTCTTCGGTGTCTGGTTCGGGCAAACATGTTGCCTCCTTCCTGTCGCGAACGGGGTTCGCGGGTTCAGCCATAATCGGGCTGGGTTGGCTCCGGTGCAGGGAGCAGTCGCTCTGGCCCTTCGCGCATTGCCGCATGGCGGAAGCCTACGGCTCCTTTGCACTTGAGGATATTCAGGATCGATGATCGGTGAGTTTGGCGGGTCTGCAGCCTCTGACGAAGCAAAAAGCCAAGCTGGCCTTGGAACGACGCTCAATTTATATGCTGTGATTGTGGCTTTCGTGAGATTATTTTTAATTTAAAGCCCCACCTGCTGAAAAAAGTATCTGGCTGCGGATCGTCATTATATACAACGATAAAATATCTCTCGGAAAGAAAGGTTGTAGATGCGAGAAAATTACCCGTATTCCAAAGAAGTATATTTCGTCTGTAGTTTAAACAGTTGTTTACATTAACTATTTTAAGGTTCAGGGTGAAATATCGGATTGCCAGGGAGCTTCTGGTCCGAGCGCCGGCCTGCAACGATCCCGATAATCGTCTGGTCACCAAGTGCCGGAGGGCTCTCGACAAGTTCAGCCCGAACTGCAGCCGCTCATTATCCCGGAGGCGCAGCGACGCTGCGTTTGGAGTCACTTAGGAGGCTTCTGTGAAAAACTTCATTCCCGCCAGTTTCCAGAGCTATGATTACACGCGTGTGATCGTCTGGCTTGCCTTTATTCTCGCAATTGCCGTGGTTGTCTATTCCGCCCTGTTCGGAAGCATCCTCTAATCGTCTGGTCGATGCTTGTTTACAAAGCGGTGCCCGTCTCCGAGAACGCGGTTGCTATTTCGATGGCAAAGGCGCAAGGTCCAACCTTCAGTAGCATATGTCACGGGCGCTACTGCTTGAGGGCTAGACACCCCAGCCCCAACCGAAGGAGGACGTGATGTCTTCCACCGTCTGCTGCGTATCGCCTTCTGACCGTGAAATGATCCTTTCAGTCTTGGACGATGCTGGCTACGACGCCAGTGTCCTTGTCGAGGATCCGCGATTCTTTAACACGGCCGCATTGCTTGTAACGAAACTGTTCTTGGCGGGTGTCGACTCCCGATCGGGACTGGCGGCGAAGCTCGAATATCAACTGGGCAAAGCTGGCAGGCACAGACAACCGGGCACTTCGACGCTGCCGCGCTATGCAATCCAGGGTCTTCCTCTCGAGCTACAGTCGCAACTCCGCGAGCAACAATAAGGCTTGGGTTAGTCCGAGCTTGTCGATCACGCCGATCGGAAGTGGGCTGTTTCCTTTTCAATCCGCGAACGTGCTTTGTCCGCCCGCCGGAAGCGCTGTCGGCGGCCTGATGCTTTCGGCATAGTGCCGCTTTGATCGGACGGTTGCAGAACAGGAGGTCGGACTGGCGGCATGACTTAAATCCTACTGCATGTTTCCTAATCGTAGCCGATTTAAGGATAAGAACATGCAGCGATGCAAAGTGCTACAGTGTCCTTTGTGCGTCTGAAAAGACGCACGGCGCTGTAGGTCCGCGTCCATTCAACGTCCCTTCTGGCTATGACACATCCAAGCGCGGGGCGGAAACCAGCACAGACGAGGTCAAGCCTATGCAAAAATTCACAGTCGTCATCATGAAAGAGTTCGAGGCCGACACTGCCGAGGAGGCCGCCTTGCTCATGTATCAGGAACTGGCCACGGGGCCGGCACCTCTGCATTATTCGGTCACGGACGAGACAGGGAATGCTAGCGATCTGACGCTCGACCGCGCAAAGGCCGATGAGTTCGCCAGTGTCGATCACACGGCGGATCCGGGCAACTGGTGATCGACGAGGCGCATTCATGCTGCTGTCGTGTGCTGTGGCATGGGTGGAGAAAAACGCTTGGCTCCCTATTTCGCAGGGTAGCGGATGGGAAAAGGCCGAACTTCCTCAAAGAGAAAGGAACACGCAATGGCAAAGAACACGATTTGCCTCTGGTACGACAACGACGCCGAGGATGCCGCTCGCTTCTATTCTGAGATCTTCCCGGACAGCAGGGTGAGTGCCGTTTTCCGTGCGCCCAGTGACTTCCCGTCCGGCAAGGAGGGGGACGTGTTGACGGTCGAATTCACGGTCGCGGGCATCCCTTGTCTCGGCCTGAACGGAGGCCCCGCCTTCAAGCACAACGAAGCCTTCTCGTTCCAGATCGCAACCGACGATCAGGAGGAGACCGACCGCTACTGGAATGCCATCGTCGGCAATGGCGGTCAGGAGAGCGCCTGCGGCTGGTGCAAGGACAAGTGGGGGATCTCCTGGCAAATCACCCCGCGCGTATTGACCGACGCGCTGGCGGCCGGCGGCGACGAAGCAAAGCGCGCCTTCGAGGCCATGATGACGATGAGGAAAATCGACGTCGCCGCCATCGAGGCGGCACGGCGCGGTTGACGCTCCACTGCGGCCTGCAATCGCCGGCAGAGCCTTTCGGCTGGCCGCCGCTGGCCGATGGCTCTATAACAAAGCGGCCCCGCGTCTGGAAAGGCGCGGAGCCGCAATGGCTGTCTAGGAACCCTCTCCTCAATCCTCCTCGACGAAAACCTCCTCGCGCTTGGCCTTGACGGCCGGCAGGAAGACGACGACGAGGACGATTGCGGCGATCAGCAACAGTGCGGCACTGATCGGCCGGGTGACGAAGGTGGTCGGGTCGCCGCGCGAGAGAATCATGGCGCGCCTCAAGTTCTCCTCGAGCAGCGGGCCGAGCACGAAGCCGAGAAGCAGCGGTGCCGGCTCGCAGCGCAGCTTCAGGAGCAGGTAGCCGACAAGGCCGAAGAAGGCGACGGCATAGAGGTCGTAGACGTTGGAATTGACGCTGTAGACCCCGATCGAGCAGAAGGCCATGATGATCGGGAAAAGCACGAAATAGGGGATCTTCAGGAGTTTTACCCAGAGCCCGATCAGCGGCAGGTTCAGGACGACGAGCATCAGGTTGCCGATCCACATCGAGGCGATGATGCCCCAGAAGAGGGCCGGCTGTTCCGTCGCGACGTTCGGGCCGGGCACGATGCCCTGGATGATCATCGCGCCGATCATCAGCGCCATGACCGGGTTGGCCGGAATGCCGAGGGTCAAGAGCGGGATGAAGGAGGTCTGCGCCCCGGCATTGTTGGCGCTTTCCGGTCCGGCGACGCCGGCAATGGCGCCGCGGCCGAATTCCTCGGGCCGGTCGGAGATGCGCTTTTCCACCGTATAGGAGGCGAAGGCGGCGAGGATGGCGCCGCCGCCCGGCAGCACGCCGAGCGCCGAGCCGATCACCGTGCCGCGGATCACCGGTGCGAACATCCGCTTGAAGTCCTCCTTCGTCGGCAGGAGTTCGCTGACCCTCGCCATCAGCACTTCGCGGGTCTTCTCGCTTTCGAGGTTGCGCAGGATCTCGGCAATGCCGAAGACGCCGACCGCGAGCGCGACGAAATTGAGGCCGTCGGCATATTCCCGAATGCCGAGGGTGAAGCGCGGCGTGCCGGTATAGATGTCGGTGCCGACAAGGCCGAGCAGCAGGCCGAGCGCCACCATCGCCAGCGCCTTGACGACCGAGCCGTGCGCGAGCGCGACGGAGGAGACGAGGCCGACGATCATCAGCGAGAAATATTCGGCGGCGCCGAATTCCAGCGCGATCGCGGTCAAGGGCGGCGCGAAGAGGGCGACGAGGAAGGTCGAGACCGTGCCGGCGAAGAACGAACCGAGCGCGGCGATCGCCAGCGCGGTGCCGGCGCGGCCGTTGCGGGCCATCTGGTAGCCGTCGATGGCGGTGACAGCGGAGGAGGATTCGCCCGGCATGTTGATGAGGATGGCCGTGGTCGAGCCGCCATATTGGGCGCCGTAATAGATGCCGGCGAGCATGATCAGCGAGGAGACCGGCTCGAGCTGGAAGGTGATCGGCAGCAGCATGGCGATGGTCGCCGTGGCGCCGATGCCGGGAAGCACGCCGATCAGCGTGCCGAGCAGGACGCCGATCAGGCAGAAGAGCAGGTTCGCCGGCGAACCGGCGGTGGCGAAGCCGAGGGCAAGATTGCTGAAGAGATCCATGATTCGTCTCCTAGAACCGGGCCCAGGGGCCGAAGCGTTCGAAGGGCAGGTTCAGGCCGTAGCTGAAGACGACGACCGAGAAGATCGCTAGCCCCAGCGAAACGGCGATTGCCCAGAGCGGCTTCATGCGGTGCGAGGCGAAGCAGGCGATCAACGACGTCAGGAAGACGGCCGGCACGAAGCCCAGTCCGCGTACCGTCAGCCCGAAGAAAATCGGTGCCGGCAGGATGAAGAACATGCCGCGGATGGCGATCGGTCCCATCGGCTCGCCGTGAACGCGGGCCGACTGCACCAGGATGACGACGCCGAGCAGCGTCAGGACGGCCGAGAGCAGCAGCGGGAAATAACCGGGACCCATCCGGAAGGCGGTGCCGATTTCGAGCCCGAAGGACTGCCAGGCGAAGAAAAGACCGACGGCCGTCAGGATACTCCCGCACAGCGCGTTGGTGGTATCGAAGGAGATGGCTTTCATCTTGTCCCCATTTTTGTTGTTTCGGACGCGGCCGCGGCGTCCCGGTTTTTGGCGATGTCCTCGCTTTTTGTCCGGCTCGAGCTGCTGCACGTTTTCTTAAATCGGAGCCGGTTCAAGGATAAAAACATGCGGCATTGCAAAGTGCTACAGCGAACCCTTCTTGTGTCTGAACAGACGCGGGGCGCCGTAGCGGGGTCCTGCGGAAAGTTGACGGCTGTCAACTCTTAGGGGGCCACCGATCGATTTCTCCGACCGGCCGCTGCCCCACAGCGCGACCGGTCGGAGGCGATGCCGCTGCCGACCGCCCCTGTTTGAGAACGTATTTGGCAGCAGCTCGCGGGAGCCGATCAGTCGGCGTACTGGCCGGCCGCCTCGATCACCGGCTTCCAGCGGGCGATCTCGCTTTCAAGCTTGGCCTTCAGCGCTGCCGGGGTCGCATCGGCTTCGCTCGACGGCTCGGTGCCGAGTTCTGCGAAGCGGGCCGCGACGTTCTCGTCCTTGAGAGCCTTCTGCAGCGACTTGGACAGGCGATCGGTGACCTCTGCGGGCGTCCCCTTCGGCGCATAGATGCCGTGCCAGATGCCGACCTGGAAGCCCTGAAGACCGGCTTCTTCAGCCGTCGGCAGGTCCGGGAAGATCTTCAGCCGCTTCGGCGAGGTCACGGCATAGGCCTTGATCGTGCCGCCCTGGATCTGCTTCGTCGTGTTGGTCGTCTGGTCGCACATGATATCCACCTGGCCGCCGAGGAGATCGGTCATCGCCGGGCCGGTGCCCTTGTAGGGCACTGTCGTCAGCTGCGTGTCGATGGCGTCCATGAACATCATGCCGCAGAGATGCGAGGCGGCGCCGATGCCGGCATTGGCGACCGTCACCGTATCCTTGTTGGCCTTGGCGTATTCGATCAGCCCCTTGAGATCTGTCGGTTCGAAATCCTTGCGGGCGACGATGGTCATCGGCACCTCGGTGACGAGGCCGACATATTCGAAGGCGTTCAGCGTGTCATAGGCGAGCTTGCGATAGAGCGTCGCGCTGGTCGCCATGCCGATATGGTGCAAGAGGACCGTGTAGCCGTCGGGATCGGCCTGGGCGACGCGGCCCGCACCGAGCGTGCCGCCGGCGCCGCCGACGTTCTCGACGATGATCTGCTGGCCGAGGTCCTTCGACATGGATTCGGCGACGAGGCGGGCGACCGTATCGGTCGGGCCGCCGGCCGAGAAGGGCACCACCATGGTGATCGTGCGCTCCGGATAGGTTTGGGCGCTGGCCGAAGCGGCAAACAGGGAAACGGCGGCGACGGCGCCCAGAAGCGCGTTCAAAATTTTCATTTTTTCCTCCCGGATGACTTTGTCCACCAGCCGGCACGGTTCCTCCCGCCGGTCCTGGTTGCACCCATTAGCAAACGGGATTTTACCACAGACAACCGCCGTCTGCGGCGGTTTCGCGCATTTGTCGCGCGAGCGGCGGGGCGATGGGTGGATTCGGAAACAAAAGCGCGTGGCGATGGGTGGATCTCCACCCATTTGGCTCAGGCGTGGCAAGCCGAAACGCCCCTCCCCAACCCCTCCCCACAAGGGGAGGGGCTTCGATGCCGTGCCGACTCCCTCTCTTTTTCTTTACCTTTGGAGCCATTTCGTAGGAGTCGGAAAGGGAAGAGGGTGCCGCGAGTATACCCCTCCCCCTTGTGGGGAGGGGTTGGGGAGGGTCATGTTGCGTGCGAATCGGCTGCCCGTCAAAGTCCCGTGCGCCGTCTCAGATACTCGACCTCCACGTCCGTCAGCGGTCGGCTTGCCCCCTTCGGGAGGTCGCCGAGGCCGATCTCGCCGATCGAGACACGGATGAGCCGCAGGCATTCGAAACCGAGCGCGTCCAGCATGCGGCGAATCTGCCGGTTGCGCCCTTCCTGCAGCTCGACCTCGATCCAGGAGGTCTTGTCGCCGCTCCTCAGGCCGCGAACATGCGTGGCTTTGAGCACCTCGCCGCCCTCGCTGACCCCGCCCATCATCGCCTGTGTCGATGCCTCATCGAGAAGACCGCGAAGCTGGACGTGGTAGATCTTGCCGATATGGGTGGTGGGATCGAGGAGGCGCTGGGCCAGCACCGTATCGTTGGTGAAGAGCAACAACCCTTCGCTCGCCTTGTCCAAACGGCCAACCGGCGAGAGAAAGCGGGCATCGGCCTCGGCGAGACAATTGAACACCGTCGGCCGCCCCTCCGGGTCGTCGCGCGTCGTCACGACGCCGCGCGGCTTGTTCAGCATCAGGTAGACCTTCGCCTCGGCCGCGATCGCGGTTCCGTCGACGGCGATCCGGTCCCTGTCGATGTCGACCCAGTGCGAAAGGTCGGTCGTCTTCCGGCCGCCGACGCTGACGCGGCCCTCGGCAATCAGCTTTTCCGCCTGCGTGCGCGAGCAGTAGCCGAGCTTGGAGAGCGCCCGGGCGAGGGTGACGCGCCTGCCGGCCTCCGCACCGATCCTTGCTTCATCGACTCGCCTTTTCGCCGAAGGACGGCCCTGCTTCACCCGACTGTCTCCGCGTCGTTGCCAGAGTTCCATCTGACACAATCCGCGTTGCGGGACCAGAGGAGATAGCCGTCGATTGTCGTCGCTTTGAGGTGAAGACCACAAGTGGTAATCTTGCTGCAGACTTGTTTGAGGGGGGCCGTCTCGGAAAGGCACTTTAAAGCGGATGCCTTCTCCGATACCGAGGGGGAGACGCGGATCATGCGCAAGTCAATTCTAGGGGGCATGGCTGCCCTGGCAGCCTCGGCGCTGCTGCAGTTCGGGAACACGTCGCTCATTTCGCCGGCCCTCGCCCAAGAAACGCCCGCTCCACCCGGGCAGCAGCAGGCTGCGCCCGAACCGCTGAGCGATGAGGAGCTTGAGGTGCTCGTCGCCCCGATCGCGCTCTATCCGGATGAACTGGTGGCGCTCGTCTCTGCAGCGTCGCTCTACCCGCTGCAGATCGTCGAGGCGGAACGGTTTCTCGAAGCCCGCAAGAAGAAGCCCGAGCTGAAACCGAAGGAAAGCTGGGACGGCAGCATCATCTCGCTCTTGAACTATCCCGAGATCGTCAAGATGATGAGCGAGGACCTCGAATGGACGCAGGCCTTCGGCGAGGCGATCGCCAATCAGCAGAAGGACGTTTTGATCGCCATCCAGCAACTGCGCGACGAGGCGGTGGCCAAGGACATCATCGAGACCGA
This sequence comes from Sinorhizobium glycinis, assembly GCF_001651865.1. Lineage (GTDB taxonomy): Bacteria > Pseudomonadota > Alphaproteobacteria > Rhizobiales > Rhizobiaceae > Sinorhizobium > Sinorhizobium glycinis. The sequence continues at coordinate 469,661 of NZ_LPUX01000064.1, forward strand.
CGACAAGATCAAGGTGGTCGAGGAGGGTGACAACATCATCATCCAGTCGGCGAACCCGGAAGTCATCTACGTGCCGCAGTATCCGCCGGAGATGCTTTACGAGCCGGACTACGCGCCGGTGCCGATCGATTACTATGACGACCCCTATCCCGCCTATTGGTATCCGGGCGCGGCCTTCTTCGCCGGCGCCGTCACCGGCGCGATCTTCGGCGCCATCGTCGACTGGGACGATTGGGGCGTGTGGGGTGGCCGCTGGGACGGCGACATCGATGTCGACTGCAACAAGTGCTTCAACGACATCGACTTCGACGGCAAGGTCAACTTCAACGACATCGACTGGAAGAATGTCGACCGCAGCAAGATCAGCTTCGATCGCGACCAGCTCCAGAAATTCGACCGGTCGAGCATCAAGAACAACATCAAGGCCAGGGGCGACAACAACCTGCGCAACCGCGCGGCCGCGATCAACCGCGATCGGCCGCAAGCGCGACCGGGCGGCGGGGGCGGTGAGCTCAAGGATGTGCGCAAGAGCACACTCGAGGGCCTGAAGGCCCAACCGAGACGCGAAGCCGCGGCACGGCCCGGCGGCCGGACGGCGGCGAAGGCAAAGGCTGGCGGCGGCAAGCCGAGCGTCAACCGTCCAAAGGGCCAGAAGTCTTCGGTCAACCGGCCGGCCGGCAAGAAGAAGATGGCGGCGAAGGCGCAGAACCGGCCCAAAAAGCCCTCGGGCCTCGGCAACGTCAACACCGGCCGGCGCGAGGTGGCCTCGTCGCGGCGCGGCGGCCACAGCATGGGCGGCGGCCATCGTGGCGGCGGACGGCCGCAGATGAGCCGCGGCGGTGGCAGACCGCCGATGGCGCGCGGCGGCGGCCGCGGTGGCGGGCGCAGACGGTGAGGGAGGGGAGCACGACGATGACCAGGCTTTTGCACGGACTGCTGCTCGGATCGGTCCTCTCGCTTGCGCTCGCCATTGCACCGGGCGATGCCGCGCTTGCGCAGGCACAGCCGCCGGACATCGATGACTATGCCGCGGCCGACGACCCGCCCGCCTTCGACGATCCGGCCAAGGCGGTGGAGGCCTTCAAGGAGCGGCTTGCCGCCAATGATTTCGACGGCCTTGCGAAGCTTCTCGGCCTCGACGCGGCAAAGGTCCGCACCGGCGAGGACGCGATGGAAACCTTCGCGCAGATTCGCGAAGGCGCGGCCCGCAATGTCCGGGTGCGCGAAATCGAGGGCCGCAAGGTTATCGAGGTCGGCGACCGGCTCTGGCCGCTGCCGTTCCCGATCAGCAAGGGCGAGGACGGCAAGTGGGCCTTCGATACCCATGTGGGGCTCGAGGAGATCGTCAACCGGCGTGTCGGCGAGAACGAACTCGAGGCGATCGAGACGGTGCGCGCCTATGTCGAGGCGCAGAAGGACTATGCATCTCGGGACCGCGACGCCGACGGCGTCCTCGAATACGCCCAGAGGCTGATCAGCAGCGAGGGCCAGACCGACGGGCTGTACTGGCCGGCCGGCGCGGGCGAGGAGACAAGCCCGGTCGGCGACGCGATCAACGAGGCGGCGCTCGAGAAGGCAAAGGCCGGCGAGGGCTATTTCGGCTACCGCTACCGCATCGTGACCTCGCAAGGCGACAACATCGCCGGCGGCAGACACGACTATGTCATCAACGGCAACATGATCGCCGGCTTCGCGCTGATCGCCTGGCCGGTCGCCTATGCCGAAACGGGCGTCAAGACGTTCGTCGTCAACCAGCAGGGCATCGTCTACGAGAGGGATCTCGGGGCCAGCACCGAGGCGATCGTGCCGTTCATCGACCGCTTCGATCCGGACGACAAGTGGACCGTGGTGAGCGATTAAATCAGGCCGGAAGCTGCTCCGCAGACTTGCTGCAAATTGCCCCTCTCCTCGGGTTTGACCCTGGGCTTGACCCAGGGCTCGACCCGAGGACTAGTGGTGGGCCTGGCGTGCGATTGACCAAATGATGCGTTCCCTCGGTAGGCTGTCCGTAGCCTATGCTGTCGTCGCGCCTATCGTCGCGTCGACTGTTTCGTTCCGGTCCGAGTCGCAAGCACGTTTCGGATCGAAAAGCTCGAATGGATGCGCGAAACCCCCGGAAGGGCGGAAAGGATCTCCTTGTGAATGCGCTCGAACTCGCCGGCATTGGCGACTTCGACACGCAGCAAATAGTCCGATCCACCGGTCATCAGGAAGCACTCCTTTATTTCGGGGTGCCTTCGCACGGCGGCCTCGAACCGATCGAGGTAGTCCTCCGTCTGACGATCCAGCGTGATGTTGATGATGACAGCAATGGTGGCTTCGACGTTGGATGTATCCACCAGTGCGGTGTAACCACGGATAACGCCGGCCTGCTCCATCAGCTTTATTCGTCTGAGACAGGCCGATGGCGAAAGCCCGACTTCCGTGGCCAGGCTGGCATTGCTGCGTCGCGCATCCAGCCGCAGGAGCCGAAGGATACTACGGTCTATCGCGTCAAGTGCATTCATTGCAGATCATGCCAATTCTTCTTCGTTTCCTTCAAAGATCATGGTTTGACGCAACGATCAATCACTTTTTCCTCGGCAATTTCACGATCGTTTCACTAAGCTCCCCGTCAACGCGGGAGGCCGGCATGGACGGGACTATACAGGCAGGCAGGCAAGGCGGGTCGACGGTCAGGGGCGGCGCATCGGGCTACCTGACCGTCGACCTCGCGGCCCTTGCTCGCAACTACGAAAAACTCTCGGGGGAGGTTGCCCCAGCTCGCGCTGCGGCAGTCGTCAAGGCCGATGCCTACGGGCTTGGTGCAGGCCAGGTCGGCGCCAAGCTACATGCCCAAGGCTGCCGGGATTTCTTCGTTGCCCAATTTGTCGAGGCGGTTCGGTTGCGACCGCATCTGCCCGGCGATGCGCAGATATTCGTGTTGAATGGCCTGCAACCCGGCAACGAACCCGGCTGCGCGCAGCAGGGCATCATCCCGGTCATCAATTCGATGGAACAGTGGCAGCGATGGTCCGCTATGGCACAGGCGCTGGGCCGCGCGTTGCCGGGCGTGCTGCAATTCGATACCGGCATGTCGCGCCTCGGCCTGCCGCAGGAGGAGCGGGCGGCCCTTGCCGCCGCACTTCGAGTTGGCGGAATGGTCGATGTGCTCTTCATCATGAGCCACCTCGCCTCCGCCGACGACGTCGAGAGCGAGCAGAACCTCAGCCAACTTGCCGAGATGACGCGCATCGCACGGCAGTTCTCCGGCTTCGACGTATCCTTTGCCAACTCGGGCGGCATATTTCTCGGTGGCGACTATCACGGCGTGGTTGCTCGCCCCGGCATCGCGCTCTATGGCGGCGCGCCGACTGCCGGCGTGCCGAACCCCATGGAACCGGTCGTGCGGCTCGATGTCGCCGTCGTGCAGACGCGCACTGTCCCGGCCGGCGCGCGCGTCGGCTACAGCGGCACCCATGTCGCAGCGTTCGAAACCCGGCTCGCAACCATCGCCGCTGGTTATGCCGATGGCCTGCCGCGCAGCCTGAGCGGCAAGGGGGCAGTCTACTGCGACGGCGTGCGCTTGCCGATTGTTGGCCGCGTGTCCATGGACAGCATCACCATCGATATCACTGGGCTTCCTGCCGATCGGCTCACGCTCGGCAGCCTCGTGGAGGTCCTCGGGCCCCATCAGTCGCTCGACGACCTCGCTCGCGACGCCGGGACCATTTCCTACGAAATCCTGACCGGCCTCGGTCATCGCTACGAGCGCCAGTACCGCTGACGCCTTCTTTCCCAGTGAGGACATCATGAAAGTCATCGTTCTCGGCGCCGGCATTGTCGGTGTCACCTCGGCCTACCAGCTTGCCAAGGCAGGTCATGAGGTGACCGTCATCGACCGCCAGTCCGGGCCTGCCTTGGAGACGAGCTTCGCCAACGCCGGCGAAGTCTCCTTCGGCTACTGCTCGCCCTGGGCTGCGCCCGGCATACCGATGAAGGCGATCAAGTGGCTGTTCATGGAGCATGCACCGCTGATCCTGCGTCCGAAGATCGATGCCGCCATGCTATGCTGGATGGTCAGGATGCTCTCGAACTGCACATCCGGGCGCTATGCGATCAACAAGAGCCGCATGCTGCGGCTTGCCGACTACAGCCGCATCTCGCTCGCAGCGCTGCGCACTGAAACCGGCATTGCCTATGACGAGCGCATGCAGGGCACGCTGCAATTGTTCCGAACGCAGCAGCAACTCGATGCGTCCGGTAAGGACGTCAAGGCGCTCGCAGCCGACGGCATTCCCTACGAAGTGCTGGACCGCGATGGCTGCATCCGCGTCGAGCCGGCGCTGAAGCATGTACGCGACAAGATCGTTGGCGGCCTGCTGACACCGAAGGACGAGACCGGCGATTGCTTCAAATTCACCAACGCCTTGGCCAAGAAGGCGGACGAGCTCGGTGTACGCTTCAACTACGGCAGCATCATTCGGGGTCTCGATGTGGAAGGCAGTCGCATACGAGGCGTCATCACCGCGCACGGAACGTTGCAGGCCGATGCCGTGGTAGTGGCGCTTGGCAGCTTCTCCCCGCTCCTCGTCAGACCGCACGGTATCCGTCTGCCGGTCTATCCGGTCAAAGGCTATTCGCTGACGATCCCGATCACCGACGCCGCACGCGCGCCGGAATCGACCGTCATGGACGAGACCTTCAAGATCGCTATTACCCGGCTCGGAGATCGCATCCGCGTTGGCGGCATGGCGGAGATCTCCGGCTACACCAACGATCTCGGCGAGCCCCGCCGCCTGACGCTCCAACACTCCGTCACCGACCTCTTCCCGGGCGGCGACGTATCGAAAGCCAGTTTCTGGTCGGGCCTTCGCCCGATGACGCCGGATGGTACCCCGGTGATCGGTCCGACGAAGGTCGCCGGTCTCTATCTCAATACCGGTCACGGCACGCTCGGCTGGACAATGAGTTCAGGCTCGGCCCGGGTAATCGCCGATCTCGTCAGCGGCCGCAAGCCGGAGATCGACGCCACCGACCTTGCGATCGCCCGCTATGCGTGAGCGGCCCTACTCAACCACTTATCGAGGAGACAAACGATGATCCAGGAAATCCACACGAACGACGCGCCGGGCGCTGTCGGTCCCTTCTCGCAGGCGATCAAGGTCGGCAACCTGCTGTTCGTCTCCGGCCAGCTCCCCATCGATCCGGAGACCGGCGAGTTCAACTCGGACGACGCAATCGCACAGGCCGATCAGTGCCTCAAAAACCTCGCCGCCATCGCCGCCGCCGCCGGTACAAGCCTTGCCAACACCGTCAAGACGACAGTTCTCCTGACCGATCTCGGGCATTTCGCGGAGATCAACAAGGTCTACGCGGGCTTCTTCGTCAAGCCGTTCCCCGCACGCGCCTGCTATGAGGTCAGCGCCCTTCCGAAGGGTGCGAAGGTCGAGATCGAGGCTATAATAGCCCTTTGAGTGGCTTGGACAACGTTGTTGTGCATACGTCGAAAAACGGCCATGACATACCCGCGCTGCGTGACTGGCTGTTCGAGCAGCGCCGGTGAGATCGCCAGGCCCATCTACGGCTGGGGGGCCTTTACCATCGTCCCCCCGCCTGCCGCCTGATCCGTCGGAAATACCTCGACGCGCGCCACGTCGACATGAGCGGGAAGATCGATGACGTCGGCGATGATCCGGGCGATATGTTCCGGTTCGATCGCACGATAGCCGTCATAGAGAACGGCATCGGCACGGTCGTCGGCGATGGCGCTGCGATAAAGCGCGGTACGCACGCGCCCCGGCACGATTTCGCTGACACGGACGGAGGTGCCCAGGAGGTCGCATCTCAGATTGTCGCAAAACAGGCTGAGACCCGCCTTCGAGGGACCATAGGCGCCCATGTTGGGATAGGCCGCCTGGCCGCCGCTCGACCCGATGAAGATCAGATGCCCGCGCCGCCGCGTCACCATCCCGGGGAGGAACGCCCTGGTAAGATGCATCGGCGCCTTCAGGTTGACGTCGATCATTGCGTCGATTTCGGCGGGCTCTATTTCGTGAAAGAGCGCCCGCGTCGAAAGGATGCCGGCATTGTTGACGAGAATATCGACATCGATGCCGGAAAGCGCCCGGCCGATTGTCGCGGTATCGCGTACGTCGGCTGTGATCGTTCGCGCGCCCGTCCCTTCCGCAAGTTCTGCTAGCGCACGCTCGTTGCGACCGACCGCATAGACTTCCAGACCGCGTGCCCGCAATGCCGGCACAATCGCCTTTCCAATGCCGCTGGTCGCACCGGTGACCAAAGCGACCCGATCACGCTCAGACATAGATGTAGCCTCCGCTCACGACCACATTTTCGCCGGTGGCATAGGTATTTCGGTGGGAAGCCATCATCACGATCCATTCGGCCATTTCGGACGGCTCGGCGGCCCGACCCAACGCGCTTGCCTTGGCAAGCTCCGGCAGGAAGCCGAGTTCCTTGGCACGGTCGGTGGCGAAACCGGCGGGAGCCACGGAATTGACGAGGATCTGGTCCTTTGCGCATTCCTGCGCGAAGGATTTCGTCAGGCTGACAACCGCTGCCTTGGTGGCAGCGTAGTGGGCGTTCTGCGGGTGCGCCTTGAAGGCATCGACGGAGGTCACATTGACGATGCGACCCGTCACCTCGGGGAGGTTCACATGTTCGCGCATATGGCGGACCGCCGCCACCATCATGTGATAGGTACCCTTGACGTTGACCGCGTTCTCGAGATCCCACTCTTCGTCGGTGATGTCGAGAATTGGCTTGCGCGGATAGATGGCTGCGGAATTAACCAACACGTGAACGCGTCCGAGCTGTCCGGCGATCTCGCCGAAACCCCGATGGGCAGTCTCGGCCCGGGAAATATCGGCGACGGCAGTGGCGACCTCTGCACCCAGTTCCTGCAATGCCCTCGCTGCCGACGCGAGAAGTTCGGGATTGCGGTCGATGAGTCCGATCTTGGTCGCTCCCTGCGAAATCATCAGCTTTGCCGTGACCAGGCCGAGGCCGGATGCGCCACCGACGATCACGGTCGTGAGATTTTTCATTGTTCACCTCGCTTCGCCCTCAGGCGATTTCCTGTGGTTGATCTGAATGACAATTCTGCCGAGGCGGCGTGTCCGACAGGCGCCGCCGCAGATTTCAGCGGGATGGTCAGGCGCAGTTTTCGCGCGCCCAGTCAGTAGATCCTCGTGAGTTCGCGGGTCAGGGGACCGGTCGTGCCGGCGCCGATCGTGTGGCCGTCGATCCGGGTGACCGGCGTCACGCCGCCGAGCGTTCCCGTGAGGAAAGCCTCGTCTGCGGAATAGGCCTGGGCCAGTGTGAAATCGAGCTGGCGCGCAGGCCCGAGATGGCGTGAGAAAAGGTCAAGAACACGCCCCCTCGTGATGCCGTTGAAGCTGTATTTTCCCGTCGAAGTCCATAGCTCGCCCTTGCGGACAATGAAGAAGTTCGTCGAGTTGCAACTTGCCACGAAGCCGAGCGGATCGAGCATCAGCGCCTCGTCGGCACCTGCCGCGATCGCCTGGATCAATGCCTGGATCAGATTGAGCCGACTGTGGGAGTTGAGGCGAAGATCGAATACATCAGGCGTACTGCAGCGATAGGAAGAGGTGAAGAGCGTCAAGCCCTTGTCCGACGCATTGAACCTGGGCGCCTTCAGTTTGGCAACGATCACCATCGTCGGCCCGCCGATCGTGAAACGGGGATCCTGGTTGGGTGTCGCCTTGCGGCCCCGCGTGACCATCAGGCGAACATGCGCACCATCGGCGAAACCGTTTCTGGCGCAGGTCTCCATGATCGCCGCCACCACTTCCCCGCGCGTCATGCCGAGATCCAGGCTGATGACCCTGGCTCCCTCGAAGAGCCGGTCCATGTGGAGATCCACAGACAGTAGCGAACCATTGACGAGGCGCAATCCCTCCCAGACCCCGTCGCCTAGCACGAAGCCGCTGTCGAATACCGATACCGACGCCTCGTCGCGGTGAACGAAGGCACCATTGAGATAGACCAGCACATCTTCGTTCCTGGCGTCGCCGCTATAGCCCTGCGCGCTCTGATAATTCTGCATTACCCCATGGCCCTCTTGTCGTCCTTCCTCCGAACGCTTTCGCATGCTATTGTTGACAATCGATCATCGACGCCGACAATGCAAGGAGATTTTCCTGCGCTTGCGATTTCCCTTTCCGAGCCGCTTCGGCTAAATGGAATTCGAAAGCCGAACCGAGGGCACCGCATGCGACCCGTCAAGAAACAGACCTTCCGGGAACAGATCGTCGATGAATTGAAGGCGGCCATCATGTCCGGCCGGATGGCACCCGGCAGCCCAATCTCGGAAGCGGATCTCGCGGTCCACTTCGGCGTCAGCCGCGGACCGCTTCGTGAGGCTTTGCGCCACCTGATCGAGGAGGGATTTCTTGTCGCCGTACCCTATACCGGCACGCGCGTGCTCGACCTGACCCTCGAGGACCTGCGTGAAATCTCCTCATTGCGCACCGAACTCGAGATCTTCGCTTTCAAGCTTGTCTGGCCCAGGCGGGATGCGGCCTTCGGTGCCGAGCTTGCCGCCCGATGCGAGGCGCTGAAGGCATGCAGCCGGGCGGGCGACGGAGAGGCCAGCATCGCGACAGAACTGGCGCTCCACTCCTTCGTCTTCGAGACCTGCGGCCACCGCCTGCTGCTCGATACATGGCAGCGGTTGAAAGGCCGCCTGCAGCTTTACTGGGCGACCCATCATCGTGCCCACGATCGGCGCGTTCCCGAAATCGATGCGCATGACCGCTACGTGGCGCTGGCGATCGGCAACGACTTCGATGCCCTAGCGGAGGAAATCCGCAACCATATGAAGCAGGGCCTCGAGCGCACCGAACGCTTCGTCATGGCGCAATTACCCGCACACAGGAGCGCCTGAAGCCAGGACGCGGCAACTCCCGTCTGTGGTAGCGCCAGTTCGCCCAAACAAATGGGCTTGGCCTTCTCACAACATATATGTTAGCACTTGTATTCTAACTTTCGACTGAGTGGTCGTGCGCCATGATTCCACGCCTTACCTCCACCGCCGCGATCGCGCTGCCGGAGCCGGACCTGTTCGGCGCCTTGATCGAGGGCGGCTTTTCCGGTGACGTCGACGGGCGCGCCGGCGGGCGCATCGTGTCGGCGACCGACAATTCGATCTACCAGGTCACGCCGATGGGGATCCTGTTTCCCAGGAATGCGGAGGACCTCTGCATCATCGCCCGGGTCCTGAGCCAGCCCCGCTTTCGGCGGATCGTGATCGCCCCGCGCGGGGGCGGCACCGGCACCAACGGCCAGGCATTGACCCCGGGTGTGGTCGTCGATTGCTCCCGCCACATGAACCGCATCCTCGAGATCGACCCGGTCCGCCGCGTGGCGCGCGTGGAGGCCGGCGTCGTGAAGGACCAGCTCAACCGGGCGCTAGAGGAGCACGGCTTGTTCTTCGCGCCGGAACTTTCGACATCCAATCGTGCCACGATCGGCGGCATGATCTCCACCGACGCCTGCGGCCAGGGTTCCTGCCTCTACGGCAAGACCAGCAACCATGTCCTGGGATTGCGGGTGGTACTGATGGACGGCACCGATATCTGGTCTCGCCCGATGGACGACGCTGCCCTGGACGAAGCCTGCCGGCGCAGCGACCGCCTTGGCGAGGTCTATCGCACCGTGGAGCAGATAACCCGCGAGAAGCGTGAAGAGATCGCGAAGGTCTTTCCCGATCTCAACCGGTACATGACCGGATACGACCTCGCCCATGTGCGGCGCGGCGATGGCAGTTTCGATCTGAACGCCGTCCTCTGCGGTTCCGAAGGCACGTTGGCGATGATCGCCGAGGCGGAGCTGAATCTCCTGCCGATCCCTAAGCGCTCCGCGCTGTTCAATATCCGCTACGACGACTTCAACACCGCACTCGAAGACGCACGCACGCTCACCGCATTGGGTGTCGCCTCGGTCGAAACGGTCGACGAGAAGGTGTTGCGGCTCGCCAGGGGCGACATCGTCTGGGCCGGCATATCGCGCTTCTTTCCCGACGATGCGGGCAGTCCCGCCAACGGTATCAACATCGTCGAGGTGCTCGCCGACGATGCGAACGAACTGGACCGAAAGATTGCAGCCGTGACGCGCGCGCTCGACCATGGAGACATGCGGCACAAGGGTTACACGGTCGCGCGGGAGAATGCCGAGGTGGAGGCGATCTGGTCGATGCGCAAGCGCGCGGTAGGCCTGCTGGGCAATGTCGACGGGCCGGTGAGGCCGCTTGCCTTTGTCGAAGACACCGCCGTGCCGCCGGAAAATCTCGCACCCTATATCCGCGAGTTCCGCGCGCTTCTCGATGCCGAGGGTCTCTCCTATGGGATGTTCGGCCATGTCGATGCCGGCGTCCTGCATGTCCGTCCGGCCCTCGACCTCACCCGGGCCGAGCATCAGGCGATGATCCGCCGCGTCAGCGATGCCGTGGTCAAGCTCACCCGCAAATATTGCGGCGTGCTGTGGGGCGAACATGGCAAGGGCGTGCGTTCCGAATATGTGCCCGAATTCTTCGGCCCGCTCTATCCGGACCTGCAGGCCATCAAGGCCGCCTTCGACCCGGAAAACCGGCTCAATCCCGGCAAGATCGCCACACCGGACGGCACGCCGCTCCTCAAGATCGACGAAGTGCCGTTGCGGGGGGCGTTCGACCGGACGATCGGCGACGACATCCGCAACGCGTTCGACAATGCAGCCTATTGCAACGGCAACGGCGCCTGCTTCGACTTCGACGCCACAAGCCCGATGTGTCCTTCCTACAAGGCCACGCGCGACCGGCGCTACTCCCCCAAGGGGCGCGCGTCGCTGATGCGCGAATGGCTGCGCCTCCTGTCGGCGGCAAGGATCGACCCGCGCAACGAGGCTGCTCGCCAGACGACCGCCAGGAGCATTCTCACCCTGCCGCTCCGCGCCTGGAACACGCTCAATCCGGCCAATCGGGACGATTTCTCCCACGAGGTGCGGGCGGCCATGGACACATGCCTCGCCTGCAAGGCCTGCGCCGGCCAGTGTCCGGTGAAAGTCAGCGTACCCGCGTTTCGTTCGAAGTTTCTGGAGCTTTACCATGGCCGTTATCTTCGGCCGTTCAAGGATCCTGTCGTGGCCACGATCGAGACCATGCTGCCCCTGATGGCGAAGGTCAGGCCATTTTACAATTTTGCTGTCGGCTCGGCGGCCGGGCGATATCTGCTGCACCGGCTCGGCCTGACCGCGCTGCCGGCGATGCCAGCGCTCTCGCTCGAGCGGGAAGCAAAGGCGCTCGGCGTCGAGGTCGCGACGGTGGAACGCATCGCGGCTCTTCCGGCCGAGGCGCGGGCGAGAGCGGTCGTCCTTGTCCCCGACGCCTTCACCGCCCGTTTCGATCCGGGCGTCGCCGTTTCAGCACTGAATCTCGCCTGCAAGCTCGGCCTGACACCCTATCTCGCCGCTCGGCATGACAACGGCAAGGCACTGCATGTTCATGGCTACCTCCGGGCGTTCCGCAGGACGGCGTCCAGGACGGCGGCATATCTCGACCAGCTATCAGGTCTTGGGGTGACGCTCGTCGGTCTCGATCCGTCGATGACACTGACCTTTCGCAGCGAATATGCCGCCTGGCAATGCACACGGACCAAGGCCCGGGTCCTGCTGCCGCAGGAATGGTTGCGGCAGTATCTTTCCCGGATTGATGCTGCGAAACCGGCCGACCGAAAGCGCCTTCTCTTACTCCCGCACTGTACAGAGCGCACCAATGCCGCGGCCAGCCTCGCGGATTGGCGCGCAGTGTTTGATGCCGCGGGCACGGATCTCGAGATCGCCGAGACCGGCTGTTGCGGCATGGCTGGCACATTCGGACACGAAGTTCGAAACCGCGACATGTCTGAAAGGCTTTACGCCATGAGCTGGAAGCGACATGTCGACCGGACAGGCGGGGACCAGGTAGTGATGGCGACCGGCTATTCCTGCCGGTCTCAGGCCAAGGAAATCGACGGCAAGGCGCTGGTTCATCCGATCTCCGTTCTTGAGTCCATCCTCGACAGGACAGAGGATTGAAGGGGAATCGGGCGGCAAGCGCCGGTCTTATCTGATAAGTGACACAGGGAACCTCTGCAGGAAGCGCCATGACCATCATCGCCCCACGCGGCAATCTTGCTCAGATCGTTGTCGGCACTCTGACCGAACGGCTGGATTGCGGCGTCTACCCGCCTGGGGAAAAGATGCCGTCGAGCGCCGAGTTGTGCGAGGAGTTCGGCGTTTCCCGCACGGTCATGCGGGAAGCTCTCGCCTCATTGAAGATCGCGGGGCGCGTCGTGGCGCGGCAGGGATCCGGCGTCTTCGTACTGGAGCGGGACAGTCGCGCCATTCATTTCGATGCCGGCCGGATCGAGGACATCCGGTCGGCGATGGATATCCTGGAACTGCGGCTTGGCGTCGAAATGCAGTCGGTTGCCCTCGCGGCTGCGCGGCGTACGCCGGAAGCGCTTACGGAAATTGCCCGCACGTATGATGCGATGACCGTCCTCGAATCCGACGAGGTCGAATCAGAGGCCAAGGCCGACTTCGCATTTCACATGGCAATCGCGAAGGCAACGCGCAATCCGCATTTCCCGCGCTTGCTCGAGGCACTCATGGGGGAAATAAACTCCGAGCTGCTGATGAAGCTCAGGCAGTCCGGCGGGTCGCGTTCGAATTTCGTGAACAAGATCAAGCGCGAGCATGCGATGATTCTGTCAGCCATAACCCAGCGCGATGAAAAGGGTGCGCAAAGTGCCCTCTACGACCATCTCGCCACCAGTCTTAACCGGTACCGAACCTTGCTAGACGAGGCCAACCGCGAACCGGCCTGAAGCAGCATTCGATGACCGTCCTTGACCGGCAGCACTTGCTCCTCGCGGGCATTTCAATCGAAGCAATGCGCCAATGAGATATTATCTCATTGCAATTCCAGACCACGAATAAACCATCGAGATTTTTTCAATCCCGGCGACCCGCCTCTCGAATGACCGTCCGGCTTACGCCCAGCTCAGCGGCCAATTGATTGAGCGCAGGCAGCCGGTCGCCGGCCGGGATTCCGCTGGAGGGCTGCTGTCAGTCCCTGATGGGATTGCCGCGCATATAGGACGCGTACGGAGCCTGTACCAGCCAACCTGCATCCACCGGCAGCATCACGCCTGTGATCGATGCCGCTTTTTGTGAACACAGGAACCAGGCCGCCTCTGCGATATGCTCCGGTTCGACGAAAGCGCGCAGGGCCGTGGTCGCCTTGATCTCCTCGGGATTGCGCAGGCCCTGGGCGATCTTGTCCCTGAGGCCATCCGACATCGTATATCCCGGCGCGATCCCGTTGACTCGCACCCCGTGGGGGCCGAGCTCGGCGGCAAGCATCTGCGTCAGGGAAAGAACGGCCGCCTTGCCCGCCGTGTAGGCCGGCAATGACAGTGGCGCAAAGCTTGCGAGCGAACCGATGTTGAGGATGGCTCCCCGACCTGCCGCCTTCAGTGCGCGGCCAAAAACCTGGCAGGCGATGAGCGTGCCATTGTAGTTCGTCTCCCATAGGCGACGATGTAGTAGGGCATGGAGAACTGCAGGCCGAGTTCGGTATCGCGCGAGAAGGTCCCACCCGAAGACTTCAAAGTTAAATGAGAGCGCGCTGCCCCGAACTTCGCGGAAACCACACTCGCCCCACCCTTTGACCGTTTGCCTAAAAATCAGGGCCGGTTCTTCTGCGCGGAGCGGACTAGATCAGAGGAAAATCGCGCCTCCTCACTGCGCTACGAGAGTGCAACAGACGACGGATGGGCGAAATCAAGAAAGGGTGCGAGATAGACAAGATTTGCTTTTCGCCGGCGCCGCGCAGCCCAGGAGGCGGGAGGGGCGACGAGACAGATCAGGACCGCGATGTGGACGGCCCGGTCCTTGTGGTAGACGTCCAGTCTTCCCTGCTGATCCAGTCACAGAATGCGGAGATTATCTTCACGCGCTTATGAGAGCGCGGCACGACAAGATAGAACCCCGGGACATCCTTCTCGCTCATCGATTTCAATGCGTCGATGCCGAAAGGCGCCACGAGGCTGCCATCCCTGATATCGGCCATGGCGTCCAATACCGAGACGAGCCCGACGCCGATGCCGGAGATGGCGCCGCGGCGCATGGTGGCGGCGTCGTGGAATTCGATTTCGCTTGCGATCTCCGGCGCTTCCAGCCCCAGATGCTGGAGGACCTTGTACCAGAGGTCGCGCGCCATGACGGGATGCAGCAATGTCAGCCGGGTAAGATCGGCGGGAGAGCTGATCTGCTTTGCGAGATCCGGCGAGCAGCAGATTATCTTGGGATCGCGCATCACGAGCTTGACGTCGTAGTCTTTCCAGTTGCCGAAGCCCCACTGTATGGAAACGTCCACCTCGTCCGCGGCAAAATCCCGAACGCTGATCATGGTGGTGATGCGGATATCCGCCCCCGGCATCAGTTGACGGAACTTCTCCAGCCGTTCCATGAGGTAGCGGGTGGCGAAGTAGGGGCTGACATTGATGTTGATGCGATTGCGATAGGTGGAATTCGTGACCCGCCGGATTCCCTCGGTGAATTCGTCGAAGCCCGCCTCGATGAAATGCGAGAGGACTATCGCCTGTTCCGTCGGCTCGATCACCCGCGCCTTGCGCTCGAACAGCGGCACGTGGAGGATGTCCTCGAGCAACTTGATCTGCTGGCTCACGGCCTGAGGCGTGACAAGCAACTCGTCCGCTGCGCTTCGGAAGCTACCCTGGCGCATGACTGCCCAAAACGCTCGAAGTGCGTTCAACGGCGGAAGCCGGGTGTGCTGTCCGGACAAGCTGCTCTCCAACTACGATTTCGCATGCCGTGGACCACCTGCGAGAGGTGGGCCATAGCCGGTTATATCACAGCCTTCTCGATGAAAGGACGGTTCTCGACGATCCGCTCATAACCCACTTCCCTGAGATCGAGCGACCGATACTCGTCGTAGATGATCAGTTCGGAGACGCCGCGTCCGGCGGCCGGCCCCTGCTGGAGCCCGTGGCCGGAAAATCCGTTGGCAAAGACGAAATTCCTCACTTCGGGATGACGCCCGACGACCAGGTTGTGGTCGAGCCTGTTGAAGTCGTAGTGACCGGCCCATTGATTGATCACCTTGACGGCCTCGAAACTAGCCGACCGTTCTGCGAGTGTCGGCCAGATGATATCCTCGAACTCTTCGTAACGGGGCTCGAAATCGTCCCAGTCGACCGCCGGATCCTCGACCGGAGCGCAACCGGTCAGGAAGAAGCGGCCCTCCGGGCGGCAGAAAACGCCCGTCGGGTCGATCATCAGCGGCAATCGGCCGTGATTGACGTTCGCCGTGCCTTCGGGAGACTTCGCGCAGTCGATGACGAACAGGGTGCGCTTCCGCGGTTCGACCGGAACGTCGAGACCGGCCATGCGGCGGTGAGCGCCGCACGCGGTCCCGAGCAGTTGACGATCGTGCCCGCCCTGACCTTCTGTCCCGACTTCAGCGTCACCGAGTTCACCCTGTCACCCGCGCGACCGATGCCGACGACTTCGTCGGTGACATATTCCACACCGAGCGACCGCGCCTTGTTCTTGAAACCGTACATCAGGCCGGTGTTGTTGAACCAGCCTTCGCCTGAGCGTCCGTAGGATGCAAGCTCGATGTCGCCGACATTGAGGTGCGGGAAGGCGTCGGCAAGTTCGGCACGGCTCCAAAGCACGACATCGGCGCCACAGGAAATCTGCGCGTCATGGTTTTCCTTGAGGATCTGCGCCTGTTCCTGTGTGTTGGCCAGGAACAGATAGCCGCCGGAATGAAAGGCAAGATCAGGCTTGTCGTCGCCGACCTGCATCAGATCGCCGAAATTGCGGATGACGTCGGACCCGTATTGGCTGATCTTCACGTTGATCGGATTGGAGAACTGTGTCCGGATCGAGGAGGACGACAGGGACGTCGACGCCTTCAGATAGGTCGGATCCCTCTCGACCACCAGGACCGAGCCAGTGAAGTCCGGGTTGGCGCTGAGATAGTAGGCAACGGCGGAGCCGATTACGGCGCCGCCGACGATTATCACGTCATAGCTTTCTTTCATTTCGATGCCTCGTCGTCGGGATGGCCGATATCGACGAACCACCCACCCAGGTAAAACGCAGCTGGAGCCTTCGGGTCGAGCGGGGGCTTCTGCGCTTCGACCGCGGCGCGGAAACGCTCGGTATTGTCCTGCGGCAGGTAGCCGAGATGACCCGCCTTCGAATTGTCGACGGGCTTCAGGCTGTTGTCGGACATTCCGAAGCTGATCGTATGGCCGACGCGCGGCGCGGTCAGGCTCGCGGTCACCAGGCGAACACAATCGTCGAAGGAAAGCCAGGACCACAGCATGCGGCGGTCCGCTGGCTCGGGGAACGAGGAGAAGATGCGCAGGCACACGCTCTCGAGCCCGAACTTGTCCCAGTAGAACCGGCTCAGCGACTCGACGAAGCACTTCGAGACGCCATAGAGGCTGTCCGGCCGAACCGGCGCGTCCGTATCGATATGCGCCTCGAGCGTATGGTAGCCGATCGCATGGACCGATGACGCATAGACGACGCGTCTCGCGCCGTTCTTCCGCGCTCCCTCGTAGATATTGTACGAACCGCGAATATTGGAGTCGAGGATCGTTTCCCAGGCGGTTTCGAGCGGCGCGCCACCGAAATGAACGATCGCATCGACGCCTTGCGTGGCCTTCAACACGGCATCGGCGTCGGCGAGGTCGAACACCATGGCCTCTTCGTTCGGCTGCAGGTCCCGGACTTCGGTTCGATCGGCGAGGCGCAATCTGTTCGCCAGGGGAGCGAGGCCCCGGCGAAGTTCGGTTCCAAGACGCCCGGCGGCGCCGGTGATCAGAAGGGTATCGTAAGGTTTTGTCATTCTTGAGTTCCCATCAGGGCCTGAGTTCTGCGACGGCGACCCCTATGCGCTTCACCGCCTCGGCCAGCGCGTCTTCGGACGTGGCGGTCGATATGCGGAAGAACGGGGAAAGACCGTAGGCAGTGCCGGGAACAGCGGCTACATGACCGACCTCAAGAAGATACTTCGCCACAGCCACGTCATCCTCGAGGGTCTGACCTGAAGGCGTTTTCGCACCGATAAGCGCAGCACAGCCGATATAGGCGTAAAACGCGCCCTCCGGCGGATCGAGTGTCAGCGCGTCGATCCTGGCGATGCCCTCGACGACGAGATTGCGCCGGCGCTCGAAAGCGGCGCAGAATTTCGACACATCCTCCTGAGGTCCCTCCAGCGCCGCGCGCGCGGCGATCTGTGCCGGCGCGGATACGGACGTGCAGGATTGGCTCTGGATGGTTCCCATCGCCTTGATGAGGTCCTTCGGGCCCGCCGCATAGCCGACGCGCCAGCCGGTCATCGCATAGGCCTTCGACATGCCGTTGACGATCAGCGTCCGGTCGCGCAGGTCCGGGCAGGCGGTGCCGAAGGACACAAACTTGCGGCCATCGAATATGATGTGCTCGTAGATCTCGTCGGAGAGGATCATGACGCCGGGATGCTTCGCGAGCACCGCGCCCAGTGCCTTGAGCTGCGCTTCGCTGTAGACCGCACCGGAGGGATTGCCAGGCATGTTCAGGAACAGCCAGCGGGTCTTTTCGGTGATTGCGTTTTCCAGAACTTCCGGCGTGAGCCTGAAACCCGCTGCCGCGGGGCAGGCCGGGGTCACGGGAACACCGTCGAAGAGCTTCACCATTTCCGGATAGGAGACGAAGTAGGGCGCGGGAAGAATGACTTCGTCACCCGCCTCGACAGTCGCCATCAGGGCGTTGAAGATGATCTGCTTGGCGCCGTTCGCCACGGCGATCTCATCGATTGCGTAGTCGAGTCCGTTTTCGCGCTTGAACTTGCCGGCAATGGACTTCCTGAGGTCCGGAGTCCCGAGGGATGCCGTGTAGAGCATTCGCTCGCAGCGCGCGGCCTCGAATGCCGCTTCGGTTATATGCGCGGGAGCCGGAAAGTCCGGCTCTCCGAGGCCGAGGTCGATGACATCGACACCTGTTGCCGCCAGATCCTTGGCAGCCTGCGACACGGCCATGGATGCCGATGGCTTGACCGCCGAAAGCCGGCTTGCGATATGGCTCATCACTTCTTCTCCGTCATGTATCCCTTGGACAGATCCTCGGCCCTGGCTTCGGCCGAACGCTCGGCAGGATTGCCGAAGCCGCCGCCGCCCGGCAGTTCCAGCACCAGGCGGCGACCGCTCGGTACATGTTGCCAGCCCTTGGGCCTGAGCTTCGTGCCGTCGTCCAGCCTGGCTGAACCCGGCGCGCCGTTCTCTCCGCCGTTCCGGCCACGCGCCGGCGTCGAAATGCGATCGAACATTGCCGAGAAGTCGAACTCGTGGCCATCGGCGGGGGCGATTTCGATGATCTGCCCGAGACCGCCGCGATACTTGCCCGCGCCGCCGGAATCGGGCCTGAGTTCCTTGCGCCAGACAACGATCGGGCCGGTCTGCTCGGTTGCCTCGATCGGCATGGTGTGAACGCCGGAGGGAAAGGCCGTGGACGACAGCCCGTCGAGGCCGGGACGCGCACCCATGCCGCCGGAGTTGAACATCAGCACCTCGGCACGCCGGCCCGTCTGTCCGGCGACGGGGCGCGCGGAAATGTGAATGTTCCACAATGCGGCCGCCCCTTCGGCGAGAATCTGCCCGGGAAGCGCCTGGGCAAGCGCGCCCAGGACAAGGTCGGGCACCATATGGCCGATGACGTGTCTCACGGAAACCGGAGCCGGACGCTCCGCGTTCAGGATATTGGTCGGCGAAGAGACGTTGAATGCAGCCAACGATGCGGCATTGTTGGGAATGTCAGGCGCGACGACACATTTCAGCGCATAGGACGCATAGGCCTTGGTGTAGATCAGCGGGACATTGATGCCCCAGCGGCTCATTGGGGCGGTGCCGGAGAAATCGACATTGATGCCGGTGTCCGTGATGGTGACTTTCGCGGCGAGCCTGATCTGCTCGTCATAGCCGTCGGTCAGCATCTCGTTCGACCAGGCACCCTTGGGCAGGCCTGCGATGCGTTCCGCCGTCGCGGCGCGGGTGCGCGACAGGATGAAGTCGCCGAGCGTGTCGAGATTGTCGTAGCCGACTTCTTCGAGCATCTCGAGCAGCCGCTTGTGACCGACGTCGTTGCAGGCGGCGAGCGAGAAGAAGTCGCCGATCACCTGGTTGGGTTCGCGTACGTTGAGGCGCAGGACCTTCAGGAGATCCTTGTTGACGACGCCGCGTTCGGCAAACTTCATGATCGGGATCTGAATCCCCTCTTCATAGACCGACTTGCCGTCTGCGCCGAAGCCGCGGCCGCCGACATCGACAACGTGCGCCGTGCAGGCGAAGAAGCCGATCAGTTCGTCACCCCTGAACGACGGCGAGACCATCGTGATGTCGTGCAGGTGACCCGTGCCCTTCCAGGGATCGTTGGTCACATAAGTGTCGCCCGGATACATTTCTTCGCGAGGAATCTCGTTGATGAAATGCAGTACGGCCTCGGCCATCGTGTTGACGTGACCGGGCGTTCCGGTCACGGCCTGCGCGAGCATTTCTCCCGTGGCATTGTAGACCCCCGCCGACAGGTCGCCTGCTTCACGCACCGAGGTCGAGAATGCTGTCCGCAGGAGGGTCAGCGCCTGTTCCTCGACAACCGAGATCAGGCGGTTCCACATGACCTGCATACGGATTTCATTGATGTCGCTCATGGATCAGCGCCCTTTCCGGACAAGTAGGATTGTGCCGTCCGCCTGGATGACGGCGTCAAAGGGCGACGTGACGACGGTCGAGGTTTCCCGCTCGGCGATCACGGCAGGACCGGCAACGCGGGCGCCCGGCTGCAGCGTGTGGCGCGGCACGATGGCGGTCTTCATTTCGGCGCCGAAAGCCGGATCGAACACGGTGCGCGTCGAGGGAACGTCCCCTGGAGATCCTTCCGTTTCCAGCGAGAAGGTCTCGCCTTCGGGCCGGACATCCTGCGCCTTTACCGACCAGGTGACGAACTGGATTTCCGGGCCTTCGACGGCGCGGCCGAAAAACTGCGCGTAGCGGGTCTTGAACGCTTCCTCGATCATCCCGCGGTCCGCGGTCGTGAACTCACGATCCGGCAGCGGGACCGGGATTTCCCAGCCCTGGCCCGCATAGCGCATGAAGGCGGTCACTTCGCGAAGGATCTCGCCGTCCGTACCGGCGCGGACAAAGCCTTCTGCCGTAGTCTTGAGGTCGTCGAGCATGGTGTTGATCGCGCAGACGTCGAATTCCGACAGCCCGATGATCTTGGTGGCGAGTGCCTCGTAGCCGAAGGGCGCTTTCAGGAAGCCGATGGCCGACCCGACCCCAGCTCCCTGCGGGATCAGGCACTGGTCCACGTTGAGCTTCTCGCACAGGCGCGCCGCATGCAGCGGCGCGGCACCGCCAAAGGCGATCATGATGTTGTCGGAAATGTTCTTGCCATTTTCGACCGCATGCACGCGGGCGGCATTGGCCATGTTCTCGTCGACCACCTCGACGATGCCGAAGGCGGCAGCCTGCGGGGCGAGCCTGAGCTTCTCGCCCACGTCCCGCCCGATCGCCGCGACGGCGTTTTCCACGGAAAGCTTGATCTTGCCGCCGGCGAAATTGTCGGGGTCGAGCTTGCCGAGCACGAGATCCGCATCCGTGATGGCCGGACGCGTTCCCCCGCGCTGGTAGCAGGCGGGGCCCGGCTCGGAAGCCGCCGACTCCGGTCCCGCCTGGATGCGGCCCATGGCATCCACCCAGGCGATGGAACCGCCGCCGGCGCCGATTTCGATCATCTCGATCACCGGAATGGAGATCGGCATGCCCGAGCCCTTGCAGAAGCGATAGGTGCGCGCCACCTCGAAGGTGCGCGCCGTGTGCGGCTGATAGTCCTCGATCAGGCAGATCTTGGCGGTCGTGCCGCCCATGTCATAGGACACGACGCGGTCGAGGCCGAAACGCCGCGCGATATCGGCTGCGAAGATCGCGCCGCCTGCCGGCCCGGATTCGACGAGACGCACCGGGAACTCCGAAGCCGTCTCGACGGATATGAGGCCGCCGCCCGAATGAATCATGAAGACGGGGCATCCGGCACCCATCTCCTTCAACCTGACCTGCAGGCGCGAAAGGTAATCGGCCATCTGGGGGCGTACATAGGCGTTGGCGCAGACCGTGTTGAAGCGCTCGAATTCCCGCATCTGCGGGGAAACCTCAGACGAGATCGAGATCGGGATGGAGAGCTTCCGCGACAGGATTTCGCGAGCGCGCTCCTCATGTGCCGGGTTCATGTAGGAATGGATGAAGCCGATCGCCACCGCGCCGAAACCGCGTTCGGCGATGACATCCGCCAGGGCTTCCAGCGCCGCTTCGTCAAGTGGCTGAAGCTCCCTGCCCTGCGCGTCGATGCGGCCCTTGACCGGGAAGCGATCCTCGCGCGGGATGAGTAGCGTCGGCAGCACGAGACTCAGGTCGTACTGCTCGAAGCGGTTCTCCGTGCGCATCTCGATGACGTCGCGGAAGCCTTCGGTGGTGACGAGCGCCGTCCTCGCGCCACGGCGCTCGATCAGGGCGTTGGTTGCCAGCGTCGTTCCGTGGATGACGATGGCGATGTCCTTCGGCGCTATGCCCGCATCCCTGCAGACAATCTCGATACCATCGAGGATTGCCTGTTCCGGAGCGGAATAGTTCGTCAGCACCTTGGTCGAGAACAAGGTCCCCCTCACGTCGAGCGCGATGTCGGTGAAGGTGCCGCCGATATCGGCCCCAAGGCGAATGTCTTGTGTCATGCTGTTTCCTTTGCAGAAAGCGCGGCCTCTCGCATCTGGCTCAGCGTCTGGCGTGGGGTGAGAGCCTCGGGCGAGATGTCCAGATCGAGCAGTGCCCCTGTCCTGGAAGCGCGAGCGCGCTCGAAAGCGGCGGGGAAATCGGCCGTTGAGCCAACCCGCTCCGCGTGAAAGCCGTATGACTTTGCAAGAGCCACAAAATCCGGGTTGATCATCGTCGTGCCGGAGACGCGTGCGGGATAGTGACGCTCCTGGTGCGCGCGGATCGTCCCGTAGATGCCGTTGTTGAGCAGCAGGATGATCGGCTGCGCATCGTGCTGGAGCGCGGTTGCCAGTTCCTGGCAGTTCATCTGGAAGTCGCCGTCGCCGGCAAAACAGACCACGGTGCGCTCGGGATGGGCGACCTTGGCGGCCACCGCGGCCGGAACGCCATAGCCCATCGCGCCCGATTGCGGGGCGAGAAGGCGCGCCTTGGGGCCGAACCTGAAGAACTTGTTCGGCCAGACCGTGAAGTTGCCAGCGCCATTGGTGAGGATCACGTCATCCGGCAAAATGTCGTTCAGGAGGGCCGTGACCTTGCCCATATCGACCGGCGAAGGCAGGTCGGGGAGATCGAAACCCTTTTCATAGGCAAGCCGTCCCTCGGCGCGCCATTCCGCCCATCCGCCCTTGACCGGTTCGAGAGCGCCCAGCGCTTCTGCGAAGGCGTTCGGGCCTGCATGAATGCCGAGCGCCGGTCGATAGACCTTGCCGATCTCCAGGTCCGAACCGTGGACATGAACGATCTGCTGGCGAGGCTGGGGCACCTGGAACAGAGTGTAGCCGTCCGTGGAATTCTCCCCGAAGCGGTTGTTGATCGCGAGGACGACATCGGCGGCGCGCAGCAGTTCCTTGACCGAGGCAACCATGCCGACGCCGGCCTCGCCACAGTAGGTCGACGAGGCGTTGTCGTACTGGTCCTGGTAACGGAAGACGGAGACGACAGGAATGTCGGAGGCCTCGGCAAAGCGCTGGACCGCAGCCATGGAGCCCTCGGACCAGTTGCATCCGCCGTACATGATGACCGGCCGCGTGGCGCCGGCCAGCATCTCCCGCAGGCGTTGCATGGCCGAAGCAGACGGCGCGGGCTCGGAGAGTTCGATTGGACCGGCAAGAGGCTCGGCCCCGGTGAGACACGTCAGCATGTCCTCGGGCAGCGCGATCACGACGGGGCCGGGACGGCCCGAAACGGCCATGGTCCAGGCGCGTGACATGATTTCCGGAATTCGATCGACGTCGTCGATCTCGAC
Source organism: Sinorhizobium glycinis (assembly GCF_001651865.1). Classification (GTDB taxonomy): domain Bacteria; phylum Pseudomonadota; class Alphaproteobacteria; order Rhizobiales; family Rhizobiaceae; genus Sinorhizobium; species Sinorhizobium glycinis. Next base: position 492,788 of record NZ_LPUX01000064.1, read on the forward strand.
GGCCCATTTGGCCATGGTGCCGAAAACCGCCTTGTAATCCACTTCCTGAAAGGCTTCGCGCCCTTTCATGTCGGTGCCGACCTGGCCGACGAAGAGCAGCATCGGCGCAGAATCCTGCATGGCCGTATGGACGCCGATGGAGGCATTGGTGGCTCCCGGGCCGCGCGTGACGAAGCAGATCCCGGGCAGGCCGGTCAGCTTGCCGTAGGCGGCGGCCATGAATGCCGCTCCGCCCTCGTTGCGGCAAAGGATGTAGTCGAGACGACCAGCGGTGTCGTGCAGCGCGTCGAGCACCGCCAGATAGCTTTCGCCGGGCACGCCAAAACTCTTCGTCGCACCAAGCGCCAAGAGGCATTCGACGAGAAGCTGCCCTCCATTACGTTGCATCGTTGTGTTCCTGTCTATCGCGAGTTCGAATGGTCACGGTTTGGGCACGGGCTGGAATCCCGATCCCGACAAAAGTGAAAGCGCTTCTTCGCCCAACTGCTGGGACGTGTGATTTTCAAAGGCAAGGTAGTGAACCGAGACACCGGTGTTCGAAATCTCGCTCCGGAGCGCGTGCGCAAGGCCATTGACGGCCGATGCGACGGTTCTCTCAATCAGGCTTGCCGCTCCGGATTCCTCAGGCGAAACCATGAGAAGCGCGCCTTGCCGACGCGCAATCATCGAAGGCAAAACGGCCCGCGTCAGGTGGATCGTCGCGGAAAGGTTAACCTCCAGGGCCATGTCGATGTCCGCTTCCGAAAGATTGAGGAAGCGCGCTTTGTCGGGCCATCGAAGCGCGGAGTGAACAAGCACATCCGGTTCCATGCCTTCAACGACGAAGCGCACATAGTCGCGGTCGGTCAAATCCATCGCCATCGGAACGATGCCATGATTGGCACGCATTTCCTCAAGCACGACTCGATCACGCCCGAGAGCATGCACCTCCCATCCCGCGTCAGCGAGCGTGGCCGCGATCACGCGCCCGGGGGCCCGCGTCGCCCCCGTAACAAGTGCTTTGGTCATCACACGAACTCCCATGAGGCGACTGAAGAATGACAACAGGCATCGCCGGGAGAAATCAAGAAATTGCGCCGTTCGGCAAGTTCTGCTTGTCCCTCTGCTCATGCCTTGGCTTTCAACGAAAATTGTTCCATTTCCCTCCGGCGTGTTTGTTGAGGTCTTCGGGACGACCAGCAGATGCGCCGCCGAGGTGGCCGGCAGGCCGGATGGGGGGCTGATTGCCGCGCTCTTGTCCTACAGCGTCGTCGCGGCGCGCGCCGATTGCTCGTAGGCGCCGGAGAGGAAGCGCAGCACGGCGGCGATTTCCGAGAGGGTTTCTTCCGAGGGGCGGGCCTTGGCGGTCGAGGCGACCAGCAGGCGCTCGCGGATCTGCGCGTAGCGTCCGCAGGCTTCGGCGCCCTTCGGGGTGATGCGGACGGTCTTTTCCTTGCCCTGTCTGCCGGTCGTCACCAGGCCGGCCGCCTCGAGCTTGCGGATCGCATAGGCCGCGACATGCGTGTCCTCGATGTCGAGAACGAGGCAGATGTCGGAAAGCTTCTTTCCACGGTCACGGTGACGGATGGTGTGCAGGATCATGATTTCCATCGGCGAGAGGCCGGGAATGCCGGCGGCCGCCATGCAACGCGCCATCCAGCGGTGGAAGGCGTGCGAAGCGAGGATCAGGCCGTATTCCACTTCGGAAAGCCCCGGCGAGCCGCCTTCGGCAAGGTGAGCCGACGAAACGATCGGGCCGATGGCGGAGACCGGCTTCAGATGGTCGGGCAGTCCGGTCTCGGCCCAGTCCCGCTTTTCGTGGTCTTGCTCCCGCTTCCTGCTCATCGGCACACTCCTGACCTGCTCGACGACAACATTTTATCGACAAATTGTCAATAAAATGCTCTTATCGGCTCGTGCGGAAAGTTCATTTGAGCGAGGAGAGACGGATGGCCGGCACTTGGGACTTCTGGGTGGACCGCGGCGGCACCTTCACCGACGTGATCGGCCGCGATCCCGAAGGCCGATTGCACGCCCTCAAGGTGCTTTCCGAGAATCCCGGCGCCTATCGGGACGCCGCCGTCCACGGCATCCGGCTGCATCTCGGCCTTGCCGCCGGCGAGCCGGTGCCGCCGGGGCTGATCGGCGAGGTCCGGATGGGTACCACTGTCGCCACCAATGCGCTGCTGGAGCGCAAGGGGGAGCGGCTGGCGCTCATCACGACGCGCGGCTTCCGCGATGGTCTGAGGATCGGCTACCAGGAGCGCAAGAAGATTTTCGCGACCGAAATCATCAAGCCGGAGGCGCTCTATTCGGACGTCGTCGAGCTCGACGAGCGGGTGCTTGCGGACGGGACGATCGAGCGACCGCTCGACGAAGAGGCGGCACGGCAGGCGCTCGAAGCTTTGAAGGCGAAAGGATACAGCGCGGTCGCGATCGTCTTCATGCACGCCTACCGGTATCCCGATCACGAGGCGGCCGTCGCCCGCGTCGCCCGCGCCATCGGCTTCGAGCAGGTCTCGGTCAGCCACGAGGTCTCGCCGCTCGTCAAATATGTCGGCCGCGGCGACACGACGGTCGTCGACGCCTATCTCTCGCCGGTGCTCGGCCGCTATGTGGCGCAGGTGTCGGAGGAGCTCGATGTTGCGCGATCCGGCGCCCGGCTGATGTTCATGATGTCGTCCGGCGGTCTGACGGCGGCGGACCTGTTCCAGGGCAAGGACGCGATCCTTTCCGGGCCGGCCGGCGGCGTCGTCGGTCTTGCGAGGACCGGCGAGGCGGCCGGCTTCGACCGGGTCATCGGCTTCGACATGGGCGGCACCTCGACCGACGTCGCCCATTTCGACGGCGAATACGAACGCGCCTTCGAGACGGAAGTCGCCGGCGTGCGCGTCCGGGCGCCGATGATGCTGATCCACACGGTCGCCGCCGGCGGCGGTTCGATCCTCCATTTCGACGGCGAACGCTTCCGCGTCGGGCCCGATTCGGCCGGTGCCAACCCAGGCCCGGCCTGCTACCGTAACGGCGGGCCGCTCGCCGTCACCGACGCCAATGTCATGGTCGGCAAGCTGATGCCGGAGCATTTTCCGGCGATCTTCGGGCCTGAGCAGAACCTGCCGCTAGACGTCGAAACGGTCCGGGCGCGTTTTGCCGCGCTCGCCGCCGAGATCGGCGACGGCCGCAGCGCGGAAGACGTCGCAGACGGCTTCATCCGGATCGCCGTCGCCAACATGGTCGAGGCGATCAAGAAAATTTCCGTGCAGCGCGGCTACGACGTGACGCGCTATGCGCTGAACTGCTTCGGCGGCGCCGGCGGCCAGCACGCCTGCCTCGTCGCCGACGCGCTCGGCATGAGGAGCATTCTCCTGCACCCGATGTCGGGGCTGCTCTCCGCCTACGGCATGGGTCTCGCCGATATCCGCGCGACGCGGCAGAAGGCGCTCGGCGTGGCGCTCGACGATGCCGCACCGCAAGCGCTCGCCAAACTCGGGGCGGAACTGCAGGTCGAATGCCTCGCGGAACTTGACGCCCAGGGGATTGGCCGTGACCGTATCCGCACGCATCTGCGCGCCCATATCCGCTACGCCGGTACGGATACGGTGCTCGCCGTCGCGGCGAGCTTCCCGGACCATGACGATGCGCCGCGCCTGCGCGCCGAATTCGAGACGCTGCACAGGCGCCGCTTCGGCTTCGTCGCCGAGAACAAGCCGCTGGTGATCGATGCCGTCGAGGTCGAGACGGTGGGCGGCGGGGCTGCGCAGATGGAGGCGGACGGTCTCCCGACCATCTCCGGGGAGGGGGCCGTTCGCCGGAAAACCCGCTTCTATTCGCAAGGCGAATTCCATGACGCGCCGGTGGCGCTGCGCTCGGAGATCAAGCCGGGGCAACGGCTGGCGGGACCGGCGATCATCGTCGAAGCGAACCAGACGATCATCGTCGAGGATGGCTGGCAGGCCGAGTTGACGGCCAGGGACCACATCGTGCTGAAGCGCATCAAGCCACTGCCCGAGCGCACGGCGGTCGGCACCAGGGCCGACCCGGTGATGCTGGAGATCTTCAACAACCTCTTCATGTCGATCGCCGAGCAGATGGGCGTGACGTTGCAGAACACCGCCTATTCGGTGAACATCAAGGAGCGCCTCGATTTCTCCTGCGCGGTCTTCGACAACAAAGGCAATCTCGTCGCCAACGCGCCGCATATGCCCGTGCATCTCGGCTCGATGGATGCGTCGGTCGCGACCGCGATCCGCGAGAACCCGGTGATCCATCCGGGCGACGTGTTCCTGATCAACGCGCCCTACAACGGCGGCACGCATCTGCCGGACCTGACGGTCTGCACGCCGGTCTTCGACGACGAGGGCCGCGCGATCCGCTTCTGGGTGGCAAGCCGTGGCCACCACGCCGATATCGGCGGCATTTCGCCCGGTTCGATGTCGCCGCTCGCCACCAATATCGAGGAGGAAGGCGTCTATATCGACAATTTCAAGCTGATCGACCGGGGCCGCTTCTCCGAGGAGGAGCTGGAGACGTTGCTCAACGGCGCGCGCTACCCGGTGCGCAACATCCTCCAGAACGTCAACGACCTGAAAGCCCAGGTTGCCGCCAACGAGAAGGGGGTGGCGGAACTGAAGAAGATGATCGCCCTGTTCGGCGAGGACGTCGTCGAGGCCTATATGGGCCACGTCCAGGACAATGCGGCCGAAAGCGTGCGCCGCGTGCTCGACCAGCTGAGCGACGGCGAGTTCTCCTACGAGATGGACCAGGGCTGCCGGATCGTCGCGAAGATTACGATCGATCGCGAGAGGCGCGAGGCGACGGTCGATTTCACCGGCACGTCGGCGCAGCGTTCGGACAACTTCAATGCGCCGGGGCCGGTGACCCGCGCGGCGGTGCTCTATGTCTTCCGGGTGCTGGTCGAGGCCGATATCCCGATGAATGCCGGCTGCCTCAGGCCGATCCGTATCGTCATCCCCGAAGGCACGATGCTTTCGCCGCGCTATCCGGCGGCCGTCGTCGCCGGCAATGTCGAGGTGAGCCAGGCGGTGACCAATTGCCTGTTCGGCGCTGTCGAGGCGCAGGCCGCAGCGCAGGGGACGATGAACAACCTGACCTTCGGCAACGCGAGCTACCAGTATTACGAGACGATCTGCTCCGGCGCGCCGGCCGGGCCAGGCTATAATGGCGCTGACGCGGTTCACACCCACATGACCAATTCGCGGCTCACCGATCCGGAAATCCTCGAGACGCGGTTCCCGGTGGTGCTCGAGGACTTCCATATCCGCAAGGGCTCGGGGGGGCGCGGCCAGTGGTCGGCGGGCGACGGCACCGAGCGGACGATCCGGGCGCGCGAGCGGCTGGACTTCGCCATCCTCTCCGGCCACCGGCGCATCCGCCCCTTCGGTTTGAAGGGCGGGGAGCCGGGCGAGCTCGGTCGCAATTCTGTTCGGCGCAACGACGGCCGGATCGAAGACCTGCCGGGCTCTGCTCACACCGTTCTCGAGGCCGGCGAGGCCTTCACTGTGGTGACACCGACCGGCGGGGGTTACGGGAAGGCGTAGGTGAGGGTCTCCGATTCTCCCCACGAGCGATCCGCACCAGGGCGAGGGGAAGCGGCGCCGCGAGTCGCCTTCTCCCCGTCAAAACGGGGAGAAGGTCGCGGCAGCGGGATGAGGGGCGGATTCGACCAGGACTCGCCGCCCTTTCTTCATTCTGCGCGGCCGGGCCGATCAGGCGGCGGTCCGTGCCGTGCGCGGGCCGATGAGGCGCCATAGCGCCTCCTCCTCCGGCGTGAAGCGGTCGTCCTCGATGGCGCCGAAGGCGGCCGCCGCGGCAAGCGTCTTCGCGGGGGCGTCCGCCTGGGCATCGGGGCCTCTCAAGCGGAACGAAACCGGCGACAGCGGTCCGAACAGCAGCGACCGCTCGAGCTCCGGCCATTGGTCGAGATCCGGTTCGATGCCGGCGTTGCGCGCGAAAATCAGCGCGGCGACATGCATCGGCAGGCTCGGCGGGCCGGAGCGCATCGCGCGGGCCTCTTCGACGCCCGCCCGCATCGCCTCGGGCGACGGCAGCGGCAGCCGGCCGGCGAGGCAATAGGCGATCCAGCGGGCCTGCAGTTCAAGGACCGGGAAATAGGGTCCGATCAGGTCATAAAGACCAAGGAAGGCAAGACCCGACAGGTCCGGATGGAAGGTGTGGTGGTGGAGGTCGAGACGGCTTCCGTCGTGGCCGATCGTCTCGGCAATCTCTTCGGAGAGCCAGGGCAGCGACAGGCGGTAGCCGGTGCCGAAGAGAAGCCCGTCCGCCTCGGCGGTCGAGCCGTCCGAGAAACGCACGGTACGTCCCTCGATGCGCTCGATCCAGGGGCGCGTGGTGATGCGCCCCTCCGCCACGGCGACAAGGAAATGCTGCGACTGGGAGATGCCGGCGGCGAAGATGTTTTCCGCCGCTGCCGGCGCGCCGAACTGGTCCGGCCTGCCGGCGGCCTTGACGACAGTAGACCTCATTCCGGCCGCAAGCTCTTCCGGCGGCAGGACCTCGCCGAGAAGGGCGGCGGCGCGGGTGAACATCACATGGTCGGTTGGCACGCCGGCAATCAACTTCGGCAGGATATAGCGCTGGCGGCGGTTGGTGGAAACGACCTCCCCGGCGCCGGAGAGCGCGAGGTCAGAGGCGATTTCGAGCGCGCTGATCGAGCAGCCGGCGACCACGACGTTTCGGCCGCGGTATCGCTCTGCGCCGGTGTATTGGGCGGTGTGCGAGATCCCGAGCGCACCGCCGAAGGACTTGAGGCCGGCGACGTCCGGCACGTGAGGAAGGTTGTGGCGGCCGGTCGCGACGACCACTTGCCGGAAGATCTCGGTCCGCGTCTCCTCTTCGGAGACCGAGCGGATCAACCACGCCCCTTCCGCCGCCCGCTCGAGCCGCTCCACCCGGGTGCCGAGGCGCAGATGCGGCAGCAGCCCGAAAGTGAAGGCATAGCGCTCCAGGTAATTCAGCATCTCCTCCTGCCGGACATAGGTGGGCGTGCCCGGAGCGTGGTCGAGATCGGAAAAGGCGGTCATGATGCGGCTTGTATTGGTTCGCATGCCCGGCCAGGTGGCGCTCGTGGCGGATGCGGAGTTCCACTGGCCGCCGAGGCGTGGAGCGGTCTCGAAGATTACCGGCACCAGGCCGTGGGCGCCGAGCCAGCGGCTTACGGCAAGGCCGCCGGGGCCGGCGCCGATCACGGCGACGGCGTTTTCGGGCATTTTCACTTTTCGATCGTCTTGCATAAACAGCCTCCTTTGCTGCCGTCTTTTCTAATCGTGTTGCGGGAGGTCGTTTCCTAAAACCTTCCTAAAGGGTGGCCTGGAACCCTAAAACCTGCCTAACTGCTGTATGGGTAAACCATGGGGGACGAATGCCGATGATTGAGGAAGACTTGGCCAGTTTCATCGAGAGCCCGGTGATGCAGATCGTCGGGACGGCCGACGAGGCGCTGAAGCCGGAAATCGGGCGCGGGGCGGGGGCCTGGGCGTCGGCCGACCGGCGCAGGGTTTTTCTGGTGCTGTCGGCCTGGCAATGGCCGGGAACCGTGGCCAATCTCAAGGCAAACGGCCGCGTTGCCGTCACCTTCGCGCGTCCAGCGGACTATGTTTCCTATCAGGTCAAGGGTGCGGCGACACTCCAATCCGCCGTAGCCGACGAGATCGATCGCTCCGCCCGCTACCTGGCCGAGATGGTCTCTACGCTGATGCGACTCGGCATTCCCGCGGAGGTCATTGCGCCGTGGCTGTCGAACCGCGATCCGTTCCTCGTCGGCATCGAAGTCTCCGACATCTTCCTGCAGACGCCCGGCGCGAAGGCCGGCACCAGACTTTGGAGCGCCACCGTTTGACGCTGAGCCTGTTTGATCTCGAAGCCTGCTTCGAAGGCGTCGTGCCCTCGATCATCGCGACCGCCGACGGCAACGGCGTTCCCAACATCTCCTATCTCTCGCACGTCGCCATGGTGGACAGCGAACACGTGGCGCTTTCGAACCAGTTCTTCGGCAAGACATCCGCCAATATCCGGATGAACCCTCAGGCGACGCTGATCGCCGTGGACGCCGGGACCGGCGTCCAGTTCCGCTTGGAGCTCACCTTCGCCTATTCGCTCGATGCCGGGCCGCTCTTCGAGCATCTGTCGCTGCAGCTCGATGCGACCAGCGCTCAGGTCGGCATGGCCGGGATCATGCGGCTGCGCGGCCTCGATGTCTTCCGCGTCCTCAAGATCGAATCCGTCAGAGCGACGATGGAGCCCGAACGAAAAGCATCGCCACAGCGCGACCGGTTGGCGGCCGCCGCCCGTGTCGTCGAGCTGATTGCAGCCGAAACCGACGCGGAAGGTATCGTCGATGCGACGCTGAACGGTCTCAAGACCTGGCTCGGCTTCGAACATGGACTCTTCCTCGAGCTTTACGACGAGCGACGACAGCTCGTCACGATCGGCAGTCTCGGCTACGCGGCCTCCGGTATCGGCTCGGAAGTCGAAATCGGCGACGGCGTCATTGGCGCGGCCGCCGCCAGCGGGAGCATCGTCAAGGTCAGCGACATGAGCCGCGTTCGGCGTTTCAACGCGGCGGTCCGCAATTCGTCAAGCGACGAGAACCGTACCCGGTCGATCGTCCTGCCGGGCATGCCGGACGCGATGAGCCAGATCGCAGTGCCGCTCGCCGTTGCCGGCAGACCCCGCGGCGCGCTGTTCTTCGAGAGCCGGGCGCGGCTTGCCTTCACGCGGGAGGACGAAACGGCGCTGTCGATCATCGCCCGACATGCGGCGCTGGCGCTGGCCTTCAGCGAGCGGACTTCCGAGGAGGCGGAGTCCGATCGTCGGGCACAGCCCGCGTCGACGGCTACCGACCGGGGCATTCACGTCGCCCATCACCGCTTCGACGACAGCGTCTTCATCGACGGCACCTATGTCATCAAGGGCGTTGCAGGACGTTTGCTTGCCTGGATGCTCGAGCAGCATCTGGCAAATGGACGCAGCGAGTTCACGAACCGGGAGATCCGCCTCGACGGCGGGCTGCGGCTGCCAGACTTCAAGGACAATCTCGAAACGCGCCTGCTGCTCCTGCGCCGCAGGCTAGAGGAAAAGAGCCTGCCCATACGCCTCCTGCGTCTTGGCCGGGGCCGGATTGCCCTTGAGGCGGAAGGCTGCGTACGGCTGAGCAGGGAAGGTATTTGAAGCGCTGCCTGGCTTTCAGAGCGTCCCGAGCACCGCGGAGGCTGGCAGGTCGGCAACCGCCCGTTCGGCCCGGTCGCAGAGCCTTTGCCAGCCGATCTCGTCCTTCAAGGCGAAGCCCGCGGGTGCGCGAGGCGACGTCAACGAGGAGATGCGCGCCGGAATGCCACTTGCAGCCTACACTTTCGTGGATTCTCGGCCGGCAATCCTCTACATTCTCCCTGGGAGGATACGGTTTTGGAACGCCGCCTCGCCGCCATCATGGCATCCGATGTCGTTGGCTACTCGCGTCTGATCCGGGCCGACGAGGAGGGCACGCTCGCGGCGCTGAAATCGCTTCGTACCCAGCTGATCGGCCCGAAGATCGCGGAGCATCACGGGCGTATCGTCAAGCTCATGGGCGACGGCTTGCTCGCGGAATTCCCGAGCGTGGTGGAGGCGGTGCGGGCCGCCTGCGAGATGCAGCAGGCGATCGCTGAACGCAATGCCGGTCTGCCGGAACGGCAGCGGGTCGAGTTCCGCGTCGGCATCAATCTGGGCGATGTGGCAATCGACGGCGACGACATCCATGGCGACGGCGTCAATGTCGCGGCCCGCCTCGAGGCACTAGCGGAGCCTGGCGGCATCTACATCTCCGCGGCCGTTCATGACCAGGTGCGCGATCGCCTCGAACTTAGGTTCGAGGATCTCGGAAGACAGCAGGTTAAGAATATCGATCGTCCGGTGCGCGTCTGGCGTTGGCTGCGCGGTGGCGTGGCGGCCATCGACAACGACGTTCGGCCGGCGAAATCGCTTCCGGACAGGCCATCGATCATAGTGCTCCCCTTCAACAACATGAGCCGCGATGCCGATCAGGAGTATTTCAGCGACGGAATCACTGAAGACATCATCACCGATCTCAGCAAGGTCTCCGGCCTGTTCGTCATCGCGCGCAATTCCGCTTTCGTCTACAAGGACAAGGCGTTCAACGTCCCTCAAGTATGCCGCGATCTCGGCGTCAGGTTCGCCCTCGAAGGCAGTATCCGCAAGGCAGGAAATCGCGTTCGGGTCACCGCCCAGCTGATCGACGGATCGAGCGGCGGCCACGTCTGGGCCGAGCGCTACGATCGGCAACTAACCGACATCTTCGAGGTCCAGGACGACATCACGCAGCAGATCGTGAGCGAATTAAAGGTCACGCTCAGCGAAGCGGAGAAATCGCGCAGCGCCGAAGCGGGGACGAGGGATGTCGGCGCCCATGATCTGTTCCTGCGCGGCCGGGAATTGCTTCGCGGGGTCAAGAAGGATCGCGAGATGTTCGAGGAAGCGACGGCCTGCTTCCGGCGGGCGCTCGCGCTCGACCCGAACTATGCCGCCCCTTATGCGGGTTTGGGCATGGCCTATACCCTCGATTACCAGAACCATTGGAGCGCCGCGCCCGAGACCTCGCTCGACGAGGCGGAGCGCTATGCCGAGGAGGCAATCGGCAAGGACGACCAGGATCCCTACAATCACTTCGTGGTTTGCCTCGTCGCCATGTTCCGGCGTAATTATCAGCGGTGGGCGCAAGAAGCCGATCGCGCGCTGGCGCTCAGTCCCAATTTCGCCTCCGCCCTGAACATTCTCGGGGTGCTGTCGATCTATACCGGGGAGCCGAAAAAGGGGATTCCCTATATCGAGAGGGCGATGCGCCTCGATCCGGCCGTGCAGCAGCAATATCTGCACTTCCTCGGCACCGCCTATTTCGTGGCCGGCGACTACGAAAAGGCGGCCGCCCTGTTCAGCGACAGGATCGAAGTCAATCCGACCACGGACCTGTCACGCGCCTTTCTCGCCGCCACATTGGGGCATCTCGGCAAACGTGACGAAGCCCACCGGATCTGGCGCGAGCTCATGGAGATCAATCCGAAATATTCGCCCGCGGAGCATGTTGCGCGCCTGCCGTTTCGGGATCCTTCCGACGCCGAGAAAATTACCGAAGGCCTGCGCAAGGCGGGTCTGGTGGAGTGATTGGCGTCGTTCGCGCTCACGAAGCCGGTGTGCTCAGCTGCCCCGGCGCGGCTGGGCGAATTCCGGTATCTTGAAGCGCCGGCGGTAGCTTCCCGGTGTCACGCCGGTGACGCGTTTGAAAAGGCGGCGGAAGAAGGCTGGTTCCTCATAGCCGACCTGCCAGCTGATCTCATCGACCGGGGCCTCCGTTCGCTCGAGCCGACGCTTCGCCTCCTCGATCCTCAGGCGCTGCACATAGGCGATCGGGCTCAGGCCCGTCGCGCCGGTGAACCTACGCTTGAAGGTGCGTTCTGCCAGTCCGGTCAAGCGGATCATTTCCTCCAGCGGGCTGGCGACCGAGAAATGCGTTGCGAGCCAATCCTGCGCGGCGCTTATCGTGAGGTCGCCGTGGTCCTTGCGTCCCTCGAAGGTGATGTAGGGCGCCAGCCCATCCTGGTGCCATTGCAGCGCGAAGAGCCGTGCGACGGCCTGGGCGGCGGTTGCGCCGGCATGACGGGCGATCAGGTAGAGGACCAGATCGTGCCAGGTCATCGAGGCGCCCGAACTGATCAGTTCCTCGCGCTTGCCGGAGACGACCAGCACCTGCTCGGGCCGGACAGGCACCTTCGGAAAGACCGACCGGAAGGCGCTTGCATAGCCGAAATGCACCGTCGCGTCGACGCCGTCGAAGAGCCCGGTTTCGGCGAGCAGGAAGATCCCCGAGCAGGCCGAGCACAAGAGCGCGCCGCGCCGGTGCATGGCCTGGAGCCACTCGACCAGCCCCGGGTGTCGGCCCGTCCGCCAGCCTTCCGGTCCGAGCAGGATCGACGGGACGATGACGATATCGGTCGCCTCAAGCGACGCGATGCTGCGCTGGACCACGATCGGCACATGGCTGGCGAGCTGCAGCGGACCCTGTTCCAATCCGACGATCTCGACCCGAAAGGGCGGCGGATCGAGCGGCGCAGGCCCGAGCGGCGCCATCACGGCAAAGGCATTCATCACGTCGAAGATGCCGGTCAGCGTGGAGACAACCGCCTCGGGAATGGCGACGAGGCTGACATGGACGGGGTCCGGATCGGTCTCGGCTCTCTGACGTGGCATATCGGATCCCCGGCGTGATTACGTCGACGTGTAAACAGGGCTCGTCGCATGGCCTAAACGGCCCGATTGTGGACTGTTCGGCTCTGCCGCTCAACCGCGATCGCTGCGATGTTCAGCCATGGCCGAAATATCTCGGCGCCCGTGGAGGAGAAACGAAGATGCAACAGACCCAAAGCAAGGGCGTGGACGCCGCGAAACTCGACGCCTTCGTGGCGCGCGCCATCGGAGACCTGTCGGCCGGATATGGCGGCGTGATGGTGAGCCTCGGCCACCGGCTCGGCCTCTACAAGGCGCTGGCGGAAGCCGGCCCGCTCACCTCGCGGGAGCTCGCGAGCCGCGCCGGCTGCGCCGAACGCTATGTGCGCGAGTGGCTGGGCTCCCAGGTCGCCGGCGGCTATGTCGGCTACCATGCGATCAGCGACACCTACGAGCTTGCGCCGGAACAGGCCCTGGTGCTTGCCGACGAGGACAGTCCTTACTTCATCCCGAACGCCTGGGCCGTTCCGGCGTCGATGTGGTCGGACGAGGAGAAGGCCGTGGAAGCCTTCCGCAGCGGCAGGGGCATTGCCTGGGGAGACCATGACGGGAGGCTCTTCTGTGGGGTCGCCGCCTTCTACCGCAATGCCTACAAGGCCAGTCTGGTTTCCGAATGGCTGCCGGCGCTCGACGGCGTCGTCGACAAGCTTCGGGCCGGCGCGCGCGTCGTGGATGTCGGCTGCGGTCACGGCCACTCGACCGTGCTGATGGCCGAGGCCTTCCCCGCCTCCGAGTTCCGCGGTTTCGACAGCCACCTGGGCTCCGTGGCGGAGGCATGGAAGGTCGCCGCATTGGCAGGCGTTGCCGAACGGACCAGCTTTGCGACCGCCCGGGCCGATAATTATCCGGGTGCGGGCTACGACCTCATCTGCTTCTTCGATTGCCTGCACGACATGGGCGACCCGGTCGCCGCGGCCGCGCATGCCGCGAAAGCGATCGCACCGGGGGGCAGCGTGATGCTGGTCGAGCCCTTCGCCCACGACCGGGTCGAGGACAACGTTTCGCCGGTGGCGCGGATCTATTATGCCGCCTCGACGACGATCTGCTGCGCCCACGCGATCTCCGACGGGGGCCGTCTGGTGCTCGGCGCCCAGGCCGGCGAAGCTCGCCTGGAGGAGGTGTTCCGCAAGGCCGGCTTCAGCCGCTTCCGGCGCGCCTTGGAAACGCCGTTCAACCTGATCCTGGAGGCGCGGCTTTAGGGCCGCGCGCCGGGCATCAAAACCGTGACCGGGGGCCTGGCGCCCGGCGCATGCCCGCTGCCTTGGACAAGTTCATATCGCAGACAGGGCGGCGATGTTCTTCCGATGCACCGCTTCATAGGGTTCGAAATACGAAACGGCTCCCGACGCCAGGTCCTGAGCGATGAAATCCTTCAGGGATGCGGTATCGGCTCGGGCCTGCTTCACCGCATCCATCAAATGCTCGAGGTAATGCCGGTTGGCATTGATCAGGCTTGCTTCATATCCGCCCGTCGCAATCCGGTCCGGATCGCCGTGGTTCGGCAGAATGTGATGGACGGGCCAGGTCGCCAGGCGCTCCAACTCGCGAATATGCTTCGCCGTGTTTTCCGCTTCCGAAACATAGGTGACCGTATCTTCGAGCGTATCGCCCGCCAGTAGAATCCTCTCGTCCGGCAGCCAGAGGACATTGCCGTCGGCGCTGTGGATGTCGAAGTGGTGAAGCTCGACACGGCGCTTTCCGACTTGAAGGTCCAAACGCGTTTCAAAGAGCCGGTTGGGCATGACCAGCGGGGCGATGGGCGGCACGCGAGCGGCGATCTGCTCACGATTGGCATGGAGCGCATCGGCGGTCAGATTCAGCGCGATGATTTCGCAATCGGCGAAGACCGCATTGCCGGCGATATGGTCGTTGTGCCAATGGCTGAGGACGACGCGGATGGACTTTGCGCCAAGCTCCTCCAGATGGCGCCTGACGGCTTGCGCATGGGCGAGCGAGATATGCGTATCGTAGACGAGCGCCTCGCCTGCATCAAAGATCGCATAGGAGGCGACGCCCAAGCCGTAGGCACCGTCGTCGAGCCAATTCGGCTCTGCACCATGAAGCCTCCGCCCCTCGACGCGGCCGTCGTAATAGGCAAACACGCCCGGATGGGGTTCAAAGGTTCTCAGCGTCGAGGTCATGTCTGTCATGCGGGACTCTTAGGCTAATCTGGCTTCACTCATTGCTGCGACGGTGGGACCTACAGGCTTCAGGAATTCTCGGAGCACCGGCGCATTGTCCCGGTGCTCTACCACACCTCTGTCCGGCATGCATATCAAGCTTCGCGGCCCGATGGCTTTCCTCTCAATCAGCGGATCCTCGACGGCCGGTCATGCCGCGCGGGCAGGCGAAACCGCCCGTGCGGGAGGGGAAAATGAAATCGACGACATCTTTGCCGTGGGTCGACGCAACCCGAAATCCCGGTGATCTAACGTCCGCTCACGAACTCGGCTCGAAAGGGGGTGAAGGAATCGATCAGCCGCCCGCGTTCGAGAGCCCTTACGCCATGGATCAGGTCGGGCGGGACGATGAAGCTGTCCCCCTATTCGAGGATCCCGGATTTTCCGTCGATTACCACCTCGAACCGGCCTTCCGCCACGTAGCTCGCCTGGACATGCGGGTGTGAATGGAGCTGTCCGACAGCGCCCTTTTCGAAGACGACCTCGACCATCATCATTTCCGGCACGTAGCTCATGACGCGTCGGGTTATGCCCGGTTCGGGGCTGGTCCAATCCGCCCCGACGGCCGATACGAAGAGACCGCTCGAACTCATCCTTGTCACCTCTTTTCAGGTCTTCGGCTTCTGTTGGACGGAGCTACACCCTGGCCTGGTGAACGCCGTCCTACGCCTCCGTTTTCGGTTCCCACGTCTTGAGGAGCCCGGCAAGGATGACGCGGTCTTCGGCATCGAGCTGCGGCAGCCCCGGCAGGCGCACGGCACCAACGGCGAGGCCGGTCATGCCCACGGCTTCCTTGACGACCGTCACATTGGCGCCGTTGCGGTATTTCGTGCGCATGCGCTCGAAGGGCTCGATGAGGGCGAGAACATCCCGTGCCGCCGCGAAGTCACCACTCTCCAGAGCCGCATGGACGCGGAGCGAGAGCTGAGGGGCGACATTGACAAGGCCGGAGGTGAAACCCCGTGCGCCAGCAGCGGTGAAAGCCGGAGCCCAGCTTTCCGCCAGACCGCAGACGAAGAGCGCTCCCTTCGGGTCGCTGGCGGCAATCGCGCGTGTCAGAAGCATGATATCGGTGGTGGCGAATTTGATACCCGCGATATTGGGGTGCCCGGCAAGCGTCACCATGTCGTCGAGGCCGAAGCCCTCGGCACGCACATAGGCAATCAGCGGCAGCGGCGATTCATCGGCGACTGCCCGGAAATAGCCGATCTGCGACTGGGGGGCCGCAAAAGGATCGACCGGCTGGTGCGACATGACCGCCGAAGCCCCCATGGTTTTCGCGGCCCTGGCCATGGCAACGGCTTCCCGCTGCGAACGGCCGACGGCGGCCGTGACCGGCGCCCTGCCGTCGACGCCGGCAACCGCCGCTTCATGCACGATCCGGATTTCGTCGGGGGTCAGCGCATAGAATTCGCCGGTGTTGCCGGCCGCTACGATGTTATGGATCCCGGCCTCGGCCACGCGCGCGTAGACCTTCGCGGTGATGCGGGGATCGACCTCGCCATCCGCGTCATAGGCCGTCACGGGGACGCCGGATACGCCGCGCAAGACCTTGCGCAAATCCTGAATGTTCATGTCCTTCCCTCTCTGGTTTTCCTTGTCGCCGGGCGGATCGACCCGGCTCACAATGCGAAGCGATGGACGGGCGTGCCTGCGACCGGCGCTTCGAAGGCGAGCAATGTTCCGGCCTGGAGCCGGCCGGAGCGGTCGCTCTCGAGGCTCGTGACATACAATGTCTTGAGATCCGGGCCGCCGAAGCAGGGCATGGTCGGCGCGCTCACCGGGAGCTTGTAGATCTCGATGATCTCCCCCTCGGGCGAAAGGCGGTTGAGGCAACCGGCGGAGACGCCGGCGCTCCAGTAAAAGCATTCGGCATCTGTCGCGCCACCGTCGGGCCTGCCCTCCTCGGAGGTGAAGTCGCGCAGTTTGAGCGCTTCGCCGATCGCGCCGGTGGCCGGATCGAAGTCGAAAGCCTGCAGGAACTGCCAAGTGCTGTCGGAATGGTACATGCGACGGCCGTCCGGGCTCCAGGCCAGGCCATTGGAGGTTTTCAGGCCGTCGGCGACGCAGGAAAATGTGCCGTCGGGCGAAACCCGGTAGAGCCGGGCATTGCCGGTTTGCGGCACCGCCTCGTCGCGCGTGCCCACCCAGAAATGTCCGTCCGGCCCGACCTTGCCGTCGTTCAGCCGGCTGTCGGGGCGGCCGCTGTCCGGGTCGCAAAGGAGCTTCAGCGAACCGGTTTTCGGATCGAGGATGTGGACGCCGCTCTGGAGCGCGACCGCCACGTCGCCGCTTTCGCAAAGGGCAAGGCAACCGATGGCGGCCGGCATGTCGTAACGATCGATGCGGCCACCGGACCGGAGGCACATCGCGGCCGGCGCAAGAATGTCGACGAACCAGAGATCGCCCGTCCCGTCATCCCATGTGGGCGACTCGCCGACCTTCATCGGGGTATCGATCAGACGGCGCGTCTCGGGGGTGATGATCGCCGGACCGCTCATCGTGGCGCCTCCGCTCGGACGGCCAGGCCGTCGCGATCGCGCAGACGAATTTTCCCGTCATGGTCGCCCTCGCAAAAGCCGCCGCCCTGAAAATAGGCGGCAATCGCTCCCTCGGTCGGGTTTTCAAGGCGCAGGTGGTCGCGCGGGTTGTCCTGCGGCCGATATCCAAGCCGCCAGGCTAGATCGTCCTTCCACCAGTTCGCATCGGTCCGGGAAACCCCGTAGACGACCGCCGCGGCGATGTCGGGATGGGTGAGTCCGATGCGTACGAGCTGCGCCAGATCGCGGGCACTGATCCAGATCGCCGCCGAGCGCTCGCTGTTCGGATAGGTGCCGGCATTGCCGATGCGGATCGACAGCGTGCGAATGCCCGCCGTGTCGTAATACAGGCCGGCGAGCAGTTCGCCGAAACATTTCGAGAGGCCGTAGCGGCTGTCCGGACGGGCGGGATCGAGCGGCGTGATGGTCTCGCTGCGTGGATAGAATCCGCTTGCATGGTTGCTGGAGGCGAAGACGATGCGTTGAACGCCATTGGCGCGCGCCGCCTCGTAGACGTTGAAGGTGCCAAGCGCGTTGGCGCGCAGGATCGCCTCGATATCGCTCTCCTGGGCAATGCCGCCGAGATGGATGACGCCATCCATGCCGGCGAGCGCTCCTTTCATCGCCTCCGCATCGGCGAGATCGGCCTCGACGAAGCTCTCGTTCGGCCGGAGCTCCTCGGCTCGCCTAACGTCGATCAGCCGCAGATGCTCGACTTCCGTGCAAAGGAATCCCCGGAGCAGCGTGGCTACGTGGCCGGCGCCGCCCGTCATCGCTATCCGTCTCAAGGTAAATGCTCCTCCCGGTTTACACCGCCCGCGTCCAACCCGTCCGCGCGGTCAGGTCCCTCCGTCCCTGGGTCCTTGCTCGCCGGGTCGCGGCGTCTCGGTCCCCACGCCCTGGAACATGCGCGCCCGCGCATTCAGGATATGCCGTTTCATGGCGTCATGCGCCTCGGTCTCGGCCCGAGCGAAAATCGCCTCGACGATCGCCGCGTGCTCGTCCTGGACCTCGCGCACATGCGCCGGGGTGCGCTTGAGGCTCAGGCTGCGGGTGACCGACATGCCGATCGCGAAATGCGGTCGGAACCATTCCCGGACAATGACGTGAAACTGGTTGCCGGTCGCGATCGCGATCGCTTCGTGCAGCGCCTGATCCTCGTCGGCGCCCAGTTCCCCGAGCACCAGGCATCGTTCCAGCGCCTCGAGGGCGGCGCTGATGCGCGCCTTGTCGGCGGGCTGCCAGTTGCGGGCGGCAAGCTCGGCCGCCTCCGCTTCGAGCCCGGCCCGGAATTCGAAGAAGCGCTGCACGTCCGCAAGCGATCCGACCGGAACCTGCTTCAGCACCGAGGAATCCGGACGCTGCCGCACATAGGAGCCCGACCCCTTCCGCGACACGATGAGATTGTCGGCGCGCAGCCGTTCCAGCGCCTCGCGCACGACCGGCCGGGATGCCCCGAGCATGAGAGCCAGGTTCTGTTCCGACGGCAGCCGCTCATTCACCGGGAAGCGTCCATCGGCGATCATGCCGACGATCTTCTCGTAGATGATGTCGCTGAAACGCGGTTCGCTTCTATCGGCCGCCAGGGCGTGCCCGGGATTCATCAGCGCCTCTTTTCCTGCCTCCAGCGGAGGAATTCCGCCTGCGCTTCAGGCCCCGGAGGATAGAGCCCGAATATGCCGCGGCCCTCCTTCACCCGCTCCTCGACGAAATCCTCGAAAACGGTCTGCTCGAATGCCTCGTTCGCGACCTCGTCGGCAATCGCCGATGGGATCACGACCACACCCTCGTCGTCGCCGACGATGACATCGCCCGGATAGACCGGCACGTCGCCGCAACCGATCGGCTGATTGATATCGAGCGCATGGTGGCGGATCAGGTTGGTGGGAGCGGACGGCGCCGAGTGATAGGCCGGGAAGGGGAGCTTGGCAATGTCCGGCGTGTCGCGGAAACCGCCGTCGGTCACCACCCCTGCGACGCCCCGCATCCACAGGCGGGTCACCAGAATTCCGCCGGCCGAAGCGGCACTTGCATCCTTGCGGCTGTCCATCACCAGCACGTGCCCTTCCGGGCACTCTTCAACGGCTCGCCGCTGCGGATGGCCACGGTCGTTGAAGGCGCCGACATGATCGAGATCCTCGCGCGCCGGGATGTAGCGCAGCGTAAAGGCCGGCCCGACCAGACGCGGCGCAGCGGGATTGATCTTGTGGATGCCGCGAATGAAGACATTCCGCAGGCCTCGTTTCATGAGCACCGTCGTCAGGGTCGCGGTCGATACCGTCTTGAGCTTCTCGCGGGTCGCCTCGGAAAACTGCATCTGTCCCTCCCGGCTGTCATTCCAATCGAGGTCAGGCTTACCCAAGATGTAAAAATCTGTCAATTCTTGTAATTATCTGAAAACGCGTTATCGTCACGCTGCTGGCCAGTGGAGGGGCCGGCTCCGGAATCCCGGCCTTAAGCGGCCGGCCTCCGGTGCGACTGATCCTAGGGAGGAGACATCAGATGCATGATGGACAGAAACCATCGCGCGGCGTGACGCGCCGAACCGTATTGGCAGGTCTGGGGGCGGCCGTGGCACTTTCCGCAGTCGCGCGCCGGGCAGCGGCCGCAACCGGGAAGGAGGCGCCGCAACTCGCAGCGCTTGTCAAGGACGGCAAGCTGCCGCCGCTTGCAGAGCGAATTCCTCCGAAGCCGATGGTGGTCAAGCCCTTCGAGAAGACCGGTGCCTATGGTGGCACCTTGCGCCGCGGCCTGCGCGGCTCGTCCGATCACAACGGCATTCTGCGCATGGTCGGCAACCAGGGCCTCGTGCGCTGGAACATGGACTTCACCGAAGTCCTTCCCAATCTCGCAGAGAGCTGGGAGGTCAGCGCCGACGGCACGCAGTTCACCTTCCACCTCATTCCCGGCGTGCGTTGGTCCGATGGGCACCCGTTTACGGCCGAAGACGTGGTCTTCGCGATCGAGGATTGCGTCAAGAACAGCGAGCTCTACAGCGCGACGCCCGCCCAGTTGACGGTGGCCGGCAAGCCGGTGGTGGTCGAGAAGATCGATGACCATACGGTGAAATTCACCTTCGCCGCGGCAAACGCGCTTTATCTGGAGAACCTCGCGACGCCGCTTGGCCAGCATCCGACGCTGTTCCCGAAACACTACTGCAGCAAGTTCCTGCCGAAGTACAATCCGAATCTCGAGGCGGACGTCAAGGCGGCGGGCGTGACCAGCTGGACGGAACTCTTCCGCGCCAAGTGCGGCGACATCGAAATTCCTTCGAGGTGGGGGAATGTGGACAAGCCGACGCTCGATCCCTGGGTCGTCAAGGAGCCCTATTCCGGCGGGGCGACCCGCGTCGTCATGACCCGCAATCCCTATTTCTGGCAGGTCGACACCGAGGGCAACCAGCTTCCCTATGTGGATGAAATCAACTTCGGCATCTCGCAGGACGTCGAGTCGCTGATGCTGAACGTCATCTCCGGCAAGATCGACATCCAGGAGCGCCATATCAGCGTCCTGGCGAACAAGCCGACGCTGTCGCAGAACATGGAGAAGGGCGACTACCGCCTGCTGACGCTGGTGCCCTCGGCGGCCCAGCAATGCCAGATCTATCTGAACATGACCCACAAGGATCCGGCGATGCGGAAGATGTTCGCCGACAAGTCCTTCCGTCAGGCGCTGTCGCTGGGGCTCAACCGGCAGGAGATCATCGACATCGTCTATTTCGGCCAGAGCGAGCTCTTTCAGACGGGGCCCCGGCCGGGCCACCCCTGGTATCACGAAAAGCTCGCCCGGCAGTTCACCGAGTTCGATCCGGACAAGGCGAACGCCATGCTGGACAAGGCGGGCTACGACAAGAAGGATGCCGACGGCATCCGCAAGCGCCCGGACGGCCAGCGCGTCTTCTTCGCGATCGACGTCATTCCGACGCTCTATCCCGACCTCGTCGACACGTTGGAACTGGTGAAGGCGCAATGGGCGCAGATCGGCATCGACGTCAAGGTCAACACGATCGAGCGCGCGCTCTACTACACGCGCGGCGACGACAACGCCCATGACGCGGCGGTCTGGCCGGGCTCCGGCGGGCTCGATCCGATGCTCGACCCGCGCGACTTCTTCGCCTTCCACCCGCAGGGTTCCCGCTACGCGATCCCGTGGACGCTCTGGTACACCTCGAACGGCGAGAAGGGCGAGGAACCGCCGGAAAGCCAGAAACAGCGCTTCAAGCTCTTCGACGAGGCCCGTTCGACCGCCGACCTCGCCAAGCGCGGCGAGATCATGAAGCAGCTGTTCGACATCACCGCCGAAGAGTTCGAGACCATCGGCGTGTGCCTGGCGGTCGGCGGCTTCGGCATCATCCGCAACAACCTGCGCAACGTGCCGGAGAAGCAGCCGGACAGCTGGAGCTGGCCGAACCCGGGACCCGCCCTGCCGCAGCAGTTCACCTTCACCAGCTGATCGTTTCGCGACGCCGCCGCTCGCGCGGCGGCGTCTCATCTCAAACCAGGGATGGGGGAGCCGGCCCCCGCCTGGACAGCCGCGAGACATTTCCATGCTGAAGTTCATCGTCAAACGCCTGCTCTGGATGATCCCATCGCTGTTCGCCGTCAGCTTTCTTTCTTTCGTTCTCATCCAGCTGCCTCCGGGCGACTACGTCACCACCTATATCGCCACGCTCGCCGCCTCCAACGAGATCGTCGACCAGAACACGGCCGCCCAGCTGCGCGAGCGGTTCGGCCTCGATGACCCGATGCTGGTGCAATATTTCAAGTGGATCTGGGGCATTCTCACCCGTGGCGACTTCGGCATCTCCTTCGAATGGCAGCAGCCGGTTTCCGGACTGATCTGGGAGCGCATGGCACTGACATTGCTGCTGGCCGTGGCCAGTCTGCTTGCCACCTGGGCGATTGCGCTGCCGATCGGTGTTTTCTCGGCAGTCCGCAAATACTCGATCGGCGATTATTTCTTCACTGCCTTCACCTTTTTCGGCCTGTCCGTGCCCTCGTTCCTGCTTGCCCTGGTGCTGATGTATGTCGCTGCCGTGGAGTTCGGCCAGGATGTCGGCGGGCTGTTCTCCTCGGAGTTCGAAACGGCGCCGTGGAGCATCGCGAAGATGCTCGACCTCCTCACCCATCTGTGGCTGCCGGTCGCCATCCTGGCGGTCTCCTCGACCGCAAGCCTCATCCGGGTGATGCGCGCCAACATGCTCGACGAACTGCCGAAGCCCTATGTCACGACGGCGCGGGCCAAGGGACTGTCGGAGTTTCGCCTGCTGACGAAATA
This sequence comes from Sinorhizobium glycinis, assembly GCF_001651865.1. GTDB lineage: Bacteria > Pseudomonadota > Alphaproteobacteria > Rhizobiales > Rhizobiaceae > Sinorhizobium > Sinorhizobium glycinis. The sequence goes on from NZ_LPUX01000064.1 coordinate 515,076, forward strand.
TCCGATGCGCATCGCGCTCAACCCGTTCATCTCGACGATCGCCTGGCTGCTGCCGAACCTGATATCGGGCTCGGTGGTGGTGGCGATCGTGCTCAACCTGCCGACCGCCGCGCCCTTGCTGCTGCAGTCGCTGATGGCGCAGGACATGTATCTCGCCGGCGCCTTCGTGCTCCTGATCTGCGCCCTGACGCTCATCGGATCGCTCATCAGCGACATCCTGCTGGCGCTGATCGATCCCCGCATTCGTCTCGAATAGAGGGCGCTTCCATGACCGATATCGCCGTCACCAATGTCCAGCCGGATCGCGCCGCCGTCGCCTCGCAGTGGCAGCTCATCTGGTGGGCCTTCCGCCGCCATCGCCTTGCCATGGTTGCCTTGGTCGTCACCGTCGCAATGTATGTGGTTGCACTCGTTCCAGGCTTCTTCGCGATCAACGACCCGACATTGCAGAATGCCCGCGCGACCTTTCACCCGCCGCAGGGGCTGCACCTGATCGATACCTCGGACGGTTTTTCGATAGGGCTCCATTACTACCCGCTGAAGCTCACGCGCGACCCGGACACACTGGCGGCGATCTACAAGGAGGATACCAGCCAGAAGATGCCGGTCGTCCTGTTCGGACGCGGCTACGAATATTCGGTCCTCGGCCTTTTCAGGACAAACATCCATCTCTTTGCCTCGGCGGATAAATCGCGGCCGCTCTTCCTCTTCGGCGCGGACCGGCTCGGCCGCGATGTCTACAGCCGTGTCGTCCAGGGCGCGCAGATATCGCTATCGATAGGTCTCGTCGGCGTGTTCATCTCGCTCCTGCTCGGGATCGTGCTCGGCGGCATCTCCGGCTATTACGGCGGGCGCATCGACTTCGTCATGCAGCGCGTCATCGACTTCGTGCTGTCGCTGCCGACGATTCCGATCTGGCTGGCGCTCGCGGCAGCCCTGCCGCAGGGGTGGCCGGCGACGCTGCAATACATGATGATCACCATCATCCTGTCCTTCACCGGCTGGGCGCAGCTCGCCCGCGTGGTGCGCGGCCGCTTCCTGTCGCTGCGCACCGAGGAGTTCGTCGCCGCGGCGCGTCTCGACGGCGTCTCGGAGGGCCGCATCATCTTCCGGCACATGCTGCCGAGCTTCTCCAGCCATATCATCGCCTCGGTGACGCTCGCCGTCCCCGCAATGATCCTCGCCGAAACCTCGCTCTCCTTCCTGGGGCTCGGGCTGCAACCGCCGACGATCTCCTGGGGCGTGTTGCTGCGCGAAGCGCAGAACATCCGCTCCATTGCGACCGCTCCCTGGCTGTTCATGCCGGGCGCGGCCGTCGTCATCGCGGTGATGGCGCTGAACCTGCTTGGCGACGGCCTGCGCGATGCCGCCGATCCCTACAACAAATGAGGCCGACGATGACCGATGTGCTTCCCATCGCCGGCCGCAAGCCTCTGCTCGAAGTGCGCAATCTCACAACCGAATTCCCGTTGCGCACGGGCGTGTTCCGCGCCGTCAAGGACCTCTCCTTCTCCATCGAAGCGGGCAAGACGCTCTGCGTGGTCGGCGAGAGCGGCTCCGGCAAGTCGGTGACCGCCCGCTCGATCCTGCAGATCGTCGATGCCCCCGGCCGTATCGCCGCGGGCTCGATCCTGCTCAACGAGCCCGGCGGCTCGTCCATTGATCTCGCGAAACTCGACCCCCGGGGGCGGGCGATCCGCGCCGTGCGCGGCCGCGATATCGCGATGATCTTCCAGGAGCCGATGTCCTCGCTCTCGCCCGTCCACACTGTCGGCGACCAGATCACCGAGGCGCTCAGGCTGCACATGAGCATGACCAAGGCGCAAGCCCGCGCCGAGGCGATCAGCCTGTTGAGGCAAGTGGAAATCCCCGACCCCGAGAAGGCGATCGACCGCTACGCCTTTCAATATTCCGGCGGCATGCGCCAGCGCGCCATGATCGCCATGGCGCTCGCCTGCAAGCCGAAGCTGCTGATCGCCGACGAGCCGACGACGGCGCTCGACGTGACCACACAGGCGGAAATCCTCGATCTCATTGCGCGGCTCCAGAAGGCCACCGGCATGGCGGTGCTCTTCATCACCCACGACATGGGCGTGGTGGCGCAGATCGCCGACGACGTGCTCGTCATGCATCACGGCGTCGCCAAGGAATACGGGACCGCCGAGGAGATCTTCCACGCCCCGAAGGACCCCTATACGCGGATGCTGATCGGCTCGGTGCTGAAGCTCGAGCAGAAGGCGGAGATACGGCTGGCTCGGCCGCCGCTCGACGCGAAAGCGGCGCCCATTCTTGAGATTCGCGATCTCTCGATGCAGTTCGGCGAGCTCAAGGCTCTCGACCAGGTATCGATCTCGCTGCTTCCCGGCGAGACGCTCGGCATCGTCGGCGAAAGCGGCTCGGGCAAGACGACCATGGGCCGCTCCGTCATGCGGCTCTACGACCCGACGGCGGGCGAGATGCTTTACCGCAGGTCCGACGGGACGGTGGTGGACCTTGCCAGGATCAGCGGCCGGGACCTCAAATCCGCCCGGCGCGAGCTGCGCATGGTCTTCCAGGACCCGTTCGGCTCGCTCAACCCGCGCATGACCGTGGCGCAGGTGATCGGCGAGCCGCTGCTCGTCAACGGCATCGCCAAGGGCAAGGAACTGGAGGAGCGGGTCTGCCACCTGATGGAGCAGGTTGGCCTCGATCCGGCGGGGCGGGAACGCTACCCGCACGCATTCTCGGGCGGCCAGCGCCAGCGCATCGGCATTGCCCGGGCGATCACGCTCAACCCGCGCATCATCGTCGCCGACGAGGCGACCTCGGCCTTGGACGTTTCCGTGCGCTTCCAGGTGCTCGACCTTCTGATGCGGCTGCAGGACGAGCTTGGCCTCGCCTACATCTTCATCAGCCACGACATCGGCGTGATCCGCTACATGTGCGATCGTGTCGGCGTCATGTATCGGGGCCGGCTGGTCGAGGTCGGCGATGCCGAGAAGGTCTGCAATCAACCGGACCATCCCTATACGCAGGCTCTCCTTTCCGCGATCCCGCGCCCCGATCCGCGTGACCGCGATCGCTCGAGGCGATTCCGTTACATCGAACCCACCCTCAAGAATGAAAGTGTCGTCAGATGAAGATCACAGGCATCCGTACCTTCCTGATGCATGCGGGCCAGCCGGACCCGTCGAAATGGGCCTCGGACGGGCATGCCAGCCATGTGACGCAGCACAAGCTGGAGGGCACGCGCAACTGGCTGTTCCTGAAGATCGAGACGGACGAGGGGATCACCGGTATCGGCGAATGCTCCGGCTGGCCGCGGGTGATCGAGACGGCGATCAAGGATATCGCGCCGCTGCTGATCGGCGAGGACCCGGCGCATATCGAAAAGCTCTGGCAGAAGATGCAGATCGCCATGATGGGCCATGGCATGCTCGGCACCGTGGGGGCAGGGGCCATGACCGGCATCGACATGGCGCTCTGGGACATCAAGGGCAAGGCGCTCGGCGTGCCGGTCTGGATGCTGCTCGGCGGCAAGCTGCGCGACCGCATTCCGATCTATTCGCATGCCAACACCGCCGAGCGGGCGCTTGCCGTCAAGGAGCGCGGCATCAAGACGATCAAATGCGGCGGCGTCTCCGATCCGGTCCGCAAGGTGGCGATGCTGCGCGAGACGGTCGGCGACGAGATGGACATCGCGATCGACCTGCATGGCCCGCCGTGGATGACGCCTGCCGACGCCTGCCGGCTGGTCAGGGCGCTGGAGCCCTACGAGCTGCTCTGGGTCGAGGATCCGATCGCCCCGGACAATATCGAAGGCTACCGCCGCATCCGCGACGCCGCCCATATCCCGCTTGCCTCCGGCGAGCGGACCGCGACGATCTTCGGCGAGCGGCAACTGATCGAGGAAGAGCTGGTCGACGTCATCCAGCCCGATACGGGCCGGGCCGGCGGCATCACCCAGATGAAGAAGATCGCGGCGATGGCCGAAGCGCATCACATCCAGATGGCGCCGCATTCCGGCTCGCTCGGGCCGGTTGCCGAATATGCGGCGCTGCATGTGCTGGCGTCGATCCCGAATGCGCTGATCCTCGAGCGCATCGACGACGACTGGGAAGGACGCCGCCACACCATCGTGCCGCACCCGGTGCAGGAAGGCGGCTCGATTGCCGTCCCGGACGCGCCGGGCCTCGGCTGCGACATCGACGAGGAATTCGTGGTGCGCTTCCCGAGCGAAGGCAATGTCTCCGTGCCGGTGCAGGAAAGCGCCAAGTCCTACAATCCGGGCACCTATGGGGAGCGCCTTTATGTGCAGACCCGCCTGTCGCGCCGCAGCTATTTCAATCCTTGAGGACGTGGCATGAAGATCGATCGCATGCGGGTCTTCGTCACCCGCGACAAGGACAGGCCGCGTGTCATCGTGGCGCTCGACACCGACGACGGCCTGACCGGCTGGGGCGAGTGCTACAATCATGGGCCCGACAAGGCGCTGCCGCCGCTCCTCGACTACCTCTATGGCTTCCTTTCCGGCCAGGATCCGACGCGCGTCGAATACCTGTACAACCTTTTGATCCAGCAGAGCCGCTTCCCGCCCGGCGCCCTCGGCCTTTCAGCCATCTCGGCGCTCGACCATTGCCTGTGGGACCTGGCGGCCAAGGCGGCGGGCGTTCCGGTCTACAAGCTTCTCGGCGGCGAAGTGCGCGACCGCGTGAAAGTCTATGCCGGCGTCTATACGGCACCGGACGCCCCGGCGGCCAAGGAGGAATTCGACCGGCTGAACGAGGTATGGGGCTTCAAGGCCTTCAAGCTCAGCCCCTGGCGGATCGACATCCATGCCAATCGCTGGGGCGAGGTCGTCAGGAGCTCGGCGGAGTATTTCCGCTCTCTCAGGGAAGCCGTTCGTCCGGATTACGAGATCGCCTTCGACGCGCATGCCAAGATCTTCGAGCCCGCTGCCGCTCGCCAGCTCGGCAACGCCCTGGCGCCCTATGATCCGCTGTTCTACGAGGAACCGCTTCGTCCCGAGAACATCGAGATGTGGGGCGATCTGAAGCAGGGGCTCGATTGCATCCTGGCGACCGGCGAATCGCTCTATCATCGCAACGAGTTCCTGCGGCTGTTGCAGGTGAAGGGCGCGGACCTCATCCAGCCCGACATCTGCGTCGTCGGCGGCATCTCGGAAATGCGCCGCATCGCCACGCTTGCCGAGGCCTTCTTCGTCGGCGTCGCCCCGCACAATCCGATGGGACCGCTGGCAACGGCCGTCAATGTCCACTTCGCCGCGGCGCAGCAGAACTTCCGGATCCTCGAATACCGGCTGCCGAAGGGCCAGTGCTATGTCTATGGCGGCACCGACCTGGAACAGCGCGAGGACGAGACGCGCTACGTCGTCGATCCCTATCTGCCAAAGGACGGCTACCTGGAGCTTCGGCCGGACCGTCCCGGCTGGGGCGTCGAGATGGATGAAAAGGCGATGCGTGAGGACGGTTACGTCCACTGGCAGCGGCGCGTGCCGAAAAGACCCGACGGTTCCTATGCCTTCGCGTGAAACGCTGGAAATGGAGTGCGGGCCGCTTTGGGCCCGCTTCGCTCCGCAGAATGGCGGGCGCATGACCCGTCTTCGTCACGAGACGACCGGCGACATTCTCGTTCCAACGCCGGAGGCGAGCTTCGATCCGCTCTACTGGCCGAAAGCCGGCGCTTACCCACTATTCCCCTATCACAACCGATTGATCGGGGCTGCCTTTGTCCACGACGGTCGGCGGCGTGCGGTAAGGCCGCATCCGGCGCTCGGCACGGACGCCGTCCATGGCCCTGCGCACCGGCGGCCGTGGGAGGTGGTCGGCCACGGGAGCGATCGGCTGGTTCTGGGCCTGGACTACCGGGCGGATGAGGATTGGCCGTTCGACTTCCGTGCCCTGCAATCTTTCCATTTGCAGCCGCACGGGCTCGAGGTCGTGCTCAGCCTGAGCAATACCGGTCGGGAACCGATGCCCGGCGGCTTCGGCTGGCACCCGTATTTCGCCGCTGCCCTTGGGAAACGGGTCTCTTGTGATGCGGCAAAACGCTGGCCGCTCGATGCCGTCGGCATCCCGAGCGGCGTGCCGCCCGAGGCGCGTGATGGTGAGAAGCCGCTTCCGGGCGAAACCTTCACCGAGCATCTTTCGGAATGGAGCCAGGCGGCCGCCGTGCTGAATGGCGGTGCGAGGATCACGCTCGTCGCGGATCGTGCGCTGCCGCATCTCGTCGCCCACCGGATGCCGGATTACATCTGCCTCGAGCCCGTGTCCCATGTCGCCGGGGTCTTTGGATTTCCGCCGCAATCGCGCGCCGGGGCCGGACTCGCCCTTCTGGAACCCGGCGAAGAGCGATCGGCTCGCATCTCTCTTTGCGTCATGGCGGACACGAATGACGATCAGCCCGGACCCGCCGGATCATCTTCGTGAGCGACGGACCGTGATTGTTTTGAGACCCGCGGCCTTGCTCCGCCGCCGAGGTCCGCGGCGGCTGCCGAAAGCTCTGGATCGGGCTGGAAGAGTCGCACGGTCGTGGCCGCTCATCCCGGCAGTTTGCGACGAAGGTCATGCGCATCCACCTGAAGCCTTCGCGGGAACCTACCTTTCTGCGCCCGGTTAGATGCGCAGAGGATCGACCATTGGCGAAACTGGGTGTCCTGACATTCCACCGCTGCATCAATTACGGCTCGTTCTGGCAGACACGGTGCTTGATCGACGGGCTGCGTTGTCGCGGCACGGATCCGATCGTCCTCAACCACAGTTCGGATCGTGTCAGCCGGGCCGAATGGCGCTGCGCCTTGCAGCCCCTGCTGCCGGTCAGGACCTCGTGCGCGGACTCTCGGCTCTACGCCACGAAGATCAGAAAGTTCTTCAAGGCCATCGAAGCGCTTCCACTCAGCACAGCCTTTGCGCTGCATGATCCGACGGGCAGCGAGAACTGCGATCTGGTCATCGTCGGCAGCGACGAGGTCTGGAACCTGCGTCATCCCTGGTATGGCGGATGCCGGCTGTTCTACGGCGACAGCCTCGCCGCGCGGCGGGTCGTCTCCTATGCCGCGACATTCGGGAACCATCCCGCTGCAAACGGGCTCGACGGCTTTTGGGCGGAGGGACTGCGGAAATTCGAGAGCATTTCCGTGCGGGACGAGAACTCGAAGACAATTGTCGAGAATGCGCTTGGACGCGAGGCGACGCTTGTCCTCGACCCCTGCCTCCAGTTTCCCGAGGCAATCGCGCCTTACCAGCAGGTTTCGAGAAAGGTGCTCCCGCGCCGCTACGCCGCCGTTTATGGCCACTCGTTTCCGAACTGGTTCAAGGACTCGGTTCGCCGCTGGGCGCAATCACGGGCGGTCAGGCTTGTCAGTATCGGTTATCGAAACGATTGGGCCGATGAACAGTGGATCGATGCCGGGCCATACGATTTCGCCGGCTTCATTGCCGGAGCCGCGGCGGTGGTGACGAATTTCTTCCACGGCTGCGTTTTCTCCTTGCTCAACTCCAAGCCTTTTGCGTGCGTCTTGTCGGATTACCGCTGGAACAAGATTTATGACCTGACTGAACTCTTGGGCGCAGAACGCCATGTCATCTCGAAGGAGGCGGGCGAGCAGGACTATGAGGCCGTTCTGGACGACGCACCGGACGCGGCCATCGGAACCCGGCTGGCGCAGCATCGCCTCCGCTCACAGGCCTATTTGGATCATGTCCTTGACTGATCTGCCGAAAGTCCCGCCTGACGATCCCAGGCTCACGCCGAGACAGATCGGGAAGTCCGGCTTGTGCATCGGCTGCGGAGCCTGCGTAGCGCGGTCAGGCGGCAGCAATGCAACCATGCGGCTCGACCGCTATGGCCAGTTCAAGCCGAGCATCCCCGGCCGGTCGACGGACAAAGGCTTGCCAAACTTCGCTGAGCTCTGCCCCTTCTCCCCGCACGCCCGGAACGAGGACGAAATCGCCCGCGAGCGGTTCCCGTCAGCCAGGTACCGTGATCCGATGATCGGGCACTTCGAGACGGCTTATGTCGGCCATGTCCGCGAGGCGAGCTTTCGGGCGGACGGCAGCTCCGGCGGCATGGCGAGCTGGACGGCCGTCGAGCTCCTGGCAAGGAACATGGTCGACGGGGTCGCTCATGTGGTACCCCGCTCTGACGGCGAGGACGATCGCCAACCTCTCTTCCGCTACAGGATTTCGCGAACGGTGGAAGACGTGCGCAGTGGCGCCAAATCGCGTTACTATCCGGTCGAGATGTCCGCGATCATCGACGAAATCAGGCGCCGCCCCGGGCGTTACGCGGTGGTCGGCATTCCCTGTTTCGTCAAAGCCGTACATCTCCTTCGCCGGCAGGAACCGGTCCTGCGCGAACGCATTGCCTTCACCCTCGGTCTCTTTTGCGGGCACATGAAAAGCGCTCGCTTCGTCGAGAGCTTCGCCTGGCAGTTGGAGGCAGGAATGGGAGAGGTTGCGGGTGTCGATTATCGGCTAAAGGATGCCGGCCGGCCGGCAAACTGGTACACCGCCCAGCTGCGGCTCAAGGACGGGAGTTCGAGGAGCAAGGACTGGTGGCATCTCGTCGACGGCGACTGGGGTGCCGGTTACTTTCAGAACTCGGCCTGCAACTTCTGCGATGACGTGGTCGCCGAGACGGCCGACATTTCCTTCGGCGACGCCTGGGTCGAGCCCTACTCATCCGATGGCCGGGGCACGAATGTCGTCGTCGTTCGCTCTCCTCTGCTGCAACGGCTCGTCGTTGATGCCGCAGACGAAGGACGGCTGGACCTCAGCGAGATCGACGGCGATTTCGTAGTGCGAACCCAAGCGGCCGGATTCAGGCAACGACGCGAGGGGCTCGCCTTCCGCCTCTCTTGGCTGCGTTCCGGCATAGGGCCGAACAAGCGCGTCGCTCCGAAACGGAGCGGCCTGCCGGCGCGCCGCATGCTGGTCTACTGGCTGCGCAGTTCGATCAGCGCTTGGAGCCATCGCGTTTTCTGGCTTGCCAGAGCGCTGCACATGCCACGCCTCTATACAAGCTGGGCTTCGACGATGCTCGCCCTTTACCAGGGCCTCACCTATTCGCGGGGCTGGGTTGGAAAACTCATCGATCGCATCGCCGGGCGGACTGACACCGGAGACTGATGTCGGGCGCCGACCGACGGCGCGCGAGGTGCATAGCGCTCGGTCATCTCGGCACAGAACGCGGCAAACTCTTCCGGCACGGTCGGCGCGCTCGTATGGTGCGGGGCGAGGCCCCTGTGTTCCGGGGTGAAGCAGAAGGTGACGGTGACGTCGAAATCCTCGAGCGCCTGCATCTGGCGGTCGAACCATGCCAGGGCGCCGGGCCGGAAGCGGTCGGCCCAGGAGAGGCCGGTGCGCAGATAGGTGACCCCGAGGCGCTTCATCCATCGGACGGCATCGTCAAGCCGCGGGTCCTCGAAATGGAACCATTGCACGAGCCCGATTTCCGGCGTGTGCCGGGCAAATTCCTCGAGCGCCAGCTTCGGCGCGCCGTCCTCCCGCAGAAGGCCCATGTAGAAATGCCGGTAATAGGAGGAGCCCTCCGCCTCCCTGTGCCGGGTGGTCGCCGGCCAGGCGCGCGGCAGGTCGTAGAGGCTGTACCATTGTATCCGATCGACCCTGCCCTTGAGCAGTTCGGCGGTTCTTTTCAGCCCCCAAAGCTGAACCTCCTCGGCCCCGAAAGTCGACACGCCGACCTCGCTTATCCAGATCGGCAGATCGGTCACGCTGCGCAGCTCCTCGATCTTCTGCGGCCATTCGTGGATCTGCCAGAGGTTCCAGTCGAGCGGGAATCCGTGGGCGGCCACGGCGTCGACGTGATCGAGCACGCCGTAAGTCTTCATAAGGTCAAGGAAGCCGGGGTCGATCGGCGAAATGCCGCCGAGCACCCTTGTAAGACGGGGGTTCACATCCTGGATCGCATCTGCGGCGAGTTTCGCCATATTGGCAAAGCAACTCCAATCCGGATCGATTTCCGGATCCCAATGCGACTTGTTGTTCGGCTCGTTCCAGATCATTGCGGCTTCGATCATCAGTACCTCCGAACCGCCGGGAACCGGCGAGTTTCTACGAACCGCGCCATCGTGATGCCCGGCGCGCTCACGACGGGTCTTCGTTCAATGTCAGTATCTTCGCCCCCCAGTCGCCCATCACGACGACGGAGATGGAGGCGGGAGCAATCTCGAAGCGGGGCCAGGCGTCCGCCGAAAGGCCGAGCACATGGCAGACCAGGGACTTGATGACGTCGGCATGACTGACAAGGACGATCTTTCGGTCACCCTTCCGCCGGCCGAGCGTCTCGACGAGCGCCAGGACGCGCGATTGAACCTCCAGCATCGTTTCGCCGCCGGGGGCGCGAACCTGGCTTCTCGTGCAATTCCACTGCCGCCAAAGCGGGTCGGTGTTCAGGACTTCGAAGCTCTTGCCGGACCAGGTGCCGAAGTCGACCTCGTCGAGCGCTTCGGCCGTTTCGACCTCCGAGATTTCGGATGCATTGGCGATCGCCGCGGCCGTCTCCCGGGTGCGCTTGCGCGGGCTGGCATAGATCGCGCCGATGTCCTCGCGGGCGAGACGCGCCGCCAGACGCTTGGCCTGTTCCAGGCCGGCCGGCCCGAGCGGAACGTCTCCCGTTCGCCCCGCCAGAAAATTGCCGATCTTGTCATGGGCGGCGTGCCGCACCAGAAGGAAAGTGGTCGTCACTCGGCCGCTCCCCGGAGTGCGTCGGTATCGCCCGCGATGAATTCTTCGAGCCGGGTGCGCGCCTCGGCATCGGTGAATTGCCGGGGCGGTGATTTCATGAAGTAGCTCGATGGGGCGATCAGCGGACCGCCGAGGCCGCGGTCCATGCCGAGCTTGGCACATCGCACCGCGTCGATGACCACACCGGCGGAATTCGGCGAATCCCAGACCTCCAGCTTCAGTTCGATATTGAGCGGAACGCTGCCGAAGGTGGTCCCCTCAACGCGAATGTAGGCGAACTTGCGGTCGGCGAGCCAGGGCACGTGGTCGCTCGGCCCGACATGGATGTCTCCGGGAGCAAGGGGCATGTCCATTTGGCTGACGACCGACTGCGTCTTCGAGATCTTCTTCGATTCCAGCCGCTCCCGTTCGAGCATGTTGAGGAAGTCGGTATTGCCGCCGAAGTTGAGCTGATAGGTCCGGTCGATCCGGACGCCGCGGTCGCGGAAGAGAGTGGCGAGCAGCCGATGGACGATGGTGGCGCCGACCTGGCTCTTGATGTCGTCGCCGATCAGCGGCAGGCCGCGCTCGGCGAATTTCCTCTGCCAGGACCGGTCCGAGGCGATGAAAACGGGGATGCAGTTGACGAAACCGCAGCCGGCGGCAAGCGCCTGCTCTGCATACCATCGCGTCGCCACTTCCGAACCGACCGGGAGATAGGAGACCAGCACATCCGTTTCGCTTTGCCGCAGCACATCGGCGACATCGACGGCGGGGGCCTCCGATTCTTCGATTTCCTCTCGCAGGTATCGGCCGATCCCGTCGAGCGTTCTGCCGCGCTCGACTGTGACCCCGGTCGATGCGACATCTGCGAAACGGAAGGTGTTGTTCGGAGGAGCATAGATCGCTTCGGCAACGTCGCGGCCGACCTTCGAAGCGGCAACGTCGAAGGCGGCGGACACTTCGATATCGCTTATATGGTAGCCGCCGAGACTGACATGCATCAGTCCCGGCACGGGTTCGTCTTCCCTGGCGTCGCGATAGAAAGTCAGCCCCTGGACGAGCGAGGAGGCGCAATTACCGATTCCGACCAGACCGATTCGAATGGATTTCGATCGCATCTCCGCACTCCCGCAATGCATCTACAATGCTCGCCAAACCCGCGCGCCGAGGAATGGTTCCCTTTCTCGGTTGCGCACGCATCCCGCGGATCGAAATGAGGTGCTGCGCGTTCAACGCGAATGAAGAGCGATGGGCGGAGCGATGCTGATCTACGGTGACCCGACGCGCAGCGTGCGGGCCGACATTCTGTGCGAGACGATTGCCGCGCGGTTGCGGGCGCTCGAAGTCCGGCCACCCGGCCTCGAACGGCACGCCGCGCTGGTCGGCATCTTCATCAAGGCGGGCGAGCTGGTGCAGGGGCTGTCGGATTTCGAGCTCGAGACCGTCGGGGCGGACGAGCTGTCGGCAAGGCGCGAAAAGTCTGGCGTTCTGCTCCTCGATCTGGCGCGGCTCGTCGCCGAATCCTGGTCTCGGGGGTTCTCCGGTCGCCTGGCTCCGCCAGATCGTGTTTGGCCGCTGCTCCAGGAGCTTCGGGCGCCATTGCCGCTGTCGATCAAGGAAGGGGAGGGCTATGCCTTCTACGCGCTCTATCCCGAAAGCTACATCGAAGCGGCAAGGCGCTCGGGGCTGGGTGCGAACACCGTGGTGATCGGCATTCGCTCGATCGGCGCCAGCCTTTCGGCGGCGGTTGCCGCTGCGATCGGGGCGGGCGCGCCGGTCACGGTGCGGCCGGTCGGCCATCCATTCCGGAGAAAAATCCACGTCGGCCCGCAGCTTTCGCAACGGCTTCTCAAGGACAGGACGGCCGATTTCGCGATCGTCGACGAGGGGCCGGGCCTTTCCGGCAGCTCCTTCGGAGGCGTGGCGGATTGGCTGGAGGCGAATGGCGTCAGCGAAAGCCGAATCCACTTCTTTCCCGGCCACAGTGGTGACCTGGGACCAGAAGCCAGCCAGGATCACCGCAAACGCTGGGCAGCGCGCCCCCGCCAGGTCGTCGAGCTGGATGAGCTTGTCGTTGCAGCGGGTCCATCGCCGCGCTCGCTCGCCGCCTGGGTGAGCGAGCTTGTCGGGCCCCTATCGCGGCCACTCCAGGAGATTTCCGGCGGAGGCTGGCGGAGCATGCTTCCGCGCAGTCACGAATCCTGGCCGCCCGCCGATCCCAGGTTCGAGCGGCGAAAATTCCTGGCGCACACGGCCGATGGTCCATGGCTCGTGAAATTCGCGGGTATCGGCGACGTCGGGCAGCGCAAGCTCGAAAAGGCACGCCTGTTGGCGGAGGCCGGGTTCACGCCACCCGTTGCCGGGCTGTGCCATGGTTTCCTGGTCCAGAAGTGGGTAGCGGCGACTCAACCTGGGCGAAGCGACGTTCACCGGGCGGATTTCAGGGAACATCTCGGACGGTACTTGGCATTTCGGGCTCGCCGTCTGCCGCCGCCGGCGACCCACGGCGCCTCAATGGCAACGCTGTGCGAAATGGCCATTACCAATACGGGAGAAGCGCTTGGCGAATCCGTTGCGGCCCAGCTGCGGCCACTGCTGTCCAAGGCTTTGCAGCACGATTTTCCGATCATGCCCGTCGATACCGACAACCGCCTTCACCGATGGGAGTGGCTGGCCGGCGAGCGCGGCTTCCTCAAGGCCGACGCACTCGATCACTGTGCCGCCCACGACCTTGTCGGTTCTCAGGATGTCGCCTGGGATGTCGCGGGCGCCGTCGTCGAGTTCGACCTCACGCCAGAGGAAGGGGCTGCTCTCCAAGGCATTGTATCCGACGGCAGCTCGCGTGCCGTCGACGCGGAACTGCAGGAGATCTTCGAGCTTTGCTACCTGGCCTTCCAGCTCGGGCTCTGGACCTCCGCCAAGACTGGCGCCGGCTCGGACGAGGTCCCGAGGCTGGACGCGGTCGCGGCACGCTATGCGAACCTCTTGCTCCGGCGCATCGAAGGGTACGCCGGATCAATGTGCCGGTGAGGCCGTCGCCGTTATCTTCCGTAAATCCTGTCGAGGACATCGGCGACGGTGACGAAGCGATCATTCTCCGGATCGAAGCGCTCGCCTGCGGCAAGGCGCTCCGCCCAGCGGGCCGCGGCGCGCCCGCCCCAGGCGTCCGGGGGAAGCGCGAGAACCTCCCGCTGCGTCCCGCGATACCGTTCGGCCGTAAAGTCGAGATAGGATCCGTCGACATTCCTGAAGCTGGCGCCGCCCTCGGTGCCGTAGAAGTCCGCGCTGATCACCGCGTCGCATCCCGCCTGCAGGTGCCATGAGCAGGCGACGCGGGCGACCACCCCGTTTGCCAGTTCGAGCGTCGCGGCGGCATAGTCCTCGACGACATCGCCGTCGCGGCGGATGGGAACACCCTTGTAAAACAGCCTGCTTTCAACCCGAGCCACCTTCGGGAATCCGAGCACCCAGAGGAGGAGGTCTACCAGGTGTACGCCGAGATCGATGACGCAGCCGCCGCCGGAAAGCGCCTTGTCGTAGAACCACGGCTTGCTCGGCCCATAGGCGTTGTGAAAGGTGAGATCGACCGCGAAAACTGTGCCCAGTTCTCCCGACGTGATCAGATCACGTATCCGCTGCATCCCGGCCGTGTAACGATAGGAGAGATCGACTCCCAGCAGCCTGTCGGCGTGCTGCGCCGCCTCGACGACCGCTACCGTCTCGTCCCGCGTGCGGCCGAGCGGCTTCTGGCAAAAGACCGCCAGGCCTTGTTCCAGGGCCACGATCGATTGCGCGGCGTGGAGTGCGCTTGGAGAGGCGATGACGATGCCGTCGAGTTCCTCGTCGAGCAGCGCTTCAAGCGAATTGACGACTGCGGCCTCGGGCGTCAGCTCGCGCGCCGCCGCCGCCATTTCCGGTGTGGGGTCGAATATCGCAGCCGTTTCGACGGCGCCGGTCTCGACGATCGCCCGCATGCGGTGCAGGCCGATCCGCCCCACTCCGAGGAAGCCGACGCGTGGGCGGCTGGCGGCGTTCAGGTTCGTTGCAAGCGGGGTCGCGTCACTCATCGTAGATCACCAGTGCCTTGATGAAGCCTTCGGGACGATCGCGCGTCATATCCAGTGCCGCGCCGAGCTCTTCGAGCCGGAACCTGTGCGTATAGAGCGGTGACGGCGACAGGCGCCCGGCGGCCGTCGCCTCGATCGCCTCACGGATGCCGCGCATGTAGATCGCCGGATCGCGCTCATGCGCGTTGATCACGTCGAGGCCGCGCCAGTTCCAGAGCTGCATGTTCACCTGGCGCGGGCCGTCCTGGTGATAACCCGCAATGACGAGCCGGCCGCGCTCCTTGGTCAGTTCGCCGGCAAGGTCGAGAGGCCACTGCTTGCCGACCGCCTCGATGACGCAATCGCAGAACGCGCCGGAGGTCAGTCGCTTCACCCTGTCGATGATCTGCCAATGATCATCCATGGCGATCGTTTCGTTCGCGCCGGCGCTTTTTGCCGCAGCGAGCGAGGAAGGCCTGCGCGATATGGCGATGACCCGTGCGCCGGCCGCGCTCGCAAGCTGCGTCAAAAGGATGCCGAGAAAGCCGATGCCGATGATCGCCACGGTTTCGCCGGGCCCGATGGCGCTGCGCCGGAAGATGTTGAAGGCGCAGCCGAGCGGCTCCCCGGGGAACGGCTCGTTCGCGAGTGCGGCGGGCAGGGGGGCGATGGCGGCCTGATCCGCAATGTCGTGCGTCGCATAGGCGTGATAGGTGAGCGCCGCAACGCGGTCGCCCGCCGCGAATCCATGCACATCTTCGCCCACAGCATCGATGATCCCCCAGCCCTCGTGGCCGAGCCCGCCGGGTTCGGTCGGGAACCGCATCCATTCCGGGCCTGCCCAGGGTACGAGGTTGGAGGCGCAGACGCCGCAGCCTTGCAGCTTGATCCGCACCTGTCCGGGACCCGGCTCGGGCAGCGGCAATGTATCGACGCGCAGTTCGCCCGGCCCGGTAACGATCGCCGCCGACATGGTGCCTGTCCTCGACTGTGCCCTGATATTCATGCCTGCCTCCCGCTGCTTGACATGGAACATGCCGGCGGCTCGGCGCGAAGCGGGGATATCGAGCGAAAGAGAATCCCCCGTCATGCCCTCGCCGCGGCGGCTGGAAAAATGACGCTCGGCCGCCTGGAGCCCATAACTTCATGTTCGGGGTTTTGTTCCTGCCGGGCGATTGTCATGGAACCTCATGCGGAGAGCGAGGTTTGTAGCTTGGGCGTGCGTGGGCGAGCAGCAGCTCAATCATCAGCTATGTAGATGTTCAAAGAAGAAGTCATAGATGAAGGAACCTTTGCTGCAGACGTTTGTTGGAGCTTTGTCTCTATCTCTGATTGGTCATAGTCGGGAGCGTTTATGACAAAGGTACTTGTCACCGGCGGCTGTGGATTCATTGGGCGGCACGTGGTCGAGGAACTTGTCTTAAGGAATTACGAGCTGCGCGTGCTGGACTCGTTCAACGAGCAGGTCCATGCGGACGCGCAGATCACGTTGCCGCGGAACGTCGACATGCGTCGGGGCGACATTCGCGATGCAAATGCGGTCAAGGATGCGCTGGCGGAGATCGACTGCGTCGTCCATCTCGCCGCAGAGGTGGGTGTCGGCCAGTCGATGTACGAGATCGCCCGCTATGTGGGCGTCAACGATCTCGGGACGGCCGTGCTGCTCGAGGCGATGATCGAGAGCCCAGTCCGCCGCATTGTCGTCGCATCGTCGATGAGCGTCTATGGCGAAGGTCTTTACGAGACGACGGCGGGCGAGCGCATGCCAAGTGCGAGACGCTCGCCTGCCCATGTCCAGGCCGGATCATGGGATCCGCTCGGTCCGAACGGAGAGAGCCTCAGGCCCGTTGCCACGGACGAGCACAAGCCGGTCGACCTCGCTTCCATCTACGCTCTGACGAAGTACGCCCAGGAGCGTCAGGTGTTGATCTTCGGCGAAGCCTACGGCAGGGAAGCGGTAGCGCTCCGTCTCTTCAACGTGTTCGGAGCAGGGCAGGCGCTTTCCAATCCCTATACCGGCGTGCTTGCGAATTTCGCGTCCCGGCTTGCCAATGGGCAAGCGCCGATGGTGTTCGAGGACGGCAGGCAGCGGCGCGATTTCGTTCACGTCGGCGACGTGGCGCGCGCCTTCCGGCAGGCGCTCGAGCAACCGCAGGCGGCGGGGCACGTCATCAATGTGGGCAGTGGTCACGCCTACGCCATCGCAGATGTCGCTTCGCTGCTGGCGGAAGCAATGGGTGTGCCTGAACTCGAGCCCGAGATCATGAACAAGGCCCGCTCCGGCGATATCCGCAATTGCTTCGCCGATATCTCCAAGGCCCGCGACCTGCTCGGATTCCATCCAGCACACAGGCTCGAACACTCGCTTGAGGACTTCGCGCACTGGGTGCTCAGCGTCGGCGCCATCGACCGCGGCGCCGAAATGAAGCGGCATCTGGAAACGCGGGGGCTCGTTCGATGAGCGCCAGGCCGATTGACAGGCATGAGGGCGTGCCGGCGCCCGCTCTTTCCGGGAAAACGGCGGCAATTCTCGTCGTGGGCGGCAGCGGGTTCCTCGGCTGCAATCTCGCCGACAGCTTCCTACGCGACGGTGAGAAGGTGATCGTCCTCGACAATCTGAGCCGCCCGGGCGTCGAGCGGAACCTGGAGTGGCTGGTCGAAAACCATGGCAGTGCCGTCCAGGCGGAAATTGCCGACATCCGCGACCTCTCCGCAATCGAGCCGGTCTTCAAGGAGGCAAAGGCGATCTTCCATTTCGCGGCGCAGACGGCGGTGACGACCAGCCTTCTGCAGCCGGTCGACGACTTCGAAACCAACGCGCGCGGTACGCTGAACGTCCTCGAAGCGGCCAGACGTGCCGGGCGCCGCGCGCCCGTGATCTTCGCCAGCACGAACAAGGTCTATGGCGCGCTGACGGGTCTGGAGATGGACGAGGCTGGCGATCGCTACCTCCCGGCCGATGCCGTAACGCGCAGATATGGCGTCGGAGAGGCGCAGCCGCTCGATTTCTGCACGCCCTATGGCTGCTCGAAAGGCGTCGCGGATCAGTACGTGCTCGACTATGCCAAGTCCTTCGGGCTTGCTACGGCCGTGCTCCGGATGAGCTGCGTCTATGGTCCGCGCCAGTTCGGCACGGAGGATCAGGGATGGGTCGCGCATTTCCTCATTCGCGCCCTCGCGGGTGAGCCGATCTCGATCTATGGCGACGGCAAGCAGGTCCGCGATATTCTCCATGTCAGCGACGCGGTGGCCGCCTACAGGGCGCTCCTGGCGTCGATCGACCGCCTTGCCGGACGCGCCTTCAATCTCGGAGGCGGCCCTGGCAATGCGGTGAGCGTCGCCGAGGTACTGCACGAAATCGAACGCGTGACGGCGCGCCGGGTGAGGAGGGTGAAGAGCGACTGGCGTGCCGGCGACCAGCTGTACTTCGTCGCCGACACGCGCGCGCTCATGGACGCGCTCGGCTGGAGAGCCCGCACCGGCTGGCGTGCCGGCTTGCGCGACCTGCATGCCTGGCTTCTGCAGGATTGGGCGGACGTCAACAAGGCTCCTTTTCAGCGCCGGCCGCGGAGGATCACCGCATGATCGCCCGCGCCATATCCGCCCCGCACCCCTCCGCCCATGACGGACGGCTGCCGCGGCGCATCCTGATGAGCGTCGATGCGGTCGGCGGCATCTGGCGCTATGCGATGGATCTTGCCGAAGTCCTCCGCAAGGCGGGCGTCGAAACGGTCTTCGCTGGCTTCGGTCCCGCGCCGTCCGAGGCGCAGCGTCGAGAAGCCGCCCGCATCGGCCGGCTCGAATGGCTCGTTGCCCCCCTCGATTGGATGGTCGACGACGAAAGCGAATTGACAGCCGTCGCGGATGGTCTTGGCGAACTGTCGCTCCGGCACTCGGTCGATCTCATGCATCTGAACCTGCCGTCACAGGCGGTCGGTCTTGACATGGAAAAGCCTGTCGTCGCGGTCTCCCACTCATGCGTCGTCACCTGGTTCGAGGCCGTGCGCGCCGGCGGCTTGCCGGAGCGGTGGTTCTGGCAGAAGCGGCGCAATCGGCTGGGTTTCGATCGTGCCGGCGTGGTTCTGGCGCCGAGCCGAAGCCACGCGGCCGCACTTGAGCGCTGCTATGGGCCGATCGACAATCTTGCCGTGGTCTACAACGCCAGCGCCGACCAGGCGGCGACGCCCCCCAAGGAGAATCTCGTCTTTGCCGCGGGGCGCTGGTGGGACGAGGGCAAGAACGGCGCGGTGCTGGACAGGGCTGCCGCGTTGATCCGCTGGCCGGTGATCATGGCGGGCGCGTGCAACGGGCCGAACGGCCAGCACCTCCACATTGCGCAGGCCGATCACAGGGGCGAGCTCAGCCACGAGCGGGCGATGGCGCTGACGTCGAGCGCCGCGATTGTCGTCTCGCCGTCGGTCTACGAACCGTTCGGCCTGGCTCCCCTCGAGGCGGCCGGCGTCGGGGCGGCGTTGGTGCTCGCCGATATCGGCACCTATCGGGAGCTCTGGGACGGCGTCGCCCGGTTCTTCGATCCGCACGATGCGGAGGCATTGGCGAGCGCGGTCAACGACTTGACGCAGGATGCGCGGCTTCGCGCAGAGCTTGGTCGGCAGGCCCGTTTGCGGGCGCGATCCTTCACCGTCGAAGCCCAGCGCGACGGGATGCTCGATGTCTACGGTCAGGCGATGCGCGGATCCACCCGATTGACGGCAGCGGAGTGAGCGATGCGGTTCCTCTTCTACACCCAATCCCTCGTTTCCGACTGGAACCATGGAAATGCGCATTTCCTGCGCGGCGTCATGCGCGAACTCGTCGGCCGCGGACACCGGGCGACGGCTCTCGAACCGCGCGACTCCTGGAGCCGCCTGAACCTGATCGCGGACCAGGGCGTCGGGCCGATCGCCGCCTTCCGCAAGCACTTTCCGGAATTGCACGCGGAGAGCTACGACGCGAACTTCGATCACGAGGCAGCGGTAAGCGATGCCGATGTGGTTGTCGTGCATGAATGGACGGAGCCGGCCTTGATCGCCCGGCTCGGGCGCATCCGTCGCAATGGCGGCCGTTTCACGCTCGCCTTTCACGACACGCATCATCGGTCCGTCTCTCAGCGGCGCGAGATCGCCCGGCTCGATCTGACCGGTTACGATTTCGTCCTGGCTTTCGGCGAGGCGCTCCGCGAGCGTTATCTCAGTGCCGGCTGGGGCAAGCATGTGTTCACCTGGCACGAGGCGGCCGATACCTCGCTGTTTCAGCCGATGCCGGAGGTGGAGAAGACCGGCGATCTTGTCTGGATCGGCAATTGGGGCGACGACGAGCGCAGTGCGGAGATCGCCGCCTTCCTCGTCGAGCCGGCGCGACGACTGAAGCTGAGGACGACGGTGCGGGGCGTCCGCTATCCGGGCGCCGCCCTGAAGGCGTTGCGGGCGGCGGGGATCTGCTATGGCGGCTGGGTCGCAAACGCCGCCGTTCCCCGGACCTTCGCCGCGCATCGCGCGACCATGCACATTCCGCGGCGACCTTATGTCGAGGCGCTGCCCGGCATCCCGACCATCCGCGTGTTCGAGGCGCTTGCCTGCGGCATTCCGCTGATCTCGGCGCCCTGGAACGATGCGGAAGGCCTTTTTCGCGCCGGCAAGGATTTCCTCTTCGCCCGCAGCGGAGAAGAGATGACGCGCCTCCTGCGCCAGGTGCTTTCCGACCCGGCCTTTGCCGAAGAAATGACGGCGAGCGGATTGGAGACGATCCGGCGACGCCACACCTGTGCGCATCGCGTCGACGAGCTTCTCCGCATCGTCGCTGCCTATGGACCGAGACAGGCTGTGGGCGATAGCGCCACGACCAAGGAGGCAGCGATATGAGGATTGCCTTTTACGGATCGAGCCTCGTTTCGGCCTATTGGAACGGCGCGGCAACCTATTACCGCGGACTGCTCAGGGCGTTGGCCGCGCGGGGTTACGAAATCACCTTCTATGAACCGGACGTCTATGATCGGCAGAAGCACCGCGACATCGATTCGCCGGATTGGTGCAGCGTCGTCGTTTACGAAGGGACTGTCGCGGCGCTGAAGCGGGCCGCTGCCTCGGCGGCCGAGGCCGACGTCGTCATCAAGGCGAGCGGCGTCGGCTTCGAGGACGATCTGCTGCTCGTAGAGGTGATGGCTGCGGCACGTCCGGCGGCGCTGAAAATCTTCTGGGATGTCGACGCGCCCGCCACGCTTCAGGAGCTCCGGGCGGCCCCCGATCATCCGCTGCGGCGCGCACTCTCTTCGCTCGATCTCGTCTTGACCTATGGCGGCGGCGATCCGGTTGTCCGCTCCTATCGGGCGCTCGGCGCCTGCCAATGCGTGCCGATCTATAACGCCGTCGACCCGGA
Source organism: Sinorhizobium glycinis (assembly GCF_001651865.1). Taxonomy (GTDB): domain Bacteria; phylum Pseudomonadota; class Alphaproteobacteria; order Rhizobiales; family Rhizobiaceae; genus Sinorhizobium; species Sinorhizobium glycinis. Next base: position 536,185 of record NZ_LPUX01000064.1, read on the forward strand.
GACGCATCATCGCGTCTCCGAAGACCCGCGCTTTGCCGCCGAACTTGCCTTCCTCGGCAATCGCCTGCCGGATCGCGAGGCGCGGGTGGAAGCGTTCTTCCTCGCGCCCGCGGCCCGACTCGGCAACCGGCGATTCCTGCTCGGCGGGGCCGGCTGGCATGACAAGCCGCTGCCCGCGAATGTTGCCTATATCGGCCACGTTCCGACGGCCGATCACAATGCCTTCAACGCGACGCCCCACGCGGTCCTGAACATTTCGCGCGCCAGCATGGCGGAAAACGGCTTCTCGCCGGCAACCCGCGTCTTCGAGGCGGCCGGCGCCGGCGCCTGTCTGATCACCGACGCATGGGAAGGCATCGAGCTCTTCCTGAAGCCGGGGGAGGAGGTACTGGTCGCCCGCGACGGCCAGGACGTGGTCGAACTGATGCGGAAGCTGACGCCTGCAAGTGCGCAGCAGATCGGAGAGCGGGCGCTCGCCCGCGTCCTCGGCGAACATACCTACGCGCATCGGGCTGCGGAAGTGGACCGCGTCTTTCGCGATCGGTCGAGCCGTGTGGAGGCAGCCGAATGAACCGCCGGCTCGACATCGCCATCCTGGGCCTCTCGCTCTCCTCCTCGTGGGGTAACGGCCATGCGACGACATTTCGAGCCCTGCTGCGCGGCGTCCATGCGGCCGGCCACCGGGTGACCTTCCTGGAACGCGACGTTCCCTGGTATGCGCGCCATCGGGACATGGCCGAGCCCGACTTCTGCGAGCTTGTCCTTTACAGGAGCGTTGACGAACTGCTGATGCGACATGCTGGCAAGTTGGCCAGTGCCGATGCCGTGGTCATCGGCTCCTACGTGCCCGACGGGGTGGAGGTGATCGACGCTGCCGTCGATCTCGGCGCCAAGCGTCTGTGCTTCTACGACATCGACACGCCGGTGACGCTTGCAAGGCTCGGGCGCGGCGACGAGGAATATCTGGCCTGCCGGCAGGTGCCTTTGTTCGATCTCTATTTCTCCTTTTCCGGAGGCCCGATGCTCGATCGGCTCCGGAGCGATTTCGGGGCGCGCCGAGCCGTGCCGCTCTATTGCGCCGTCGATCTGGACATCTATCGCAATACGGGTGCGCCGAGAGAATGGGATCTCGGCTATCTCGGAACCTTCAGCCCCGACCGGCAGCCGGCGCTCGAGCGTCTGCTCATCGAGCCGGCTCGGCGTTTGCCCGAGATGCGCTTCGTCGTTGCCGGCCCGAACTACCCGGCCGGGCTCGACTGGCCGGGCAATGTGCAGCGCATCGAGCATCTGCCGCCTGCCGAGCACGCCGATTTCTACAGCCGCCAGCGGTTCACGCTGAACGTGACGCGCGCCGACATGGTAGCGGCGGGCTGGTCGCCCAGCGTCCGCCTCTTCGAGGCGGCCGCCTGCGGCACGCCCCTGATCAGCGATTGGTGGGAGGGCTTGGACAGCTTCTTCCCGCCCGGACAGGCCGCGATCATCGCGACGAGCAGCGACGATGTCGTCGCGGCACTGACGAGTCTCGACGATCGTCAGTGCAAGGCGATTGCCGACAGCGCCTATCAGCGTGTCGCAAGCGCACACAGCGCTGCGGTTCGCGCCAGAACCTTCGTCGGGGCCATCGAAAGCATCGCGCCCAAGACCGATCTCGCCACGAGACATTCAGAGCGGCGGCTTCGGGTATAACCGAAAGGAGAACGGCCTATGGCAAAGAGAAAAGGAGCAAATCGCGGAAGGGTCATCCTGGTTGCCGGAGGGGCCGGCTTCGTCGGATCCCACCTTTGTTCAGCCCTGCTCGGCGCCGGCAACCGGGTGATCTGCCTCGACAGCTATCTGACGGGATCTCCGGACAATGTCGCCGCGCTTCAGCGCAACCCTTACTTCACCATGGTCGAACAGGATGTCTGCGACGAGATCGTCAGCGATGAGCCGCTCGACGAGATCTACAATCTCGCTTGCCCCGCCTCGCCGCCGTCCTACCAGGCCGACCCGATCCATACGATGATGACCAGCGTGACCGGAACCGGAAATCTGCTGCGGCTTGCCGCCCGGCACGGTGCCAGGTTCCTCCAGGCCTCGACGAGCGAGATCTACGGCGATCCGCAGCAGCACCCGCAGCAGGAGGAATATTGGGGGCATGTCAATTGCACCGGCCCGCGGGCTTGCTACGACGAAGGCAAGCGGGCGGCCGAGGCGCTGTGCTTCGACAGTCTGCGGGCCGGCAGCGTCGACGCGAAAGTGGCGCGCATCTTCAACACCTACGGCCCGCACATGCGGCCGAACGACGGCCGGATCGTCTCGAACTTCGTCGTGCAGGCGCTGAACAACGAGCCGCTCACGGTCTATGGCAGCGGTGAGCAGACGCGGTCCTTCTGCTATGTGTCCGATCTCGTCGAGGGATTGATCAGGCTGATGAACCGCGATCCCAATCCGGGTGTACCCGTAAACCTCGGCAATCCGGGCGAGTTTACCGTCATCGAATTGGCCGAACTGGTGCTTTCGAAAGTCAGGACGGCGTCGGCTATCGTCCACGCACCCTTGCCGCCCGATGATCCGCAGCGCCGCCGGCCCGACATCTCCCGAGCAAAATCGCTTCTTGGCTGGGAGCCGAAGGTTCCGCTGCAGGACGGACTGACGCACACGATTGCGTGGTTCCAGAGGGCGCTTCCGCAGCAGCCGCCAATGCGCCGGCGCGGCCGTCCTGCGCGTCAGCCGGAAATGTCCGTGCTTTCTCAGGACCTTTGATCATGGTTCAGGAGACGAAATACCGAACGGCTATCGAGAATGAGATCGCGGCACTCGGCCCCTGGTTCCACAATATGCGGATCGCGGGCGTCGAAACGTCTCCCGATCACTTCCTCGGCGATTATCCAGCGGTGAAATGGGAGAGGTTCAAGCATGTCGTGCCGGAGGACCTAGATGGCCGGAGCGTGCTCGACATCGGCTGCAATGCCGGCTTCTACTCGCAGGAAATGAAGCGCCGCAACGCCGGCCGGGTGCTCGGCATCGACTCCGACCCGCGCTATCTGCGGCAAGCGAAATTCGCCGCCGAACAGGCCGGAATGCAGGTCGAGTTCAGGCTGATGTCCGTTTACGACGTGGCACAGCTTCGCGACAGGTTCGACCTGGTCATCTTCATGGGCGTTCTTTACCATCTGCGCCATCCGCTCCTGGCGCTCGATTTGCTCTACGAGCACGTGGTCGATGACAAGATGCTCTTCCAGTGCATGCAGCGCGGAGCCAATTCGGTCTCGCCGCTCGAGGCTAACTACGATTTCCGTGAATGGGGAATTTTCGATCGTCCGGACTATCCCAAGCTGTTCTTCGTCGAAGACCGGTTCGCCGACGATCCCACCAACTGGTTCATTCCGAACCGAGCCGGTGTCGAGGCGATGCTTCGCAGTTCCGGTTTCGTCATCGAAGCCAACCCGGAGCGGGAGGTCTATCTGGTGCGGAAAGGGGAACGGCCCTTCATGAGCGAGCCAACGCCGCTTGTCGGCTCCCCGGGCCGCTACTGCTTGCTTCCTTGAGCCGTTGCCGATTTAAGGGCAAAGACATGCAGCAATTCAAAGTCCAGCCATCTTGGCGCGTCTGACAAGACGCGCGGCGCCACCAGCCATCGAGACGAACCAAAATTGCACATACCTCGACTGTTTGCAGAGCATGCATCCCCATTGGAACATCGGCGCATCCCGCTGGTTCGGCAGCATGCATGAGGAAACAGGAGGGCAAGATGAGTGCTTCCGGGGTTGCCGCGTTCGACAAGACGCTTCAGATCACCAATATCTGGCTCGATGAAATCATGGAGCATCAGGGCCCGGATCGTCAGCTGGCATGGCATATCCTCGGCGCCGTCCTCCACACAGTGCGCGATCGCTTGCCAGCAGACCTCGCGGCGCATCTTTCCGCGCAACTGCCGCTGCTTGTGCGCGGCGCCTACTACGATCAGTACGAGCCTTCGAAACAGCCGACGCGTTCGCGGAGCTTGGACGAGTTCCTCGGGCAGGTGAAGGACGAACTCGCCTTCACCCGGCCGGTCGACGCAAAGGAGGCGGTGCAGACTGTATTCCACGTCCTGTCGCATCACCTGGACCCGGGCGAAGTGCGCAAAGTCCGCGATGGATTGCCTGCCGACGTGCGGGCGCTCTGGCCCGATCCTGCCCAGCGACATTGATGGCGTGGAAGGTCGGCGACGGCGAAATTCATCAATCGCGTGAATTCGGAGGGCGCCGATGGACGTCATTTTCCTAAAAGCCGGAATCCGGTTTCTCGGGCTCGCCGCGGTCGCGACGGTTGCCTCCGGCGTCGCCCTCGGCCCGGCGCGGGCGGAACTGCTCGCCCGGGTTCCCGCTGCGCGCGAAATGGCGGTCTGCGGCGACACATTGTTCGTCGGAACAAAAGGGTCCTCGGTCTATGCCGTGCCGCTGTCCGGCGGCCGCGCCCGACGGGCCGCCTCCGGATTCTCCGCACCGAATGGCGTCGCATGCTCCCGCGGCCGCTTGTTCGTCGCTTCGAGGGACAGAATCACTGCGTTCGAGATCGGGCGCGGCGGCACCCTGAACGGCCGGCGCGATATTCGCCGCGGGTTGCCGAATTCGGGGGGCCACAGTTTTCGCTACATCGCCGTCGGTCCCGATTCGAGGCTCTACGTGTCGTTTGGATCGCCTTGCAACATCTGCTTGCCGCGCGGGCTGCAAGGCACGATCGCCAGCATGAACCAGGATGGGTCCGATCTACGACGCGTCGCCTGGGGTGTGCGCAATTCGGTCGGATTCGACTGGCGGGGCAGCACCATGTTCTTCACCGACAACGGAGCCGACCGAATGGGGGACGATATCCCGCCCGACGAGCTGAACGTGCTTCGGCAGGGCGGCTTCTATGGCTTCCCCTATTTCGGCGGCCGAATCCGTCTCACAGGGTTTGAGGACGCGCCGCCGCCCGCCCGTCAGATAGCGCCCGTTTTCAACTTTCAGGCCCATGTCGCAGCCTTGGGGATCCATTTCTTCCGCAGCCTCGGCGGTGACGCACTGGTCGCCCAGCACGGCAGTTGGGACAGGTCGGTCCCGGTCGGCTATCAGGTCGTGCGGCTGAGCTTCCGGGGCGGCCGGCCAGTCTCGGCGACGCCTTTCCTGCGAGACGTCGGCCGGCCGGTGGACGTCAAGGAGGCGCTGGACGGTTCCGTCCTCGTCTCCGACGACGCCGGAGGCGCGATCTACGTCTTCAGGCGATAATGGCGCACGGAGTCACTGCAGCGGCCGTCATGCTTCGGGAGCGGGGATGGTTGGGTTTCGCCCTTACCGCGACCGGCCCGCTCGCCTGACGACGAGGCATGGCCGGTCGCGACGCCTTCAAGGCTTTTGGCTTTGGTCCGCCGCATCGTGGACGGTTCCGAATTTATCCGAGGGTAGGAGGGGTGTCGATACGAAGCACCGGTCGGCACCCGGCCCGGACCCGGATTTGGAGCGTCACAGTGACCTTATCGGCACAGTACGACACGTTGTGGTTGAGAGGGGTGGAGGGGACCTTCATGCGCAAGGTGAAAGATCGTCGCTGACATGCCCTGCGCTCGCGGACAGAACCGTTAGCGGCTCACACCAAATGCTATCTACGAACCGAAGGGGAGCGGAGTGTCTGCGACGGAAGCTCGCCGAACCGGTTGCGGTAATCCGTGGCCAGCCGCCCCATATGGGTGAAGCCCCAGCTGAGTGCGACCTCGGCGACGCTTTGGCCCGGTCTGGCCTCCACCAGTTCTTCGCGGAAGGCCTCCAGGCGCAAATGTTGGAGGTAGTTCATCGGAGTGGTATTTTTGAACTGACGGAAACCCTGCTGGAGCGTACGCGAACTGACACCGCAGGCGACGGCGACCTCCACCAGGGTCATTGGCTTCGACAGGTTCGCCGTCATGAACTCGATTGCTTTCTTGACGTGACGGGGCACCGGCGAGGCGGCGCGGCGCATCTTCTCCGAAAAGCGGTGCGGCAACGTCTCGAGAATCATCTGCATCAGCGCTTCGCTAAGCCTCGTCAACGCGAGCGGAGACTTGCGCAACGGTGCGCTTCCGGCCAGTCCGGCCTGAAGTGTAGCTGCAATGCGGGCAATCGCCGATCCTGGCCCGGACAACAGGTCGAACTCCGGCGAGAATTCCAATCCTCCGGAAACCGGCACCTCGACCATCTCGCTCAGATGGCGGCAAAGTGCCGCTCGCTCGATGGCGACAGCCATGTGCTCGCGCGAGCTCAAGGAGAGTGCGGTGATGCGCCTGCTGCCTTCGATGATCGCTCCGCGTTCGGGTGACGAGCAAATTGTGCGATCTCCCACACGAATGTCCACCCGGCCCTTTTGCGGCATGACGAACACGAGCTGATCGCCAACCCCTTCGCTCTCCACGAGGAGTTGCCCGTCATAGTGACTGTGCCCGATCGACATTGCGCCGGCGTTCGCCCACGCGCATTTGTAGTAGATACCCTCGGTGGAAATCGGTTTGACGAGCACCCGCGATGTCCAGCCAGTCAGCGTGGCAGCAAGGCGGTCCGGGTCGCTCCCTTCAAACGAGAAGTACTCCGGTCTGTCCCGCAAGACCATGCGTTTTTCCTCTCATTGCAGAACCCGCTCAACAGGAGTCGGAGGCTATGGAATGCGAATTCCAAATAATGTCAAGAATAAAACGTCCGTTTCGTTGAGCTTCATCCGCAATGCGAGTTGAGGGTCATGCGCCGTCTCTTTGGAAGAGCGGCAAAGGATTTTGCCCGATGGGCCGCGTACGAGCGAAATGTAAACGATTACTTCGACAGAAGCGTTTCGCCAGGAGCAATCCTGCGGGGCGTTACGTCATTTTGCGAACGACCCAGAGAGACCGGCCCGCATGCGCGATTCCGGACACCTGCCGAAGGCGCGGATTGTCCTTGAGCCGCTCGGCCTCAACCGCATCGAGAAGCAGAACCTGCCGATCCGTCTCGTTCGCGTTCGGTGTAATCCAGCAGCGCCGATCGTCGCAGCAAAGCCCCGCTTCCGGATGTTCCTGCAGGTACTCGATCGCATATTCGGCGTTCACTTTTTGCGGACCCGCATCGCCGGACATCTGTGCTTTCCTCCTGCTTCTGGATTGCTCGAGGACCGTATGATCATACGCGATTACGGCGGCCGGTGCAGGGGGACGATTCTTGCCGGCTTCCGCGGCATGGGGCTGGATGCAACTCCGCACGGCAGAGGACGCCGGGCCTCGCCTGGCAACAGCACCGGCCTTGACCAGTCCAGATCAACTATTTAAGGAAGCCGTCGACGGTTCCCCTACGACGAAGCGAAGGGGATTAATAGGGAACACGGTGCGGACGACCCAAGAGGGACCAAGACCGTGGCTGCCCCCGCAACTGTAAGCGGATTGCCGCCACCCTCGTGACGCGCAAGCGTCATGCCACTGCGAGTTCGATCGCGGGAAGGCAGGTGCAGGCAGATATCCGCGAGCCAGGAGACCTGCCGTCATGCGTTCACTCCAGTGCCACGGGCGGGGATGCCCGGAACAGGAAAAACCATGACCTCTCCTTGCGCCGATCTGTGCCTTGCTGCCTTCGGTTTTCCCCGCTCCTCGACGCCGTCGAACTGCCGGCAGGCGGACTGACTCCGTCCGCCCGCGCCACGAGCAGGCCGCCTTCCTTGCGCGCCGCTTCATCGAAATTTGGGGAATTCTGATGAGAAGCATCTTTGCAAAATCAAGTCGCGTCGTCCTGTGCGCTGCAGCCGTACTTCTGGCGGCAATCGGCATGGAGGCCGAGGCCGCCGAGACCAGCTACCCGCTGACGCTGACGAATTGCGGCCGTCAGGTCACCTTCGAGAAGGCGCCCGAACGCGCCGTCTCGATCGGCCAGAGCAGCACGGAGATCCTCTACCTGCTAGGCCTCAACGATCGGATGGTCGGGACCGCCGTCTGGATCGGTCCGGTCATCGAGGGCTACGAGGAAGTAAATGCCAACGTCGAGCGGCTCGCCGACAACGACCCGAGTTTCGAAGGCGTCCTCGCCAGGAAGCCGGATCTCGTGACGGCGCAGTTCCAGTGGCATGTCGGGCCCGAGGGCGTCGTCGCCAAGCCCGAGCAGTTCGAGGAGCTCGGCATTCCGGTCTATACGTCCCCGGCCGATTGCGTCGGCAAGGACAATAGCGGCGGCGGCGACGGCGTTCGCCACACGGTCTTCACCATGGACCTGATCTATTGGGAGATCAGCGAACTCGCCCGGATCTTCAACGTCCAGGAGCGCGGCGAGAAGCTGGTCGCCGATCTGAAGGCGCGCGAGGACGCGGCGAAGAAGAAGATCGCCTCGGCGGACGGCAAGCTTTCCGCCGTGTTCTGGTTCTCGAGCGCCGAGCTCGACATCGATCCCTATGTCGCCGGCAAGAACGGTGCGCCGGGCTACATCATGCGGGCGCTCGGCATCAGGAATGTCGTCGAAAGCGAAGAGGAATGGCCGACCGTCGGCTGGGAAACCATCGCCAAGTCCAGCCCGACGCTGATCGTCGCGGGCAAGATGGAGCGCCGTCGCTTCCCGGCCGACGACATTGCCGTCAAGCACAAGTTCCTGGGGTCCGACCCGGTCGCCAGCCTGATGCCCGCCGTGAAGGAGGGCCACGTCGTCGAGATGGACGCCCAGGCGATGAACCCGACGATCCGGACCATCGAAGGCATCGAGGCGCTCGCCGATGCCGTCGAAAAATCCGGCCTGAACAAGTGATCGGCATCGTGCCATCGCTCTCCCGGACGAGCGCCAGCCTGCTGGCGCTCGTCGTGCTGCTTGTCGCCCTCTGGCTGGGCGCGGCGATCGGCGAGACGTCGATTCCGATGGGCGTCGTGGCCAAGACGGTCGCCAACCGTCTGTGGGATGCCGGTTACGGTCTCGATGCGCTCGACGAGGGCATCATCTGGAACTACCGGGTGAGCCGCGCCATCGTCGCCGCCTGCTGCGGTTCGGCGCTGGCGCTTTCAGGCGTCGTGCTGCAGTCGCTCTTGCGCAATCCCCTGGCCGACCCCTATATCCTTGGTATCTCTGCGGGTGCCTCAACGGGCGCGGTCGGTGTCGCCGTCCTCGGAATCGGCGCCGGCCTTATGACGCTGCCGGCGGGGGCGTTCGTCGGAGCCATCCTCGCCTTCGGGCTCGTCAGCCTGCTCGCGATGCGTGCCGGCAGGGGGCACGGGGCGATCATCCTGGCCGGCGTCGCCGGCTCGCAGCTTTTCAACGCGCTCACATCCTTGATCGTCACCAAGGCCGCCAATGCCGAGCAGGCGCGCGCGATCATGTTCTGGCTGCTCGGCAATCTGTCCGGAGTGCGCTGGCCGGATGTCTGGCTCGCCGTGCCCGTCGCGGTGGTCGGCCTCATCGTCTGTCTGTGGCACGCGCGGGCGCTCGACGCCTTCACCTTCGGCTCCGAGTCGGCAGCCTCGCTCGGCATCCCGGTCCGCCGGGTCTATGTCGTCCTGATCGGCACAACGGCGATGATGACCGCGGCCATGGTCAGCATCGTCGGTTCGATCGGTTTCGTCGGCCTCGTCATCCCGCACGTGTCGCGGATGATCGTTGGCGTCCGGCACGGGTTGCTGCTTCCCGCTTCCGCCTTGATCGGGGCGGTGTTCATGATCGCCGCCGACATCGTGTCGCGCGTCGTCATTCCGGGCCAGGTGCTGCCGATCGGCGTCGTCACCGCGCTGGTGGGCGCACCCGCCTTCGCCGTCATCCTCAGTCAGAGCAGGACAGTTCGATGAAACTCTCCGCTTGCAATGTTTCATGGTCGACCGGCGGCGTTTCCATCCTGCGGGATGTCTCTCTCGACGTCGTCGCGGGCGAGTTTCTCGGCATCGTCGGGCCGAACGGCTCCGGCAAGACCAGCCTGATGTCGCTGCTTGCCGGCCTTCGGCGGCCGAGGTCCGGTCGGGTGCTGCTGGACGGGCAGAGCGTCGACAAGCTGGGACGGAAGGAAATCGCCAGGCGCATTGCGCTGGTCGAGCAGCAGGCCGAAACGAGCGAGCGCATCTCGGCGCGCCAGGCCGTCGAACTCGGCCGCACGCCGCATCTCGGGCCTTTCACCCCATGGTCGGCGAGGGACGATGACATCGTCGACGAGGCAATCCGCAACGTCGGCATGGCGCAGCTTACGGCGCGCATGTGGCACACGCTGTCGGGCGGGGAGCGGCAGCGCCTGCACATCGCGCGTGCCCTGGCACAGGAGCCACAGATCCTCCTTCTCGACGAGCCGACCAACCATCTCGACATAGGCCATCAGATCGGCCTTCTGCATCTGGTGCGGCAGCAGAAGCTGACGGCGGTCGCCGCACTCCACGATCTCAACCATGCCGCCATGTTCTGCGACCGGGTCGCGTTGATGAGCGGCGGTCGCATCGCTGCGCTGGGACGCCCGTACGAAGTTCTGACCGAAGAGCGAATCCGCACCGTCTTCGGACTGGACGTCGATGTCGAGCACGAAGGCGAGGGCCGCTGCCATATCCGTTACCGCGCACCGGGTGCGCCGACTGCCGTAAGGCCGATGCTGAAGCGGATTTCATGATCAACTCGTCAGGCTGCTGTTGACCGCTGATCGTAATCTCGATGCCGGCCTGGCGAGCGCCGGGACGATCGACGGCATGGTCCCGGACGGACATCCGGGGTTCAAGGGCAAGATCAACGAGAAGAGCGTCGTCACCTGCGCAGGGAGGTAACGGACGGGACAACCGGTCGCTGAAGCGGGACGGGATGTTCGATTTGCCGAGGGCGCACCCCCCTCTGCCCTGCCGGGCATCTCCCCCACATGGGGGGAGATGGTCAAAGGCAAAGCCCTGCCCACCGGTAAGCTCGTGAATGCCGAAACGCTGAATTGTCGAGCAAGACGCTGCTGCTCGCCGATCTCCCCCCTTGTGGGGAGATGCCCGGCAGGGCAGAGGGGGGTGCTCCCGAGTTTTCGCTGCGATCGGCTTGGGCACTAAACTAATTCAGCCGGAAGCCATTGCCCTTCAGACCGGGCCGGGCCAGATCGGAGGATGGCGAGACACCAAATGCAGCCCGGTATTCCTGGGAAAACCGGCCGAGATGCACGAAGCCCCAGCGCTGCGCGATTTCGGCTACCGTCGCCGATGGGCGCGCCTCGATCATTTCGCGGCGGGCGCCTTCGAGCCGCAGCTGCCGAAGGTAGCTCATGGGCGTCGTATTGAGGAATCGGCGGAAATTCACCTGAAGGGCGCGGGCGCTCACGCCCGCGGCAGCCGCCATGTCCGCGACACCGATTGGCAAGGCCGCATGCATCCTGGCGAAATCCATGGCTCTTCTGAGCTGGCGCGGCGCGATCGTATTGACCGGCAGATTGGACTGGGAAAGGGAATGATGGAGGTTTTGCACCATCAGCAGGCAGAACATCTCCTTGAAGCTGGCGAGCGCAATGGGCGAGGCCGCCAGATTCTGGCTTTCGCAGATGTTCTCCCGGAAGAACCGGATCAGGTTGAGCATGTGGGCCATGGGCCCGCTGTTGAGGTCCTGCACCGGCGTGAATTCGAATCCTGCCGGAATTGCCCGCTCGTAGGTTCCGACAAGCGCCGCCATGACCGCCTCGCGCGGCACGCAAAATCCTTCGCCGACCGACCCTCCGCCGATGGTAATACCGGAATAGCGATCCGCCGACGTCAGCAATCCCGAACCAGGCGTGACGTGGTGCCGTATGCCTCCGGTCGCCAGCTCGTAGCTTGTTCCATGCTCCATGAAGAACATGAAATCGTCGCTCTCGATGTTGACGGCAAACTGCCGGAGGGTGGAACTCGAGCCCGACCAGCCGCCGAAGCCATCGATGCCGTGCATGCTGAACGAAAAATGGTCGCGGCAATCGCGGTTCAGCGGTTTGTATATTTCGCCCTTTTCCGCCGACAGCCAGTTCGAAATTTCTCCCGCCGTGAGCGGTGCTTCATCGAGCTTTGCAGTCAGAATTCCGGTCAAATGGCACCCCTTGGCGTTCCTGCCTGAAGGCTTCGCAAGGATCGCCGGAAGCCCGAACGTACCGTGCCCCCATGCCGCAGGCGCTATCGCCCGAAAGTATAGCCTCTCGCTTTAGCGGGCAAGTTCGCCGCCTGGTGTGATGGCGGGATCTTCACAGGCAAAGGTGCGCTCCAGCACAGCGAAGTCGCGATACAACTTTAAACTCGGCATTGAAATCGATTACATTTTCTGGCTTCATGGCTCACGCAAGATTTTGGGAGGATCTTATGACGAAATTCATTGCATTTGCGCTTGGCACGGTCGCGTCTCTCGTTGTCTCGGCCTCGGCGGTCAACGCGGAGACCTTCAAGATCGGCCTGTCGAACGGCTGGGTCGGCAGCGAGTGGCGTACCCAGATGATCGACGAGGCGAAGGAAGCCGCGGCGAAATGGAAGGACAAGGACGTCGACGTCGAGGTTTCGGTGCAGAGCGCCAATGTCGACGTGCCCGGGCAGATCGCCCATATCCGCAACTTCATCGCCGAGGGCGTCAACGCCATCATCGTCAACCCGAACAGCCCGACGGCCTTCGACCCGATCTTCGCCCAGGCGAAGGAGGCCGGCATCCTGGTGATCGCGACCGATGCGGAAGTCTCCTCGCCCGATGCGATCTATGTCGGCATCGACCAGACCGCCTGGGGCGCGGCCGGCGCCAAATGGCTTGCCGAGACGCTCGACGGCAAGGGCAAGGTGGTGGCGATCAACGGCGTTGCCGGGCATCCGGCCAACGAGATGCGGGTCGCCGGCTACAAGTCGGTCTTCAAGGACTTTCCGGATATCCAGATCGTCAATGAAGTGAACGCCAACTGGGACCAGGCCCAGGGACAGCAGGCGATGCAGAACATCCTTGCCACCTATCCCGACATCAACGGAGTCGTCGTGCAGGACGGCATGGCCGCCGGTGCCTGGAAGTCGATCATGGATGCGGGCAAGAAGGACCAGATCGCCGCGACCGGTGAGATCCGCAAGGACTTCATCGACCTCTGGATCAAGGACAAGCTGAACTCCGGCGCGACCGTGAACCCGCCCGGCGTCATGGCGAGCGCGCTCAATGTCGCCGTCCTGATGCTGCAGGGCAAGGAACTGAAGGAGCCGGCCAAGGCGGGCCAATACGGCAACGCCCTCTACCTGCCGATCCCGTTCATCGATTCGAAGAACGTCGAGGAGGCGGCAAAGCAGCTCGAAGGCAAGCCCGGCTATTACTCCTATACGAGCTCGCTTTCAATCGAAGAGGCGGAAGCGCTCTTCAAGTGAGCCTTTCCGGGTAGGGCGCGGGCCGATCACGGCCTGCGCCCGGCAAGCCGAAGCGTAACGGACGCAGTCGCATGTCGAAATTAAAACTGAGCGGCGTGAGCAAGGCTTACGGCGCGACCTTGGCGCTCCGCCGCGGCGACCTCGAAGTCCTGGCCGGCGAGGTCCATGTACTCATGGGCTCGAACGGTTCCGGCAAGAGCACGCTCTGCAAGATCATTGCCGGCAGCGTGCGGCCGGACGATGGCAGGATCCTGATCGACGACACGCCGGTGACGATCACCGGTCCGCGTTCGGCCCGCGCTCAAGGCATCGGCATCTTCTATCAGGAGCTCAGCCTCGCTGCCCACCGCACGGTCGAGGAGAACGTCTGCCTTGCCGCGCTGCCGGCCAAGGCCGGGCTCTTCGTCGACCGCACGGCGCTGAAGGAGCGGGCGGCGCGCTATATCGCGCTGTTCGACGGCGTCTCCGGCGATGGCTTTTCCGCGGATGCGCTCGTCGGTAACTTGCGCCCGGACCAGCGCCAGCTCGTCGAGATCATGAAGGCGCTCGCCAGCGAAGCGCCGCTCATCATCTTCGACGAGCCGACCTCGGCGCTCGACCGCGCCCAGGTCGAGCGCTTCTTCGAGATCCTGCGCGATCTGAAGCGACGCGGCCGCGGCATCATCTTCATTTCGCACCGGATGGACGAGATCAAGGCGATCGGCGATCGCGTCACGATCATCCGCGACGGCGAGACGATCACGACCCTCAATCTGGGCGAGACCGATGCCGGCACGGTGATCCGGCTCATGGTCGGCGGCGCCGGCGACATGCCGGCCTCGCAATCCTCGGTGCCGGCGGTTGTCGACGCGAAGGACGGGGCGGCGCTGACGGTCCGCAATCTTTCGGGCGCCGGTTTCCGCAATGTCAGCTTCGAAGTGGCCCGCGGCGAAATCCTCGGTTTCGGCGGCCTGCACGGCCAGGGCCAGTCGGCGCTTCTCAGGGCGATCTTCGGCGCCGGCGCGGTCGCGTCGGGCGAGATCCTGATCGGCAGCGAGCGGTTTGATGCGGCAAGTCCCCGCGACGCGATCCGCCGCGGCTGCGCCTATGTCTCCGGCGACCGCGGCCGTGACGGCGTCATCAGCGGCCGGCCGATCATCGAGAACGTCACGCCGATCCATTACCTGCGCGACCGGCTGATGATCGCCAGGCCCTCGAAGCTCAGCGACCGGGTCGCGCCGGCGCTTGAAAGCATGCATACGAAATTCGCGAGCCTCTTCCATCCGATCAATTCGCTCTCCGGCGGCAACCAGCAGAAGGTGATCATCGCCCGCTGGCTGATCGACCGTCCGGATGTGCTTTTGCTCGACGACCCGACCAAGGGCATCGATCTTTCGGCCAAGGCCGACCTCTTCGCGCTGATCCGGCAATTGGCGGCCGAAGGTCTCGGCATCGTTCTCTACTCCTCGGAAGATGCCGAACTGCTCGGCAATGCCAACCGCATCCTGGTCTTCAACGGCGGCTCGGTCAGCCGGGAACTCATCGGGGCGGATCGCACCCGCTACAACCTCTACCAAGCCGCTTACGAGGCCGCCTGATGGCAGAGATCGCAACCAGCCCGACCTACCGGCGCGCCGGCGGCATCCGCAGGCTGCTCGAGCGCTATCCTTTCCTGCCGGCGCTCGCCATCGTCCTGGTGCTGCTTGCGCTCAACGGCGTCTTCTCGCCGAACAGCCTCAGCTACCGCTCGCTGACCGGGCTGCTCAGCACCTACATGGCGCTGATCCTGCTTGCGATCGCCCAGACCTATGTCGTCTATGCCGGCGACATTGATCTGTCGGCGGGCTCGATCCTGTCGCTCGTCAATGTCGCGATCGTCGTGCTGATGGAGCGCTGGGGGGGAGGCGCCGGCGCGGTGCTGCTGGCGCTCGCCATCGGCCTGCTCATCGGGCTCGCCTGCGGGCTCGTCAACGGGTTCGTCGTCGCTGCGCTGCGGCTGCAGGCGATCGTCGCCACTTTCGCGACCAGCATCTTCTTCACCGGCCTGGCGCTCTACATCCTGCCGGTTGCCGGTACGCCGGCGCCGACCATCTTCTGGCGCACCTATGGCGGCCGGCTGCTCGGGCTGCCCTTCGTGTTCTATATCCTTGCGGCGCTGGTCGTCCTGCTCACGGTGCTGAGCCGCACGCGCCTCACTACGCAATTGCTCGCCGTCGGCGACGACCAGCAGGCGGCCTACCAGACCGGCTTGCCGGTGGTCGCGATCAGGATCCGGGGCTATCTGCTCTGCGGCCTGTTCTCGGCGCTTGCGGCCTTCTGCATCACGGGAGATACGGCAAGCGGCGATCCGCTGGTCGGCGGCAAGATGACGCTCTTCAGCGTCGCCGCCGTTGTGCTCGGCGGCAGTGCGCTTTCCGGCGGCTGGGGAACGGTGGTCGGCTCGCTCCTCGGCGCGCTGACGATCGGCCTTATCAGTTCCGTCGTCTTCTTCATGGGGACGCCGTCCGAGTGGCAGAACTTCGTCCAGGGGCTGGCGATCCTGATCGTTCTGATGGCCGGAGTGCTTGCCGGGCGGAGGGCGCGGCCATGAGCAGGATAACGTCTTTCCTCCGCCAGCCGATCGTCGTCGCGCTCATCCTGATCGTCCTCCTCCTCTATCTCGGCGAACTGCTCTCCCCGGGCTTTGCCAGCGGTGCGCAGATCCTCAGGCTGATGATCGTCGCCTCGTTGCTCGGCATCGTCGCGGCCGGCCAGAACGTGGTTATCCTCGGCGGGCGCGAGGGCATCGATCTCTCGGTCGGCGGCGTCGTGTCGCTGTCGGCGATCATCGCCGGCAATGTCATGAACGGCGCCGATGGGGGTATCTTGCCGGCGATCGCCGCCTGTCTTCTGGCCGGTGCCTTCTTCGGCCTCCTGAACGGCCTCGGCATCACGCTGCTGCGCATCCCGCCGCTCGTGATGACGCTCGGCATGCTCGGCGTGCTGCAGGGCCTGCTCGTCGTCATCCGCATGGGCATTCCCTCCGGCCAGGCGGCGCCTGCCCTGTCGCGCTTCGTCACCCAGCCGCTCGTCCTCGGCGTGCCGGGCATCATCTGGCTGTGGGTCGCGATCGGTATCCTGATGGCCTTCATGCTCAACCGGACGGTCTTCGGCCACCGCATCTATGCGATCGGCTCGAACGAGCATGCGGCCTATATGGCCGGCGTGCCGGTCAGGCTGATGCGAATAGCCCTCTTCATGATCTCCGGCATGTTCTCGGCGATCGCCGGCCTCTGCCTGCTCGGCTATTCCGGCTCGTCCTTCGCCAATGTCGGCGAGCAATACACGCTGACCTCGATCATCGCCGTCGTCTTCGGCGGCACCTCGCTCGCCGGCGGCAAGGGTGGCTATACCGGTACGATGGCCGGCGCCTTCCTGCTGGTCATCCTGCAGGGGATCCTCACCACCGTGAACATCGACGAATCCGGCCGGCAGATGGTGTTCGGTGCGACACTTCTTGTCCTCATGATGTTCTATGGCCGGGGCCGGGCGATGCGCGCATGAGGGACCGGCCGAAGATCAAGGATATTGCCGAGAAGGCCGGAGTGTCGGTCGCCACAGTCTCGCGCGCGCTTTCCGACTCGGCGCTGGTGACGCCCGAAACGCGCCAGCGCATCCACGATCTGGCGCGCGAGCTCAACTACCGCCCCAATGTCAGCGCCCGGAACCTGAGGACGCGCAAATCGATGGCGGTGCTCCTTGTCGTGCGCGATGTCGGCAACCCCTTCTATCTCGACGTTCTGAAAGGTGTCGAGGCGACGGCGCGGGAAGCGGGCTATGCGGTGCTGATGGGCAATACCGAGAACGATCCGCTCCGCGAGATCGAATATTTCAACATGCTGCGCGACGGCCATGCCGACGGCATGATCCTGATGACCGGCAAGCTGCCCCCGGAAGGCGGCAATCGCACCGGCGCCTGGAACCATCTGCCGGTGGTGGTGGCGCTCGAAATGATCGAGGGTTCGGAACTGCCGCATGTGCAGGTCGACAATGTCGGGGCCGCGCGCGAGGCAGTGGAGCATCTGATCGGGCTTGGGCACCGACGAATCGCCCATATCAGTGGGCCGGTTCCGGAACCGATGAGCGTCTACCGCCGCGAGGGCTATCGGCTCGCCATGCGCGAAGCCGGTCTGGATATCCCGCCCGGCTACGAAGTTCGCGGCAACTTTCTGCTGGAGGGCGGGCTGGAATGCTGCCGAGCGCTCTTTGCACTTCCGGAACCGCCGACGGCGCTGTTCGTGGCCAATGATGAAATGGCCTATGGTGCCGCCCATGAGCTGAGGCGCATGGGGCGCGACGTCCCGAGCGAGGTCTCGGTGGTGGGTTTCGACGATCTCTATCTGAGCAAGGCCTTCTACCCGCCGCTGACGACCGTCAGCCAGCCGCGCGCCGAAATCGGCCGCACCGCCATGGGGCTCCTGCTCAGCATCCTGTCGGGCGGGCGCGTCGAGGGCGGCGAACCGATCGTGCTGCCGACGGCGCTCAACATTCGCGGCAGCACGGCGCCGCCTTGCATCTGAGCTATCCTACAGCGCCGCGCGCCTTATCAGGCGCGCAAAGGTCGCTGTAGCACTTTGAATTGCTGCATGTCTTTGTCCTTAAATCGAGGTCGATTCAAGGAGACATGCAGTAGGGAGGAAGGAATGACGACATTGCCAAAGCAGACCCTGCGCATCGGATTTGTCGGAACCGGCTTCATCGCCCACTTCCATCTGAAGTCGTTGGTCGGCGTGCGCAACGTGGAGGTGACGGGCGTCTACAGCCGCAAGGCGGAAAACCGGGAGCGCTTCGCGGAAGCGGCGAAGGAACTCGAACTCGGGACCTGCCGCCCCCATGGCAGCCTCGACCACCTTCTCTCGGCCGGCGACGTCGATGCGATCTGGATCGTGTCGCCGAACTATACACGGCTGGAGGTCATGCGGGCGCTCCATGCGGAGATCAAGGCGGGGCGCAGCCAGGTCTTCGCCGTCGCCTGCGAAAAGCCGCTGGCGCGCACCGTCGCCGAGGCCCGCGAGATGCTGCGTCTCGCCGAGGACGCCGGCCTCAACCATGGCTATCTCGAAAACCAGGTCTTCTGTACCCCGGTGCTGCGCGGCAAGGAGATCATCTGGCGCCGCGCCGCCACGACCACGGGCAGGCCCTATCTGGCCCGCGCCGCCGAAGAGCATGCCGGCCCGCACGAGCCGTGGTTCTGGCAGGGCGACAAGCAGGGCGGCGGCGTGCTTTCCGACATGATGTGCCACAGCGTCGAGGTGGCGCGCCATCTGCTGACGGCCCCCGGCGCGCCGCGCAATTCGCTCAGGGTCAAGGCGGTGAACGGCACGGTGGCGAACCTCAAATGGACCCGCCCGGCCTATGCCGACCAGCTGCAGCAGCGATACGGAAACGAGGTCGACTACCGCAATCGCCCCTCGGAGGATTTCGCCCGCGCCACCGTCACCCTCGAGGACGAGGCGGGCAACGAGCTGATGATCGAGGCGACGACCTCCTGGGCCTTTGTCGGCGCCGGCTTACGCATCCAGCTCGAACTCCTCGGCCCCGAATATGCGCTGGAATACAATTCGCTCGGCACGGGGCTGAAGATCTTCCTGTCGCGGGCGGTAAAGGGGTCCGAGGGCGAGGACCTGGTCGAAAAGCAGAATGCCGAACAGGGGCTGATGCCGGTACTCGAGGACGAGGCCGGGGTCTATGGCTACACGGACGAGAACCGGCACCTTCAGGAAGGGCATGAAACCGCTCGAGACCTTCGAGGACGGGCTCGCCGTCGTCGAGATCCTGATGGGGCTCTACCGCTCGGCCGAGATCGGCGCGACGCTCAATTTCCCGGCGCCGGAGCTTGAGAACTACGTGCCGCTGGTGGCACGCACCGGGGCATGAGGGGGGAAGGCGCGGCTGCTATTCCTGAAGCGAAAATCGGCAAGTGGATGAGGCTACCCCCCTCTGCCCTGCCGGGCATCTCCCCCACAAGGGGGGAGATCGGCTGGAGGCGCGGCCTTACCTTACTATAACGGGCGCATGCCGCAGCACAGTATCCCTTGATCGAGGCGTTGTGACATTGGTGAGCGGGACATTGCCACCTGCCCATCTCCACCCCTGTGGGGGAGATGCCCGGCAGGGCAGAGGGGGGTGCCGCCTTACGTGCCGGCAGCCTCTATCGGCTATCGCTTCGATAGCGCCTCCGGCTATAGTCAGCGCCGAGGAATCGACGCCGTGCAGCGGCGCTACGCGATAAGCGATGGGAGGAGAACGATGATTGAAAGGAATTCGGCCCCGCGGCTCCCCACGCCCGACGGAGCGCGGCCATGCTGATCCTCGACAAGGTATTTCTGGTCACCGGCGGCGGCTCGGGGCTTGGCGCCGCCGTCGCTCGGATGTTCGTCGCCGACGGCGGCCAGGTGGTCATCGCCGACGTCAATGAAGAGGCGGGAGCGGCGATGGCCGCCGAACTCGGTGACCGCGCCCGCTTCGTGCGGACGGACGTGACGAGCGAGGCGGACGGTGCCGCGGCGGTGCAGGCGGCGCTCGACACCTTCGGACATCTGCACGGGCTCATCAACTGCGCCGGCATTGCGCCCGGCGAGAAGGTGCTCGGCCGTGACGGGCCGCATCGGCTCGACAGTTTTACGCGAGCGATCGGCATCAACCTCATAGGCACCTTCAACATGATCCGCCTTGCGGCCGCGGCGATCGCCCGGGAGGAGCCGGATCTGGAAGGCGGCCGCGGCGTGATCGTCAACACCGCGTCGGTCGCCGCCTTCGACGGGCAGATCGGCCAGGCGGCTTACGCGGCCTCGAAAGGCGGCGTCGTGGCGATGACGCTGCCGATCGCGCGCGAGCTCGCCCGCTCCGGCATCCGCGTCGTGTCGATCGCTCCGGGTATCTTCGAAACGCCGATGATGGCCGGCATGCCGCAGGAGGTGCAGGATTCGCTCGGCAAGAGCGTGCCGTTCCCGCCGCGCCTCGGCCGGCCGGGGGAATATGCCGCGCTGGTGCGGCATATCTGCCAGAACGACATGCTGAACGGCGAGGTCATCCGGCTCGACGGGGCGCTGAGGATGGGGGCGCGGTAGGCGCGGCAATGAGAGCCAGAGGTTTGTCGACTTCGGCCTGCACCCGCCCCTCATCCGGCCTGCCGGCCACCTTCTCCCCGCAGGCGGGGCGAAGGAGACTCGCGGCGGGCTCCGGCTCGAAAATCCCCTCGCCCCGCTTGCGGGGAGAGGGCTAGGGTGAGGGGCAGCTGGCGTAGCCAGCGCTTTGAACCTCTTACCGCAGCCGCTTGCCGCCCTCGTCGAACACCAGCGCGCAGGCGGGGTCGAAGCGGGCGGTGATGCGGTCGCCGGATTTGAGGCCGCGGCCGTTCTTCGTTTCGATCACGACGAGTTCGCCATTGCCGTGCCGGGCATAGGCGAAGGTCTCCCCGCCGAGATGCTCGAGCATGTCGATCGTCAGGTCGAGTGATACCGAGCCTTCTTCCTTGAAGTGTTCGGGCCGTATGCCAATCGTTACGGGAGTCCCAGGCGCCGCCCCCTTGAGACCGACGGGGATTTTCACGCCGCCGTACTCCGGCAGCCGTGCATAACATTCGCCGCCGTCGCCGGCTTCGATCACGCCTTTCAGGAAGTTCATCTTCGGCGAGCCGATGAAGCCGGCAACGAACTGATTGGCGGGATCGTCATAGAGATCGAGCGGCGAGCCGACCTGCTCGACGACGCCGCCGCGCATGACGACGATCTTGTCGGCGAGCGTCATCGCCTCGACCTGGTCGTGCGTCACGTAGATGATCGTGGCGGCGAGCTGCTTGTGCAGCCGCGCGATTTCGATGCGCATGTGGACGCGCAGTTCCGCGTCGAGGTTCGACAGCGGCTCGTCGAAGAGAAAGATCTTCGGGTGGCGGACGATCGCCCGGCCGATCGCGACGCGCTGGCGCTGGCCGCCGGAAAGCTGTTTCGGCTTGCGGTCGAGCAGGGGCCCAAGCTCCAGGATGTTGGCGGCTTCGCCGACCCGCTTTTCGATCTCCGCCTTGGGAACGCCGGCAAAGCGCAGCGCAAAGCCCATATTCTCCCGGACGGTCATATGCGGATAGAGCGCATAGGACTGGAAGACCATGGCGATGCCGCGTTTTGAGGGGTCGACATCGTTCATCAGCACGTCGTCGATCGTGAGGTCGCCGGAGGTGATCTCCTCGAGACCGGCGATCATCCGGAGCAGGGTCGACTTGCCGCAGCCGGACGGTCCGACGAAGACGACGAACTCGCCCGACTTGATGTCGAGATCGACACCCTTGATGACTTCAAAACCGCCATAGGACTTGCGGACATCGCTGAGTTGGAGCTCGGTCATGCGCGCGCCGCTCCTTCGGTGGTGGCCGACAGTTCGAGCTTCGCCGTGCCAAGGCGCGACGAGGTGACGCTGACGGAAATGTCGCCGGCGGCACCCGTCGATTCCAGCCAGAAGCCGGTCGAGCCGCCCTGGAAGACAAGCCGGTTCGGTCCGATAACGCGTGCCGGGCCGTCAACCGCGATGTCGATGGCATCGTTCAGGAACGGCAGGATGTTGCCGGCCTGATCAAGGGCGCGGACGATGACCCGCACGCTGTCGCGCCCTTCGGCCCTAAGCGTCTGGCTGTCGGCCTCGATCGCGAGCGTCGTCGGCAGGGGATCGGCGACCATCCGGAGATGGGCGACGGCCTTGCCGTCGACGAAGCCGGTGAATTCGGCGCTCTCCCACTTCATGCCCCAGACGCCGAGCTCGTCCTTGGTGAAGTGGCGGTGGTCGATGACGACGGGCGCATGCGGCAGGTGCGGGAAGGTCTCGCGGTCCGGGCCGACGCGCTTCGTAAGCGAGCCGTATCTCAGTTCGATCTCGTCGCAATTGGTCAGCACGATCAGGGGCAGCACGCCGCCGATGTTGCGCTCGCCGCGGGCCCAGAAGGTGACCGGCTTCATCACCACTTCGTTCGACGGCTCGCACTGGCTGGTATAGACGTAAGCGGCGAATTTCGGCTCGCGGAACATGTCCATGACGCCGTGATAGCAGATCCGGTCGCCGGAGCCGAAGTCCTTGTGCGTGTTGTAGTCGAACATGCACCAGCCGATCGCGCCGGAAATGCTTAGGCTCCCATGGGCGGCGTTCAGCACTTCGAGGTGACGGCGGACATGTTCGGCCTGCCGCTGCTCCTGGTCGTAGATCTTCGTCGGATACATGTGGCCGCCGAATTCGGTGATGAGGTACGGCACCTTGCGCGAAAGCCCGGTGCATTCCTGCTGCGGGCGGAGCGCTGTGCGCGGCCGGTTCGAGCCGGGCAGCTCCTCGTTGCCGAGGATGAAGTCGTTCATCGTGTAGACGTCTTCGAGGAATTCGCTGTCGGTGATGTAGCGCACGCCGCCGGTCTGACGGGTCGGGTCGAGCTCGCGGGCGAGGCGATTGGTCTCGACATAGAAATCGTGCGAATCCTGCGACTCGTTGATCCTGACGCCCCAGATGACGATCGACGGATGGTTCCAGTCGCGCTCGATCATCCGGCGGACGTTCAGGATCGCTTCCTGTTTCCAGGCCTCGCCGCCGATGTGCTGCCAGCCGGGGATCTCCTCGAAGACCAAGAGGCCGATGCGGTCGCAATGGTCGAGGAACCATTTCGACTGCGGGTAATGCGAGGTGCGGACGAGATTGCAGTGCAGCTTGTGCTTCAAGAGTTCCGCGTCGCGCTCCTGCGCGCTGCGCCCCATTGCATAGCCGACATAGGGAAAGGCCTGGTGGCGGTTGAGGCCGCGGATCTTCAGCGGCCGGCCGTTCAGCCGGAAGCCGTCGACCGTGAACTCCGCCGTTCGGAAGCCGAAATGCGAGGAGAGGAGGTCACCGCCGTGATCGGTGCGGAGCTGGACTTCCACTCGGTAGAGCACCGGATCGTCGATGTCCCAGAGCGACAGGCCCTCAAGCCCCGTCATTTCCAGCGTGACGCTCTCGCCACGGGTCTCGCCGACCGCCTCAGCCAGCAATTGGCCATTGGCGTCCCTGAGCAGCGCCGTCACGGTGCCGGAGAAGGCGAGGCCTTGCGGATTGGCGAGGTCGCAACGGACGGTGACGGATTTGGCGTCGCTTAGGACGTCGTGGGTTTCGATCTTGAGATTGCCGATCGCGACCGCGTCGGTGAGCTTCAGCCAGACGTCGCGATAGATGCCGGCATAGGTGAGATAGTCGATGCGCCCGCCGAAGGGTGGGATCTCCGGGTTTTCGCTGCCGTCGATCTTGACGGTGATGAGGTTGTCGCCGTCGCGAAGCCTGCCGGTGAGGCGCGCTTCGAAGGGGGTGTAGCCGTCCTTGTGGGCGACGATCTCCTCGCCGTTGAGGTAGACGACGGCATCGGCCATCGCGGCACCGAAGACGAGCGAAACCTCGCGGCCGGCGAAGTCGGGACGCCAGGCGAGCACCTTCTGATAGGTGAAGGCGCGCTGATAGGAGGTCTCGTCGAAATAGTTGAAGGGCAGCTCGACGGCGTTGTGCGGCAGGCTGACTGGCTTGCCGGCTTGCAGTTTGCCGGCAGTGGCGGCGTTGAAGCCTTCGGAAAAGACCCATGAATCGTTGAATGAAGTTACAGAGCGCATCATGATTCCTATTTGACTGAGCCCAGCATGCCCTGGACGAATTGGCGTTGCATGAAGAAGAAGACGGTGAGGGTCGGAAGGGTCGCGAGGAACGTGCCGACCATCACCACCCCGTAATCGGGGTAATAGGCCGAGGCGAGCGACGAGATGACCAGCGTGATCGTCTTCGTCTCGTTGGATTGCAGCACGATCAGCGGCCAGAGATAGTTGTTCCAGGCGGTCATGAAGACGATGATGAAGGCGGCCGCGTAGGTCGAGCGCATCACCGGCACATAGATATAAAGGAAGATCTGCCACTCCTTCAGGCCGTCGACCTTCGCCGCGTCGCGCAGTTCCGAGGGAAAGGCCTTGGTGCTCTGGCGGAAGTAGAAGACGATGAAGGCCGAGCCGATCGTCGGCAGCACGACGGCGATATGGGTGTTGATGAGGCCCATCTTGCCCATCATGATGAAGAGCGGGATCATCAGCGCCGCAAACGGGATCATCAGCGTCAGCAGCATGGCGCGGTAGAGGTTTTCGCGCCGGCGCGAACGGAAGATCTCGAAGCCGTAGCCGGCAAGCGACGAGACGGCCAGCGTCAGCACCGTCGCGAAGATGGTGACCTTCGCCGAATTCCAGAAGACCAGCGGCACGTTCACCAGGGTGAAGAAGTTGGCGATGTTCGTCGCCAGCGCCTCACCCGGCATAAGCCGGCCCTTGATGATGTCGATCGACGAATTGGTCGCGCCGAGCACCATCCAGATGAAGGGGAAGACGGACAGGAAGGCCATCAGCCCGACGAAGCCATAGGTGAAGACGGCCGAGGCGATAGTGGCAGGGTTGTTTCTCATCTGTCGCGCTCCCTGGCCAGGAAGAACTGAAGGAAAGCGAGCATGGCGACCAGGATGACGATGACGTAGGAAACCGTCGCCGCATAGCCGAAGCTCGGCATGTAGCGGAACGTGAGATTGTAGATGTAGAGCGACAGCGTAAGCGTCGCATTCGACGGCCCGCCCTTGCCCTCGGTCAGGTTGTAGACCTCGTCGAAGAGCTGCAGCGTGCCGATCGTCGAAATCACTGTGGTGAACAGGATGACGGGCTTCAACAGCGGGATGGTGATGTGGGTGAAGCGCGCCCAGGCCGGAACGCCGTCGATGCGGGCGACCTCGTAGATCGACCTGTCAATGTTCTGAAGTGCCGCGAGATAGAAGATCATGTTGTAGCCGGTCCAGCGCCAGGTGATTGCGATGATGACCAGCACCTTCGCCCAGAAAGGATGCGTCAGCCACGGAATGGGCGAGGAAATGATGCCGATCGCCTCAAGCGTCGAATTGACGATACCGTCAAGCGCGAACATGCCCTTGAACAGCACCGAATAGGCGACGAGCGAGGTCACGCAGGGCAGGAAGATCGCCGTGCGGATAAGCCCCCGGCCGACCAGCCGCGGATTGTTGAGGAGCGACGCCAGGACGAGGGCGAGCAGGATCATGATCGGCACCTGCACGACGAAATAGGTCATCGTGTTGGTGAGCGCCTTGATGAACACCGGATCGTTCCAGAGCCGAACGATGTTTGCGAAGCCGGCGAACTTCATCATCATGCCGCGGCCGGACTGGAAGGACATCCAGAGCGACCAGACGATCGGATAGATCATGAACAGAGCGATCAGCCCGAGCGCCGGCGCGACGAAGAGCCAGCCATTGACATCATAATATCGGCCGATGCCGCCGCGCCGTGCGTGAACCATGATCCTCCTCACCGATCACGCTGATGATTTGGGGTGTCGGGTCGACCCAAAGCCATGAACGTCATCGATTCTAGTAGTTTGAAACGCGCGATGCGGGCGGAAACCGTTTTTCTCATCCCGCTCTCGACAGCCGTAAGCATGGCCGCGGCCTTGCCGCCGCGACCGGGAGGGGCGGGCTTCCACCCGCCGCCTCGCCTGCCTGTCACTGAATTTGCGTGCTCACTTCGGCGTCGATCGCCTTGAGGGCCTCATCGACCGGCGTGCCCTGAATGATTGCCGGCAATTGGGCGATCACGGCGGCATCCACCTCGTTGGTGAAGATGCCGTAGTTGACCGCGGGCACTTTTGTCAGCCAATCGGAGAAATTCTGCCAGACCTTCTCGCCGCCGAAGAACGGATCGGCCGCCTCGTAGGCGGCGCCGCCACGCGCGGCGAGCAGCGAGCCGACGGCACCGCGGTCCTGCAGGATCGTCTGATAGAAATCGATGTCCTTGGCGTAGACTTCATTTAGGAAGTCGATCGCCTCGGCTTTCTCGGCGGAGCTTTCGAGCACATACCAGCTCGATCCGCCAAGGTTCGAGGCATGCGTGGCGCCGTCGATCGAAAGCGCCGGGATGGGCGCGACGCCCCATTTGCCGGACTGGTCCGGTTGGGCCTTGACCGTGCCGGTGATCCAGACGCCGGTGACGACCGCCGCGACATCGCCGGACGCGAAGGTCCCGGCCCAGTCCGACCAGCCGGCAACCGGCTTGTGAATGTCGGCCGCCATGATTTTGCCCACGGTCTCCAGCGATGCCTTCAGCGCCGCATTGTCGGCGATGTTGGCCGTGCCGTCCTTGTTGAAGTACCATTGCCCTGCGGATTGCATGATGATGCGGATAAGCCCCGCGTCGCTCGGATCGATTGCGATCATCTTCTTGCCGGCCTTGGCCTCGACCTGCTTGCCGATCTCGATGAAACGATCCCAGGTAATGTTCTGCATGTCCTCCGGCTTGAAGCCGGCGGCTTCGAGATAATCCTTGCGGTAGTACATTCCCGCGACGCCGGAATCGAAGGGCATGCCGTAGACCTTGCCGTCGAGGGTCATCAGCTCGACCTTATACGGCGCGAAACCGGAATAATCGACGGTGCCGGAAAGGGGCGCAAAGGCGCCGGGGAAGGATTGCAGATATTTCTGCGCGCCGTAGTCCTCGATCAGCACGATATCGGGCAAAGCGTCGGCGGTGCCGGAGGCAAGGCCCGTCTGCAGCTTCTGCTCGACGTCGGTCTTGGCGAAATCGACGACGTTGAAGGTGACGTCCGGATGCGTCTTGGTGTAGCGGGCGCCCGCTTCCTTCATGATCGCGACGTTGAAGTTCGGGTCCCAGCACCAGATGGTGATTTCCTTCGCCTCTGCGGCGGTCACCGCCAGAGAGCTCGCGCTCGCGAGCGCAAGAGCGGCGATCCGCGGCAGATGGGCACGCGCGAAAATATCCATGAATTTCCTCCCTCAAGGTTCGTTCCCCGAGACAGTCCTCCCTGTCTCTGGGGCGGAGTATTTCCTAAAATCGGGAGCGATGCAATATTTCAGTAAATTTTTACTCCGGGTATTTCACAAGCCAGTTCAGTCTGCTCCATCTTCGCGCGCAAACGGCTCGAAGGCTTTACCCAGTGCGGATTAGAGGCAGCTACAATACGGAGCCTTGTCGACGGCGTCCCCCGTTACCGAGATTTGACGCCGGCGGCATCTCAAACTTCAGATGCCGCCCCACTGCTCATCGGTAAATTTCTTAATGTCGAAGTTCGGATCATCTGGGCCCATGGCGCCAACCTCGGCCCGAAGCTTTTTGATCTGATCTTCGCGATCGCCCTGCAGGGGCGTGCTTCCACGCCAGACCATTTCGGTTCCGAGGATCACCTTCTTAGGGACCTCCCGTCCGGAAAGGCGCTCGAGCAGCAAGTCGACGGCGGTTTCGCCGATCAGCTCGGCCGGGATTTTCACCGTGGAAAGCGGCGGCCCGAGGAACTGTGCGACGGGAATATCATTGAAGCTCGCCACGGCAATATCGTCGGGGATCCTCAGGCCTATCTCGTGAATGGCCCGATAGGCGCCGAGCGCCATGTTGTCGTTGCAGGTGATCAGGACCTTTGGCGGGTTGGGTTTCGACAGCATCGCCTTTGTGAGCGCGTATCCGCAGTCGGGAGTCATCCGCTCGACCAGGCACAAGTCCGGGTCGTAGAGCCCCGCCTTCACCATCCACTCGATATAGGTGCGGCAACGGCGCTCGGAATGGATGTTTTCCGGCTCATGGAAAGCGTCGATCCAGCCGACGAAGCCGATCCGGCGATAACCCATGCCGTGAACCGCTTCGAGGAGCCGGGTCATGGCCATCGCGACATCGCTCAAGACGCTGTCGTCCGCATCGCCGGCGGGCGCGTAATCGGCGAAAACCAGGTGGCGGCTGTGGCGGCGCAGCCATTCGAGTTCCTGGCCATAGTAGTGGCCGACCGCGACGACGCCGGAAGCGCCCTCGAGGATCGCCGCTTCCGGGGGGCTGCCGCTCAGGACGACCTTGACGATCTCGCTCTTCAATGCCTGGCAGCGGCTCTCGATGCCGAGCCGGACGCCGACATAGTAAGGATCGGCCAGCTCCTGGGCCGGCTCGAGGAAGTGGACGAGCGCGATCTTCAGCCCGACGCCAACGGCTTGAGCCGCGGCCCGGCTGCGATTGCGCGGCGTCGCATAATTGAGCGCCTCGGCCGTTTCGATGATCGCCTGCCGCTTCCTGGTGGAGATCGACAATGTCGGATCGTAGTTCAAGACCCGCGACACCGTCGCCGACGACACGCCGACAGCTGCTGCGATTTCCTTGATTGTCACCATTCTGTTGCGTCCGCCTATCAGCCCGCGCTTCGCGTCATTTCTTTAGTAAAATTTTATCGCGCAGATTTCAATCGCAAGCAGCAGCGAGCGTCGTTACCGATTCGTTTATCTGCCGGGTTTTCGCGGGGACGCTGGCATACATGCCGGTGGTGCGGAACTCCGTCGGGCTCGCGCCGAAGACGCGGCGGAAAACCTTGGCGAAATAATTGGGGTCATCGAAGCCCGACAGGATGGCCACTTCCTTGACAGGCAGGTCCGCCGTCTTGGTCAGGAGCTTCACCGCCCTCTGCAACCGCTTCTGAAGCACGAATTCGGCGGGTGGCATGCCTTCGCTCGCCGCGAAGATGCGCGAAAAATGCGCACGACTTAATCCCGAGACGCGGGCGAGTTCCTCGACCGGCAGCGGTTTCTCCAGATTCGAAAGGATGTGGTCGATGACGTGCTGCATCTTCCGAAATTCTTCACTGATGACCGGATGCGAACCGAAAACGTCGTCGTAGAGCGCCATCGCCGCCTCATAGGCGATCGCCGAGGCGCGGCCGGGTGTCTCGCCGCCGGTGATCAGGCGCAGGCTGCAGTCGGCCAGGTGCTCGATCGTTTCGGGCTGCAGCTTCAGGACCGGGCCGGTGACGGCGAGAATGGCGCGGTGGATGCGCAGCGCCTCCTCGCCGTTCATCGAGATCCAGAAAAACTCCCAGCGCCCGCCGTCCTCCAGCCAGTAGCGGTGATTGTGTGGCACGAGGAGGAGCAGCGTGTCGCCCTCGCGCACGCGATAGGTGCGGTGTTCGTAGCGCAAGTTTCCGGCGCCGCCGATCGTGTGCTGCAAGACAGTGAACGGCGTCTGCCCCCGCTTTCGCCCGTCCCAGTCGTAGCCGCCATCGGTCCTGATCTCGTAGCCGGTGCTCGTCGGCATGGTGTGCAGGCTCTGTCTTCCCCGCGGCAGAGAAACAGTGCGCATTACCGGTCCCCGGTCGATCAGTTGCTGCAGCACAGAATTACCCATGAAAGCACAATCCCTCTCTAGTCGCGCTCCGGATTATACACATAATGACCACAGATCGCGCAAGACGCGTGGCTAACCAGCGTCTGGTGCAGGGTTTTCGGTGAGGACGGCCCGCCGGTCGCGGCCGGATCAATTCGATGAATTGATTTTACCCTTATAGCGCGAAGATCGCCGTTCGCGAGGAGGAATTGAACGAAAATGGGCAGCTTCAAGATCGCCATTATCGGCGCCGGCAGCGTCGGTTTCACCAAGAAGCTTTTCACCGACATCCTGTCCGTGCCGGAGCTCCGCGACGTCGAGTTCGCCTTGACGGATCTGAGCGAGCACAATCTCGGCATGATCAAGACGATCCTCGACCGGATCGTCGATGCGAACAATCTGCCGACGCGGGTCACCGCAACCACCGATCGCCGCAAGGCGCTCGAAGGGGCGCGCTACATCATCAGCTGCGTGCGGGTGGGCGGCCTCGAAGCCTATGCGGACGACATCCGCATTCCGCTGAAATACGGGGTCGACCAATGCGTCGGCGACACGATCTGCGCCGGCGGCATTCTCTACGGCCAGCGCAACATTCCGGTGATCCTCGACTTCTGCAAGGACATCCGCGAAGTGGCCGAGCCGGGCGCCAAGTTCCTGAACTATGCCAACCCGATGGCGATGAACACCTGGGCGGCGATCGAATACGGCAAGGTCGACACCGTCGGGCTCTGCCACGGCGTCCAGCATGGCGCCGAGCAGATCGCCGAGATCCTCGGGGCCAAGGACGGCGAGCTCGACTATGTCTGCTCCGGCATCAATCACCAGACGTGGTTCATCGACGTGCGCGTCAATGGCCGCAAGATCGGCAAGGACGAGCTCGTTGCCGCCTTCGAGGCGCACCCGGTCTTCTCCAAGCAGGAGAAGCTGAGGATCGACGTGTTGAAGCGCTTCGGAGTCTACTCGACCGAAAGCAACGGCCATCTCTCCGAATACCTGCCCTGGTATCGCAAACGCCCCGACGAGATCACCAAATGGATCGACATGTCGGACTGGATCCATGGCGAGACCGGCGGGTATCTGCGCTATTCGACCGAAACCCGCAACTGGTTCGAGACGGAATATCCGCGCTTCCTCGAAGAGGCGGCGAGACCCCTCGACACGATCAAGCGCTCGAACGAGCATGCGAGCCATATCCTCGAAGCGCTCGAGACCGGGCGCGTCTATCGCGGCCATTTCAACGTCAAGAACAACGGCGTGATCACCAATCTGCCGGCCGACGCGATTATCGAATCTCCTGGCTTCGTCGATCGCTTCGGCATTAACATGGTGTCCGGCATCACGCTTCCCGAGGCCTGTGCCGCCACCTGCATCTCGTCGATCAATGTCCAGCGCATGTCCGTGCATGCGGCGATCACCGGGGACATCGATCTTCTGAAGCTCGCGGTGCTGCACGACCCGCTGGTCGGCGCGATCTGCACGCCGGAGGAGGTCTGGCAGATGGTCGACGAAATGGTCGTCGCTGAGGCTCAATGGCTGCCGCAATACGCCCATGCCGTGGAGGCGGCCAAGGACCGGCTCGCCCGGTCGACGGTGAAGACCCGCGACTGGACGGGTGCGGCGCGGCGCGAGGTGCGCTCCATCGAGGAAATCCGCGCCGAGAAGGACGCCGCGAAGTTGCGCGCCGCCGGGTAGGCGGTGTGGACGTAAGTGGACGTTGGCGACACCCCCTCTGGCCTGCCGGCCATCTCCCCCACAAGGGGGGAGAGGTCAGGCGGCCAGGTCTCGCCAATCGTTTCGCTTCTGCAGGGTGCAAACGTTCCGGTGGAGGCGAGAGCGTGCCCCGTCTTTCTCCCCCCTTGTGGGGGAGATGGCCGGCAGGCCAGAGGGGGCAGCTTGGTGACTTAGTCACTTGCGTATCAAAACGATGGCCCGAGGACACCTGCGTGAGGAGACGCGGGTACTTTTGAGGCAGGAGGAATGCCACCCGCTCCGGGATGGCAAATTTAGGAGGGAGAACCTGAGGCAATGAAAAAGCATCGACTGACAACAACGGCCAGCCTGCTGATCGGCATATCCGCCATCGCCGTGCAGGCCTTCGCATCCGAACCGACCGTGGTGCCCGAGCAGCCGCCCGTGCCGGCGCAGGGGAAGATCACCTATGTGCCGCGCGATTCGATCATCGAGTTCAAGGCCTTGTCCGAATACAAAGAGCCGGAATGGGTAACGGAGAAATTCGTCAAGGCCGGCAAGCTGCCGCCGGTTGCCGAGCGCCTGCCGAAGGAGCCGATGGTCTTCAAGACCGGCAACATGCCGGACGGCGCCGGCGTCTATGGCGACGTCATGCGCCATGTGATCGGCGGGCGGCCGGAGGGCTGGAACTACAGCGCCGGCCAGACTCAAGGCTGGGGCGGCATCGACATCGGCATGTCGGAATGCCTGACGCGCACCGCACCGCTCTACCAGGTCGAAGCCAGCGACGTCGAGCCGCTGCCGAACCTCGCCAGAAGCTGGGAGTGGTCCGAGGACGGCCATAAGCTGACCATGCATCTGATCGAGGGTGCGAAATGGTCGGACGGCGACCCCTTCGATGCCGACGACGTGATGTTCTACTGGGACGACAATGTCGTCGATCCGAACGTTTCGCCGCTGAACGGCGCGACGCCCGAAACCTTCGGCGAGGGGACGACGCTCAAGAAGGTCGACCAGTACACGGTCGAGTGGACCTTCAAGGAGGCCTTCCCGCGCCAGCATCTCTATGCCATGGCCTACGGCACCTTCTGCCCCGGCCCGTCGCATATCCTCAAGACCAAGCATCCGAAATATGCCGGCACGACCTACGACCAATACAAGAACGGCTTCCCGCCGGAATATATGAACATTCCGGTAATGGGCGCCTGGGTTCCGGTCGCCTACCGGCCGGACGACATCATCGTGCTGCGCCGCAATCCCTATTACTGGAAGGTCGACGAGGCCGGCAACCAGCTGCCCTATCTGAACGAGGTCCATTACAAGCTGTCGACCTGGGCCGACCGCGACGTTCAGGCGATCGCCGGATCGGGCGATTTCTCCAACCTCGAGCAGCCGGAGAACTTCGTCGAATCGCTGAAGCGCGCGGCGGATGAGAAGGCCCCGGCACGGCTCGCCTTCGGCCCGCGCGTCATCGGCTACAATCTGCGCATGAACTACTCGGCCAATGGCTGGGGAGAGCCGGACGAACGTGGCCAGGCGGTTCGCGAGCTCAATCGCAATCTGGATTTCCGCAAGGCCGTGACCATGGCGGTCGATCGCAAGAAGCTCGGCGAAGCGCTGGTGAAGGGACCCTTCACGGCGATCTATCCGGGCGGGCTTTCCTCCGGCACGAGCTTCTATGACAGGAACTCGACCGTCTACTATCCCTTCGACCTCGAAGGCGCCAAGGCGCTCCTCGAAAAGGTCGGTCTCAAGGACACCGACGGCAACGGCTTCGTCAACTTCCCTGAAGGCACGGCCGGCGGCGCCGACGTTCAGATCGTCATGCTCGTCAATTCCGACTACGGCACCGACCGCAATCTTGCGGAAGGCCTGATCGGCCAGATGGAACAGCTCGGTCTCAAGGTCGTGTTGAATTCGGTCGACGGCACCAAGCGTGATGCGACGCAATATGCGGGCAAGTTCGACTGGTTGATCCGCCGCAACGACCAGGAGCTGACCTCCGTCGTGCAGAACACGACGCAGCTTGCCCCCACCGGTCCGCGCACGAGCTGGCATCACCGGGCGCCGGAAAGCGGCAAGGTCGATCTCCTGCCGCACGAGCAGGAACTCGTCGATATCGTCAACAAGTTCATCGCGAGCAACGACAACGAGGCGCGCGCCGATCTGATGAAGCAGTTCCAGAAGGTCTCGACGGAGAATGTCGATACGGTCGGCCTGACCGAATATCCGGGGGCGCTGATCATCAACAAGCGCTTCTCGAACATTCCTCCTGGCGCGCCGATCTTCATGTTCAACTGGGCGGAAGATACGATCATTCGCGAGCGGGTCTTCGTCGCGGCCGACAAGCAGGGCGACTACGAGCTCTATGCGGAACAGCTTCCCGGCAAGCCCGGCGAAAGCGGCCCGAGCAACTGAACGTGATCGTCTCCCCCGGCTCCTCACCTTCGGGGCCGGGGGATTGCCCTTCACTCCAGTGGCGGTGCCGGTCGCGCCGGCATCGCCGATGGAAAACCGACGGAAGGAACGGCCATGTTCAGGTTTCTGCTTGTCCGCGTCGCCTCTGCCATTCCGGTGCTGTTCGTCCTGAGCGTGGTGACCTTCGCCATCATCCAGGCGCCGCCCGGCGACTATAGCGACTACATCCGCTCGCAGCTCATCAACCAGGGCGGCGCCTCCTTCGAGGAAGCCGACGCCCAGGCGCAGGCCTATCGCAAGGAGCATGGCCTCGATCAGCCGCTGCCGCTCCAATACGTCAACTGGGTGACCGGCATCGTGACGCGCGGCGATTTCGGCCACAGCCTCTATTACAACAAGCCGGTTGCCGACGTTGTCGGCGAGCGCCTGCCGCGCACCTTGGCGCTGGCTCTGGTCTGCCACATCCTTGCGTCGGTCATCGGCATCGGCTTCGGCATACTTGCCGCGACAAGGCAATATTCCTGGGTCGACAGCCTGCTTTCGACCGTCTCCTTCCTCGGCATGACGGTGCCGCGCTTCCTGATGGCGCTGATCATCGTCTATGTCCTCGTCTTCCATTTCAATGTCAGCGAGATCAACAGCTTCCATTCGGCCCGCTATGGCGGCGCGCCCTGGTCGTGGGACAAGTTCGTCGATCTGGTGAAGCATGTCTGGCCGGTGGTCGCGATCGCCACCTTCGGCGGGCTCGCCTACAACATGCGGGTCATGCGCGGCAACCTGCTCGACACGCTGAACGCTCAATATGTCGAGACGGCGCGCGCCAAGGGCCTGAGCGAAGGGGCGGTGGTGATGCGGCATGCCGTTCCGAACGCGCTGCACCCGCTCATCATGTATCAGGGCGTCGTGCTTCCCTACATGCTGACCGGCGAGATCGAGACGGCCATCATCTTCGCGCTGCCGACCGTCGGCCCGGCTATCGTCGGCTCCATGTGGGTGGGCGACGTCTATGTCACCGCCACTTTCATGCTGGTTCTCTCGGCAACGCTGATCGTCGGCAACATCATCGCCGACATGCTGCTCGCCGCGCTCGATCCGCGGGTGCGCATGGGAGGAGGGGCCTACGCATGACCATCGAAGCCCACGGCACCGTTCCAGTCGCGATGCAGCCGGAGGAAAAGCACCATCACGAAAGCTACACCGCCCTCGTCTGGCGGCGGCTGAAGCGCTCCTGGACGGGCCTGCTCGGCCTGATCCTCGTCAGTCTGCTGGTCCTGATGGCGATCTTTGCCGATTTCCTGTCGCCCGTCGATCCGAAGGCGACGGGCGTCGCCTTCGCGCCGCCGCAGGCGATCAGCTTCCGCGACAAGGACGGCAACTTCGTCTTCTCGCCGCGCAGCTACCCGGTGCGCGACACGGAGGAGCTTGACCCGATCACCTTCCAGCCGATCATCGGTCCCGACTACGACAATCCGCAGATCCTCGGCTTCTTCGTCAAGGGCGCGCCGTACCGGCTCTTCGGCCTGATCCCGGCCGAGCGTCATCTGTTCGGTGCCGTCGATGGGACGCCGGTGCATCTGCTCGGCACCGACAAGTTCGGCCGCGATGTGCTGTCACGCATTCTCTACGGCTCGCGTATCTCGCTGATCATCGCGCTGACGGTGGTCTCCATCGTCACGGTCGTCGGCACGACGGTCGGCATGGTGTCCGGCTATTTCGGTGGGCGCTTCGACGCTTGGGTGCAGCGTTTCGTCGAGCTGGTGCTGGCCTTCCCGCAACTGCCGCTCTACCTGGCGCTCGCCTCGCTGATCCCGGTGACGGCGCCGACCAATGTCTTCCTCGCCTTCGTCGTCATCGTGATGTCGGCGCTCGGCTGGGCGCAGATGTCGCGCGAGGTGCGTGGCAAGACCCTGGCGCTCGCCCGCATCGACTATGTGCGGGCGGCGATCGCCATCGGCGCGACCGACCGGCGCATCATCTTCCAGCACATTTTCCCGAACGTGATGAGCCATGTGATCGTCGCGGTCACGCTGGCGATCCCCCAGGTGGTGCTGCTCGAATCCTTCCTCGGCTTCCTCGGCTTTGCGGTCAAGCCGCCGCTGATTTCCTGGGGGCTGATGCTGCAGGATACGGCCAACTATTCGGCGATCGGCTCCTATCCCTGGATCCTCTCGCCCGTCGCCTTCGTGCTGGTCACCGTCTTCGCCTTCAATGCGCTGGGTGACGGCCTGCGCGACGCAATCGACCCCTATTGAGGAGCACGCCGATGGCAACAGTCGAAACCATTGTCGCGGCACCCGAAGAACGGCGCGACCGCCATTTGAAGGATAACCGGCCGGTCATCGACGCCCGCAAGGTGGCCGTCACCTTCAAGGTCGAGAACGGCACCGTCGAGGCGGTGAAGGATGTCTCCTTCCAGCTCTACCGCGGCGAGACGATCGCGATCGTCGGCGAGTCCGGCTCGGGCAAGTCTGTGACCGCGCGAACCGTCATGGGGCTGCTTTCGAAGCGCGCCACGATCGCCTCGCATTCGCGCATCGAATATGACGGACGCGACGTCCTGAAGTTCTCGAAGCGAGAGCGCCGGGCGCTGCGCGGCGACCGCATCTCGATGATCTTCCAGGAGCCGATGAGTTCGCTGAACCCGGTCTATACGATCGGCAGCCAGATTATCGAGGCGATCCGGGCGCATCGCCGCATGAGCCGCCGTGCGGCGGCGGCCCGCGCGCTGGAATTGCTGCAGCATGTGCAGATCCCGGATCCGGAAGCACGGCTCTACCAGTATCCGCACCAGCTTTCCGGCGGCCAGCGCCAGCGCGTGATGATCGCCATGGCGCTTGCCAACGACCCGGACGTGCTGATCGCCGACGAGCCGACGACGGCGCTCGACGTCACCGTGCAGGCGCAGATCCTCAACTTGATCCGCAAGCTGCAGCAGGAGCTCGGCATGGCGGTGATCCTGATCACCCATGACCTGACGGTGGTCAGGCAATTCTCCGATTATGTCTATGTGATGCAGCTCGGCGAAGTGAAGGAGCACAACACCACCGAGGCGCTCTTTGCCAACCCGCAGCACGCCTATACGCGCCGGCTGCTCGCCTCCGAGCCGACCGGTGCGGCCAAGCCGCTGCCGGACAACGCGCCGATCGTGCTCGACGGCCGCAACGTCCGGGTCTCCTTCATGCTGAAGAAGGGCGGCTTCTTCAAGCCGGAGCTGAAGGAGCTCGTCGCCGTCGACAGCCTGAGCCTCAATCTGCGCCGGCACGAGACCCTCGGGCTGGTCGGCGAATCCGGTTCCGGCAAGACCACCTTCGGCCAGGCGCTGATCCGGCTGATCAATACCGATGCCGGCGAGATCTTTTTCGACGGCGAGCCGATCCATGGCAAGGATCGCAAGGGCATGCGGCCGTTGCGCTCGAAGATCCAGATCGTCTTCCAGGATCCGTTCGCCTCGCTCAATCCGCGCATGTCGATCGGCCAGATCATCGAGGAGGGGCTGATCGTCAACGGCATCGGCGAGAACCGCAAGGACAGGCTCGCGCGGGTCGAGGACGCGCTCCTCAGCGCCGGCATGCCGGCCAACATCCTGTCGCGCTTCCCGCACGAATTTTCCGGCGGCCAGCGCCAGCGC
Organism: Sinorhizobium glycinis; assembly: GCF_001651865.1. Taxonomy (GTDB): domain Bacteria; phylum Pseudomonadota; class Alphaproteobacteria; order Rhizobiales; family Rhizobiaceae; genus Sinorhizobium; species Sinorhizobium glycinis. Next base: position 573,359 of record NZ_LPUX01000064.1, read on the forward strand.
ATCGCCATTGCCCGAGCCATCGCGCTCGAGCCGGAATTCATCCTGCTCGACGAGCCGACCTCGGCGCTCGATCTCTCGGTGCAGGCCCAGATCATCGAGCTTTTGCGCAAGCTGCAGGACGAGCGGGGGCTTAGCTACCTCTTCATCTCCCACGACCTGAAGGTCGTGCGCGCGCTCTGCCACCGCGTCGTGGTGATGCAGCACGGCAAGATCGTCGAAGAGGGGCCGGTGAACGAAATTCTTTCCAATCCCAAGACTGCCTATACGGAGCGGCTCGTCAGAGCCGCCTTCGAAGTGGCCGCGTGACTCCCAAGAACAGAGGCTTTCCATGACCAGACAACCCAAGATCACTTTCATCGGCGCCGGCTCGACCGTCTTCATGAAGAACATCATCGGCGACGTCTTACAGCGGCCGGCGCTTTCGGCTGCGACCATCGCGCTGATGGACCTGAACCCGGAGCGGCTCGCCGAAAGCGAGATCGTCGCCGGCAAGCTGGTACGAACGCTCGGCGTGAAGGCCAAGGTCGAGACCTATTCGAACCAGCTGAAGGCGCTGGAAGGGGCCGACTTCGTCGTCGTCGCCTTCCAGATCGGCGGCTACGAGCCCTGCACCGTCACCGATTTCGAGGTGCCGAAGAAATATGGGCTCCGCCAGACGATCGCCGACACGCTCGGCGTCGGCGGCATCATGCGCGGGCTTCGCACCGTGCCGCATCTCTGGAAGATCTGCGAGGATATGCTTCAGGTCTGCCCCGAGGCGATCCTCCTGCAATATGTGAACCCGATGGCGATCAACACCTGGGCGATCGCCGAGAAATATCCGACGATCAAGCAGGTAGGCCTCTGCCACTCCGTTCAGGGCACGGCCTTCGAGCTCGCCCGCGATCTTGACATCCCGCTTGACGAAATCCGCTACCGGGCGGCCGGCATCAACCACATGGCCTTTTATCTGAAGTTCGAGCATCGGCAGAAGGACGGCAGCTACCGCGACCTCTATCCGGATCTGGTCCGCGGCTATCGCGAAGGCCGCTTCCCGAAGCCCAGCCACTGGAACCCGCGCTGCCCGAACAAGGTGCGCTACGAGATGCTGACGCGGCTCGGCTATTTCGTCACCGAAAGCTCGGAGCACTTCGCCGAGTACACGCCCTATTTCATCAAGGACGGCCGTCCCGACCTCATCGAGAAATTCGGCATTCCGCTCGATGAATATCCGAAGCGCTGCATCGAGCAGATCGAGCGCTGGAAGGGCCAGGCGGCGGCCTTCAAGGAGGCCGAGACGATCGAGGTGGCCGAGAGCCACGAATATGCCTCGTCTATCATGAACTCGGTCTGGACCGGCGAGCCTTCGGTGATCTACGGCAATCTCAGGAACAACGGCTGCATCACCTCGCTGCCGGAAAACTGCGCCGCGGAAGTGCCGTGTCTTGTCGACGCTTCCGGCATCCAGCCGACCTATATCGGCGCGCTGCCGCCGCAACTGACCGCGCTGATCCGCACCAACATCAATGTCCAGGAACTGACGGTCCAGGCGCTTGTCACCGAGAACCGCGAGCACCTCTATCACGCGGCGATGATGGACCCGCACACGGCGGCCGAACTCGACCTCGACCAGATCTGGTCGCTCGTCGACGACCTGCTCGTAGCCCATCGCGACTGGATCCCGGAATGGGCCCGCATCCCGAAAAAAGTAGCGGCCGCCTGATTTCTTTCTCCCGGTCAGGCGACCAGATGGCCCCGGAGCGCACGCGTTCCGGGGCTTTTCTTTGCATGGCGGGTTCAGCAAGCTGGAACCGATCAGCCTTCCGACTGTTGGAGTTTGTTCGCTCAGCGGCAAACGCCCAAGACAACAGATGGAGCCTCAGATGGAAAAGAAACCGGATCGCCCGAAGAACAAGGGAGAAAGCGGTACCGCCAGGAAAAACCAGCCTGGCCATGTCGGCGGGGATCAGGCCCGCAAGGCGCAGGACTGGGGCGGTGGATCCAAGGGCTCGAAGGGTCCCGTCACCGAGAAAGACAAGCACAACCCGAATTCGAGCGCCAAGACCTGAACTCCGAGGGAGCGGAATTGAAAATCGGGAGGACGGGTGTGACACCCCCTCTGCCCTGCCGCAAATCTCCACCACAATGGGGGAGATTCGCTGGAAACGCCGCCTCTGCCTCGCCTGGGCATGCCGAAATCAGGGCACCTGCAAGGCCATGCATTGGATACTGATAGGCCGGGACATTGCCACTGCCGATCTCCACCCTTGCGGGGGAGATGCCCGGCAGGGGCAGAGGGGGGTGCCGCCGCTTCAATCCCTCAGCTTCCGCGCTTCTGGCTCTGCGACCAGCCGGAGCCGAGCTGCTGGCTTTGGCTCTGCCCGTCTTGTTCCTGGCGGAAACCGCCGGAAGCCTCGGCTTCGGGCTGGGGCCAGGAACCGGGATTGGCCGGACGCGGTCGGGGTTCGTAAATTCCGCGCGGCGGCGTGTCGTGCGCACTGGCCGGTGCCGAAGCGCTATCCGTCCTGTATGTCCGAACAGTCCCGGAGCTTCGGGCAGAGTCTCTTGTCGCCATTACCGGACGGGGAGCGTCGAAGGTGTCTTCCGTGTGGCCGGTCGCTGCCGCGCTCGGCACGCCTCCCTGCCAGCCGCTCCAGCCCTCGCTCCTCCACAGGTCGGCGCGCTCGTCGAGATCGATCGTGCCTTCGTCGTCGAGGATGTCGCGGACGGCTGCGTAACTCTGATCGTCGATGCCGCTCACCGTCACCAGATATCCGCCGCGGGCGAGGCCCTCGGCATAGATCTCTCGGTCCTCGTCGGGGAAGAAAAAATTCTCGATCGCCGACCAGATGCCTTCCCGCTCGAAATCAGAGCACCCTTCGCCGATGCCGAGGACAAGCTGAACCGAGGCGCCGCCGAGTTCTGCCTTGTGCAGCCTTTCTACCGCCGCTTCCGCGTCACGCCGACTATCGAAGAAGGCCGTCATCGTGCTGGTTCCCTGGGCGGCAGTGCGTCCGTCACTGTCAAAGTCGGGCATGGATTCCTCCTGGGGTGCGTAATCGATTTTGGGGACACGGGAAGGCAAACCAACGCCGACAGCGATTGTTCCGAATGACTGTGGGAAGGCGGAGGAGGGCTCCGCCCTTCCGGAGAAGGGGATGTTGACGCTGCCGTCAGACGAGGCCCGGCACGACGAAGACCAGCCAGGCGACGACAGGCCCGATGATGGCGATCAGTGCGCTGTAGATGAGCAACTGGCGCAGCACGTGCTCGCGCTTGTCGTCCGGTGCGTTGGCGACGACGAGAGCGCCGTTCGTCGAAAACGGGCTGGTGTCGACGATCGTCGTCGAGATGGCGATCGCCGCCACGACGCCGATGGCGCTGATATGGCCCTGCAGCAGGAACGGCACCGCCAGGGGGATGATGGCGCCGAGCAGCGCCGTCGAGGAGGCGAAGGCCGACACGATCGCCCCCGTGAAGCACAGGAGCAGTGCCACGAGGAGCGGCATGCCGAGACTTGAGATGCCGCTGGCGACGTAATCGATCGTTCCGGCCTTCTCCATGACGCCGACATAGGTGATGATGCCGGTTATCAGCAGCACGGTCGACCAGCTCACCTTGTCGATCGCCGCCTTCTGGGTCCTCGGCGAGATGAGCGCCAGCACGACGGCGACGGTGATCGCCACCAGTCCGACATTGAACTTGAAGACGAGAGCGCCGACGCCGAGCGCCGTCAGGCCGACCAGGGTGGAGATCATTTCCGGGGTGAGGCGCAGCGTCTGCAGCGTGTCCGCCGCCGTACCGTAGGCGTGCTCCCTGATCGGCCTGGCGGGCGTGCCGCCATGGCCCCGGATCGATGCGGATACGCCCTCGGGGTGGAGCTCGGGCAGCGGACCGGCCGTTGCCGCTTTCTGCTTCATGACCCGGGCGCCGCCGAAGACGAAGAACACCAGCACGGCGATCGCCAGGTTGAAGAAGAAGCTGGAGAGGAACAGCGATGTCGGCGCGAAAGGCAGGCCGGCCTTGACGACGATCTGGTTGGTGATGCCGCCATAGACGCTGATCGGCGAGAAGCCGCCGGCCTGCGCGCCATGGATGACCATCAGGCCCATCATCGCCGGGTGGATGCGGTACTGGACGGCAAAGCTCAGCGCCACCGGCGCCAGGATGGCGACGGCCGCCGGCCCGAGCGCGCCGAACCCGGTGATCACCGCGGCGACGAGGAACATCACCCAGGGGATCCAGGCGACATGGCCGCGCACCAGGCGCACGGCGCATTCGACCAGCCAGTCGATGGTGCCGTTGATCTGCGCGATGGCGAAGAGGTAGGTGACGGCGACCAGCGTCAGGAACAGGTCGCTCGGGAAGCCGGCGAAGATGTCATTGGCCTTCATGCCGATGATCAGCGATCCGAGCAGGAAGGTGCAGCCGAAGGCCAGCGCGCCCATGTTGATCGGCTGGATCGTCGCGATGACGAACATGCCGACCAATAGCAGTATGGATAGGATTTCGATGCCCATGATTCCCCTCCCTCCGGCGCCTCACGGGCCGGCAGTTCGCGATTCTTGAGGTTTGAAGATACCGTGCGCCTTCCTCCCAGAGGGCGCACGAGATGGCTCAGGTCCTTATGTAAAGGTCGGCGTATTGCTGCCGCAGGACGTTCTTCTGCACCTTGCCCATGGTGTTTCGGGGCAAATCTTCAGCGAAGATGATGCGTTTCGGTTGCTTGTAGCGTGCAAGCCGCTCCCGGAGCGCGCCAAGGATGGCGCTCTCGTCGAGCGCCGCGTCGGGCTTGCACACGACGATGGCGGTGACGCCCTCGCCGAAATCGGGATGCGGGACGCCGATCACAGCGCTTTCGGCGACCCCCTCGAGCTGGTCGATCTCACCCTCGACCTCCTTGGGATAGATGTTGTACCCGCCCGAAATCACCAGGTCCTTGCCGCGGCCGACAATGTGAACATAGCCGTCCCGGTCGATCTTGCCGAGATCGCCGCTGATGAAGAACCCGTCCGAGGTGAATTCCGCGGCGGTCTTTTCCGGCATGCGCCAGTAGCCCTTGAAGACGTTCGGTCCCTTGATCTCGATCATCCCGGTTTCCTCGGGCGGCAGGGCGGCGCCGGTGGCGGGATCGGTGACGCGCACCGTCACGCCGGGCAGCGGAAAGCCGACGGTTCCAGCGATCCGTTCTCCGTCATAGGGGTTCGAGGTGTTCATGTTGGTCTCGGTCATGCCGTAGCGCTCGAGGATCGCGTGACCCGTGCGTTTCCTGAACTCTGCATGCGTTTCGGCGAGCAGCGGTGCAGAACCCGAAATGAAGAGGCGCATGTTGGCGACCGCCTGCCGGTCGAGGCGCGGGCTCTGCAGGAGGCGCACGTAGAAGGTCGGAACGCCCATCAGCAGCGTCGCCTCAGGGATCAGCGACAGGATCTCGTCCGGATCGAACTTCGGCAGCAGAAACATCGAGGCGCCGGCGAGCAGCGTGACATTCGTGGCGACGAACAGCCCATGCGTATGGAACAGTGGCAAGGCGTGGATCAGACGATCGGCGGCGGTCACATGCCAGTAGTCGCGCAAGGTCGTGGCATTCGAGAGCAGGTTGCCGTGGGTGAGCATCGCACCCTTGGAGCGGCCCGTCGTTCCCGAGGTATAGAGGATTGCCGCCAGGTCGTCGGCCGAGCACGACGCGTCGACGAAGTCGCCCGGCTCGTCGCGGGCGAGATCGAGAAGCGAGCCCGTGCCGTCTGCGTCAAGCGTTTCGACGATCGCGCCGTGGGGCCCTGCGATCGTCCTGACGCTCTCCCGGGCGGCCGGGGAAACGATGACCAGGCGCGGCTCGGCATCGCCGATGAAATAGTCGAGTTCGGCGAGCGTATAGGCGGTGTTGAGCGGCAGGTAGACGGCGCCGCTGCGCAGGCAGGCGAGATAGAGGATCAGCGCTTCGGCGCTTTTCTCGACCTGCACGGCGACCCGGTCGCCCGGGCGGATGCCGAGCGCATCGATTGCGCTGGCGATGCGGCCCGAAAGATCGAGCGCGTCATCATAGGTCCAGGTCCGGCCGCCATTGATGCGGATGAACGGCGCATCGCCGGAAGCGGCGGCCCGAATGGCGTCGAAAAGATGGTTGCTCACTTGCGCCCTCCTCCAATCCTGTCGTTCATGACCTGTGCGAACGGTCGTGACATTTCGTTCCTGCCGCCGCGGCGGCTGTCGCCGTTTCGGCCGAGCAGGCTCTTGACGGCCGGCGACGCTGTAACCTCGCCGCGCTGCGCCAGCGCCTCGTGGTTCATCTCGATGTCCTCGAGCTTGTAGAGGTAGTTGACCATCAGCCCGTGCGCCTGCTGCATGGCCTTGGCCGAGCGGTCGCCGAGGAAGTTCAGCCTGTCCAGGCGGGCGCCGTTGCCGAGATGGAAGCGGGCGACCGGATCGACCGGCCGGCCCTCCGGCGTGCGCTCGATCAGGAAATAATAGGCCGCGAGCGGCAGCAGCACGTGTTCGATCTCGTTTGCCGCGTTCGCGTCGTCGACCCATGCCGGATCGTCGAGCAGGCCCAGAACCTTGCGATCTTCCTCGGTCAGCAGCGGCTCGGCTTCCGAACTGCGCGCCCTGGTAAGCCAACGGGCAAAGCCCGGCACGGGCGAAAGCGTGACGAAGTTCCTGAGGCCGGGCAGGTCCCTGCGCAGGTCCTCGACGACCTGCTTGATGAGGAAATTGCCGAACGAAATGCCGCGTAGGCCCTCCTGGCAATTGGAGATCGAATAAAAGACGGCGGTCGTCGCCTGGTCCGGCTCGATCTGTTCCCGGCCCTCGTCGAGCACGTCCTTGATGGCGCTCGGCACGGATCGGGTGAGCGCCACCTCGACGAAGACGAGCGGCTCGTCGGCGAGCCGCGGGTGGAAGAAGGCAAAGCAGCGCCGGTCGGCCGGCGCCAGTCGACGGCGTAGTTCCTCCCAGCCGGCGATCTCGTGGACGGCCTCGTATTTGATGATCTTTTCCAGGATGTGCGCCGGCGTCGACCAGTCGATGGGTCGGAGCGTGAGGAAGCCTCGATTGAACCAGGAGCCGAACAGGTGGGTGAAGTCGGCATCGAGAGCGCGATCGTCGTCCGATCGGTCATTGGAGGCGAGAAGCTGCTGGCGCATCCGGACCAGCTTGGCCGTACCGCTCGGCGCATGATTCAATCGGCGCAGTAGTTCCTGACGGCGTGGTTCCGCAGCCTTGTGGAGTGCGATGATCGCCGCAGGGCTCTTTTCCGTGCGGTACCTGTCGACCGCCTTGTCGAGCTTTGCCGTATCGGCGCCGAATTTTTCAGAGAGCATCTGCAGGAAATGCTCGACGCCGGCGCTGTCGAGCTTGCTCCAGCGCCCGAGGATCTCGGCGGCAATGGCCATACCGGATGCTTCGCCGCGGCTCGACAGCAGCATTTCGCAAAGCGTCTCGAGATCGGCTTCGACGATCGAGTCCGCGGAGCGCGAAGCGGAAAACAAGAGCTTGCGTCCGCGCTCGGTGATGCCCTGCAGCATGTCGCTGAAAAAAGAGGTTCCGGGCATGCCATTCTCCTCCTGCTGCCTGGACAGTCTAGTCTATCGACGCGTGCCCGCGTTCTCATTTTCGAGCTTGGCAATATGGTATATAAACTGGCACATTACGTGTGCGACGTCAACGATTGTGTATACAAGAATTGAATTCCTGCATTATGAAGGTAGGGCGGATGTCCGAGAATGTTGGCCGGTGGCTCCGGGACGAGATCGAAAACGCAATCCTTTCCAATGAGTTCGCCCCTGGGGAACGGCTGGACGAGATGGTCCTGGCGAGCCGCTTCGGCGTATCGAGAACGCCGGTCCGCGAGGCGCTGATGCAGCTCAATGCGATCGGTCTCATCGAAATTCGGCCACGCCGGGGTGCCGTGGTCATCGACCCGGGACCGCACCGCATCTACGAAATGTTCGAGGTGATGGCCGAACTCGAGGGGCTCGCCGGGTCGCTTGCCGCCCGCCGCCTCGACCAGGCGTCCCGTCAGGCGATCACGATGGCACACAAGCGCTGCGAGCAATCGGCCGAGGCCGGCGACAGCGACGCCTACTATTACGACAACGAGGAGTTCCATAAGGCGATCTATGCGGCGAGCCGCAGCGAGTTCCTCGAGGAGCAATGCACGCAACTGCATCGAAGGCTGCGGCCCTATCGCCGGCTGCAGCTGCGGGTGCGCAATCGTCTTACAACGTCCTTCTCGGAACATTGCGGCATCGTCGACGCGATCTTTGCCGGGGACGGGGAGGAGGCCCGCCGGCTGTTACGGTCTCACGTAGGCATCCAGGGCGAGAGGTTCAGCGATCTGGTCGCCAGCATGGCGACCAGATGACAAACGCTAACGCCATGCTGCGGTTTTCCGGATCCATTCCCTGGTTCTGGCTTCCGGGTCGGCGTTGAGCGTGATGTCGGTAACCACGGCGGCACTGTCCGCGCCATGCGCGAACACCCCGTCGATCCGCTCCCGATTGAGCCCGCCGATCGCGACGAGCGGCAACGTCCCGACGCGCTCGCGCCAGGCGGAAAGCCGTTCGAGCCCCTGCGGCGCCCATTTCATCTTTTTCAGGATCGTCGGGTAGACCGGCCCGAGCGCCACATAGTCGGGCTCGACGGCTAGCGCCGTTTCGAGTTCCGCCTCGTCGTGGGTGCTGACGCCGAGCTGCAGCCCGGCGGCGCGGATCGCGCCGAGATCGGCAGCGGCGAGGTCCTCCTGACCGAGATGGACGCAGTCGCAAGCCTCATCGATCGCCACCTGCCAATAGTCGTTGACGATCAACTGGCAGCGATGCGCGGCACAAACCGCCTTGGCCCTGCGGATCTCGGCGCGAAGGTCTTCGTCGCTGCGCTCCTTGATCCTAAGCTGCACCAGTTTGACGCCGAGCGGCACCAGCCGTTCGATCCATTGGGCCCTGTCGACGATGAGATAGAACGGGTCGAGCTTCACGAGAAAACCGCCTTTCCGATGACGGGAGTGGAGGGAACGGCCATGTCGCGCGGTTCCAGCATGCCGGCGCCAGAGGCCAAATGTCCGGCCTCGATCGCGTTCGCGAAGGCTTCGGCCATCGCGGCCGGATCTGCGGCGCCGGCGACCGCGGTGTTGAGGAGCACGGCGTCATAGCCGAGTTCCATCACCGTTGCCGCATGCGAGGGCCGGCCGATGCCGGCATCGACGATCAGCGGCACGTCGGGAAACGCGGCGCGCATGGCGCGCAGCGCGACCGGGTTCTGCGGGCCCATCGCGCTGCCGATCGGCGCGCACCAGGGCATCAAGACCTTGCAGCCGGCCTCCAGCAGCCGTTCCGCAACGACCAGGTCATCTGTCGTGTAGGGGAACACCTCGAAGCCTTCGCCGGTCAGGATGCGGGCCGCTTCGACCAAGCCGAAGACGTCCGGCTGCAGCGTGTCGTGATGGCCGATGACCTCGAGCTTGATCCAGTCGGTCGCAAACACCTCGCGCGCCATCTTGGCCGTCAGCACCGCCTCGGAGACGGAATGGCAGCCGGCCGTGTTCGGCAGGACGCGCACGCCGAGCTCGCGGATCAGCTCGAAGAAGGCACCGCCCTGGCGGCCGCCGGCCGTCTCGCGGCGCAGCGACACGGTGACGATATCGGTGCCGGACCGCCGGACGGCCTCGGCAAGCACTGCGGGCGAGGGGTAGCGGGCGGTGCCGAGCAGCAGTCGCGAGCGGATTTCGGTTCCATAGAATTGCGGCATGATCAGCCTCCCTGCATGGGGGACAGGACCTCGATGCGGTCGCGGTCCTTCAGCGGATGGCTTGCGCGATCGGCGCCATGCACCAATTCGCCGTTGACGGCCGTCGCGATCCAGTCGCCCTCGTATTCGAGGAGCGCGAGCAGGTCGGCCAATGTGGCGGCTGGGAGTTCGTGCTCCTCGCCATTGACGGTCAGCTTCATCGGGCATTTCCTCTCTTTCGTCATCGCTCTGTAGCGGGCGCAAACCCCTCCCCAACCCCTCCCCACAAGGGGAGGGGCTTGCAGTGCCTTGCTCACTTCGCCTCACCATGCGCCTTTTCGTCAGACGCAAGCCTGAAAGTGGCGGACGATCGCAGCGGCTGCTTAGCCCCTCCCCCTGGTGGGGAGGGGTTGGGGAGGGGACTTTCGTAGAGTCGATCGTCGAAGGCGAGCGCCGCGACCTCCTCGGCCAAGGCCGGCGACAGGAGGAAGCCGTGGCGGTAGAGCCCGTTGACGGCGATGGTGTTTTCCCGCCGGATGACGCGCGGCAGGTTGTCGGCAAAGGCGGGGCGCACCCCCGTGCCGGTCTCGACGAGCCGCGCCTCGGCAAAAGACGGATGCAGCGCATAAGCGGCGTTCAAGAGCTCCATCAGGGAGCGCGCGGTGATCGGACCGGCGTCGTCGCTCTCGATCATCGTCGCGCCGCACATGAAGAGCCCGCCGCCGCGCGGCACGATGTAGAGCGGAATGCGCGGATGGAGCAGGCGCACCGGACGGGAGAGAGTGACCTCGCCGGTGTGGAGATAGAGCATCTCGCCGCGGACGCCGCGCAGCCCCTTGATCTCGCCGATCCCGGCGGCGCCGGTGCAATCGACGGTCAGGTCGAAGCGGCCTTCGTCCATGACGCCGCTGAAGACCACGCCTTGCGCCTCTAGCCCCTGCCTCAGCGTCGACAGGGCCAGGCGCGGATCGAGATGCGCTTCCTCCGGAAAGAACAGCGCCTCGCGAAACCGCCCGGCGAGCGCCGGCTCGAGCGCTTCGATCTCTTCCGCGCCGATCCAGCGGAAGCCGGAGGTGCGTGACGCGAAACGCCTGAGTTCGGCCGAGTCGCGCGGCGGGGCGACGACCAGCGTGCCGTTGCGATGCACCGAACCGGCGGGAAGGGCGGCCTCCCACCAGTCGGCGGCGCCGGTGCCGCGGATAAGAACGGCTTCCTCGGCGCTTTCCCGCTCGCACCAGGGGGCGAGCATGCCGCCGGCATACCAGGATGCCGCGCCTGCGAAGCCCGAAGCGTGCTCGGAGACGTCGACCTCCGCGCCGCGCGCGACGAGCGCACGGGCGGCCGTCAGGCCGGCAACGCCGGCTCCCCTGATCAATACGCGCATCCTACTCTCCAGCGGGTTGGCTGGCACCTTCGAGCGGCACATAGAGATCGCCGCCGTCGCGGTATTTCGCCGCCATCGCTTCGAGCCCTTCCTTCTGAGCCTCGGCGCGGATGTCGTGGGAGATGCGCATCGAGCAGAATTTCGGGCCGCACATGGAGCAGAAATGCGCCACCTTGTGGGCCTCCTTCGGCAGCGTCTCGTCGTGGAAATTGCGCGCCGTCTCTGGATCGAGCGACAGGTTGAACTGGTCCTCCCATCGGAACTCGAAGCGGGCGCGCGACAGCGCGTCGTCGCGGATGCGCGCGGCCGGATGCCCCTTGGCGAGGTCGGCCGCGTGCGCCGCGATCTTGTAGGTGATGACGCCCACCTTCACGTCGTTGCGGTCGGGCAGGCCGAGATGCTCCTTCGGCGTGACGTAGCACAGCATGGCGGTGCCGAACCAGCCGATCATCGCCGCGCCGATGCCGGAGGTGATGTGATCGTAGCCGGGCGCGATGTCGGTCGTCAGCGGCCCGAGCGTATAGAACGGCGCCTCGCCGCAGGTCTTCAGCTGCTTGTCCATGTTCTCCTTGATCTTGTGCATCGGCACGTGGCCGGGGCCCTCGATCATCACCTGGCAGTCCTTCGCCCAGGCAATCTGCGTCAGCTCGCCGAGCGTTTCGAGCTCGGCAAACTGCGCCGCGTCGTTGGCGTCGGCGATCGAGCCCGGGCGCAGGCCGTCGCCGAGCGAGAAGGAGACGTCATAGGCGCGGCAGATGTCGCAGATCTCCTCGAAGTGCTCGTAGAGGAAGCTCTCGCGGTGGTGGTGCAGGCACCACTTGGCCATGATCGAGCCGCCGCGCGAGACGATGCCGGTGACGCGGTCGACGGTGAGCGGGATGTAATGCAGCCTGACGCCGGCATGGATGGTGAAATAGTCGACGCCCTGCTCGGCCTGCTCGATCAGCGTGTCGCGGAAGACCTCCCAGCTGAGGTCCTCGGCGATGCCGCCCACCTTCTCCAGCGCCTGGTAGAGCGGAACCGTGCCGATCGGCACCGGCGAATTGCGGATGATCCATTCGCGGATGTTGTGGATGTTGCGGCCGGTCGAGAGGTCCATGACCGTGTCCGCACCCCAGCGCGTCGCCCAGACCATCTTCTCGACCTCCTCGGCCATCGACGAGGTGACGGCGGAATTGCCGATATTTGCATTGATTTTCACCAGGAAGTTCCGGCCGATGATCATCGGTTCGGTTTCCGGATGGTTGATGTTGGCCGGGATGATCGCCCGGCCGCTAGCCACCTCCTGGCGGACGAATTCCGGCGTGACGAAATCGGGCACGGCTGCGCCGAAGCTTTCGCCATCGCGGGCGAGCGCTTCCTTCGCGGCCTTGCGGCCGAGGTTCTCGCGGATGGCGATGAACTCCATCTCCGGCGTGATGATGCCGGCCCGTGCATAGGCGAGCTGGGTGACGGCCTGCCCGGGCTTGGCCTTGAGCGGCTGGTGGCGGACGGGGAATTCGGGCGTCAGCCTCTCGCCGGTTGCAAAGCCGTTGTCCTCCGCCTTGACCGCGCGGCCGTCATAGTTTTCGACATCGCCGCGGGCGAGAATCCAATCGCGGCGAAGCCGCGGCAGGCCTTCATCGATGCGGATATCGGCGTCATCGAGCGTGTAGGGACCGGAGGAATCATAAACGGTGACGGGCGGTTCGCCGGAGGTTGGATGCAGCGCGATCTCGCGCATCGGCACGCGGATATCGGCATGGATCTCGCCCGGCTTGTAGATCTTGCGGGAGGCGGGCAGCGGCCCCTGCGTGACCGAGGGTGCTGCGAGAGGCTTGAAAACATTCATCTTGAGGCTCCAAAGTTTGCGCGTTGGAGACCCAGTTCTGAAGCCGGAAGGATGAAAAGACGCATCGCCGATGGATCGCGGGAACACGGAATCCTGGCATCAAGCGTCTGCACCGTCCCTACGCCAGTATGAACTGGATCAGGTTCAACGGGTCACTGCGCGCTCTAGCAGTATCTCAGCCCCTTGCCGGGACCCCCCTGGTGAATGGACGCAATAGTCACCGATATGGGCGCTGCGTCAAGACTGTTTTTGGATGGGATGCGGCGCGAAGTCGCGATCGGACTGTGGGCGGATGCCGCACGCCACCTGTCGCTGAATGCAAAAGAGAGGCGGACGGGAGCCGCCTCTCTTCTTCCAGCCGCAGCCGGTGGAGGTCAGCCGCGGACTGGTAAATGGAGCCGTTCTGGGAGGGCCATCTAACTCTCGCCCCCACGCCGATCAGCTCGCTCGGCTCTTGCAGGACGCTGCCGATCAGTAATGGATTACAGACCGTATGGATTTTCCGTCGTGCATCAGGTCGAAGGCCGAGTTGATGTCCTCGAGGCCCATCGTGTGTGTAACGAAGGGAGCCAACTGGATTTCGCCCTTCATCGCGTCTTCGACCATGTCGGGCAACTGGCTCCGACCTTTGACGCCGCCGAACGCGGTGCCCTTCCATGTCCGTCCCGTCACGAGCTGGAACGGCCGGGTGGATATCTCCTGCCCCGCGCCCGCCACGCCGATGATGACCGATTGGCCCCATCCCCGATGGGCACATTCAAGAGCGGCGCGCATGACATTGACGTTGCCGATGCACTCGAAGGAGTGGTCGACGCCCCAGCCTGTCATCTCGATCACGACTTGCTGGATCGGTTTGTCATCGTCTTTCGGATTGATGCAATCGGTGGCGCCGAAGGACCGCGCCAGATCGAACTTCGACGGATTGGTGTCGATGGCGATGATGCGCCCTGCCTTTGCCTGGCGGGCGCCTTGGATCACGGCAAGCCCGATCGCGCCGAGGCCGAACACTGCGACCGTGTCACCCGGTTGGACCCTGGCGGTGTTGTGCACCGCGCCGATGCCGGTGGTGACACCACAGCCCAGAAGGCAGACATGTTCATGATTGGCTTCGTGGTCGATCTTCGCCAGCGAAACCTCCGCGACGACGGTATATTCGCTGAAGGTCGAGCACCCCATGTAGTGAAAGATCGGCTGCCCTTTGTAGGAGAAGCGCGTCGTGCCGTCGGGCATCAGCCCCTTGCCCTGCGTGGCGCGGACTGCGACGCACAGGTTGGTCTTGCCGGATGTGCAAAACAGGCACTCCCTGCATTCGGCCGTATAGAGGGGAATGACGTGATCCCCCGGCGCGACGCTTGTTACCCCCTCGCCAATCTCGACCACGGTGCCGGCACCTTCATGACCGAGCACAACAGGAAAGACGCCCTCCGGATCGGCGCCCGACAGCGTGAATGCATCCGTATGGCAAACCCCCGTATGGGTGATCTTTACAAGCACTTCGCCTTTCTGTGGCGGGGCGACGTCGAGCTCGACGATTTCCAGCGGCTTGCCAGGGGCGAATGCGACAGCGGCACGTGACTTCATCATGGTCCTCATGGTTGGTGGAATTGGCAGGCGGACAGAGGGAGCCTGTTATTCACGACGGCCGCCGGGCTCCGGCCCGGCAGTGGCGGTCCATAGGTCACGCGCCATCTGCCGGAGCAGCAGAGCCTCGGCCCATCTGTCGGTCGTGTCGTTGCCGTCCCTTGCCGTGGTCGCATAGGGCTTGGGACCGAGCTCGCAGGTGAAGACCAGCTCGGCGTCATCGGCCGCGCGGGACCGCCAGTTCCGAAAACCGTAGGTCCACCACTCGAGGAAGAGGTCGACCCAGGGACGGTGATGCGGAAAGGAGATCTCGATCTGCACCTGTTCGCGCGAGGCGACACGGCCGTGAAAGGCGTGCGCGTTCCGGAGGACGCGCCGGATCATGGCGTGATTTTCCTCATCGACCGGAAAGGCAAATTCGCGGCCGACCAGGAAATGCGAGAGATCGGCAAGCAGCGGCAATTCGGGCCTGTGGTCCAGCAGATCCAGCGTGAAGAACAGGTCCGTGGTCATCCGGTCGCGATGCGTTTCGATGAACACGGGGATGCCTGCCTCTTCGGCGAGCCGCATCCAGCCATCGAGAAGCGGCAGGCAATCCTCGATGCGGCGTGGGCGGATATCGGGTTGCAGGTTGATGTGGCTGACCGGAAATTCCCTTGCGAGTTCCAGCGGCAGGCGCAGATCCTCGACTGAGCGGGGGAAGCAGACGCCTTCGATCTTCAGGCCGGTGCCGCGGAGGGCTTCCTTCAGGCGCAAAACATCCCGGCGGTTGGTGTAGTGCGCACTGATCCCATCGAACCCCGCCTCCGAGATCATGGCGATGTTCTCGTCTAGGCTGCGTTCGTGACCATCCGTATTCCGGCGCTCCATGGCCCAGAGCGATTGAAAGATCAGCAGCTTCTGCATCATGCCGCCCGCGCGCTCTTCAAGAGCGTCTTGAGGTTCAGGCCGGGGTCGGCCAGTGCCGCCGGGTCGGCGTTGGTCCCGGCGGCAATCAACATCTCGGCCAGCTTGATGTCCTTCGCGACGCCATTGCCGATGCCGAGGCCCGCCGCAGCCGCCAGGCGCCCGCCGTCCAGATAGAACTCAAGCTCGCCCCCCGCGATTGGGCGCACGACGCTCTGATGGGTCGGCTGAGGCAGCCCTGCCACCTGGAGGCCAAGATCATATTGATCGGACCAGAACCAGGGGATGGCGGTAAAAGTCTCGGCGGCGCCGGCCATGTTCCGAGCTGCAGTTTCCGCCTGCGCCCTCGCGTTCCGCCAGCTTTCATAGCGGATGTGTCCGCCGCGGGGTTGCGCCACTGCAGCGCAATCGCCCGCCGCGAAAACGTTCGGCGCGCTGGTGCGGAGACACGCGTCTGTCAGAATTCCGTTGCCCGCGGCCAGTCCGGCCGCCTCCGCCAAGGCGGTTTCAGGCAAAACTCCGATGGCGCTGACAACAAGATCGGCGGGCACCATGCTGCCATCGCTCAGAGCGACTCCGTCATCGCTGATTGCCGCGACGCCGCGGCCCAGGTGGAAGCGCACACCTTCTTCTGCATGTCTGGCATGGAGTTGTTCGGCAAAGCGCTGAGGGACGGCGCGGCCCAGAGGTTTCGGCGCGGCTTCGATCACACTGACCGAGACGTCTTTTCCGCGCAGGACCGATGCAAGTTCCATCCCGATCAAACCGCCACCGATAATCGCAACTCTCTGACCGGCATCAATTCTGGAGAAAACCGCCTCGGCGTCGGCATGGGTACGGAAGTCGAGCGCGAGCTCAGCGCCGGGGCATGTGAGCCGTCTCGGCCGTGCGCCCGTGGCGAGAAGCAGCTTCTCATACCTCAACAGACGTCCGTCGCTTAAGCTCACGGTTCCGGCGTCTGCATCCAGTTTCGAGGCCGACAGGCCGTGAAGATAATCGATGCCGGCTGTCTCCAGCGCATCCCTCGCGCAGATCACCTTCATCTCAACCGCGCCGTTCATCGGCTTCGACAGCGGTGGCCTTTCATAGGGCAGATGAGGCTCGGCTCCGACCAGCGTGACGGACCCGGAATATCCCGCCTCGCGCAGGGCGAATGCTGCTCGCGTGCCGCATTCCCCGGCACCGATGATGACGATACCGTCCATGGTTCTCTCCATGTGAAGATGACCGGCGCATATCGAGCAATTCCAGGAAAAGCGTGGTAACGGTTTTCCCTCAGGAATTGCGCACTTTCAGAGCGAGATGCGCCGGCCAGGAGGATCAGTTCTTCTGGCTGTACTGGTCCATGTTTTCGGGCGTGACCAGTTCGAAGGGCACCCAGACCTCCTTGTCGACGCTCTTACCCTGCGCCAGCGCGACGGCTGCATCGACGGCACTCGCCGACTGTCCCTTGGCGTTCTGGAAGACCGTCACGTCCAGGTCGCCCGCCGCCATCGCGGCAAGGGCATCCTGCGTCGCATCGATGCCGACGACGATCACGTCTTCCATCGAGGTCCCCGCGGCCTTGAGCGCCTGAATCGCGCCGATCGCCATCTCGTCATTGTTGGCGAAGATCACGTCGATCGGCCGGCCGGCGGTGATCCAGTTGGTGGTCAGATCCATCGCGTTGGTGCGCGTCCAGGCGGCGGACTGCTCGTCGGCGATGGTCACGTCCTTGCAGTCACCGGCCGCCAGCGTTTCCTTGACCGACGACGTGCGGTCGCGCGACGCCTGGTGAGCCAGATCGCCCATCAGAATGTAGGCCTGCGCATCGCCTGACTTTCCCTTTTTCTTCAACAGCTCGCAGGCAGCCTCGGCACCGAGCCGTCCCGAGTCGGTTTCCTTCGAGCCGACATAGGCCTGCTTCTCAGGCAGCCGATCGATGTTTTCCGGCTCGAGGTTGAGGTAGACGAGCGGAATGCCCGCCTTGCTCGCCGCCTCGCTGATGCCCGGGGCGGCGGACGTATCCGCCAGGGTCATGATGATCGCGTCGACGCCGGAAGCGATGAAGTTGTCCACCTGGCTGCGCTGCTTGGAGATGTCGGTCTGCGCATCCTCGATCTGAAGATTGACGCCGCTCACCTCGGAGGCCCTTGCATCGAGCCCCTGACGCAGCAGTGTCTGGAAGTTGTTGTCGAAGCTCTGCATCGAAACGCCGATCGTCTCGGCCGAGGCAGCGCCTGCCATCAGGACGGCCAGAACGGCCGCCGAACAGATTGATTTCATGTCATCCTCCCTTGGGGCGCCGGGCCACCCCTGTCACATCCCGGAGCCCACCGGGCCAGCCAACGTTGCGTTGCCCTAGCCGAGCGCCACGCGAACTTCTCCGTCGATCACCTCTGCCGGATAGGTTTTCAGATTCTCGCAGGCGGGAAGCCTGATGGCCTCGCCGGTGCGGTAGTCGAAGACGCCGGAATGCTTCGGACACTCCACCTCGAAATCCATGACCAATCCGTCTGCCAAGTGGACCGCCTCGTGCGTGCAGAGGCCGGCGGTGCAGTAGACGCTGTCGTCGGGCCCGCGGTAGACCGCATAGGTGCGGCCGCCGTGGTCGAAGCGGATGGCGCCCTCCTGTTCGATGTCTTCGAGCTTGCAGGCGGAAACCCAGGTCATTCGGCGGCCTCCCCGACTTCGATGCGAGCCTTGCGGCCCGCGAGCTTTTCCTTCCGTTTGCGATAGCGTTCCTGCATCCGGGCCTCGCCCTCTGGGGAGCCGTCGTGCCAGGTGCCGAACCACTTATCGAGCGGGATCAGGGCGTCGCCGTAGTTCACCTCGAAATACTTGTGGTGCAGGTAATGCGCATAGGCATGGCTATCGACCAGCTTGCCCTCGCCGATCTCGACCTTGTCGAAACCGACATGGCCAGGGATCGCCCCGAAGCCCGCATAATGGAGCTGGTAGAGCATGAGGATCGGGTTGGACGGCAGGATCAGGTGGTAGAACGCCGTTCCGAAATAGAGCAGGTGCTCGACAGGATGCATCGACAGCGACGACCAGGGCGACGGGTTCACCGAATTGTGGTGGACCGAATGCACCCACTTGTAGAGGAACGGCGTGTGAATGAGCCGATGAATGCAGAAGAAGTGGAACTCGTGGATGATCGGTACTACCAGCGCGATAATCGCAAGCGTCCACGGATTTTCCGCGAGGCCGAGCCAGGGCGCATAGCTATTGGCATAGGCCCACAGCATCGCGACCTCGGCCGCGGTCCAGATGGTCACGCCCGAGAGGAACGTGCGCAGGATATTGTCGAGGTTCTGGCTTTCGAACCAGAAGGCCTTGCTCTTTTGGTCAGCCGGGAATTTCCCGTTGTACTTGAAGCGGTTTTCCTGCCGCTTCAGGACGTAAAGATGAAGCTCGAAGGCGCCGTAGAAGAAGAGCACGCAGATCGCGTTCATGGCGTAGAGCCAGGCGACCCAGCCGATGCCGAACGTCTGCATCGTCTCGATCGGCGGAATGATCCATGCCCAATAGGCAACCGCCGAAGCGGCGAAGATCGCGTTCCAGGGAAAGAAGTAGTGCGGCAACCACTTCAGGATCGCCATCAGCCGCGTGGGAAAAAGGAACAGGGGTGCGTATTGAACGGGCTCGTTCGGCGCCCAGTCGCCGCGCTTGTTGCGCGTTCCATACTTCAGGTCGTCCATTGCGCTCTCCTCGGGCGCAGTCGTCGCGCCCGTTCAAATGTCTCTGGTGGAGGAGATCGCCTTGCGAGTCTTTTTCCGGTGTCGCTCCGTCCCGACGCTCCGGCTCTCCTCCCTGACGCGAAATTATCAGGGGCCAGTCCGAACGCCGAAGCCTTCCTTGATCTGATTAGATCAAAGCCCTTCCTTCGTGATGGTAATGAAGCGAATGGGAGCCTGATCCGGCTCGATATCTGTGAGACCGGTGCGGTACAGGATCAGGTCCAGCGCACGACGGGCCTGCGCCTCCGGCGCCTGGTCCAGCACCACATCCATTGTGCCGTCGCGCAGCGCCGCGCGCGTGTTTTCGGTCAGTTCATGCCCAACGAAGAACACATCGCGGCCGCGCGGATGCCGGCAAAGCACGTCGATCAGGGCGGAATTGGCGCCTCCGGCGTTGTAGAGGCCGGCAAGGTCGGGATACATCTCCAGCGCCGACCACAGGCGGTCGGCGCTGACGCGCCCCTCGTCGCGACCGAATCCCAGCCATTCGAAGCTGGAGCCTCCGGGGTTTTCACGAAAATAGTCCGAAAACCCGCGGATACGATCGCGATGCACCTGATAGACGGGATGGCAGATTGCAACCACCGGCCCGGTCCGGCGAGCCATTCGGCTGATGAAGAGCGCCGCCGTCCGGCCGACGGCATGATTGTCGATACCTACGAATTCGCCGACTCGCTCGGAAGCCCGGGTGACGACGTGAACCACCGGCAACCCTTGCGCGTCTACCTTTTCCACCGCAGCACTGATCACCGGACTGGTGGGTACTGCAAGGATCAGGCCGGCCCGTGCAACATCGGTGGACACGATGCGCCGGGCAATTTCTTCCGGCTTCATCTCTTCGGCGAAGCTGCGGTGTACGACCACCAACGGGTCGAGGGTGGCCGCGATTCTCTCGAACGCCTTGGAGAGCCGCTGATAAAAGGTCGTTTCCGGACGAACCATCAACACTTCAATGCGCAGCAAGCCTCGATGCGCCTCGGGAAGCTTGCGCGGGTAGTTCAAGGCGCGCGCCGCAAGAAGCACCTTCTCGACCAGTTCGGGGCGAACACCTCCCCGCCCGTTCAGGACCCGCTCGACGGTCGCGGTTCCGACTCCCGCGTGACGGGCGATGTCCCCATAGTTCGGCTTGCTCAATCCCGGACCCTCGAATGGGCTGGCGCTACATGGCCGATTCCATGCGCGTGACATGCCCCCTGCTCATACACGTGAGGCCGCAAGCCTCCCAGAGGTATACGGAGAAGTCAAAAGGGAGCGCGAAATCATGAGGGGGCGAGAAGCCAGCCCCTACAGCGCCGTGCGTCTTATCAGACGCACAAAGGTCGCTGTAAACGCGTGCCAAACCGCGGTCTCAATTCCATGTGTGCAAGCAAATTTTCCAGGAGCCATCGCCCTGCTTTCGGAAGATGGTCACGATTGTGCCCTCAAAACGGACTGCTTTTCCGTCTTCTGCAAGTCCAGTGGCCCGCCATTTGCCGTGCGAAAAGGCGAGGTTCCCTCCCTCTTCCACGCCGAGCAGCTCAATGCCGTGATCCTTGACCCCAGCCGAGATCAGTCCGGCCCAAAAATCAGCGATCGCAGCTGTGCCTTTGACGACTGCATGGGTGTGCGGCAACACCGTAGCATCCTCGGTGTACAGCGCCGCAACCGCAGCGGCGTCCCCGCCGTTGAAGGCGGCGTTCCATCGGTCACTCGCTTCCTTCACGAACCCACGACTATCCGATTCGGGCATGGCCTCCTCCCTTCAAGCTGCTGGTGAATTTGTGGTTGCGAGCAGATGCGCTGCCTTTAGGTCCGGCAATGAAGATCCTTCCGCAAAACTTGCGAGAATCTCAGCCAGCTGCTCCCGCGCGCTCGTTCCGGTGCCGTCCAAGCGCGCAAGTCCCATCGCCGCACGAAGCTCCCAAAAACGCGCCCCCTGGGCTCGCGCCGTAGTCAGCGCTTCCCGGAAACAATCCGCAGCCTGTTTCCCCCGCCCGACATTGGGCAAAAGCGCAGCCTCTCCTTGGAGACGAAGCACTTCCGCCGCGAACCAACGTTCGTTCGTCCGTGCGATGTCGCCTTGCGCCCCCTGAAGCAGCCGGGTCGCTTCCGCTGCGTTGCCAGCTCCCATTTCAATTTGCGCCTTAACAGCGGCAAAGTACGGCACCATGTATCGCGCCCCTGTGCTTTTCCATTCCTCGACACCTCTTTGGAGATCGGTCCTGCCGCGATCGGTGTCGCCTTCTTCAGCGACTGCCCACGCCTGAAGGACGGTAGCGCCGGCCTGCCACAACCGAAATCCCGCCTCTCCCGATATTTGCGACAGTTCGGCGGCACGAAGCTTTGTCCCTTTGCGATCGCCCAGGATTTGGCGGATGACACCACCAAAGAACAAGGGCAGTGCGAGACTGTTACGGTGTCCCAGGTTTCTCGCTTCGGCCGTCGCTTCGTCGTTGACAGTCAGTGCCTGTTCGGGAAAGCCGAGAGCCAAAAGACTTCGTGCCAGGTAGTCGAGGCACACGACGCGCGGGTCGAAAGCGTAGACGAAGGCGGGGGACCGATGTTCCTGCGGGTCATAGAGCGCCAACGCCTCCTCCAGGTGAGTCCGTGCGCGCGAAAACTCGCCTGCGGGCAGGGCGCACACACCCGCCGCCCGATGCGCGAAGAACGAGAGGCCGCGGTCATTGCAGCTGTTGGCGAGTTCCAGCAGTCGATCGGCCGCGCGACGCGCTTCGGACAGTTCGGCGGCATAGAGGTAATACAAGCAAATACCGTAGAGAACGGGAAATGCCTCCCGCATTTCGCCCAGTTCCTCACAGATTTCCCTGGCTCGCAAATAGGCGGCACCCGTGACAGGAGAAGCGAAGCCGTGCGCAGCCGTCTGAGCACTTCCGATTGCCAGCTGCAACGAGAGTTCGCGTCGCGACCGGTCTGGCGAGGCCGCAAGGGTCGCCAATCCGTTCAGTGCATTCCCGAAGCGCAGAAGAGCTTCCGATAGCGACGAACGCGACAACGCCCGCCGCCCGGCTCGTTCGTGGTACTCGACGGCTTTCTCGACGAGGGATGCCTGCTCGAAATGGTGGGCCAGCAATTCGGGTTCGGCTGCGACGATCTCGGGAAATCGCGCCTCCAGGATTTGGGCAATTCGGGCGTGCAGCTGCTGTCGCCGACTCAAAAGCAGGCTCCCGTAAGCGGCATCCTGAACCAACGCGTGCTTGAAGGCGTAGCTAGCCTGACCTCTGCCGCCGCGCCGGAACACCAAGCCTGCGGCGACGAGCTGTTCCGTTGCCATCTCCAGTTCGGCTTCCGGCATGCCCGTTGCCGCAGCGAGTAGCTCGTGGCTGAATTCCCGCCCGATTACCGCACCGATTTGGGCGACCTCCCTGACCGAGGCGAGGCGGTCGAGACGGGCCATCAGGGAGTCGTGGAGAGTTGCCGGCACCGCAAGCGGAGGCAAGGGGCCCGATAGCTTGTAGTCTTCGCCGGTTTCCTCGAGGAGGCCGGATTCCAGAACTACTTTAGTCAGTTCCTCGACGAAAAGCGGCACACCCTCGGTTTTTCCGAGAATCTGGTCCAGAACTGCCGACGGGAGGTGCTTTCCGCGCGTCATGGCATCGACAATCGAGGCTGTCTGGGCGCGGCTCAAGCGGTTTAAGGTCAGCAAGGTAGCGTGGGGGAGACCGTTCCATCGGACGGCTCCTTCCGGGCGATAGGTGGCGATGAGCATAACCGGCAGCCGCTGGATGCGCCCAACAATGCTGTCGAATAGTTCGGCCGAAACCGGATCAAGGTGGTGGGCGTCCTCCAGGAGCACGAGGACCGGTTTGCTGCCCGCGAGGACCTCCAGCTGCTCGATCAAGACCTCGAACGTGCGCGCCTTCTGCATTTGCGGCATCAGGTCGATCTTAGGGTAGCGGTCGCTGGTGGGAATCGAGAGCAAGGCTGCAATTAGCGGAACGGCTTGCTGCGGGTCTCGCATTGCCGCAAGCGCTCCCTCCAGGAAGGTCAGCTGCGTTTCAGGCGGGTCCGTCCGGTTGATGTCGGCCGCGCGGAGCAGTTGGTCAGCGACAGGATACAGCGCGCTTTGCGCATGATACGGCGAACAGAAGTAGCGCAGATACGTGACCGGGCCGCCCTTCAGCCGTTCGCGAAGCTCTTGAAGAATCCGCGACTTGCCGATACCTGCCTCGCCAAACAGCTCCACAACCTGTCCTTCTCCGGACGACGCGAGCTTCCATCGGTCAATAAGCACGCCGAGATCAAGTTCCCGGCCGACCAATGGCGCGGCAACTCCTGAGTGGAGAGCATCGAAACGGCCTTCGGCCCGGCTTTCTCCGATTACCAGATATGAGCTGGTGGGGGTGTCAAAGCCATGCAGCTTTTTCGGGCGAATTCGCTTGACCTCGAAGAGCCTGCCCAGCAGCCGGTATGTCAGTTCCGAAATCACGACCGTATCCGGCTCGGCGAGCTTCTGCAGTCGAGCAGCGAGATTGGGGGTCTCCCCAGCCACGGCGTTTTCCTGGGCTGCGCCGGTCCCGATCAAGTCTCCGACAACAACAACGCCGGTCGCTATGCCAATACGGACGGACAGTTGCTGACCGTCCCTGGTGGAGAGCGCCTTCACGGCTTCAACGACGGAGAGCCCTGCTCGGACCGCCCGTTCCGCTTCTTCCTCGTGCGCCTGCGGCCACCCGAAATAGGCAAGAACACCATCGCCCATCAGCTTTGCAACATACCCGTCGTAACGGACAATTTCGCCCGCAACGGCATTCTGGAACTGGCGCAGCAGCGCGCTCACTTCTTCCGGGTCGAGATGGGTGGCCAAACCTGTCGAGCCCACCAGGTCGGCAAACATCACGGTGAGCTGACGTCTTTCGGCTTCGCGTGGGCGGGTTTCCGGGGGTTGCTTGACATGAGCGACTGTCCCCGAAATCGTCGGCTGCCTCGGAACGCCGCTGCCTTCGAGTGCAGCGATCGCCTCGAGGATCTTCTTCCGATGAGCGAGGGGAGCGACACCGATTTCCTTCAGATCCTCGGCAGTCAGCTTGGGCAAGATCTCAGCGTCGATCGCGTTGCTGTCAAAGAACGGGGCATACTGCGCAAGCCCCAAGCTCTCAAGCCACGACGCG
Source organism: Sinorhizobium glycinis (assembly GCF_001651865.1). GTDB lineage: Bacteria > Pseudomonadota > Alphaproteobacteria > Rhizobiales > Rhizobiaceae > Sinorhizobium > Sinorhizobium glycinis. The sequence continues at coordinate 597,593 of NZ_LPUX01000064.1, forward strand.
ACGTTCATCGGGATCCCCTCCCGGAAACACGCTAAAATTCTAATATACAGCATCCACCTTTGAAACGCACCGGAGTTGCAGTGCTGGCTGCAACTCGACTGCTGAGGCGCCGCTAGGCGCTGGCCGGAAGCTTGTGGGTGACAACAGCCCCAACGGCAGAATGGGTGTCCGCGAGCGGAGCCTCAGCCGGTGCTTCGTAAAGGGTTCGAAGTTCGATTCCTATCAAGACGAGGGGTCCAATCCGAAGCGCCGCGGGCAAACATTCAGCGCGCGCCACGCATCGGTGTGCAAGGCGGGCTCCGCAACATTGTATTACTGTGCAATAATCATTGTGTACGCAGATTATACAATTTAATTGACTCGATCGCCGGGCTGTGCGACCTTCCTGCCGTCAACGGACATCCTCGAGAGACTACGGGCACGGAATTCCAGGAGGGAAATTCGGTGAAAAGCGGAAAGAACGGCCTCTACGACGATCTCAAGCGTCAGATCCTGACGATGGAACTAGACCCCGACCAGGATCTGGACGAGGTCAGTCTGGGCGAGCAGTACGGTCTCTCTCGCACGCCCGTCCGGGAGATTTTCCGGCGGCTCGAGGGGGAAGGTTACATCGACATTCGCGCCAACCGCGGTGCGCGCGTCATCCCCATGAACCACCAGACGCTCAGGCACTTCTTCCTGGTCGCTCCGATGGTCTACGCGGCGATCGGCCGCCTCGCCGTCCAGAACTTCAAGCCGAAGCAGCTCGGCGAGCTCAAGGACACGCAGGAGCGATTCCGCTCGGCAAGCGTGACCGGCGAGACCCTTGCGATGGTGCTGGAGAACAACCGCTTTCACGAGATCATCGGCGAGATGTCGGGTAACGCCTACCTGCAGCCGAGCCTTGGCCGTCTTCTGATCGACCACGCGCGGATCGGCCACACTTTTTTCCGGCCCAGGAACGAGGACATGCACCGTCGCCTCCAGGTTGCCGTGGAGCACCACGACGGCTTCATCGCCGCTATCGCTGCACACGACGAAGACACCGTCGTCGATCTCGTTTTCGAGCACTGGGAATTGTCGCGGGAGAACATGGAGATGTTCATCGCGCCGCAGGGAATGAAGGCGGATGCCCTCGTCGAGGTGCCCGCCGAATCGATGGAGAAATCGTCGTGAAATTCGAAGGCATCTACACCCCGGCGGTCACGCCGCACGCAGCCGATGGCAAGATCGACAAGAAGGCGTTCGCCGAGGTCCTCGAATCGCTGATCGAGGCGAAGGTCCACGGCATCATCATCGGCGGCTCGACCGGCGAATACTACGCCCAGTCGGCGCAGGAACGCGTCGAGCTGGCTGCCCATGCCAGGGACGTCATCGGCACCCGGTTGCCGTTGATCGTCGGGACCGGTGCGACCAGGACCGAGGACTCGGTGGAGTATGCGAGAGCCGCGAAGGAGATCCGCGCCGACGCCATCCTCGTCTCGTCGCCGCCCTATGCGCTGCCGACCGAGCGCGAGAACGCCGTCCATGCGCTGACCATCGACCGCGCCGCCAACCTGCCGATCATGCTCTACAACTATCCGGCCCGCATGGGCGTGATGATGGGCGACGAATATTTCTCCCGCGTCGGCAAGTCGAAGAACGTCGTGGCGATCAAGGAAAGCTCCGGCGACATGGGCAACCTGCACCTGCTCGCCCGCAAGTTCCCGCATATCTCGCTCTCCTGCGGCTGGGACGACCAGGCGCTCGAATTCTTCGCCTGGGGGGCGAGGAGCTGGGTCTGCGCCGGCTCCAACTTCCTGCCGCGCGAGCACGTCGCCCTCTACGAGGCCTGCGTCGTCGAGAAGAACTTCGACAAGGGCCGCGCCATCATGACGGCGATGCTGCCGCTGATGGACTTCCTCGAGACCGGCAAGTTCGTCCAGTCGATCAAGCATGGCTGCGAGATGGTCGGCCTGAAGGCCGGTCCGGTCCGGGCGCCGCTGCGCCCCCTGAATTCCGACGAAAAGCGAACGCTGCAGACTGTCGTCGCCACCCTGAAGCGCACGGTCGCCCAAATCACCTCGGGAGCCAACTATGCATGAACCCTTGACCGCCGCCGAATACAAGGCGATCGCCGCCGGCCTCCAGCTGCCCACCAATGCCTTCATCGACGGCGCCTTCCGTCCGGCGAAATCGGGCAAGACGTTCACGACGACCAATCCCGCCACCGGCGAGGTGCTGGCCGAGATCGCCGCCTGTGACGCGAGCGACGTCGACTTCGCGGTTGCCAAGGCGAGGCAGGCCTTCGAGGACGGCCGCTGGCGTCTTCAGTCTCCCGGCGACCGCAAGGCGACGCTCCTCAAGCTCGCCAAGCTCTTGGAACGCAACCGCCACGAGCTTGCCGTCATGGAGAGCCTCGATAGCGGCAAGCCGGTCCGCGAATGCCAGGCCGTCGATGTGCCGGAGACGATCCACACGATCCGCTGGCATGCCGAGCTGATCGACAAGCTCTACGACAACACCAACAATGTCGGGCCGAATGCGCTCGCCATGGTGGTGCGCGAACCGGTCGGCGTCGTCGGCTGCGTGCTGCCGTGGAACTTCCCGCTGCTGATGCTCGCCTGGAAGATCGGCCCGGCGCTGGCCGCCGGCTGCCCGGTCGTCGTCAAGCCCGCCCAGGAAACGACGCTGACGACGCTGCGGGTCGCCGAACTCGCCCATGAGGCCGGCATCCCGGCCGGCGTCTTCAACGTCGTCACCGGCAGCGGCCGGGAGGTCGGCGAGCCAATCGGCCTGCACATGGATGTCGACATGGTGGCCTTCACCGGCTCGACGCCGACCGGCCGGCGCTTCCTGCGTTATGCCGCCGATTCCAACCTGAAGAAGGTCGTCCTCGAATGCGGCGGCAAGAACCCGGCCGTGGTGCTCGAAGACGCCGAAGACCTCGACCTTGTCGCCGAGCAGGTGGTCAACGGCGCCTTCTGGAACATGGGCGAGAACTGCTCGGCGACGTCGCGGCTGATCGTCCAGGCCAGCATCAAGGACGAGCTCATGAACCGCATCGGCGCCTATCTGCGCGAGTGGAAGACCGGCGACCCGCTCGACCCGGAAAACCGCCTCGGCGCGCTGGTCAGCAAGAACCACTTCGACAAGGTCAAGTCCTTCCTCGACGACGTGAAGAGCGAGGCGCTCCCGGTCGCCTTCGGCGGCGAGACGCTGAAGGGCGTCTACATCGAGCCGACGGTCGTCGACGGCGTCACGCCGGCAAGCCGGCTGTTCAAGGAGGAGGTCTTCGGGCCGATCCTGTCGGTGACGACCTTCGAGAACCTGGCCGAAGCCGTGGCGCTGGCCAACGACACCAATTACGGCCTGACGGCGTCGGTCTACACCGGCAGCCTGAAGAAGGCGATCAAGCTGTCGCGCGAGATCCGCGCCGGCCTCGTCACCGTCAACTGCTTCGGCGAGGGCGACGCCACGACGCCGTTCGGCGGCTACAAGGAGTCCGGCTTCGGCGGCCGCGACAAGTCGATCTTCGCCCACGACAACTATTGCGAGCTCAAGACGATCTGGATCGACGTCTCGGAGCGCTCGGTGGACGAGACGATCCGATGATCTCCAAGCCGGTGAAGCGCTTGCCGGTTGAAAACGGCATCTCGGGTTGGGAGGCGGTCAGTCGGCGTCCGTTCCCGGCCCGGAGCCTGGAAGGCAACGTCACGGCCGACTGGTTGATCATCGGCGCGGGCTTCGCCGGCCTTTCCGCAGCCCGTCGTCTGCTCCAGCTTCGGCCGGACGACAAGATCGTCGTCCTTGATGCGAGCGAGCTGGGCAAGGGGACGTCGGGCCGGAATTCCGGATTCATGATCGACGTCCCGCACAATCTCTCCTCCAGCGAATATTCGAGCGGCAGCGCCGACGCGACCAGGCTGGAGATGGCCCAGAACCGATCCGCGATCGCCTTTGCCAAGGAGGCAGCCGCTGAATACCGGATGTCGCGGGAGACCTTCGACCCTGCGGGGAAGATCAACGCCGCGGCAACGGCACGGGGGATGAAGCTGAACCTGAGCTTCGGCCATTCCCTGAAAGGCGCAGGGGAGCAGCACATCCTCCTGGATGCCGCCGAAATGCGCGAGATCACCGGGTCGGACTACTATCTCGGCGGGCTGTATACGCCCGGCGCGGTGCTGATCCAGCCGGCCGACTATATCCGCGATTTGGCCGCCGGGCTTTCGCCGAAGGTAGAGATCTTCGAAACTTCCCCGGTCACCGCGTTGAAGCGTGCGCACGGTGCCTGGACGGCCGTCTGTCCGCGGGGCAAGGTGACTGCGCCCAAGGTGATAGTGGGCGTCAATGGCCACATCGACGACTTCGGCCACTTCCGTGGGCGGCTGATGCATATCTTCGCCTATGCGTCGATGACCGCCCCTTTCCCCGCAGACGATTTCGGCCGCCGGGTCTCCGGGCAAGATCGATGGGCTCTGCTTCCGGCCGATGCCATGGGTGCGACGGTTCGCAAGATCACGTCCGGCGGCCAGTCGCGCATCGCCATCCGGACAAAGTACACCTACGACACCACCGTGAAACTGACCAAACGGCGCATGGCCAGGATGGCGGAGGCGCATCGCACTTCGCTGGACGCGCGGTTTCCGGGCCTCAAAGGAATACCGTTCGAACATAGCTGGGCCGGGCGGATCTGCCTCAGCCTCAACCATGTGCCCGCCTTCGGCGAAGTCGAGGAGGGACTTTATTCCGCCTGCTGCGAGAACGGTCTCGGCACGGTGAAGAGCACGCTTGCCGGCATGATGGCGGCTGAACTGGCGACCGGGACCCACTCCCGGCATCTCGAAGAATACATGGATCACCCCGCACCGTCCCGGCTGCCGCCGGAGCCGTTCGCATGGCTGGGTATCAATGCAATGATCCGTTTGCAGGAATTGCGCGCAGGCCGCGAGGGATGATCCGTCGCCGCGCAATATGAAGACTGAGCCGACTGCAGGTCTTCAATGAGAATGGGAACGAAAAACAGGAGAACGACGATGAAGACTTTGTGGAAGGCGCTCTGCGCTGCCGCAATGGTCGGGATGACCATGCTGTCCGCCCATGCGGAGGAAAAGACCATCACCATAGGCACGATGTCCTGGGAGGACCTCACCCCGATCACCGGGATCACCAAGAAGGTGCTTGAAGACTCCGGCTATACCGTGAAGGTAACCGAGTTTTCGGAGTGGGGCATCGCCTACGCCGCGCTCAGCAAGGGCGACGTGCAAATCCTCGCCTCGCAGACGGACTATGTCGCCCAGGATTACTGGGACAAGAACAAGAACCGGCTGGAGAAAATCTCCCCGGTTTCGCATGGGCTTTATCAGGCCATTGCCGTGCCGCAATACGTGACGATCGATTCGACGGAGCAGCTCAACGACAACGCCGACAAGTTCGGAGGCAAGATCGTCGGCATCGAGCCCGGTTCCGGGCTGATGCGCGACGCTGCCAACGCCGTCAAAGCCTACGATCTCAAGCTGCAGCTCGTCGAAGGCAGCACCGCAGCGATGACCGCCGCGCTCAAGTCGGCCATGGACCGCAAGGAATGGATCGCCGTCACCATCTGGGAGCCGTCCTGGATGATGCAGAAATACCCTGTGAAGTTCCTCAAGGACTCGAAAGGCATCTTCCCGCCGCCGCAGAGCTACTACTGGATTGGCCAGAAGGGCTTCTCGGCGGAAAACCCGCACGCTCGTGAAGTGATCGCCAGCGTCTACGTTCCGCTCGCCGACATCACCGCGATCAACGGCGCAGTCAGCGATGGCAAGACAATGGATGAGGCCGTCGAGGAGTGGACCGACAGCCATGCCGACCTCCTGAAGCGCTGGGAAAATATCAAGAGCCAGTGACCTCGAAAGGCGGGCCGCTGAAATCAGCGACCCGCCCGACATTCCGAAACATGAAGGCCGGCGCCAAGCTGGCCCGCGGGGAACGCGATGAAAACTGCGATGAATGACTCCAACGAAGTATTGGTCGACTGCCAGAACGTCTGGAAGATTTTCGGGGCCCGCGCTCCCGCAGCCGTCAAGGCCGTGTCCGAACGCGGACTGTCCAAGAAGCAGGTGCTCAAGGACTTCGACTGCGTTGTCGGCGTGTCGGACGCCAGCCTCCAGGTGCGCCGCGGCGAGATCTTCTGCATCATGGGCCTTTCGGGCAGCGGCAAGTCGACGTTGATCCGTCTTCTCAACCGCCTGATCGAGCCGAGCCTCGGCAAGATCACGGTGAAGGGCAGGGAGATCGCCAAGCTGAATGCGGCGGAGCTCCGGGACATGCGGGCACGCAACATCGGCATGGTGTTCCAGAGCGTCGCGCTTCTTCCCTACAGGACGGTCCTCGAAAACGCCGCCTTCGGCCTTGAGGTCCGGGGTGTCGCCAGGGACGAACGCAACAAGACCGCCCGCGCCGCGCTCGAAAAGGTGGGGCTCGCCGATTGGACGGCGCGCTATCCGAGCGAGTTGTCGGGCGGCATGCAGCAGCGTGTCGGTCTTGCCCGGGCGCTCGCCGCCGATCCCGAGATCATTCTGATGGACGAACCGTTCAGCGCGCTCGACCCGCTCATCCGCCGACAGCTCCAGGACGAGTTCCGGCAATTGACGAAGTCGCTCGGAAAGTCCGCCGTCTTCATCACCCACGACCTGGAGGAAGCCATCCGCATCGGCGACCGGATCGCCATCATGAAGGATGGCGTCATCGTCCAGGTGGGAACCGCCGAGGAGATCGTGACCAAGCCCGCCGACGATTACGTCTCCGATTTCGTGGCGGGCATATCCAGGATTCATCTGGTCAAGGCGCATTCGGTCATGCGGCCGCTCGCCGAATTCAAGAGCGCGCAGCCGCATTGCGACGTCGATGCGCTGCTCCGGACCTCGCCGGAGGCAGACATCGGCGAACTGATCGACCTTACCATGCAGTCCGACCGTGACGCGGTCGCGGTCGTCGAGAACGGCGCCGTCGTCGGTGTTGTCACGACGCGCGGCTTGCTTCGCGGTGTTGCCGGCACGACCGCCGGAGAGCCTGTCGCGGCCTGACCTGGGGGTAGGGAAATGGACACTTCGATCATTGCGGATACTTTCGACACCTGGACGGATGATGCGCTCAGCTGGATCAGTGACAACGGCGAATGGCTGTTCGAGTTCGTCAGAATGGTTCTCGAGGGAACCTATGGCGGCATTCTCTGGCTGCTTCAGCTTGCCCCGTTCTACGTCATCGCGGTCATCGCCGCGGCATGCGGGTGGCGGATGATCAATGCCGTGGCGGGCGCGCTGATCGGCGTAGCCCTGGTCTTCTGCGCCCTGATGGGATTGTGGGCAGAGACCATGAGCACGTTGGCTCTCGTCATCACCGCCACGATCCTCGCGCTTCTCGTCGGCATTCCGGTCGGCATCGTCGCGGGCTTCGCAAGATCGTTCGACCGGTTCCTGGAACCGGTCCTCGACCTGATCCAGACGCTTCCGCCGTACATCTATCTTCTTCCCGCGATCGCACTGCTCGGCTACGGCCCGGCCACGGCGCTCGTCGCGACCTTCATCGTCGCGATGCCGCCTGCCATCCGGTTGACCTCTCTCGGCATACGCATGACCCCGCGCGAGTTCATCGAACTGGGCCAGGCGAGCGGCCTGACGCCCTGGCAGATGTTCACCAAAATCAGGTTGCCCTTCGCCATTCCGAGCATCATGGCAGGCATCAACCAGAGCCTGATGATGGCGTTCGGCATGGTCGTCATCGCCGGCATCGTCGGTTCGGGCGGTCTCGGAGAGACGATCTACGGAGCCGTGCGCACGCTCGACATCGCAACGTCGATCAACGCCGCGATCGCGATCGTCATCCTGACCATGGTGCTCGACCGGCTGGCCCAGAGCGCGGCACGCACCGCGAACGGAGGCAGAAGATGAACCCGGAATCCATTCAGGTTTCCCCTGGCACCTACCTCGCTCCCGCAGTGGATTGGCTGAACGCCAACTTCCATCCCCTTTTCGAGGCCGTCACGAAGTTCGTCGAGGCGGTCCTGGGCGCGATCGAATCCGCCCTGCTTTTTCTGCCGCCATACGGAGTCATCGTCATTGCCTTCGTCCTGGCCGCCGTCCTCGTGAACATCCGCGTCGCGGTGATCACGGGCATCGCGCTGGCATTCTGTTTCTTGGTTGGTCTCTGGATGGCGTCGATGCAGACGCTCGCACTGGTGACTGTCGCAGTGACCATCTCGGTGCTGATCGCATTTCCGCTCGGAATCCTGGCGGCCCGCTACAGACAACTCGAGGCGGCGATCCGCCCCGTGCTCGATATCATGCAGACGGTACCGCCGTGGGTCTATCTCATCCCTGCCGTCATGATCTTCAGCCTCGGCCGGGTGCCGGCCATCATCGCGACGATCGTCTACGGCGTCCCGCCGATGCTCCGGTTGACCACGCTCGCCTTCAACCAGGTGCCGAAGGACCTCTTGGAACTCGGGCAGGCGACGGGAGCCTCGCCGCGGGCGATCCTCTTCAAGATCGAAATCCCCTCCGCGACCCCGACGCTCGTCGTCGGCCTCAACCAGTGCATCCTGCTCTCCCTGGCGATGGTGGTCCTGGCGGGGCTGGTGGGTGCAGGCGGCCTTGGCGCCGAGGTGACCCGTGGTTTGACCCGCATGGAAATGGGCCTGGGCTTGCGCGCAGGATTGTCGATCGTCGCCGTCGCCATTCTGCTCGACAGGCTCTCGCGCGGCGCCCTCCAGCGGGGGCGGAACACCCGCCCGGCGTAACGCACGGGGCTGTAGGACACTGGAAGAGACTGTCATGCGCCGCAGCTTTTTTTGCATCGACTCCCACACCTGCGGCAATCCGGTCCGCGTCGTTGCCGGTGGCGGACCCTTGCTTCCGCATCTGCCGATTTCCGAGCGGCGGGAGATCTTCGTTCGGGACTTCGACTGGATCCGCAGGGCCCTGATGTTCGAGCCGCGCGGCCACGATGTCATGTCCGGCGCAATCCTTTACCCGGCCTTCCGCGAGGACTGCGACTTCGCGTCACTGTTCATCGAAGTCAGCGGTTGCCTGCCAATGTGCGGCGCGGGCACCATCGGCCTCGCGACAGTCGTTATCGAGGAGGGGCTCGTAACGCCGAAAAGACCAGGGATCCTGTCCATCGAGACGCCGGCCGGAAGGGTGGACGTCACCTACGAGATGGACGGAGATCTCGTCAAAAGCGTGCGCCTCTTCAATGTCGCGAGCTATCTTCATAGCGCCGATGTGGAGGTCGAGGTTCCCGGCATCGGAAGGCTGGTCATCGACGTCGCCTATGGCGGCAATTTCTACGCGGTCGTCGAGCCGCAGCGGAACTGGCCAGGCCTGGACGGCATGACAGCCTCGGAGCTCGTCGGCTTCAGCCAGAAACTCAGGACGGCACTTGCGGAGGTGTGCGATCCTGTCCACCCGGAGGATGAGAGGATCCGCGGCGTCCACCATGCAATCTGGTGCGATCGTGCTAGCAACGGAAATGCCGATGGCCGCGGCGCGGTTTTCTATGGCGACAAGGCGATCGACCGTTCGCCGGGCGGAACCGGAACCTCGGCGCGAATGGCGCAATTGCATGGGAAAGGACGACTGAAGATCGGCGATGCCTTTCGGAACGAAAGCCTGATCGGCACGATCTTCGAAGGTCGCGTCGAAAGCGGCGTCAATATGGGACCCCACGAGGGGATCATGCCGAGCATCGGCGCATGGGCGAGGATCACAGGCCACAACACGATCTTCGTCGACGACCGGGATCCCTTCGCGCACGGCTTTCAGATCAGGTGAACCGCACGAGAGGGGCGCCCCTCTCGACCGGCACTTCCACGGCGCGCACTGGCTGTAAGGAGCAGGTGAAATGGCACATACCGCTCAATTATCGGCGTCAGGCGCCACTCCCCCGGTGCGCCGGCTGAAAATCGGCTTCGTCCTGGCGCGATCTTTCACGTTGTCGGCATTCGCGATGTTCATCGACACGCTCAGGCTGGCGAGCGACCAGCTCGACCGGTCCGGCCGCGTGCTTGCGGATTGGCAGGTCCTCGGCAGTACCAGGCACCTGATCACCTCGAGTTGCGGTGTCCAGGTAGCGCCCACATCGGACATCGTCGATCCTCGACAATTCGATTACATCGCCGTCGTCGGCGGCCTGCTGACTGTCCAGCAACCAGTCGATTACGAAACCATCCGGTTTCTCAAGCACGCCGCTTCGAAAGGCGTCCCCTTGGTCGGCCTGTGCACCGGATCCTTCATTCTCGCGGAAGCGGGGCTGATGAAGGAACACGAGACATGTGTGAGTTGGCTGCACTACCACGAATTCCGCGAACGCTTTCCTGACCATAAAGCCAGGCCGGACCGGCTGTTCAATCTGGAGCGCAAACGCGGCTCCTGCGCGGGCGGAAGCAGTGCCGCCGATCTGGCGGCTGCCTTGGTGAGGCGGCACATCGGTGCGGATGCCGAGCGCAATGCACTCGAGGTGCTGCAGATCGAAAAGGCCCGGTCGCAGTTCGATATCCAGACGCGCCAGCCGCTGTACGAGTACTTCAACGATTCCCGTGTCATGGCCGCCCTGATATCCATGGAGCAGCATCTCGAAGGTGGGATCACCATCGAGCAGCTTGCGGCCTCGGTCGGGCTGTCGAGACGCCAGCTCGAGCGGCTGTTTCATGAAAAGGCAGGCATTTCTCCCGCGGTTGCATTCCGACGTCTGCGGCTGGACCGGGCGAGGCAGATCCTGCTGACGAGCAAGAAGCCCATCATCGAGGTCGCGCTCGACGTCGGCTTCATAAACACATCGCATTTCACCAAGGAGTTTCGGCGGACCTACGGCCGAACGCCGGCGGAGATCAGAGATTCGGCCGCGCGCGATCGCGCGGCATCAGATCACTCGCAGCGAGGTCGTCATCGAGGCGGTCGAGGGCCCGCATTCGTTTGAGGGACAGAGAATTTCGATTCAAAGCGCTTGAATGTGAGTTCGGCAGCTCGTGGGACCGGCGAACCCGAGGAACCTGCGGCGCCGATTGATGAATTCAGGAATTGGATTTTCTCTCCGCAGGTTCACGTCAGGAACACACGACCAGGCCCGCATGGCTCGGACTGCCGAAATCCGTTCCCGCGCAAACGCTATGTTTGACCGTCCTCATGGCAAGAGCAGGGGCGCGGATCCTGGGAAGTCGCCGTTGCTCGAAAGAACACGCGTGCATTATAATTTGGCGGGGGACAATTCATGAGTGCAAATCAGCATCGAATGTTTCCGAACTGGACTGCGTGGACCCCAATGGGACGGCCCAGTGATCCGGTTCGAGATGGGCTCACAAATCTGGACGGGCGATAAGACCACATGTCACCGGCTCCCAAGATCGCGATAGCCTGCCAGGGCGGAGGCAGCCATGCCGCGTTTGCGGCTGGCGTGCTGAGTGCCCTGCTGGCGCCTGAGTACCGTGATCGCTATCGGGTCGTTGCCTTAAGCGGGACGTCTGGCGGCGCCATGTGCGCCGCGCTGGTGTGGTCCGGCTTGATCCGCGGAGGGGCGGACGAGGCTAGACGCCGCCTGATGGAGTTTTGGCGCGATCTCGAGGTGCATGACATCCTTGATGCGGTGGCTAATTTCTGGGCGGTGGCGTCGGCACGCCTCCCGGTCAGCGCCGAGATCAGCCCCTACCTATATGGTCCTGTGGCGGAGCCGCGCTTGCGCAATCTTCTCAGTCGTCACCTCGACCTAGAGTCGTTGCCGAGTGAGCCGCATCGTCGCGCGAGGCCAAAGCTCCTGATTGGGGCCACTGACATCGTTCGCGGCCTCGGAGTGGCGTTTGAGGGGGAGAGCTTGACCTATGATGAGCTGATCGCCTCGGCCGCGGTCCCCCCGCTCTTCCGGGCCGTGCAGGCGCACGGCACTCTCTTCTGGGACGGGCTCTTCAGCCGCAATCCGCCTGTGCGCGAATTCACCGAGTTGCCGGAGAGGCCAGACGAAATCTGGGTGGTGCAGATCAACCCGCAGCAGCGGAAAAGCGAGCCGCGGGCGATGCCAGAGATCATCGACCGCCGGAATGAGCTGTCTGGCAACCTGGCGCTCAGTCAGGAATTGTACTTCATTACGAAAATCAATGAGCTGATCGCCGAGTATCCCTCACTCGGCGCACGCTACAAACCTATCAACATCCGAGTCGTCGAACTCGAGGGCGACCTGGACTATCCCTCAAAGCTGGACCGCTCCAGACCGATGATCGAGCGCCTGCTGATAGACGGTCAGGAACGCGCAGCGTGGTTTTTCGACGGGCGATCTCTGTGGCCACGCTAGCGTAATAACGAGTTGTGCGGGCATCCATGTCGATTTCTGTCGAGGTGGAACGCCTGCATCGTGGGCGCGCAGGTTTGTCAGGCCATCGAAAACTTCGAGCGCGTCGCTGATGACCCTGTCGAGCGCGGCCGCGGTATCCGCCAATCTTTTCATGTCGAGGCGAGTGTTGACGCCACATTCTGGCCGAATGCCAGCACTCGGACCTGTTTGACTTGCTCGCCAAAGAAGCAGCGCTGCCTCACGCATTGGAGGCTGACGACGATCTGAGCTAATCCACTTTGAGTAGAAAAGAACGGCGCGATAACTATCGGAACTGGGCGATAATGACAATGGCGCTCAATGGCTGTATCAATAAAAACATAATTAACGGGAAGTATTACTGTGATCCTTAACATGATTTTCGATGACAGTTAATTTTGTCCGCCGCGGAACACCGTCGTAACGAAGTATTTTCTAATAACTACACACACAGGAAGCGACACACGACCCGCAGTATATAGTAAGTGACAAGGAGCGGCAAATGTACCTCACGAACTCGACCCTGACCAATTTTGAAGAAAACAACAAAGGCTTTCCGAAGAAAAGCAAAATTGTAATGTTAGCGAAGACCGATCTGTTCGCCGAATGTCTGACGCAGGCGATCAGTGCGCGTTTTCAAGATCAAGAGATCGTAAGCCTTTCCGATGCCGACGGTCTCCTGGATGGCAATCTTTTAGACGTAAGCCTGGTCATGCTCTACCGATTGCCGGCGGCAGCATTTCCATCGATCGTGAGGGCGATCCACGAGTTCCATCCGAATGCCGCTATTGGCCTGGTGGTGCAGCATGCGGACGAGCTCGACTCCTCGATCGCGGGATTTGTCAACGAAGGCGTGGTTCACGGCGTGCTGCCCCTGAACCTCAATCTCGACGTATGCCTTGCCGCCATCGATCTCCTGATGAAGGGCGGCGAGCATTTTCCGGCCGCGTTGCTTCGGCGCCTTGCGCCGAGCGGGCTCACAGGAGGCGGACTTGTCGCGCAAAGACAGGCGTCTTCGGAAGACATCGATCTGGAACGCAAGGCCGATTATGGCCAAGGCCTCCTGACGATGCGCGAGGTCCAGATTCTGGATCTCATCTGCATGGGCACGCAGAACAAGATTATCGCCGATCGTCTCCGGCTTTCCGAAAACACAGTCAAGGTGCATGTCCGGAATATCTACAAGAAGATGAATGTGCGCAACCGGACGGAGGCGGCGTCGCGCTACTTCCGGAGCGACCCTGATCTCGCCTCGCTCCCACACTAGTGCGCTGCCGAGGCTAGCTGAGCGACAGTCGCGCCGCACACCAGTCCCAGACCGCATCCACGGCCTTTCGAGGCGATGATGACCGTTTGCGGACGAGGAAGTAATCGGGTTCGATGATTGCCGTTGCATCCGTCACCTGCACCAGCCGCCCGGCCGCAAGATCGGCCGCGACGAAAGCCCGGCACGCCAAGGCGACGCCCTGGCCGGCCAGGGCGGCATCCAGCGCCAGCGTCGTATGATTGAACACTGCTCCGGGCAGCTTGTCGCGGCATCGCAGGAATACCGGCCAGTGGCTGTGGGCATCATGCAAAAGCGGGAGCTTCCGAAGCTGCTCGCCAGCCAGAGGAAGCGGCAAGCCTTTGACCAGATGTGGGCTTGCGACCGCGACCAGTTCCTGACGGAACAGCAATCTTGCCTCCAGCGTTGCCGGAAAAGGCTGGCGGGTCAGGCGCACCGCGATGTCCACCTGGTCGCGGTCGAAGTCGGATAGCGCTTCGGTGGCGACCGTCCTGAGCTCCACATCGGGAAGGGCGGCGTTAAGCTCTGCGAGCCGCGGGATCAACAGCTTGGCGGCGACGGTGGGGGTTACGCTGATCGTCACTGCTTCCGGCCGCGCAAGAAGCCGTCCGGTCGCCTCGCCAAGCGTATCGAAGGCACGCGTCACATCTGCAAGATAGGCCGCGCCCTGCGGGGTCAGAGCGAGGCCGCGGGGGAAGCGCTGAAACAACATAAGGCCAAGTTGATTTTCCAACGCGCGAACCTGCTGCGCGACCGCCCCTTGCGTGACGCCCAGCTCCTCGGCGGCGGCGCGGAAATTCAGCCTGCGGCCCGAGACCTCAAAGGCCCGCAGGGCGTTCAGCGGTGGCAGCTTGCGGCGGGCTTGAATCATTGGAATGTCCTGTAGATTTTCTACAGTCTGGCACGTTTCTTTCTGGCGCGAAAGTCCGGCCCCTATCTGGCATACTGCCTCGAAATCCAGCTATCGGAGGCTCCAATGTCTGAAGAAAAAGTCGCTCTCATCACCGCAGGCGGGTCCGGCATGGGCGCCGCGGCCGCAAGGAAACTGGCCCAGGAGGGCTATCGCATTGCCGTTCTTTCCTCGTCCGGCAAGGGAGAGGCCCTGGCAAAGGAACTGGGTGGCGTCGGTGTGACCGGCTCGAACCAGTCAAATGACGACGTGAAGCGGCTCGTGGACCTGGCGACGGAGAAATGGGGGCGGATCGACGCGCTGGTCAATTCCGCTGGCCACGGCCCGCGCGCGCCGATCCTCGAAATTCCAGACGAGGACTGGCACAAGGGCATGGAGGTCTATTTCCTGAGCGCGGTGCGCCCGATCCGGCTGGTTACACCGATCATGGAGGCGCAGGGCGGCGGCAGCATCGTCAACATCTCGACGGCATGGGCCTTCGAGCCTTCCGCGATGTTCCCGACCTCCGCGGTTTTCCGGGCCGGACTGGCGAGCTTCACGAAGATCTTCGCGGACAGCTATGCGGCGAAGAACATCCGCATGAACAACGTCCTGCCCGGCTGGATCGACAGCCTGCCCGCCACCGACGAGCGGCGCGACAGCGTTCCGATGGGCCGCTACGGCACGTCCGAGGAAATCGCAGCCACCATTGCCTTCCTGCTGTCGGGTGGCGCGGGGTATATCACCGGGCAGAACATCCGCATCGATGGGGGCCTCAGCCGTTCCCTCTGAACCAGGCCAGCGAGACAAACCACGAAGCCGACCTCCAGGATTCGTCCTGGCGGATGAATCTTCCGCCGTTTGTGCTGCAGTTCCGAAACAGAAGGCGAGACGTCCACTGCGCTAATCGCCAATGACAGCAAAGGGTCGAGCTTAGCGTTGGGGCCGTGAGAGGCGGAAATGCCGCTGGACGATGCGCCGGGTTAGGCTCGCTCCATGAAATGAACTTTCATGGGCTGATCGAACACCAGGCCTCCCCCCGCACCACGGCGGGCGGATGTCAGGACCGCGCTCTTCAAACTGGAGCTGAGACGTTCGATTGCTGAAAGCCGCGACGGATCCACTGCGACAATGCGGTCGAGGAACTGCTCCGGCGAACCAAACGCCTCCGTGCGAACGTAGGTGAGCGTATTCATCAGCTTTAGATTGCCGCCCGAAAGCTGCGCTTCGATGGCTGCCTGAGCTGCCTGCCTGACAAGGGTCTCGTCGTCGACCAGGCGGAGTGCTTCGAAAAAATTACCTTCTGCCAGCGGTTCGACAACGACCAATATCCCGTCGTCGCCCAGAACCCTGACCGATTCGAGCAGCGCGATGGGCATGAGTGGTTCGGGAACGTGGTGGAGCGAATTCACCATCATCGTCACATCAAAGGACGCGGTTTCGAAGGGTAAGGCCTCGGCCGAGGCTATGGTGAACTTGCCGCGGGGCACAGTCTCCCGCGCGGTCCGGATCGCCTGCGGCTCCGGGTCGATCCCACAGACGTCGGCGCCGGCTTCGATCAGCTCCTTTGCCAGCCTTCCGGTTCCGCAGCCAATGTCGAGTATTCGCAGGCCGGCGACCTGACGGACCGAGCGAAGGGCTGCCACTGGGCTTTCCATCATCGTGCGCTGCTCGTGTGCCGAAGTTTTGTGTGAAACCATCTCACTCTAGATACTTGCCTGCGAGAAGAGGCTCGGACGACTGGGCGCCGTCGACAGAACAGATCCATGACGACTGA
The DNA here is from genome assembly GCF_001651865.1 of Sinorhizobium glycinis. Lineage (GTDB taxonomy): Bacteria > Pseudomonadota > Alphaproteobacteria > Rhizobiales > Rhizobiaceae > Sinorhizobium > Sinorhizobium glycinis. Next base: position 613,838 of record NZ_LPUX01000064.1, read on the forward strand.
CGCAATCCATGCGCCCCTCGGGTCAGTCCGGTCGGCTTATCCAGCTTCGCGGGACGGACCGCCGTGTCGCGAACAATGCTCACTCCGGGAGGCCTGCGAGTCGGAGACCTTCGACGTATCGGGCAAGGAGCGCCTTGTCACGATACGGTGCGCGGGAGCTGTATCGCTCGATCGAGAATTCTGGATTTAGCTTCAGAAGTTCGCTCGCAGCGCGACGCGCGTCTTCCAGGCGTCCAAGCTGAGCATATGTCGCGGCCAGCAAGCGGTAGGCAGATCCAAGGTCGGCCATCCTTTCCAGGAGGGACAGTGCCTCCAGATAGTTTCCGGACAGGTACTTGCTGGCCGCGATGTTCCAGAGGTACCAGTCCGGTCGACTGGGATTAAGCCGCACGGCCAGTTCCCCGATCCTGATTGCATCCTCAAGACGCCCGAGATAGCCTAGAGCATCGCAATATTCGGCGAGGAGGTCACAGTTGTTAGGAGCCAGCTCGCGGCCACGTTCGTAGCAGCCGATTGCCCTTTCCGCCTCCCCGCGCCACAGGAATACGACGCCCAGAGCCCAGTGAACGTCGGCGTCAAACGGATCGAGCTCCAGTGCTTTGGTTGCAAAAGCAAATGCACTGTCCAGGGTGGCGACCGAGTCGACGCGCTCGTTCCACTTCAATTTCCTTATCTGGAGCCACGCGAGACCAAGGTATCCGCGCGCGTAGCCAGGATCATCGTCGATAGCGGCCTCGAACATCTCCTTCGCAAGCCTGACGTCAGCCGGATTCAGGCTTTTTTCGAGGTGTCTGCCCCGCAGGTAGAAATCGTATGCCCTCAGGGCCGTAAGCGGCTTGTTCAAGACGCGCCGGCGCTCGGCCTCCTCGATCTTGATGTTCAGCGCGGCCGGAATGGATCGAGAAAGCTCATCCTGAATGTGGAACGTATCGACGAGGTCGAAATCATACTTCTCCGCCCAGATATGTTCGCGCCGGGCGTTCGACAGACTCGCACTGACCCTGACGCGATCGCCGAGCCGTCTCACGCTGCCGTCGAGGGTGTAATGAGTGGCCGGGAGGCGCAGTTCTGAACTGGGCAAACGAACGATCACGCTCAATCCGGAGAAGCGCGACAACGCGGCAGCAATATCCTGTGTGATTCCGGCGGCGAAGTACTCCTGGTCGGGGTCGCCGCTCAGGTTCACGAAACTCGAAACGTAGAGAAGCGTTCTGTTCAACGTGAGCGTGGGATCGCCCTGTACTTCGATCGACGGCGGCGCCATAAAGGACACGCAACGTCTGGTTGGCACGTCTTCGTCGATGATGACATTGAAGATCCGAAGCGAACGCTCGATGTTTTTCAACGTCTGCTCTCCGGCATCCTCAAAGCGGATACCAAGGCGGTTGCCCACCGTGTCGCGCACCGACGCTGAGACTGCGACTCCGCCCGGCTTGGCGATGCTCTCGATTCGCGCCGCCACGTTTACGCCGTCACCGTAGACGTCGCCGTCTTCAAACAGGATGTCACCGATGTTTATGCCGATGCGAAACTCTATTTGCCGGTCATGGCGGACATTCGAGTTCCTCGTCCTCATCTCCCGCTGAATTTCCACCGCGCAGAGAACCGCATCTTCGACGGTGCTGAAATCTACCAGCATGCCATCGCCCATGAGCTTGATGATGCGGCCGTGATGCAGAGCGATCTTGGCATCCAGAAGCTCTTGTCGGTGCTTCATGAGAGCCGCCAAGGTGCCCTTCTCGTCAACCCCCATCAGTTGGCTGTAGCCGACTACGTCTGAGGCCATGATCACGGAGAGTTTCTGTTCCATCGACGATTCCGCTCCACAACCAATTAGATAGCACATCGGCGCCACCGAGGCATCGAGCTTGCGTTGCCAGATACGGGAGAGTGGTCAATCCAATGGGCGAAGCGCTCGCCCGCCTCGGTCAGCGCGACGCTGCGGGTCGTCCGGACGCCGTAACACTTTGAAATCTTATCTTTAAGTCGGCTGCGATCTTAAGGAAACATACAGTAAGTCCAAGGGAGTATCGCGGCAGATCATAACGATCAACTAAGCCAATTAGCGGATGCCCCTGACCCAATGTGAAGCTCATCGCCACGAATTGGCTTTGTTATGCTGATCGCAGTGCTTGCGGATCACCAACGCTGCGCGCGCGTGACTTTGCGTCAGCCGCGAACGGCTGATCAATCATCGATTTGGTAAAGAGGTCCGAGACGATGCGCGAAGGGCCTGCATTTTCTAGCGGGGAGCGGCGAACCACGGCCGTACCATATCGTCGCCTATGCCATGGGTCGGTCGCAACCTCGCTCGGCTTCATTCCGTTCTGCCTTATCCTGCTGCTTGGGTCTCCCGCGAGAGCTCAGTCGGCAACCGATGACGGACTTCCTGAGGACCCGGTCGGGATGCGCATTTCAGGCGCCACCACCCATGTCGGGGGCGGGCCGCCTGCGGAGCGCGCGGTGGTACCGGCGGCGACTGAGCAGTGGCAAGCCCCGGAACGCGAAACGTCCGACATAGAGGCTTTACGGCGTGCCTTGACGACCGCTCGTGCGGAGCTTGAAGCGGCGCGCGAAGAAACGCGTGCGGCGCACCAGTCCGCCCGGGAGGATGCGCTCCGGCACGAACAGGCTCTCGCTGCGGAAGGTCAGCGGGCGGCCTCCCTGGCCCAGGAACTCAAGGTGACGCGGGCCGATCTCGACGCCATGAAGGCTCGAGTGGAGGAGGTCGCGAATGCCGCCACCCGCTCTCTGACGGTGGTGCTGCTCGAAATCGAACATCTGCAGGCCAAGGCCGCCGGAGCAATCCGTTCGAAGGCCGCCGCGCTCAGAGCGCGACACGCTGTGGAGATATCTCTCGCCGATGCGAGGCGAGCGCTTGAAGAAGAGCGGCACAGGCGTGCAGGCTACGAACGCGAGCTCGCTGTGGCCCGCCAATCGATCGTTGCCCTGGAGGCCCGCGCCAAGCCGGCAGCGGCAGAGCAGGCCGCTGCCATGCAGGCTGGAAACCTTGCCGAGGCTGCAGCAAGGCGAGCGCTTGAAGAAGAGCGGCACAGGAGTGCAGGCTACGAACGCGCGCTCGCTGTGGCCCGCCAATCGGCCGTTGCCCTGGAGGCCCGCGCCATGCTGGCAGCGGCAGAGCAGGCCGCTGTCATGCAGGCTGGAAAGCTCGCCGAGGCTGCAGCTAGGCGAGCTGGAGAAGCGCTCGCCGCGGAACGCGAGAAGGGAAGAACGCTCGCGCGCGATCTCGACACTGCGCGCCAAGAGCGCGACGCTGCAAGGCAGGAACTGGCCCGGATCTCGGCGGCTGAGCGCGAGGTCTCGGAGGATAAGCGCAACCGCGCCCTTGCCACGGAGCGTGAGGAGGATGACGTCCTCAAGGCCCGACCTCAGCGCCCCACCGCGAGCAGTGAGAATGGACCGAAGGTGCGTGCCGGCGATCGCCCCAGCGATCGTGCAAAGGCCGTTGTGCGGAAGCGCGCCCGATCGGTCCGTCAAGTCGGGTCGCTGGAATTCCGCAAGGTGGAGATCCGCAAGGCGACGCCATCGGTTCGATCGGTAACGGTTGTGCTTCCCGAAGCGCTGCTCCCCAGGCGGCCGCCGATGCGGCGCCGCTGGTAGAGAAGCGGGTTTTTCGAGGGTTGCCTGGCCCAAGAGAGGGACCGGATTATGCGCAAGTACCTGACTGCCACATTGTTGATCGTAGTCGCGATCGGGCCTGCTTCGGCTCTTGACGTCGGCCTCGGCGCCCAAGTCGGCGGTATCGGGATCGGCGCAGGTGTGGGGGTTGCCAATGGCGGCGCCTCGGCAGGGGTCGGCACGAGTGTTGGCGGCGTAGGCGGAGCGGAAGCTGGAGCCTCGGTCGGCACGACTGGGGGATCGAGCGTCGGAGTGAGCGGCAACGTCGGCGGAACAAGTGGCGGCATATCGGGGGGGTCCGGGGTTGCTTCAGGGAGTTCGACGGCCGGTTCGAGTTTGTCGAGCGGTGGGAAAGCGGGCACTGGCACGGGGAATGGTCCAGGGGGCTCGCTCGCAGGAGCCGGATCACGAGGGAGCGGCGCTGCCCACGCGATCACCCGCATTGCACCGGCAATGGCGGACCGATCACCCATCGTTCTGCCACGCATCCTTTGGCCATTGACGGCGAAGCGCGCCGAATACGAGCGCGGTGAATGGGGCTACCCTTCAGGGCTCCTGGCGCCATTGGCGGCGATTCCGGGTACCCCAAAGGCCGTGGTTCGCGCCTGCCGACGGGCGATTGCGTCGGCTGCGTCGCCCCTTGGCGCCGTGCGCGTAAGTGCGGCGAGCGCCGGTCCGCTGCTCCGCCACCGCAGCGGTGCGCTTACGGCCCCGCTGGCCGTGCGCATAGATTATGCCGTTCAAGGCGACATCCAGGCCCGCCAGGCGCGAATCCGCTGTCGCCTCGACCCGTCCGGCAGGGTCGTCGCCGTGAGCTAAGGTCGGCGCTGCGATGAATTCGAGATGCCTCAGTCAGCGTTGCTGCGGCGCAGAGGGTCACGTGACATGTCTTCGTTCGGTTTTCCAGCTCGTCGTCCGTGGCCCTTTGCCGCCGATGGAGGGGGACTGCAGGAGATAAGACCTTGGTCTGATCAAGACTGGGCGAACGTCCGGGGCTATCGAGGGAAAGGTCCAATGTCGCTGGATGTGGAAAGCCGTGGGTTGACGATTGGTTTGCGTCGTGAGCAAGGTGTCCCAAGATAAGGCGAGCATGAGAAAGTTGCCGATTTCGCTCGACTCCACGGAGTCCGACATCAGCCGGCCACGCCTCCTCGACGTGTTTGGGTAAGCCACTGTCAGGCGAATGGTGCGCCAATGATTTTTTTAATCGGCAAAGTGAACACCAGCGGGCGCAAGCTCGTCGCGGCGCTATGCACCGTGGCGATCGGCTTTGCCCTTGCCAGTCTTCCCTTCAAGATCACCATCTCCGGTTCCACCCTCGAACTTGCTGCCCAAACCGCCTTTGCCAAGAACGGCAACAGTGGAAACGGAAATGGCGGCGGCAACGGCAATGGCAATGGTGGCGGGAACGGCAATGGGAAGGGCGGCGGCGGTTCAAGCAACAGCAGTTCGAGCAGCAGTTCGAGCGGGACCAGCGCAAAGAGCACGACGCTCCGGGAGCTTTTCGGCTCGGTCTTGAGAATCCGCCATGTCGAAGGAATAAGCGAAGAGATCAAGGACGGCCGTTACATCATGAAAGACGCGCGCGGACGCACTATCGTGAACCGACGCGCGACATCGGCCGACCAGAAGCGGCTCCTATCCCTCATTGACTGAGCGGGCGGTCGAGCGCGTCGCGCAATACCATCGCGGCCTCGGTGCGGTTGGCCACGCCGAGCTTTGCCATGATCTGCGTCATGTGGTGCTTGATGGTTTTTTCATGAAGGCTGAGCTTTCGCGCCACCTGCTTGTTGCTCATGCCTGACGCCACAAGATTGAGAACTTCCCGCTCCCGGGTGGTGAGGTCGTGGATCAGGTCGAATTTGCTGACAGGCGCCGGCGCACTATTGGACAGGAGCTTGGCCGACAGTGTCGGAGCCACGTAGCTCTCGCCGGACGCCACCGTCCGGATGACATCGGCCAGCGCTCTCGACCCGATCCCTTTGAGGACATAGCCCTTGGCGCCGCCCTGCAATGCGGCCTTGACGTCGTCGCCAGCCTCGGAAACGGTCAGCATGACGATTTTCTGCGATGGAGCGATCTGAAGGATAAGCGGGACGGCCTCCAGCCCGCTGCCCGGCATGGAGATATCGAGCAGCATCACGTCGGGGGACAGATTCTCGGCGATTCTCAGCGCGTCGTCGCGCGAGCCCCCCTCCGCTATGATTTCGAAGCCGTCGATCTCCGACAAGCTTCTCGTCACGCCTTCTCGGAACAGAGGATGATCGTCGATCACCGCAACGCGAATTGTCATGCCTGCCCAATCTCCTCGATCCCGAGCGACATCCGGACAACCGTACCCGGAGCGGCCGCGTTCAGTTCAAATGTACCACCAATACTTTCTATCCGCTCCCTCAGGCCGGCAAGCCCGAGGTTGGTGGGCCTTATCTTGCCCGGATCGAAACCGGGCCCGCCATCGGCCACCTCGATCCACACCCTGTCGCCGTCGATGCTCTGGACGACACGCTGCCCGACGCCTCCGCCGTGCCGATAGGCATTGTTCAGCGCTTCCTGCACGAATCGGTATATGCATATCTTCGCCGACGGGGAAAGGTGGCGGGGCGGCCGCGACAGCGACAAATCCACCGCCGAGCCGGTTCGCTGCCTGTGCGCGTGAACGCAGCGCTCGAGGATCTCCGGGAGGCTCGCGCTTTCGATCTGCGGCAGGACCAGCCCATTGCAGAGGGTCCGGATCTCATGCATCGCCTCGTCGAGGCTTGCCTTGATGGCGGCAACCTCGCGCTCGCGTTTTTCCGCCGCCACAATGGGATTCATCACCGCCTCGCTGTCCAGCCGCAGCGAGGCATAGGCGAGGAGCTGCGCCGGGCCATCGTGCAAATCCGCGCCGATGCGTCTGAGCATCTGCTCGTTGAGCGCCGTGGCGCGCTGCGACGCCTGCTGCAGGCGGCCGCGAAGCGTCTCGTTCTGCGCCAGCAGCGCGGACAGCTCGTCGATGCGCTGCTTGAGGGCGAGGCGTTGCTTCTCGATGGTTCTGCTGCCGCGCAGCACGATTGCGGAAAGCACGATGAAGAACGCCAGCGTAAAGCCCGCGACGGCCAGCCACGTCAGGAGCCGCGCCCGATGCAAGCTGAGCTGGAAGTCATGGGCAATCTCATGGAATTCCGAAACGGCGACGACCTGTCCCGACCAGGGCTGCAGCACCGGGTTGTAGATTTCGAGGAGCGGCTGATTGGCCGAACGCTCGGTCTCGTTGTCCAGATCGTCGACCGGCTTGAACTGGGCGACCATCTGGCCATCGAAGGCTGCCTTCAACTCGGGACTGGGTGTGAACCGCTTTCCGACCATGTCCTCTTCGTTCGCGTAGAGGATCGTGCCGTCCGACCGCCAGAGACGGAATGCCAGCACGCGGTTGCCAAGCGCGCCCTGTCCAAGCGTCTCATCCAGCGCACGCGAGACGGCGTCGTCCAGAACTTCGGTCGTCTGCATGTCCGGCAGGAGCGGCGCAATGACGCTGTCGACGTAGAGCGCCGTCGTTGCCGCCGAGTTTCGGGTGACGGCGTCCTCTATGAGACTGGTGACGAATGCGCCGACCACCAGCATCGCTGAGACGGCGACTATGCCGCCGGCCGTCAGGAACTGCTTCGCCAAAGGCTGCGCGTTCCATCGTGTGATCAAGTCTCTGGCGCGCACGACAAATCTCGGGCTTGTCCGCTCGATTCGCTGGCGGCACATCGTTGGGTAGAGCCGATAAAGTACCGCCTCCGGTAGGCGGGTCAATGGCTGCCCGCGCTCGCGATAGTCGGTCGGACCTTTTGTGGCCGGTCTATCAGACCTAAGTCCGAGGTGCCAGCGCAATAGTCCGACGGCTGTGGCGCCGCGGCGGCGTGCAAGCTACGGTCGCTTTGGTTTGAAATTCGAAGCTCCCGTTGACGGGGGCGAGCATGACCCAAAGGAGGCCCACATGGCTGTTTCCAAGGCAATCGGTCGGAGCGTCGTTGCGCTGGCCATCGCGATCGCGCCCGTAGCAAGCGTCACCTTCGGCACTGCCGGAATTGCTTTCGCCAAAGGCGGTAACGGCGGCGGTAACGGCGGCGGCAACGGTGGTGGAAATGGCGGCGGCAATGGCGGCGGTAACGGAGGAGGCCACGGAGGCGGCCAGAGCAAGGCGCATTCCGGCAGCGGCAAGCAGGACAAGGCGCGGGCCGGCAAGAGCAATGGCGACAACCTCCTGAAGTCGCTCTTTTCGCGCGGCACCAAGTCGAAGAAGACGATCAAGGCAGGAAAGCCGGCGAAAACCGGAAACGTGGCCGCGGGCAAGCCCAAAAGCATCGAGCCCGAAAAAGCCAAGCTGGGCTCCGGGTTCAGTTCGCTGAACAGGAATTATCACGCCTATCTCAACTCCAACGATCCCCGCATGGCGGCGATCTCGGCCTATGCGATCGCCTATGCCGAGTTCGAGGCGGAGAATGGCCCCGACGCTGTCCCGACCGATCCTGCCTTGGGCGACGAAGCACTCCGCGAGGCACTCGAAAGCTTCACGAAGGACGGCGTCGTGACCGACGACGACCTTCTCGAGGCGAAGGAAATACTCGGCGTCGGACCGGCAGTCGGCAAGATCGATCAGATCCGTGCGACCCTGCCGCACACTTCGGATGATTCGGATATTTCGGACGCCTCGGACACTTTGGACACGTTGCCTGAGGAGCCCGAGGACCCCGAGCTTGAGGAGCCCGAGACCGCGGGGCTGAATTCCGGGTTCAGTTCGCTGAACAGGAATTACCACGCCTATCTGAACTCCAACGACCCTCGCATGACGGCGATTTCCGACTACGCGATCGCCTATGCCGAGTTCGAGGCGGAGAATGGCACCGATGCCATCGCGACCGATCCTGCCTTGAGCGACGAAGCACTTCGCGAGGCACTCGAAAGCTTCAGCAAGGATGGCGTCGTGACCGACGTCGATCTCGCCGAGGCCAAAGAGATACTCGGTGTCGGACCGGAGTTCGGCAAGATCGACGAGATACGTGAGACGCTGCCGGAAACGACCACTGACGACCTGGGTGTTGCGGAGTAAACCTGAGTTCGGACGGTGCCGGCGGCAGTCGGCATCCGTCCGCAATCCGGATGGGGCGGTTTGATCCATGAATCTGCAGGCACTCGACGACGCGACCTGCGGTGCGGCGCGGGCGATGCAGCACGGCCGGATCGGTTTCTCCCTGCAACAGATAAACGCCGTCGCGGATCCAGGCGAGGTCCTCTATTCGAAATGCCTCGCGAGATTCGTGGAGCCCGACGGAACGGTCAGGACGCGCGGAGAGTTCTCGGCATTGCCCGATGCATCGAGGTTCGATCGGGCTTTCGGTCTCGATCTCCTCGACCTGGCCTTTGAATGGCTCGCTTGCCATCCGTCGCAGGTGCTGGGCTGCGATATCTCGGCTGAAAGCATGGCGGATGAGCGAAGCTGCATGGTGCTGTACGACCTCCTTTCGAGGCACAGCGCTTTTGCCGCACGCATGGTTCTCGAGTTCACACAGCCCTTGAAATCGTCCTCCGCCGCAGACCTGCTCATCAGGGCTCGCGCGATGGGCTATAGGATAGCGATAGACAAGTTCGGGACCGGCAACGCGCTGACAACTGTCCCGGCCGACATCGTGAAAATCGACGCATGTTTCGCGCAGCACCGCCGGGGTGACGCAGCGCCGATCCTGCGTGACATGGTCGCTCTGGCCTCCTTCGCGGCGCCGACCGTGGTTGTCGAAGGCATCGAAACATACGATCAGCTTGAGGCCGCCAGGAGTGCCGGAGCGACACATGTGCAGGGATTTCTCCTTTCGGAGCCAACTCTGCCCCCCGTCCATTCGCGCAGCGCAAGAGCATTCAAGCGAAGAAATCGATCCCTGTCGCTCCGGCCGCATCTGCCGGGGCGCTCCTGGCACCCATAGCATCTCGCACCCGATCAGCGGGCGGGGCCTGCGGCGTTTTCGACCGTCTATTCCGGCCGCGGGTCGGTCGGCGGCTTGACGCAGATTGCTCTGACGCACTCCCGCAACCAGCGATGCGCCGGATCGGCATCGAGGCGAGGGTGCCAGAGCATCGACACGGTGATCTCCGGAATCGAAACCGGGACCGGAAAGCTGAACAGGCCGGTGCGAAGATTGCCGGTGTGGCGCTCGGGAACGGTGGCGATCATGTCCGAGTTTCGCGCCAGCGCCAGTGCGGGTGAAAAGCCGCCGACAATCGCCGCGATCTCCCGTTCCAGGCCAAACATTTCCAGAGCGTCATCGATCGGTCCCTTTTCGGGCCGAAAGCGGGCGACGAGGACATGCTGCCCGGCGGCGTAGCGGGCGGGAGTGATCTCGCCCCGGCAGAGCTCGTGTCCGACACGCACGACGCCGACGAAACGATCCCTGAACAGGGCTTGCGCGCGGACTTCCGGGCCCTGGCTTGCGCCTACGACGCCGGTCTCCAGATCGACGCTGCCGTCGCGCAAGGGGGTGCTGTCCTTGTCCAGCTTCGGCACGAAGCGCAGCCGCACGCCCGGCGCCTCGGCGCCCACCTTGGCGATCAGCGCCGGCCCGAAATTCTCGACGAAGCCGTCGCTGGTGCGGAGCGTGAAGGTCCGGACCAGCCGGGCGAGATCGAGCCGGTCATCAGGCCTGAGCACCGCTTCCACCTCCTCCACCAGATGAGCGACCCGCCCGCTGAGTTCGAGCGCGCGTGGCGTCAGGACGAGACCGCGCCCGGCCCGCACCAGCAGCGGGTCACCGGTCGTCTCGCGCAATCGCGCCAGCTGCCGGCTCATGGCGGAAGGACTCAGCCGCAACCTTCGAGCGGCGCGGGCGACGCTTCCTTCGGAAAGCAGTGCATCGAGAGTGACCAGAAGGTTGAGATCCGGGTGCGACATGTCTGTGACGATAGCACGATCGTTGCGTCACATGCACGAATGAAGTGCAATTCGTGCGTCTTCCGCCATATCCAGCGTGGGTGTACCTGTCGGCCGATACTCTTGAGAGGAACGACGACATGACATCATACCCAAGGGATGCGCTTGCGGCAGGCATGGCTCGACCCGCCTCGGTCCGCCGGACGCTTGCCAGTCTTTCCCTTTCCATGCTGCTGGCGTCGCTAGGAACCAGCATTGCCAATGTCGGCCTGCCCACGCTGGCTGAGGCCTTCTCCGCCTCGTTTCAGGAGGTGCAGTGGGTCGTCCTCGCCTATCTCGTGACCATCACCACGCTGATCATCAGCGTCGGAAGGCTTGGCGACATCGTCGGCCTCCAGAGGCTGCTGCTGGCCGGTATCGCCTTGTTCACGGTGGCATCGGCCCTGTGCGGCGGTGCTCCGCATCTCTTCTTGCTTGTTGCGGCAAGAGCCCTGCAGGGCTTGGGCGCTGCCGTCATGATGGCGCTTGCCTTGGCTATGGTCGGCGAGGCCGTGCCGAAGGAAAGAACCGGCAGCGCTATGGGTCTGCTCGGCACCATGTCGGCGATCGGAACGGCGCTCGGCCCCTCGCTGGGCGGCGCGCTGATTGCCGGCTTCGGCTGGCGGGCGATCTTTCTGGTGACCGTGCCGATCGGTCTGCTCACACTATTTCTCGCCTACCGCGGCCTGCCGACGGATCGTCCAGCCTCCGGGTCCGGTCGACCCCGCTTCGACTCCATAGGAACGCTGGTCCTGGCCTTGACGCTTGGTGCCTATGCGCTCGCCATGACGATCGGGCGCAGTACGTTCGGCGTCACCAACCTATTCCTCTTGCTGGCGGCGCTCTGCGGCACCTGCCTTTTCCTGTTCGTGGAGGCCCGGGCGGTATCGCCCCTGGTCCAACTCTCGATGCTTCGAGAGCCGCGCCTGCGTTCGGGGCTTTTCGCGAGCATGCTCGTCGCGACGGTCATGATGACGACGTTGGTGGTCGGCCCCTTCTACCTGTCGCGCGGCCTGGGGCTTGATGCGGCACTTGTCGGCATGCTGATGTCGGCCGGACCGGTCGTCTCGGCGCTGGCCGGTGTCCCGGCGGGGCGGCTCGTGGATCGCTGCGGCGCGACGCGCATTATGATCTCCGGTCTCGCCGCCATGGCGACCGGCTGCGTCGGGCTCTCCGTCGGCCCGGGGTCCTTCGGCGTCGCCGGCTATGTCGTGCCGCTCGTCATCCTCACCGCGGGCTATGCGCTGTTCCAAGCGGCCAACAATACCGGCGTGATGCAAGACGCGCGTTCCAATGAGCGGGGCGTTGTCTCTGGCCTGCTGAACCTCTCGCGCAATCTCGGGCTCGTCAGCGGCGCGTCGGTAATGGGAGCGGTCTTCGCCTTCGCGGCGGCGAGCGAGGCTGCGACGGCCACCGCTACCGCTGCCGGCATGCGCGCCACTTTCGCCGTCGCCACGGTGCTGGTTGTCGTTGCGATCGCCACCGCAGCGGCAAGTCGCGCTCCTGCCGTAAGGCCCTGAGAGGCGCCGGGAGCCGGGGGCCGGTAGTTGCCGCAATCGGAGGCACCCCCCTCTGCCCTGCCGGGCATCTCCCCCACAAGGGGTAGATCGGCTGGAGACGCCGCTCTGCCCCACGCCAGCGCGCCTATGCCAAATCAAGGCACCTTTAAGCCCATGCATTGGATCATGGTGGGCGGGACATTCCCACTTGCCGATCTCCATCCTTCGTGGGGGAGATGCCCGGCAGGGCAAAGGGGGGTAGCACCCGTTCTCCAGATTTCGCCGTTCAATCCGCTTAGCCCCGCAAGGTGCATGCCAGGTTGTGGATGTGGCGTGCGCCGATGCCGCAGCAGCCGCCGACGATGGATGCGCCGGCTTCGACCCAGTCGCAGGCGAAGCGCGAATAGAGGTCGGCGGTGAGGTCGGCGCGGGTGTCATGAAGCGTCTCGTTGGCAGCACCCTCGGTTTCTTCCGCTTCGAAGGCGTTGGCATAGACACCGATCCCGATGTCCACCTGTCTTTCCCGGAACGTCGCAGCCGCAGCAGCGACGGCACGCGCCATGACTTCCGGGCGGCTGCAATTGAACAGAAGCGCCTCGGCACCGGAGCCGGCCGCCCAGGCGGCAGCCGCGGCCACGGTTTCACCGGACCGGAGCTTCGGAGCATCTCCCTCCAGGGCCTCTGCTTCGTCAGCCAGAGTGAACGAGATCCAGAACGGCTTGCCGGTCGCCGCCACCGCGGCGCGGACCGCATCGCCTTCCGCGACCAGGCTCAGCGTCTCGCCGAGCCAGACATCGACATAAGGCGCCAATCCTTCGACGAGGACCTTCAGATAGTCCTGCACGCGCGACGGGTCGAAGCGCTCCGGCTCATAGGAGCCGAAAATCGGCGGCAACGAGCCGGCGACCAGGACCTTCCGCTCGGTCCTGCCATCGGCGGCCTCTCGCGCAAGCTTTCCGGCCAGTTCGATCAGCGAGCGTCCCTCGGAGCGGAAGCGCTCCTCGCCGATGTGGAACGGCACGAGCGCGTAGCTGTTGGTGGTGATCACGTCGGCGCCGGCGTCGATGAATTCCCTATGGACTTGCCCGACGATCTCGGGAGTTTCCATCAGCGCCAGCGCGGACCATTCCGGTTGCCTGAGTTCGGCGCCGAGGCGGATCAGCTCGCGGCTCATGCCGCCGTCGAGAATACGTAGTTGGCTCATTGATGATGGACTCCAATTTGCGGTTTCAGCGCCGGATCACCGCCGACGGGGAAAGTGCCGTCAGCTTGTCCCTGACGCCCGGGAATTCGGATGGGGTTCTTGTGGCGGCCTTCATCGGAGCGCTTGATCCAGGTCCGCGATGATGTCCTCGACGAACTCCAGACCGACCGAAAGCCGGAAGACGCCATCGCCGGCGAAGGCGCGGTAGTCGTCGAGTTGGGCCCCTTGCAGCCCATAGGTGGATTTCATCATTTCGTTGGTGTCGAGAAGCACGACGATGCTGCGCTGGTGGCCGAGCGAAAAGGCGTAATGCACCACGCGCAGCCGGTCGGCGAGTTGCTTTGCCATTCCGCGCGGGTCGTGCGTCTGGAATGTGAGGATGCCGCCGAAGGCATTCATCTGGCGTCTTGCCAGCGCGTGCTGGGGATGCGTCTCCAGTCCCGGATAGGTTACCGATCCGACGCCCGGATGATCGGAAAGGAACCGGGCAATCCGCATTGCGGATTCGGATATCGCCTTGAGCCGCGGAAAAAGCGTGTCGATGCCGCGCATGATGAGCCAGGCATTCTGGGCCGAGAGCGAGGCTCCGAGATAGACGCCGGCGCGCGAGCGGATTTTCTCGATGAGGTCCTTGCGTCCGCAAACCACCCCGCCCAGCGCATCGCCGTGGCCATTGATGAACTTGGTCAGGGAGTGGATGACGAGGTCGACGCCAAGGGCGAGCGGCCGGGTCGCGACGGGGGTTGCGAGGGTGGAGTCGACCGAAACAAGTGCCCCGTGCTGACGGGCGAGCGCCGCCACCGCGGAAAGATCGGTCAGTCGCAGGATCGGGTTGCAGGGGCTTTCGCAGTGGACGAGCCGCGTATTGGGCCGGAACGCCGCGGCGACCTCGTCGAGGCGCGACATGTTCACGGCCGTCACCTCGATGCCGTAGTCAGGCAGGATCCGCCGCGCCAGCTCGTTGGCTCCCGCGTAGCAGACATCGCTGACGACCAGGTGATCGCCCTTCTTGAGGCAGGTCAGGAAGGTGGCGGCGATCGCGGCGAGGCCGGTCGCGGTCGCCAGCGCGTCGTCGGCGCCTTCGAGCGCCGCCATCCGCTGCTCGAGCTGCCGCACCGTCGGATTGGTCCAGCGCGCATAGAGGAAGGGCAGCGCCGTCAGATCCTCGACGCCGTCGGCCGAAAAGGCGCCGTCGCCGGGAACCAGCAGATTGTTGACCGACATCGAGATATTGGGGGCGATCGCCTTTGTCGCCGGATCGATCTCCAGGCCGGCGTCGAGCGCCAGGGTTTCCCGATCAAGGGCCGGGCCGGCGGCTTGCGGCCGGGCCATCGCCTGGTTGCGGCCATCCGCCATGGCCATAAGGCTCGACAGGTTCGAGGGCATGGAAGACCTTTCCGAGATGCGTTTCGACACCGACTCTAGTGCCCCCTCGATGTTTTTGGCCGCTCAGCGGCTGCCGATCCGCCGAGAAAAGGCGCTATAGGGGTCCGGCGCGCCGCCAAATCCATCAGGCGTGGCTAGCGCCGCACCGGAACCTGCGCTTCGACGATCCTGAAGGCGCGGGTGATGATCAGCGTCAGACAGACATAGAAGACGGTCACGACCATCAATGGCTCGTAGACCAGCAGCGTGTCCTGCCTCACCTTGTAGGCCACGGCGTAGAGGTCCATCACGGTCACGGTGAAGGCGAGAGGGGTGGCCTTCAGTTGCAGCACCACCTCGCCGGCAATCGTCGGCAAGGCGATACGGATGGCGCGCGGCAGCCAGATTCGCCTGAGCAGCGTCCAGGACGACATGCCGAAGGACCGGCCGGCCTCGAGCTCACCTTTTGGAACGGCAAGAAGCGCACCGCGCAACACCTCGGCCTCGTAGGCCGCATAGTTGAGGGTGAAGCTGACGGCTGCGAAGAAGAAGCCTTCGCGCAGGATCGGCCAGAGGAAGCTTGCGCGCAGCCCCGGGATCATCGGCAGCAGCGAGCCGACGCCGTAGTAGAGCAGCCAGAGCTGGATCAGGAGCGGCGTTCCGCGCAGGCAGGTGCAGTAGCCGCGCGCCAGCAGCTTCAACCAGCGCGGACCGGTCACCTGCGCCAGGGCAAGGCCGATCGCCAGGATGAAGCCGAAGCCGACCGAGATAACCAGCAGGAGCACGGTCTGGACCGCGCCTGCGGCAATGAGCGGCCAATAGGAAAAGATCCACGAGAAATCCAAGGGCCGCCTCCTATGCGGTTTTCGGCTGACCGCGCCGGAAGCGCCTCTCGAGCGCCGCGAAGAGGACGTTGGAGATGAGCGTTATGGCGAGGTAGAGGGCGGCGGAGGCGAGGAAGAACAGGAAATAATGCTTGGTGTTGCCGGCGGCGATCCGGGTCGCGAGCGCCAGTTCCTGGTAGCCGACGACGGCGATCAGCGCGCTGTCCTTGGTGACGCACATCCAGAGATTGGCAAGGCCCGGCAGCGCGTTCGGCATCAATGCCGGCAGCACGATGCGGCGGAAGCGGAGCCGCGGCCGCATGCCGAAGGCGGCCGCCGCTTCGATCTGCCCGACCGGAACAGCGAGGATCGCGCCGCGGAACACCTCGGTCATATAGGCACCCTGAACGATGCCGAGCACCGCGACGGCGGCGACGAAGCCGTTGATCTCGACCGACGGGAGGCCGAGGGCCGCCAGCAGGCGGTTCAGCCCGTCGGTCCCCGCATAATAGAGGCCGATGATCAGGATCAGTTCCGGAATGGCGCGAACGGCCGTCGTATAGAGATCGAGGACGAAGCGAACCGGGCGATTGCCCTTCAGCTTGCCGATCGCGCCGACGAGGCCGATGGCGATGCCGACGAGATAGGCGCCGAGCGAAATCAACACGGTCGAAAGCGCCCCGGCAAGCAGCACGCCTCCCCAGCCCGGCGGGTAGGGGGAGAGCAGTTCCAGGAGCGATTGGCTGGACGACATCCGGGGCCTACCTGATCGAGTTCATAGGCAAAGGGCGATCGGCACATGACCCTTCACGTGCCGATCGCTCCTCCGGTCATTCGCCATAGGGATCGAAGTCGAAGTACTTCTTGGAGATCTCGGCATATTTGCCGCTGGCCCTGACGGCGGCGATCGCCGCATTGAGCTTGTCGCGCAGTGCCGTGTCGTCCTTGCGCAGTCCGCCGCCGATGCCCGTTCCGAGGATCGCCGGGTCGTCCTTGACGTTCCCCTTGTCTTCGCAGCAATCCTTGCCGAAGTCCGACTTCAGGAACTCCGCCAGCGGAATGGCGTCGCCGAAGACGTAGTCGATCCGGCCGGCGGCGAGGTCCTGGAAGGCCTCGTCGAGCGTCGCATAGGTCTGTTCCGATGCCTTGTCGGCGAAATACTTCTTGTAATATTCGGACTGGATCGTCGAGACCTGGATGCCGATCGTCTTGTCGGCGACATCCTCGGGTGCCGCTCCGGCCTTGCCGTCCTTGGCGCCGATCAGCTTGCTCGGCGTGTTGTAGTATCTGTCGGTGAAGTCGATCGTCTTCTTGCGCTCGTCGGTGATCGACATGGACGACCAGATGACGTCGAACTTCTTCGCCTCGAGACCGGGGATCAGGCCGTCCCAGGACATGTCGACGATGGAGCACGTCTCCTTCATCTCCGCGCAGACCGCATCCATGAGTTCGATTTCCCAGCCGATCCACTTGCCGGACGGGTCCTTCGTGAAGAAGGGCGGGTAGGCCTCGTTCATGACGCCGAAGCGCACTTCCGCATTGGCGGCACCTGCAAGCGAGAAGGCCACGCCGGCCATCAGGATGGACATCAACTTCATTCGACTACCCCTTCTGTTTTCGTCGGAATGGAAACGGATCAATGGCTGAGACTGCCGGTGAACGCGCGGCAGCGGGCGCTGAGCGGCGCACCGAAGACCTGGGCGGGCGGGCCTTCTTCCTCGACGCGCCCCTGATCGAGGAACATCACGTGAGTGGAGACGTCGCGGGCGAATTTCATCTCGTGCGTGACGATGAGCATTGTGCGCCCTTCTTCCGCCAGCTCGCGGATGACCTTCAGCACCTCTCCGACAAGCTCGGGATCGAGCGCGGAGGTAGGCTCGTCGAACAGCATCACGGCCGGGTCCACGCAGAGCGCGCGGGCGATGGAGGCGCGCTGCTGCTGCCCCCCCGACAGGAATGCCGGATAGGCGTGCCGTTTGTCGTAAAGGCCGACCTTGGAAAGCAGGGCCTCGGCCCTTTCGACCGCCTCCTTGCGGTTCATGCGAAGGACATGAAGGGGTGCCTCGATGACGTTTTCGAGCACGGTCATATGGGCCCACAGGTTGAAGCTCTGGAACACCATGGCGAGGCCGGTCCGGATGCGTTCGATCTGCCGCCAATTGGCCGGAAGGGCGCGCCCCTCACGGCCGGGCTTCATCAGGACCTCTTCGCCGTTGAAGACGAAACGGCCGCGGTCGGGAACCTCGAGAAAGTTGATGCAGCGGAGGAAGGTGCTCTTTCCGGAACCGGAGGATCCGATCAGCGAAATGACGTCGCCTTTTTGCGCCGATACCGAGACGCCCTTGAGCACGTGGTGGTGTCCATAGCTCTTATGAACGTCTTCCACCAGCAAGGCGGCGGCGTTTCGCATCATTCCTGTCGTTCCTGGCGGTTTTCTAGTTATTTGGTCGGAGATATTATTGTCTTGCCGCGCCGCTTTTCCGCACAATTTCATGAGAGATGCGGATTTTCCGCGCAGAGCGTCCAAGTTTGCGGGCTCGCCGCTTCTGCTGCGTTTGATTTTGGCATAGGGAAACAGTGCGGGCGCTCATGCAGGAAGGCTGTTCTAGAGCGGGAGAAGCGTGCTCATCACGAAGGCGGGCGACGCGCCCCGCCAATGAGATATAAGCTTCGGCAAATCTGCAAACGAGGAGACGATGACGGAGCCACTGGACCAATTCGATCGGAAGATCCTCGAAATCGTGCAGCGCGACTGCCAGCTCAAGGCGGAGGCGATCGGAGACGTCATCGGCCTTTCGGCCTCCGCCGTTCAACGCCGCCTCAAACGGATGCGCGAGGACGGGATCATTTCCGCCGAGATCGCCGTCGTCGACCGCAAGATCGCGGGAAATCCGATGACCTTCATCGCCGGTATGGAGATCGAGCGAGAGAACTACGACGCTCTGGCGAGATTCCGCACCTGGGTGGACAAGCAGGATCACATCCAGCAGGTCTATTACGTGACCGGATCGGTGGACCTCGTGGCAATCATCACCGCCCAGGATGTCACCCAATACGACGAGATCACCGCGCAGATCATGTCGCAGAATCCTCAGATCAAGCGCATCCACACGAATGTGGTGCTGAAGGATGTGAAGCTCGGGATGTTTGTGCCGGTGACTGCCGATTAGCGCGGCGTCCGATCGGATTGGAACGGTGAAATTCGGGAGCAGGGGTGTGATACCCCCCTCTGCCCTGCCGGGCATCTCCCCCACAAGGGTGGAGATCGGCAAGTGGGAATGTCCCGCCCATCAAATTCCCAATTCGTGGACTTTGCGGGTGCGTTGATTTCGGCATACGCACGCTGGCGTGGGGCAGATCGGCGCACCCAGCCAATCTCCCTCCTTGTGGGGGAGATGCCCGGCAGGCAGAGGGGGTGCCCTCGATCGCAGCAATGATTGAACCGGAAAGCCGCGGTTGCCAGGATGATCTACTTTACGAGTGACACGCATTTTGGCGAGCCGCGGGTGCTCAGCATCGATCGTCGGCCCTTCTCCAGTCTGGCCGAGCACGATGCAGCGCTGATTGCAAACTGGAACGAAACGGTCTCTCCGGGTGACGACATCTGGCACCTTGGCGATTTCGCGTCAAAGAGAATGGGATTTGCGGAGGATTTGCTCTCCCGGCTGAACGGCAACAAGCACCTGATCGTCGGCAACAACGATCCGCTCGCTACGCTCGAAGCGAGCGGCTGGCAGAGCATACAGCATTATGCGGAACTGACCGTTGACGGGCATCTGCTCATCCTCTGCCACTATCCGTTCCGAACCTGGAATCAGATGGGAAAGCGGTCGATCAATCTGCACGGCCATTCCCATGGCCGACTGAAGTCGATGCTGCGACAGTTCGATGTGGGCGTCGATGCCAGAAATCTGCGACCGGTCAGCCTCGCCGACATTCTTCGGAGCCGCACCTGAAGCCGTGGTCCGCGTGCCTCGACGGGAACGACTCGTCCTCTGGATTGTTTTCGCACGAGATCTGCGGCCGTGGCGAGGTGCTCATGCAGGAAGATCTGTTCGGAAATCCAGGCGGCATTCTGCCGGTGGGATTTCGCTACAAGCCGGATGTCGTTCCGCGGAGGGTTCAGGCGGATCTGCTCGAGGCTATACCGCAGCTTCCGCTCAAGGCTTTCGACTTTCATGGTTTCGAGGGCAAGAGGCGGGTGATCTCCTTCGGCTGGAAATACGATTTCAGCACGGAATCGCTTCGGAAAATCGACTCTATCCCGCCGATGCTCCTGCCGGTGCGCCGGTTGGCCGCGGATTTCGCCGGATTGCCGGCGGACGAACTGGAACAGGCGCTGGTCACGGAATACGACGTCGGGGCGCCGATCGGATGGCACAGGGACAAAGGAGTCTTCGGCAACGTCGTCGGGGTCTCGCTCCGGTCCGCCTGCACGTTCAGACTGCGCCGAAGAATTGGCGGAAAGTGGGAGCGCGCTTCGATCCTACTCGAGCCCGGCTCCGCATATCTGCTTTCCGGTCCATCGCGGACCGAATGGGAGCATTCCATTCCGCCGGTCGACCAGCTGCGATACTCAATTACTTTCCGGCAGCTGCGTACATAAGCGGGCGGGTGTTGAGCAGGTCCTTCCGAGCCGTATCATCGCGTCCGGGTATTCGTTCAGAGGAGCACGCCGTCGGCCACATCAAGCGGCGAGGGTGATCGACCCGCATCGATCAGTTTTTTAGCCGTCATATAGGCGCGCATCGTTGATCGCGTCGACGGCGAGCAGCTTCCCGCCGGCGAAACTACCTGAACTCGCCTCGCCTGCCAGACCACAGCGCGCCACACCTAGCCGTTCGTCTACAGTCGTAACATAGCGATAATTTCGAAAAGAGCGGACCGCCCGACGGATCCATCGGGATTCGGCCTTGCCCATCGACATCGAAGCGAAGCCGCTGAAGGCGCAGGGGCTCGACATCGAACTCATCAACTGGCGCGGCATCTTCGCTCCTCCGCGCGTCGAAGGGGCGGACCTCGACGCGCTGAAGGCCGCCGTCGACAACACGGTCAAGTCGCAGCAGTGGAAGGACATCGTCAAGGCGCGCGGCTGGACGGACTACTACGCCCCGTCCGACGAGTTCAAGGGCTTCATCGCCTCCGAAACCGAACGCGTCCGCACGATCCTGACGTCGATCGGCCTTGCAAATTGACAACTGCTGAGGAGGGGAGGCGAAAAGCCTCCCCCGACTGCGCGATGAGGATTTCATGACCGAGAGAAGCTTGAAGCTGGCAAACCGCCCGGCTGTGGTCGCTGCCATGGTGCTGTTTACAGTGGCCGCGGTGACCTATTGGGATGCGAGCCAGATGACTGCCCGCGCCACCTACGGCATGGGCGCCAATGCCGCCTCCTATTTCATCTGTCTCTTCCTGGCCGTGCTGGGCGTCGGGCATCTGTTTACCGCCTTCCAGACCTCGGCCGTTGACGCAGAAGACGCCGACTGGAAAGCAATTGGCTGGATCGCGCTCGCCTTGTCGGGGCTAATCGGCTCGATCTGGCTCGGTGCCGGCTTCATCCTCGGATCCGCCTTGCTGTTCGCCTTCACCGCACGCGCCTTCGGCCGCAAGTCGCTGGGCGTCGACCTGGTAATCGGCGTCGCCATGGGCCTCATCATCTTCCTTCTGTTCAACAAGCTCCTGAGCCTCGCTTTGCCGCAAGGTCCGTTCGAGCGGCTGTTCTAGGGGCGCGGCAATGGACGCAATCAATCTGCTTTTCGAAGGTTTCGCGCTGGCGATCCAGCCGGCCAACCTGATTTTCGCGGCGATCGGCGTATTGATCGGCACGGCCGTCGGCGTTCTTCCGGGCATCGGCCCGGCGCTGACTGTCGCGCTTCTGCTGCCGGTGACCTTCAAGCTCGATCCGGGCGGCTCGATCATCATGTTCGCCGGCATCTACTATGGCGGCATGTATGGCGGCTCCACCACCGCCATCCTGTTGAACACGCCGGGCGAAAGTGCCGCCGTCGTCACCGCGCTCGAGGGCAACAAGATGGCCCGCTCCGGGCGGGGCGGTCCGGCGCTGGCGACGGCGGCGATCGGTTCCTTCGTGGCTGCTTTGGTCGCCACCGTTGCCTTGGCCTTCCTGGCGCCGGCGCTCGTGAAGGTCGCGGTCAAATTCGCCCCCTGGGATTATTTCGGCCTTATGCTGATCGCCTTCGTCACGGTCTCGGCGACGTTCGGGTCATCGCCGCTCCGCGGCCTGACGAGTCTCGCCTTCGGCCTGTGGCTCGGCCTGATGGGGCTCGACCAGCTGACAGGACAGGCTCGCCTGACCTTCGGCGTGCCGCAACTGCTCGACGGCGTGGAGGTGACGACACTCGCGGTCGGCCTGTTTGCGATCGGCGAAGCGCT
This sequence comes from Sinorhizobium glycinis, assembly GCF_001651865.1. Classification (GTDB taxonomy): domain Bacteria; phylum Pseudomonadota; class Alphaproteobacteria; order Rhizobiales; family Rhizobiaceae; genus Sinorhizobium; species Sinorhizobium glycinis. The sequence continues at coordinate 635,684 of NZ_LPUX01000064.1, forward strand.
GCATGTCGCTTCGCGCCACCTCTACAAGCCGGAGAAGCCCATTCCCGTCAAAGGCTCGATCTGGATGAGCAAGGAAGACTGGGCGCGTTCCTGGAAAGCCTGGCTGCGCGGCACGGCGGTCGGCTTTCCGGTCGGCGCCCTTCCGGCCGGCGGCGCGGAAATTCCGACCTTCCTCAGCTACACGATGGAGAAGAAGCTCAGCCGCAAGCCTGAGGAATTCGGCTCCGGCGCGATCGAGGGCGTGGCCGGCCCGGAGGCGGCGAACAACGCCTCGGCCGCCGGAACGCTGGTTCCGCTGTTGACCCTGGGGCTCCCGACCTCGGCAACCGCCGCCGTCATGCTCGCGGGCTTCCAGCAGTACAATATCCAGCCCGGCCCACTCCTCTTCACCCAGCATGCCGATCTCGTCTGGGGGCTTGTCGCGAGCCTGTTCATCGCCAATGCGATGCTGCTCGTGCTCAACCTGCCGCTCGTCGGTCTGTGGGTGAAGCTGCTGCGCATCCCGCTGCCCTGGCTCTATGGCGGCATCCTGGTCTTCGCCTCCATGGGAACGATCGCCGCCAATCCGTCCGTCGTCGAACTGCTGCTGCTCAGTGCCTTCGGCGTGGTCGGCTTCCTGATGCGGCGCTACGACTACCCGGTGGCTCCGGCCGTGGTCGGGCTGATCCTCGGCCCCTTGGCCGACAATGCGCTGAGGCGCTCGCTGCAGATGAGCCTCGGCGACCCGATGATCTTCCTGCAGCATCCGAGCTCCGCCATCATGATCGCGATCGCCACCATTGCCCTCATCGCACCCTTCGCGTTCAAGGGACTGTCGCGCTTCCAGCATGACGAGGATTGAGGCCTTGGAGAGAAAATCGCCTTTTGCAATCGCGATGCCGGATGCATAAATCGACGTTGAGCTCGCGCGTTACCGGGCCAAAACCACACGGCGAACCATGGCAAGACAAAGCGTATCCCCGCAGATCACCGCAAACATCCTCGAATTCGTGAGGACGAACCAGATGCGCGCCGGCGAGCATCTGCCCTGTCAAATGCTCGCCGATGCGTTTCGCGTTTCCCGCGCACCGGTCAATGCCGCGTTGAAGAAGCTCGAGATGATGGGAATCGTGCGCGCCGAGCCCAATCGCGGCTATTTCCTGGCCGTGGACGCGGCAAACGTCGAGGCGGCGAAACCCGCAGGCGAGCCCCAGCGCGAGGAGGAGGATCCGCTCTACTTCCGCATCGCCGAGGACCGCCTTGCCGGCAAGCTCGAGGAGCGTGTCAGCGAAAACGAGTTGATGCGGCTTTATGACGTCGCTCGCAGCCGCCTGTTGAAGACCCTGCATCGGATCGCCGAAGAGGGCTGGATCGAGCGCCTGCCGGGCAATGGCTGGGCCTTCCGCGAAACGCTGACATCGCGCCAGAGCTACGAGGAGGGTTACGTCTTCCGCGCGGTGATCGAGCAGCAGGCGATGCTCTTGCCGACCTTCCGGCCGAACGAGGACGAGTTCAGGAAAGCCCGCGCCGTGCAGACCGCTTTGGTGGAGGGGGGGTACGAGACCTGGTCGCGCGCCGAAATCTTCAAGGCGAACAACAACTTTCACGAGATGCTCGTTGCCTGCTCGCAGAACGACTTCTTCCTCGATGCCATCAAGCGCATCAACCGGCTGCGTCGCCTGATCGAGTACCACATCACGATCGACCGCAGCCGCCTTCCTCGGCAGACGAGCGAACACCTCCACATACTCGATCTCGTCGAGGCCGGACGCAGGACCGAAGCGGCGGCCTTTCTCTACACGCACATCATGGGTGCGAGCAGGATCAAGACGCCGCAGGTCTAAAAAGCGGTCCTTCAGCGCCGCGCGCCTTCCAGTTGCGGAAAGGTCGTTGTAGCGTTGAAACTGCCGCATGTTTTACTCAAATCGGCTGCGATTTAAGGAACCATGCAGAAGGGCTTAGATTTTCCTCGAAGGCTTCTCTGGCCGCTTCCTGCTGGGGGCCTTCTACTTGCCAATATCCAGTGACGCGCAGCCGGCGCCCGGCGTGAGCCAATTGATTAAATGTGGCCTTGTGCTGACTAGCCCAAGCCAAAGAACGCCAATATGGCGAGCACGACCACAACCAGTCCAACCAGGTAAATGATCTGATTCATGGTTCACTCCTTTCATGAGCAATGAACGGATTTCTTCGCGGGTATGTTCCAAGTCGCCAGGCAACATGGCGGCCGGCCGTTGGAAAAGAGGATGTTGCGAGCCGCTCATGGCATAATCCACATTGCATTTTATGACTACAATATGTAATTTGCCCCGACGGGCCGAGGAGGTCGCCTCATTATCAAGACGGGAGGACATCAATGCCCGCGACAAAGCTGGCACATCTCGGCGTCGACGGCGTGGACTACACGATCGTCGATCTTCCCGCGGAGGCAGGCGAGGCGTTGACGCGCCTTCCCTATATGCATCGCATCCTCCTGGAAAACGTGCTGCGCACCGCAGGGGACGATGCCGCGAGCGCTAAGGAAGCGATCCGGGACTGGCTCGAAACCGGTACGAGCGAGCGCGAAATCCCGTTTCTGCCCAATCGGGTCCTGATGCACGACACGACCTGCGGTCCGGCGCTCGTCGACATTGCCGGCATGCGCTCGGCGCTCGCTGAAGCCGGCGGCGATCCCGCTCTTCTCAATCCGGTCGTTCCCGTGGACGTCTCGACGGATCACTCGGTGGGCGTCGATTTCTTCGGACAGGCGGGCTCGCTCGAAAAGAACATGGCGCGCGAGTTCGAGCGCAACGCCGAGCGTTATCGCTTCATGAAATGGGCGACCAACACGCTTCGCGGTTTCACGGTGCATCCGCCCGGTACCGGGATCATGCACACGCTCAATCTCGAAAGGCTCGCGACCGTCGCGACGAGCAAGCTCGTCGATGGTGTGCGCTGGGCGATGCCGGACACGCTGATCGGCACCGACAGCCACACGCCGATGATCAACGGCATCGGTGTGCTCGCCTGGGGCGTCGGCGGGCTCGAGGCGGAGAGCGTCTTCTTCGGCATGCCGGTGACGCTCAGGGTTCCGGACGTCGTCGGCGTGAGGCTCACCGGAAAATTGAAGAGCGGCGTGCTCGCGACCGATCTGGCGCTCACCGTCACCGAACAGCTCCGTAAAATCGACCTGCAGGACCGCTATGTGGAATTCTTCGGCCCCGGCGTTTCGACGCTGACAGCCGGCGACCGCGCCGTGGTTGCTAACATAACGCCGGAGTTCGGCGGCAACAGCGGCTACTTCCCGATCGACGATCAGACGCTCAACTATCTCGAAGTCACCGGGCGGTCGCGCGACCAGGTCGAGTTCGTCAGGGCCTATGCCAAGCGCGCCGGGTTGTGGTTCGATCCGCATACGGACCCCCGCTACACGGCGGTCGTGGAACTCGACCTTTCGACCGTCGAAGTCAGCCTTGCCGGGCCGACGCGCCCGCAGGACCGGATCCCCGCCGGCGCCACCCTCCAGGCGATCAAGCCGATGATCGAAGGACGTGGCGCGGACGAGCAGGCGGGCAGGCCGGAGGATGGGGCGGTGGCGATCGCCGCGATCACCAGCTGTACCAACACCTCCGACCCGCGGCTCGTCGTTGCCGCGGGGCTCTTGGCGCGCAAGGCAAGGGGTTTCGGGCTGAAGCCGCCCTATTGGGTGAAGACGTCGCTCGCACCCGGCTCGCCCACGGCGGAGCGCTATCTTCGCCGCGCCGGGCTTCTCGAAGACCTCGAGGCGATCGGCTTCGGCGTCGTCGGCTATGGCTGCACCACCTGCATTGGGAATTCCGGTCCGTTGACGGCGCCGATTTCCGCCGCGATGGAGGAGCGCGGCATCGTGCCTATCGCGGTCTTGTCGGGCAACCGGAACTTTCCGGGCCGCGTCCACCCGCAACTCGAAGCCGGCTTTCTTGCCTCGCCGCCGCTGGTCGTCGCCTTTGCGCTCGCCGGAACGGTGAAGCTCGACATCCTGACCGATCCGATCGGGACCGCCGTCGACGGCCGGGAAATCACCCTGTCGATGCTTTGGCCGACAGGGGCCGAGATCGACGAGGCCCTTGCGTTGGCATCGATCGCGCGCGATTTCAAGCCGGCCTATGAGGAGGCGGAGGCAAGCCCCGTTTGGGGCAAGCTCGATGCGCCGACCGCCACGCTGTTCCCGTGGGAGGAACAATCGACCTATATCCGCAGGCCCCCCTTTGCCGGCTTTGGCGGTGGTACCCTGCTCGGCAGTTACGACGCGCATCCCCTCCTCGTCCTTGGAGACGACATCACCACCGACCATATCTCTCCGGCCGGCGCCATTCCCGCAAGCGGCACGGCCGGCAGATACCTGATCGAGCGTGGCGAAAACCCCGTGGACCTTAACGTCTTCGCCTCCCGTCGCGGCAATTGGGAGGTGATGGTGCGCGGCCTGTTCACCAACAGGACGGTGCGCAACATGCTCGCCGACGTCCCGCCGGGCTCCACCATTCACGCGCCGTCCGGCGAGGTCCTGCCGCTCTGGGACGCGGCGCGCCGCTATCGCGCCGACGGTCAGTCCGTCGTTGTTTTCGCCGGTGAGCGCTACGGCATGGGCTCGTCGCGCGACTGGGCGGCGAAAGGCGTGTCGCTGCTCGGCGCCCGCGCCGTTCTGGCCCTGAGCTTCGAGCGCATCCATCGCTCCAACCTGATCGGCATGGGCATCCTGCCGTTGCGACTGCCGGCGGAGTTCGGTCCCGACCGGCTGAAGCTCCGGCCCGGAGACATCGTCGCGGTCTCGGCCGATCCGGAGACGATTTATCCCCGATGCCCGGTTCCGGTGACGATCCGCCGAAAGAACGGCAGCAGCTTCATCTTCCAAGCAAGCGCCGCCATAGAGACCAATGTCGAAATCCGAACCCTCAAGGCCGGCGGTATCCTGCCCTTCATCCTCGATAGAGTGCGGACTTCGAGCCGCACAGGAAAGCCGGGTTCAGCGGTCACGGGCCGCGCGGGCTAATAGTTGCGGCTTCGGGCTGCCAAACCATCGAGGGCAATGCTAAATTAGAGCACGTTAATGTAGAACAGGCGCGGCCTGGGTTGGGGCAGGGTGGGCGCCTCAGCAGGCCTATCAGCAAAGCCGCCGGCGCGAGGGGGCATCGATGACATCCACATCGCTGATAATCTCCGTGATCACCATAGCCGGTATGTCGACGGTTCTTGTCGTGCCGAGCGACGCCCACCAGGCCGGCAGCGGATGGACCTATCCTCCAGCCTGTTGCAGGGACAAGGACATCGGAGGAGATTGCGCGGCCATACCAAGCTCGGATGTTAGAAAAGGCCCTCGGGGGTTCTCCGTGACCATACATCCCGGGGACCACCACCTCGCCACGAGAAACCACTGGTTCTTCATCCCCTATGGAGACGAGATTCCGTCCGGGGACGGCGACTATCACATCTGCCTTCATCCGACCGAAGACAACGTGAACTGCTTCTTCGCGCCCCCTGACAATGTGTGACGGAGTGCCGCCTTCGATAACAAGGCACCTGGCTGCTCGGCCGCGCCGATGAATTCACGAATTCTTAAGCGACCAGGTGTTTACTCTGGGTTGTCTTTCCTGGCGCACTTAGCGCCAATGCAACCGCATGACGCGGGTCGGACACGATAATTCCTGCCGCCGTAAATTCCTATGCGAGGTCCTGACCTCCCGCCTACCTGTTCGACGTCGTCGCCGGCGCGATTGCCTGCGACGCTTCATTGAAAGGCGCTGCATGATGGCAATTGCGAATCCATCGCCGAAACAGCTTGCACAGCAAAGTCGCAAGGAACTTTTCTACACGGTATTTGCGACCTTGAACCGACTGGAGATCGACGCATCGCCGGTGAATTACGAGCTCATGTACGAGATCGTCAGCGGCAACAATCCGGAACTTCGCGAAAAATTCGCGCGGCTCGGCAAGCCGATCGCCGCAGAGGAACTGGAGGCACTGGCGCGAGCCTACCTGCCACATCACTTCGGGAAGTCGATCCATGACCGGTCCGCAGATCGCCTGCAAAGCGAATTGACGACGCTCAAGGAGTCCCTGTTGACGGGTCAGAACTCGCTGTCCAACTACACCAACATGCTTGGCCAGGCGACGGGCAAGATCTCCTCGGCCGATCCGCGCGACATGAACGCGATCCGGTCCCAGCTTCAGGCGATCCGCCACATGACGGAAGTACAGCATTCGGCCAGCACACAGATCCTCGATCGCGTATCGAACCAGATATCGGCGGTCGCGGCGATTACGAGCGAGGTGGATGAGTTCGAACGTACGAAGTTCACGCATCTCGTTACCAATCTCGCCAATCGGCGCGGCTTCAACAAGAAGCTGGCCGAAATCTATGGTGGCGAACATTATCCCGACGCGGTGTCGCTTCTTCTCTGCAACCTCCTGGTTCTCGAGCCCTTCGAGGCCAAGGAACTCATCAAGGTAAAGGAAGCCATCCTCGAGCGCCTCGGTTTCGCCGTGGCGCGCGTCGTGCAAGCCACCGACTTTGCCGCCTGGCTCGAGCGGCCGCAGATCGGCATCCTCGTCTGGATGACCGCGGAGGCGGAAATCCAGAAAATGGCGGACCAAATCCGAAAAAGCGCGCTTGCGGCATTCGACAGTCGTCAGGCGAAGATGCCCGTCGTCGCCGCCCGGTTCGGCTGCGGCACCACTTATGACGCCGGCACGGCCTCAGAACTGGTGGGGCACGCGGAAAAGGCCCTGCAGACCGCCACGGATACGGCAAGCGACAAGGTTGTGTTCTTTTCTGCCGGCGGTGCCGGCGACGCCCGCAAAGATTGGATGCTCTATCGCGAGTGACAGGCTTTAAGCAATTCTTGTAGAATGATTGAGATTATTATTATCGACTGCTTACGGTTTTCAAGTAGTGATAAAGCAGTACATGTAGATCAGCGAGGAAGCTATGCCGTACAAGGACAGTGTTCAGCGTGTTTCTCCGAGAACGCAGACCCAGATAACCGGCAACGTCAGTTGCAAGACAGGTTCGAGCAACGGAATCGTCAAGGATCTTTCTGAAGAGGGTATCTGCTTTCAGCTCTATTTCGACATCGGCGCCCGCACCGGACAGGAGGTTACGATCCGCAGCGAAGAGCTCGGTCTTCTGACGGGTATCGTTCGGTGGAACCGAGGGGATCGCATAGGAATCAAGCTCAAGCTCTCATCCAACACAGCGGCGCAGATCGCGTCATACTACAAGTTCTTCCAGGGCTGACCGGGAACGGATCGTCCTCGTGCCGGTCGAATAGGGAGACCGGCCATAGTGTGGAGGCGGATAGGGATCACAGTTTCAGCGCCGCCGTATATGTCTTGGCGGTGTCCGTCACATGGATCCGCATCAGCCGGTCGAATTCTTCGAAGGCGCCCTTTTCGAAGAGCTCGACGAATGCGCGGTGTTCCTTGAAGGAGCGGGGTGACTGCACGTCGATCGGGGCGCTGTAATTGGTCCTGAGTGCCGCAACCCGTCCGGCCACCAGGCGGTAGGATTCCTGCACGTAGCGGTTGCCGCAGTGGTTGACGAATGTTTCATGAAAGGCCGTATCGGCGCGGCCATAGGCGATCTTGTCCTTCGCCTCCACGGCCTTCTCCATCTCGCCGATAACCGTTTCGAGCGCGGCGAGCGTGCCGGACCGGTCGTTCCGATAGGCAAGTCTGGCCGCCTGGGGCTCCAGAATGGCGCGGAACTCGCAGAGCATCGCGATGTCCTTTGCATCCGGGCTGAAGACGAAGCTGCCGACCTGCGGGCGGATCACCACCAGCCCCTGCAACTGGAGCTGGTTCAGGGCTTCCCGAACGGGCGTTCGGCTGATTCCGAAGGATTGTGCCAGCATCTCCTCGGCGATGACGGCGCCCGGCGGGAACTCGCCTTCGATGATCGCCTGTCTGAGACGCGACGCCACCTTCTGGGCCAGAGATTGTGACGGCTCGAGCTTCAATGAAGGCATGGCAGAATCCATTTGCAGGCGATTGCCGCCGTTCGAGAGGTCCATTTTGCGGCAGCAGAGATATATACATGGCGCTGGATAGCGACAAGCCGGACCGGCGCCATGCGGATTGGCTCATTCGGTCAATCTGCCCGGATGCGCTTCAGCTCGCCGAAGACGAGGTCGAGCGTTTCGGGTCCGATCGATGCCGCATGGCGCTCGGAGATCACCTTGAGTTTGTCGCGTAGCCGCTCCATCTCCTCCGGCGCGATCTCGTTGACCTCCATTCCCTGGGTCTTGAGGTTGGCCAAGCTGACCTCGGACTTCTCCCGGTTGACCTTGCGCTGCTCCTTCTGCCCCACAAGGGCGCATTCCTTGAGGACCGTCTGCTCCTCCGGCGAGAGCCCGTCCCATATCTTCTTGGAAAACAGCACCAGCGTCGGGCTGTAGGCGTGCTTGGTGAGCGTCAGGTATTTCTGGACCTCGTAGAACTTCATGTTCTCGATATTGTTGAACGGGTTTTCCTGGCCGTCGACGGTTCCGGTCTCGAGCGCAGAATAGATCTCCGAAAAGGCGAGAGGCACGGCGTTGGAGCCGAGTTCCTTGAACGTGTCGATGAAGATGTTGTTCTGCATGACGCGCATCTTCACGCCCTCAAAGTCCTCGGCCTTGGCGATCGGGTGGCGCGAGTTGGTGGTGTGGCGGAAGCCGTTCTTCCACCAGGCGAGGTTGACCGCGCCGACCGGCGGCAGCTTGTCCGAAAACCAGTTGCCGACCTTGCCGTCGAGCAACTGGTCGGCTTCCTTCTCGTCGTTGAACAGGAAGGGCAGGTCGAAGACGCCGAAGGACGGCACGATCGAGGTGAGTGGCGCCGTCGACGTCAGCACCATTTCGAGGGAGCCGGTGCGGACGCTTTGGGTCGCGGTCAGATCGTTGCCGAGCGCGCCGTCCCAATAGGGCTGGATCTTCATCTTGCCGCCGGTTTTCTCGAGCGTGCAGGCCCCCATGGCGGCAAGGCCGTTGCCCATCGGGTGTTCCTTGCTGACGCCGTTCGAGACGCGGATCGTCCGCTCCTCGAACTCGGCATTGGCCGGTCCGGCTGCGAAGAGTGCGGTGGCGGCAATCGCCGCCGCCAGGCCGGTTCGTGTGATGAGCATGCGCATTGTTCAATCCTCCCTATGGATTTTTATCGGCGGGTGAGCCGGTCGAGTGGAACCATGACGAGATCGGGGAACAGGACGAGCAGGAAGAGAACGATGAGCTCGGCCCAGAGGAAGGGCCACAAGCCCTTCATCAGATCGCCCATGGAGATGTTGGCGACCCTGCACATGACGTTCAGCACGATGCCGACCGGCGGCGTGATCAGCCCGATCGCGTTGTTCATGATGAAGAGGACGCCGAAATAGACCGGGTCGATGCCCGCCTGCTTGATCACCGGCATCAGCACGGGGGTGAGGATCATCAGGGTCGGTGCGAAGTCCAGCGCCGTGCCGACGATCACGACGATGACCATGATGACGGCCATCAGCAGGATCTTGTTGTCCATGAAGGGGCTGAGCATCGCCTCGACCTGCGATGGAAGCTCCGACAGGGTGATGAGCCAGGCCGAGATCAGCGCGGTGGCGATCAGGAAGACGATGACGGCGGTGCTCTTCGCCGCGGCAACGAGGATGGGATGAAGCTGGCGGAGCGGCAGCTCCCTGTAGACGAAGGCGCCAACCGCGAAGGCGTAGACGCAGGCGACGACTCCGGCCTCGGTCGGCGTGAAGATGCCGAATTTGAGCCCGCCGATGATGCCCGCCGGCATGACGAGCGCCCAGATGCCGTCGATGCCGGCGCGCAAGCGGGCATTCCAGTCCTGACGCGGCAGGATCTTGGCCTTGTCGCGCCGCGCGACCCACACCCAGGCGAGGAGGAGGGAAAGCCCCATCATCAGCCCCGGAACGATCCCGGCCAGGAACAGCTTGCCGATCGAGACATTGGCGATGACGCCGAAGACGATCAGGCCGATCGAGGGCGGGATCACCGGAGCGATGACGCCGCCGGCTGCGATGAGGCCCGCGGACCGCGGCACGTCATAGCCGGCCCGCCGCATCATGGGAATGAGCAGCGCGCCGATCGCCGCCGCATCCGCCGCGGCACTTCCCGAGATCGCGGCCATCAGCACGGAAGCGAAGATCGCGACGAACCCGAGGCCGCCCCTAAGATGCCCGACGAAGGTCAGCGCGAAGGTGACGATCCGCTTTGAAATGCCACCGGCATTCATGAGCTCGCCGGCCAGCATGAAGAACGGAATGGCGAGCAGCGGAAAGCTGTCGGCACCCTCGATGATCTTCTGCGACAGGATCGTCGTGTCGATATTGCCCTGCAGCAGCATGAGCGCCACGGCGCAGATCAGCAGGGCGAAGGCGATCGGCACGCCAAGCGCAATGGCGCCGATCAGCGAGCCGGTGAAAATCGCGATGGTCATCGCTCGGCCCTCTCCGCTGCGGCAACCGGTGGGATTTCTTCGCTCGCGCTGGTTTCGAGAAGCTCGCTGTCGCGGATCCGGCCAGTCACCGCGCGGCAGAGCTTGACCAGCGCGTGAAAGCCGATGCCGGAGGCCGACAAATAGACGACGCCATGGACCCAGATCATCGGAATTTCCGTCACCGGTGCGAGGGTGCTGGCATTGACCTCGTGCTGGAGCCATGTGCCGTGCAGCAGCATGGCGCAGCAGACCAGGATCAGGCTCTGGCTGAGCACGCAGCAGACGATCCTGCCGCGCCGCGTCAGCGCCCGCACGAAAGTGTCCATTCCGAGATGGGAGCCGTCGCGCATCGCCACGACCGCCCCGATGAAGGTGATCCAGACGAAGAAGATGCGGGAAAGCTCTTCGGAGACCACGATGCCGGAATTGAAGACATAGCGCAGCACCACATTGCCGAAGACCATGATGACCATGGCGGCCAGCAGAAGGGCGAGCAGCGTCTCAATGGCCTGGAACGCTCGGTTCATAGTGAAATGACCTTGCCGGGATTGAGCAGATTTTCGGGGTCGAGCGCGCCCTTCAGGACCCGCATCAGCGCGATCTCGGCCTCGCTGCGGGCATGGCCCAGCCACTTCTTCTTCATCGTGCCGATGCCGTGCTCGGCCGAAATGCTGCCGCCCATCTCGCGCACGAGCCCGTAGACGATCGTGTCCATCGCGTCCTTGGGTTGCTCGCCAAGCGGCAGTCCCGCTACCCAGGCGACCAGATGCAGGTTTCCATCGCCGATATGCCCGTAATAGACGCTTTCGCAGCCAGGGATGCCCGCTTCGAGGGCCGTCTTGCAACGGCTCGCGAAGCTGTCCATACGGCCCACCTGGAGGCCAATATCGTAGGAGATGTGCGGTCCAAGCCCGGTACCGAATTCAGCGCAGGCGTCGCGCACCGCCCAGAAGTCCTTCACCTGAGCATGGGACTGGGCGACCGCTGCATCGGCCAGAATGCCGCTCTCCATCATCTCCTCCAGCCAGGATTGGAACCGCGCGGCATCGGTCGCCTCGTCGGATCCGTGCGTTTCGACCAGGACATAGAAACCGTGGCCGGAGGCGACCGGCGACCGGACCTTCAGCCGCTCGGTGACGACCTGCCAATAATCGGGCCACATCACCTCGAACGCCGACAGGATGGGGCCGAGCCCGCTGCGGGCGCCCGCCAGGAGCGCCGCCACATCCGCGTAGCTCGACAGGGCGCAGAGGGCGGCCGTGGTGGAGCGCGGCTTGGGGAACAGCCGCAGGACCACCCGGGTGATGATCCCGAGCGTGCCTTCCGATCCGATGAAAAGGTGCTTGAGATCGTAGCCGGCGTTGTTCTTCAGGAGCTTGTTGAGGTTCGTCAAGACGGTTCCATCCGGCAGGACCACTTCGAGGCCCAGAACGAGATCGCGTGTCATTCCGTAGCGGATGACGCGATTTCCGCCCGCATTGGTCGAGAGATTGCCGCCGATCGCGCATGATCCGCGTGAGCCGAGATCGAGCGGGAACAGAAATCCCGCCTCATCGGCCGCCCTTTGCACCACCTCGAGCGGCGTGCCTGCCTTGACCGTCATCGTCGCGCTGACCGGATCGATCTCCTCGATGCCGACCATGCGCTCGAGCGAGATGGCGACCCAGCCCGGCTCGGGCGTTGCGCCGCCGCAGAGTCCCGTCAAGCCGCCCTGGGGCACGAAGGGCAGCCGGGCGGCCCGGCAGGTCGCAATGGCGCGCGCCGCTTCCTCGGAATTGCTGGGCCGCAATACGGCCAAGGGCTGAGCGGGAGGCTTGCTGCTCCAGTCGTTCCTGTTGCGCAAGGGAATGTCGTTGCCGGTCAGGACCGCCTGAGCCCCGAGTTCGACCCTCAATTCCTCGAGCGCGTCCTCCCCGGGACGACCACGTTCCACAGCATCCATCATTCGCGTCTTTTCTTGTATGTAAGGTACTGTACCTTACGAGACGCGGGTCATATGTCAAGCTCCGCTAACGCAACATTCGCCGGGCTTGCGCGGCCAAGTGCCAGAGGAAGGGGAATATCGCGATGGAGAGAGCCGGTCGCTTCGCCTTTTCGCGGCAATGACCACGCCGTTTTGGCCGGACGCCCGCAGCCGCGTCGCTTGTCGACCCGCCCGGCGTCGCGCGGGTCAACCGCGGCGGCATCACCCAAAGACAATGTCGCGCGCTCTGCGACATGTTTTTGCGGATGATTCGCGTTATAGGTCGGACGTTGATCGGCATAGCGTGGAGGTGATCATGAAGGCTCGTATCAAATGGGTGGAAGGGCGGACCTTTGTCGGCCAGTCCGGTAGCGGGCACAATGTCGTGCTCGGGACGGCTTTCGGACCGGAGGGAAGCACCCCGGGGCCAAGTCCCATGGAGCTGGTGCTGATCGGTACCGGGGGCTGCTCGGCCTTCGATGTCGTTCACATCCTCGAAAAGGGTCGCCAGCCGGTGGAGGATTGTACCGTCGAGCTCAGCGCAGACCGGGCGGATCAGGAGCCGAAAGTGTTCACCCGCATTCACATGCACTTCGTGGTCAAGGGGCGCGGGCTTGCAGCAAACAAGGTCGAACGCGCGATCGCGCTGTCGATAGAGAAATATTGCTCCGCCTCGGCAATGCTCGCCAGGACGGCGACGATCACCCACGACTTCGAGGTCGTCGATACCGCTGCCGTCGAGGCGGACTGATTTGCAAAATCGCCGATGAAGCCCTGTAATCGGGAGTGGGAGACGGCTCGTCTCTCACGTCTTCCGGATCAGGTTAGCTGATCAAGGTGCCCCAACCGGGATCCCATTGGACGTCCTCGACAAGTTCCACATAAATCGGCGTTTCACCCCGACTATGGGCTCTTGCCAGCCGGAAAGCGGCATCCGGCTCCATTTCCTCGCCGGGGAAGATAATGTCCTCCTCGGACGGATCGGTGACCTGCCGTACATATCCTCTGACTTCGTCGCCATAGCGGTAGAGCTTGACAATGATTGCGCCCGGCACGGGATTGTCGGGCAACTGTTGGATCGGCATGCGCGTCTCTCCTCTGCAGGAGCCGGCGACATCTATCTCGTCACCGCAAAACGGGCCCGTCTGTTCCTCGGGCCAGCGAAGGACAGGCGGCCCTGCTTCGCGCCCGGCGTCTAAGCCATTCCGGCCGGGTCGCCGATCGGCAGCAAGGCAGGATCCGTCGGGTTCTTGTCATCCTCCGGCTTTTTTGCCGGCGGCTCGCGGGGAGGCTCCTGGCCGCGGTCCGGTCTGGCCGGAGTGCCCTGTGGCTTTCTCGGAGTTTCGGCGGGGGTGGGAGTGGGATCTCTCTTCGGCATCGTGTTGTCCTTTCGTCAAGGACAACGACCACATGCTGCGATGGTTCCTGCTGCGTGTTTCTATAAATCGAAGCCGACTTCGGGAGAAGGATGTGCAGCTCCGCCGGCGCGAGCAGGACATCGCCCGCATTTTGGGGGGTGCGCCGAGGACGTGTCGACCGACCGTAACGTCGGATACGGCAGAAGACCACCTTTGACCTTTGCAAACCCATTCGCCAGCGCGACCGGTCGGCGCTTTCGGCGATCGGTCGCCTGCCACGTCAATATTATACCATGCTACGTCGGAAGGAGCGATGCCCCTGGAAATCCGCAAAACCCTGCTGCAGGTGGAGACGACGCTGATCGAAGGCGGAAAGGCGCAACAGCATCCATGGCGACGCAGACCGCCAAGGGCGACGCGCTGGCAGTCCGCCTTCCCCTCGGCCATGAGGCGATTTCCAGCCTAAACCGCGGCGACAGCGTCTGGCTCGGCTTCGATCCGGGATCGGCGCACGTCTTCTGCTGAAGCGTTGGGCGCTCCGGCGCGAAAGATGTCTTACCGGTAGGTGGTGGGAACCAGTGCCGCCCTGTTCGGCGGCGCTTCCACCGCTGTTCGGTCGACAGCAAGAATGCTCATCACGAGAGAGATGAGGACGAGTATCAGCGTCATGAATGCGATGCCTGCCTTATCCATCCCCCATCATGATCGGTGGAATGCGAGCAAACCGGGGCGGCGGCGGCCAAGAATTTCACCGATGTCAATCACGGTTAATATTGTCTGAAGTGAGCTTGGCCTTCTTCACCTTGCGCCGCCTCATGCGCCTTCTCGCGAGAAGGCCCTCGTCCGCTTTACACTCGGGGTTTTGAGTGCGGAAACCGCGCTGGCGGAGGTGCCCTATGCGAGAGCACCGCCTTGAGCCGGAAAGGCCGGAGATACCGTTACCCCGCTTTGGCGCCTTGCTGTTCGGCCAGGAGCGCCTCGGCGATCGCCGCGGCATTCTTGACAGGGAAACCGAATAGCCAGGGGACCACGACGGGGTTTCGCGGCACCCTCAGCTGGCTTTCCGCAATGCTGCCCGGCCGGCCATCCGGCCAGCCGGGCAGGCAGGTCATGCGTTCAGCGACTTCGAGAAAGGCATGACGCGGATCCGCTTGCCGAGTGCCTTGTAGGCGGCATTGGCAACGGCAGGGCCGATCGGCGGTACGCCGGGTTCGCCGATACCCGAGGGCGGGTTGGCGGAGGCGACGATGTGGACCTCGACCGCCGGCATCGCATCGATCCGAAGCGGCGTGTAGAGGTCGAAATTGCCCTGGTCGACCTGGCCGTCGGTCAGCGTGATCTCCTCGCCCAGAATGGCGCTGAGCCCGAAGCCGATGCCGCCCTCGACCTGGGCGCGAACCTGGTCCGGATTGACCGCCAGGCCGCAATCGACGGCGGCGACGACGCGCTCGACCTTGATCTGACTGTTCCCATCGGTCGAAACCTCGGCGATCTCGGCCACCACGGAGCCGAAGCTCTCGGCGACGGCAACGCCGCGGAACCGGCCTTGCGGCAATGGCTTCTCCCATTCCGCCTTTTCCGCCGCAAGCTTCAGCACGGTCGCGTGGCGCGAGCCCGGCTCGAGCATGGAGAGACGGAATTCGATCGGGTCGCGTCCCGCCGCCTCGGCGACTTCATCGAGGAAGGTTTCGGCCGCAAAGGCGGTGTGGGTAGAACCGACCGAGCGCCACCACAGGACCGGAACGCCGACCTCCGTGCTCGTCAGGCCGACCGTCTGGTTGGGAATGGCATAGGGCAGGTTGTGCGCCCCCTCGACGGAGGTCGGGTCGACCCCGTTCTTGACCATGCCCTCGAATGCCGTCTTTGCCACGATGGATTGGCCGACGATGTGATCGGTCCAGGCCACGAGTTTTCCACCGTCGTCGATGCCGGCCTTGAGGCTGTGGACATAGGCGGGTCGATAGCGGCCGCCCCGCATGTCGTCCTCGCGCGTCCATTGCAGCTTTACCGGCGCACGGAAACCGATGGCCTTGGCTATGTGTACGGCCTCGACGACAACGTCACCGTCGAACACGGCCCGCCGGCCGAAGCTGCCGCCGGTCTTCATGACGTGGAGGCGGACCTTTTCGGGAGCGATCCCGGCCACATCCCCGGCGAGTTTCTGGTATACGTCGGTGAACTGGTGCCCGCCCCAGATTTCCAGCGTGCCGTCGTCGTTCATGCGTGCGACCGCGTTCAGCGGTTCCATCGCCGCATGCGCCAGATAGGGGAACTCGAAGCTCGCCTCGATCACCTTGGCGGCCTTGGCAAATTCCGCCTCGGCGTCGCCGTCCTTGCGCGCGACCGCCGCCGGCGGCTTCTTCACGAGATCGCGGTACATGGACATGACCTGCTGCGTTCCACGCTTTTCCGCGCCTGCCTCGTCCCACTCGACGGTGACCGCCTCGCGCCCCTTGATCGCCGCCCACATGTGCTCGCCGACCACAGCGATGCCACGCGGCGTTTCGACCACGTCCACCACGCCCTTGACGGCGCGCGCGGCCGCCGCATCGAAGGACTTCACCTTCGCGCCGAAGAGCGGCGGATGGATCATCACCGCGGTCAGCAGGCCGGGTAGCTTGACGTCGATCGTGTACTGCTCGGTGCCGTTCGCCTTGCGGGCGCTGTCGAAGCGCTTCAGTTCGGAATTGCCGATCAGCTTCCAGTCGCTCGGCTGCTTGAGATTCACGTCGGCCGGCATAGGCATCGTCGCGGCCTTGGCGGCAAAGGCGCCGAAACCGCCGCTCTTGCCGGAGGGATGGGAGAGAACGCCTTTCTCGACGGCGATCTCCGCCGCCTCGACGTTCCATTCGGAGGCTGCCGCGGCGACCAACATGGCGCGGGCCGCAGCGCCCGCTTTGCGGTAGCGTTCCCACGAGGTCACCATGGAGGTCGAGCCGCCCGTGCCCTGCATGGCGCCGCCAAAGGCGATATTGCCATAGGCCGGTAGATTGCCGGCAGCACCCTTCACGTCGATCGTCGACCAGTCGGCATCGAGTTCCTCGGCCACCAGCGTGGCGATGCCGTTGTAGGAACCTTGCCCCATCTCGAACTGCGAGGAAAGGACGGTCACCTTCCCATCCCCGTCGATCGTGACATAAGGAGAAAAGGCATGCGCGCCTGCCTCAGGCGTCTCGCTCGCTGCGGCTGGCGACGCGGAGAGGAGGCGGAAGCCGATGGCGAGACCGGTGCCGGTCGCCAGCGCGCCGATCAGGAATTGCCGACGCGAAGCCTCGACGCGGGCGGCGGGGAAGGTAAGCGATTGCATCAGTTTCGGTAGCATGGCTCAGCCCTCCAGACGCTTTGCGGCTTCGTGAATGCCGGCACGGATGCGATGATAGGTGGCGCAACGACAGAGATTGCCGGACATGGCGGCGTCGATATCCTCGTCGCTGGGCTTCGGATTGTTGGTCAGCAGGTCGGTCGCCGACATGATCTGGCCCGACTGGCAGTAGCCGCATTGCGGGACGTCGAGATCGGCCCAGACGGACTGGACCGCTTCCGCGACCTTGCCCTTCAGGCCCTCGATGGTGGTTACCTGAGCGCCTTCGATGTCGCCAATCAGCGTCTGGCAGGAACGGACCGGCGAGCCGTCGACATGGACGGTGCAGGCGCCGCATTGCGCCATGCCGCAGCCGAATTTCGTGCCTGTTAATCCAACCAGATCGCGGATCACCCAAAGAAGCGGCATATCCGCCTCGGCCTCGACCGTATGCTCGACGCCGTTGATCGTCACAATTGCCATGGTGTTCTCCTCGCGTTGAGGCGCGGGGTCCAGACAGGTGCAACCATGCCTCCTCACGCGCCGCAGCCATTCGCCAGGCTGCGGCCGCAGCTTAGAAGACCGCCCTCACGTTCGGTAGATTCGATCCTGTCGGATTGTTGCCTATTCCTGTCGTGGTGACGGAATTGTGATCATCGGCCGGTCCGCGCCGCGGCGGCTAACCGATGGAATCGCCTTTGGTCGCATCGCTGGAGTTGAGGATTGCCTTGATGTCGCGCAGCGGCGGGTGGCCGAAAGCGCGTCGATATTCGCGGCTGAACTGGGTCGGGCTCTCGTATCCGACCCTGAGGGCGGCAGTGGCCGCGTCAAGCGATTCGGACAGCATCAGTTCCCGCGCGTGGTGCAGGCGCAGGTGCTTCTGGAACTGCAGCGGGCTCATGGCGGTCATGGCGCGGAAATGGTGGTGCAGCGTCGAGACCCCCATGTTGGCGATCTCCGCCAGCTCTTCGACGCGCAGCGGACGGGTGTAGTTCTCCTTCAGCCAGGCGATCGCCCTGGCGACGCGGTTGCTGTTTGTGCCGGCAAGCGCGAATCGCCTGAGCCGCGCGCCTTGCTCGCCGGTGAGCAGCCGGTAGAGGATCTCGTTGTGAATGTGATTGGCCAGAAACGGGATGTCCGCGGGCGCATTCGCAAGCGAGATCAGTCTTAGAAACGCGTCGAACAGTTGAGGCGTTGCGGCGCCGACGGCAACGCCGACGAGGTCGCGTTCGGGCACGTCCGACGGATGCAGGTCATGGTCGGCGATGATCCGCCGCAATTTTTCGAGGTCGAGCCGAAGCGAAGCTGCCACATAGGGCTCGTCGACGCTCGCCTCGCAGATCTGCCCTGTCGCCGGCAGTCCGAGAGCCGTCAGGAAAAAGCAGGATTCGTCGTAGACCAGAGTCTGGCCGCCGACATGGACGCGCTTGCTCCCCTTGATGATCAACGACAGGCTCGGCTCATAGACGGCGGAGAAGGGGCCGGCCGGTTCGACGACGCGATAGAGCGAAAGCCCCGGAACCGCGTGGCTGTAGCGCAGACCGTCCCATGGCAGTTTCGCAAGTTCGTCGAGGATGCGCGCTCGCAGCGGCCCGGTTTCGTCGCGCAGGCGCTGTCGCTGACTGCTGATCGCCTCGCTCATGGGCATGAGTTCTCTCCCTCCTGCGGTCCGATGGCAATTCATCTCTTTATCACATTCTTTTGTAGTCAGCAGAATTAGGCAAGAAGCGCCCAAAGAAATTTCACCTGATATACTCATTGACTCATCATACCAGTTCCTCTATCGCTTCCATCAGCGACATGCGGGAGATGCACATGACTTCGATTGCCTTACTGGGCGCAGGCGGCAAAATGGGATGCCGGCTGGCCAGGAACCTCAAGGGCTCGCGCTTCGACGTTCGCCACGTCGAGGTGAGCGAGACCGGCAAAGCGCGGCTGGCCAAGGAGCTCGGGATCGAGGCGGTTTCGCTTGACGCCGCGCTTGACGGTGCGGAGGTCGTGATCCTTGCTGTTCCGGATACGGCAATCGGCAAGGTCGCCACCGGCATCGTCGACAGGCTGAAGCCCGGCACGACGATAATCGTCCTCGATGCGGCCGCACCCTTTGCCGGTCATCTGCCGAAGCGCGAAGACCTCACCTATTTCGTCACCCATCCCTGCCATCCGCCGATCTTCAACGACGAGACGGAGCTTGCCGCGCGCAAGGACCACTTCGGCGGCGTCGCCGCCAAGCAGCACATCGTCTCCGCGCTGATGCAGGGGCCGGAGGCGGACTACGCCAAGGGCGAGGAGATCGCCAGGATCATCTGGGCGCCGGTGATGCGCTCGCACCGCGTCACCGTCGAGCAGATGGCTTTGCTGGAGCCCGGCCTGTCCGAGACGGTCTGCGCCTCGCTGCTCGTGGTCATGCGCGAGGCGATGGACGAATGCGTCGCCCGCGGCGTGCCGAAGGAGGCGGCGCGCGACTTCCTGCTCGGCCACATGAACGTGCTCGGCGCGGTGATCTTCGAGGAAGTCGAGGGCGTCTTCTCGGACGCCTGCAACAAGGCGATCGAATTCGGCAAGCCGATGCTGATGCGCGACGACTGGAAGCGCGTCTTCGAGCCGCAGGAAATCGCCGACAGCATCCGTCGCATCACCTGATTCACCAAAACCGGAGCCCTTGGGCCAGCTCCGGCCGTTTTCAACCTGGGAGGAGAGAATAGATGAAACTGACACGCAGAATGACCATGGCCGCCTTTGCGGCCTTCCTGGCGGCGGGCTCCGCCATTCCGGCTTACGCGGCCGATCTCATTGCGATCATCACGCCGTCGCACGACAACCCGTTCTTCAAGGCCGAGGCGGTCGGGGCCGAGGCGAAGGCAAAGGAACTCGGCTACGAGACGCTGGTGCTCGTCCATGACGACGACGCCAACAAGCAGTCGCAACTGATCGATACGGCGATCGGCCGCGGCGCCAAGGCGATCATCCTCGACAATGCCGGCTCGGAAGCCTCGATCGCCGCCGTGCAGAAGGCCAAGGATGCCGGCGTGCCGTCCTTCCTGATCGACCGGGAAATCAACGCCACCGGCGTCGCCGTCTCGCAGATCGTCTCCAACAACTACCAGGGCGCCCAGCTCGGCGCCGAGGAGTTCGTCAGGCTGATGGGCGAGTCGGGCAACTATGTCGAACTGCTCGGCCGCGAAGCCGATCTCAACGCCGGCATCCGCTCGAAGGGCTATCACGACGTCATCGACGAGTATCCGGAGATGAAGATGGTGGCGCAGCAGTCGGCGAACTGGAGCCAGACCGAGGGCTACAGCAAGATGGAGACCATCCTGCAGGCCAATCCCGACATCAAGGGCGTCATCTCCGGCAACGACACGATGGCGATGGGCGCGATCGCCGCGCTGCAGGCCGCCGGCCGCAAGGACGTCATCGTCGTCGGCTTCGACGGTTCCAACGACGTCCGCGACTCGATCAAGTCCGGCGGCATCAAGGCAACCGTGCTCCAGCCGGCCTATGCCCAGGCGCAGATGGCGGTCCAGCAGGCGCATGACTTCATCGCCACCGGCAAGAAGCCGGCTGAAGAAAAGCAGCTCATGGACTGCGTGCTGATCAACGCGGAAAACGCCGACCAGCTCGAGACCTTCGCCCTCACCAACTGATCATGAAAAGGCGCGCGATCGGCGGAAAGCTGGATCGCGCGCCGGCTTTCCCATGGAGTAGGGTTCGATGCCTGGTATGAGGGGCGCGTCCGTCATTGTCCTTGCGGTTATGATGGGGCTCGCGGGCTGCAAGATCATCAAGACGCCGACGGCGGAGGAATCCGCCACCGGCGGCTTCGATCCGGATCGCATGGTCGCGGAGATTTGGGAGAGCAAGGTCGTGCCCTATCTCGACAAGAGGGCGGGACCATTGTCCGAGGTCGCCTCGCTTGCGGCGAGCAACCTGGAAGCCGCAGGCGCGAAATACGGCCATAAGGAGAAGCAGGGCAGCGCGCCCTGGACCTTCGCCGCGCGCCTCTCCGGCACCATCGTCAAGGCGGAGACGAAATCGCGCTCGGCCTATGTGGAGGTCGACGCGGATGGCGACGGCAAGGCGGATGCACGCGTCCAGATCGGCCCGGCGATCCGCGGCACGGCGATCCGCGACAGCCTCGACTTCGTGAACTTCAACGAATTCAAGAACCAGATCGAGTGGGCCCAGTACGGCAAGGCCTTCAACACCCATGTGAACGGCCTGGTGCTCGAAAAGCTGTCGCGCGACCAGCTGGTCGGCAAGAAGCTGGAGGCGGTCGGCGCCTATCCCGTACCCGCCAAGGGGCAACTGCCGCTCTTCGTGCCGGTTGAGTTGACGGTGGGCGGATGACCATGCAGCCGGCTCAAAACGACGATTGCGTGCTGCGCCTCGAGGACGTCACCAAGGTCTATTCCGGCATCGTCGCCGTGCGTCACGCCAACCTGGCGCTCAGGCGCGGTGCCGTAAACGTGCTCGTCGGCGAGAACGGCGCCGGCAAATCGACGCTGATGCGCATCATCGCCGGCGTCGAGAAGCCGTCGCTCGGCCGCATCCTGCTCGACGGCGAGGAGGTCGCATTCCACTCGCCGGCCGATGCCCAGCGCCACGGGATCGGCATGGTCTTCCAGGAGCTCAATCTCTTCGGCAACCTCTCCGTCGCCGAAAACATCTTCGCGACGCGTGAAGTGACCCGCGGCCTGCGCGGCATCGACCATCGCGCCCAGATCGACAAGGCCAATCATTTTCTCGACAGGCTGGATGCCGGCATCGACGCCGAGACCCTCGTCGAGGACCTGCCGATCGGCCAACAGCAGCTGGTGGAGATCGCCAAGGCGATCTCGCTCGATACCCGTATCCTCATTCTCGACGAGCCGACCTCGGCGCTATCGGCGGCGGAAGTCGACGTCCTCTTCAAGGTCATCCGGGAACTCAAGGCGCAAGGCGTGGCGATCATCTATATCTCCCACCGCCTCGAAGAGCTGATGCGGATCGGCGACTACATCACCGTGCTCCGCGATGGTCAGATCACCGGCCACGCCATGGTCAGGGACATCGACACGAAGTGGATCGTCCGTTCGATGATCGGTTCGGATGCGAAGGATTTCGCCAAATCGGTGGATCATCGCCTCGGTGAAGAGGTCTTCCGCGCCGAGGACATCTGTCTGCCGCGGCGGACCGGCGGCCTCGCCGTCGATCATGTGTCGATCTCGGTGCGCGCCGGTGAAGTGCTCGGCATTTACGGGCTGATGGGCGCCGGCCGAAGCGAGTTCTTCGAATGCGTCATCGGCCAGCATCCCCACTCGACCGGACGCGTCCATGTCGGCAGCGTCGAGGTCTCGAAATCCGACACCTCCGACCGCATTCAGCAGGGACTGGCGCTGATCCCGGAGGATCGCCAGCGCGAAGGACTGGTGCAGGCGCTGTCGATCGCCGGCAATCTTACCTTGGCGAGCCTCGAGCGTTTTCTGCGCTTGCGTTTCCATATCGCCGGCGAGAGGGAACGGGCGGCGATCCAGGCGGCGATCCGCGATCTTTCCATCAAGGCGCCGAACCCGGACTTCGAGGTGACCTCGATGTCGGGCGGCAACCAGCAGAAGGTCGTCATCGGCAAGGCGCTGATGACGAGGCCGAAGGTGCTGCTCATGGACGAGCCGAGCCGCGGCATCGACGTCGGCGCAAAGGCCGATGTCTTCCGCACCATGCGGCGGCTGGCCGGCGAAGGGCTGGCAATCCTCTTTTCCACCTCCGACCTCGAAGAGGTGATGGCACTCTCCGACCGCATCGCCGTCATGAGCAATGGGCGGCTCGTTACTCTCGTCGACCGGGCCGATGCGACGGAAGAGATGATCGTGAGCGCTTCGGCCGAAGGCCACAAGACGACAAGGGAACACGCCTGATGACGACGGCAACGACGACCACCACCAACGTCGCGGAAGCGCCGAGCGGCTCACTGCTGCTGACGCTCATGAAGCTCAGGACCTTCATCGCGCTCTTCGCGGTGATCGCCTTCTTCTCGATCTTCGCGCCGAACTTCCTGTCGACCGCCAACCTCATTCTGATGTCGAAGCACGTGGCGCTCAACGCCTTCCTGGCGATGGGCATGACCTTCGTGATCATCACCGGCGGCATCGACCTTTCCGTAGGCTCGATCGTCGGGCTCTGCGGCATGGTGGCCGGCGGCCTGATCCTCAACGGCATCGACCTGCAATTCGGCTACACAATCTATTTCAACGTCTTCGAGGTGTGCCTCATCACGCTCGCCGTCGGCATCGTGATCGGCGCGGTCAACGGCCTGCTGATCACCAAGCTCAACGTCGCGCCGTTCATCGCGACGCTCGGCACGCTCTATGTCGCCCGCGGTTTCGCCCTGCTTTCGTCGGACGGCCAGACCTTCCCGAACCTCGTCGGCAAGCCGGAACTCTCGACGACCGGCTTCGCTTTCCTCGGCTCCGGCCGGCTTCTCGGCCTGCCGGTCTCGATCTGGATCCTCATCGTCGTGGCGCTTGCCGCCGCCTATGTGGCCAAATGCATCCCGATCGGCCGGCACATCTTCGCGGTCGGCGGTAACGAACGGGCCGCCCGCATGTCCGGCATCCGCGTCGACCGGGTGAAGATGTTCGTCTACATGTTCTCCGGCTTCTGCGCGGCGATCGTCGGCCTGGTCATTTCATCGGAACTGATGGCGTCGCATCCGGCGACGGGCAACTCCTTCGAGCTCAACGCCATCGCCGCGGCAGTCCTCGGCGGCACGTCCATGTCCGGCGGGCGGGGCACGATCGGCGGCACCATCATCGGCGCCTTCGTCATCGGCATCCTTTCCGACGGCCTTGTCATGATGGGCATTTCGTCCTTCTGGCAGATGGTCATCAAGGGCATCGTCATCATCGTCGCGGTCGTCGTGGACCAGGCGCAACGCCGCTTGCAGCAGCAGGTGACGCTCATGCAGCTTGCAAGGAAAGGTTAGGATCTCGGCCCCTCCCCAACCCCTTCCCACAGGGGGGAGGGGCTTCGCGGCGGCACCGTCTTGCCCAACGCCGGCGTTTCCGCGAGTGGCAACGCTCTAGGTCAGAGAGGTGAGGGTGCGGCAGCAAGGCCCCTCCCCCTTGTGGGGAGGGGTTGGGGAGGGGTCTTGGAGTTGCAGGGATTGAGGGGTCTTTAGGTGGCAGGGTTGGAAGGCCCTTGAGTTCGGAAGGAACAGACAATATGGCAGTTCTGAAAGGTGCCCTGATCGGCTGCGGCTTCTTCGCAGTCAACCAGATGCACGGCTGGCGCGACGCCGAGGGGGCGCGCATCGTCGCCATCTGCGACCGGGATCCGGCGAGGCTCAGGGCGGTCGGCGCCGAGTTCGGCATCACGCGCCGTTATACGTCGGCCGAGGATCTGTTTGCCGATGGCGGCTTCGATTTCGTCGATATAGCAACGACCGTCAGGAGCCACCGCCCGCTCGTCGAGATGGCGGCGCGCAACGGCATTCCGACGATCTGTCAAAAGCCGATCGCGCCGACGATGGAGGACGCCAAGGCGATGGTTGCCGCCTGTGCCGCGGCGGGCGTACCGCTGATGGTACACGAGAACTTCCGCTGGCAGTCGCCGATCCGGGCCGCAAAAGCCGTGACCGACAGCGGCGCGATCGGCGAAGTCTTCTGGGGCCGGGTGAGCTTCCGATCGGCCTATGACGTCTATTCCGGACAGCCTTATCTGGCGACCGGCAAGCGCTTCATCATCGAGGACCTCGGCATCCACGCGCTCGACATCGCGCGCTGTCTCTTCGGCGATGCGACTTCGGTCACCGCCCGCACCCGCCGGGTCAATCCGAACATCGTCGGCGAGGACGTCGCCACCATGATGCTCGACCATCGCGGCGGCATAACTTCGATCGTCGATTGCAGCTATGCCACCAGGCTGCCGGTGGAGCCTTTTCCCGAAACCCTGCTGGAAGTCGACGGCAGCAAGGGGACCTTGCGGCTCTCGCAGGGCTACCGTCTTTCCGTTCACTCGCGGGAGGGGACCGAAGTGACGGATGTCGAGCCGCGTCTCCTCCCCTGGGCCTCGCCTCCCTGGCACAACATCCAGGAGAGCGTCAGCCTCATCCAGCAGCACTGGATCGACTGTCTGCGCAGCGGCCGCGAGCCGGATACGTCCGGCAGGGACAATCTCAAGACCTTCGCCCTCGTCGAGGCGTCCTATCGCAGCGCCGCCAAGGGCAGGACCGTGTCGGTCGAGGAATTCCTCCTATGACGGCGTCGCGCGCCCTTCTCCTCTTCGGAACCGAAGAGCAGGAGCCGGAATCGCGCCGCCTCGAAGCAGGCCGGCTCAGCGCCGAGCTTGTCGGCGGCAATCTGCGGACGATCCGCTTTTCCGGCAGGGAGGTGCTGCGGGCGATTTCCTTTCTCGTGCGCGACCGTGATTGGGGGACATGCGAGGCCGCAATCGCCGAGCTGACCGTCGAACAGGGAGAGGCGGCGACGATCGTCCGATACGATGCCCGGTTCCGGGCGCCCGGCGGGGCGGTCCTCGATTGCCGGTCGACGATTGAAGTCCTCCCGGACGCCCTGATCTTCGAAGCGCGCTTCACGCCCGACCGCGATTTCGAAACGGCGCGCGCCGGCTTTGCGATCCTGCACCCGATCGTCGGTGTGGCCGGCCGGCCAGCGACCGTCGAGCACGGAGACGGTTCGATCGAGCGATCGGTTTTTCCCGATCTGATCGAGCCCTGGCAGCCATTCAAGGATATTGCCGCGATCACCCATGAGGTCACGCCAGAGGTCGCGGCCGAGTGCCGCATGGCCGGCGACGTCTTCGAGATGGAGGACCAGCGCAACTGGACCGACGGCTCCTACAAGACCTATGTGCGGCCGCTGGCGCTTCCCTGGCCCTATGTGCTGAAGGCCGGGGAAACGGTTCATCAGGCCGTCCGGCTGTCGATCCGGCAGACCGGCGCGGCCAGCCCGACGTTCGCGCCAACGGCGGGGGCGATCGAGATCTCGCTCAGGCGCGATCAGGGAAGACTGCCCGCCATCGGCATCGGCCTCAGACCCGACGAGGTGAGCGACGAGCTGCTCGACGCGGGTCTTATCCGCGCGCTCGGTGCGCGGCATCTGATCTGCCACTTCGATCCGGAGGCCGGCCATGGCGCCGCGGCGCTGAGGCATTTCCGGCAAATGGCCGACTTTTCGGGCTCGGCGGTGACGCTTGAATGCTTCGTGCCCTGCCGGCGCTCGCTGGATGAGGAACTCGGCGACATCGCCCGCATGGTGCGCGACAGCGGACTGAGGCTCGCGAGCCTCGCCGTGTCACCATCGGTCGATCGCCAATCGACGCCGCCGGGCAGCGTCTGGCCGGAATGTCCGCCGCTCGAGGATGTCTATGCCGCCGCGCAAGGAGCTTTCCCGGAAGTGCCGCTGGGTGGCGGCATGTTCAGCTATTTCACCGAGCTCAACCGCAAGCCCGTGCCGGCCGATCGGCTCTCCTATGTGACCCATTGCACCAATCCGATCGTCCACGCCGCCGATGATTCGAGCGTCATGCAGACCTTCGAGGCGCTCCGCGACGTCACCCGGTCCGTCCGGGCGATTTACGGCGACAAGCCCTACCGGATCGGACCTTCCACCATCGCGATGCGCCACAACCCCTATGGCAGTACGACGAAGGACAACCCGTCCGGCAAGCGCATCGCCATGGCGAACCGGGATCCGCGCCACAATGCGCTCTTCGGGGCGGCCTGGACGCTCGCCTATGCGGCAACGGTCGCGGGCGCGGAGCTCGAGGTGCTGACGCTTTCGACGCTCGCCGGCCCATTCGGCCTGGTGGCCGGAGCCGGCGAACCCGTCAAAGAGGGCCAGCCGAGGCCGCTGTTCCACGTCTTGCGCTGGCTTTCCCAATTGTCGGGCGGCAGGCGCATTGCCGTCGCGACATCCGCGCCGGACCGGGTTCTCGGCCTCGGCGCGGATCTCGTTGGTGCGACCATCCTGCTGTTTGCCAATCTCACCCCCGATCCACAGACGGTGACGCTCGCCGAGCCGGGCATGCGGAGACTCATCCTTCTGGACGAAGGTTGGCTTCGCGAGGGCGCAAGGGAGCCTGAGGCGAGGGCACATGCAGGAGCGGGCATCGTGCTCCCGGCCTATGCCGTGGCGCGCATCGATATATCGAATCGGTCCGCCACGGCAGGATGACTGCATATGTGGACGGCAAGTTTACCCCCTCTGGCCTGCCGGCCATCTCCCCCACAAGGGAACCCACAAGGGGGGAGAGGATTCGCGGCAACGTCATCGCTTCTATCGAGAAGGCTTGGCAGTGCAGACCTTCCTGATGGGCACTGGCCGTGCCCCATGCTTTCTCCCCCCTTGTGGGTCCCTTGTGGGGGAGATGGCCGGCAGGCCAGGGGGTAGCCGCTTGCGCCCTCGTTCGTGCCGCAAAAAAGCGCGGCCCGGAAAAACCAGGCCGCGCCAAGCCGCACTCATCGTGCGTTGCCCTGGGAGGCAAGCTATTCGGCGGGCTGAACCGCGACCGCCGGAATGGTCTCGACAGACGCATCGCCGGCAAGTGCAACGGAGAGCTGCGCCTGGTCCAGTTCGCCTTCCCACTTCGCCACCACCAGCGTCGCAACCGCATTGCCGACGAAGTTGGTGAGCGCCCGGCACTCGGACATGAAGCGGTCGATGCCGAGGATCAGCGCCATGCCGGCGACCGGCACGGAGGGTACGACGGAGAGCGTCGCGGCCAGCGTGATGAAGCCGGCGCCGGTGATGCCGGCCGCACCCTTCGAGCTCAGCATGGCGACGAGCAGGAGCAGGATCTGATCGCCGTAGGAGAGCGGCGTGTCGGTCGCCTGCGCGATGAAGAGCGCCGCCAGCGTCATGTAGATATTCGTGCCGTCGAGGTTGAAGGAATAGCCGGTCGGGATGACGAGACCGACGACCGAGCGCTTGCAGCCGGCCTTTTCCATCTTGTTCATGAGGCCCGGCAGCGCCGCTTCCGAGGACGAAGTGCCAAGCACGAGCAGCAGTTCCTCCTTGATGTAGCGGATCAGCGCCACGATGGAGAAGCCGTTATAGCGCGCCACCGCGCCGAGAATGACGAAGACGAACAGGAACGAGGTGAGATAGAAGGTGCCGATCAGCATGGCGAGGTTGGCGATCGAGGCGACGCCGTACTTGCCGATGGTGAAGGCCATGGCACCGAAGGCGCCGATCGGGGCGGCCTTCATCAGGATCGCCACCAGCCGGAAGATCGGCAGCGTCAGCGCCTGGAGGAAATCGACGACCGGCTCGGCCTTCTTGCCCACCAGGGCGAGCGAGATGCCGAAGAGCACCGAGATGAACAGCACCTGCAGGATGTCGCCCTCGGCAAAGGCGCCGACGAGCGTCGTCGGGATGATGTTCATCAGGAAGCCGGTGATCGACTGCTCATGCGCCTTTTCCGCATAAGTGCTGATCGCCTTCGCATCGAGCGAGGCCGGATCGATATGCATGCCCGCACCCGGCTGCACGACATTGGCGACGACGAGGCCGACGACCAGCGCAAGGCTGGAGAAGGTCAGGAAGTAGATCATCGCCTTGCCGGCGACGCGGCCGACCTTGGCGAGATCGGTCATGCCGGCAATGCCGGTCGCGACCGTCAGGAAGATCACCGGCGCGATGATCATCTTGACGAGCCTGATGAAGGCGTCGCCGAGCGGCTTCAGCTCGGTGCCGAGCTCGGGATAGAAATGTCCGAGCAGGATGCCCGCGGCGATCGCCGCCAGGACCTGGACATAGAGATGGCGGTAAAAGGGTGTTTTGCCGCGGACCTCCGCGGAATGTTCGATGATCATGTGATATCCTCCACTTGGGGCGCGTGCCCAGTCCGGCAATGTGCCGGGCCTCCCGGGCCACTTTTCCGAAGATCGACAGCCGCGGCTGCCTTGTGGAGCTTGTTTGCAACGGGCGTGCCAGTTTGACGGCCTGGACACCAAATCGTTGAGATAACTGCGCTTTCAGTAATGTCGCGAAGGCAACCTCATTGAGGTGTGCGGAAATCCGCCCAACGCGGCTGGCGCGCTGGGCGAAAACATGCACAATGCCGCCATGACCGCATACCTGCCGGGCACAGACGATCTGGGCGCGCTGCGCCGCCGGGCGCGACACTCATGGCTTGTGTTTTCGGCCGTGGCGCTCGCGCTCCTGGTCGCCGGATTCCTGCTTGCCGGGGCCTATGGCCGGTCGCAGGCGCTGGCCGACCTTGCCGAGCAAGGCCGGCTCGACGCCAGCCTGAAGGCCTCGCTGTTGCGGGCCGTGGTCGAGCGGCAGCGGGCCCTGCCGCTTGTTCTTTCCGACGATGCCGCCATTCGCGAAGCGCTGGTCTCGCCGGGCCCTCAGTCAATGGAGCCGATCAACCGCAAGCTCGAAAGCCTCGCGGCAAGTGCCGAAGCGGCCGTCGTCTACCTGATCGGCCGCGACGGCGTCGCGGTCGCCGCCAGCAACTGGCGGGAGCCGACGAGCTTCGTCGGCAACGACTATGCCTTCCGCGACTATTTCCGCCTGGCGATGCGCGACGGCAAGGGCGAGCATTTCGCCATGGGGACGGTGAGCCGGCGGCCCGGACTCTACATCTCGCGCCGCATCGACGGGCCGAACGGCCCGCTCGGCGTGATCGTCGCCAAGCTCGAATTCGACGGCGTCGAGGCCGACTGGCGCGTCACGGACAAGCCGACCTATGTCACCGACCGGCGCGGCATCGTGCTGATCACCAGCCTGCCTTCCTGGCGCTTCATGACGACGAAGCTTATTCCCGAGGAAAGGCGGGCCGACATTCGCGAGAGCCTGCAGTTCGGCGATGCGCCCCTGCTGCCGCTGCCATTCCATCGGATCGAAGCCCGGCCGGATGGCTCCTCCACGCTGGAGGCGCTGCTGCCGGGCGACGGCACCGAGGCATATCTCCGTGTCGAGACGCTGGTGCCGTCGACGAACTGGCGACTGGAGCAGCTGTCGCCGCTTCGGGCCGTGCTCGCGGCGGGCGCACGGGAGGCGCGTCTTCTGATGCTTGCCGCGCTGGTGCCACTCCTGGCGCTTGGCGCATTTCTCCTGCGCCGGCGGCAGGCGGTCGCGATGAGATCCGCCAGCGAGCGGCTGGCGCGCAATGAGCTGGAAGCGAAGGTCGAGGCGCGGACCCGCGACCTCCTCATGGCCCGCGACCGCCTCGAAATCGAGATCGCCGACCACCGGGAGACGGCCGAGAAGCTGCAGGCCGTCCAGCAGGATCTCGTCCAGGCGAACCGGCTGGCGATCCTCGGCCAGGTCGCCGCCGGCGTCGCCCATGAAATCAACCAGCCGGTGGCGACGATCCGTGCCTATGCGGACAATGCCCGCACCTTTCTCGACCGCGGCCAGAGCGCTACGGCCGCCGAGAACATGGAAACCATCGCCGAACTCACCGAGCGGGTCGGCGCCATCACCGACGAGCTGCGGCGCTTTGCCCGCAAGGGCCACTTCGCCGCCGAGCCGACGGCGATAAAGGATGTCGTCGAGGGGGCGCTCCTGCTGCTCCGCAGCCGCTTTGCCGGCCGCATGGACGCGATCCGCATCGAACTGCCGCCGGACGGCCTCATGGCGCTCGGCAATCGCATCCGGCTGGAACAGGTGCTGATCAACCTGTTGCAGAACGCGCTGGAAGCGATCGGCGATCGCGACGCCGCTACGATCCTTGTCCGCTGCGCGGAAACGGCGGGCGGCATCAAACTCACCGTCGCCGACAACGGACCGGGGATTCCGGCCGAGATTCGCGACGAGCTCTTCACACCCTTCAACACCTCGAAGGAAGAGGGCCTCGGGCTTGGGCTCGCCATATCGAAGGAAATCGTCTCCGACTATGGCGGCACGATCGAGGTCGAAAGCGGCCCTTCCGGAACGACATTCACCGTGCATCTGAAGAAGGCTCAAGCGCAATGAGCGGCGCCCCATCCGTGTTCCTGGTCGATGACGACCGCGACCTGCGCAAGGCGATGCAGCAGACCCTGGAGCTTGCCGGCTTCACCGTATCGCCCTTCGCCAGTGCGAGCGAGGCGCTCGCGCAACTCACCGCCTTCTTCGAGGGTGTCATTATCAGCGATATCCGCATGCCGGGCATGGATGGGCTGGCGTTCTTCCGCAAGGTCGCCGAGCTCGACGCGGACATACCGGTCATCCTGGTCACCGGTCATGGCGATATACCGATGGCCGTGCAGGCGATCCAGGGCGGGGTCTATGACTTCATCGCCAAGCCTTTTGCCGCCGACCGGCTCGTCCAGAGCGCCCGGCGGGCCCAGGAGAAGCGCCGCCTCGTGATGGAGAATCGGGCGCTGCGGCAGGCGGCCGAGGCGGCCTCGGAGAGCCTGCCGCTGATTGGCCAGACGCCGGTGATGGAGCGGCTGCGGCAGACGCTGAGGCATATCGCCGACACCGACGTCGACGTGCTGGTCGCGGGAGAGACCGGCAGCGGCAAGGAGGTCGTCGCGACGCTTCTCCACCAGTGGAGCCGGCGCCGGAGCGGCAATTTCGTGGCGCTCAATTGCGGCGCGCTGCCCGAATCGGTCATCGAGAGCGAGCTTTTCGGCCACGAGCCCGGCGCCTTCACCGGCGCCGTCAAGAAGCGCATCGGCCGGATCGAGCATGCGAGCGGCGGCACACTGTTCCTCGACGAGATCGAGGCGATGCCGCCGGCGACGCAGGTGAAGATGCTGCGCGTGCTCGAAGCCCGGGAGATCATGCCGCTCGGCACCAATACGATCCGGCCTGTCGACATCCGTGTCGTGGCGGCCGCCAAGATCGACCTCGGCGACCCGGCGGAGCGCGGCGATTTCCGCGAGGATCTCTACTACCGGCTGAACGTAGTGACCCTGTCCATCCCGCCCTTGCGGGAACGTCGCGAGGATGTTCCCCTGCTCTTCTCGCATTTCCTGAAGCGGGCGTCGGAACGCTTCGGGCGGGAGGTGCCAACGATCTCCGCCGGCGTTCGCGATCACCTGATGTCGCATGCCTGGCCGGGCAATGTGCGCGAGCTTTCGCACTTCGCCGAACGGGTGGCGCTCGGGGTCGAGGAACAGCCGGGAAAAGCCGCCGTTGCCCCGGCGACGAGCGGCGGCACCCTGCCCGAACGTCTGGAGCGCTATGAGGCCGAGATCCTCAAGGAGGCGCTGACCGCCCATCGCGGCGACGTCAAGGAGACGCTGCAGGCCCTCGGCATCCCCCGCAAGACCTTTTACGACAAGCTGCAGCGCCACGGCATCAACCGGGCGGACTATGTCGGGCGGAGCGATTCCTGATGCTGCATGTTTGCTACTTGGGAACGATGCATCAGGCCGGCCGGCCGTCGCGGATCATCGTGAAATAATCGTCCAGGCCGACTTGGCCACCTTTCAACGCCACCCCAATGCCGTCGATCAGCGGGTCGGCGCTATGGGCGGTGCAAAGCGGCGATCCCGGCGATTGCGGCAGCGGCAGGCGCAAAGTCAGCGCGTCGACCGAGAGCTGGCCCAACGCGTGGCTCGACGTGTCGCCGCCGGCGATGACGGCGCGGCGAAGCCCCGCCCGCTTCACCAGTTCCTTCAGCAGCAGGCCGAGCCGTTCGCCGATCCGGTGGCGCGACCCGTCCTCGAGGCCGATCGCATTGCCGCGATCGCTCGAGGGACCAAGCGCCGTATAGAGAATGACGCTCCGGCCGGCGGCGAGAACTTCAAGGCCGCGCGCCATTGCATCCTCGAGCGCGCCGCCGCTCTCCGCCGCAGCGAGGGCGCCGGGATCGAGTCCGATCCCGTCAAAACCGTTCTGAAGGGCGTGGCGGATCTGCCGTTCGGTCGTCGGCGACACGCTGCCGGAGACGACGGCGAGCTGATCGACAGGCCCGGGCGCCATGAAGGCCGGCGCTTCGCCGAGCAGCCCGAGCCGATGCCACTCGCGGACGAGGGCATATTCCAGTCCGGAGGATCCGCAGGCAAACTGGCCGCCGGATGTGCGTTTGCGCCAAAGCTGCCGCCCGACAATGGCCTGGCTTTCAGCGCCCGCGACGTCGAGGAGGACGATGTCGTTTCCTTCGGCGAAGGCGAAATCCGTCACCGCGTCGGCTTCCGCCGAGGCGAGCTGCGCAATATCGACCAGACCCGTCTTCAGCGACGTCTGCCGCGACAGGTGCAGACGGACGTCCGCCTCGTCCATCGGCGTCACCGGGTGCCGGCTCATCACCGGATGGCGGTCGATGCGGTGGGTCTCGCCCCGAAAGGCGGCGAAGAGATTGCCAAAGGCCGTGTAACGGCGAATTTGCGGAGCGCCAAGCACAAGCGGCACCGGCGCCTTGCCGAACACCTCGCGGCCGATCTCGATCGCCTTGCCGATACTGCCGACAGTCGGGCTGGAATCGAAGGTCGAGCAGACCTTGTAATGGACGATCTGAGCGCCGAGCGACTTCAGCCAGATAAAGGCAGAGGGGAGATGTTCCCTCATCCAGTCGGATGTCTGGCTGCGGCTCGTACCGGCAAGGCCGAAGGCGCTGCAATGAGCGAAGCGTTCGAGCAGCCGTGCCTCGGGAATCTCGAGGAACAGGACGGTTTCGACCCCATGCGAGGAGAGCGCCTCCATGACATCGGTGGAGCCGGTCAGGTCGTCGCCGTAATAGCTCAGCAATGGTGTCTGCATGCGCGGCCTTCCGTGGCTTGACTAAATAGATCAGGCGCCCTTGCCGTCGGCGAATTTTGCGAGCGATTGGGCGAGCTCCGGATGATCCCTGGCATAGTCGGCAAGCGGGATACCGGCGACCGCAGCCTCCCAGGCCTGGCGAACCGCCCTGACCCCGGCGCCGGCTCCGCCCGAATGGCTGACGATGCCGCCGCCGCACAGATAAAGCAAATCGGTCGAGCCGCCGGTGCGGGCATAGGTCTCGGGTGCCTGGCCGCCCCACTGGCCGGAGCCGACCACCGGCAGCGGACGATCACGCTCGGAAAACAACGGCGTGCTGACCGCCTTGAACGATTTGACAAAGCTCGCGTCCGGCTCCCAATATTTGACGCGGATGCCGTTGATCTGGAACTGGTCGACGCCGATCAGCCGCCAGAACTGCTGCCAGACGGAGAATTCCATTCCGAGGCCGCCGTGGCGGGTGAGAATGTCCCAGCCATTGCGATGCGCATGGAGCACGATCTCGGAGCGCCTGCGCAGGAACGCAACGCCCCCCATACCGATCGAATTGATGTTGACGACCCCGGCATTGCCGCCCGCCTGCACGACCAGATCGTGGTTGCGCATCATCTCGTCCGGATCGGTATGGGAGATGCCGAAGGCGTACATCACCTTCTTGCCGGTCCTCTGTTCGTGGTCGAGGATTCTCGGCATGGTCGCGGCGATCCGCTCCTTCAGCGGCGAATAGGCCGGGCTCATCAGCTTCTCGTCGTCCTTGATGAAATCGACGCCGGAGGAGAGCAGTTCACCCACCAGTTCTGCGGTCTCCTCCGGCCTCAAGCCCAGGGCGGGCTTGACGATGGTGCCGATGATCGGGCGCTTGTCGACACCGGTCAGCCTGCGGCTTCCGGCGACGCCGAACTGTGGCCCGGGATGGGCGGCGGCGAATTCCGGCGGCAATCGCATGTCGACGATGCGAATGCCGGTCGTCCCCTTGATCGAATAGACGCCTCCGATCGCGATGGTCATTAGCGCGGCAAGATCCGTGCCGACCGCATCGAGCGGAAAGTCGATGTCCGCCTCGGCCCGGTTGAAGCGCTTCGCCTCGCCCGCCTCCTCCGGCCAGGAGGGGCGGTCGGTCGGCTCCAGATGCCTGATCGCGACCACCCGGGCCGCGACGCGTGCCTTCAGCTCCTCGGTTTCGCCCGGGACAGGCACGAAGGTTCCGGTCGACTGATCGCTGGCGATCTTGGCCGCCATCGCTTCGACGTCGCCGGGGGTTTCGATGCGGTAGGTGATGCGGATCACGGCAATCGCTCTTCAGGAAATGAGTAGCCTCTTCGATCCAACTGGTATAATGAGTATCTGAGTTGTGCAAGAGAAATCGCGTTCGCCGGCCGGGTAACGGCGCAAGATTTCCTCTCCGGAAAAAACATGCATATAGAGGGACAAGCGGCAACAGCGGTGGAGTTCACATGGCGATTCAATCCGAACCGATCGTTCGCAGGAAACTTTCCGACGAGGTCTTCGCCCGGCTGAAGGCGCTGATCGAGACCGGCGAATTGCAGCCTGGCGACGAGATGCCGTCGGAACGGATGCTGATGGAGCGTTTCCAGGTCGGCCGCCCGGCCATCCGCGAAGCCATGCAGACGCTTGCCAATATGGGACTGATCGAGATTTCGCATGGCGAGCGCGCCAGGGTGCTGCAGCCGACGGCGCAATCGCTGCTGAAGCAGGTGGACGCCGCCGCCAAGATCATGCTCTCGGCGTCCTCGGATTCGCTCGAACACCTGAAGAACGCACGCATATTTTTCGAACGCGGCATGGTGCGCGAGGCGGCAAGCCGCGCCACGGATGCCGATATCGCCGCGCTCGAGGAGATTTTGATGCGGCAGCGCGCTTCGCTCGGCGATTCCGACGCCTTCATCGCCGCCGACATGGCCTTTCACACCCGCGTCGCCCAGATTTCCGGCAATCCGATCTTCAGTGCCGTCAGTGACGCCATGCTCGGCTGGCTCAAGGAATATCACACGGAAATGCTGATCTGGACCGGCAAGGAGAACGTCACGCTCTCCGAGCATGCGGAAATCATCGACTGCATCCGCCGGGGAAAACCTGATGAGGCCGAACAGGCGATGATCCGGCATCTCGAGCGCTCGCGGGCGCTTTATGCGCCAAAGGGCAAGTGAGACAGGCGCGGGGAACGCCCGCACCCTACCTCAAATCCCGTGCAGCACCTGCGTCGCCTTGACCGCGGCCGAGGCGCGGTTCTCGACGCCGAGCTTCACGTAGATCTGTTCGAGATGCTTGGTGACGGTGCGGGCGCTCAAGCCGAGGATCTCGCCGATATCGCGGTTGGATTTCCCCTTGGCGATCCAGAGCAGCACCTCGGATTCGCGCTGGGTGAGATGGAAGTGCTGGCGCAGCATCTCGTCGTCGCTGATGCCGTTCTCGGCGGTGAGCCGAAAGAGATACTCGTTGGCGCCGATGGCGCCGAGATAGGAAATCTGCAGGCCCGTCTGGCCGGCCTGATGGAGCGTCAGGCTGCCTTGCTTGTCGCCACCTTGCTGTTCACGCTCCCGCATCCATACGGCGATCCGTCCGGCCACGACCGCAAGGCCGTCGTCGCTGCCGGTAGCGGCGTTGACAAGGCGGGTCGCCTGCGGGGTCGACCAGCGCACGGTGCCGTCGCCGCGCACGGCAAGCAGATGCCGCCCGGCGGCGTCGAGCGCGACGCGGGCGCTTTGGGCGGAGCGCGCATTGGAGAGGTGAACGCGGATGCGGGCCCGAAGCTCGTCGATATTGATCGGCTTGGTGAGGTAGTCGACGCCGCCGGCCTCGAGCGCGCGCACCACGTGTTCCGTCTCGGTGAGCCCCGTCATAAAGACCACCGGCACCTGGGCGACCGAGGCATTCGCCTTCAGCCGGGTGCAGGTGTCGAACCCGTCCATGCCGGGCATCACCGCGTCGAGCAGGATGAGGTCGGGGGTTATGCGGTCGGCGATGTTGAGCGCCGCATTGCCGGATGTGGCGATCAGAACGGAAAAGCCGGATTGCTCCAGCGCCTCGGTCAGGAAGCCGAGCGCCTCCGGCGAGTCGTCGACGAGCAGCACGATGTCGCGCGGATTGGCGGCCTCAGGCACGGGCGTTCGTCTCCTCGGGAAGCAGCCGCTTCAGGAAGGCGTCATAGCCGGAAAGGTCGAAGGCCTGGACATAGGCGCCGACCGCCTCGGCAAAGGGCTGGTTCTCCGGGTTCAGGGCAATCTCCGTCAATTTCGCCTCGATGCCTCTCACGTAGCCGATTTCGCCGAGCTGGATCAATTCCTTCACATGATGAGCGCCCGGGCTTGTCACGGCTCTGTTCTTGCTGCTTGAAGACTCGTCCTTTGCATCGCCCTCATGGATCCATTCGAGCCCGAGATGGATCGCCAGCTTGTCAGTGAGCTGGCGGACGCCGAAAGGCTTGGCGAGCGTGTCGTTGTGGCCGATCGTGCGTGCCGCCGAGCCGTCGCCGATATTGGCCGACAGCATGATCGCCGGCGCCATCTGGCCGCCTTCCCTGAGCTTCGTCACCAGTTCCCAGCCATTCATGCCGGGCATGGAGATGTCGATCAGGAAGAGGTCCGGCCGCGTCGCCTCGATGAGTGTTAGGCAGTCGGCCCCGCTCGCCGCCGTCAGCACGGTGAAGTCGAGCGGCGCGAGCACCTCGCGCATCAGGTCGCGGTGGTCGGCATTGTCGTCGACGACCAGGATGGTGCGGTGCGGTCCCTTGTAGGAGCTGATCTTGCGCACCGGGTCCTTCAGCGCCGCCGGCCGGTCGACGGCCGAAAGCATCAGCCGCACCCTAAAGGCGGTGCCCTTGTCCTTCTCGCTCGTCACCGAAATTTCCCCGCCGAGCGTCTGGGTCAGCAGGCGCGTGATGGTGAGCCCCAGACCAAGCCCCGGCATGCGATGCTCCGCGTCGCCGCGCTGGAAGGGATCGAAGATCTTCGGCAGGTCCTTGTCGCTGATGCCGCGGCCGCTGTCCTCGATCGTGAAGCTCGCAACCTGGCTGCGATAGGCGACATCGAAGCGGATACGGCCCTCATCGGTGAATTTCAGCGCGTTGGAAAGCAGGTTGACGAGGATCTGCCTCAGCCGCTTTTCGTCAGTGCGGACGAATTGCGGCAGCGAGGCGGAGCGGTCGTGCTCGAAGACGATGCCCTTGGCCTGCGCCTGCGGACGGAACATGTCGACGATCTGGTCGAGAAAGTCGTGGATGTTGATCTCGTTCGAATAGACCTGCAGCTTGCCGGCCTCGATCTTCGAAATGTCGAGCAGGCCGTCGATCAGCCCGGAAAGATGATCGGCGCTGCGCTTGATGACCTTGATGGCGCCTTGCCGCGACGGCGGGATCGTCTCGTCGCGTTCGAGGATCTGGGCGTAGCCGAGCACGGCGTTGAGCGGCGTGCGCAATTCATGGCTCAAGCCGACGACGTAGCGGCTCTTGGCGCGGTTCGCCGCTTCCGCCGCTTCCTTGGCATTCTGCAGCGCCGCGTCGGTCTTCTTGTGGGCGGCGATCTCTTTGAGCAGCAGGGTGTTCTGGCGGGAGGATTCCTCCTCGGCCACGACGCGGCTGTCATGGGCAAGCACGTAGAACCAGGAGACGACCCCGGCGAGGATGGCGAAGACGAAGAAGACGACGGCGATCGTCCGCTCGACGACCGCGGCGGTCTCCGGTGAGGCGGCGGTCGTCTGGTGGGCGATCATCGCCAGGATGATGCCGATGCCGGTGATCGAGATCACGGCGGAAATGGCGTAGCGGCCGAGCCTCGTGGCGAGCTTCGCGACGATGGTGTCCGGCAGCACCGCCTTGGCGACGGTGGCGATCTGCGTGTTAAGCCGCGCCCTCGGCTTGCACATGTCGTGGCAGCGGCTGTCGAGCGAGCAGCAGAGCGAACAGATCGGCGCCGCATAGGCCGGGCACCAGGCCATGTCCTCGGGTTCGAACGGATGCTCGCAAATCGAGCAGGTGATCTCGCTTTCGCGAAGCCAGCTCTTGCGCGGCTTGCGGGCGAGGTAGAATTTGCCCTCCGTCCGCCAGGCGATCAGCGGCGAGACGACGAAGGCGGTGACGAGGGCGATATAGGGCGCCAGCGAGGCGGCAATCTCTCCCATGGCGCCGAAATGCGCGGCGAGCGCCAGCAGTGCCGAGACGCCCATCGTGCCGAGGCCAACCGGATTGATGTCGTAGAGATGGGCGCGCTTGAACTCGATGCCGGGGGGTGACAGGCCCAACGGCTTGTTGACGAAGAGGTCGGCGGAGATCGTGCAGAGCCAGGCCATGGC
This sequence comes from Sinorhizobium glycinis, assembly GCF_001651865.1. GTDB lineage: Bacteria > Pseudomonadota > Alphaproteobacteria > Rhizobiales > Rhizobiaceae > Sinorhizobium > Sinorhizobium glycinis. The sequence continues at coordinate 674,669 of NZ_LPUX01000064.1, forward strand.
GACGATCGAGAAGATGCCGAGCGTCTCCTCGAGCAGCCGGTAGATGCCGAGTTCCATCAGCAGAAGCGCGATCGCCACGTTGAAGACCAGCCAGATCACCCGGCCCGGATGGCTGTGGGTCAACCGCGAAAAGAAATTCGACCAGGCGAGCGACCCGGCATAGGCATTCATCACGTTGATCTTCAGCTGCGAGACGACGACGAAGGCGACCATCAGGAGGAGCGCCGCCGTCTCCGACGGCACGATATAGCCGAAGGCGGTGTAATACATTTGCGCGGGGTCGGCGGCCCTGGTCGAGGGCACGCCGGCGCTGAGCGCCAGCACGACGAGAAAGGAGCCGGCGAGCAGCTTCGGCGCGCCGACGATCACCCAGCCGGAGCCGGCGAGGAAAACTGCGATGCGGTGATGCAGCTTGCGCTGGCCGTCCGGCGGCAGGAAGCGCAGGAAGTCGACCTGCTCGCCGATCTGCGCCATCAGCGCGAAGATCACCGCGGAAGCCGCGCCGAATTCGACCAGATCGAAGGGGGCGACGGTACCGGCGGGCCCCGAGGCGTGATGGATGCCGGCGTAGGAGAGCCAGAGGCCGACCTTCTCCCAATCGGCAAGCGCGATGAAGGCGAAGGGCAGGATGTTCAGCACGATCCAGAAGGGCTGGGTGACGAGCTGGAACTTGCTGATCAGCCGCACCCCGTGGGTCACCAGCGGGATGACCATGACGGCGCTGACGATGTAGCCGATCCAGAGCGGGATGCCGAGCGCCAGCTCCAGCGCCCCGGACATGATCGACGCCTCGATCGCGAAAAGGATGAAGGTGAAGCTCGCATAGATGAGCGAGGTGATCGTCGAGCCGATATAGCCGAAGCTCGCGCCGCGCGTCAGCAGGTCGATGTCGACGCCGTGGCGGATCGCATAGCGGCTGATCGGCAGGCCGACCAGCAGGATCATCACGCTCGCCACGAGGATCGCCACGATCGCGTTGGTCGTGCCGTAGGACATGGTGATGGCGCCGCCGATCGCCTCCAGCGCCAGGAAGGAGATCGCGCCGATTGCCGTCTGCGAGATGCGCTCGGAGGAGAAACGCCGCGCGCTTTTGGCGGTGAACCGCAGCGCATAGTCTTCCAGCGTCTGGTTGGCGACCCAGCGATTGTATTCTCGTCGAACGGGAATGATGCGCTGGCGTGCCGCCATGGTCCCTCATGTCTTGGCTTGTCCCCCGGCAGCGCCGGCCATCGCCTTCGTAACACAGACCGGCGGCGCGCGAAATTGCTGCGATGCGGAATTGGCCTGGCCGGTGATCGGAACCAGAGATTCCATGCCAATCAGGAGCAGCACGCGCTCTTCGCTGCGGGTCCACAGCAGGTCTCCGCTTTGCTCTTCTCCTCGGCAAGCCAGCGATCACGCGGCTTGCAGCTCGCGGGCCTCGGAGCGAGATCCACATGCACGGCATCGTCGCGCAGCCTTGGCAGCGACGCGCAATAGAGCTGCACCGGGCGGACGCCGTCGCTGACTTCAAAGGTGAGCCTCGCCGATTGCTCGAGTTGCAGGTGACCCGAAACCTTGCGGATGATCGCCGAGAACTTGCCGGCCGGCATAGGTGCGCGGTCTTCGCCCTGGACGTCCCAGAGCTGCACGAAGATCTCGGTCCAGGCGTCCGGATTGGCGCCGCAATCGAGCCCCGCGAACTGCCCCGCCTTCACCTCCGTCACATGATAGCCGGGCTTGATCGGCCGTCCGTCATAGTGAAACCAGAGGGGTAGCTCCTCGGCTCCAGCGAGCGTTCCAAGCAGAAGCCCGAGCGAGATGTCGTCATTCCGAATTTTCATGTTGTCGAGCGCGCGCATCTGCGTTATTCCTCGTTTCAATTATTCAAGGATTGTTGAAATATGGACGAACGTCAAGCGCTCGCTTCCTTCAGCGCGCTCTCGCAGGAGACCCGCCTGCAGATCGTGCGAATGCTGGTCAGTGCGGGCCCGAGCGGTATGCCGGCCGGCGCAATCGCGGAAAAGGCGCAGGTTTCTCCATCCAACGTCTCGTTTCATCTGAAGGAACTGGAGCGGTCCGGATTGATCACCCAGAAACGCGAGTCGAGATCGATCATCTATTCGGCCGATTACGAGGCTCTCGGCAGCCTGATTCGCTTCCTGATGGAAGATTGCTGTGCCGGGCATCCCGAAATCTGCGTACCTGCCGCCGCGGTCGCGCCCTGCTGCGCGCCAACTATGGAGGGAAATGCGAATGAGTAACGAGCGGGTCTACAACGTTCTTTTTCTTTGTACCGGCAATTCTGCGCGCTCGATCATGGCTGAGGCCATTCTCGAGGCCGAAGGCAGGGGACGCTTCCGCGCCTTCTCGGCCGGCAGCCAGCCCAAGGGGGAAGTCAATCCCTGGGCCCTGAAGACGCTGGAAGCGCTCGGCTATCGCACCACGGGTTTCTCGTCGAAGAGCTGGGATGCCTTCGCCGCGCCGGGCGCACCACAAATGGACTTCATCTTCACGGTCTGCGACGATGCCGCCGGCGAGGCCTGTCCGGTCTGGATCGGCCATCCGGCGACCGCGCATTGGGGGATCGAGGACCCCGCCGCCGTCGAGGGATCAGATGTCGAGAAGGGCCGTGCCTTCACGCTCGCGGCGAAATACCTGAAGAACCGCATATCGGCGTTCGCGGCCCTGCCGATCGCTTCGATCGACAAGCTCGCCCTCGAGACGAAGCTCCACGAGATCGGCAGGCTCGAAGGCTTCTCCCGGCCTTTCGAGGCGCGCTGATGTCGTCGTTCGATCTCTCCCGCCGCCTCGTCGCCGAAGGCCTGGGAACGGCACTGCTCGTCGGAACCGTCGTCGGTTCCGGCATCATGGCCGCCTCGCTGACTGAGGATACGGCACTCGCCCTGCTTGGAAACACGCTTGCAACAGGCGCGATGCTGGTGGTGCTGATCACCATCCTCGGTCCGATTTCCGGAGCGCATTTCAATCCGGCCGTATCGCTGATTTTCGCGCTGTCGAGCGCTCTGCCACGGCGCGATCTCGCCGGCTACGTCCTTGCCCAGGTCGCCGGCGGCATCGTCGGCACGATCGTTGCGCATCTGATGTTCGATCATCAGATCCTTGAGTGGTCGACGAAGGTGCGCACCGGGCAAGCACAGTGGCTCGCCGAATGGGTGGCGACCTTCGGGCTGGCCGCGACCATTCTCGGCGGCATCCGCTTCGAAGAGAAATCGGTGCCCTGGCTGGTCGGCCTCTATATCACCGCTGCCTACTGGTTCACGGCGTCCACCTCCTTTGCCAACCCGGCCGTGGCAGTCGCCCGATCGATGACCGATACGTTCTCCGGCATCCGCCCGGCCGATCTCCCCGGCTTCATCGCCGCCGAGCTGATCGGCGCGGTTTCGGCGCTCTTGCTGATGACGTGGCTGCTACGGTCGAGCAATGCCCAGAGCAATGCCCCAAGGGGCGAGCGCGTCTTCTGAGCTGCCCGCCTTGGCGCGGTTGCCGGTGCTGCTATGCGATGCACTTGGTTGCCAGCGGTCTGCACACCACTTCCTCCTTCCCCCCGTCACCTACGTAGAATGACGTATGTGCAGTGCGGTGAGCCTGGCGGAATATCCTTCTAGCAACGGCCAAGGAGAACCAACACTCCGTTGCGGCGACCAGAACTAGAGGGGTTCAATCAGATGAATTACAGGGCACGCGTCACCGGCGCATTCCTCGCTGCCGTCCTTTCGACGACCGCGTTCAACGGCGCCTTTGCCGCCGAGGACACGATTAAGGTCGGCATTCTTCATTCGCTTTCCGGAACCATGGCGATCTCGGAGACGACGCTGAAAGACGCCATGCTGATGCTGATCGACGAGCAGAACAAGAAGGGCGGTCTGCTCGGCAAGAAGCTCGAGGCGGTCGTCGTCGATCCGGCCTCCGACTGGCCGCTCTTTGCCGAGAAGGCGCGCGAGCTGATCTCGGTCGACAAGGTCTCGGCGGTCTTCGGCTGCTGGACGTCCGTGTCGCGCAAATCCGTGCTGCCGGTCTTCGAGGAGCTGAACTCGATCCTCTTCTACCCCGTCCAGTACGAGGGCGAGGAAAGCCAGCGCAACGTCTTCTACACCGGCGCCGCGCCGAACCAGCAGGCGATTCCCGCCGTCGACTACCTAATGGAGAACGAAGAGGTCGAGCGCTGGGTGCTCGCCGGAACCGACTATGTCTATCCGCGCACGACCAACAAGATCCTCGAGGCTTACCTGATCTCCAAGGGCGTCAAGCCCGAGGACATCATGATCAACTACACGCCGTTCGGCCATTCCGACTGGCAGACGATCGTCTCCGACGTCAAGAAGTTCGGTTCGGCCGGCAAGAAGACCGCCGTCGTCTCGACGATCAACGGCGACGCCAACGTGCCCTTCTACAAGGAGCTTGCCAACCAGGGCATCAAGGCGGAGGACATCCCGGTCGTCGCCTTCTCGGTCGGCGAGGAAGAGCTCGCCGGACTCGATACCGGTCCGCTCGTCGGCCATCTTGCCGCCTGGAACTACTTCCAATCGGTCGACAATCCGGCCAATGCAGAGTTCATCAAGACCTGGAAGGCCTATACTAAAAACGACAAGCGGGTCACCAACGACCCGATGGAAGCCCATTACATCGGCTTCAACATGTGGCTGAAGGCGGTTGAAAAGGCCGGCACCACCGACACCGACGCGGTGCTCGACGCGATGATCGGCGTTTCGGTGCCGAACCTCTCGGGTGGCTATTCGACGATGATGCCGAACCATCACATCACCAAGCCGGTGCTGATCGGCGAAATCCAGGGCGACGGCCAGTTCGAGACCGTCTGGGAAACGCCTGGCCTGGTCGTCGGCGACGAGTGGTCGGACTACCTGCCGGACTCCAAGGACCTGATCTCCGATTGGCGCGCCCCGATGTCCTGCGGCAACTTCAATGTCGCCACCGGCAAGTGCGGCGGCAAGGGTTCCTGATTTCATGACGAAGCAATTGTTCGCGGGCGGGCCGGATGCGGCCCGTCCCCGACAGCGTGTTTCATGACGAACCGATAGCATGAAATACCCTCCGTCCGGAGGCGTCCATTCGGACGGGGGACTTGCTGCAGATGCCAAGCGAGAGGCGAATGTACCGCATCTTTCAAACCATGCTGGTTGCCTTGGTTCTCTTCACCGCGGTCCCCAACGGACTTCGGGCGGAAGAGGCGTTGCGCGATCTGGTGAACGCGCTCGGCGAAGCGAAGCTCTCCGACATGGATGAGCACATCACGGCGCTGGCGAAGACCGGCGATCCCAAGGTCGTCGCCATCCTCGAAGCGCTCGGCGAAGGCAATCTCTACGCCCGCAAGGCGGATGGCGAGGTGTTCCTGACAAAGGAAAGCGGCTCGTCGCTGACGCTCATCGACCCGATCTCCGGCGAGAGCGCCGGCGAGGCGCCGAAGGCGGCGCTCTCGAAGGTCAAGGTCAACAATGGCGTTCGTCGCGCGGTGCGCAGCGCGCTCGGCAGTCTGACGTTGCTCAGCCCCGACCGCGCCGCACGCCTCAGGGCGGCGCAATCGGTGCTTCAGTCGCCCAATTCCGATGCGCTCGGCGCCATCGAGAACGCGCTTGCCGCCGAAAAGGACAGCGAAGTGCGCGCCCTGCTCGAACAGGCACGCGCCACGACCCTGCTCATTTCCGACCGGCCCGTCGTGGAGAAGAAGGAGGCGGTGCGGCTTCTCAAGGAAAACGGCGGCCGCGAGGCGCTCTCCATCCTCTCATCCGCGCTCGGCTCCGCCGACGAGACCCTGAAGCCCGACATCGAGGCGGCGCTCGCCGCCATCGAACAGACGCAGGCACTTTGGGCCGCCGGTCAGAACGTTTGGTACGGCCTGTCGCTCGGCTCGGTGCTGCTGCTCGCGGCGATCGGACTGGCGATCACCTTCGGCGTCATGGGCATCATCAACATGGCGCATGGCGAGATGGTGATGCTCGGCGCCTACACGACATTCATGGTGCAGGAGGTCGTGCGCACCTCCTTCCCGGGTCTCTTCGACTGGTCGCTGGCGATCGCCCTGCCGCTTGCCTTCCTGGTGACCGGAGGCGTCGGCCTTGCGCTGGAGCGCGGCGTCATCCGCTTCCTCTATGGCCGGCCGCTCGAGACGCTGCTTGCCACCTGGGGCATATCGCTGATCCTGCAGCAATCGGTGCGGTCGATCTTCGGCCCGACCAATCGCGAGGTCGGCAACCCGTCCTGGATGTCCGGCGCCTTCGATCTTGGCGGGCTGACGATCACCTGGAACCGCCTCTGGATCATCCTCTTTGCGCTCGCCGTCTTCGCCGCGCTGCTCTTTCTCCTCAAGAAGACGCCGATGGGCCTGCAGATGCGGGCCGTCACGCAGAACCGCCGCATGGCCTCGTCCATGGGCATCCGCACGCCCTGGGTCGATGCGCTCACCTTTGCGCTTGGTTCCGGCATTGCCGGCATGGCCGGCGTCGCGCTCTCGCAGATCGACAACGTCTCGCCGAACCTCGGCCAGGGCTACATCATCGACAGCTTCATGGTCGTGGTCTTCGGCGGCGTCGGCAATCTCTGGGGCACGCTCGTCGGCGCCTTCTCGCTCGGCATCCTCAACAAGTTCCTGGAGCCCTATGCCGGCGCCGTGCTCGGCAAGATCCTCGTGCTCGTGCTGATCATCCTGTTCATCCAGAAGCGGCCGCGCGGGCTCTTCGCACTCAAGGGCCGGGCGGTGGAAGCATGATTACCTCGTTCCTCATCAAGTCGCTGGATCGTACCATCGTCGTCACTGTCGCGATCCTGCTGGTCCTTGCAGCGCTCGTTCCGGCTCTCAATCTCCTGACGGCGCCGGACCACCCGCTGCATGTGCCGACCTATCTCGTCTCGCTGTTCGGCAAGTACCTGACCTACGCGCTGCTGGCGCTGGCGCTCGACCTCGTCTGGGGCTTCTGCGGCATCCTCTCGCTCGGACACGCCGCCTTCTTCGCGCTCGGCGGCTATGCGATGGGCATGTATCTGATGCGCCAGATCGGCGCGCGTGGCTCCTATGGCAATCCGCTGCTCCCGGATTTCATGGTGTTCCTCAACTGGAAGGAACTGCCCTGGTTCTGGTACGGCTTCGACATGTTCTGGTTCGCGGCGCTGATGGTCGTGCTGGTGCCCGGCCTTATCGCCTTCGTCTTCGGCTGGTTCGCCTTCCGCTCGCGCGTCAACGGCGTCTATCTGTCGATCATCACCCAGGCGATGACCTACGCGCTGCTGCTCGCCTTCTTCCGCAACGACATGGGCTTCGGCGGCAACAACGGGCTCACCGACTTCAAGGATATTCTCGGCTTCAACATCCAGGCCGACGGCACCCGCGCCGCGCTCTTTGCGGCTTCGGCGCTGGCGCTTGCCGTCTCGCTCGTCATCACGTCGGGCATCGTGCGCTCGAAATTCGGCAAGGTGCTGGTGGCGCTGCGCGACGCCGAAAGCCGCACGCGTTTCCTCGGCTACCGCGTCGAGCACATGAAGCTCTTCGCCTTCACCGTCTCGGCGATGATGGCGGGTGTCGCCGGCGCGCTCTACGTGCCGCAGGTCGGCATCATCAATCCGGGCGAGTTCGAGCCCGGCAATTCGATCGAGGTGGTCATCTGGACGGCCGTCGGCGGCCGTGGCACGCTGATCGGCCCGATCGTCGGCGCGATCCTCGTCAATGGCGGGAAAAGCATCTTCACCGCCGCCTTCCCGGAATTCTGGCTCTTCGCGCTCGGCGGGCTCTTCGTGCTCGTCACGCTGTTCCTGCCGAAGGGCGTGGTCGGCACGGCTCAGCACTATCTTGCCCGGCGCCGCGCCTATCGCGAGACCAGCCGACCCGAGAACGCGACCGGCCTGGCTGACGCCGAACCCTTGGCTGCAGAGTGATCGCCATGACCGAAAAGACAACGAAAAGCCTGCTTTATCTCGACGGCGTCTCCGTCTCCTTCGACGGGTTCAAGGCGCTGAACTCGCTTTCCTTCATCGTCGAGCCGGGGGAACTGCGCGCCATCATCGGTCCGAACGGCGCCGGCAAGACGACGATGATGGACATCATCACCGGCAAGACCCGGCCGGACGCGGGCGCGGTTTTCTTCAAGGGCGATATCGACCTGACGAAGAAGGACGAGGCGGAGATCGCCCAGCTCGGCATCGGGCGAAAGTTCCAGAAGCCGACGGTCTTCGAGAGCCATACGGTCTGGGACAATCTGGAACTGGCGCTGAACCGCAGCCGCGGCGTCTTCGCGACGCTCTTCTACCGCCTGACGGGCGAGGACAAGGCGCGCATCGAGGAGATTCTGACGACCGTTCGGCTGACGGCGCGGCGCGACGACCTCGCCGCCAACCTCTCGCACGGCCAGAAGCAATGGCTGGAGATCGGCATGCTGCTCGCGCAGGAACCGGAACTCTTGCTCGTCGACGAGCCGGTGGCCGGCATGACGGATGCGGAGACGGCGGAGACCGCGGTCCTCTTGAAGGAAATCGCCAGGACACGCTCCGTCGTCGTCGTCGAGCACGACATGGGCTTCATCCGCGATCTGGGCGTCAAGGTCACCTGCCTTGCCGAAGGGTCGGTGCTGGCCGAAGGGTCGATCGATTTCGTCAGCAACGATCCGAAGGTGATCGAGAACTATCTCGGCCGATGAGCGGCGAGCGGAAGGACCTGTACCGATGTTGAGCGTCGAAAACGTCAGCCTGCATTACGGCGCCGCCCAGGCGCTTCGCAACGTTTCGTTCAAGGCCGAAATGGGCAAGATCACCTGCGTGCTCGGCCGCAACGGCGTCGGCAAGTCGAGCCTGCTTAGGGCAATCACCGGCCAGCATCCGGTGAGTTCCGGCGCAATCGCCTTCAACGGCGTGGCCCTCGATGGGCTGGCGCCGTTCCGGCGCGCGAAGCAGGGTCTCGGCTACGTGCCGCAGGGTCGCGAGATCTTTCCGCTTTTGACGGTCAAGGAGAATCTGGAGACCGGCTACGCGCCGCTGAAGCGCGCCGACCGCTCCATCCCGGACGATATCTTCAGCCTGTTTCCCGTGCTTCAGACCATGCTCGGCCGGCGCGGCGGCGATCTGTCGGGTGGCCAGCAACAGCAGCTCGCCATCGCGCGCGCGCTCGTCACTCGCCCGAAGATCCTCGTGCTCGACGAGCCGACCGAGGGCATCCAGCCGTCGATCATCAAGGACATCGGCCGGGCGATCCGATATCTGAGGGATTCGACCGGCATGGCGATTCTGCTCGTCGAGCAATATCTCGACTTCTGCCGCGAGCTCGCCGACCAGGTCTACATCATGGATCGCGGCGCCTTTGTCCACGCGGGACCGGCGGAGACGCTGGACAGCCCGGAAGCGCGCCGGCATCTGACGGTTTAGCTGTTTTCCACAGGGTGGAAAAGAGCCCAAGATTTCAGCGGCTTGTGTCTGCCGGGGAGGCCGCGTCATCTCCGCCGCGACAGAAAATCCACCGTTTCAATCGATTGTGTTTGCGCCCTCCGGTGCTTTGAACCATACTGCCGCCGCACGTTTTATGAAGGAGCATTACAAACCGTTACCGCTGACAGAATTGGCCATTTCGCGTTTCCGGCCTAACCACTCGGAGGAGACCCTAATGACGAATTTCCTGCCCGCCCTTTATGAAGGGCATGCCCCGATCACGCTGCAGACTCTCTTCAGAGATGCGCTCGAAGCCTATGACGATTGGGACGAAGACATGCCCGAACCGATCGTTTCCTTTGAAGGAAAAGTGGTGCCGATCAGCGCCGTCTTCGATTGGATGCGGCCCTGCACCGACATCATGCCGGCCAATATGCTCGGCATCGTCACCGACCGGCTGACGAAGCCCTGGAGCGGCACCGGACCACTCGACGAGATGACCGTCTCCACCGCCGCACGCGTCATGTCCGTGCTGGTGCGGCGGCGCCTAAGGCGCTTCGGCCGCGGTTCGATCGAAGCCTTCGCGGAGCGTTTCAATCAGCCGATATGCCCTGGACAGCCAGGCTGAGCCAGAGCAGGCCCCCCGCGCGAACGGCTTAAGCGCGACCCAGACCGCTTACTGCATGTTTCCTTAAATCGTATCCGATTTAAGGACGAAACATGCTGCGATTCGAAGTCCTACAGCGACCTTTGCGCGTCAGGTAAGACGCGCGCCGCTGTAGGGCGAAATGCGAGGCGTTCGGCGCCTTCAGGATTCATCTCGTTGCCTCGAGGTGGTATCATTCTGCCGCCGCCCCGGGACGCGAACGCGCCGGCGCCGAACGCATGTCAGGATCTTGCCATGACCCGCATCGTCGATCTCCGCGTCTTTGACCTGCGCTTTCCGACGTCTCAAAGCCTCGACGGGTCGGATGCGATGAATCCGGATCCGGACTATTCGGCCGCCTATGTCATTCTCGACACAGACCGGCCGGGGTTCGCCGGCCACGGCCTCACCTTCACTATCGGCCGCGGCAACGACATCTGCTGCATGGCGATCAAGGCCATGCGGCATCTGGTCGTCGGCCAGGACATCGGCAGTATCCTGCGCCAGCCGGGCCTCTTCTGGCGACATCTGACCGGCGACAGCCAATTGCGCTGGATTGGCCCGGAGAAGGGCGCCATCCATCTCGCCACCGGCGCGATCGTCAACGCCGTGTGGGACCTCATCGCCAAGGAGGCCGGCAAGCCGGTCTGGCGTCTCGTCGCGGAAATGTCCGCGGAGGAGATCGCCGATATCGTGGACTACCGCTACCTGACCGACGTGCTGACGCGCGATGAGGCGATCGACATCCTCAAACGCGCCGAACCCGGCAAGGCGGAGCGGATCGCGACGCTCGAGAAGGAGGGCTACCCGTGCTACACGACCTCCGCGGGTTGGCTTGGATACGACGACGCGAAGCTCCGGCGTCTTGCGCAGGAGGCGGTCGACCAGGGCTTCAACCATATCAAGATGAAGGTCGGCCGCGACCGCGCCGATGACATCCGCCGGCTGACGATCGCCCGCGAGGTTCTCGGCCCGGACCGTTACCTGATGATCGACGCCAACCAGGTCTGGGAGGTGAAGGAGGCGATCGACTGGGTGAAGGCGCTGGCCTTCGCCAGGCCCTTCTTCATCGAGGAGCCGACGAGCCCGGACGATGTCGCCGGCCACCGCAAGATTCGCGAAGCGATCGCCCCGGTTAAGGTCGCGACCGGCGAGATGTGCCAGAACCGCATTCTCTTCAAGCAGTTCATAGCCGAGGGCGCCATCGACGTCGTGCAGGTCGACGCCTGCCGGCTGGGAGGGCTGAACGAGGTGCTTTCCGTGCTGCTGATGGCGGCCAAATATCAGCTGCCGGTCTGGCCGCATGCCGGCGGGGTGGGCCTCTGCGAATACGTGCAACACCTTTCGATGATCGATTACATCGCCGTTTCCGGCACCAAGGAAGGGCGCGTGATCGAATATGTCGACCATCTGCACGAGCACTTCGTCGATCCGTGCGTCATCGGCAACGCCGCCTATATGCCGCCCGAGCGGCCCGGCTTTTCGATCGAGATGAAGCCGCAATCGATCGACGCCTATACGCATCGCGGTTAGCGGCAAGGCGGCGTGGGGAAAAATGCCTTGACGCGAATCAGTGGATGAATCATTCCTGTAACGGAATAGATCGCATATTCCGTAATTCAGCGTAGCTCAGCGATTGCTCTGTTAAAGAATGCGGCGGGCGCATTTGTGCGGCCGGCGAGGGGTGGCGCTTTGCCATTCGCTTGCCGCCCGGGAAGCGATTGCGCAAGGCACGAGGGGATTTTGACGATGGACATGAGTGGGTCGGCCGTGGACGCGGCAAGTGGCAAGACGGCGACCGCCGGTGCTGGATCTCGCCGGCCCGCCGACGAGGCGATCGCGGCCGATGCGCGGGCACTTTCCGAGCAGTTGAAGGCGATGCGCGACCGGCTGTTTGCGCCGACCGCCACGAAGACGCTCCGCAGCTTCACCTCCGGCGAGGCCGCCAGGCTGATCGGCGTTTCCGACGGCTATCTCCGGCAACTGTCGCTTGCCGGCGAGGGGCCGCAGCCCGACACCGGCATCGGCGGGCGCCGCTCCTACTCGCTCTCAGATATCAATGCGCTGCGCCGGCACCTCGCCGAACAGGCGCTCGCCAAGGGCAATGCCGCCAAGGCACGCGGCTACGTGAATTGGCGCGACGGCACGCGGGGCGAACATCTGCAGGTAATCTCCGTCACCAACTTCAAAGGTGGTTCCGGCAAGACGACCTCCTCGGTCCATCTGGCGCAATATCTGGCTTTGACCGGCCATCGGGTGCTGGCGGTCGATCTTGACCCGCAGGCCTCGCTGTCGGCGCTCTTCGGCTACCAGCCGGAGCTCGACCTGACCGGCAACGACACGCTCTATGGCGCGATCCGCTACGATGCCGAGGCGCGGCCGCTGAAGGAGATCATCCGCAAGACCTATTTCGACGGGCTCGACCTCGTGCCGGGCAATCTGGAACTGCAGGAATTCGAGCACACGACGCCGCAGGCGTTGAGCGCGCGGCAGAATGGTGCCGATGCCGGGCCGCTTTTCTTTGCCCGGGTGCAGGCCGCGCTTGCAAGTGTGGCCGACGACTACGACGTCGTCGTAATCGACTGCCCGCCGCAGCTCGGCTATCTGACGCTGTCGGCGCTCTGCGCCTCGACCTCGGTCATCGTCACCGTGCATCCGCAGATGCTCGACGTCGCCTCGATGAACCAGTTCCTCTACATGACCTCGGACCTCTTGAGCGTCGTGCGCGAGGCTGGCGGCGAGCTCAATTTCGATTTCCTCCGCTATCTCGTCACCCGCTTCGAACCGAATGACGGCCCGCAGGCGCAAATCGTCGGCTTCATGCGCTCGCTCTTCGGCGACCGGGTGCTGACCTCGGCGATGGTGAAGTCGACGGCGATCTCGGACGCGGGTCTCACCAAGCAGACGCTCTACGAGGTCGGCCGCGAGAATTTCACCCGCGCGACCTATGACCGGGCGATCGAGTCGCTCAATGCCGTCAACGGCGAGATCGAGGCTCTCATTCACGCGGCCTGGGGGCGTTAAGACATGGCTGGCAACAACCGGAAGAACGAATTGCGGGCGCTGTTCATGGGCGGGGCGCCTGCCGCCGCGCCGCAGGCCGCAGCGGACCAGCCGCCGGCCGGGCCGGCTGAGTTGACACCTGTCAACGGCCAGCCCGCTCCAACCGCGCCGCGGGCCGCGTCCGGCGCCGTCAAGGCGATGGGGCTTTCGCTCGGCAGCATCACCCGCGAGGCGGAGGAGGCGCGGGTGCTCCGCGAGGCACTGACCCAGGGCGAGCGCGTCGTGGCGCTCGATCCCGCGTTGGTCGAGGCCTCCTTCGTTGAGGACCGGCTGACCGACGGCGAAGTCGACGACCCGGATTTCCTCGCCCTCGTCGACAGCATCCGCGAGAACGGCCAGCAATCGCCGATCCTCGTTCGCCCGCACCCGGAAAAGCCGGGCCACTACCAGACTGCCTACGGTCACCGCCGCCTGAAGGCCGTGCGCCGCCTCGAGCTTCAGGTCAAGGCGATCGTCCGGCCGCTGACGGACGACGAGCTGGTGCTGGCACAGGGCAAGGAGAATGCCGAGCGGCGCAACCTCTCCTTCATCGAGCGGGCGCTCTTTGCCGCCGCCCTTGCCGCCCGCGGTTTCGACCGCAAGGTGATCGGCGATGCGCTCGCCGTGCAGAAGAGCGAATTGTCGCGGCTGTTACAGGTGGCCGACAGCGTGCCGCACGCACTCGCCCGCGCCATCGGCCCGGCCCCGAAGGCCGGCCGCGAGCGCTGGATGGCGATCGGTTCCTTGCTGGAGCGGGAAGAGGCGAGGGAGCTGGCGGAAGCCGAGATAGGCTCGCCGCGCTTCCGAAGCGCCGATACGGACCAGCGCTTCCAACTCGTCTTCAACCGGCTGTCTGAGAGCGACAAGCCGGAGCCGGAAAAGCCCGAGGAACTGAAGGACGAGGCCGGACGGGTCTTTGCGCGGCTGAAGCTCGACGGGAAAGCACCAAGGATCGAGTTCCTTCCCGGCACCCATCCGGCGTTCATCAAGGAGGCCGTGTCGATGCTGGCAAAATGGCACGCGACCTTCGTGGAGAACCAGAAGTCCTTGTAATTCGGAGCGTTTGCCCCTCATCCCGCTGCCGCGACCTTCTCCCCGCAGGCGGGGAGAAGGGGCGTGCCGCGCCGCCCCAATCCCCTCCTGTTCAGGAAAGGCAGGGGAAGGGCGGGCTTTGGATGCGGCTGCCGTCGGTAGCGTGAGGAGGGAAAGCGGCGCCGCGAGTCTCCTTCGCCCCGCGTGCGGGGAGAAGGTGGCCGGCAGGCCGGATGAGGGGCAATCCACCCCGTTCTCCCTCTTACTCGTAATCCACCCATACCCCGCCGGCATCGGCCGAGCGGACGCAGTTCTCGACCCAGCGCACGCCCTCCAATCCTGCATCGACGCCAGGGAATACCAGCTCTTCGATCCCCTCCGGCGCCAGTCCGCGATTGCCGTTGATCGCGAGAGCGAAGCGGCGGTAGAGGTTGGCCCAGGCCTCGAACAGGCCCTCCGGGTGGCCGCCGCCGATGCGGTCGTCGAGGCGGGCTTCCGGGTAGAGATAATCCATGCCGCGCTCGAGGATCCGGACCGGCTCGCCCTGGATCTCGTAGGAGAGCTGGTTCGGCCGCTCGTCCCACCATTCGACGCTCGCCTTCGAGCCGACGATGCGGACCTTCTGGCCGTGCATCGAGCCGGCGTTGACGGCGCTCGACCACACATTGGCGATGGCACCATTGTCGTACTCCATGAGCGTCACCGCATTGTCCTCGAGCGGCGCGCGGCTTTTCACGAAGCTCTGGCGCACGCACATCAGCCGCGTGATCTTCAGATGCGGCAGGATGACCTCGGAAATATAGAGCGGATGGGTGCCGACATCGCCGAGCACATAGCTCGGCCCGGCGAATTTGGGGTCGACCCGCCAGCGCGTCGACGGGTTCTGCTCCTCGACGGCGGCGCTGTGGAAGCCGTGGGCGAACTGCAGGTTGACGACGCGGATCTCGCCGAGGTCGCCGTTCTTCACCATGGCGCGGGCCTGCTCGATCATCTGGTGGCCGGCATAGCCATAGGTGACGCCGACGATGAGGCCGCGCGCTTGCGCCAGCGCCTTGAGCTCCTTCGCTTCCGCGACGGTGAAGCAGAGCGGCTTCTCGCAGACGACGTGTATGCCGTGTTCGAGCGCGGCCTTGCAGATCGAAAAATGGGTGTTGTTCGGCGTGGCGATCGAGACAGCCTCGATGCCGTCGCCGCGCTTCGCCTCCCCGGCGAACATCGTCCGGTAATCCGGATAGCTCCGTGCCTCGTCCAGCCCGAGGTCGATCCCGAAGGCGCGGCCGCGCTCCGGATCGACGTCGAAGGCGCCGGCGGTGAGTTCGAAGGTGTCGTCTCTCAGCGCTGCCGAACGGTGGATGTAGCCGATCTGGCTGCCGCGTCCGCCGCCGACCATGCCCCAGCGGATCGGGTTTTTCTTCGTTTCTGACATTGTGGTGTTCCCGGGTGTCTTTGTTGGTTGGAGTCTAGTTCTGCAGTCTCCGCTGGAGTCGCGTCACCCCCTCTGGCCTGCCGGCCATCTCCCCCACAAGGGGGGAGAGGATCCGCGGCGAGCCGCTCGCCTCAACATAAATGGTCCATATGCGGCTACGTCTCGAAGGGAGCCGAGCGCTGACCACAAGGTTTCTCCCCCCTTGTGGGGGAGATGGCCGGCAGGCCAGAGGGGGTGACGGGAGGCACCAAGCCTCAACGCCCTCAGAACCCGACCGAGCGCAGATAATCGCGGCTTACCTTCACGTCGGCGAGGCTGCCGGCGACGCTTGAAGGATCGCGCTCCTGCTCGACGGTGATGAAGCCGTGGTAACCGATCTCCTCCAAGGCTTGCTTGACGGCCGGATAATCGATGACGCCGCGGCCGATCGGGCACATGACGCCTTGCGCGCAGGCTTCGAAGAAGCGGATCTTTTCGCCGAGCACGCGCCGGAACACCGTCTCGTCGATATCCTTGAAGTGGACGTAATCGAGCCGGTCGGCATATTCCTTCAGCGTCTCGACCGGGTCCATGCCGGCGTAATAGGTGTGGCCGGTGTCGATGCAGAAGCCGGCGAGCTCCGCCGGGATGTCGCTCGCGATGCGATCGATCTCGTCGGCGAACTCGATATAGCCGCCGGCATGTGGATGGATGACGGCGCGCACCCCGTATTTGCTCATCGCCACTTCGGCGATCGCCTTGATGTTGGCGACCATGCCGGCCCAGGCTTCGTCGGAGAGCCGCGGCGCCCGCTCGGAATGGCCGGCGGCATAGTCGCGCTCGTCATGGCCCCAGTCCATGACGGTGAGGTAGGGCGTCGTGAAACGCTGGCCGGGCGCCGGTTCCGGTTGCGGCAGCCTGGTGATGACGGCGCAGATCTCATCCGTCTGCCGCAGCAGATTGGCCTGATTCGCCGGAGAGACGAGATCGTCGAAGATCGTTCCGGCGACGATGAAGAGCTTGCGGCCCTGAAGCGCCTTAGCGACCCGTTCGGACTCGAGCGGCACATAGCCGTAGGGGCCGAGTTCCAGGCCGCCGTAACCGGCGGCCGCGGCTTCGTCGAAGACCCGCTCCCAGGCGGGGAGGTTCGGGTTCTTGACGTCGTCAACGCCCCAGCAGCATGGGGCGGTCGTAATGGTGATGGTCACGAATGTTGTCCTATTTAGGTAAGTTTCTGCTTACGCGCGCTTGGCCGGCCAGTACTTGTCGACATATTTCTGGATCTCGGCCCGCATGAAGCGGCCGGACTCGTCGGCCCGGTCTTCCCAGCCGAAGACGCAGGCGGTGACGATGCCGTCGAAGCCGACCTCGGCGAGCGAGGAGAAGAAGACGTCCCAGTTGATCTCGCCCTGATACATGTCCATGTGCTGGTGGATCGTCACCTTGGCGCCGGGCGGGTTGATGATGTAGCGCAGGCCGGACGATGCCTTGTGGTTATAGGTGTCCGCGACATGCACATGGGCGATCAACGGACCGGCGTCGCGGATCATCTTCGCCATGTCGTCGCCGAAATAGAAGGTGTGCGGCGCGCAGTAGAGGAACTTGACGTTCTTCGACCCGATCGTCTTCAGCATGTCGATCGCCGGATGCAGCGTCTCGCACCAGTCTTCCGGGTGCGGCTCCATGTTGAGCGTCACGCCTTCGTTCTCGAAGACCGGCACCAGCTCCTCCATCGACCGCCACCAGGCCGCCTCGCTGTGCTCATGGGTGTGCATGCCGCCGCAGCAATTGGAGCGATGGCTGCGGTCGGGCGAGGGGCCGCGGCCGAATTCGGAATTCATCGTGTCGCAGCCCATCTCGACGGCGACCTGGATCGCTTCCTTCCAATAGCGCACCGCCGCCTGGCGCTCGTCCTCGTGCGGGCTTGCCCAACGATACATCGGCAGGATCGAGGCGAGTTTCACGCCGTGGTCCTTCAGCGCCGACTTGAATTCGGCGATCCGTTCCTTGTGCGCGCGCGGCCGCACCCACCAGGGGAGAAAATCGTCGCGCGGCGACAGCTCGATATGGTCGTAGCCGAGCTCCGCTGCCTTGCGGCACAGATCATGCAGGCCGAGGTGGCGGTGCATATAGGGGTCGAGTGCGATCTTCATGGGTAGCTCCTCCTTGGTGCCCTGCGCGGCAGTGGGCGACATTTTCCGACCGGTCTTTGACTTCGGTTTCCTCCCGAACTGCGGGACAGAATACCGGGGGGCGCCGCGGGCTTCCAAAGCTTCCGTGATCAAATTTGATCATTGACCGCGGCGGATTGGGATGCTTCGCTGCAACGCGAATTCGAAGGAAGAGTCTCTTGACCAAGGTGACCTTGAAGGATGTGGCCCGGGAGGCCGGTGTCGGCACCGCGACCGTCGAGCGCGTCCTCAACGACCGCGGCGGGGCTCGCCCGGAAACGGTCGAGAAGGTCTTTTTCGCAGCCCGGAAGCTCAATTACCGGCACGGACTGCCGCAAGCTCATCGGGGCCTGATCCGTATCGAGGTGATCCTGGTGAGACCCGACACGAGCTTCTATTCCCGCATGAACCAAGCCTTCGAGCGGATCGCCGCCCTGTTGGACAAGAGCATTGTGGTCCACCGAACCTTCGCGCGTGAGAACGACCCGGTCGATTTCGCCCACCACATCGCCAATCCGGCCGTCCGTCGCTCTGCCCTCATCGTCGTGGCGCCCGATCATCCAGAGGTCGTGGTAAGCCTGAGGGCGGTCGCCAGCCGCGGGACGCCTGTGGTGCAGATCATGACACGACCGGCGCCGGAACTTCCCTATGTCGGGATAGACAACTATGCGGCGGGGAGGACGGCCGCCTACTACATGTCGAAGATGCTCGTCGGGCGACGAGGTCCTTTCGTGGCGCTCTGCCACAGCGGCGCCTATGAGAACCACAAGGAACGCATCCGCGGCTTTTCCTCCTATCTCGCCGAGCACGCGGGCGAACACCTCTTCAGGCAGGTGATGTTCGACTATGACGACGACCTCAATTCGATGGAGCTGCTGCGCGGGGCATTGCGCGACGCCCCGGAGATCATCGGGCTCTACACCGCCGGCGGCGACAACCGATCCGTCGCCGCGGTGCTGAAGGAGCATGCGTCGCGGCGCATCTTCTGGGTCGGCCACGAGCTATCCGAACAGTCGCGCGGCGCTCTGCGCGCCGGCATCATGTCGATCGTCCTCGACCAGGCGCCGGAGATCCAGGCGCGCCGCTCGATCGACCTGACATTGCGGTCGCTTGGTCTGATCGACATAGAAGTGAGCCCCGAGCCGGTGCGGTTTCTGACGATCACGCCGGAGAACCTGTAACGTTTCCCGGGCGAGCCTCTACACAAGGGGGCACCCCCCTCTGCCCTGCCGGGCATCTCCCCCACAAGGGTGGAGATCGGCAAGGCGCGGGCTCCCTGCTCCATGGTCCCTACGGCGGTAAGCTCTATACAGAAGGGAGGGTACCGCAAACACTCTGCCATTCTGCGGCGTTGGCTGGCCGGCGAATACGTCGATGCTGGCCGATCTCCCCCTTTGTGGGGGAGATGCCCGGCAGGGCAGAGGGGGGTATCAACGCCCGGTCCCGTTTTCGCCATTGCAGTCTGCTGCGGCCCCACTCATGCCCCAACCGGCTGAGGTTTCCGCCTGTTGATCAAGCGCTTGGCAAGCCTTTGACCGGGTTTCTCGACGGCGAAAAACGTAATCCAGGCAGCGACGTAGACCAAAGGCACCAGAAGAGCGGTCACCGCGGCGAAACGCGCAGGCGCCGTGATCGTGTCGCCGAATGCGCCGATGAACCAGGCGGCGATCGGCTGCAGAAAAATGAGGTGCCAGAGATAGGCGCCGAACGACAGTTCGCCCAGCCAATGGAAGAACCTGTTTCCGAGCGAGGCGGAGAGCGCGCGAAGCCTTTCGCTGAGCGCCCCTCCGACGAGGCGATGGTAGAGCAGGGCGAAGAAGATTCCGACGAGCATGACCCGCATCAGCATTTTCGTCGCCGTCATGTCGCCGCCGATCGGCAGAAGGGCGAGCGCGATCGCGGCCAGGCCGTGGAGGAGAGCCTTCGATCCGTCGGCGTGAAGACCAAGCGCCAGAAGCATTCCGCAAAGGAAGATATGCATCTTCAAGGGCAGGAACGCCGGCATTGGAAAGTGAATCCCAATGAGGCTGGCCGTCGACACGATCGCCGCGGCAAGGACGACCGTGAGCAGCGCGCCTTTCAGCCAGCCGGATTTCTTGAGCAGAAGCATGATGAACGGAAAGGCCGCATAGAACTGCATTTCGAGCCCGATGCTCCAGTCGGGCAGGGGAGTCCGATAGGCGTAGTCGGGAGAGAGGCCGAAGAGAAAGCTGACATGCATCAGCCCGTTCGTCAGACCGTTGTCCAGATAGCGCTGCGGCGATTGCGGTGTCCGGTCGAGGAACGCATCGATGGCCATTCTCGATTCGAACAGCCAGGCGCCGAGCATGAGGGCGACCGCCAGAAGAACATAATAGAGCGGCGCGATCCTCAGGAAACGCCGAATCCAGAAGCTTACCCAGGTCGAGGTCAATTCCCATGGCTCCTTGCCGGCACGAAGCTGGTAGTGAAACACCATCAGGAAACCGGACAGCATGATGAAGAGATCGACGCCGAGATCAGGCTCGGACAGGACCGGCAAGCGCCAGCCCGTCAGCAACAGTGCATGGCCGATCATCACCCAGAGAGACGCCAGGCCTCGAAGCCCGTCCAGACAATCGATTCGAGTTTTGCGGGGATCATGGTCAGCCATCAGTACACTTCGTCCTTGTGAGCAACTAAAGGTTACTGCCGCGCGCTATGTTGCGACGCACAAGGGAATGCCTAGAGGCGGACTAAGGCGATACTAAGTAACGGCTGAGGCGGCCCGGGGCCCGAGGGCGGTTCCGAAAAAGCCGGCGGACCCTCTGCATGTTTCCTCGAATAGCTGACTGCGGGACAACAACATGCATCGATTCGAGCCTGCAGCGGCCCTTGCGCGTCTGATAAGACGCGCAAACCGCAGCCGTCGATCAGGCGCGGCCGGCCCGCGCATCCAGGCTCAATCCGCCCGCGCCGAATGCCACGATCTGCAGAAAACCGCCGGTAATCGCCAGATTCTTCATGAAGTGGATCAGCTGATTCGTGTCGTCGAATTCCATGTGAAAGCCGAGGGCCGAGGCCAATGTGAAGGCTGCCAGGACGAGTGCTACCAACCTTGCCTGATAACCGAGCACGAGCAGGATGCCGCCGCCGATCTCTGCGACCAGAGCGATCGCATAGGCAACTCTGGGGAGCGGCAGATTGGCCGCCGATATGTAGGCGATGGTGCCGGCGGGATCGGCTGCCTTTTCCACTCCGGAAACGATGAAGATGACGGCGAGGAGGAGGCGGCCAACGAGGGCGAGGGAACTCTGAAGTGCGGCGTTGTTGCTCATGTCAGTTCCTTTCCTGGGATAGCAGGCGCAGCAGAATCGCGGTCCGCAGTTTGCGCTGCCGCTGCCGCGCATTACCTCATGACATCTCCCCTATGGTAGTCGGGAAGGTGGCTGCCGGCGCTCTCTTCCACGTACAAATGTAGCGTCTTTGCCGCGGAAGTTTCTTCCTCGCTGGAATGAAATTCAAACGGGCGCCAATTCTCGTCCTTGAGGCCTCCGGAACCTTTCGCCATCGATGATGTTGGACCCTGATTGGCCCGCCTGATCGGGCGCCAAACTGACGCCGGGCGGGCCTGGGAGGAAGCCATGATCCGCATGATGCCTTCGCTGTTTCTTCCGCGCCGCCGCCTGCTGCAGTTGGGCCTCGGAGCCACGTTCGCCTCGAGCGCGGGCCTCGCTCGTGTCTCGCTCGCGGATGAACCAGCTGAACCGATGGACGAGGATATATTCCAGTTCGCGCTCAACCTCGAATATATGGAAGCCGAGTATTACCTGCGTGGCACGACCGGGAAAGGGATCGACGATGCCGATGCAGGTGCGGAGGCCGGCACCGTGACCGGCGGCAAGCAGGTCTCTTTCGATACGCCCGCGGTCGGCGAGTTCATGAGCGAGGTGGCGGAAAACGAACTTGCTCATGTGAGGTTCTATCGCAAAACCCTTGGCGCCGATGCCGTGTCGCGGCCGGCCATCGATTTCGACGCCGGCTTTGCAGCAGTTGCAAAAGCCGCAGGGTTGGGGGAGGACTTCGACCCCTTCGGCAACGAGATGAACTTCGTGCTCGGTGGCATGCTGTTCGAAGATGTCGGCGTCACCGCCTATGCCGGCGCCGCGACAGTTCTGAAGAACGAGGACTTCCTCGCCGCCGCCGCCGGGATCCTCGCCGTCGAGGCCTACCACATGGGAATGGCCCGGTCGACGCTCTACAGAATGGGCGAAGAGGCCTGGAAAGCGGCTGCCGCGGTTTCCGATGCTCGCGACAAGATCGATGGATCGGACGACAAGGACCAGGGCCTTCAGATGGAGGGCAAAGCGAACATCGTTCCTTCGACGCCGGATGCGATCGCCTTTACCCGGACGCCGCAAGAGGTGCTGCGCATCGTCTATCTCACCGATCAGGAGGGTGCGACCAAGGGTGGCTTCTACCCGAACGGGATGAATGGAAAACTCAACAGCACCTGAGCCGTTCGCGATGGGGCCGACCAGGCGAGGCTTTGTTTCCGTGCCTGGTCCGGGCCTCGGGGGCTTTGCCACAGTCTGAAATTCTCCTATCTGAAACAGAAATTGAACGGCGATCCTCTGCGGCGATGCGGTCGTCGAAAGGTCCGGAAATCCTCGAACGAGCGTCCGGAAAGTGGTGCCGGGGATGCCGCCATGGAGCAGCGGGACACCATCCGCCGACGCCTCTGGAAGGGAGTTGTTAACCTTCATTTCCTATTCGCTAGGGACAGCCCTTTCGATGATGAATTTCGAGTTTCAGGCCATGCGTATTCCCCGGACAAATTTCTCGACGGCAGCTTTGTATGGTGCAGATGAGGCGGATGATTTCGTGCATCCGCATCCGGGCGCACCGGACGAGCCGCATGCGCCGATGACACCGGCTGGCGCGCAGGACCACCTGTTCGAGGCTCCGGAGGCGCCGCGCCGGGCGGCCGCTCAGCAGGGCAACGACATGGACCATGCCGGGCGCGCCGCGCGCCTCTACGGCCACGGTTCGGCCTATGCGCCGGCCCAGGTCACCGCCTCGACGGGCGATCCGCTGCCGACCCTTGCCGAGATCACCGGCCAATCGGACGGGGCGAGCTGGGAGAGCCATTTCTTCCTGTCGCCCAATGTCCGCTTTACCCGCACGCCCGAACGCGAATTCATGAAGCGCCGGGCGCCGGCGGCCGACGAGAGCGGGGCCGAGCTTGAGGCGGTTGCGGCAGAGCTGGACGAGCAGGACGTCGTCGCTGAAACGGCGCCCGTCGAGGCCGCCCCCGAAGCCGCGGCTCCGTCCTACAGCCCCTCCGAACTCCTGCGCGTGCTGACGCAGCAGCTTCCCTCCTGGAGGCCTGCGCAGGCGCGCGGCGCGGACACCGCCGAGACGGCGGACGATGCGGCGCCGGTGGTGATCGAGCAGGTCTCCGTGGCCGCTGGACCGCAAATGGCATCGGCGCCTGCGGTCGGTGAAATGGGGGTTGTCCCGGCGGTTCCGGCCATGGCCGAGGCCGCGCCCGAAACTTCCGGCATCGTCGTGGGCAACGAGACGGATGCGCGTCTCTCCTACCTCTCCGATCATGCCTTCTTCGAATTCATGCCGCTCGAAATGGCGGCTGCCCCCCGGATCGCCGCCCAGTCGGTGAAGGAAGCAGCGAAACCGCCAGTGCAGATCGCCGCGGCACCGAATCCTGTCGCCGTGCCGCCGGTGGAAATTCGTCCGCTGCCGCCAACGGCAATCACCTCGATGTTCCGGGTGGTCGAATGCCGACCCCCGGCAACGGCCGCCGCGCCTGTTCCGGCCCAAGGCGCTCTTGACGTGGCCGCAATGAATGCCGTGGCGGTCGCGCCGGTGCAAGCGCCCGCGCCGGCCCACATCGAGCCGGTCGTGTCCGTCACAGCCGAGGAGAAGGCGCCGGTCGCCGATGTCCCGGTCACCAAGGCGGCGATCACCATGCCCGCCGTGGTGCAGCGCTCCTCCTCGCCCTTTCCGCCGATCGGCGGCAGCGAGCGCCATCAGGCTGGCGGCGCCTACGAGTTTCCGTCGAAGGAACTGCTGCAGGAGCCGCCGCAAGGCCAGGGCTTCTTCATGACCCAGGAGCAGCTCGAGCAGAATGCCGGGCTTCTCGAAAGCGTCCTCGAGGATTTCGGCGTCAAGGGCGAGATCATCCATGTCCGCCCCGGCCCGGTCGTCACCCTCTACGAATTCGAACCAGCGCCGGGCGTCAAGTCCTCGCGCGTCATCGGTCTTGCCGACGATATTGCCCGGTCGATGTCGGCGCTCTCGGCGCGCGTCGCGGTGGTTCCCGGCCGTAACGTCATCGGCATCGAACTGCCGAATGCGACGCGCGAGACCGTCTATTTCCGCGAACTGATAGAGTCCAATGATTTCCAGAGGACCGGCTGCAAGCTGGCGCTCTGCCTCGGCAAGACGATCGGCGGCGAGCCGGTGATCGCCGAACTCGCGAAGATGCCGCACCTGCTTGTCGCCGGCACCACCGGCTCGGGCAAGTCGGTGGCGATCAACACGATGATCCTGTCGCTGCTCTACCGGCTGAAGCCGGAGGAGTGCCGGCTGATCATGGTCGACCCGAAGATGCTCGAACTCTCCGTCTATGACGGCATCCCGCACCTCCTGACGCCGGTCGTCACCGATCCGAAGAAGGCGGTGATGGCGCTCAAATGGGCGGTGCGCGAAATGGAGGACCGCTATCGCAAGATGTCGCGGCTCGGTGTCCGCAACATCGACGGCTACAACCAGCGCGCCGCCGCCGCCCGCGAAAAGGGCGAGCCGATCCTCGCGACGGTGCAGACCGGCTTCGAGAAGGGGACGGGCGAGCCGCTCTTCGAGCAGCAGGAGATGGACCTGGCGCCGATGCCCTATATCGTCGTCATCGTCGACGAGATGGCCGACCTGATGATGGTCGCCGGCAAGGAGATCGAAGGGGCGATCCAGCGTCTCGCCCAGATGGCGCGCGCCGCCGGCATCCACCTGATCATGGCGACGCAGCGCCCGTCGGTCGACGTGATCACCGGCACGATCAAGGCGAACTTCCCGACCCGCATTTCCTTCCAGGTGACCTCGAAGATCGACAGCCGCACCATTCTCGGCGAGCAGGGCGCCGAACAGCTGCTCGGCCAGGGCGACATGCTGCACATGGCCGGCGGCGGCCGCATCGCCCGCGTCCACGGCCCCTTCGTCTCCGACCTCGAGGTCGAGCATGTGGTGGCGCATCTGAAGACGCAAGGACGGCCGGAATACCTCGAGACCGTGACGGCGGACGAGGAGGAAGAAGAGCCGGAAGAGGATCAGGGCGCCGTCTTCGACAAGAGCGCGATCGCCGCTGAAGACGGAAACGAACTCTACGAGCAGGCGGTCAAGGTGGTGCTGCGCGACAAGAAATGCTCGACCTCTTACATCCAGCGCCGGCTCGGCATCGGCTACAACCGCGCCGCTTCGCTCGTCGAGCGGATGGAAAAGGAAGGTCTCGTCGGCCCGGCCAACCATGTCGGCAAGCGCGAGATCATCCATGGCAACCGCGATCATGCCGGGAAGGCTGACGACGGCGAGATGGAATGAGAGAGGGACGGGCGAGCGGGGAACAGATGTGGGCGATGGCAGTCTTGACCCCCTCTGGCCTGCCGGCCATCTCCCCCACAAGGGGGGAGAATATTTGCGGCACGCTCGGTGCCGCCCATTGAGGTTTCCGTCTGGTGTAGCCTTTCCGTTGAAGTGAGCGGGTTGCCGCAACTCGTCTCCCCCCTTGTGGGGGAGATGGCCGGCAGGCCAGAGGGGGTTTTCCGCTACCCAACCGCCTTTCGCGCAGCCTTCCTACAAACGCTGCCGAAAAAATAGGCGCATGGCCATTTGCTGGCCATTGAAGCCGGCGGCAGCTATACAAGCCCTTGATAAACATCAGGCGACGCTGTTGGCACGACGCTTGCTTTCCAAGCTTGTATGCAAGATTTGTCGCCACAACAGAACGATCAGACCGGCATAGACGAAGCGATCGTCTCCGGCATTCTTTCCGCCCGCATCCGCCCGGGGACGCGGCTCGGCGAGAGCGAGGTGGCCTCCCTCTTCAGCGTTTCCCGCACCCGGGTGCGGGAGGCGATGATGCGGCTTGAACAGCGCGGCATCGTCAAGGTCAGTCCGCGGCGCGGCTGGTTCGTCGTCGAGCCCTCGGCCGAAGAGGCGATGATGGTCTACGCGGCGCGGCGGGTCATCGAGGCTGGGCTGCTGCGCAGCATGGAGGAGCTGACGACTAGCGGCCGCGAGACGCTTCACGCGCATCTTGCCGAGGAAAGGCTGGCGATTGCCGCCGGCGACCGGCAGCGGCTCACCTGCCTGATGGGCGACTTCCACATCCGCATCGCCGAACTCTCCGGCAACACGATCCTCGTCGAGATCCTGCGCGACCTGACGGCGCGCACCATCCTGATTTCCTTGCTCTACCAATCCGATTTCCACGCCATGCAGTCGCATCTCGGCCATTGCCGCATCGTCGCGGCGATGGAGGAGGGGGATTTCCTCAAGGCGGCGGCCCTTTCGGTCGACCATTTGGACGAGGTGGAGACGGGGCTGGACCTCACCCGCCGCCCGGATCCGCTGGCCGATCTCAGGCACTCACTTTCGCTGCCGCCGCAGACGGCTGCCGCGTCTTCGAATGCACCCCGCAAAGCCAAACCAGAAATCAACAGAGGAGAATGACCCAATGCTTTCAAGAAGAGTTTTTGTCGCCATGACGGCGATGGCGGCCGCAATCGGCTTCGGCTCCGTGGCGCAAGCCGACGCGCTCGGCGACATCACCGCCCGCGGCACGATCCGCGTCGCCGTGCCCCAGGATTTCCCGCCCTTCGGCAGCGTCGGCCCCGACATGGCGCCGGTCGGCTACGATATCGACATGGCCAATCTCATTGCCGAGAAGCTCGGCGTGAAGGTCGAGCTGGTGCCGGTGACGAGCGCCAACCGCATCCCCTATCTGCAGACCAACAAGGTCGATCTCGTCATTTCGAGCCTTGGCAAGAACCCGGACCGCGAAAAGGTCATCGACTTCTCGGCGGCTTACGCGCCCTTCTATAACGGCGTCTTCGCTCCGGCCGATTTTGTCGCCACCAAGCCGGAGGAGCTCGCCGGGAAGACCATCGGCGTCACCCGCGGCGCCGTCGAGGACCTGGAACTGACCAAGGTCGCGCCGGCCGATACGGTCATCAAGCGCTACGAGGACAACAACGGCACGATTTCGGCCTTCCTCTCGGGTCAGGTCGAGGCGGTCGCGACCGGCAACGTCGTTGCCGCGGCGATCCTCGCCAAAAACCCGCCGAAGCGCCCGGAGCTCAAGTTCCTGATCAAGAACTCGCCCTGCTATATCGGCCTTTCCAAGGAACAGCCGGCGCTGCTCGAAAAAGTCAACGGCATCATCGCCGCCGCCAAGTCCGACGGCAGCCTGAACGCCATTTCGCAGAAATGGCTGGGCACCGGCTTGCCGGCCGAACTCTGATCACCCCAAGCCACTCCGCGCGAGCGGGGTGGCGTCACCGCCGTTTGCAAACAGGGGTGCGCCTTTGAATTACCAATTCGAATTCGGCTGGCTCTTCGAATACTACCCGCAGATCGTCAAGGGGATCGCAATCACGATCCAACTGATCGCCGTCGGGGCGGTGGCCGGAATCTCGCTCGGCATCGTCTGCGCCTGGGTGCGGGCGCTCGGCCCGGCTTGGGCGAAGCCGGTGGTCGCCGCCTATGTGGAGCTGATCCGCAACACGCCGTTCCTGATCCAGCTCTTTTTCATCTTCTTCGGCCTGCCGTCGCTCGGCCTGCAGCTCAGCGAGCTCCAGGCGGCCAATCTCGCCATGGTCGTCAATCTCGGCGCCTATAGCTCGGAGATCATCCGGGCCGGCATCCAGGCGACGCCGAAGGGCCAGTTCGAGGCGGGGTCGAGCCTTGCCATGACGCCCTTCGAGATCTTCCGCCATGTGGTTCTGGTGCCGTCGCTTCAGCGCATCTGGCCGGCGCTCTCCTCGCAGGTGGTCATCGTCATGCTCGGCTCCGCCGTCGTTTCGCAGATCGCCGCCGAGGACCTGACCTTCGCAGCCAACTTCATCCAGTCGCGGACCTTCCGCGCCTTCGAGGCCTATATGGTTTCGACCGCCGTCTACCTTCTGCTGGCGATCCTGCTCCGCCAGGTGCTCGGCATGGTCGGCTGGTTGATCTTTCCGAGGAGGGCGGCCAGATGATCGAGTTCACCATCTGGGACATACTGCGCAACCTGTTGCTCGCCACCCGCTGGACGATCGCTCTGTCGCTCGTCTCGTTCATCGGCGGTGGCCTCGTCGGGCTGGCCCTGCTGTTCCTGCGCATCAGCCGGCGCAAGTGGGCGCGGGCGGTCGCGAAATACTATATCGAGCTGTTCCAGGGGACGCCGCTGCTGATGCAGCTCTTCATCGCCTTCTTCGGCCTCGGCCTCTTCGGCATCGACGTGCCGGCCTGGCTTGCGGCAGGCGTGGCGCTGATCCTCTGGAGCGCCGCCTTCCTGGGCGAGATCTGGCGCGGCTGCGTCGAGGCGATCGCCAAGGGGCAGTGGGAGGCCTCCGCCAGCCTCGGCATGGGCCGGCTGCAGCAGATGCGCTACGTCATCCTGCCGCAGGCGATGCGGATCGCCGTGCCGCCGACCGTCGGCTTCTCCGTGCAGGTGATCAAGGGCACGGCGCTGACCTCGATCATAGGCTTCGTCGAACTGTCGAAGGCCGGCACCGTCGTCACCAACGCCACCTTCCAGCCCTTCACCGTCTACGGCCTCGTGGCGCTCATCTATTTCGCGCTCTGCTGGCCTCTTTCCAAGAGCAGCCAGATCCTCGAAAGGAAGCTCAATGTCGCTCATCGAAATCACTGACGTCCGCAAGAGCTTCGGGCCGAACGAGGTGCTGAAGGGCATCAATCTCGATGTCGAGCCGGGCGAGGTGATCGCCATCATCGGCAAGAGCGGCTCGGGCAAGTCGACGCTCTTGCGCTGCATCAACGGGCTCGAGACGATCAGCGATGGCTCGATCTCGGTCGCCGGCGCCCAGCTTCTCGACGACGAAGCGCACCTGAAGGCGCTAAGGCTGAAGGTCGGCATGATCTTCCAACAGTTCAACCTCTTCCCGCATCTGACGGCCGGCGGCAATGTCATGCTGTCGCAGATGGTCGTCAAGAAAACGCCGAAGCCGGAGGCGGAGGAAATGGCGCGCAAGATGCTGGAGCGGGTCGGGCTCGACCACAAGTTCGACGCCTATCCGGATGAGCTCTCGGGCGGCCAGCAGCAGCGCGTGGCGATAGCCCGCGCGCTTGCGATGCAGCCAATCGCGTTGCTCTGCGACGAGATCACCTCGGCGCTCGACCCGGAACTGGTCGCAGAAGTGCTGGCGGTGGTGCGCGAGCTTGCCGCCGAGGGCATGACGCTGCTGATGGTGACGCATGAGATGAGGTTCGCCCGCGACGTCTGCTCGCGCGTCGTCTTCATGCATCAGGGCCGCGTCCACGAGATCGGCCCGCCGGAGGAAGTCTTCGCCAATCCACAGACGCCGGAACTGAAGCAGTTCCTCGGGGTGCATTGAAAGAACCGGCCGGCAGGAGCGCCGGCCGGTTCCGGGTCATGGCCTTACGGTGATATGGCCTTTCATGTTCGGATGATAGCGGCAGATATAATCGAAGCTGCCCGGCTGCTGCAGCACGAGCCGGCCCGACTTCTTCGCCGGCAGCAGCACTTCGGCACCGCCGTTCAACGTGGCGGTGTGAACGAGCGCATCCTTGTTGACCCATTCGATCTCGTCGCCCACCTTCGCTTCGATTTCCGCCGGCGCGTAGACAAGGCCGTCGATCGTCACCTTTATGCTTTCCGCCTGCGAAGGAAAGGCGACGGGGGCCGCTCCCAGCAACAGAGTGAGAATGGCTGCTCGCATTGGCAACATCGCGTGCTCACTTCAGTTCGGTTGCGACATGCTCGGCATGTTGCTGATGGCCCTGGAACAGCTTCAGCCCGGTCTCGAGCAGGCTCTTGAGTTCGCCGTTCTGGGCAGCCGGGATCAGCAGCGTTTCGAGCGCGCCGTTGACCTGCTTGTGGTAGGCGACCTCGTGCTCGACATAGGCCTTGTCGAAATCCGCGCCGGAAAGCTTTGCCAGTTCCTGACGCTTCGTCTCGGCCGCTTGCGACAGGGCCTTGCTGGTGTCGTTGTCTTCGGGCGTGACGTTGAGCTTCTTGACGAGGTCGAGCGCCTGTTTGTTCACCGCCTCATGGTCGCGCACCATCGTCTCGGCAAAATCGACGACCGTCTTGTTCTTTGATGTGGCGATCGCCTGTTTCGCGGCTTCGATATCGAGCACGCCGGCCGTATAGGCGATGTGGGCGATCTGCGGATCGGTCGGCTTGTCGGCGCCGAGCGCTCCGTTGGCGCCGACGAGGAGGGCGATTGCCGCCGCTGCGGCCGTCAGTCTTAAGATCATGGGATGTTCCTTTCCTCGAAGATCAAGAGCGTTTTCGATTGACGCGCTTTGGATGCTTCGCAGGTCGAAACGTTCCCGTCTAATTGCGGCCCCGGTCCTGTGGCTCACGCGAAATGCGGGCGAGGACGGCTTCGGTCAGGCGCTCGCAGCGTTTGCCGGCAAAGGGGAAGGCATCGAGCAGGACGGGGCCGATCTGCCGTTCCAGTTGCTCCTTCAAAAGGTGGCGCGCCCGATGCAGTCTGGTGCGGACCGTTTCCGGACGCAGCCCGAGCAGCGTGGCCGTCTCCTCGTTGTTGAGCCCTTCGATCACCCGCAGCACGAAGACCGTGCGGTAAGTATCAGGAAGGTGATCCGTCAGCTTTTCGACCAGGTCGAGGATCTGTCGTTGCGCCATCGTCTTTTCCGGATCGTTGAGATTGGCGTTGAGCGGAAAGGCGATGATCTCGGCCTGATGCGACTGTCGCATTGCCTCGGCCAGCTTCATCTGGCGCTTCTTCGTGCGCAGGCGGCCGAGCGCCTCGTTGATGACGATGCGGGCGAGCCAGGTCGCGATCGTCGAGTCGCCGCGAAAATCCCGAAAATGCGTGAAGGCGCGGACATAGGCCTCCTGCAGCACGTCTTCCGCCTCGCTGTTGTTGCGCAGGATGCTGCGGGCGATCCGATAGAGCTTGCGGTTATGCGCCTGCATGATCGCGCGGAAGCCTTCGAGATCCGGCGCGGACCGCGGGTGATTGAGCGAAGGATGGTTTTCGGCAATGGGCATGATCGGCTCCTTATGGTGGATTGGATGCCTCAACGCCTGGAATGTTCCCAAATTACCGCCGCCTTTTCGCTGAATCCAGAGCGGTGGACCACGTGCTCGGAGCCGGGAATGCGTGACCCGGCTCTCGGCGAATGCGGAACTGTATTTTCTGCTGGAAAAAGAGAAGGCCCGGCGCGGGAGGAGGTGCGCCGGGCCTTCGATCCTGATCGGCAACTGGGAGGAGGAGGGTCGCCGATCCCTCGATGGAGCTGGGAGGAGGAGTGCTCCATCGATAAGTCATACAATAATGTTGCGGCGCAGCAATTGCAAGCCCAAAAACACAAAAATTTATGTGGCCGGTAAAATCGCTCTGCGACGACGACCGGACCGGTCCACGCGCGGCGGCGCCCATGCGCTTGCCTTCGCGGTCAACTGCGCCAGATTCGGAAAGAACGAATCAGGGAGGCTGCCATGCCGGAGGACCGCAAGACGGCTCTGGTCCGGATCACCGGAAGAGTGCAGGGCGTGTGCTTCCGCGTCTGGACGCGAGACGAGGCGGAGCGGCTCGGCCTGACGGGCTGGGTGCGCAACGAAAGCGACGGTTCGGTGACCGCCTTGATTGCCGGACCGGCTGCCGCCGTCGACACGATGCTCGGCCGGTTCTGGAAGGGGCCGCCGGGTGCGTCCGTCAATGACGTCGCGAGCGAGGATGCTTCCTCAATCGAAGCGCCGACCGGTTTTCGGATTACGCATTAGCGGGGCGTTCCCGGATGCAGATCGGCCGGCTGCCCCTCATCCGGCCTGCCGGCCACCTTCTCCCCGCATGCGGGGCGAAGGGACTCGCGGCGCCCTCTCGCCCTACATCGGCTGCTTGGGGCAGGCGATGCGGCAAGCCGCGACGGTGTCCCCTCTCCCCGTTGTTACTGGGTGAGGGCTAGGGTGAGGGGCAATCGGGGCTTCTCTGCAGTCATTGCAGCGCGTCAAACCCGCTCCAGCGCCACGGCGATGCCCTGGCCGACGCCGATGCACATGGTCGAGAGGGAATAGCGCCCGCCGGTCTCGGCAAGTTCCAGGGCCGCCGTGCCGGTGATACGGGCGCCGGACATGCCGAGGGGGTGGCCGAGCGCGATCGCGCCGCCATTGCGGTTGACGCGCGGGTCGTCGTCGGCGATGCCGAGCTCGCGCAGCACGGCGAGACCCTGGCTGGCGAAAGCCTCGTTGAGCTCGATGACATCGAACTGGTCCTGCGTCATGCCGAGCCGTGCCATCAGTTTCTGCGAGGCGGGCAGCGGTCCGATGCCCATGATGCGCGGCGGCACGCCGGCCGTGGCGCCGCCAAGGATGCGGGCAATCGGTCTCAGTCCATGCTTCCGGGCCGCTTCCCCAGAGGCGATGATCAGCGCCGCTGCGCCGTCGTTGACTCCGGAGGCATTGCCGGCAGTGACGCTGCCGCCGGCGCGGAACGGCGCCTTCAGCTTGGCAAGCGCATCGATCGTCGTGGCGCGCGGGTGCTCGTCCCGGTCGACGACCACCGCTTCGCCCTTCCTCTGCGGGATGGAGACGGCGACGATTTCCCTGGCAAGCCGGCCGTTCGCTTGAGCGGCCGCGGCCTTCGACTGGCTGCGCACGGCAAAGGCGTCCTGGTCCTCGCGCGAGACTTTGAAGTCTTCGGCGACGTTCTCGCCCGTCTCCGGCATCGAGTCGACGCCGTATTGCGCCTTCATCAGCGGATTGACGAAGCGCCAGCCGATCGTCGTGTCGTGGATTTCGGCATGGCGCGAAAAGGCGCTGTCGGCCTTGGGCAGGACGAAGGGTGCGCGCGACATCGATTCGACGCCGCCGGCGATCATCAGTTCCGCTTCGCCGGCCTTGATGGCGCGGGCAGCGGCGATCACCGCATCCATGCCGGAACCGCAAAGCCGGTTGATCGTCGTGCCGGGGACCGTGACCGGCAGTCCGGCCAGCAGCAGCGACATACGCGCGACGTTGCGATTGTCCTCGCCCGCCTGGTTGGCGCAGCCGAAGATCACGTCATCGACCGCCTCCCAGTCAACCGAACCGCTGCGCTCGGCGAGCGCCTTCAAGGGGACGGCGCCGAGGTCATCGGCACGCACGGAGGAGAGCGCGCCGCCGAAGCGGCCGATCGGCGTGCGGATGTAGTCGCAGATGTAAGCGTCGCGCATCAGGCGGCCTCCTTGCCCGGGCCGGTGCCCTCATGGGCCTTCCTGGTGCGGGCGTTGATGTCGCGCAGCACCGAAAGCTCGGTCTCGGTCGGCGCCGGGGTTTCAATGACGGTTTCGGCGAACTTGATCGGCCAGCCGCAACTCTCGACGATCTGCTCGCGGCCGACGCCTGGATGGATGGACACGACGGTCAATTCCTTTGTCTCCGGGGCGGGCTCGAGAATGCACAGATCGGTGATGACGCGCGTCGGACCCTTGGTCTTCAGGCCGAGCCGTTCGCGGGTGTTTCCGCCCTCACCGTGACCCATGGAGGTGACGAAGGGCAGCTTCTCGACGAAGCCGCGCTTCGACAGCGCCATGGTGATGAAGATGCGGCCGCAATTGGAGGCGATCTCCGGCGCGCCGCCGCCGCCTGGCAGGCGGACCTTCGGTTGGTCGTAAGGTCCGACCACGGTGGTGTTGAGATTGGCGAAGCGGTCGATCTGCGCGCCGCCGAGAAAGCCGGTGGTGATGCGGCCGCCCTGCAGCCAGTAGCGGAACATCTCCGGCACCGAAACCGTGAAGAGCGCGGTATCGCAGAGCTCGCCGTCGCCGATCGACAGCGGCAGCACGTCCGGCTTGGTGCCGACGGTGCCGCTCTCGTAGATCAGCGTGATATCCGGCGCATGCGTCAGCCGGGCGACATTGCAGGCGGCCGAGGGGGCGCCGATGCCGACGAAACAGACGTCGTCGTTGGAAAGCTCGCGCGCCGCAGCGATGGTCATCATTTCGGTCGGGGTGAAATCCGTCATCATCGCCTCCTCAAGCGACCTTGGCCGATGTCTGCGCGGCGTAACGGGCGAAGTCTTCCGGCCGCGCGTCGAGCACGTTTTCCTTGATCCAGGCGGTGAAGCTCTCGCGGTCGCGGGCGATCTCGTCCCAGCGGAGATAGAAGGCGTTGGAACGCGGATAATAGCCATGCGCATAGGAGGGGAAGGCACCGCCCGGCACATGGGCGACCGCCGTCACCGCCCAGGCCGGCAGCACGACGGAATTGGGGGAGGGCGGCGATAGCTCGTCGACGATCTCCTCGACGGTGACGATCGAGCGCCTGGCGGCCAGCACCGCTTCCTTCTGGACGCCGACGATGCCTTCGAGCAGCACGTTGCCTTTGCGGTCGGCGCGCTGGGCGTGGATGATCGTCACATCCGGCCGGATCGCCGGCACGGCGGCCAGCACTTCCTGAGTGAAGGGGCAGGTGACGCTTTTGATGTTCGGGTTTACCTTCGGCAGGTCGGCGCCGATATAGCCGCGCAGCATGGCGAAAGGCAGGTTCGCCGCGCCCGCCTCATAGGCATTCGCCATCGCCGCATGCGAGTGTTCCTCGATTTCGAGCGGCCGCGGCCACTGGTTCTCGACCGCGTCGCGGAAGCGGTGCAGCGAGCCGACGCCGGGGTTGCCACCCCAGGAAAATTTCATGCCGCGCGCGGCGCCGACGCCGATCAGCTGGTCATAGAGGATGTCCGGCGTCATGCGGACAAGGAACAGATCCTTCCGTCCCTGGCGGATCACCTCATGCCCGGCGGCATAGGGGATGAGGTGCGTGAACCCCTCCATGGCGACGGTGTCACCGTCGCGGACGTTTTCCGCCACCGCCTCGGCGAGTGACAATATGCGAGCCATCCCAATCCCCCTCCTGTTTGCCGGCCGGCTTGTTCCTCAAGGGACCCGCGTCCGGCAGCGGCGACCGCCGGGAATAAGCGCCCATTTCAGCCGATCGTCAAATATTTTGTGCGATATTTGACTTTTGTTCGTATATCGCACAACATGGCCTGAATTCGATTGGGGATGAATCATGCGGGAAACGGATTTCGTCAGCGGCTTTGCGCGCGGCCTGACGGTCATCGAAGCCTTCGGCGAGGCACAGCCGCGTCTCTCGATCGCCGAGGCGTCGAAACGCACCGGCCTCGATCGTGCGACGGTGCGGCGCTCGCTGCTGACGCTCTCGGAACTCGGCTATGCCGACTACGACGGCAAGTTTTTCACCCTGACGCCGAAGATCCTGAGGCTCGGTCACGCCTATCTCTCGGCGACCCCGCTGCCTGCGATCGTCCAGCCCTATCTCGACCAGCTCTCGGAGAAGGCCGGCCAAAGCGCCTCGGCTTCGGTGCTCGATGGCACCGAGGTCGTCTACGTGGCTCGGGCCTCGCAGCGCCGGGTGATGTCGATCAACCTGGTGCCCGGCTCACGGCTTCCCGCCTATTGCGCCTCGATGGGGCGGGTGCT
Source organism: Sinorhizobium glycinis (assembly GCF_001651865.1). Lineage (GTDB taxonomy): Bacteria > Pseudomonadota > Alphaproteobacteria > Rhizobiales > Rhizobiaceae > Sinorhizobium > Sinorhizobium glycinis. The sequence goes on from NZ_LPUX01000064.1 coordinate 709,992, forward strand.
GCTCGCCGCGCTTCCTGAAGCGCAAGCGCGCGAGATCCTGAGCCGCACCGAGCTCAAGGCCAACACGCCGCGAACGAAGACCGATCCGGAAGAGCTGGTGGCCGAGCTTCGCAAGGTTCGCGAGCAGGGCTATGCGGTCATCGACCAGGAGCTGGAGCTCGGGCTTTGTTCGATCGCCGTTCCGTTGATGAACGCGCGCGGGCAGGTCGTCGCGGCGCTCAACATCGGCGCGCCTGCCGCCCATGTCGCGGCGGCCGAACTTGCGGAACGCTACCTGCCCTTGCTCAAGGAGACGCAAGCCGCGCTGCGGCCGCTGGTTCAATAGGACAGAAGTCGAAGGCCAAGGCGCTCGTGCTAGAAATTGCCCAATAACTGAAATGAGAACCGCAATCGAAAAAGACGAGCGCGAGATTTCGAACGTCAATTTCATAGCAATCGATGACGTAAGACTTTGTAATGAGAGGTCCACGGGTTTGATAAGACTAATTCTGTGATAAAATACTGAGAAATTGGGGGCCATGTCTCGTAACGGGAGGAAGAAACATGGCTGTTGAGGTCCCGAAGGATTTCCGCCGCGTGATCATTGCCGCGTCGGTGGGAAACATCATCGAGTGGTACGATTTTTACATTTTCGGGAGCTTGGCCGCGGTTCTGTCGGTCAAGTTCTTCGAGCAATCCCATCCGGTTGCAGCTCTGTTGAGCACGATTGCACTGTTCACGGCCGGATTTCTGATCCGGCCGCTGGGGGCCTTTCTGTTTGGCTGGATGGGCGACAGGGTGGGCCGCAAATACACGTTTCTCATGACGCTCAGCGGAATGGGATTGGGCACAGGCGCGATCGGCCTGATCCCGACCTATGAGGCGATCGGTCTTACCGCGGCCTTCATCCTTTTCGGCTTGCGAATGGTCCAGGGCCTGTGCCTGGGCGGAGAATATGGCGGCGCCATCACCTATGTGGCCGAGCATGTCCCGGATGAACGCCGGGGCTACTACACCGGCTGGCTTCAGACCTCTCCAACGCTCGGGATCGTGGTGTCGCTGGCCGTGATCATCGCGACGCGCACCTATTTCGGCACGGAAGTTTTCGACGCCTGGGCCTGGCGCGTTCCTTTCCTGGTGTCCTTTGTGCTGGTCGCCATCGCGATCTATATCCGCCTGCAGCTCCAGGAGACACCGATCTTTGAGGAGATAAAGGCCAAGGGCCAAATGACGCGAAATCCCTGGAGGGAAGCTTTCCTCAGCTCCAACATCAAATATGTCGGGATTGCCACCATCGTGCTGATCGGCCAGGGCGTCGTCTGGTACAGCGGCCAGTTCTGGGCCCTGTACTTCCTGCAGCAGGTTTCCAAGGTGGACGCGCTGACCTCGTCCTATATCGTCGGAGCTGCGCTGCTCCTTGCGACGCCGAGCCTGATCTTTTTCGGCTGGCTCTCCGACATCATCGGCCGCAAGCCGGTGATCCTCGGAGGCATGCTGCTCGCGGCGACCACATACTATCCGCTGTATCTGTGGCTCGGAACGGTGACGCAGCCGGACAACGTCAACTATCCGGTAGCGATCTTCATCATCTTCATCCTCGTCTGCTATGTCGGGATGGTGTACGGGCCGGTCGGGGCGTTCCTGGCCGAATTTTTCCCCGGCAGGATCCGCTACACCTCGGTGTCGGTGCCCTATCACATTGGCAATGGCTGGGGCGGCGGCCTGGTACCCTTCGTCACCTCGGCGGCTTTCGCGGCCACGGGCAGCATCGGCTACGCGCTGATCTACCCGATCGCTGTTCCGGCCGTATGCTTCCTGCTCGCGCTATGGCTGATGCCCGAGACCCGCAGGGTCAGCATATGGGAGCCGGTCGAGCCCCGATTGCGGTCTTAGCGGGGTCGGTCGCCTGCGGATCGTCTACCTGTTCGGCTGCCGCCGTCACTCCGGCAACCCGGCGAGCCGCAGGCCTTCCCTGAAACGCGCCAGATCTTCCGGGCGATGGATCGGCAGCCAATCCTTGAGGTTGGAGACGCGCAGGGATGGATCGAGGGCGGTCAGGCCATGCATCGCCTGCTTCGCTTTTTCCGTTCGTCCGGCGAGCGCGTGGCTCGCGGCCGCCAAGGCGATCGCCGGGAGCAAACTGGGCAGGTTCCCAAGTGCCTTTTCCGCGCAGTCCGAGGCGGAATCGAAGCGGCCCGCAAAGAAATGCGCCAGCGCCATCCCGACCTGCATCCGGAACATTTCCGGATCCAGCGGGCTGAGGCGAACGGCATGCGCCAGGTGCTCGATTGCGGCGTCTGTTTCACCGCGAAGAGCGCGCAGGGCGCCGCCGAGGTACCAGGCGGGGGCGAGGTTCGGGTTGAGCAGCACGGCCCGGTCGATGAGCGCGATACCGCCGTCCAGGTCGCCGGTGAGATGGGCGAGCGCATGCCCGCCTCTCGTCAGCGCCACCGCATCGTCGCGGCCGAGTTCGACCGCCATCCGCGCCAGGCGAGCGCCCTCGGCGATCTCGCGCGGACGATCAATCATCCAGCCATTCAGCTTGCGCCAGAAGTGGCACCAGGCGGCCATGGCGTAGGCGGATGCAAATTCCGGATCGAGTTCGGCCGCCTTGTAGAACAAGGGCAGCGCCGCCTCGATGGCCTCCCGCGTTCCGTTGTGCAGCTTCGCCATCCCGCGCAGGTAATAGTCATAGGCGTCCAGACTTTCCGTCGGCTTGCGCTTGGCGCGCTCGATTTCCGCCCGTTCGAGCTGCGGCGAGATCGCGCCGACGACGCTTACGGCCATCTGGTCCTGCAGTTCGAAGATGTCGTCGAGCGTGCCTTCGAATCGCTCCGCCCAGAGATGTGTCCCGGTCGCTGCTTCTATGAGCTGTCCGGTGATGCGCACCTTGTTGGCCGCCTTGCGCACGCTGCCTTCCAGCACGTAGCGCACGCCAAGCTCCGTGCCGACTGCCTTCACGTCCACCGCCCGGCCCTTGTAGGTGAAGCTCGAATTGCGGGCGATGACGAACAGCCAGCGGATGCGCGACAGGGCGGTGATGATATCCTCCACCACGCCGTCGGCAAAATAGTCCTGCTCCGGATCGCCGCCGAGGTTCTGGAAGGGCAGGACGGTGATCGAGGGCTTGTCGGGCAGGACGAGCGCGGACGGTGGCTCCGTCGATTCGCTGGAGGCGTGTTCGACGATCCCCGGTCCGCCGCGCTGCCGCGCTTCCCCGATCTCGCCGATCTTGATCTCGCCCACGAAGCGAAAACCCTTGCGGGCGACCGTCCTGACCAGGCGCTGCTCCTCGCCGGTGTCGCCGATGGCCTTGCGAACCGCGTTGATGTGACTGGTGATCGTCGATTCCGAGACGACCCGGCCGCCCCACACTGCCTCGAGAAGGTCGTCCTTGCTGACGACGCGGTCGCGGTTCCTGACGAGGTGCAGCAGCAGGTCGAAGACCTGCGGCCCGACGGCCACGACTTGCGAGCGCAGGGTCAATTCCCGGCGCTCCGGGTCGAGCACGTAGTCTCCAAACACGAGTTGCACGTCGGCATCCCCCGACCGAGCGCCTCGGCTCTGGCCGGGGCGTCGAATGTTCCCGTCCATTGATAGCACGGCAACGTTTGGTTAGAGAATTCATTCGCGTCAGGCAACCGCCTTGGACGAATAACCAAGCTTCCCTGAAGGGCAATTCAGGCCCGCCGCAAGGACTTCCGGCAAGCTCGCAGGCACTCTCCACCCATTCGACGGCAATGGTTGCGGTCGGGAGAAACGGAGAGAAGCCATGAAGATCGTCGTCATCGGAGGTACCGGCCTCATCGGATCGAAACTCGTGAAGAACTTCAGGGAGCGCGGTCATGAGGTGCTGGCCGCCGCCCCCAACACGGGTGTGAACACCATCACCCGCGAGGGCCTGGCCGAGGCGATGGATGGAGCCCAGATCGTCGTCGACGTGGCGAACGCACCGGTGTGGGAAGACAAGGCCGTCCTCGAATTCTTCGAGACCTCGGGCCGGAACCTGCTGGCTGCGGAAGCTGCCGCCGGCGTGCGCCACCATGTTGCCCTGTCGATCGTCGGCAGCGAACGGCTTCCCGACAACGGCTATTTCCGGGCGAAGGTCGCGCAGGAAAACCTCATCAAGGCCTCCGGCATTCCCTACACCATCCTGCGCGCCACGCAGTTCTTCGAGTTCGTCGGCGGCATCGCCCAGTCGGGGATCGTCGGCGAGGAGATCCGTCTGTCGCCGGCGCTGATGCAGCCGATCGCCTCCGACGACGTGGCAGCGGCGCTCGCCGATGTCGCACTCGCACCGCCGGTCAACGGCACGCTCGAAGTTGCCGGCCCGGAGGCGATCCCGCTCGACGAACTGGTCAGGCGCTTTTTCCGAGCGACGCGGGACACGCGCAAGGTCGTGCCGGACGTTCACGCCCGCTACTTCGGCGCGGTGCTCGACGATCAGTCGCTCACCCCTGGCAAGGACCCGCGCATCGGCGCGATCCGGTTCGAGGATTGGCTTGGTCAGCAGGCCACGCACTGAGGCACTCACGGACAATCAGAATGGCGCCGGCCCGGCACCGGGCCGGAACTTCGCGACAGATCCCCCCGAAGGAGAATTGCAATGTTCACACGATTTCTCTCGGCCTTTGCCTTCGCAGCGCTCTCGGTCACCGCAGCTTCGGCCGGCGACCGGCCCGCGGGCAAGGTGACGGTCGTCTTCGACCACGCGCTTCCGAACGTCCCCGGCAAGAGCATGAAGGGCGTTCTCGTCGAATACGGGCCTGGCGGCGGATCGCCCGCCCACACGCATCCGAAGTCCGCCTTCATCTATGCAACGGTGCTCGAGGGCGCGATCCGCAGCAGCGTCAACGGCTCGCCGGAAAAGGTCTATCACGCCGGCGAAAACTTCTACGAAGAGCCCGGCTCCCACCACGAAGTAAGCGCGAATGCGAGTGAAACGGAACCTGCCCGGCTGCTGGCGGTGTTTGTCGTCGACACCGATGTAAAGGAACTGGTCACGCCCGTCGGGCAATGAACGAACCGCTTCGATGCCGGCAGCTCTGGGGAGACCACCGCCGCCAGGGCTGCTTCCGCCATCGGCATCAACAGGAGTTGAGAAAATGGATACGCTCGCGGACAAGATCGCCATCGTCTCCCGCGGAAGTTCCGCGGCCGAAGTCGCCGTGGCGCGGCCCAACAGGAAAAAGACGATCGGCCTGCTGCTGTGCCTTAGCGCCGCGGCGGCCGTGGCTGGCGGATGGGCCTGGGCTCGTTCGGGCGGCGTTGCCTCGACCGACAACGCCTATGTCCGCGGCGATGTGACCTCGCTCGCCCCCAAGGTTGCGGGCTACGTCACGGCCGTAGAGGTTCGGGACAACCAAGCCGTCCGCGCCGGTGACGTCCTGTTCCGGATCGATGACCGGGACTACCGTGCAAAGCTTGCGCAAGCGGTGGCCAATGTCGAGGCGGCCGAGGCTCGCCTCGTCAACGTCGATGCGGAGACGGAGCTTCAGCATGCCCTCATCCGGCAGGCCGAAGCGCAGAGACGGTCGGCCGTAGCCGAACTTGACCTGGCCACCAAGGATTATGAGCGCCGCCGCGAACTGATCCGCAGCAATACCATCAGCCAGGCGCATGTCGATGAAAGCGACGCGGCGCGGTCGAGAGCCGAGGCGAACGTCTCGGCCGCCTCCGCCACGATCGAGGCGCAGCAGCAACGACTGACCGTCCTTGCCGCCCAGCGCGAAGCGGCCGTGGCTGCCGTGGCGCAGGCGGAAGCCGCGCGCGATCTCGCCCAGATCGATCTCGACAGCACCGTGGTGCGCGCGCCGGTCGGCGGCGTGATCGGTAATCGGCAGGTCCGCATCGGCCGGCTGGTTGCGCCGGGCACCTCCCTGCTCGATATCGTTCCGGTCAACGATGTCTGGATCGTCGCGAATTTCAAGGAAACCCAGGTTGAACATATCCGCCCCGGCCAGCCCGTCCGCATCACCATCGACGGCTATCCGAGCGGGGCGCTTGACGGCGTGGTCGACAGCTTTGCGCCGGGCAGCGGGTCTGCCTTCAGCCTGCTGCCCACGGACAATGCGACAGGCAATTTCGTACGTGTCGTCCAGCGCGTTCCGGTGAAGATCCGGTTTGCCAACAACCCGTCGCCGGGCCGCATCGTGCCCGGCCTGTCCGCCCGTGTCGAGATCAAGCGGGGAGACGGGTCATGACAAGGGTGGTCACTGCCACACCGAGTGGCGACAGATCTGCGACCGGGGCCCTGCTTGTCGCCGGCATCGTGCTGGCCACGCTGACGGAGGCGATCGCCAGCACCGTGCTGTCGCTCGGGCGCGGCGACATCATCGGCGACACCTATGCAACGCCGGACGAGTTCGCCTGGCTGGACATCGGCTACACCGCTTTCAAGCTCATCGGGTTCATCGCCGCCTCCGGGCTGATGAACCGCATCAATCCGATGAGCCTGATCACCGGCGCAACCTTTGCCATGGGCATGGCCTGCGGCGTTGCCGCCATGACCGCTCGCCTGGACCTTTTGGTGGCGCTTCGCATCATCCAGGGCTTCTCCGGCGGCACCCTGCTTGTCGCAGGCCAGGCGATCATCTTTCTCGCCTATCCGCGATCCCGCCAACCGATCCTTCAGGCGCTGTTTGCAATGGGGGCCGTCGTCGCCCCCGCGACGATCGCCCCGGCCCTCCAGGGGTGGTTGCTCGATAGCCAATCCTGGACCTGGATCTTCTTCAGCGTCGTTCCGGTGGCGCTCGCCGCTGCCGGACTTCTGCTGCTCGCCGACGCGCCGATGCCCGCCAGGACCACTCCCCGGCCGTTCGACTGGATCGGCTTCTCGCTGTTCTTCGTCACGCTCTTCTGCTTCACCTACGTGTTCAGCCAGGGCAGCCGGTGGGACTGGTTCGAGGAAGCGCGCATTCTGTGGCTGACGGTGATCGGTGCCGCCGCTCTTCTGGCCTTTCTCGGTCAACAAATGTTGGCCAAGGGCCATGGCCTGCTCGACTTCACCCTGTTCAAATCGGAGGATTTTTCCTTCGCCTTCATCGTCAGTTTCGTCGCCGGCGCCGCGTTGTTCGGGAGCGCGTATCTGATTCCGTCCTTTGCCGTCTCCGTCCTCGCCTTCACGCCGACCGATGCCGGCCAACTCCTCCTGCCGAGCGGGGCGCTGTTCATCGGCACGCTGCTGATTGCCGCCTTTCTGATGCAGGTGCGCCATGTTCCTCCGGTCGCCACGGTGCCGTTCGGCATCCTGATGATCATGGTTGCGATGTGGATGCTGTCCGGTTCGACCGGCGAGAGCGGCGCGGACGACATGATGGCCGCGATCCTGTTGCGCGGCCTGGGCCTTGGTTTCCTGTTTCTATCGATCACCCTGATCGCCTTCAGCAACCTCGACAGCCGGAATCTCGCCGCCGGGATCGGCCTCTTCAATACGGGCCGCCAGCTTGGCGGGCTTATGGGTGTCGCAGCACTCCAGACATTGATCGACCATAACATCGTCGCCAATGCCGCGGTCCTCGGCGCCAACGTCACCGCAGGGAGGCCCGCGGTCATCGAACGGCTGACGACCACGACGGCCATGCTGGCGGCGAAAGGGATGGACGCCGCAGCCGCTGCCCGGGCGGCAACGAGCCTCTTAGGCCGCGTCGTGACGGGTCAGTCCACGGTGATTGCCTTCGACACAGCGTTCAACGCAGTCGCCCTGCTTTTTGTCATCGCCGCCCCCGTGCTGGTCGCAATCAAGATCGGATTGTCCCGGCACGCGAAAGCACGCGCTGCGCATCCAATCAGACGCCCAAGGTCGCTGTAGCGCTTCGAACTACTGCACGATTCCTCAAATCGGATACGATTTGAGGAATCGTGCAGTAGTCCCTGGACCTATCGACAAACGGCCATGAATTCACCAAAACTTCGCGACAGAACGCTATTGCGGGTTGTCCGTGGGATGCGGACGACACTTCTTCCAAGCGGCAAGCCGGCGACATTCCTCCCATGTCTGCAAGGCTTTACACACGGGGACGACGGACCATGAAAGTTGTAGTCGAGAATACCGTTTGCTTGAACACCGGCGATGCGGCCATTCTTCTGGCGATCAGGCACATCCTGAAATCGGTCGCGAAAGAAACGCTGGAGTTCCTGGTGTTCGACAGCCAGCCGGAAGTCGCGGCGCGGCTCTATCCGAAGGAACAGTATCCGGACATCGAACTCAGGAAACTGCCGTCGGAATCGATCTTCAAGTACAAATACGACGACAATACCGTCAAGAATGCCTTGAAACAGGTCTATAACCAGGCGGTGTTCCAGGCGCTGCGTCACCTCGGCAGCGGCAACTATCTCGACAGGCGGTTCTTCAGCGACGCGGACCGCAAGAGCCTGGCGCTCTACAAGGACGCCGATATGGTGATCACAACCGGCGGCACCTATCTTGTCGAAAACTATTCGCTGGAGCGGCGCATCAACCAGTTCAAGCTCGCCGAGATGCTCGGCAAGAAGACGATCTTCTTCACCCAGTCGCTCGGACCCTTCGCAAAACCCTACAACCTCCGGAACCTGCCGCCGATTTTCGCCCGCAGTCCGCTGATCCTCCTGCGTGATGTCCGCTCGCGCGACCACATCCTCGATCTCGTCGACGATACGTCGAAATGCCATGTGGTCGCCGATTCCGTCTTTGCGCTTGCGGATGTGGAGCGGATCGAGGCGCTGCTGACGATCGGCCGCCCGGCACCGACGGGCCGCGTCGGCATTTCCGTCAGGCACTGGAACTATGTCCAGGGCGGTGGCGGCGGCATGGACCGCTACATCGAATCGGTGCGCGACATCGCGACAAAGCTGGTGCGCGACCATGGCAAGGAGGTCACCTTCATTTCGACCTGCCAGGGCGTGCCGGAATATGCCCATGACGACTCGAAAACGGCGAAGCTGATCGTCTCGGGCCTGGCGCCCGAAATCGCCGAGCATGTCACGGTCGACGCGGCTTTCCACACGCCGGAACAGCTGATGGCGATAGCGAGGGAGCTCGATTTCGTCGTGGCGACACGCATGCACATGATGATCATGTCGCTTTGCGTCGGCACGCCGGTGCTGCCGATCGCCTATGAGTTCAAGACGAAGGAAGTGGCCAAGCGCATCGGTGTCGAGGATGTCCTGCTCGACATCGACACGGTGACGCCCGACGAGGCGCTTGGCAAGCTCGACCGCTTCGCCGGCAATCTCGACCGCTACCGCGAGGTCAGCCTCAAGGCGGTGCTCGAGGAACATGCCTCGGCGATGTCGGCGGCGGATCTCATGCGCCCGTTGATCGCCAAGTCATCGGCGAACGGCGCTCAGGCCCTTCGCCAGGATGTCGAAGAGGACCTGGCGCGGCTGGCGTAGAGCCAACGCGAAGAGGAGCGCCAGCCCGTAGTTGAGGCAGACCGCCGAAGCGAGGGCGAGGAAATCGGAGCTGCCGGTCAGGGCTGCCGGCAGCAGCCGGTAGCATATCCAGGCGGCGAGCGCCGAGACGAGAAAGAGGCCCTGGACGTAGAGGAAATCTCTGGCCGAGACCGGCCCGACCCGCTGCAGGAGCCATGCGAGCACCGGAACGCGCAGGACGTAGCCGCTGATCGCATAGGCGGCAGCGACGCCGATCGCACCCCATTGCAGGCCGACGACGAAGGAAAGCACCGTCGTCAGCGACGAGTAGATCCCCCAACGGAACATCGTCTTCGTCTCGCCCTGGCAGATGAAGATCCAGCCGGTGGTGCTCGACACCGGCTGCATGAGGCTGGCGACCCCGAGCCAGGCGAAGATCGGCGCGACCGGCAGCCATTTCTCTCCGAAGAGGATGCTGACGGTCGGCTCCGCCGCGCAGGTGAGCGCCGCAATGCCGGGCATGGTGACCGCCGCCAGCAGCCAATTGGTGCGGAGATAGATGTCGCGAAAGCGCGGCTTGTCCTCCTGGATGCGGCTCATCAGCGGGATCATCACCCGCGACAGCGGCTGGGTGATGTTCTGCAGGGGGAAGAGCAGGAGCTTGTAGGCCCGGTCGTAATAGCCGAGCTCGACCGGGCCGGAGAACTTGCCGATCAGGATGTTGTCGAGATTGCGCGAGAAGAAATTGACGAGGTTGAAGCCGGTAAGATTGGCTCCGAAGGAAATGATGTCACGGTCGATCCTGACGGCGGGCCGGCCGGGCATCCATCGCGTCGCCCACCAGGCCGCGAGCAGAGCGACCGCGGCCGAGGCCGCCGGGCCGATCACCAGCGACCAGTAGCCCATGCCGAAGTAGGCGGCTGCGGCGGTGACCAGCAGTCCGACGACCGCCGCATAGACATCGTTGAGCGCCAATTGGCCGAACTTCAGATGCCGGTTCATCAGGGCTAGCGGCAGGGCCGCGAGGCTGCCGAGCAGCAGCGGCAGCGCTGCGGCGATCGCGATCGCCGTCATCCGCTGGTCGCCGTAGAAGGCGGCGATGGCAGGGGAAAGGGCGACGACCACGAGGGTGCAGAGGAGGCCGACGAGGGTGCTGATCCAGAACACCTGGTTGAGCTCCCGCTCGCCGATTTCCTTGCGCTGGATGACCGCCTGCTGCAGGCCGAGATTCTGGAAAAGCCCAACAAAGGCGACGATCGGGCTCACCGAGGCGACGAGGCCGAAATCCTCCGGCGCCAGAAGGCGGGCGAGCACCACGACGGAGACGAACTGGATGACCATGCGCAGAACTTGAGCGCCGCCGGTCACCAGCCCGCCGCGAAGGGCGACGCGGCCGAACTGAATGTTTTCCTTGTTCAAGCGACAAGCCTCGATCTGGAGAACCGGCTGAGGATGGCGGCAAAATCGTCGTCGAGGGCCTGCATGTCGAACTCGGCCTCGACCTTCCGCCGGGCTTCCCGGGCGATGCGCTCGCATTCGTCCGGATGCTCGGCGATGAAGCGCAGCCGGTTCGCCAGCGTCTCGACATCCCTTTCGGCGGCGAGAAAGCCGGTCTTCCGGTCCTCGATCAGCTCAGGAATTCCGGAATGGCGGGAACTGGCCACCGTCAGCCCCGCCGCCATCGCCTCCATCAGCGCTACCGGTATCCCTTCGACATCGCCGTTCCCGGCGGTGACGCTCGGCAGCACGAAGGCGTGCGAGCGCTTGAGCCATTCCTTGACGTCCTGGTGCGGAAGGCTGCCGAGGAAGGAAACCCGTCCGGAGATGTCGAGTTCGGCTGCAAGCGCCTCGAGCTGCGGCCGAAGCGGCCCGTCGCCGATGATGCGGTAGTGCCAGTCGAGTTCCGGCGCGTCGGCGCGGAGCTTGCCGAGGGCGCGGAGCGCGAATTCGACGCCCTTCTTCTCGGCGAGCCGGCAGACCGAAATCAGTTGCAGCGTCGCGCCGCGCCAGGATTTCCATTCATATGGGATCTTCTTGAGGTCGATGCCCATATGGTGGACGGCGACCTTTGCCTCCGGCGCGCCGGCTTCGATCAGCACGCGGCGGAAGTAGTCGTTCACAGTCAGGTTGAGCGCGCCGTGCTCGAACAGGTCGTTGTAGCGGCTAAGACCGCGCTCCTTGAGCGGCACGCCGACGTCATAGCCGTGGAAGATCGTTACGATCGGCGGGGTCAGCCGTTTCCATTTCTTCAGCCGTGCGGCGCGGGCGCCATTATGACCGAAATGGGCGACGATGACGTCGCATGCGTTCAGTCTTGCGACCGACGAGATGTCGAGCGCGGTGGACGCCTTGTCGTAAAGCTTCGGCGGCAGCCGGCCTATGGCCGGGCGAAGGTGCGCCGCGGCGCCCCACCAGTCACGGGTGCGTGCCAGGAGGGTCGCCAGCGGTTCCTGCCGGCGATCGGCGAAATTGTAGTCCGAGATGCCGTTGCAGACGACCTCGACCTCGAAGCCGCGCTGCAAAAGGCCGGCCATCTGGCCGATGACGAACGTCTCCGAAAGCATCGGAAACTGACCGACGACGAAACCGACGCGCATGCCGGGCGGTCTCAGGAGGCCTTGAGTTGAGCGGGGCGGCTCGCGGCGGCGCGTTCCAGCAGCTCGAGGAAGGCTGCGAACTGCCGGGCGGGCTGCATGAGCGGCCGCTCGGCGAAAACCGAGGCGGCTTGAGACAGGCGCTGATATTCGCTCTCGTCGCTCCAGAGCCTGCGGATGGCGCCCGTCCAGTCTTCGAGCGGCGCGTCATAGTCGAGCACGATGCCGCCTTCGCCGATTGCCTCCGGCAGTCCGCCGCGCCGCGAGCCGACGACCGGAATGCCGCTGCAATGGGCCTCGGACGCCACGCGTCCCCAGGCCTCTTCCCACTTGCTCGGCGCAAGCAGGATCTTCGTCCGGCCGTAGACGGTCTTCATGTCGCTGGTGCGGTTCTCCAGCCGCACATTCTTCAAGGGGGCAATGATCTTCTCGATTTCCGCCCGGTGGTCGTCGGCAAGCTTCCAGCTCTCGACGAAGAGAAAGGGAATGTCGGGGCATTGCGCGGCGATCTGGACGGCCAGCTCGAATCCCTTCTCCTTGTAGGGATTGATGAAGGTCACGTATTCGCGCGTCGTCGGCGTCGTGTAGGTTTCGGGATTGATCGTCGGCGGGATCACCACCGAATCAATGCCGAATTTCTCCTTGTAGGCCCGCGCGGTGAATTCCGAATTGGCAATGTAGTAGGCGGAGGTCAGGTCGCGCAAATCGCCGGCGAGCTCGTGGAACTCGACGTTTCTCAAATAGATGACGAGTGGGATATTGTGAGCCTGAAGCGCCTTCCCGATCGGGACGGATTTGTGGCACTGCACAACGGCAACGTCGGGCCGCAGCTTCTTGACGGCGAAAGCCGCCGCCTCCCAGGGGTGCCAGGCGCGGACGACCGGATAGCCGGGGAAGCTGTCCATCACGCCGCGCTCGCCGGACAACTTAAGCTTGACGCGCTGCTTGAAACCGAACATGCCGTCGCCGAACAGGGCTGCGAGGACGCCGGCCTCGTGGCCACGCTCGCGCAGTTGCTGGACAAGGTGGTGCGTGCTCGACTGAACGCCGCCGCTGAATTCGGGATAGTATCCGTTTCCGCCGGCAAACAGAACCTTCATACCGCTGTTCTCCTTCATAGAGACGATTCGTCGTGACCACCCAATGCGATCGGGCGAAAGGCATCAACGCCACAATGACGGCAATTGTTGGGTCGCACGGCGCCGCGCCGGCGCAACCTGCGATTTCGAAGCACACCCGAGCGAGGCCGCGGGGCCGCCGGGCATGGCGAAGGGCTTTGGGGCCTGTTCATCTGTCGCAAGAGAGTGAACCTCCACCGAGCTGGGTGACCGTGCGATCAAGCAGTCTTTGCTGCGCTGCAGCAAAAGACTGTCATGAGAGGAGCCGACAGTCAATCGAGCCTCGCTCTTTTGGTCTAGCTCGAAAGACGTAAGCCCTGATTTGGCCGGTAGGCTTGCTTGACGCGGCGACATTGCGAGCCTCAAATCAGCTCTTAAGACCAATAACGAGACGGGTGCATCATGGTCGACGACGAATCGATACCGGAGACGAAGCTGACATCCACCAAGCGGCGCTGGGCGGCCGATGGCAGGTTCCTGACCGGCCGCATCGCTCGGCCCGAGACCGACCGGCTTCCGCCCGGTCAGCATCTCGTCAAGGACTGGCCCGTCCTGGACCTTGGACAGCAGCCGCATATCGCGCTGGAAAACTGGCGGCTCGACGTGACCGGGGCGGTGGACCATCCGCTTTCGCTCGACTGGACGGCCTTCCAGTCGCTGCCGCAGAGCGAGAGCCTCTCCGACATTCACTGCGTGACGACCTGGTCGCGTTACGACAATCGCTGGCAGGGTGTCGCGACGCGCGATCTGCTCGATCGGGTGATGCCAAGGCCGGAGGCGGAGTACGTGATGCTGACGAGCTTCGACGGCTATTCGACCAACCTGCCGCTCGCCGATTTCGCCGCCGAAGACGCAATTCTTGCGACGATGTGGGAAGGCGCGCCAATTACCCGGCCGCACGGCGGGCCGATGCGTCTCATCGTGCCGCAACTCTATCTCTGGAAGAGCGCCAAGTGGCTGACGCGCATCGATTTTCGCAGCCGCGACGCGGCCGGCTTCTGGGAGCGGAACGGCTACCATATGCGCGGCGACCCCTGGCGCGAGGAGCGCTATTCCGGCGATTGATCCGCACCCGCGCCATCTTCGACTACAACTTTCGATCTTTGATGCTACAGTCCACGGTTGAAAGATACTTGATCTGGAGGGGAGCATGCGCAGCACCGCCATGAAAAGCCTGTCCTTCGCCCTGTTGTTCGCATGCGCGACGTCCTTGCCGCAGCCCGCTCGCGCCGCTTCGCCCGAGCCGGTAAAGGCCGAGCACGGCATGGTCGTCACCGCCCAGCATCTCGCTTCCGACATCGGCGTCGAGGTCCTGAAGAAGGGCGGCAATGCGGTCGATGCGGCGGTTGCCGTCGGCTATGCGCTGGCCGTCGTCTATCCGACCGCCGGCAATATCGGCGGCGGCGGCTTCATGACGATCCGCTTCAAGGACGGCAAGACGACATTCCTGGATTTCCGCGAGCGCGCGCCGCTCGCCGCCACCAAGACGATGTATCAGGACGACAAGGGTGAGCTCGTCAAAGGCCTGAGCACAAACGGTTATCTCGCGGTCGGCGTGCCCGGTCCGGTGGCGGGCTTCGAGTTCGCCCGCAGCCGTTACGGCACGCGGCCGCTGAAAGAACTGATCGGGCCGGCGATCAAGCTCGCCCGAGAAGGTTTCGCGCTCGAACAGGGCGATGTCGATTCCTTCGACGGCAGAACCGAGCGGCTGGCGAAGGACCCGGCCGCGGCCGCGATCTTCCTGAAGCCCGGCGGAAAGCCGTTCGCCGTCGGCGACAGGCTGGTCCAGGCCGACCTTGCCGCTTCGCTCGCAAGCATCGCCGAGAAGGGGCCGGATGCCTTCTACAAGGGCGCCATCGCCGATCAGATCGTCAAGGCGAGTGCGGAGAAGGGCGGCATCCTCTCCAAGAGGGATTTCGAGCAATATGCCGTACGCGAGTTGGAGCCGGTCAAGTGCAATTACCGCGGCTACGATATCGTCTCGTCGCCGCCGCCTTCCTCGGGAGGCGTGATCATCTGCGAGATCCTCAACATCCTCGAAGGCTATCCGCTCTCCTATCTCGGCTACGGCTCGGCCGAGACGGTGCATGCGATGGTCGAGGCGATGCGCCATGCCTATGTCGACCGCAACACCGCGCTCGGGGACCCGGACTTCGTCGAGAATCCGGTCGCCAAGCTCGTCGACAAGGCCTATGCGAAGGAGATCCGCGACAAGATCGATCCGTTCAAGGCCGGCCTCTCCGAGGCGCTGATGCCCGAGGGTTTCGGCGAGAGCAAGGAAACGACGCACTATTCGATCATCGACGACGAGGGCAATGCCGTCGCCGTCACCTATACGCTGAACGGCTCCTTCGGCGCGGGCGTGGTGGCGCCGGGGACGGGGATCCTGCTCAACAACGAGATGGACGACTTCACCGCCAAGCCGGGTGCGCCCAATCTCTACGGCCTCGTGCAGGGCGAGGCGAATGCGATCGCGCCCGGCAAGACGCCGCTTTCGTCGATGAGCCCGACGATCATCTCCAGGGACGGCAAGCCGTTCATGGTGATCGGCAGCCCCGGCGGCGCGCGCATCATCACCATCACGCTCGAGGCGATCCTCAACGTCATCGACCACGGCATGAACATCCAGGAGGCGGTCGACGCGCCGCGCCTCCACCATCAATGGCTGCCGGACAAGGTGTTCATGGAACCCTATGCGCTTTCGCCGGATACGCGGAAGCTGCTCTCGGCGATGGGCCACGATGTGCAGATTGACGAAAGCTGGACGATCTGGGGACAGGCGACCGGCATCCTCGTCGGCGGCGAGAGTCTGAGTGAAATCGAGGCCGGCGGCGGCGCCCGCTACAATGGCGGGGTCGACAGCCGCATCGGAGCCGGAGCGGCGAGGGGGTATTAACCCACCGGCCATTTCCGGCCTGCGCGGCAAATTGCCTAAGCAGCTCTTTCGGTCAGCCGAGCGTCTGTTCAGGGTGCGCTCGTATCTCACTCTCTAAGGCTATCGAACGCGGGGTACTGCCATGAATGGAGCGGACAGCCTTTGCGACACCCTCTTGGCCAATGATATCAAGGTGTGCTTCGCAAATCCCGGAACATCGGAAATGCATTTCGTCGCGGCGCTTGACCGCAAGCCCGAACTGAGATGCGTTCTTGGTCTATTCGAGGGCGTCGTCACCGGAGCGGCTGATGGCTATGCACGCATGACCGACCGCCCAGCAGTAACATTGCTCCACACCGGCCCAGGCCTGGCGAATGGTCTTGCCAACCTTCACAATGCCCGCCGCGCCAGGATTCCCATGATAAACATCGTCGGCGATCATGCGTCGTACCATCTTCCCCTCGATGCTCCGCTTACCACCGATATCGAGAGCCTGGCCGCTCCGATGTCCAATTGGGTGCGTCGCATCGCCGGGCCGGAGGACGTTGTGGGGTCGGTCGAGGCTGCATACCGAGCGTCCTTATCCCCTCCCGGAATAGCAACGTTGATTTTGCCGGCAAATGCCGCTTGGGGCAAAGTCGAGTCCGCCCCACCGAACAGGCTGGATCTTCCTGCGCCATCCGTTGTCGGGATGGATGTCGTGCGGGAAGTCGCCGAAGCAGTCCGCAATGCGCCCGGTCGGGTCGGAATTGTTGTTAGTGGAGCCGCCGCACGCGCAGACTGCCTGGCAATCGCCGGACAAATCGCCATTGCCAGGGATGTTCGCCTGTTCAGCGAGGTTCTGGTGACCCGGATGGAGCGGGGCATCGGCCGTGTCGCGCCGACTTGCATCCCCTATCCGATCGACGCTGCATTGGAGCTGTTGGACGACATCGACGTGCTGGTGCTGGTAGGTGCTCCGGAACCGGTGGCGTTTTTTGCCTATCCGGGCAAGCCTGGTCGGCTGGTTCGCGACGATTGCAACGTTCTGGTTCTGGCAAAGCACGGAGACGATTCGCACGGCGCGCTGGAGGCTCTGCGAGACGAACTGGGCGTCAGGCGATCGCAGCCGCTGCCGCGCGCGACAGCTCCTTCCGATGAGCCCACGCCGAACGGCAGGCTGACCGATGACGCCATCGCCGTAATGATGGCACACAAGCTTCCGGAGAATGCGATCGTGTGCGAGGAAGCAATCACCTCGGCGCGCCGGTTCTTTGCGCTGTCGGCCTTCGCCGCACCGCACGACTTCCTTATGACGACAGGTGGGGCGATCGGTGCTGGCATTCCGCTGGCGACGGGCGCTGCGATCGCTTGCCCCGACCGGAAAGTCTTCAATCTGCAAGCGGATGGCAGCGCCATGTACACGGTGCAGGGGCTGTGGACGCAGGCCCGCGAGAACCTCGACGTGGTGACGGTCATCTTCTCCAATCGCTCTTACGCTGTCCTCCATGCCGAGATGCGGAATGTCGGCGTTGAAGTGATTGGGGAAAACGCGCGGCGGATGCTGGACCTTGATCACCCGCCGCTGGATTGGGTGTCGATGGCTCAAGGCCTGGGGGTTGAGGCGGCACGTGCGCAATCCTGCGAGGAGTTTGCCGACCTGCTCGACAGTGCATTGGCGCGCCGCGGACCGTTTCTGATCGAAGCGGTCATTTGAGCGGTTTGGCAAAATCTCGAATCGTGTCCGCACCGTCCTCCACAGGGCGTACAGGTTGCAGTCCGCTGCCCCCTAATTTCCATGTAAGTTTTCGAAAATCCGCCATTGCATAGCCGGCGGTTTTCTCTTATCGAAAACATGAATTAAATACTCAACAATGCTTGCGCGGCCGCCTTGGGGGACATCCAGGCGGACGGTGGGCAGGCGCGTGCCTGGCATTCGGAAAGGGGTCACCATGACATCGATATCACTCGCACGGAGGTTCGCCGCGACCACAGCGCTCGCAGGTGCCTCGGCGCTGCTCGGCATCGCATTCGCCCAGGCCCAGACCGCCTCGCCGGGAACCGCGAACAGCGGCGCGACGGCGCTGCAGACCCTGGTCGTCCAGGGCGGCCAAGGCGCCGACGGCGTAGAAGGCATCGTCGAGACCGATGGCTATGTCGCGAAATCCGGCCGGACGGCCACCAAGACCGATACGCCGGTGGCCGAGACGCCCCAATCGATATCGACGGTCAGCCGCAAGCAGCTCGATGACCGCAAGCCGCAGAACCTCAGCGAAGCGGTAAGCTACACGCCCGGCGTGCGAGTCGGCCAGTACGGCGCCGAACCCCGTTTCGATGCCTTCAAGGTGCGCGGCGTCGATCTCACCTATACCGGCATCTTCCGCGACGGCCTGCGCCAGATCAGCAGCCCGAACGGCCTCTTCCGCCTGGAACCCTATGGCGTCGAGGCGATCAGCATCCTGCGTGGCCCGGCGGCATCGATCTATGGCGCGAGCAGCTCCGGCGGCATCGTCGACATCATCTCGAAGCGGCCGACAGAGGAACAGTTCCGCGAGGTCGAGATGCAATACGGCTCCTACGGGCGCGTGCAGGGCGCCTTCGATTTCTCTGGTCCCGTCGATGCAGAGAATACGGTGCTCTATCGGCTGACGGGTCTTGCCCGCGACGCGCGCAGCGAGATCAGCGCCATCAAGGACGACCGTCTCTTCATCGCGCCGGCCATGACCTGGCAGCCGGACGAGGGCACGAAGCTCACGCTGCTCGGCGAGTACATGGATTCGACGACGGGCGGTACCTGGGGCTACATCAATAACTACGGATCGGGCGGCACGTCGATCGGAGCCACACCCGTCTATGGCGGCGACGAGCGCTTCAACGACTTCGACCAGAAACAATGGCGCATCGGCTACGAACTGGAGCACGCCCTTTCGGACAATGTGACGCTCTATCACAAGCTGCGATACTCCGACCTGTCGACGCGGCAGGAATGGGTCTATGCGAACTATCCGGGCATCGTCATGGAGGACAATAGCGGCCTTGCGACGGACACCTATCTGAAGACCGACTTCGAGACCGGCGCGCTCGACCATCAGCTCATCACCGGCATCGACTACAGCTCCATGAAGTACACCTCGGCACAGGGGTCCGGTCCGGATCTCTTCACCGACGATTTCGCCTATGTGCCGGAGATCAGCTACCACGAGAACCAACGGCAGAACGCGGTCGGCATCTATGTTCAGGACCAGGTCGAATACGATGCCTGGCGGCTGACCGCAGGCCTGCGCCACGATTGGCTCGACAGCAAGTATACCCCTGGCGGCGTCCAATATTCGCGCGACGACAGCGAGACGACCGGGCGTATCGGGCTCGGTTACGTGACGCCGTGGAACGTCATGCCCTATGTCAGCTACGGCACGTCCTTCGTCGCCAATCCGGGCGTCATCCTGACGACCGGCGGCGTTTCCGAGCAGGCCAAGCCGACGATCGGCGAGCAGTACGAGGTTGGCGTGAAATACGCGCTGCCGGATCACAACGCTCTCATCACCGCATCCGTCTTCAACATCGACCAGGAGAACGCCTCGGTCTACGAGACCTCTTCCGGCGTGAACCTGCTGCGCCAGCTCGATCTGCGGTCCCGAGGCTTTGAACTGGAAGCGTCCGCTTCGCTGGACAACGGCCTGAGCGTGATCGCCGCCTATTCCTACAACGACGTCAAGATCACCAAGCTGACTGCCGAAACAGTGGGCAACCAGCTGAACTCCACGCCCTACCATACCTTCTCGCTCTGGGCGGACTATGAGTTCCAGAGCGGCACGTTCGAAGGGTTGGGGCTTGGCGCCGGCGTCCGCTATCTCGGCTCCAGCTTCGGCGACAACCAGAACACGCCGGTGCTCGACAATGAGTCGCGCACCTTCGTCGATGCTTCGCTGCGCTACGATCTCGGGAAGCTCAATCCGTCGATGGACGGCGTCCGCCTCCAGGTCAACGCCACGAACCTCCTGGACGAGGTCAAGCAGATCTGCACGACCGGCTTCTGCTACTTCGACGAAGGGCGCAAGGTCGTCGGCAGCCTGCGCTACCGCTTCTGATGCCGGCGCGCGACGCCAGCCCAGCGCGCGTTTCGCCGGCCGTGGTCTTTGTCACGGTCGGCGGCCTCTATGTCGCCCAGAGCGTCATCGGCGGGCTGACCATGCTCGGCCTGCCGGCTGTACTGCGCAACCAGGGCCTGCCGCTCGATCAGATCGGTCTCGTCTATCTCACCGTGCTGCCCTGGGCGCTGAAGTTCCTCTGGTCGCCCTATGTGGAGCGGTTCCGGTTGCCGCGCGTCGGCCGCAACCGGTCACGCGTCATCGCGGCCGTCGGCGGTTCGCTTTGCGCCGCGGGCCTCGTTGCCATCGGGATCACCGGTCTTTCGCCGCTGATGCCGGTGCTGGTAGCACTCATCCTTGTCGCCTTGGTGACCTCGACCGTCGACATAGCCTGTGACGGCTATGCGGTGGAGACGCTCTCCAAGGAACACCACGGCTGGGGCAACACCGCACAGGTGGGAGGCTCCTATCTCGGCTCGGCGGTCGGCGCGGGGCTCTTCCTCGTCCTCGTCGACCGCTATGGCTGGTCGCCCGCAGTCTTTTCCATGGCCGCAGTCGTATTCCTGCTCGGCCTTCCCTTCGCCTTCGGGCCTGCCACGCGTGGCGCTGTCGAGACGCGCCCCCATACGCCGTCGCTCGTCACCGCGCTGAAGCGCCCGGCGGTTCGAAAAGGCCTCGTCGTTGCGGCAATCTACGTTGCGGCGCAGAAATGGGGGCTCTCCATGCTCGGCCCCTTCCTCATCGACTACGGCCTCGATCTCGCGACGGTCGGCGTGCTGAACGGCTTCGGCAGCATGGTGGTAGGGCTTGCCGGGGCTCTGACAGGCGGCGCGGCGGTGCGTCTTTTCGGGGCGAATCTCGTGCTGACGCTCGCCATTCTGCTGCAGACCGCCATGCTTCTTGCCTTCGGCTTCTTCGATTTCGGCGGCAGCGCTCCGAGAGCGATGGTGATCGGCGTCGCCATCCTCTCCTCGTCGGGCGTCATGGCACTCGGCTTCGTCGCCCTCTATTCGCAATTCATGGGCTGGTCGGACCCGAGACAGGCGGGCGTCGACTTCACGCTTTTCCAATGCGCGGACAGCCTCGTCAGCATGGTCGGCGGGGTCGGTGCCGGCTGGATCGCCGAGAGGTTTGGCTACACCGCCTATTTCGGCATCGCCGCAGCGATCTGCTTTGCCGCGGCGCCGGCCATCTACTTGCTGATGCGAGGCCGTGCCGGCCTTGCCACCGGTGCGGTCTCGCACGGTTGAATCGTTGCTGCGATCGGGAGGCACCCCCTCTGCCCCGCCGGGCATCTCCCCCAAGGGGACACAAGGGGGATCGGCTGGACGTTACCACTTGCCGATCTCCACCCTTGCGGGGGAGATGCCCGGCAGGGCAGAGGGGGCAGCACAACCCATTCCCCCCGATTCTTGCCGTTCCGATCTGATCGAATTGCACTTTAGGCCTTGGCCGTCACCGCCTCGGCCGCCTCGCGGATCGTCTGCATCAGGATCGACAGCGGCAGCGAGGGTATCGCGTCGGTGCGCATGGTGAGGCCCACCGGTCCTTTCGTCTCGCTGGTGTCAATCGGCAGGGCGGTGAGCAGACCGTCCTCGATGTCGGTGGCGATGACCCCGTTCGAGATGATCCAGATGGCGTCGCTCGATCTGACGAAGGCGCGGCCGAAGGAATCGGAGACCGTCTCGATCTGGTTCGGCAGGCCGGCAATGCCGTTGGCGATCAGGTAGCGCTCGACGAAGGGACGGATGATCGAGGCTCTAGTCGGCATCAACACGGGATAGTCGCCGAGATGCGCGAACACCGACTGCTTGCCGGACAGCAGCGGATGGCCGGCGCGCACGGCGAAGACCACCTGCTCGGAATAGAGGTGCTCGAAGGAGAAGCCGGTCATGCGGTCGGGCGCGGCGAGCCTGCCGACGACGAGGTCGAGATCGCCGACGCGAAGCTGTTCGAGAAGCACCGCGTTCTCGCCCGTGACGATCTTCAGCCGGGCGCCGGTCTTCTCCTCGAGGAAAAGCGCGATCGCCCGCGGCATGATGCGCGTCGAGACCGTCGGCAGCGCGCCGACGCGAATCGGCGGCCCTTCGCCGGAGCGCTCCTGCGAGACGGAATCGAGGCCCTGCCGGAGCGCCGTCAGCGCCGCGCCGGCATGGCGCAGGAAGACCTCGCCGTAGCGGGTGATCTTGATGCCGCGCCCGTCGCGCTCGAATACCGAGACGCCCAAAACCTCCTCCAGCTCGCGGATCGTCTTGGTGACCGCCGGCTGCGTGACATTCAGGAGATCGGCGGCCTTCACCACGCTCTTCTGGCGCGCGACCTCGACAAATGTCTGCAGATGGCGAAACTTGATACGCGCGTCGATCATTGAAAGCATAACTCGGGAGTTAATGGATCGGCGCAAAATATCATTTTACCTAACCAGATGAAACGGCCAATTTGGGTGGTGAGGAGACGAACCGTGCAAGTCACCCGTTTGAACGACATCACCATCCACTATCGGTTGATCGGCGCCGTCGCCGAGAAACCGGTGCTTGTCTTCATCAATTCGCTGGGCACGGATTTCCGCATCTGGGGCGACGTGGCCGCCTGCCTGTCCGATCAGTATGCCATCCTCCTCTACGACAAGCGCGGCCACGGCCTGTCCGATATCGGCCAGGTGCCGTACGCGATCGAGGATCTCGCGACCGACCTCGCCGGTCTGCTCGACCTGCTCGCCGTCAAGAGCGCTATCATCTGCGGACTTTCGGTCGGCGGCCTGATTGCCCAATCGCTTTACCAGCGCCGCCCCGATCTGGTGCGGGCGCTCGTGCTTGCCGATACGGCGCACAAGATCGGCACGGCCGAAATGTGGGCCGCCCGCATCGCGGCGATCGAGGCCCACGGCATCGAGGCGGTCGCCGACGCGGTGCTGGAGCGCTGGTTCACGCCGGCCTTCCGCCGGCCCGAAAACGTCGCCTTCGCCTGTTACCGCAACATGCTGATCCGCCAGCCGGTGCCGGGCTACGTCGGCACCTGCGCGGCAATCCGCGACGCCGACTACACCGAAGCCGCCAGAAGGATCGCCGTGCCGGTGCTCTGCCTCGTCGGCGACCAGGACGGTTCGACGCCGCCCGATCTGGTGCGCTCGACGGCCGGCCTCATTCCCGGCGCGCGCTTCGAAGTGATCCGCGATGCCGGGCATATCCCCTGCGTCGAGCAGCCGGAGGCGCTGACCAGGGCGCTCCTGAGTTTCTTCAAGTCCCCGGAGACAAACCGATGAGTGATGCCCCATGATCGACAACGCCTCCGACCGCTATCGCCAGGGCATGGCGACGCGCCGCGCTGTCCTCGGCGACAGCCATGTCGACCGCGCCCAATCGGCGACGACGGAATTCGACCAGCCGTTCCAGGAACTGATCACCGAGGCGGCCTGGGGCCATGTCTGGTCGCGCCCGGCCTTGACGAAACGGGAGCGGTCGATCGTCACCATCGCGCTGCTCGCCGCCCTTGGTCAGGACGAGGAGGTGGCGATGCATGTTCGCGCCACGGCCAACACGGGGGCAACGCGCGAGGACATTTGCGAGGCGCTGCTGCATGTGGCGATCTATGCCGGCGTGCCGGCCGCCAATCACGCCATCAAGATCGCCAAGCAGGTGTTCGGCGAGATGGATGCCGCGAAGCGGGAGGGGGAGTGACGATGTCCGACACTGAAAATCGAAGGCCCGAAACGGGCGCCTTTTTCCAGCGGGACCGGGATTGGCACCCGCCGGCCTTCGCGCCCGGCTACAAGACTTCGGTGCTGCGTTCGCCGCGAAAGGCGCTGCTTTCGCTCGACAACACGATTTCCGAGATCACCGGTCCGGTCTTCGGCCATTCGATCCTGGGCGAACTTGACAACGACCTGATCCACAATTTCGCCAAGCCCGGCGAAAGCGCCATCGGCGAACGCATCATCGTGCATGGCCGGGTGCTCGACGAGCGGGGCCGTCCGGTCGCCGGCGCGCTTCTCGAATTCTGGCAGGCCAATGCCGGCGGGCGCTACCGTCACAAGAAGGAAAGCTACCTCGCGGCCCTCGATCCGAATTTCGGCGGCTGCGGCCGGACGATCACCGACGAGAACGGCTCCTATGTTTTCCGGACGATCCGGCCGGGAGCCTACCCCTGGCCGAACGGCGTCAACGACTGGCGGCCGGCCCATATCCATTTCTCGGTCTTCGGCCACGGATTCGCCCAGCGGCTGATCACCCAGATGTATTTCGAAGGGGATCCGATGATCTGGAAATGTCCGATCGTCGGCACGATCGCCGACGCCCGCGCGATCGAGCAACTGATCGCGCCGCTCGACTGGGCCAACACCATCCCGATGGATGCGCGGGCCTACAAGTTCGACATCGTGCTGCGCGGCCGCCGCTCGACGTTCTTCGAGAACCGGCCGGAAGGCAATTGAGGAGGGAAACGATGGTTCAGAATCTGGGCTACCTCAAGGAAACGCCTTCGCAGACAGCCGGACCTTACGTCCATATCGGCCTGACGCCGAACTTCGGCGGCATTTCCGGCGTCTACGAACGCGACCTCGGATCGTCGATGGTCAATGAAAAGACGCTTGGAGAGCGCATCACCGTGACCGGTCGGGTGATCGACGGCGCGGGCGCGCCGCTCAGGGACGCGCTGATCGAAATCTGGCAGGCGGATGCCGCGGGTCTCTACAATTCGCCTTCGGAAATGCGCGGTGCGGCCGACCCGAATTTCACCGGCTGGGGCCGCTGCCCGACGAGCGCCGAAGACGGCACCTTCGTGTTCGAGACCGTCAAGCCCGGCCGCATTCCCTTCAAGGACGGCCGCCTGATGGCGCCGCACATCACCTTCTGGATCGTCGCGCGCGGCATCAACATCGGGCTCCAGACGCGCCTCTACTTCCCCGACGAGGCGGCCGCGAACGCCGAGGATCCGCTGCTTCAGCGGATCGAGCATCGCCACCGGGCCGAGACGCTTGTCGCCGGCGGTCGGGCGCCTAATTATCATTTCGACATTCATCTCCAGGGGGAGAAGGAAACCGTCTTCCTGGACATCTGACCATCGGCGACCCATCCGCGTTGCCACATGCTTGTCGACGTCTCCCTGTTTCGGGGAGGCCAGATCCTGGAGACGTGGAATGACCTATTCGGCCTTTGATCACCCCTATCTTTCCGGCCTGCTTGGCGACGAAGCGGTAGCGGCGGAGTTTTCCGCGGCCGCGGAAATCCGCGCCATGCTGGCTTTCGAGGCGGCGCTGGCGCGGGCCGAAGCGCAGTACGGCGTGATTCCGCATGCGGCCGCCGACCGGATCACCGAAGCTTGCCGCGCCTTTTATCCGGATGTCGCGGCCTTGCGGCGCGGCGTGGCCATGGACGGTGTCGCCGTCCCGGAACTCGTCCGGCAATTGCGGCGCGCCGTCGGCGAAGAGGCGGCGGAGCACGTGCATTACGGCGCCACCAGCCAGGATGTCATCGACACCAGCCTGATGCTGCGCCTGAAGGCGATCGGCGAGCTCTTTTCCGCCCGCCTCGGTGAAATCGTCGCCGCGCTGGAGGAAGGCGTCCGGCAATGGGGCGAGCGTCCGCTGATGGGCCGCACGCGCATGCAGGCAGCCATCCCGATCACCGTTGCGGATCGAATGCGCAGCTGGGCCGAGCCGCTGCTCGACCACCAGGACCGGCTCGACGCCATGGATATCGACCTGTTCGCCGTGCAATTCGGCGGTGCGGCCGGCACGCTCGACAAGCTCGAGGACAAGGCGGACGCGGTTCGTGCGACGCTGGCGGAGGAGCTGGCGCTGATCGACTGTCCGCAATGGCACAGCCAGCGCTCGGCGATCGCCGATTTCGCCCACCTGCTTTCGCTGATCACCGGCAGCCTCGGCAAGTTCGGCCAGGACATCGCCCTGATGGCACAGGCGGGCGACGAAATCGTGCTGGCCGGCGGCGGTTCGTCCTCCGCCATGGCCCATAAGCAGAACCCGGTCGCCGCCGAAGTGCTGGTGACGCTGGCGCGCTTCAACGCCACGCAGATTTCCGGCATCCATCAGGCTCTTGTGCACGAGCAGGAGCGGTCCGGTTCCGCCTGGACGCTCGAATGGCTGCTGCTGCCGCAGATCGTCGGCGCGACCGCGGCGGCGCTGCGGCTTGCCACGGAACTTGCCGGCAATATCCGGCGTCTGGGCGCCGCTTGAGGACCGTCGAAACGACGCCGGACCGCTTCCTGGGAAGCGGTCCGGCAATTGCTCAGGCGGAGTCAGGCAATCAAGCCGATCGGGCAATATTCCCGTCGAGCCGGCGAATGTCCCTCTGCAATTGTGCATAGGAAGAGTTCGGTATCCGGCCGTTATGCATCGCCGCTACCCGGGTTGCGTCGGCGCGAATGTCTCGTTCCTCGCGACGCAGCCTGTTGAAGGCGACGGAGCTGAGCTTGCCCGAGAAACGCTCCGCATCCATGCGATGATTGGCGGCGCGCAGCTCGTGGAGGATGGTGGCGAGCCGCGGCTGCTGAACCACGACGGCCGACGTCATCGGCCGGGCGACCGGGGCGGGAGGGGCCACGTCGTCGTTGCCGAATATTCCCTGATAATAGTCGCCGTTCTCGGGACCGGTCGAGGTCACGCTTTCGTGGCGTCCGGCCGCGAAGGCGCCTCCTGCGGCGAGCGACAGAGCGAGGGCGGCGATTGCGGATGTCTTGATGAGCGAGCGCATTTTTGCGTCTCCTTGAACTCGAGGAAGCGGCAAGCTTCCGATCGGGGCTGTCTCATACCGTCGCGTCGCGATCCATTCGGTCGCCGGCAGTATTCAGCCTCGAGTAAAGGAATAGGCCCGGAGACGGCGGAAGTCACATTAACAATAAATAAAGTTTTGCCGGCGGGTTTTGACAAAGTTTTGTCAAAATTTCACCGCCGCGGTGCAATCGTTCCGAAGAAATATTAGAATATGCATGTATATTTGCGGGCTCTTCCGCTGGCCTGACTGGCGGGTTGACAAAGTGGCTGGTTGACCGGAACTGTGCCTCAACCTTGTGCAGAAGCAGAGACGCGAGCAAAGCATGCAAGTATCGGAACCCCAAGAGGCGTTTCCCGAGATAGGAACAGTCGCGAATCCGGCGGCCCTCTATGACGGAAACGACGTCCTGCTGTGCTATCAAGCCTCTCCCCGTGCGGGAGGTGGCAATGTGGTGCTCAAATTCGGGGATGTTATCGGTTTTCGAGTATCGCCTATAAACGTCGAAGGTCTGCAGGAGTGCCGGTACCCGGTCCAGCCATGGCAGTTCAACGAGGTTGCAGGCGGCAAGGAGACAGCCGAATGGAAAGCGCTCAATCCGAGACTTTGGCTAATATCCTTCAGTGACGTTACGATCGAAGTTCTTTTCGGAACCGTTTCTCTCATCGTCCACGACGCTAAAGGCGGGCCGCTGCTTCGGACGCTGACCGGCGCCTTACGATGATCGGCGGGAACCGAAGCTCGGGCTCTTCTAAGCGGGCATTCCGCCGCGGTTCACCGCCGTCAGCCGCTCGCGCTCCCGTTCATAATAGTGCTTGAGCGAGGGCAGAGCCGATTTGAGTTCGTCGAGCAGCGCCGCGTCGACGCCGGCTGGATCGCGGTACTTTGCTTCGAGATAGGCGAGGTGCCGGGCAAGCGCGGCTTCGG
Source organism: Sinorhizobium glycinis (assembly GCF_001651865.1). GTDB lineage: Bacteria > Pseudomonadota > Alphaproteobacteria > Rhizobiales > Rhizobiaceae > Sinorhizobium > Sinorhizobium glycinis. Next base: position 737,628 of record NZ_LPUX01000064.1, read on the forward strand.
AGGCGCCTTCGGCCAGCGTGAAGACCGGCGAGACCGTGTTCCGCCCCTTGACGGTGATGCGGTCGATCTCGACGACCGGGAACCTGGCGGCGGCGAGCCCGGCCGTCCGCTCCCCAAGGAGCAGCGGGATACCATAGTCCTTCGAGGCGCCCTCGAGGCGCGAGGCGAGGTTGACCGCGTCCCCCAGCGCCGAATAGTCGAAGCGGCGGGAGGAGCCCATGTTGCCGACGACGCATTCGCCCGTATTGATGCCGATTCCGATTCGCAGCGTCTTCGGCGGCTGTGCGGCGGCGTTGGCTTCGGCCTCGAGTTCTGCGTTCAAGCGCTCGAGGGCGGCGAGCATGTCCTTCGCCGCCTGAACGGCATGGACGGCATGGTCGGGATCGTCGAGCGGAGCGTTCCAGAAGGCCATCAGACAGTCGCCGATATATTTGTCGATTGTGCCACCTAGGTTGAGCACGGCCTCCGACAGCGGCGTCAGCAGCCGGTTGATCAGCGTCGTCAGCCCCTCCGGGTCGTCCTTCATGTCTTCCGAAATTGTCGTAAAGCCGCGCACGTCGCAGAAGAGGATCGTGAGCGTCCGTCTTTCACCGCCGAGCTTCAATTGCGTCGGATCCTGCGCCAGCCGTTCGACAAGTGCCGGCGACAGATATTGCGAGAAGGCGCGCGTGATCTCGCGGCGGCGACGACGCTCTTCGGCATAGTCGATGCCCGCCTGGCCGACCGCAACGCCGAGGAAGGCGAGGGAAGGGCCGAGCGGCGAGACGAACAGATGACCGAAGCGGAGCAGGCCGCAGCTTGCGAGGAAGATGAGCCCAAGCGCGAGGGCGCCATAGCCGAGCGTCCGCCAACTCGTCGATTTGGACACAGTGACTGCCGCCGCAAGGGCGGCAAGCACAATCGCCGGGATAGCGATCGCTTCACCGGCCCTCTGGATGAAAAGACGATGCACGAGATTGTCGTAGATCGTCGCCTGGACCTCAGCGCCTGCAACGAGTGCGCGCGAAAAAACCGTGTCGGAGGTGGCGAAGGTGTCAGTGCCGCCTTCATTGATGGACGGGGCGTTCTGCAGGCTCAAGCCGACAATGACGACGCGATCGCGGAAGGTGCCCTCCGGCAGGAAATTCTCCGGGTCGAGCGCCTGGTAGTAGGATACGGTCGGATAGGTGCGCGCCGGGCCGAAGGTCTGGATCAAGCTCCGCCGCTGCGGCGGCTCCGGGTTCCTTCCGGCAACCGTCGCAAGCGTCACCGCGAAGCCGTCCGCATAGGGGGGAAGCTGCCGCAAGGTGCCGTCGCCGCTGAGATTGACCGAGGCGATGCCGACTTTCGCGCCTCTCTCCGTGAAGAAGGGGAGGGGCTCGGTGCGGACGAACTGTTCGGCCTGCGGCGTCTGGATCAGCGTCTGGTCGCCGGCCAGCACCACGTCCGGACCGAGCGCCTCAGCCAGCGCTTTATCGTTTTCCGGATCGGCGGCCGGCTCGGCGAAGATCACGTCCATCGCGATCGCCCGCGCGCCGGCCTTTCGCAACGCTTCGATCAGCCGGCCATGCAGGGTGCGCGGCCAGGGCCACTGGCTGCCGATCTCGGCCATGGACGGTTCGTCGATCGCGACGATGACGGGGCCGTCCTCGGGTAGCGTAGGCCGGCCGATGATCGAGAGATAGTCGTAGGCGCGGAGATCCGCGAGCGACCAGCTGCCGGTCAGCGAGACAAGCGAGACGAGCATGGCAACGAAGGCGGTGAGGGCGGCAAGCTTCGCCCGCCGCGGCGAATGACGGATTCGATCGATCGTTGTGGAAACGCGTTGACGGGCGTGCATCAGAACCGCACTTTGACGGTGCCCTTGACGGTGGGGCCCCAGCCGGGAATGCCGTCACGCACCTCGAATTCCTCATCGAGCAGGTTGAAGCCGGCAAGTTCAACTTCGAAGCGCTTGTCGAAGGGCTCCCATTGCAGGGCGGCGTCGAGCGTCCAGAAGTCGTCGAGCGTGGCCGTGCTGTCCGTCCGTTCGCCAACGTAGTTTGCCGCCACCGTCGTCTTGATGTTTGCAGTGTTGACCCAGGTCAAAGCCACCTGGCCCGAATTTTTCGGGAGGAAGGGAAGATCGCCGCTGCTGCCGGCCGACAGGTTCTCGCTTTCGATGCGGGCCACTGTTGCGGAGAGACCGAGGCCATGGCCGATCGCTACGTTGGCGGTCAATGCGACGCGGTCGACTCTTCCTTTGTCGAAATCAAATCCCGTCGTCAAGAACGGGAAGTCAATCGAGCCGTTATGGATTTCCTGATGCTGAAAGTCGGCAGCCGTGAAGAACCAGTCGTTCCATTCGGCATCCCAACGAAGAGCGAGCGTGTCGGCATAGCCCTCTGTCCCGATCAGATACTGATTGGGTTGCAGCCCGACGATGCCGACGGGCGCTAGCGTGGCCGCGTCAAAGTTGTAGCCTTCGCGCTGCACCGCTGCACGCAGCCAATGGCCCTCGGCGGGGGCCCAGGCGACACCCAGTTTCGGCTCGAGCCGGATATTGTTGTCGTTGGCGTCCTCGATGTAGCGGGCAAACAGTGCGCCTTCGACCTTCAGGTCCGGGGTGATCTCATAGAGACCGTCGACATAGGCCTTTACGACCGCCTGCGTAGAGGATTGAAAGTCAATTGTAGTCGGGGATGGCAGAGGCGGCGGCAGGATGAAAGTGGATTCCGTGCTGCTATCCGACCGGGTCATCCCGCCTTCAACACCATAATGCCAAGTCAGGTCTCCTTCGCCATAAATGTGGCTCAAGGCGGCGATGTACGCTCGCTGCTTTGTCTCAACATCGACGCTGGGGCCTACCCCGCTGACGGTCCGCGTGTCAGTATCATCCGTGCGAAATTCATTGAAAAACAGAGCGGCGTTTCCGACATTGCGGTAACCGAATGTGTGACTCCACGCGACGCCCGAAAGTATTGCGGAAGAGTTGTCCCCTATTTCGATATCCGGCGGGCTGGGCAGAAGTTCCTGGAAATCGTCGATGTTCGAATAATTTGCGAAGGCGACAAAACGGTCGTCAGGAGTCGGATTGGCCGTGATGAAGCCATTGCCTCCGATAATCCGCAGCTCCCGTTCCAGGCGCGCGCCTCCGGATTCGATCGTGTCCCTCGGCTCCTCCCATTGGAACGTGCTGAATACGCTGATCGGGAACGGGGACACCGTAAATCCGCGAACTCCCGCTTCTCCTACCCACCCGGTATGATCGTCATTGGCGATGATCCCACCGCCAAGCTCGGTTTCGAAGAAGGGCGATTGCAGCAGGTTGACCGTCCGTTCCCGGCTCGCGAGCATGTGTGGCTCTATCAGGAGCCCCTGGATGAGAGCGGAGTAGCCGGTTGGATTGGCCGTGTTGATGACTGCGTTCGCGTCGAAATCGTAATCGTTGAAGAAGGGATTGACGCTGCCGCGCACCGCCTGGTCCACGTAGCTCGCGCCGGAAAAGGGGTCGAACACGGCATCGCCGTAATATTGGCCCCAGGCGTCTAGCCCCTGCAGGCGGAACGCGTCGTTGAGCGTCGAGCCTTGCTCCTGGTTCGCACCAAGCGCCGCCGTATCGCCGCCGCGCGCGCGTGTGCGGCGCATTGCTTCCTGGGCGTTGCGGATGGCGGCGTCCGCGTCATAGGCATCGATCGCAACGGCGGTTCGCGCCATTGGCACGACAGGATCGTTGGGGTCGAGCCTGTCGGCATTGTCGAGCGCCTGGGCAGCGGGTACCCGGTCGTCCTTTTCATAATGGGCTGCCGCAAGCAGCAGCTGGGCATTGGAATAGGTGGGGTTGGCCGTCGAGGCGGCGAGCAAGTCTTGAACTGCCTTGTCGACTTCACCATTCTGCAAGTAATAGCGGCCGCGCGCCAAAAGTGCGAGGTCGAACGAGGGATCCACGGAAAGTACGGTATCGATCTCTCGTTTCGCCTCGGCAATCCGCATTTCATCCAGATACTGGAGAGCTAGATTTGCATGGGCGACGGGATCAAGGGGATCGAGTACAATCGCTTCCTTGAAGGCGGCCTCCGCAGCGCGATTGTCGCCGCGCACACTCTGGACGATACCCAAGGAATTCAGAATCGACGATGATCCGGGCGCCGTCTTCAGCCCGGCCTGGAGATCGGCAAGGGCGCCCTCGAGATCATTCTCGATGTGATAACGATAGCGGGCGCGGGCCTCGAGCGCAGTCGGATCTTCGGGATCGATCGAAAGTGCCCGGTCGACGCCATCGCGAAACTCTTCCCGATCGTCAATCAAGAGTGCGGCTTGCGCCCGCAAAGCAGGAAGGCTCGGATCGTCGGGGTATCGCCGCTCGGCCTTTTTGATGACCTCGATCGCTGCGGGAATATCCTCCCGGAAACCTGCGGTCCAGGCCTGCGCCATGCCGGCGTACCGGCCGGTGGCATTGCGTGGCGGCTCCTCCACGCGGGTAGGATCGGCGAGGCCGCGCGCAAAATAACCGCCATAGGCAGCGATCGTACGGCGGTTGGCGTCGAGGCCGCGCTCGGCTTTCTCGAACAGCCGGGCGGCCTCCCGATACTGTTTCGAGGAGCCGGCGATCAATGCCCTGATGAGGTCGGCGCGAGCCGTCTGCACGCTTGTCAAGCCAAGCTCGGTCGCCTGCGAAAGAGCTGCTTGAGCCTTGTGGCGGCCATTGAGGGACGAATAGATTTCGGCAAGCGTCAGCCAGTCCTCGGCCGAGCGTGACATTTCCGGCTTGGCCTCGATCCGCGCGCGTTGACGACGCATCTCAGGAACGCTGAGTGGCGTCGGCGGCATCCAGACGAAGGCGTCTCGGAGCGAGAGATGGATGAGCATCTGCTCGCGGTCCGTCGGCGCGACGATGAAAATTTTCGTCGGCGCGCTGCCGATCGCGGCTACCGCACCCTCGCCCTGTTTCACAGTGACGCTGCCATAGGCGTTCTTGAGTTCGACGACGCCTTCGAGGACGGTGAGCGAGGTCTTGCCGTCGCCCCCGACCCTCATCGTCCAGTCGGTGCCGCGGATGGCAGCGGCCGCGGCGGGCGTGTCGATCACCAGGCCTTCGCCGCCGCGCTCGGCGCGGGCCCAGATCGACCCCGATTCGAGTTCGAGGTTGGTGTCGCCTCCGCCGATCTGCTTGACGCGGAGCGCCGTGTTACGCCCGAGCCGAATCTGCGTGTGGTCCCGGAAGAGCACGGCAAGTGAGCCGGTGGCGTTGGTCCGCAGCACGTCGCCTGGGATCAGGTCCTGGGCGAGGTCAACGAAGCGCCAGTTGGAGACGTCGACGAAGCGCACCTCCTCGCCGGACTTGCGGGCGATGACGGACCCTGCTGCCGGCTGATGCCGCGGCACCGGCTCGGCGAGCGCGGGCCATGGCGCAAAGAGCGCCATTGCGGTCAGCAATGCCCCCGTTCTTCTTCGCCGCATTCCTGCAATTGCTCCTCGTTACACGGAATCCAGTGGATTTTCGGTGAAGAAAAGTCAAGCGCCCAGTTTTGGGCATATAAAGTTGCGGCTCCGGTGTAATAAAGAGGAGACAAGAAACAAGGGGGCGCGCATGGATCTGGGCGGAAACCTGTACAAGCTCGAAACGCCAAGTGAAGGAGAGAGGTCGGAGGCCGCGCCGAGCGCCTATTACGATCACATCCAGAAGATCAATGATGTCTTCTCCGACCAGATCAAGATGTCGGATCAGAAGGCAGCCTATATCTTCACTTTCATGTTTGCTTTCTTGGTCTCGTCGGAAGAGGGGCGGAACGTGTTTACTTGGCAGCGCTACATGGAAGGGGAGATGCTGCCGATGATATTTTCGGCCGTCATGGCTCTGGCCTCGATATTCTCGCTCCTTGCCGCCATCCTCGTGGTTCTGCCGAGGAAGGGTGCCACCTCCACGACGCTGTTCTGGGGTGCATGGCGCGCCCACCGCAACGAATTCATCGATGCGGCAGGCCGTGGTGATTCGGCCTATCTGTTTCGCCAGTACGTGGACAATGCCGACGTGCTCTCGGCGATCGCCTGCAGCAAATACCGCTTTGTCATTGCCGCTTTCCGCGGCCTGTTGGTGACGGTGCTTGCCTATGTCTGTCTGCTGGCAATCCCCTAGCCGCCTTCGGGGTCGCAATGAGAATCCGTCGTTGCGCCAGCGCGTGGCGGCGCGCCGGTAGCATTACACCGAGTCGCGCACCCGCTCCCAGGCCTTTCTCAGGTGCCGCCCCAGCACCTCCGACAGCCTCGCCTGATCGCGCGCCTCGAGCGCGGCGATCATCTCCTCGTGCTCGGCGACGGCGGCGGCCCATTTTTCCGGGCCTTCGTGGCCGATGAAGCGAATGCGCTTCAGGCGCGTCTGCAAGATCCCGTGCATGTCGGCCAGCGCCGCATTGCCGGAAAGCTGGGCGATCGCCGTGTGGATCTGCTGGTTGAGCTTGTAATATTGCAGCCGGTCGCCCGCCTTGTAGCGGCTAACCATCTCGTCGTGCAGCGCCCGTACTTCGGCTACGCCCGCATCGCTTGCCGTTTCGCAGGCGAGCCGGCCGGCGAGTTCCTCGAGCGACCGCAGCACCGTCAACATATCCTGGACGTCCTTGGCACTGAAGCGCTTGACGACGGCGCCGCGGCTCGGAACGAGCTCGACGAGGCCTTCGCTCGCCAGATACTTGATCGCCTCGCGAAGCGGCGTGCGCGACACGCCGAGCTGCTCGCCGAGCTGTCCTTCGTGCAGGCGGGTGCCGGGCGGAAGGTCGCCCTCGATGATCATGTCGCGCAAGTGGGTGACCAGCGTATCGTGCAGCGCGGTGCGCCGGATCGGCCCCGGGCCGCCCTCGGGCCGCCGTTCCAGAGATGTGATTTCGTTCATTTTTCCGTTCTGCGCTCAGACCGGTGACCGGTCTTAAGTTCCCTCGACCGCTCGATTGAATCAGCGGTGTCTCATTCAAGCATGGAGACAGCCTTCTCCATCGTCAACAAAAAATGCTGCATACAGAATACAAAAGACTTGATGCAAAATTTTGAATAACATATGACATCGATCAACGCAGAGGATGGAGGACATCTCACGATGACGAATGGTGCGGCCGAAGCGAAGAGTGGGCGTCCTGTCATCGCCCTTGCCATGGGCGACCCGGCCGGGATCAGTCCGGAACTGACGGCGCGGCTGCTGGCGCTTGTGGATGTCCGCGAAGCGGCGCACATCATTGCCGTCGGGGACCGCCGCATTCTCGACGAGGGTGCGAAGGTTGCCGGCGTCGAGCTCGATCTCGATGCAGCGTCGCTCGATGCCCTCGACAAGGCCGGCACGTCGCGTCACGTCTTCGTCGATCTCAAGCATCTCGATCCGGCCGACGTGGTGCGCGGCGAGGCGACGCTTGCCGGCGGCTCTTTCGCGACTCGCAATTTCCGAGTGGCGCTGGAACTGGCGCATGCCGGCAAGGCCGATGCGGTCTGCTTCACGCCCTTCAACAAGAAGGCGATGCGCTTTGCCTATCCGGGCTACGACGACGAGATCCGCTTCGTCGCCGATGTGCTGTCCTTCACCGGCAAGGTCCGCGAGTTCAATGTTCTCGATAAAGTATGGAACGCCCGCGTCACGTCGCACATTCCGCTGTCGGAAGTGGCGCGGAGCCTTTCGGTGGAAGGGATCGTCGCAGAACTCGAACTGACCCGGGTCTGCCTTAGGAATGCCGGCCATGACGAGGCGCGGATCGCCGTCGCGGGGCTCAATCCGCATGCCGGCGACGGCGGCAGCTTCGGCATGGAAGAGATCGACATCATCGAGCCCGCCGTCGAGAAGGCGAAGGCGCTCGGCTTCAACGTGGAAGGACCGTTCCCGGCCGACACGGTCTTCGTCCGGGCGCTGAAGGAAGGCTTCCACGCGGTGCTGACGATGTATCACGACCAGGGCCAGATCGCCATGAAGCTGATGGGCTTCGACAAGGGCGTGACGATGATGGGCGGCCTGCCTTTCCCGCTCTGCACGCCGGCGCATGGCACGGCCTATGACATTGCCGGCAAGGGCATTGCCGATGTCGGCGCCAGCCGCGAAGCGATGCTGCTTGCGGCCCGCATGGCGAAGAAAAACCGCGGCCTCTCGGCGGCCGCCTGAATTCGCACGCTTTCAAGCCATACCGGCGTCAGGGGAGGTCTTGCGCCGGAATCAACTCAACGGGAGGACAAAACATGAAGAAATCCGTCTCCATCGCATGCATCATGGCCGCCGCCTTCGGCGTTGCCGTACCGGCCGCGGCCTTCGAACCGAACCGTCCGGTGGAATTCGTCGTGACTGCAGGCCCCGGCGGCGGCACGGACATTTTCGCGCGCACCATCCAGGCGATCATCGCCAAATACGAACTCATGAAGACGCCGGTCGTCGTCACCAACAAGGGCAGCGCCGGCGGCGCGGAAGGCTTCGTCTACACGGCCGGCTACGAGGGCGATGCCCACAAGCTCGCCTTCGGCACCAACAATGCCTACCTGCTGCCGGTTCGCGCCAAGGTGCCCTACAAGGCCGAAGACCTGACGCCGGTCGCTGCCCTCGCATCCGACGAATTCATCCTTTGGGTCAACGGCAAGGCTGACTATACGACCGCCGCGGACTTCGTCGCCAAGGCGAAGGAAGGTGGCTTGAAGGTCGGCGGCAGCCAGTCGAAGGACGTCGACCAGATCCTCACCTCGATGATCAACGACGCGACAGGCGCCAAGATCAGCTACATCCCGTTCAAGAGCGGCGGCGAGGCGGCCGTTCAGCTTGCCGGCGAGCATATCGACGCCAATGTCAACAATCCGAGCGAGAATGTCGGCCAGTGGCAGGCCGGCATGGTGAAGCCGCTCTGCGTCTTCAAGAGCGTAAAGCTTTCGAGCGAGGCCAAGGTCGCCGGCGACCAGGGCTGGAGCGACATCCCGACCTGCAAGGAAGCTGGCATTCCGATCGACAACTACTCCATGCCGCGCACCGTCTGGCTGCCGGGCGGCGTCGAGCCGGATGTCGTCCAGTTCTATGCGGACGTGCTGCGCAAGGTTTCGGAAACCCCGGAATGGGCGAAATATCTCGCCGACACCTCGCAGTCGCCCGTCTATCTGAGCGGTGACGAGCTCAAATCCGCCGTCGAAGTGGACGGCGACTCGGTCAGCGAAGTGCTGAAGCGCGAAGGCTGGCTCGCCAACTAAGGCTCCAGGCGGGCGCTTGGATGCCGGGCGGGTGCTGGAGCGGACATGCTCCCTATCTCGCTTTGGCGCCCGCCACCGCTTTCGAAAGGTTACGATCATGAGTGAGAACAGTGCGAATGGGGTTTCCCGCTTCGCGGTCGAGCTTGGCGTCGCGGCGCTGACCGGCGCCTTCGGCGCCGCCGTCTGCCACGGCTCGCTCGATATCGGTGCCGGCTGGACCGAGATGGGGCCGGATGCGGGCTATTTCCCTTTTTATATCGGCCTTCTCATCGTCTTCGGCAGCCTCGTCAACATCGCCCAGGCGTTCCTCAAGCATCGCGGCACGGGAGAGATCTTCATCGACGCCGGTCGTGCCAAGGTGGTCGCCTCCTTCCTGCTGCCGCTCGTCGCCTTCGGCGCTATCGCCGCCTGGCTCGGGCTCTATGTCGGGACGGCGCTCTATATCGCCGCGACGATGGTCTTCCAGGGGCGCTACAAATGGTGGATCGCGTTGCCGGCCGGGCTCGGCGTTTCGGCCGCCTTCTTCCTCATTTTCGAGATCGGCTTCCAGGTTCCGCTGCTGAAAGGACCGGTCGAGGCCTGGTTCGGGATCTACTGACCCGGCCGAATGCATTGCCTGCGGGAGGAATGACATGGAAAATATCGGTCTTCTGATCGACGGTTTCGGCCACATCCTCAGCTGGAACCACATTATGTTGATGATGGTGGGCGTGACGCTCGGCATCCTCGTCGGCGTGCTGCCCGGCCTCGGAGCACCGAACGGCGTGTCGCTGCTCCTGCCGCTGACCTTTTCGATGGATCCGATCTCGGCGATCATCCTCTTGTCCTGCATGTATTGGGGGGCGCTCTTCGGCGGCTCGACGACGTCGATCCTCTTCAACATTCCGGGCGAACCGTCCTCCGTCGCCACCACCTTCGACGGCTATCCGATGGCCAAGGCCGGCCAGGCGAGCCGGGCGCTGACGCTTGCCTTCGTCTCGGCCGGCCTCGGGGCGCTCGCCGGCGTCGTGATGATCACACTGCTTTCCGGCTGGGTTGCGAATTTCGCGCTCAAATTCTCCTCGCCCGAATATTTCGCCGTCTATTTCCTGGCTTTTGCGAGCTTCATCTCGATGGGGGCGCAATCCCCCTTCAAGACGCTCGTATCGATGATGCTCGGCTTCGCGCTGGCCTCGATCGGCATGGACACGATCTCCGGCAATCTCAGGCTGACCTTCGACATTCCCGAACTCATCAAGGGCGTGAGCTTCCTGATCGCCGTCATGGGCCTCTTCGGCATCGGCGAACTGCTGCTGACGACGGAGGAGGGCCTGCGCTTCGAGGGCATCAAGGCGCGCGTCAAGCTCGCCGAGATCGGCCGCACGCTGATCGAGATCCCGCGTTACTGGCTGACGATCGCCCGCTCGACGATCATCGGCATCTGGATGGGCATCACGCCGGCCGGACCGACGGCCGCCTCCTTCATGAGCTATGGCGTCGCCCGCCGCTCGGCGCGCGACAAGTCGCTATTCGGCAAGGGCGATCCGCGCGGCGTCGTGGCGCCGGAAACCGCCGACCATTCGGCCGGCACCTCGGCCCTGCTGCCGATGCTGGCACTCGGCGTTCCGGGTTCGGCGACCGCCGCGGTGATGATGGGCGGCCTGATGATCTGGGGGCTGACCCCCGGTCCGATGCTCTTCGCCGACCGGCCGGATTTCGTCTGGGGCCTGATCGCCTCGATGTATCTCGGCAATGTCGTCGCCGTCTTCCTGGTGATCGCGACCGTGCCGCTCTACGCCTCGATCCTGCGCGTGCCCTTCTCGATCATCGGGCCGATCATCGTCGCGGTGATCTTTTCGGGCGCCTACCAGGTGGTGAATTCCGTCTCGGACATTTTCCTGGTGATCGGCTTCGGCCTGCTCGGCTACGTCTTCAAGAAGCTCGACTATCCGCTGGCGCCGCTGGTCCTTGCCATGGTGCTCGGCGACAAGGCGGAGGACGCCTTCCGCCAGTCGATGCTGATGTCTGGCGGCAGCCTCGACATCTTCTGGTCGAACGCGCTGGTTGCCGGCCTGATGACGCTCGGCCTGGTGCTGCTTCTTTCGCCGCTTGCCTTTTGGCTGATCGGCACCCTGCGCAAGCGCCGCGACGACGTCGCTCCGCATGGCGACGGAAACGCGGCAGTCTGAACCGGCCGCCGCCGAAACACCCGACTTAATTTCCCAAATCTCGAGGAGTCCGCCATGGCGCCACGCAAATGGAACCGTGACAACTGGCCGATCGCGGCCGCGATGATCCAGTATCCGAACCTGTTGCCGGACGGCCGATCCGTGCAGGACCAGTCGGCGGAGGAGTGGGCCGCAACGCTTGGCGATGTGGTGGACGCCGGCTTTACCGAGCTCGACCCGACCGACAGCTGGATCCGGCTTGCCGACCTTTCCCGCGATCGGCTGGAGGAATTTGTCGCGTTGACCCGATCCGTCGGCCTCACCATTCCGGCGATCTCCACCGCGCGGCGCAGCCTGATCGATCCCGAGCATGGCGAGGAATATCTCGCCTATGGGCACCGGGTCATCGAGACTGCCGCGGCTGTCGGCGCCGGCTCGGTGTCCTTCGGCTTCTTCGGTCCGCTGACGGAGGCGCAGAAGAAGGTGCTGTGGTTCTGGACGGTCGACGGGCTGAAGAACCCGGACGACGCGGCGACCTGGAATACAGCGATCTCAAGGGTTCGCGAGCTTGGCCGTCATGCGGAAGAGCTCGGCGTCGAGGTGTCGCTGGAAATGTACGAGGACACCTATCTCGGCACGGCCGACAGCTCGGTGCGCTTCGTCGAGGAGGTAGGGCTCGAAAATGTCGGCATCAACGCCGATATCGGCAATCTCATCCGCCTGCATCGCCCGGTCGAACACTGGCAGGAGATGATGGCAAAGGTTGCGCCCTTTGCTAAATATTGGCACGTCAAGAACTACAACCGCACGGAGGATGCGGCCTCGGGGCTCATCGTCACCCATCCGGCCCCGCTCGAATTCGGCGTCATCAACTATCGTGCGGCGATCCGCATGGCCCTGGCGCACGGATTTCAGAGCCCCTTCCTCTGCGAGCATTACGGCGGCGACGGCCTTTCGGTCAGCGCCGCCAATCGCGATTATCTGAGGCGCATCCTGCCTCGCGAAGAGGGACTTTGAAGCGATGACGACGATCTTTGACGCTCCGGAAGATTTTGCCACCACCGCGCTTGCCGGTTTCGCAGCGATCTATGCCCGCAATGTCCGCCTGGTGAAGGGCGGCGTGGTGCGCTCCACCAAGGTGCCGCAGGGCAAGGTGGCCGTGGTCATCGGCGGCGGCTCCGGCCACTATCCGGCTTTTGCCGGCTATGTCGGTCCGGGTCTTGCCGATGCGGCTGTTGCCGGCGACGTCTTCGCCTCGCCATCGACCGCCGCCGTCGCACGCGTCTGCCGCCATGCGGACCAGGGCAGCGGCGTGCTGCTCGGCTTCGGTAACTATGCGGGCGACGTATTGAACTTCGGGGTCGCGGCCGAGCGGCTGCGCGCCGAAGGCATCGACGTGCGCGTCGTGCCGGTCACCGACGACGTGGCCAGCGCTTCGGTCGAAACGCCGGCCAAGCGCCGCGGCATCGCCGGCGATCTCGTCGTCTTCAAGATCGCCGGTGCCGCCGCCGAGGCGGGCAAATCACTCGACGAGGTCGAACGGCTCGCGCGCCTTGCCAATGACCGGACGGTATCGTTCGGCGTCGCTTTCGGCGGCTGCACCCTGCCGGGTGCCGCCGGGCCGTTGTTCACCGTCGACAGGGGGCAGATGGCGCTTGGTCTCGGCATTCACGGCGAGCCCGGCATCAGCGAAGAGAAAATCTCGACCGCAAGCGACCTCGCAAGGCTGTTGACCGGCAAGCTCATCGCCGAGCGGCCTTCTGGTGTCAGGAAGGTTGCGGCGGTCCTGAACGGCCTCGGTTCGACCAAGTACGAAGAGCTGTTCGTTCTCTGGACGGCGGTCGCCAGGGAACTGGCGGACGCAGGCCTCGAAATCGTCGATCCCGAGTGCGGCGAGTTCGTCACCAGCCTCGACATGCAGGGCTGCTCGCTGACCATCCTCTGGCTCGACGACGAGCTGGAAGCGTTGTGGCGCGCGCCCGCAGATGCGCCGGTCTTGCGCAAGGGCGCGATCATCGCCGCAGAGCCCGCGACGGATGAGATCGTCGATGCCGAAGGGCCGCAAAGCTTCCCTGCCGCCTCGGAAACCTCGCAGCAGAGCGGCAAATGCATCGCGCGGCTGATCGGCAATATCGCCGACGTGCTGAAGGAGGCGGAAGCGGAGCTCGGCCGCATTGACGCCATCGCCGGTGACGGCGACCACGGCCAGGGCATGCGCCGCGGCTCGGCTGCCGCGCTCGAGGCGGCGAGGACGGCCGTTGCGGCAGGCGCGGGGGCGGCGAGCGTACTTGCCGCCGCGGGTGATGCCTGGGCGGATCGTGCCGGCGGCACGTCGGGAGCGATCTGGGGTCTGGCGCTGCGCTCCTGGAGCAACGCCTTCAGCGACGAGGAGAGGGTGAGCGAGGCGGCGATCGTCAAGGGCGCGCGCCTTGCGCTCGATGGAGTGACCCGGCTCGGCCGCGCCCGCGTCGGCGACAAGACGCTCGTCGATGCGCTAGTGCCGTTCGTCGAGACGCTCGAGAGCGAGGCGGCTTCGGGCAAGTCCGTCGTCGCAGCCTGGCGCGTGGCAGCCACATCCGCGCGAGATGCCGCGGAAGCGACTGCCAGTCTGACCCCGAAACTCGGCCGGGCGCGGCCGCTTGCGGAGAAGAGCATCGGCCATCCGGACGCGGGGGCGGTCTCGCTGGCGCTGGTGGCAAGGGTGGCGGGGGATTTTCTGAAGGTGTGAAGGACGCTTGAGAAGACCCCTCCCCAACCCCTCCCCACAGGGGGGAGGGGCTCACATTGCCGCACCGTCTCCGCCTCCATCTCAACCTTGCCCCCGATGCGACGGTTGGGAATGGCGGGCGGTTGAAGCGGACGAGTGCCGCGGGGAAGCCCCTCCCACCTGTGGGGAGGGGTTGGGGAGGGGCCTTGTGCGGCGGGCAAGTTTCGGCGCTGTGGTCCCCCGTACCGGACCAGGAACTCCTCCCCCATCAGCTGTCCCGGAAATCGTCCAGAAGGCTGCCCGATGGAATTCTTAACCCACGCGCTTTGCCGCCGACCAGATGAAGCTGCGGTTAGAGGCTAACTTCAATCACGATCCAACGTCAGCTTGACCCGCACCGTCTGCCCGGCCGTAAGCCTTTCCGCCCGCCGTACATTTGCCTTGACCGGCAGGAGAAACGAATCCGATGCCCTGTCCGGGAAGATCGACGTGGTCCATTCGGTCCCGCCCGACTTGACGGTCACGGCCTCGCTGCGCCAGCCGCGGGCTTTCGGCTCGGCCAGGAAGCGGATTTGTCGGGCGATGTCTCGCGGCAGGGTGACGAAATGCCAGCCGCCTTTTCCCGGATAGAGCCAAAGCTCCGCATCGAATTCGAACGCTGCCACTTTTCGTTCTCGACTATTGCCGCTGCGACTTCACATAATCGATATAGCCGCGCACATCGGCGGCGGGTTCGGTGTAGGCGTCGCCGAGCGTCTCTTCCATCGTCGCCATATAGGTCTTCGCCCAGTCCGGCAGGGGATAATCGATCGCCGCCAGGAATTCGAGTGTTGCGGCCAGCCTAATGTCGGCGATCGACGGTCCGTCACCTCCGATGAACGGCCTGTCGCCCATATAGAAGACGCGGAAGACCTCGAGCGGTTCGGCGAGCGCCTCCGCGGCGGCCCCACGCGCCCGTTCCTTGGTTTCGGCATCCGCGTCGCTGAAGCCGACTTCGCCCGGATATTGCGGGAAATTGAGAGCCGGGTAGGTGGCACGAGCAAGATAGGGATAGAAGGTGCCGATCAGGTAGAACATGGCGCTGTCGATCATCGCGCGCGCTTCGGGGTCTTTCGGATAGAACTGATCGAGTCCGTGCTTGTTGCAGAGATATTGCATGATCGCGCAGCTTTCCCAGAGCGCGCCCTTGGGCAGTTCCGCCGTTTCGATCATTGGCGTCAGGTGCGACGGTGCCCGCGCCAGATATTCGGCGGACCGGGTCTGTCCGTAGACGTCATGTTCGGCGAAATCGAGCTTTGCCGCCCTTAAGAATACGCGCACCGTCATGTTGTTGACGCTGGGCTTGATCACGTTGAGCTTCATCGAGACCATCTGCCTTCCTCCCTCTGTTTCCCTAAACTTCGTCGAGCATTGCCGCGATCATGACGATCCGTATGGGTCCTTTGGTGCCCGGTCAGCTGACAGCGTCGGCCGCGCGCTCTCGACCAGCGCTTCGATGGCGTCGGCGAGATGCACTTCGGCGATGGCGTAGTCGCCGCGTGCCAGCCTGATATTGTGCGCCTCCATCAGCACCTCGGCATGGCTGTGGCCGGCCGGCGGCTCGAAGCGATAGGAGGCAAGCTCGATCAGGAGCCCGAGCGGGTCCTCGAAATAGATCGAGTCCATGAAGCCGCGGTCCTTGACGCCGCTGTGCCGGATGTTGCGCTCGTCGAGGCGCTCGACCGCCTGCTGGAACGTCGCGCGCGAAACGGCGAAGGCGATGTGATGGACGCAGCCGATATCCGTCGACGTCCGCTTCGGGTCGGGCTTGCGGTTCTCGTCGGTGAAGACGGTGATGAGCCGCCCGTCGCCGGGATCGAAATAGAGATGGCTTTCCGACGCCCTGTCGAGGTTCGGCTGTTCGAAGATGAAGGGCATGCCGAGAATGCCTTCCCAGAAGTCGATCGAAGTCTGCCGGTCGGCGCCGACCAGCGTGATGTGATGGACCCCCTGCGATTGAAGCTTCCGCATTGCCGTCCTCCCGATTCTTTTTCTGTCGGCGGAATACCGCTCCGCACTCATCCCGTTTCTTCTCAATCGCGGGATGCGAGCGGAAAACCGCTTCGCACTTTTCCTCATCCCGCTTGATGCTGCACCAGTTTCGACTTGTATTCGCTGCGTTGTAGCGTTCCCCAGGGCACGATTTCGACCCGGGTGGAAACGACAAGCAGGTCGCGGATGCGTTTCTGGATCTTTTCGGCGAGTTCCGCTGTGCCTTCCTTGTCTCTGGCTAGTTCCACCAATACCGGCAAGGGAGGCTCCTGCCTCGCGCCCGCCGCCTTGGGCGTTATCAGGATGACGCCGCTGACGGCCGGCGCAAAGTCGTTCACCACGTCGCGGATAGCCGAGGGGAAGACGTTCACGCCACGGACGATCAACAGGTCGTCCGTCCGGCCGATGCAACGCACCCGCGGCGCTGTCCGGCCGCACCGGCAGGCCGATGTCCAGATCTCCACATGGTCCCGCGTGCGGAACCGCAGCATCGGCGCCGCCTGATGGCGAAGATGGGTGAGCACCAGCTCGCCTCGCGCTCCATCCTCGAGGGCGATCGGCGCTTCGGTATCGGGATCGATCAGCTCGGCATGGACGAAGCCGCGGGCGCCGAGATGCATGCCGCATTGTTCCTCGCACTCGCCCCACAGCGACACACCGATATCGCCGATGCCCATGGCCTCCGTGACCTTGGCGCCCCACGCCTCCTCGAGGCGCGCCCGCATTTTCGCTTCGCCGCCACCCGGTTCGCCGGCCACAAGCAGCCGGCGGACACTGGAGGCTTTGAGGTCGAAACCGCGGTCGGTGGCCCATTCGCCGAGATAGGCGGCGTAGGACGGCGTCATCACCACCGCCGACGGCATTAACAGCCGGATGGCGGCCATCAGGCGTTCAGTGTTTCCCGTGCCGACCGGAATATGGCACATGCCCAGCCGGTCGAAGGCGCCGAGTGCTGCGCCGGCGACGAAAGGCCCGGCATTGTAGGTCGAAACGATCGCCTCGCCGCGCGCTATCCCCGAGGCCGAATAGCTCCGCGCCGATGTCGTCACCCAATTGTCGAGATCCTGTGTCGTCAGCGGAATGTAGCTCGGCGTTCCGGTCGTTCCGCTCGTGGAGTAGATGCGGACAATCCGGTCCCTCGGTGCGGCGACATGCGTGCCCATCGGCTCCGCCTCGGTGCAGCTCGCCCGGATCTCGTTCTTCTCCGTCAGGGGAAGATCGGCGATCGCATCGAGGCCGCCGACCTTTTCCGCGGTGTCGAAGCCTGCATCCAGGAGCTTGTCTCGATAGAAGCGCGAATGCGCCAACAGGTATTCGATCTGTTTCCGGTAGAGCGTATCATCCAACCGGATCTGGTCGCGCCAGGGAAGCGTCTCGACATCGGGCTCGAACATGATCAGCCGCCGCCCTCGTCGTTCTGGTAGGTGACAGCCGCCTCGGCATGCGCCGCCAAGGTGAAGCCGATTGGGTTCTGCTGCTCCTCCGCCAGATGGGCGAGCAGGCCGCCGGCACGGGCCAGCAAAGGCACCGCCTTGATCATCGCAACGGGAAAGTCGAGATCGAGCAGCACCGCAGCGATCGGCATCGAAACGTTCATGACAAGGGGCTTTCCCCAAACTTCGGCAGCCGCGTCGCGGAGGTCTCGCGCCATGCGCACATGCGGTCCGCCGACGCCGCGCGCGTCCGCGAGCTCGAGAATGCGTTCGGCGCGGGGATCGGTCGGGCGATGCACCGGATGTCCGAAGCCCGGCAGCTTGCCGCCTGCCTTGCGGATGTCCCGCAGCATGTCGACGGCGACCGCCTTCGCGTCCTCGCCGGCCGCGACGTGGGCCTGCGCCTCGGCCAGGAGCTTGCCGCACCGTTCCGACGTTCCGACCAGCACGGGACCGCAGCCGAGAAGTCCCGCAGCGAGAGCGCCCTGCAGCGAGTCAGGCTCGGCCGCAAGCGTCATTCGGGCTGCCTGGACCGTCGGCATCATGCCGTGCTCGGCGATGGCGATGAGCAGCAGGTCGAGAAAATAGCGCTGGTTGTCCGTAGGCTCCCGGCCGGTCAGCAGCAGGTAGAAATATTCCGTAAAGCTCAGCCGGCCCATGAGGTCGCGGCAGAGATCGCGGCCGCGCACCTCGACGCTCTCCGCACTTGCCTGGCAAATGCGGGTGATCGCCTCATGAGGTTTGCCGATATGCATGCGGTTCCCTCTGGCGGTGGTTTGCGGACGCGGTTGTCCGTGGGCGCGCCACAGCGATGATAGTAGTTCAAAAAGAGCCGAGGTAAAGCGGCGCACGGTTACAGGACCGGCGCGTCAGAACGACGGCTCGTCTCGCGAGCCGTCGTCGAAATGTCTCTTTGCGATTAGTCTTCAGACGTTGCGCCGCTTGCCTTCGATCAGGTCGAGCACGGCGCGCGCCGCGTCGAGCACATGCGTGCCGGGCCCGAAGATGGCGGAGACGCCGTTCTCCATCAAATATTGGTAGTCCTGCCGCGGTATGACGCCGCCGCAGACGACGATGATGTCTTCGCCGCCGCGCCTTTTCAGCGCTTCGGCGAGTTGCGGCATCAAGGTCTTGTGGCCGGCGGCGAGTGAGGAGACGCCGATGACGGTCACCTCTTCGGCAAGCGCCAGCTCGGCTGCCTCGTCCGGCGTCTGGAACAAGGGCCCGGCGACGACGTCGAAGCCGATGTCGCCGAAGGCCGAGGCGATCACCTTGGCGCCGCGGTCGTGGCCGTCCTGGCCGAGCTTGGCAACCATGATCTTCGGCTTGTGGCCGAGCCGCTTGGTAGCTTCGTCGAGGCGCCCGGCGAGCACGCCCAATTCCGGGTCGCCCTCATAGGCCTTGCCGTAAATGTCGGTAACGACTTCCGGGACAGCGGTGTAATCGCCGAAGGCCTGCCGCATCGCGTCGGAGATCTCGCCGACAGTGGCGCGCGTCCGCGCAGCCTCGACCGCGGCGGCGAGCAGATTTCCCTTACTGCTTCGCGCCACTTCGGCAAGCGCGTCCAGCGATTCCTTCAGCTTCCGTGAATCCCGGCGGCGCTTCGTTTCCTCGATCCGCTTGATCTGCGCCGTGCGCACCGCGGCGTTGTCGATCTGCAGGATGTCGAGCGGTTCCTCGTTCTCGAGCCGGTATTTGTTGACCCCGACAATGACCTCGTCGCCCCGGTCGACCGCCGCCTGGCGCCGCGTCGCCGCCTCCTCGATCAGCCGCTTCGGCAGGCCGGCATTCACCGCCTTGGTCATGCCGCCGAGTGCCTCGACCTCCTCGATCAGCGCCCAGGCCCTCTCGGCAAGTTCGTTCGTCAGGCTTTCGACATAATAGGAGCCGGCCAGCGGATCGACGACCTTGGTGACACCGGTCTCGTGCTGCAGGATCAGCTGCGTGTTGCGGGCGATGCGGGCGGAAAACTCGGTCGGCAGCGCGATCGCCTCGTCGAAGGAATTGGTGTGCAGCGATTGGGTGCCGCCGAGTACGGCCGACATCGCCTCGAAGGCGGTGCGGATGATGTTGTTGTAGGGGTCCTGCTCGGCGAGCGACACGCCGGACGTCTGGCAGTGGGTCCTGAGCATCAGCGAGGATGTCTTCTTCGGCTCGAACTCCTTCATGATCCGCGTCCACAAGAGCCGCGCGGCGCGCAGCTTCGCCGCCTCCATGAAGAAGTTCATGCCGATCGCGAAGAAGAAGGAGAGCCGTCCGGCGAAGTCGTCGACATTCAGCCCCTTGGCAAGCGCGGCGCGCACATATTCGCGGCCGTCGGCGAGCGTGAAGGCAAGCTCCTGGACCAGCGTCGCGCCGGCCTCCTGCATGTGGTAGCCGGAGATCGAGATCGAGTTGAACTTCGGCATCTCCTTCGCCGTGTATTCGATGATGTCGGCGACGATCCGCATCGACGGTTCCGGCGGGTAGATATAGGTGTTGCGGACCATGAACTCCTTGAGGATGTCGTTCTGGATAGTCCCGGAGAGTTTTTCGCGGGAGACGCCCTGTTCCTCGCCGGCGACGATGAAGGAGGCGAGGATCGGGATCACCGCGCCGTTCATCGTCATCGACACGGAGATTTTCTCGAGCGGGATGCCGTCGAACAGGATCTTCATGTCCTCGACGGAGTCGATCGCCACCCCCGCCTTGCCGACATCGCCCTCGACGCGCGGATGGTCGCTGTCATAGCCGCGGTGGGTGGCGAGGTCGAAGGCGACCGAGACGCCCTGCTGGCCGGCGGCAAGGTTCCTGCGGTAGAAGGCGTTCGATGCTTCCGCGGTCGAGAAGCCGGCATACTGCCGTATCGTCCAAGGGCGGCCTGCATACATGGTGGCACGCGGGCCGCGGACGAAGGGCTCGACGCCGGGGAGCGAGTCGAGATGGCCGATGCCTTCAAGGTCGCCTTGCTTGTAGAGCGGCTTGACCTCGATGCCTTCCGGCGTGTGCCAGGTGAGGCTTTCCGGGGAGGCCTTCAGCTCCTTCTCGGCGAGGGCTTCCCAGTCTTTGATGGTCTTTGTCTCGGTCATCGCATTGCTCCATCGAAGCCCAGTTGCGTCTGGTGCGGGCGAAACCCCTCCCCAACCCCTCCCCACAAGGGGGAGGGGCTACCGCGCCGCGCCCTCCGCACACTGTCTTTGCTGCAATTACGCCTGGAACGGTAGAACGGAGCAAGGCGGTGCCGCCGCAGAGCCCCTCCCCCTTGTGGGGAGGGGTTGGGGAGGGGATTGCGCCGCTGGCTCAACATGGCCGTCGTTCTCAGCAACATCACTCAAACTCCATGATCAGCTCGTCAACCGCGAGGCTCGCGCCGGCGGCGATCGCCACCCGCTTCACGGTCGCGCGCCGTTCCGCCCGCAGGATGTTTTCCATCTTCATCGCCTCCACGATGGCGAGCGACTGGCCCGCCTCGACCGTGTCGCCAGCCTTGACGGCAATCGAGGTCACGACGCCGGGCATCGGGCAGAGCAGCATCTTCGACGTGTCGGGCGGCAGCTTCTTCGGCATCAGCCGGGCAAGCTCGGCGACCCGCGGGCTTCTCACCCGGGCAAGGACATCGATGCCGCGCCAGCGCAGCCGGATCGCGGTGCCGACGAGGTCGACCTTCACGGCCATCGGGTGATTGTCGATGTTGAAGGTGGCAAGCGTACGGCCAGGTACCCAATCGCTGGCGACCGAAATGGCTTTCTCTTCGCCGAAGCGCACATAGGCGCCATCGGCCGAGGCGCCCGAAGCCACCTGGAATTCGCGCTCGGCAAGGCTCGCCACCCACTCATGACCGATGACCCGGCGATGGTTGCCGATCGTTCCGGAAACCTGGCTGGCGCGCTCCTGCAGCGCCTGGTTGATGGTGACGGCGACGGCCGCGAGTTTCATCGCCGATGCCTCGTCCGGGGCGACGCCCTGGAACCCGTCGGCGAATTCCTCGGCGATATAGGCAGTCGTCAGCCGTCCCTCGCGAAACCGGCCCTGCTGCATGACGGCTGAGAGGAACGGCAGATTGTGGCCGATACCCTCGACCTCGAAAGCATCGAGCGCCTCCGCCATCGCCTCGACCGCCTTCGCGCGATCCGGGCCCCAGGCGCAGAGCTTGGCGATCATCGGGTCGTAGTACATCGAGATCTCGCCGCCCTCGAAGACGCCGGTATCGTTGCGGATGACCGTGCCATCGTCCTGCCGGCCTTCTTGCGAAGGCCGGTAGCGCGTCAGCCGGCCGATCGAAGGCAGGAAGTTGCGATAGGGATCTTCCGCATAGAGCCGGCTCTCGATCGCCCAGCCTTCGAGCTTCACGTCCTGCTGGCGGAAGGCAAGTTTCTCGCCGGCCGCGATGCGGATCATCTGCTCGACGAGGTCGAGCCCGGTGATCATCTCGGTCACCGGATGTTCGACCTGCAGGCGCGTGTTCATCTCGAGGAAATAGAAGTTGCGGTCGGCATCGACGATGAACTCGACCGTGCCGGCCGAATGGTAGCCGACGGCCTTGGCGAGTGCGACCGCCTGCTCGCCCATGGCGCGGCGCGTCATCTCGTCGAGGAAGGGCGAGGGCGCCTCCTCGATGACCTTCTGGTTGCGGCGCTGGATCGAGCATTCGCGCTCGCCGAGATAGAGCGTGTTGCCGTGCTGGTCGCCGAGCACCTGAATCTCGATATGGCGCGGTTCGGTCACGAATTTCTCGATGAAGATGCGGTCGTCGCCAAACGAGCTCTTCGCCTCGTTCTTCGACGACTGGAAGCCCTCGCGCGCCTCGCGCTCGTTCCAGGCGATCCGCATGCCCTTGCCGCCGCCGCCGGCCGAGGCCTTGATCATAACCGGAAAGCCGATTGACGAGGCAATCCGCACCGCCTCGTCCGCATCCTCGATCAGCCCCATATGGCCGGGCACGGTGGAAACGCCGGCCTTGGCCGCAAGCTTCTTGGAGGTGATCTTGTCGCCCATCGCCTCGATCGCCTTGAAGGGCGGGCCGATGAAGGTGACGCCCTCCTTCTCCAGCGCCTCGGCGAAGGCGGCATTTTCGGAGAGAAAGCCGTAGCCGGGATGGACCGCATCGGCCCCGGTCCTGCGGATCGCATCGAGGATCTTGTCGATGACGATATAGGACTGGCTCGAGGGCGAGGGGCCGATAGGGACGGCCTCATCCGCCAGGCGCACATGCATGGCGTCGCGGTCAGCGTCGGAATAGACGGCGACGGTGGCAATGCCGAGCTTTTTGGCGGTGCGGATGACGCGGCAGGCGATTTCGCCCCGATTGGCGATGAGGATCTTCTTGAACATGCGTTTCTCTTTCAATTCTCTCTGTCGCGTCATCGCCTGAATTTTCGCAAAATGGGCAGCAAGCCGATTGCGGCGCCCGCGGCCGCGCCGATAAGGACGAAAGGGGCAAGCACCGTAGCCGCGGCAAGCAACGGGTCGGTCGAGCGTGCGACCAGCGTGCCGATGGAGGCGATGTCGAGCATCATCAGCACGCCGGCGGCAATCGCCCCGGCGATCGTGCCCGCGAGGGCACTCGTCGCCACATGCCGCAGCATCCGCCGGTGATCGCGGCCAGCGGCTTCAGGCATCAACCCGGGTCTCGGTTCCGGCCTCATGGCTCTCCATCAAAGCGGGATCGTGTCGTGCTTTCGCCAGCGGGTCTCCACCTGCTTGTTACGGAGCGAGGCGAAGGCGCGGGCGACGCGGCGGCGCGAGGAGTGCGGCATGATCACCTCGTCGATGAAGCCGCGCTCGGCGGCAACGAAAGGATTGGCGAAGCGTTCCTCGTACTCCTGGGTGCGGGCGGCGATCTTCTCCGGGTCGCCGAGTTCGGAGCGATAGAGGATCTCGGTCGCGCCCTTGGCGCCCATCACGGCGATCTCGGCGGTCGGCCAGGCATAGTTGACGTCGGCGCCGATGTGCTTCGAGGCCATGACGTCATAGGCGCCGCCATAGGCCTTGCGGGTGATCAGCGTCACCATTGGCACGGTTGCCTGGCTGTAGGCGAAGAGCAGCTTGGCGCCGTGCTTGATGACGCCGCCATATTCCTGGGCGGTGCCGGGCAGGAAGCCGGGCACGTCGACGAGCGTCAAGATCGGGATCGAGAAGGCGTCGCAGAAGCGTACGAAGCGGGCGGCCTTGCGCGAACTGTCGATGTCGAGGCAGCCGGCGAGCACCATCGGCTGGTTGGCGACGACGCCGACCGTCTGGCCCTCGAGGCGGATGAAGCCGGTGATGATGTTGCGGGCGAAATCCGCCTGCAGCTCGAAGAAGTCGCCCTCGTCGGCCACCGCGAGGATCAACTCCTTCATGTCGTAGGGTTTGGTGGCGCTCTCGGGAATGAGGCTGTCGAGGCGCATCTCGATGCGTGCCGGATCGTCATGGAAGGGCCGGACCGGCGGCTTCTCGCGATTGTTCAGCGGCAGGAAATCGAAGAGCAGGCGCACCTGTTCGAGCGCCTCGATGTCGTTCTCGTAGGCGCCGTCGGCGACCGAGGATTTGCTCGTATGGGTCCGCGCGCCCCCAAGCTCTTCCGCCGTGACGATCTCGTTCGTCACCGTCTTCACGACGTCCGGCCCGGTCACGAACATGTAGGATGAGTCGCGCACCATGAAGATGAAGTCGGTCATCGCCGGCGAATAGACGGCACCGCCGGCGCAAGGCCCCATGATCACCGAGATCTGCGGGATGACGCCGGAGACCTCGGCGTTGCGGCGGAAGACCTCGGCATAGCCGGCGAGCGAGGCGACCCCCTCCTGGATGCGGGCGCCGCCGCTGTCGTTGAGGCCGATCACCGGCGCGCCGTTGCGGGCCGCCATGTCCATGATCTTGCAGATCTTCTGGGCATGCGTCTCGGAGAGCGAGCCGCCGAGTACGGTGAAATCCTGGGAAAAGACGTAGACCTGCCGGCCGTTGATCGTGCCCCAGCCGGTGACGACGCCGTCGCCGGCGATCTTCTCACCGGCCATGCCGAAGTCGACGCAACGATGCGTCACATACATGTCGTATTCTTCGAATGAGCCCTCGTCGAGCAGCACGTCGATGCGCTCGCGTGCCGTCAGCTTGCCCTTTCCGTGCTGCGCAGCGACGCGGCGCTCGCCGCCGCCGGCCCTGGCCTCAGCCCGGCGGGCCTCGACCTGTTCAAGTATGGCGCGCATCGGTCTCCTCCCATTTTTTGCTGATTGTGCAGAGGCTTCTTCACCTTCGCAATAGCGCCGAAGGCCAGCTTTCAAAACCTTCGATCATGTGCAAATGTAGAATATAGAACATTGTAAACCGCAAATTGCAAAGTTGCGAACATGGCGATCGGCAAGCTCTATATCGGCCGGAAGGTCAGGGAACTGCGGGAAGCAAACCGGGCGACACAGGGGCAGTTCGCCGAGCGCATCGGTATCTCGACAAGCTACCTGAACCAGATCGAAAACAACCAGCGGCCGGTCTCGGCGGCGGTGCTCTTGGCGCTCGCGGAGAAGTTCCAGATCGACATTGCCGAACTCTCCTCGGGCGAGGGCGACAGGCTGCTCTCGGCCCTGTCGGAGGCACTCAGCGATCCGCTCTTCGAGACCTATGCGCCGAGTCTCCAGGAACTCAAGCTCATTACCCAGAACGCGCCGGGACTGGCGCACGCATTGATCAAGTGCCACCAGGCCTATCGCCGCAACAGCGAACAGCTCGCCAGCATAGACGACACGATCGGCCGCGACGCTTCCTTCGTCGAGACGACGCCTTATGAGGAAGTGCGCGACTTTTTCCACTTCGTCGACAATTACATCCACGAGATCGACAGGCTGGCCGAGCGGTTGGCGGGCGAACTTGGCCTCGGAGAGGGCGACCACCACGCCGCACTTGCCGGCCATCTCGAACAGCGGCACGGCGTTCGCGTCGTGCGGGGTGCGGCCGGCGACGAGGCGATCCGGCGCTTCGATCCGCGCGCCCGCATCCTGACCTTGAACCCTTACGCGCCGGCGCCGACGCGCGACTTCCAGCTGGCTCTCCAGATCGCCCAGCTTCACGCCCGCGAGGAGATCGACCAGGTCGCCGGGAGCGCCGGCTTCCGTACCGAGGAAGCCTATGAGATCTGTCGCATCGGCCTGCAGAACTATTTCGCCGGCGCGCTCATCCTGCCCTATCAGGCTTTTCTCAAGGCGGCGCGCGAGTTGCGCCACGATATCGAACTTATCGCGGCGCGCTTCGGCGCCTCGCTGGAGCAGGTCTGCCACCGGCTGTCGACCCTGCAGCGGCCGGGGCAGAAGGGCATACCGATCTTCTTCGCGCGTATCGACCGGGCCGGCAACATCACCAAGCGTCACAGCGCCGCCAAGCTGCAGTTCGCCCGCTTCGGCGCCGCCTGCCCGCTCTGGAACGTCCACCAGGCCTTCGAGGCGCCGGGCCGGATCATCCGCCAGCTCGCCGAGACGCCGGACGGCGTGCGCTATCTCTGTCTCGCCACGCAGATCACCAAGGGCGGCGGCGGCTACCGTGCCGCCCATCCGCGCTACGCGCTGGCGCTCGGCTGCGAGATCTCCTACGCCGACGCCTTCGTCTATGCGGACGACATGGACCTCGGCAACCGCGCCGCCTTCGATCCGATCGGCATTTCCTGCCGCATCTGCGAGCGTACCAAATGCGCCAGCCGCGCCATGCCGCCGCTGAAGCGTAAGCTGATTGTCGATCATGACATGCGTGCCGCTCTGCCGTATCGTCTGAGTGAGAGCTGAGCCGCCTCCTGTCGCGGGCCTGTTCGTTTTTGAACAGATACTGTGAGAATTTGCGTCTGTGCCTGTTCGAGATTTGGTGTAACTACAGCGCCACATCATAAATATGCGGGTCAGGGAGGACATGCATATGGATTTTCGCCTGTCGGAGGAGCAGGAAGCCATCCGCACGATGGCGCTCGATTTTGCGCGGGACGAGCTTGCGCCCCATGCCGTCGACTGGGACCAGCAGAAGCATTTTCCGGTGGAGACGCTGCGCGCCGCCGCCGCCCTCGGCATGGCGGGCATCTATGTCCGCGACGACGTCGGCGGCACAGGGCTTACCCGTCTCGACGCCGCGATGATCATCGAGGCGCTGGCGACCGGCTGCCCGTCGATCGCTTCCTTCGTGTCGATCCACAACATGTGCGCCGGCATGATCGACCGCTACGGCACGGACGAGCAGCGCCAGCGGTTGCTGCCGCCGCTGCTCATCATGGAGACGCTGGCGAGCTACTGCTTGACCGAGCCCGGCTCCGGCTCGGACGCGGCGGCGCTGAAGACCAAGGCGGTGCGTGACGGCGACGCCTATCTCCTGACCGGCCAGAAGCAGTTCATCTCAGGCGCCGGCGAATCCGGTCTCTACGTCGTCATGGCGCGCACCGGCGAGGAGGGGCCGAAGGGCATTTCCGCCTTCGTCGTCGAGATGGATGCGCCTGGGCTCACCTTCGGGGCCAACGAGAAGAAGATGGGCTGGCACGCCCAGCCGACGCGCGCGGTGATGCTCGACAATGTCCGCGTGCCGGCGGAGAACCGGCTGGGGGCAGAGGGCGAAGGCTTCAGGATCGCCATGGCCGGCCTCGATGGCGGCCGGCTGAACATCGCCGCCGCCTCGCTCGGCGGCGCGCAGGCCGCCTTCGACAAGGCGCTCGCCTATGTCCAGGAACGCCGTGCCTTCGGAAAAGCAATCGGCGAATTCCAGGCGCTGCAGTTCCGGCTTGCCGACATGGCGACCGATCTGGAGATCGCCCGCACCTTCCTTTGGCGGGCCGCCGCGGCGCTCGATGCCGCGGATCCGGAGGCCACCAAGCTCTGCGCCATGGCCAAGCGTTTCGTCACGGACCGCTGCTTTGCCGTCGCCAACGACGCGCTGCAATTGCATGGCGGCTACGGCTATCTCGCCGATTACGGCGTCGAGAAGATTGTCAGGGACCTGAGGGTGCACCAGATACTCGAAGGCACCAACGAGATCATGCGGCTGATCGTGTCGCGCGCGATCATAGGACGGAAATAGGAAGGACGCTTCATGGAGATGCAGACCGTTCAACCGGAAGTCGTCGTCGAACGCAACGGCGCGATCGGCAGGCTCCGGCTCAACCGGCCGCGCGCGCTGAACAGCCTCAATCTGGCGATGATCCGGGCGATCGACGCGGCGCTCACCGAGTTCGAACGCAATCCGGCGATCGCCGCCGTGCTCGTCACCGGCGAAGGCGAGCGTGGCCTTTGCGCTGGCGGCGACATCCGCATGATTTACGAGAGCGGCCGCGAGCGCCCGCATGAAGGGGCGCAGTTCTGGCGCGAGGAGTTCATCGTCAACAGCCGCATTGACGCTTTTGGCAAGCCCTATATCGCCATCATGGACGGCATCGTCATGGGCGGCGGGGTCGGGATTTCCTCGCATGGCAGCCACCGCATCGTCACCGAGAAAACCCGGTTCGCCATGCCGGAAACGGGGATCGGCTATTTCACCGATGTCGGGGCGACCTGGCTCCTGCCGCGGGCGCCCGGCGAGTTCGGCACCTATCTCGGCCTCACCGGCCGCGACGTCGGTGCCGCGGCGGCAATCTACGCGCGGCTTGCCGACAGCTTCGTCCCGTCCGAGAAGCTCGACGGGCTGATCGCCTCGCTTGTCGAGCTCCCGCCGTCGGCCACCGGCAAGGATGTTTCGGCCGCGATCCGGGCGGTCGCGGCTGAGGCGCCGGCCTCGGCGCTGCTCGACCACGTCGCGCTCATCGACCGCTGCTTCGCCTTCGATACGGTCGAGGAAATCCTTGCGGCGCTGGAAGAGGACGGGTCCGACTTCGCCCGCGAGACGCTCGCCCTGTTGAAGACCCGGTCGGCGATCAGCCTGAAGCTGACCCTTTCGCTGCTGAGAGCCGGACGCCGCAGCGCGACGCTGAACGACTGCCTGGAGCGGGAGTATGCCGGCTGCGTCGCCATGCTCTCCAACCCGGACTTTTACGAGGGCGTTCGCGCCGCGGTGATCGACAAGGACCGCAATCCCAAATGGTCGGTCGGGCTCGAGGAGGTCACGCCGCAGATGCTCGCGCGCTTCAAGCGCTACGAAGGTTCGCCGCTTTTTGCCGGCGGCTGAGGACGATCGCGCGGCGGAAAGCGCCTGGACCAAAGATGTGAGTTGAGGAGGAGAGGCAAGATGACGAAGATCGCCTTTATCGGACTTGGCAATATGGGCGGCCCGATGGCCGCCAATCTGGTGAAGGCGGGACACGCGGTCACCGGCTTCGACCTGTCGGAGGCCTCGCGCAATGCGGCGGCGAAGACGGGCGTTTCGATAGCCGGATCGATCTCCCAGGCGGTGCGCGAAACCGAATGCGTCATCACCATGCTGCCGGCGGGTTCGCACGTCATCTATGTCTGGGACGAGTTGCTCGGTTTCGTCGACCCGGGGACGCTCGTCATCGACAGTTCGACGATCGATGTCGAAAGCGCCCGCAAGGTCCACGGCTTCGCCGACAAGGCCGGCTGCCTCTCGCTCGACGCGCCCGTTTCCGGCGGCACGGCCGGTGCGGCCGCCGGGACGCTGACCTTCATGGTCGGCGGCAGCGACGGCGCTTTTTCCCGCGGCAAGCACCTGCTGGACGCTATGGGCAAGAAGATCGTCCATTGCGGTGATGCCGGTGCCGGGCAGGCCGCCAAGATCTGCAACAACATGATCCTCGGCGTCTCGATGGTGGCGGTCTGCGAAGCCTTCGTGCTCGCCGAGCGGCTGGGCCTGTCGCACCAGGCGCTCTTCGACGTGGCGTCCACCTCGTCCGGGCAATGCTGGTCGCTCACCTCCTATTGCCCGGTGCCGGGCCCCGTCCCGGCCTCGCCGGCCAACAACGACTATAAGCCCGGGTTCATGGCGAGCCTCATGCTGAAAGACCTGATGCTGGCGCAGCAGGCCGCAAGCGCAAGCGGTGCGACGACGCCGATGGGCGCGCAGGCGGCGCAGCTCTACAGCCTGTTCGAGAAGCTCGGCCATGGGGCTGAGGATTTTTCCGGACTGATCCGCATGCTGCGGGGGGAGGCGGTGAGGGCGGGGTAGGATGGCTACTTAGGCCGCGACGCTCAAAACCCCCTCTGGCCTGCCGGCCATCTCCCCCACAAGGGGGGAGAATATATGCGGCGTGCGCCGTGCCCCATTGAAGGATTCCGCCTGTGTCAGCCTCTCCGTTGGATTGAGCGGATCGCCGCGACTCGTCTCCCCCCTTGTGGGGGAGATGGCCGGCAGGCCAGAGGGGTATCCTTCCCAGCGGCGTTGCCGAAAGCTCACATCTGCACGGTCATACCGCCATCCACAGTCAGCGTAATGCCGTTGACGAAGCTTGCTGCCGGCGAGGCGAGGAAGACGGCGGCGGGGGCGATCTCCTCGGGCCGACCCCAGCGTTTCAGCGGAATGCGCACCTCGACAAAGGCCTGGAGCGCCGGGTCGGCGGCGAGATGGGCGTTGGTCTCGGTCGCGAACCAGCCGGGCGCGATTGCGTTGACCGTGAGGTTGTCGGCGCCGAGTTCGACGGCAAGCGAGCGCGTCAGCGCCGAAAGCCCGCCTTTCGCCGCCGTATAGGCTGGATCGCCGGCCCGGGCGGTAAAGGCGGCGATCGACGTCACGAAGATCAACCGGCCGGCGGCGGAACACTTGAGCAGCGGGAGGGCGGCCCTCGCGACGGCATAGGCCGCGGTCAGGTCGGTGTTCAGGAGCTGCGCAAAATCCTCCGGCTCCATCGCCTCGGTACCGCGCCTGTCGCGCTCGCCAACCGCATGAATGAGAATATCGAGCTGACCGGTCTCCTCGGTCGCCTGGGCGAGGATAGCGCCGACATCGCGGGTGATATCGCCCGGCGCGATGCCGATCGCGATGCCGTCGGCGGCGAGCCGCTCGCGCGCCTCTTGTAGGCTATGCCGGTTGCGGCCGTTGATCACCGTCCAGGCGCCGGCCTTCGCCAGCGCTCTGGCCATTTCGAGGCCTAGTCCGCGCCCGCCGCCGGTCACCAGCGCGGTCTTGCCGTTGAGGTCGAACATCGCTTGTCCTCGCTGCTTCAATCATCGAAACGCCGGATGGGGCCGATTTCTCACAAGGGGACATTTGCAGCGAACGGCGCCATGGTTCACATTCTTCAGAACGACGCTGGAAATCCCTTAATAGGTTGGCAAGAAACCAATGCCTGGACACAGTGATGATGTTGTATGTTGCTTTTGCTGGAAACAACTTCCCTTCAGCAAGGCTGTCAAACTCGAAGTTCATTCAACAGAAATGGGAGAGGAGAGGCAAGAGCTGTTCTGTCATGCGGCCTGCCTCTCGAAAGCGGTGTCACCAGCGATACCACTCCATCCCAATCTTCGAGAGTAAGAGTTGGCGAAGCGCCGTTCGCAAGCGCGCAAAGGGAGCACCCCGGGGCGATGCGCCGCCGAGGTGCTTGGTTGCCGCGCTGATCAACTGGAGCTCAGCACGTAGCGACGATTGCCGGCAACAGCCGGCCGCGCGTTCATCGAATAGAGCGCCGTGAACTTCTTGATGTCGGCCGGATCCACCTCGATCGGATCCATCGCCACCATCCAGTCGACGATCTCGCTGCAGGGCGGGGTGGTAAGCGATCCCTCGTAGGCCCAGTATTTAAGCGAAGCGGGCAGGAGACCCTTGGGGTCGACCGCGTCGAGGGCAACCTCCTCGCCTGCCTTCTGCGGGAACTTCGCTGCGAGGCTCGCAAAGGTCGGGTTGGCGGCACCGGGGACAATGAAAACGCCGAGCACGCCGAGCGTGCCGGTTTCGGCATTCTTGTGGACGAAATGCACTTCCATCGGGAAGCCCTTGCCGTCGACCAGATGTTCGCTCGGCGCGTGGAAATGGTATTGCACCAGGTCGTAGGTCTTGTCGCCGCGCTTGAGCGTGCCGCCGGCCGCCTTCACCTGGATCGTATGGCCGTTGTTGAGGATCGTGCCGCCGCTCTTCCAGTCGGTCGCGAGGTCCGGGATGTCGGCCTTGATCGCGCCCGTGATGTCGATCGGCGATTGCTGCGAGCCGGCCGAGCAGGCACTGTTCTCCTTGCTCAAGGTGCCCCAATGCTCCGGGCCCTCTTCGCCTTCATAGCTCCAATGCACGCCTTCGGCGGCGTAAGCCGTCTTGACGCAGAGCGGGCAAGCGGCAAGCAAGGCCAGGCCCCGGAGGAAATCACGCCTTTCCATTCTTATTTCCTTTCGAACAATTCGCGAGCAGATAGCGCTCGCGGGGACGCGATGTTGTGCTTCCAAACCTGTCCATCAACTGTCAGGAATGACGCAGTGCAAAAAGGCTGCGCGAAACGGACATCGCCTGCGGGATTCGGGTGTCCGGGTCAGGAACGGAGAGGTCCGTCCACCCGCGCGTTCACGAGAAGTTCGCCATTTACTTGTGCTCCAACTGCGCAGAAAATAGGCGGATGGGAGGAAGCCTTCGACGCGCCTCTCGACAACTGCGCCCGAACCGCTTCGCCCGCTGACACTTGGAGGGGGAAGGGGCAAGGTGTATGCGATTTTCCACCCGTATCCCGCTCTAGCCATTGGGAAGCGATCACGCAGGCTCCGGTTGCCAGAACCAGCATAGGCGTGATCCGAGGGAGGAAAGCCATGAGGCGAATTTTGCTCTCCGCGGTCTCCGCCGCGGCGTTATCAGTTGGCGTAACATCCGCATCCGCGCAATCGGGCAGCGTCGAGAAAGCGGTCGGCGGCTATAGTTTCGACGACGCGGCGAAGGAAGCCCCGGAAACCAAGGACTTCCATTCGGCCGACGGTCATCTGACCTTCGCGATCGTCACGCATACGGCCGGCAACGGCTTCTTCGATCCGGTCTATGTCGGAGCGAAGGTGGCCGGCAACATGATCGGCGCCGAGATCCTGCTGCTCGGCTCGGAATCGCCGGTGGACGACCCGGCGCGCGAGATCGAGATCCTCAACCAGATCGTCCGCGATCCGAAAATCGACGGCATCATCATGACGACGCCGCAGGTCGGCGCCTATAACGACATCGTCAAGGCGGCCGAAGCGGCCGGCATTCCGGTTGCCACCACGAACTCCTTTGACGAATCCATACTCAACCGCAGCAGCATCAGCCACACCGGGCAGGACGCCTCGGCAGCGGCGATCGGCGGCGAGGCGCTCGCCAAATGCGTGCTCGACAGCGGCAAGACCAGCGGCTCGATCCTGCTGCCTTCGTCGACCGCGATGGGCAATATCGAGGTGAACAATCGCGTCACGGCCGCCTTCAACGCGATCGTCAAGACGCTGAAGGATGCCGGCAAGCTCGAGGCCTTCAAGGTCGATGCCGGGCCGGAGAATGTCGGCATCGACACGAACCCGAACGACCCGGTCAACGCGCTCGTGACGCTCTTCGAATCGCGCGGCGACGTGGTCGGCGCGTTCACGGCCAACAATGTGTTCACGCCGCCGCTCGTCAAGGCGGTGGAGCAGATGGGCTGGACGGGCAAGTTCTGCGCCTTCGGCTTCGATCTCGGCCCGGCGCAGCAGGAAGGCATCGCCGCCGGCAACCTGACCGGCTCGCTCGGCCAGCAGCCTTTCCTGCAGGGCTTTTGGCCGGTCATGCAGCTCTATCTGCAGATCGACCGCGGCATCTCGGCCGCCAACCTCGACACCCGCGCCCAGCTCGTGACGAAGGAGAACGTCGCCAAGGTCGGCAAGCGGTTCGAGAACTGAACGGTGGCCTGGAGCGGAATGATGGCGGCAGCACTCCCCCTCTGGCCTGCCGGCCATCTCCCCCACAAGGGGGGAGAATATGTGCGGCTGCCCACTCGCTCCAACCATAGGTTTCCGCAAGCGGAGCGCTTCGAGGGAGACGGGGGCCGTGCCGCGCGTCGTCTCCCCCCTTGTGGGGGAGATGGCCGGCAGCCCAGAGGGGGTAGGGCATCCGCACCCATCTCGAACGGATCGTATCCTCGCGCGCGGAGCAAGCGGAAGACACCTCCATGACACCCACGTCGCCATCGCTCGGCCGCGCGCCCTCCCAGCTTGCCGGCAGCTGGGAGGGGGGACTCCTTGTTTTCATCGCGCTGCTCTATCTCGCCGGAGCGGTCGTCAATCCGACCTTCTTCGGTTCGACCGAGGGTCTCCACGCGCTGCTCCGCGACACCTCCCGCGTCGGGATCATTGCCGTCGGCATGACATTCGTCATCGTCAACAAGGACCTCGATCTCTCCGTCGGCTCGACCTATGGGCTGATCGCAGTCGTTTTCGCGAGGCTCTTTGCGCCGAGCTTTCTCGATTTCGGCATTGTCGCGACCATTATCCTCTGCCTGTTGCTGGGTGCCGCTATCGGCCTCGTCAACGGCGTGCTCGTCACCCTCCTGAAGGTGCCCGCGTTCATCGCCACGCTGACGATGCTCTTCATCGGCCGCGGCTTCGTGCTGGCGCTGACGCACGGCCAGGCGATCTACTATTCCGGCAAGGCCAAAGCAGCCCCGCTTTTCTTTCACCTGGGCGAGACGAATGTCCTCGGCTTCAACAACCAGATCGCCATATTCGCCATCGTCGCAGCGGCCGGGGCGATCGTCCTTGCCAAGACACGCTGGGGCTACGAAACCTTCGCCACCGGCGGCAACGAACAGGCCGCCGTCTATGCCGGCATCCCGGCGAACTGGGTACGTATCCGCGCTTATCTGATCTCCTCGCTGTCGGCGACCGTCGCGGCCCTCCTGGCGGCCGCCCAGGACAAGGGCGTCACTCCCCTCTACGGAGTGAGCTGGGAGCTTACCGTGATCGCGTCGGTGATCATCGGCGGCGCATCGATCCTCGGCGGCCGCGGCGGGGTTGTCGGGTCCTGCCTTGGCGCGGCGCTGGTCGTCCTCATCGACAAGGTGCTGCGCGAGGGCTGGCCGATCACGCGCACCGTCGTCATCGACGGTGAGAGCATTGCGGTCAGCGCCCGCTATACGCTGCCGGCAGGCGCAGTGCTGGTCTTCCTCGGCCTTCTCCTCGTCATCGCCGTGCTCATCGAACCCTATCTCATTCGCCGGCAGGTGCTGGCCCGATTCTGGGCCTGGCTGCGCCGCCACCCGCCGCCTCCTGCCATGGAGATGGGCGGCGTTGCCCTCGAGGGCGTCCAGACCAAGGGGGCGATGGCGGCGGACATGGCGCTGTCGGCGACGGGGCTCGGCAAGTTCCTGGCGCGGCGCGATGCGCTCGCCATCATCCTGGCCGCCGTTCTGTGGCTGACGGGAGTTGCGCTTCGGCCGGACTATTGGTGGAACCTCTCCAATACTTTCGCCATCCTGCTCAACTATACGGAGCTGGCGCTGATCACGATCGGGCTGACCTATGTGATCGCGGCCGGCGATATCGATCTCTCCGTCGGCGCGGTCCTGGCGCTTGCCGGCAGCACGGCGGCCTATTTCCTCAAGGTGCTGGGGGCCGATCCGATGACGGCGATCGCGATGGGCCTCGTCGCGGGCATGGCCGCAGGGCTCGTCAACGCCACCGTCACCGTCGGTTTCAAACTGCCCTCCTTCATCGCCACGCTCGGCATGTTCTACATCGCCCGCGGCCTTGCCGCCTGGTTCGTCGCAGGCCAGCAATTGACCGGCTGGACTGAGGGTTACAACCTCATCGGCCGCAAGGTCAGTGACGTGCTCCTCTATTTCGACGTCGCGCCGCCTCCGGGCTTTATCCGCACCGTCACCGAGGTCGTCAGCGTCCAGACGGTGTGGATGTTCTTCGTCGCCGTCGTCGCCGGCATCGTGCTCGCCTATACGCCGTTCGGGCTCAAGGTCTGCGCCACCGGGGGTAATCTCAGGGCGGCGGCCTATGCCGGTATCAACACCAACCGGATACGCTTCCTCTCGCTGATGCTGGCGGCGCTCTGCGCGACCATGGCGGGGCTCATCAACGTCGCCTATTTCCGCAGCTTCAACCCCGTCGCCGGGCAGTTCCGCGAGCTCGACGCCATCGCCTCGGTGATCATCGGCGGCGGGTCGATCTTCGGCGGCCACGGGACGATGATCGGCTCGCTCGCCGGGGCCGCCGTGATCACGCTGATCCGGGCGCTGCTGCAACTGAACGTCCAGGGCTTCACCATGCCGCAGCACTGGATCAACGTCTTCATCGGCGTCATCCTGATCGTCGCCGTGCTGATCGACATATGGGTGCGCCAGGCCAACATTCTCGGAACTCTGCGTGCGCGCTTCGCGAGGCGGGCGCCAACAGGAGCGGGCAGCCATGGTTGATATTCAGTCGCCCCGGCCGATCGTCGAGATGCGCGGCATCGAAAAGGCCTTCGGTGCCGTGCAGGCGCTTCGCAAGGTGGACCTCGTCCTCTATCCGGGCGAAATCCTCGGCCTCGTCGGCGACAACTCGGCCGGCAAGTCGACGCTGATGAAAATCCTCACGGGCGCCTATCAGCGCGATGCGGGCGAAATCCTCGTTGCCGGACAGCCGGTGCAGTTCAAGAGCCCGCACGAGAGCCGCGACGTCGGCATCGAGATGATCTACCAGGACTTCGCGCTTTGCGGAAACATGGATGTCGGCCAGAATATCTTCCTCGGCCGATGGCCGCTCAAAGGTCCCTTCGTCAACCGACGGGCGATGTATGCGGAAGCCGATCGGGTGCTGAAGCGGCTCAAGGTCGACGTGAACTCTGTCTACCAGAAGGTCGAAAGCCTCTCGGGCGGGCGCCAGCAGTCGGTGGCGATCGCCCGGGCGATCTCGTTCGAACCGCGCGTCGTCATCCTCGACGAACCGACCGCCAACCTTTCGGTGATGGCCACCGAGCGGCTGCTCGAGACCATGCTTGAATTGAAGAGGCAAGGTGTCGCCCAGATCATCATCTCGCACCGGCTCGTCGACATCTTCGCCGTCGGCGACCGTGTCATGGTGCTGAAGCGTGGCGAATATGTCGGCGACCGTTACATCAGGAACACCGACGAGCACGAGGTGCTGGAAATCATCGTCTCCGGCACCCGCGAGACGGCGCTGACGGCCGACGAGGCAAGAGGGCGCCGGCCGTAGCACGGCGACGATATAAGGAAACATGCAGAGGCTTCAGATCACCTGTGCTGTCACGCAGTGGATCGAGTTGTTGCCGTAGCCGAGCCGGTTCCACTCGGCCCGCTCTGGCTGGGTCCGGCCCGCCATGTCGGTGCCGCGCGCCCGCACGACGAGCGGCCCTGTCTGCTCAAGCGGCGTGATCAGCTCCCACCATTGCCATGCGGAGCTCCGCCGCTCGCCCACGAGGCGCGCCTCACGCCACGGGCCGTCGTTCAGGCTTACATCGACCCTGGATATATTTCCGGCGCCCGACCAGGCGACGCCACGGATCGCCGTCTCGCCACGTGGCAGGCTCTCCCCCTGATCGGGCGAAGCGATGAGCGCCCGCACATTCATCAGCGTCACCGGCTCACGCTCGTCGCGCCCGTTCCGGACCCACTGGTACCAGTACTTCTCCGCCTGATAGTGGGCCTCGCAAGGCTTGTCGGTAACGATGATCTCGGTCAGCCACTTGACGGACGCCACCGCATACCAGCCGGGCACGATCAGCCGCAGCGGGTAGCCGTGAGGCGGCGACAGCGGCTCGCCGTTCATCTCGTAGGCGAGCAGCGCACCCGTTTCGCGGATCTGGTCGAAGCTGAGGCCGCGCTCGAAACGGATCGGCGCATCGCGACCCTCGACGAGCCCGCCGTCCGCACCGCGGAACGTGAGTTGCGTCGCGCCGGGTTGCAGGCCTGCCCGTTCGATCACTTCGATCAAGGGAACGCCGGTCCATTCGGCGGTGCTTACGGCGCCCAGGCCCCAGGCCTCGCCGGGCACGGCCGGATCGAACAGGCTGCGGCCGTTGCCGGCGCATTCGAGGGTCACCACGAGGCTCTCGGCATGAAGATTGTGAAGGTCTCGCATGCTCAGGCTCAGGGGCCTTTCGACCAGCCCGCCGACCGAGAGCCGATAGCGTTCGCCATCGAGGTTCGGAATATCGAAGTGGTTACGCAGGTAGAAACGGCCGTTGGGCATGACTGCCCCGCCCGCGAGGTCCGGCACCGACGTCTCGCCGTTCAGCGGATAGGCGCGATGAACGAGAAGCCCGGCCTCGATTGCGTCCTGGCATGCGTCGGCCGGATCGAGCAAAGCGGCCGAAACTTCCGCCGCGGGCTGATCGCAGCCGCCACTCGCGACCACCTCCGCGCAGGTCGATGCCGCCATCACTTCGACCTCGCCGGCTTGACGGAATGGCGCCAGGAACGCCTGGAGGACGGTCTCATCCGCCGCCTCGGCGATGAAGAACAGCGAGTGGGCACCGCGAACGACGGCCTCGGCCTTGATGACCACGCCGTAGCGAGCGGCGCTCGGCCGGCTCAAGTGGTTCAGCAGCATCACGCCCATGGCCGGATCGCGCGCCGGGCAGTTTTCGGGTGCATGCTGGTGGCGCACAATGAACAGAGGCATCGGGACCCCCATGCCTTTCGGTAAGATTGGACGAGCGTTCGGGGCAATATATCATGCATCCTCGCTTTCGCCGGATATCGTTGAAAACTCTCCTGTGGGGGTCTCGTCCACAGCCCCCGCTCCTCCGGAAATCGATGACGGCTTCGTGTCGATCGGACCGCTTGAAGGAACAAGCGGGCGTTCATATCTCCGTCTCGGAAGACGGTGGCGCCGGTCCTGCATCAGTAACGGCCGGCGATCGTGAACAGTGCCTGCGCACGCCGGTGACCGTCGCACCTCCGGACGCTCGAACAGATCAGCACCCTTCCATGAACTTTGGGATCCAGAGGAACGGTCATGGGCTATATCGACAAGAACATTCAGGCGGCACCGGATGCCGAACTGCTCGACGCCTATTCGCAAACGGTGACGGATGCGGTCGACCGCGTCGGCCCGGCCGTCAGCCGGATCGAGAGGATCGGCGGGCGCGGTGGCCAGGGTTCCGGGTTCGCGATCTCTCCGGACGGGCTGATCGTCACCAACAATCACGTGGTCGAGAACGCCCGCGGCCTCCGCGTGAAGATGCCGGATGGCTACAGCGGCGAAGGCAGGATTCTCGGCAGGGACCCCGACACCGATCTGGCTTTGGTCCGAGCGGACTCGAGCCTCGGCGCCTGGGCGCCGCTCGGCGACTCGAAGAGGTTGAAGCGCGGCCAGATCGCCATTGCCATCGGCAACCCCCTCGGCTTCGAATGGACGGTCACCGCCGGGGTCGTTTCGGCGCTCGGGCGGTCGATGAGGGCGGCCAGCGGTCGCCTCATAGACGACGTCATCCAGACGGATGCCGCGCTCAATCCCGGCAATTCCGGCGGCCCCCTGGTATCGTCGGCAGGCGAGGTCGTTGGTGTGAACACGGCGGTCATCCAGGGCGCGCAGGGGATCGCCTTTGCCGTGGCTTCGAATACGGCCAACTTCGTCATTTCCGAGATCCTGAGGTTTGGACGGGTTCGCCGGGCCTTCATCGGCGTCGCGGTCGACACGATCGCCCTGCCGCGTCGCATCGCGCTCAGCGCCGGGATCACGGGCGAAACCTCAGTCCGCCTGCGCCGCATCGAAGCGGGCGGGCCGGCCGATCAAGCGGGCCTTCGCGAGGGTGACTTCGTGCTCGCGATCGACGGCACCCCGGTCCTCGGTATCGATGACATGGTCCGGCTCCTCGATGGCGAGCGTATCGGGAGAGCGACGGAGTTTCTGATCTATACGGTCGCAAACGAAATCGAACGGAAGACCGTGTTGCCGATCGCGCGAGCTTCGTGAACTGGCCTATCTCGCGTAGGCGCGAAGCGTCGCCGCCGATCCTTCTTCGACGAGCCTTGTCAAGGCCCTGACGAGCGCGAGGCGAAAGGGGGCGCTCGTCGCCAGATCTGCATCGAAAACGTCCTGCATGGTCAGGTAGGCATCGACGATCCGCTCCGGCTCGACGACGTCCCGGACGAGGCCGGCGATGCGGGCGGCATGCGGGTCGCGGACGTCGATCGCCTGGCCCCGTTCGTCCAGCCCTCGCGCGTAGCGCATCCAGGCGGCGACCCCGAGCGCCAGCCGCGAGTACCCGGCGCCGGCCTTCAGGCGGTCACGAATGGTGCCGAGAAGGCGCTGCGGCAGCTTCTGCGAGCCGTCCATGGCGATTTGCCAGGTGCGGTGGCGGAGCTTCGGATTGCGGAACCGCCGGAGCAGGTCGGCGCGATAGGCGGCGAGGTCGATACCCTGCAGGGGCGGCAAGGTCGGTGTGGCTTCTTCGCGCATCAACCCCTCGATCAGCGCCTCCATCCCGGGAAGGGCCATGGCTTCGGCCACCGTCTCGGCGCCGGCCAGATAGCCGAGATAGGCGAGCGTCGAATGGCTGCCGTTGAGCAGCCGAAGCTTCATCATTTCGAACACGGCGACATCGTCGACGAAGACGGCGCCCGCCTCTTCCCAGGCCGGGCGGCCGAGAGGGAAATCGTCCTCGATCACCCATTGCTGGAAGGGCTCGGTCATGATCGGCCAGGCGTCCTCGAGCCCGAGCGCCGTCGCGATCGCGTCCCGGTCGCTGTCCGTGGTGGCCGGCACGATCCTGTCGACCATGGTGGAAGGGCAGGAGATGCCATGTGCGAGGTCTGCAAGGACGGGATCGCGCAGCTCCGCAAAGCGTGTCACCACCCGTTTCAGCACGTGGCCGTTCGACGGAAGGTTATCACAGCAAAGCAGGGTGAACGGAGCAATGCCGGCCCTTTTCCTCCTGGCAAGCGCCTCGACGATGAAGCCGACTGCCGAGCGCGGCTGCCGCGGATTTCCAAGGTCATGGACAATGTCGGGATGGTTCTCGTCCAGCGTGCCGGTCGCGGGGTTGTGGCAATAGCCTTTCTCGGTAATCGTCAGCGAAACGATGCGTGTGGCGGGATCGGCCATCCGGCGGAGAACGGCCTCCGGATCTTCCGGCGCGCAGAGCAGCTCGACGATGCTGCCGACGACCTGCAACTGCTCGCCTTGGCCGTCCTGGATCTTGAGTGTGTAGAGACCGTCCTGAGGCTTGAGAGCGTCCCGTGTATCGGGGCTCCGGAGCGAGACGCCTGAGATGCCCCAAGCCGGATCGTCGGCGAGGACCGCCTCGGTAAAGACCGCCTGGTGGGCGCGGTGAAAGGCGCCGATGCCGAGATGGACTATGCCGATGATTACACATGTCGGATCGTAGCCCGGTCTTCCTACGCCTTCCGGCAGGCGGTCGAGCGTCAGTCTTGAAAGCCGCATGGCGCTCTTCCTCCCGCGTCCGATTGGCAGCACGTGCAAATTGATATACTAGTATGACAAACACTGTCAAACATGGCGGCTCGGCATTGCGGCATCAAACCTCGGATGGACCAAATGGTATCAGGCTTCGCCGGGTCACGACGGCGGCGGCCATTTACCAGCAGCTCCATGCTGCAATCGTGTCCCTTGCGTTGAAGCCGGGAATATCGCTGCAGGAAAAGCGCATTGCCGAGGAATTCGGCGTCAGCAGGACGCCGGTGCGCGAGGCGCTTTTGCGGCTTGCCGAGGTGGGCCTCGTGGAGATCTTCCCGCAATCGGGCACCTTCGTTTCGCGAATTCCGCTTTCCGCCATTCCCGAGGCGGTCGTCATCCGCAAATCTTTGGAACGCACGACTGTCGAGCGTGCGGCGCAAGTCGCCACGGCGGAGGATATCGCACAACTCGATTCGATCATCGCCCGCCAGCGCGCCCATGCAAGCCTGGGCGAGGCCTCTCACTTCTATGAACAGGACGAGGCGTTCCACGAGGCGATTTCCGCGATCGCCGGCTATCCCGGAATCTGGACCCTGGTCAAAACGGTCAAGCTGCAGATCGATCGCGCCCGCCGGCTGACGCTGCCCGTCTCCGGTCGCATGACAACCGTGACAGAGGAACACGAGGCAATCCTCGACGCGATAGCGGCACACGATGCGGACCGCGCCTCGGCGGCGATGATGCACCACCTGGGCGCCGTCATCCCCGATGTCGAGGCGCTTCGGCAGCACCATCCCGGCTATTTCGCGTGACATTCTTCAAAAAGGCCGGTCTGCACGGACGTGCCGCCCAGCTTTGAAGGTCATTCAAATGCCACAAAACTGAAGACCCTCGAGCCTGGATCAAGAACGATCTTCGCCGCCCGTTGGCCACAACGTCAGGCCAATGCTCTGTCGCATCCCGATCGGCTGCACTCCAGAGCGGGCATTTCTCCAAGGACCTGAATGAGAAGGTTCGCCGCGACCAAAGCAGATCTGCGAGGTTCAATGCGATGCATTCCATCCAAGACCGTCTTCCAGTCTCCATCATCATTGCGAACTACAATTATGCGCAATTCGTGAGCCGGGCGATCGATAGCGCACTCGAGCAAAGCTACGGCAATGTGGAAGTCATTGTCGTCGACGATGCTTCGACCGATCATTCCGCCGAGGTCATCGCTTCCTGCGGCCCCCGGATCAAGCCGTGCATGAAAAAGGCGAACGGCGGTCACGGCGCAGCGTTCAACACCGGTTTTGAGGCAAGTCGCGGCGCGATCGTCCTCTTTCTGGACGTCGACGACTACCTCTACCCGAACGCCGTGTCGGAGATCGTCGCCCGGTGGGATGACGAAACCGCCCAGATGCAGTTCAGGTTGCATATCGTCGACCAGTGCGAGCACGTCAGCGACGTCTTCCCGCCGCCCGAGGTGCCGTTCGACTCCGGCGATGTCACCCCGCAACTGTTGCGCCGTGCCCGTTACCAGACGACGGTGACCAGCGGTCTGGCTTTTGCCCGCTCTGCGCTTGAGCGCATCATGCCGGTGCCGGAACAGGAATTCCGGCAGGGTGGCGACGGCTATCTGGTCACCCTGGCGCCGCTCTACGGCAAGGTGAAGTCGATCGATACTTGCCTCGGCGCTTACCGCATGCATGGCAACAACCATTCGACCTTCTCCGAGAAGCTGGGTCAGAGGGCCCGATGGCGCGTCGAACACGACTTTCACCGGTTGCAGGCCCTGGCGCACCAGGCCGGGGACA
This sequence comes from Sinorhizobium glycinis, assembly GCF_001651865.1. Taxonomy (GTDB): domain Bacteria; phylum Pseudomonadota; class Alphaproteobacteria; order Rhizobiales; family Rhizobiaceae; genus Sinorhizobium; species Sinorhizobium glycinis. Next base: position 780,030 of record NZ_LPUX01000064.1, read on the forward strand.
TTGGGCTGGAGGTGCCGCCGGACGCCAATCTGCGCGACCCGACGCACATCGAGGAACGTCTGGCTTCGCTCTGCGTCGATAGCCAGCGCCATCCGGTGGCAGAGGATTCGAGGCTTTCGCTTGCTGCGGCCGGCGCCGCCGCCAGCATGGAAATGAACGTCTCGCTCCGCCGCCGTGCCATGCTGGCGGCCTGGTTCCTGTCGGTCGGGCTCCTTCCGCGACGCATGGCGCAGGCGGTCCTGTCATGGAAGCTCGTCGCCTCTTCGAGGCCCGCGTTTCTCACGCGAATATCCAAGACCATTCGCTATGTGACGGGATAGTCCGCACCTTCCGCCGCGCGCTGCCCACCAAGCTGCAACGAAAGCGGTAGCTAATACGACCCTCTCTAAATCAAGCGCAATGTGGTAGATTTGCGTTGGGAGCAACGTCGGCTTGTGGAGAAGCCCGATGACGGTCGGAACCGTTGCAGGCCCGACCTCATGGACGTTGCATCAGCCTCTCCGCCAAGCCGGATCCGGCGGGACCCATAAGGTGGTCTCGCCAAGAGCTCGGATTGGGAGGTGTTCAATGGTGCGCAAATTCTGTCTGGCCCTCGCTGTCGCGGCATCCGCACTCGCGATCAGCGCGTCAGCCTGGGCCGACATCACGATCCTCGTGCCTTCAGGCAGTGAAGGTGACGGCCTCAGAGCCGCAGCCGCCGACTATGCGAAAATGAAGAATACGAAGGTGGAGACGGTGCAGGCGCCCTACGCCAATGTGTTCGAACAGGGTGCCAATGCCGGGGCAACCAAGTCCGGCGTTTTCGATATCATCCTGATGGACGATCCGTGGATCCCGTTCTTTGCGGAGAACGGGCATCTCGAGGACCTGACGTCCTATTTCAAGGGCGCCGGAGTGGAAGGGCCGGATAACGACTTCCTGTCGAAGTCTCTGGCGATCTGCCGCAACCCTTATAATTCGGGGCCTTATGTGTGCCTGCCCTATGTGGGAAACGCGCAGATGTTCTTCTATGACGCCGCCAAGTTCAAGGAGGCCGGCGTCGAGTCCCCGAAGACCTGGGATGACGTGCTGAAGGCGGCAAAGACGCTGACCGAGCAGGGCGGCGGCCGCTATTTCGGCTATGTCTTCCGCGGTGGCCAGGGCAACCCGGTCGTTGCCGACTTCATGCCGATCTTCTGGTCCCATGGCGCCGACATGTTCAATGCCGACCGGACCAAGGTGACGATCGACACGCCCGAGGGCGCTGCCGCCATGAAGGTCTTCATGGCACTGCGCGACGTCTCACCGAAAGGCGTCGAGAGCTATAACGCCAACGAGGTCGGCACGGCCCTTGCAGCGGGCACCGCCGCCTCGTCGATCAACTGGCCGAATTGGGTCGCGACCTTCGAGGACCCGAGCCAGTCGAAGATGGTCGGCAAGATCTCCTACAGCCCGATCCCCGCAGGCACGAAGCCGGGCAGTTCGGAGATCGGCCACTGGACCATGGGCATCATGGCGGCGTCCAAGAACAAGCAGGAGGCCTTCGACTTCATGATGTGGGCGACCACGGCCGAGCAGATCAAGATCTCCGCCGAGCGCGGCAATCCGCCGGTCCGGACCTCGGTCTTCACCGATGCGGAACTCACCAAGCAGGAGCAGTTCCGACACTATCCGGTGCTGATGGAGGCGATCCAGGCCTCGACGCCGCGCCCGCGCCATCCGAAGTGGCCGGAAATCGAGAATGCCTTCGGCATCGAGCTTTCCAAGGCGGTCGCCGGCACGATCTCGCCGGAGGAGGCGCTGAAGAACTCGCAGGCCGCGGTCGAGCAGATCACCGGCCTCAAATAGACGGTTGCCTGCATGGAGCGGGGCTTCTGTCGCCCCGCTCTGCGGTCGCGCCGGAATTCGCCCCGGCGGGCCGGGGTCCAGGTGCGCACGGGCAGGGTCCATGGGAGGGACCGATGTTGAAGTCCGACAAGGGCACAATGCCCAAGTCGCTCCGGCCGGGAGGGGGTCTGGAGCATTGGACGGAGCGTCATCTGCGCTATCTGATGCTCGCGCCGACCGTGCTCATCCTGTTGGCCCTGACGATCTTTCCCAGTGTCTATATGTTCTATGCGGCGGTCCACCGGATCAGCCCCAATCCCGACCTGCCCTGGGAATTCGTCGGCATCGGGAATTTCGCGCGGCTGCTTACCGACGCGCAGTTCCACGTGGCGCTGCGCAATACCGCGGTGTTCACGATCGCGGCGGTGACGCTCGAATTCCTTCTCGGCCTCGGCCTCGCTCTCCTCCTCGACAGGTTCATCCGACGGCTCGGCTTTCTGAAGACCATGCTGATGATCCCGATGATGCTGCCGCCGATAGCCGTCGCGATCACCTGGAAACTCATCTACGAGCCGCAGTTCGGCGTCCTGAACGAGATCATGTTTCTCCTCGGTCTACCCGTCCAGGCGTGGGCGGGCGACGTCAACCTAGCCATGTTCTCGATCATCGTCGCAGATGTCTGGCAATGGACGCCGTTCATCTTTCTCTTGATGCTGGCGGGGCTCGCAAGCCTGCCGGTCGAGCCCTATGAGGCTGCGGCGCTCGACGGCGCCTCGTCCTGGCGACAGTTCTGGGACCTGACGCTGCCCTTCCTGAAGCCGGTGATCGCCATCGCGCTTCTCCTGCGCGTCATGGATGCGCTGCGCCTTTTCGACCTGGTCTTCATCCTGACGGGAGGCGGCCCGGCAGACCGGACCAAGGTCTTGAGCCTCTATATCTACCAGGTCGCCTATCGCTTCGCCGATCCCGGCTACGCGGCGGCTATGTCGCTCTTCGTGCTGTTCGTCACGATCGTGCTCAGCACCTGGTTCATGAAACGCATGCGGCTGGCGGAGTGAGCCGATGGCGACGATCAGGACACGCAGCCGCATCCGGGAACTGCTTCTCCGCCTGTCGGCCTATCTGGCAATCCTCGTCGCACTGATCCTGACGCTCTTTCCGGTCTATTGGATCGCGGCGAACTCCTTCAAGTTCGACATCGACATTTTCGCCGTGCCGCCCGAATGGGTGCCGCGCAACCCGACGCTGAAGCACTACGACGAAGCCTTCGTCCAGCGTCCCTTCCTGCGCTACGCGCTGAACAGCTTTCTCGTCGCGGTCGGAACGACCGCCATTTCGGTGACCTTCGGCACCATGGCCGGCTATGCGCTGGCGCGGTTCAGCTATCCCTGGCAATGGCGCAAGCAGATTTCGTTCTGGATCCTTTCGACGCGGATGATGCCGCCGATCGTCAGCATCATTCCGCTCTATCTGTTCTTCAACTATTTCGACATGCTCAACACGAAGTCGGCGCTGGTCATCGCCTATACCGCCTTCAACCTGCCGTTTGCGACCTGGATGATGAAGAGCTATTTCCAGGACCTTCCGGTCGAGCTGGAAGAAGCGGCGATCGTCGACGGCGACACGCGCTGGGGCGCCTTCCTGCACGTCGCCCTGCCGCTCGCCCGCCCCGGGCTTGCGGCGACCGCCATCTTCTGCCTGATCATCTCCTGGAACGAGTTCCTGCTGTCGCTGGTCATCACGCTGACCGAGCAGTCGCAGACGCTGCCGATCGGCATTGCCGGACGGGTGACGCAGTACAGCACCTATTGGGGAGAGATCAGCGCGGCCGGCTTCATGGCCTGCGTGCCGATCGTCATCTTCGCCTTCATCGTCCAGAAGCATCTCGTCCGGGGGCTCTCCCTCGGCGCCGTCAAGGGTTGAAGGGAGAGGGGTTGAGGCCTATGGCGTCCGTCCGGTTCGACAATGTGACAAAGAAGTTCGGCGAGTTCGTCGCCGTCCACGATTTCAATCTTGAAATCCGCGACAAGGAATTCCTCGTCCTGCTCGGGCCATCGGGCTGCGGCAAGACGACGACGATGCGGATGGTTGCCGGCCTCGAGGAGGCGACATCCGGCGACATCTACATCAATTCGGACCGGATCAACGACGTCCTGCCGAAATATCGCGACGTCGCCATGGTCTTCCAGTCCTATGCCCTCTATCCGCATCTCTCCGTCGAGGACAATATCGGCTACCCGCTGAAGATTCGCAAAGTGCCGCCGGAGGAATACAAGCGCCGCATCAACGAGGTGGCACGGCGGGTCGAGCTCGACACGATGCTGAAGCGCCTGCCCAAGGAGCTTTCGGGCGGCCAGCGCCAGCGCGTGGCGCTCGCCCGGGCCATCGTGCGAACGCCGCGCGTGTTCCTCATGGACGAGCCGCTGTCGAACCTCGACGCCAAGCTCAGGACCCAGATGCGCGCCGAATTAAAGCACCTGCAGCACGAGCTGCAGGTGACGACGATCTACGTGACCCATGATCAGATCGAGGCGATGACGCTCGCCCATCGCGTCGCCGTGATGAATAAGGGTGTGATCGAGCAGCTTGGAACGCCGCGGGAAATCTACAACGACCCGCGCACGCTCTTCGTCGCCGGTTTCATCGGTTCGCCGCCGATGAACCTCATCCCGGGCGAGGTGAAGGACGGCGTCTTCGCCAGCGCAGGCTTGCGGGTCGTGGGGGCTGGCCACGTCAGCATTCCGCATGCTGTGCTCGGGGTGCGCCCGGAGGACGTCCATGTGGCGCGCGCGGAGGATCCGGACGTAAATCTCGCTGCGCCGATCTATTCGGTGGAACTCACCGGCGAGAACACCCTTGTCAGCCTGCAGCTCGGCGGCCGGCTCCTGACATTGCGCGCTGACAAGAATTTCGCCGGCCAGATCGACCAGCGGATCGGTGTAAAGATCGAGCCAGACCGCATGTTCCTGTTCGATGCGGAGACGGAACGTCGTGTCGATGTCTAGCCTGATAGTCTGTCGGGCAGGCGTCGTGACCCCCCTCTGCCCTGCCGGGCATCTCCCCCACAAGGGGGGAGATCGGCAAGACGCGGGCTCCCCACTTCGCGACCGCTCCAGCCATGCAGCAGCAGAAGTTGAGAGGGACGCATGGGCGGCACCGCTGGCGAGTCTCCCCCCTTGTGGGGGAGATGCCCGGCAGGGCAGAGGGGGGTACGGCCCGCCTCTCGGATATTCTCCTCATGTAACGGCAGCCGCAATCGCTCTCTTCCTAGCATCAGGCTCGCTCGCCGCCGACGCCGGCCCGATTGCCGGCAATCCGCTCATCGAAATCCCTGCCGGTCCTTTCGTTTTCGGCCGCGACGACGGCCCTGAGAACGAACGCCCGCGCCGCGTGCTCGAGGGCCGGGCCTTCGCCATCAACCGCACCGAGATAACCAACCGGCAATACGGAGCCTTCGTCGCGGCGACGGGCCATCGGCGCGCCTTTTATGCCGACCACCCGCTCCTCGGGCTCGCCGATCGGCCGGTGGTTGGCGTCAGTTGGGGCGATGCGGATGCCTTCTGCCGTCACTACGGCCTCGCTTTGCCGTCGGAGCAGCAATATGAGAGGGCGGCGCGCGGCACTGAAGGCAACGCCTTTCCCTGGGGCACCAGGTCCCGCGGCGAGGCACGGGCCAATATCGGTGCCGCTGTCTGCTGCACGGGCGATGATCGCGACGGCTATCCGATGACAGCACCCGCGGGTTCCTTCAACGCCGGCGCCAGCCTCGAAGGCGTGCTCAACCTTGTCGGCAATGTCTGGGAATGGACGCGCGACGTTTATGCGCCTTACATTGGAGCATCCGTCGCCGGGGGGCGTCATCGCGTGCTGCGCGGCGGTGCCTGGAACAGCGACGCGCGCCACCTGACGACGACCTACCGGCTCGCCTACGACCCCGACTTCCGTTTTGCAGCCAACGGTGGCTTCCGATGCGTCCGTTCCTCGCCCTGATCTCGGCCTGTATCCTGCTTCTGGCTCGCAGCGGGGGCGCCGAGCCCGTGGCGGCGGGATACCGCCTCGAGACCGTTCATGTCCCCGGCGCCGCCTTTGCCGGGCTTGCCCGCGATGGCGGGAGCCTGCTCGTCACCGATCTGGCGCGCGGTCGCCTCTATCGCCGCGATGAGGACGGGCGGCTGGCCGCCTTCGGGCCCGTCTTTCCCCACGGCCCGGACGTGATCGGAGACCCGACCGGGCCGTATCGTGCCGCGCGCGTCGGTGCCGAGTTCGTCGTGGCGCAAGGGTGGACGCCGGCCAATGCCGATGAAAATCCGCTCGATCACAGCCTGGTCGCGATCGATAGCGTCGGCGAGACCCGGGTCATCAGCAATGACTTCTGGAACCCGTTCGATTTCATAGCCGCCGACCAAGGCTTCTATGTCGTCGACGCGGCGCGCAACAGCGTCGAGCATGTCAGGTCCGACGGACGAAAGAAGACGCTCATCAGTTTTCGACGATTGCCTCAGGCGCCGGATACATTGCAGAGCCTTTCGCCGACGGAATTCGCGGCGGGCAGTAGCTATGAGGTCGACGCAGTGCCGACCGGCATCGCGCTCCACAAGGGGCGCCTTTACGTCGCGCTCTTCGGCGGCTTTCCCTTTCTCTCCGGCGCGGGGAAGATCGTGTCGATCCCGACGGCGGGCGCGTCCGAACCGCGGCTCGAGGCCGACGGTCTCAATGCACCGGTGGCGATTGCGTTCGAAGGTGGTGGCGGAATGCTCGTGCTCGAACACGGGATCTACGATCAGAAGCAAGGCTTCGTGAAAGGCAGTGGCCGACTGCTTAGGTTCAATGCTGCGGCGAAGAGCAGGAGCACCATCATCAGCGGCCTGACACGGCCGGTCTCGGTTCTCATCTGGAACGAAACCGAGCTTGTCGTTTCCGACCTCGCCGGCAACCTGCATTTCCTGCGGCGCGACTAGGAAGAACTGCCTCTGGATGAGGGTCGGCGGCCGCCGGCGCGCAAGGCTCTGCAGCGGCGACGACCGATGCGCGGGGAATCATACTCAGTGCCTGGTGCTTGTTTCCTCGCGAACCGCTTCCTCGTGGTACCAGCAGCCGTCGATGGCAGCCGCGCACACGTCCGACGAAGCGAAGTCCGCCTTTCGCTGCACCTCGGAACGGCGCTCCTCGGCCTTCCGGGAGATGTGTGCCGGGAACTGATAGATCGTCGCACTCTTGCCGTGAAAACTCGTGGCCATGCTCTGGTCTCCCGTGAGTCCTGTCGAAAAAGATAGTACGCCGCGGCAGAAATTGCACATCATTTACGCGAATTGCCGAAAATTCGTTCAATTGCGTGCCGGAATCGCAAGCACTCCCCCCCGTTTGCGCTTGAGGGAGGGCAATTGGTGCGATTTTTTAGGCAGCTGCGCGCAACTGACGCATTTTGCGGCGGTTGCATCCGAGCAGCCCGATGCGGACGCGCGCGCGCCGAGCGGAGGAGAGGCGCGGGATATCCAGCAAAATCAACGGGGTGGCAAGAAGCTTGAGGCGCACGGGGAGGCTTGCGGTTTGCCACGAGCTTCGCGGTCGGCCCCTCCGAATCCGGTCTGAATTCGCGACTGGCCAAAAAAAGAGTCTCGCCGATCGCCGAGTTGGCACGCTTGATGCTTGAACGGAGTCGATCCCTGGTGGTCGAGCACGTTTCCCGTGCAAGACCGCGCCAGGAATTCTCAAACCTCGCAGCACCACGTTAGAGAGATTCGCTAATGACCAAGTATAAGCTCGAGTACATCTGGCTCGATGGCTACACACCCGTACCAAATCTCCGCGGCAAGACGCAGATCAAGGAATTCGACGCGTTCCCGACGCTCGAGCAGCTTCCGCTCTGGGGCTTCGACGGCAGCTCGACGATGCAGGCCGAAGGCCGCAGCTCCGACTGCGTGCTGAAGCCGGTTGCCGTCTATCCGGATCCGGTCCGCACCAATGGCGTGCTGGTCATGTGCGAGGTCATGATGCCGGACGGCAAGACGCCGCATCCGTCGAACTCGCGCGCCACGATCCTCGACGACGAAGGCGCCTGGTTCGGCTTCGAGCAGGAATACTTCTTCTACAAGAACGGCCGCCCGCTCGGCTTCCCGGAGCAGGGCTATCCGGCACCGCAGGGTCCGTATTACACGGGCGTCGGCTACAGCAACGTCGGCGACGTCGCGCGCCAGATCGTCGAAGAACACCTCGACATCTGCCTGGCTGCCGGCATCAACCATGAAGGCATCAATGCCGAAGTCGCCAAGGGCCAGTGGGAATTCCAGGTCTTCGGCAAGGGCTCCAAGAAGGCCGCCGACGAAGTCTGGATGGCTCGCTACCTGCTGCAGCGCCTGACCGAAAAATACGGCATCGACGTCGAGTACCACTGCAAGCCGCTCGGCGACACCGACTGGAACGGCTCCGGCATGCACTGCAACTTCTCGACCGCCTACATGCGCGAAGTCGGCGGCAAGGACTATTTCGAGGCGCTGATGGCAGCCTTCGACAAGAACCTGATGGAACACATCGAGGTCTACGGCCCGGACAACCACCTGCGCCTGACCGGCAAGCATGAGACGGCACCGTGGAACAAGTTCAGCTACGGCGTTGCCGACCGCGGTGCATCGATCCGCGTTCCGCACAGCTTCGTCAACAATGGCTACAAGGGCTACCTCGAAGATCGCCGCCCGAACTCCCAGGGCGACCCCTACCAGATCGCTTCGCGCGTGCTGAAGACGATTGCTTCCGTTCCGGCGGAAGTTTCTAAGGTCGCTTAACTACTCCCAAGCCTCTACATGGCGTCGATCTCACGGTCGGCGCCATGCTTTTTTAACAGGCGCCGCACCGCGCGAGAATCCATTCGGCGGCTGCCCCGATGTCGTCGACGGTCGCGCTCGGCGCCGGCGCAAATCGCGCTTCGTCTCCCCCCCTGTACTTTCCCGTACGCACCAGCAGCGCATGACCAAGCCCGGCGCTCAGCGCACCGGCGACGTCGGTTTCCGCGTCGTCCCCGACCATCACGGCGTCCGCTGCCGTGCAGGGTATGGTGGCGAGGGCAGAAAGGAAAAAGCCGGGCGCCGGCTTGCCGAGGACGATTGCTTGCCGCCGGCTGGCAAATTCCAGTGCGGCGACGAAAGCTCCCGCGTCGAGGCTCAACTTCCCGTCGGCGTCCTTGAAGGTGCGGTTCGGCGCAAGCGCCAGCAGTTCGGCGCCATCGGTGAGTTTTCGGAAGGCGGCGTTCAGCGCTCGATAGTCGAAGGCATCGCCGGCATCGCCGACGACGACCGCCATGCTGCCCTCGGCCGGTAGGTCATAGAATTCGGATACGAGATCGGGATGGACGAGAAGGTGCGCGGCTCGCTCGTGCGCGCGGAGCCAGTTGCAGGCGGCCTCGGCCGGCGTGAAGAGCTCGGCGCCTTTTACCGGAAGCCCCAGTTTCGCCAGCCGCTCGAGGACGGCTTGCTTCGTCGAGCGAGTGGTGTTGCTGACGAAGCGGATCGGAAGGTTCGACGCGCGCAATCGGGCGACGGCAGCCGCCGCCCCGGGCACGGCCTTTTCGCCGTCATAGATGACGCCGGCAAGATCCAACAGCACAGCTTTGATCATACGGGCAGGATGGCACGGCGCCGTGCGGGGTCAAGCTTTGCCATGTCAGGCGAAGGGAGGCCCCGAATTCCGGGTCGCGGCACCCGATCGATCAGTGGGGGGTAATGCGGACGGTTTGGCATGGCGCCGCGCGTCGCTCACGCGAACCGGCTCGCCGTTCTCGCGCGCGCCTTTGCGGCCTCTTCCTCGCGGTTGCGTGGAGATTGTGAAGTCTCCAGCGAATCGAGCAGTTCCCGGGCGGATGCCGCGATCGAATTGACCGCGCGCTCGAACGCCTCCTCATTGCGTTTCGACGGTTTGGTCGTTCCGCTCAGCTTGCGCACGAACTGCAGCGCGGCGTCGTGGATTTCCTCTTCCGTTGCTGGCGGATCGAAATTGAACAGGGTTCTTATGTTCCGGCACATGACTTGCTCCCAAGCACGGAAAGCACAACACGCTCACGGCGATCCATCCTCGATGTAGCACCACCGAGGGCGCAGCGATCATCGTTGAAGGACAGGATTTAGCCAAACACTTTTTTCACGCGGGATTGGCTTGCCATTCCGCGTCATTCGCCGAACTCGGAGATGCGTCGCCAGTCTATCATGTCGACGAGAACAGCCAGCCTCCGAGCCGGCTCGGTCAGGGCTTCGTCAAGCCAGCCGATCTGACCGCCGCTCACAGGCTCATTTGCGCCCACGTCGGCCTGATGATCCTCGGGATTGAAGGAAGCTTAGTGGAGATTGCCCAATTTCGTCGCTTTGGCGGCCTGGAAGATTGGTCAGCCGCCGCCGGGTGGCCGCTTCCGGCTGAATTTGGTTGTGTTTTTCCAAGCCGCAACTGACAGAGACGTTGACACCGGCCCCGTTCCTTTAGCATTTAGGGGCGGGGACTCAGCAGACACTTCATCGATGCACAAGCTCAGACTAGGGGTTGCAGCACTTGTGGTGCTGGCAAGCGGGCTGCCAACTGCGGCCGAGGTACTGTCGCGCGCCGGCTTTGCCGAGGGGTCCGTCATATCCCGCAAGTCCGGCGAGGAAATCAGCTTCATTGACATCGAAGGCTGGCGCAGCGTGGAGGTCAGTCAGGACCTGCTTGCCGGCGACATTCTGCGGACCAATGCGTCCGGCAGTCTTGCACTGCTCTTTTCCGACGACACCCAGATGCGCATGGGGCGCAACACGACGCTTCTTGTCAAAAAGATTGGCGAGCACTCCGGCAGCGAGCTTGAACTCAAGGCCGGCGCCATTTGGGCACGGGCAAAGCGCGGAGGCAGTGGCCTCACCGTCGATACGCCTTCGGCTGCCGCCGCGATACGGGGAACGGACTGGACGCTCAGCGTGAGCGGCAACGGCGACACAACCCTCTCCGTCCTGGAGGGCAGCGTGGAACTCAAGAACGCCCAAGGTGCCGTGACCGTCAATCAGGGGGAGGGCGCGATTGCGGCCATTGGCCAGGCGCCGCGCAAGTACATCCTCGTCAATCTCAAGGAACGCGAGCAGATCCTGCTCTATTCGGAGCTGCGCGGTGTTTTCGCAGGTTTGCCGGCAAGCGGGCTGGGCGGCCGCGAGACTCGCGCCGAACGCGAGCGCATCCTGGCCATTGCACCGGTCCGGCGCAGCGATGAAGACTGGCTCGCGCTTGCCGAAGCGTCGCTGTCGCACGACGGCCGGGCAGCCGCCAAGGAGGCGCTGAGAGAACTGCGGCGGCCTCTGCCTGCTCGCTTGGAGGCGCGTGCCAAGCTCGTCGAGGCGATGATCGCCGGACTGGAGCGGCGCTATGGCGATGCAAGCCGGCTCTTTGCCGCCGCTCTGCCTGCGCTTCCCCGAAACCGCAGGGCATCGGCAATCTATGGCCGCTGGTTCGCCGAGACCCTGGCCCATCCCGATCGGCAAGCCCCGCCGCCGCGCGAGGGCGCCTATGCGGACGATCCTACCGCGGCATTGATGCAGGCCACGGCCGCTTCCCATGCAGTCGGGCCGGCCGAAGCGATCGAGATACTGCGAGCGGCCGAGCGCCGCTATCCCGAGGACGCACGGCTGCCGGCGATGCGCGCCGACCTCGCTTTTCAGCTCGACCGCCGCGACGAGGTTAAGGAGGCGCTTGCCCGGGCCAAAGCGCTTGATCCGGATGAGACGGCCTATCTCCTGAGCAATGCGCGCTTCCGCGCGTCGGTATCGAGCGACCTTGATGGCGCGCTCGCCGACCTGAAACGCGCCACGGAAGTCGCTCCGGGTGACGATGCCGTCTGGAATGAACTCGGCATCATTCAGAGTGATCGCAACGCGATCGTCGAAGCGGATGCCGCCCATCGCCGCGCCATCGCATTGAACCCGGAAAATGCGGTCTTGTACGCCAATTATGCGCGCTTCCTGATGGACAATGATCAAATCGTGGCGGCGAAAGCGGAGATTGACAGGGCGGAGGCACTCGATCCCCATTCCTATGCGGTTCTCGCCGCCAAGGGCCGCTATCTCTTGCGGATCGGAAAAACCGAGGAAGGCGAGAAGGTGCTGCTCGAAGCCTCCGCCGTGAACCCGACCTATGGCGACAGCCTCATAGGCCTGGCGATCGGCAGCTATCAGCTGGGCGAAGAGGAAGAGACCGCCCAGGCTCTCGACAATGCGGACAGGTTTGATCCGGACAATCCCTCGATCCCACTGATCCGCTCCGGCATAGCCATTGACCAGTACCGCGCCGACGAAGCGATCGTGGAGGCTCGCGAGGCGCTGCGCCGTCGCCAGGCGCGCGGCGGCTACTACAGCGGTTACGACGCAAACCGACAGGCCTCATCTTTTCTGGGAGTCACGCTCGCCAATATCGGACTGACCGAATGGGGCCAGTACTACGCGGATCGCTCATTCGACCCGTTCAAAGCAACGAGCTACATCGACGAGGCTGCAAGCGGACGGCTCAACCCTTTCGTGGGAGAACCGCTTTCTGGTCTGGATCGCTTCCCGTTCGGTTCAACGTCCACTTCCTTGCAGATGCAAGGCCTTCTTTTTGATCCGCTTGCCGTCGCTTCGGAGGGTAAGCGCAATTCGCTCGAAGGGCGAAGCTTTTTTGAAACCGCGATCGGAGCCGCGGTTTTCGACAGTGGTGCGGGTCCAGGCTGGGGCAGTGACGTCCTTCTTCAGGGCACGAGCTACAGTGGCATACCCTTGAGCTATTACGTACAGGGCCAAATATCGCGCCCGGAGTTCGAGCGCGAGAATGATACCGACGATTTCGACGGCGGCCTGTTTCAGCTCGGTCTTCGACCCACCCTTGCCGATAGCCTCTTCCTGTTTGGAAACAACATCCGGCAAGAGATCGGTTATCCTGGTCAAATATGGAACCCGGCTCCGTTTAACGAGGTCGGAACTCGCGACAATACAATCGGGGGGGCATGGAGCCATACGATCTCTGACCGCAATGTCATTCAGGCCTTCGCTGTAGCGAGTGATGTCGACACTCGGCGCCAGTTCCGGGTAACAGATTTTGACGCAGGGATAGTCTACCGGATCAACGAAAGGAACGAAGATGACGACATTGCGTACGGTGTAAGTCATCTATTCGGTATCGGCCCCCTCACCGTTCGCTACGGTGCGGAGGCGGCACACTCTCAGTTCTGGATCTCTCAGACGTCAACCAATTTGAGCTCGGGTGCCGTCGAACACCTTGGTGAGTTTTCCGGAGAAAGCAACGCGACCCGCGCCTATTTCGACGTCATGCTGGACCTGTCCCAGGATCTTCAGTTCCAGGGCGGAGCTTACGTCACTCGGTTTGACGGCGAAAGCGGGATTTGGGGCCCGGTCGACCCGCGGGTAGGCGTCGCGTGGTCTCCCATAGAGGGGCACTGGCTTCGGGCCTACTACCGGCAGGACACCCAGTTCCTATCCAACCACACGCTATCGCCTGTGACAACGGTCGGCCTGGCTCCGCTTCAGCTGCCGCTCTATTCGAGCGGACAGACGCGCACGGCCGCCTTACGTTGGGATGCGGAGTGGAACGAGCGCTTTTTTACGGCTGTCGAATACCAGCACCAGCGGTTCAATGGCCTTACGCTTGAGTACGAAGACCTGCTCTCGACCTTTATTACGTCGGATGGTGAGATCGACCGCTTGAATATTAGTGCCAATTACTGGATCGGCAATGGCTTGGGTGTCTTCGGCTCGCTGACGTTGAACGACAGTAAAGACACCACCCCCTTTTGGAATTCCGATTTCAAGGTGCCGCTCATACCCGACTACGTGGCCCAAGTTGGCCTCAGCTATGTACATCCCTCGCGCGTGACGCTGACCATCGCCGAGACATTCGTCGGTTCTCGGGTCGGCGGGCAATACTACGACGAGGACGACGACTTCAATCCCGTAGCGGTGGGATTGGAATCGTACCGGACGACGGACGCGGCGATCACCTGGAAATCTGAGAGTGGGCACCTGGAGATTGGGGCGCAGGTGCTGAATGTCTTCGACACGGGTATAGAAATGGCCGGAGGTCTGCCGTCGCCCGGACGTACGATCCGCGCCACGATCCGGGCGCGGTTTTAGCGCCCGAGAGCAAATGTGGCCGTCAGTGAGGCTGTGAGCCGCGGCAGGGGAGTACCGAGCGGTCGGCGACTGCCCTTCGTATTAGGCTGACCGCCGTTCAGGCCGTTAGCCGCGGCGCACGTCCGGGAAGTTGGCCGGGTTGATGCCGAGGGTGTGGAGGTCGCGGGCGCTCGGGCGGCGGTGGCCTTCGACGGCGGCGGCGGCAGCAGTGGCGGCGCCCAGGACTGCGAAGGCGCGGCCGATGAAGCCCATGCGGTTCTTGCTAGTCATTGTCTTTGCTCACTTTCTTTCTCAATTCGATGAGCAAAAGATGGGCCTGACGGCGTTATTTTGCAATGCACAAAACCTCACCCCAGCCATGCAGTGAAAGCAGGCCCGGTTGGCGATCTGCCAACCGGGCCTGTGTTGAGCGGAGCGTGGCTGCCCCTCCTCGTCCCGCTCGTTGGATGACGATGAAATCATCGTCATCACCTTTGAGAAGTAGCGCGGGATGCGGGCGGAAAACCGCACACACTTTTCCTCATCCCGCGCTAAAGCGCCTTGGGAGGCGGAAGCAATCAGTCTTCGCTGGCAGCAAGCTGGGCGAGCACTTCGCCGCGGCCGCGGGCCCTGAGGATCAGTGGGACGATGAAGGCCAGCGCCGCGATCAGCAGCAGCACAGCCGCGATCGGCGAGGTGAAGAGCACGGTCACGTCACCCTGGCTGATCGACAGCGCCCGGCGCAGCTGCTGCTCGGCGAGCGGCCCGAGGATCAGGCCGACGACGACCGGCGCGATCGGGTAGCCAAAGACGCGCATGACGTAGCCGAGCAGGCCGAAGGCGAGCAGCATGCCGAGCTCGAACACCGAGGGATTGGCGCCGATCGTGCCGAGCGTCGCGAAGAGCAGAATGCCGGCATAGAGCCAGGGCTTCGGGATCGTCAGCAGCTTCACCCAAAGGCCGACCAGCGGCAGGTTCAGGACGAGCAGCATGAAGTTGGCGATCAGCAGGCTGGCGATCAGGCCCCAGACGAGCTGCGGATTGGTCGCGAAGAGCAGCGGGCCGGGCTGCAGGCCATATTGCTGGAAGCCGGCCAGCATGATGGCCGCGGTCGCCGACGTCGGCAGGCCGAGGGTCAGGAGCGGCACGAGCGTGCCGGCCGCCGACGCGTTGTTCGCGGCTTCCGGACCGGCAACGCCTTCGATCGCGCCATTGCCGAATTCTTCCGGATGCTTGCTTAGGCGCTTCTCGGTGGCATAGGAGAGGAAGGTGCCGATCTCGGCGCCGCCCGCCGGCATAGCGCCGATCGGGAAGCCGATGAACGTGCCGCGCAGCCACGCCTTCCAGGAGCGTGCCCAATCCGAGGCACTCATCCAGACCGAGCCGCGCACGGCCTCGACCTTGTCGGGTCCCTTGTCGCCCTGCGCCGCGATGTAGAGCGTTTCGCCGATCGCGAACATCGCAACGGCGAGCGTCGTCACCTCGATGCCGTCGAGCAGGTCGGGAACCCCGAAGGAAAGCCGCGCCTGGCCGGTCAACTGGTCGATGCCGATGCAGGCGAGCGTCAGGCCGATGAAGAGCGAGGTGAGACCGCGCAGCGTCGAGTCGCCGAAGGCGGAAGAAACGGTGACGAAGGCGAGCACCATCAGTGCGAAGTATTCGCGCGGACCGAAGACGAGTGCCAGCTTGACGATATAGGGGGCGACGAAGGCGAGGCCGAGCGTTGCAATCAGCCCTGCGACGAAGGAGCCGATCGCCGCCGTTGCCAGTGCGGGGCCGCCACGGCCAGCGCGCGCCATCTTGTTGCCTTCGAGGGCAGTGACAATGGAGGAGCTTTCGCCGGGCGTGTTGAGCAGGATCGATGTCGTCGAGCCGCCATACATGCCGCCGTAGTAGATGCCGGCGAACATGATCAGCGAGCCGCCGGGATCAAGCTGGTAGGTGACAGGCAGCAGGAGCGCGACAGTCAGGGCGGGGCCGATGCCCGGCAGGACGCCGACGGCCGTGCCAAGTGTCACTCCGATCAACGCATAGAGCAGGTTCATCGGTTGGGCAGCAACCAGCAGCCCCTGCAAAAGGAAATCAAGAGTACCCATAATTGTCGGCCTTTCTAGAAGAGCAGGCGTTCAAGCGGTCCTGCCGGCAGCGACAACTGCAGGACTTTGGCGAAAATCGTCCAGACGACGAAACTGGCGACGATGCCGAAGGGAATTGTCAGCCAAATTTGCCGCTTCCCGAAGCCGCGCGCCGTCATGGCGAAGAGGATGCCGGTGGCGATCGAGAAACCGAGCGTGTTGAGCAGCAGCATCTGCGCCGCAAGACCGCCGACGACCCAGGCGACCGGCCCGAACTGCTGCGGTTCACGCTCGGCAAAGTCGCCCCTGAAGCCCTCGATAGCCGTCCAGACGGCAAGCACGATAAGACAGCAGGCGATCGCGTAGGGCACCGTCGTCGGGCCGACCTGCGAGTAGCCGGCGAGTCCGGTGAGGCGGGAAACGTCCCAGAAGATCACGCCGGCAATCGCAGCCAGCACGACGGCGATGATCAGCGCCGCCCGATCAGGGCGGCGCGTTTCGACGGAAGGGCTATCTCCCCTGCTCATTTGACCAGTCCGATGTCCTTGAGGACCGCTTCGGTGGCCGAGACGTCCTTGGCGAGCTGCTCATTGAAGGCGTCGCCGGCGAGGTAGGTATCCTGCCATCCCTTGGTCTTCAGCACTTCCTGCCAGCCGGCGGACTTGGCGAGCTTCTCGATGTCGGCGGTAACAGCGGCCTTCTGTTCATCGGTCAGGCCAGGGGCGGCCGCAACCATGCGCCAGTTCTGGACGGTGACGTCGAGGCCGGATTCCTTCAGCGTCGGGGCATCGATACCCGGGAGCCGTTCGGCGCTCGATACCGCGAGCACGCGGAGCGTGCCGGCCTTAACCTGCGATTCGAATTCGCCGTAGCCGGAGATGCCGGCGGTCACCTGGCTCCCGAGAATGGCGGCGAGCGCCTCGCCACCGCCGGAATAGGCGATGTAGTTGATCTTGGTCGGGTCAACGCCGGCAGCCTTGGCGATGAGGCCGACGGTGATGTGGTCGGTGCCGCCGGCCGAGCCGCCGCCCCAGGAAACGGCGCCCGGATCCTTCTTCAGGGCTTCGACGAGGTCGGCCATCGTCTTGATCTCGGAGGCGGCCGGAACGACGATCGCCTCGTATTCGCC
The DNA here is from genome assembly GCF_001651865.1 of Sinorhizobium glycinis. Classification (GTDB taxonomy): domain Bacteria; phylum Pseudomonadota; class Alphaproteobacteria; order Rhizobiales; family Rhizobiaceae; genus Sinorhizobium; species Sinorhizobium glycinis. The sequence continues at coordinate 797,138 of NZ_LPUX01000064.1, forward strand.
CGTCAGGCGAGCGATCGGCGTGACGTCGTTGAGAGTGACCGGCGAGTTGTTGGTGAGGATCGCGCCGACCATGACGTAGCCGCCGACGAGCAGCGCATTCGGGTTGCCCTTCTGCTGGCTGGCGAACTGGGCGAGCCCGATCGTGCCGCCGGCGCCGGGCACGTTCTGCACCTGCACATTGCCGGAAATGCCTTCCTGCTGCATGACGGTCTGCAGCGAACGGGCGGTCTGGTCCCAGCCGCCGCCGGGATTTGCCGGCGCGATGATCGTGTAGTCGGCGGCGTAGGCCGGAAGCGCCAGCGCGCCGGCGAGAATGGATGCGAGGAAGAAGTGTTTCAAGGTCGGTCCTCCGTAGGCGCGGTTCGTCCGCGCGTTGATCGTTGTCGCGAACGGGAGAAACGGGCGGCTGACCTCAAAAGCGGCAACCTCCGACCGGATTGGTGATTTCCTCCCGATGCGCTGCTGGCATTCCGCCTCCACGGGTCGCCAGCGGCCCTAAACCAACACAGAAAGCTGACATTAACCTGACATCAACCCGGCAGCGCGTAAACGGTTTGTTTGGGCTCCAGGAATATTCACTGGAGTCTGAGCACCTCGTTCCAGCGGGCGATCAGCCGGGCACGTTTCACCTGGTCGAGATAGACCATCAGGCCGGGACTGACCGGCACCGGCTTCAACTGCCCGCCAAGCATTTCCTGCATGGTATTGGCCGTGTTCTCGCCGGCGACATCCGGGCTGACGGCCGGGATCTGCAGCTCGCGCGCCATGATCGTCTGGCCTTCCTTCGACATGAAGAATTCGAGGTAGCGGCGGCCAAGATCGGGAGAGGCGGCCGCCTGCGGCACGAGGCCGATTCGCGACATCACCACGGTGTAGTCCTTCGGCAGAACGATGCCGACGTCGGGATGCCGCGAAGCCCAGTCGGCGGCGTAGGAGCCAAGAATGTTGTAGCCGAGCACGAACCGCCCGTCCGCGACCCGCTCGAGGATAGCCTGGCTGGTCGAATAGAGCTTGACGCCCGCCGCCCCCATCGCCCGGATGACGCTCCAGATGTCGCCGAATTGTTCCTGGTCGCGTGCCATGAAGAGGAAGCCGACGCCCGATCGCTCGATATCGTAGGTGCCGATGCGGCCGAAGACGGCGCTTCCCTGGCGCGTCAGGTAGTCGACGAATTCGGCGCGCGTCGCCGGCGGCCGTTCCTTCGCGAAACTCGGCTTGTGGTAGACGAACACGGCCGGCTCGAAGGTCAGCGCATAGGCCGTGTTGCGCCAGTTGGCCCAGGCCGGCCAGCGGCCGCTCATCGGCAGGTCGCTGCGCTGGGCGTAGCCGTCGTTGCTGAGCTTGACCTGCAGGTCCATGGCGGAGGAAAAGGCGAAATCGGCCGTCTTCCGGCCGGCATCGGTCTCCTTGACGATCCGGTCGTAGATCTCGCCGGTCAGCATATCCTCGTAGCGCACCGCGACATCCGGATTGGCCTTCTGGAAGCCGACGATCATCGGCCGCGCCAGGGGCTCGTCGAGCGAGGAATAGACGACGAGAACGGGCGCCGCCGCATCGCCGGAAACGGCCGGGAAGAGCACCGGTGCTGCACACGCGAGTCCGGCGAAAAACAACCAAAAAGCGAAGGAAATCAAGAACCGCATAATTTCACCATGCCTCACCCGCACGCCGTTCACAAGCAAGGTCACGACCGATAAGGTGGGGCGGGGAGACGTAAAAATTGCGAATCTTGCTCGTTGAAGACAATCAGGCGCTGGCAGAGGGTCTCTCGACCCTTTTGCGGGACAGCGGCTACGCCGTCGACGTGGTGAACGACGGCGCTTCGGCGCATGCCGTCGCCGCGGCCGAGAGCTTCGATCTGGTCATCCTGGACCTCAACCTGCCGGAGATGGACGGGCTCGACGTGCTGCGCGCCATGCGGGCCCGGCAGAACCGGGCCGCCGTCCTGATCCTGACGGCGCGCGGATCGCCCGAAGAAAGGGTAAGGGGCCTAGATCTCGGCGCCGACGACTACCTGATCAAGCCTTTCGACATCGGTGAGTTCGAGGCGCGCGTGCGGGTATTGCTCCGGCGTCAGGCAGGGTTGCGCAGTTCGATCGTCAGCTACGGCAACGTCTCGCTGGATCTCAATGCACGCAGCTTTTCCGCCGGCGGCGTGCCGATCGAGATTCCGGCGCGCGAACTGGGGCTTCTCGAGCTTCTCTTCATGCGCGCCGGCAAGGTGGTCGCCAAGGACGCGATCGTGCAATCGCTGACCGGCCTCGACGACGACCTCAGCCCCAATGCCATCGAGCAATATGTCAGCCGGCTGCGCAAGCGCCTGGCGCCCTACGGCCTGACGGTGCGCACCGCCCGCGGCATCGGCTACTACCTCGACAAGGCGGCCAACCCCGAATGAGGACCGTCGTCTATTCGCTGAGACGCAGGCTGCTCGGTTGGCTGTTGATCTCGACAGCGGTGATCGGCGTGGTCGCGCTGATGGATACCTATCGGGAAGCGGTCAAGACCGCGAACGTCGTCTCGGACCGGGTGCTCGCGGGCTCGGCGCTGGCGATCGCCGAGCGCGTGGTCGTCGCCGAGGACGGCACGCTGCAGGTCGACATTCCCTATGTGGCGCTGGAAATGCTGACCTCGGCCGCGCAGGATCGCGTCTTCTATAGGGTCGACGGGCCGCCCGGCCAGTTCATCACCGGCTACCAGACCCTGCCGTCGCTTCCGGAAGTCGCCGGCCAGTCGACGAGTTTTGCCGATGCGGTCTTCCGCGGCGAGCCGATCCGCCTCGCGGTGCTTCGCCGCTCCGCCTCCACCGGCGTCAATTCCGTCCCCTTCGTCGTCACCGTTGCCGAAACGACGATCGCCAGACGCCAGCTGACGCAGACCATCCTGTTGCATTCGGCGCTCCGTCTCGGATTGATGATCGCCGGTGCCGCCCTGATCGTCTGGGTGGCGGTGACCTTCTCCCTGAGGCCGCTCTATCGACTCGGCGACGCAATTGCCGAGCGCAGTCCCGACGATCTGCATCCGATCGGCGAGCGCGTGCCGAGCGAGGTGCAGGGGCTGGTCGACACGGTCAACTCCTTCATGGTGCGGCTGCAGTCGGCGCTGGACGCGCTTCGACATTTCACCGGCAATGCCAGCCATCAGTTGCGCACGCCGCTGGCAATCATCCGGACGCAGCTGGCGCTCGCCCGCCGGGCCGCGACGGTCGACGATGCGCGGGCTGCCGCCTCGAAGGCGGACGAGGCGGTCGCCAATGCCGAACGCATCCTTGCGCAATTGCTGCTGATGGCGAAGATCGATGCGGCGGCCCAGGAGGAGGCGCGCGGATCGGAGCGGATCGAACTTGCCCGGCTGGCGCGCAGCGTCACCGCCGAGCAGGTGCCGGCGGCCGGAGAGGTGGACATCGATCTCGGTTTTGCTGGCGAGGGGGAATATTGGATCCGGGCCGAGCCGCTGCTCGTCGCAGAGCTCCTGAAGAACCTCGTCGGCAATGCGCTGCTCTATGCCGGGCGTGGAGCGGAGGTGACCGTCCGCGTCTCAGGCTTGGAAGATGAGGTTGCGCTCGAGGTCGAGGACAACGGGCCGGGCATCAGGCCGGAGCTGCGCGAGGCCGTGCTGAAGCGCTTCAGGCGCGGCGGCAACGAGGCGCCCGGCACGGGGCTCGGCCTGCCGATCGTCGAGGAAATCGCCGCACTTTATGGGGGAACGATGCGGCTCGAGGACGGCGAGGCTGGGCGCGGCTTGAGGGTGGTCGTCACGTTCCCCGCGGGTTGAAACGCGCGGGGCGCCGACGGTGGGCTTGCGGTTCGGCGCACCGGAGTTCCGCTCCTAAGACGAGGCGACGCAGGCCTTGATTGCCTGGAGCTGCTCCGCCAGCCGAGGGCTGGCGGCCGGAAACCGACCGTCGAGTGCCGAGGTTCCGATTGTGAACCCGGCCGCTCCGCCGCCTCGTATCGTTTCGATCTGATCGGGCCGGTCAACCGAGCCGGCGACAATCACCGGCTTGTGTGCAGCACGGCAGACGGCCTCGATGAGGCAGGATACGTCGCCAGACGAGCGATAGGCCAGCAGGTCAAGACCGGCGACACCGGGATGGCCGGCAAGTGCCACGGCGCTTTCGACGATCTCGGCCTGCGACCCTTCGAGGATGCTCGGATGCCCGACGACGCGTCCGGGGAACGGATAGTAGCGGATCGCAGTGCCTTCGAGCAGCGGCAGGACGTCCTCGGCGCGGGTGCCGCCCAGGATATAGTCGACATCAAGTTCGATTGCCGCCTTGACAGAACGTATTTCGCTCTCGCGGTCCAGCGACACGATTTCGAGGTAGCTCATCGCTCCGGCCCCGTGGATTTGGCGCTGAAGATCGCCGAGCGCATCGAAGGGAAGACCGATGTCCTTGAAGCCGATATGGCGGATGCCGGCGCGGAGCGCTGTCTGGGCGTGGGCCGCGGCGTCCGTGACGGTGCGGTCGTTGCGGGTCAGCATGAATATGAAGTCGAACTGTGTCATCTCTTGTTGGCTCTCATGTTCCCGGATTTCAGCCGGACGGCATAGTCGAAGGCTGTCTCAAGGCTGGACGGGTCGGCAATGCCGCGCCCTGCGATATCGAAGGCAGTACCGTGGTCGGGGCTGGTGCGAACAAAGGGCAGGCCGAGCGTGATATTCACGCCCCGGTCCAATCCCAGGTATTTGACGGGGATGAGCCCCTGATCGTGGTATTGCGCGACGACGATGTCGAAGCGACCCGTGCGCGCCTGCATGAATACGGTGTCACCGGGCCACGGACCGGTGACGTCGATCCCCTCGGCGCGCGCTGCCTCGATCGCCGGCCGGATAATGCGGACCTCCTCGTCGCCGAATAGGCCGCCTTCCCCCGCATGCGGATTGAGGCCTGCCACGGCAATACGTGGATGCGCGATGCCGAGCGACAGCGCGCCTGTATGGGCGAGGCGTATTGCGTCCATCTGCGCGGCGAAGTCGGCTCTGCGGATCGCCTCTGCCAGCGAGCAGTGGATCGTGACGAGAACGGTGCGGATATCCTCGTTCGCCAGCATCATCGCGACGCTTCGGGCGCCGCCGAGCTCGGCCAGGATTTCGGTATGGCCGGGATAGGTCAATCCGGCGGCGGCAAGCGCCTCCTTGTGGATCGGCGCGGTGACGATGCCATGGACGCGTCCTTGGCGCGCGATTTCAATCGCTGCGGCGATGGCGTCGAATGCCGCGCGTCCGCCGGCCGCCGAGACCGTGGCCACGGCCGGCAGATCGCAAAGTCGGGACGCACAAAGTACATCGAGAAAACCAGCTTCGAACGGGGCATCGTCGACGGAAGACACCGGGCGGATGCGCAACTCGGTGCCGAGCATCGAGGCGGCTCGTTCCATGACCATCGGGTCGCCGACGACGAGCCAATGCCGCTTGTCCGGCCGCCGGAGATACATCTTGATTATGATCTCGGGACCGATGCCGGCCGGATCGCCCATGGTTACCGCAAGCGGGGCAGAGGCGGTCATTGGATGCGGTCTCTCGTTTCGGCAGCGAGTGCGCGGGCAGCATCGACGAGCGTCGAGCGGGAGCCGAAGCCGCCGGCCTTCATGGCAATCAGCAGGGAGGAGCCGTCCGCCCGCTCTGCACGACCGACCGGGAAACCTGGCTCGAGTTCGAAAGCGAGCATGAAGCGGCGGATGCCGATCCGGTCGAGGATTGCCGCCATCGTCTCGCCGCCGGTGGCAATCACAGCGTCGTAGCCATGCCGAGCAAGCGCTGAGCCGGCCTGCGCCGCGAGACCAACCAAGACAGACCCGGCATCCCCTTGTCTCTCGATCGGCGCGCAGAGACACAGAATGGAAGCATCGTTGGGCGCATCGGCCAGATCGCCGACGACAGCGACGCCGTGCGCTCGCAGGGAGTCGCACTGGAGGTGTGTGACCCGGTTGGCGCTTCCGGCGACGATCAACACGCGCCGAGCGATCAGGCTGTCGTCCGCACCGCCCTTCGAAGCTTGCGGAACCAGCGCGGCAAGTGCCGTGGCGAGACCGGGCGAGCCGACCCAGAGCGCCGCCTGGGGGTGCGGAATGCGGGCGACTTGCCGGTTCAACGCCTGCTGGCTGTCAGCGTCGAGGATCAGGACAGGCGCCTCGGCCGCGGACGGCACGGCGTCTTCCAGCGCGATGATTGTTGGTTTGCCGATCGCGGGATCGACCAATGCCCCGATGTCGGACGTGGACGCCGGATGGACGGGGTCTCGTCGATAGTCACTGCCGCTGACGGGAATGCCGTGAACCATCTGCATGCCGCCGACGGTCAGCCGTCCGGCCGCGGGAAAGGCCGGGGCGACAACCAGCCTGCTTCGGCCGCTTGCGCGCCAGGCGGCCGCGATTTCCGCGCGGATATGGCCGCGGAGCGTCGAGTCGATGGTCTTGAGAAGAAGGCTCCGGTCGGAAAGCGCGGCAATCGCAGCCGCCGTCAGCCGCGCCGCTTCGGTTGCGCTTAAGCTGCGGCTGTTGGTGTCGATGGAAACGACCGGCTCCTGTCCGATCCTCGCCTGGTCCCGGGTGATCAGAGGTGCGCAGCCCTTCGCAAGAAAAGGTGCCGCGCCATCGGTGGCGCTGGTGAGATCGTCGGCGACAATGCCGACCTGGAATAGTGTGCTCTGCTTCATATTGGTGAGGCTTGCAGACAGGAGGCGAAGGAATAGCGATATGTTTTGACGGATAATGGTGATAAAGAAGCACCAATGAGACGAGCCGACATTCCATGCCTCGACGATCTGCGCGCCTTTGAGACGGTAGCCCGCCTCGGATCCGTGCGGGCCGCAGCCATCGAACTCTCCTTGACGCATGGCGCGGTGAGCCGACGCGTCTCCAAGCTTGCCGAGATGCTCGGCCTGCGCCTGCTCGAGCCGGATGGACGGGGTGTGCGGCTGACGCCCGACGGCGAAAAATTGGCGGCGACGACCGGCCGGGCATTCTCCGCCATTATGGATACTCTCGCCGAAATCCGATCTGCCGCGTCAGCGGCACCAATCCTGTTGTCGTGCGAACGGTCGCTGGCGATGCGCTGGCTAATCCCCCGCCTTTCCGGCTTTCAGGACAAGTACCCGCATATCGACGTACATCTTGCAACCGGCGGCGGGGCGCTCGACTTCGCGCGGGATCGCGTGACGCTCGCGATCCGGCGGCTCGACTTTCCCGTAGAGCCCGAATGGATGATCACCCGGCTGATGCCTGAGCGGGTCGGGCCGGTCATGCTCCATTCGCATCGGCAGCGTTTCGATCGTGGCGACTATGTCGCGCTCGGGTCCCGCACGCGACCGAATGCCTGGCAGATGTGGCTGGATGGGCATCCCTCGGCACCGCGGCCGCGAAGCACGCGATTGCTCGACCATCATTTCCTGATGGCAGAAGCAGCGTTGGCGGGGCTCGGCGTTGCGCTCGCGCCGCAAGCGATCGCAGCGGATGACGTGACAAGCGGCCGGCTGGCGGCGCCCCTGGGTTTCGACGCGGATGGAACCGATTATGGCCTCATACAGCCACGGCAGGCGCCAACGCCAGCCGGATTGGCAGAGCTCCGGCAATGGTTGGTCGGTCAAAGTATGGAGTATGTCGCCTGATCGCTTCAATCGGCGCCTGAAGGACGCCCGGAGCTACCGGCGCGCTCCGGCAGGCCGCTCAGCGACCGCGGCGAGGAGGATGGGACGCCGCGCCGCGGGTCTGGACCCGCAGCATTGCGTTCCAAAGCTGACGAGCGAAACGTGATTGAACCTGCTTCGCAAGCTTGCCCTGCGATGACATGATAAATCTCCGATAGTTCAGGATGGCGCTCGTATAGTCTATCGGCCGCGCCTTGGCCATGGCGGAGTCTACGGAGCTGCCTTGCAGGGCAAGCATATGTCGAGCGGCAAGAATATCGACTGAATTGGGTAGGAGAAAACAAAGATGCCGGGATGAATTTCTTCATCCCGGCGAGGTACTTCACTGGGAGGGCAGTCTTCTTCAGGTTTTTTTCCGGCCTTTCTGGCGGTAGACGTCGACGACCACGGCGGCGACGATGATCACGCCCTTGACGATCTCCTGGTAGTAGGCGTCGACCCTGAGGAAGGTGAAGCCGGAGGTCATCACGCCGAGAATGATCGTGCCGATGACGGTGCCGGTGATGCGGCCGACGCCGCCCGTCAGCGAGGTGCCGCCGATGACGGTCGCGGCGATCGCATCGAGTTCGTACATGACACCCATGCCGGCCTGCGCGGTCTGGGCGCGGGCTGCGGTGACGACGCCCGCAAGACCGGCCAGCATGCCGGCGATCGCATAGACCTTGATCAGATGCGCCTCGACATTGATGCCGGAGACGCGTGCCGCCTGGACGTTGGCGCCGATCGCATAGGTGAACTTGCCGTAGCGGGTGTAACGCAGGGCGATGTGGAAGATGAGGGCGACGACGAGGAAGACCACCACCGGCCAGATGCCCGTGCCGATGAAGTTGAACTGGTCGGTGAGGCCGGAGACCGGCTGGCCTTTCGTGTACCACTTGGAAATACCGCGCGCCGAGACCATCATGCCGAGCGTGGCGATGAAGGGCGGGATCTTGGTTTTGGCGATCAGCTGCCCGTTGATGTAGCCGGCGACAAGGCCGATGCCGACGCCAAGCCCGATCGGCACGATCGCCGGCAGGTCGGTCAGGGAAGGATAGAGCGCGCGCGGCCAGGTGGAGGCTTGCGCGACGCTCGCCGAGATCATCGCCGTCATGCCGACAACGGAGCCTGAAGAAAGGTCGATGCCGCCGGTGATGATCACCTGCGTCACCCCGACCGCGATGATGCCGATCACCGACACCTGCAGGATCATGATCGTCAGGCGTTGGGGATTCATCAGGAAGCTCTGGCCGACGAGCAGCCAGCCGAGAACTTCATAGACGAGCGCGATCCCGATCAGCACCAGGAAGATATTGAGTTCGGGCGGCAAGCGCCGTCTCGACCCGGCGAGGGTCGAACTCGTGCCATGTGCAGCGATATTGGTTTCCATAGTCTTTCCTCCCTGCGGTCGGCATCCGCGCTAACGCGCGGCAAGTTCCATGACCTTGATTTGGGTGGCTTCTGCCCTGTCGAGGAAGCCCGTGACCCGGCCTTCATGCATGACCATGATCCGGTCGCTCATGCCGAGCACCTCGGGCATTTCCGACGAGATCATGATGACGGCGACGCCGTTGCGGGCGAGTTCGGTCACCAGCCGGTGAATTTCGGCCTTCGCGCCGACGTCGATGCCGCGTGTCGGCTCGTCGAGGATCAGAATATGCGGATTGGTGAGCAGCCAGCGGCCGATGAGGACCTTCTGCTGGTTGCCGCCGGAGAGGTTCTCGATGCGCTCCTGCAGGTTCGGCGTCTTGACGCGCAGCTTGCGGCTCATCTCCTCGCAGGCCGCGTTGACTTCCTTCTCGCTTACGAAGCCGCGCTTGACGAACCTGTCCTGCAGCACGGCGATCTGCATGTTCTCGAGGATGTCGAGGATCAGTAGGCAGCCGGTGTCCTTGCGGTCCTCGGTCAGAAACGCCATGCGGTTGCGGATCGCCGTATTCGGATTGTCGATCACCACTTCCTTGCCGTCGATCGCGATCGTGCCCGAGCTTGCCGGGGTGACGCCGAACAGCGTCTCGGCAACGTTCGAGCGGCCCGAGCCGACGAGGCCGGCAACGCCGAGGATCTCGCCGGCGCGCACGTCGAAGGACACTTCGTGGAAGACGCCGTTGAGCGTCAGGTTCTTGACCGACAGGACGACGTCGCCGATCGGCACCTCTTCCTTCGGGAACATCTGGGTGATCTCTCGGCCGACCATCATGCGGATGATGTCGTCGCGGGTCACCTCGCTCGACGCGTGCGTGCCGATATATTTGCCGTCGCGGAACACCGAGAACTCGTCGGCGATCTCGAACAGCTCGTTCATCTTGTGGGTGATGTAGACGATGCCGATGCCCTGCGATCTGAGGTCGCGGATGATCTCGAAGAGATGCGCGACCTCGCGCTCGGTGAGCGCCGAGGTAGGCTCGTCCATGATCAGCACGTCGGATTCATAGGAGACCGCCTTGGCGATCTCGACCATCTGCCGGTTGGCGACCGACAAGTGGCGCACCTCGATCTCCGGGTCTATGTCGATCTTCAGCCGCTCGAACAGCTTGGCCGTCATCCGGCGCATCTCGCCGTGGTCGACGAAGCCGAACCGGTTCTTCGGTTCGCGGCGGATCCAGATGTTCTCGGCGACGGTCATGAAGGGCATCAGGTTCAGTTCCTGATGGATCATCGCGATGCCGTTTTCGAGTGCGTCGAGCGGGGACTTCAGCTGGATGTCGACGCCGCGGAGTTTCACCTCGCCCTGGTCCGGGTGATAGATGCCGGCGAGTATCTTCATCAGCGTCGACTTGCCGGCGCCGTTCTCGCCCATCAGCGCATGCACGGTGCCGCGCTTCAGCTTGAACTGAACGTCGTCGAGCGCGACGACCCCGGGGAATTCCTTGCGCACGCCTTCGGCGGCCAGGAGATATTCGGCATTGGGTATGGCACCGCTGGCGCGCACGGCTGCCATCGTCGTGGGACTGAGCGTCATGGTCATTGCCTCCCCATCTTCCGGCCTCGGCCGGAACGTCCACGCGGCGGGCGGAACACCCTTCTTTTAGGCCATATGGGCCTCAGGCGGGACTTGTTTCCCAATGGGAGTGCGGCTGCGGCCGCACTCCCAAGTGGAACGATCAGTTCTTGGCCTGGTAGTCGGCGAGGTTTTCCTTCGTGACGAGCTCGAAGGGGATGTAGACCTTCTTCTCGACCGACTCGCCCTTGGCAAGCTTGAGGGCGGTGTCGACCGAGCCCTGGCCCTGGCCGGCAGCGTTCTGGAAGACGGTCACGTCGAGGTCGCCGGCAGCCATGGCGGCAAGGGCGTCCTGGGTGGCGTCGACGCCGCCGATGACGACCGAGTCCATCGACCGGCCCGCAGCCTTCAGCGCCTGGATGGCGCCGATCGCCATTTCGTCGTTGTTGGCAATCACGGCGTCGAACTCGAGGCCGGCGGAAAGCCAGTTGGTCATGAGGTCCGCGCCCTGGGTCCGCGACCAGTTGGCGGTCTGCTCCTCGACGATCTCGATGCCCTTGCAGGCGTCGGTGGCGAGGACGTCGTGGATGTCCTTGGTGCGCATGCGGGCGGCCTGGTTGGAGAGTTCGCCCATCATCACGACGGCCTTCCCCTTGCCGCCGAGCAGCTTGCAAACTTCCTGCGTCTCCAGCGTGCCGGATTCCATTTCGTTCGATGCGACAAAGGCCTGCTTTTCCGGCAGCGAGTCGATGTTCACCGGCTCGCGGTTGACATAGACGAGCGGGATGCCGGCATCGGCCGCGATCTTCGACATGGCGGCGGTCGCGTCCGTATCGACCGGGTTGACGATGATCGCATCGACGCCGGCGGCGATGAAGTTCTGGATCTGGCTCTGCTGCTTGGCGACGTCGTTCTGCGCGTCCTCGATCTGGAGCTCGACGCCATTCAGCGTCTTGGCATAGTCCTGCATGCCGTTGCGCAGGACCGTCAGGAAGTTGTCGTCGAACAGCGCCATCGAGACGCCGATCGTTTCCGCATGCGCAGCCGTCGACATCATGACCGCCATCGCAGTGCCCAGAATGAATTTCTTCATGTCTACTTTCTCCTCCACTTTGGTGCCGGCCACACCCTCTCTTGCCGGAAACTCGATTTTCGTTGATCGAGCTCAACCCTGGTCGGAAGCAACACTCCCGCTGCGCTCCCGACGAAAACGGAACAAACAAACCAGTGGTTTGTCATTACGGAATATGTATTCCATTTTATCTGGACGCCGTCAAGTGCATCTTGCGGCGCCCGGGCGGTATTTCCGCGCTTTGGTGCGCGCTTGGCGATCACGAGCGGGATTGCAGGTAGTCCATGCTATCGAGAATGGCCTTGGCCGGATCGCTGAGCGCATGGACGGAAGGTGCAAAGGGCTCGAACGAGAAGGGACCGCTGTAGCCTTCGGCGCGCAGCCGGCGGATCTGGCCCGCATTGTCCAGCCGGTCCGCGGCGTCGACCAGGATCCGGTGCGGGTCGCGCATCTCGGAGACGGCAACAGCCTCGTCGCTGACGCCGGAAATGTGAACGAGGCCGGTCAGCTTCGGGAAGAATGCGTCTTCGCCGGCGAGATGATGGTGGAACGTGTCATGGACGAGTCGGAAGGTTTCTCCGCCGATTTCCCGGATCGCTTCTGCGGCTTCCGTTTTGGAGCGCAGCGAGCAGATCTCGAAGCCGAGCGGTTCCACGAGGCCGATAATGCCGGCAGCATCGAGCAGCGGCTTCAGTGCTTTCAGGGCTGAGCGAAGGTTTGCCTGGCGCTCGCCGTCCTTCTGGCCGCTGCCGTCATTGACGGGCACCAGCACCAGCGCCCTGGCACCGCAATCGTGCGCATAGGCAATGAGATCGCGCGCTTCTGCCTCCCGGGCGTCGTTCCATTCGTTGAAGCGCTGGAGGGCGTTGATCGAGATGATCGTCAGCCCGTGGTTCTCGGCCAGCGCCTTCACCTCCTCGGGCCTCGTGCCGTCGAGGATGGCATTGCCGGACAGGTCGTTGCGAATCTCCACCGCCGACGTTCCGAGCGACTTGGCAAGGGCGAAGAAGGCATCGAGCGGCAGGCCCGGAGCAGCCATGTGATTGAGGGCGAAGGGAAGGGCAGTCATGGAAAGGTCCTCCGGGAATGTTTGGAATGGTTGTCGCGGATGTTCGGAACGTTTGTTCCATTTCCGGTCGACGACCACATTCACCAGTTAGACGGTATCCGTCAAAGCCATAGATGGGCAGGAGTATCGCATTCCTGCAAGAATGCGTGGCGACGATGATGGAATTCTGTCATCGCGCGCGCCACCCGATGCACCTTCGCCGAGGGATGCGCCGTCAGCGCATGAGCCTTCGCTCGAGGAAGTTCTGCATGTCGCGCCGGCCGTCGACGACGCAATAGACGATCACTCTGTCTTCGATGACCCGGTAGATCATCCTCCAAGGCTTATGGTGCAGTTCGCGATAGTCGGCGATGCCGAGTGCCGCGAGTTCTTTTGGAATGGTGCCCCGCTCCGGGAATTCGGAGAGATTGGCGCACGCCGCCTCTATGTCCTCGAGAATGCGGCCCGCCGTTGGTTCGCCGTCGCGCGCTGCCAGGTAACGGTAGAGGTCCTCGATGTCCTGTTCCGCGTCATGGGCGAGGTAAACCTGATAGCGCATCAGGTCTTCTTCGTGAGCCTGTTTCGTATGCGCTCGAACGCGTTCCCTGCAGTATCGACCTTGCCGTCCTGCACGTGCTTATTGGTTAGAGCCAGGATTTTCAGGAGCGCCAGCGTCTCCTGTGTCTCCTCGTATTGCGTCAAATCCTGCAGAACGGCCTTGGCTTCGCCATGCAAAGTGATGACAACCGGTTGCCGGTCCTCGCCCAGCTTCCGGATGACCTCGGGCGCATGTGCCTTGAGATAGCTGATAGGTTTGACTTGCTCGGACAGTTTCATGCCATAGCTCCTGCTTGACCATAATATAGACCCTTAAAGGCCAAGCAGGAAGAGGCTGCGCCGTTCTGATCACTTGACCCCGTTGGCCTCGGCAATGAAATCCGACAGCATCGGCACATAGTCCTCGCCGCGCCCGGCCCCGACGGCCTGGGCGAAGGAGTTCCTGACGGCCGCCCCGATCGGGTTGGCAGCGCCGGCTGAATTGGCGAAGGCCGCGAGATAGCTCATGTCCTTGAAGCCGTTGCGGATGGCGAACTTGTGGGCGTTCGGGTCGCGCTCCAACACCCAGCGGAAGAAGGTCTGGTAGAAGGGGCAATCCATGCGGCCGCCGCGCACGACGCTGTCGAAGATCTCCGGCGTGAGGCCGGCCTTGCGTCCGAGCATCAGCGCTTCGGAATAGAGCGCCGCATAGCCCATCGACAGAAAGTTGTTCAGCAGCTTCATCGTGTGGCCGGTGCCGGTGGGGCCCGTATGGACGATGCGGCCGGCGAAGCATTCAAGCACAGGCCAGACGCGGCGCACGTCGTCTTCGGCACCGCCGACCATGACGTCGAGCGTGCCGGCGGCTGCGTCCGCCGGGGTGCGGCTGAGCGGCGCATCGATCAGCGTGATGCCCTTGCGGGCGAGATCCGTGGCAAGCTTCGTCGTGACCGAGGGATCGGACGTCGAGCAATCGACGAGGGTGATCGGCTTGCCGGCGGCGGCGATGCCGTCTGCGCCTTCGACAACCGAAACCACCTCCGGCGAACCGGTGACGCAGAGCACGATGATCTCGCACCGTTCTGCCATCTCGCGCGGTGACTTCACTTCTTCCGCGCCGGCTGCGACAAGCGCTTCGACCGGTGCCCGGTTGCGGTGCGCCATGACCGAGAGCGGCCAGCCCTTCTTCAGAATGTTCGCAGCCATGCCCTGGCCCATCAGCCCGACCCCGATGAAACCCACATTCACGTTCGTCATGCTCGCCTCCATGGTGTTGAAGCCATGGTGCACGATTGGCCCGGGATCGCCAGACCAAAATTGAGCAGATGGACCGGCATGGCAGCGGCTGGAACGGAAAAGCGGTGTTGATACCCCCTCTGCTGGCTACAGGATCCAATGCCCTCCGAACTCCTCTAATCCCGCAGCGTGATCCACACCGGTGCGTGATCGCTGGCGTTGTCCCTCCCGCGAACCTCCCTGTCGATGCCGGCGCCGGCGAGCCGCCGTCTGAGCTTTCGGCTCAAAAGAACATGGTCGAGGCGCAGTCCTGCGTCGCGCTGCCAGCGATTGCGCCGATAGTCCCAGAAGGTGAAGAGCTCGTCTTCGGGATGGACCTTGCGCAGGGCGTCGAGCCAGCCCTGGTCGAGCAATTGCCGGAAGGCGGCGCGGCTTTCCGGCTGCACGAGGGCATTGTCGTCGTAGGAGCGGGTCGGATAGATGTCGCGTGGTTCAGGAACGACGTTGTAGTCGCCGGCGAGCACGACCGGCAGGCCGGTTTCGAAGAGCGCCGCGGCATGCAGCGCCAGACGCTCGTGCCAGGCGAGCTTGTAGTCGAATTTCGGCCCCGGCCGCGGATTGCCGTTCGGGGCGTAGAGCGAGGCGATCAGAATGCCGTTCACCGCCGCCTCGATATACCGGCTCTGCGTATCGGCGTCTCCGGGGAGTTCCGTGCGCGTCAGGACCGGATCGCTGTCGCGCGCGAGAATAGCGACGCCGTTCCAGGCGGGCTGCCCGCGCCAGACGGCGCCGTAGCCGGCGGATTCGATCGCCTGCTTCGGAAACTCCGCGTCGGTTGCCTTGAGTTCCTGCAGGCAGACGACATCCGGCTCGGCCGCGGCGAGCCAGGCCAGAAGATTGTCGAGCCGCTTGTTCACGCCGTTGATGTTGAAGGTGGCGATCTTCATGCCTGCTCAAGGGCCCAAACCCTGGACCCACCGCCTCACGGTTTCGGCGGCCGTCTTCAGATGATCGGCGGCCGAGAAGCCCGAGATGCTCTTGCGCGGCTTCAGGTCGTGGTCGCCGTCTTCCAGCCAGAGGATTTCGATCCGGTCGGACAGCGCGTAACCTTGGACCTCGTCCCGCGTGCCGAACTCGTCGCGGGTTCCCTGGCAGATCAGCGTCGGCGTCTGAAGGTCGGCGAGATGCCTCGTACGGAGCCGCTCGGGTTTGGCCGGCGGGTGGAAGGGGTAGCCGAGGCAGAGGAGCCCGGCGATCTTTCCGCCCGCGTGAAGCTCGTCGGCGACCATGCTGGCGACGCGCCCGCCCATCGATTTGCCGCCGATGATGAGCGGGCCTGCCGCGCCGAGCTCGGCGACGGCCGCCCGGTATTCCGGATTGAGCGTTTCGGCGCGCGGAGGAGGCTTTCGCTCGCCCCTGCGCCGCGCCGCCATATAGCCGAATTCAAAGCGGGCGACGCGGAAGCCCGCGGCAGCGAGCGCCTTGGCCGTCGCCGACATCGATGCCGAGTCCATCGGCGCGCCGGCACCATGCGCGAGAAGAATGGTGACCGGCGCGTCCTCCGGTCCGTCGAAAAGGAATTTTCCGTCCATTTGTAGCCAGCCGTCCCCTGCGTGGTTCCGTGAAGTCGAAGCGATCTAGGGATAAGATCATGCGGCGGCTCAAAGTGCCACAGCGACCTTGCAGCCCTGATCAGGCGCGCGGCGCGTGGGGGAGGCGGTGAAGATTGACGAACTGCACGCCGCGCTCGGCGGTGCGCGCCCATTCGGATTCCTTATCGAGTTCGAGATAACGCGCCCACCAGCGGCGCGCCTCGAGGAGGTTGCCGGCGTCGAATTCGAGCTTTGCCAGGTTGAAGATCGCATCCGCATAGTCGCAATCGACGTCGATGGCTTTCTGAAGGTGCCGGCGGGCGGTGTCGATGCGCCCCCGCTCGCTCATGAGCCCGGCGAGGTTGAACCAGGCCTCGGCGAAGGAGGGGTCGAGCTTGAGCGCGCGGGCGTAATCATGCGCGGCGTCCAGTTCACGGCCGGCTGCCCTCAAGCAGTTGGCACGGTTGAAAGCGGCGACCGAGTCGCTGCGATCGATGGAAAGATAACGCTGATAGATTGCCGCTGCCTGGTCGTAATCGCCCGCCTCTTCCGCCTCTTCGGCTAGCGCGAAGAGCTCCTCGAGTTCCGCCTCCTCGATCGCCCCGAGGTCGAGCAACAATTGCCCGTCGAGCTCGCTCAGACCCTCGGCACGCCGGGCGTAGATGGTCTTCGAGCCTTCGTGATGGAGCGACAGCGCCGTCAGCGACGCGACGTGGCTGGAGCGATGGACGGAACGCGCGATCGCTCCCCAGCCGGCGCCGCTTGAGATCAGTCCCGCGTATTTGCGGGCGAGGATCACGTCGCGGAACGAGTAAGGTTCGTTGTCGTGCTCGAAAGCGTCGAACAGTGACAGGAGGTCGAAGAGGCGAGGCGCGATCTTCGCCTGATCCATCAGCGACTGCCGCGGCAGCGCCGATGTCCCGGACGCCGTCGCCAGGCCCAGGAGCCGAAGGAAGCCGTTCTCGCTGAGCAGGCGCCGGCCGCTGCCGGCCTCACGCTCGAAACGCGCCTCGATGTCCGCATCGGTCGCCTTCGCAAGCAGGCCGCGGCCGAAGACCACATAGGCGGTCTGTCGCGTCACGCCGCGTCGCAGGTGCCCTCCTTGGCGCTCGACTTCCCGAGCGATCAGCCGTCGCGGAAAGGCGGCAAGCGCCCCGACGATGCCGAATGTCTTGCCAGCGACCGGCATCAGGCCTTCTTCTGTGCGCCAGGCTTCTTGGCGATGGATTTGGCAGCAGCACTCTTCGCCGCCTTCTCGGCAGCCGGCTCCGTCTTGCCCTTGCTTTTGGCCGGCGGTTTCGCCTGCGACAGGCTGGCCTTCAGCGCATCCATGAGGTTGATGACGTTGCCGCGTTCAGGCGGGGCCGCGATGATCGGCTTGTGGCCCTTGAGCTTCTCGCGGATCATCTGCATCAGCGCGGCCTCATACCGATCCTCGTAGTTCCTCGGATCGAAGACCGTCGTCTTTTGCTGGATGAGCGCCTCGGCGAGTTGCAACATTTCGGGATCCGGATTGCCGACCGGGATGTTGCCGAAATATTCGGCCGTGCCGCGCACTTCGTTCGGGTTCCTCAGCGTGCAGACGAACATGCCGGTTTCGCGCGGGCCGATGGCGATCACCCGTTCGCGGCTCGAAAGCACCAGGCGCGCGATGGCGAGCTTGCCGCTCCGCCGCAGGGCCTCCCGCAGGACGATGAAGGTCTCCTCGGCCATCGCCCCGTCCGGAGCCAGATAATAGGGCGTGTCCTGATAGATCACATCGACGGAGCCTTCGTCGACGAAGGCCTCGATGTTCATCGTGTGGGTGGATTCGATCTTGACGCTTTCGAGGTCGGCCTCGTCGATGACGATGTATTTCTTGTCCTCGTATTCATAGCCCTTCACCAGGTCGGATCGTTCGACGAGGCCGCGCTCCGGATCGACCGGCTTCATGTTGATCCGGTTGTGCGTATCCTTGTGAAGCTGGTTGAAGGTGATGCGCTCGCTCGTCGTGGTGGCGGGATAGAGCCTCACCGGGCAACTCACGAGGCTGAGCCTCAGATAGCCCTTCCAACTTGCCCTGGGTGCCATGATCGTCTCCTGCGCGGTGCTACCCGGTTACTTCTCCGCATTCGAAAGCCCCTGCATGTTTCCTTGAATCGTACCGATCTGAGGATAAAAACATGCAGCATTCAAAGTACTACAGCGACTTTGGCGCGTCTGATAGGACGCGCGGCGATGTAGGCAAATCCCTTGCGCAGTCGTCGATATCGGCCCAGGGATCGCCCGAGGTGGCCAAAAGGCCCGGTAACGAAGAATAATTTAAATCCTCGGGAGCGTCGATAGTTTCAAGATCGGCCCAGCTTAACGGGGTGGAGGCCGGCAGATTCGTACGCGCGCGCAGCGAATAGGGCGCTGCGGCAGTGTGCCCGCGGGCGTTGCGATGGAAGTCGATGAAGATCCGCTTGACGCGCTTTCCCTTGCTCATCGTGGTGATGAAGCTCTCGGGAGCCGTTGATGCCAGGTGGTTGGCGATATCGCCGGTCGCCTTGTGCACCTTCTTCCAGTCGAGCTTGGGCCGGATCGGCACGACGACATGGACGCCCTTTCCGCCCGAGGTCTTGACGAAGGGTACGAGGTCAAAGGCTTCGAGCTCGGCCTTGATGTGGATGGCCGCCTCGACCACCTCGCGCCAGCCGATGCCCTCTCCGGGATCGAGATCGAAGACGACGCGGTCGGGTTTCTCGAGCCGCGCCCGCGTCGACCCCCAGGAATGGAATTCGACGACGCCGAACTGCGCCAGTGCCAGGTAGCCTTTGGCGTCCTCAACCGAAAGATAGCGTTTCGTCTCGCCTTCCGAGCTCATGGCCTCGAAGCTCGCCACAGAAGGCGGCATGCCGGTAAAGGGATGGCGCTGGAAAAAGCAATCCTCGAACTTTCCCGTCGGGCAGCGGACGAGCGAAACCGGGCGACCGAGAATATGCGGCAGCATGAAATCGCCGACCATTGCGTAGTAGAGGGCGAGATCGAGCTTGGTCGGCCCGGATTTGCCGAACAGACGACGGGTCGGATTGGTGATCGAGATGCTGGCGAGGTCGGCATCGGAGATCAGCCGCTTTCGCTGAGCGCCAGCGGGGGCCGAGAGTTCGACCTCGCGAAGCCCCTTGAAGACGGGGTGGCGGAGCGCGTTGTCGGTGGTGCGGTTGGCGTAGTGAATACGCGCCGTCAGCACCGGTCTTACCCATATGATTTCCTTCGGCGCGCCATCGAGCTTCACGGCTTCGGCACGCAGCGGCTCCAGTCGTGCCAGCAATTGCTTGAGCGTGGCCGCGTCGAACCCCGTGCCGACCTTGCCGCGATAGTGCAACTCGCCATCGACCCACTCGCCGAGCGCCAGGGATGCAATGCCTTCCGCCGCCTCGGAGATCGTGTAGCCGGCGATGACGAAGTCCTCCGCCTTCAGCGCCTTGGTCTTGGTCCACGTCTTGGAGCGCCCGCTCTGATAGGGAGCCGAGGCGCGTTTGGAAATGATGCCCTCGAGGCCAAGTTCCGAGGCGTGCTCGTAAAAGGCGCGCCCGCCGCCGACGACGTGATCGCTGAACTGGATGGCGGAGCGGGTCGACAGTTGCGACGCGAGCAATTGCTTGAGCAGCGCCTTGCGCTTATCGAGCGGAACATTCGCGAGGCTCCAGCCGTCGAGATGGAGAAGGTCGAAGGCATACAGCACCAGCCTGTTCTCCGCGCGAGCGGAAAGCGCCTCCTGGAGGAGCGCGAAGCGGCTGATGCCCTCCTCGTCGAGCACGACGATTTCGCCGTCGATGACGGCTTCTCGGCACGGCAGCCGCCGAAAGGCCTCGGGCAGGTCGCCGTAGCGCCTCGTCCAGTCGAGGCCGCCGCGGGTGATCAGGCGCACCTCGCCGCCGGCGATGTGCGCCATGGTGCGATAGCCGTCGAACTTGATCTCATGCAGCCAGACATCGCGCGAGCCGGCGCTATCGGGTGGGGTCGCGGTCGGCGTGGCGAGCTGCGGTTCGATGCGCGTCGGTGCCGTTGCCTTCACCGCGCCGGGAAGAGCGCCCGGATTGAGCTTCACCGGTTTGGCAGGCGGTTTCGGCTTCTCGACCAGCTCCTCGATGCGCCGGCCGGATTTGACGCTTTCCGGCCGCGCCGCGAGAATGTCGGTGGAGGGGTCGGCGGCCGGGTCGCGTTCCTTGAAGAGAAGCCAGTGGCGCTGGTCCTCCTCCCCCGGCCGCGGCTTCAGCCGCGTCAGCATCCAGCCGCCGTTGAGCTTTTCGCCGGCCAGGCGAAACTTGAAGGCGCCTTTGCGCAAGCTCTCCTCGACATCCTCCATCGGGGCCCACGCACCGGTGTCCCAGACGATCATCGGACCGGCGCCATATTCGCCCTCCGGGATGACGCCCTCGAAGTCGATATATTCGATCGGATGATCTTCGGTCTCGACCGCCAGGCGCTTGTCGGCTGGATTGAGCGAGGGGCCCTTGGGTACCGCCCAGCTTTTCAGCACGCCGCCGACCTCGAGCCTGAGATCATAGTGGTCGGCTGTCGCATGGTGCTTGTGCACGACGAAGCGGTTGCCGCCGCCGGCAAGGCTGCCGGCCGGTTCCGGCGTCTTCGCGAAATCCCGCTTCTTGCGGTAGTCCTCAAGCTTCGTCGTCGCCATGCCTGAAGGCTAAGGCCGATCCGGCCGGGCCGCAATATCAGGCGTAACGGCGGCCGACAGCCAAGGCTATCTCAAGGATATTGACCCCCTCTGGCCTGCCGGCCATCTCCCTCACAAGGGGGGAGACGACTCGCGGCTGCCCCCTCTTCAATCGAAGCGTTTCTGCAGCCGAACGCTCCAGTGGCGGCGTAAGGCGGGCCACAGATTTTCTCCCCCCTTGTGGGGGAGATGGCCGGCAGGCCAGAGGGGGTAGCAACCCGCGTCGTCGGTCATCCCACTCGGAGGCTCATATGGCGGTTGACGTCCTTGTAGAGCAGGTAGCGGAACTTGCCGGGGCCGCCGGCATAGCAGGCCTGCGGGCAGAAGGCCCTGAGCCACATATAGTCGCCGGCCTCGACCTCGACCCAGTCGGCGTTGAGGCGGTAGACGGCCTTGCCCTCGAGAACGTAGAGGCCGTGTTCCATCACATGGGTTTCCATGAAGGGGATGACGCCGCCGGGCTCGAAGGTGACGATCGTCACATGCATGTCGTGGCGCATGTCGGACGGATCGACAAAGCGCGTCGTCGCCCAGCGACCGTCCGTCTCAGGCATCGGCGTGGGGGCGATCTCGCGTTCGTTGCTGACGATCGGTTCGGGGAGGGGAAGCCCCTCGACCTTTTCGTAGGCCTTGCGGATCCAGTGGAAGCGCGCCGGCGTGGAACCCTGGTTGTGGAGGCTCCAGTTCGTGCCGGGCGGAATGTAGGCGTAGCCGCCCGGCTGCATCAGATGCGGCTTGCCCTCGATCGTCAGCCGGAATTCGCCGTCGACGACGAAGAGCACAGCTTCGGCGCGCGGGTCCGTTTCGGGGCGGTCGCTGCCTCCTGAAGGCCCGACCTCCATGATGTATTGGGAGAAGGTCTCGGCAAAGCCCGATAAAGGCCGCGATAGGACCCAGAGCCGTGTGTTCGTCCAGAACGGCAGGTAGCTCGTGACGATGTCGCGCATCACCCCCTTCGGGATGATCGCATAGGCTTCGGTGAACACGGCCCGATCGGTGAGGAGGTTCGTCTGCGGCGGATGCCCGCCTTCGGGGAAATAGTAGCTGCTCTTCATGTTTACTCGCCTGTCGAGGTGATGCCGGTCCTCGCGATGCCGGCGGTGAAGTGTGGGGCCGACCTGCAGCGTCCCTGTTGAAGTGTGCGTAGACCCCCTCTGGCCTGCCGGCCATCTCCCCCACAAGGGGGGAGAACGCGTGCGGCAACGCCCGGCGGCAGTCGACAACTCCACATCACGAAACCTCCATTGCGCGCGATAGACTTGCCGCGGGTCCTCTCCCCCCTTGTGGGGGAGAGGGCCGGCAGGCCAGAGGGGGTCGTAACCGCGGGATCAATATGCGCTCTGCAATTGCCATATCTGCTAGCTTTCCTCCGGCCTGTGGCCGCCGATGGCGCGCGTCAGCTGGTCCGCTGTCCGACGCACGACGGGGCCGAGAACGTCGAGTTTCTCGTTATCGATGCGGACCGTCGGGCCGGAGATCGAGATGCCGCCGATCGCCTCGCCATATTCGTTGAAGACGGGCGCCGCAAGGCAGCGCATGCCGCGCGTATGCTCCTCGTCGTCGATCGACCAGCCACGATAGCGGATCTCCTTGATATCGGCGATGAGCGCCGGGAGCGTATCAAGGGTGCGCTCGGTGAAATGCGCAAGCGTTCTGCCGTTCAATGCCTTGGCGATCTCCGTGTCCGACCACGTGGCGAGGATCGCCTTGCCGATCCCGGACGCGTGGATCGGCCCGCGCCTGCCGGGACGGAAGAAGGCGCGCATCGGGGCGTGGCTTTCGATCTGGGAAATGAACACGACGTCGCCGTCATCCTCGATGCCGATATTGGCGGTTTCACCGCTTTCCTCCATCAGCCGCTTCAGGAAGGGCCGGCTGATCGTGCCGAGCTTGCGAAAGCGCAGGAAGGCATTGCCGATCTGGAAGGCCTTCACGCCGATTGTCCAGGTGCCGGTCTCGCCGTCCATCATCACCATGCCGTGGCTGGCGAGCGAGGTGAGCAGCCGGTGCACCGTCGAGGGCGCCATGCCGGTGCGCTCCGAAAGCGAGGTCAGTGTCGATCCGTCGTTCTCGGCGACGATGGCAAGCAGCGACAGGCTCCGGTCCAGAACCTGCACGGAGGAAGGGGCGGCATTCTCCGCAGCCTTGCGTCCTCGCCTTCCTCTGACTGTCGACTCCATGAACCCGACTCCTAATCGCTTCCGCTCATCATGCTCTACAGCGATTGCGTTTGATTTTCTCATATTTGTTGAAGATCTTTATTTCCATATAATGGGAATGAATTCCACAAATGAATTGATCGCGTCGATTTATGGGTTAGCATCTCACTCAAACAGGAGGAGTTCCCATGGCCAAGATGCGTGCTGTCGATGCAGCGGTTCATGTTCTCGAAAAGGAGGGGGTCGATTGTGCCTTCGGCGTCCCGGGAGCGGCGATCAACCCGCTCTATTCGGCGCTGAAGGCCCGCGGATCGATCCGCCATATCCTCGCCCGTCACGTCGAAGGCGCCTCGCACATGGCGGAGGGCTATACCCGCGCCAAGCACGGCAATATCGGCGTCTGCATCGGCACCTCGGGCCCGGCCGGCACCGACATGATCACGGGTCTCTACTCGGCGTCCGCAGATTCCATTCCGATCCTCTGCATCACCGGCCAGGCGCCGCGCGCCCGTCTCGACAAGGAGGATTTCCAGGCCGTCGACATCGCCGCGATCGCGGCACCCGTCACCAAGTGGGCGGTCACGGTCATGGAGCCGGCGCTCGTCCCCTTCGTCTTCCAGAAGGCGTTCCACCTGATGCGCTCCGGCCGGCCCGGTCCGGTGCTGATCGACCTGCCGGTCGACGTCCAACTGGCCGAGATCGAGTTCGATCCGGAGACTTATGAGCCGCTGACGCCTTATAAGCCGGCCGCGACCCGCGCCCAGGCCGAAAAGGCGCTCGCCATGCTGAACGAGGCCGAGCGGCCGCTGATCGTCGCCGGCGGCGGCATCATCAATGCGGACGCCTCCGACCTGCTCACCGAGTTCGCCGAGATCACCGGCGTCCCGGTCATCCCGACGCTGATGGGCTGGGGCACGATCCCCGACGATCATCCGCTGATGGCCGGCATGTGCGGGCTGCAGACCTCGCATCGCTATGGCAATGCGACGCTGCTTGCCTCCGACTTCGTCTTCGGCATCGGCAACCGCTGGGCCAACCGCCACACCGGCAACGTCCCGACCTATACGGAAGGTAGGAAGTTCATCCATGTCGATATCGAGCCGACCCAGATCGGCCGCGTCTTCGCGCCGGATTTCGGCATCGTCTCGGATGCGGGGCCAGCGCTGAAACTCTTCCTCGACGTCGCGACCGAATGGAAGACCGCCGGCAAGCTGCGCGATTGGTCGGCCTGGGCCGAGGAGTGCCGCGAGCGCAAGCGCACCATGCTGCGCAAGACCCATTTCGACCAGACGCCGCTGAAACCGCAGCGCGTCTACGAAGAGATGAACAAGGCCTTCGGCCGCGATACCTGCTTCGTTTCGACCATCGGTCTCAGCCAGATCGCCGGCGCGCAGTTCCTGCACGTCTACAAGCCGCGCAATTGGATCAATTGCGGCCAGGCCGGTCCTCTCGGCTGGACGCTGCCGGCAGCGCTCGGCGTGCGCGCCGCCGATCCAAACCGGCCGATCGTCGCGCTTTCCGGCGACTACGACTTCCAGTTCCTGATCGAGGAGCTTGCCGTCGGGGCGCAGCACAAGCTCCCCTACCTGCATGTGGTCGTCAACAATTCCTATCTCGGCCTGATCCGCCAGGCCCAGCGCGGCTTCGAGATGGATTTCGAGGTGAGCCTCGCCTTCGACAACATCAATGCGAGCGGCGACGCGGAAAAGGGCTACGGCGTCGATCACGTGGCCGTCGCCGAAGGGCTCGGCTGCAAGGCGATCCGCGTCCGCAGTCCCAACGAGTTCGCCGATGCCTTCGAGCGGGCCCAGGCTCTGATGGAGGAACACCGGGTACCGGTCGTCATCGAGTTCATCCTCGAACGGGTCACCAACATCGCCATGGGCGCCGACATCAACGCGGTGGTCGAGTTCGAGGAGCTTGCCGAGCGCGGCGAGGATGCGCCCACGGCGATCGCCGCCCTGCTCGACTGAAACCATCCAGTGCGCGGAATTGAGGACGCGTCATTTCGCCCGCATTCCTTCACCTTGCAAGAGGAGTAACCGCATGCCGAGATTTGCGGCAAACCTGACCATGCTGTTCAACGAGGCGCCGTTTCTCGACCGCTTTGCGCTCGCCGCCAAAGCCGGGTTCGAAGGCGTGGAATATCTCTTTCCATACGAGTTCGAGAAGGTGGCCCTGCGTACCGCGCTTGAGCGCAACGGCCTGACGCAGGTTCTTCACAACCTTCCGGCCGGCGACTGGGCGCGCGGCGAGCGCGGCATCGCCATCCTTCCGGACCGGGTCGACGAATTCCGCAGGGGTGTGGCGAGCGCCATCGATTATGCGACGGCGCTCGATTGCAAGCAGGTCAATTGCCTCGTCGGCATCGCGCCGGACGGCCTGCCGGACACCGTGCTGCGTGCGACGCTCGTCGCCAATCTGAAGCTCGCGGCGGCGGAGCTCGGCAAGCACGGCATCCGCCTGTTGATCGAGCCGATCAACCGCATCGACATTCCGGGTTTCTATCTCAACACTGTCGGCGAGGCGGCTTCGATCATCGAAGAGGTCGGCAGCGACAATCTGTTCATCCAGTACGACCTCTACCACCAGCAGCGCACCGAGGGCGAGCTGATCGGCACCTACAAGCGCTATTGCGACCGGATCGCCCATGTCCAGCTTGCCGACAACCCCGGCCGCAACGAGCCGGGCACCGGCGAGATCAACTATCCCTTCGTCTTCGACGCGCTGGAAGCCGCCGGCTACGCGGGCTGGATCGGTTGCGAATACAAGCCACTGACGACGACCGCGGAAGGGCTCGGCTGGCTAGGCGCAGAGCGCAAGCGCAGCCAATCCGCAGATATCATCAAGATCAGGAGCTAAGCAAAATGGCATCTATCGGTTTTATCGGACTGGGTATCATGGGCACGCCGATGGCGCGCCACCTGCAGGATGCCGGTCACACCGTCATCACCTCGAAATTCGCCGTCCCGCCGCGTCAGGAACTCCTGGATCAAGGCCTCAAGTTCGTCGAGACGCCGAAGGCGCTCGCCGAAACCGTCGACATTGTCATCCTGATGCTGCCGGACACGCCGGAAGTGAAGGACGTTCTCTTCGGCGAGAACGGCGTTTCTTACGGTCTCGGCAAGGGCAAGCTCGTCGTCGACATGAGCTCGATCTCGCCGATCGAGACGAAGGAATTCGCGAGGAAGATCCGCGAAACGGGCGCCGAGTACATCGACGCACCGGTTTCCGGCGGCGAGGTCGGGGCGAAGAATGCCACGCTGAGCATCATGGCCGGTGGCGCGACGGACTCCTTCGAGCGCGCTTTGCCGCTCTTCAAGCTGATGGGCAAGAACATCACGCTCGTCGGCGATTGCGGCGACGGTCAGGTCACCAAGGTCGCCAACCAGATCATCGTCGCGCTGACGATCGAGGCGGTATCCGAAGCGCTGGTCTTCGCCTCGAAGGCGGGCGCCGATCCGGCCCGCGTCCGCGAGGCGCTGATGGGCGGCTTTGCCTCCTCGCGCATCCTCGAGGTTCACGGCGAGCGGATGATCAAGCGGACCTTCGAGCCGGGCTTCCGCATCTCGCTGCACCAGAAGGACCTGAACCTGGCGCTGCAAGGGGCGAAGAGCCTCGGCATCTCGCTGCCGAACACGGCGGCGACCCAGGAGCTCTTCAACAACTGCGCCGCCAATGGCGACAGCGGGCTCGACCATTCCGGTCTCGTCCGGGCGCTCGAGCGCATGGCGAACCACGAGGTCGCTTAAAGCTTCGAAGATGCGCATGATCGGCCGGGCGGGCGTCCCCATCCACTGCGGCAGTCATGCAACCGGGCGGCGGAAGGAGGAGCCGCCGCCCGGGACTTTTGCGAACGGGAGGAAAAATGGTCGCCATCGCCGATCCGCGTCAATTCCTGGAAGCGTTGTTCACCTCGGCGGTCGCTGCCGCCGATCCGATGCGCGTCCTCGCCGCCAACCTGCCGGAGCGGCCGAAGGGCCGCACCGTCGTCATCGGTGCCGGCAAGGGTGCGGCGCAGATGGCACACGCTTTCGAGACGCTGTGGCGGGGGCCGCTCAGCGGCGCCGTCGTGACGCGCTACGGCTTCGGGGTTCCTTGCAGGCATATCGAAGTGCTCGAAGCCTCCCATCCGCTACCGGATGAGAGCGGACTACAGGCCTCGAAACGTCTGCTGGCCGAGGTCGGCCGCTTGACGGAGGACGACCTCGTCGTGGCGCTGATCTGCGGCGGCGGTTCGGCGCTGCTGCCGGCGCCGCCGAAAGGGCTGTCGCTCGAGGACGAGATTGCCGTCAACCGCGCCTTGCTGGCCTCGGGGGCGCCGATCCGGGCGATGAATGCCGTGCGCAAGCATGTCTCGACGATCAAGGGCGGGCGGCTCGCCGCCGCGGCTTATCCGGCGCGGGTGGTGTCGCTCGTCGTTTCCGACATTCCCGGCGACGATCCGGCATTGGTCGCCTCCGGTCCGACGATTGCCGACGACAGTACGCGCGCAGATGCCTTGAGGGTCGTGGAGCGCTACCGCCTGGAGCTGCCCGAAAGCGTCCGGACTTGGCTGGCGAGCGAGGCGGCGGACGCGCCAAGGCCTGACGATCCGTGCTTTGCCCGAAGCGAAGTGCGGCTGATCGCGTCGGCGGGAGTCTCGCTCGAAGCTGCTGCGGCGGAGGCGCGGGCGGTCGGCATCGACGCGATCATTCTTTCGGATTCGATCGAAGGCGAGGCACGCGATGTCGGGCTTGTCCACGCCGCGATCGCGCGGGAGGTCGCGACCCGCAGCCGTCCCTTCAGGAAACCGGTCGTCGTGCTTTCCGGCGGCGAAACCACTGTCACCGTAAACGGTGCCGGCAGGGGCGGCCGCAACAGCGAGTTCCTGCTGTCGCTCGCCCTCGGTATCGACGGGGTGGGGGGCATCTCCGCGCTCGCCGCCGACACCGACGGGATCGATGGCTCGGAAGACAATGCCGGCGCCTTCGCCGACGACACGACGATCGCCCGCCTGCTTGGGCGACGGATCGACGCGGCGGCGCTCTTGCAGCGCAACGACAGCTGGGCGGCCTTCGATGCGCTCGGCGACATCTTCAAGCCGGGCCCGACCGGAACCAACGTCAACGATTTCCGGGCAATGCTGATCCAGTGAGTGCTGCGGAGCGATGGAAAGAAACCCCATGAAATCCCTGCCGATCCGGCCCCTGTCGCGGGCCGCATTCACCCCCTTCGGCGACGTGATCGAACTCGACGAGGCAAAGAGCTTCCCCATCAACGCGGGCAAATGCATCCGCTATCACGATCTCGCAACGGTCGAGACGACGGGCCCGAAAGCGCGCGCCCTGATCAGCCTGCTGCGCGGAGAACCTTACGAAATTCCGCTGCCGCTCAAGATGGTGGAGCGCCACCCCCTCGGCAGCCAGGCCTTCGTGCCGCTCACCGAACACTCATTCCTCGTCGTCGTTGCTCCGGATGAAAACGGCAGGCCGGGCGAGCCGATCGCCTTCGAGACCGCGCCCGGCCAGGGCGTCAACATCGCCCGCAACGTCTGGCACGGCATTCTGACGCCACTCCACGGCGTATCCGATTTCATCGTCGTCGACCGCGGCGGCGAGGGCTGCAATCTGGAGGAACATTTCTTCGAGATGCCATATCGCGTCGAATACGCGTAGGGACCATAATCGCCTCCGCCCTTGTTGTGAGGCCATCAAGCTCTTAGGTTCGCGCTATCGAGTCCGTGATCTATTGAGCAATGCTGCAGTCGGCGAGGAAAATGTGGGGGGAGACCGGGTGGGGCGTGCCGACCTCGGTCGCCCTGCATCTGGCACTCGCGTTTATCCTGCTGGTTAGGCTGCCCGAGCACGCTCCGCCGGCAAAGGATGAGAGCATCAATGTCGAGCTCGTTTCGCCGCCGAAGCCTGCGGCGAAGCCGCAAGACAAGCCGAAGGAGGCAAAGCCCGAGCCTTCCCGATCGCAGCCGCAGGTCTTCGAATCCGCTTCGGCAGAGGTCGACAAGGAAAAGCCCCCACAGCCGCAATTGCCGCCTGCCGGGCCAAGCCGGATCGACAAGCCGAAATTGCCCGATGCGCAAGCGAAGCCCGCCTCGGCCAAGACGGAGAGCGCCGACAAGCCGGCCGAAACAAGGACGGCACTGGCCGAGTTGCGGGTCGAGGCCGAAGACGCGGTGAGCGAGGCGGAAGATGCCGAGCCGACGCCGCACCGCGCGCCTGTTCCCAAGGAAAAGCCCGTGGCCGATGAAGCGAAGGCGGACGCGGCCCAGGAGCCGGCGGAGGCTGCCGCGGACCAGCAGTCAAGCGAGTTGGTGGAAGCGAAACAACTCTATTCGCGGGACGCCCTGTCCGATCCGCGCGTCAAACAGGCAATCGGCAGGCTGCCGCCGAAGCGGCGCATCGTACAGCTCTGCACGATCGAGGCGCTGGAACAGGTGCGCCGCCAAAGGCCTGACGCTTTCCCGGACATGCTGGTGCCGTTCGGTCCCGTCGGTGGTATCGTTTCGGCTTCCAGTCTCAGCGCCAACGGCGGCGCCTATCGCAGCCGGGGGAAATGGTACGGCATCGACTTCAAATGCGAAGTCAACGCGGAGACGACGTCGGTCGCCTCCTTCAGCTTCGCCGTCGGCGGGGCTATTCCGAAAAGCGAATGGAGTGCGCGCCAATTGCCGAAGGAATAAAGGCAACACATTCAACAATTCATGCAACGCGTTTCGGGCTTTCCGCCGGCGTACTGCCCCTCATCCGGCCTGCCGGCCACCTTCTCCCCGCAGGCGGGCCGAAGGAGACCCGCGGCACCGCTTAAGTCACCTCTCCCCGCCTGCGGGGAGAGGGCTAGGGTGAGGCGCATTCGTTGACTATGGTTTCACCTTCAGCGCATCATCGCCAAGGCTGCGGCAAAGAAATCGTCGCCACCGAAGTTCCCCGATTTCAGCGCCAGCAGCATGTCGCCCTGGGCATTGCCGATGGTGCGAAGCACCGGAACGCCGGGGGCAATCTCCGGGCCGATCAGGAAGGCGGGGATGGCGAGCCTGTCGACCGTTGCGCCGGAGGTCTCGCCGCCCGCGACGACCAGGCGCTTGACGCCGCGCGCCACCAGGTCGCTGGCGACGGTTGCGGTCGCGGTTTCGATGGCGTGGCCGGACGCCTCGCGGCCATATTGAGACTGCAGGCGCGAAACCATCTCGGCTGAGGCGCTTGCGGCGATGACCACAGGCCCATCGGAAATACGCTCGCCGGCCCAGGCGATCGCCGCGGCAATTTCGTCTGACCCTCTGAGCAGCTTTTCGGTGTCGAGCCGGAGCACAGGCATGGAGCGTTCGGCCACTTCGAGTTGCCGCAGCGTCGCGGCGGAGCAACTGCCGGCGACGATTGCGGCAAGACCTCCGACGGGACGAACGGCATCCGCCGTGTCGGCACTTGCCGCAGAGGCGCGACCGGAGCGCACGATGGCGCGGGCCAGCCCGAGGCCGAGGCCGGAGGCGCCGGTCGACACCGGCGTCTGCAACGCCACCTCGCCAAGCATTTCGAGGTCACGCTCTGACGTCGCGTCGGCGATCGCTGCGGTTACCCCCTCGGAACGCAGAGCATCGAGCCGGGTCTTTACGGCGGCATGTCCGGCCGTGATCGTTGCCAGGTCGACGAGGCCGACCTTGCCCTGCGACTGCCGGCCCATGACGCGAACCAGGTTGGCGTCATGCATCGGATTGAGCGGATGGTCCTTGAGCGGGCTTTCGTCGAGCGGCTGGCCATTGACGAAGAGATGGCCGAGATAGACGGTCCGGCCGGTTTCCGGAAAAGCCGGCGTGACAAGTGCGATGCCGCCGCCCGCGGCCTGGGAAAGCGCCTCTGTCACCGGACCGATATTGCCCTGGTCGGTGGAATCAAAGGTTGAGCAGATCTTATAGAGGACGTGGGCGGCGCCGCGCTGCCGTAACCAGCGGTCTGCCTTGCCCGCTGCAGCGACGGCTTCGTCGGCGGCAACCGAGCGGATCTTCAGCGAAACGACCACCGCATTGACATCCGGCAATACAAGCGACGGGTCGGGGATGCCGACCGTCTGCACGGTCCGGAGTCCGTTCTTGGTCAGCGTATTGGCGAGATCGGAGGCGCCCGTGTAGTCGTCGGCGATCGATCCGAGCAGGATTGTCATCGTTCAGCTCCGTGCAAAGGGTTTGAACCAGGCAAGGCCTTCGAGCGTCCCGCTGCTTGGGGAATATTCGCAGCCGACGAAACCGGCATAGCCGAGGCGGTCGATCTCGGCGAAGAGATAGGGATAGTTCAGTTCTTCGCCGTCCGGCTCCTGTCGCGAAGGCACGCTGGCGATCTGGATGTGCCCGGTGACCGGCATGAGGCGGCGGAGCGCCATGGTGACGTCGCCATGGATGATCTGGCGATGGTAGATGTCGAACTGGAGCTTCAGGTTGGCAAGCCCGAGATCGGCGATCAGCCGCTCGGCGGCGCCGAAGTCGTTGAGGAAATAGCCGGGCATGTTGCGGGCGTTGATCGGCTCGAGCAGGAGGTCGAGCCCTTTTTCGGCAAGGCGCTCGGCAGCATAGGCGACGGCGCGCCGGTAGCAATCTGCCGCTTCTGAATCGGAGGGGTCGGCCAGTCCCGCCATCAGATGCAGGCGCTTGACACCGGTCGCGGCGGCATAGTCGAGCGCGCGTTCGACATCGGCTTTCAACTCCTCGAAGCGGCCGGGAAGGGCGGCGATGCCGCGCTCGCCCGCCGCCCAGTCGCCGGGCGGCAGATTGAAGAGTGCCTGTTCAAGCTTGTTACGCGCGAGCCGTTCGGCGATCGCCTCGGGCGGTGCCTCATAGGGGAAGAGATATTCGACGGCCGTGAACCCGGCGTCCGCGGCAGCGTCGAAGCGGTCTAGGAACGGCCACTCGTTGAACATCATCGTCAGATTGGCGGCGAAAACGGGCATCTCGAACGTCCTTTATGCCTTGTCCATGCCGGGCAGCTTGGCGCCGGAAAGCTGGGCGTAGAGCCGCGCGAGCGAGGAATCGTCGTCGCGGCCCATGCCGGCGCCGGAAGCGCCGAGATACATCTGGAGGGCCGCCGCCACCAGCGGCACCGGATAGCGCTCGGCGCGTGCCATGTCCTGGACGATGCCGAGATCCTTGACAAAGATCTCGATGGCGCTGAGCGGCGTATAGTCGCCGGCCAGCACATGCGGGACGCGGTTCTCGAACATCCAGGAGTTTCCGGCCGAGGCGGTGATCACCTCGTAGACCTTGTCGAGGTCGAGTCCCTGCTTGGCGGCGAAGGTGATCGCCTCGCAGGCGGCGGCGATGTGGACGCCGGCCAGAAGCTGGTTGATCATCTTGAAGGCCGCGCCGGTGCCGGCAGCGTCACCGAGCTCGTAGACCTTGGCGGCCATCGCGTCGAGCGCTGGACGGGCGGCGGCGAAGGCCTTGGCCGAGCCCGACGCCATGATTGTCAGTTCGCCTTTCGCGGCCCGAGCGGCGCCGCCGGAGATCGGCGCGTCGAGGTAATGGAAGCCGAGAGCCTCGACCCGTTGCGACAGGTCCCGTGCGACAGCCGGATCCATGGTTGCCGAGGAGATGAATACCGCGCCGGGCTTCATCGCGCCGGCGACGCCGCCAGGCCCGAACAGGATCGCTTCCGTCTGCGCGGCATTGACCACCACGGAGACGACGATGTCGGCAGCTTGAACCGCCGCGGCGGGCGTTTCCGCGCAGCGGCCGCCCTCTGCGGCGAAGCGATCGACGGCTGCCGGGGTGATATCGTAACCGATGACATCGAGGCCGTCGCGCTTCATGGACTGGGCCATTCCGAAGCCCATGGAACCGAGACCGATCACAGCCGCGGTGGGCGCGCGTCCCGGACTTTCAGCATGCAATGACATGAAGAGATTCTCCAGCTCTGACAGGGCAAGGGAGCACCGCCGGGCCGAGGGGATCCGGCGGTGCCGACTTGGAAGCT
Organism: Sinorhizobium glycinis; assembly: GCF_001651865.1. Lineage (GTDB taxonomy): Bacteria > Pseudomonadota > Alphaproteobacteria > Rhizobiales > Rhizobiaceae > Sinorhizobium > Sinorhizobium glycinis. The sequence goes on from NZ_LPUX01000064.1 coordinate 829,999, forward strand.
TACCGGTTCACGGTCTTCGCGGGAACAGCCAGAACGGCCAGCGAGCCGATGACAAGAGCGGCGGCCAGGAGATACATGCCGGCGCTGTTGCTGCCGGTGAAGTCCTTGAGATAGCCGACCAGGAAGGGCCCGAGGAAACCGGCGAGATTGCCGACCGAGTTGATCCAGGCGATGCCGGCCGCGGCCCCTGTCCCGGCGAGAAATGCCGTCGGGAGCGACCAGAAGAGCGGTGCGCAACTGATGGCGCCGGCGGCAGCGAGCGAGAGGCAGACAATTGCCAGCGTCGTGCTTGTTGCGCTGGTCGCCGCGATAAAGCCGCCGGCGGCGATGACGGCCGGGACGACGAGATGCCAGCGCCGTTCGCGCAAGCGATCCGAGGAGCGCCCGAGCGCCAGCATGGCGACGAAGGTGCAGACATAGGGGATCGCGGAGATCAGGCCGATGTTCAGGTTTCCGGTCACGCCGGTCGCCTTGACGAGCGTCGGCATCCAGAAATTCAGGCCGTATTGGCCGAGCACGAAGCAGAAATAGATGAGGCACATCAGCCAGACGCGCGGGTCGGTGAGCGTTCCGGCGACGCTGTGCGGGCTCGACGATTTGGTCCGGTTCTCGGCGTCGATGTTGACGGTCAACACCTTCTTTTCCTCGCTTGTGAGCCACTTCGCGTGGCCGATCGTGTCGTCAAGATAGAAGAAGGTGGCGACGCCGAAAAGGATCGCAGGGATAGCTTCGATCAGGAACATCCACTGCCAGCCGGACAGGCCATGCGTTCCGTGGAAACTGTCCATCAGCAGGCCGGAAAGCGGGTTGCCGAATATGGAAGAGATCGGAATCGCCGACATGAAGGTGGTAATGATCTTGGCACGACGGTGCGCCGGATACCAGGTCGTCAGGTAAAGGATGATCCCCGGGAAGAACCCTGCCTCCGCGATACCCAGCAGGAAGCGCAGGATGTAGAACACGGTTTCCGAGGTGGTGAACATGAAGGCGGCGGAGATGACGCCCCAGGTGATCATGATGCGGGCGATCCATACTCGGGCGCCGACCTTGTTGAGGATGACGTTGCTCGGCACTTCGAATAGGAAATAGCCGATGAAGAAGATGCCGGCGCCGATGCCGTAGGCCGCTTCCGAAAGGCCAAGTTCGCTCGACATCTGCAGTTTGGCGAAGCCGACATTGACGCGGTCGAGATAGGCGACCACGTAGCAGAGCATCAGGAACGGGATAATTCTCCAGAACACTTTGCTATAGGCGCGGTCCTCCACCGACCGGTCCGAATAGACGCCGTCGATCGGCGCCGGGGTTTCCAGGGTCATGATTTTTCCTCCTCCGGTAGATTCGCCGGGGCCTCCTTGCAAACTCCTCCGACGACGCGCTCGATTGGCAGCGCTGCCAGTTTCCTCTAGCGCGTTTTGGCAGCGCTGCCAAGTCAAAAATGGTAGCGCTGCCAAAACAAATGGCGTATCTGGATTGAAAGGTGAGCCGCCCAGCGGGAGCGACGCGGCGGCTGCATTCGGAGAGCGGAGTCGAACGTGGATTTCGATTTCAAACAGAGTACTGTGACGCTTGCCGAGGTCGCCGAAGCGGCCGGCGTCGGCGAGAGCACGGTTTCGCGCGTTCTCAGGAACGAGGGGTCGTTTTCGCGCAAGGCGAGGGAGCGGGTGATGGAGGCCGTCGAGCGGCTCGGCTATGTGCCGAACCGGATCGCGGGAACGCTCGCTTCCGCCGGATCGCGCCTCGTCGCCTTCGTGATCCCCTCGCTCTCCAACATCGTCTTCCCCGACGTGCTGCGCGGCGCAAGCGGCGTCTTGGAGGCAAACAGGCACCAGGCCGTCTTCTCCGTGACCGACTACGATCCGGAACGCGAGGAGGCATTGGTCGCCGCGATGCTCGCCTGGCGGCCGACGGCGGTGATGCTTGCCGGCTTCGAACATACGGAAGGCACGTTGAAGATGTTGCGTGCCAGCGGCTGCCGGGTGGTCGAAGTGCTCGATGTCGACGGCACGGCGCTCGATCTGGCCGTCGGTTTTTCCAATCGTGCCGCCGGCCAGGCAAGTGCCGAGTTCTTGCTGAAGCGCGGCTACCGCCGCATCGGCTATGTCGGACATGACCTGGATCGCGATACCCGCGCCGGCAAGCGCTTTGGCGCCTTCGGCGAAACGCTCGCCTCTTCCGGCTCGCCGCTGGTCGGTCGGGAGATCTGCTCCGGCGCGTCGTCGGTGGAAAGCGGGCGGCTGGGCCTGGAGCGACTGCTCGAGAGACATGCCGATCTCGACGCCATCTATTTCTCGAACGACGACATGGCGCTTGGCGGCTACTTTCATTGCCTGGCGCGCGGCATCCCGGTTCCCTCGCAACTGGCGATCTTCGGCTATAACGGCCTCGATGTCGGACGGGTGACGCCGCAGCCCTTGTCGACCATTCGCACGCCCCGCGTCCAGACGGGCCAATTGGCGGCCGAACTCGTCGTCACCAACGCGCCGCCCCAGGTGGTCGATCTCGGCTTCGAACTGGTCGCAGGCGCGACCGCCTGAACGGAAAGGATTTGTAAATGTCCGAGAGCCGACTGCGTGAGGAAATCTGCCGTTACGGACGATCGCTGTTCGAGCGCGGGCTCACGCCGGGCTCCTCCGGCAATATCTCGCTCAGGCTCGACGACGGCGGCTGGCTGGTGACGCCCACCAACGCATCGCTCGGCTTTCTCGACCCGGCCCGCATCTCGCGGCTCGATGCTGAGGGGCGGCTCGTCTCCGGCGACAAGCCGACGAAGGAGATACCACTGCACTCGGCGCTCTACGAGTCACGCGGCAGCGCAAGAGCGATCGTTCATCTCCATTCGACCCACGCGGTCGCGCTTACAATGCTCCCCGAGATCGATTCGCGCGCAGCGCTGCCGCCGATGACGCCCTATTACCTCATGCGCGCCGGCCAGACGGCGCTCGTACCCTACTACCGCCCCGGCGACCCGGCGGTCGCCGATGCGATCCGAGGCCTCGCCGGCAAGTACTCTTCCGTGCTCCTTGCCAACCACGGGCCGGTGGTGGCGGGAGACAGCCTCGAAGCGGCGGTGTTTGCCACGGAGGAACTGGAGGAAACGGCGAAGCTCTATCTGCTTCTGCGAAACCTCAACCCGCGCTATCTCACGCCGGATCAGGTGACCGATCTTGTCAAAACCTTCGGTCTCGAATTGCCGTCGCATGACGATCATGAGGGACATGATCACGGTTGACGTCCGAGCTCGCGCCGGTGTCCGCCCCTCATCCGGCCTGCCGGCCACCTTCTCCCCGCAGGCGGGGCGAAGGGGACAAGCCGCGCCCGCTTCAGTCCCCTCTCCCCGTCAAAACGGGGAGAGGGCTAGGGTGAGGGGCATTTTCAACTGCAAACTTCTGGTGCGCCTGCGCTGCACAATGGCGCTTCGCATTTTTGCTGCGCTGCCGCAACGAACTGGCCTTGACCGAGCCTTCCGAACGGCCTCTATTCGTATTACTGATCTGCTGGACCAACCAGTGGATCAGTGGAGGAGTGGCGCCGATGACTGGCAGTCCGATACTCACGCAGATGCCGAAGGTGGGGCGCAGCCTCGACCGCCGTACGGCGCGTGAGGTGATTGCCGACAAGCTGATGGTTCTGGTGGCCACCAATATGTTGCGACCCGGCGACGAACTGCCGGGGGAGCGGGAACTCGCCAACGTCCTCCATGTCAGCCGCGAGACCGTGCGCGGTGCCATCCAGACGCTGGCGGCGCGCGGTATCATCGAAGTCTCGCAGGGAAGCCGAAGCCGCGTTGCCGATGTCGATCTCAGCGACGTCACCGTGACGATCGCCTCGCCGAACGCCATCGACAGCTACGACCTCGAAGACGTCCATGCGGCACGCCTGCACATAGAGCTCAAGGTGGTTGGCGATGCCGCCACGCACATCGACGAGGAGGCGCTGAAGAAGCTCGAAAGCCTGCTCGACGCACAAAAACTCTGCGGCGACGACGCGATGCGTTTCCTCATCTGCGACCGCGAATTCCACGTGGCGATCTACAGGGCATGCGGCAATCCGCTGCTCTCGGATTTCGTCACCGACCTCTATACTTACATGATGGACTACCGGCGCAGCGCCATGTCGCGCCCGGGTGCGATCGAGGCAAGCTACAAGGATCACAGCGAAATCGTCGAGGCGCTGCGGCGGCACGACCGCGAAGCGGTGGTGGCGGCCTTTCACCAGCATCTCATGCGCATCTATCGGACGACGAGGGAACTGCTCGTCGACGGAAACGGCAGGAAACAGAAACAGAAGGGCACGCGCAACCCGGAGTGACCGGGTGTGGCAAACGGAGGAGGTTCGCCGCGAATGCATGTCATGATCATCGGTGCGGCCGGCATGATCGGCCGGAAACTCGTCGAGAAACTGGCGGCCGAGCCGGACGCCCTCGGGTATGAGATCAGCCGGCTTACTCTTGTCGATGTCATCGAGCCGCCGGTTCCTGTGGCCTATTCCGCGGTCTCGACGGCCTTGGCGCTCGATCTCTCGACGGAAGGAAGCGCCGAGCAGCTTGTCGCGACTAGGCCGGACGTCATCTTCCACCTTGCGGCGATCGTTTCGGGCGAGGCGGAGGCGGATTTCGACAAGGGTTACCGCGTCAATCTCGACGGTACGCGAGCGCTCTTCGAGGCGATCCGCCGCGAGGGTCAACGCGAGCGCTATGTCCCGCGGCTCGTCTTCGCCTCCTCGATCGCCGTCTTCGGCCAGCCTTTCCCTGAAAAGATAGGCGACGAGTTCTTTACGACTCCGCTGACGAGCTACGGCACGCAGAAAGCCATCTGCGAATTGCTGCTTGCCGACTATTCGCGGCGCGGCCTCTTCGACGGCATCGGCATCCGCCTGCCGACCATCTGCATCCGGCCGGGCAAGCCGAACAAGGCGGCCTCCGGCTTCTTCTCCAACATCCTGCGCGAGCCGCTCGCCGGTCAGGAGGCCGTTCTGCCGGTCGATGAGAACGTCCGGCACTGGTTCGCAAGTCCGCGTTCGGCCGTCGGCTTCTTCGTCCACGCGGCGCGAATGGACACAGGCCGGATCGGGCCGCGGCGCAACCTGACCATGCCGGGCCTGTCGGCGCTCGTCGGCGAGGAGATCGAAGCGCTGAAGCGGCTTGCCGGCCCGAAGGCGGCAAGCCTCATCCGCCGCGAACCGGATCCGGTCATCGCCGCGATCGTCGCCGGCTGGCCGACGAATTTCGATGCGCGCCGTGCTCGTGAACTGGGCTTTACGGCCGAGAGCAGCTTCGACGAGATCATCCGCATCCATATCGAGGACGAACTCGGGGGGAAGGCCTGACATGACAGAGGGCAGGAGACCGGGCGAGGGCAAGATCGCGCTGGTGACGGGCGGCGGGTCCGGCGTCGGGCGCGGAATCGCCAGGGGATTGAGTGCCGAGGGCTACGTCCTCGTCATCACCGGGCGTCGTCCGGATGTGCTTGAGGCGGCGGCGGCGGAAATCGCAGCCGGCACCGGCGGCATCGTTCGGGCGATCACCTGCGATGTCGGCGACCCCGGCCAGGTTGCGGCGTTGTTCGGTGCGATCCGGACCGAGTTCGGGCGGCTCGACCTGTTGGTCAACAATGCCGGTTCGACAGTGCCGCCGGTGCCGCTCGAAGAGGTCACCTTCGAGCAGTGGAGCGGAATTCTTGCCGCGAACCTGACCGGCGCCTTTCTCTGCACCCAGCAGGCGTTTCGGCTGATGAAGACGCAGGAGCCGCGCGGCGGGCGGATCATCAACAACGGCTCGATCTCGGCGACGACGCCCCGGCCCAACTCGGCGCCCTACTCGTCAACCAAGCATGCGATCACCGGGCTTACCAAGTCGACGGCGCTCGACGGACGGCCATTCGATATTGCCTGCGGGCAGATCGATATCGGTAATGCCGCAACCGACATGACGCAGAAGATGAGCAGCGGCGTACTGCAGGCCAACGGCGAGATTGCTGCGGAGCCGACCATTCCGGTCGAGCATGTCGCCGAGGCCGTCGTCTACATGGCAAGCCTGCCGCTTTCGGCAAACGTGCTGACGATGACGGTGATGGCGACGAAGATGCCGCTGGTCGGCCGCGGATAGGATCAAAGCCTTTGCCCGTCCACTGGAGGGATGGGGCGGAGGCAGGAATGAGTTCTGGGAGGAACGTAAATGGCAGGCGTGGATTTTGTCGATGTCCGGAAATCCTTCGGGACTGTCCCCATCATCAAGGGCGTGAACATCGAAATCGACGACGGCGAGTTCGTCATTCTCGTCGGTCCGTCCGGCTGCGGAAAGTCGACCTTGCTGCGGATGCTCGCGGGGCTCGAGAACATCACGGCGGGAGAAATCCGCATCGGCGACCGCGTTGTCAACCGGCTGCCGCCGAAGGATCGCGACATCGCCATGGTATTCCAGAATTACGCGCTCTATCCGCATATGACGGTCGCCGACAACATGGCTTTCTCGCTGATGCTGGCAAACAAACCGAAGGCGGAGATCGACAAACGGGTTGGCGTTGCGGCGGACATTCTGGGGCTCTCGAAACTGCTCGACCGCTATCCGCGTCAGCTGTCCGGCGGCCAGCGCCAGCGCGTCGCCATGGGCCGGGCGATCGTGCGCGACCCGCAGGTGTTCCTGTTCGACGAGCCGCTTTCCAACCTCGATGCGAAGCTGCGCGTTGCGATGCGCGCCGAGATCAAGGAACTGCACCAGCGGCTGAAGACGACGACGGTTTATGTCACCCACGACCAGATCGAGGCGATGACCATGGCCGACAAGATCGTCGTCATGCATGACGGCATCGTCGAGCAGATCGGCGCGCCGCTCGAGCTTTACGACCATCCGGCCAATCTCTTCGTCGCCGGCTTCATCGGTTCGCCGGCCATGAACATGATCCGCGGCCGGCTGCACCCGGAAGACCCGACCGCCTTCATGACCGCGGACGGCACGGCGCTTCCCGTCGCCCGGCCAAGTGCCGCCGCCCGGAGCCGTGACCTCGTCTATGGGCTCAGGCCCGAATACATGTCGCTCGACCCGAACGGGCTGCCCGCCGAGGTCGTGGTGATCGAGCCGACCGGCTACGAGACGCAGATGATCGCCAGGCTCGGCGGCAACGACGTGACCTGTGTCTTTCGCGAGCGGGTAACTGCCAAGCCCGGCGAGACGATCCGCCTCAAGATCGACGGCGCGCATGTTCATCTGTTCGACGCTGAGACCGGACAACGATTGTTCGACTGACGCCCGTCCGGGAGGAGGAAGGGGAGGAGCCTTCCTTTGCCGCACGGGCGATGCCGGGGCAATCGCCGGCATCGGGGTCGCGGCATTCGCCAAGCGGGACGGCGAATGCCGGGAAGATTTGCTCCCGCTGTTTCAAGGAGGAGTACCAATGCCGATAAAGAGACGTGATTTCCTCGCGACCTCCGCCGCCCTTGCCGGCGCCGTGGGTCTTGGCATCCGCCCGACCTTCGCGCAGGCCGAACCGAGCTACAAGCCGGAAGAGGGTGCGAGCCTCAGGCTGCTGAGATGGACGCCCTTCGTGAAAGGCGACGAGGACGCCTGGCTTGCCAACACCAAGAAGTTCACCGAGGCAACCGGCGTCGAGGTCCGCATCGACAAGGAAAGCTGGGAAGATATTCGCCCCAAGGCCGCCGTTGCCGCGAATGTCGGCTCCGGCCCGGACATGGTGATGTGCTGGTTCGACGACGCGCATCAGTATCCGGACAAGCTCGTCGATATGACGGAGCTCGCCAACTACCTCGGCAACAAATATGGCGGCTGGTATGATGGCGTGAAAGGCTATGCGACCCGCGGCGACAAGTTCATCGCCATGCCGCTGACGGCGATCGGCAACGCCGTCTGCTACCGCGACAGCCACATGAAGGCGGCGGGCTTCAGCGAATTCCCGAAGGATAACGCTGGCTTTCTCGAGCTCTGCAAGGCGATGAAGGCCAAGGGCACTCCGGCCGGCTTCCCGCACGGCAAGGCGGTCGGCGACGGCAACAACTACGCCCACTGGCTGCTCTGGAGCCACGGCGGCAAGATGGTCGACGAAAGCGGCAAGGTGACCATCAACAGTCCGGAGACGCTGGCGGCGATCAACTACGCCAAGCAGCTCTACGAGACCTTCATTCCGGGCACGGAAAGCTGGCTCGACATCAACAACAACCGCGCCTTCCTCGCCGGCCAGGTCTCGCTGACGGCGAACGGCGTGTCGCTCTACTACGCTGCCAAGAAGGATGCGGCGCTTGCCGAGCTGGCTGCGGATATCCGTACGACGAACTTCCCGATCGGCCCGGTCGGCCAGAGCGTCGAGCTGCACCAGACAAGTTCGATCCTGCTCTTCAACCACAGCAAATACCCGGAAGCGGCAAAGGCCTACATCAAGTTCATGATGGAAGCCGAGCAGATGAACGCCTGGATTCAGGGGTCTAGCGCCTATTGCTGCCAGCCGCTGAAGGCCTTTGCCAACAACCCGGTCTGGACCTCCGATCCGATCCACGCGCCCTATGCCAAGGCCTCCGAGACTCTGCGTCCGAACGGCTATGCCGGTCCGCTCGGCTACGCCTCGGCAGGCGTCATGGCCGACTATGTGCTGGTCGACATGTTCGCGACCGCGGTAACCGGCCAGATGACGCCCGAGGACGCCGTCATCGAGGCCGAACGGCGGGCCAACCGCTACTACCGCGTCTGATTTCCCGTGGCGGCCTGTCGGCCGCCACGTCCACCGACGAGGCCGGCGGTAAGGCCGCCGGCTCAATATCTGAACCCATTCCAGGCCGGAGAAATTCGATGTCGATCACGTCGTCCGGAAAGCCGCCATCCGCCATGGCATCGCTGATGCAGAACAACAACGTGCTCGGCCTGCTCTTCATGCTGCCGGCCGCCGTTTTTCTCATCTGCTTTCTCACCTATCCGCTGGGGCTCGGCGTCTGGCTCGGCTTCACCGACACGCGCATCGGCCGCGACGGCATCTTCATCGGGCTCGAGAACTACGTGTTCCTGGCGCGCGATTCGGTCTTCTGGCTCTCGGTCTTCAACACGCTGCTTTACACCTTCGTGGCGTCGATCCTGAAGTTCGCGCTCGGCCTGTGGCTGGCGCTTCTGCTCAACGAGAACCTGCCGTTCAAGTCCTTCTTCCGCGCCATCGTGCTGCTGCCCTGGGTCGTGCCGACGGTGCTTTCGGCGCTCGCCTTCTGGTGGATCTACGATTCGCAGTTCTCGATCATTTCCTGGTCGCTGATGCAGCTCGGCCTGATCGACGGACCGATCAACTTCCTCGGCGACCCGACCAATGCGCGCGCCTCGGTCATTGCCGCCAATGTCTGGCGCGGCATCCCCTTCGTGGCGATCTCGCTGCTCGCCGGGCTGCAGACGATCCCGGCGTCGCTGCAGGAGGCTGCCTCGCTCGACGGCGCCACCAGCTGGCAGCGTTTCCGATACGTCACGCTTCCGATGCTGACGCCGATCATCGCCGTGGTGATGACCTTCTCGGTGCTCTTCACCTTCACCGATTTCCAGCTCATCTACGTGCTGACCAAGGGCGGGCCGGTGAATGCCACCCATCTGATGGCGACGCTATCCTTCCAACGCGGCATTCCGGGCGGCCAGCTCGGCGAGGGGGCTGCGATCGCCGTCGCCATGGTGCCCTTCCTGCTCGCCGCCATCATGTTCAGCTTCTTCGGCCTGCAACGCCGCAAATGGCAGCAGGGTGGACAGGACTGAGATCGGGAGAGACAAGATGAACACGACCACGAGAATAGAAGACGAGGTCCTCACCGATACCGCCGAGGGCATGAGCTATCTCAACCGCCTGCCGCGCCGGATCGTCACCCTCTATCTGCCGATGGCGGTCTTCGTCTTCGTGCTGCTCTTCCCGTTCTACTGGATGGCGATCACGGCGGTGAAGCCGAACTCACAGCTCACCGACTACAACAATTACAGCCCCTTCTGGGTGGTCGGCCCGACGCTCGATCACATCAAGTATCTGCTCTTCGAGACCTCCTATCCGGGCTGGCTGTGGAACACGATGCTCGTCGCCCTTGGCTCGACGATCCTGTCGCTGGCGGCGTCGATCTTCGCGGCCTATGCGATCGAGCGGGTGCGCTTCACCGGCTCGCGCCCGGTCGGGCTGATGATCTTCCTCGCCTATCTGGTGCCGCCGTCGATCCTGTTCATTCCGCTCGCCTTCATCGTCTTCAAGTTCGGCATCTACGATTCCAAGCTGGCGCTGATCTTCACATATCCGACCTTCCTCATTCCCTTCTGCACCTGGCTGCTGATGGGTTATTTCCGCTCGATCCCGTTCGAGCTGGAGGAAAGCGCCCTGGTGGACGGGGCGACGCGCTGGCAGATCCTTATCCGGATCATCCTGCCGCTCGCCGTTCCGGGATTGATTTCGGCCGGCATCTTCGCCTTCACGCTGTCGTGGAACGAGTTCATCTATGCGCTGACCTTCATCCAATCATCGGAGAACAAGACGGTGCCGGTCGGCGTGCTGACGGAGCTGGTGCGTGGCGACGTGTTCGAATGGGGCGCGCTGATGGCCGGGGCGCTGTTCGGTTCGCTGCCGGTGGTCATCCTCTACTCGTTCTTCGTCGACTACTACGTCTCGTCGATGACAGGCGCTGTCAAGGAGTGACTTTCTCGAAGAACCGGCCCGCCAGCAGAAGCACGAGGGTTGCGACGATGACGGCGAAAGGCGCCAAGGCGCCCAGGTCGTCCATGGCCCAAAGGGTGAGCCCGCTATAGACACACCACACGATCGGGATGGGCAGAAGCAGCCACAGCCTTCTCTGACCGACGATCAGCATGGCGCCGAATGTGGTCGCAACCGTCGGATCCGGCATCATCCCGAAGGTTTCCGCCGTGGCGGGCGGACGGCCTGCCACAAGCGCGATGAATGGATAGACGAGCAGGCCGCACACCGCGAGGCCGATGCCGCCGTGATGACGCAGGCCGCCTGCGTAGGTGGGCGAGCGGGGCAGGAGGGCGGCCATAACCAGCAGTCCCGCCTGTGCGAAGAAGGCGGCGGCAGCATAGGACATCGCCCAGTTGATGCTGGCATAGCGCGTCCACAAGAACTGCCAGGCGCAGAAGGCCCATGCCAGGGAGAAGAGCGGGAGAACCGCAGCCCGGGCGCGGGGAGCTTGGAGGGCTGCCGGAACCAGCAGGAAAAGCGCGCCTGCGATGAAGACAAGCTGAAGCGGCCAGAATTCCTGGTTGTAGCGCTCGATGAGGCGGAAATAGACGCGCGGCGAGAACATCAGGAAGTCGGTGAGCGTGTAGGTCCCCCATTCGGACATCAGCCAAGCTTCCCGTCAGGAGCCGAGCGGCCGCTCACAGCGCTTCCACATAGTCGATCATGCGCCGGCGCAGCTTCTCGCCAGGTAGCGTCCCGCCTGCGGCCTCGAGGTTTTCACGCACGTGATCGACCCGGGTGGTCGCCGGGATGACGCAGGTGACCGCCGGATGGGAGATGATGAATTTCAGGAGGAACTGGGCCCAGTTGCGGGCGCCCGTCTCGGTGAGCCAACCCGGCAGCGGCTCGTCCTCGAGCTCACGGATCAGGTCCCCCTCCCGGAACGGCCGGTTGGCGATGACGGCGATGCGTTTTTCCCGGGCCAGCGGCAGAATGCGCGACTCGATCTCGCGGTCGAGGATATTGTAGGTCGCCTGGACGAAGTCGATCGGCTGGCTCGCCATGACCTTCTCGATCTCGCGATGCCTGCGCCCTTCGGATGTCGTGATGCCGACATAGCGCAACTGTCCTGCCGCCTTCATTTCAAGGAGTACCGGCAGGTGTTCTTCCCAGGAGACGAGATTGTGGACCTGCATGAGATCGAACTTGTCGACGCCCCAATGGGCGCGCGACGCCGCGATCTGCGCGCCTCCCTGTCCGGGGTCCGATATCCAGACCTTCTCGGCGGAAAACAGGCGCTCTGGATAGCCGAGCTTGCGGAGACCGTAACCGATCGTCGGCTGCGAGGAGCTGTACATCGGCGAGGAATCGATCATGCGGCCGCCGCCCTCGAAGAAGGCGGCCATCACCGCGGCGCATTCCTCCATGAGGACCGGATCGTCGCCGACATTGAAGGTGATCCAGGTGCCGAGACCGACCACCGGTATCGGTTCTCCGCTTGAGGGAATCGGCCTGGTGAGAATGCCTGCCGGCTGGCCAAGAGCCAGCCGCGGCGCGAACGGCAGCAATGCGCCGATGCCAAGCCCCTGAACGGTCGCGCGCCGAGTGATTGCCATCGGGTCGCCCCTTCTCAAAGCTTTGCGGGATCGGGTTGATAATGAACCTGCTTGCGACGGCGCTGAAGCCACGAAGTCGTGATCGAAAGAATCGCTGCCAGGCTCTCAGTCTCTCCCGTTGAAGGCGCGTTCGAGCGCGTCGATGTCGAGCTTCACCATGCCGAGCATGACCTCGGTTGCGCGTCTGGCCCGATCGCGGTCGGGACTGGAGATCATCTCGCCCAAGACCCGCGGTACGATTTGCCAGCAGAGGCCCCAGCGGTCCTTCAGCCAGCCGCATTGTTCGGCTTCGCCGCCATTGGCGAGGAAGGCGTCCCAGATACGATCGATCTCCTGCTGGCTGTCGCACTCGACCAGAATCGAAAAGGCATGGTTGAAGGGATCGAAAGGCCCGGCTTCGAGCGCGATGAAATTCTGGCCGTCCAATGTGAATTCGATGACCTTGACGCTGTCCGGGGGGCCGCTCGGTGTCTCCGCGGGAACCGTTGTCTCGCCCGCAATGGCCGAGTTCGGGATGATCGAGACGTAGAAGTCGACGGCTTCGCGGGCCTGCTCTGCGAACCACAAATGAGAGACGATCCTGGGCATCGAATGAACTCCTCTGGCATGTCCAACGACATGAAGACGTGCCGCCGTGCTCTCATCCGACAGCTCGGCTTACAAAAAAGCACGCTTGGAGCAGAGGCCGCGGCTGTCGCTGTATCAGGCTCGTGGATCGCGAATTTGCCGATCGTGCCAGAGTTACCGAAGATGTTACCAGGACCGCCAGCCGCTCGACCAATAACGCTCCTTCAGTTCGCTCAAACGATCCTCGATGTCGGAGATGACATCGTCGATGCGCGAGGTGCGCCGCATGTACCAGGAGGGCCGACTGGTGCTTGCCAGGATCAAGCCGATGAGGCCGACCAGGGCGATCGCCGTCCAGGCGGGATGCTCCCGCGCCACTTCTCCGGCCCTGCGGCCCGTATCCATGACCGTGTTTGCCACGGCTCTGCCGGAAGGAATGCCGAGGTCGGAGAGCGTGTCTTTCAACGCGTTGACCTGCTCACGCAGCCACTTGACCTCGTCCTCCATGCTCTTCTGGTTCTGAACGCCGACCGCGCCGGTCTTGGTATCGACGACGCCGCGCGGAACTGCGGAACCGATTGATTTCTCCTGTGCCATTTGCTGATCCTCCATATCTGGGCCCGTGAGGTGTCCCCGAGAGGAAAACGACGGCCGGCCCTTGGAGTTCCTTTGCATGAACGGACGGCGCGGCGGCATGCAGCCAGGGTGCTGACGGTTCAAGCTCGATTTCGCCAGTTGCAAGTGCGATGTCGCCGGTGAGGATGCCGGCCGCCTTGCCCTGGGATGGATGCGGCGGAGCGCCGCCTCCACCGCTGCCTGCACCTCCGGCGCGCCGTGCATCACTCTTGTCGATCATTTCGCCGGGTGATTTGACTACGGCACCTGGGCACCGGTGGCTGTGACGTAGATCGAATAGACCGAAGTCGTGGCAGTGATGAAGAGACGATTGCGGCGCAGGCCGCCGAAAGTCAGGTTCGCGACGGTCTGCGGGACGAGAATCTTGCCGATCAGCGTACCGCTCGGGGCGAAGCAATGCACGCCGTCACCGGCGCTCGACCAGATATTTCCCGCCATGTCCGTCCGTACGCCATCCGGAATGCCGTTGTCGATGGAGGCGAAAACGCGGCTGTTGGTCAGCCGGCCGTTGACCACATCGAATGCGCGGATATGGCGTGGCAGGCTCTCGTCATGGCTCGCGCCGGAGTCTGCGACATAGAGCGTCTTTTCATCCGGTGAGAATGCCAGCCCGTTCGGCTGGTTGAAGTCGGTGGCGACGGCTTGTAGTTCGCCGGTATGTGGATCGAGCCGATAGACGTTTCGGGTCGTCTGCTCCGGCTCTGCCCTAAAACCCTCGTAGTCGGAAAGAATGCCGTAGCTCGGGTCGGTGAACCAGATCGTGTCGTCGGAGCGGACGACGACGTCGTTGGGCGAGTTGAGGCGTTTGCCCTGATAGCTCTCCGCCATGACGGTGATCGAGCCGTCGATTTCGGTACGGGTCACCCGCCGCGTCCCGTGCTCGCAGGAAATCAGTCGCCCTTGCCGGTCACGTGTGTGCCCGTTGGCGAAGTTTGACGGTTGGCGGAAGATGGAGACTCCACTTTCCGGTGTCCAGCGCAGCATGCGCTGGTTCGGAATGTCGCTCCAGACGAGCTGGTTGGCATCGCTGAACCAGACCGGCCCTTCCGCCCAACGGCAACCGGTATGGAGCTCTTCCAGGCGGGCGCTGCCGACGATCAAGCGGGCGAAGTGTGGATCGTGAATTTCGTAAATGGAGTTGTTGGTCATGCGGACCGCCCTCGAACTAACGCGCGCCTGGCTGTCGGCCGCCTGCGAGCATAATGACGCTGATGATGATGAGCCCCGTCATGATCAGGCGGATGCCTGCGCCGAGGCCATAGGTGTTGAGCATGGAGACGACGAGGTACATGAAGAGCGAGGCGCCCCAGATGCCCGGCACATTGGAATCGCCGCCGGCGACCGCCGTGCCGCCGAGAACAACGACGGCGATCGACATGAGCAGATACTCCGAACCCATGTTGAGAGCCGCACCGCCCGAGAAGCAGGCGAGCAGATAACCGGCCAGCGCGGCGAGAACGGCGCAGAACACGTAGGTTACGAAGCGGGTGCCGTCGACCGGAATGCCGGCCATCCTGGCCGCCGGCATGCTCTGGCCGATCGCGGAAATCCAGCGCCCGTAAATGGTCCTTTCGAGCAGGAACCAGGCGCCGAGTGAGATGAGGAGCGCGATGATGGCGACGTTCGGCACGCCCAGCGTACCCGAAGTCGTGAACTCCGCCAGGAAACCGGGCGGCTTGATGCGCAGGCCCCGATTGGTCCAGATCGCCGCCGACTGGACGATGAAGCTCATCGATAGCGTTGCGATGATCGGCGGAATGCGCAGAGCCTTTATGAGCCCGTAGTTCAAGAGGCCCACCGCGACCCCGATCAGCACGGCGACAACCAGTCCCGGCAGGAT
Organism: Sinorhizobium glycinis; assembly: GCF_001651865.1. GTDB lineage: Bacteria > Pseudomonadota > Alphaproteobacteria > Rhizobiales > Rhizobiaceae > Sinorhizobium > Sinorhizobium glycinis. Next base: position 845,298 of record NZ_LPUX01000064.1, read on the forward strand.
CATGCCGTTGTCGACGTCCATCAGCTTCAGCGACACCGTGCCCGCGAGCGTCATCGTCGAGGGCACGGAGAGGTCGACATTGCCGGGGCCGAGCGTGATGACGAACATCTGGCCGATCCCGACGATGATGGAGAAGGCTGCGAAAGTGAGCGCTGCCTGTGTCAGCCCGAGCGTGCTTGCGCCGCCGGTGACGATGATGGTGGCGAACCAGACCAGGAAGACCGCGACCCATGACCATATCCAGGGCCTTCGGGAGAGGCGCTCAAGCGTTTTCATCGCCCCGTCTCCCCGCTCTCGATGCGATTGAGAAGCAGACGCAGCGCCAGAACGACGATGAGGATCGCTCCCTGCGCTCCAATTTGCCAATCAGGCGAGATCCGCAGGAATGACAGGAACGAACCGGCAAGCGTCAGCGTCAAGGCGCCGATCACCGCCCCGACAGGCGAGACGCGCCCGCCGATGAACTCGCCGCCGCCCAGGATGACGCCGGCGATCGAAAGGAGCGTGTAGCGGAGCGCGATGTTCGCGTCGGCCGAGGTCGTGAGACCGACGAGGGCAATTCCCGCGAGGACGGCGAAGATCCCGGCGAGGCCATAGGCTCCGGCGCGCGTGGCAAGCACGGACCAGCCCGCCCGTTCGACTGAACGCTCGTTGCCGCCGACACCGCGGATCACCACCCCGAGAGAGGAACGCATGACGATGAGATGCGCGAGAATGGCGATGGCGATGCTCGCGACGATCGCCATCGGGGCTATCGGTGGCTTCATCGTCATCAGCGCGCGGACCCAGTCCGGAGCCTGTCCGCCGGGCGCCGGCAGCAACAGGACGGCAAGACCCGCCCAGACGAAACTCATGCCGAGCGACACGACGATCGACGGCAGGTTGCGCAGGTGGATGACGATGCCGAGCACCGAATAGACGATCACGACACCGGCGAGGATGAGCGTGCCGACCAGCGGCGCGTCGCGAAGGAAGGTCGCCGCCACGCAGGCGACGAAACTCACGAAGGAGCCCATCGAAAGGTCGAGGTCATTGACTGCCATGATCAGCATCTGGGCGATCGTCGCCAGCGCGATTGGAACGGCCAGATTGAAGAGCAGGTTGAGGCCTATATAGCTCATCGCCCGAGGCTGCAGCCAGAAAACCGCGGCAAGCAGCAGGGTCAGCGCGAGCGCCGGGATTGTCAGCCGGACCGCATCGGCGGAGACCGTCAACCTCATGCCGCTTCCGCCCTGAAGGAGGCGGCGAGAATGTTCTCCTCCGTGACCGCATCGCCTGCAAGCTCGGCGACGATCGCACCCTCCCGAAACACATAGACGCGGTCGCAGAGACAAACTTCCTCCATCTCGGTCGAATACCAGACGAAGGTCCGGCCCTGCGCGGCCTCCTGGCGCACGATCTCGTAAACCTCCTGCTTCGTGCCGACGTCGACCCCGCGCATCGGGTCGTCCATCAGCACTACCGGCGCGCGTGTCGAGAGCGCCCGCGCAAACAGCACCTTCTGCTGGTTGCCGCCCGACAGCGACAGGATGCGGTTGGCCATGTCAGGCGTCCGGATCTCGATACGGCGCTTCCATTCCCCGGCACGCTCCGTCTCCGCGCCTGAATTCACCACGCCGCGCACGGCCAGATCGCCGAGCGAGGCGATGGAGAGATTCTTCAGGATGCTCCACAGTTCGAAGATGCCGTTCAGGCGGCGGTCCCCGGCGACGAAGGCGATGGCAGGATCGCGCCGCGGCAGCCAGTCTGCGCTTGCCGTCGCATGCAGCTTCATCAGCATACGCGTCTGGCCATGTCCGGCGAGCCCGGCAAGGCCGACGATCTCGCCGCGCCTGGCACGGAAGGGCATGCCGCGACCGGTCTGCTCAACGACGACAGGCGCATCGGCAAGGTCGCGCGCCTTGCGGCGATGCGCCTCGCCTTTGACCACGCTGCCCATGGCTTCGACCAGGCTTTGCTCTGTCCAGACGGCGGCCGGCCGTTCGGCAACGATGCGTCCGTCTTTCATGACCACGATGCGGTTCGCCGTCGTGAGGATCTCATGCAGGATGTGGGAAATGAAGATGACCGAACCGCCGGCAGCGACGAAGCGGCGGATATGGGCGAGTAGCCGGTCCGCGAGGCTGGCATCGAGCGACGAGGTCGGCTCGTCGAGGATGATGAGGCGCGGCGTTGTGCCGGCATCCGAGAATGCCATGGCAATCTCAACCATCTGCCGTTCGGCAATCGAGAGGTCGCCAACGGTCCTGTCACTTGCGATTCCATGGCCGGGAAACACCGCATCGAGGCTCCGCTCGACCACTTCCTTCGCGCGTGTCCGCCAGCCGAAGCCGCCCAGATGACGATGCAGGACGCGGGCATTCTCGATGACCGTCAGATTGGGGCAAAGCGACAGCTCCTGGAAGACGCAGCGCACGCCCCGCGCTCGGGCGGCGTTGATGCCGTAGCGCGCCAGGATCTCGCCGTCGCCGCAGATGCTGCCCTGATGCGGCGTCAATCCGCCGTTGATGACACTGACGATCGTTGATTTGCCTGCGCCATTGTGGCCGACAAGGCCCAGGCATTCGCCGGGCATGATCGCCAGCGTCACGCCGTCGAGCGCCTTGACCGCTCCGAAGCTCACCTTGGCGTCGGCAACCTCGATTACTGCCTTCGACCCATTGCCCGTCATTGATGCCGTCTCTGCTCAGTAGGAAATTGTCGCGCGGCCCGGTCAGAACCGCGCGACAGGCTGGGAGGCATTATTTTGCGGCTTCGATGACCTTGATCGCGTCCGCCTGAGAGTATTCGACATTGGCGACGCCGCCCGCCTGCGTGTTGGCGAGGTTCTGCTCCAGATTGTCCTGGTCGATGCGAAGGAAAGGCACCACGAGGTCTTTCTTGACCTCCTTGCCGTCGAGAATCTGCTGTGCGACCCAGAAGGCAAGTGTGGAGACGCCGGGGGCGATGGAGACCGACATGGTTTCATAACCATTCGCGTCCTTCTGCTCCTTCCACCATTTCAGCTCGTCTTCGCGGTTACCCATGACGATGACCGGCATCGGCCGTTTTGCTGCTGCGATCGCTTGGGCCGCGCCGTATCCGTCACCACCCTGCGTCACGACGCCGACGACCTCCGGAAGACTTGGCAGAATGCCGGCGACGGCTTTCTGGGCTACGTCCTGCGCCCAGTCGCCGTGGACCGAGCCAACGACCTTGAACTGCGGAAACTGCTTTACGCCCTCATGGATGCCCGCCGAAATCTCGTCGTCGACGAAAACACCGGCGAGGCCGCGGATCTCGAGCAAGTTGCCGCCTTGCGGCAGTTTCTTGGAGAGATACTCGACCTGGCTGCGGCCCATCTCCTTGAAGTTGACCGCAATGCGCCAGGCGCACGGCTCGGTCACGATGCCGTCGACGGAGACGACCGTGATCCCCGCATCGCAAGCCTCCTTGACCGCACCGTTCAGTGCCGTCGGAGAGGCGGCGTTGAGGACGATCGCGTCATAGCCCTGCAGGATCATGTTCTGGATCTGCGCGGCCTGCTCCGTAGCCTGGTTTTCGGCGGTCGTGAACGGGTCCGCTGCGGCGACGACGCCTGCCTTGACGGCCTCGCTCGTCACCTTGTCCCAGCTCGTGAGCATCGCCTGGCGCCAGGAGTTTCCGGCATAGTTGTTGGATAGTGCGATCTTCTTGCCGGATGTGTCGGCAAGCGCCGATGCCGGCATGGCCGCGCATGCAACGGCCACAGACGCCAGCAGCATCTTACGAAATCTCATGTCTTCCTCCCTCTGGATCCCTTCGTTCGATTGGATCGCTTCCCCGGCCGCGCTACAGCGCCGTGCGCCTTTTCAGACGCACAAAAGGTCGCTGCAGCACTTTGAATTGCTGCATGTTTTTATCCTTGATGATGTGGACGCCCCCGCGCCGGCGGTTGCCGCTATGATGCCGGCCAGTTACCCGCAGCAAAAGAGGAGCGTTGA
>NZ_LPUX01000065.1 GCF_001651865.1 Sinorhizobium glycinis
AGCTCGTCGACCAGCCGTGGAAGATCATGTCCATCGGACTCCGCGAATGGGCGCATCGGTCATGATCACCGCTCGTTGGTAGAAGAGACCAACATCGCCAGGCATGCCCCCCGGAAAATTGATGATCATCGCCTTCAGCTTGTATCCCTGCGGCTTGCCGTAGGTCTGGTAGCGCTCGAAGAACTCCCGAGCCTTGCCCTGGAGTGTCTCCGGCCAGTCACGGTCGCCGCTGTTGATCGCCCGGCCGCTGTCGGTGCAGAGTTCGGACGGGAAGCTATAGACCATCGCCTCGAACTTGCCGTCCCGGACGGCATTCGCGACGAGACGGCGCACCATGGCGATCTCTTCCTCCGTCACGTGCTTCTGAAGGAAATCCGCTGCGAAATCCGCGTGCTTCTGCTCCTGGATCGCCTTGAGCTTCCGCTCCTTGTCCATTTCCTCCATTTCCCTTTGGAGGACTTGCATGCGAAGCTCCTCCGCGCTTGGAGGTTTTACAGCGGCGTCAATATTATGCTTCTCCGGCATCACGTTGATCCACTTCAAGAAAACTGGAAAGACCGTCGTCCGCGGACCCTTGTATAGAACGGTCGGCCTCAGGCTTCCCACCAAGTGTGCTTCGCCGACTCCGACGGATTCGGCGCTCTCTCAACTCTTCATTCCCGGACAGAAATCGTAACCTAAGGATGAACACATACAGCAATTCAAAGCGCTACAGCGATCTTTGCGCGTCTGTTAAGACGCGCGGCGCTGTAGAGCCCGTGCCAGCAGGTATTCTCACCGAGAGTCCCTCGATCTTTCGACAGTAACGCTCAAGGGATCTACACGCTTACTGCGATGATCCGCCTCACCAGAGGCTCAAGGGAAATATTACAACTGCCCGCGCATGATGACAACTTGGTGGGCGGCCACAAATCCGTCCGCAGGGCCGCATGCAAGGAGACTGCATGTCGCCCCGAACCGCTGCAGGTCCGACTCAATCGAAAGTTCGAGCCCCCGGCTGAGCAGCCCATCCAGTATATTCTTGCAGCAGTCCTTCATAATCTTCCATAGCCGGCACCGTCCCGTAACTATGTACGGCAGGCGTCGTCGCCCACGGCAATTTCTCACGGGTCCAGGTCTCGATGAAGGGCGCGAACCATTGTGTGTCGTCGAGCATGGTCGCACGAAGGTTGACGAACCAGTCCATGCCTTCCGGGCGCGTGAACATCCAGCTCATGCAGTGCGGGCAGAAATAGTGTCGCGTCGCGCCATGCAGGCCGCCGATTACCGGGTCGCCCCCGGTCACCGCGAAGCCTTCGCTCGGGATAGCGACACTCAGGGAGTAAGCGCTCGCAGTCATGCGCTGGCACCCCGTGCAATGGCAGGCCATGGTGAGCAGCGGCGGGGCGCTGACCTTGATGCGCACCTGACCGCAGCGGCACCCGCCTTCCCACGGAAGCGTTTTCATGCTCATGCCCTTTCCTCCCTCAGTGATCCCCATGGCGCCGTGCGTTTCTTCAGATACGCGAGGTCGCCATGCCCTTCGAACTGCTGTGTGTTCCTTGAATCAGTTCCGATTTTACGACCAGCAGCAACGGTTCTAGAAACCGGCGCCCGGCTGCGCGAGATATTCCTCCTCGGCCGGTGTCGAAGTCCGACCAAGGATCGGGTTGCGATGGGGAAAACGGCCGAACCGTTCGATCACCTCCCGGTGGCGAATGGCATAATCAAGGTAACCGGGGTCACCAAGCGCGGTAAAAAGCTTCACCGCCATCGTCTGATCGGTGAGGTTCTCGGAGTGCTCAAAGGGCATGTAGAAAAAGGGGCGCCATTCCGTCGGCACCGCAATATCGGCACTCGCACCGATCGCGAGCTTCGCCTCGCGCAGCGCAAGGCAGTCGGTCGCGTAGGCGAGCGGGGAGCCGCGATACATGTTTCGCGGCAACTGGTCGAAGAGGATAATGGCTGCGAGCCAGTTGCCTGGCGTCTGGCGCCAGACATTGGCGAGCCTTCTTGAAAGCGCCAGATGCGATGCCTGGAAACGCTGCACGCACTGTTGATCGAGGTCGGGACTTGGCGTGAACCAGTGGTCATAGGAAAGCTCCGTGAACCAGAACTTCAGCACCATTTCCGGCGTGCAGATTTCCGCTTCATCGGTCATGCGACTGCCTCCAGTGAGTCGCTCTTCAGATAGGATACGATCTTGCGGTTTCCACCGTATGAATGTCCGTTTGCAGCGCCTGCGTTGCCAGATGACGTAAAACTCCGGCGAAAATGATGGCGAACCGAGCAAGTCCATCGCTTATCGCACGCAGACCCTTGCCTTACCGCAGCGGCCAGACCCACATCAACATCGGTACGGCGACGAGCACGATGACTATGGAGAGCGGCAGGCCGAGGCGCGGATAGTCGCTGAAGCGATAACCGCCTGGCCCCATGACCAGCGTGTTGCACTGGTGGCCGATCGGGGTGAGGAAGTCGGAGCCGGCGCCGATCGCCACAGCCATCAGAAACGCATCCGGCCGGTAATCGAGCGCGGACGCGAAGCTCGCGGCGATCGGCGCCATGACCAGCACGGTGGCGGCATTGTTGAGGAAGGGTGTGACCGCCATCGCTGCGACGAGGATGAGCGCGAGTGCGCCGGCTGGTGGCAGGTCGACCGCCATGCCACTTAACCAGCTCGCTATCAGGTCTGAGCCGCCCGTTGTGCGTAACGTATCGCTGACTGGGATCAGCGCCGCCAGCATGACGAGAATCGGCCCGTCGACGGCCCGATAAACTTCCCGCAGCGGGATGACGCGAAAGACCACCATCGCAAGCGCGGCTGCGAAGAAGGCGACCTGCACCGGCAGAATGCCGACCGCCGTCGCCCCCATGGCGGCAGCCAACACGAGCAGGGGCACCGGGGCGCGTCGGATGGTTCCGAGCAGGATATCCCGCTGCGCAAGCGGGAGACAGCTAAAATCCTGGAGGAAGGCCGGCAGGTCCGCCCGCGCGCCTTGCAAGACGACGATGTCGCCGGCCCGCAACCTTATACTGCCGAGCCGCTGCTTCAGCCGTTCGCCCTGCCGGCTTACGGCAAGCAGGTTGATATTGTGGTTGTGAAACAGCGCGAGCCGCTCCGCAGACATGCCGACCAGTGGCGAACCGCTGGCAATCACCGCCTCAATCGCTTCGATCTCGGTGCGCGCCGTCTCGGCGGACGTTGGCGATCGGTCGCCGGAGATTTTCAGCTTCGCCTGGGAAACGATGCGGTCGAGCGCAGCCGGGCCGCCTTCGAGCAGCAGGATGTCATCGGCCTCGATCACCACGTCGGGTAGCGGCGCCAGATGGGTGCCACGGCGGAAGATCGCAATGACGACCGCACCGCCGTCGCCAAGCCTTACGAGGCTGCTTAACGCCTTGCCGATCGCCGGAGAACCGGGCGTAACCATGGCTTCGGACGTATAGTCGGTGATCTCGATCGCCTGCTGCACCGAGACCTGCTGGCTTTTTCGCTCCGGCACCAGCCGATAGGCAAAGAGCAGGAAGATCGCCCCTACCAGCGCCAGCGAAGCGCCGACGGGCGTGAAATCGAACATGCTGAAGCTCTCACCGGTCAGGTCCTGCCGTACCCGCGACACGACGACGTTGGGTGAGGTGCCAACCTGCGTCATCAGTCCGCCGATCAGCGCGCCGAATGCCATGGGCATCAGGAACACCGACGGCTGGACGTTCGAGCGCCGAGCGAACTGGAAGGCAACCGGGATCATGATTGCAAGCGCGCCGATGTTCTTGATGAAGGACGAAAGCACCGTGACGGTTACCACGAGTAGCGCGAGCTGTGCCCTCACTGAGTTGAGTTCCGGGAGGAAGCGTTGGATCGCCGCATCCACGACGCCGGATCGCGCAACGCCGGCGCTCACGATCAGCGCGCTGCCGACGATGATCACGATGTCGTCGCTGAAGCCGTCAAAGGCATTGTCGAACGGCACGATGCCGACGGCCACCGCAAGCATCAGCGCCGAACAGGCAACGACGTCATAGCGGAAGCGGTCCCATATGAAGAAGACCATCATGGTGCCAATGACCAGAAACGAGAGGGACTGTTCGGCAGTCATGTACAACACCTGCGACGGACTGGACGCGACACGACGTCAGGCGCCCGCAGGGCTGCAACGCGTCACTCCTTCAAAAGGTCCACGTTCCCCCCTGGCGCCGCAGCTTGCGTGTCCGACTGTCTAACTGGTTCAAATCAACCCTTCTGCGCAACCGAAATGTTTAAGGGTTTGCGGTGAATTGCCCTGTGTCACCAGGAATCCGCAGGAACTTGATCCACTCTTTGACCATTGCGGCTTCGGGAATACAATGATGCACCAGTTAAACGTGCAAACAGCCCCGGCAGACGCCGAGTTTGTCGCGGCGTCGTGGCCGAAGCGGAGAACATCGCCATGCGGAGTGCCCTTTCTGCGGTTTTCGCAGCTCTGATGCTTGGCGCCTGCACCTCGACACAGACCGTCGGCTATGGCCCCAATCTCGAGCCGATACCCGGCAGCATTACCTATGGCGGCCAGCCGCGCACCAAACTCACCAAGGCGCCAGTCGGCAGTACCGTGCCGCACCGGTTTTTCGATGATTTCGGGCGCCGGGTCTCGGAAACATATATAATCGGGCCGGATCGTTCGCTACGGCTGACGAGCCGGCGTATCGATTACGATATCTTCGACTGAGGCGGTATGAACTCTGCAACGCGGAGATTGCCATGAAAAATGTACTTTCCACCCTCTGCACCGTGCTGCTGCTTACCGGCTGCGAGATGACGACGTCGTCGGTGGGCTATTATTCGTACGGGCTTGAACCCATTCCCGGCAGCATCACCTATGGCGGCCAGCCGCGTACGAAACTCACCAAGGCGCCGGTCGGAAGCATCGTGCCGCATCAGTTCATTGGCCCGTTTGGTCGTCGCGTCTACGAGACCTATGTGATCCAACCGGATCGCTCGCTGCGGCTGGTTAGCCGGCGTTATCGGGATTTCCTCCTCTTCGACGACGACGACGACGACTGACGCGATAGCCGAGGTTTCCACATCCGGCGACAGGGGTCCATTTCCCACGGCACCGCGGCGTTCGCGCACCGCCGGCGCCCACACATACAAAGCTACGCTGCCCTGAGCAGCGTGACCGCCCGTTTGGCCACATCGGCGAAGGTGACGCCGAGTGCTGCGCCGCCTATGCCGATGACGCCGAGCGCACCCATTCCCATCAGCTTCCATTTGCGGACATCCTCGGTCACCGGCTTCATCTCGGCGATCTCATCTTTGACGAGCGTCATCGATCCCTCGAGCGTTCCAACCCGTCCGACGAGTTCGTCGATTCGCCGATTCATCGACGCCCGCCCGGCATCGGACCTGTCCTCCGACCGGCGGAAATCCTCCCGCAGGTTCTTCACCTCGGCGATCAGCGTCCCAAGCTGTTGGTGAACCGTGGCGTCAACCATCCCGGTGCTCCCCGTGCTTCGCGCATTCACCCTTGGTCCAGACCGACGCGGCACAAAAGCCGACGACCGTCCGGTCTATCCTGCGCTGATCTGCCGCCGTGGCGCCGCGAACCCCCACGAGGTCAGTGCCGACCACGTCGCGCAGACCGCTCACATTTGCCGGTCCCGAAGTTCCACAACCCGCCAGAAGCAGAGCAGGCATCATAGTCAAGGCGCTTCGCGCCAGCGCTTTTCGCCGCTTCATTGTTTTGCCTTTCGATTGAAGTGCGGACCGCCTGAGCGCCGTTCTCGCGAATTTCCAGCACGACCCAACAGAGCGCGGCGAGCACAAGCACGCCGCCCGAAAACCTGCCCCAGGGAAAACTCATCACCTGAGCCCCAGGGCTTCCCGAAACGCCGGCATCGATGAGATTGCGTAAATCGCAAAGCCGACGATCGTCACAAGAATGGCAAGCTGCACCCGCCAGTCGAGCGCCACGAGGTTCAGTTCCTTGAGCCCTGTGATGATGGTTCCGCCTACGGTCAACAGCCATGTCCAGAACCGGCCGGAACGCGCCACAGCCTTGCGCCGCATCTCGGGCCGCACTGTCGACTCCGGCACTTCCTGCGCTGGTGCCGACGCCACATCCGGCGGGTGATAGGCAGCGAGCACCTCACGAAGCACCGCTTCCACCCTCCCCGGCTTCACCAGCGCTTTGTTGAGCCCATCTCCGGCATAGTAGGACTGGCCGCGCTTTACGCGCCGCCGATCGCCGCCGGTGTCTGCAAGCACCGGGAGCGACGCCCATTCCATCGCCAGCCGTCGGCCGAATTCGGTAACGCCGATCTCGCCGGCGATGAAGCCCGCGAGGCCGCGGCGGTTGAGGAGATGATATCCAAGCCTGTCCTGAAGCGCGGGCTCGAAGACCAGGTCTCTGCGCAGCGATGGTATTTCCTTCAGAAACCCAGTCAGCGTCGCCCGCATGAACTGGTAGGCGCCAGCCGCACTCGACCCATGCGCCTTTGACCAGCCCGCCTGGGCATCGATCACCTCGCCGAGCGTCATTGCGGTAAGCGGCTTCGCGAGGTCGTTCTGTCTGTGTGCATAGATGACATCATAAGAAGCGCGGTCGCTGCTACCGACTTCCGCCTGACGGATAAAGTCGAGCAGCATCGCCGCGCTGGAAGGCACGGGGTTGTTCATTGATCACCTTTTCTGTTGAGTGACGAACAAAAACCCCGCCTCAATGGGGCGGGGCATCGCAATCTAAGACTAAATAGGCGCCCGCATTAGTCTATCCGCGGGCAGCCGGGCTCGGCTCCAAAGATGACGCGATTGCGTTCTCCGCGGCTCCCGACACCCTTCACCTCGATAGAGTGTCTCGTCGTTCGTCCGATCCTTGGGTTTCGGAGATATCGACGCGCCATATAGAGTGCTTGGCGCTCTGTGCACTGATATGCTTCTGGGTAGTCCTGTCGGTAGTATCGCCGTGGCCTGTACTCATCGTAGCGGGGGCGGTAGTCATCATGGTAACGCGGTCCGCCAGGACCGATATAGAGCTCGAAGTCTTGAGAGAAACTGTCCGTCGGAGCAATCATCAAGATGGCGATAGCTGCCGCGAGACGAGACGGGAAACGTCGCATATTGGGGTCTCCTCTCATCATTGAGCGTAAGTCTAATGCATCAATGATGAATGGAAGCAGAACGTTCCTTACCGGCGCCAGCGTTGAACCTTAACTATCCATCAAGGGTCTCAGTCGGTTCAGTGCTTGATTATTAAACCCTGACCTGTCGGCAGCGTGAGAACCATGTGCCCCCAAGCCGTCGCGAACTCGTTCCACATTTCATATTGATCCTCGTGCCCCTGAAACGCATAATCGTCCAAGACGATGGGAGCGCCCGGCACGATTCGATCCCACACTCTCTCGATGCACTCTCTCTCATATTTGGCGACATTCAAATCAACGGAGAGATACGCAATTTTTCCGACTGGTGAGGCGTCCAAGGTCTCGGGCAAAGTCCCCCTAACCAGCCGGGCATTCTCGAACTTGGAAAAGTTGCGCTTAGCAATCTCGTAAACGTCCGAATAAAGGCCGTCGTTGGCGCGCTTGGCTTTCTCGGCGGCCTCTCCGCTTAGAGACTCCGTTGGAATACCGGCGAAAGTGTCAAACAACCAAAAGGTTCGGTCTTGTTTTCCAAAGTTCAAATATTCGCAGACTGTCATGGAAACCAGGCCGCCGTTCACTCCAAATTCGACAAAGTCGCCTTCGAGGCTTAAAGCGTTGCTGGCGGCCCAACAGCATACATGCGCCCGCCAGCGGATATCCGGAACGTCGCGCTTCTTTCCAAAGGCATGCTTGTTTCCGCTTCGCCCGAATTCCCAAGCCTCCTTGAATCTTGGTTCATCCAAAAAGCCGATATTCTTCTTCAGCACGCGCAAGTTATCGGCGTGGAAACCAGGGAGCGCCTTCTCCCCGTTGAAGAACAGATTCACGCGCTTTCGAAATTCGCGCATGCCCATGGTGATATCCTCGCAGTGTGAAGATGGAACCGAATTACAAGGGCCCGATCAGGGCGCGAGTTGCGGCATCTGACTGTTCCGGGCTGACGGGACGGGCGTGGGCGATGAATTCATTGACTCTTTCAAACTATCAGAACAGAGAGGGGCGCGCACATGCAAACTCCGAGGATGCCTCATGCCTAAGTCGAAAGTCGTCGTCGTATTCCCGATTTACAACGGGGCGAAGACTATGGAGAAGAGTCTGCAATGCATCGCGGATCAGGATTGGACGGACTTTCGAGCGATCATTCTGGAAAATCAGTCCACTGATGAGACGTTGGAGATCGCAAACCGTTTCTGCGCAAAGGACAGCCGCTTCTCGGTCGTGCGCAATGAACGCCATCTTGGAATGCTCGACAATATGGCGAAGGCTGCTCGCATCGGCGCCGAAGAGGGCGAGTTCTTCTGTCTCCGCGCCTGCGATGACGAATCGTCAGTCGACTTCCTTTCGAAGCTTGTCGCCGCCCTGGAAAATGACCCGACAAAGCTATTGGCCGCTTGCGCAACGAGGCGGATTAGAGGGGACGTGACGCGGCTGCTCGCGCCAAACAAGAACGTGCTCAAGTTCCGGCAACTTTACGACCAAGGCAGCATACCGAGAAACCTGACGTTTCCAGCCGAATGGTTTTATGGCCTCTATAGATCGAGCGCGATCGAGATTCTGTTGCGCCGCTGGTACGACCTGGGAACCCCCTGGTGCTTCGCGTCCTATGTCGTTGCTGAATTCGTCGTGCGTGATCTGGTGGCCTATGTCGAAGGGCCAACCTACGACTTCTATGAAGGATCTGGATCGGAGCAGAAATACGGTGCGACCAAGTTTCGTGAAAAGCTACGCCAACGAATGATCTACACTCTGGGCTGCTACCGTTTGAAGGAAAGCCTGCCAAGAACGACCCTCCCCGTACGAATTCGGCTGTTCGTGATGTTCTGGAATGACGCTCGTCGTAAAACCAGATACAAACTCCTCTGGATTTTTTGACAGTAAGGTAGAACTGCGTGCGTAAGATTTTTGTCACCGGCGCGACAGGGTTTGTTGGAAGGCACGTCGTCAACAATCTTATTGAGCGCCGGGAGGATGTTTCTGTCCTGGTTCGCGACGGAAAAGAAGGCATCTTCACAGGCGTCCTTCCTAAAGACCGCATCGTGTCGACCAAATCTGCCTTCGCAGAAGGGGACGATTGGTGGCGGGAAACCCTGCGCGACATCGACACCGTTATTCATCTGGCATGGTATGTCGAGGCCGGAAAATACCTCACGGCTCCGGAGAACATGGATTGCCTGATCGGTTCTTTGCGGATGGCAAAATCCGCTGCTGACGTCGGCGTTCGCCGCTTCGTCGGGATCGGGACATGCATCGAGTATGATGTCAGCGTCGGAACGCTGACAACGGATACGCCTCTAAAACCGACCACGCCCTATTCCGCGGCAAAGGCAGCTATCTTCACCGCTCTCTCGGAGCTCCTGCCCGCGAGGGGCGCCGAGTTCGTCTGGTGCCGACTGTTTTACCTATACGGAGAGGGCGAGAACGAGCGCCGTTTTGTGCCTTACCTCCGCAAATCAATGTCAGAAGGGAAGGTCGCCGATCTCACGAAGGGAACGCAGGTTCGCGACTATCTCGATGTCAAGGACGCGGCACAGCAAATCGTGGACGCCGCCCTCGGAACGAAGCTGGGCCCTGTCAACATCTGCTCCGGGCAGCCGGTGACTGTCCGCGAGCTCGCCGAACGGATTGCCGACGAATATGCGAGCCGGCACCTCCTCAATTTCGGTGCCCGGCCGGAAAACTTAGTCGATCCCCCGTACATCATCGGCGTCAAGGGCTGATCCGAGCGGCGATTCCCGAGCACTACCGATCTGCCTGTGGGAACCGTTCTGGTTTCCCAGGTACAGCTGTTGCGAGTGCCAGCAACATTCGATATGAGCGAGAAAAGCTCATATTCGAGACAATATGAATAACGAAATCGATGGTCGTTGTGGTTTCCCCTGTTTACGACGGTTTCGCCGCGGACTTCTCGTCACATCAACGTGACAGGAGAAAAAAGGTTTCAGTGGAAAAACTACGCAAGAGTAAAAGCATAGTATTATAGGACGCCGCACGTTAAGAGAAATCCCCCATTCTGTCCCTCTAAGAATAGTAAAACCTCATCGAGTCGCGTTTGAGCAGCGCGCGGTGAGAGGCGCGGTACAACCTGTCGGGTTTTTAGATGAAGTATCCTTTTGGCCGTGGAGACTCGTTTCCTGAGCGCAGCATCATTAATCATCTTCGAACCCTTTATGACAGCTGGCGGGTGACCGCCAGGGAGCGCAGGAATATTGAGAAGGTGACCATTACCCCGACAAAGGAGATGCGTCCTCTGGAAGCGGCGGATCTCCCGCTCATATTCGTTACACACAACGAAATGGCTCTCATTCCCGCATTCCTAAGCCACTACCGAAGGCTTGGCGTCACCCGCTTTATCTGCCTTGACGACCTTTCCACTGATGGCTCTCGCGAGTATTTGCTGGACCAGCCGGACGTCGACGTATGGACCTCTCCGATTCGATTTGAAGCCGCACGAAGAGGGCGCCGGTGGCGCGAAGCATTGTTCGAGTGCTACGGCTATAATCGCTGGTACCTGAACGTCGACTCGGACGAATTCCTTGTCTACGACCAATGCCTTCGCGAGCCGCTCAAAGCTCTGATTGAAGTGCTTGAAGAGCACGGCATCAAGAGACTCCCAGCACCTATGTTGGATTTCTATCCAGCTGGCGATGGGACGAGCGGAAACGGCAACATGCCCTGGCATGCCGTCGACCATATTGATTGCAGCGGTTATGAAATAGGCTTTCTGAAGCGGGGCATAAGCGTAAAGGGAGGGCCGAGAAAGCGGCTCTTCGGCGAGGACAATGAACTAATTAAATATCCGCTCATATACTGGGACAAATGGTGCCGCTTTGGGAGCAGCATCCATCGGCCCCTTCCCTATAACCGCAATTTTTCGCCGATATGGGGTGTGTTGCTGCACTTTAAATTCTTTACGAACTACCGCGAAAAGATCGCGGAAGCCGTTTCAAATAAGCAGCATTATAATGGCTCACAACACTACCAAGCATTGCAGAGAGAGCTCGACAATGCTGGCGCTATCCAATTCGTCGGCGAACCCTCAATCCGCTTTCTCAATCCGGAACAACTCATCGACCTTGGTTTCATGCCCACTATTGAATTTGATCCGGACGACGAGCGACTCGGACCGGTGCGGCATTGGGGCTAGTCCAACGTATGGTTTGGACTTAGCGAATCGCTGCCGGATGCGAGGCCGGTTCGTCCGTTGATCAACGAATATTCAGCCGAAAATGGCAGCGGACTGTGTACCGGCCCGAGTAAACCAATGTCGGCGAACGCAGTTTATAAGCGAGCAGCCGCGCCCCACATCGCGTCGATCTGCTCGTCCGTGAGTCCGAGGGCAGCGCCAATGTTGGAGATCAGGGGATGTGTGCGACCAACCGTCACCGCGTATTCCCACTCTATCTGTGCTCGATCCTTATCGGCGCCAGTGGGCATAGCGACGATCGCCGCCGAGACTTGGCTCGGCGAAATCCCACCTTCGAGCAAACCAAGCCGCAACTGCCGCGCAGTCAACGGTGGCATTGAGGCACGAAGCTGCTCGCTTGTCGGCGGGACGTAAGCCTCGATTGTTGCCTCCAGATTCTCCCGCAGCCACTTTCGGATGGATGGATTTAGACCATAGGGATCGTCAGGCCGGCTCACATAAACGGTGTCATAGCTAGCGCCAGTAATGTCCGTGATGCTGCACGACACCTCGTAGACATCATTGTCCTGCGTCGCTCGGATGGAATGAACTCGGTTTAGCTGCATTTAGGCTACCCTTTGCACAATGTAACGATCAGTACCGCCCACCACACCACAAGATCGCCACGTCCCGGACAAAGAAGTGCTGGCACCAGAGGTACCACTTACGACGTACTGCATAGTGTCAATGCCATATAAGCATGGCGCAACTGAAGCGCGTCTCGCTACCTCGGAGGCGGAATAACAACTAATCACGTGGCCTAACGGAAAACTCGTGGTGCTGCTGCTAGTCGCTGTCGAAACCTCCGCCGCGACGAACCCCAGCGCATGCGTATGGCTCGTTCCGCTAACAGAATTCGTGGTCGCGTTGGTGATGTCCGATGGCGTGCCGAGCGTCAGCGTACGGTTCGCCGAGATCGCGCCGCCGCCGGTTAGGCCGCTGCCGGCGATCACCTGCACCGCGTTGCTTGCGGGCGTGTAGCCATAGAGCGCATTGACATCGGCAGCAGCGAGATTACCGGAATGCCAGACCGTGTTGTGCGCCGCAGCGGAGCCATCGTAGAATTTCAGCGCGTCGGTGCTGTTCACATTCGACAGGTACAGATAGTCCCCGGTCAGGTCGTTAGCAACGCGAAGGCCTTCGCCATTCGCCGTGCCGTCGCGGTGCTGAATGTAGCCTTGGCGCGCCGTCGCTTTCCAGAATCCTACGTAGGGGTCGCCCGTCGCAGAGCCGATGAGTTTGACCGCCTCGCCATCAGTGGTCAGCGCAAGTTGTGTGACGTTGTTATAGACGCCGTCCAGTCGGGCGTCCGGCAAAGTGCCAGTCGTAAGGTTCGCGGCGTTATTGGCTCCAAGCGTCGCACGCGCCGTGGCGGCATCCGCATCGTCGAGCACGGACTGGGCAAAAGCTGAAACTCCGAGCGTCGTAAGTGCGGCGCCGGCCGTCGCGTCATCCAGCAGCGTCCGCGCAAACGGCGTCAAGGCCGTCGTCGCATAGCTCGAGATGATCCGCTGCCGCTCCTCGGCCGTATAGTGTTCGGCATCCTCGATCGTCATGGTGGTGACCTCGCGATCCGGCGACTTTTCCATGAGGTATCGCGCCACGACGGCGCTCAAGCCTTTGAGCGGCGTGAAGGTCACGGCGATCGAACCGCGCGTCGCATTTGTGCGCGTGATACCCTCGAAATAGACGTCTTCCGGCGGCTCCTCGTCGAACCAGACATAGTCCGCTGTGTTCGCCTGCCATTTGCCGCGGCCCTGCTCATAGGCCTTGAAGAGCAGCGTCGAAGCGCCGCCCGTAGCGTGCCGCACCGTCACGCTGTCGAGCGCGCCGGACGCGCCGGAGCGCCGGGTGGTGGCATGGATGGCAGCTTTCGGAATGAAGCCTGTCCCCCAGTCGTCCTCGGTAAGCGGCGGCCCGACAAGCAACCGCTGGACGCCGTCGCGCGTCAGCTCGTAGGACTCCGAGCCGGCGAGCATGACAATAGGTTTGTCGAAGCGTCTGCCCTGCCACCAGCCCGGGTAATGTCCTGTGAGGTGCATCGCCGCTTCGGCCGCACCGGCGAGCGTCTTGCCGAGCTGGTTGCCCGCCATGAACAGGCGCTCTCGATAGTTGGCGCCCGCCGCATGAAACTCCCGTTGCTTGGCGTAGGGCCGATAACGCGCCAGAATGTCGGTCCGTCGGCGACGGTCGAGCTCCGCCATGAGCATGGCCTGCTCTTTCAGCAGCGCCGAGATCTCAGGCGCAGTAGCCCCGGATGTGCTGGGTGGTGTCATCCGTGGCGAAGTCCCTGTTTTCTGGATGAAGCCCACGCTTCAAGCATTTCTCGCTGCGCGAGCAGCGGAAGGTGTCGGCTGATAGTGTCGCCGCTGGACTGCGATCGAATAAACTCAATAATAGTTCGGGTTATTGCGCCCGTTGTCCTCGGATGCCGGCCCAGGAGACACACTCATGATCGAAGGCCATTGCCATTGCAGATCGGTTCGCATCACCGTACCGGTCCGCCCCGAAACGCTTGGCGATTGCAATTGCTCGCTCTGTAGCCGGCTCGGCGCGCTCTGGGGATATTACGACCCAAGCGAGGTGACGGTAAGCGACGAAGACAAGCGCCTCGTCGGCTACGTCCAGGGCGGTAAGACGCTTACCGCATTCCATTGCAGCATCTGCGGCTGCACCACCCACTGGTCGCCGATCGGTCGTGAGGCGGCGCGGATGGGCGTGAACCTGCGGATGTTCGACCGCTCAGTCTGGGAAGATATCCCGCACCGCCTCATCGATGGCGCGACTTGGTGAAAAGTGGCGGGCGCCCGATTGGAACCCGCCGGGCGTCATATCCTGCCCATCAGCAACAGGATCAAGAGGATGACGACCACCACTCCGAGAAGCCCGGAAGGGCCATAGCCCCAGTTGGCCGAATAGGGCCAGGCCGGAATGGCGCCGATCAGGAGCAGGATCAGAATAACAAGAAGGACAGTTCCAAGCATATCGCGATCCTCCGCTGCATGATTGTCTGTTTTGACGACACGATCATGCAGCAATTCAAGTTACTGCAGCGATTTTCTCGCGTCTTGAAGGACGAGGAGCGCTGCAAACCGCATTCCACATCCTATCGAATGCCGAAAGGTCTCTGTTGGTTCCGTCTTGACGCAGGCGGAAACGCGCGGAGCGAGTGTCGGTGCTTCGGGAAGCGCCCGCTTGCGTGTGCCGAGGGGAACAGCTTGCAAGCTGCAAAGGCGTTTTTATCGGCTCGTTCTCAGCACTTGGAGAACATGCTAAAGTTCGGTTGGCAACAGAGGGAAGTTCAAATGCCACGTATTGCAAATCTCTATTTCAAAACCGCCATTATCTTTCTGATCCTGGGCATCGCCATCGGCCTGCATATGTCCATCGCCGGCGACCACAGCGCGACTGGCGCTCACGCGCATGCCAACCTGCTCGGCTGGGTAACCATGGCGATCTTCGGCGGCTACCACGCGCTCAATCCGCAAAAGGCGGCAAGGCGCCTGGCGATGGTCCAGTACGCCGTCTACACCTTCGGTGTGGCGGTCTTGATCCCCTCGCTCTACCTGATGCTCTCGGGCAACGCCGCCATGGAGCCGATTGTCGCCATTTCGTCGCTCATCGCCTTTGCGGGCGTTCTCTTGTTCGCTGTCATCATCTTCTCGAGCGGCGAGCCGGCTGTGACGACCGCAACATCGGCGGCGCGCTGATCAGGGCTTCCTTTCCAAGCAGGGGGAACCATCGCGCGCCGGTCGCCTCGACCGGCGCGCCCGGGTCTTTCCCACATTGAGCAGCGGGCGGATAGCTGAATCCAGCGTGCGTATCCGCTCGATCAGCTGATCGTCCGACAGCTCGTCCATACCGCCTGCGGCCGCGTTCAAGTCCTTGGGCAGCAGCGAGGCGACGAGCTTCAGGTAGGTCTCGGGCTTCTCCGCCCGAATGCGGGCGATCACGCCAACGCCATGCGCCGCGAAATCCGCCCGCACCGCGTCGAGGAACGTGCTCCCCAACTGGCCACGCCACCTGGCTGGTCCCATCGGCGTGCCGGACCGTGCCGTTGTATCGTCCGGCAGCTCCGCTTGCGATGCGGCGTTTTCGTCCTCAAGCATCCCGCTCTCCGCTTGTCCTGCCCATCGATCCCCCTCATTGGAATATAGGGCGTCGGTTGTGCGTGTATTCGACAAACCCAGCGCCACCCCTAATTGCGCCAGAATCGCGACTCACATTGAATGCTGAAGGCCAGTATTACCCGTCTTCATCGAACCATTTCGCCGTCAGCAGGGAAACATGCGCCGCATTCTTGCCGCCTTCTTGATCGCCGCCACAACCGCTTCCGCCGCTCCTGCCGGTCAATCCGGAAAACCACAATATTTCGTCAAGGCCTGGCTTCAAAAGGCCGACAAGACCATAAGAGCTTCGAGCACGCAACCGGTTGGTGCGATGGCAGCTACCTCTGTTTGCTTCCGATTGCGGAGCATATGATAGAACTGCGGGAGGTGTCGGGCGACAGCTATCTGCTTTCCTTCAAATCCGCTCCCGCCGAGCCTAAACCCTGCTGCATATTCCGTGACGGCTCCTTCCAGATATGGCTCAGAAGCGGTAGCCCTCGCGTCGCCGTGCTCTTCCACCCACCTTATGAGCGAGGCGAAGTTCGCGGCACCCAATTCGGCAGGCTTATAATTGTGGTCGAGGACCTGAACAAGCCGGATCCGGCAACGCCGGCTTCACGCATGTAGCATAACCGCCGTCTGTGCTTACATGCGTCTTGGCCCCCCGGGCAGGGTTGCCCTCGCCCCCATACACTGGACAGCAGCGACTACTCGCGCCAATTCCGAAGAGCGTCTAGCAGAGTAGTTCCTAGCATCTTCGAGAACCTCTGGGCGCCGATTTTGCGGTTCTCTGCATCGACCCACGGCTCAACAACCGTTGCCTTGCGTCTCCGCTCGTAATCCGCACTCCGACAATCCATCGCGGCCGGCGATGCTGCCGTTAGCTCACGTGCCCTCTTGGAAGAGCATACATGACTCGCGTCGTGACGCTTCCGAACCCGCCCTGCGGATTTGGGTCGACGCGAAAGGCGCATCGCCGGCCGCATACGACGCCGCTGCGTCTTGAAGACGCGCAGGTCGCCGTAAGCTTGATCTGATAACAATTGAGAGGAGGCCTGGTGCGAGCCCCTCGCTAGAGGTCGGGGTGCCAGCATCAATCGCTGGGAAGGCACCAACGACCTGAGGACAAAATTCCTATCCTTGATTTATGGAATACTCCACCAGGCCCTCGCATGCAAGCTCCACTCGGCGGCCCGACGCTCGATTTGGGAATTAGCCACAGAATTCTGTGCGCAGCTGTGGACCTCACAATCGTGAATCCCGCCCTACTGGGATCCACGGCCGAGAATAGCAAAGTCGTCCGAGGATCTTATTATACAAACGTATATTACAAACTACTTGCATAGCACATTCGGCTCTGTTTCAATCCTCAACGGGTTGATGCGCAAGGACTGGGCCTAGGTCTTTTGAAGAATGCCTCAAACCGTGTGACGCCATCAAAAACTCCGGCATCGCACCATTTGCGGATGTTTGACTGATGCTCGCTCAGGGCGAGCCGTACTATTATTTGAGTGCCGGGTCAGCACCGATACACGTAAAAGCTGACAGGCCTATTTTTTAAATGCTGCAAAAATAAGCGGTGCGAGCCGCAGCTATTTTAGAACTTGAACATATTGCCCGCGTTCCGGCCATGCCGGGAACCAGTAAGCCCCTCGACGCATTGCCTTCGCGGGAGAAGGAGTTGTTCACATGCGCAACCATTGGATCTATGTCGCCGTCGGATTTGTCGCCGGCGCCGCATTGTTTCTCTCCACGGCCTGGCAGCGCATGCCGCCGGCCGAAGAAGTCACTCTGAAGCTCGAAAAGACCAGCCGCCTGCAGGCCCCCCACATTCAGACCTCTTTCGTGATGGAGCGCTTCGGGCCGCCTCGGACGCTAGAATAACGACTCGACGGTTCGTTCGACCTCGCGCCCTTGCCTTTCGTCGGCGGATGCGCAAGGTACTCGCGCCGAGCCACGGGGCCGGCGCGAGAAGCGAGGGAGTCTGCCTTGAACTCTGACAAGAATCCCGCTGCGACGATAAAGGTCGAGAAGCGAATGAACGGCCGCTGGGCCTTCGTACTCACCTATCGCGGGGTGACCTACCCTGCCCAAGGCCAATTTGGTAGCGAGCTTCAGGCACAAGTTGCCGCCCAGGCCGCAAGGAAGCTGATTGAGGGGCGGGGCTGAAGAGCGACCCGGACGATCCGGTTCGCGTCAGTCGTAAGGCGAATTGCACTGACGGCGACGGCCTTTGAATGGCTGATAGCTGTTGTCGTCCAGACGGTACGAGGCGTAGCGCTCCAGACACCAGCGCAGATGGGCATTTAAGTCGAGGCGAATCGCGCGTCGGGGCCGCGTCCCTGCGGTCCCCGGCAACGGCCCTCCAACCGTCGCCCCCGGTCCTATACTGATGTCGGGCCTTCGCCCCTGATAGCGCGAGCCATAGCTTTGATAGCGCTGCAACAGGAAGTCCCTGTATTGCCGCTCGACAAAGAGTTCGTGCTTGGAAGAATCCCCGCAAATGCCGATGCATGTTTGGGCTTCCGCCGAAGCAGCACCTGCCAGCGCACTCACAAGCGTCAACGCGATGGTACATTGTGTTTTCACTGGCTCGCTGTCTTCTCTCGTAACAGTGCCGCTACGCCCGTTTTTCGAAGGAACGCCCCGGAGGGGCCGTACTCGACAACGGGTCCCCGTAGAATGTCAGCGCCACTGCGAAACAGAAAATGCCGCGCCTCCCGCCTCACAAATCATGAGGCGGGAAAAATGATAATGACTGCGGCCCCGCTATAGCGACGTGCTGTGCTCACAGATAGGGCGAAACGCACAACCGACGCGCGCCATAATAGGGCTGATACGTGTTATCGTATGCCCGATAGGACCGATAGCGCGCATAGCACCAACGCGTATGGGCATTGCCGCCGGCGTAGTAGGCCGGGGGCGCATAGTAGGGCCGTGGCGCGTAGTATCGCGGCTGTGCTATCAGCCCGCCGATGATCGCGCCGGCCGCCAGACCGCCGAACAGCGCACCTAGATCATCATCGTCGTCATCATAATGCCGGTAGTGATGGCGGCGGTACCCGTGCCGATAGTGGCGGTTACTATAGTACCCGCGCCGATCCCACCCGCGAACGCAGGGATATCGGCACCCGCGCCCTTTGAATTCCTCACCCCTTTCATAGGAAAACTGTACCCGCTGAACATCAGTGGCTTCCGACTTTATCGTCGGCACGGTGGGAAACGCCCCTGCGGGCGGCGGAACGCTGCTCATCGCCGTCGCCAGCGACAGGGCAATGATTGCTAGCCTTTTCATTGCCTTCACCTTTCGTAGGATCTTCATCCCTTCGAAAAAGAGAATGGCTGAATTCCACATTTGTGCCAGCACTTAGAGAACGATCACGAAGTATTGATCGCCCTCGCCGACTGTCGGCGGACTTGGCTCGCAGCCTGGGAATTCCCGCAAGACATCGAACGACCAAGTCCGGCAACAGGTGCGACGAATTAGGATAATATTCCTATATCTGGTTAAAAGAACTATCCCCCTCCGCGTATTCGCGCAAACCCCTTTCGAAGACGAGGGCATTCAGACCCCGTTTTAGCCACAGCAATTGTGTCTCGGGCATCATTCTCAGGCCTTCATAGTCCATCACGCAGACATTGAAGACCGTGGTCTTGACCTGTCGTCCCTCGTCGCATCCGAGCAACACGCCTTCGAGCCGCATCATTCCTTCTGTCGCCCGCTTTATCTGACGATGGCGCTCCTCGCTCGTCTCGGGGGGATGTCCCTGCACCCGATCGATCGCTTGGGCGCGTATGCTCGGGAAAGGGATTCCGCTGAGATGATAGTATCGCGCCATCGCGCTCGCATAGTCGTCGCCCGCCTCCCGCTGCGCTTCCGTGATTCGCCCGTCGAGGAACAGGCGTCCAAGCGTATAGCCGGCGAAACTACTGCTCGTCGCGAGCCCGTGCATGCGCTGCCGCGCCGCAAGCGCCACGGCCATGACCTCCTTCTCGCTCTCCCGCTTCGACCAGTCCGGCTTGATCTTGCCACAGGCGAAGCGCTCGGCATTCGCTTTGCGCGGGCGTCCGAGTTGCGCCTTGCGCTTCGCCCGGAGTTTCTGAGCCTTGCTCAACATTGATTTATCCTTTCGAAATTTCGGAACGAGGAAGAAACGCGCCCGGGTTCGCAATCCCGGCGCGCTCAAATCGGGAGCCGGCGGGGCATCACGGTGCGCTGCAGGTGGCGACCGATCACGGCAC
The DNA here is from genome assembly GCF_001651865.1 of Sinorhizobium glycinis. Taxonomy (GTDB): domain Bacteria; phylum Pseudomonadota; class Alphaproteobacteria; order Rhizobiales; family Rhizobiaceae; genus Sinorhizobium; species Sinorhizobium glycinis. Next base: position 19,636 of record NZ_LPUX01000065.1, read on the forward strand.
TGGGCGATTCACGACTGCGAGCACCGTCGTGTGGTCGCGATGAAAGATGCGGCCGATCCTCGGTAGCGACAGATCCCTCCGCTTCTCGTAGACCGCACGCATGCAGGCATGCCGGGGTTTCACCAACCGACGGTCGCGCCGGACGCTGACAATGTCCGCCCACGTCACCCCTGGAAAGTCCGCGAGCACGGCTGCAACGATCTCCTCGATCGAGGATTTGTCGCCCTCCGCGTCGTCGTCGTCATCCGCCCGACGACCTGACAACAGCATTTGAGCTTGCGCGAGCAGCCGCGCCTGAGCATCGGCCAAATCCTCTTCCAGCGTCGCTATTCGACGCGCTCTTGCGGCGTTCTCCGTGGCGAGTTCAGCCAGCTGTGCCTCCAGTTCGGCGATTGCGGGCCATCGTCCGGAGTTGCCCGCGGAGCGGACCAGTCGCTCACGGACCGCCAGATAATGCCGATGCTGCCTTGTGAGTTGCGAGTCGGTCATGCGCTTTTCCTTCCCACTGTCCCGAGCGCATGATGCTCGGCCCAACTCCGGATTTCTCCGGAAGCAGCACGGGGCAACATCGATGGTAGACGCGGGCAGCGAACGCAGCCGTCCGTCGCTTGCCCGCGCCTTATACGGTCCTCGCGGTGCTCGATGGCACGCTGGGCGACTGCATCCTCTCCTTCGGAGATCGGATATGGGTAGTTCATAGGCGATTGTCTCCCTTGACTTCTCCACCCATGAATGACACCATACATGTTGTTATGTCAACATGATTTATGTTATACGTGTTGCTATGCTCCATGTCATGAATGAAAAAGCCGAACGATTGCGCCAGGCACGCATCAATGCGAGATACCGCTTTGCCTCCGATGCGGCGAACGCCCTCGGCATCGTCGCCTCGACTTATCGCGCCCATGAGAACGGCCAGAACGACTTTGACTTCGCCGAGGCCAAGATCTACGCGCGCAAGTTCAACGTCGATCCGGTTTGGCTTATGGGTGGGGTACCGGACGTAAGGATCGGCATCTCGATCCCCATCCCCAAGCCGACGGAGATCGAGCCGCCGAACGCTGGGCCTCCCAACAAGGTGGTCGGACAGGGCAAGAAAATACCTGTCTTTGGCCAGGCCGTTGGCGGTGTAGATGGTGAATTTCTGATGAACGGCACTGTGTTGTACGAAATCATGGCACCGCCTGTTCTTTCCGAAATTTCTGATGCCTACGCGGTCGTAGTATCTGGAGATTCCATGTATCCGCGCTATGAGGACGGCGAAGTTTGCTTCGTCGACCCCACGCGGCGCGTCCGGAAAGGCGACTATGTAATCGCCCAGATCCGCCTGGAAGAGGGCGGCGCCCTGCTCGCCTACGTGAAGAAATTTGTCCGGCATAACAGTTCCGAGCTGGTGCTTGAGCAGTTCAACCCGCAAAAGGAACTGCGCTTCGACGCCCGCACGGTGCATTCGGTCCACTACATCGCACTCGCCGGCAACGCCTGAGAGACCCCCTTCAGGACGACCGTTGCCAAACGACATTCAGGGCGCTGCCCTGGCATTGCCTGCCGTTCGCAGGCGGCCCCGATTCCGGCTACCGACGACGCCACGTCAACACGAATCATGTTGACATTATTCGTGTTGGATGTGATGTTGTCTTCAGACAAGCACATTTCGAGCCACGGCCCGGACGGCGACGGCGGTCGAGCCCACGAGGAAAGGCAGATGTCCATCCCACGCATAAAATCCGATCTCCACGACCATGTAGAAGAACTCTTCTCGGCCGATCTGCTGCGTTCGAACGACACGGAAAATCAGACGGCGCTGAAGGTATTTCTCTCCTCAACCTATTCGAGCCTCGCCTCGCTGACCTGGCACCTTGGCGCCGACGGAGACGTGTTTCAGCGCGAAGCCGTACCCGCGGCAGAGATCGCTGACGATGCCTTTTTCGAAAGAAATCTTGAGCAGCAGTTTTCAGGTGCGCGAAACGATCAAACGCAGAATTCTCACGGAACACACAATCTTCGCCAGCAATTCGGGGGCTCGTTGTAATGCACGCCGAGACATACGCCGTCGTCAATCTCGCCGCCTTGAACCTCATCGAGGCCGTGAGCGCCGCCTACTTTGTCGCGGATGAGGAAACTGCCGCCCGTCACGAGTTTCGCGCCCGCGAGATGCTGAAGAAGGTCGCCACGGCGTTGGGATACGAGGTGACCGCAGCCGTTCCAGGCGACAGATCCGCGGACGCCCTGAAAGGAAGCCGTTCTTCAGCCAATTGTGGCCTGAGGCTGGTGCCTAACGGACTCGTGGAATAAGAACTCAGATATAATTGCACCATGTCCAAAGAACCGGCTGGGGCAACATGATCGGCGGCGTCGCGGAAAGGTCCTACGAACCTCTGGATTTGGCCGATCTGGCAGCGATCACCTCGTTCGCCATGCGGAGCCTTGGCGCTGTTTTCGATCGCGCAAGAGTGGCAGCACTCTACCGCGATCGTCTGCTGCTGCTTGCCCTCGCCCAAGGAAGCGCGCTTCACTATCTCGATGGTACGAACGGCATAAAGGACTTCGACGTGTGGGCGTTCTTCGAAGCCGGCCCCGGAAAGCCATTTCCACATAGGAAACGATGGTGCACCGACCTCGGTCCGTCGCGTTTCGGCAGGCATCCCGGCGATGCAGGCTATTCCGGCCGCCGCCTCGATCTGATGGGCCGATCGATCGAAGTCGTCCGCGGCGAGAACGCCGAGGACGCCGTCCGGCGATGGCTGGCATCGAGCGCGAGATCGGCCGTCGCCCTGCGGCAGAAGCCGGTATTCTGCCTTTTTCCAGAGAGCTCTTTCGGCAAACGGATCAACTGAGTTCTATGCACCGTGAGTCTTGTGGAAACGCTTTGCCTTGGCTCAGTGCCGACTGCATCGGCCATACAGCCGCCTCAGCCGCGCCCTCGTGCGCAGAACGCTGCCGTCAGTCATCGTCGGGGGGACACGGCCACTTGGTGGGGGCGGTAATTCCAGCGGGCAGTTTCGTTGCAGCGTCGCCGCAAGCGAGATCGATTTGATCCTGGGTGAGCCCCTTCGCGGCCGAAAGGTCCAGCCCCTCCATCCTCGTCAGGAACAGGAAGGCGCGGTCGAAATCGATCGGACCTTCGAATATGGCACCGCTCAGGTCGGCACGCGAGAGATTGGCCACGGAAAAGCGCGTTCCGGTAAGAACGGCCTTGTGGAAATTGGCGCGGCCGAGTTCGGCCTTTTCGAAGTCGGCTCCAGTCAGCCGGGCTCCGGTGAAATCGGCGCGTTGCAGCTCGGAGCTGACGAACAACGCACTCTCGGCGGAAATGCCGGAGAAGTCGCCACGATAGGCCTCGACCCTGGAGAAGTTCGCTTTGCCGGCCTTGGCGCCGGCAAGCGAGGCACGCACCAATGTGGCCTTCTCCAGATTTGCCGCAGTAAGATCGGCGCCGCTCAGGTCGGTGGAGGCAAAATCCGTGTCGACCAGATTGCTGCCTTTCAGGTCACTCCCACCAAGCATCAGTTGCCGCTTGTTGCACTCCCGCCAGTCCGCTCCCGGTCCTGGCAGGCTTTTGCAATCCGCCGCCTCTGCCGTGTGGGCAAGGCCCGACGCCGCGACGGCGAAAAGGCATGCAACCATGCCGCGGCGCCGTTTGACCGCCTCGCCTGGGGTCTCCGCATGCTTGGTCAATGTCGCTGCCCACAAAACCATGTCAGTCCGCGCCCGAGAGGAATGTCCATTTTATTGCCCAACGCGCCGCGACGAAAGCTACTGCCGCTCGAATATCTTCTCTCGGAGCTTAAGTAGCATCGCGTGAATTCAGCGTCAGGAACGAGAGTCAACAATCCCGAAGGTCGGGAGTACAGCTCCGAGCGTCTTTGCCGCTTCACTATTCCTCGACCGCCTGAATCGCGGAGATCTGCCAGCCGTCGCCCGGCTTGCGCACGAAGGTCCACAACTCCACCGCTTCGCTCGGCCGTTCGGCATCGCCACGGACGACGCGTCCGGTCGCACGATCGCGCATCACGTCGATGCTCTCGTAGCGCATGGCGACCGTCGCATAATCGGTGCCGCTCTCGTTCCAGGCCTCGGCGACATCGCCTTGGACAAGATGCACATCGCGGACTTCGTTCCTGAGGCCGTTCGTCGCGTTTTCTCCGAGCTCTTCGGCGAGATAGGACATGGCTTCCGGGGTCGTCAGCCGGCGCAAGGCCGCATAGTCTTCCGCCGCATAGGCCGCCTGCAGCTCTTTCAGCATCGTTTCGAACCGGTCGAGGTCACGCTGCTCGATTCCGATCTCGTCCGTCCGTCCAGCCCCGGCTGCCGCAGACGCTGTTGCGGAGGCCGCGGCGCTCGCGCCGAGCCCGCCCAGCTCCTCACCGATCCGCGGGATGCGGAAGGATGCAGGCGCCGTTGCGGATGCCGAAGACTGCGCCGACGGAGATGGCGTCGAATAGGCCGGACTCCGGCCGCGGCCGAAGAGCCGCATCGCGAAGGAAACGACGAAGAAGATCAACCCAAGTTGAAGCAGCAATCCGAGGAACCCGATGCCGCCTCCAAAACCGTGGCCGAGCAGCATGCCGAAGAGTCCGCCCATGAGCAGACCGCCCAGCATCGAGCCGCCGAAACTGTTGAAGAAGCCGGGGCGGTTCGCCGTCCGGTTCTGCGTCGTCGGGCTGGCCGCGGTCGGCACGTTCTGCCGCGGCGTCATCGTCCGCTCGATCGGCGCCGCCGGAGCCGGCGCGGTGCGGGTTACCGGCGCGGTGGAGAAGGTCCGGCTGCCACGCGAACCGAACCCGCCGCCCGCCCGCCGGGCCTCGGCGACGTCAACCACCGTCAGCATCACCGCAAGACCGACCATCGCTATAGACAGAATACGCTGCATTCTCATCGCTTCCCATGACAACTCCCGGCCCCAAGCGGCCACGCCGGAACATATAGAGCTTAGGGCGCGGGAGTTTAAGGGTGTGGGATTGAATTATGCGGGGACCCGAGGGGGCAACGCCGAAGCATTTGCCCTCCACGATTTGGGCTCGAATTTCCGTGCAATCCTGCCCGCAACGTATAGCGGGCCCTGCTCGATGGTCCCCGTCGCGACGTTAGGTCTGCGTGGTTGCTTCCCGCGCTGCGGCTGGATCAGATGCGAAGGGAATAGGCGCGATGAAACCGAGCTCGAGCAATTGCCTTGACCCGGAAAACCGAACGGAATGCTCATTGGCAAAATCGAACTCGCCGGACTTCTGTAGGTCATCCAACATCTTGCGATATATGGCAGCCCCGTCGAAATACTGCCCGTCGCTTACCGCCTGCTCGATCTTCTCGCGGTAATCGGAAAAGAACTTGAAGTGCAGCAGCACCCCGGAAATATCCCCGAAGTTTCTCTCGCATGGCAGCGGCTGGTGAATGCTGACGCTGAGACTGCAATTCCTGTCCCAGAAGATCAGCGGATATTTGATGAGTTCCAGCACGTGCGCGAACTTGCGGTTCCGCGGCCCCCCCGTGATACTTATCGCCCGCTTGGTATAGCTGATCTCATATCCGACGCCATCGAAGTGGTCGGCAATTTCCCACGGCATGCGATGGTCGTTCGCGCCGAGCGTGGCCGAGCCAAGCGGCTCGATCGGATACATGTCGAGCATGGGAGCGGCGAGACGCTTTTCGCCCCGCCGTTCGAGTACCCGGATGAGATTGTCGAGGCGCTGATGCTCACAATCCTGATAGATCAGAAATTCGTCCGAGTCGACATTGAGGTACCACCTGTCCCCCCCGTAGCGGTCGAATAGGGCTTCGCGCCACTCGCGGCCGCGGCGAGCATCGCGGTAACGCAGGGGTGAGCTCCACACATCGACGTCCGCTTGCGAAAGCAGGTACTCGCGTGTGCCGTCGGATGAAACGTCATCAACACAGATGAAACGCGAAACGCCTAGCTTCCTGTAATGCGCCAGGAAGGACGGGATCAGCTTCAGGTCGTTATGCGTATTGAAGACGAGCGGAATATCGTCCTTGGCGAGAGGTCGTTGACCGCCTTCGCGGAGGCAAACGATCTCGATCGCACGTTTCCTTTTGCGCACCCGGGCCGTAAGCTTGTAGGTCTCATACCGGGTCACCAAGCGGTCCAGAAGACTCCTTCGGCTTCGCCCGTTCTCAGAAAGACGAAAAGGGTAGTGAAAATCGCCCAAGATCCCTCCAGTCGGCCGTCGTGATACGTGCGTTTATCGACCTCGTCCCGGGAATTCAACTCCACGGGAGCGGGAGCGACATGCGCCCCGTAGGCCGCACGATCTCGGACCTGCTCCGTTAGAATGCAAAAGGGTATCGCGGCTGAAGCCTGCGCGTCGCCAGTTTGAAAAAGTTCTTGATCTTCCTGGGAATGTGCTCGCGGCGATCGTAAGCGTCCAGCAAGTCCGCAGATCTGCGATCCTCGTTGAAGCGCTCAATCCATTCGTCGGTCAACTTGTCACGCTGGACCGCCAGCGATGTTTGGAGCTTCGGCGGCGGGGGCACCTTCAGGTGCTCTGCAACGCAGGCGATAAGAGGAGAAGGGTCCGGAACGAGGTCCTCGTAGACGAACTCGGTGAACTTCGCGCCGCTGATTTCCAGATAGCTCTGCCAGAAACTGTTGCTGTCGCGAATATAGAAAAAGCATCTCGCAATCTCTTCGAAATCGTATCGGGGATCAGCCGTGCCTTCGATATGAGCGGCGAAACTGCGCGTTTGTCTTGCCCTGGCATAGGAAATCGCTTGCCGCAGCGTATCGTCGCGCCGCAGGAAGATAAGCGCTACATCATGCACGGAAAGGCAGTATTGAATGAAGTCCATCCCGTAAAATTCGCGCGTGATGAAAAGATGATTGGGGAATATCTTCAATCCAAATTTTCCATTGTCAGTAGAACTTTTTCCGATGATTTCCTCGAAGAACTCCTCCCACGACAAAGAGCTGGTGTCGAGGCGATGGATTTTCGGCGACAGCCATTCGCTCGACTGCCCCATGTACCCCGAGTTATTAATAAGTGAGCCGAGCCAGTTTGAGCCGCTTCTCGCCTCGGTCAAAAGTAAATAGCCGCGCATGATTCTCCGTCGGGTTATCCTGCAACTTCCCCAGCCGGCAGGTGTGCTAAAGAGAGATATCGGCAATTTTTGGAGTGCACCGTCCTTCTACCGCGGCATTGAAATGCCAACCCAGAACATTGGGGCCAGCCTGCAACAAGACGGAGGCAGCACTCGCCCGCCGGATCGCCGGATGGGGATCAATTTTTTCCAAGGAATCTTGCAGAGGGTGCTGGACAAGCCAGCCGAACGCCATTATACGCCCCACCAGACCGCAGCGACGCGGTTTTGGACGGGTGATTAGCTCAGTTGGTAGAGCAGCTGACTCTTAATCAGCGGGTCCACGGTTCGAGCCCGTGATCACCCACCAATTTTCCCCCGCTAATTCAATGCGATAGGATAGCGGGGGAGGCTCGTGCTGCGGGGCGGACGTCTGGCGGTTAGGAGCGGAATGCGCCGGTGAGGAGCGCAGAACCCCGGAAAAATCCCGAACAACGTCACGCCCGGCTTCCCTTCGAATCCTGATCTCTGGCTTCGGCCGGGTTCAACGTTGCCTGCCTGTCCGGTGAAGTTTGTCGCCCGCCATCCGAGCTGGGCCGCCGGCAGGGGAAGGATTGCCACTCGCCGCAAAAGACGTTCACCACTTTTCCGTCAATGCCTTCTCAACTGGTTTCCGCATCTTCTTCCTCTCGGTCTTGACCTCGGGCAGTCTATTCAGCCGAAGAGGGTCGTCACGAGTGTTGTGGTTGAAGATCCCCCATCCCTTCTCATTTGCTGGCGGGACAAACTCGATCCCGTTCTCTTCGTAAAAGAGCTGGAGCCGAAGAACGTAGTGCTCGATCACTGGGTCGCCTCGCTCGACCCGTTGGACCGTTTTGCGGGAAATCCCCAGCAATGCCTCGACCTGGTCCTGACTGAGGCCGAGGAACTCGCGGGCTGCCTTCAATATCGTCGATGGCGCTATCAACATAAGGATTCAATGGCACGGATCGGCTTTATGGGCAAACCGATGCAACGGGCGTTGACTTATAGGCGCCAATGGCGTCTAAAAGTCTGTAATTAAGACTCGCGAGCTCTGTAGGCGCCTGATTGCTTGCAGCACAATTCTGGAGGTGGATCGAATCATGAGCGTTGAAATTAACGCTGTGTCAGCGGCTGGCTTCGACTCCGGGGTTGCTCGCACACGTCACCTCCGTAGTGACGCCGACGACAAGGCAGCTCCCGGCGACGGCAAACTTGCCGACAGGTCGAGATTGGCGAGATCTGCCAATTGCCGGGATGTTCTGGGACGACATTCGTCGCACGCGTCCGAATCCTTTGACCTTCATGCGGCTGCTTGCGCGACGGCGCACGGTGCCAAGAAAATGCCAAACCGCAGCGGTCGACCAAGGGCCTGCCACGTTCACCCTGTAACGGTCGCTGCCCCACCCTAGCGTTGCATATCGCTACTCAATTTCTCTCGAAAACTGCAGCCATGACTTCGTGGCTCATGCCCCCATCGAACAAGGAACTCAGTCCCTTGGAGGTACAGCTTTGCACCACATATTCGCCGATGCCGCTACACTCGCCCGTCTTGCCGATGACATCGGGAAGGTTGGATCCGAAAGATTCGATCGTTCGATGCTGGACCACGCGCCGTTCCTCGACGAATACGCTCTGATCCGACAGCCCGCCCTCAGCTTGACGGGCATCGTCACCGGGCACCCGAGGATTTCGGACGGGCATCGCTGCCTCTCGACCCAGATCTTCTATCTCGACCTCGAACGTGGCGTGGCCCGGACCATTAACCGCTGGTACCGTCTGGGCCGGCCCCACGGCTTCGAAAGGCAGTAAAATGCGTTCTAGGTTGCAGAAGTCGGAATTCCGGAAGCTTGCCAAGTCCCCTGCCGTCTTCCTGGCTTATTGCGGGATGCGAAGAGCGCTCCGCCATTCGCCTCTGATGAGTGGCAAGCAAAAGCACAGGGGACTGACCATTTTCGTCACTCCCCCACGTTATCGAACAGACGAGTACAGAGATGCTGCCGAGTATCTCGACAGGATCGACCGCGACACCGATTGGGTTCTCGCCGGCAAGCGGATCCATGCGGTCGGGAGCGGTCGGAAGAAATCGAAGCTCCAGAACGAAGATCTGAGCATTTTCGACCTGGACGAGCTCTCAATCATCATTACTGCGGACCTCCGCAACGTGCCCCATGAACTGTGCTTCGCCGCCGACGAGATCCTCGAGATCGCACCACCGTCCGCGCGGCACGTCCAAGCTGCCCGCATCTTATCCTCGCGGTCTCCGTTTGCCGATGAGATCGCCTCGGCTGTGGCTGCGAAGCCACAGAAGATGATCATCGCGGCCCTGGCCAGACGCGAATTGAATGAGGGCGATCTGTCAGAGCTCTCCCAACTTGGGATGGCCGCGGCCGAAGGCCCCAGCCTTTTCGAACTGCCGGGATACGAAAGGGAGAAGGCTTGGGCTCGTCTTGTCGCCAACGATGTCGCCCTCTGGCGGCAGGACAAACTTGAATGGTCGGAGGTCGGATCCGGGGCCCTCGTCTATGGCCCTCCGGGGACAGGCAAGACCCAGTTCGGCCAGGCATTCGCGAATGCCCTTGGATTGAAATTCGTGTCAACAACCGTCGGTAAATGGCAAAAGGCAGGTCACCTCGACGACACACTCCGGGCGATGCACCAGAGCTTCGCCGACGCAGCGGCAGCAGACGGTGCGGTTCTCTTCATCGACGAATTTGACAGCCTCGGCCATCGAGGAATGCTGCATGGAGAGAGGTATCAACTCTACTGGCAAATGGTCATAAACGAGTTTCTCAGCCTGATGACGAGATTGCCCGACGGTGTCATCGTCATTGGAGCCACGAACTACCGCGAACTCATAGACCCGGCGGTCCTGCGAAGCGGCCGGATCGAGGAGCATTTCGAACTTTCGCTTCCGGACAATCAGACACGCGCCGAGATCCTCAGCTACCACTTGAAGGGTGTGATCGACGCAGCGTCTCTGGCGGACTCCGTCGCGAATCTTGAAGGAATGTCGGGATCCGACCTCGAGAAGGTGGCCCGCAATGCTAGGCGGCGGTCACGCGCCAAGGGACGCGCGGTTGGGATCGAGGACGTGGCTGCCGTTCTGCCGGCCCGGGTGAAGTATTCGCCCGAGGCGCAATTTCGCTTGGGAGTTCACGAGAGCGGTCACGCAATGGTAGCTCTGGCAGTCGGTTTCGCCAAGACCGCAACGATAACCGTTCGCCAGACCTTCGATCCGCGCGCACATTCGAACGCTGGGGGAGAAACGTCCTACGAGCTGTTTGAAGATTGGGTCCCTACAGAGAACTCGCTGCTCGACAGGATCGCCGTCGCGTTAGCAGGTATGGCAGCAGAGCAGGTCATATTCGGCGACCGTTCGCTCGGCTCAGGCGGCGTCGACGGCAGCGATGTAGAGAGAGCCACGACGATTGCCCGAAGGCTGGTGGCCTCATACGGCCTGGGCAGCACACCGATCTTCATCAAGGACATTGAAGCCCTCAAGGATTCGCCACTGCCGGCGGTCATCGAAGACGAGGTCATGCAGATCCTTGACGCGCAGTACCAACGAGTTCTGGAAATGCTTGAAATGGAAGGAGACCAGATTGTTGCGCTTGCAAAGGATTCGATGCTCCACAGGTCCGTGAGGGTGGAAAGCCGGAACGGAGCTGTGCTGCCAGATCCGGGGGCAGCCCCAGATGGGTGAGCCACCCCACAAGACGCTTCTTCAAGCCCTGCTCGAGGTCGGCTTTCGCCCGCTGCGAAGGATTCGCATCCTTGTCGGTCAGGGGAGGCCCCGGGAGAAGTTGCGGATATTTCGCCGCACCCGCAAATCGCACTGGGGTGATAATCACAAGTTCGACAGATGAGCGCTTCATCGCGTCAGCTCGTCGGCAAAAGCACCAAGCCCCTGCAGGTTGCGTGAAATGATCAGGATTTCGGATTGCAAGATGTACGTGACGTCCACGCAGGTGCTGTTCTGGGCGGCCCGCCGTCGCAGTGGTACAAGAGCGACTTGAAAGGCTATCTCCCCATCATCGTCCAGAAGGACGGCCGCAGCCTCCGCAAGGAGGACAGGCTTTTCAAGTTCTCAAGCGGGGACAGCATAGAATGTGCCCACCTGCCTCGTAGGACGAAGACAAGCCGCTTCGTCCGCGTTCGCTATCGCACTATGTTCAGCGGCCGACAGATTACTTGATGGCTGCCGATTGCCCCGCCCTCGCCCACGGGAACACCTGTGCCATTGATGCCGATGGCATACTCGCCATCTGGACACATGCTTCGGTTGCCCATTCGGCCGGAAGTGGGATTTCCGCCAGTATATGTCCTTAATCCGTCCAAAGCTCGCCTGTGGGCCGCAGTTTGGGAGTCCAGGGCCTCTGTCAGCCAAGCAGCCTGGTTCTGTAGTGCATCTAGGCTGGCTTGCAGGGTTGAGACAGTGGCACGGAGGCCTGCAACATCATCCTTGGCGGCCCCTAACAGGCTTTTGACAGTGAATGGCCCAGCAGACCCCTGACTGCTTCGAATGGTAATGAGCGCGCTCTTGTCTTTGTCCTTGCTGCATGTCAGGAAAATTTCGTCCCTTGCCTCCATAGGCTCCCGTGCCGACACCCTCTCTGCGCCATCACACTCAAACTTTTCATCTGACGGCTTTATGGAGATCTGTTCGAGGCTCCACGGCCCCACGCCGTGGAGGAGGATTGTAAAGGCGTCCTGTTCTGCGGTTACTTCGGTCAAGACTCCGAAAAACGGCTTTCCAGGGCACCCGCCCAAAATCGCCTTCACGACGTCGACATTCCAGTGTCGATCCACGGTCGTCTGCAAAAAGGCCGAGGAGCCTTGAGCAAATGTCGAGTTCCTGAACCTGCTCCAATTTTGTTCCCAAGTCGCACTGTCAGATGTGGTTCCCAAAAAGGCGTCAACATAACTCACGACAGAGATGCCGAGATCGAGGGTAGATGACTTGGCTGAATCGAAGTTGCGAAATGTCTCCTGGCTAATGATTTGCTGGAAGACCGCAAATCGTTCATCTGAGGTAACCTGGGATGAAACGTCTGGCGTCACTCGGTTAGCTAGGATTGCACATGCGCTTGGGAGCGCTGACTGCGCTATTCCAGATTCCGTCCCCGCGAGCCAGAACGCCGCGGCACCGACGGATAGCCGCAATGCAATCTGAAGAGTTCCCATTTCAGACCTCCGATCTCGGATTCCCATGTTTCGAGCATGGCTCGCTGCCCTGGTGCTTGATTTCCTCTGAACCTGGATTTCGAAAGAGTCCGCGTCATCTATGGAGTAGACTGCTGGTAACCGCAGACCTGGTTTCCGCTTGCCGTCGTGTAGCAGCTCGGGCCGCTGTACTGGCTGGTGCCATTTTGTTGGTTAAGCTGGTCAGTTCTTTGCTGCGCGGCCTGACTATCCTGCCGTTGCAGATCCGACTGTGCCTGCTGGCATAAGTAGTCATCGGAAGCGCACGCGGCGTATCCCGAATTCGGCAGCAAGATGACGATTGAGAAAGCGATCAGTGTTCGAAACATGGCGTCCTCCCTAGAGCTTTGATGATCCTGAGGGTACGCATTGATGGACAACGAACTAGAAGCGCAAAAGCACGCACCCGGTGGACCTCTCCTCGAAGTCCTCGGTTCATCGGCTACTATTTGATTCGGGTTAATCGAAGTCGCGACGGTAAGCCCCCGGTCGCAAACGTCATATACCAGTAATTTAGGATGCCATAAATTACACTCAATTAAAAGAGGATTTTCTGACGCCACTAAACCAGTGCGTCATAAGGGCTTTTCCGGCATGGAGGCGAGGAAAGAATTCGCCGGACGTCACTGGGCAGTGAAATCAGCCCGGTGCCTGAGCATTGCAGAAATCATGCCACCGTCCCGGGACTGCGCTTCTGCGACCGGCGTGCGAGACGTTTTAGGTTGGCGCTGGCGGCAGGCCCTCGTCGAGCCCGATGTCATTCCTCTTGCCGCACCGGCTTCGAAGTCGATCCTTACAAAGCGAGATCCGAGATCCTTGGAGAGATCGAGCGCGAAGGTGTTGCTGTGCCGAGAGCGTCAGCCCGAACAGGCTACGCCTGACCATCCAGCCAATAACGCGCCGGAGGACCGTCCGGGGCGGTACACCTCCCGTGAAGCAGCTCCGGTGGTTCAAACGGATGGCAACCATCTCGTTCGATTGCCCGAAGGGTGTAATGAGCGGGTGACCGCGAGCACGGCGGGTGATTGGCCGCATAGAGGGCTTCCCATTGCGCGGAAGCCCTCTGAATTGGTGCGGGGGGCAGCATTGACTCTGATCATGGCTTGCTACCAGCTTCCACCCGATAATTGCTCTTTTGCAATGTAGAAGGGCGCTGTCGCCCTTCCAGCTAAATAAGGTTGCATCCGAACTCCATAAGCAGTATTAGTGATGAACGATATACGGGCTTGAAGGATTCATCCAGCTTTTCGCAGAAGCGAATTGTTGGCCTGCCATTATCTGAGTAAATTTTACAATTGGATAGTTAACTGTCGGATTATCATATCCAGCAGTCATTGATACGCACGCACACAAAAGAACAACTATCTTGGTAGCAGTTATAACAATACCATGCCAAAGGTTATTATCTCTGCGAATTAAGCGCAGCCATTGAAACTTCGTTGGGCAAACGAAAGTTGAGGTGCTTAGATGATCAAGTACATCGCCACGCTATTGCTAGCGATGTTTCTGGTGTCCGTTTGCGAGGCAACCGAGATAGCACTTCTTGGAACGAGGTCTCCGTTAAAGCAATCGCCGATCGTCCTTCTGGCGGCATGCCTGCCTTCCTATTCAGACTGCCTCCAGAGAGGAGATTCCTATTGCAGGGATCAGACTGCAAATACCTCCATCGCTTCGAGGGCCGTGGACTATGCAGCCTGCCTAAATCAGTACCAAAACGAATGCCGAAGAATGTACTGCGACTGAACCCACCAACCATAGATTTGAATTTCGAAATAGGGGGTAGCCATGCGCTTCTTGGGGAACAGTATACGCGTTTGTTCTTTATCGCTTTGCGTCTCGACATTGCTAGGGTTGCTCAATGGCCCGAGCGCTTCGTTCGCTCAATCAAAGCTAGCTCAAAACGCCGCCCAAGCCATTTGCATCTGTGATCTACATAATGGATCTTATAGCGCTTGGTTCAGGACAAGGCCTTCTAACTGGGGAACACCTAATCCCCTAGCAATATTTGCCTCATCATGTGCGGACACTGGTCTATGTGGCCCGATTTCAAGCACTCAATCCTTTGTCACAGGTAGCTACACAATTACGCCTTCGAGTTTCCAAACTATAGGTAATCTTCAGGGCGTTATTGGGACGCTCAGTCAATGATTATTGGCAGTATCCGTTCACATTGACCGAAAATTATATCAGAAAAAACGATGTGTTGTCGAATAGCCGGAGATGTCTAATGAGAATCAAGTTTATGGGAGTATGCGCGGCCAGCTCGCTTTTATTAATGGTAAGCAGCGCATATCCTGGAACGTCAACCACGATTTGTTGGGGTCAATTCAAAACATCTGACGATTGCCTTCGTGATGATGTACAAAATAACTGCAGTAATACCTGCTCTTTAAATACGTACGAAACGTTCTATCCGTGTGGCTCCGGCGGAAACAGCGGGTTTAGTCCTAGTTATGCTTGCGAAGCGGTTTGCGGTCGGCCACTCAATAATGGCTGTACGATCAAAGCTGGACCAGGCACGGGCGGCAATCAGTGCGGGTATAGGTGGGCCACCGTAGTATGTGATTAGGTGAAAGTTGGCGGCTTTGAAGGCTCGACCGTTGGTTTGTCCGTTCGGGGCGAGAAGCCGTCGTCCGGCATCAGCGTTGTGCGGCTACACGTGGCACCGACTTTCGACTGCGGTGTTCGAACCGACCATGGAGGTCGTCCTCGAGCATGAAATGCTCACCACACCGTTTGCGATCACATACGCGCGGTTAATCGACGGAGGTCTGGGAAGCGGCGTCTCGCGGGACGTTCTGCCGCCAGATCTCCGGAAGGCTCACGACGATCTCATCACGCTTCGCAACAAGCGTTTCGCGCATAATGCCGGGGAGGACTCGGTCACCGGGCATCTCGAGATTAGATTGCAGAATGGCGTGTTCGACCTGAAACTCAATTTCAACATGGGCTTTCATGTCGGCGGAGCGCTGGGGGACGGCTGGTCATGTTCCTGATGAACTGATGTTCGATCGCTTTGGGAAGCAGGTTGATAGGCTAAGGAGGAAAACCGGCCGCGAGTGGAAGTTTCCCAATGGTCCTCCGCCTCCATTGGTCGCCAATGACCCACTAACCTCCGCCGACCCGGATTCGTAATACACTGAGTGCTCGATGAGGCGGTGGCCCATCGACCACCACGACTTCAGGAAGGCTGTCCTCCGCAAGCAAGCCAGTGCTTGTCACCGAAACCTGTAACAGCTCGTCTTGTAGAAAATATGCGGTTGTGCTGTTGCCTCGGGGAAAGCGTGCCGCTCCGAGTGTCGCTCTGTGTTGGAACTGCCTCGCGTATGTGATGGTCATAAGGGCGTCGACCGTCTTACTCCAGTCCGTGCGTAGAGAAAGTGTCGCATCTCGACCGGCTCGACCCGACACGAGTCGCACGATGAAGTCGGCGAGGGTCTGTGACCCCGCAGTCTTGCCGGGGACGTTGGAAGGATGCATTTGGGACCAGTCCGGGGATCTCGGCGGCCCATTCCAGTGACGGTCAATGACGCCATAGCGACCACACTGAGCGGCTGGTCCACCGTGGTGGAAATTCAGCTTGGCCAATTTGTATATCGGTTCTTCGAAGTCGAAGATTGGCCAGTTCTGGAAAAGGTCTAGCTGCAGCTTGTCCTGAAGCCTGCTGATTTTGACCGTGCCGCGTTGCGAAGCCATTTTTGCTTGAATGAGCGACGCTCGACGCCGGCCCGTATCTTCGTCGTCCACTACGAGCAGGAGGTCGGCAAGTTCACAAAGCGCTCGCACCTTGTGCGTACTCTTGAATCTGACCCTCGGCGCTTGATGCGTGAAGACCGCGCTCAGCTCAATCCTCACACCATGAGGCGCGAGGATGCGACGCCAGTTCCTTGCGATCGTCGGAACTGCGTGGCTTGTCACCGCAGCTACCAAGCCGGGCTCTGTTCTCGGCACATTGATCATCGCTGGCGCCCCTCGCGATAGGCTCTGGCCGATCGCGGCGCTGGCAGATGAGGCCATCGCGATATAGACTGAAGGTGGCAGTTTCCTGGGCAAGCAATTATTCCCGAATTTTCAGCGACTTTATTTTCCGAGGAGCCAACCCAGAAATCCTCGGCGTCGAGGGCTGGCCGCCGGTTCATCGGCAGCCTTGATGCTAACTACCGAAGGCCGCGCCGAGAACGATGTAGGAACGTTGATTGGCGCGCGGGAAGAAATCACAACAAACCCGACTTCCAAGGTGACTACTACAGAGCTGATCTACGAGCTGTTCACCAGGCCTCGCTATCGGCGCGGGCGCGGTAGTATTCATCGATCGGGCGCTCCTCCAAGCCTTCGTCCGTCAGTCGGAGCTTGTAGACTGGAATGCGATGGTCGCGGCAAAGCCACATAACTCGCTCGTCGTCTGATCTGCTCGATCGAATCCCCAGAGTGACATGCCGGATGATAGGGATGGGAAAGTATTCCTCCCTCGAAAGTATCCTGACTTCCTTTTCGTAACTCCAATCCTTATGCTTGGAAGACAAGATTCTCCGGGCAACGGTTTCGGTGTTCATCCAATTGCGTCGCACTGGAAAGGAGTGAGAGGACCGATAATAAACTTCAACGAGGTCGGCTGCCGGAACAGGTATGTCGACCGCGATAAGCACGCCGCGAAACTGGTCTGCGTAGTGCGCCCACAGCAGATGCGAATACTTGACTTTCGACAGGGAACACACGCGGAATTCGTTCTTATGGCGGATTATGTCTTCCAGATAGCGACGGTCGTGGTGGTCGCTTGAAAAGAATTCAAACATACCTTCCATCGGATCGTTTAGCTCGCCCCAATTGGCGCAGAAGAGGCGCCGGGACTCTATGATTTCATCAGTGTATCGGTTGAGAGCGCGGTATTTGTAAAGGATCATCGGCAACCTCTTTATTGCCGATCTTCTCTCACGTATTGGTTGAACTCTCGTTAAAGCGCAGGGCCGATCTTACAGAAGTCGCCTCCACTCCCTCATTTTCTCCTGCTTTTGCTTCTTCGAGCCTTTTCCAAGCGCATCGAAACTCCGGGACCCACATTGGGGAGGTCATGGACGCGAGGTGACGAGGCAGGACAAATCAGGGGCCGGCGAACCGAAGATGAAGACGAACCTAGAAGGACAAACCTCTACAATTCACCAGGCAAGGAGCCGTGCTGAAATTTTGTTTCGCGGAGCCTCAGGCGCCGCTGACGGCCTTATTCTCGATTCTCAAGTCGTTATCTCTGATAACATACGGACCGCGCCGCGTTTCAGGGCGGTCAAGCACGTTCTGTGCGGCGTCAGTCATGATTGTCCACAGACGATCTCCCCGAGACTGGCCAGAAACTGCTTCTCGCTTGACAGCTTTCGCTTCCATGATGTCATCCCTCCGAGGATATTTCGACTCGACTCTACAATGATTAACGGCAGCGCGAAATCACAATCGCCTTTGAGCCGTTAAGTTCCGATTAAGGTGTGACGTGAACGCCAGTGTCAAAATTGACAATCCCGAACTTGTAATCGGACTTGTTGGACCGATCGGAGTTCAGATGGACGCCGTGGTCGCGCATTTGAAGAATGCGCTCGACGATGTCGAGTATGAATCTCATGTCATCCACATAACTTCGGTGATGGGCGATCTTCTGCCTGGCCTTAAGGTGAAGGATTCAACCTATCATGACCGATACTACTCACTGATCGAGAATGCCGATCGTGTACGTCGGGAAGCGAAGAATCAAGCGGCTCTGGCCTGCTTGGCGATTAGCGAGATCCGTAATCTTCGTGAAGAATTCGGCCCGGAGGGCATGGAGCCGGAGAAGGCCCGAAATCAGCCTCTGCTTCAGACAGCTTTCATCATCCGACAGTTTAAACGTGAGGAAGAAATTACCCTCCTCCGGGAGGTTTACGGTCGCAAGTTCATCCTCGTTTCCGTCTACTCGGATCCGGAGGAACGACGCCGTCAGCTTATGAGGAAGATCAAGGGCCACGGGACAACCATCATCGAAGATGACGAGGCCGAGAAGATCGCGATCGACCTAATTGCCAGAGATCACAACGAGATCGGAGACGATTACGGTCAGCGCGTCTCGGACGTCTTTCATTTAGGAGACGTGTTTGTTCCTGGCGGCTCGGGAGCCGAGACCAAGGAAGTGGTGGACCGCTTCATTCGCGCTTTCTTCGGCCATAATGGCCTTTCTCCTACGAAGGGGGAGTACGGAATGTACGCCGCAGCAGGGGCGGCGCTTCGCTCGCTCGACCTGTCGAGACAAATTGGAGCGGCGGTCTTTTCACAGCAGGGCGAAGTAATCACGCTCGGCTGCAATGAGGTTCCCAAAGCCTTCGGTGGGACGTACTGGTGCGACGATCCCGGCGAGCAGCATCGCGATTTTGAAGAAGGAGAGGACGGTAACCATTCAAGGAAGCTTCGCCTTCTGCATGATCTTATCGAGCGTCTCGGGAAGCTTGGATACGTTTCTGAAGATCTCAAGAAGGCCGGGCCGACTGCAATTCAAGTGAAGAAGTTGGTGTCCGAGAAGCTGATTTCCGACTCGAAGATTATGGACATCATCGAGTTCGGCCGGATAATCCATGCCGAGATGTCAGCCATCACCGACGCTGCCAGGAAAGGCAAAGCTCTTCAAAACGCCATCCTATTCACGACCACTTTCCCGTGCCACATGTGTGCCAAGCACATCGTATCCTCCGGAATTCGCAAGGTGGTCTTTCTCGAACCGTATCCGAAGAGCCACGCCAAGGATCTGCATTCTGATTCCATCACCTTCTCGAGCACGGAAGCCGACGCAAAGGTCCTTTTCGAACCGTTTATCGGCATCTCTCCGAGGCGTTACCGGGATATCTTCGAAAAGAAGAAAAGAAAGGATTCGGCAGGCAAGGCTCAGGATTGGTCCGCTGGAAAACCGGTCCCGCGACTTGAGGACCGCGGTTCTTCCTACATCGACAACGAAGAACCTGCCATCTCGCTCGTCGTCAAAGAAATTGCGGCGTTTCGGGTGCGGTTGATCGAAGCGAGCAATGCGAGGCTTAGGCCAGCAAGCAACGGGCGCAGACGCCGCGGTCAAGCATCGGATTGAGATGCAGCACTACAGCCACATCTCGCCGTTCGATATCAATCGCACCATGGATTCGTCCCGCCGCAACCAGAAGTGTGAAAGGGCAACCCGTCTGCTGCCAGACTGAGGGATGCAGCGTGGGGCGACCGGCTTCATCGATCCTGACATCCCTTCTCGGCTTAGCCTTCTCCAAGATGAGTTAGTTCAATCTTCTCGCAACATCCGCACGGGCATCGTATGCCCACGCTCCAGTCTTCGCCGTCGTCCCTCGTCAGGACAAGATCGCGCCGAGGCGGAACGTCTGGAAGCGCATCGCCCTCGATAATACGGATACGACGGGCCGGTCCATGCCTATCCAGAACCGGCGCAGCCATGAATTTCTCCTTTTACGAAAGGCGGGCATATTGAGGAGCGGCTCTGCGGCGGCGCGTCCGAGGATACCCGCCAAAATCGTTCAAAGCAGCGGCACAGCGGCAATCCCTAGCTTCTTGGCGAAACGTTCATTCAAACGGGCGTTGATCTCAGTGCAGACTTGCATGTCATTGGCCTGGAATTGAATCACTGCCTTCACTTGACTGTCGACATCCTTCGCAAGCTGTGCAAGCGGCTTGAGGACAGGGTTCGCCGATGTGGCAAGTCGGGCTCCTGTCACGGCGGCGTGTGCCGCATAGCGCGCCACCGCCAAGTATTCCAGGACGCGCTGCTGCTCATTTTCATCAGCCTCCACGTCCAGGATGTGGAGAGCATGCATGGTCTTGAAATGTAGGTTCAATAAGCGTCCGAGCAGGCGCGGCCAGTCTTCACTCTTCCCTTGTATAGGCAGCACATGGAGGTCACTGGAGTCTCCGCCCGCAGGTTGTGCATATGCCAATACGATCTGAAGCAGCGTTCTAAGCCTCACAAGTTCCGTCGTCTTTATCCGGTGGCCCGCTAACGATCGCGTCCGTTGTTCGAACGCAGCGATGGCATCTAGGATCTTCCTTGCCGTCGCGCGGACGCGTTGCCGGGTGGCCCCTCCCTCGGCTTTATTGGCTGCCGCCTCCTTCTTCCTCTCCTCTTCCTGGTCGGATGAAGGCTCGGTGTACCGTAAATCGACTTCTTCTTGACGTCGGAGATCGGCCTCGTCTTCCGCCGAGAAATCGGCCGCTACGAGGCCAATGAGCCTGTTCAGACACATGCTGACGAGATCGGCGCAACCGTCCTGCCGTTTGCTCAAAAGGGCGGCCTGGCGCTGATCCTCGGCTTTGGCGCGGCTGCGCGCCGCAACAAAGGCCTCGTAGGACATAGTCCTCATTGCTGGGCGTTCCTCGCTTCCGTTTCGGGGATAATGCGCTGTTCCGTGACGCGGATCCTGTTCTGGTTGTTCCGCCAGATCGAGCGTTTCCAACTCATTGATTGCCTGCAACAGGAACAGGTCTTCATATGTTGTCTCGTCAATGAGGTCGGCGATGCGGCGCTTCTTACCCCGGTGTGGGGGAATTGTCCGAACAATCAGCGCATCGAGATCAACGATAACGGTGGGAGCGGATCGACCTCCGTCAGCAAAGAAAATCTCGGCGGTTCTCGGACGGGTGTCGGCGACTGCCAGTTCCCAACTGGATCTTGGGGATGCCCCTATCGGAATCTGATCGCCGATCTTCGCCCCATCCCGGTCGTAAAGCTGCACCGCCAATGGACGATTCGGCAGGTGCGCGGGTGGCCTCCAGCGAAGGTTCTGTCCTCGTAGCTCAAACAAACCACCATCGATGATGTGTGCTTCATTCCGTAGGTCCGACGCGGTAATTCTCTGAGGAACGTCGCCTGGATCTATCGGTGTCTGTCGATATCCGTCCAGCTTCAGTGCTTGAAGCGCAGCACCTTTTTCTACGCGCTTGTATATTCCCAGTTCGGCATTTCCCCATTCGACAATAGGGCCAAGAAGCGCTGGCAAGGAGCAGTTCATGCTGCCGGCGACGACATGATCCCATTTCTTTCCAAGCGCAACGATCAGCTTTGCATGAACGAAGCGGGCGGAACTTTCGTCTTTCAAATCGAAAAGCTGAATGCCGATTGCACCGGCCAGTTCGGTGGCGGGGAATTGCGCCGTCGTTTTATCGATCAACAAGTCGGTCGGCGGCATACCGAAAATTGATCGCAGTCTGGCCAGCCCTTCCAACTTGGCGTCCCAGTAAGGCGACATAACAACTAGCTGCTCGATCTCGTCATCGGCAGTGGCCTCTTCGATCTGATCCAAGATTGTGCGATCGGGGCCGTCTGCCAACAAGAGTAGATCCTGATTGACCGGTGTGGAGGTTGAGGCGGCGTCGCCGAGCCACGGCGAGTACCGAAACGCTCGCCCGAGGGCTTCCGGAAGCCAAGGATCTTCGGCCGGGACATAGCGCCTGATATAGTTGATTGCCTGCCCAAAGAGCGAGGCATACTTCCCGTCGTCGGCTGAGAACCTGATATCGGCTACAAGCTCCTTATTCCCGGCCAACCCAAGTGCGGTTAGGTTTGCTGATCCGATCAGGAGCCGCCCTTTCTCAGCCCCGAGGAACAGAGTCAACTTGGGGTGGAACGCCCCATCAACAGAAATCTTAGCTACGTGATACAGTGCTCCGGCATACCGCGGAGCACCGTAATCGCGAAAGCTAGTGTTCAGCATCGCCCTGTCGGCGAGCACGGCAATGTTGCGACAACCCGCACCTCGGAGTTTCGGAAACGGAACGTCCTCAAAGGCCTGTGCGGAAAAGGCATAGGTCGTCATGAATGCTGAATGGAATCCGCTTTCTCCAAAGACGTCGAAGTACCTCATGCCTGCTCAAGCTCCTTAAGCCCGAGTGCAGTGATCCCCTTGTCGTCGAGGTACTTGATGTCGCGCAGAAATTGCACCGCCTGGTCGATCCGCGGGCTGCTTGGCGAAACCCTGAAGAAACTGCGATAACGGAGCTCCCCCTCATCGGGTTCAAACAGGAACGTATAAGCTTTCTGGTTGCGGAACTTACGTGAGGCGACCCAGAGATGTCGCCCGAGGATACGCTCCCTCACCAGTCCCGAGACCGCCTCTGTTACTGGCAGATCGAGCCGTCCTTCCAGGAACTTAGTCTCGCTTGCCAATGACTGGAAATGCCCTGCGGCCCCCAGCCATTGGAGGACCGATCGATCGAATTCCGAAGCTTTGAGCGTCAAAGCGGAAATCAGCATCAATGCTGATCGCACCTCTTCCTGACTATTCCCAGAAGAATGCGCGCATCGCATCGTCTGGGCCGCAGTCCTGGCGCGGTTTTCAAGGCTGTCGCCATCTGTTTGTTCTAGCATCCAGTCCCCAAGGGTCACCCCACTTGGCATGTCGGCTAACTCCAGTAGATCTGCAACGACACTCGGCAATGCGAGTCGGCCTCTTGGAGCGTTTCTCAATATTCGGAGGCAGGCGTGAAGCAGAACCTCATAGCCAAGCCGATAAAGATCGCTGGCTTGGTAAAGGGCCCAGACTTTTCGAAGATCAGAGTCCGGCAGGACGATGCCCTTTGCGGTCTCTGCCCCGAACCACGTCCATTTCGTTTCCTCGGACGTTGGCGGCCTATCGATCGTCCGCGCGAGTTGCAGCAACATCAAGAGCGTTTTGCGTCTGGTCTGATCACTAGCCGAGGCTGATTCCTGCCGCGCCATGAGGATCGATGCGAGATGCTGCTGCTCCGGGCTTCCAATCTGGATTTTCGAGGGCTTGATGCAGGCGAGTCGATCAAGCAAGTCGAGCGAAACCTTGCCAGCCCCCACTGCGGCCAGAAACTCGCCAGCCAAATCACCGAGGGCATCCTGAAAGCTGCTGGCGAGAGGAAGTGCAGAATCCTTGCAAAAGGGAACAATCAGATCGGGGTCGTCCAACTTCACCAGCCCCATCTCGCGCATCTGGCTCGCGTAGATGGCTCCGAAGGCACCACCCTTATTTCGAAGATAGCGAAGCTTCTCTTCGGCTTCGGAATCGGCTGCGATACTGAAGTCGACGACAGTGTCAGGGCCGGCTTGGTCGATCGCAGCAAGTTGTCGGAATGCCCAGTCGATGCCAGCGACGCCAAGCTCCGTTTCACCCCGTGCGCAGGCCAGGGCATACAGCGCCTCTGTCCGCCGCTGAAATCTGCGAAAATCTTCATAGGCTGTCGTGATTTTGTCCTGCTTTGCGTATGCCTCCAACAGCCACGCGAAGAAGGAGTAGTACCTGAACCGCAAGGTGATCGTGCTAATCCCAGGCAACAGCGACTGATACACGAGTTCTATGGGTCGCTGCATGCCGAGCGGATCAAGGCCCGTCTCCTGTCCGATTTCGGTCCATTCCGGAAATCCAGGCCCCAAATCAATCTTGTCCGCCACGTCGCAGTGATTCCCCCATTGCCCATTGAAAGAATAGCGGCAAAGTAGTGACTTCTTGAAGCGGGAACTTTCGATTGTCGGGTGTATAACCCAAATCTGCGGAGGACAGCAGCAGTGATTGTGGATGGCTAATGTGCCGACTGAATTATCCGCAAGAATTCACGCATCGGGCATCTAGGAAACACGCTCCGCCTGTCCTACAAATCCGAGATATTAATGCTTGTACTGGAAACGAATGAGTATCAAGAGTTGAGCGCACAGGAATTGAAATCTGCTCTTTGGGAAGCGGCGAATGTGCTGCGTGGGTCCGCCGTCGACCGCACCGATTGGAAGGGTTACATCCTTCCTCTCCTTTTCTTCAAGCGCATCTCGGATGTCTGGGACGAGGAAACGTCCGAAGCCAAAGAAATCTACGGCGACGTCGATCCCTTTCAATTCCCTGAGGCCCACCGTTTCGTGCTTCCGGACGGCAGTCATTGGAACGATGTGCGGGGCCTGGCGTCAAACGTTGGTGCAGCTCTGCAAAAGGCTATGCAAGAAATCGAGCGCGCCAATCCAGATACCCTCTTTCGTGTTTTTGGCTCCGCCGACTGGGGCAACAAAGAGAAGTTCAGCGATGAGCTACTGAAGGACCTGATTGAAGGATTTTCAGAGATCCAGCTCGGCAATCAGGCGGTCAGCACTGACGCTCTCGGCGATGCCTATGAATATCTCGTGGGAAAGTTCGCCGACGTCACGCGCCGCAACAAGGCCGGCGAGTTCTATACGCCAAGAAGCGTTGTGCGGATGATGGTCGAGATCCTCGATCCTAAGGAAGGTGAGAGCATTTACGATCCCGCCTGTGGGACAGGTGGTATGCTGCTTGGCGCTATAGAGCACGTCACCCGCAAAGGAGGCGATGCCCGCAGATTTTATGGGAAGATCTACGGACAAGAAAAGAACCTCACTACCTCTGCGATCGCGCGGATGAACCTCGTCCTTCACGGGATTGAAGATTTCCAAGTGGCCCGAGAGGACACCCTGCGAGATCCGGCCTTTACCGATTCCAGCACGGGCGGCCTCGCCACGTTCGACTGCGTCATTGCAAACCCTCCGTTCTCACTCAAGGAATGGGGCCGCGATCTTTGGGAGGCCGACCCATGGGGCCGCGCTATGTATGGGATCCCCCCCGAGAGCTATGGCGACTATGCCTTC
The DNA here is from genome assembly GCF_001651865.1 of Sinorhizobium glycinis. GTDB lineage: Bacteria > Pseudomonadota > Alphaproteobacteria > Rhizobiales > Rhizobiaceae > Sinorhizobium > Sinorhizobium glycinis. The sequence goes on from NZ_LPUX01000065.1 coordinate 44,507, forward strand.
GTCCAGCACATGATCGCCTCCATGGCGCCAACCGGGAACAGCCGTATGGCCGTTGTCCTGCCACAGGGAGCCCTGTTCAGGAAATCAGCCGAGGGCTCTATCCGGCAGGCCCTCCTCGAACGGGACATGGTTGAGGCAGTCATCGGCCTTGCGCCGAACCTCTTCTACGGAACCCAGTTGGCCGGATGTGTCGTGATTTTGCGCCGCAAGAAGCCCGAGTCTCGCAAGAACAAGGTCCTTATCATTGACGCCTCTAACCTCTTCCGCAAAGGCCGGGCGCAGAACTTCCTCGATCAGGAGCACAGCGACCAGATCGTTGCCTCGTACCGTGCCTTCGAGGATGTCGAGGACCGTGCCAAGGTGGCCACGCTCGATGAGATCAAGAAGGAAGGCTGGACGCTGAACATCTCGCGTTACGTCCTGCCGCCCATCGGCCAGGACATCCCACCGTTGCCTGAAGCCGTCGAGGCGTTCAAGACCGCGCTCGCCGATGCCCGGGCGGCTGAGGATCACCTACGCAAGGTGCTGGTCGAAGGGGGGTGGCTGCAATGAGCGGGCTGACCCAACGCGAACTCGAAAGCTATCTCTGGGGCGCCGCGACACTGCTGCGCGGGCTCATCGATGCTAGCGACTATAAGCAGTACATCTTCCCGCTGATGTTCTTCAAACGCTTGTCCGACGTCTGGGACGAGGATTATCAGGAGGCGTTCAATGAAACAGGCGATGAAGGCTATGCCACCGCTACGTCAAATGACCGCTTCGTGATTCCCGAAGGCGCGCACTGGAATGACGTGCGCGCGGCGCCGCGCGATGTCGGGCGGGCGCTGCTGTCGGCCTTCCTCGCCATCGAGGCGGCGAACCCTCAACGCTTGCAAGGCGTCTTCGGCAACGCGAACTGGACCGATAAGGCCCAGATGCCCGACAGTACGCTGAAGAACTTGATCGAGCATTTCTCGAAGCATGACCTGACCCTTGCCGCCGTGCCCGAGGATGAACTTGGCAACGGCTACGAGTACCTGATCAAGAAATTCGCCGATGACAGTGGCAACACCGCGCAGGAGTTCTACACCAACCGCACCCTCGTCCATTTAATGGCGCAGATGCTGGAGCCCCAGCCGGGCGAGAGCATCTATGACCCGACCTGCGGCACCGGCGGCATGCTGATCTCGTGCCTCGCCGAAGTGAAGCGGCGCGGCGGCGACACACGCACCACCGGCCTTTATGGGCAGGAACTGATTACCATCACCGCGGCCATCGCGCGGATGAACCTCGTCATCCATGGCGTCGACGATTTCCACATCGCAAGCGGCAACACGCTGGCCGCGCCCGCCTTTGTGCAGGGCGACCGACTGCGCACCTTCGACGTGGTTCTCGCCAACCCGCCCTACTCTATTAAGAAATGGAACCGCGGCGCATGGGAGAAGGATCCGTGGGGCCGCAACTTCTTGGGCACCCCGCCGCAGGGGCGGGCGGATTACGCCTTCTTCCAGCACATCCTGTCGTCTATGGACCCGAAGACCGGGCGCTGCGCGATCCTGTTCCCGCATGGCGTGCTGTTCCGCAACGAAGAGGCCGAGATGCGGCGCAGGCTGGTGGAATCCGATCGGGTCGAATGCGTGCTGGGGCTCGGGCCGGGGCTGTTCTACAACTCGCCGATGGAGGCCTGCGTGGTGATCTGCCGGTCGCAGAGGCCCGCGGCGCGCAAGGGACGCATCCTGTTCATCGATGCGGTGGCCGAGATTGCGCGCGAGCGGGCGCAAAGCTTCCTGCGCACCGAACACCAGGCACGCATTCTGTCGGCCTATCACGCATTCGCCGACTATCCCGGCTTTGCTGCCGTGGCGAAAGTGGCCGATGTGTTGGCGGCAGACGGCAATCTATCGATTGCCCGTTATGTGAAGCGACCCAAGGCGGCTGCGGCAGAGGGCGAGGCGACGCTGGCGTCGACGTGGGCGGCGTTCGATGAAGAAGGGCGAGACTTCTGGTCGGGCGTGCACGCGCTGGTGGACATGCTCGATGGCCTGACGCTTGCGGAGGATGCCGATGCTTGAGCGGCCAATTTCGAAGGCGGGGTGGACGCGCGTGCGGTTCGACCAGATTGCCACGCAGATCAACGACCGGGTCGACAACCCCGCCGAGGCCGGTGTTGAACGCTACGTCGGGCTGGAACACCTCGATCCCGACAGCCTACACATCCGGCGCTGGGGCGAACCCACGGATGTGGAATCGACCAAGCTGCGGTTCCAGCCGGGTGACATAATCTTCGGCAAGCGCCGCGTGTATCAGCGCAAGGTGGCGGTGGCCGATTTTGAAGGCATCTGTTCGGCGCATGCCATGGTGCTGCGCGCCAAGTCCGACGCCGTACTGCCCGAGTTTCTGCCCTTCTTCATGCAGAGCGATATGTTCATGGAACGGGCCTTGAGCATCTCGGTCGGGTCACTGTCGCCCACCATTAACTGGAAGACGCTGGCCGCCGAGGAATTCCTGCTGCCACCGCTCCCGGCGCAGGCGCGTTTGGTGGAAATTTTCTTGTCTACGGTAAGGTATTCAGAGTCGCTATTTAAGCTAGCTAGGAAAGCAGAGGCCTTGTTTATTGCTCTTGCGGAGAATTTATTAAATTCTCCTTCCATTCCCAAATTGAAGCTTTCGGAAGTAGTCGATTACGCGTCAGATGGTCCATTCGGTAGCAAGCTAAAAACAGAGCACTATTCCGCAAGCGGTGTTCGCGTTATTAGATTAAATAATATTGCCCCAAATATATTTTTAAATGATGACAAAGCGTATATTCCGCTTTCGTATTTTCATACGGACCTTGAGAGATATGAAGTTCGGCCTGGTGATATCGTCATTGCAGGTTTGGGTGATGATGAAATCCCGCCAGGTCGATCTTGCGTCGTTCCAACCGACCTTGGTCCATCAATAAATAAGGCGGACTGCTTTTGCTTGCGTGTAAATTCGAGGATGGACGCGCGTTATCTATCTTTTTTTCTGAACAGCCCAATGGGCTTGTCTCAATCAAAAGAATTTTCGCAAGGGACGACTCGAATTCGACTCAACCTCGAAAACATAAAGAGATTCAACGTACCAGTTCCGAATGGTTATGAGCAGGTCGAGATAGTTGAAAAGCTTGATGACGCTTATAGCGCTTGGACCGGTGTTTTGGAACGCGTCGCTAAAGCGTCAGAGCTTCAAAAGTTCATGGTAAATAGTCAGTTGAGTATGCAGCAATGACCTTTAACGAATCCAACACCGTTGAAGCCCATCTGCGCGACCTTCTCGCCGGAGCGACATCGGTTCGCCCGACGCAATTCGCACCCGGCCTCGCCCGCGCGTGCGGCAACATCGCGGGCCTTGGCTGGCATTACGTCGCCCCCGCCGACCTTCCCCGCCAGCCGCAAGAGGTGCTGGTCGAGGCCCATCTCCGCGACGCCCTGATTCGTCTGAACTCCGACATCGCCGCCAATCCCGGCCGGGCCGATGACGTGCTCTACCGCCTGCGCGCCATCGTCATGGGCGCGCGGTCGGACGGCCTTGTCAAGGCGAACGAGGAATTTGCGGCGTGGCTCCTGGGCGAGCGCTCCATGCCCTTCGGCGCGAATGGCGAACACGTCACCATCCGCCTGATCGATTTCGACGATATCGAGAAGAACAGCTTCGTCGTCACCCAGCAGTTCATCATCCGCGCCGGCAAAACCGAAAAACGCGCCGATCTGGTTCTACTGGTCAACGGCATTCCGCTGGTGCTGATCGAGGCCAAGACGCCGGTGCGGTCCAGCCAAAGCTGGCTCGACGCCGCATTGCAAGTGCATGACGATTACGAACGCAACGTGCCGGAGCTGTTCGTGCCCAACGTCTTTTCGGTGGCGACCGAGGGCAAGGAGTTCCGTTACGGCTCGGTCCGGATGCCTGTCGACATGTGGGGCCCTTGGCGTGACGGCGACGGGCCTCAGACGATGGGTGCGGTAGAAAAGGCCGCCACCTCGATGCTGCGACCAGCAATGGTGCTCGACATGCTCGACAGTTTCACGGCCTTCGCGACGCAGAAGGGCAAGCACCGCATCAAGATCATCGCCCGCTATCAGCAGGTGGATGGCGTCAACAAGATCGTTGCACGCGTGGTGGCGGGCCAGCCGCGCAAGGGGCTGATCTGGCATTTCCAGGGATCGGGCAAGTCGCTTCTAATGCTATTCGCCGCGCGCAAGCTGCGGCTGCACCCGGCGCTGAAGAATCCAACGGTGCTGATCGTGGTCGACCGGATCGACCTCGACAGCCAAATCTCCGGCACTTTCTATGCTGCCGACATGCCCAACATGGTGCGCACGGAAAGCCGCAAGGAACTGGCCGATCTGCTGGGCAAGGACGCGCGGAAGGTGGTGATCACCACGATCCACAAGTTCGCCGAGGCGGATGGAGTGCTGAACGACCGCGACAACATCATCGTACTGGTGGACGAGGCGCATCGCACGCAGGAAGGCGATCTGGGCCGCAAGATGCGCGAGGCGCTGCCGAACGCGTTCCTCTTTGGCCTGACCGGCACCCCGATCAACCGCGCCGACAAGAACACCTTCTACGCCTTTGGCGCCGATACGGACGAAGGCGGCTACATGAGCCGCTATGGCCTCAACGACTCGATCCGTGACGGCGCGACAAAAGAGCTCCATTTCGAGCCGCGTCTGGTGAACCTGCACATCGACCAGCAGGCCATCGAGGACGCCTATGCGGAACTGACGCAAGGCCTGACCGACGACGACAAGGATCGTTTGGGCAAGGCCGCGGCCAAGATGTCTATCTTGGTAAAATCGCCCGAGCGCATCCGCGCCATCTGCAGTGACATCGCCAACCACTTCCAGGAGAGAGTCGCCCCGAATGGTTTCGGCGCGCAGGTGGTGACTTTCGACCGGGAAAGCTGCCTGCTGTACAAGCAGGAGCTCGACAAGCATCTGCCGCCCGAAGTTTCGGATATCGTGATCTCGGTCAACAGCGGCGAACCAGAGTATACGCCCTACAAGCGCGACCGGGATACCGAGGAAAAGCTGCTCGACCGCTTCCGCGACCCGAAGGACCCGCTGAAGATCATCATCGTTACATCGAAGCTGCTGACCGGCTTCGATGCGCCGATCCTGCAGACGATGTACCTGGACAAGCCGCTGCGCGACCATACGCTGCTGCAGGCGATCTGCCGCACCAACCGGCCCTATGGCGAACAGAAGACGCACGGGCTGATCGTCGACTACCTCGGCATCTTCGATGATGTCGCGCAAGCCCTGCAGTTCGATGAAGAGGGGATGAAGAAGGCGGTGTCGAATATCGCCGAGCTGATCAATGCTCTCCCGACCGCGCTTCAGAAGTGCCTCGCCTACTTCGCGGGCGTGGACCGCAGTCTCACCGGCTACGAGGGTCTGATTGCTGCGCAGGAGTGCATCCCGCATAACGAGCTGCGCGACGCCTTCGCGGCCGACTTCAGCGTACTGGCGAGGGTCTGGGAGGCCCTATCGCCCGATCCGATGCTGACCCAGTATGAAACAGATTATCGCTGGCTGGCGCAGGTCTACGAATCCTTGAAGCCTTCGACCGGAACCGGACGGCTGCTCTGGCACCGACTGGGCGCCAAGACCATCGAACTGATCCACGAGAACGTCCATGTCGACGCAGTGCGCGACGATCTCGACACGCTGGTTCTGGACGCCGAACTGCTCGAGGCCGTCCTCGGCAACCCCGACCCGGAAAAGAAGGCCAAGGAAATTTCAGTCAAGCTGGCCAGCCGACTACGGAAACACGTGGGGAATCCGAAGTTCAAGGCATTGGGCGAGCGCCTGGAGGACCTGAAGAACCGGCACCAGCAGGGCTTGCTGCTATCAATCGACTTCCTGAAAGAGCTTCTGGCGCTGGCAAAGGACGTAGTGAAAACCGAACGCGAGACGCCTGAGGAAGAGGACATCGACCGCGGCAAAGCGGCGTTGAGTGCACTTTTTGAGGAGGCCCGGAACGGCGACACGCCTGTCATGGTCAAGCGGGTCGTGGACGACATCGACGAGATTGTGCGTGCGGTTAGATTCGATGGCTGGCAGGCGACGCACGCTGGAGAACGCGAGGTCAAGAAAGCGCTCAGGCAGACTTTATTTCGCTATAAGCTACATCAAGACGCAGATCTGTTCGAGCGGGCGTACGTGTACATTAGAGAATACTACTGATCATGCCATTTGTATCACGGGGCACGGGCCGTGCGACACGCCCTGTCAGCTTCTTCCATTGAGGGCTGTCGATTAAGGTGGAACGAGATCTTCAAGCGACTAGCGGCGGCACTTCCCTCTCTCGAGGCGAAAGCCGAGTTCCCGGTCGGTTAAATCCTCCAAAGCAACTCCTGTCGCTGCACCGCCTCCGTTCTATCACTCTCACGGATCCGTCCAGGATCGACTCCTTCGCCAGCGCGACAAGCTGGTCGCGCGCAGGCCACACAATCTCCCGAACGGGTTTGTAGTGGGCCGAAAGGATTCGACGCGGATTTAAGTCGCGTCGAGACCGCGTGGTGAAAGTAAATAAACGCGAATCCTTTACGTCTGGTTTTCGTTAACTCATGGATTCAAGAAAATGAGTCGTTAGATAGTTCGTAATTGTTGACAAACCCGCCTCGTGTCTTAATCGCTGTTATGCGTCTATCGGGGAGTTGCTGGCGATTGCTATTTACTTACTTCTTTTTGAGTTTATAATTCTATGATAATATGCGCGCGGTTTTCGATGGCCGAGCCCCTCTCTCTGCGAGAGGCATGATGTTCGCCTGGAAGTGCGGGCGGATCCGCTGCCGGTGGCGCTCGATTCTGGGACGGTGCCGATCACCCGACCAGGCCCAACTGCAGCGGGTCACGTAGCACGTCGAGACTCCTGGGACGCCGAACCATGGCGAAATACCGGAAACAAGATGGCCGCGGCAGGGAGCGACGGACTATGGCGACGAGAACAAGTGGCCGTCGCGGAAGACAGCATTCAAATTGACATTTTGGCGCCGGCTTAGACAGGTCGCCTGACGCTGGAGGTGCGTCCGGCGTGTCGTACCTGTTGCGCGTGAGATCTAAGTGCTCTGGATCGAGGTGAAGCATGCCTTCGTACATCTTGGACGACCGGCTCATGACTACCAAGGAAGCCGCGGCTCGTCTCGCCATTTCACAGAAGACACTTCGTCGTCTCGTCGCGATCGGGCATCTCGAGTTCGTCAACGTGGGGACCGAGAGCCGAGTGTATCGACGCTTCGCTGTCGCCCAACTCGAACACTTCATTCTAACCAGACGGGGAAAGGAGACATATTCATGTCGGTCTATAAGCCTTCGGGCACCCCCTACTATCACTACGACTTCTGGATCAACGGCGAGCGCTTTCACGGATCTACAAAATCCGCGAATCGGAGGGAAGCGGCAGCCATAGAACGTCAACTGAAGGAAAGGGCGAACGAGGAAATCAAGGAAAGAGCGAAGAGCGGAAAGGCTCCCATGACCTTCAATGCAGCCGCTGGCCGCTATTGGCTCGAAAGCGGGCAGTTTCTCAAGCACGCGGATAGGTACTTCGCCAAAATCAAGCGGCTCGTTGACTACTTCGGGAAGGAGGCTCGGCTTGACGAGATCGATGACACGGCGGTGGCGGCGCTGGTTGCGTACCGAAGGCAGCAGCCAAGGTGGGGAAAAGCGAAGCTTAAAACGGTCGAGAACAGGACCGTCACGAACGCCACAATAAACAGAGAGGTGCTGGAACCGATGAAGAAAATTTTTCGGCGCGCTCGGACACTCTGGCATTGCTCACTTCCTCTCGAGCCCCATTGGCGCGAGCACTGGCTAAAGGAACCGAAGGAGCGCGTCCGCGAACTGCGGGAGGACGAGCGGATCGCCCTGGACGCCGCGATGCGACCTGACTATATGCCATGGTATCTGTTCGCCCACCTGAGTGGGCGCCGCCTCTCTGAGACCCTGATCGAATGGAAGCACATTGATGAAGAGGCTGGGGTGATCGCCACTCCGGGAAAGGGCGACACGGTCGCTCGGACTCCGCTTACTCCCTCGATCCGGGCCCTGCTCGAGCCGTTGAAGGGACATCATCCGACCTACGTCTTTACCTTCATCGCACAGCGCAACCTGCGCAAGAAGAGCCTAGTCAAGGGACAGCGATATCCCATCAAGCCCTCAAACGTCCAGACCGTCTGGCGCCGGTGCCGAGCGAAGGCCGGCGTGACGGACTTCCGCTTCCACGACCACCGTCACGACAGGGCGACCAAGCTGCTGCGGCAGACGCGCAATCTCAAGCTGGTCCAACTTGCCCTGAACCATGCCAACATAGCAACGACCGCCAAGTATGCGCATGTGATGCAGGAGGATCTGGCGGCGGCGCTGGAAGAAAGCGCAAAGTCCCGAAATTCCTCCCGAAGCGACGAGGCGCTAGTTTCGTAAGGGATTGCTTTCGCATGGTTTTTCCTTGGTAGGGTCGGCGCCAGGCAAGCGCCTCTTAATCAGCGGGTCCACGGTTCGAGCCCGTGATCACCCACCAGACTTCTTCATTGTCCTGTTCTTTCCATTGGCAGTCGATCCAGGCGTTGACGTCTGAGGCCGCTTAGACCACCAGTTCCCCCTCGGCGATCTTCACCGCGTGACCGCCAATGCGGGCGGTGGCGATCTTGCCGCCGGCAATGTCGAGGTGGAGATGGATGAAGGAGGGACGCCCCATCTCTACCCCCTGCTCGATCAGGATCGGGTGATGCCCATCGACAAGCTTGTCGAAGAGGTGAATCGCGCCGGAAAGCGCCGCCACCGCCGCGCCGGTCGCGGGATCTTCGGTGATCCCCATCTCCGGCGCAAACATGCGGGCATGAAAGCGGGCCATGTGGTTGATGCCGCCGCGGCAGTAGAGATAGGCGGCGGCGAGCCGGCCCTCCGCGAGCGGCGCCAGTTGCTCCCAACGCTGCGGGTCGAACTCCACTGCCGCGACGGCACCGACGTCGTGCAAAGGCACCGTGACAAAGGGAACGCCGGCACTCCAGAAGGAAATGACGTGGTTCTCGAAGCCGATCTGCGTGGCCTTGAGGCTAAGCGCATCGGCGATCGCCTGCTTGTCGAAGCGCGCATCCAGCCGGCTTGGCTTGCGGGGCAGGTCGAATTCGGCAAATGTCGCTCCCCGGGGGTTCAGCCGCACCGCAGCGCGCACCGGGCCCACCTTTTCTTCCAGCACCTGCATCAGATCGAGCGGCTTTTCGGACCCTCCATAGAGCGACTCGGCGATTGCGACGGCGGCTCCGACCGTCGGATGCCCGGCAAAGGGCAGTTCGTGCCAAGGCGTGAATATCCTGAGGCGTACCGAATAGGCGGCGCTCCCCGACCGCTGTATGAAGACTGTCTCGGAAAGATTGAATTCCTGAGCGATCGCCTGCATGGCCACGTCGCTCAGGTCTTCCGCCTCGAACACTACGGCAAGCGGATTGCCCGCAAGATGTTTTTCGGTGAAGACGTCGTAGATCGCGTAGCGTCGTCCCATACATCTCCCCTTCATGAGGCGCGCGTTGGTCGATACGCCGTAACCGAGATCCGGACCGGCAGTTCTGCGCCATGACCTTGCAATGCCGTAGCCTTGGCGGCAAGGCAAAAAAACACCCTCAGATTGCCCTCAACCTCACGATCCGATGCCGCGGGGAGCAATACGGGGAAGCCGCATTCAACGACTGTAGCGCATTTGGAGCGCCCGTGGCCTTTCGGCCCTGCAAAACAATCGTTATGAGATTCTGCCGTTAAGTCCCTTTCCGCGTGCAAAGCGGCGTACTCCACGAAACGGCGGAAAAGAGGCCGCTGAGACACCATGACGATCCAAGCGATGTCATGTAGAGGCATTCCGGCGGGGGTCTGGGCCCTTGGCTTCGTGTCGATGTTCATGGATATCTCCTCGGAGATGATCCACGCGCTGTTGCCCCTCTACATGGTCACTGCGCTCGGCACATCGACGCTCGCCGTCGGCCTGATCGAGGGCGTTGCCGAAGCGACGGCCTCGATCACCAAGGTCTTCTCAGGCGCGCTTAGCGATTGGCTCGGCAAGCGCAAGTTCCTCGCCGCCCTCGGCTATGGCCTGGCAGCGCTCACCAAGCCGATCTTTCCGCTTGCCGCCTCCCTAGAATGGCTGGTGGCGGCTCGCTTCATCGATCGTGTCGGCAAGGGCATCCGCGGCGCGCCGCGCGACGCGCTCGTCGCCGACCTCGCTCCGCCCCATCTGCGCGGCGCAAGCTTCGGCTTGCGCCAGTCGCTCGATACGATCGGCGCTTTCGTCGGTCCGCTCCTCGCCATCGGTCTGATGTGGCTGACAACCAATCAATTTCAAACGGTGTTCTGGTTTGCGGTCATTCCCGCCTTGCTCTCCGTGGGCGTGCTTCTCGTTGGGGTCAAGGAGCCCGCGCGGCCGAAGGAATGGCGCCGGGTGCGGATGCCGCTGCGTCGTGATGAATTGGGACGACTCGGATCGGCCTATTGGTGGGTGGTGGCCGTCGCTGCGGTCTTCACGCTGGCCCGCTTCAGCGAAGCCTTCCTCATCCTGCGCGCCCAATCGATCGGCCTGTCCCCGGCGTTGGCGCCGGTCGTCCTGGTAATCATGAGCCTCGCCTACTCGCTCTCGGCCTATCCCGCCGGCGTGCTCTCCGATCGTGTCAACCGCTTGACCCTCCTCGTGCTCGGCCTTGCACTCCTGGTCTTGGCCGACCTCGTCCTCGCCTTCACGACAGGCATCGCTGCGCTCGGCATCGGCGTCGCGCTTTGGGGTTTGCATATGGGCTTTACTCAAGGGCTGCTGGCAACCTTGATCGCCGAAACGGCGCCGGCCGAGCTGCGCGGCACTGCCTTCGGCATGTTCAACCTGGTAACCGGCACCGCCCTGCTGCTTGCCAGCGTCATCGCCGGCGTGCTCTGGGACTTAGCCGGGCCGCAGGCGACCTTCGTCGCCGGCGCCGCCTTTACCGCGCTGACGATCGCCGGGCTGGCTTCGATCCGCTCCCGGCTTGCAAGCGAGAGAGCATGAACCGCTTGGCGCCCCGACCCTTCACGTCGGCAGTCCCGCCTTCAGCAAGCCTTGGCGGAAGAGGTCCAGTTGTTCCGGGCGCTCAAGCAGAAGTCCGCGCCGGATGAAATCTTCCGTCGAAAAGTCCGGGCAGAGGTTCAAGAGCTGCGCCTTCGCCGCCTCGGTCGCTCCCGTGTCGCCGGCCTGCGCGTAGCAGGCTACGAGGCGCGCGAAAGTGAACGGCCCCGGATTGGGCAGCTCCTTGAGCGCCGCCGCGGCTTCCTCGTAGCGGCCGAGAATATACAGCGCGTTGCCAAGCGCGGCGCAGTACCATGGCGGCGGAAACGGGTTCAGCCGAAAGCCTTCACTGATCCATTCGATCGCTTCCTCGAGCTTGCCGCGGCGGGCGAGCAGGCCGCCCATCTGGACCAACGTGTTGGCGTCGTTCGGATTCAGCTGATAGGCACGACGATAGTGCCGCTCGGCCAGTTCGAATTCGCGGCGGTTGACATGGACGAGCGCCAGCAGGCGCTGGCAGCCGCCCTCGCCTTCGTCGAGACAAACCGCTCTGCGCGCCAGCGCCAGCGCATTGTCGAGCACGTCGCGCGGCGCATTGGCATAGCCATGCAGCGCCATCCTTGCCAGGGCAAGATAGGCCTGTGCCAACGCGAATTGCGGGTCTCGTTCAAGCGCCGCCTCGAACATCAGGCAGGCCTGCCGATTGTCATCGGGACCATAGCCCCTGATGTGGACGAGCCCGCGGAGATAAGACTCGTAGGCCGCAAGGCTCGCCGTCGGCTTTCGCAGCGCCTGGCGAACATCGGCACACTCGATCTGCCCCACTAGGGTCGAGACGATCGTCCGCGTCACTTCGTCCTGCACCGCGAAGATATCGGTGAGCTCGCGGTCGTAGTGCTCTGACCACAGGTGGGTTCCGCTGGCGGCCTCGACAAGCCGTGCCGTGATACGCATGCGCGCGCCTGCCCGACGCACGCTTCCCGCTACGAGATAGGCAGCATTGAGCTTCCTGCCGATCTCCTTCAGGTCCGCGCTCTCCCCCCGAAAGCTGAAGGAGGAGGTCGCGGCGATGACGGAAAGCGAGCGAAATCGGGCGATGCCGCCGATGATATCCTCGCTGATGCCGTCGCTGAAAAAGTCCTGGTCCGGCGCGCCGCTCAGATTTTCAAACGGCAGGACGGCAATCGAAGTTCGCTGCCGCGCGGGAAGGGCCGCGGGCCCGGCCCTTTGCGCATACCGCCAATGCCAGACGTGGACGGCCCGGGCGATGTTCTTCAGCGATATTTCACCGCCGTCGAGAAAGGCCGAACGGTTCTTTGGCCCGAGCTGCCGATGGACGATATCGGCCACGCAAATGCCGCCCGGCTCGGCCGCTTCCTCCAGACGGGCGGCGACATTGACGCCGTCTCCCAGCAGATCGTCTCCTTCGATGACGACGTCGGCGAGATTGATGCCGATCCGCAGGACGATCCGGTCGTCGAGCATCAGCTCTTTCTGGTCGGAAGCGAGCTCCTCCTGAAGGCTTATCGCACAGTCCACCGCGTCGACTGCGGAGTTGAAGGCAACGAGCGCCCCATCCCCCATGAGCTTGACGACGCGGCCGCCACGAGCGGCAATGGAGGGGGTTAAGATGGAAGCCTGCAGCCGCTTGATCGCGTCCAAAGTGCGTGTTTCGTCGGCCTCCACCAGGCGCGAATAGCCGACGACATCCGTGGCCATGATGACCGCAAGCCGCCGTTCGACCCGCCCGTTCGCCATACCGCTCTCCACGCGCAATGGATGAAAATTTAGCTTTTTATCATAGAGCGGGAAAGATGCGGCAAAGCGAAACACCGCGGTGCCGCGAACGTCGGCTTGCGCAAGCTGGTCGACTTCGCGGCACCGTTGCCAGGGCTGTGAACCGTGTCCGCCCGAATTTAGCACAGTCCGGGCGCAGCGCCCTCATCCCCGAGTTCGTTACAGGTTCGAGGGTCCAGCGCGCGTCGGCGCCCATCTGGTTGCCGGCAATGCCGAAATGCACTGTCCGTCCTGTCGCGCAAAGAGCCACTTGAGGATCGGCGGGATGAATTCCGGATAGTTGTACGCCGTCGGTTCTGGTCCGCGGATCGCCACTGCCTCGTCGATCTCCGGATGCGGATCGGTGGCGACATGCGCCGCCACCCGCTCGACGACCTCGTCTGCTGTTGCGGCCAGTCGAAAAACCCGAAAAACGGTGACAGAGCCGTCCATGTGAATGGCGTGCCAGCCCGGTTCGGCGGCGGCCTCGGAAAGCGAGATGCCAGTTTCCTCCCTCACCTCGCGGGCAATATTGCCGGCGATATCGCAACGCCCGTCGACGACGTCTTCCGGCTCCAGCGAGCCGCCGGGGCTGTAGACTCGGCCGGCATTGGCCGTATGCGCACCCATTCGGATGGCGATCATGGCGCCGTCCGAGGAAAGCAGCATCGGCATGCCGAAGATGTGGCATGCGCCGGGGCCACGCGTTCGTCGCCACCACAGGAAGGTCGAATAGGGAACGATATGCGCCCGCGCAATGATGCGCCCTTCAGCGATGCGGACCGACCGCTGCAGCACCATCCTGCCATCGAAAAGATGCGGGTTGGCAGCGATCTCGCGCTGCCAGCTATCCTGCGCTCGATCTGCCTCGGCGAGGTGGAACGGATGCGGCTCCGACGAAACCTCAATGTCGATCTCCGCGACTGGGAAGACCGTGCCTTCCGCCGGCCAGGCCGGCCGGTTGCTTTCAAGGAGCGTCATGGGGTCAGATATCCAGCGTCATCACGACGGGACAATGGTCGGAGGCCTTGGGCCGGTCCCAGCCCGTACGGGGATAGCGGTCCACCTCCTGCCCCGCGGGAAAGATCGTACGGTAGGGCTGGCCGGCGCGGACGATCTCCGGAATGCTGCCGGCGTTGCGCCGCGCAAGCGCCGGTGACAGCCAGATGTAGTCGAGTTGGCAGAGGTGCCGCTCCTCAGGGCCGCGGCTGTGGAAGAGCGTCCAGCGATCAAGCACCGGACGCTTCGACATAGGGTTCTCGACAAAGCGGTCGTGGCTCAAAACATCGAGTGCGCTCATCTCTTCCTCGAACGGCACGAAGTCGTAGCCGTTGCGGCGGTCGCCGAGGATGAGCACCTTCTCCTGATAGTCGTTCATGTCCCCACAAATGGCGAACATCTTGTCCGCCGTATGGCCGCGACCGAACCGGTTTTCGATGACGTGGCGCACCGCTCTCGCCTCGGCGGCGCGAATGGCCATTGTCGCCTGTCGTCCGTCGAGGCCGTCGCGCGCCGGCCCCATCGATTTGAAATGCACCACATAAAGCGCCAGCGGCCGGCCACCAATCTTCAAGTCCACTTCCAGGCAGTCGCGTTTGAAGATGCGATCGCGCGGGCGGTTGGTAAGTGCCAGTTCATCATTGAAAAGATCGAGATCCTCATAGGTCAGCGCCGCATGGCTCTTGACCTCCAGGCACTCGATCTCTTGCCCATCGCGCGTCGCCTCGCGCATCAGCACCGCGACGTCGATGCCGCGAGAGTCGTTGCCTTCGATCAGATATTTCTGCCGGTAACCGTTGCCGGCCATGCGGAAGAGGTAGCCATATTCGAAAGCCTGCAGCGCCGCCATGTTGTCGGCCTCCTGGAGGCAGAGAATGTCGGCATCGCAGTCGGCGATGGCGAGCGCCGACATCTGCCGCGTGTCGTCCGTATGCGCGATCGTGCGCGCCTCTTCCAGCCGCTGATATTCCGACTCGCTGCGCACATCGAAAAGCCTGAGCACCCGGTCCTGCTTGAGCTGATTGCGGAAGCCGGAAAAATCGAAGCGGCTCAGCAAGTTCTCGATATTGAAGGTGGCTAGGCGAAGCGACATCGGGCAGTCCGCGATTGGAAGTGCCGCGGAGCTTAGTGCGTGACGAGCAAAAGTGTAAAGCGCAACCTGCCCTCGAGCGCATCATGTTGATCGAGATGGCCGGCCAATCTCCCCTCTATCGCCTGACTGCAACCACTTGCCCGCGGCTGAAATAGGACAATTGCACCCGCCCGGATTGGTTGCCGCCGATGACCCGCGCGGTCGATTTCGACAGGGCGGAGAGGATGCCGACATGATAGCGACGGCCGGTTCTGACCACGATGACGTCGCCCGGGCGTGCATAGGAAAGCTTGATCGGCGCACCGAATCGCAGCCACGATCGCGCAATCCCATAACTCTGCGGGGGGTGCCGACCGGCTTTTCGGGCGATCATGCCCATGAAGTGTCCGCACCAGGGCGTGCGTGCCGGATTGATGCCGAGGGCGGCGCGTAGCCGTTTGTTGTGCTTGACTTCGTGCAGTCCCGCATATTGCTGGGCCTGGGCGAGCATACCTGCCGACGCGGTCTCCGGTGATGTAAGCGCGACAAATGCCGCAGTCAGAAACGCCGCAACCTTCATGTGTTGGGTCTCCTTTGTGCGCGGGACCGGCCTCATGCCGGCTTGCACCCGCTCTGCGTCTCCGCCCATCGCACCAGGTTCGCCCTCCACAGACGCGCAAGTTTTTTGCACGCATAGAGTCGCCCGCGTTCGGAAGAACGTCCCGAACGCGGATGAAAATGCTCCGGAGTCAAAGGGCTAGAGCGTCCTTGATCGAGGCGTGCGACAAACTCACGGCGGTCACCGCAAGGTCGAACCTTCGCATGCTCCGCCCGTGAGCGGTGCCGCCCAGGCGAACACGCAACTACACCACGCTTCGCTACGACGTACGAAAGACTGTCTAGCGCTTTGAGGCTGCACATCCCCTGTCGCCGAAACCCGATGCCGGGTTCCAGGCTTGAAGTTGCAGCCGGCCCGCGAACTGCAATGGCCGTGCCCCAACCTGATGGCGGTCGCTCAGCGAGATATGGAATTCCCCTGCCAGCCGTTGGTCAGCGTGAGGACTTTGCCGGCGAGGTGCAGCGAAATTGTGGCAAAGATCGCGCCCAATGTGCGAGAGGCGCGCATTTCTACGCCGATTACGGCAGAATTGACCCAAAAATGGCGCGCCTTCGACACCAAGCACCGAGAATTTGCGCGCGTGCAATTCTGCTGGGCCACCCGCGTCGCGCGCGTGGCAGCACTGAACGAGTGCCGCTTCAGCGCACCACTCTTCTCCGCTGCCCAGGCAGCGAATGAAGTCCATGAGATCAGGCGACAGGCAGTCTTAAATTTAGCGCACCAGCCGGATGGTCCCGGGATAGTTGAACTGCGTATTCGCCAGTTCAGCGCTGCAGTCCATCTTGAACGTGCTGTTGCCGATCAGGGTGATTTCCTGGGCGATCAGTCGGATGCACTCGCCGCTTGTCGCGCCGTTGCCGGCGTACTGCAGTTCGGCGACGTCCGGTAGGTAGACGATCCCGGTAAGCGATGACTGGCTGTTGCCGTTGACGATCGCCGCCGTTTGGTTTCCGTGCTCCGCTACGATCGAAAAGCCAGCCCAGTCTCCCTCGAGCGAGGGGGAGATGTTGAAGGTGGCGCCACCGTTGATCTTGAGCTCAGCATCGTTCATCAGAAAGAACGTCACGTCGTCACCGGTAACGACTGTCTGGCTGCCCAGCTCGAGACGCCCCCCGTCGATGATATAGTTGCCCGGCTCGAGCTTGATCGCCCCTTTGAGTTCCAGCGTTCCGTAAGTCCCGGGTTTTAACGTGACGACGTAGCCCGTCGCATTTTTAGGCGTCTTCCCTGTGCCGTTGCAATCGCCGTTGCCGCCACCGCCAGCTACGTAGTTCTGGCCGCAACCGGAGAGATCGACCCAACTGCCGGTGTTGGGCAGCGCCTTGCTTGCGAACGGGTCCGCGATCCGCGATGACCCTTCGACCGCACTCTCGCAGGCCAGCGTAACGTCCTGTGGCGAGCCATAGATCTTGCCGGCCGCGTAAAGACACTCTGCCTTCAGTTTGCCGGTGCCGCCAACATAGATCGACTGATCGTCATTCGAATTGGAGAGGACCGAGCATCCGGTAAGGTCCACCGCGGAGCTGCCGCTGACCTCGAATGCTCGATCGGCGGTATGGTGAAGCGCCAGGATGCAGGCCTCTGCACCGGCCGCGCGTGCGGCAATCGCCTGGCGTCTGATCTGCAGCGGCGTGCGCTCGAGAAAGATGGGCTTGTATTCGAAGACGAATTCGGCAGCCGCGGTGTCTTCGTGGACGTCGCGTGTGAAAGCCACCGCCAGGGCGTTTTGCGTATCCGTACCGATCGGCCCTGCCAGCGCGTCGATAACGCCGGCTTGCGGCAATGAATAGTTGCCCCAGAAGAACTTTTCTGCCTCCTCCTGAGCTGCTTCCTCGGTCGCGCCTTCCCCATAGGCCCTCACAGAGCCAAGAGCCGCAGCGTCCAGCGCACTCTGGATCTTCTCCGCCTCGAGATATGCGCCGACGAGGTCGATCGCCATTGCAGCCGCCCCGATTATCGGCACGAAAGCGATCGCCCCGAGCACAGAAAAATTTCCGTCCCTGCTGCCTGCCAATTTCCTGAACTGCAAACGGAACTGATCGGCCCTCATAGCCTTCCCCCCGAAAATCTCAGCAGCAGGAAGTTAAGCACCGTCTAATTCAGAATTCGTTAGAGAATATTGCGGCATTTTAGGAAAGTTCTACGTACCCTGCCTCGAAGCAGCGGCATTGTTGGTCTTGCAAGCGTCAGGCGGACGGCCCAACAATCTATCGACCTTGAGAATGGGGCGGGATGCAGACCATCCCGCCCCATTCGCTATCAACGGCTTAACGAAGCCTTATCAGAACAGCGAGAAGTCGCTCGTCGACAGCGTCGTGACGCCCTTGAGGATCGCCACCAGCTCGAGGTCCGCCTCGGCGCCCTTGCCGTCGGCGTCGAACCACAGCCGGCCGTTGTCGCTTTCGAACAGGAAGGTGCCCTTCGTGCTGGTCGCCACCGGATCGGCGCCGACGACGAGCGTCACCGCCGTATCGGCGGCGGCGATGCCGTAGTCGCTGCGGTCGAGCAAGAGCTTGTCCTGGCCGCGCGTGAAGTCGGTGATGACGTCGCCCTCGCCGTCGCGACCGGAGCGGTCGAAGACGAACAGGTCGTTGCCGGTGCCGCCGGTCAGCCAGTCATCGCCGGCGCCGCCGTTCAGCCGATCGACGCCGCCGCGGCCGTCGAGGACGTCGTCGGCGCCGCCGCCGTTCAGGGTATTGGCGAGGCCGTCGCCGCGGATGACGTCGTCATTGACGCTGCCGTTGATGATCTCGAAGTTCTTCACCGTCAGCCCCTGCGCCATGCCGCGGTTCGAGGCCTGGTTCTGCAGGTCGAGCACCACCGAGTTCTCGGTGGGACTGCCGAAGGACAGCGTGTCGGTGCCGGTACCGCCGTCGAACACGTCCGTTCCGCTGAAGACGGTGCGCACCAGCGTGTCGTTGCCGGCATCGCCGTAGAGGCTGTCGCTGCCGGCCCCGTCGGTGAGCACGTCGTCGCCGGCACCGCCGCGCAGCGTGTCGTTGCCGCCATTGCCCTCCAGCCGATCGCCGAGGCTGCCGCCCGTCACCGTGTCCTTGCCGGCGCTGCCGAGATAGTTCAGCACCTCGAAGGCCTTGAAGGAGGTCGTCGCATCGACGGTGGCGCTGCCGGTCGCGAAGCTGAAGGTGATGTCCTTCGTCTGGTTGCGCACGTCGAGATCGAGCGTGTCGGTGCCGGTACCGCCGTCGGCAACGTCGCCGATGCCGGCATAGACGCGGTCGTTGCCGTCCTCGCCGTAGAGCTTGTCGAGGCCGCCGTAAAAGCCGACCCCATCACCGTAAAGCGTGTCGTCGCCGAGGCCACCCCGCAGCGTGTCGTTGCCGAGATTGCCGCCGAGCACATCCCTGCCGGCGCCGCCGGTCAGACTGTCGTGTCCGCCGCCGCCCCAGAGCCGGTCGTCCAGGCCACCGCCGGCGAAGACGTCGCTGCCGCTGCCGCCGATGAGTTCGATGCGCTCGACGTTCTTAACCGTGACCGGCGCGTTGCTGACGGTGACCGAGGGCGCCAGCTTGAAGGTGATGCCGGCGCTGTACTTGCTGAAATCGATCGAGGCGAAGTCCGTGTCGGCGCCACCGTCGAGCGTCAGCTTGCCGGTCGAGGCGCTGCGCTTGAAGGAATCGTTGCCGGTGCCGAGATCGACGGTGTTGTGGCCGATCGCGGCGCCGCTGTCGCCGACGGTGACCGTGTCGTTGCCGTCGCCCGCCTTGATCACATTGGTGCCGCCAAGGTCGACGAGGCGGTCATGGCCGGCGCCGGAGGACAGGCTGTCGTTGCCGGTGCCGCCGTCGAGCATGTCGGATCCGTTGCTGCCGATCAGCGTGTCATTGCCGGCAAGGCCGTAGAACGCCACGCTCTGGGCACTGCCGACCGACTTGACGATGTCATCGCCGGCGCCGAACGACACCCGGTAGTGCTCGAAATTCTTCAGGCTGGTGCCGTCCGACAGCGTCGCCGTCGCGCCTGTCGCCGAGAAGCTCAGGGCTGCCGTCGCCGAGCGGCGGTCGACGACGACGGTATCCGTGTCGGTTCCCCCGTCGCCCGTATCGGCGCCGCCGTCGCCGAGCGTTACGACATCGTTTCCGGCCCCGCCCGACACGGTATCCTTGCCGATGCCGCCGTTGAGATTGTCGTTGCCGGCGCCGCCGGTGATCGAGTCGTTGCCGGCGCCCGCATCGACGACGTCATTGCCCGCTCCGGTGACGATCCTGTTGATCCCGGTCCCGGTCGCATGGATGCTGTAGTGTTCCATGCCGACGAAGGTCGTGCCGCCGGCCAGCGTGTTCAGCTCGGTCGGCAGCTTTGCGGTGAAATCGCCGGTGAAGCTGCGGATGACGAGCCGGTCGCTGCCGCTCGCATCGGTGATCGTGTCCTTGCCCTCGCCATAGACGTAGGTGATCGTGTCGTTGCCGGCGCCGCCCTCGACCTTGTCGTCGCCGATACCGCCGTCGAGCGAATCGTCACCATCATCGCCGAACAGGCTGTCAGTGCCCAGACCGCCCTCAACCGTGTCCTGTCCAAGGCCGCCGCGGACGTCGTCGTTGCCGCCGTCGCCGGAAAGGTGGTCGGCCCCCTGGTCGCCGGTGAGAATATCGTCACCGTCGTCGCCGTTGAGGATATCCGTCCCATAGCCGCCCTTAAGCGTGTCATGACCGAGGCCGCCTGTCAGCAGGTCGACGCCGCGACCGCCAGTCAGCTTGTCGTCGCCGGCACCGCCGAATAGAAAGTCGCTGTAGTTGCCGCCGGTGATCGTGTCAGCAAAATCGCTGCCGGTGATCTGGAAGGCTTCGACATTGGTCGCCTGGATGTTGCCGACCAGCGTCTGCGGCGTGATCCAGTCCTTGATCGTGATGGTCACGCCCGCCGTCGACTCAGCATAGTCGACCAGCAGTCGGTCGGTGCCCGACCCGCCGTCGACGACGTCGCCGCTCCCGGAGAGCGGCACCTCCGACTGGATCATATCGCGACCGGAGCCACCGTTGATATCGTCGCTCGCGTCGCCGCCATCGAGAAAATCATCGCCGGAGTTGCCGTTCACTGTGTCTTCGCCTGTGTCGCCGAAGATGAAGTCGCCCTGGAAGGAGCCGCTGAGCGTGTCGTTTCCGTCCATGCCGAAGATCTGGTCCGTGCCGAAATCGCCGTTCAGCGTATCGGCGCTGTCCGTGCCCTGTATCAATTTCATTTGTTTCTCCTGAATACTTGTTGGCATAGAGGCTTCGTTCGCCAGCTAGGGAGCAGCGTCGAAGCGGATTTGAGCTTTTTGGAAAATCCTGCCGCGGCTGGATGCCGGCGGCCTAGGTTTGAGAGGACGCCTTCGCTAGCGGATATTGATCACAGCCTATCTCCTCGATTCCGGACGACTTACGTCCATGTCCCCCATATTGTTCAGAAAAAACCGGCGCGGTGTTCCCACGGAAACAGCCGGAGAAGGGCGAAGAACTCTACTCCGATCGTGACGAGCAACGCCGATGGAGAGAGCGGATCATGCTGAAAGTCTTGAGTTTCTTCCTCGATTGTGGTCCACGTTGTTTTTTGCTCTGACCCGATAATGGCAACTCGCAACTTTCCACCCGAAAGGAAGTATGCGCTGCCGCATGCATATTCCACCCGTTGCGCCGAATGGCGTCTCGCGCTCCGATGCCGCTTGTCGCATTGGTGCGCACCCCATCTGAAAATTGAACATAAGCCATCCGTGAAAAGAGCGTGAAATGAACGAGGAACCGCGGTTTTCAGAGAACATCCGTGGGTTGCGGGTCGGCTTCACTCTGCTTGGAGGGTTCGCCGTTCGCTCCGCCACCGGTGAAGCCCTGTTCCTGCCGACGGCGAAGATTCGGCTTCTTGCCGCCTATCTGGCTTTGTCTCCAGGCCAGTATCAGTCTCGCTCCAAGCTCTGCGCGCTCTTCTGGGAAGATCGGGGCGCGGAGCAGGCGCGGGCAAGCTTGCGCAATGCGCTGGCGGCGATCCGCGCCGTTCTGGGCGACCACATGGTGATCGCCAACCGCGAGGCGGTCATGCTCGACCCGAACTTCGTTTCCACCGACGTTTGTGAACTCGAGTCGCTCGTGGCCCGAACCCCGGCAACGGAGGGAGCCGAAACGGCGCGACGCTTGGCCGCTGAGTTCCTGGAAGGCCTGACGGGCTCCGGGGAAGAACTCACGGAATGGATCGAGTTCGAGCGGACGCGATGCCGCAATCTGTCAGAAACGCTGCTTGCCAAGACTGCGGAACAGCTTGCCGAGAGCGGCGAAGAAGCCGCAGCCGTAGCGCTTGCCCGGCAACTGGTCGCGCTCGACCCCTTTCGGGAAAAGAGTCACCGATTGCTGATGCGCCTCTATGCACGCCAGGGAGAGCGTTCGCTTGCCGTGGCACAATTCCAGAGGTGCCGCCAACTGCTTGCCGACGAACTCGGAACAGAGCCCTCGCCGCAAACCGTCGCTCTGGCCGATGAACTATCGTTGGAAGCAAAGCCGACGCGGGAAGCCAGACGCCCGGAGGTCTCACCCGCACCCATCCAACAGGAAGCGGCACGGGCTGCGGATCCTGATTTCCGCATTTCGATCGCCGTCCTCCCCTTTCTCCGTCCGGCCGAGGACGCCGACCAGTCGTTCCTCGCGGAGGGCCTCGCCGAGGATCTGATTACCGAGTTGTCGCGTCACAAAGATTTCCTCGTCATTGCCCGCCAATCCACTCTCGCGCTCGGCGCCGGACCGCGGTTTGCAGAGGACGCCGCCCAGGCTTTGGATGTCCGTTATGTGCTTACCGGCAATCTCCGGCGCCGGGGAAATGATCTCAGCCTCGGCGTCCAGCTCATCGACTCCGCCACCCACCGAACCGTCTGGGCCGAACGCTACGCCCGCAAGCTTGAAGAGATATTCGCGGTTCAGGATGAAATCGTCAGCCTCATCATCACCGCCGTCGACGCGGAAGTGCGCTCGTCCGAGCGCGAGCGAGCACTGCGCAAGCCGCCTGGGACCATGGATGCCTGGGAACTCTTTCACCGCGGCCTCTGGCATGCCTACAACTTCTCGATGGACGAAATCGACGCGGCGGAGGAGTGCTTCAGGCGCGCGACAGAACTCCAGCCGCGCTTCGCTCTCGGCCATGCGGGGCTGGCGCAGGCCGCGGTCGTGCGCATCGTCTGGCAAATGTCGGATGACGTCGCCGCCACACTTGAGGCCGGCCTCGCCCATGCCCGCTACGCCGTGGCCCTCGATGGCGCTCATCCCTATCCGCACGTCATGCTGGGGAGGCTTCTCACCTGCCAGGGCGAGCTTGGCCTCGCCCACGACCATCTTCGCATCGCGACAGAGCTTAACCCGAGCTACGCCCATGCCCATTACGCACTGGCGCAGGTGCATATCTGGTCCGGGCAGCCGGTCGAGGCCCTTCCCTGTATCGATCGCGCCATACGTTTCAGCCCGCGCGATCCCCTCCTCAGCATGTTCATGACCGTGCGGTCGGTCTGTCTCTTTCTGATGGGCGATATAGCCGGGGCGGAAGCTGCAGCCCGTGCGGCAATCGCCCGCCAGGCACGCGAGTGCTGGTCGCGCTTGGGGCTCGCCGCGGCACTCGTCGAAAGCGGCCGGATCAACGAGGCGACGGCCGCGGTGGCCGAGGCAAAAGCGCTCCTGCCGAACCTGTCGATCGCCAGCCTGGACAATCTGATCGGGCGAATGGCATCAGCACCGCGTCAACGGATCATAGAGGTGTTGCAGCGGGCGGGCCTCGAATAGCGGGCCTTCACGCACATGAATGTCAATTGGTGGCTTTCAAGTGGGGCTCATTTGCCGCCGCCCTCACCAGGTCTCGGGCCGATCTCGGTGGCGTGGCCCCGGAGACCAGCTTGCGCAAGAATCGATCGTGCATCGTTACAATTCGCCCTGAAAAGTTACTGGACCGATGCCCCTGATCTGGCGAAGATGAGGCTGCAAATCAGCGAATTGATTTCAGTATAAATTTAGATCAGAGCTCGCTGAAAAGTGAGCTCTGATTGGAGAAGCGAACCGGTTGAGCTCGCGGCGGCTCTCGGGGAAACGTGCTGATCGGTATAGCCCAAGGCATTAGAGGGCGGGCGCGACATTACTGTCAAAATGACTGCGCCATAGGTGGGACATTTCACCGCATTCTTGGAGGGCCCGCTTGCTGACAGCGGGCCCTGCTTTCTTTCCGATGTCCGACGAGATCCGGGGGACGCTCGGCGCGGCTCGCTTCAGCCATAGAGATAGTTCGGCAGCCACAGCGTCATGCCAGGCCAGATATACATGATGATCATGCAGAGGATGACGATCAGCATGTACGGCATCATGCCCGCGAAGATCTGCCTGAGCGTGACGTGCGGCGGGGAGACGCCCTTGAGATAATAGGCGGACATGGCGACCGGCGGCGACAGGAAGGCCGCCTGAAGATTGATGAAGACGAGAACGCCCCAGACGATCGGGTCGATGTCGAAGTGCCTGAGCATCGGCAGGAAGATCGGCACGAAGATGATGATGATCTCCGTCCATTCGAGCGGCCAGCCCAGGATGAAGATGATCGCCTGCGACAGGATCATGAACTGGAGCGGCGTGAGATCGAGTGCAAGCACCCATTCCTCGACGAGCGCCTGGCCGCCGAGGATCGCGAACACCGCGGAAAAGAGCGCCGAACCGACGAAGAGCCAGCAGACCATCGCCGTCGTCTTCGCCGTCAGGAACACCGCTTCCTTGGTTCGCTTCCAGTTGAGCGTTCCCGCCTGCAGTGCGAGCAGAAACGCCCCCGCCGCCCCGACCGCTGCGGATTCCGTCGCTGTCGTGATGCCGAAGAGGATGACGGCAAGCACGAGGATGGTGAGGATGGCGAGCGGCATGACGGAGGAGGCCAGGAGCTTCACCACCTGGAGCCGCTCCGCGTTCATGTTGCGGTAATACCGGGCAAGCAAGATCAAAGCGACCGCCGTCGCTAGCCCGAACCACAGGTAAAAGCTCGTGGCCGGACCGTCGGCCGTCATCTGCCCGGTATCGGCCGGCGCTGCTCCGAGCTCCTCCAAACCCTCGGGCGCCGCTTCGGCTTCAGCCCCCTCGGGGTGGATAACCACATACCACCAAACGAGCGCCAGCGTTGAGGCCGTCAAGGCAAAGGGTACAAGCGCCGCGCCCGCGTTCTTCATGAGCTTCCAATAGGTAAACCGCCCTTCCTCCGTCTCGATCCCCAGTGCCCGACGCGGCGAGAACAATGCGGCAAAAAGCCCGAACAACATGTTGCGCGAATAGAGCGCCTCGAAGCGCCTCATCCAGTCCGGCACCGGAACCCGCGTCTGTTCCTCGGGCAGGGCCGGCGCAATCTTCGGGTTGAGCGCCGCCCAGCCAAGGACGTAGGCAAGATAGAGGAGAGCCAGGAAGAAGCCCGGAAACATCGTTGCCGCATAGAGTTTGACCACCGATTGCCCGGCGACTGCCGCATAAACGATGATCATCACGGAGGGCGGGATGAGGATGCCGAGCGTGCCGCCTGCGGTGATGACCCCGGAGGCGAGCTTCACGTCGTAGCCGGCACGCAGCATCGGGTTCATGGCGATCACGCCCATCAGCACCACAACAGCGCCGACGAGGCCGCTGGCGATGCCCCAGAAGGTGCAGATAATGAGCGTCGTCACCGCAAGCGACGCCGGCACGCGGCGGAAGGAGAGCTGAACGCTGTAGAACATCTTGTCGACCAGCGCGCCGCGCTCCATGACGTACCCCATCAGCACGAAGAGCGGAATGGAGATCAGCACGTCGTTGGTCATCGCGCCATAGGTGCGCTGGACCATGAGATCGAAAACACGATTGTCGATCCAGTGCTCGGCGGGGTTGTAGAAGGCGTAGAAACCGAAGACCATCCCGAGCCCCATGAGCGTGAAGGCCGTCGGGAACCCCATCATGATCACGACGACGATGAGCATCAGCATCGTCATTCCGAGAAACGGGTCGCTCACGGCTCCTCCTCTGCGCCGAGGCCACGCTGTCGGGCCGCCCTGTCGATGTCCTGCGCCCGCTCGATCGCCGCCTCGCGCGCCTCGAGATCGACATATTCGCTATGTGCAAGCTGCTCGGCGACCACGTCCATCTCCTCGACGTCCTCCATCCGGCGTGGCCATGCCCCGGTCCTGAGACAGGCGATGCAGCGCACGATCTCGGCAAGCCCCTGCAGCATCACGAGGGCGCCGGCCACGGGAATGACCGTCTTGAAATAATAGATCGGCGGCCCTTCCGCCGTCACGGTCGAGTGCTCGCGGATCCGCCAGGAAAGGGCGGCATAGTCGTATCCGGCATAGACGAGGGCCGCGACGCCCGGCAGGAAGAACAGGATGTAAAGCGCGAGATCAAGCGTGGCCTGTGTGCGCGGTTTCAGCGAGCTGTAGATGAAGTCACCCCGTACATGGGCGTTCTGCGCCAGCGCATAGGCGCCCGCCAGCATGAACAGCGTGCCGTAGAGCATGTTGCTGGCGTCGAAGATCCACGCGGTCGGCGTGTTCATGATATAGCGCTTGAATACCTCGACGCAGACCAGCGTCATCAGCCCGATGATCAGCCATGCGGCGGCCTTGCCGACCCACACGCTGAGCTTGTCGATGCTGATGAGCAAATGTTGAACGTTCACGCGCTCCCCCAGAATGCCCCATGCTCCGATCACGCGTGACCGGCCTCGGCCCGGTGGCGCGCGAAAGGTGAGAAGGTCAGAGCGACTTCGCGACCCCCTCTTTCCCGAAATAGTGGTCGAATGCCAGCCGCCGGCCGACGACGGTGTCCTGTTCCCATCGCGTCGCGCGCTCGGCAAAGGCGATCTGGGACTGTATGACCTCCTTGAACAGCGGGTTTTCCGCCGACTTCTTCTTCACCACCTCGTCGTAGACTTCGAGCTGTCTCTTGAGGATCGCATCCGGTGTCTTGTAGAACTTGACCTGATCGGTGGTCTGCATCGCCACATAGTCGCGCGAATAGCGGTCGATCGCCTTCCAGTGCATGTCCTGCGAGGCGGCTTCCGCCGCATTGGCGATGATCGCCTTTATCTGTTCCGGCAACTGGTCGTAACGGGCCTTGTTGAACAGAACTTCGAACTGCTCGGCATTCTGATGATAGCTCTGCAGCATGCAGATCTTCGACACGTCCGGGAAACCGAGCACCCGGTCGGACGAGGCATTGTTGAACTCCGCCGCGTCGAGCAGGCCACGATCGAGCGCGGCGACGATCTCGCCGCCCGGCAAAGCATTGACCGCCGCGCCGAGCCCGGTGAAGACGTCGATCGAAATGCCGACCGTGCGGAATTTGAGACCCTGTATATCCTCGGCCTTGGCGACGGGCTTCTTGAACCAGCCGAGCGGCTGCGTCGGCATCGGGCCGTACAGGAACGACACGACATTGGCGCCGATCGACTCATAGAGCTTCACAAGGAGTTCCTTGCCACCGCCGTATTTATGCCAGGCGAGCAGCATGTTGGCGTCCATTGCGAAGCCTGGCCCTGAGCCCCATAGCGCCAGCGCCGACTGCTTGCCGTAGTGGTAGGCAACGACGCCGTGGCCGCCGTCGAGCGTCCCTTGGGACACCGCATCGAGCAGGCCGAAGGCTGGGACGACTGCACCCGCCGGCAGCACCTCGATCTTGAGGTCGCCGCCCGTCATGTCGTTGACTTTCTTGGCGAAATCGTTGGCGAACTCGTGAAAGATGTCCTTCGACGGCCAGGTGCTTTGCCAGCGCATGTTGGTCGGCCCTTGCGCCTTGACGACGCTGGGCGCCGCGACTGCCGCCGCACCAGCCATGGCAGCGCCGCTCAGGAATTGGCGGCGCGAAGTTTTCCCCCCGTTCCGGGTTCCTTGCTTCATCTTTTCCTCCCAGAGCCTGCGCACGTGATACATCCAGGAACTAGTTTCGCAGGCGATTCAAAGTTCTAAGAGGCTGCGCGCCCATTGAGAGGCGCCGAGCCCCACTCATTTCGAGCTGATCGAAGAATACTCCCGAATGCCGCCCCACGCAAAGATTGCAGGAACAAGACGCGAACGCCGCTGTTTGGTGGCCTGATAAGGAATATTGCTAAGCGGCTGTGCGTCTAACGCCGAAGCGGCGCAATACATTCGGAGGAGATCCGATGAGGACCGGCTACTTGCGTAATTCGATCGTTGTCGTCGTCAGCATCTTCCTTGCGGGCTGCGCCAGCGTCTCCGCGCAACGGACGGGCGCAATTGCAGGCAGCGGCGGCTATGGCCCGAACCCAACTCTGCCGAAGCCGAGACCGACGCTGATCCCGACCATCAAGATTGCCGAGGCGATAGGCTGGCCGGGAGGTGCCATGCCGAGGCCGGCGAAAGGGCTGAGGGTGAATGCCTTCGCGACCGGTCTGGACCACCCGCGCTGGCTGCATGTACTGCCGAACGGCGACGTGCTGGTCGCCGAAAGCAATGCGCCGGAAAAGAAGGATAGTGGCTTCAGCCTTCGAAAGCTCGTGATGGGCGCTGCGATGAAGCGGGCTGGCGCGGCGACGAGAAGTGCCAACCGCATCACGCTCCTGCGCGACACGGACGGCGACGGCGTCGCCGATCTGCGCCGGCCGTTTCTCGAGGGGCTCAACTCGCCCTTCGGCATGACGCTGTCGAACGGCAGGCTATACGTCGCCAACACCGATGCGCTGGTCGCCTTCCCCTATAGAAGCGGCCGAACTCGGATAACCGCAAGACCGGAAAAGATCGTCGATCTGCCCGCAGGAGCTCTGAACCACCATTGGACCAAGGACGTGATTGCGAGCCCCGACGGTCGCAAGCTCTACGTTACGGTGGGCTCGAACAGCAATGTCGGGGAGAACGGCATGGGGGCGGAGAAAAACCGCGCCGCCGTGCTCGAGGTCGATAGGGGGAGTCGCCGCACTCGCGTCTTTGCCTCCGGCCTGCGAAACCCGAACGGCCTCTCCTGGAATCCTGAGAGTGGCGAACTCTGGGTCGCCGTCAACGAGCGGGACGAGATTGGCGACGATCTCGTCCCGGACTACATGACCTCGGTCCGCGATGGCGGTTTCTATGGCTGGCCCTACAGCTACTTCGGCCAGAACATCGATGCACGGGTCAAGCCGCAACGTCCGGACCTTGTCGCGAAGGCGATCAAGCCCGATTACGCCCTCGGCTCGCATACGGCGTCGCTGGGGCTGACATTCTCCAAGGGAGCCTCCCTGGGCGGGGCCTATCGCAACGGCGCCTTCGTCGGCCAGCACGGCTCTTGGAACCGAAGCGTCTACAGCGGTTACAAGGTCATCTTCGTGCCTTTCCGTAACGGCGAACCCAATGGTCCGCCGAAGGACGTCCTCACCGGCTTCATCGGCCGCAACAATAAGGCCATGGGTCGCCCCGTCGGCGTTGCCATCGACAAGACCGGCGCGCTGCTCGTTGCCGACGACGTCGGCAATGTCGTCTGGCGCGTAAGCCGCCGCGCAAAGTGACCGCTGAGCGATCGGAAACTCCAAAATCAAGCGGACCGAGAGCCCTGGTCTCGGGAGGCCGGAATAAGCGCTGGCGTGCGAGCAGTATTCTTTCAAGGGCGGCGACAGCATCTACTGCTCCGGCCCCACTGCACTGGAGGGTTCGATAACACTTCACAGCCGCCTTTGCCGTTGATAGGCTTCGCCAGCGGGATGAAGAAGTGCAGCGGCAATTCGCCGACATCCCGAGCCCCACGTATTGGAATCGCCGCAACATGGTTTGGATGGATCAATCCCAATCATCGCATCAGGGCCGGGAGGTTGCCGCATGAGGCGGCTGGCAGCGATTCTCGATGCAGATGTCGTCGGCTATAGCCGCTTGATGGGGCTCGACGAGGCCGGAACCTTCCGGGCGCTGAAGGCCTGTCGCAGCACCCTGATCTTCCCGACGATCGCCGCGCATGGCGGCCGGATCGTAAAGCAGACGGGAGACGGATTGCTGGCGGAGTTCGCAAGCGTTGTCGATGCCGTCGGCTGCGCGATGACGATCCAGGAGATGATGCTGCAGCACAACGAACAGGTCGACGGTCAGCGCTTGAAGCTGCGTATCGGCATCCATCTTGGCGACGTCATCGTCGAGGACAATGACATCCATGGCGATGGCGTTACCGTCGCAACGCGCCTCCAGGAGATTGCTCCGCCCGGCGGCCTCTGCGTTTCGCAGCAGGTCCATGATCAGGTCTCGTCCAGGCTTGAATTTCCGGCCATCGACTTCGGCAAGCGGACACTCAGCGACGTGCATGGTCCCGTTCGCATCTGGCGGTGGCAACCGGGCGAGGCGTCTGAACCCCTCCCCGCCGCACCGCCGGGGGAGCGGCCGGTACCGGACAACAAGCGCCCGTCGATTGCAGTCCTGCCCTTCATCAACCTATCGAGCGTCGGCGAGCAGGAGCATTTCTCCGACGGCTTCACGGAAGAGCTCATCGCGACGCTGGCCCGCTGCCGCTGGCTCAGGGTCGTCGCCCGCAACTCGTCCTTCACCTACAAGGGCAAGTCCGTCGACGTCAGGAAGGTGGCCGAGGACCTCGGTGTCAAATACGTTATCGAGGGCAGCGTTCGCCGGTCCGGAAACCGCATCCGCATCACCGCCCAATTGCTGAGCGGAGAAAGCGGCATGCTGCTTTGGGCAGAGCGCTATGACCGGACGCTCGACGACATCTTCGTGCTCCAGGACGAGATCGCCGGCCAGATCACCGGCACCGTCGAACCGGAACTCGGGATGATCGAATTCGCGGCGTTGCGCGGTCATACCGCCGCCGACATGGACGCCTGGAACATCTACCTGAAGGGCCTCTGGCACCTCTACAAGTTCAACCTCGACGACCTGAAGATTTCCAAGGAGCTCCTGGAGCAGGCGATTAGCCTCGAGCCCACTTTCGCGCAGGCCCATGCGCGGCTTGCCTATGTCCATATCCAGCTCGGCTGGTACGGCCCGCTGGAGGGACGGGCCGAGCGGATCGGCGATGCCACCAGGCTCGCCGAGCGGGCGATCGCCCTCGACAGCCGCGAGCCCGCCGCACACCTGGCGCTCGGCCGGGCGCTGGCGCTCGGCGGCCAGCCCGAGCGCGGCATCGACCATCTGCGCAACGCTCTCCGGCTCGACGCGAGCTTCGCCCAGGGCCACTTCGCCCTCGGCCAGGTCCTTTGCTATGTCGACCGTCCGGAGGAAGGCATCGCCGCGATCAACGAGGCATTCCGGCTGAGCCCTCGCGATCCGCATCTCTGGACCTTCCACAACATGCTGGCGATCGCCCACTACCAGTCGGGACGCCTCGCGGAAGCAGCGGCCGCCGCTCGCGCCTCCTTGCGTCAGGAAAACGTCACCTTCTGGCCGGCCATGGTGCTGGCTGCAGTGCTCGGAGCGAAGGGTCCCTTCGAGGAGGCGCGCCAGGCGATTGCTGATCTTCGGCGGCTACGCCCGGAGATAACCCTCGCCGGCGCCCGCGCCGAATTCTATTTCGGCAGCGTTGCCGCCATGTCGGAGGATTTCGTCAACCGCTTCGTCGACGATCTGCGCCGCGCCGGTCTGCCGGAGTGATCTCCCTCATCCGGCCTGCCGGCCACCTTCTCCCCGCAAGCGGGGCGAAGGGACGACTACGCGACCTCTCAAGTCCCCTCTCCCCGCGCGCGGGGAGAGGGCTAGGGTGAGGGGCAAACTCGATCAAAAACGCACCACGCGGTCCACCCTTACTGCAGCGTCCGCACCGGCGCAGCCGCCGCCTGGCCGTTCATCGCCTCGGGCGTCGCCGCCTCGGTGCCACGGGCACTGTCGAGCCCCGTCGCAACGACCGAAACGCGGAAGGTACCATCCAGGCTGCGGTCGAAGATCGCGCCGACGACGATGTCGGCCTCGTCGTAGACTTCCTCGCGGATGCGGGTCGCTGCTTCGTCCACCTCGAAAAGCGTCATGTCCATGCCACCGGAGATCGAGACCAGCACGCCCTTGGCGCCGCGCATCGAGACCTCGTCGAGCAGCGGGTTGGCGATCGCCGCCTCCGCCGCCATCATCGCGCGGCCCTCGCCGGCTGCCTCCCCCGTGCCCATCATGGCGCGGCCCATACCCTTCATCACCGTCTTCACGTCGGCGAAGTCGAGGTTCATCAAGCCTTCCTTGACGATCAGATCGGTGATGCAGCTGACGCCGGAATAGAGCACCCGGTCGGCAATCATGAAGGCATCGGCAAAGGTGGTCTTGGCATCGGCAATGCGGAAGAGGTTCTGGTTGGGGATAACGATCACCGTATCGGCGCTCTCGCGCAGCCGCTCGATGCCCAGTTCCGCAGTCTGCATGCGCCGCTTGCCTTCGAAGCTGAAGGGCTTGGTGACGACGGCGACCGTCAGGATGCCGGCCCGACGCGCGGCCTCCGCGATCACCGGCGCTGCCCCGGTGCCGGTGCCGCCGCCCATGCCGGCGGTGACGAAACACATATGCGTGCCGCCAAGGTGATCCATGATCTCGTCGATCGATTCCTGGGCCGCCGCATTGCCTATATCCGGCAGAGAGCCGGCGCCGAGACCTTCGGTTATGGCCGCGCCGAGCTGGATCCGCCGCGCCGCCTTCGACATGGCGAGCGCCTGCGCATCCGTATTGGCGGCGATGAAGTCCACGCCCTGCAGGTCTTCGGCGATCATGTTGTTGATCGCGTTGCCGCCCCCGCCACCGACGCCGATGACAGTGATTTTCGGGCGCATCTCGGTGATGATCGGCTTCTTGTACTCTGTCATGGCTCTTCTCCTTGGGCAGTTCCCCGGCCGTCGAAAGCTGCCCGTGCCCCGGGAAACGCGATCGAATGCGGTGCGGCGCGAATCACGCGCCTTCATCTTAGGAATTCAAAAAGGCCAGGGAGAAGGCAAGAGGGGCAAAATCAAGGCAAGTCCACAGCTACGTTCAACACAGGCGAACCGCTGCCTGGTTGAGAGCACAAGTTGCACGCCATACCGGTCCCTCCATCGCTCACGGTAGTGCAGGAGAGCAAAGACACTCTTGGAAGGAACAAGGAACTTCCCGGGACGTTCAAATACGTCTTCATTGAGGAGTGGCTGCAATGGGTGTCGAACAAGCCCCGACCGCAAAGGGCAAGAAATCCGCTGGCGGCTTGCACAAGAGCGCCGCCAAGGAAGAGAAGAAGGTGGAAGCGCAAAAGGGATCCGATCTCGCCAAGGGCGCAGACCGGTTCGAGGAGCGGTCGAAGAGCTCTGACGGCAGGAGTGCCGCCACCAAGCAGAGGCCGAAACGCTAAAAGCCTTTACTCCCTCGCCGTGGCATCAGTCCTTCCCGGACGCCGGTGCTGTGTAGCGCCGGCGGACCGCGTCGCTAAGCCTCTGCCGACTTTCGGCGGGCGAGAGGGAACGATCCTCCTCGAATCCCGCGGCTTCCTGCGCCAGCTCCGGATCGCCGATGCGCTCGCCGAACCATTTCGAGTAGTCGCCCGCCCGCAGATGGTGCTCCCACGTCTCGTCGTCGATCCCCTCGGCAATCTGCAGGAAGATGATCAGATTGTGAGCGCGCAGGTTCATCTTGTTCTCCGGGCCGCGGAAGTAGAAGCTGGCGTCCTCGCCGAGGTGCCCCTCGGCATATTTGCGGGTGTGCCGCTTGCGAGCCTGCTTCGGCTTTTCGGCCCGGATGCGCTGCACCGGGGCACCCGTCGCGCGCCGCCAGAAGAGCACCTCGTCGTCTTCGTGGAGTTGATCGATGCCTGCGGGCGGCGCCTCGCCGACGGCCCCGCAGAAGGTCTCGATCACCTCGCGCGCCTTGGGGCCGAGTGCCACCACCGCCGTTACCGCCGCGAGCGCCTTGGGCGAGACCGCGTCCGGATGCACCGTGATCATGATGGTGCCCGAAATGTCGTCCGACAGCGCCAGCGAGGCACTGTCGCGCGGCGCCGGCATGAGGTGATGGGCCTCGTCGATGATCAGCCAATGGGGTCTGCCCGTCCGGGCGCGAAGCGCCGACAGGCCCGGCATCAGCTTGGCGAAAAAGGAAGGCCGCTCCTTGAGTTCGAAGCCGAGCGCGCTCACAACCACATTGTCGTCCGGATTGGCGAGAATTTCCAGCACCTGGCTGTCCGTAGGCGTGGTCGAACTGTTGCCCACGGTCACGGTACCTTCGAGATCCTCGTAATCACCTTCCGGATCGAAAACGCAGAACTGGAAACGCCGCTCGCGCAAACGCTCCGAAAGAGCCGTTGCCAACGTCGACTTGCCGATGCCGGAGCTACCGGCGATCAGCAAGACGTCAGGCGGTCCAATTTCCACCGGGCCGTTCTTATCCTCGCCGACTGGCACCTGGTGGCGCTGATTGGCGCAGAACGCATAGTCGCGCTCGATGATCTCTGCGATCAGTTCCTCGACCCCCTCGCCGCGCTCGCCTTCCAGCGCAAAATCGGCGGTATCTTTCAGCGCCGGCAAGGCATTCGCCACCGCCGCGCCACAGCCGCACATCCTGAGCAATGCGTGGTCGTTCTCGGCATCGCCGACAGCCACGACATTCAGGAACGAGAGCTGCATCTCCTTCAGCGCCGCCTTCAAACCCGTTGCCTTGTTGACGCCGGTCGGAAGCACCATCACCGCGCCCTTGTTGAAAATGATCTCCAATTCCAGGCCGAGTTCATTGATCGCTTCCAGAGCGGCGGCCTGATGCGGCTCCCAGGTGGCGACGATCGAGCGTCCGACCGATATGTTGTCGACGCCCTTCTGTCTGAGGCGCTCAACGAACTCCGGCGGCGGCGCCGGCGCGATCGGTTTCTCCTCTTCGGTATCGGGCGAATAGAGCAAGGCGCCATTCTCGACGA
Organism: Sinorhizobium glycinis; assembly: GCF_001651865.1. Taxonomy (GTDB): domain Bacteria; phylum Pseudomonadota; class Alphaproteobacteria; order Rhizobiales; family Rhizobiaceae; genus Sinorhizobium; species Sinorhizobium glycinis. The sequence continues at coordinate 78,780 of NZ_LPUX01000065.1, forward strand.
TGACCTTGTCGAACAGATCCAGATGGGAGAAAACCCGTTTCAGGTCCGGCAACTCGCGTCCGGTGACGAGCAGCAGCTTGCGGCCCGTCTCTTTTAGTCTTTTCAAAGCTTCCAGGGTTTCTGGCCGAACCGTACCGTACTCGGCCAATGTGCCATCATAATCTGTCGCAAGGGCCATGAAATACATGAGCGCGCCGCCTCTTTTGACGGCCCGGATTCCCCGGCCGTCGCCTTTTCCGTGCTGACAGGGAACGTGCGAGCCCCTTGCTGGTTCCCGCAGTGCGACAGCGGATATGGACGGCCTCTCCGGAGCAGAAGCACAGGCGACTTGTCAGTTTACGCTTCCGATGCGGTTCGATGCCGAGAGCGTTCCGCCTCACGCATTCCAACTCGGCCGCCCTCTCACCCGCTCGTTCCAGCGTTGTACGTTCTTAAGGTCTGCGGGTATTTCCATGCCGAAGATTTCCGAGAGCCAGCCGCAGACTCCAGCCGTAATGTCGGCGACGGAGAAACTCTCGCCGGCAAGGAACGGCCGGCCGTCGGCAAGCTCCTGGTCGAGCCATGCCCACTTCCTCGGCACGGCCTGCCGCTCGGTCTCGGCGAAGGCCGGAAACTGCGTGAGGCGATCCTTGAACAACGCATCGGAATGGAGCGCAACATTGCCGATTGTGCCGAAGATGACGAGTTCCGCCCGCCGGTTCCACATCTCCACCTTGGCACGGCTGACAGCGTCCGACCCGAAAAGCGGCGGCTCGGGATGCGTCTCCTCGAAATAGCGGCAGATCGCGACGCTTTCCGTGACGATCGCGCCGTCGTCGAGTTCCAGCACCGGGATCTGCCCTAGCGAATTGAGCTCCAGAAACACGGGCGCCTTGTGCTCGCCCTTTGCGAAATCGACCTCCACCATCGGCACGTCTATGCCCTTTTCCCTGAGGAATATGCGCACCCGATAGGAGTTTGGTCCCATTCCCTGATAGAGCTTCATCGCCTTCCTCCTCAGTGGTGCGTGTCGCCATAGAGGCAGGATTATGTCACGATGGTAGTATTTAGCAACCGGTTTTCATTTGAACGTAGATTGCCCCGGAAGATGAGAGAAGCTCCTGCTGCTTCTCCACATCCTTCGCTGGAACGAAGACGGGCACGGGCGGAGCTCGCCGTGCATCGCGGGTCGTCCGAACCTCGTTTTGGCTCGCAATGAGAAAGGGACGGCCCATACTTACCAAACGGCCTCGACGATATGAGCTCTTAGCCGCCGCTCTATCATCCCGCTCCCGAACCGTTTCGTCAGCGCCTCCGCCACGGCCTCGGTCACCGCCGATAGCGCTGAAGCGTCGCGCTCCTCGATTTCGTTGCGGACGGGCGTCCCCTGGCAGAAAGCTGTTGCGGCGTCGTAAGCGGACATGGGGCCATTTGCTTTCTCCAGCGTTTCGTGCGTGATGTCGTGAAAGCCGGCAGCCTCGAGGTCGGTTCTGATCCTCGCGGGGTCCGCGTAACCGTGCGGCACGCGGCGCATGAAGCTCGGCGGGTTTTCCGGAAAGCGCGCTTGCAGCGCCTCCACGGCCGCGTGCGCAAGCTCGTTTGCCTCGACCCTGTCCCACACGTTGAAGAGGAAGCGCCCGCCGGGCTTCAGCACGCGCCTCGCCTCGCGGTAGGCTTTGACCCGGTCGGGAAAGAACATCACGCCGAACTGGCATAGGACGACATCGAAGCTCTCGTCGTCGAGGGGCAATGCCATTGCGTCCGCCTGCTGCCAGACGACCCGCTCGTCATCACCCATCTTCGATTGCGCGACGTCGAGCATCGGCTGGTTGAGATCGGTCGCGACGAGCTGCGCCTCGATATCGAGCTTGGGCGCCAGCGCCCGAGTGACGACGCCGGTGCCGGCGGCGATTTCCAATACGTCGAGGGGTTTGAGGCGGGCAACCCGCTCGGCCAAGTCTATCGCATAGGGCTCGAAGATCAGCGGCACCATCAGCCGCTCGTAAAGCGCGGGTATTGCTCCGGCAAAGACCTTGTCCGCCTCCGTCATGTTCCCCTCCCGGTTTGTCCCGCCGCTCGCGACAACTGCGGCCTGGCTCCGGTGGCATGATACGCCTTTGCACCGCTTCCGCGAAGCCGTCTAGCGTATACAACGAGAAGATCGAATGAATCAGAACCCTGCGGCTGGTTTCGCACATTGGCGGCCGCATGCCCACGCAGAGTCAATGCGACGCCCAATCGCCCTTATCCCTGTGCTTGTCAAAGGGTTCCAGCATGATCGCGCAATAGTTATAATCTTTCCAACGGCCCCTCCCCCACACGGCAAAGGACGATCGCATGGCTCTGACGCTCTACATTCATCCGCTTGCCTCCTTCTGCCACAAGGTGCTGATCGCGCTCTACGAAGCCGGAACGCCCTTCGAGGCGAGGACCGTCGACCTGTTGGACCCGGAGGAGAATGCCCGTTACCTGGAAGTCTGGCCGGTCGGCAAGATCCCGGTGCTGCACGACGGCGCCCGCGACAGGATTGTGCCGGAAACCTCGATCATCATCGAATATCTCGATCGCCACTACCCCGGCAGCGAACCGCTGATCCCGCGCGAAGCGGCGCTGGCGCTCGAGGCACGGCTGTGGGACCGCTTCTTCGATCTCTACATCCAGGTACCGATGCAGAAGATCGTCACCGATACGCTACGCGCTTCCGGCGAGAACGACCGGCGCGGTGTCTCCGATGCGCATGCGTCGCTCGCCGTAGCCTATGATCTGGCCGAACGGCAGCTCAAGGGCCGGCGCTTTGCTGTCGGCGAGACCTTCACTATCGCCGATTGCGCCGCCGCACCCGCCCTCTTCTATGCCGGCATCGTGCAACCCTTCAGCGGCACGCATCCGGACCTTTCGGCCTATTTCGAGCGTCTGCTCGAGCGCCCATCCTTCCAGCGCACCCTCGCCGAAGCGAAGCCCTATTTCGATATGTTCCCCTATAAGGAAGCGATCCCGGCGCGCTTTCTTTGACCTCCGGCCGGGGGCGGCGCTTGTTTTCGCGCCCGCTCCGGCTACCTTCTCCGGCAACGACCACGCAAGGGAGCTAGACAATGGAATATCGTCTGCTCGGCCGCTCAGGCCTCAAGATCTCGACCATCACCATGGGAACGATGACGATCGGCGGCGGCGGCAATTTTGCCAAGGTCGGCAATGTCGGTGTCGAGGAGGCCCGCCGCTATGTCGATCTCTGCCTCGACGCCGGCGTCAACCTGATCGACACGGCCGATATCTATTCGACCGGCACCTGCGAGGAGATCCTCGGCGAGGTTCTCGGCGGCAAGCGGAAGAACGGCGTGCTTCTCGCCACCAAGGCGCGCTTTTCCATGGGCCCGGGCCCGAATGACGGCAACCTCTCGCGCCAGCACCTGATCAGCGCCTGCGAGGCGAGCCTCAAACGGCTGAAGACCGACGTGATCGATCTCTACCAGGTGCACGAATGGGACGGCCAGACGCCGCTCGAGGAAACGATGGAAGCGCTGGACACGCTCGTGCGCCATGGCAAGGTGCGCTATATCGGCTGCTCCAACTATTCCGGCTGGCACATCATGAAGGCGCTCGGCATCAGCGCGCTCGAGCATCGTCAGCGCTTCGTCAGTCAGCAGATCCACTATACGCTGGAGGCACGAGAGGCCGAATACGAGCTGATCCCGATCTCCATCGACCAGGGCCTCGGCATCCTCGTCTGGAGCCCGCTCGCCGGCGGCCTCCTCTCCGGGAAGCACCGGCGCGGCCAGGCGCCGGAAGGTACTCGTCAGCTCGCCGGCTGGAACGAGCCGCCGATCCGCGACGAGGAACGGCTCTGGAAGATCGTCGAAATGCTGGTGGCGATCGCCGCCGAGCGCAACGTCTCGCCCGCGCAGGTGGCGCTTGCCTGGCTGATCGGCCGCAAGGCTGTCACCTCCGTCATCATCGGCGGCCGCACCGAGGCGCAGTTCCGCGACAACCTCGCCGCCGCCAGCCTCAAGCTGTCGGACGAGGAACGCGAACTGCTCGACGCCGTCAGCCTGCCGCCGGTCATCTATCCCTATTGGCACCAGCTCTGGACCGCCAAGGACCGGCTCGGCGCGGCCGACCTGTCGCTGCTCGGACCGCATGTTTGAGCGGAGCAATGGGTTTCCCCGCGTTCGCTGAAGGCTACCCCCCTCTGCCCTGCCGGGCATCTCCCCCACAAGGGGGAGATCGGTCAGAAGCAAAGCCCTGCCCGAGTTGGCGCAGTCGAAACCAGCGAACGCGCATCGGAGCGCTGTAGATTGAACGAGACGTCAGCCGCTTGCTGATCTCCCCCCTTGTGGGGGAGATGCCCGGCAGGGCAGAGGGGGGTAGCAACGCCTCCCGCCCTCACCGCCTGTCCCCGAAAATCGCCCGCTCAAGGGACGGCGCCAGCGATTCCGCATAGGGCGTGGCGATATGATGGCGGTCGCGGAAAGTGAGCTTTCCGTCAATCACCGCAGGGCACGTGGTCCTGTTACAGAAGAGATCGACCACATCGACATAAGACGCATGCGTCTGCGAGGCGATCTTCCTTTCGGCGGCGGGAATGGTTTCCTCCACCGCCTCGCGGCGCGGCGTGTCGCAGACGCTCGGGCTCTTCTGCTGCCACAAGGCACGCGCGACGCATTTGTCGAGATAGGATTTGTGCACCGGCACGTCGCGCAGCAGCACGACGTCGCTGCCGGCGCGTTCCAATGTCTCGACCGAGCGTTCGATGCCTTTCGCCCAGTCCCGCACATCCATCTGGTGACTGGATATGGAATTGATGTCGTTCCTCACATAGTTCGACGAATATTGCGAAAGGATCACCATATCCGGCTTAAGCGCTGCGATCTCTCCGAAGGCCAGGCGCTTCCATGCATCGCACTCGTCATAGTTCCGCATCAGCACGCCGTTCCAGGTCGGCACGTCCGCTGCCGGGCAGGATGACTTCAGATAGGTGACGAGCCGCCAGCCATTCCTTTCCGCGATCTTCTTGAGCGGCGTCGACCAATGATCGGCATGGGAGTCGCCTAGGAGGACGATGGTCTTCTTCGGTTTGGCAGCGCCGAATGCGCAAGCCTTCGGCCGCACCGCCTCCCTTTCGAGCACGCAGGCCGAATCGAATTCCCGCGCCGCCGATTTGCGTTCGGCGCTTTGCTGGATCAGCCGCTGCTTGCCATCGAAGCTGTAGCCGGCCAAGGCGGCACTGCCATAGGCGACCGTCGTGCCGGCCCCGGTGAGCAGCGCGGCAAGCCCCAGCGATCGCGCCGTCTTCGCCGCCAGCCAGGCGTTGTGGCGGATCGGATTTTCGATGAAGTGATAGCTGAAGAGCGACAGGAGCAGCGTGACAGCCAGGCACAGAAGCCGATCGACGAGCGAGAGTTCCGGCTGGACAATGCCCGCATAGACGATGACCGGCCAGTGCCACAGATAGAGGGAATAGGAGAGCTTTCCGATTTCCTGCAACGGCCGGAGCGCAAGGACGGATTTCGGGCCGGCCGAGCCCTCATGCGCGCCGCTCAGGAGCACCAGCACCGTGCCGAGAACCGGCACCAGCGCGATCGAGCCGGGAAAGGGTATCCCCTCCGTCACCGTCAGATAGGCCGTGGCGATAAGCAAGAGCCCAAGCCAGCCAAGGGCGGGCGAAAAGCGGAAGCGCCGCGCCCATCGCTGCGGCAGCACCATCGAAGCAAGACCACCGCAAGCGAATTCCCAGGCGCGCAGGGGCGAGAAATAGAAGGCCCAAGGCTGCGACACGGCCGTCATGCGCCAGCACAGCGCAAACGAGATGGCAGCGACCATGGAGAGGAGAATGAAAAGACCCCCCTTCCCTGGCCTGAGCCGCGCGAGGAGGAGAAGCAGCGCGGGCCAGACGAGATAGAACTGCTCCTCGACCGAGAGCGACCAGAAATGGATGAAGGGATTGTTCGAGGCGTCCGAGGCAAAGTAGTCGACCGTCCACCGAATCAGCCAGAGGTTGATCATATAGGCCGAGGCGAACAGCGACCCCTTGGAATAGAACTGCTGCTCGGACGGCGCGAGGATGAAATAGCCGACGAGCAGCGTAGTCAGGATAACGAAAAGCGAAGCGGGAAGCAGACGGCGGGCACGGCGCGCGTAGAACCGCCAGAGATCGACAGTGCCGCTTTTCGAAATCTCCTGTTGCAGATGCCTTGTGATCAGAAAACCGGAAATGACGAAGAAGATGTCCACGCCGACAAAGCCGCCGGGCAAGCTGGTCATGCCGAAGTGGAAGGCAATGACGCCGGAGACCGCCAGGGCGCGCAGTCCTTCGATATCCGGACGAAAACTTCCTGAAGTTGCTGGTGTATTCATGCGAATAACGCCCTGTCCCTGGGCCACCCCCGACCGGCCGAAGGACATCAGCGAACCGGGGAGGCAAAGTTCCTTTTGCGTCGCAGCATCTTGCTGCAACGCGGCGTAACGGAGCGTGATCCTGGTTCAGAATATGGCCGCAATAAGGGGCCTGCCGTTTTGATCCCTCGTGCAACCGGCAATCCGACCGCTCATACGGCCGGCACGGCAATGCGGCCGAGGGTCCAGGAAGTCGTTGGCCTGCTCAGTGAATTTCGAGCAAAGGCAAGGGCTTGAGCCGAAAACCTCAACCGAGGTCGCTGCCAAATGATGCCGCCTTCTGCTTCGGGCAGCATGATCGTGGAAAAATATCGGCTAGGCGGCTTCCGCCATCCCACCGCGAATCAAATCGCCGAGCCGTCGGATACCTTCGTCGATCAGTTTGTCGCTGGCGCAGGAGAAACTCAAACGCAGCGTGTTTCCTCCGGAGCCGTCGGCGAAGAAGGCGCGGCCGGGAACGAAGGCGACCTTGGCGGTCTGGATCGATTTGGCCAGGAGTTCGGCGCCGTCCGTACCCTGCGGCAGCGTCACCCAGACGAACATGCCGCCTTCCGGCTTCGTCCATGTGACCCCGGCCGGCATGTATTTCTCAAGCGCCGCAAGCATGGCGTTGCGGCGGTGCCTGTAAACCTTGTGGATCTTCGCCACCTGTTCGTCGAAGCCGCGCTCGGCGACGGCGCAGATCGCTATCTGGTTGATGGTCGAGGAATGGAGGTCGGCGGCCTGTTTCATCAGCACCAGCTTGCGGATCACCGGCTCGGCTGCGCAGACCCAGCCGACACGAAGCCCGGGTGCCAGCGTCTTGGAGAAGCTGCCGCAGTAGATTGTCCGGGCACTGTTGATATTGCCCTTGCGGGCGATCTCCAGCGCCAGGATCGGCGGGATCGCCTCGCCGTCGTAGCGCAGCGACTGGTAGGCGGCGTCCTCGATGACCGGGATGCCGAGGTCCTCGGCGAGATCCAGAACCCGCTCTCGGCCGGCACGGTCCACCGTCTCGCCGGTCGGATTGGCGAAATCGGCAGAGAGATAGGCGAACTTCACCCGGCCGCCGGCCTCGGCTGCTGCCTGGACATAGGCTTCCGGGGTGCGGTTGCCGCCGGGGTTCAATTGATCGTAGTTCGGCTCATAGGCGTTGAAAGCCTGCAGCGCGCCAAGATAGGTCGGCCACGTGACGAGCGCCGTGTCCTTGGGCGAGAGAAACAGCTTGCCCAGATAATCGAGCCCCTGCTGGGAACCGGAAGTTATGAAGATGTTGTCGACCGTCGCGGGAATGCCGAGTGCCGCCATCTGCCTGGCAAGCCATTCGCGCAGCGGCCTGTATCCTTCGCTGACGGAATATTGCAGAGCGGCACTGACGGCCGGTCCGCCGAAGATCTCCGCATAGGCCTGGCTGAACTCTGCTTGCGGAAAGAGCTCGGGATCGGGAATGCCGCCGGCGAAGGAGATGATGTCCGGACGGTCGAGCAGCTTCAAGAGTTCGCGAATTTCCGAAGCCTTCATCCGGCTCGAGCGCGTGGCAAAAATGCTTTCCCAATTGAGCATGCGGCCCTTCCTCCTGGCGATGGCCCGGAGATGATCACAGCGTGCGATTTATGTCAATATTCCTGACCTATTTTGGCGAGTCCGCCTGCATAAGCATGGAAGGTATGCGTGGAAGCCGACTGTAAAGATGAGATGGAGGGTTCCGCTGACGGTCAGCCTGCTTGTGATTTGCTCTTTCACACTTCCACTGGCAACCCCGCCTTGCGCAGTCCGTCGAGGAAATGCTCGTAGTGAGCAGGATCGACGTACGGCGTCAGCATCCGCCAATAGTGGGTGATGTCGGATGGCACATTCGCCATGATTTCCGGAATGAGGCCACGGGCCTCTCCGTCGCGTCCGAGTTGCCCCAGGCTGGCAAGAAGCACGATCCGATTGAAATAACCCCGGCGGAGCGAGGCTCCCCGCTCCGAGTAATGCAGCGCCTCCTCATAGTCAGCGAGATGGTAGTGAGCGAGCGCGATACGATCGAGAAACAGGTAGGATATCGGGTCATGTGGGCTGAGCCTCAGTGCAGTATGTAATGATCCGAGCGCTTCAGCGAACTGACCAGTGTAGATCCGCGCCCAACCCAGGCCCATGTGGGCAAGCGCCAGATTTGGATTGAGGTCGACCGCCCGCTGCGCCTCGGCGACGGCCGCATGCGCCCGCTGTGCCGCGAAATGGGCAAGACACATGGCGTAGTGGGAATATGGATCGCGGTCCTCGAGCGCTACCGCGCGCTCGGCCGCGGCGCAGAGTTCGGCACCGTCGCGGTCGACATCGTCGCTGAAACCATGGAAACATCGGGCATAGAGCGCTCGGGCGAGCATCATGTGCGCGCGGCCGAAATCAGGATCAAGGGCAATTGCCCGGCGGTGCCAGGTGATCGCTTCCTTGAAATGCTCGGCTGTGTCTTGTGCATTGTGCAGCCACGTGCCGCGCATGTGGCATTCATACGCGTCAAGATTGTCCGTCCCGCGAGACAAGGCGCGGCGGCTCTCGCCGATCAGGATTTCCGGCTCGATCGCGCCGACGATGCTCTGGGCGAGTTCGTCCTGGATGGCGAAGATGTCGGCGAATTCGCGGTCATAGCGCTGCGCCCAGAGATGCACCCCGGTATCGGCCTCAACAAGCTGGCCGGAGACCCGTACACGGGTGCCGGCCCTGCGCACGCTCCCCTCGACGATATAGCGAACGCCGAGCTCGCGACCGATCTGTTTTGCGTCGACGGCTCGCCCCTTGTAGGCGAAGGAGGAGTTGCGGGCGATGACGAAGAACCAGCGATAAAGCGAAAGGGCGGTGATGATATCCTCGGCCAGGCCGTCGGCGAAATATTCCTGTTCCGGATCGCCGGACATGTTGACGAAGGGAAGCACCGCGATCGAGGGCTTGTCCGGAAGGGCGATCGGCCCGCCAGGCACCGCCGCCTCCGCCGAACCCGCCGGACGCCAATCGATTCCGTAGACCGCGACCGGCCGCGGGATGTTCTTGAGCTTTCGGTCGCCCAGGCGGACTATTGGAAAATCGAGCTTACCCTCGATCTGGTCATGCAATGCGCCCGAAACGCAAATTCCTCCGGGTTGTGCAACCTCCTGTAGCCGAGCTGCGACGTTGACGCCGTCGCCGAGCAGGTTGTTGCCCTCCGCGACGACGTCGCCCAGATTGAGACCAATGCGGAACTCCATCCTTCGGTCCGGCGCAAGATCGGCATTGCGGCGCCTGAGGATCCGTTGAATCGCGACGGCGGCGCGGGCCCCTTGTACGGCGCTCTGAAATTCAGCCACCACGCTGTCGCCAGCAGTTGCGAATATCCGCCCGCCATGCTCGGTCACAAGATCGGCGATAATAGAGCCATAAGTCCTCAGCGTCTCGAGCGTGCCTTCCTCGTTGGCAGCGACGAGCCGGCTGTAGCCAGCTACGTCAGCGGCAAGGATCACTGCGAGCTTGCGTTCCACGAGAACTGCCGCTCCTTCGGCACAGGGCCAGGATGTTTCAAGGGTAGCTTAAATACGAAAACCGGAGAAGCGCAAATTGGCAGCGGGATCAAGGCGGGGTTGTGTTCGGCCTAAACATAATGGGCCGGTGCGTCATCCGCAGGTTGCAAGCTCACGACGATTTTCTCCATTGGACGTTCAGGACTATTGGCGGCTGAGGGGGCTGACGATTGCTGGAGCCGAGATGGATTCGCGTGGCGAATTGTGCAACCGGTTGAAACCGGTGGTTACGGGCTCTCGCAGTGGAGATCGAGCGATGACAGAGGACCATGTCGGAAGCACCACAGAGTGACTGATCCGGCGCCCACCACAGCCCGAGAATTGGCTTGCCGATCGCAACTGCACCATCAGCGGCAGCCTTGGGCTGCCCGCAAGTACAGCGCGAGAAGCTACGGGCGCACGGGTGGCAGCGCGATTTCTACAGCATTGATAGCCTCCTTGAAGGAACTGAACCGCCCGACGGCGGTTTGGCCCCGTGTATCGCACCAAGCGATGAAATTGGAGGTTACATATGTTCAAGAAACTGTTGGTTGCCGCCGCGATATCGGCTGCTTGCGTGTCCCCCGCTCTCGCACAGGCGGATATTGTCTGCGATCAGGCGGGCATGACGAAGCTCGAAACGGAGGTGGGCCAGATTACCGACTCGGGACGCAAGGAGATGGCCCAGAAAGAGCTCGCCATGGCCAAGGAAGCATTGGCGGCGAATGACCAGGATAAGTGCAAGACACATATGGCAAATGCCATGAAGGGCAAAGACCCGATGTGATGCGGTCAAGCCTCGGCGCGGCCCCGTTGCCCGCACCATCCTTCCCTTCACCCACAATGAGAAGCCGAGGCACGGGCCCCGGCTTCCTCTGGCCTTGGGAGGTAAGGCTTAGTTCTTCGCCTTGTCGACCAGCTTGTTTTTGCCGATCCACGGCATCATGCCGCGCAGCTTGGCACCGACTTCCTCGATCTGGTGCGCGTCGTTGACGCGGCGGATGCCCTTGAAGCGGGCTGCACCCGAACGATACTCCTGCATCCATTCCGAGGTGAACTTGCCGGTCTGGATGTCTTTCAGGACGCGCTTCATCTCGGCCTTGGTCTCTTCCGTGATGATGCGCGGGCCGGTGACGTATTCGCCCCACTCGGCCGTGTTGGAGATCGAGTAGTTCATGTTGGCGATGCCGCCTTCATAGATCAGGTCGACGATCAGCTTCACCTCGTGCAGGCACTCGAAATAGGCCATTTCCGGCGCGTAGCCGGCTTCGACCAGCGTTTCGAAACCGGCGCGGATGAGCTCGACGAGACCGCCGCAGAGAACGACCTGCTCGCCGAAGAGGTCCGTTTCGCACTCTTCCTTGAAGTTGGTTTCGATGATGCCGGAGCGGCCGCCGCCGACGCCGCAGGCATAGGAGAGCGCGAGATCGAGCGCATTGCCGGAAGCGTTCTGGTGAACGGCGACGAGGCAGGGAACGCCGCCGCCCTTCTGGTATTCGCCGCGAACCGTGTGGCCCGGGCCCTTCGGCGCGATCATCACGACGTCGACCGATGCCTTCGGCTCGATCAGGCCGAAATGAACGTTGAGGCCGTGGGCGAAGGCGATCGCCGCGCCATCGCGGATGTTGCCGGCGATCTCTTGTCTGTAGATGTCGGCCTGCAGCTCGTCCGGGGTCGCCATCATCATCAGGTCGGCCCAGGCGGCAGCCTCGGCAACCGTCATGACCTTGAAGCCGTCGGCTTCGGCCTTCTTCGCCGTGGCCGAGCCGGCCTTGAGCGCGATGGCGACGTTCTGTGCGCCGGAGTCCTTGAGGTTCAGCGCATGGGCGCGGCCCTGCGAGCCATAGCCGATGATAGCGACCTTCTTCGACTTGATGAGGTTGAGATCGGCATCACGATCGTAATAGACGCGCATTGAACTTTCCTTCCCTTTGCTTGTCCGTTTCGCTTTGACGGTCCAGATGTCCGACCGCCGTTACCCTTTTCTGCCGTAGAGCGCGAGAAAGGCGTTCACCGCCCGCTCCGCCCTCAGGCCGAAATTCTTCTTCAATCCGCTCGGATCCTCGCCGAGCAGCATGCGCAAATGCCAGTCGGCGACGACGAGTCCATAGAGCGCGCCATAGGCCTCCTCCGCATCATCGAAGCCGAGAAGCCCCGCGTTGCGGCCTGCCTCGAGCAAGGCCCCTGCCCTGCGGCCGATCTGCCGGCGTCCGCGCTCCTCGAGCAGCCGGCCGAGCCTGGAGCCTTCGCGGCTTGCCTGGCCGATCGCCAGCCGGTTGAGCGCCAGCGACACGTCGCCGGCAAGCACCTCCAGCAGGTCCGTTGCGAAGGCGACAAGATGCGCCCTGAGCCTCGCCCCGTCCAGCGCCTCGCCAGAAACGTCGAGCGTCCTCACCTTGCTCGCCTGGAAGGCGATCATCGCCGAGAGCAACCCGTCGCGGTCGCCGAACCATTTATAGAGACTTTCCTTGGAGCAATTCGCCGCGCGCGCCACCCCCGCGGTCGTCAGCGCCCTCTCGCCGCCATCGACGAGGAGCCGCAACGCCTGTTCCAGAACGGCACCCTGACGCTCCGTCACGCCGCTTCCGGCACCTGCCTCCTCTGTCGCTCCGACACCTTGCACTTCACTGCCGCTCCATCAGTACCGTACGGTACGGTTCGCAACTTTTATTGAGACGGCAGCAGGACGTCAAGGCCGATTCTGCAACGCGGAAGCAATTGTGAAAGAAGCAGAAAGGTCCGGGAGCTCTCGTGCGATTTTGCTGCCTCTTGAGCCGAACCCAAGGTCACACCTTAGAAGAGATTCTCAAAGGAGATGCGATGGCTCGTAAAATCGAAGAAAACCAATGGCTGACCGCCGCCGATTGTGCCAAGCGCTTCGGCCTGACCGTCCGGGCGCTGCGCGTCTACGAAAGCCGCGGGCTGGTCTTTCCGAGGCGCACAGGCGAACTGGCGGCTCTATGGCGCCGCAGAGCTGGCTCGCCTGCACGAGATTCAGGCCCTGAAGCGCCTTGGCCCGAGCCTGTCGAAGATCACCGTCATCCTGGCCGCAGCAATCGACACTCGTGTTGCCTTAGGCAGTCGACTCTGGGAGTCGCGCGCGACGGCTTCGACGTCTGCCGCCGACGGACGCCTCGGCGGCATGTATATGTCGGCCCACGCTGTAGCGCACTGAGCCGGAGGCGCCCGCCTTTCGGCGCCTCTCGGCTGGCCTGCGCATCGGTCGCTTGATGCTTGCAGGCTGCAGCAGTCGCGCCGAGTCGGCCGCAGGCGAGCCTCAATCAGATGCGCTGTGCTCCGCCGATCCGCTCCCAGCGGCTGCCGTTCGATTGCGACTGGCGGGCGAAATAGTCATAGGGCGTGCTCGACCAGTCCCTGACCGAATTGGTCAGGTTGTCGAGCACAAGATCCCCTTCGCTGGTGCGGACGGTCAGTACCGTATGGCCATCGCCGTGATATCGGGCAACCGTCAGCAGCAATGCGGAGGCCGGCCAGCCGCGCTTCAGGAGCTCGCTCTTCTTCATAATTGCGAAATCCTCGCAGTCTCCATAGGCTGTCGGTACGCGCCAGTCGTCGGTCCTGCCGACATTCGCACGATCGCTGCGCTCCTTGATACGGGCATTGACGGCACTGTTGACTTGTCTGAGTTCGCTTACCTTTTCCGCGCCGAGGGTGACCGTTCCCCTGCCTCCGCCGGTTCTGCACAGCCTCGGTTCCCGCGAACAGAAGGTGTGGAAGGCCGGGGGCGCAAAAGCCTTGCCGGTCGTTTTCATGATCGTCCCTGCATCAGCCACCCTTGGGGCAGCGATCGACAATAGAATAGCGGTCAGCGCGATGAAGCGTTTCATGAAATTCCCCCAAAGGTAGTCGCACTCCCCAAAGCGCGACGTAGAGAGTTTAAATCATAAGGATTAGCCCGTGCTTGATTAGCTCGGAATAGGGCATTCTTGTGACGACCCTACTAATATTTCGTAAATTGACCGCCAGCATCTTTAAGTAAATCATCACTTTATTTTCATGATTTATATTTGCGTGGAGTAAAGTAATGAAAAGAATTCATAGATCGATATTTAGAACATTTTTCATGCTCTCCACGGCCTCGATAGCAGCCGTCGTTGTAGTTACAGACGCGGACGCAGTAGAGCGTCGGCGGATGACTGCAGCGCAATGCAGCCCGTTGACGGAAAACAACTTTGCAGCGTGCTGCGTTGCAATAAATCGATCGAGAATTCTTACTCCCGCGCAAATCAAAATGTGCCCGCCGTTGACGACAGCGGCCATAGGCGCCACTGCCCCCAGCCGCGATCGCAGCGATTCCGACGCAACTCGTCCGAGCACTGGCGGCAGCGGCGGAACCGGCGGTGGCGGCGGAGGAAGCGGCGGCGACGGCGGCAGCGGCGGAGGAAGCGGCGGCGACGGCGGCAGCGGCGGCGATGGCGGCGGCGACGGCGGCGGCGGCGGTGATGACGGCGGCAGCGGCGGCGGCGGCGATGGCGGCGGCGGCGATGGCGGCGGCGGCGGTGATGGCGGCGGCAGCGGCGGCGGCGATGGCGGC
>NZ_LPUX01000066.1 GCF_001651865.1 Sinorhizobium glycinis
TGTGCGCATGCGCCACACTCGCATACGCACTCGCCAAAGGGAATCCCATACGGACTCTTATGTTAGGCGGATACCACTAGCAAACCCTTCACGTGGGAACGAGGGCCAGTCATGGCACGAAGTCGCGACGTTGGACTGCGCGATAGTCCTCGGTTCTGCTGGTGCCGGCAAGACGCGAGAGTTGCTGGAATTGGCAAAGGAGCTACGTTCCGCTGGCACCCCTGCCTTCGTCTTTAGGATTGAGGCACTTTGCCGCCTGTCCGCGGAGGATTCGTTCTCACCGCACGACGAAGCATCTCCGACGGCCTTCGCGAGGTGGAAGGTGAAACGCGGCCCGGCAGTCGCCCTTCTTGATGCACTTGACGAAGCGCGCTTGCCTGATGCTCGCAATACCAGCGCTTTGGCGGATGCTTTGGCGCGTCTCTCACGCGAGGTAGGTTCCGCAGGAAAGGAACTGAGGGTTATCATCAGCTCTAGGGCCAGCGAGTGGCAGGGTGATGGCGATCTGCGGGCGATCGAGACGGCAATCAAGGGCTTTCGCGTCTCGGATCCGAGTCAAGAGGCACAGATTAAAGTAAAGACGCTTCGCCTGCTACCTCTTCGCAAGCCTGATGTGAGGAAAATCGCCAAGCACCGTGGCGTAGATCCCGACCAGTTCGCGGCAGCAATCGACAGAGCTAAAGCCGCCAATCTCGTGTCGCAGCCACTGGACGTGCAGCTTCTCCTCGATCTGTGGTTAGAAGCAGTTGGGGAGGGCAAGGAGCCGCCCAGCATCTTTTCGTCAAGGCTGCAGGTATACGAAGATATCGTCAGATTCAGACTGAGGACCGAGAGCGGACAGGAGCGTCGATCGAACCTTGACCCCCTGCTGGGACGGCAGGCATGTGAAAAGCTTGCCGCGATCTCCGTCCTATCGGACGTTCAGGATTTTACGTCCGAGCCGGACAAACCGATGGCGATCCACGCGCTCTCGGCATTATCGAGCGACGCCGATCGCTGGACGGAGATGGATGTGCGCCAGCTTCTTTCGTATGGGTTGTTTCAGCCGTCCATTTCCGGACGAGTGAGGTTTGCCCATCGGGAGTTGCGTGACTACCTCGCTGCTTGCTTTTTCCGCCGGGCGATCGGCCAAAATGCCGGATCGCTCGACGTAGTTAAGCCTCTCCTTGCAGAAGGCTTGGGATGTACCGAAGTCCCTCAATCGACCGAGCACGTCTTGGGATGGTTGGCGACGATCGATCCGATCGCGAGGAGGATTGTGACCAGGATCCGACCGTCGCTTCTTATTGAGACCGGCGATCCGACACGGCTCACGGTTGACGAGAAGTCACGTGCCATTGCTGCACACGTCGCTGCATACCGGGAGCGGCTTTATCGAGGCGAATGGTTTTACCAGGAGGATGTGCGGGAGTTTGTTACTCCCGATCTGGCACCGGCAATCGGAGAGCAGCTAGCGATCGCAACTTCACCTGAGGTCCGTGAGTTACTCGTCGAGATGATCAGATTTGGCCAGATGACGTCAATGGCCGCGGACCTGCGGACAATCGCCTGCGATCAGACCGAAGGTCTTCGCGTCAGGGCGGAGGCTTGTCTTGCACTGGCGGATTTGAACGATTTTTCATTTGCCCATGATGTACTTGCGGCTGCGCTTCTGTCGACCGCTCCCAAGCACGAGGATACGCAAAGCGCGCCGTCGTGGAACTTGTTCGTGGCCAGTGCTGTGCGATACGTCGTGCCCGCCGGTGTTTCTCTCCTGGATGCAATCGCTCTCGTGGATCGCTTCCGCCGGGAAGCCAAAAATTATGCATCAGCCACCGCAATGTTGCTGGAGGGGCTGGTTGCCGAACTATCATTGGATCAATTGGGGAACTGGCTTCAGATTTTCCTTCGGTTCGCGCGCGCTCCGCGAAAGAGTGACCGGGATATGATGCCGACGATCCAGCCGAGGTTCAGGATGCTTGGCGCCCCCATTTGCCAGGCATTGGACAGGCTGCTGCAGCACGGTGGCGAAGTGTTGCCAAAGGCGGTACGGCTCGAAGCACTCGAATTTGTCTTCGGTCTTAACGGAAGGCAGAGCTATTCGCTGCGCGAGACCAGCTTCGACAAGCTCGCGACGACCATCCGTCCGTTGAACGACCTGAAGATCGACCTAATCTTGATGCGCCTCGCTTTGTTCGAAAATATGCAGAGTGAATGGTACGTGGCGCGCCAGGCAGTCGGCCCGCTCAAGATCGATCGAAGCGATAAGGCAGTCGAGGTATTCAATTCGAAAGATATCGAGCGCCTTGGCGCCCTCATGGCCGAGGAGCAGACTGAAAGGGATCGGGATCTGTATTTCACCTGCGCCCAATTCGTGTTTGACGAGATCCGGGACGCTGAAGAACGCAAACACGCAAACGCCATTCTTAGAAACCTTGCGCGGACCCATGGCAGCAGCGAGTTAAAGCGCGCCTATGGCCACCTAGCGCCGATAAGACGGCTGAAGCATCAGTTTCGTCATAAGGACTGGTACCAGATCAAACACAGGTTTCACGCTAGTGTCGATTCAGTGATCGATGCATGCTGGAAGCTCCGTAACGGAGCAACGTTTCTCAGGGATTTCCGTGGTTTGTCCCAGGGGCGCAGACCTGGTTATCTGGCTTGGGCGGTAAACAAGAGTCCAAATGACCTTGGTCCAGCAGTCATAGAACGCATGCGCGAGCGCCATGGCCAGCTGATTGCGGGATTGTTCGCCTCCGGCTTCAAAAGGTACTGGCGAGAAAACGGGATTACCTACCCCGCACAAAGCGACTATCAGGCCATGATCGGATTGACCGGCCTTGCCCTGCAATCGCTGAGCGAACTGGCGAACCTGTCCGATGACTTGATAGAACGGGCCTTCACCTACGGCTTTTCTAACATGAACGGCTTTCCGGACTGGATGCCGGCTCTTATCACGTTGAAGCCCGGAATTTTCGTGACCGTGGCGACGACCGTTCTCACGCAGGACATTACCTCGAGCAGTGAAGAGAAGTTTTCCTCGGACGGGTTCAGTCGCATAGCCTATTCCACCTCTGCAATCCGTGAGCTTACAGCGGCACCACTGTTCCAACTGCTTCAAACCGCAGGGATCCCCGAGAATCGTCGCGACTTGGAAATGGCTCTCACGATAATTGCCCGGAGTCATGCGGTCTCGGCCTCACAACTATCACCGATTCTCCGCCAGCAATTCGCAGCCCATGTGATAGAGTTTAGGTTCGCCGAAGCGTGGCTCTGGCTTGATGCCTTGTTCGCTATTGATTCGGCAGCTGCCTGGTCTACATGGATCGCGACCTTCGGAGCACTATGGAGCCCGTCCAGCGCAAGCCTGTTCAAGCGCTACATGGGGCGCGAAGAGTTGTCCAACTCACGTGCCGAAGAGCGCGCCGAGGAGCGGGACGCACTTGATGCCGATGCTCAAACACTGTGTCATCTCATCAAGGCCGCTTATCTTGTTTGGCCACCAAGCAATGACCCCGTCCATGAAGACGCCTACTCGCCCGGCATTGACGACAAGGCGACATCCAGACGCGGCTACTATCTAAACGGGCTGGCGGCGCTTGGTAACGAGGATGCGTTGCAAGCCCTCGATAGGTGTAGCCGCTTGCCAACATAACGGCTCGTGCTCGCCAACATCGGCATTTTCTGCTCAGATTATCTGACAATGGAGAACGTGCCCTGCTCACGCTCTTTGCCAACGTGCTCGCCAACATCCGAGGCTGCTCGCAAACGACGGCCACGTGCTCAGATTAATTGCCAGCGAGAGCGTGGGTCAAGCCGGCACGCCTGCCTGACGCAGTTGCTCGGTCAAGGCCGAGTTGATCGACGATGGCGCCACGGGCTGCGAGGCCATTTGGATAAGCGGTCTCTATTGCGGGTTCCGGAAACGGTGTCCGCCATACGCTCAGCCCAGCCGCAGTCGAGGGCAGCGAAGGCAATGGGCGATCCCCGCCGGTGACCGCGGCGCGGGGGAGCCCAAGCTGGTCTGCCAACCGCACCACCTTGTCGAGCCGCTCTTCGGTCCGGCTCTTCTGGTATTTGCGATAGCGAAAGAGGGGAACCGCCCCGCGCGAAGGCTGGAACGGCCCGAGGCGCTTGCCCTCATGCTCGACGAACAGTTCCAGATCGAACAGGCCCCAGAGCAAGGTCACCGTCTCGCCGGCAAGTTCGGGCTCGACCTCATAGGATGCGCCTTCGACCGAAACGGTTGCGTCTCCAGCGACCGTCCGTCGTTCCGGCTCGCGCGCAAAGGCGCAGAACCGCTCCCACGAGCACATGGCTCGCACCCCGTCAGGCGGAAGGTTTCCGCCTATAAGTTTGTAACCCCCAAAAAAAAAAGGGATGCTACCCAAAATAGCGCAGTAACAGCGTATACCCGTCAAATTTGAGGATTGCAATTTTTCCTACATTTGGTGCTTATTTTTAGCGTGGTTGGCGAGTTGGCTTCTTGCCGGCATATACGGTGGGTGATGCCGCGCAATTGGATGCCTATCACGATCTTTGATTGCAACACTCTAACCAGGAGGAATTTCCATGAGCGATCTAAAGTATGGCAAAGGCGACGAGGCCGAGGCCCTCAAGCTAGCAATTAGGGAACTTAGCGAGGCCCAGAAGATTGTCCATACCGCGCTGATTTCTGAGAAACTTGAGAAGGTCTCCAAGCTGCTCGCCACCGTACAGGTTTAGAGTTGGTTCAAGTATTGGGTCCTTGCAGATTGTGTCGAGGACCCATGCATTCACGGCATCTCCACACGAGTTGGCGCAGGCTCTCGCCGGGTAGTCGAGGCGATTTGTGACGCTATGTCTTTTCAAAACGGGGGGAAATGATGTCCATTGGTAAAGCGAGCACGGCTTACGCTGATCTACCTCATATTGTTGCTGCGCGAGAGCGCATCGAGAACCTTTGGGCTGCCGGCACTGACTATTCCAAGGACATCGTTGACGACGCACGTTCCAATAATCGTATGTTGCACCTCGACCTGGACTTGACCGGCGAGTGCAAGCTCAATTGCTTTTATTGCGACCGGACGCCCGATAGATACAATTCCGTACCCAACCGTGTTGAACTGACAACTGCGGAGCGCCTCGATTTGATCGAGCAGGCCCGCAACCTCGGTGCCACCACTGTCGAATTTCCCGGTGCTGGTGAACCTATGATCGATGTGGGATTTTGGGACATAATTGCTGGTGTTCATGGTCATGGGATGACGCCCGTCATATTCACGAGCGGCTACCATCTTGACCGTTCGGCAGCTGACCGGCTTTTTCAGCTCGGGGCCACTGTTTTTATCAAGCACAACTCAAGCGATACGCATATCCAAGATAAAATGGTTGGCTTGGCCGGCTATGCCGAGAAAGCCAACGCAGGCCTTCATTACCTTCTCGAAAAGGGCTTCAACCAATCGATACCAACGCGTGTAGCAGTTGATATGGTTGTAACGCCACAGTTTAACGAGTCGAAAGATTTCGAAGAGGTCGTCGAACTCCATCGGTGGTGCCGAATCAATAATGTGCACAACTATATTGTGACCCTTATACCGGAAGGCCGCGCCGATAGGGCTGCCATGATTTTAGAGCGCGAGCGCTCTAACAATATGCTCGAGGCTGTACGCAAGGTAGACGAGCAAGAGTTCGGCTTAACCTATAAACCCTCACGCCCAATGTCAGGCGGCTACCGCTGTAGACAAGTCAACGTCGGGCTATTCGTGAATTTATTTGGCGAGGTTTACGACTGCAACGGCCTTGGCCGTTTCTTGGGGCACGTTCGCTGCGACAGCTTGGAAACAATCTGGAACTCAAAGTTTGCCAGACATGTTCGTACCCCGGTTCAAGATGGATTTTGCCTGCTGCGGGAACGTGTTTGGGACTCAGTACAGTCATCTGGGATGGAGCGTAAACTTCACCTTTATCGTCGATTCGAGGGCAGGCACGGAGCGGACGAAGTGGTGGAGCGTGGCCTGCATGCCATGCATCAGGGTGAGGAAACCCCGACCGTCGTTCCCAGCGCGGGGTCCGTCTAAGTGCAAGTTACATCTTCTGTACCAATCGTAAACGATCCGACTGTGCGGTGGATCCGGGATTGTTGGGTTACCGCGCAGAGCGCCCCACACGATTCTCCAGCTTTTGGATTCGTTAGCGTGCCGTTCGACTTTGCGGTCAGTCATCGCCCTGGTTGTCGTTTCGGTCCCGAGAAAATTCTTTCGGCACTCAATACGTTAAGCGCATATTGCGTCGACAAGCGGGTGTCGTTGGACAAGACGTCCTTCGTAGAGTGTGGATCGGTCGATGCGCTGCACTCTCTCGAGCAGTCATACTCAAACATTCGAGCTGCCATTGCCGCACTGCCGCGCAGATTATTGCCAATAGTCTTGGGTGGTGACCACTCTATTACCGACCCAGCGATACGGGGTGTTCGTGATAGGCTTTCTGGGGCGCCAATGGGGCTGATTGTTTTTGACGCCCATTTCGATTCGCGCGAACCAATACCAGGCAAGGAGCATTCCGGGCATTGGATGCGGACGCTGTCGGACGTGATTGACTATCGCAAGGTTGTCCAGATGGGAATCAACGCTGCGATTTATTCAGAGGCATACATGCGCGAGGCCGAAGCAGCCGGGGTCCTGGTGATGACACCTTACGACATACGTCGAGTAGGTTGGACTGTCGCTCTGAGAACCGCAATCGAGCATGGGACCGCTGATGGGGCCGGAGTATACATCTCCGTCGACATTGATGGCATCGACCAGGCCTATGCGCCGGGTACGAGCGTTCCCAATTGCGGTGGTCTTCTTGCCCATGAGGTTTTGGATGCGGTGTTCGAGATCGCGGTTAACGCACCAACGCTCGCTCTCGACATCACTGAAGTGAGTCCGCCTTTGGACCGAGATGATATGACCTCGCGACTTGCAGCGCAGATCATCATGAACTTCATGGCGGGTGTTGTCCGACAAACATCAAGTGGGACCTAGTTTCGCTTCAACAATCATTTGAGGTTTCAAATGGAAGAGGATATCGTGTTGGTGGCGCCAAATTGCGGCGCGTTCGCCAAGCGCCAATTTCCAAGCCGGAGATTAATCGCAATTCTAGATGAGGCGCAACTTGACGCTTTCTTGGCTTCATGTCGGGCATCGTCGCTCACCTTCTGTGGCACCTGGCGGCAACTCACCGTGCGCGTTTCTCGCGCCTTGGCGCAGTGGGCGATACAAGAGCCGGAACGAGGCTGCGGTTTCTCCCTCGCCACCAATGTATCACCCCAAATGCGCCCGCGCAGGCCATTAGATGGCAATCGAGTCTACGAGATTATCGACGGGTTTCCTGCGACCGAACATAATGCGGCGGGAAGGCAGGTCATTGATTCGAATTTCGTTATTGGACGTCTATTGGACCCAAACCTACCCGCACCATCAGGCGTTGTGATAACAGGCCACGGTAGCGAATATTGCATACGGCTCGATTCAAGGTGGTTCAGCACATTCAATACGGCTTTTCTTACTGACCCCATCATCCTTCCATCTTTCAAGTTGGGAGACGTGATTTTTCTGAATTGCTGCTCATCTCTAAAACTGGGCGATTCATGTGTTCCCGAATCGTATTCGCTGGCGGCACTTCTCTTCAGTCTCGGCTCTGCGGTGATAGGCAGCTTCCGCAACTTGCATACTTCGCCGCATTACGCGGCGGTTTTTGCACAAGCACTTCTACAAGGAAATAGTCTTGGTGAGATCGTAAACCGTCTCAATGCTGAGTCGAATCGCTTCGAAAGAGGAGTGGCATTTCAATTGCTTGGCGATCCCCTCCATCGCTTGAGCCCTGTCAATATACGGCCTTCGATCGGTCCTCTGCAATCGAGGCCGCCGCAACTGCCTTTGCCTTCTTCCTTAAGGCGTGCGCTCGAGGACAATCTTGGGCTCGAACTTTTAAGCGCTGCTCTGACGCGCTGGATACCGGAAAGTTCCGCCCTAGCTGAAATTCACGCGAACGTCAAAGACCTAACAGAATCTGCCGGAAGTACGGATCATGCTTGGCACATCACGGGGCTTGGTGAGGAAGAAGTAGCGCAGCTCGGTCAATTTTTCGAACATCAACGACACGCTCTGCAGCTTGCATTAATCACAGCTCTCGCTCAATCTATCCAGACGACTGGATGGATCCAGACGCGCTACGCAACCTTCTGTCGCAGATTATCCCCTACCACCCACACCTGCGCGCGATGCGGAGGTGTTTCTAACTGGACACGTTATGAGCCGTTCGCCTCATACTTGCCTACGGTCCATCGCGAAGAATGCGACCATTGTGGCACCACGCAGGAACGGATCGGCGATGGACCGCAGTTGACCATTTTGACTGTCCAACCCGAAGCTTCGTCCGTCGCGATTTCGATACCCACTCCCCCGCAGAGGTCGCAGGGGCTTCTGCTGTTTCATCGCATGCCAAGCTTCGCCCCGATACCTTGGCCGCAAAATGGCGGGAAAGTTCATATCCCCTATACGGCACTGAGTTTCCTCGGCCGGTTAACGCTCGTCGCTGCGGTCCTTTCTCCCAAATGTCTAGCGCTGCAGTACCACACCTTCTTTGTTTGCCCTGATTTACCACACGAAATGGTGTAATAGGCATCAGCAGTCACCATGAAGCGCGAGATCATATTCGTTGAAGCGAGCACCACGGGAGCTGGTAGTCGGGCACAGCAATTGGCCCATGCCGAAGGCCTCAATGTGACACTGCTCACGCGGGACAGAGGCCGTTACGGTGCGGACGTATTGTCCTCTGCAGATAATATTTTCTTCTGTGACACCAACAAGCATGCCGAAGTGGTCAGGATCGTGCGTCAAAGAGGTCTAAATTCCTCTATAGCAGCTGTTACGACCACGGCCGACATGTATGTTCCCCAGGCTGCACTTGCTGCGCAGGAAATGTCCCTCCCTGGTCTAGGCTATGAGGCTGCACTTCGCGCAAGAAACAAACACCTGATGCGACTGGCATTGGCAGAGCGTGCCCCCGAGCACAATGTTCCATTTTTTCTGGCACTTAACCCAGACGAGGCCGTGGCGGCGGCGCAGCAACTGAATTACCCTTTGGTTGTCAAACCCCAAGAAGAGAACGACGGGGTTGGGGTTAGGCTTATTCACAACGAGAGCCAACTCACAGACTATATGGCGACCGCGCGAAGCTTCACGCGCAACTCCGCGGGCCAAGGTTCACCTCCAGGGATCTTAATGGAAGCATATATTGCTGGAACAGAGTTTAGTGTCGAGACGATCCAGTTTTGTGCGGGACCCTGCCAAGTCATAGGAGTGACTACCAAAGAGATGACTGGGCTCAAACGCAACCATTTCATCGAGGCGGGCCATAGCTTTCCCTATGTTGGGCCCGAAGCTGCCGCTCTGGCCGCAGCTACGTGCCGCGTTCTCAACGCCCTCGATATCTGCCATGGAGCTGTGCATACCGAATGTCGCGTGGATGGCGAAGATATCAGGATTATGGAGATCAATCCGCGACTTGCGGGAGGAAAGATCGGCAGCCACCTCATCGAGATGGCAACTGGATTAAGTGCGGTGCAGGCAGTGCTGGATGCTGCACTTGGCAAAACTCTCGAATGGCGTTGTGCCGAGAGCAAGGGGGCGGCCATTCATTTCATCTGGACGGAACGCCCCGGGATTTTTCGTGGGATTAAAAACACTGCGCAATTGCTGGCCATGCCGGGAATTGTATCGGTCGCGCCAATCGCGAAGTTTGGCGCACATGTGCGACCTCCCACCAGTAATGGTGACCACGTTGCGGAAATTCTAGCTGTGGGACAAACAGCCACAACGGCTAACGCACGTGCGAAAGCCGCGCACGCAAGTGCGCGCCTGATTTTGGACTAAAGGCGTGAGCCGTAAATCTGTTGTTGTATGTCGGTTGCGTGATTCATATGTGGACGCCCCCTATGGCAAGGGCTTTTTGTCGGGTGGTTTGATCGGTTGCTTTCATATGTCCGGCCTGTTTGTGCGGTATGAAGTTGGACCGCTGGCCCTGATGGAAATCCGCCGATGAGGACCCTGATCAAGCTGGCGCGCGTTTGAAGCGCATTGAATCAGACGGGTTGGCCTCACCATTGGCTCGATCGTTACACATCATCGACTGCCGTTACCAATCCCGGTTCTCTGGGATTGAACTCAGGCGATCATTTCATGGGCCCGATAGGCTTCCTTGCGGTATCCCCACGGTGACGGCCGTCTTGTGATGTGATGCCGAACATTGGAAGTCCTGGTGGTAGCACTGGGAGTAGTCCTATGACGAAGCAGCATATTGAGGTGATCACGTCGGTCGAGCGTCGCCGGCATTGGTCTCGCGAAGAGAAAGAACGGCTGGTAGCGGCGGCGTTAGAGCCTGGAACCGTTGTTTCGGATGTGGCGCGCTCGGCCGGGATTCATGTCAGTCAGCTATTCCGGTGGCGCAAAGAGCTCTGCCAAATGTCAGCGCCGTCCGTGCCTCCATTCATTCCGATTGAGGTCGTCGCGGCGTTGCCAGCGCCTGATCTTCCAGGCGCTGCCAAGGCGGAACGTCGCCGAAGTCGCGAGCCCTTCCTCGCCGGCGGTCTCGTGTTCCGGACGGCAGCTGATACTGAAAGCGCCGGCGCCCTGTTGACACGCCGGGCCGCATTGTGCCGCCCGGCCGCCGCCTGTCACTTCTGGATCACTCCCGTGGCCAAGGGAGCTTTCAGGGTCCACGACACGTCCTTTGGAGCGACTGTCAGATCCGCCGTGCCACCGAAAGCGGCCGGAACAATCGACTTAAGAATGACTGACCCGAAGCCTTGACGTTCTGGAGGCTGAGCGGGTGGTCCCTTGCGCTCCGTCCATTGAAACTCGAAAAGCTGCGCCCTCGGATCAAATGACCATCGAACATCGACGATGCCGGTGGGCACGGAAAGTGCGCCGTGCTTGACGGCGTTGGTCGCAAGCTCGTGAACCGCCATGCCAAGGTATTCCGCTGGAGCCGGTTCCAGGCAAACCTCCGGTCCTTGAATGTCAATCTGGGACATGCCCTCCGTCGTGAGGAATGCGATCTGGGACTGGACAAGATCGCGGACAGGTGCTGCTTGCCAGCGTTCTTTCTCAAAAACTCGATAGGACGCGGAAAGTGCCGCGAGACGATCTTCCAATGCGTCCTGGAAATTCGAAACAGAATCGCTGTGCTTACCAAGCTGCCGAGAAATGGCGCAAATGATAGCGAATACATTGCGAGCGCGATGTGTCAGTTCCTTGACGAAAAACTCTGTTCGCTCCGCCAGTTCGCGGGCCGATATGTCGATTACGGTTAGAATGACCGCGACCTCCGATGTTTCGAGCACCACGGGGTTCATGGCGATATGGACGGTCACTTCCGTGCCATCCTTCTTGCATGCGACCAGCCGCCGCCCCTCCGCCATCGGCCGCGAAAGGACGCATGATGGTGGACGTAAACATTTCGGAAGAGGTGCTGACCCGCCTTCGCGGCCGCGTCGCTTTTCTGGCTCAATCTGGCCCATCACCGCGCGGATCACCGGAGCGCGCGACCGGCTCCGTCGAGCTGAGCGCTTGATGTGTAAACTCTTCGATCTTCCGGAAACCGGGCGTTCGCCCATCTGGTCTCCACTGCTGCCCGTAACCGGGTTCGAGCCAGCACCGCGCGGGCCTTGGTTCGTAAAGGCCGATCACTCCGTGCCGGTCGCCGGTGCGTGGAACGCCGGTGTTCCATAATTCAGCTTATGCGATATGTTATATCATTACACACGTCGATCAAATTGCAGCCCAAGGAGCTACCTTCACTGGAACACGATCGATACCGGCCGCGTGGTCGATGCCCTGCGCGAACGGGCAAAGCTGTACCCGAGCACCTGCTTTCCAGCCTGTCGCCCGCTCACCTGGGAGCAGGTGAACCTGACCGGCGATTAGGAAGACAAGCCTGCTCTTGACAAAACCGGCCTCGGCGCCATCCCGTTCGCCCTTCGATCCGCCTATCGTATATCGGTGCCCCTTTAATGTTCAGGGGCCGGTTTGTCAGCACACGATAGAAACCGCTTCAAGCTCAAACCGGCCAGTAAAATGTAAGGCGGCATGGCAAGCGAATAGTGGCCACAGTTTAATTCTAAAATATTTGGCTTAGCTCCGGCGTCCTTCAGCCTCTGCATGAATCTCTCCGACAGCTCTGGCAAGACCACTTTGTCTCTCTTAGCCAACACAACCTGAAGGTCGAGATCACGCTGTGCCAAACGATGCGCGTAATTCTCCATGTTAAGTGGACCCCAAGCCCTTCTTAGATTGCTCAGCTCAATCTCAGGCTCAAGGCTATCGCGTATCAATCGTGTCGCGCGACCCGTCCAAACCATATCCGCAAGACTCCCCGCGGTCAGAAACAGCGAGGCTTTAGACACAGCCGAGTCGTGCGCCGCAATGATCCCCGCGACCCAGGAGCCCAAGCTCATACCGAGAACCGAAATCTCTCGATAGCCTTCGCTCTTCAACCAACGTATGAGTTTTCGCCCATCCCATACTGCCTGCCTTACAGCTTGGATCGTTCGACCGAGATTCGCACTGAGCATATAATCGGCGTGCGAGGAGCCCGGACGTCGGCGCTCGAAATGATAAGGCATAGCAATCTCAACAACCGTGATGCCACGCCGTGAGAAAAATTTGGCAATCTGACGATTTCGCACGGCTGCATTCCAATGGTGAAAAATCACCAATGCCTGTTCAAGCGACCCGCTTTCTGTGATTTTTGCCCAGACGACGTTGTTGTCTTCGACGTCAGTGGAAATGTCAGATGGAAATTTGAGCCACCCGTCTTGCCTTTCAAAACCCTGGTTACTCCCGCCCGGCTCATCGAAATAGGCCGGATCAGTCACGGCCTGGTCCGCAAGAACACAAAACTCCTCGATCGTCGCTACGTTCTTCGCGTCTGGAAACGCGCGTTCCGCGTCAAGGATGAGACCCGTTCTTCGCTTCCCTTCCTCGCCGCGTCGCGCCCGCCTCTCATCCCAACGGTCAAGCCAACTATGATACACTCTGATTGTTTCCTAACTCACTCGCTCGCCATTGCCCAACCCCTGGATCAAACAGGCCGTACATCGCAAGCAGCACTCCAACGCCCATAAGGATTGAAAAGCCAGCGAATACGTCGATCAGCAGGTAGCTAGCAAAGAGTAACGCTACGACCGCCGACATCCTCCACAAAGGAAAATGACACCGACGTCCGACACCTAAACGGATGGAACCGTACAGAAAAACAACACAGGTCGAGATAGCGATAAGTAGGCTGCTGTAATGCGTCGGCATTCTATAGCGAACCCCGTCGCTCACATTGTTGCGTACCTGGAAGGCTGAAAACATATCGCCGACCAACCAAGCCACAATATTCTTTCCATTCGACGTTAGGTAAGAGCTTTGGGCCTTCATGCATATGGCGATCAGAATCCCCAAAACAGTGCATCGAAAAATTCCGCGCATCACCCGCAGGCTGACTTCATTGACTTCGTATGGATAATCCACTCCCGCCCAGTTCTTCGATGCCTCACCAATTTTCCAAAGGTCGTGAACCAACGTATGAAGCAAAATGAGGCCTGCGAAGAACAGATAGAAGCACAGACACATGTAGAGGTAAGCGAGTCCCGTGAATACAATCGACGTCGGCACTGATATGACTTCAGGGCGCACAAGTGCCAGCTTGCCCCAATCGACCGCATAGTTGCCACCGCCGTTGATCAACGGGAGCAAGCAGACGCCGACCCATTGAAATAGACCGGCGAACAATACACAGATGAAAAAGACCGCCCAATATGTGTACGACGAAGCTTCAACGTTGCGCTCCCAAGCGTCGTCGCTTTCCATCCGGTCGGCCTGCGCTACAAGCTTTAAGCGCCCTTCATATTTCCAGAAGACCAGCAGCTCAATTGCGAACGCAAAAAACAGTGGGAGGAGCACCATGAAGACGAATGTCCAATTTGGTGCCCAAAGAAATCCGACCTGCTTAACAATGCCATCCGCACGGCCGTAAGTAGCGTTGTGAATCCCCGTAATATAAGACAAAAACCCAAGAGCGGTGGCACCGGCAAATACCGACGCCGGTAAATCCAAGGGAGATCCGCGACTAAAAAGCGCCTCTGATCTCCTCGCCAAGCTGAAAGGCCGACGCGGCTCCTGGGCGTGCGTATCCTGTGTCAGCTCCGACGGAGACTCCGTCTCATCATCGGCGGTCGCAGTACGCTCCAGATCTGGAGCGTACTGCGCATCGCTGTTTTCCGCTTTCTTTGAATCTCGCCTCTTGGCGGTTAACCGAGATTGCGCCGCGCTAAGTTCTATCTGCCATTCGCTTGTGGCCGCCGGATCATCGCACCCAAAAATCCTTGCCAGCCAACGAATGTTGGCGGTGCTAATTCCCTTGTCGTTCTCTTGAAACCAAAGCTGCACCGTTCGCAGATCGACCCCGATCCGGTTGGAATCGATCTGTGAAATCGCCTCTGCAAGAAGCTCGGGCGTCCATGGGCCTGCGGGAAACCCATCACTTCCCAACGGCCGACCCGCCCCCGCCGCAGCTAGTTGTTTGAACAGCTCTTTGAAATCGCTCCCGTCTTTCGACGGAGGAAGAAAAAACTTTCCATTCTTTATCAACGGCTTACGGGCCCTGATTTCGTTTCGCTTCGCTAGAGTTCGTTTCCTATCGTGCCTCTGCCGTCAATCTACCGCCATTTCTGTTGAACGCAACTTTGTGGCGCTTCCAAGATGAAGCGTGCAACTGCTGGAAGGAGGGATTCTTTTGCGATCGGTGAGGCACTCAACCATGCCAACTTTGTCATCGTCAGCGCTTCGGCGTCCTGTAGAGACCGACAGCTTATCAACTTCGGTGCGGTCGCATAGCAGGGGATTCAATTCTTCAAGACTGCGCACGGCTCTGAGTGCGTTAGCCTCCGACGGTATTTCTTATACAGAAATCGCGTGACCTTCGGTTGGGACAGGACACAAAGAAGAAAGTGCGGCGGAACCTGCGGTTTCCCTTGGTGAGTTGATGGATCCTCATATCGCGGCGCAACTGGCGACTGCGGATGCAGTCGTGCGTGGGATCAATGCAGGGCGACGGGAGAGGTTACGAGCGTCGCCTATGCGCCGCAAGATCAAGGTGGCCGAGCCGCTCAACCGGCGCGCGCGCGCACCCGCACCGCTGTCGGTGTGAACCAAACCGAACAGTCGTATCCCAATAGGAACCCAGGTCATGGAGGTGGCTCCTGTACAGACATATCGCTGAGGGGTTCGTGCGGACCCCACACGCAGAGTGCCTCGCTGAGAACGTCTGCGCCCGATCTAGCGCCTATTGCCGGTCGATCGGCGCCCACAGCACCGACAAGCTTCTCGACTTTGGCGCCGCACGCGCAATCCTGAGAGCGACCGATGAAGCGCTGCACTTCCGGGTGGAAGCTGAGGACTTCGTCATCTTCTCCAGCATCCGGACGCTGTTGCAAGGAAGCCTGGCGACCATCACGACAGTTCCGGATGCAGCCGTCGAGTGGCAGCCCGCTGGCAGCGTGCCCTTCAGAGCGATCCGCGAGCGCCTTGAAAATCGGCAAAACTGGCCGGGCGGACGATAGCCCGGCCGACCTTGTCGAGCCAGCCTTCAGACCGTCAGGATCGAATATCCAGCTGGTTTGCCCGTGCGATTTCCCGGCTCTGTCGCAGCGACCTGCCCTGCAGCGCCCTGGCGCGCTCGTGGACAAGCCGGAGCGAAGCGGCCTGCTCATGGCTTACTCCAAGCGACGACGCGAGGCCGACGACATTGCCTCCCTTCAGGTCTGCTTTCTCTGCTGGAGAGAGCCGTTTGGTGATCGCGAGCGTCACGGTCTCAAGCTCGCGGCGCAGCGTTGGCTCGGCATTCAGTCGACGGACCTGCTCGTGACCTTCGGCGTTCAGCACTTTCGATAGCCCTTCTGACGGTCGTGGAATTTCCATCCGTTGCCGCGCTTGCTCCTCGCGATGCTGTGTCACGATCTGGTGCCGCTCGAAATCCACCGCCAGACCATAATCGGCAAGGGCTGTCGCAAGCCGCGGCGCATGTGCCTCCGCCGTCTGGCGCTCAGGGCTCGGACCCCGCAACCGTTTCCGCCCCTCCCCGGCCATGTCGCCAAGGCCGCCCGCACGAACATCAGTGCCGGCGGCCGCACCGCTTCGCGCATCGGTGATCCGGTCGACAGCTGCGGAAACCGCTTGGCTGCTGCCGAACACCAGCCGCGACAGGTTCTCGATCTCGGCGCGCTTGTCGGCCAGGCGTGACGACGCGCGCAGGCGATCGGCGACCTCCGGCTCGGTTAGGTCGGGCAGTTGCCGCGCTGGCACGAGGGCACCGGATTGCGTGGCAGTCGGATCCTGCAACGGCGCACGACGCACACCGTGACTGCGTTCGTTCTCGGCAATCCCGCGGACAAACTCATCTGCTGCTCGGCGCTGTTCCGGATCAAGATGACCATGCCGCGCCGTCTCCGCCAGAACCGCCTTCATCATGGCTTTCGCTCGCGCCCGGTTGGCGAGATCGGCCGTTCGTAGCCGAAGATCGTCCCGCATGGCGCGAAACGGCTCCCCCTTCTCATCGATGATCGCGGTGGCGATGACGGCGCGCTCGGCGATTGCGAAGTTCCGGTCAAGGCGGCGCCGGGCCAGCGCAATTGCCGCCGCATAACCCGGTTCAATGACCCCTGTCATCGCGGCGTCGGCCGACATTCCGCCGGTCGCGACCGCGTTGGCAGCTCGATCGAGCGTTTTGCGCATTCCGGCGGCTTCGAGCCAGGAGTCCATGACATTGGCCATACGCGATAAGCGATCTGTTCGGCTGAACACCTCGCGATCGACGGCGACACGATTGAGCACGACTGCAAAATGATCCGTGAGCCGCCGACGCGCGCCGTCCGGCGTTTCCACGGCAAGATCGGCCGGCAGACGGTGCGCCGCCGGAAACTCTTGGGTTCCGCGCTTGTCCTGGACCATGGCGCGCGTCGCGACGAATTTCCCGTCCTCCGGCAGAAGGCCGAGATCGCGAGCAGCCTCGACCAGCTTCAAAGCCATGTAGGTCTGCGCAAGACGGCCGGACGCATGGGCTTCGATGTTTCCAGCGGGCCGGCGCTCGGCGTCGCGCACCGCGTTGTCATAGAGTTCCACGAACAGACCCAGCCCATCGGCCTGGCTCTGGAAAATCGTCCGCCCCCGCCGAGAACCCTCGTCGCCGTCGGCGGCGCGGCGTTGCGTGAGCAGATAGTTCACATCCTCGACGGCGCGGGTCCTCACCGCGGCAATCCGATCGTCCGGGGCGTTTCGCTCTTCCATCCGGCTGACCACATAGTCCCAGTCGTCGGCAAAGCTTTGGAGCTCAGGACGTGTCATCGGTCGAGACTGCTCCGCTTCCAGCGCCTGCCTCGCACCGACCGCGCGCGACCAATCCCCGTCCCGCATCTCATTGTCGTAGAGGATCCTGCCGCCGCGTGTCCGCACTTCCACGCGATCCACCAGGCGCTCGCTCTCCAGCTTGTCCAGGCTGACCCGAAGCCCGGTGACGGCGGCGTCATGGACGTGCTGCGGCGGAATTCGCGCCGCGTCGCCCAAACGCAACATCTCCTCGAACCGATAGTTATTGCCCTGCCAGCTGAGGCGCGGGTTGACCGCGACGGCACGGGCTTCGACGTCATAGCCGGCATCACGCGCCACCCCGATCACGCGGGTGACGTTCTCCGGGGTCCGCATCGTGGTCTCGAAGACGATGTTGACCTTTCGCTCCGCGGCGGCGGCCAGCAGCTTCTCCGTCCAGCGACCAGCATCACCTTGAGTAAACTGTGACGCTGTCTCGGGATCTTGCCGCTGGAAGGCAAGGAACTGCGGGTGATAGGAGCGCAGATCGTCGCCGACGATGCGGATTGTCGATCCGTATTGCTCGAGCTCCGCATGGCTCGCGATCAGGACCGCCGTCTTGCCCGCGCCCGGCTGTCCGCCGAGCAGGATGAGCCGCGGGCGCTCTGCTGGCCGCATCGTCTCCGGCAGATAATCGGGCAGAATGTCGTTGCGGAAAATACTCTCGTTCCTCTCCGGCGAGAGCGGGCCGGATGCCTCCGCCACCATTGTCAGAATTCCGCCCAGAAGCGGGCCTCGTCCTGGACGCGCGGACCCCAGAGCGCGATGAGGTTTTCGATTGCATCGCGGTCGCCGGCGCGGATGCTCTGCTGCAGTTCAATGAGCTCCCGCCGGCGCCGGCGCAGTTCCTCTGCCGCGCCGGGCTCCTTGTCTTCAAGCTCGTAGACGCGGGCCGTGACGATGGCGCGCGCCTGGTTGACGATCTCGATGGCGATCTCGGCGCGGACGATCGCGTCGTAGGAGGTTTCCGGTTCAGGCATTTGTTTCTCCTTCTGCTTTCTTGAATATCCTCATCGGGTGACACCGCGGGCGCGATCAATGACGCGCCGCTGACGCTCCGAAATGATCTCCTGACTGCTCTGCAGGCGAACCGTCTGCTGCAAGACCTGCAGCCGATCTCGCATCGCCTCGAAGGCGCGGCGCTGGGCCGGCGACACGCGATTGATGACGTCCTTCTCACCGCGCAGGATGGCGTTTCTGCCGAAGCGCTCATCAAGCGCCCGGCTGACCCCGGCGAATTCCTGGCGGATGCGCGCATCGAGCGAGCCCGCGGCGACGTCGAGCTTCCCGTCCTTCTTCTTTATCTCCGCCGCCAGTCGCTTGAGCGCGTCCTCGGCCGCTTGCGACAGCCCGGGAATGGCGATCGCCATCCGCCGTCGCTCTTCCGCGATGGCCTGGGTCTCGGCATCGACGGCACTGGCATAAGACGCGCCGAGCGAGCGGACACGGCTTGCCACTTCCGGCACCGCCTGCAATGCCTCTTTTCGCTCGCGTCCTGTGGTAAGCAGCTTGTCCATGATGCGGTCGGAGCCGCGTAGCGCACCGTAGGCGGCGGGATCGTTGCTAACGGCCGCCGCGATCCGCTCACTGGCAAAGCCCTTCACGACCAGCTCCTCGATGTTGCCGATCGCGTCTGCTGGATCTCGCCAGACGCGTGTTGCCGTCTCAACGAGGGCGGCGCGGTGGTGTCCGTAGTGAGGAGCGGCGAGCGCTCGCTCCTTCGCTTCATCGGCGACCGTCGTCTTGAACTCCGTGACAGCTGGAAGCATTGGAAGCACGGCCATCGTCTCCTTCCCCCACTCGACACTGGCGCCGGCAACGATCTTCGACCGATCCTGTCTTTCGGCAAGATGCTGTTCCTCGACAAAGCGCCTGATGACGGCGAACAGGCGGGCGAGCTTCTCGCGGCGCTCGGGGGGAATATCCTCCGGCATGCGTTCGAACATATTGCGCTCGGCGACTACATCCGCTTTCGCGGTGAAGGCGCTCCAGCCGAAGCGTGCGGTCAGCGCCTCATTGACGGCCTTGACCTCCTGGACCAGCAAGCGGTCCTCGACGGCATAGGCGAAGGCCGTCTTGTAGGCATCGGCCCCGCCGCGGTCGCAGACCGCCTCGATTTCGACCAGACGCGCCATCGCCGTTTTCGAGAGCGCGGGAACCGACAATGACATATGCGCGCGCCGCTGCTGCTCGCGGATACCGAAGCGCTCCGCCTGCCTGCGGAACTCGGTCGAATGAGCGCGCGCCAGAGGTAGCAATTCCGACACCGCAGCCGTGGCCGCGGTGCGGTCGTCACGCGCGGCGCGGCCATCGACCATCAGGTTGGATCCCCGCAGACGGCCCAGGCGGTCTGGCACAGACCCGAGATTTTCGGCGAGCTTGCGTGGCTCGATGGCGGTGTCCGATGCCAGTGCATTCAGCGCCGACAGCGCGCCATCTGGGTCGAGATAGATTTTCGCCAGCACTGGGCGCAGGACGGCCTCTCGCTCCTTCCACCGCTCCGAGGAGAGCTGAGCAAGACGTGCATCCTCCTCGACACTGCGGGAGAATTTCGTGGTGGGCGGCATCAGATATTTCCCAACCAACGGGATTCCCGCCGAAAAGGATGCGGTCCGTTCCTCGTTATACGAGACACGCCGTTCGCGCTCGATCGCAAAGCCGAGCGCAACGCTCGCCCGCTCCCAAAGCTTCGCCACCTGCCCACGCTTTTCCGCAATCCACGCCAGCCGCCGGGAAACACCCTCCTCCATCCCGGCCGCGACCTCGGCGAGCGTGTCGATACCACGCCGCCGCGCGAAATCGCGGGCGTGCGCTTGATAGACTTCCTCGCTCGCGAAATCGAGCGTCGTCGTCTTGGCGCCGGATCGCCCAAGGCGCTCGACAAGCTGCTTGAACAGTTCCAGCCGATGCCTTTCCCGCTTGATCCTCTCCTGGCGCGCATCGGCGGTTTCGACTCGGTTCGCGGTCCAGACATTGCGCTCGACCTCACGTTCCTCGAGACGCTTCTCGCCTGTTTCCTCGTCGGTGACGGGAATCTTCACAATGACCTTCTCGACACCGTCCTTGCGGAGCGTGACGGTATCGCCCGTCGAGACGCTGCCCTCCTCAAGCGCCTTCGGCAGACTCACGCCCCAAAGTCGATGGACGGTTCCGTCGTCGGTCCTCACATCGGCGTAGGGGCTTTCCTTCGCTTGCCTCTCCTGGGGCCGGAATTTCGCCTCACCAGTTTCAACCAACTCCCCGATGACGCCGGCGGCATGATCGACGCGCGGCTTCCTCCCCCACTCCGGCCTCACCTCGAAGTCCTCTTTCGCCACATAGAGATCGGCGCGGTGGCGATGGCGGGTCATCGCCACATAGGTCAGATGCTGATCCATCATGCCGGTGGCGAGCACGAAGGTCCGGTCGACGGTCGACCCTTGAGACTTATGGATGGTCGCAGCATAGCCATGATCGATATTGCGATAGCTGTCCTCGCTGATGACAACATCCCGGCCGTTGTCAAGGCGCACCGTCAGCAGCGCACAGCCGCGTTTGTCGCCGGTCGAAACGACCGTGCCGAGCATGCCATTCTTGACGTATTGGGGCCCAAGCCGCCGTGCCCGCGGTTCGATGAAGCGGGCGTTTTCGAGGAAGATGATCCGGTCGCCGGCGGCGAACTCACGAGACCCACGCGCCGTCTGGAATTCCCGCGCAGCAGTCAGTGCGCCCTCGTCGATCATGACCTTGCGCAGGGATTCGTTGAGCTTCCGAACATCCTGGTTGGTGTGGGCGAGAACAAGCAGCTCTTCGCCGCGAAGCCGGCCCGGATGTTCGCCCGCGGCGGATTTCTGAAGCAGGTCACGGCGGGCATCGGTCCAATCGGAAACGATGCGGTCGACGATCTCGGCACGGGTTTCGGTCTCTACAATGTGGCCCTGCTGCGCGTAGGCATCAAGGCCCTCTTCGACTTTGCCGCGGGCGAAGAGACGGGATGCATCGCGCGCCCACTGCTCGCGCTGGCGGCGCACACCGGCAAGTTCCGCGAACCCGATCCGCTCGGTGATCGCCCGGAAGGCCGCGCCCGCCTGGATAGGCTGCAGCTGCATGGCGTCACCGACCAGAACAACCTTCGCCTGCGCCTCTTGGGCGATCTTCAGGACGCGGGCCATCTGCTGGGAGGAGATCATGCCGGCCTCGTCGATCACCAGCACATCGCCCCGATCGAGCTGTTCACGCCCCCCGGCCCACGCCAGTTCCCAGGAAGCCAGCGTGCGCGACCTGATGCCGGAACTGTCCTCCAACCCTTCGGCCGCCTTGCCGGCAAGCGCCGCACCGATCACCCGCCGGTCCTCGCTTTCCCAGGCGACGCGCGCGGCAGCAAGCAGGGTCGACTTACCCGCGCCGGCAAGACCGACCACAGCGGCCATGCCACTGTCGCCGGTGACGTGACGGACGGCATCGACCTGTTCCGCGTGAAGCTTGAATGGCTCTTCCGGATCGGCCGTTTCGACGTTTCGGATTGCAGCCGCAACTTGTTTCGTGGAGACGCCAAAGCCCTTGCGCTCCGACAGGGCCTGCGCCGACTGCGCCATGTCATATTCGATGCGCAGGATCTCTCGCGTGGTGAAGACCGCCGGCTCCGACGCCCTGCCAGTCTGCGCGTCAACCTCCTGCGGCTTCAGCAGCACCAGATCGTCCGAGGCCATAAGCCGCGCGCGGATATTGACGAAGTCCACTGGATCGTCGACGTAGCGATGCAGCGCCTTGGCGATATCCCTCTCTTCGAAGGTGGAGCGTTCGCTGCCGAGCTGCTTCAGCAGAAGCTCGGGATCGGCGATCAGCCGGTCGGCCATCTCCTGTCGGCGCGCAAGATCGGCCGGCGCGAAATACATTTCGACGCCCTTGCGCGCGAGCGCCGCCTTCTCCGGCCCGAGATGTTTCTGTGCGATGCCGTGAAGGCCCTGCTCGGCATAGGAGCGGCCGTCGAGCCGGATCTCATGCCCGGCAAGCGCAAGATGCCGATTGGCGGTTTCCGCCCAGGCGATCTTCCATGCCTTCATGGTTTCCTTATCGCCGGCCCAGAGCTGGTAGACGATCTTTCCGTTCGGCCGGTCCGGCGTGACGACACGCAACGGCTCGCCGTCTTCGCCAAGCACCGCCACCTTCTTCGGCCCGAACCCCTCCTCCGTCAGGGGCCTGAGCGTCGTCATCAAATGGATATGCGGATTGCCGTCCTTGTCGTGATAGACCCAGTCCGCGACCATGCCTTTGGACGTCAAATTGTCCCGGATGAACTCGCGCACCAGGGCGATGTTCTCCGCCCGGGTCAGTTCTTCGGGCAGCGCGATGATCAGCTCCCGGGCAAGCTGCGCGTCCGCTCGTGTCTCGTGAGACTCCACCGCATTCCAGAGCGCCTCGCTCGCCTTGGCGACGGATTGTCGGTCGATCGCCGCCTTCAGCCAGCCCGGGATCTGGTCCGGCAGCGCCAGTTCCTCATGCACCAGTTCAGAGGCCCCACCCCTGTAGCTGAAGGACGTGCCGGCTTGCTCGTCCATCATCCGGGCGCGATGGCGATAGGCGGCGGCCGAGACGATGCTTCGCCCCGCTCCCCTGCTGATCACCTGCGCTCTGACGAACATGATCGCCACGACCGTCTCCAGACCTCTCCGAGCACGTCGCGCCAGCGACGTATATTGCGCCCTCAAACCGATCGGACCGAAGGGCCGATACCGCTTCTCCGGAAGACGGCCATCGGCCGGCTTTCCGGCTGCGACGTTTTCGGGATGATACACACTAGCCTAGTTTACTATCATTTTCCAGATAGTATAATCGACGCCGATCAGATTGCTCGAACAGGAAAGGACATACCCGAATGGCCGCAAAATCATCGATTTCCGATATCGACGCCCAGATCGAAAAGCTGCGCGAGCGCAGACGAACGCTGATAGTAAAATCCGCCGAACGGTTTGCACGCGCCGCGACAAAATCAGGTTTGGCGGAGATGGAGATCGCCGACGAGGAGCTCGACGCGGTCTTCGAAGAGATCGCCGCGCGATTTCGCAAAGGGGAAAAGAAGGGGACTGCTGGCGCAACTGCTTCGCCGCGTCGACCGCCAAATGGCGGGTCTGGAACGACGGCGGAGGTTTCTCATGACGGCTGATCGCAAAAAGGAGGCCCGCGAGAAATTCCTGCTTGGCGGCATCGTCGTCAGGGCGGGACTGTCGAACGCCGACCGGGCGTTTCTGCTCGGCGGCCTCATCGAACTGGCAAGCGTCGCGCCCGGCTCTGCCGAGCATCGGCGGCTGCGCGATATCGGCGAGGAAGCCTTCAAGGCTCCCGCGCTGGATGCGGGATCATCCGGCATCGCGGAGGCGCCGGAATGGCACTGAAGGCAAAACCGCATCCGAGCCTGTTGCTCGTTCTGGTGCCCGTCGCCGTCACCGCCTTTGCCGTCTATGTCGTCGGCTGGCGCTGGCAGGCTCTTGCCGAAGGCATGTCGGGGAAAACGCAATACTGGTTCCTGCGGGTCTCGCCGGTGCCGGCGCTTTTGTTCGGGCCGCTCGCCGGCCTCTTGGCCGTTTGGGCCTTGCCATTGCACCGGCGAAGGCCGGTCGCGATGGCAGGCCTCGCCTGTTTTCTGACGGTCGCCGGCTTCTACGCGGTCCGTGAATTCGGCCGGCTCGCCCCATCCGTGGAGAGCGGCGCGCTATCATGGGACCGGGCACTGTCCTATCTCGACATGGTCGCTGTCGTCGGCGCGGTCGTAGGCTTCATCGCGGTGGCGATCGCCGCGCGTATTTCCACCGTCGTGTCCGAACCGGTGAAGCGCGCCAAGCTCGGAACCTTCGGGGACGCGGACTGGCTGCCGATGTCGGCGGCGGGAAAGCTGTTTCCGCCGGACGGCGAGATCGTGGTCGGCGAGCGCTACCGCGTCGACAAGGACATCGTCCATGAACTGCCCTTCGATCCGAACGATCCTGCCGCATGGGGGAAAGGCGGCAAGACCCCGTTGCTGACCTACCGCCAAGACTTCGATTCCACGCATATGCTCTTCTTTGCCGGGTCGGGTGGATACAAGACGACGAGCAATGTGGTGCCGACGGCGCTGCGTTATACCGGGCCGCTGATCTGCCTCGATCCTTCCACCGAGGTCGCGCCCATGGTGGTCGAGCACCGAACCCGCGTGCTCGGCCGCGAGGTGATGGTGCTTGATCCGACGAACCCGATCATGGGCTTCAACGTGCTCGATGGCATCGAGCACTCACGGCAAAAGGAAGAGGACATCGTCGGCATTGCCCACATGCTTTTGTCGGAAAGTATACGCTTCGAAAGCTCGACCGGCTCCTATTTCCAAAACCAGGCGCACAATCTCCTGACCGGCCTGCTCACCCATGTGATGCTGTCGCCCGAATATGCCGGCCGGCGAAACTTACGCAGTCTCCGGCAGATCGTGTCCGAGCCGGAGCCCTCGGTGCTGGCGATGCTGCGCGACATTCAGGAGCATTCCGCGTCCGCGTTCATCCGCGAGACGCTCGGCGTCTTCACCAACATGACCGAGCAGACCTTCTCCGGCGTCTATTCGACGGCGTCGAAAGACACACAATGGCTCTCGCTCGACAGCTACGCCGCGCTCGTCTGCGGTAATGCGTTCAAGTCGAGCGATATCGTCTCGGGCAACAAGGACGTGTTCCTCAACATCCCGGCATCGATCCTGCGCTCCTATCCGGGGATCGGCCGCGTCATCATCGGCTCGCTGATCAACGCCATGGTCCAGGCCGATGGCGGCTTCAAGCGCCGGGCGCTGTTCATGCTCGATGAGGTCGATCTCCTCGGCTACATGCGGGTACTCGAGGAGGCGCGCGATCGCGGCCGCAAGTACGGCATTTCCATGATGCTGATGTACCAGTCGGTCGGCCAGTTGGAGCGGCATTTCGGGAAGGATGGCGCGACGTCGTGGATCGACGGCTGCGCCTTCGCCTCCTATGCCGCGATCAAGGCGCTCGACACGGCGCGCAATGTTTCGGCGCAGTGCGGCGAGATGACGGTGGAGGTGAAGGGAAGCTCCCGCAACATCGGCTGGGACACGAAGAACAGCGCATCGCGCAAATCCGAGAGCGTCAACTTCCAACGCCGGCCGCTGATCATGCCGCACGAGATCACCCAATCGATGCGAAAAGACGAGCAGATCATCATCGTTCAGGGCCACAGCCCGATCCGCTGCGGTCGGGCAATCTACTTCCGGCGGAAGGACATGAACGAGGCCGCGAAGGCCAATCGCTTCGTCAAGCCGATCCCGTGATGAGCCGCCAGCCTCACATTGGGAGAAGCCCTATCGATCGGAACGGCGATACCGGGCGAACGGGTCCTCCGCGCCAGGCGGCGTGAACCAGTCGAGGAAAATCGTATAGCCGATCGCAAAGGCAACGAGCCCGAGCGCCATCAGACCGAACGCCCAGAAGGGCATGCCGTTCGCCGCTTCGGGATGGGCGTAGACGACGATCGACATCGGCACCATGACGATCGCCGTGAGCATCATGAAACCTGTGAACGGGCGGAACATGCAAAGGATATAGAAGGCGAGATACCACGCGCTGTAAACCGCCGCCCTGACGACGCCGAAGGCGATCGCGAACGGAAGCCTGACGATGAACCGAAGCGCGCGGAAAGTTCCGCTTCGGATCGTCGCGCCGGTTTCGCGTTGAGCGCTTTGAGGCTCTATCGACATGACGGGCTCCTCGGCGAGAGACTGTCAGGTTCCTGAGAGTCTATTCGCACCGTGGGATCAAAGCAAGAACATGATCGATGTCATTCACGCAACCGACGGGGAGCGCAAAGGGTATTCCCTTTGCTATGAGGCGGCCGGTCGATCCGGCCGGATTATTCCGCGAGAGGGGGCGTGACCGGAGGCGGAGACCTTTTTGCGGGCTCCGTGAGCGAAGCGAATAGCACCCGGTCGGCCGTCGGCCGGCTCGCCCAAACAACGATCTTCAGCCTCGACGATCGATCACGAAAATGAATCGGAGGAGGCCGACCGATTCATAAGTGTCGTTGGACGCGAAAGCCGGGACGGGCGATTCTTACGCCATGCTCACTCAGCCCTATCAGCTCTACATCGAACGCACGGATGCGACGAAAAACATGGCGCGCTTCTACGCGCTCGCGATCGAACCGACGCTGTTCGGTACGCCCTGCCTCACGCGGCGTTGGGGACGCATCGGGACAGTCGGACAGGCCATGGTGCATCACTTCGACAAGGAAGAGGATGCTGTCCGCTTGTTCCTCGATCTGCTGCGGACCAAACGGGCGCGCGGCTATCGACCGAACACACGTGTTCGGCGTGAACACATGGCCCGCGGGTTGCCCGCGGCGAGCGTACCGGATCCCTACCGGTGATCACTGGTACGAAGCGGAGCCCCGGGTCGACGCGCCGGTCGATCCGGCGTGCCGGCCCAGGCGCGAGGGCAAACGCCCCCCTCAGAAGGGCGGAGCGGCGTCGATGGCGCCCTCCTGTTCGGCGATCGCCGCCGCCAGTTCGGCCCCAGCCAGTTCCAGCTCCACTTCGATCTGGCGGCGTTCGGCGGGGTCCGCGTTCCTGAGCTCGGCGCGCAGTTCTTCAACCTGAATTTCGAGTGCAATCGTCATCGTCGTCATCTCCTTGGATAGTGTGAAAGATGACGCCCGGGGTCGTGAGGATCGGGCCGGGTCAAGGATCGCGTGAGCGACCGCCGGAGGCGGCGAGCGGAGGAACCGATTTTCTGACGGTGCCCTTCAGGGCACCGGCTGAAAATTGGAGGGGCCGCGATGTCCTTGAGGCGGCGCGATGCTCACGGCAGACTTGGCTATCTGAGCAGACAGGCTTTCCTCTCATGTGGCACGGCAGGAGGAGCAAAAGCGGGCTCGATGCCCGTTTTTGCTCCCGATGCTGCGCGAAACGATGAAGCCGGCCCCGATTGCTCGGGGCCGCTCGCTTGGCTCGTCAGTTCGGATTGTTCCAGAGGATCACCTTCTTGCTCGGATCGCCGCCGGGTG
Organism: Sinorhizobium glycinis; assembly: GCF_001651865.1. Taxonomy (GTDB): domain Bacteria; phylum Pseudomonadota; class Alphaproteobacteria; order Rhizobiales; family Rhizobiaceae; genus Sinorhizobium; species Sinorhizobium glycinis. The sequence goes on from NZ_LPUX01000066.1 coordinate 27,426, forward strand.
CCGGTGCCAGGTTGCCGAAGATCACGCCGATCTCGGGGGCCTCCAGCTTCACCGAGAGGTATTCCTCGCCGGTCTGGCGGGCGATGCGGTTCCAACCCGCGCCGATCTCGAAGCCGGTCTTGCGGTGGATGACGCGGTAATCGGGGGCTTCTTCGCTCGACTTGCTTGCGTTCGGGACGATGGCGATCGGGGCGTTGACCCGGATGGTGGCGAAGACGCCTTCGAGGATGCCGTCGGTCTTCTGCGTCAGGGTTGCGATCGTGGTGGCCATGGTACTGTCTCCTTCGGTTGCTCGGGACCATTCCCGATGGCGCGCGAAGAGACGGCCGACCTGCTGCGGTCAGCTCGGCCGAAATTTTTGCAAAATTCTATTTTCCGCCGAGAGAAAAGAACCGAAATCGAATTTTGCAAAAATTTCGGCCGAGTCTTACCCCTTTAGGGGTTGGCCGCAAAAGCAGGCGGTCGTCTATACGAGCGACATAAAACGGGAATGGTTCGGGGCAACTGAAGGACGCGACAAACCATCATAGCCGCCCGGCCCAGCGCTGCGGGGTATCGGCCGCGCATCCCTTGAACGTTTTGCCTCCAAGCCAGTCAATCGGGTACCCTCGCCCGCTCCCAACTACAGCAGGCACACGTCCCCTGTCGATATCATCCCTTTGTTGATCCGAGAGGTGGACACGGGGACGGTATGCCGCCTGCAGACCGTGCGGCAATACCGGGTGAAGCTGATCGCGTGGGCATCAGATGAGTGATCTTTCCCCCACTCGTCCGTCCGCGCCCGGCCATCTGAGCCGTCGGTGTTCGCCAGGCACATCGCCACGGGCAAGCGCGCCATCCGAGCGATCGGAGCCGGCTTGGTCAGCGGAACCAAGCCCGTCGGAGATCACGAGACAACTGGATCCGAGCAAGTGACGAACGGAATGCCATAGAGTGCGACATTCTGATCCTGGGAAACGAAATGCGCTCCCTCCGCCATGGCCTGCGCCACGAGAAGATGATCGAAGGGATCGCGGTGATGAAGCGGAAGAGCCGTAAGAGCGATAAGATGCGCATTTGTAATATCCAGCCGGTCGAATCCCTGACCCGGCAAGATCGCAAGAATCTCTTCTATATCGGCATCAAGTTTGCCAATCCGCAGCTTCACGGTGATTTCCCAAAGGGAGACGGCACTGACGAGGACGTCGTTCTCAGGATCGCCGATAAGGCCTCGCGCATGATTCCCCAGCTTCTCGTCGTCGTTCAGCCACCACAACAAGGCATGCGTATCGAGCAGCAGCCTCACGTCCCATCTTCCATGGACTTTAGAACATCCTCCGGCAGGCTGTCGAAGTCATCGGCAACTTTGATCTTTCCGCGCAATGCACCTGGTTTCCGTATGACGACGTCTGACGACGGCGGTCCGATTTCCGCAACGACCTTATGATGGGACGTCAGGACGAACCTCTGCCCGTCTTCGACCTGCTTGAGGAAGGACGTCAGGTTGCCGCGAAATTCCCGCACGCCGACGCGGCGGGGAGTTGATGTCTGCTGCCGGGATTGAGGCATGGCGAGGCTCCGTTTCAGTGGGAAATGTGTACACAATTTTCAAGAAATGCAAGCATCGCCTTAGCCATGTGGGGAAATGGCGCCTTAAGCGCCATCCCCCGCAGCCTGCCAGACCGGGATGCCGAGTCGGCGAGCTTTGTCAGCGAGATTGCCGGTGATGCCGGAGCCGGGGAAGATGATGACGCCTGATGGCATGACCGACACCATGTCGTCGTTGCGGCGGAAAGGTGCCGCCTTGGCGTGCTTCGTCCAGTTCGGCTTGAAGGCGATCTGCGTCACCTTTCGCGCCTCGGCCCAGCAGGCGGCGATACGTTCGGCTCCCTTCGGCGAGCCGCCATGCAACAGCACCATATCGGGATATTTGGCGAGAGCCTGATCGAGTTTCGCCCAGATCCGTTCGTGATCGTTGTAATCGATGCCGCCGCCGAAGGCGATCTTGGTGCCGGCCGGGATCAGCACCTCGGTCTCGGCGCGGCGGCGGGCGGACAGGAAATCTCTGGAGTCGATCATCGCCGCGGTCATATTGGCATGGCTGACCTTCGAGCCGGTGCGCGGGCGCCATGCCGATCCGGTCTGGGCTTCGAAGAGATCGGCGGCATAGTCACGCATGAACTCGAAGGCATTGCGGCGCTCGAGGAGCGTGATCCCCTCGGCGATGTGACGCTCGAGCTCGACGCTTTTCACCTCCGAGCCGTCCTGCTCGCTCTGTCCGCTTCGCTGCGCATCCTCATTGCGCTGAAGCTCGCGCTGAATGCGCTCGCCGGCGCGGTGGAAGAGGTTGACCGTCGACCAGAGCAGATCTTCGAGATCGGGCTCCAACCGCGTGTCGCCGAGCATCTCGAACATGGCGTCGAACATCGCGGCCAGCGCCGACTGGACCACTGGCTCCTCGGGCAACGGCCGCGGGTCTGGTTCGTCATGGAAGGGGCGATGGCCATAGATCTGCATCTCGTAGATGAAGCGGTCGGTCGGGGAAGAGGCGTGGTGGGGTTCGAAGGCGTCGTCGATGGGAAGGGACAGGTTCATGATGGTCTCCGTCGGTTTGGGCCGCGCCTCTCGCGGCCTGACGGCGATCCCTTCCATGCGGCGGGCAGACCGGAACCGCGGCGTGCCTCACGCCGCGGCCCAGCGAAGCGCCGGGCGGCTGAGGGAGGGTTTCTTGGCCCGCGAGGAGCGCCGGCTTCAGCATCGGCCCGAAAAGTGGGAACCGGTTTTCGGAACAGCCGATGCGCCAAGGAAGTGCCGGCGCGGGGAAGAAACCCGACCGACCCGCTGAAGGCCCGACAGCCGTCTGGTAAGGGTCGCCTCTCGGCAGGCCCGCGGGCGCGCGCCTACCCGAACGGCGACCAGCATGGACCGGCCTTCCCTGCCACGGCGCGCCCTCTCCCGCCTTTCCGTCCAGCAGCATCAGGTGGGCAGGAAGGCCTGGGCATCTTCCGGCGCGAGCTGGGCTCTCAGATGCCCAGTGAGCCGGTCGGGTCCGAGCCGGCGCAGATCCTCGTTGAAGTCGCCGAGTTCGGGGGTGAGCACGAGCGGCAGGATCCCGAGCGCCTGCGCGCGGCGGCTCAATCCCTCGATGCCATGCCGGCCGGCCGCATCGGCATCGGCAGCGATGTAGAGCCGCTGACAACCATGGGGCAGCCGAAAGGCGGAAAGGTGATTGGCGGTCAGCGTCGCGGCCATCGGCATGCCCGGCATCACGTGCGCGAGCGACAAGATGCTTTCGAGCCCTTCGCCCGCGACTATCACCGGCACGGGCGCATTACCGGGAAAACGGAAGCGCACGGCATTTCCGAGCAGCCCGCCGAGCGCGCGGCGGGGATCGTTCACCTTCGCCTTTCCGTCGCCCCCCGGATCGAGCCAGGTGCGATGCACACCGGTGATCGCGCCTGAGGGATCGGTCACGGCTGCGATCAGCGCCGGATAGCTCAACGTCCTGCCGGTCACGAGGTCCCGGTAAAAGCACGAGGGATGGAAACGGAGCGCCTGGTGCTGAGCTGCCCGCAGGATGCCCCGCTGGCGCAAATAGCTGTCGGCCAGTGAACGGCCAAGCGGCTTCGTCATCCGGAACAAGCGTCTTGCGCGTTCGCCTGCCGGTCTATCGACCGGCGGATCGGTGTGGGCGTCGCCCCTGCGGGACGACGCCGGATGGGGAAGGCTTAGGAAACGCCGCACCTCGTCTGCGACATCACGGAAGTCCACCAACCCGCAGGTTTCTCGAACGAGGTCGAGCAGATCGCCATATTGAGAGGTTGCTGCATCTGTCCACCGCCCAGCACGCGGGCCGGAGAGATGGACATAGAGCGACTTGCCCTTGCTGTTGGCGACGTCGCCGACAATCCAGTAGTTGCCGGCCCGATGGCCGGCGGAGAGGTAATGACGGCAGACCGCCTCGGCGTCGCGCGCGAGACGATCGGCCAATTGAGAAGCGGACAGCATGGCGATCATACCGGTCCAGTGACATCGACGATCGGATGCCGTTCGATGAGGCGAGCGACGATCGCCGATCCTTCCTCGGACGTCGGAATGAAGAACCTGAGCTTCCAGGCGATCATCTCTGAGAACAGACCCACGGATTTGAGCCTGTCCCGCATCCCGTCGGTGAAGCCATTGAGTTCGACACGATAGTCGTTCATCACCCGAACCCGGCGCAACGTCATATCCCCTGCGAGGGCAACGACCGAGGAGCCGCCGAGAAGCGATTGCCAGACCTGGTCGGCGTTGATGACCTCCGTCTGATCGAGCCCGAAATTCCGGCAAAGTCGGGAAAGGCCCTCCGAAGAGATCAAGCGGCCGACGATCCGCTCGCCCTCGTCGGTCTCCAGACGATAGACGCGGCAGAAATCCTGCGGCAGCAATTTCCAGATCGGCAATAGTAGACCGGAGACGACATGCATGGTCGTGATGGAAAACTCCGGGAGATTGGCCACTTCGGCATCCCATGCGGCTGAGAAGATCTGCTCGTCCGCTTCCTCCCAGTTCGTTTCTTCGAGCTGGCGCACCTCAAACCGGATTTCGTCCATCGGCCGGATGAGCGCGACGCGCGGCTGGACTGAACCGTCATCAAGCATGACCGAGCGGGTCGGAACCTGCACGGCCGGGCGGCCGGACTTGCCGTTGACCATCAGCTTGACACGTGGGTCACGGCCCACAAGTTTCAGGGCGTCGGCCAGCAGCAGCGGCGTATTGCGATCCATGCGCTCGATCGTCAGCAGATGCGACTGCGCGCCTGTGACCGGGTGGGTATAGACGAGTTGCCTAGCCTTCACCGTCATACGGTCCGCTGTCAGCGTCTCCAGCCCCTTGTCATAGACACCGGCGGCGATTGCGCCCTCGATCCGGGCAGCCAGCAACTGTTCGAAGGCGTCGAACAACAGGTTCTGCATAGCAACCGTCAGCGCCAGCATGCGGTTGAGGAAGGTGTGGATCGGCGGCAGTTCGTCCTTGAGACCACCTTCCTCGGCGGTCAATGAAAGGCCCGTAATCGTCTCGAATTTTTCCAGCGAGCAGCCATCGATCCCGCTACGGTGGATGAGCTTGTAGAACTGCCTGAGCGCGTCGCGGGCGTACTGGGATTCAAGATTGTCCTCGCTCCTGAACATCCCCTGCCCGCCGGTCTGGCGCTGACCCCGGGTAATCGCGCCGAGTGTGTCGAGGCGCCGCGCAATCGTTGACAGGAAGCGGCGTTCCGCCTTGACGTTGGTGGCGATCATGCGGAAGCGCGGCGGCTGTGCCTGGTTGGTGCGATGACTGCGCCCGAGACCCTGGATCGCCACATCGGCCCGCCAGCCGGCTTCAAGAAGATTGTGCAGACGCAGGCGTTGGTTCTTCGCGCCGAGATCAGCATGATAGGAGCGTCCCGTGCCGCCGGCTTCGCTGAAGATCAGGATCGGCTTTTCGTCATCCATGAAGGCGCGGGTCTCGTCGAGATTGGCGCTGCCCGGCCGACTTTCGACGGCGAAGCGGGCGATCGAGCCGCCGTCGTCGCGGCGGACAATCCGGCGCGTGCGCCCGGTGATCTCGGCAACGCGATCCGTCCCAAAATGCTGGACGATCTGGTCCAGCGCGGTCGGGATCGCCGGCAGGCTGCCGAGCCGTTCGAGCAACGCGTCACGGCGCACGACTGCTTCGCGGCACAGGACCGGGTTGCCCGCGGCGTCATAGACCGGCCGCGACAGGAGGTTGCCTTCGGCGTCGGAATATTCCTCGAAGAGCTGGGTCGGGAAGGAATGGTTGAGATATTCCGCGACGATCTCGCGCGGCGTGACGTCGACCTGAACGTCGCCCCACTCTTCGGTCGGGATCTCGGCGAGCCGGCGCTCGGTGAGCGATTGGCCGGTGGAGATGATCTGGACGATCGCCGCGTGGCCCTCCTCCACATCTTTGTCGATCGCGTTGATCAAGGCCGGTGTCTTCATCGAGGTCAAGAGGTGATTGAAGAAGCGCTGCTTCGAGCTCTCGAAGGCGGACCGGGCGGCGGCTTTGGCGTTTTTATTGAGCGTTCCCTTGCTGCTGATAATACCGGAGGCTTCGAGCGCTTCGTTGAGATTGTTGTGGATGATCTGGAAGGCCTCGGCATAGGAATCGTAGATGCGGACCTGTTCCTTGGTCAGTTCATGTTCGAGGATGTCATATTCCACACCTTCGAACGACAAGGACCTTGATGCGTAGAGCCCCATCGCCTTGAGGTCGCGGGCAAGCACTTCCATCGTCGCAACTCCGCCGTCTTCGATCGCAGCGATGAATTCGGATCGGGTCGAGAAAGGAAAGTCGGCGCTGCCCCAGAGGCCGAGGCGTTCGGCATAGGCGAGTGACTCAACCTCGGACGCACCGGTTGCGGAGACATAGACGACGCGGGCATCGGGCAGAGCGCGCTGCAGGCGCAGACCGGCGCGGCCCTGTTGCGAGGCGGCCTTTTCGCCACGCTCGGACTTGCCGCCGGCGGCATTCGCCATAGCGTGGCCTTCATCGAAGATGATGACGCCGTCGAAATCGTTTCCCAGCCAATCGACGATCTGCTGGACGCGCGATTGCTTGCCTTCGCGCTCGTCGGTGCGCAGCGTGGCAAACGTCACGAAGAGGATGCCCTCCTCGAGCTTGATCGCCTCCCCCTGCCGGAAGCGCGACAGCGGTGTGACCAGCAGCTTCTCCTGACCGAGCGCGCTCCAGTCGCGCTGTGCATCCTCGATCAGGGTTTCGGACTTCGAAATCCACAAATGGCGACGACGGCCCTGAAGCCAGTTATCCAATATGATGCCAGCAGCCTGGCGGCCTTTGCCGGCACCCGTGCCATCGCCCAGAAACCAGCCACGGCGAAAGCGAACAGCACCTTCGGTCTCGGGCGTGACAGCCTTGAGATTGTCGAAGCTGGCATCAACGGACCAGTGGCCGGCGAGATAGCCGGAATGAGCCTCGCCGGCATAGATCACGCTTTCAAGCTGGGCGTCGGACAGATCGCCATCGGTGATGATGCGCTTCGGCAGGTGCGGCCGATAGCTCGGCTTGGGCGGCGCGACCGATGCCATGGCGACGGATTCGACCAGTTTGTCCGGGTGGGGCTTTGCGTCCGGGATATGGATCGCCTGCAAGCGATAGGGTTCGTAGATGCCGTCGGCGACGTCGACGCGGGTGTTCGGCGCTGCATCGCGCAGTTCGTAGTCGAGCTCGACAACCTCGTCGTCGATACGGAGGGGCGGCGGGGATGTCGGTTGCTGTGCACGAACAGCCGGAGTTGTCCGACTTGCCGGAGCGATCACCGCTGCGGGACGGAAGGTGTCGGCGGCCTTGCGGGCGGCCATTTTCGCTGCGCAGGCGCGTACGATTCCATTGGAAAGCGCGCCGATCGAGTTGGGCGCGGTCGAGGGCGAGCGGGGCGGAAGGCCCGATATCCATGAAAGTAATGTTTCCAGATCGGGAGCGACACCGTGCGAGGCGATGAGGCTCTTGGGATCGGCGGCGGCGATCTTGTCGATCACCGTCAGCCGCGTCTCCATCGTCGTGCCGTGCCGGGCATAGACAGAGCCATCGATCGCGGCGCTGAACAGAACCGTGCCGCGCTCTTGCAGGCGGACGAAGGCGTCGTGCCATTTGGGATTGTCGGGTGAAAGGCTGGAACCGGTGATCGCCACTAGCCGGCCGCCAGGGGCAAGCCGCGCGAAGGCGGAGGCAAGATGACGCCATGCGGCGTCGGCCATGCGCCCTTCGACATGAACGCCGGCAGAAAACGGCGGGTTCATCAAGACGACCGTCGGACGAACCGAACGGTCGAGATAGTCATCGATGTGGGCGGCGTCGTGTTGCGACACCACCGAGCCTAAGAAGAGTTGCTCCAGCAGACCGTGGCGAACCGGCGCATATTCGTTGAGAGAAAGGCGCGCATGCGCGAGTTCGCCGAAGATCGCCATGAGGCCGGTTCCGGCAGACGGTTCGAGCACGGTATCGTCCGCCTTGAGGCCTGCGGCGTGGGCCGCGATAAGGCCAAGCGGCAGTGGGGTGGAAAACTGCTGGAGCTGCTGGCTTTCCTCGGAGCGGCGCGTATGGGTCGGAATGAGCGACGCGACCTTGGTCAGCATCGCCAGCGCCGCCTTGGGCACGTTCGTGCGAGCGGAAATCGCCGCGCCGAACTTGCGCAGAAACAGGACCTGCGCGACCTCGGTCGCTTCATAGGCGTCTTTCCATGCCCAGAAACCTTCGGCGTCGGAACCGCCGAAAGTGTCCGTGAGGATGGCGCGCAAATCGGCTGCGCCGATGGACTGCCCGCGTTCGAGAAACGGCAAAAGCTGATGGCCGGCGAGGAGAATTTTTCCTGCACGGCCGGCACGGTCGGCGGGAGCGAGCGACGTAGCGGCCGCGTTCGCGGCGCGGGAAGAGGTCACGTTCATGGGAAATCCTGTCGAGAGCCGGAAAGACCGGCCCGCCCGGACGCTCTCCAAACCCCGGCAGGCCGCCCCTTTCCCGCCCCTCTCTCCCTCCCGGGCGGACGGCGGCCAGCGCCCGGCTTTCAGCCGGGTGCGAGCTTCAGGTTGCCGAAGGCCGCAATGCCGGCGACCGACATCTCATGCAGAACGGCCTTGCCACCAGCGGCAATCCAGTCTGCGGCCTCCTCTGCGCTAAGCTGATGCACGTGAACAGAATGGCGCTCGGCAGTCGCGCGCTGTCGCTCGAAGGCTTCCTGATCCTCGAAGGCGTAGAGCGTGTCTCCCGGGCCGTCCCAATAGACGAGGGCAAAGCGGACAGGCCGTACGACCTCTGAGCGGAAGTTCAGAAAGACCGGCGCGGCGGCCGAGCGGGGGCGGTCGATTGCAGGCATGGTCATGATGCTCTCCTGAAAACGCGGCAAGGCCCGGCGCTCCGTTCGGAGCACCGGACCTGGTTGGAAACAGAAACGTGGAATCGACAGCGTTCGGCCCCGACGGGTCAGGGCGGGCCGGAGGCGACGCCGTCGGTAAGAACCTCGCCGGTGTGGCTTCGAGGAGCTTCAGGGCGGCCGTCGACAGCGACGTACTCGATCGTGAGGTGAGGGAACCCCTTGCCGTCCGGCGCCACATGGTCGTTCGGGCCTTCAACTCCGATGACGATCCCAGGGACCCGGGACGGGACGAGGCTCTCTCCCTCGCTCGCTTTGGTGGGCCCTCCCCCAATGCGGCCCTCCTCTCACCCCTCCGGGCGGCGCGTCCGACCGCAATGGATCGCGGCACCGCCAGGCCGAATGGCTCTTGCGTAGCCCCCGGAAGCAGGTTAATCGACGTGTTGTAATGTTATTACATACCAAATCGCCGGACACGATCCGAACCGGATAACCGAAAGGCTCCAAAGAATGCAGAAGACCATCAAAAAACTCGGCTACGCACTCAGTGTTTCCTCAGCGCTTCTTTTCGCGGGACAGGCTCTTTCCGAGGGGACGTCGGGCGCCCAAACATCATCCGGGCACGATCACGCCCAGAGCCATTCCCATGATGCGAAAGGATCCGTGTACGAAGGGTATTTCGAGGACGATCAGGTAAAGCCGCGCGCGCTTTCGGACTGGGAAGGCGATTGGCAGTCCGTCTATCCCTATCTGGTCGATGGCACGCTGGACCCGGTCTTGGCGGACAAGGCAAAGCACGGCGACAAGAGCGCCGGCGAATATCGCGCCTATTACGACGCTGGATATAAAACCGGCATCGATCGGATCGCCATCGAGGGCAGCAACGTCACGTTCTTCCGCGGAAAAGAGTCTATCAGCGGAAACTATGAAACGGACGGCCATGAAATCCTCACCTACAAGAAGGGCAATCGGGGTGTCCGCTACGTCTTCAAGAAGACCGGTGGTGATGGTACCGCTCCGCAGTTCATCCAGTTCAGTGACCACATCATCACGCCCGAGAAGGCGGGCCATTACCACCTCTATTGGGGCAATGACCGTGCCGCCCTGCTGAAGGAAGTCACCAACTGGCCGACCTACTATCCGTCACACCTGAACGGCAAACAGATCGTCGACGAAATGCTAGCTCATTGAACCTACCCGAAACGTCGGCTGACGGGCTGGAGTGCCCAGATGCCTGAGTTCCCCGGCGCGGGCGAGGAACCGATCCTGATCGGCCTCGCCACGCCGAACGCGGACCGGGGAAGTCGTCATCGACGACGCCGTTCACCCCGCCCATTGGTTCCAACCAAGCTGCGTTCCCCCGGCGCGCGCCGACGGCAGTCTCCGCGACCGTCGCGACCAGAGCCCGAAGGGCGCACGGGTTTTTACTGTCTGTTTTTTGATAGTAAGATGGACGCTACCCGTGTACGTTCGGCCGGAGCAAGAGGAGAACCAAGGTGCGTAACTTCACGATCGGCGATCAGACAGTGGGAGAATCCTCGCCGGAGTTTCGGGCGCTGCTTCCGCACGCCTACGAGCAAAGGCTTCGCCCGATGTGCATGTGCAAGGAGCCCCCGGTTGCGATGTATATCGCGCGCCTGGAGGATCAGTATCTCATCAAACGCATGCCGCTTTCGGGGCGCGACCACGATCCTGCGTGCCCCTCCTATGAGCCTCCCTACGAGCTATCCGGCCTCGGCCCCCTGATCGGCAATGCGATCCGGATCGATGCCGGCGGCAAGGCAGACCTGAAGCTCGATTTTTCCCTGACAAAACGCGGGCCACGATCGGCGCCCGGCGCACCGGCTGAAGCAGCGGAGCCGGGCATACGCAGCGAGCCCAAGAAACTGTCGCTCAGGGCGATGCTGCATTATCTCTGGGAGGCCGGCGAACTGACGGAATGGCGCTCGACGTGGACGGGCCGGCGCGGCTGGGGCCGGGTGCGCACGAGCCTCATCAATGCCGCCTCGCAGATGACCGCAAGGGGCGGTCCGTTGAGCGACATGCTCTTCGTTCCTGAGGTGTTTCATCCGGACGACAAGGACGGGATCGCTGCCCGGCGCGCCGCCGCACTCAAGAGCATACAGGCGACAGGTTCGGGACTGCGAAAACTCATGATGATCGTGGCCGAGGTGAAGGAGTTTTCCGCAGCCCGCGAGGGGCACAAGATAGTCGTACGGCACCTGCCCTTCCCGCTGATGATCGAGAATGGCGCATGGAGGCGACTCGCAGCGCGCTATGAGACCGAACTGGAACTGTGGCACTCGAGCGAGGCATTGCATCTGATCGTCATCGCCACCTTCGGCGTCTCGACCGCCGGCATCGCGTCGGTCGAGGAGGTCGCCCTGATGGTGGTCAACGAGCATTGGCTGCCGTTCGAGGACATCCACGAGCTACGGCTCTTGGAAAAGCTCAGCCACCTCAAGCGAAAGAGCGTCAAGGGCCTGCGTTTCAACCTACCTCGCGACGCGCCGATCGTATCGGCGACATTGCCGGAACAGAAGCCCGCCCCTGTCGCGATGTTCATCATCCCGGCAAGCGCCGGAGATGAATACGAGCAGGCACTCACCAATATGATCGACGCGAGACCGGAGATTGTGCCTTGGGTCTGGAGGGTGGCCGAGGGCGAGATGCCGCGACTTCCTTGATACGGGAACACGGAGCTGCGGGGCGTTGACAGGGCGAGACGAATAAGAACACCTGCGGCATTGACACCTATCCGTCTTTTTCAATCGGACCATCGTGAAGCCTGAAAAGAAACCGTTCGTCGTCGAGATCAAAAATCGGCGTCGCCTGTCCCGAAAAGAACATTCGATCTGGGGAAAAATCGACCTGAAAGCCGCTGGCGATCAGGTCGACGCCGAGCAGACAGCCGGTGAGAGTGATTTGGCAATGTCCATGCGGCCGTCCGAGGCTGCGACGGATCAGAACGCCACCGACATCAGCGCCTGATCGCATCGTAGACCAGCTTCGGTACCACCCATCCGTTCACGTAGAAATATCGCTTCGCCCGGAGACGCGCGATATAGGCGTCTTGCTCCTTGTGGGAGGCAAGACGGTTGAAGTGTGTCCGGGAATAATCGATCATTCCATTCCCTTCAGTCAGTTCCAACGGACCTTCCGCGGCCAAGGCTTGGATGTGGGATTGGAGCGTTCTGACAACGCCGTCGTAGCGGTACTTCTTAGCCAGGGCGGCCTTCAGCCGGCCCGACTGCATCGGAGAGAGTCCATCGGTGGTGAACATCAGGTATCTCCTCGATTCTCGGCGCGCGAACGATTCCGGGGAACTGACCTCGGCCAACGTCTCGGCGCATCTGGGTGGTTGCAAGCGATTAGCTCGGGCCGGCAGCTTCGCCTGGCCGGAAAATCACAGGCGCCGGAAAGTGTTGCGCGTAATGACATCCTGCCGTCGGCGCTTCACCGTCGCGATCACGTCTTGAAGGAAATCGTCCGGCTCCCCGTTGCGGTAAGGCCCGCTCTCCGACCAGACCAGCGTGTCCACCATTGCCGGGATGAAGTGGAAGTCGAACGTGAGGCCATCTCGCTCCAGGACGCCGGAAAGGTCGGCATACGCGTCGAGCGCAAGGGGCACGATCTCTGCGGCGCGGGATCTCATGGCCTGCCATCCGACCGCGTCCCAGACCTTGGACATCTGGACGATCCTGTCCGAGACGGGCCGGCGACCCTCGTGCAGCCCCCGGAAATACAGCATGGCTTCCCATATACAGAGAGCAGCCCGACCTCTCTTGCGGTGAACAGACGATCTGCATCGTCGCCGGCAGGAGCACGCAGACCGTCACTCGGCGCGAGCGACGATAGGGAAAGCTCGAGGGCCCGATCCTGCTGCCGGAAACGGGCCAACAAATCCTCGCTGCTGGTATGATGGATAGCCTTGGCGGTGATCAGCGAAACGCTGGCGCCGAAGGTTTCCGGGCGTTGCGAGGGGTGGTTCGTCCACTGGATCACCACCACTTCGCGCAGCCTCACTGACCGCGCCACGATGGCCTGCACCACGAACTGCCACGGGAATTCGCTCAAGTCGATGTCGACTGACGCTTCCGTATCGACGTTGCCGGACAGGGCTGGCAGAAGGGCTATGATGCGGCTGGCAATGAAGATGTTGAGCGCACTGTCGACGTGTGGCGCCGATGCGCGAAAGGCTTCGATTAGTTCGTGTCGCGTCACGCGGATCGGATTTGTCGCTCCGAAATCGGTGAACAGGACAAGGCCCGCTTCTGTTTCGCTGCATTCGAGCATATTGGTCAGAACCAGCATTTCGAGCGGTGTGATGTCGGCCAATGGGATGGGCGGGTGGCAGATGATCCTGGCTTCGATATTGGTCATGGCATTGCCTTTCGGTGAAATGCGAAAAGCCCGGCGCAATGGCCGGGCGATGAAAGGGATGGATGAGAGGCGCGAGCGAAGAATCCGCAGTCAGGCTGCGCTTTCCAGTAGCTTCCTCGCCTTGCCCTCCAGTTCGAGCCGCGTGTCCTGATGGGCTTTTCCGCGGGCAAGTGCCGTGATGCCCTGGACAAAATCGAAGATGCTCTCCGGTGGCCTCCCTTCTTCGGAAAGCACCGTCTCGATGATCTTGCCGGTTTCGGCCTTGGAGAAGCCGCGCTTGCGGAGGAAATCCGAGCGATCCTCGTCATTTCGCGCAACGACCCGTTCACGTGCGGCGCGAATGCCGGCGATGAAGGGCGCGGGCGAGGAATTGGCGAAGTTCGTCAACGCCGGGGCGGCTTCATGGGCAAAACGTTGCGCCGCGAACTTCGAGTGCCGGATGGTAATTTCCTCGAAATTTTCGGTGCCCCACAAATTGCGATTGGCACAAACCGCCCGCAGATAGAACGATGCTATGCCGAGTGTCTTGGACCCGACTTCGGAGTTCCAGGCATAGAACCCGCGGAAGTAGAGATCCGGCTCACCGTTCGGCAGGCGACCAGCCTCGATCGGATGCATGTCGTCGACGAGGAACAGAAACACATCGCGGTCGCTGGCATAGAGCGTGGTCGTATCTTTGGTGATATCGACGAACGGATTGTGGGTCATGGTTGACCAATCGAGCACGCCCGGTACCTTCCAGATCGTGTCGCCGGTTCCGTTGCCGGCGATGCTCATCACGGCGGCGACCAGATCTTTATCCCAGATGCGGCCGTATTCGGGGCCAGTCATCGCCCGCAGCTCGACGCGGCCGTCATCCATCTCCAGTGTTTTGACCAGTTCGGAGTTGTGGTTGAGGAGCCCGTGCTGAAGATTGATCGCGGCCAGCGGCGCAGGCAGTTGCCGCATATAGCTCGCAGGCGCTCCGACCAGGCTGCAAAGCTGACCGTAGCTCCAATGCGTCGGTGCAATCGGCTCACGCCCGCCGGGAACAATCAAGGCAAGACGCTCGGCATTGTCACGGGTGGCTTCCACGCGGACCTCCACGCTTTCAACCGTTCGAACACGGGCGCGATCGGTTCTGGCGCTGACCGCGCGATGAAGATCGGAGAGCGACAGATAGCGCTCATCGTCGGGACGCGAGAACCATTCGGATGAGACGCGGCCGATGCGTTCGCCGCGGGAAATATCGACCTTGAAGCCGGACGAGACCGGCCGCGGGCTGGAAATCATGGTGTTCATGCTCAAATCTCCTGAAACGAAGAAGCCCGGCTGATCGCTTTCGCGACAACCGGGCTGGTGGGGTGGATGAAGATGGCTCGCCGCCGAAGCGCCTGTCCGACGCGGCAAGCAGGCGGGACGCTCGGGTGCGCCACCCGAGAGCGGCGCGTATTGGATCTCAATCGATCGCCTGGAATATCTCGGCAGCTTCCGGATGGTCGGCCGAATAGGCGTAGAGACGGCCGTAGCCTTCAGAGAGATGTTCGGACTGATACTTGAAGGAGAGATGGGAGAAGGCGAACAGCGTGGCGATGATGCCGGCGGCCTCGGCGGACACCTCCCCCTGAAATCCGGTAATGTCGCCGATGATCCGAAACCGCGATCTGGATGTCGGAGCGAGAAACAGCGGCTTGCCCTCGTATTCGTAGAAATCCCAGAAGCCGCCGCCATAATCGAGCGGGCTCAGCCGCTCCATCAAGCTATAGACTGCGTTCTCGGCGACGATCATGAGTGAACGACCGAACAGGGTCGGCAGGAATTCCTGACGACGCGCTTCGGGGACGATGGTGGCGCTTTGGGGCGCAATCACGGGTGTCGACATCGATTTACTCTCCAGAGAGGCGACAGGGTTCAGGCCGGACAACCCCCTCTCCATCGCCCGGCCTCAACCCTCCCTGGCCCCTCTCTTCCCTCTCCTGCCGATCCCAGCCGCCCCTTCCCGGCGAGACTGCTCTGTCTCCAACGTTCAGAAATCAGAAAGGCCCGACACAGTGGCCGGGCCTCCAATTGAGCAATGGGTTTGGGAACGATTATTCCGCTGCTTCGAGGCGCTCGCCGTCATGCTCCGCACGATCGACGGATGCCTCTTCGGCATCGGCGCCTTCCGTCAGGAAGGCCGGCAGTTCGACGTGAGCACTTTCCACGGCATTGTCATCGATAATCCCGTCCGCATCCGCCACGGGGGCAGCAGCGGCCTCGGCCGGGATCTCGTCGACCGGGAGCCGCAGCACTTCAGGGAGCCATCCGCTTCCTTCCAGCAGCCGGGCGGCCTCACGCGCCATGTCGGGCTTCTTGAGGTGATCGATGAGTTGCGCCGACTGTTCGCCCTTCGCCTCGCGAACGGCTTGCAGGATATGTGCCTTCGTGACGAGCCCGAGATAGTTGTCTACCGTCGGCGTCCAGCCTGCCTCGACCATGCTGAAGCCGATCGAGTGGGCAAGCTGCTTCGCATGGGCGACTTCCCTCGAGCGCCGGTTCCAGGCTTGGATCGTGGCGTTCAGCGACAGGGAGACGCAATGGGCAAAGAGCGCCATGCGGCTGGCCTCGTCGAGAGCGATCAGATAGTCCCAGACTTCGTCGGCATTGCCGGGAAGATCATGGCCCCAGGACTCCTGCCGCTGTTCGATCTCCTTCGCCCAGACCGTATCGCCGAGCCCCTGCGTCTGGCTGAACGCGGTCTGCTGCGCGGTGATCTCCAGGCACGAGTCCGACCCGTATCTGTAGAAGGTTTTCAGGACGAACACATGCAGGGCCGCGACAAAGGCCATCACCGGATCATTGGCAAGCGCGTTGCGAAGCGCGACAGTACGGGCGGCCGTCAGATCCTCGATGATGCGGTCGGAGAGCGGACGAATCTTCCCGTCATCTTCCTCCGGTTCCTCGATACCCACAGGCTTGCCGTTAATCGAGACCCCGCCTGTTGCAGGAGCAGCAACGACATCGTCACCGCTTTTGCCGTTGTCGTCGCGATCATCGACATCACTGCCGGCCGTCTCGACGACAGGTTCATCTTCGGGCCGGACGAACCCCCGTTCGATCTTCAACTCACCATTGACGGCAAGCGAGATGAAGGCGCCACCGCGGGCGACTTCTTCGGGATCGAAGACATAAGGCCGATCGTTCAGGGCATCCAACGCGTTGCCGAGTTCCTCAAGCCGGGCTTCGGTTTCCTCGGAATAGTCTTCCGCCGCGGCATATTCGGCATCGCGCCTGTCATATTCCGCCTTTAGAGCGTCATGGCGTGCAAGCTCCTCCTCGGTGTACTCCACCCGTTCACCGTAGAAGCGGCGGAGGCCGGAGGTGTGGCCATAATGAAAGTCAAAGGCGGCATTGACCCATTTCCAGCCCTCTTCGGTCTTCAGCGCTTCGGCGTCGGCGGCCAGTTTCTCGAGCACGAGCTGTTCGAGCAGCGCTGGGTCCTGCAGCCACCCGCCATTATCCTGCTCGAACAGGTCGCGCATAACGACACCGCCGGCAGCCTCATAGGCGTCGATGCCGACATAGACGGCGCGTCGATCGGATGCCCGAACCGCGGTTTCGGTCAGCATCCGGCGGATATAGTAGGCGTCCTGATTATGGGACCGCGAGATCGTGTCCCAAACCTGCTCCTGCCGGAGGTGGTCATTGGTGATCGAAAATGCCATGACCTGGCCGAGCTTCATCTCGTCATTGGCATAGAGCTCGAGCAGGCGGGGCGAGACGGCGGCCAGCCGCAGGCGCTGCTTCACCGTCGCTACCGAAATGTGGAAGCGGGCGGCAATCTCTTCCTCGTCGAGCCCCTGCTCGCGCAGCGCCATCATACCGCGAAACTCGTCCAGCGGATGTAGATCGAGGCGCTTGACGTTCTCGGCAAGTGAATCCTCGACTTCGAGAGTTTCGCCTTTGCTGACGATGCAGGGAATTCCGGCGGTTTTGGACAGCTTCTTCTGGTTGACCAGCAATTCCAGCGCGCGGTAGCGACGGCCGCCCGCCGGAATACGATAGATGCCGGTCTCTTTGCCGTCTGCATCGACTTCGGCGCGAACATTGAGGCTGGTCAGAAGTCCGCGATGGGCAATGTCTTCGGCGAGCTCCTCGATCGATACGCCCGCCTTGGTCTTGCGCACGTTCTGCTGGCTGAGAACGAGCTTGTTGAAGGGTATGTCGCGCCCGGCGTTGAGGGTGATTTTCTGGTTGGCCTGTGCCATATCGTTTCTCCGTAGCGGGCTGGCCGGAGCCTCTCTCCGACAACCGCAACCCACCGCGAACGCCCCTTCCCCCTCTCCCTCCTTGCCGGTCCGCAACCTTCACCGTTCCCGAATGGCACCCGCCTCATTGCAAACCGCAGATGACTATCTTCCGCCCCGCCACCGCCATTCCCTATCCTACTCGCGGCCATCGGTCCCAGGGAGTCCGTAGAAGAAGTCAGGGGTATTCGCGCGGGCGGACGAAGAGATTCCAGGACAGGTTCAACGGGATGTCATAGATTCGGGTCGGAGCAGTACGCGCTGCTTTGGGGCGTCGAAACCCTGCTAGCGGTTGGTGCCACCCGAAAGGCGGAATTCTCGACACCCGGGGGCGGCGTGATTACGGCCGTTCAGCGAAAAATCACCGCGGGCGACACCCTCGGCCGCTGCAACCACTTCGCCGTCCCGACCGCGTTTCAACACGTCGACGCCCGTCCGGCCATCCAATCAAGCTTTGCGATGGAGACCTTGAGTTCGCACCCGCGAAAACGCATAGCTGCACTGCACAATAAGTGATAGCCGATCGCACAATCTATGGGCATAGTGCCTATAGCTGATGCAGATTGATGGCTTCTCCTCCCAGTGCCATCGCGTCGGCTGTTCCCCTCTGAAGGTTTAGGTACCTTCACACTTCAACGGGCCTCGGTTTTTCCGGCGGCCCGATTTTTTTATGCACTTTGGCTCAAAGCGTGTCCTGAACCGTCAGAGGTCAGTTCAATCCCAATCGTTGAGCGTCCCAGGAAAGAACCGGAGGAAAGGCGGCGGCCTATTTATGGGAGAACGAGGTGACAGGATAAATTGACTCTGCCGTCTTCGAGCGATGGAGCGGACCGCCTCTTTCACAAAAAACAGACCGCACTGCTGCGTCATTCGTTTACCCGAGCTCATTGTCAAAACGACCCGACGGCCTCCATTATCCGCCGAATTCGCTATAAGGCATGCACTCGACCAAATCAGGGGAGAATTCATGGAAACCGTGGAAATCACTGGCCGCAGCGACTTTGCTCTGTGGGCGATCCAGCGCGCGCAGGAAATCGTGACGGCCCAAGGTGCTGCCTTTGCAATGGCGGCGCGTGACATGAACGAAGAGGCCCTAGTGGAAACCGCGGCCGCGCTTGGCAAGGCCATCAGTGACGCCATGCTCGAAGTTTTCGATGGCTTGATAGGTGAGTGAAGGGCGTGAGGGGGAAAGCGATGCGTCCGTCGCACTGCCGAAGTTTCGATACAAGCTTTGGTGAGTAACGGCTGACAGAGTACAGTATTCACGCTCGAGGTGAGCGACGCTTGGTTTCGAGCTCGTATCCGCCGACGTCCTCGCTCAGCGACGCCAACCGATCGAGTGCCGACGCCCGCTTAGCATCTCGAGCGGCCTTGAATGCCGCAACATCCGTAGCCCGCAAGCGCCGGTGACTGCCCACCTTTTCCGCAGCAAGCTCGCCGGTATCGACCAATCGGACGAGATATTGCCTGGAAACGTTGAGAATGTCCGCTGCGGCCTGCGTCGACAGCATCTCTTCGTCAGGTAGCACCGTCACCGCTCGTCCCTCGGCGAGGAGTTCGGCGGCCCGATACATGACCTCGGCTAAGGCATTAGGAAGTTCCTGGCGCTCGCCATCCACATCAATAACCTGAACGATGCCTTGGCGCTTCTTCGAGTTGGCCAGCAATAGCGATGCGACGCGCGCAGCAGCCGACCTCTCGGGTGCCGGAATGGCATTCGAGGTTTTGGTGGAATTTTTATCCGGCGATGTGCGATGTGATACGGCCATGCCGACAATATGACGCATAAACGCTAAGCGGTCGAAGCTACGGTCATCGTGACGTCGAACATCCGCGATTTCGGCAACCTTCCCGATGGCATTGTTGCCCTGACTCCTGATGAATTCCTTTCGCAAATCTTCGCGAAAAATCCAACGGAGGTACTCGAGGCGATCACAGTTCAAGCGGCTGCGTACCGGCGACCAGCGCTGACCATACGGGAACTGATCGAAAGACTTGCGCTCACGTCACCTGGTTTCGCCGAGCAGGCGCTCGAAGCTCTTGATGACCGCTGATCTTAGTTTGTGACGACCAGGAGCCGGCGCGCCGGCGCTCTACTGGAAATTCCGGCTCTTGATCTTCAGTGTATCGATATGAAGATCCGGTGTGAACATATCCCTCGCCCGAACTCCCGGGACCGGTCGCTCGCGGGAATCGGGGCTCCCGGGAGAACCATGGGCGAATTCGTCGCCGCGGCCGGTCGGCGGCCGGAATGTGCCGTCGCGCTCGGCAAGGCTCGACAGATCAGTCGAGAGATCGAAGAGCTGCTGGGCGACCAGGTGCACCACGTCCCCTTCCCGCTGGATCCTGCCGTTGATTGCCATCATGCTGGCGCCGAGGACTGTCCGGCGCGACCGCTCGAAGAGCTTCGGCCAGACGACGACGTTTGCCACACCGGTCTCGTCCTCGATGGTGATGAACATCACGCCCTTTGCCGACCCTGGTCGCTGTCGCACCAGCACCAGCCCGGCCGCCATCAGCCATTGCCCGTCGCGCGCCGTCATCGCTTCGGCGCAGGTGACGATCCGACGCTTGGCAAGGTCGCTCCGCAGGAAACTCAAGGGATGATGCCGGAGCGTCAGCCCGATATGGCTGTAGTCCTCGACGACGTTGTGGCCTTCGGTCATCTGCCTGAGCTTGACTTCCGGCTCCTGCTGCTCGGCAATTGCCCGAGCCTCCCGTTCGGCCGCCGCCGTGAACAGCGGAAGCGGTTCGTCGCGCAGCGCCTTGATTGCCCAGAGCGCATCACGTCGCTCGAGTCGCAATGACGGCCGGAAGCCATCGGCTTCGGCGAGCTCGACGAGCGAGGCGACCGGCACGCCGCATCGCCGCCACATGTCGTCGACCGATGCGAAGGGCTCGTCAGCACGCGCGACGACGATGCGCGCCGCGTCGGCAATCGCCAGACCGCGCACCAGACGCATGCCGAGCCGGACTGCATGCCCATCACTGCCTGCAATCGGCTCGAGCGTGCAATCCCATCGCGACCGATTGATGCAGACGGGACGGACCTCAACGCCGTGCTTCCTCGCGTCGGCGACGATCTGCGCGGGAGCGTAAAAGCCCATCGGCTGCGAGTTCAGAAGCGCCGCACAGAAGACATCCGGAAAATGGCATTTCACGTAGTTGGAGGCGTAAGCGATCATCGCGAAGGACGCGGCATGGCTCTCGGGGAAGCCGTAGGAGCCGAAGCCTTCTAGCTGCGAAAATGTCTTCTCGGCGAACTCCGGCGAGTAGCCGTTCTTGATCATTCCCGAGACGAGCTTGTCCTTGAAGCGTGAAACGCCGCCCGTGAACTTGAAGGTCGCCATGGATTTCCGGAGTTGGTCGGCTTCGCCGCCCGTGAACCCCGCACAGACCATCGCCACCTTCATTGCCGACTCCTGAAACAGTGGCACGCCCAGCGTCTTATGGAGGACCGCCTCCAATTCGGGTGTCGGGTACTCGACCTTCTCCTTGCCCTCGCGCCGGCGCAGATACGGATGGACCATGTCGCCCTGGATCGGGCCGGGGCGGACGATCGCCACCTGGATGACGAGATCGTAGAAGGTTCTGGGTTTCATGCGGGGCAGCATGGACATCTGGGCGCGGGATTCGATCTGGAAGGTGCCGAGCGTGTCAGCCTTGCGGATCATCGCGTAGGTCGCCGGGTCCTCCTGGGGGATGGTCGCAAGGTCGAGATCCTCATGCTTGTGCTCGTAGATCAGGGCGAAAGCCTTGGCCATGCAGGTCAGCATACCGAGCGCCAGCACGTCGACCTTCATCATTTTGAGCGCTTCGACGTCATCCTTGTCCCATTCGATCACCTGCCGGTCGACCATGGTCGCCGGCTCGATCGGCACGAGATGATCCAACCGGTCGTGGGTCAGGACGAAACCGCCGGGATGCTGGCCAAGATGGCGTGGCGCGCCCATCAGCTGCTGGGCAAGTCGTAGAGTCAAGGCGAGCCGCCGGTCCTCCGGATTGAGGCCGAGGTCGCGGACCTGGCGCTCGCCGACCGTTTCCGACCAGGACCAGATGCCGGACGACAGCGCCTTGATCAGATCCTCCGGCAAACCCAGCGCCTTGCCGACATCGCGGATGGCGCCCTTGGCACGATAGCGCGTGACGGTCGAGCAGAGCGCCGCCTTGTCGTGGCCGTAGGTCTTGTAGATCCACTGGATCACCTCCTCGCGCCTCTCGTGCTCGAAATCGACATCGATATCGGGCGGCTCGTCGCGTTCCTGGGAGACAAAGCGCTCGAACAGGAGATCGTTGGTGTCGGGGTCGATCGAGGTGACGCCGAGCACATAGCAGACGGCGGAATTGGCGGCCGATCCCCTGCCCTGGCATAAAATGCCCTGCGATCGGGCATAGCGGATGATCGAGAAGACGGTCAGGAAGTAGGGCGCATATTTCATCGTCTCGATCAGAGCGAGCTCGTGGCGTATCGTCTTCTCGACATTCGCAGGAAGCCCTTCGGGATAACGTGTCTTGACGCCCTCCCAGGTGTAGTGCTCAAGCGACTGCTGCGCCGTCATCCCCGGGATCAGCGCCTCCTCGGGGTACTGATAGACCAGCTCTTCGAGCGAAAACCTGCAGCGCTCGACGATCTCCATCGTCCGCGCCAGCGCTTCCGGGTAACCAGGAAAAAGTCGAGCCATTTCCTCCGGCGGCTTCAGATAACGGTCGGCATGCCGCTCGCGCTCAAAGCCGACGTCGTCGACGGTGGTTCTGGTGCGGATGCAGGTGACGACATCCTGCAGCTGCCGGCGGCCGGGTTCATGAAACAGCACATCATTGGTCACGACCGTCTTTACCCGGTGCTTAACGGCAAGGTTCGACAGCTGGTGCAGTCGCAGCTGATCGTTGGGGCGGCGGCGCAGGCAGAGCGAGACATAGGCGCGATCGCCAAAGACCTCGGCCATCTTCCTGAGCTGCACGGCGCAGACGTCGTCCGGCATGTCCGGCACCAGGATGCCGATCAGACCTTCGGCATAGAGCGCCACGTCGTCCAGATGCAGCACGCACTTTGCCTTCCCGCCCCGGCCCTTGCCCAAGGTCAACAGCCTTGTCAGCCGCGAATAAGCGGCACGATCGGTCGGATAGACGAGAATCGACATGCCGTCGGCCAAATCAAGCCGACAGCCGACAATCAGCCTGAGTCCCGTCGCGCGCGAGGCTTCCAGCGCCCGCACGATGCCTGCCAGGCTGTTGCGGTCGACAATGCCGAGCGCTTCAATGCCCATCAGTTTTGCGGTCGCAAACAGCTCCTCCGCCGAGCTCGCGCCGCGGAGGAACGAGAAATGCGTGGTGACTTGCAGTTCGGCATAGCGCATCAGGCAAACATCCCGTGCAGGAACCACTTATGCGATCCTGTTTCCGCGTCGACGCCGTCGCCGGCTCGGAAAATCCAGAAGCGTTCACCGACATCATCCTCAACGACGAAGTAGTCGCGGACCGCAACCCATTCGGAGCTGCGTTTCCACCACTCGCCAAAGATCCGTTCCGGTCCGTCGGCGCGCTTCACTCGCCGCCGCTTGCCACGCCAGGTGAACGAGACGGGCGGATGGTCCGGCAGAAGCGCGATCACTTCGATCGGTTCGGGACGCGCCAGAAGGCGCGGCGGCCTCGGCCAGTTGAGCGGCCAGGTGGCGCCGTCTTCCGCCGCCGTCGGCGCGATCCGCTGAACGCTGCGCTCGGGGACGTCGCTTGCGACCGGCGCCACGCGGAAACTCCGCTGTCCGCCGCGATTGCCGAGTACATCGATCAGCGGCGTCACGTCGGTTAACCAACGCCTCTCCGTCGCTGAATACATCGAGTGGATCACCGAACTGAACGGAAGGCTTGGCGGCGGCGGCGGGATAGCAGCGTCGCAACTCGACATCATTCAGCACGCGCGCACCTTGCGGCAGCTGCCGGAGCACATCATTGCCGCCGGCTGGCACAAGCAAGCTTATCGCCTAGCGCCGCGTGTCCGGTGGAGAGCGGGAGCCGCCGCACCTTGGACCTATAGGATCGTCACCGATCTCGAACTCGCCAATTTCCAGGTGAACGGAGGGCGTTCCACCATGACCTTCGATGTCGTCTCGGATACCTTCAGCGGAAGCATTTCCTTCAACCTTGGTGGGGGAGCCTTGTTCACAAAGGCCGGGGCAAGCGATGTCGAAATTGTCACAGGTTATGACGAGTGGACGGACCTGGCGTCGTGGCTATCCCATCATCCTCCAGTCTTTTACGCGGCCGATAAGTCGTCATTCATTGGTGTCAATCTTATTGCTGCAGCAGCCGATGTCGTCACACAGCTTCGCGACGGCGATGCCGACGCTCTCGCGTGGGACAACTGCAAGATTGACATGGAGTTCGGGCCAGACCAGCCTGATGGACGGCTGACTGTCCATCAGGGGCTGGAGCGGCACCTGTGCGCATCGGACGATCTCATTGCGCTCGTTTATGACCACCGCAGCGGGGAAGCAGCTGACTATATCGCGTTCGTGCAAAACCCGGACGGCTCCCTTATTGTCAGGCTCTATCACTGCAAAGGCGCGGGCGGCGCACCCTCTGGCCGGCGCGTCGGCGATGTGTATGAAGTGTCCGGCCAGATGCTGAAATCAATCGCCTTCTGCGATGCCGCGGTGCTTACTCAGCACGTTGAACATCGCATCAATCCGGGTCATCACCGCAACCCTTCACGTTTTGTGAAAGGTGATTTCAACGCCATGAAGCGGGCGCTTGAGACCACCCCGCCGACGGGACTGACGTTTGAAATCTTCGGCGTGCAGCCAGGGATATCGAGGGCAGCCGTGGATGCACACCTCGCCGACTTGATGGTTTATGGATTGGACTACGCTCAGCGCGGCGGAGCCGCCAAGGCTCAACGGCTGACCAGCGCCTAAGGTACTTGCCATGTTCGGTGTGACGATCGGCGCTCACCTCTTAGATCGGCATTATCTGCCGCGCATCCGGGTGATTGCAGTTGAAAGGAATCGAACCAGCAACCAACCTCCTGGACCTAGATGCATGGAAACATCGGAAGGTCGAGACAGTACCAGCCTGGGTACTCACCGCGACGCGCCGTACAGGTGGCTACCGGCGAGACCCGCCTTCCCGATCAGCAATCGCCTTGACGACCTCAAAGTCCATCGCGGCACGCCGTTCGATACGGGCGACTTCGCTCGCACCTTTGGCCCAATGTCAGTATTCGCCAAGTTTGCCTTGAGCACGTCTGCGGAGCGCCATTCGTTGCGCCTCGTAACGAGCGCCAAACGGATCCGATGCAGCTAGCTGCTTCGCATCCTCTTGCCATCGGCGAAGGATTGCACGCCGGTGTTCGATCCATCGCCGCAAGAATCCGATCATGACTGACACCGCCGCGACGCGAGAAGCTCTGACCGGGGTATCCAGATCGCCGAAGTGTCGTCACCGAATGGCACGGCGATTCCCTCGAAGACGCATATCCCGACCCACGCGCAGATGACGGCGTCGAGCATATCCTCAAAGGCTTTCAGCTGCCACGGCGCCGCGTCAAACGGCGGCAGCACCAGTCTTTCCGAAACGCCCTGTACCTCCCCGTCGAGGGAGGTGACGATCGACCGCCAGGTTTCGAAGAGTCTGTTGCGCCGACTGGCAGGGGTTTCCGTTGGCCAGTAATTGCGGGTCTTACCCTGCTTGTAAGGCAGCCGCTTTTCGGCACGCATCAGTTCGACCAGGGCTGGATGCGGGTAGACCTCCAGCAGGCCCGGCGAGCAAACCTCTTTCGTCAGCAGCCCATAGCCGCAAAGCGCAAATCCGCTCCGCAGGTCATCGCTGATTTTACCGGGCCTGATCGCGCTCGGCGTATGCGTGCTACAATGACGGGCGCCATAGGCTGCCGAGACCAGATTGTCCGAAACCCGGCGCGCCGTAATCGGCTCCTGCGACAGACGAGATCCACGGCTGAGCCCGCAATTTTCCCGGCCGCGGCAAGGAGAGCGGCGGCCTCTGCGACCGAGCCGGATGGACGGGACGTGGAGATCCGATCATCTTCGGCGCGATCCAGAAGGTGGCGATAGGACGATCCCGCGAAGATCAGGCGCCAATTGCCGACCGCGGCGGAGACCAATGCGACACCGCTCGGCTGTGCCGCGGTCCAGGCTGCATCAATACCCAGAACGGTCGTCATCGCCCCTCCCGACCATTCAAACAGCCCGGAAGCGGTCGAACGCTGTCAGATATTTGACCGCTGGATCGGCATCCCAGCGATAGATCTCCGTCCGCAGGAAATGCAGCTCCTCTTCCAGCCTCTCTTCTGGCAATTCCGCCCACCAGGACTTCGGACGGCCGTCGGAGCCGTCAGACCAGCGGTAACCGCGCGCCTTGAGCTGATCCTTCATGTCGAACGGGCTGTTCTCTGCATAAATGCGAACCCGCGATCGCTGGCTGGCCTGATAGAGTTCCGCAAATGGCGCCGCAGTGGGGCCGGGCCGTGTCTGCCCGAGCACCTCCAGCAGTGCGAAGCAGTCATCGACCGCGCGGTGGCCATCGTGGAAATAGCCCGACTGGCCGATCAGGTAACCGAGCTTGCTTCCCTCGAAGCCGCGTGCCGACCAGTCGATCTCAGAAACCGAGCAAGCCCAAGCCTTGTTGCAAAACATCTGCGAGAAAGCTTCGCAAAAAGGTCGATCGAAGCCGGCATTGTGAGCAATGATCAAGTCGGCAGGCTCAGTGAGGGATTTGAGGCAGGCAACGTCGATCACCTGACCGGCGACCATATTGTCGGTGATCCCGGTGAGGCGGGTGATTTCGGCGGGGATCGGGCCAGTTGGCTGCTGAAGTCCGCCATAGACGCCCGTGACGTCGCCAATCGCGCCGCGTCATTGAAGGTGAAGGCTATCACGCCGATTTCGATGATTTCGTCGGAGCGATGATTGAGGCCGGTGGTTTCGATATCGAGAATGACGCCACGACGCGGAAATTCCGGCCTCGGGGGCTCGACGATCGGCCGCGGTCGGAGCTTTCGCAAGATGCGATAATTGCCGGTCGCTTGCAGATGACGGGCCATGGCCTCGTCATCCGAACCAATGCCCTCCTGCCCACTTTTTGCAATAACCTGCGGCCTGGCAACCTGCGCGGTAGGCAGAACAGGTGTTGCAAAGAAGTCGAGTTGCGAGGTCATTTTATTCCGATCCGATTGCGGCATGGCCGCGCACAATACGCATCGGCGTCGGGGCAAGCAACGACGACCCTGATCAGGCGCATTTCGCGCGGAGTTTGCGGCTAGGGAACTGCGAACAAGCGCTATTTAAAGCAAGGAAGTACTTTAGGCGCTGACGTCGAAAACGTAGGATGCTGACCAACGATTTGATGATTTTGAGAGCAGCCATGGACAATAAGGCGCAACAGCCAGACCGAGAACATCACTTCTACGTCTCAACCGCCAAGTTTCTATTCCACCACCCTCAGCACGGCGTTGTCGCTATCCGCGATCCGATACGACTAGCGGACGCCAAACGGCATGGGCTGAGCCCCATCATACTTTATGGGCTCACCGTTGCCGGCCTGCCGATCCGCTGGCTGACATTTTCCACCATGGAGAAGCACAAATCGTTGCGCGACGTGCTGCTGACGGCATGGGGAAACGCAGAGGGTTTGCGCGGTCTGCCGGATATTCTGCGTGTGAACCGCCATGTGGCACAGGCCGATCCGACACTGGCGGCGGATCCAAGATCGGCATCCGGCCTGAGGTTGCGGACGCCAAGGATAAAACAGTGCCCGCATCGTTGCGCTCAGCCCAGGATGCCTCCCTGTGGCTGTCAAAAAGACACGACCCGGTCGGTCTGTCGCTGGTCGCGTCCGTCGAGACCCTTTGTCGCGATGCACACGAGGATCACGATTGGAGGGCGGGTCGCGGTCCTCTCAGACTCAGCAACAGAAAACTCGAGGAGAAGATCGAGTCTTGGCTGGAATTGCCGATGCGAAAGCCGGCAGACATTCTCCTCGAAAAAGTGGACTGGGAAGCCGGTGCATGGCTGTCATCCTGGGAGACCTCACTCCCACCCGATCGGCCGCGTTATTTCAAACACGACGGATTTACCGGCAGGATATGGCTGCTTTCGGGAGAAGACCCATCAGAGGACGTCGATGACGACGACGACATCACGGCCTACGAAGAGTACGACAATGCGGCCGAAATCGCCAAAAACCTGGTCGCCTGCTGGCCCAATTCGCCCAGAGAGATCGCCACCGCAGCCGGGATTACCCTGCGGCAACTCCAGTGGTTCATCTCGGAGCGCTCCCTCCTGGACCGAGCGGCGCGCTTCGACCTCTTACGCCTGTTAGGCATCGAATATGACGAAGGGATGGGCGGCTACACGCCCGCAGGACCCTATGTCCTGATTGCCAGGAAGGCTCACGCGCTCGAAGCGGTCTATCAGGAGATTTCCGGCGGCGGTGATGCTTGCCCTTGCGAGATCGTTCCCACCCAAGGTCAGGCCGACCCGAGCTGGAGATACATCTTGATCAATGCATACGGGACACCGCCGACTTTTGTCATGGCGCCTCGGGGAGAGGCAATCACGGAGCGCCTTCCCGACCTGATCATGAACTACGAGGGCATCCGGCCCGTCTCCGCGTCCCTTTACCGGGATGTCGTCTCGACCTGCGCCCGCGCCTGTCAGACACCGCAGGCCAATGTTCGGGAGATGACAGAATTCGCAAGACGGTATGAACGGCATTGGACCGATTGCAAGTGGCTTTCGGACTGAACTTTCTGGTAGCACGTGAGCTCTGATGTCTGATCGTGTTCGAACACACCGGCCTGGATTTTTTGCCCGACTCCTTCCCCAAGGAAAATGGAAAGTGACGCTGAGCTCGTCGTTGCCGGCGGCCCTGCAGATCAACGTGAACGGCGCCGACAATCTTCCTTGTCTGGACGTCATAGCCATTTCCGTCGGCAAGGCTTTGCTGTGGCATTCGGTCGAAGTCCGGTCTCGCAATCGAATCTACAGCCTGCCCTGCCTCGGAGAAGAGGCAGCAACCCGGATTGCGGCAGACCTTTACAGCTTTATCAATAACCACCTCTTCGACTTGATCGGCTCCGACACCGAGCGCCTGAGCGAAGTGGATACGAAACTACAGTCTATCACCGAGGGTAACCGGCAATATCTGGCCCATGCCGACCTGGCCCGTGCGATTGCGAATGTAACAGGTGAAGCCGCGGCCGCGCTTTCGCACCCTCTGTTCGACCCGGAACTGATGCCGGCCACCCTTAAAGCGGCGCTGCCCCGATCGCTCACCTTCCTCACCGATCCGGATGTTCGCCACAGATATAATGATGCGTTTGTCTCGGCTGAGCTGTCGAGATACCGGTCGTTCTACGACAATCTGGATGGCCGGTCATTGTCCGATCAGCAACGCGAGGCGTGCATTCGATTGGAAGACAACAATCTCCTCGTCGCCTCTGCCGGCTCAGGCAAATCCGCCACCATGGTCGGCAAGGTCGCCTACGTCCTCGACAAGCAGCTCTATCGGCCTGAGGAAATCCTTGTGCTCGCTTTCAACAAGAGCGCCGCCGATGAACTGAAAGAGCGGATATACAGACAGCTCGCGGTCGATCCAGGAAATCCGGGATGTAAAGTGATCACGTTTCACGCCCTCGGTCGCGGAATTATCGAAGAGGTCGAAGGCCGTCCCCCTCAGCTTGCCGACTGGGTCGAACATCCCGCCGGCGAGGCCAGAGTGATCGAAGAGATCATAGACGAGCTGCTGCGTTCGGACGCGGAATTCGCCGGGCTTTGGGTCAACCTCCTCGTCCTTCATCCTAAGGCGGATATCCCGGCAGAGGTGTTCGATTCCGAGGCAGACTACGAGCGCTACCTGTCGGTGCGCCGGCGGAAAGGAAATGCGACCGTCGGCACGATGGCCGGCATCTATGTGAAGTCGCTCCAGGAGCAGACAGTCACCAACTGGCTCTGGCTGCACTCCGTCGAGTTCGAGTACGAACGTCAGATCCCGATCAACGAGGGAAACGGGGAAATCCGGTACGTCCATCCGGACTTCTATTACCCCGCCAGCAAAACGATCCATGAGCATCTGGCCATCAACGCTGACGGCACGTCCCCCTTCGCGGACTACGTCACCCATGCCGAAAACAAGCTGGCCGCATACCGCAAGGCCGGGATGGATGTATTCCGGACCACGTCGGCGCAAGCGAGTGATGGATCGCTGATTGCGGAACTCGAAGCAGAGCTTGCGAAACGGGGCATTCGGTTCGAACGTAAAAGCTATGCGGCGATCGTGAAAGCCCTCGAGCCGGTTGTCATCAAGCACTATCACAAGCTGATTGCGATCTGCATCAAACACATTCGCGCCGGCCACCTGACCCTGGACATGCTGCTTGAGCGCGCCAAATCGCTTCACGATCGCACCCGCGCCAGGGAATTTGCGCAGGTCGTCTGGAAGATCACCGAAACCTATTCCCAGAAGCTGGTAGAGGCCAACCGCATCGATTTCGACTCGATGATCGCCAATGCCACGCGGCTAGTGGAAACCGGACAATATGAGAGCCCATACTCCCTGATCCTCGTCGAAGAGTTCCAAGATATTTCCGAGCCGCGCGCGAAGCTGATCAAGGCGCTGAAACACCAGAAGCCGTTCACCAAGATCTTTGCGGTGGGTGACGACTGGCAGTCGATCTATCGCTTTGCCGGTTCGGACATTACGATATTCACGCAGTTCGAGGCGAATTTTGGGGCAAGTTGGCAAGGTCGTCTGGAGCAAACCTATCGCTGCAATCAGCTCATCGCCGAAACAGCGGCCAGCTTCGTCCAGCGCAATCCGATCCAGCTTAAGAAATCGGTGCGGTCGACACGGCCGGCGATCCCACGATCGATCCGGGTCATTCCAATCGACGGTGATCGCGGCAAGTCAGATTTTGCCGATTCATGCCTCCGATTGCTGAAGCGCCTCGATACCTTCCTTGGCGGGATTTCCGTACAGTGGCGGAGCGACGAGCACCAGAAGCTCAAGGTCATGGTGCTGTGGCGCTACAACCAGCTGGATCCGTTCAGGGGGGCGATGCCAAAATTCGAGCATATCGAAGTTTCGGGACTGTCGTTCCATCGAGCCAAGGGACTTGAGGCCGACTATACGATTCTGCTCGATGTCAGCGAAGGCGATTATGGGGTGCCAAGCCGGATAGAGGACGATGAGCTGCTCAATCTAGTCATGCCGCGACCGGAGACGTTTGAGTTTGCCGAGGAGCGCCGCCTTTTCTATGTCGCATTGACCCGCGCGAGCCGCGGTGTGTTCCTGCTGACGAACAGCCGTGAGCCATCCAGATATATTCGGGAGCTCTCAGAAATCGCCGGCGAAAACTTGCGTTTCGAGACGATTGATGGTGACACGCTAAATCCGTGTCCGGCGTGCGGCGTGGGCCAACTGGTAGAACGGAAAGGTCGCGACAACGGCCGCTTTCTCGGGTGCAACCAATATCCCGGCTGTGACCACACGCAGCTAATTGATCGACGAAGCGCCGAATGAACGGGTTTACGTTGCCTGCGCGGCTGCGCGAGGTCTGCAATCGCTCTTCCAGAGGTTCATCGTGTCGCCCGGAAACAACTGCTCTACCGGCGCTAGATCGCACGATACCGAGCGCATTTCGCGTCGGAAGTTATGCGCCCGGATTCCGGTCCAGAAAAGCGCCAATGCTCTGTCGGCTGTAAAAATGGCAGGACGCTCTCCGGGAAACAGCGCGAGGAGGTGAATTAATATTTCAAGCGAACGTATATCTGCGAGCGCGTTGTAGGCGTCCTCGTCAGAGTATGTCGCCCGAAACTTCAACATCTTCTTTGCGGGGCTGCCAGAGTTTGGAACCGCCACTGAGCTCAACGCCGCCAGAACAACCAAAGAACCGCGAGCCACACCGTAGCGATCGGCCGCATCAAGCACATCGGTCCATCGTTTGTCGAAAAGCCTGCGGCTCGTTGGAGCAGTGAGGACAGGCGAGAGATGAAGGAGGAACTTGCTCTTTCGCTCAAGCCCAGCACGGGTGTCTTCGATCAGGCCAAGAGCTCCCCTCAGACTGTCGTTGCCGACAACAAGCTCTGCCTTCGGAAGCGCTTTGCGGAGAAAGGCCGTCACTTCCGTCAGCTGCGCTTCTACGATCTGATGATCTGGAATTCTCCGGTCATTGCCTTCGATCGCGAACAGAAGGGGGTTAAGTCGCACCTCCTGCTCAGCAAGCAAGTCCAGAAAGTCCTGACCCGCGCCGACAACAGAGCCGCCCTCGAAACGTCCCTTTATCTGGCTGATGACATTTCTATCGGGCAGGATCGTAACGCCACCATCGGCGATCGCGAGACCAGACGGAAGCCAACCGCCACGCTGCAGGCTGACGGCCATCGAATTATGAGTGCTCTCGAGCGTCGCGTTTCCGCGTGCCAGACTATCGATCTCAATGCCCTCGATGTTCGTCTCAAGAATTCTGGCGTGACGCCAATTGAGCGGGACGGATAGAGGTCTATGCAGTTGTGCACCTGCCAGCTGGTCGTAGTTTAGTGGTTCCAGCTCGAGGCCACCGATACTCACGGAACGAGGCGGCTGACCGTTTTGCCCATCAAGCTCCAAAAATTTCATGACGAGGCCGGCGTTTGCGGCGTTGGGCGCGGACTTTTCAGTCACTACCCCGGTCATCTACTCGCTGCCTCGAATTTATCTAGCAACGATGTCGCAAGCTTTGTGCCCTGCAGGTAAAGGCCGATTTCGTCCAATGGGTTCTCCTCCAATCCCGATTGCGAGCCCCAGTTCAAGCTACTGACGACGATATGGTCGTTGTCCCACGCCAGGAACTTGGCGTGCAATTGCGGCTCCGGTACGCCAGTTAACTCGACGATGCCATTCAGACGTTCGCGGTGTTGTGCGACATGCCCCCGTTTGATCGGCCCCGACCGTCGCGAGTAGTAGACACGCACGTCACTCAATCGCTTGCCTGCGACCTCTGCGGGGTCGAACAGGGCGGGGACCATATTGGCTCCGACCTTATTCGTGCAGCAAACGAAACGCTCCTGCGCATCGTGCGCCGCAACGCGGAGAAGGCGCTCGTGGTCGTCGGCCCGAAGAATGGTTAGTCTGGCGGTAGGAGGCGGGGTTTCTGAAGACCATGAAAGACGGGCACGCTGACGCCGCAGTTCCGACGCCATAAACAAAAGCGTTTCCACGGATCGGCTGGCGCCGGAGAGTTTGGCAATGATCTCGCGGAGTAGATCCATTCCGGTCGCAACAGCGTTGGTTTCCCTGAGTTCTACGGAAACCTCGACAGCCGAAAACGGGGACGAAAGCCAATTGCAGGACCCCATCACCGCAATTGCACCACCATCGCCATCGTCTGCTAGGAGAAACTTTGCATGGCTGCCCACAGGATCTCTCTGGACGAGCAGATAGCCTCTCGTCTGCCGAACCGCAGATAGCCGAGTGTAGAGTTCCTGCATGGCTGATGCATGCTTGGCGCGATCAAGCGACGTTCCAAAGAACAGGTGACATTTGACGCCTCGTCTGCATGCATCCTCGAGGGCCTGCCATATCCTCTCGCGCCTCTCTTTGCCTTTCTCATCGGACTGCGAAGCGACAAACGTTGAAAGGACAAAGATGTGCGACTTTGCAGCGCCAACGATTTGCTCGAAGCGCTGCAAGTGCTGTTCGGACCCAACGATAAGCTGTTCGGTGGCAAACGACGTGTCGATCACCACAGGCTGGCTGACTGGCGGAGCAGCGGTCGTCGGCAAGATGCCGGTTTTTATTGTCGCCTTCAGGGCTTCCACGAGCTGGTCGCTCGCCCCTAGTGGCAGTATCCCGTCTTTCACATCGTCAAGATTGAGAACCAGGAATTTTCGTTCCAGGAACGAACTGTTGGCCTCGACACCCCGAAGCCATTCGCCCGGACGAAGTGTACCGGCCGTGAACTGACTGACGCGCTGCATCATCGAATAGTCCGTCTCCGGCGCTTCGCCCGATGGAAAAGCGACAATCGCGCCGCTGGCCGGGAGTTTCGAAACCGGGATCGTGTCCACATCTCGCGTCCTGAAGACAGACTGCCCGACCTTTTCATATACGACACTGATACCGATTTCGCGGTCCGTGGTTCGTTCAGGAAGCGCACGTCCCGCGCGAATGAAGCTATGCCCGACGCTGCTTGTGGCGAGCACTGGCTGTGGCGAAAGCCGGACTTCAACGAGGCCGAACTGCATAAGGCGGGCTACGGTCGAGCTCACAATCTGTCGCAGGATTCCCAAGTGTGCCGCGACGGCATCGATCGTTCCTGGGTTGCGATCAAGCGACAGCAGCACCATTTCCTCGATAGGGCTCCAGCCCCACGTGCGCTGAACGATGCCTGGCGCCCGATAATGCCATGCCGGAATGTAGATGTTGTTCATCGGGAGAGCTTCCCATTCTCATCGACCGTGATGATGGAAGCGCCCATACCAACCCCCGGAAATTCCGTCTCTGCAAGCCGCGCGATTTCATCGAGCATCCTTCGCAGGAAGCCTAGCTCATCATTCAGGCCGTCCGGATCGATCCCATTTACGGTGTTGCTGATAAACCTACGGCTGGTGGCAAGTATCAGCTTATGCTTGGCTCGACTGAGGAGCACATTCAGTCGCTGCGGGTTCTTGATGAAACCGAGGGCTCGCGTGCCAACGAGCACGTTGTTTCGAACGAGGCTGGCGACGATCACGTCTGCCTCACCACCCTGGAAGCTGTCACTTGTATAGATAAACTTTCCATCTCCGCGCGGGCTGGCGAAGCCAAAAAGGGTCTTCTCGGTCGTATCGATCTCGGGCTTGAGCAAGCGCTCGAAATGACTCACTTGAGCGGAATAGGGCGACAATACCGCCATCGTCGGCCGACGCCCGTCCGCGGACACGACTGGGCGCAACCTCTTCATGGCGGATACTATCGCCTTTACTTCCGACTCATTTCGGTAAGACCGCCTGACAGTGTGCTCGAACGCTTTGCGTTTGACGACGCTCAACGAGGGCATGTCGAGGATCACGACGGGAGATGCAGGGAAGCCCGCAATTGTTTCGACTGCTGGCTTACGCTGCTTCACGCGCTCCGATGGAACGAGCTCACCTTTATAGAAGGTGTTTGAGACAAGCTCGCCAATTGCTGGATGCATCCGGCTCTGTTCGCGCAAGGTGTTCGCGATCGAGCTCGGACGTTTAGCGTCTCCGGCTCTGAGGGCCTCTCGCTCGGCGATTGATCTGAATGGCTCCTCGAGGCGAGAAGCGGTGGCGAGAACATCGCTGAGCAAGAACTGATCCGCCTTGAGCGCGTCGAGGGCGATTTCCACTTCACCTGGCAGATCGGGGATCGCAGAAAGCTTTTCTTTGGCATCCCTCAGCAATTCGTTTGCGCGCTTGCCATCGTAGAACTTTTGGCGCTCGACCACATCGAAGGGCGACAATTGATTATGGTCGCCGATCATAACCCGGCGGTTACCGAGAAGGAGGGCGCCAATTAGCTCAGCACCATTTGCGCGCGCGGCTTCTTCGATGAAAACCCAGTCGAACTGTTCGCCATCGGCAATCATTTCCTCAAGGACATGGGATGAGGTCGTGGCTAAGGTGACGTCAGACGAGCGAAGCGTCAGATTGTCGGTGTCGCGCAAAGCACGTTCGGCGGTTGACTTTTCCGACCTGTCGACAGGATTTAGCGCCTGAGTGATCTGATGGAGCTGGTTTGCCATGACGGCCGCGCGTTCAGTGTCAGGCTTGGAGATGGAGCGTAACAACGCGACCGAGCTTTGCCGCAGGGTGCTCTCTTCTTCGCTGACCCGAGACCGTTCGACGCGAACGACAATTGTCGACTGCTCGGGCAGGAACTTCCGAAGCTCGTCCTCCATATGAATGAGCGTCTCATGGTTCTGGGCAGACACCAGAATGCGAGCATCGGGCGTTTGGTCGAGGATGCTTTTCACGAGGTGTGAAATCAAAAACGTCTTTCCCACCCCAGGTGGGCCGACGACGACGTTAATCGACCTCCCCGCGACGATCGACTGCCATGCCTCAATCTTCGATGGCTCCATATCTGCATCTGCCGGCGGCGAACCCGGAACAGCGATATCACGCAGCATGTCATCCATTGCCACCTGCGCCGGGTCGTCCAAAGCTCTGAGGAGCTCCACGTTGGCCCTGGCCGCGACAATGTTCTGCAGCCGCCGCCTGATGGCTCGCTCGGTTCCGTTATCCTTGCGAGGCCGGAGAAAGAGCAACTGTCCTGGCGGTACAGTCAGGTTCGTTGCAAAGGCGAACGCAAGTTTCCCGTTAACAAGGTTGCTTCCCTCATAACTGAGTTCCGGCAATCGTTCACGGCCGGTTGCCAGTTTGGCAGACTTCGATACGGTCCAATTCACCTTTCCGTCGTCGTATTTGAGTTCGCGCCACATTGCCTCCGCCGCAGGCCGCAATCCCATTATTTCACGCTGATCGTCCCGCATCGAGTCATCGCGAGGTGCGAGCATCACCACATTTTGCTCGCTATCGGGCGACGCAAGGACTTCGACGGGATACAGGCGAAACTGCTCCCTTAGTAGGGTAAAAGCCTCAAGGAGGAGAAGAGCGAACCACATAGGAACATCATTCGTCACCCCAATTGCTCGCACACGCTCTGAGAAGTCTCGCCATCGTCGTGCACCTGGACCAAGGTTCCGCACGCGCTCTTCGGCACTCGCGCGATTCCTGGCCAAATGTAAACGGTGAACAACATCCTCCGCGCCTTGTATCCAGTCGTTCGGGCGTCTTTTGTGCGCCGCCTCGATCATTCCAACTGCGTCGTTGACGATCTTCACGTTGTAGATCGCCAGATCGGTGAGGATGCGTATGCTATCTTGACCTGCCGGAATGAGACGAACCCCGGCTGTAAGCAGATCTTCCGCGACGAACTGCATAAGGGCAGCGACATCATGCGCCGGTATCGTCCCGGACGACAGAGCCGGTAAATCGCTCTGAAGGACGTTCCGTGAAGGATATAGGATGAGTTCTCCGTCAGAGCTCGACCCGACCCTGTCGAGCTCGGCGATGACTTCCAATGTAGGTGATTCGATGCTCATCGCCAATGAGAGGACGGCAGCATCACCGTGCGAGCTTAAAAGAAGCTACAACACGTTGGATCTAAGCGACAAGATGCGACGTCGTTAACGGCAGCTCCAGCAGAGATTGAAAACTGTCAGAAAACTGCATATATTTCTGACAGGAGATTCATCGTGAAACGACTCGCTGAACAGATACTGACATATACCGAAAGCTTGCCCGAGGGCGCACCGATCGCAGCAAAAGGCCTGCTTCATCTCGGCAATCGAGCTGCGGTGGACCAGGCTCTATCGCGCCTGGCTGAGCGTGGCCGACTGATGCGTGCCGGGCGCGGCGTATATTTGCGCCCGGTTTCGAGCCGGTTCGGCGTCCGCGCGCCTTCGGTTGAGAAAACCGTCGAAGCACTCGCGCTCCAGCGTGGCGAGGTCATCGTGTCAAATGGAGCGTCGGCGGCCAACGCGCTGGGTCTCACAACTCAGGTGCCGGTTCGGTCGGTCTATCTGACATCCGGTCGCAGCCGGACAATGAATTTGGGCCAGCAGGTCGTCGAGTTGCGGCACGCACCGCGCTGGCAATTGGCTTTGGCCGATCGACCTGCCGGCCAGGCTGTGCGCGCGCTCGCCTGGCTGGGACCTGAGAAGGCGGAAGCGGCCTTGAAGACATTGAAGCGCAAGCTGCCATCTTCCACTTTCGGCGAACTCGTCGCGGCCGCGCCCCAACTCCCGAGTTGGCTCGCCAGAACGGTCGGCAAGGTCGCGCATGGCTGAGGCGTTCCTGAGATTGTCGGTCGACGATCGGCGCGAGGCGTTGGCCGTCGCCGCCGATCGATCCGGGCGCCCCGCCCATCTCCTGGAAAAGGACGTGTGGGTCGTCTGGACCCTCGCGACACTGTTCGGGTCCGATCTCGGCGAGCATCTCGTGTTCAAGGGCGGCACATCCCTGTCCAAGGCCTATGGCGTCATTCGGAGATTTTCCGAGGACGTGGATCTGACCTACGACATTCGCGCCATCGCCCCCGATCTGGTGGGCGAGAACGGCGAGGCCCTGCCAAGAAACCGCAGCGAGGAGAAGCGTTGGTCGAAGGCTGTCCGGCATCGACTGCCCGAATGGGTCGACGGGACGGTCCGGCCGCTTGTCGCCGGTGCGATCGATGCGCAAGCGCTTCCCGCAACGATCAGGGTCGAAGGAGATAAGCTGTTCATCGACTATGAGGCGACCTCGGCCGGGTCGGGCTATGTGGCGCCGAGCGTGATGCTGGAGTTCGGGGCTCGGTCGACGGGCGAGCCGGCAAGCCCACGTGATGTCATCTGCGATGCGGCGGGAATGATCGAAGGGGTCGATTTTCCGATGGCGCGCCCACGAGTGATGCATGCCGAGCGGACCTTCTGGGAGAAGGCAACGGCGATGCATGTTTTCTGCTTGCAGGAGCGGCTTCGTGGCGAGCGCTTCGCCCGCCATTGGCATGACGTCGTACGCCTGGATGAAGCAGGCATAGCCGCTAACGCAATGTCCGACCGTGACCTTGCCGATGCAGTTGCCCGCCACAAGAGCATGTTCTTCGCGGAGAAGGCAGCCGACGGTGCGACGATCGACTATGACGCCGCCGTCAACGGAAAACTGCAACTCGTGCCAATTGGCGAAGCACGCACAGCGCTCGCCACTGACTACAGCCGGATGGTCGAGGACGGGTTGCTGCTTGAGGACGCCGAGGCGTTCGAGGTGCTGCTAGAGCGGTGCGGGGACATCGCGGGGCGTGCCAACAGCGCGGCCGTAAAATGAAAGTTGGGGGAAAACGTGGGGCTATACGAGCGGTGGTGTCACGCCGCCAAGGAAAAGGACAAGCGCAGGCATTTCTGGATCTATGTCGAGAAGGATGGCGGCCGCGACGAGATTCGTGATGACCTCGCCGAGACCATTCGTTCGCATTACGACCGACTTGAACGGATCGCCGAAGACGTGAAGCGGCTCGGGTACAAGGTGGCCGCCAATATCCTCAGGGAGGCGATGCCCCAGACGCCCAAAGGTCGCTCCGGCGATCTCGGTGAGATTCTCGCGACCGAGCTGGTCGAGGAAGAGATCGGCCTGCGGGTCCCGGTGCGCCGCCTCCGCTACAAGGACGGCCGCAACATGGCCATGCGCGGCGACGACTTCATCGGCGCCGGATACGATGGGGCCGGCGAGAAGCTCTGGCTCCTGAAAGGCGAAGCTAAGAGCAACAAGGTGCTCGGCAAGGCCACGGTCACGAGCGCCCGCAAGGTGCTTAACCGCGACAACGGCCGCTGCACGCCCGATTCCCTGCTGTTTGTCGCCAACCGCCTGCTGGAGAGCAACGATCCAGATGACAACGCGCTAGGCCGCAGCCTCCGTGACGAGGTGGGCCTGAAGTCCCTTCGCTCCGATCGCATCGACCACATGCTCTTCACCGTGTCGGGTAACGGCCCCCACGCGTCGTTGAAGGAGGACTTCGACGCCACGGGAACCAACCGGGACCACTACGTCGTGAACATACACGTCGAAGACCATCAAGACTTCATCGCGGCCATGTATAAGGAGGCTGAAGACCTTGGAGACGATTGACGAACTGACCGCGTTCCTGGCGACCGCGACCGTCGACGGCGTCCTTGGGCGCCTGCTCTATCGCGGTGCGGCGTGGTCGCTGATGCGCGAGAAGGGCGTGCTCCCACCGAACGCACCGCCCCTTGGCGCCACAATCGAAACCGATCTCGCTGAACACGGCTTCGCCCTGCTTCGGGGCGCGATGGCTCTGCGTTCTCAGGCCGATTCGTCGGAATTGACCAGCAAGGCCTTCGAGCGCGCCGCCAATGCCTTCGAAGCCCTGGTGCGCAACGGCGATCCGGAGTCACCCGATCGCGGTTTCCGTCGCACCATCGCCGCGGCGGCCTATCACCTGGCCGGGTTCTCTGCGGTCGCTTACTCCCTCTTCAACGAGACCACGGACGACCTCAACACCTCGCCGGGTGAAACGGCGATTCGACACCTGATCTTGCGCGATCTGGGTCAGCTGCGCGGCTTCGTTCGCGGATGGTTGGATGACGAGGCTCACGGCGATGAGCAGATCGCCGAGGCGCTGCGGGATGAAGAACCGGACGTCGACGAGGTGCTGTCGACGATCCTCAACACAACGATCTGCCGAGCTTTGGCGCATTTTGACTTCGCACTCGAGACGGGCGAGCCTGAGCCGATCGAAAGCGCCCGGACCTTGCTCCGCACCGCGGTCAGCCTTGCGGACAACGCCGAGAACGTTCCGCTGTGGTGGATCTCGAACCTCTGTCGCCACCTGATCGACGACCTCTGGCAGCATTCACTGCACCAGAACCTGCCAACCGAACCGCCAGAGGGTACAGAGGAAAAATATCCGGACCTGCGCCGGCTGTTCATCTCGTCGCTCTACGCGCGCAAGACATCCGAGGTGGAGCTATGGCCATCGCAGCGCGAAGCGGCCCGACGTTCCACGGATGTCACCGACGATTTGGTCGTCGCCTTGCCGACCAGCGCGGGCAAGACCCGGGTGGCCGAGATTGCCGCGCTTATGACCCTGTCGTCGGCGCGCCGGGTGCTGATCGTCACGCCATTGCGCGCTTTGTCGGCCCAGACCGAGCGCTCCTTCAGAAAGACCTTCGCGCCCCTCGGCTTCAGCGTCTCCTCCCTTTACGGCGCCAGCGGACTTTCGGTCGGTGATGAAGACGCCCTGCGCACCCGCGAGATCATCATTGCAACGCCCGAGAAGCTCGACTTCGCGCTGAGAAGCGACCCGTCGCTGATCGACGACGTCGGTCTGATCGTCCTCGACGAAGGTCACATGATCGGCCCGAGCGAGCGTGAAATCCGCTACGAGACGCTGGTGCAGCGCCTGCTTCGGCGGGCGGATGCAGCAGACCGCCGGATTGTTTGTCTCTCCGCCATCCTGCCGAGCGGTGACGAATTGGACGATCTCACCGCCTGGATACGCTCCGACGAACCGGGTAAGCCGGTGCGTTCCGACTGGCGTCCCACACGACAGCGGTTCGGCGCGCTCACATGGCGAGGCAAGGACGCACTGCTCCGGCTCGACCTCGACGATGATGGTCCCTTTCTCGACAAATTTGTCGTGGAGAAACCAGCACGAGGAAAGGAGAAAAAGCCCTATCCGCGCAAGAATTCGCACCTCGCCCTGTTCGCGGCATGGGAATTTGCAAGCCAGGGCAAGCGGACCCTGATCTTCTCCACCCAGGCGAATTGGGTCGAGAGCTACGGCAAACAGGCCATGGATCTCTGCAAGCGCGGCTATCTGCATTCCCTGTTGGAGGACGAAGCGTCGATCGCCCGGGCCTTGGAGGTCGGCAAAGAATGGCTGGGCGAAGACCATCCCGCCGTCGCCTGCCTCAAGCAGGGCGTCGCCATCCACCACGGCCGGCTGCCAAGTCCATTCTTGCGCGAGTTGGAAGTCCTGCTGTCCGAGGGGGTACTGAAGGTCATCGTCGCTTCGCCGACGCTCTCGCAGGGCCTCAATCTCAACGCCGCCGTACTGTTGGTGCCCGCACTGTATCGCGCCTCCGAGAAGATCAAAGGCGAGGAGTTCGCGAATGTCGCGGGCCGCGCCGGGCGTGCCTTCGTCGACGTCGAGGGGCTGATCGTTCATGTCATGTTCGACAAAATCGACTGGCGAAAAAGGGAATGGCGAAAGCTGGTCGCCTCCGCCAAGGCCCGCACACTGAAAAGCGGTCTCATCCAGATCGTCGCCGAGATCCTCGAACGCCTGTCCCGCGAGGGTGTCCTGGATCGTGACGACGCCTGGGAATATCTCGCCAACGCCCGCGAAGCCTGGAGATCGCCCGAGGAAGAAGCTGCGGTCGCAGAGCGCTTGGCCGCCGCCGTGGAGTATGAGGCCAATGGCGACGACGATGAAGAGGGCGGCGATGACGAGGAAGAAACCATCGACGAGGAGCCGCTCTCGCAGATCGTCGAACGCCTCGACGCGACCGTGTTCGGCCTGATCGAAGCGCTGGACGCCGATCGCGCGGATCTGCCGAAGCTCTTGGACGAGGCGCTTAAGGGGTCCCTCTGGGCCCGCCAGATCGCCCGCGAGGACGAGGACATCGCCCCTTTGCACAAGAAGGTGTTTGAGGCACGCGCCGACCTCATCTGGAAAAGCACCACGGCACAGACGCGACGCGGACATTTCGCCATGGGCGTTGGGCTTGAAGCCGGTCTCTCAATCGACGCGATGGCTGATGAACTGGCTACACTGCTCGATCGGGCAGACGAGGCGGCGCTGAGAGGCGACATCGACGAACTCGTCGACGCCCTCTGCGGTCTCGGCGAACGGCTGCTGTTCATGCGGCCCTTCATCCCCGACAAGGCCAATGCGCTACCGGCGAATTGGAAGGCCATCCTGCATAGTTGGGTGTCAGGCGAGGACGTTGCCAAAATCGGACCTCAGAACATGCGCGCAGTCGAAGAGGCCTTCACCTATCGCCTGGTCTGGGCGCTGGAAGCCGTGCGCACCCGCCGCATGTCCCTCGGCTGGTCGCCAGAGACGGTTGCCGGCGGCGGCGCCGCGGCGGTTGAAACCGGCGTCCCGCAATTCATGATGGCGATGCTGATCCGTGCGGGCCTTCCATCACGGCGTGCGGCTATGGCGGCGATCAAAGATGCCCAACCTGTCTTCGTCACACCCGCTGAGATGCGGGTCTGGCTGGAATCCGACGAGATCACGGCCTACACCGACGCTGGCGACTGGCCGACACCTGATACCGCCGCATTATGGGCGCGCTTCCGAACGGAAGCACTCAGCGGCGGCATCC
This sequence comes from Sinorhizobium glycinis, assembly GCF_001651865.1. Classification (GTDB taxonomy): domain Bacteria; phylum Pseudomonadota; class Alphaproteobacteria; order Rhizobiales; family Rhizobiaceae; genus Sinorhizobium; species Sinorhizobium glycinis. Next base: position 69,814 of record NZ_LPUX01000066.1, read on the forward strand.
AGAAGTGGTCAGTTGAAAACTATAAACGCCTGCTCGACATCGCGGCCGCTCCTCCTGCCGGCCTCTATCGGATCGTCACCGACGAAGGTGATGGGCGCACCTGGCTGGCGACGCCAGACTACCAACGGCTTGCCCCGTTCAAAAAGTCGGCTGTCGATCCCAAGCCCAGCCTCTTCTGGGGTCGGTTGCCGGGCAACACCAGGCTTGTGGAAGCCTTACGCGTCGGCCGTGGTAAGCTGCGCTGGCCGCCGGCGAATGAGTAAAGGGACCCGTAGCCATGCTCTACGCCTGGATCGGCCACAAGAAGCGCGCGCCCATCGCGAAGGGAGAGCGGACGATTTGCCGTGACTGCGGTGGCTTGCTGACCGCAGTTATGCCGGCTGAGAATACGCCGCATTGGCGGCACAAGGTCGGCGACTGCGATCCCTGGAGCGAGCCCGAGGGACCTTGGCATCTCGGATGGAAAGAACTTTTCGATATGTCATGCCGCGAGATCGCTTTGCGCGACCCGGTAACGAAAGAGTTGCACCGCGCTGACGTTCTCGTGGGCAGTGGCACTCCCCGCGCGACCGTTCTCGAGTTGCAGCACTCGTCGATCAGCGAGGACGAGCGCAATGCACGAGAGGCATTCTATCGGCGCGAACATAGAATGTTTTGGCTGGTCCACATCCACAGCGAAAGCTCGTTCCTTGGCACGTATTTCAGCATGTCGCTCGATTTCGGATCGCGGGTCGTAAACCTTGACGGTAAGGACTTCGCGATCATGTGCTGGATGGGGCCGAACAAGCAGTTCATCGAGAAGTGGAAGCGCGCGGCCGCCCACGTTTTCTTCAATGCAGGCCCTTATATCTTTTACCTTGCAGGCCCCGCCGTGGCCTCTCGTCTGGGAGGCCCCTTGAAGCGCGGCGAGTTCGCGCTCTGCGCCTTGACCCGCGATGAGTTTTTGCGTGCCGTCCGCTGGGAGGATAGTGCATCTTCTTGATGCGTTACGCGCAGCCGAAACGCTTCGCGAACGTTCTGAAGAGCTTGCGTCATACCCACCGCCCATGTTCATTGGTGTGATGGCGAGCATCAGCAACGCTGAAGAAGATCTTGAGCGCAGGGGCAGGATACCCAGGCGTAACCGGCGTCTTATAGAATTCCCCATGCCCGAAACCTCCCCCTCCTGGTCATCTCCCGCAGCCCGAGCTCCAAAACGATCCGCCGCGCCGCCTGCGGCGTCAGATCGAGCGTCTCGGCCACCACGCCAGCTGACACCAGCGGTTTTGCCATGACCAGCTCAACCAGTTCCGGCAACCTCGACGAGGTGCGGCGCCCCTCCAGCTTCCGCTCCATCATCTGTCGCGCCAGCGCCAGCCGGTTATGCTCTTTGAGGCCGATCTCTGCGGCCGCGGTCAACCCGTGGACGATGGCGAGCAGCCGGACCTCGCGATCGCGATGCCGGCGCCGGTCGACGGGGATGGTTTTGAGACCGAGATTGAACGCAACGAGATGCCCTGCTGATGTGACGCCGGCCTGGCGCAGGATCGAGGCCGCCAGCAGCCGACCGAGCCAGGGCGCATACTGCAACACTGACAACTCGTTCCAGGCATCGAGGGCAACGATCGCCTGCAGCACCGCCGGCAGATTTTGGGCTTCCCGCAGCACGCCGCGCCATTCTTCCAGCCGCTCGTCCTCGTCCCAGTCGAGATCGTAAACCAGCGGATCCCTTTCGCGCGTGCTTCCTCGGCCGGGCTTTTTCGCTTCCTCGATCGCAGCGTCAGAGCGGGCGAGCACAGCATCGATGGCGGCGAACTCCGCGTCGACGGCGCTCGCGCCATCATCGGCACCTTCCCCCTCCCCTCCTCCGAACGTTTCGACATTCCGCTCTGTACCGTCCTTCGTGCTGGCGCCATCAATTTCACCCGCAGCTAACGACGCGCCGGCGGCGAAGCCGCGCCCACTTACGGAGCGGAGGCCGTCGGTCGACAGTGCCCAGCCGGGCGGCTGTGCGGCAATGCGCCGACGGGTTTTCAAAACATCGCGGGCGATGGTGAGTTCGTGGGTCGGGGTGCGAATATCTTTTGTGGCGTCATGGAGGACGAGGTCCTCGAGATGGACGAGCTCGCCGTCGATCCAGAGGGAAGCGCAGGCGTCGGCAAAATGCATCCGCTCGATAAAGCCTTCGCCGACCGCCGACCGGGCGATGCGCTCGTCGAGACGGGCCAGCGCGATGCCGGCGTCCGAAATCGGTTTCAGCAGGCTCTGGATAGGTAGGGCGGCGATTTCGTAACGCATTGAAATCATGGTAAATGATTTGCTAAACGAACTCTATATCAAAGTTAGGGTTCTTCACTTCGTATGGTTGCCGGTTGGGCCTTTCACTTCCGATAAGTAATGCTTATCAGAAGTGAGGTTTTCGACGACGGAAATGGAGGTTGTCGGTAGGGTTTCCGGGCTTTTGGGCCGTTTCGGCAAGGTTGACCGGACTGGCCGCAGCAGAGTTTAGCGGCCGCAACTTACATGATCTCGTCACCGGGACGCCCCTGCAGACACCTGTCGCGAGCTTTTCGTTCTTCGGCCTTCTCCAGGAGCCCTAGTTTTCCAGCATTTCCGCCACAGAAGCCCGCTGGCGCGCGTTTGCCTATGCGGACGCTCCGTTGCTCGTCTCCGGTAGCGAATTGGAGCTGGCGAGCTGCTATTCTGAGCAACGATACGGAATCGGGCCAAAAATCCATGGCAAAATCGCCGAAGAGCAATGCCCTCCCCCACCCGCCGGCTGATTGGCGACGCACGTGTTTCCACCGAAGACCAGATCCATGACGCGCAGGTCGACGAGCTGCGGGCGCTCGCTCTCCATCCACCTCGGCCGCAGCAAGAATTCTGGCGCAAGCCAGGATGAGGTTGTCTATCTCACCGGCCGGCCGGTGGACGCGCTGAACGCCTGGCTGGCGGCCGCGAAGATCGACAGTGGTAGCGTGTTTCGGGCGATCGACCCGAAGGCGGTCAACGATGTCGTCAAGCGGCGGGTGACGATGGCCGGGCTGGAGGCGGAGGAGTTTTCCGCACACGGATTGCGGTCTTGATATCTCACCGAAGCCGCGAACCTCGGAGTTCCCCTGCCCGAAGCGATGGAGCAATCCCGTCACCGCTCCGTGCAACAGGCATCCAGCTACTATAACAACGCCACGCGACGACGCGGGCGGGCCGCTAGAGTGCTATCGTGTGCGTCAGCGCTGCCGCGGCCGACCGCGACTAGGCGTCGCCACCGAAGGGTGCACCGGCTATGCTCTCGGACGGGCCGCCTGTGCCTCACTCGGGACTTCCAGCTCGGCCTTCGCCGCAAAAACCGTCTCGTCACCGCGATCAGTTCGCGGTCGCCGGCGCCGATTTCCATGATTCCTCCCCGGCATTTCTCATGTGAGGCGGTGATCGACAACAATGTCGAAAATCGAGATCCGCCTATCCTTACGATGATGACCTGCTTGCGCAACGAAAGGCCCGGCGCGGGAGGAGGTGCGCCGGGCTTCAAAAGTGACTGACAGCTTGGGAGGAGGAGTGCTGTCCGTCGGACCGCAACGACTCGGGAGGAGGTGAAATCGCCTCGGTACTCAAAAGATAATGTTGCGATGCAGCAGCTTCAAGCCGCGACGCTGCACCGATGTCGCACACCTCCAGCTGCAAACAGGAAAGGCCGGGCGAACCCGGCCCTCCGCAATCCGGCTCAGGCCTGGAGGTTGTCAGCTGACATCTTGCCAGACTTGCGATCCTTCACTAGCTCATAGGTGATCTTCTGGCCGTCGTTCAGACCACGCATTCCTGCTCGCTCCACCGCGGAAATGTGAACGAAGACATCGGCGCTGCCGTCGTCCGGCTGGATGAAACCGAAGCCCTTCGCTGCGTTGAACCACTCTACCGTACCGGTCGCCATAACGTCTTCCTTTCATCATTGTCTTGCCGAGCGTCGGAGCTCGCCTGAAGCTTTTGTTTGCGCCAGCACTGATAGACGCTTCTGGCCTCAGGGGAAAGCCGAACGATCTGTCGCCGCATCCCGACACTCCCAGCCCTTCCAAATCGCCGGGCGGTGGCACTACTTTTTGTTTCGTTGTTTCACCCGATACTGATGGACCGCCCTCGGCCTGGCGAACTTCGAACTGGTTCGTCTCGCGGATCAGATCGCTGAGTTTTCGGAAACCGAAGGCGCGGGGGTCGAAATCGGGTGCCAGGTTCAGAAGCTGTTTGCCGACGGTGCCTAAATTGACCCAGCCGTCCTCGGTGTCCTCCTGCGACAGCACCTTCTTGATCAGCCGAACGTCGGCGTTCGCTGACTGTAGCGTCTTGTCTACAGACGATGTGTTTTGCTCATCCTTGATCGCGCCGGGAAGCAGGTTCTCGGTGTAGACGAACCACCGGCAAGCCTGGCGAAAACTCTCCGGCGTCTTCTGCTCGCCGAAGCCGAACACATCGACTCCTTGCTCGCGGATACGAGCGGCCAGTCGTGTGAAATCGCTGTCAGAGGAAACCAGGCAGAAGCCGTCGAATCGGCCGCTGTGCAGCAAGTACATTGCGTCAATCACCAACGTTATATCGGAGGCATTCTTCCCGTCGTATAAGCGAACTGTTGCTGTGGAATGATGGCATGCTTTGCCAGCACGTCCGCCCACCCCTTTGAGCGCGTGCCGGAGAAATCGCCATAGATGCGCCGCACGCTTGCCTCACCGATCTTGGCGACCTCTTCGAACAGACCGTCGACGATCTTGGCCGAAGTGTTGTCGGCATCGATCAGGACCGCGAGGCGGGGCGACCGAGTTTCAGACGGCATTTCGCTTCCTCGCAGCCCAATCGCCAGGAGACCATTCAGACTAGCCAAACAACTTCGTCAGGTTCTGCCCGAAAACGCCCTTCCAATCCGTCCATTGGTGTGCGCCCAGCATGGGATCCGTGTTTGAGTCGTGTCGCGCAGTTGGGTAGCTCTGACTGATCAAGAACTCGGAAGCATCTCCGCGCACCACGTCGGTTTACCCGCCGCGCTGATGCCTCGACAACGATGATCATGAGGCCCTCTGCATTCCCGCCCCGTTCGCCCTTAGAAGCGCCATGAGCACGGGCCCCAACGAAAACTCGCCCCGCGCCGCCTTACGCGTCAGATCTCGGAGATATCCGCCGGGCGACTTGATGTGCCCTTCCCGCTCGAGGATACAGGCGATCGCTGCGGCGGCATTGTCGGGCCCCATGACCTCGCAGGCCTCCTGGTAGGCCGACGGGCTGACCCCCAGCATCGACCGGACGACGACCGCGGCGGCCATCATGTCGCGCCAGTTGCTGATCGTGCCGCCTGGTCCGTACATCGTAATTTCGGGGCAGGCCCGCAGTATCATGCCAAGTGGGAAATTCCGGATCGGCTCCCGCTTGGGCGGATCATCATCCGCCGGCTTCGCCCCCTGCTCTTTTCCAGAGCTAGGTTCAAATTCATGGATGGAGTCGGATTTTGAATTCTGTATGTGGCGCTCACCATGAGCATCATTGGTGCTGATATTTTCGTCTTTATTCTGCATTTCCAGGATGTTGACGACCTCCCCCTGCAGGAGCTCCATCTCGTCCAGGATTGACGTGACGTCGCCCAGCGTCGGAGAGCGCGGAATCCTGCTCACGAGGCCTATGTAGATCTCCTCAATGGTCTCCCAGTCGCCCGACGCGCCTTCCTCGATCGCAGCGGAAATGAGCTTTCGGACGTCACGGCGGCAAATCGTCAGACTTTCCTTGGCTCGGCGCAAGGCCGCTCGATCGGCCGCGACCTGCTGCGCCATCTGTGCGAACTCTTCGGCACGCAAAAGGAGTGGTGAAATATCGAAGCCAAATGCACTTTCGATCTCACCTGTCCTGTCCTTTCTAGCGTAGCGCTTGCCGTTGGCACTATCCTTCCGGACGATCAGACCTGCCTCGACAAGAATGGCTAGGTGCCTTCGAAGCGTGGCGCCGGCTATGCCATGCGCACGGAGTGTCAGCTGGGCATTCGATGGAAAGACAATCAACTGCGCATCCTGGCGAAGCTCGTTGTCAGGATAGAAGGTAAGCAACGCGTCAAGCACTGCAAGGCTGCGGTCCTGTAATCCGAGCACTTCCCGTGCTTCTGATACATCCCGAAAAACTTTCCACTTGTCAGCCGATTTGCCGGGCTTGATCTCGGTCGTCGCAATCTGTCGCCGTACCAAGGCAAGCGTCATCGGCCGCCGCCCGAAGGGCGTCGTCACATTCCCACTCTGCATTTTTCTTCACCTTCTAAGAGGCAAAAGAAATCCGCCCGCCTATCGACGGCTACGACTCTTGACAGTGATTCGTGGAAATGCGATTCTCGATTTGCTCAGAATACGAGAGAGGCTTCCACGACGAGGGTCGATTGGGGGCCTTTTTCTTTTACGGTTTAGTCTCCTTGCACTTTCTCTTCCTTCCTGAATTCCTCGTAGAGGCGCTCCAGGTTTTCAGTGAGAAACCTTCCAAATTTCCCGGCATCCTTCGCCTTCAATGAAAGCGAAAAGCTCTTGCCAGTGTTCTTGAATTCCGCGGACAGGCTCTTGTCCTTCGGCTGCCATGTGGTAGCCGCAACAGCACGTTTTGCGGGCTTCCTTGCTCGCTTGAGTTCATTGAGAACCAGATCGAAGCGGCGATCGGAAGGCGTTTCTGGGAAACTCCCGTCGGCCGTCACTGCAAGTGCGGTAGCCAAGTTTTCAGGCCGCTCGATCAATTGGGCAAGCTCAAGCCATCGATCACGTCCCACACCTTTCGCAGCCCCAATGGCAGATGAGACTTCCACCGGGATCCTGCCGGTGACTGACAGCATTCTCGTCAGCATAGGGGGATCAATTGACAGCGCCAGCTCTATGGTTCGCCGCTCGTAGCCGAGATCCAGGAGCTGTTGGGCGAAAGTAGCGCGTTCGATGAACGACAAGTTTTCGCGCGCCGAATTTTCCTGGCCTTGGGCAACAACGTGGTCGACATCCGCGACCTCTTTAACAACCGCTCTAACTGTTCGATTGAGGAGCTTGGCGGCTCGCACGCGTCGATGTCCAAAGACAATTTGATAACGGCCTTCGTCTACTGGATGGGGCCGCACAAGGACCGGTGTATCCTGCCCCCGCTCCCGGATAGCCTCAACGAGTTCGTTGAACGCTAACTCGTCATCGTCCATGCGGTCAGACACAAACGAGCTGTCGATCTCTTTCGGGTCGAGTTCTACAACCGCCTCGCCCTGCAAGATCTGTTCCGCCTTGGCCGCCTTCTGTGCAAGCTCCCCGAGGGAACTGATCATTGACCGGGAGGCTCCTCGACTTGCGTAACCAGGGGTGGCTTTTCTCTCGGACCTTGCTCCGTCTCCACTGGTTATGTTGGCGAAGACATCCTTACGAGCCATCACGTCCACTCCGATCTTGGCCTAACTCAGTGAAACCATTGGCAAAAAAACCAATGTGTACGGCTGACAATTTTCTACGCATGTCGCCGCCCCCAAGCCTGATGCATCAACTCGATAACCTCCGAATTAACCAGGTCCATCGCCTCGCGCGCTCGGTCATAGGTAGCTGGGGTAAATTGAGAGCGCTCCACTTCGTAGAGCGTCTGTTTTGTTAGTCCGGCGTCCGAAACGGCCGTCGACTTCACCATGTGGTTTTTCATCATCTGCCGAGCAAACATCGACTGCATGAAGCCGACCATCTGCTGCTGCGGAATGTCCATAGGCTCGTACCGGGTAATCAGGTACCGGAACCAATCCAGACTAACCGTTACACCCGCTCCCTCGATGCTCTTCAATATGTCGCCTAGCATAAGCAGGAACTGGGACATCGACATGATGTCCAGCATTTGGGGATGTACAGTTATGAGGACCGACGTGGCAGCCGTCAGCGCGGTAAGTGTCAGGTAGCCGAGCTGGGGAGGGCAGTCCACAACCACCACGTCGTAGCGATCGTCGACCTCGGCCAGCGCGGTGCCTATTCTCGTATAAAACAGCTTGCCTTCAGACGAGTCCTTCCGCTGCATTGCGAGCGGTGTTTCATACTCGTACTCCTGCAATTCCAAATTCGCTGGCACGATGTCGAGGTTTGGGAAGTTTGTGGGCTGTATAATCTCGATGATCGACCTGCGATTGTCATCATATCGAAGGGACTCATAAAACGACGGCTTCTCATCAAGCTCAGGCTGGATTCCATATAAAGCCGTCATTGAGGCTTGTGGATCGAGGTCGACCGCAAGGACACGATAGCCTTTGAGTGCCAAGTGCTGTGCAAGGTGAGCCGATGTCGTCGTCTTTCCCGAACCGCCCTTGAAATTCACAACCGCAATGACTTGAAGCTTTTCGCCCTTGTTGCGGTGGGGGACCCTATCCAGGAGCGACCGCAGCTCGTTCATCTGTTCAGCACTGTAGTATCGACGGCCCGTGGCAGTGACCGTTGGCTCGACACCTTTTCCTTGTAGGTGTAGCTTTTTCAAGTAGCTCTGGGAGACTCCGACGAAATCCGCCACCTCCGCTAGCGAGAATTGACGTAAGGTCTTCTGCGCGTTTGGTGGGAATTTTTCGATTCGAAGCATGTCGAGCTTGCTTGAAATTTCGCCGCCTTGATCCAGAATCGTGTCGGCAAAACTCAGTAATGGCTCTGAAACTGGCTTTGTCACGTTCATTTTTTCAGATGCCCTCAGTCACGATATTTTGCGGAAAATTAGAAATTATCGTCACTGTGCCCCGATTCCCTCCTGCTGACAAGAAAAATAGAGTTAACAAATACTTAACAACCGCACTTGCGAGCGGCGCAGCCCACGGGCTCGAAACCGAATTCTCTTCAACGAAACAAAGGGTTAGGTTGCGGCGCCTTAAAAATGGTCCTTAGTTTGTTCTCCTGTGAATCCTACAGGAGTAGCCCGACCGCGCCTGACGAGACGGCCCGTGCTGCTGGTTTGGGGTTCAACCTTCGCGACTCACCCAACCAAAAACCTTGTCGAAGTCTACAACTGCCCAGCGATTCTGATCCGTGCTCATCTCCGCGACGATTTTCAACGACGAAGACAAGCATGCAGGTTATTGCGATTTCCGCGCACCCAGATCTTCGCGGGAAGCAACTTCTTGAACAGCACCACAGGCGCCGAGCGCGAGTCTTTTCCGATCGGCTAGGCTGGGAGGTGAGCGTTCTCGACGGTGGGGAATCGGATGCTTTCGATGGTCTCCAACCGACCTACATCATCACCGTGTCGGACAGCGGCCATGTGGCAGGATGCGCCAGACTTCTCCCAGCACTTGGCCCGGCCATGACGTCTTTCCCTCGCTTCTTCCGAACGAGGGACTGAAGGCCCATCCCTTTCTGATCGAGAGCTCTCGCTTCTGCGTCGACACGGGTCTCGATGAGGGAAGGGGAGGCGGTATGGTCCATGAGACGACGTTGACGATGTTCGCAGGCATCATCGAATGGTGCATGGCGCATGACTACACCGATATTGTCACCGTGACCGATCTTCGATTCGAGCGAATCCTCGCTCGAGTCGGATGGCCACTGCTGCGATTGGGTGAGCCCAAGAAGATCGGCGTTACGATGGCCGTGGCGGGCACGCTGCCCGCCAATTCGGAGACATTGTGAGGCTTTGCCCTTTCAGTTACCGCTTTGAACTCACCGCTTTTGGCCAGCTGCGAACTCGTGTGAACCCTTTGGTGGCGCATAGCGTCAACCCGGCAGTTGCCGAACGGCTCTCGCGCTGATGAGCGAGCGGCTGATTCGCGGAAGCTCGGATGGAGGATCGCGTCAAACCGGCCGCAAATGTCTTTAGTTGGAAAAGGCGGCGTTCTTCAGCGGGAAACCTAACGCTATGACCTCAAGAAGAACGCTGTGCGTATCGAGAACGACGGTTGCGCCTCGATTCGTAACCTAACGCCTGACAGACCTAGCGACACAGGATGTTCGTGTCAGAAAACCGTCACTACGCTCCTGACTTTCCCTGCTCTGCTCCCAACCTTAAACGGTCGAAAACTTCCGGACAGAACTCAAACTGTCGGGCAGTTCCGCGCCCCATGGAGTTCTTTACGATCGTCTCTGTAAGTATGCCGCGCTCAACGAGTGGATCGATCGATTCCGCCACGGCATTGCGCGTCAATCCGGTGATTTTGACGATATTTGAAAGCGTTAGCTTCTCGTGGCTCTGATGCATCATGTAGAGAACCGTCATCATCCCGAGCTGCTTCAGCCGCGATTGTGGCGTCTCTCCGTCAATCGGTTTGTCGAGAACTTCCTGCAAGGCGTAAGCCGCAAACAGCTGGCTTTGCCAATGTGCGTTGAGTGCGCTTGTCATCTTTTATACTGTCAGTTATATGATCGTAAAACGAGTCGCGAAGTGGCAAAACTTGCTGGCCTCTGCGCGCAATCGCGTCGGTGAAGGGTGGTGGTCATGAACAAGTCTCTCGTGCAGGCAGCCGTCGCTGCAGCCAGCTTAGCGTCATTCTATCTTGTTTTCGACGGCAAAGCGCGCGCGGATGAGTGGGGATGCCAGGTTATCCTGTGCCTTTCCAATCCCGGCGGTCCGACGCAGTATGCGGAGTGCCGGCCGCCGATTCATAAGCTCTGGCGCGCGCTTGCAAAAGGACACTCTTTCCCCACCTGCAGCGGCGTTGGGTTCCGCGCCTCGCGCCCCGGATACGAGCCCTATTACTGCAACGACGGCTACCGCCTGACAACGCGCTATGGTGATCGCGGGCTTGAGGCGAGCTGCATCTCGACCGGGCCACAGACTGTCTCAACTGATGAATGCTATTCCAACAATGATCGGATCACCTCGGCAACGTGGCGGCGGAGCGAAGGCCGCAGAGAGTGCCAACGCTATGTGACGACGCGGCCGAACGTCCGCCCGCAGCCTCATTACATCGACGTGACCATCGACGGCGTCGGCAAACAAAGAGTGTGGTACTGAGCCATGCCTGTTGCTTTCCTCGATCTGGCGCAAACTTGCGCACCCGTAGTTGCGGCCGAGACACTCGCCGGCGTCGTCAGCCTTGAAAGCCAATTCGAGCCCTTCGCCATCAGGATCAACAGCGGCGTTCCGCTCTCGGAGCAGCCCACTACCAAGGCGGAGGCGATCGAGATTGCCACGTCGCTGGCGGCCGAGCGGCAGGACATCCAGCTCGGTCTCGGCGGCATCGGCACAGAAGAACTCGGGAAGCTGAAGCTCTCGATCTCCGACTCCTTCGATCCCTGCCTCAACCTTCAGGCTACCGCGACACTGCTCGACGGATATTACCGGCTCGCAATGAAGGCCGGCGCGGATCCGAACCAAGCCGAACAGGTGATGCTGCAATCCTACTACGGACGGGACGATCCCTCCGTCGGCGCCATGGTCCAGTACGACGAGCAGGTCCGCCAGGAAGTGAAGCGGCTCGGCACAACCCTCGCGGCTCTCATGATCGGAGATGGCGGGCAGGGGAGGGGGATCACCGAAGAGAGCCCTGTCGATGTGGCGGTGGAGAAGGCGAGGGACGACCGGTCTGCCGACGAGGCGGCATCGGCGGCGTCCTGGGATGTTTTCAATTCGCGACGGCAATCTTCCGTCCTCGTGTTTCAGAACAGTCAAATGGAGCAGAGTGAATGACCTTCAGTTCCCGTATCCGCCCGATCGCCGCCTCGACCCTGATGGCCGTCGCCATGGTGGTCAGTCTGGTCGAACCGGCGTTCGCGCAAGCCGCCGGCATCGAGACCGTGCTGCAGAACATCGTCGACATGTTGACCGGCAACATCGCCAAGCTGCTGGCTGTGATCGCGGTGATCGTGATCTGCATTGCCTGGATGTTCGGCTACATGGATCTGAGACGGGCAGGGTTCTGGATCATCGGCATCGGCGGCATCTTCGGCGCCACCGAACTCGTCAACACCATCGTCGGAAGCTGACGCCATGGCGAACGCACGGCCGGCGCTCGAGGAAGACACGCTGTTCATTGCTTGCACCCGCCCGGCGATGATCGCCGGCGTGACGATGGAAGCGATGGGCATGAACGTCATGCTGACGACCATCCTTTACATCGTCGCCGGCTCGATCGCTTACGCGCTCGTCGGCGTCGTCTTCCACCTGGTGTTCCGCGCGCTCGTCAAACACGACCACAACATGTTTCGCATCTTACTGGCCTGGGTGGAGACACGCGGCCGGTCCCGCAACAGCGCCTATTGGGGCGGGGCAACGCTTGCACCGCTGAAGCTCGCCCGCAAATACGACGAAAGGGACCTCGGACTTGCCTAGCCTGACCACACTCAGATCTCGCGAACTCGGTCCGGAGACCTTCATCCCCTATGTCCGCCACGTCGACGAGTCGACGATCGCGCTCGATTCCCGGGCGCTGATGGTGATGATCGCGCTCGAAGGCGTCTCCTTCGAGACCGCGGATGTTCTCGACCTGAATGCCCTCCATCGCGACCTCAACACGCTCTACCGAAACATCGCCGACGAGCGTCTTGCCTTATGGACGCATCTCATCCGCCGTCGCGACAACAGCTATCCGGAAGGCACGTTCACTACGCCGTTCTCGGCGGCGCTCAACGACAAGTATCGCGCGCGAATGGTGGGCGAGGACCTGTTTCGCAACGACCTCTATCTGACCATCCTCTGGTCACCGGCACGCGATCCGGCAGACAAGGCGGCAAAGCTGCTGTCGCGCCTGCGCCGAGCCCGTCGCGCAGGGGCGGAACTCGACGAGGAGGCCCTCAAGCACCTTCGCGACAAGGTCGTCGATGTCACGGCGGCTTTGAAACGCTTCGAGCCCCGCGTGCTGTCCCTCTACGAGCATGACGGCCTGTTGTTCTCGGAGCCGAGCGAAGTGCTGCATCAGTTCGTCGGCGGACGACGCGAGCCGATCCCCCTGACCGAGGGCCGCATTGCGTCGGCGATCTACTCGGATCGTGTCATCGTCGGCCGCGAGACGGTCGAGATCCGCCCCGAAGCAGAAAGCCGCTATGCCGGCATGCTGAGTTTCAAGGAATATCCGGCCCGCACCAGGACCGGCATGCTCGACGGCGTGCTCACCAGTCCTTTCGAACTGATCCTGGCGCAATCCTTCTCCTTCGTCTCGAAGGCGGACGCCCGTGTCATCATGGGCCGCAAGCAGAACCAGATGGTCAGCAGCGGCGACAAGGCGGCCTCGCAGATCGAGGAGCTTGATGGGGCGATGGACGATCTGGAGTCCAACCGGTTCGTGCTCGGCGAGCACCACCTGACGCTTTCCGTCTTCGCCCCATCGGTGAAGGAACTGACCGACAACCTCGCCAAGGCACGCGCCAGCCTGACCAGTGGCGGCGCAGTCGTCGCGCGCGAGGATCTTGGCCTTGAGGCGGCCTGGTGGGCGCAGCTGCCGGGGAACTTCCGCTATCGCGCCCGGTCCGGCGCGATCACCTCCCGGAACTTCGCTGCCTTGTCGCCCTTCCACTCCTATCCGATCGGCCAGAAGGACGCCAACGAGTGGGGGCCCGCCGTCGCCCTGCTCAAGACGGCGTCCGGGTCACCGTACTACTTCAATTTCCATTACGGCGATCTCGGCAACACCTTCGTCTGCGGACCGTCGGGCGCCGGCAAGACCGTGCTCCTCAACTTCATGCTATCGCAACTCGAGAAGCACGACCCGCATGTAGTGTTCTTCGACAAGGACAGGGGGGCGGACCTCTACGTGCGCGCCGCCGGCGGCACCTATCTGCCCCTCAAGAACGGCATTCCGACCGGATGCGCCCCCTTAAAGGCGCTCGAACTGACGCCGGAGAACAAGGTGTTCCTGACGCGCTGGGTCGGCAAGCTCGTCGGCTCAACCACGCGGGAACTGAGCGTGACCGAACTCCGCGACATCGCCGCCGCAATCGACGGCCTTGCCGATCTGCCGGTCGAGCGTCGGACGATCGGCGCGCTCAGGACCTTTCTCAACAACACCGATCCGGAAGGGATCGCGGCAAGGCTGCGGCGGTGGGAGAGGGGAGGGCCACTCGGTTGGGTCTTTGACAACGTCATCGAGGATATCGGCTTCGGCGAATTCGGCATCGGCGGCAAGTTCGTCGGCTACGACATGACCGACTTCCTCGACAACGAGGAAATCCGGACCCCGCTGATGGCCTACCTCTTCCATCGCGTCGAGCAATTGATCGACGGCCGGCGGATCATCATCGTGATCGATGAGTTCTGGAAGGCGCTCCAGGACGAGGGGTTCCGGGACCTCGCCCAGAACAAGCTTAAGACCATTCGAAAGCAGAACGGACTCATGCTCTTTGCCACGCAGAGTCCACGGGATGCGATTGTTTCGCCGATCGCTCACACCATCATCGAGCAATGCCCGACGCAGATATTCCTGCCGAACTCCCGCGGCAATCATGCCGACTATGTCGATGGCTTCAAGCTGACGGAGCGCGAATACGAGCTGGTCGCGCGCGAGCTCTCGGTCGAGAGCCGGCGGTTCGTGTTGAAGCAGGGACATAACAGCGTCGTCGCCGAGCTAGACCTCAAGGGCTTCGACGACGAACTCGCCATCCTCTCCGGCCGAACCGCCAACGTCGAACTTGCCGATGCGATCCGTGCCGAGGTCGGCAACGATGCCAAGGATTGGCTTCCGATTTTCCAGCAGAGAAGGAGTGCAAGTTGATGGCTTCCTATCGACTTCATTGTGCTTCGATTGCCTCCGTGCTCATCCTTTCCGCCAGCGGTGCGGCAGGGCAGGGGATCCCGGTGATCGACCAGACGGCGATCGCCAAGCACATTGAGACGATCGCTGAGCTCAAGTCGCAACTCGATGCGCTCAATCAGCAGATCGAGCAGGCACAGCAGCTCTACGGTTCGCTCAACAAGCTCACCGACATGGCAGATGTTGCCAGCGTCTTGAACGATCCGGCCATTCGCAAAGCGCTGCCGGCGGACTTCAGCGCCATCGAGGGCCTGTTCAAGGCCAACGGTACGGGCGTCTTCGCTGACTCAGCCTCAAAATTCCTCGAAGGTAATACGACCTATCGAACCAACGCCGACGACTTCTACGCGCAGGAGCTTTCGCGCATCCAGAACAAGAACGCCGGTCAGATGAGCCTCGGCCAACAGATTTATGATGCCGCGACCAAGCGTATCGACGGCATCGACCAGCTGCGCGAGAAGATATCGACGGCAGGCGACGCCAAGGATATCGCCGACCTGCAGGCTCGGCTTCAGGCCGAACAGGCCTTCCTTCAGACCGATGTGTTGCGGATGGAAGGCTTGCGCATGGTGCAGCAGGCGCAGGTTCAGGTCGATGAACAGCGCAAGGCCGAGGACTGGCGCCAGCGCATGGATGCGATCAAGGCGGCCCTGCAATGAGAAGATCGCTGCTTCTTCTGACGATGTTTGGCCTGGCCGCCTGCTCGGAGCAGGAGCGGACCTACACGGTTGAAGAACTGGTGGCGGACGAAGCGCTGCTTTCCAGCATCGTCACGAAGTGCCGCAACAATCCAGGAGAGCTCCGCGATACCGCGACTTGCCAAAACGCGGAAAGCGCCGACGGCAAGCTGCGGCTCCAGCGCATGCGGCAATCGTTGGGAGGTTGATGCCCATGTATGAGGTGTTCGCCTTCGTCGACGAGCAGTTCAAGACACCGCTGGAGAACTTCATCTCCACCGGAACGTCGAACATCTCCGAGTGGGTCTCAGGCCCTCTGACGGCAGCGGTGACCCTCTATATCGTGCTCTACGGCTATCTCGTTCTTCGCGGCTCGGTCCAGGAACCGATCCTCGACTTTGCATTTCGGGCGATCAAGCTCGCCATCATCGTCATGCTGGTGAAGAACGCCGGCGAGTACCAGACCTATGTCACCAACATCTTCTTCGATGTGCTTCCGCGCGAGGTGTCCCAGGCGCTGAACAGCGGCACGGCGCCGAGCGCATCGACCTTCGACAGCCTGCTCGACAAGGGACAGGCCTCAGCCACCGATATCTGGTCACGTGCCTCCTGGCCGGTCGATATCGTCACCGGCGTTGGCGGCATGATGGTGATCGGCGCGAGCTTCATCGTCGCCGCAATCGGCTACATCGTTTCGCTTTACGCGCGTCTGGCGCTTGCCATCGTGCTCGCGATCGGCCCGATTTTCGTGGCGCTCGCAATGTTCCAGTCGACGCGACGCTTCACCGAGGCCTGGATCGGCCAGCTTGCGAACTTCGTGATCCTTCAGGTTCTCGTCGTCGCCGTCGGCTCCCTGCTGATCACTTGCATCGACACCACCTTCACGGCGATCGAGGGATATAGCGACGTGCTGATGCGGCCGATCGCGCTTTGCGCCATCTGCCTCGCCGCTCTCTATGTCTTCTATCAGCTTCCCAACATCGCCTCGGCGCTTGCCGCCGGCGGGGCGTCGTTGACCTACGGCTACGGCGCCGCACGCGACGCCCACGAAAGCACGCTCGCCTGGGCGGCGTCCCATACCGTCCGTGCGGCCGGACGTGGCGCCCGAGCCGTTGGTCGAACCTTCACCTCGAAAGGCTCCGGATCATGACGCTTTTCGCACGAACAAGAAAAAGGCTCTCCAGGAATGATCAGAACATTTCCGCTGCTCTGCATGGCGGCCGCCTTAAGCGGCTGCGCATCGCTGACCTATCCGCTCCCGAAATGCGACGGCTATTCGCGCCGTCCTCTCAATCGTTCGATGTGGCAGTGGGAAGACAATAGCAACCTCAAACAGAAACAGTCCGATGCGCGACCGGCGGCGTCTCAGTCCGTCGCCACCGCGTATGTCGACGAGGGCAAGGAACCTCCCACCTTTGCCCATCTCGACATCGACGCATCCTATCGTCCTTGTGAGGGTTGACGCGATGGTCTCCGGAGATGAACTCAAGACATATTTCGAGAAGGCGCGACGCTTCGATCAGGACCGCATGATCCAGGTCGAACGCTCGGCGCGCATCGCCTGGTCCGTTGCCACCGTAGCCGGCATTCTTGCCGGTGCTTCGATCTTCGCCGTCGCCGGCCTCACGCCGCTGAAAACGGTGGAACCGTTTGTCGTGCGGGTCGACAATTCAACGGGCATCGTCGATGTCGTCTCGGCGCTGACATCGACGGCCGGCACTTACGACGAAGCCGTCACCAAATACTTCGCCGCGAAATACGTCCGGGGCCGCGAAGGCTATGTCTGGAGCGAGGCGGAGGAAAATTTCCGCACCGTCGCCTTGTTGTCGACGCAGCCGGAGCAGGCTCGGTTTTCGGCCTTCTATCGCGGCAGCAATCCGGAGTCGCCGCAGAACACCTATGGGCGCGGCGCCACCGCGCGGATCAGCATTGCCTCGATCTCGCTGATCAATCCGAATGTCGTATCCGTCCGATTTATGCGCACGATCACCCGCGGGGAAGAAGTCCGGACAACCCATTGGGTTGCGACGCTCACCTTCTCCTATGTGAACGCGCCGATGTCATCGACGGATCGGCTGGTGAACCCTCTCGGTTTTGCGGTCAGCGAATACCGGGCCGATCCGGAGGCCATCAACTGATGCGGACTATTTTCATCTGCACTCTCCTCCTTACGGTCTCCGCCTCCACGGCGCCTGCCCTCGAAATTCCGCGCGGCGCGTCGCAGGACAACCGTATCCGTTTCGTCGACTACCAGCCCTACAACATCACCCGCATCATCGGTTCGCTGCGCTCCTCGGTGCAGGTCGAGTTCGCGGCCGACGAGGAGGTCGCGCATGTCGCGCTTGGCAACAGTGTCGCCTGGGAGGTCGCACCGGTGGGCAACATCCTGTTTCTCAAACCGCGGGAAAATCAGCCGGTCACCAATATCTCCGTCGTGACCACCCGCCGTGACGGATCGACCCGCAGCTACCAGATGGAATTGACGGTGCGGGATGGCAAGGTGGAGGTCGGCCAAAACACCTACTTCTACGTCAAGTACCGCTATCCCGCCGACGACGCCGAGCGCCGGCGCCAGGCGGCGGCGGCGCGAGCGATCGCCGCGGGGGCGAAGGAGGCCGACAATGTGCTGGCGATCCACGAGGCTTATGGCCCTCGGAACTGGCGTTACTCCGCGCAAGGGGCGCAGGCACTGGAGCCACAATCGGTCTACGACAATGGCAAGGTCACGACCTTTGCCTTCGTTGGCAACCAGGAAATGCCGGCCATCTACATCGAGAACTCGGACGGCAGCGAGAGCCAGGTTCCGAAGTCTGTCGACGGCAACCTGGTTCTCGTCCACGCGATCAGCCGCAAGTTCATCCTGCGCAGGGGAGGGGACGTGCTCTGCGTCTTCAACGAGGCCTACGACCGCGTCGGCATCAATCCGGACACCAATACGACCTCGCCGTCGGTCGAGCGGGTTGTGAAGACCGACGCCAGCGCGGCGCAATAGGAGGCTGTCATAGTTCAGAAAGACGAAAGCCGGATACCCGGCGAGCGGGCCGAAACGGTTGCCGGCAGGAGGATCGACAACAATCCCGTCCTGAAGCGCGGCGCGGTTGCGGCTGCCGTCGTCGCCTTTGTCGGCTTCGCCCTATGGTCGATGAGCGGGGAAGGGAAACGGCAGGACAATGCCCAGCCGGAGCGGGTGGTCATCCGCCAAACGACGAACTTCGAACCGGCCAAGGAGAAAATGGAACCCGTTCAGCCAGTGCCGGAAGTGAAGCTACCAACCCCCATCGTGACCGAGGAGGTCAAGGAGGAAGATCCACTGCTCGACTCGGCGCGGCGGGCGCCCGTCATGGCCTATAGCGGCGGACAGAAAAACGCGACATTGCACCGTGACACCGAAAATCCTCCCATTTCGGCGGACAGCAATTTCGTGCCGTTCGATGGAAGCATGATGGGCCCGAATACGGCCAATGTCGATGAACAGAGGTTCAACGGGTTGCTACGACCGACCAGGCTTGAGGGCTCGCGCGCCGGCACGCTCGGCAACCGGAATTTCATCGTTGCGATGGGAACCTCGATACCCTGCGTCCTGGAAACGGCACTAGCGTCGGATCAGCCCGGCTTCACCAGCTGCGTTATCAACCGGGATGTCCTCTCGGATAATGGCCGGGTCGTGCTGATGGAAAAAGGCACTCAAGTTCTCGGCGAGTACCGCGGCGGCCTCCAGCGAGGACAGAAGCGCCTCTTCGTGCTCTGGAACCGCGCGAAAACCCCGAATGGCGTCATCGTCCCATTGGCCTCGCCGGCGACGGATGCGCTCGGCCGCGCCGGCGTAGACGGCTATGTCGACACGCATTGGTGGGAGCGGTTCGGAAGTGCGCTTCTCCTTTCCATCGTTGGCGACGCCACGAGTTATGCGAACAGTCGGCTGCAGGACAGCGACGTCGACGCGCAGAACACGACGAGCGCCGGCCAGCAGGCCGCGGCGATCGCTGTCGAGCAATCGATCAACATCCCGCCGACGCTCAACAAACATCAGGGTGAACTCGTCTCGATCTTCGTGGCGCGCGATCTCGACTTTTCCGGTGTTTATAGATTGCGGGCGACCGAGCCGAGGAACAAGGTCCTCGACCGGGCGGTGCTCGGCGACTTCGGCCCGCGATCAACGCTCGTGACGAAGTAGGGTAAGGGCGATGACCGAAGGTTCCGACGCGACGGTCGTTCGTGAACTGCTCTCTCCGTTCGCGCCGTTCCTCGATGACAAGTCGCTCTACGAAGTGATCGTCAATCGGCCCGGGCAGGTGTTGACTGAGGGTGCCGGCGGGTGGCGGACCCATGATCTGCCGGAGCTTTCCTTCGAAAAACTGATGCGCCTTGCCCGAGCCGTGGCCAGTTTTTCCAACCAATCCATCGATGAAACGCGGCCGATCCTGTCGGCGACCCTGCCGGGGGACGAACGAATCCAGATCGTCATTCCACCGGCCACCACGAGAAACACGGTCAGCATCACCATCCGGAAGCCATCCTCGGTCGAATTCACGCTCGACGACTTGGAGCAGAGGGAGTTTTTCTCCGAAACGCGGGCGACCAACGACCGGGCGTCGACGCAGGAACAGAATTTGCTGGCACTATACCGTACCGGTCGCTTCAAGGATTTTCTGCGGGAAGCCGTCATCGCACGGAAAAATATCATCATCTCAGGCGCAACCGGATCGGCCAAGACGACGCTGTCGAAAGCGCTGATCAAACATATTCCGGAGCATGAGCGGATCATTTCGATCGAGGACACCCCCGAGCTGGTTATTCCGCAGCCCAACCACGTGCGCCTGTTCTATTCGAAAGGCGCCCAAGGACTTTCGAGTGCCCGCCCCAAAGAACTACTGGAATCTTGTCTCCGGATGCGGCCAGACCGCATTTTGCTGCAAGAGTTACGTGATGGCACGGCCTTCTACTATGTCCGCAATGTCAACTCCGGCCATCCCGGATCGATAACGACCGTGCATGCCGATTCCGCCAAGCTCGCCTTCCAACAGTTGACGCTGCTTGTGAAGGAATCCGAAGGAGGACGTAACTTGGATCGCGAAGACATCGATCGATTGTTGAGGGTCTCGATCGACGTCATTGTCCAATGCAAGCGAATGGACGGTCGGTTTCGAGCAACAGAAATCTACTTTCGAGCCTGACACATCTTCCGTCGGCGTCAGCAACTACCGCCCACGACCAGAAGACAGCTACGCCTGCGTAGATGATCTTGCGAGATGACGGCGATGGGGTTTTGGTCTGCACCCCGCCTAAAGCTTTGACCGGAAACTCTGCGCCGGAACTGCGTTAAGCAATTGCCCACATTCAGCCGCCATTGCACCGAACGAACCACCTGCATCCAAATTGGGGCCTGCGGTTCGAAGCCACTCAAGGCGACGGACGTTAGGAAGGCAGTCATTCAGCTCGACCTGCGATCTTCGCGTTCTGTCACGGATGGTTACGTTGGGGAAATGCCGCTGTGAACGGCAGTCGCTAGCAATGAAGCAAGATCGGACGCTCCGTCCGCGAGTTCTGGGGATCGCGAAAATCCCAGACGGCCGATCTTTGCCCAAAGGTTCAGAGCGCCTCTGCAGATAAGGGCAGCTTTGTTGAGTCCGTCTATCGCTCGGACGAAAACAGACTTCTACGTTGTGATGGAGAATGCGGCCGAAACGCTGCTGGTAGAGACGGCAGAGATTGCGGGAAAGCGTCTCGGCAAGGGTGTCGCAGATCGTGTCCGGGTGGCCCAGGCCTTTCCGTTCCACGATCTCGACCGGATTATCCACTACGATAAGGTCCGATATCGTCAGCGCAAGCATGGCTGATCTCCTTTCGCCTAAGACCGACGTCACGCATTCTACTGCCGCTTGCCGCCTGGGCTTCAGAGCCTGCCGGAGCGGGCAATCGCGCGCAGAAGGCGAAGCGTGAACCAAAGCGCGAGCGCAAAGGCGACCGCCGCGAATACCGGAACCTCGCCGAAAATACGCGGTCCCGCAGTTTCCATGAGCAGCGCCCCCGACACGAAGAGACCTGAGGCAATGAGGCCGAGCACGAACCGGTTGCTGCTCCTTTCAAGCTTTTCATGCAGGCCCTTGAGTTCGCGCACATGCAGAGTAAGCCCCAGGCCGCTGCCTTCCCGAGCGAGCTGTTGGACCCATGTGCTGAGCATCGACGGCAGGTCGCGCGCAGTGTCCG
Organism: Sinorhizobium glycinis; assembly: GCF_001651865.1. Lineage (GTDB taxonomy): Bacteria > Pseudomonadota > Alphaproteobacteria > Rhizobiales > Rhizobiaceae > Sinorhizobium > Sinorhizobium glycinis. The sequence continues at coordinate 91,345 of NZ_LPUX01000066.1, forward strand.
CTGCATCGAGCCTCAGGCGATTGAGCGTGGTTGCCCAATCGGCCTGCTTCATCGCCGCTTCCAATACGCCAGGGGCCTTGGTCTGCAGGGCTTCCAGAAGCTGAAAATCAGGATCGAGGATGCGGACGGTATGCTCGGCGAGAAACATCGCCCGCATCAGGATAAGGAGGTCCAGCGGGACAAAAACGTTTTGCGCCTGTCCGAGTCGCGTCACGCGCAGGAACGCCTCTGCCAGCGACCAGTCCTTGAGCGGCAGCGCCGCATAGTCGCCGATGATCTCCACCAGGCCGCGGCGAAATTCGCTCCGGTCCAGTTCTCCGCCCAATATGCCGAGATCGATTGCAGCCTCGAGGAGCCAGTCGGCGTCCTGACGAACAAAGGCCATGGCAAAGGCGGCAAGCTTGCGGCGCATGGCCCGGTCAAGAAATCCGACGATTCCGAAATCGTGAAGGCAGATCCGCCCGTCTCCGGTGACGAAGAGATTGCCCGGATGAGGATCGCCGTGAAAGACCCCCAACACGAAAATCTGATGCAGGTAAGCATCGACGAAGATTCCCGCGAGGCGAGGGCCGTCCGATCTCAAGGATGCGTCGTCGATCCGTAAGCCGTGGCTTCGCTCCTGGACGATCACCGTCTCCGAGACCAGATCGTCGACCACGTCCGGAATCTTGAGCGTGGGCCAATCGGCGAAGGCCGTCACGAAGCGCCTGATGCTTCTTGCCTCGCGGCAAAAATCGATCTCCTTTAGGAGGTTAGTCCATATCTCCGTGACGATGCGCAGCGGCTGATAGTGGCGCAGGCGAGAAATGATCACCGCAGCCACGCGCGCCAGCCAGAATAGTGAACGCATGTCCTGATTGATCTGGCGTTTCAGGCCGGGTCGGCGAACCTTGATGATGACGCTCCGCCCGTCCCGAAGGCGAGCGCCGTGCACCTGCGCGACGGACGCCGCAGCAAGCGGTGTCTCCTCGAACTCGGCAAACATCTTGGCTACGGGCCGGCCAAGGCCGCGCTCGATCTCTTGCACGGCGACGCTCGTCGGGAAGGCCGAGACGTGGTCCTGCAATTTCTGCAAGGCGACGACGTAGTCATCTGGCACTATGTCCCGGCGTATGCTGAGCGACTGGCCGAACTTGATAAACGTCGTGCCCAGGCGTTCGAGACTGAGGCGAAATCGTTCGGAGGAGGGCGGACTCGAGGGGAGAAGGCGAAGACCCCGCAGGGCGGTTCCCAGTGCGAACGCCATGGCCACGTAGACGATGTGAAAGATACGGAATATCGGCATCTAACATATCAAACGGTTGCCCGTGCCTCATCTCGTATGCTGATGTTCTCATCTTCGGACGCTGCCGAGGCGTAAGATGTCGTGACCGCGGTCATGAAGGCGATGGCGAGGAGCGTCAGCAGGCATTGCCGCCATACCGACCGATAGTCGCGCGCCAGAACAACTGCGGTCGCTTCGGACCTGCAACCTCTCGAATGCAACATGGCCGTTCTCCTCAAAGATCCGGCTTTGGCGGCGTCGCCTCTGTTATTTCCGCCCCGCGGCATCCGTTTTCGAAAGGCGCGTGAAGCTGCCTATACGGACGGCTGGGCGCGATCGAGTCATGATTGGATTCTCTCCATCTGAGCGGATCGGTCATTGAGCGAGATCAAACCCGCAGCGGCGAATTATGTTTGATAATGCCTCGTCAGGAGGGGTGCGCCGGGACAACGCTGCACGGTGCTGATCTTATCATTACGGCCGCCAATTCTTTGATCGGGATCAATCGCCCGCTGCGCCGGAAGGCGTATGCTGCGAGGCGACATGGGAGTTTGATGCGATGCTGGCCAAAGACATCATGACCAAGAAGGTGCTTTCGGTAAGTCCCGAGCACAGTATAAGCCATGCTGCACTTACTATGCTCGAAAATCGAATAAGCGGACTGCCTGTATGCGACGACGACCGCAAGTTGGTTGGCATTTTGTCGGAGGGCGATTTGTTGCGGCGTGCAGAGCTGGGATCGGCAGCATGGCCGAGCGCCATCCGAGACAAAGCCGAACCGGAGGCCTTCACCAAGACACATAGCTGGCGCGTCGGTGACGTGATGACCCAGCGTGTCGTCACGGTTGATGAAGACGCGCCTCTCGGCCGCATCGGCGCGATAATGGCTGCCAACCAGATCAAGCGGATTCCAGTCATGCGAGCTGAAGAGATGGTCGGCATCATAAGCCGAAGCGACATTCTTCGGGCGATCGCTGCCGCCGTGCCTGATGCGATAGCCGGAGGTGACGAGGCGATGCGGCGTGCCGTCCTGGCGCGGCTTTGTTCCGATCTCGGGCTCGACGGAGGGGCAGTCGAGGTGACTGTCGAGAATGGAACCGTCAGCTTGTGGGGGCAGGTCGAAAGCGAAGCGGAACGCGAGGCGGCCCGAGTGGCTGCCCAGACGATCAGCGGTGCGGGGGGCGTCAGGAACAAGTTGCGTATTATCGCTACCTGAGCGCCTAATCGACGATGCTGCGGGTGTGGTTTTAGCCGGTACTGCCCACCACAGTAAATGGCAATTGCGTCGCCCGGCAGGTCATCCGTCCGCTTGTCATCCGAAGATTTATACTGGGCGAGCCGCCACTCAGGATGATCGAGGTCCGAGTGACCGCGGCAGATGAACCGATCATCTTTGCAGGCGCCGTCACCGAAACCCCAAGCCAGGAGCTCTCCCGATGACCGATAGCCTTTCGCCCGACCTTCTGGACCGGATCGACGCCTATTGGCGCGCCGCAAACTATCTTTCGGTCGGCCAGATCTATCTTCGCGCCAACCCGCTTCTGAAGCAGAAGCTCACGCTTGCGCATGTGAAGCCGCGCCTGCTCGGCCACTGGGGGACCACACCGGGCTTGAATTTCCTCTATGTCCACCTCAATCGGCTGATTCAGGTGCATGACCTCAACATGATCTATGTCACCGGGCCGGGGCACGGAGGCCCTGCCCTTGTGGCGAACACCTATCTCGAGGGAACCTACTCCGAGCTCTATCCGGACGTTGGGGAGGACGAGGCCGGTCTTAGGAAGCTCTTCACGCAATTCTCCTATCCGGGAGGTATTCCGAGCCATGTGGCGGCCGAGGTGCCGGGTTCGATCAACGAAGGCGGCGAGCTCGGCTACTGCCTTATGCATGCTTACGGCGCGGTCTTCGACAATCCTGACCTGATCGCTGCCTGCGTCGTCGGCGACGGAGAGGCAGAGACGGGAGCGCTCGCGACGAGCTGGCACTCGAACAAATTCCTCAACCCGGCACGAGATGGAGCCGTTCTCCCGATCCTGCATCTCAACGGCTACAAGATCGCCAATCCAACCGTTCTCGCCCGCATCAGCCATGAGGAACTGGAGGCGCTGTTCAGGGGCTACGGCTACAAACCGCTGTTCGTCGAGGGCGCGGATCCGCGACAGATGCACCAGCTTATGGCGGCAGCGCTCGACAAGGCCCACGGAAAGATTGCCGAGATCCAGCGGCAAGCCCGCAGCGCCGGATTTTCCGACCGCCCTGCCTGGCCCATGATCATCTTCCGATCGCCGAAGGGCTGGACCGGGCCGCGCGAGGTCGACGGCAACAAGACCGAAGGTTCCTGGCGTTCGCATCAGGTGCCGCTCGCAAAGCTCGCGGACGTGCCGGAACATCTCGACATCCTCGAAGGGTGGCTGAAGAGCTATCGGCCCTCAGAACTGTTCAATGAGGATGGCAGGCTTCGTCCCGACCTAAAGGACCTCGCGCCAAAGGGCGAACGCCGCATGGGAGGCAATCCGAACGCCAATGGCGGCCTTCTCCTCAAAGACCTCGATCTGCCGGATTTCCGTCGATACGCGGTGGAGATCGACATTCCGGGCACCCAGACCGCGGAGTCGACCCGCGTCGCCGGCCATTACCTCCGCGACGTTCTGAAACTCAACGCGGAAGACCGGAACTTCCGCATCTTCGGGCCCGACGAAACCGAATCGAACCGGCTGTCGTCCGTCTTCGAGGCGACAGATCGCGCCTTCATGGGCGAGATCCTCGAGAGCGACACGCAGTTATCGCCCGACGGCCGTGTCATGGAGGTGCTGAGCGAACATCTCTGCCAAGGCTGGCTGGAGGGCTATCTGCTGACAGGTCGGCACGGCTTCTTCTCCTGCTACGAAGCCTTCATCCATATCGTCGACTCGATGTTCAACCAGCACGCAAAATGGCTGAAGGTCTGCCGCGAGATTCCCTGGCGAAGGCCGATCGCGTCGCTCACCTACCTGCTGACCTCGCATGTCTGGCGGCAGGACCACAATGGCTTTTCGCATCAGGATCCCGGTTTCATCGATCATGTGGCCAACAAGAAGGCCGACATCATCCGCATCTATCTGCCGCCGGATGCGAACTCGCTTCTCTCGGTGGTCGATCACTGCGTGAGGAGCCGCGACTACGTCAACGTGATCGTCGCAGGCAAACAGCCGCAGTTGCAGTGGATGGACATCGACGCGGCCGTCGCGCATTGCCGGACCGGCCTTGGCGTGTGGGAGTGGGCGTCCAATGACGAACACGACCCCGATGCGGTGGTCGCCTGCGCCGGCGATGTGCCGACCATGGAGGCGCTTGCGGCCGTGATGATCCTGCGCGAAACATTTCCTTCGCTGCGGCTGCGCGTCGTCAACGTCGTCGACCTGATGGCGCTGCAGGCGCCCAGCCAGCATCCTCACGGCATTGCGGACGATGCATTCGATCGGATGTTCACGACCGACAAGCCGGTGATCTTCGCCTATCACGGCTATCCCGCGCTCATTCACCGGTTGACCTATCGCCGCGCCAACCACGCCAACTTCCATGTCCATGGCTACCAGGAGGAAGGCACGACTACGACCCCGTTCGACATGGCCGTTCTCAATAGGCTTGATCGTTTCCATCTCGCCGAGGCGGTGGTCGAGCGCGTGCCGTCGCTCGCAGCGGCGCGAGAAGGCTTCGCCCGTTTCGTCGAAAGCAAGCTCGCGGAACATGATGCCTACATCCGCGACAATGGCGAGGACTTGCCGGAGATACGGAGCTGGCGATGGTTGGCATCCGCCGCTGACGCGCAGTGACGGATGCTTGGAGAACTTGATCTGCGTCAATGTAGATCGTCCCAGACGTCGTACCTTGAAGGAAGTCCTTTACCGAAGGTTAGGAGAGGCGAAATGGCGACACTGCGGACGATCCTGCTGGCGAGCACAATGCTTATGCTTGGCACGCCAGGCTTTGCAAAAGACGCGCACCATCCCGAGGCCACAGCCGGGCAGATCAGCGAAGAAGCTGTGCAGCCGGCGGTTCCCGCCGCAAATCCGGTCGCCGGGATGCCAGGCGGCATGATGTGCGGTGACATGATGGCCGGCATGATGCGGATGATGGCCGGCGGACAAGACCCCATGGGCATGATGGGCGGCCAAGCATCTGCGGGGCAGACCGGCATGAGTGCGATGGCCCAGATGATGGCCCCCGAACACATTGAGGGACGTATCGCGTTCCTGAAGACGGAACTCAAGGTAACGCCTCAGCAGGAGGCGTCTTGGAACGCCTTCACCGAGGTTCTGCGCGCCAATGTCGGCGGCTTGCCGGACGGCATGATGCAGATGCCGGGCGCTATGAGCGACCAGGGCGGTGCCGCCGCGACCCCACTGCAGCGCATCGAAGTCAGGGAAGGCATTCTGAACAGCCGCCTCGAAAGCGTGCGCAAGTTGAAGGCTGTTCTCGCGCCTCTCTATCAGTCGTTCGATGGAGCGCAGAAACAGAAGGCTGACAGACTGCTCGTGCCTCCGATGATGGGCATGATGTAAGAGGGAGACCATTCGTATGAGCAGCGGCGGCAGCCAACGCCGGTTTGCACGGCGAACATGAGAGAGATGTTGCGGAGCCTGCAGGCTTCTGGCGCTCCAAGACAGGGATCGTGCTGATCGGTTTTCTACTGATCGGCGGATTTCTTCTCGTCTCCGAGCATCGCGTGCACGCCCTCGGCTTTCTTCCTTATCTGCTCGTCCTTGCCTGTCCCCTGCTGCATATTTTTCATCATGGTCATGGCGGCCATGGCGCACACAAGCGCGGTCTGTCGCACCGCGGTGCACCCGAGGTCCGCTGAGGCGCATGCGGGATTAAGGCGACCGCTCCTGCGTCCCGCGCGCCCGCGGAGGAGACAATGACGGAGACGATATTTCGCGCGCGGTCCCTCGCGAGAACCTGCCTGACCGGCGAAGTTGCCGTGCAGGCACTGCGTGATCTCAGTCTCCTGACCGTTTACGAAAGCGTCGCCCTCGTCACCGAGATTTCGCCCAACCCCATCCAGCCTCACGAGGCGCTGGCGCCCGTTGGACTCGATGCCCGGCGAAACCACTTTCCCGCACAGCTCTCGGGGGGAGAACAGCAGCGGGTGGCCATTGCGCGGGCGATAGCCAAACGCCCGGAGGTATTGCTCTACGACGAACCGGCGGGCGCACTGGATTCCAAGACTGGGATCCGCGTGATCGACGCGCTGATCAACGTCAACACCCAGCTTGGCACCACGACGCTCATCATTACCCACAACGCAAGCATTCAGGCGGTCGCCGATCGTGTGCTCTTCTTTGCTGACAGAACGATTTCGAGAATTCAAGTGAATGAGCGGCGGCTCACCGCCGAGGCATTGACCTGGTGATGCATGGCCACGCTCGACACCAAATTGCAGCGGGATCTGAGGCGGCTCTGGGGTCAGGTCCTCGCCATTGCCCTAGTGATAGCCGGCGGTGTCGCATCCCTCGTGCTGTCGATCGGATCGTTCAGGTCGCTGGATGAGACGCGCACCGCCTACTACGAACGGTACGAGTTCGCTGATGTCTTCGCGGAGGTGACAGGGGCTCCGAATACGCTTGTCGCTCAGATTGCCGAGATCTCGGGCGTCGCCGCGGTCGAGGCCCGCATCGCCGAATTCGCGCTGCTCGACATCCCGGACTTTCGCGAGCCGGCGACTGGCCGTTTCATATCGCTTCCGGAGGATCGTCCACCGCAGCTCAATCGGCCCTATATGCGAGCCGGCCGTCTGCCTGGCCCAAGTCAGTTTAATGAGGTGATGGTCAATGAGAGCTTTGCGAAAGCTCACGCCTTTGAGCCGGGAGACCGGTTCTCGGCCACGCTAAACGGCCGCAGGCGTGAGCTTACCATCGTCGGTATCGCATTGTCGCCGGAATACGTCTACGCGATCGGACCGGGCGACCGGATGCCCGACGATCGCCGCTTCGGTGTGATCTGGATGTGGGAGCGCGCCCTGGCCGAAGCCTACGGTCTCGATGGCGCGTTCTCCTCGGTCAGCCTCAAGCTGATGCCGGATGCGGTTGAGACCGAGGTCATCGGCGCACTCGACGACCTGCTCGATCGCTACGGCGGCGGTGCCGCCTACGGACGCAAAGATCAGACGTCACATGCCTATCTCGATCACGGCCTCGATATGCTCCGGAACATGAGCCGCACGCTGCCGCCGATTTTCCTCATCGTCAGCGCTTTCCTCGTGAACCTGACGCTAAGCCGACTGGTCGCACTCGAACGGGAGCAGATCGGGCTGCTCAAGGCGTTGGGGTACTTCAATACCAGCATCGTTGCCCACTATCTGAAATTCGTCGCCGCGATTGCCTTCATCGGCATCGCGATCGGTAGCGCGGCGGGGACCTGGCTCGGCGTCTACGTGACGCGGCTTTTCGGCGAGTACTACCGGTTCCCATTCCTCGTCTTCGCCGACAATCCCGATGTCTATGTCCTCGCCGCGGTCCTCAGCATAGCTGCTGGGATCGGCGGGGCGTTTCGGTCCCTTCGCGAGATCGTCTCGTTGGCCGCTGCAGTCGCGATGCAGCCTCCGACTCCTCCGTCATTCCGGCCCTTGCTGTTCGGATGGCCCGCACTTGGCTCCGTCGTCTCACCGCGTACGATGATGATGCTCAGGAACGTTTCGAGGAAGCCGATCCGGGCGGCCCTTGCGACGCTCGGCATGGCCTTTGCGACTGGCATTCTCGTCGTTTCACTCTTCGTTGGGAATGCCATGGAGGAACTGATCGACGTGACCTACTTCATGGCCGATCGCCAGGATGCCACGATCAGCTTCGTGGAGAAGCGGCCCGAGGCCGTCCTGTTCGACGTGAGCAGACTGCCCGGCGTGCTCGCGGTCGAACCCTATCGCCAGGTTCCTATCCGCATCCGAAAGGGAAGCCGCGAGCGCAGGACGCTGCTCTCCGGCAGGCCCGCCGGAGCGGACTTGAGCCGGATCATCGACGTTGATCTGCGCACTGTCAGTCTGCCGGAGGCAGGGGTGGCGATTTCCGCCTATCTGGGACGCCTTCTCGATGCGCGCGTGGGCGACACCGTCGAAGTGGACCTGCTCGACGGCCGGCGACGGACGATTCAACTGACCGTAGCCGCCCTGGTGGAGGATTATTTCGGCATTGCCGCGATGATGGATGCCCAAGCTCTTTCCCGCTTGTTGCGCGAGGCCCCGACGGTGAATGGCGTCCATCTCAGCGTGGACGACGGCAAGCTTGATCTGCTCTACGGGGCCATAAAGCGGATGCCGACGGTTGCGGGGGTAGCGCTGCAGCGTGTGTCCCTCGTGAATTTCCGTCAGAGCCTGGCGATCATTGTGACGACGATGGCGGGCATCTATACGGGGTTGTCCGTCGTGACCGCCTTCGGCGTCGTCTACAACAGCGCCCGCATCTCGCTTTCGGAGCATGCGCGAGAGCTGGCGACCCTGCGCGTCCTCGGCTTCAGCCAGGGCGAGACGATGCGCATTCTTCTGCTCGAACTGGCCGCTATCGTCGCGCTTGCCCAGCCGCCGGGTTGGGCGATCGGTTACGGCCTTTCATTGGTGATGAACAAGCAGCTTGCCGGGGAGCTCATGCGCGCGCCCCTCGTCGTCGAGAATGCCACCTATGTGCTGGCGACCGCGGTCATCTTCTTCGCGGCACTGATTTCGGCGCTTGTCGTCGGGCGTCGCGTCTACGAGCTGGACCTGGTGTCCGTGCTCAAAACCAGGGAATAAGGCCATGCAAGCGAAATGGCTGAAACGGGCCGGATGGCTCACCACTGTCGGGGCGGCGGCGGCTGCCGCCGTCTGGTTCGCCTGGCCGCGGCCGATCCCCGTGGACATGGCCGCCGCTGTGAGGGCGCCGATGGCGGTGACGATCGACGAAGAGGCAAGAACACGCGTCCGGCATGTCTACACGGTCACCGCGCCCGTGACCGGAAAGGTTCTCAGAATCTCCCTTCCGGACGGCCATGACGAAACATCCCTTCACGTCGGCGATGAAGTGATTGCGGGCAAGACGGTAGTGGCGATCATGCAGCCGGTGACCCCAGGCCTGCTCGATGTACGCTCCAGGGCGGAACTGCAGGCAGCCGTCGTCGCCGCGAATGCTATCATCACCTTGGCGGAGGCAGAAATCCGCCGTATCGAAGCGGCAGTCAGGTTCGCTCGTGCCGAACTTGCGCGCGCCGAGGGGCTTGCACGCACCAACACGATTTCTGCACGTGACTTGCAAAGGGCCAGGTTCGATCTCGATACCATTGAAGCGCAACTCGCGACTGCCAAGGCACAGCTTGACGTTCGGCGGCGAGAGCAGGCGGTGGCGTCGGCACGCCTCACCGGATCGCCCGAGGCGGATGTAAGCACCGGCGAAGGCTGCTGCGTCCAAATCCGCGCACCCGTGAACGGCCGTGTGCTCAGGATCGTCCAGGAGGACGAAGCGGTCGTTCAGGCTGGCGCGCCGCTCATCGAGCTCGGTGATCCGAAGGACCTCGAGATAGTCGCGGATTTCCTCTCGAGCGAGGCCGTCCAGATCGACCCCGGTGCTGCGGTCATCGTTGACGGCTGGGGTGGACCGGCCCTGCGCGACCGAGTGAAGCGCATCGATCCCGCCGGCTTCGTGAAGGTTTCGGCTCTCGGAATCGAGGAGCAGCGTGTCGGCACCGTTGTCGATCTCGTCGATCCGCCCGACTCCTGGTCTCGGCTTGGCCATGACTTCCGGGTCATCGTCCACGTATCCATTTGGGAATCGGAAGACGCCCTCGCGATACCCGTGAGTGCGCTGTTTCGGCGGGGGGACGACTGGGCTGTCTTTGCGGTGAGCGACGGTCGCGCCCGAGCCACGATCGTCCGCACTGGACAGCGAAACAGCAGGATGGTGGAAGTGTTGTCGGGGCTCTCGCCAGGGGACCGGGTCGTGCTCCATCCGAGCGACCGTGTGGCCGACGGCACGATGGTGGCAGAGCGGCACAATCGCGCTTGACGCCGCCGTACCCTTGACCGGACCACTTCGCCATGGAGATCGTCGGAGGCCCCGCGGCTGAGGTCCGGTTCGCGCAAGGAAACCGACATTGATGCTGGAGCCTCGTTAGTCGTTTATTGCCTCTTCCTGGAAGCGGCATGAATGGCTGATCGCTTTGCTGTGCAGCTCACCTGCTGCGGTTCGCTCCGGCGGCCGGCTTTACCCATCCACAAAGTGCCTCCACATCACGCTTCACCCAAGCGGAGGGAATACACTTTCAATTTGCCGAGTAGTTCGGAAGACGCTGGCGGTGTGATAAGCGGTAAACCAACATGCCGATCAGCATTGCCGCAACGAAGAGAACGGCCTCCCATAGAAGCGGCTGTCGAGCAAGGGAGCCGAGCCGCGGCTGCGGATGATGTTGGCCACGGCAGAAGGGATCAGCGCGCCACCCATGACAAAGGCCAGCGTCGGGTCCCAGTTACCCGCGACATCGAGGAACGCCAGCACACGTCCGGGATTGATCATGTCGGAGATTACCAGACCCGCCCCGAAGATGAGCCCGCACACGATCGCTGCTAACATCTGGGCCCTCATGGCTGGACTCCAACGAGATGGCGGGTGACGAAGACCGTCGCGCCCGCAACGGCTATGAAGATTGCTGTGGCGGCAAGCGAACGCGGCGAAAGCCGCGCAAGCCCGCAAACGCCGTGGCCGCTCGTGCAGCCCGATCCGAGCCGGGTGCCATAGCCAACGATGAGTCCGGCGGCAATCAGCAGTGCTGGCGAAGACGTGAGCGTGATGTCGGGGTGGCGGACGAGCGTGGCCGTCAGCCAAGCGCCTGCGATGATGCCGGCGAGGAAACCCAGTCCCAACTTGCTGTCGCCGTCATGGGTCAAGCCGGCTGCGGCGGCCGCGAGGCCGGAAATCCCGGCTATCCTTCCGTTCAGCAGAAGGTAGAGGCCTGCCGACAGGCCGATCAGGAGGCCGCCTGCCAGGGGCCAGAGATAGTTTATTTCAGTCATTGCGCTCACACTACGTTCTCAGGTCGGACGTCGTTCTCCTCGGCCGGAGTAGAATCAACTAAGGTCGTTTCGCCTTGATGTACGCGACGAGATCGGCAATCTCGGAACGTGTCAGCGACAGATTGGGCATGCGGGAGTGGTGAGGAGCAGCCAAGAAATCCGAAAGTTTCGCCTCATCAAACGGCTCCGATTTACCAATTTGAGCGAATGTCGGAACCGTATCAGAGCCGCGCATTTGTCCAGGTGCAACGACGTGACATTCGCTGCACCAGCGTTGAGCGATGCCGCGGCCGCGGAGTCGATCGGCCGCGGCGCTCTCGCCGACGACCATCGAAAGGAGAGCAACGGTGACAGCGCTTTGAAAACCGCTTATTCGCTTCATTGCAGCCAGGTCCTATTGGGGTCACCTGCAACTCGCGTTCGTGTCACCGGCCAGGGTTGCAAGCAACACATCTCAAGCCGCGTCCGGGTGAAGAGCTTTCCAAGCAGACACATCAGTCGCAGTTACTGTCACGCACCCAGCAGACGTGAGCTCTTTGCCATCGAATTTGTGAGACGCGATTTCGCTGAAGACTGAGACATATTCCTGCAGGCGGCACTCGTTGCACAGCGGCGGATCGGCGATGTCGAGCAGCGCTTCCTTCGTAACAAGAACGATCTCGTCGCCTCCGACGTCTCTTCCCATGATCAGAAGCGCCTCGTCACCCGATGCCTTCATCATTCCACTGACCAACTTCAAGGGCATTTTCGTCCTCCCGGCACGCGTGCGAGTGGAGCCACCAATCTGTGTTCACTCAAGCATTATGCTTCGCGCGCACAGAAACTCCTTGATCAAGCTCAAAGTCGGTCTCCAATCGCGAGCCTCTCGTAAAGGTAGATCGGGCGATCTGTTCGTGTTGCACTCAAGCGACCGGGTCGTTAGCAGAGGAGAATGCGCTGAGGGGCCGCCGCGTTCAAACGGCCTTGGGTAACTGGCGACCTTTCTATCTGACCAGCAGGAATGAGTTTCCCCGCTTTGAGGTTGAAGTCAGCGCGCCCGTCTGCCGAAGTCGCGCATGTCTTTGATCCAGCGAGAGCGCTCCTTCTCGTCGGCAAACGAGAGGCCATAGAAGCTCTCGCGAATAGGCTTGATTCCGGCGAAGCCCAGCATACTACGCTCGAAACTGCGCACGCCATAGGCGCCGAAATACCACCGATAAAGAAGCACCGGCATTCCCATTGTGACGATTATGCGGGCGGAGCGTCCGGCCAGCAGCCGCTTCGGAAAGCCGCCCTTCTTGTATTCCATTGCAAAGCCCGGCCTGAAGATGTGCTCGAGAAAGCCCTTGAGCAGGGCGGGCATCGTTCCATGCCAAAGAGGAAACAGAAAGACCCAGTGTTCTGCCCAGCGCATATCCTCACGCGATTGCTCCAGGCCGGGTGGCAATGCCCCGGTCTCGAAATCCTCCTGGGTTCGCAGCAGCGGGAACTCGAGCTTGGCCACCTCTATGCGGCGCACCTGGTGTCCCGCTGCCGTGGCAGCATCGGCATAAGCGTCAGCCATGGCGTGCAGGAGGTGCTGCCCGGCTGGGTCCGGATGGCCCTGGACAATTGTGACGCGCCTGGTCATCTGCTGTCTCTCTCATGACCGCGTCGACGACGGTGCGGGCGAATTTGGCCAAACAGACGGCCCGCCACGGGACCCGGAAGGTTGCATTGTGCCTGTCTGAGCAAGGAAATCGCTGACCGCCTTCTTAACGTCCTCCCCATCTCCAACGAGCAGATGCCCGCCGGTGTCGTAGACGACCAACTTCGCGCCCGGAATGCTGCCGGCCGCGAATTTGGCTGCGGGGAGCGTGTTGAAAAGATCATCCTGGGCCGAGACGACCAAGGTGGGAGCGGCGATCTTCTCGAGAGGCAGCCGGTGGAGATCGGGCGCACTATCGATGTTAATGCCGGGGAAGCGCCGCGAAAGCGGTTCGACGCTGCGGATAATGGCCATCACGCGATTTCGGTCGTTTTCGGGGGCCGCTTCAACAACTTCAGGGGGCACCCCGAGGAAGCGGATGAGAATTGACGGAGCAAGCTTTTCGGTCGCCCACCAGGCGAAATCGGCGCCGGTATTGACCAGCCAGAAGACAAACGCGCTGCCACGACTCCCCTCGACCATCACTGGACTCTCGGGCGCGTAGGTTCCAGGGACAATCAGAATGAGCGCTGACACCCTATCCGGATGGCGAAGCGCCAGTTCGATTGCCGAGCGTGCGCCCGCCGAGACACCGACGACCACGGCTTTGTCGATCTGAAGCTCGGAGAGCAGCGCCCTATGGGCGTCCGCTTGGGCGGCGGGCGACGCATCGGACGGAATCGGCGTCCCCAGATACCCGAAGCGCGACGGAGCGATGACGCGAAAGCCGTTTCCGACAAGATCGGCAACGTTGGTCAGCCCCTGATCCCACCCGCCACCTGCACCGTGGATGGACAGGAGCGGAGTGCCTTCACCTCGCTCGGCATATTCGATCGGACCTGCGGCCGTATTCGCAACTCGCGCGCCACTGGCGACCGCAAAACGCGCGCGGTCGATGTCATTGCTGTAGGACAGGAAAACCAGCCCGCCTGCGACCACGACAGCGATAGAGACCGCTGATAACTCCCACCCGATCCGACCCATGGCCGCCATCCTTGGAATTCAAACTTGCGGATATCCTAGTCGGGTTGAGCCCGAAGGACTTTGATGTCCCTCAAACGGACCGATGAGATGCACAGCGATCGGCCGATTTCGATCCGCTCTTTCCTACTGCTCGTCCTCGAGCAAGCGATAGATTTCCTGCTCCTGGGCAAAGTGTAGCCGGGTGATCGCTTCGAGCCCGTGGAGCAGCCGCTGGATCTCGTAGCGCTGCGCCGGGCTCGGCCCGTGCGCGCCGAGGGCCTTTCGAAGGGAGGTCAGGCTGTGGACCTGACGCTGAATCTCCATGTGAGCCCTACTCATGCCGGCAAGGGCATCCGGCGTGGCCGCCCGACTGCGCAGTCTCGGATAGAGTTCCTCGTCGTCCTGCCGCTCGTGCGGCAGAAGACGTCGACGGAGCAGGGCGTCCAGGTCCGCAAGCTCCTTACGGACTTCCGTTTTCGGCAGATTCTGAATGCGTTCGGTCGTATGGCGTAGCTCGTCCACCACGTCCATCAGGGCACGATGCTCGGCTTCGAGCTGTATGAGCTCCGCGTGCGGTAATTGTGTTGTTTTCCGCCAGCCGCGCTTAGGGTTTCCAAGAGCGCGCAGCGCGTTCAAGATGGCGACGACGTCGATCGCTTCTTGCAGCAGTGCACCCTGAACCGGTGTCAGGTAGCCGAAGGCAGCCGCAAACATGCCAGCGACGGACAGGCCCATGCCCATATAGACGCTCTGGAGGGCTATGCTGCGTGACCGGTGCGCGATGCTGATGGCGCTGACGAGGCGATCGAGCCTGTCCACCAGGATCACGACGTCCGCCGCTTCCGAGGAGGCAGCCGCCCCGCGCGCGCCCATAGCCACCCCAACATCGGCGGCTGCGAGAGCCGGCGCATCGTTGACGCCATCGCCCACCATCATCACCGGTCCTGCCGATCTTTCCGCTTCCACAATCCGAGTTTTGTCCTCCGGCTTCAATTCGGCGACAACGCTGTCCAACCCGAGGAAGGACTGAAGGCTTTCCGCGAGCTCGGTGCGATCCCCGGTCGCAAGCACGATCCGATCGACGCCGGCCTCGCGCAATCGCCTCAGCACGCTGCCGGCCTCCGGCCTGACCTCGTCCGCAAGCAGAAACGCCCCCGCCAGAATTCCGTCCTTGGCGGCGAGAACCGAAACGGTGCCATCCCTCCTGATCCACTCCCGGATCTCTCGCGAGAAGGCGGTCTCCTCGATCCTGGCGCTGACGAAATCCCAGCCGCCTACCGCGATCTCGTGGCCGTCGATGCGGCCGGTCACGCCGGAGCCCGCCTCTTCACGGGATCCAGATGGTGCGGCCAGCCGCAATCCCCGCTCTCTTGCGGCTGCGACCAGCGCGCGGGCGATGACGTGGTGCGAGCCCTGATCCAGCGATGCGGCCAGACGCAGCACTTCCAAAGGGTCGAGATCGGTGCGGGACTTGACCTCGATAAGACGGGCCCGGCCATCGGTAATTGTCCCGGTTTTGTCGAGGATCACCGTCTTCACGCGCGCAAGCATCTCGAGCGCGCCGCCGCCCTTCACGAGCACGCCTTTGGCGGCGCAGCGGGAGACACCGGAGACAATCGCCACCGGGACCGCGAGAATGAGAGGGCACGGTGTCGCAACGACCAGGACTGCGAGCGCCCGGATCGCTTCGCCACTCTCGGCCCAGGCGCCGCCGGCGAGAAGGAGCGTGATCGTGAGAAACACCAGCGCGTAGCGGTCGGCAAGCCGAACCATCGGCGCCTTCGCGGCTCTTGCCTCCTCCACCAGCCTGACAATTGCCGCATAGGTACTATCGCTCGCCGAATTCGCGGCGAGCATTTCGAAGGCGTCGCCAGCGTTCGTCGTGCCGCTCGTCACCGGCTCGCCGGATCGGCGGCGGACCGGCAGGGCTTCGCCCGTCAAGGCCGCCTCGTCCAGAACGGCGACGCCATCCATCACGTTTCCATCGACCGGCACGACTTCGCCACGGCGCACCAGGATCCGGTCGCCAGGTTTCAACTCTTCGACGGAAACCTCCTGCAACTGCCCATCCGCGTAGCGAGCGGCGATGCGCGGTACCCGATTGAGTAGCGCCGTCAGTTCTCGGCGTGCGCGCCTTTGAGCAAAATCCTCGAGCGCCTGTCCACCCGTGTACATCAGTGCGACGATGCTGCCGGTCAGGTATTCGCCGAGAAGAAGGGCGCCGCCCATCGCCAGCGCTGCGATGAGATCCAGCCCGAATTCCTTCCTTCCGAGACTGATCGCGATCTCGGTAAGGAGGCTCGCAAGGATGACCGCGGTGCCGGCAGCCCAGGACGAGGCGCTGAGATCGGGCCGGTCCGCGAGCCAGGCGACTGTGCCGGAGAGCAAGGCTACAGCGATGACGGCAAGGAGAAGGCGCTTGCCCAGCGCTTCTCCTTGCCAAAACGGCTCGAAAACTCGGCTTCTAGTCAAGGTGCTCTCCGACAGATCTCGTGAAAGATATAAGATAACAGGATCGTTGCCTTGATCCCGCGCAATGCCCCGCAGGAATGCTAACCGCGGCCGAGCGTATCGTGAGCTTGCAACAGCGGGCGGTGTTTGCTTTGCTTGGAGGGGTTTCATTTTGGATCATCACAAATGACGGTACAGCGGCGGCGGCGCATCATTAAGCGTCAGAGGAGTTCTGTTGGTTTGGCGCTTGTCGCTGCAATATCGTTCCTCGCAGGCATGACGGATGCCATAGGGCTTATGTCCCTCGGGGATTTTGTGTCGTTCATGAGTGGCAACACGACTCGCGCATCCGTCGCCCTGATCCAGGGCGACGTCGCGCGGGGAGTGCTTCTCATCGGGGGCCTGATCACCTTCGTGATAGGGAACGCCGCGGGAGTGATGGTCTCGATCAGGTTCAGGCCGCAAGCTGTTTTGCTGTTTGTATCCGTTCTGCTCGCATGCGCAGCCCTGTTATCCGATCAAAGAGAGCTCCGGTTCCTTTTGCTTATTCTGGCGATGGGAGCGATCAACGCCTCTGTCGAGCAGATCGAAGGGCTGCCGGTTGGCTTAACATATGTTACCGGGGCACTGTCACGCTTCGGACGAGGTTTGGGACGCTGGGCGATGGGCATCCGCAACACGCATTGGGTCATCCAAATCGTGCCGTGGCTCGGCATGATGGCAGGAGCCATTTCAGGGGCAGCCCTTGTTCAACAAGTGGGCAACCCTGCCCTATGGTTACCGTCGGCTGCAGCCCTGTCATTGACAGCAGTCGCGATCCAAATACCCCGGCGCTGGCAAAGCAGGTTCATTCAACACCGTTAGTGTATTGGCGCAAGTGAGCTTACCGAGGGCCCACTTACGCGCGCTGGCCGGCCGCTCCAAATCGGATATGCTGTCCGGCCTGATTCACCGGAGTAAATGCCTCAAGACTTGCGCTTCCAGGGGCGGCGACAATACAGCGCCGTGCGTCTTTTCAGACGCGCTAAGGTCCTGTAGCACTTTGAATTGCTGCATGTTGCACGGGGGCGAAGCCGAAAGCGAATGGAAGCTCTTATTCTCCGTTTAGGGCTTGCTCTGGCAATAGGCCTGCTCGTGGGACTTGAGCGAGGATGGCGGGAAAGGGAAGCGCCGGCAGGCAGCCGCACGGCAGGCCTCCGCACCTATGGTATTTCGGGTCTGCTTGGGGGGATCTTGGCGGCACTGTCCGATGCGCAGCGGAGCGACCTCATCTTTGCCGCAGGTTTCATGAGCTTCGCGCTGAGTTTTACCTGGTTCAAGCTGCGCGAGGCGCGACACGATGAGGATTTCAGCGTCACCGGCGTCATTGCCGGATTAGCGGTTTTCGCGCTCGGCGGATTGGCGGTGACTGGCGATTACAGGGTGGCGGCGGCGGGCGCGGCTGCACTCGCTGGCGTGCTCGCCAGCCGCGAGCTAATGCACAACCTTCTCAAGAAACTGTCATGGATCGAACTGCGTTCGGCTCTCGTGCTGGCGGCGATGACCGCGATCGGGCTGCCTCTTCTCCCAAACCATGCCATTGACCCCTGGGGCGGTTTTAATCCACGTGAAATCTGGCTCTTCACGGTCCTGAGCGCCACCATTTCATTTATCGGCTACGTCGCGGTTCGCTTGCTTGGCTCGTCAAGAGGATTGTTGGTGGGCGGCTTGGTGGGCGCGGTTGTTTCGTCGACTGCCGTGACGGCTAGCTTCGGTCAGAAAGCACGCTCTGGTGAGGAGCCTACGGCATTGGCGGGAGCGGCAAGCATAGCAGCCGTCGTATCGCTACTGCGGGTGCTGGCGGTCGTCCTTCTCGTCTCCCCGCGCGTCTTGCCCGTGGTCGCCGTACCGATCATCGCGGCTGCGGCCATTTTCGCCGCCGGTGGTGCCGCTCTGATGACCAAATCTCCACCTACCGCCGACGAGCCGGTCAATTCGCGGAATCCGTTTGAGCTCGTTCCGCTTCTTATCTTTGCAGGCCTGTTTGCCCTGACCGCTACGACCGGCGCGGCCTTGATGACCGGTATGGGCAATAATAGCTTGATCGCGATTTCGGCCGTGTCAGGGTTATTCGACGTCGATGTGGCGATACTGACGGCGCTTCGCGCCGGCGGCGGAGCGGCACCGCTGCAGATTGTCGCGGCCGCAGTGCTCGTCGCAGTACTCGCAAACGCAGGCGGAAGGGTATTGGTTGCGATGACGTCTGGAACACTACGCTATGGGGCATCGCTCGCCACTGTATCGCTTCTCGCCGCAGGTACCGGAGTCGCGGTTTATTTCTTCATTGTCCGCTAAATGAGCGTCCAGTCTTCACCGCTGCCGTTGCGGAGAGCGAGATCGAAGGTTCGGGGTCTCACTCATTTTAGTCTCTCCAGCTTCTATGCGGTCGGCGCGCCGCAGGGCAATAGCGCCTACGTCTATTCAAACGCACAAAGGACGCTGTAGCACTTTGAATTCCTGCGTGTTTTGTCCTTAAATCAGCTACGATTTAAAACATCGCCGCTGCAGCTCTGGATCAGTCCGGTGGCCCCGTGTTGCGAAGACTGCGTATGAGCATCAGGACCCTCTCAGCGAGAGATATTGTGCATGCGGCGACGAATCCTTCATTCTTCATCTCAGCCAGATAGGGCAGCCGGATGCCGTCCGGGCGCAGAACGACGCCACCGGCAGCTTCGATCAATGCTTGTCCGGCGGCGCTGTCCCAAACCATCGTCGGTGCAAGCCGGAGATAGAGATCTGCTTCGCCAGCGGCGATGAGAGCGAACTTCAACGAGGAACCGACCTGCCGAACATTGGTCGATTGCAAGTGCTTAACAACCTCTGCTGTGTGCGGATCAAGGTGAGAACGACTGGTGAGAATCAGCGGCTGCGCGCGTTGGTCGGCCACCACACCGCCGAGAATTTCGCGGGTGTCCTCGTGATCCATGACGACGAGCTTCCCCGAGCCGCTGGTGAAGAACATTCGGTCAAGCGCCGGCGCGAAGATGATTCCGGCAGACGGTGCCCCATTCTCTATCAGAGCGATATTGACGGTGAAATCCTCTCGTCCTGAGATGAATTCCTTGGTCCCGTCCAAAGGGTCGACGAGGAGGCAAGTGGAAGGAATACCCGCTTCATAGCTCGACGCGTCTTCTTCACTTACGAGCCGAATGGCCGGAAAGAGGCCTGCGCAGGTTCGCCGTATGATCGCTTCACTCTCAAGATCCGCAACAGTAACGGGTGAGGCGTCGTTTTTGAAGCGGAATGGGAGCGGCGTCCTGCGATGCGCTAAGATAGCTGCGCCTGCCGCTCTGACCACCGGCAGAAGACTCTCAACGAGATCCTTTCTTGCCTTCTCATCCACTGTCGTATTTCCTCCCGAGCCGCGAAAGCCTGATCGTACCGCCATTGCGTCATGGTTCCTTGACTCTCATCAATGAGGCGCAGGCTTGTGGCGTTCATCATCGTTTCATTCTGCGACGCGACGAGAGTTCGCGCTCCGTCACGATGAATTACAGATCGGCGAGACAGTCCCAGCCGGACAGAAAGGCGCCTTTTATGATTACCCAGGATCAGGCGGAGGTCGTCGCCTTTTTGAGCGCGCCTCACGTGCGTGGCGCGGATAAGGTGGAGATCATCGAGACGCACATCTCTTGCATCTTCCTTTCCGGCGATCGCGCTTACAAGATGAAGCGAGCGGTGAAGCTGCCCTATGTAGATTTCTCGACGGCGGAATTGAGGCTTGCAGCCTGTGAAAAGGAGGTGGCTCTGAACAGCGCCACTGCACCGGGCTTGTACCTCGGCGTGCGGCGGATCATGCGCGGCCGCGATGGCCGGCTTTCTTTCGACAAGGGCGACGAGCTTGTCGACGCGGCCATCGAAATGGTCCGTTTCGATCAGGCGGCGTTGTTCGATCGCATGGCCGTTGGCGGCAAGCTTGATGCCGAACTGATGGCCCGGACGGCACGCATGATCGCCCGCTTTCATAAGGGGGCCAAGATCGTTCATCAGGGACCCGGCTCCGCGAACATTGCCGCCGTGCTCCGTATTAATGCCGCCGGTTTTGCCACGAGCCGGCTATTCGACCCCGTCGAGCTTGCCGATTTCGAACAAGCTTTCGAGCGCAACCTGGTAGCTTATGCACCGCTTCTCGATGCGCGTGAGGCCGCAGGCAAGGTCAGGCGATGCCACGGTGACCTGCATCTGCGCAATATCTGCCTGTTGAATGGCGAACCGCGGCTGTTCGACTGCATCGAGTTCAACGACCAGATTGCCACTATCGATACGCTCTACGACCTTGCCTTTCTGCTGATGGATCTTTGGCATCGCGGTTTTCCGCAATTCGCCAATCTGGTCATGAACCGGTATCTCGACGAATCGGGCGACGAGGATGGCTTCGTGCTGCTGCCTTACTTCATGGCGATCCGCGCTGCCGTGAGGGCGCATGTCACAGCAACCCAGATTGAAGAAAGCGGCGAGCGGTCGGACGCGCTCGCCGTCGAGGCTCGATCCTATTTCGACCTGGCGCTCTTCCTGCTGGAAAAGAGGTCGCCCCGGTTGATCGTCATTGGCGGATTGAGTGGTTCCGGCAAAACGACTGTGTCAGAGATATTGGCTGCGCAAATCGGTTCGCCTCCGGGCGCGAGAATTATCGAAAGCGATCGTATCCGCAAGGCGATGTACGGAGTTGTGGCCGAAACGCGACTCTCTGCGGACGCCTATCGTCCGGAGATTTCCGAGAAGGTCTACGGCGAGATGGCGTGCCGCACATTCTCGATCCTGCGCGCAGGAGGATCCGTGGTCGCGGAAGCCGTCTTCGACAAGTTCGCCAATCGTCAGCGCATCGAGGCGGCAGCGAGCGAGGCACATGTGCCATACACAGCTATCTGGCTGGACGCGAGCCCATCCGTCCTTCGCGGCCGCGTTGCCGAAAGGACCGCAGGGCCCTCCGATGCGGATCTGAATGTCCTTTGCCGGCAACTGGCTTACGACGTGGGGGACCTTGATTGGCACCGGATGGATGCCGATCGCTCGGCGGACAACATCGTCGCGGATATCCTGAAGCTCAGCCGTGATTGACTGTGGTGCTGAACTCACGAGGCGCGCATGTCGGCGGGCCTGCTGCGGACCCGCCATTTGTCGAATTCCATGACGAAGAAG
The DNA here is from genome assembly GCF_001651865.1 of Sinorhizobium glycinis. Lineage (GTDB taxonomy): Bacteria > Pseudomonadota > Alphaproteobacteria > Rhizobiales > Rhizobiaceae > Sinorhizobium > Sinorhizobium glycinis. Next base: position 112,876 of record NZ_LPUX01000066.1, read on the forward strand.
ATTGACGATGCGGCTAGGAGCAGCATCGCCCATTCCAGCAGCGATATGGGCGACAGTCGCAGGACCTCTCGCAACCAAGGGGTATACATGGCGGCGATGTGGAGTGCCTGTGCCGCTACAATAGAGGCAAGCAGAAGGGGATTGGCAAGGAACCCTAGCGCGAAAATGGATTTGCGCTCGGAACGGCTCGTGAGGGTCTGGAAGTTCTCGAAAAGGACGAACAACAACAGCAGCAGATTGCGGGCTTCGGTTTCGCCATAACCCTGCTTCAGCAGAACGTAGAACATCGCGAAACCTCCCGCGCCCATAACGAGCGTGGATTGCCATATGCGCCGGATCATTAGCCGATCGAAAATCGGTTCGGACGGCCGGCGCGGCGCGCGGCTGAGCTCGTCGCCCTCCGGGTTTTCGCTGGCCAGCGCAATGTCCTGGATGCCGTTGGTCACGAGATTGAGCCAGAGCAACTGCACGGGAAGAAGTGGCATAGGCATGCCGAGGGGAATCGCCAGCAGGAACAGCAGCAGTTCCGCAGCACCTGTCGACATCAGCATGAAAATGACTTTGCGAATGTTGGCGTAGGCGACGCGGCCCTCCCGGATGCCGCTGACGATCGAGGCGAAGTTGTCGTCGGTGATGACGATGTCGGCGCTTTCCTTGGCGACCTCCGTGCCCTTGCGCCCCATCGCCACGCCGATATGCGCGTGCTTCAGCGCCGGCGCATCATTGACGCCGTCGCCGGTGACGGCGACGAAATGCCCGTTGCGGGCCAGCGAGAGGACGATCGCCAGCTTTTGCGAGGGGGCAACACGCGCATAGATGCGACCATCGCGGGTCAGCCCGTCGAGACTTTCCTGTCCCTTTTCCTCGGCCCTGCGGACTTCTTCGCCGGTGACCACCTGATTATCGGTGAAGATCAGTCCGGCCTCTGAGGCAATTGCCGCCGCGGTTCTCGGGTCGTCGCCGGTGACCATCGCCACGTCCACGCCTGCTGTGTGGCAATCGCGAATTGCTTGCGGTACCTCCGGCCGCACTGGATCCTGCATTCCGGCAAGGCCCAGGAAGACCAGATCGACGAGGAGATGCCGGCCGAAGCCTCCATCTGCCTCGATCGCCGTCTCGCCCTCCGCGAAGGCCAGCACCCGCAGGCCACGCGCGGCCATCTCTACCTTTTGCCTGAGGAGGAGCTCCCGATCGATCGGTTCGGCACGACCAGCCATATCCATGCGGTCGGCCATGTCGATCAAGGTTTCCGCGGCGCCTTTGACGAAGATGCGAATACTGTCTGCGTGGCGGTGGAATGAGGCAGCATATTTGAGGTCCGGCTCATAGGGAATGCGGGCGACGAGAGGATAGTCGTCCTCGATCGCCTCGCGCGGCAGCCCTGCCTTGTGGGCGGCTGCCAGCAATGCAACATCGACCGTATCGCCGACGGCGGTCCAGCCGTTCGCTTCCTTGACGAGCGATCCTTCGTTGGGCAGCGACGCGGCCTTAAGCAAGGCAATGGCACGTTTCCGCGCCTCTGCGGGAGGGGTTCCGTCGCCCCGGATCGTGCAGGCGTCCAGATCAGCACCCGTATCGCAGACGATATCGGTGCCGTCCGGCAAGCGGATATCGGTCACGGTTAGCTCATTGAGCGTCAATGTGCCGGTCTTATCGGTGGCGATCATGGTGCAGGAGCCAAGCGCTTCGACTGCCGGCATTCGGCGTACGATGACGTGTGCTTTGGCCATACGGCGCATGCTGATTGCCAGCGCGACCGAGATCGCTATCGGCAGGCCTTCAGGGATCGCGCTCACCGCGAGGCCAACGGACATCATGAACAGCTCGTTGAGCGTCATCGCGCGCGCAATTCCAACAAGGACGAGAAGAGCGATGGCAGCCGCGACGATCCAGGCGATGAGCTGGGAGAAGCGTTCCAAACGGATCATCAAGGGAGGCTTGGCAAAGGATGCCTTGCCGATTTCGGCGGCAATCTTTCCCATCTCCGTGGTCGCACCGGTCGCGACGACGACGCCGCGTCCGCGACCACGCGTGACGAGCGTGCCCGCGAACGCCATGGGGCGCTCGCCCTCTCCGGGAGCAGCCTGGACCGGACCGGATTTGTGCACCGGTGCTGATTCGCCGGTGAGCAGGGACTCGTCACAAACGAGATCGGTCGCCCACAGGAGCCTGATGTCGGCCGGCACGCGTCCGCCCGCCTCAATGGCCACCCTGTCGCCCGGCACTAGGAGCCGAGCGTCGATTTCCCGCAAGCGTCCATCGCGGATGACGTTCGCATACGGCTGTTCAAGCCGGCGCAACGCCAAGGCGGCTTTGGTAGCGGTGTGCTCCTGCAGAGACCCGATGATGCCGTTCGCGATGAGTACGATGCCGATGAACAGCGCATCTTGCAGATCGCTTAATAGGAGAGATACCAGTGCCGCAGCCAGCAGAATGTAGATCAGAGGGCTGCGGAACTGGCGCACGAAAGTGATCGCGAGCGAGGAGGCTCGCGGTTCGGGAAGGCTGTTCGGGCCAAATTGCGCAAGCCGAAGGCGAGCCTCCTCTTCTGTAAGTCCGACACCCTCGCTACCGACAAGGGCTTCCCTGCGCGAAGTAAGATCGGGGAGGGTCGCGTAGGTCATCCGAAGCGCTCCATTCAGGAATTGAATCGGCCCTTGGGTTCTTCGATTGTCAAGTGATCCTCAACCGCCGTCACGCCTCGTGCCGACCAGGCCGCTCGCTCCGCCATGATCCTTTCGCGCCGGCTTTGAACCTTCCCCCGCAAGGTGACATGACTGCCGGATACTTCTACGTCGATGTTTTCGGCTTCGATCTCAGCATTGCGTTTGAGCGCCTCTCTGATGCCATGCCTGATGTCGAGCACATCCAGCATGGGACGGATCCTGAGGCGGTTGTCGATACCCGTGATGCCCGTCAAGCGACGCACCAAGCTCTCGGCTGCAGAGCGCTGGAAATGAAAGTCGACCGTTCCCTCCAGGGTCACATAACCGTTTTCGACCTTGACTTGGATGTCCTTGAGGTCGGCGATTGCGGCTCCCCAAGCAAGGATTTTTACCACGCGGCTGGCGATCTCGTCATCGGCAGCCTTCTTGTTCTCTGGCAAACGCACGACAATTTCCTCGGCGATCGCGCGTACGCCCTTCACTCTTTGGGCAACCCGTTCGGCAGTGTGTTTTTCCTCAAAGCTGTGAACGTGGCCGGTCAGAGTGGCGATGCCGTCTTCAACCGTCACGCCGATGTTCGCAGCGTCTATGCTGGGTTCATATTCGAGTTCATCCAAAATATCCTGGCGTAGGCGAATGTCGCTCATGATCGTCTCCTTCCTCTCAGCCAGTAGCCAAACGATGGTATAAGTATTGGCCATTCCCGACCAACGGTCTTTGAGGGACGTCAAGGCACGAACGCCCGATGGAGATTTAACCTCAACTCATCGGTCCACGTCTTAAGGAGGGGAGATCATGCTCATCAAGGAATTGTCCCGTCACGAATGCAATAGCGTGGTCGAGGCCGCTCACGTGGCTCGTCTTGCCTGCTGCAAGGAAGGAAGACCTTATATCGTGCCCGTCACTTATGCTTACACTGGCAACTGCCTCTATTGCTTTTCGATGCCTGGTCAGAAGATCGACTGGATGCGCGCCAACCCGCATGTGTGCCTTCAAGTCGATGAGTTTTCAGGTGAGCGCCGATGGAAAAGCGTCCTGGTTTTTGGTCGTTACCAGGAGTTGTCGCACGAAGGGCGCTGGCAGAGAGAGTACATGCATGCTTGGTCGCTGCTAGAGTCGCGGCCAAATTGGTGGGAGCCGGGTGGATTGAAGCCCGCACCACAAGGCGTCGTAGCAGCTTCGCCGCATATTTTCTTCAGTGTCGACATTGAAGACATGACTGGCCGAGCCGCATTCGAAGGTGAAGCATGACCGCAAGCAGGAAAGCGCAGCGTAATGCGGGGCCTTCCTTTCGATTTGGCAGGCAAGTGTTCAGTGCACCATCAACACCGGTACAATGGGTGCCTCGATCATCGCCTTGGTAACGCCTCCGAATATCCTTTCGCGAAGACGTGTGTGCCCGTACGCCCCCATGACGATCAGATCGGCAGAGGTATCAATTGCATGCTGGTTGAGAACCTCGTCGACTCGGCGCCCTCCGCTCGCAAGCCGATCGACGGTCACTTTGATGCCGTGGCGAGCGAGGTAGGTGGCGACATCGGCACCCGGTTCGTCGCCGCTTTTGGTTGAAGCCGCGCTTGGGTCGACCAGAACGACATTCACTTCCTCGGCGCTCTCCATGATTTCCAAAGCTTCGCGGGCCGCTCTCGCGGCTTCCATGGTCGAGTTCCATGCGAGAACAATTTTCTTCGGACGCAAGGTGACGGATTGGCGATTGGTTGCGAGAAGAACCGGTCGCGCCGAATAGAAGAGCGCTCCGTCGATGGCACGCGCTCGCAACGGAGAATCCGTCTTCAGACTGGCGCCGATCAACGTAACGTCCGCATAGCGCGCGCGGTTGCCGACATCGTCGTCGGCCCATGCGGTCTCGCAGTAGATGCCATTTGCATCGAATGAGATCCCGAGGCCCTTCAGCGTTGCTCGGACTCTCTCCACCGCCTTATCTAGTTGCTGCATATCCTCGGCCCGTTCGTCGAGCCAAGCGACCGACATGGCCGCATACTCTCCGAGCGGAGGCGGAACGGCGAGCTTGACCAGGAGAACCGAAAGATGGGCATTTGCGGGAGCGCAGAGATCTGCTGCCGCTGTTAAATCATTCTCGTTTTGGTTCGCATCAATCACCAAAAGAACTGTCTTGTAGGTCATTTCCTTGCTCCTCCGAAGCCGATTAACACTCTCATAAGCAATGTACCCCACGTGACGACGGCCACATTGATCTCTCTCAAGAAGCTCCCGCCTGAGACTGCGGCACCAATGTTGCGAGTCCGTGCGGTTGAATGGGTCGGGTGCCGCGAAATCGCATCCAGACGACCTCTACCTTTCCCAACCCAGACGGGGCCAAAACACCGCTGCTGAAAACCGACGGGGCTGTCAGCAGTCTGAGCATCGCATAGAACGGGCACCTTTTTTCAATCTGACTCGAGGAACGTCAGCGGACCATCAACACCGGTACAATGGGTGCCTCGATCATCGCCTTGGTTACACCACCGAACACCTTTTCGCGAAGGCGCGAACGCCCATAGGCACCCATGACGATCAGATCGGCGGCGGTGTCCAGCGCATGCTGATTGAGAATTTCCTCGACCCGGCGTCCGGCGCTGGGAAGCCGATCGACGGTCACATGTATGCCGTGTCGCGAGAGATAAGTTGCGACATCCGCGCCAGGTTCTCCGCCGTTCCTGCGAGAAGCTGCCGTCGGGTCAACCAGTACGACGTTTACGCTTTCGGCGTTTCTCATCATATCGAGCGCTTCGCGAGCGGCCCTTGTGGATTCGAAGCTTGAGTTCCAGGCCAGGAGAATCCTCTTGGGAAGCAAAGTTACCGATTGTCGGTTTGTTGCAAGCAGGACTGGGCGCGCCGAATAGAAAAGCGCACCCTCGATGGCGCGCGTCCGCAACGAGGGATCCATGCTGGTCCCGATCAATGTAACGTCAGCGTAGCGTGCCCGCTCTCCAACCAGGTCGTCGTCCCATGCAGTTTCGATGTACTCGCCGGCTACGTCGGACGATATTCCAAGGTCCTTGAGCGTCGTTCGTGACGCCTCGATGGCCTTGTCGAGCTGTTCAATTTCGGCCGCCCGAATGTCGAGCCATGCGACCGAGAGAGCCGTATAGTCTCCGAACTGAGGCGGAGCGACCTTCACCAGAAAGACCGAGAGATGTGCGTTTGCCGCGGCGCAGAGATCCGCCGCCGCTGTCAGATCAGCTTCATGTTGGTTGGCATCGAGCACGAGAAGAACTGTCTTGTAGGTCATTGCTCTGGTCTCCCCAGGCGGCGTGGAATTCTGAAAGCCAATTTACGCCAGATGGGGGCCGCTACATTGATCCCGGTCAAGAAGCTCCCGCCTGAGGCTGCAGCGCCATTGTCGCAATCCTTAGGGTTGAATCGGCCGGGTGCGGTAAAATCGCAAATCCAAACTCGCGGCACATTCTGAGCATTTTCGAATTCTCACTCAGAATGAGTCCTTCGATTCGTTGCAGACCGTCGGCTGCAGCATAATCCCTCAGATGAGCCAGAAGAGCCCAGCCAAGTCCTTGCCCCTGCAGGTCGGTCCTGACCAGCAAGCCATATTCCGCGGCCTCGTGATCGGGGTCCGCGTAAAGTCTGGCAATCCCGGCAAGCGTGCCGCTTTGCTTGTCGAGAGCTACGAAGGCCATCTCGCGTTCATAGTCCACCTGCGTGAGCCTCACCAGCATCTTGTCCTGGAAGTGCTTGCGCGATGACAGAAAGCGAAGCCGGATGTCAGCCGCGGATGTCTTGGCAAGAAAATCCGGGTAGAGTGCGGCGTCTGCCGGTCTGATCGGTCGCAATTGGTAAAGCCGGTCAGCGAGCGTGACCTGCTTTTCCCAATCGCTCGGATAAGGGCGGATCGCGAGATCGCGATTGGGGCCGGGGCGCGCGACAGCCTGCGGGTCGATTTCGATGCGCGCGTCGAGCGCGATGACTCCCTCGGCGCTGGCGACCATCGGATTCAAATCCATTGAGAGCACGCAGGGAAAATCGACGATCATCTGCGATAGCGCAGTGAGCGCCTTGCAGATCGCTGCCCTGTCTGCGGCCGGCTCGTTGCGAAAACCGGCGAGGAGCCTCCCGATCCGTGTCCGATCGATCAGGTCGCCGGCGAGCATGGTGTCAAGCGGGGGAAGCGCCACTGCGGTGTCTTCGACCACCTCGACGGAAACGCCTCCCGATCCAAACAGAATGACCGGACCGAAGATTGGATCTCGGCTGATGCCCAGGATTAGTTCCCGCGAGTGTCCGCGTTCAATCATCGGCTGGACGGCAAAGCCATCGACAACGGCATCTGGGTCGTGGGCCTTCAGCCGCGCGACAATCGCCTCGGCGGCTTCTCGGGCGGCCATAGGGGTTAAGATATCGAGGACGACGCCGCCCACATCGGATTTGTGCGTGATCGACATCGAGATCAATTTGACGACGACCCTCGTCGCGTCCTCGAGAAGCGATGCGGCAACCCTTTCCGTCTCCTCCGGCGAGCTTGCGATGACGGTTCGAGGGACTGGAATGCCATAAGCCGCAATGACCATCTTGGCTTCGGGTTCGTTCAGCATATGGCGCCCTTCACCAGCCACCCGCTGCAAAATGGATTGGACGACTGCACGGTCCGCAGGCGCTTCGGCCGCCTGGCTAGAGGGCACCCGCAGAAGCGCCTCCTGTGCCTTCGACCATCTGGCGAGATAGGAAACCGCCAAGGCTGCATCGGACGGTGTGTCGTAGCTTGCCAGCCCGGCCTGCTGCAGCACATGACGACCCTCACGAGCGGTCAGGCCGCCCAACCAGCATGTCAGAACGGGCTTGCCCGAGATTGTCCCGGACCGCGCAAGGGAGGCGACGGCACGAGCGGCATCAACGGGCGAGGCAAGGGCTGTCGGGCAATTCATGACGATCAGGATGTCCACTCCCGGACCGGGAGCGACGATCTCGACCGCCGCCCTGTATCGTTCGGGCGACGCATCGCCGATTATATCGACCGGATTGGCGCGCGACCAATCGGCGGGCAGGATTCGCTCCAGGCAGCGTATGGTGTCCGGAGAAAGATCCGCGAGCTCGCACCCCAAGTCCACCAGCCGATCCACGGCGAGGACGCCGGCTCCGCCGCCATTGGTGACTATTGCGACACGGCTTCGCTCAAGAGAGGGAAAGCGCGCGATGGTTTCCGTCGCGTCGAACAATTCGCCAAGGCCTTCGATTCTCAAGATACCGGCGCGGTGCAGAGCCGCGTCCACGACCTTATCGGCACCTGAAAGCGCGCCGGTATGCGTGGCCGCCGCTTTGGCTGCCTCCACGTGCCGGCCCGACTTGATCGCGACAACCGGCTTGACCCGAGCGGCGGCACGAGCCGCCGACAGAAACTTCCGGGGATTTGGGATGGTCTCGAGATACATGACGATCGCCCGCGTCTTGGGATCGCCAGCCAGCAGGTCGAGGAAATCGCCGGCGTCAGCATCGGCCATGTCGCCGAGAGAAATGATTTTGGAAAAGCCGACGTTGTTGTCGGCCGCCCAGTCGATCAATGAAGTCGCGATTGCTCCGGATTGTGAAAGCAACGCGATGTCGCCTGGCTGAGCCTGCAAGTGCGCGAAGCTCGCATTGAGCTTCGCTGATGGGACGATGAGGCCTACGGTGTTCGGCCCGATGATGCGAAAGAGAAATGGTTTCGCAGCATCGAGCATCGCTCGTCTCAGACCTTGGTCAGCGTTGAGGCCCGCCGTGATGACCACCGCAGCGCGCGTTCCCTTCACGCCCAGCTCATGGATGAGCGCCGGCACGGTTTTCGGAGGCGTGACAACAATCGCGAGGTCGGGAACACTTGGAATGTCCGCTACACGGCGATAGCAGCGAAGACCTGCCACCTCGTCGTATTTGGGGTTCACGGGCCAGATTTCGCCCTCGAATGCTGCCGCCATCACGTTTTCGATGATAACCCGGCCAAGCGATCCGCTGCGCGTTGAGGCGCCGATAATCGCAAGCGACTTCGGATCGATGGCGTGATGAAGGTTGCGAATGGTCATGGCTTCACCTCAAACTACGTGACCCACCAGGATATTGTAGTGTTTCGATGGTGCGTTGATCGCGCTCAAAGCACGCAACCCTTTCTGGAAATTGACCTTCCGCAATGCATTCGCCATCGCAACGGTTCATCCTTGTCGAATTGCTCCAGACGAATGCCGACAGGAAGGCTCCATGGGATCCTTAGCATCCGAATATGGAGGAGGGACCGCCTATTGGGCCGCCCCGGCCTCTGATCTGATGGCTGAGTATGGCACCCGTGCAACGGGTTTGAGCAGCGCAGACGCGCGCGAACGTCTGCAGCGTTATGGGCGCAATTCCGTGACGCGGGGAGAGAGGTTTCTGGCCCTTTCCGTTCTGGTCCGGCAATTCCGAAGTCCGCTCATTCTTATCCTTGTATTCGCAGCCGGCATGTCCGCCCTGGTGGGTGAGCGAACCGATGCGCTCATTATCATTCTCATCGTTCTTGTAAGCTGCGCCCTGAGTTTCGTGCAGGAATACCGAGCGTCGCGCGCCGTAGAGGCGCTTCGCAGGCGCATCGCTCAAAAGGCGACAGTGCTCAGAGACGGAGGGCCGAGTGTGATTTCGGCGTTGGATGTCGTGCCTGGAGACATTGTTCGACTTTCCGCGGGCAACCTTGTGCCCGCCGACGGCATCATTCTCGAAGCACGCGACTTCAACGTGAGCGAAGCAGTCCTCACTGGGGAAGCTTTTCCAGTCTCCAAGTCTCCCGGAACGGTGGACCCTGGAACCTCGTTGTCGGGAAGGTCGAACTCGGTCTTTACCGGGAGCTCGGTCCGCAGCGGCACTGCAAGCGTCGTCGTGATCAGGACAGGTGACGCTACAGAATTCGCAGCGATTGCCTCGGCGGTTGCACGGCGCAGTCCAGAGACCGAATTCGCGCGCGGAATTCGCCGTTTCGGTTATCTTATGACCGAGATTATGCTGGTAATCGTTATTCTCGTCTTCTTCGCTAATCTGCTTCTTCAACGCGAACCGATCGATTCGTTGCTGTTCTCCATCGCACTGGCCGTCGGGCTCAGTCCCGAACTCCTGCCGGCTATCATCAGCATTACGCTCGCGCGAGGAGCGCGCACAATGGCCCAAAGCGGCGTCCTCGTCCGGCGTCTCGAGTCAATCGAGAATCTCGGCAGCATGAACATGCTGTGTACCGATAAGACGGGGACGCTCACCGAAGGTGTTGTGCACCTGGACGCCTCCCTCGACGTCGGCGGAGAATCTTCCCCGAGAATTTATTTGTGGGCGCGGTTGAATGCTTCCATGCAAACGGGGCTACAGAACCCACTCGATGAAGCGATCGTCTTGGCAGAAAATGCACCGCCTTCCTCGTCTCTTTACTCGAAGGTGGACGAGATTCCGTATGATTTCGTCAGAAAACGGCTTTCTGTCGTCGTCCGGAAGGATGGTGATCCTGATGGCGATCTGTTGATTTGCAAGGGCGCTGTCGAGAACGTGCTGGCCGTTTGCAGTTCGATTTTGGACGGAGACGCGCCCACAGCTTTCACGGACGCGGCGAGGCAGGCGATCGACGAGAAATTTCGCTCGTGGAGTGGTGGGGGCTACCGAGTGCTTGGTTTGGCCGTTCGCAAAATAGCACGTTCGCAAGCATGTGGTCGGCAAGATGAAAAGGGACTGTGCTTCGCCGGCTTCCTGCTTTTTCTCGATCCACCGAAGGCGGGCATCAGCGAGAGCCTCAAAGTTCTTGCGAAGCGCGGCATTGGCTTAAAGATGATTACGGGGGACAACCGCCATGTCGCCGTGCACCTGGCGAACACCATCGGACTGAGCTCGTCGAGAATACTGACGGGCGGCGAGCTGTCGAAAATGACAAGAGACTCGCTGTTCGCACGAGCGCCCGATATCGACCTCTTCGTCGAGATCGACCCAAATCAGAAGGAACGGGTGATTGAGGCGCTGCGCCGTGCCGGTCATGTGGTCGGATATCTCGGGGACGGAATCAACGATGCGCCCGCTTTGCATGAAGCCGATGTCGGCATCTCGGTCGATGGGGCCGTCGACGTCGCGAGAGAAGCCGCGGATATCGTGCTCTTGAAACGCGATTTGAATGTTCTTCTTCGTGGCATTGACGACGGGCGCAGGTCCTTTGCCAACACAATGAAATACATCTCCATCACGACCAGCGCAAACTTCGGCAACATGATCAGCATGGCCTTCGCCTCCATGTTTCTGCCGTTTCTGCCCCTGCTCGCCAAACAGATCCTTCTCAACAATCTCTTGTCTGATGTGCCGGCGCTCGCCATTGCAGGCGACAGGGTAGATCGCGAGGAAATGCGCAGCCCCCGCCGTTGGGATATTCGCTACGTGCGTCGATTCATGGTGAGCTTCGGACTGGTGAGCTCGCTATTCGACTTCGTCACCTTTGCCGCTCTTGTTCTGCTGGTAAAAGCGGAACCAGCGACCTTTCAAACTGCCTGGTTCATCGAGTCCCTGCTCACTGAGCTGGCAATCGTGCTGATCGTGCGCACGCGGTCCTTCTTCTGGCGGAGCAGGCCGGGCCGAATGTTGCCCTTCCTGACACTGACGACCGCCATCGCGGCCGTAGCACTTCCCTATTCACCTTTCGCGGGCTATTTCGGGTTCGTGCCGTTGCCTTGGCCGCTAATGACAGGTCTGCTGCTGATCACGGTGACGTACCTACTGGCTTCCGAGCTCACCAAACACTGGTTCACTCGGTGGGACAGTCGGCTGCACAGGAGGTCGTATGATCCTGCAGCTCGTGCTTCACGAAGAGCTCTGAGGAGGCCAGACTCGGCTTGACGAGCCTTGTCAGTTGCCACCTCGCACGTCAATCGAGCAGCTCTCGTAGCCGCAACGCCAGCTCTCTGGCGGTGTAGGGCTTTTGCAGCCAACTTCCTGCCGCCCTGCCGGCAGCGCTCGGCCCGGCGTAGCCCGACGTGAACAGCATTTTCACACTGGGTCTGAGTTCGCGCACATGCTGGGCTAACTCGTCGCCACTCATGCCGCCCGGCATTATCATGTCGGCAAAAACGAGAGAGACTTCCGGATGCTCCGACAGGAATTGAAGCGCCTGCGCACCGGCTTCCGCCTCAATAACGGAATACCCGGCATCGCGCAGTCGCGAGACTACGACTCGGCGCACCCGTGCATCGTCCTCGACGACAAGTATCGTCTCATGGCCCCTTGGAATCGGCTCTGTGGCCGCATCTTCTCCTGCGCCAACCTGGGCGGACTGGCTTGCTCCTCGAGTTGCGGGTAGGAAGAGGCGGACGCTCGCTCCCTGACCGGGCTCACTATAGAGCTGAATATGCCCTCCGGATTGCTTGACGAAGCCGTAGACCATGCTGAGGCCAAGGCCTGTTCCCGCACCGGTGCCTTTCGTGGTGAAGAAGGGCTCGAAAGCGCGACGCTTGATCTCTTCGGTCATGCCGACGCCCGTGTCCGTTACGGCAACCAGGACATAGTGTCCCATTCGCACCTCTGGGTACATCTGGGCGTAGTCACGGTCGAGGGCCGTGGTCGAAATCTCGATGGTCAGGCGGCCACCGTTTGGCATTGCGTCGCGCGCGTTCAGCCCCAGGTTCAGGAGGGCGTTTTGAAGTTGGGAGACGTCGATCAGGGCGAGATTACTGCTGCCCTTTACGATCGTTGATAATTCTATGGTCTCGCCCAGGGTTCTGGACAGAAGCTTCGAAAAGTTAGCGACAAGTTCTCCAACGTCGACGAGCTTCGGATTAAGAGGCTGACGCCGACCGAATGCCAGCAATTGTGCTGTCAACTTTGCTCCATCGTCGGCCGCCGCCTGAGCTTCTCGCAAGAGTCCTCTGAGCTTCTCGTCTTGCAGCCGGGCCTCTATCATCTCCAGATTGCCGGTGATCACAGTCAGCAGATTGTTGAAATCATGCGCAAGCCGCCGGTCAGTTGACCAACGGCTTCCATTTTCTGGGCTTGCCTAAGCTCCTCCTCGACGCGCTGGCGACTGGTCAGATCTCGGATGAAGCCGGTGAATATGCGGCGGCCATTAGCCATCGCTTCCCCCACTGAGAGCTCCATTGGGAACGTTGTGCCGTCCTTTCGTAGGCCGGTGACGACCCGCCCAATTCCGATGATGCGCCGCTCGCCTGTGCGTAGGTAGTTGTCCAGATAGTGGTCATGCGCCTCTCGGTGGGGAGAGGGCATCAGCATATTGACGTTCAATCCAACCACTTCGCTCTCGGCATGTCCGAATAGCCGTTCCGCCGCCACGCTGAAGGAGGTGATCGTGCCTGTTTCATCGATCACCACCATTGCCTCGGGGACGGTATCGAGGATGGAGCGGAGATGTGCCTCTCGCGCCGCCAGATCGGCCTGAGCGCGTCTAAGGTTCGTGATGTCGCTATCAGTTTGCACGACGACCTGGTCGCTTGCAGAGGCCGTCTGCACCCATCGGCTAGTGACGAACACAGGTGTTCCATTGCTGTGTCTGTGTACCAACTCGCCCGACCATGCACCATGACAACTCAAGTGATTGCGGATTTCCTCGAGCGGCACGGGAAATCTGGTGGACAGAAGATCATGAACAATTTTGCCCTGCGCTTCCTCGCCCGACCAGCCGTAAAGCTGCTCACAGCCTTTGCTCCATTGCCGGATCGTTCCGTCGGGCGCGTGGACAATCACGTTGGCGCCGTCGAGAGCATTGATGATCTTGGATTCCCGTTTCTCCATCTGGCGTCTTTCAAGCGTTTGCGGATGCGTACCGACCAGGACGAGCGAGAGGGGGCATCCAGTGCTCGCCTTCGTCGCCCTCGGCCAGCAGTCGAAGCGGTTCCATCTTCAAGACCTTGATCGAGCGGCGTCCTGCTGCCGCGATGATACCGCCGTTTGCAAGCTTTGTTATAGTGCGAGATACGGTCTCGATCGTCATGCCAAGATAATTGGCGATATCGAGGCGGGTCATGGGGAGGTCAACAATGGCACGATGCTCCGAGTTCCCTCTCTCCTTCATCAGCAGCAGGAAGTTGGCAAGCTTCTCCTCGGCACTCCTGCGTGAAAGAAGGACGGCTTGATCCTGCGCAGCAGTCATCTCATCGCGAAGCTTGGAGAATAGCTGCTCCTGCAAGCGTGGATCGCGGGCCACTTCGTCTTCAAAGCGGCGACGAGGGAAGCGGCGAAGTTGCACCGGGGAAATTGCCTCGACCGTGTAAAGATATCGCTCCTTGAGCGACACACCCAGGAGATCTCCGGTGCGTAAGAAGCCCACGATAATCCGACGGCCGTCGCCAAGCAGACGCAGCGCTCGCAGCATTCCATCTTCGACTTCGAAGATATGCGTGGCTTCGTCACCCTCCCAAAAGATGGCTTCACCGGGCTCGAATCTTTCGAGCGCTTGTCGGCTGAAAAGGCAAGAAAGATCCGCCGAAGGCAAGCCCACGGAACCCGCGGTCGCCGCGTGACCATCCTTGATGCTTAGGACCTGAACGCTCATGACTCCCTCCATCATTCATGATGGAAGAGTTGAACGCCGGGCCGTAACCTTACGACGACGCGCATGTGAAGTTTGGTGCTATATTGCAACAGATCGTAACAGCGCGCCGAAGAAAGCAGCGTGTGTGGGGGGCGTTTCATGACGAGTTCCCGGACATTGCCCGAGCACATCCTTGTAGTCGATGACGACTTGAGGATTCGACAAATGCTGTCGCGGTATTTTGAGGAGGAAGGATACCACGTAACCCTCGCCGGCGACGGACAGGAGATGCGCGATTGCCTCGATAAACAATCGATCGACATCATCCTGCTCGACCTGGTGCTGCCTGGCGAGGACGGGCTGACGCTTGCGCGCGACCTCCGCGCGCGCTCGGATGTACCGCTCATCATGCTGACCGGTCGCGATGACGTGGTCGACCGGGTCGTCGGGCTGGAGGTCGGCGCGGACGACTACATCGCCAAACCCTTCCACCTTCGGGAAGTACTGGCGCGAGTCAGGGGCGTTCTTCGTCGCCGCCAACCTCAGCCATCGTCGAGCTTCGGCGACCAGTCGTCAGAAATCTACTGCTTCGAGGGGCTGCGTCTTGATATCGGGCGTCGCCAACTGCTGTCGGAAACTGGGAGCGAGATCCTGCTGACGACCGGTGAGTTCGATATGCTCTGTGTGCTCGTGAAGCACGCGGGTCGCGTCCTTCAACGTGAATTGCTTATGGATCTGACACGGCGCCGTAACCTCGAAGCTTTCGACCGCACCATTGACGCACAGATTGCACGGCTGCGGCGCAAAATCGAGCGTAACCCCAGCCTCCCCGGCCTTATCAAGTCGGTCAGAGGGGTTGGCTATGTCTTCAGCGCAAGGGTGACACGGCATGAAGCGTAGTTTCACCACTTTGAATCGTTTTATGCTTTTGTCCTTACATCGGCGCCGATTTAGGGAGACACGCAGTAGCAACGGCGACTGAGATTGCTCCCAGCCGGCATTGGGACTTATTGCACAGGTATGAGGATTCCGCGATCATTTCGCCGCCCCATATCCGTCGACCCAGGCCAGTTGGCCGGTTCAAGTGCGGCGACGCGAATGAAGCCGCAATGCTTGTTGCGAGCGACCGCCATCAAATAGCCGAGAAGGGCGTTGGACGCACCGCGCGTGTCCCCTGCGCTTATGACGACGAACACCGGCACGTCGAGCATTCTGCCGTACGTTTTGTTGTGCACCAGGCGCATGATGCAGACGCCGGTGATATAACCCAGCGGATTCTCTGCGGTTACTACTTCTTCTGCATATGGCGTCGGCCATTTTCGCGCGAATGCCGTCGCGCAAAGGTCGCGCCAGGCCTGCAAATCGACGTCGTATCCGACCGCCTCGATCAGCCGGTACGTTTTGTCGACCTGAGGGTGCTTGACCGGACCGACGGAGTAGCCGACAGCCATGTTTCTCTCCATAAGACACGCTTCTCAACCGCGCCCGCTGAGCCTTGTCCTCAACACGGCGGACCCTCAGCAGGACGCGACCCTCAGCGAGCCCAGCCCCTGCAAATTACCTCTGACCCCGGCATCACTTCGCGCCGCGAGCAATGCATTGGAGGAGATTTTCGGGAAAATTGCGGGTCTCGTCTTTGACGTTCATCAAAGAGGTGAAAGCGGCAGGAGTTTGATGAGAGTCAAAGCTTCCGGCTCGTATTTGCTGTTTAGATTACGTGAGAGGCGTGGTTCTAGCGCAAGAAAGGGCAACTGCACCAGCCGCGGTTCAGACAGTTGCGATTTCGCGCGCGTTCCAATCCACTGACTTAAGGCGACGGGGCGTGTCATGTCCATCGATCTTCGCGGCCGTAGCGTACTGACGCTCGAGCAGTTCGCACCAGAGGAAATCCGATTTCTGTTGCAGCTCGCCGCCGAGCTGAAGGCGGCGAGGCGAAACGGCAACGAAACTCCCCGGCTCAGTGGCAGGAATATTGTGCTCGTGAGCGAGGGGGACTCGACCGGCGCTTTCTTCGGGTCCGAAGTCGCAGCCTACGACCAAGGCGCACGCGTCGTCAGCCTGACGCTTTCCGCAAGCCATGTGGGGCAATGCGGATCGATCAAGGACACGGCCCGGGTGCTCGGCAGGATCTACGACGCCATCGAATATTGTGGTCATGCCCAAAGCGTTGTGGAGGAGCTGGCGGCCTACGCTCATGTGCCCGTCCATAACGGCTTCACCGACGAATCCCATCCAATTCACGCGTTGGCGGATTTTCTGACGATGCGGGAAATTGCCGGCAAGGAGCTGCGCGACGTCACGATCGCTTTTGTGGGGGACGGTCGCAGCTCCATCGCCAGATCGCTCGCCATGGGCGCGGCCAAGCTCGGCATGGATTTCCGCATGGTCTCGCCGCCGATATTCAGGCCCGCTCCGTCCTTCCTTGACGGCGTGGTGTCGGAGGCGCGCAAGCATGGTGGGAAGTTTACAGCCCTGGAACATGTGGGCGCCGGGGTGCTGGCGGCTGATTTCATTTACACGGCTTCTTGGCTGGGAGAGCAGGAGGAGGGCTGGGCGGAGCGCATCAGACTACTAGCGCCGTTCGGCGTCAGGGCGAATGTCATGGAGGCCACCGAAAATCCGCATTGCAAGTTCATGCATTGCTTGCCCGCTTTCCATGATAACAGCACAAAGGCAGGAGCCCGCGTTGCAAAGCAGTTCGGTCTTGGCTGCATGGAGGTCTCCGACGCGATCTTTGAATCGAAAGCTTCTCTCGTCTTCGATCAGGCGGAAAACCGAATGCACGCGATCAAGGCGATCCTTGTCGCGACCATTGGAGACCCGCACCACGTCAGCGCGCAAGGCACGCTGTAGCGCTTTGAAACGCTGCATGTTTTATCCTGAAATCGGCTACGACTTAAGGAAACATGCAGCAGGCCCCCGGATTGAGTGGACTTCGTTCCACTTGCCGCCGCCCAGGCCTGATGCCGACGCATGGCGGTCTGCATCTTTGATCCGCATCAAGTCGCCCGCCGATGCAAGCGTGCATGCTTCGACATTGTCTTCGATGAGGTCCGTGCTGTGGCGATTGAACCGATCATCCGTTTTCATGGTGCCGCGGGAACCGTTACCGGTTCCTGCCAACTCGTCGAATTCGGTACGACGAAGATCCTCATCGACTGCGGTCTGTTCCAAGGGTCGAAGACAGAAAAGGAACTGAATTACCGCCCCTTTCCCTTCGACCCCAGGAAGATCGACGCCGTCATACTCACGCATGCGCATATCGACCATTCGGGCCTGCTGCCGAAGCTTGTCAGGCTTGGCTATGATGGCCCGATCTTCGCGACGCCCGCGACTACGGATCTCTGCTCCGTCATGCTGCCGGACTCTGCGCATATCCAGGAGAGCGAAGTCGACCAGCTCAATCGCCGCAACCTGCGCCGGGGCCGGCAGACCGTGACGCCGATTTACACCGCACGCGACGCCGCTTCCGCGATCACACTGTTTCGGCAAGTGCGCCTCGGCTCCTGGGAGAAGGCGGGCGAGGGAATTCGCTTCCGTTTCTGGAATGCCGGACATCTGCTCGGATCGGCCTCCGTCGAGATGGAGATCGATGCCGCACCGTCGCCGTTGCGTTTGTTGTTTTCCGGCGACATCGGTCCGCGCCACAAGCTCCTGCAGTTCGATGCGAGAGCGCCGAGTGGCTGGGATTATGTCATCTGCGAGAGCACCTACGGCAACGTCGAGCGCGACGAAACGAACGATGCCGCTCGACGTCACATCCTGCGCTCCGAGGTGTTGACGGCAGCGCATCCGAACGGCGCACTGATCATTCCTTCCTTTGCCGTGGAACGCACGCAGGAGCTGCTTACCGACCTCGTATTTCTGATGGAAACTGGTGGCGTCCCCAAGTGCCCGATCATCATCGACTCTCCACTTGCTACACGCGCGAGCGAGATCTTCCGCCGGCATGCGCGCGAGCTTGAAAACGGCGATGTTCTTGTCAGGGCAATCGAGGCGAAGAACGTGCGCTTCACCGAGACGGCGGAGCAGTCCAAGGCGATTGATTTCATCAGGGGCTTCCACATCGTCATCGCTGCGAGCGGCATGTGCGAGGCCGGGCGCATTCGCCACCGGTTGAAGAATTGGCTCTGGCGAGACGAGGCGACAGTGTTGTTGGTCGGGTATCAGGCGGCCGGCACGCTCGGGCGCTTTCTCGAAGACGGCGCCTCGACGGTGCGCATACAGGGCGACGATATCCGCGTCCGTGCCCGGATCAGGAAGCTGGACATCTATAGCGGCCATGCCGATGGCGGAGAGCTTGCCGACTGGGTGCAGGCCCGGCAGCCGATCAGCGCTGGTGTCTTTCTCGTCCATGGAGAGGCTGACGCACTTGAGGGGCTGAGGGAACGCCTCGTGACCTTCCTACCCCAGGATCACCTGATCCGACCGGGGCTGGACAGCGCTTTTCGTCTGAGCCGGCAAAGAGCGGTCGAGATCTCCGAAGTGATGCCTCCGCCGCGCATCGATCCGATTTTGGCCGGACGGACGGATTGGCACAATGATTTCCAGTCGCTCGTCCTCGATCTGCAGGACGAACTGGCCAAGGCTGCGGACGACAAGGCGCGTCGAGTCGTAATCCGCCGGTTGCGTCGCGCCTTGCAGGAAGAAGCATGAGACGCGCGTCTGGAACGGACTGTGACGCAAGATCAGAGGGGAAGCACACGTGAGCGTGCCCGCGCTTGATAGATGCTACACGATCCTGATCCGTGTTGACCAAGTTGTGCGCCTTTTCAATTCTCTCGATCCGACGCCATTTCGGGAGCGCGATTTGGATGACGATGCCGAGCGGTTTATCGTCGAATGGGCTCAAGAAGCTCCCGGCAACGCGTCCATCGAGATTGTCGTCCAGTTGCCGACGACGGAAGCAAAGCCGGAATACACCCACGCTCTGCAGGAGGCGGTGCGGTACAATTTCGAGAGTCGCGCCAATCAGGCACACCGGGAATTGCGCGAACTCCTGAGAGAAGGGCGACGCGTCCTGCTCATCGGCATCCCGATCCTCGCGTTCAGCCTAATCGCCAGCCAAATGATCAGCGATGCCGCGGGAACGGCAACATATTCGCGGGTGATCGGGGAAAGCCTGCTGATCTTCGGCTGGGTGGCTAACTGGCGCGCGCTGGAAATCTTCCTCTACGGCTGGTGGCCGATTGTACGCCGGCACCGACTCTATCGCCGTCTCGCTGCAGCAACGGTCAAGGTCTTGTCGGTCGGATCTTTCTCGTCCTCCCCCGACGAGAGCGCGAATTGATGCGCATCAATGCATCGCCGGGCAAATCCGGCTGAAATTTCGGGCATTGCTGCATGGAGCGTAAAAATGCTCAAGATCTCAACGGTTCTAGCCTTGGCCGCTCTACTCAACAGTTTGGGAGGGGCTGCCGGAGCGATCGAAATCGAAGCGGGCGTGTCCGCGGTGTTGCAGCGGGTACAGCCGGCGGTCGTCAGTATCCGCACGATCAGCAGCGGAATTTTCAGAAGCGAAGCGCTTGATGATCCGAACGTGCGGAGAGTGCTGGGTCTTCCCGATGATGTGGTTATCTTGCAAACCGGTGTGACTGCGACGGGGTCAGGAGTGATCATCGATCGGGAGAACGGGTACATCATCACGAGTCGTCACCTTGTTGCCGACGCCGACGATGTGTCCGTGAAGCTTGCGGACGGACGGGTATTCCAGGCCGACAGGGTATCCGGCGGACCTCAAGCCGGAGGTGAACAAAGCCGACCGGCGGCTCTGCGAAGTCGCACGATGGTGCCAGACGGTCCAGCGAGCGAAGGACGGCGGGTGGCTGGGCGACCCCATGGAGATGGCTCTGGTCGAGATGGCGGGGCGGGCAGGACTTGCCTCGGCCAGCGTTCAGCTCGTCAGCGAAATTCCCTTCGATGCCGATCGGAAGCGCATGTCGACCCTTCACGAGACCGTAGAGGGGAGGGCTATGTATACAAAGGGCGCACCCGAAACGGTGATCCCCCTCTGCACGGACCTGGAGGCCAATAAAGGGGTTGCGCCTTTGACGCGGAAATTGCGCCAGCGCCTCAAGGAAGCGGAGGAAGCCTTTGCGAAAAAGGGCTTGCGCGTGCTCGCCCTTGCCTACCGGCGCCTGGAGCCAGAGGCGCCCCTGCCGACGAGTGAGGTGGGCCTCGTCTTTCTCGGGCTGGTCGCTTTCGAAGATCCCCCGCGCGAGGGTGTCGCTGAAGCGGTGCGAAGCGCTCGACAGGCAGGCATCAAGATTGTCATCGCGACAGGCGATCATCCCGATACCACCATCGCTATCGGCCGTCAGATCGGGCTGGTCAGGGAAGAGGAGATGCCGCAGGTGGTGACAGGCGAGCGTCTACACGATCTGTCCGACTCACAACTGCGGACCGCTCTCGATGCGCCCTGTCCGATCTTCGCACGCCTCGCTGCCGATCAGAAATTGCGCATTGTTCGCGCTCTGAGAGCCAAGGGGCATGTCACTGCAGTGACCGGCCACGGCGTGAACGACGCGCCGGCGCTCAAGGAGGCGGACATCGGCATTGCCATGGGCAGGACCGGAAGCGATGTCGCCCGCGCAGCAGCCGACATGGTCCTTGTCGACGATAACTTCGTCAGCATTGTCGATGGTATCGAGGAGGGCCGCGCAGTCTTCGACAATGTCCGCAAATTCTTGACCTATGTACTCACCTCGAACGTCGCCGAATTCGTCCCCTATCTCGCCTTCGTTCTCTTTGGCATTCCGCTGCCGCTGACCATCATCCAGATACTCGCCGTCGATCTGGGCACCGATTTGTTGCCTGCACTTGCGCTGGGAGCGGAAAAGCCGCACCCTGATATAATGGCGAGACCGCCGCGCCCCCGTACGGAACGGCTGTTGGATCATCGCTTGCTTCTGCGGGCCTACGGATTCCTGGGCCTGTTCGAGGCGGCGGCGGGAATGACGGCGTACTCCTTTGTCCTCTGGCAAGGAGGTTGGGCGTTTGGCGAGCCGCTGGCAGCTCACGCGGCTCTCTACCTGCAGGCAACGACTGCATGCCTGGTGGCCATCGTCCTTCTACAGATCGTTAACGTGTTTCTCTGTCGGGATGAACGGATCTCGCTGTTTGCACAAACGTCTTTGGGCAATCCGCTGATCTTCGTCGGGATCGCCTTCGAGATCGGGATGATCCTCGCAGTCGTGTACACGCAGCCGGGCAATGCCCTCTTCGGCACTGCGCCTTTGGGATGGCAGGCATGGTTGTTTGTAGGACCGTTTGCGGCGGCCATGCTGGTCAGTGAGGAGGCGCGAAAATGGATTGCTCGATCCCGATCCTCCAGAAAACCATCAGAGAAGGGATAACATAAATGAATAAGTCTCGATCGCGGCGCGCGTAACTCATCCCAATAGCTACGAAACGCCTCTCAGCATGTTTCAATGTTTTGCCTGCATCTTGCGCATCGGATTTGTCTGGACGGGGCCGCCACAAATCGGACGCGGATAGCATTCCTGGATGAATGGCGGCTTCCTCCATGCACGTCCGTGCTTGATTTCCTGTCATCCACCGCGAAACGGGCGCCAGCGCAATTGTTCCTGACTAGAAATAGGACCGAGCGAGCGGCCCGATGTATTCGGTTCTGAAGCCATGCGTCCGCGCCTTCCGGATAAAGGCATTCGCCCCGGCAAGATTTGTCTCGAGGATGCGGGCGTTTTGGCTATCACCAGCGAAATTTGCCTCGAACCAATGGCTCGCGCGTGCAGAGAGCAGGCAGATCCGCCAGTTTTGCGCCTCCTTTCTCTCGACGCGGAAATCCGCATCGCTAGAGGCTGGCTCGCTTAGTTCCACGGTATTTGCCGTGGCAGGCGCAAAAGCTCGATCTGCATGGGCCATATTCACGCTCCTCCTGATTTGTAACCGATTAGAGACTGGTGGTCAGATGTTCCCTTGCCCGAAGGCGCTTGCAGGACGCGGCAAGCCGTGCTTCTTCGAGTATCTCAAAGCGCCGCGGCGTAAGGGCACGGATGATGCCCTCCTCCTGTAACGCCAGAAGCAGATGGGCAAGGCTCGTCGTCGTGATGCCGATGTGTGCTGCCAATGCAGTGCGATTTATCGTCACGACAGCAATCGGATTGCGCTTTATCGAGACGACCGTTCGATCGTGGTCGAACGGACGATAGATGACACGCAGGAGAAAAAAGCCGAGACGATCGATCGGGCGCTCGCTCATGCAAGCGATCTGGTGGAGGCAGCATTGCAACTGCGAGGTTGCGGCGTTCAAAATGGCGTTCGCCAGCTCCGGATCGTTTCGGAGCGCAGCTGTCAGTTGCGCCGGATCGATGCAACGGACTGTCGCCGGGGTCAGCGTCTCGAATTCAATGTCCGGGTGGCGGGAAACCGTTGGATAGACGATGTCATTGGGTCCGAGGATTTGCAGAATGCGGTTGTTGCCGTCTCTGCCTAGCCGACGGATCGCCACCACGCCGTCGACTATTCCGAGGAAGAAGGGCCTCTTGCCATTCCCGGAAAGCACGGAGGCAGCCCCGAAGCGCTTGACGCGCCCGAAGCCCCGCAAATGCCGTTCTATATCAATCGCTGCCAGGTCGGAGCCCAGCGGACTAAATGAAGGGCAATGATTGCGTCTTGCCGCAAAGTTCTTTGTTGCCATGGAACGACCTCGGCTCATCGAAAAATGCAGGTGAATTGATTCCGTGTGAGTCGATGGCCGTCTTTGATGTGAATCAAAGAAGAGAAATAAATATAAGAAATGCTTCGTACTATCGAAGATGTATAGGGGTAATGTCGCCCGTTTGGAGAGTATTTGCCGCCGCCACTCGAGTTCCGGCGTTCACTGTTACAAACTGTTACAATTTCTTAAACACTGTTACTGTGTAGTTATTCTGCAGTCACGCATAGGCGGTCAACTTACCCATTAACCCTAGGGGGAGAGTTACCATGAGCCTTCAGCTAGTTGTCGGTCAGTCGACTAACCCAGCGGCAGCAGCGTCAACCGCGGCAGACAAACCGACACTTTCGTCGCTTTTCTGCAGGCAGTCGATCGAGAGAATCGCTCCGGGTTCCGCCGTTTTCTGGGAGGGCGACGCAGCTAAAAACATCTTTGAGGTCGTTGAAGGCACGCTCAGGGCTTACAGGATTCTCAACGACGGCCGCCGCGTCATTCTCGGTTTCGTCCGCGCGGGTGATCTGCTCGGCGTTTCGCTGAGGGGGCATTACCTTTACACAGTTGAGGCGATCACGCCCGTCGAAGTCCGTCGCCTACCGAAACACCGCTTCGACAGCCTGAGCGAGCGCGAACCGCACCTCAATGAGCAGCTCTTCTCGAAACTCTGCGACGAGATGGCTGCGGCCCAGGATCAGATGGTGCTGCTTTCGCGAAGGAGTGCAGAGGAAAAGCTAGCCGGCTTTTTCTTGCTGATGGCGCGCGGCCAAGTGCAGAAGCGCGGCATGATCATCGAACTACCGATGACGAGGCTGGATATAGCCGACTATCTCGGCATGACGATCGAGACCGTCTCACGGACCATCACCAAGCTCGCTGGCTGCGGTGTTATCGCGACGGTCGGGCGTCATTCCATTGCTCTCCTGACCATGAACGCGCTGGTCGCGCTTGCCGGTGGCGAACTGGAGAACCCGTCGTTTCAGGAAGCGTACCGCCGTCGCCACGCCATGGCGTAACGACTGCGACTTTCACGTCTCGGGCCTCTGCTAGCGGGGCCGGCGGGGACACGTGTCTTGGAGCGTTCTCATTTGCATAATCGTACGAACAAGGCCGAGCTTGGTGGTGGAACGCGGAGCCTGTCGCCGAGACCACGCACGATGGATTTACACCAGATTGCCCATTCTCCGGGAGCGTCTATGACGGCGGTAATGGAACTGCCGTTTTCCCGGCATCGAATCCGGCGCCCTATGATGTCCTGTGGCTCGGCGCCGCCTCAAAGGAGCAAGCCATGGAATTGAGGATCCCTGAACCGCTCAAGACGGAGCACTCGGCACTTCACTCGGAACTGGTCGACGCGACAAAACAAGGCGGCCGTGTCGGGGCGGCGGCAAAAGAAGTCGCAAGACTCTTGCACCCGCATTTCATTCGCGAAGAAGAATTCGCACTCCCACCGCTCAGCCTGCTTGGAGCGTTGGCGAAGGGAACGTTAATTCCCGGGATGACTGACGTCGTCACTCTGACGGACAGGCTGGAGGCCGAACTGCCATCAATGCTGGCCGAGCACCAGCAGATCGTAGCAGCGCTCGGCGAGCTGGTCGCGGCGGCGAAGGCCGAAAACAAGCCGAAATATGTGGACTTCGCCGAGAAGCTGATCCTGCACGCCAGGACTGAAGAGGAAGTCCTCTATCCGGCCGCGCTTATCGTCGGGCGCTATATCAAGCTGTTGCTTGGCAAATAGCCTCGGATGGCAGGACCTTTCTTGCGTCCGAACGGATCAGCATCTATCCGGTGGCCAAGTGGCATGTGCATATTGAGGCGCCGAATGACGGTCTTGCGCGACATCAATTTCGACAGACGATTTTTCGGCTAAAGGAATGGAGCGCTAACGTCGCGCGTGGCGGAAGGTCTTCATTATGAACAAATCCGAGCTGAAACGCGCCATCGCGACCGGTGTCTATCGTTCACCCGTTGCGCGCTTCGTTTCGATCCTGGGGCGGGAAAGGCCCGCTTCCGCCTTCTTTCTGATCTTCGCGGCGGCTCTCGTGCTCCCGGTCTTGCTGTTCGGTACCCTGACCGCCTGGACGTATGTGCAGGCCGAAAAAGAGCGGGCCGTCGAGAGGGCGCAGGCACTGGCGCACGAACTGTCGGCTGCGGTCGACCGCGAACTGGCCGGACCACGCCTGGTTATGGAAGCATTGGCTACCTCGGAGGAGCTGCGAAGAGGAGATTTGCAGGCATTCCACCCTACCGCAGCAGCCGTTGCCGACTCGCTTGGCCTCACGATCGTCGTGCGGGCTCCTGGACAGCCGCGACAGCTGCTCAATACTTCCGTGCCCTGGGGAACGCCATTGCCGCGCCCGAATCCTGCGATCGCTGAATTCGATCAGCGGGTGCCTCAGCAAAAAAGGCCCGTCATAACGAACATCATCGTGGGCCAGCAGAAGCGTCTGCTTGCCACGGTGATTGTACCAGTCTTGCGAGAAGACGAGGTGATCTATCTGCTCGCCGTCGGCATACCGGTCGAAAGACTGCAACCCGTGTTCAGCGATGTGAGCCTTGACGAGGGATGGCTGGCAGCCATTGTCGACTCGAGGGGTATGATTGCAGCACGTTCGGTTGACCCAGAGGCTTTTGTCGGGAAACAGGCACCCTCCGATTGGATATCGCAGGTTACCGGCCCGGAAGGCCTTTGGCGGGGCCACAACCTGCAGAACGTTGAGGTCGTTGCTGCCTACGCCCGCCCCGGCGACACGAATTGGTTCGCCACCGTGACAGTCCCTATTTCGCTTCTTAACGCGCCGATCTGGAAGGCGCTTGCAACGCTTTCGGCGATTGGGGTCCTACTTCTGTCTTTATCGGTCGCTCTCGCATCTTGGGCGGCGTCTCATCTCACGCGCGCCGTCGGCGCCCTCCAAAACGCCGGCCTCGAACTCGAGAAAAATGAACATGTCTCGCCCGTGGCCACGCCGGTACGCGAGATCAACTCGGTCGGGCGAGTTCTCGCGGCAGCAGCCACCGAGGCGCAGCGGCGTGAGGCTCACCTACGCTCCATTCTGGCAACCGTGCCAAGCGCAATGGTGGTGATCGACAGCCGAGGAAGAATACAGTCGTTCAGCGCCACGGCGGAGAAGCTCTTTGGTTTCACCGCGAGTGAAGTCTCCGGGAAGAACGTCAACGTTCTGATGCCGGAGCCGGACCGAAGCGCTCATGACAGTTACCTACGGCACTACCTCGACACCGGGGAGCGGCGCATCATTGGAAAAGGACGCGTCGACGGTAAAGGCCGTAACCGGTGGGACCCGCCTCATAGCCGATCCTCCAACCGTCAGTCATTGAGGAATATCAAGGCGGCGGACGGTGTCCTCAGCCGAGAGACCGAGCGGCCGCGAGCCCTTGGGCAGTATGGAGTTTCTGCAATCAGCTTCCGCATCCGAGGCTCCTTGCCAGCACTCGGCACGCATCAACCGGGTTTCCGAGCTGAGAGCGCGCGTGACCGTTCTTCCATGCCCTGCAGTATAGCGGTGGGCACACATGGAGACAGCGGAGCGGCCGACTCTTTTCCGGCAGGGGTACGCCTGCCGAGCGGGCGATCACCCGTATGCAGCGCTCAGCCACGCACGTATTGCACGAGTTGCTCGATGTCGAATTCCCGATCAGCGATCACAGATTTCGTAAGGTCGCCGATGGAGATAATGCCGACCAGGCATCCGTTTTCCAGGACAGGCAGGTGCCTGATATGTTTCTCGGTCATAAGCGCCATACAAGACGTCCGCCGTTTGAACCATTATTCAACCGCAAAAAGCACCTGTCGTTGCGCGGGGTCAATGCGGCGCCGGTCAACTGCAGGCAGGCTTGTGGTTGGAATAAACTTTAAGGGCAGGAACCATGGAAATCATCCCTCAAATCCGGTTTCGCGGAATGGAACCATCCGCCTCGGTGGAGGCTGCGGTGCGCGAGCGGATCGCGCGGCTCGAGCGTTTCCACAAAAGAATCACCTCCTGCAACGTGATCGTCGAGGCACCCCATCGCCACGGCCGCAAAGGCTCCATCTACCATGTCCGCGTCGACATCACCGTGCCAGGACGCGAGATCGTCGTCGGGCGAGAGCGGGAGGAAAATCACGCCCATGAAGATGTGCTCGTGGCGATCCGCGACAGTTTCAACGCTGCGCAACGGCGGCTTGAGGATGCCGTGCGCGAGATGAGCGGCTACCGGGTGAAACCGCATCCGGAGACGCTCCACGGCGAGGTCGCGCGGCTCGTGCCCGAGGAAGGCTTCGGTTTCATCACGACAGCGGACGGGCGCGAGTTCTTCTTCCGCCGCGAAGGCATGGGGTCCGACGATCAGTGGAAGCAGTTGAAAGTCGGGACGGAGGTGCGCTTTGCCGAGCACGAAGGCGAGAAAGGGCCCTATGCCTCTGGGGTGTCTATCGCCTGATGCCTTGGCGATCGCGTGGCTTAGAGCGAGATGGAGTGTGCGATTTTCCGTCCCATCTTCAACTGCGGAATCTAGAGGCGGACCATCTCATATTCCTGGCAGGACTCGCCGAATTGTGCCATGGCTTCCTCCAGATAGTCCGCCAATAAAGGTGTACCGAGCAGGTATGACGTGGTCCGGTCATTGTGGGCAGCAGCGGCTTCGGCGCGAATGCTCTCCCAGTCGTCGACGTTGCCATCGCCACGGCCGAGCCAGGACAGCGCCACGAGGTCGATCTGCTCGTCCTCGTTCAGGTCCGAGATCAGGCTCTCGAGCTCAACTTCCACAGGGTCGTCCGGCTGATCTTCAAGCACCGATACCATCATGTCGTCGCTGGCATTGGATGCCGGATCGGGCTCCGTGACCGCATCTTTGGCATCGAACTCGCGTGCCTTGATGATGAGGTAGCATACTTTCTCGGGCGAGATCGACAGGTTCCAAGCCTCACTCATCTCGGTTCTCCAGATTCCATTGGTTCGCTCTGCGGGACCATTCGGAAAGTCGCGCACCCGCGATCATACCAACATCTGTGTCGATACTCGTTGATTCGCATCAATGAGGTCCTACCCGATGGATGGAATTCATCATGTTTGAGGTCTGCAGCGGAGGCAGGTGGACGAATGCGTGCGACATTTGCCTGACGGCCCTCACCGATCTTGTCTGCGACCTTTCTCTACATGGGAGACAGATCGTGGCGCGACCTCGAATTGCTGCGATGGCAATCGACAGATCGCCTCGAATGAGGCGATAGGAGTCTGTCTCCTGCGGATGCTCGCCCCGGATGACATTGGCGCGCGGCTGTTTTCACGGACTCAGGCGTTCCTGAGCGTCGGCCACGCTCAGATGATCCTCGACGGCGGTCACTCCAGGCGCCGACCAAGCGGCGCGTTCCACCATCACCCGTACCCGCAGGCTCTGCACCTTTCCGCGTAATGTCACATGACCGCCGGAAACGTCGACGTCGATATTCTCGGCCTCAATCTCGGCGTTGCGTTCGAGTGCCTCTTCGATGCCGTGCCGGAGGTCAGAGACATCCACGCGGGCAGGCCGGATCTTGAGCTGGTTGATTATGCCCTTCACGCCGGAGAGTTCCCGCACCGCGCTTTCCGCCGCCGAACGTTGAAAACGCCGGTCGACCACACCACTCAGGGTGACAAGCCCCTTCCGCACCTTGACCCTGAATCTCGTTCGGAGGCGCGCCAGGCGAGGATTTTCAGGACGGGCTGGCAATTTCATCGTCAGCGGTCTTCCTGTGTTCCGGCAGTCGTACCTCGATATCCTCCGCGATAGCCCGCACGCCCTTTATCCTTTGGACTACGGGCTCCGCGGCGTGTTTTTCCGCATAGCTGAGCACATGACCCATTAAGGTCACGATGCCGTCCTCGATAATGACACCGATGTTTGCAGCATCTATGGTCGGCTTGTACTCAAGTTCGTTCAGGATGTCCTGGCGCGGTCGCATGTCATCGATCATCATCTCCTCCCGTGACGCAAGGCATCTGAAAGACCGCAGCCGTAGTATCGCCGATCATTCGATCGTCGGTCATTGGGGACATCAAGGCAGTGTGTGCCGCCGGCTGAAGGCGAGCATGCGGCGCGCCTGTTGCACGGCACTGGCTGGAAGGCTCATGGCGTCTCCCTGCCTTTGATCCAGACCGAAGAATTTGAACGCTGTGCGGCGACGGATGTGTTACAATTCGTTCGATTTTGGAACCGACTGTAACTGCGTTGGCTGAAGCGTCTCGAGGGACTGCATGGCCAAGCCGCCCGAACATATCCTCGTCGTCGACGATGACCCGAGAATCCAAGAGATGCTCGCTCGGTATTTCGAAGAAGAGGGATACTGTGTCAACGTGGCAGGCGATGGCCAGCAGATGCGCAGTTGCCTGTAGAAGTTGCCAATCGACATCATTCTGCTCGATCTAGTCCTACCCGGAGAGGACGGCTTGGCACTTGCGCGCGACATAAGGGCCTCCTCTGACATACCGATTATCATGCTGACCGGGCGCAACGACGTCGTCGATCGGATCGTCGGGCTGGAGCTCGGCGCCGACGACTACATCACGAAGCCTTTCCATCTTCGCGAGGTATTGGCGCGCCTGAAATGCGCCCTTCGGCGCCGGCAGCCAGGAGCATCGCTGAACCGCAGCAGCGAGCCGCAAACGGAAATCTACAGCTTCGAGGGGTGGCGTCTTGACGTCGGTCGCCGACAATTGCTGGCTGACGACGGGAAGGAGATCTCTCTGACGACGGGCGAGTTCGATATGCTCTGTGTGCTTGTGAACCATGCTGGCCGTGTGTTGCAGCGCGAGCTATTGATGGATCTCACCCGAGGCCGGAACCTCGAAGCCTTCGATCGAACCATCGATGCCCAGATCGCCCGGCCGCGCCGCAAGATCGAGCGAGACCCTGGCAACCCGGCGCTCATAAAAACCGTGAGAGGCGTCGGATATGTCTTCAGCGCAAGGGCGATTCGGCAGGACGTCTAGGCATTTTCGACGCCCCGCATTGACCTTAGATTAGGATCAATGGTTCATTGCACCGGTATGAGGATTCCGCGGTCCTGCCGCCGCGGTCCGCCGGGCGGGCCGGGCCAATTGGCAGGGTCAGGACTTGCGACGCGAATGAAGCCGCACTGTTTGTCGCAAGCCGCCGTCGTCAAATATTCGAGAAGGGCATCACAGACGCCCGGCGTGTCTCCGGCACTTATGATGATGAAGACCGGCACGTCGAGAAGCCGTCCGTACAATACGTGGTGTGTGGTGCGCATCAGGCAGACACCTGCGATGTAACCGCGTGAGTTTTCGACCGTTATGATCTCCTCGGAGTAGGGCGTTATATATTTTCTCGCAAAAGTCGTCGCACAGAGTTCACGCCATCCGGCCACGTCGACCCCGTAGCCGACGGCTTCTATCAATCGATAGGTTTGGTCGACCTGAGGGGGCTTGATGAGGTTGACGGAATAGGCCATGGCCATGCTCGCTCCGGCGGATCATGTGCTCAGGCATTCGCGGTGCGCATCTCGAGCTCGCTGGGTTACCGCGCCGCTGCGGCGATCCCTCCAAGAAGGTCCAATCCCTGAACGCAGATTGGCATTTGAAGCGTACATTCCGCTAAGCGTCGCAAGGTGTCTTTGATGCCCGTCAAAATCGGGCCGATCCGCCGTGTTGCCAGCGCCGCCGGGCTGCCGCAGAAGCCCGAATTGATGCGGGTCAATGCATTGGAATGCAAAGGCGGCTGAAATCCTGGCGCTGGTTGGAGCGCGAACATGCAAGAGATCTCAAGGCTGCTGGTGATTGCCGTTATATTCGGTGCCATTGGCCCTCCCGCTGAAGCGGTCGGAAGTGAACCGGGCCTGAGTGCGCCCGTTAATCCCGGGAGCTCGGGCGGCGCGCTCGTCAACTCCTCCGGTGAGATCATAGGCATCACGCGCGGAATTCCCGCGCCCAGCGAAGCAAGCACCGGCATAGCCTTCGCGATCCCCTTGGACATAGCAGTGCAAATCGTGCGCGAGCTGATCGCTTACGGAGAATACAAGCGTGGTCGGCTCGACCTTTCCGTGACGACCGCGATGGACGCCGAGGGCGGAGGGACCGCTGAGGCGCTAAGGCTTGTCGTGAACGAGCTCGCTTGCGACTCGGCCGCGGAACGGCAAGCCCTGCGGCTTGGCGACTTCATCGTGGCGCTCGATGGCCGTACGCTCCGGACGGAGGCCGCCTTCAGGAACGCAATCAGCTTGCTTCCGGCCGGCGCCCGCATCACGCTCGATATCCGCCGTGGAGAAAAGTCGCAGATGCTCAATTTGACGTCTTCCGATCCAGGCGAAGACGATCGACTTAGCGTAGACGAGGGCATCCTCGAGTCAGTTACCATTGGCTTCCCATCACCGACGGTCTCAGCGGCTTGCGCGCCGACAGGGCCGGTCTTGGTCGACGTTGCGACTGGCAGTCTCGCCCACTTAATCGGCCTGAGGACGGGCGATTATCTGACGGCGATCAACGGCGGGGCCGCCACATCTGCCTGTCAAATCCGAGACGTGCTGGAAGTTGCCGAGGGGGTATCCGTCGATATCCTGCGCGCAGGAATTTTGAAGTCGAATAAAAGCAAGAACCGCTTGCGTGTCGGGCGACCTGCCCGTTTCGTGCCCGTCGCACGTCATGGGTCAACGGGCTTCCGCTGCTTCGGTCATCAGCGAGTGAGATGACATGGAATGGTCAGTGAAGCTTGGGACTGTCGCGGGAACCGAAATCCGTGTGCATATGACGTTCGTGCTCCTGCTCATCTGGGTCTGGCTGATGCACTACCAGATCGGTGGGGCGCCCGCAGCCTGGGAAGGCGTCGCATTCATCGTCAGCGTCTTCGCATGCGTGGTCCTGCACGAATTCGGGCACATCGCCGCTGCGCGCCGATACGGCATCAAGACGCCTGACATAACTCTCTTGCCGATCGGCGGCGTGGCGCGACTGGAGCGCAATCCGAGCAAGCCATCCCAGGAACTGGTGATTGCGATCGCAGGTCCCCTGGTCAATGTCGTGATCGCCGCCTTGCTCATCATGGTCATTGGAGGCGCCGTCGGCCTCGATGAACTTGCCAAGCCACAGGACCCCCGCGTCGACTTCTTTGCGAGGCTTGCCGGCGTCAATATCTTCATCGTTCTGTTCAACATGATCCCGGCCTTTCCAATGGATGGTGGCCGCGTCTTGCGCGCTGTTCTGGCCTGGCGCTGGTCCAGGGTGCGCGCCACGAGAGTTGCCGCCGCGATCGGGCAGGCAGCCGCCTTCGCGATGGGCCTTGCTGGGCTGTTCTACAATCCGCTGCTCATCCTCATTGCGATCTTCGTCTATCTCGCGGCGGAAGCGGAAGCGCAGAGCAGCGAGTTACAGGCGATTTCCGGCGGCGTCACTGTGGGCGACGTGATGGTGACGGAATTTACGGTGCTTGATACAGCAGCGCGCGTCGACGAGGCGGTCGAGATGCTGCTTGCGACCAGCCAGAATGAATTTCCGGTGGTCGACCGGGATGGGCAGTTCGAGGGGCTGCTGACACGTGACGGAATCATCGGTGCCATGAAGGAAAACGGTCCGGAAACACCCGTGCGGACCGTCATGCGCAAGGACATCCCGACAATTGACGAAGGGACCCCGGTCGATGAGAGCTTGCGCATTATGCAGAGCGGAAATGCGCCTGCCGCGGCAGTCATCAACCGTGACCGACGCCTCGTGGGCATGATGAACTACGAGACGATCGGGGAGATGCTGATGCTCCGCGCGGCCGTCGAAGACTTTCGTTTCGCCAGCCTGCGCCAATACCGGTCGAGGCAACGTTGAGGCCGGTGCCGGCTTTGTGAGGCCTCGCCGAGATCGCGACGACCCTCACTCGCCTGGCGCAAATCTCATGCCGAGAGATAGTGCTCGATTTCCGGAATCGGGAACTTTACCAGATCCCTTGCCACTTCGGCGCTTACCGCGGCACGTGTCGATGGGTCCAAGCGCTTGCGCAGGATGCCGAGCACGCGCGGCGGCGCAACGAGAACAAGTTTGGTAACGCCATTGTCGCGCATCGAATCGCCCAGTTGCCCGGCGATCTGCGCAAGAAATGCTTTCTCGGCCTGATCGTGCCAGTCCGTTTCCTGCATCGCGCTTCGCGCACCGCCTTGCGCCTGATAGCGACCCTGACGATCCGTTCCGAGATCCCGCGTCGGCGGTTGATGCTCGGACAGGACGTCGACCGGAACAAGATTGAGCAGTTCTGCATCGCCCTGGTTGCGCAGGATGAGGGCCTTGGCCCCATCGCAAATCAGGAACCAACTGCCATGGGGAATTCTCGTCGCCACCATGATGTCCACCTTTCTTGAATCTACGATGTTTTCGATCGTGTCGCGCTCACCGCGCCATCAAAACGGGGTTCTCGCGTCGTCGAGCATCGATCTCGTGCTCCCCATGATGCGCCTTATTGATCCGCGTCAAAAGCGAAGGCGGGTTGAGAAACTGCCCGTCTTCGTTTTTACGACGGCCAGCGCACTGGTCTATGCTTCTCGTGGCGCGCGGCGGTCATCGGTCTCGGTAACGATGAAGGTGTCCGTGGACCCCAGAATGACGAAGCCCAGCAAATCCCGCGTCATCGCGCTGATGATTGCGTCGCTCCTCAGCGACCTCCTGAGCAAGAGCAGTGCGCTCACCGGCAGGCAGACGAGTACTGAGTTTCGGCCATAGCGTGCCGGCTGCGCATGAAGTGCCACTTGTAGTGTGAAAAAAGCGGCGCTGAAGCGTGCTTGCGCGGACTAGCTCTCGAATTGTAAAGCGATACGTCGCGCATCTCAGCCTCTCTGCCGGGAGAGCGCCATCGCTGCGCCCCGTAATATGGCGTCTTCGCTGCGAATGAGGAAAGCCGGTATCCCCTCCAGCCAGGGTAAGCGTTTTCCTTTGGCGACGAAGGCGGCGCGGAAGTGATCGTGCCTGAGCACACTTTCCATTCTCCGCAGGATGGGCCCCCAGAGATAGATGCCGCCGCGGGCGTCGTAGATCAGCGCGACGTCGCTTGCAAACCTGCCAAGCCAGGTTGTGAAGTGGTTCAGCGCGTCCGCGGCAATGGTGTCGCCCTCACCGGCGGCATCGACGATTTCTGTCGCCGGAATGGAACGCGCAATCTGGCCGGAAATTTCGAGCAGTAGTTCATAGAGATGGCTGAGCCCCGGGGCCGACAGCAGATGTTCGACCGAAACATAATCCGTATTGCCCCGGATTCGCTTGAGAATATCGAGCTCCTCTTGCGTCTGAGGCGCAAAGGATATGTTTCCTGCATGACCGTGGAATGCCGCCCAGGCGCCATTGGCTTGGCTCGCAGTCGCAACCCCGAGCGCGTTGCCGACACTGATGACGGCCTTCGGTGCGCCGACATCGGCATTTTCTCCGCCGATGCGTTCGATGTCGTGCGGACCCAAATCGGGTAGCGCGAGTGAAAGCGCATCGAGCGGGTCGACGATTGTGACGCGCGGTGTGACATCGCTTTTGATGCGTGTGGCAATCAGTGTGCGCTCGAGCTCGGCGCTAAGGGTCGGTGCGCCGTTGGTAATTGCGATGGCAAGCGCCGGGGGAGAGCTGGGAATGGACTTGAGGTACGCAGTCAGAGCTTGGGCCACGGAGGCAAACGCATAGTTGACGAACTGCACATAATGGTCAATCGACAGCTTGTCGCTATTGGCGACAGCAAAGCGCATATGCGTCTCACCTATATCTGCGACGACCGCGTCGTGTGTAGATTTGCTCACCACGTCCTCCTAGCTCTCCCTGCTTACCGCACTGTGCAGCATCTTTGCGCTTTCCACTTTGATGAACATCAACGTTGCGTCGTCCGAGTGGGCAAAAGGTGCTGGGCGAGATCGTGCGCCAAGTGCTCGTGTGTTCGGCGAACGTACGCGGGATATCGCCGGTACACTTTTTGACATCGAAACAACCTGCGGGATCATGGCCTATACGGAGGGGGAGATCTTGCCATGATGGGCTGCCCAAGGTGTCTGTTCGGGACGGTTTCATGCGACCACTGTTGCCCCTGTGCGATCAATTGCAGATCTCGAAGGCCAATGGACGGGCCTGGAAGCATACGAAACCGGAAGAGCCGACGAACTCGAGGCGGACTCTTCAACGTCGGCTGCCGCCGGGACCTGGCAAAAGAGACGATTTCTCGGGGCCGTTCGGTTGATCGAGGTCTGACACGCGAATGCGCGACCTGCGTTGACGCACATCAATGCAAGTTGACTGCACCGGTTGCATTTTTTCCCTACCATTATCCGGCCAAGCAAGAACCGGCCGATGAGGTAACACACCATCTCCGGCGAAATCGACAGGTTCCAGGCCTCACTCATCTCCAAGTCTCCAATTCTCCATTCTGAATCTCCGGACTTCGCTGTCCGATGGGCACGATTGGCTAATCGCGAGAGCAGCCGGACAAACACTCATCTTACCGTCACCGCACCCCCATTCGTTGATTCGCATCAATGAAGCGGTATCTGATGGGATTCATGATGATCAAAATTCGGTAAAGAACTGGCACAGTCGAAGTGGCAGCAATTCGAGTTCGCGAGGCAATGTCCCCACGCCAAGAACGATGAGGCGAGAACATGCTTGCCGAAGATCAATCGGAGGTCATCACGTTTCTGCAGGACCTTCGCGGTGCTACTGCGGTCGAGAGGATCGAGACGCACATCTCCTATGTTTTCCTGATCGGTGACCGTGCATTTAAGATGAAGCGCGCGGTGGCCGTTGACGGTCGTCTTACCGCCGAGCTCATAACCCGAGCAGCCCGCATGATCGCCCGTTTTCATCGCGGTGCTCCGACCATTCACCAGGGCTCCGGTTCTGCGAACATTGCCGGCGTACTTCGCATCAACGCTGCCGGCTTTGCAACCAGCCGGGTCTTCGGAGCCCACGAGCTTGAGGATTTCAACCGTGCGTTCGAGAAGAGGCTCACGGCTGACGCATCGCTGCTCGATGCTCGCGAGGTCGCCGGCAAGGTCAGGAGGTGCCATGGCGATCTGCATCTGCGCAACATTTGCATGATCAACCACGAGCCCCGGCTCTTCGACTGCATCGAGTTCAACGATCAGATCGCCACCGTCGATACGCTTTACGACCTTGCCTTTCTTCTCATGGACCTGTGGCACCGTGGCTTCCCCGAGTTCGCAAATCTGGTGGCCAACCGATATCTTGATGCAACGGATGACGATGAGGGCTTCGTGCTGTTGCCCTATTTTATGGCCATACGCGCGGCGGTGAGGGCCCACGTCATCGCCACGCAGGTCGAGGAAAGCAGCGCCGCGGCCACGGACAAACTTGCCGCCGAGGCGCGCTCCTATTTCGACCTCGCTCGTTCTCTGATCGTGATGAAGCCGGCGCGTTTGATCGTGATCGGCGGCCTCAGCGGTTCAGGCAAAACGACGGTGGCAGAGATGTTGGCCCCACGTTCTGGGTCGCCACCTGGAGCGCGGATCGTCGAAAGCGACGGCATTCGCAAGGCAATGCACGGCGTTCAAGCCGAGGAAAGGCTTGGGCCAGCCGCCTATCGCCCGGAAGTCTCAGAGAAAGTTTATGGCGAGATGGCGCGCCGCACCCTCGCGATTCTGCGCGCCGGCGGCTCAGTCGTCGCCGATGCGGTGTTCGACAGAGAGGCCAACCGGGCGCGCATAGAGGCCGTCGCGCGTGAAGCCGGCGTGCCATGCACGGCGGTCTGGCTCGACGCGAAAGCGTCACTACTGCGCCGGCGCGTGGCCTCAAGGACTGTCAGTCCCTCCGATGCCGACTTGGAGGTACTCGCGCGACAGCTTGTCGCCGACACGGACGGCATCACATGGCAACGGATCGATGCTGATCGAGATGCGCATGAGATTGCCCGCGTGATACTCGAGCTGCAGAGTGATTTAAAGAGACAGGAGGCCAGGCTCCTTGGGTTGTGGTTCGGATGGGCGGGGGGGCGCCGTCGCCGCGTTCGGCCCTAATGGCGCGTGGGGCGATCGTTCGCATCGATATTTCTCAGGTTTTGCGACAGGGATGTCACAGTGTCTATCGCCTGCCGGTCCAGCAATTGATGCGCGTCAATGCGTGAAATCTCGACGCCGCTACGATTGGGACGTCAAGTCGCCAAGAGGAGGTTACGACATGGACGACATCATTTTGAGACAAGACATCATTGATGAACTCGAATTCGAGCCGAGCATCGATGCCGCCAATATCGGCGTCGCTGTCGAAGACGGGGTCGTCACACTCACGGGACACGTGCCGACCTATGCCCAGAGGGCCACCGCCGAAGATGTCGTCCGAAGGGTCAAGGGGGTCAGAGGCATCGCCCAGGAAATTGAGGTCCGGCCCTTCGGCGCCAATAGGACAGCCGACGACGAGATCGCGAAGCGGGCGCTCAACACCATCAGCTGGAACACCGCGGTGCCGAAAGACTCCGTGCAGGTAAAGGTCCGGCAGGGATGGGTCACGTTGACGGGGAAGGTCGGCTGGCACTACCAAAGGACCGCGGCTGCGGATGCCGTGCGTAACCTCGCAGGCGTCGTCGGCGTAAACAATAGCATCGAAGTAAAGCCACCTGCGTCAGCCTCGGATGTGAAGAAGCGCATCGAAGATGCATTGAAGCGCAATGCCGAACTTGAGGCTCAAGCGATCCGCGTCGACGTCCTCAACGACAAAGTCATTCTGAAGGGCAAGGTGAATGCCTGGGTTGAGCGCAGTGCGGCCGAGCGGGCGGCGTGGTCGGCGCCGGGGGTCAGGGAGGTCGAAGATCAGCTAACGGTGTCATAGGATCGGGGCGGCTGGACCGCTTCATTCTGCGCCACGCAGCCGCTACTGTTTCCTTCGGCGGCGAGCATGCGAATCGCACCACCCCGTGAATTCATCGCTTCGCATCAATGAATGCCAGAGCGATCTGGAGAGACTGAGTTGGTGCCGCAAGGAATCCTCATTCTTGCGACTGCCCGAAAAGACGAGGAGAGAACCGTCCGGGCGAAGCACCACTCAGTCGTCGCATGGGCCTTGGAACACCGGCCTCAATAATCTTGTCAGCCATTCCTCTCCGACAATCACTGCAGCTTGACAACCACAGCTTTCCCAGCCCGGACCGGATGACTACCCAATGAAATCTCACATTCAGTTGCCGACCACGCTCAACTGATCATCGACGGCAGTCACACCGGGCGCCGACCAAGCGGCTCGTTTCGCCATCACCTGCGCCCGCAGATTCTGCACCCTTCCGCGCAATGTGACGTGACCGTCTGAAACATCCACCTCGATATTCTCAGCCTCGATCTCGGCATTGCGTTTGAACGCCTCTTCTATGCCGCGCCTGATCTCAGAGGCCTCCACGCGAGGGGGGCGGAGCTTGAGCTGGTTGACTATGCCCGTCACCCCGGAGAGTTCACGCACCGCCTTCTCGGCCGCCGAACGCTGGAAGTGCCGGTCGACCATGCCGCTCAAAGTGACCAGGCCCTTTCGCACCTTGACCTGGATCTCGTTCGGCTCTGTGATAGATGCTCGCCAGGCGAGGATTTTCAGGACGCGGCTGGCGATCTCGTCGTCGGCAGTCTTCTTGTGTTCCGGCAGCCGTACCTCGATATCGTCCGCGATAGCGCGCACGCCCCTTATCCTCTGGACTGCCTCGACCGCGGCTTGCCTTTCCGAATAGCTGAGCACGTGACCCGTTAAGGTCACGATGCCATCCTCGGCAATGACACCGATATTCGCGGCATCTAGGCTCGGTTCGTATTCAAGTTCGTTCAGAATGTCCTGACGCAGACGGATGTCGTCGTTCATCGTCTCCCCCTTGGCGCAAACGCGCCCTTCGAAAACTCGCAGGTTTATTATCGGCGATCTTCCGACCGTCAGTCATTGAGGAATATCAAGACGGGCGGGGACGGAGGTCGGCGTGCTCATCCGAGAGACCGAAAGCAGCCGCGAGTTCCTCGGCAGTATGGGGATTGTGCAATTCATCTTCCGCATCCGCGGTTCCTTTTCGGCACACCTCAGTCGGCGTTTCCGCGACCGATCTTCCATGCCCTGCACGTTGGCCGCCCTGGCGGTGACAGTAGCGAAAGATCTTGTCAGGCAAGGAAGGCTAATTCGTCCATTTTACTATCGCTTCCGATTGAGCCGCATCAATTTCTCCGTCGACCCGCGTGATACACACTACAATCGTTTGGAAAATAGATATGCTCTTCATGATAGACCGCCTCGGGAGGACGCGTTGCTTTGGTCGAGCCGCAAGTTGGACGAGCAGCCGCATTCAACCTCTGTCTCCTCAATGCGCAGCTTCTGGGGATTGATGTTCGCCTATTGGCGTTCCGACCGATGGCAGGAGGCTTGGGGGCTGGCGGCGATCATTGTCGTGCTTACCGCCTTGTCGGCAATGGCCAGCGTCTGGTTCGCCGAAGCGTCGGGCGAACTTGTGAGCGCGATCGCCTTTCTTCATCATCCGGAAAACCCGACGACGCTTAAGACCATTCTGTCGAGCGCGGCAAGCTTGGCCACGATCGTCGTGGTCAGGGAAGTGGGATTCACTGCTTTCCGCCACTTGTTCTCGACGACCTTGCATCGCAAGTGGCGCGCGTGGCTCGATCGGCGCTTCAACGATGCGCTGCTCGATAGCAATCACACGCATTTTCACCTCCAGCAGGGTGCGGCGGAGGCCGTCCCGACGAAGGTTGCCGTGCCAGACAATATCGATCAGCGCATCCAGGAGTCGATCAAAGGGATGACCGGAGGCGCTATCGGCCTCGCCATAGGTGTCGCCGGCGTGGCCCTGTCGCTGTTCTTTGTCGGCGGCAAGATCATCGAGACCTCGACCGAGGTCAGCGGATTGGAGTTCCTCGGCAGTTATGGCAGCGCCTGTCTGACTGTTGCTGCCGTCGTCGCCTACGTCCCCATCAGCACGTTGCTGGCAGCGAAGCTCGGAGAGATCCAACAGAGGCTGGATGTCAGAATGCAATCGGCGGAGGGCAGTTACCGTCGCGACCTGGCGACGCTTCTCCACCGCAGCTTCCACGTCGCTGCAGCCAAGGGGGAGGGAGCACAAAGAGGTCTCCATCGGCGGCGCTACCTCGACGTCGACCACACCTGGGCGAATCTCAACATCCTGACGGCGATCTATATGGGTTTCGAGCTTGTCTACAACTTCTTCGGCTCGCGCCTCGTCGCCTACGCGCCCGGGCTTCTCCCCTATGTAGAGAACAGGATCAGCCTACAGGCCTACATCACCGGCGCCGAGCTGGCCAACGCGATCATCAACGATTGCTCGTGGTTCATACACGTCATGCCGGACATCGCGAGACTGAGGGCAAACGCAACACGCATAACCGACCTGGCAAAGGCGATCGAAGACGCGCAGCAACCGCGCGAGTTCTATGCCCGTACCGGCCACTCCGAGTTGCGTTACGACCAGCAGGATCCACAGTTCGGTTTGACGATCCAGCAGCTTGAACTTATGCACCCCGGCGATGACGAACCCTTCGTCACCGCCGGGAACCTCCACGTCAAATGCGGCGAATGGACTCTTCTCGTTGGCGACTCGGGGAGCGGCAAGTCATCGTTGCTCAAAGCTATCAACGGTCTCTGGCCGCATGGCCGTGGCGCGATCGTGATGCCGAGGAACGTGCGAACGCTCTATGCCGCGCAAGATATTCATCTGCCGCCAGTATCGCTGAAGGCACTGATATGCCTGTCCGATGCCATTGAAGCTCATTCGGAAGCGGAAGCCGCCGCAGCGCTGAGTAGAGCCGGCCTTGCGGATTTCGTCAGCGACCTCGCCATGGAGGGGCGGGACAATCAAAGCTGGGACCAGCTTCTTTCTGGCGGTCAGAAGCAACGGCTCGTTCTGGCACGGATCCTTCTGCTGCGCCCAGGGCTTTTGTTTCTGGACGAGCCGACCAGCGCCCTCGATGGCGAGGCGACGGTCGCGTTTCACCAAGCCATCCGAGATCATTGTCGCGGCGCCACAGTGATCAGTGTCATGCACGATGCCACGCCTCCGAAATCTGCAAGCGGCGAAGAGTTCTACGACAGCGTGCTCGTTATTGCAGACGGTGCTGTTACAAAAACTCCTTTGGCAAATCTGACAACTCGGCCCGTCGGTCCCGCGCGTGTGAAACCGCGCCCATAAATTGAGGCAGGTCTTTGAGGGCAAGCATCGCTGACGCATTTCACACAAGCGATCCTGCGGCCGACTCGCGCGGTGACGCGAGAACCCGAATTTGCCATTAACTCCAAGTCTCCCGATTGCAGCCTCTATCGAGTGCTTATCCAGACTCTTCAGTTCGCCGCGCGGGCAGACCTCCGGTTATCGCTGGTTCAGCCGCACGACGCATCTGTCATCGGCCCATCTGCATGGCGATATTCCTTATAGCATAGCCGCCTCGCGCGTGCGCTCCGCGATAATACATTTGGCCAATGCTACTCCGAGAGATAGCGCTCGATCTCCGGAATTGGAAACTTTACCAGATCCTTGGCCACTTCGGTGGCTACTGCTGCACGTGTCGAGGGATCCAATCGCTTCCGCAGGATTCCAAGCACGCGCGGCGGGGCGACAAGAACCACGTTCGCGATATCTTTATGGCGCACCAAGCCACTCAATTTTTCGGCGACCTGCACCAGAAACGTCACTTCGGCCTCGTCGTGCCAGTCCGTTTCCTGCATCGAGCTTCGCGCGCCGCCTTGCGACTGGTAGACGCGGCCTTGGCGGTCCGTTCCGAGATCCCGCGTCGGCGGTTGATGTCCGGAAAAGATCTCGACCGGAACGAGATTGAGCAGTTCTTGATCACCCTTGTTGCGAAGGATCAGGGCCTTGGCTCCGTCGCACACAAGAACCCAGCTGTTGTGCGCAATTGTTGCTGTTGACATGATCGTCTACCTCGCTTTCATCGTCTGGAACTTTCCTCGGTCAGGGGATTGGAAACGGGCAATCTCGCCTGTCGCTCGGAATCGATCGACGCCAGCGCCTTTGCTGCGAGAGATCGCGTCCGTGCGGCAACAAAGCCCCGATTTATAAGGCTGCCGCAATAGACGAGCGGAGAACCGTTTGGACGAAGCACCACGCCACCGGTAGCTTCGATCAAAGCCTGACCAGCGGCACTGTCCCATATCATCGTTGGTGAAAGTCGAGGGTAAACATCGGCCTCACCGGCGGCGATTAAGGCAAATTTGAGGGAAGAGCCTAGCTGCTTGATAATACAGGGTTGCCATTGAGCAACGAGCGCCGCGGTCTGTTCATCCAAATGAGAACGGCTGGCGAGAACAATCGGATGAGAGTGATCGTGGGGCATTCCGTCGAGCCTGATGCGGCGGCCGTTCTCATCGATCATGAACGCCATGCGCGGACCAGCGGCAACATATAGCCGATCAAGGGCTGGGGCGAAGATCACACCGGCCGTCGCTACGCCGTTTTCAACGAGCGCTATGTTGACTGTAAATTCGCTACGCCCGGCGATGAACTCCTTGGTGCCATCCAGTGGATCGACGAGGAAGCAGAGGGGTGGAATCTCAAAGCTCGATTCGAGAGCGGGCGCCCGCTCTTCACTGATCATCGGAATAGCCGGGAAAAGAAGAGAGCAGCCCCGTCGGATGACTGCTTCGCTTCCGATGTCCGCGGATGTAACGGGCGACTTGTCGTGCTTGAGGTGTGTTGCCAGACCCGCGTTTCGCGATCTCAGGACGGCAGCTCCGGCCGTCCTCACAAGGGGCAACAGTCCTTCGACGAGATCTCTGCGTGCAGTATCATCCACAGTCCGTGCCTCAATCTTCGGTTACTTCGCAATTGCACTGATTTTACGCGCAACCCGCTTGCGCTTGTTGATCGGCATCAATGAACTTCGACATGGCCGGGAACTAGTCGGCGGAATGATGAAGCCTCAAAGGCCTCTTCTCGACAGCAGCTTCTTAAGCTCTCCCCAGGAGCGCGTGTTCAGGACGTCGTCCGCCTCGATCCAGCCTCGCCGCGCCTGGTCGACGCCGTAGCGCATTGCGCGAAGACCCATGGTCGAGTGCGCATCCGTGGAGATCGCCAGCTTCACGCCGATCTGCTTGGCTTGCCGGCAATGGACGTCATCAAGGTCGAGGCGCGTCGGATGCGCGTTGACCTCAAGAAAGCAGCCGCGCTCCCTGGCGGCCGAGATGATGCGGTCCATATCCACCGCATAGCCCGGCCGTTC
Source organism: Sinorhizobium glycinis (assembly GCF_001651865.1). Taxonomy (GTDB): domain Bacteria; phylum Pseudomonadota; class Alphaproteobacteria; order Rhizobiales; family Rhizobiaceae; genus Sinorhizobium; species Sinorhizobium glycinis. Next base: position 155,850 of record NZ_LPUX01000066.1, read on the forward strand.
TCCGAGCAGCCGCCCGGTCGGATGTGCGAGGATATTGAAATAGCGGTTGTCCATCGCACGGAGAATTCTCTGCGTCTGTTCCTCGATGCCAAGGTTGAACTGGTAGTGAACGGCGCAGACAGTGAAGTCGAGTCGTTTCAGGATACTATCTGGCAGGTCGAGCTTGCCGTCGGCGAGAATGTCGACCTCGCAAGACTTCAGCAGCCGGAAACCATCATATCCGTCATTGAGCTTGTCAATCTCATCGAGTTGAGCCGCCAGGCGTTTCGGATCGAGCCCGTGTGCCACGGTGGCATGTCTGGAATGGTCGCTGACGGCCAGATATTCGTAGCCGAGGGCCTGAGCGGCCGCGGCCATTTCGGCAAGCTCGCTCTTGCCATCCGAGGCGCGCGTATGGGTGTGCAGGTCGCCTTTGATGTCCTGCAGCCAGACCAGGCGGGGCAATTTGCCGGCAAGGGCCGCCTCGATCTCGCCGCGGTCTTCGCGCAGTTCGGGCTCGATATAGGGCAGGTCGGCAGCCCGGAAAACTTCCTCTTCGGTGCGGCCGCCAATTCTCTTCTCACCGTCGAAGATGCCATATTCGTTCAGCTTCCAGCCTTTATCCTGGATCCTCTTCCGCACGGCGATATTGTGGGCTTTCGAGCCGGTGAAATAGTGCAAGGCCGCTCCATAGCTTTCCTCTGCAACAACCCTCAGGTCGACCTGAATGCCGGCCTTCAGGAGCACTGTCGATCGGGTTGGGCCCTTCGACAGCACCGTCTCGACCTCGTCGTAAGCTACGAAGTGCTCGATCGCGGCTGGACCATCGGCACAGGTGGCGAGGACGTCGAGATCGCCGACGGTCTCCTTCCGGCGTCGAAAGCTGCCGGCCACTAAGGTCTGGGTGATGCCCAGAGCGGACCTCAGGTAATCTACCAAGCCTCTCGCGAAATCCTCGGCGGTCGAGATCTTGAAGCGCTTTTCGGCGGTTCGGTGCTTTGCAATCTCATCGAGGATCTTGGTTTCGATAGCAGCGCTGAAGCGGGGTAGTTCTCTGACCCTGTGCTCCCGTGCCGCCTTTGCCAGTTGCTCGAGTGTCGTAATTCCGAGGCTTTGATGCAGCACATGCACTCGCTTGGGACCGAGGCCGGGTATCGCCGTCAATGCGGCAAGAGCTGAGGGCGTGCGTGCCTCGACCTCCTCCAGCGATTTCAAATGGCCGGTCTCCACGAACTCGGCGATCTTGCCGGCAAGGTCTTCGCCGATGCCGGGCAGGTCCGAGAGGGAGCGTCCTTCCGCCATCATCTGTGCGACATTCTCAGGAAGGTCCTCGATGGTGGACGCCGCCCGCCTGTAGGCGCGGATACGGAACGGATTGGCAGCCTCGATTTCGAGCAGGTCTGCCATTCGATTGAACAGAGCAGCGATATCGGCGTTGTGGACCGTCATTGTATGAAGATGATCCGGGGCCGGCTTTCCAGCCTTGAGGCAAATCAAAGTCCGACTTTGAAATGCATCAATGCGAAGCCAGCGCGTTAGGCTATTGTCCTTGTCCATGGAAACTGGGCAGCCTTTAGCCCCCGCCTCAGTTGAGGAGCAGGGTTCGCGCACTCGCGATGTAATCGCGATCGTGGCTGACCTTGCACGCGAATTGTATCCTCAGCGTGCCAGATTCATCAACGTTCGCGCCACCAGTAGCATCGAACGCGATCTCGGTATCGACAGCCTCGGCCGCACTGAGCTGGCCTTGCGGATCGAGCGGGCGTTCCGCGTCAGACTATCCGCTCAAACTGTCGCCGAGGCCGAAACCGTTCTTGATCTTGCGGAGGCCCTAGAGCGGGCTCAACCTATGGCGGAACGGGTCCTCCCCGGCGCCCGGGCGGCTGCAATTCTGCCTGCCGTTCCGGCCGCCACTGAGGCGCGGACGCTGGTGGAGGCCCTCGAGTGGCATGCGGCACGACATCCCGACCGCGTGCATCTGACCGTACTGCAGGATGAAGTGACCAGCCTAAGCGCGCAAGCCTGGCTGTGGGCGATACACAACTACCGGGCGACCTTCTCCGCTTCTCCCAATTTCGGTTTCGAAATCTGTCTCAACAAGATTGCCGATGCTGACGTCGAGGGGCTCGATCTCAGCTCGCTACGGATGGTCGCCAATGGTGCTGAGCCGGTGAGCGCGAGAACCCTGTGGAGGTTCGTCGAGCGGTTCGGCCGCTACGGCTTTCCTGCAACCGCGATGGCTCCAGTCTATGGACTTGCGGAATGTTCAGTTGGTCTCGCGTTTCCGCCTCTGGGGCGGCCGCCTCTCATCGACGGCGTGGCCGAGATCGCCACCCCCCAAGACGCCATGGCGCTTGAAATCGTCGCCTGTGGCCAGCCATTGCCCGGCCACGAGATCCGTATCGTCGACGACGCGGGGCATGAGTGCGGCGACCGACGCGAGGGAAGACTTGAATTCCGTGGTCCCTCGACAACGGCCGGCTATTTCCGCAACGATGAAAAGACCCGCGCGCTCTTCCATGACGGCTGGCTGGATAGTGGCGATCGCGCGTACATGGCCAAAGGTGATGTTTTCGTGACCGGACGCGTCAAGGACATCATTATTCGAGCTGGTCGCCATCTCTATGCGCACGAGATCGAGCAGGCAGTTGCCCTTGTCCCTGGAATCCGCAGGGGAGGGGTCGTCGCCTTCGGCACGTCGGATCGGGTCTCGGGCACCGAGCGCATCGTCGTCGTTGCAGAGACCCTACAGACCGACCCGGTTTCGCGAGCATCACTGCAGGCACGAATTATCGAGGTGACGTCAGACATTGCCGGCACGCCGGCCGATGAAGTCGTGCTGGTGCCGCCACGCTCGGTGCCAAAAACATCGAGCGGCAAGATCCGTCGCAGCGCCGCGAAAGCGCTCTACGAGAGCGGCCGCATGGGCTCTGCTCGGCCCACCGTTCCGTTGCAATACACGCGGCTCATGCTCTTGAGTGCCAGCACGCAGGCGCGACGCCTGGCACGAGTCTTCCGGGAGACGCTGTATGCGGCTTGGTGGTGGACGGTTCTCAGTGTTGCATGTCTGGCCGGGTCTCTCGCTGTGCTCATCGTCCCGCGCCTTTCTTGGCGTTGGCGAGTCGTCAGATGGATCGCGCGTGCGGCGCTTGCCGCCATGGGCGTGTCGGTCTCCACAGACGGAGTGGAGCGCATCCCCGGCAGAGGCGCGATGCTCGTCTTCAATCATTCGAGTTACGTGGATGCGCTCCTCCTCGCTGCCGTTCTTCCGGGCGAGCCGGCGATCGTTGCCAAGAGAGAGTTGGCCGAGCAATTCATCGCAGGGCCGCTGTTGCGGCGCCTCGGTATTCCGTTCGTGGAACGCTACGACGTTACAGGTAGCCTGCAGGACGCCGAGGCATTGACGGAGCTTGCGCGTAAGGGCCGGGTGCTGGTTTTCTTTCCAGAGGGCACCTTCACCCGTAGAGCCGGCCTCTCAGGCTTCTACCTCGGGGCGTTCAAGGTGGCGGCGGAAGACGGTCTGGCGATTCTGCCCGGCGCTATCCGCGGAACAAGATCGATGCTTCGCGCCGACCAATGGTTTCCAAGACATTTGCCGCTGAGCATCGAGATCGGCGAGCCGATTGCGCCATCGGGTTCGGGATTCGAGTCCATTCTACGGCTGCGCGACGCAGTACGCATCTCCATGCTTGCCCGCTGCGGAGAGCCGGATCTCGGTGAGCTGGTAAAGCCGGAACCGCCAAGGAGCGTAGCCTGGGAAGGTCACGAGCGGCGAATTCACTCCACGGTGTCCCGCTCCTTCAGGGACTCACGACAAACGACGGCGGCAGCTCGCGTATAAGCTGAATGGATTGCTCCAATTCCGTGGCGGCCCAGATTTCCGTCGTCGCGTGGCCGAAGGTAGTCGCGACCTTGGTTGCAGTGGCGTTATCGGGTGCCGCGAAGATGTCGAGGTAGTCAGCGGGGCCGAGGACGATACAATTTGCCTTCCAAGGCACCTGAGGGCATTCGCGGCGGATATGCTCGGCGATCTGGTGACTCAGGCTCTCGAGCAATTTCGGCGACTGCATCGCTTGATGGCTGAGGCGCGTCAACATGATGAACGCTGCCATAGCGGCACTTCCCTCGTTTTCTCGCTGTCGGCAGGATATGCCGCAGCGCGCAACCGGCATTGAGTGGCGTCAATTGCCGCTTTCGAGCGCTCCTCTCGAAAGCCTTCGGGGAGTGTCGGCTGGCGAGAGCCGGATAACCGACGCGAAGTTCGCGCGAAACGGAACACAGGCGGCCTGGCTCATATTGGAGCGCCCCCGGTCCTTAATATGAATCAATGTTTGGTCTCCGTGTCGCCGAGCGCCAAGAAGCTCACGTCCGTTGGCGGGAAAAACGCGGCGTTGATCCGCGTCAATGTGATTGCGCCACGATCGGCGTTTCATCAGTCATTGCCGGCCGGTACCGTCCGGCGGCGAGTGGTTGCCACCATGCACCGGGAGGAGTTCACTATGGCCAAAATTGAAACCAAGTTGCCCGTGAAGACCGAAAAGAGGGAGCCCGCTGCCAGAGAGGATATGTGGTCGCCCTTGGAAAGTCTGCGCCGCGAGATCGACAAGCTGTTCGAGACTTTTCGGCCGGCCGCGTGGAGTGTTCCTTTCAGTCGCTCGTTGCTCGGATTCGAGATGCCGTCACTCACAGGGAAAGAGTGGCAGATCGCACCGGCCGTCGATCTCGTCGAAAAGGATACGGAATACGAGATATCTGCCGAGTTGCCGGGGCTGGAAGAGAAGAATATCGAGGTCAAGCTGTCAAACGGAACGCTGACGATCAAGGGCGAAAAGAAGGAGGAAAAGGAGGAACGGGAAAAGGACTATTATCTTTCCGAACGCCGTTTCGGCTCTTTCCAACGGCGATTCCAGCTTCCTCATGGCGTCGATCCCGACAAGATCGAGGCAACTTTCACCAAAGGCGTGCTGAAGCTCAAGCTTCCGAAGACACCGGAGGCTCAAAAGAGTGAAAAGAAGATCGCCGTGAGAGCAGTCTAGTGCCGCATCGATTTCGTTGAGGTTGGTCGCGCATCGCCTTCAGGCGGTGCGCGATTGCACCAAAGCCGTGACATCTTCTACGTGGTGAAGCAGATAGACCAATCTACCCTCGGTATCGAAAATCGGCCTGTTGACCGGTTTCCCAGAATTTCGTCACGAATGAGCCTTCCGGGTTCCGCGCGTCGTAGCGCTGGATAGGCATTGCGTCGACAATGCCGCGTTCAGCGACCTTCGTTAGTGATGCGAAGAGATGGCTGACGCCGTCAGCCATCGGGTCTTCAGGGGTATCCGGAAAGACGTCGAACAGGGGAGAGCCAGCAATCTTCGCTGAGGATGTCATGGTGGCCGCTCCATAAGCCTCGTTGATGTCGACGATGTGCAGGCCTTTGCGAGGGTCGAATAGCAAATACGGCTCCCGAGAGGCGGCAAACCTTGTCTCGAAAAATCATACGTTGGACGGCTGCTTGCGTGAGGTCCAGGTCGGCTTGGAAGCCTTCGTGCTGTGACTCAAGAACAGCCTGATCGCGCAAAGCCTTCGCCAACAGTTCCCTAAGGATGCGACGATCAGCTTCGTGACCTTCCTTTTCGAGGAGTGCTTTAAATCGCGCGATGTTGTGGCGCAAGATAAAGGCGTGCATGGCAACCCCATCGAGGCGCTCTTTCGAAGCTGGTCATACTGAGCGCCGATCGGGAAGGCGTCAACACAAGTATTGCGGCTTTGGTGGTTGGTGTGGAAACAACCGCGAGGCAGCAAGACGACGGCGCGTCTGCGTTTCATGGTCGGCGAGATCGCTGCTGATGTGAATCGAGTAGGGAGGCGCGGCCCGCTCCAGCGCACGCAAGGCTGGCGGAAGCTCGCAGACTCGAATGCGGGTTTCATCCACCAGGGCTGCCAATGACTTGCGCGCGCTAATTCGCCGGCCTCCCGTCATGACAGGCGCAAGAAGCCGTCGTCCGCTCAAGTCCTCATAGCTGCGGCCAATGGTGTCTCCAACCGCGGCGCCGTTGCGTATGTGACGAAAGGCCTGCTTGCGCCCGGGGAGCGTGACCTTGTTCGCAGAAAGCTTCATGCGGCCAAAGCCGGCATATTCCGTCAACTTGTAGGCGATATCGAGGGCGGCCGCGTCTGGCGACACCATCATGTCCGTGCCGACACCAAACGCGTTGATCGGCGCGCCGGCACGCAAGAGACCTTCGATGCTCCATTCATCGAGGCCACCACTGGCGAAGATCTGCACGTGTTGCAGCCCGCCCTCATCTAGGAGTTGTCTTGATTGTCGGGACAGTTCGAGCAGGTCGCCGGAATCCAGTCTTATGGCCTGCACCTTGAAAGTAGACTTCATGCTCTTGGCAAGGTCCACGACAGTCCGGACGCCAGCGATCGTGTCGTAGGTGTCAACGAGCAATGTTGTCTGAGGAAAGAGCTCGGCCAAGCACCGAAACGACTCCATCTCGTTTGGGAAAGCCTGAACGAAACTATGGGCGACCGTACCAGCGACCGGTATGCCGTAGCGCCGGCCTGCCTCCACATTCGATGTGGCCGACACTCCGGCAAGATAGGCAGCACGTGCTCCCTTGACGGCGGCGTCCACACCATGGGCGCGCCGGCTTCCGAAGTCCACGACGGCCCGACCGTTCGCGGCCTCGACGATCCTAGCTGCTTTCGACGCGATCACGGTCTGAAAACCGATCTGATTGAGGATGAGCGTTTCGAGCAACTGTCCCTCCGCGATCGGGGCGATGACCTCCAGGATCGGCTCCTTGGCAAATACGGGGGTGCCCTCAGCTACAGCAAAAATCTCGCCACTGAAGCGAAAGGACCTTAGCCAATTCAGGAACTCCGGCCTGAACCTGCCAAGTGAAGCGAGATGGGCGATATCATCCTCGTCGAAGCGCAATCCCTCGATGTCATCCAGAAGCTCTTCGACCCCGCAGGCGACAAGGAAATTTCTCTCCGGTGGAAGCTTTCTCACGAACAGGCTGAAGACGGCAATCTCGTCCATGCCAAGCGAATGATAGGCGTCCGACATTGTCAGTTCATAGAGATCGGTGAAAAGCGCGGTTACCGGCATGATACGAAGCTCTTCATAACTTTGCGGTCAGTCGCTCGACGGAGCCATGGCTATGGCTTCGTGATCGTTTTCCAACTTCCAGGGCCTGGTCGGGATGTTCAGCGTACCACCATGACGGAACAATGTGCATGCTGGATGATCTTTTGCGACACGCTTCCGACCAGCATACCCCTCAACCGCCCGAGCCCACGGCTTCCGACGACGATCATGTCCGCACCGACGTCCTCAGCGACCTTAAGGATTGTTTCAGCGTAGACGCCGGGCTCGACGCGCGTCTCCACGCTGCTGACGCCGATCCTTCGGGCAATATCCGCAGCATCCTCGGCAATACGGTCACCCAAGACCGAAACCATTTCTCCGATGTCGCCTTGCGAGGCACGGAAAAACTCGCCCATCGAGCTGGGAACTCGCTCCAATTGCGGCATAGTCACGGCCGACACACAGCGGACGAGATGCTCTGGCTCGGCGAGGCGGCTCGCCTCCTCGGCCCTCAGCCCATGCAGGATGACGTGAAGGATCGTGAGTCTTGCTCCGAGAGCTTTGGCTATGTTCGCCGCCATCGCCACGGCTTCTCGGGCTTTGTCGGATCCATCGGTTGCGACAAGAATGTGCTTGGTCATGGCACTTGCTCCATTTTGGCAAAGTCTCGGCCAATTCTCGGTGGAAGGCCTTGACGCTCGTCAAAGAGCTCTGCGACCCAGATCCAGTTTGCGCCGTGTCCATAGTTTGACGCGGGTCAAGGCGGCGCGCGGTAAGGCATGAAAGGCTCGTTTGCATCGAACGAAACCGGAAGCCGGCCGATGAATAGGAAATGGGTTTTCAATCTCGGCTATGTGCTCGTCGCACTCTTGTTGATCGGAACCTTTGAATTCTGGCTGAGCTATCGCGACGTCGCGCAGCTCAGCTATTCCGATGCCTTGCAGGCGGCGCAGGACGGCAGGATCGCGTCGGTCGTCGTGACAGAGTCCTTGATTGAGGGAGAGTTCAAGCAGCCGGAGGAGGGGAAGAAGTACTTCGTCGCGCATCGTGTCGATCCTTCGCTGGCCGAGGTCTTCGAGAAGGCCGGTGCAAAGGTGTCCGGCGGGACCGACAGCAATTGGGCGATGACGCTGCTTTCCTGGATCTTCCCGTTGTTTGTCTTCCTGGGACTTTGGTTCGTGCTCTTTCAAGGCGTCGCCGAGCGTGGCGGCCTCGTCAATATCGGAAAGTCAAGGGCCAAGGTCTATCTCGAGCGGCAGACGGGTGTGACCTTTGACGATGTGGCTGGCGTCGACGAGGCGAAGGCTGAGTTGCAGGAGGTGGTCGCCTTCCTGAAGGACCAGGCGAAATACAGCCGCCTCGGCGCGCATATTCCCAAAGGGATCCTCCTCGTCGGGCCACCCGGCACGGGCAAAACGCTGATGGCGCGCGCGGTTGCAGGCGAGGCCGGGGTGCCTTTCTTCTCGATTTCCGGCTCGGAATTCGTCGAGCTCTTCGTTGGCGTCGGCGCCGCCCGCGTGCGGGACCTTTTCGACCAGGCGCGACAGGCCGCTCCCTGCATCATCTTCATTGACGAACTCGATGCGCTCGGTCGCACCCGCAGCCCCTTCGCCGGCTATGGCGGCGGCGACGAGAAGGAGCAGACGCTCAATCAATTGCTGGCCGAGCTCGACGGCTTCGACCCGCGCGTCGGCATCGTGCTTCTGGCTGCCACCAATCGTCCGGAGATCCTTGATCCAGCCCTTCTGCGCGCAGGCCGCTTCGACCGGCAGGTGGTCATTGATCGCCCGGATCGAAACGGCAGGGCAGCAATCCTTAAGGTCCATATGGCTACTATCGCGATCGCGGACGGTGTGCTTGTGGAGGAGATCGCCGGCATGACGCCGGGATTCACCGGCGCCGATCTTGCCAACCTGGTGAACGAAGCCGCGATCGTCGCGACGCGACGCGGCGCCGAGCGGGTGGCGATCGAGGACTTCAACAACGCGGTCGAGCGCATCGTCGCCGGTTCGGAACGCAAGAGCCGCGTGCTGAAGCCCGACGAACGCGAGCGGGTCGCCTATCACGAAATGGGTCACGCATTGGTCGCCTCGAAGCTCTCGAAGACCGATCCGGTGCAGAAAGTGTCGATCATTCCCCGCTCGATTGGGGCGCTTGGCTACACATTGCAGCGCCCCACCGATGACCGCTTCCTCATCACGTCGAGTGAACTTAAGGAGCGCATGGCAGCCCTGCTCGCCGGCCGGGCGGCTGAAGAGCTTATTTATGGTGAGGTCTCGACCGGTGCGGCGGATGACCTTGCCAAGGCCACCGATGTGGCGCGGCAAAGCGTCGTGCGCTTTGGCATGAGCCCGCAGGTTGGTCAGGTTGTGCTCGAAGAGCAAAGGCTGCAATGGCTTGGCGATGGTCCCGTTGCGCCACGGCAGAAGGATTATTCCGAAGCGACCGCGCGCGAAATCGATCTTGCGGTGCGTTTCATGATCGACGACGCCTACCAAGGAGCCAAGGCGATACTGCAGGGGTGCATGGGGGAGCTCAAGGCCGGAGCAATGCTGCTGCTCGAGCACGAAACCATCACTGCGCAGGACTTTCCCCCGCTACTTCGGACGGGTGGCCAGACAGCCAGGACGACCACGGATGGTGAGACCGCGTCTTCCCGTCGCACGGCTGAATCGCAAGCCGGCGGGCGAATGCTCGATCGCCGTTGACGCACATCAATGCGGCGCGGCGGCATTCGTTGCATCCTGACCCTTGTCGCTCCGAAAAGGGCGGCGGGCATATGATCCGAGCCATTGTCTGGACCGGCCCGATGACAGCACGCCAATCCTGGGGCAAAGGAGGAACTCATGGCAAGCGGACATCCGAGCTTCGATCATACGATCCAGGAATGTGGCTGAAGGCAGTGGCTGAACGCCTGCATTTCGAAGGACGGCGACACGCTTACAGCGCGCTCAGGGCTACGCTTCACGCGATGCGCGACAGGCTGGCCCCGGAGGATGCCGTCCATCTCGGCGCGCAGTTCCCGATGGTCATTCGTGGACTCTATTTCGAAGGCTGGCGACTGGCGGGAAAGCCGACGGACGAGCACTCCATTGACGAATTTTGCGAGCGTATAGCCCGGGAGCTTCCTCCTCAGTTCGGGATGGATGCCAAAACCGTCGCGACGGGCGTTTTCGATGTGATCTTCAAGGAACTCGACCCCGGCGCGGTTGCAAAGGTGATCGATCAACTGCCAGTGCCCTTGAGGAGCCTGTGGCCGCAAGGCGCGCGACGTGATTAAGACGGGATGAAGTACGTACGGCTTGCCGAACGCGTCCCGGTCTAACCAATCGAGCGATCAGCTGCACGCTACCCTGCTGCCACGCTCCTGATTACAGGTGGACGGAACAATGTTGACGGTCTTGAACCTTTCCCAGGTGCGCTTCATCGCCCTGCTGGCCAAAGCCGCTCGCACAGAGAGTGACGCGCTGCTTGGCAACGTCCCCGAGGAGGATTTCGCTGAGCCAAAGCCGTCGCGCGGCGACCACGACACATTGGCGAGCCTCGGCCTGGAGGACCTTCCCGTTGGTACGTCGCAACGCGATTTTCTCAAGGCTGCGATCAACCGGCTTCCGGGGGCGGCGCTCTATGAGCTCTACGCGCTGATGCGCGTCGGGCAGGGGAACCTCTCGGCGAAGACCTTCGAGCGCGGCCTGTCGGATGCTGAATCGCGCGACATCGCCGAATTGGTCGCAATGATCGTGGAAAATCCGGATCTGCATGATCAGCTCGTCAAGGCCCTCTATGAATGCCGTCTCGAAAGCTGAGGATTTGACGTCCGACGAGCTGGGGCGCGCGAGGACGAGCGCTGAACCGGGAGGATGCCATGGAGAATTCGGAGCTGGTCCGGCGTGCGCTTGCCGCCTTGCGCAGCGAACCGCGCCTCGGTCCCACTTTCAAGCTCGACCTCATTCGGATGGAGCCGGATGGGGCGGCACTCCTTGAGGGAGAGGTCGAAACGGTGGCGCAGAAGCGGCTAGCGCTCGAGCGCGTTGCAGCGATACCCGACCTCAACGGCCTCGTCGACCGGATTCGCGTGCGGCCTGCGGTCCCGATGAGCGACAACGGCATTCGCGATCACCTGCGAAAGGTGTTGGTACGGGAGCCAGCTTTCGAGGGGCTGCGCATCACCGAGTGGGATGGCAAGGGCGCCAGGGAGGTCCGCGGCGCCACGAGAGACGGCGAGATCGCGTTCGAGGTCCAGGATGGCGTCGTCACGCTCAACGGGCGCTCGCAAGCCTCGCCTCGAAGCGGCTCGCGGGCGTGTTGGCATGGTGGATCCCGGGTAGTCGCGACGTCATCAACGGAATTGCCGTCACGCCGCCGGAACAGGATGCACCGATCCTCGTCGAAGAGGCCGTGCGTCTGGCGCTGGAGAAGGACCCTCTGGTCGATGCTGCGCAGGTCCGGGTCGGCGTTCGCCGCCGCGTCGTTCGCCTGACCGGATGGACGAAAACTGAAGCGATCCGCGCCGCCGCCGAGGCGGATGCCTGGTTCGTATTCAGTGTCGATGACGTCATCAACGAGATCGAGGTCGGATCGTAGCGCTTGTCGGCGGCTTGGATTCGTTTGTTTGCCGCAGGTTCTGATCGCAAAACCGTGGGACACTTTATGGAACCTGCTCAGCTTTGAGCCGCATCATTGAGCCTTGCCCGAGGCCTGCTACCGTTTTGAAGATGTCTCATAGGGGAGGTGGCAAATGCTACAGGAGTTGGGAACGACCCCGTCGCAAAACCCCCGCTTGATTGGAGGATATCGGAGATGGAGCCCTATGCCGTCGATATCGACCCGGAGCAGATCGTCCGCTGGATCACTGACGAGGATCACGCCACACCGTGCAAGTTCCGGATCGCCGCCAGCCGGACGTCCGAGCACCGGGCGATCCCTCTTGACGACGCGCGCCTTGGAGATGAGGAGCGCGAGGACCTGACCGAAATCGCAACTGTTGCCACGCTCGAAATCGCTCCGGTACCGGCCTCCGACGGCTGGGTCTTGACCGTAACCGTCGAGGATGAAATCGGGCCTCGGCCGGCCAGGGCAGGCATGCGCGAGATTGACTTGGCGTCATTTTACGATCAGTTCGTTCGTACCGGGCGAGGGACCGCCAGCGTGGCCGCCGAGGTTGACGGGCCGGAAGGGGAGGTGCGGCTCTCGCGCCTGCTCGATGCCGTTGCGACAACCGGCACCCGACTGCGTAGAACGCCCAGGATTTGTCAAAAACGATTGGCGTGCCAGTGCAGGCTGGAACCGGATCACGGCAGCCTCTGACGCAGAAAGGCCACCGCGCCCTAAAGCGTTTGCAGGTCCGGATAATCCTGTTCGAGGATCTCGACGCCTGTCGCCTTGTGCAGACCGATGACGAAGTTCAGGAAGTCCATCGAGTCGATCTCGAATTGCGCACGAAACGACTTGTTCGGATCTATGGGCTCGCCTTCGACATCCGGAGCAACTGCATAGAGGGACCTCGCCACGAGGTCGGAGAGCTCGGCATCGGTCATAGACCCTCCGGATGTGCAAGGAGTTCGGACAGGCGGGTGAGGAACTGAGCCGCATGCCGACCGTGGCTCACTCTGTGATCGCCGGCGAGCGTCACCTGGATTACTTGGCGAATGGCTACGGCATTGCCGACGACCCAGGGGCGAGGGCATGCTGTCCCGCAGCCGACAATCGCCACCTGGTTCGGGTAGATGAGCGGAAAGACACTGTCGGCATTACCTTCGCCGAGATTGCTCAGGGTGACCGTGCCGTCGGTCATCTCGGAGCTGCGCAGCCGGCCGAGCCGAGCCCGAGGCACAAGCTCGGCGATCACGTCCATCAGTTCGTCGACGGTTCTTGAATCGGCGTCGCGGATCGCCGGTGCGATCAGCCCGCCGCCGCGCAACGCGGTCGCAAGCCCCATATGCACAGCTGGCGACGGCCGGAAGACGCCATCCTTATAATGACCATTAAGCTCCGGCACTTGCTTCAGCGCCAGTGCCACTGCCTTCATCAGCGGTGCGATGTAAAGGAGCCGTCTTTCCATCGGACGAATGGCGTTCTGTGTCTCGAGCCATTCGAAGAGCGGGGTGGCGTCGATCGCGTGCATGACCCAGTAATGCGGAATATCGCGGTGGGAGCGGACCATGGCAGCACCGATCGCCTTGCGCATCTCGTCGAGGTCGAGGCCTGCCCCACGGCGGTGCGCTCGTTCAGGACCCGTGGGCACCTGTGCAAGTCCGATGATGCCGTCAGACCCGGGGGCCAAGCTCTCTGGCGATATGCCGAGGGCGGCGGCTCGCCGACGTGCGGCGGGCGTGATCCGCAAGGAAGGCGGTGTTGCCGGGGCCGGCGCCTCTTCAGCTCTCGTGAGTCGCTCTTGTGGTCTCGGTTCGACCGGCTTGGTCGTCTTCACGGCGGGAATAGATGCTTCCTCTTCCGCGGGGCCAACGATCGTTGCAAGCACGGTGCCGACAGGAACCTTTCGTCCCGGCTGAATCCGCTGCTCGCCGATGATGCCCTCATTGAAGACCTCGATCTCGATCGCGCCCTTCTGCGTCTCGACGAGCGCGATGATGTCGCCCCGTTCGACGCGATCGCCCGGCGCTTTGAACCATTCGACCAGTGTTGCGGCTTCCATATCGGCGCCAAGCGACGGCATCTTGAACTCGATCATCGTCGCATCGCCTTTCTGACGGCAGCGGCGATCGACTGCGGCTGAGGAAGCGCCGCGAGTTCGAGATGCCTCGGATAGGGGATCGGCACCTCTGCGCCGCAGACCCGCGCCACCGGGGCATCGAGATCGTAGAAGGCCTGCTCTGTGATGCGGCTGGAAATCTCCGCCGCAAGACTGCCGCTGCGCCAGGCTTCGTCGACGATGATGGCGCGATGCGTCTTCCTGACCGAGGCGATGATTGTCTCATCATCGAGCGGACGCAGGATTCTAAGGTCGATCACCTCGCAATTAATGCCTTCGCTGGCGAGCATGTCCGCGGCGTCCAGTGCTTTCTTGACGCAGGCGCTGTGGGCGATCACGGTCGCATCGGCGCCCTCGCGTCGCTTCGCCGCCTTGCCGATATCGACGGACATGTCACCTTCGGTCGGGAGTTCATCTTCTTCATTGTAGAGCGTCGCATGTTCCATGATGACCACGGGATCGGGATTCATCAGGGCGGGCCAGAGCATGCCGCGCGCGTCGGCGACGGTCGCCGGCGCCAGAACCCGGATGCCGGGAATGTGGCCGTACCAGCCCTCCAGGCTATGCGAGTGCTGCGCCGCAAGCTGGCGTCCGGCACCCGTCGCCATGCGGATGACGATCGGCACCGAGAATTGTCCGCCCGACATATGCCGGAGCGTCGCGGCGCTGTTGACGATCTGGTCGAGCGCCAGCAGGCTGAAATTGATCGTCATGATTTCCACGATCGGGCGCATGCCACCGAGAGCGGCTCCGATACCAGCGCCGACGAAAGCGGATTCCGAGAGCGGCGCATCGCGAATGCGCTCGTCGCCGAACTCGGCGGGCAGACCGAGCGAACAGGCATAGGCGCCGCCATAGCGGTTGACGTCCTCGCCCATGAGAAAGACGCGCTTGTCCCTGGTGAGGGACTCTCGCAGCGCTTCCCGCACGGCTTCGCGATAGGTCATGCGGCGTGTGGTCATGGCACGGTCTCCGGCGGCGAGATGACGTCTTTCACAAGGTCCTCGACCGGCTCCCAATCCGCCGCTTCGGCGAAAGCGACGGCAGCGTCGATTTCCTGCGCGACACCCGCCTCGATCTCCTGTCGGTCGTCCTGGTGAAGGATACCGGCGGACAAGGCCCAGTCAGCGAACAGCATGATTGGATCCCGCTTCTTCCATTCCTCGATCTCCGCCTTCTCGCGATAGAGATCTGGATCAAACATCGAGTGCGCGCGGAAGCGATAGGTCATGGCTTCGATGAAGCGCGGACCCTCGCCCCGGCGAACAGCATGAACGGCGCGGCGCGCCGCCGCTTCGACATCCACGACATTCATCCCGTCGACCGCTTCCGATTCAATACCGTAGACGGCGGCGCGTTCGCTGATGGAAGGGTTGGATTGCGACCGGGCAAGGGCCGTGCCCATGGCATAGAGATTGTTCTCGCAGACGAAGAGCACCGGTAGGTGCCAAAGGGCTGCGAGGTTCAGCGACTCGTGGAATTCGCCTTCCGCGGCCGCTCCCTCCCCGAAAAAGCAGCAGGTCGCCCGTTCGATTCCCACCATCTTGTCGGCGAGTGCGAGGCCGACGGCGAGCGGCAGCCCGCCTGCGACAATCGCGTTGCCGCCGAAAAAGCGGTGGCGCGCGGAGAAGATATGCATGGAACCGCCGCGGCCGCGGCTGGAGCCGGCCGCCTTTCCGAACATTTCGGCCATCACTTCGTTCATCGGAAGGCCGCGCACCAGGGCATGGCCATGCTCCCGATAGGTTGCGACGATGGCCTCGTCTTCCGAAAGCGTAGAGATCACACCGACGGCATTTGCCTCCTCGCCGATGTAGAGGTGCAAGAAGCCCCGGATTTTCTCCTGCGTATAGAGCTCGGCGCACTTTTCCTCGAAACGGCGGATGCGCGTCATCTGGCGCAACAGCTCGAAGGCATGCTCGCGGGTCAGGTGGACGCGATCATCAGCTATGTTCCTCATTTCTCCACCTCAAGCGTCGAGGTGTCGCCTTCAGGCAGGCCGAGCTCACGAGCCTTCAGGAGCCGCCGCATCACCTTTCCGGACCGGGTCTTCGGAAGGCTGCCGCAGAAGTCGATATAGCGGGGCGCGACGGCAGGCCCGAGCCGCTTGCGGGCATGGGCGAGCAGATTCTTGTGCAAGGTTTCGTCGGGCGTGTAGCCGGGGCGAAGCGCCACGAACGCCTTGACCACCTCCATCGCAACCGGATCCGGAATGCCGATCACGCCGGCCTCGGCCACGGCGGGATGCTCCAGCAAAGCACTTTCGACCTCGAAAGGGCCGATCAGATGTCCGGCGGACTTTATGACGTCGTCCGCGCGACCGACGAACCAGTAATAGCCGTCGGTGTCGCGCTTAACGAGATCGCCCGTGAGATACCAGCCATCGACGAAGCACTTTTTATAGCGTTCCTCCTCATGAAGGTAGCCGGTGAACATCGACGGCCATCCCGCCTTCAGCGCCAGTTCACCCTGCTCGCCCGGCGTTTCGACAAAAGTCACGGCACCGGAGGTCTCACGCCTCACCACAGCCGCTTCAATTCCTGGAACCGGCCGACCCATGGAGCCCGGCCTGATCGGCATCGACAGAAAATTGGAGATCATGATGCCGCCCGTCTCGGTCTGCCACCAGTTGTCGTGGATCGGCCGCTTCAGGACATCGCGCCCCCAGATCACCGCTTGGGGGTTGAGCGGCTCGCCGACGCTGGCGATCAGGCGTAGGCGGCTGAGGTCGTTCCGCCGTGGGGGCGGTGTACCAGACGGTCACCTGCTCACGCTCGAGATTGACGTACCATCTTTCAGCGTCGAATTCCTCCTCGTCTGAGATGAGCGTAGAGCCGATCAGGAGCGGCGCAATGATGCCGTAGGAGGTGCCCGTCACCCAGCCGGGGTCGGCGGTGCACCAAAAGATGTCGTCCGGTTTCAGGTCCAGCGCGTAGGCCGCCGTCAGCTTGTGGGCGACGGCCGCGCCGTGCACGTGCATTGCTCCCTTCGGCCGCCCCGTGGTGCCGCTGGTGAAATGGATGACTGCGAGATCATTTGCACGGGTTGGGGCGATGTCGCAAGTGTTCGGCTGTCCGGCGAGCGCCAAATCGAAATCCACCCCACCATCGCCGCCGCCGACCAGGATGATCGTCTTCAGGCTCGGCAGGTCACCAAGTACCGGCTTCACCTTACGCTCGAACAGTCGCGCAGTGGTAACAAGCGCCCTCGCTTCCGCTATCTGCATGCGCGCCCTGATCGGCTCCGGGCCGAAGGCGGAGAAAAGGGGACTGAACACGGCACCTCTTTTCCAGGTTCCGAGGGCAGCGATGTAAAGTGCCGGCACGCGACCGAGAAGGGTGAAGACGCGTTCGCCCGGCACAATCCCCAGATCGGCGAGCGCATTGGCAAAACGGGCACTGTCTTCCGCAAGCCTTGCATACGTCAATGTCGTCGCCAGACCTTCCGCAGCGATCGAGCGCACGGCAATACGCCGGCCACGTCCAGCGGCAACATGGTGATCGGTCGCTTCGTAGCCGATATTGAAGCAGCCGGGCGCGTCAACGCGGCGACCGAAAGTCTCCTCCGGCGTGGGCCAGACAAAGCCATGCCGGACTGCGTCATAGTCAGCAAGGTTCGGCGACGACCGCTGTTTGTCACTCCCGATGTCGATACCCGCTGCCATTACCGCCTCCTTCTCCTCAAACCAAGAATGACCGGAATGCGGGCGGGCAGCATTGATTATGGTCAAAGATCGTCTGTCGCGGCTTGCTGAGCGCATCGCTACGACGCGCCGACATGGGCTTGTGCGGCTCTCTCCGTTCCTTGCCCTCGTATTGGCAGCCGTTGCCGACGTGGATTGAGCAGGATCAAAGTCATTCTGCGACGTTGTGCAACACTGCAACTGTTTCTGTGAAGCCATCGCATTTCCTTCTTGAAGAGGCGAGCCATGACATCCGGCACTGCGCAGACAACAATCAACAGATCCGAAGTCATCGATATCGAGATCGCGCCGCACGGCTTGCCGGGTCGCCTTCGCCTTCCGCCAAACCCGCGCGGAGTCATCGTTTTCGCTCATGGCAGTGGTTCCAGCCGCAACAGCGCGCGCAACGTTTATGTTGCGGAAGCGTTGCGGGAGCAGGGGTTTGCAACCGTGGTTTTCGACCTCCTCAGTGAAGAGGAAGCTGAAAATCGCGCCAATGTTTTCGATATCCCGCTTCTGGCCGAGAGGACGGTTAGTGCATGCAAGTGGGCCTCGACTGCCAATTGGACTCGAGGGCTGCCAATCGGTCTTTTCGGCGCGAGCACCGGCGCAGCTGCGGCTCTTCAAGCGGCGGCCGAGCTCGGCGACCAGGTGTCTGCACTGGTCTCGCGAGGCGGTCGCCCGGACCTCGCGGGGGCGCTCGAAGAGGTCAGGATGCCGACGCTCCTAATCGTGGGGGGATCGGATCGTGACATTCTCGGGTTGAACCGGGCAGCCTTGGCGATGCTTGCCGGTTCCAAGAAGCTGCAGATTGTTCCGGGCGCCTCCCACCTGTTCTCGGAACCGGGAGCGCTCGATGCGGTGGCCGCCGCCGCAGCGGAGTGGTTCGGTCACTACTGCCGTCAGCGCGAAGTCGAACAGGAACGGAGATAGGCGCGTGCGTTTCTCGAACCGTACTGAGGCTGGAAAACAGTTGGCGAAGGCGCTCGAACATTTTCGGGGCGAAGACGTCGTTGTGCTCGCGCTGCCACGTGGGCCGTGCCTGTCGCGGCCGAGGTCGCAAGCCATCTCGGCGCGCCCCCTCGACCTTCTGCTAGTTAGTGCGCAAGATCGGGGTACCCCGGGAGCCGGAACTCGCGATGGGGGCAGTGATCGACGGCAGCGAGCCGACCGTCGTGCGCAACCGCGAGACAATCCGCGTCGCCGGCATTGCCGGCGCCGAATTCGATGACATCTGCGACATCTGCAAAAGAGAACGCGTCGAGATCGAACGCCGGCGGCACCGATATCTTGCTGCTCGCGCGCCTGTAAACGTTGCCGGTCGCATCGGAGGAAAAAGATGGAAACCGACACCGTGGAATTGGATCAGGAGGCGGTCGAGATAATCCCGCCTGAGCCCAAAAGATGCGCTGTGAAGGGAAGCATGCGGTGCTCGTATTGTCAGCGCCCAATGGGAGACGACCCCGACGGGTACGGCATCTGCCAGGAATGTGTCGAGTGTCCGTAAGCCCTTGGCGAAGCCGGCAGCAGGAGAACGGTGCCCGCGCGCTTCCAGTGGGCTGTCCGGCTGGCGACGATGATGGAGGTGACGCCTGTTATGCCCTATCGCGCTTGATGGACACGGCCCCTGATCTATTTCTCTGTTCTTGATAACGTGGCGGCGGGAGGTAAATGGCCAACGATCCGTACGAAACCCTCGGGGTGGCAAAGAACGCGACTCAAAAAGAGATTCAGAGCGCCTATCGCAAGCTTGCGAAGAAACTCCATCCTGACCTGAATCCTGGCGACAAGAACGCGGAGGACCGGTTCAAGGAGGCGTCCGCGGCCTATGCGTTGCTGGGCGACGAGGAGAAGCGCGCACGCTTCGACAAAGGCGAAATAGATGCGACCGGGGCAGAGCAGGCCGCTCGAAACTACTACAAGGAGTATGCAGCGACTCCGGGTGCTGACACGCGCTACCAAAGTACGAGCGGCTTCTCGGATTTTGGCGAGGCCGACGACATTTTTTCGAGCTTCTTTTCGCGAAGAGGCCATGGGCAAACGCATGCGCGCGGAAGAGATCTTCATTTCGCCATGGAGGTAGATTTCCTTGAAGCAGTCAACGGCGCGAAGAAGCAGATCACGCTGCCGGACAGAACCACGCTTGACCTGCAGATCCCTCCAGGCACTCAGGACGGGCAGCCACTTCGGCTTCGAGGTAAAGGCGAACCTGGCCCCGGCGGCGGGCCGGCTGGTGACGCCTTGATTGAAGTTCACGTACGGCCTCACCCGATCTTCACCCGCGATGGTGACGACATCCGGATTGAGATGCCCATCTCCCTTCGTGAAGCGATCCTCGGGGGAAAGGTGTTGGTCCCAACGATATCTGGCAATGTGACACTGACGCTGCCGCCCAATTCGAGCACCGGGAAAACGCTGCGCTTAAAGGGCAAGGGGGTCACCAAGCGGGGCGGCGGCAGCGGCGACCAGTACATTACCGTCAAGGTCATTCTTCCCGATCCCGCAGACCCTGACCTTGCAGCATTCGCCACATCATGGTCGGCGGGAGAGGCCCAAAATCCTCGCAGAGCTTGGGGAGGTTGATATGAGACATTCGGAGTTTTGCGAACGACTTAGCATCGAGCACTCAACGCTCAGCATATGGATGGAACAGGGCTGGGTCGTCCCCGCCAAAAACGATGGACGGGGAGAGTTTCATGACGCCGACGTGGCGCGTGGTCTCTTGATCCTCGATCTCAGCGAAACCATGGGGGTCAACCACGAGGGTATCGACGTCATCATGGCACTCGTTGATCAGGTCCACGGTCTGCGCTCCAAGCTACAAGCGTTGACGGATGCGATACGAGACCAGGATGAGCAAGTTCAGCGGCAGATTCTCCAAAGCCTTGAACGAAGCAGTTGAATTCCCAGGGCATGTGTGGCGCGAAAGTCCCGGCATAGCGCGGGGAAATATGGCTGAAAGGTCCAGCCCAGACCCTCACCGCGGCAGCCATATTAGGGGAGGAGAACCCCGAGATCATCTTGCGGGACTTTAACTCGTGATTCCCATCCTCAAGCCAAAGTATCTCGACGCGCTGTCCGAACGATCGTAGTCCGTGGCATCATCCTTCGTTCCGGATTCGCCACGCGTTCTTGACCTACGAGTGTGGGCGTCTTCAGGGCAAACGAGGTGTTTCGTGCGGAGTAAAAGCCCAGAGATAGAAGTCCAACATGAGCGCTTCGGCGGCGGCGGTCTCAATGTCGGTGATGCCTGCGGAATACCAGGTTCCTGTGTTTCCGGCGGAGGAGACAGCTTCGTAAAGACCGTCTCGACAACACGCCCTTCCAACGGCGTCAGAAGCGGCATCACCATCCTTAGCCGAGGAAGGTTGCCGCGACACGTGGGTATTTTGCCATCGCCAAGGTCGCTGAGGTCATTCCGGATCGCAATGCGCCCGGCATGTACCTCGCGCTGATTGAGCCGGGGACCTATCTCGATTTCATCAAGGCGGTTCCCTTCAGCAATGCCGAAGGGGTGGTCGAACGCGGCGTGCTGAATGACGACGGCCGCATTTCCGGACGGGCGCCGCTGTGAGGCCGATCTCTCCGGGTGATTTCAATCGCATTCTCTCGCTTGGATTCGATGAACGGGAGCCGGAATTGCCACGGATCGGCGAGCCGGAGATCGTCGATCAGGCGCGCGGATTTGGCGAGCAACCGCAGTCACTCTTCAGTTTTCAGCAGGAGCGTGATCGCGTCACTCAGCTCACGTCTCGAATCGTTCGCAATCGTCTTTTCCGCCGGCTTGTCCTCAAAGCTTAGGACAAGCGATGCGCGATCACCGGACTGAAGCTGATTAACGGCGGCGGCCGTGCCGAAGTGGACGCTGCGCATATTCGTTCGGTGGAAACAAACGGTCCTGATATCCTGAGCAATGGCATCGCGCTTTCCGGGACCGCCCACTGGATGTTCGACCGGGGTCTGATCAGCCTCTCCGACGAACTGGACATCCTGATTTCGCGACAGGTGAACGATCCGGAAAGCATCCAGTCGCTCATCAATAGAACGGGACGTGCAATCGTTCCGCAGCGGCCTCACGAAAGGCCGCATCCGCAGTTCCTTCGATGGCACCGGGAAAACTGCTTTAAGCATTAAGCCCGCGGCAGCGGCACAGGGTCTGCTGTTCGATTCCCATCAAGGCGTGGGATTAAAAGTGTCGGACACGGCGGCTTTGCCGGGTCCGCCGAGCGTCTGCAAAGGGGGGATAGTGTTGAAAAAGTCCCGCTTGAAACAGTCCTGAAGCACTGATTCAGTCTTCTTACCGGAAGGAGATTGAGTCGATGATGGGCGAGCAAAGTGTGATGCAGGAGGAGCTTTTTCTATGGCTTCAGTCTGGAACGGCACGTGCCGGCGGACCACCTTCTCAGGGCCATCGACCGCTTCGTTGACCTTTCCGGTGTCCGCCAGCACCTCGCGCCCTACTACAGCCCGATCGGCCGCCCGTCGATCGACCCCGAACTGCTGATCCGGATGCTGATTGTCGGCTACTGCTTCGGCATCCGTTCGGAGCGGCGGCTGTGCGAGGAAGTCCACCTGAACCTGGCCTATCGGTGGTTCTGCCGGCTTGGCCTCGAGGGCGATGTGCCGGACCATTCGACTTTCTCCAAGACGCGCCATGGCCGCTTCCGTGATGCCGATCTGCTGCGTGAGCTGTTTGAGAGCGTCGTGCGGCGCTGCATGAGAGAAGGTCTCGTCGGCGGCGAAGGCTTTGCCGTTGATGCCAGCCTGATCGTCGCGGACGCGCATCGTCAGCGCGGGATCGAGACAGCCGAGGAGCTCGACCCCAAAGCCAAGCGGGCTGTGGGAGAGTATCTCGCCACCCTGGATGATGCCGCCTTCGGAGCCGCCACGCCGGTGGAGCCCAAGTTCATCTCGCCGGTCGACCCAGCGGCACGCTGGACCGCCTCTTGGGGCGGCCCGGCTGTCTACGCCTACTGCACCAACTACCTGATCGATGTAGAGCACGCCATCATCGTGGACGTGGAGCCCTCGACTGCCGTGCGTCAGGCCGAGGTGACGGCCGCAAAGACCATGATCGAGCGTACTCACGACGAACTCGGCCTGTGGCCGGAACGGCTGATTGCCGACACCGGCTACGGCTCGGCCGAGATGCTGAACTGGCTGGTGCATGAGCGCGGGATCGAGCCGCATATCCCGGTGTTCGATAAGTCCAAGCGCAAGGACGGCACCTTCTCGCGTGAGGACTTCGCCTACGACCATGCAAGCGATACCTACCGCTGCCCAGGTGGTAAGCTTCTTCAGCACTACCATCGGCGATTCTCGACACCGCGGACCGGTGTGGGAAAGGACAACACGCTACGTTATCTGGCGAGCAAGCATGATTGTGACGCCTGCGCACTTAAGCCCCGCTGTTGTCCGAAGACGCCGGCGCGCAAGGTAACGCGTTCAATCTATGAGGGCGCTCGCGACATGGCTCGCGACATCGCCAAAACCGACGCGTACCAGACGTCACGCTATCAGCGAAAGAAGGTGGAGATGCTCTTCGCGCACCTCAAACGCATTCTGAAGCTCGATAGATTGCGACTACGCGGCCCCTGCGGTGCCCGCGATGAGTTCCACCTCGCCGCCATTGCCCAGAACCTGAGGAAGTTGGCCAAGATCTGCAGCCGGCGGACGGTAATCCCGGCCAGTTAGCGCGAGGAGGTCACGTCGACCTCAATTGCGACGTCATGAGCGAACCACCTTTCCGGCCAAAAGCCTGACTTCTTCAACACTATCGGGGGGAAGCGGAAGTTGGCAGCCACAACCCCCAATGGCCTTATTGCAGACAAAATTGGTCATTCGCGTCGGTGACGTGTCGCGACTTCAGGTCGCCCGGTTCGATGCGATTTGCTATGTTCTGCATGTCGGCAAGGGAGGCTCGGTATTCCTGTAACCGTCGGTGCACACCATCTCACGGTGTTCACACGCGACATGGACCGTTTCATTCGCTTCTACGAAGAAGTCTTCGATGCAGAGACCAAGTTCGATCTCTCCGAGCCCGGTCCCGGTGGCGGCGCTGTTCGTCACGCGCTTATCGACCTTGGAGGAGGCTTCGCCCTCCATTCATTCCAAATGCCGGAACCAACGGGGTATGAAGACGGCTCGATGCAGATGGGGAAGAGAGGCCACATAGATCATCTCGCGCTGAACGTAGACGATGAAGTGCGGTTACAAGAAGTCAGACGACGTCTGGTGAAGGCTGGCGCGTCGGATGGGACCATTACGGATTTCGGCGCCATCCGCCTCGTTACCTTCAGGGATCCGGATGGAATGGAGGGCGAGGTCGCACGGTGGACCGATAGCAAACGCGTCCTCGGCTTTGATGAACGCAAGCGGGAGATGTGGCCAGATAACAATGGTGAGCATCCAGATATCGCGAAGGTCCGCATCGGGGGGGAACTTTGCCGTACGGCACAGAGTGGACGGTCGACATTGCTCGTGGACATGGACAGCCTCCTCGTCCCGGATTCGTCAAGATAAAGACATTCGCTCCTTGATCCATATTAATCCTTCAGACGGCCGCGCTCACGGTCAAAATACTGTCAGCTCTAGGTGTCGCTGCGTTTAGGTTTGTTTTTGTGCGGGGAATGGCAGCATCGGGGGGAAAGCGGACAAATCGCCGACTAACCGCCGCTCACTGCAGTTGCCACATACCCTTCCTGGGGAAATCGCAACCGGCCATCTGCTAGCACGTATGAGTCCAGCAACACGGACTGAGCGTCTGAAGCGATAGCGTTTATCACAGCTTCGCGGTCGAACTGAGAACGCTCCGACAAAAGCACCGCCATCGGCGTCGCCGTCAATTGAAACCGCACATAGTCGAGGACAGACGGGAACGCAACCTGTTGGGTGACAGTGTGAATTTCCACCTGATCGAAGCCTGCGCCTGAGACTAGGGTGCGCAGCTCCTCCGCCTCAGCAAAGATATGTTCAGCGCGCTTCGTGTTTGACGCTCCTGCGCCAAGATGCGCGCAGGCGTGCGCTCGATGGCACTGTAGACGCTGAGGGCAAGCCGACCGGAGGCCACCAGTACCCGCCTCATCTCGCGAAGGGCTCGCAACCGGTCCGGGAAGAACTGGAGTCCGAGTTGGCAGAGGACGACATCGAAGGAGGCGTCCGGGAAATGGAAGACCAAGAGCACTCCCTTCGACCCATTCGATCGGTAATTCCGAGTCAGCCGCAGCTCGGGCCACTGCAAGCATGCCAGGGTTTAAGTCTAGACCGACAACTCGGTCGCGTCCCCACCAGTGGTGTAGCTGGGCGGTAGCCAAGCCGCTCGCGAGCGCGCCCTCGATAGCGCCGTAGCGAGCGAGCGGCGTAGCGGTGGTCATCGAAGTTCCCCGGTAGGGTCGGGTTGCTGACACCAACCTGATTCGAAGGAACCATCGATGACCGACGACATGATGAGCCTGCGCGCGCTCGTGGAGAAGACCCCGGATTGCGATCTCCTGCGCGAGATGATCGGCTTCGCCGCCGAGCGCCTGATGGAGCTTGAGGTGGGGGCCGCCACCGGCGCCGCCTTTGGCGAGAAGACCCCGCTGCGGCTGGCCCAGCGCAACGGCTACCGCGAGCGCGACTGGGAGACGCGGGCCGGCACGGTCGAGCTGCGCATTCCGAAGCTCCGGAAAGGCTCCTACTTCCCCTCGTTCCTGGAGCCGCGGCGCATGGCCGAGAAGGCGCTGACGGCGGTCATCCAGGAAGCCTATGTGCAGGGCATCTCGACCCGCTCGGTCGACGACCTGGTTAAGGCCATGGGCATGAGCGGTATTTCGAAGAGCCAGGTCAGCCGGCTGTGCGAGGAGATCGACGGCAAGGTCAAAGCGTTCCTCGAAAGACCGATCGAAGGCGACTGGCCGTATCTGTGGATCGATGCCACTTACCTGAAGGTCCGCCGTGGCGGCCGCATCGTCTCGGTCGCCGTGATCATCGCCGTCGGCGTCAACTCAGACGGCCGGCGCGAGGTGCTGGGCATGGAGATCGGCACCTCGGAGGCCGAGCCGATCTGGACCGAGTTCCTGCGCAAGCTGACCCGGCGCGGACTGCGCGGCGTCAAGCTCGTCGTCTCCGATGCGCACGAAGGCCTCAAGGCGGCCGTCACCAAGGTTCTCAGCGCCACATGGCAACGTTGCCGGGTGGGGCTGTTGAAGAAGTGCTATGTATCTGATTCAATTGAGCAGTCGTTGATTCTCTGGAGCCTCCACGATGCT
>NZ_LPUX01000067.1 GCF_001651865.1 Sinorhizobium glycinis
CTTCGCCGGTCGGATCATTTCGGGGTGGCTGACGCGTTATCTGGCCACCGACGCGCCGCAAGGGACTGCGCCTATCGAACAGGTGCGCGTGACGGAAACGGGCGAAGGCAGGTTTCAAAACGCGGTCCAGGCCGGCAGCCATCGGCTATTCGCGGACGAATCCGAAAGCGTGGGCGGGCTCGATTCCGGACCATCGCCTTATGACTTCCTGTCGATCGCACTTGGCGCCTGCACGTCGATGACGTTGCGTCTATATGCCGACCACAAAAAGCTGACTCTCGGGCGCATCGGGGTCGACGTCTCGCACGCGAAGATCCATGCCAGGGACTGCGAAGAGTGTGCCGAATCGGAACGCAGCAGTGGCGCCCGGATCGATCGTTTCGAGCGCGTCATTTTCGTCGATGGCGAGGTCTCCGAGGAGCTTCGCGACAGGATTGCCGAGATTGCCGGCAAGTGCCCTGTGCATCGCACGCTCGAAGCTGTGGCGAAGATAAAAACCGTGGTGAAATCAGAATCTCGAGTGACAGAACGATAGCNCAGTATCACTTCTAAGAAGATTATCATTGGCCCGCTTGAGGTTAAGCGCTGCGGCTGTGGAGGGTGGTTTTCGGGAGGAAAGCTATGTCCAGTTGGAACTCCGGCCGCATCGTCGGTCAGAAGCCTCCATTGAAACCGAAAGAGGTCTGGGCCATCCGAACCCGCCTCCAGTTGCTGGGTGCGGTGCGCGACCTGGCGCTTTTCAATCTCGCGATCAACAGCAAATTGCGAGCTTGTGATCTCGTGGCGATCTCGGTTGGTGATGTTTCGATTTCTGGAAGGGTTCGGGACCGGGCGATCATCATCCAGAGGAAGACCAGCCGACCTGTGCAATTCGAACTGACCGACCAAACGCGGGAGGCTGTCGCTGCATGGATTGGAAGTCGCAGGCTGGGTGAACGGGATTACCTGTTTCCCAGCCGCGTGCACGCCTTGCCGCATCTGTCGACTCGACAATATGGCAGGATCGTCGAGCGGTGGGTGTCGAGCATCGGACTTGACCCCAAGCGCTACGGCACGCACTCGAAGAGGAGAACCAAGGCGGCGCACATCTACAAGAAGACCGGCAACCTGCGCGCCGTGCAGCTCTTGCTCGGCCACAAAAAGCTGGAGAGCACCGTCCAGTACCTCGGGATCGAGGTTGATGACGCCCTAGCCATCTCTGAACAAGTTGAATTGTAGGTTGCATTGCGGCGCTTCTCATTGAAGCGCCGTTTGCTGGCCGCACTGAGGGCAAACGTCGACCCAAAGCCGTCGCCCACGATGGGTAGAAGGAAAGTCACGACTTGGCCCGAATGCGGTCATGCGTGCGTGTCGCTGTCGCGAATTGCCCCGTCAGCCGAAAAGCGAATGTCTTTGCAGAGGGCATTTCCGAGACGTCCGCCGCATGGTCGTTGCAGTGATGACCTTGGGGCCCTGCTACCATCGCCAGACGGAATTATAGCTCCAGCCTTCGCAGGCATCGATGCGAGTTGCGCCCGACGCGATCAATTCCAGCGCGGTCAGTGCCGTGACCTTGTAGGTGCGGCGAGTGCCGCAGACCACGCCATCGTTCGCGAAGATCTCGAGCACGCCTCTATCGAAGAAGACGGTCAGATTTTCGAGTGAGAGCGGTGTCGAGCGGTATTCAATTTCGCCGGCATCTTCCGCGACGTTGACCTGTAGACGTCCAGAGACGTGTGCGATTGTAAAGCTTTCACCGTCACCACCGCGTCCGACGATTCGAATTCCATCGAGAGCGCCTGTCAAGGATAGTTCGATCGGCTCTCCGGGTTCGCAGATGAAATGGCCGGCGGCTGCTTGCGTCAATGCGTGGGAGCGCAGAGCTCGATAGCCCACCTCAGGCAACATCGTCAGACGTAGCTGAGCGTCGACACCGAGCACGCGGGGCAACGACAGTTCGCCGCTGTAGGGCGATCCTGCCGGCTTTCTGAATTCCCAGTTGAAGAGCCAAGCAAAGGCGATCTGCCGCTCCTTGGCGCGGAAACTCTGCATTGCATAGAAATCGGTTCCGAAGTCCAATTCCTGCAATGCAGGGGTCAGGGGCATGAAGCGGTCGTCGTCAAATGTGCCGACCTGTGCGTAAAGAAGGTTGTGGCGGCCGGTTGTCGGCTCGGTGTACCCGACGAAGCCCATCACGAGCACGAAACGGCCGTCGAGTTCGAAGAAGTCGGGGCACTCGACGCAGCGTGCTCCATGCTGACGGAAATGTTCCGGGGCGCGGTAGAGGACCGACAGGAATTTCCAGTCCGCACCATCCTCCGAGCCGTAGAGCAGCACAGCCGGGTCTCCGTCGATTGCCGCTCCGAGCACCATGCGGTATTCCCCGCCCGCCGCATCGTACCAGACCTTGGGATCGCGGAAGTCATGGGCACTGCCGGGCGGGCCATTGTCGAGTACAACACGATTGGTCTCCGGACGGAGCAAGTCCGCCGATGGGACCACCAGCTTCTGCACCTCCTTGTATTCCTTGAACAGGTCGTACGCTGGCAATCGCTCGGTGTAATAGAAGCTCAACCCGCCATCCGGGCCGACGAAGGCGCTTCCGGAGAAGGCGCCGCCGGTGGCACCTAGCGACCAGAGGTTCTGTTCTGGATGGAGAAAGACCGGCAGATGCGTCCAGCGGTAAAGGTCGTCGCTTACGGCGTGGCCCCAGTGCATCGGTCCCCATTCGGCCTCGACCGGATGGAACTGGTAGAACAGGTGATAGCGGCCGTCGACGAAACACAGGCCGTTTGGATCGTTCATCCACGCCTGAAACGGTGAGAAGCGTAGCTGCGGCCGGTCGGGATCGCTTTCGCACCACGTTGGCCAAGCCACCTTCGGTCGAGCGACGAGGCGGCCGCCCTGCAGATCCAGGAAAGTCACCCCTTCCTCAGCCACGCGGATGGGATCGAAGCGATAGAACAGCGAAAGCTCGATGATGTTCTCGTCCCACTCGAGTGTGAGCGGGCCGCCCGCGTGGTGAGTATACGCGTAGAACTGACAGTAAGGCGGCGGCGGCGCGATCCGGTAGACGATGCGCTTACCAGCACGAAGTGCGAATACCTCGCCAGCGGAATCCTCCGCCCGTGATTTTGCCGCCTTCCGACGGGCCCAAAACTCGAAGCGCGTTCCGCGTGCCGCGTCCAATTCCACGATGTTGCTCATTGCTCCTCCACTGCGCCGCACTGCGCGCTGAACTTTCAAGCTTGACAAATGTCGACGTCGATATTTAATTTCGACGTCGACATTTGGCAAGTCCGTATGCTGGAGGATGCGTCACGGGGCCAGGTCGAGGAGGAGAATATGGCTGATTTATACCTTGAGGGCGTCACCAAGTCGTATGGTGCCGCCACGGTGATCCGCGGCATCGAACTTCAGATACCATTCGGCGAATTCGTCGTTTTCGTCGGACCGTCGGGCTGCGGAAAGTCCACGCTGCTGCGGATGATCGCCGGCCTGGAACCGATTTCCGGAGGCGTGATCAGGATCGGCGGAACCGTGGCAAACCTGCTCGAGCCCGCTGAACGTGGCGTGGCGATGGTGTTCCAGTCCTACGCACTCTATCCGCATATGACCGCCTACAAGAACATGGCCTTCGGCCTGAAAATCGCCGGACTGGACAAGGGCGAGATCGACCAGCGCGTCACCCGCGCTGCCAGGATGCTGCAGATCGAGGAACTGCTGCACCGCATTCCAAAGGACATGTCCGGCGGCCAGCGCCAACGCGTTGCGATCGGACGTTCGATCGTGCGCGAGCCGCGCCTCTTCCTGTTCGACGAGCCCCTGTCGAACCTCGACGCGGCGCTCAGGGTTCAAACGCGGATCGAGATCGCGAAACTCCACAAAATCGTGGATGCGACGATAATCTACGTGACCCACGACCAGGTCGAGGCGATGACGCTCGCCGATCGGATCGTGGTGCTCAACCAGGGCCGCATCGAGCAGGTCGGCACACCGCTCGAACTTTACCGAACGCCGGCAAATTTGTTCGTCGCCAGCTTCATCGGCAGCCCCAAGATGAATTTCTTTCCGGTAACCCTTGAACGCGAAGGGCTGGCCCGCGGCCCACTTGGGACGGCCATCCCGGCCCCTGCCGGCCCGACAGGCCGTGCAACGCTGGGCGTGCGGCCGGAAAGCCTCGTTCTGTGTGAACCAGATCAGGCCTTTCTCAGCGCTCGGCTGCAGTTCGAGGAGCATCTCGGCGAGCACCGCCTGATCTACGCACAGACGGGCGACGGCATTGAGCTGATCGCCAAGGAGCCGGACGGGCCGTCCCTGGCCGAGGGCTCCATCCTCCATTTCCGCTTTGCGCCTGAGAGCGCGCACTTCTTCGGGCCGGACGGCAATCGTCTGGGCCTTTCAACCAAGGGAACTCATTGATGACGAGCAGCCACCCAGGACATTCGATGCTTGCCGACCTCGCGCGCGTCAAGGACGCACGCACCGGACGCCTTTCCAGTTGGGACCAGGAGGGCAAGAACCAGGACTATTGGCTGATCCCGGCCAACTCCACCGTCCGCCTCGCCACTATTGAGGGTCCGGGCTGCATCACGCATATCTGGATGACGCAATTCTGCCGTCGCGTTCTCGGGGCCGGCCTGATTGATCCGACCGCCGGCAATTACGTCGCGCCGGTCTTCGAGATCCACAATGCTCTCGGCCTCAACTGGGAGGTTGCCGACCCGCATTACTATCGCAAGGTGCTGCTGAAGATCTATTGGGATGATCAGGACACTCCGTCGGTTCTGGTGCCGCTCGGCGACTTCTTCTGCACCGGTCATTCGATGCCCGGCAACTTTTCTTCTCTGCCGATCTCCGTCTCGAGCAAGCCGGAGGAGCGCTATCGCTTCGGCGGCAGCGCTGCATTCAACAGCTATTTCCAGATGCCGTTCGGCAAGCGCGCCATTATCGAAATCGAGAACCAGAACGACGTCCCCTACGGCCAGTACTTCTACATCGATTTCGAGCGCTACGAGGCGCCGCTGGCCGACGATATCGCCTACTTCCACGCGTCCTGGCGGCGAGAGAACCCCTGCGGTGGCTGGGGTCCGAATCTGCAGACCAACAGCCCCGAAACCAACATTCCCAATCTCGACGGCAAGGAGAACTACGTCATCCTCGAGACCGAAGGACGCGGCCAATATGTCGGCTGCAACCTGTCGGTTGCGCACTTCCAAGGCTCCTGGTGGGGCGAAGGCGACGAGATGATCTTCGTCGACGAAGACACCTGGCCGCCCTCGATCCATGGCACTGGCACAGAGGACTATTTCAATCACGCCTGGGGGATGCAGAACAACGCCTTCCTGACGAACGGCTCGGTGATCCACGAGAGCATCGTTCCCGGCTATCAGGTCTCCTATCGCTTCCATCTCACCGATCCCGTTCGGTTCAAGAACCGTATCCGCGTGACGATCGAGCACGGCCACGCCAACCACCTCAGCGACGACTGGGCCTCCACGGCCTATTGGTACCAGACGCTTCCATCGCCGAAGCTGAGCATCCTGCCGGTTGAGGAAAGGCTGCCAACGCCGCCCGGCGACCGCACTCCGGAGAGGGTCGCCCGCGATCGCCTGACGCCCGAACAGGCCAGGCAGATCGATGCTGCCGACGAGCGTTTCCGCGCCTATGCGGAACTCCGCGACATCGAAATCGAAAAGAAGTTGGAGATCACGCGGCGCCGCTCGGCGGCGAATGTATCGAAAGGAAACTGAAACGACGCTGAAGCGCGTCGCATTCCTCATGCGACGCGCTTCGGGTCTTTGTTCTTGTGCCTGTCGCTACGAAAACCGCTGACATGCACTCGGCGCTCATCCTGAGGAGGAGAAGGAAATGAGCATGAACAGACGAGACCTTCTGACCAAGGCGACGGCGTTGGCCGCAGCCGGTGTCCTGACACCAACCCTGTTCCCGGCAAAGGCAGCGCAGGCAGGCGCTCCGGCAAAAGACACCGCAGCCCAGCTCACCACCTACAACTGGGGCAACCCGTCCGAGGCGAAGACCTATGGCGAGGCCTTCGAACGATTTCGAAAGATCTATCCGAACGTCACGGTGCAGGACAACATCGCTCCGATCTCCTCATGGTCGGACTACGCTGACAAACTGGTAACCCAGATCGCCGGCGGGAATCCCCCCGACATCATCAACATTGCGGTCGAAGGGTTGCGACTCGCCGTCGACAAGAAATTGCTGATGCCGCTCGACGAGCTGATCGCCGCCGATCCGGAAGCCAAGGCCCTGGTCGACAAGATCCCGGCCAAGCTGAAGGACGCACTCACCGTCGACGGCAAGCTCTATGAAATTCCGAACGGGGGCCAGACGATGGTCATCCACTACAACACCCGCATCTTCAAGGAGGCGGGCGTCGAGCCGCCGAAGCCGGACTGGACCTGGGACGACTTCGTCGCGATCGCCAAGAAGCTGACGACCGGAGAAGGCGACAAGAAGATCTACGGATATGGCCTGCCCTGGTTCAATTTCGCCATTCATCCCTGGTACCTGACCAACGGCACCTATCCGGTAACCGCGGATTTCAAGCATTCCAACCTCAACGATCCGAAGATCCGCGAGGTTGCCGAGTTCATCCACGCGCTCGTTTATGAGCATGGTGTCTCTCCCGACCCGATCGGGCTCAACGTCTATGACCAGTTTGCCGCCGGGCGTTTCGCCATGGTCGGTGCTGGCCGCTGGCCGGTGACCGGCTGGGTGGCGAACGGCTTCACCGATTTCGACATCGTGCCCTGGCCGCGCAAGGCAAGCGCCGAAACGGTGTTCGGCTGCGGGGGCTGGGGCATCAGCCCGCAATCGAAGAATCCAGAGCTCGCCTTCCAGGCGATCAAGCAGTTGATCTCACTCGAGACTGTGACCGCGCTGATGGAGATCGGTCAGCAAATCCCGATCTACGAGGAAGCGGCGAGGAAGGAGAGCTTCCTTTCAGCGCCGAAGAGCGCACCGGTCTTCTTCGATGCTTTAGAGACGGCGAAGCCCGTGGCGGCGCCCGCCTTCTTCAACGCGCTTGACCGCATCCTGGGCCGCACCTTCGATCAGATCATCACCGAAGAGTTGACGGCGGAGGAAGCGCTGGCCGCGGCCCATGAGGAACTCGAAGCCGAGATCCAGCGGGGTTGACCCATGACCAGTATCGCCAATGATGCGGCGGCGGGTTGGTTCTCGCCGCAAAACCGCAAGGAGACCATTGCCGGGCTCCTGTTCATCGCGCCGGCCTTGATCGGCTTCGCTGTCTTCGTCGCAGGACCGATGGCCGCCACGGTGGTCCTCAGCCTGATGAAGTATGACCTGTTCAGCAATCCCAGCTTCGTCGGGCTCGCCAATTTCGAAGCGATGCTGGACGACCGGCGGCTTTGGAAGGTCCTCGGCAACACGGCCTTCTTCGCCGTCTTTGCTGTGGCCGGCAATGTCGGCCTCGGCGTGGTCCTGGCGGTTCTGCTCAACCGCAACATGTCGAAGACTGTGCAATATGCATATCGCGCCGCCTATTTCTTCCCGTCCCTCGTCGGCCTTATCTTCGTTGCCGTGATCTGGCAATTCCTGTTCCAACGCGACATCGGGGTAATTAACTACTACCTCGGTCTTGTCGGCATCGAGCCCGTCCGCTGGCTTTCGAGCGCCCGCAACGCTCTCTGGTCAGTCATCATCCTCGACATCTGGAAGAACGTCGGCTTCGCGATGCTGATCGCGACGGCAGGTTTGCAGAGCATCTCAAAGGACTATTACGATGCCGCACGAGTCGATGGCTCGAGCAGCCTGCGGACCTTCTGGCAGATTACCCTGCCGCTCCTGTCTCCGACGATCCTTTTCCTGCTCACCATGAACACGATCGGCGCCTTCAAGGTGTTCGAATCGATCGTCGTGCTGACCAATGGCGGGCCGGGCGATGCCTCACGCAGTCTGGTCATGTACATCTACGAGCAGGGCTTCAAGTCGTTCAACATGGGCTACGCGTCGGCGATCTCGCTGCTGCTGCTCACGATTACCGTCATTGTCACGGCGATCCAGTTCGCCCTTTCCAAGCGGTGGGCTTTCTATGAATAAGCCAATGCACATCTCATGGGATATGACGCCGGCTCGCCTGTCGGCGCGTCGTCTCTCTCCGGAAACGCGGGCAATGATCTCGCGGCTGCGCACCGCGCTGATCTATGTGGTGCTCGGGCTCGGCGCGCTGGTGATGGTGGCGCCGTTCCTGTGGATGTTCACCACCAGCTTCCGGCCCGTGGCGGAAGCCTTCACGCTGCCGCCACGCTGGCTGCCGGGACTGGATTCCAGCCTGGAAAGCTACCGCCGGCTGCTTGCATCGGATGTTCCGATCGGGCGCTTCTTCTGGAACTCGACCGTGCTTGCGACCACAGTCACTCTCGGTTACGTCGCAACGACCACGATCGCCGGGTACGCCTTCGCGCGGCTCCGCTTCCCGTTCAAGAACGCCCTCTTTGCTCTGCTCCTCGTGTCGCTGATGGTTCCCATCCAGACGACGCTGGTGCCTCTATTCCTGCTGATGCGCTGGCTCGGATTGGTGGACAGCCAGTGGTCGATCATCGTTCCCGGCCTCACCGGCGCCTTCGCGCCCGGCATGTCGGGCGTGTTCGGCATCTTTCTGATGCGGCAGTTCTTTCTTACCCTTCCCAAGGAACTGTTCGAGGCGGCGCGCGTCGACAATGCCGGGCATTTTCGCACCTTCTGGTCGATTGCCGTGCCGCTCGCGGGCCCGCAGATCGCGGCACTCTCCGTCATTATCTTCACCATGACCTGGAACGACTATTTCATGCCGCTGATCTTCCTGAACTCGGTCGACCAGATGGTGCTGCCCGTCGGGATCATGTCGATCCGCGATCCGGTCGGGAACTCATCGGCGACCTCGGAAGTCATCGCGGCGGTATCGCTGTCGATCCTGCCGGTGCTGCTGGTGTTTCTGGTGGCGCAGCGCTGGATTATCGACTCCTTCGTGCGGGCCGGCGTGAAAGGCTGACACGTTGTGGTTGATGAGGTGGAGCGCATGGCTATGGAACCAGTCGTTATGCTATCGGAGACGCCCGTGAGGCGGTTTGAGTGCTCAGTTGGGGAAGAGAATGGTCAGTATCAAGGACGTTGCAGCACTTGCCGGCGTGTCGGATCGAACGGTATCGCGCGTCGTCAACGACGAAGGTCTGATCCGTCCGAAGACCAAGAAAAAGGTGCAGAAGGCGATCGAGGCGCTGGGTTATGTTCCGAACCAGGCGGCGCGGTTGATGCGCACCAGCCGTTCCAGCGTGCTTGGATTGATCACTGACGTCGTCTCGACGACGCCGTTTTCGACCGACATCGTGCGCGGCATTCAGGACGCCCTCGATGACACGCCTTACACGCTGCTGACCGTGAACACCTCCGCCGATCCGGCGAAAGAGCAGCGCGCCTGGAAGATCTTCCGCGAGCATGGCATCGGCGGCGTATTCTATGTGACGATGTTTCATCGTCACGTTCCGCGGGATACTGAATTTCCGAGTACGCCGACCGTGCTGGTAAATTGCAGCGCTCCCGACCAGGCTCTGCCGTCAATCGTACCGGACGACTATCAAGGCGGACTGGATGCTGTCCGCCATCTCGTCGAGCAGGGACATCGAAAGATCGCCTATGTCGTGCTGAATGAACTGATCCTGGCGGCCGACCTTCGCGGCCGGGCATTCTTCGACGGGCTGGCGGCGGCTGGCATCGAGGTTCGAAAGGAATGGATCGTTCCGGGGCGCGTAGGAGCCATATTTGCCGACAAGCTTGTGGCTTTCGAGAACGCGCGGCGCATTCTTGACAATCCTGACCGACCGACGGCAGTCGTTTGTGGCAATGACGAGATCGCGCTGCAGGTCTATTGCGCCGCCACGGATCTCGGACTGCGGGTGCCAGATGATGTCTCCATCATCGGCTTCGACGATTTCCAGGTCATCACGACCGGCATTCAGCCACCCCTCACAACGATGGCATTGCCTTATCGCGACATGGGCGCTCTGGCAGTTCGAATGTTGCTCGACATCATCGCGGGCCACCCCCCGAAAAAGAAACATGTCGAGTATCGCTGCGAGCTCGTCATTCGCAATTCGGTTTCCCCACCGAAATAGCTGACGCCAGATCTGCTCAGCCCTTGATCCGGGCGGTTCCCGAACGGCGCGCTCCCCACGGCTTCAAGCCGATGGCGTCGCCATGGCGGCATTGATTAACAGAGGATGCTCCGTTCGAGAAAAAAGGCCGGCGCGAACGCCGGCCAGTCTGCTCGGGAGGAAAGCTTATCGATCCCACAGACCATGTTCGGCCAGCGGCGCACGAGCCGTTGGTCGTCATGAATAAAACTCCGAATTGTCCATGAAATTTCCACAAAAAGACCTAGCTACGATCGGTCTATATGGAATTTCCTCGACTATTGTCCAGGAACTGGAGTGCCCCTAAATGCATTCATCGCTCTATCCATCTCTACCTGTTCGTCACTGCCTGTATCTAGGACTGTATTCCGCGCAGACCCCTTTTTCACCAGTACTGCCGTTACTTCGAGCGCCGTCAAATTGCTCGTTGAAAGCAATGCTCCCACTTGTGTTGAAAAACAGGCACTGTTTGGTGCATCATTGATCTGCGATTTTTCGGTTGTGGCCACAATGTGATTATTGGCTATGTAATTGCCGCTACCGGAAACCACGTTA
This sequence comes from Sinorhizobium glycinis, assembly GCF_001651865.1. Lineage (GTDB taxonomy): Bacteria > Pseudomonadota > Alphaproteobacteria > Rhizobiales > Rhizobiaceae > Sinorhizobium > Sinorhizobium glycinis. The sequence continues at coordinate 10,695 of NZ_LPUX01000067.1, forward strand.
ATTATCACGGGCTTTACGGCAATGGGCTTGAGATATTGAGTATCTATAGTTACCGAAATGTGATTCGCGATTACCGAATTGTTGCTGCCGTGAATTTGCAAAAGTCCGAACAGATCATCCAAGCCGTTATCGTATTTCTGCATGGGCGCCCACGGCTCTCGATCTCGCAAAAAGTGATTTGAGGAAACCAAATTTTCGCAACAGTTCGCAGCAAAAACCAGCATTCCGGGATAAAACGAATGGAATCTATTTCCTGTGACCGAGGAACGCACCACGGCGGAAAAATACACACTACTAGCACCTCGAGGGAATACGTTGTTTGAGGATACTAGAATGCCCCCATAATTTTCAGCATAAATGGAATGCCCCCTATAACCGGCTCCGATAAAATTATTTGCTATTCTTGAGGCCTGCCCCATACCTTTCAATTCGATACAGTTTCCGCACTCCGCAATGAAATTGTTGTCTATCGCCAGCGCGTCTGCATCATGAACAATAGCTCCATGCTCTAGATAGATAAGACCCATCCCCGTTATTCGGCATGAGTCATTGGCGCTGCCTACATAGATTCCCGTTTTGCCATTCTTGTATGTATTTTCTGCATCATTGTGCCCCGAACCATCGTCAATGAAATGCAGGCCATCAATGCAAAAGTCAGCAAACTCCACAGAGCTTATACGAGGATTTCCGGTGCGCTTAACATAAAATGCGGCTCCAGCAGTCTCACCGTCAGCGGCCTCTGGAGAGATGTCCACAAGTATACGGCTACCGCCCGGCCACACTTCGTGCCAGCGCGCCAGCTCGTTTGTGGGTGTGTTGAAACGGATGCTCGAAGACGTAAAACCGTGTCCAGAGCCCACTATTTTCAGATAGCTCACGTCAATAACGACTTGAGTGGCAAGACGGTAATCGCCCGGCGGTACATAGATAACTGCTCCAGGTTTCCCGCCATCATTTAGATCGCAAACAGGTTGCCTGCTTTTAATATCTGCAATGATGCTATTGATGACCGCTCCAATATCCTCATAGGGATTACCGACGGAATACTTTGTTACGTCGTAATAGTTTTCGCTAACCATTGGTAACGTCTCCGCGGACATTTCTTACTCCAGAGCGGTGGTAGACTGATGTTCGTGATTAGGTTGTTGCTTGCAAGCCGCCTGGAAATGCATCCAGCTCTCTGTTTGATCGAGATCCGAAAGAGTTGCGGCGTTTGATCACGATAGACGGGCTAGTTATTCTTGTTTTTCTCCTGGCTATACCATCACCGGATGCTGGTGCGGGTATCCGGTTCAAAGAAGTGAAGTTCTTCGGCATCGACAGCGACGCGCGCGATGTCACCTGCGCGTATTGTGCTCTTCGGAGAAAAACGGGCTACAGCAGCTTTTTCGGCGCCGATGTCGGCGACGGCGTCCGGGTCGCCAGCATCCACCCAAGATGCATCGATATTCAGATGCACCATGGATTCAGAACCTAGCGCCTCAACAAGAGTGACCGGGGCCGAAATCTCGGCCGAAGAAGGCCGGATTGCGGCGTCGTTCATGTGCTCGGGCCGGATACCGACAATGACCTGACGGTTAGACGCACCGTTGAGCGAGGGTCGGCCTTCGAAAACCCGGTCAGGGATTTCGAAACTGTTGCTGCCCAGGGTCAGCGTTCTTCCATTCAGAACGGCTTCGTACAAGTTCATCGAGGGCGATCCGATAAACGCGGCGACAAAGACATTGTCAGGGCGCTTGTACAGGTTCTGCGGTGTGTCGACTTGCTGCAGCACGCCGCCTTTCATGACTGCTACGCGGTCACCCATCGTCATCGCCTCGACCTGGTCGTGGGTCACGTAAATCGTAGTGACATTCAGTTTTCTTTGCAGGCTTGCGATCTCGGCGCGCATCTGTACGCGCAGCTTGGCATCGAGGTTCGACAACGGTTCATCCATCAGGAAGGCTGCCGGCTTTCGGACGATCGCTCGCCCCATGGCGACGCGCTGGCGCTGTCCCCCGGAGAGAAGCGCCGGTTTGCGGTCGAGCAAGGTAGTCAGCTCGAGGATGCGCGCGGCCTCGTTCACGCGGCTGTCAATCTCAGCCTTGGGCAGTCCGGCCATCAGCAATGGAAAGGCGATGTTTTCGCGCACCGTCTTATGCGGATAGAGCGCGTAGGATTGGAAGACCATGGCAATGTCGCGCTCTTTGGGATCGACATCGTTGACGAGCCGGTCATCGATCTTAAGTTCACCGCTGGAGATGCTCTCCAGGCCCGCGATCATTCTGAGCGCTGTCGACTTCCCACATCCCGACGGACCGACAAACACCATGAACTCGCCGTCCTTGATGTCGAAGCTGAGATCATGCAGAGCGTGAAAGCTGTTTCCGTAGATCTTGTTAATATTGCGCAGTTCTATACCGGCCATGCTTGTCTCCTCATCCCTTCACAGCGCCGAACGTCAGCCCGCCGACGATCTGTTTTTGAAGTGCGAGCGTTACGATGATGACGGGCAGCGAATAGAGCACGGCCGCCGCGGTCATCGCTCCCCAGGCAAGTCCGTAGACGGAATTGTATTCGGCAATGACGATCGGGGCCGTCTTGGTCGATTCGGACGTCAGCAGCAGCGCGTAGAGGAACTCGTTCCAACTCGTGATGAACGTGAAGAGCGCGGTCACCGCGATCCCGCCCGTGATGATCGGAAGGATGATCTTGCGAAAGGCCTGGAAACGTGTGCATCCGTCCATGCGCGCGGCCTCTTCGAGTTCCTTCGGCACGCCTTCGAAGAAAGCCGACATGAGCAGCAGCGCCAGGGGCACAGCTGCGGAGGTGTGAGCGAGAACGAGGCCAGGAATGGTGTCGAGCAGGCCTATGGACTTTAAAAGCTGGAACAGCGGCACACCGAGAGACACCGATGGGACCATACGGGTGACCAGGGCAAAGAGCAGGAAAAACGTCGTGATCCGGCGGCGATACTGGGTGGCAACATAGGCGGCCGGCACGGCCACCATCAGCGAGAGCGCCGTCGTCAGCATCGCCACCGTGAGCGAATTGATGAAGGCCTTCGGCAGAGTAGACGATTGCAAGACTTCGCGAAAATTCTCGAACGATATGACGGCGGGGAAAAAGCTTGGCGGGATCTGCTGGACATCGGCCGCCGGCTTGATGGACGTCATCAGCAGATAGATGTAGGGCAGCGCGTAAGACAGCACGAGCACGAGGGCTGCGGCGTTAATCAAGATTCCGCTGACACTGGGGCGGGACACTCTATGCATGGGCCGGCCTCCAAATTTTCCAATAGGCAATCCCGGCCAGGACCATCATGACGAGAAGGAACAAGGTGCCGGACGCGGAGGCTTCGCCGAGGTCGCCGAAACGAACCATCCTCTGATAGATGTTCATCGAGAACACTTCCGAAGCATGGCGGGGACCACCCTGCGTCTGAATCCAGATGAGGTCGAAGGTCTTGGCCGCATCCACGCCACGCACGATTACGACGACCGCGATCACCGGCCGCATCAGCGGCAGGGTCACATGCCAGAATCGTTTGAGCGCGTTCGCCCCGTCGATCCGTGCCGCCTCAAGCAGGTCCTTCGGGATGTTCGTCAGCCCTGCGTAGGAGACGAGCGCGACAAAGGAGGTCGTCAGCCAGATGTCGGCAAAGGATACGGAATAGATGACGATATCCTCGCTGGATAGCCAAGCGATCTCATTAGGGTCGCTGATCAGCCCCAACTGTACGAGGCCATAGTTCAGGATGCCGATATTGCCGACGAGGAGGAATCTCCAGAGCAGGCCGGCAACGATGGGCGGAACCATCAGCGGCAGAGCGAAGATCGTGCGGTGCCAACGCGACTGGCCGACCATGGCCGAGAACAGCAGCGCCGCACAGAAGCCGAACGTGAATTCGAAAAAGAGGGCGAAGACCGAATATTGCAGCGTCCGCAGAGCACTTTCGGCGACACGTTTCGAGGTTAGGGCATCGATATAGTTCTGCAGCCCGACCCATTCGCGTATGTGGGGCGTGATCGTTTCGACCTTGAAAAAGGAATCGAAAATCAGCAGCCCCACCGGGTAAGCGACCAACAAGCCGAGGATCGCAACCGCGGGCGCGAGCATGCAGAGCACAAATCGGTCTTCATCCGACATGTCGGTCTCCGAAAGCTGGTGGCGCGAGCGGCATAGATCCGCCCGCGATTGAGGAACGTACGAGGTTAGTCGAGAATGTCCTCGATCGTTTCCTTGGCTTCCGTCAGGACTTCGCCGACATCGGCCTTGCAGGTCAGCGCCTGCTGGACCGCGGGCAGGACGGCTTCGTCGACGATTTCCTGATATTTCTCGTTGATCGGCCGGCCTTGCGTTGCAGGCGCACCCAGCGTCTCAAGCAACGGCGTGAAGTGCTCGTAACCGGGCTTGCTGGCATAACTGCTATAGGCGGAATTCGTCGCGGCGAGGCCGAGCGGGGCTTCGATGCCCAAAGCGTTGTTGGCGATCGCAAAAGCGATGAACTTCTTCGCCGCTTCCTTGTGCTGTGAAGTCGAGGGGACGACATTGTACCAGGGACCGGGAATAGCTGCGATCCCTGCATCGCCGGCGAGCATCGGAGCGACGCCGACATTACCGCTGACCTTTGAATCCTCTGGCGTCATCTTGTAGGCGTGCGCCCAGAATTTCATCATCGCTGTCTTGCCCTGATAGAACAGGTTCTGCGCTTCGCCCCAACCGATCTCGTTGACGTTTTCCGGGACGGAATGATCGGTGCAGTGCGGTGCGATGTAGAACTCGAGCGCCTTCTTGTGCGCCTCGTTGTCGATGATGACCTTGCCATCCTTGTCGAGGATCACGCCGGGCGAGCCCGCCTGCAGCACATGCGCCATCCATTCCTCCGAGAAGGTGCCGATGGTGTCGGTGCCCCAGAAATCGACCTTGCCGTCACTGTCAGTGTCGCGCGTGAAGAATTTTGCTATGTCGCGCCATTGCTGCCAGGTCTTGGGCGGAGCAAGGGGAGATCCATACTTCGCCTGGAAGGCCTCTTTTTCCTCCGGCTTATCGAACAGGTCCTTTCGATAGAAGACAATCTCGGCGTTCGCCCATGTGGGCATCCCGATCAGTTTGTCTCCGACCTTCGCGTCAGCGAGCAAGGCAGGCGGCAGGTCCGCGCGAACCGCGTCGGTGAAAAGAGCCGACAGATCCTCGACATGTTTTGCGAATTTTGCATTCCAGACCACGTCGATCGTTACGACATCGAATGCCGACGAACCGGAAGCAATCTCCGCGGAGAATTTGTCGAATACGCCCTGATAGGGAACGACGGTGAACTTCACCTCAATACCGGTCTCGGCGGTGAACTTCTCGGCTACCGCCTTCTGAAGCATCTCGCCGCCACCTTCCACCAGGACGTTGATGGTTTCGGCTCGGGCGGAGGCCGCCATGAACACAAGCGCAAGCGCGCTGGCACTAAGCAGTCTATTCATCGTTTCCTCCCTGTTTTAAGCCCGAGATCCTCACCCGGGCTTTTACATAGAGGAAGCATAATGCTGTGTTGACGACGTTGTCAATACGAATTGTCGACGTTGTCATGCCCAGTTTCGCAATTCTTGACGAGTTCCCGGACGATTAGCGGCGCGAGATGGTTGAGATGACGATGCGCAGAATGGAAACGCCCTACTCAGCGGTATACCCGAGATCTCGGGTTAGATGATCGCGACCGGTGTGCCCGGCTGCCAACCCTGAGAACCTTCGACTCCAGACAGCTGTTTCACACCGAACACACAGAATCGCGTTCGATCAAATTGCACGCCAGAACGCGACGACTCGGGCGGATCTTGTCGCCCGCCACCACCCTATTCAACCACTCCGCGCCCTGAAGGCCGAGATCATAGTAAGGCAGCGCGGCAGTGGTCAGTTGGGGTTTCAGCGCCATCGAGACTGTCCGGAAATCGTCAAAGCCGACGATGCTGATGTCCTGCGGAATTCTGAAGCCCAATGCCATGGCTGCGATATAGATTTGAATCGCCATCTCGTCGTTGCCACTCATGATCGCGGTCGGGCGATCCCTTTGTTGAAGAATCTCGGTCGCCGCCGCGAAGACATAGTTCTCCTCAGCGCCAACCGGTCCCTCCATGCCAAGACGGATGGAGAGGTCGCTGTCCGCCAGACCAAATTCCCTCGCGGTCTGGCGGACTGCGTCGAGGCGGAGCTCCGCGCCCAACAGGATCGGGTTGAGCCGGATGTAACCGATCTTGCGATGCCCACGTTCAAGCAGATGGCGGGTCAGATCCTGCGCGCCTTGGAAGTCGTCAGGCTCAATAGACGGCCAGTCCTCGGCGGTTTGCGGCCTGCAATTGACCATCACTGTTGGAATGCTGACATCGCCGGCTGCGGGGTCGACGATGCGGCGGTACATCGTCACATAGAGAACGCCATCGATGCGATGGGACTGGAACATTTTCCAGATTGTCGCCTCCCTCTCGGAAGATCCCACTGTGTTTGCGATCAGGATGGTTTTCCCATTGGCGTTCGCCCAGTCCTGGATCCCGCGTACGATGTCGACCGAATAGGGCGTCGTGGAAACATAGTCGGTGATGATACCGAATGTATTGGAGCGGCTCGACCGAATCTGGCGCGCGGCCATGTTCGGAACATAGCCCAAATCCCGGATCGCCTTCTCTACGCGCTCGCGCGTTTCTTCCGTCACATGCGGCTCGCCGTTGATGACGCGCGAGACGGTTTTGTTTGACACTCCGGCCGCCTTGGCGACGCTGATTATGCTGACCATGCCTTCATCTCTCCTGCTCAGTGCACCATAAATCAGTTCAATGACAACGTCGACAAATATTGTTGACAACGTCGTCACACCGAGTTTATGCATTCTGCCCGATGTGAAGACGTGATGATCGTAGCTTTCCTGGAGGAGGATGCTGCGCGAGAGAGAATGCGGCCGTTATCCCTTTGTGCGCGCCGATGAGCAAGCAATCACTGTTTACACCGGGGAGGAAAGGAATGAGTTCTGGCAAGGCAAACCGCGCATTCCTTCGAAATTGCCGAGGATGAGTTCATCTAGGGGCCATACGCCCACTCGACGCTACGGCAGAGCTCCACATCTCCCCTGACATCAGGCCGGGGGCTTCGTTTCGCCCTTCGGTACTGAACATGCTTTCGCCGCCTCCTGGGTGGCGCCGATTCTCATCGAGACGACGACCAACAGCGGCTTCGTCCGCGATCACCAATGGATTAGATGCCGAGGATTTCCTGGTCGGTCAAGGCGAGGATACTCTCGCCAAAGCAATCACGAAAACAACCCAGCTCCCAGACGATCCCGCATCGAACGCACACAGGACCGGCTTGAGGGACGACGACGGACCCCGAACGGCCGAAAGGGTCCGCAAAGCGGCCGTCCTGTCCCTTCGCAGTGAACTTCCGCTCCCCACCCTATGCGGCCGTAGGGACGAGGACCGGAATGGCTCGATTGAGCCCAATCCAGTCCTTCCAGGTGTCTCGTCGGCGGCACAGGTGAGTGGGTGAGCGGTCCTCCGAGGCTAGGTATCGCCGCCACCAACCGACAAGGTCATGGGCAGCGCCACCGATTTGGCGACCCCATCGACCATGAATTCCAGCGGCAGCACGCCACCCGTCGCGGAGGAACGGAAGCCGACCATGCGATGTCCTTCCAGTTCATTCCAGCTTTCGGGCATGCCAAAGCGCGCGGTGTAATCAGGCGAGGCGACCGTGACTTCCCGCAGCAGCGCGATGCGTCGGCTGACAAGATCGCTCTCCTTCGGCGTGCCGCTGCGCAACACGCAGTCGATACCTTCGCCGACCAGATCGACATAGCGGTCCGTCTCGCTCAGATAGAGTTCGATATCGGGATATTCCGAGAAGAATTGCGGCAGGGCTGGCACGATGAAGCGCCGAGCTTGGGCGCCATGCACATCCACATGCAGCAAGCCCCTGGGCCTGGTGCCGCTGAAGGCGGTTTCTGCCTCCTCTATATCGGCCAAGATGGACAGGCAGCGCCGATAATAGGCTTCACCGTCCAGCGTGACGCGGACCTGGCGCGTGGTCCGCTGCAGCAGTCGAACCTTAAGCCGAGCTTCGAGCTGCTTCACCGCATCTGTCGCCGTGGAGGCGGGTAGGTCCAGATCTTCGGCGGCGCGGACAAAACTGCGGCGCTCTACGACCCGCGTGAAGACGCGCATGGAATCGATCCGGTCCATTGTCCGAGTTTCCCGAATGAAGTTCCCGAAAAATGCCTGATTACAGGCCTCTTGGGAAGTGTCACTTGTAGATCGCCCGAAGGGACCGGGCCAGACATTCAAGGAGACATCCCATGACAAACAGCAGCACAAAGATCGCCCTCGTCACCGGCGCCTCACGCGGCATCGGCGCGGCTGTCGCCCGCCGGCTCGCCTCCGACGGCTATACGGTCGTCATCAACTATGCCGGCTCAGTCGGCCCGGCCGAAGAACTCGCGTCCGAGATCGAGAAGGCGGGTGGCAAGGTCCTCACCGTCCAGGCCGACGTGAGCGACGCAGCCGCGGTCGCCCGCATGTTCGACAGCGTCGAGGCCGCCTTCGGAGGCATCGACGTCCTCGTCAACAATGCCGGCATCATGAAACTGGCGACGCTCGCCGACGGCGACGACGCGTTGATCGACAGCCAAATCGCCATCAATCTCAGGGGCACGATCAACACGCTGCGCGAGGCGGCGAAGCGCCTGCGTGAAGGCGGCCGCATTGTCAACTTCTCGACCAGTGTCGTCGGGCTCAAGCTTGAGAGCTACGGCATCTATGCCGCAACCAAGGCGGCGGTGGAGATGCTGACCGCCATTCTCGCCAAGGAGCTGCGCGGCCGCTCGATCACCGTCAACGCCGTCGCGCCGGGACCGACCGCGACGGCGCTGTTCCTCGACGGCAAGTCGCCCGAGCTGATCGAGCGCATGTCGAAGATGAACCCGCTCGAACGGCTCGGTACGCCCGAGGACATCGCCGCAGCGGTCGCCTTCCTCGTCGGCCCCGACGGCGGCTGGATCAACGGCCAAGTGCTGCGCGCCAACGGCGGCATGATCTGACCGATCTCGCCATGTCCAAGATCGTTCTCGTCACCGGCTCGTCAAGCGGCTTTGGCCGCTTGACCACCGAGGTCCTCGCCCGCGCCGGCCACACCGTCTATGCCTCGATGCGGGACATCGCCGGCCGCAATGCGAGGTGGAAGCGGAAGCTCCAGGCGAAGGGGCCGGCAGCCGCTTTGCGGAGAAAAAGACAAATGACCGCCGCTGGCCGACATCACAACACCCGTACGCTGCCCGGCCAGCAGATAGAGAGTGGCCGTGAAAACCGAAAGCGGTCCAGCGCATATAAGCACCCCAGATGTCTCCGACCGTGGGAAAGCTGCAGTTCGCGCACCGGGGCTCGGCCGCGCCGGAGGATTGCAGGCTGGGAATATAGCCAGCGCCTCCGGGACTGTCTCGTTCAGGTTTGGCACTTCCATTCTCCTTCTGCCTTCATTAAAATTGGGACAATCGAGACATAGAGGAATTGAATTGGCTTGATTCTCCGGCGAAATCGGTCTTCATTGTCCCGGATTCGGCGGCAAATGGGGGTGGTCCATGCTGCGTGACTTCAGCGATACGGTGGCGTTCGTAAAGGTCGTGCAGGAGGGTAGCTTCACCGGTGCCGCGCGGGCGCTGCGAACGCCGAAGACGCGGATCAGCCGCAAGGTTCAGGAACTGGAGGCGCGGTTAGGGGCCCAGCTTCTCCACAGGACAACGCGCAGGCTGAAGCTCACCGAGGCTGGCACGATCTACTTCCAGCGTTGCGAGGGCTTGGTCAAAGATATCGAAGATGCCGAAAGCGCTGTGGCCGAGCTGCAGCAACGTCCCAAGGGCTGGCTCAGGATCACAGCCCCACACTGGTTGTCGACGCGCATTCTGGCGCCGGTGCTCAGCGAATTCAGAAGGTTCTACCCGGATGTCTATCCGCAGTTGCTTCTGGCCCATGAGGTGCTGGATGTCGTTGCCAAGGAGATCGATATCGCGCTGCGTCTGTCGGAGGGGCCCTTGCCCGATTCCTCGCTCAGTGCCCGCCGGCTTGGCGATCTGCCAATGGGCATATATGCGGCTCCCGCTTATCTTGAACGACACGGAAGCCCTTCGAACCCGGCAGAGCTCGTCAGTCATGCTTGCCTGTTGACACAGTTCTATTTCGACAAGCCGGTCCACGCCTGGCCTCTGACACTCGAGGGGCGGCGCCACGAGTTCCCGGTACGCCCCGTTGCGGTGGCCAGCGATCCCGAAGGGTTGCACGGCTTTCTGCTGGCCGGCGAAGGTCTGCAGATGACGAGTCATCTCCGTGTCAGGTCGGACGTTGCCGCAGGACGTCTCGTCCGCGTGCTTCCCGAATGGTCCGGGCCGGCCCCCACGCTTTACGCGATGAGAGCCGGCGGACGTATCCAGCCGCCAAAGGTCAGGGCGTTCCTCGACTTTCTGGTGCCGAGACTGAACCTCACTGAGATCCGCGACGAGAATCTGGCCGCTTCGCACTGATCGGCTCTGCGGCAGGGGCATGGTGAGGAGGGCTTCATGTTCCCGGTGGTCGCAATCAGTTGGTTGGTCGCACAGGGGCCTATCGAAGCCGGGACCGATGGCGATCGGTGCCGCCCAGACATGGAACCGGCGCAACGGGCTCCGCTCCGTTGCGCCGCGATGGGTCATTTCAAGAGGCGTAGTTGATGGGAACCCAGTCGTAATTCGTCGCATCGCGGCGAACATGGCCGATGCCCGGGAAGGCAGTATGAGCGCCGGCCACCAGGTATTTGCCGTCGGCCGCATGCGCGAAGGCCGCCTCTCTGGCACGAATGGCCTCGGACTGATCCGTATCGAACTGGATCGCCACGTCCGGCTCGTCGAACTGAAGCACGTCTCCATGGGTAATGTCACCCCAGAAAACGATCTTCGCGCCGGCGCTTTCCACAACGATCGAGCTGTGCCCCGGCGTGTGCCCGGCCCGCAGGATCGAGCCGATGCCCGGCAAGATTCTGGCATTATCGGCGAAGGTCCGAACCCTGCCGGCTTCGGCATAGGGCCCCAGACTCTCATGCGCCTCGACGAAATAGCTCAGCGGCACATTGGCCGGTCGGCTCTCCACCGGCGTCTCCAGCCAGAAAGCATGTTCACGCTTGTTGACGTGAACGGTCGCATTGGCGAACACCGGCTTGCCTTTGATCGTCAGCCCGCCGGAATGGTCGGTGTGGATATGGGTCAGGATGATGTCGTCAATCTGGTCCGCTTTGTAGCCGGCCGCCTCGAGATTGGCGACGAGCTCGCCGAGCGCACCATCGAGATAGCTGCCCGTGCCGGCGTCGATCAACACCAACCTTTCCCCCGTGTTGACGAGGAAGGCGTTGACCGACGTATCTGTCGGCGTGCCCATGAACGCCGCGGCCAGCGCTCTCCGCGCATCTTCGGCGTCGGTGTTTGTGTAAAGCTCCGGAAGAGGCAGCGGAATAGTGCCGTCCGAAAGCGCCGTCAATTCGAAGCTCCCAAGCTTCATTCTGTAAAAGCCGGGAGCCTGGAAAGATTGAAAGGGTGCCTTCGCGAGGGCCGGGGTGAACCCGCCCGAAACGGTTCCCGCTGCGACGAGCGCCGCTGCGCTCTTGATGAGGCCTCTACGGGTGAGCATGGCAGTTCTCCGATGTTTGACGTTTCGTTCACCGTTTCCATGTTGATGGCCAACTGGTGTGAGCAGAAACCTAATCGGGATCGGATGATCGCAGTAGGCGATGAAAATGGACCGCATTGTCTCGAAAATAGATACAATTCGCATGAGTCTATTGCGTGAGGGGAGACGGGTTTGCAGGTCCCGAGTTGCGATTAGCACACCACGGCACCGACACTTGTTCCAAGAACGAAGCTTGCCAAGAAAGGTGAACGTCCGCTTCGCGCCCCCAGCACGGACATATCGGCCGTATCGGCGAGCGGCAGCTACGGGCCGAACGCGGCCCTACCAGCCGCCAATTCGAACGACTTGAAAGTCCGCTTTTCGGCCGTGCAGTTTGCCCGCAGCGATCGGCGCGGTTGAGCCCTATGCGGTCCTTCCAGGTGTCGAGGCCAGCGGCTTAGATGCGCCACAAGCGGAAATCAACCCAACGTACCTGCGAACCGTTCTGGCCACCTCTCGCGTTGGAAGACCTCGCCTAGGAAATCGATAAACACGCGGGTTTTGGTGGGTAGCAAGGTCCGGCTCGCATAGTAAACCGAAATCGGACCAGCATCGGCGTACCAAGCAGGTAGCAGCCGGACAAGCTCGCCGTTCTCCAGGTAGGGCAGCGCGTCCGGCTTCGCGATCATGGCGACGCCTAGTCCGAGAACCGCGGCGGACCGCATTGCGGCCGGGTCGTTGACGACGATCCTTTCCTTCAACACCGCCGGCTGCTCGTCGCCTGCGACGTTCCTCATCTGCCATTGCCGGATTCGACCGGTGCGCATCGAACGCATGACGATACCGTCCAGCTCAACCAGACCGGACGGATCATGAGGAGGAACACGGCCCTGCATGTAGGATGGTGAGGCAACCGCTATAATGTGAGCCGAGGCCAGTGTCTTTGCGATGATGCCTGGCGTCAGATCGAAACCACCGCCTATTGCCGCGTCGTATCCCTCGCCGATCAGGTCAACCTGCCTGTTCTCGAACATCCATTCCGGCCTGATCAGCGGATATCGGGTCATGAACTCGGGCAAGGTCGGAAGAATATACTCAACCCCAAATGTGGGGCTCATGCTGAGTCTCAGCACGCCCGCCGGTTCGGCCTGTTCATTTGAAGCCTCGGCAATCGCAACTTGAAGGCTCTCCAGGTGATCACGGACCGAATGGAGGAAGCGCTCGCCTGCCTCCGTCAGTGTCAAACTCCGCGTGCTACGCTGGAAGAGCCGGAGCTTCAGGTTGGCTTCGAGGGCGGCGACGTTCCTACTCACTGCGGCTGGAGTCAACCCCATCCTACGGGCTGCGGAAGAGAAGCTGCCAAGTTCCGCGCTGCGAACGAAGGATTCCAGATTTGCCAGCGTTTCCATTTTCTTCTTTCAACGAATGCTTGAAATTAATAACAGCCAATTCCGTCTAATCATAGGGGAATAGGAGAGCGATATTCACTCCGTCGAAACCAAGCAATGGAGTGAACGCAATGACCGACACCTCTTTGAAACTGTCCGGCAAGACCGCTCTCGTCACGGGCGGTTCGCGCTCTATCGGCGCGGCCATCGCACAGCGCCTCGCGGCAGATGGAGCCGCAGTCGCTCTCACCTACAGCGCCTCGCCGGAGAAGGCAGCCGCGGTCGTGAAGGAAATCGAAAACACAGGCGGTCGTGCCATCGCCATCCATGCCGACTCCGGTAATCCTGAATCCGTGCGTGCCGCGGTGGCCAAGACGGAGGAGACCTTCGGCTCTCTCGACATCCTCGTCAACAATGCCGGTATCGCACTTGGTGGTCCGATCGAGGACATCAAGTTCGAAGACTACGAGCGCATGATTGCGGTCAACGTGACCGGCGTGTTCGTCGGCACGCAGGAAGCTGCACGCCGCATGAAATCGGGCGGTCGCATCATCCATATCGGTTCGTCCATGGTCCGCTATGCAGCCTTTCCGACAGCCTCTCTCTACACGCTGACGAAGGGAGCTGTCGCCGGCTTCAACCGCAGCCTCGTGCGCGATCTCGGTCCCAAGGGGATTACCGTGAACACCGTGCACCCTGGACCGACCGACACCGACATGAATCCGGATGGAGGTCCCGTCTCGAAGATCGTCGGCCCCGGTATGGCGATCGGCCGCTACGGCAAGGCCTACGAGGTCGCCAGTGTCGTGGCTTATCTCGCCAGCCCCGAGGCTGCCTTCGTAACCGGCGCTGACATCGTCGCCGATGGCGGCTTCACCGCCTGATCAGCGATCCAACCTGGAGACTACCAATGTCTATCGGCATCATTGGCGCCGGCGAGATCGGCGCCGCATTCGCCCGCGCGCTTGCGCGAAACAGTATCGCCGCAACGATCGCGAACAGCCGCGGTCCGGACACGCTTCGGGACTTCGTACGCGAACTGACACCACACATCACGGTAGGCACTGTCGAGGAAGCGGCCAAGGCCGATCTCGTACTGGTCGCCGTGCCGTGGTCGAAGTTGCCAAAGGCCTTGGCGGGTCTTCCTGATTGGGCCGGGCGCATCGTGATCGACGCCAACAACCCGATCGAGCGTCCTCTCTTCCAGCCAGCGGAGCTCAATGGTCGACTGTCGACCGAAGTGTTCACTGACCTGGTGCCAGGCGCCCGTGTCGTAAAGGCGTTTAACCATCTCCCTCCGCATCTGCTCTTTGGTGATCCGCGCGCCGAAGGTGGAAGCCGCGTCCTCTTCTACTCGGGAGACGAGGCGAGGTCGAAGGCCGAAGTTGGCGCATTGATCGCCAAGCTGGGCTTCGCGGGGATCGATCTCGGTCCGGTCTCGGTCGGTGGAAAGCTCGTGCAGTTCCCAGGCGGTCCGCTCCCCGCACTCAACCTTGTGAAATTTGGATGAGAGAGATTTGCCGGGAGCGAGAACGCTTGCTTCCGGCCTTCCCTTGCATCCACAAAGTCGCCTATTAGACCGCTTTGGGCTGAATTCGGCCCTACCAACCGCCAATTCGAACGACTTGAAAGTCCGCATCTCGGCCATTCGGGCTAACCGCAGCAGACGACCGGTCACGACCCGAAGCTGCCGCTCGCCGATAGCGCCCGCAACGCCCGCAGACTGCCCGAGAGCAGCCGCTTGCGCAAAATCTTACATATATCCCATCATTGGAGGCACAAGCAGCCTGTCGGCCATCTGTTTCTGCGCTTCGTTGAGCGACTGATAGAGAGGAGCGAGGGCGCCTTTCAACTTGCGTATGCTTTCGAGCCTGTTGGCTAAGGTGCCTTCCCGCTGTTCAATAAGCTGCAATGGGCTTTCAACGGCTCGGCTCGCCCCTTCCATTCCGCCAGGCATCTGCATCATGCCATCCTGTGCGCCGCGAGCGTTCGATCGCAGCACCTCAGCGAAGGCGCTCCACAAGGACTCCTGCTCGGAGGTTATCTTGAGCTCCGTTTTCAGGAAGGCAATACGCCCCTCGATGTGTTCAGGGGCCGTCATCTGCGCCATCGCGCTCATGCCGGTCTGCCCCATAGGTGCCTGACCGGCCATCATGCCCATGGGATTTTGTCCGCCGGTCATCATGCGCATCATGCCGCCCATCATGTCACCGCACATCATGCCGCTCGGCATCGTGGCGCTCGGGTTGGCAGCGGGAAGCTGCTGTTGCGCGGCTTTTTCACTCGCTTGTCCCGCGGCGGCCTCGGGATGATGCGCGTCTTCGGCAAGGCCTGGCGTCCCCAGCATAAGCAGTGAAGTAGCCAGCAGGAAAGTTCGCAGCGTGCCCATTTGACTTCTCCTCACCTTGCATAATGGTTTGACTCAAAGGATACGATTGCCGAGAAATCCTCACCTTGACGCAGATCAAGTCCGGATTGGCTAGGCAGACGTCGCCTTCACACATCAACGTCCCGAGCCAGCCATCGCCAGTTCCGTATCTCCCGCAAGTCCTCTCCATTCTCGCGGATGTAGGCGTCATGTTCGGCGAGCTTTTCGTCGATGAAGCGGGCGAAGCCCTCCCGTGACGCGGCCAGAGACGGGACTCGGTCGACGACTGCCTTCGCAAGGTGGAATCGATCGAGCCTGTTGAGCACGGTCATGTCGAAGGGAGTCGTGGTCGTCCCTTCCTCCTGATAGCCGTGCACATGAAAATTGGCGTGGTTGGCGCGGCGGTAGGTCAGCCGGTGAATGAGAGAGGGATAGCCGTGATAGGCGAAGATCACCGGCTTGTCGGTCGTGAACATCCGGTCGAAAAGATCATCGGCTACGCCGTGCGGATGCTGGCTGGGGGCCTGCAATGCCATGAGATCGACGACGTTGACGACCCGCTGCCTGAGCGACGGAAACGCCTCGCGCAGAATTAGGACGGCAGCAAGTGCTTCCATAGTCGGTATGTCGCCAGCGCAGGCGACCACCACATCCGGATCGCCTTCGTCATTGGAGGCCCAATCCCAGACGCCGAGCCCGGTTTTGCAATGCGCTATGGCCGAGTCCATGTCCATCCACTGCAACTGTGGTTGTTTGCCGGCGACGATCACGTTGATGTAGTCGCGGCTCCGAAGGCAGTGGTCGACGACCGATAGAAGCGTATTGGCATCCGGCGGAAGGTAGACGCGGATGACGTCCGCCTTCTTGTTCGCGACGTGATCGATGAAGCCGGGGTCCTGATGCGAAAAGCCGTTGTGGTCCTGCCGCCAGACGTGCGATGTCAGAAGGTAGGTAAGCGACGCAATCGGCCTGCGCCAGGGGATGTCTTGGCAGACCTTCAGCCACTTGGCATGCTGGTTGAACATGGAATCGACGATGTGGATGAAGGCCTCGTAGCACGAGAAGAAGCCGTGCCGCCCTGTCAGCAGATACCCCTCCAGCCAGCCTTGGCAGAGATGCTCGCTCAGCACTTCCATTACTCTGCCGTCAGGCGCTAGCTGGTTATCGCTGTCCAATATCTCGCCGGTGAAAGCGCGACTTGTTAGCTCAAAAACCGGCGACAGGCGGTTCGACTCTGTTTCGTCGGGCCCAAAGATCCGGAAGTTCCGCTCTTCCGCGTTGAGTTTCAACACGTCGCGAAGATAGAGGCCGGCGATGCGGGTCGACTCTGCCGCCCGGCTTCCCGGTGTACTGATCTCCACCGCGTATTGTCGGAAATCCGGCAGCTTGAGATCTTGCAGGAGAAGACCGCCATTGGCATGAGGATTTGCCCCCATGCGACGGTCGCCCTTTGGTACGAGGTCTCGCAAGTCTGCGCGAAGTCGGCCGTTTTCGTCGAACAGCTCCCAAGGGCGGTAGCTCCTGAGCCAGTCTTCGAGAAGTCCGAGGTGCTCCGGCACTTCTGCTAGTTTCGAAAGCGGCACCTGATGCGAACGCCAGGAGCCTTCGGTCTGCTTGCCATCGACTTCTCGTGGGCCTGTCCAACCCTTCGGAGAGCGGAGTACGATCATCGGCCAGACGGGGCGACCGGAAAATCCCGCGCTGCGCGCCTGCTGCTGGATTTCGACGATCCGCCCATGGGCCTCGTCGAGCGCTGCCGCCATAAGCAGGTGCATTTGCCGCGGATTCGATCCCTCGACGAACAGCGGCTCGTAGCCATAGCCGCGGAACAGCGCCTCCAACTCTTCATGGCTGATGCGGGCAAGAACTGTGGGATTGGCGATCTTGTAGCCGTTGAGATGCAGGATCGGCAAAACCGCGCCGTCTCGCGCCGGGTTGAGGAACTTGTTGGAGTGCCAGCTCGTCGCGAGCGCTCCCGTCTCTGCCTCTCCATCACCGACGACGCAGGCGGCGATCAGGTCGGGATTGTCGAAGACTGCGCCGTAGGCATGCATGAGGCAGTAGCCAAGCTCGCCGCCTTCATTGATCGATCCCGGCACTTCTGCCGCCACGTGGCTCGGGACGCCCCCCGGATAGGAGAACTGCGTAAACAGTTTCTTGAGGCCGGCTTCATCCTGGCCGATCTCGGGATAAATCTCGGAATAGGTTCCTTCAAGATAGGTATTCGCAACGAGACTGGGGCCGCCGTGACCCGGCCCTGTGACATAGATCATGTTCAGGTCATGTGCCTGGATCAGCCGGTTCAGGTGGACATAGAGAAAATTCAATCCCGGCGTCGTGCCCCAGTGGCCGAGCAGGCGCGGCTTTACGTGGTCCAGCGTGAGCTTTTGTTTCAGGAGCGGATTGTCGCGAAGGTAGATTTGCCCCACGGAAAGGTAATTGGCGGCTCGCCAATAGGCGTCCATTTGCTCCAGAAGTTCGGGCGACAGCGTATCGGTCATCGGGAGGAATCCTTCCTGGTGAGGACATCGTTGACCAAGCACAACTGGCTGCGATCGAATATGATCCCTGGCAACATGCGCGGATGATGCTGGGCCGGTCCTCAGGCAGTGAAAATCGTGTAGTCCCGACAGAAGAGGGTTCGGCTCGAACCAGCGGTACCCGTTATGGCTCTGCGCTCAGTTCCCAACAATACGCAGTCTATTCCTGACGCCGCCGGCACCGCTGATCGTCTCGGCGGCGACACGGGCCGCCTCGCGCAGCGTCTCGCTGTTGACCTCGCCCCATAAATTGACGTTTCCGTGCTCTATCGTCACGTCTATCGACCCTCTGTCGAGGCCGAGATCAGAACAAAGCCGCGCCAGGACGGCCCGCCGCACCGCCTCGTCACCGGCAGCGACAACATCAGGCCCAGAGGCGGCAATGGTGCGAAGGATATCGCTGCGCGTGATAATGCCCACCATCTCTTCCCCTCGCATGACCGGAATTCGCTTGATCCTTTTCGCAGCCATGAGTTCAGCGACGCGGCCAAGGGGAACGTCTTCATCAACCGTGACAACAGGCTGCGTCATCACGTCGCCGACGCGCCAGCTATGCCCCTTGATGAACGCTTCCGGCTTCGCTCCGGCGCGCCCAGTGCCATCCCACGCAGCCAGCCCCAGCTCCGCACGCCGCAACAAGTCGCCCTCCGATAACATGCCAATGAGCCTACCGCGGTCGTCGGATACAGGCAGGCCGCTTATTCTGGCCTCGAGCATTGTGCGCGCTGCGTGACTCACGCTGTGATCGGGGCTGATCGACAGCACCTTTTTGTTCATAATGTCTCTGGCCAGCATCCTAATGCCCTCCGATTAGTGGGCACAGCATACCCGGCACCGCGGAGCACGAGATTGATTTTGGTCAAAGAATTGACTGCTGAAATGAATACCATGCCGGGATGGGTATTGATCCGAGCCATCGTCACAGTCGGACAAATGAGCACGCCCCGACCGCTCAAGCGGAGGGTTCGCGTGTCGCGCTGACGGAAGGCGTGATCTACACCTGCCCGATGCACCCGCAGGTGCGGCAGATCGGCCCCGGCAACTGCCCGATCTGCGGCATGGCCCTCGAACCGGAAGTCGTCACCGCCGAAACCGGCCCCAGTCCGGAACTCATCGACATGCGGCGACGGTTCTGGGTCGGGCTGGTTCTGACGCTGCCTGTGCTGGCGCTCGAAATGGGCGGTCATCTCACCAACCTGCACATGCTGCTCGGCCCCCAGACGTCGAACTGGCTGCAGCTCGTCTTCGCAACGCCTGTCGTGCTTTGGGGAGGCGCTCCCTTTTTCGAGCGGGCCTGGCGGTCCCTCCTCACCCGACACCTGAACATGTTCACCTTGATCGCCATGGGCACGGGCGCCGCCTGGGTCTACAGCGTGGTCGCCACCGTCTTCCCCGGTCTGTTTCCAGCGACGTTCCGTTCTGAGGAAGGTTCGGTCGCGATCTACTTCGAGGCGGCCGCCGTCATCACCGTCCTGGTGCTGCTCGGACAGGTGCTGGAGCTGCAGGCGCGTGAGCAGACGGGCGGCGCAATCCGCGCCTTGCTCGACCTTGCGCCGAAGACCGCCCGCCGCATCCGCAGCGATGGCAGCGACGAGGACGTGCCGCTCGAAGCCGTTGTCGTCGGCGACCGGCTACGCGTTCGTCCGGGCGAGAAGGTTCCGGTTGACGGGGCTCTCGTCGAGGGCCGCAGCTCGGTCGATGAATCTATGATCACCGGGGAGTCGATGCCGGTCACCAAGGAGGTGGGCGCGAAGCTGATCGGCGGCACGATGAACAAGACGGGCGGCTTCGTCATGGAAGCGGGCAAAGTCGGCCGCGACACCATGCTGTCGCAGATCGTCCGCATGGTCGCCGAGGCCCAACGGTCTCGCGCTCCCATCCAACGCCTGGCCGACGAAGTCTCTGGCTGGTTCGTTCCCGCTGTTATTCTGATCGCCATCATCTCATTCGCCACGTGGATGGCTGTCGGGCCGGAACCTCGCTTCACCCATGGACTTGTCGCCGCGGTGGCGGTGCTGATCATCGCCTGCCCCTGTGCGCTCGGCCTCGCCACTCCGATGTCGGTCATGGTCGGCGTCGGCAAGGGTGCAAGCGTCGGTGTGCTGATCAAGAACGCCGAGGCGCTCGAACGCTTCGAAAAGGTCGACACACTGGTCGTCGACAAGACGGGGACCCTGACTGAAGGCAAGCCGAAAGTTAAATCAGTCGTTGCCGTAAGCGACATATCCGAGGATGAGCTGCTGCGACTGACAGCAACGCTGGAGCGGTCGAGCGAGCATCCTCTCGCGGCGGCAATCGTCGAGGCCGCCAACGAGCGCGGAATTGCACTGGGAAAGGCGGAAGACTTCGACAGCCCGGTTGGCAAGGGAGTGACGGGTCTGGTCGATGGCCGCAGGCTGGTTATCGGCAGCCACCGGATCATGTCCGAGGAAGGGGTGGACGTCTCCGCCCTCTCGCAAAAGGCGGAAGAGCTGCGCGGTGAAGGAGCGACCGTCATCTTCGCGGCCATCGACGGTCGTCTCGCCGGATTGTTCGGAATATCCGACCCGATCAAGGGGACGACACCCGCCGCCGTCGAGGCGCTGATCAAGGACGGCGTGCGTGTGGTCATGCTCACCGGGGACAACAAGACCACGGCCAATGCCGTTGCTCGTAAGCTTGGCATCACCGAGGTGGAGGCGGAAATCCTGCCCGAGCATAAAAGCGAGATCGTCGCGCGTCTGCGTAACGAAGGCAGGATCGTCGCCATGGCGGGCGACGGCGTGAACGACGCTCCTGCCCTTGCCGCCGCCGACGTCGGCATTGCGATGGGAACCGGGACGGACGTGGCAATCGAGAGTGCGGGCGTAACGCTGCTGAAGGGCGATCTTCGGGGCATTGTACGGGCGCGGCAGCTCAGTCACGCTACGATGGCGAACATCCGGCAGAACCTGTTCTTCGCGTTCATTTACAACGCCGCTGGCGTCCCGGTTGCGGCTGGCGTTCTTTACCCCGCCCTCGGCCTTCTGCTTTCGCCGATCATCGCCGCAGCCGCCATGGCGCTTTCGTCGGTCAGCGTCATCGGCAATTCGCTCAGGTTGAGGAGTGCTCGGATATGACCTTAGATCGCAGATGGATACTGTTCGCCGCCTCACTCGCGGTAATCGTCGCGTTCTTCGTTCTCCGCGAGCACTGGCAACATGCACTTGGGCTCGCACCCTACCTGCTGCTGCTGGCCTGTCCGTTGATGCACCTTTTGCATGGTCATGGCGGTGATCGCCACCAGGGCCACCACAGGAAAACGGGCGATCTCACATGACTTACGAATACGCGGCACAAGCCATTGTCGATGTCGGGACGCCCGCGGAAGTCCTTTTTGACCATCTCGATGACCAGGCGAGTCTCGGCTCGCACATGCAGAAGCCTTCGATGATGATGCTCGGCGGGAGCATGTCGTACGAGTTCGACGAAGCCAAAGGCCGCGCTGTCGGCTCGCTTATCAAGATGCGGGGCTCCATACTTGGCCTCGTCCTTTCGGTCGAAGAAGTAATCGTCGAGCGGCAGCCACCCCGTCGCAAGGTGTGGGAGACGCGAGGCCGTCCGAACCTCCTCGTCATCGGGGGCTACCGGATGGGATTCGAGATCAGCGCCTCGGGTGCTGCATCGCGACTGCGCGTGTTCATTGACTACGGCTATCCAGCGACGATCGCGGGCAAGCTTCTCGGCCCCTGTTTGGCTCGATCTACGCACGCTGGTGCGTAAACCGGATGGCCAAGGACGCAGCGGACGCGTTTTGCTAGCGTGCGGTGAATCGATGTGCGCATGAGCCATAACATGCCTGTTGTAATCGCGACTCCACTCTGGTTGGACTGCTGGCAGTCAACAGATTATCGACACAGATCTGGCGATGCCCCACGACAGGTTTTAAGGAATTCGATCAAAAGCCCCGGCAAATCACCGATCCATAACGCCTAAGCGGCTTTCGAGTGCTGTGCTGATTGGAAAAGAGTGAGGAAGGCCGGAAACTCGGTGCTTCCGGCTTCTACAGAGCACCCGGTCTTTGACGCCGATCAATGAGGCTGCCACAGCACAGCGGTTTAATGATCTCATCTGGGTGGCGACCGGCGGAGAAGCGCCGGGAGAAGTCGGCCAGACTGGCTTGCGGCCGCGCGCATGAGCAACCAGCGGCGAGACGAGCCTGGAACCACCGCTTTGAAGGAGGAACCAGCCATGGCTGAACCTGCAACCAAACTGCCCATCAAGTCGGAAGAAAAAGGCGTCGAGCGTCGTGCGGAGTCGTGGCCCCCCTTTGAGAGCCTCAGATCCGAAATCGATCGGCTGTTCGACGACTTTGCTCCAAACCTGTGGCATCGCCCCCTGGCTTCCGCCCTCATGCGTCGGGTGCCGCGGCTGTCAGACCTGGACGTGGCGCCGGCCGTTGATTTGGCGGAGACAGAAAAAGGATACGAGATCACCTGTGAACTGCCGGGGATGGAAGAAAAGGACATAGAGGTAGCCATCTCCAATGGGATCCTGACCATCCGAGGCGAGAAACAGGAGGAGAAAGAGGAGAAGAAGAAGGAATATGTCCTCTCTGAGCGCCGCTATGGCTCGTTCCAGCGGACGTTCCGGATGCCGGATGGAGTCGATGCAGAAAAGGTTGCTGCAAATTTCTCGAAGGGCGTTCTGTCGGTAACCCTGCCGAAGACCCAGGAAGCGCAGCAGAACGAGCGCAAGATCCAGATCAAGTCCGCTTGACCATCCCGCCTTCCCCGTCCGCAATAGTTCAACACCTTTGCGGACGGGAGGCCCGTCACGGCTATTCGATGCTCCCGAGGTGCACACCGAACTGGTGCTGCTGCTGCTGCCCAACGTTCTCGGCCGCAGCGCGCGAGTCACCGCCGAATGTCAAATGATCTGCTAAAGTTCACATGCCTGAGATCGCGCGGTGCACTTCCCAATCTACCTGAACTGCGCGAGTCAACGGTACGCAGGCACTCCGAGGAGCTTGTAGTGGAGAACGATGGATCGGCGATTGCCCTTGAGGCACACGAGCTCACCAAGATCTATCGGATGGGCGCGGTAGAAGTTCACGCCCTGCGCGGGGTGGACGTGGAGTTCAGCGAGGGCGAACTGATCGTTCTATTGGGGCCATCGGGGAGCGGCAAGTCGACATTGCTCAATATCCTTGGCGGGCTTGATACGCCCACGGGCGGGACGGTCACGTTTCGCGGCCAGCTCCTAAGGATGGATAGTGAACGCGCGCTCAACCTTTACCGCCGAGATCATGTTGGCTTCGTTTTCCAATTCTACAATCTCATCCCTAGCTTGACCGCGCGCGAAAACGTCTCCCTCGTGACGGAGATCGCCAGAAATCCAATGTCACCGGACGAGGCGCTTTCTATCGTGGGTCTCGGTGATAGGATCGACCATTTCCCGGCGCAACTTTCCGGTGGCGAACAGCAGCGCGTCGCCATCGCCCGTGCCATCGCCAAGCGCCCCGATCTGCTTCTCTGCGACGAGCCAACGGGCGCACTCGACAGCAAGACGGGAGTCCTCGTGCTCGAGGCAATCCTCAAGATCAATCGTGAGCTTGGCACGACCACAGCGCTCATCACCCACAACGCCGTCATTGCCGAGATCGCCAATCGCGTGCTCTACTTTGCCGATGGGCGCATTGTCGAAACGCGGCAGAATGCCGTTCAACGCGCCCCCGGCGAACTCGCCTGGTGAGCATGATGAGCAGTCTCGATCGAAAGCTGCTTCGTGAACTCTGGAGGCTGAAGGCCCAGGTTCTTGCCATCGCGCTGGTGATCGCGTCCGGTACCGCGCTGCTCATCATGGCACTGACGACGATCGAGGCGCTCGAGGAGACGACCGCCGCCTATTACGAGCGGACGCGCTTTGCTGATGTGTTTGCCCAGGCAAAGCGTGTGCCCGAACATCTTGGCCGCGACATCGCGGAAATCCCAGGTGTTCGCCTCGCCGAAACGCGCATAGTCGAAGGCGCTATTCTCGACATGCCGGGCTTTGCCGAGCCGGTCGTTGCCCAATTGCTGTCGCTGCCCGAACGAGGCCCTGCGCTACTGAACGCATTGGTAATCCGCAGCGGTCGCCTGATTGACCCGACGCGCCCGGACGAGGTGGTCGTAAGCGAGCCCTTCGCGGAAGCCCACCGCTTGAAGCCCGGCGACACGTTCGAAGCAGTCTTGAGGGGGCGCAAACGCACGTTGCACGTCGTCGGTACCGCCCTTAGCCCTGAATTCGTCTATGCGATCGCTCCCGGCGGCTTGATGCCGGACGACGAGCGTTTCGGGATCCTGTGGATGGGCCACGATGCGCTGGCGGCCGCCTTCGACCTCAAAGCCTCCTTCAACAGCGTTAGCCTCAGTCTCCTGGCCGGCACAGACGAAAAGGACGTCATTCAGCGGCTCGACGGCCTCCTGGCTCCCTTCGGCGGCATCGGTGCCTATGGTCGCGCCGACCAGACCTCGAACTGGTTCCTGGAAAGCGAAATCGCCCAGCAGAAGAACATGTCCCGGATCATGCCGATGATCTTCCTGGCAGTCGCGGCGTTCCTGACCAACATGGTGATGGCACGGCTGATCGAGACGGAGCGCCGCGAGATCGGCCTTCTGAAAGCCTTTGGCTACGGCAATCTGGCGATCGGCTGGCATTACGCCAAGATGGTGCTCGTCATCGGCACGATTGGCGTCCTGATCGGATCGTTGCTCGGTACCTGGCTCGGCCACTGGAATACGGAACTCTACACCAAGTTCTATCGCTTTCCGTTTCTGCTCTATCGTCCAGGACCTGCCGGCTTCGTCATCGCCGGTGCGATCAGCCTCGGTGCGGCGCTTGCCGGCAGCCTCGCCACCGTGCGCCGCGCTGTCAGGCTTGCGCCTGCGGAAGCAATGCTCCCACCTTCCCCGCCGATCTATCGGCGTAGCTGGGCTTCTCGAACGGCTCTTGCCGGCGCGCTCGACGAACCGTCGCGCATGATCTTACGGCGCATCATCAGGTGGCCGGTCAGGGCTTTCCTCGCCAGCCTCGGTCTCGCAATGTCGATCGCCGTGCTGATCATGGCGCTGCAATGGGTGGACGCTATAGACTCCCTCGCCGAAACGGCTTTCGAGCGTGGGCAGCACCAGGATGCGACCGTTGCCTTCAACGAGCTGCAGCCCGTAGACACGGTGACAGACTTCGAGAATCTGCCTGGCGTGCTGTCGGCGGAACCTTATCGCCATGCATCGGCGCGCATCAGCCACGGGCATATCGTCGAGCGTCAGGGAATCATCGGCGTTCGGGACGGCGCCGTCCTCAGTCCGGTCTTCGACGTCGA
The DNA here is from genome assembly GCF_001651865.1 of Sinorhizobium glycinis. Taxonomy (GTDB): domain Bacteria; phylum Pseudomonadota; class Alphaproteobacteria; order Rhizobiales; family Rhizobiaceae; genus Sinorhizobium; species Sinorhizobium glycinis. The sequence continues at coordinate 35,948 of NZ_LPUX01000067.1, forward strand.
GCGTGGCCGCGTTGAGGTTCCTCCGGGCGGGGTCATGATCTCGCGCAAGCTCGCCGAACTTCTGAATGCCAGGGTCGGCGACACCGTCGCCGTCGAACTCTTGGAGGGCCGTCAGGCTCGATTGACCCTGCCGGTGGCGCAGATTTTCGAAACTTACCTCGGCACGCCGGCCTACATGGACATGGCCGCGCTCAATCGCATCGCCGGGGATGGCCGCGTCGTAAGTGGCCTGCATATTCGTGTGGATGCCCGCAGCCGCACGAACCTGCTGGAGAGACTGAAGGATGTCCCGAACATCGCCTCCGTTCTTTTCCGCCAGGCTGCAATCGACACCTTCTACAAGACCATGGGCGAAACGATCTTCATTTTCATCGGTTTCTTCGTCGCCTTCTCAGTGACCCTCTCCGTCGGCGTCACTTATAACTCGATCCGCATTGCGCTTTCCGAACGGGCCCGCGAACTCGCGACACTGCGTGTCCTCGGCTTCAGCCGTTGGGAGATCTCCTACATTCTGCTCGGAGAAGCCGGCATTCTCACCTGGATTGCGGTGCCACTTGGCGCGGCGATCGGCTACGGCCTCGCGTGGTACATGACGAGTGCCTTCGAGACGGAACTCTACCGCGTGCCGCTGGTGCTGCGGGATGCGACCTTCGGCAAGGCAGCCCTGATCGCGCTGACGGCTACGCTGATCTGCGCCGCAATTCGTGCGCCGGCGGCTCGATCGCCTGGATCTGATCGCCGTGCTGAAGACAAGGGAGTAGCCTGTGAGCGTCGCGAAGCGCAGATTGGCCATCTGGGGCAGCTTACTGGTCCTGCTCGTGGCCGGCATTGCCTATGCGCTGCGGCCGCAGCCTATTCAGGTCGACCTTGCCGTTGCGGAGGCCGGAACGTTGCGAGTGACGATCGACGAGGAGGGCGAGACGCGGGTGCGCGACGTCTACACACTTCACGCGCCGTTGCGTGGTCAGTTGCAACGCATCACCGCCGAGCCCGGCGACATCGTCAAGGCGGGGGAAACCTTGCTCGCGCAGATCGAGCCCGCTGCGCCCGCGTTTCTCGACGCGCGCACGGAGGCGGAGCTGCAGGCCGCGGTCGAGGCAGCTCGGGCCGCGCATAATCTCGCCGCCGCAGAACTCAACAAGGCCAAGGCCGACCTGACCTTTGCCGAGGGAGAGCGCGCCCGCGCCCGAATGCTGATCGAGCGCAGGACAATCTCGCAACGCTCCCTGGAAGATGCGGAACGTGCCTATAGCGTCGCACAAGCCAATCTCGCTACGGCCGAAGCTGGTCTGAAAGTGCGCGAGCACGAGCTTCATCAAGCCCGGTCGCGGCTCTTGTCGCGCCAGGAGATCAGGAGTCGCAGCGGTGCGTGCGAATGCATCGCCGTTACTGCGCCGGTGAGCGGCGTCGTCCTGCAGGTCATGCGCCGCAGCGAAGGCGTCGTCGAGGCAGGAACGCCATTGCTCGACATCGGTGATCCTGCGGATCTGGAAATCGTCGCCAATCTCCTCTCGGAGGATGCGGTCCGGATCAAGCCCGGCCAGCAAGCGCTCGTCACCGGCTGGGGCGGAGAAGATCTTAAGGCTGTCGTGCAACGCATCGAGCCCTTCGGTCAAACCAAGGTGTCGGCCCTCGGTATCGAGGAGCAGCGGGTCGATGTCGTCCTGGATTTTGCCGATCCACCGGAACGATGGCGTTCGCTCGGGCATGGTTATCGCGTCGACGTGCGGGTCATCCTGTTCGAAGGCGAAGTCCTCAGGCTGCCGCTTGGCGCCCTGTTCCGGCAACGCGAAGATTGGGCCGTGTTCGTCGCCGCAGAGGGACGCGCGCAACTGCGCCCCGTCGGCGTCGGTCAGAGGAACAGCCTCGCAGTCGAAATCCGAGAAGGGCTTTTGCCTGGAGATCGAGTCATTCTCTACCCGAGCGATCGGATCAAGGATGGGGTCGCTATCGTGGAGCGGTAGCCGGACGCGTTTGCCTTATTGAACATCGATGCGGTATGCGGTTCCTGCGCGCAGGATGTCGATGGAACCGCTGCCTTCCGTGCCCTCCAAGACGCTTCCAATTTGATCGGCTGACACGGGAGGTTTGCCGTTGATCGCCGTTAGGTAGTCGCCGGTCCTCACTCCGAACGAATAGGCGGTGCTACCTGGCGCAACATCGACGAGGACCGCTCCTGACGGCGCACAAACCGGTGAACCGCTCGCGGATGGAAATTCAACGACGACTGAGCCTTGGTCAGAGGCGTCGCGACCAGCGGCCGGATCCGAGAGCGTCACGCTCAGCTTCTGCGACGCTTCTCCCCGACGGATATCGAGCGTGATGCGGGCGTTCGCCGGAAGCAGACTGATGGCATTCCTGAAGGCTGACTCCGTCGGGAAGGCGCGGTCGTCCAGGGCCATGATCACATCTCCAAGGCGTACACCTTGCCTCTCCGCCGGCGAATTGCAGGCGAGTTCGTTCACAAAAAGCCCTGGCTCCTGAGTGGCCCTCCCGTCTTGCGCATCCGCTGCGGCCGTCACTGAAAGGCCGAGCCAGCCTCGCTTGAATTCTCCGTGGGCGATCAGTTCGCGGACGATCTGCGCCACGACATTAGACGGAATTGCAAAGCCGATGCCGGTACTCGTCTGATCCGGCGCGGCGATCCCGCGCGCAATGCCGATCAATTCGCCAGAGACATTGACGAGCGCTCCGCCGGAATTCCCCGGATTGATGGCCGCGTCGGTTTGGATGTAATCCTGATATTCATCGGCACCGAGGCCCGAGCGGCCCAAGCCGCTTACAATGCCGAACGTCGCCGTCTGCGCCAGGCCGAAAGGACTGCCTACCGCGGCCACAAAATCACCGACCTTGAGTTCGGATGAATTTCCCCACCTGAGTGCAGCGATTCTCGAGGCATCGATCTTTATTACCGCGAGGTCGGTCGGCGCATCCTCCCCTACCCTGTCCGCCTGGAAAACCCGTCCGTCCGCGAGCGTCACGGAAACATCATCGGCATCGGCAACCAGGTGACGGCTGGTGACGATGTAGCCTCCCTCCCGATCGATGACCACGCCGGAGCCTGTCGCGGTCGCACCTGTTTGAACGATGAATACCTCATCCGGAAGACCGAGGACTTTGCGTACATTCGGATCCTCGAGCAACTCGCTTCTGAAAATCCCGCTGCTGACGGTGCGGATGCTGACCACCGCAGGCTGCACCTGCTCCAGCATCGCGGATACGCCCGCGTCGATGTCTGTCGCTTCGGCGGCTTCTCTGAAGGGGTCGAATAGGACGGCTAAGACCAGCAGTCTCGAGATCTTGAGCATCGTCGCCCTCCATGGATTGACGCTGAGATCTCAGCCGGATTCGCCGCCCGTTGCATTGGCGCGCATCAATTCGCGACTTTCGTGCCGGCATGCGCGTGGTCGACGCGGATCAGGAGCATGGACTCATCAGCGCCAGCCTGACGCCAGCACGTGCTCAGATGCTCTCGCCGTGATGGGCCCGCATCGGCATTTCATGGTTTTTCCTGTAGGGCGCGGCGCAGCCGGCGGATCACGCCTCCACGCGCCTTATCGTCCGCGGCCTTGGCCAATTCGTCCTGAAGGTCGAGGACGAGCTTCTGGAATTCATTGTGCCAATCCGTCCTTCCCGCCCGCAGCGGATCGATGCGTGGCGGAGCGACTGCTTCGGATACTTCGACTGCACCTTGCGAACGGAGACGGAATATGCTGTCCAGTCGCGGACGGATCAGGCGATCTTCCGCTAAGAAGGTGGAGAGACGTTCCCGGAGCCCTTCAAGCGCGTCGTCCTCTCCGTGGACCAGAAAGACACCGGCGTTGATCGGCTGCCGCGCACGCACCCAGTTGGCAAGCTCCTCGCCATCGGCATGGCCGCTATAGATGTCCAGCTTCCTGATGCGAGCTCTGACGCTGATGTCGTCCCCCTGGATGCGCACGACCGAAGCACCCTCTTCGAGAAGGCGCCCGAGCGTGCCATTCGCCTGATACCCGACCAGCAGCACTGTCGCCTCGTCGCGCCAGAGCCAACTCTTCAAGCGATGCCGGATCCGCCCCGCTTCGCACATTCCGCTCGCGGCGATGACGATGTGGAAGCCCCTGACGAGGTCGACGGCCTTTGACTGCTCTGCCGTCTCCGTGAACCGAACGTTTCTCGACTCGATGGCCCTGACAAGAGCGTCGCCGTTTTCAAGCTCGCGCGCATGTCGGCGGAAAATCTCGCTGGCACGGGTCGCGAGGGGAGAGTCAATGATGATTGGACATCTGGTAACGGCGCCGACTTCCATCAGATGGACAAGATCGGTCAGCAGTTCCTGCGTGCGTTCCACCGCGAAAGAGGGGATGAGAAGTGCCGTTCGGATGCGTCGCGTTTAAGACCTGCGATCGCAGAATATTACGCCGGACGGAATCGTCGGCTTCCTCGCGCTCGACATCGCCGTACGTGCTCTCGCAAATGACATAATCCCAGCCGGTCGGCGCTTTCGCATCGAACTGCAAGAGCTTGTGGCGGGGACCGATGTCGCCCGAAAACAGCAATCGCATTGCAGATGGCCCGGTATCGATCTCCATCTCGACCGAGGCAGATCCGAGCAGATGTCCCGCATTCCAGAATCGAAAACGGACTCCCTCCCCCGCCCCTTCCCAGGCTCCAAGACGCACCTGCCGAAACAGTTCGACCGCGACGGCGGCATCGCGGGCGGTATAGATGGGTGTCACGGTCTCACGGCCCCGGCGCAGATTGCGTCGATTGAGCTGATCGACTTCGCTCTCCTGAATATGAGCGGAGTCCGCCAGCATGACGGAGCAAAGGTCTGTCGTGGCGGGAGTCGCAAAGATCGGGCCGTCGTAGCCAAGCCGGGCAAGCTTCGGCAGCAGGCCGGAATGATCGATATGCGCATGTGTGAGGATGACGGCATCGAGCTTCTTGGGATCAAAGGGAAAGGGACGGTAATTCAGTTCTTTCTCGGTCTTTGACCCTTGAAAGAGGCCGCAGACGACCAGGATCTTCGTGGCACCGAATTCGACGAGTTGGCAGGAACCCGTAACGGTCCCGGCTGCCCCATGAAAACGGATGGTCGGTTCAATCGCCATGGTTCAAGGCCCTGATCTTAAGAACGGCAGATCTAAACATGCACACTTGCGCAGACGGGCGACTTGATGCGGATCAAAGATGCTATGATCCGGCCAGAACCTCCCAACTTCTAATGTTGGTCAACCGCCTTTCGGCTCGGTCGGACAATCCCTTGGCCGCTTCGTCGGGCCACGTTCGATTTCTCCATGCACCGAGTAGGCAGCCACGTCATGCGGGGCTTTAGCTTCTTGTCGCCGATCTGCGTTTGGCGGACAGTCGCCTCCGATCAGCGCTGAGGAGTGATGCGACTTCCATTCACATGATCTAGCTCAATGTGGTGACCGCAATGTGGGTGATGCTAAGGTGTTGCCGCATCAGAGGGCATACCATGCCGTTCACCGAGGAGCAGTTTTTCAAGTATTCGCCGCCTATAACGCGGCGATCTCACCGCTGCCCGCGGTCGCTTACGTCCTCGGATTTACAGCGTTCGGTCTCCTATTCTGGCGGTCTCGGACCTCCACTGTACTGGTTATGGCGATCCTGGCGCTGGTGTTTCTTGTTAACGGCGTGGGGTACCATTGGTCATTCTTCGCCAGCATCAATCCCGCTGCTCAATCTTCGGCGCGGTGTTCGTCCTCCAAGCGCTGCTCCTCGCTGCCGCTCCATTTGTCTCACCGGGCTTTCGATTGGCGCCCTCGAATGATGTGCGCACGGTCGCCGGTCTCGCACTCGCCGCTTACGCGATCTTGATCTATCAGGTTCTCGGTTGGCTATTCGGCCACGTCTACCCGGCGGTGCCCGTGTTCGGGATCGCACCTGGCCCAACCACGATCTTCACAATCGGAATCCTGCTGCTGGGGCCTTGGCACGTCACGCGATGGCTCCTCTTGATCCCTGTGCTTTGGACGATTATCGGCGGCAGCGCGGCCCTTCTGCTCAACGTGCCGCAGGACCACGGCCCGCTGGCCGCATTTCTCGTGGTCCTCGCGTTCGGGCCGCAAACTGGTTCCACGCGGGTATCGGGCGCCGCATGGTCAAAGCGACTCGCGCTCGTAGCGCAAATCCATGTGGTCGCCCCGGCTAGTCATTAAGGGTCTTTATCTCGCGCATCGGACTTCCGGTCCCCAATGGTCGCGACGAAAATGGCTTTGATCGTGTGCACCCGGTTTTCCGCCTGGTCGAACACAACGGAAGCTTTCGATTCAAAGATCGCATCCGAGACTTCCATGCAGTCGAGCCCGAACTGTTTCGCGATGCAGGCGCCGGCCTTCGAGCTGTTATCGTGGAAGGCAGGCAAGCAATGCATGAACTTGCAATCTGGATTGTCAGTGGCTTCCATAACATTGGCCCTGATGCCGAAAGGCGCCAGCAGCCTGATGCGCTCGGCCCAGCCCGCCTCCTGCTCTCCCAGCCACGAAGCCGTGTAGACGAAATCGGCGCCCAACACTCCGGCGCCGACATGTTCCAGGACCGTGAACTTGCCGCCGTTCTTGTGCGCTTCCGACGCCACTTCGTCGATGAAGGACGAAGCGGGCCAGAAGATCGGCGGCGAGACAATGCGGAAGTCCATGCCGAGCTTGGCCGCTCCGATGGCGAGTGACCCGGCAATAGCACAGCGGCCGTCGCCCAGGAATGCGGTCGTGACTTCCGGCAGCGCCTTGTCCGCCACTTCCTGCATCGTCAGCAAATCTGCCAATGCCTGTATTGGTAGGGATTCATCGGTAAAGCCATTGTGGACAGGCACGTGGGCATGTGCCGCCAGCTCCTTCAAGGTCCGAGCGTGGCCGCAATATTCGATAGCGTCGTAGATCCTGCCGAGCACGCGGGCCGTGTCCTTGATTGATCCGCAACGCCCCGGATGGCTCGCGGGGAGCGTGAGACTGACGACGCGCGCGCCTTGATCATAGGCTGCAATTTCAGATCCGAGGAGAGTGCCGATGGAATCGTCCTCGCTGACAAGCGCGATATTCTTGCCACGAAGCCGCAGTATTTCATTGCCGCCTCCCTTTTCGGCCTTCAACTCGGCGGCGAGCTGCAACAGAAACCCGATCTCCCCTGCAGTGAATTCGTCGAGCGTAACGAAACTGCGGCCGCGAAGATTGTTGGACATGGCATGCCCCGTCGCTTTGGTTGTTGGCGCAGAAGCTGCAACGTTGCGCAGCAGCGCGCATTCGGAATTGAACAACAGATACGACCCGCAGGCTTTGACTCTCATCAAAACCAAGGACTTCCACGGCTTTGATAAACATCAATGACGGCGCGTCCCGCCTCTCGGAGAATGCCTCTGAATTCTGGCGGTCGCAGGTCTGCAAGAGTTGACGCCGCGATCGTCAATTGACCGTTTCTGAAACGGGCCAACGATTAAGCTGAGATACATTTTGATGGAGAGCAACATGGCTGCTGCCTACGCCGTAGGTCCGATCAAGCGGCACCAAGTTGACAAAGCGTACCGGCTGATCGACGCAGCCGGCTGCCATTTCGACTTGCAGACTTGGCGCGAATTCTGCGCAGCGACCAGTGCCCGAGAATGCTCGGCATCCTGTGTGGAAGGAATAGTGACCGCAGAGAATCCGCTCGGTTATATCGCCGGAATCTGCATCATGCGCTCAGTGCAGAACGAAACATACGGCAGGATGGTGGACGTGCCTGTATTCATCGTGACAAGTGCGGGGGACACGCGTGGCGTATCAAACTCGCTTCTTGCGTATTTCATGGCGGTCGCCCGCAAGAACAATTGCGGGTTCATTCGCGTCGCCGCACTCGATCCAACCGACTGGCCAAGCTCAATCGCCACCTCGCCCCGAGAGGACCGCGGCATCCTCATACCTGTTCAATAGCCCTGACTTGAGCTGAGAACCCGATTTCGTCCTGGCGCCGCTGCGACCGGCGACGCTAGGAACGCTGGCGTGTCGTCCTCGCGCTGAAAACGTATCCAACCCCTCTAACCGACTTGATCAGAGCAGGGCGGGTAGAATCACGCTCAATCTTGCGCCTTAGGCGAGCAATCTGGGCGTCGATGGTGCGATCGAAGGCCTCTAGGTTTCGACCTCTTGTAAGATCCATCAACAACTCGCGTTGCAGCACACGGCCCGCATGCTTGACAAGTACGTGGCCTTGGCGGCTTCTTATCTCGCCAGATGGTCGAAGGCGCAGGAGGCGCTGGTCTGCGTGCCACCGATCGAAAGCCAAGTGCCTCTCCAGCGGGGCTTCGTGCAATCCATTTTCCGGAAAGTCACGGCCGAAGGTCGCCGGATGCTGGCTGAGCCGGAGGCGAAGGCGGTAATCGCAGCGTACGGCATTCCCGTCCCTCAGACGGTCGTCGCAAAAACAGCAGAGGAGGCGGAAGCGGCGGCCCGCTCGCTGGTTGCGAGCGCACCGAAGGTGGTGGTCAAACTGATATCGAAGTCGGTCACGCACAAATCCGATGTGGACGGCGTCGTCCTTGACATCCGGACTCCCCTCGCGGCCCGGCAGGCTGCGGAGAGCATTGCTGCGCGGCTCGAAGTGCACGACCCGACTGCCGTGGTCGACGGTTTTGCAGTCCAGCCGATGGTCGAACGCAGACAGGGGTGGGAACTGATCCTCGGCGTCACCCGAGATCCCATCTTCGGTCCGGTTATTCTGTTTGGTTCGGGAGGTATTTCGGTGGAAGTGGTCGCAGACACCGCGGTGGCGCTTCCCCCACTTGATGCCGTGCTCGCAGGCGACCTGATCGACCAGACGCGGGTCGGAAAGCTCCTCGCTGGGTTCCGCAACCAGCCGGCCGCGGATAGGAAGGCGGTCTGCAATGCTCTCACAGCGCTGTCGCAGATTATCGTTGATTTCCCCTGCGTGCTCTCGATGGATATTAATCCGCTGGTCGCGAGCGCCGAGGGCGTCATCGCTGTGGACGCGCGCATCGAAATCGACCTACAGGCGGTCGTCCTCCCCGGCCCTAATCGCGATCTCGCGATCCACCGCTATCCGAGCGATTGGGAGAAGCAGATCGCGCTCGCCGACCGGCTTTACCATCTGCGGCCGATCAGACCGGCAGACGCGGCACTCTATCCTGATTTTTTGGCAAAGACGTCCTCAACGGACATCCGATTTCGGTTCCTGTCATCGCGCAAGCACTTCCAGGACCAGATGCTGGTGAGGCTCACGCAGGTAGACTATGAACGCGAAATGGCCTTCGTCGCGCTCGACAAGCAAACCGGCGCGCTCGCCGGGATTGCCAGGCTTTACGCGGATCCCGATCACGAGGTCGCGGAATATGGCTTGCTGGTCAGGACCGACCTGCAGGGGCATGGTCTTGGCTGGGCTCTGCTCTCTCATCTTAGGGACTATGCTGCCGCCGATGGTCTGCAGCGTATCGAAGGCCTCGTTCTGAGTGACAATGCGAAAATGCTCAGAATGTGCAGGGAGTTTGGCTTTGCGATTTCAACGCATCCGGCAGATGCAAGTCTGAGGATTGCGACACTGGTGCTGTAGCGTCAGGCGGGAGCTTCTTGACGAAGATCAATGTTGCGGCCCCCGTCGGGTTTAGAGTGCTTTCAGAACTCCAAACCGCTCGGGGAGACCGAATCAATGACCTACAAGACAGTTCTTCAAGTGCTCGATGCAAACCAGTACCAAACAGACCTCGCAGCGGCGGCAGAACTCTGCGCCGCAGCCAACGCCCATCTCTCGGTCCTCCTGGTCAAGGTCGCGGCTCCACCTCGGTTCGGGGACCATGCAGGCCTCTCGGTCGCGTGGCTGGACATACAGGCGGCCGAGTTCGAACAGCTCGAAAAGGCCGTCGAGGCAGTACGAACGACGCTCAAGGACATGGGTTTATCGTTCGACGTCGCCGGCGAATACACCGAGCCTGCACGGGCAGACGACCTGGTCGGAGAGCGGGCACGCTACGCTGATGTTACATTGATCGGGACCAACATGGACCCGTCGTTGCGGGCGCGCGCCATCGAAGGCGCCCTTTTCTATTCGGCGCGCCCGGTCCTGCTTGCAAACCAGCGTCAATCGGCAACCTTGCTTCCGAAGAGGATTCTGCTGGCGTGGAACTCCAGCCTAGAATCCACAAGGTCGGCTCGCGAGGCGCTCGATATGATGAAAAATGCCGAAGGCGTAAACGTGGTGTTGGTCGACCCCACAGCCTCTCGCTGGAACGGCGACGAGCCCGGCGCGGATGTCGCGACTTATCTTGCCCGCCACGGCATAAACGTGACCGTCGATCGGCTTCCGAGCGCTGGACGCGGGGTCGAGGAAGTTCTCAATCAGCGTGCAATGGACACCGGCGCCGACCTGATCGTGATCGGGGCATACGGCCATATGCGTCTTCGCGAGAGGATTTTCGGTGGTGTCACGAACGCGATGATCGAGGCACCGATCGTACCGGTGTTGATGGTCCGTTGATATCACTCAGGCCACACCGAAAACATGGGCGCCGCTTTTTCGGCGCTCAGTTCGGGTGTGCGATCGCGCCGCGCTCGGCCAATTCAACGCCAAGGAACGTAACACTCGCACCGCGGAAGCTTCTTGACAGGAATCAATGTGGCCACGCCGCGTGGAGATACATTGCTTAAGAAACTGCCTATCGATCTCGGAGGAGAAAGCAATGACCCACAAGACAATTCTTTTGGTGACCGATGCAAACGAGCACGAAAATGATCTGACAGCGGCAGCAGATCTCTGCACGGCCGTAAATGCCCATCTTTCGGTTCTCCTGGTCAAGCTCGCCGCTCCGCCTCCGCTCGGCGAATATGCGGCCATGTCGGTCGCCTGGCTGGACGAACGGGCCGAGGATATACAGCAACTGGACGAGGCAGTGGAGAGGGCCAGGGCGACGCTAAAGGGCCTTGAGATCTCATTCGATGCAAATGGCATCTACTGCGAGACCGCATGGGCCGACAACGATGTCGGCAGCCGCGCGCGCTATGCCGACATCACGTTGATCGGCGCGAGCCTGAGGACAGATACTCCGTTGCGGGCGCGAGCCATTGACGGAGCGCTCTTCTATTCGGCGCGACCGGTTCTGCTCGCAACCAATCGCCACTCCCTCACCTTGCGGCCCAAGAAGATTCTTCTCGCATGGAATTCGACAATGGAATCGGCGCGAGCGGCCCGCGAAGCCTTGGAAATGATGGAGAGCGCCGAGGAAGTGAATGTCGTGCTGATTGATCCGGACGCAGCTTCGACCAAAAACGGCCAGGAACCGGGTGCTGATGTTGCCACCTATCTCGCTCGCCACGGCATCACGGTGACCGTCGATAGGCTTCCGAGCGCCGGTCGCCGCGTCGAGGAGGTTCTGATCCAGCATGCCATCGATACCTCTGCCGATCTGATCGTGATGGGGGCGTACGGACATACTCGTCTTCGCGAAAGAATATTCGGCGGTGTTACCAAGGCGATGATTGAAGCACCGGTTGTTCCGGTGTTGATGGTGCACTGAACATTCCCTATCACGTCAAAGAAAGGCGCCGCATCGAACGGCGCCTTTGTCATTTGTCCTCATGCCTCACCTTCGTATGCGGCGCGGCCGGTCATGCCTTCGATATCGACACAGAAGAAGACATGCGGCGAAGAGGTGGCGACGCCTTGTGGTGCCGGCTTCAGCCCGCCCGGCTCCCACCAGTTTGGCCGCGCCTCGAGAAGCGACCAGGCATGCATGCATTCTCTCCCCCATTGCCCTTCCGGTGGCAGCTCCTGATAGCGGCCGAATACAAGGACGCTCTTCCACTGGCGCTCGCCTGCAAACTCATCGACTTGAAGGCACACCTTCGGGTTGGCGCGCAGCCAGTCGATCTTCTGACCGGGCATAGAAAAGCAGTAGATGCAGTTGCCCGTAAAAGCATAGGTGATGGGCACGACATACGGCCGGCCTTCGTTACAGCAGGCAAGACGAGCCAAATGACCGGCCTGGACCACGCTGCTGCATTCGTGACGGGACATTTCCTTAATGAACATGATCTCCCCTCCTTAGAGGCGTCGGTCTACAAATTGAGGGTAAGCCTGCAAGGAATGCCTGTGCCTTGATGTCCCTCAAAGACCGATGGCCGGAAATGGCCAATACTTGAGCCAGTGTTTGCCGGTTTTGAGGAAGGAGACGATCATGAGCGACATTCGCCTGCGCCAGGACATCCTGGATAAGCTCGAATATGAACTCAGCATAGACGCAGCGAACATCGGAGTAACGGTCGAGGACGGCGTTGTCACTTTGACCGGCCATGTTCACAGCTTTGCGGAAAAGCACACTGCGGAACGGGTGGCGCAACGGGTGAAGGGCGTGCGCGCAATCGCCGAGGAAATCGTCGTGCGTTTGCCTGAGAACAAGAAGGCCGCCGACGACGAGATCGCCAGGCGCGTGATAAAAATTCTCACCTGGGGAGCCGCAGTTGCCGACCTCAAGGACATCCAGGTCAAGGTCGAAAACGGTTACGTGACCCTGGAGGGAACGGTCGATTTTTATTTCCAACGCAATGCGGCCGAGAGTTTGGTGCGACGCTTGAGCGGCATCACGGGGATCGACAACCGTCTCAGGATTCGCCCCGTGATGGATGCGCTCGACATCCGGCATGGCATCAGGGAGGCGCTCAAACGCAATGCTGAGATAGAAGCCGAAAACATCGACGTCGAAGTATCCGGCAGTCATGTCACCTTGCATGGAAAGGTTCAAAGCCGGCGCGAAAGAGCCGTGGCCGAACGAGCGGCCTGGTCGGCTCGCGGCGTCACGGCCGTTGAGGACCACTTGAAAATCGAAGAACCCCGAGGCCGGCTCAATACCTGAATGGAGCGCTTCAAATGACCTTCGTGGCACTCCCAGACCTTGCCGCGCGCGGGGGCTCACTGGTCGGCGGTGCGGGACTTAGCCATGAGGAGGCTCGTCTCCGGCTTACGCGCCTTGGTTCGAACAGCCTTCCGGAACCGCAAGCCTCCTCGCTGGCGATTACTTTCCTGCGCCAGTTCCGCAGCCCGCTGATCTACATTCTGCTGGCCGCGGCACTGGTGTCTCTCCTATTGAGCGATCTGAAAGATGCGTTATTCATCAGCATCGTTCTTATCGCGAACGGCATCATCGGGTCTTTGCAGGAGCACACGGCCGGCAAAGCCGCATTGGCGTTGCGCAGATTGGAACAACCGAAGGCGAGTGTCATCCGCGACGGACGCTTGCAGGAAATCGACGCTCGACTGTTGGTGCCGGGCGACGTGGTCGCGCTCGAAGCGGGCGGACGCGTGCCGGCCGATATCCGGCTCCTCTCAGCGACCGATCTCGTTTGCGACGAATCCCTCCTGACGGGAGAATCAGCACCGGTTCACAAGCCCAGCTCGATTGTCGAGGCTGCCCCCGGAAAGGACGGGCGCTCCATGACCTTTGCGGGCACGCTCGTCACGCGCGGCCGCGGACAGGGTGTGGTCGCGGCGACCGGAGCAGCAACCGAGATCGGCAAGATTGCCACCGAGATCGGCAAGGCGTCCGTCACCAAGCCCCCCTTGATGATCAGGCTGGAACGCTTCTCCAAATTCATCGCCTGGATCGTCGCGGTCGCGATCGCTCTTCTCGTCGTTGTGGGGATTGCCCGCGCGATGACGCCGAGCGAGCTCTTTATGATGTCCCTTGGCCTCGCGGTGAGCGCGATCCCTGAAGGCCTACCGATTGCGATCTCGGTCGCGCTGGCAATCAGCATGCGGCGTATGGCGAAAGCACACGTCATCGTGCGCCGAATGCCGGCGGTGGAAGCTCTCGGCTCCTGCACCATGATCGCCACCGACAAGACCGGCACATTGACGCTCAACGAACTGACCGTGACGGATATCCGCTTGCCGGACGGCACCGAGATTGTCTGCGATACGGGCGCTGATCTGGACGCCTGCACGATTCGGGGGGATGGAACCCCTCCGGCGGAGGCACGGGAACGTGCCCTTGCCCTGTTCAAGGCCGCGTCGCTGCCCAACGAAGGATCGCTGGTCAAGGAAGCGCATGGCTGGACCGCCGTCGGCGATACGGTCGACATTGCATTGCTCGCGGCCGCCCACAAGGCGGGCTTGCCGCGGGAGGCTATCGAGAACGACTATCCGCTTGTCGCCCGAATCCCCTACGAGCCGGACCTCAAATACGCAGCCTCGTTTCACCGCCACGGCGACAGCGTTCGCATCTTCGTCAAGGGCGCCGCGGAAACCCTGATCGACATGGCCGACCGCATGGACGTGGCCGGAAGCGCCGAGCCGATCGATGGGGATATCCTCCTCCATCAGAAGAAAGAGATGGCCGCGCGTGGGCTACGAGTCCTTGCCTTTGCGGAGGGCGAGACGGCAATCGAAACAGATGGCGGCTTTGGGCGGCATCTCCTGGTCGACCTCGTCTTTCTGGGGCTTGCAGGAATGCAGGATCCGGTACGCCCTGAGGTGCCGCAAGCCATCCGCGATTGCCACTCCGCAGGCGTGGACGTGGCAATGGTCACCGGCGACGATCCCAGGACCGCGGCGGCAATTGCCTCCCATGCCGGGCTGATCTTCGCCGAAGATCAGGTGGTCATCGGCGAAGACGTGCGCAGGGCCGAGGAAAATGGGCAGGAAAGTCTCGACGCGTTGACCCGCCATGGCCGCATCTATGCGCGCGTTGCCCCGTCACAAAAGCTGGCGATCGTCCTGTCGCTCGCCCGCAACGGCCACTTCGTCGCCGTCACAGGTGACGGCGTCAATGACGCGCCGGCGCTGAAGCACGCGCATATCGGCGTGGCGATGGGGCGCAAAGGCACGGAGGTGGCGAAGGAGAGCGCCGACATCGTCATCACCGATGACAACTTCGCGTCGATCGTCAGCGGCATCCGCGAGGGCCGGGTCGCCTACGCGAATATCCGCAAGGTCATCTTCATGCTGATGTCGACGGGGGCCGCAGAATTGCTGCTGTTCCTGCTGGCAATCCCACTCGGCTTGCCGATGCCTCTTCTTCCCGTGCAGTTGCTTTGGCTCAACCTCGTGACCAATGGCATTCAGGACATTGCCCTTGCCGGCGAAAGTCCGGAAGGCGATGAACTTAGCCGCGCGCCACGCAGGCCGTCCGAACCGATCTTCGACCAGCTCATGATCCGGCGCATATGGCAGTCCACGCTCGTCATGGGAGCCGGAGGCTTCGCGATGTTGTATGTTCTGCTCGAGCAGGGCTATGGCGAGAGCGAAGCCCGCAATCTGCTGCTGCTGTTGTTCGTGCTTTTCGAGAACTTCCAGACGCTGGCGAGCCGCTCCGAGCGCAAATCCGTCTTCCAGCTCGGCTTTCTCGCCAACCCGCTCCTGCTACTCTCCATCGCAGCGGCTCAGGGCCTTCATATCGCTGCCATGTACATTCCGGTCCTCAAGGAAACGCTACAAGTTTCCCCGATATCATTTTCCGAGTGGGCGCTCCTGCTTGTTACCGCGTCTTCTGCCCTCCTGGTCGTGGAAATCGACAAATGGCGGGTCCGCAGCAAGCCGGTCGCCCTTTGCGCACTGTGAGTTCATCACCGTCGGGGATCACGGCTATGCTTCAGGATATCCGCGACGACATCGTTCGCGGGGCGATCGGCATCCATTCGCTGCCAATCGATGCCCCCGAGATCGTAATTTAGTTGCTGCGAAAGGACATTGAGATCCGCATCGGAGGGCCCTACCGTCCTTTCGGCAACACGGCCGCGAAGAAGCGACGGGCTCGCGTCCAGCCAGAAGGCCGCATATGGTACATGCGCCTCGCGCGCAGCCGCCTCGATGCGCTGACGGTTGGCGAACTTGTCGAAGACGGCTTCCGCGACCACGGATCCTCCCGCACGCAATATCGATACCGTGCGGCAGGCAATCTCGTCGTAGACCTTCTCTGAAATCTCCGAACGATAGGCATCCGCCGGAAGTCGCGTCTTGGCCGCAACGCCGTACATCGCCTTTCGGACGCGGTCGCTTTCAATGATCCTCGCGCCCGGAGGCGAACCGAATTGCGCAGCCAGAATTTCCGACACGGTCGTTTTGCCGGAACCACTCAATCCGCCAATCACGATCAAGCGGGGTGCCCGCGTTTCAAGCAGGGATAGCGCCAGGTCGAAATAGGATCGAGCCTCGGCGGCGAGCGCGTCCAACCGCTGGCCACTCTCTTCGATCTGTGTGGCTGTGACGTGCGCCCTCACCGCAGCGCGGATCGCCATGAAATAAGGCAGTAGAACGAAGCCATCCTCGTCGCACGCCTCGTCGAGGTAACGGTTCATGACCAGGTTGGCAAACTGCGGAAAGCCGCGATGCCAGAGATCCATGAGCAGAAACGCGAGATCGTAGAGGGTATCGATGGTTGCAATCTGGTCGTTGAACTCGATGCAGTCGAACAGCCGAGGTTCACCTTGCAACAGGCAGATGTTGCGCAGATGCAGGTCACCGTGGCATCGCCTGACCTTGCCCGCGACTTCACGCGCATCGAGCAGCGGTGCATAGGCCGCCAGGTTACGCTCGAAAGCGCGTTCGAACTCGGCAAGCTCGACTGGGTCGAAGAACCTGCTCGTGGCGAAACCGGCCGCATTGACACGCAGCACGGCGGCGATGTTCGCGGAGCCGGAACCCTGATGAACGACTTGGGCGTCCCCGTGAAAGCGGGCGATCATATGTGCTGTCCGCTCCATCAGTTCGGCATCGAGCTTGCCTCCAACGGCCATGCGATCGAACAACGCATCCTGGTCGAACCGGATCATTTCGATGACCGCATCGACGAGCTCCTCGCCCCGATCATAAGCAAGGCGGCCGTCGCGGCCGCGCATGATCCGTCGTACGCCGACGTAGAGGCCCGGTGCAGTGGCGCTGTTCAGCGCCACCTCCTTCTCACAAGCGGCGAGCCTCAGTTCCGCCGTCGAGAAATCCACATAGGGCAGCTTCACCGGTCGCTTGATCTTGTAAGCGCGATCGCCGGAAAGGAAGATGTAAGAGATGTGCGTCTCGATGATCTCGACCTTATCCGCGCCACGCAAGTGAGGCGCGCTCAATAAGCCGACGACCTCCGCCTGATCCTGGGCAATCATACCAAGCCTTTCTGTCCAGCTCTGGCCATTTCGTCGATCCGCAATTCACGGGTCTGAACTCGTGGCGTCGCACAACGAAATGATGATCAACGCTACAAGCATGCGCCTCATTGATCAGTATCAAGGAACCATGGCGCGATGCCGGTAAGCAAAACACCACCAGACCGATATTCACGCTCGCCAATGAGCTGCGGCGGAGTTGTGCGACGTCGCAAATAGCGCCGCGGCGCGTACCGGCCGCATCGAAGCTGGAAACACCCACTCACGGCAACGGCAGCGATGAAAACTAGGCACTCATTTAGCGGACAATGAGGAAATAAACCGCGACTCCGGTCCCTGCGGCGAGAAGCGACACAACGGCGAGCGACGCCCAATAGCGTATTGTTCCGGACGCCATCGCCACCAACACCCGTCCGCCTGCGTTTGCGAGTACTGCGCTGAGCACTGCGGCTCCGACGATCTGCAGCGGTGCGGATCCGCCTCCAGCGCGCAGCGCCGTCAGTACCGCAACGTCGACGTCGAATATCCCCGACGCGGCCGATATGCCGACTAAGCTGTTGTCGCCCGTACCGGCCATCAAGGCCGCGCCGGTCGTCGCCGTCAAGGCAAACAGGCCCGCAAAAACAAGAAGCGAAAAGAGCTCAAACGGATTTCGTGCGGTGATTGGTTCGTCGGCGGGAGGTGCAGTTTTTGTCATCAGAGCGGCACCACCCGCGGCAAATACCAACGCTGCCGCGATGATTGGCAGGACAACTTCGGGGAAGAGCGGCGGGGAGACGACAAGGATTACCGCCAGCACGCGCAATAGCGAGACGACGGCGGCGATGCTTGCGGCCCCAGCCAACGGCCCTGGCTCCTCGCCGGAGCGTGCCTTTTGCCCAAAGCTGGCTGTCACGGCAGTCGATGAGACGACTGCGCCGACCAGCCCGCCCACCACCAGTCCTCTTGACGAGCCAAGCAGGCGAACCGCCACGTAGCCTACAAATGAAATGGTGGCGCTCAGAACCGTGAAGAACCAGATTTCACGTGGATTGAAACCACCCCATGGGTCAATGGCATGGTTTGGAAGGAGAGGCAGCCCAATGGCGGTCATCGCCGCCAGCACGAGAGCCGAACGCAGTTCGATCCACGACAGCTTCTTGAGGAGATTGTGCACAAGCTCGCGGCTGGCGAGTACGCCGGCGAGCGTAGCGGCGCCCGCCGCCGCCACCCTGTAGTCGCCAGTTACCGCCAATCCGCCGAGCGCAAAAACCGCCAATCCGGCAATGACGCCGGTGACGCTGAAATCCTCATCGTGCCGCGCTTCGCGCAGCTTGAACCAGGTGAAACTCAGCGCGAAGCTCATAAAGCCGGCAGCAAAGATCAGGTCGGTCCTCTGTGCATCGGACAGTGCGGCCAAGATCCCGCCAAGCAGACCCGAAATGCCGTAGGTGCGGATGCCTGCCGTGCGGCTGCCTTCCGGCGCTTCCCTTTCCCGCCATCCACGCTCGAGACCCACGAGCAGGCCTATGGCAAGGGCGAGCCCTAGACGGAGAATAACAGGTTCCATTCGCTTCCGGCCTCGCCCCCGTGCAACGTGTTGATGTCGGCGCTCCGTGGACGCTCAAGTCGTGAGCCACCGCTCCGGTGAGCCAGGCCGCAGAGCATATCCCATTTGGAGCGCCGCGCAGCAAGCCGAACGCCATTAACGATGTTGAACGAACCTGCTTTGCCAATGCTGGGGTATTTGGATCGCGACTGCTGTCAAAGCCAGGGCAGTAGCAACCGGCACCCCCTGCGGCGTTGCCATCACGAAGGTGATCAGTCCGCCGATGAGAAGCACTCCCGGAGGGCCCTGTATCAGAGCGACGGATGCGTGAGTCGTATTGCCGCTCATGAAGAACACAAAATCTTCGGGGGACATAAGTCCTATCGCATCGGTCATGCCTTCAAGGAACGAGGAGAACACGCTGTGAATAAACAAGCCCGCGGAACTTGTTCAGGTTCTTCATCATGTTCATTGCAGCCGACGAGCGCCAAACCAACAGAACTCCTCTGACGCTCAATGATGCGCCGCCGCCGCTGTACCGCCTGGGCCGCCGTTTAGCGTTTCCGCAGGCCTGTGCGCGGAATCAAGCCAACGATCCTGTGATCCAGTATCCTTCACAAGACCTGTCGGAGAGCACGTTGAGCGAGAGCCAAGTTGTCGAGCCGTTATGGCGAGGGCGAGAGCTGGGTAGGCGGCTTTCCCTCATCGCTGTAGCCTTGCTCGCCGGTACGCCCGCCTGGCTCGCGGGACCGGCCCGATCTCAGCGCCTCGTCCTGGGCCGCGGGCACCGAGTTACGCTTGCGAGCCTCCTTCTGCGTGCGCTGTCTCAGTGGCCGACAGAATCGGTAGCGGGGTGAGAGCCCTAAGTGCCCATCCCTGCACGTCAGTCTCCCGCGGTTAGTATGCCATGAACAGCGGCACCGGGCTCTGTTTCAGAAGAGATTGCGTGACGCCGCCGAATACCAGCTCACGCAGCCGCGAGTGGACGTAGCCGCCCATCACAATGAAATCGGCCTGGATCAGCGTTGCATGCTTGCGCAGCGTCTCGGCAACGTCGCCGTTCAGGACCGGAAGAGTCTGTGCCTTCACCTTCACACCATGTCGGCCTAGGTGTAGCGCGGCGTCAACACTGGTAGGAGCGGTGGCGGGCAGGTCCTTCTCTCCCGTCACGGCTACCACCTCCACGACCTCTGCGGCCCGCAGGAACGGCAACGCGTCGGCTGCCGCTCGGGCAGCCCGGCCGCTGCCATCCCAAGCTACGATAATTCGCTCGGCGCGGAATACATCTTGCTTGGGCGGGACCACAAGCAGTGGACGACCGCTCTCCATCAGCAGAGTTTCGATCAGGCCTCGGTCGATGGCGAGAGATTCGGATTCTGCATCCACGATAGTGAGGTCATGTAGGCGAGCCTGCGTTCTGAACACTGCGAGCAGCTCGGGATAGTTGAGGTGCGGGCTCTCGGCAGAACAGGCGACATCCGCTGAGGAAGCATGGGCCTCCGCAGTGCGAGCGGCAGCCTGCGCAAGGGAATGAAGGCGCTGGTTCTCTTCCCGGACGAGGCCGGCGACAACCTTGCTGACCCCCGCGCTCGACAGAGTGAGCTTAATCGAGGCAGCCCGAATAGTGACATGAGCACCCGCCTGCTGCGCAAGGGAAATACCGTAGGCCAGGGCGGACGAGGTTTCGTCAGGGCCGAATTCCTTCGTAAGGCCAATCAGTATGCTTTTGATGTTCTGGACCATGTCAATTCCTCCCGACCAACGGCCTCAGAAAATAATAAGCGCGTGTAGGAAGACCGCAATTGATCCAGCGCAATATCTCAGATGACATCGCTTGTTTGGGGGATCGAGGATTCCTGGGGCGCCTTCGATCTTCTTCGATAGCCGCAGGCTGCCGGTCAAGTAGCGGATAATGAAGAAATAAACGGTGACTCCGGCTCTTGCCGCAAAGGCTTCGACATCTGCAGCGGTGTCGCTCCGTCTCCGGAGTGAAGCGCCGTCAGTACCGCCACATCGATGTCGAAGGCCCATACAGATGGCATCTCCTTGGGGGAGCAATCGCTACTGGACGAGGAATAGCAGCCGGTCGCAACGCTGGCTGTTCTAGTGACGCCAGCAGATTGCTTCGCTCAACGAGCGGAGTTTGATGATGCGTGCCCCGCCTCTATAAACAAACGGCCCGCTGGCGGCGTTGATGCGTTGGCAAACCGGCGCCATGGAGCCGGGGTCACTAGCCGGACACCGCGCTTGCCACGGCCGCCAACGAGAACGCGCCCAGTATCAATGAGGCCAGTTTGTAGGAGTGTCGTCGCACCCTCAAGGGTAGGCAGCCGCCGAAAACGACCCAGGCAAGGCCTGCAAGTGTCGACATGGCAGCGTAGGTCGCCAGCCAAACGGGAGCCTGGATGTTGGCACCGGACGGTATCAATACCGTGCCGACCAACATGGCCTTCGGGTTTACTATGGTGGTCAGCAATACGCGAACGAACAATTGCCGGACCGACCTCGCATCGCTCAGGAATGGCATACCCCAAAGCCGGACGGCCGAATACAGCAACCAGCCCGCCGCCAGCAACTTCATTGTGGCGAATGCGATTGCGTTCCCCTGGATACCATCGGTTAATCCAATGAAGAACGATACAGCCAGGATATAACCCATTGCTTCCGCAATGGGCATTATTGCTGCCCGTCGAATACCGAGCGATGCTCCGCATGTGGCCAGGACGGTGTTCGTCGGACCGGGCGTCAGCAGGATCAGGAGCGCGGAGAGGATGAAGGACAGAGTGACCATGGCGACGAATTGCAGGGTGGGGCCAAAGACATGTTTACCCTTCACCACGTCGGTCAGCCTTGATGCAAGTCAACCACGCTCTTGACGCAACAGGGGCCCACATACAGATCCAACGGCCACGTCAGAACCGTTCGAGCGCCTGGCGGTCGCGAATCTCGATCATGCGGCCTTTAACCGTGACGCCCGACTGGCGCAACGTCGAAAAGGCGCGTGACAGGGCCTCTGGAGCCAGCCCAAGTTTGCCGGCGAGAACGTTCTTTTGAAATGGAAGGCGGAAGGAGAAACTAGTCGAGCCGTTCGGACAATGACTGAGAATATAGCTCGCAACACGCTGAGGGGCCGTGAGCAGGCGATCCTCTGCGAGGAGATCCTCGGTCATTTTGCCGCGATGGCAGAGGTGCTCGATGATAGCTTGCGCCACCTCGGGGTCTGCCGCGGCGAGCTGACGAAGCTTACGGCTGTCGAGCCGCAAGATGATCGATGCTTCGGCAGCTTCTGCGCTGGCGGTGACGCGATGACCGAGAAACATTGCGTTCTCGGCAAACATTTCCCCCTTCGGAAACACGGCGACATCGGCTTCGCGCCCTTCCTTTCCCAGCCGATAGAGACGGACAAGCCCCGAAAGCACGAAGAAAACATCGTCGATGCTGTCGCCTTGGCGGAACAGAACATCATGCTCTTCGTGACTGGAAAGCGTTGCACCCTCGAGAATAGCGTCGACGGTGGAGTGCGGCAGCCGCGCGAAAAAGCGGGAACGGACGAGGATGGCCCTGTCGCTCGAAGTCAATTGCAAGGTCTTCATTGCACATGCCCCAATAAAGATCATATCAAATTAGCAGTCTAAAGGGTGCGGCTACTTGACCTCGGTCAAACAACTGCAGAGCAGCGCTGCTTTCACGGCCTGCCATCGCCATCATCGAGGACCCGCCAGGATGCACCGTCGAGATCCTCGTATTGCCCGTTCTTGAGCGCCCACAGAAAAGCGGCCAGCCCGAGCCCTCCAAGAATGAGCGCTATTGGAATGAGGTAGATAAGCGTGTTCATGCGGTGGCCCCACTCGAATGCAGGGACGGAGGAAGCATAGCGGCTTCGTCCAGGACAGTGGAAGCGGTGCCCTTCAGTCTCAGGGCGTTGACGACCACCACGAGCGACGAGGTGGACATCGCGACCGCGGCGACGAGCGGGGTCGCGTAGCCAAGCATGGCGATCGGCACCGCGATGATGTTATACCCAATCGCCAGCGCGAAGTTCTGCCGGATCAGGCGGCCAGCGCGCCTCGCCGTTTCAATAGCGAAGGGAACGGCCGATAGTGGTTGATGGATGAAGACGAAGTCGGCCGCCTGACGACCGACATCGGCGGCAGTGGCCGGTGCCATGGAAACATGTGCCGCACGCAGAGCCGGCGCGTCATTGATGCCATCGCCAACCATCAAAACCCGGTGGCCGCCCGCTGCAGCAGCGAGGGCCGCGACCTTCCCGCTTGGAGAGAGCTCGGCACGCCAATTCGCGATCTCTAGCTTACGGGCAAGTGCCGCCACCACCGGCTCGCGGTCGCCGGAGAGAATTCCGGTTGAAAGACCCAATCGGCCAAGGGTCTTAATCGATTCATGAGCCGCCGGTCGCAGCCGGTCTTCGAAACGGAGGCAGGCAAGCTCCTGATAATCAAGCGACAGGATTGCCTCCGATTGCGCGCTTTCAGAGCCCAGCTCTGCCACCGCAAAATCGCGGCTCCCGAGCCGATAGACGCCATTCTCCGTTTTCGCCTCTATGCCAGCCCCGGGGATTTCCCTGATGTCGCCCGTAAGCGGTGGGACTGCCCCAGCCGCATCCTGGATGGCCTTTGCCATCGGGTGCCTCGAGTGCACGGCAAGCGCAGCCGCCATGGCGAACGCATCGGGCGCAATTTCCGCCGCATTCATGAGTCGCGGCTTGCCGACCGTCAGCGTTCCGGTCTTGTCGAGCAGCACCGTATCGATTTCGGCGAGCCGCTCCATGGCAGAGCCGTCCTTGACCATGACACCCCCTTGGAATAGTCGTCCGGCGGCAACGACTTGGACCACCGGTACGGCCAGGCCGAGCGCGCAGGGGCAGGTGATGATCAGAACCGCCACTGCGATCAGCATGGCATGGCGGACGTCGCCTTCCACCAGGATCCAGCCGACGAACGTCAGAAGCGCCAGTAGATGGACGGCCGGCGAGTAATAGCGAGCGGCGCGATCGGCAATGCGCCGGTAACGCGCTCTGCCCCCTTCGGCAGCCTCCATCAGTCCCATGATTTCGGCGAGAAAGGAGTCGCGCGCCGCGGCCGTCGCCTCGAGCACCAGCGGGCCGGTAAGGTTGAGCGTGCCGGCCTCGACGGCATCGCCGGCGCCGACCGAGATCGGCGCGCTCTCCCCGTTGACGACCGAGCGGTCCAGATCACTGGTGCCCGAAACTACGCGTCCGTCGACCGGTATTCGCTCGCCGGCAGCGATCATCAGACGCTCGCCAGGCTCGATCTCGCTTGTGGCGCGATATTCCCGCGACCCGTCGGCATTGAGGACCGTCGCGCCACGGGGCGACAACCGTGCGAGGCCGCTGATCGCGGAACGGGCGCGGCCGCGCATCATGTGGTCGAGCGTCCGACCAATGAGCAGGAAGAACAGAAGGGTGACGGACGCGTCGAACCAGGCATGCTCTCCATGGCCGATCGTCTCGTAGAGCGACATGCCATAGGAGAGTGTGACGGCAAGCGCGATTGGCACATCCATGTTGGTCCGCCCGTGGCGCAACGCATTCCAGGCCGACTGATAGAAGAATCGGCCCGCATAGATCAGCGTCGGCCCTGCGATCATGGCCGAAATCCAATGAAAGAGATCGCGTGTTGCCGCGTCCGCGCCCGACCAGACGGACACGGAAAGCAGCATGATGTTGGCCGCAGCAGAGCCCGAAACGGCGACCGCACGTATTAACTGCGTCAGGAGGGCATCGCCCTCTTCCTCGCCAGGCGTGAAGAGATGCGCCTCGTAGCCGCGCTCGCCGATGGCGCGTACGAGTTCTCGAGGATCGCTGCGCTTGCCCGCGACGTCCTCCTTCCAGACGATCGAAACGCGCCGCGAGGAGAGGTTGACGCGCGCCCCTTCGACTTCAGGTCTCGCCCGCAACGCCGCCTCGATCGTCGTGATGCATGAGCCACAGTGAACGCCCGGCACGCTGAGATCCGTCTGTCGCAACCCGTTCCCAAGCGCCCGGCTTGCGAGCCACAGTTCTTCTGAAGGGGGCAGCCCCTGCCTCGCCGCGTCGGCAATAAGGGTGGCGCCGACCGCCGTCGCACAGCAGCTCATTGGCCCTCTCCCGCTGCGATGAACCTGATGGCCTGGCGATAGACGAGTACTCCGCCCGCCTTGGACGTCACATCCGCGATCCACTGCCCTGGTTTGAGCGCCTGCGTCGAAACGAACACGCCCTCACCGTCGCGAACGAGCTCGAAGCGAACATCCTCACGAGCCTCGACGGGCCTTTTGAGCACTGCGACAACCTGATCGACCTCCCGCTCCGGCTCGCCTCTGCGGGTCAACACGTAACGGAGGCCGTTCTCGGCCGTGAGTTCGCCCTTGATGCCGCTTGCCGCAAAGGCGCGTGTCTCGGCCAGCTTGCCATTGAACTGTTGGCTGGCAACGTAGGCATTCTCGACGACGAGGCCGCTCCAGCTTCGGCTGGCGTTCCAGGCCATGACGAAGTTTACGGAGATGATGGTGCCGAAGAACAGCGCCATCACCGCCACCATATGCCATCCGGTAAAACGACGCGGTTCACTGCCTTGGCTGATCATAGCGGCTCACTTTGCTGCGGGTTGATTGAAGTTCGCGCGGTAGACATCCCGCTCGTGGCTGGAAGGGTCTTCGGCTCTGAAAGAAAAGCCTTCCTCGGCCTCTGAGAGCTTCGCTTTCGGCACGGCGACGAACACCTTGAGGGACGTGACCTTGTCCGGATCGACGGCAACTGAAAAGCTGCGGCCGTCGCCCTGCGCCTGGCCCGCAATCCGCATCTGCGCTGACGGAATCCCTTCGAGGGTGAGCGTGATGCGCCGCTGCTCGGGGATCATGTTGAGCAGCTTGATCATGTAGCCGTTGCGGACGGACCCGTCCGACTCGACGACATATTGCGGGTTGCGGTCATGCAGCACGTTCAGTTCTAGCCTGTCGCGTGAGACGAGCGCGTAGAGCATGCCGAGGCCAACGAGCACCCAGACGCCGAAATAGACAAGGACACGCGGGCGGAAGATGATCCGCCAATCGAAGTGCCTGATGCTGTCAACGAAGGCGCCGTTGGCGCCGCGCACGCGCCGGGGGTCGATCGCAGTCGCACCGCCGTCAGTGGCAAGAGCCATGTTGGCGGCATAGTCGCTGAGCGTCGCATAGGAGATCAAACCGCGTTCGCGGCCGAGCTTGTCCATGACGCCGTCACAGGCATCGATGCAGAGCGCGCAGGTGATGCATTCGAGCTGCTGGCCGTCACGGATGTCGATCCCCATGGGACAGACCGCGACGCAGGCATTGCAGTCGACACAATCGCCGACCACCTCGCCGGCTGCGGCCGCCTTCTTGGCATGACGCGAGCGCGTTTCGCCGCGCCAGTCGTTATAGGTGACGACCAGCGAGTTCTCATCCAGCATCGCTGCCTGGATGCGCGGCCAAGGACACATATAGGTGCAGACCTGCTCGCGCATGAGCCCGCCGAAAACATAGGTGGTGGCGGTGAGGATCGCCACGGTCATGTAGGCCACCGGCGGAGCTTGCAGAGCGACGAAGCTCTTCAGGAGCGTGGGAGCGTCGGCGAAGTAAAATATCCAGGCACCGCCCGTAGCAGCGCCGATCATCAGCCAGATCGCATGCTTGGCGACGCGCTTGCGTATCTTGTCGAGCGTCCAGCGTCCGGCGTCGAGACGCATGCGGGCATTGCGGTCGCCCTCGATGAAGCGCTCGATCACTAGGAATAGATCGACCCAGACGGTTTGCGGACAGGCATAGCCGCACCAGGCGCGGCCGACGGCCGAGGTCACCAGGAACAGGCCGAAGCCCGCCATGACCAGAAGGCCGGCGACGAAGAAGAATTCCTGTGGCCATATCTCGATGAAGAAGAAGTAAAACCGCCGCGCCCCAAGATCGATGAGGACCGCCTGGTCCGGCGCATGCGCGCCGCGATCCCAGCGGATCCAGGGCGTCAAATAGTAGATGCCGAGCGTCACCAGCATGACCAGCCACTTGAACCGGCGGAAACGGCCCTCGGCCCGCTTTGGGAAAATCTTCCGCCGTTTCTCGTAAAGCGGCCTGCGGTGCCGCGCGGCATTAACCGGCTCGGCTTCGAGCCGCTCGACGGAGCCAGCTTTGGAGGCGGGCTGGTGAAGCATTTGGATAGTCCCTACCAATGCATGTCGCCCAGAAGTGTGCAGCGGTTTTGGGACAACGACATGCGCAAAAAACACGGACCTAACGTGCGTCGCATACATTCGATTGGGCGCGACGCGCTTTAGAACTCGATCGTCAGACCAGCTTTTGCGCCACGTGCCGGCTCTGCGCCTTGATCTGCGTCAAGTTTGCGTCGGAGTGCTGCCCATGCGCAGCGGGCGACGCCGGGAATAATTCCGCCGTGGCCGGGATGTCTTACTCGCCGGCCGGCGCTTGAGACGGATTTGGGATTGGATCGGAGCCGGTGCGCGGCGCAGCTCGCGTTGCTGAAGTGGCGGCCACATCGCGTTTGAGCCGCCACCCGTGCGCGTACTCGCTACTCGCCGCCGCCGAGCGAATGGACGAAGACCGCAAGCTCTTTTACCACCGGATCACCGATGCGCTGCAGCCAGGCCGGCATGACGCCATGCTTCGGCGACCGCATCTGGTCGACGATCGCCTGCTCGCCCTCACCCTTGAGCCAGATCGCGTCGGCAAGATTGGGCGCGCCGAATTCGCGGCTGCCCTTCGCGTCCGCACCATGGCAAGAGGCGCAATTGTCGGCGAAGAGCTGCTTGCCAGGTTCCACCAGCGCCGGGTTGGAGGGTGTTCCGGTGAGGCTTACGACATAGGCAGCGGTCGCGCGGAGCTCCTCGGGCGCCAGCATGTCGGCAAAGGCAGGCATTTCCGACACCCGCGTCTCCCCGTCACCTTGGTGACGGACGCCATGCGCGATCGTCTGGTAGATCTCCTCGGGCTTGCCGCCCCAAAGCCACTCGTCGTCATTCAGGTTCGGGAAGCCCTTGCCACCGGCCGCGCCTGAGCCGTGGCATTGCGCACAGTTCACTTTGAAGACGGACGCGCCGGCCGCAATGGCGAACTGCCTCAGTTCCGGATCCGCCATGATGTCCTCGACCGTGCTCGCGGCGATGCGTTCAAGGTTGCCGGCCTGCGCGGCCTTCGCATTGGCCAGTTCCGCACTGACCTCCGCCCGGCTTGAATAGCCGAGCACGCCCTTGGTCGCCTCCGTCAGCATCGGCCATGAGGGATAGGCGACCGCATATCCAATCGCCCAGATGATCGTCGCATAGAAGCTATAGACCCACCAGCGCGGCATCGGATTGTTGAGCTCGCGGATGCCGTCCCATTCGTGCCCGGTGGTTTCTACGCCGCTGACCTCGTCGACGTGCTTATGCTTGTCCGCCATGGATCAGTCCTCCTTCAGCGGGATGGCAGAGGCCTGAGCGGCAGCCTTCTTGGCGCCGGGCCGGAAGATGAAAAGGACGACGCCGAGGAAGAACAACGTCATGGCGAGCAGTCCCCAACTATCGGCGAAATGGCGCATGGCCGTGTAGGTTTCCATCTGCGTTCCCCTCAGCGGTAGCCGGTGGTGTCGTCATAGGTGGAGAAGTCGACGAGCGTGCCGAGCATCTGGAGATAGGCGACGAGAGCGTCCATCTCCGTCAGCCTTTGTGGATCGCCATCGAAGTCACCGAGTTTGGCCTTGGGGTAGCGTGCCTCCACGCCCGAACTGTCGGCATTCGGATCGGCCTGGGCCTTGAGGTCCGCAGCCGCGTTGTCGATCATCTCGTCCGTGTAGGGAACGCCGACCGCCCTGTTCGCCTTGAGGTTCATGGCAACATTCTTCACCTCTAGCGGCGTTTCCTTGAGGAAGGCATAGCTCGGCATCACCGATTCCGGCACGACCGAGCGCGGCTCGATCATGTGCTGGACGTGCCATTCGTTGGAGTAGCGGTCGCCGACGCGCGCGAGGTCCGGCCCCGTGCGTTTCGACCCCCATTGGAAGGGATGATCGTACATCGACTCCGCCGCCAGCGAATAGTGGCCGTAGCGTTCGACTTCGTCGCGGAAGGGGCGGATCATCTGGCTGTGACAGACGTAACAGCCTTCGCGGATGTAGATGTCGCGGCCTGCAAGCTCGAGCGGCGAATAGGGCCGCATGCCCTCGACCTTCTCGATGGTGTTTTCGAGATAAAAGAGCGGCGCGATTTCCACAATCCCGCCGATCGAGACGACGAGCAGGGAGCCGACGAGCAGCAAGGTGGCGTTGCGTTCGAGTAGCGCGTGTTTATCGAGAATGGACATTATCTGCCCTCCTATTCCGCGGGCGCCGGCAGCGGCGCGGCATCCAGCGCCGCGCCTTCATCGCGCACGCGGCCGAGGATGGTCATCGTTACGTTGAAGGCCATGACGAGCGCGCCGGCGAGGAACAGGGCGCCGCCTGCGGCACGCATGATGTAATAGGGGAACATCGCCGCCACCGATTCGGCGAAGGAATAGACGAGGAAGCCCTGGTCGTCGTATTCGCGCCACATCAGCCCCTGCTGGATGCCGGCGACCCACATAGTTGCGGCATAGACGACGATGCCGAGGGTCGCGAGCCAGAAGTGCCAGTTGACCATCTGCAGGCTATAGAGCCGCTCCCGGTTCCAGAGTTTCGGCACCAGATAATAGATGGCGCCGAAGGTG
This sequence comes from Sinorhizobium glycinis, assembly GCF_001651865.1. Taxonomy (GTDB): domain Bacteria; phylum Pseudomonadota; class Alphaproteobacteria; order Rhizobiales; family Rhizobiaceae; genus Sinorhizobium; species Sinorhizobium glycinis. The sequence continues at coordinate 65,255 of NZ_LPUX01000067.1, forward strand.
ATGAGACCGTTCCAGCCGAGCGCGCCGGAATGCACGTGGCCGATCGTCCAGTCCGTATAGTGGCTGAGCGAATTGACCGCCTTGATCGACATCATCGGCCCTTCGAACGTCGCCATGCCGTAGAAGGCGACGGCCATGACCATCATGCGGACGATGGGATCGGTGCGGACCTTGTCCCACGCGCCCGAAAGCGTCATCAGGCCGTTGATCATGCCGCCCCAGGAGGGCATCCAGAGCATGACGGAGAAGACCATGCCGAGCGTCTGAGCCCAGTCGGGCAGCGCCGTGTAGTGCAGGTGGTGGGGACCGGCCCAGATATACATGAAGATCAGCGCCCAGAAGTGGATGATCGACAGGCGGTAGGAATAGACGGGGCGGTTCACCTGCTTCGGGATGAAGTAGTACATCATCGCCAGGAAGCCGGCGGTCAGGAAGAAGCCGACCGCATTGTGCCCGTACCACCACTGCGTCAGCGCATCCTGGACGCCGGCAAAGGCGGAATAGCTCTTCGAGCCCAGAAACGACACCGGCACCGCCAGATTGTTGACGACGTGCAGCATGGCAATCGTGACGATGAAGCCGAGATAGAACCAGTTCGCCACATAGATGTGCGGCTCCTTGCGCTTCAGGATCGTGCCCATAAAAGCGACGAGATAGGCGACCCATACGATCGTCAGCCAGAGATCGACGTACCATTCCGGCTCCGCATATTCGCGGCTCTGGGTAATCCCGAGCAGATAGCCGGTCGCTGCAAGCACGATGAAAAGCTGGTAGCCCCAGAAAACGAACCAGCCGAGATCGCCGCCGAAGAGACGCGCGCGGCTCGTGCGCTGAACCACATAGAAGGAGGTGGCGATGAGCGCATTGCCACCGAATGCGAAGATCACCGCCGAGGTGTGGAGCGGCCGCATGCGGCCGAAGTTGAACCAGGGCTCGACATTGAGATCGGGAAAGGCGAGCTGCAAGGCGACGACGACGCCGACGAGGAACCCGACGACGCCCCAGAACACCGTCGCGATGACACCGTATTTGACCACCTCGTCGAAGTATTCGGTCTGTAGGGCCCGATGACCCGCGACCGCCGGACGGAAATCAACACGGCGCATGAGCACCAACGTGCCGCCGAGCAGCATGAAGAAGAGTATCCACATATGCGCGCCGAACAGGCGGTCCTGGGCAAAGCCGGCCCCGACCAGCGCCAGGAAGGCGCCGACGGCAAGGACGACCATCTCGACTGTATGTTTCATGGTTGGACCCCCAACTCTTTTCTAATCGCTGACTGGCGCACGCCTGCACGCAAGCGCCGAAGTCTTCTGAGAATTGCCAGAGCCGGGTCTTCGGTACCTTGATTCAGATCAAGACAGTTGGAGCGCTCGCCAGGCATGCCTCGGAGGTCGCCCAAGGGAGCCTGCAGCGAAGGCCGAGACATGATAGCAATGACGCTCGTCCTCCTGCGCAGCGGTAAGTGACCACGGCATCGGAAACACGTCCGCAGGCTCCTGATGCGGGATCAGTCAGCCGGCCGTATTTCGGTTCGTGGCAGGAAGCTCTAGGAATTTGAAAGGATGCAATCTGGTCGCATACAATGGCGCTGATTGGTGCGGCTAACGCTCGCCCTCTCCGGCTGCACGGCCGGTCATTTCCTCTATGTCCACGCAAAAGAAAATGTGTGGAGACGCCGCTGAAATCGTCTGCGGAACTGGTCTAAGTCCCCCTGGTTCCCACCAGTTGGCTTTTTTTTCGAGGAGGGACCAGGCGTGAATGCACTCGCTGCGGCGGCCCGGCGCCGCCGCTGGTAGTTCGCGGTAACGGCCCGTAACGACCACGCTCTTCCACTGGCGATTGCTAGCAAACTCGTCGATCTGGAGGGAAATGTTGGAGTTGCTGCGCATCCAGTCGATTTTCTGGCCCGGCATGGAAAAGCAGTAGAGGCAGTTGCCGGAGTGCGCATAGGTGATCGGCACTATGTACGGCTGGCCGTCCTTGCAGCAGGCCAATCGCGCCAGATCCCCTGCCGCGACTACCGCTTGGCACTCCTCGCGGCGCATTTCCCTGACAAACATAGCTCTGCTCCTCCCGCTAGTCGCGGATGGCCGGCACCTCCAGAGCGCCAGAGGAGGGTCTGCTATGCAGACTCTCAGGCAGGCTCAGTTGCAAAGCGAATGCAGGGCGTCCGGCTTCATAATGTCGATTGTCCGTGCGTCCCGCAGGACGATCACGCTGCGCTCCTTCAGCTTTGTCACGACCCGCGATACGGTTTCGATGGTAAGGCCGAGATAGTCGGCAATGTCTTGCCGCGACATTGGCAACCGCAACTGTCTGCCGCCGCCTTGACGCTCGCAAAGGTCGACAAGGAATGCGGCAATCCGCTCCACCGCACATTGCCTGCCGATCACCAGCAGATGCTGCTGAGCCCGCGCCATGCCGGTCAAGGCGAGCGCGAGAAGGTCCCGCGAACGCTCTTGCATCTGTCTGCGGCCGAAGACAGCCAGTGTCGTTTCCGTGATCGCCTCGGCGAAAAAGCAATGGCTGAGGCCTGCTTCGAAGCCGAACATCTCACCCGGGAGATGAAAGGACACGACCTGTCGCCGTCCGTCCGAGAGCAGGCGGTAGACACGCACCGCTCCAGTAGAAACCTGGTAGCACTTCTCGATCAAATCGCCTTCAGCATAGATCTCACGACCGGCCCTGTAGGTGGCGACTAGATGCGGCCCAGCAATTTGGGTCAGTGCAACGTCTTCGGCGTGTTCCTTGGGTTGTGCAGCGGCGTACATCTCTTTATCCCCTGTTCGGTGTGGGGATAGATTGGCAATTCCCAGGGCCGGGAGATATTCGGTTAGATCACTAAGGGAAATTACTTAGCCGCTTCGATCAGGCTGCTGATCACGCCGAGCAGGTCGGCACCAGTGAAAGGCTTCGTCAATATCGCATTGCCGACATTTGGCTGAAGGGCCGACAGGCCATCGACTAGCAGGATGCCCCGGGCTCCGAGCCTCTTGAGGAATTGAGTGGCGGCCTGCGGCTCTGATCTTAGTACCTCATCGTCGACAATCGTGCAGAGCGCCCCCTTGGAAGATTCTTCTGCATTTTGCACGGTGTCGTAGGACTCGGTCGAATATCCTTCGACCTCGAGCGCGAACGCCACAGATCGTCGGAGCCCCTGGTCCGCTGCAACGACGATAATGCCTCTTCCGCCTGACAATTCGAAATCTCGCTCATTTGGCGTGCTTCTGGCAGCCATGAGCCGGTATTAGAGTGCTTGCGGCGACGCGACGCATTGCGCGAGATCAACTCGGCAAATCAGGCAGGACCAAAACCTGCGGCGAGAGCCATTCGCACGAGATGGGGGAGGCTCTTCGCCTTCATCTTGGCCATCACATTGGCGCGGTGCACCTCGACGGTGCGCGGGCTGATGTCCAGATCATAGGCAATCGACTTGTTGGGAAGGCCGGCCACGACGGCCGAGAGGACCTGGCGTTCTCTCTCACTCAGCGTCTCGAGCCTCGCCTGAATGTCATTGACCTCGTCCGCATCGGCATCCGGAACGACCAGATGCGCCGAGGCTCTCTCGATGGCCTCGATGATCACGGAATCTTCGAAAGGCTTCTCGATGAAATCCACCGCCCCCGCCTTCATAGCCTCCACCGCCATGGGGACGTCGCCGTGCCCGGTAATCACAATCGAGGGTATCTTGATCTTCCGATCGCCGAGATTGCGCAGGAGGTCGACGCCTGACATGTCCGGCATTCTCAGATCCGTCACGAGAATTCCGTTTCTAACGTCCGGTGCGAAGACGAGGAAGGCCTCGGCCGATTGATGCATTTTGACTGCGAAGCCGTTCATCGTCAGCATGAACGCAAGCGACTTCCTGACCGCCTCTTCGTCATCAACAATATGCACCGTGTAATCAGTCATCTGCATTGATCCGTTCTTCAACATACGCGGGCAGCGTGAACCGGAAAGTAGCCCCACCAGCCGCATTTTTCGAGACAGTCATCTCACCGCCATGCGCCTCGACAATGCGCTTCGAAATGGACAGCCCGATGCCCATTCCGCTGGCCTTTGTCGTGACGAATGGCTTAAAGAGCTGACCCGCCATTTCCTCCGGAATACCTCCGCCCGTGTCTTTAACAACAACGACAATCTCGCCCGGATCGGCCGGCATGGTGCGGATCGTTAGCTCTCGGCGCTCGACGTGGCGCATTGCCTCGATTGCGTTGCGCATCAGGTTGATGAGGACCTGCTGGACCTGGATCCGGTCCACCATTACCATTTCGGCGCCGGGCAGATATTCGAACACGGTCCGCACCCCCTGCTCGCGGGAGCCGACCAGAGCCAGCGCGGCGGCCTCCTCCACCAGTTTGCGAATGTCTTCCGGCGCCTTTTCAGTTTCGCCCTTCGTGACGAACTCCCTGAGATGCTTGATGATCTGACCGGCCCGCAGAGACTGGCCTGCCACCTCTTCAAGCGCCTCGCGCATTCGGGTTGCGACGGCATCGTCCATGTCACGCAACAGCCTCACACATCCGTGCGAGTAGTTGGCGATCGCCGACAGGGGCTGGTTCAGCTCATGCGCAAGTGTCGATGCCATCTCCCCCATCTCGTTGAGCCGGGCAAGCCGCGCAAGCTCCGCCTGAATTTGCTCGAGCCTCGCAGCCGACTCCTCCCGCTCCGTAAGGTCTCTGATGAAGCCCGTGAAAAACCGCTCACCGCCCGATCTCATCTCGCCCACAGCGAGCTTCATCGGAAACGTCGATCCGTCTTTTCGCTGACCGGAGACGACCCGGTCAATACCGATGATGCGCTTTTCGCCGGTAGTCAGATAACGATGCATGTATCCATCGTGTTCGCGGCGATAGGGCTCCGGCATCAATATGCGCAAGTTCTCGCCAATGACTTCCTCCTCCGCATATCCGAACTGCCGCACGGCCGCGGCGTTGAAGGAGAGGATGGTACCATCTGTCGCGCTGACCACTGTGGCATCCGGAACCGTGTCCAAGATCGACCTCAGATGTGCGTCGCGGGCCTTGACGACGTCCTCGGCCCGGTCAACGTCGCGTTTGACCGCCTGAAGGACTTCTCCCAGCGCCGCGGTCAGAAGCACTGCCAACCCGAAGACCGCCAGTTCCACGACACTCGGATCGTCGACACTCCTGATCCGTTGAAGGAAGACCGCAGCAAAAAGCGACAGCCCCGCCGCAAAGAGGATCGCAGTCCGGCCGCCGACCAGCGCTACGACGAGGATGGCAGGGATGAACGAGAGGAGAAGAAGGCCGTCGCCGATTTGTTCAGCCAGCGTCAATCTCAGCGCAAGAACGCTCAAGGTGGCTACCGCGGCGACAATATAGGATACGGCCCCCTCGCCTCGCCACCTGACGAGCAACCGTCCCAACCGAGTCCTCTCAACAACGCTTTCTGAAAGCATCCCATTATCACCGAAGGACTATTTACCGCTGCAATGCCGAGCGTCTTGGCTGTGTCTGCACGATGCGACTCTTCCATAGACCATGCTGGCGGAAACAGACAACCCGCACTTGCTGCAAATCGTCCCAGGACGGAAGCGCTTCGCCACGTACTTGTAGCCGCTGAGGCGCAGAGTAGGATCGCTCCTGCATCCATCGGTTTCGGAGACGAGGCCAATGACGTATAAGACGATCCTTCTTGTGGTTGGTGTCAGCCAATTCGAAGATGACCTGAGGGCAGCGGGCGGCAGATCTGTGTGCATCGGAGGGTGCGCACCTCCCGGTTCTCGCCAGCAGGATAGCCACTCTCCCTCCGATGGGAGACCTCGCAGCCATTTCCGCGGCCTGGATTGACAGCCGCGACGGTGACCTGGAGCAACTGCGCCACGCCGTCAGAGAAGCCAACGAGATACTCGGAAGTGCCGGAATTTCATTCGATGTGGTTGGGCGATACTCAGAGACGATGCGGCTCGGGCAAGACATCGGAGAGCGTGCCCGATATGCCGATGTCACCTTGATCGGCACAAGTCTAAGGGTAGATGAGCTCCTCCGGCGGGGAGTCATAGAAGGCGCTCTCTTCTATTCGGCACGGCCGGTCCTGCTCGCTTCGGATCTTCGATCAGCCACCTTGCAGCCGAAGAACGTCCTCGTGGCGTGGAACTCGACCGTCGAGTCCGCAAGGGCCGTCCGCGAAACGTTGGACATGATGAAAAACGCCGAGGGCGTGAACCTGGTGCTCGTCGATCCAAAGACCAAGAACGGCGAAGAACCGGGCGCCGATGTCGCCACCTATCTTGCACGCCACGGCGTCAAAGTGACAGTCGACCGGCTTCCGAGTGCCGGCCGCACAGTCGAAGAGGTACTCGCCCAGCACGCACACGACGCTTCGGCCGACTTGATCGTGATCGGCGCCTATGGGCACTCGCGCATCCGCGAGAGGGTATTCGGCGGAGTAACCAAGGCGATGATCGACGCACCGGCCATACCGGTCTTGATGGTCAGATAACCGCGTACCGTTTACCGGGAGGCCGCAGAAGCGACGGCGTGGTCAATTCGCGAGCGCCGCGCTGTGAGCCGTGTCCATGACCCGCTTCAGCTCGTCGATCGCGGAAGCAGAAGGCAGCTTCTCTCCTTCGAGTTCGGGCGGCAGCTTCCACCCGGGCTCGACGCCCTGCATGTTCGGCAGCTCGTGGGCAATGCCCTTGTGGCAATCGATGCAGGTCGCCTTTCCGGGCAGCAGGTAGCGGGTATGGATCTCGGCGGCGCGTTGCGTCTGCTTCGAGAGGTCCATCGCCGCCGAGGAGTGACAGTTGCGGCACTCTAGGCTGTCGTTAGCCTTGAGCCTCGCCCATTCATGTTTGGCGAGTTCCAGCCGATGGTCGAGGAATTTCTCGCGCGTGTTGATGGTTCCGAAGATCTTGCCCCAGACTTCCTTCGAGGCCTGCATCTTGCGGGCGATCTTGTCCGTCCACTCATGCGGCACATGACAGTCGGGGCAGGACGCCCGGACGCCCGAGCGGTTGGAGAAATGGACCGTGCGCGTAAGCTCCTCGAAGACGTTGGTCCGCATCTCATGACAGGAGACGCAAAACTCCTCGGTGTTGGTAAGCTCCAAAGCGGTGTTGAAGGCGCCCCAGAAGATCACGCCGCCGACGAATCCGCCGAGCGTCAGGAAGGCGAGGCTGAGCGTTGCGGCCGGCGTTGTCAGGATCTTCCACACCCAGAGCAGAAAGCGCTTTGCCAAAGCCATGGCCTACTCGCTCCCTGCCTGCTTGACGCCCATCTCGCTCATGTCCCGGAAGGTGTTGCCGACGAGCGGGCGCACGTCGGCCTGCGGCACATGGCAGGCCGTGCAGAAATAGCGCCGCGGCGAAACGTCCGCGAGCATCTGCCCTTCCCGCGTCATGTAGTGCGTGACGCTGATCATCGGCGCGCCGGACTCCTGCGTCAGTTCGCGCTTGTGGCAGGAGAGGCACCGGTTGGTGTTGACCGAGAGCTGGTAACCCTCGATCGAATGCGGAATAACCGGCGGCTGGTCGGGATAGGCGCGCTCCTTGCGGGCGTCGTCGACGACCCATTTGGGGATCGGGTGCGCCTCCACCTCGCCCATTTCCTGCGGCGGTCCGGAGAGCTCCGGCACCCTCTCGCCCGCCATCTGGGCGATTGCCCCCGTAGCGACGAAGAGGATCGCCAACAGCGCTCCCAGCATCGATCCGGGGCTTCTCATCATGCGACAGAGACGATCTTGACCGCGCATTTTTTGAAATCCGTCTGTTTGGAGATTGGATCGGTTGCGTCGAGCGTTACCTTGTTGATGAGCCTGCTGGCGTCGAACCAGGGTACGAAGATGACGCCCGGCGGCATGCGGTTGCGGCCGCGCGTCTCGACGCGGGCGCGAATTTCGCCGCGACGGGAAACGATCCGCACCTCGGCGCCCTGATTGATGCCGCGATCGCGGGCGTCTCCGGCATTCATGAAGCAGACCGCACCAGGGAAGGCCTTGTAGAGCTCCGGCACCCGCATGGTCATTGAGCCCGAGTGCCAGTGTTCGAGCACGCGACCAGTCACCAGCCAGATGTTGTATTCGTCGTCCGGAGATTCCGCCGGCGGTTCGTAGGGAACGGCGAGGATGACCGCCTTCCCATCCGGGCGGCCGTAAAACTTCACGCCCTCGCCCTGCTTCACATACGGATCATAACCCTCCCGGTAGCGCCACAGCGTCTCCTTGCCGTCGACGACGGGCCAGCGCAGCCCCCTCTCCTCGTGGTAGCGGTCATAGGGCGCAAGATCGTGCCCGTGTCCGCGCCCGAAGGAGGCGTATTCCTCGAAAAGCCCTTTCTGGATGTAGAAACCGAAAGCCTCGGCCTCCCGGTTGGCGTATTCCTTGTTGATCTCGCTTGCCGCGAAACGGTCGACATTTCCGTTCTTGAAGAGCACGTCGTAGAGCGTCTTCCCCCGATAGCCCGGATTGGCGTCGAGAATGTCGGCCGGCCAGACCTCGTCGGTGGTGAAGCGCTTGGAAAACTCCACCATCTGCCAGAGATCGGAGCGCGCCTCTCCGGGCGCATTCACAAGCTGGTGCCAGACATGGGTACGGCGCTCCGCATTGCCATAGGCGCCCTCCTTTTCCACCCACATGGCGGCCGGAAGGATCAGGTCGGCGCTCATCGCGGTGATCGTCGGATAGACGTCCGAGACGACGACGAAATTGTCGGGGTTGCGGTAGCCCTGGTAGGTCTCGTTCTCAGTATTGGGCGCCGCCTGGACGTTGTTGTTGACTTGCACCCAATAGAAGTTGAGCTTGCCGTCTTTTAGCATCCGGTCCTGCTCGACCGCATGATAGCCCGGCTTCTCCGGAATGATGCCGTGAGGCACGCGCCAGATTTCCTCGGCGTGCTTGCGGTGCTCCGGGTTGGTGACGGTCATGTCGGCCGGCAGCCGATGGGCGAAGGTTCCGACCTCGCGTGCCGTGCCGCAGGCCGAGGGCTGCCCGGTCAGCGAGAACGGGCTGTTGCCGGGCTCCGATATCTTCCCGGTCAGGAGGTGGAGGTTGTAGACCATGTGGTTGACCCAGACACCGCGTACGTGCTGGTTGAAGCCCATGGTCCAGAGCGACATGACTTTGCGGTTGGGATCGGCATAAAGATCGGCCAATTGTTCGAGGAAACCGGCCTCGACCCCGGTCAGTTCGACAGTCTTGTCGAGTGTGTATTCGGAAACGAATGTCTTGAAGCTCTCGAAGTCGCTCGGCGTCATCTTCGCCGCATCCCGGGCGTTTGTCGCCTTGACCTCGAGGGGATCGTCGGGCCTCAGGCCGTAGCCGATATCGGTCGCGCCAACCATGAAGGTCGTGTGCTTCTCGACAAAATCCTGATCAACCCGGCCGCTCTGGATGATGTGATTGGCGATGTAGTTGAGAATCGCGAGGTCCGTGCCCGGCTTGAATACGATCGGGATATCGGCGAGATCCATGCTGCGATGGGTGAAGGTCGAAAGCACCGCCACCTTCACATGCTCGTGCCCGAGCCGCCGGTCGGCGAGCCGCGTCCAGAGGATCGGGTGCATCTCGGCCATGTTCGAACCCCAGAGCACAAAGGCGTCCGCGTGTTCGAAATCGTCGTAGCAGCCCATAGGCTCGTCCATGCCGAAGGTGCGCATGAAGGCGTAGGCTGCCGAGGCCATGCAGTGTCGGGCATTCGGGTCGAGATTGTTGGAGCGGAAGCCGGCGCGCATCAGCTTTGTGGCGGCGTATCCCTCGAAGATGGTCCATTGCCCGGAGCCGAACATGCCGAGAGCTGTCGGTCCCTTCTCCTTCAGGACCTTCTTCGCCTGCTCGGCCATGACGTCGAACGCCTCGTCCCAGCTCACCGGCTCGAACTCGCCGTCTTTGGCAAAGACGCCGTTGCGCTTACGTAGCAAGGGCGTCGTGAGGCGGTCGGCGCCGTACATGATCTTGGAAAGGAAGTAGCCCTTGATGCAGTTGAGGCCACGGTTGACCTCGGCCTGCATGTCGCCATGGGTGGCGACGACCTGCCCCTCCTTGACGCCGACCATGACGCCGCAGCCGGTGCCGCAGAAGCGGCAAGGAGCCTTCGCCCATTTGATCTGCAGCGCCTCCACTCCGCCCGGCACGGGCTGCGCCGCGGCCGGAAGCGCAATGCCCGCAGTGGCTGCGGCGATGCCGGCGGCATGCGCCTTCAAAATTTCACGCCGGGTCAGTTCGGCGGTCATGGCTGATCTCTCCTTGAGTTTCGACATGCTCAAACACCATGTTGGCTGCCACCACGCCCTCGAGAACCGCGATGCGCGAAAGGCTTTCGCCGAGCATCCCGGTGCTCGTGCCCTCGATCACCACGACGATTTTTCCCGCCTCATGGGCGTAAACTTCGACGTTCGACATCTCGGCAAGCTGAGCGACGACGCGCTCTTGCATATGCGGCATCGTCACGATGACGGCGCTGGAGACGTGATATGACGCGCTCGGATCAGGCATGGGCGCTCTTCCACGCGACCTCGCGAATGCCTATGGCCGCCACCGGGCACACCGCAATACAGGCGCCGCAGCCTGTGCAGGCGGTTTCATTCAGTTCAGGCAGGAAGGGGCCGCCGGCGCGCGGTCGAAACCGGATCGCTTCCGTCGGACAAGCGTCGCGGCAGGCTTGGCAGTCGGTGTGGTTCTTTGCAAGACAGCTCCCGCCGATAGTTGCGACATGTGGGAAGTGCTGTGGCCGGCCGGTGAAGACCGGCTCGGGACAGAGTTCCGCGCACTGGCCGCAGAAGGTGCACTCCGCGATCGAGAAATCCAGCGAGGGACGATCCGAAATCAGCCGGATGATGTGCGTCGGACAGAACTCAACGCACTTCCCGCACCCAGTGCAGGCCTCGAGACTCGCGGCGGTGACGCCGGGGGGAAGGACACGTTGTCTTCGTCCCTCGTAGCGACCACGCAGAAAGTTCCGCCTCGATGTGTCGACAGATTCACCCATTTCGCCCTCAATGCCCTGGCGGACCAGGTGGGCCGAAGACGATCTGAAACATCCAGACGAGAAACCCGTAGGCACCGACTACGCCCACGGCGAGGATCGGCCAGATGCCGAATGCCAACACGAGGAAGGTGATCAGTTCGTTTAGCCGCCGCGTGCGTGACAGGCTCGCCCCTGGCTGGTCGGCATCTGGCATTCAAGCGTCTCCTCTCCAAACGCATACGCCTAAAGGAAGTCTAGTGCCTCGAACAAAAAAATAAAGAGGAGGCGCTGGATAATTCCTGTTCGATCTTCGGAAAAATTGATTTTTGTCAATACTTGGAAAAAGCTCGCCCCACGGCGGTAATATTTTCGACGTAGCTAATATCTACACCAAGTGGGGCCGGCACAGACAGGTTGTGTTGTACCGAGCCCCTTCTATTTAGTTTGGCGTTCCCTCAATCTACTGGAGGGCTCCCGCGAGAGCGGCGTCGAGGCGCTCCCTCGCCTTCTTCGGCAGCTTCACTGCCTTCACCTTCTCGACATTCGCGGGCGCGTCACCGACGACGACCGCCGCGACCATGCCCATGCCGACATGCGGCGCGCACTTGACGCCGTAGACTCCAGGCACGTCGAAAGTCACCTTGTAGGTTTCGTTCATCTTGCTCTTGAAGGCCGTGGCCCCGTCGGGAATCATGTCCTTGATGGTTTCGACGTTATGTCCCTTGTCGGTTGGAACAAACGTCACGCTGTCGCCCGGATTGACCTTGACGAATGCTGGCTCAAAGACCATTGCGCCCTCGGCGCCCTTGTTCAGCATACGGACCTCGAAATCGGCGGCGGATGCCGTACCGGTGAGAGCGGCAAGAACTGCGGCGGCTGCCATGCCCTTTGCGATTATGCGCACTTGAATTTCTCCTTGGTTTCAGAACCCTGTTCGGTCGTTGCGGCAAGGAGATAGGCCAGAAAGAGCAACTGCTCTTTGATGCTTGTCAAATAGCCATGGGAAATCTAGTCCCGCCCGCCTTCGGCGAGTGCCGCCAAGCCTGGCAGGTCGCGGATGATGAGCTTCTGACGCCCCCCCTCTACCAGCCCCTTCTGCTCCCAGGCACTGAGAATGCGCGATACCGTGTGAAGCGTCGTTCCCGTCATTTCGGCGATGTCCTGGCGGGAAATCGGAAAGTCGATGCGGACGCCGCCTTTTTCCTGCTTGCCTGCCTGTCGCGAAAGACGCAGCACCGCATGAGCGACGCGCCTCTCCACCTCCTGTGTCGACATCTCGCGGATACGCGTGTGCGCTTCTTCGAGCCGCTGGCCGATCGTCTGCATCGTGCTGACCGCAAGAAGTGGGTTCTGCTCGACAAATTGCGGCCAAAGGTCCGTCGGCCAGGACAGAGCAAGACTTTCCGTGGCAGCGGTCGCGGTACCCGGATAATCCGAACGCTGTAGCGCCTTGGCAAAGCCGAAGAGGTCGCCCGGATGGACGACGCGCACGATGATCTGCTGGCCGTCCTCGGTGACCTGGGTCACCTTCAGCCGCCCATGCAGCAGGAGAAAAAAGCTTGTGGCTTTCTGACCCTGCTCGAAAACAGCGTCGCCTTGCGGCACGCGCCTGGCGGTCGCATGGGCGAGCAGCCTATCCAGATCTGCGTCGCTCATCCTGTCGAACAGGGCAAGCGACCGTACGACACTCCGGTCGATCTTCATTCCATTTTCCTACTGCCATTCCTTGAATCGGAACCAACACGGCCGTGATCTCAGTATCATGGCGGAAGGAGGGAAAAAAGCAGAGTATCCGCGGCGTTGACTGAAAGCGGGTATTGTCATGAGTGGTTGAAAAGCACTTCAAAGCCGTTCAAATATTTTTTTCGAGCGCCGGCGCTGACTGTTTCTACCTGACCAATTTCCTGAAGGCAGGCGGGTAGATCGAAACATTCGACATTAAGGTCCGACTGCGGGTGATGAACGACCGTCACTTCCGCGTACCGGACGCCTGGCCGCACTAAGCGCCTGCTTACCGCCGGTCTTGTATCGCCGCCCCGAAGCGCTCACGCTCGTGTCCGAATCCTTCGCTTCGGTTCCCAGGAGCTCTTCCGCGGCTGTGTCGAACTAGCACCCAAGGGTCCGACCTAGATGAGCTGCGGAAAGACCGGCGAGGCGCGGGCTCGTCCATGGCGTCCGAAGGCGACAGCGGAGAGCGGCTATCCTTTGTCCGGCTCCGAACCGGCAAGGACTCGTTCGATCTCGAGCGTCGGCCCTGTCCTGCGCCGTCTCGACTTCCGCAGCGCTTCAGCACTGCGTTGCACATCAGACGTCGAGGCCCTTCTCACGGAGCGTCTGCAGTAAGGGTGCATACCACCGCGTATCCTTCACCAAGCGGAAGCCGACGTTGTCCGGCGGCGCGCCGACGGCGCAGCCGCCCCCTTTGGGGTTGCGGACGAAGGAGCTGAGCGCGGCCCGATGCTTGCCGGTGGCGATGTAAATGCCGCAGGACGAGGCATCGCTGGTAACCTTTCCAGTGCGATCGAGCGTGACGCGCCGAATGCAGGTCGACGTCCATTCCCAGACATTACCTGCGAAGTCGGAGAGGCCAGACTCGCTCTCGCCGAAGTGGCCAAGCCGCTGCGGCTCCGGCTCGCGGGATGCCTTGCGCCCCGTCTCGCGGTAATAGTCGGCGAGCCAGGGCAGGGCCGGATTGGAGCTATCTTCATCGACACCGAGCGCATCGTCAGGAAAGCGCGAGCCGGCGGCAAAGGCGAGTTGCTGGTCCGTAGGCAACACCCAGACTTCCCCCGTCCGCCGGCTGAGCCAGACAGCATAGGTTTGCGCGTCGTCGTAGCTGACGCCGGTTGCCGGCACGCGCTCGGGATCCGCCGGCACGTGCTCGGGTTCGGCGGGCAGACAGGCCTCTTCCGCGACGCAGCGCGCATAGTCCGCGGCTGTTACCTGATATTTCGTGATTGTGAGCGGTGCGCTCATGCGCACCACTTCCACCGGCCCATCGACGGCATAGCCGTTCTTGAAGAACTCCCCGGCGACGCGATAGCGAAATTCCCGTGGGGCCACGGTCACAACCGCTGGTTCATCAAGCGGGGCACCGACCGGAGCGCTACCAAGAAGCCCCGTTTCATTGGCAAGAAATCCTGTGAGAAGTAGGAGCAGGACGGAGGGTATCGCAAGCGAAACGGGAGTGACTTCTCTTTTTTCTGAAAACACGGCCATGACGGCCTCCCTGCGACCACTTCCAAGGTCTATGCCGGCAGCATCGGTCCGCCAACGACACGCGCTCCGCCGACGGGGGCGCGCGTCGCGGTGGCTGGCGTCAGGTGCCCGAAGGAGCACGAACCGCGGTCATCAGGTCGTCATTCCAATCGCCGGTGACGGTGAAATGGGCGGCAGCGCCGAGCTCGAAGGCCTCGATCAGGTTGTGGTTGACATAGGCATATATGCCGGGCTGCTCGAAGGTGTAGAAGGCAGCGCCCGCCGTACCGCCCGGGATAAACCAGGTCTCCTGGTCGACGTCCGGAGGATTGCGGAACTTGCCGGTCGCCCAGACATAGTCGCCATGGCCGCCGATCAAATGCGGGCGCGTGTCGCGGTTTGCCTGCGAATGGACGATCAGAACCTTCTCGCCAACGGCAGCCTTGAGCGCATTTTCGCCTGTGAGTGCCCCCACTGCACCGTTGAAGACGATATGGGTCGGGGTCAGGGTGCGCATCACTTCAAGCGTGTCGGCATAGGCTTCGCCGGCGCTTTCGTACTTATTGAAGTTGCCATTCTCGTCGCGCGGCACATAGAAGTCCTGCTCACCGATGTAGTAGACCTTGTCATAGGCGATCGACTTGCCCTTGCCGTCAGTCAACCCTTCGCGCGGCAGCACCATGATCGCGCCGTTCATGCCGGAGGTGACGTGCCAGGGCACCATGCCGGGAGGTGCGCAATGGTAGACGAAGACGCCGGCCTTGGTCGCCTTGAAGCGCAACACGGCGCTCTCGCCAGGGTTGACGACCGTTAGCGCACCGCCTCCAAGCGCACCCGTTGCCGAATGGAAGTCGATGTTGTGCTGCAACTGATTGGTTTCAGGATTGATCAGGGTCACCTCGACATAGTCGTCCTGGTGAACGACCATCAGCGGGCCGGGGACCGAACCGTTGAAGGTCATCGCATTGAGCTCCGTACCCTGCTCGTCGATGACGATCTTCTTCTCCTCGATGGTCAGGGTGAACTCGACGACTTTCGGGCCACCTTCGGCCTTTTGCGTGTGAGCGTGGACGAAGGGCGGCTTCACCAGGTCAACCTTGACGCGTGGCAGCGAAGCGATATCGACAGGGGCGGCCTTGGCGACCGCCTCTTCCGCATGCGCGGAAACCGCACCGACAAGCGGCGTCAGCGCGCCCGCGACTGCGGCGCCAGCCAACATGCTGCGGCGTGTCATCTGGAATAGTTCAGACATGGAACCTCTCCTTGAAAAGGACGGAGCGAACATCGCCCGGTCGCCTTTCATCGTAGGAGCACTCGCGCCACCCTCTTTGTGGTGGAACAAATACGCAAATTGCCCTGGTGCGACATTTTGACTAGCAGAGACGACAATCCGTGTGGTGATCGCCGCCGGATCGAACTGACGTGTCTTTGCCCATTGTCAAAGAAGACCTTGCGGAACTCCGTTAGATAGATGCGAGCCAAACATCAGGAGTTGAATAATGGATGGACCAAAGGTAGCCGAGCGGCCCGGCTACGTGCCGCGGGGCCTCGCCCGCACTGGCCCGGTGCTGTTTTCCTATGGCTTCAGGCCATTCTTCCTGGGCGGCTCTATTTGGGCGATCGCCGCCATGACCTTATGGATCGTGGCGCTCGCCGGTCATATCGAACTCGGTGGCAGCTATGGTGCGCATGCCTGGCATGCGCACGAGATGCTGTTCGGCTTCGCCTCGGCCGTGCTTGCCGGATTCCTGTTGACGGCGGTGCCGAACTGGACCGGGCGGCTACCGGTTTCCGGCCGGCCGCTGGCCGGTCTGCTCGGGCTCTGGGTGGCGGGGCGGATCGCACTCCTATTGCCCGATACGATCGGCCTCCCGACGGCCGCGGCGATCGACAGTCTCTTCCTTCCGGCGCTCCTCATCATTTGCGCGCGCGAGGTGATTGCCGGCCGCAAGTGGAAGGATCTGAAGGTCCTTGGTGCGCTCCTGGCGCTGTCGGTCGCCAATGCCTGCTTCCACATTGCGATCATTGACGGCGACCATGCCCATGTGGCGATGCGACTCGGCATTTCCGCCTATGTGGCGCTGGTCACCATCGTCGGTGGCCGGATATTGCCGAGCTTCACCCGCAATTGGCTGAACCGCTTAGGCCGCACCGATTTTCCAGTTCCCTACAATCGCTTCGACATGATCGCCATTCTCGCAGGCATCACAGCGCTGGCCGCCTGGACGCTTGTTCCCGACCATCGGATCACGGCGGTGGCCGGCCTTGGGGCCGCTCTGCTGCACACCGTCCGCCTCGCCCGCTGGCGGGGCTGGGCGACATATCCGGAAATGCTGCTCGTCGTCCTGCATGTGGCCTATGCCTTCGTTCCCCTGGGCTTTGCCGCAATCGGCTTCGGCGCTCTCGGCTTCGTCGAAGAGCATTCGGTCATGCATGTGCTGACGGTGGGTGCCATCGCTTCGATGATGCTCGCTGTGATGACCCGTGCGAGCCGCGGCCATACGGGACATCCGTTGTCGGCTTCTCGCCTGACCACCGCCTCCTACGGAGCGATCGTGCTCTCGGCGCTGTTGCGTCCTCTCGCGGAAATGCTGCCCGAGGCCGCCACTTCGCTCTATGCCGCATCGGGCGGCCTCTGGATCACAGCCTTCGCGCTCTTCTGCCTCGAATACGGGCCGATCCTGCTGCACAAGCGCCGCGCGCTGCGCTGAACGCCGCCAAACCTACAAGCCAGAACGGCCCGGAATACATGCCCGGGCCGTTGTTATTCGCTTGGCCGCAGCACCTCAGGCGCTCATCATCTCCGGCGTCCATGGTGGCTCATAGGTGAGCCGGATTTCGGCAAATTCGACACCCGGCACATACCAGACGCAGTTGCGGACGGCCTCCTTCAGATACTCGCTGGCAGGACAGCCTCGTGTGGTCGTCGTCATTGTCACATGGGCGACGCCGCCATCCTCGACCGAGACGTCGTAAATCAGGCCGAGATCGACGATATTGTGGCCAAGCTCCGGATCGATGATCATCCGCAGGGCCTCTCGGATGGCATCGCATACTGACGCGTTCATCGCTTCGCTCATCGTTTCAGTCCCTGCTTTCCGACGCGGATGAAAATGCGGAAGGTGCTGCGGGTCTCGTCGAAGTTGCCGGCCCACTGGTGCCCGCGCCTGGCAAGCTCCGGGAAAAGGAAGATCGGTTCGCGCGACAGCAGGGCAAACAGCACCTCGCCCGGCTCCATCCGCTCGGCAGCCGCAAGGATGCGGACCATCGGTTCCGGCGGATCGAGCTCGGTGAGGTCGAGGTGTTCTACCGATTCCGGCCAGGTGTCCGGATTGTCGGCGTCGGCGGAGACCTCAACGGGGGCGCCGGTCCGCTTCGGCGTGAACAAGACCTCCCAGTCGCCGCCTTCTATCTCCTGTGCCTCATGGCCGAAGCCGCGGCCTTCCATGACCTTGAACAGCGGCTGCGGGCGAAAGGGAGCAAACAGCCGCAAGGCTTGCCCGGGCTTCAGCCCGTTCACCGCCTCCATGATCGCCTGGAACGGCTCGCCGCCGCTCCTCAAGATAGGTCGAACGTCGAGTTCCCTTGGTGCAGGGTTCGGTTGCGCGGGGGTCATCGATTACTCCTGTGGTCGAGAGATCGGAAGAAAGAGACGCGGCCTCGGCGCGCCCGCAGGAAAGGGCATGGGCGCAGCGACGGAGGAAAGTATACGGGCGCGGACGAGTTCCACTATCAGGCCCACCGTCGCGCAGAGCTGCGCCAGCAGGGCTATGCGAAACGCCGTCGGACTTTCCGCAAAGAGCGAAAACGTCGCCGCCGCAACGGCGCCATAGTAGAGGCAAAACCAACGGCTGGCCCGCTTTTCCTCGACGAGGTCCTGCACGCGTGGGACTGCGGCCCGGCCGAGCACAGGGCCATAGCATTCGAGCCAGGTCAAAAACGGAACGATCTTGTAAAGCTGCGCCAGCCCGAGCCCGGTGAGCCAGCCAAAGACGAAGAGGTAGACGACAGCCGCGGCGCCTTCGCCGTCAGCCGAGCTCGTGACTGGCAGGGCGAACATCACGACAGAAACGAAAAGCGCCGCGAAGGCCGCATAGCTCGCGCGGATATTGAGCTCCACGGTCTTGCGGCGGCGCTCGCGAAAGAGACGCACGAGATCGGCCGAATAGAAAAGGGTGGCGACGGCGGCGAGAAGTGCCGCAAGGCTCAGCGGCAACTTTACCGCCGCACTACCCGTTGCAATCGAGACGACGCAGGCCGCAACGAGCGCCAGTGCTGCGACACCTGTCCACCAGACAGCCTTGCTGGTCGCGCGCGTGCAATCGGGCGCAAGCATGAACATCGGCAGCAGGCGGTAACTGACGCCGATCGCGGTAAAGGTCAACCACCCGGCGAGCCCAAGCGCGGCGTGCAGGGGCACGCCCTTAAGGAGAAGCGCGATTGCCGCATCATTCGCGACTGCGCCGGATAGGACGAGTGTAAAGGTGCCGCCGAGGAGGATTGTTACGCTTGACGCGATGAGACCCACCGCGACGAAGCGGGCGGGAAGCGGGAGCGGACGCGCCGCAGCGAGCGTCGCTGCGAGCATGATAGTGACGAGGCCGAAGCCGATTGCCAGAAACAGCGCACCGAAAGGCAGCATGCCGGGCGCCATTCCCTCCGTCCCGGCAACTGCTGCGAAGCCGCCGACGAGCAGAAGAAGTCCCGCGATGAGGAGAAGCAATGCCGGCAGTGCAAGCCGCCCGCCGCGCAGCGAAGCGGTCACGAGCACGGGCACGAACTGCAATAGCGCCCCCACCATCAGCAGGCCCAGCCAGCCGATGGCGAGAATGTGCACGAGTGCCAGAGTGGCCGGGGCTCCGACATCCGCAAAAGGATAGCCGTAACCCGACACCATCATGCCCTGGCCGATTACCAGGAAGAGGCAGGCGGCTGTGAAATAGGACATCGTCCATTTGGAAAGCGTAGCGTCCGACATCTCGTCTCACCCTACCGCATCGGCGGTCAGCGCCGGTGGATCAATGATCGGACCCGCAGCAGCATTCGCAGCCCGCCGCGTCCTTCAGCCGGGCGATCTCGACGCGCCAGACCACCGGCCCTTGCTCCAGATAATCCCAGCCGAACTCGCCGGGGAAATTTGTTTCCAACTGATAATGGAGCGGCCGCGGATCGTGATCGCTGGTGATCAGCATCGAGCCCCCGGGCAAAAGCGCGCCGAGCATGCCAAAGATGCGCGGATGACGCTCGCGCGGCGGAACGGTGCGGACGTCGATGGATGGTTTCGCCTGTGTTTCCGTCATTGTCGTGAAAATCTCTCTTGGCCGCCCCTCGCGCGTTCCGATGCGGCGGCGGCCGTAACCGGATCGGAACCTGGCAGACCCTATCCCCGAGCAAGCGACGACACTTTGATGGTAAGCAAACAATTGGGCGAAAGCGCTCTGTCCCATTCCTTGACATTGCTCAAAGAGAAAGACCCGGTACGTCTCTAGGATGGCGTTCGATCCTGTTTCGCGCACCAGAAGGACATATTCATGCAACCGGCCCTTGTCGCAAAATATGGCGAGGCACGCCTGCCCCGCTACACGAGCTATCCGACGGCGCCCCGCTTTTCGCCGGCAATCGACGCCGACACCTACGGCGGCTGGCTTGCCGCCACCCCACCGGAGAAGCCGGCGTCGCTCTACCTGCACATCCCATTCTGTCGATCCATGTGCTGGTACTGCGGCTGCCATACGACGATCACCCAGCGCGACCAGCCGATCTTCGATTATCTCGACATGCTTCGCGAGGAGGTCCATCTAGTCTCGGCAAAGACGCGGGCGCCGCTTAGCATTAATCACGTGCATTTCGGCGGGGGCACCCCGACTATCATGCAGCCGAAGGAATTCCTGGCGCTGATAACACTGCTGCGTGAGCATTTCGAGTTCGCGAACACCGCTGAAATCGCCGTAGAAATCGACCCGCGAACCCTCGAGCCGGAAATGGCGACGGCTCTCGGTGAAGCCGGTGTTTGCAGGGCGAGCCTCGGCGTCCAGAGCTTCGATCCCGTCGTACAGAAGGCGATCAACCGGATCCAGAGCGAGGAGCAGACGATGGACGCGGTCACTCGGCTGCGCAAGGCCGGTGTCGACAGCATCAATTTCGATCTGATCTACGGACTGCCCCACCAGACGGTCGAATCCTGCATCGCCACCGCCGAGGCGGCCATCCGGATGGGACCCGAGCGCTTCGCCGTCTTCGGTTATGCCCACGTACCGTCGTTCAAGAAGCATCAGAAGCTGATCGACGAGAAAGCGCTTGCCGATGCGGAAGGCCGTGTCGCCCAGGCCGAAGCCATTGCCGCAACACTCGTCGCCGCCGGCTACCGCCGCGTCGGTCTCGACCATTTCGCCCGCCCGGACGACGGCCTGGCGATCGCACAGGCAAGAGGTCAACTGCACCGCAATTTTCAGGGCTACACGACAGATGCCTGCGAAACCCTCATCGGTCTCGGCGCTTCGGCTATCGGGCGAACGAGGGACGGCTATGTGCAGAACGAGGTGCCGCCAGGGGTCTACGCTCAGCGCATAGCCTCGGGTCGGCTTGCAACGGTGAAAGGCTACCGGCTGACGCCCGAGGATAGGCTGCGGGCAAGCATCATCGAGCGGCTGATGTGCGACTTCGGCGTCGATGTTCCCGCCCTTGCCGCGGCGCATGGCTTCGATCCGCAGATGCTGCTCCGTGGCAATGCCAAGCTCGCCATGCTGGAAAGCGACGGCATCCTTGAAAATGCCGACGGCGTCATACGACTGCGCGAGGGAGGACGCTTCCTCATCCGTGCAGCCGCCGCCGCGTTCGACGCCTATATCGAGCAATCGGGGCGGACGCATAGCAAGGCGGCGTGAAGGCCGCCTCAAGCTGAAAACAGAAAGGCCCGGCATGTACGCGCATGCCGGGCCTTCCGTCTCGCGGCCTGCCCCCGTCTACCTTACCAGACCGCGATAGATCGCCGGCAGGGCTGCAGGCAGCCTGCCGATATTGCTGACGACGGCGTAGCCGTTCTGACCGAAGATGACCGGCACATAGGACTTCGCCTCGCGATCGACCGTCACCCCGAAAACGTTGACGCCCGAGCGGCGCGCTTCGCAGACGGCGCGCCGGCTGTCCTCGAGTGCAAAACGACCTTCGTAATGGTCGACGTCGTTCGGTTTGCCGTCGGTCAGGACGATAAGGAGCCTGCGACGGTTCGGCCGCCTGACGAGTCCGGCTGCGGCGTGACGGATCGCTGCGCCGATGCGCGTGTAGTAGCCGGGCTTGAGCGCGGCGATCCGCGCCTCGACCGCCGAACTCATCGCCTCGTCGAAGGCCTTCACCGTCTCGAGCCGTACCCAGTCGCGCCGCCGCGAGGTGAAGGTGAGAATCTCGTGGCTGTCGCCACAGGCCGAGAGCCCGTGCGCCAGAACCAGGAGCGCCTGCTTTTCGACGTCGAGAACCCTGAGATCGTCGAACCAGGCATCAGTCGAAAGCGATACGTCGACAAGGATCGTCACCGCAAGGTCGTGCGCTTGCGGACGGCTCATCATGTGGATGCGGTCGCTGCCCTGCCCTCCGGCCGTGAGGTCGGTGCGAGCGCGGACGACCGCATCGAGGTCGAGATCGGCGCCGTCGATCTGCGCCCGCAGCATCTCATGCCGCGGCCGCAGCACCTCGAACTGGCGGCGGACACGGCGGATCAGGCTCTTCGTCGCGGGGTCCGGCTCACCTGCGGCGCCTTTTGAAGATGCCGGCGACGCGAGCACACGGCAATGATCCTTGAGATAGCTGCCGCTGCGATAGTCCCATTCGGGATAGGTCAGCTCGACCGTCAGCGGCGTCCGGTCGAGCGCCTCGGGCGGCAGATCAAGGTCGAAACGGAAGCGCGCCGCCGGCCGTCCCTGACGCTCGCCGAGCGTCATGTCGTCGAGCTCCTCGGCGGCCTGCGCGTCATGATCGCTGCTGTCGTCCGCCGGGCGATCGACATTGACCATCTCGGCCATTGCGAGGATCTTCTCGAAACGGTTGAGGATGAAGGGGCTGCGCTCCGACTGCCGCTGCGCTTCCCGCGTTGCGACATGGCGCGTCGTCTCGGCTCCTTCCGTTCTGCCGCCGCCGCGGGCGGGCTCGTCCTCACGGCGGCCCTCCGTCTCCTGGCGCAGCAGCACGTCCGGCCACAGCGGCATCGGAAGCATGGGCAGATAGCCGGGCGGCGCCTTCTGCGGAAAGATGATTGGCAGCATTTCGTCGCCGTCTAGGCCGGCGCCGTGTCTTAGCATGTACAGGACGCGGTTTTCGACGCGCTGCTCGATGGAAGGAAGCGACCGCCGCTGTCGAACGTTGAGCACCGCCCTGCAGAGGCGACGATAGCGTTGGCGCATCGCAGGATAGGTGGCCAGCACGGACTGTACCGTCTCATCGGCCCGTGCAAGGAGTGCCAGATCGCGTGATAGCGGGTCGGCTGCGTTGACGGGCGAGAGCGGCATGACGGCCATCATCGCAGCCAGCCAGAAATAGAGATCGCTGTTGAGACGCCGCAAGGGAAAGAGATCGACCTCTCCCGGCAGCATCAGCGTCGCATGATCGCGCGCCGGCTGGACGAGCTTCTCCTCGCCAAGGCCCATGCGCTGGCGCAGGCGCAGCCGGTGCGCGGAGGTGCGGCCGCGGGCCGGCGCGATCTGCACCGCCCGCTCGCCGCCAAGACCACGGAAGTAGATTGCCAGCACGGTCTGGACGTCCTCGAGCCGGACCGCCTCGTCCGGAAAGCGCGGCCAGGTGCGCGTATTGCCGATGAAGCGATGCCAGGCGCGGCCGACCGTTTCTTCGAGTTCGAGGAAGTCCACCATTGTCTAGTCCTTAGCGGATGACCGCGTCTGCGATCTCGATCAGTGCGGACTTGACGTCCGGCTCGTCGGTTAGCGGTTCGATCATCGTCGCCAGTACGGCGTCGCGCACCGTAACTCCGCTGTCGACCAGGCTGGCGCAATAGACGAGCAGGCGCGTCGAAACGCCCTCCTCGAGATCATGACCTTTGAGGCTCCGCAGACGATGCGCGAGGTCGACAAGCGGCGCGACCCGGTTCTCGTCGAGACCGCTCTCCTCGGAAACCACGGCGATCTCCCGGTCCCGCGGCAGGAAATCGAACTCGATGGCGACGAAGCGCTGACGCGTGCTCGGTTTCAGGGTTTTGAGTAGGTTCTGGTAGCCGGGATTGTAGGAGACGACCAGCATGAAGCCGGGCGGCGCCTCAAGGAGTTCACCGGTTCGCTCCAGCGGCAGGATGCGCCGGTCGTCGGTTAGCGGGTGAAGCACGACGGCGACATCCTTGCGGGCCTCGACGATCTCGTCGAGGTAGCAGATGCCCCCTTCGCGGACGGCGCGCGTCAGTGGCCCGTCCACCCAGACGGTGTCGCCGCCTTTTAGGAGATAGCGACCGGTAAGATCCGCGGCGGCAAGATCATCGTGGCACGACACGGTCGAAAGCGGCAAACCGAGCTTCGCCGCCATATGGGCGACGAAGCGGGTCTTGCCACAGCCGGTCGGGCCCTTCAGCAGAAGCGGGAGCTGGCGGCTCCATGCGCTTTCAAAGAGCGGGCATTCATTGCCCGAGGGAGAGTAGGCCGGAATATCGCAACCGGGAATGGGCGGGCTTTTCAGGGCGATGTTCATGGGGGAGACTCCGTTATCGAATTCGGGGCAAGGCGGCCGGCCACGAGGACCGGCCGCTTCGCATCATTCGGCCGGTTGGACGGCCTGGTTGAGGGCTGGGCTGCGGCTCCTACCGGGAACCAGGACGGCCCAGAAGAACATCAGCGCCGAGATGAGTACGACGACACCCGATCCGAGGCGGATCCAGTAGAAGAGTGCGAGTTGCTCCTGCACGGCCATGAAGCTCTCGCCGAGGACGCGCTGCAGGTGCACCTGAACGACGCCGGCGAAGGTGAGCGCGAAGGTCATGACGGACATAGCGCTGCACATGGCCCAGAAGCTGGCGATCGACAGCCACTGGTTATACGGCGCCCGGCCTCGGATCTCCGGTATCGCATAGGCCATGACGGCGAGGTTGAGCATGACATAGGCGCCGAAGAAGGCGAGGTGTCCATGGGCGGCGGTGACCTGCGTGCCATGGGTGTAGTAGTTGACGGACGACAGCGTGTGCAGGAAGCCCCAGACGCCGGCGCCGAAGAAGGCCATGACGGAGCAGCCGATCGACCAGAGGAGCGCCGCCTTGTTCGGATGCTTGCGGCCGGCCTTCCAGGACATCACGAAGGTGAAGACCACCATGGTAAAGAAGGGTGCGACCTCGAGCGTGGAGAACAGCGAGCCGATCCATTGCCAGTAGCCCGGCGCGCCGATCCAGTAGTAGTGGTGGCCGGTGCCGAGGATACCTGAGAAGAGCGCCAGGCCGACGATGACATAGAGCCATTTCTCCACCACCTCGCGGTCGATGCCGTTGAGCTTGATCATCAGGAAGGCCAGGACGGAGGCCATGATCAATTCCCAGACACCTTCGACCCAGAGATGGACGACGTACCACCAGTACATCTTGTCGAGTGCGAGATTGATCGGATTGTAGAAGGCGAAGAGGAAGAAGATCGCCACGCCCCAGAGGCCGAAGATCAGGATGTTGGTCACCGTCGTCTTGCGGCCCTTCAGGACGGTCAGGGTGATGTTGAACAGGAACATCAGGGCGACGACGACGATGCCGACCTTGATCGCGAAGGGCTGTTCGAGAAATTCGCGGCCCTCGTGGATATGGAGGAGGTAGCCGACAACGGCAATCGCCGCGGCGACCAGGAAGATCCAGAACTGGGCGACGGCGATCTTCGGACTGTAGAGCTCCGTCTCCGCCTCCTCCGGGAGGAGGTAGTAGGTGGCGCCCATGAAGCCCATCAGCAGCCAGACGATCAGCGCGTTGGTGTGCACCATGCGCACGATGTTGAAGGGCAGCAGTTCGGAGAGCGTGTTGGGCAGCACGTAGATCGTACCGGCGAGGACGCCGAACAGGACCTGGGCGAGGAACAGGCCGAGCGCGCCGTAGAAATATAGCATCGCGACCTTCTGCGTTTGATATTTCATGTTTTTTCTCCTTGTCCCGCTGCCTCAGCCCGCCTCGTTCGGAGGCCAGTTCTGCGTCTTGATGCGGCTCGTCCATTCGAGGAAGTCGGCGAGATCGTTCAGTTCCTGCTCGGTGAGATTGAATTGCGGCATCTGCCGCCGGCCCTCGGCGCCGGAGGGCTGCGCGGCCATCCAGGACTTGAGCGTCTCGCGCGCGCCTTCCGGGTCGGACTCACCGCCCCACCGCTTCCACACATTGCCGAGCTCCGGCGCGAAATAGGCTCCCTCGCCGAGCAGGGTGTGGCAGTTGATGCAGGAATTCTTCTCCCAGACGTGCTTGCCGCGCGCGACGGAATCCGTCAGCGTCGTCTCGTCTGTGGATTCGGTCTTCATGTAATAGTGGCTGTGGGCCGTCAGGCCGACAAAGATAGCGAAGAAGAAGATGGAGCCGCCATAGAAGACGTTGCGTGCCCCTGTCTTGGTTAGGCGTTCTGCCATCCCATGGTCCTTTCGATTCCGGGAGGCCGCAAGTAGCGGACCGGCCTGAACAAAATCCGCCGGTCGAACGGGTACGCCTGGTACCCTGCCGCCGGCAAACGCGATCCGTTCTAGGGATTTGGCCGGAGCCGTCTTTGCGTTTCGGCAAACAAGTACGAAGAGCCATTCAACCGACGAGCGAGACGGCGCCGATGAGTGCTTTTGCCGCAGCGACGAGTGCAAAGAAGGACGGCCAGGCGAGAAGGCCAATGCGCAACGGCCGCGGACCAAAGCGCATGCCGAGGAAATCGAGCACGACGAGACGGGCCTTGAGTACGGCGAGCAATAGCAGGGCGAGGGCGAACCCGAGCGGCACTGTCGTATCGTGTAGTTCGCGGGCAAGCAGCATTCCCAAGAGGACCATTCCGAGCAGGAAAATCCAGGTCCTCATCAACTGTTTCGGACTGCGGTCGCTCATGGGAATCACGCCAGATAGAGGACTGGGAACATGACGATCCAGACGAGATCGATCACGTGCCACAGAGTCGTCGCTAGATCGACATTCGCTGGCCGCGGTTTCCAGGCGACGAGCAAGAGGACCACACCGACGAAGGCGACGTGGACAAGGTGGAAGCCGGTCAGGAGGAAGTACAGCTCGAAGAAGGACTGAAACGCGTCCTCCCCGGCAAAGCGGAGCTCCGTGCCGTACTCGTAGAACTTGATGGCGACGAAGACGAAGCCGAGAAGCGCGGCAATCACCAATGCTCGGCGCTTCTTGGCGGTGGACGCGCCCTTCCCTGCTGCCACCGCCGCCTGCCATCCGCTCGTCAACAGGACGAGCGTGTTAAGGGCGGCGATTCCAGGCTTCAGGTGCAGCCGTGCCACGGCGAAGTCCTCGGGAGAAACGATCGAAGCGACCAGGAAAGCGCCGATGAGCACGCCGAAGGCGGCAAGCTCGCTCCAGATCAGAACCCAGAGAATAAAGGCGTCCGTTTCCTCTCCGCCGGCCGCGCTGGCCACTGCATCTTGCATGCCGCATCTCCGCACAAGTCCCGGAAAGCGGATAGGAGAAAGGGGCCATCGCTTCTTTGCGCCCGATCAAAGACGGTTGCACGAGGCGCGTTATGTTCCAAGGGAAAATGGAGATCACAATGAACGACGCACAGATCGGCCTCTCGGTCGCCACCCCGATCATCATCATCTTCGCGCTTGTGCTCTACCGTATGGGCGTCCTGCAACGGACCGGCACGGTCGCCGCCGTGCTGGCGTCGGTCGCCTGCGCTGCGGTCCTGTTCATCGAGGGATGAGAGCGAGGTCCAACGACGGTGCCCTATACGCTCGATTGCCTTCAGGACCAATATGGCGAGCTGCTTGCTCTATGCGATGCCATCGAGTCGATTGCCGATTCGATTGCCGGACGCGTGGACCGCGAGCTCTTCCTGTCTGTGGCGGAAAGAATTTCCTCGCTAAGCCTCGCGCAAACGAGCGAACTGCCGCGTTGGGATGAAACCAGCCCTTGGAAGCCCTCGCCAGGCATCGCCGAGGCGTTGCGGTCGGCGGCGATGGGCAGGAGTGCATTCTCCTGGCAGGCAATCGAATCCATGTTGCGGACCTTGCTCGAGGGTCTGCGTCTTCATGTTGCGAAGGAGCAGGCAATGATTGAAGCAATGAAACCGTCCAAGCGGCCGAACTGAGGCTAGTCCCGATGGCTGAATTTCTGCTGGCGCTGTTCGTCTTTCTCGTGCTGCACTCGATTCCGGCGATCCCCGCCATCCGCGGGCGGCTGATTTCGCTCCTAGGCCGCGCTGCCTACTTCTCACTGTATTCGCTCGTCTCGATCGTCGTGCTCGGCTGGGTGTTCTACGCGGCACTGAACGTCGATTACATTCCCCTCTGGGAACCTGCCGCTTGGCAAGCCTGGATGACGTTGCTTGCCGCCCCGGTCGGCGTGTTTCTCGTGGTTGCCGGTCTCTTCAGTGTGAATCCGCTGTCGGTCTCCATCCGTCAGGGGCAGAGGCCGGGCGCGATCGTCTCGGTCACCCGCCATCCCGTTCTCTGGGGCTTCACCATCTGGGCGCTCGGCCATCTCGTCGCTAACGGCGATTTGCGCTCACTGATTCTCTTCGGCGGCTTCGCGCTCTTTGCGCTCGGCACTATACCTATGATGGAAAGGCGCGCCCGTAGCCGACTTGGAGATCAATGGCAGCGACTGGCCGGCGAGACCTCCATCCTGCCCTTCGCGGCCCTTTTCCATGGACGCACGCCGCTTTCCGGCGATGCGCCGCTCGTCATCGCCGCCGCGGGTACCGCAGTGCTTACCCTATGGCTCCTCGCCGGCGGCCATGCGGCGCTCTTCTACGCCGACCCTCTTGTCCTGGCGACGGCGTTCTGAGCGAGCGCTTGCGGGTCCCATTCGGTTGCCAGCGACGCGACCGGCAGACCGATAAGATCGATCGCGCGCGCTGCAAGATGGTCGATGATCTCTTCGACGCTTTGCGGCCGATGATAGAAGGCCGGCACAGGCGGCATGACGATCGCGCCCATTTCGGTGAGAGCCGTCATGTTGCGCAGGTGCCCGAGATGCAGCGGCGTCTCGCGCGTCATCAGCACGAGCTTTCGCCGCTCCTTGAGGTGCACATCCGCCGCTCGCACGATGAGATTGTCCGCAAGACCGGCTGCGATCGCCGCCAGGGTCCGCATCGAACAGGGAACTACGATCATACCAGCAGTTCTGAACGAGCCGCTCGCCGTTGCCGCGCCGATGTCGCCAACCTGATAACTGCGATCGGCGATCGCCAGCAATTGATGCAGCGCGTGCGGGCCGACCTCGTGGAGCAGCGTGCGCCTTCCGGAATCCGAGACGATGAGATGCGTCTCTACGGAAGGGATTTCCGCGAGCCGCTCGATGACCCTGAGCGCCAGCGCCGCACCCGAGGCCCCCGAGACACCGACCACAACCCGTTCCTTGCTCATAGCGCTTCTCCCAGGCCCAGTTCAGTCCAAAGTTGATCGACCTTCCCGACGACTTCCGCCGGCATTTCGAGCACGCGTCCCCATTCGCGCTCCGTCTCCGGCCCGAGCTTGCGCGTCGCATCGAGCCCGAGCTTGCCGCCAAGCCCCGGCTTCGGAGACGCGAAATCGAGGTAGTCGATCGGCGTGTCGTTGAGAATGGTCACGTCGCGGCTGGCGTCGAACCGGGTCGATAGGGCCCAGATGACGTCGCTCCAGTTCCTAATGTCGATATCGGGGTCGACCGCAACGATGAGCTTCGTGTAGTTGAACTGCGGCAGCATCGACCAGAGTCCCATCATGATTCGTTTCGCCTGGCCGGGGTAGCGCTTGTCGATGGAGACGACCATCGCACGATACGAGCAGGCCTCCGGGGGCAGGTAGAGATCGATGATTTCCGGGAATTGCCGCTTCACCAGGGGCAGGAAAAGCTCCATCATTGCCTCGCCGAGCTTCGAAGGCTCGTCGGGCGGGCGGCCGGTGAAGGTTGAGAGATAATAGGGCTTGCGTCGCATGGTGATCGCTGAGAGCGTCATCACCGGAAAACGTTCGACGGAGTTGTAGTACCCCGTGTGATCGCCATAGGGTCCCTCCTCGGCGGTGTCGCCTGCCGAGATGAATCCCTCGAGCGCGATTTCGGCATTCGCCGGAATAGACAGCGGCACCGTCACCGCCGGCGCAACCGCCGGCCGCTCCTCCTTCAACAGCCCGGCGAAGGCGAGCTCGCCCATGCCTTCCGGCAGCGGCATCACCGCGGCGAGGATCGTTGCTGGATCGGCGCCGATGGCGACCGCCACCGGCATGTCTTCACCGCGCCGCTGCCACATGCGATGGTGCCGCGCGCCGCCGCGATGCGCCAGCCAGCGCAGGATGAGGCGGTTCGGGCCGAGCACCTGCATGCGATAGATGCCGACATTGACGTCGCTGGGATCGTCCGGCGCACGGGTGATCACCAGCGGCCACGTGACGAGAGGCGCCGGCTCGCCTGGCCAGCACCATTGGATCGGCAGCCGCGAAAGGTCGGCCTCTGCGCCGCGCCAGACCGACTCCTGCACCGGCGGCCGTGCGACGCTTCGCGGCCGCATCGCGAGCGCGGCCTTCAGCAGCGGGAGCTTAGCCCAGGCATCCGACAGCGATTGCGGCGGTCTCGGTTCTCGCAGTTCCGCCAGCGTTTCCGCAAGGCCCGGAAGACCGCCTGCCGAAAGCCCGAAACCCCACTCTATCCGCTCGAGTGTGCCGAACAGATTGGCGAGCAGCGGAATGTCGCATACGCGGCCGGAGGCGTCGACCGGCTTCTCGAAAAGCAGGGCTGGCCCGCCCGCGTGAAGCACGCGCCGATGGATCTCGGTGACCTCATGCACGAGCGAAACAGGCCGCGAGATGCGGTGCAAGCGGCCGCGCCGCTCGAGCATGGCGGCGAAGTCCTGGAGGCCTGAAGGGCGGCGGGCGGCTTGATCCCTGCGATACATGCGAGGTGTCTCGCCTGCCAAAACCCTTCTGTCTTTGCTCCAGCGCAAATTGCCTCGCGGAGCTTGCCGCTAGGTTCTCCGCCGCAACAGCCGAGTCGTCATTTGCAAAAGGCGAGAGAGATGGAATTTCCGCGCCCGCTGGCCGCACCCCTTGCCGCCGTGCCGATCCCTCTGATCGACCGGGCGGTGAAGCTGATGTTCAAAAGCCTGCTCAGACGACATCCGGGGCTTTTCGAGCGTCTCGGAGAGCACAAGTCGAAACGCTACGCTTTCCGGCCGACCGACCTGCCGCTCGTCTTCGTAGTGGAACCGGCACGCGCGGCGGTGTCCGTAATGCGCAAGCCAGCCGATCCCGCCGCAGATGCTGTCGTGGAAAGCCCGCTATTCCTGCTGTTGGCGCTTCTCGAGGGCCGCTGCGACGCGGACGCCCTCTTCTTCTCGCGGTCGTTGGCTGTGATCGGCGACATGGAGGCGGTTCTGTCCCTCCGCAATGCGCTCGACGGCTGCGAGATCGACCTGCCGCGCGACCTCTGCGCTTTTGCGGGTCCGCTCGCGCCGCTCGTCAGCCGCACCGCGGACGCGCTCCGCCGCCGCGTACTTGCCGGGGAGCATGCCGCATGGAACTGATCTGCCCGGCCGGAACGCCGGCCGCTTTCCGCGAGGCCGTCGAAGCCGGTGCCGACGCGGTCTATTGCGGTTTCCGCGACGAGACCAATGCACGGAATTTCCCTGGCCTCAACTTCTCCCGCGAGGAACTCGGCGAAGCGATCGCCTATGCCCGGCGCAAGGGAATCAAGACCTTCGTCGCCCTCAACACCTTCATGCGCGCGGGCCACGAGGACCTATGGTACCAAGCCGCCGCCGACGCGGTCCACCTCGGCGCCGACGCGCTCATCCTTGCCGACTTCGGCCTCATGGCCCACGTCGCCGAGACCTATCCCGAACAGCGGCTGCACGTCTCCGTGCAGGCATCCGCATCTAATCCGGACGCGGTGAATTTCCTGGTCGAGGCCTTCGGCGCCAAACGGGTTGTGCTGCCGCGCACGCTGACGATCTCCGACATCGCCCGCCTCGCCCGCCAGATCCGCTGCGAGATCGAGGTCTTCGTCTTCGGCGGGCTCTGCGTGATGGCGGAAGGACGTTGCTCTCTGTCATCCTACGCCACCGGCAAGTCGCCGAACATGAACGGGGTCTGCTCGCCGGCGAGCCACGTGCGGTACCGCCAGGACGGCAGCGACCTCGTCTCGGAGCTCGGCGCCTACACGATCAATCGCTTTCCTCGCGGCGAGGCGGCCGGCTATCCGACGCTTTGCAAGGGGAGGTTCGACATTGCCGATGCGAGCGGCTACGCCTTCGAGGATCCGGTCTCGCTCGACGTTATGGACCAGATCGACGCCCTCCGGGAGGCGGGCGTCAGCGCGCTCAAGATCGAAGGGCGGCAGCGGGGCAAGGCCTATGTCGCAGAAGTGGTCTCGGCCCTGCGCAAGGCCCTCGATGCCAGGCCGGAAGAGCGCCGGGCGCTTCTGGCCAGACTCAGACTATTGAGCGAGGGCCAGCGGACGACGTCCGGTGCCTATGAGAAGCGCTGGAGGTAGATTGTCCATGGCCGTCGACAAACCCACGCTCACGCTCGGTCCCGTTCTCTACCTCTGGGAAGGGGAGAAATGGCGGGACTTCTACTTTCGCATGGCAGACGAGGCCCCGGTTAGCCACGTCGTCATCGGGGAAACCGTCTGCTCAAAGCGGCTGCACTTCGCCGACCCCTATTTCCCGTTGGTGATCGAGCGGCTGGTGGCGGCGGGAAAACGCATCGTCCTTTCCACACTCGCCCTCGTAACGCTCGAGCGCGAGAGCCAATATGTACGGTCGCTGATCGCCGATAGCCCCTACCCCGTCGAGGCGAACGATCTCTCCGCTCTGGCCCTGCTCGAGGGCGAGCCGCATTGGATCGGGCCGCTCGTCAATGTCTACAACGCGGCGGCGGCCCGAGTGCTTGCGATGCGGGGGGCAAGGATAATCTGCCTGCCGCCGGAACTGCCGGCAAGCTCGATCGACGAGATCGTTTCGCAAACGCCCGGCGTCGACTTCGAAGTGCTGGCCTTCGGCCGCATGCCGCTCGCGATTTCGGCCCGCTGCGCCCATGCACGCGCGAAGGGGCACATCAAGGACAACTGCCGGTTTGTCTGCAAGGACGATCCGGACGGCCTGCCGGTGAAGACGCTCGATCGCCAGTCCTTCCTCGCCCTCAACGGAGTGCAGACGGTATCCTTCACCTGCCAGGCCCTCCTCGCCGAACTGCAGGACCTCGTCGCCTCCGGGGTGGGGCGCTTTCGACTATCGCCGCAGGACTGCGACATGGTGGCGGTCGCCCGCCTCTATGACGAGGTCCTGCAGGGCCGCGTGGAAGCCGAAGACGGTGTCGCGCGGCTCAGGCAGATCTATCCGGCCACCCCGCTCTCGAATGGGTTTCACCACGGAAAGGAGGGCGCCGCCTGGGTCGCCCGAGCGCGAAACATCGCACATGGAGCAAACGCATGAGAACGAGCGACTCCGTATCTGCACCCGTATCGACCTTCGCACAAGCAAACGAGGAAATCAGCCGCGCAGTCGGCCGCATGCGCGGCGCGGTTCTTAGCAGCGCCATAGATTGCGAATGCCGCGACCGAGTGGACGGGGCGCTGCGCGATCTGGAGAGGCTCGAACGGGACCAGATCGTTCGACGCCTGCTGGCCGCTGCCGATGAGCAACGGCGAAGAATCGAGGCGCTGCTCGTGCTGCTCGGCGATTCGACCCGAACGAGCCGGTGCCCCCGGACGACGGCATGATTGCTGAAGCCGGCCTGCTCTTCGGCGACATCGCCGCGGCCGCAGATCTCGGCTCCGGTCTGCTGAGACAATCGCGTCGGTTACGGCTTGCAGCCGAGGGGCTTCATGAGGTTGCCCCAGAGACTAATGGGGCCAGGCCCCTTGATTGAAGCCCAGAAACCAAGATTGGAAGGGTCGCAGATGGACAACTCGAAGCGAAACCGCTGGCGCGACGCAGCTTTGGATATCCTCGTGTCTCAAACGGCCGGCCTCGGAGAGATGAGCAATATTCTTGAAGCGCTCCAGGAGGATTGGATGCGCGGCGGGGCACATCCTCGACATTTCCGTGACACAGGTCTGCCAGTCCGCCTACGATCATGACGCCCAAGTTGTACGGCCTGCTTGGGCGAAGGCTGGCTGGGACAGATAGCCATTGGACCGAATAGGGGGACGTCCTCTTCCTTGATGCCTTCGGCAAGAGGCCGTGGCCATTACACCTTTCGGCTTTTCGGCCCAAAGGCCGCGACCACCAACCAGCGGGCGCTAGAAACCTCATCGACCGCCGCGATCCACGGCGAGACGGCCTGGGGTGACAGCGTTGTCCATGACTCCTCTGTGCCGCGGCCCCTACGGCTAGCCGCCCGCCGACAAGAATGGTCGGCAGGCAGCATACACTCTTCAACAACGTGTCATTCTGATCGTCTGATCGAAACCTTCAACCGTTCAGATCGAGAACGATGCGGCCGTCGATCCTGCCTTCTTCCATCCGCTCGAAGATCGCGTTGATATTCTCGAGCTTGTCCCAGGAGAAGTGGGCCGCGACCTTGCCCTCGCCGGCAAACTCCAACGCTTCCTCCAGATCCTGCCGCGTGCCAACGATCGAGCCCCGCACAGTGATGCGCTTCAGCACGGTGTCGAAGACAGGCAGGCAGATCTGGCTCGGCGGCAGACCAACGAGCGCCATGGTACCCTTGGAGCGCAGCATCCTGTAAGCCTGCTCCATCGCCTTTGGTGAAACCGCCGTAACCAACGCCCCGTGCACGCCGCCCGTCCGCTTCTGCACTTCCTCAACGGCATCCGGCGCCTGCGCGTCGATGGCAACGTCGGCGCCGAGCTTCTCGGCCAGCGCGACCTTGTCCGGAAAGATATCGGCCGCCGCAACATGCATGCCCATGGCCTTCGCATATTGCACGGCCATATGGCCAAGACCGCCGATGCCGGAGACGAGAACCCACTCGCCTGGCCTGACCTCCGTCTCCTTCAATCCCTTGTAGACCGTGACGCCGGCGCAAAGCACCGGCGCGGCCGGGCCGAACTCCAGCCTGGCGGGCAGCCGCCCGACGAAATCGGGATCAGCCAGGCCATATTGGGCGAAGGTGCCGTCAAGCGAATAGCCGGTGTTCTGCTGGCTGCCGCAAAGCGTTTCCCAGCCGGTGCGGCAGGGCGTGCAGCAGCCACAGGCGGTGTGCAGCCATGGCACGCCGACCCGGTCCCCCTCCTTCAACCGCGAGACGCCAGCGCCGAGCCTGGCGACATAGCCGACGCCTTCGTGGCCAGGAACGAAGGGAGGTTTCGGCTTCACCGGCCAATCCCCCTTGGCGGCATGCAAGTCGGTGTGGCACACACCCGTGGCCTCATATTTGATGAGGACTTGGCCGGGTCCTGGCTGCGGTATCGGTACATCCTCGATCACGAGCGGCTTGCCGAACTCGCGCACCACAGCGGCTTTCATGGTCATATCGATCTCCTCCGATGCTCGATGTTAGCGCCGGCACGGCCGGCATTACGCACCTCCTCTAAGGGAGGACTGCGGACTGGAGCTTAGCTGCGAAGGGAACCTCGGTCCCTTGACGTGCATCAAGGGAGGATGCTGCGGGGCGCAAATCGTCTCAGAGTTGAGACAGGCTCGCGCTGAAAAACGGCGGCCGTTCAATCTCGTTCGCACTAGCGATCTTGAATGAACCTACTTTGCCAGCGGCGCGGTATTCGGAACGCCACGGTTGTGAGCGACAGGGCGGCAAGCGACGGCACCCACAAGGCGAGATCCCCTGCTTCTCGCACCAGGACTGCACCCATGATGGCTCCAGCGAACATTCCAAGCCACGGCACGACCTGAATTATCCAATGCGCACTGCGGATACCTATGACCCAACGTCCCAGTCCGCGGCCGAAGCGCGACAGAGCTCCGGTGACGTACGTCAGCCCAACCGGCAGTCCTTCGATCTGCTCGACTGCAGCGTTGATGGCACCCATCGCCAGGATAAGCAAAAGGAACTGGAGCTCGCTTTCGGCCGCTGAAAGCGCTGCGCATGCGAGTATGGCGGATACCAACAACAAAACGACTCGCGGCCCGAATTTGATCGAAACCATCACTCCCGCGGCGTTCCCGAATACAAATGTGATCAGGCCGGCAATGAGAAGTACTCCCCGCGCGACGTCGCCCTGAAGCAGGGCGACCGATGCGCGAGTCGTATTGCCGCTCATGAAGGACACGAAATCTCCGAGGGTCATAAACCCCATGGCATCGGTCATGCCGGCAAGGAACGATATTGCAGCGACGAGCGCCAAACCAACAGAACTCCTCTGACGCTTAATGATGCGCCGCCGCCGCTGTACAGTCATTTGTGGTGATCCAAGTGAGGCCTCGCCTAAGAAAGCAAACGCCGTACGGCATTGCAAGCTCGCAATAGTCGCAGAACGACGCCCTCATTCTCATGCCATACATGTTCGCGTCGGCCGCCGTTCATCGTTTTCGCACTGGGTTTTGCGCCGGATCAAGGTAACGCTTTTGTCCACCGATATCCTGCGCGACATCTGCGGGAGGGCGCCTTGAGCAAGAGCCGACTCTTCGAGCTTCTTTTTCAGGAGGGCGAGCTGGGCAAGCGCCTCCTCCTTGGCCTCATCGCTTTCGCCTTGCTCGCCGGCACGGCCGCCTGGCTCGCGGACCGGCCCCACCTCAGCGCCTCGTCCTGGGCTGCTGGCACCGCGATAATCCTGGCGAGCCTCCTTACCGAAATTGCGATCAGTCTCGGGAAGAAGGAATTCGGGCTGGATCTCATCGCGGCGCTCGCGATGGCTGGCGCCCTTTTCCTCGGCGAATACCTGACCGGCAGCATCGTCGCACTGATGTACACGGGTGGGCAGGCGCTCGAGGATTTCGCTCAAAGGCGCGCACGCCGAGAACTGACCGCGCTGCTCAATCGCGTACCGCGCACCGCCGCTCGTTACGTGGATGGGCAGTTGCAGGAGGTTTCCATCGAAGAACTGAATCCTGGCGACCGAATCCTGATACGCCGGGGCGAGGTGGTGCCCGTCGACGGAAACGTGACAGGTGGCATGGCCGTGCTGGACGAGTCGGCCTTGACGGGCGAGGCGATGCCGATCCGGCGCCGATCCGGCGAGCCGGTGACGAGCGGCACGACGAACGCCGGCGATGCCTTCGAAATGGTCGGCTCAAGCGCGGCGAGCGACAGCACCTATGCGGCAATCCTCAGGCTGGTGGCGGCCGCAAAAGCCGCTAAAGCGCCTATCGTTCGGCTTGCCGACCGTTATGCGTTGGTGTTTCTTGTGGTCACACTCCTTTTGGCCGGCGGCGCCTGGGCCACAAGCGGGGAGCCGGTCCGCGCGCTCGCCGTGCTGGTCATTGCGACCCCCTGCCCGCTCATTCTCGCGGTCCCGGTGGCAATCATCGCCGGCGTCTCCCGCTGCGCCGGCAAAGGCGTGCTCGTGAAGGGCGGAGGCGCACTCGAGGTGCTTGCGCGCATGAAGACAGTGGTCCTCGACAAGACTGGGACGATTACCGACGGCAGGGCCCGTCTGATCGAGGTGAAGACCCGCACCGATCTCGACCCTCTGGAAGTGCTGCGTAGCGCGGCATCGCTGGATCAGGGCTCACACCACGTGATCGCCCGTGCGCTAGTCGCAGCCGCAAGAGAGCGGGGCTTGGAACTTGTTGCACCAACCGAGCTCCGTGAAGCGGCGGGTTCCGGCGTGAGCGGCAACATAGATGGCCACGACATCGAAGTGGGGGGCTGGGACTTCATCAGCGAAAGGATCGATGAGACCGCCTTCTCGCGAGATATACGGGAGTGGATCCGGAGGGATGGCATCGTCTCGGTGCTCACTGCCATGGACGGAGTTCTGGCGGGCGCGTTTCTCCTGGCTGACGAGGTCAGGCCAGAGGTCGGCAGCGTGCTCAGGCAATTGCGGGAGGCCGGCGTCGAGCGGATCGTGCTTGCGACCGGCGATCGCACCGAGCTCGCGGAGAGCCTCCAGTCCTTCCTGGGGTTGGACAGTGTTGCCGCCGATTTGAAGCCGGAAGACAAAACCAGGATTGTCGAAGCGGAAAGATCGGCAGGACCGGTCATGATGGTCGGCGACGGCGTCAACGACGCACCGGCGCTCGCAGCCGCCGACGTCGGGGTAGCCATGGGCGCGCGTGGGGCTGCCGCCTCCTCCGAAGCGGCCGACGTGGTGATCTTGGTGGACCGGCTCGATCGCCTCGTCAGCGCCATCCGCATCGCGCGTCGCTCACGCGGCATAGCCCTCCAGAGCGTCTATATGGGGATGGGCTTGTCCGCCGCTGGCATGATCGCGGCCGCCTTTGGATATCTGACGCCGGTTCAGGGGGCACTGCTGCAGGAAGCGATAGACGTCATCGCCATCTTGAATGCGCTGCGCGCTCTGGGGCAGCCTTTCGGCGGGTGGCGGAAAACAACACGTTTGGCGCACGCGGAGCTCCTGAAGCTCGAAGCCGAGCATGGTGCCCTGATGGACGTTGTGGACGAGATACGCCATACGAGCGCGCGCATCCAGCAGCTCCCGGAAAAAGAAGTCGGCACGCAGCTTGCGCACCTGGACGCGCTGCTGCGACAACGTCTTCTTCCGCACGAGCGGCAGGACGACGAGGAACTCTATCCCAGGCTGCGCAGGCAGGCGGGCGCGCCGGATGCTCTTGCCGGCATGAGCAGAACTCACATGGAGATCCAACGTCAGGTCCACAGCCTCACTTCGCTTCGACAAACGCTCGGCGAACATGGGCCGAGCCCGGCACAGCGCTACGAGATCCAGCGCCTGCTGCACGGTCTGGAAGCTATTACTCGCCTCCACTTTGCGCAGGAGCTGGAAATCTATCGATCGCTCGAGGACGAGTAGGCCAATCCAAACGAAAAGACGGATCGATCCGATTGCCGAGCATCTCATCGATTCATTTGAGGTAGATCAAGGTCCTCGCGGCTCATCTCGACTAGGATGCCCGCAAATTGGAACTCCGGGATGACGGTCATGGGTCGGATCGGATGGACATTATCAGCAGTCTTAATCGCTATCGCGGTCGCAGGCGGGATTGTTTTCCTGTCCTACAGCAATGACATCGATCGCGCGCGCTCCGCAGTCGCCAATGGCGCGCGAATTGCCAGTACGACCGCGGGTCCCATTGAATATGCCGAGAGAGGCGGCGGCATTCCGCTCCTGTCCATCCATGGTGCAGGTGGCGGATGGGATCAGGGTCTGACCAACGTTGCCGATCTGGTCGGAAGCGGATTTCGGGTGATCGCTCCGTCTCGCTTCGGTTATCTCGGGACGCCTATTCCGTCCGATACTTCGCCCGCCGCTCAGGCCGATGCCCATATGGCGCTACTCACCGAGCTTGAGATCGACGAAGCCGTCGTCGTTGGTGTCTCGGCTGGGGCACGCTCGGCAGTCGAACTGGCGCTTCGCCATCCGGATAGGGTGTCAGCTCTCATTCTGATCGTCCCTGGAACTTACGCGCCCGAGAGCCCCGTGATGGTCGAGGGGAGCCGCGGCAGCGCATTTGTCTTCTGGCTGGTCAATACGGGCGCCGATTTCGCCTGGTGGACGACCGAAAAGATTGCTCCGTCGGTTCTCATTCGCTTCCTCGGCGTGCCACCCGAGGTGGTCGAAGCTGCAACGGCGCAGGACCAAGAACGGGTAATGGCCGTTATCCGCAGCGTCGAACCGCTTTCGCGGCGCTTCCCCGGCATCAACATTGACAGTGCGCCCGATCTCCACCGCCTACCCCTCGAGAAGATCGCCGCTCCCACGCTGGTCGTCTCGGCCGAGGACGATCTGTTCAATACGCTCCCCGCAGCCAAATTTGCGGCCGCTAGTATTCCGAGTGCGAAGTTGGTCGTCTACGACACTGGCGGCCATCTGCTCGTTGGACGTGGCGAAAAGGTTAGGGAAGCCGTCAGCGATCTCCTTGGTCAGACAGGCACAATGCAGCCCTCGGGATCTGGCGCCCGGACGCCTGTTCGGCCAAATTCGCCCGCACCCGCCGTATCGTCGACGCGGTCATGAGGGAACAGCCAAGAGGCACGCAATGGCGTGCCTCAGGTATTTACGGAGCGCAGCAGATGACCAGGCACATAGCGATTGTCCAGGGCCACCCGGACCCGGCCAGGCACCACCTCCTGCACGCCATGGCTGACGCTTACGCCGAGGCCGCCACGGCCGCGGGACACGAGGTGCGGCGCATAGAAGTGGCCAAGCCGAGTTCCGGCTGCTGCGGACGCAGGAAGATTTCGAAACCGGCACATTGCCAACCAGCCTGGAGCAATCGCGGGAGGACATGCGCTGGGCAGAGCACTGGGTCTTTCTCTTTCCCCTTTGGCATGGAACGATGCCGGCCCTGCTCAAGGGCTTCCTCGAGCACATTTTCAGGCCGGGCTTTGCCATGGAATACAAGAAGCGCGGCTTTCCCAAACGGCTGCTTGCCGGGCGCTCCGCCCGCATAATCGTCACCATGGGAATGCCGGTGCTGCTTTATCGATGGTATTTCGGCGCCTATGGCGTGCGCAGCTTCGAGCGCAGCATGTTGGGCTTCGCCGGGATCAAACCCATTCGCGAGAGCTTCTATGGCCTCTCGTTTGCCGACGAGAAGAAGCGCGCGCGCTGGATCAACGACATGCGCGAATACGGCAGACGGGGCGGTTGACTTAGCCTCGAACGGATCGGGATTGGAGATCCGACTTTGAGCTTGATCAAGGAGTTTCTCTGCGTGCGAAGCATAATGCTTGAGTGAGCATGGCTTGATCGCATTCATGCCGGGAGGACGAAAATGCCCTTGAAGTTGATCAGTGGAATGATGAAGGCATCGGGTGACGAGGCGCTTCTGATCATGGAAAGAGACGTCGGAGGCGACGAAATCGTTCTTGTTACGAAGGAGGCGCTTTTCGATATCGCCGATCCGCCGCTTTGCAACGAGTGTCGATTGCAGCAATACGTCACAGTCTTCAGCGAAATCGCGTCCAACAAATTCGATGGGAAGAAGCTCACGTCCGATGGGCACGTGGCAGTAACCGCGACTGATGTTTCTGCTTGGAAGGCTCTTCATCCGGACGCGGCTTGAGAGGCGTCAAGTGCAATGCTAGCCGGTGACGCGAACGCTGAGTTGCTGGCGAACTCAATGGACACGGCTGCAATGAAGCGAATATGTGGACTGCAAAGCGCTGTTGCCGTTGCTCTCCTTCTAATGGTCAATGGGGAGAGCGCCGCGGCCGATCGACTCCGCGGCCGCGCCATCGCCCAACGCTGGTGCAGCGAGTGTCACGTCGTTGCACCTGGACAAGTGCGCGGCTCTGATACCGTTCCGACGTTCGCTCAGATTGGTGAATCGGAACGATTTGACGAGAGAAGCCTTTCGACATTCTTGGCTACGCCTCACCACTCCCGCATGCCCAATCTGTCCCTGACACGTACCGAGATTGCCGATCTCGTTGCGTATATGAAGTCGAAAGAACCTTAGACGATCCGTCCGCGGAGACCGACTCCCGAACCGAGAACGCAGTGTGAGCGCAATGACTGAAATAAATTATCTCTGGCCACTGACCGGCGGCCTCCTGATCGGCCTGTCGGCAGCCCTCTACCTTCTGCTGAACGGAAGGATAGCCGGGATTTCCGGTCTCGCGGCCGCCGCAGCAGGCCTGACCGAGGACGACGACAGCAAGTTGGGATTGGGTTTCCTCGTCGGCATCATCGCAGGCGCTTGGCTGGCGGCGGCCCTCGCCCGCAAACCCGAGATCGTGATCACGTCTTCGCCTGCACTGCTGATTTCTGCTGGACTCATCGTCGGCTATGGCACCCGACTCGGATCGGGTTGCACGAGCGGCCACGGCGTTTGCGGAGTCGCGCGGCTTTCGCCGCGTTCGCTTGTCGCCACAGCAATCTTCATGGCTGTTGCGAGCGCGACGGTCTTCGTCACCCGACATCTTCTTGGAGTCCAGCCATGAGGACCCCGATATTAGCAGCGATCGTCTGTGGGCTCATTTTCGGGGCGGGTCTGGCAATCTCCGACATGATCAACCCCGGACGTGTGCTGGCGTTCCTCGATGTCGCGGGTCACTGGGATCCGTCGCTGGCCTTTGTCATCGGGGGCGCGCTGATTCCTTCTGCCGGGGCTTACATCATCCGCGGTCGCCGTCCGGCGCCTTTGCTCGATGACCGCTTCTGTGTTCCGGCGAATAAATCGATCGATTGGAAACTGGTGACTGGCTCGGGCTTGTTCGGACTCGGGTGGGGGCTGGTGGGGTTCTGTCCCGGCCCCGCCATCGCTGCATTGTCGACGGGGCGATGGGAGACCGTCCTGTTCGCCGCGGCCATGCTGGTCGGCATGTGTTTATACCGCTTCACCGCCAACGCCTTCCGAACTACTCAGCAAATTGAAGTGTCACCCCCTCCTCCGTGATAAAGCGCAATGTCGAGACGCTTAGGGATGGCAGGACGAAGGTAAGCGGCAAGCAGATCCCGTCTGGCGGAGGGGGTGAGCGGTCGGATATCGGTAGCGGACACGATGAGCTGCTGTGAGCTTCTATGTCTGCGCCTAGTTCTGGAACTAGAACCTTCCATATGATCGAAGCTGTTGCCGACCGCCTTGAGGGTGCGCCGCGGCAGCTTCGCCGACGCTGGTCGGATGAGTTCAAGGCACGGGCGGTGGCGGAGGCATTGGAGCCAGGCGCGAGCGTCTCGGCGATCGCGCATCGGCTGGGCATTCACCCGTCGCAGCTCTTTGGCTGGCGTCGCGCGGTCTTAGACGCTCGGAAGGTTTCCACGGAACCGGCGCGTTGTAAGGTAGTCGCGGCGTCTGCTGGCGAAGCGGTGATCGAGGTTGTCATTGGCGAGGTGATCGTGCGTGCTCGCGCAGACGTCAGCGAGGCGCACTTGCAACGGGTGATCCGGGCGGTGCGGTCGGCATGATCCCCTCCGGCGTGAAGGTGTTCTTGGCCAGTCATCCGGTCGACTTCCGCAAGGGCCCAGACAGCTTGCTGTCGCTGGTTCGGGATGCGGGCAGTGATCCGTTCAACGGCGCGCTTTACGTCTTCCGGGCCAAACGGGCGGACAGAATTAAGATCGTCTGGTGGGACGGCTCCGGCGTCTGCCTTTATGCCAAGCGATTGGAAAAATCGCAGTTCTGCTGGCCCCGCATCGGTCATAACCGGGTTCAGCTCAACCATGCCCAGCTTCTGGCGCTCATCGATGGCATGGACTGGAAGCGGGTTCGATCCGTGCCGGTGAAGCCGCCGGAGATTGTTGGGTAAAAGCCCTGCGGCGAAGTGAATCAGCAGCCTGAAAGGGCAGGAAAACCGGAGCAAAATGTGCTCTGGTCGGGTCGATGACGCCGCCCGATCTCAAACTCCCGGATGACGTAGAAGCGCTGAAAGCCATGGTGCTTGCCATGGCCGAGAAGGCGGCGCGCGCCGATGTCCTGGAGAGGGAGGTCGCAGATCTCAAGGCACGAAACGCCGATGCCGATGAGCGCATCGAGCGGCTGACGCAGATCCTGAAGGCCTTCGATCGCGCCCGCTTCGGCCGCCGGTCGGAGAAGCTCGGCTCCCCAAGCACCGACGACGAGCAGCAGGCCTTTGTCTTCGAGGAGATCGAGACCGGCATCGCTGCGATCAGGGCGCAGGTCAGCAAGGGCCGCGAGCGTCCGGATGGCAAACGTCCGCCGCGGCCACGCAAGGGCTTCGCACCTCACCTGGAGCGGGTCGAAGTCGTCATCGAGCCGGAGGATCGGCCGGAGCATGCCGGCAAGCAGAAGGTGCTGATCGGCGAGGACATCTCGGAGCGGCTGGATGTCATGCCGGCGAAGTTCCGCGTCATCGTCACGCGCCGGCCGAAGTATGCCTTCAAAAACGAGGACGGCGTCGTCCAGGCACCGGCGCCGGCACACATCATCGAGAGCGGCATTCCGACGGAAGCGCTTCTGGCCCAGATCGCCGTCTCCAAATATGCCGATGGCCTGCCGCTCTACCGACAGGAGGCGATCTACGCTCGCGACAAGGTCGAGCTCGACCGCAAGCTGATGGCGCAATGGATGGGCAAGCTCGGCTTTGAGCTGGAGATCCTCGCCGACTACCTCTTTGATGAGATCAAAAAGGGGGAGCGGATCTTCGCCGACGAGACCACGCTACCCACGCTCGCGCCTGGTTCCGGATCGACAAAGACGGCTTGGCTTTGGGCCTATGCCAGGGATGATCGAACATTCGGAGGCAGTGGGCCGCCGATGGTAGCCTATCGCTTCGAAGATAGCCGAGCCGGCGAATGCGTCGCCCGGCATCTGAACGGCTACCGCGGCATCCTGCAGGTGGACGGCTATGCCGCCTACAACAAGCTGGTCCGCTCCGATCGCGGCAATGACGGCGTCACATTGGCTGGCTGCTGGTCACACAGTCGGCGCAAGTTGAGCTGCATGTCGCGGAAAGCTCGAAGGTCGCAACGGAGACGGTAGAGCGGATGGCGACGCTCTGGCAGATCGAGGAGACCGTCCGCGGGCAAAGCCCTGACGCCCGTGTCGCGGCGCGTCAGCAAATCTCTGCGGCGGTTGTCGCCGAGCTCTTCGCTCTCTG
Source organism: Sinorhizobium glycinis (assembly GCF_001651865.1). GTDB lineage: Bacteria > Pseudomonadota > Alphaproteobacteria > Rhizobiales > Rhizobiaceae > Sinorhizobium > Sinorhizobium glycinis. The sequence goes on from NZ_LPUX01000067.1 coordinate 109,074, forward strand.
GCAGAAGACCCTGCCGCGGATCTCCGGCAAATCGAAGCTGGCCGAGGCGCTTCGCTATGCGATCTCGCGTCGCGCCATCTTCGAGCGCTTCCTGACCGACGGCCGCATCGAGCTCGACTCCAACATCGTCGAGCGAGCAATCCGGCCCCAGGCAATCACGAGAAAGAACTCACTCTTCGCCGGCAGCGACGGCGGCGGAAGGAGCTGGGCGACCATCGCGACGCTGCTGCAGACGGCGAAGATGAACAACGTTGATCCGCTCGCCTGGCTCACGCAAACGCTCGAGCGCATCGCCAGTGGCTGGCCGAGCAGCGAAATCGACGCGCTCATGCCGTGGAACTACGCCCGCTGAACGGCCTCAGCTTGCCGCTTACGGACGAAGTTGTGTTCCTGGAGTCGCGGCCGCTCCGAATTGAAGCAGAGCAGCGACCAGGAACTCTAGCATTCCGTCGAGAGGAGACCGCTCTTTATCCGTTCTGACTGCAAGCATGCGCCATGAGCCGATCGGCCGATAATGCTGCCAAAAGCGGCCATTTGAGACCTCTCCGTCGAACTCCCGCTCACCACCCTATCGAGAAGTTCGCGAACGCGAGGCGTTTTCCAGCCGCGCCGGCATCGCCGGCACAAGCGGCCGCAGCGAGCATCAGTGAGCGGAGCAGCCGAAGGCAACCCGCGCCCGCCAGGTAGCGCCGTAGGGTTTGCCGGAGGCTTGTGGGAAACGCCTGGAGATATTGCGTCCCGATGCTTGAAATCTCAGATTGAATGGGTGAGCATTGGGCATCAACCAACAATGGAAGACTTCGTGAACATGACGAGCAACGCGGTTCAGCAGGTTCAGGAAGACATGGCGCTGATCGCCCGGGGCGAGGAAATCGACCTTCCGTGGCGCCGGCTTCGCGTTCTCCTCGATCACCGCCTGGTCGAGATCAACACACCTGTCCTCCTGGGTGGACCGCTTGCAGGAAGTCGAACATCCATCTCGTGGACAGACGAGGGCATGCGGTTCATGGGACAGGCCAGCTCAGGCATCGACGAAAAAGGAGGTATGATCGCGTGAAAAGCATCTTTGCAGGTAATTTCGATCAGGAGAGCGCCATCGAAGCCGCCGTCGAGCTCTACGGTGTCGATGCCACAACGGCAGTGGCGCATTGCGCGCTAGAGGCCTACTTCGATCGCCGAGAGGCGGACCACGAATTCTGGTTTCGCATTTTCGCTCAGCTCAGGGGCATTCCGCTGTCCGACAGCAAGCATTGAAGAAGTTGTTGAACCGCTTGCTGGGGCAGTCGGACCCAGTTTCGCCGTTCGCGCGGCGAATGCTAAACCTCCTGTAGGTGCCCTTTTAACTGGTCCACGGGCGCCGCTGATTGGTACGCTGAATCAGAGCCGCGGTAAAACGCAACGTGCTCGTCCATGGCGACCGTCCATATGACAAGGGGCGCATGAACCATCACATAGAAAAAGAAGATAGGCATTTAGTTGCCTCCTTTGCGAGTTTTCCATTGCCGGAACGCGCGGCACGGTTGTCCAGTTCCTCGGCAATGCGATTTGGAACTACGTTGTTGCAATTATTAGGAAAACCCAGCAGAGCAGAGCGCGACCACGCCGTGGTGGTTGCGACCGCCACCTCGATCTTAAGCTCACCGATCACGCAAAGGGTGAACTGATCGAGTACCTCAAATCAATCTGACGCAGGTTGGAAGTGAGGACGGGCGTCACTCAATCATATCGGGGAAGAGGTTAAAGCCAGTTCTCAATTGCCCCCGTAAAGCATCAAGAGGCAGTTGAGCTAGGCCCGGCGTGAATGTTCGGGCGTTCGTGTAACAGCCAATGCACCGAACAGCGCCACGAACGCCGCCAGCCCGACCCAGCCGATGATTTGGCGCGTGCGCTCCTGGTTTTCCGGCATCTCGAGGGCCTCCACTTTTGGCCACATGACATGAATGTAGCCATCCGGCTCGGCGGCCAGGCTCTTCTCTTCGGCAGCGATCTCCAGCATCACGCCCTGCATTGGCCCGTCGGTGAGGACCATGACATGGGCGGGTGCGGCTCGCGCGATCACCTCGCCGTTGCGGCTCACTTCCGCCCAGCCCCAGAGCGCGATCTTCGGCCGCATCCGCGGCAGCTTGTCGGTGCCTATGCCCGTGTCGCCATGCATCTGGTGCTCGAGGACAGCGCCCGACCACGTTGTGTAGAGCCCGAGCGGATGTCGCGGCATTGGCCTGTCGATCTTGACATCATAGGTGGCCTCGCCGCCGGTGAACCGGGCGGTGACCGTCATCGCATCGGTGTTTTGCACGTGCGACCAGCGGTTTCCCATCTCCACCGCCTGGATGGTGATCGTGCCGGTCACCGGTTGGGTGCTGTTCATGTTCACCGGATCGGCCCCCACGATCCGGACAGCTTGGCCCGAGGCGCGCGCCGAGGCCGCCAGGCCATCGGTGCCTCTGCCCTGCGCGTACAGCGGGTCGGCAGGCAAGCCCATCATGATTCCAGCGATGACGACGCTTGAGACAGTGATCATCCGCCGGTTCTTCATCGCCCATCCGCCGACCCACCAGCCGATCACCGCGGAGACGAATCCACCCGGGAAGGAGAACCACCACAGGTCCCAATAGCCGGAATAGTAGGGCTGCTCGAACGGCAGCCCGCGCGGTCCGAGATACATGCTGTAGGTCGTCCAGACGAGCGCGAGCATCAGCGCCCCCAAGGCCACACCGGTGCGCCCGGCGCCGGCATATGCCGTCCAGACGCAAACGAAAACGAAACTGATCAGCAGGCGCTGGACGAAGAAGGTGATGCCGGGGAAGTCCTGCAGTAGCAGGAGTTGGGTAAAGATTCCGTCGGTCGCCACAATGATTGCGGACGTGACCAGTCCATAGACGACGAAACGCCATGTCTCACCCCGCTCAGACTCGAGCACCGGATGATTGCGGCGCCACAGCCAGAGCGCCAATGCGTATCCGCCAAGAATGGCAAGGAAATGCACCGGCAGGCCGGTGACCCAGAGGTGATTGAAGTCGAGCCATTCCGGTTCCTGCGGCAAGCCGACTGGCGCCAGCCATTGATAGTAGATTTCGAGAATCAGCGTATGCACCGCCGTCAGGACCAGGCCGGGCACGATACCTATTCCGATGAACGCAGTGCCGAACAGAAACACCGTGGTAATCAGGAAGGTTTTGGTCACCCAATAGGTCCAGTAGGGATCGTTCTCCCATAGTAGTCCGTGGGCGATGGAGGCATCGACGAAGATCGCCGCAAGTCCGACAAGAATGCTGAACTTGATTGTGTCTTTTGCGACCAGAAACATAAGCCGCTCCCGCATAACGCGATTTTTGCATCAAATCGCGATATGCCGGGATTGTTCCGCCATCGTTGCGAGACCAATCTCGGCCCGGTATGGCGCAATTTCGCTCAGTGTTTTGCCGTCAGCGAGCGAGCCCTTCACGACCTCGTCGTCGACGAAGAGGCCACTTAGCCCCTGACCGAACGCGACCATCTTTGCAGCGATATCCTTGAGACCGGAGGTGCCGCCGCTGACCCGTTCCAGGCAACGCTCCAACATCGCCGCCTGATCGCGGGTCTCCTGGAGGTGCTTATCGATCTGCGCCTTCAGTTCCGGGTAATTTTCCAAGCGCGCCGATTGGCTCGTCAGCATGGTGATCGCCTGCTCTTCCATCGCATGCGCATCCCTGAGCCATGCATGGAGATGCTCCCTGGGATCAGACATAGTGTTCTCCTTTCTTCACCTTGACTGAAGGGGTGCCAGGGCCCCGCGAGCCCCTTGAGCATGTTGCCACGGCGGATCGAGCAGCTCCGCTCAATGCTGCCGCTCGGCAGCCGCCTTCGCAGACCTCTCGGAAACGCCGGCGGCCTGAGCGTCTTTGAGTGCCAAAGACGCCTCCGCGCAGGCTGCGGCGAACGACGCTCTTGCTATCTGGGCGGCGACGATCCCCGAAAGGGCGGCACGGCAGTCGCGAATCGCGCGGTGGTGCCACTTGCCGTGGCTCGGCCACTCGTATTCCAGAAAATCGAGAGCGTCGTAAGGTCCGCGGAATAGACGAGGCATGCCGTTCTGAAGAGTTACCGAAAGCGGTACGCGCCAGAGAGCTTCCTTCATTGGGGCCTCCCGAATCTTTCCAGGCAGTAACCCGCCGCAAGCTCAACTCGTTCCATTGCGAAAACCTTCGCAGGGTGATTTCCTGCCCGCTGTAGCGATGGCCGGGTTTGGGGAACTTACCGTCAGCGACGCCGTTTCGGACGCGTTCACACGCTGTCCTGGTCTGCACGCCTACCTAAATGTTGGCTGTGCAACGTTGTGGCGGCAAATATTGACCGATGCCAAAGAGCCCGCCTGAGTTCTTCGTTGAAATCGGAGGGACGGCAGCCCTGGAGCACTGCTATTCTGCCGACGAGAGCTCTTGACCTGGCCGTGCACTGGTCGTCAAAATTAATCTGCAAGGGAGGAAATGATGGCTGGTAACAAAAAACGGAACGAAGATCCGGTCGAGGGCTCCAGGGAGACGATTGAACGCGAACTGGAGAGGCCAAACCAGACTGGCACCGAGCCGTCGGATCAAAGCACCGACGAAAAGCGAGAGCGCATTCGGAGGCGCGCCTACGAAATCTGGGAGCGCGAGGGACGACCTGACGGAGGGCATGAGCGCCACTGGCACGAAGCGGAAAAGCAGCTCGACGAAGAAGAAGGACGCACGTCAGGCCACGGCGAGAGCGGAGGCCGATAACGTGCGTCTCGCCCCGTCGTGCAGAATGGCCGCTTGAACGGCGGGACTCCGGCGGCATGAGCTTAAGCGCCCGCGGATTTATGCTGACGGTCTTTGCAAGCCTTCGCCAGGCTTGAACGCCAGCGCGATCTCGTCCCTCCCGACCTCGCGCGATTGCGTTACCCCGCCTAAGGGGAACTTACGATGCGCGATGCCGTTTTTGATGCGTCCACAAAAATGGAGGACGCAGATGCCCGACACTAAGACGTCCGTCGGCCGCGATCGCCGACGCGTTGCCGCCGAGCAGCCCTATGAGCTGAGCTATTTCAAGCGAAAGCACAAACTCACGGAGGAGCAGGCTCGCAAGATCATCAAGGAAGCAGGGAACTCCCGCGAAAAGGCGAACGCCTTGGCAGAGAAGGTGAAGAAGGCTTAACCGCTCATTGCGCCGGTATTGAGGGTGGAGCCGTTTGCCAAGAAAGGCGCCCCTGCAGGACCATCGCTAAACCTGTATTTCAAGGGAGCGATCGCGGAGTCCCGCTTTGGGGATTGAAGCACTTGGCGGAAGGCCAGGGAAATGCGCAAGGAACTGACGGCAGCCGCCGTCCTTATCCCCCTAATGGAAATCGATGCGGAGATGCGTCAGAACCTCCTGGGCAGCCAAGAGCGAGATTTCGCCACCGCGATGGCAATCCACGTCTACCTGCGACTGCGACGGCATTTCCGTTTCTGTCGCTATGGGGTGGAAGCTTCCCTGAAGGAGGTCGTTGAGCAAATCGGCGATACAATCTGGACAGCTCCCGACCAAATCATCACGACCTTTGCGTCCGCGGACGCCGCAGACTCTGCAGCCGCTTCTAATTATCTCGCCCAAGAAATCCTCAGATCCATTTCCGTCATCTTTGAGACCATCAAAGTGAGCCAGGATTATGGGTGATGCACCGCCAGGTATACGACACCCTGATGATCGGCACTCGTGCCCCATCTTTCACTCGTCATGAGATCACCTGCGGCACACGTCTCCGCCGAACCAGGAGTATTTGCCTCCATCAGTGGTTGGTTGCCAGCACGTACCGATGACGGGAAGATGATTTTTCGCTTCGCTCTCCAATAGAGGAGGTACCGTGATGGGCGCCCACCATCGCTGTCTGCCGATCTCCCCCGAAGAGCTCAATGACCTACAGGCCGTCCTCGAAGACGTTCTGCAAGAACTAAAGCTATCTCGGGAGAGTGAAGAAGCCGAAGCAGTCGCGAGGAGGCTAATTCAGCTCTACGAAAGCGGCGTGCGCGACGCCGCCTCGCTCCACACCGTCTTAACTACGCCGGACGGTCAGACATGATCAGTTCCGACTAGGAGTGCCGACGTGCAGATTCCGCTGTCATAGCTCGACGGTATTAGTTGGCTTCGTTTTGTTCTCGAACCGTTTTGCCGCCGTTCATGCTTATTTCAGCCATTTGTTCACGGCATTTGCATTTGGCGTTCAGGATCGATCCCCGAAACTAAGCCATGCTTCGAGCGTGTTCGCACCGATGAAGATGGTGACCGCGCTGGCGGCCGTTCGGCAATTACCGTATGTGCGCGAGTCGCACTTGCCGAGGTCAGATTAAAGTCTGGAGTCAGGCTTTTACTCTTGAGGCGGGGTGATCGCTCCGTCCGCAACCACGCTGTTCCGGCAGATAATATCAAGGGCAAATGAAGTTTCGCATGCCGCGGCCCGAATTGTGCGAGGAGTTTTCCAGCCGCGCCGGCATGGCCGGCATAAGCGGCCGCAGCGAGCCTCAGTGAGCGGAGCAGCCGAAGGCAACCCGCGCCCGCCAGGTAGCGCCGTAGGGTTTGCCGGAGGCTCGTGGGAAACGCCGGCAGATCGAATATTGTGTTGAACCGCTTGCCGGGGACAGTCGGTCCCGGTTTCCGCCCTTTGGGCGGCGCTGATGCTAAACCTCCTGCGGCTGCCCTTTTAACCGGTCAAAGCGGTGCGCGAACGGGCTCGGCTGCGCCTCCGCCTGGTATGCTCATTTGTTTGCTTCAGTGGGGAAAGGGCGCTCTGCCCCCTCTCCCCTGCAAGGGGAAAATCGGTCTCCCCGTCCTTCCTCCGCTCGCCCTTAGCTCGCTCCGTGCAGGATCGACGCGGATCCGCACGAGGCGGATTTTGCGTCGCCCCATTGGGCGGGTGATCCCCCTCCGATTTGTCCCCTTGGCCCCCCTCTCCCCCGCTGCTCCGCGCGAGCTCGGGGAGCAGGAGCGGGGCTCCTGCCCCTTCGGGCATGAGGCCGCTTCGCGGGAATAGGGAAAAAAGGAACCATCATGACTGACATCATCACCGTTGCATTGAGTAAGCTCGACGTCGATCCGAGGAACGTGCGCAAGACCTACAGCGCCGAGGGCATTGAGGCGCTGGCAGCAAACATTCGAGCCGACGGCTACCGGCTTCTGCAGAACCTCGTCGTTCGTAAGGGCGACAAGAAGGGCCGCTATTTCGCCGTCGCGGCCGGCCGCCGATTGGCTGCGCTCAAGCTGTTGGCGGAGGCGGCCGAGATCGCCAAGGATCACCCCGTCGAGTGCAAGGAACGCGAAGGGGAGATCGCCACGGAAATCAGCCTCGCAGAGAACGTCATGCGCGAGGAAATGCACCCGGTTGACCAGTACGAGGCATTTGACGCATTAGCCAAGCAAGGAAAGGAGATTGCCGACATTGCCGCGCGGTTCGGCACGACCGAGGCCATTGTCCGCAAGCGGCTGGCTCTCGCCCGCGTTTCGCCGATCCTTTTGCAGCAGTTCCGCGACGAGGACATGAGCTTCGCGCAGCTGTCGGCCTTCACGGTCAGCGATGATCACGAAAGGCAGGTGACCGTCTGGAACTCGCTTGCTTCTTGGAACCGCGACCCTCATTCGATCCGGCGAGCGCTGACCGAGGAAATGATTCCGGCGACCGATAAGCGTGTGCAGTTCATCGGCGGGCTGGAGGCTTACGAGGAAGCCGGTGGACAGGTTCAGCGCGAGCTTTTTGACGAGCGAAACGCCGGTTACGCGATGGACGTTGCTTTGGTCGAAAAAAACTCGTGGCTGAAAAGCTCGAGGCGGCCGCCGCGACAGTTCGTGCCGAAGGCTGGAAATGGGGGTGCGCCGGGAGACCGGCAAGGAGTAGATGGTGCAAGTCCATTACGATGAAGGAATAGCGAACCGCATCGGCCCCGAGTCATGCGCGTACGGCCGTGAGGCCGGTCGCGAAGCGTTGACAGGGGAACATGCAGGCCAGCCATTGAGCCGCGAAAACAGCGATTTTCCGGGTGCCGACGCCGTCCCATACGCGGAAGGCAATACGATCGGACGTGCTAACGCGAGCGTCCGATCGACCCGGCGTGGTCATAGAACCTGGCATGCATGGACGCTCCTTGCACGGGAACCGGGAGGCCTCGTGTTTGACCAGGATGACAGATCATCACTGGCCCGCATCGGGAAGGCGAGGAGCCGTAGACAGGGGAGCGTATCGCGCCCAGCCGTCACGACGAAGGTACATTCCAAAGTCGGATGGACGACAGCGCCCGCTCGCAGTTGCTGCGCTTGAAGACAAAATAGTCCAAAGAGCAACGGTTGCGGTGCTGAATCAAATCTACGAGGAGGAATTCCTCGGGTTCAGCTATGGATTCCGACCTGAACGCAGCCAGCACGATGCGCTGGATGCGCTCCATGTCGGGATTGATAAGCGGAAAGTGAACTACATTCTGGATGCCGATATTCGATCGTTCTTTGATGAGGTAAGCCAAGAATGGCTTATTCGATTCATTGAGCACCGGATCGGTGACCCGCGCATCATCCGCCTGATCCGCAAATGGCTCAAGGCGGGCGTTCTGGAGGACGGGGTCGTTCGGACGAGTGAACGTGGAACTGGACAGGGGTCGGTAATCTCACCGCTTCTAGCCAACATCTACCTACACTATGTCTTCGATCTGTGGGCTGAACGCTGGCGACGGCGCGAAGCCAAAGGCGACATGATCATCGTACGCTATGCGGATGACATCGTGGTCGGTTTCGAGAAAGAAGCCGACGCCCGTCGCTTCTGGAACATGATGCGTGAGCGGCTACAGGAGTTTGCGTTGGAGCTCCACTCCGACAAGACCCGCTTGATCGAGTTTGGCCGCTTCGCGGCGAGAGACCGAAACAGGAGGGGTGTCGGCAAGCCGGAGACGTTCGATTTTCTCGGTTTCACCCATATCTGCGGGAGGGATCGGCAAGGCCGGTTCCAAATCCGTCGGAAGAGTCGGCGGGATCGTCGATGGGCGAAACTGCGGGAAATTAAGGACGAATTGCGAAAGCGCATGCTGCAAACCATCCCCCAACAGGGGCGGTGGCTGCGGCAGGTCATCACTGGCTACTTTGCCTATCATGCAGTGCCGACTAACCATCGGTCGCTGAATGCATTCCGTGACCACGTCATCAGGCTCTGGGGACGGACGCTTCGGCGCCGTAGCCAGAAGCATGCCCTGACCTGGGTACGGATGGGTGTACTGGCCGACCATTGGCTCCCTAAGCCGCGTACCGTTCATCCTTGGCCAAGCATCCGCTTCGCCGTCAAACACCCAAGGTAGGAGCCGGATGCGGGAAATCCGCTCGTCCGGATCTGTGCGGGGGGCGTCTGGAAACGGACGTCCCTACCGCGAATCGAGTGCTCCGCCACGGCGCCTGCCGGTTATCATGCGATGAAGCGCCACTATCCCGAGGCTCTTCCTCTTTCCGAGGAAGATCAGGCGGCGCTCGATGCCGCACAGGCGGAATATGACGAGCTTGCCGAGTTGATCGAAAGCGGCATGGCCGACGACGAGGCAGAGGCGAAGCTGTCCGACGTCGAAAAGCGGATCGACACTCTCAATGCCCGATCGGAAGCCTATAGCACGGAGGCATTGGCACAGGCAGGAGCCTTCGTATTCCTCGACTATTACGGGCGGCTTGCCATCGAGCGCGGTTTTGTGAAGCCGGAGGCAGTCGGCGAGGACGAGGACAGCGAAGGCTTGCCGAGCGCCAGCAGCGCGGTAAAGCCCAAAGTACCAACGATAAGCCATTCCGCTGCACTGATCGAGGACCTGACGGCTCACAAGACCGCCGCCTTGCGTATCGAACTGGCGAACAATCCTGACGTGGCGCTTGTCGCCGTCGTTCACGCGATGCTGCTCAGCGTGGCCTATCCGTACAATTCGGAGCAGAGCGCATTGCAGTTGTCGTTGACGCACGAACGCTTAGAGCCGTCGATGAAAAGCGCCGAAAGTTGCCGGGGCCTTTCCGCCTTCAATGACCTTGCGGAGAACTATGGCCATCACCTGCCGGGAAGCCCTGCCGATCTGTTCGATTGGCTGTTGGAGCAGCCGCAAGACATGGTGCTGATGCTTCTCGCATTCGGCGCGGCGCACTCGGTCAATGCGGTGGAGAAGAAGTTTATGGACCGCAAGAGGGGCATCGAACAGGCGAACCAGCTTGGCCGAGCGCTCGAAGTGCACATGCCAGATTGGTTCGAGGCGACCGGCGACAGCTATTTCAAGCACGTCAACCGCACGACCATTGAGCTTTCGGTGGCCGAGGCGAGAGGCAGTGACGCGGAATTGTCGGTGAGAGCCGCCGCCAAGAAGTCCGAAGCGGTCACGATAGCAGATCGCCTTGTTGCCGGAACCGGCTGGATACCCTCCCCGCTTCGTATAGCCCCCGCCGAGGCGGAACAGGAGCTTGGAGCCGAGAGCGACGAGCAGTTCCCTCAAGCGGCTGAGTGACATCAGTCGCGGGCCGGTCACGTTCCTCCCGCGTGATCGGCCCTCCCGCTTTCACGGCCGCCGATGACCGTGGGCCAGGATCGACCTGGCCCACGGTCATGTTGAGGGGAGGCCCGATTCCCCCTCCCCTCAAACTCCCCTTCCCGCCCGGTTTTTCTTGCGTTTCAGGTATTGGTTTGCATCAAATTGCTTCAGACATGGGGCTCAAAGCGGGCGTTCTTAAAATAAGTAAAAATGCGGCAAGATACTAAGACATAACGGCATTCTCGGCCTAACACACGCCTTACAGGCGTTTGCGCGTAGCACGTTGTTGCACCGTTTTGGTTTATGAGGTTATTTTTTCAAATGGCGGAATCAGTCGTGATTCCGGCGCTCGCGCATTCTGATCAAATTTCACGGAGATGACAGGCCCGACCAGAAAAGAAAAACCGCTCCCGAACAAGTCCGGAAGCGGGGTCTATGAGTCAATAAATTAGCCGAATCCTTTCTCGCAGACCCTCCCTTCCCTGTCAATTGCAAAAGCACCTTTTCGGTGAACGGCGAAGCTTTGCCTGGTCCCTAAGTGGAGACGAGGAATGGGGAATACCCAAATTCATCAGCGGCCAATCGGCCGCAGGATAACGCCGCAGCGTGCGCAATTCCGGCGTCTGGCAGAGTCTGCGGATATCGGAACCGTGACGCGTGCCCAATTGGCCGTGCTTGCTCAAAGCCTGACATGCACAGGGCTAATCAACGGGACCGAAAGCCACTTGTTGGTCGCGTTGATCAATACGGTTCCCGCTGAATCATTCGACAGGTCCGGCCGTCCGATCGTATTCAAGTCCAACCAGCAACTGGCCTTCGAAATTGGCCGGTCGGTCGGTCGCGTCAGCCGCATGCTATCCAGCCTCTTCGACGCTGGCCTGATCACGATGCAGGACAGTGGCAACTACAAGCGCTATCCCATCCGCAATGGCGACGGCGAGATCACGGACGGTTGCGGAATCGACCTTCGCATCCTGATCGTGCGATATGCCGAGCTTGACGAGCTCGTGAGACAGGTTCGGGCTCAGAAGAAAGCCGCCGACGCGGCGCTACGGCGCTACCGCGGGGCGCTTCGCAATGCTCACTATGCCCTCTCGGCCGCCGCGCGTCTCTCGGAGGATTCTTTGAGCCGTATCGGCGCCCGGATCGAGCGGGTGAGCAACATTGTCGGAATCGCCGGCAAGGCATCGAGTCGCGTGCTACGGCGGGCAACGGCTCTTCTGGAGTGGTTGATAGAGCGGATGATGCAGCTCCCGCGCCGATCGACAGAAGCGCAAGAAACGCAAAATATGACATGCCCGTATGTCGAAAACGGCATGCACAAACAGATTACAACCCGTCATCCCTTTGACGAGAGTAATCAGGAACGGCGTTCGGCTAACGCCGAACAACTCAGTTCGCCTAAGGCTGGCTCCGCCAGCAAATGGGCTTTTGAAGAAAGCTTGAGGCGAGGCCGGAGCAAAATCAACCAGCCACGGCGCTTGCCGCAGGCAATGGTGGCCTTGCAAGACGTGATTAGGGCGGTACCAGCGCTGAAGACCTACGGGTTTGCCCCCAGCAGTTGGGCCGACCTGGCGCGGGCCGTGCCGCTGATGTGCCGGTTTGCCGGGATCTCCGAGGATGCCCGCGCCCGCGCGGTGGAGCAGATGGGCGAGCAGCAAGCCGCCGTCGCCGTCGCCGTGACACTTGAGAAATACGACCGGCAGGAAGTCAGCTCGCCGGGAGGATATTTGCGGGCTGTGACGGACCGCGCCGGCGCGGGCGAATTGCATCTCGCGCGCTCTGTCTTCGGGCTCGCCGCCCGAAATTCCATGGAGGTCAGACATTGAGACGTAACGCTTTACCGGCGCTTTTCGCCGCCCTTGTTATCGTTCACGGTTCGGCGGAGGCCGCGGACTATCCCGGCCGTGCCCGCGTGATCGATGGCGACACCATCAGCATCCGGAATCAGCGAATCAGGATAGCGGCGATCGATGCTTGCGAGCGCGATCAGACCGGATTGAAAGACGGGAAGTTATGGCGCTGTGGCGTCGCAGCCCGCAGCTATCTTGGGAAAATGATCGATGGCCAGCACGTTCGCTGCGACATCATCGATCAGGATCAGTATCGCCGCCTGGTGGGCCAGTGCTTCATTGGAGACGTCGATATCGGCCTTGCGATGGTGAAGGCAGGACTGGCGGAGGCAATGCTACGGTATCTGCCGGCGACCCACTCGATCAGCGAGGTCGAGTACGGCCAGGCCGAGAACCGCGCCCGCGAAAATGGCTTTGGCATGTGGTCAGCCGAGATCGAGAGCCCGCACGTCTATCGTCGTTCCAAACTTTCCGGGAACAAGTGACCCGCGAGATAGCCAATACGGAGCAGTGGCGCCGACGGCGCGCGAAGCAATTTGCTTCAGTGTCGTCGTCGGGATCACCGCAAAACCTGTTGATCAGGTCGCCTCATTGGATCATATTGCTGCAAATTGTGCGGTTGGTACGTCGCTGACAAACGGGGAAACGTTGCCAAAACGGTTCAAGCCACACTCCTCCAGGGCGGTTGCTTTTGACGCTCGTTCGCACGTCGACGCGGTTTACGCAAAGCGGAGGCCACAAAAATTTCCCCGCCTTCGGCTTCCTCGCGAAGCAAATTTTTGCGTCCTCTCGCCTCCTCCGCTCGCGCTCCGGCCTGCGGTGCGCACCGCTTTCCGCCGTGCCTTTGGAACGATCATCGCAACCACCAAAGAGGAGTGAAAGACATGAACATCACCAACTACATCCAGTTCGACGGCGACAATCTCGACACCGCAAAGGGCGCCGGCCTCATCTCCACTATCGACCGCGACATGGACATCAAGGTCGTGCCGTTCGAGTCCGACAATGAAAAGGCCCCGACGCACCGCGTCTACGCCAAGTCACCGCGCGGCCATGACATCGAGGTCGGCGGCATCTGGAAGAAAGAGAACCAGGACGGCAAGCCGTACTACACCCTGTCGATCCGCAAGCTTCGCTACAACGCCAATCTCGGCCGGTTCCCCGGCCAGGACGATGCCTCCCTGCAGGCGATCATCGAATGGGAACCCCGCGATTAATCCGCTCACGGCGCCCGGCCAGTCGCCGGGCGCTCACCTTCGAAAGGCCGGAAAATCCGGCAAATTGCTGGATTTTCAGCATTTTTCCTGCTAGGGTGGCCCGTAACTGGAGATTTGCCGATGAACGTTCATTCCCGCCGTCCGGATCGTTCCCCGGAAGCTATCGAGAAGCGGCGCAAGGCCGCCGAGCAGGCGCGCGCTGCCAATATCCGGCAGGGCTACGTTCACGATCCTGCCCTCGAGGAGGCGACCGCGCGGTATGTCGCCGGCGACATCACCCGCGAGGAATACCGGCAGCTCATGATCGAGCCGCCTGTCAGATAACCTCCCGATCAACCTTCAAGAGCAGAAGGCCGCCTGCTTAGAGCTGGCGGCTTTTTGTTGAGCTTCGCCATGGCTGATGAGCGCCCCAAAGGTTCCTACACCTATCCGAACACGTCGGACGATCCAGACCGGACGAACGTTCTGAAAAACAGATGGGAATTGAAACCCATTCCGAGTTGCGCGTGAAAGAGTATCGCGCGACCGCCGTGCGGATGCAGGAAATTGCTGAAGGAGACGGCCCGCAAGGCAATTTCGACAAAGCTCATCTGAAGGCGATCCACGGCTACATTTTTCAGGATGTGTACGAATGGGCCGGTCATACGCGCAACGAAAGTCCCGTCGTTGAGGGTCAGCGCGTAGAGCCGATCGGCGGCCTCTCTAAGGGCGGCACGTCCTTCCTGCCCGGCTCGCGCATAGAAATGGGTCTGGACGAGGCGCTGAAGCCGATCCGAGATCCGCAGGCCCTTCGCAATGCAACGCCTGAGGAGTTCGCTGAGCGCGCCGGGAAAGTCCTCTCAGAGTTGAACTATGTGCATCCATTCAGAGAGGGAAACGGACGTGCCCAGGAAGCGTTTATTTCCGAGCTGGGCCGCCACTACGGCCACGAAATCGACTTCTCTGTAATCACCAAGCCGCGCATGATCGAGGCGTCGATCGAGACCACAAACGACCCGTCCAGTCCCGCGATGAAGCATGCGATTGAGGACGCGATGAACCCGGGGCGCCGGGAGGCTCTCCGATCCGCATTCGAAGACTTGCGGGAGGTCGGCGAAGAGCCCCTGCAACACCATGTCCGCACCGCCCGCGCCGGCGAGGAGATCACAGGAACGGTTCTCGGCCACGACAATCGCGTTGCCAGCCTTGTGACCGGCCAAGGGATTGTCGTCGCCGATCGCACGGATCTGCCGGAGAGGTTGCCGGACGACGAGGAAATTACCTTCACTGCCCGGTCGGACTTTTCCCGAGTGAGGCGCGAGCAGTCGGCCCAGCAGGCGCAATCGCAGCCGGCGCCAGCGCGGCAGCCACAGCAGGACCATAACCCGGAGTTGAAGGCGATCGAGGCGCAAATGGCGGCACAGCGCAGTCGGGAGCGTGATGACGACGATCGCGAACGGTAACCTGCCCCCCGGCTCTTTAAGCTGAAAGAGCTATCCGTGAGCAGGAGGCGCCGATGTTCTGCGCCCTCTCCTTCCGTTGGGTGATTTGACGGACAAGCTACGATAGCCCCTCCCCCACGCAACTGCTGGCGCGGTCCTCCACTCTGTTGCGGCCCTTCGGGTGCATGGGCTCGCTTCTGCTATCTCCGTTTTTTGCCGTCAACCAACGGAAGGAGACGGCAATGCAGAGCATCAAGGACACCTACCAGCGCATCACCGATACCATCATCGATCAGCTTGAAGCCGGCACAAAGCCGTGGATCCGGCCCTGGCGCGGAAACAGCCGCGGCTCCCTCGTTCCGCGCCGCGCCACAGGCGAAGCCTATCGCGGGATCAACGTCCTGATGCTGTGGCTCGCAAGCGAGCTCGCCGGCTACGAGGAAACCACCTGGATGACCTACCGCCAAGCTCAAGATCTCGGCGGCCAGGTCCGAAAGGGCGAGAAAGGTTCCCTCGTCGTCAAGTACGGCACCTTCACCCCCAAGGAGCGCGAGGATGACGACGAACGCGCAATTCCCTATCTCAAGGGCTACACGGTCTTCAACGTCGAGCAGATCGAGAACCTTCCAGACCGGTTCTATCGACCGGCCGAGGATCTGCCGGCGACGCCAGTTCCGCATCTTGAGACCGTCGAAACCTTCGTCCGCAACACCGGCGCGGCGATCACCTACGGCGGAACAACCGCCTGCTATCGTCCCGCCCCCGACGACATCCTCATGCCCGATCGGGCACGCTTCGTCGACGAGGTTCACCTCTACTCGACCTTGCTTCACGAAATGTCGCATTGGTCAGGCGCAAAGCATCGCCTCGACCGTGACTTGAGCGGCCGATTCGGCAGTGAAAGCTACGCCATCGAGGAGCTAGTTGCCGAGCTCTCAGCGTCATTCCTCTGCGCCGATCTTGGAGTGGCCCACGATCCTCGCGACAATACCGCAACCTACCTGGAAAGCTGGCTCAAGGCGTTGAAGAACGACAAGCGGGCGATCATCACGGCGGCCGCCAAAGCCCAGGCAGCGGCCGACTACCTTCACGGATTTCAAACGACTGGCATTCCGCCAGTCTGATCCAGTGCAAAAGTTCCCCGCGGGGAACCGCGTCGCGAACCCTGTCGCGGCCGGCTGCTTGTTCGTCGACCCAGACGAGCATGTCACTATTTGCGTAGGATGCAGAATCTGGGGCAGGGGGCGCTCGTTTGCCAGGAGCGAGATCCTTGCGGGGGAACCATGCCCAAGCTGCCGCTGCGCAGAGCAAATTGCGCCTTCCTGTGCGCAGCTTTCGCCGCTCATCATTATCTGAGCTATCTTCGTGGAGTTCGAACGACTGACGTGGCGCCAGCCTGATCTCGTCTCATGTCCAGGTTCCCCGCGGGGAACTTGGTCGCAAACTTCGCCGTGGCTGCTGCGGTTCGCCGGCACGACGCGGGAATATCCGATGTTTGGTTTAGGGTCTGCGTGCCGATTTCCCCTCTGGTGCCGGAAGTTCCCCGCGGGGAACTATGCACAAGCACCGCCATTCACATCTGATCTGAATTCACGCGCCATAATTGAAGTGCCTGGCCGAATCGGAGTACCGGTTAGTTGCGGAGAAAACTCGAAATTGCGGGTTTTTGAGTAGTTACGTGGTTGTTAGCAGACCGTTAACCACATTAGCGGTTAAGTGGCGAGAGTAACCACCAAGGATTCGTTTTGATGACGCGACACCTCAGCAGCCTTTCCTTCATGGAGAATTTCTCCAGCAAGCTCGAGCTGGCGTTGAACAATTTGAGCATGGCGCAGTTTCCGCCGGACGCGCGGCGCACTATGCGCAAGTTCACATCTACCGAAGTCGCCCAGCTCCTAGACGTCACCGAAGCCTACATCCGGCAGGTTGCCGCAAAGGAGCAGGGGCCTTCCCCCGAAATCTCCAACGGTCGCCGGCTCTATACACTAGAGCAGGTCCTCGAACTGCGGATGGCGCTCGCCGCCAACGGCCGCAAGAAGTGGATGAATCCGCGCCGTACCGGCAACGAGCAGTGCCAGATTATCGCAGTCACCAATTTCAAGGGCGGCTCCAGCAAGACTTCCACCACCATCCATCTTGGACATTACTTGGCTTTACGCGG
This sequence comes from Sinorhizobium glycinis, assembly GCF_001651865.1. GTDB lineage: Bacteria > Pseudomonadota > Alphaproteobacteria > Rhizobiales > Rhizobiaceae > Sinorhizobium > Sinorhizobium glycinis. The sequence goes on from NZ_LPUX01000067.1 coordinate 126,228, forward strand.
CTACCGCGTTCTCGCCGTTGATCTTGATCCTCAGGCGTCTCTGACGGCGCTTCATGGCAACCTCCCGAATTTCGACTACAGGGGAGGAGATACCCTCTACTCCGCGATTCGTTTCGAGGATCCGGTTCCAACAAAGTCTATCGTTCACGAAACGCATATCGCTGGCTTCGACGTCATCTGCGCGGGCCTTGAACTCACCGAATTTGAAACAGCGGTTGCGCTGGAGATGCGACGGGCCGGGGGGACCGGCTTCCTGCTTCGCGTTTCCCAGGCGCTCGAACAGGTTGCGGACGACTACGATTTCATTTTGATGGATTCGGCGCCATCTTTGAACTTCTTGACGCTGTCATCGCTCACTGCCGCGACAGGCGTCGTCATCCCTGTTCCGGCGCACATGCTTGACGTGGACTCGACCGCCAAATTCCTCGAGCTCGCCGCATCATACATGCAGATCCTCGATGAGGTCGGCACATCGGCTCAATGGGATTTCGCAAAGTTCCTCATCACGAAATTCGAACCCAACGACCATCCACAGGCCAATATGTCAGCCCTCATGCGGCAGGTGTTTGGTGACGACCTCCTGCTGAACTCCGTCATCAAGTCAACTGCGGTCGCAGATGCCCTAACCTGGAAGCAAAGTTTGTACGAAGTGCAGCGGGCGCGCTTCTCCGCTCCCAAGACCTATGACCGCGCCATCGAGTCCATCAATGCGGCCAACGCCGAACTGGAAAGCCTGTTCTGGAAGGCATGGGGGAGAGAATGAGCCGCAAGGACTCGAAGGGCCTTTTTGCTAACGTCTTGGGTCAGCTCGAGAGCTCTCCCGAGCGGGGAGGGGGGCAAAGAACGACGTCCCCACATCTTCTGAAAGTAGCGGCTGGGGTCAGGCAGATCCAGGAGCGTAGCGAATTCGCTGAGCGGCTTCTTAAGGATGGCGGTCAGGTCATCGAGATTGACCCAGACGATGTACTGGATTCTGCGATTCCTGATCGTTTCGCGTCGGCATACGACGCGGCAAACCTCACCGAACTCATGCAGTCGATGGGAGAGAATGGGCAGAGTACACCCGGCCTTGTGCGCTCAGTGCAGGGTGCCGCAAAACCGTTTCAGATTGTTTTCGGTCGCCGTCGCCTCGCAGCCGCCAAACTCTTGGGCATCAAGTTCAAGGCGATTGCGCGAGATCTCAGTGATGAGGATGCGGTTGTTCTTCAGGGCGAGGAGAATAGCAACCGCAATGATCTCTCCTTCATAGAGCGTTGCCTTTTCGCGCATTCGCAAGAGGCGGCCGGCTTCGGTCGCGACGTGATCTGCAAGTCACTGAGCACTGGCAAATCGCATATTTCGGAAATGATCCGGCTCGCCAACGCGTTACCGCGAGAGATTGTCCTGGAGATTGGCCCGGCCCCAGAGATCGGCCGCCGGCGCTGGCTAGACTTGGAGGCACGATGGGCGGTACACGCGGCTCCGCTTCAGGCGGCCCGGGAAGCGCTTAGCCGATCCGAAACTCTAAACGGAGGAAGCGACGCACGATTCAACGCCGTTTTTGACGCGCTCGGCGCTGAGCGAGACTCTCCCTCAGCGGCTGTAGACGCCACGCAGCTCGTAGCCCACGGTCTTGTTTTGGGGCAGGTGAGCCACGCCAAATCCGGCTCCAAACTCGCTTTCAACAAATCCGTACCAACCGGGTTCGTCGACTTCGTTGCGGCGCAAATTGAGACGCTGCACGATCAGTTCATGCAGCGAAATAAACAGTAGTTCGCGGACTTGGAACTAGGAGGATAACCGCAAAAGAAAAAGGCCCCCAAACGTTGCCGTCGTGGAAGCCTTCCTCTGATGTAGCGATCTGAGAATCGCATTTCCACGAATCCCCGTCAAGAGTCTTTGGCACCGTTTTTGGTGAGCGGATTTCTTTTGCCATTTGAAAGGTGAAGGAAATGCAGGTTGGAAATGTGACGACGCCCTTCGGGCGGCGGCCGGTTTCGCTTGCCCAAATCAAAGGGCAAATGCGGACGGCCGAAATCAGACCCGGCAAGGCAGCCGACAAATGGAAGGTGTTCCGTGACGCCTGCGAGGCGAGGGCTGTTCTCGGCATCCAGGACCGCGCTCTGGCGGTCCTGGATGCGTTGTTGACGTTCTACCCGGACAACGAGCTTTGCGAGGACCGAAGCCTCGTGGTCTTCCCGTCGAACGACCAGCTCTCGGTGCGTGCGCACGGCATCGCCGGCACGACGCTGCGCCGGCATCTCGCCGCGCTTGTCGACGCCGGCCTGATCCAACGGAAGGACAGCGCCAACGGCAAGCGTTACGCCCGCAAGGATGAGACCGGTGCGATCGAGGAGGCGTTCGGCTTCAGTCTGGCGCCGCTGCTCGCACGCGCCGAGGAACTGGCGCATGCCGCACAACAGGTCGCCGCAGAGCGCAAGCGCTTCCGCATCACCAAGGAAGCGTTATCGATTTGCCGGCGCGACGTTCGCAAGCTGATCAGCGCCGCAATAGAGGAGGGGGCTGCCGGCGACTGGGAACGCATCGAGGAGATATTCCTCGGCCTGACCGGGCGCATCCCCCGCACGCCGACGATCGCGGATCTACAGCAAATCATCGAGGAAATGGAGATGCTCCGCGCGGAAATCATCAACCGACTGGAAATTCAGGAAAATTCCGAAGATACGGGCAGCAATGCTGTTCAAAACGAACGCCACATACAGAATTCAAATACCGAATCCAGCAATGAACTTGAACCTCGCTCCGGAAATGAGCAGGGGGCGAAGGCGAGCCAGACCAGCCGGCCGACGAGCGAGCCGATAAAAGCCTTTCCGTTGGGTATGGTGCTGAAGGCCTGCCCAGCGATCAACGATTATGGGCCGGGCGGCGCGGTTGGAAGCTGGCGCGACCTGATGTCGGCGGCGGTCGTCGTGCGATCGACGCTGGGGGTCAGCCCGTCAGCCTATCAGGACGCCTGCGAGGTCATGGGACAGCAGAACGCCGCGGTTGCTGTCGCATGCATCCTCGAAAGGGCGGGGCACATCCACAATGCCGGCGGCTATCTCCGGGATTTGACTGCAAAGGCGCGGCGAGGGGAATTCTCCCTCGGGCCAATGCTGATGGCGTTGATGCGGGCTAACCAAGGTGCGGGCCGGAAGGCCGGATAGTGCGATCGCAAAGTGGCTGTTAAGCTTCGCTGCGTTGAGGAAAGGAACGCCTGATGCCCTCTGAGCCACGTTCACCGCGCCTCGCGGTCCTGATCGATGCCGACAACACATCGGCAAAGATTGTCGACGGGTTGTTCGAAGAGGTAGCCAAGATCGGTGAAGCGAGCGTTCGTCGCATCTATGGCGATTTCTCAGGCACGCGTTCTAAGGCGTGGGCGGATGTGCTCGCGAAACACGCTATCATTCCGCAGCAGCAGTTTGCCTATACGACGGGAAAGAATGCCTCCGATATCACGTTGGTGATTGATGCAATGGACTTGTTGCACAGCGGCCGCTTCGACGGCTTCTGCCTGGTTTCCTCCGACAGCGACTTCACACGGCTGGCCGCCCGGATACGCGAGCAAGGCGTCGATGTGTTCGGCTTCGGCGAGCAGAAGACGCCGGAGAGTTTTCGCCAAGCCTGCCGACGGTTCGTCTACACCGAGAACTTGCGTCCCGGCGCGATCAAGGACGAGCAGAACACTGCGTCTGCCGACAAGCCGCTGCAGCCAGCGAACGCCGCCGTTCCGCTGATCAAGAAGGTGCTGTCGCAGGAGGACACCGAGGATGGCTGGGTCAACCTGGGCACCGTCGGCAAGCAGCTCCTGAACCTGGCACCGGATTTCGACCCTCGCACCTTCGGCTTCGGAAAACTCAGCGATCTTATCCGCAAGACGAACCAATTCGAAGTTCGCCAGGCCGGGGGCGGTCCCATCAGCATCCGGGTGAAACAACGAAACAAAAACTAGCGCCGCCTCCGCGGGGACTGGGAGGGCGGGAGTGTCGGGACGGGGCGACAGATCGCTCGGCTTTCCCTTGAGGCCAGAAGCGTCTATCAGTGCTGGCGTAAAGAAAAGCATCATCCGATGCTCCGACACTAGCAGACAATGATCAAGGAAGACGTTATGGCGACCGGTACGGTAAAGTGGTTCAACGCAACGAAGGGCTTCGGTTTCATCCAGCCGGACGACGGCAGCGCCGATGTCTTCGTGCACATTTCCGCGGTGGAGCGGGCAGGGTTGCGTGGTCTGAACGAGGGCCAGAAGATCACCTATGAACTGGTAAAGGATCGCAAGTCCGGCAAGATGTCGGCGGACAACCTCCAGGCCTGAGGCCGATTGCGGTGTGTTCGTCGCAGGGCCGGGCGAACCCCGGTCCTTGCAGATCGAAGGTATACGCCCCGGTGTAATCGCGCCGCTTGAATTCGCTGCATCGCAACATTATCTCCTGGGTACCGAAGCGATTTCACCTCCTCCCGAGCCGCTTCGGTTCGACGGACGGCTCTCCTCCTCCCAGGCTGTCGGTCACTATTGAAGCCCGGCGCATCCTCCCGCGCCGGGCTTTTTGTCGTTTTGGCAGGAACTCTATTCAGACTTTGCCATTTTTATCGATCAACGCCCGCAAGGAGGGAGAGGGGTCGTGGAAATCAGCGACAGTGACCGCGAGCTCATCGCGGTAATGAGACAGTTTTTTGCGGCGAAAGCCGAGTTGGAGAACTTGAAGGAACAATTGGAGGCGGCACGACAGGCAGCCGGCGAGGCAATCGCGGTGTTCTACGATCCCCGCCAAAACGCTAAGCACGCCGCCGACCTGCAACGCTCGCATCGCCTCAAGGGAGAGATGGCGTCGCTGATGCAGCGCGCCGAAGCATGGGGCAGGTCAGCATTGGCCGCTGACCGGAGCTATACTTCGGAGACGGAAGCGGAACCGGAAGAGTGGCAGTCGTTTGAGAGGCGAGCAGATGCATTCTTCGGCGCATAGTGCCGCTTAGACGATCAGCCGGGCCGCGCGTCCATTCTTTCGTTCCGCGTTGTTGTAATAGCTTGCCGCCTGGGTCACCGATTTGTGCAGCGACTGCTGCATTGCTTCGGGCAGCGGAATGCCGCGATTGGCGGCCTCGGTCAGATAGCCGGACCGAAGCCCATGTGCCGAAAACAGCGCCGGATCGAGACCGGCCTGTTTGCAGCGGCTTTTGACGATCAGGTTGACCGACTGCGGCGTCAGCGCCCGCCGGTCGACGTTGCCCCACTGGTCGATGCGCCGGAAAACGGGCCCGTCCTTGATTTGCGCCTCCGCCAGCCAGCGCTTCAAGGCGCTCACGGGGCGGCCGATCAAGAGCACATGTTCGTCGTCATCGCTTGTCGTCGTCTTGGTGCGGCCGAGGCTGATCGACAGGCAGGGCCGGGGAGGGGAGTTTTCGTCGGTGGGATCGGCCCGCACCGGCTCCTCGTCGGTGAGATCCTTGACACGCAGAGCCGCCACCTCCGAACGGCGCCGGCCGCCGGAAGCAAAGGCAGTCAGGAGCAGCGCGCGATCGCGCAGGTCCACCAGTCGCTCGCCGGCACAAGCCTGAAGCAGTTTCGTCAGGATATCGACGGTCACCGCCTTTTTGCTCTTGCGCTGTCGCGGCCGGTTACTTGCCCTGACCGCCAGCCTGAGCGCGCTCTTCAGCGATGGCGCACCGAAGGCGCCGGTAAGACCCCGCCAGCGCGTCAGGATCGACCAGGAGGTCAGGCGCCGTTGCACCGTGCCCGGCGCGTGTGGTCCGCCGGCCCTGAGCAGGCGCTCGGCGCGCAATCCCGCCTCGACTTCAGCCGGCATGCCGTGCGCCGGGTCCTCGGCGCGCTTGACCGAATCCCAGAGGTGATGGGCGACGAATTTCAACAGCAGCGATTCCGGCGCCGGCCAGGGGAGGGGGGAACCGGTGGCCAGCCGGCACCAGGCCTCGAGGTAGCCGAGATCGGAGGCGAGTGCCCGAAGCGTGTTCTCACCCATGCCTTCGCTTGCCAGATGTTTCAGGGTCGCGACGTCGTCGTCGGTCAGCAGCGCGGCGAGCTGGTCGCGCCGGTCGAACGGTAGGATGGCGTCAAGAGCGTCGAGCTGTTCGGCGCGGCGATGCACCGCTTGGCTGTCCGAACCCGCTACTCTATGTTTGTCGATCATGGATTCAGCATCCGACGCTCTTGTGGGCATTCCGGAAAATCCGTGTGTTGCGGAAAAGGGGAGCATTGAAATGGCGTCGACCGTGACCGCCGCGGCGGTTTCCAGGAGTTTCGCGGCCTATCAGAATGCCGCCGTGCGCGAGCCGGTGATCATCACTGAGAACGGTCGGCCGCGCACCGTGCTCCTCGCCTATGAGGACTATCTGCGGCTGTCGCGGCGCGGCCGTTGCGCCGAGGCGACGGCGAGCTTGAGCGACGATGACCTCGCCGCGGTCGAAAAGGGGGAAATGGAGCTGGGCCTCGATCATCTCAATGCCGAACGGCTGACGGACAAGCATGCTGCCGACTGAAATCTTCGGTGATCACGCTGCTTGCGGCGGCTGCCGGGTGCAACGGATGCGATCTCATGTCGGCTCGATGTCAGTGCGCGAGAAATCATCACCTTTATAGAGCAGCGGTTCGTTGCGCGTTTTGGCCAGCGCATAGGAGAAACAGTCCCCAAAGTTCAGACCTGCCGGATGTCGGCCCTTGCCATAGCTGCGCCAGGCTCGCCTTGCCACCGCGATCTGTTCCGCGTCGACTGCGACGATTTCGACTCCCGCCTTGTAAAGCCACAGATCGAGCTCCGCGGCACCTGCCTCGCCGAGGCGCGCCTCGATGACGATGGCGAGTTCAAGGACTGTGGCGGCGGAGATGAAGCGCCGTGGAGCGTCGACGACTTTTTGTTCGTAGGTTTCTGCTTCCGGCTCGTTGAATGCGATCGCGACGATGGCGGACGTGTCGATGACCATCAGCCGGGGAGCCCGTTTTCGTCATACCCCAAGATCTCGTCGGCGGAGCGGTTATCAAGCACCGGCAACTTCGCCCAGCGTCTGCGGCTGGCGGCAAGCTCCTCGAGAAGAACATCGCGATTTCCGGCGTTTGCGAGGCGCCGGAGCCGTTCCTCCAATGCCCGGCGGGTCGCCATGGTAATGGTTTCGCCGGTTTTCTCGGCCAGTGCTTTGGCAAGGCGTTCCGTCTCTAGATCTTTAATGCTGAGCGCCATTTCTGGTTCCTAGGTTCCTAATCACCTATATTCTACCTAGTCCCGGCGGCGGCGCAAGCGCCTGGACCTCGTATCTGGTCGAAAACCAAGCGCTCGAGCGCAAATGTGAGCCGGTCCGACTTTGGCTCCTCTGGCTGTGGTCTGGCGCGAGCATTTGCGACTCGAAAACCATCACTATCGATACCGAATACTATCGATAGTGAGCTTTCCGCGGAAAATGCGTTCGGGTAACGGAAAGATCATGGAAGTTAGCTTCCGTTATGTTAAATAATTGTGTCAATTCATATGGTTAATGGATTATGAAACCCGAACTGTCGGGGCGGCGCGATATATTCCCCTAGCCCGTCGCAAGCGGTAGCGCTCAAAGGTACGAGCGGATTGCCGGCGAGCGGGCACACTTGGCCAAATTGCCAGAACTGATCGTGTTCGTCATGGCATGGCCACTGGTCTGTCTGCCCCAAAGACCTTCGACGCCACCCCTCAGGCAGCCCGCCGGATTGCTTGGTAAGTTGGGGTAACGGGAGATGACGAGGAGGAGGAGACGCTGGCGCTTACTTGCGCGCTCTGTCGGCATTGCCCGCCTCAAAGGGCACTGACAACGGTTGTTTATTCTTTGTTTTCGAGATTTTTTCACGAAATCTGTAGATAGTTTGCCCGTTTTAGCCTATCGGTGTCTACGGCCTAATTTTGGAGTGACCCATGCTGCTGCAGTTTTCGGTAGAAAACTTCCTGAGCTTCCGCGGTGAAGCGAAGCTTTCAATGATGGCAAGCGCAGATGACCGCCACCCCCGACATATCTTGTCACCGGGCGATCAAAAACGACGCGTACTGCGATCAGCCGCGATTTACGGCGCCAATGGTCATGGAAAGACGAACCTCGTTCACGCGTTGGTCTTCATCCGAGATCTGATTATCCAGGGTTCAGAAGTCGATAAGCCGATCAGAGTACGAAGATTCAAAACGTCTGCAGGGGAGGATGATTTGCCTGCGACGTTCATATTCAACTTCCTGACAGGCGGGGTCGAATATGAGTACGGACTGAGGGTTCGCAGATCCCACATACAGGAGGAGTGGCTGTTCGCCTCGCCGAAGGGCCGGGAAGTTACGCTTTTTGAGCGGGTCACAGGGAAAGGCAAAGATGGTTTTTCAACCACTGTTGAGGCAGGCCCATCACTCGTAAAAAAATCGAAGTCTCGAAAACTTTCCGGTAAGGAGTACTTGGATTTTGTCGCATTCGGGACACGCCCGAACCAGCCATTCTTAACAGAAGCTATCCAACGAAATGTGGAGGCGCTTCGCCCGATTTATAATTGGTTCCGCAACGACCTTCAGATTATCAGCGCGGAAGGAGAATACGCAGCTCTGGAAATGAGAGCACACAAAGATTCTGATTTCGTTGGTAAGCTATCGACCGCGATCCGCAACGCCGGAATTGGCATCGACCACATCGAGACCGATGTCAGGACAATCGAAATCGATGACTTTCGTGACGTCCCCCCTGAGATGTTGAGGGAAATCTCCGATACATTGGAAACGGGGAGTATGGCGTTACTCGGTGCGCGAGACTCGAATCGAATCATGATCCGGAAGAACGATGATAATGAATTGGAAGTTATAGACCTCGTGTTCGTTCATAAGCGTGAAGATGGTTCAGAGGTTCGCTTCACGCAAGACGAAGAATCCGCCGGCACTCGTCGATTGCTCCACTTGATCCCCATGATCGCTGATCTGTCCCAGTCTGACAAAACCTTCGTAATTGATGAGATCGACCGAAAACTCCACCCGTTGCTCGCCTACAACTTGTTGTCAAATTTCCTTGGCGAGAGCGATTGCGGTCAGCTGGTTTTCACGACGCATAACACCCATCTGCTTGATCTCGATCTGCTGCGACGGGACGAAGTTTGGTTCGTGGAAAAGACCTCTGATGGAGACTCCCAGTTGTATTCGCTCGCAGACTTAAAAGTCCGCGCGGACGTCGAAATCAGAAAAGGCTATTTAAACGGACGCTTCGGTGCGATTCCATTCCTGGGCAGCACACAAGGATTGGGGTGGTAAGAACAAGTCGATGCCGGGATTAACAAGCAGAAAAAAACGACCGCTTGATCGGACGGTCGAAACGCTAAGGGACGCAAGACTGATAATTATCGCGACTGAAGGGAGCCTGACGGAGAAGATCTACTTTGAATCATTCCGGTTCACGAACGTCCAGGTTCGCGTCATCCCCTCTGAGAATGGGAAGTCCTCACCGCAGCACGTACTTGAAAATGCAAAGGTCTATAAAGAAACATTCGACTTAGGGGATGGTGATGAGCTCTGGTTGGTCATCGATGTTGATCGATGGCCTGCAGCTACGCTAAGTGAGGTCGCAGCAGTGACGACCGCCAAAAAAATCGGGTTGGCGGTCAGCAACCCGAGCTTTGAGTTATGGCTCGCCCTTCATCTCGATGTCGAGCTGCCGGAACCCGTCAGCAACGAGGGTCTCATCACTCACTTACGTTCGCAGTTGGGATCCTATAACAAGCACAAGTATGACTGTGGGGCAATTCTGAATGGTCTCGATAGGGCGATTGAACGCGCCAGCGGGCTAGACACATCTCCGCAGCACCGCTGGCCGCAAAGCGTTGGTAGCCGGTGCTACAAGATCATTCAGTCAATTAGAGCCGGCCGCATCGGGCCAGGGTCTGCATAATTTCGAAATGAAGCCACAGTAAGTGCCTGAAATTACGTCAGGACAGAGTGTTGGATCGATTAAGAGTCTCGCATCCACGGATCGTTTCCCTTCAAGGCGAGGGATGAATTTTGGCTCTGGGGCCGATTGCCGACAGTCGGTTTTCAGCGAGAAGCTTAGGATAGCTGTCGTTGAGACCGCATCGCGTTATGTGGTGTTGACATTTTTGATGGCCTGCACCGAGCTTCTCTTCTAGTCTTCTGAGGCGGGGAGGAATCATGGCCGTTTCACTGTCGGAGGCTACAAACAGACTGCTCTCGGGTGAACCCCTCAGCTGGAAGAGCTTCGGGGAGATCAAGGCCGGCCAGATTCAGTTGTCCACGCCTGCCGCAAGGCGCCTTTTTCATTTTCTCCTGTCTTCCGACAAAGCCAAGGTTGCGACGGGCAGCGAAGATTTGTTTGAGGGCCTTATTGCTGCTTGGAATAACTCATCGTTCGATCCTGCTTCGCAGCAGTCTTCTGCCACACCGGCTGAGGGCAGAGCACGCTGGCGACTTGCAAGGGTGGAGGCCGGAGGCTTCGGGGGCCTGAACCTTCTGGATGGCCCTCCGTTCATGCTGGAGGCAAACAGGGAAAACTGGTGCCTCGAAGGCCAGAACGGTTCCGGCAAAACATCGATCGCCAGTGCGATAATCTGGGCGCTGACGGGCTATCGCTGTCGCGACCAGGATGGTCTTGTTAAGGATGACGGGCGGCGTATGCCCGTTTTCAACGACTCGGGCGTGCAGATAGGCGACTGGCCTCCGACGGTCGCCTTTCCTCCCAATGCGCTGAAACTGGCCGGTACAGCTGAGGCGTGGGTCCGACTTTCATTTCAGGATGATGACGGTAACACAGCTGAAGCGTTCCGGCGGCTAATTGCGGCCCCGGTGGGCGAACCGCAGTTTGAAAGCGGGATCGACCCCGCCCTCAGGACAGCGCCGCATCTCATCGAAACCGGATTGCTGATGCCGGCGCGTCTTGCGCGGATAGGTTTCGGCGAGAAGAGCCATTCGATATATGAAGCCGTCAAGCTACTCACAGGCCTGGACCAGCTCGCCGATATCGGCGAAGGCGCGGCCGCTTTTTCTCACAAAGCCAAGCGGTTTCTCAAATACGGTTCCGACAAGGGTATTCAGGGTATTGAAACGAAACTGGAGACGGCGCTCGACCGTGCGACGGAGGAAGCGCGTAAGGCTGGTTTCGTACTGACGATTGCCGATGACCGTGAGAAGAGGACTTATGCGCAGGAGCTTCGCGATCTCGCGGATGGTGCTGCTGCCCTCGCGGCAACACACTCGCGCGCGCTCCAGGCGGAGGTCGCTGCGGGCATAGACACGGCGAACCCGGATCATCGCGCCCGGATTAGGAACGCGGTCAGCGGCGCGCGCGGCGTCCTGCAACAGAATGTGAAAGGCATCCCTCTCTTCGAAGCGTGGGCCGCCCTGAAGGCCGCGCATGCCGATTCCCTCTTCGACGCGCTCTCGCCGATATTGACGAGGGCACGATCGCAAATCGGGCAGGCTATCGCGTGGGACAAACGGCAAGCTGAAGATGCGCGTCTTCGTCTGAAAGCATTGGCGGCCCAGTATTTCGCACCTGCAGGCCACGAGCATGAAGATGCCGAGTGCCCATTGTGCAAAGGCAAGCTCTCGCTTCCCGATCAAAAGGCCTTGGCGGCCGAACTTGATGACCTGAAAGCGGCAGCCGACGCGGCGCAGCGCAAACTCTCTGACGCATGCGCGGCGATAGAAAAAGATGTCAGGGACGCGATCCCCGCGGCACTTGTACCGCACTTCGCATCGCTCGCGGACATGCAGCCCCGCACGGCCTTTGAAAGCGCCATGAGGGAAAGGTTTGTGGAGGAAGCGCCCTTCTCCACGGTCCTGACGGGGATGGCGGATTTCGCTGCAAACACGGCCGCCGGGCTCTCGGAAAAATTGCCCGCTTTCAACCACGTGAACCACGCCGTTTCCGGCGACGTCCCTGTCGCGGCACAGAGTCTCCTCGTATATCTGTCCCGGGCTGAGCGCGTGTCGGCTCTGGTCGAATGGTGGGCTGTGGAACGGCCGTCGTTCGTGGATGCGTGGAGCGCGCTCAAAGGCATTGCCGACGAAAACAGCCTGTTTCCGGCGTCCAGTCTGGAAGGCCGGCTCGCTTCACTGGAAGAAGCCCTTGAGAAGGTTTCCCCACTCGACGATCTGGCGAAGGCGCTCCGCGACGCGGCGAAGCACGCCGAGGACTGGCTTATGATCCAGACCGGTCAGCGCACCCGGGAAGCGATCGCTGAGGCCCTTGAACCTCTTAAAGACCTGCGCGGCCTCGTCACAGCGGAAACCGCCAGTTCCATCTCGGCGTTGTCAGGCCGCATGAAGTCGGTGCTTGACCGTATTCAATTCAGGGAGCGTCTTTCGTTCGAGGATGCCGCGCTTGGCAAGAAATCGGTTCAGGTTTTAGGGAGCTTTGACCATGGCATCCGAATCGATGCCTCCACCGTTGCCAATAGTTCCTGGCTTCGTGCCATTCTCTGGGCTTTCACTTTGGCCATGCGCGAGCAGACCATTGAAGCACTCGGCAAAAATCCATTTCCCCTGATGCTTCTCGACGATCCCCAGGTGACGTTCGATCCGCGCAACAAAAGGAAATGGGCTCAGGAGCTGGCGCGAATTGCGAATGCGGATGCGGCTACGATCGAAGCGGCGCAGCTGGTTCTCATCACCCATGAGCGGCAGTTCTTCCAGCTTCTCGTCAATATCGAGAATCTTTCCGGACAGCAAGGTTTGCTTGCCCGCCTGAATGCCAGCAGCAAGGTCGCAACGGTCGTCAATGGTCATGCCCTGGCGGCCGCATATGCGGAAGCACAAAAGTCCTCTGACGACAGGCTCGCTTACGAATATATCGCTGATGTCCGTAGGTACTGCGAAGACCTGCTGAAGATCATGTTACGCGCGGAAGAGCCTACGGTATGCGACATGACGATCGGCGATCTCGCGAAGCTCCTGAAAGAACGGCGCGATGCAAGCGTAGCGCCGTTCAGCCATGTGGCGTTCGACAAGCTCTACAAGACGCTATCGGGCGGCGGCGGCAAGCAGATGAAGATCATCAATGAATCGCACCATGTTTTCGATGGCACGATCGGGCTGGCCGAAGCGGGCGACGTAAAGATATTCTGGGAGACGACTCTTCAGAGCCAGATTCATACGGGCTTCAAGGTGTACGCTGAGTATGAAGCTTACGCAGGGGAGCCGCGCCTGTTTCCCTGGATGGACAATGTCGTTTCCTTCCCCAACGGAAATGCAGCGGATCTCAGGAAACTGAAACTTGTGCATACGGGCATAGCCGCTGCCGCGCGCACAGACGGCCGCGCCGGCGATGGACTGATCGCGATGGAAGACCTCGCTCAAACCGTCGACATCACGCTCCACAACCATGATGCTTATCAGCTGGCGGCGGGCACGCTCGATCCGGTCGCGGGGGTTGGCGACGTGATCATCACGAGCAACTACGCGAAGATCAATGAGCGCAATCTGGTTACGGCTGCATTCGGCGACAAGCTTCTTGCCCGGCGTTACAACGAAACGGATGCTCACCCTAATATCGCGGTCCTTACCGGCCAGAGCGTTGACCCTTACGTGCTGGCGCAGCCCATCATCGCGCCGCGCGAGAGGCTTTCCTGCCGCAAGATTGTAGGGACGCTGTTTGCAGGACGAGAGCTCCCTGTGCCGCCTGTTAACGCGAATGCCGAATTTATCGCCCTTTCCAACTTTGGCATCATCGCGAAGCTGCTGGAGAAAGCCAGGCTTTTCGCAGTGAGCGGCCGCAGCGCAGAGCCGATTGCTCTTGACGGACAGTACTTGATAGCCCGCGACGCGCTGACGACGCCTGAAGCCTTTAGCCGTCTCGACGGACGTCCCGTTGTCGCCGTTGATGAATCGGGGGCGCGCTATTTCAAGCGCATGCGGCAGCTAGGCATGATTATCGTGCTGGAAAGCCTCAACCCAGATGGCATATCGCCAAGCGTGCTGTTGAGCCCATCCGGCGGAGACGGATTGCCACGTCTGACGCAAATCCTAGAAGTTGTCGGCGTACTTTTCGAACAGCCTGCTTAGATTCTTGCAGTGATTGAGGTCCCGCATCTCTCCCTAGCTTTGATGTGCCGTCGAGTATCTCGGCTGCGAGAGGACACGGATTTCGCGCAATCGAATTTGGAGTTGCTCTACGCCGATGACTGCTTCTGTCAGCGGTACAAATACGCCTGAATGACTGACATGAGGGCGCAATGCTGTCGTTTGCAGACCTAAGCGTGGACGCGTCTTACGGGCCGGACAGAACTGTGCTTCCAGAGCCCTGCAAGCCTTGTTGCTGTGATGTTCACCCTTTGGGCCACGAAGATCGCATAATGTATCGACCGGAACTTTACCCGGTGGCGACGGCGCTCTTAGACAGCCGCGATGAGACCCTCGTGATTTTTTCGCCGACCCACTCGAAAGATCGGTCAAACGCTGCTGATCCAGACCCACATGGCGATGAGATGGCGATGATCTCCCGATGGGAGATCGGCGTGATTGCGGCTTGGCCGCCCAGACTGGCATCAAACAGGCCTGGTTTTGCCCTTCGCGCTGTCGGAAAATTTGGGTGGTCGGCAAAGGCGCGGCGATGGCCCGGCTCGCCGGCATGAACCGGCCGAATAGAAATGGGAGCAGGTCTGGCCTGGTGAGGAGCTGCGCTAGGCGGCTTCTCTCATTTCAGCGATCTTCTGAAACTCAGTCAGAATTTCAGGAAAGCGTTGTGCGAGATAGCGGACCGCGCGTGCGTTGGCGAGCAGTCGTGCGACATATCCGATCGCCAGTACGAGGTCCAGGTGATCGGAGCCATAGTCCTGCTCGATCGTTTTGAACTCGCGGTCCAGATTCGCAGCTTCTGTCTCCATCATTGACATTTGCTCTCGACTTAAGAGCCGAACGGCTTTTTTCGGCCTTACGAGCATCGACTCGGGGGTCGCTGCGACTAGAGAGCGGGCGTAAGGTACGGAAAACTTGTTCATTGCCGACATCAACTGCGCAACCTCGATCTGGCGCATCGGCTTCATCCGCTTGAGCTGTTCAATCGTATTGATCGGTACGTGCTTGTCCTTCAAGATCTCAACCGCCTCGGGACAAATTCCATCCAGCAAAGCCCTCTTTTGCCGTATGCTTGAGATGTTCAGATTTAGGGCGCGCGCCAGGCGTTCCTCGGGAACGCCCTTTTCGATCGCCTTCAAGATCATCTTGTGCTCCTGGATCGTTGCCAATCGGCTGACCCGGCAGTTGTAGGTAAAGGCCTCGTCCTCGGTCGCTACCAAGCACACCACCTCCGTTTCGCCGAGCTTCGTTAGTACGTCGAGCCTAATGTGCCCGTCGAGCAGATGAAATAGCATTGGCTCCTTCCCATCGCGAATAACGACCAGCGGTTCAATAATACCCACCTCGGCAATGGAAGAAGCTATTTGAGCGTACTTAACGGATTTAAGTACGGTGCTGGGAAGTTGCTTTAGCGGCAATATCTCAGCGATGGGTATTCTCATGCTAGTCGCCTCAAAAGACAACGCGACAGCACCTCGCCGTTCAGGCTCCTCCATCATGCAGCCCCTTTCCATTGAGCCGTGACGCTAAAGCGTCGGGGATACTTACAAGGCTCTCTTCCGACAATATGGTGCGAAACTCTGGATCATTCAGGAGCTTGCGCATGGCCTCAGTCACGAACGTCAGCCTTGCTTTTGCGGCCTCTGCCCGCCTTATCAGAATTCGCTTGCGGTCCGCGTCATCTTCAAATGCTCTCAAGAGAGCTTCGGAAGACATAACTCGGGTCCGCGGCACAATCCGGTAATTCAAGGCCTTCCCCTTGTTGCGCCGCATCTCTACGATGCGTTTGGCGGCCATTAGCTTCTTGCCGCGCAACAGGTTTTTTTCGTACGCACTCTGGAGCGCCGATTGAAGGTCCTGATCGTCCGACTCGGCGATCTCAAGCGCGACGCTGAAAGGGATTTGTCCGGTCTCTACGGCTCTCAACAGCCGTTCTTCGCCTTTTTCCAAAAGACGTGCTACCGCGTGGACGTATTCTGCGGAAAGTCCGGTCATCCGGGAAATTTCGGAGACGTTGTGGCCACGTTCTTTCATGCCCCGGATGTCCTGGAGCAGGTCCAAGGCGCGAGGTCTTCTTCTTGCGCAGTTCTCAACGAGACTCGCGATCAGGGCGTCATCTGGGCCGGCGGTTACGATCAGCGCTGGAACTTCTCGCTGTCCAAGAGCGATGAACGCTTCCAGGCGGCCTTGGCCGCACACGAGCTCGTAAGACGCTTCGGTCTCGTCCGGGCGTCGCGTTACCGTAATCGGCCGCTTGAGACCAATCTGGTCAATGTTAGCAATAATCTCCTTGAACTGCTTCTCGTTCCGAAATCGTGGATTGACGACGGTTATTCGGTCGATCGGAATCATTTCAATTTTCTGAGCGGGAACCGCGACCATCAGACGACCTCCAGAATGTGCGTGCCGCCATCGCGTAAAGGCGTGACAGGGTTTCGCAGCGGTAGGAATCAAGCGAAAAGTCATTGATGCCCCAGAACTTCAAAACTGGGCCGTGAACGTCGATTGAGGGTAGCAGGTAATAGTCCTGGGGACAGGCATTCTCTGGGCGCATCCGCACGACAATGAGCAGATCAGGCCTGACCGATTTGTTCAATCTCACCGTCCACCGCAACTTCCCGGCCGCAGTACGCATGCATCTCGCAATAAGAACCGATGCTGTAAACTCACCGTTAACGACAATCAGATCCCGGTTCGTGCGCACCGAAACGGAGCCGCCAGCAGCCTCTATTCCTGAGAGAACATCGGTCAGCACGCGAGAACGGAGATCACTAAGCGCCCGTCGGAATTCAAGATAGGCGTAGTCGCGATCGCTTACATATCCCACTAAGGCGTAGGCTCGACGAAGACTGCCGAAGCGCCTTTCATATCGGCGGCTTGGGCAGTCTCCGGTCGCATCAAGCAGTCCTCTGGACAAGTAGCCATTGCGTTCAAAGAGTGCCGACAACTTCTGCAGCATGGTTTCGTCGGATACGCGCGCGGTTCGTGCGGCGAGGATGGCGCGCGCTTGGTCGAAGATTTCTTGGTCGATGATCGCTTCAAAGGCTCTGGCCGCTCGGATCCAGTTGGACCTTGGGTTCCTTACGTAGGCCTGTTTCAGCTTGCGTGAGGTGCGTCCCCACACGTTGTCGCCAACATATTTGTCGTTGACGAGTATCTGTCGTACAGCGGCTCTAGTCCAGCGGCGCTCGAGATCGGTGACCAACCCGCGTCCGTTCAGCACCTCAGCGATTTCGACTTCGCTGCGGCGCTCTCGAACAAAGAGGTGATAGATCTCTTGAACGACGGCAATTTCTTCCGCGGGGCCTGGCACGAGGATAACTCGGTCAGTGGCGATGCTCTTTTGCTCTCGGCGTGCGAGTTCACATTTGGGCTTTCCCGTCTGGTCAACTAAAAGCCGTCTCAGCCCGTAGCCTGCCGGCCCACCTTGATGGAAGCCAAGGCGGACCAAATTGACCTGTCCGGCGAAAACCTTCGTGGAGAGCTCGCGGCTGTATTCTCCCGCCATGGCTCTCTTCACTGTTTTGAGGATAGTGGAGCCGATCGTGCCATCGTTGCTGAATTGTTCAGCGCAATAGTGGACGTGGGTTCCGCGGCGTTTGCACCGCAGCTCTATTTCGGCGGCCTCGTCCGGATCCTGAAACCGTCCTAAGCGGCTGACGTCGTAAACGAGGATGGTCCGGAAGCTGGCCAAGCCATTCTCGACGTCTTGAAGCAAGTTTTGCAAAGCATCTCTTCCTGCGAGCGAGAGGCCGCTTTTGCCGTCGTCAGCATACGTTCGCACAATTTCGAAGTTATACCGTTCAGCGTAGTGCCGGATCGTGGCGAGCTGGTTGTCGGTCGAGAACTGCTGATGGTCGGTAGACATCCGAACATAAGCCGCTGCTGGAATAGCGATTTCTTTCCGCGGTAAAGCTGCGCACTCGCCTTGCGTCCACTCGATAGCCATGACGTGCCAACGTTCAGCATTGGGCTCGGGCAGGTGGGAGTATAGACCGAGGAGGCGGGAAAAATGGTTCAGAATATGGGCACAATTGTTCCGGCTCATGCGAATAGTCGCGACATGTATATCGTTGCGATTGCCGCTGCCCTCAAAGAGGAGCTTGGCGGCGGCGCAAGGGCGATCAAAACGATCATGCGGTGGACAGGAGCGAGCGGGCGAACAGCCCGGCACTGGCTTGCGGGCGACCGCGGCCCGGAAGGTTGGCATCTAGTCCTGCTCGCTCGTCATTCAGACCAGGTGATGCGCGCCGTCCTGAAGATGGCGGAGCGCGACTTACTGTCGGTGTCGATTGAATTGACTACGGCTGAAGTGGCCCTCGCTCGTGCAACAGCGATAATTAAAGCGCTGCACGTCGACCCGCGCGGTTCTTAATGGGAGGTGGGCGGAATGGTCGGCGCTCCGGACTGGGGGCTTGAAAGCTGGCGCGTCTAAGAATACGGGTAGCGATATGAGAAAGCTTAGTATCACCCCTTGGTTGTTTCTTCCACTGCTGCTGGCGGTATCGTCTTGCAACGAGATTCACTCGGCTCCGGCTGCTAAACCCACTGCTGCAAGAGGAAGGGCACCGGTAACCCAGGTGCGGACGGCGCCGGCGCCTCGACAATGCACGACTCCAGCTCAGGTTTGCTCGTACGGCACTGGACCGGCCGGAGAGCCGTGCTCATGTTGGGCCACGGACGGTTCCCCCGATGTGGGGATTACCACCATCGACAAGCCGGATTCTGCACGGAGCGGCTCCGACAAAGGCTAAAGGGTGTCAGAGCTACGCGGGGCAGAGACTACGACGGTTAGATCGCGTGTTTTCCGCCCGCAAGTACGCAAGCTCGAAGGGCGGCAATGTGCGAAACTCATCTTGAGAAGCAAGAGAGATGAACGCGACGAGCGAATAGCCGCCGCTCACCTTGAAACACGATCGGATGAACCGCTGCATTTGACGCGGAGGGTTGGAAGCAGGCGTTGGAATAATCGAGGCGATCGATGATGAGGCTGCGGTGCTCGATGCTTTCACGCCTTCCTGACCGTGCTGTGGGTCGATGCCTTCTTAGCGAATCCGGCCAAAGCCGCAGTCTCGATGCTGGCATAAACGCCGCCCCTGAATAGGCGGCCATAGGCACTGAAGCGGCCTCCACCCTCGGCGGCGCCGCGCCGACTTTGAGGCCGCGCTTCGCCATCTTCGCGCCGGAGAGACGCTTGCCCACCTCGATGTCCGCGAGGCGGAAATCGCCGCCGTAAAGCCGGCTCGAGGGCAGAATTTACAAGTCTCCCGCAACCAACCTACTAGACTTAGTCTCGTGGATGCAGGAGGGATTTGCAGTCGGCTTGCCGCTGTCCCGTGGACAATCGCCGAACCTTCACAGTGCTGGCGACGAGCTGAACGCGCAGAAAGCGCCAACTTGCGCCAGAGTGATGGTGAACCCGAGCGACCGCGTGGGTCGGACCCTGCCCTTGTGAAACGCCAAGACTGTCGCTTTTCTAACCTGCTGGATGCAGCGCCTCTCTAAATCGCTTTGACGTAGCACGCAGGAAGCGTTTGCATGCCGCAGCCGAGCGGCAACGCGAGCACGAACCCTACTTAGCAGGGTTCGTATTCCAGATATCCCGATGCAGTCGCCATTCGCCGTCGTCGCCCTTCTTCCATACGACAATGTATTTGCCGATTTCCTCGCTGGTCTTGCCGTCCTTGCCGGGAATCTTGATAGAGTAGGTGCCCTCCTCATACGCGAGATTGCCACTCTCCTCGACCTGCGCCGCTTTCAGTGTCAGATCGGTCAATCCGGCATCAATCCAGCTCTGCCACATCTTCTGAACGCTTTCGCGGCCGGCGACCCGGTTCTCGTTGGGAGGAAACGCTACTGCGTCTTCGGTATAGTGTTGAGCCAGGCCTTTCGCATCCTTAGCGGCAAACTTGTCGACGAAGTCGGCATTGTTCGCCTCTATGCTCGCTTGGGCTGTCTGGGCACCGGCAGGTTCACCAGCGCCGATAACGAGTGCGATGAAACAAAAAGACGCTAGAAAGTAGCGCATCGAAATCCTCCCCTGGGCGATTCCGGCACTTGTTCTTGGCCGATGGGTACAACTTTATACCGGCGGCCTCGTGAGAGCAAACAACGCTGCGCGGTTAGGTCCTAAAGTTGCTGGAGA
The DNA here is from genome assembly GCF_001651865.1 of Sinorhizobium glycinis. GTDB lineage: Bacteria > Pseudomonadota > Alphaproteobacteria > Rhizobiales > Rhizobiaceae > Sinorhizobium > Sinorhizobium glycinis. The sequence goes on from NZ_LPUX01000067.1 coordinate 146,373, forward strand.
TTCAGGGGGGTGCACCCTTTGCTGGGGGATCAGAGCCCATGCCAGTTGGATCCGGACGACGAATGGAACAAAAGCAGGCTTGGCGCCATGTGGCTGGTCACCTTCAGGGTGTTGGCCTCAAGATTGGTGTCGGGACCTTCTTGACCGTGCGTACCCGGTAGCCGATCGCACCGGCGATCAGCAGCCTGATCGCGGCTCAACGACCACTCTACTGGCTAAAATCCAACGCTTGGTACCGGCGTCGTAGGCCGCTCTGGATGGACAGCGGAAGTACGGCCTCCCTCCGGCGTAGGTCTGGTCCCGCCAAGAGCGGTCCTTCAAATGCCACCGCTCAACATTTTGGCGTTACTGATTTAGCTAGTTGGTCAGGCGTTCCACCGGTGAGCGCCTTCCGCTAAGCCGGACGCGCTGCCACATCTGCAAAGCGGCGAGCTCGTCCGAGTTGCGCCCAACTGGTATGTGGACGCAGGTCCGATCTCCATCTACTACGCGGGCAGGAACTGCGGCCATCCAAGAAACGGGCCCTCGTGGACATCTTCGTCGAGGTCTTCCAGCGCGAGAGATGGCCCGAGTGCTTCGCGGGAAGCCTTCGGATAGCGGCGTGCGTCTTCTCGGTGAGCGCAGCGGACAGAACCGAAACACACATGCCGGCGATCGCTCTTTTTCGTGTGATCGTAGGGATGGCCGTGTCATGCCGCGATCGAGAAGCTGACATATCGCGCGTGCAAATGCGATGTCGCGCTGTCTGTGGCTATTTACGAAGGTGGCGACCTGTCGTTCAGCAGTTGAGAGATTGCCGTCACCAACTGTGCCATTGCGAACGGCTTTTCCAGCATGATGCTGTTCGGGACGCCTTTTGAGGCCCAATCGGGAGCGCTGTCCCCGCTGATATATACGACCGCTGTCTCCGGATCGATCTCCCGCGCGACACGTGCGACATCCCAACCATCCGGCGGCTCGCGGAAGCGGATGTCGGTGACCACGCCATGCATGCATGGTTCCGCGGCATTCAGATGCTTTATCGCCTTTATCCCGCTTGTCACCGCTACTACGCCAAATCCTGCGTCGGTAAGCGCCTGTTCGAACTCTGTCAGCAATAGACCTTCATCTTCGGCTAGCAGTATGGTCACCGGTTCCACTTGGTATGCCCCCCAACAACTCCGTGGCAGGTTCTTGAAACGCGGGCCAGGGCATTCTGTTCCGTCCTATTTTGAGGCGATGGACCCGCACGCTTGCGAGTTGGGAATTAGCTTGCTTTACCGGCAAAACGGCAACGGCGACAACAGAGCGCCTTGGCGCTCTGAAGCAACCGAATCGACAGCCCGTTGAAGGACATTTGTGATACCAGGCTCGGCTGCGGAGCGATTGTCCGCCGCCTGAAGCCTTTCCAATACTCGCGGGGGCGATGTAAAATTGGCGGGCATTCTCCCGTATCCCTTGGGATTGCCGGGAGAACTGCTCGTCGCCCGCTCCCGCGGGGGCGAGGCTTGGCAGGGCCGCAGCATGATGGCGATGGATCAGACTCGAGAACCCACCCGACGCGACTTTCTCTATCTGGTGACAACCATGGCAGGGGTGGTGGGCGTCGGCGCCGCGTCCTGGCCGTTCATCGACCAGATGAATCCTGACGCGTCTACGCTTGCGATGGCCTCCATCGAGGTTGACGTATCCTCGCTCGTCGAGGGCATGTCACTGACCGTTAAATGGCGCGGTCGCCCGGTTTTCATTCGCAACCGCACCCAGCAGGAGATCGAGGCGGCCAAGGCGACTGCACTTGATGATCTCAAGGATCCTGTGGCCCGGAATGCCAACCTTGCCGATGACCAATCCGCGACCGATCTTGCTCGCTCTGCCGGGGAGGGGAAGGAGAACTGGATCGTGATGATCGGGGTCTGCACGCATCTCGGCTGCGTGCCGCTCGGGCAGGCGGGCGACTTTGGCGGCTGGTTCTGCCCTTGCCACGGATCGCACTACGATACCGCCGGTCGCGTCCGGAAGGGACCCGCACCGGAGAACCTTGCGATCCCCCCCTTCGAATTCATCTCCGAATCAGTTGTTCTCATCGGATAAGCGCCGCACAAGTACAACACTCACGACCACTCGCTCCACACAGCGAGGCGCTTGTTCCTCGATTTGTCGGCCGCCTTTTTCTACGATCGGTCCGGCTTGTCGTTCGACAGGTCGGTCACGAGAATCGGGGATCCGTCCGACACTCGGTCATAAAGGTCGATAACATCCTGGTTGATCATCCGAACGCAGCCGGACGAGACATGCTTGCCGATGGTCCACCACTCCTGCGATCCGTGAATCCGGTACAGCGTATCCTCGGCATCTTGGAAGATGTATAGGGCGCGCGCACCGAGCGGATTGTTGGCACCCGGCTCCATTCCGCCGTTCTCCAGACTATATTTTTCAAGCTTCGGATCTCGCTCCACCATCTCGTCTGACAGTATCCAGCGCGGCCACTTGCGCTTGTATTGCACGACACCACGGCCCGACCACTCGAAACCGGCGCGGCCCAAGGCGACGCCGTAGCGCATCGCCTGACCCTTCACCTGCACGAGGTAGAGGAAGTGGTTCCCCACATCGACCACGATCGTGCCGGACGGCTCACCTGTCGGGTCGGCCACGACCTGTCGGTGAAACCGGGGGGCGATCTCTTCGTAGGGAACAGCCGGGACAGGATGAGGCTCCATCGGCCGCTCCCCATACATCTCCGCCAAAATAGAACTTGCGCCTGAAGCGCGCGGCAGACTGCCATTGTTTGTCGGCTCGCCCAGGGCGGCTGTCAACCCGAGCGCCGCCGCTGTTGCCGCTAGTTTCAAGAACGAGCGGCGATAGACCTCATGTCCATGCATGTTCCTTCACCTGTCTCCGGTCTCTCGCACTCAGCCGCGCACGAAAACGAAGGCGCTGTGATGTTGATCGTGATTCTTGAACGGGGGACAGGCGGCGTCAGTTCCGCTGGGATCGCGGAAATGGTGATCGCCGACGAGGTCTCGTCGTGATACAGTCAGACCAGCGCATGAACCATGGGAGGTGGGAATGCGTGAGTTTGCATTCGCACTTGCGGCTGTGATGTTTGTCGCTCCGATCGCGGGTGCCGAGGAGCCTCTTGTCTTCCACAGGGCACAGTTCGACGACGCCACCGTCGTCAGCCTCGGGCTCGTCAGTAACAGGACCACCGAACGACCCGGATACGACTACGACGTGGTCATCTCGCTTTGGCAGACCGACGCCCGTGGCGGGGCAATCTACAGCGATCCCGGAAAGCATCGGGCACTGGTCAAGTGCGGTGATCCGGCCAAGGTGTCGGTCAGGGGTGTCGACTACACGGTACCTACATCTGGCGCAGGAGGAGAGGACTGGAAGACGGATCTCTGGAGAGCCGTCTGCGAGACGCCCGTTTCGTAAGCCGGCGCATGTTCGACACCTCCTGAAGCGTTCTCTCGCAGCAGATAGCACACATCTATGGGGAGCCGCCGCCCCGGCAGGTGGGCTGCCTTCAGCGAAATCCATGCCGCGGCCGGAGCCGGGCTTCGCAGGCGGGCGACCAGCTCGGATGAGATCACGACAGGCGCATCGAGCGACTTCGCCAGGGTTTCAAGGCGCTGCGCCACGTTCACCGCATCCCCAATGACGGTGAACTCGCTGTGGCAGCCGCTGTCCAGAACACCGCCGACGACGATGCCATAATGCAGTCCAATCGCAGCATCGAGCGCGGGATAGCCGTTCCGAACGCCGTGATTTCTCCAGTCGTTCAGAGCGTCAACCAGGTCGAGCGCACATGCGAGGGCCCGGTCTGCGTCGTCTTCAGTGGGCCGCGGCTGCCCGAACACGGCCATAACGCCGTCGCCGATGAACTTGTCGACGGTTCCTCCGTGGTCGAAGATAGTCTGAGACACGAGCTGACGAAACTCGGCCAGCACGAAGGCCAGCTCGCGGGCAGTGGCGGTTTCAGCAAAGCTGGTGAAATCGCGAAGATCGACAAACATGATCGCTGCGTTGCGGCGCTGCAGCCCGAGAGCCTGGCCCCGTTCCTGCAGTTCCGAGACGACCAGCGGGGAGAAGAACCGGGAAAGATTGTGCCGTCGCTGGTCCGCCTTGAGGGCTTCCTTACGCGTTCGGTCGTGATCGCGCGCAAGCAGGTAAATCGCAAAGGCGGTGAAGCCAAAGCTGACGGTTAGGCCCAGATCCTCATTGAAGAACGAGGCAAGCAGCGAGCTGACGCTGGCCGTGTGGTGCCTGGCCGCCGTGATCGCCAGCATCGTCACCCAGGCCGTGAGGACGATGCCGGAAAAGACCAGTACGAGACGGCGGTCGAGCTTCAGACCCACATGAGTGAGCAGAATGAAGGCAACCACCAGGCTCGTCGTCGTCAGGTTATGGTTCTCGGTGACCGGTCCAGCAAGAATATGCGCGTAGAGGATCAAGGTGACGAGCAGGGCATCAAGAACGACGAACAGGGTCTTCAGCCAGGAGCGTCCCGGCAGCAAGCGTGCGGTCGCGACGGAAGCGACGCTGATGATGAAATAGCCGATGACAACGACACGCTGCGTGGTTTCGGCCCCTTCTCTGCTGCCGAGTATGAGGTTAGCGAGCAGGATTGCAAAGGCAACGAACCGCAAGAGGATGGCGCGGACTTCGCGCTCGAAAGCCCAGTGGGGATGAAGTGAAGACGTCATGTCTGTCCGCTTGCACTGAGATCGGGTTATTTGACGACCTGGCCACCCGCTTCCTCCCTGCCGGATGGATGGAACGGGACGCGGCCCAATCCTGTCCGCGTCCCGTTCGCGACTACTTGACCTGCGTTACCGTCAGCTTGCCGTTGACACGCTCGGCGACGAACTCGACGTTCGCTCCTTCCTTCAGCTTCTCTAGGATCGCGTCGTCCTGGACACGGAACACCATCGTCATCGCCGGCATCTCGAGGCTCTTCAGCTCTTCGTGGATCAGCGTGACCTTCTTGGCCTTGGCGTCGACCTTCTTGACGGTTCCCTTTGTGAACTCCTGCGCGAGAGCGCCGTAGGCTGTTGCGAGGGCGAGCGCAGAGGCGAGCGTGAGTTTGATGAGCGTTTTCATGTTGAACTCCTTTCGATGATCACTTCTTGGCAACGGTGACGTCGCCGTGCATGCCGGCGTCATAATGGCCGGGTACCAGGCAGGCGATCTTGAACGTGCCGTCGTTGGTGAACTTCCAGATGATCTCGCCGGACTCTCCGGCGGCGAGGCGGATGGCGTTCGGATCGTCGTGCTCCATCTCCGGGAACTTCTCCATCACCGCCTTGTGCTCCATGATCTTGTCTTCCTGATCGAGCACGAACTCGTGGTCGAGCTCGCCGGCGTTCTTGATGGCGAAGCGGACGGTCTGGCCCTTGCGGACCTTGAAGGTCGACGGCGTGAAGATCATCTTGCCGTCTTCCGTCTCCTTCATCGTCACCTGGATCGTCTGGGTGGCGTTGGCTTTCTTGCCGGGCTCGCCGACGGCCATCGCCTCGCCGTGGCCGCCTGCGTGATTGCCGGAGGCGAGCGCCGGCGTGGCGAGCGCGGCGACGAGAAGTCCGAAGATTTGAGCTTTCATGGTGTATTCCTTTGGTTGGTTGAACATCGGCATGCGGGATCAGCCGTGGTTTCCATGTTTCGGCATGATCTGAGTCTTGGCGTCCTTGGCTTTCGGCGCGTCGGGAACCTCGCCCGTCCACTCCCAGGCCTGGGTTCCGGGCGGGTTTTCGTACCAGCCGGGATCGGCGTAATCGCCTGCCGAGATGCCCTCGCGCACCTTGACGACGGAGAACATGCCGCCCATCTCGATTGGTCCGTGCGGACCCCAGCCGGTCATCATCGGGATGGTGTTTTCCGGGATTTCCATTTCCATCTCGCCCATGTCAGCCATGCCTTTGGTCCCCATCGGCATGTATTCCGGGCGAAGCTTCTTGATCTTCTCGGCGACCTTCGATTTGTCGACGCCGATGAAGGTCGGGATGTCGTGCCCCATGGCGTTCATCGTGTGGTGCGACTTATGGCAATGGATCGCCCAGTCGCCCGCGTATTTGGCGTCGAACTCGTAGGCTCGCATCGCCCCCACGGGGATATCGATGCTGACTTCCGGCCATCGCGCCTCCGGCCGAACCCAGCCGCCGTCGGTGCAGGTGACCTCGAAGTCGTAGCCGTGCATGTGGATCGGATGGTTGGTCATCGTCAGATTGCCGACCCGGACGCGCACCCTGTCGTTCTTGGAGACGACGAGCGGGCTGATGTCCGGAAACACGCGGCTGTTCCAGCACCACATGTTGAAGTCGGTCATCTCCATGATGCGCGGGACATAGGAACCGGGGTCGATGTCGTAGGCGTTGAGCAGGAAGACGAAGTCGCGGTCCACGGGCATGAACTTCGGGTCCTTGGGATGGACGACGAAGAAGCCCATCATGCCCATCGCCATCTGCACCATTTCGTCGGAATGCGGGTGGTACATGAAGGTGCCGGATTTCACGAGATCGAATTCGTAGACAAAGGTCTTGCCGACCGGGATATGCGGCTGCGTCAGGCCGCCGACACCGTCCATGCCGGATGGCAGGATCATGCCGTGCCAGTGGATCGTCGTGTGCTCCGGCAGCTTGTTGGTGACGAAGACGCGCACCCGGTCGCCTTCGACCGCCTCGATGGTCGGACCCGGCGACTGGCCGTTATAGCCCCAGAGATAGGCGGTCATGCCTTCCGCCATCTCGCGCTCGACTGGTTCGGCGACGAGGTGGAATTCCTTGACGCCGTTGTTCATCCGGTAGGGCAGTGTCCAGCCGTTGAGGGTGACGACGGGATTGTAGTCCGGGCCGGACGTCGGCTTGAGGGGCGGCTGCGTCTCCGCCGTTTCCATCACCGCCGCCTCCGGCAGGCCCATGTTGGAGGTCTTCGCCCAGGCGGCGGTCGACACCAGTGCGGCGCTCGCGCCGAGCAATTGTCTTCTGTTGAACATGATCTGTTCCTTTCTCAGTGTCCGCCACCGCCGCTTTCGGCCGCCGCCGCGACTTCCGTCTCGCCGGCAGCCGCGCTCGCGCCGCCGCCATATATCGCGGGGGCGAGATTGGCCTCGGCCAGCCAGAAGTCGCGCTTGGCGTTGACGGCAAGCAGCTTCGCATTGACCTTCTCGCGGCTGTCGGCGAGCAGCTCGAAGGTATTGGTGATCATCGCGTTGTAGGTGAGGAGGGATTCTTCCTCGATCTTGGTGCGCAGTGGCACGACGCTGTTGCGGTAGTGCCGGGCGATGTCGTAGTTCGCGCGGTAGGCCTGATAGGCGGAGCGGGCCTCGGAGCGGACGTTGACGGCCTTCTCCGCCAGCAGGTTCGCCGAGCGCATGTAGGCGAGTTCCGCCTTGCGCATGCGTGCCCTGCCGCTGTCGAAGATGGGAATAACGAACTCCAGTTCTGCCTGTCCCGTCGTCTCGGTCTCGACCTCGCCTTCCTCCTTCTCCCGTTCCGTCTCGAAACCGGCGAGAAGCTCGAGGTCTGTGACGTAGCGGGTCGCTTCGGTGAGCTTGTAGGACTTGGCCGTCGCATCGAGACCGAGCTTCGCCACCTGCAGATCGACGCGGCGCTGCAACGCTTCCGCCTCGATCAGGTCGCGCTTCATCAGACCCTTCGGCAAGGACGGCAAGCGGTTCGGAACCTGATAGTCGATGCCCGAGCCCCAGAGCCCCATCAGCCGCGTCAGCTCTTCCTTGGCGAGCCGCGCCTCCAGCCGCGCCTTTGCCGACTGTCCCGCCAGTTCGGCATAGAACACATGCTCGCGGGCTTGACCTTCTTTCGTGAGCGCGCCGCTCTTGCCGAGTTCCTGTGCAAGTTCAGAGGCTGCGTCGGCCGCGGCCTGCGCCTGGTTGAGCTGGGCTACGGTTTCCCAGGCGGCTACCGCATTGATCCAGGCACGGCGTGTGTCTGACGCTAGCTGTAGCGTACGAAGCGCCGCATTCAATTGCGCCCTGCGGAATTCGGTATCGGCGATGGCGATATTCCGGTCTCGGGTGGCAAGCGCGAGAATATTGTTGGCGATCATGCCTTCGACCGACCTGAAGGCTTCCAGCCCCGGCGCGCCGATACCGGTGACTCCGAGGGAAACGGTCGGATTGACGAGCATCGTCGACTGCCAGGCGTCGGCCGCCGAGTCGCCGAGGTCCGCATAGGCCGCCTGCAAGCCCTTGTTGTTCAGCAGCGCCACCTGCACGGCGGTTTCCACATCGACGGTCTTCTTCGCCATCAGCGTCTTCACGCGGTCGGAGACGACACGTGCCTGCTGCTGGTTCTGTACCCAGACCGTCTGCTTGCCCGCAGCTTCGGCCGTCTTCGCCTCGATCGAGGAGAAGCCAGCGTTTTTCGCTGCATATTCACTGGCGGACACACAGCCGCCGAGCACAAGCGGCAGGGCGAAGGCCGCAGCCAGTTTGACAGCGGCTCTGATCATGACGCGCCTCCTTCCGGAGTCTGCGCGCCGTTCTGATTGCGCCACGGCTGGGGATCGACCGGAACGCGGTGGGTGTAACCCGAAACCGGGCTCGTATATCTGAGGGGCCGGACCTGAGCCTGGGAGGCGGCGAGGTCGCCCGTGGCAATGACATCGGGAGGCAATGTGGCGGCGCATCCGCTTGCGAAAAGCGGGAGGGCGGCCACCAGAATAAGCAGTTTCATGGTGTTATCCAAATAGGAGATTGCATCGGCGCTCCGAGCAGATCACGCCCGCAAACGCTCGGGTTCGACCCGTAGAACGGGTGTAAACCTATTCAGATATTCGGCGGACGGTGGAGCGGCGGGAGTTCGCCAACGATATGGGCGTCGTCGATGAATTCGCGGAGAAAAGCCACGCGTGGGCCGCTGACGGGGATGCTGCCGGTCACGATGGCCATGCTGACACAGAAGCTGCTGCAGCATTCCGGCTTGCTCTTTTGCGCCGTATCGTCCTGCAAGGGCGCGTGATCGCCATGCGCATGGTCATTGCTGCCCACATGATGATCATCGGCCTGAACCTGGTGATCATGAGGCTGCACCATGTCCGGACTGGACCACGACCCATGCATCGCGGCGGAGGCGGTAGGCAAGGAGTATCCCGCCAGTGACACGACGATCACCAGGCGGAGCAGAACCAGCACCTTTTGCAATGTGATTCGGTACATCTTGCTCATGTCCGAGGACTACCAGCAGTCCAGAGGTTGTCAATTGCCGACCGCATCTATCAGATGATTCGCGTCGATTATATGGCGCAGCAACCGGGCTTTCACCGGAGCGGCGTCTAACGAGGGTTGTAGGGCTTCCCATCGTGGTAGGGTCAAGAGCCCCTTTCAAAAAATCTGCACCGAAAAGAGCAAAGACGGCTAACGCATTGATCAATAAACGCTTGTTCAGGAGTACCAGGCGGGCCAGTTTGCCGTGGGCGATCGACGGTTTGCCCAGAGAGGGGACTCGAACGAATGACCAGCGTAGCGGCTTACGTCAGCCTTTTCCTCGTCGCCTTTGGGGCGGCGACCATCCTGCCGTTCCAATCCGAGCCGCTGCTGGTCGGCCTGATCGCTTCAGGCCGGTTCTCGCTCCTGGGACTTGTCGTTGTGGCGAGCGTCGGCAATATTCTCGGAGCCGTATGCAACTGGGTTCTCGGGCGCTTCATCGATCGTTTCCACGACAGGCCATGGTTCCCGGTGAAGGAGGCCTCGCTGAAAGGGGCCAGCGCTTGGTATCGGCGCTATGGCCGCTGGTCTCTCCTTCTGTCCTGGATGCCCCTGTTCGGCGATGCCTTGACGGTCATTGCGGGAGTTCTGCGAGAACCCCTGTGGTCGTTCGTCGTACTCGTCACGCTCGCAAAAGCGAGCCGATACGTCGTACTCGCGGCGGCCACGCTGGGGACGATCGAAGGCCTCGGCTTCTGACGACTACAACTAAGAGGCGGGGAACATTCTTCCGAAGGACGCGCTTGGGGGCGGAAGGAATCGCCCTCTCATGCGCGTTCTGAGAACAGCTTGCCGCTTGATCCGAATTGCGGTCCTGTGCGTCATGGTGCTGAACCTCCACGGCACGGCGCTGGCCGACTATGTGGGCGCTTCCCATGATTGTCCGACGATTTCGGAGGCCGACCACGGAACGCCGATATCACTTCAGCCAGGAACCTGCTGTACGAAGACACAGTGCTGCCCGATTGCCGCGGAGCCGCTTCGCGAGAACAGGCGTGCAAAGGTGCGGATCGCGACGCCGCATCTGAACGAACCGACCGCGTTCCTGCTGGTCCGGACGATCCATCATCCGCCAAAGCTCCAGCTCTCCTGAAACGAGCCACGAACCACTCTCGATTTCACAGGAGAATGCCATGAAAACCGTAGTTAAATTCGCGGTCGCAGCAGCGGCCACGCCAATCATCCTTCTGGCGGCAGCGGCAGCGTCGGCACAGATGGCAATGCCCGACGCATGCAAGTCTGAGATGTCCGCCAGTGGCGACATGAAAATGCCAGAAATGCCGATGGGGCAAATGGCCGAGCATCAGAAGGCGATGATGGAGGGGATGCAGAAAATGCACCCGGCCATGATGCAGGGAATGATGGCGAAAGACCCAGATGTTTCCTTCGTCTGCGGAATGATCGCCCACCATATGGGCGCGATCAGCATGTCGGAAGTCGAACTGAAACATGGTGACGACCAGCAGGCGAAGTCGATGGCTCAGAAGATCATCGATGCTCAGAAGAAGGAGATCGAGGAGATGACCAGTTGGGTCAAGGAACACGCCAAGTGATCCTCCAGATTTCGCCGAAAGGAGATTGCCATGCATAATCATCAATCACCCGAAATGAAGGCCTGTATAGACGAGTGCCTCGCGTGCTATCGCGAGTGCGTATCGACTGCCATGGGTCACTGCCTCGAAACCGGCGGCGAGCACACGAAGCCGGAGCATTTCAGGCTGGTCACAGTGTGCGCCGAGATCTGCAGGACCTCCGCGCATTTCATGCTCGTGGGTTCGGAGCACCACATGCATGTGTGCCGGGAGTGCGCCGAGATATGCAGCCAATGTGCGGACGACTGCGAACGGATCGGCGACATGCAGTCCTGCGTCGACGCCTGCCGCCGTTGCGCCGATAGCTGCCTGAAAATGGCAGCCTGAGTGGGGACGCGCGGGGGTGCTGCAACCCACCCCCGCGCTACACTTCTCGCTGCCCCGCACACCGCTATATGCGGACGCCCCTCAATCTGAGCGAATTGGCAATAACGCTCACCGACGACAGCGCCATCGCCGCCGCCGCGATGATCGGCGACAGAAGAAGCCCCAACGCCGGATACAGCACGCCGGCTGCGACCGGGACTCCCGCAGCGTTGTAGATGAACGCGAAGAACAGGTTCTGCCGGATGTTCTTCATAGTGGCATGGCTTAGCTGCCTTGCACGCGCGATTCCCTGGAGATCGCCCTTGAGGAGCGTTACGCCGGCGCTCTCGATCGCCACGTCCGTTCCCGTATCCATCGCAATGCCGACGTCAGCCGCCGCCAGCGCCGGGGCGTCATTGACGCCGTCTCCCGCCATTGCGACGATCCGGCCTTCCCCGCGCAACCGGGCGACGATCTCGCTCTTGTGATCAGGAAGCACCTCCGCCTCGACCTCGTTGATGCCGAGCTTGCGTGCGACGGCAATGGCTGTGGTCTTGTTGTCCCCGGTCAGCATGACCACGCGGACGCCTTCGTTCATCAATGTTTGCACGGCCTCGGGCGTCGTCGCCTTGATCGGATCGGAAATCCCGAACAGGCCGCTGACGCGCCCGTCGATGGCCACGAAGATGACGGTCGCTCCTTCGCCACGCAGCGCCTCGGCCTCCTTCGCCAAGGCCGACACATCGACGCCGGACTCCTCCATGATCCGGTGGCTGCCGATGATCAGCTTGCGCCCGTCGACGGAACCGATGACGCCTTTGCCGACCGGGCTGTCGAAGTTTTCCGCATTGCCGAGGGATAAGCCGCGTTCGGTCGCGGCTTCGACGATGGCGGCCGCGAGCGGATGCTCGCTGGCTCGTTCCAGGGTGGCTGCCAATCGAAGCAGCTCGTTCTCCGTCAGTCCCTCCGTCGTGTCGATCGACGTCACCTTGGGCTTGCCCTCGGTCAGCGTCCCGGTCTTGTCGACCACGAGCGTGTCGACCTTCTCGAAGCGCTCCAACGCCTCCGCGTTCTTGATCAGCACGCCCAGGCCTGCGCCGCGGCCGACACCGACCATGATCGACATCGGCGTGGCGAGTCCGAGAGCGCAAGGACAGGCGATGATGAGCACCGCCACCGCGGCCACAAGGCCGTGAGTGAAACGCGGTTCCGGTCCTACCCACATCCACACGGCGAAGGCGAGTATGGCAACGGCAATGACCGCGGGAACGAACCAGCCGGAAACCTCGTCGGCGAGGCGCTGGATCGGAGCGCGCGAGCGCTGGGCTTCGGCCACCATTTGCACGATCCGCGACAGCATGGTGTCGCGCCCCACCTTGCCAGCCTCCATGACGAAGCCGCCCGTCTTGTTCATCGTCCCACCGATCAGGTTCGCACCGACCTCCTTGGTGACGGGCATGGATTCTCCGGTGATCATCGATTCATCGACCGAGCTGCGGCCTTCCACGAGCGTGCCGTCGACGGGGACCCGTTCCCCCGGCCGCACGCGCAGCCGATCGCCGACCGCAACGGCTTCGAGCGGGACGTCTTCGTCGTTCCCGTCGCCGCGGATTCGCCGGGCCGTCTTCGGCGCCAGGTCGAGAAGCGCGCGTATCGCGCCCCCCGTCTGTTCACGGGCTCGCAGCTCCAGAACCTGTCCGAGCAAGACAAGCACGGTGATGACTGCGGCCGCCTCGAAGTAGATTGGGACCGCTCCCTCGGCGGAACGGAATGTCGCCGGAAACAGACCGGGAAAGACGGTGGCGACAACGCTGTAGATCCAGGCGACGCCGGTGCCCATCGCGATGAGGGTGAACATGTTGAGGTGCCGCGTGACGATGGACCGCCAGGCGCGGTCAAAAAATGGCGCGCCCGCCCACAGGACGACCGGAGTCGCGAAGACGAGTTGCAGCCAGTTGGATGTTTTGGCGTCGAGCAGCATATGCAGATCGACGACGTGGCCGCCCATCTCCAGCGCCAGCACAGGTATCGTCAGAATCAGCCCGATCCAGAACCTACGCCTCATGTCGACGAGTTCTGGGCTCGGTCCCGTTTCAGCAGTCACAACTTCCGGCTCAAGCGCCATCCCGCAGATCGGGCAGTTTCCCGGGCCGATCTGCCTTACCTGGGGGTGCATGGGGCAGGTGTAGATCACGCCTTCGGCCTGATCGAGAACAGCGCGCTTTTCGTCAGTGGCGTGAGCCTCGCGGTGCGAGGCCTGTTGGTAGCGGTGATGATGGTGATGATGACCACCAGGGTCTTTCTTATCTTCCATCGGAATTTGCCTCCGTGAGGGCCCGTCTCTTACCCAGGAAAACTAGCGCTCGCCGTGCCAACTACGAGAGAGCGTAAGAAGGCTCAGTGGTAGGCGGAGCGGCGCGAGATGGCCGCCATTCGGATCAAAGGCGACCGACGATCATCCGCTGGAGCGGAAGACGCTCCGATTACCTATGATCGGGGAGGGCCAAGGGCGGGCGGATCGACAAGGCCCAACATCGATGGTGGCGGCTCGAAGGTTTGCCGTGAATTGGAAGCCCACCCCAGATCGAAGGGCACTGACGCGGGGAGCACGACATGGCACGTTGCACGGGCCGACGCAGCAGGCCTGCTGGTGATCGATGACTTATCGGCCGGACGATCCAGAGTCTGTGAGGCCGTATGCTCAACGTCTTCAGCATGGCTGGAACAACTTGCGCTGCCTGCCACGGCCAACGGGGCGGAGAGGAACATAATTGCGACCAAAACAGCCAGCAATTCTCCCGCACATCTTCGAACGGTCTGTCTTGCGGCGATCATGTGCTCGAACCTTCATCCAGCATTCAAGCACACTGCCGCACTGTTGCTAGAGTGGCGTTGACATTGATCAAATCGGTCGGGCAGTGGACATGCGGTTGAATGCGGACGTTTCGAGGCTATCAGCTCTTATGCTCTCGATAGCCGTCTTGGCCATGCCGATCTTCGTGGAGGCAGCGCAATCGCTTCCGCCCAAGGTTGCGCAGCGGCAGCAGGACATGAAGGCGATGGCAGAAGCGGCCAAGAGCATCAATGCCATGTTCAAAGGCTCGTCGCCCTATGATGCCAAAAGGTTCAAAGGAGCGGCGGAAACCATCCGCTCCACCTCGGGTACCGCCTTGTCGTCCTTGTTCGACGGTTCAATCACAGCGCCGGGGTCAAAAGCCAGCGCGAGCATCGAGACAGACCGGCAGAAATTTGACAAGCTGGCCCTCGACCTTGCTGCCTATGCAGCCGCGCTATCTTCCGCCGCCGACCAGAATCCGGACACGCTCGGTCCCGGCATGCGGATGCAAGCAGGAGATGCGGCCGTCGGGGGAGGGCCTCTGGCAAAGAAGGTTGATCTAGCAAGAGAGGCGGCCTCGATGCCCGCCGAGCATGCCTTTCATTTAATGCTGCAGACCTGCACGTCGTGCCATGCCAAGTATCGGGTCGAAAACAACTAGTGCCCTCCCACCAGCCACTTGAGACAGATGCATCCCCGATGCAAAACCGCTGCGTCTCACTTCGGAGTTTACGCAAAATTTAGGTTAATTTTGTCGTTTTGAGGCCGCCTATTCCGATTTGAAAAAAGAAAGCTAAAACTTTCATTACACGTCTTAGGCGTGTCCCAATCCTTTCAGACACAGCCACGGATCGTCGCAATGAACACCATTGCCAGTTCAGATTCCGCCTTATTTCCAACTGCGCGAAGCCTCTCATCCCGAACCACGGAGAAAGTGCAATCCAGAGCGGTTGGCCCCGATGTTCTGCGGTCATTGGCGATCCTTCTCGTCATGCTCGTGCATCTCCCGATCGAGGCGACGCCGTCCCTGCTTGTTGACATCCGGACCTATGCGTGGCTGGGCGTCGACATTTTCTTTGTCTTGAGCGGGTTTCTGATCGGGACCCAACTCTTCAAAGAAGCCGCGCGGACCGGAGGTGTGAACCTGAAATCCTTCTATCTCCGCCGTGCCTTTCGTATTTTCCCGGCGTTTTTCGTTGTTCTCGGCCTCTATGCCATCTTCCCCGTGCTTCGAGACGCTGCGACGATGCAATCGGTCTGGAGCTTCGCGACGTTTACGGTGAACTTCGATTTCGATCCGCGCATCGGCAGAGCCTTCTCGCAGGCATGGTCGCTTTGCGTCGAGGAACATTTCTATCTAGTTCTGCCGCTGGTCGTCCTCCTCTTGCATCGTCGGATCAGCACGGGTTGGGCGCTTCTGGTCGCTGCTGCCATGGTGATTGCCGGAATGATCCTTCGGTACACGATTTGGGAAACCCAGGTCGGCGTCCTCGTAGACGCCAACAAGCTAAGGGATGCGTTCGCCGTATATCTCAGGGACGTATATTACCCGACATACACTCGCCTGGACGGCCTGATGTTCGGCGTGGTCCTTGCTGCGGCGAGATTCTACAGTCCGGATCTCTGCAAGCGGTACGCGCCTCCGCGTGTTGCCCTGCCGACGGGCGTTGCGCTCGTCACAGCCGCGATTGTGCTGTTCTCAATTCGCGGTCCACTTGAAGGAACCAATCTCTTCCTCGTTTTTCAGGCGCAGCTTGGTGCGGTCGCCGGATTCCCGCTCATCTCGATCGGTATCGCTCTTATTTTCGGCGCTATGCTCGACCTCGAGCAGGTCTTAAGACGGTGGCCGATTCCGGGTGCCGTTACCGTCGCCACCTTGTCGTACAGTCTGTATCTGACCCACAAGTCGGTCTTCCATCTCGACACGCTTATCTTCGGAGAAGAAAGCCTTCAGGGCGGTTTTGGCTTCCTGATCTATCTGGCAACCAGCTTTGCTGTAGCAAGTGTGCTCTGGTTTTGCGTAGAGAGGACCTTCCTCCTCCTTCGGGATCGCGTTCTCGCTCGGAGCGAACGAGCATGATCTACTATTGGCGATGCAACCTCCGCCACCCGTATCTCGTCAACCCGTGAGGCTTCAGCACCGACAGCGTCGTCGTGACGAGAAGCACGACGAGGCCGCCAGCGGCATGCACGACCAGCGACCGTCTCAGGCCGGGAATATCAGTGCTGGAGAACGCTGGGTCGGCCGCCACGGCGGCGAGGTGCGTTATCCCACTCATCTGGAGCATCAGGACGACCGCGGTGAAAATGGTCAGCAGAAGCTTCGCCAGGACCCAATAGTGCCTGAACAGGCCCCATGTCGTGCCCAGCGACTGGACGAGCCCCGTCACCAGGGAGGCGAAAACCAGGGGGACTATGACCGAACGCGCGACGAGCTCCGCGGCAACATAGACGCTCCGCATCACCTGATCGCTCTCGGTGGAGAGTCCGGCGATGGCGAGAGAAAGGAACCCGACGACCGCACCAAGCGACCCGACGGAAGAGACAATGTGGGCAATGAGCGTGATCTTGCGCAGGCGTGGCGGCATCATCAAGGGCGATCACCTGCAGAAGGCATCTGGCTCCCCGTATCAGCAGGTGATAGGTGGCGGCCCGGTCCATGGGGACCACCGATGCCGGTCACCATCAGAATGACGGCCAGCAAAATCAGCACGCCGAGGATTGTTCCGGATATTTTCACCCAGCCTGGCATGCCGGGATAAGGGGACTGATCTGCCATCGTCATTCGCCTCCCGCCTTTGCCATGTACGGACAGACCGCCAGAATGGCGGCTGTTGCCCGGATTATGCGCAACACGAGGGGACTTTCGACCGCCAGGGAAAGAGCGATGTGATCATGAGCGTTCCTAAACCGGCATAGAGCATGAGGTCGGATTCGAGTATGAACTTGCCGATTATGATGGCCATCGCCGCTGCGACGCCCAAGATAATGGGCACTACCCTCTGGCGTCTCCAAGCCAGAAGGGTCAAGGAACCGAGGGCCACAACCAGGGCGAAGGAGGTAAGAGGAATGATGTAAGGCGTGTAGTCGAAGAACTCTATCCCGGCAGCTCCAAGGGCAGCCGTATAGGCAGGCCAGCACGCCGCGCAGACGA
Organism: Sinorhizobium glycinis; assembly: GCF_001651865.1. Classification (GTDB taxonomy): domain Bacteria; phylum Pseudomonadota; class Alphaproteobacteria; order Rhizobiales; family Rhizobiaceae; genus Sinorhizobium; species Sinorhizobium glycinis. The sequence continues at coordinate 163,463 of NZ_LPUX01000067.1, forward strand.
CCTTCGGCAAGAGCGCCGCGCCAAGAACGGGCGCTGCGGCAAGAAAGCCTTTCTGCCTCTCGCCGGACGCTAGCTTGAATCCCATCAGCATCAAACCCAGACATTCACCTGAAATATTATACGCGGCTCTCGTCTCTGGACAAAGATCGAAGTAAGCAGTGGTCGAGGCGGCCTCCAGAACTTGGCCACGAGCCGGAGCTCACCGGGTTGTTTGGCCGAGGACCAAATATGCTTCCCGCAAGCGCTTCTGATCTGCCGACTTTTCCTGGGCTGCTTCAAGCGCACATAGCAGATGTTCGGCAACATCCAGCCTGTGTTGTCGACAGGCTCGCTTAAACAGCAGGAGGATATCTCGTTCCAGCTTATCGCCCTGCATTGTCATGGGAGAAGTCTCCGATGCACGTGCCCCAATGCTACGGCTTACAACGGTTAGAAGGTCAAGGTACATCTGATGCCTGGATCGAGAAGCCGGTCATTTTTACGATGCGACGCCGAACCGGGTATTGACGTCCGGTCGCTCCTTCCGGAGCCGTTCGCGATCTCTTCGATGATCGGGCACTCCGGGCGGTCGTCGCCGTGGCAGTGGCTGGCGAAATGCTTGAGCGTTCTCGTCATTTCCTGGATCGCGGCAATCTTGCGCTCCAGTTCGGCGACGTGCTCCAGAGCGACGGCCTTGACGTCCGCGCTGGCTCTGGAGCGATCCCGCCAAAGGGCAAGCAGTTCCTTGATCTGTTCCACCGAAAAACCGAGATCGCGTGCCCGGCGTACGAACCGGAGGGTATGAATATCGTTGTCGCCGTAAGTCCGATAGCTGGACGCCGTCCGAAGAGCGGGCCTGATCAGGCCGATCTGCTCGTAGTAGCGGATCATCTTCGAGGAGACGCCGCTGGCCTTGGAAACTTGGCCTATGTTCATGTGTTTCTCCTTGTTTGCCGTTCGGGCGTCCGACCGCGGGGTTGGACGCCCCAATGTGCTCAGGCGGGGTTGACGGACTTCAGCCGCAACGCGTTGCCGAGAACGAAGACGCTCGACATCGCCATCGCCGCCGCCGCGAAGATCGGCGAGAGCAGGGTGCCGTTCACGGGGTAAAGAACTCCCGCCGCGACGGGAATGAGGCTGACGTTGTAGGCGAACGCCCAGAACAGGTTCTGCTTGATATTGCGCATCGTCGCCTTGCTGAGCGCGATCGCCTTCGGCACGCCGTTCAGGTCTCCCGACATCAAGACGATGTCGGCGCTTTCAATCGCGATGTCTGTGCCCGTGCCGACGGCAATGCCGACGTCGGCCTCGGTGAGCGCCGGGGCGTCGTTGATGCCGTCGCCGATGAAGGCAACCCTGCGGTCGTCGTGCCGCAGCTTTTTAATCGCCTCGACCTTCCCGTCCGGAAGCACTTCCGCGACGACTTCGTCGATGCCGAGCTGCCGGGCGATTGCCTCGGCGGCGCGGCGGTTGTCGCCAGTAATCATCGCCACCTTGAGGCCAAGCCCGTGCAAGGCCTTGATTGCCTGAGGAGTGGTTTCCTTGATCGGATCGGAGACGGCGATGATCGCCGCCAGCCGCCCGCCGATCGCCGCATAGAGCGGTGACTTGCCGCTGTTTCCAAGCCTCTCCGCCTCCTGGGCAAAAGCGCTGATAACGATCCCGCTCTTGGCCAATGCACGATCCGCGCCTACGAGAACTTCCAAACCAGAGACATTCCCCCGAACACCGAAGCCCGGAGTGGCTTCGAAGTCAGTCACGGGGACGACCGCAACACCCTTGGACTTTGCCGCCGACACGATCGCTTCCGCGATCGGATGTTCCGAAAGCGCTTCAAGGCTCGCGACGAACGAGAGAACCTCGTCTGCATCGAACCCATCGCTGACAATGAGGTCTGTCAGCTCCGGGCGCCCTTTCGTCAGGGTGCCGGTCTTGTCGAGCGCGACGACATCGGCCTCCCGCAGGCTCTGCAGCGCTTCGCCCTTGCGGAAAAGGATGCCGAGCTCGGCGGCGCGCCCCGTGCCGACCATGATTGATGTCGGCGTTGCCAGGCCCATGGCGCAGGGGCAGGCGATAATCAGGACGGCAACCGCGTTCACTAGCGCGAACGAAAGCGCGGGCGAGGGGCCGAACGCGTACCAGGCACCGAAGGTCACCATCGCCGCGAGGATTACCGCGGGAACGAACCATCCCGTCACCTTGTCGACCAGCGCTTGGATCGGCAGCTTCGATCCTTGCGCTGCTTCGACCATCTTGATGATCTGAGCAAGCAGAGTGTCGCTGCCGACCTTGGTCGCCTTGAAGGTGAACGATCCGGTCTTGTTGATGGTACCGCCGACCACCTCGCTCTCCGCGGCCTTCTGTACGGGGGCCGGCTCTCCGGTGATCATGGATTCGTCGACATAGGAACTGCCTTCGAGGACTGCGCCGTCGACCGGGATCTTCTCGCCGGGCCGGATGCGAATGATGTCACCGGCCACCACGTCGCTGATCTGGATCTCGACGAACTCGCCGCCATGAGAGACGAAAGCGGTTTTCGGCTGCAGCCCAATCAGCCGTTTGATCGCTTGGCTGGTCCGGCCCTTCGCCCGCGCCTCCAGGTAACGACCGAGCAGGATCAGCGTGACGATGACGGCTGCCGCCTCGTAGTAAACATTCGCCGTTCCGGAGGGCAGAATGCCGGGGGCGAAGGTCGCAACGACGGAGTAGCCCCAGGCTGCAGTCGTCCCGAGCACCACCAACGAGTTCATGTTGGGCGTCCAACGCAGGAGGTTCGGCACGCCCTTCGTGAAGAAGCGCAGTCCCGGTCCGAACAGGACCACGCTCGCCAGTGCAAACTGGATATACAGGTTGTCGCGCATGCCGATGGTGTCCATGATCAGTTCGTGGACGCCCGGCAGGAAGTGAGAACCCATTTCGACCAGAAAAAGAGGCAGGGTCAGCAGCGCTGAGAATATCACCAGGATCTTGAGTGTGCGGATTTCCACGGTGCGGTGGTCTTCGGCGTCCTCCGCTGTCTCGGTGACGGCCGCCTTGCGGACCGCATATCCGGCATCTCGAACCGCAGCCTCGAGCGCGGCGACGTCAGCCGCACCGGACACCAGCCGAACGGTGGCCCTCTCCGTTGCAAGATTCACCGACGCATCCGTAACGCCCGAAACGGCCCTCAAGGCCTTTTCGACACGAGAAACGCACGAGGCGCAGGTCATGCCTTCGACATCGAGCTCCCGGGTTTCGACCTTGGACCCGTAGCCGGCTTTCTCGATCGCGCGAAGGACGGCCTTTGTGTCCGGCGTTCCCGTGAACTGAACGGTCGCCCGCTCTGTGGCCAGATTGACGTTTGCCGAGGCGACGCCGGCCACCGCCGCAATCGCCTTTTCCACGCGCCGCACGCATGAGGCACACGTCATGCCTTCGATGCCGAAGTCGGTGGCAACGGGAAGAGAGGTGGACTTCTCAATCTGGGTAAATGCAGTCATCTGGAGCGATCCCAATTGCAACTGCACTATCAGATAATCCTTCCAACAATGGTAAGGTCAAGGGCAGTTGTGAGAAATCTTGCCGCTGTGCCGGGGGGGCACGCTAGGCCGCTGTGCGGATGGGGTCGAATGCGATGTCGAGGACGGCATCGAGCTGCCGGTCCATGAAGCGCTCCGGGATGCTGCTGACTATGAAATTGCGAAGCGGGACGACGAGGGGATTGCGCCATTGCGCCACCCGTGCATAGAGGCGGGACTCGATCGCTATCCGGCGCGCCCGAACGACACGGCGGGCGTCGTATTCGCGCAACGCCCGCTCGCTTGGAAGGCGTGCGAGCAACGCGGCAAGCACGGCAGCATCCTCGATGGCGAGACCAGCTCCTTGGCCAAGGTCGGGAGTCACCGCATGGGCCGCATCCCCAAGCAGCACGACCTTGCCTCGCGTGAACGAAGACATCGGATTGAGGTCGAGAATGTCTGTCCAGATCAACGAGGCCGGAGGCGTGCGAGCGAGCACTTCCGGGATCGGCTCGTGAAAATCTGCAAAGAAGGCCTTAATGCCCTCAAGATCCAGCCTGGCCAGTGCGGGATCATCGGTCCTCTCAGCGCCGCAGCAGGCAAACCAGTAGACTCTGTCGCCCGGGATGGCGGCGAGGCCGAACCGCTTGCTCGCTCCCCAGCTCTCGCTAAGCCGGGCAGGATCCATCCCGCGTGGCACGCCCGGCGAAATGGCGCGCCAGCAGGTGTAGCGGGCAAAATGCTCGCGTCCCTCCGGAAACAGTGCCTTGCGCACCGCAGAGTGAATGCCGTCGCAGGCGAGGACGAAATCAGCCTCGACAGCATCGCCATTCGCAAAGTGGAGCACGATCCGATCTCCAGCTTCGCGAGCGCCGACGCACTCCATTCCCGTACGGATGATTACATCCTGAAGCTTGGAAAGAAGCGCCTTGTGGAGATCGCCTCGATGGAGCACAGCCATCGCGAGATGACCGTAACGGCGGCTGAATTCATCGAAGTCCGTGGTTTGGAGCACATTTCCCCTGTGGTCCAGGAGATCGAGCCGGCGTATCGGCTGCGCCTCGGCAACGACCGCCTCGTAGAGACCAAGCGCACGGAGGGCACGAAGCGTGCGCTGAGGCTGAGACCGGCTCCGAGCGGCGCGAGCTTCTCCGCCTGTTCATAAACCGCCACGTCCCAACCAAGGAGCCGTAGACCGTGCGCCGCTGCCAATCCGGCAATGCCCGCCCCAACAATCGTTGCGCGCATGTCGTAGCCCTTCCTTTTCCCAGGTCGGGCCAACTCCCTGCGCGACCGAATGTTCCTAGAGCGTGCCGGAGCGCCTGCGTTTTGAAAGCTCGCGGTACAGGGCCTCAGGAGAAACGCCGATTTCGTCGGCCAGACCTTTCCACTCACCCAGTGTCGGAAGTGCGACGTCGTTCCATGCAGTCCAGGCATCGAGACGAGCACCGACCGTTCTCAAGGAAGCGATCTCGGATCGCTTTCTTGCGCTTTGAAGCTCGTGCGAAAGATGCGCGATCCATTTCGCCGCGAAGCTGAGGTCGCGTTCCAGCAGCCGCCTGACCTCAACAACGGGTACGAGCAACGCCTGCGTCGCCATCGCAGCGACGGCGTCGCAATGGTACCGCTGCGAAAACACGGACGCCTCGGCCAGTACTGTGCCGGGTGTCGAGCGCTGCAGCACTGCCGGGCTTCCGTCCGCTTGGTGGCGCACGAGGTTCACGCACCCGCTTGTCACAAGGAACAACTTCCGCACGGGGTCGTCCCGGTGAAACAGGTACTCGCCTTTTGCGAAGGATTTTTCGGCGACGGCCTTGGGCCGAAGATGGGCGACTATTTGCTCCGACATGATAGCTATCATGTCACTCGAGTTCGCCCCCTGGCAAGCTGGCGTTCTCGCAACAGCTAGTGGTGAACCATGAAATCTCTGATCCCTGCAATCCTCGTCTTCCTTCTGTCATTGCCCGCCGCGGCCAACGAAGAACACGTTCATTCTTCGCACTATGCCGGACAGCAGATGCGCGAGATCAAGAGTCTGTCCCCGGATGATGTATCCGAATTGCAAAATGGACGAGGGTGGGGGCTGGCGAAGGCGGCCGAGCTGAACGGCATGCCGGGGCCCTCTCATGTTCTGAAGATGAAGCGCGAGCTTGGATTGACGGCCGATCAGGAGGCCGTAACCCGGAATATCTTTGAAAAGATGCGGCACGAAGCCATTGCCGAGGGGAAACGACTGATCGCAGAGGAAGCGTTGCTGGAGGTCGGATTTCGCGAACGATCTCTCGACCGCGACAGCCTTCGAGATCGGCTTCGCGGGATTGAACTGAGCCGCTCCAGCCTGCGCTACATCCATCTTGCCGCGCACCTGGAGATGTTCCGTGTGTTGGACGAACACCAGAACAAGCGGTACAACGAGCTGCGGGGGTACGGACGCTAGTCAAGGCGCATCGATCCTGAGAGGCGCTTCTCTAAACCGGATTCGCTTGTTACGATCCCGCCGTTACCTTTCCATCAAAATTCGCGAACAGCACGCGCCGTCGCAACGGCGCGTGCTCGTGACGGCGGCCGCAGAATCAGGCGACGTGGCTGCAGCAGGATTTCTTGAACGAAGCCCTGTAGCCAGCAGCTTCGATCGCGGCGATGAAGGCGTCCGAGCCGATCCGAGAGTCGATCGACGCCGTTTGTGCCTCGAGATTGACGGCGACCTTGGCGTCCGGATCGACTGATTTCACAGCCTTCTCGACCGCGCTCACGCAGTGGCCGCAGGTCATGTCGGATACGTTGAGATGGTACATCGGAAGTCTCCCGTTTGATTTGACTGCCTCAAGGTGGGGCTTCCAACAATGGTAAGGTCAAGAGGCCTGTTTTAAATTTCTGCGTCGGCGGTGGTGACTGCGGCGGTCCGTCGCAACTTTTCGTGACAGTCTTCCAATCGACCCCGGTCTATGCCAGCTTATGCGCCATGATTGCCATGGTTGTGCTCAGGCGTCTTCTTTTCGCGTTCGCGTTGCTCGGGATCATGTTCGGTCCGGTGAGCGTGAGCGCGGCCGCCAGCGCCATGGCCCTTTCTTCGGACATGCAGATGGCTTCGATGCCGGGGATGGATGATGTCGACGACATGTCCGGCTGCCCGGAGGAGCAACAGGCGCAAAAGGACTGCGGGAAAACATGTCCTCTGGCGCTGATATGCTCGTCGACCATTCTGGCCGATGAGAACAGGGCCGACGGCTGGCGCATGCGCCTCGCAACGCGCAGCCTGTCGCATGGGTTCCTGCAGGAAGCCCATCTGCCCTCGGCCACCGTCGAGCCGCCCCCCAGACCTCCACGGGCCTGATCTCACCCTCCTATCAACCGGACAGGTGCCTTCCGGATGTGAAGCGCCCACCCGACCTCGTTGTTTATTTAGGACGCGGCCTGATCTGCCCGTTCAAGGTGAGATTGCTATGACTGAACGCTATTTTTCTCCGAGGACAATCCTCGGTTCGCTGGCCATGGTCTTGGCCGCGGCGACGACATCCTTCGCCGCCGCCTCCGATTACGAGTTCCAGCTCGTCGAGCCCGAGGTCGCCCAGGGTCCGGAAGCGACCGTTGCCGTGCGCCTGGTCGACAAGCGGACGAATGCGCCCGTGCCGGAAGCGGTGATCTTCACGACGCGCTTAGACATGGCACCGGAAGGCATGGAGGCGATGACGACCTCGGTGGAGGCGATGCCGTCGCCCGAGCCCGGCGTTTACAAGTTCAAGACGAATCTCAGCATGGAGGGCGGCTGGCGCTTCAAGCTCGCCGCCAAGGTCCAGGGCGAGACCGACACCGTCCAGGGCGAACTCGTTCTGCAGGCAAAGCCATGAAGAAATCCAAATTCCTGCTCCTCGTCACCTCCTTCGCCATCGCCGGCGGGGGAGGGTTCGTGGCGGGCACGCGCGACGTGGCCCCGGAACTCAGTGCATTTCTCTCCGGGCCTGCGCTCGGGGAGACCGTCACTCCTCGGCCCGTGCCTACGGGCGAGGTCATCTACTACCAGCATCCCGACAGGCTGCCGGAATATTCCGCCACACCGAGATCGACCTCCGACGGTCGGTCCTTCCGGACAGTGCGGCAAAGCGAAGACGTTAGCTTCGAGCCCGTGAAACCTTCGACAGGAAACTCTGAGGCAGCGTCCAGCGATGGCCGGAAGATACTCTACTACCGGAACCCGATGGGCCTTCCCGACACATCCAAGGTGCCGAAGAAGGATTCGATGGGGATGGATTACATCCCGGTTTACGAGGGCGACGAAGCGGACAGTTCCGTCGTCAAGGTGTCCCTTGGCAAGCTGCAGCGGACCGGAGTGAAGACCGCGACGGCGGAGCGGAGCGTTGTCGCCCGCGCGGTGCGCGTGCCGGGGACGGTCGCCTTCGATGAGCGGCTGATCCGAATTGTCTCAATGCGAGCCGACTCCTTCATCGAGGATGTCGCCAATGTCACGACCGGCGATCGTGTGACGAAGGGGGACCGCCTCTTCCAGTTCTACTCGAAAGAGATCGCGAAGGCGGGAGCCGAATACGCCACTGAACTCAGGAGCGGCGGGAAGCCGGACCTGGACGTCGGAGGGGCGCTGCAGCTGCGCAACCTCGGGGTGCCGGAGGAGACGATCCGTTCGATCACCCGAAACCGTGCAGTGCCCAGGAGCATTCCCTATCTCTCGCCCACCGACGGCGTCGTTTTGGAACGGAGAGCGACAACCGGAATGATGGCGGAGGCCGGCGATGTCCTGTTCCGGATCGCTGACGCCTCGCGGATATGGGTGATTGCTGACGTTCCGGAATACGATGCCGCGTCCGTTCGAAAAGGCGCTCGGGCGAAGGTCGTCGTGCGAAACCTTCCCGGAAAGACGTTCGATGGTGCCGTCGATCTGATCTATCCGGAAGTCCAGATGCAGACCCGGACGGCAAAGGTTCGGATAGAGCTTCCCAATCCGGACGGCCTGCTGCTCGCCAACATGTATGCAGAGGTTGAGATCGAGTCCGGCGCAAGCGACCCGGTTGTCGCCGTGCCGAACAGCGCCATCGTCGACACCGGCCAACGCCAAGTCGTCTTCGTCGACAAGGGCGACGGGCGGTTCGAGCCACGGGACGTCGCTCTGGGCGTCCGCGGTGAAGACAAGACGGAAGTCACCAAGGGGATCGATGTCGGCGACAGGGTCGTCGTCTCGGCCAACTTCCTGCTCGACGCCGAAAGCAACCTCAATGCGGCGCTGAGCGCACTCGGCACCAGCGAGGCGCAGCCATGATATCCAACGTCATCGCCTGGTCGGCTCGCAATCTTGTGCTGATCGTTGTCGCGGCGGCGCTGTCGATCGCAGCAGGTATTTACTCTTTGCGGACGCTCCCTCTCGATGCCATCCCCGACCTATCGGACGTGCAGGTCATCGTCTTCACCGACTATCCGGGGCAGGCACCGCAGGTCGTCGAGGACCAGGTCACCTATCCATTGACGACGTCGATGCTGACGGTGCCGCGATCGCGGGTCGTCCGCGGCTTCTCGTTCTTCGGCGTCTCCTTCGTCTATGTGATCTTCGAAGACGGGACCGATCCCTATTGGGCGCGTAGCCGCGTGCTGGAATACCTCAATGCCGCCTCAAGTCGGCTTCCCGAAGGCGTGTCGCCGAACCTCGGGCCCGACGCGACAGGCGTCGGCTGGGTCTACCAGTATGCGCTGGTCGCGAAGGAACTGTCGCTTGCCGAACTGCGGTCGCTCCAAGACTGGGTGGTCCGCTTTGCGGCCTCCAAGTCCGAAGGGGTTGCCGAGGTCGCGAGCGTCGGCGGCTTCGTGAAGCAGTACTCGGTCGTGGTCGATCCCGCGCGGCTGAAGGCCCAGGATGTTACGTTGAAGCAGATCGCCGACGCCGTTCGCGCCAGCAACCGCGATGTCGGCGGACGGACGGTCGAGATCTCCGAATTCGAATTCATGGTTCGCGGCAGGGGCTACCTGCAGGGGATCAAGGACATCGAGAACATTGTCCTGATGGCGGAAGGCGGCACGCCGCTCCGTCTCGGCGACGTCGCCCGCGTGGAGATCGTTCCCGACGAACGGCGCGGCATCACCGAGCTTAATGGCGAGGGCGAGGTCGCAAGTGGCATCGTGCTCCAACGCTTCGGCGCGAACGCGTTGACGGTCATCGACAACGCGAAGAAGAGCCTGGCCGCGATCAGGGACAGCCTGCCCGCCGGGACGGAAATCCTTCCGGTCTATGACCGCTCCGAACTGATCGACGCTGCCATCGAGACGCTGAAGGGAACGCTGGTCGAGGAGTCCATCGTTGTCGCACTGGTGACGATCGCCTTCCTTCTCCATGTCCGCAGCGCCCTGGTCGCGATCATCATGCTGCCGATCGGCATCCTGATTTCCTTCGTCGCCATGCGGGCGCTCGGCATCGGGGCGAACATCATGAGTCTCGGCGGTATCGCCATCGCCATCGGCGCGATGATCGACGCCGCGATCGTGATGATCGAAAACGCCCACAAGCATCTCGAACGCGCTCCGCCCGACAAATCCAGGACAGAAATACTGATCAAGGCGGCGAGCGAGGTCGGTCCGGCGCTGTTCTTCAGCCTGCTGATCATCACCGTGTCCTTCCTGCCGATCTTCACGCTCGAGTCCCAGGAAGGCCGCTTGTTCGGACCGCTCGCCTTCACCAAGACCTTCGCCATGGCGGCTGCCGCCCTGCTGTCGATCACGCTGGTGCCTGCGCTGATGGTCGTGTTCGTCCGTGGCCGGATCGTTCCGGAGCACAGGAACCCGCTTAACCGTTTCCTGATCCGGATCTATCGGCCGGTTATATCCGGGGTGCTCCGGGCGAAGACGCTCACCATCCTCTTGGCACTGGTCGCCCTGGCCGTGACCGTGTGGCCCGCCCGTCAGATCGGCAGCGAATTCATGCCGAGCCTCAACGAAGGCACGCTGATGTACATGCCGACCACCTTGCCCGGCCTGTCGGTGACGAAGGCGGCCGAACTGATGCAGACGCAGGACCGGATCATCAAGTCCTTCCCTGAGGTCGAGACGGTGTTCGGCAAGGCGGGAAGGGCGCTGACCGCGACCGATCCCGCGCCCACCGAGATGTTTGAGACGATCATCACCCTGAAGCCGAAATCCGAGTGGCGTCCGGGTGTGACGATTGACAGGCTGAAGCAGGAGATGGATGCGGCGCTGCAATTCCCCGGCGTTTCGAATGCGTGGACGATGCCGATCCGCGCCCGCATCGACATGCTGTCGACGGGCATCAGGACGCCCGTCGGCGTCAAGGTCTACGGAACGGATCTCAAGGAGATGGAGCGGATCGCCCGCGAGGTCGAGACGGTGCTGAAGACGATCCCCGGCACGTCGAGCGCCTATGCCGAGCGCGTGATCGGTGGCTACTATCTCGACATCGTTCCGGACCGCACTGCGCTCGGGCGATATGGATTGAGCATCGATGACGTTCAGGATGTGATTGGCGCGGCCTTGGGCTCCGAGGTGGTCACCTCAACGGTCGAGGGTCGCGAACGCTATGGTGTCGCAGTGCGCTATCCGCGCGCCTTCCGAAGCGATCCCCAATCCATAGCCCGCGACGTTCAGGTCGCCCTGCCCGGTGGCGGCACGGTACCGCTGGGAGAGGTCGCCGAGGTGAAGCTGACGCGGGGTGCGACGACGATCCGGACCGAGAACGGGCAGCTCGCCGTCTATGTCTTCGTCGACATCGCCGATCGTGACCTCGGCGGCTATGTCGCCGAAGCGCAGCAAGCGGTCGCCAGCAGCGTGAAGATGCCGCCCGGATATTCGGTCGCCTGGAGCGGTCAGTATGAGTATCTCGAGCGGGCGAAGGCGCGTTTGGCGATTGTCGTGCCGCTGACGCTCGCGTTGATCTTCCTGCTGCTCTACCTCAACTTTAAGGCGCTCACCGAGACGCTGATCGTCATGTTGTCGCTGCCCTTCGCGCTCGTCGGCGGCATTTGGTTGATGTGGTGGCTCGGCTTCAACGCCTCCGTTGCGGTAGTCGTCGGCTTCATCGCCCTTGCCGGGGTCGCGGCGGAGACTGGGGTGATCATGCTGATCTATCTCGATCAGGCCTGGAAGGAGCGACGCTCCGCATGCGAGGCCGAAGGTCGAGACCTGACGCGCGCCGACCTTCACAAGGCGATCATGGTCGGAGCGGTCGAACGGGTGCGGCCGAAGATGATGACGGTCGTCGCGATCATGGCGGGCCTGGTGCCGATCCTCTGGAGCACGGGTGCCGGCTCGGAGATCATGCAGCGGATCGCCGTCCCGATGATCGGCGGGATGATCTCGTCCACGATCCTGACGCTCGCTGTGATCCCAGCGATCTACGGGCTCGTCAAGGGATGGCGGCTGCCGGCAGCCGCAGCCGCCCCGTCGGCCGACACCGAGACCGATCAGGCGATCCTGAAGGAGGCCGCAGAATGAAGGGAGGAGGCCATGATGGACGATATGATGGGCGGCGGCATGATGTGGGGCATGGGCTTCGCGGGACTGATCGGGCTTGTTGTGGTCGCTCTCGTGATCGCGGCGCTCGTCAAGTACGTGTTCTTCCGTTGACGGCTTTGCCCGCCTCACGCAATCGTGGCCCGAATGCAAACTTTCCGGCCGCCGCAAACGGCCGACGCGGCTTGCCTTTGGTGCAGTTCGGCATCATTCTTTCTCTGATGAAACGTTGGTCGGCTCGACAGTTGATCCCTCTGCTTCTTGCGGTTTTCGTCGCCGCGGGCATGAGCCTGTCGGCTGCTCAGGCAAGCGTCATGACGGCCAAGATGACGACGATGGCCGAAATGGACATGTCCTCTGAAGCCGGCTGTCTGGATTGTCCCGCCTACTCCCCTGACAGCGGGATGAAGGCTATGGCCTGCGGTGTCGTCTGCGCGGCCCCCGTTCTTGCGGCGCTGCCGACGGCTCTGCCTCTGCCTTCTTGCGAGACGGCTGTTTCCCTGCCGCCGCGTGAGGCGCTCCTGCACGGCAGGGCGTTGCCGCCCGAGCCTTATCCGCCACGAACCTCCGACATCGCCTGATGTCCCGGCGGTCGCGATCCAAGCGACCGGACCGGGCAAGCGAACGCGTGCGAGCCGCGCGTTCCATCATCCACGATGATCGGAAGGATCGAATGTGACTACCGAATTTCATGGCCGCATGTCGCGCCGGGCCTTGCTCCAGGTCTGCGCTGGCCTCCTGTTGACCACTGCGTTGCCGGCGGGAGCGGTGCGGGCTGCGCCATCCACCGGATATCGGATCACCGCCACGCCAGCCCGTGCTCGTCTTGCCGGCCTAGCTCGTCCGGAAACCGATGTCTGGACCTATAACGGGACAGTGGCGGGCTCGCTCGTCCGGCTGCGCCAAGGCGTACCGGCGCGCCTCGTCGTCAAGAACCGGCTTAGCCAGGAAACCACTGTTCACTGGCACGGCATCCGGTTGCCCAATGAGATGGACGGCGTGCCCGGCCTGACGCAGCCGCCGATCAAGCCAGGGGAGAGCTTCGTTTACGAGTTTACCCCGCCCGACGCAGGGACCTTCTGGTACCACCCGCATTCGAACAGTTTGGAACAGCTCGGCCGCGGACTTGCCGGAGCCGTGATCGTCGAGGAACGCGAAGCCGTCGCCGTCGATCGCGATCTTCTCTGGTTCTTGGCCGACTGGCGACTGACCGAGGGCGGCGGGATTACTGCCAGATTTGGCAACCGCATGGAGGCGGCGATGTCCGGTCGGGTCGGCAACACCGTCACGCTGAATGGCCGGGTTTCTGAGGCGGAAGCGGTCCGGGCAGGCGAACGCGTCCGCCTGCGTCTCGTCAACGCTTCCCTCGCGCGGGTCATGGCGCTGCGTTTCGATGGCCACCGGCCGGTGATCGTTGCGATTGACGGACAACCGTGCGATCCGCACGAACCCGCGGCCGGCCGAATTCTGCTCGGTCCGGCCATGCGCGTCGATCTCATGATTGACATGCAGGGAGAGCCGGGGCGGCGGTACGGCGTCATCGACGATTTCTACGACGGCCTCTCCTACCGACTGACCGAACTCGCCTATGAGGAGGGGCCGCCGCTCCGCGCGCATCCGCTCGCCGCTTCGCTTGACCTGCCGCGCAATCCCTTGCCGGAGCCCGATCTTGCCACGACCGAGCGTCACGAGCTGACGCTCCAGGGCGGCATGATGAGCGGCATGATGATGGGTGGGGGTGGCATGCAGGGCGGAGGAATGATGCACGGCATGATGGGCATGGGCGGTGGTCCCGCCTGGTCGATTAACGGTTTGTCGATGACGGGAGACGGCCATGCCGGCATGGCGCCCGCCCTCACGTTCCAGCGTGGACGCAGCATCATGCTGACGATGCGCAACGAGACCGCCTGGTGGCATCCGATGCATTTCCACGGCCACAGCATGCGGGTGCTGAGCCGCAACGGCGTGGCCGTACCGCATCGTCAATGGCAGGACACCCTGCTGATGGCACCGAAGGACGTCGTCGAGGTCGCCTTCGTTGCCGACAATCCCGGCGACTGGATGCTGCATTGCCATGTCTTGGACCACCAGATGAGCGGAATGATGACCGTGCTGCGCGTCGACGGATCCAATTGAGTTATTCAGGGAGAAACCGAAATGAACCATACAATCCGCTTCGCCAGCCTCGCTGCTCTCATCGCCTTCGCCTCGCAGGCACTCGCCGAGCCCCTCCAGGCGACGCTCTACAAGAACCCGCAATGCGGCTGCTGCGAGGGCTATGCCGCCTATCTCCGCGACAACGGCTTCAATGTCGACGTGAAGCCAACCAACGACCTCGCCGAGATCAGCGCCAAGGCCGGAGTGTCTGAGGCGTTCCAAGGCTGCCACACCACGTTCATCGACGGCTACGTGGTCGACGGACACGTTCCGGTGAACGTCGTCCGCAAGCTCATCACCGAGAAGCCCGCGATCGCCGGCATCACACTGCCGGGGATGCCGATGGGGTCGCCTGGGATGTCCGGCACGAAGACAAAGAAGTTCGTGATCTACACCGTCCCGAAGGACGGCAAAGCACCTTCCGTCTACGCGGAGGAATGATTGCGGGAGGGAGGTACTCCATGACCCACTTTGCAACACACGAAACATCAAGGATGGATGGCCGCCCGACATCCGTCTTGCGCCGCCGGCTGCTGCTGGCCCTGCCGGCCGTCGCATTCGCAGGGCTGGCCGCCGTATTCGCCTGGGGCATCAGCCGTGATCCGAACCAGCTTCCGTCTGCGCTGATCGGCAAGGACGTGCCCCGGTTCGACCTACCGCCCGTTGAGGGCCGGATCCTTGGTCTCGCAAGCAAGGACCTCTACGGCGAAGTCTCCCTCGTTAACGTCTTCGCCTTCTGGTGCGTCGCCTGCCGGGCCGAGCACCCGTTGTTCATGCGCCTCCCTCGGAACAAATCCGTTCCTATCCATGGCTTGAACTACAAGGATCGACCACAGGACGCGGCGCAATGGCTGAACACGCTTGGCGATCCCTACACCCGCACGGGAGCCGACCGGGACGGCCGCGTCGCCATCGACTGGGGTGTCTACGGTGTGCCCGAAACCTTCGTGGTCGGGGCTGACGGGCGCATCGCCCACAAGCACATCGGGCCGGTGACCGAACAGGCGTTGCGCGAGACGATCCTGCCTCTCGTTGAGCGGCTGCGTCGAGAGGCGAACGGAGGGACCTCATGAGGCTGCTTGTCTATGCCATCCTGGCGGTCGTTGCGTTTGCAGGGCAGGGGTTCGCTGCTCCGCCGGGGAACTTCGTGCTGCATGCTGCTCCGGTCGCCGTGCCGGAACTTCAGTTTACCGACGGCGAAGGACAGCCGCGTTCGCTCGCGGATTTCCGCGGCAAGGTCGTGTTGCTCAACCTCTGGGCGACGTGGTGCCTGCCGTGCCGCGAGGAGATGCCGACACTTGACCGGCTGCAGGCGACGCTGGGCGGAGACAAGTTCCAGGTGCTTGCTCTGTCGATCGACCGCGGCGGCGTTGAGACGGTGAAGAAGTTCTACGACGAGATTGGCATCCAGCACCTCGCGATCCACGTCGACACTTCCAGCCAGGTCGGCTTTGCGCTCGCCACTGCAGGACTGCCGACGACCCTGCTGATCGATGCCGAGAGCAGGGAGCTTGGACGGCTGATCGGCCCCGCCAAATGGGACGCGCCGGAAATGGTCACATTCCTGAAATCCATCGTCGAGAAGGAACGGGAGCGTCTGGCGGCTCCTGAGAACAAGGAGAAATCTCTATGAACATACCCAATTCAGCCAAGGCGCATCCGCGCGCACCGCCGCAACCGCTCGCCGACAAACTCCCGTCGTGGCTGCGACGCCGCCGGGGACTCGTCGTGCTCGGAATCCTTGTGCTCGGTCTCGGCGCCGCCTTCAACTGGAGCTGGCTGGTCGCTGTCGGTGTTGCGCCGCTGCTGCTGAGCTTGCTGCCCTGCGTCGCCATGTGCGCCCTCGGGCTCTGCATGAAACATATGGCTGTCTCTCATGGCAAGGCGTCGACAACCGTTTCGTCGGAGACCGATGCCGTTCCCGCTCCGCTCGAGGCCCCTCGGTCGTGCTGCGCATCCCGATCCAGCGATATCACGGCTGTCGAGAGGTGACCCATGCGCGCCTTGCATTCCGCTGCACTTGCCATCGCGGCGACGGTTGCTTCCTTCACCTCGGTGCTGGCGCACTCGCTTGAGGAGGTACACCAGGAGCTGCGCGCCAAGGAGACGTACTTCCAGCCTGTCGACAGCAAAGCTCCAGGATACACGCTGCAGGACGCCAACGGCCGCCTTGTCCAGCACGGCGACTTCCTCGGTAAGGTCGTCATTTTGAACTTCGTCTACACGAGCTGTACGGACGTCTGTCCGCTTCACGCCGAACGGATCGCCGATCTGCAGGCGATGATCAACCAAAGGCCCATGAAGAAGATAGTCAAATTCGTCACCATCACCACAGACCCGAAGCGCGACACCGGCCCGGTCCTTCGCGATTATGGCGAGGCCCATGGTCTTGACCCCGAAAACTGGATGTTTCTGACCTCTGCACCGGAGGAGCCCGAGGACACGACCCGCAAGATCGCCGAAGCCTACGGCCTCAAATTCACTGGAGGCGAGGGCGGCATGCAGATGCACGGGATCGTCACCCACGTGATCGACCAGGACGGCCGCCTCCGTGCCCGCTTTCACGGCCTGAGGTTCGATCCAGCTAATCTTGTCGCCTTCGTCAATGCGCTGACAAACCGGGTCCAGGAGCGGCACGCGCACGCACAGCCGAGCTTCTGGGACATGCTCAAAGGAGCGTTCCGATGATAGCAAAGCAACCCAGCAGTTCGGAATCCGGCTCCTCCGGCTCCGCCTCCGACCAAGTAGGAAGGGAAGGACGCCTGAAACCTTTGGTGTTTGCCTCGTTTGCCCTGGCCGGGCTGTCAGTCGTGCTTTCTGTCGTGGCGCTGCTCTTCGCAGCAGGGGTACTTTCGCCTCTGCGCGACGGCTCGGATTTGGATGGCCGGATGCACGCTTATCTCCTGGCCAACCCAGAAGTCCTCATCGAATCCATGAATGGCCTGCAAGCGCGTCGGCAGGCAGCGGAAAACAACGATCTGACGGCCGTCATTTCGCAGCGGCACGATGAAATTTTCAATGATCCCGGTTCGCCCGTCGGGGCCAATCCAAAGGGGGAGGCCATCCTGGTCGAGTTCTTCGACTACAATTGCCCTTACTGTCGCCAGGCGACGCCGATGCTCGACAAACTCGAGCAGGAGGACAAAGGGTTGCGCCTCGTCTTCAAGGAATATCCCATCCTTGGTCCGGGCTCAGTCTTCGCCGCCCGAGCCGCGCTCGCTAGCCAGAAGCAGGGCAAATACCTGGCCTTCCACAAGGGGATGATGGCCTACCAGGGCCGCATAACGGAAACCTCCAGTCTGGAAGTCGCAGCCAATGTCGGTCTCGATGTCGAGCAGTTGAAGCAAGACATGAAGGACCCCGCGATCGACGAGATCATCAAACGCAACGTCGCACTGGCGCAGGCCTTGCACATTTCCGGTACGCCAAGCTTCGTCGTCGGCAAGGAAATCGTGCAGGGCTTGACCGACGCCAGTTCTCTGAAGCGGTTGATCGCATCTGCACGGGGGAGCTAGGAAACCGTGTCGGCGATCTCGAACATCGGTCTGATCACAGCCTTCACGGCCGGGCTGATCTCGTTCCTGTCGCCCTGCGTCCTGCCGCTCGTGCCAGGTTACATCTCGTATGTTTCGGGTCAGTCGCTCGGCAGCCATCCTGGGTCGGGGGCCAACCGGCTCGCGACGCTGTCCCTCAGCCTCTGCTTCGTGCTCGGCTTCTCGACCATCTTCGTGGCGCTCGGGGCGACCGCCACGGCCTTCAGTCGGCTTCTCCTGTTCTATCGATACGAGGCGACACTCGTTGGCGGCGTGATGGTGATTGTTTTCGGCGTGTTCATGACCGGCCTCGTCCGCTTGCCCTGGTTCGAACGGGATCTGCGCTTCCACGGCAGCATCCGCGGCGGTCGTCCGGTCGGTGCGTTTCTGCTGGGACTCTCCTTCGGCTTTGGCTGGACCCCGTGCATCGGTCCCGTGCTGGGCGCGATCCTCACCGTTAGCGCGCTCTCGTCTACGGCTTCGGCGGGCATTGTTCTCCTCGCCATCTATTCGCTGGGTCTCGGCGTTCCGTTCCTGTTGGCCGCGGCTTTTGCGGATCACCTAATGCAGCGGCTGAAGTCCATGCGCCGCCTTGGACGAGCGCTGCAGGTCGGCGCGGGCGGCGTGATGGTCGCGATGGGTGTCGCCATGATCTCCGGCACGATGACGGCCTTCTCGTTCTGGCTCCTGGAGAACGTGCCGATGCTCGCGCGGATTGGCTAAAGGAGGGCGTGAGATGCAGATAAGACTTCAACCGGGACTACGGCTCTCTCGAAGGGATTTTTCCTTCATGGTGGGGCTCTTCGCACTCCAATGTTCGGCGCAGGCGGCTCAATCATCGGCCCTCAACGAGCGGTTCGATTTCTTGAGCAAGAACGGCAATAGCACTTGTTCGGCGACATTCACGGAGTCGATTGCCAAGATGCCGGTCACCGCTCGACTCCAGGGTTCTTGCTGCGCACCCATGGATCGGCATCGCTACGGCGAGCAGGTCGAGGCGCTCAAGAAATATGCCGCAATCGCGGAGATTCCTCCGGATCCGTATGACGTCGCCGCCGGGATCGCGCAGAAGGCCATGCGCTTCTACGACTTGGCGCTCTCGCCCGATGAGCAGCGGGCCTATCAGTATGCGATGGACAATTCGGACGAGCGCGGGCCTTGCTGCTGTCGGTGCTGGCGGTGGCAGGTCTATGGCGGACTAGGCAAATTCCTCATCCGCGAGCACCGCTTCACGGGCGAGCAGTTGGTCGACGTCTGGAACCTCTCGAGCGGCTGCGGCGGAGGCGACGAGCACCGCCACGGCTGAGAAGGGCAGTCGATCTCTGCGACCGCTTGCCCGAACGGCACCCCAACCTGTTCACCACCGCGAGTGGGTCGGATGCAAGCTTGTCCGAACCAGATGCTGTAGAGTGCTGACGGCGACGGGGCGCGAGACCTCGCCAGGCAAGTGAGAAAGCCTGCTTCAACCACCGAAGACTGAACAAATTTCGGAGCCGGAGGGAACGGAGCGCGGAACCGCCGGATTACCGAAATTCTGAAACCGCGAGGATCGGCCATGCACAGTTTCAGCCCCGGTATCGCTCATCCTGAACATTCTGAGATCTCTGGCCCGGTGTGGAATGCCGCAAGAGTGCTCCTGAGCTTTCCCTTGGGGCTCCTCGTCGGCGCGTACTTCCCCGCGAAGGCAGACGCTCACAGCGCGCCTTCAGGATGGGTCTATCCGTACCAGTGCTGCAGTGACCGCGACTGTGAGCCGGTCCACGGTGCCGCGGTAGTGGAAGGCCCCGAAGGATATTTGGTGGAGCAAACAGGCGAGGTCATAAGCTACAGCGATCCGAGGCTGAAAACCTCACCCGACGGTGAATTTCACCTATGCCTGCCTTCGGGTCGCATCCGTTCCCGAGCGATATGCCTGTTTGTGCCGCCCCGCTCGTTCTAGGCTGCCGCACCGCCGATTCCGTACTCCGCAAGAACCTAAAGCTATCGCCGCGGCGGCCTGCGCATGGGCGGCGCAAGGCTCAGTTCGTCCGTTGAACCTTAGCCCCTGTTGCTCAATCGTCCTTGAATCGCATTCATCTGGTCGATCTCCTGGCGCTGTCCTTGAGAGATATTGTTACAGAGATCGATAAGTTCCTGATCCGTGAGACTGGCTTTACGACACATCAGGATCGCGCCGGAGTGGTGCGGGATCATCGAAGCGATGAACTGTCGATCACCGACAAGGGTCTGGGTACGCGTTCCGGCGAAGGCGGCAACGAAGAGCAGGGCCAACCCGATGTAAAGGGCAGCGTTGAGACCCTTGTGCTGGTACATCCCGCCCATGGTCGCGAGCATGATGATTCCCATGGGAGCGACCATCGTCAGCGCCATATAGAGCGTGTTGATATTGTTCCGGAAATCGGGCAGGCCGTCGATCATGGAGAACATCACGAGGTACATGACGATGAGACTGAGCGCCATGTTGACCGCGAACATTAGGTAGCGATGAGTGGTCATGCCCTGGTGCTGCCTTGGTTCGTTCTCTCTCATGTCGACCTCCAGCGCTCAGCGACCATACCTGCGGGTCTATTCCTAAGCGGTAGGAACTGACGGTCCGGGCGTTCGTTCCATCACAACCGCCCGACGAGCACACGGTTTCAACCCAATTGTTCGCCGGATACTGAAATCGTACGAATAGACGTAGTTCGCATGATGGAAGGCAGGGCTTATTTATGTACGGCAAGGACTTGGTGTGGCTGCTCAACATTGTCGGGGCTGCGACGCTCTCCACGGCCCTGTTCTTCCGGGGCAGCAAATGAGCAGGACCGCGGTTCTTTTCCCAGTGCTCGGGATCGCCGGGGCGGGATTGGGGCTGGCAGTGGCGTGGCTTTGGCTCGCAGGACCGACAGCGACCGGCGACACGTCGGCCGCCACAGTCGCACTCGGGAAGACGCTCTATGCCAAGCGCTGTGCCGCCTGTCACGGTGTCGGGCTGGAAGGTCAGCGGTACTGGAAAAGCCCGCTTCCCTCCGGACGCATGCCGGCGCCGCCGCACGATGCATCCGGTCACACCTGGCATCACCCGGACGGCGTTCTCTTCCGCATCACAAAGGAAGGACCGGCTGCGGTTGTTGGCGGGGACTACCAAAGCGATATGCCGGGCTTCGGGAGTATCATGAGCGACGACGAGATCCGAGCAGTTCTCGCTTTCATCAAGAGCACCTGGCCGGAACGGGAGCGGGAGTATCAGGCGGAGATGAGCCGTCGCGAGCGGGAAGCAGTCCAGTGACAGTAGGCGTGCGCCTCTCGGATCATCGTCACCTCGGTCTAGCGCTGCCCTCGTACAGAGCCGTCACCGGTTTCGGGCCGGACGCATAGCTGGTCTCGGATGAACCGGGTGGAATTTCACCGCCCTGAATGATCGACCGTGCAGGGCGCGACCGTATCCACGCTCGCCGATCGAAATCCTGCCATTACAGAGACGAGGCTAAGCGGCCGATTGGCCGCGATCGCGCGATTCGCTCTGCGAGGTGCCCGATGAACCCTCCGCATCGCGTGCACCAGGGCAAACCCTACGGTGGCTTCGGCTGCTCCGCTCCCTGGGGTCGCTGCGGCCGCTTGCCGGCCTGTGCCGGCGCGGCTGGAAAACGCGGGCGCTTTTGGAGTTGCGATAACGGCTTCAATGCTTGCTGTCGGACAGCGGAATGCCCTTTAGATGGGCCGAAAATGCGAAACCAGAATTCGTGGTCTGCCTCTCGACAATCGACGTAGGCCTCAAGCGCGCAATGAGCTACGGCCGTTGTGGCATCGACACCGTACAGCTCTACAGCGGCTTCGATGGCGCTCTCGTGATCGAAATTACCTGCAAAGATGCTTTTCACCCGGTCATACCTCATTTTCGTTGGCGGTCCTTGGCTTGGCTGGCTTGTCCCATTAACCTCATACCCTCGTCTGTCCACGAGATGGATGTTCGACTTCCTGCAAGCGGTCCACCCAAGAGGACAGGGTGCTGATCTCGACCAGGCCGTAATCGAGGAGAACGCGAAGCCGGCGCCACGGAAGGTCGATTTCCTCGCCCCGGGCAATCAGCGCCATGTCCTCCTGAACCTGCTGAACCGCGTTGATCTTCATGTTCACGAAGTCTTCCATTGTTGGTTGATGACCAATGCTCACCAATTCAATCTGAGACTTCAAGCATCAGGACGAAATATCTCCAGAGGGGATATGCGGCGCCAGTCGGGCCACGGCGGAAAGCCGCGCCCTGCGATGCAGGCCGCGGCTTTCTCACTTCGGCTTGTTGTCATTGTCGGCTTTGGCGTTGAAATCGCACTGGTAGCTGACCTCGACCTTGGCGATGAGCGGAAGCGAGACCGCCACCGAGATCTTCAACTGGCCCGTGTGGGACAGTTTGGCGACTTGCCGATTGAGGTAGAGGCGAAGGCGCCGGCCGGTTTTCTGGCAGAAGGTTACGAGCGCTTTCATGAGGTTGATCCTCCTTAGTGGTTGTGCGTAATCGCGAAGCTCGAATACGGCTGGCACGGCCGAGTGCACCGCGTAGCGGACGCAACGGAGCGAAGCGGAGAGGAGAACCCTTTGGGGTTGCACGCCAAGGCCGGGCCTGACGTATCGTGCGCAGAGTTAGATTGCGCATAGCCACTAAGGAGATACCGGGAAGCGCGGCCTTCGTAGCCCCGGCCGCCGACTTCGCCATCAATCGGCAAGTCGCCATCCGGCCGTCAGGCCGGAGCTCGGTCGCGGTCTCGCTGCCGCGGATCAGGCGCGCACCAGGCCTTCAACAGCCGACAACGACACCAAGCCGAAGTGAGACGGCCCGCTTGCGGGGCGGCCGCCGTGGATGGGGAGGGGAGCACGAGGGGAGGGGTGTCAAGGGCGCCCCTCGTTCCGTCCCTGGCCCGCTCGATGCGGGCTTGGGGCGGCCGGAGCGCTTTGAAGTTGGGAAGAAAATCGCCTATATTGATTTCCGGAGTGGGGACGAGCCTTGCGGCCCGCCCCCGTTTCCTAGAGCCAGAATTGGACTCGGATCCGCACTTGCCAGGTGGTCCGGGTCCTTTTCACGTCTAGGGTGATGCTAAGTGGCAGGAACCACATGCAACACCTCCGGTTCGGGGGCGAGGCCGTCGCCTCGGTCGGGGTGGCCCATCCTCCCCGAATGCGCCGCTGGCCCGGCGCTGCTGCTTCCGCCCTCGAAACTGATGTCCTCCTTCTTACCGTACTATGCCGAGTCGTTCACCAAGGCTCGGCGGGTGCGGCGGTCCCGCTTCCTTGAGCATCGCCAACATCATTTCCTTCGTCAGGCCGCGGACCTCGTAGCCTTGCGTCCGGGCGGCCTCGATGATGGATTCCAGGGTCGGGTATTCCTCAAGAAATGCGCCTAACCAAAGGGCGCATTCGTCGGTTTCCGGGTCTGGAAACGCCTGTAGAAAGAAGGTCCGCAACGGCCGATCGTAGCCGATCGTCCCTTCGTCGTCCGTTGTCGTCCCGTTCGTGATCTGCACGGTGTATCGACTCAATTTCCGCTCCTGTAGCTTTTGCTGCCGGCCGCGCTGTCGAATAGCGCGGCCAATCTTTGGTTGCAGTCTTAATAGCGTCCACACGTTTTCTAAAGCCGGAAATGCGCGACGAGCGCCTGATTGGCGCGGTGGCAAGCAAGGGCGTAGGCGACGATTTGCGCGATCAAATCCGGATCGGCCGCGCCCGCCCTCTTTGCCCTGTAGGCGAAGTCCTCCGCGAGCTCGCTGTCCTCCTCGCCGACATGCTTGTTGCCAACAATCCATGAAATCTGTGCGGTTGGGACTTCGAGCCGGGGCTTGATCGGAACGGCAGAAATCGAGCCCTTCCGGGTGCTCGCTGCGGCTCCGGCCTTCTCTGCCTCGGCTTCGGTCGGAAAATAGGCCATGACCAATTTCCGGCGCTGCGCGTCGGCGGCGCTGATGAAAGCGTGCCTGCCGTCCTCGGTCTTATACAGCGCCCAATCAGCGGCAGTGCCGCCGAAATAGGGGTCGCCCTTGCCATAAAACTCCACTGCGGAATAGATCGTGTCGACCATCGGAACTGTCCTCTTCTTGGATTTGGGCGAGTGATCAGGCGGCGCTAGCGCCGCTGATCATCTTCAACACGCGCTGTGCGGCGTAGCGTCCGGACTCGTTCAAGTGCCGTTGCCAAGCGCCTTGCGAGGGCGACCAGCGGAAGCCGTTTGCCTTCAACACGCGCCGCGTCGGGTCGTCCGGCTTGCCGGGGAAGATCAACTGGATACGCGCAATGTCGGCGTTCTCCTTGATCTCGACGGCGCCTGCGCTCGTCTCGACCTTTTCGGTTTGGGTGCCGCGCTCCTTCATCCTCGCAATCGCCGCAAGGCGTTGCTGCAGGCGGCGGAGTTCGGCGCGGCTGTTGGTCGTGGTGAAGCCGCGCCGGGACTGCCACGGCGCTAACTTGATGCCTCTCGCTGCGGCGTCGGCGGAAAGGCCGGTATGGGCCACAACGGCAGCAATCATGTCCTCTTCGCTGGAAAGGTCTTTCTCCATGCGCCGGATGATCGCGTTGGCGGCTTTCATCCGGTCGATGGAAAGCGCCAGCTCCTCGATGCGGGTAACGATGCGCTGCATCGCCACCGGATCGCCAGATCGGATCGGCTCATCGTCCGTGCCGTGCGGGAAGGCCTTCCGCTTGGCGGACTTGCGGGCCATTGCGTCGTGCGCCTTCAGATCGGCGCGGCGGGCGTCCGAAATCCTCATGCCGCTTTTCGTTGCGGGCCACGGGAAAGCGGGCAGGGCCGGTAATAAACCAGTTCATGCAACGGCCTTCTGCCGCCCAATAGCGGCGCGTCAAATCGACATGACGCCGCGCGAAGGCTTCGATTTCAGCCTCCGGGATCGGCTCGCAAGCCTTGTTCCAAAGTTCCACGACATAGGCGCCAAACTGATTCAGCCGCTCGGCCAGGTCCGCAAGCTCTGACCTTGCGCGCCGGTCGGGAAAGTGGGTGAGCGCGTGAAACTGCGGCTCGATGTCCTCCGCCGCAATGGTTGCGGCGAAGGTTCCTGCGACGATGGCGAGGATGTTGTTTTCGAGCGCTGCGATTTTCATCATGCCTCTCCCTCGACAAGGGTAGGGGCGCGGCGCTCGATGCGGCATTGCAAACCTGCGAGCGCACCGGCGATGATGATACCGCCCGGCGAAATCTCGTCTGCCTTTGCGAATACCGGATCCAGGACCGGGCGGCAGCATTTGAAATGCTTCGCTGAATCCTCAAGGCTGATGAGGGGGGACGTATAAGGCGTGCTGCCATCGCCTCCGACAAGCACGATCTTGCCTGCGATCGGCTGCGGAAAGCCCTCAAAGATCGTGAAGGCGGTCAACCCGTCCTGCAGTCCTTCCTCGTCGACGAAAAGCGTGTGCCGCTCATCGAACCGCACGACCTCCAGCAGGCGGCAGCCGATAATCGCGTAAAGCGGCCGGATGCCCAGATCGACCTGAAGCTCTACCGGCTTAAAAATCGTGGTTTCCGGATCCAGCACATAAGCGGTGTTTGCTCTTACCATTTTCTAGCCCTTTCCTTCCCGCGAAGCGGTCTAGCGTCTGCCCGAGGGGCAGGAGCCCCGCTCCTGCTCCCCGAGCTCGCGCGGAGCAGCGGGAGAGAGGGAGGCAAGGGAACAAAACGGAGGGGGTTCGCCCGCCCGAGGCCAAAGCCGAAGGGGCGACGCAAAATCCGCGCATGCGGATTCGTCGATCCTGCACGGAGCGAGCCGGAGGCGAGGGGAGGAAGGACGGGGAGACCGTTTTTTCCCTTGTGAGGGAGAGAGGGCAGCGCCCTCTTTCCCTCCTTCAGGAAGGCAAAGCCGGCCGCCTGGCGGCCGCCATTTCAGATACGAGAAGGGCCGCCCTGGCTCGTAGATCAGGACGGCCCCGTGGTGCATGACAAGAAGGGCTAGCGACTTGCCACGACCAACTCTCGATTGTCGTTGCCGGTTGGCAATATGCTGATTTCACCGCAAGCTGTAAACTGCTTTCATAAGCAATCTGATGCAGTCATGACGTGAAGGCCGCGAGGCGACTCTTGCGCAACCGATCGTTACCCCATTGGGCAAAGAACGCTTTTTGCGGTTTTCGTGCCGAAGGCATAGAGCGGGGTCGCGTCAGCGATGCGCCAAATTGATACCACCCGAGACGTTTTGTGGGTTCCAAGAACACAACCACTTCCATTAAAGTGGTCTGCACCATGAACAACCACCGGTAGGATGAATGGCAGGACCATCGCTGGAGCAATGGATCTCGGATCTCGGATTGCAGCAAGTCAATGATCCGGACGTTGACAAACCAGTTTATCGGCTACCACCCCGGACGGTCGAATTACACTCGGCGCCGTGCCCGAAACCTCTCCCGGCCGAAACTGGCGCGCCACTGCTTGGTATAACCGAAGCGGTCTACGCCCGCTACGAAGCAAGCGTTTCCCGCCTGACGGTAGGCCGTCTGATCCATCTCTGCGCGGTGCTCGGGGCAAGTCCGATGAGCTTCTAGCGCCGGCAGCTCCCCATCTGTGGGGCGAAAACCAAAGCAAAGTGGATCCGCTGCTGGCCTGCATGGACAAGCTGCGAGCCTTCGACGAAGAAACCGTTTTCAGCCTGTTCGATTGACTAGGGACGACCGGCACGAGCGGTCGCTGCTGGAGAGCGAGATCCCGCCTTGGCTGCGGCAGCGCGGCCTAGCGCGTATTGCACCACATTTACCGCCTCCTCTTGAGCCACAACGGGATTCCCCGTCGCAGGGCATCCTCAAAGTTCAGTAGCTGTAGAACGTCGCTGGCCTCGTTGGAATGTAGACCGGCTGCAAAGCGCTCGCCTCCATTATCCGCATCAAGCACAGCGGGTCGGCCTGTGAAGACGTCGAATACCGTCCAGGTTCCGTCTAACTCCCGCCTCAAGTCGTATCGGAGGGTGGTCATGGCGGCGACATTTCAGGGTGAGGCCGAAGTATGCCGTGCAATTTTCTGATGATCGAGACGGGACAGGCGGCGAGGGGCGGCATAGTTTGCCGCGCTTTACGATTTCTTGCTCCCGGCCTTCTTGTTCTCGAGGCTCTCCTTGAGTGCCGACATCAGGTCGATGACATTGCCGGTATAGGTTGGACCGCCGTCCTTGCCTTTCGGCTTGGCACCTTTTTTGGCCGATTTTCGCTTGTCCTCTATGATCTCACGCAGCCTTTCCTGCACCGGGTCGTGGGCCATTTTCGGATTCCATGGCTTGCTGCGCTCTTCGATCACCTTGGTTACGAGGTCCATCAGCTTGGGATCGTTATCTCCCTCGCCGATATCGCCAAAATAGTTTTCCGGCTTCCTGACTTCGTCGCCGTAGCGTAGCGTCCACACGACAATTCCGTTGCCGCACGGCTCCAACATCACGGCTCGCTCGCGACGGCCGATGACGAGCCGCGATATGCCGACGACCTTTTCCGCCTCCATCGCATCGCGGATGACGCTGAAAGCCTCATGGCCGACCTCGTCCGACGGCGACAAGTAGTGCGGCTTCTCAAGCCAAATCCATTCGATCGTGTCGCGGGGCACGAATTTTTCGATGTCGATGGTCCTGGCACTTTCGAGTGCGACGCTCTCGAGCTCCTCGTCCTCGATGACGAGGAAGTCGTTTTCGCCGCGTTCGTAGCCCTTCACCTCATCGTCTTCATCAACTTCCTCGCCGGTCACCAAGTCGACATAGCGTGAGACGACGCGATTGTTTGTTTTCCGGTTGAGGGTGTGGAAGCGGACCTTCTCCGACTCGCTGGTCGCCGGCATCATCGAAACCGGGCAGGTGACGAGCGAGAGCTTGAGATAGCCTTTCCAATATGGACGTGGGGGAGCCATCGTTCACTTCCCTTAGCTGGCGCGGCGACGCTGGGCAGGCGCTCTCTTCGCCGCCGTCTTTGTTTTCGCCTTGGCTGCGGCCGATCGCGTTGCCTTTGCTCGGCCCTTGGCAGCGCTTGCCTTGCCCGCCCGTCGCTTCGGTTCGGCCGCGGCCGTGATGCCGGCGCTCTGACGCAGAGCCTCCAGCAGCTCATTCGGCTTCGAGACCTTTGGAGGCGCCCGCTTCGGCAGGGTCTTGCCCTCAAGTTTGGCTTTGACCAGCTCGGCGAGCGCGGCCTCGTAGCGGTCGTCGAATTCGTCGGCCGAGAAGCTTCCCTTCTTCGTGCCGATAATGTGCTTGGCGAGGTCCAGCATCTCGCCCTTGATCTTGATGTCGGGAATTTCTTTGAAGGCCTCTTTGGCGCTTCGGACCTCGTAGTCGAAGTTCAACGTGGTAGCGATCAGCCCTTTGTCATGCGGGCGGAGCAGCACGGTACGCATTCGCCGGAAGAGGACTGTATGCGCGATCGCGGCGACCTTCTTCTTGCGCATGCCTTCGCGCAGAAGGGTGAATGCGTCGATGCCCATCTTGTCGGGCGTCATGTAGTAGGGCTTGTCAAAATAGACCTTGTCGACGTCGTCACAGGTGATGAACGCCTCGACGCGCAGCGTCTTGTCGCTCTCCGGAACCGCGGAGGCAACCTCCTCCGGCTCAAGCACGACATACCGGTCATCGTCGACTTCATAGCCTTTGACCTGGTCTTCCTTTTCAACCGGTTTTCCGGTCGCGCTGTCGACGAATTCGCGGCGCACCCGATTGCCGGTTTCTCGGTTGACCGTATGGAAGGAGATGCGCTCGGAGGTCGAGGTGGCGGTGTAGAGCGCCACCGGCGCGGTCACTTCGCCAAATCGAACATAGCCCTTCCATTGAGCTCGTGCCGCGACTGCCATGGCGTTACTCCTGGCGCATCTGCAAAATCAGGGAGTCAACCGAATCGCTTTCCCGTTTGTTCCGGGCGAACGACAAATCTTTTCAAGGATTTTCGTGCGGAAGCTCACAGGCCGCGGCGGCGCGTTGGCGGACGGCTCGTAGTGAATGCGTCCGGTTTCAGCCCCCGCTCAATATCTTTCCACGTGACAGGTGCCGCAACTGGAAAGCCGGCACGCGCGCGCGGCGAGTACGCGCCGACGGCGGTGGTGCCGCGCCCGTTCCTGATATAGTCGAGAAAGAGCTTGCCGGGTCGGTGCGAGAGTTGGGCTGACGTGACATAGCGCTCCCGATCCGTGGCGGCGAACTGTTGTGCCAGGCGCTTGGCGTAAGCATGCACCGCATTGTGGGTCAGCCTTTCCTCCAGAGGCGCCATGAGATGAACGCCCTTGCCGCCGGTCAGCTTCGGCCAGGCCTTGAAACCCTCCGCATGGAGCAGATCCCGGAGCCGCAAGGCTGTCTCTATGACGAACTCCCACGAGACGCCTTCGCCGGGATCGAGATCGAAGATCAACGTGTCTGCGTGTTCGATGTCGTCGACAGTCGCAGCCCAAGGATGCAGCTCAACGACGCCGATTTCGACCAACCCCAGCAGGCCCGGCAAGTCGTCGACCCACAGCCGAACGCCTTGGCCGCCCTCGCGCTTCTGCATGCGCAACTGGTGGACCGCCGGCGGAATCGGCGGCAGCGGCCCCTTGTGATAGAACGTCGTGCCGTTGACGTGCCTCACCAGCTTCAGCGGCCGGCCGCCAAGGAAATTGAGTGCGCGGTCGGAGACACGCATCCAATAGGCGGTGAGCTCATCCTTCGAGGGCACGACCGCATCAGGTAGAAGCTGCAAGATATTCACGCGAGGAACCCGGCCGTAGGCCGTGGCTGCTGCCGCGGGCTTTGCTCGTGACGGAGCAGGTTCGTCCTGCAGACCTTTGAAAACGGGCTCCCGCAATAGGCCGTCGTCGGTGACGCCACTGTATTCCACCTCAGCCTGGATGCGGGGTGCGATCCAGGTCGCCTTAGGTTTTTTGATCGGGTGGGAGAGGGGGCTTTTGCCGGTGACCAGCGGATTGAGCCGCTCGCGCACCTCTCGTGCGGCCGCGAGACTGTAGCCGGTTTGCGCCTTGCCGGCATAAACCAGGCGGTCGTCTTCCCAGCGACCGAGATAGAGGGAAGCAATCCTGCGCGGCTGTGCGCCGAGCTTTTCCACGAAGGCGATGATGGGGAAGGCGTCACGCTTCGTGCACTTCGTTTTCGTCCAAAGCTCCTGACGGCCAGACCGGTATGGCGCGTCCTTGCGCTTGGAGACGATACCTTCGAGCCTCATCATGCATGCGTGCTCATACACCTGAGCGCCTTCGTCGATGTCGAGATGATCGACGTAGGCAATGGCCCCCCCACGGTCGCCTATGAGCTGGCGCAAGACCCGCTTCCGCTCGATCAACGGCACCCCCCTGAGGTCGTATCCGTCCATGTAAAGCAGGTCGAAGGCCTGAAAGGTCAGCCGCGCCGATGAGCCTTTCGAGAGCTCGCGGCGAAGTGCTTGAAAATCGGGCAGGCCGGTCTTGCCGAAGACGGTCGCCTCGCCGTCCATCACCGCATCATGGTCGGCGAGCGCCTTGGCGGCGGTCGCGATCGGCCTGAACTCGCGCGTCCAATCAAGCCCCGTTCGCGAGTAGATCGTCACCTCCCCGCCGTGCACATGGAGTTGCGCCCGATAGCCGTCGAACTTGATCTCGTGCAGCCAGTCAGAGCCATTTGGCGGCCGCTTCTTCAAGGTCGGATGGCACGGCTCAATGAACCCGGGGGAGGGAGCCTTTTTTGCGCCTGTTTTCGCCATTCGAAGCGCAGCCGAGGTCGGCCTCTTCCAGTTCGTGCGTTTGCTGTGGCTCTGGGCGGGCGCTTTCAAGACACGCCTCCATGTCGTGCACTGCGCGCTTAATTCAGTCCGACGGGATTCGTTCCGAAGCAACGGCATCAACAGCCGCGCGACGGCGGCGAGCCTGAATTCGTTCATTGCGTCAAGCTTCTTTCCTGACCCTGTATATCTCGGTCAGAAAGATTGCGACCGCTGTGGCGGGCAGCGCGAAGCCGATCAAGGAGGCAAACCACCACCCACCAACGGCAAATGCCCAGGCACCCAAGGCAGAACCAATGGCGCCGCCGGTGAAGAAGATAGCCATGAACAGGCCGTTGAGTCGGCTGCGCAACTCCGCGCCGAGTTCGTAAATCGAGCGCTGCCCGGTCACCAACGTCATGGTCACGCCGAAGTCGAGCAGGATTGCAGCAAGCGTCAGAAGCGTGAGCGCAAGGGTTGACCCTTCAGAAGCGATTTGCGTCATCAGAAAAGCGACTCCGACGCTGAGAAGGCCGAATGCCGTTGCCGGCCGAACCAACCCCTTATCCGCGAGGCGCCCGGCGAGGGGGGAAGCAATTGCGCCCGCGACACCGGCCAGAGCGAAAAGCGCAATGCCGTTATGAGTCAGCCCAAATCGCGGGCCTGCAAGATAGAGCGGCGTGACGGTCCAGAAGAGGCTGAATGCGGCGAACTGACAGGCCTGATAAGCGGCGCGGCGCTGCAGGACCGGCTGCGTCGCGAGAAGCTGGGCCATCGACTTGAGCAGCTGGCCGTAGCTTAGCCGGGCCGCCGGCATGCGGGTCGGCAGTTGCACCCATAGCAGGGCTCCAAGTCCGACCATGACGATAGCGGAAAGATAGAAGACGGCATGCCAGGAGCTGAGGCCGGCGATCAGCCCGGAAATCGGCCGCGCCATCATGATCCCGACCATCAACCCGCTCATGATATTGCCGACGACGCGACCCCGAGCCGCATCCGGAGCAAGGTTGGCAGCGAAGGGCACGATCATCTGGACTGCAACCGAGCCTAGCCCGATGGCGAGCGAAGCGGCGAGGAAAGGTCCGGGTGCGGTTGAGAGGCCGGCCGCGATCAGGGCAAGAGTAACCAGGCTGATCATGGTCACGATCAGCCGACGATTTTCCAGGAGGTCACCCAGCGGCACGAG
The DNA here is from genome assembly GCF_001651865.1 of Sinorhizobium glycinis. Classification (GTDB taxonomy): domain Bacteria; phylum Pseudomonadota; class Alphaproteobacteria; order Rhizobiales; family Rhizobiaceae; genus Sinorhizobium; species Sinorhizobium glycinis. The sequence continues at coordinate 194,923 of NZ_LPUX01000067.1, forward strand.
CAGCAGCAACCCCAGACCATAGCCGATCTGGGTCAGAGTGACGATCAGGCCGGCTGCCTCCGCCGGCAGGCCGATGTCGAATGCGATCGGGCCGGCGAGTGGCTGGGTATAGTAGAGGTTGGCGGCAATCAGGCCGCAGGCGGCGGCCATCAGAAATGTCATGCCGGCAGAGAGCCCAACCGGGTGCTGCGTCTGGGCGATGGAAGGAGTTGTCATTGGAAGTTCCTTGGGAGAAAGGAGGCGGGCGGTTTAATCAGTCGAGAATGCGCAAGACGGCTTCGGCGGAAGGGAGCATGTGGTTCTCCAGCTCTCCGGTTTTGCCGGCGATGCGGACGCCCTGAAGATAGGAAAACAGCGCAAGCGCGGTCCCCGCTGGATCGACGTCCTTGCGGATTGAGCCGTCCACGTGGCCATCGCGGATGAAACCTTCGAGCCGGGTGACGAGCTTGCGATTGTGTTCGCCGACCCTGTCGGCGATCTCGGCGTCGGACAGAACCAGTTCCACGGCGGCGCCAATGGCCAGGCATCCGCGCCTGCCGGTCTCGCCACAGGCGGACATGGCATAGGAATTGACCACGCGGGCAATCTTTTCGCGACCGGTGGAGGCTGAAGACAGCGCCTGATCCAGAAGATCGGCCCGGATCTGTTTATAGCGGTCGTAGGCGGCGACGAAGACGTCACGCTTGTCACGAAACGCCTTGTATATGCTGCCAGCGGTCAGTCCCGTCTCCGCTTTCAGTTCGGCGATGGAGGTCCCGTGATAGCCCTTTTCCGAGAATATGCGGATCGCCGCATCCAGAGCGCGGTTCATGTCGAATTCGCGCGGCCGCCCGACGGGACGAGGAGAGGTGCTTCCGAAATTCATCTGATAACCTATTAGGAAACGACCATTTCCTAATAGGTTGCCGAATATGTTCGGTCAAGCCGCTTTAGCGTACGTCACCAATGGAATCTGGGCAAATGGTGGGTCAGGCGAGCCCACTGTCTTCGAGCGGGCCGACTCGGTCTCGTCTGAACCAAACCTACAGAAGAATAAGGGGCGAAGTTCCATAAGCTATCTTATGCGATATGTTATTGTAACGGCATTTTAGAGATGCGACATATGAGCCAGTTAGAGATGCGACAGTCGTCGCCGCTTGGGATGCTGGTCAAACGTCAAGGTTTGGAAGGAAGACTGGCGACGTGAAGCGTGGTTGAGACCATGAGCGTTCGGAGTCGTCATGTCTTGTTTGATCACCATGTCGCAGAAGGAATTGCATCGTCTTGAACTCATCCAACAGATTCGCGGCCGTAGCCTGACTGTCGTCGAGGCGGCCGCGTTGCTCGGTCTCAGTCGCAGTCAGGTGCACCGGCTGTTGCAGGCCTATGATCTGGCCGGCGCCGACGGTCTGGTCTCGAAGAAGCGCGGCCGGCCGAGCAACCGGCGCCACAGCGAGGACTTCCGCAACCTGGTGCTCGACCTGGTGCGTGAGCATTACGTGGATTTCGGACCAACGTTGGCCGCCGAGAAGCTGCTCGAACGCCACCGGATAGCCGTCAGCAAGGAGACGCTGCGTCAGTGGATGATGGAAGCCGGCCTCTGGGTGTCGCGACGCGAACGCAAGAAGCGGGTTTTCCAGCCGCGCGGCCGGCGCGATTGTTTCGGCGAACTCATTCAGATCGATGGCTCGCATCATTGGTGGTTCGAGAACCGTGGCCCCAAATGCGCCCTGCTCGTCTATATCGACGACGCCACCGGCAAGCTGTTGCATCTGCGCTTTGCGACTTCAGAGAACACCTTCGACTATCTCCACGCAACGAAGGCCTATCTGCAGCAATGGGGCAAGCCGATCGCCTTCTACAGCGACAAGCATGGCATCTTCCGCACCACCCATGCTTCCAAGAAGGACAGGACCAGTGGCCTGACGCAGTTCGGGCGGGCTCTTTATGAGCTCAACATCGACATCATCTGCGCCAACACCCCGCAGGCCAAGGGCCGCGTCGAGCGCGCCAACCAGACGCTGCAGGATCGTCTGGTCAAGGAACTGCGGCTGCGCGGCATCGACACGATCGCGGCGGCCAATGCCTATGCGCCGGAGTTCATCGCGGATTTCAATCGTCGCTTTGGCAAGGAACCGCGCAATCCGAAGGACATGCATCGGCCGTTTGCCGCGCATGAGAACCTCGATGGTGCCATGTGCCGCAAGGAGATCCGCAAGCTGTCGCAGGCCCTGACGCTGCGCTATGACAAGGTGCAATTCATCCTCGATCCGACCGATATCGCCAAGACGCTCGCCGGCAAGAAGGTCACTGTCTGCGACTATCCCGATGGCCGTCTCGAGATCACCCACGAGGGGACGTCCCTGCCCTACAGAACCTTCGACACGCTGCGCTCGGTGCACCGCTCCGAGGTGGTTGAGAACAAGCGCCTCGATGATATGCTGGCGCTGGTCGCCGAGATGCAGGCCGGCCGAGAGCAACAGCGCAGCAAAAGCGGGCCGCGTCGCACCGGCCAGACGGACCATATGTTCGGCATTCCCGACGGCAGCCAAAGCAATGGCTACCAAAAGCGCGGCACGAAGCCTGGCAGGAGGACGGATTTTACCAATGATCCGGTGGTCATCGCCCGGCGACAGCAAGCCCTTGCGCAGCTGAAAGCGGCGGAGTGATCGGGCTGTCAAAGCTAAAGTTTATTCTTTCACCCTAACCCATCCGCCGCCGACCGGCCTACGCAACCCTGACCAGCTCCAGCCGGCCGGCGGCTTGCGTCTGCGTACTTTGTAAACATATCAACTTGAAAACGCAGTAATAATGGATAGGATGAAGTCGCATTTCTAAGTTGACTACTTTGTCTCTTCTTTAAATAGCTGTGACAGTTATAACATAACTGCCCAATGACGACTGGCGTGTTCGACGCAATGTTCCACACGGGACACCGCCGCCGACATAATCGACAGCAGTGTGGTCTCAGCACACTATTGTGCAATCGACATAAAAGGAGACTCAGGAAACCGATGTGCTTGGCCGATCGCAAGGGGCTTCCAAGACGGAATTCATCTCATTGGGGTTCAGGGTGCCACGTGTCGCGATCAGGTAAGCCGCCATATAGGCCAGCTTCAGCCTCGATTCCCGATCGCCCCGCGGCCTGTAATTGACGATCGCCAGCCGGCCGGCTTCTTCATCCCGCGCAACATCTAACAGTCGGTTTGCATAGGCTACGTTCGTAACCTCGCTGGCCGCCCTGCGTTCATCCCACGCACGAACGGCGTCCGCGGTCGCCAGTTGCGCCGCTATATGCCGCTCCATCAAGTCGCAAAGGGAAACCGCAGTTTCCTCCCCGCTCTCTTCTTTTTGTCCCGCCTTGCGCTCCGGCGCTGACGCACTCAAAGCCGCGCTCGGGCGCGGAGAAATGGAGCCGGTACCACGGGACGAACGCGAACTGGATGACGACAACGATAGCATGGTGGAATGCCTCACCGATCAAGTTGCATTGCGGGCGTTAAGACCATTGATTGAGGCTGAAGGCACGATAGGATACGAAACGAAACGAAATTTGGGCCTTTAAGCCATTGGAAAAGAACGGAAAGATTTTTGTCGCACCGCCCAAGGACGGGAGCGATTTCAAGGAGCTGTTCAAGCAGTTAGCCGCTGCGGGAGCAGGCCGGCCATTGGGCAGTGACGGGTTTCCGCAAGGCCCATGGACGCCGGAGCTTCTGGCAGAGGCGATTTCTCAGATCGACTCCAACCGGATCGGGGTCGATTTGCGGACGGTGCAGCTCTGGTTTCAAGAGAACGAGAAGGGGATTAGCCCGTCCAACATTCGTTGGCTGGCGCGGGTCTTTGGGTGCGACGATCCGGAAGCGACCAGCGAATGGCAGATGGAGCTCAGCGCGGCGCAATCACGGCTAACCGCCAAGAGGCGAGATTCGAAGAAGGCGGGAAGCAGCACGGCGCTGCGGGTTCCAGATATGCCGCCGCCTGTGACGGTCGATAATCAGACGCAGCCTGCGGGCGATCTGCCACAAGGCATTGATGCCACCCGGCGCAGACAGGGTTTCAGCTTGGCGAGAATATCGGAGGCGCTTTTTAGCCATGGATCTCCCTTGAATCTACCGGCGTCGATATTCGCGGGTGCCTCCGCCCTTGGGTTTTTGTCGTATATCGTGGGGATCCACAGCGCCACCTATAGCCGGGCGGATGGTGTCGTTAAGCAGGTCGGTTTTCTATGGGCACCGAATTGGACGTTCCTCTTCATGGTGCTCTTGCCGCTATTTTTCGCGTTCGTGATAGAGCTGCTGGTCTTCTGGAAACATGACGCGCGCTTCAAGCTGGTAGCGCAGGGCGACCAGTTGGAAAGCGACGATGCCTGGACGCGCAACGTTCGAGCTTATTCGTACACATACTGGGCGGTTTTCTTGATCTGCGTCTTGTTCGCCGGTCTTTTTCAGTGGATCGGCGTGTGCTTGATCCCGTTGATCAACGGCGGTGGCAACTATGCGATAGATTGGGGCAAGTTAGCCATTGTGCGCCCTGAAGTTATATCAGTGCCACTTTCGATTGTTTTCACGGCGCTCGCATATCTCTACATGTGCCTATGCTTTTATCTTTTTTTCGCGGGCCTCATTTTGCTTCATACGATCGTCCATGATCTCTGGAGAATTGAAGAGGCATCAACTGTGCGACCGGTGGAACATCGGCGCGAGGGCGGTGAAATCGGCCTGAGGGTGATGCGGGGAATTTTCCGGTGTACTGTCCTGGGTGTTCTGGTCGCCATATGCATGAAGGTCCAAAGCTCTTACCTGAGCTCGAACGGAGGAGATATCGTGACCTGGATAGCCCACGATATGTCTTCGGCCGTGTATGAGCGCCACGACGGCGGCAATAGCTTCAGCTATAGAATGCCAACGCATTACAGCAGCCTCCTAGTCGCCATTTCGACCTGTATCGTTTTTCTGTACGGTTCCATCCGCTTGGGTGTCGAAAAGCGGTTCCGCGTGCCTCTATGGAGGATGTCTGCAGTCGTAGGGTTGCTCTTTGCCAGCTACTTGTTGATCGATGCCTTTGAGGGCTTTTCGATCCTCCTCGGCGTTGGAGTGCTGCTCGCGACATACGGCCTCTTTGATCCAGAGTTTGGGCGATGGCGAGTAAGCGAGTTAGGAAGCAACCAGAGTGTATCATAATTGGCTTGATCGTTGGGACGAGCGGCGGGCGCGGCGCGGTGAGGAAGCGAAGAAAGTAACGAATTTCATCCTCGACGCCGGCCGGGCCTTTCCGGCCGAGAAGAGGATAGAAACTATCGACGAGTTTTGTGTCCTTGCGGACCAGGCCCTGTCTGATTCAAGATTTTACGATGAGCCGAGCGGGAGCGGTCAGGGCTTTAAAAGGCACGATGGGTGGCTCAGATTTCCATCGGACATTTCTACTGACGTCGAAGAGAACAACGTCGTTTGGGCAAAAATCACCGAGAGCGGCTCGCTCGATCAGGCATTGGTGATTTTTCATCACTGGAATGCCAGCGCCCGAAATCGTCAGATTGCCAAGTTTTTCTCGCAGCATGGGATCACGGTTGTCGAGATTGCTATGCCTTATCACTTCGAGCGCAGCCGTCCCGGCTCGCTGTACGCCGATTATATGCTTAGTTCGAATCTCGGCCGAACGATCCAGTCTGTAAGGCAGGCCGTATGGGATGGGCGAAAGCTCATCCGCTGGCTGAAGAGCGAAGGCTATCGAGAGGTCTCGGTTCTTGGCATGAGCCTTGGCTCCTGGGTTGCGGGATTGATTGCTGCGCATGATCCGGCCGTATCGAAGGCCTCGTTATTTTTGACGGCGGGTAGTCTCGCAGACATGGTTTGGACGGGGCGCGCGACCCGATCGATACGTGATAGCCTTGAGCCAGAGATTGAGCTGAGCGATCTAAGAAGGGCTTGGGGTCCACTTAACATGGAGAACTACGTGCATCGTTTGGCACGGCCTAATCTAGATCTTCACGTTGTGTTGGCTAAGAGAGACAAAGTGGTCTTGCCAGAGCTGTCGGAGAGATTCATGCAGAGGCTGAAGGACGCCGGAGCCAGGCCAAATGTTTTGGAACTGAACTGTGGCCACTATTCGCTCGCCATGCCGCCTTACATTTTACTGGCCGGTTTGAGCTTGAAGCGGTTTCTATCGCGTGCGGACAAATCGACCCCGCGAACATGAAGTTAGCGTCGGGCGCCAGTTTGAGGGCATAGCGTTGGTTTCCCACTAAACAACGCTAAGGTAGAACGAAGCCTGAACGCCGTCACGCTGCTCGCTGTTTTCCGGTCAGGTTGAGCGGTTTCCGACCGGTCGCACTTGCGGCACGATCCCAAAGGAAATCGCCGGAGAAAGCGATGTGCTCCCATCCGACCGGTGAGGTATGGGTCAAGAGATCGTCGGGGCCAATTTCGCCTTGTGCCCGCAGGTGCGCCACGGCGTCGGCCATATAGATCGAGTTCCAATAGACGATTGCCGCGATGACGAGGTTCAAGCCCGACGCCCGGTATTGCTGGGCCTCATGGCTGCGATCGATGACGCGCCCCTGACGGAAAGTATAGATGGCCTGCGCGAGGGCATGGCGCTGCTCGCCTTTGTTGAGCCCGGCGTGGCATCGGCGGCGCAGTGCCGGGTTCTCCAGCCAGTCGAGCATGAACAGGGTCCGCTCGACCTTGCCGATTTCCTGGAGGGCGATATCCACCTGGTTCTGGCGCTCATAGGCGGCGAGCTTCCGCAACATCACCGATGGCGCGACATGGCCGGCCTTCAGCGAGGCGACGAGCCGCACGACGTCATCCCAATGCTCGCCGATGACGTCGGCGCGGATGCGTTTTCCGAGAAGCGGCGCGATCGTCGGGTAGCTCGCAGGGTGGTCGATCGGGATCAGCCGCCGGTCCGGAAAGTCGCGTAGTCTCGGGCAAAAGCGGAAACCGAGCATGGCGCAGAGCGCAAACACATGATCGGTGGCGCCGCCAGTGTCGGTGTAATGCTCGACGATTGAGAGATTGCTCCCGTGGTGAAGCAGGCCATCGAGGACATAGGGCGCCTCGTGCGTCGCCGCCGAAATCACCTTGACGTGATAAGGGCCGTGCTGGTCCGAGACGTGGGTGTAGAAGCTGAAACCGGGATCAACGCCGTAGCGGGCGTTGATGTCGCCGCCCGAGGCGCCGCGCTTTCCGCCGCGGAAGAACTGCCCGTCCGAGCTTGACGTCGTACCATCGCCCCAACTCCGTGTGATCGGCAGGCGATGTTGAGCGTTGATGATGGTAGCGAGCGCTGCCCGATAGGTATCCTCGCGAACATAGGCATCCTGTGTCCAGATGAGTTGATCGCGCGTCACGCCCTGGCTGGCGGCGGCCATCCGGGAGAGCCCAAGATTGGTGGCATCGGCAAGAATGGCGGCGAGAAGAGCGCTCTCGTTGGGGCAGCGTTCGCCGGTGCGCAGGTTTGTGAGGGCCGCCATGAAGCCGGTTTCGCGAGCGACTTCGTGCAGAAGTTCGGTGATGCGAATGCGTGGCATCATCGCATCGAGCCGATCGGCGAGCGCTTCCGCTTCGGAGGGGACCGCCGTCTTGACCGGCGAGATCTGCAGCCGATCCTCGACAAAGCGCACGCCTTCGAGCTGCTCCCGTTTGAGGCGCTGCGCAAACTTCTTCAGCCGCCAGTCGAGCTCGCGGCCACGTTGTTGGAGCCATTCCTCGGCTGCCGTTGGCAGCCCGAGTTCGGCGACGATCGGCGCGGCGGCAGGCTCCGGCAGGAGATAGCTGTCGAAACGCCGATAGGCGGAAGATCGCTCGACCCAGACGTCGCCTGAACGCAGCTTGTTGCGCAGGTGAGCGAGCATCGCGGTCTCGTAGAGCCGGCGATTGATCCTGCCGTCCGGCCCGATCACGAGTTTGCGCCACTCCTTCTTGAAGGGCATTGGCGCATCGGGCGGCACATCCCGTTTGCCCGATCTGTTGAGATCGCGAAGCAAATGAATGCCGGCGATCGTCCGAGCGCTTCCTCGTCCGGCCTTGAAGTCGAGCGCTTCGATCAGCGCGGGGGCGAACTTTCTCAGTGTCGCATAGCGGTCCACCGCCACCATGAGCGGATCGACATCCGCGGTCTCAGCAAGTGCTACGACTTCGGGTCTTGCCTTGATCAAGTTCGCCCAGCCGACTGTCTCTTCGATCGCCTCGATCGGGTCGGAGTCGTTGTTGAGAGCGGTGGAAAGTGCGTCGATCGTCCCGTGAAACAAGCGCATCAGTCGGCCGACATCCTTGGCGGTGGCAGCGTAGCGCCGGCTTTGTTTGTTCTGGGCACGGTTCAAGGCATTGCCGATCAGCTTGTCGGCCAAGGCAATGGCGGCGTCCGTCAGACGCTCTTCCAGATCGATCAGGCAAGCAACCAGTGTCGCGCGCCGGCGTGATGTTGTGTAGCGTTCGAGTAGATAGGCAGGAGACGCGCGCCCCTCGCGCACGAACTGACGATATCGGTCGGGATGCACGGCGGCGGTCAGTTTCGCCGGAATCCCGATTTCCCTCACCATTCGCAGGCGATCGAGAATGTCGCGGACGTACTCGGACGGTCACTCGCGGAGCTGTTGGAAACGGTGAAGATGCTGCGGGAGCGGAAGATCGACCTTCTCAGCCTTGAGGAGAAGATCGACACCTCCTCGGCCGCCGGCGAGCTGATCTTTCACGTGTTCGGCGCCATCGCGCATTTTGAACGCAGATTGATCTCAGAGCGGACAAAGGATGGCATTGCCGCCGCACGAGCGAAGGGAAAGAGGCCCGGACGCCAGCCGCTCGACATGAAGAAGGTCGATGCGGCCATAAAGCTGATCGAGGCGAAAACGCCTCCGGCGGAGGCTGCCAAGCAACTTAGCCTTGGCCGCTCGACGGTCTATCGCGAAATGCGCCGGCTAGGCATCAGCCGCCCTGCCTAGCGCAACTTCGCTCCTATGAGAGGCTGTCGCAGTGCTTCAGAAACGAATCTCCGCCAGCATATAGCTGCTGGGTTAAACGTCCCCGAGACCGGTGCTCGCGTCAAAATTGGCAAAACGGCCCGATATACCGCCCTCAAAGCATCAGTACGCACACCGGCGGGCATCACTTTCGTTTCGTGACGCCCTCCAGCGCCTGCATTCGACTTTCGCCGTTCTTCGCCCCGTGGATCGCCTGAGCGCAGAGACGACCGGCTTGCGATCCTCCGTGACACGAGCGAGATCAGATGGGAGCCTGTCACACAAATCCGAGCCAGCAGTGATGGACACTTATCAGTGGGCACTAGCAGCGATTCAGGCCCGCGCACTTGCTAGTGGTGCCGCCTCATTCCGCGGCCCGTATCCGAGAGTTTGCCATCGTACTATGGGCCTGCTCCCAATAAACCATGTAATCGCGGGTGAAGGGGACGGAGTCTGCCCGCTTGGCAAGCTGCATCTGAAATACCATCATCGAGCGAAAGCGGAATCCGATCTCGCACAGAACGAGATAGAATTCCCACATGCGGCAGAACCGTTCGTCATAGAGTGCCGCAATGCGCTGACGATTAGCCATGAAACGCTGACGCCAGTGGCGGAGGGTCTCCGCGTAATGCCGACGCAGAATTTCGACGTCGGTGACAACAAGGCCCGCACGCTCTACGGACGCGAAGACCTCGGAAAGCGACGGAATATCCGCCCCGGGGAAAATGTACTTGCGAATGAACGGATTGATCGGACCAGGCGCGTCGGAATATCCGATCGAGTGCAACAGCGCGACGCCGTCCGTGGTCAGGAAATCGCCAAGCCTGGCAAAGAACTCGTCGTAATTCTTCTTGCCTACATGCTCGAACATGCCGACAGAAACCACCCGATCATATTGACCGAGTTCCTCACGATAATCACGCAGACAAAAGCGTACGCGATCAGCGAGGCCCGCAGCGGTAGCGCGCCCCTCTGATACCTTGTGCTGCTCGGCGCTCAAGGTGAGGCCGGTGACGTCGGCGCCCGTCTCCTCGGCCAGGTACAAACCAAGGCCACCCCAGCCAGAACCGATATCGAGAATCTTAAGGTCCGGCCGGTCGAGCAACAGCTTTGAGGCGATGTGGCGTTTTTTATGCTCCTGCGCCGCCTCGAGATCATCGTCCGCGCTCGTGAAGTAGGCGCAGGAATACTGGCGGTCCTTATCGAGGAAGAGATCGTAGAGCTGTCCGGACAGGTCATAATGATGGGCGACGTTGCGCCGTGCGCGCTTGATTGGATTGTGTTGCTTCAGCCGACGCATGATGCGGGACAACAGCGAGAACCAAGGCATCTGCTCGAAGTTGCGATAGTTTTTGGCAGCGATTTCGAGAAAGTCGAAAAGAGTTCCTTCCTCGATGGTCAGCAAGCCATCCATGTAGGCTTGCCCTATCGACAGTTCGGGGTTCAGGGCCAAAGTATAGTCAAGATGGCGAGCGCCGAGCCGAATTGTGCACTGAGGAGACGTGCCGTCTCCGTAATGGTGAACCTTGCCCGCTCCATCGATCAACCGGACATTGCCAGTCCGGACGATTGATTTCAGGATTGCAGGAAACAGCATGCAGCAAGTCCTCAGCTCTGTTCGTCGACCGACTGCCTCTGGCGCACCTTTGCAATGATCGAACGCCCTGGCGACGAGCAACAATGCGCCGAAAGATCCCGTTGACAGCGATAAAGCGTTGCGGACCATCGTGCGAAAGACTGCGATTTTCAACTCTCGCTGGTCCCTCGAACTATAATGACTGTAGCCATGGCTGTCGAGATTCCGGGAAAGCAGGTCATGGTCTGATCCTCCATTTCGGCAATCACGGCAGGGAAGAAGAATCTGGGGGATCACCATGACCGTTCTCCACCAAGCTCTTGTCGGCGCATTGCTGCATGAGCAGAACGATGAGTGGGCCGTTCAACGGTCCAGATACGTGACCTTGAGACCATCGCCGCGATGAGCGATGATCCGCAAATCAGCCTGCCTGCCGTGGCACGCTGACCCAATTTCCGGCTCTACCTGGAAAGCACGGCCTCAGCCGAATCTACAAACCCAATAGGCAGCCAGGGCAACGGCTGCGACAATGCCGATAAGCACAGCCTCGGCGGAAGCCGGATTATTCGCATCGCGCCGATCGCGGATGAGCAGCCGTTTCCGGCGCGACTGCCTCACGTTGCGCGTTTCCGAGCTTTCGCCACTCGGTTGACCCGACACTTTTCTGATCAGGCCCGCAACCTCGGAGCGCAATGCTGTGAGCTGCCGGTGGATGTCGTTTATCTTCGGGCATCGGTTTCACCTTGGCGGTAAGCGGAACCCGTCAACATGCAGAACGTTCCGATGGCTCAAAGAAGTTCACACCCCGCGCGGCAATTGCGACGTGAAGGTCGCTCGCGTGACCGACACGCTCGTGCCGGTGGAATTACTGACCACGTCCACTCGCGCGTCGAGCTGTGTCGCAAGAGCTTGGACAATCGCCGTCCCGAGCCCGCCACTTGTTTCGACTGCACCATCAGCTTGCTTTCCCACACCATTGTCGGAAACGATCAGCTGCCAATCCGGGCCCCTGATCTCATAGGTAACGAGGATCACGGCGTCCGGATTGGCGACAGGGAACGCGTATTTTATAGCATTGATCACGAGCTCGGTGACGATCAGGCCCAGGCCGACAGCCTTGTCGGACCCGATGCTTCCCTCGTCCGCTATCACCTTGATCGCAAGGGGCTGACTTTCGCCGATCATAGAAGAAGCCAGGCTGTCGCAAAGCTTAGTCAGGTAGGAAGCGACCTCGATCCGGTCGATGCCGGATACGTGGAGGTGCCTTTGCACCTCTGCGACCGACATTACGCGCTGGTGGGCATCCCGCAAGTCGCGGCGTGCTTCCTCGGAGGTGACAGCCCGCGCTTTCAACAGCAATATGCTGGCGATGATCTGGAGACTATTAGCAACGCGGTGCTGCATTTCCTGCAGCAGGATTTCCTTCTGATGGAGCAACTGTTCTGTCTGCTTGAGGAGCTCTTCCCGTTCCCACTCGATCTTGCGGCGTTCCGTGACATCAGTGAATGCCAGGAGGATCGTCGAGCGGCTCCCGTAAGTGACCTGTCGGGCGTTGAGCAGCATGATCCGGCGGCCGAGATCGGGAAAATCATGTGCAACCTCAAAGCCATCCATCGAGACATGTTTGGGGATGATCGTCTCCAGAAGAACGCGCAGGGCGGGAATGTCCCATTGGCCGTCACCGAGTGCGTAAAGCAGATGGCCTCTTGTATATTCGGGATCGGACTTGAACGTCTCATAAAAGGAACGGCTGGCAGCCAGCACACAAAACTGGTCGTCGAGCACAATAAAGGGCTCTGGAATGGTATTCACAATTGCCTGAGCCAACGTCTGCGCGTCTTCAATATTTTGAAAATCGATCATAGCTTAATAGATCCAATCCTGGCCGCAGATCACTTGTTCGCAATGAAGGCTCTATTTTCAACGTATATTATAATTCTCCTCGCCAAATGTCATTGACCTAGCTTGACTAGCGTTGCCAAATTCGGATTGATGCGAGCCTGATGAAAGCCAAATAGTTGGCTCGAGTTTGTCATATCGAGTCGCAACACGCCGACATCGCCTAATCTTGTTGAAGAACGTTCGATCAAGTTAGACGCGCGATGGATGCTGTCCGTATTTTACCCCTGTGCCCCAATCTAAATCCAGTGGAGTTTAAATTAGTCCGTTGGCGGACAAAGTGGTCAAGTTTGAATTGACGGTTTGTTCTAAACGGACCAGCATTATCCTCTCCCACTACCAAGGAGGTGACCATGACACAGGCTGTTTCGACTTCTATCACAAGACGAAGCGTGGTCGCAGGGCTGACGCTGACCGCCGCCTCCGTGGTTGTGTTGGCGGGGACGGATAACGCGCAGGCCAACCAAACCATGCCTGAGAAAAGTCTGTACGAGCGGCTGGGCGGCGTCTTCGCCATCGCGGCGGTGGTGGATCACTTCAGCGACGCCGTCGTGAAGAACCCCATCGTCGGCCAGGAGTCCAAGAACCCGCAGCTGCGGGAATGGCACACCAAGAACCTCGGCAGGCTGCCCGGCCTCAAGTTCATGCGGACACTGTGGGTCTGCGACGTTTCCGGTGGGCCCTTCCAGTTCACGGCCACCAAGCCCGGTACGACGCCGCTCGGCCTTGAGGAAGCCCACCGAGACCTCCGGATCTCCCCCGAAGAATTCGATGAGGTTGCGGCGGAACTCGGACGGACCCTGGATTTCTTTAAGGTCCCAAAACGCGAGAAGGACGAAGTCCTGGCAGCCTTCGCGGCCCACAAAGACGAGGTCACCGCCGGCTAGGTCGCGGCCGCCAAGCGCGGCTGAAGCACCCTGAGCATCCGAGTCTAACTATCCCGTCCAGCTAAGGCTGGCGAGATTGTTAGCTGCGATGCTGCGCCGCATGAGTACGCTGAATGCACATCGCCTCGTTCGCTGCAACCATTCGTCGGCTATCCGAGACAGGGCAGACCCTCGCAAGCATCCGCGGGGCACGTTGATATGTTCACGCCCTAGATCGCAACCGATTGACGGAACCTAGGTCAACCGATCGGGATTGGGCGGATGGTGTCGGGATGTCGACAGCGCGATACTGGCAGCGGGCTCGGCGGCCAGGGGCCGCCCATCCAAGGATGCGCGGCTCGTCGTAGAATGCGCCGAGAGGTACCGGCTTTCGTCAGTGAGACGATCCGCTGCGATAATGAGACGGAACAAGATGTCGAATGAAATGGACTGATACTCAATGATTCTGCGGCGGCTCAAACATCACGGCGATATGGCCACCCGAGCCGCTACTCGCGTTCGCCCGCTGTTAATTTAGCCGGAAGCAATAGGAAAGATTGGGCATGATACCTCTCGGTAAGCCAATCGAACAAATTCTCGGGGTCGGCGCCCTTCTTCTGCTGGCGTTCGGTTGCGCTCTCGTCCTTCAGCCTTTCCTCTCAGCCATCCTGTGGGCGGCGGTCATATGTTTCTCGACATGGCCGGTCTACCAGAGGTGCGAGCGGGCCGTCGGTGGCAATAAAAGCCTGGCGGCCGCCGTGATGACGATGCTGGTTGCCCTCGTTCTCGTCGCACCATTCGCCGTGATGGTGCCGACGTTGACAGACAGCGTAAGCAACCTGCTCACGGCGGTGAACCAGATTCTCGAGCAGGGCCCCCCGGCGCCACCGCGTTGGGTCGCAGGACTGCCGGTCATTGGCGAGAACCTGGCTGCTTATTGGGAGAGCTTGGCCCACAATGCCCCCGCGTTCATCATTGAGCTCAAGAAGCTGATCGGCCCCGCCACAAACTTAGCAGTAGCCAGCGGAGCGGTGCTCGGCGCCGGGCTGTTAGAACTCGGGCTGAGCGTATTCATCGCCTTTTTCTTCTTCCTTCACGGCCGGCGGATGGCCGCCTACGTGCGCGAAGTTGGCGAAAGGTTCGCCGGCCTCCGGTCCCGAAAACTGCTCACGGTCGTCGGCGCGACCGTCAAGGGCGTCATTTACGGTTTGATCGGCACGGCCCTCGCCCAGGCCGTCCTGGCCGGCATTGGTTTCTGGATCGCCGGTGTGCCTCAGGCGCTATTGCTTGGGTTCCTCACCTTCGTTCTGTCGTTTGTGCCGATAGGCCCCCCGCTTGTGTGGGGCTCGGTGGCGCTATGGCTTTTTGTCCAGGGAGCCGTTTGGTGGAGCTTCTTCGTCGCAGCATGGGGATTGCTCTTCGTCAGCAGCATCGACAACGTCATCAGACCCTATGTCCTTGGCAAGACCAACAACCTACCCGTGTTGCTCGGCCTCTTCGGCTTCCTTGGCGGCGTCGTCGCCTTTGGATTCATCGGAATTTTTCTGGGGCCAACGCTGCTGGCGGTCGCCTACAGCCTCTTCCTTGAGTGGACCACCGCCGAAGTCGAGGAACGCAGGCACCCCACTGAGGAAATCTGATATCTCTTGAATTCTTGAAATTTCGAGGGTTTAACCGACACCTATCTCTCCCGCGTCTAATACGCAGGATAAAATGGACCTGAATTAATGGCGGTGGCCCCGGAATGGGCGGCTCGTTGCAGTGCTGTTTTGTACAAGGGCGCGAGTGTGGCCCTTGTACCGCAGCTTGACAGTAACTTTACTCCCAAAATTTCTCCATGGGACAAGTAAAGTATCCTTGGTCGTGGTTTAATACCAGCGTCCTCGTCCGTAAAAGCCGCCGCCTAGCAGAATAACTATCAGAAGTATGATGAGAAGCGTGGTGATATCCATGTACGTCTCCTAGGAGTACCTAGCACGGTGCTTTTCTCGTGATTGCACTCCAACGTTCCATAACGTTTAGCGCTCGGTTTTGTTCCATTTTGAGCTGCGCATGATACCGCTGACGTGAGTTCGTTATCCTCGACACAACCAAGCTCACGAACGCACGTGATCGATCGACTCCTTGGCCCGGTGACGACGCCGACATAAAAGACACCAAAGGGGTCGGATGGACGCATGGACACGAAACGAGGTGGCGACTCCGCCGGCCGGCGCTTACAGCGACACGGTCGTAGTGACGGTCACCTATTGAACGTCCAAAGGAGACTCAGTTGCATTGGAACAGTTGCCCGTCGCCTGCGTTTCCCGCCCATTGCGATAGGCTTGCAACGGTCCAAGGCCATGGAACCGGTCAGGATTATGCTTGTGGAAGACGAAGGGCTGTTACTCTTCGAGTTTGAAGAAGCCCTGATCGAGGCAGGCTTCAATGTCGTCGCCTTCTCCAGCGGAACGAAGGCCGTGGAGTACCTCAGGAGCGCAGAAGGCGCGGCCAAGGGTGTGGTCACTGACATCAAACTCTCGGATAGGGCCTTCGATGGTTGGGAGGTGGCGCGCATTGCCCGGGAAGTCGACCCGGAGGGAGCTGTCGTATACGTCAGTGGGCACGGCGCGGTTGACTGGCCGTCGCAGGGCGTTCCAAACAGCATCGTGCTTGAGAAGCCGTTCGCCATAGCGCAGTTGATCACCGCGATCTCGCAACTCCTCAACGGTCGTTTAGCCGACGCCTCTACGTGAAGCGGTGGTGCGTCTATTGAGTTGCCGTCGATGATTGACGAAGGAAATCTTCGATCGCATCGGCCGAAACCGGGACGCCCAACAAATGTCCCTGAAGCTGACCTGATGTGGTGGACGGGCTCCGCTCCCGGTCGATCCCGGAGCTTGACAGATCCGCTCAGCACTCAGTTTTCCTGGACCGACACGCCATTCTGGTCGAGTCGGAGTTCAACGCCGGCCGGCTTCGTTTCCTCGCGATAGAGGTAGACGCCCAGGACTATGACGGCGACAACCAGGCCGCCAATGATCAGGTACAAGGTATTGTTTTGCTGCATGAGGAGAGCAATCTTGCCTTCTTGTAAGTGGAAGAAACTGGGACTATCCGGCCCTAGTTTTGAACAGTGTGAATCAATACCAACGGCGGCGCGTATCCGCCAAAGTCAGCCCGACAGCCACGCCCAGCAGAAAACCGACAATGCCGACCCCACCAAGCACAGTCGCTGTGGTGCCCGGGTTCTTTCGCGCGACCTCTGATACCGCTTGGACCTGTGCGCCTAGTTGCTTCGTTGCGCGCGCGGCCGTTTTCGACGCATCGTCGTAAAGATCAGATGCCCCCTCGCGCGCTTGATGCAAAACGCCGACAGTTCGTTGCGCAAGCATCTTGTTGATCTTTGTCACTTCATTGCGAAGCGTCGCGATCTGCTTTTCTAGTCCCTCCTGCGCATCGCCGATACCCGGTGCGGCAGGCTTAAGAGTCTCGGCCATTCAACGTGTCCTTATAATGGAGAATGACGGAACGACGAAGCGCGGCCGTCGTTCGGGATTAGCGTTTCCAGCGGCCTTCGTATTTGAACTCGGGGGCCGCCTTGAGCTGATCCTTGGTCGCGTCCATCACAGCCGTCCATTTCTTGTCGTTTTCGACGTAGGTGATTTTGACGGCCTTCGGGCTGACAATGACGTAGCGCTCGCCCATCCCGAGGACCCCTCCGACCGACACGATATATCCGGCCAGCTGACCTTCCGAGAGGATCAGATCCTTGATCTCGCCGATCGTTTCGTCGGCATTGTTTGTGACGTTGAGATTGACGAGATTGTAGCTCAGCACGTCGGTCGGCTTGGCGGTGATGAAGGTTTCGGTGGTTGTGGTTTCCGCCGTCTGCGCGGCAGCCGCTCCAACAATCATCGTAGTCGCTGCAAGAGCAATCAGAATACGTCGCATGGTCCCACCCCTTGGAGGATGTTCAGGAACCCGGAAACGCCATGAAGTGATCGAAAGTTCCAACGACCTCAGTGAATTGGGCGGTGTGGACGGATTCTGACCAAAATGAAGCCTGCTGTGAGTGCGACAATGGACGCGAAAATTCGCTTCGTCTTCTCGCATCGTAGGGCGACGCGTTTGAAGCGTTTGAGCTCGCCGACAGCTTGTTCGAGGCGGGCGCGTCCTCTGTAAAGGGCCTTGGAGAAGAAGCCCGGCTTTTGTTTCTTATTGGCCTTGTGCGGAACGACGGGGATGATGCCGCGGTTCGTGCCGTCTGCCGGTTGTCCTTGTCGCCGGCGCGGCAATGAGGCTCGAAACACCTCCAGCGCCGCCGCCCAATCCTTTCGGAAATCTTTCCCGACGAAACGCGGCGCTCTGCCTCCGGTTTCTCTTCAATGCCTTGCGCTTCTTCACGGCCCATGGCGTCGAGGTCCATCGCGTAATGACGACAATGGCACAAGCTTCCGCTCCCATCGCTGCGCCAAGGCGCTGTGGCGGATCGCCATCAGGCACATCCGCACCAGGCCCTGTACGCCCAAGACCAATGGCGAGGCCTAACGTGTCGTCCAGACCGCTCTGCGCGAATGGGCCTATGCCAAGGCCCACAAAAC
Source organism: Sinorhizobium glycinis (assembly GCF_001651865.1). Classification (GTDB taxonomy): domain Bacteria; phylum Pseudomonadota; class Alphaproteobacteria; order Rhizobiales; family Rhizobiaceae; genus Sinorhizobium; species Sinorhizobium glycinis. The sequence continues at coordinate 212,785 of NZ_LPUX01000067.1, forward strand.
ACCGGAGCAGCGGGGCGCCGACCTACCGATCTGGCTCCACCGCTACAATTGGCATCGCCCCCACGGCAGCTTAAAATCCAAGCGGATCAGCAGACTCGGCCTCACCGACGACGGCTCCACATTTAGGCAGGTTTTTCTGTACACCAAGTAGTTCGGCAAGACCCACTAATGGCGAGCAACATCAGTGTGCGCTGATGGAACGGTCGAACAGCCCAAACCGAGCCGAATAAGAAACCCCGCCGACGGCGGGGTTTTGATTATGCCAGAGCGGGACGACTTACCAGTCGTCCTGTTTGCTGTACCAGTCGTCAATCTCCCTCTTCGCGCGGTCCTTCTCAAGACCATAGCGTTCTTGGATTTTGCCTTCGAGCTGGTCGCGTTTACCGGCGATCTGGTCGAGATCGTCGTCAGTGAGCTTACCCCACTGCTCCTTGATCTTACCTTTGAATTGCTTCCAATTGCCTTCGACCCGATTCCAATCCATATGCGTTTTCTCCTGAGTTTGCGCCTGTACAACAAACTCACAACGGTCGAATTAGTTCGAGCCGTCGCAGTGATATGTCAGAACGGCGGCTTGGCGGACTCCAACTCACGCCGATAAACGGAATCTTACGCGCCCGCTGATGAGCGCCTTCATCCGCATTGAAAGGCTCTGGGCGCAATCCTCATGGAAAGTGACATTCGAATATTCCTATTGTGCCTTCCGCGCCTTGATGACTGACCACCCCAACACGTCAGTCATCGAGGCGCGGAAGCCAACGGCTGCGACTGGCGTAGCATTCACTCTTTCACACCGACAGGAAGCGGATCTCTGTACGCGGATCTTTGTATGAATTGTCGGCACCTGGAACAACGGAGGTTACTTAGCGTTTGCTCATTTGGGGGGTTAGGGAGGTTGCCATGATCCTGGTCACACATGATCCAAGCCGGCAGAATTGCCAAGGCTCCGATTCGGCGTCCCTCATTGCATCTGTCCGTTGCGCGATCGCATCGGAAGTGCCATTCGACGTGACGAATTTATCGTACCGTGTTTTGGGCGACAGCATTGTAATCGAAGGCAATGTGGTTAAGCGTAGCGACGCCGAGCTTATCCACCGAATTGCCGAGGATATTGCCGGTCAGGGGCGTGTAATTATGAGGGTCGGCGGCATAAACCACTAGGCCGCGGTCCAGGTCGGCTTCGGACTCCCATAATTCCATCAAGTTGATACGTGAAGGATCTGATGGATAGGCCCAGGCAACCCGAAATGCGCGAGCGCGCCTGATCAAATCCGCATGTGCGTCAACGAGGGCCTTCCGCCGAGCGGCCGGAATATACGCATAATCCTGCTTTGTTCGCCCTTAGCGTTGCTTGGCGTACTTTCAACGCGATGTCCTCAGTTTACCACAGATTTTCTGGTAGGCGGTAGGCGATGAACAATACCACGCGAAATCAATAACTTATTTCCATACTTGTTATTACGTGATTTGTTATAACATAACAGATAATATATTAGAGTGCTGCGTCGGAATTTCCCGGCTGCTCCCGCCATCCTCTCTGAGAGCTCGCGTTGACTTGCGCGCGGCTGCGTCACGTCGGAGACTTGCCTGTCGCCTGTCTACCCGTGTCCGGTTGCTGGAAAGAAGAAATCTCATGCCTGTAGTCGCCTCGTTCATATACCGAGACGGAAAGCGCGCCGAAGAACTGCCGCTCTCCCCCATGCCGATTTCCTTCAATGAAAATGAATTCGCATGGATCGGCTTGCATGCGCCGACAGCCGAGGAGATGGCTGCGCTTCAGGAGGCGTTCGGACTGCATCAGCTTGCCGTCGAGGATGCGCTCAATTCGCAGCAGATAGCAAAGGTGGACATATACGGCGAACAGCTGTTCGTGGTCGCAAAGACCGCGCACCTCGAAGGCGACAAGATCCTCTACGGCGAGACGTCGCTGTTTGTCGGGCGGCACCATATCATCTCTGTCCGGCAGGGCTCTGCACGTGCGCATACCGAGCTTCGCTCACAACTGGAGGCCTCTCCCCAATTGTTGCAGAAGGGGCCGGACTACGTGCTGCATGCGATCATCGATTTCATCGTCGATGGCTATCTCCCGGTCGTTCAGACGATCGAGGACAAGGTGCTGGCGATGGAAAAGCACATGCTAGTGGCATTTCTCGGGCGGGAGGAGATCCGCCGAATTTTCCGTCTGCGCCGACAGGTCATCCTGTTCCAACGGATTCTTGGTCCGATGTCGGAGGTCGTCGGCAAGCTGGTTCATCTGGAATTGCCGTGCATTGATGAGCACGCAAGACCTTATTTCCGCGATGTGCATGACCACGTCAGGCGCGTGGACGCCCTGGTCAGCGGTCTGCGTGAGGTCATCACCTCGGTTTTTGAGGCCAGCAACCTGCTGGAGCAGCAGCGGCAGGGGACAATCACGAGACAATTGGCAGCGTGGGCTGCCATCCTCGCGGTTCCGACGGCAATCGCAGGAATCTACGGGATGAACTTCCGAAACATGCCCGAATTGGACACGCGGTACGGCTATTTCGCGGTGCTTGGAACGATCGCTGCGCTTTGTTCTTTCCTCTTCTACCGGTTCAAAAAAGCTGGCTGGATCTGACCCTCGTTTTTGCATGCGCACCTTTCGTTGGTGCGGCGGAGCGTCGTGAGCGCGCCTCGCCCGGAGGAATTGCCCGCCGTCACACACCGTCCGTCGGCTTCAATGCCGCTGATTTGTCGGGCACTGCCAGACGAATTCTTGAGATCGGAGTTCCTGGCCACTGTAGACCGGGGCCCCTAGCCGTCGCCCAGGAGTATCAGCCGGGAGCCTTTCATCCGAAGAGCCCTTTGCATGAGCATTACGGCATAGAGTATTATCCTGAAAAAGTTGATCGTGCGGGAATAGCGATGAACCTGGAAGATCTCTATCGCCTGTTGCGGAACGGCCATGTCGAGGCGCAAGGCATAATCGACACGGTCCCCGATCCTTTGCTTGTCCTTGACCAGAACCTGTGCGTCCGGACCGCCAGCCGGGCCTTCTTCACGTTCTTCAAAGTCGACCGCGACGAGACAATCGGGCAGCACATCTATGATCTCGGCGACCGGCAATGGGACATCCCTGAGCTGCGTCGCCTGCTGGAAGAGGTGATCCCGAAGAGCACGGCGGTTGTTGACTATGAGGTAGAGCACGACTTTCCGAGCATCGGTCGGCGGACGATGCTCGTCAGTGCGCGCCGGCTGTTCCATCCCGACAACAACAGCCGCACCTTGCTGCTCTCGATCGTGGACGCGACTGAGCGACGCCAGCATGAGGCCGAGAAGGATGTGCTTCTAGGAGAACTGCGGCATCGCATGAAGAACCTGCTCGGCTTGGTCCAGGCAATAGCCCGCCAGACGACAGCGGCGGGCCGCTCCGGCGAGGAATATCGGGACGCTTTCCTCGGCCGGTTCAATGCGCTCGTGCAGGCCCACGAAGCGGCTTACGCGCAAGAGGGCGAGGCTGACCTTCAGGAGGTGCTTGAACGAACGCTTGAACCCTATTCAGCAGGTCCGACCGGGGTTCTCGTCGAATCGGGGCCGGCCGTCCCACTCGCATCGAAACAGATCATGACGCTGAGCCTGATCCTGCACGAACTCGCGACCAATGCGATTAAGTATGGCGCGTTGTCGATACCCGAGGGCCAGGTCCGCGTCCGCTGGGCGGTCGCGGAAGCGAGCGCGCCACATCTACGTCTGGTCTGGCAAGAGAGTGGCGGCCCCGCGGTTGCGCCGCCGGCCTCTTCCGGGTTCGGCACGCAGCTCATCGAGTTCGCGGTCAGCCGCGAATTGGGCGGACGGGTGGAACTGAACTATCAACCAGCGGGTTTGGTTGTCGAGATCGTTGCCCCGTTAGGATCGGTCTCATGACATCGAGACTGGTCTCATGCGCAAGACCGTACTTATCGTGGAGGACGAGTTCCTGATCGCGATGGATCTCAAGCTGCTGCTTGAGCGGAGCGGCTGGTATGTGCTCGGACCCGCGGCGACGGTGGAGGAAGCGCTCGAACTGCTGGACGATGAATTGCCTGCCGTAGCACTTCTCGATGTCACCTTGAGGGACGGCTCGGTAACACGGCTGGCGGAGGCGCTGTGCGAGCGGAACGTACCCTTTGTCGTGGCAAGCGCTTATAGCAGACCTGAGCTTATCGGGGGAGAGATCCTGGCCGGCGCACCTACTGTCGGCAAGCCGACCGAGGAGCGGCTCTTGATCGCAGTTCTGGAGAAGGCGGTCCGATCCTGACTTGCATGTCCACTCGGATGTTTCCTCAACCTCAAATCTTCCTTTCGGCAGCTTTGGTCCGGCAGGAGACCTTCGGTCTGAACGACTCTTCGCGCGAATGAGCGGTCCGGCTCCCCTCACCTTTCCGCCGCGCCCGTCACCCGCTTATCGAGGCGGCTCAACGCTGATCAGCGCGTCGAATGCGGCCTCTTCCTGCTGGTGCAGAGCGACAGCACGCTCCAGCTCGGCCGCGATCAGCTGACGCTCGCCGGCGTCGATGGATGCCGCCAACTCGGCCCGCAGTTCCTCAATGTGCTCGTAAGTGGTCATCGTCAGCTCCTCTGATTGAAAACAGAGGCAGCCCCCCGAGGTGATGGGCTTGGGTCAATGAGCGCGTTAAGCGGCCTGGAGGGCAGATGGGGGAGCCGATTTTGTCGTTTACGGCAAAATTGGGGGAACCGTCTGTCATTGAGGCAAGCCCATCAGCTCGGTACCGTCGACCTATGTTGAGAGAGAGAAACTCCCTCTCCGTATCGCACCGAATTAACGGCCGAAGGCCGCGTAGATTCAACTCACTGAGAGGGGAAGAAAGAGCTCTGCCCTCTCTCCCCCACAAGCACTAAACCGGTCTCCCCATGCTTCTGCCGATGGCCTGCAGCACCGATCGGCCGCGCCGACGCGGCCCTGCGGGTGGGTGATCCCCCTCCGGTTTAGCGCTTGTCCCCCTCTCTTCCGCTGTTCCGCACGAGCTCGGGAGCAGGAGCGGGCTCCTGCCCTCCCTTCGATTTGGGAGGTCCGTTAGCGCGGAGCCTGGGATTGAGGGTGCGATGACAGAGGATTTTGGAATGGAAGCCGCGGTGTCGTTGGATGCGATGATAGAGCGGCATATAGCGGCGCTATTGGCGACTTCTGAGGCGGTGCGCGAATGGGATGAACGCCGGGCGGCCGGCGACGTGACCAACGTGGCCTACGCAAATGCTCTTCTCGAGGTGACGAAAGAGGAAGAGGCGGCCAGGCTTAGGATCGTGCAGCACCAGCCGTGCGACGATCGGGAATCGGGGCTGAAACTGGCCTACATTGCAGCGTATCTGTTCGCGACGGGAGGTTCGCTTAAGCAGGACGAAATGGAGGCTGTAATGCGCACGGCCGAACCCTTCGCCTAGAGGAAACAGGCTGCGGTCTTCGCCCTATGGATCAGCGTTGAAGGCGTAAGTTCTCGATTGTACGATCGAGAGTAAAAAAGCCGCCCTGAAGGAGGCTTTTTTTCAGTTGATCGTGGCAATCCACTCGCCGGATGCTGACTTAGCGAAGCCGACGATTCGATCGATGGGCTTCGCGTCAGGTCCCATCTTGACCGAAGTCATGCAGGCGACGCCTGGCCCTGCCCCGGCCTTGTCACATTGGCCGAGCGCTAGGGAGATTTCCGGCAGATTATTTCCATCCCAAACAAGGGGAGACGCCGCATGAGCCTTGCGGTAGGCCGATTGTGCTTCCGCTTCGGTGGGCGCTTCAACGGTCGGAACCGGGCAAAGAGATGGATCAGCGGAGATAGCCGCAACCAATTCGGCTTTCGAGATGGCCTGAGCTTCGACTTTCGGCTCGGATGTCGCAATGTATGTGCCGCCGGCGCCAGCCGCTAAGCCGAGGGTGGCTGCGATCGCGATTATGGCATTCTGGTGCATTGAATGTTTCCTCTGATGCCTAGGTCCTGAGATTGAACCAGAAGCGCTCTTTCACGCCTTTGTCATTCGGGATGTCGAAATACCAGTCGTTAGCGCGGCGCGGGCGTGGTGTTGAGATTTGCACCTTGCAGCTACTGTTGTTGCGAGCCACCAGCGCAGAGCTGTTGCTGTTGTAAGAGTAGCTGATGGTAATGCCAGCTCGTCGATTTGCTTCCTCATCTCCATAAAGGGATTGGAACTGCGCTCGGTTCTCGCACCGATCCACTGTTTTCACGCAGCGGTTCGGCTCACGGTTTCGGTTCCAGTCATCATGATTGCCGCTCTCGGTGTAACCGACTTTGGTTCCTGCCGGGCATTCCTCATATTCTTCCCGACCTGGCTCGCCCGCTTTCGCCTCATGGCAAATGGGCCAATCGAATCCAGGCCGCGACATTGCGGCTATCAGCTTCTTCATAGGTGCAACGCAATAGGGAACGCCCTGCCAGGACGGGCTTTGAGAAGCAGCGCAAAGGAGAACCTGGCAGCCCCAAGAAGCATCTTGTGCTTTTGCTCCCGTGGGGGCGAAGGCAAGCGCAGCAAAACCGGCTGCGGCATAAAGCAGGTGTTTCATGTCAGTTGGCCCTCATGATGGTTGCGGCTGGAGATCCCCGGTCGACGAATAGCTTGTCGATCGGAGTTGCGTGTTGCACTCGGCCGCCCGCCGCGTAGATGACGGCGGCCACGAGCGCGAAGGCTGAGAACCACAGGATCCCGATCCGAAAAGGAACGGCTGGTTGGGAATGTCCCGGCAAAGCGGTGGAAAGGCGAAGAGACCAACGAGAAAGCTGTCCAGTGCCAGATGACGTTGATCGAGGAAGAGGATCGAATCGATCAAGAGCACCAGGGCCAACGGACCGTGCACCCACCAGAATCTTTCCGAAACGACGATGAGCGCAAACGATAAGGGAATGGCGAGCATTAAGCTCGCCAGCGGATCGATTGCGAATGAGCTCGCAATATGTGCGAAGTCGGGCAACTATCGGTCTGTCCTCTTGGGCTTTTTCCGCGCGTCGATGAAGGGAGGCGATATTTCGCTTTCCCGCTCGACAAGCAGGTTGAAATCAGCGATCGGCTGGCGGCCTAGTGTCTTGTCCACCGCCTTTCGACGCCACTCGTTCATGTCCAGGACGTAAGTGGCCCACATGCCATAGCGGGCCGCCATCGCGTGCTGCTGATAGGCCAGGTATTGGCTGTTATACGAATAGGGCGACGCGACTCGCGCCCATCCGACACGAAGCATCTCCAGCGCAATATCGCGCCCGCCTGACGTGCAGCGGGCCTGCGGAATACCGTCATTGCCATAGGCTACGACGGTACATTCGACGGGTTTGTTGCCTATCGCCCTCTTGAGCCAAGCCTTTGCAAGTGGGCCGCACGGAACAGGTGAAGGCGCTTTTTGCCGCTCGCGATCCACCCACTTGGGATCAATGGCCCACTGCGGGAGCTCGCACGCGTCAATGTCGACGAGGCGAACGCGCTGTGCATACTGGGGATACCACAGGGTCCGTCCGTCCATCACAGCGACCCGGCCTTTGTAGATCGGGTTTTGGTAGATCGGAGCTTCGGTCAATCTCTGCTGTGGCCGAGCCGCCACGGCGGGAGTCTTGATCAGATCCGCGGCTGTTGCCACGTCGGCGATCGTAGCAAGAGCGACGGCTGCAAGTAGGTATCGCTTCATTGTTCCGCCTTCCTGGTTCGCGCATTCACCTCGCGGCTCAACAGAATGGCCGGATGCTGAACGTCTTCGAAGTGCCAGAGGCCAGCTCGCTTATCGCGTGCAAGTTTCTCAGCCACGGCATAGGGAACGTGATAGGGCATGCCCTCACCGTTGAGGGCCGCGAAGGCGTATCCGCTCGTGATCAGGACATTCGCCAGATCGAGCCGCTCTTTCCCCACTGTGGCGTAGCAGACGACGTAAGCGATACCGTCTTTCTTTACCACCGGGGCGCAAACGGGTTTGGTGTCTTTGATATAGGCCGCCAGCACGGCAAGGGACGCCTCGCCGCAATCGCGCTTCTGCCCGTGCTTGTCCGTATAGGCAGTGCCGCGCAAACAGGACTGCACGCCATACAGGCGGAAGCGCTCGCCGTTGGAAACCCACGTATCGCCAGTTTCCAGGGTGACGCCGGGGAGAAGATCGAAATAGCCTGACGGCGCCGCGGATACGGATGTTGGCAAGAGAGCCAAGAGAAGGGAAAGAGCCTTTCTCATTGACCCTTCACCCTCGGATCGGCCCACATCCCGAATGAGCCCTTCTGACCGATCTCCTCGGCCTTGGCGAGGTCCGGACGAACGAGGGTACCATCTGGCTTCTTCGCGAGGCGGAGCGCGCCAAGCGACAAAAGCTGCTCCTCGAACATATCGACGGAGTCAAGGCTACCGGGGAAATTATAGTAACCGTAGCAGGTGGCGTTCTGGACCGGCGAACCTTGCTCGCTCACGAAGGCACGGCAAAACACGACCTTCGGGTTTTGCAACAGGATCTGAAGCTGCTGCTGCGCATAATCGGCGCAGCTCCCGGCGAAGTCTTCACTGCGATTGACCATTTCGCCCTTGCATGGCTCCAGGCCAAAAAGGTGCAGTGTTGTCTTGTCATCCACGCGAAAGTCGGTCGGTGAAACGGCCTTAAATCCGGCCGTTGTTGCATAGCCCTTCCGATCGGCGACCTTCCCGCTTCCGTCGTAATATTCGAGCACGAGAACCGTCTTACCCGGCGCTGCGAGCGATTTGATGTAATCCTTGTTGATGTCCGAGAGGGACAAAGCAGGTGTTGCGATAGCGCAACTTGCGAGTGCGGCGATGATGGTCCGTTTCATTTTCTAGCCCTTACCCATATTGCTTCAGATCGGTTCCCTGCAATAGGGGGTTTAAGTCTGCCTCGAAAAGTTGTATCGCTGAACCAAATCGATGCGACACCTTCACCAGCTTAATTGGTTTTCGTTTCGATCACAACACCGCAAGTCAGGCGCGGGGCGATGGAAAAAAGGGCTAGATTTTCAGGCGTTTTGGGCTGGGCCGCTTTGACGGGAAGCGCCCTTTTGTGCACGAGTTGGGTTCAGATTTCTCACGCCCAAGATGGGCGGAAATCTTCAGGTATTATAGCAAAAAGAAGCACTTGGACGAACGAGCGCAAGGCGGAGCTTGCAACGAGCTTCGATGAGCGCTGGCGCGGCTCAGAGAAGGAGTTCGTGCTAGGCGCTGATGGCGTTGTGAAGCAGCAAAATGCGGGTCAGAACAAAGCTGATAAAAGCCCCCATGATTTTGGGGATATGCATCATATTGATGCAGCTTTGAGCAATTTCGCCCCCTCCAACGACGTACCGAACAGGGTTCATGAACCGCAGGTTCCCACGGGTTCGATACAGCAAATTGATGCAGTTCGGCAGATCAATGACAACACCAAGGACGTGTATGAGTGCGGTCCGTCTCCACTCAGCCCGGAAGAGGTTAAGTCTCTGGTTGTGCAGACGGCGCGCAAATTTCGCGTCGATGAAGTCTTCGCGACGGCCATCGCCTGGGCGGAGAGCGGCTTTGACCAAAGCCGCAATTCCCCAAAGGGCGCGCGCGGACCGATGCAGCTCATGCCTGCTACGGCTGCGCGGTTCGGCGTCAAGGACATCTGTGATCCCGCACAGAACATTGAGGGCGGGATGAAGTACCTGCGCTTTTTGCTCGATGAGTTTCAGAACCCGCTCCTGGTCGCGGCTGCCTACAACAGCGGCGAACAGCGGATCTACCAACACGGCGGCATCCCGCCGTTCCAGGAAACAGTCGGATACGTCGCCAAGGTGGTGAACTACCAACTCGGGCTGCCAATGCCGTCGGCAGAAGGCAAGGCGAGGCCGGCCGCCGCTCCGCAGGCGGTCTCGGATGCGACTGACAGCGGCGACGCCGGTGTCATCGCCGTGAAGAAGACCGGCAAGTTTGTCGGCGGTGTCATGCACTTTTGAAGGAGAGAAACATGCAATTTGAAATGCAAACGAGGAAGTCTCAGGCGGTGAAGCTCGCAGCCACGCTCGGCATTGTGGCGGCTTTCCAGGTCGCGGGCGCTGATGTTGCTCTCGCGCAGAGTGCAGGCGGCGCCTTCGGGCCGCTGCAGACGGCGGTACAGATGATCGTCGATTTCATCACCGGCCCGTTCGGTCGGCTGCTCGCGATCATCGCCGTTATTGGTCTTGGCTTTCTGGCATTCGCCGGACGCTTGTCGTGGTTCACGGCCGGCGCGGTCGTGATGGGAATCGGTCTGGTGTTTGGCGCACCGGCGATCGTCGACGAGATGATCTCGGCGGTCGGTCAGTGACCGATGAGTGAGTTTCAGGACGAAAAACCAGCTCTGACGCCGTTGGTGATCGGGTTAACCCGGTCCCCAACGCTTTGGGGCGTCCCCTACATGGCGGTGGTGCTGATCGTCGGCGTCACCATTATCGGCTGGCTTGCAACGAACGACCTCCTGGCATTGCTCATAGCGCCGGTCGCTTACCTTGTCCTGTTCTCGCTCTGCACCTGGGACAACAGGATCCTCGATGTGATGCAGGTGACGTCCCGCAAGACGCCCCGCACGCCCAACAAGCGCTTTTGGGGCACCAACTCTTACGGACCGTGACCATGCTGAAAGTCGTCAAAGAAGAGCTCGGATTCGGCCGGGTCGCCAGCAATGAGCGTCCCATGTCGACTCATATTCCGTATCTCCGACACGTCTCCGACACAGTGATCGGGCTGGAAAACGGATCGCTTCTAAGCGTCATTAAGCTCGATGGACTGTTCTTCCAGACGGAGGACCAGGCTGAGCTCAACATGCGGTCGGTCGTCCAGAACACGATGATCCGTGCGTTGGGGTCGAGCCGCTATTCTCTTTGGTCGACCGTGATCCGGAGAGAGGTCGAAACGCAGATCGGTGGCGCCTTCGACGAACCATTCTGCGACCTGTTGAACAAGCGCTACATGGGGCAGCTGCGCCACAAGCGCATGTTTACGAACGAAATATACTTGACGATCGTGCGGTCTGGGATGCGGGGCGCCCTCGGCGTCGGCGACTCGTTGAAGAGGCTCTTTGACAAGACCAACAAGGACGCTCGGGTCCAGCAAACGCGCGAAGATGTTACCGAGCTCGAGGAGCTGATCGGCAACATCGCCCGCGATCTGCACAAGTATGGAGCCCGGGCACTCGGAATTACCTATCGTCGCAGGAATGACGACGAGGCCAAGATTGAAGGGCGTGAAGAGAAGGAAAAAGGCGAGCCCTACTCCGAACCCTGCGAGTTCTTCAATGCGATCCTGAGCTGCGGTGTGCCGCGCAAGATGCGCCTGCCCCGCATGGGCATTCGCAATTATGTCGGAACGTCGCGACTGCATTTCAGCAAGCGAACGATGCAGGCTCAAGCGGCTGTCGATGAAGACACCCGCTTCGGGGCGCTGCTGTCCATCAAGGAATATCCGCCCTTCACCGGGCCGGGAATGCTGGACGGCCTGCTGCAGGTGAACCACGAATTCATTCTGACGCAATCCTTCACCATCGCCGATAAGCCGATCGCTCAAGAACGCATTAGTCGATTGCAGAGGCAGATCAGAGCCTCGGACGAGTCCGGTAGCTCAGTCGAACAGGATATCGACTATGCGCTCAATAGCCTGATGAACCAGGAAGCCGTCTTCGGTTTCCACCATCTTTCGCTCCTTTGCCTCTCTCGCGCTCTCCCGGGCCTTAGCCGCACCGTTTCCGAACTCGGTGCTTGCCTCACCGACATGAACCTCACCTGGCTTCGCGAAGATCTGAACCTCGAAGCGGCATTTTGGGCGCAACTGCCCGGCAATCACAGCTACATTGCTCGCAAAGCGATGTTGTCGAGCGCGAATTTTTCCGGCCTGTCCTCCATGCATAATTTCGCGACGGGCCAGGCCGATCGCACTCATTGGGGATTGCCGATCACGATCCTCGAAACCACGTCGCAGACGCCGTACTGGTTCAACTTCCATCGCCGCGACATCGGGCACTTCCTCGTCACGGGACCAACCGGCTCCGGTAAAACGGTCGCTTTGACCTTCCTGCTTGCACAGGCGATGCGCGTTTCACCGACGCCGAAAGCCGTGTTCTTCGACAAGGATCGCGGCGCGGAAATCTTCGTAAGGGCGATTGGCGGTTCATATGAGGTGCTGTCACCGGGAACGCCGACCGGCTTTAACCCGCTGCAGCTCGAAAATACCGGCCCAAACCGCGAATTCCTCCTTCGTCTCTTGAAGGCAATGCTGCGCTCCGGTGATCGCAGTGACTTCACTCAGGAAGATGAGGATACGCTTGAGCGGGCGATCGTCCGCCTGATGCAGGAACCTGCGGCGGAACGAAACCTAGCGAACCTAGCCGCCCTGCTTGTGGGTCGGTCGCGGGCGGATGCCAATGACCTTCACTCTCGCCTTCGTCCTTGGATCGAAGGTGAAAAGGCGTGGCTCTTCAACGCTCAGCACGACGTCCTCTCTTTCTCGGGTCGCAGCGTATTCGGGTTCGACATGACGAACATCCTCGGCAACGAGGATCTCCGCACGCCGGCGCTGATGTATCTCTATCATCGCCTCGACGAGTTGCTCGACGGGAACCCGGTCATGTTCTTCATGGACGAGGGCTGGCAGCTTCTTATGGACGAGACCTTTTCGGCGTTCATCGTCGACAAGATGAAAACCATCCGCAAGCTCAACGGCATTGTTGGCTTCGGCACCCAGTCCGCGGCGGATATCGCCAAGGCAAAAGCCTCGCATACGCTGATCGAGCAGTCGGCGACGAACATTCACTTTCCGAACCCGCGGGCCGACGAAGAGAGCTACATCAAACGCTTTGGCCTGACGGTGAAGGAATTCAACTTCATCAAGAACACTCCGCCCGAAAAGCGAACTTTCCTGATCAAGCACGGCAATGACTCGGTCATCGCTCGGCTCGATCTCTCCGCCATGCCCGATCTCGTGAAGGTGCTTTCCGGCCGCAAGGAGACCGTCGAGGACTGCGCGGCGCTTCGGGAACAATATGGCGACGAACCTGAACATTGGCTGGCTGAATTTTGCGGATGGGAGAAGGCCGAATGAGGAAGAGTCCTGCTTTGTGGGTGATTTCTGCGCTGTGGCTTGGTGCCTTCGGAACGGCGCACTCTCAGGTACCGGTGCTTGACGGCAAGGTGCTCGAGACCGACACCATACGCGACCAGACGACGACGGAAATCGAGAAGACGGACAGTGACCGTCATACGGTCACCAAAAGCGTGACCTGCTCAATGTATCGTCCAGGTCGCAGCGGTGACGCCGCTTCCGCTGCGACGGCCAACCCGGAAATCACCGGGCTCGTGAAGCGAGTGGCCCAGGAAGAAGGCGTCGACGAAAGCCTCTTCATGGCGCTCGTCTACCAGGAAAGCCGGCTCAATCCATGTGCGAAATCGCCGGTGGGCGCCATCGGGCTTTCCCAGCTTATGCCGGGTACGGCAAGGGATCTCGGGGTCAATCCCTATGACATGGAAGACAACCTCCGGGGCGGCGCGCGCTATCTGAAGCAGCAGCTTCGCCGTTTCAACGGCAACACCAATCTGGCGCTGGCCGCCTATAACGCGGGTCCTGGTAACGTCCAGAAGTGGGGCGGAATCCCGCCTTTCAAGGAAACGCAGGGGTATGTGGCGAACATCACGCAAAAGTGGCTTCCTGCTTTTGGCGGCTCCGACGTTGCGAATATTCCGGCGAATTATGGGGGCGGTTCTACCGCCTTCACCGGGATGCGGGACTCCACGATTAATTCGATGGCGACATCCCAGGCGATCGGGGAAAGCAGCGGAAACGTTGCCTCTTGGCTGCAGCAGTTGGGCGCAATGTCCAGCGGGACGATCCAGGACAGTTGGGACCACAATTCCGGCGCGCGAAATGCCAACCTCGAAATGATGAACCAGGTCATCCGCCTCGGCACGACGATGGCGGACCTCATGAATTCTCGTAGTGCGGTCGATGTCGGCAATCTTTCCGGCGCATCACGTACGAGCAACTTCAAGAAGGATGACGACGACGAGGATCGCGAAACGACCGGCGTTTGCGATCCTCGCGCGGGGCTTGAATGGAGCCCGACAGAAAAGGCTTGCGTCCAGAAGCGGGAGCGCGAAGCCAACGTAGATCTGATGTTGACCGCTCAATGAGGAGAACTGCCATGAAACGTTTGATTTTAACGGCGTGCTCGGTGGCCCTTGCGTCCGCAACAACCGCTCAAGTTCCGGTCATCGACGCTGCTAATCTTGAGATCGCCCAAAGGACGTCGACGACGACCGATCAAATTCTTGGGACGAATAAGGAAGTCCTGAAAACGGTGCAGGAGACCCTTCAGGCGGTGACCGGCGATCGCGGTAGCGATGCAAACCAGATGCAGAACCTTGCCGTTGGTAATGGATTCAGCGTCTCCCAAATGCCGTCCTTCGACAGCCTGATGTCGGGCGGCGTTCCGAATTTCGGAAGCATGGGCGGCGATGTTGCCAAGGTTGCAACGACCTTCATCAATGGGCTGCAACTGGTGAAGAACCTGTCCGGTCAGGCAGGCAGCTCTTTTTCGGGCGACAAGTCTTACGAAGAGATGGTGAACACCGTTCTCGGTGTCGCGGCGCTCGTTACCGGGTCGCAGCAGGCAGTCCAAACGCGCCGCACCTCGTTCGAGCAGGCGGGTGCAAACATCGGCCAGGCCAAGGACATCAAGGGCTCGATCGATCAGAACACACAGCTTCAGGTGCAAGCTGGCCTGACGATCAACGAGCTGATCGGCGTCATGAACGGCGCCGTGTCTTCGCTTCAGGCCGACAACCAGCGGCGCCTGACGGACATTTCCAACTCCAAGAAGGCGCTCACCTACAGTGACCAGTAAAATCACCACGACCGCAAAGGTTCTGTTTCCCGTCCTGATCGCGGCCGCCCTCGCCGGCTGCGGTACAGCGGCGAAGGAGAAGACCGCCCCCTGCAAGAGACCTGCCAACCTGACGTCTTACGCGCCGGATCCTCGCCAAGAATGCGGCCCGATGATGAGCGTCAACGGTGACGCAGCGGCCGCCTTCACTGCAATCGAGGCGATGGCGGCTGAATAGGGACAATTTGCGACGATGCACGATTTTCTAGGCGATCTGCTGGACAGAATTGAACAGACCGGCGCGAATTTTTCCTCCCGGGCCTTCGGGATTGTCGGCGATGAGATCGTGCCGCTGCTCACCATCATGTTCATTGCATATGTGGGCTACTACGGGCTCCAGCTCTTCATGGGAACGGCCCGCGTCAGCGTCAGCGAGATCATTGGGCGCGTCGCCCGGATGTTGATCATTCTGGCGCTGGTCAGGGAGTGGGACTACTTCAACACGCTTTTCTATTCCTGGCTGAACAACACGCCAGAGGACGTCGGCCGGGCGATCCTTACCGCCACCGGGACAGGCATCACAGAGCCGACAAACGGCCTTTCGATGATCTGGAAAACGGCAAACGAGGCTGCTTCTGCCTTCGCAGAACAGTCCGGTTATTTTGCGGTGCTGCCGTCCATGATCGGTTTTCTGATCATGCTTGCAGTGGCGGTTTTCATTGCAGTGGCTCTGGCGATCCTACTCCTTGCCAAGGTGATGATGTGGGTGCTGATCGGGACCGCACCAATCTTCATCGGCTGCATGCTCTTCGAGCAGACAAGAGGCATGGGCGTCGCCTGGTTCCAGCAGGTGCTAATGTATGCGCTGATCCCACTATTCGTCTACGTCGTGGCTGCATTCCTGATCGCAGCAATGGACCCGGAATTGACAAAGGTGACGAGCGCTGCAAACCAGCGGGAACTTCAGCTTAGCGACATTTCCGCTTTCCTGCTGCTCTGCTGCGCGGGCGCGTTCGTCCTCTTCAACATCCAGGTTCTGGCGCAAGGCATTACCGGTGGCGTGGCCGCCGGCATCGGCAATTCTGCGCGTGCTTTCGGCCGGTTTGTAGGTGTGTCAGCACCAATATCCGCTCTGTCAGGTGGACAACGGCTGGCGGGAGCTATCGGCAACGCCGGGATGCAAGCCAGAGCGCGCACCCAGGAAGGTATGAGAACGAATATTCGCAACGCCGCTGCTGAGGCGATGCAGAACCGCATTAGCAGCAACAGCTTGCCTCTCTGAGGCGCGAATTTAAGGGCTAGATGTAAGGGCTGGAACGAATGGCAGAAATGAATGACGCAGCTCTTCGGAGCTATTTTCAGGACGGCGATCGTTGGGAACAAGAGATCGTCAAAAAGGCCAAGCGATCGCGCTCGCTCGCATGGTTCGTCACAATGATTTTCGGCGCGATTACCCTGCTGTCGCTGACAGCCTTGGTGATGCTCATTCCGCTGAAGAGCTTTGAACCGTACATCGTCGAAGTCGATAAGAATACGGGCTATATGGAGGTAAAGACCGGTCTAACCAGGTCTGCCAAGCTGACCGATCAACAGGCGGTCACTCAGGCGAACGTCGTGCGCTATATCCGATCTCGCGAAGGATACGACCCCTTCGCGATTGAGCAGAATTTCGGCATTGCCGCGCTGCTTTCTACCGACGATGCGGCCCGTGAGCTGCAGGAGCTCTACAGCGCCGTAAATCCCAACAATCCCGCAAAGGTCCTCGGCAAGAATAAGAAGGTGACGGTCGACATCAAGTCCGTCACCTTCTCCAATGCGAGCACGGCCTTGGTCCGCTTTTCGACGACCGAAGAATCGGACACGGATTCGATCGTCCGTCACTACATTTCGGTCGTCCGCTATCGCTATACGGACACGCCGGCGACCAACGAATGGCGCTTCGAGAACCCCTTGGGCTTCCAGGTCTACAACTACCGTCGCGATCAAGAAACGGTTACGCCGGGAGGTGAAGAATGATCAAACGCCTCCTGCTTTCCGCGGCCTGCGCGGCCGCGATGATGACTCACGCCCATGCTGCGCAGGCACCTCGCCCGGGCAGCCTCGATTCGCGCGTGACCAGCGTCGTCTATCAGTCCAACAACGTGGTGAAGGTCTCTGCCACCTACGGCATCTCCACCATGATCATCTTTGACGAGGACGAAAAGTTCGAAACGATCTCGCTTGGCGACACCGACAGTTGGCAGGTTGCCCCTTCCGAGAAGGGCAACATTCTGTTCGTGAAGCCGATCGCAAAGAACGTCGCCACCAACATGAATGTTGTGACCAGCAAGAGGATCTATTTCCTCGAGCTTAACGACCATGCTCCGTCCGATGGCAAGCAGGTGTTCGGGATCCGTTTCGTCTATCCGGAGAAGGATCTAAATGCCGCGCTCCGCAAGGAGGCTGAGTACCGGGCGGCCTACCCGAACATGTCGAATGTCGATAAAGGCAACGTCAACATCGACTATTCGTTTTCCGGTGATCCGGCGTTGAAGCCCTTGGTGATCTTCGACGACGGGAAAAAGACCTTCTTCAAGTTCGGCAGCCGGGTCCCGGCGATTTTTGCCGTCCAGGCCGATTTTTCCGAGACGCTGCGCAACTTCCGGAAGGAAGGCGAATATATCGTCGTCGATGGTGTCGCAACGCAGTACACGCTGCGCGAGGGCAACCAATGGACCTGCATCTTTAACCTTCGCAAGCCCGACTTCGGCGCTCCGGATCCTGCCATTCTCGGTCCGGCTCCTGACACCAAGGCGACGAAACGTAGGAGGAGCGGCAACTGATGAAGCGCAGTCCCGAACTGGAGGCCATGACGGCGGCCGATGAAACGGCCGTCAGCAACAGAAACGCTGGACGCAATCAAACCATCGGCATGGCTGCCCTGCTCCTGGGGGGCGCTGTCGCCGCCTATTTCGTACTTGCCACGGCAGGAGAAAAGCCGCGTGACGTCGCGGATAGCGACGAAGAATTTCAGACGACCACCTTCCGGCCGCCGTCATTCGTGCGTGAGCAAGAAGAGCCGAAGCCGGAAATAGAGCCTGCAGTCATCAATCTGCCCCCTCCTCCGGAGCCAGTTGAAGAAGAGCCCGCGGCTACCACGGAGTTCAAGGTTCCACCGCCACCAGAGGTGGTTGAATACACGCCCGAGGCGGCGCCTGTCGAAGAGTTTCCCGAACGCTATAAGTCGGGGCTGATCTCGCTTGATCAGAAAGGCAATGGCAACGGCAACGGGGGTTTTCCAGGCGAGAACGATTCAGGACTCAGCGTTGCCGGCGAAGACCGCAACAGCAAGTACCTCGCTGCGGCCTCGAGTCTCGCCGATCGGAGCGCAAAGGCTCGGCAAATCGAACGCATCGACGCCATGATACCGGAAGGAACGTTGATCCCCGGTATCCTCGAGACCGCGATCAACAGCGATCTCCCCGGCCAGATTCGTGCGATCACGTCGCAGGACGTCTATTCCTTTGACGGGCGGCGCGTCCTCATTCCGACTGGAACGCGCCTCATTGGCGAATACCAGTCCGAGATCACCCGCGGGCAAAAACGGATTTTTGTTATCTGGACCCGGCTCATTCGCGATGATGGCGTGTCGGTGCGCCTCAACTCCATCGGCACGGATAGCTTGGGGCGCTCGGGCTTGACCGGCCATGTGGACAACAAATGGCGCGAGCGGTTCGGCTCCGCAATCATGCTTTCGGTCGTCGGCGCCGGCGCTAGCTTCCTGACCGGCTACGGAAGCGACGAGGCGTTCGGCGACAACAACAGCGAGGCACAACGTGGCGAGGAACTCGCCCGCGAAACCATTGCCGAGACCTTCTCGGATATGGCGAACCAAGTTTTGAGCGAAAACCTGCGCATTCCTCCCACCATCAGCGTCAGCCAAGGCGAGCGGATCTTTGTCTACGTACGCCAGGACCTCGATTTCAGCGCCATGTATGACGACCCGGTCACCGAAGCGATGAAGGAGATTCAACGTGAACGTCGCCGTAGGTAACACCACTACGATCAGACGCGATCCCCATTATTTCCTCAACCGCGCCCTCGAACCGATCAGGGAATTTCTTGACGATCCGAGGGTGGTGGAAATCGCCGTCAACAAACCGGGCCATGTCTATGTGGAACGGTTTAGCGCCGATTACATGGAGCATCATCTAATCGACGCCCTGACGGGTGATGAAATCCAGAACATCGGCGAGCGTGTTGCGGCTGCGACGAACCAGTTCATTAGCCGCTCGAAGCCGATCCTCAGCGCCGCGCTTCCGACCGGCGAGCGTATCCAGATCGTCTTGCCGCCGGCGGCACCCGAAGGTGGCTCGATCTCCATCCGCAAGCAGGTCGTCAATAACTTCACGCTCGAGGAGTATCGCGACAATGGTTCGCTCGATAAGGTCTCTGTAGCCGTCGGCGGCCTCAGCGACATCGATCGCGAGCTGATAGGGCATCTGCGCGCCAATCGGATTTACGATTTCATCCATACCGCCATCACCAAACGGGTCTCTATCCTGATCAGTGGCGGCACTTCCTCCGGCAAAACGACCTTCCTCAATGCATGCCTGAAGAGCGTCGATCCGCATGAACGGATCATCACGCTTGAGGACACGCGAGAGCTCTTCCCGCCGCAAGCAAATGCCGTTCACCTGATCGCGTCGAAGGGCGACCAGGGCACAGCGGACGTGACCATTCAAAGCCTGCTCGAGTCATCGCTGCGCATGCGGCCGGACCGGCTGTTCGTCGGCGAAATTCGGGGTGCAGAGGCTTTTTCCTTCCTGCGGGCGATCAACACCGGCCATCCCGGCAGCATGTCGACGGTTCATGCCGATACGCCGATGGGCGCTTATGAACAGCTCGCCATGATGATGCAGCAAGCCGGCATGTCGGCGGGTTTTTCGAAGCAGGATCTGATGTCGTATATCCAGATGGTCATCCCGATCGTCATCCAGCTCCGCCGTGAAGGCGGCAAGCGCGGCGTCTCTCAGATCTTCTTCGCCCGGGATGAATCATGACGAAGCAGCTCCAGGCGTTCTACCTGCTGTTTTGCGTCGGGATAGCGTTCGTTGTCTGGATGCTCGGGTACGGCCTGGGGCTTCAGCTCTTCTATAAGGACGGTCGGATCCTCGAAACGACGATCACGAGCAATCCCTTCGCTCCGATTCAACAGTTCTGGCACTACAAAACGAGTCCTGCCCTGCAGAAGGCCGCGCTTGGTTCGATGGTGCCGGCGCTGCTGGTGGCGGGCCTCGTGGCATACATCGGAATGAAGCCGACGAGCAGCCCATTGGGGGATGCTGCGTTTCAGGACATAGCTTCGCTTCGGCGCGGGAAATGGTTCCGCAAACAGGGCCATATCTTCGGGCGGATCGGACGGAACATTCTCCGCACCAAGGACGATCGGCATCATCTAATCATCGGCCCGACGCGCTCCGGCAAAGGTGCGGGCTATGTGATCCCCAATGCGCTTATGCACGAGGGCTCGATGATCGTCACCGATCTCAAGGGTGAAGTGTTCAAGGCGACGGCGGGCTATCGCCGGCAGAACGGCAGCCAAGTCTTCCTATTCGCGCCCGGCTCCGAAAAGACCAACAGCTATAACCCGCTGGACTTTATCCGGCCGGAGCGCGGCAATCGCACGACCGACATTCAAAACATCGCCAGTATTCTTGTGCCCGAGAACACGGAATCGGAAAATTCCGTCTGGCAAGCGACCGCGCAACAGGTCCTTGCCGGCGTGATCAGCTACATCACGGAAAGCCCCTTCTATAAGGACCGGCGCAACCTCGCCGAGGTCAATTCCTTTTTTAACAGTGGCGTCGATCTCCAGGCGCTGATGAAATACATCAAAGAGAAGGAGCCCTACCTTTCGAAGTTCACCGTCGAGAGCTTCAATTCCTACATCGCCCTGTCGGAACGCGCCGCCGCGTCTGCTCTCTTGGACATTCAAAAGGCGATGCGGCCCTTCAAGAACGAGCGTATCGTTGCCGCGACCAATGTCACCGACATGGATCTTCGGGCAATGAAGCGCCGGCCGATCTCGATCTACCTGGCGCCGAACATCACCGACATCACCCTGCTGCGCCCTCTCCTCACCCTGTTCGTGCAGCAGGTGATGGATATCCTCACGCTCGAGCACGATCCCAATTCGCTCCCCGTCTACTTCTTGCTCGACGAGTTCCGACAGTTGAAGCGAATGGACGAGATCATGACCAAGCTGCCCTATGTGGCTGGCTATAATATCAAGCTCGCCTTCATCATCCAGGATCTGAAGAACCTCGACGAGATCTACGGCGAAACGTCCCGGCATTCCCTGCTCGGCAATTGTGGCTATCAGCTCGTCCTCGGCGCCAACGATCAGGCCACAGCCGAGTACGCATCCCGCGCGCTCGGAAAGCGCACGATCCGCTACCAGTCGGAATCCCGCACGATCGAACTGATGGGCCTGCCTCGCCGCACGAAGGTAGAGCAGATTCGCGAACGCGATCTGATGATGCCGCAGGAGGTCCGGCAAATGCCGGAAAACAAGATGATCCTGCTTATCGAAGGACAACGGCCGATCTTTGGTGAAAAGCTTCGCTTCTTCCAAACACAGCCCTTCAAATCAGCCGAGGCATTTTCTCAGGCCAACATTCCGCAAGCGCCGGAAGTCGATTATCTGACACCGAAGCCCGTGCCGGCGACAACTCCAGAATATGCCGAGGGGGGAGATCCTTCCGTCGAAATTCCCTCGCCGGCGCCAGCGAAGGATGAGAAGCCTTTCACTGCCGCTGCGGCGGAGGCAGCTCCGGTCAAGGCAGAACCTGCGGCAGACGAGAAAGCTGCAGCACCTGCCAAACGCTCCGTCAATAAAAAGGCGCTGCGCCCGAAGCCCAAGGCGACTGCTGCAAACACGGGTGGTGCGGAAGCATCTGCAAGCCTTGATGCAATGGAAGCCCGGATAAAGGCAATCGAGGAGGGCCTCAAACCAAAAGCCGCGCAGCTCAAGGAAGTGGTCGAGACGAAAGCTCAGAAGCTTGGCGACAAGTCTCCGACCAAGCGCCGCAACATCATGGACATCTTCAGCGCGACTGTGCCTGATCCCGTCGAAGTTGGTGTGCCGGCCGAATGACGATGAGGAGACCGCTTCCGACCCTGGCTGTGTAAAAACGCTGATGCCATGGCCAATTGTGAGATATGAGCGTTGCTCAAGCGTCATCGTTGGCGTTTTGTTTTCGAGCGCCCTCCAGATGCCGAATAGGGCTCTATATCGGCGTTCGACGAGAGCGTTTCATGCAAGCGTGATAAGCGAAGCGCTCACCCCCGTATTGCCGCCATCAGTGCCTTGGAGCCGATGATGTTCATGACCCGGGTCATGTTGTAGGCGAGTACGTGCAGCGCCATCTCGGCGCGCACATTCGGCAGGCGCTTGGTGAGGAAGTGCGTGGCTCCCATCCATGATTTGATCGTCCCGAAGGGATGCTCGGCGGTCACGCGGCGTTGCCGCATCTTATCAGGATCAGCATCAAGCCTTGCCTGCATCGCCTCGAGGTGATGCTCCTGCTCCCAACGCTGAATGCGCCGATACTTGCTGGTCGTGCATTTGGACCTCATGGCGCAGCTTGGACAATTGCTCGACCAGTAGCGCCGGATCATCAGGTCCGCCTCTTCTCGCGTGTACCGATAGATCAACCGTTCGCCGGCCGGGCAGAGATAGACATCCTCGTCCTTGAGATATCGGAAGTCCTGCTTGACGAAGAGCCCCTTGATCCGATTGACCGACGTCATGGGCTTGGGCATGGTCACCGTGATCTTCTGCTCGACGCAGGCGAGAACCTCTTCGCTGTTGAAGTAACCGCGGTCAGCCACAACCTCGAGATGGTCTGCGTCAAAGGCTTGCTTGCTGGCCTTGGCCATGTTGGCAAGTTGCGCCCGGTCGTTGCCGACATTGGTCACCTCATGGGCGACGATGAGGTGATGTTCGGTGTCGACGCGCGGTCTGAGTGTTGTAGCCGACCATGCCTGAGCCTCGGCCGCTGGTCGCCATTGACCGGCTATCGGGATCGGTGAGTGATATCTGCTGGTCGGGTGTTTCCAGCATCTCCTTTTCGATCTCCTTGAGCCGAACCATCTCCTGTCGGAGCCGTTCAACCTTCTCCTGCAGACGCTCAATTTTGGCGGCATGAATGTCGTCGCGCTCCTGCCGGTCGGCGCTGTCCATCTGGTGGAGATATCGGGCAACGCTCTCTTCGATCTGCGCCAGGCGCCGGTCCAGCTTGCCCTTGGTGAAGTTCCGGTCCCGGTTGTTGACCGCCTTGAACTTGCTGCCGTCGATCGCAACACTCGGCTTGGCGAGAAGCCCTATCTCGCGGCACAGCCGCACAAAGCCGGTACAGACCTTCTTGATGGCACCCCCGTTGCCGCGCCGAAAATCGGCGATGGTCTTATGGTCAGGCACAAGACGCCCAACCAGCCACATCACCTCTATATTGCGTCCAGCTTCGCGTTCGAGACGCCGGCTCGACTGGATTCGGTTCAGATAGCCGTAGATGTAGAGCTTGAGCAGGATCGAGGGATGATAGCCTGGGCGCCCGGTATTGCTTGGCTCACAGCGCACGAATCCGAGATCGGCCAGATTGAGCTCATCAACGAAGACGTCCACCACCCGAACTGGGCTATCCTCATGCACCCAATCATCCAACTGCTCGGGAAGCAGTGTGCCCTGGCTCCTGTCGACACCCTCGATATACCGCTTCATGAATCCCCCTCGACTCACGTCAAAAGTGTATCATGTTCGGCGTTTTCACACAGCCTGGACCCAATGCGGACCACTAGGCCCGGCGGGCCGAGGTCCGGATCTGGTGGCGAAGCGGTCTTAACTCGAAAATGAAAGGATCTTTTGCCCCGGTCAACGGCTGGATCGGCACGAATCGTACTCCTGCCCTGCCGTACAACTTTCAAGTGCCGAGGCCGACGTGGCTGCCCTGGTCGTCGATTTTCGCTAGTCCGCCGCCGGGCGATCACCAGGCAGTCGGCCGGCGGCGAAGAAGCGGGGCGTCTATCGCCACTGGCGGAAGATCACGCTCGCATTGACGCCGCCAAATCCGAAGCCGTTGGAAATTGCGTATTCGGTAGAGATCGACCGCGCTGAACTGCCGACGATATCGAGGCCTTCCGCTGCCGCGTCCGGATTTTTGAGATTGCGTGTTGGCGGAGCAAGCTGGTCGCGGAGCGCCAGAATGGTGAACATCGCCTCGAGACCGCCGGCCGCGCCCAGCAGATGGCCCGTTGCCGATTTCGTCGCGCTGACCGCAATCGCGCCATCACGACCGAACACCGTCTTGATCGCTTCGATCTCGCCGCGGTCGCCGACCGGCGTCGATGTCGCGTGGGCATTCAAATGACCAACGGCGGTGGGATCGACGCGCGCCTGGTTAAGGGCGATCTCCATCGCCCGCCTTGCCCCGTCACCGTCCTCTGGTCCGGAGGTGATATGATGGGCGTCGGCGGTGGTGCCATAGCCGACGATCTCGGCGATCGGTCGCGCGCCGCGACCCAGCGCGTGGTCAAGATCCTCGATCACCAATAGCCCGGCGCCCTCCCCCATCACGAAGCCCTCGCGACCCGCATCGAAGGGCAGCGACGCGCCATGCGGATCCTCGTTGTAGCCCGTCGACAGCGCCCGCGCGGCGGCAAACCCGCCAAGGCTCACTTCATTGATGCAAGCCTCTGCCCCGCCACAGAGCGCTACGTCTGCCTCGCCCGCTCGAATGAGGCGCGCAGCATCGCTCGGAACGACGAACCGATCCGGATCGAAGCCGCCCTCTTCATCTTCCTGGCCGTCCGGAACGATGCCGGCAACCTTGCAGCCAAGCTCGCCGACGATCGAGTCCGGTAACCGCCGCAGCCCCGATCGACCCGCCGTCAACCGCGCCCAGTTCAGTTCCGTTCCAATACCGAGCGGCGAAACAGCGCCCATTCCGGTAACCACAATGCGTCGCATTCAATGTCCCTTCGATGGAACTCGCCTGGAGGCGACGCGTTTCGGCGTCGTCGCCCAAACAGGGCAACTGTTCGCTATAGCGGGCGCTCGATCGCGATCGCGGTCGCCTCGCCGCCGCCGATGCAAAGAGCGGCAACGCCGCGTCTCAGGTCCCGCCGCTTCAGGGCGTGAACCAGCGTCACGATGAGTCGCGCGCCGGTCGCGCCGATCGGATGACCTAGGGCACAGGCGCCGCCGTTCACATTCAGGCGGTCACGCGGTATGGCAAGCTCCTTGGCCGCTGCCATCGCCACCACCGCAAAGGCCTCGTTGATTTCGAAGAGATCGACATCGTCGACACCCCAGCCCGTCTTCTGCAGGAGCTTACGGATCGCCGGAATGGGCGCCGTCGTGTACCAGGCCGGTTCCTGGCTGTGCGTCGCATGCGCCTTGATTTCGGCCAGCACTGGCAACCCGGTCCGCTCCGCGACAGAGCGCCGCGTCAGCACAAGGGCGGCCGCGCCGTCGGCATTTGCGGACGCGCTCGCGGCGGTGATCGTCCCGTCGGCGCGAAAGGCCGGCTTCAGGTTCGGGATCTTTTCCGGCAAGACCTTCAGCGGGTGCTCATCGTTCTCAATCACTGTCTCGCCGCCCTTCGCCGGCACGATGACGGCGGCGATTTCATCCTTGAACTCGCCTTCGTCGATCGCTTTGCGGGCACGCGTGAGCGTCTCCATGGCATAGGCGTCCTGGTCGGCGCGACTGAACTGGTAGGCCTCCGCCGCCATCTCGCCGAAGTCGCCCATGGAGCGGCCGCGCTCGTAGGCGTCCTCCAGCCCGTCAAGTGCCATGTGGTCGAAAAGCTGATCATGGCCGAAGCGGTAACCGCCGCGTGCCTTGGAAAGCAGATAGGGCGCATTCGACATCGACTCCATGCCGCCTGAAACCACGATATCCGCGGAGCCCGCCCGCAGAATGTCGTGGCCGAGCATCGTCGCCTTCATGCCTGAACCGCAAACCTTGTTGATCGTCGTCGCGCCGACTTCGTCCGGCAGGCCCGCGCCACGCATTGCCTGGCGCGCCGGCGCCTGCCCCTGGCCGGCAGGCAGGACGCAGCCCATCAGCACCTCGTCAACCCGATCCGGCGCAAGGCCGCTCCAGCGCGGATCGAATGACGTGCGATCCGAGCGTTGGTGCCGGAACCGGCGAAAGATCGCCAAGGAAGCGGCCGAGCGGCGTGCGAACAGCGGAGACGATAACAATGGGATCGGCATGTGCAGTCATCGGGACACTCCTTGTCAACGGGTGGGAAGCGTATCAACGAGCCGCTCGGCCGCCTCGGCACCAGCAGCGAGGATGGCGTCGGCGGCAACCGCGTCGGTGGCGATGCGGGAGAGCTGCAGCGAGCCCATCATCGTCGCGAAGATCGCGGTGGCTGATCGGCGCCGGGCCTCCGCTGAAGCGGTCGGCGGGAGATGACGTTCGATCAGCGCAACGCGCTCTTCGATCTTGGCTGAAAGGACTGCGCGCGTTCCTTCGGGATGCCGCGCCAGTTCAGGCGCGAGAGCTGCAGCCGCGCAGCCGACTTCCGGGTGGTCGCGATGCTGAGCGCTCATAAATCGGGCAATAATGCCTTTCACCCCAGCTTCTTCCGCCGCCGCCGCGAGCGCCGCCTGGCCGCGGTCAAGGGCGTCAGCCAGCGCGGCAACGACTAGGTCTTCCTTTGAGGGGAAGTGACTGTAGAAGCCGCCATGGGTCAGGCCGGCATCGGCCATCATGCTGGCGACGCCTACGGCATCGATCCCCTCGGCGCGGAAACGCTTTGACGCTATGTCGATGATGCGCGCGCGCGTCGCATCCTTATGACCTTTTTCGTAACGCATGGCCTCGGACTTCCTGTCACCGCCAACGCGAGCGAGAGGCTCGCGAACTAGCTAGGTTGGCTTCATTGCATGATGACAATCGTATAGCATGATACTCATCATGCAATAGCTTGAAACCGGAAACCGACACCATGGCGTAATGGACGTTTATGCCCGCTTGGCGCATTCTTCAGACTTGCACAGAGAAACACGCAAGGTTGGAAATGCGGACCTTTCTCGACCGTGTCTTAGATGCGCTACCGGTGTTGGTGTGGACTGTACGGGCCGACGGGCAAATCGACTTCGTCAATCCACGATGGTCCGACTACACGGGTCTCAGCCTGTACGACGTCGATGGTAGGGAGTGGCGGGCCGCACTAGATCCGGACGACTTGTCTACGGCGCGCGAACGCTGGCGATTGATTTTGGAGTCCGGCGAGCCCGGCGAAATGGAGGCGCGGCTACGACGATTCGACGGGCAGTATCGTCGGTTTCTCATCCAGTACAGTCCCATGCGCGACGAGGCCGGAAGGCTCGTCAAATGGTGCGGGGTGGCCACCGACGTCGAAGATTTTCGGCGCGTTGAGCAAGACCTTAGGCAGCGCGAAGTCGAGGCTCATCTCGTTCTGGACAACATCCCGACCTTGGTGTCGCTTCTGACGCCGACCGGTACGCCGGAACTGATTAATCGCCAGATTTTGGATTATACGGGAAAGACCGGAGAGGAGTTGAAGAAATGGAGCGGGAGTGACCTCATTCAGCCGAGGACGCGATCGCGGATGTGAATGCTTCCGGCTTGTGGCCGGGCAATGTTGTGACCGAAGTCGAGCCGGTGGGGGATTTCTGGGAGGCGGAGCCGGAGCACCAGGATTACCTGGAGCGCTACCCCAACGGCTACACCTGCCACTATCCCCGCCCCAACTGGGTGCTGCCCCGGCGGAAGGCGGCCGAATAGTCGGCCGCCTGTCTGCGGCTATCGCGCGCGTCAACTCCAAACGGCCCGGTGGATACGCCGGACTGTCATTTCAAACGAAGGAGCGGTCGCATGGCTTTCGGCACGCAACGACTCCAATTTGCCGGCCATTCCGGCGCAACCCTCGCCGCCCGCCTCGACCTCCCCGATGGACCTTTGCGGGCCTAATTCAGCCGCCGACTATTTACGCCACCACTATCAGGCACCAGCGTTGGTGATCGGCCACTCGCTCGGCGGCGCGGCGGTCCTGGCCGTCGCCAAGGACATTCCTGAAGTGCGTGCCGTGGCGACGATCGGCGCGCCGGCCGATGTCGGCCACGTATTGAAGAACTTCGGAACGAGCCTCGAGCAGATCGAGAGAAGCGGTGCCGCCGAAGTCGATCTTGCCGGACGCAAGTTCCTTGTCAAAAGGCAATTCGTCGAGGACGCGCGCGCACAGCGCCTCAAGGACGCTGTTGCGCGCCTGAAAAAGCCACTCCTCATCCTTCACGCACCGCTGGACCAGACGGTCGGAATCGAAAACGCTACCGAAATCTTCCTCGCGGCCAGACATCCAAAGAGCTTTGTTTCGCTGGACAAGGCCGACCACCTGCTCACGAATTCCGAGGACGCGGCCTTCGCCGGTCGGATCATTTCGGGGTGGCTGACGCGTTATCTCGCCGCCGACGCGCCGCAAGGGACTGCGCCGATCGAACACGTGCGCGTGACGGAGACGGGCGAAGGCAAGTTTCAAAACGCGGTTCAGGCCGGCAGCCATCGGCTATTCGCCGACGAACCCGAAAGCGTGGGCGGGCTCGATTCCGGACCATCGCCCTACGACTTCCTATCGATCGCACTTGGCGCCTGCACATCGATGACGCTGCGGCTCTATGCCGACCACAAAAAGCTGACTTTCGGGCGCATCGGCGTCGACGTCTCGCACGCGAAGATCCATGCCAGTGACTGCGAAGAGTGCACCGAATCGGAACGCAGCGGTGGCGCCCGGATCGATCATTTCGAGCGCGTCATTTCCGTCGATGGCGAGGTCTCCGAGGAGCTTCGCGACAAGATTGCCGAGATTGCCGGCAAGTGCCCGGTCCATCGCACGCTCGAAGCTGTGGCGAAGATAAAAACCGTCGTGAAATCAGAATCCCGAATGACAGAACGATAGCCTCGACGGCTCTTGGTTAAGGATGTTTTGCCGATATCTTATGAATCTCTTGTGCGGTCTCCAGAGAAAGAGAACGATTCCGTCAGATCGAAGTGTCGGCTTCTGGCGTGCATTGCTGTCGCTCAGCAAGCTACTCACCAGCTTCCGCTGTCCACCCGAAAGGTCACTTCCAGGAGGATTACCATTGGGTCGCTTGAAGGTTGAGCGCTGCGGCAGTGGAGGGTGGCTCTTGGGAGAAAGGCTATGTCTAGCTGGAACTCGGGCCGCATCATCGGTCAGAAGCCCCCATTGAAGCCGAAGGAGGTCTGGGCCATCCGAACCCGCCTCCAGATGTTGGGTGCAGTGCGCGACCTGGCGCTGTTCAATCTCGCGATCGACAGCAAATTGCGAGCTTGTGATCTGGTCGCGATCTCAGTTGCCGATGTTGCGATTTCCGGAAGGGTTCGCAACCGGGCGATCATCATTCAGAGGAAGACCGGCCGACCAGTGCAGTTCGAACTGACCGATCAAACGCGGGAGGCTGTCGCTACATGGATTGGAAGTCGCAGGCTCGGTGAACGGGATTACCTGTTTCCCAGCCGCATGCACGCATTGCCGCATCTGTCGACTCGGCAATATGGCAGGATCGTCGAGCGGTGGGTGTCGAGCATCGGACTTGACCCCAAGCGCTACGGCACGCACTCGATGAGGAGAACCAAGGCGGCGCACATTTACAAGAAGACCGGCAACCTGCGCGCCGTCCAGCTCTTGCTCGGC
This sequence comes from Sinorhizobium glycinis, assembly GCF_001651865.1. Taxonomy (GTDB): domain Bacteria; phylum Pseudomonadota; class Alphaproteobacteria; order Rhizobiales; family Rhizobiaceae; genus Sinorhizobium; species Sinorhizobium glycinis. The sequence continues at coordinate 242,314 of NZ_LPUX01000067.1, forward strand.
CACAAAAAGCTGGAGAGCACCGTGCAGTACCTTGGGATCGAGGTCGATGACGCCCTAGCCATCTCTGAACAAGTTGAGTTGTAGTGCTGAATTGCGGCGCTTCTCATTGAAGCGCCGCTCGCTGGGAGTCCGCTTCGGGCCAGTTTCTGAAGTACCCTGCCCGGCGCGGGTGTCCGCTTCGGAGCGCAAACTACCATCCAGCGCGTTGGCGTTAGACTTCCGCTCACCACCCAGCTTTTGTCTCACGGAGGGTAAGATGGTTCGATTGAGCGCCCGGTTCTTAATTCTAGCCGCCTCTGCATTGGGGTTACAGCCGAGCATGGCAGCAGCTGCCGACGATACGCAGATTGCGCGCGGCGAATATCTCGTCACGATCGGCGGCTGCAACGACTGCCACACGCCGGGATATTTCTTCGGAAAGCCGGATACCTCGCGATTTCTGGGTGGGTCGGATGTCGGCTTTGAGATCCAGGGGCAAGGTGTTTTCGTCGGCCGCAACATTACGCCTGATAAGGAGACTGGCATCGGCAGCTGGACCAGGGAGCAGATTGTGACTGCGTTACAGACCGGACAGCGGCCGGACGGTCGCGTCCTGGCGCCAATCATGCCGTGGCATGCATTCGCGCAGCTCACTGAAGAAGACGTGACATCAATTGCAGCATTCCTGCAAAGCCTGAAGCCCGTACCTAATCAGGTCCCCGGACCTTTCAAGCCGGGGAGAAGGTCTCAACCTTTATGTTCCGGATCTTGCCGCCGGGTCAAACCGCGGCCACCGCGCCAAACTAGAAGGTTACGATTGCCGCAAGAAGGTGATGCGGCAGCCGCCGGGATTGTCAGTGTGGCAGCACCCCTACCAAAGCTGCCGCTCGGCGACAGCGCGGAGATGGGCTAAGCTGGCGCAAAGTCACCGGCTCCAAACTTCGGTTTTCCCACCCTTTGCGCCCTCTGAGGAACTCGGAAAAACGACCCAACGCTGTCATTCGCCTATAGCGCCCGCAATTTCGGGTGCTGACCCCACAGCGGCCGCTGACCGTTACTCGCGTCGACGAGACAACGTGGCCGCCACAGGGCCGCGGATGACCAAAGCCCATCAAACACACCCCCTGGTATAGGAGTTCGCAGTTCTCCTTAGATGCTGTTGAAAGAACAACTTGAAATCCTGGAAACTGTCGAAGCCAAGGGCGGTAGCAAGGCGCGTGACCGAGGTGGGGGAGACGGAGCAAACGGCAGCGATCGAACGAGCGCTGCCGAAGGCGATGACATCCGGCCTTGCAAGCGCCAGACGAGCGACCTGCTCGAGTTGTTTGGGAAGCCTAAGGGACCTGGAAGCGAACATGCCCTTAAGCTCTATGACGTCCGTCGGAGGTTTTGTCACCTCGCTCGTTTTCATGACCGCGTCCATCTGCCTTTTATTTCAACGCGATAGCTGCCTTCTGTGAGACGGACTCAATGCAGGCCAGCGCGATGCTGAGCGCATTGCGCGCATCGATGCCGGTCGGTCCTTCGGTGATCTCGCCGCGACGAACGGCGGTTAAGAAGGACGCGAGCTGCGCTGTGTAACCGTGGACAAAATGGTCGGTGTCGCGACGCCAGGTCTCGCTCGACACGCCGTCCTTATCGAACAGCGTCATGCTGGAACGACGGACGTCTCCCATTGTCACCATGCCGCCGGAGCCGAAGACCTCGCCGCGGATGTCGTAGCCGTACATTGCGCAGAAGTTCGCCTCCGCCACAGCGATCGAGCCATTGTCAAAACGGATCGTGACGACCGCCGTGTCGTGGAAGCCCTTGTCGGCGAAATCTGGACGAACCAGCGCGTCGGCAACGGCCGTGACCTCGACCGGTCTGGCATTCGGGTTCAGCCAAAGCAGCGTGTCGAAATCGTGGATCAGCGTTTCGTAGAAGATCGTCCACTGCGGAATCCTGGCGGGGTCGGCACCGAACGGACCGGGGTCGCGGGTCAGCGATCGGAGCAACTGAGGGGTACCGATCTTTCCGCCATCAATCGCGGCACGGCCCTCAGCGAAGGCCTGATCCCAGCGCCGGTTGAAGCCGACCTGAAGCGGAACGCCGGCAGAGCGCGCCGCCACGATCGCGCGGTCGGCATCCTCCAAAGTCAACGCCATCGGCTTCTCGCAAAAGATCGCCTTGCCGGCTTCCGCGGCCTGCACCAGGATGTTCGTATGAAACCGCGCCGGCGTGGCGATGATCACGGCATCGAGATCCGGGCGGGCGAGGAGATCCGCGACGTCAGTGTACGAGCTTTCAACGTTGAGCTTGGCGGCGAGACCGGCCGCAGCCCCTGGCGCGGGATCGGCGATGGCGACGAGCTCGGCGTCGACGAGGCGGCGTGCGACGGTCTCACCATGGAAGGAACCGATGCGGCCGGCACCGATGAGACCGACATTGACGGGTTTGTTCTTGGGCATTGAATTGATCCTGTCACGTTGAAAAATGTCAGATGGTGAAGGCGGTGCGGAACGCTTCGAGCGCCGCTTCGGGATCGCCGGCGGCCCAGGCTTCCATGCCGATCGGGCCGGAATAGCCCATGGTATTCAGCGCCTTGGCGATGCCGTTCCAGTTGACCTCGCCGGTACCGGGCTCACAGCGGCCGGGTACGTCGGCCACCTGGATCTCGCCGATCCAAGGCAGGCACTTGCGGCAGAGTTCGATTAGGTTCCCCTCGCCAATCTGGGCATGGTAGAGATCGAGATTGAGACGGAGCCGCGGATGATTGACGCTCGAGACAAGCGCCAGCGTGTCCTCGGCGCGCCCGAAGGGCACACCGGGGTGGTCGACCGGCAGGTTGAGGTTTTCGAGCGTGAAGGTGACGCCTTCTTCCTCAGCCATATCCACGATGCGGCAGAGAGTTTCGCGCGCCTTCAGCCACATCGCACCGGTGACGACTTCAATGGGCTGGACAGGCAAGCCTCTGTCTCCCAAGCCTGTGCCATGCAGGTTGAGCCGCTCAACGCCGAGCCGTTTTCCGACCTGCGCGGTCTCGCGTGCCGTCCTCAGGAGTTCTGCTGCACCGTCGTCGTCCGTAAGGCGGCCGGTCAGATAGCCGTTCATGATCGTGAAGGTCGCCCCGGTCGCTTCCAGCTTCGTGAGGTCGTGGTCCGGCCAGTTCCAGAGACCGACGCCGAAACCCATTTCTTTCAGGCGCGCGGCGCGCCACTCGATCGGCTTGTCGCGCCAGAGCATTTCCGCGCAGGCTGCGAGTGGGAAGGGAGAAGTCTTGGGTGCACTCATTGGCTAGTGTTCCGCTATTTTGGGTATGGCGATGGGTGGAGCGGCGTGAGATGCGCCGCACCTACATGCATGCGAACAGGTGTCGATCAGATCGTTCCGCCGAGCTCTTCCGACAGAGACTGCAGCTCCTTGCCGCCGGCCATGAGGTTCTGCAGCTCGTCGATACCGATCTCGTTCTTGGCATAGGTTCCAAGTGTCTTGCCGCGGTTGAGCACCGTGAAGCGATTGCCAACGGCATAGGCGTGACGAACGTTGTGGGTGATGAAGATCACGCCGAGGCCCTTGGCCCGGACCTGGTTGATATACTTCAGCACCATCGACGTCTGGGCGACGCCCAGTGCGGATGTCGGTTCGTCGAGGATCAGCACCTTGGCGCCGAAATAAACTGCGCGGGCGATCGCCACACATTGCCGCTCACCGCCCGACAACGTGCCGACCGCCTGTTGCGGGTCGCGAACATCGATGCCGATCTTGTGCATCTCGTCGCGCGTGACGTTGTCGGCCTCATCCATGTCCATGCGCTTGAAGGGGCCGAAGCCGATCAAGGGTTCGCGACCCATGAAAAAGTTGCGGGTGACCGACATCAGCGGGATCATCGCGAGGTCCTGATAGACCGTGGCGATGCCGGCATCGAGTGCGTCGCGCGGGCCGGAAAACACCCGTGGCTGGCCGTCGACCAGGAAATCACCCGAGGTCGGCTTGTGCACGCCTGCAAGCGTGTTGATCAGGGTCGATTTGCCCGCGCCATTGTCACCGAGCAGGCAGAGAACCTCGTTGCGATTGACACTCATGGACACGCCGTTGAGGGCGATGACGGAGCCGAAATGCTTGACGAGGTTCCTGACCTCGACGAGGGGCGTCTGAGATGTGCTCATCAGCGTTCTCCCGTGACGCGTTTGCGGATGACGTTGTTGAAGACGACGGCGGTCAGCAGCATGCCGCCGAGGAAAACGAGGTACCAATCCTGGTCGATCGACGTGTAGGTCAGGCCGATTAGCACCATGCCGAAGACGATCGATCCAAAGAACGCGCCGATGGCGGAACCGTAGCCGCCGGTGAGCAAGCAGCCGCCGATGACAGCCGCGATAATCGCCTCAAATTCTTTCTGAAAGCCGCGGCGGGCGTCCGTCGAGCCGGCATCGAGCACGGTGAGGATGGCGACCAGCGTGGCGCAAAGGGCGGTGACGACGAAGAGCGTTGTTTTGACTCTCGCCACCGGCACACCCGACTTGCGCGCAGCGCGCGGATCGCCACCAGATGCGAAGATCCAGTTGCCGAAGCGCGATCTCAACAGAACCCAGGTGGCAAGGAGTGCGATGGCGATGAACCACAGGATCTCGACCGGAACGCCGGACACCCTCGGCGTGCCGTTCGGAAAGGTGTCGATGATGCCGACTTCCGCAAGCCAGGTGAACAGTCCGGGGAAGGCGTCTCCTGAGAACAGGGGAGCCAGCGGGCTGCCGGCCACTGCTTCCTTCATGCCGCGAAGCTGGGTCGCGCCGCCGCTTGCCCATTTCAGGCCGACCAGCGTCAGGCCGCGCAGGATGAAGAGGAAGGCCAGCGTCACGATGAAGGACGGAAGGCCGGTGCGCATGGTGAGCTGCGCGTTGGTGACGCCGATGAAAACGGCAAACGCGAGCGCCACGAGAATGGCGACGCTGAGCGGCATCTGCCAGACGACGAGCGCGGTGCCGAAGACGAGACCGGCAAATGCCACCATCGAGCCGATCGAAAGGTCGAACTCGCCGCCGATCATCAGAAGGGCTGCGCCGATCGCCAGAATGCCGAGTTGGGCAGCCGGGGCCATAAAGTTCATCACACCCGCCAACGTGAACATGGCGGGATTGGCGGTGAGGAGGAAGAAGACGGTCACGAGCACCAGACCGGCTACAGCGCCGAGTTCGGGACGCCGCAGAATGGCAGTCAATGTCGAAACCTTTTTCAGCCGCTCATCGGGTCCGACAGCAGACCCGTTCTGTTCGTTGGCTAGAGTCATGGTTCGTTCCTTAGATCTCGGTCGTTATGCGTACGCGCGACGACCGCCTGCGAACCGAAGTCTCGCGTCGGCCGAATGCGCGGCAACAGAGGGCAGCCCCCGTCCGGGACGGGGGTTGCCAGCTCCGCCTTAGCGGATGCCCTGGGAGGATTTCTCGATCACCTGCGCGGCGGTGTCGGAGGTCACGAAGCTAGGACCAGAAGCCACGTTGCCGGCCGGGATCGTGCCGTAGCGCGCATTGAGCGCCAGGAACGTCACTGGCAGATATCCCTGTAGATAAGGCTGCTGATCGACCGCGAACAGCGCCTTGCCGTCGGCCACCGACTGAAGGAAGCTCGCCGAAAGATCATAGGAGGCGACCTTCACCTTGTCGCCGACACCCATCTTTTCCACGACCGCCACTGCCCGCTCGCCGACGAGCGGAGCCGAAAGGCCGAGTACGACATCGATCGACGGGTCGGACGTGAGAGCCGCCTGGATCTTCGATTCGATCTCGGCGGGATCGGAGCTCGTCGGCAGTACGGTGACATTGCCACCCTCGAAGCCCTGTTCCGTACCGGCACAACGCTGGTCGAGAGCAGCGTTGCCAACTTCCTGGTTGACGCAGAGGACGTGCTTGAGGCCGAGCGACTTCAACTTCTCGCCGACCTTGATACCAGCCGGCATCTCGTCTTGTCCGACATGCAGCTTGATGCCGAGTTTTTCGGCTGCGGAGATGCCGGAGTTCATCGATATGACCGGAATGCCGGCGGCGACGGCCTTCTCGATCGCCGGGCCAAGCGCATCCGGATCCGGGTTCGAAATGACTATGCCCGCGGGGTTCTGATTGACAGCAGCTTCGATGAGCTGTGCCATCGCTACCATGTCGAAGGTCTCCGGCGCGCGGTAATCGACCTGGACGTTGCTGTCCTTGCCGGCTTGCATGATGCCGTTCTTCACGATCGACCAGAACGGATCGGACGCCTGTCCGTGCGTCACGGCGATGATGGTGGGCTCCTGAGCTTTTGCGCTCACGGCCGCCGAGGTGGCGACGCCGAATGCGACAGCGCCGAATGCCAGCTTCTTCAGAATAGATTTCATTTGCTCCTCCTCAATTCGCCGTCCACTCCACTGGATGGCGAGAAAAACGAATGCTACCGGGTGCATTTCTGTTTGCTACCGGGTGCAAACAGGTGCATGTTATCCTCGGATGCCGTAAAAGCAAGCATTCATTTCATCCGAATCAAAAAATGGAATGTCCGTTCCATTTGCAGGAGGTTCTATGCGCAAGCGGGCGACAGCGAGGGAAGTGGCGGAGGCCGCGGGTGTCTCGAAGTGGACGGTCATACGGGCTTTCACTCCGGGCGCATCGATCGCGGAGGAAAGCAAACGCAAGGTCCTCGAGGCGGCCGCGGCGCTCAACTATACCCCGAACCTGCTTGCACGCAGCCTCGCGACCAACTCCACCAATCAGGTGGCAGTGTTCGTCGATGATTTCGCCAATCCTCAGAAATTGCCGTTCCTGGAGACATTGACCGAACGGCTGCAGGCCGAGGAGCTGGTCGCCGTGCTGATCAATATCAACACGCACTTCGACCATGTGCACGCATTGCTTCACGCTGACCAGCGCCAGGTCGATGCCGTCATCCTGTTCGGAACGGCGTTTCGCAGCGAGACACTGAGCGATCTGCAATTGGGCCGGGGGACGCCACCCATGTTCGTGCTGGCGAGAGACAGTCAGATCGAAGGCGTGCCGGCGGTCACATGCGATGCCGAACTGGCGCTGCGGGAGATCGTCGATCATCTCTTCGAAAGAGGATACCGGCGTCCCGGCTTTATGACGGGTGCGACCGTCCTGTCGACGGCGCTGAGACGTCGGCAACATTTCGTCGATTTCTGGAAAGAGAAGGGTGTGGATGGCGTCTCGGTGTTCTCGGCCGAGAAATACAGCGCCGATGCCGGGGCCGAAGCCGTCCGCAGCTATCTCAAGCAGACCGACCCCGCGGACCGAGTCGACGTCCTGATGTGCGAAAACGACATCCTGGCGCTCGGCGCGATGGATGAAATCCGCGGCCGTTTTGGTTTGCGGGTCCCGGAAGACATGGCGGTCGTCGGCTTCGACAATTACGAGCTCTGCGGATCGTCGGCCTACAGCCTCACCACATACGAGCAGCCGCGGCAGGAAATGGTTGAGGTGATCGTCGGGATGGTCACGGGACAGCTGGAGCCCGAGACCGTGACACTGCCGGGCGCTCTTATCGTGCGTCAGTCCACATGAGCTGCCGTCATTGGCGAGACCGTCATCTCTTGGGCACGGCGAACGCGCTGCCGCTCAAAGAAATCTACCATCCGGAGAACAACATGATCCCCCAGAAAGCCATCACTTTGCCCGCCGGCGTGCGTCTTGCCGTCAGTCCGCTGTCATGGGCCAACGACGTGCTTGAGGACCTTGGCGCCGACATCTCGCTCGAGACATGCCTGAGCGACGCAGCCGAGACCGGTTACCAAGGCGTCGAACTCGGACGGAAATTCCCACGAGATGCCGCAACATTGCGACCGCTTCTTGCAAGCCATGGCCTCGCCTTGGCGTCCGGCTGGCATTCGGGAGAACTGGCTGAACGCGGCGTCGGCGAAGAAATGAAAGCCGTTGCCCGCCATGCCGAACTTCTGCGCGAGATGGAGTGCAAGGTCATGGTCTATGGCGAGGTCGCGATGATGACACCAGGATCGCCGCTCGATGCACCGATGTCTGAGCGGTTGACCATGCCGAAGACGGAGGTAGTCGCCTATGCCGCCCGGCTCACCGAGTTCGCCAAGCGTCTGGCGGGCGAGTACGATCTCAAACTTGCCTATCACCATCACCTGATGATGGTGGCAGAGACATTCGATGAGATTTCGGACATTTTTGGCAGAACGGGGGAGGAAGCCGGCCTGCTTCTCGACACTGGACATGCTGTCGCCGGCGGCTTTGATTATACCCGCTTGATCGAGCGCTTCGGGGATCGCATCGTCCACATCCATCTGAAGGACGTCCGTGGCCCGGTGCTCCAAAACGTTCGGGCGTGTGACCTGAGCTTCAATGTCGGCGTGCGAAGCGGCATGTTCACTGTGCCCGGCGACGGCATTGTCCATTTCGACCCGATTGCCCGCTTTGTCCGGGAAAATGGCTACCGCGGGTGGCTGGTGGTCGAAGCCGAGCAGGACCCTGCACTAGCCCCGCCGCGGCCGGCCGTCGCCCGCGCTTTCGACCATATCCGGGGCGTCTTTACTAGCTAAACGCATCTTGCCTATGGTGGGGGTTCGTCTCGGCGGCCCGACGACGGCATCCGGCGCTTTCTGCCGTTCATGCATCCCGCAGCGAAATTAAGCTCTCCACCCACCCGCGACACTGGCGAAGGCGAGTTCTCGACCCGAGAGCGACGTTCACAATCGTGCCGCTGGATGGCCGCTGTTGGGCGCTTCTGTCATGTTCGGGCGCATCAAGCCAGCAGCGGCATTCCACCCCGAGAAATGATGTGAACCAGATCCAAGATCAGCGACAGCGGCGGCATCAGCGCGCGAGGAACTCAAGCGCCTTCTTCACGAAGGCCTCGCGATATTGAAAGATGCCTCCGTGCCCGGCCTCCTCGTAGAGGACGAGTTCGGCATTCGGCAGGCGGCGCGCCAGGCCGATCGAGTCGCTGGTGGGCACCATCCTGTCCTGATCGCCATTCGCAACCAGAACAGGCGTCCAGATGGCGCCAAGATTCTGTTGCGCCTGCTTGCCCCAGGCCTTGATCGCCTTGAGCTGCCTGAGGAATGCCGTCATCGTGATCGGCTTGTCGCGATCCGCCTCGCGCTCCTTCAACCGTTTCAGGAAGGCTTTCGCGGCGTGGCGGCCATTCGCGGTCGACGTGAAGAAGAGGTAGAATTTCGGATCCCGGAACGTCAGCATGCCCTTGAGGATGAGCGGCCAGGACATAGGCCCTACCTTTTCGATGCCTTCGCCCCCTGCCGGGCCGGTGCCGGTCAGGATGACCTTTCGGACGAGGCCGGGTTCTTTCAGCATTATGTCCTGCGCCACGAATCCGCCAAGGGAGAAGCCGAGCAGATCGACCTGCTGGAGGCCCAATCGCGCGGATGAAGGCAATCGCGTCCTCGGCCATCTCCGCCACCGTGAGCGGCGCCTTGCCGCCCGATGCGCCGACGCCCCGGTAGTTGACGGCGATCACTGGTCTGGTCGCGGCGAGGCCGTCAACGATGCGCGGATCGAAGTTGTCTAAGGTGGCACCCCAATGATTCAGCATGATCACCGGGACACCGGCCGCGGGTCCGAGCCGCCGATAGACGAACTTCGTGCCTGCAGCATCGACGCTCCTGGTCGGCGCATCTTTCCACGTGATTATGCTGCCGGCTTGCGGCGGATAAGACTTGGTCATGCTCTTCTTCCTGCCTACTACCGGATTTTGACGACGACTTTGCCCTTTGACCGTCCCGTATCGAGATAGGCCAACGCTTCATTGGTCGCTTCGAACGGGAAGACCCGGTCCATGATCGGACGAATGATGCCGGCTTCGATCAGCGATGTGACCTGGCTCAACTGTTCGCCGCTGGCGCGCATGTACAGGAAAGAATAGCTGATCCCCCCGCCTTTGGCCTTCCTTCGGATGCTGAAGCTCAAAAGACGCAAGACCTGCTGCAAGAGCCAGTTCAGTCCTTGTTCTCTGGCGAAATCGGGATCCGGCGGACCGGAGATGGAAATCAGTTTGCCGCCGGGCTTCAGCACGCTCAGGGATTTTTGGAGCGTGTCGCCATCCAGGCTGTTCAACACAACGTCGTAACCAGACAGGAGGTTCTCGAAGTTCTGCTTCTTGTAGTCGATGACAACATCGGCGCCTAGGCTTTTGACCAGCTCGACATTCGCTGTGCTCGTCGTCGTAGCGACCGTCGCGCCGAGATGCTTCGCCAACTGAATGGCGAATGTACCCACGCCGCCGGAGCCCGCGTGTATGAGGACCTTCTGCCCTTTTTGCAGGTCGGCTCGCTCGACCAATGCCTGCCAGGCGGTCAGCCCGACCAGGGGGATGGAAGCCGCTTGCTCCATGGTGAGGCTCTTTGGCTTCAGCGCCAGGTCGGCTTCATTGATGGCAATCAGTTCCGCAAACGTCCCGACGCGGCCATCGCGCGGCCGGGCATAGACCTCGTCACCCACCTTGAAGCGATGGACCTTCGATCCGACCCGAGCGACTATTCCGGCCATGTCGTGCCCCAAGATGAAGGGCGGGCGATAAGGAAGGAGGGGCTTGAAGGCTCCATCGCGGATTTTGGAATCCAAAGGATTGAGCCCGGCGGCGTGGATCTCGACCAGAACATCGTCATCCCCCAACGCTGGCTCCGGCATGTCGCCGAAGCGCAGGGCGCCGTTCTTCTTGTATTTATCGAGGATGAATGCCTTCATGATGATCTGTTCTCCAGGTTCCTGCCAACGCCGCCTCCGGTTGGAGAGCCACTATCGCAGACCGCGCATAAGGGTCGGGGCCGCACCAAAGTGCGGCGCCGAAAGTATCAGTGGCCGCTTGCGGCTGCGAACGCAGGATAATCCGTATAGCCAGCGGCGGTGCCGCCATAGATCGTGGAAGGATTGGCCTGCGCCAGCGGCGCGCCGGTTTGCAACCGCTCCACTAGATCGGGATTGGCGATGAACGGTCGACCGAACGCGAACAGGTCGGCCTTCCCCTCGGCGAGGTGCGACGTCGCAAGCTCGAGATCATAGCCGTTATTGCCGATATAGGTGTTCTTGAAGCGTCGGCGGAGCGATCCGAAATCAAACGGCGCAACATCACGCGGCCCGCCCGTGGCGCCCTCGACGACGTGAACGTAGACGATGCCCAAGGCGTCAAGTTGATCGACGATGTAGTCAAACTGCGCCTGAGCGTCACTGCTCGATACGCCATTGGCTGGCGATACGGGTGAAATCCGTATTCCGGTTCGCTCGGCGCCGATCTCCTCGACCACTGCAGCCGTGACCTCCAGCATCAGCCGAGCCCGGTTCTCGATCGATCCGCCGTACCCGTCCGTCCGGACATTGACACCATCCCTGGCGAACTGGTCGAGCAGATAGCCGTTGGCTCCGTGAATCTCGACGCCATCGAAGCCGGCCGCAATGGCGTTCGCAGCCGCCTTGCGGAAATCGTCCACGATGCCAGGCAGTTCATCAAGTTCCAGTGCACGCGGCTCCGAAACAGCGAAGAAGCCGTTGTTGACAAACGTCTTGATCTCAGCCCGGATCGCTGAAGGCGCAACCGGCGCGGCCCCGTTCTCCTGAAGGTCGACGTGGCTAACGCGGCCTACATGCCAGAGCTGCAGGAAAATACGCCCGCCCTTCTCATGCACGGCGTTGGTGACCTTGCGCCAGCCCTCGATCTGAGCCTGAGTGTAGATGCCTGGCGTGTCCTGGTAGCCCTGTCCCTGCTGCGAGATCTGCGTGGCTTCGGAGATGATCAACCCAGCCGAGGCGCGCTGGCCGTAATACTCGGCGGTGAGATCACCCGGAACGAAATCCGGGCCAGCGCGGTTGCGCGTCAGGGGCGCCATGACAATACGATTGGAGAGGGTCAGCGAGCCGAGAGTATAGGGCTCAAACAGCGTCTTGTTGGTCATAGTTCACCAATGTTGTCGCCGCCGCAGCGGCTATCGATTACCGAAATGGTTTCGTTGATGCTCAGGCGACCGTGCGGTACCGCTCGGCGGGATGCTGGTTGCCATAGTTCGGAAGCATGGCCTGGCGCGCGGCCTCAAGCGCGTCCCACTGACCGGCGTCGGGAAGCGGCGGAATGGTCACCGGTTCGCGACGGTCAAAGCCGACCAGCGCCGCATCAACCAGATCGTCCACCTCCATCACGTTGGAGAGCGTGTTGACGTCGGCGCCGACATGCTCCCAAATCTCGGTTCGTGTCGTGGCCGGAAGCACGGCCTGGACGTAGACACCCTTCGGCCCGAGCTCGAGGCTGAGGCCCTGCGACAGAAACAGCACGAAGGCTTTGGTTGCGCCGTAGACCGTCATGCCAAACTCCGGCGCCAGGCCGACCACGGAGCCGATGTTGACGATCGCCCCTTCGCCGGTCTTCGCAAGTCGTGGAGCGATGGCGCTGGCAAGCCGCAGAAGTGCGGTCGTGTTGAGCGCAACGAGCCGCGCCACATCATCGGCGCTCTGCTCGACGAAGCTTCCGCCGATGGCCGTTCCGGCATTGTTGACGAGGATCCCGATGCGGGCATCATCGCGCAGCCTCGTCTCTACCGTTGCAAGCTCCGCGGGCTGCGTGAGATCAGCCTGGATGATGTCAATCGCCACGTCGTTTTCCTGACGCAGACGGCCTGCCAAAGCCTCCATTCGCGCCACGTCACGGGCGACCAGCACGAGGTCGTGCCCGCGGCGCGCGAACCGCTCGGCGTAGGAAGCTCCGATACCGGTAGAGGCGCCGGTGATGAGGACGGACGGAAGCTTGGTCATGGGATTGCTCTTTTCTGTGCTTGAACCTATAATCATGACGATCATCATGATTAAAGCTAAATATGATGATCATCATGTAAAAGTCAAGGACACCGGTGGAGAATTTTGAAATGAAGGTCAGTCGAGAGCAGATGGCGGAGAACCGCTGCCGGATTCTGGATGTTGCCAGCCGGCTGTTTCGCGATAAGGGGTTCGACGCTGTCAGCGTGGCGGAGGTGATGAAAGCCGCCGGGCTCACCCACGGCGGCTTCTATGGCCATTTCAGCTCGAAGGATGACCTGATCGCGCAGACCCTTGCCCATGTCCTCGCCGCGGATTCAAGCGGAGGGGGTGATCTTCGCGCTTATGTAAGTTCCTATCTTTCGTCCCGTCATCGCGACAACGCCGCCGGTGGCTGTCCGACGGCGGGCCTTGCCGCGGCCATCCGCCACCAGACCCCGGCCGCACGCTCGGCCATGACGGAAGGCCTTCGATCGCAGATCGAGCGCATCGGCAAGGCGCTACCCAACTTAGATCCGTCAGACAGACGCCGCGCAGCGATCGGAAGCTGGGCGGCGATGGTAGGGGCAGTGATCCTCGCGCGGGCGATCGACGATCCCGTCCTTTCGGATGAGGTACTGGAACAGACGCGTACCTGGATCGATGCGGGGATCAGCCAAGCGTCTGCCAGCTAGGGGGTCTGCGACAGGAGTGCTCTTGTCGAGAGCAATGCGGCTCTCGGCGGTGATTGCGTGGCGATCTTGCAGAATACCGCGCCGTAGCGCGCAATCAGCGGGTTTTCGGCCAAGAGGGCTTCGAAGCATTATGTTGAGGCAACCATCCTGTCGCCAAAATTCCGCTAAACTAGTGCAAACGAAGCCGTTCAACGGCAGAGCATCGAAAGACCGCTCCTCGCGGTTCCTGTCCGTTCAGACCCAGGGGCATCAACGCGAACTTTCCACCCACCCACGACGCGGATGAAGGCGAATTCGCGACCCGATGCAGACTCTCGCAAACGGAGCCGTGCATGACAGCTTTGCGCCGCACAGCTGGCCATCGCGTCGATTTGGCCACCCTCGGCGATTATGATAGCCGGCGTGTTGGTGTTGCCGGAGGTTATGGTCGGCATCACCGAAGCGTCGATCACGCGAAGGCCCTGCAATCGAATGACGCGCAGCCGTTCATCAACGACCGCCATCGCATCCGAAGGCAATCCCATCTTGGCAACCCCGACGGGATAAGAATAGTGGTCCCGGTGTCGCGAGCCGCCGTTGCGAGCGAGGCGTCGTCATCTAGGACACACTTGATGGAACACCCTACCGACCTACCTGGGCGTTGCACACGGACGCTCACCCGCAGCTCATAAGCAGGAGCTAAATCTCGTAACCCCTAGCAATAAGGTATTTTCATTCGCCGGGGCGGCGGTGACGACTAGTGGTCCAGACTGTTCCGCTCTTGCCCTTTCGAGGGCGATTGCGCGATGAACGGCGTAGCACCGAGCTCGCCGGCGGCATCCGTTGGAACAAACCTCTTAGCTCAGCAGTTCGATCCACACCAAATGGAGCTTATGATGCGCTGCCGGTACCTCATCGCGTTTCTGGCCGCTGTTTCTCCGAGTGTGATCGCGCTCGCTGCCGGCGACGGTTCAGAGGCAGTCGAACTATTCCGGCGAACGTGCCTTGCACAAGGTTCAAGTTTCGACGCGATCGCATCCGCCGCCGCCGCAGAGGGATGGAAAACTTTCCCAGGAGGCGACTTCGAGCGTCTCGCTCCTCTCGAGCACGTTGATTTCTCAAGTGGATGGATGGCCACTGATCGAGCCCTTCCGGAACCGGTTGCAATCGGCGTCACCAAGGCTCGACGGGACGGAAGACCCGTCGAGACCTGCACCGTCGCCTTCACGAAGGTGCCCATTGAGCCATTTCTCAAGGCATTTTCCGACAGTACCGATGCGGAGAAACTTTCCGAAGAATCGGAAGGAACCTGGACTTCGAGGCTCTACATGCTGATTGCCGGAGACCGCAAACAGTTCGTCAAGCTTAAATACGCCCGTTCGCCCGATGGAAATGGGCCAATGGCCGCGAGCTCAATCGCCGAGAGGTAGGAGCATTACGGCGTGACATGCCTCCCGTTGTAGAACTCAGACGCATTTACCCGTCACTGCCGGAAGGCACTCCGCTCAAGGGGCCTGGGGGTATGAGCATAATAATCAGCATCATCATAAGCATCCTGATTACAGGCATTGCCGTCCTGGTGCTCTACCTCGTGCAAAAACTTCCGATTGACTCAACGATGAAGCAGATGGCTCAGGTCGTTGTTGTAGTCGTCGGCGTAGTTTCGTTGCTCAGCTATCTGGACGTATTCTAAAAAGCTCCGGGGGCCGACCTGCACTTCTCTCGGAGGGTACTTGAAATCGGCATGCGCCGTTTAGGCGGGCAGCAACAGGGCAGCATCGACCCAGTGGGCGGAAGGGGCCAACTGTCAACCTGTTGAGCTGCTCCTGAGGGGCCATCTTAGAAGCAACGTTTCGGTCACGTTATCCGCCGCTTTCCGGCTTCCCTTTCGCCCGTCTGCGTTCGTCTAGCAGATTCAGCAAGTCCGTTAGATCGTCCGCATCGAAATAGTCCAGGCCGGTTTGTGGTATGCCTTGCCATCGAGCAGGCCAGCCGGTGAAGCGATCAATCACGCTCCACAAGCCGTTGCTGTCATCATGCAATTCGTATCGCTGGGTCATGCTGGCATTTTAGCGCACCCTTAAACGCCGCGCTATCGCGCCACTAGTATTCGAGTCGTTTACGCGAATGCGACAACGCGAGGAATATCGGCTTCGTGGTGTTGAGGGCATGCCTCGGCCCGCTTCGCGGACCGGCTGATCGCCTGGTGGTGAGCTGTGGCAACAGCTGTTCAACATACCCGGCGATGTCGACGTCGGGTATGTCGGTGCGGCGAAGAGGCGTGTCAATATTCTTCACCAGCGCGGTGTGCCCTGCGAGGGTAGCCGTGCTGGTGTTGTTCCACAGATGTTATGATCACGGCCAGGTTGGGTTATTGAGAATATGCAGCGCTCTCGCTGCATTTTTCGGGTTAAGCCCTTCCATCTTCCAGGGGCCGATCTCTGCAGTTTCTCCGGTGAAGAGGTGATAGATCGTATAGGTTCCGTCGCCTTCGAAACGGCGGCCATACTCATCGCGCTGTCCGGATCGGTTCGGCGCGCCTCTTTCGGATTCCCATGTGCTGATGGCGAGCGCGTGTTCTTCGTGTTTACTTTTCATCTGCAGCTCTCCTCCCCACAGTCGCCTGCGCGACAGCTGAACGCTGATCAGTTATCGGACGTTAGGCCGTCAATCGGCTCCAGATTATCTTCGTTGCTCACGCGCTCTTGGCCGAGTTCATCATTGCGCATGCGATACTGAGGCGAATTGTCTCTCAGAGGGAGTTTGGCAGTGATCTGATAGGTTTCCGCCGCACGAGGTGAAATATTTGCGCGATTTTTAAGTCGCACTGACAACCCGATCGGGAATAGATGATGGCGCATTCGGTGTTGCCTTATCGTGAAAGTGACGGGAAGATTGCGGCTTCGTTGCGATCGACTGCCGTCAGGCGTTCAAGCTCCTCAGGATCGATCGCTATCAGCCGCATTCTGTATTTGTTCTCGGCCGTGGCTGGTAACTTGATAAAGGTCGCCACACGGCGATAGGCGAGCCAGGAGATCCCTTCGATCAATTCCTCGTCCTCGTCGACCTCGTAGTCGCCAGCCGGGACCATTTCACCGAGGTCTGGCATCCAGAACGGTTGGTCGAAATGGACTGTTCGATGCGTCGTCCGGGCAAGCATGCTGCCCTCCTTTTCTGGGGCTTCGTGACCAGCCCGTTTGCGCCACTTGAGCGCGCACCGCTATGCTCTGTACTGCCGCATTGGAGCAGGCCGCAATCGGCGGCCGCACTTGGATATGCGGAGCATGAGCTTGATGTAGATGCCTTTGATGAACCAAAAAACTAAGTAAGAATCTCTATCAATTGATTGTGTCATTACCGTGTTTTTTGAGATAAAGTCAGTTTTCACACAAATTAAAGTTTCGCATTGCGTAAATATAGGTGCGCCAAACGCTGCGTTGTTTTTCATTATGATGCCGAAATTAGCTACAAAGACCCACTGAAAAATATTTATGAATAAGAAACGAAATTAGTAGTTTACTTTGATTATTTTATGGCGCAACGTAAAAAGTCTGGATTGCCATTGGCTCCTGGTCGAGCACGGGCTGCAACGATCCCGATAATCAACCTGATTAAAGGGAATGAAATCATGACGTTCGATCAAGTCCTTGAACGGACAAAACCCTACGCGATCGGCCTAATCGTAGGACTTTTCGCGGCGCCGATCATCGGGTTCAATGCTGGATGGATTACCACCACGACTGCCAGCACCCAGGCGGCCGAGGAGGCCAGAGTAGCTGCGCTTGCGGGCATCTGTTCGAGTGCGGCAGGGCGAATGGCAACTGCCAGCAGCACCGACCTCGCAGCACTTAAGGGCTACGACAATCGTGCGAAGCGCGACGAACTCGTAGCAAGCATTATGACCGATATCCAAGTTCCAGCGGACATCCTCGGCAGGGTCAGCACGAGTTGCAGTCGCTCACTATCTTGAAGCGCAGCGGACGCGGCGCTTTGGGCATCTCGACGAAACTTAGGAGATCGTTATGAAAAACCTCATCCCCGCCCGCTTCTATACCTACGACTTCACGCGGCTGTTCGTATCGCTTGCGTTTACGCTGGCGATTGCCGTGATTGTCTATTCGGTCCTGTTCGGAAGCATCCTGTAGTCGTCTGATCAAGCGTGCATCCGCTCTACGACGTTGGAAAACATCCTGCACGGACTTCGGGGTGCGGCGCCGTTGAACGAAGCTGGTAAGTTATCCCGACATTGGCTCTTTCAGGCGCGTAAAATGGGAAGAGTGGGTCGGGACTTTATCCATGACACAGGCTCAGGCTTTCGCCTTCGCCATTCTGATCGGCCTGATGGTCGCATTCATATGGGGACGGCTCCGCTACGACCTCATTGCAGTCCTCGCGCTGCTTGCCGCGGTTTTCACCGGTATCGTGCCGCACAACGCAGCATTCTCCGGCTTCGGCGACGACATTGTCATCATTGTAGCCAGTGCGCTGGTCGTCAGCGCCGCGATTGAGCGCAGTGGTGTCATAGAGGCATTCCTTCATCGGGTGGCGCCGAACGTGACCTCTGTCCAGGGGCAGGTTGTTATTCTCGTGACGACTGTCTCGGTTCTCTCCATCTTCATCAAGAACATCGGGGCGCTGGCGATGATGATCCCAGTCGCATTCCAGATGGCGCGCCGCTCGAAAGCCTCCCCTTCGTCTTTTCTCATGCCGATGGCGTTCGGTTCCTTGCTTGGCGGACTGACGACCCTCGTCGGCACATCGCCGAACATCGTCGTCTCCCGGATGCGCGAGGAACTGACGGGCCGCCCTTTCAATATGTTCGATTTCACTCCCGTCGGTATAGGGCTCGCCACAGCAGGAATAATCTTTCTTGCGTTTGGCTATGGGCTGCTCCCCAAGGAGCGCAAGGCGGTTGCGACAATGGAGAAGGCGCTGGACATCAAGGACTACATGACCGAGGCTCGCATCACTGCCTCTTCCTCCGTCATCGGCAAGTCTATCCGTCACCTGTCGATCTTGTTGGACGAGGAGGTTCTGGTCACTGGCCTCATTCGCAATCGGGTCGAACCACTGACGCCCCTGCCGGACGTTATACTCCATCAAGGCGATATCGTTCTGTTGGAAGGAGATCCCCAGGCGCTCGAGCGAGGCATCAGTCGTGCGCGTTTGGAACTGGAAGGGCACGACCGCCCCACGGAAGCAAAGGGAGCCGATGAGGAGATTGCCGGGATTGAGGCGGTGATCGGCCCGAAATCAGTCTTGATCGGGCAAACCGCCAAGCGTTTGGCGCTGCATGATCGCTTCAATATCAACCTGCTCGCAGTAAGCCGAAGCAGCGAGCGCTTCACTGAGCGATTGCGCGACATCGTGTTAAGACCAGGCGACGTTCTCGTTTTGAAGGGCGATCTGGTGCTTCTCCCGACCAGGTTGATGGAACTCGGTCTTCTTCCGTTGGCCGGGCGCGAAATCCGCTTGGGGAATCCCCGCAAAGGCCTGGTTCCGGTGGTGGTGCTGGCTGGTGCCATGGTGCTGACGGCATTCGGCCTGCTGCCCGTCGCCACGGCTTTTTTTACGGCTGCTGTCCTGACGGTACTGCTCGGGTCACTTTCGCTTCGGGAAGCTTACGAGGCCGTCGACTGGCCCATCCTGATCATGCTCGGCGCTCTCATTCCGGTCAGCGAGTCGATCCGTACGACCGGTGGCGCCGACCTTATCGCCGGCGGCCTCGCTCAGTTGGCCAGCACCTTGCCCTTCTATGGTGCGCTTGCAATGGTCATGGTGGTCGCAATGGCCGCAACGCCGTTTTTGAACAATGCAGCGACCGTTCTCGTTGTCGCCCCGATTGCTGTTACCCTTGCTCAGCGCCTTGGCTACAATCCGGATGCGTTTCTAATGGCGGTCGCGGTAGGGGCGGCGTGCGATTTTCTCACGCCTGTTGGGCACCAGTGCAACACCTTGGTGTTGGGTCCCGGCGGCTATCGCTTCGGCGACTATTGGAAGTTGGGGCTGCCGCTCTCGTTCATCGTGGTCGTGCTGGGCGTGCCTCTGATCCTGCTGTTTTGGCCGCCAGTTTAGCGCGCAAGCGTCAGGCCGAGCTTCAAATTCACCGGCCAATTCTTGCCAAGGCGCCAAGTGGGATTCCAAAGTGGCGCGCGAACTCACTACGCTATGAGCCGGCCGATGGAGCGAGCTGCACTATCGTCTGCCAGGAGACGTCAGCCAGGTCAGCGCCAGGAAACCGAGTGCTGCCGAGATGACGGAAGCGCCGAGAACGCCAAGTTTGACGGAGTTCAGAAGCGCGGGCTCGAAAGCAAGTTCGGCAATGAACAGAGCCATGGTGAAGCCGATCCCGGTCAGCAGGCTACCGGCTGCCAATAGGCTCCAGGGTAGCTCGTCTGGACGAGTTGCGAGGCGCAGTTTCACGGCGAGGAAACTGAAGAGCACAATGCCAACGGGCTTGCCGGCCACGAAGGCGGCGAAAATTGCGACCGTGAGAGGCATGTCGAAGTTTGCGTCTCCTATCGGAACGCCCGCGTTAGAGAGGGCAAAAAGCGGCATGATCACGAAGGCGACCCAGGGATGGAGAGCCATCTCCAGACGCTCGACCGGCGGCAGTGATTCGCGGGTCGCGACGCCTGCCCGATGAAGGTCGCTGCGTGCCGCCGTGTCGCGGCTCGAATGGTCGCCGGGCGGATGGGCGCTCACGCGGTCGAGTATCGCATGGAGGCGGGCGTCGCTCACCCACCTCCGCGCGGGCGTCATTAACCCAAGAATCACTCCGGTGAGCGTCGCGTGAACGCCCGATGCGTCGAATGCCAGCCAGATGCCACCACCTATTGTGAAATAGACCGGAATGCTGCGGATGCCCAGACGCGCGATACCTGCTACGACGGCAAGTCCGAAGCCGGCGGTTCCAAGTGCGGCCCAATTCAAGGCTTCGCCATAGCCGATCGCCACGACCAGGATGGCGCCGACATCGTCGAAGATCGCAAGAGAGAGCAGGAACAGCCGTAAGCTTCCTGGTATCCGCGAACCGAGCACGGCAAGGCATCCGATAACGAAGGCCGTATCGGTGGACATCACGGTGGTCCAGCCGCTCGCACCCGGCCCGCCGCCGACCAGCAGCGAGAACAGACCGGCCGGCACCGCCATCCCGCCGAAAGCAGCGGCGACGGGGAGAGCGGCCATGCGCGGGTTGCGCAACTCCCCCAGCACCAGCTCGCGCTTTAGCTCAAGGGCGATGACGAAGAAAAAAAGCGTCATCAGCCCGTCGTTGATCCAGTGCTTCAGAGAACGATAGATCTCGATGTCGCCAACTCTAAGGCCCGCGGGCATCTCCCATAAGGCGAGAAACGACGACGACCACGCAGTGTTTGCGAGGCCCAACGCCAAGAGCGTGCTGAGCAAAAGGATAATGCCCGCCGTAGCCTCGATGCGGAGGAATCGCATGAATGGCTTGGTAAGCCGATCTGCCGGTTCCCTGGGAAGCCGTGAGAGGCTGTCGTTCATGCCGTGAACCACTCCTGCGTTTTGATCGCGACTCGCAAATCTTTCCAGTGGCTAGTGCAAGGCCGGCACCTCATAAGTCCACACCCGGAACGACTTCAGGACGTGCGGCCCGAACGAGTTGATGAGGGGGACATCGGCCGCGTCACGGCCGCGTGCAACCACGATCCTGCCGACACGCGGCGTATTGTTGCGCGGATCGAACGTGTGCCAACCACCGTCCAGGAAGACCTCGATCCAGGCACTGAAATCCATCGGGTCGACGACCTGGACGCCGATGTCGCCGAGATGACCGTTGATATAGCGTGCGGGAATGTTGAGGCAGCGGCAAACTGTGACCGCAAGATGTGCGAAGTCGCGGCAGACACCAACGCGCTCATGAAAGACTTCGAAGGCCGTCCGCGTCGGTCGGGCCTGCATGTAGTCGAAGCGAATATGGTTGTGAACGAAATCGCAGATCGCTTGCACACGCCCCCAACCGGGCGCGACCGCGCCGAACATGTCCCAAGCGATCTGGCTGAGACGGTCGGTTTCGCAATAGCGGCTGCCCATGAGATAGGCGAGGCAATCGTCCGGCAACTCCGGCATTGGGAGTTCCTGGGCGGCTGGCAGCACTTTGTCCGGTTTGCCGTCGTCCTCGATCGTGGCATCGCCCCATATCGTCAGGTCACCCGCCGGTGCGACGAGCCGCCGGCAGCGGTTGCCGAAGAGATCGCGATAGGTCGACGTCGGCACATCGGGAGCAGTGAATGTTGTTTCAGGAACCCGGATATCGGCCGCGCGATCCTCGTGGACCGACAGCAGGCATACCAACGCGGTCGGTTGCTGGAAGTTCAACGTGATCTCATAACCGTAGCGGATCAACATCTCAATCCATCCTAGCGGAAATCGGCGGCGGTCAGCGCGTAGGATTCGCGGCGGCCACTGGAACAGGCCTTGCGTGCGACATCGTAGATGGAAAGGCGCAACGCGACGAAAGCAGAAAGGAGCTTGTCATCCTCAGCGTGCCTCTGTTTCGCGCAAAGCTGCCGCGCGGGGGCGCGATAGGCTGAGCCGCTTTATTCGGCGCTCTATATTGCGAAGGTTGCCGTTGACCCGCGCCGGTGCGCCTGCGGACACGTGATAGATCGCCGAGGGGCGATGGGTTTCGATGCGGCGGCCGTATTGGTCATCCATTGGCTCGGGTGCTGAAGTCCCACCTTCATTTTCCCAGATGCTGATCGCAAGTGCATGCCCGGCTTCAATTTCAGTGCGGTGGGCGTTCATCGTGTTGGCCTTCCATCAAGACTTTCGATGGTGTCGAGCCTGCTTGAATGGATCGTGCTCCCATCACCGTCGGTGATGGTCATGGCGTCTGGACGCTGCGGCATGTCGAGCGTCCTCAAAAGCTCCAGCGCAATCTCTATCGCCTCGTCGAGATCGGCAGCTTCCGCGGTTTGGCGGCCGACGATCGCATGCGCGTCGTCCACCTCCCGGATACGATAGAACGCAATCACGATCTTCATCGCCATCCTCTCCGTTGGACAGAAGGGCGGTGGTCAGTGCTTGCCCTTGGCGAGCGAGGCGCTGCCGTTCGCAGCGGGCTGGATCTGGTTGCCGAACGTCCTTTCGATGAGCATGGCGCCTTCATCGGCGGACGACATGCGCACCGGTTCGAGCCTGTCCTGCGTCGTCACCCGCTCATGATGTTCGTCGTCGTTTCGAATGCGGTATTGCGGCGAACCGCCGCTCGGCGGCAGCGTGCCGGTGATGTGATAGACCGGCACAGCCGATCTCCAATCCCCGCCCTTCAGCCAAACAGCTTGACCAACGGTAAAGAGATGTGTTGCTGCGTCGCGGCGGGTCGGACGAGGACTGCGTTGGAGAATTCTTGTAGCGGCCATGATTGTTGGTGATCCTTTTCGAGTGCGGCAATCGAGCTCAGCCGGATTGATCGGCATCATGTATGGCGTCGACCTTGCATACCGCGCGGGCATATGGATGAAGGACGTCGCCCCGCCGATGCGAGGCGTCTGCGTAGTGCGGCTGGTCATGGCGGCGCTCCGCAGAAGCACACGAGGCGGCCCGCATCCTCTGTCATCCCGTGATCGCGCTCGAGTGTCCGTGCGAGGTTCGAACGGAGCGACGCTACGCGTCCGATCGGCGTAAGGCATTCGCATCAAAGTTCGTGGTGAATGGCGGGTCCTCTGACGCCGCGAAGCCAAATTGGCTAGTCCAGCCAAATTAACGAGTTTCTTATATGTGGGTCTCAAATCGGATTTAAACAAGGTCCCGGCATCTTTGTTTTCGGCTGACAGGAAGGGAGATCTCAATTGATTAAATCGACTCCGTGAATTCGCGGTTTTGACTGCGAGAAGGCCTCCCGTCCGCCGAGTCCGCCGAACTGATCCAACCTATGTCTGAAGGCGCCAAGATCACAGACGGCGGCCAGTTCGCGAGCAACCAGGAACCTCGAGACGCAGGCAGCGTTTAGATTCAGAGCCTGGACTGGGAGGTGATGATGAGAAAGCACTCCCGCAAGATGCCGCCTGAGGTCCGCGCGGCGATCAGCGCGTTTCTGAGCGCGTGTCAGAAAGAAGCCCAGCCGCTTGCGACCTCTGAAGCCCTTGGCGCAGTGCGGCGCGCTTTCCCTGATCTGGATATTTCAGATACCGACCTGATGGATGCCATCATCAGCGAAGCATCCATGGCGGGTTTCGACGTAGACACCCCGGATCCTGCTTCCGCGGCGCGGATGGGCGCGCAGTCCTGGTGATGCTTGCGCAAGAGCAGGACCCAACCCTTCCATTCCGTTTTCAAGTACCGGCGGGGGCGTCGGCCGAGACAAATACGGGCGATAGCCTCAGAACAGAAAAAGGCCAGACATCCGCCTGGCCTTTTCGAACTTCTTGCCGCCATGCCAGTACATCCGTGGTCATCGCGGCGAAAAGCTTTAGGCAGCGCGGAGCTGGCCTGCGGACATTTTGCCCGACTTCTTGTCGCGCTCGAGCTCGAAGCCGAGCTTCTGGCCTTCGACGATCGAGTTCATCCCTGCGCGCTCAACGGCCGAGATGTGAACGAACACGTCGGCGCTGCCGTCGTCAGGCTGGATGAAGCCGAAGCCTTTGGTGGAATTGAACCATTTAACTGTGCCAGTGGTCATAACGAACCCCTTCTTAGCAACATTGATCACCGCTGGGCGGCGCACAGCGGGCATTTTTCGACTTTTGAAAGGAGAAGTTCGTCACGAGGCGCGAGGCGCAGCAAAAACAAATATCGGCAAACAAAGTATCGATGGTCTTCAGTACAGCTCTTTGATCGGTACGTCAACTTCTTGTTTTGAGTTTCGTAGATTTACTACCGTGACTAGCAATCGGCAGACAAGGTCGACCGCGCCTGCCGCCTTGGCCATCACACGCAAGGGGGACGCCGGGAACCGCGTGAAGGTCGCGACATCACATGCCCCGCCGCGGTAAAGGGGATGCATAAGTTTCGCAAAGCCTCCGCATCTGTTGACCCTTCGTAGCGGCTTTCCTCGACCTCCAGAACGGAGCCGCGAAGCATCGAGACCGGCATATCCTCGGGCGAGTGCCGCCGGTTAGGCGACTTTGCCCCTTCTTCATTCAGTGCATTCAGAGGTCGCATTGTGCCTGATTGAATTGTCGACGTCGGAACTGCCGGCAAGGCACGATTACCATCGGGGGACGTGATCGGGAACAAAGGAGCTCTTCCGATGCTTCTATTGTTCAGGTGGGCGTCGAAACAGCCTCTCCCAGTGACCGAGACAGGAGATTTGGCCCTATCACGCATAAGGCCGCGATGACGAATTTCAACGCTATATGAGGATCCGGGAATGCCACGGGGACTGAAGGAATTTGCAGCGAGCTCGAATGGCGACAAGTGGTTTCTCGAGCATGATCGAATTACTTGCGAGCATATTGTCATCCATCGCGCTAACACCGCCTCTGGTGGCGCCGAGACGAGATGGTCGATACCCGGCTTTTTGGGGGTCGCCGGCGATCACCCTCAAGGCCAGGCTCTCCGCGAAGCTCTGCTCGACATTCGTTCTCTCGAAGGAGAACCAACCAGCGACGAGAATTCCAAAGCTGATTTTCCCGAAAAGGACTGACCGAAGCCGAGCTGGTCTCCTGCGGGCCGACTGATAAAGTGCAGGCGATTGC
This sequence comes from Sinorhizobium glycinis, assembly GCF_001651865.1. Lineage (GTDB taxonomy): Bacteria > Pseudomonadota > Alphaproteobacteria > Rhizobiales > Rhizobiaceae > Sinorhizobium > Sinorhizobium glycinis. The sequence continues at coordinate 267,349 of NZ_LPUX01000067.1, forward strand.
GTTCCGGCTTGGCGTACCGACTACCGCCAGTCGCACAGCGTACGCGCCGAGCAAATTCGACAGGCCTCTGACCGCAAGTGCCGCCGCGATACTTTCGGACCATGTGGCGTCGAGCGGCAGTAGGCTCAAAGACTCCTCACCCGCCGAGACTGCACGCCATTTCTATGCCCAGGGGCTGGATACGGATACTCTCTTATCAAGAAGTCGACATGTGGGTTTTGCATCGTGCGATGCCGTTTGATCAACGCGCAATTACATCGCCAGCAAAAGCATCGCCCCTTGCAATGGATCAGCACTCCATCCATATACCATCCATGTGGATGGAATTAGGCGGGCACATGAAAGACAATGTACATAAGTTACGCGACAAGGGCGGCGAATCGGAGAAGATCACCATCAATCTCGGTTACGTCGATCTTGGTCGCATCGACCTTCTCGTGCAGGAAGGATTCTATTCCAATCGCACCGACTTCATCCGAACAGCGATCCGCAATCAGCTTGCAGCCGAGGCCGAGGCCGTCAAGCAGTCGATCGTGCGGCACACGCTCGAGCTGGGTTTGCGCGACTACAGCAGAGCCGATCTGGAATCGGTGAAGGCGGCCGGCGAAAGACTTCACATCAAGGTGGTCGGACTTGCCCGCATCGCACCCGACGTCACACCGGAACTTGCTCTGGCAACAATTGAATCCATAACCGTACTCGGCGCGCTCCAGGCCAGCACCGAGCTGAAATCAGCGCTGGCCGAACGCATCCGATAGAACTGCGCCCGATCAACAAGGACAACTCGATGAATGACGATTTTGCAACGGCTATGCGCCGTGCGGTAAGGTCCACGCGCGCCTTGAACGTCGCCGAGGCGACACGCGTGATCCAAGATGCGTTGGCCGGCCGTCCGGCCTCCGATGCTCGCACCTCGACAAATCCGGACATCACACCACCGCCGCCAATCCAGCGTTCCACCCCCTTTCCGGTCGATCCGGATGCGGAAATCATCGAGCCATCGGCAAAGCCTGAGGCCGAAGAACCCGCCGAAAAGGTCGGCGACGGCACTGCGTCGCGAAGGTTCCGGAAATCCTTGGCAGAAACGGTACGGATCTTGCGCGAGGGCCGGTTGGCATCCGGCGTTTTCGGATCGCTACACGGCGCCGGCCTGCCGGGAACCGCCAAACAGGTCCCCCAGCCCATCATGCCGGATGGGGCACAGTTCCTGGCGCGATCCTTCACCTGCCCCGCCGGTGCGCGAAGCTACAGGCTCTACATTCCCGCGTCCGCACCCGATCGGCCGCGCGGCCTTGTCATCATGCTTCATGGCTGCAACCAGGATCCCGAAGACTTTGCTGCAGGAACCGGCATGAATGCGGTCGCCGAGACGCACGGCCTGGTGGTTGCCTATCCGCGTCAAAGCGGGGCTAACAATGCGTCGTCCTGCTGGAACTGGTTCAGGCCCGTCGACCAGATGCGCGACGAGGGGGAACCCTCGATCATTGCGGGGATCACCAAGGAGATCATGTCGGAATTTGGGTTCGATCGCAGCCGCGTCTTCGTGGCAGGCCTTTCGGCAGGGGGAGCAATGGCGGCGATTATGGGCGAGACCTATCCCGATCTCTATTCCGCCGCGGGGATCCATTCAGGCCTGACCTACGGGTCGGCCAACGACGTCGTCTCAGCTTTCTCCGCGATGCGCGGCGAAGGCGGTCTTGCATCCAGTCCGAAGCGGTTCGCCAATGGGCACCGGCTCCGGACGATCGTCTTCCAAGGAAGTGCGGATCGGACGGTGCATCCCTCCAACGCCGATCGGATCGTCGCGGCGGCAACGCCAACTGGCGCGGGATGGACCGTCCGGAAGGAATCCGGCCGATCCGCCAGCGGGCGGACCTATGCAAGAACGATTGTCGCGGACCCCGCGGGTAGGCCGGCGGTCGAATATTGGCTGGTGGACGGGGCCGGCCATGCCTGGTCCGGCGGCCATTCCGCTGGAACATATACAGATCCGCATGGTCCGGATGCCTCTTCCCAAATGGTGCGGTTCTTCCTCGATGGCCAGGAATGAGGGCAATCGGCGGCCGACGAATACACCTATGCTGCGCTGTCCGCACGGCGCGAGATATTGCCGCGGTTAACACGCTTTGTGAAACGTTCAACTCTAGATGGGCACTTGCTAGAGCCGTGCTAGAGCAGCTCATTCCGGTCCTTGGTCGCTTTCGCCCGCCGCCTTATGCCGTCCGAGTCATTGCCACTCCCGCCGCGAGTTTCGCTGCGCGACGGTCTCTCGACTGCGCCGCCTTCATTATCCCATTCTTCAAGCGAATCCCTCATCGGCGCCGCGGACTTATGATCTGGGGTGACTACATGGAAACCGGCCAACGATGCTTCGCTGATGATGGCATCCGCAAGGTGGGTATCCGAGATATCCAGATCAGGGAAAAGGCGCCGCACTGCGCCAAGGGCTTCAGAGGTCGCAAGCGGCCGGGCTTCTTTCTGACATGCGCTGAGAAACGCGCCGATAGCCGCGCGCACCTCAGGCGATATCTCGCGGGAGTGCTTTCCCATTATCACCTCTCAGTGCACGAACGCAGTGGCTCTAAACGGCGCTCGCGCCTTAATGTTCCTGGTTTCTCGCGAACACGACCGCCGGTGCGATCTCGGCAATCTTCGTACTAAGGTTGGGTCAGTTCCGTGGCTTCGGCGGACCGCTCGTCCGCAGGGCTTAACGACCCAGTTTGGCACCGGAAGAGCCAGATCGACGAAGTCGCACAGTTGGCTAACGCATCGGGTCGAAAATCGAAATCGAGTTTTCGGAAAGCGCCTTCTTCCAATGCGGCGGTTGGCGCCTTTATTGGCGGGCAGCATGGTCTTTCCCATAGGAGCGATCCACCAATGTCTCCCTATTGGCGCAACCTAGCCATCCAGCCCCTTGGCGTTAGATTTCCGCATACCACCCGAAACAGAACCTAAATGACGCGAAACCTGGCGCTGATAGTATTTTGACCGTGAGCGCGGTCGTTTGAAGGATTAATATGGACCAAGGAGCGACTGCCTTTTCTTGACGGATCCGGCAGAGGAGGTTGTCCATGGCCACGAGCAATGTCGACCGCCCACTGCAGCCGGGCGACCGGGCGCCGAATGTTGTCCTCGATGCGATCTCGCGGGAGGGCAAGATTTCGCTCGATGATTTTCGGGGCCGCAGTCCGTTACTGATCGGTTTGTTTCGAGGCCTGCATTGTCCTTTCTGCCGGCGCCATGTCGCGGCGATGGCGCAACTCAAAGCGGCCCTGCATGAGAAAGGCGTCGAATGCCTGGCGGTCGTCAACACGCCGGTCGAACGCGCGCGGCTCTATTTCCGGTACCACCCGACACCAGATCTTCTCGCGGCGTCCGACCCCGAGCGGGCCTCGCACCGTGCTTTCGGCTTGCGTGAGGTCGGGATGGACACGGTCATGGCGCTACGGGTCCATCTCCCGGGCGAGTTGCCCGAGCCTATGGACGTAGTGGCCATGAACGAGTTTCTCAACAAGAAGGAAGGATATGAGATTACTGAAGCCGATCAGCGGATGATGGCTCGCCGGGCGCAGCTTGTCGGTCAGTTCCTACTGGACCGGGCGGGGATCGTACGCTGGAGTTTCACTGAAGTTTTGGAGGTTGGCTATACGTTCAGGGCGCCGAGTCCGGAGGAATTGATGTCGGCAGCTTCCCAACTTCAACATTAATAGGTTGCCGAAGAACTCGCTCGAAAACCAAGGCGCCACAGAGCGGCATCTCTTTCAGGCTGTGAGATCTCGAACGCGACACGAATTGCCCAGGCCTGCTTTGGCCAACACCAATCCCGCGGCGAAACGATCGCGGATTGGAGGCGCCGTGCGGCCTTCAATCTCATTGTGCAAAATTGGCTCGCAGGTGCCAGACTTATCGATGCCGGCTCGCTCCTGTGAACCTGACCCGACCGCCAAATTTCACAGCTTCGCTGCATTCTAGCGACGCTTCGATGCATGCTGCTACGAAGGAGTGTCTCGCGGAATTCGTATACTCTGAATGGTGCAATGCGGCGCGACAAATCTCAATTGCTCGAGCCTGCTGCACTCCATGGCTCGGCCATTCGTTTTCCAGGAAATCAAGGGCGTCGTAGGGGCCGCAGAACTGGCGCGGCATACCGTTTTGGAGCGTCACCCACAATGGAATGCGCCACGGCACTTCTTTCATGTTCGGACCACCTCAAAGGTCGTACTGAGAACCGCCAGACCACCAGCTTCGTTCCGCAGACTACAGTGATTCTTTTGGCTTGGTCACGCTCGCTCCGCGCGCAAATGCCCCTCAGGCTTACCCAGCGTCTCTTGGACACTCGGGAGGCTCTCCCAGCGCTCGCGCGGGCGGCAGAAATCGACCCAAGGCGGTCATTCGCAGGGCAGGCCCGGAATTTCCGGTGTTTCCCGAAAAGTGGGCATTTCTCATTCCTCTCAACAGGTCAGAATCGGAAACAGCCGTGGAGCCGTCGGAATACTGAACTTCCCCGAACGTCCTTCCAACCACATTCCGATGTGAATGCCCGATGGGGCGGCGTGGCAGTGGTGCTTAGTCCATTATGCGACTTGGCGATGCAGCGCCGGAGGGAGACTTCAGGAGGCTTGCGTTCGCCGGCCTGCGTCCTCTCCCGGGGCTGACGGAGACCGCTCTTCCGCCGCGAGCAACTGGCCTGCCATGCGTTTGGCCTGCCGCGCAGGCTCGGCGATGCGGGTCATCTGTGCGACGGCCATCGCGCCCTCGTGCAGCAGGTTGATCTCGGTCGCGATCCGCTTTGGCTCCGCAAACCGCGCCGCATGGGCGAGTTCCTCAAAATAGGCGATTACCAGGCGCTTGTGCATCACTGCAGCGCGGAACACGGCATTGACCGTATCCTTATGCTCCCCCGCCGCGCTCACGAAGATGCAGCCGCGGAACTGCTTGTCGCGGAACGTAGTTTCGAGGAAATCGAACGTCACCAGAAGGCGCTCGACCAGATCGCTCGCATGCTGCTCGACGAAGGCACGCATGGCATTGCGGTCCTCCTCGTCGCGCCGTTCAAGCGCGGCCAGGATCAGGTCTTCCTTGGTTTCGAAGTGCCGGTAAAGCGTCGTCTTGGCCACCCCCGCCTCGGCAATGATCAGGTCGACACCCGTCGCGTGATAGCCGTGCTGGTTGAACAGCCGCAGTGCGGTTTCGAGCAGGTGGTCCCGGATTTCCGAACGGCGCATTATCGCCCTCACAATACGTAACAGATCTGTATCGTTTAACGGTAACCGGAGGCAAATACAAGGAGCTTTCTGAGGCATTCCCTGCAAGGAGCGCCTCCTTCGCCTCACGGCAGCGCGGGAGAGAAGAGTTCCCTGGGGAACAAGGCCGGCATCCTTCCAGAACTCGCCCTTGCAAAACGATACAGATCGGTATACTTCTTTTTCATCCGATACAACTCTGTATCGTTTACTCCGCATCAGCCGGGCGGATCGCCCACCGCGGACAACCAAGGAGAAGACAATGCCTCATGTTCCTATCCGCAGCGCCGCGTCCCATCCGCGCGCACACGCTCGCGCCGTTTCCCTCGATCTGGCCGAGCACCACGGCCGGACCGTCAGTGCGGCTGGGCTCTATATATCGCTGGTCGTGATCTATGGCTGGTTCGGCGGTATGAAGTTCACCGCTTATGAAGCGGAAGGGCTGACCGGCCTGGTTGGCAACAGTCCGCTGTTGAGCTGGACCTATTCGCTCTTCAGCGTAAGGGACTTCTCAAGCCTTCTCGGCTTCCTCGAACTCAGCATCGGCGCCCTGATCGCGGCACGGCTCGTCAACCCGGTTTACTCGCTCGTCGGCGGTTTGCTCTCGGCCGGGCTGTTCGCGACCACGCTCAGCTTCATGGTGACGACCCCGGGGGTCACAGTGCCGGAGCTCGGCTTTCCGGCGATTTCGGTCGCTGCCGGTCAGTTCCTGCTCAAGGACATCGGGCTGCTCGCCCTTTCCCTCTGGATTGCCGTCGACTCGCTCGCGGCGCTCCGCTCAACCAGCGCCTAACCAAAAACGAGGGCGGAGCCCCTCCTCCGCACGCATCCCGAAATTGCAATGAAGGAAACCATCATGTCCAGATCGGCCGTGCCGGTCGGTTCAACGAAAAGGAACGTCCCATGTATTTGACCTATGTTCTGTCTAAAATCCGCGCTCATCAGCGCTATCGCCGAACCCTTCACGCGTTCAAGCAATTGAACGACCACTTGCTCGAGGATGTCGGCATTACCCGCAACGAAATCGACTTAGTCGCGCGCCGGCAATACGACCAATGAACCCCGAGACTGGCGTCACGGCTGATCCCAGCCCGCGACGCAGAAGGAGATCACCTCATGAACACGCATCACGCCAGGGTCCTGATCATCGGGGCCGGACCGGCCGGCTATACCGCCGCCATCTACGCTGCCCGGGCCAACCTGAAACCGCTCCTTGTGACCGGACTGCAGGCGGGCGGCCAGCTCACCATCACCACAGATGTCGAGAACTACCCCGGCTTTGCCGAACCCGTTCAAGGCCCGTGGCTCATGGAGCAGATGAGGCAGCAGGCGGAGAATGTTGGCACCAAGGTGGTGTACGATATCATCACCTCCGTCGATCTCTCCGAGCGTCCGTTCCGTCTCAAGGGTGACTCCGGCGACACGTTCATCGCCGATGCACTCATCATCGCGACGGGAGCCCAGGCCCGCTGGCTTGGCCTTCCCTCTGAGAAGACATTCAATGGTTTCGGCGTCTCGGCATGCGCGACCTGTGACGGCTTTTTCTACCGAAACAAGGAAGTGGTCGTTGTCGGCGGCGGTAATACAGCCGTGCAGGAAGCGCTCTACCTGTCGAACCTTGCCTCCAAGGTCACGGTCGTTCATCGCCGCGATGGTTTGCGCGCGGAGTCGATCCTGCAGGACCGTCTCCTGGCGAAACCGAATGTCGAAGTCGTCTGGAACCACGTCATCGACGAGGTCATTGGCGAGCACGAGCCGAGGAAGTCGGTGACTGGCGTTCGGATCCGCAACGTGAAGACGGGCGACGTGACGGAGCTGTCCACGCACGGCCTTTTCGTCGCGATCGGACACGATCCAACAACCGCGTTGTTTCGTGGCCAGCTCGACATGGATGAGGCCGGCTACATCAGGGTCGGCTCCTGGTCTACGAAAACAACCGTCGTCGGGGTTTTGGCCGCCGGCGATGTAATCGATCCGGTATTCCGCCAAGCCATCAGCGCCGCCGGAATGGGGTGCATGGCGGCTCTGGAAGCCGATAAGTTTCTCGCCGAGCAATCAACTGATCCGGTAGCCCGGTCGATCGATGCGCGTGAAGCGGAGATGGTTGAAGCCTAAGGATGGCGACGAGAGGCCGGCCGCAGTGCTCGATGGTGTTGGATCGCCCCTGCTCCTACATAGCGATACAGTTTGCGGGCATCCGAACACATTCAAGATACGAGCATGCGTCAGTCTCGCCCAACGGTTCGGACCGAGAGCGAGCCGTGAGACCGAGGCATGAACTGGGATCGTTCGCTCACAGCGTGAAAGAGAGCATCCCGCGATATGGCTATTCGGTCTTTCGATTGCCGGGCTCATGTTGATGTCCGGCATGAGGAAATGGATCTCTCTGAACCAAAGGAACGATTGAAATGATCCTGTTCATCAAGACGCTTGCCGCCGCTACCGCCGCCACGGTGCTCGCCACCGGCGCCTTCGCCCAGAGCGCGCGGGAGATCCGCGGCCCTTCGCCCTATGTTGCCGTCGAGAACGAGCCCGAGCCCAAGCTGATCGTGGACCCCCCGCTTCCCGAAGGGATTGCCCAGGGTGTCTACTGGGCGCAGTACCGGGTGGAGAACCTGCGAATCGTGCCGGTGTTCGGAGCCGGCGCCGTCGACGTGTCTCCACGCATCGGGCATCTCCACGTGATCGTCGATGACCTGCCGTGGTGGTGGGCGGACGCGAGCGACAACAACACGGTCGATATAGCCAATTTTCCGCCCGGCCCGCACAAGGTGAATATCCGGTTGGTCGACGCCAATCACAACGTGATTCCCGGGCAGGAGGTGACGCATACGTTCACTGTCCCTGACACGGCGACGCCTCACACGCACTGAGGATCGCTCTCCGATGCGCTGCCGCACAGTTGGCACTGCGCACCCCTGAACATGATGGCAACGGGACGTTGATCGTCCCGTGCTAAAGTGAGGTTAGCATGCACGAGAACGAAGCATTCGTTAGAACAGCCTTGGAGGCGGACGGACTCACAGGGCTTGGCGTCGTCGCAGCGGCTGCCGCCATTCGTAATGGCGACATCTCGTCGGAGTCATATACGGCCGCGCTCCTCCAGCGCGCCCGGACGCATTCCGATCTGAATGCCTTCATCACGATAGATGAAGCCGCTGCGCTGGCGGCGGCCAGAAATGCGGACAAGGCTCGCGCCGCTGGTTCCACTGCTCCGCTTCTCGGCGTTCCATTGGCTGTCAAGGACAGCTATCTGACTAAAGGACTGCGAACGACGCTTGGGGTGCGGAATCTGGAAGGTTTCGTACCGGAAGAGGACGCCGAGGTGGTTGGCGCGATCAAAGATGCTGGCGGCGTCGTCTTTGGCAAGAATAACCTTGTTGAGATGTCCTACGGCTTGACCGGCAACAACAGCCCCTATGGTCAGGTGAAAAACCCGCTTAACCGCAATTATGTCTCTGGCGGCTCCTCCAGCGGGGCTGGCGCGTCCGTCGCAGCTCGAATCGTGCCCGCGGCCTTGGGGGGCGATACGGTAGGTTCGATCCGGGTGCCTGCGTCGCTGTGCGGCGTGGTTGGCTTCAAGCCGACGACGGGGCGGTGGCCAGCTAACGGGGTCGCCCCGATCTCTCATACACTCGATACAACAGGCGTGCTTGCGCGCAATGTCGAAGACTGCGCCCTGATCGATCAGATCGTCACGAAGGCTGAAGCAACCGGACGCTCCGATCGGTCAGACCTGAAGGGTGTCAGGTTAGCCTGTGCGCCTCGGCAATATCTCGATCTGGTCGAGCCTGAGATCGAGGCGCATTTCAACGAGACGGTTCGGCGGCTACTTGAGACTGGTGCAGAGATTGTCGCGATAGATCTCGGGGAAGACTTCTCCTCGATCACCGAGAGGGCAACGTGGAACATCTTTTTCCATGAGACGATGGAAGCGATCTCAGGATTTCTTCATCACAACAGCGTTCCGACCTCATTCGACGCAATCTATGACGGCTTGAAGCCTGGCCTGAGAGAAGTCTGGGGGAACGTCGTCTTGACGAGCGGAGCTGGATATTCTCGCGAAGCATATGAGGCAGCGCTATCGCTGGATCGTCCGGAAATTCAACGCCGATTCAGCGAAGCCTTTACTCGCAGCGGAGCCGTTGCACTTCTCTTTCCAACGACGCCCTGCACGGCACCGTTGATCGAGCATCAGTCAAGGTTCTCGATCGCGGATCAGGAGGTCAGCGATCTGGTTCTGGCAAAAAACACCATCGCCGCGAGCGTAGCCGGTTTGCCAAGCATCAGCATTCCTACGGGCCTGTCCAGGAATGGGCTCCCTATAGGGCTCGAAATCGACGGTGCGCACGGACGTGACAGAAGCCTCCTGGAGCTCGCACGTCTAGTGGAAGCGGCCGTCGGGACGCTCCCATCACCCGTCTGAACGCTCGGCGCTGCTCGATCAGGATCTAAAAAGGAGACAAGGAATATGACCTATAGAAAGACCGACGAAGCGGTCAGTAAGCTTACGCCCGAGCAGTATCGGGTGACCCAGCAGAATGGCACCGAACGCCCCTTCACCGGGGAGTACACTGACAACAAAAGGCCGGGAATCTATGTCGACATTGTTTCCGGCGAACCGCTGTTCGCCTCGGCCGACAAGTTCGATTCCGGCTGCGGCTGGCCAAGCTTCACCAAGCCGATCGTACCGTCAAACGTCAACGAGTTGCGGGATGACTCGCATGGTATGATCCGCACCGAGGTGCGCTCTATGCATGGCGACAGCCACCTGGGCCATGTGTTCCCCGACGGCCCTGAGGACCGGGGTGGCTTACGTTACTGCATCAATTCCGCCGCACTGCGCTTCATTCCGCGCGAGGAAATGGAGGCCGCGGGCTACGGCGCGTATATCAACCAGGTAGAGGATATCTGAATGACCAAGAGAGCTGTGTTGGCTGGTGGCTGCTTCTGGGGCATGCAGGACTTGATCCGCAGGCTCCCCGGAGTGATCGAGACCCGCGTGGGCTACACCGGCGGCGATGTGCCGAATGCGACCTACCGCAATCACGGTACCCACGCCGAAGGCATCGAGATCGTCTTCGATCCCGAGAAGATCAGCTACAGGCGGATTCTGGAATTTTTCTTCCAGATCCACGATCCCACCACGAGAGACCGACAGGGCAACGATCTCGGCAGTTCCTACCGGTCGGCGATTTACTACGTCGACGACGAGCAGAAGCGGATAGCCGAGGACGCGATCGCGGATGTCGATGCTTCCGGCTTGTGGCCGGGCAAGGTTGTCACCGAAGTGGAACCTGTGGGGGACTTCTGGGAGGCGGAGCCGGAGCACCAAGATTACCTGGAGCGCTACCCTAACGGTTACACCTGCCACTTCCCGCGCCCCAACTGGGTGCTGCCCCGGCGTGCGGCGGCCGAATAGCCGGCCAGCGCTAATCGCTGGCCGCGGCGTCTGTCCTCGCGTTCATGCCTGCTCATCGAGGCGAGCAGCCAGGGAAGCGCGTTCAGACTGAACGCACTTCTCTCCGCAGAGGACCGCATATCAATCAACCTTTTGCTGGATTGCCGCGGCGGCGACGCCGCGGCGTGCGCGCCGCCAGCCAAGCCTTTACGCGGCCCCGATGATCCTTGGGTGCCTTCGCCGCTGCGCGTCCGGCGATGCTTGCCAGCGTGTGACCGGCCAGCACTTCTCTTGTCCGCTTCTCAGCCTCGAGCATCACCGCGTGAATGGAGCAGACGCCGTCCATCGCCCAGGCGGGCGTGCGGTCTCCGAAAAGCGCGCACTGAGCACGGATCTCCTTGCATTCGAACAGCGCTTTACGCCCATCGACGGCTTCGATGACATCGAGTGCGGTGATGTCTGTGGCAGGACGCGCGAGCGCAAAGCCACCGCCAATTCCCTCACGGGCGACGACGATGCCCGCTTTCTGGAGTTTGGTGAAAAGCTTCGCAACAAATTCGGCAGGGACCCTTTGCAACTCGGCAAGATCGCGCGCGCTTGCCGGCTGGCCCAACTCCTCCGCATCGATGAGGTAAACGAGACAGTGAAGAGCGTATTCAACGCCTGCGCTTACATGCGCCATGGAATCACCGCTAAAACAACGACAAATGTAGTCGTAGATACTATTGGTGATCCGTTTCTGCAATGCCTCTCCCGTCTCCCTCGTATGGACAATGCGTCGCCAGAATCGGCCGGAATTATCGTTGCGCGTTAACTACGATTAGATTAGTCGTAGTTAACGCGGTGCCATGAAGATCGTCGCGGAACCCGTCTCCGCTCCGGAGACAGCTAGCTGAACGGCAATCGTCTGACCGGCTGGACGTCGTCCCGCCGAAAGCGAAGCCTTGTCGAAGAGGAACAGAAATGAGCGTACGAATTCTGATTATCGGCGCCGGCTTTGCCGGAATGTGGTCGGCACTTGGTGCCATGCGGCTGCTGGACCAGCAGGGAAAGGCGGACGGTTCTGTCGAGGTTGCGGTAATCGCCCCGCAGCCCGAACTGCACATCCGCCCACGCCTCTACGAGAAAAACGCGTCCACGATGAAGGCACCCTTGTCGGAGATATTCGCCAATGCAGGCGTACGCTTCATCAAAGGCTATGCGACGGCTGTCTCAACGGCAAAGAACACCGTGACTTATTCGGACGACGAGGGCCGCGAGACCACAATAAGCTATAGCAAGCTTGTTCTGGCGACTGGCAGCGTGTTGTTCCGTCCCGACATCCCGGGGCTGGCGCACGCCTTCAATGTCGACCAGCTTGCCGACGCCGCGGTGCTCGAGGAACATATTTCTGAACTGGGGCGCCTTCCGGAAAGCCGTTCCCGCAACACGGTGGTCGTCGCCGGCGGCGGCTTCACCGGGATCGAAACGGCCGCAGAGATGCCGCATCGTCTTCGTGCCGCGCTTGGAGAGGACGCCGGCATCCGCGTCGTCGTCGTCGAGCGCAATGATGCGATTGGACCGGATCTAGGACCAGGCCCTCGCCCGGTCATCGAGCAGGCGTTCGCGGAACTTGGGGTGGAGACGCGTCTCGGCGCCGAGATCATTGCCATCGATCCCGAGGGCGTGACGCTGGCGTCCGGCGAACGGATCGACGCCGCAACCGTGGTATGGACGGCAGGGGCTCGCGCCAATCCGATAACGAAGCAGATTGACGCGGAGAAAGATGGCTTTGGACGTCTTCACGTCGATCGGAACCTCAAGGTGATCGGTCATTCAAACGTCTACGCGACCGGCGACGTTGCGTATGCCGCGACCGATGATGCCGGCAACCGCACGATGATGAGCTGTCAGCACGCGCAGAACCTCGGCCGCTCCGCGGGACACAACGTCGCGGCCGATTTGCTCGGAGTGGAGCCGGTTCCCTACAGCCAGGAGAAGTACGTCACGTGCCTGGATTTGGGCCCATGGGGTGCAGTCTACACCGAAGGGCGGGACCGCCAGATAAAGCTTTCCGGTGCCGAAGCCAAAAGGCTGAAAACCAGGATCAACACCGAATGGAACTATCCGCAGAGTGCCGAACGCGCCGCGGCTCTTGCGGCTGCAGACCCTTTGCGCATCGTCGTCGCTTGATCATGCGGGGGCATAAATAACTGTTGCCGGAGAAAGCCAACGATCGTTCGAGGCAGCCAATGTGCTCATCCTTCCGCACTGCACTGGCTGCCGCAAGCGAGCCCGTCCCAACTCCTCATGCCGAGAGGATACGGGCTCGCTTTCCCAAGAAGACGTCATAAAGGAGAAGCGTCATCATGAATGCACGGTTCATCAAAGGCGCGGCCTGCGCCGCCATCGCCATCGCCCCCGCCATGCCTGCCGCAGCGCATGACCCCGGCGAAGTTGTTACGCCACATTTCGAAGAGGCCATTCCCAACATTCCGGGCAAGACGCTGAAGGCCGTAATCGTCGACTATCCGCCGGGCGGGGCATCGGTACCGCACAGGCACGCGGACTCGTCGTTCATTTTCGCCTACGTGCTCTCCGGAGAAATCGAGTCGAAGGTGAATGACGGCCCGAGGCAGATCTACCGCGCCGGCGAGAGCTGGCACGAACCGCCGGCGTCCAAGCATCTCGTCAGCCGCAATGCGAGCAACACCAAGCCCGCAAAGCTCCTCGCCGTATTCGTCCTCGATAGCGACGAAAAGGCCTTGACCACTCCCATCAAGTAAAACCGACCTTTAAGGAACAGAACGATGAGCAAGCGTCTCGACTACAACCAGATCGCACCGGCGGGCGCCAAAGCCCTTGGTAGCGTCTACGGCTACATTATGCAGAGCGGCCTCCCTGGAGTGCTGGTCGATCTGGTTTATCTTCGCATCTCGCAGATCAACAATTGCGCCTACTGTCTCGACATGCACACCCGCGACCTGCTGAAGAAGGGGCAACAGATCGAGAAGATCGCGCTGGTGCAGGCGTGGAGGGAAGCTGGCAATCTATTCGACGAACGTGAGAGAGCCGCCCTTGCCTGGGCCGAAACGGTGACGCGCGTGGCCGAGACCGGCGTTCCCGATGAAGCCTACGAGGCTGCGCGCGCTGTCTTCAATGAGCACGAACTCGTCGATCTGACGATCGCGACCGGCCTGATGAACGCCTACAATCGCATGGCGATCAGTTTCCGAAACATGCCACAGGCTGCGCTCGAAAAATAATGGCAGCAACGCTTTGCGGACGCGCGGTCGTCGCGCGTCCGCAGGCTCGCCAGCAGCCGCCGAAATCGCAGCGACGGCCATCAGTAATGAATGCTTGAATTTGTCTGAAACTGGAGCGGTGCGCGAGGCCGTTTGCCGAATGAGCGAATCTCTCATTAACATATCAGGCATGGGACCTGTCGCCGCCAGCTTGGAGATCTGGGCGAGTGTGGCTTTGGCCGCAGCGCTGGGATTTGTTCTCGGTTTCGCGATGAACCGGGGATCGATCTGCACCGTCATCGCCACGAGGCAGTTGGTATCGGAGAGGAGGCCGGCACGTTTCATCGCTTTGATCGAATGTGTCGCCTGGGCGGCCCTCGTCTACGCAATCCTCGAAACGGAACCAATGATGCAGGAGGGTTGGTCGCCACTCAGCTACCTGGTTCCTGCGGCCATTTTGCTTGGGCTCGGCAGTTATGTGAACGACGCTTGTGTGTTCGGGTCTGTTGGGCATATCGGAAATGGCGAACTCGGATTCGCATTCACGTTTCTGGGCATTTATGCGGTCCTATACATTGAACCCCTGTTTGATCTGCTTTCGCATCAGCCACCGACAAGCGCTCCCCCGTCGCTAGAGGCGGCGCTGCTCGCGCTTGCATTGTTGGCCATCGTAGCGCTGAGGCTCGGTGTCTCACGCAGATCCGAGTCAAATTTCCGGCAGTTGACGCTGGTGATGGGGGCGATCGGCATCACCTCTGCGATCCTGGCGGGTCTTGCGCCGGGGTTCTCGATCACTGCATCCTTTGGACCGATCGCTTCGACACCGGTCGCAGGTGCCTTGATCTCTGTCTGCATGTTCGGTGGCAGTCTTGTCTCCGCAAGACTTGGGAAGCAAGGATTCATGCTGAAATGGCCGACAGTGGCGACCATGGTCAAGAGAACGCTTGCGGGCATCCTCATGGGATTGGGTGCGCTCCTCATTCCCGGTGGGAACGACACGCTGCTGCTGATTGGTTTTCCCACCGGGGCCTGGCAGGCGGCGCTCGCCTACGTGCTATTCGTTGCGACGCTGGCCGCACTCATTGTCAAATTCGGTTCAATGGCAAGACCTTGGTCATGACGCTGTTACACCGGCGAAAATGATAGTGAGCCATGTCGGGGCCATCACTCGGAACGCGATTTGTCCGCTGGCCCGCAAGGTGGCCGATGAAATGCCTGGAGCAATGTACCCGGAGGGCTTGCCAGTCAACGTGGACTTGCGGCGCGGTCGCAACATCGTCGCCTCCCCACCTGGCCTGGAACGGCGATTGAAGCGATGCGTCCTTAAAGGTGGTAAATTAATCGTCATGGATCCCAATTGAGGAGAAGATCAATGTCTGGCAATTTGCACCCGTTGCTGGAAGAAGCTCTGGAAGCACACGGCGGGCATCACTGCTGGCGCAAGTTTAAGGGTGTTGCCTCAACCATATTGACTGGTGGCAAGCTATGGGAGCTGAAAGGCGCTCCTTTGATCCCTGTGCCGCGGCGTGCAACAAGCGAGTTCCGCCGCCAGTGGACCCGAGTTACTCCCTTTGGAGAACCGGATTGGACGATGACTTGGACTCCCGAGCATGTGGAGATCAGCGCCGGAGACGGCTCGATTATCGCCGAGCGAGACAACGGACGTGAAGCGTTCGATCGCAGTTTCAACGGACAATGGGACCCGCTGAACCTCGCCTACTTCAACGGCTATGCCATGTGGACGTACCATGCGACGCCGTTCGTGTTCGGCGAGCCCGGCTATGAAGCTCGCGATGTTGCCCCGATCGAAAACGAAGGCGAGACGTTTCGCGGCGTAGCAGTGCGCTTTCCCGATGGCGTACACAGCCACACGCAAGAACAGCGCTTCTACTTCGGCTCGGACGGCCTGCTGTGCCGTCACGATTATACGGTTGACGTGTGGGCGGACACGCCGGCTGCGCACTTTATATCTGATTACGTCGACGTTGACGGGCTGAAGTTCCCGACCCGCCGCAGCGTGTTCACACTCAAGCCGGATGGCACTCTTAACCGCGATTTCAACGCCGTCACAATCGACCTGTCGGATTACGCGCTGTTCTGAGATCACGCTGCCGCGGTTACTGTGTCGCCCCGTACAGCTATAACCGCCCGCCCCGGAGCGCTCCGAACGCTGCTCGGCCAGATGGATGGGTGAGGCCAAAGCGCAATTCAGCAGCGTTATCGAGGCGCCCTCGCAATTGCAGCTAACTTAAGAATCTGGCCCCTGGCTTCTCGGCTTTAAAAGTGACATCGCGACGGCAGAGCCATCTCATTGGAACGACTCACGAATCTCTTCTATGGTCTGGTTCGGACTTTGCAGGTGGGGGTAGTGACCGACGTTCGGAAGAAGCCGAAGCTGTGCCTTGATCTTTTCGGCTAACTCGATGCCCATTTCTTTTTTGATGTAAATGTCTTTCTCGCCCCAAATCACTTTAACGGGGGTCGTCAGCTTGTCTGTGTTGGCCTCGAAGTAGTTTTCGTCTCGCGTGAAGTTGGAATAGTAGTAATAGAAGGCGTCCGCTGACGTCAGTGCGCCATGGTCCCATCCTCTGGACATATCTTCTTTGACGTCCGGGGAAAGATCGAATTGTGCCTCTTCAGGTAAACCTCTCCTGTAGGCATTTTCCAGGATTTCCGCGCGTGTCTGGTTCATGTAGGCGCGTGTCTTCCCTGCGGATGGCTCTGACTTCAGGTTTTGTAAGCTCTCGTACATGTACTGCGGCCGGTCGAACGGCGCGAAATCGCCGACGATGATCATTTTGGCGATGTCCGGCTTTTCCAGCGCCAGAAGAAGTGCCGGCAGCGCTCCGATGTCCGTCGCGTAGATCGTGAGCTTGGAGTCGTCGATGTTCGCCTTCTCGATGTAGTCGTGCAGGACGCGGGCGTATTCATTTGGCGCATAGGAAAACTTGTCGGCCGGAGGCCTCGAGGAAAGACCGTAGCCGGGCCAGTCGAAAGCGTGGACTTCGTAATCATCTGCGAGCGCAAGGGAAATATCCTTCCAGACGCACAGGGTCTCTGGAAAACCATGGAGGAAGAGCACCGTCCCCTTCGGGCTGGAGTTTTGCACCACCATCCTTCTGAGGGTGATGTCCGGACTTGTCTCGATGTAATCGATGTCCAGTTTCTCCGTTTGCGCGGGGTCATCACACGCCCAGGCTATCGAAGAGCTGAAAAGGAGGGCAACAAACGCAGATAGCGATGGTCTGATCATGGCAGTCTCCCTCGGCTTGTGCCGTGTGCTGGCTCATTGAACCGCGCGGTCGACCAAGGCTTGCAGCCGGGGTCCGACCAGAAGGATCGCGGGAATGACGATCACGTATCCGATAGCCCAGGACCGCAGCCATGCGCCGGCGAACGTTTCAGAAAAACCCACATTGAGGGCGAGAAGTACGAACGAGATGATCCCGGTCGTCACGACGCCCATCAACAGGGCAAAGGCAATTTTCCGTTTCCAGGTGCATGTTCATTGGTTTCTCCAATTGCGCAAGGAACTCGGCCGCCGTCACGTGAGGTCGAGGATCGTTTTTTCCACGGCAGGCATAACGGCAATGCGGTGACCGACATTGCCGGTCAGTTGGGAGATCATCAGCCCCCCCTCAATCAGGGCGATCAGCGTAAGGGCGGTCTGTTCCGCATCAACGCTCGCCCGGAACTCCCCGGCGGCAACAGCCGTCTCAATGACCGTGACGATGTTCTTCAGCCAGCCGTTGAAGGCGTCCATCGCTTTTTCCCGGAGATCAGGGTGAGTGCCATCCGCCTCCACTGCCGTGTTCAGCAGAGGGCAGCCTCCCTGAGGGAAGTCGTGGGACTGGAGGTCTTGATACACGTCCACGAGGGCGAGCAATTTGTCTTTGCTGGTCGTGCGCTTGTCCATTTCCACGCGCACCATCGTTTTCACCCGTTGCCAGTTATGCTCGAAGGCAGCCAAGGCGACCTCGTCCTTGTTGGCGAAGTTGCCATAGATGCTGCCTTTTGTAAGTCCCGTGGCTTCCGTCATGTCGGCGATCGACGTACCGGCGTAGCCCTTCACGTTGAAGATGGGGGCTGTCTTTTCCACGATGAACTGTCGGGTTCGCTCAGATTTCTTCATGATCCAGAAATATACCGATCGGTATTTTTTGTCAATGCCGGTGCTGCCCCGGCACTTCGCAAACTGTTCCCGACGCAAAGGATAGGGCTTTGTCTCCAGGGGGTAATAGCTGCCGCGATACCTCGCCTCGCTGACCCCGCCGGGCGCCCCGCTCGCTGGGTGGGAGCCTGCGCGCCTCCCGCCATCAGGGGCCGCGCCTTCATGTGTCGCGCGCCCTCTTCCTCAAAGCAATGCGTGCCGATCGGGCGCCGTGTTCGCTCCGTTGTTCCGCGATACATGCCGTTACAAAAGTCCGGCCCGGCGGACACAGCGTCAATACACATAGGCGCTCAAATGGCGGCACTGGCTTCGAAAAACCAGCCTCGACCCAAATGCTGAAAGGACGAGCATATGAGAACGCCTCGAATCATGGCGGCTGCGCTGCTGATCGTTGCAAGCGGATTGGCGCTGCACGGGGCCAAGGCGCAGCAAGCGGGAATTCAGCGTACCGATCTCGTGCAGCGCGACCTCGGCGTCCCTGGTCGTGAGGCGGTCCAGGTGCGCGTCGACTTCGAGCCCGGCGCAGTCTCCATCAAGCACTCTCATCCGGGCGAAGAGGTGGCCTATGTGCTCGAAGGCTCGCTGGAATATCAGCTCGAGGGCAGAGTGCCGGTCACCCTTCGTGCCGGCGAAGCTTTGTTCATCCCGGCCGGAGTGGCGCACGTGGCGAAGAATGTCGGCAGCGGCAAGGCATCGGAGCTTGCCACATATATAGTCAAGAAGGGCACCCCGCTCGTCGTTCCGGTCAAGTGAGCGTTTCAACAAGGACATTGAGAACCACGTGGAAGGAAGTGCGAAAATGACCGCACAGGAAACAACCGGCGTTTCCGCGCTGTCTCGCCGGGCTCTGCTCCTGAATGGAGCCGCGGTGGCCGCCTTTGCGGTGCTTCGCCCTGCGACGGCCCTCGCCCAAGTGGAGGCCGCGACACCTTTGGAAGCCGGTGACATACGCCCCTTCCGTGTGGATGTGCCGGCGGCAGAGCTCGTCAACCTCCGACAGCGCCTTGCCGCCACACGCTGGCCCGACCCGGAGACGGTCGACGACCGCACCCAGGGCGTGCAGCTTGCGAAGCTTCAGTCAATTGTCCGTTACTGGGAAACGCACTATGACTGGCGTAAGGCCGAAGCGAAACTCAATGCCTTGCCTCAGTTTCTAACGAATATCGACGGCCTTGACATCCACTTTATCCATGTTCGCTCGCGTCACGAAAACGCATTGCCGCTCATCATGACCCACGGCTGGCCGGGTTCGGTTTTCGAGCTGTTGAAAGTCATCGGTCCTCTAACGGATCCGACGGCGCATGGTGGGACCGCGGAGGATGCATTCCATCTCGTGCTACCGTCCATTCCCGGCTTCGGCTTTTCCGAGAAGCCGAAGGGTACTGGCTGGAATCCGGACCGCATCGCCCGCGCCTGGGACCTCCTTATGAAGCGCCTTGGGTACCAGAAATACGTGTCACAGGGCGGCGATTGGGGTGCCATCATTTCTGATGCGATGGGCCGCCAGGCTCCTCCGGGGTTGCTCGGCTTCCACGTCAACAGGATTGAGCGCTCGACCACCATCCCGCCGGAAGTTGCCAGGGCCTTGCGAAGCGGTGATCCTGCGCCGGCGGAGTTGGCCGCCGAGGAACGGGCGGTGTTCGAAGAGACCAGGGAATTCCTCACTAAAGGCTTCGGCTATGCGGCAATCATGGGGACGCGTCCGCAAACCATCGGTTACGGCCTTGCCGACTCGCCAGTCGGACTGGCGGCGTGGTTCTATGACAAGCTCGCTGACTGGGTGTTCACCCGGGGAGAACCGGAACGCACGTTGAGCCGCGACGAGATCCTCGACAACATCACGCTTTACTGGCTGACGAACACCGGGACCTCGAGCGGCCGGATTTATTGGGAGAACAGCGCCGGCACCAGCAAGTTGGCCCCTATCGCGATCCCGGCGGCGGTGACGATTTTTCCCGGCGAAGTTTACAGACCGCCGAAGAGCTGGGCAGAACGGGCCTACACCAAGCTGATTTACTACAACCGCGTGGACAAAGGCGGCCACTTCGCCGCCTGGGAAGAGCCGGAGCTATTCAGCGCCGAGCTCCGCGCCGCTTTCCGTCCATTGCGTCGACCTTAGACTTTGCTTCGTGACAGGCGCGCGAAGCGGTGAATACTGCTACCACGGCGTTCTCAGTTTGATAAGAAATTGACAGTCGAACGGTGGAGATTGCGTCATGGAGCACATCGATCATATCTTGGTCGTCGATGACGATCGGGAAATCCGGGAGCTTGTGTCGAGCTACCTGAAGAAGAACGGGCTGCGCGTTACCGCCGTCGCCGACGGGCGCCAGATGCGCGCGTTCCTCGAGGCCAACACGGTCGATCTCATAATTCTCGACCTCATGATGCCAGGCGACGATGGGCTCGTTCTAAGCCGCGAGCTGCGGGTGGGAAAAAACAAAGCGACACCGATTGTCATGCTGACCGCCCGCTCCGACGAGATGGATCGCATCATCGGGCTGGAAATGGGCGCGGATGACTACCTCGCTAAGCCGTTCTCGGCGCGCGAGTTGCTTGCCCGCATCAAGGCGGTCCTGCGGCGTGCGCGCATGCTGCCTCCGAACCTGCAGATCTCGGAGGCCGGCCAGGTACTGCGTTTCGGTGATTGGAAGCTCGATACGACGGCAAGACACCTCATCGATGCCGACGGCACGGCCATTGCGTTGAGCGGCGCCGAATACCGGCTGCTGCGCGTCTTTGTCGACCACCCGCAGCGCGTCCTCAACCGTGATCAGCTGCTCAATCTGACACAGGGACGCGAGGCCGAACTCTTCGACCGGTCCATCGATCTCCTGGTCAGCCGGGTTCGCCAGCGGCTTGGCGACGACGCCCGCGAGCCGACCTATATCAAAACCGTCCGCAGCGAAGGCTATGTATTCTCTACGCCGGTCGAAATCCTGGAGCCGCGTTGATGCCGCCCGCGGTTCTCAACGGAATTCGTCTATGGCCGCGCACGCTCAGGGCGCGGCTCTTCATTATTCTTCTTGCGGGCCTGGCGATCGCTCACGCCATGTCGTTCGCGGTGCTGTTTTCGGAGCGCTACGTCGCCGCGAGATCGGTGATGTTCAATACGCTCGAGAATGACGTCGCGACGTCGATCGCTATTCTCGACCGGCTGCCTGCGGCCGAACGCGCCGGCTGGCTCGGTCAACTCGCTCGCGGCTCCTATCGGTTCGTTCTGGGGCCGGGCATCCCCGGCAATCCTGTTCTCAAGCCGGACGACGCCGAGGTGGCGTCGAAGATCCAGGGTGCAATAGCTGCAAAATACCCGATCGAGGTCGAATCGATCCCCGGGGCAGGCCGCCATCTTCAGGCGCATCTGCGCTTGAGCGACGGCGAACCGCTGACGATAGACATCACCCCCAGGGGTGTCACGCCTGTCGCCGACTGGCTGCCTTACGTGCTCCTTGGGCAGCTTTCCCTCCTGGTATTGTGCAGCTGGTTCGCCATGCGCCAGGCCATCCGTCCTCTTGCCAACTTGGCGAGAGCCGCCGACACGCTGGACCCGAACAGGAATGCGCCGCGCCTCAGCGAGGCCGGGCCGACGGAAGTGGCTTATGCCGCCACGGCGTTCAACGCGATGCGCGATCGCATCACGCAATATCTTGAGGAGCGCGTGCAGATCCTCGCGGCGATCTCGCATGATCTGCAAACGCCGATCACCCGCATGAAGCTCCGCGCCGAAATGGCCGAGGACTCCGTCGACAAAGACAAGCTCATTCAGGACCTCGGCGAAGTCGAACGCCTCGTCAAGGAAGGCGTCGCCTATGCGCGCAGCGCTCACGGCAAGGAGGAAAAAGTCTCACGCATCGATCTCGCCTCGTTCATCGAGAGTATCGCCTATGACTATCAGGACATCGGCAAGGCGGTTACGCTCGGCGATTTAGCAGACGGCGCAATCGTGACTCGGCCGCAGGCGTTGAAACGCATTCTCACGAACCTCATTGACAATGCGCTGAAATTTGCAGGCAATGCCGATATCGAGGTGCAGCGCCGCGACGCCGCCGTGGTCATCAAAGTGCTCGATCGCGGGCCCGGCATTCCGGAAAGTCAGCTGGATACCGTGCTGAAGCCCTTCTTCCGATTGGAGCAGTCCCGTAGCCGCGACACGGGTGGGACCGGCCTCGGCCTTGCCATCGCCCAACAGCTCGCGACCGCAATCGGCGCAACACTCACTCTGCGCAACCGCGAAGGTGGCGGCTTGGCGGCGGAAATCGCCCTCCGCCAATAGATAGGACGTGGACTGATAAACGATCGATAGCCGATGACCGTATTCGAAATGGACTCCCAGGCTGACCAAGTGACCGTCTAAGTCGGGATCTGGACAATGGCATAGCTGCGGATCGCCTTTAGGTTTGTCCCACGACATCATTGGCAAAGTGCCGCAACCAAATTATTGTTCGAGATTTGTTGCGCGCTTCATAGTCTCGGGTTGCCTGGCCGAGATCGCCGAAAACCGGCGTTTCTTTGTCCGCGCCGATCTCGGTCAGCCGCATGGTATACCACGCGGTCACCCCGCCCTCCGGGGGATCGGAGAATCTGGGAAAGAACGGTTCAAGTTTCCGATCTGCTTTCCAGAGGTCGGGAAGTGAAGGCTCAAGCACGAGCGCGCGCGCAAGACCGACAATGTCGACCGCACCACTTGCCACAGCGTCCTCGGCTTGCGCGCGCGTCTTGAACCCGCCTGTCAACATAAGGGGCTTGGTCGTTACCGCGCGGGCGCGCTTTGCAAATTCGAGAAAGTAGGGTCCGCGTCCCGTTCCGTCGGAGGCAGACTTTGCTCCGGGGAAATAAGTCCCGCCGCTAATGTCGATCAGGTCGACCGAAGATCGGTCCAGCGCCGCCACCACCTTGAGCGCATCTTCCTTGTCGAACCCGCCCTCAAGCTGGTCTGAGGAATTAAGTTTCACGGCGATGGGGAAATCCGGTCCGACGGCTGCGCGAGTTGCCTCGATAGCTTCCAGCAGAGGACGCATGCGATTGGCGATTGGCCCTCCGTATTCGTCGCTGCGCTTGTTGAACAGTGGCGAAAGGAATTGGCCAAGCAAGAATCCGTGCGCCGCATGAATTTGGACGCCGCCGAAACCGGCCTGCTGTGCCAACCAGGCTGTCCTCGCGAACTCCGACGGCAGTTGACGCATTTCGTCCAAGGTCATTTCCACGCAGCGCAGACCTGGCAGATCGAGGGCACTCGGGCCCTTGGGGTTGCTCGTCGGCGCGTACGCTAGCGCTCCGGCGTGACCGAGTTGCAGCCAAAGCTTGGTGTCGTTTGCGCCGCCATGTCGGGCAAGTCTCCGGAACCGGTCAAGGTCGGAGGCATCATTAAGTACCAGATTGCCGGGGTTCTCGGCGTAACCGGCGGTGAGCTGCACCTCACCGATTATGGATACGGCCAACCCACCTGCGGCCCAGCGCTGATACAGCCTGATCTGTTCGGCAGTCGGATGGCCGGTCCCGTCGCCCAAGGAATCCGACATCGCTGATTTCGCAATCCGATTTTTCAGAGTTAAACCGCAAGGCAGTTGCAGCGGTTCGAACAGATTTCCACAGCGTTGCATTTGAAATTCCACGACCAAAAGCTTTCATTTTATCCGCGAAGTCTCTCGGCACCACCCAACGTCATCCGGCTCTGGCTTCGGGTTTATGAGTCGGCGGCCTAGTCCCAAGACAGCAGGGCGGCCGAGCCCGCCCTGCTGCTGCATTTGCCGCCAGCCGATCATGCCGGCTGCGGGGCGCCAGTCTGCTCTCGGACCATGTAGTCGGCGTACCAGCTAGGCCAGTCCTCGTCCCGATGGCCGAGCTGCTTCTCGTATTCGCCGTGGGCGGCCTCCGCACGGCGGAACGCGCTCGCAAGATCAGCGACCGAGGCGAACGTCGTGGCGGCCGCATCGATGCGTCCGGGCAGCCGCGCGGTGACCTCTTGGAGGAGCCAGCCATTACCATCCGGATCCCTGAAGGAGGCGTAGGAGCGGTAGCTGCGGCGCTCGGGGTCAGGACCGCCCACCCGGACCCGCCCGAACAGGTAGGGCTCGTCGCTGCCCGAGTACACGTCGCCCCCGTGGAATACTTCGCTGATATCGACGCCGCGACTGCGCAACTCTTCGCGGGCTGCCTCGATGTCGGCGACGATAAGATACAGTCCCTGGGCGGAGCCCGGCGCCGCGTCGGTAACACTCTTTCCAAAGATGACCGAGGAGCCGGATCCGGGCGGGGTGAACTGGATCACCCGATAGTCGTCGCCGTCGGCGAATTCGGCATCGAGCCGCCAGCCGAGGCTACCGTAGAATTCCTTCGCGCGATCGACGTCCGATACGGGGACAACGATGACCTCGAGTTTCATGTCGAGCGGCAGCGCTCTCTCGCTCTTGTTAGCGGTGACCATGGCTTTTCTCCTTCTGTTTCGATAGGCGCGCACAGCGCCACCAGTGTTTCACTCGTGCATTGGCTCAGGCTTTGGAGCTCCTCGGTGAACGCCTGTGGCTGTTCCGAAGCACCGATATCGCTGAATCGCCCGAGTCACTCCTTGGAACTCGTGGTTTCTCGACGATGGCGCCCCCGATCAGAGGCTCTCCGGTCGGGAGCATCCTCTTCACCTCAGACGATGTTGATCGCGACCTCGATATTGCCGCGCGTGGCCTTGGAATAAGGGCAGGTCTGATGCGCCCTATCGACCAGCGCCCCGGCTGTGTCGCGGTCGATGCCGGGCATGCTCACATTGAGGCGTGCCCCCAGGAAATAGCCACCGGCGCCGTTGCCAAGATCCACTTCGGCATCCACCGCCAGATCAGCGGGGAGTGTTACCTTCCGCTCGCTCGCAGCCTTCCCTATCGCCCCGATGAAGCAGGCCGACCAACCGGCGGCGAAAAGCTGCTCCGGATTGGTCCCCGGCCGCGAACTGCCGGGTGACGAGAGCTTGACGTCCAAACGTCCATCATTACTGCGGGATGCGCCGTCACGACCACCGGTAGTGTGAGTCTTGCCGGTGTAAAGTACCTTTTCGATTGCAGTCATAGTGTCCTTCCTTGCGACAGAGTTGATGACGCCGAGGCGCGATTGCCTTGTCCGACTATCGAGGCACATATGCCGCTGCGCACGTGTATGGCATGTTTCGTGATGCGGCCGAAAAGTAAGCGAATGCTGGCAGAACGCGGAATGGACACACTGCGATACGAAATCGGTGCTAGATCGTTTCCGTGCAGTTGGAGTGAAATGATCTACTCTTTGGAACTACGCGAATATCCGTACGAAAAACCGCGACGCACTTTTCCTGGAAACGCTGTTGGAAGCGACACGCAAAAGCGCGCAGCAACTGTAGCCCTTCCCGATTGACTGGAAGGGCTCCGAGAAGTGTACAGCGACCTTTGTGGGCCTGGAAGACACACGGGCGAAAGTGATCAGAAACGATCGACGTCTACGACCGCCTGGGCAAAGGCCTGCGGCGCTTCCTGCGGCAGGTTATGGCCGATGCCGCCCGTAATCAGCCGATGCTCGTACTTGCTCGGGAACTTCTTGGCATAGGCTGCGGGCTCGGGATGCGGGGCGCCGTTGGCATCGCCCTCCAACGTGATCGTCGGAACGCCGATCAACGGGAATTTGGCGAGCCGTTCTTCCAGACCGTCATATTTCCGCTCGCCGTCGGCGAGGCTGATCCGCCAGCGGTAATTGTGGATCGTGATATCGACATGATCCGGGTTCTCGAAGGCCGCCGCGCTGCGGTTGAAGGTGGCGTCGTCGAAATTCCATTTCGGTGATGCGATCTGCCAGATCAGCCTGGCGAAATCGTTCCGGTATTGCTCGTAGCCGGCGCGTCCGCGTTCCGTGGCGAAGTAGAACTGGTACCACCAGGCAAGCTCGGCCTTCGGCGGCAAGGGCTTCTTGTTGGCTTCACGGCTGCCGATCAAATAGCCGCTCACGGAAACCAGGGCCTTGCAGCGCTCCGGCCAGAGCGCGGCGATGATGTTGGCGGTCCGCGCTCCCCAGTCACAGCCGCCGATGATCGCCTTCTCGATGCCTAGCGCATCCATCAAGGCGATGATGTCGGTGGCAATCGCCGATTGCTGGCCATTGCGCGGCGTGTCGGGCGACAGGAAACACGTCGTCCCGTAGCCGCGCAGATAGGGGACGATCACCCGGTAACCGGCCGCCGCCAGCAGCGGCGCCACATCGACATAGGTGTGGATGTCGTAGGGCCAGCCATGCAGAAGAATGACCGCCGGCGCATCGCCCGCACCGAGGTCGGCATAACCGACATCAAGGACGCCGGCGTGGATCTGCTTTAGCGAGGCGAAGGACGTGTTCGTCCCAGGCGCGGTCGCAGGAATGCGGACCTGGCTCGCTGAATGCGCTTGGGCGATACCTGTCATGCTGAGCTTCGCGGCAGCAACGGCCAGTGCCGCTATCCCGATGAAATGCCGCCTCGGCCGATTGATTTCCTCTGTCATCGATTTTTCCCCGATTGAATGAAGACAGCAGCAGATGCGGGCACCGACCTATCTCCACTGTGTCCGCCGTCGGTGAAATTGAAAGCCTATGTCGAAATCAGGCGGGCAGACACATTGGGATACAATCTCATGCCGCGCGTCTGCGCTTTCCGAGGTCCAGGGTGAAGCTTCCTATCCAAGCAGTCATTTGGCAGCTTCCTGGCTGCCTATGCGCTCTCACGCGCATTCCGCCGGATCGTTTGGGGCGGCTGGCCAAGCGCGCGAAGAAAGGCCCGGCGCATGCGATCGCGATCGGCAAAGCCGGTTTCCTCGGCGATCACGTCCATGGAATGCCGGCCCTGCTCCATCATCAGCCGGGCCGCCTCCACCCGGAGATTTTCCACGGCCTTGGCGGGCGACTGTCCTGTCTCGGCCCGAAACGCACGGCTGAACTGCCGCGCACTCAATCCCGCCGCATCCGCCAGCTTTTCCACCGACAGAACGCTGCGGAGGTTTGCCTTGGCGTAATCGATCGAACGCTGAATCCGATCAGACTTCGGGTCGAGCTCGAGAAGCGCCGAGAACTGCGACTGGCCGCCGGCACGCCGATGATAGACGACAAGCTTGCGCGCGACCGAGCGAGCGACGCCCTGGCCGTGGTCCTTCTCGATCATCGCGAGCGCGAGATCGATGCTGGCGGTCATCCCGGCAGACGTCCAGACGCTGCCGTCGACGATGAAGATGCGGTCCTCTTCGACCTTTACTGCCGGGAAGCGCTCCTGCAACTGGCGCGCAAAGGCCCAGTGCGTCGTCGCCCGGCGCCCATCCAACAGGCCCGACTCCGCAAGCACGAAGGCGCCGGTACATGGCGCTGCCACCCTCCGCGTTGTTTGCAGCGCGTGACGCGCGAAGTCGATCAGCCCCGGTGTGATCGGCTCGATAGTCGTCCCGGCACCGAACATCACGGTGTCATAGGGGGTACCGTCGAAGGGTTTCGTGAGGACGCCGAAGCCGGCTGACGACTTGACCTCTCCGCCCCTCTCCGAAAGCAACTCTATCTCATAGACCGGCTCCCCAAGGGCGACATTCGCCATCTCGAAGGCAGTGACCGCCGCGAAGCCCATGAGCTGGAATTTTGGAAAGACAACAAAGCCGATCCGATGCATGGTGCAATTCCCTGTCTGGAATTGCCGGATATACGATATTTGCGACATGGCCTAAACCACTATAACGAGCCTTCACGAGCAGACTTCCCCATGCGGCGCTTGCCGCTTCACGGCGTTTCATCCGGAGAAATCTTGACCGCGCGGCGTAGTGGCGGCGAACGGCCAATCGCAAAGACCGCAACGGTGCTGAGCATCAACATAATGGCGACGAGAAGAAAGCCATCTGCAAAAGCGTGCGCCCATGCCTGCCGTTGTGCTGCGGAAGCAATTTGCGATGCCGCCCAGGCGCCAACATTGTCGGCCGCTCGGCTCGCAAGAGCTCCGAGACTGGAGATCCGATCCGCCCCGAGGGCGTAGTCGAGCGACGCGCTTTCGGCAAGGGCGCTGGAATGGAACTTCTGACGCTCGACGACGAAGTTCGAAATGAAGCCGATACCGAGCGTCGTTCCGACCAGATTGCTTGCATTGAATACGAGCGATGCCGTCGGGAGGTCCGCAGGTTTAAGGATCGCCGTGCCGACAACCATGGCCGGGGCCAAGAGCAAGAGCTGGCCCGCCGAATAGATGGCGAGCGCCTGCCAGAACGGTTCACCAGCGGAGAACGCCGTGCCATTGGCCATGAGCATTGTACCGACAGCCAGCAGGGCGACGCCCAGTCCCATTGTCACGCGCAGATCGAACAGATGCAGGAACCACCAGACCAGCGGGAAAACGATCAACTGCGCCGCTGCCGCCCACAGCATCAGTTCGGCGACTTCGAGCGGGCGATAGCCTTGCACGATCCCAAGGAACTGCGGCACCAGATAGGAGCTTACCACCAGGCCGGCACGCAACAGGAAATTGAGTCCTATCGGAATGCCGAACCTCCGTGTGACAAGCAACCTCGGCGTTATAAACGGCAGCTGGGAAAAGCGGATCGCGAATATGAACCCGGCCCAGGCGGCGACGGATACGAGCGTGCCCCAGACAATGATTTCGCTGTCGAACCAGAACCGGCGCGTGCCTTGATTGAGGACCAGCACCAGGCTCGTCAGCGCAAGCGACAACAGCGTAATGGTCACCCAATTAGCCTTGAGCGCCGACCAGCTGGACGCTTTGTGCGGTACCCACATACGGGCGGCAACCGCCAGCAGCGCGCCGATAGCCCCCTGAATCAGGAATAGAGCTCTCCAGCCGAAACTGTCCTCGATGAAACCGGAAACCACAGGCCCTGCCGTTCCGGCAAAGAGGAGCGCAAATGCCAGGATGATGACGGCATAGGACAGTCGCGGGCCGCCGGCGACCATAAAGATTGCCACGAACGCCGCAGGCCCGAATCCGCCCGCTGCGAAGCCCTGCACACAACGGAAAGCAATCATGGTGCCGACGTCGGTCGTTATCGCACAGGCGATCGCCGCAGCTGCGAACAAAATTGAACTTACAACCAGATAACGGCCGATGCTCAATGCCCCGATCAACAGGCCAGACGTTACGACGCCGACGCAACTGCCCATGATATAGGCGGTGAGTATCCAGGAGCCGTCGTCTGCGGTGGAGGAAAGGCCTCCCTGAATATCGGCGATGTTGGTCGATGCGAACTGCGCTGACAGGTTCACCAGGAATGATCCCGCCAAACCCGTGGCAAGGAACAGCGCATTTCTCACCGTCAAAGCTGGCGTGTTCATTTCAGATCTCCCTTTACCGTCGCGGCAGCGCCGCCTCGACTTTCGAGCCGGCAGGTGAGACGCCTGGAAGGACGTCGGACACACGTGCCGGCCCGTTGCTCTCGGACTGCGCTTTAACTGATCCCGGCTCGGTAGCGGGTTGCAGGCACGTTGAGGGAAAGGTTCGGGATAAGCTTCTGGCGCGCCGCTTCGTAGGCATCCCAATCGGCGGCATCGGGCAGTGAAGGAATGGTGATCCGCTCGCCGAAATCGAAACCGGCGAGCGCGGCATCCACCATGTCCTCTGCGGGCATGACGATCTCGCTCGGCACGTGCTCCAAGGGCGTGCCGGCTATGCCCCAGAAATCGGTCGCCGTCGCGCCCGGGAGGACTGCCTGTATGCGGATATTTCTGTCGACAAGTTCCTTCTGGAGCGACAGGGTGAAGGCAAGCACGAAAGCCTTGCTGCCGCCGTACACGCCGTTCAGCACCTCCGGCGCGATACCGACAATCGAAGCAATATTGATGATGGCGCCGCCGCCACGTTCAACGAAACCGGGGACTGCTGCATAGGTCAGCCGCGTGAGCGCGTTGACGTTGAGCGCGATCATCTCTTCCATCTTGTCGACATCGGATGCGAGCAGCGGCGTGGTCGCACCGACGCCGGCATTGTTGACCAGCAGGGTGATGCTGGCGTCCTGGTGAAGCACCTTCTCGACGCGGCCCAGGTCAGCCTTGTTGCCGAGGTCCGCTGCAATAACCTCGATGGCGCGGCCGGTCTCGTCGGTTAGGCGCTTGGCCAGTCCATCGAGGCGGGCATGGTTGCGGGCGACGAGGATCAGATCATATCCCCTCCGCGCGAGGCGATTGGCATAGATCGCGCCGATGCCGGAGGAAGCGCCGGTGATCAGCGCGGTGCCTTTCGAATGCTGGGTCATGACAGGCTCCATTCGTTTTGAGTTTGGAGCCTCCCACAGTAGGGGTAAAGCGCAATGTCTCAAATGTCATATATCCAGCTTTTTAGGACATGCTCTCACCAAGGGAGGTAGCGGGCCCCTTATTATCTGGCCAGCCATCAGGGGACCGTTGCGGATGGTTTCAGGTTTTGCCGGCACCGCACTCGCATCTGCCGGCGACATCGGCCTGGCGAATAGCGTCGCGACTGCGGACGGGTTTCGCGGATCGGTGTCCCAGGCACAAGGCGCGGCAGCGAGCCCGATGATTGCAATGGTCATCACAAATTTGCGCATCAGACCTCTCCTTTTTTACTGACCATAGTGATTGTGATGTTCACGAAGTTCCGGACAGATCGCCCACGGGCCGCATTCTTCACTGTCCGAGTTTCCTGTCGCTCATCCGAACGTGAAAACGAAGACTTCCGCGCCGGGATCGAGGAAGCGGATCTCGAAAGTGCGCTCCCGCACTTCACCCGACTGGCGCACGAGCTGGTAGAGGCGCGTCTCGCTCACCGTTCCGCTGCCGTCGGGGCCGATATCCGAACCGTGGTGTGGACCCGGAGCGACGCCGTCGACCGTCACCTGAAAACGGACCTGCCTGCCTCTTACCCCTGGGCCGACGACGAGGTGCAGGTCGCGCGCGCTGAACCTGTAGGTGACCGATCCTCCAGAGCGATTGAGTGTCGCCTGCTCGGCGCCGACGGTCCAGTTGCCGGCGAGGCCCCACTGATTGAGGCGCGGCTTTCCGACTGTGTAGTCGCGCGCCTCATCGGCTGCTACACCTTCGGGCGACACGAAATTGCCGGCGCGCATGTAGCCGACATAGTCCTCGCCGGACTGGAGGTTGGCGAAATCGGAGGCTGCTTCGGCGCCCTTCGCATCGGGCGTCACAAGGCCGCCATCACCCCTGCGGCTGCCTGCAGCTTCCGCCAGTAATTCCTGAAGGACGCGCTCCGACTGCGCGTAATCACCCTCCCCGAAGTGATGGTGCCTGATCCGTCCTTCCGCATCGATGAAGTAGTGCGCCGGCCAGTAACTGTTCCCGAAGGCGCGCCAGATCGCATAGTTGTTGTCGATCGCGACGGGATAGCTGATCCCGAAATCGCGGACTGCCCGCTTGACGTTGTCGATGCGTTTTTCGAAGGCGAATTCAGGTGCATGCACACCGATCACCACCAGCCCCTGATTCCGGTACTTCTCAGCCCAGGCTCGAACATAGGGCACCGTTCGGATGCAGTTGATGCAGGAGTATGTCCAGAAATCAACGAGCACGACCTTGCCGCGCAGCTGCTCGACCGTTAGCGGCTCGGAGTTGAGCCACGTTACGGCGCCCTCCAGCGGCGGGAAGGCCCCTTCGACCGGTAGGTTGCTACGATAGGTCTGATGCTGAACATCCGTGGTTGGTGCGGCACGATGGCTCGCCTTCGCTTCGGAGGAGCCGACGCGGAGCCGGTTCAGGAGCGACTGCTCGAGGCTCGTCGTGCCCGCATAGGACAGGCGCGCAAGCAGCCCCGTGTCGAGGCCGAGCGCGATTGCCATGACGCCCGCCAGCACAGCGATACCGAGGCCTTGGCGAAGACGCTCGCCGAGACCGAGCGACCGCTTCATCGAGGCGAATACC
>NZ_LPUX01000068.1 GCF_001651865.1 Sinorhizobium glycinis
TCCGGGTCGGCGCCGGAAAGCGTGAAGTCGTCGGTATGGCAGATGCCGGTGGCCTTGACCTCGACCAGCACCTCGCCGGCCCTGGGGCCCTCGAGCTGAACGGTCATCACCTCCAAAGGCTTGCCGGCCTGAACGGCTACGGCGGCACGTACATCCATCTTTCTTCTCCCTCGAAAAATCGCAACTGTTCGACAATCGCGCTGCAATCGTCCATACAACGACATGCGACGCGCGTAAGCTGAAAATGCATGACTTATCGGATATTCTCCTCGACCCGTTCAAGCTCGCTCTCGAGCGCGGCGATGGCTTCTCCGGTTTGCTCGTGGAGGCTTTTGACGAGCTCGAGTTGCTCGCGAAGCGCGGCATGGGAGGGGGCAGGGTTCTCGTCGGGGGCGCGGCCGATTCCGGCAATCAGCCAGGCTGGCGTGACGCCAAGCACGCTGGCGAGCATGAAGAGCCGGTTTGTGCGAGGCTCGGCCCGGTCACGTTCCCAGGCGGATATGGTCTCGCTGCGCACTCCGACCCTGATCGCCAGTTCCTTGATCGAAAGCTTTGCCGCGTCGCGCGCTCTCCAGATACGACCGCCCAGCGTGTCGCCGTCTCCTGTCTGACGCAGTCGTGCGATCACGGTTTCGGTGGATAGGCGCATGGTTCGCTCTCCTCTTCACCTGACATCCTCGACGGCCCGCGCGGTGCCGCAATGTCTTGGCTTCGCCGGCGGGGCGAAGGTGAGCCGAGCTTATAGGCATTGCCTCGCAGGCGGAGCACTCCGAAGCGTCATAAACACGGCCAAATGCGGCTCGCTCGCTTTGTTGCCAATGTGCTCAGCCCGGCGTTGAAACCGCGATGAAAAGAGTTAGGTTCAGGACCGAACTTCAGCATCGGATTGGAAATCGCCCGTGAACGGATTCGCACAAACGGCCGTGGCCCCCCGCAGTGCAGTGATGCAAGGTGTAACGATCATGCTGTTCGCCATGCTCATCCTGCCCTGCATGGATGCCATCGCGAAATATATGGCGGTCCATGAAGGCATGTCGCCCGGGCAGGTGACCTTTTACCGCTTCTTCTTTCAGCTCGTCTCGGTCGTTCCGCTGCTCCTGACAGCCGGCGGATTGCGGGCGATCTATCCGAAGCGGCTTTGGCCGAACCTGCTGCGCGGCGTGCTGCTTGCCGCGGCCGCCCTGTTGTTCTTCGTTTCCGTGAAATACATGCCGCTCGCCGATGCGTTTGCCATCTATTTCGTCGAGCCCTTCATCCTGACGTGCCTTTCGGCACTGATCCTGCGAGAAAAAGTCGGCTGGCGCCGGTGGACTGCTATCGCCGTTGGATTCGGCGGCGCGATGATCGTCATTCAGCCGAGCTTCGCCATCTTCGGTTTGACGGCGCTGCTGCCGATGGCCTGCGCTTTTCTGTTCGCCTGTTATCTCTTCCTCAACCGCGCGGTGGGCAGCGCCGATTCGCCGCTCGCCATGCAGACGGTTGCCGGCGTCGGCGGTACACTCTTCATGATGGCCGTCATCGCAGTCGGCAACGGGTTTGGCGCGGTCGATTTCCAGCCATCGCTGCCGGGATCGACTCTGGGCTGGATACTCGTGATCGCCTTGGGGACGATTTCGGGTTACGGCCATCTCCTTGTCGTGAAGGCATTCCGCCTGGCGTCGCTGTCGTTGTTGGCGCCGTTCCACTATTTCGAGATCGTCTCGGCGACGGCACTCGGCTATCTGGTCTTCGGCGATTTTCCGACGCCTTCGAGATGGTTCGGCATTATGATCATCGTCGGCTCCGGGCTTTTCATCATCTGGCGTGAGAGAGGCAAGCGGAGCCCGGATTAAGCGGGTTCCAGTTATTCACGCCCCCGCAGCGCCGTGCGACTTTCCAGACGCACAAAGGACGCTGCTGCACCTGGAATCGCTGCATGTTCTTACCCTAACCGGCTACGATTTAAGGAAACATGCAGTCGTCGGTGCGCGTCGCGCCGAAAACCGTTTCGAACGCTTCCCTGATCCGTATATCCACATCGGACATCATCACCGGCAGGCCCAGATCGACAAGGCTGGTGACGCCATAGTCCCGAATGCCGCAGGGCACGATGCCGGCGAAATGGTCGAGATCCGGATCGACGTTCAGCGAGAAGCCGTGGAAGCTCACCCATTTCCGGAGCCGGATGCCGATGGCGGCGATCTTGTCCTCGGCCATGGATCCGTCGACGAGCGGCGGCCTTTCCGGCCGGCGCACCCAGACGCCGACGCGGTCTTCCCGGCGCTCGCCCTTGATGTTCATCGAATCGAGCGTCGCGATGACGACGCTTTCGAGGGCGGCGACGAAACCGCGAACGTCCTGACGGCGCCGCTTCAGATCGAGCATCACGTAGACGACCCGCTGTCCGGGGCCGTGATAGGTGTATTCGCCGCCGCGACCGGTCGCAAACACCGGGAAACGTCCGGGCATAACCAGGTCGGTTTCATTCGCGCTCGTGCCGGCCGTGTAGAGGGGCGGGTGCTCGACCAGCCAGACCAGTTCGTCGGCGGTGCCGTCCGCAATGGCGGCGGCCTCCCGCTCCATCGTTTCGACGGCCTGTGGATAATCGACGAGGGAAGGGGCGATGCGCCAGCGCACCGGTGGCGATTCCGGCGGCGCAAACATGGTCTGGCTGAGGTTCTCACGTTGCATGGGAAGCCTGCATTGATGAATTTTCCGGCCTGTACATGGGCCCGCGCGCGGTCAGAGTCCAGCGTTTCCAGCGCTTCGGCGAGGGGGCGTGGAAATAGTTCCATTTCCCATCAAATTTCTGTCGTCATACCCTTGTGCACCCCGAATCCTTTTGCTACATGCAGCCCCGCCGACGCAATCGGCACCTACCACGATGCGGTCGTGGCGGAATTGGTAGACGCGCAGCGTTGAGGTCGCTGTGGGGCAACCCGTGGAAGTTCGAGTCTTCTCGACCGCACCAAGCCGACTATTCGGCGCTGATTTTACTTGTTTTTTTCGATTGTTGACAACTTTGCGGGCCCGCCTTGGGCCACATCTTGTGGCCCAGTACGCACGCAACTTTGGCCTCGTCTCCACAAGATTCCCCGCAGGTGCGAAAAGAGCGCGAAACGGCCACTTCTTGAGCCTTCGTCAAAATGTTCCTCCTTTCTTTCAAGGAGTGCTTCCTTTGCCCCCGGCGGAACCCCGCCGCCAGATTACGAGTCTCCATCCGCCGCGCTGCCTCCAGAGCCAGACGCCGATCGGTCTGATATTAGACACTTGATCGGGTCCTTGTTTGACAAGCTGACAGCGGTTGCGAGAGTAGCGATTGTCCAGGAAAGGTTAACGTGTCGCGTCCCCTCGACCCGGCTCCCTCGCATGTCCCGCCAACTGCTTCAGTTGCCCGGCTTATCCGCACTGCAATGCTGCTGGATGAAGTCCGACAGGAAGGTTGAAGCGTAGACGCACCTCCGATGCACAGCGATCGCCTGAGGCACTTTCGAGAATGTCCCCTCAATAACGCGGAAACCTGGATTCTCTTCGCAGAAACGTGACAGGGACTCGGTCAAGCCCGCAGCCGCATCGCACTGGGAGGATACAAGCATGTCCAGGGCGGAGACGGGACTTTCGGTATGGAGGAGGATTGCATTTCTAATCTGTCGCTCAAGCTGCTTTGTATACGCAGCGGTTCTGGCGGCGGCGATGCGCACCCCTTCGGCGTCGACATGCTCGACTCTGCCCAGCGGGCTACTGTCTGACACCAGAAAGCTGGCGGTCACCGTGGTATACGGGGGCGAGAAGGAGAACCTGCCGGCACGTGACGGATCGGAAGCAATGAATGCAACGTCCCACTCGTTGCCTTCGGCAGCCGCGAGAATATCAGCGGCCGATCCGTATCGAACCAGCGACAAACCGCAGTCGAGTTCTGCCGCAAGTGCGATCGCGATCTGCGCGCTCGGCCCTGTTAGAGAGCCTGTCACTGGATCGAGTTGGACAAGTGCGGCATTCGACATGTTGACCGCCGCTCTGATGACTCCCGTCGGTGCGATTTCAGTGAGGAGTTCATCACGTTCCGGCATCGCGGTCACGCTCCCTGCGAAGCAAATCGTGCCGCTAGTGCTTCCGATCCCCGTGCCAGAACGGCGACATCGACACCAACGGCAGTAAATAGTGTTCCCAGCGAGATGCACCGTGCCGCGAACTTCTCATCCGGGGTAAGAATGCCCGCAGGCTTGCCCAACGCTTTCAGGCGTTCAATCGCGTCGACAATTGCATCGACCACCTCCGGGTGGCTCGGTTGGCCCCTGTGTCCGAAACTCGCTGCCAGGTCTGCCGGTCCTACGAATACCCCATCCACTCCCTCCACCGACGCAATCGACTCGAGGTTGCCGAGTGCTTCCCGCGTCTCAACT
The DNA here is from genome assembly GCF_001651865.1 of Sinorhizobium glycinis. GTDB lineage: Bacteria > Pseudomonadota > Alphaproteobacteria > Rhizobiales > Rhizobiaceae > Sinorhizobium > Sinorhizobium glycinis. The sequence continues at coordinate 4,383 of NZ_LPUX01000068.1, forward strand.
TGCAGCAACAGGCAAATTTCCCGTTCCGCATTTTGCGCATAGTTCGCAACTCGGCCGAAACGAGTTGCGCGCGTCAGGGCAGAAACACCACGAATTCCATCCGGAGGGTATCGCACCGCCGCGACTGCGGCTTTCGCCTCTTCCGCGTTCTGAATGTAGGGAATGAGCAGTGTCTGAACGCCAATATCCAGGAAACGCTTGATAAGAACGGGGTCGTTGATGGCCGGACGGACGACTGGGGAAACGTCGTATGGTGCGACCGCTTGCAATTGTGGCAGGACGGTCAGAACGTCACCCGGAGAATGTTCCGTGTCGAACAGGAGCCAATCGAAACCTGAAGGCGCGACGATTTCCGCGGCGTAGTTTCCCGGCAAGCCACACCACAGGCCGATCTGACTTTGACCAGAAAGAAGCTTCTGCTTGAAGCGGTTGACAGGATGTTCCATTTAGCACCTCACACAAACGACACGCCGATGGAGCCAACAGGGCCATAGTCGGCCTGAATGACATCACCTTTAGCGATATCGACAGGACGCGTGAAGGAGCCGGCCAGGACTATTTGTCCCTTCTTCAGGCCACCGCCCACAGCATGAAGTTTGTTGACCAGCCACGCGATGCCGGCTGCCGGATGTCCCATGATCGCCGCCGACACGCCCGACTCCTCGATGATGCCGTTCTTGGAGAGAGTCGCTCCGACCCAACGGATATCAATGTCCATCGGGCGAATTATACGGCCGCCAACGACGAGGGCGCCGAAAGCTGCGTTGTCCGCAATGGTGTCGGTGATCGCTCGAGGGACTTCGGTCCGGTAGTCGATAATCTCGAGGGCCGGGACAACGAACTCGGTCGCACGCATGACATCATAGATCCTGGTGCCGGGCCCGACGAGATCCTCACCCATAACAAAGGCCAGCTCGACCTCGAGGCGCGGCTTGATAAACAAGTCAGCCTTGATCTGCGCTCCGTCGTTGTAAAGCGCATCGTCAAGAATGCAGCCGTAGTCCGGCTCCGTCATCTTCGAAGCCATCTGCATTGCGCGTGACGTCAGGCCGATCTTATGCCCGACGATCCGTGCGCCCTTGGCTACCCTCGCCTCTGCCCACAAAGCCTGAATCCGGTAAGCGTCCTCAAGTTCGAGGTTCGGGTAGGTCTCGCTGGGCTGTATGATCGGCTTGCGCTCGATTTCAGCTTTGAGCAGCGCGTCTGCCGCGGCCCGGCGTTCTTCTTCGGTGATCATATCGTTTGCCCTGCTGATCGTGATTTATTTGATCGGGGGACGCGGCAAAACGGCTTCGCCGGGCTCCATGACATAGGTGTAGTCGAGCGAGAACCACGGACCAGGAATATCCGTTTCGGACGGATGGGGCTCCTCATGGCGAATGAAGTCGCCGGTCAGCGCTGCCGTGACACCGAACTGAACATCCGAGTCGATGTTCGGGTCGCTGGGGTCGAAGACCTGGGAAATCAGCGTCTTGTATCCGTGCTTGAAGATCAGTGCATGCAGGTGCGCCGGTCGGTACGGATGGCGTCCCTGGGCTTTGAGCAGGCGTCCGACCACGCCATCGACCGGTATGGGATACCCGACCATCTTGACTGTCCTGAACCAGAACCGACCTTGCTCGTCGGTCATGAATTTGCCGCGCAAGTTCATCTCGGCCTGGTCCGGGTCCTGGTTTTCGTAAAGACCGACGGGAGATGCATGCCACACATCCACTTCGGCGCCGGCAATTGGCTTACCGTCGCGGTCAACGACCTTGGCATGCACGAACAAGGGAGTGCCCGGCGTCTCGGATCGGATGATCGACCCGCCATTTTCGACTCGCGGAGAGTTGAGGCGCCAGAATGGGCCCAACAGCGACTGGGAGGTCTCAGTCTGTCCTCTGTCGCCGTTGTTCAGCAGGCAGACAAGTGAAGACACGCCAAGAGAACCGGCCATCAGCACAAACTCGTTGTGGTGATCAGTATGCAGCTTCCCGATCTCATTCAGCACGGCTGTCGCCTCCCGAAACTCGACCTCCGTCAGTCGAACCTCGCGCACGAAAGCATGAAGATGCTTGACCGTCGCGACGAGGATTTCTCGCAGGCGGGGGTCTTCAGTGCGATTCATCACAGCGAGGACGGCTGGCGTCAGATCGCTTTCCGTTTTGACCACCATGTGGGTTACCTCCCGATTTCCCCGACTATCAAAATAATCGATTATCTGTCAAGGCCGCCGTACATTCTCGCGGCGCCAATAACCCAAAAAAACAGGAGGACGGCACGAAACGCTTTGAATAAATTGCGTATTGTTGGCGAAGAGGAAGCTGAGGCTTAACTTTGTGCAGATTCCAGCGCCCTCAAGTTGACACGAATAATCGTTTATTGTATCGATCATCGACAATTAGTTCGGGGAGAGCCTTGGGAGGAACAATGGTACCGGATGACGACGGCGCATTTGCTCCGACGACAGAAGATGCCCCATCGTCTTCTGGCTTTCTCGATGACGGCAAGAACACAATCGGGAGCCAGCTTGCATCCCGTCTTCGTGAGGCGATCATTTCCGGCGAGCTTCAGGCCGGCAGCAAGATCAATCTCGACAAGGCGCGCAAGACGTTCAACGTAAGCCTCAGTCCGCTGCGTGAAGGGTTGGCGCGGCTGATATCGGACGGTCTGGTGGAGTTCGAGGACAATCGCGGCTACCGCGTTTCGTCAATTTCATTGGCCAACCTGGAAGAGATCACCACCCTGCGCGAAGAGTTTGAAGTCTTTGCGCTTCGCGAGTCCATGCGGCTCGGCGATGTGGAGTGGGAGGGCAACGTCATGCGCGCGCTGCATCGCCTTAACCGCACCGAGCGCGACGCGGCTCGGCCGGAGACACTGGAGCGCTGGGAAGAGCTCCACCGCGAATTTCATCTGACACTCATCTCTGGATGCGGGAAGCCGATCCTGCTCCATTTCTGCAGGCTGCTTCTCAATCTCAACGACCGTTATCGCCGGGTGTTTTTGACCCGCACGTCGGGGGACCGCAACGTCAGCCAGGAGCACAGTGAGATTGCTCAGGGAGCCGTCGCGCGGGATCTGGACTATGCGTGCGATATGTTGCGTCAGCATATCCACCGCACGGGAACCAATCTGCGCAAACACCTCGCGACAAAGGGGATCTTGTGATGACCGTCGCGACGCCAAGACCGGGGCTTCAGCTGGGCGTGGCGCATTTTTCATCCATCGCGCTGCCGCCAAAGGAATTCGCCGTGATGGCTGCTCGGGCGGGTTTTGCGTCGATCGGTCTGCGTCTGCACCCCGCCTTTCCCGGGGCCCCTTTTTACGAGTTGCCGGTGGGCAGCCGGAGTGCCCAGGAGTTCCAGACAGTTGCCGATGGCGAAGGCATCAAGGTGTTCGATATCGAGTTCTTCGTGATCGACGAGAGCTTCGTTGCGGCCTCCCATGAGGCGACCGTGGCAGCCGCTGCGAACATAGGGGCGCGCCGGCTGAGTGTTTGCGGCGATGATCGAGACGGCGGCCGTCTTGCCACAAACTTTTCTGAGTTTTGCGCCCTCGCGGCGCGATATGGAATGTCGGTCGACATCGAAAACATGGGCTGGCGGACGGTAAGGACCTTTCGCGACAGCGTAGCGGTCGTGAAAGCCTGTGGAGCAGAGAACGCCGGTGCCCTCGTTGACGGGATTCACTTCTTCCGAAACGGCGCCTCGATCGACGAGCTTCGTGCAAATGCAGGGAAGGTAAAACACGTCCAGCTTTGCGACGTCCGCGGGCCTGCTCCCAAAACATCGGACGCAATGATCGCCGAGGCGAGAAGCGGCAGGCTCGCTCCTGGAGAAGGCGAATTGCCATTGAAGGACCTCTGCGCGGCAACCGAATACGGCGCTGCTATCTCGGTTGAAGTGCCACTCGTCGGGCCGGTGGACCCGGAGGCACATCTAAAACATCTGCATGACAGCGCACTGGGGATTTTGAAACCGGATCAGTGATCTGGCGCCGGCGCGGCGTAGGCCAGTCGGAGGGAGGAAGTCTTACATGACTTATGGGTTTGATTTCGGTGCGGTCCTCGACCGCGCCCCGGAATTGCTATGGGGTTCGCTTGGAACGCTCGGCCTTGCGTTGGCTGGGATGCTCCTCGCACTCGTCATCGGAATCGTGGGCGTTGTTGCAAGGACTTCCAAGAGCGAGATCACGCGCACTCCCGTGATCGTCTTCGTCGAGGTCGTGCGTAATACGCCATTCCTCGTGCAGATCTTCTTCATATATTTTGCCCTTCCTCTCATGGGCATACGCCTCAATCCGACCGTCACGGCGATCATGGCCCTCGGCATCAATGGCGGGGCCTACGCAATCGAGATCATCCGAGGCGGGGTCGAGAGCGTGTCGCGCGGCCAGATCGAGGCAGGTTTCGCACTTGGTCTGCACAAGGCGGACGTCTTCCGGCTCATCGTGCTCAAGCCGGCGCTGCGGGCGATTTATCCCTCGCTCACAAGCCAGTTCATCATGCTGACACTGACAACGTCTGTCTGCACGTCAATCGCCGCCTACGAACTGACCTCGGCCGCTCAGCGCATTGAGTCCGACACCTTCCGCAGCTTCGAAGTCTATTTCACCGTCACCGCTATCTACCTGGTTATCTCGACGCTGATGATGGGCCTCTTTGCCCTCATTTCTCGCCACTACTTCAACTACCCGACGCGATAGGAGGCAGCCATGGGTCCCATCGGCGAAAATGAATTCTTCTTTTTGATGCAGGGTTTGAAGTGGACCGTGCTGCTCGCGATCGTAGGGTTCATCGGTGGGGGGATATTCGGTATCCTGATCGCGCTGCTGCGCACCTCGAAGACGAAAGTCGCCCGGAGGATCACCGCAGGATATATCGGCGTCTTCCAGGGCACGCCCCTTCTGATGCAGCTCTTTGTTGTCTATTACGGCGTTGCGCTGTTGGGCATCGAGGTCAACGCGTGGATCGCGGTCGCAATCGCCTTCACGCTCCATGCCAGTGCTTTCCTGGGCGAGATCTGGCGCGGCTCCATCGAGGCTGTGCCGAAGGGCCAGACGGAAGCCGCCAACGCCCTCGGTCTGCATTATGTCTCGCGGATGAAAGACGTCATCCTGCCGCAGGCCCTGAAAATCTCGATGCCGGCCACGATCGGCTTCCTTGTCCAGCTCATCAAGGGCACGTCGCTGGCAGCAATCGTCGGCTTCATTGAACTCACTCGCGCCGGCCAGATCATTTCAAACCAGACCTATCGTCCGCTGCTCGTCTTCGGGATCGTCGGCGCAATCTACTTCATCATTTGCTGGCCGCTCTCCCATGCCGGAAGTGGCCTCGAAAAACGGATGGCGAAAGCTGTCCGCTAACCGCTTCGCTCGAAGCAAAACTCTTGAGGAGGAGAACAAGCATGCATAACAATCGTAGGAATTTTCTCGGACTTGCACTGGCAACCGTTGCCTTCGCAACCATTGGCGCTGCCGCCGCCTCTGCGGCAAGTGTGGAGGAAATCAAGGCAAAGGGCACGCTTGTGGTCGGCATCCAGGGCGACAATGCGCCATGGGGGTTCGTCAACACAAGCGGCGTTCAGGACGGCTTCGACGCTGACGTCGCCAACCTTTTTGCCAAGGAATTGGGCGTGAAGGTTCAATTCCAGCCGCTCGCCGTCGCCAACCGAATTCCGGCGCTTACCACCGGCAAGGTCGACATCCTGTTCGCAACGATGGCGATGACGGAAGAACGCGCGAAATCAATTCAATACAGCAAGCCCTACGCCGCCAACACGATTTCGCTTTATGCCGCGAAGTCCGACACGGTTGCGAAGCCTGAAGACGTTGCGGGATGGGAGATCGGCGTTCCGAAGTCCAGTTCGCAGGATAAGGCAGTAACGGACGCCGTCGGATCCACCGCAACGGTTCGCCGCTTTGATGACGACGCTGCAACCATCCAGGCTCTGATCTCCGGACAGGTAAAGGCGGTAGGCGGCAATCAGTTCTATGGTCAGCGTGTGGATGCGGCGAGTGCCGGCACCTATGAGCGCAAGATTAACTTTCTGACGACGTACAACGGCTTCGGGACCCGGCTCGGCGAGAAGGACTGGAACGAAGCCGCCAACGCCTTCATCGACAAGATCAAGACCAATGGTGAGCTTGCCGCCATCACGAAGAAGTGGATGGCGATCGATCTGCCGCAGTTCCCGGAATCCATTCCGAACATTCCGTTCACCGTCAATTAGAGCGCGTGTCGATCTGACTGGATCAGATCGGCGCTCTAACGCTTTCTTTCTGACGCATGATCTTATCGATCCTCGTTTCACTCCGGTCGGATCATGCTCTAAAGCCCAAATGGAGGGTTCCGTGCTCAATTCCGCAAAAGATCAACCGACGCTGATTTCCCTTGAGGACGTGCAGAAGTGGTACGGCGCTTTCCATGCCTTGAAATCCATCAGTCTGTCGGTCCGCAAAGGCGAAAAAATCGTCCTCTGCGGGCCGTCAGGCTCCGGGAAATCAACGTTAATCCGCTGCATCAATGCCCTCGAAACGATCGAGGACGGCAAGATCGTCGTCGAGGGTCAGGTACTGGACGGAAGCACCAAATCCATCGATGCGATACGTCGCGAAGTGGGAATGGTCTTCCAGAGCTTCAATCTCTTCCCCCACATGACCGTACTTCAGAACTGTACACTCGCCCCGATGCGTGTTCGAGGCACAAGCCACACTGACGCAGAGCGACTGGCTCGAAAATATCTCGAGCGGGTGCGAATCCTTGACCAGGCGGAAAAGTATCCGGCACAGCTATCCGGCGGGCAACAACAACGCGTTGCCATCGCTCGCGCGCTCTGCATGGAGCCGAAGGTCATGCTCTTCGACGAACCGACGTCTGCCCTCGACCCTGAAATGGTGAAGGAGGTGCTCGACACCATGATCGGGCTCGCCCGTGACGGCATGACGATGATCTGTGTCACGCACGAAATGGGCTTTGCCCGTCAGGTCGCTGATCGCGTCATCTTCATGGCTTCCGGAGAAATCGTCGAAGAGGCCGAACCGGAGGTCTTCTTCAAGTCTCCCAAGCACCAACGCACGAAAACCTTCCTCGGCGAAATCCTGGCCCACCACTGACGTCCGAAAGCGATTCCAATGCATGACAAGAAATTCCTCGTGGGACTGATCGGGGCCGACATCCAAATGTCAAAGTCCCCGGCGCTCCACGAAACGGAGGCTAGACATCAGGGCCTCGATTACCGTTACGAGCTTCTCGACTTCACCGACCGAGGCCTTCCCGCCTCGGCGCTGCCGGACCTCCTAGACGAGCAGGAGCGACGGGGTTTTGCCGGGAGCAACATTACACATCCGTGCAAGCAGACGGTGATCGCCCACCTCAATCGCCTTTCCGAGGACGCGGAGATGCTCGGTGCGGTCAACACCGTGGTCTTTCGTGACGGCGAGAGGATCGGCCACAACACCGATTGGTACGGTTTCTACGAGAATTTCCAGCGCGGCCTTCCGGACGTCGCGAAGTCGCATGCCGTCCTGCTTGGCGCCGGCGGCGCCGGTGTCGCCGTGGCGCATGCCGCAATCAAGCTCGGTATTGAGACATTATCGATCTTTGACCAGGATTCGAAACGGGCAGAAACCTTGGCTGGGCAGTTGAACGATCGGTTCTCAAGGGGTTGTGCGCGTGCCACGACGGATGTCGGCAGCGCCCTGCGCTCCGCGGACGGCCTCATCCACGCGACGCCGACGGGTATGAAGAGCCATCCTGGTTTGCCGATCGACCCGGAATGGCTCCTGCCACGGCATTGGGTCGCCGACATCGTCTATATGCCGCTCGTCACAGAGCTCCTTGCCCTCGCCGAAAGAAAAGGTTGCCGGACCCTTCGTGGCGGCGGCATGACCGTCTACCAGGCAGCAGCAGCTTTCGAATTGTTCACCGGGATAGCACCGGACGCAGAGCGCATGTCCCTTCACTTTACGGACCTATGCCGCCTGTCGGCTTGATGGGGAGATCCCAAATGCCGCATATCATCATCGATTATAGTCGGGGCGCAGGCGAGCATGTAGCCATGGACCGGCTGACGCTGACCGTGCATCGCTGCGTTCGCGATGGCGGTCTTGTGAAACCTTCCGCCGTGCGCACGCTTGCGCGGGAGGCGACATACTCCTGCGTGGGCGATGAGCATGTCGATAATCATTTCATCCAAATCATCGTGCGGATGGCACCGGGTCGTACCGCAGAGACCAAGCAGAAGCTTCTCACTGCCGTTATCGACGCCGCGCGGACGATCGCCGCGCCTGCTCTCGAAGCGGGAAGGCTCGGCTTGCGCGCAGATCTCTACGAGTCGGACCCCGATTTTGCTGTTCAAGCAATCGCGTCCGTCTGACCAGGACGACGTGCTCAACAAGGACACTATGCTATGAGCCTGATCTACGTTCTCAATGGACCAAACCTCAATCTGCTTGGCAAACGCCAGCCGCATATCTACGGGCATGAAACGCTCGCAGACGTGGAGGCGGACTGCCGCAAGCTGGCAGCCGAACTCGGCCATGAAATCCGCTTTCATCAGAGCAACCGGGAACACGAGATCATCGATTGGATACATGAGGCGCGCGAGGACGGTGCGGGCATCGTCATCAATCCGGCGGCCTTCACCCACACCTCACTCGCCATCCTTGACGCTCTGAACACATTTGAAGGGCCTGTGATCGAAATCCACATCTCCAATGTGCACAAGCGCGAAAGCTTCCGACACCATTCGTTCGTTTCGCACCGTGCGGACGGTGTGATCTGCGGTCTTGGAACAGAAGGATACCAGCTTGGCATCCGGCGCGCGGCGACGATGATCAAGGCGGCTGGCAAGGGCTGAGGTGACCATGACCCAACGGGTTAATCTGGCCGTAGTTGGGGCAGGCCTCATCGGTAAGCGCCATATTCAGCACGTCCTGGCCGAGCCCTCGGCGCAACTCAGTGCCGTGGTCGATCCCGCGCCGGTTGGCGAGACCATTGCCAAGGAAGCCGGCGTGAAGTGGTTTCCAAACTTCGCGGACATGATTGCCGCAGACCGACCTGACGGGATCATCGTGGCTACTCCCAACCCGGCTCACGTCCAGAACGGGTTGGAAGCCGTTGAAGCCGGCGTTCCCGCACTCATCGAGAAGCCTATCGCCGACGACATTATATCCGGGGAAAAGCTGATCGCAGCGGCTGAGGCAAAAGGTGTTCCTCTATTGACCGGCCATCACCGCCGGCACAATCCGATGATGCAGAAGGTAAAGGAAATCATCGAAAGCGGGAAGCTCGGCCGCGTTCTTGTTGTCAACGCGATGTTCTGGCTATTCAAGCCTGACGACTACTTCGACATTTCGTGGCGTCGTGAGCGCGGTGCGGGGCCGGTTTTCCTCAATCTCATCCACGATGTCGATAATCTGCGCTACCTTTTGGGCGATGTGGCTGCGGTTCAGGCACGCGAGTCCAACGCGGTGCGCCGCAACGCAGTTGAGGAAACGGCTGTGATCCTGATCGAGTTCAAGAATGGAGTGTTGGGAACTGCGACAGTATCGGACGCGGTGGTCGCACCGTGGAGCTGGGAGATGACAAGCGGAGAGAATCCGGCTTACCCCAAAACCGAGCAATCCTGTTACATGATCGGAGGAACGCACGGGTCGCTGGCTGTTCCGTCGCTCGAGGTCTGGCGCAATCCTGGTAAACGGAGTTGGTGGGAACCATTTGACCAAACGCGTATCGAGGTCGACGACGAGGACCCGCTCGTTCTGCAGATCAGGCAATTCTGCAAGGTGATCCGCGGAGACGAACCGCCGCTTGTCAGCGGGCGTGAGGGGCTCGAAACCTTGAGGGTAATCGATGCGGTAAAACGCTCGGCGGCAACGGGAGAGCGTATCGAGTTGAACTGACGCCGAGTAATGTGACCGCCTGCTCGCTCTTCGCGTCTCCTTGCATCCGATGCGATGAGAACGCCGGCTCAACACCGACATTAGGCATCGCGCTGCTGGCGGAGGAAATCGTCGCCGCCGCTCTGTCTTCGCCGCAATCGACACGCGCCTGCTTAACGCGGAGCGAGTGACGCCCGCGTCCTGTTGGATGGATTACTTGACCTCAGTCACAGTCAACTTTCCATTGACGCGCTCGGCCACGAACTCGATGTTCGCGCCTTCCTTCAGCTTCTCCAGGATCGCGTCGTCCTGGACGCGGAACACCATGGTCATTGCGGGCATTTCGAGCGACTTCAGCTCCTCATGGATGAGCGTAACCTTCTTCGCCTTGGCGTCGACCTTCTTGACGCTGCCTTTGGTGAATTCGGCGGCGAGCGCGCCGTAGGCGGTGCCGAGGGCAAATGCAGCCGCGAGAGTCATCTTGATAAGGGTTTTCATGTCGTTCTCCTTTGCAGTGATTACTTTCCGGCGACCGTGACATCGCCATGCATACCGGCGTCGTAGTGGCCGGGCACCAGGCAGGCGATCTTGAACGTGCCGCCATTGGTGAACTTCCAGATGATCTCGCCGGATTCGCCTGCGGCGAGTCGGATGGCGTTCGGGTCGTCGTGCTCCATCTCCGGGAACTTCTCCATCACCGCCTTGTGCTCGGTGATCTTGTCTTCCTGATCGAGCACGAACTCGTGCTCGAGTTCGCCGGCGTTCCTGATCGCGAAGACGATGGTCTGGTCCTTTCGGACCTTGAAGGTCGACGGCGTGAAGATCATCTTGCCGTCGCCCGTCTCCTTCATGGTGACGCGGATCGTCTGGGTGGCCTTGGCTTTCTTGCCGGGTTCGCCGACCGCCATGGCCTCGCCGTGGCCGCCTGCGTGATTGCCGCCTGCGAGAGCGGGTGTGGCGAGCGCCGTCACCAGAAGTCCGAAGATTTGAGCTTTCATTGTGTGGTCCTTTGGTTGGTTGAAGATCAGCATGCGGGATCAGCCGTGATTTTCATGTTTCGGGGTGATCTGGGTCTTTGCGTCCTTGGCTTTGGTCCAATCGGGAAGCTCGCCCGTCCACTCCCAGGCCTGGGTTCCGGGCGGGTTCTCGTACCAGCCGGGGTCGGCGTAATCGCCGGCCGAGATGCCCTCGCGCACCTTGACGACCGAAAACATTCCGCCCATCTCGATGGGGCCGTGCGGGCCCCAGCCGGTCATCATCGGGATGGTGTTTTCGGGGATTTCCATCTCCATCTCGCCCATGTCGGCCATGCCTTTGGTGCCCATCGGCATGTATTCCGGCTGGAGCTTCCTGATCTTTTCGGCGACCTTCTTCTTGTCGACGCCGATGAAAGTCGGGATGTCGTGCCCCATGGCGTTCATCGTATGGTGCGACTTGTGGCAATGGATCGCCCAGTCGCCGAGGTACTTGGCGTCGAACTCGTAGGCCCGCATCGCGCCGACAGGAATATCGATACTCACTTCCGGCCATCGCGCCTCCGGGCGCACCCAGCCGCCGTCGGTACAGGTGACCTCGAAGTCGTAGCCGTGCATGTGGATCGGGTGGTTGGTCATGGTCAGGTTGCCGACCCGGACGCGGACCCGGTCATTTTTGGAGACGACGAGCGGGCTGATGTCCGGGAACACGCGGCTGTTCCAGCACCACATGTTGAAGTCGGTCATCTCCATGACCTTCGGCACATAGGAGCCGGGATCGATGTCATAGGCGTTGAGCAGGAAGACGAAATCGCGGTCCACTGGCATGAACTTCGGGTCCTTGGGATGGACAACGAAGAAGCCCATCATCCCCATCGCCATCTGCACCATTTCGTCGGAATGCGGGTGGTACATGAAGGTGCCGGACTTCACGAGATCGAATTCGTAGACAAAGGTCTTGCCGACCGGGATATGCGGCTGCGTCAGGCCGCCGACACCGTCCATGCCGGATGGCAGGATCATGCCGTGCCAGTGGATCGTCGTGTGCTCCGGCAGCTTGTTGGTGACGAAGACGCGCACCCGGTCGCCTTCGACCGCCTCGATGGTCGGGCCCGGCGACTGACCGTTATAGCCCCAGAGATAGGCGGTCATGCCCTCGGCCATCTCGCGCTCGACCGGCTCGGCGACGAGGTGGAACTCCTTGACGCCGTTGTTCATCCGGTAGGGCAGGGTCCAGCCGTTGAGCGTGACGACGGGATTGTAGTCGGGGCCGGAAGTCGGCTTGAGCGGCGGCTGTGTCTCCGCCGTTTCCATCACCGCCGCCTCCGGCAGGCCCATGTTGGAGGTCTTCGCCCAGGCGGCGGTCGACACCAGTGCGGCGCTCGCGCCGAGCAACTGTCTTCTGTTGAACATTGTCTGTTCCTTTCTCAATGACCAACGCCGCCGCTCTCAGTGGCCGCCGCGACTTCCGTCTCGCCGGAGGCCGCGCCCGCGCCGCCCCCATAGATCGCAGGAGCGAGGTTCGCCTCGGCCAGCCAGAAGTCGCGCTTCGCGTTGACCGCGAGCAGGATCGAATTGACCTTGTCGCGGCTGTCGGCGAGCAGTTCGAAGGTGTTGGTGATCATCGCGTTGTAGGTGAGGAGGGACTCCTCCTCGATCTTGGTGCGCAGCGGCACGACGTTGTTGCGGTAGTGCCGGGCGATGTCGTAGTTGGCGCGGTAGGCCTGATAGGCGGAGCGGGCCTCGGAGCGGACGTTGACGGCCTTCTCCGCCAGCAGGTTCGCCGAGCGCATGTAGGCGAGTTCCGCCTTGCGCATGCGCGCCTTGCCGCTGTCGAAGATCGGGATGACGAACTCCAGTTCCGCAATCCCGGTCGTCTCGGTCTCGACGTCGCCGTCCTCCTTCTCCCGTTCGGTCTCGAAACCGGTCAGCAGTTCCAGGTCGGTGACGTAGCGGGTCGCTTCGGTCAGCTTGTAGGACTTGGCGGTCGCATCGAGATCGAGCTTCGCCATCTGCAGGTCGATGCGGCGCTGCAGCGCTTCCGCCTCGATCAGGTCGCGCTTCATCAGGCCCTTTGGCAGCGAGGGCAGTCGGTTCGGAACCTGGTAGTCGATGTCCGAGCCCCAGAGTCCCATCAGCCGCGTCAGTTCCTCCTTGGCGAGCCGGGCCTCTAGTCGCGCCTTTGCGGACTGCCCGGCCAACTCGGCGTAGAAGACGTGCTCGCGGGCCTGAGAGCCTTTCGTCATCGCTCCGGATTCGCCGAGCTTCTCAGCAAGTTCGGAGGCGGCATCGGCCGCTGCCTGCGCCTGGTTGAGCTGGCCGACCGTTTCCCAGGCGGCGACGGCATTGATCCAGGCACGACGCGTGTCGGCGGCGAGTTGCAGCGTCCGCAGTGCCGCGCTCAATTGCGCCTGCCGGAACCGGGCGTTGGCGATGGCGACGTTCCGCTCGCGCGTGGCGAGCGCCAGGATGTTGGCGGCGATTACGCCCTCGATGGACCTGAAGGCCTCGATCCCCGGCGCTCCGATGCCGTTGAAGCCGATGGCGACGGTCGGATTGACCAGCATGCTCGCCTGCCAGGCGTCGGCGGACGAATCCCCGAGGTCGGCATAGGCTGCCTCCAGCCCCTTGTTGTTGAGAAGCGCGACCTGCACCGCCGTCTCGACATCGAGCGTCTTCTTCGCCATCAGCGTTTTCACCCGGTCTGAGACGACGCGGGCCTGCTGCTGGTTCTGAACCCAGACGGTTGTCTTGCCCGTGGCCTCGGCGGTCTTCGCCTCTACGGAGGAGAACCCGGCGTTCTTCGCCGCATATTCGGTGGCCGAGACGCAGCCGCCGAGCAACAGCGGCAGAGCAAGCGTCGCGGCAAGTCTGATCCTGGCGTTCATCATGACGCGTCTCCTTCCGGAGCCTGCGCGTCATTCTGGTTTCGCCACGGCTTGGGATCGACCGGAACACGATGGGTGTAGCCCGAGACCGGGCTCGTATACCTAAGCGGGCGGACTTTGACCTCAGAGGCGGCGAGGTCGCCCGAAGCAATGACATCGGGAGGCAAGGTGGTGGTGCATCCGCTGGCAAACAGCGGCAATGCGACCACGTAAAACAAAGGTCTCATGGTTATATCCGAATAGGAATTGCAGCGGCGCTGGCGAGCGAATCACGCTCACAGACGCACGGATTCGACCCGCAAGCGGGTGAGTCCTATTCAGATATTCGGTGGGCGATGCAGCGGTGGAAGTTCGCCGTTTGCATGGGCATCGTCGACGAATTCGCGGATGGACGCGACACGCGGCCCACCAACCGTCTCAGCGTCGGTGACGATGGCCATGCTGGCGCAGAAGCCCTTGCAGCACTCCGTCTTCACCAGCTTTTGCGTGTCTTCAGGGGAGAACTGGTCGTGATCGCCATGGGCATGACCGCTACCGACGACCTCGTGATGGTCGCCATCAACGGCATCATGTTGGTCAGACTGGGAAATTTCACGCCATGCATGGCGGCGGAAGCGGTCGGCAACGAGTATCCCGCCAGTGACACGACGATCACCAAGCGCATGAGAATCAGCATTTTCTGCAATGTGATTCGAAACATACCCATGCCCCGAGGACTAACATCGGTCCCGAAGTTGTCAATTGTCAGTTCGTATAGATACGAGATTCGCGTCTATTATGTGGCACCGCAGCGAACCGGCCGCGCCGTCGATTCGATACTGAATATGGGTGTAATGGTTCCAACGATGGTAAGGTCAAGCGAGAAAATCTCGAAAGCTTGTCAGGAGTGGCGAAGACGTTTAGGCCCAATCGTGTCCTGCACTGCCGTCAGCCGGAGCTATCCAACCTTGCTTTAATCGAATCCATCTGCTCGATCTCCTTGCGTTGCCCCTCAGAAATCTTTTTGCAGAGATTGACCAGTTCCTCGTCCATGAGATTTGCTTCGCGACACATCAGAATTGCTCCCGAGTGGTGCGGGATCATCGAGGCGATGAACTGATCGTCGTCGATCCTGGCCTGCATGCGGGTTCCCGCAAGTGCCACGACGAAGAGGGCAGCCAGGACGAAATAAAGGGCCAAGTTCAGGCCCTTGTTCCTGTACATCCCTCCCATTGTGGCCAGCATGATGACGCCCATCGGAGCGACCATCGCCAGTGCCATGTAGAGCGTGTTGAGATTGTTGCGGAAATCGGCCCAGCCGTCGATCATCGAGAACATCACCAGGTACATGACGACAAGGCTGAGCACCACGTTGACGGCGAACATCAGGTAATGCTGCTGTGTCGTGTCATCGTGCGGCATCGAATGGCTGTCGTGCTCTTTCATGACGATCCTCCGCTCAACCGGATGCCTTAGGAACCAGCCGGTCGGTTGTTCGTTCCATCAAAAGCGGTCCTTGATTGCGCTCTTGCAACCCCGGTTTTCTGGTGCGCGTAGGGCGCACCTTTTGTGCGTCTCGACCGCACCATCAAAAGATAAACAAGCGCCCGTAACCAGATGGTTGGACGGGGTTTTTTATGCCTTCAGGCGTCCGCGCATGGACTGCCCGATGACCTCGGCCGTCAGCGACCGCAGCTCGCTCTCGTGCATACGGGCGTCGGTTTCCTCCCGAATTCGTTAGCAAGCGCCCGGCTAGGCTACTCACGATGTCACCGTTCCTACACAACATTGTTTACCGCTAAATTCGTGGAATCCTAAAAAAAAAGTCGGCGAAACGCCGGGTTTTGGTTATGCTCCTATTGTCATGACGGATTCGCGAGAAGCGCCGGCATGACGGGGTGACAGAGCGACGAGTCTTGCGGAATGGCGTTCTCAATCCTTGGATTGGGCGCCGATCGATCGGTCCCGAACTGATGTGCGGATGTCGTCGTGAGCTGCTGCTTCGGCATCCGTTTACAGTGCCGGTTAAGAAGGAACTTTGAAGTCAGCAAACCGTTCACTTGAAGCAATAGCCGTCTGGCAGCTATCCCGGTTCAACCAAGCGGCTTGCCGCGGGAGAGCACGATGCAAAGGAGTGAATCTGACGTCTTCGACCTCTTTTCGGAGATCTATACGAGTGCAGCGCAAGAAGAGATAAGTCTTCAGGAATATCTCCTCGCATGTCGCGACGACAAGAGTATGTACGCCACCGCACAGGAGCGGATGGTGGATGCCATTGGAGAACCGGTCCTCGTCGACACCAGCGCTGACGAGCGTCTCGGCCGAATCTTCGCCAACCGAACCATCAAGATCTATCCGGCCTTCTCCGATTTCTTCGGCATGGAAGACACGATCGAGCGGATCGTCGGTTACTTCCGCTACGCTGCTCAGGGTCTCGAAGAGCGCAAGCAGATTCTCTACCTCCTGGGTCCGGTCGGCGGCGGCAAGTCGTCGCTTGCGGAGCGGTTGAAGAAGCTCATGGAGCAGCGGCCGATCTATACGCTGATGGTCGACGGCAAGATCAGCCCGGTCTTCGAATCTCCATTGGGCCTGTTTCACCCCGAGCGCATGGCCGATCTGCTGGAGGACAAATACGGAATCGCAAGGCGAAGGCTTACCGGCCTGATTTCGCCCTGGGCGGCCAAGCGGCTCGATGAGGTGGGCGGTGACATATCGAAGTTCAGCGTCGTCAAGCTGACGCCGTCGCGCCTGCGTCAGGTCGCCATCGCCAAGACGGAACCTGGAGACGAAAACAACCAGGACGTCTCCTCGCTCGTCGGCAAGGTCGACATTCGCCAGCTCGAGAACTACAGCCAGGCGGACCCGGACGCCTATTCCTATAGCGGCGGCCTGAACCGTACGTCGCAGGGGCTGCTCGAATTCGTGGAGATGTTCAAGGCGCCGATCAAGGTCCTGCACCCGCTCCTGACGGCGACCCAGGAGGGCAGCTACAACGGTACGGAAAACTTCGGTGCCTTCCCGTACCAGGGCACGATCCTGGCGCACTCGAACGAATCGGAATGGCTCCAGTTCAAGAACAATCGCAACAACGAGGCGTTCCTCGACCGCATCCTCGTGGTCAAGGTTCCCTATTGCCTGCGCGTCACCGAAGAGAAGATGATCTACGAGAAGCTTCTCCGCGAGAGCGAGCTCTTCAACAATCCTTGCGCGCCGGAGGTGCTGGAGATCCTGAGCCGCTTTACGGTCTCCACCCGGCTCGTCCCGCACGAAAACTCGTCACTCTACACGAAGATGCGCGTCTATGACGGCGAAAACCTCAAGGATGTCGATCCGAAGGCGCGCTCGGTTCAGGAATATCGGGACGCCGCCGGCGTCGATGAAGGTATGACGGGTGTCAGCACGCGCTTTGCCTTCAAGGTCCTGTCGGAGACCTTCAACTACGATACGAAGGAGGTCGCAGCCGATCCCGTTCACCTGATGTACATCATGGAACAGGCCATCAAGCGCGAGCAGTTTGCGAAGGAAACGGAAGCGGCCTATCTCGACTTCATCAAGTCGGAACTCGCCAGCCGCTATGCCGAATTCATCGGCCACGAGATCCAGAAAGCCTATCTGGAATCCTACAGCGAATACGGCCAGAACCTCTTCGACCGCTACATCGCCTATGCCGATGCCTGGCTCGAGGACCAGGACTTCAAGGATCCCGACACGGGTCAGATCCTCAACCGCAAGATCCTCGACAGCGAGCTGTCGCAGATCGAGAAGCCGGCGGGTATTGCCAACCCGAAGGACTTCCGCAACGAAGTCGTCAAGTTCACGCTGAGGGCCCGCGCCAAGAACCACGGCCGCAACCCGTCCTGGACGAGCTACGAAAAGCTCAGGGAAGTCATCGAAAAGCGCATGTTCGGTCAGGTCGAGGACCTCCTGCCGGTGATCAGCTTCGGTTCCAAGAAGGACAGCGCGACCGAGAAGCAACATGCCGAATTCGTCCAGCGCATGAAGGAGCGCGGCTACACCGAACGGCAGGTGCGCCGATTGGTCGACTGGTACATGCGCGTGAACAAGGCAGGTTAAGGGTGCGGTTTGCGAGGGGCAGCACATGCCGAACTTTATCGACCGCCGCCTCAACCCGAAGGACAAGAGTCTCGGTAACAGGCAGCGCTTCCTGAAGCGCGCGCGCGAGGAACTGAAGCGGGCCATCAAGGAACAGGTCAAGTCGGGAAAGATCGCCGACGTCGACGCCGAACACAACGTATCGATGCCCGCCCGCGGCGTCGGCGAACCCACCTTCCAACCGGCCGGCGACACCGGAGAAAGGCAGTACGTCCTGCCCGGCAATCGCGAGTTCGCGGCGGGGGATCGTCTCCCCAAAAGGGGTTCCGGCGCGGGTGCCACGGGCGCGGGTGCCGGAACCGGACAGAGCGAGGACGAGTTCCAGTTCGTCCTCTCGCGCGAGGAGGTGCTCGATCTCTTCTTCGAGGACCTCGAGCTTCCCGATATGGTCAAGCTCAACCTCAAGGAATCCGTCGCCTTCAAGCGGCGCCGCGCCGGCTTTGCCGCGACCGGCTCCCCCACGAACATCAATGTCGGCCGCACGATGCGCAACAGCTACGGCCGCCGGATCGCCCTGCATCGGCCGGCGCGAAAGGAACTGGAAGCCATCGCCGAGGAGATCGCCAGGCTGGAGGCGGGGCCGAAGGCCGGCGCGAAGCACCAGCAGCGCCTCGAGGAACTGCGCCAGACGCTGGAAAAGCTGGAGCGGCGGCGCCGGCGCATCCCCTATGTCGATCCGGTCGACATCCGCTTCAATCGCTTCGAACCGCAGCCGCTGCCGAATGCCAGCGCCGTGATGTTCTGCCTGATGGATGTTTCCGCTTCCATGGGCGAACGCGAGAAGGACCTTGCGAAGCGCTTCTTCGTGCTGCTGCACCTCTTTCTGAAGCGGCGCTACGACAGGATCGACATCGTCTTCATTCGCCATACGGACGAGGCAGGCGAGGTGGACGAGAACACCTTCTTCTACAGCAAGCAGAGCGGCGGGACGATCGTCTCGACGGCGCTCGAAGAGATGCTCCGCGTCATTCGCGAGCGTTACCCGGCGCGCGAATGGAATATATATGCCGCCCAGGCTTCGGATGGCGAGAACATCTCCGGCGACTCGGAGCGTTGCGCGTCGCTGCTGCACGATGAACTGATGCGGCTCTGCCAATATTACGCCTATGTCGAGATCATCGACGAGCGCGAGACGGAGATTTTCGGCACGACCGACAATGGAACCTCGCTCTGGCGTGCCTATCGGACCGTGGATGGCGAGTGGCCGAATTTCCAGATGACCCGGATCGCCAAACCGGCCGACATCTATCCCGTCTTCCGGAAACTCTTCGGCAAACAGCCGGCAGTGCAAGTGCGTAAGTGAGAGGCGACCCGGATGCAAAGAAAAGGTGCGGCTTCAAACCTCCTGTTTGAGGGCTCCGACTGGAATTTCGAGACGCTCGCGCGTGCCTATGATGCGATCGAGACCGTCGCGCTCGAGGATCTCGGGCTCGACGTCTATCCCAACCAGCTCGAGATCATCTCCTCCGAGCAGATGCTCGACGCTTATTCCTCGGTCGGCATGCCGCTGATGTACCAGCACTGGTCCTTCGGCAAGCGCTTCGTTTTCGAGGACCATCTTTATCGCAGAGGCCGGCGGGGTCTCGCCTACGAGCTGGTCATCAACTCCAATCCCTGCATCACCTATCTGATGGAGGAAAACACCATGGCCATGCAGGCCCTGGTGACGGCGCACGCGGCTTTTGGACACAATCATTTCTTCAAGAACAATTATTTGTTCCGGCAATGGACCGATGCCAGCGCCATCCTGAGCTACATGGAGTTTGCCAAGAAATACATCATCAAATGCGAGGAGCGTTACGGGACCACGGCCGTGGAAGCCGTTCTCGATTCCGCCCACGCCCTCATGGATCAGGGCGTCTTCCGCTACCGGCGGCCTCCGAGGCTGTCGTCGGAAAAGGAGCGGGAGCGGACGCGCGAAAGACTGGAATACGAGGAGCAGACCTTTAGCGACCTTTGGCGGACGCTTCCGACGACGAGCGAGAGCAGCGACCCGGACGCCGTCGAACGCGATGTGTCGGAGCGCAAGAAGGCCCTCAACCTGCCGGAGGAGAATCTTCTCTATTTCCTGGAGAAGACCAGCTTGATCCTCGAGCCCTGGCAACGGGAAATCCTGAGGATCGTCCGTGTCATCGCTCAATACTTCTATCCACAGCGGCAGACCAAGGTGATGAACGAGGGATGCGCGACTTTCGTTCACTACTCCATCATGAACAATCTCTTTGATCAGGGGAGAATAACCGAAGGCGCGATGCTGGAGGTTCTCCAGAGCCATACCAACGTCGTCTTCCAGCCGTCTTTCGACGATCCGCGCTTTCCGGGGATCAACCCTTATGCGCTCGGCTTTGCCATGATGCAGGACATCGAGCGGATCTGCGTCGATCCGACGGCCGAAGACCGCGACTGGTTCCCCGAGATCGCCGGCAGCGGCAACTGGCGCGAGACGTTGCTCGACGCCTGGGCGAACCACCGCGACGAGTCCTTCATCCTGCAGTATTTGAGCCCATCGCTGATCCGCAAATTCAGGCTGTTCCTGTTGTCGGATGAGGCGGACGAGAAATATTGCGAGGTCGCCTCGATCCACAACGAGCGCGGCTATGAGGCCATCCGCGCGGCGCTTGCACGCAGCTACGACATCGGCGCGAACCAGCCCGACATACAGGTCATGGATGTCGACCTGTTGGGCGATCGCCATCTGCGGCTGCAGCACAATGTCAAGAATGGCATTCTACTCGAGGAGGCCAGCCGCGACGCCACGCTTCGGCACGTTCGCCATCTGTGGGGCTATGAAGTCAGCCTCGCCGGAGTTGAAGCCGAAACGGGCGAAACACTCTATGAGTGCTCGACGGCGGATATAGAGGAATAGTCAGCCCGCACGCAAGGCGCGGGCCAGTGCAAAGGAATCGCGATGACTTCGGGGTGAAATCATTGCGACCGAGGGGGCGGTCACTTCTCCGTACCGTCGGGCGAAACTTGCTGCATTTCTCCGCCGGTTCCGCTTTGCGCGGTCGGATCCCGGTCGGTCGGCGCGGGTATAGCCGGCGTGGACTGATCTTGATTGATGCTGCCCGTTTGTTCAGTCGACGGGGCGGGCTGCATCTGCTCCGTTTGCGTCGTTTGATCGCTGTCTACGCTTTCCCCCCAAATTTCGACCGCGCCCCAAACGACGAAGGCAAAAAGGAGCCCGCCGAGGAGTACGGCCAGTATCGCCGTGCCGCTGCGGCCCTGCTTCGCCTCCACAGCCGAAAAACTCTCTCTTTCGGCGTCATGCGTCGCGGTTTCCGGATCGCCGCGTTCATCGAGGTATTTGGCCATGGCATCGTCTCCTTAGGTTTCTCCTTGGAGAACGGGCCCGGCATCGCAATGTTCCGGGGAGTGCTGATGCCTGTCGTCCAAAAAGCGTGCAGCGGTTTTGGGATAACGACATGCACGAAAACAAAGAGCTAAAGCGCGCCGCGTGAATGCGGCCACAGTAGGCGACAGTAGCGTAATTGGGCTTGGCGGATGCTTTTTGCCCTCATCCCTGTGCTTGTCACAGGGATCCTGCAGCGCCGCGTTCGCGGCGCGAAAGAGACTTTTCAGCCCAAGGACTTGGGCTGGCTGGATTCCTGTGTCGAGCACAGGGATGAGGACGGAGGAAGGGCCCAGCCGTACCGCCCGAGAAGCCCACGAGGCTGCCGTCGTGTACAGTGGAATGCGGCGCGCCTTAGTCGCCCAAGGAATCGACCATGCTGCGGCGAATGAGCTTGTAGGTGTGATCGGGCTGAACCTCGTAGGTCTCGTAGACAGTTCTGCCCTGGTGCAGGAACCGGTTCTGGATCTTCGTGCCCGGCGCGGCCTGCGTTTTGCGGGACGAGGCCGTTTCTCCATAGGTGAGGCTTCCGGGAAGCGGCTCGATATCGGGTGTGGCGGTGCATCCCGCGAGCGCTATGACGCAGAGGAGGGTGAGACGCAATTGCTTCATCGCATGTCCTTCGGTTTCATTCCGGGATCGCCGTGTTCGGCTCTAATGTCCGATTCGCCGGTCGCTACGGGCTCTCCGGGAGTGCCGCGACCCTACTGCATGTTTCCTAGAATCGGAACCGATTTCAGGATAAAAACATGCAGTATTTCAAAGAGCTACAGCTTGCTTTGCGCGTCTGAAAGGGCGCGCGGCGCTGTAGTGAACCGGAAGCCGCAGCGTAACCTTGGCGCGCCAGTAAGGTGTCAGGCCAGCTTTTCGAACCGCTTCACCGCCCGTTCACGCTTCAGCCTCGACAGTCGACGGATCCAGAAGATGCCGTCGAGCTGGTCGATCTCGTGCTGAAGGCAGACGGCCATCAATCCACTTGCCTCTTCCTCGAGCGTCTCGCCGGAAACCGTCTGGTAACGGACACGAACGCTGTCCGGCCGCTCCACCTCTTCGGAAATGCCGGGCATCGAGATGCTGCCCTCGCTGTGGCGCGCCGTTGCTTCCGACTGCCAGACGATCTGCGGATTGACAAAGCACTGCGGGCCTGCCTGCCGGTCCAACTCGATCACCGTCACCCGTTGCAGGACGCCGATATGCGGCGCGGTGATGCCAATGCCGGGAGCCGCACGCATCGTCTCCGTGAGATCGTCGACGAGGCTACGAAGGTCCTCGTCGAATCGACTGACCGTTTTGGCGCTCATGCCGAGCGTCGGGTTTGGGAACCGGATGATTGGTCGGATAGCCATGCGGATACTCTCTTGCTGCGCCGTGCATCTTTTCAGACGCAAGCTCGCTATAGCGTTTGCAACGCTGCTCCTCAAATCGGCTGCGATTTAAGCAAACGCGCAGTAGCGTAAGTGCCCGTCTTGTCGCTTTCGGGCGGGGCCGGCAGGCCTTACTCCTTTCACTTTTTTCATGTGCATTTGCAACAGCTTGGAGAAAAGGTCCGCGGGCCGGCGTCGACGTGTGGACCTCGACCGAGCTTTGCGCTAGCAGGGCTATGGGCTGTTTTTGCGCGGGTTCAGGCGGCAATTTTTTGGAGGGCGCGTCCATGAGCGGTACAGGCGACGACGATCGCGGTTCCGAAGAAATCGCTGCCTTTGAAGGTTCGGACATCTATGCCGATGACGGCTCGGTACGTTCGGATTTCCTGATGCATGTCGGTGCCGCGATCGCGGATCGCGACACGATTTATCTCCGCAAGCACGTCGCCGGCCTTCACGCGTCCGAACTGGGCGACCTGCTCGAGGCGATCCAGCCCGAGCAGCGTCTGGCGCTTGTCTCGCTGCTCGGAAAGGAGTTCGACCTCGCGGCGCTGACCGAGGTCGACGAGGCGATCCGCCTCGATATCGTCGAGCACCTGCCGAACGAGCAGATCGCCGAGGCGATCGGCGAGATGGATTCCGACGATGCGGTCTATATTCTCGAGGATCTCGATCAGGAGGATCAGGAGGAGATCCTCGCCAAGCTGCCCTTCACCGAGCGCGTTCGGCTGCGCCGTTCGCTCGATTACCCGGAAAGCACCGCCGGCCGGCGCATGCAGACCGAGTTCGTGGCGGTGCCGCCGTTCTGGACGGTTGGTCAAACGATCGACTACATGCGCGAGGACGAGGATCTTCCCGACAGCTTCACGCAGATCTTTGTGATCGACCCTACCTTCAAACTGCTCGGCACGGTCGACCTGGATCGGGTGCTGCGCACCAAGCGCTCGGTGAAGATCGATGCGATCATGCGTGACACCAGTCACGCGATCCCGGCGGAGATGGACCAGGAGGAGGCGGCCCAGCTTTTCGAGCAGTACGACCTCCTGTCGGCGGCCGTTGTAGACGACAACGGCCGGCTGGTCGGGGTTCTGACGATCGACGACGTCGTCGACGTCATACAGGAGGAGGCCGAGGAGGATCTGCTGCGCCTGAGCGGTGTCGGCGACGAGGAACTGTCGGACTCGGTCGCCGAGGCGTCCCGCTCACGCGTTCCCTGGCTGTTCGTCAACTCCATGACGGCCTGCATATCCGCTTCGGTCATTGGCCTCTTCGATGCGACGATCCAGCAGATCGTCGCGCTGGCGATCCTCATGCCGATCGTCGCCGGCATGGGCGGCAATGCCGGCTCGCAGACGATGACGGTAACGGTGCGAGCGCTCGCGACGCGCGGCCTCGATATCCACAATGCACCGCGCATTATCCGCCGCGAGGCGGGCGTGGGTCTCTTGAACGGCATGATCTTCGGCAGCTTCATCGGCCTTGTGGCGGGCCTCTGGTTTCAAGACGTCCATATCGGCGGCATCATCGCAACGGCCATGTTGATCAACATGATGGCTGCCGCGTTGGCCGGTATCCTCATCCCGCTTCTGCTGGACAAGTCCGGCGCCGACCCGGCAGTCTCCTCCGCGGTCTTCGTGACGGCGGTCACGGATATCACCGGCTTCTTCAGCTTCCTCGGCATCGCCACTTGGTGGTTTCATGTCACATGAAGGGAGCGTGTTTGACTTTTACGTCAAAGTCAAAGATATTGAGCCTGTGATTGGATGGAATGGCGGGCGTGAACAAGTATTATAGCATCACGGAATTGACGCGGGAATTCGGTATCTCGACCCGAACGCTGCGCTTCTACGAGGATGAAGGTCTCATCCATCCGGAGCGCCGCGGACGCACGCGCCTGTTTCGACCGGCCGATCGGCATCTGATCAAGGAGATCCTGCGCGGCCGGCGAATCGGTTTCACGATCGCGGAAATCCGCGAGATCATTCAGGTCTACAAGGATCCACCGGGCGAGATGGGCCAATTGCAGCTCCTGATGAAACGCGTCGAGGAGAAGCGCGAGGACTTGCGGCAGAAGCGCAAGGATATCGAGGATACGCTTGCCGAGCTCGACAATGTCGAGGAAGCATGCCTGACACGCCTGGCCGAGATCGGCGTCGGGACGTAACCGCAATAATCTGCCGCACGTCGAAAAGGTGGCCGCGCGCCGCCTTTTTTAGTTGCCGCCGTTCAGATCCAACGCGTCGTGTGGCGGCAGTAACGTTCGAATTCGAAGCCGAAGCGCGAGAGCAGGTGTCGCTCCTCGTTGCGGACGGCAATCAGCGTCGTCAGGGCGACGGCAACGATCCCCATGACGAAAAACCAGGGATTGAGGGTGATCAGGCCCAAGCCGACCATCGCGACGGTATAGCCGAGATAGATCGGGTTGCGGGTGAAGCGGAACGGACCGGCGGTGACGAGGCAGGTTGCGCAACGGTGGGGAAGCACCGTCGTGTGGCGGTCGAGCAGTGTCTTGACGGCCCAGAGACCGAGTGAGACCGCCAGAAGGACCAAGGAGCAGCCTGCAAGCCACGGTACCCAACCGTGCCCGTGGGCGACGGGGATGGGAAAAACGCGGTCCAGCGCCAAGGCCGCCAGGGCCGCCGCGCCATAAAGGAGCGGAGGCCATGGAAAATTCAGCGGCTTGGCACGATAGGCGTTCATGTCCTAGTCCCCCGACTGTGCTTCCATTGTGCATTGAGTGGCGATTCGCGCAATGCGTTCATCCGTCCTCAAGTCAATCTTCCCCTGGTTTAAATCCTCGAACAGGTTCTGTTCTTTCAGCCGGTCGAGCGTGCAGCCGCAAAAGGCGCTGCACGAGATAGCCGCTTCTTGGCTGCTGCAGGCTTGTTCGCAGTTCAGGCGATAGGCCTGCGCCGGATCCGGCACGGGAGCGGGAACGACGAGGGAAAAGGCATAGACGAACCCGATGAGCAGCGGCTGGTGTAAGAGGTATATGGCCAGACTGTGACGCCCGCCGAAGGCGAGCGGCCTGATCCACAGCTTGCGAAACCCTTCATCGCGTTGCGCGGATCGCCACCGGGCTGCGAGCATCGGGTGAAGCAGCTTTGCCGTGCCGAGGCCGAGGAGAAACGGCGCCAGCCACGGCAGCATCGGTACGTAATCGTTGGAACGTGGGATATTTTCGGAGAGACCGACCCACCAGAGTGCCGGCGTGTCGAAAAAGGCCGAGCGCAGATAGAGAGGCGCGGCAAACGCTGCGGCGGCGGCCAGGAAGGAAACGGGCGCCGGGAGCCGCAGGAAGAGGACGCCGACGAGGCTTGCCGCCGCGATCGCATGGAGAATGCCGAAAAAGATGAAGGATTGGGGAAAGGCGAACCAGGTGGCGATGCTGATGAGCGCCGCCGCACCGGCGATCCTGGCGAAACGCAGGAGGAATGGGCGCGCGCGGAATTTCGGGCTGTGGCCGAGCACCAGGCTGTAGCCGGCGAGAAACAGGAAACTGCTGGCGATCAGCCTCGCGAAGAGCCTCCAGCCGCCGGTGCCAGCCGTGCCAGCCGCAACGTAGCCGAAGAACTCGAGATCCCAGGTGAAGTGATAGATCGCCATGGCGACCAGGGCGAGACCGCGCAGCGCGTCGAGGAGATCAATTCGGCCGGACCTCGCCACACTCGGCCGCTGAGCCGGCGTTTCGTCGATCGTCGTCGCAGAAGTGTCGGGCATGGTCTTGCCGTTCCGTCGGGTAGAAAGGGAGTGCGCGCGGCATTTCGCAGTCGCGCCGCGATTATGTTGAAAAGAAGGCTGATGCGCGGCACCAAACGCCTCTGTGCTGGTGATCAACAGCCTACGAGAGTTACATGATTTATTGCACGTCTGCGATCAGTGCATCGCGTGCTTCGGAGAAGAACTGTCTGCGCGTCAGCACGAAAATCACGAAACTGGTCAGCACGATGAAGACATAAGGGCTGATGAACCAGCCGAGATAGCCGATCGACAGGAAGATCGCCCTCAGCCCGGCATTGAAATGCTTGGCGGCGAGGATGTTCATTCTGATGGCTCTCTCGGCGGCCCGTTCGGCGGTCTGGCGGTCGCGCGTCATGTCGGCCGTCATCGGAATACCGCCCATCAGGATGGAACAGTAGTTGAACAGTCGATAGGACCAGCCGAACTTGAAGAAGGAGTAACCGAAAAGGCAGGTAAGCCCGCCGACCTTCAGCTCGAATCCGGCCCGTCCGCCGCGAAAAATCTGCGGCAGGTCGTTGAAGATCATCTGCACCTGTTCGGTCGCCCCGAGCAGCGCAAAGCAGCCGCCAAGCGCGAATATTGTCGTCGACGCGAAAAAGGCGGTGCCGGCCTGCAGGCCGGCGATGATCTGCGTGTCGATCATCTTCAGGTCGCGGTTGAGGGAATTGCGAATCCACCTCGCCCTGTTCTCGTTCATCAGGCGCGTCAGGCTGACGCGCTTGAAATTGCGCCTTCCGTCAGTCGCCCAATTGAAGCTTCCCCACAGCAGGATGAAGATGCAGAGCGCGATGTAATCTTCGATTGTCATGCACGTCTTTTGGCACGGCCGTTCGAAAATGCAAGGTCGCCACGCCCGACCGACTGGTTGCGGCGAGGCACTCGGGTTCACGATGTCGCACGAACAAGATCGGATGTCGGTCGGTCGCCTGATCGATCGGCATAGGATCGCATAGGTTTTCACCCTATAAAAGGATGAACGGACCCGCCTCCGAAAGGATTCGCGGTCGGTTTGTACATCTTCGACGGGGCTTTGGTCCGCGCAGGCGCGGGAGCCTTGTCAGCTGGGGCAGGCAAAATCCATGTTTCTTTCCGTCTTTGACGTTTTCAAGATCGGTATCGGTCCTTCGAGCTCGCACACCATGGGCCCGATGTCGGCGGCGAACCGGTTCCTCGATCTGATCCTGTCGGACGAATGGCCGCGGCCGTCGCACGCCGCCGTCGAGGCCATCAAGGTCAGCCTGCACGGTTCTTTGGCCCATACGGGCATCGGCCACGGGACGGGCAGGGCGGTGATCCTGGGGCTGATGGGCGAACGGCCTGATCTGGTCGATCCGGACCGGATGGATGCCGTCATCGACGAGGTGGAGCGGACGGGCCGCATCACCCCACCCGGACATCCCGCCTATGCTTTCCAGCCGAGGACCGACCTCGTCTTCGACAAGAAAGTCCCGCTGCCGGGCCACGCCAACGGCATGTCCTTTTCCGCCTTCGACCGCGATGGCCGGCTGCTGCTGAAGCGGGTCTACTATTCGATCGGCGGCGGTTTCGTCGTTACCGACACGGAGCTCGAAGCAATGCGGGCGACCAAGAACAAGCCTGCCGGCGTCAAGGTTCCTTATCCCTTCTCCACCGCCCAACAGATGCTCGACATGGCGGCACGGTCCGGACTGACGATCGCCCAAATGAAACGGGCGAATGAGGAATGTTCGATGTCGAGGGAAGAGCTCGACGCCGGTCTCGATCGCATCTGGTCGGCGATGAACGCCTGCATCGATCGGGGCCTCAGTCAGGACGGGATCATGCCGGGCGGGCTGAAGGTCCGCCGGAGGGCGCGCGCGATCCACGACAAATTGCAGGAGGAATGGCGTTCCAACAAGACCAATCCGCTGCTCGCCAACGATTGGCTGAGCGTCTATGCGATGGCCGTCAATGAAGAGAATGCCGCCGGCGGCCGGGTGGTGACCTCGCCGACGAATGGCGCGGCCGGCGTTGTGCCGGCGACCATCCGCTATTACCTGCATTTCCATGAGGACGCCGATCAGGAGGGTATTCGCGACTACCTTCTGACCGCCGCCGCGGTCGGCGGCATCATCAAGCACAACGCCTCGATCTCCGGTGCGGAGGTCGGCTGTCAAGGCGAGGTCGGCTCGGCTTCCGCAATGGCGGCGGCGGGTCTCGCGGCGGTGATGGGCGGCACGCCGGAACAGGTCGAGAACGCGGCCGAGATCGCGCTGGAGCACCACCTCGGCATGACCTGCGATCCGGTCGCGGGCCTCGTGCAGGTGCCTTGCATCGAGCGCAATGCGCTCGGCGCCGTGAAAGCGGTCACCGCTGCGTCGCTTGCGCTCAAGGGTGACGGCAAGCATTTCGTGCCGCTCGATGCCTGCATCGAGACGATGCGGCAGACCGGGGTCGACATGAACGAGAAGTACAAGGAAACCTCCACCGGCGGTCTTGCGGTCAATGTCGTGGAGTGCTGAGGCCGAGGCGGCTTTTGTGGACGAATCCGCTCAATCCGCTTGACCGCGACCGGGGGACGGGTGTTCAAGCAATGCCATGGCTTTGCATCTTATAAAGCTCTGCGTCGGCGCTGAATCCGTCGAAGACTTGCGCGAATGGGTTTCACGCAAGGCGCTGGCGGCTGTCGCTGCGGGGCAGGAGCCGCATTCCTTTCACACGACCCGGATGGTTCCGAAACGTACGGAAGACCTTCTGGCCGGCGGTTCGCTGTACTGGGTGATCAAGGGTTACGTGCAGGCACGCCAGCCGCTGATCGGCGTCGAGACCTTCACCGATAACGAGGGCATCGGCCGATGCAATCTTATCCTCGGGCCGCAAGTGGTCGAAACCGAACTTCAGCCGCGCCGCGCTTTCCAAGGCTGGCGGTATCTGGAGCAAAAGGAGACGCCGCGCGATCTCGCGTCGCTCTCGTCCGATAGCGGTGAAATGCCGCTCGAACTGCGGCGTGAGCTGGCGGAACTAGGCCTCTTGTAGCAGGCACGCGCCACAATCAAAGCGCTGACCGCTTGTCAGCCGATCCGAATTCTCAAGGGATGCTGGCGACCGGCTGCCGTGACGTGCAGGTGTATGCCCGCACGCGGTTGGGTCGAACGCCAGGCGCGGGCGCCATGCGTCAGCAGCAGGGCCACCAGATCCCGCGTCTTCGCTTTGGAGCGGTTGAGTCCGACATCTGCTATGCGCATGGCCGCCTCGTGGAGCGGATGCAGGCCGATGCGCGAGGCCTTTTCCTTTTTTCCCGGCATCGCAGTGATGCCGGGGACATTCTCGTTCACTGCCATGACAAACCTCGTTACGCTGTACTATTTCCGAGGAGGACGGCCGGAAAACAGCATCCGGCCGTGGCTGTCACTGCTGGCTGGCCCAGCAGGCGAATCCCTTCTTCTTCAAGACTTTGCAGGCGTTGACCGCCTTGTTCTGATCGTCGAACCCGCCGAAGCGCGCCCGGTAGACCTGCGCCGCACCGTCGCCGAAAGCCACCGTGAACGGCGTTGCGTCGCGCAGCACCTTGCCGCCTTTTTCCTTGGCATTGCCGAGGAGGGTCATGGCCTGGGCCTTGTCGGCCGTTGCGCCGATCTGGATGACCCAGCCCTGCGGCTGAATCTCCGCTTCCTGCCTTGCCTCGGTGCCAGCCGATGCTTCAGCCTTCGCGACCGAATTGGTGATCTGCGTATCGACCTCGGCAGAGACAGCTGCCTGTCGGCCGAGTTTGGCGTTTTGGGCGTCGAGCGTGTTCGGCGCCACCTTGGCAGCAAGGACCGGGTTGTCGGAGGCGGGTTTTGCGGCCGCATAGGCCATCTCGACGCTGCCGGCGCTTTCTCCACTGTATCGGAAATCCGGTACCGGGCCGGTATTCGGCAGGTCCGAAGCTTGCGACGCGCCAGACGCGGCTGCAGCGACGGTTTGCGCCTCGACCTCGGCGACGGCCGTTTCCGCGACGGTTTCGACCGGAGTTGCCGGTGCTTCGGCGATCAGGTTGCCACTGCCGCGACGGGAGGCGGCCGGCATGTACTTGGCGACCAGCTTGCGCATCTGCGCGTCGCGGGCACCGCCGGACGTCCCGCCCAGCACGACGGCGACGATACTGCGGCCGTCGAGTTGAGCGGAGGTTACCAGGTTGAAACCCGAAGCGCGCGTATAGCCGGTCTTGATGCCGTCGACGCCTCGTACATTGCCGAGGAGGCGGTTGTGGTTGCCGATCGTCTGCTTGCCGAACCGGAAGCTGCGGGTCGAGAAATAATCGTAATATTGCGGGAAATGCTGCCGCAGGGCGAGACCGAGCCGGGCCTGATCGCGCGCCGTCGTCTTCTGCTCGGTGTTCGGCAGGCCGTTGGCGTTGCGATAGGTCGTGCGCGTCATGCCGAGGGCGCGCGCCTTGTTCGTCATCATGCGGGCGAAGCGCTGTTCGGATCCTCCGAGCAGTTCACCCAGCGCCGTCGACGCGTCGTTGGCCGAGCGCGTGACGAGCGAAAGGATCGCCTGTTCGACGGTGATCGATTTGCCGGCGCGGACACCGAGCTTCGACGGCGGCTCCGCCGCCGCCTTCTTGGAGAAGGGAACCGGTGTGGATTTGCTGATCCGGCCGGCTTCGAGCGCCTCGAAGGTCAGATACAGCGTCATCATCTTGGTCAGTGAGGCCGGATAGCGCAGCTGGTCCGCATCCTCGCCGTAAAGCACCTTGCCGGTCTTCGCATCGACGACGATCCCGGCATATTTCGGATTGGCAAATGCCGGCACCGAGAGGGCCATGCTGGCGACGACGCCAGCGAGGACAAGCCGTCCTACCAGCTTTGCAAAGCCGCCGAGCGGACGTTTCGCGAGATCAAAAAAAACGGATCGGGACACTGCGTTGCTCTTCATTCTTATGTCATGGGTGTCGTCCGGGACGCCGTCTCCGGATGCGACCGTTCCCGAGACAATATCGGGATAGCGTTACCAATCGGTTTATGATGAACGATTGGTTTCCGGGGAGCTTGTCTGTTCGGGTATGGCACCCGCTGGCCTCATCGGCGAGCAGGCAGCGTCCACCACGACTCTTTGACAAAATCACGGCACGAGCCGGCCTCGAAGAAATCTTTCCATCGAGGCATCGATTGCCTGCCATTCCGGCAGCAACTTTGCCGAGAAACGGTAGAGAACGCTGAGATCCCTTCCCGTACGAAAGTCCCGCTGGCAATCGGCGCTTGTCGACGTTGCGGGGCTCTCGGGCAGGAGGCAGCGCACGACATAGGGTGGGCGTCCAGGTCGAGGAGCGGTGAAAAAGACCTCACCGGAATAGCTGGAACTCGGCTTGGCGTCATATCTGGTCAGTCCGGCCGGGCCGGCTTGCGGGGTGGCCTCCAGAACGTGGCGATAGATCGGCTCGAGCCTCCCCGACATGTCGCGCGACATGGTACTTTGTGCGATCTGTACGAAGATCAGCTTTTCCGGCCGATCGACATCATTGAACAGGTGGCGCGTCTCGTCGCTGTAGCCCTCGCGTGCCGGCCATGTGAGATAGAGATCGACCCGCTCGACGATACCCGTGGCGCGCTGGCTCTCGAAACGAATGACGTTGGCCGGCAGGCGCAGATGGTCCTGTCCGATGAAAATATCGAAGTTCTCGTTGCTCGATGTGTGCCCGGCGCGCGCCAGGTTTTCGCCCAGCCACCGCCCGGACAGGGAAATGCCCATCACGAGCGCCGCCAGCAGGCCGACGATCGCGGAGATCCTGTAGACGAAGCGCGGCGAAAGAAGGGGGGCAAGTTCCGGGTCGGGGCTCAGGGGCTTGTTCACGAAAGGCGCCGTCCGTTGCGATGGCGTGGCAGATGGAAGGTGGCACGCTCATCCGCACTGTACTTTGACGTCGATTCCGGCGGAGGTCGCTGCCCGACGCTCGCTGAGTATGGTTAATATTCGATGAAGTGCAGCGTCCGCGTCTCGCGCCAAGAAATAAGGGCCGGTTCCGGGGACAAACGGAACCGGCCCGAGGGCTTGGTCTGGACGGGGACAAGGGACTGACCGAAGCCCGGAGGGTATGAGATCAGCGCCGCTGGCGGCGCGCTTACTCGGTGCGGACCGTGCCGACGGCAACGGCACGGCCGTCCTGCAGCTTCACCCAGCGCCCGGCATTTTCCGAGGATTGGCGCTTCAGGAAGGTGTATTCGGTCTCCGACCACAGCAGGACCTTGCTGCGCATGTTGTCGAGGATGAAATCGCCGCGATCGGTGCGCACCGTCAGCACGGCATGGCCGTCGCCGTTCGGCTGCAGGACGACGGTGATCAGAAGATCCGCGGGGGAGAAGCCGCTTTCGATCAACTTGCGGCGCTTCAAGAGGACATAGTCCTCGCAATCCCCGATCACGTCCGGATAGGACCACTCTTCTTCCACGCCATGGATTTCCATGTCGGTCATCGGGGTGACGGCCTGGTTGACCTCGTAATTGACCTCGAGAATCTTCTTCCATCCTTCGCGCGTCAATACGGTCGGGCCGCGGTCGGGACCCGTTAACGAGCATTCGGATGAATGGCTCTTGCAGAACTCGTAGTGGCCGACCGGCGGGTTCGTCGAGCCGCCAACGGTCATGTTTGCCGGAAGGGCTAGGGCAGGGCCTGCCAGGAGGCCTGCCATCAACGCCGCGGCGGCGATCGTCTTGGCGATTGTCTTGTGCATGTTTGTCTCCCCGTTATGGTTCGACAATGGCACAAAGCTTTTTATCGCCAGCGAAGATGCGAGGTAAAAACAAGTACAAATGAGAATAGCATAAGAATAAAACTAGAATAGAAATTGACGATAATAAGAATAAAACTTGTCTCAAATTTTAGCGAACGAGGCCTGATATCGACCACGACTGTGTAGTATGTGATTGAAAAATATCATATTTCCTGGGCATGACAGCCTTGCCCGAGATGGGTGAGATAATGCATCGCCGCTGCCGTCCGGGCAGGGGATAGGGAATCGCTCGCGGAAAAGTTAATCAGTGGCTGATTTTTGGTAACCGTTGATTTACCGAAGAATATTTCCGCGCTCAGGTTAGGGGCGTCGGCGTTGGTTCAAGAGAGTGGGGTGCAACGGCCAGGGGCAAGCGACTACAGCGCTGCGGAAACATGCAGTAGTCGCCAGCAAGGGGCGCTCGGACAAGGCGCGGCAATGGCTCGTCGGAAAGTGGCCCAGAAGCCCGGCGTCGCTTCAGCGGGCGGCGTGGGTCGGTACGTTTCCGACTTAGAGGAACTCGGTCAGCGCCTCGCGCGCCTGGATCCCGGAAAACTCAATCGCAACGCCCTCCTGGAAGTGGCGCACGACCCTGCCCTTCATGCCGTTGCCGAGTTTGACGGCCGTCCCTACGGCCGGACGAATGTCGATGTCGAGCGCCGCACCGGAGAGAGAAAGGTCGATGATGCGGCAGACATATTTCTCGCCGGTGTCGACCGTGAGCTCCGTGACGGTCTTGCGCGGCGCAAGCCGGTCGTGGCGCCGATCCTCCGGCAGGCCGAGTTCGTGCTTGTTGGCGATCCAGGTGAGTTGCGCGGCGAGCTTCTCGCGTTTGCGCTCGGTGGCGTTCAGCTGGATGACGAATGCATCCTCGGCGAGTCTCGAGACGGTGCCTTCCAGCCGGCCGACATGATCGATATAGGCGATGATGCGCTCGCCGGCGCGCGGGCGGGCGGCCGACGCAAAAAGGACGTCTCCCGGCGACATGTCGACTGCGGTGCAGTCATATTCGTCGCGATTGGCAAGCATCAGCCGTCCCGAGAGATTGACCGAAACGCGCTGAAAGGCGTTCTCCTGGTGTGGCCTCGGGCCGCTGTTTTGTGCGTGCTGGAACGAGAACATGGTCACTCTGCGATCGACATATGCTTGCACGCGAAAGTATAGGTCTCGCCGGTTAATAGAAGGTTCGTCAGAAGTCCGGATCCATTCCCCTGTCAGCCGCTTTTCCCGCCTTCGAGGATGCGTAGATGCGGCACCCTGCGATTGTCGCGTCCGCGACCCCCTGCAACGCCGACTTTCGCCCCTGTGGAAATTTCATAGGATCGGTCGAGTGGTGAATTTCGGGAAGCATCGGGAAGGCTGAGGCCGGTTGCGACAAGACGCATGAGCGGTGTCATGTGCAGCCATGCCGGGTGGGAGAGGGCAGAGAGCGCCCCGAGCAACCGGTCGTTGGTGCCGTCGGGCGATGCGAGCGGCGCAAGCAGCAGCTCGACGTCGAGCTCCTCACCGGATTCCGCGGCACCGCTCGCGTATAAGAGCACGGGCGTCAATTGCGTCATCACCTGATCGGCAGTCCGGGCGATCCCGTCCGCATCCGAGGCCAGCCAGAGGTCGGCGAATTGCCGGTCGCGCAACTCACGACCGAAAAGCGCGCACACCCGGGTGCCTGCTAGACGAAAGCCGATGCCGCCGTTTGTCTGCCTTTGCAGAATGAACAGGTCCGGCAGCAGCGAACGGATATGCGCCGGATCGATTTCATCCCGGCGGGGGAGGTCGCGATCGCCGCGGACGGCATTCCAATATTGGAACAGCTCCATTGTTGTTCTGCTGCGCATGTGGGCGATTACTCCCATGTTAAGCGGGGCGGCTGTGCCGGACTGGCACAGGTGACGCTCTCTCGCTCGGTTCTGGGTAATACGGAGCGATTTCCGTGCCACGCCGGAATTAAGGTTAACGATCGGTTTCGCTTGCCCGCGAGGGTGCTGGCTGGCATTCCGTCGGTATCACTTCACGGAGGGTTGCCTTCGGCACATCGACTGGAGCACCGGATTTTGGGCTCGACGGCCGTTCAGTTTTTGCTGGACGGCCTTTTTTTGTTTGCTTATCCCTTTGCGCGCCGTCGTCGGCCTCTGTCCGGACGGCAGAGGCGCGACCACGAGCGGCGCGTGAGCAGGAAGTGAGCGATGGAACAGGATCAGCCGGCGACACCGGTCGATGGCGACGGTACGGCAGCCCGCAGCCGGGAACCGGCCTTCAATCTTCCGAGAGGCCTGACCTCCGTCCTCCTGTTCCTGGTCGCGATCCACGCAATCAGAACCTATGTTCTGCCCGAGACGCTGGATCAGGAAGTCATCCTGAACTTTGCGTTCCTGCCGGCGCGCTACACGATCCCGCTCGGTGAGCAGGGTCTCGTCTGGCTCTGGACTCCCGTAACCTATTCCTTTCTCCACGGCAGTTGGGAGCATCTGATCTTCAACATCTTCTGGATGGTCGCGTTTGGCGCGCCGGTGGTGCGGCGCATCGGCGTTCCGCGGCTCGCCGTCTTCTGGTGCCTGTCGGCAACGGCGGCCGTCGCCCTGCACGTCGTCTTCCATTGGGGCGAGATGGCCGTCGTGATCGGTGCTTCCGGGGTCGTCTCAGGCTTCATGGGGGCCGCGGCGCGCTTTGTCTTCTCACCGAGCGGGCGCATCAGCCGCCAATTCGCCCATCTCAATCGGCGGCTTTGGCTGATGGAGACGCTCGCAAACCGCTCCGTGCTGATCTTCACCGGGATATGGTTTCTGACCAATTTCCTCGTGGGACTCGGCCTGTTCTCGTTGGGAGGGGCGGGAAGTGTCGCCTGGGAGGCGCATATCGGCGGTTTCGTCTTCGGTTTCTTCCTGTTCGGCCTGTTCGATCCGCGGGATTAGAGCCTTTCCTGGTTAAATGGAAACAATTCTGTTGGCTCAAGCGGAGCGGAATGTTTGCTCGGCTGGCGCGCGGCGTAGCTAAAGCTACGGCGAAGCCAGCCGAGCAAACAGGCCGCCCGCTTCAGCCAACCCGAAGGGCCGGGCATCTTTCCGCCAGGATCAGAGGCGATCGCCTCGGCCGTACGTCTATGTACGACACTCGGCGATCGCCTCTGCCCTGTCGAAAACCTGCTCGGCAGAATGTTTTCATTTAGCCATGAAAGGCTCCAGGCTGTTGGACGTCGCCCGGGCGATGATGGATTGTTTCAACATCAGGACTATCGTGATGGGGTGTTCCGCAGCAGAGGCTGAAGGCGGCTGCGCGAAGGCTTGATTTCATTGGGTTACTGTCGCACCATTCACCACGGCCGCCGATCATCCAACGTGAAGCGGCCGCTGAAAGGCCGGGTATCGATGCTTCGCGTGGAGGGACACGAAGTCTAGTTCGGGTATAGGTTCCCTGCGGCCGACTGCGCGCAAGCCATGGCGACCTAGCCCAAGAGGCGAGCGCAGCAGTCGACTGGCCGGGAGCCCTTCCCGCGAGCCCGGTGGTGTCGCAACGGGAGATGTGTGCATGTCAGTTAAAGCAATTCTCAATGAAAAGGGCCGCAACGTCGTAACCGTTGCGCCTGATGTGACGGTTCAGCAAGCGGCAACATTTCTCCACGACAATCACATCGGCGCGGTGGTTGTCGTCGATGCGGATGATCATATCGTCGGAATTCTCACCGAACGCGACGTCGTCGCCTCCATCTCCAAATATGGCGCCAGCTGTCTCGAAAAGCCGGTTTCCTCGGTCATGTGGCAGAAGGTCTATTGCTGCGGCGAGGAAATGACAGTGCAGAACCTGATGGAAACGATGAGCAAATTCCGCGCGCGTCATCTCCCGGTCGAAAGCGAAGGCCGCCTCGCCGGCATCGTGTCGATTGGCGACGTCGTGAAGTATCATATTCGCGCCATCGAGCGCGAGACCGAAGAGATCAAAGCGTATATTGCCGGATAGAGGCCAAGGCGGCGCCCCCACCTCCGTCGCGCGTCGTCCAGACGCGCGAAATTGGCCCGAGACAGCCTCTCCAATTTCGCAGAACGCCGCGCCGCATCGGCTATCGGATGAGCGCTTCCTGCATTCGCTTGATCTCGGCGAGCTTTGCCTTCGCTTCCAGGTAGCCCCGTTCGATTGCTTCGCCGGCGCGGTGAAACTCCGATAGGCCGATGTCGTTGAGCTTGGGATGGAGTGCCAGATCCGGCGGGTCGCCGGCCAGACGAGCGCGCGAGATACGGTCCTGGATGATGTTGAAGGCCTGTACCATGACGCTCGTCATGCCGAGGCGCGCCGCATAGGCACCGCCTGCCCTGGCGGGAGCATCGGGGGCTTCCATGCCGGCGCTATGCTTGACGACGGCGGAACGGCCATAGAGGTCGTAGTTGAGATTGACGGCAATGACGAGCTGCTGCTCGTAAGCCCGGCAAACCGACACGGGAACCGGATTGACGAGCGCGCCGTCGATGAGGAGGCGGCCATTTGCATGGATCGGCTCGAAAATCCCCGGCAGCGCGTATGACGCGCGAATGGAGGTGATCAGCGATCCCTTCTCCAACCACACCTCGTGGCCGCTGTGAACTTCTGTGGCAACCGCGATGAAGGGACGGTCGAGTTCCTCGATGCTGATATGTTCAAGGTGCTCCTGCATGCGCTTGGTGAGCCGCAGTCCGCCGAACAGGCCGCCGCCGCCGATCGCGAAATCGAGCAGGCTGGCGATTCGGCGCACGGTGAGGGACCGGGCGAAGGCCTCCAGCTCGTCGAGCTTGCCGGCGAGATAGCAGCCGCCGACCAGCGCGCCGATCGACGTGCCGGCGATCATGCCGACCTCGATACCCTCTTCGTCGAGCGCCCTCAACACGCCGATATGCGCCCAGCCGCGCGCCGCGCCGCCGCCAAGTGCTATGGCGATCTTCGGCTTCTGAGGAAGTGGGACTGGTTCCGGGGGGGTGGTCGTCAGCGATGTGCCATTGGGGCCGGACAGGTCGGCTATCTGGTTGTTGCGCGTAAACGTCCAGTTCAACATCCGGCACCTCCAACACCGCCGAACCGATTAAGCGCTCGTCTTGTAGGAGACCCTGCCAAGCCGGCGTGGTGCCGGCCTTGTCCACATTAATGCTGAAAGACTGGCACCAGGATTTGAGATTACCACCGAACCTGTCGCCAATGCGGCTGGCCCAGTAAACATTGGATACATGCTGCAACACATCTCGGCACGCTGCTGTTACCGCAGGAACCGATATTACGATTAATGATTAAGCGCCCGTTTAGTTTCTAAAGAATGAATATAACACGCCGATGCGCCAAGAAAATCCAGATGCTGCGGGCTAGGCCTATTTTTCGGCGTAGATATGGGCCGGATCGAAATGTCTGCGGTCGTCCGTAATCGTAACCGCCGCCTGACCGTTCTCGATCCCCACCGTGCGGTAGAAGCAGGAACGGCGTCCCGTGTGGCAGGTGGCGTCGTGGCCGGCCACGGTAACTTTCAGCCAGATGGCGTCCTGGTCACAATCGGTCCTGATTTCCTGGACGGTCTGCACGTTGCCGGAACTTTCGCCCTTCTTCCACAGGCTGTTGCGCGAGCGGCTGTAATAGTGGGCGATGCCGGTTTCGATTGTCAGTGCCAATGCTTCGGCATTCATATGCGCGACCATCAGCAATTCGCCATCGCGGGCGTCTGTCACGACGGCCGTGACCAGACCCTTCTCGTCGAAACGGGGCGTAAAGGCCGATCCTGTCTCGAGCTCGCCCTTGTCATTCGAGGGCGCAGCAAAAATGAGCGTCATCGCGAAAGCTCCTACCGCATGTCTCCTTAAATCGTAGCCGATCTGAAACATGCAGCAATTCAAAGTGCAGCGACCTTTGCGCGTTTGATAAGACGCGCGGCGCTGTAGATGGAGCTTACTTGAAGCCCCTCAGCATGGTCATGAAACGAGCCTGCTCGGCCGGGTCGGTCTTGAACGCACCGGTAAGGGTGGTCGTCAGCGTCGTCGAGCCCTGCTTCTTGACGCCGCGCATCGCCATGCACAGATGCTCGGCCTCGATCATCACGGCGACGCCGCGCGGGGCGAGCGTCTCGTCGATGGCCCTGGCGATCTGCGCGGTCATCGATTCCTGCGTCTGCAGGCGGCGCGCATAGATGTCGACGACGCGGGCGATCTTGGACAGGCCGAGGACACGGCCGTTCGGCAGATAGGCGACATGCGCCTTGCCGATGATCGGAACCATGTGGTGTTCGCAATGCGAGTAGAACGGAATGTCCTTCTCGAGCACGATATCGTCGTAGCCGGAGACTTCCTCGAAGGTCCGGCCAAGCACGTCCTCGGCAATGAGGTCGTAGCCGCCGAAAATTTCCCGATAGGATTTGACGACACGCGCCGGCGTATCCTTCAGGCCCTCCCGGGTGGGGTCTTCGCCTGCCCAGCGCAACAGTACGCGAACGGCTTCCTCGGCTTCTTTCTGCGTCGGCCGACCGCTGGTGTCGTCGAGCACAGGGAAATTCTTTACTATGGCGTCCATATGGCCTCTTTTGAGCAATGCGGGATTGCTGACGTTTTATCTTTCGGACAACTCGCCATTGGCCATTCGCCTATCCCTGCAGGCTTGGGTTCCGTTGGCGGGCTCCGGGGCTTTCGGGTCCTGGCTTAGCAGTGCACTGGACCGTCCGGCACGGTTTCCCAAACAACAGGCGACGCACTTATCCCCTTGCGGAACTGTCGCCCCAACACGACATAGCATATAGTATGGTGCCACATGGATGAAAGAGGCCCAACGGAGCGCGTCGTGCTTTTTTCCCCTGTAGCGGAGAAAATCATGCGCGGATCACCCAAAACCGCGAAAAATCAGCCGGATCGCGTCAAATGATGGATGACATTTATAATAGCAGGATTCTCGAATTCGCCGGCAACATTCCCCGCCTCGGCATGCTCGCCGATGCTGATGCGGAAGCGGCGGCGCATTCGAAGCTCTGCGGGTCGAAAGTGCGGATCTGGCTGAAGATGGATGGGGATTTCATCACCGACTTCGCCCATGACGTGAAAGCCTGCGCCCTTGGCCAGGCCTCGTCCTCGATCATGGCCCGCCATGTCGTCGGCGCGCATGCGGCGGAAATCCGCAAGGCGCGTGAGGACATGCTGGACATGCTGAAGGCGGACGGAGAGGGGCCTTCCGGCCGCTTCGAGGACATGCGGTTCCTGCTGCCCGTGCGGGACTACAAGGCGCGCCATGCCTCGACGATGCTGACCTTCGACGCGGTCGTCGATGCGATCGGCCAGATCGAGGCAAAGCGCCTCGCAACAGCAGTGTGAACGATGTGCGGAAAGCCGCAGTCCGACCAGGTTCTTGGAGGTAACCGGCGGGTCGTCGAGGGCCGTGGTCGTAATTGGTCCGGGCCGTTCCGCAGGACCCCCGGCCGGCTATTCGGCATGGCGGCCATCCGCGCCTACCAGCTGACGCTGTCGAGTTTCATCGGCAATTCCTGCCGGCACCTCCCTACCTGTTCGGAATATGGCTATGAGGCGATGGCCCGGCACGGTCTCTGGGCCGGGGGATGGCTGACGCTGTTCCGCGTCGTGCGCTGCGGGCCCGGTGGGACCCATGGATTCGATCCGGTGCCGGAGATGCTTGCGCCGCGCCAGCGCTGGTTTGCGCCATGGCGCTATTGGCGGCGTCGGCAAAAGGATGCGTGATGACGAACCCGATGCAATATCGGCAGGCCTCCGCCGATTTTGACCGTTTCATACTCGATGCTCGCGACACAGCCGGCCTGCAGACGACCAATCAGGCCTATACGATGGCGGAGGCGGTGCTTCGAACCTTTCGGCGCCGTCTCGAGATTTCCGACGCGCTGCTTTTCGCCAACGTGCTGCCGCCGGTGCTGAGGGCGATCTTTGTCGCCGATTGGGATATTGAGGAGCCGACGGTGCCCTTCTCGGGCCGCCTTGCCATGACTCGCGAGGTCCAGGCCTTTCGCGGCAACCACAATGTGTCACCGGATTCGGCCATTGCGGATGTTGCCGCGGCGCTTCGGCGGGCCGTCGATGAGGCGAGGCTCGACCGCGTACTCAGGCGCTTGCCGCAGGGCGCCGTCGATTTCTGGCGGGCGTGAGCTCGAGCGGAGGGGAAATGGCAAGCTACGTCGCGCTGCTCTACAGCATCGTACTCGGGGAGGGGCGGCGCGTCGTGATGGCCGATCTGAGGCAGATGGCGGAGCGGGTCGGCTGTCGTTCTCCGCGCACCCTTGTCGCCACCGGGAATCTCGTCTTCGAGGCGCCGGAACAGCCGGTTGCAGCCATCGAACAGGTGCTCGAAAGGCATTCCTGGAGACGTTCGGGCGACATGTGGACATCATCGCGCGGCGTGCCGATGACTGGCTGAAACTTGCCGCCGGCAATCCGTTCCTCGTTGCAAGCGAGGAGGACCCGGCCTGCGTTCACATCCGCGTCATGCGTTCGCCGCTTCGGCCGGACGTGCTCGATGGTCTCCGGAGCTACTGCACCACAGGCGAGCGCGTCGCCCTCGTCGGCGGCGATCTCTGGACGGATTTTGGTGGGAAGGCGAGCGGGTCTAAACTGCTCGGCGCTTTGACGACCAAACGGTTGGGCACCGGGACGTTGCGCAACTGGAACACGGTCAAGGGTTTGCGCGCGATGCTTGCCGGTTGAGCAGCCGGCGCGCCTTTACTCGTCAGCCAAAAACCTTTATCAGGCCCGCGTCAATTCACCGGCGCGCCCGGCAACCATACCACCCGCATTCGTTGGCGGGACTGGATAGGAGATCATGATGTCGCATTCCGTTTCCCTTACATTCCCTGATGGTTCCGTCCGTGAATATGCCGCGGGCACGACGGGCCGCGACGTGGCCGAGTCGATCTCGAAGTCGCTCGCCAAGAAGGCTGTCGCGATCGCGCTCGACGGCGAGCTCCGCGACCTTGCCGATCCGGTAGCCGACGGCAGGATCGAGATCGTCACGCGCGAGGACAAGCGCGCGCTGGAGCTCATCCGCCACGACGCGGCCCATGTGATGGCCGAGGCGGTGCAGGAATTGTGGCCGGGAACGCAGGTGACCATCGGTCCGGTCATCGACAACGGTTTCTACTACGACTTCGCCAAGAACGAGCCCTTCACGCCCGATGACCTGCCCGTCATCGAGAAGAAGATGAAGGAGATCATTACGCGCAACAGACCCTTCACCAAGGAGATCTGGTCGCGCGACAAGGCGAAGGAGGTCTTTGGCGCCAAAGGCG
Source organism: Sinorhizobium glycinis (assembly GCF_001651865.1). Lineage (GTDB taxonomy): Bacteria > Pseudomonadota > Alphaproteobacteria > Rhizobiales > Rhizobiaceae > Sinorhizobium > Sinorhizobium glycinis. The sequence continues at coordinate 46,596 of NZ_LPUX01000068.1, forward strand.
AGAGCTACAAGGTCGAGCTCGTCGATGCGATTCCCGAAGGCCAGGACCTGAAGATCTACTACCAGGGCGATTGGTTCGACCTCTGCCGTGGCCCGCACATGGCCTCGACCGGCCAGATCGGCACGGCCTTCAAGCTGATGAAGGTGGCCGGCGCCTATTGGCGGGGCGACAGCAACAATCCGATGCTGACCCGCATCTACGGCACTGCCTGGCATACCCAGGAGGAGCTCGATCAGTACCTGCACGTGCTCGCCGAAGCCGAGAAGCGCGACCATCGCCGTCTCGGCCGTGAGATGGACCTCTTCCATTTCCAGGAGGAAGGTCCGGGCGTCGTCTTCTGGCACGGCAAGGGTTGGCGCATGTTCCAGGGCCTTGTCGCCTATATGCGCCGCAGGCTCGAGGTCGACTACCAGGAGGTCAACGCCCCCCAGGTCCTCGATAAGTCGCTCTGGGAAACCTCCGGTCACTGGGGCTGGTACCGCGACAACATGTTCAAGGTCACGGTTGCCGGCGACGAAACGGATGACGACCGGGTATTCGCGCTGAAACCGATGAACTGCCCCGGGCACATCCAGATCTTCAAGCACGGCCTGAAGTCTTACCGCGACCTGCCTGTGCGGATGGCCGAATTCGGAGCGGTGCATCGCTACGAGCCGTCCGGCGCGCTGCATGGCCTGATGCGCGTGCGCGGCTTCACGCAGGACGACGCGCACATCTTCTGCACCGACGAGCAGATGGCCGCCGAATGCTTGAAGATCAACGATCTGATCCTCTCGGTCTATGAGGACTTCGGCTTCAGGGAAATCGTCGTCAAGCTTTCAACCCGCCCGGACAAGCGCGTCGGCTCCGATGCCCTCTGGGACCGCGCCGAAGCGGTGATGACGGATGTGCTGAAGACCATCGAGGCGCAATCCGAGGGCCGCATCAAGACCGGCATCCTGCCGGGCGAGGGCGCTTTCTACGGGCCGAAGTTCGAATACACGCTGAAGGACGCGATCGGCCGCGAATGGCAGTGTGGAACGACCCAGGTCGATTTCAACCTGCCGGAGCGCTTCGGTGCCTTCTACATCGACAAGGATTCGGAGAAGCGCCAGCCGGTGATGATCCATCGCGCCATCTGCGGTTCGATGGAGCGGTTCCTCGGCATCCTGCTCGAAAACTATGCCGGCCATATGCCGCTCTGGATCTCGCCTCTGCAGGTGGTGGTCGCAACCATCACCTCGGACGCTGACGACTACGGCCGCGAGGTCGCGGCGCGTCTGCGTGAGGCCGGGCTTACCGTCGAGACCGATTTCCGCAACGAGAAGATCAACTACAAGGTCCGCGAACATTCGGTGACGAAGGTTCCGGTGATCGTTGTCTGCGGCAAGCGAGAGGCGGAGGAGCGTTCGGTCAACATCCGGCGCCTCGGCTCCCAGGAGCAGACGGCGATGTCGCTGGACGAGGCGGTCGCTGCGCTCTCGAGCGAAGCGATGGCGCCTGACCTCACGCGCAAGGCGGAAGGGAGCGCCCGGGCCGCCTGAGGCTGCGCTCGGTTGGCTACAGCGCCGTGCGTCTTTTCGGGCGCACAAGGTCGCTGTAGCACTTTGAAATGCTGCATGTTCCTTCGGCTCCGACTGAAGGAAACATGCAGCAGCTTCCGTAGCGTAATTGCCTGACGCAGCGTTGGGCCAGCCGCGGTATCGTCAGTCCTGAGCGCTGGCGTTCGCGCTCTCGTCGGGCGTGTCACTCCCGTGCAGCAGGACTTCCACGTCGGTATTGACGCCGGCCTTCACGGCGAAGTCGCGCTGATAGATCTTGTCCTTGTTGCGCGCCACGGCCGTATAGCTGCCTTCCGCAAGGACCAGGGTCGGAAAGGCGCCGACGCTCTCGCTGACGACGTCGCCCGAGGAGGTCAGGATCGACCAGGCGGTGTCGGCGATCGCCTCGCCCCCCGGTTCCGAGACGAGCTTCAATGTCAGCTTCGCGGCACGATGCTGGATCGTTGCATCGGTCAGCTTTCCGGCTTCCACCTGGATGTCGGCGCGGATCACCGCATTGACCGAGCCATAGTCGGAGACGACGTGATAGGTGCCGGCGCCAAGCCGGATCACAGTGTTGGGCTTCACGTCCGCGACGATCAGGGCGCGCTCGCCGTCTTCCTTCACATCGGAGGAGAAGATCGAAAAGCTGAGCTCGTTCGGTGGAATGCGGACATCGCTGCCAGAGACGGCATTCAGCATCACCCCGCCGGCATCGAGCACAAGGACCTGTTTGTCCAAGGCGCCTTGCTCGGGCACGCGAATCTTGCGGGTGGCTGCGGCGCGACCGAAGGCAACGTTGACGAAATATTCGCCGGGCACGAGATTGAAGGCCGTGGAGCCGCCTTCGGAGGTGGCCAGCAGCGGAAGCTTTCCGTCGCCACCGGGAATGGGGCTGAAGACGCGCCAGGTCAGCCCTGACTCGACCGGGTGGCCGTCTGTTGTCAAAAGCGCCTCGAGCTTCACATCCTTCAGTTCGCCGTTCTGCGTGGGATCGCTGACCAGCGGGTTGAAGCTCGTAAGTTTCGGCATCTTCCGACTGCCGGAAATCGACGGAAAGCTCTTGAAGGCTTCGGTCGCGTCTTGCGCAAGCGCCCGCTCCGCACTGGAACCGGCGAGCGTGATCGCCACGGCGGTTCTCAGCAAAATACGAGTGCGGATGCGCATGAGGACAGTTGACTTCCTGACTTGGTGACTCCACTTGAGACGCCGGTATGGCATTTTCGTGGCTGTCGATCCGGCGGCAAGGTAGTGGAATTCGATCGATATGAAAACCGAAATCAAGCTTGTTGATTATCTCGCGTCCCGTAGGTCGATTCCGGCGTTCCAGATGGGGTCGCCGGGCCCGGGCCAGGCCGAGGTGGAGGAGATGCTGAGGCTTGCCTCCCGTGTGCCGGATCATGGCAAACTGGCGCCCTGGCGCTTCATCGTCTATCGTGGTGAGGAAAGGGTCCGGATCAGCGCCGAATTGAAGAAAATGGCACTGGCCGCGAGACCGGATATGCCGGGAGAGCTTATCAAGGTCGAGGAGACTCGGCTGACGCGCGCCCCTGTCGTCATTGCCGTCGTCAGCAGGGCCGCGCCGCATTTCAAGATTCCCGAATGGGAGCAGTTGATGTCGGCTGGCGCCGTCTGCCTCAACCTGCTGATGGCAGCCAATGCGCTCGGCTATGCCTCCAACTGGCTTACCGAATGGTATGCCTATGACGAAAGGGCCTATCCACTTCTCGGCGTCGAGCCGGGAGAGCGGATCGCCGGTTTCGTTCATATCGGCACGGCAATGGTGCCTCCGACCGAGCGCCCGCGGCCGGAGCTTTCGGAAATCGTCACCTGGGTGGGGGAAGACGCCTGATGTTCTGCCACGCGGCCGTACACCGATATGGTCCGCAGATTCCCGAGCGGCGCGAGTCATCCTTGCGGACGCGGACAAGATGATGACACGCCGTTCTCGCCTTGTGCAGGTTTTGCTTGGTTCGCTGGCTTGTTCCGCGACGGTCTCTTTCGCGAGCCCATCCGGGCGCGTCGGTCCAATCGACGAGTCCAAGGTGCGCACGGGGCTCTCGGCCCAGGTCGCACGTCTCGTCGATGAAGCCGGCGTGCTGCTCAGGCTCGATCCCGTGCCTCTGCCGCGTGCTTGGGTGGTGTTGCGCAGGCGAGGCGAGCGCCTTGCCGGAGGCTGGTATTCCGGAAGCGATGCGCGAGACGCGTTAATCCGGGCGCTTGTCGAGCTAACCGCAAAGAACCCGAAGCTCGAGAGCCGGGTCGATGCCATCGAAATATGTCTGCCGCATTCGCAGGAGAGCGCGCTCGTGCGCAAAGGCGGTGCCGTGCTCAGCAATGTGCATCGAGGCATCAAAGGGATTGTACTCGAGAATGGCGAGGCGAAGGTGATGGTATGCCCCACGGCGATGGTGGCCGGCAACCGCAGCTTCGACAATGTGGAAAAGCGCTTTCGCGACGAGCATCACATATCCTTGAGCGACTACTCCGATCATACCGTCGCCCGCACGTTCGATGCCTATCAATTTCTCCTGCGGCTGAAGCCGGAGCCAGTGATCATTCCAATGTTCCGTGGCAATCAGCTGATTGCGCAGTCCGCAGTCAATCGGTCGACGGCACGCAGGCTTAAGGACCTTATGGCCAAGTGGCTGATCTCGCAGGTGCAGCCGGACGGGCGCATGATCTATCGCTACTTTCCGAGCCGGGGCGAGGAAGCCAAGGGCAACAACATGATCCGCCAGTTCATGGCGACGGTCGCGCTGGTGCGCCTCGGCAAGGAGACGGGGGATGCCGGGATCGCCGAGCTCGCGCGCAAGAACCTGCGCTACAATCTCGACCACTTCTATGAGCTCAACGGCGAGCACGGCCTGATTCGCTACAAGGACGTGCGCCTCGGTGCGGTCTCCCTTGCCGCACTCGCAATAGTCGAAGCTCCGTTTCGAAAGGAGTTCGAGAGCTATGAGCTGGCGTTGCGCAAGACCACCGAATACATGTTGCGCGGCGACGGCTCCTTCCAGACGTTCTACGACAACCGCGACAGCACGGACAATCAGAACTTCTATTCCGGTGAGACCCAGCTTCTGTGGGCGACGCTTTACGAGCAAACCCGCGACAAGGCGATCATTGAACGCATTCAGCGCGCGTTCCGCTACTACCGCGCCTGGCATCTCGATGAGAAGAACAGAAATCCAGCCTTTATCCCCTGGCACACTCAGGCCTACGTAAAGCTGCTCTTGCTCGAGGATCATCCCGAGATGCGAGAATTCGTTTTCGAGATGAACGACTGGTTGCTCTCGATGCAGCAAAACGACGGAGATTATCCGGACACGTATGGTCGCTTCTATGATCCGAAGCGTCCCAAGTTCGGTCCACCACATGCGTCGTCAACCGGCGTCTATCTCGAAGGTCTGATCGACGCCTATCGGCTCGCGGTCGAGCACAAGGAACAGGAGCGCATGGCGCGCTACCGCGATGCGATCATGCGAGGCTTACGCAGCCTGATGCAGCTTCAGTTCGCCGATGATGTCGACATGTTTTATGTGAGCAAGCGCGAACGCGTGTACGGCGGTATGCGTACGACCGAATACGACAACGGTATTCGTGTCGACAACGTGCAGCATGCCTTCATGGGCCTGCAGCGCATTGTTAAGACCTTTGACGGCGAGGGCGCCTGGTAGCTTCAGCCTGGCTGCACCGAGAGCCTAAACACCCCGAAAGAGAAGGCACCTGATGTTTTACGAAACGGCCGAGAATCGGCACGGCCTGCCGCATGATCCCTTCAAAGCGATCGTGTCGCCGAGACCGATCGGCTGGATCGGCACACGGGCGGCGGACGGTTCGCTGAATCTCGCGCCCTATTCCTTTTTCAACGCGATCAGCGATCGGCCGAAGCTCGTGATGTTCTCTTCGAGCGGTTACAAGGACAGCGTACGCAACATCGAAGACACGGGGGAGTTCACCGCAAGCTTCGCGAGCCGCAATCTGAGCGAAGCCGTCAACGCGACCTCGGTCGCGGCACCGCATGGAGAGAGCGAGTTCGAAATCGCGGGACTGACGCCGGTCGAGGGAAGGCTCGTCAGGGCTCCTTTCGTCGGCGAGGCTTTCGCAGCGCTCGAATGCCGCATGACGGACATATACCGGCCCAAGGGTCTCAATGGCGTGGTTTCCGAGAGCTATGTCGTCTTCGGAGCCGTGGTCGGCATCCACATTCGCGACGAGGCCATCCGTGATGGCCGGTTCGACATGGCGACCGTTAGGCCGCTCGCCCGTCTCGGCTATATGGACTATTGCGATGGCGGCGATGTTTTCGAGATGATGCGGCCGGTTCGCTAAGTTTCGGGCAGCGCGCCTGCTGCAGCGAGCAGGTCGATCTGCTGCGGAAAGCCAACGGCCACGGCCGAGAAGCCGTTATCGAGACTATTTGTCGAAAGCCGCCGCACGGCCGCCTCGTCGACGGCATCGGCGGGCAGCATATCGTAGGCTGCAATGCCGGCCTCGCGCGCCCTGAGTACGGCCGCGGCGCGCCCAGCGCGGATAACGGCCGGCGTATCGCCCCCCTCGGTGACACGGCGGCAACCGCATGCTTCTGCGAGAATCGCTGCGTCGAATATCAATCCGGAAAGACGTGGGGAGACGCATGCCAGCGAGTGGGGCGAGAGCACGCTTTCGGCAACCGTGGCGTATTCCGCCAGCAGCGCCGTTCGACCCTGGGGTATGCCTGCGACAGCCTCGGCGACCTTCAGCATGGCATCGAGCTTCTGGATATCGGCCGGTCCCCGGCACGCCGTCAGCACGACGCCGTCCACATCGGCGACGAGCGCTGAGAGACCCTCTTCATCGATCGTGTCCGCGGGCGCGACGCGCGCGAGAAAGAGGCAAGCTGCTTGCCGCTTGCCCGGCCGCCGCACGCCGAGCCGTTTTTGGGGCGTCGTCGCATCGGCAACAATCCCCTGGATGGCCTGCAGCACCGTCTCCCCGGGAAGCTGTTCGCCTGCTGCAAGATAGAGAAGAGGCTTCATCGTTCGTGAGCGGTTAATGGACATGGTGAACCAATCTTAAACCTTTGACCGCTAATATTCGGACATTGGGGCTGTCGGGTGTCTAGTGGGGCATAGGTGATCATACAAGCATTTCTTCGCTGGGTGGAAACGGCGAGAACCGGTGATCGTGCGCGCGCCGCAAATGCGCTTGGGCGAGCTTATGCCAAAGCAGAGATCAACGGGCTTGATCGGCATGCCGCCGAAATGGCGATGACCTTTCTGCTGGACGACCCTTCGCCAAAGGTACGCCTTGCGCTGGTCGAAGCCCTGGCCGATTGTCCGGCGGCGCCGCGTGCGATCGTCAGGGCGCTCGCAGAGGACCAGCCCGAAATCGCCTTCGCAGCAATCGCCCGTTCGCCGGTGCTTACCGATGCGGATCTCGTCGACCTCGCGGCGCGGGGCACGGCGGAAACGCGTGCGCTGATCGCGGCGCGCGGCACTGTGTCCTGCTCTGTCGCCGCCGCGATCGCCGAGATCGGCGACGAGGAGGAAGTCACCATTCTCCTCGAAAATGGCGGCGCCGTGCTTTTGCAGGGCTCCCTCAGAAGGATCGCCCACCGCCTCGGGCACGAGGCGGCCGTGCGTGACCGGCTGTTGGCGCGCGCCGATCTGCCCAGCGACGCGCGGCATTCGCTTGCCGAGAAGATTGGTGCGGCGATCTCCGCTTCCGGGCTCGTCCAGGCTGTCATCGGCTCGGCTCGAATGGAGCGGGTCACGAGAGAGGCATGCGACGCCACGGCCCTTGCGATGACGGTAGCTGCGTCCCCGAACGAAATGCCCAGGATGGTCGCTTATTTGCGCGAGTCCGGCCGCTTAACGCCCGCCTTCCTGATGAACGCGCTCTGCAGCGGTGCTACTGAATTCTTCACCCTGGCGATGGTCGATCTTTCCGGTCTGTCCGAAAAGCGCGTGCGCTCTCTACTTTCCGGAGGGCGCGCCCACTCGACCCGCGCACTTTTTGAGAGTGCCGGCCTCGCGCCCGATGTCAGCGAGGCCTTCGCAGAAGCCGTTCTGTATTGGCGGGCGCAGGCGGGCGAGGGCGCGCCCGCGTCGCTTGCCGCTCTCCTGGAGAGGCTTCGCCGCAAGCCGGCCTCCACGTCGGCATCGGTCACCGAATTGGTAGAGCGACTTTGCTTTGCCGAACAGCGGCAAGTCGCGCGGAACTATGCCTTCATCGCCTCGCGCCAGGCAGCCTGATCGAAAACTCAGTCGCCGAACCGCCGGGCCACCCAGGAATAGCCATCTTCCATGTAATGCACCGGGGCACTGACGATCGCCTGCAATTTCTGACGGTCAGGCACCGCGCCGCTCAGCCATGTCAGGGCGCGCTTCGGCAGGCCCGGCTTTTCCTCTTGCTTGGCGGGAAGCGTTGTCGCTTGCTGCGGCGCCGCGTTGACCTCCGGCGCGACTTTGGGGGTCTGCCCAGGTTCTGTAGAAGCCGTCATGTCCGACCCCGATGTTTCGCATACCGCCACGACCACCGGATAGTTCCTGTTGGAGAACTTCGGGAGTTCCCTTTGGGATTCGGTGTCGCACTGGGCGATCGACGGCCAGGCGCCGTTCACGGTCGAGATGTAGTGGCACTGCGTGACATTGTCATCGCAACCGAGAATTGTCATGACGATCAGGGCGGCTTTCATGTCTTGGGTCCGTTTAGAGGTCTGTTGTCCCAACCTTATGGAGCTTCGATTCTTTCCGAAGTAGGGCAGAATTGCCGTCCCGCAAAACAATTTGTTTCGCTTCGTCACTCGGGTTGATTGCAATATTCTGCGCCGTTTGACGTATTGGCGCCGTTCGTCACTCAGGTTAGTTTCCATCCGGTCGATCGCACGGGACGACATGATTTGCGTTGAGGCTTTGGGATGACCGTCATCATTATTGCCGAGGAACCGCCGCGCCAGCCGGCCATCCTCCGCCTGCTCGAACTCTCCGATGCCTATGCGGCATCGCTTTATCCGGCCGAAAGCAACCATCTGGTCGATGTCTCGACTCTGGAGAGGCCGGGGGTGTCCTTCTTCGTGGCGCGAAACCATGGCGAGATCGTCGGCTGCTGCGCGCTTGTCGACGCCGGCGACGGCACGGCGGAGATCAAGCGGATGTTCGTCGATTCGCGGGCGAGGGGACTGAAAGTCGGCAAACGGCTTCTTGCTGCGCTCGAAGCCAAGGCAGAAAGATTGGGCCTGGCCGCGGTCCGCCTCGAGACCGGCATATACCAGCCGGAAGCGATCGGCCTCTACAAGTCGTCCGGCTATATCGAGCGCACGCCCTTCGGTAGCTATCTGCCCGATCCGCTGAGCCTGTTCATGGAGAAGACATTGGGGCAGGCGGCGGCTTGAGCGGGAGGGGACGTTTTTTGCCCCTCATCCCGCTGCCGCGACCTTCTCCCCGTTTTGACGGAGAGGAGGGACGATGCCGCAGGCTCCCGGTCCCCTCTCCCCGCTTGCGGGGAGAGGGCTAGGGTGAGGGGCAATCACGAGTCTCGCCGTTGACAGGGAAACCGCCTCAAATATCCAGATTGTCGGCGAACACCGCGCGTTCCTGGATGAAGCGGAAGCGGGCGTCGGCTTTCGTCCCCATCAGGTTGTCGACGGCCTCGCGCGTGCCCTCGAAATCGACGTCGTCGACCTCTACCTTGAGCAGGGTCCGGTTGGCCGGATCCATGGTCGTTTCCTTGAGCTGAGCCGGCAACATCTCGCCGAGGCCCTTGAACCGGCCGATCTCGACCTTGCCGCGGCCGTTGAATTCGGTGCGCATCAGTTCTTCGCGATGCGCGTCGTCGCGGGCATAGAGAGTCTTGGAGCCCTGGCTCAACCGGTAAAGCGGCGGCACGGCGAGATAGAGATGGCCGCCACGAATGAGTTCCGGCATCTCCTGATAGAAGAAGGTGATCAAGAGCGACGCGATGTGGGCGCCGTCGACGTCCGCGTCGGTCATGATGATGACGCGCTCGTAGCGAAGATCCTCCTCGCGATACTTCGACCGCGTGCCGCAGCCGAGCGCCTGGACGAGGTCGGTGATCTGCTGGTTGGCGCCAAGTTTTTCGCGGCCGGCACTGGCGACGTTGAGGATCTTGCCGCGCAAGGGCAGTATCGCCTGGTTGGCGCGGTTGCGCGCCTGCTTGGCCGAGCCGCCTGCCGAGTCGCCCTCGACGATGAAGAGTTCAGCGCCTTCCGCGGTGTTCTGCGCGCAGTCGGCGAGCTTGCCGGGCAGGCGCAGCTTGCGCACCGCGGTCTTGCGATTGACTTCCTTTTCCTTGCGCCGGCGGACGCGCTCTTCGGCACGCTCGATCACCCAGTCGAGAAGTTTTGCGGCCTCGGTCGGATTGTCGGCAAGGTAGTGGTCGAACGGATCGCGAAGCGCGTTTTCGACAATGCGCTGCGCCTCGACGGTGGCCAGCTTGTCCTTCGTCTGGCCGACGAATTCCGGCTCGCGGATGAAAACCGAGAGCATGCCGGCCGCCGAGATCATCACGTCGTCGGTGGTGACGATTGCGGCGCGTTTGTTCTGCGTGAGCTCGGCGTAGTTCTTCAGGCCCTTGGTCAGCGCGATGCGCAGCCCCGCCTCGTGCGTGCCGCCTTCCGGCGTCGGGATCGTATTGCAATAGGAGTGAACCTGCTGGTCGCCGCCATACCAGGTCACCGCCCATTCGAGCGAGCCGTGTCCACCGGCCTTTTCCGATTTGCCGGCGAAGATCTCGCGGGTGACGGTGAATTCCTTGCCGAGCGTCGCGGCCAGATAATCCTTGAGACCGCCTGGGAAATGGAACACGGCCTTTTCCGGCGTCTCCGAACCTTCCGGCAATAGCGACGGGTCGCAGGACCAGCGGATTTCGACGCCGCCGAAGAGATAGGCCTTGGAGCGGGCCATGCGGAAGAGCCGCGCCGGCTCGAAACGGGCATGCGGGCCAAAGATCTGCGGGTCCGGATGGAAGCGGACCTTCGTGCCGCGGCGGTTATGCACCTCGCCAAGTTCTTCGAGCCCACCCTGCGGAATGCCGCGAGAGAAGCGCTGGCGGTAGAGCTTGCGGTTGCGCGCCACTTCGACCTCGAGCGAGTCCGACAGCGCGTTGACGACGGAAACGCCGACGCCATGCAGGCCGCCCGAGGTCTCGTAGGCCTTGCCGTCGAACTTGCCGCCGGCATGCAGCACCGTCATCACCACTTCGAGGGTCGACTTGTTGGGGAACTTCGGATGGTTTTCGACCGGAATGCCACGTCCGTTGTCGGTCACCGTCAGGAAGCCTTCGGCGTCGAGGTTCACATCGATGAAGTTGGCGTGGCCGGCGACGGCCTCGTCCATCGAGTTGTCGATCACCTCGGCGAAGAGGTGGTGCAGCGCCTTCTCGTCCGTTCCGCCGATATACATGCCGGGGCGGCGGCGCACCGGTTCCAGTCCCTCAAGGACCTCGATGGCAGAAGCGTCGTAATCGCTGCCGTCGCTGTTGCGGGGCGCGGGGCGCGCTGCATCGTTGCCGGCGGCAGGCGCCGGCTTGCGCGGCACGGCGGCGTCGGCCGGCTTCGGCTGCAAAGGCATGGCGGAAAAGAGATCGCTGCTGTCGTCCATGAAGAGGTTAGATCATTCCTGTCGTCTGTATCGGCGAGGGCATAGCAAGACCGCGTCGCCGTCGCTATCCCTTGCGGCGCGAATCACCCGAATTCTGCCAGAGTCTTGCCGAAAGCGCGAACAAAAGGCGAATTTGCGGCCTCAGTGTTGCGTAGTGATGGTGCCGATGGCAAGGCATATGCCGAACGAGGGAGCCCATCGGGTGTCTATGTCCACAATTGTTTTCGCAGTCCGGTGCCTGCTAGCCCCGGTGCTTTTTTCAAGCGTTGTCGCTTCGGCAGAAGCCGAGCCGTTGCAGCCCTACAAGGATGCCTTGTTCGGCTACCCCGGAGTCCTGCGGGAGGAGGATGGCGGCGATTTCCGTGTCGTCGACTATCAGGAACTCAGGGACATCAACGGGCGCGACCAGATACCGGAGCGACGCGTCAAGCGGAGCTATGTGTCGCTTGGCGTAAAGAGTAGGCAGGTAAACGAGACGCTGGACCTTGGCGGCCGTTCTCTCGACGTCACGCGCGTCGGTCCCGGCCGCGGCGCTGCCTTCACGGTGATCTTCATCCATGGACGCGGCGGTGACCGACGCCTCGGAGCCAACGACTTTTCCTTCGGCGGTAATTTCAACCGCCTCAAGAACCTGGCGGTCGGCAATGGCGGCACTTACTATGCGCCGAGCGTGCGCTCCTTCGATGCGGCAGGCGTGGCTGATGTCGCGGCGCTGATCCGCTTTGCCGCGGAGCGATCCGCGAGCCGGCCGGTGGTGCTGTCCTGCGCCTCCATGGGCAGCTTCATCTGTTGGGGCGTCTCGCGCGATCAGAAGGCGACCGCGATGCTCAGCGGCATGATGGTGATGGGCGGGGTCGCGGATCCGGAGTTTCGCAAGAGCGCCGCTTACAAGGCAAGGCTGCCGATGCTCTTCAGCCATGGCAGCCGTGACAGCGTTTATCCGGCCGAAGCACAGGTTGCGCTCTATCGCTCCCTGAAGAACAAGAACTATCCCGCTCGCCTCGTGCTGTTCGAGACCGGCTCGCACGGAACGCCGGTGCGCATGACCGACTGGCGGGATGCGTTGAACTGGATTCTTGATCGCTGAGCTCTCGCGGTCGTCGTTGGAACCTGGAATGAGCATCGACAAGTTCGAAAGCCGGTGGTGGATGGAGAAGCGGCCCCAAGGCGCCATCTCGCCGGACGACTATGAGGATCGGCTCGGGACGGTCGCGCCCAAGGCGTACCTGCCCTTTGGCAATGGCCTGAGTTATGGCGACGTCTGCCGCAATGATCGCGGCACGCTGATCGACAGCGCGAGACACGGCCGCATCCTGGCCTTCGATCCGGGGACCGGAGTGATCCGCTGCGAAGCCGGCGCCACGCTCGTCGACCTTCTCCTCAGGGCGATACCGCATCGCTTCTTCCTGCCGGTAACGCCGAGCACGGGCTTCGTCACGGTCGGCGGCGCCGTCGCCAATGACGTCCACGGCAGGAATCATCCTGCCCGCGGCTCCTTCGGCAGTCACGTCCGACGCCTGACGCTGCTGCGCTCGAACGGCGAACGCTTGATCTGCTCTGCCAGGGAGAACGCCGAGCTCTTCGCCGCCACGATCGGCGGCATGGGCCTGACCGGATTGATCCTCGATGTCGAACTGCGGCTGATGAAAGTTCCGTCGCCGCACGTCCAACAGCACGCGATTCGCTTCGAAAATATCGACGAGTATTTCGCGCTCGTCGATCGCGTTGGCGAAGAGCACGAATATTCCGTCGCCTGGATCGATCAGCTCGCGACCGGCCGGCGGGCGGGCAGGGGGATACTCTTTGCCGCCGATCACGCCGATGCATCCTGCGAATATCCGGATATTCCTAAGGGACTGAAGCTCTCATTGCCGTGGTCTTTGCCGCTCAGCACGTTGAATTCCCTCACGCTGAAGGCATTCAACGAGTACCGCTTTCGCAGGGAAGCGCCGCAGGAAACCGTTTCGACGGAGAAATGGACGTCCCACTTCCATCCGCTCGACCGGCTCGGTGCCTGGCACCGGCTCTACGGACGCCAGGGCCCTTGTCAGCACCAAAGCGTCTATCCGGCCGAGAATGCCAAGGAGACCACGGTCCGGCTCATGGAGACCGCGCGAAAACATGGCCACGCGTCCTTCCTGACGGCCCTGCACCGTTTCGGAGACGCTCCGGGGCGGGGACTTCTGTCCTTCCCCCGGCCGGGCTTTTCCCTGACTTTGGACTTCGCCAATCAAGGCGAAGCAACCGTTAAATTGTTCGAGGCTCTCGACCGCATCGTCGTCGAAGTCGGCGGTGCGGTGAACCCGAGCAAGGACTTCCGCATGAGCCGCGATGTCTTCGAGGCGTCCTTCCCGTCGTGGCGAAAACTGGAAGTATTGCGCGATCCGGCCATGGTTTCGGAGTTCTGGAGACGCACCGCGCTCGCTCTCACGACTTGAGCGCTTCAGCGCCTCAGTCCTTTGATGTCCATGTCGAACTCGACCACGTTGGAATAAATGGGCGTGCCGACGTCCATGCCATAGGGTGCGCGGCGGATGCTGCCGCGGATGGTGAAGGAGATCGAACGCCTGTCCCAATCGGTCAGGGTGACGGCAAAGCGTTCCTTGCGTGTCTTGCCGCGCGCAGTCATCGCACCCTCGACGGTTGCCCGATCGGGCCCGGTCTGTGTCACGCTGGTCGAACGGAAGGTCACCGTCCGAAAGTTGGCTGTGTCGAAGACCGCGCTGGAACGCAGAAAATTCTCGATGCGGCGCTCTCTCGCCCTGACACTATCCGGAAAGAGCGTGAACTCCACCGACGAGTGCGCGACATTGCCGCCATCTATTCGGAACTTTCCGGAAAACTTTGCGAAGTTGCCGGCGATGCCGCCGCCGCCGCCCGTCTGCCCAACAGTGAAATGGATGCGCGAGGAACTGGAGATACTGTAGCTGCCGGCCGCATCCGCAAGCGACGGCGCCTGTGCGCGCGCCGGTAGAGCAATAGTCATCAATGCGGAGAGTGCCGTCAGGGCGAGGTTGCGACGACCAATCATGGATCATTTCCTTCCAGCAGCGGCATTATCGGCTTCTCGACCATCGACCGCCCCCACATCGCTCGAGCCCAGGCGGGAGCGCAGCATGCGGATCAGCACTTCATCGCCTCGGACGAAATGATGGTAGAGCGCCGCTGCCGCGTGTATGGCCACAAGGGCAAGCATGACATAGGCGAGAAACGCGTGCGTGATGGCCCAGAATGCTTCCGAGCTCTCGGATTGCGACAACGGCAGATGCGGTATGACGATGATGTTGAAGTAGAAGCTCGGCATGTTCAACGTCGAGGCGGAGGCGACGGCCCAGCCGGCCAGCGGCGTGATAAGTCCAAGGATGATCAATATGCCGTGCGTTTCGCGCGCCGCGAAATTTTCGAATGGGCGGAGGCCTGGCACGGGCCGCGGGGTTCGGTCTGCCAGCCACCAGATCGCTCTCAGGGCCGCGAGCCCCAATGCGGTGAAGCCGAGCGACTTGTGCCACTGATAGAGCGAAAACTGCAGAGCAGGATCGATCTCGATGCGCCGCATGACAAATCCGATCAGCATCAGGCCGAGGATCAGCAGCGCGATCGTCCAGTGCAGCACGATCGTTATCGTTCCGAAGCCATTCTCGCCATTGCGCAGCATTGGGTGACTGGACCAACTGGTCTTTCCGTTGACGTGAGACGCCCCAAACCGCGGTTTTATTCGGAACGTTGGCGCCCGGAATCTGCGTGCGGGTGCTTTCATTTGCCCGACCGATTTGCTAGGCCGCTTGCCCGAGAGGCCCTGATCCCGGAGGAAGTTTCATGACGCCCGATATCCGCCCGCTTGTTGCCGGCAACTGGAAGATGAATGGTACGCGTGGATCGCTGGACCAGATCAAGGCAATGGCCGAGGGCGTCAAGGGTGAACTGTCCGCCAAGGTCGAGACGCTGATCTGCCCGCCGGCGACGCTGCTTTATGTTGCAACGGCGCTTTGCGACGACAGCCCGCTGATGATCGGCGCTCAGAACTGCCATCAGAAGCAGTCGGGCGCCCACACCGGCGATATTTCCGCCGAGATGATCGCCGATTGCTTCGGCACCCATGTCATCGTCGGCCATTCCGAACGCCGCACCGATCATGCCGAGACCGATGCGCTGGTAAGGGCAAAGACTGAAGCCGTGCATGCGGCCGGGCTCGTCGCCATCGTCTGCATCGGTGAGACCGAAGAAGAGCGCAAGAGCGGCAAGACGCTCGACGTCCTGAAGCGCCAGCTCGCCGAAAGCCTGCCGGATGGCGCGACGGCTGAGAGCACCGTCATCGCCTATGAGCCGGTCTGGGCGATCGGCACGGGCCTGACTCCGACCGTGGGAGACGTGGAGGAGGCGCATGCCTTCATGCGCGCGGAACTTGTCTCGCGCTTAGGTGCCGAGGGCGGCAAGATGCGCATCCTCTACGGCGGCTCCGTCAAGCCTTCCAATGCGAAGGAATTGATGGGCGTCGCCAACGTGGACGGCGCACTGATCGGCGGCGCCAGCTTGAAAGCGGAAGACTTCCTCGCCATCTACAGGGCCTATGAAGAATTGACTGCGTGATCGCCGCGTGGGGCTGGCGGGGGCTTGGAATGGCCGTCTGCTTGGTATAAAGAGGCGCGAAATTTGCGCGCGGTCCGCTCTGTGGCCGCGATCGTTCGATTCGAATGCCCCGCAGAGGGCAGGACTGGAAGCTGATGCAGACCGTACTCCTCGTCATCTATCTCATGGTCGTCGTCGCCCTGATCGGCGTCGTTCTCATTCAGCGTTCAGAAGGTGGCGGTCTCGGCATCGGCGGCGGTTCGGGCTTCATGTCCGCCCGCGGCACGGCCAATGCCCTGACCCGCACGACGGCGGTTCTCGCCTTCCTGTTCTTCGCCCTGGCACTCGCGATGGGTATCCTGGCGCGTTACGAGCCGCAGGCCACCGACATTCTCGAGCGTATTCCGGGCACCAGCTCGAGCGGCGGCGTGCTGGATTCGCTCGGTGGCGGCCAGACGGCGCCGGCTGGTGGCAACCCGCAGGCGCCGGCGGCCGGAAACGGTGCCGACAACGCTGCTCCGGCTGGCGGTGCGGCTGCTCCCCAGGTGCCGGCAGGTGCTGCGCCCGCGGCTCCCGCCCCGGCAGCTCCGGCCCCGGGTGCCAACGGCAATACCGGATCGCAAGTTCCGAGCGGCCAGTAAGGCCGAAGTTCCGAAGAACCCGCCGGCGGATGTTTCATCCGCCGGTTTTGTTTTGTGTGAAATCTGCCGCGACGCGAAACGGAAAAATTCGGGAAGACGAATTTTTTCGGTGGCGGAATCGTTTGTGAAAAGGTATCCGGTGACTCCCATGGCGCGATATGTATTCATCACTGGCGGCGTGGTCTCCTCCCTCGGAAAAGGCATCGCTGCGGCCGCTCTTGGAGCGCTGCTGCAGGCGCGTGGCTACCGCGTGAGGCTGCGCAAGCTCGACCCCTACCTCAACGTCGATCCGGGCACCATGAGCCCGACGCAGCATGGCGAGGTGTTCGTCACCGACGACGGGGCGGAAACCGACCTCGATCTCGGCCACTACGAACGCTTCACCGGCCGGTCGGCGACGAAGACCGACAACATCACCACGGGCCGGATCTACAAGAACATCATCGACAAGGAGCGGCGCGGCGACTATCTCGGCGCGACGGTTCAGGTGATCCCGCACGTCACCAACGAAATCAAGAACTTCGTCACCGACGGCAATGACGACTATGATTTCGTCATCTGCGAGATCGGCGGCACCGTCGGCGATATCGAGGCGATGCCCTTCATGGAGGCGATCCGCCAGCTCGGCAACGACCTGCCGCGCGGCACCGCCGTTTATGTCCACCTGACGCTGATGCCCTATATTCCGGCGGCGGGCGAACTGAAGACTAAACCGACCCAGCATTCGGTCAAGGAACTGCAGGCGCTCGGCATCCATCCCGACATTCTGCTCGTGCGCGCCGACCGCGAAATTCCGGAAGCGGAGCGCCGCAAGCTGTCGCTCTTCTGCAATGTCCGGCAGTCCGCGGTTATCCAGGCGCTCGACGTGGCATCGATCTACGATGTGCCGATCGCCTATCACAAGGAAGGCCTCGACAACGAGGTGCTCGCCGCCTTCGGCATCGAGCCGGCACCGAAGCCGCGCATGGAAGCCTGGGAGAATGTGGCGCACCGGATCCGGACGCCCGAGGGCGAGGTCACGATCGCGATCGTCGGCAAGTATACCGGCCTCAAGGACGCCTATAAGTCGCTGATCGAGGCGCTCTATCACGGCGGCATCGCCAACCGCGTCAAGGTCAAGCTCGAGTGGATCGAATCGGAGGTCTTCGAGAAGGAAGACCCGGCGCCCTATCTCGAGAAGGTCCACGGCATTCTCGTTCCCGGCGGCTTCGGCGAGCGCGGATCGGAAGGCAAGATCAACGCAGCGCGCTTTGCCCGCGAACGTAAGGTGCCCTATTTCGGCATCTGCTTCGGCATGCAGATGGCAGTCGTTGAAGCCGCCCGCAACCTCGCCGGCATCGAGAAGGCATCCTCGACCGAGTTCGGCCCCACCAAGGAGCCGGTCGTCGGCCTGATGACAGAGTGGGTCAAGGGCAACGAGCTCGAGAAGCGCTCCGCCTCTGGCGATCTCGGCGGCACCA
This sequence comes from Sinorhizobium glycinis, assembly GCF_001651865.1. Taxonomy (GTDB): domain Bacteria; phylum Pseudomonadota; class Alphaproteobacteria; order Rhizobiales; family Rhizobiaceae; genus Sinorhizobium; species Sinorhizobium glycinis. Next base: position 64,385 of record NZ_LPUX01000068.1, read on the forward strand.
TGCGCCTCGGCGCCTATCGTGCAGCCCTCAAGCCGACCACCAAGATTGCCGAGATCTACGGGTCGACCGACATCTCCGAGCGCCATCGCCACCGTTACGAAGTCAATGTCGACTACAAGGATCGGCTGGAGTCCTGCGGCCTGGTGTTCTCCGGCATGTCGCCGGACGGTGTGCTGCCGGAGACGGTGGAATACAACGACCATCCCTGGTTCATCGGCGTTCAGTACCATCCGGAACTGAAGTCGCGGCCGCTTGAGCCGCACCCCTTGTTCGCAAGCTTCGTTGAAGCGGCGCTGGAACAGTCGCGGCTGGTGTAGTCGGGGAGACGGCGCGGGTCCGTTACCACTCAGCTGCGCCGCGGTCTTCTGATGCGGCGGCGAGAGTAGGCGGGAGCGTGAGCCTTGCCGATCTCCCCCACAAGGGGCCACAAGGGGGGAGATTGGCAAGACGCACGCTCCCTGTCTGCTCGCCAACCGCTTGAGTGATACTCATCAGCGTTGATCGCCGCCCTACGACCGCCGCGCTTGCAATCGTCGGTCAAAAGTTGCAAACAGCGGCAAACCGGTCATCAGGGAAACCACCATGAACCTGCCAACGCGCACCGCCCGCCCGCTCGACCATCTCGTGCTGCCGGTGGCCGATCTCGCGCGGGCAAGGCGGCGCCTGGGCGATCTCGGCTTCACCATCGCCGAGGATGCGCGCCATCCCTTCGGCACTGAAAACGCCTGCGCCTTCTTTTCGGACGATACCTATCTGGAGCCGCTCGCCATTGCCTCCCGCGAGGATTGCGAGGCTGCTGCCCTTGCCGGCAATGCCTTTGTCGCGCGTGATCATGCGTTCCGTTTTCGGCAGGGCCCCGAAGGCCTGTCGGCAATCGTGCTCGGCACGCCGGATGCGGCCACCGATCACATCCGCTACCGGTCCTGCGGCATCTCTGGCGGCGAGATGCTGGAATTCTCCCGGCCCATGCGTCTGCCGGACGGACGCGAAGGGCTCGGCTCGTTCAGGCTGGCCTTTGCAGCCGACCTGCGGGCGCCGGACTTCTTCCTGTTCACTTGCCAGCGGATCCGCGCATTGCCGGTCGGCAGCGCGCTCACCAATCACGAGAATGGTGTGATCGGTATCGCCGAAGTGGTTCTCTCGGAGCCCAATCCGACGGACTTCCAGTATCTGCTGCAGGAGGCCGTCGACGAGCGCGAAGTCTCGGCTCATTCCTTCGGCATGGACATCCGGGCCGGCAGCGCCAAGCTGTCGGTGTTGAACCCCGCAGGCATCCAGGCCTTCTACGGCCGGTCGGTCAGCGCTACGGAGCGTGGCTTGCGCGGCCGTGCCGTGGTGTTCCGCGTCGCCGATCTCGAGGCGACGCGGGCGCTGTTCGCGCAGAACGATATCGAATTTGCAGAAATGGGCGGACGCCTCATTGTCCCGGAAGCGCCGGGGCAGGGGGTGATCTTCGCGTTTGGAGTGTGACGAATGGAAACCAATGCAAGGGTCGTCGTCGGCGAGGGTGCCGGCCAGGTGGTGTTCTCGCAGAAGGAGCGGCTGACCCTGATCGCCGGCCCCTGCCAGATGGAAAGCCGCGAACATGCCTTCGTGATTGCCGGCGAGCTTACCGAATTGTGCAAGTCGCTCGGCCTCGGCCTCGTCTACAAATCCTCATTCGACAAGGCGAACCGCACCTCGCTTTCCGGCAAGCGCGGCATCGGCCTTGAAAAGGCGATGGAGATCTTTGCCGATCTCAAGCGCGAATTCGGCTTTCCGGTGCTGACTGACATCCACACGGAAGAACAGTGCGCAGAGGTCGCCGAGACCGTCGATATCCTGCAAATCCCGGCCTTCCTGTCGCGCCAGACGGACCTGCTGGTTGCCGCCGCAAAGACCGGGCGCGCGATCAACGTCAAGAAGGGCCAGTTCCTCGCGCCCTGGGACATGAAGAACGTGCTTGCCAAGTTCACGATGAGCGGCAATCCGAACGTCCTTCTCTGTGAGCGCGGCGCGTCCTTCGGCTATAACACGCTGGTTTCCGACATGCGCTCGCTGCCGATCATGGCGGCGCTCGGAGCGCCCGTGGTCTTCGACGCGACCCATTCGGTGCAGCAGCCGGGCGGGCAGGGTGGTTCCTCGGGCGGTCAGCGCGAGTTCGTCGAGACGCTGGCGCGGGCGGCCGTTGCGGTGGGGGTCGCCGGCGTCTTCATCGAGACGCACGAGGATCCGGACAACGCCCCCTCCGACGGTCCGAACATGGTGCCGCTCAAGGACATGCCGCGGCTTCTCGAAAAGCTGCTTGCCTTCGACGCGATCGCCAAGGCTTGAGTGTATGGACCGGTGTCGCCCGCGTGAAATTTTCATGACGGGCGATGGTCCTCCATCCTTCCGGCGCCGCGCGCCATTGTAATTTCAGGGCCATGAATTAAGACAGGCCCACCATCATCATCGTCCACAAGCAGGGAAGAGATCATGACTGCAATCATCGACATCATCGGCCGCGAGATCCTCGACAGCCGCGGCAATCCGACCGTCGAGGTCGATGTCCATCTCGAAGACGGCAGTTTCGGCCGCGCCGCAGTTCCCTCGGGCGCTTCCACCGGTGCGCATGAGGCGGTCGAACTGCGTGACGGCGGGACCCGCTATCTCGGCAAGGGCGTCGAGCGCGCCGTCGACGCGGTCAACGGCGAGATCTTCGAAGCGATCGGCGGTCTCGATGCCGAGAACCAGATCCAGATCGACAAGACCATGATCGAGCTCGACGGCACGTCGAACAAGTCGCGCCTCGGCGCCAACGCCATTCTCGGCGTGTCGCTCGCCGTCGCCAAGGCCGCCGCGGAAGCTGCCGGCCTGCCGCTCTACCGCTATGTCGGCGGCCCGAACGCGCATCTCCTGCCGGTGCCGATGATGAACATCATCAATGGCGGCGCGCATGCCGACAACCCGATCGACTTCCAGGAATTCATGATCATGCCGGTTGGCGCCGAGACGCTGAAGGACGCCGTCCGCATGGGCTCGGAAGTCTTCCACACGCTGAAGAAGCAGCTTGCCGCCGAAGGCCACAACACCAATGTCGGCGACGAAGGCGGCTTCGCACCGGGTCTTGCCTCGGCGCCGGCGGCGCTCGACTTCATCATGAAGTCGATCGAGAAGGCCGGCTACAAGCCGGGCGAAGACATGTACGTCGCACTCGACTGCGCCTCGACGGAATTCTTCAAGGACGGCAAATACGTCCTCGAAGGCGAAGGCCGTACGCTCGAGCCGGGCGCAATGGCCGAGTACCTCGCCGAGCTTGCCGCCAAGTACCCGATCATCTCGATCGAAGACGGCATGGCCGAAGACGACTGGGACGGCTGGAAGGCGCTGACCGACCTCATCGGCAACAAGTGCCAGCTCGTCGGAGACGACCTGTTCGTCACCAACTCGGCACGGCTGCGCGACGGCATCAAGATGGGCGTTGCCAACTCGATCCTCGTCAAGGTCAACCAGATCGGTTCGCTGTCCGAGACGCTCGACGCCGTCGAGACGGCGCACAAGGCGCGCTACACCGCCGTCATGTCGCACCGTTCCGGCGAGACCGAGGATTCGACGATTGCCGATCTCGCGGTTGCCACCAATTGCGGCCAGATCAAGACCGGCTCGCTGGCCCGTTCCGACCGGCTTGCCAAGTACAACCAGCTGATCCGCATCGAGGAGCAGCTCGGTCTTCAGGCGGCCTATGCGGGTCGTTCCATCCTGCGCGGCTAAGCAAAAGACGTCTGGCTACCGCGCGGCCCCTCATCCCGCTGCCGCGACCTTCTCCCCGCTTGCGGGAGAAGGGATATGCCGCGCCGCCCACGTCCCCTCTCCCCGCCTGCGGCAGAGGGCTAGGGTGAGGGGCAATTTCTCCGCCAGCCATGCGGCACATCGCAAACCGACGATCCAACCCGCCCGCCCCACGGCTGGCGGGTTTTCACTTTTCCTTGCCATTCATGGTCAACGGTCGGTTAATCAATCGACGCTAGTCTGCCTTGGTATTGCGTAGCAGGGCATTGACGATGTGGACACGGCATCACAAGAAGCGGAGACTCGGGCGGCTGGTAGTGCCGGTGATCGCGGTCGCCTTTCTTTCATACTTCGGCTATCATTCGATCCATGGCGGTTACGGCTTGAGGGCGACGGAGGAGTTTGACCGCCAGATCGCCGAGCGGCAGGCACGGCTGGACGACCTCACTCAGAGGCGGCAAATCCTGGAAAAGGAGGTTCAGCTGATGAGTGACGGTTCGTTGGAAAGAGACATGCTGGATGAGAAGGCTCGCCTCGCGCTCAACATGTCGCGCAGCGATGAGATCGTCATTTTTCATCGCGCGTCGAATTAACTGAAATTCAGTTAATCAAGAATATCGCTTCGAAATCATGGCGTTACGCCGAATGATAGCCATGCAAATATGGCATTGCTGAGGCGCTCTTCTTTCCCTATGGTAGCCCACCAAAGGCTAACCATTGGGAGGAATGAATGGCTCCGCGAAAAACCGCGTCCGTCTCCAGCCGCAAGACCGCTGCCAAGCCGGCCAAGAAGGACTTCACCGGCGGCACGATCGCCGAATTCTCCAAGGAAGATGAACTGAAGGCCTACCGCGAGATGCTGCTGATCCGGCGTTTCGAGGAGAAGGCCGGCCAGCTCTACGGCATGGGCTTCATTGGCGGCTTCTGTCATCTATATATCGGCCAGGAAGCTGTCGTCGTCGGCATGCAGCTGGCGCTGAAAGAGGGCGATCAGGTCATCACCGGTTATCGCGATCACGGCCATATGCTGGCCTGCGGCATGAGCGCCCGGGGCGTGATGGCCGAACTCACCGGTCGCCGCGGCGGCCTTTCCAAGGGGAAGGGCGGCTCGATGCACATGTTCTCCAAGGAGAAGCATTTCTACGGCGGCCATGGCATCGTCGGCGCGCAGGTATCGCTCGGCACCGGCCTCGCCTTTGCCAACAGGTATCGCGGCAACGACAATGTCAGCCTCGCCTATTTCGGTGACGGCGCCGCCAACCAGGGCCAGGTCTACGAGAGCTTCAACATGGCAGCTCTGTGGAAACTGCCGGTGATCTACATTGTCGAAAACAACCGTTACGCGATGGGCACCTCGGTGTCGCGCGCCTCGGCGCAGACCGATTTCTCGCAGCGCGGCGCCTCCTTCGGCATTCCGGGCTATCAGGTCGACGGCATGGATGTTCGCGCCGTCAAGGCGGCAGCCGACGAGGCCGTCGAACATTGCCGCTCCGGCAAGGGCCCGATCATCCTCGAAATGTTGACCTACCGCTACCGTGGCCACTCGATGTCCGACCCGGCGAAGTATCGCTCGAAGGATGAAGTGCAGAAGATGCGCTCGGAGCATGATCCGATCGAGCAGGTGAAGGCCCGCCTGATGGAAAAGGGCTGGGCGAGCGAGGACGAACTGAAGCAGGTCGACAAGGACGTTCGCGATATCGTTGCGGACAGCGCCGATTTTGCCCAGTCTGATCCGGAGCCGGATGTATCCGAGCTCTACACCGACATCCTGCTTTGATCCGGGGAGGGACGAATATGCCAGTAGAAATTCTCATGCCTGCCCTTTCCCCGACGATGGAGGAAGGCACGCTCTCCAAGTGGCTGAAGAACGAGGGCGACAAGGTGGCCTCCGGTGACGTCATCGCCGAGATCGAGACCGACAAGGCGACGATGGAAGTCGAAGCCGTCGACGAGGGCACGATCGGCAAGCTGCTGATTGCCGCCGGCACCGAAGGCGTCAAGGTCAATACGCCGATTGCCGTGCTGCTCCAGGACGGCGATGCCGCCGGTGATATCGCCACCGCCAAGGCGGAAGCGCCGAAGCCGGCAGCGGTTGAGGCTCCAGCGGCTGCACCGGCCCCGGCCCCTGTCGCGGCCCAGCCGAAGGCGGAAGTTCCGTCCGATCCGGCGATCCCGGCCGGGACCGAAATGGTCACGATCACGGTTCGCGAAGCGCTGCGCGACGCGATGGCCGAAGAGATGCGCGCCAATGACGACGTCTTCGTCATGGGCGAGGAGGTCGCCGAATACCAGGGCGCCTACAAGATCACCCAAGGGTTGCTTCAGGAATTCGGCCCGCGCCGGGTGGTCGACACGCCGATCACCGAGCATGGCTTTGCCGGCATCGGCGTCGGTGCGGCGATGACCGGCCTGCGCCCGATCGTCGAGTTCATGACCTTCAACTTCGCCATGCAGGCGATCGACCATATCATCAACTCGGCCGCCAAGACGCTTTACATGTCCGGCGGCCAGATGGGCGCGCCGATCGTCTTCCGCGGCCCGAGCGGTGCGGCGGCTCGTGTCGCCGCCCAGCACTCGCAGTGCTATGCCGCCTGGTACAGCCACATTCCTGGCCTGAAGGTCGTGATGCCTTACACGGCAGCGGACGCCAAGGGCCTGCTGAAGGCCGCCATCCGCGATCCGAATCCGGTGATTTTCCTCGAAAACGAAATTCTCTACGGCCAGTCCTTCGCAGTGCCGAAGCTCGACGATTTCGTACTGCCGATCGGCAAGGCCCGCATTCATCGCGTCGGCAAGGACGCGACGATCGTCTCCTTCGGCATCGGCATGACCTATGCGGTCAAGGCCGCGGCCGAGCTCGAGGCAAAGGGCATCGATGTCGAAATCATCGACCTTCGCACCATCCGCCCGATGGACCTGCCGACCGTCATCGAATCCGTCAAGAAGACCGGTCGCCTTGTCACCGTCGAGGAAGGCTACCCGCAGTCCTCGGTCGGAACCGAGATCGCCACCCGCGTCATGCAGCAGGCCTTCGACTATCTCGATGCGCCGATCCTGACGGTCGCCGGCAAGGACGTGCCGATGCCCTATGCGGCCAATCTTGAAAAGCTCGCCCTGCCGAGCGTCGCCGAGGTTGTCGATGCGGTGAAAGCCGTCTGCTACAAGTAAGAGAGGGACGTTCGATGCCAATCAACATCACTATGCCTGCCCTCTCGCCGACGATGGAAGAAGGCAACCTCGCCAAGTGGCTTGTCAAGGAAGGCGACAAGGTCAAGTCCGGCGACGTCATCGCCGAGATCGAGACCGACAAGGCGACGATGGAAGTCGAAGCCGTCGATGAAGGCACCGTCGCCAGGATCGTCGTTCCGGCCGGCACCGAAGGCGTCAAGGTCAATGCGTTGATCGCGGTCTTGGCCGCTGACGGCGAGGACGTCACAACGGCCGCCAAGGGTAATGGCGCTGCGGCGCCGGAACCGGCTGCGAAAGCGGAAGCACCTGCTCCGGCAGCGCCTGCCGCAGCACCTGCGCCGGCCGCAGCCCCAGCTGCGCCGGTCGCATCGGCAGCGCCGGCACCGGCCGCTGGTGACGCAAAGCGCGTCTTCTCGTCGCCGTTGGCGCGGCGTCTTGCCAAGGAAGCAGGCATCGACCTCTCCGCAATTGCCGGTTCCGGCCCCTATGGTCGCGTCGTCAAGAAGGATGTGGAGACTGCCGTGTCGGGCGGCGCCGCCAAGCCGGCCGCAGCACCGGCTGCCGCTCAAGCACCGGCCGCTGCACCGCTTGCCAAGGGCATGTCAGAGGACGCCGTTCTCAAGCTCTTCGAGCCGGGCTCCTACGAGCTCGTCCCGCATGACGGCATGCGCAAGACGATTGCCAAGCGGCTGCAGGAATCGAAGCAGACGATCCCGCACTTCTACGTCTCCGTCGATTGCCAGCTCGATGCGCTGCTGGCGCTGCGTGCCCAGCTCAATACGGCTGCGCCCGAGAAGGACGGCAAGCCGGTCTACAAGCTCTCGGTCAACGACATGGTGATCAAGGCGCTGGCGCTGGCGCTGCGTGACGTCCCGGACGCAAACGTCTCCTGGACCGACAGCAACATGGTCAAGCACAAGCACGCCGATGTCGGCGTTGCCGTGTCGATCCCGGGCGGCCTGATCACGCCGATCGTCCGCCAGGCGGAGTTGAAGAGCCTGTCCGCCATCTCCAACGAGATGAAGGATCTCGGCAAGCGCGCCAAGGAGCGCAAGCTGAAGCCGGAGGAATACCAGGGCGGCACCACCGCGGTTTCCAACATGGGCATGATGGGCGTCAAGGACTTTGCCGCCGTCGTCAACCCGCCGCATGCCACGATCCTCGCGGTCGGTGCCGGCGAGGAGCGCGTCATCGTCAAGAACAAGGAGATGGTCATCGCCAACATGATGACCGTAACGCTCTCGACCGACCATCGCTGCGTCGATGGCGCGCTCGGCGCCGAACTGCTTGGCGCCTTCAAGCGCTACATCGAAAACCCGATGGGCATGCTGGTGTGATGCGATCCGGACCGGCATCCTGCCGGTCCGTCCTTTCCTGACGTCTTGTGCATGTCGTTGCCCCAAAACCGCTGCACACTTTAGGGCGACATGCATCAAATGCGAGTAGGCAGATGAAGACAGTCCTTTGCTACGGTGACAGTCTGACCTGGGGCTATGACGCGGAGGGCCCGGGTCGCCACGCGCTCGAAGATCGCTGGCCGACCTTGCTTCAGAAAGCGCTCGGTTCCAGTGTGAACGTCATCGCCGAGGGGCTGAACGGCCGCACCACGGCTTATGACGACCACCTCGCCGATTGCGACCGCAATGGCGCGCGTGTCCTGCCGACCGTGCTGCACAGCCATGCGCCGCTCGACCTCATCATCTTCATGCTCGGCTCGAACGACATGAAGCCGATAATCCACGGCACGGCCTTCGGCGCCGTCAAGGGCATCGAGCGTCTCGTTCGTCTGGTCCGGCGGCATGACTGGCCCGTGGAGACCGAGGAGGGGCCGGATATCCTCGTCATCTCGCCGCCGCCGCTTTGCGAAACCGCCAACGGCGCCTTCTCCGCCATGTTTGCCGGCGGCGTCGAGCAGTCGGCAATGCTGGCTTCGCTCTATCGCGATCTCGCCGACGAGCTCGACTGCGGCTTCTTCGACGCCGGCTCGGTCGCCCGGACGACGCCGCTCGACGGGGTTCATCTCGACGCCGAGAATACCCGAGCGATCGGCCGGGGCGTGGAGCCGGTCGTCCGGATGATGCTCGGGCTTTGACGATGGCGGCTGGCGCGACCTTGAGACCGGCAATGCGAAGCGAGGCGGCGGAACTGGCGATCCTCGTCGATATCGCCTCGCACGGCTTTGCCTCCTGGCTGTGGTACGGCGGCGTCTTGAGCAAATCGGCGGAAACCGCTTTCGAACACGGCCGGAACCGGATGCGTCAGGATAGTGGCCTGGGAACGTGGAGGGACGCGGTCGTTGCGGTCCTCGGAGACGAGATCGTCGGGGTTGCCATCTCCTACGCTATCGACACGTCGATCAGTGAGATTGAGCCGAAGCATCCGGTGCTTGCGCCCCTGCTTGCGCTGCAGAAGCAGGTGGTCGGCCACTGGTTTATCGACAGCCTTGGCGTCTACACGGCGCATCGCGGCAAGGGGATTGGCCGCGCCCTGCTCGAGAACGAATTTTCCCGCGCCGGCAAGGCGCCGGTGAGCCTGATCACCGAGAGCCACAACGACAAGGCGCAGTCGCTCTACAGGGTGAAGGGCTTCGAAGAGGTGGCGCGCGCTAGAGCCGTGCCGCTTTTCGAAGACAGCAGGAAACACGATTGGGTGCTCTTCACCCGCAAGCTCGCTTGAAACAAAGGTAGGAAACACATGGCTGAGAATTACGACGTCATCGTTATCGGTTCGGGCCCGGGCGGCTATGTCACCGCCATCCGCTCGGCGCAACTGGGCTTGAAGACGGCGATCGTCGAGCGCGAGCATCTGGGCGGCATCTGCCTTAACTGGGGCTGCATCCCGACGAAGGCGCTGTTGCGCTCCGCCGAGATCCTCGACCACGCCAATCACGCCAAGAACTACGGCCTGACGCTCGAAGGCAAGATGACCGCCAACGTCAAGGACGTCGTCGCCCGCTCGCGCGGCGTATCGGCGCGGCTCAACGGCGGTGTCGCCTTTCTCATGAAGAAGAACAAGATCGACGTGATCTGGGGCGAGGCCAAGCTGACGAAGCCCGGCGAGATTGTTGTCGGCGCGCCGTCGAAGCCCGCCGTCCAGCCGCAGAATCCGGTTCCGAAGGGCGTCAAGGGCGAGGGCACCTACACGGCCAAGCACATCATCATCGCGACCGGCGCGCGGCCGCGGGCGCTGCCCGGCATCGAGCCGGACGGCAAGCTGATCTGGACCTATTTCGAGGCGATGAAGCCCGAGGAAATGCCGAAGTCGATGGTCGTCATGGGCTCCGGTGCGATCGGCATCGAATTCGCGAGCTTCTACCGCTCCATGGGCGTCGACGTCACGGTCGTGGAACTCCTGCCGCAGGTCATGCCGGTGGAGGATGCGGAGATCTCCGCCTTTGCCCGCAAGCAGCTCGAAAAGCGCGGCATGAAGATCTTCACCGATGCGAAGGTGACGAAGGTGGACAAGGGCGCCAACGACGTGACCGCCCATGTCGAGACGAAGGACGGCAAGGTGACGCAGATCAAGGCGGATCGGCTGATCTCCGCCATCGGCGTCCAGGGCAATATCGAGAACCTCGGCCTCGAGGCGCTGCGCATAGAGACCAGCCGGGGCTGCATCGTCACGGACGGTTATGGCAGGACGAACGTCCCCGGCATCTATGCGATCGGCGACGTCGCCGGCCCGCCGATGCTGGCGCACAAGGCCGAGCATGAGGGCGTCATCTGCATTGAGAAGATCGCTGGCGTCCCGGGCGTTCATGCGCTTGACAAAAGCAAGGTCCCGGGCTGCACCTATTGCGACCCGCAGGTTGCCTCCGTCGGCCTCACCGAGGCGAGGGCCAAGGAACTCGGCCGCGACATTCGTGTCGGACGCTACAGCTTCGGTGCGAACGGCAAGGCAATCGCGCTCGGCGAAGACCAGGGCCTGATCAAGACGATCTTCGACAAGAAGACCGGCGAACTGCTCGGTGCTCACATGGTCGGTGCGGAGGTGACCGAACTGATTCAGGGCTTCGTCGTCGCCATGAACCTGGAGACGACCGAGGAAGAGCTGATGCACACGATCTTCCCGCACCCGACACTCTCGGAAATGATGAAGGAAAGCGTGCTCGACGCCTACGGCAAGGTGCTGAACGCCTGATGACGCGCATCCTGGAACTTTCAATCTCCTCACGCATTGCTTGCAGGGTGTCATCAATGCGGGGAGGTTGTCATGACCTTGAACGGAGTAGGCCTTCTGGCCGCAATCATCATCGGCGGGCTCGCCGGCTGGCTCGCGGAAAAATTCATGAACAGCCAGATGGGGCTGATCGCCAACATAGTGCTCGGCATCATCGGCGCCCTTGTGCTGAACTTCATCCTGGCGGCCTTCGGTATGGCCTATACGGGTTGGGTTGCCTATCTGGTGATCGGTTTCATTGGCGCCTGCCTGCTGATCGCAGCGGGGCGCGCCGTCCGAGGATAGAAGTACATCCGCCATCCGATTGCGGTCGGGCTGCCATGCAAATGGTGGCCTGACTTTTCATGTCCGGCTGTTTATATAGATCGAGATCCAAACGGCCCCCAGCCGCTTGCTCGATGCGATGAAGGAAGACAGATGGTAACGGTTTTCGATGCAGTCTCGGATCGGGCTCAACGCGTTCGCCACCCGGAAAAGGCGCACCGGCCGGATACGGAAGTGCTGCGCAAGCCGGACTGGATCCGGGTAAAGGCGCCGACTTCGAAGGGCTATATGGAGACCCGCTCGATCGTGAAGAGCAACAAGCTCGTCACCGTCTGCGAAGAGGCCGGCTGCCCCAATATCGGCGAATGTTGGGACAAGAAGCATGCCACCTTCATGATCATGGGCGAGATCTGTACGCGCGCCTGTGCCTTCTGCAACGTCTCGACCGGCAAGCCGAACGCCCTCGACCTCGAAGAGCCGGCCAATGTCGCCAAGGCGGTCAAGCAGATGGGCTTGAGCCACGTCGTCATCACCTCCGTCGACCGCGACGACCTGGATGACGGCGGCGCGGAGCATTTCGAGAAGGTGATCTTCGCGATCCGCGAGGCCTCGCCTATGACAACGATAGAAATCCTGACGCCGGACTTCCTGAGAAAGCCCGGCGCTCTGGAGCGCGTCGTCGCCGCCAAGCCGGACGTCTTCAACCACAATCTCGAAACCGTTCCATCGAACTATCTGACCGTGCGCCCGGGCGCGCGCTATTTCCATTCGATCCGCCTCCTGCAGCGGGTGAAGGAACTCGATCCGACGATGTTCACCAAGTCGGGCATCATGGTGGGCCTCGGCGAGGAGCGGAACGAGGTGCTGCAGCTGATGGACGACCTGCGCACCGCCGACGTCGACTTCCTGACGATCGGCCAGTACCTGCAGCCGACCCGCAAGCACCACAAGGTCGAGACGTTCGTCACACCCGAGGAGTTCAAGTCCTACGAGACCGTCGCCTACACCAAGGGCTTCCTGATGGTCGCGTCGAGCCCGCTGACACGCTCGTCGCACCATGCCGGCGACGACTTCGCGCGGCTAAGGGCGGCGCGGGAGAAGAAGCTGGCGGCGGCGGAATAGTCCGCTAGCCATAGCCGGCGGCGCGGCTCCGGGGGTGGACACGCCAAATGGGCGTTCCGTGTGCATTCGGCGAAGCGTATTGCGTTGGCGCAAGCCGCCGCGCAATGATCAACCGGGCAGCGGTTGCTGTAGCGCTTCGAATGTCGGTTCGCATGCGACATTTGCGCTACTTGAAACCGTGTCCGGCCCCTCCATCTTTTTGAGAATCGTACAAAATTGCGAATGTAGGAGCGCCGGGGCGACCCTGCTGGCAACAGATAATTCAACAAGCGTATCACCTGCTGTTCGTCCGCATTGACCGGCTTTCAAGGCACCGGCCTTCCTCTTCGCTTCCAGTGAAGGGAGATGGAAATGGCAAAGGTCGTTTGCGTCCTCTACGACGATCCGGTCGAGGGATATCCCACAGCCTATGCACGGGACGGGCTGCCGAAGCTTGCGCGCTACCCCGGCGGCCAGGCGCTTCCAACACCGAAGGCCATTGATTTTCAGCCGGGCATGCTCCTGGGGAGCGTCTCCGGCGAGCTTGGCTTGAGGACGTTTCTCGAAGGGCAGGGGCATAGCCTGGTGGTGACCTCGGACAAGGATGGTCCAGACAGCGTCTTCGAACGGGAACTCGTCGACGCCGAAATCGTGATCTCGCAACCCTTCTGGCCGGCTTACCTGACCGCCGAGCGGATCGCCAAGGCGAGCAAGCTGAAACTCGCGATCACCGCGGGGATTGGCTCCGACCATGTCGATCTTCAGGCAGCGATGGACCGCGGCATGACCGTCGCCGAGGTGACCTACTGCAACTCGATCAGCGTGTCCGAACATGTCGTCATGATGATCCTCAGCCTGGTGCGGAACTATATTCCCTCCTACCAGTGGGTCGTGAAAGGCGGCTGGAATATCGCCGACTGCGTCGCACGCTCCTATGACATCGAGGGGATGGAGATCGGCACGGTTGGCGCCGGGCGAATCGGCAGCGCGGTGTTGCGCCGGCTGAAGCCATTCGATGTGAAGCTGCACTACACCGACCGCCACCGGCTCCCCGACACGGTCGAGAAGGAACTCGGCGTTACGTTCCACCGGACGGCTGCAGACATGGTGCCCGTCTGCGATGTCGTCACGATCAACGCGCCGCTCCATCCGGAGACGGAAAATCTCTTCGATGAGACAATGATCGCCAAGATGAAGCGCGGCGCCTATCTGGTGAACACGGCGCGCGGCAAGATCTGCAATCGCGATGCCATTGCGCGGGCTCTCGAGAGCGGCCAACTCGCCGGGTATGCCGGCGATGTATGGTTCCCGCAGCCGCCGCCCAAGGACCATCCCTGGAGGTCGATGCCCAACCACGGCATGACCCCGCATATTTCGGGTTCGTCGCTATCCGCCCAGGCTCGCTATGCTGCCGGTACGCGAGAGATTCTGGAATGCTGGTTCGAAGGCCGGCCGATCCGCGAGGAATATCTGATTGTCGCAGGCGGTAAGCTAGCGGGTGCCGGCGCACACTCCTACAGCGCGGGAGATGCGACGCGCGGGTCCGAGGAGGCGGCACGTTTCAAGGGCTAGAACGGCCGGGGCAGATTTTCGTCGGGGCACAGCGAGCGCCGAGTATCGTACAGGATGTACGGCAAAGCAGGGGACGAGCCACTCGTCGGACCCAGCCATATCAAATTCGAAGGCACAGATGCGCCTCCTCCTTGATCTTCTCGCGCCGCGGCCTTAACTCCAAATTATGCCGCATTTCGAAACCAACCACGTCGTCAAGCATTCGGCCGAAGAGATGTTCAACCTCGTTGCCGATGTCGAGCGCTATCCGGAATTTCTGCCGCTTTGCGAGGCGCTGAGCGTGCGCTCGCGCAAGGAACGCGACGGCAAGGTGCTGCTGCTTGCCGACATGACGGTGGGTTACAAGGCGATCCGCGAGACGTTCACGACACAGGTCCTTTTGAAGAGGGCGGAGCGGCTGATCGAGGTCAACTATATCGAGGGACCGTTCAAGTACCTCGACAATGTCTGGCGGTTCGAGCCCATGAACGACAGCCAGTCGATCGTCCATTTCTACATCGAATACGAGTTCAAGAGCCGCATACTGGGCGCCCTGATGGGCTCGATGTTCGACCGCGCCTTCCGCATGTTTTCGGAGGCCTTCGAGAAACGCGCCGACGTGATCTACGGCTCCTGAGAGATTTCGCCGAGGAGACCGAGGGCCGTTCTCACCGTTGCCAGCCGCACCGCATCCCGGCCGATATCGCCATAGCGCATCTCACGATGAACGAACTTTCCTCGCCGCCCCGCCGCAGCGAGATGGACAAGCCCGACCGGCTTCTCGGCCGAGCCGCCGCTTGGCCCCGCAATGCCCGTGACCGCAATCGCGAGATCGGCACCGGAGCGGGCGAGGGCGCCCTTCGCCATTTCCGCAGCCGTCTCGCGCGACACAGCGCCATGGGCCGCGAGCGTCGCGGCTTCAACGCCGAGCATTTCGATTTTCGCCTCGTTGGAATAGGTGACGAAGCCGCGGTCGACGACGGAGGACGAGCCGGCAATCTCTGTCAATGCAGCGGCGATCAGGCCGCCGGTGCAGGATTCGGCGGTGGCGACCTTCAGCCCGCGCGCGGTGAAATCGGCAATGATGGCCCGCGCCGTCGCTTCGATGTCGGCCGGCCACATCAGGCTTCGGTCCCTGGCGTATAGACGACCGTTGCCGTGGCGATTGCCGCGATGCCTTCCCGGCGACCGACGAAGCCGAGCTTTTCGTTGGTCGTCGCCTTGACCGAGCAGCGGTCGAGCGCGATGTCGAGCATGGCGGCAAGATTTTCGCGCATCTGCTGGCGGTGCGGACCGACCTTCGGGGCTTCCGCGATCAGCGAGATATCCGCATTGGTGATCGTGCCGCCATGCTCGCGCACGATCCGCGCCGCATGCTCGAGGAAAATCCGCGAGGCTGCCCCCTTCCACTGCGGATCCGAAGGCGGGAAGTGGTCGCCGATGTCGCCGGCGCCGCAGGTGGCGAGCAGCGCGTCGGTCAAGGCATGCAAGGCGACATCCGCATCGGAATGGCCGGAAAGCTTACGGTCATGCGGTATGAACACGCCGCAAAGCGTGACGCCATCGCCCTCGACGAGCTGGTGCACATCATAGCCGTTGCCGGTGCGCACGTCCGGGATTGCGTGACGGGTCAGCCTCTCATCGGCCATCGATATATCCCTCTGAAGAGTGAGCTTGACGTTGTCCGGCGAGCCTTCGACGAGGACGACCGGGATGCCGGCCCATTCGGCAATGGATGCGTCGTCGGTAAAGTCGCTTCGGCCGCTGGCGCTTGCAGCGCGGTGGGCGGCGAGGATTGCTTCGAGACGGAAGCATTGCGGCGTTTGGGCTGCGTAGAGGCCGGTTCGCGGCACCGTTTCCTCGACGCGGCCGCCGGTCGCCCGTTTCAGCGTGTCGGCGACGGCGGTTGCGGGAAGCACCGCGTCGGCTCCGCCGTCGAGCGCCGCACGGCAACGGTCGAGCAGGGCATGGTCTACGAACGGGCGCACGGCGTCCTGGATCATCGCGTATCGGACGCCGGTCTTGGCGAGCGCTTCGAGGCCGGCAAGCACCGAGAGCTGCCGCGTCGCGCCACCGTGAACGACCGATACAGCGACCGGGCGGGACATGCGCTTGAGGGCCGCGGCGAGAAGCTGTTCGTCGTCGGGATGGATGACGACCACGACCGGTCCTGTGTTCGCCCATGTCGCGAAAACGTCAAGTGTGTGCGCGATAACGGGGCGATCGCCGATCGTGCGGTACTGCTTCGGCCCCTCCGCCGATTGACCGGCGCGCTCGCCGCGGCCGGCTGCAACGACGACGACGCCACAGGAGAACTGTTCTTCCGGCTGCATCTTCTGTATGGGTTCCCGCAATTCGCCAATCTTCGCCGTCATGTACCGCGAAGATTCCGCCATTGCCAGCCATCCATGCGTGTCGCCCAAAACTGTGCGTCGAGGCGCTTCAAGGAATTTTGTCGGGCGCGTGGAAATCGCTTGGCAAGCCGAAGAACTATGGCTAAAAATAGTGCAAGACTTACATGTGCCTGAAAGATATGCATTTGCCACCATCGGCCCTGTCATCGTCGCTCCGGATCGGGAATGTTGAAATCCGCAATCGGGTGGCGCTCGCGCCGATGTCCGGCGTTACCGACTTGCCTTTCCGCATGCTCGCCTGGCGCTTCGGTGCAGGGTTCGTCGTGACCGAAATGGTCGCAAGCCGCGAACTGGTCTGCAACGCGGCGGAATCCTGGGCCCGGCTGAAGAACTCCGGGATTGATCCCCACATCGTCCAACTCGCCGGCCGCGAGCCGCACTGGATGGCCGAGGCGGCCAGGATCGTCGAAGCCAACGGCGCCGACATCATCGATATCAATATGGGCTGCCCGGCAAAGAAGGTCACCGGCGGCTATTCCGGCTCGGCGCTGATGCGCGATCCCGATCATGCCCTGTCGCTGATCGAGGCAACGGTCAAGGCCGTCCGGGTACCGGTAACGCTGAAGATGCGGCTCGGCTGGGACGAGAATTCGATCAATGCGCCGCTGATCGCGCGGCAGGCCGAGGCGGCGGGCGTCCGGGCGATCACCATTCACGGCCGCACGCGCATGCAATTCTATAGCGGCAAGGCAGATTGGGATGCGATTCGGGCCGTTCGCGACGAGATCTCCATCCCGCTGATCGCCAATGGCGACGTCGACACGATCGACGACGCCATGGAGATCCTGCGCCGCTCCGGCGCCGACGCCGTCATGGTAGGCCGCTCATGCCAGGGGCGGCCCTGGCATGCGGGCGTGCTGGCCAGTGCCGTAAGCCGACCGGACGCAGCCGGGATCGGGGCGATATTCGTCGAACACTACGCGATGATGCTCGACTTTTACGGGTCGGAGATCGGTCTTCGCCATGCCCGCAAGCATGTCGGCTGGTATCTTGAGCGATTCGCGCCGGACCTCGCTGCCGCGGAAAAGGCGGAGATCCTGACGTCCAAGGATGTGAAACTGGTGAGCGATCGGGTCGCGGCTGCGATTGCTCGCTCCGGCCTGGAACCGGTGAGGAGGGAGATGGCGGCATGACCGAAAAGGCGATGGTTCCGGAGCCGGCAGAAGCCGCGAACGACCTCTCGATGGCGGTGCTGAACGCCATACAGAACCCCGTCATCCTCGTCGACGAGAACGGCCATGTCGCTTTCGCCAATTGGGAAGCGGAGTCCTTCTTCGGGGCCAGCGCCAACCATCTCGCCCGTCACGATATCAGCGCCTTCATTCCCTTTGGCAGCCCGCTCCTGACGCTCATCGAGCAGGTGCGCGAGCGGCGCGCACCTGTCAATGAATACCGCGTCGATCTGAGCTCGCCGCGCCTTGGTGCCGACAAGCTCGTCGACCTTTACGTGGCGCCGGTGCTCTCTCAGCCGGGATCCGTGGTGATCGTCTTTCAGGAACGCTCGATGGCCGACAAGATCGATCGGCAGCTCACCCATCGGGCTGCCGCGCGCTCGGTGACCGGGCTTGCCTCAATGCTCGCCCACGAGATCAAGAATCCGCTATCCGGCATCAGGGGCGCGGCGCAGCTGCTTGAGACGTCGGTCAATGACGAAGACCGGGCGCTCACGCGGCTGATCTGCGACGAGACCGACCGCATAGTCTCCCTCGTCGATCGCATGGAGGTGTTTTCGGACGAGCGGCCGGTCGATCGCGTGCCGCTGAATATCCATTCGGTCCTCGACCACGTGAAGGCGATCGCCAAGGCGGGCTTTGCCCGCAGCATCAAGATCTCCGAAAACTACGACCCGTCGCTCCCGCCGGTCTATGCCAACCGCGACCAGCTCGTGCAGGTGTTCCTCAATCTGGTCAAGAACGCCGCCGAGGCGATCGGCGATCGTCCCGAAGGCGAGATCATGC
The DNA here is from genome assembly GCF_001651865.1 of Sinorhizobium glycinis. GTDB lineage: Bacteria > Pseudomonadota > Alphaproteobacteria > Rhizobiales > Rhizobiaceae > Sinorhizobium > Sinorhizobium glycinis. Next base: position 82,791 of record NZ_LPUX01000068.1, read on the forward strand.
TGACGACCGCCTATCGGCCGGGCATTCGTCTTTCGGTGGCGGGAACCCGCGAAAAGATCTCGCTGCCGCTCGAATTTTGTGTTCACGACAATGGACCGGGCGTGCCGTCCGACCTGCTGCCGCATCTCTTCGACCCGTTCATCACGACGAAGACGAACGGCTCCGGTCTCGGGCTGGCGCTGGTGGCCAAGATCATAGGCGGCCATGGCGGCATCGTCGAATGCGACAGCCAACACAGCCGCACGACCTTTCGCGTTCTGATGCCGGCCTCCAAGGGGCGCGCGGTGGACGACGCAACTCCGATGACAAAAGGAACCAATGCATGACCGGCGCCACGATCCTCGTCGCGGATGACGACGCAGCCATTCGCACCGTGCTCAACCAGGCCTTGAGTCGTGCCGGATACGATGTGCGCATCACATCCAATGCGGCGACGCTCTGGCGCTGGATCGCCGCCGGCGATGGCGACCTGGTCGTCACCGATGTGGTGATGCCGGATGAGAATGCCTTCGACCTGCTGCCGCGGATCAAGAAGGCGCGACCCGACCTGCCGGTGCTGGTGATGAGCGCGCAGAACACCTTCATGACCGCCATCAAGGCTTCGGAGAAGGGCGCTTATGACTATCTCCCGAAACCCTTCGATCTGACCGAGCTGATCGGCATCATCGGCCGGGCGCTTGCCGAGCCAAAACGCCGCCCGTCGAAGCTGGACGACGACTCGCAGGACGGCATGCCGCTCGTCGGCCGCTCCGCCGCCATGCAGGAAATCTATCGCGTGCTCGCCCGGTTGATGCAGACCGACCTGACGCTGATGATCACCGGCGAGTCGGGAACCGGCAAGGAACTAGTCGCGCGCGCCCTGCACGACTACGGCAAGCGCAGAAACGGCCCGTTTGTCGCGATCAACATGGCGGCGATCCCGCGCGATCTCATCGAATCGGAATTGTTCGGTCACGAGAAGGGGGCGTTCACCGGCGCCCAGACGCGCTCCACCGGCCGCTTCGAACAGGCCGAAGGCGGAACGCTCTTCCTCGACGAAATCGGCGACATGCCGATGGATGCGCAGACGCGGCTCCTGCGCGTCCTGCAGCAGGGCGAATACACGACCGTCGGTGGGCGCACGCCGATCCGCTCCGACGTGCGCATCGTCGCCGCGACGAACAAGGACCTGAAACAGTCGATCAATCAGGGCCTTTTCCGCGAGGACCTCTATTATCGCCTGAACGTCGTGCCGCTGCGCCTGCCGCCGCTCCGGGACCGCGCCGAGGATATTCCCGATCTCGTTCGGCATTTCGTCCAGCAGGCCGAAAAGGAGGGGCTCGACGTCAAGCGCTTCGACCAGGAGGCGCTGGAACTGATGAAGGCGCATCCGTGGCCCGGCAATGTTCGCGAGCTCGAAAACCTCGTGCGGCGCCTGACCGCACTTTATCCACAGGACGTGATCACCCGCGAGATCATCGAAAACGAGCTGCGGTCCGAGGTGCCGGACAGCCCGATCGACAAGGCCGCGGCGCGTCCGGGCTCGATGTCGATCTCCCAGGCGGTCGAGGAGAACATGCGGCAGTATTTCGCAAGCTTCGGCGAGGCGTTGCCGCCGACGGGCCTTTACGACCGCGTGCTTGCGGAAATGGAATATCCGTTGATCCTCGCCGCCCTGACTGCGACGCGCGGCAACCAGATCAAGGCCGCCGATCTCCTCGGGCTCAATCGCAATACGCTGCGCAAGAAGATCCGGGAGCTGGGCGTCTCGGTCTATCGGAGCTCACGCACCGCTTGACTGCTTTGCAACACCGTTGCATTTTCGCCACAATACGTTGCTTGAAGGGCTGAAGGGTGTCGATTCGCTCTGCACCTGGGCAATGGCGGCTCGTGTGAAGCGGCGCATGCCGGCGCCCGTCCGGGGCCGAGGCACGTTCAACACCTTGGTCGGGAATTGCAGGCGGGTGCCGGTGTCTTCGGGGGCGCCGGTTTTGGGGGAAGCTTTTTTCATGGTGGATGGGATGGCCTTGCCATTGGGCACGGAGGAGGGTGTTGCGGCTGCCCAGGATCGGCGGGCCTCCTTCGCGTTCCCGGGCCTGATGCTGGCCACCGGCGCGCTGGTCTGCGCCACCCTGTCGCTGCTCGTCCTTCTCGGCCTCACACCGGTCCGGCCGGAGCGGAACATCGTCATTGCCTGCGCCGGCATCAACGGCGTCTTCGTCGTCGGGCTGATCTATCTGATCGCCCGCGAGATTATCAGGCTGCTTCGCGCCCGCAGCAAGGGAAGGGCGGCGGCGCGGCTGCATGTGCGCATCGTCGCGCTGTTCTCGATCGTCGCGATCACGCCGGCCATCCTCGTCGCGATTTTTGCCAGCATCACCCTCGATGTCGGCCTTGATCGCTGGTTCTCGCTGCGTACCCAGGCGATCGTTCGCTCCTCGCTGAATGTTGCCCAGGCCTATGTGCTGGAGAATGCCAGCTATCTGCAGGGGCAGACGGTCTCGATGGCCAACGACCTGGAGCGCAACCGGCAGCTCTACGCCCTCGACCGCACCGGCTTCACCGAACTGATGACGCGCCAGGCGAGGGGACGCGGCATGCTCGGCGCCTTCCTCGTTCGCGCCGACGGCAGTGCCATCCTCCAGGCCAACATCTCGACCGAGCGACCCTTGCCAGCCATCCCGCAGGACGCGTTGAAAAGCACGGTCGCCGGCCAGCCGACGCTGATCCCCCCGGGCGTCACCAACCTCGTGGGAGCTGTCGTTCCACTTGAGAACTTTCCGGGCATCTACCTCTATACGCTCAGAAATGTTGATCCCGAAGTCATGCGCTCCATGCGCCTGATGGAGGAGAACACCGCCGAGTACAAGGCGCTCGAGGCGGGGCGCACGTCGTTGCAGATCGCCTTTGGCGTCCTCTACATCGGCTTCGCGCTGATCGTGCTCCTGGCTGCGATCTGGACCGCTATCGCTGTTGCGGACCGCATCGTCCGCCCGATCCGGCAACTGATCGGCGCGGCAGACAGCGTCGCCTCCGGCAATCTCGACGTCGTCGTGCCGGTGCGCGCCGTCGATGGCGACGTCGGCAACCTGTCGCGCACCTTCAACAAGATGGTCAGCGAAATCCGGACACAGCAGGACCAGATCCTCGTGGCCAAGGACGAGGTCGATCAGCGACGCCGCTTCATCGAAGCGGTGCTTTCCGGCGTCACGGCGGCCGTGATCGGCGTCGGGCGGGACCGTCGCATCACGATCGCAAATCCCTCATCGGAGGAATTCCTGCGGAAATCGACTCCGGGACTGCTCGGCGCGAGTCTTCGCGACGTGGCGCCGGAGATCGAGGAAGTGCTGGTCGAGGCGGAAAGCCGCTATCGCAACGACTACCGCAAGCAGATCAACATCATGCGCGGCGGAACCGAGCGCACCCTGAACGTCCAGGTGACCCGGGAGGAGGGCGAGGGTTCGCACGGCTCCTACGTGATCACCATCGACGACATCACCGATCTGGTCATTGCCCAGCGTTCGACCGCCTGGGCGGACGTCGCCCGGCGCATCGCGCACGAGATCAAAAACCCGCTGACGCCGATCCAGCTTTCGGCCGAGCGCCTGAAACGGCGCTACGGCAGGCAGATCGACCAGGAGGACAAGGCCGTGTTCGACCAGTGCACCGATACGATCGTGCGCCAGGTGGAAGACATCGGCCGGATGGTCGACGAGTTCTCGGCCTTTGCGCGAATGCCGAAACCGACGAAAGAAAAATCCGACCTGCGCACGATCCTCAAGGACGCCGTCTTCCTGCGCGAAATGGGCAACAGCCACATCACCTTCATTCGCGATTTCGGCGACGAGGCGCTCGAGGGGCAGTTCGACGGCCGCATGCTCGGCCAGGCGTTTGGCAATATCGTCAAGAATGCGGTGGAGGCGATCGAGGCGGTACCCGCCGAGGCGGCGCGTGGTGCGCCGACGATCTTGGTTCGGTGCCGTCGCGACGATGTGACCGGCCGCTTCGTGGTCGATGTGATCGACAACGGCAAGGGGCTGCCCACCGAAAACCGGCACCGGATTCTGGAGCCATACATGACGATGCGCGAGAAGGGCACGGGGCTGGGTCTCGCTATCGTCAAGAAGATCATTGAGGACCATGGCGGACAATTGGAATTGCACGACGCACCGGCGGATTTCGACGGCGGTGTCGGGGCGATGATCCGCGTGATCCTGCCGCCCGCCGGCGAAACCGGGGGCGACGAGACTGTGAAGGACAAGGGTAATACCAATGGCGGCTGATATTCTGGTTGTGGACGATGAGGAAGATATCCGCGAGATCGTCTCGGGCATCCTGTCGGACGAGGGTCATGAGACGCGGACGGCGTTCGACAGCGACAGCGCGCTTGCGGCGATCAACGATCGGGTGCCGCGGCTCGTCTTCCTGGACATCTGGATGCAGGGCAGCCGACTGGACGGCCTGGCGCTGCTCGACGAGATCAAGAGCCGTCACCCCGATCTGCCGGTGGTGATGATCTCCGGCCACGGCAACATCGAGACTGCCGTTTCCGCGATCAAGCGGGGTGCTTACGATTTCATCGAGAAGCCGTTCAAGGCCGACCGGCTTATCCTGATTGCCGAGCGGGCGCTCGAGAACTCCAAGCTCAAGCGCGAGGTGACGGAGTTGAAGAAGAGGTCGGGCGATCCGGTCGAGCTCATCGGCACTTCGGTCGCGGTCTCGCAGCTGCGTCAGACGATCGAGAAGGTCGCCCCGACCAACAGCCGCATCATGATCCAGGGACCGTCCGGCTCCGGCAAGGAGCTGGTGGCGCGCATGATCCATCGCAAGTCGACGCGTTCCACCGGTCCTTTCGTTGCCTTGAATGCGGCCGCCATCACGCCGGACCGCATGGAGATTGCGCTGTTCGGCACCGAGGGCACGGCAGGCCAGCCGCGTCGCACGGGCGCGCTGGAGGAGGCCCACGGCGGCATCCTCTATCTCGACGAGGTCGGCGAAATGCCGCGCGAGACGCAGAACAAGATCCTGCGGGTGCTCGTCGATCAGCAGTTCGAGCGGGTCGGCGGTTCGAAGCGGGTCAAGGTGGACGTCCGCATCATTTCCTCGACCGCCTACAACCTCGAAAACATGATCGCGGAGGGCCTCTTCCGGGAGGACCTGTATCACCGGCTTGCTGTGATCCCGGTGCGCGTTCCGGCGCTGGCCGAGCGGCGGGAAGACATTCCGTTCCTCGTCGACATGTTCATGCGTCAGGTAAGCGAACATGCCGGCATCCGGCCGCGCAAGATCGGCGAGGATGCGCTCGCCGTGCTCCAGGCGCATGATTGGCCGGGCAATATCCGGCAGTTGCGCAACAACATCGAACGCCTGATGATCCTCGCCCGCAGCGACGGGCCGGATACGCCGATCAGTGCCGATATGCTGCCGAACGAGGTGGGCGACACGCTGCCGAAGATTTCCGCCAAGGGCGACCAGCACATCATGACGCTGCCGCTGCGCGAGGCCCGCGAAATGTTCGAGCGGGACTATCTGATTGCACAGATCAACCGCTTCGGCGGAAACATCTCGCGTACGGCGGAATTCGTCGGCATGGAACGTTCCGCACTCCATCGCAAGCTGAAGTCGCTGGGTGTCTGATCCGGACGTATGAGAGGCGGTTCTCCGCTGCAGCAAAAGCATCCAGAGGGCCGCCAATCCGATGCCGAGAATTGCCTACGTCAACGGTGCCTATGTGCGCCATTCCGAAGCCGCGGTCCATGTGGAAGATCGCGGCTACCAGTTCGCCGATGGCGTCTACGAGGTTTGCGAGGTCCGGCATGGCTTCATCGTCGATCTTCGGCGCCATCTCGATCGCCTCGACCGATCGCTAACGGAACTCAGAATGGACTGGCCGATGAGCCGGGCCGCGCTGATCCACGTCATTCGCGAGGTGCTGCGGCGGAACCGGGTCCGCAACGGGCTCTTCTATCTTCAGGTGACGCGCGGGGTTGCACGGCGCGATCACGTGTTCCCGGCTGAGGGCACGCCGCCCTCTGTCGTCGTGACAGCCAAGCGCACGGATGCGGCAGGGATCGCCAGGAAGAATGCCGAAGGCATCTCGGCGATTACGGTGCTGGAGAACCGTTGGGACCGGGTCGATATCAAGTCGGTGGGCCTGCTTCCAAACGTTCTCGCCCGTCAAAAGGCGAAGGAGCTCGGCGCGCAAGAGGCGATCTTCGTCGATGCGGACCGCATGGTCAAAGAAGGGGCGGCGACGAATGTCTGGATCGTCGATGGTGAGGGAACGTTGCGCACCCGCCCGGCCGAGCACGGCATCCTGCGCGGCATCACGCGCACGACACTGATGGATGTGGCGAAGCCACTCGGCTTGAAGATCGAGGAGAGGGCCTTTTCCGTCGACGAAATGATGGCCGCGCGGGAAGTGTTCATCACGGCTGCGACCAGCATCTGTTTTCCGGTCGTTTCGATCGATGGAAAGACGATCGGCAACGGCCATCCAGGAAGCATAGCACAGAATATTCGTGAAGCCTTTTTCGACGTTGCGGAAAAGACGCCGATTTGATACCAAACTTGAAGAGGTGTCGGGGGGAAGCTTCTGTGACACTTCGGATCGCAAATTTGACAAAATGCACCGGCGCCAAAGCCGGCAAATAAGAAAGAAGCGGCGCGATGGCGGAACGTTCTCAGAACTTGCAGGATCTCTTTCTTAATACGGTTCGCAAGCAAAAGATTTCATTGACCATTTTCCTTATCAATGGCGTGAAACTGACGGGTGTTGTGACATCTTTTGACAATTTCTGTGTCCTGTTGCGCCGTGACGGCCATTCTCAGCTCGTCTACAAGCACGCCATCTCGACCATCATGCCGGGCCAGCCTCTGCAGATGTTCGAGAATGAGGAAGCCGCATCCTGACGGGACCTGAGGACCATTACCAAACGCAATTCGAAATCGCCGTCGTCGATCATTCCGGAGCTTGAGAAGCGCCGCGATGACATGCGCGCGGTCGTTGTCGTGCCGGTCTTGAAGAGAACGGGCAAGCCGGCTGCTGAGTTGACGGCCGCGAGCGCGCGCACCGACGAAAGCCGGCTGGAAGAGGCGACCGGCCTTGCGCTCGCGATCGATCTTGACGTCGTACATGGCACGGTCGTCCCCGTCGCGCAGCCAAAGCCCGGCACCTTGCTCGGCAGCGGCAAGATCGAGGAGATCGGCCACATCCTGAACGAGAAGGATGCGGGCCTGGTCATCGTCGATCATCCGCTGACGCCGGTGCAGCAGCGCAATCTCGAGAAGGAGTGGAACGCCAAGGTCATCGACCGCACCGGCCTCATTCTCGAGATTTTCGGCCGGCGCGCCTCCACCAAGGAGGGCACGCTTCAGGTCGATCTCGCGCACCTCAACTATCAGAAGGGCCGGCTGGTTCGAAGCTGGACTCACCTTGAGCGCCAGCGCGGCGGCGCGGGCTTCATGGGCGGCCCGGGCGAGACGCAGATCGAAGCGGACCGCCGCCTTCTGCAGGAAAGGATCGTTCGGCTGGAGCGTGAGCTGGAACAGGTGCGGCGGACGCGCCAGCTGCATCGTTCGAAGCGCAAGAAGGTGCCGCATCCGATCGTCGCGCTCGTCGGCTACACCAACGCCGGCAAATCGACGCTCTTCAACCGTATGACTGGCGCCGGCGTCCTGGCCGAGGACATGCTCTTCGCCACGCTCGATCCGACGCTCCGGCGCTTGAAATTGCCGCATGGCCGAATGGTCATCCTGTCCGACACCGTCGGCTTCATCTCCGACCTGCCGACGCATCTCGTCGCGGCCTTCCGCGCGACGCTGGAGGAGGTGCTCGAGGCTGACCTCATTCTGCATGTACGCGATCTCTCCGACCCGGACAATCAGGCGCAGGCGAGCGACGTGCTGCGCATTCTTGCCGACCTCGGAATCGACGAGAAGGAAGGCTCCGAGCGCATCGCCGAGGTCTGGAACAAGATCGACAGGCTCGATCCGGAGGTGCGCGAGGCGCTGGTGAAGAAGGCGGCGAGCGCCGACAACACCGTCGCCGTTTCGGCGATCACCGGCGAAGGCGTGGACGAGCTGCTCGCCGAGATCGGCCAGCGCCTGTCTGGCGTCATGACCGAGTGCACCATCGTGCTCGGCCTGGATCAGTTGCAATTGCTGCCCTGGGTCTACGAACATGCGATCGTCGATGGGCGCGAAGACCTCGAAGACGGCCGTGTCAGTCTCGACCTGCGTCTGACGGAGAGCGAAACCGTCGAACTCGAGAGGCGGCTCGGCAATGGGCCGAAACCAGTTGCAGAGGATTGGTGAGAGCAACGATGCCAATCCTCTCCACAGTCGACAGCGCCGTTTGCTTGGGGTGACGGCTCTTCCCACACTCCGTCATCCTCGGGCTTGACCCGAGGATCCAGTCACAAGAGCATCTGCAGTTCGGTACTGACATTCAACACGAGAAGTCGCTCAGACGATGGTGCGCGGCAATGGCGAAATCGAGGTCATCGAGAATATGACTCCGGACTGCAGGAACGCTTGGTAGGACTTGTGCATGGATCCTCGGGTCAAGCCCGAGGATGACAGTTGGTGGGGAGCATCGCCTAACGGCATGCCGCTACGTCAACTGCCTTTCGATCGCCTTTGCCGCCTGCCATAGTTCTTCCATGCGCTCCAGCGATGCCGCATCCAGCGTCTCGCCGCCCGCATTGAGTTCCTGTTCGATATGGCTGAACCGGCGCCGGAATTTGGTGTTGGTGCCGCGCAGCGCCATTTCGGGGTCGCTGCCGATATGGCGGCCGACATTGACGAGCGCGAAGATCAGGTCGCCGAGTTCGTCGGCGACCTTCCGCCGGTCGCCCTCTTTCAGCGCCTGCCGCAATTCGCCGATTTCCTCCTCGACCTTGTCGAGGATCGGTGCGGGCTCCGACCAGTCGAAGCCAACCTTCGCGGCGCGCTCCTGAAGCTTTAAAGCTTCGACCAGGGCGGGAAAGCTGCGCTGCACTGAACCCAGATGGCCGGAGTGCTCCTCCTGAGGCAGACCGCGCCGGATGCGGCGCGCGTGCCGGTCGGCTTTCTCGGCCTGCTTGATCTCGTCCCATTGCAGCTTGACCGCCTCGGGCGTGTCGGCGTCGGAGCGGGCAAAGACATGCGGATGGCGGCGGATCATCTTGCGGGTGACGGCTTCGACGACATCACCGAAGGAGAATTCGCCAGCCTCTTCCGCCATCTGCGCGTGATAAACCACCTGAAGCAGCAGATCGCCGAGCTCGTCGCAGAGATCGTCCATGTCATGGCGCTCGATCGCGTCGGCGACCTCGTAGGCTTCTTCGATCGTGTAGGGCTTGATCGTCTCGAAGGTCTGGACGATATCCCAGGGACAGCCGGTCTTCGGGTCGCGAAGCGCGGCCATGATATCGATGAGGCGTTGAATATCGCGAGAAGGTTCCATCGGTTCAATTCAGCGGTATGGCGTTGTTGTCCTTGCCCGCCTGATAGGCTTCCGACAGGCGGTCGTAGTATCCGCGGATGCGGGCGTCCTGGGCCGCAAGCCGCGTCCGCGTTTCCGGATCCGCATCCTGCATGAGCGCTGCGATTGACGCCGATTTCCAGAACGCATTTTCCCGGGCATAGCCGCCGGGCTCAAGGCGGAAGACCTCCTTGAGGATCTTCAGGTCGTGCGGGATCGAGAAACTGTCTCGTGAATCCTCATGGCTGAAGAAGTAGTAGAAATTGTCGAAGCCGGCCCAGGTAATCGCGGAGAGGCACATGGAGCAGGGCTCATGGGTCGACAGGAAGACCAAGTCGCGCGTGTCGGGCTTCTCCGCCATCTCGTAGAAGCGCTTCAGCGTGTGCACCTCACCATGCCACAGCGGGTTCTTAGTCTCGTTGTTCGTCTCGGCCAACACCAGCGAGAGATCGGACTTGCGCAGGATCGCCGCACCGAACACCTTGTTGCCGGCCGCCACGCCCTTTTCCGTTAGGGGCAATATGTTCTTCTCGATGACCGTCAGCAGGCGTTCTGCCAGTTCGGCTTGCCTCATGTCGCACTCTCCCGCCCGTTTCTGCCGGGCATTTAACGGAGGTTCGGCGGCTGGCGCAATGGCCGGCGCCCAGGGTCTGCGCTCTTCCTCCGGAGATATTTGCTCAAAAAGTTTGGCTGTCGAGCAAAACAATACGTGGCCTGAAAGCCATAGAAATTTCTGTTTCTTCAATTGTCGGGCGCTATGAGGGATATTCGCCGCAGCCTGTAGAAGGAGCCGCCCCCTCGATATGTCGCAGCAACTGTCCGTTTTCCCGGCTTTCTTTCGCGTCGCGCAGAAGAGCGTGGCGGTGTTCGGCAATGGGGACGAGGCCTTCGCCAAGGTGCGGCTGCTGCTGAACACCGAAGCGCGCATCCTCGCCTATGCGGATCAGCCGGAGCCGGCGTTCGAGGCTTTCCTGAAGGAAAAGAATATCGAGACGGTTCGCGAACCCTTTGCCGATCACCAGGTCGAAGGCGCCGTACTGGTCTTTGCGGCGACCGGCGATGCGGCTGCCGACCGGGTGATCGTCACTGCAGCCCGCGAGCGCAAGATCCCTGCGAACGCCGTCGACCAGCCGGACTATTGCGATTTTCTGACGCCGGCGCTCGTCAACCGCGCACCGGTCGCCGTTGCGATCGGCACGGAAGGAGCGGGGCCCGTTCTGGCGCAAATGATCCGCGCGCAGATTGACCAGTTGCTGTCGCCCTCGCTCGGCATAGTCGCGTCGTTGGCCGCGAGTTACCGCGAGGCCGTGGATCGGCTTATTCCACGCGGCGTGGCGCGCCGCATCTTCTGGCGGCGCTTCTTTTCGGGGCCGGTGGCCGATCATGTCGCGCTCGGCGATCTCGCTTCCGCCCGTCGCGTGGCCTCCCGGCTGCTGGATGCGGCCGACCGCGTTTCCGGGCATGTCTGGCTGGTCGGTGCCGGTCCGGGTGCCGAGGATCTGCTGACGCTGAGGGCGCAGCGGGTGATGATGGAAGCGGACGCCATCGTCTATGACGCGCTGGTGCCGCAGGCGATCGTCGACATGGGCCGCCGCGATGCCGAGCGGCTTTCGGTCGGCAAGCGCAAGGGATGCCACACCAAGTCGCAGGACGAGATCAACCATCTGCTGGTGAAGCTCGCCAAGGAAGGCAAGCGCGTCGTGCGGTTGAAATCCGGCGATCCGCTGATCTTCGGCCGCGCCGGCGAGGAGATGGCCGCCCTGCGCGAGGCCGGCGTGACCTACGAGATCGTCCCCGGCATCACCTCGGCCTTTGCCGCCGCGGCGGATTTCGAACTGCCGCTGACGCTGCGCGGCGTCGCATCGTCGCTGGTCTTCACGACCGGTCACGATCTCGCCGGCGACGTACTTCCCGACTGGGCGCGGCTTGCCGTTTCCGGCGCGACGATCGCTGTTTATATGGGGCGCACGGTGGCCGCTTCGGTCGCGAGCCGGCTGATGCAGGCCGGACTGCCGGCAGAGACGACCGTGGCCGTCATCGAGAATGCCAGCCGCGCCGAGCGGCGCTTGCTGCACGGCATCCTTCGTGAACTGCCGGATCTCGAGAACCGGACGGAGCTCGACGGCCCGGTCATGGTGATTATCGGCGACGCGGTCGCCGGCGCAAATTTTGATCGGTCGGAGCCGCTCGCTGCCGCCCGGCGCCATAATGCCGATGCAGGCGAGACTTCCGGCGCGAAACGCGCCGAACAGATTTTGAACTGAGGATGACGTGATGGTGAGCAAGGTTTTGACGGCAAATCGCTTGGCGGATGGCATTTCCGTCTGGCTCGACGCCTCCGGCAACTGGGTGGAGTCGCTGCAGGAGGCCTTCATCGCCCGTCATGCGGAGGCCGTCGCCGCCCTCGAGGCAACCGGCAAAGCCGCTTTCGCCGACAACAAGGTCGTCGATGTCAATGTCGTTGACGTGGAAGAAGTAGACGGCATACTCCGGCCGCTTCGCATGCGTGAGCGGATCCGCGCGGAAGGCCCGTCGATCGCCTATGCCCCCGGATATCACGGGCTTGCCGGCCCCAAGAACTTTGCTGCCTGAGGACCTGAGCTTCCATGTACCGTTACGACGAATTCGATCACGCCTTCGTATCCGCACGCGTCGAGCAGTTCCGCGACCAGGTCCAGCGGCGACTGTCCGGTGAACTGGCCGAGGATGCCTTCAAGCCGCTGCGCCTGATGAACGGCGTCTACCTGCAGCTTCACGCCTACATGCTCCGCGTCGCCATTCCCTACGGCACACTGTCGAGCCGCCAGATGCGCATGCTCGCCCATATCGCCCGTAAATACGACCGCGGCTATGGTCATTTCACCACGCGGCAGAACATCCAGTACAACTGGCCGCGCCTTTCCGACACGCCGGACATCCTGAAGGATCTGGCAAGCGTCGAAATGCACGCGCTGCAGACCTCCGGCAACTGCATACGCAACGTCACGGCGGACCATTTCGCCGGTGCGGCGGCGGACGAGGTCGCCGATCCGCGCCCCTATGCGGAGATCCTGCGGCAATGGTCGAGCGTCCATCCGGAGTTCTCGTTCCTGCCGCGCAAGTTCAAGATCGCCGTCACCGGCGCCGAGCGCGACCGCGCCGCCATCCAGGTGCATGACATCGGCCTGCATCTGAAGAAGGACGACAACGGCAAGCTCGGCTTTGCGGTCTATGTCGGCGGTGGACAGGGCCGCACGCCGATGATCGCCAAGAAGATCCGCGACTTCCTGCCGGAAGAGGATCTGCTTTCCTACACGACGGCGATCATGCGCGTTTACAACCTCCATGGCCGACGCGACAACAAGTACAAGGCGCGCATCAAGATCCTCGTGCACGAGACCGGCGCGGAGGAACTGGCCCGTCAGGTCGAGGTCGAATTCGCCAGCCTCAAGGATACCGAACTGAAGCTGCCCGACGCCGACATCCAGGCGATCGCCTCCTATTTCGCGCCGCCGGCGCTGCCGAACCGTGCGGAAGGCTGGGGCAATCTGGCCCGCTGGAAGAAGGCCGATGACGGATTCGCTCAGTGGGTCCACCAGAACGTCCAGCCGCACAAGCATCCGGACTATGGCATGGTGACGATCTCGCTGAAGCCGATCGGCGGAATTCCGGGCGACGCGACCGACAGCCAGATGGACGTCGTGGCCGATATCGCCGAGGAATATGCCTTCGACGAGATCCGCGTCAGCCACGAACAGAACCTGATCCTGCCGCATGTGGCGCTGGCAGACCTGGAACCGGTCTACCGTGCGCTGGTTGCCGCGGGCCTCGCGACCGCCAATGCGGGCCTCATCACGGATATCATCGCCTGTCCCGGGCTCGACTACTGCGCGCTTGCCAACGCGCGCTCGATCCCCGTGGCGCAGGAGATTTCCAACCGCTTCGGCTCGTTCGAGCGGCAGGCCGAAATCGGCGAGCTGAAGATCAAGATCTCGGGCTGCATCAATGCCTGCGGTCACCACCATGTCGGCCATATCGGCCTCCTGGGCGTGGAGAAGAAGGGCGCCGAGCTCTATCAGATCACGCTCGGCGGCTCCGGCGACGAGAACACCTCGATCGGCGAGATCATCGGCCGTGGCTTCGAGCCGGAGAAGGTAACGGACGCGGTGGAGACGATCGTCGACACTTATCTTGGCCTGCGCCGCGACAAGTCGGAGACCTTCCTCGAAGCCTATCGCCGCGTCGGGCCGCAGCCTTTCAAGGATGCGCTTTACGGTGGCGGCGCCCAGGAAGCCGCGTGAACGAAGCGGCACAAGGATTTGAGAAGATGACGAAAATCTGGAATGAGAGCGGCTTCGTGAACGACGACCCGTGGGTCGTCGAAACCGAAGAGACCAAGGCCGGCTCGAACGAGAAAGCGATCCTCGGCCTCGACGCCTTCCTGGAACAGGCGGCGACTGGAGCCTTGGGCCTGGGTGTCCTGATCGCTCCTGCGGACGATGTGACACGCCTGGCGCCGCATCTCGGCCAGATCGCCCTGGTGGCGCTGGCCTTCCCCGCCTTCAATGACGGGCGCGCCTTCAGCCACGCTTCGCTGCTGCGCAGCCGGCTGGGCTTTCAAGGCGAGGTCCGCGCCGTCGGTGACGTGCTGATCGACCAGATCCCGCTGATGCTGCGGTGTGGCATCGACAGTTTCGCGGTGACGAATGCGACGGCAATCAAGAGGCTCTCGGAAGCGCGCCTGCCGGGCATCGCCAACCATTATCAGCCGACGGCAAAACCGTCGACCGACGCCAAATCCTACAGCTGGCGACGGGTCTCGTAAAAAAAACGAGGCCGCGACAGTGTGAAGCAAGCCGAAATGCTCGAAAGCGCCTATATTTGGAAGGGAATTCCTTTCAATCTGCCAAGGCTTGGAATATCCGCTCGTAGTTGATAAAAAGCCTCACCATTACAGGACTGAAGCCACGATGAATGCGCCGGCAAAAAAGGAAGAGTTCGCGGTACAGGCACCGGCGGGTGTCTTCGCCGAAACGGTCACGAGCGTCGAACACTATACGGACCGGCTCTTCCGCTTTCGCATGACGCGCCCGCAGGAGTTTCGCTTCCGCTCCGGCGAGTTCGCGATGATCGGCCTGATGGTCGGCGACAAGCCGGTCTATCGTGCCTATTCGATCGCAAGCCCCGCCTGGGACGAGGAACTGGAATTCTTCTCGATCAAGGTGCCGGACGGTCCGCTGACCTCGCATCTGCAGACGATCAAGCCGGGTGACCAGGTGCTGATGCGCAAGAAGCCGACGGGCACGCTGGTGCTCGACGCGCTGGTGCCCGGCCGTAGGCTCTACATGTTCTCGACCGGCACGGGCATTGCTCCCTTTGCGAGCCTGATGCGCGATCCGGAGACCTACGAGAAGTTCGAGGAGGTCATCCTCACCCATACCTGCCGCGACGTGGCGGAACTGAAATACGGCTTCGATCTCGTGGATGAAATCCGCAATCACGAGTTCCTGAACGAAATCGTCGGCGACAAGCTGCGCCACTATGCGACGGTGACGCGCGAAGACTATCCCTTCAAGGGCCGGATCACCGATCTGATGACGAACGGCAAGTTCTTCGCCGACCTTGGCCTGCCGCCGCTCGACCCGGCGATCGACCGCGGCATGATCTGCGGCTCGACGGCCATGCTCAAGGACACCAAGGAGATCCTCGAGGCAGCGGGTCTGACCGAGGGGGCCAACAACAAGCCGGCCGAATTCGTCATCGAGCGCGCATTCGTCGGCTGACGAAGCCAATCTGATCGGAACGGGAGGTGCATCGGGTGATGCGCCTCTTTTCGTTTGGTCGGCGCGCCGCGGCAAAGCGGCCCAAAGCGCGTCGCATTAAACGTATTCACGCGGCGCGCTTTAGGACATTGTTCTTATGCAAAACCGCTACGCACTTTTGGCCGACATGCATTAGCCGTCGGCGAGATAATCCATCAGCTGAGACATGGAGGCGGCAGCGCCGGCAGCGTCGGCCGTCTCGATCGCGCGCATCACCTTCACGTGGCGCTCCACCGATCCTTTCATCTTCTCCGGCGAGGCGGACGCGAACCAGATGCGACGCGCATGGGTCTGCAGCGGTGCCAGCGCCGCCGTCAGAAACCGGTTCGGACAAGCCTCTTCCATCACCTCGTCGAACACCTTGTCGGCTATCAGAAAGCCCTCAAGGTCGCTACGCCCGGCACAGTCGGCCATCTGTTGCCTGCAGTCGCTTATCACCTGACGGGTCTCGGCGGTCGCATGCTCCGCCACAAGGGCTGCCGCCAACGGTTCAAGCTGTTGGCGCGTCTGCATCACATGAATCCGGTCGTCCGGTCGGATGCGGCTGATCTCAAGGCCGACCCGCGGGCGAACCTCGATCAGGCCCTGCCAGGCGAGTTTCTGGATCGCCTCCCGGACCGGCGTGCGGCCATGGTTGGCGAGTTCCAAGAGCTGCCGTTCGGTGACGAGCGTTCCCGGCTTCAGCTTCAAGGTGACGATAAGGCGTTCGAGCGCCAGATAGGCGAGGTGGGCCTGGGATTGAGATGACATGAACGTCCTTGTGCTTGTGATATATCAGAGATTGACACAGTTCCGAAATCGTGGCAAGTAAGCTGATATATCACACAAAGGAGGCTTGCCATGTGGCGCGGCGTATTTCCGGCAGTAACGACGAAATTCACGACTGAGGGCGACCTCGACAAGGCCGAGATGGAGCGCTGCTTCGCGCTGCAGTTCGAGGCGGATGTCGATGGGATGATCGTCTGCGGCTCGCTCGGCGAGAACATGACGCTGGAGGCGGAAGAAAAGATCGACATCCTCAAGATCGCCAAGTCGGTCGCCGGCGGCAAGCCGGTGCTGATGACCATATGCGAAAGTGCCACGCGCCGCGGCGAAGCGGCGGCAAGGGCGGCCGCCAAGGCCGGCGCCGACGGCCTTATGGTTCTGCCGGGCGTGCCCTATAAATCGGCCCCCGCCGAGACGCTCGCCCACGTTCAGGCGGTCGCTGCCGCGGGCGGGCTGCCGATCATGGTTTATAACAACCCGGTCGCCTACGGCGTTGATGTCACGCTCTCGATGTTCGACGAACTGGCCAAGAATGAGCTTGTCGTCGCGATGAAGGAATCGACCGACGATATCCGTCGCGTCACCGACGTTCTGACCCGCTTCGGCGAGCGTTTCGACTGCTTCACCGGCGTCGACAATCTGGCGCTCGAAAGCCTGCTGATGGGCGCCCATGGCTGGGTCGCCGGCCTCGTCGTTGCCTTCCCGAAGGAGACGGTTGCGATCTGGAAGCTGGTCCAGGCGGGGCGCCTCGAAGAGGCGAGGGCGATATACCGCTGGTTCCGTCCGCTGCTCGATCTCGACGTCTCCACCAATCTCGTCCAGAACATCAAGCTCGCCGAGGTCTTCGCGATCGATTCCAATGATCGGGTCCGTGCGCCGCGGCTGCCGCTCGCCGGTGCCGAACGTCAGCGGGTCGAAGGAATTATCGAAGCGGCACTTGCCAAGCGTCCGGCGCTGCCGGCTTTCTAAGCTGGATATTGTACCAGCGGCGGCGCCTCATCCGGCTGCCGCCACCTTCTCCCCATTTTGATGGGGAGAAGGGACTCGTGGCGCGACCCAGGTCCCGTCTCCCCCGGCGTCGAGAGGGTTGGGGTGAGGGGCAATTAAATCACGGTCTCTGAACTGAAAACGGCCCGCCTGTTCAGGCGGGCCGTTTGCGTTGGAAACTACGCTCCGAGATCAGTGCAGTATCTGGCTCAGGAACAGTTTGGTGCGCTCGTGCTGCGGATTGTCGAAGAACTCGGCCGGCGAGTTCTGTTCGACGATCTGGCCCTGGTCCATGAAGATGACGCGGTTGGCGACCTGGCGCGCAAAACCCATCTCGTGAGTGACGCAGAGCATCGTCATGCCTTCTTCGGCGAGGGAGACCATGGTGTCGAGCACTTCCTTGACCATTTCCGGGTCGAGGGCCGAGGTCGGCTCGTCGAAGAGCAGGATCTTCGGCCGCATGCACAGCGAGCGGGCGATAGCGACGCGCTGCTGCTGACCGCCGGAGAGCTGGCCCGGATATTTCAGCGCCTGCTCGGGGATCTTGACGCGCTTGAGGAAATGCATGGCGATTTCCTCCGCTTCCTTCTTCGGCATCTTGCGCACCCAGATCGGCGCGAGCGTGCAGTTTTCGAGAATCGTCAGATGCGGGAAGAGGTTGAAGTGCTGGAACACCATGCCGACCTCGCGGCGCACTTCGTCGATCTTCTTCAGGTCGTTGGTGAGCTCGATGCCATCGACGACGATCTTGCCCTTCTGGTGCTCCTCGAGGCGGTTGATGCAGCGGATCATTGTCGACTTGCCGGAGCCGGACGGGCCGGCAATGACGATGCGCTCGCCGCGCATGACCCGGAGATTGATATCGCGCAACACGTGGAAGTCACCATACCACTTGTTCATGTTGGTGATTTCGATGGCGACATCCGTTGTCGAGACGGCCATTTTCGATGCAGTGGCAGCGTTTGCCATATGTTTCCCCTTTTTATCGTTGGCTCTTGTCGAGCAGGCGTTCCATGAAGCCTGAATAGCGCGACATGCCGAAGCAGAAAAGCCAGAATACGAAGCCCGCGAAGATCAGGCCGGTCAGCGGCGTTACCGCGGTCGCCCAGTTCGTGTCGGTGAAGTTCAGGCGGACGATGCCGAGCAGGTCGAACATGCCGATGATCGAAACGAGCGACGTGTCCTTGAACAGGCCGATGAAGGTGTTGACGATCCCCGGGATCACCAGCTTCAGCGCCTGCGGCAGGACGATGAGGCCCATCTTCTGCCAATAGCTGAGACCCAGCGAATCGGCGCCCTCATACTGTCCCTTCGGAATAGCCTGCAGGCCGCCGCGCACCACTTCTGCCATATAGGCGGAAGCGAACAGCGACACGCCGATGAGCGCACGCAGGAATTTGTCGAAAGTCACGCCCTGCGGCAGGAACAGCGGCAGCATGACGCTGGCCATGAACAGCACTGTGATCAGCGGAACTCCACGCACCATCTCGATGAAGACCGTGCAGAGCATCTTGATCACCGGCATGTCGGACCGCCGGCCGAGCGCCAGCAGAATGCCCAGCGGCAACGAAACCGCAATGCCGACGAAGGACAGGGCCAAGGTGACCATGAGGCCGCCCCAGAGCGCCGTCTCGACATAGATGATGCCGAACCAGCCGCCGGGAAGCAGGATGGTGGCGATGATCGGCAGCGCGATAAACAAGAGAATCGCGTTCAGGCCCTTGTACGGAACCTTGGGGATCAGCATCGGCACCAGGAACAAGACGAACAGGATGCCGACAATCGCCGGACGCCACCGTTCTTCGAGCGGATAGCGGCCATAGACGAACTGGTCGAATTTCGCGTTGACGAAGGCCCAGCAGGCGCCGCTCCAGCCTTCCGGCTGGGAACCGCCCTGTGAGATCGTGGCGCAGACGCCGCGACCGCCACCCGTCCAGGCGGCATCGATGAAGAGCCACTGGATCGCCGGCGGCACCAGCCAGGCCAGGATGAGCAGGCTGATAATCGTCAGGGCAGTATCCTTCGGCGTGGCGAAAAGATTCTTCCGCAACCAGGAGATAACGCCGCTTTCCAGTGCCGGGGCAGGCGAGGCTTCGATTATGGCGGAGCGGACAAAAGCTGCTTGATTCGTGCTCATGATCTCACCTCTCCACCAGCGCCATTCGAGCGTTGTACCAGTTCATGAACAGCGAGGTCGCGAGGCTCAGGCTGAGATAGACGATGAGCCAGATGCTCACCACTTCGATCGACTGACCGGTCTGGTTGAGGATCGTGCCGCCAACGGCGACCAGGTCCGCATAGCCGACGGCGACGGCCAGCGACGAGTTCTTGGTGAGGTTGAGATATTGGCTGGTCAGCGGCGGGATGATGATTCGCATCGCCTGCGGGACGATCACCAGCCGCGTCGTCAGCCGGGGGCGGATGCCAAGTGCATGGGCCGCTTCGGTTTGTCCCTTCGAAACGCCGCGAATACCAGCCCGGACGATCTCGGCGATGAACGCAGCCGTATAGAAGGACAAGGCCAGGAAGAGCGACATGAATTCCGGTCCGACCACCGAGCCGCCGGTCAGATTGAATTTGCCGGCGACGGGCACGTCGAAGGTGAGCGGTGCGCCTGTTACCAAAAATGTCACGAGCGGCAGGCCGATGATCAGCCCGAGCACGGTCCACAGGACGGGAAAGCGTTGGCCGGTCGCCATCTGCTTCTGGCGCGCATAACGGGCGACGAAGAAACTCGCAGCGACGGCAATCAGGAAGGCGAGGAGCGTGTACTGCGCACCCTCTCCCGGAATGGGGCTGGGAAAGGCGACGCCGCGATTGCTCACGTAAATATCGAGGGGCAGGGCAAGGGCATCACGTGCCTGCGGCAGGATCGCCAGAACGCCGCTGTACCAGAAGAAGATAACGAGCAACGGCGGGATGTTGCGGAATACCTCGACATAGGCGAGCGACAGCTTGGCAATGATCCAGTTGTGCGAGAGACGTCCGATACCGACGATGAATCCGATGACAGTCGCCGTGATGATGCCGGTGATGGCAACAAGCAATGTGTTGAGGAAGCCGACCACCAAAGCGCGGCCGTAGGTGGAATCGCTGGTGAACGAAATCAGCGACTGTCCGACGTCGAAACCGGCGCGGCTTCTCAGGAAATCGTATCCCGATGCGATGTTCGCGCGCCTCAGGTTCTCGGTGGTGTTGTCGACGATCCAATAGATGAGAACCGCGAGAATGATGATGGTGATTGCCTGGTAGAATATGCCGCGCACCTGAGGATCGTTGATGATCGACCCCGAGGATTTGCTTCTCTCAGGCGCGTTCGTGACGCCAATGGCCATACAATGCCTCTTTCCCCAATCCGCCCTTATGGGCGTTCTTATTGTTGAAACGGAGGAGCGGAATCCCGCTCCTCCGGCAGAGTCAAACGGATCAGCGAACCGGCGGAGCGTACTGGATGCCGCCCTTGTTCCACAGTGCGTTCAGGCCGCGCTCGATCTTCAGCGGGCTGCCGGCACCGATGTTGCGGTCGAAGACTTCGCCATAGTTGCCGACGGCCTTGATGATGTTGACCGCCCACTCGTTGGTCAGCCCGAGGTCCGTGCCGATCTTGCTGTCGGCTTCGACGCCGAGGAAGCGCTGAACGTCAGGGTTCGGCGACTTCTTCATCTCTTCGACATTCGCCTGGGTGACGCCGAATTCCTCGGCCTGGATCAGGGCATAGTGAACCCAGCTGACGATGTCGTACCACTGGTCGTCACCCTGGCGGACGGCGGGACCGAGCGGCTCCTTGGAGATGATCTCCGGGAGGATCATGTGGTCATCCGGCTTCGAGAGGGTGAGGCGCAGCGAATAGAGGCCGGACTGGTCGGTGGTGTAGACGTCGCAACGGCCTGCGTCATAAGCGGCGTTCACTTCCTCGAGCTTCTCGAAGACGACCGGATTGTACTGCAGGTTGTTGGTCTTGAAGTAGTCGGCGAGGTTCAGCTCGGTCGTGGTGCCGGTCTGGACGCAGACGGCTGCGCCGGAGAGTTCGAGCGCGGACTTCACGTTGAGGCCCTTGCGGACCATGAAGCCCTGGCCGTCATAGTAATTGACTGGGCGGAAGTTGAAGCCGAGGGCCGTGTCGCGGTTGATGGTCCAGGTCGTGTTGCGGGCGAGGACGTCGACCTCGCCGGACTGCAGCGCCGGGAAGCGCTCCTTCGCGGAGGTCGGCGTGTACTTCACTTTCGTGGCATCGCCGAAAACTGCTGCAGCGATCGCCTTGCAATAGTCGACGTCGAAACCGCTCCAGTTGCCGGAAGCGTCAGGGGCTGCGAAACCGGCGAGGCCGGTGTTCACGCCGCACTGGACAAAGCCCTTGGCCTTCACGTCGTCAAGGGTCGCGGCCGATGCCGCGTGTGCGCCAATCCCCATGACAGCAGCGCCAAAAAGAGCTGTCAGAATTCTTCTTGCCATTTTTTTGAACCTTTTCGGTTGTTGTAAGTTCCCGTCTGCACCGTGCGTTCTGTCGGCGCGTGCAGCCTCAGCCACCCTCCTGGCATGAGTGCAATCTATCTCATGCTCAAAATCCATGAGGGTCAAGAGATGTTGCCGATTTTCTGATTTTCCATGTGAAAAACTGAAAACTCGCCAGAAGTTTATGCAGATTTTGCTGGAAATTGGCCGATCCTGAACAAAAAACTGCCAGTTTGCGCGTTTTGGAGGGATCAGTACCTCGGTGTCGAATTTCCCCTTGACCCCACCTCTGCCGCGTCCGATGAGTTCGCATCGAGTTTTTCAACCGCGGATTCATTCAATGGCAGAGAAAAAGAGCGCGCCAGGAGAGATCGGGATCAACACCCGCCTCGCGCACACCGGCAACAAGCCTTCCGACTTCCATGGATTCGTCAACCCGCCGGTGGTCCGCGCCTCCACCGTGCTTTTTCCGAACGCGAGGACCATGGAGACGCGGGCGCAGAAATACACCTACGGCACGCGCGGCACGCCGACGACCGATGCGCTCTGCGACGCAATCAACGAGCTCGAGGGAGCGGCCGGCACGATCCTCGTCCCTTCGGGGCTGGCTGCGGTCACGGTGCCCTTCCTTGCCTATCTCTCCTCGGGCGATCACGCCCTGATCGTCGATTCGGTCTATTACCCGACCCGGCATTTCTGCGACACGATGCTTAGCCGACTTGGCGTCACGATCGAATATTACGATCCGATGATCGGTGCAGCCATTGAAAGCCTGATCAGGCCGAACACGCGGCTGGTACACACCGAGGCGCCCGGCTCGAACACATTCGAGATGCAGGATATCCGGGCGATTGCAGATACTGCCCACCGCCACGGCTGCGTCGTCACAATGGACAACACCTGGGCAACGCCACTCTACTTCCGCCCCCTCGACCACGGCGTCGACGTCTCCATCCACGCGGCGACGAAATACCCGTCCGGGCATTCGGACGTGCTGCTCGGAACCGTTTCGGCCAACGCGGCGCATTGGCCGGCTCTGACCGAGGCGATGGTGACGCTCGGTGTCTGCGTCTCGCCGGACGACAGCTACCAGATACTGCGCGGCCTTCGGACCATGGGTATTCGCCTCGAACGCCACCAGGAAAGCGCGATGGCGATTGCCCGTTGGCTCGAAAGCCGCGAAGAGGTCGCGCGTGTGCTGCATCCGGCGCTGCCGAGCTTCCCTGGACACGAGCTCTGGAAGCGCGACTTTGGCGGGGCGAGCGGCATCTTCTCATTTGTCCTGAAGGCTGAACCCGAAACAGGCAAGGCGAAGGCGCATGCCTTCCTCGATGCGCTCTCGTTCTTCGGCCTCGGCTATTCCTGGGGCGGCTTCGAGAGCCTCGCGCTTCATGCGAACCTTTCCGATCGCAGGGTCGCCAAGGCTCCATCAGAAGGTCCCGTCATTCGATTGCAGATCGGTCTTGAAGATGTCGCCGACCTGCGCCGCGACGTTGAAGCAGGTCTGGCGGCGGCCAATGCGGTCTGAGCGATGAGGTTGGGGCGCAGGCGGCTAGGATTTTCTGCCTGCGCTCAGCCCCTCTTGTGTCCGAAAGCGCCGTATCCATAAAGCCAGTCGAGGTCGGCCGCGAGCGCCTCGGGCCCCTTCAATGCGAGGACAATGTTTCGCGCGGTGCGAACAGGGCCGCGAGCGTGATAGGCGAATCGATTGAAAGCGGCGCGTTTGCGGACCCGCGCGATTCGTGCCCTTCGCGCGTGCTCGTAGCGCGCAAACGCGGCCGGAGCGTCGGGGAATGCCGCAAGGCAACGCGCGAGCTCGCTGGCATCCTCGATCGCCATTGCGGCACCTTGGGCAGCAAAGGGCGTCATCGCATGGGCGGCATCCCCGATGAGGACAATGTCGCGCCAATTGTGCCAGGCCCCGTCATCGACGACGCACAAGGGCCAATAGGTGGCCGCCGCGGCGTTTTCGATCATCGAACGCAAGTCGCGATGCCAGTCTTCGAAAGCGGCGACGAATTCCCGTCGTCGCTCCTCCGAATCCTGACCTATCCAGGCTGTCTCGGTCGGCTTGCCGCCAATGATCGCGACTAGATTGAAGCCGTCGGTTTCACGAAGCGGGTAGGCGACGAGGTGCGCTTCCGGCCCGAGGAAGGCCGTGACGCGATTTGGCGACAGGCAGGCGGATGCTTCGGCACGCGGCAGCAACAGCCGCCAGGCGATATTGCCGGAAAACCGGACGGCGCCCGCGCCGGGAATGGCGGCTCTTACCTGCGACCAGATGCCGTCGGCGCCGACGACCACCGTCGGGCGGCGTCCCGTCGCTGCGGCAACCGAAGCCACCGGGTCACCTTCGACGCGCCTTCCCAAATGAAGGCGGCAGCATGGCTCCGACTGGACGGCGTCCAGAAGTATTTTCTGCAGACTGGCGCGGTGCAGGACCCCATAGGGGGCCGCCCAGCGGCTGCGCGCATTCGCACCGGCCGGCACCTCCGCCAGCGGTCGCAGCGTGCGCCCGTCGACGAGCGCGATCGAGTCCGGCTGGCTCCACACGTCCTCAAGGGCAGGGAGCAGGCCGAGTTCGATCAGGATGCGCGAGGCGTTCGGCGACAACTGCAGACCCGCGCCCACTTCGTTCAGCGCGTCCGCGTTCTCGAAGATATCCGTAGCAAGGCCTTGCCGTGCCAGGCACAGGGCCGTTGTCAGGCCGGCGATGCCGGCGCCGACGATCGCGACCGGAACAGAGTCTTGCATCGACGTCGCGCCGGCGGAGGCAGGGAGGTCAGGCAGCCTTGGTCTCGAAGAGACAGCCCGGCGGGATTGTTTCAGTCGCCTTCAGGCTCGAATTGTAGCGATAGAGCGTCGAGCAATAGGAGCAGACCTTCTCGTTGTCGTCGCCCATGTCGATGAAGATATGGGGGTGATCGAAGGGAACGGATGCGCCGGTGCACATGAATTCCTTGACCCCGATCTCGATGACCCGGTGCCCGCCGTCATTCTGGAAATGGGGGATGCTGTGGCCGGCCATGTCGTACTCCGATGAATGCAAGTCTGGTGTCGATTTTGCCGGCACCATAGTGAGCTTCGGCACAAATGTGTAGCGGCAATCACGACGCGCTTGTGGTTTTTGAGCCGGCGGGGGTTTTCGACCATTCCGTTACCCCCTAGTTTGCCGCGAAAGCAGATCGAAGTCTGGAAAAGTAATGGATTTGAACCCTCCGCCATATTCGCGCTTCACGCATGACGGCCTGGAAATCGCATTCTTCGATGCGGGCGACCCGTCGGGAGATACTGTCCTGCTCATTCACGGGTTCGCTTCAAGCGCCAACGTCAACTGGGTCTACCCCGGCTGGCTGAAGACGCTCGGCGACGCCGGCTATCGGGTTGTCGCGCTCGACAACCGCGGTCACGGGGCGAGCAGCAAGCCTTATGATCCGTCGTTGTACCACCCGCACCAGATGGCCGGCGACGCGGCCGCGCTCCTCGTCCATCTTGGGGTCGGCGAGGCGCATGTCATGGGCTATTCGATGGGAGCGCGCGTCTCCGCATTTCTGGCATTGCATCACCCGCATCGCGTCCGCTCGCTGGTGTTCGGTGGCCTGGGAATAGGCATGGTGACCGGGGTGGGGGACTGGGACCCGATCGCCGACGCGCTGCTTGCGCCATCGCTCGAAGATGTGACGCATGAACGCGGCCGCATGTTCCGCGCCTTTGCCGACCAGACGAAGAGCGACCGCCAGGCGCTAGCGGCCTGCATATCGACCTCGCGCGATCTGCTTTCGGCGGAGGATGTCGCGCGCATCGATGTGCCGGTCCTGATCGGCGTCGGCACGAAGGATGACGTAGCGGGTTCGGCACAGGAGCTTGCCGCCCTGATGCCGCATGCGATGGCCCTGGACATTCCGGGCCGTGACCATATGCTGGCGGTCGGTGACCGCGTTTTCAAGAAGGCGGTCCTGGAGTTTCTCGGCGAGGTCGGTCGAGCATAGCCGGCTCGAAGCGAAGCCGATCGAAACTCTGCGAGCCCATTTATGTCGATCTGGATATGCCCTATATATGTGGCAGCGCAGGCTACAGATTGACCAGGCCACGTTGACAGGAAGGAGCGCGACCATGGTCGCCAAGACCGAACTTCGCCCCACGGAACCGCTGAAGGCGATCGATCCCATCTGGGACAGCCTGCGTGAAGAGGCGCGCCTCGCCGCCGAGCGCGATCCGATGCTTGCTGCTTTCCTGTATTCGACTGTGGTCAACCAGCATTCACTGGAAGAGAGCGTGATCTACCGGATCTGCGAGCGGCTCGACCACCCCGACCTTCAGGCGAATCTGCTCCACCAGACTTTCCTGGAGATGCTCGAGGATTGGCCGGAATGGAGCACGATCCTGCGCGTCGACATCCAGGCCGTCTACGACCGCGACCCCGCCTGCACGCGGTTCCTCGAGCCCGTGCTTTATTTCAAGGGCTTCCACGCCATCCAGACGCACCGGCTTGCCCATTGGCTGTGGAGCCGCGGGCGGAAGGATTTCGCGCTTTATCTCCAGAGTCGTTCCTCGAGCGTCTTCCAGACCGACATCAACCCGGCCGCGCGCGTCGGGCGCGGGATTTTCCTCGACCATGCGACGGGTCTTGTCGTTGGCGAAACGGCGGTTATCGGCGACAATGTATCGATCCTGCACGGCGTAACGCTTGGCGGCACGGGCAAGGAGGGCAGCGACCGACACCCGAAGATCGGCGACGGCGTGCTGATCGGCGCCGGAGCGAAGATCCTCGGCAATATCCATATCGGCCATTGCTCGCGGGTGGCGGCCGGATCGGTCGTGCTGAAGGCGGTTCCGCCGAAGACGACCGTAGCCGGCGTTCCCGCCAAGGTCGTTGGCGAGGCCGGGTGCTCCGAGCCCTCGCGGCAGATGGACCAGATCCTGGCGAGCTTCGATATCTGACGCGGAGGAGCCGCTTCGCTGTTGAGCCGGAAAAATCTCAGCGATGATCCAATGCGTTACCGCTATGCGCGAACATCCTCCCGAGTGCTGGCGTCGTAGTGGGTTTACACCTGGCAACGCCGCATGCGAGAAGCGCCGCAAATCAACCGGCTACGGAGAATAGATTTGAAGCCCGAAGAAATCCGCAAGCTTGAGGCCTATTTCAAGCGCACCTTGAACCCCGCTATGGTCGTCAAGGCCCGTCCGCGGAAGGACGAATCCGCCGAGGTGTATCTCGGCGATGAATTCCTTGGCGTCATTTTTCGCGACGATGAAGACGGCGAGCTTTCCTATAATTTCTCGATGGCGATCCTCGACGTGGATCTCTGAGTTGGAATGACGCGTGGAGGTCGACAGCTGAGCGCGCAGTCATCCACTACTGTAGTGCCGGCCTGGGCAATTGGGCCGGCTTTTTCTTATTAAGTCATATTTATTAGAAAACGTCTCGCGAGCCCTCGGAGCTTCATCAAGTCGTTGCAAGAATTGTGGTTTACTGCATTGCACACTGAACTTGACTTTTTGTGCAGCGCACCTAGACTCACGCTCGCCCACCGCCCACAAGGAGAAACTTGATGTTTAACTTCGACGATGCAAACAAGAAGAGCAAGGAAGCACTGGACGTGGCTGTGAAGAGCTACTCCGCGGTGACCAAGGGCTTCCAGGCCATTGCAACCGAAGCGGCAGACTACTCGAAGAAGTCCTTCGAAGACGGCATCGCCCATATTGAAAAGCTGTCCAGCGCCAAGAGCCTCGAGGCAGCCTTCGAACTCCAGACGAACTATCTGAAGTCGAGCTATGAAGCTTTTGTCGCCGAAGCATCGAAGATCGGTGAAATGTATGCCGATCTCGCCAAGGACGCCTACAAGCCCTATGAGGCGCCGGTCGCCAAGGCAACTGCAGCCGTGAAGTCCGCTGCCGCCGCCTGAAGATAGAGGCCATTGCCCATCGCAAGAAGGCCGGTCGCGGGTTGCCGCGACCGGCCTTCTTGTTCTTTGGGGCGTTTTCCCTGGAGCCGCTTGGAGGCTCCGCGCGATCCGGCCTCTCGAGCCGCTTCGACAGTTTGGGGATAGCCCCAATGTCGAGCGTAGCAGCCGAAGAAATTTGATCAATCTTGTGTTTGGCCGTGCGAATATGATTGCAGTGCGTTGGTTCGGTCTTAAAATCCAAGAACGAACCATTAGATAAAGGCAAGCGGGCTGCAGCCACCTTCATGGATTGCGCCTGTCAAGGGAATGAAACAGAATGATCGCCATGCCGGTCCGGATGCAGCAGGGAAGCGAAGGAGACGGAGGCGGCCCCAGTCGTGGCACGTCCGTTATCACACGCACCAAGCCGAAGACCAAGAAGCCGAGTTTGTACCGCGTTCTGCTTTTGAATGACGACTACACGCCGATGGAATTCGTCGTCCACATCCTGGAACGTTTCTTTCAGAAGGACCGGGAACAGGCGACGGTCATCATGCTTCATGTCCACAACCACGGCGTTGGAGAATGCGGCGTCTTTACCTACGAAGTCGCCGAAACCAAAGTGACGCAGGTAATGGATTTCGCCAGGCAGCATCAGCATCCGCTGCAATGCGTCATGGAAAAGAAATGAGGAACTAACGTGCCAACTTTTTCGCCCAGCCTCGAAAAGGCGCTGCATCAGGCACTGACTTTTGCCAACGAGCGCCATCATGAATATGCGACGCTCGAGCACCTGCTGCTGGCATTGATCGATGATGCCGATGCGGCGGCCGTGATGGGCGCATGCAATGTAAATCTAGAAACACTCCGCAAGACGGTGACGGATTATGTCGACAACGAATTGTCCAATCTGATCACCGGCTATGATGAAGACTCCAAACCCACCGCAGGCTTCCAGCGCGTGATCCAGCGTGCGGTCATCCATGTGCAATCCTCCGGCCGCGAAGAGGTGACGGGAGCAAATGTGCTCGTCGCGATTTTCGCCGAGCGCGAGAGCCATGCGGCCTATTTCCTGCAGGAACAGGAAATGACGCGCTACGATGCGGTGAACTTCATCTCGCACGGCATCGGCAAGCGCCCTGGCAGTTCGGAATCGCGGCCGGTGCGTGGCGCAGAGGACCAGGAGTCGGAACAGAAGTCACCGCGCGAGAGCGAGGAGGCGGGTCCGAAGAAGCAGCAGGATGCGCTGACGGCTTACTGTGTCAACCTGAACGAAAAGGCCAAATCCGGAAAGATCGATCCGCTGATCGGCCGGCACGCCGAGGTGAACCGGACCATCCAGGTCCTTTGCCGCAGATCCAAGAACAACCCGCTCTATGTCGGTGACCCCGGCGTCGGCAAGACGGCGATCGCCGAGGGCCTTGCCAAACGCATCGTCGAGAAGCAGGTGCCGGAGGCGCTTCAGGACGCTACGATCTTTGCGCTCGACATGGGAACGCTGCTCGCCGGCACGCGGTACCGCGGCGACTTCGAAGAGCGTCTGAAGCAGGTCGTCAAGGAGCTAGAGGAGTTTTCCGGTGCCGTCCTCTTCATCGACGAGATCCATACGGTGATCGGCGCGGGCGCGACATCGGGTGGTGCGATGGATGCATCCAACCTCCTGAAGCCGGCGCTCTCCTCAGGCTCGATCCGCTGCATCGGTTCGACCACCTACAAGGAATATCGTCAGTTCTTCGAGAAGGACCGGGCACTTGTCCGCCGCTTTCAAAAGATCGACGTCAACGAGCCGACGGTTGCCGACGCAATCGAGATCATGCGGGGTCTGAAGCCTTATTTCGAGGAGTATCACCACCTCAAATATTCGAACGAGGCGATCAGGGCGGCCGTCGAGCTTTCGGCCCGCTACATCAATGACCGCAAGCTGCCGGACAAGGCCATCGACGTCATCGACGAATCCGGTGCGGCACAGATGCTGCTGCCTGTCAGCAAGCGCCGCAAGCTGATCACCGAACGGGAGATCGAGGCGACCGTGGCTACCATGGCCCGCATTCCGCCGAAGTCGGTCTCCAAGGACGACGAAGCCGTTCTCGCCAATCTCGAGCAGGAACTTCGTTCGGTCGTCTATGGCCAGGATCTGGCGATCGAGGCGCTCGCCTCGTCCATCAAGCTCGCCCGCGCCGGCCTCAGGGAGCCAAACAAGCCGATCGGCTGCTACGTGTTCTCCGGCCCGACCGGCGTCGGCAAGACGGAAGTGGCGAAACAGCTGGCGACGTCGCTCGGCGTCGAACTGCTGCGCTTCGACATGTCGGAATATATGGAGCGGCACACGGTTTCCCGTCTGCTCGGCGCACCGCCCGGCTATGTCGGCTTCGACCAGGGCGGTCTCCTGACGGATGGTGTCGACCAGCATCCGCACTGCGTACTGCTGCTCGACGAGATCGAGAAGGCGCATCCGGATCTCTTCAACATCCTTCTGCAGGTGATGGATCACGGTTCGCTGACCGACCATAACGGCAAGAAGATCGACTTCCGCAACGTCATCCTGATCATGACGACCAATGCGGGCGCCTCCGACATGGCTCGGCCGGCGATCGGCTTCGGTTCGTCGAAGCGCGAGGGCGAGGACATCGAGGCGCTGAACCGCCTGTTCACGCCGGAGTTCCGCAACCGCCTGGATGCGGTCATTCCGTTCAACTCGCTGCCCACGCCCGTCATCCATCAGGTCGTGCAAAAGTTCGTCATGCAGCTCGAGACGCAATTGGCCGAACGCAACGTCACCTTCGACCTCGCGCCGGAGGCGATCGCCTGGCTTGCGGACAAGGGCTACGACGAAAAGATGGGCGCACGGCCGCTGGCGCGCGTTATCCAGGAAAACATCAAGAAGCCGCTCGCCGACGAAATCCTCTTCGGGAAGCTCAAGAAGGGCGGCGTCGTCAAGGTGACGATCGGCACGAAGGAGGACGGCACCAAGGGGCTGATCCTCGATGCCGTGCCGGAGACGACGCCGATCAAGCCGAAGGCGGAAGTGTCGCGGCCCGGCGGCAAGAACGCCAAGCCGAAGAAATCGGAAGAGAAGGTAACCGTCGCCGCCGCGGCCAGTCCGAAATCGAAGCCGAAGAAGGCCGCCAAGCCCGCATCGGCTGCGGTTCCGTTGAAGGGGAGAACGGTTCCCAAGGTCCCGCGCAAGAAATAGCGCTATCGCGACTTTCGCCTGACGGTGCCGGGTGGTTCACCCGGCACCGTCTTGCCGAAGGGCGATCCCATTCCGCGTGATTTTCATGGATGATGTCGAAGATGAACGGTCGAGGCTTGCCTGGTTTCTGACCGGAGCACGGGGGATTTTCAGCCTTCCGGCCGTCATTCTCATGCTCTCCTTCGTCGGTTTCTGCTCGCTGACCGCTCAGGCAGGCATCCCGCCGGAGCAGGTCGTCTTCATGACCGGCATCGTCTGGGCCTTGCCGGCGAAGGTCATTCTCGTCAGCTCGATCATGAGCGGCGCGAGCCTTGCGGCAGCGTTCCTGGCTGTTACCCTCTCATCGGTCCGCCTGATGCCGATGGTCGCGGCGCTCGTGCCGGAATTGCGCAACTCGAGAACGCCGACCTGGCTGCTGCTCGTCCTGTCGCATTTCGTGGCCATCACCGCCTGGGTCTTCGCGATGGAGCGTGTGCCAAAGGTACCGCGCGACCATCGCGTCACCTTCTTCGCCGGTTTCGGCATCACCCTGGTCGCCGCGAACATGGTGCTGGTCGGCGTGGTCTATCACCTTGTCGCCGAGTTTCCGCCTCTGGTGGCAGGCTGCCTCTTCTTCCTGACGCCGATCTATTTCCTCGCCTCTATCTGGCATTCCGCCCGCCATCCGGTCATCTACGTGGCGCTTGCGATCGGCCTCGTTGCGGGCCCGCTGTTCTATTGGATCGCACCGGAGTTCGACATCCTCTTGGCCGGCGTCGTAGGCGGGACGCTTGCCTGGGGCGCGGAGCGCCTCTGGCGTTCGCGCCGGGAGGCACGCCCGTGACCTGGACCGACGGATGGTGGGCCTATGCCTTCATCGCGATTGCCGGCTGGATCGCCACCGACCTCTGGCGCTGGCTCGGCGTGCTTGCCGGCAAGCGGCTCCGCGATGATTCGGAGGCTTTGAACTGGGTGAGGGCGGTCGCGACCGCCCTGGTCGCTGCGGTGATCGCGAAGCTCATCCTCTATCCAACCGGTGTCCTGGCGCAATCACCGCTGTGGCTGCGGGCGGGCGCCGTCGTGTTCGGCACCATCGCCTTCTTTCTCGCTCGGCAGAAGCCGGTGGTAGGCATTGCGACTTCGATCGCCGTGCTCGCCATCGGGTTGTGGTGGCTGGGATTTTGACGGGCTACAGCGCCGCGCGTCTTACCAGACGCGCAGAAGGTCACTGTAGCATTTTGAATCAGCGCTCAAAGCGCCCGCCGGATCTTCTCCGCATTCGCTGCCAGTACGTCGCCATCCTCCATCTTTCCGGAATGCGGCTTCAGCGGAACGCCTTCCCGGCGCGGGATCACGTGGAAATGCAGGTGGAAGACGGATTGGCCGGCCGGCGGCTCGTTGAACTGCATGATCGTCACGCCGTCCGCGTCGAAAGCCTCCTTGGCCGCAATCGCGATCTTCTGGACCGTGGCGACCAGCGCCGGCAGGGTGGCAGCGTCCGCGTCGAGGATGTTGCGCGATGGCGCCTTCGGCAGGACGAGCACATGTCCTTCCGCCTGCGGCATGACGTCCATGAACGCCACCGTCGCCTCGTCCTCGTAGACCCGATGCGAGGGAATTTCGCCGCGCAGAATCTTGGCGAAGATATTGTTGGTGTCATAGCCGCTCATGTCGCTTCCTCTTGTGGGTTCGTTGCGGGAAGCCCCGCTGTTGGTCAATTTCGTTGGCGCTCACCCTTGCGGAAAGGACCGTGCTCCGCGAGGAACTCGCCGGTCTCTTCCACGTCGCGGCGCTCCTGCTCCAGGTAGTCGGCGACCGCCCTTGCCAGGCCCGGATGGGTGATGAAGTGGGCCGAATGGGTCGTGACCGGCATATAGCCGCGCGCCAGCTTGTGCTCGCCTTGCGCGCCCGCTTCGACGCGCCGCAGGCCCTTCGCAATAGCGAAGTCGATCGCCTGGTGATAGCAGACCTCGAAATGCAGGAACGGGTGATCCTCGATGCAGCCCCAATGTCGACCGTAGAGCGCATCGCCGCCGATGAAATTGATCGCGCCGGCGATATATCGGCCGCCGCGCTTTGCCATGACCAGCAGAATGTCTTCCGCCATCCGCTCGCCGATCAGCGAATAGAAGGCGCGGCTCAGATACGGCCGGCCCCATTTGCGCCCGCCGGTGTCCATGTAAAAGGCGAAGAACTGGTCCCAAATGGCCTCTGTGAGATCGCTGCCGGTCAGCCAGTCGATGGTGATCCCGTTCTCGACGGCCTCCCGACGCTCCCGTTTCAGCGCCTTGCGTTTTCGCGATGCGAGCGTGGCGAGGAAGTGGTCGTGCGAGCCGTAGCCTTCATTGATGAAGTGGAACTGCTGGTCGGTCCGGTGCAGAAATCCGGATCGTTCGAAGATCGGCATTTCCTCGGCGGGCACGAAAGTGACATGGGCGGACGAGACGCCATGACGGCGAGAGAGCTCCTTGAGGCCGGCGGCGAGCGCTTCCTGCACTGGCCGCGGATCACCGCCCGCGGCGCTGAGAAGGCGCGGTCCGGTCACGGGCGTGAACGGCACGGAGCTTTGCAGCTTCGGATAATAGCGCCCGCCGGCGCGCTCGAAGGCGTTCGCCCATCCGTGGTCGAAGACATATTCGCCCTGGCTGTGGTTCTTCATGTAGCAGACGAGGGCGCCGCGCAGGAATCCGTCGGCATCCTCCATGAGCAGGTGCTGGCCGAGCCAGCCCGTGTCCGCTGTCGCCGAACCCGACTCCTCGAGCGCCGAAAGATAGGCGTGCGACAGGAACGGATTATAGGGCGCACCCGGATAAGCCTTCGAGGCGCCGATGAGCCTGTTCCAGCTCGCCGGCGGGATCGAAGAGAACGAATGCTCTATGCGGATGTTGATCGCGTCTGACATGCGCCTAGGAAATCATGGTCTCCCTCGGATCGAAACCCTCGAACGTCATCTGATCGGCATGGGCGAATGTGTGTTCCTGCGCCCGGCGGTCGCGCACCGTCCAGGTGATGACGGTGCGGCCAAGGGCGCGCTCCTTGGTGATGAACGGGTTCGGCAGATCGCCGTAGAAATAGGAGATGAAGTCGAGCCCGAGCTGCATGGCCTCCTCGTGCACGAAGAAGGTTTCGGGATTGGAGCCGTCGGCGGTAAGGCCGAGCGGATGGGCGGCGTCGAGCGCCTTCAGATCCTTGAGCAGCCAATGGTCGAAGCTCATCAGCGCCACCGGCCCCTTGTAGTCCTCGAGCGTGTCGAGCACGGCCGCCGCAAATCCTTCGTCGTCATCCCTGCGGCCCTTGAGTTCGAGGACGAGCGGCACGCGTCCGTCGACGAGGCGAAGCAACTGCGTAAGCGTCGGCACCTTGTCCTTTGTGCCGCCGATCGACAACAGGCCGAGTTCGCCGGCGGTTTTTGCCCGAACGTCTCCCCTGATCCCGCAGAGGCGCTGCAGATCGTGGTCGTGGAACACGACCGGAACGCTATCGGCGGTAAACTGCAGGTCGCATTCGATCGCAAAGCCCGCTTCTGCGGCGCGGGAGAAGGCCGAAAGCGTGTTTTCCCAGACCTCCCGGTTCATGTCGTGGTAACCGCGATGGGCGATCGGCTGGGTTTTGAGCCAGGAAGTATCCTTCATGGAGAGACCCTGATCACGCGATTTCGAGGATTGCGTCGATTTCGACGGCAGCATTGAAGGGCAGTGAGGCCATGCCGACGGCGGCGCGCGCATGCTTGCCGGCTTCGCCGAGCACATTGGCAAGGAGGTTCGACGCGCCGTTGATGACGAGGTGCTGCTCGGTGAACTCCGGGACCGAGGCGACGAAGCCGTTGATCTTCACGAGGCGGCGAATGCGGCCGAGATCGCCGCCAAGCGCGGCTTTGGCCTGAGCCAGAATGTTGATCGCGCAGAGCTCGGCAGCGCGCTGCGCGGCCGCGACGTCGACATCCTTGCCGACATGGCCCGTAACCGCGACCTTGCCGCCTTCCATTGGCAGCTGGCCGGAGATGTAGAGCGTCGAGCCGGTGATGACGTAAGGCACGTAGTTGGCGACCGGCGCGACCGCCTGCGGAATGACGATGCCAAGCTCGTTGAGACGCGTTTCGATCTCTGCGGACATGGAGGGCTCCCTTGTTGTCTTTTGTGATAGAATCCTGCATGCGGAAACAGGATCGTGACAGGCACGGACCGTATCTGCCTCGCTTCTGCCGAATGTTTGTTTATCCCATTGCCGGCGAGTCCAACAGGAGGAAACGGATGTTTCGTAAAGGCTTTGGTCTTCTCGCCCTGGGGAGCGTCTGCCTCGCCGCTCTGACCGTCGCTGGCGCTGCATATGCGAGCGCATTGGCGCCGCACCGCGCCGTCTACGATCTTGAATTGAAGAATGCCTCCGACCGATCGGGCATTACCGGCATGTATGGACGCATGGTCTATGAGTTCAACGGGTCGGCCTGCGAAGGGTATACGGTGAGCTTCCGCTTCGTCACCCAGGTCGACACCGGCGAGGAGGTTCGGCTGACCGACCAGCAGACCACCACCTACGAGGACATGAAGAACGGGAGCTTCCGCTTTCTCACCCGCTCCTTCACCGATGAGAAGCTGGACAAGGAAGTACGCGGAAGCGCCCATGGCGACAAATCCGGCGTCAAGGTCGAACTGACCGCCCCCGATAAGCGCGAGGTGGCTCTGGCCCAAAGCCGGTTCCCGACCGAGCATATGCTGGAGGTGATCGAGCGGGCCAAGCGCGGCGAGACCCTTTTCGAATCCCGAATCTTCGACGGGTCCGATTCGGGTGACAAGACGCTGATCACCTCGACCTTCGTCGGCAAGCCGCGCAAGCCCACCCCCGACGATGCGGACGCCGGCAAGGCGGGCAGGCTCGCCGGTGAAAGCTATTGGCCGGTGACGATATCCTATTTCAACGACGAGGCGAGCGGCGATGCGCTGCCCATCTACCGCATGTCCTTTAAGCTTTACGAGAATGGCGTCACTCGCGACCTGACGATGGACTATGGCGACTTCGTGCTCTCCGGCAAGCTTGCCGATCTCGAAGTCTTCAACGAGGAAGAGTGCAAGTAGCGTCGCCTGAAGGCGTTCTGCGAAAGTCGAGCGGCAGCCAATACGCTTTAGATAGAGGTAAAAAACCGGCTGCCTGACTTGATTTATCGGGCAGTTGCAGCTAAGGGGCTGCCCATTCCACACGTGAGGCATGGGATTTTCCGGGAGAAATCCGGATCGTTCCGCCGGTGGGCGCGTCAAGATGCGCTCGACGCCTTGCGGAGGTTCAACCGGAAAAGGAGAAAAAGGCATGGCATTGCCTGACTTTACCATGCGCCAGCTTCTCGAAGCAGGCGTGCACTTCGGTCACCAGACGCACCGCTGGAACCCGAAGATGAAGCCGTACATCTTCGGCGATCGTAACAATGTTCACATCATCGACCTCGCTCAGACCGTCCCGATGCTGTCGCGCGCCCTGCAGGTCGTCAGCGACACCGTTGCAAATGGCGGCCGCGTTCTCTTCGTCGGCACCAAGCGCCAGGCGTCCGAGATCATCGCCGACGCTGCCAAGCGCTCCGCCCAGTACTACGTCAATGCCCGCTGGCTCGGCGGCATGATGACCAACTGGAAGACGATCTCGAACTCGATCCAGCGCCTGCGCAAGCTCGACGAAATCCTGGCGTCCGAAGCCTCCGGCTTCACCAAGAAGGAGCGCCTGAACCTCGAGCGCGAGCGCGAGAAGCTGAACCGCGCCCTGGGCGGTATCCGTGACATGGGCGGTACGCCGGACCTGATGTTCATCATCGACACCAACAAGGAATCGATCGCGATCGACGAAGCCAAGCGCCTTGGCATTCCGGTTGTTGCCGTTATCGACTCCAACTGCGATCCGGACCTGATCGACTATCCGGTTCCGGGCAACGACGACGCATCGCGCGCCATCGCGCTTTATTGCGATCTTGTCGCCCGTGCCGCCATCGACGGTATCGCCCGCCAGCAGGGCGCGGCCGGCCGTGACCTCGGCGCAGCCGAAGAGGCACCGGTCGAACCGGCTCTCGACGAATCGTCCGAAGCCTGATCGGGCGCGCGGCAGCTTGAGCTGTCGCACCCAGGAAATAGCTGGACGAGGCCGTTTGTGATGAAAATCTGAACGGCCTTGTTCTTTTCCGCAAGGAATGGTCGGCCCGCCGACCCTTGGCCCGCGCAAGCACCGGACGACGTCATAACGATGTCACACTGAAGGGCCATTCCCTCTGCCAAACCTTCTGGCACGGCGCCACTCGCGGTTGGCGCGCCAGCGAAACAGACAAAGAGGCAAGAAGATGACTGTTACTGCCGCAATGGTGAAGGATCTGCGCGAAAAGACCGGCGCAGGCATGATGGATTGCAAGAAGGCCCTGGCCGAGACCAACGGCGACATGGAAGCCGCCATCGACTGGCTGCGCGCCAAGGGCATCGCCAAGGCCGACAAGAAGTCCGGCCGCACGGCTGCCGAGGGCCTCGTCGGCATCGCTAGCGCCGGCAACACGGCCGTCGTCGTCGAAATCAACTCCGAGACCGACTTCGTCGCCCGCAACGATGCTTTCCAGGATCTCGTCCGCGGCGTCGCCAACGTCGCGCTTGGTACGGACGGCACTGTCGAGGCCGTTGCTCAGGCCACTTATCCGGCGACCGGCAAGACTGTCGAGGAGTCGATCAAGGACGCTATCGCGACGATCGGCGAAAACATGACGCTGCGCCGCGCTGCCTTGCTCAAGGTCGAGGATGGCGTCGTTGCGACCTATATCCACAACGCTGCCGGCGACGGCATCGGCAAGCTCGGCGTGCTGGTTGCCCTGAAGTCGACGGGCGACAAGGAAGCGCTGAACGCAATCGGCCGTCAGGTTGCAATGCACGTTGCTGCGACCAACCCGCTCGCCGTCCGTCCGAGCGAGATCGACCCGGCTGTCGCCGAGCGCGAGCGCAACGTCTTCATCGAACAGTCGCGCGCTTCGGGCAAGCCGGACAACATCATCGAGAAGATGGTCGATGGTCGCATGCGCAAGTTCTTCGAAGAAGTCGCGCTTCTGTCGCAGGCTTTCGTCATGAACCCCGACCAGACGGTCGAGGCGGCGCTCAAGGATGCCGAGAAGACCGTAGGGGCACCGATCGAGGTTGCCGGTATCGCACGCCTGCTGCTCGGCGAAGGCGTTCAGAAGGAAGAATCCGATTTCGCGGCGGAAGTTGCAGCAGCCGCAAAGGGTTGATTTCTTCTTCCCGATTGGGAAAAGCTGGGGGCATCGCGTGACAACGCGGTGCCCTTCGTGTATCCGGCATGCGTTATTGCGGCGGACCCGCCGGGGCAGTGCCGGCGCGGTCGATACCACGCAAGACGATTTGTCCTCACGCCGCTGTGCGCGTCTCTCGCGCATGCGCGCCGATCTGCTCAGGAGTGATGATGTCGGCCAAGCCAATCTACAAGCGCGTTCTTCTCAAAGCCTCCGGTGAAGCCTTGATGGGAAGCCAGGGCTTCGGCATCGATGTCGCCGTGGCCGATCGGATCGCTTCTGACATCGCCGAGGCGC
This sequence comes from Sinorhizobium glycinis, assembly GCF_001651865.1. GTDB lineage: Bacteria > Pseudomonadota > Alphaproteobacteria > Rhizobiales > Rhizobiaceae > Sinorhizobium > Sinorhizobium glycinis. The sequence goes on from NZ_LPUX01000068.1 coordinate 120,853, forward strand.
GAGCCATGGGCGTCGAAGTCGGTGTCGTCGTCGGCGGCGGCAACATTTTCCGCGGCGTCGCCGTCGCCTCGAAGGGTGGCGACCGGGTTACCGGCGATCACATGGGCATGCTGGCGACCGTCATCAATGCGCTTGCACTTGCGACGTCGCTCCGCAAGCTGGATATCGATACGGTCGTGCTTTCGGCGATCGCCATGCCGGAGATCTGCGAGAGCTTCTCGCAGCGCGCCACGCTCTATCACCTCTCGCTCGGCCGCGTCGTGATCTTCGCCGGCGGGACCGGCAATCCCTTCTTCACGACGGACTCCGCGGCGGCGCTCCGCGCGGCGGAAATGGGAGCCGAGGCGATCTTCAAGGGAACGCAGGTCGACGGCATCTATTCCGCCGATCCGAAGAAGGACCCGTCCGCGACGCGCTTCGATCGCCTGACCCACAGCGAAGTCCTCGAGAAGGGCCTTGCCGTCATGGATGTTGCCGCGGTGGCGCTGGCGCGGGAAAACGCCATTCCGATCGTCGTATTCTCGATCCACGAGAAAGGCGGCTTCGCGGACATATTGACCGGTGGCGGTCGTGCCACCATCGTGTCGGATAATTGATAATCTGCAGAGGGCCTCAACGGCCGTCGAGATGAAGAAATGGGAGTCTGAGCCATGAGTGAAGGTGTGGAACTGAAGGAATTGAAGCGCCGCATGGACGGGGCGATTGCTGCATTCAAGCACGACATCGCATCGCTGCGGACCGGTCGCGCATCTGCAAACGTTCTCGATCCGGTGACCGTCGAAGCCTACGGTTCGCGCATGCCGCTGAACCAGGTCGCGAACATCACGGTTCCGGAGCCGCGGATGCTCTCGGTTTCCGTCTGGGACAAGTCCATGGTCGGTGCCGTGGATCGGGCGATACGGGAGTCCAACCTTGGTCTCAACCCGATCATCGACGGGCAGAACTTGCGCATTCCGCTGCCGGAGCTGAACGAGGAACGTCGCAAATCCCTGGTCAAGGTCGCCCACGACTATGCCGAGAAGAGCAAAGTCGCCGTGCGCCATGTCCGCCGCGACGGGATGGATGGCCTGAAAAAAGCCGAAAAGGATGGTGACATCGGCCAGGACGAGAGCCGTGCTCAGTCCGAGCGGGTGCAAAAGATGACCGACGAGGTGATTTCCGAAATCGACCGCTTGCTCGCGGAGAAGGAAAAGGAAATCATGCAGGTCTGACCGCGGAAAATCGAGTCTCTAGTTTCGGACGGCCCATGCAAGATTTCGCTCCCACAAACGTGCCGGCTCACGTCGCCATCATCATGGACGGCAACGGTCGTTGGGCGAATGCGCGTGGACTGCCCCGTACGATGGGACACCGCAAGGGCGTCGAGGCGGTGCGCGGCGCGGTCAAGACGGCTGCCGAACTCGGAATCCGCTACCTGACGCTCTTCGCGTTTTCCTCGGAGAACTGGAGCAGGCCGGAAGACGAGGTCAGCGACCTCATGGGCTTGCTCAAGGCCTTCATCAGGCGAGATCTCGCGGACCTTCATCGCGAGAACGTCCGTATCCGCGTCATCGGCGACCGCGCCAATTTGAGCGGCGATATCCTGCCGCTCCTGATCGAGGCCGAGGAGACGACGATCGCCAACACCGGGATCACATTGGTGATCGCGTTCAACTACGGCGCACGTGACGAATTGGTAAGAGCGATGCGGCGCCTCGGAGAAGAGGTGGCCGCCGGTCGCCTTCGGCCTGACGACATCACCGTCGAGCGTGTGGCGGCGGCGCTCGACACGGCAGGCATTCCCGACCCGGATCTCATTCTTCGAACGAGCGGCGAGGAGCGTCTTTCCAACTTTCTGCTTTGGCAGGGGGCCTATTCCGAATTGCTGTTCGTTCCCGAACTTTGGCCGGATTTCACGCGCGACACATTCATCGCCGCGCTCGAGAAATATGCCTCCCGCGAGCGCCGATTCGGCGGCTTGCGGCAACCGACTCTGGCGGTCGGGTCCTGATGCAGCGAGAGCTCAAACTCCGCATCGCATCGGCCATTGTGCTCGCCGCGATAACCCTCGGTGCCACCTGGGCCGGCGGCTTCGCCTTTCAGATTCTCTCTGTCGCGATCGGCCTGCTCGTCTACTACGAATGGTCGACGATCACGAATCTCGCCGAGCGGGATTTCCAGGGCAATGCCGTAGGGTGGCTTTCGCAGGTCGTCATCGCCGCCTTGGTGCTCATGGACTACATGCCCTACAGCCTGCCGGCGCTCGGGGGCGGCCTGGTCCTCTCCGGTCTCTGGGTGCTGATCAAGAAGACGAGTTGGTGGCTGCCGGCCGGCGTCGCCTATGCCGGACTGACGAGCATATCGCTGGCAGCCATCCGCGGTGCGGATTACCTGGGCCTCATTGCGATGCTTTTCGTGTTCGCCGTCGTCTGGGGGACGGATATCTTCGCCTATTTCGTCGGGCGGGCGGTCGGAGGTCCGAAACTGGCCCCGGCGATTTCGCCCGGAAAGACCTGGTCGGGGGCGATTGGTGGCGCGGTCTGCGGCGTTCTCGCGGGCGTTGCCGTCTTCATGGCGCATTTCTCGCTTGACGATGCCCGTATCCCGATCGTGGCGCTGCTGCTCTCTATTGCGAGCCAGGTCGGTGACCTGTTCGAATCCTTCGTGAAGCGCCGCTTCGGAGTGAAGGATTCGAGCCGACTGATCCCGGGACACGGCGGCGTCATGGATCGGGTTGACGGATTGATCTTCGCCAGTGTCGCGGCGCTGCTTCTGGTCCTGGTTCAGCTCCTGCTCGGCGGCGGAGGGAACGATAACTTCGCCTCCGTCCTGTTGGACCTCTAACCCGGAATCGCCTCACACTTCCGTCATCGCATCCGGGGGGCTGCATAGTTCCTTAAATACCAGTAGAAATAAGGGTAAGATCGCGCGGCAATCCGAAGTCTGACGGCGGCGACAACGCGGATGCGATAGGAATCGATATGAGCCTTCTGCTAGATAACCTGCAATACACCATTCCCACCTTCCTGTTCCTCCTGACCTTGCTGGTCTTCGTCCATGAGATGGGGCACTACCTCGTGGGCCGCTGGTCCGGCATTCGCATCGTTGCCTTCTCCGTCGGCTTCGGCCCCGAACTCTTCGGCTGGACGGATCGGCACGGGACGAGATGGAAGTTCTGCGCGATCCCGCTTGGCGGCTATGTGAAATTCTTCGGCGACGAGGATGCGGCAAGCACGCCCGACTACCGGCGGCTGGAATCGGTAAGACCGGAAGAGCGCGCCCGCACCTTCCTCGGCGCCAAGTTGTGGAAACGGGCGGCAACTGTCGCGGCCGGTCCGATCGCCAACTTCCTCCTGGCGATCGCCATCTTTGCAGTGCTCTTTTCGATCTACGGCCGCGCCGTGGCCGATCCGGTGGTGGCCTTCGTCGCGCCCGGCAGTGCGGCAGAAAAGGCCGGCGTCCTGCCGGGGGACAGATTGATATCGATCGATGGCAAGCGGATCGCCACCTTCGACGACGTTCGCCGCTACGTCAGTGTTCGTCCGGAACTCCCGATCACGGTCCGCATAGAGCGCGCAGGCGCCACCGTCGACCTCGACATGGTGCCGCAGCGTACCGAATCCGTCGACCCGCTCGGCAACAAGGTCGAGGAAGGAAAGATCGGCATCGGCACGAATCAAGAGGCGGGCAACTTCCGCGTCGAGACCTATGGCCCCCTCGAAGCGGTCGGGCAGGGCGCATTGCAGAGCTGGCGGATCGTCACCGGTACTTTCGACTATTTGTCGAATCTCGTCGTCGGCCGGATGAATGCCGATCAGGTGGGCGGGCCGATCCGGATCGCGCAGATGTCCGGACAGATGGCAAAGCTCGGCATCGCCGAAGTGCTCAACTTCGCCGCCGTCCTCTCGGTTTCGATAGGATTGCTTAACCTCATGCCGGTTCCGGTTCTTGATGGCGGCCATCTCATGTTCTATGCGGTCGAGGCGCTGCGCGGCAGACCGGTCGGCCCGGCCGCCCAGGAACTCGCGTTCCGGATCGGTTTCGCCATGGTGCTGATGCTCACGGTCTTTGCCGCCTGGAACGACATCAACTGGCTGTTCGGTTAGCACTGCCGGCCCGAACGAGGGGATCTGAACTTTCAGGAAAGCTGTGAACGAGCGAGTTTCACAAGCTTGCTTTGCAACGATTTGTTTACGATAACGCAACGCCGTAGTGGCTGTTAAGCCACGGTTCGAATTGAAGTAAACAGAAATTAACGAGCTGGCTTGCTTGTATGGGAAAAGCGGGTAAAACGGCAACCGTGACCGGAGTCGGTACGAAATTGCCGCGGGACGTTGGAAAAAGGTAAGAATTGCAATGAAAGCTGGTTCAAGGTTTTTGAACGCGGTGTCGGCGGTTGCGCTGTCGGCAAGCATGGTTGCGACGGGAACCGGTGCGGCGCTGGTTGCGAGCACGTCGGTCGCACAAGCCGCGGTCATCAATCGTGTTGAAGTCCGTGGTGCCACGCGTGTCAGCCCGGAAACAGTTCGCGCGAACATCACGATCGTCCCCGGCAAGAGCTTCAGCAATGCGGACATCGACGCGTCGGTGAAGCGCCTTTACGCGACCGGCTATTTCTCCGACGTCAGCATCAGCGTATCCGGCGGCACGCTCGTCGTGAGCGTCAGCGAGAACCAGCTCGTCAACCAGGTCGTGTTCAACGGCAACCGCAAGATCAAGGACGACAAGCTCCAGGGCGTCGTCCGCACCCAGCCGCTCGGTCCCTACAGCGAAGCCACGGTCGAGACCGATATCCAGGCCATCAAGGACGCCTATGCCGCAATCGGCCGCAGCGACGTCACCGTGACGACGCAGGTCGTTCCGATCGCCGAGGGCCGCGTCAACCTTGCTTTCGTCATCAATGAGGGCGAGCGCACCAAGATCACGCAGATCAATTTCGTGGGCAACGAGGCCTACAGCGACGGTCGTCTGCAGTCGGTGATTGCGACAAAGGAATCCGGGATCTTCTCGTTTCTGACGCGCAAGGACGTCTACAATCCCGACAAGCTGCGCGCCGACGAAGAACTGCTGCGGCAATTCTACTACAACCGCGGTTACGCGGACTTCAACATCATCTCGTCTGAAGCGACGCTCAACGAGGCGACCAACGAGTACACGGTGACCATCACCGTCGAGGAGGGGCCGCGCTACGACTTCGGCGCGATCAACATCGAATCGACCGTTGAAGGCATCAATGCCGAGGAACTGAAGGGTCTCGTTCAGAGCCGTGAAGGTTCGGTCTACAAGGCCAAGGACATCCAGGACACGATGAGCGCGATCTCGAAACGCGTCGCCTCTGAGGGCTATCCCTTCGCCCGGGTGACGCCGCGCGGCAACCGTGACCTCGCCAACCACACGATCGCCGTCGATTATCTGGTCGACCAGGGCGAGCGTGCCTATGTCGAGCGTATCGAAATTCGCGGCAACACCCGCACGCGCGACTATGTCATTCGCCGCGAATTCGATGTCGGTGAAGGCGATGCCTTCAACCAGGAAATGATCGCGCGGGCCAAGCGCCGGCTCGAAGCCCTGGGCTATTTCTCGTCGGTCAACATCACGACCGCGCCGGGCAGCGCTGCTGACCGCGTCATCGTCGTGGTCGACGTTCAGGACCAGTCGACGGGCTCGTTCGGCATCGGCGCCGGCTATGCGGCCGGCAGCGGCGGCGGCTTCCTCGTCGAAGCCTCTATCGAGGAAAAGAACTTCCTCGGCCGCGGCCAATATATCCGTCTGGCCGCCGGCAAGGGCGAAGACAGCCAGACCTACAATGTCTCGTTCACCGAGCCGTACTTCCTGGGGTACCGCCTGGCTGCAGGTTTCGACCTCTTCAAGAACGAGCATGACTTCGACGACGACAACTACAGCTACAACGACCAGGGCTTCAGCCTGCGCGTCACCGCGCCGATCACCGAGAACCTGTCGACGACGCTGCGTTATAATTACACGGAGCTCGAATACTTCGGTGACCAGGATGAGCTGTCGTCGCCCTATGACCGCGTCGTCGAGGACAGCCCCTGGACGCGTTCGTCGGTATCGCAGTCGGTCACCTATAACACGTTGGATGACGCGCAACTGCCGCATGAGGGTATCCTCGCATCGGTGACGCAGGAATTCGCCGGCCTCGGTGGCACGTCCGATTTCTACAAGCTGACGGGTAAGGCCAAGTGGTATTACACGGTGAACGACGAAGCGGACATCATCGCCTCGCTCGCCGGTAGCGCCGGGCACCTGTTCAAGACCTCGGGCTCGATGGAAGTCTTCGACCAGTTCCAACTGGGCAGCAACGACATCCGCGGCTTCGAGCGCAACGGTATCGGTCCGCGCGTCAACAATGGCGATGCGTTGGGCGGCACGACCTACTTCACGGCTTCCGCCGAAGCGTCGTTCCCGCTGCCGGGTATCCCGCGTGACAGCGGCTTCCGCGGCGCCTTCTTCGTCGATGCCGGCACGCTCTATGGCAACGACGTGGCGCTCACCGGCGCGGGCGAATTTGCTGAGGGTACGGATGCCTCCTTGCGCGCCTCCGTCGGCGTCAGCCTGATCTGGGCTTCGCCGTTCGGCCCGCTTCGCGTTGACTACGCAGTGCCGGTTGCAAAGGAAGACTTCGACGAGATCCAGAACTTCAAGTTTGGTATCAACTCGTCGTTCTGATAAGTGCAGTCCAGAACTGCCAAGAAATCGTTCTGGAGTGTCCATGGAACAGAACTGGTTTTTTCCGCCCCATCAGGGGATTCGCCTGGGTGACCTCGCGGATCGGATTGGGGCGGAACTTTCCGATGCGAGCGTGGCCGATCATCCCATCCATGGGGTGGCACCGGTCTATCGCGCCAAGCCCGGCGACGTCTGCTACATGCTGTCGCGCAAGAGCCGCGATGAGTTGGAGAGTTGCCAGGCATCCGCGATCATCTGCGACAAGGCGATTGCGGCGATCGTTCCGAGCCATATTCCCGTTCTCCTGACCCAGAAGCCGCATACCGCATTCGCGCTCGCCGGCGCGTTGTTGCACGGAGAGGCGCTGCGCCCGTCGTACAACACCAGCGGGCGGGGCATTGCGCCCGGAGCCTTTGTCGACCCGACGGCCCGCCTCGAGCCTGGGGTCGATGTAGAGACGACGGCGGTCGTCGGAGCCGGTGCGGAGATCGGCAGTGGCACGCGGATTGCGGCTGGTGCGGTCATCGGGCCGCATGTCCGGATCGGCAGGGATTGCACGATTTCGGCTGGCGCCAGCGTCCTGTGTGCGCTGGTCGGCAACAATGTCATCATTCATCCCGGCGCGCGCATCGGTCAGGACGGCTTCGGCTATGCACCTGGTCCCAAGGGTGGAATGATCAAGATTGTTCAGGTCGGCCGCGTGATCATCCAGGACCATGTGGAGATCGGTGCCAATACGACGGTCGATCGCGGCACGATGGACGATACGGTGATCGGTGAGGGCACGAAGATCGACAATCTTGTCCAGATCGGTCACAACGTCCGCATCGGCCGCTACTGCGGAATCGTCAGCCAGGTCGGCATCGCCGGCAGCGCGCGCATTGGCGATGGCGTGATGATCGGCGGCAATGCCGGCGTCAATGGACATATCACGATTGGAGACGGAGCGCAGATCGCCGCGATGAGCGGCGTGGCGAGCGATGTGCCTGCGGGCGAGCGATACGGCGGAATTCCGGCGCGGCCGATGCGGGACTTCCTCCGCGAAATCGCGGAAATCGCCATGCGGTCAAGCGAAAGGCATAAGAAAAAGGGTGGCAAGGATGAATGACGCTGCGACAGTTCTCGGCACGGCGGACCTTCAGGAGATCCTGAGACTTCTTCCACATCGCTATCCGTTCCTGCTCGTCGACCGCATCATCGAGATCGATGACGACAATTCGGCCATCGGTATCAAGAACGTGACGGCAAACGAGCCGCATTTCACCGGCCATTTCCCGGAAAAGCCGATCATGCCGGGCGTGCTGCTGATCGAAGGCATGGCCCAGACGGCGGGCGCCATCTGCGCCCGCAAGACCGGCATCGGCAGCAATCTGGTCTACTTCATGACGATCGACAACGCGCGCTTCCGCAAGCCCGTGGTGCCCGGCGATCGGGTCGAGTTCCATGTCACGAAGCAGAAGCAGCGCGGCAATATCTGGAAATTTCACTGTGATGCAAAAGTTGACGGGCAACTTGTCGCGGAAGCTGATATCGGCGCGATGATTGTCAGCAAGGAAGACGCCTGAACATGACTGTATCAAGTGCCAAGATCCATCCGGCGTCCGTTGTCGAAGACGGCGCGGTGATCGGTGAGAACGTCAAAGTCGGCCCGTTTTGCTATATCGGGCCGAATGTCGTTCTGGGCGATGGCGTTGAACTTCTCAGCCATGTGGTCGTGATCGGGCGCACGACGATCGGAAAGGGGACGAAGATCTTCCCCGGTGCGGTGATCGGCGGGGATTCCCAGAGCGTGCATCACAGCGCCGTCGATACGACTCTGGTGATCGGTGAGAACTGCACGATCCGCGAAGGCGTAACGATGAACACCGGCACCGTCGAACATGGCGGAACGACCGTCGTCGGCAACAACAACCTGTTTCTTGCCTATTCGCATGTGGCGCATGATTGCCGGCTTGGAAACAACATCATCCTGTCGAACAACGTGATGCTTGCCGGCCATGTGACCGTCGAGGACCGCGCCATTCTCGGCGGGGGCTCGGCCGTTCATCAGTTCACCCGCGTCGGCAAGCAGGCCTTCATCGGTGGGCTGTCGGCGGTAAGTTACGACGTCATCCCCTATGGCATGCTGAATGGCAATCCGGGCGTGCTGAGCGGTCTCAATGTCGTCGGCATGACGCGTGCCGGCTTCGAGCGTCCGGTCATCCACGCGGTGCGGCGCTGCTACAAGCAGATCTTCGAGGGACCGGAATCGATTCGCGCCAACGCGGCTGCGATCCGCGACGAATATCTCGACTGCCCTCCGGCACTTGAGATTCTGGACTTCATCGCCGCAGACAGCGACCGAGCGCTATCCTCGCCCAATCGCGGCGGCAAGGCTTGACGGCGATGGCCGTCCGTCGCCTGCCGCACACCAAGGGCAGGCTTGCCATAATCGCCGGCGCCGGCTCGCTTCCTCACCATGTCGCAGAGGCTGCCCGCCAGCAGGGCGAAGACCCGTTCATCATTGCGCTTTCGCGCGAGGCAGATGCGGACTGGGTCGGTTTCGACCACGCCACCCTGGCCATTGGCGATTTCGCGGCGATCAGCAAGACCTTCGCGGCGGAGGGGATCGACCGGGTCGTGCTTTCCGGCGCGGTCCGTCGCCGGCCGGATTGGCGTGACATTCGTCCGACACTGAAAACGCTTGCAAAAGTACCGAGCGTGCTCAGGACGCTGGTTTCCGGCGGCGACGATGCCGTTTTGCGCATGGCCATGGATCTTATCGAAGCAAGTGGCGCCCGGGTGATCGGCGCGCATGAGGTCGTTCCCGGCCTGCTTGCCGACGCGGGTCCTATTGGAGAACATTCGCCCACGGACGAGGACCGGCGTGACATCGATGCGGCCATGGCTGCCGCCAACGCGCTGGGGGCGCTTGACGTCGGGCAGGGGGCCATCGCCGTCGGAGGCAGGGTGGTGGCGCTGGAGGGCGCCGAGGGAACGGACGCGATGCTGGCGCGGGTTGCCGAACTGAAAGCGGACGGTCGCGTGTCGAGCCGCCGCCGCGGGGTTCTCGTCAAGCTCTGCAAACCGCAACAGGACGAGCGCGCGGACCTGCCGTCGATCGGGCCCTCGACCGTAGCGGCCGCCGAGGCGGCGGGGCTCGCCGGCATAGCGGTCGAGGCCGGACGCGCACTCGTCCTCGAACGTTCGTCAGTTATCGAGACGGCGAACCGATGTGGACTTTTCGTTCTAGGGATCGAGCGCAATGCTCGGGAGCGGCCGCGATGACAGAGCGGGCGTACCGGCTGGCGATCATCGCCGGGGAGGTTTCCGGAGACCTGCTCGGCGCCGATCTGGTGCGCGCACTTCGGGGGCGGATCGATGGCGCGATCGAACTCGTCGGCGTCGGTGGCGATGCGCTGGAGGCCGAGGGCCTCGTCTCCCTGTTCGATCATTCAGAGCTGTCGATCATGGGCTTCTCGCAGGTCCTGGCGCAACTGCCGAAGCTGCTGATGCGCATCCGGCAGACGGCCCGCGCCATTGTTGCGGCGCGCCCGGATGCTCTCGTCATCATCGACAGCCCCGATTTCACCCATCGCGTCGCGCGTCAGGTGCGAGCCGCCCTGCCGGACATGCCGATCATCGACTATGTCTGTCCGAGCGTCTGGGCCTGGAAGCCGGAGCGGGCGCCCCGCATGCTCGGCTATGTGGATCATGTGCTTGCCGTGCTGCCCTTCGAGCCGGAGGTGATGGCGAAGCTCGGCGGTCCGCCGACGACCTATGTCGGCCACCGGCTGGCGTCGGAAGGCGAACTGCTCGCGGTTCGGGAAGCCCGGCGTCAGAGGCAGATGGGGCAGGGCGACGGGACCAAGACCTGTCTGCTGCTCCCGGGGTCGCGCGCCAGCGAGATCAGCCGGCTGCTGCCGGTCTTCGAGGAAGCCGTTTTGGAAATCGCGGCGCGCAATCCGGGCGCGCGTTTCCTGCTGCCGACCGTACCGCGTCAGGAACGGCGCGTGCGCGAATTGACGGCGTCCTGGAAGATCCAGCCCGAGATATCGGCTGGTGCGGAAATGAAATGGCGGGCCTTCGCCGAGGCGGACGCGGCACTCGCGGCGTCGGGCACGGTCATTCTCGAATTGGCTTTGGCAGGCGTTCCGGTTGTCTCGACCTATCGTGCGGACTGGCTCGTTTCGCTTCTTCATGACAAGATCCGCATCTGGACGGCGGCACTGCCGAACCTTATTGCCGATTTTCCGGTCGTTCCCGAATATTTCAACAAGGCCATTCGGCCGGGGACGCTCACCCGCTGGTTCGAGAGGCTCTCGCGCGACACGCCGCAGCGCGCCGCCATGCTCGATGGCTTCGCGATCGTGCAACAGCGCATGGCGACCGACAGCCCGCCGGGCGAGAAGGCGGCAGAAATCGTCCTTAGCTATCTCCAAAACAAAAAGCCCGGCCATTCCTGACCGGGCTTTTCGATGGGGCTGCCGCGATCAGCGCTTGGAAAGCGGCACGTAGTCGCGAAGCGGTGCGCCGACATAAAGCTGGCGCGGCCGTCCGATGCGCTGTTCCGGATCCTCGATCATCTCGTTCCACTGGGCAATCCAGCCGACCGTGCGGGCCAGCGCGAAGAGAACGGTGAACATCGTGGTGGGGAAGCCCAGCGCCTTCAGCGTGATACCGGAATAGAAGTCGATGTTGGGGTAGAGCTTCTTCTCGATGAAATATTCGTCGGTCAGAGCGATGCGTTCGAGTTCCATCGCCACCTCAAGGAGCGGATCGTCCTTGTGGCCGAGTTCGGCCAAGACCTCGTGCGTCGTCTTCTGCATGATCTTCGCGCGCGGATCATAGTTCTTGTAGACGCGGTGACCGAAGCCCATCAGGCGGAACGGATCGTTCTTGTCCTTCGCCTTGGCGATATATTCGGGAATGCGGTCGACGCTGCCGATCTCGGCGAGCATGTTGAGCGCCGCTTCGTTGGCACCGCCGTGCGCCGGACCCCACAGGCAGGCGATACCGGCGGCGATGCAAGCGAAAGGATTGGCGCCCGACGAGCCGGCGAGGCGGACCGTCGAGGTGGAAGCGTTCTGTTCGTGGTCGGCGTGCAGGATGAAGATGCGATCCATCGCGCGCGACAGGACCGGGTTCACGACATATTCCTCACAGGGCACGGCAAAGCACATGCGCAGGAAGTTCGAGGCATAGTCGAGGTCGTTCTTCGGATAAACGAAGGGCTGGCCGATGTGGTACTTGTAAGCCATGGCCGCAATCGTCGGCATCTTGGCGATCATGCGCAGCGAAGCGACCATGCGCTGATGCGGATCGGTGATGTCGGTCGAGTCGTGATAAAACGCCGACAGGGCGCCGACGCAGCCGCACATGACGGCCATCGGATGGGCGTCGCGGCGGAAACCGGTGAAGAAGCGCGACATCTGTTCGTGGATCATGGTGTGATGCGTCACGCGATAGTCGAAGTCGTCCTTCTGCGCCTTCGTGGGCAGCTCGCCGTAAAGAAGCAGATAGCAGACTTCAAGGAAGTCGCCGTGATCGGCAAGCTGCTCGATCGGGTAGCCGCGATGCAGCAGCACGCCCTCGTCGCCGTCGATATAGGTAATCTTGGATTCGCACGATGCCGTCGACGTGAATCCTGGATCGTAGGTGAACATCTTGGTCTGCTTGTAAAGCGAGCCGATGTCGACAACGTCCGGGCCGATGGAGCCGGATCGCACTGGCAGGTCCGCTGTTTTTCCATCGATTGAGACTGTCGCGCTTGTTCCTGACATTGGACCCTCCGTCTATTGGCGCTGTGGCACGTCGTCCTATGCCACCAAATTAAGCGTTGCGATTTTGCTATATGATTTACTTTCGACTGCCAAGCTGTACGAAAGGCAAATTGTGCAATGCGAAAATCTGCATATGGCGGCGCAACAACCGCATGCTATGGCAATATATCCGCAAAGATCAATGATCGCTAATCTGATGGCTCGGCGCTGCCTGCGCCGTTCTGCCTATTTTTTCGGCAACTAGTCTTCCGATTGCAATGGGCTTCCTTTGGTTGCAGGATCGATGAGGGCAGCCAGAAGGGGCAGGCAGAACGAAATGCGGGAAGGGCAGCAAGCGGCATTGATGCGCGACGCGGAGCGGAGCGCATGGCATCTATCAGGTTCCGCAGCCGTCCTTCAGACTGCCGATCTCCCACAGATCAAGGCAGGTCAGCCTCCCCCGGCGAGGCTCGATCGCCGCTTTTCTGCCGACAGGCTTCGATCTTCGGCCGGCTCCGTCGTTGATCTTCTGCGTGCTTCGCTGCGCGAGGAGGATGATTTCGGCCATGGGTTCGTGTTGATCCCGGTGCTTCTGGCGCTCGGCGCCGTCCTGTGGTTTTCGCTCGCGGAAAGCGTCGGAATTGCCAAACTCGCAGCGCTGCTTTGCATTTTCGGCATATCTGCTTTGTCGTGCCGGGGAAACATGCGTGCGTGGAGGCCGCTCGCGATCGCGCCGACAATCCTGGTCATCGGCATGCTGCTTGCCGCGATCGAAACGAACCGTTTCGATACGGTTATTCTCGACGGGCCGGTCACGACGAACCTGCGCGGGACCGTGCTGTCGCGTGAGCCGGACGATAAGGGACGGTGGCGCTACCTGGTCGAGATCGTCCAGACATCCGAGCCGCGGCTCCGCCGGTCTCCCGAGAAGGCGACGCTGGTGGCGCGCAGTCGCCACGAACCCTTCCCGATTGGCTCGGCGATCGCGGGCAAGGTTCGTCTCTTGCCGCCGTCCGGTCCGGCGCTGCCCGGTCTCAACGACTTCGCATTCGACGCCTATTTCAAAGGCGTGGGCGCCGTCGGCTTTTTCTACGGTGCGCCGCGCGGGGCGATGGACGGCAGCGGCGATCTCTCGCTCTCACTGCAGGCGACCGCCCACTTGGCGGCTTTGCGCGAAGCGGTCGGCAATCGGATCAGGACGGCGATCGGCGGCGACACGGGCGCCATCGCCGCAGCACTGGTGACCGGCGAGGAACGCGCCATCAGCCGCGAGACCGTCGAGACGTTGCGGGCCGCCGGGCTCTCGCACGTCCTTGCGATCTCCGGACTCAACATGGTGCTGGCAGCCGGCACCTTTCTCATCGGTGCGCGAACACTGTTGAGCCTGATCCCCGGCCTTGCGGCGAAGCGCCCGATCAAGAAGTACGCGGCCGCCGGCGCGCTCACCATGGTTTTCCTGTACATCCTGATTTCCGGCGGTGCGGTGTCGGCCCTCAGGTCCTGGATCATGATCTCGATCATGCTCGTCGCCGTCTTTTTCGACCGCGTCTCGATCAGCCTGCGCAATGTCGCGCTCGCCGCTCTCGTCATCATCGCATGGTCGCCTTCGGCGGTGGCCGGTCCCGGCTTTCAGATGTCCTTTGCGGCCACTCTGGCACTTGTGGCCGGCTATGCCCGCTGGCGCGAGCATCGGCTGCGGAATGCGGACGCCAAGACGTCTCGACTGAACCTGGGCCGAGTCGCCGGTCCCATCGTCGCCACGGTTGCGACATCGCTGATTGGCGGACTGGCCACTGCCGTCTACGCCGCAGCGCACTTCCACCGGCTTCCGGCCTACGGGCTCCTGGCCAATGTGCTGACGACGCCGTTGATCGGCATTCTCATCATGCCGTTCGGCCTGTTTGCCATGCTGCTCATGCCCTTTGGGCTCGAATATTACCCCTTGATGGTCATGGGGCAGGGGCTGGACTGGATGCTTGCCGTCGCGCGCTACGTGGCGACGCTCGACGGTGAGTGGATCACCGGTCGCATCGGCGCCACAGGCTTCTTCCTGCTCGCTTTCGGCGGGGTGTTGCTCTGCGCGCTGAGGACCCGTCTCGCTGTTACCGGAGCCGCATTGATCCTTCTGGGCGGGTCATCCATAGCGCTGGAGCGCCAGGCGGCGCGACCTTCGATTACGATATCCGAAGACGGCCAGTTGGTCGGCCTGATCGCCGGGGAAGCGATCGCGACGAACAAGGCGCGCCCGCCGGAGTTCATCTTCTCGCAATGGCAGCGGGCGCTTGCTCTCGACGGGCGCATCGCGCCGGTCGAGACGTCTGCCGCAAGCGGGGTTTCCGAGGGAGGCGTTGAACGCCCGCCGCGGACTGCCAAAGGCTCGGTCGACGCAATGGAGAGCGCCGCCAAAGCGGCGGCGGCTCTGGCTGCCGCGAGTCCGGGTGCCTTTTCTTGCCGCAAGGGCGAGTGGTGCGTCGGTCGCAGCCGAGAAGGCTGGGCGATTGCCGTGATCGATGCGCCGGACGTCTTCGCGCTCCTGTGCGGTCGCGTCGACCTGGTGGTTGCCCCAACACGCCGGGTGCTGCCCGCCTGTTCGTCAGGCAAGTCATTGGTCGTGACCGGCAGGACGTTGCGACGGACCGGTGCGATGGAGATCTATGCCGATCCAGCGCAGCCCGCGCGCATGCGCATCGTGACGTCGTTTCCATCGACGCAAAGGCCGTGGCAGCAGCACCGCCGCTATGATTGGCGCAGCGACACATTCTCCTCCGAAGAGGCGGGATTCTAGGGGGTATCGAAGCATTCAGCCCGTCCGGTCGTTGCCTCGCCATCATTCATGATTATTATACTCAAGAAATTCTTGTCATCCGAACCGTGTTTGTCGTAAGAGCGTGCCGGCGAGGGAGCCGGGCAGGCTGCCACCTGCGACCGGTTGAAATACGCCGAAGCCAACCAGGCAAGCGCGTACCAAATTGTGAGGAACGAGATGTCGAATTGGACTCAACCGACCTTGAACATGCTGATGGCGGCCACGCTTGCCATTTTCCTTGCCGGTCCGGAAGTGGCGGTGGCCCAGACGGCACCAACGGCGCCGATCGGCGAGCAAACGTCCGTCCCGATGCCGGCTGCGGCGGAGAACAATCCGGCTCTCGTAACGACGCCTCCGCCAACCGACGGCAGCGCGCTCGCCGGCGGAGGCGCTGCAGTCCTGCCGCACGACCTGTCGCCGGTCGGCATGTTCCTCGCCGCGGACGTGGTCGTCAAAAGCGTGATGATCGCGCTTGCCCTGGCCTCCGTGCTCACTTGGGCGATTTTCTTCGTGAAGACGCTGGAGCTTGCCTTTGCGAAGTCGCGGATCAAGCGCGCGGTTCGCGTGCTGACTGCAGCAAAAGGTCTGTCCGAGGTGGAGACGGAGCTCGATCGCAGGGCTGGAGCGGCGGCCGAGATGATCGCTGCCGCTATTGATGAACTCTCACGTTCCGAGGTGCTTCTGGATCAAGCGCCGGCAGCAGGCGTCAAGGAGCGTGTCGCTTCGCTGCTCGCCCGCATCGAGATCCGTGCCGGCAAAAGGATGAGCGCAGGCACCGGCGTTCTCGCATCGATCGGCTCGGTCGGTCCCTTCGTTGGCCTGTTCGGCACCGTCTGGGGGATCATGAATTCCTTCATCGGCATCAGCAAGGCGCAGACCACCAATCTGGCGATTGTCGCGCCGGGTATCGCCGAGGCCCTGCTGGCAACCGCCATCGGGCTTGTCGCGGCCATCCCGGCAGTTGTGATTTACAATTACTTTGCCCGCTCGGTCGGGGGGTACAAGCTCATACTGGCGGATGCCGCCGACGCGGTTGAAAGGCTTGTCAGTCGTGATCTCGACTATCGTCATGTCCGCAAGGCGCAGCCGCGCCGGCAGGACGGCTATGGCCATGGTGCCGATGCGTCGATCGCCAGGATCGGGTGACGACTATGGCGGGAAGAATCTCCGAGGGCAGCGGCGATCTCGACGAGAACAGCGAGATCAATGTTACGCCGTTCATCGACGTGATGCTGGTTCTCTTGATCATCTTCATGGTGGCTGCCCCCCTGGCGACCGTCGACATGAAGGTAGACTTGCCGCAATCGGTAGCCAAGCCGACGCCGCGCGATGACAAGCCGGTATTCGTGACGTTGAAGGCGGATCTGTCGCTTGCCATAGGCAATGAGGAAACGGGACGTGACGCCTTCGTCGCGGAACTCGACCGGATCACGAACGGAAACAAGGAGACGCGCGTCCTGATTCGCGCTGACCGGCTGGTCGACTACGGCGAGCTGATGACGGTGATGAACTTCATTCAGGGAGCGGGCTACGGCAAGATAGCGCTCGTTGGGCTCGAGGCCGCACCCGGCCGCTGACGGATCCCGCGCCCCAACCCTCGTCAATCCGATCACAAGCCGCCGCCAGCGTGACCGCTGGCGGTTTTCCCTTTTTGCAGGCCGAAATGCCGCGGTCGCTTGAAACCGGCGGTGCGGCGAATTATGAGCTTAAGCAAGAGGCTGCCACGCAGCCAGGCTAAGATCGCGCGGGGCTCCGGGATGACGGCGCCGCGCCCATCCGCACATGAGGCAGTATCATGGACTTCGAAGCAGCGCGCATTAAGATGGTGGACAATCAGATCCGAACGACGGATGTGACCTCCCATTCGGTTCTGACTGCCTTCCTCTCGGTGCCGCGCGAGGAATTCGTGCCGGCGAAGATGAAGGAACTGGCCTATATCGACGCGGATATCGAGCTTGTCGGTGGCACTGCTCCGCGCTACCTCATGGAGCCGTCTCCGCTGGCGAAGCTGCTGCAGCTCGCTGGGGTCAGCAAAACGGACACCGTTCTCGAGATCGGTTCGGGCACGGGATATGCTTCCGCCGTGCTGTCGCTCATCGCCGGCTCCGTCGTGGCGCTGGAGAGCGATGAATCGCTTGCCGCCGCGGCAACCGAGACGCTGGGGCGTCTCGGTTATGGCAATGTTGCGGTCGCGAGGGGCGATCTCACCAAGGGATACGCTGCTGAAGCCCCCTATGACGTGATCTTCATCAACGGCGCGGTCGAAGCGATTCCCGCGTCGCTGTTCGAGCAGCTACGAGACGGCGGTCGCCTCGTTGCCGTTGAAGGGTTTGGTAACGCATCCCGTGCAAAACTCTATGTACGCGAATCGGGCAGGACTTCCGAGCGATCCGATTTCAATACGTCCGTGAAGCCTCTGCCTGGCTTCCATCGCGAGCGGTCGTTCATTTTCTGAGGTGCCTCTTGTTGAGGTAACTCAACATGTGTATGTCACACCCAAATTTTGCAATGTTGCCAATCGGCAACGTACCATGTGTTTCTTTTTGAAATGCCCCCCTCGAATGCAGTGTACGGTTGTCGTAAGTTCGAATCCGGGGTTCAAAGTGGAAAGAAGCGGTGATTTGCCGGCCTACTGCATGTTTCCTTATCGTAGCCGATTTAGGGGTAAACCATGCAGCACTTACAGGGGGCCGTGGGGCGCGTCGTTGTATTGATTGAGTGGGCCGCCCATGGGGATCTGGTCTGCTGGAAATTGCCGGGTGAATGCCGCCCGGCCGAACGGAGGGAAGATGGTGTCGATTGTCCGCAAAGCAGCCTTGTGGGCGGCTGTCTCGACCGGTGTATTGCTTGCGCCGCACGCCGTGCTCGCTGAGACGATCTTCGGGGCAATGGCCAAGGCCTATGCAAACAATCCGGATCTCAATGCCGCGCGCGCCGGGCTGCGGGCCACCGACGAGGGCGTTCCGATCGCCAAGGCCGGTTACCGCCCTCAGGTTTCTGCTTCGGCGACCGGTACGCTGACGCGCGTCGATCGGGAGCGAACTGGGGTTGAAGATTTTCATGACGGGCAGGTCGGGATTTCGATCACCCAAACGATCTTCGACGGATTTCAGACCCTGAACAACGTCAGGGCGGCGCAGTCGGACGTGTTCGCCGGCCGGGAGACGCTGAAGGCCAACGAGATCCAGATTCTTCTGGCGGCCGCACAGTCCTATGCGAATATTGCCCGCGACCAGCAGATCGTCTCCATACGCCGTCAGAACCTCGCCTTCCTCCGGGAGCAGTTGAATGCCGCCCAGGCTCGCCTCGATGTGGGCGAGGGGACGCGCACGGATGTGAGCCAGGCGGAGGCGGAACTCGCCAACGCCCAGTCGCTGCTCGTCACCGCGATTGCCCAGTTGAAGCAGAGCGAAGCGGTCTATGTACAGATCGTCGGCGCCGCTCCGACCGGCATCCGCCAGCCGAGGCCGGCCACCAAGGGCATGCCGCGGTCTCTGGATCAGGCGGTTGCCACCGGCCTGCGGGAGAACCCGCAGATCCTCGCAGCCCAGTACAATGTCGATTCGGCCGGCTTCCAGGTAAAATCGGCCGAGGGCACGATGCTGCCCGGAGTCGTTATTCAGGGATCGGTGACGCGCAACACCGGCAATGCCGGCACGACTGTGGGCTCGGGCCTCGACGACACCACCGCGAGCGTTACCGCCCGTCTCGAGGTTCCGATCTACCAGGGTGGCGCTGAATACGGCCAGATTCGCCAGGCGAAGGAAGTTCTGGGTCAGCAGCGAATCCTCGTCGATTCCGCACGCGCCTCGGTGCAGCAGACGGTCGTTTCTGCCCATGCCCAGCTCGAATCCGCGCTTGCCCGGATCACCGCCAGCCGGTCGCAGATTTCGGCGGCGAACCTCGCTTTGGAAGGCGTCATCGAAGAACGCAAGGTCGGCCAGCGCACGACGCTTGACGTGCTCGATGCGCAGCAGGACGTCCTGGATGCGCAGGAATCGCTCGCCGCCGCACAGCGCGATGCCGTTGTGGCGAGCTACGCCCTGCTCGCGGCCACGGGAAAGCTGACCGTCGCGGTTCAGGGCCTGCAAGTGGCCGAATATCGCCCCGAACAGCACTACGAAGCCGTCAAGGATAAGTGGTTCGGCCTGCGTACCGTCGACGGGCGCTGAGTTTACCGCGCTTCGCCTTCCTTGAACCGATATCGGTTTAAGGAGAGAGCCATATTACAAAAGAATCGCGCGTCCGTGGGCTACCACGGTCGCGCGATTTGCTTTCGTTCCATGGCACCTGCTGCAAAAAACAATTCTGTGCAAGAATTTCCTCAGCTGATTCGCGACATTTGTTTCGTTCGCGAACTCACATAAGGTTCGTTCGAAATCGGCACGCGGACCGCTTTTTGACTCGCGCTTGTCCGCAGCAAACGAGGATTGAAATGGCACAGCTCAATGTCGCACGAGAACCTTCGATGGATGAGATCCTGGCATCCATTCGCAAGATCATCGAGAACAACGAGCCTGGTCTTGCCGGCGCCTCCGCACCGCTGACCTTCGAGGACGGCACGGAAGACGAGATCGAATTGACGATCGACTCCGAAATCGATGCCGCAGTCTTCGATCCGTCCGAGCACCACGCCCCCACCCGCATGTCGTCCTCGGACGCGGAGTCGAGCAATAGCGGCGTGGGCGTGCCCGCGTCCTCTTCGTCGCCGCTTTCGCTCGCCGATGTGGCGGCACGGGTGCGAGCGGCCTCCGAGCGGCATGCGTCGCATTACGCCGCCAGGGAGCCGGCAAACCCCGAGCAGACCAGTCCTGCAGACAAAAGCCCGGCAGAGGACAGCCCGGTGATCACATCCCGAATGGCGGCAGTTTCGTTTTCGAAAGCGCCCTCGGCCGCCGCCGAATCCGCCCCCGATGGCGCTTCGTCGCGGTACCTTGCTGACGAGCCTGCGCCGGTGGCCGCCGCCCCAGCCTATTCGCCCGCTCCGCAAGCGGCGACGAAGATCGAGAAGACCAGCGGGGCGATCGTTTCACCGGCCGTCGGCCGTCAGGTGGCGCGTGCTTTTGATGATCTGGCGCACGCGGTGGACCACGGGCCGAAGCGGTCCTTCGACGAGATTGCAGAGGCCATGCTTCGCCCGATGCTGCAGGAGTGGCTCGACGACAATTTGCCGACGCTGGTCGAAAGAATGGTGCGCGAGGAAATCGAACGGGTCGCGCGCGGTCCCCGCCGCTGAACCGTACCGGGAGACTGGTTGTGCAGCGCTCGAAAATAGCGATGCAGTATTGATTCTGACGCTTGTGCGCTATCGAGACGTTCAGAGAAAAGCCACCGCCGGATATCCTTTGGTCGATTACAGCGCCGCGCGTCCTATCAGACGCTGTAGCATTTTGAATTGCCGCGTGTTTTTGTCCAGATCGGTTATGATATTAGGAAACATGCTGTAGAGAGAGCCCGGGTCTTCTCGGCTTTTTACCCGTTTGTGTTGACTTGCGCGGGCCGTTCCGGTTTACAAACGCTGACATCAATCTCCAAAATCGGTCAAAGAATGCTCGATAAGACCTACGATTCCGCATCCGTCGATCCGCGTATTGCCAAGAAGTGGGACGATGAAAACGCGTTTCGTGCCGGCGCCGGCGCAAAGCCGGATACCGAGACCTTCTGCATCGTGATCCCCCCGCCAAATGTTACCGGCTCTCTGCACATGGGTCATGCCCTCAACAACACGCTGCAGGATGTCATGGTGCGCTTCGAGCGCATGCGCGGGAAGGATGTCCTCTGGCAGCCGGGCATGGACCATGCCGGCATTGCCACGCAGATGGTCGTCGAGCGTCAACTCGCTCAGCGCAAGCTGCCGGGCCGCCGCGAGATGGGGCGCGAGGCCTTCATCGAGAAGGTCTGGGAATGGAAGGCCGAATCCGGCGGGCTGATCTTCAACCAGTTGAAGCGGCTTGGCGCCTCCTGTGACTGGTCGCGCGAGCGCTTCACCATGGACGAGGGGCTGTCCGAAGCGGTCGTCGAGGTATTCGTCAGTCTCTACAAGGAAGGCTTGATCTACCGCGACACGCGCCTGGTCAACTGGGACCCGAAGCTGCAGACGGCGATTTCGGACATCGAGGTCGAGCAGGTCGAGGTCAACGGGCATCTCTGGCATCTGCGCTATCCGCTCGAAGAGGGCGTCACCTATC
The DNA here is from genome assembly GCF_001651865.1 of Sinorhizobium glycinis. Lineage (GTDB taxonomy): Bacteria > Pseudomonadota > Alphaproteobacteria > Rhizobiales > Rhizobiaceae > Sinorhizobium > Sinorhizobium glycinis. The sequence continues at coordinate 142,257 of NZ_LPUX01000068.1, forward strand.
AGCATCCCGTCGCCTTCGACGAAGACGGCAATGCCACTGAATGGGAAACGCGCGACTATCTGGTCGTCGCCACGACGCGTCCGGAAACGATGCTCGGAGACACCGGTGTTGCGGTGCATCCAGATGACGCGCGCTACAGGGGGATCGTCGGCAAGCACGTCATCCTGCCGATCGTCGGACGCCGCATCCCGATCGTCGCCGATGAGTATCCGGACCCGACGACCGGCACCGGCGCGGTGAAGATGACGCCGGCGCACGACTTCAACGATTTCGAGGTCGGCAAGCGCAGGGGGCTACGTCAGGTCAACGTGTTGACGCCGGACGGCCGCATCGCGATCAAGAACAACGAGGATTTCCTCGAGGGCCTGGATCACCCGGCGGCGCTCCATGGCGCCTGGGATCAGCTCGAGGGCAAGGACAGGTTCGAGGCGCGCCGGCTGATCGTCGAAATTCTCGAGGCGGCAGGCCTCGTCGACCATATCGAGCCGCACAGGCACATGGTGCCGCACGGTGATCGCGGCGGCGTGCCGATCGAGCCGCGCCTGACAGAGCAGTGGTATGTCGACGCAAAGACCTTGGCCAGGCCGGCCATCGCCTCGGTCAGGGAAGGGCGCACGACCTTCGTTCCCAAGAACTGGGAAAAGACCTATTTCGAATGGATGGAGAATATCCAGCCCTGGTGCATTTCGCGTCAGCTCTGGTGGGGTCATCAGATCCCGGCCTGGTACGGTCCGGACGGCCAGGTCTTCGTCGAGAAGACGGAGGAAGAGGCGCTGCACGCGGCGATTCAGCATTACCTGGCCCATGAGGGCCCCATGAAGGCCTATGTCGAGGACCTGCTCGAGAACTTCAAGCCGGGTGAAATACTCACGCGCGACGAGGATGTGCTGGACACCTGGTTCTCCTCCGCCCTTTGGCCCTTCTCGACACTTGGTTGGCCGACGGAGACGCCGGAGCTCGAAAAATACTACCAGACCGATGTTCTGGTCACCGGTTTCGACATCATCTTCTTCTGGGTCGCCCGGATGATGATGATGGGCCTGCATTTCATGAAGGACGCCGACGGCACGCCGGTCGAGCCGTTCCACACCGTGTACGTCCATGCGCTCGTTCGCGACAAGAACGGGCAGAAGATGTCGAAGTCGAAGGGCAACGTCATCGATCCGCTCGAACTGATCGACGAGTACGGCGCCGACGCCCTGCGCTTCACGCTGGCGATCATGGCGGCACAGGGTCGCGATGTGAAACTCGATCCGGCCCGCATTGCCGGCTACCGCAACTTCGGCACCAAGCTCTGGAACGCCACGCGTTTTGCCGAGATGAACGGCGCCACGGGCACCGACGGTTTCGTTCCGGAAGCCGCCTCGCAGACGGTCAACCGCTGGATACTGACAGAGCTGTCGCGCACGATCCGCGACGTCACCGAAGCGGTCGAGGGATATCGGTTCAACGATGCGGCCGGAAGCCTGTATCGCTTCATATGGAACCAGTTCTGCGACTGGTATCTCGAACTGTTGAAGCCGGTCTTCAGTGGCGCGGACGAGGCTGCGAAGCGCGAATCGCAGGCTTGCGTGGCATACGTGCTGGACGAAATCTACAAGCTGCTGCACCCGTTCATGCCCTTCATGACCGAGGAGCTGTGGGAAAAGACTGCGGGCCCGGGGCGCGACCGGGCGACGCTCCTGTGCCACGCCGAATGGCCGGCCGCCTTCTACGCCGATGACCTGGCCGCGGACGAAATCAACTGGCTGATCGACCTCGTGTCCGGGATTCGTTCGGTTCGGGCGGAAATGAACGTTCCGCCGTCGGCGATGGCACCGCTGGTCGTTGTCGGTGCCAAGGGTTTGACGAGCGAGCGGCTCGATCGGCATGCCTCGGCGATCAAGCGGCTGGCGAGGGTCGAGAGCATCGAGCACGCGGCGGTGGCGCCGCGCGGCAGCGCGCAGATCGTCATAGGCGAGGCGACAGCCTGCCTTCCGCTCGGAAGCCTCATCGACCTGGCGGCCGAAAAATCCCGCCTCGAGAAGGCAATCGCCAAGGTAGACGTCGAGCGCGAGAGAATTCTCGGCAAACTCGCCAATGAAAAATTCGTCGCCAACGCAAAGCCCGAACTGGTCGAAGCGGAACGGGAGCGACTGGCCGAACTCGACCTGCAGAAGGATTCGCTTGGCGTTGCTCTGAGCCGCGTGTCGGAAGCAGGTTAGGTCGCTTCGATGTTGGAAGATGAGCGAATCCGCGGCAGAAATGCCGCGGATTTTTGTCGCCTCAAGAGATCCTTCGAATCGCCCCCGCTATCGGTCGATCAATCTTCGGAATACACGCATGGGTTTTGTTGCGGCGTTTTCCAAGGGGCGCCGCGCGGGCTGGGTTCCAAAAAGAAATATTGTTGTTGTGACGTCACACATTGCTCACTCTGTAGATTTTTTTTCCGACTTTAGCGAATTCATACTTAAATTGTGGAAATGCATTTCGCCATATTCGGAATATGGCCGAATCATGAAATTCTTACGTAATTTGATGACAGAAACTGTCGGCTTTAGGCGACCGGTCGCGAATTGCCAATCACGGCATCGTGACGAATAGTCAGCCCAAGTGCGGCGGCGCGAGGCGAAACGCCGCATTCCGTGAAATGCAGGGGAGGAGCTGAATGGCTCAAAATGGACTGAAAAGGAGCATCCTCGCAGCCGTTGCTGGAGTGCTCGTCGCGTCGGCTGCGCAGGCTGGGGGGCTGGAGCGCAGCGGTTACAATATCGACCTCTTGTTCGATCCATCGGATTACGCGGCGGAAGCGACGGCGACTTATGTCAGTCCGCAGCGTGATCTCAAGGACGTCACGGACATCAATCCGGCGAATGGCATCGGCTCCAATGGTTTGGGCGGCGGCAGCACGAGCGTTCGCGATACGGAAGGCTATTGGGCGCCCCGTGTCGGCGTGAAAGCTGGTTTGGGTGACAGTATTGACTGTATGGCGGACTACTCCCAGCCTTGGGGCGCCCACAGTAATCCGGGCAAGAACTGGATGGGTGCGAACGACAATATCGAGACAAAGGTCGAAAGCGACAACTACGCGGCCACCTGCTCTTACAAATGGGATATGGGCCCAGGTTTCGTTCGTCTGATCGGCGGTGCGTTCTATCAGGAAGTCGGAGGCTTCAAGGAACGTTTGGTTGCACCGGACTTCGCTGTCCCCGGTAACGGCATCGGTCGTCTCGATCTTGAAGGCTCCGGCTGGGGCTGGCGCACCGGTGTTGCCTATGAAATTCCAGAATACGCGATGCGCGCGAGCCTCGTTTACAACAGTGCCGTCGACCTGGATGATCTCTCCGGATCCATCGACTTGAGGGAGTTGGGGCTAACGAAATATGACGTCTCCGGCTCCGCCTCGATGCCGGATTCGCTGGAACTCAAGGTGCAGTCCGGCATCGCTCCCGGATGGCTGGCATTCGGCTCGGTCAAGTGGACTGACTGGAGCCAACTGCAAGTCCTCAATTTCTGCCCGGCGACGGTGACGCCGTTTACACCGTGCACGAGCCTCGATTTGCTCTATCGCGACGGCTGGACGATCACCGGCGGTATTGGTCACAAATTCAACGATCAGTGGAGCGGTGCCGTCAGCGTGGCTTGGGATCGCGGCACGAGCACCGGGATCGGTACGCAGACGGATACTTGGACGCTCGGTACGGCCGTTTCCTATACCCCCACGCAGAACATCGAGCTTCGGCTTGCCGGCGTCGTCGGCATCATGACGAGCGGGGAGTCCGGTCCGACGACGTACCAAGGAGAGGTCTACGGCGACGAAGTGACCTATGACTTCGACAACGACTTCGTCGGCGCGATCTCGACATCTCTAAAAGTCAGGTTCTGATCTCCATACGATCAGCGTCTCAGGGCCCGGTTCTGCCGGGCTCTTTTTTTGCCCGAGCGATCCGTTTCGGCCGCTGCTTATAAGCAATCGCGAATGTGACGATTCGGCAACACATTTATTACTATGCTTTGCTAGTATCCGGCCGGTGTCGAATATGTCCATTTCCCGCCACAAAATGGGAGCAGCGATAATAGCGACAAACGTGCGAGTGCCGTGTTTGCGTTTGAGGTGAACTGAGTTTGTGTGCCGCCATGACATCCCTTAGCAGCAGGCGCTTGGCGCGTGGTCGGGCCGACAGCGATCACGGCAAGGCTGACGCGCGCGATAATCGAATGAGCCGAGCGGCGTCGCTACGAGACAGCGCTCGAACGACGCGGGGCCTCGGACAGGTCGATGTCGTGCATGGTGGTTGGGTCGGCGCAGCCGGCTGGAACGGAAGAAACTGATTGTGATGCGCGCGGGTGAATTAAAATCGCTGAAAATGGCGGTGCTGGGCATGTCACTGGCGGTTGGCGCCCCCGCTGCCGGGCCGGCGCGAGCCTTCGATCCGTCAGCGGGCGTGACGAAGGAGTCGGGTCCGTTCGCGCTCTTCAAGTTCGGCTTCTCCGCCTACAAGAACGGCCGCAAGGACGAGGCGGTCGAGGCCTATCGCTACGCCGCCGAGAAGGGCCATACTGGTTCGCGCTGGGCGCTTGCCAATATGTACGCCTATGGCGACGGAGTCGCCGAGAACGATCTCGAAGCGTTCAAGATCTATAGCGAAATTGCCCAGCAGGGCGTCGAGCCCGGTTCCGAGGATACCGGCTATTTCGTCAACGCGCTAATCGCGCTTGCCGGCTATTACCGTCGCGGTATTCCGGACAGCCCCGTGCAGGCCGACCTGCCGCAGGCGCGGCAGCTGTATTTTCAGGCGGCATCGACTTTCGGCATCGCCGAGGCGCAGTTCCAGTTGGCGCGGATGCTGCTTTCGGGAGAGGGCGGCACCGTCAATGTCCAGCAGGCCAAGAAATGGCTGAACCGGGCGCGCAAGAACGGCCATGCCGGTGCCATGGGCGTCTTTGGCAATGTCATTTTCCAAGAGGGCCAGACGGTGCGCGGGCTCGCCTACATGACGGCGGCTCTCGACCAGTGTTCGCCGAAGGACAGGCCGTGGCTCCAGTCCATGCAGGAGCAGGCCTTCTCGCTCGCCACCGAGGACGACCGCCGCGTCGCAATCGCCATGGCGCAGAACATGCATCCGCAGGCCGACGAGTGAGTGTGCCGAGCCTGGCTTTCTAATACTGCGAGGCGTCAAGCGAGACCGGAGCCTCGCCTTTCGCTTCGGCCCATCCGCTCAGAAAGCGAATTGGGCGGCAACCGGCACGTGGTCGGACGGCTTTTCCCAAGCGCGGACATGCTTTTCGATCGATGTCGATACGAGCTTGTCGGCCGCTTCGGGCGACAGCATCAGGTGGTCGATACGGATGCCGAAGTTCTTCTGCCAGCACCCGGCCTGATAGTCCCAGAATGAATAGAGCGGCACTTCGTCCGTCGTCGCGCGAACGGCGTCGGTAAGGCCGAGATTGCGCAGCCGCCGGAAGGCTGCACGCGTTTCGGGGAGGAAGAGTGCATCGTTGCGCCAGACCTTGACGTCCCAACAGTCATGGGCTTCCGGAATGACGTTGTAATCGCCGGCGAGGATAAGCGGCTCCTCGAGCAACAGCCTCTCCTTCGCGAAGGAGGCCAGGCGCTGCATCCATCCAAGCTTGTAAGTGTACTTTTCAGTTTCGACGGGATTGCCATTCGGCAGGTAGAGGCAGCAAACGCGGATTGCTCCGCCGGCGACGGAGAAGACGCCCTCGATGAACCGTGACTGTTCGTCCGAGTCATCGCCCGGCAGTCCGCGGGTGACCTCGTCAGGACGCAGCTTCGAAAGGAGCGCGACTCCGTTGAATCCCTTCTGTCCGTGCGTTTCGATATGATAGCCGAGCGCCTCGATCTCCTCCCTCGGGAAGGCGTCGTCGACCGTCTTGATCTCCTGCAGGCACGCGATGTCCGGGTTTGATGCCCTGAGCCAGGCAACGAGACCGTCGAGCCGCGCCTTGACGCCGTTGATGTTCCAGGTGGCGATCTTCATGGGGCCGCATCTGCCTTTCTTATTTCATCAAGCGTTGGCGCCGAGTCGTTGTAGCGGCTACGATTTCTTTTGACAAATCGGCAGCGGCAAGATCCGCGTTCCGCTGGCCGTGACCAGGCAATCGGCCGGAATCCCGGCGCATTCGCATAAGGAAATGCAGCCGTCGGTGGCGGAATTGATTCCTCATTCGGTGCGTCTATAGTCCGGCGCATGATCGCGTTCATCGACAATTACTGGCCGCATTTCCTGGCGCTCCTCTCGTTCGCCCTGGGGGTGCCGGCGATCATTCACGCCGCCATGACGAAGGACGATGTGCGCGCCGCCGCCGGCTGGGTCGGCGTAGTCCTCCTTTCACCGGTAATCGGGGCAGTCATCTATGCGGTGGCCGGCATCAATCGCATTCGCCGTACCTCGATCGGCTTGCAACGCTCGCTGCTGCGAGCGAGCGGCCCGGATCCGTTTCTCGGTTCCGACGTCACGGACGAGAATGTTGCGGTTCGCTTCGGACAGCGATTCGCTGCGATGAAAATTCTCGGCGACCGGGTGTCGCGCTTTTCAATGTCGAGCGGAAATCACATCACCATGCTGGAGGGGGGCGACGAGGTATATGGGGCGATGCTCGAGGCGATTGCCGGCGCTCGCCGCAGCATCCTTTTCGAAAGTTACATCTTCGATCGCGATCGGATCGGGCTTCGTTTCGCCGATGCGCTGATCGCGGCGGTCAAGCGCGGCCTCAGCGTGCGGGTCCTGATCGATGCCGTTGGCGCCCGCTATTCGGTGCCGAGCATCGTGAGTTATCTGCAGGAAGGAGGGGTCACGACCGCGGTCTTCAACGGTAACATCATCATGGGCCTGAGGCTGCCCTATGCCAATCTCAGGACCCATCGGAAGATCGTCGTCATTGACGGCGCGGTCGCCTTTACCGGCGGCATGAACATCCGGGCCGGCTTCACGACCGAGATCGCTGGCATCGCCGCTTCGTTCGATACCCATTTCCGCGTTACCGGGCCGATCGTCGCCGACATCTTCCAGGTGGGGGCGGAAGACTGGCAGTTCTCGAGCGGGGAATTGCTCGCCGGCGAAGCCTGGCGGTTGGCCGACCTCGATGAGCGGGGCGATACGCCGTCCGTGCTGATGCGGGCGGTTCCCTCGGGGCCGGACAGCACCAACGAGACCAACCACAAGATGCTGATAGGGGCGTTCTCCATCGCGCGCAGGCATATCCGGGTGATGTCACCCTATTTTCTCCCGGACAGGGAACTCATCAGCGCGCTGGTAACGGCGGCGCGACGAGGCGTCGAAGTCGATGTCATCGTACCGGCTGTCAACAACCTGACCCTCGTGGATCGCGCAATGACCGCGCAATTCGACCAGGTGCTGGAAGGCCATTGCCGCGTGTGGCGGGCCAAAGGGAGCTTCAACCATTCGAAATTGATCGTCGTCGACGATCATTGGGCCTATGTCGGGTCGAGCAATCTCGATCCGCGCTCACTACGCCTCAATTTCGAATTCGACCTCGAGATCCTCGATGACGCCTTTGCGCGGGCGATCAGCGACAAGGTCTGCGAGGTGCGCGAGACCGCCGCGGAGGTGACGCTCGCGAGTCTCGACGCGCAGCCCTTGCTGAACCGTCTGGCGAACCGCCTTCTGTGGCTGGGCTCGCCCTATCTCTAGAATTTCGGAGATGGATGGAGGAGGCTTCTAGACCGAGAAGCTGGTTCCGCAGCCGCAACTTGCCACGGCATTCGGATTCTTGATCTGAAAGGACTGGCCGAGCAGATTGTCGACGAAGTCGATTTCCGAGCCTCCCATATAGACCAGCGAGAGGCTGTCGATCAGGACTTTGGCATTGCCCTTCTCGAGGACGAGATCGTCGTCGTTTTCCCTGTCCACCAGGTCGAACTTGTAGGAGAAGCCGGAGCAACCGCCGCCTTCGACGGAGACGCGCATCGCAGTCTTGTCGTGTTCGGTCTGAAGTATGGTGGCGATGCGCCGGGCGGCCGCATCCGAAAGGGTGACTGTTTCCTGCATCATGTCTGGCCTCCTGCCGGGGTCAAGAACCGGAGAGATTCGTTTGCATCCTGGCGTTACAATGGCTGGGCTTGAGAAGCGAGCCCGGGGATTTCCCAGCGATTACAGCGGCTATTCCCTCGTCGCTTTCTTGCAACGCATACTATAGGTATGAAGGCTTGAATGTCCCGTCAATGGGACGGCATCGCAGGTGTGAGATGGCTTTCGACAGACAGGCCCTGGGCTTCGGTTATGGTGAACATGCAGCCTTCGCTTCCAACCCCTGGGCATCGCGCGGCAGACTCTATCCAGAAGCCTCCAGTCCGACGCGTTCCGACTTCCAGCGCGACCGCGACCGCATCGTCCATACGACCGCGTTTCGTCGCCTGAAGCACAAGACCCAGGTATTCATCGCCGCCGACGGCGACCACTACCGCACCCGGCTCACGCATACGATCGAAGTCGCGCAGATCGCCCGCGCTTTGGCACGGGCATTGAAGCTCGACGAGGATCTGGCCGAGGGGGTGGCGCTCGTCCACGACTTCGGCCACACGCCGTTCGGCCACACCGGCGAGGATGCGCTGCACGAAATGCTGAAGCCCTATGGCGGCTTCGACCACAATGCCCAGTCGCTGCGCATCGTCACCAAGCTCGAGCGCCGCTATGCGGAGTTCGATGGCTTGAACCTCACCTGGGAGAGCCTCGAAGGATTGGTCAAGCACAATGGGCCGCTGATGACGCCGGAAGGCGAGGGCACCCGCGGTCCGGTGCCGCAGCCGATTCTGGACTATTGCGCCGTCCACGATCTCGAACTGGCGAGTTTCGCGAGCCTCGAAGCCCAGGTGGCGGCGATCGCCGACGATATCGCCTATAATACCCACGACATCGACGATGGATTGCGCGCCGGTTACCTGACGCTCGACATGCTGGAAGAGGTTCCGTTCCTGGCCCGCCTGATGCGCGAGGTCCACGACCGCTATCCCGGCCTGGAAAATAGCCGTTTCACCCACGAGATCATGCGCCGGCAGATCACCGCGATGGTCGAGGACGTCATCGGCGTGGCGCAGGCGCGTCTGGGCGACATTCGGCCGAAGAGCGCGAGTGACGTGCGCAAGGCCGGCAGGGTCATCGCGACCTTCTCCGAGGCGATGAGCGAAACGGACCGGCAGATCAAGAACCTGCTGATGACGCGCATCTATCGCCACCCAGAGGTCATGCGCGTGCGGCAGGCAGCCGCATCGATCGTTACCGACCTTTACCGGGCGTTCATGGCCGACCCGCTGCTGATGAAGGAGCATTACTGGATCGACCAGATCGCCGGGATGGCCGAGCCGGCCCGGGCGCGCCATGTGGGAGACTATCTTGCCGGCATGACCGATACCTTCGCGATCAGCGTGCACGGGCGCTTGTTTGACCACACGCCGGATTTGCGGTAGTGACGCGCCGCGCGGAGGCTGCAGGTTCCCATGGACCCGGCCTCCTTTTATAGTTTTGCGCCATTCTCCAGCTGGACTGGAAAGAGCGGATGGATCAGATGAATCTTTTCACAGACTTCGAATCAAGAGTTAAGAACATTCTGGAATCACTTGATATCGTTCGTGAAAAGCGATCCGAGATTGACTTCGGTCGTGTCAATGTAGAGCCGCCGCGGGATCCGAGCCACGGTGACGTGGCGACCAACGCAGCGATGGTTCTCGCCAAGTCGCTGGGCACCAACCCGCGCGCCCTTGCCGACCTCATCGTGGACAAGTTGCGCCAGGATCCGGAGGTGGCTGAGGTCTCCGTCGCCGGGCCGGGGTTCATCAATGTCCGGTTGTCGGTTTCCTATTGGCAGAAGCTGCTTTCGGCGATGGTGCGGGCGGGCACGGATTTCGGACGCAGTACCGTCGGTGCCGGGCGGAAGGTGAACGTCGAATATGTTTCGGCGAACCCGACCGGGCCGATGCATGTCGGCCATTGCCGTGGCGCCGTCGTCGGCGACGCTCTCGCCAACCTTCTCGCCTTCGCCGGCTACGACGTCACCAAGGAATACTACATCAACGACGCCGGCTCGCAGATCGACGTGCTCGCCCGCTCGGCATTCCTGCGCTACCGGCAGGCGCTCGGCGAGGATGTCGGCGAGATCCCGGCCGGGCTCTATCCCGGCGATTACCTCGTACCCGTTGGCGAGGCGCTTGCCGACGAGTTCGGCACGAGTCTGCGGATCATGCCCGAAGACAAGTGGATGCCGCTTGTCAAGGAACGCGTGATCGACGCCATGATGGCGATGATCCGCGAAGATTTGGCGGCGCTGAACGTCAACCACGACGTCTTCTTCTCCGAACGGGCGCTGCACGACAATGGCGCGGCGCGGATTCGCACGGCGATCAACGACCTGACCTTCAAGGGGCATGTCTACAAGGGCACGCTGCCGCCGCCGAAGGGCCAATTGCCGGAGGATTGGGAGGACCGCGAGCAGACGCTCTTCCGTTCCACCGAGGTGGGTGACGACATCGACAGGCCGCTCATCAAGTCGGACGGCAGCTATACTTATTTCGCCGCCGACGTTGCCTATTTCAAGGACAAGTTCGACCGTGGATTCCATGAGATGATCTACGTCCTCGGGGCCGACCATGGCGGCTATGTCAAACGCCTGGAGGCGCTGGCGCGGGCGATTTCCGAAGGAAACGCGAAGCTGACGGTCTTGCTGTGCCAGCTCGTCAAGCTCTACCGGAACGGCGAACCCGTGAAGATGTCGAAGCGCTCCGGCGACTTCGTGACGCTGAGGGATGTTGTCGACGAGGTCGGCCGTGATCCCGTACGGTTCATGATGCTCTATCGGAAGAACTCGGAGCCGCTTGATTTCGACTTTGCCAAGGTGACGGAACAATCAAAGGACAATCCGGTCTTCTACGTGCAGTATGCGCATGCGCGTTGCTGCTCGGTGTTCCGCCAGGCGAAGGAAGCTTTCCCCGATCTTGATTTGTCTTCGGTCGATCTTGCCGGTGCAGTGATCGGGGCAATCGTTGACCCTGCCGAACTGCAGCTCGTCGCCAAGCTGGCAGAATATCCGCGCGTCATCGAGGCTGCAGCACTCTCGCAGGAGCCTCACAGAATCGCTTTTTACCTGTATGATCTTGCAGCAGCCTTCCACGCACTCTGGAACAAGGGTAAGGAAAATCCGGAATTACGCTTTGTTAACGATAAGAACAGAGAATTAAGCATTGCCAGACTCGGGCTGGTGCATGCTGTCGCCTCGGTATTGAAGTCGGGCCTGTCCGTTACGGGCACCTCGGCACCGGAAGAGATGCGGTAAGTAGTGTCACCATTTCCCCACAATGCGCTGGCAATTCAACGCAGCAGTTGTGAGTGGAAACTATGGCAGACAAACAATTCGCACGAAGCGGGCCGGCAGAATTCGATAGATTGGCCGATGATGATCCGTTGAGCGAACTTGCCCGCATTGTCGGTTACGATGCTCGGCCAGCGGTTCAGCAACTGCAGGAGTTGCAGAGGCACCAGGAGGCGATCCGGCGCGATCCGACCTTTGATCTCGAAGACGAGCTGCTGCGCGCATTCGACGGCTATGACGCGCCGCGCGCGGCGCCAGTGCATCCCGACAGCGGGCTCGTCGAGCACCCGGTCGCCAATGCCGCGGCGGGCTCGCCTGCCGAGCCTGTGCTGGAAGGCCAAGAACCGGCGATCGCAGAGTCTTCTGCTTCCGTCGTCGAGCTCGCCGAAGACGTATCCCCCGAACCGGTGGCCTTCTCTCCGGTTTCAGGCGAAGGTCAGGTCTCCAACGATCTTGAGGCTGAAGCCGTCGCGGCGCAGGACATCGATGCCGCCGTCGATCTGGAGCGCGAACTCGAGCTGTCGCTCGGCTATGAAGATCTGTCGGCGGAGCCGTCGCCGGCAGACGATGTGGTGCAATCCACTCTGCAGCCGCAGACGCCGGAACTGCCTGTGTTTGAAGATTGGCAGGAGCCGCTTGCCTCCAGGCTCGCTGCCGCCGGCAAGGCTGCCGAACGCGCGAATATCGCGGAGCCGGTTTACCTGGATATGGCCGAGCCCGATCTGCCGCAGGAACCAGCCGTCACCGAGGCGATCGCTGCGCATGTATCGCCCGCCATGCCGTCTGAGCCGGCTGCTTCCGATCACGTCGATCGGCTGCTCGCCGACGTGGAGCGCTTTCCGGTGATTCCGGTCGCCGCCGCGACAGGCGCAGCAGCCGCTTTAGCGCCTCCCGTTTCCGCCCCTGTGGCAAAGAAGAACACCTATCCATTCACGCCGATGTTCAGCCGCGCGACGCCGGTCGCGTCGAGCGCCGGAACGTCTCAGCAGCGAGCCTTCGCCACCCCGATCCCGACCCCCGCTGCCGTGACGGCACCGGTCGCTCCCGTCCTTCCGCCGAAGGCGCCTGCCGAACCGGAACTGGAGACCGCACAAGGCAAGCTGGCCCAAGGTGAAGCCGAGCCGAGCTTCGATCTCGATGATTTCGAGCTCGAACTGGCCGACATCGCCGCGGATATGGATCTGTCGAAGGACGAGGGGCCGAAGGCGGCTGCAGAAGTGCCGGTCGTAGGGCATCCCGCACTGGTGGAGCCGGCTGCTCAGCCGTTCCTGCAGGCACTCGCACCGACCGGCGCGCCGGAGCCGCGTCGCGAACAGGCGCCGCAAGTTGCTCGAGCGCCTGCGGCCATCGAGGTCGAGGAGACCGAAAGTCCGCTGCCTTTCGATCCCGCCATGATCGGCGAGATGGAGAGCGGCGTCGCGCCGATCGCCGATCTCGATGTCCCGCAGCTGCCGTCGCTGGAGGCGGAGGAGAAGCCGGTTTCCTATCCGGGCGATTTCGATCTCGACATCGATGCGGAAATGGCACAGCTCTTCAGCACGCCGGCTACGGCTGCAAAGGCCGGCGCACGCCAGGCCGAGGTTGCGCCCGCGGCGCGCGCCGGGACGGCCGGCAACGGAACCCCGCCGCTCGCTTCGCTCGACGATTTCGAAGAATTCGAGAAGGCAATGGAAGAGGACTTCCAGCGTTCGATGTCGGAACGCCGCAGCGCGGCGCAAGAGGTCGAGCGGCAGGCGGCCATGCCGCGCGCCGAGTCCGATGATTTTGCCGAACAGGGCTATGGCCGCCGCTCGCAGCGCACGATGCTGCTCGCCGCAAGCGTTGCCGGCGTCATCATCCTCGGGGGCGCCGCCGTCTACGCCTGGATGGGCGGCAGCGGCGCGGTCCTTTCCGGCGACGGCCCCAAGATCATCCTCGCCGACAAGGATCCGGTTAAGATCGTTCCCGAACAGAAGGGCGGCAAGACGGTCCCGAACCAGGACAAGGCCGTCTATGATCGCGTGGCGGGCGACCATAGCAACGCGCCGCGCCAGGAGGCCTTGGTCTCCTCGACGGAAGAGCCGATGGACGTGGTTCAAAAAACGCTGACACCCGAAACCCTGCCGCTGGAAGGCAGTGACGATGGGGACGCGTTGCCCGGTGTGTCTCCCGCGGAAGGGGAAGAGGTCGCGCGCCTGACGCCGGATGCGCCTGCGGACGGTGCCGCTGCCGAGCAGGAAAGCGCTCCGGCTGTCGCGCCGCGCAAGGTCCGGACCATGATCGTCAAGCCGGATGGGACGCTCGTTCCTCGTGACGAGCCGCCGGTCGAAACCGCCAACGCGGCGGCTGCCACTCAACCCATCCCCGCCAGCGCTTCGGCCGAAGCGGGCGCTTCCGGTTCCCAGGGCAAGGCGGCGGTCGCGGTTGCTGCAGGCGAGCTGCGTGCCGCCGAAGAGCCGGCCGCTCCTGCCGAGAAGGTCGCGCTTGCAGCGCCGAGCAAGCCGACGGAGAATGAGGTTGCTCCCGTTCGCAGCGTCAAGACGACGGCCGTCGGCAGCGAACCGGTCCCGCAGGCGCGACCCGCCGCTGAAACACCTGCAGCTGCCACTCCGACTGCGGCGCCGGAAGGCCAAGCGGCCACGGAAACGGCGGCTGCACAGCCTGCCGCCCCACTTGCGACGGCATCGGTTCCGGCCGGCAGCTATGTGGTCCAGATTGCCTCGCTGCCTTCCGAGGCCGAGGCGCAGAAGAGCTACAACAGCCTCGCGGCCAAGTTCGCGAGCGTCATCGGTGGTCGCGGCGTGGACATCCGCAAGGCCGACATTGCCGGGAAGGGTACCTATTATCGCGTGAGGATACCGGCCGGCTCGCGGGATGAAGCGAATGCACTTTGCTCTCGCTACAAGAGCGCCGGCGGAAGCTGCCTCGTGACGAAGTAGCCGCAAAAGGTTCAAGAGAAAAGCGGGCGCGGCAGGAATGTCGCGCCCGTTTCGTTGGTCGATCCCTTTGCCTGTGCATGGAGAGGTGGTGTGACGCTTTGCGGCTTCGCGGTTCGGCCGCAGGACACTATGATCCAGGTATGAGCGAATCAAAGGCATTCATCTCGGGCTGCAAGGGCCTTCTTCTGACGGCGGAAGAGCGCAGTTTCTTCGCCGGCGAACGCCCCTGGGGCTTCATTCTCTTCGGCCGCAACATCGGTGAGAAAGAGCAGATCTGCGATCTCGTGGCGGCCCTGCGGGACAGCGTCGGCAATCCGAAAGCGCCGGTCCTGATCGATCAGGAGGGCGGCCGTGTCCAGCGCATTCGCCCGCCGCTCGCGCAACAATATCCGGGCGGCTCGGCCATCGGCGAGATCTACCGGCAGGACAATAAGATGGGGTTGCGCGCGGCTTGGCTGCTCGGACGTCTCCATGCGTTCGATCTCCTGCGCTTCGGCATCACGGTGGATTGCCTGCCGGTTCTCGACGTGCCGGTGCCCGGCAGCCATGACGTCATCGGCAATCGCGCCTATGGACACGATCCCGCGACCGTGACGGCAATCGGGCGGGCGGTGAGCGAGGGCCTGAAAGCGGGCGGCATGCTGCCGGTGATGAAGCACATGCCGGGCCATGGCCGCACCTTCGTGGATTCGCATCACAATCTGCCGGTGGTCAACGCCTCGCTGGAAGAACTGAAGCGCGTCGACTTCCAGCCTTTCGCCGCCATGAAGGACGAGGCGATGGCAATGTCGGCGCATATGGTGTTCACGGCAATCGATCCGGAAAATCCGGCGACGACGTCGGCTAAAGTCGTGCAGGAGATCATCCGCGACTATATCGGCTTCGACGGCCTGTTGATGTCCGACGACGTTTCCATGAACGCACTTGCCGGGGACATGACGACCCGCGCCCGGGGGATTATCGGCGCGGGCCTCGATCTCGTCTTGCATTGTCATGGCATTATGGAAGAAATGAAGGCCGTTGCCGATGTCGTACCGGTTCTTTCGGGCGAACGGCTGCGCAGGGCCAGGGCGGCCGACGCCGCCTTCCGGCAGCCTGATGGTTCGGACGAAGACTTGTTGCGAGCGGAGTTCAATGCGATGTTCTCGCTCGCCTGAGGCGGAATGAGAAAAGGCGGCTCCGACCGCGGCGAAGGGCATAGTGGCGATGGGTTCTGACGAAAGGCAGGGACAGCCTGTGGCAAAGGCGCCGATGGAGCCTTTGTGGCAGGAGGAGTCCGCCGATCGCGGCTTGCACGAGGAAGAGCTCGTCGTCGACATCGGCGGCTTCGAGGGTCCGCTTGATCTGCTTCTCCATCTTGCCCGCAGCCAGCGCGTCGATCTTTCCCGCATCTCGGTTCTGGCGCTTGCCGAGCAGTATATCGCCTTCATCGAGCGGGCCCGCTCGATCCGCATCGAACTTGCCGCCGATTACCTCGTCATGGCGGCGTGGCTTGCCTATCTGAAGTCGCGCCTGCTGATTCCCCAGCAGCCGAAGGACGAGGGCCCCTCCGGCGAGGAGATGGCTTCCGCCCTCGCATTCCGGCTGAAGCGCCTCGAGGCGATGCGCGATGCCGCGACGCGGCTGGTCAACCGCAACAGGCTGGGTCGCGACGTCTTCGCGCGCGGCGCGCCCGAGCACCTCGTATCGGAGAGAAAGTCCGATTACGACGCTTCGCTTTACGACTTGCTGACGGCCTACGCCACGCTCCGGCAACGCCAGGCGATAACGCAGGTTACGATCGAGAAGCGCCATGTCTGGTCGCTTGCCGATGCCCGCCTCATCCTCGCCCGAATGGTCGGCAGCCTCGACGACTGGACCGCCCTCGACCATTTCCTCATCCGCTACATGACGGGCCCGAAGGAGCGCGCAACCGCCATTGCGAGTTCCTTTGCCGCGTCGCTCGAACTGGTGCGGGAAGGACGGTTGGAGATCCGGCAGGACGCCGCTTTCGCGCCGATCTATTTGAGGCGCGGGCCGAAGCCGATCGATGCCGCAACCCTGGCGGAAATGGAGGCGGCGCGTGGCTGAGGCACAAAAATACTTGCCCGGATTACCCGATGACGAGGGGGACCTCGAGGAGGTGTTCATCGATCCAGGGCTCGCGGAGGAGGCGGAGCGCATTGCCGAAGCACTCGTTTTCGCATCGGCGCAGCCGATTTCCGAGACCTATATCGCCAGCCGGATACCCCGCGGGGTCGATGTCGGGCGGATCATGTCGCGGCTCAAGGCTTCTTATGCGAGCCGCGGCGTCAATCTCGTGCAGGTCGCCGACCATTGGGCCTTCCGTACCGCGGCCGATCTCTCCTTCGTCGTGCAGACGGATGAGCAGGAAGTCAAGAAGCTCTCCCGCGCCGCGCTCGAAGTGCTGGCCATAATCGCCTATCACCAGCCGGTGACGCGTGCGGAGATCGAGGACATCCGCGGCGTTCAAACCTCCAAGGGCACGCTCGATGTGCTGATGGAAGCGGGCTGGGTGCGTTTTCGCGGCCGCAGGCGCACGCCGGGGCGGCCGGTGACGTTCGGGACGACGCGGGATTTCCTCGATCATTTCGGGCTGGAGGAGATCCGCGATCTTCCGGGCATCGAGGAATTGAAGGGCGCCGGGCTCCTGTCCGGTCGCGTTCCCTCCAACCTGCATATTCCGGTGCCTGTCGGCGAGGACGAACTTTCCGACAATGAGGATCCCATCACCCAGATGGACCTCGAGGAACTGGGCCTCTTGACTCCGAAGGCTGAAGAAGACGATTAGAAATCCTGAGTAGGTGTATCGGCTTTAAAGCCGCTGTGCCGCCGAAGGCCTTCGGTTCAAGGAATGCAGGTATGGTTTCAGACACGCTCAACGGCGCCGTTGCGACGACGAGACGGTCGGGAGTGTCGTTTGCGGCAAGCCTTGCATTCGAAAACATCAGCCACCGATATCATTCCAAGGACACGATCAAGAACGTCTCGCTGACCGCCGAGGCCGGCGAGGTGCTGTGTCTGCTCGGGCCCTCCGGCTCCGGCAAAACGACCTTGCTGCGGATCGCGGCCGGCATCGAGATGCAGACCGGCGGCCGGCTTCTGCTGAACGGTCGGGAAATATCGGGTCCTTCCGTTTTCCTTCCGCCGGAAAGGCGTGGCGTCGGGCTGATGTTTCAGGATTTCGCGCTCTTTCCGCACATGACCATTCGGGACAACGTCTGCTTCGGGCTGACCGACCTGCCGAAAAAGGAGGCTTTGATCCAGGCGGATGCAGCGCTGGATCGTGTGGGCCTGTTTCATTACGCGGATCGCTATCCGCATGTGCTTTCCGGCGGCGAACAGCAGCGGGTGGCGCTTGCCCGGGCGCTCGCCCCGCGGCCGGCGGTGCTGTTGATGGACGAGCCTTTCTCCGGCCTCGATTCGCGCCTCAAGGACTCCATCCGTGCCGACACGCTGGCCATCCTGCGCGAAACGCGGGCGACGGCGATCGTCGTGACCCACGACGCGGAAGAGGCGATGCGCATGGCCGACCGGATTGCGCTACTGAGGGATGGCTGCTTGGTTCAGGTCGGCACCGCCGACGAGCTCTATCGCAAGCCACGCAATCTCTTTGCCGCCGGGTTCTTTTCCGAGATCAACGTGTTCGATGCGCGTGTGCGCGGCGGCCGCGTCGAAACGCCGCTCGGCGGCGTGCCTGCCGCAGAGTACAACGAGGGGCAGCACCTGAGCGTGGCGGTGCGGCTCTCCGGTGTTCAACTGAAGCCGGAGGGCGGCGACATCCCGGCACGCATCCTGTCGCGGCGTTTTCTGGGCGTCGTCGAGCTCCTTGAACTCGCCGTGCCGCAGTCGGAACGCACGGTGCGGGCCCGCATCCGCGCCGATCTGTTGCCGCAAGGATTGCGTGACGTCACGCTTTCCGTTAACGAGCGCGACATATTGGTGTTTGAAAAAGACGCCTCGACATCTTAGGTTCGGTCAGAACGACGCCGTGCCTTTAAGCGGCGCCTGAAAAATGACAACGTGATGGCTTTAAATCGATAAAGCCTCGAGGGAGTAAGTGGATGGGTTCGTTTAGCATCTGGCATTGGCTGATCGTCCTGGTGGTCGTGCTGCTGTTGTTTGGCCGCGGCAAGATCCCGGAACTGATGGGCGATGTTGCCAAGGGCATCAAGAACTTCAAGAAGGGCATGACCGACGAGGACGCCGCCTCGGCCGACAAGACGATCGACGGCAACACCGTCGAGCACAAGTCCGACGAAGTCCGCTGACGATCGAAGATGGCGGGATCGGGTGCGGAGGCGCCCGATGAGCCGCATTACGGGTTTGTAGGGCGCGTCGGATGCTTGATATCGGCTGGACCGAGCTTGTTGTTATTGCAATCGTCTTGATCGTCGTCGTCGGACCGAAGGACCTGCCGCCCATGCTGCGGGCTTTCGGGCGGATGACGTCGCGGATGCGGGGCATGGCCTCCGACTTCCGCCGCCAGTTCGATGAAGCGTTGCGCGAAGCCGACCTCGACGAGGTCCGCAAGACGATCAGCGATGCGCAAAGCCTCAACCCGACGACGGCATTGCGTGACGCGATGAACCCGCTGCGGCAGCTCGGCAACGAGATCAAATCGGACCTGCAGCGGGCGACGACGCCCGACACCCCGGCTCAACCTGCAACACCCGAGCCGCCGGTGACGCCCGAGGCTCCAGTCGAGCCGGCAAGTGCGACCGCTGCACCTGCCAAGCCCGTCGACACGGTGGCGGCCGCCGCGGTCGGATCGGCCTCCCGGCAAATGGAACGTGTGGCGGCGGAAGAGGTCAAGCCGGCGGAGGCGAAGGCTGTCGAGGCGACGCCGAAGCGCGCCGCCAAGCCCAGAGCGCAGAAGGCAACCGTCAAGGAATCGCCGCTCGAAGGAGTCGCAAAGAGAACCGCGTCTGCGTCTGCGCCGAAGAAAGCGACCGCCCGGAAGACCGAAGGCGAGGGCCCGACCGCTGTCAAGACCAAGAAGACAAGCGCATCTTCGCGCAAGATAAAAGGTGACGCATGAGCGGCGACATCGAGGACAAGCCGCAGCCGTTGATCGAGCACCTCATCGAGCTTCGCGCGCGGCTGATGTGGGCGGTCGGCGCGTTCTTCGTCGCCTTCCTTGTCTGCTTCTACTTCGCCAAGCAGCTGTTCAATCTCCTCGTCCTGCCGTTCAAGTGGGCGGTGAACTGGGCCGGCCTCAGCCATCGCAACGTCGAACTGATCTACACCGCCCCGCAGGAATTCTTCTTCACCCAGATCAAGGTGGCGATGTTCGGGGCGCTGGTGATCGCCTTTCCGGTCATCGCCTCGCAGGTTTACAAGTTCGTCGCGCCCGGTCTCTACAAGAACGAGCGGGCGGCCTTTCTGCCGTTCCTGATTGCCTCTCCGGTCCTTTTCCTGCTCGGCGGCGCGCTGGTCTATTTCTTCTTCACCCCGATGGTCATGTGGTTCTTCCTGGCCATGGAGCAGGGGGGCGGAGAGGGGCAGGTGGCGATCCAGCTGTTGCCGAAGGTGTCGGAATATTTGAGCCTGATCATGTCGCTGGTGTTCGCCTTCGGGCTGGTGTTCCAGCTGCCGGTCGTCACCACACTCCTGGCGCGTGTCGGCTTCGTCACCTCGCAGGGTCTTGCCGAGAAGCGCAAATATGCGATCGTCATCGCTTTCGTCGTCGCCGCCGTGCTGACGCCGCCGGATCCGGTTTCCCAGATCGGTCTTGCGCTGCCCGCCATCCTTCTCTACGAGATTTCAATCTATACGGCGCGACTCGTTGAAAGACGGCGGGAAGCTGAGGCGCTTGCAGGCGAGTCCGCCTCTTCGCAGGAAGGTTCTTCGGGGACGGTCGGGCCAGCCCAAGGCTGACTTTCGCGCGCCGTGACCTACAGCGCCGTGCGTCTCTCAGACACGCAAAGGTCGCTCGTAGCACTTTGAATTGCTGCATGTCCTTGTCCTTAAATCGGGATCGATTGAAGGAGACACGCAGTAGACCAACGCGTGGGAAGACTATGCTCGATATCAAATGGATTCGTGAGAATGCTGGCGTGCTCGACAATGCCCTGGCGAAGCGGGGCGCGGCGTCGCTTTCCGCATCGCTGATCGCGCTTGACGAGCGCCGCCGCGCGATCCTTCAGTCGCTGCAGGAGATGCAGTCGCGCCGCAACGCCGCCTCGAAGGAAATCGGCGCGGCGATGGCGCAGAAGAACAGCGAACTCGCCGAAAAGCTCAAGTCCGAAGTCGCCGAACTCAAGGACGCCCTGCCGGCTGCCGAAGAGGAAAGCCGCCGGATCGAAGCCGAGCTCACGGATATCCTGTCGCGCATCCCGAACGTGCCTCTCGAGGACGTGCCGGTCGGCCCGGACGAGAGCGGCAATGTCGTGAAGCGGGTCGTTGGCGCCAAGCCGACCTGGAACCATAGGCCGCTCGAGCATTTCGAGATCGGCGAAGCGCTGGGTTTCATGGATTTCGAAGGCGCCGCACGCATTGCCGGCGCGCGTTTCACGATTCTGAAGGGGCAGCTTGCTCGCCTGGAGCGTGCCCTTAGCCAGTTCATGCTGGATCTGCACACCGGCGAGCACGGCTATATCGAAGTGCAGCCGCCGCTGCTCGTCCGCGACGATGCCATGTACGGGACCGGCCAATTGCCGAAATTCGCCGAGGATCTCTTCCGCACGACGGACGATCGCTGGCTGATCCCGACCGCGGAGGTTCCGCTGACGAACATGGTGCGCGAGCAGATCCTCGAGGGCGAGAAGCTGCCGCTGCGCTTCACGGCTCTGACGCCGTGCTTTCGATCGGAAGCGGGCTCGGCCGGGCGTGACACGCGCGGCATGCTGCGCCAGCACCAGTTCAACAAGGTCGAACTGGTGTCGATCACCGACGCCGAGACCTCGGTCGATGAGCACGAGCGGATGACGGCCTGCGCCGAAGAGGTGCTGAAACGGCTCGGGCTGCACTACCGCGTGATGACACTCTGCACCGGCGACATGGGCTTCGGCGCACGCAAGACCTATGACCTCGAAGTCTGGCTGCCGGGGCAGGATACCTATCGGGAAATTTCGTCCTGCTCCGTTTGCGGCGACTTCCAGGCACGCCGTATGAATGCGCGCTATCGCACCAAGGAAGAGAAGGGCACGAAGTTCGTCCATACGCTGAACGGTTCCGGCGTGGCCGTGGGCCGTGCGCTGATCGCCGTCATCGAGAATTACCTGAATGACGATGGCTCGGTCTCCGTGCCGGAGGTTCTCGTTCCGTATATGGGCGGTCTTCGACGCATCGAGAAGGCGGCCTGAAGCGCGAGCAAGCGAGAGACCGGCATGCGAATCCTGCTGACCAATGACGATGGCATTCATGCCGAAGGGCTCTCCGTTCTCGAGCGGATCGCGCTGACCATCTCGGACGATGTCTGGGTCGTCGCGCCGGAAGTGGACCAGAGCGGCCTTGCCCATTCGCTGACGCTCTCGGAACCGCTGCGGCTGCGCCAGGTTTCCGAGAGGCGTTTCGCACTCCGGGGAACGCCGACAGACTGCGTGATCATGGCGGCGCGGAAGATACTCGATCGCAAGCCGGATCTCGTCCTCTCGGGCGTCAACATCGGCGCCAACCTTGCGGACGACGTCACCTATTCCGGCACCGTGGCCGGTGCCATTGAGGGCACGCTCCAGGGAATCCGGTCGATCGCCGTCAGCCAGGCTTACCACCATGCCCTCGGCGGCGCGGTTTCGTGGAATGTGGCCGATACCCACGCGCCCGCCTTGATCCGCACCCTGATGAATGTCGAGCTTCCGGACGGAACCCTCCTCAATGTGAACTTCCCCGATTGCGCGGCCGACGCCGTGGCGGGCGTGGAGGTGACCTCACAAGGCAAGCTCGAATTCGGCCTCAGCATCGACGAGCGTATAGACGGTCGTGGATTTCCCTATTTCTGGCTCCGCTTCGGCGAGCGATCCGGCGACTTCCGCTCCGGAACGGACATTCGCGCTTTGCGCGAAAACAGGATCTCGGTAACCCCGCTTAAACTGGATATGACCGACTATACCGTCCAGGAGCGCATTGCGCGCGCACTGCGGGAAGGGACAGGCGCTTGAACGGACGCGTTTCGCAGCAGGAAGGCTTTGCAGCGATGGCGCTGCGCCTTCGTTCCGCCGGCGTGGTCAATCACGATTTGCTCAAGGCCGTCGAGCAGACCCCGCGCAGCAATTTCTGTCCCCCGCAGTACCAGGACGACGTCTATTCCAAGCGATTGATACCGCTCGACTGCGGTTCGTTCATGGAAGGCTGCGACTTCGCCGTCCGCCTGCTGCATTACCTGAATATCAAGCCGGGCCAACGCATTCTGGAGGTGGGGACAGGCAGCGGTTTCACGGCGGCACTGATGGGGCGTATCGCCGAACGCATCCTGACGATCGATCGGTATCAGACACTGGTGAGTTCGGCGCAGAAGAACCTCGAAAAAACCGGCATCCGCAATGTCGTCGTCAGGCACGCGGATGGTAGTTCCGGGGTTCCGGGCGAGGGAACGTTCGACCGAATTCTCATCACCGCCGCCTTCAACAGCCTGCCCCGAATGTTTTCCGATCATCTGGTCTCCGGCGGTACGCTGCTGGTGCCGATCATGATGAGCGAAACGCAGTGCCGCATCGTGCGCGTCAGCCGGACCGGCAGCCGCTTCGATCGCGAAGATCTGTTCGACGCCCCCTATCTTCCGATCGTGCCGCAACTCGCATCGTTTCTCTGACGCGCCGATGAAGCAGGCCCGGCGTTGCAGCGGACGCTGATTCTCGGCCGCCCGTGCTGGACGTAGGCATCGCCTGCAACCTCCCGTCAGACGGGAACCCCTTTCAGAACAGCCGATTAACGAATTCTTAACGAAATCCAGCTTCGCGCAAGCTTACGCCCGTAGCCCGGAAAGGCACGATGGCTGAAAGCACCTTTGCCCGCGCTTGCGCGTAGATCCGCTCCATCGTGTCAGTGACGGAGACGATGGATGGAGATTGCGAACAGGCTGACTGCAGCGACAACCGGTGACGGTTTGGGCAATCTCGCCGGCCGTCCCGCCGGGCAGGTTGTCTCCGGAAGCAAGGACGACGGCGCGGTCCAGGCCACGCCGGCAAGCTTCTTCGATCCGACGCCCCGCATTTCGCTGTCGGTCGACGCGCTGCTCTATCTGAGCCGGACAAGAAAGGCGCCCGAGAAACTGCCGCCGCTGACCAGGGACGAGTGGAACAACACGCTTTCGCCACAGCTGGCTGCGCGCGAATATCAGGCCTTTGGGAAGCATGCCGAGACCGGCGACTACAAGGCCTATTATAGTGCCTTCATCGACTACTACGACAATCTGCGTCCGGAGGACCAGAACAGCCTGCGCTACTTCGGTACGCGCGAGGCGGCCGTGGCCGGCTTGCGGTCGCTTGAATACGATGCCGAAAGCGGATTGGAAACGGGCGGAAATTTCGAAAGGCTCGTCAGCGTCTTCCTGGACCAGGACAAGGCCGCGTCTTCAGTTGACTCCGCCGCCTTGCCAACTCGTGAAACCCCATTTGTCGGTTGGGACGTCGGCAGTATCAGCTACGAAGAGCAACCGCCTGAACCGCGGTCGCTGTCGGAAATCGAGCGCCTCTATTCCGAACTTCTCTAAGCCTTTGCCACAGCTCCTCTTCCTGCCGTGAGGCTTTCACCGCGCGGGCGGCGGACATCATATGGTTAGCATTTCGTCAAATCAGTGCTGCCCTTAACCGGGCGGTAACTCTAATGCGCTTTAATCATTCCACAGCGAGTTGCGTTCGGAGTGGGTAAGCGTCATGCGTAAATTTTCATCTCCCGGTGCAGGGAAATCCTTGATCCGCCTGTGCGGGGCGGTTTTGCTGGCAAGCGTCGCGACCGGTTGCAGCTCCGACGTAAGCCGCTTTAACGGGCTCTTTTCGAGCTCGGATGATATTACTACCAGTGCCATACCGGGGAATGTGCCGCGCGGCGACGTCTCTGGCGGTCAGCCGGCTTCGTCCGCCGGTTCTGGCGGTGGGTCTTATGGTCAAGCTTTCCCGAGCTCCGGCCAGAGCGCGTCCTACGATCCGATGAGTACGGCGAGCACGCCGGTTTCCAGTGCCCGGGCCGCTTCGACGCCGGTCAGCGTTCAGCGTACCGCCCTGGCAGAGCCGGCGCCGGCCGCACCGCGCCAGCCGCAAGCGCTTCCCGCCGCCCGCCAGGCGCAGCCCGCACTCGCCAAGGCCGAGGCGCTGCCGGCGACTTCCGAGCGGACTTCGAGCAAAAGTGGCTGGACGACGGCGAATGCGCCGACGATCATGGTTCGTCCCGGCGATACGGTTGCCGCTCTGGCTCGCCGCTTCGGCGTCCCCGAGAAGGAAATCCTCAAGGCGAACGGCTTGAAGTCGGCCAGCCAGGTGGAGCCGGGGCAGCGCCTGATCGTGCCGACCTTTGGCGGTGCGAGCAGTGCCGCGAAGGCCGCAGCGTCTGGTTCCATCGCCGACTTCGAAGGCGGCAAGAGGCAGCCTTCGCCGTTGCCGGCCGACCAGCGCGAGATGGCAATCCTTCCCGGCCAGCCCCAGTCCCGCGAAAAGAGCGAAGGTCGCAACGATGTCGCCGCGGGCAAGCTCAACAACGCCGGTGCCGGTGCCGGCTCGGATGGCGGCTATGCGGTCAAGCCGGGGGATTCGCTGAACAAGATTGCCAAAGCCAACGGCGTGTCGGTTGCGGCCCTGAAGCAGGCAAACGGCCTCACGGCGGAAGCTATTCGCGTCGGCCAGAAGCTGAAGCTGCCCGCTGCCGGAGCAGCGGCGACCGATGCAATGGTCACGGCCTCCGTTCCGGCGAAGACGGAGGTGGCATCGCTCGAACAGGGCAAGCCGGCGGAATACAAGCCGCCGGTCACCAAGGAGAGCGTGACGGACGTCGCAATCAAGACCGATGTCGATCAGGAGTCTCCGAAGTCGACCGGCATAGGCAAATACCGCTGGCCGGTCCGCGGCGCGGTGGTTGCGGGCTATGGTGCAAATGTCGATGGCAACCGCAATGACGGCATCAACATCTCGGTGCCGGAGGGTACACCGATCAAGGCGGCCGAGAACGGCGTGGTCATCTATTCGGGCAGCAGCCTCAAGGAACTGGGCAATGCGGTCCTGGTCCGCCACGACGACGGGACGGTCACGGTCTATGGCAACGCTTCGCAGCTCAAGGTACAGCGCGGCGAGAAGGTGCAGCGCGGTCAGACCCTTGCCGCCTCGGGCATGACCGGCAAGGCCAGCCAGCCGCAGGTTCACTTCGAGGTGCGCAAGAATGCGACCCCGGTGAACCCGTCGACCTTCCTCGAGTAGGCGTCCGTCCGATCAGGCCGTCTCGTCCAGTTGGCGGCGCAGGCGGCCAGCCAGATCCTGAATGAACTGCCAGGCGACGCGGCCGGATCTCGATCCCCGCGTCGTCGCCCATTCGAGGGCCTCGGCGTGAAGCGTCTCGGGTTCGACGGGCAGGTGGAAATAGCGGGCATATCCGTCGATCATGGCCAGATAGTCGTCCTGGCTGCACTTGTAGAAACCAAGCCAAAGTCCAAACCGGTCCGACAGTGAGACCTTTTCCTCCACGGCCTCCGAAGGATTGATGGCGGTCGACTGCTCGTTCTCCATCATGTCGCGCGGCAGAAGGTGCCGGCGGTTCGAGGTCGCATAGAGCACGACGTTCGCCGGGCGTCCCTCGACGCCCCCGTCGAGAACGGCCTTCAGCGACTTGTAGGACGTATCGTCGTGATCGAAGGATAGGTCGTCGCAGAACACGATGACCGGCATCGGGGCTCGCCGCAGGATGTCCATCAGGGCGGGGAGGGACGCAATGTCCTCGCGATGCACCTCGACGAGCTTCAGGCCGCTGCCGGTATCGCGCGCCACCTTCGCGTGGACCGCCTTGACCAGCGAAGACTTGCCCATGCCGCGTGCGCCCCAGAGGAGCACGTTGTTCGCGGGGTAGCCTTCGGCGAAGCGGAACGTGTTGTCGACGAGAATATCGCGGACATGGTCGACACCGGTGATCAGCGACAGATCGATGCGATTTGGCCTGGCCACCGGCTGCAAATGGCGGGTGGCGGGAGCCCAGACGAAGCACTCGGCCTCGGCCCAGTCGTTGTCCGCTGCCGCGGGTCCGGCGATGCGGTCGAGCGCTGCCGAAAGCTTCTGCATTTCGTTGATCAGAACGTCGAGCTTGCCTTCGCGCATCTGCATTTCTCCGGGAATCTTGGTCTGCAGCCCTGGCCGATGCCCTGACGGAGCATACCGAGCCATTGCAATTGCTTGATTTATCGGGCCGCTTCTCCTCCGGCCACGACGATTTTGTCGGTAGCACGGCGGTTTGCGCTGGAAAAGCCCGGCTGCACGCCCTGAAGGGGTTCTCCTGTTGCGGAAATTATGTCAGAGGCAGGAGCAACGGAGAAGGGTGCCGACATTTGTGTCGTGGGATTGCGTCCCTATATTCCCGACGGATTTCGCGCGGGCAGGTAACCGCGTGGGTTGAACTCAAGGAGTGATCGATGTTCATTACCGAAGCTTTTGCGCAGACTGCCGCGCCCGCCGCCGGCGGGGCCGACATTTTGATGTCCATCCTGCCGTTCATCCTGATTTTCGTCGTCATGTACTTCCTGATCATTCGCCCGCAGCGTGCGCAGATGAAGCGTCGCGAAGAGCTCTTGAAGAACATCCGCCGCGGCGATCAGGTCGTTACCGGCGGCGGTATCGTCGGCAAGGTGACGAAGGTGGTCGACGATGCGGAACTCGAAGTGGAGATTGCCGAAGGCATCAAGGTCCGCGTGGTTCGCAGCGGCATTTCCGAAGTTCGCGTGAAGGGTGAGCCTGTCAAGGAATAATCCCACCTGCCACGACCGGCCGGGTGTGGCGATGGAGCATCTTAAGGCATGCCCAAATTCTCGCCGTTGAAGAACACCCTGATCTGGCTGGTCGTTCTGGCCGGTTTCGCCTTTGCTTTGCCTAACATCGTTCCGAGAGAGCAGCTTGCCGGATGGCCGGCCTGGCTGCCGCATCGGCCGGTGCCGCTCGGCCTCGATCTCAAGGGCGGGTCCGACATCGTGCTCAAAGTCGACCGCGACAGCGTCGTCGCCGACCGCCTGGAGGCCACGATCGCGGCGATCGCCCAGGCGCTGAGGGACGCCGATATCGGCTATACGGGCCTTTCCGGCAGTGGCCAGGAAATCCAGTTTCGGCTGCGCGATACATCGAAGGCGTCGGCTGCGCGCGAGGCCCTCAGCGTCCTGACCGCGCCGGTTGAAGCGCCCAACCAGGCCGGAAGCGTCCGGGAATTGATCGCCGAGGAAACTCCGGCACAGGAGCCGCTTCGGCTTCGGCTGACCAATGAAGGCATCGATTTCCGGCTGTCCGCCGCACTCACCCCGGCGATCGAAGCGGTGCGCCGTCGCGTCGGAGAGGTCGGGGCGGTGGAGCCGGTGATCCGGCGCCGCGGCAACGACCGCTTGAGCATTCAGATTCCCGGCTTAGACGATCCGCAACGGCTCAAGGACCTCCTGGGCCAGCGCGGCAACGTCGCTTTCCGCTGGCTCGATCCATCGATGCCGCCGCAGCAGGCCCTCGACACACGGCCGCCCGCCGCATCGGAGGTACTCTATTCGCTGGACGATCCGCCGGTTCCCTATCTCGTCGAAAGGCAGGCCTTCGCCTCCGCCCGGGACTTCGCCGATGCGCAACCCGGGCTTAATCCGAAGACCGGTGAGCCCGTCGTCGATATAAAGCTGACGGCCGACGCGTCCCAGCGGCTCGTGTCGCTGTTGCAATCCGCTTCCAGGCGACAATTCGCCATCGTGCTCGACGGACAGGTGGTCTCGACGCCCGCGCTTGGCGACGTCATTGAAGGCGATATGGTGAGGCTCTCCGGCGACTTGTCGGAGGAGGGCGCAGAAAATCTCGCCGCTCTGCTGCGAGCCGGGCCGCTTCCCGCCTCGCTGACGGTCATCGAAGAGCGCACTGTCGGCCCGGAAGTCGGAACGGACGCCATTGCGAACGGCCTTGCGGCCGGAGTGGTCGCAGCAGCCGCGGTCGCCGCCTGCATGGTCGGGTTCTACGGCTTCTTCGGCCTTGTCGCGGTGATTGCGGTGATCGTCAATGTCGTGCTCATCGTCGCGGTGCTGTCACTCCTGGGAATCACG
This sequence comes from Sinorhizobium glycinis, assembly GCF_001651865.1. Classification (GTDB taxonomy): domain Bacteria; phylum Pseudomonadota; class Alphaproteobacteria; order Rhizobiales; family Rhizobiaceae; genus Sinorhizobium; species Sinorhizobium glycinis. Next base: position 170,685 of record NZ_LPUX01000068.1, read on the forward strand.
CTCACGTTGCCGGGGATCGCAGGGATCATTCTCACGATCGGGGTCGCGGTCGATTCGAATGTGCTCATCTACGAGCGGCTGCGAGAGGAGGCGCGCATCAGCAGCGAACCCCTGCGCAAAGCGCTCGACAACGGCTTTTCGCGCGTATTGAGGAGCATAGTCGACGCGAACCTGACGATGCTGATTGCGGGCGCCATACTTTTCCTGCTGGGCACCGGGGCGATCAGAGGATTTGCGGCGACGCTTGCGATCGGCAGCGTAACCACCATCCTGACGGCGCACAGCCTGACGCGCCGGCTTATCCGCGGATGGTATCGCCGCCGCCGGCCGAAACATCTGCCAAGGGGCATTCGCACAGGCTTCTTTGCCGAGGCCGATATCCGCTTCATGGCGCTGCGCAACCCGGTCTTCGTCCTGATGGCGTCGCTCTCGCTCGCTTCGCTCGTCTTGCTTGTGAGCCTCGGCCTCAACATGGGTGCCGACTTCAAGGGCGGTTCTCTCCTGGAACTCCGGGCAAAGCAAGGCACTGCCGACGTCGCGGACCTCCGCGCCCGCCTTGACGAGCTGAACCTCGCGGAGGTTCAGCTTCAGGAACTCGGCTCGGCGCGGGATATCCTGCTGCGTATCCCTTCACAGGAGGCGGGCGACAACGCCGATCAGACCGCAATGGGGCTGGTTCGCGCCGAACTCGAGGACGACTACACCTTCCGCCGAGTCGAGGTCGTCGGCCCGGCGGTTTCCGGAGAACTGACCCGCGCCGGCACGCTCGCCGTCGCCGCGGCGATACTCGCCATCATCCTGTATGTCTGGCTGCGCTTCGATTGGAAGTTTGCTGCCGGCGCCGTCATCACCACGCTGCACGACGTGCTGCTGACGATGGGCTTCCTGGTGCTGACCGGAATCGAATTCAATCTCGCCAGCCTCGCTGCGCTTCTGACGATCGTCTGCTACTCGCTGAACGATACGATGGTGATTTACGACCGCGTCCGGGAGAACCTGGCGCGCTATCAGCGGATGTCGCTTTCGGTATTGATCGACACATCGATCAACCAGACCCTGTCGCGTACCGTGCTCACCGCCATGACGACGGCACTGGCCCTCGTTGCGCTTTACCTGTTCGGCGAAAGTCGCCTCGTGCAGTCCTTCAGCGCCACGCTCCTCTTCGGCGTTGTCATCGGGACGATTTCGTCGATCTATATCGCGGGGCCGGTGCTCATTCTCTTCAACCGCCGAAACAATCGCCTCGGCGGGGCGTTGGGAGGACGCGGAACGACGACGCAGGACACCGCAACGGGTGCGGCCTGATGGCAAAGGGAATCGAAATGCGCGAAGCGCACTTCCCGGGACGTGCGCCGATCGACGCCTACGGCAACGGCGGCTTTCGCTTCGCCGACATGTCGCACCGCGGATCGGTGCTGATGTTGCCATCCGGCATCTATGGCTGGGACGTTGCCGAGGGCGACCCGCTGACGATCGAGAAGTTCCGGCGCGTGCTTGACGAAGCGCAAGCGATCGAGGTCCTGCTTGTCGGAACCGGGCGTGAAATCAGACCCTTGCCGGCAGATCTGAAAGCAACATTGAGAGCCGCCAATATCTCGTCCGATCCGATGAATACCGGCGCAGCGGTCCGCACCTACAACGTCATGCTGGCAGAATCACGCGCCGTCGCCGCAGCACTGATTGCGGTGTGACCGATTATCGAAGGAATCCCAGCGTGCAAGAGCCCGATGCCCAGATCCTCGCGACTCTGCGGGATACCGATCGCGATCGCTACCTTGCATGCCTGCTCGCCCCCCCGGAAAAACGGCATTCACTTGCCAGTCTCTACGCCTTCCACGCCGAGATTGCCCGCATTCGCGACGTGGTACACGAGCCGCTCCCCGGCGAAATTCGGCTGCAATGGTGGCGTGACCTGCTGGAAAACCGATCGGGGGGTGAGGGCCACCCGCTGGCGGGGGCGCTCCTCGGCAGCATTGACGAGCATCGTCTGCCCGTTGGCGTTCTGCAGAACATGATCGACGCGCGGCTTTTCGATCTCTACGACGATCCGATGGAGGACACGACGGCGCTAGAGGGCTATGCGGGCGAGACGGCGTCCGCACTCATTCAGCTTGCCTCATTGATTCTCGACCCGACGAGTGCTGCACAGTCTGCGGATGCTGCCGGCCACGCCGGCGTCGCGCAGACGATCGCCGGCCTGTTGCTGCTCCTGCCGATCCATTCCCGGCGGGGCCAGGTTTATTTTCCCACCGACCTTCTGCGCGCGACCGGGCTCGACAGGGAGATGCTGCTTGACGGGCGCGACGAGGCCGCGATCGGCAGGGCCGTTCGCGCGCTCTGCGGGCTCGGCCGGGATCACCTCGCCAAGGCGCGCAACAGTTTGAATTCAATCTCTCCTAAGAATTTCCCGGCCTTCATCCCCGTCGCTCTCGCCGAGCCGGTGTTCGATCGTGCCGAGGCTGCCGGAGCCCGGATCCTCAAGCACTCGATCCAGCCGCCCCAGTGGCAACGGCAATGGCGGATGTGGCGCGCAAGCCGCCGCCGCCGTTTCTGACGGATGTCCCTGTTCAAGCTGGCGCAAGCCTCGAGCGATAAAGATTGAGCCTCACGGAATTCTGTCGTCCGAAAGGGACGGATATATGCTCTGGTTGATGCTCATCGCTCTGATTGCGGTCGTCGGTGCGTTCTATGTCTGGATGAATGCGCGCGCCGAGCGCGACGCCGACAACCCCGACACAGGTTCCGCGATGGTCGAGTTTGGCCGCGCCTTTCCCGATGAGGCAATCCGCGCACTGCATTCGACCATTGACGGCAAGGCCATTTTTCTTCGTCTGCATCACGGCAAGGCTGGCTTCATCCAGTCGCACGGCACGCACTATGTATGCCACGTGATTCATCCCGGTAAGCTGCGGGTGAACAACTCCGAAAGCGGGCAGGGGCTAATCGTCCATTTCCCGGATTTCGCCTATCTGGACAATAACTTCGAATTTCGAATGGCCGCCGAGGCGGCCGAGGTCTCGCTCTGGCTGCTCGGCAGCTTCAACCCGAAATCCGAGATCGACGCACCGGCGGAAGGCAGTGCGGCGGCTGGGACGATCGACTGAAACGCTTATGCGGTCTCGCGACCGAGCCAGTCGGCGCAGTCACCGAGCGCTCGTGCCGCCGTCGCCTGCTTCTTGGCGAGCGCCTTTTCCTTGCCGCGGAAGCGTTTGGCGCCTTCAGGCCTGGTGAGGGCGCCCGGCTCCAGCGGCGGAAAGAGGCCGAAATTGATGTTCATCGGCTGGAACGAGCGCTTGCCGGGCTCGTCGTCGGAAACGATGTGCCCGCCGGTGATGTGATTGAGGAGCGCGCCGAAGGCCGTCGTGGCCGGCGGCAGCGACGGCGCTTCGCCCTTGCGCTCGGCAGCGGCAAACCGCCCGGCGAGAAGCCCGACGCTGGCACTTTCCACGTAGCCCTCACAGCCGGTGATCTGGCCGGCAAAGCGAAGACCGGGGCGGGATTTCAGCGTCAGCGAATGGTCTAGAAGAGTCGGCGAGTTGATATAGGTGTTTCGGTGCAGGCCCCCGAGCCTGGCGAATTCGGCGTTCTCGAGGCCCGGGATCATCCGGAAGACGTCCGTCTGGGCGCCGTATTTCAGCTTGGTCTGGAAGCCCACCATGTTGTAGAGCGTGCCCAGTGCATTGTCCTGGCGCAGCTGCACGACGGCGTAGGGCTTCACCGAAGGGTTATGGGCATTGGTGAGCCCCATTGGCTTCATCGGGCCGTGACGCAGCGTCTCGCGGCCGCGTTCCGCCATGACCTCGATCGGCAGGCAGCCATCGAAATAAGGCGTGCCTTCCCATTCCTTGAAGCCGGTCTTGTCGCTGGCAATCAGCGCATCGACGAAGGCGTTGTACTGCTCCTCCGTCATCGGGCAGTTGATATAGTCCTTGCCCGTGCCGCCGGGGCCGACCTTGTCGTAGCGCGACTGGTGCCAGCAAATATCCATGTCGATCGTCTCGGTGTAGACGATCGGCGCTATGGCATCGAAGAAGGCGAGCGCGTCGGCGCCGGTTTCGCGGCGAATCGCCTCGGCGAGAGCGGGAGCGGTCAGCGGACCGGTGGCGACGATCGCGAGGTCCCATTCGCTCGGCGGCAGATCACTGATTTCCTCCCGGACCAGAGAGATCAGCGGGTGGCTTTCGATCTGAGCGCTGACCGCCTGCGAGAAGCCGTCCCGATCGACCGCAAGCGCGCCGCCGGCCGGCACCTGGTTGCGATCGGCGGCCTGCATGATGAGCGAGCCCGCCAGGCGCATTTCCGCATGCAGCACGCCAACGGCATTGCTGGTTGCGTCGTCGGAGCGGAAGGAGTTGGAGCAGACGAGTTCGGCGAGACCGTCGGTCTTGTGCGCGTCGGTGCCGCGCACGCCGCGCATCTCGTGCAGAATGACCGGCACGCCTGCCTCGGCGATCTGCCAGGCGGCCTCCGAGCCGGCAAGCCCGCCGCCGATGACGTGGATGGGCGAATAGGGAGAGGTAGTCTTGTTCATGCGCGGCTTCCTACCACAGCCATCCCGCGCTTCCAACAAAAACGGCGCCCGCGGGCGCCGTCTTTGAAGTAGAGGTCTCGTTCCGCTTAGCGGAAGGAGCGAGCCGCGATGTTGCGGATATCGTAGCGGGTGATGCCGATATCGCTCAGCGCGTGGTTGGACAGGCCGCCGAGTTCGGCGACAGTGCGGCGGTAATTGATCCAGCTTTTTGCAAGACGAATGGGGTTCATGGTCGTTTTCCTCAGATCGGTTTGTCGCGACAGCGTTTTGTCTGCGTCGTTGAGGTTCTTATACGCTTGTCTAATTGGAAGGTGGAGTGCAAAGAAAATGCATCTGCTATGCATTTGTGCACTGCATCGATGATTTGCTGTGCAGTGGATCGGCGGAGCCCGAAAATGCATCATCTTTCAAGCGGCGGTTACCGCCAATCCTGTCGCTGTAGCGCGTTGTTTCGCCGCGGTTTTCACGGACACTGCGCTTGGGACGCGGGCTGTTCGAACAAGGCTTCTCGGTCGGCTATCTTGCGGTGCGAAATGGGTGTGCCGAACGGACTAACTTCAAGGAGACATGCAGCAGGCAGGCAAACGAAAAACGCCCTCCGGGCGAGGCCGGAGGGCGTTACAAAGAGCAGCTATCTGTCGCTTACTTGACAGCCTTGCGAGCAACGTAGGGAATGTCAGCGCGGCCGATGCCGAGGTCATTCAGCTCACGGTCGCTCATGCGGCCGAGCTCGTTGCAGGTCTGACGATACTTGCGCCAATTGTTGAAAGAACGTGCGAGGTTCATGATCCTATTCCTTTCAGGGTCGTTCGCCAGCGCTCCATCTCTCTTGCTGGCCATCCATCTTATGGCCAGGAATATAATCGATTTGAGCTCCGAGAACAGAGACGATGCTGCATCGCACCCATGCAGGTTTTGCAATCCTCTGCCGGCCGTTAATCCAGTCTTAACTTATGGGTTCTGACGGGGCGTGCTGACGCCGCGTCAGGTGTGGCGGCAAAGATCGAAATGCTGATCGCGAGGCGCAAAAAACAACGCCCGCTGGGGGAGGAGATCCAGCGGGCGTTGCCTGTTCTGATTGGCAACTGGGAGGAGGAGTGTCGCCAATCCGTATCGGGAGCGCTGGGAGGAGGAGTGCGCTGCCCGATCGATGATCTGAAGATAGGCTCGCACCCCTAATTTGTATAGGGACACTGCGGAATTGCACATATGCGCCTGTTGCATGACTGGAACGGCTGCCTGGCAGAAATGCTTCAATACTGTGCAACCACGCTCAGCGTGGCCCCAGAAACGTGAAGAGCGTTCGCAGTCGCGAAAACGACCAACGCCCGCCGGGGGAGGAGGTCCGGCGGGCGTCGTTAAGGTGATTGGCAACCGGGAGGAGGAGTGTTGCCAATCCTATCGAAACAGCGCTGGGAGGAGGAATACGCTGCTTCGAATTCCGTCGAGCTTCGGGTCTTTCCGGACGTCCCGGCGGCAGACCAACCGCGGGCGGCTTTGTTTCTTCACCGCCGCCTCTTAATATCTTGAATATAGTGGGGCCGAACGCCTTTGTGGTGTGCGATATCAGCATGGAAGATCTGCATCTCGCGCAAATCCGCGCTTGCGGGGGGGAGAACTCGCCGCTTCTTGCATCCGCAGGGTGTTGAAAATGGTGCCCGGTGAGGGACTCGAACCCCCATGCTCTCGCGCTTGGACCTAAACCAAGTGTGTCTACCAATTCCACCAACCGGGCAACGGAGGTGCTTGCGAAGCCTGTAGAACAATGACGGGCATTTTGGCAAGCCTTTGCGCGGAGACGAACGGGGACGCTCTGCCTTGGCTGACACCTCACGCGGCCGGCGCAGCGCACCGGAAATGCTTGCCATTCGCCGCCTATCGGGTGTATTTGGCGCCCGTGACACCGCGAAATACACCATGACGTCGTGATGCCCTGTCGAGAGCGACGTGGCGGTCATGACAAGTGATTGGGTTCACTGGCGCGTCGATCGACATTGCGTGGCGGTGATTTGGTCTGAGACAGGATCAGTCTTCCAATCGCATCGGGTCAATATCCCGGCCAGATGTCGGTATTCGACGGTAAGGAGGGCGGGCAGAATGCCATTTTGCTTGCAAAACGGCTGCGGAATTGCGTAAAGCCACTCCCGGCAAATGGATCGGCTCAAGTGCTCGCCAGACCTTTCGGCGCAAGAGCACTGTCAACGTGAAGTGAAGGTTTGAACATGCAGGTTATCGAAACGCTCGCTCAAGGGCTGAAGCGCGAACTCAAGGTCGTAATCCCGGCTGATGAAATGGAAACTCGGATGAACGAGCGTCTGGCCGAGGTGAAGGACCGTGTCCGCATCAACGGCTTCCGCCCGGGCAAGGTGCCGGTTGCGCATCTGAAGAAGGTCTACGGCAAGTCGATCATGGCTGATCTCGTCAACGAGATCGTTCGCGAAAAGCCGACCGAAATCCTGACGAGCCGCGGCGAAAAATCGGCCACGCAGCCTGAAGTCGCCATGACCGAGGACGAGGCGGAAGCCGACAAGATCCTCAAGGCCGAAGCCGATTTCGAGTTCACGCTCGCCTACGAGATCATCCCGGCGATCGAACTCAAGGATGCGACCGGCATCAAGGTGACCCGCGAAGTCGTTGAGATCGGCGAGGACGAGGTCAACGAGCAGATCCTGCGCATCGCCGAAAGCGCCCGCACCTATGAGTCGAAGAAAGGCAAGGCAGCCAATGGCGACCGCGTCACCATCGATTATCTCGGCAAGGTGGACGGTGTTGCCTTCGACGGCGGCAAGGACGAGGACGCCGAACTGGTTCTCGGCTCCAACCGTTTCATCCCCGGCTTCGAAGAGCAGCTCGTCGGCGTCAAGGCCGGCGACGAGAAGACGATTACGGTCACCTTCCCGGCCGATTATCCGGCCGCCAATCTCGCCGGCAAGGAAGCAACCTTCGACATCACCGTGAAGGATGTTGCCGGCGCTGCTCCGATCGAGATCAACGACGAGCTGGCGAAGAAGCTCGGCCTCGAATCGGTCGACAAGCTGAAGGAAATCGTCCGCGGCCAGATCGAAGGCCAGTACGGCTCGGTCACCCGCCAGAAGGTCAAGCGCCAGCTGCTCGACCAGCTCGACGAGCTCTACCAGTTCGAAACGCCCGAGCGCCTCGTCAGCGCCGAATTCGACAACATCTGGCGCCAGATCAACACCGACCTCGAGCAGGCCGGCAAGACCTTCGCCGATGAGGACACCACGGAAGAGGAAGCCCGCGCCGAATACCGCAAGCTCGCCGAGCGTCGCGTTCGCCTCGGCCTCGTCCTCTCCGAAATCGGCGAAAAGGCCGGCGTCCAGGTGACCGACGACGAAATGCAGCGCTCGCTGTTCGAGCAGCTGCGTCAGTTCCCCGGCCAGGAAAAGCAGATCCTCGACTACTTCAAGAACACGCCCGGCGCCGCCGCTTCGCTGCGCGCGCCGCTCTTCGAAGAGAAGGTCGTCGACCATCTGCTTTCGGAAGTCTCGGTGACCGACAAGACGGTCTCCAAGGAAGCTCTGATGGCCGAGGACGAAGCCGAAGACAAGCCGGCCAAGAAGGCGCCCGCCAAGAAGAAGGCGGCTGCGAAGGCCGAAGCCGGCGAAGGCGAAGAAGCCGCAGCTCCGAAGAAGAAGGCTCCGGCCAAGAAGAAGGCCGCGGACGACAGCGCCGAGTAATCGGCACCCTCCAGACATTCAAGGCCGCCTCCGGGCGGCCTTTTCATATCGGCAAAAGGAAAGCCGCCGAATTCGGCGGCCTGACCGCAAGGCCGTGGCCAGAGCGCAAGCGCTGTTCTGGCCCCATCTTCCCGTTCTTTGTTTCTGTAACGTCTCCGCACTCTTCCCGGCGAGGCGATGAAGCTGTAGGGTGGCAGAACGTGCGCCCGACCATCCCACCGGAGGCTACGTATGGCCGAGGTCTTGTTGTTCCACCATGCACAGGGGCTGACCGCGGGTGTGCGCGCGTTCGCCGACGACTTGCGGGCCACCGGTCACATCGTGCACACGCCGGACCTGTTCGACGGACACACGTTCCAGAGCATTGATGAGGGTCTTGCCTACATCGGTGAGATCGGATTCGACGACATGCGGGAGCGCGGCGTGCGCGTCGCCGACGAACTGCCTCCCGAGCTTGTCTATGCCGGGTTCTCGTTCGGTGTGCTGCCGGCGCAGAAGCTGGCACAGACACGGCCCGGAGCCCGCGGAGCCCTGCTCTTCTACTCTTGTCTGCCGATCAGCGGCGAGTACGCCTTCGGACCTTGGCCAGACGGCGTCGCGGTCCAGATTCACGGCATGGAAAACGACCCGATCTTCGTCGGCGAGGGCGACATCGACGCCGCGCGCGAGATCGTGGAGAAGGCCGAGGACGCGGAGCTTTTCCTGTACCCCGGCGATCAGCACTACTTCGCCGACAGCTCGCTCCCGTCATATGACGCGGATGCGACGACACTCCTCACCATCCGAGTGCTTGAGTTCCTGGATCGCGTTTGATCCATGCCGGCGTATTGGCTCGAGCTCAGTGCCGAAAGGTGGGTCCCGCAACTGCGCTTATGCCAGACCTACACGGCTTTGATCTCGCCCATCCGGTTCCACGCGTCGAGCCCGGCAATCTTGTAGGCCTCCGCAAGCGTCGGGTAGTTGAACGTGTTCTCGACGAAATATTCGACGGTGCCCTTCAGGTTCAGGACCGCCTGACCGATATGGACGAGCTCGGTGGCGCCTTCACCGATGATGTGCACGCCGAGCAGTCGCCGGGTCTTCAGCGAGAAGATCATTTTCAGCAGGCCCGCATCGAGCCCCATGATGTGCCCGCGCGACGTTTCGCGGAACCGGGCTATGCCGCATTCATAGGGGATGCCGCGTTCCTTGACCTCCTCTTCGGAAAGCCCGCAGGTGGAGATTTCCGGCACGGCGTAGATGCCGTAGGGGAAGTATTTCTGCGGCTCCTTGGCAATCGCGCCGACGGCGACGCGCGCCGCGACGCGGCCCTGTTCCATCGAGGTCGAGGCGAGGCTCGGGAAGCCGACGACGTCGCCCGCTGCATAGATGTTTGCTACGGCAGTCTGGAATGTCTCCGGATTGACCTTCAGGCGCCCGCGGCTGTCCGCTTCGAGACCGGCAGCCCCGAGATTGAGCGCGTCTGTTGCTCCCATGCGGCCGGCGGCAAACAGCACCATTTCCGTGGTGATCTTGCGGCCATTGTCGAGTGTAAGCATAACCTTACCGTCATCGAGCCGCTCCACCTTCTCGGCTTTCTGGCCGAGATTGAGCTTCATGTTGCGGTCCCGTAGCTGATAGGTGAAATCCTCGACGATCTCCTTATCGATGAAGTCGAGCATGGTGGCCTTCGGGTCGATCACCGTGACCTGGGTGTCGAGCGCGCTGAAGATGGTTGCATATTCGATGCCGACGACGCCGGCGCCGATCACGACCAGCGAACGCGGCAGATTCTCGATATCGAGGAGCTCGTCGCTATCGACGACGGTTTTGCCGTCGAACGGTATGTAATCCGGTCGTACGGGTTTCGTGCCGACGGCAAGCAGAATGCTGGTCCCCGAAACCTGCATGCTCTCGCCGTCATCCTTGATGATTTCAAGGGTGGTCGGATCGACGAAACTCGCCTTGCCGCGGATGTGCTGGACCCGGTTTCGCGCGAATTGATGCTCGAGGACTTCCACCTCGTGGTTGAGCGTGATGATCAAGCGCTGCCGCAGGTCCTCGGCGCTGATCTCCTGCTTCACCCGATAGGAACGGCCGTAGAAGCCGCGCTCGCGCCAGCCCGAGAGGTTGAGTGCCGTCTCGCGCAGCGTCTTGGATGGAATCGTCCCGGTGTGGACGGAGACGCCGCCGACGCGTTTGCCCTGCTCGATGACGAGCACTTTCCTGCCGAGCTTGGCCGCCTGAATCGCGCCTCTGCGTCCGGCGGGACCGCTGCCGACGACGATAAGATCGAACTGGTTCATGAACGTTCCCCTGAGCCAAGCGAGAATCGTTTTGCAATGCGGCAAAATTCGCGCAGGGACATCTATATCGTCAATCGGACGGTTTGATGAAGTAGCAATGCCGCAACGATCTGTCCTGGATGCGTCCAGTACCAAATATCGCTATGCTGCTCGCATTCGGCGGCGGGAGAGGGAGGACGGACAGGCATGACGCTCGAGTGGATGAATGGTCAGGCGAACGGCTCCCAGCCCCCCCACGGCGATGGCAGCGGGCATGCGGACGAAGGGACGTCGAGCGGCCGCCCCGGCGTCGTGGCGGCCGCCGTCTACCAGAACGGGCGGCGCCTTCGCGACATCCGCATCGAAGAGGCCGGAGAGTGGCGAAGCCGCGACAACGTCGTGGTCTGGATCGGCCTGCACGAGCCGGACCGGGACTTGTTGCGGCAGGTGCAGAAGCAGTTCGACCTGCACGACCTGGCGATCGAGGACGCCGGCAAGGCGCATCAGCGTCCGAAGCTGGAAATCTACGGCGATGCGATATTCGTCGTGGCCCGCACAGCCCATATGGTCGAAGAGGAGATCGCCTTCGGCGAGACACACCTCTTCGTCGGCCGCGGCTACGTCGTTTCCGTTCGGCACGGCGCGTCGACGTCCTACATGGCGGTCAGGCAGCGCTGCGAGTCTTCCCCGGCCGCGCTCGCTCACGGCGAGAATTACATCCTCTATTCGATCCTCGACTTCATCGTCGACAACTACATGCCGGTCGTCGAGACGATCCACGCGGAGGTGGAGGAACTGGAAGACCGTCTGCTGCGCTCCCGCTTGGCCAAGGCGGATATTGAGCGGCTCTATCTGATGCGGCGCAATCTGCTCAAGCTGCGCAATGCCGTCGTTCCGCTGGTCGATGTCTGCCGCCGCCACGAGCATCTCGAGCTGCCGGGCATGGACGCGGCAATGCAGCCGCTCTTCCGCGATGTCACCGATCACGTTCGCCGCGTCCAGGAGGACATAGACGCGCTTCGCGAGGTGCTGGCCTTCACCTTCGAGGCAAGCCTGATGATCGGCCAGTCGGAGCAGACGGAAATCTCCCGCAAGCTCGCCTCGTGGGCGGCAATCCTCGCAGTGCCGACGGCGATCGCCGGGATCTACCGCATGAATTTTGAGGACATGCCGGAATTGCACTTCCGCTACGGGTATTTCGTCGTGTTGGCGGTGATCTTCGGGCTTTGCGTGACGCTCTATCGGTTCTTCCGGCGTGCGCGCTGGCTTTGATAGCGGGGCGGAGCGGTTCTGGCGCGCTACTGCATGTCTCCTTAAATCGACCTCGATTTAAGGACAAAGACATGCAGCAATTCAAAGTGCTACATCGACCTTTGCGCGTCTCATAAGACGCGCGGCGCTGTAGGCGAGACGACGCGCCTTAAAACAACCGCAGCCCCTTCATGCTGACATGCCCGTCCTTGCCGATGATCACGTGGTCGTGGACGGTGATCCCGAGCGGTTTGGCGGCCTCCGCGATCAGCTTCGTCATGTCTATATCCGCGCGCGACGGCGTCGGATCGCCTGATGGATGATTGTGGACCAGGATCAAGGCGGTGGCGGAAAGCTCCAGCGCCCGCTTGACGACCTCGCGCGGATAGACGGGCGTATGGTCGATCGTTCCTTGCTGCTGCACCTCGTCGGCAATCAGCGTGTTGCGCTTGTCGAGAAACAGGATGCGGAACTGTTCCTTCGTTTCATGTGCCATTGCAGCGTGACAATAGTCGATCACGGCGCTCCAGGACGACAGGACCTGCTTGTTGCGCAACTCGCTCTTCAGCGTCCGTTGCGCTGCGGTCGCGATGAGTTTCAGGTCGAGCGCCACCGACTCCCCGACACCTTTGACCTCCTGCAACAGGTGCTGCGGCGCGCCGAAGACCCCGGCGAGCGTGCCGAAGCGAGCGAGAAGGTCCTTGGCGATCGGTTTCGTGTCGCGGCGGGGAATGAGGCGGAACAGAATGAGCTCGAGGATCTCGTAATCGGCGAGCGCCGCATCGCCCTGTTCGCGGTAGCGAGTCCTTAGCCGATCGCGGTGGCCGTGATAGTGCGCCTCGGCAGTGCCGCCCAGCGTTGGCACCTTGTCGAGTTTCCGTGTCTTCTGCTGCGCGAAGAACTGCCGCTCGTCGGTGGTCTCACCTGCGTTCGGTTCGGGGAAATGGGGCGGCTTCGTCACGCGTTCCCCAGTGCGCGGACCCCCGGCATGAAAAGGCCGGCCGGTGAGAGCGTGAAAACTTCGCAGCCGTTCGCGGTAACGCCGACCGTGTGTTCGTACTGGGCCGAAAGCGAGCGGTCGCGGGTCACGGCCGTCCAGCCGTCCGAGAGCACCTTCACGTGCGGACGCCCGAGATTGATCATCGGCTCGATCGTGAAGATCATGCCCTCTTTCAGTTCCGGTCCCTCGCTGGCATGGCCATAGTGGAGGATGTTCGGAGCATCGTGGAACAGACGGCCGACGCCGTGGCCGCAGAAGTCCCGGACGACCGAGCAGCGCTCCGACTCCGCGTAGGTCTGGATTGCCTCGCCGATTGCCCCGGTGCGGGCGCCGGGCCGGACAGCCGCTATGCCGCGCATCAGGCATTCGTGCGTGACTTCCAGCAGGCGTTCGGCGGCGCGCTTGATCTCGCCGACCGGGTACATCCGGCTTGAATCGCCGTGCCAGCCATCGACCACATAGGTCACGTCGATGTTGACGATATCGCCGTCGCGCAAGGGCTTGTCGTTCGGTATGCCGTGACAGACGACGTGATTGATCGAGGTGCAGGACGACTTGGTGTAACCGCGATAGTTCAGGGTCGCGGGCAGCGCACCGTGGTCCATGCCGAACTCGAAGACGAAGCGATCGATTTCTTCGGTCGTCACGCCCGGCCGCACCCTTGACGCAAGTTCGTCCAGGCAGCGTGCCGTCACTTGGCAGGCCTTGCGCATGCCTTCGAATCCATCCGGTCCGTAGAGACGAATGACGCCGGTGTTCTTGTAGGGGGCAGCGCCGGCCTCGATATAAGTTACCATTCCAAGACTTTCGATGTTTCAGGCGGTTTTCTTAGATCAGCAAGGACCGGTTCGTCCACTATCATCGCTCCGGCCGGCACGATCTCGAAGGGCGATATCGCGCATCGGATCGCATAGGCTTCGACGCCGCGTTGAGCGGCTCGCTCGAATGCCCGAGCATAAACCGGATCGAGGTCGCGGCATATCCGCAAGACGCCGCAGTCGTTCCTTTGAACAAGGTACAGCATGATCGCCCGGTGTCCCGCTTCGACCATGTCCCCAAGCTCGTCAAGGTGCTTGGCGCCCCGCTGCGTTGGGCTGTCCGGAAACTCCGCCAACGTCTTGGCGCGGCTGAAATGGACGTTCTTCACCTCGACATAGGCAAGGCCTTTTGCCGGATCGCTGAGCAGAATGTCGATTCTTGAATTGCGCCCATATCTCTGCTCGCGGCGGAGCGTTTCATAAGTGTGAAGATCGCTGACCAGTCCGGCGGCGATCGCTTCTTCGGCGATCCGGTTCGGCAGCCCGGTGTTGATCCCAACAAGCGTGCCGTTCGCCTCGACGATCTCCAGCATGTGGCGGTACTTGCGCGTCGGCGAGTCATGCTCCGACAGCCAGACCGCCGATCCCGGCGTCGTCAGCCCGCGCATCGAGCCGGTATTCGGGCAGGAGCCGGTGATCCGCGTCCCATCGGCAAGGTCTGCCTCGAAGAGGAAGCGCTTGTAACGCTGGAGGAGCGTCGCTGGAACGAGCGGGCGGGAGAAGTTCACAATGCGTGTCCACGTCTCAGGCGCGTACGCGCACATAGGAGCCCGGCGCTTCCTCGATGGAGTTGAGCGGTCCTCCGGCCTTGCGGGCGGGAACGCGCCGCTTGTCCAGCCGCTCCACCCAGTCCTGCCAATGGGGCCACCAGGAGCCTGGCGTTTCCTTGGCCTTCTCCAGCCATGTCTCGAGATCGCCCTTCGGCGGTCCGCCCGTCCAGAACTGGTATTTGCCCTTGTCCGGCGGGTTGACGACGCCGGCAATGTGGCCGGAGCCGGAGAGAACGAAGGTGACCTTGCCGCCGAAAGACCCGCTGCCAAGGAAGACGGACTTCGCCGGCGCGATGTGATCTTCCTTGGTCGCCAGGTTGTAGACCGGGATTCTCACGTCGCCGAGCGACACCTTGCGGCCGGCAAGCACCATCTCGCCCTCGGCGAGCTTATTCTCGAGATAGCAGTTGCGCAGATAGAAGGAGTGATTGGCGGCAGGCATCCGCGTCGAATCGGAATTCCAGTAGAGCAGGTCGAAGGGCAGGGGATCCTGACCCTTGAGATAGTTGTTCACGAAATAGGGCCAGATCAGCTCGGACGCGCGAAGCATGTTGAAGGCGGTAGCCATTTTGGAGCCTTCGAGATAGCCGGTCTTGCTCATATTGGCTTCGAGCAGCTCTATCTGGTCGTCGTCGACGAAGACCTTGAGGTCGCCCGCATAGGTGAAATCCACCTGGGTGGTGAAAAGCGTCGCCGAACGGATCCGGTCGTCGCCCTCGGCGGCATGGAGCGCCAGGGTGGCGGCGAGCAGAGTGCCGCCGACGCAATAGCCGATCGCATTGACCTCGCGCTCGGCGGTTGCCTGTTCGATGGTGTCGAGTGCGAAACCGACGCCTTCGCGGGCATAGGCCTCCCAGTCCTTTCTGGCGTGGCGCTCATCCGGGTTGACCCAGGAGATCACGAAGACCGTGTGGCCCTGGTCCACAGCCCATTTGATGAAGGATTTCTGCGGGTTGAGGTCGAGCACGTAATATTTGTTGATCCACGGCGGACAGATCAGCAGCGGCCGCTTCAGCACCGTTTCGGTGCTCGCTTCATACTGGATGACCTGGCAGATATCGGATTGCGCGATCACCTTGCCGGGAGTGATCGCAATGTTCTCGCCGATGGCGAATTTGCTGGTATCGGTTTGCCTGAGCCGCAGCTCGCCGCGCCCGGCGGCGATGTCTTCGGCGAGCATCTGCATGCCCTTGACGAGGTTGGCCCCGCTTGTTGCCACCGTTTCTCGGTAGAGTTGCGGATTCGTCGTGATGAAATTGCTGGGAGAGAGCGCGCTGGAGATCTGGCGGACATAGAAGGCCGCCTTGTGCCGGGTGTGGTCGTCAAGCCCTTCGGCATCCTTGACCATGTTCTCCGCCCAGTCGGATGTCACGAAATAGGCCTGGCGAATGAAGTCGAAGAATGGGTTCTTCACCCAGTCCTCGTCTGCAAAGCGCTTGTCGTTGCGTTGGAGGCTCTCCGATTCGGCGACGCTGTCACCGGCCATCCGCTGCAGTGATCGCGACCAGATGTCGAAGAAGCTTCCCATCAGATGCGTCTGCGCTTCCAGCGTCCGACGCGGATCGGAAAGCCAGTATTCGGAGACCTTGGAGAGAGTCTTGACCATGTCGGAGACAGGCTCGGCGTAGGTGTCTTTTTTCTCGCCGGCCTCCCGCGGCGCCAACCACGCGGACGCCGCCTTTCCCATCTGTTCGACGGCGCGGGCCAGGTTGATGGCCAGGTTCTGGGGGTCCTTGACGATATAAGGCTCGACCGATTTTGGATCGAATCCCGAATAGCCGCCCTTGCCCGTGGTGTCCTCGGCCTTGTCTGATGTCACCCGGCGTCCTCCACAGCACGTTGTTTGTTTTGTATTTTTACATTCTGCCCGAAAATGATTACAAGGGCTAGCGCATCGTCGCCCCTTAAAAGCAGAGGTCATCGCCAGCATGCTCGTCGTCGGAAACCAGCGTTCGCTTTCCCGGATTTCCGGGTTGATTCTTGCAGGCATGCTTGCCGGATGCAGTTCGACGGCCGATCTTGCCAGCTATCCTTCGGTCTACGGGCAGAAGCCTGCCGCCATGCAGCAGATGACCGACGAAGATGCGGTGAACATGCAGGGGCAACTGACGGCGCTGGCAGCTCAGCGCAAATCCGGCGCCATCTCCGAAGCGGAGTATCAGCGCCGTCTGAAGGAATTGCAGTTGCTTGCCGAACGGCACGGGGCCGAAGCGCTGAAACAGATCGAGAATTAGCACTTGCCTTTCTCGTGATTTGGCCGCAAAGCGTTGAATAGCCGCAATGACGGCCATTCACCCCGCGCATGTTGAGCGATTGCCGAGAGGCCCGCAAAAGCGCGCGCCAAATGAGGTCTGGAGATGGAAGAGTTTCATAAAGTCCGGCGTTTGCCGCCCTATGTTTTCGAACAGGTCAACCGTTTGAAAGCAAGCGCGCGAGCCGCCGGTGCTGACATCATCGACCTCGGCATGGGCAATCCGGATCTTCCCACTCCGCAGTCGATCGTCGACAAGCTGTGCGAGGTCGTCCAGGACCCGCGCACCCATCGTTATTCCTCGTCGAAAGGCATTCCGGGGCTTCGCCGCGCCCAGGCGGCCTATTATGCCCGCCGCTTCGGCGTCAAGCTCAACCCGGAGACGCAGGTCGTCGCCACGCTTGGTTCGAAGGAAGGCTTCGCCAACATGGCTCAGGCGATCACCGCTCCGGGCGATGTCGTTTTGTGCCCGAACCCCACCTATCCGATCCACGCCTTCGGCTTCCTGATGGCCGGCGGCGTCATCCGTTCGATCTCGGTAGAGCCGGACGAGAGCTTCTTCCCGCCGCTCGAGCGCGCCGTGAAGCACTCGATCCCGAAGCCCCTGGCGCTGATCCTCAACTATCCGTCCAACCCGACGGCCCAGGTCGCGACGCTCGATTTCTACAAGGACGTCATCGCCTTCGCGAAGAAGCACGACATTATCGTGCTCTCTGATCTCGCCTATTCGGAAATCTACTTCGACGACGATCCGCCGCCTTCGGTGCTGGAGGTGCCGGGCGCGATCGACGTGACGGTCGAATTCACCTCGATGTCGAAAACCTTCTCGATGCCCGGCTGGCGCATGGGCTTCGCCGTCGGCAACGAGCGGCTGATCGCGGCGCTGACGCGGGTGAAGTCCTATCTCGATTACGGCGCCTTCACGCCGATCCAGGTGGCTGCGACGCAGGCGCTCAACGGCGACGGCAGCGACATCGCCGAAGTACGCAACATCTACAAGCGCCGCCGCGACGTGATGGTCGACAGCTTCGGCAAGGCCGGCTTCGAAGTGCCGCCGCCACCCGCGACGATGTTCGCCTGGGCGAAGATCCCCGAGAAGTTCCGCCACCTCGGTTCGCTGGAGTTCTCCAAGCTGCTCGTCGAGAAGGCAGATGTGGCGGTGGCGCCCGGCATCGGCTTCGGCGAGCAGGGCGACGACTATGTCCGCTTGGCGCTGGTCGAGAACGAGCACCGCATCCGTCAGGCGGCGCGCAACATCAAGCGCTTCCTGTCGACGGCGGATGAGACGATGCACAATGTCGTCTCGCTGAATGCACATCGGTAAGAACAGCGCCGACTTTCGCGCAATATGGCCCCGCCAGACCGGCGGGGCGCCTTCTACATGTTAGGAACTTGCTATGGCAGATGCCCTCAAAATCGGCATTGCGGGCTTGGGGACGGTTGGTGCCTCGCTCGTGCGGATTCTCAAGGAACGTCATGAGATGCTGGCAACGACATGCGGAAGGCCGATCGAGCTTGTTGCCGTGGCGGCCCGGGATCGCAGCAAGGACCGCGGCGTTGATCTTTCGAAGACCGCCTGGTTCGAGAATGCCGTGGCGCTCGCATCCGAAGCGGATATCGACGTCTTCGTCGAGTTGATGGGCGGGGCCGGGGACCCGGCCTATTCGTCGGTCAAGGCGGCACTCGAGCGCGGTATCCATGTGGTTACCGCCAACAAGGCGCTGCTTGCCAAGCACGGCATCGAGCTCGCGGGCATCGCCGAGGAACAGGGCGCGCTGCTCAACTACGAGGCGGCGGTCGCAGGCGGCATCCCGGTCATCAAGGCGCTCCGCGAGTCCCTGACGGGCAACACGGTCTCGCGCGTCTACGGGATCATGAACGGCACCTGCAACTACATCCTGACCAAGATGGAGAAGGAGGGGCTGACCTTCGAAGCCTGCCTGACGGAAGCGCAGCGCCTTGGCTACGCCGAGGCGGACCCGTCCTTCGATATCGAGGGCAACGATACCGCCCACAAGCTCTCGATCCTGACGAGCCTCGCCTTCGGCACGGCGATCGCCGCCGACGACATCTACCTGGAAGGTATCACCAATATCTCGATCGAGGACATCCAGGCAGCGGCCGACCTTGGCTACCGCATCAAGCTGCTCGGCGTGGCGCAGCGCACCGAGAGCGGTATCGAGCAGCGCGTCCATCCGACGATGGTGCCTTATGATTCCGTCATCGCACAGGTCGACGGCGTGACGAACGCGGTGGCGGTCGAGTCCGACATTCTGGGCGAATTGCTGATGGTTGGCCCCGGCGCCGGCGGCAATGCGACGGCCTCGGCGGTGCTCGGTGACATTGCAGATATCGCCAAGAGCCGCCCGGGCGCCCAGCACGTCCCGGCGTTCGGACGGCCCACCACGGCCCTGCTACCCTACAAGCGCGCCCGGATGCAGAGCCACGAGGGCGGCTATTTCATCCGCCTGAAAGTCGTCGATCGCACCGGCGTGTTCGCTAACATCGCCCGGCATATGGCGGAAAACGACATCTCGCTCGAATCGATCATGCAGCATTCGAAGCACTACGCGGATCCTGCGGAGCCGAAAACGATCATTCTGGTAACGCATGCGACCCACGAAGCCGCCGTGCGCAAGGCGATCGTCTCGATCAAGGGCGAGGGTTATCTCGTCGGCGAACCGCAGGTGATCCGCATCGAGCGGCCCAAGGACTGGTGATCCGTTAAATCTGTTGAGAAACCGCTCCGGCGTGCCTGTTGCAGGCCGGAGCGCCCGGCCTGCCTGTTTTTCCGCCTTAAAATCTTCGTTAAGAACGGAGGGACTTCGGGTGGACAGGCAGCATGGACGTATTGGCGGATCCGATAGAGCGGGCATTTCTCGGCGTCGAACGCTCGATCAGCGGTCAGCGCTGGGTGTCGCGCCTCGATCAGGCCGGACAGAATCGCGCTTTGGCGATCAGCCAGGTTCACGGCTATTCGGAGCTCATCGCACGGGTGTTGGCAGGCCGCGGCGTCAGTCTGGACGACGCGGCTCGATTTCTCGACCCGACGCTTCGCGCGCTGATGCCAGATCCGGATGTCCTGACCGATTGCCGCAAGGCCGCGGAGCGGCTCGCTGATGCCATTCGCCGCGGCGACAAGGTCGCGATATTCGGCGACTACGACGTCGACGGCGCAGCCTCCTCTGCGCTGATGTTGCGGTTCCTCCGCCATTTCGGTGTCCAGGCGGAGATCTATATTCCCGATCGCATCTTCGAGGGCTACGGGCCGAACCCGCAGGCGATCGAGCAGCTGATCGGCAACGGTGCCGGTCTGATCGTCGCCGTCGACTGCGGTTCGACCAGCCATGAGTCGCTCGCCGTTGCTGCCGAGCGCGGGATCGACGTGGTCGTCATCGATCACCACCAGGTCGGCGCAACCCTTCCGCCGTGCCATGCGCTCGTCAATCCGAATCGCGAGGATGATTTATCCGGGCAGGGGCACCTATGCGCCGCCGGCGTCGTTTATCTGGTGCTCGTCAACACATTGCGGGTTCTGCGGCTTGAGGGCGATGTGCGTGCCGCCTCATTCGATCTGCTGGCCCTGCTCGACCTCGTCGCGCTTGCAACGGTCTGCGACGTCGTTCCGCTCAAGGGGCTGAACCGTGCCTATGTGGTCAAGGGATTGATCGCCGCGCGGCATATGGGCAATTTCGGCCTGGCGGCCCTTCTGCGGAAGGCCGCGATCGGTGGCCCGGTCACGCCCTATCATCTGGGTTTCCTGATCGGACCGCGCATCAATGCGGGCGGCCGGATCGGCGATGCCGCGCTCGGCAGCCGGCTATTGACCCTCGAGGACGCGATGGCGGCCGAAGTGATCGCCAGCCAGCTCGACGAGCTCAATCGCGAGCGGCAGGCGATGGAGGCGGCGATGCTCGCCGAGGCGGAGGCGGAGGTGCTGGCGGAATACGGCACGGGCGAGGGGGCCTCCGTGATTGTTACCGCCAGGGAAAACTGGCACCCCGGCATCGTTGGCCTCATTGCGGCGCGCATCAAGGAGAAATTCCGCCGGCCGACCTTTGCCATCGCCTTCGATCCGAGCGGCCGGGGGACGGGCTCCGGCCGATCGATCACCGGTTTCGACATGGGAAGGCTGGTTCGCGCGGCAGTCGACGATGGCCTTCTCGTCAAAGGCGGCGGACATGCCATGGCCGCCGGCCTGACGGTCGAGCGGGCCAAGCTAGGCCGGTTGCGCCAATTCTTCGAGGAGCGCGCCGAGAGTGCGGTACGCGATCTTGTCGCCGTGGAAACGCTCAGGCTCGACGGCGCGCTGGCAGCGGCAGGGGCGACGCTCGACCTCGTCGACCTTCTCGACCAGGCCGGTCCCTATGGCTCGGCCCATCCGCAACCGGTCTTCGCCTTTCCCCAGCATCGGTTGCGCGACAGCCGCCAAGTCGGCGCCAATCATGTCAAGGTGACGCTCGAGGGCCATGACGGCAGCCGCATAGACGGCATCGCCTTCCGGGCGACGGAAACGCCGCTCGGCGATTTCCTGCTCGGCAATCGCGGGTCGACGGTTCATGTCGCCGGTTCGGTTTCGGCGGATCTCTGGCAAGGATCGCGCCGGGTGCAACTGCGTGTGACGGACGCAGCGAAGGCCAATTGATTCGCCGAGGCAAGTTACCAAGCCGCGTCAGTGGTTTGCACCATGCAATTGAAGGAATTTCTGAAAACGCTGGAATGGCACGCCCAACGGGACTCGAACCCGTGTTTCCGCCGTGAAAGGGCGGCGTCCTAGACCGCTAGACGATGGGCGCCTCTGCACGGTTTTGAACCCCGTGCGAGTCAAAGTGTTGCAGCGACCTTTGTGCGCCGGAACGCACGGCGCTGCAAGACGAAGTGGCTTATAGAGGCGCCTTTGGATTCCCGCAAGTGACCGAGCACGCCTAAGTTCGATTTTCTTTGGGAAAATGGTGGAGAAAAATTTGGTACGCCCAACGGGACTCGAACCCGTGTTACCGCCGTGAGAGGGCGGCGTCCTGACCGCTAGACGATGGGCGCCTAAGCCGAAGCTTCAGCAACATACTATGAAAAAGATGAAATGGGAAAGAGGAGGAAAATGGCACGCCCAACGGGACTCGAACCCGTGTTTCCGCCGTGAAAGGGCGGCGTCCTAGACCGCTAGACGATGGGCGCCTCTGCACGGTTTTCAAACCGTGCGAGTCAAAGTGTTGCAGCCACCTTCGCGCGCCGGAACGCCGCGCGGCGCTGCAAGACGAGGTGGCTTATAGAGGGGGTCTGGTATTCCCGCAAGTCACCCGAAGCAGTATTTTTGATTTTTCTGCGTGATTTTTAAGAGCACAGCCTCAGGCCCTTGTCGTGCACAAGCATAAGCATGCCGAGAGGGACAATGCCCAAGTATCCGCAAGTATTGGAGAAGGAGAATGGCACGCCCAACGGGACTCGAACCCGTGTTTCCGCCGTGAAAGGGCGGCGTCCTAGACCGCTAGACGATGGGCGCCTCTGCACGGTTTTGGGTCCGTGCGAGTCAAGTTTTGCAGCAACCTTTGTCCGCCGGAACCGGCGCATGGCGCTGCAAGACGAGGTGGCTTATAGAGAGCGCTTCGGATTCCCGCAAGCGGCAAATCTCACTTTTTCTCAGAAAAATGACATCGCCCAAGCGGGCCATTCCTCAGCCGTTGCGGCGGCGGCAGCGCCAGTTCCAGTCGCGCTCCCGGCCGATGTCGATATGCACGGATTCCGTGTGACAATAGGTGCCGACGCCGCCACGGCCGGGCAGGCTTCTCAGATAGTCGGCGAGATCCCATTTGCTGACACCCTTGACCTGGATGTCGGCCGCTTCGCAACGTGTGTGAAGGGACTGGCGTTTGCGGTTGACCTTGATCGGGCGAAGCCCTGACGTGACCATCACCTTCTGGCCGTAATGCCTCTCTACGCTCTTCAGCATCTCCATGAGAGCGGGCTTGAAGCAGCCGGTTTCCACGCTCTCGGTCTGCAGGATAAGGCCGCTTGGCGCCAGGCGGGCGAGACCGGAGAGATTGGCTACCTCGACCGGCGCGTCATCCTCTTCACCCGCGTGGTCGGCGTGCTCCAGGTTGAACAGCGGATTCAATTTGACACCCGGCAGCGCCGTGTAGGCGAGGGAGGCGACCTGAGGCTCAGGCGCATTCGCGGTCGTGATGGTCCGCTTCTCCCCGGCGCCCGCGTCGCTTTCGTTGCTGTTGCGAAGCTTCAGTTTGCGTTTGGCGGCAAAGAGATTTGCGAGAGTCCAGCTCCTGCCTGTCCGCTGCGGGTCCTTCTCCTCGTCGTCACCGGGGGAAGTGGGCTGGGCGGGCTCCGCCACGGGCGGCGTCACCTGCCCGGCGGATGCGACCTCGACCGCCTGCAGAGGAGCGGAAACCTCACCGGTACGCGCCGCCTGCGCGCTCGTGGGCAAGGGAACGGCGGAAGGAAGGTCTGCCACGCTTGGAGCGTTTTCCGCCCCGGGCCTTGTCGGAATTGCGTTGCTCGCGCCTTCCTGATCCGGCAAGACAGGCGTCGCAGCCGGCCGGGCGCCGCTGAAAAGGCTGCTATTCGCTGCGTTCACTCCCGGCTGGGCATCGACGCCGGCTGGTGTTCCGCTCGATGGCACGGTCCCGGTGACAGGCGACTGCCCGTAGATGCTCGACGATGTGGCGTTGAGGCCGGTGCTCTGCATCGCCAGGCCCTGTTGCAAAGCGCTCGTGTCCGCTTGGGCAGCCGGATCCTCTGTTTGCTGCTGAGCGTTTGTGCCGGCGCCGGATGCGGCGGCCTGTTCGGCGGGAAGCCCGCCTTCGGAGTTCGGCGTCGTGGCGCTGGATGGAGCGACGGCTTGCTGTGATTCGACCGGATTGGCGCCCTCGCTGTCCGCCACTGCCGAGACGCAACTGGCCAGAGCAAGGAGTGATACGGAGAACGCCGCGGCGCGCCCGACCGAAAGAAGCGCGCGTTTCGAATCCAGCTGTTGCAACGTCTTATCCCCGCTTTCCGTGCATGTCCCGGAATCGCCCGTGAACATGCATCAAGTCCCAGTTCCGAACATTGATCGGAACAGACAACTTTTCTCTCGCGGCGAGAAGTTATCCCGCCACGGGAAGGTCAGGCCAAGTAAAGAGCCAGGTGCCGCAAACGATTGCGAAGCATAGCCCCGTTTCAACTATGGCGCGGAAATTAGTAGATGCCGCGCGATTTGTAAACTGGCGCTAACCTTTCCGACCAAAACCAAATGCGAAGGCCCGGCGCTTTGGCCGGGCCTTGATGCCTCTCGATCGATCTTCGAGTTCGGTCCTTCGCGCCGTGCCGAACCGGTCTACAGCGCCACGCGTTCGGACGCGCCAGCTCACTGTACCACTTTGAAGTGCCGCATTGTGCTGTCCCCGGGTCGTCTCCGATCGGGGGAACCATTGCGGTACCGGTCGCACATCCGCACCATGGGCGCTCCGGGTTGCGCGAGGCTTACCAGGAGCCGGTGTTGCCCATCGAGGCCCAGGGTTCCTGTGCCGGAAGGTGCTCACCCTTCTGCAAGATCTCGATCGAAATGCCGTCGGGCGAGCGGACGAAGGCCATGTGACCGTCGCGGGGCGGTCGGTTGATCGTCACGCCGTTGTCCATCAAATGATTGCAAAAGGCGTAGATGTCATCGACCTCATAGGCGAGGTGACCAAAATTGCGTCCGCCGCTATAGTCCTCGGTGTCCCAGTTGTAGGTGAGTTCCAGGCAGGGCGACACCTCCGCTTTGGCGCGGTCGAGGTCGCCGGGTGCGGCGAGGAAGACGAGCGTGAAGCGGCCTTTCTCGTTCTCGTACCGGCGAATCTCCTGCAGCCCGAAGAGTGTGCAGTAGAAATGGAGAGCCTGGTCGAGGTTCTTTACACGAACCATCGTGTGCAGATAGCGCATTGGATTGTCCCTGTTTCGCAGAAGATGGCGTATACTTAAGTGAGAGCAAGCCAGAGGCAAGCCTGCGGCCCCATAAATGACCCCGGCCAATTTATGTCGAGGGACTTGCGCATGCGCGGCGGGACGATGTTATTCTGGTCCATAAGAATCAGTTAACCGTATCGAGAGTTGCGCGTAACGAGGGGCTGGGAGAATGGCGGACAGAACATCTTCAAAAGGCGTCATCGAGAATGACGGCCTGGGCAATGACGCTCTTGATCTCATCGAGATCACCGGCGTCATCAAGTGGTTCGACGTCGCCAAGGGATTCGGCTTCATCGTTCCCGACAATGGCATGCAGGACGTTTTGCTGCACGTCACCTGCCTCAGGCGCGACGGCTATCAGACGGTGCTCGAGGGGGCGCGTGTCGTGGCGCTCGTGCAAAAGCGCGATCGCGGTTACCAGGCCTTCCGCATCCTCTCCATGGACCAGTCGACCGCGGTTCACCCTTCGCAGCTCCCGCCGGTACGTACCCATGTTCAGGTCACGCCGACGAGTGGCTTGGAACGGGTTCTGGTCAAGTGGTTCAACCGTACCAAGGGGTTTGGCTTCCTGACGCGCGGGGAGGGCACCGAGGATATCTTCGTGCATATGGAAACCTTGCGCCGTTTCGGCTTGACGGAACTTCGCCCCGGCCAGGTGGTGCTGTGCCGTTTCGGCGACGGGGAGAAGGGGTTGATGGCTGCTGAAATCCATCCGGACGGCCCGACACCGACCAACCGGTCGCATTGATGCGCGTGTTTCGTGACATTCTTGCGAGAAGCGCCCTTGCGGCGCTTTTTTTGTTGTCGGTGTCCGTTGCGTCGCTGGCCGCGGATGTCTCCTTCGAAAGAGGCAAGCTTCGGCTTCTCACCAGTGGGGGGCGGGTCCATGACCTGACCGT
The DNA here is from genome assembly GCF_001651865.1 of Sinorhizobium glycinis. Taxonomy (GTDB): domain Bacteria; phylum Pseudomonadota; class Alphaproteobacteria; order Rhizobiales; family Rhizobiaceae; genus Sinorhizobium; species Sinorhizobium glycinis. The sequence continues at coordinate 196,105 of NZ_LPUX01000068.1, forward strand.
CGAGCTGGCGGTCGAACCGGACCAGCGCGAACAGGGCCTGATGCACCGCCGCCAGATGGCGCCGGACCATGGCATGCTGTTCGATTTCGGCGAGACGCGGCGGGTGATGATGTGGATGAGGAACACCTATCTGCCACTCGACATGCTCTTCATCGCCGAGGAAGGCACCGTTCGAACCATCCATGAGAACGCCGTTCCCCTGTCGGAAGCGATCATCGATTCGGAAGAGCCGGTCGCCTTCGTGCTCGAGCTCAACGCCGGAACGGTGCAACGGCTCGGGATAAGGCTGGGCGACCGGATCACGGGTGCGCGGATTCCGGCGGGCGCGCGATGAAGCCCGGCTACGCCGGCATGACCAAATTTGCTGTTGCAGGTGGAAGGCGAAGTGTGTATCTCCGCCTTCGTCGGTTCGGAGTGTAGCGCAGTCTGGTAGCGCATCTGGTTTGGGACCAGAGGGTCGGGAGTTCGAATCTCTCCACTCCGACCATCAGCATACTGAAATCCCTACATTTTATTGCTTACGCAATCACCCGGAGCTTCCCTTGTGGAAGCATTGTGGGAGCAAGCAGCTTCGGCTTGGTGTGTTCGCCGGCTGACCGACAGCGTGTTCGACGGTCATCGCTCGGCAGTACCCGCCCTCTCCGCGGCGGCGATCATCGTGCCCGACACGACGTCATAGGCTTTTGTCCAGGCTGCGCGCATCTCCTGTGTGAATACGGGCCCGAAGAAGAGCGACAGTGTCTCGATCAGCGCCTTGCCGACCGTGGCGTAATGTGCATGCCGCACTCCATATTCCACATGCTTGACCGCGAGATGCTCCAGCGCCGGGATCATCGCGTCGAGCCGGCGCAGCGCGCCGACGACGAGCGAGAGCGCCGCCATGAGCTTCCGACCCTGCTCGCGCATGTCGGCGTGCTCGAACATCGGCCGCAGTGCGGGATCGTTGACGAACAGCCGCTCGTAAAACAGCGCTGCCGCGTCCTCCTTCACCTTCGCGACTTCGGCGAAGCTCGTTTCCAGCAAGATGATATCCTGTTCCTGCATGTCTGCTCTCCTGCATTCCGGTGTGTTGCTGGAGGACACTCGCAGGACATTGTTTCAGTCGTAGTTCGTTGCAGGACGCATTTGTTTCAATTGTTTCAGCGCGGCAGGGAGGCGAGCACGCGGCGGATGTCTTCCGGGCTGAACGGCTTCTCGATCACGGGACAACCCGACCGGGCAAGGAAGCGGCCCGCGGCGGGCCCCAACGTGTCGCCGGTGACGAAGCAGATCCGGTCGGCGAGACGTGGATGGTTGATCGTCAGCCAGTCGTAGAGCGAGGGACCGTCGCCGTCCGGCATGCGGATGTCGCACAGGATCGCCGTGATCCTCCCCGCCTGTGCGGTGATCTTCGTTTTCGCATCTTCCCCGCTCTTGGCCGATATGGTCGCATAGCCCAGATCCCCGGCAAGGTCGCAGAGCAGTGCGGCGATCTCCTCCTCGTCATCGACGATGAGAACCGGTTCGCGCACATCGACCGCAGCGGACGCCTCTGTCGGACCGCCGGGTTGCGGCGCAGCGCCTTGTTCTTCGTCGCCTACCGGAAGGGTGATCGTGAATCTTGCCCCGGAGGCGAAGCCGCTGTCACCGACCTCGATCGTGCCGCCGTTGGCCTCCATCAGTCCCCGGGAGACGGCAAGGCCGATACCGGTGCCGGCACCCTGCGACTTCGTCGTGTAGAACGGATCGAATATGCGCGAGCGGATGGCGTGCGGAACGCCGGGGCCGTTGTCGCAGATGTCAAGCCTCAGCGTACCGGCCATTGTGTCGTGCCGGGCGCTGATGCGGACTTTCCGCTCGGCCGCCGGGCGCTCCTCGAGCGCCTGGTTGGCGTTGACGATCAGATTGACAAGGACCTGATGCAACTGGTCGCTGTCGACCAACACGTGCGGCAGGTCCACCCGCACGTCTGTCTCCACGACGATACCCGAGCTGCGAAGGCTGTAGCTCAACAGTTCCAGCGCCTCTGACACGACGCGCGACAGCGCCGTCGGGCGGCGCTCAACCTTGCGTTGGCGTGCCATGGCCAGGAAGCTGCGTACGATACGAGCGCAGCGGTTTGCCGCTGCCTCGATCTTGCCGCTGCGCTGCGCCAGGTCAGCGACTTGCTCGGGACCCACCGTGCCGCCACCGAGCTTGTCCTTCAGCATCATCGCCTGCCCAAGAACGATCGACAGCGGGTTGTTCAGCTCGTGCGCGACACCGGCCAGGAGCGAGCCGAGCGCTGCGAGCTTCTCCTTCTGGTGCAGCGCCTCTCGCTGCCGCTCGATCTCGGCCCGGGCTTGCCGGCTTTCGGTGAGATCACGGATGTGCGCCGCAAACAGCCGCTTGCCGAGGAGCGATACCTCCGTGATCGCAAGTTCGATCGGAATTTCGCTCCCGTCCGCCCGGATCGCCGCCAGCTCTATCCGGCGCCCGAGAACGCGACTGTTGCCGGTCCTGATATAGGATGCCAATCCCTCCGTGTGGGCCCGGCGATATTGCTCCGGAATGATCAGTTCGGCGATGCACCTGCCGATCGCCTGGTCCCGCGCATAGCCGAACACCGCCTCGGCGGCCGGGTTGAAGTCCGTGACGAGCCCTTCCTCGTCGATAACGACGATACAGTCCAGTGCCGAAGCGACGACGGCCGCGTGATAGGCCTGTGCCGCCTGCTGCTGGACTACCTGCTCGGCCAGTTCCTGCTCACGCAGCTTCAACTGGGTCATGTCGCGTGCGACGGCGATGTAGCCGAGGATCGGACCACCATCGATCCGGTAGGGTGTGATGGATTCCTGGGCATAGAACCGGCCGCGCCTGCCGAAGTCCACCCATCCCTCCCAGTTGAAGCTGCCGCCTGACTTCAATCGCTCAAGAATCGGCAGATAGGCCTGGAGAACCTCTTCGCCAAGCAACTGCCCGACGCTCTCGCCTATGATTTCCTCTTCCGGTCTGCCGATGAAGGCGACGAATTCGGGATTGACGTAGCGGTAGCAGAGATCGCAATCGATAAAAACCGCGCGGTCGGGCACCGTGTCGAACAGGGCCTTCAGCAGCCGCCGATCCGTGACGGGGAGGGTCGGGTCCGGTTCGCTGCCGACGGGGCGCACAAGCTCGCGCATATCGATTGGCGGGTTCATGCCCTGTCCTTTCCCGGCGTGAAGATGTATCCGGCGCCGCGCACGGTCTTGATCGTTTGCGGCTTCGACGGATCGGCCTCGATTTTCTTGCGGATGCGCGTGACGCGCACATCGATGCTGCGGTCAAAGGGATCGTTGTCACGCCTGTGCGCCAGGTCGAGCAGCCGGTTCCGGGTCAGGATGCGATGCGGATTCTGGAGAAACACGTCGATAAGGTCGAACTCCATCGCGGTCAAAGTCTCGCGCGTTCCGTCGGGCTGCACGAGGCAGCGCGCATCGAGATCGATTAAGGCCTTGCCGAAGGGCACGTGGCTCATGCCGTTAGGTGTCGCCTGGCCGCTTCCTCCGTTCACGGGCTGCACGGCGCGGCGGCTGCGGCGCAGCACAGCCCGGGCGCGCGCCTTCAATTCCCGCAGGTCGAAAGGCTTGGACAGGTAGTCGTCTGCACCGACTTCCAGTCCCACGATCCGGTCGACAACGTCGTCAGCCGCCGTCAGCATGATGATCGCTGCGTTACTGGTGCCGGCGAGCCGACGTGCAATCGAGAAACCGTCCTCGTCGGGCATGTTCACGTCCAGCAGGATGAGGTCTGCCTCTTCCGTCGCAAGCGCGCGGTCGAGTGCAGCGCTGCCGCCAGCCGTGCGCACCGCAAAGCCGTTCCGGGTCAGATAGTCGGCGACCATATCGCGCAAGTCCTGCTCGTCATCGACAACGATGACGCGCGGCAATGTCGGTTCTGACCCTGGAGACATTCGATATCCTTGAGACCCTGAATTGCACCCGGTGATGCTGCCGGACGCGCCCCCATGTTTATTAGCGGTTCACGTGTAACGCGTGTAATGCCGTAGCGCAACCATAGGACAAAATGCACCACGCGAAGAGACCTGAAACGTTTCAGAGCCATAAGCGAAGCAACAAGAAAAGGCCCCGCAGGTCGATCAGACGGGTTCCATTGTTTGCCGGTCGCTGCCGCCGGTTGCCCCACACCGGACCTGGCAGGTGCAGAGGCCCCGGCGGAGACCGCCGGGGCCTGCAGCAGGCAGGGGCTGCTTGGAGGCCCGCCGTCAGAACAGGAAGTCGGAGACGTCCATCTTGGCGAGGGTGAAGTTGTCGATCGTCAGCTTGTCGGTGCCGTAGGAGATGACGACGGCGCCGCCGGACTGGACGGCGTGGTTCGCCTTCAAGTCGGCGAAGTCGGTGATTGCATCGAAGCCGGCGAGATCGATCTTGTCGGTGCCGTCGAGGAAGTCGGCGATACGGTCGGCCTGCGAGCCGGTCTTGAAGACGAAGACGTCCTTGTCCGCGCCGCCGGTCAACACGTCATTGCCGGTGCCGCCGAAAAGCGTGTCGAGACCGGCGCCGCCGATCAGCTTGTCGTTGCCGGCGTCGCCGGTCAGGCTGTCGTTGCCGGCACGGCCGTCGATCGTATCATCGCCGGCCCCGCCCCAGAGGCGGTTGCCGCCGGCCGAGCCGAGAAGCTTGTCGGCAAAGCCGGAGCCCTTCAGGTTCTCGATCGAGGAAAACTTGTCGCCCGCCGCATCGCCGCCGCTTGCTGTGTTGGCGGTCAGATCGACGGTGACGCCGGCGGTCGAGGCGGCATAGCTCGCCGTGTCGACGCCGGCGCCGCCGTCGAGCAGGTCGGCGCCGCCGCGGCCTTCGAGCGTGTCATTGCCGTTGCCGCCCTTGAGCGTGTTGGCGGCGGCGGAACCGGTGAAGAGGTCGTTGAAGGCCGAGCCCAACAGGTTCTCGATGCCGGCGAACTTGTCGCCGGCGGCATCGCCGCCGCTTGCGGTGTTGGCGGTCAAGTTGACGGTGACGGCCGCCGCCGAGGCGGCATAGCTCGCCGTGTCGATGCCGGCGCCGCCGTCGAGCAGGTCGGCACCGCCACGGCCTTCGAGCGTGTCGTTGCCGTTTCCGCCCTTGAGCACATTGGCGGCAGCCGAACCGGTGAGGACGTCGTTGAAGGCCGAGCCCAACAGGTTCTCAATGGCGACGAACTGGTCGCCGGCCGCGTCGCCGCCGCTGGCGGTGTTGGTGGCCAGGTTGACGGTGACGCCGGCGGCGGAAGCCGCATATCTCGCCGTGTCGATGCCGGCGCCGCCGTTGAGCACGTCGGCGCCGCCGCGGCCTTCGAGCGTGTCGTTGCCGTTGCCACCCTTGAGCACATTGGCGGCGGCCGAACCGGTGAGGGCGTCGTTGAAGGCCGAGCCGGTCAGGTTCTCTATGTCATAGAGTACGTCGCCGGTCGCGTCGCCGCCGCTTGCGGTGTTGGCCGTCAGGTTGACCGTTACGGCGGCAGCCGAGGCGGCATAGCTCGCCGTGTCGAGGCCGTCGTCGCCGGTCAGGGTATCGGCACCGCCGCGGCCTTCGAGCGTGTCATTGCCGTTCCAGCCCCGGAGCGAATTGGCGGCGGCATTGCCGACCAGCGTGTCGTCATAGCCCGAGCCGATCAGCTGCTCGATCGAAATGAGGGTGTCGCCCTCGGCCTCGCCGCCACTGGCGGTCCCCTTGGTGAGATCGACCACGACGCGCGAAGCGGCGTGGGCATAGGTTGCGAGATCAGTCCCTTCGCCGCCGCTCAAGCGGTCGGCGCCGCGCCCGCCTTCGAGCAGGTCGTCGCCTTCCTCGCCGTAGAGGCGGTTGTCGCCCGCATTGCCGGTCAGCGAATTGGTGAGTTCGTTACCGATGCCATCCGTATTGCCACTGCCGATCAGCGTGAGAATTTCGATCTCGCTGCCGAGTGCAAAGGAGACCGTCGAGCGCACCGTGTCGAACCCGCCTGCCGCAGTCTCGACCAGGGCAATCGACGCGTCGTCGACGACATAGGTGTCATCACCCAGGCCGCCCGCTACTTCGCCTGTGATCTCGCCGCCGCGGCCGTCGTAGAGGTCATCGCCCGCTCCGAGCACGACCGCGCCCTCGATCCGGCCGGAGTTGTAGACCAACTCCACGCCGTCGCCGCCGGAGATGGCACTGACGTTCGCCCCGCCCGACCGGATCAGCCCAGAGTTCTGCAGTTCGTTGCTGACGCCCGCCGAGGAATCGAACCTGACCGCAGTATAGTTGGGGTTCGAGATGACGCCGCCGTTGGCGACAAAGTTGCTACCGCCAAGGAGTAGCATCGTTGAGGTCATCGCCTTGCTCGACAGCATCCCCTCGTTGACAACATTTGCGTTGCCGCCAATGAGGACGACAGCCGCACTTTGCGATCCCGAGACGACACCATAGTTCTCTATGTTCGTCCCGCTTCCGTCGACATATATGCCGGTGTGCATAGCCGCGATGCTGCCCGTATTGACGATCTGGGTATTCGTGCCGGACCCATAAAGACCATAGGCGGCGGCGATCTGGCCGTGATTGTTCAGCTGGCTTGAGCTGGCGTAGAATTCGACGCCAGTATCATCGGCGGCAATGCTGCCGGTCTTCCCGATCGTCACCGTGTTCTGCTTAGCTTGAGAAACGTCATCCGGATTGCCCAGCGTCACGCCGTCGCCGCTGGCATCGGCAATCACCTGGCCGTTGATCTGGATCACCCGGTGGTCGGCATCGCCGATTGCGTTGAATGCCGAGCCGTTCACGGCAAGCGTCGCGCCCTCCGCCAACAGCCACTGGTTGGTGTCGATGGTGGCATTGATCTGGGTGGTGTTGGCTCCGGAGATTACGTTGACAGTCATGATCGTGTTCCCTTGAGGATCGTTTGATGGGAACATCGATAGGAAATGATCGTTTCAGTCGTGGTTCGCGGGACGGGATTTTTGTTTCAATTGTTTCAGCGGCGAGTGGGGAAGCCGCGCCGAAGCCTACAGCCGCGTGCGTCTCTGCCTAGATGCACATTCGAGGTTAGCTGAAGTCCGGAGCCTTGTGTTGCCTCCTTTAACTCTCTGATTTTGCTATCCAGCCGAAGACAGCAGGCAGCCCGCGACCGGGCGCCTTCGAGAGCAGGAAATCGTGCCCGCCCGTCATCTTGGCTACGCGCGGCACGCGCTTGAAAAAGCTGTATTTTCCTGTCGGAAGTCATTCCGTTTTAGATCATTCTGCGCTAAGGGAAGATGCAGCGTGGGGCAGAAACTGCCTCGCAGGGCATGAGTCTTGCGGTTTTGCAAGCGATCCGGGATAGACCATGCTCAAAGTCCGAGATACGACAGCGACTTCGCGCATTCGGGTGATGCGCGGGAGAGAGACGGGAGCCGTTTGAAAGCAATGTCCGCGAAGATCTATCGTCCCGCGAAGACAGCCATGCAGTCCGGCAAGGCCAAGACGCATCTGTGGGTGCTGGAGTTCGATCAGGAAAAGCCGCGCACCATCGACCCTATCATGGGTTACACAAGCTCCGGCGACACGCGTCAGCAGTTGCGGCTGACCTTCGAAACCGCCGAGCAGGCGATCGCCTATGCGGAACGCAACGGCATCGAATACCGCGTCATCGCGCCGAAGGACGCGACGCGCAAGAATGTGTCCTATTCGGACAATTTCCGTTTCAATCGGATGCAGCCCTGGACCCATTGAGGTCCATGGCAAGGCCCGGGCGACCGGCCCAACGGCCCCTTAGCTCAGCTGGATAGAGCACCTGCCTTCTAAGCAGGTTGTCGCAGGTTCGAGTCCTGCAGGGGTCGCCAAATTAACTCAAGGACGCGTTTATGCTGTTGCAGCGGACGAGGAGATCCGTCCCCGCCGGATGCTCAGGACCATCGGGGAAGAAACTGTCGCGCTTCACCTTCGTGGTTTGCCAGGATTGGCTTAGCCGTTGCTGCGATGAGGGCATTTGTCGGGTGTAGGGCCACCGACTCCACTGACTTCTCGCGGGGTGACCAAAGCCGTCAGCGGCGGCCGGTCAGTCAACGCGCTTTATGTCTGACGTCCGTTGCCATTTGGGAGTATCGTTTTGTCAGTTGAGGGATCGGCATGCCGGAATCGACCGTCTCAGTTTTCCGGTTCGGCAGCTTCACGCTGGACCTGGCCCAAGGCACGCTTCGGCGGGGCGCCGAGCCTGTCTTCCTGCGGCCCAAAGCTTATACGATTCTTGCCCATCTTGCGGAAAATACAGGACGCGTGGTTCCGAAATCCGAGCTAATGGACGCAGCCTGGCCCGGGATCTTCGTCACCGAGGATTCGCTGACCCAATCGATTCGCGAAATCCGCAAGACGCTGGGCGAGAACATGATCCGGACGGTGTCGAAACGCGGCTACATGCTGGCTGTCGGATCCGAGGAACTGCCGGACCTCTCGCGGCAGCCGATCGTGGCGGTCCTCCGTTTTCGCAACGACAGCGGAAATCCGTCGGACGACGCGCTCGTCGATGGATTCGCGGAGGACATCATATACGGTCTTGCACGCTTCGGAACCTTCACGGTGCTGGCGCGCAATTCGAGTTTTTCCTTCGCTTCCTACGTTTATCCGGAATGGCAGCAGATCCGTGCGCGCATTGGCGCCGATTATGTGGTGGAGGGCTCGGTCAATCGGCATGGCGACCGCATCGTCGCCGCCGTCAGTCTCGCCGATGCGTCCAACGGAACCCAGCTTTGGGGCGAACGCTACGTGACCGAGGGGACCGGTCTCTTCCTTGCCGAAAGCGATATCATCGAAGCGATTGTCGGCCGCCTGGTGGCGCGCGTCGACAATGCCGGGCTGCAGCAGGCCATTCGGAAGCCCGTCACCAGCCTTGCCGCCTATGAACTGGTGCTGCGGGGCTTGGCCCTGCTGCGCGATCCGGCTCAGAGCGATCTCCAGGGGGCGGAAACCCTCTTCCTCGCAGCCTTGGCCAAGGATCCGAATTACGGCCTCGGCCTTGCCTACCTGGCTCTGTCGCGCATCGTCATCGCCGAGTTCGGCCGCGCGAGCCCGGCCGTGCTGGCCGAGGCGCATGATCTCGTTGAACGTGCCGTTGCGCTCGCGCCCGATCAGTCGCCGTGCCGGCGCGTTCAATCCCTTGTGAGACTCTACATGCGCGAGCACGAGGCGGCGGAGCGTCATCTCAGGATCGGCTTGACGCTCAATCCCTATGACGCCGACTCGATCGAACAGATGGGCTACGTTCTGACGATGCGCGGACGTCCTGTCGACGCGCTCGGCTGGCTCGACCGGGCTATCCGCATCGATCCGCTACAGCCGCACTGGTGCCAGTACGACCGCTCCCTCGCACTCTACCTGATCGGCGAATATCGACCCGCGGCTGAGGCGCTCGAGATGGCGACGCGGCCGGCGCCATGGATATCGACGCGGTTGGCGGCCTGCTATGCCCAGCTCGGCCGGATGGAGGACGCACGGCAGCAGCTTGCCAGAGCCAGGGAACGCGACCCGAATTTCTTCCCGCTCGACTATGCCAGGAGCGGCATACCCTTCGAGCACCGCGGCGATGCCGAGCATCTGACCGACGGAATTATGCTGGCTCTCGGCAGTACCTGAAGCCAGCATCGTTCCGGCAGGTCCGTTGAGCGCTACCGCCGCGCATCACTTCAATCGAACACGACGACCACATAACTTCCGCGGTATGGTTGATAGTAGGCGCTGCCGCAGCGCCAGACACGGGCGCCGTTGACATATGTGCAGACGCAGCCGGCCGGGAGTGCCGCAACGGTGACGGCGGTGCGTCGGATCACGCGGCGCGTGGTGCGGCGGGCGACGCCGGCAACGCTTACCGGCGTCAAGGGTCGTCCGATGCGGGCTTCGGCGCTGCCTACGAAGGAAAAGGCGGGCGAGAACCCTGTCAGATCGATCAACGCAACTGTGAGCGCGATGGCGATCCCAAGCGCGCGGGAGGCATGAAGTTTCAGTGCAGTCATTGAAGTTATCCTTCTGGGTTGGCAGGTTTGCTTCCGGCAATGAATTCGCACGGGTTGAGCGCGGATCAGTGAGCGGGTACCTCCGATCGAATGGCGTTGAGAGCGCAAAGGTGGCCGAAGACGAAGAAGCCATGCAGGCTGGTCGTCACGTACCCTGCTGCAAGCGTTCCGGTCAGAGTGAAGAACTGCCAGAACAGGAAATTGGCGGTGCCGAGCAGCAGGTGCACCACGGCCCCGACGACGTGCCAACTGCGGGCGCTCTCCGCTCGCCACAGCATCACCCCGAGTATGAAGGCAAGACCATGGGCTTCGATGAAGCCTATTGCGGCACCTGGCACCCCGTCCAGGAGCAGCGCTTCCGGCCCTCTTGCGAAAAAGGAACCCGCAATGTCGACCGCCAGACCGCCGGTCGAAGCGATGAGCAGGAAAGCCGCGTCGAAGCGCAGGACGAAATGTCTGTAGGCAAGCATGTTCATGTTCCTTCGAAGTGCGTTTCACTCAGTAAGCCGAGATCGGCATGGGCGCCGGCTGTTCGATGGCCCCACGCGATTCCGATGGCTGCGGCGCCTTGATCCGGAACCAGGCGACGTAAAGCGTCGGCAGGAAAACCAGGGTGAGCAGCGTCGCCACCACCAGGCCGCCCATGACCGCGTAGGCCATCGGACCCCAGAATACCGTCGGCGCGATCGGGATCATGCCGAGGATCGCCGCGGCGGCAGTCAGCAGGATCGGCCGCAGCCGGTGTTCCGTGGCGCTGATCACCGCCGACCACGGCTCCTCGCCATCGGCGATGTGCTGGTCGATCTGGGCGATCAGGATCACCGAGTTGCGGATCACCATGCCGATCAAGCTCATCACCCCGAGGATCGCGACGAAGCCCATCGGAGCCCCGGAGAGAAGCAGTGCCGCGGCAACGCCGATGAGGGAGAGCGGTGCCGTCGTGAACACGAGCACGAGGCGTTGGAAGCTCTTGAGCTGAACCATCAGCACAGTGGTCATCAGCAGTAGCATCATCGGGAAGACCACGTAGATGCTGGCCTGCGCCTTGGCGCTGTCCTCCATCACGCCGCCGAGCGCAACATGGTAGCCATGCGGCAGCCGCCCTTCGAAGGCATTGATATCGGAGTCGAGTGCCTCAACGATGGCGGTCGGGTCACTGCCGGGCGTGACGTCGGCCTGGACGGTGACTGTGGGCACGCGGCCGCGGCGCCAGATCAGTGGCGGCTCCGTTGCGTAGGCGAGGGTGGCCACATGGGCGAGCGGGATGCGCCGCCCACCGGAGGCGGTGACGGTCAGGTTGCGAAGCGTGTCGAGCTTCGCCCTCTCCTCCGGCACGGCTCGCGCGACAACGTCGATCAGGTAGGTGCTGTCGCGCATCTGCGTGATCGTCGACCCGTTTAGTACCGCATTGATCGCTTCCGAAAGCTGCTGCGAACTGATCCCGAGCGCCCGCGCGCGGTCCTGGTCGACCTCGACCTTGATCACCTTGGCCGGCTCATTCCAGTCGTAGTTGATGTTGCGGACATGCGGGTTGGCACCGATGACCTGGGCAAACTCCTGCGCGTAGCTGCGCGCCGCGTCCATGTCGGGTCCGGATACGCGGAACTTCAGCGGCCAGCCGACGGGAGGGCCCATTTCGAGCGGCGTCACGCGCGACATCACATCGTCGAAGTCTGCGGAGAGCGCCACCTCCAGCCGATCGATCACGCCCTGGCGAACGTCGGCCCCCTTGGTCACGACCACGGCCTGGGCGAAGAAGTCGTTCGCAAGTTGCGCGTCGAGAGGCAGATAGAACCGCACCGCGCCCTGACCGACATAGAAGGTCCAATGGTCGATGTCGGGATCCTTCTTCAGAATCTCTTCCACGCGGTCAACGACGTGGCGCGTCGCGTCGATGGAGGCGGTGCGGGGCAGGGTAAGATCGACCATGACTTCCGGCCTGTCGGACTTCGGGAAGAATTCCTGCGGCACGTAGTTCATCGCCACCACTGCAAGTCCGAAGAGGCCGGCCGTGGCACCGATCACGATCCACTTGGCCCGCATCGACTGCTCCAGCACGCGACGGAACCAGCGGAGCATGCGTGAGCTTTCGTGAGCGCCATGCGTCGCGATGCGCTCCGGCAGGAGGGCGACGCCGGTAAGCGGCGTAAAGAGCACGGCGACAACCCATGAGACGATCAGCGCGATGCCCACGACGGCAAAGAGCGAGAAGCAGTACTCGCCGGCGCCGCTCTTGGCGAAACCCACAGGTACGAAGCCGGCAATCGTCACTAGAGTGCCCGTCAGCATCGGGAACGCTGTCGATGTATAGGCGTAGGTGGCGGCGGATACGCGGTCGTAGCCTTCCTCCATCTTGGAGATCATCATCTCGACCGCGATCATCGCGTCGTCGACGAGAAGACCCAATGCGATGATCAGGGCGCCGAGCGAAATGCGCTGCAGCGAAATGCCGAAGTAATCCATCAGCACGAAGGTGATCGCCAGCACCAGGGGAATGGCGACCGCCACGACGATGCCCGGCCGCCAACCAAGGGCGAGGAAGGAGACAGCAAGCACGATCGCCACCGCCTCGGCGAGGCTCTTGGTGAACTCGCCAACGGATTCCTCGACGATGCGCGACTGATCAGCAGCCAGCGAAAGCTCGACACCGAGCGGCAGGTCGCGCCGCAAATCCTCGGCCTGTTCCTTTATCTGCTCGCCCAGCGCGAGCGCGTCGCCGCCCAGCTTCATCGAGATGGCGATGCCGATCGCCGGCTGTCCGTTGAAGCGGAAAAGCGGCTGCGGCGGGTCGGAATAGGTGCGCTTGACTTCCGCGACATCTCCGAGACGGAAATACTTGCCGTCGGCATAGAGATTAATCGCCTTCAGGCTCTCTTCCGAGGTGAACTCGCCGGAAACGCGGATCGCAATGCGTTCCGGCCCGGCATCGACGGTGCCGCTCGGTGTCAGTGCATTCTGCGCCTGCAGCGCCTGCGAGATGGTGCCGACGTCGAGGCCAAGCGCCGCCACCTTCTGCGTCGAGAACTCCAGATAAATTTTCTCGTCCTGCTGGCCGATCAGATCGACCTTGGCGACGTCAGGCACTTCCAGGATATCCGCCCTGAGGGCGAGCGCCAGGTCTTTCTGCTCGCGATGCGATAGGCCGTCCGCGGTCAGCGCATAGATCAGCGAATAGGTGTCGCCGAACTCGTCATTGTAATAAGGACCCATCACGCCGGAGGGTAGCGTTGACTTGATGTCGTCCATCTTCTTGCGGACCTGGTACCAGAGAGGCTGCACCTCGGCCGCCGGCACCGTGTCCTTGAGGTTGACGAAGACGACAGATTCGCCAGGCTTGGTGTAGCTCTTGACGTAGTCGAGGTTCTGTAGCTCCTCCAGCTTCTTCTCGATGCGGTCGGTGATCTGTGCGACGGTGTCGACCGCGGTGGCGCCCGGCCACAGCGTCTTCACAACCATCGTCTTGATGGTGAAGGCCGGGTCTTCTTCCCGGCCAAGCGTCGAATAGGCCCAGAGGCCGGCAAGTGCGGCCAAGACCATCAAATAGACGACGATGCTCTTGTGGCGCAGCGCCCAGTCGGAAAGGTTGAACCTCGTCATGATAATCCTCCCTCGGTAATCAGGGCTAGACGGCAGTCAGTGTGCTCGACCGTTCGACGGCCCGGTGTTCGATGGGTCTCGGCTTGATTGCAAAGGTCTCGATGAAGCGCTCGAAGACGGTTGCGTCCTGCCCGGCGACGATCGCGACGTGACCATCCGGCCGCACGAGATAGACCGTGTTCCTGACCAAGCCGGCCCGCGCCGCCGCGGTGCTCCAGTCGAAATGGTGAAGCGGGATGCCGGCAAGCGAACTGGCTACCCTGAACTCCGGTTCGATTTCGCCATAAACGTGGACCTGCCAGTCGAGCGTGGCGAGGCTGGCGTGGTTGTCGCTTTCTCCAACCGGCACCCATGGCAGCCGATCACCGCCCTGGACAGCACCGGCGCGGCCGGAACTCAAAGCGCTCTTCCGATAGCTGATCCCGGTCTGCGAGATGAGCGCAAAGAAGGCACGGGCGCCGATCTTCGTGCGGGTGATCGCCGAGATCACCTTTGCCATTGCGTAGCGCCGCCATAGGCCAAGGAGCCAGGAGCGGCCCGATACGAGTTTGAAGGCCTGGTCGGTGCTCTTGATCAGCACGCGGGCAAAGGCGAGCCGTTCTGTCTCGTAGGTGTCGAGCAGAGAGGCGGCGGCGCGGCCCTGCACCACGGCGGCGAGTTTCCAGGCGAGGTTGACGGCATCACCGATGCCGGTGTTCATCCCCTGGCCGCCGGCAGGGCTATGGATGTGGCCGGCATCTCCGAGCAGGAAAGCGCGGCCAACGCGGAACCGGTCGGCGACGCGATGGTGCACGCGATAGGTCGAGAACCAGTTGAGTGCCTTGATGGCAATGCCGGTGTTGCGCTCAATTTCGGGGCGAATGGCTTCAAAAGTAATGACAGGGTCGCGTTCATGCGCCTCCGGGACCACGCCGATCAGCCTGAGACTGCCGGTCTGTCGCACCGGCATGATCAGGGCGAAGCCGTAGCTGCCGAGGCAGACGTCCATGCCGTTCTGCGTTACCTCCCCGTCGCCGTCGACATCGGCGACATAGAAGGACTGGTCGTAGGTGCCGCCGGGAAAGCCGATGCCGAGCGAATAGCGGACCGTGCTGCGCGCGCCGTCGCAGCCGCAGATGTAGCGGGTCCTGAAGGCCTTCTTGACCCCCTCGCGACTAGTCGTGACGGTCACGCCGCCGTCCTCTTCCTCGAATGCGACGAGCTCGGTTTGCCGCTCGATAAGGACACCGGCTTCCTCGAGGTGAGCTACGAGCACGCGCTCGTGGATGTCCTGCGGCAGTGCGAAGGCATAGGAATAGCGGCTGACGCCTTCGCCGAATCTGCTCAAGGGGATGATGGCGCTCACCTTCTCAGGCGTGCGGGCGGTCAATTGCTCCAGACGGATGCCGGCCTCGAGCACGTCATCGACAACGCCGATCTGCCGGTGAAATTCCAGCGTCCGAGCCTGCACGGCAAGGGCGCGCGACGTTTCGCCGGGCGCGGCCGACTTGTCGATGATGCGGATGTCGACGCCCAGGCGAACGAGCCATAGGGCGAGCGTCAGGCCTGTCGGCCCGGCGCCGACGATCAGGACTTCAGTATCGAGAGCGTTCATTTCCCATCTCCTTCGATGCGGACTTTCTGCCGGTCACGCAGCCGGTTGACACCGGCCGTGACGACAATGTCTCCCTTGGTCAGACCGTCGCTGACAACGACGCGGTCGGTCTCGTAGTGGCCAACGACGATCGGCTTCAGCGCGACGGTGTCGTCTGCGCTTACGACCCACACTGCCGGCTCGCCACGCAGATCGAACAGCGCACTGCCGGGAATGGTGACGACCGGATCGCCCGTGCGCTCCACCCGTCCGGCCACGCTGGCGCCGAACCGCATCGCCTCGGGCGCATTTTGCAGCGCTACCTTGACCTGATAGGTGCGCGTCGCCGCGTCCGCCATAGGCGCGACTTCGCGAACGAAGCCGAGTGTGGCAATGGACGAATTGCTGAGCAGCGAGATGCTGACCCGAGCACCGGCCCTCTCGGCCGGGTGTGCCGCGAACATCGCCTCGGCAATCGAGAAGACGGCATCCTTGTTGGCCGGATCGGCGACCCGTGCCACCATCTGCCCGACATTGACGACCTGGCCCTCCTCGGCGCCAACGGTGGTGACGATGCCGTCGAAATCGGCCCGGAGTTCGGTATAGGCGAGCTGATCCCTGGCCATGTCGAAGGCTGCCTTCATCGCCTCCAGCTTGGCGACGGTCGAACGCAGGTTTTTCAAGGCAGCATCGTGATTGGCGCGCGTCGTGTATCCTTGTTCCAGCAGTTTCCTGATTCGGACCTCGCTCGCGCGCGCTTCAACGACGGCGGCCTCTGCCGCCTGCTGGTCTGCCTTGGCGCTTCTCAGGCGATTGCGGTAGTCCTGATCGTCGAGGCGGGCGAGGACGTCGCCCTTCCTGACCGTCATCCCGACATCCACCAGCCGCGACACGAGCTTGCCGGATACGCGGAAGGCGAATTCGCTCTCGCTTCGTGGGCGGATTTCGCCAACGGCGCTGTGGTGGGTGGGCATTGCCTTTGGTTCGATAGTGAGCGTCTTGACAACGCGTATCTCGCGCCCGCGATCGGCGCTCGGAACTACCCCGCCGTCGCTGCTGCTTGCCGTGGACCAGCCAACGAAGCCCGCCGAGGCAAGGCCAAGCGCAACGGTGGAAAGGACCAGTGAACGGCGGCTTGTGGTGAGGTTATTCGGCATGTTCGAACCCCCAAAGAGAGACTGTCGCCGGTCATTGCCCTTCCGGCGTTACAACCTAAGTGATCTGATTACTGAAGCGCCCTGTGCACCTCGCAGCATCAGTTATCGCCGGAAGAGAGGACCAAAATCCCGATCGGATTCTGAAAAAAATCTGATGTCTTCATGAATGGCATCAGGAGGGCGGTTACAACGGGAATGCCAATAAGCGCGCCTGGCAGCGAAGGCACTGGTCGGCAGAGTGAACGCATTAGGTCCGCACCAAAGCGCAGAGCGGTCGTTTGCAGAAGATAGTTGATTGACCGTTCAGGGCTCAACCGCGCCGATCGCTGCGGGCAAACTGCACGGCCGAAAAGCGGGCTTTTCGGACGCTTGTGGACATCACGTCGAACGTCGTGAGTGGGGCCGACTGCTGACTGTCCGCTGTCAGGTAAACTTGAGGGAGTGCGGCCATTCACACGGGAAAGGCTGACGGTATGCTCCGACTCCGGGTCGCCGCTCGCGTGTGCAGCTTCAAACCCTCCACGTGTCAACGGCCGGAGTAAATCCAGAGCCACTTGAGGCGCACGCATGCGGTTGCCCGGAGGAGTAGCTCAAGCGGGGTCTCATGCGTGCGGCGCGGTATTGCCGGATATTTCAGCCTGCCTCCCGGGCGCAGCTATGCTGGAGACGGTATTCTCCGAACCCGGGCGTGAAGGCGACATGCCTATGCGGCACGGGCCGCAGCTTGCGCTATCAATTCCTCGTCCTTGGCCACGCCTCGCTTGAAAGCGTCCCTGTTCACCAGTTTTCCGATATAGTCGAGAAACGCCTGACGCGGAGGTAGGGTCTGGAGGCCGAGGCCCCAGCCGATATGCGAGCCGATATAGATGTCCGCAGCTGTGAACCGGTCGCCTGCGATGAAAGGATGCGCCTGGACCGCGCGTTCCAGTTCATCCAGCGTTCGCTTATAGCTGCCGTAGCCGAAGAAGAACTCCTGCTCCGGCGCTGGCACGAATTTGGCGCGGTGATTGGTGACGGCCTGTTCGATCGGACCGGCGGCGAAGAACATCCAGCGATAATAATCGGCACGCTCTTCCGGGGTAGGCGCCAGACCGGCTTGCGGAAAGGTTTCTGCGAGATAGGCGATGATTGCGCCGCTTTCGGCCACGGCGTGGCCGTCATGCACGATCGCAGGCACCTTGCCCATGGGATTGACCTGCGTGAAGAAGCGGACCCGCTCGTCATTGGGATCGCCAGACACCGGTCGTTCAAGAGCCGCCCCGCCCCACTCGTCGAATGCGCTGGCCTTCTGGTAATCGATGACCACCGTCTCGTAGGGCTGGCCGATTTCCTCCAGCATCCAGCGTACAATGCGGCCGCGGGAATTGGGATTGGTGTAAAATGTGAGCGTCACGTTCAAATCTCCTGATTGATGGCTGTTGTTATCTGGATCGGCTCCCTTGCTTGCGATGTTGCAGGGCTGCCGGGTCGAAATTTCGCTATTGCCGGGTGCAGGGTTCAACATCGGCACCACAGGAGCAGAAGATAAGGACAGAACGCAGTGCGCGCACTAGCAGACGGCGCCAACAGACTTGCGAAAAGCGCCAAGATCGCTACCGTATACGCCCGACAGTATGTAAGCACTTGCCCCGTCCGTACGCCGGGCGCTAGGCCCGAGATGTGCATTGCGCAATTGCCGCGGTGCGATTTGCCCGATGGCATTATGCCCCCGCAGGGCAAGACGTGCCGTGGGCCATTCCGCCACCTGCGATCTCCAACTGGAGTAAAGAGAGATAGCCATGACCAAAGTGCCTTCTGACCGATGCAAATTGCCGAGGCCATTCTGGCAGTCGCTGGAACAACTGGGACTGCGGCCTTCAGCGGTCCTGCGACATGCCAGGCTTCCTGCGACGCTTCATCTCGACAATTCCGCGGTCATCAGCACGACGCAGTTTTTCGCAATCTGGAATGCCATAGAGGCGCTCTCCCAGGACCCCGCCTTCAGCATCAGGATGGTGAGCGAGACCAGCACCGCCAATCACAAGCTTGCATTTCTGGTGGCGTCCTACGCTGTCGACTTTCGGGACGGTATGGCGCGGATGGCCCGCTTCAACCGCCTGTGCAGCCCTGACCGCCTTTGTTTCGAGGAGCGCGACGGCAAAGTGTCCGTGACGATCGAGTGGCCTGCGGGCACCGAACCGGAGCCGCCCCTGTCGGTGGACGCAAGCTTTGCTCTTTTGCTGGAACTCGGCCGACGCGGCACTGGCCGTCACCTGCGGCCAATCTCGGTGGAACTGCGGCGGCCAAATCCCGGAACGGACAAGCACGGCATTTTCTTCGACTGTCCGATCCATTTCGGGGCGAGACGTGATCGCATGGTGCTGAATGCGCCGGACCTCGACCTGCCATTTCCTGGGCACAACCCCGAACTGCTCCTGATGCTAACCCCCGCGCTGGCAACCGCAGTGCGTGAGATTGAGGCGCAGGCCACACTCGGTGAGCTGGTAAAAGGCGCTTTGAAGCGCGCCATGGCCAGTGGGCGCCCGGATGTTGGAGCCGTGGCGCACGAACTGGGGCTGAGCGAGCGCACCCTCCAGCGGCGTATTACCGCGGAAGGCACGACATTCCGTGCTCTTCTGACCGAAGCCAGACAGGAACTCGGTTCCCAGCTTCTCTCCGATCCCTCGATTGACATAGAGGAAGTGGCCTTCCTGCTCGGATACCAGGACACCAATTCGTTCTATCGCGCGTTCCGTGAGTGGGAAAACATGACGCCCGGCCACTGGCGTCGGATCATGTCCCCATCGACAATGGCTGTTTCGGACGGCAGTTAAGCAGAGATCAACGGCCGGGTTTGGACGCGTTGCGGACCGCCTAAAATGTATCCCGTCTGCTAGTATGCTTAGGTTTGCTTCGGCGCCCGCGCCTCAATCGCCCCAGTACAACGCACGTCGAAGCGTTTGGCGAGTTCCGCCAGGCTGACCTCCCCGAGACGGCCGATCAACAATGCCTCAGCCTCACGCATGGCGCCTTCGACCGCCTCGTTGACGACCTTCTCGATGGCGCAGTCGGGGCTGGCATGCTCGCTACCGATGGCGAAGATGCGCGGACCTCCCACTGCCCGATGAACATCGAGCAGCGACACTTTCGTCAGGTCCATGGCGATCGACCAACCGCCGCCGTGCCCTTTCTCCGATCGCACATAACCCGCTTTACGCAGGCCTGCCATCGTACGGCGGACGACCACCGGGTTGGTCCCAAGCATGCGCGCGACCACCTCGGACGTCATAGGTCCATCGTGACGTGCCATGTGGAGCAACACATGGAGCATGCGGGAAAGACGGCTGTCGTTGCGCACGGTTTCATCCTTTGCAAGGTGGAGTGGATTGGCAGCATCGGCAACTCACGTTACATTAAATGTTACATGATTCGTAGAGGCGTGACATGCGTGAATTTGAGAACCCCGATCATTGGGATACTGCCGCTCGGCACTACGAGAAGTCCGCGCACCCCTTCACTGCGCGCTATGCCGAAGCGGCGTTGGCACGCGTGCCGCTGACCTCGGAGGCTCGAGTCCTGGATGTCGCGGCCGGCACTGGCGCATTGGCATTGGCTGCGGCGCGCACGGGCGCTCAGGTGCTCGCGACCGACTTCTCGCCCGGCATGGTCACCCGCATCGCGGCTGCCCGACTGCCCAATGTGGAGGCGCGCGTCATGGATGGGCAGAAGCTCGACCTTCCTGACGCCGGTTTCGACGCAGTCTTCTCGATATTCGGCGTGATCATGTTCCCCGACTGGCGCAAGGGCCTCGCCGAGATGGCGCGAGTGACTCGTCCGGGTGGATATGGTGTGGTCGCAACCTGGCAGAGCCGTGGCGCGGCGACGTTTCTGCTGCTGACCCAGATCCGCCAGACGCTGTTTCCTGACCTTCAGAGCGTGGCGATGCCGGAAGCCGTCCAGGCGCTAAACGATCCGAAGGATTTCGCGCAGGAACTGATCGATGCAGGCTATCGGGATCCGCAGATCGATCAAGTAATATATGAATATGAACTTGAGGTCACGACACTCAACGAGCCCGACACATTGTTTGGCATGTCTCCGGATTGGACTAGCCTTTCCGATCAGGAGAAAGCGGCAGTCGTCGCCGAGGTACGCAGAATTGCTGCCGATCGAGCGGTTCTGCCGATACCATCTACCGCACTGATCGGTGTCGCGCGCCGCTGAACATTTTGCGGCGGCGGCTGAACGGATGACTGCTTTCAAGATGGTGGCGAGTCGTCCTGAATAACGTATTTGAGGCGGAAACTTGCCGCGCCGTTCGTGAGCGCCGATCTGCAGCGCCCCTCAATCCAGATTGTTGTGATTGCGGTCATGGGCGATCGGTCGATGCTCCTCGCCGCAACGAGAAAGCATCGCCATGTCCCGGATTTAGCCTCACCCGGCCTCCCGGACACCTGAGATCTCGCCTCTTCTGCTCACCTTCGCTGGGGCCCTAAGAGTCACCTGCGGGGCTGCAGCAACGCCAGGACGATGGTCGATGCCGCCAAGACGGCGGTAATGATCAACGGCCCGGAAGCGCCATGGTGATCGACGATGTAGCCGCCGAACACCGCACCCATGCTGATGGCGACCTGGAACGAAACGACCATCAAGCTGCCAGCAGCCTCCAAGGCATTCCCTGCGCCCCGGGACAAGTTAGTAGGCAATACCACCGGAGCCATCCCAAAAGCTAAACCCCAAAGTGTAACCAGGGCAAACGCGATGCCGCTATGTGCACCCCAGAGTACGAGAGCAAGCGCCGCAAACGCCATCAATACGCCGGTGACAGCGAGTGCCATGCGGATATTGGCGTCTGCCAGTCGGCCGCCGGCGACATTGCCGATCACAGCGGCGATGCCAAACCCGAGGAGCGCCAAGGCAATCGGCCCCGTGCCAAGGAGCGTCACTTGTTCGAGGAAGGGTCGCACGTAGACCGAGCCGGCAAAATGTCCGGTCATCAGCAAGAGGATGGCAAGCATTCCGAGCTGAACAGTGCGCCGTTTCGTCAGCCGGAAGACGTCAGAAAGACTGTTGCTTGCGCTTGCGGGTAGTGTCGGCAAGCTGAGTATCTGCAGCAGCATCGCAACCGCTGCGAGCCCTGCCGTCATGCCTGTGGCGGCACGCCAGCCGAGCCAATCGCTGATCAAAGCACCCATCGATGGTGCCGCGATGGTGGCAAGAGAGACGCCGAGAGTGACTATAGCCATGCCCCGACCTGTCGCATTGGTTCCAACCAATCTCGCCACGACGGCAACTGAAAGCGCCCAGAAACCACTTAGCGCCACGCCCAGCCCGGCTCGGCCCAACAACAATAGCCAAAAATCGGTCGCGAGCGCGGCCAGAAGATTGGAGCCGATAGCCAAGGCACTTAGGCCAACCAGGACAGTCTTCCGGTTCAGTTTGCCGATGAGAACATTGCTCAACAAGGCCGTCACCGCGCCAACAGACGCGGTGGCGGTGACAACCTGACCGGCGGTTCCCTCGCTGATGCCAAGGTCACGCGCCATTGGCGTCAACAGGCCTGCCGGCAGGAATTCAGCTGACACCAGCGCAAAGCTTGCGGCTGCCATTGAAATGACGGCAAGCCAGGTAGTGGGGCTCCATGCACTCGGAACGGCAGAATCGAGGCCAATCGCGGGGCCGTCAAGCTGTGATGTTGTGTCCGTCATTGAAGTACCTCCAAGGTTTGGAGGTCTTCATAGCGGAGTCTTTCAGGATAAAATGTACCCTAAAGTCCGAATTCTATGACCGTTCGTCCGGAAATGGTGCGGCGCACAACGCCAGGTGAAACGCTGGTAATGCGCTTGAAGGCGCGAGCGAAAGAAGCTTCAGATTCATAGCCCAGTTGAGAAGCGACCTCGGCAACCGACATGTTTTGACCGAGTAGCTCTCGTGCAAGCTGCATGCGCAGACGGGCGAGATAGCGTGCCGCGCCTTCTCCCAAAATGGCGCTGAAGCGTTCCGCGAAGATCGAGCGCGATTGACCTGCCACGCCAGCAAGGGTCTCAAGCGTCCAGTCATGGCCGGGATCTCGGTGCATGGCTGCCAGCGCACGACCGATATGAGGATCACGGATCGCGGCGAGCCAGCCGCTGGTCGAGGCTCCGCTGCAATTGACCCAGCAGCGAATAAGCCGCGCGACGAGGACGTCCGCCATGCGTGACAAGACCGTGGCGCTGCCTATCTGGGGCTGCGACGCCTCTGCCGTCATGGCGGCGAGGAGGGGGCCGACGATCGGATCATTGCCAGCAACATCACAGCCCTTGATGATCGGTGGCATCAGAGCGATCAAAGGGTTGAGGGCATTCGCACCCAAAGCCATGGAACCGCAGAACAGGGTGCTCGTCGCTCCTGTTCCTTCATGCACCACTTCGCAGACATTGCCCCCCAACTTGGTGACGTGACAGCTCTTAAGCGAGTCCCCGACAACATCAGGCTTGCTGGCCAGTCGGTGTTCGGCACCTTGTGGCAACAACACCAGATCGCCGTCTTGTAACTCCTGCCATCCCTGGGCTTCGGTATGGACCCAGCATGGCCCCTCACTGACGAAATGAAAGCGAAGCAGCTGTTGCTGCGGAAAGGCGATGCTCCATGGATGGCGTAGCTCACAACGGCCGTAGTTGACCCCACTTAGGCGAAAGTCCTGTAGAACTTCGCTTAGTGCGTCCGTAGGAATATGTGGCGGAGATTGGGATGAACGATCAAGCATTGGGCCAATTTATATGCCAGGCGTCCGGCATGCAAGTAAGGCATCTGTGCCATGGCCGCCTTCGGCGTCATCATTGGCAATGGGCAACTGACCCTTTTCCTTTGTGGAAGTCCAATGTCTCGGCCTAGCTGACGCCCGGACGTACCCGTGCGTTTTGGCCGCATGGGGAGGCAGCGGGGAAGGCCGATGGCACGTACCCTCCGTCAGAAGCCCTGCTCCCAACGGAACAAGAAGCCCACCAGGGCTCCATTCGGAAGGCAATGTCCGCCGTCCGGCAGATGCAACTCCGCGTTAGTTGAGTCGCTTATCCGACGCGAAGTCGGACACTAATGTCGATGCATCAAACGGCTCCTTCCGGGCAGCGGTGATAACTGCCTCTATGACCGATAAGGGGCGCCTAGCTACTCCCTCATTTCTCGTACGAGGGCCGCTCGCGCCGCGACGCACGGCCCCGCTCGGTGCGGAGCCGCTCAACGTCAAGTCTCTGTATGCTCCGCCAGTTCCAGCGCATCCTCGATGTCCACACCGAGGTACCTGACTGTATTCTCGATCTTGGTGTGCCCGAGCAGGATCTGAATCGCACGAAGATTGCCCGCCGCTTTGTAGATCATCGCGGCCTTCGTGCGTCGAAGCGAGTGTGTGCCATAGTCCTCGCGACGTAGCCCGATCGCCGTCACCCACTCATCGACCAATCGGGCATACTGGCGAGTGCTGAGATGGTCGGCATGATCGACTCGACTTGGAAAGGCATAGTCGTCAATTGTTCCGCCTCTCCGTTCAAGCCATGCGAGCAGGCTTGATCTGACTTCGGTCGTAATCTCGAACTGTACCGGACGACTGGTCTTCTGCTGGATAACCATCGCGCGGCTCCGGATTTCCTGACCGCTGACGAGGGTTCCGATCTTGATCTTAACCAGATCGCAGCCTCGTAGCTTACTATCGATCGCGAGATCGAACAGCGCTCGGTCTCGCATTGCGCCCCTCCCTATCGAGGAAGAAACGAATTGCCCAAATCTGGCGCTGCTTCAGGGGCTTCTTGACGCCGACTTTCCGGCCAGCGTTCCATGCCGGTCGGCCCAGCGCGGCAGGATCATATTGTGCGGTACCCATCTGAGTTCTCCTTCGGCCACCATTGGCCGTAAGGAAAACCCGTACGCGATGGGTTTCCGGAGGTGGGGGGCCGACTGCCGACCGTCCGCTGCTAGGAGGTGCAACACGAAAACCGGACACATGGCCGCCCGATGCCAAGGTCTGAAATTGGCCATGCCAAAGACGACCTTTAGCTCCGCTGCTCTCGACTGCGGTAGCGGGTCGAAGCGAGACTCGCGTCCGTCCTGGCGCATATGACGCTATCCGCGGGCTCTGGGCGACGCAACCGTTGCTAACGCCAGAGTGCTTATTGACGCGGAACGGCCATGGTATACTCGCCTACGGCGAGGTAGTGGTCATGTCAGACATTGCCTCTTGGCTGTCCCGCCTTGGGCTAGCCAAGTACACAGAGGCCTTCAGCGCCAACGAAATTGATTTCGACGCGCTTCGCCATATCAGTGAAGACGACCTAAAGGAGCTGGGCCTGCCCGTCGGCCCGCGTCGCAAGATTCTGGCGGCGATCACCGCCTTGGGTGACGAGACGACGTCGTCGGCGAGATCCGGGTCGGCCACGGGGCCGCCCTCTGGACGCGAAGCCGAGCGGCGGCAGTTGACCGTCATGTTCATCGACCTCGTGGGTTCGACCGAGCTGTCACAGCGGCTCGATCCGGAGGAAATGCGCGACGTCTTCCGTGGCTACCAGAGTGCGGTGTCGATGGAAATTGGACGCTACGAGGGGTACGTCGCCAAGCTCATGGGCGACGGCGTGCTCGCTTATTTCGGCTGGCCAACGGCACATGAGGACGATGCCGAACGGGCAGTGCGGGCGAGCCTGGCGGCAGCGACGGCGACTGCGACCCTGACCACGCCGCTCGGCACACCCCTTGCGGTCCGTATCGGCATTGCCACCGGCCTGGTTGTGGTCGGCGATCTGATCGGCGAAGGATCCGCCCAGGAAGAGGCGGTCGTTGGCGAAACGCCCAACCTGGCGGCACGCTTGCAGGCCCTGGCCGAGCCAAATACCGTCGCAATCGCCGACGTCACGCACCGGCTGGTCGACGGGTTGTTTGAGATGATAGATCTCGGTCCCCAGCAGCTCAGGGGCTTTGAAGCTCCCGTTCCCGCCTGGCGCGTCATCGGCGAGTCCGATGCGGAGGGCCGGTTCGATGCGCTGCACCGCGTCGCGACGCCGCTCGTGGGGCGGTCCGAGGAACTCGACCTTCTGCTTCAACGCTGGCAGCAGGCTCGGACAGGAAAAGGTCAGGCGGCGATGGTGTCAGGTGAACCGGGCATCGGCAAGTCGCGGCTGATTGCTGCGTTGGAAGAGAGATTGAGCACGGAGCAGCACGCACGGTTGCGCTATTTCTGTTCACCCTACCACGTGAACAGCGCACTTTACCCGGTGATCAAGCAGCTTGAGCGCGCTGCCGGACTTGAACCGAGCGACAGCACGAGCGCGAAGCTCGACAAGCTCGAAGCATCGATGCTGCAATCGACTTCGGACACAACTGAAGCGGGCCCACTTCTTGCTGCTCTGCTGTCGATCGACATCACGGGCCGATATGCGACGACGAAGCTGAGCCCGCAGGCGCAGAAAGCTCGCACGCTAAGCGTCCTCATCCAACAGCTTGAAGGTATCACAGCGTCACGGCCCGTTGTGATGGTGGTCGAGGATGCGCACTGGATCGACCCGACGACAGCCGAATGGCTCGACCTGCTCATCGAGCGCCTGCACGACCTGTCTGTGCTTCTGATCGTCACCCTTCGTCCGGAATTCCGGCCGACCTGGCTGGGACTACCACACGTGACGGCGATCTCACTTGGCCGTCTTGGGCGCGATGAGGGCGCAACGATCATAGACGGGGTGGCCGGAGGCAAGGCCCTGCCTTCCGACGTCGAAAACCAGATTTTGGCTCGCACGGAGGGGGTGCCACTGTTTGTCGAAGAACTGACTAAAGCTGTTCTTGAGTCCGACCTGCTTGTCGACGCTGGCGATCGCTACCGATTGAACGGTCCGCTACCGTCGCTTGCGATTCCGTCGACGCTGCAGGATTCACTGATGGCCCGCCTAGACAGGCTCTCTTCGGCCAAGAATGTGGCTCAGATCGGTGCGTGCATCGGGCGCGTCTTCCACCACCGGCTGCTCACCGGCGTCGTCGGAAGTGATGAGCCGGGGCTCTGGACCGATCTTCTCAAGCTCGAACAATCCGAACTCGTCTTGCGCGACGGTGTCGCGCCGGAGGCCACATACGCGTTCAAGCACGCGCTTATACAGGACGCGGCGTATCAAAGTCTGCTCAAGAGCCGACGGCAACAGATCCACGCGGCAATTGCGTCGACGCTGGAGGCGCAGTTCCGGGAAGTCGCCGAGAACGAGCCTGAGACGCTCGCGCACCACTATACGGCCGCCGAGCTTGCCGATCGGGCCGGAGACTATTGGCTGAAGGCAGGGCAGCAGGCGCTGAAGCGGTCGGCGAATGTCGAAGCCTTGGCCCACCTCGGCAAGGGATTGCAAGTGGTCGCCTCCCTGCCCAGCAACGAGGTCCGATTAAGACGCGAGATTCATTTGCAGAACGCCATGGGGGTGGCAGCCATGGCTGTCAAAGGCTGGGGCGCTCCGGAGGTTCTGCACGCCTTCTCGGCGGCACGCAGGCTTTGCGATCAACTGGGCGATATCAAAGAGCTCTTCGTTGCGGTACGCGGAGAAGCCTCATACCAACTGATATCCGGCCACCTGCGAGAGGCAGATGACCTCGGCCGCCGATGTCTGCAAATCGCTCAGTCGGCGAATGATTTGGACCTTCTCATCGAGGCGCATCATCAGTTGTGGGCGAGCAAACTCTTCCTCGGGGACTATCAGGCCGCCGAGGAGCACGCAAGCTGGGGGATTGCGACCTACGATCGCGAGCGGGATCATCGCCTCACCTATGTCTATACGGGTCATGACCCTGGCGTCTGTTGCAGGAACTACTTTTCGGAGATTCTCTGGATCCGCGGTTACCCCGACCAGGCTCTGGACCGCGTTCGAGAGGCGCTGGCGTTGGCCAACTGCGTATCTCATTCCGTGAGCATCGCCACCGCGCTGAGTAACTTGGCCTTTCTCCGTCTCCTGCGGCGCGAAGCCGAGGCAGGCCGCGAATTGGCTCAACAGCAGCTTGAGATAGCCACAAAATTCGACCTGCGGCTCATGGCCGGGGTGGCCCGGTTCAACATTGGCTGGGCGCTCGCCCAACAGGGGGAATTGGAACAGGGCATCCGGGAAATGCGTGAAGCGGTTGAAGCCGTTACGGCCACCGGCGCAGATATGGGCATGGCGTTCCGACTCTGCGTCCTGGCGCAAGCGCATGGGCAGCTCGGCGAGGCACATAAAGGATTGATCTTGCTGGAGCACGCGTTCGACATCACCGCCAAGACAGGCTCGAAATATCAAGTGCCCGAGCTACTCCGCACCAAGGGCGAACTCTTATCGCGCATGGAATCGCCCGGCGGCGGCGCTGCCGAGAGGTGGTTTCGAAAGTCGCTGACGATGGCCTGCGCCGAGGGTGCGAAATCGACGGAGTTGAGAGCTGCGACCAGCCTTGCCAGCCTGTACCTCGACCAGGGGCGCAACGATGAGGCTCGAGACCTTCTTGCCCCCGTCTATGCTTGGTTCACAGAAGGCTTTGAGACGGGCGACCTCGTCGATGCCAAGGCACTGCTCGCCCGCCTGAGTTAGGCGCGGTCGCAACCTTTCGAGATCGCACCGGTCAAATCCTCACTTCCTTTCGTTTGTCCCTTTTCTGTCCGGCGATTATTGGCTCTCTAAATTGAGGAGCTGAGCTCCTCAAAGGGCTCGGATGGGTCGACCGCAGACGTCAAAAGCGGCCCCCCGCTCCAACACAGATTTACTAGGGGTAGCCGAAGTCAAAACCACCAAGATCTTCCCGTAGCCATTTCATAGTGATTTTCCCCCGAACGAGTTGAACGAAAAAGATCGTCACGGCCGTGGCTGCGACAGTCCTGGGCTACGTCAATTGCAAACCAGAAGGCAGACATATCGCGCTCTGGCTGTGTGGCCGTCCCCGCTGAGATAGGCTTGAGACCAACCTCGCGCAAGCTCCACCGTGGCCCACTTCTGTGATCTTGATATCTACCGTCGTCTCGCCCGCTGGACGAGGACTAGGAGCCGGGAGTGGAATGCCTGCTTGGTCGGATCGTGACCTTCGCGGCCTCCAGTAGCAAGGTCCGCATTTGGCGCAAACCTGCAGCTCGGCGGCATCTATGCATGTCCGCTCCTGGGATGCCACCGTGCTCTGCTCAGTGTCTGACTTGGGGCGCAATGCTGCCGTTCATAGACTTAAGCGTGGACGTCGCCGGACGGAATCGTGCTGCCGAGAGTTCCATAGCCAGTTCAATCGACGAACAGCGGATTGCCCATAGCCGTCAAAAGCAGTGCCCGCGGGTGGAGGTGCGGGCACTGCCTCCCTAGCTGGGCACCTCGGGAGAAGGCCAGAAACTGTGGCGACGGACGGTGTACCTCCGCTCTCAGCGGAATCGGGAGCGCCCTCCTCGGCCTCTTGGAGTGATTCATCTTCGGCAAAGACACGAACTTTCGTGAGTTCCACGTAAACCGTGGCACCGGTCATTAGATTGAGTTCGCTACTCTCCTCCTTGCTCAATTCCGCAGTCAGCGGAGTGCCATCGTCGACCCGCGCCAATTCAAGCTGAACGGTGGGCCCGGCAGAGTTTACGCGCTGAATCGTCGCTGGAATGCTGGCTGCTGCGTTTGCTCGCACCCGCAAGAGATGACGAGCAGTACGACAGCGATGGCCGTCGCTTCGCCATAGGCAAACTCTTCAAGGCGTGCCACGATCAGGATTGCGGCGATTTCTGTCTCATAGGGCTTGTTCCCCGAGACGAAGACAACTGAACCGTATTCGCGACACCCCTTGCGAAAGCGAGGGCGAATCCGGTGATCAGGGCAGGGTAAAGGGTGGGCAGGATGACGTTCCAGAACGTCTGCAGACGTGTCGCCCCGAGGCAAGCCGAGGCTTCCTCCGTCTCCGGATCGAGATTCTCGAGGATCGGCTGCACCGTCCGGACCACAAAGGGCAGGCCGACAAATACGAGCACGAGGACGATGGCGAAACGGGAATAGGCGCCGTGAATTCCGAGCGGCACCAGATACTGCCCGAGCCAGCCGTTCGGTACGTAAAGCGCCGAGTAGACGAGACCCGCGACCGCAGTGGGCAGCGCCAAGGGCAAGTCCACCAGCGCGTCGATGATCTTCTTGCCGTGAAACTCATACCGGACCAAGACCCAGGCAATCAGCAGTCCCAGGATGATGTTGACGACAGCCGCCGCCAAGGCGGCGCCGAACGTCAGCAGGTAGGCGGCGCGCGCCCGCTCCGTCCAGACGGCTCCCCAGAACTCCTCGAGCGAAAGGGTGCCTGCCTTGAAGAAGACCGCAGTGATCGGCATGAGCACCAGGATGCTCAGGTAAAATACGGTGTCGCCCAAGGTCAATGAGAAACCGGGCAGCACTCTTCGGTTTGCGCTTGCCATAGATCCCAGCCCCTTCCGTTCTCGTGAACAGGCTTCGCGCCGGAAAGCATTCGGACGCGAGGCCCGACCATTTCACACTTCTGAACTGCCCAGCCTATTGCTTGGGCTTATAGATCGTGTCGAACACGCCGCCCTCGCCGATGAACTGCTTGTGGGCGTCCGGCCAGTCCTTGGCGATTTCGGTAATCGGGAACCGTTTGATCTCCCCGAAGGTTTTGCCGATGGAGTTCTTCAGGATTGCTTCGTTGGTCGGCCGGTAGAAGTGCTTAGCCAGGAGTTCCTGAGCCTCATCGGTGTAGAGGTACTTGAGATAGGCTTCGGCTGCCTCTCGATGACCCTCCGCTCGGTCGACATTGTCGTCGACCACGGCCACGTACGGCTCGGCGAGGATGCTGATCGGCGGGTTGACGATCTCAAGCTCGCCCTTCGCCTCCGCAACTTCAAGATGAGCTTCATTCTCCCAGGCGACGTGCACGTCGCCAATGCCCTTCTGGACGAAGGTGGTCGTGGCACCGCGGGCACCGGAATCGAGGACGGGAACCTGCTTGTAAAGGTTCGTCACGTATTTCACGGCATCGTCATGCGATCCACCGCGCAGGACGACAGATCCCCATGCAGCGAAGAAGCTGAGATAGCCATTGCCCGAGGTCTTCGGGTTCGGGGTGATGGTTTCGATACCGGGCTTTACGAGGTCCGGCCAGTCCTTGATTCCCTTGGGATTGCCTTTGCGCACCACGAACACGATGGTGGACGTATAGGGGAGCGAGCGATTGGGAAGGCGATCGATCCAGCCTTCCTTGATCAGACCGCTCTTCGCAACCGCGTTGGTGTCCAGATACGAGGCGAGAGTGACAACGTCGGCCTCAAGGCCGTCGATGACGGCACGCGCTTGCGTGCTCGAACCACCATGCGACTGTTTGATGGTCAGCGTGTTCCCTGTCTGCTTTTCATAGATTGGGATGAAGTGCTCGTTCACATCCCGCCAAAGCTCGCGGGTCGGATCGTAGGAGACGTTGAGCAGCTCGATGTCAGCGGCCGAGGCCGGTGCGGAATATGCGAGAGAGCTCAATTCTATAGCGCCGGCAACAAGGCCGGCAACACTCACTCTATTGCCATCAGGTGCGGCTGCGCATTGGTCGAGCCGCCGATGGCGGAGTTGACCTTGATCGCGTTCAGGAATGCCTCGCGCGTCAGGATGTCGGACGGCTTGATGTCTTCCAGTACGACCTCAACCGCGCGGCGGCCGGTGCGATAAGGCCATCTGGCCGCATTCGCGGTAGGCTGCCGGGATCGCCGCGCAGCCGGTTAGCGGGGGTAAAATGGTATGCCGCAATCGCTCCCGTGAGTCTCCGATTGCCCTCTTCAGGCCACGGCGAATGAAGATTCCCGATCCTTAATCCGGCTTCAACATGGCTCGCCGGTACTCGACAGTAATAGGCACCGAGCAGGTCCGGGGATCGAGCTTCTCACCCCGAAAGCAGCGAGCGGCCGCTTTCGGCATCGAAGAGATGCAATGCCGTCTCGTCGAAAGTGAAGGCATGGGCCGATCCCGTGGTGAGCGCCGTGCGCGGTGGCAGGCAGGCGGTGATGCGCTGTCCGCCGAGCGCGGCCGTGGTCACGAGTTCCGGCCCTGTGAGTTCCACGACCTCGACACGCGCCGTCAGCCTCGCTCCCGGCGTATCGGTTGCAGCGAGCCGCAACGCTTCCGGCCGGATGCCGACCTTCACGCGCCGGCCCGCCGGCGCGACGCTCTCGAAACGGGGCGGCAGCGGAAGGATGTCGTCGCAACCGTAAAGCTTCAGGCCGTTTCCAGTCGTCTCGGCGTCGAGAATATTCATCGGCGGCGAGCCGACGAAGCCGGCGACGTAGAGCGTCGCGGGCCGGTCGTAGATCTCCTCCGGCGTGCCTAGCTGCTCGATGCGGCCGTCGCGCATGACGGCAATGCGGGTGGCGAGTGTCATTGCCTCGATCTGGTCGTGGGTCACGTAGACGACCGTGGTCTTCAGCATCTGGTGCAGACGCTTGAGCTCGGTGCGCATCTCCATCCTGAGCTTGGCATCGAGGTTCGACAGCGGCTCGTCGAAGAGGAAGACCCGCGGGTTGCGCACCAGCGCCCGGCCGATCGCGACGCGCTGGCGCTGGCCGCCGGAGAGCTGGCTCGGCTTGCGGTCGAGCAGGTTTTCGATCTGGAGCAATCTCGCGGTCTCGCGCACCGCCTTCTCGCGCTCGGCCGCCGGTGACTTGCGCATTTCCAGGCCGAAGCCGATGTTGCGGGCGACGTTCATGTTCGGATAGAGCGCGTAGGACTGGAACACCATGGCGATGTCGCGATCCTTGGGATGGGCGCCGAGGACGGAGCGCTCGCCGATCAGGACGTCGCCGCCGCTCGGTTCGGCAAGCCCGGCGATGATGTTGAGCAGCGTGGACTTGCCGCAGCCGGAGGAGCCGAGCAGCACCAGGAACTCTCCGCTTTCGAGCGCGATGTCGATGCCCTTGAGCGTTTCCACCTGGCCATAGCGCTTATGGATGTTGCGGATTTCGAGTGCGCTCATTGCGTGGTTTCCTCAAGGAAGGCCGAAAGGGGCTTGCCGTAGCTGCGCGGCAGGGTGGAAATCGCTTCGGAAGCGATCGCGACCCCGGTCTTGAGGCAGGCTTCGAGCGGCATGTCGGCGGCAAGCGCCGCCAGGAAGCCGGCATTGAAGACATCGCCGGCGCCGATGGTGTCGACGACCGTCACGCGCGGTGCGGCAACGGAAAATTCCTGGCCGTCCCGGTCGAGGGCGAGCGCGCCGTGGGGGCCGCGCTTGACGACGACGATGGCGTCCGCCGGCATTGCGTCTTTCAGGCTGCGGGCGGCTTCCGCCGGGTCAGACCAGCCCGTGAGCGTGGTCGTCTCGACCTCGTTGAAGAGGGCGCAATGGCAGCGCCTGAGCCAGGCCACGGTCTTGAGCTGGTTGGCCTCCGTCCAACCTTCGAGCGGCCAGCCGGTATCGAGCGCCACGGCGATCTCATGCGCGTCCGCCCAGTCGAAGAGCTCGTCATAGGCAAGCGTCAGGGCATCCGTGAGGAACGAGCCGGAGAGGAGCGCATGGCCGCCGCTGAGCCGTTCCCCGTCGAGCATGGCGCGCACCTCGTCGAAGCTGAAGAGCGGTAGGTGGCCGCGGGTGGTGAAGAAGGTGCGCTCGCCATCCGGGTGGGTGATGCCGACCGAAAGCGTGGTGCCGACGGCTTCGACCGGCCAGTCGCGCGACCGTTCGCCGAAGGCCTCCTTGAGCCAGGCGCCGAACTGGTCGTTGCCGACATTGGCGGCGATCGCGTAGTCGACGCCGAGCGAATCCCAGGCGAGCGCGCTGTTGCCGGCGCAGCCGCCGACGCGCAGTTCGTCGTGTTCGACGATGAGCTCCGTGCCCGCCTTCGGCCAGGGTTCGGCGGGCCCGAGGATGAGGTCGACATTGACATTGCCGATGGCTGCAAGCGGGCGCATCTCTTACTCGCTCCGGGTGACCTTGGTGGACCTGACCGGCGTGCCGGCATTCTCGACGCGGGCGTCTGCAAAGGCGATCATGAAGGATTGCGCCACCGGCAGCATCGCGAAGATCGCCGCCAAGCCTGTCGCCGGCTTGAAGCGGATCGTCGTCACGCCTTCGATCGGCGGCTCGCCCGACGCATCGAAGACGACGACCGGCGAGCCGGCTTCCGCGGCCGAGGTCGCCATGGCGGCGACGAGCCCGGCGGTCGCATCCGCCGCCCGGAAGAGCACGACGCCGACCGAAGGCCCAAGCACCTCCATCGGCCCGTGGCGCAACTGGCCGCCCTCGAGAGAAAAGCAGGGCAGGCGCGATAGTTCCGTGAGACCGAGCGCGATCGCCTCGGCGAGGCCGTGCAGTCGCCGGCCGGAAGTGACGATCGCGCCGACATCGGCGAGCGCCGCAAGGGCGCCGTCGATCGCCGGCGTCTCGGGCGCTTTAAGTGCGTTCAGGGCGTCGGCCGGATCGGCGCCGAGGGCGGCGAGGATCGCCAGATGCAGCGCGAAGGTCACCGTCAGGCTGCGGGTGGCGGCGAACGCCTGCTCGGTGCCGCCGGCGCCGACCAGCGACGGCGCCGCTTTCGCCAGGAAGGCGTCTTCCTCGAGCGTCAGGCCGAACGTGTCGGCCGTGCCGCCGTTCGTTTCCCTGAACCAGCGAAGCACCTCGGCGCTTTCGCCGGATTGCGAGGTGACGAGAATCGTCTTGCCTTCGACGGCCAAGGGCTGGCCGAGTTGTTCGGAGAGCGGCAGGGCCACGGCGTCGATGCCGAGCGCGCGATAGAGCGGCTCGACGGCGCGGCCGACAGCGTGCGAGCCGCCCATGCCGAGAAGGAGAAGCCGCCCGGTCGATTTCAGCGATGTGGCAATCCGCGGGGCGAGCGTGGCGGCCCCTTGGTAGGAGGCGACGGCATCGGCATGCTGGCGCGCCATCTCCCGATCGATCGCGACGAGCCCGGCCGGGCGCTCTTTTGAAACACGCATGGTCATCCCTTGACGCCGCCGCTCGTGAGCCCGGAAATCAGGGCGCGTTGCATGACGAGACCGATCAGCACCGGGGGCAGGGCGGCGAGCACCCCGGCGGTTGCGATCAGTCCGTAGTCGGAAACACGGCCGCCGGCGAGATCCGCAATGGTGACGGTGAGCGTCTTGGCGCGCAGGTCGGAGGTGAAGAGCAGCGCGTAGAAGAATTCGTCCCAGGCAAGCAGGAAGGCGAAGAGCGCCGAGGTCGCCATGACGGGAGCGGCAAGCGGCAGCGTCAAGAGCCTCAGGATCTGGTCGAGCCGCGCGCCGTCGATCATCGCCGCGCTTTCGATCTCCCTCGGTATGGAATCGAAGCCCGCTTTCAAGAGCCAGGTGGTGAAGGGGGCGAGAATGGTGAGGTAGACGAGCGCCAGGCCGAAGACCGAGTTGAGCAGGCCGAAATAGGCAAGGCCCATATAGAGTGGCACGGCAAGGGCGACCGGGGGCAGCATGTAGGTGGCGATCACCGTATAGAGCGACCAGGAAACGGCCGGCGTGCGCGACACGGCCCAGGCGGCCGGAACCGCAACGACGATTGCCGCAAGCGTTGCCATGCCGGCGACCTTGAGGCTGTTGAAGAGCGAGGCGATGAAGGCGGCGCCGGTACTGTTCTCGATCGCCGATAGCAGCGTGCGGTAGCGCGACAGGTCGATATCGCTCGGCCACCACTTGAGCGGCTTGGCGGAAAGATCGGCGGCCGGCGAAATGCTCATCACGAAGAGCCAGACGAGGGGCGCCAGTATGACCACGGCAAGCAGCAGGGCGCTTGCATGGACGAAGAGGGAAAAGAGCGGGCCTTGGCGTTCCATCATGCTGCTCCTGCCGCCTTGCGCAGCAGCGCCGCATAGGCGACGGCGAGAAGGGTCACTAGCAGGGTGACGATCAGTGCCAGCGACGCGCCGGAGCCCGCCCGCTGGAAGGAAAAGGCCTCTTGGTACACGAGGATCGACAGCGTGCGCGTGCTGTTCGCCGGCCCGCCGCGCGTCATCACCCATATAATATCGAAGACCTTGAAGGCCTCTATGGTGCGCAGCACCAGCGCCACCAGCAGAGGCCCGGCCAGATAGGGCATGCTGACGAAGCGGAAGCGGTTGAAGGGACCGGCGCCGTCGACGAGCGATGCGGCGGTGATGTCGCGGGGAACGGCCTGCAGCGCGGCGAGCGCGATCAGCGCCACCAGCGGAAAGTTCTTCCAGCAATCGGCGACGATCAGCGCGATCAAGGCCGAGCCCGGTTCGCCAAGCCAGGAGCGATAGCTGTCGAGGAGGCCGAGCTGGGTGAGCGCGGCGTTGAGCGAGCCGTATTCCGGATTGTAGATGAGCCGCCAGAGCGTGGCGTTGACGACTGTCGGCAGCGCCCAGGGCAGGATCATCAGGGCTCTCAGCGCCGTGCGGCCGCGGAACTGCTGGTTGAGCAGCAATGCGGCGAGGACGCCAAGCACCATCTCGGCGGCCACCGAGACGATAGCGAACAGGGTCGTGATGACGAGCGCCCGCCAGAAGTTCGATCCTGTCAGCATCCGGGTAAAATTCTCGGTGCCGACGAAACTGCCTTCGGTCCCGACAAGCTTCGCATCGGTGAAGGAGAGCCGCACGGTATCGACGAGCGGCCAGCCGATGACGGCAATCATGACCGCGAGGAGCGGCAACATCAGCAGCCACGCGCGCGTTGAAATCCAGGTACCGGACATGAATGGAAACCTCTGCGGCCTCAAGATCACGATGATTTCGGAGCAGTCAAAATCATAAGCGTGAGACTATAACTGTTTGGAGCGCGATGCCGGGCGGAGAATCCGTCTGCGCCTTCCTCATCGGGCCAAGGCCGTCATGCGGGTGCCGGCAGATCGGTCCCGGACGACTGTCGTCCAGGACCGAATCGAGGCGGATTTAGAGGCCGCTGTTTTCGGCGGCCGTCTTCAGGGCGTCTTCCGGCGACGTCTGGCCGAGCAGCGCTTCCTGGATCGCCTGCTGCAGTGCAGTCGAAAGCTCCTGATATTTCGGTGTCGTCGGCCGCGGATACATGGCGGCGAGCCCACGCTTAGCCGCTGCGATCAGCTCTTCCTGGCCCTTGGTCACCCTCGGATCGTCATAGGACGAGGCCCAGATCGGCAGGCTGAGCTTGGCGTAGCCGTTCTGCGTCTCCTGTGAGGTCATGTGGACGATATATTTCCATGCCTCTTCCGGATGCTTGCTGGTGGTGGTGATGCCGAGCCCCATGGACCCGTTGACCGCCGACACCTCGCTCTTGCCGGCAACACCCGGCGCCGGCACGACGCCGACCTTGCCGGCGACCTTGCTCTCCTTGGGATCGTTGGCGAGGTTGTACATGTAGGTCCAGTTGAGCGCGAAGGCGGCTTCGCCGTTCTGGAACACCTTGCGTACATCCTCCTCGAGGAATTCCTTCGAATTCGGATTGGTGAGGCCGGAGGTGTAGCTCGAGACCATGTAGTTCAGGGCGTCGAGACCGCCGCCCGCGGTGAAGGCGGGCTTGCCCGCGTCGAGGAACTTGCCGCCATAGGCGCTGACAAGGGTCGTATAGTCGCAGATCGCGGCTTCCGCCTGCGACCAACTCCAGGCGATCGGGTTTTCGAGGAGCCCCTTGTCCTTGATCGTCTTTGCCTGCTCGGCAAGCTCGTCCCAGGTCTTCGGCGGCTCCTTGATGCCGGCCTTCTCGAGGATCTCCTTGTTGTAGAAGAGATACTTGGTGTCGAGGATCCACGGCATGCCATAGCGCTTGCCGTCGTATTCCACCGTGGTCCAGGCCCCCGGGAGAATGCCTTTCTTCATCTCGTCCGTAATCCGGTCCGTGACGTCCACGAGCATCTTGTTGGTCGCATATTCCGCCGGCCAGATAACGTCGAAGAGGACGACGTCGTAGCCGCCGCCGGAGCCCTGGGCCAGAACGGTCTTGTCGTGCAGCCCCTCATAAGGGACGAATTCGAGATTGACCTTCACGTCCGGGTTGGCCTTGGTGAAGGCCTCCGTCATGGCGCGCACGTCGGCTTCGCTATAGGCGGCCTGCGCCATGAACAGGGCATTGAGGGTGGTTTCCGCATGGGCATGGCCGGTGAATGCGACGCCGATGAGGGTCGCGCCGATCAAGGCGTTGCGTGTGGATTTCAACATTGTCGTCTCCGTAGCTGACCCGTTTCAGTCTTCGCGGCGCGCTCGCGGGCGGGCACACCGCATGCCAGAAATCCGCCGCTTGCGGCGGCTGTCGACAAATTAAACGGAGCGTTTGCGGCTGCTCTTGCCGCCGCTTCGTTCCCCCGAGGCTCATTCGGCCCCTTATTAAGTCAATTGTCTTGACTTATTTCTTCTTCAATATTCTAGATGTGTCAAGAGGGATTTCCGGATGAACGAGATTCGCCCGATCCGGGCCAAGAGCGGCACCAATCAGGAAGGGGCGAGCGCCCACAACCGGCGCGTCATGATCGATGCCCTCAGGCTGAATGGGCAACTCTCACGGGCGGATCTTGCGCGCGCGACAGCGCTCACCAAGCAGGCCGTCTCCAACATCATCGAGGAGCTCGAGAACGATGGGCTCGTCGCCTCGCTCGCGGCCGTCCGTAAGGGCCGCGGCCAGCCCTCGACACCCTATCGGCTGGTGCCGGAAGGCGCCTTTGCCATCGGCCTGCAGATCGATCGGCATGTGACGCGCACGATCGCGGTCGACCTCGTCGGCACCGTGCTTGCCCGCAAGGAGGCGAACCTGCCCGCCGGCGGACCGGCAAAGGGCGTCGAGACCATCCTGGCGCTGATCGCCGAGACGCGGCGCGAACTGGAGGCGATCGCGCCGAAGTCGAAGGATCGCCTGGTCGGCCTCGGCGTCGCCATCCCGGGGCCTTTCGGCATTGAGGCCGATCAGGACGACCCCTGGATGATGGCGGCCTGGCAGAGTTTTCCGCTGCTGGACGCGCTTTCGATCGGGACGAGCCTCGACGTGCGCCTGCAGAACGACGCGGCGGCCGCGGCGACGGCGGAGAAGTTGGTCGGCGCCGCCCACGGCGTGGACCACGCCCTTTGCATCTATCTCGGATACGGCCTCGGCGCCGGCCTGATCCTCAACGGCGAACTCTATCGCGGCGCCAACGGGAACGCCGGCGAGATCGGCATGATCCTCAGCCGGCCGCCCGGCGGAGCGGACGCCGACAGGGCCCCGCTCGAACACCGCGCATCGATCGCCTCTCTCTGCAAGATCCTTGATCTCGATCCTGCCGATCCCGAGCTTTACGGCCGCATCGACGCCGCCGCCGGCGCGCCGGAGGCGCGTGTTGCAACCTGGGTTGCCGACATCGCCTTCGAGTTGCGGGCCGCCATCCAGATACTCGAGACTGTCTTCGATCCGCAGACGATCATCCTGTGCGGCGGCATGCCCCGCGGGCTCGCTCGACGACTCCTCGACGCCCTCCATCCGCTGCTCCCCTCGATCGCCGAGCGGCGGGGGCGGAGCGCGCCGCGACTGCAACTGGGCTTCACGGACCCCTGGGCGGTCGCGATCGGTGCGGCCGCGGAACCGATCAGCCGGACCTTCGATCCGCGTTTTTCGGCGATCCTGAAGACGCGGGCTGTTGGTGCGGCTTGATTGCGGCAGCGCGGCGCTGCACCGCGTTCCGTTTGCGGGTGTTCCTGTTGTTACTTGAAATAATATCGATATAGGCCCAGTCGGCCCGAAGCTGCGATTTTGGCCAAATTGATGGATGGGTTAGGCCGCTATGCAATCAGCAGCACGAGGTGACTGCGCCTCTGAAGATTGGCCAACCGGTCCTCAGCAGACCCCATAGCGGCCCAGCTCCGACTGCGGACAGAAGCAAGCACTCGGCGGGGGATTTAAGCTCAAAAGGGATTGACGCAAAGCCCGTTACAGAAGATCGCATAATGTATCGTCTGGAAGCGGATCAGGTTGCATGATGCATCAGCAGCGGCGTGAAAATTGGAAAATTGGGGAGGGAAGCAAACCGCCGCAAATCTGTTAGCCGATGGCGACGGCGGTCTCAGACGGCCGCGATGAGACCCTCGTGATTTTTGGCCGACCCACTCGGAAAGATCGGTCCAAAGCTGCTGATCCAGGTCAAGCCGCGTCGCACAACAGTCCGGGCCGTGCACCCATGGCGCCAGATGATGCAGCCCACTCTGGAGGTCGTGATCGGGTTGAGACTTGCGTCGCCGCCGTTGATCTGGGCGAGGTGCACGCCTCGTCAATCTTGGCGAATTCTTGTGCTTGATACCCAGATCGGATAACCTTGCCTGAGCCAGCGGCAAGCTGGCGTTGATCTGAGCTACGTTCTACCAATGTAAAGACATCTCGTGGCGTTACTTACGGGTTGGCGCTTGTTATCCGAAAGTTTTTTCTATACTATCAACTTTCAAGTTTTATCACCGGTAAATTAACTATTATCGGAAGGAGACGTTCTCGTGTTCTTAAAACGTGTTTCCGTCCTCCTATCGGTCCTTTTGACCGCGTGCGTGCCATCATGGCGGTTTCCGGCACCTCTTCCCTCCGAAGCCAGCAACTGTCAGAACACACGTCCAAGTGCCGCCGAATCTGCGGACTGGAGCCGAGCACAAAGGCTAAATACACGCGAATCCTATAGGGCTTTCCTCGCGAGGTATCCTCGTAGTTGCTACGCAGGCTCGGCCGTCAGCAGGATGAAGACAAAGGTTCAAAAGCAACCTGTCGCCGTACGAAACTTGCCGGTAAAGTATCGGCGGACTTGGTCCGGACGAACAGCCTACTAGGCATTGGACGCTCCTCCGGTTGCGAATTCTGTGAGAGATGCCGAGCGGCAAACGGGGAACGCATGATTATCTCAGAATTGGAAACATCCTCCAGGTCGGCTGATGCACTTTGATGTTGTTCATGCTGCCGATCCACGTTTTCAAGGCGGGACGTCGAGCGCATTAAGAGCCGAATTAAAGGCAGCGAGCCTTTGGGGGTTGAGCTGTGGTTTTCTGCCATTTCTAGGGCATCAACAGTCTCCCGTTGGCGTCTTCGATAGCCGCTTGGCGGCCGCGATCGAGCAGTCGAATATTGTTTGGCTGACCGGATCGGAAGAGGCGACCTGCGACATCCTTCTGGCGCATCATCCTGCCGTGTTTGAACGGATGCCGCTTTCGCCGGTGCGTTTGCGGCCTCGTCGCGTCGTGTGTGTGGTTCATCATCCTCTATTCGATGGCCGACGCGTTCAGCAATACGATCTCGCAGTCGTAGAGCGCGTTTTGGATCGCCTTTTCGGCGCTCCCGTCGCCTTTGCTCCCGTCGGTCCGAAAGTCAGATCTCAACTCGAAGGACTCGGCAGGCAAGGGCCTACACTTCTGCGGCGCGATCTATGGAACATGGTCGACCTCACCGAATGGCCCAAGCACCAGAGAAAGGCCCCAAAAGACTGCGCTAGTCTGGGGCGACACACGAGAGGGGACCCGATGAAGTGGCCCGATTGTGTGGACGATCTGCGGGCAGCCTATCCGGACCGGGCTGATTTCAGCATCAGAGTCCTTGGCGGCGTTCCCGACACAGTCCAGCAGTGGATCGGCTCAAACTGGGAAATCCGTGATTTTACCGAAACCGACGTACCCGACTTTCTCGGTCGCCTGGACTTTTACGTCTATTTCCACAGCAAGAATTGGGTGGAGGCGTTCGGTATTTGTGTCGCGGAAGCAATGGCCAGCGG
The DNA here is from genome assembly GCF_001651865.1 of Sinorhizobium glycinis. GTDB lineage: Bacteria > Pseudomonadota > Alphaproteobacteria > Rhizobiales > Rhizobiaceae > Sinorhizobium > Sinorhizobium glycinis. Next base: position 236,945 of record NZ_LPUX01000068.1, read on the forward strand.
TTTGGTAACGGTGCTCGATCCCTCATTTAAGGATCTCTTCGAAGATGGCGCCGCCTACTGCGATATTGCTGAAACGGGGAACGTCATCGAGCGGTTCATCACTTCGCCTCAAGCTTACGTCCAGCAATCAAATGCCGCGCGAGAACTCGTCCGGAGGAAATTTGCGATTGATCGGTACCCTGAACGCATGGCTCGCCTCTACGATGATCTGGAACTGCCTACGGTCGCGGTCCTGAAGAACAGTCGAACGATAATTAATAGTTATGCGAATGAGAGCATTGCCGAAGACAACTTGGTCCGTTCACCGCCGAGGCGCATGGGCACAAGGCGACGAATACTTTTCGTAGCCACGAATGGAATAGGACTGGGACACATCACTCGTCTGATGGCTGTCGCGGAGCGTATGTCTGATGACGTGGATACCATCTTCTTTACGAGATCGGGCGGCGCCGCCCTGGCCCACGGGCGAGGTCACGCCGTAGACTACATCCCTTGCGGCCTGGCGATGGGCGTTACGGACGCAAGTTGGAACAGGGCATATGCGCAAGAGCTGCTGAGCGCAGTGGAAGCCTTCGATGTTTCGGCGGTGGTGTTTGATGGCAATAGGCCATTCCCGGGATTGATTGCCGTTGCCGAAAGCCGGCGTGATTTGGCCTGGATATGGATACGTCGCGCCTTGTGGCGCGTTGGTCATGAGTTCAGTGCGGACGCGCAGGACGTATTCGACATGGTAATAGAGCCGGGTGAATTTGCCCATGATGAGGACCACGGGCCAACTCGCAATTTGCCTGGCGCGGTGGCCGTCCCCCCCTTGCTACTTTTGGACCCCGGCACCGGATTGCCCCGGAGCGAAGCCGCCGCCAAACTAGGCATCAATCCAGACCACTTCACTGTCGCAGTACAACTTGGCTCACAGCGTAATTTCGACTTCGCAGGCATGCCCGAGCTGATTTTCGCCGGGCTCGCAAGGCGACATGTGCAAACGGTCCAGATCCTCAATCCGCTTGCCAAGCCCTGTAAAGAGGATGCGTCGACAGTTCCACGCAGAAGCCTTTATCCCCTGGCGGAATATTTCTCGGCGGTCGATCTTCTCGTGACTAACGCCGGATATAACAGCTTCCATGAAAGCATCTTTGGGGGAATCCCCTCGATTTTCCTCCCCAATGAAGCGCCTGAAATGGACGACCAGCATCTTCGCGCTGCTTATGCCCAGTCGGCAGGGTTGGGCTTATGCTTGAGATATTCCGAGTTGAATCGCGTGAATGAAACGCTCAATCTGGCGCTGTCCGATGACTTCAGGGCCGAGGTTCGCCGGCGATCAGCGCGCCTCGATTTCGTCAATGGTTCGGCCATTGCCGCGAGGGTGATCGAGCAGCTTGTCTTCAGTATTCGCGCTGACCGGCCTTTGCATGCCTCGATTGCTCGCACGTGATCTGTTGGATGATGTCGGCTCCTATTTGATTGGCAAGAAATTCGTCGATGCTCGATGACAGCACAATTTCGTTTGAGATGTCCCATTTCGCCATGATCAATGCCCAGCGCTGGCGAACATATCTGCCATAGTTTTCCGCGGGCACCAAAGGCAAGTGCTGGCGTGTTGGAATGAATTCAAACGGAGCGGAACGGGAAGCAATCAGGTCCAGACGCAATTCAGACAGGACAACAATTGGAAATTCGGAGTGGGCCTTGCAAGCCTGCACCGCCGTATCAATAATCTCTATAATATTATCGGGGATTACGCCGAGGACGGAGATCAGGCTCCTGGGATTAGCCTCGAGCGTGGGGTCTTGGAAGACATAATGCAGGCTCTTCTCTTCCTCGGCTGAATCGATGGCGCTCGAGTTTCTTGTGGACCTGCCTAGCGAAAAGTACCAGCCAGCTCTGTCGACAATCCAGCGCATTGCCCTCCCCGTCTTTATGAGACCAATCTCAAAGTCCGTTTTGCTGAACGAATAGTTCAACCTCTCCTTCGACCGCCTCTCGTGTGGCATCATCCAGTTTTTCGCCAATGGACGTCCTGGTTTGCTCCGCCCCTTCGACCTTGAAACGGGTCGCCAGCACTGCGTTGAAATATGCCCGGCGCAGATCCGGCTTTCCGCGAGCGAAGGAGCCTTGGGCGTAACCTTTGGCAAGTTCGAGATACGCGTCCTCAAAGCCCCGGCGAGCCGACAATTCAAACAGTGAAAGTGCGCGTTTGGTATCGCGGGATACCTTGCCATCGCCTTTCAGAAGGAGACGGCCTGCGTAAAGTGGCGCATACTGGTTGCCCATCTCCGTCGCGCGGAGCATCAGATCGAGACCCCGTTTGACATCCTTGGGCACGCCCTGGCCGCTGACATAGGCACGACCGAGGCTGCTTATCGCATCGATCTGTCCGGCATCGGCTGCTGCGGCGTAAAGCTTTGTCGCCTCGACATCATCCTTCTTCACACCTGTGCCGCGGCGGAAGCTGTCGCCCAAAGCATTGATCGCATTCGACCAGCCGCTTGATGCTGCGAGTTTGTACCATAGAATCCCTTCCTCGGGGATTTTTGGTACGCCTTGGCCGCGTATGTAAGCTGCTCCAACGTTCGTCCTTGCTCTGAGATTTCCAAGAGACGCCGCCTTCATGTATAGATCGAAGGCGCGCTTGTAATCCACCTCGCGCCCCAACCCGACACGCGCCATGTATCCGAGATTGACGAGTGCGGCGCTGTATTGCTGCTCGCCCGCGAGTTCATAGAAGTGTTCTGCCCAGTCATAGCGTCGGGCTATTTCCAGAATCCGGCCGAACTGGTACTGCAGACGCGCATTTGTGGGATTTGCAGCCAGAGCGAAGCCACAGGCTCGCAGTCCATCACGAACATTCACGAGGCCGTTCGTGACACCAGGAACAACACGTTGTGGGTCGTTTGGATCGGCTGCGTAGAGGTCGCAATCCGTTACAAGAGTTTTCATTCCGCTGACTGTAGCCGGCATTTCGCGTGGCCAGATACGAAAAGTCTCGCTTACGGCGCGCTCGCCGGCCTGCTGAAAAACAAACTCCTCACCAGCGGCTGCAGTCTTTGCACTCAATGGCGCCTCGGTGGAAATCGGTGTCGCAGCAAGTGCGCCAGTGACAAAAAGCCCGCGCTCATGCAGGGCCGCAATCTGGAGTTTGCTGCGTTCAAGTGCTTCCGCCGCAAGCTGGCTCGTGGGAAATGCCTTCACGAAGCGTTCGAAATCCGTCGGGTCGGGACTATCCTGAATGAAGTGCCAGAGCACCCGATCGAGCGTCAGTTCCCCGTTGCCGGCCGAGCCCTCGGGTGCCGATTTAACGTCGCCCGGTCGAAAGACAAACCTGGTCTCGATCGAGCCGGTGATCCACGGTATCTGCGATCCGTTGGTGGCGACGCGCACGTCTCCGCGCACTGTCCTGAATGTGTCGTAAACGTCGAGTCCCGGCTGCTGGAGTGCATTCGCAAGCGCCGACGAATAAGGGCTGTTCACGCCCGTGCCGTCATAAGCCACTTCGCCGGCGCCTGTGGCGAAGGCGATGAGAACCTGGCCTGCGCCGGCCTCGATATTCGCCAGACCCTCCTCCAGTCCCTTTTGGGCTGTGAGGGGATTGTTGCGGCAGGCGTCGAGGATGACCAATTTGACACCAACCGGATCGTCCTTGACGATGTCGATGAGGGAATTGAGGGCGATGGCGTCATCAATAACCTCCTTCGCCGATCCCGTTCTTACATCGACGGGTAGTAGCAGGTTTCGCCCTTCATGCTGCAACGCGTGCCCCGCATAGTAGAGAATGGCCATGTCGGCGCCGACAAGATGGGCGCGGATTGCACCTTCGAGGTCGTCGACGGCTGCCTTCCTGACGTCGTAGAAAAGCAGGACATCGAACCCAAGCTCCGTCAGCGTCGCGGCAATCAGCTTGGAATCGTTTTTTGGATTTGCCAGAGGCGCAAACTCGTATTCACCGTTCCCAACCACGACAGCCGCTCGCCGTTCCGCGTAGGCCGCCGATGAGAACGCCACCAAGAAAAGCGCCACCACCGGGATCAGGAAAGTCCATCTAAGCCGCAAGGAAGAAATTTTGTGCGTCATTGGCCGGTAAGCCTGATTGTTGGTTTCGATCTCTTGATCAGCGACAAGATTTACATGACGTTATAGTAATTCAATTTTTGCAGCTTCGCATGCGGGAAAAAGGATCAAAGCCTAGGGGGCATTTCCAGAGGCGCTATGAGCATTCAGACCGAATTTCTGGCCGGATTTTTGGAAAGACAATCTGAACGTGCAAAGCGTTACCGCCTAGCTCTGCGCCAAGAAGGCGGCGAAATCGGACCAAATCGCGCAGAAAAGCATGCGCGGTCGGCTCTCGAGCAGGAATTTCCGCTTTCGGACGGTCCTGGACATATTCTTGGACATCGCTTCGTTGAAGCGGTGCTGGCAGACGGGGAGGCCTATGGGTTGGCCGCCGCCGTTGCCGGACTACTGGCAATCGAATTTGAAAACTGGAGCGCCGCCAAAGAACTAGCGGAGCGCAGTATCGCCGCCGATCAGCATGATATCTTTGCTCAGCGATTGTTGCTCGCTGCCACTGAGAAGAGCTTCGATCTATCTTTGTCAGCTGACGAATGGCTGCGCGGACGCTTTTGCAATAACCCCTTCGAGGAAATCGAAATACGCGCGAACGGCGCGGTTCATACCTGCTGTTCGGCGTGGATGCCAACACCAATTGGTTCCATTTATAAGGATGAAACCAACGATTTCTGGAACTCGTCACGGGCCCAAGAAATCAGACGTTCCGTATTGGATGGAGATTTTTCGCACTGTAGCCGCACGAACTGTCCAAAGATCGTCAACCGAACACTTCCTCTCAAAGAGGAGCTAACGTCTCCCCTGCATCGCCATTGCGTCTCTGAGAGAGAAATTGTGGTGGACCACAAGCCGCGTCGAATTCTCCTTTCAGAAGATCGCTCTTGCAATCTCTCGTGCCCTTCCTGCCGAACGCATTTGATCCAGTTGGGGCATCGGGAGTCCGAGCAACTGGATCGACACTTCGACCTCAAGATACTGCCCCTCTTGCAAGATGCTGTTCAGATTAAAGTCACGGGTAGTGGCGATCCCTTCGGAAGCCGCCATTTCCGTTATGTGCTTAAACGGCTTACCCAGATTCCCGCGACGACGCGGCGCATACAGATCCAAACAAACGGCCTGCTTTGCAACGAAAAAGCTTGGAAGGAGCTGGGTTTGGAAGGCCACGTCAGCTCGATATGGGTTTCCGTGGATGCCGCAAAGGCCGAAACATACAGAGTTGTCAGGCGGTTGGGCTCCTTTAAGAGTCTTCTGGTCAACCTCGACTTTTTGGGACAGCTGCGCGCGGAAGGCAGGATTGACCAGTTTCGCTTGGATTTTGTTGTTCAGGCCCGAAATTTCCGTGAGATGGCCGATTTCGTTGATCTTGCAAAGAGCGTGGGTGCCGACGGCGTTCACTTCCTGATGATACGCAATTGGGGAACGTTCACGCCGGAGGAATATCGACGTCAGAATATCGGCTCTTCCAGCCATCCTAACTATCAGGATTTCCTAGCAATGCTCCATGACCCGCGCCTTTCCTCTCCTTTTGTCGATTTGGGAAACGTGAGAAGAGTATTTGATATTGCTCATAAGCCGAAATGGTTCGGCACCAACATCAGTTCTTGGTGGCGGAATTTCAATCCATTTCGATACTTCGCCCATCGAGTATAGATAAGCATGCATCTTTCGAGGCGGCTGCTCTTTATGGTAGATTGATCATTAAAGACTGCCGGCGTCACGAGACAGGGGGCACTCTCCGCATGGCCGAAGATCGCAAGACAATCGTCCGGACGCCACTCGACCCCGCGACGCTGACCTTCACACATCTCATTGGCCACGACGAAATCAGCCGCTGCTTTGCGTTCACCGTCGGATTTGTCAGCTCCGACGAGAACGTCGACCCACTAAAACTCCTGGGAAAACCAATATCGGTCGAGGGGGAAGCCGGGGATCCCAAACGCTGGTTCAGTGGGCTCGTTACGGATTTTCGCCTGATACGCATTCAGGAAGGGTTCGCATACTACGAAGCGGAGGTGCGGCCGTGGCTTTGGCTGCTGGGTAATACAACCGATTGTCGCATCTTCCAGAACATGAGTGTCGTGGAAATCGCCGAGGAGATCTTCTCGAAATACAAGCCGGCCAAATTCGAAAAGCGGCTGCAGGGTTCTTACGAGGCGCGGGAATACTGCGTTCAGTATGACGAAACTGACCTTGACTTCGTGCAACGCCTGTTCGAGCACGAAGGCATCATGTACTTTTTCGAGTATGGCGACGGCGAGCACACTCTCATCCTTGCCGATGCCATGAACAAGCTGAAGCCTGCGTCCGGTTATGCCACGGTCAAGTTCCGCGCCGAAGGCGAACCGATAAGGCGGGACCAGGAATATATTACCGAGTGGGTGGCGACCAGTTCCGTCCAGCCAGGCACCTACGCCCATACGGACTACGATTTCACCAAGCCTGCCGCCGACCTGATGGCACAGTCGGCGCAGCCCTTTGCTCATGCGGAAGCAAAGGGAGAGTATTATCGCCATCCCGGTGCTCATCTAACTGTGGGGCGCGGCGACGCGATCGCCGTCGTGCGTCGCGAGGAAATTCAGGCTGCGCATCAGCGCATCGCCGCCGCCGGCACGGTGCGTGGGCTGGCGTCGGGTTGCACGTTCAAACTGGAGGATTTCCCCCGCAAGGATCAAAACACGGAATATCTCGTCCTGCACGCCGACTATCGCCTGTTTGATCCAGGCTACCGCCCCGCTGCTTATGCGGGCGAAGAGACTTTCCGCGCGAGCCTACAGGTCGCGCCGACTTCCCGCACTTATCGGCCGCCACGGGTCACGCCCCGGCCGATCATGCGAGGTCCGCAAACGGCAACGGTGGTCGGGCCCTCGGGTGAGGAAATCTTCACTGACAAGTACGCGCGGGTGAAGGTGCAGTTCCACTGGGACCGTCTTGGCAAGAAGGATCAGAACAGTTCGTGCTTCGTGCGGGTCTCTCAGACCTGGGCAGGTGCGGGCTGGGGGTTCATTCAGATCCCCCGCATTGGCCAGGAAGTCATCATCGACTTCCTTGAAGGAGATCCCGACCGGCCCATCATCACTGGCAGGGTCTATAACGGCAAGGAGATGCCCCCATACGGGCTACCGGGGAACGCCACACAGTCGGGGCTGAAGACGAATTCCTCGCCCGGCGGCGGAGGTTGGAACGAATTACGCTTTGAGGACAAGGCGGGATCGGAAGAAGTCTATTTCCAGGCGCAGAAAGACAATAATCTGCTCATCAAGAATGACCGAAGCAAGCTGGTCCAGCACGATCAGTCGGACCGCATCGACAACAATGCCAAGCATTCTGTTGGGGTGAACCTCGATGAGGACGTAGGCAACAACAAGACGACGAAGGTCGGCGTGGACCGCACGGTCAACATCGGCTCCAACGATACCGAGACGGTCGGGACCAACCGCTCGCTCACCGTCGGAGTGGATGAAACGATCAGCATCGGCTCGAATTCCACCGAGACGATTGGCTCCAACCACACCCAGACCGTTGGCATCGTCCAGACAGTAACAGTCGGGGCGGCCCGCATCGACACAGTCGGAGCCGCGGAAACTAGAACTGTCGGGGCGGCACAGATGAACACCATTGGCGCGACGAGGTCGGTAAGTGTGGGCAGCAGCCAGAGCCATGACATCGGTGCGTCCGACCGCTGGGAAATTGGTGCCGACCAGAGCGTTGAGATCGGCGGCGGACAGACAAGCCAGATCGGAAAGGGTCGCAGCGCGAAAATCGGCAATGACGATGCAACGCAGATTGGGGGCGCCCGGGCGGTGAAGATCGCGAAGGGCAGCGCCGTCGAGGTGGGCGAGGACGGGCTGATCAAGATAGGAAAGGATCTGCTTATCGACGCCGGCGATTCCGTCGTCATCAAGTGCGGCTCGGCGGCCATTGCAATGAAGAAAGACGGCACAATTTCGATCGAAGGCAAGGATATTACTGTGAACGCCAAGGGCAAGTTCAACGGCAAGGCTTCGGGCGAGGTCGTTTGGAAGGGCAGCAAGATCAATCATAATTGAGGGGCATCTGATGTCGGATACACGGGAGCGTATTGAAGGAGTAGTGATCGGCATCTTCTTGGGCTTTGAGGCAGGCGCGCCGCTCGTGGTCTTTCCCGGCAATCCTCGCGAAACCGCACTGCCTGCGCGCACCCTGGCCGACCTTTCATCAGCGATGGTTGGTGCCGAGGTCGCGCTGCTCTTCGAAGATGGAAAGGCGACACGGCCACTGATCGTTGGCCGGATCGTGGACCCGGCGCGCAAGACTTCGACAATCAATGTCGTTCGGGATGGAGAGCACGTGCGGATTATTGGAGAGGAGCGCATCGAGCTTCGTTGCGGCAAGGCGACGATCATCATGGAAAAGGACGGTCACATCACCATCCGCGGCACCTATGTGACCAGCCACGCCAGCGCCGCAAACCGCATTCGCGGCGGATCGGTGAACCTTAACTGATGCCGGCTGCACCCATCCTTCGCGAAATTGTCCGACAGCATGCCGAAATGGCCGCATTCCTGTGGACGCAATACGACTGGCATCTGCTGCATCCGGACGAGAATCCGGACATGGACGAGGCTCGGCTGGCGCGTTTGGTCGAGCGGCTGGAGGCGCATCTCGACGGATTGAGGGTGGCGGGATCGGCGGGATTGGAGATTGCTAAGGAGCGCTACACCGAGTTTCCGGAAGTGGGCGAGTTGTTTGTGGTGAGGATGCTGAGTGGCCCCCCGGATTTGCGGATACGCAATCTCGATCTCGGCAGGGTAAGGCGCTATTTGAGCATTAATGTGCGTGGGAGCGGACACTGAAAGGTGCTCGAAGATTTTATCCTCAGAGGAATTCACGGGTCATATCGATCCGGCGAACGAAGAGACTTCCGTCATAGCCAAACTCTACCCCTGACCACTCTCGTCCGTTAAACGCGAAAATTTCTTTCCAACCTACTGCGACAAGAAAAGCCTCCGTGGCATGCATGGCATAGACGAAACCAAGTGATCTGAAAGGCACCAGCTTCATCTCCTTCTGGATGTAAAGCCCGTACTCATCATCGCCCCAGTATCGGTTCCCCGCGAACTCGCATATCGAGTAAATCTGCGTCCCTGGTCCGGCGATCTCGGTGAGTTCTTCATTTGCGTAGCGAGCGCAGAAGCCGTTCTCGCAGCCGAGATACACGTCGCCGTCACGCGCGACCTGCAAGGCGGAGATGCTGTGGTTGAACCCGAGAGAGATTGGGCGCCAGCGCAATCCATCCAGGTGAAGCAGTGTCCCGTGGTCACCCGCCACGTGGATCAGCTCAGGCCCCGGACCGTGCATGGCACGCAGAAACGCTGTGGTTACCGCTTTGATCGGTACCCATTCGGTGCCCCGCGCAAAGCAGACAGTTCCTTCGTCCCCGTAGAGGTAAACAGTGTGTTCATCCAGATGCCAGAGTCTGTTAGTAAACGCCTCCGGTCCTTCAGCGGTTGCAATGGTACCGTTGCTGAGGTGATGTGTCGTTCCGCCTACCTGCAATGCGATATGTTCGCGCGAGGACAGGCTGACATGGGAGAGAATGAGGTCCTCGATCTCCAGCAAGACCTCGTAGCGAATCTGCTCGGCGAGTGACATCCGCACCAGGAACGACCGTCCCGCCTCATTGTTCTGATCACTGAGCTGAACCGATGCGCAGAAGAGATCCCGTCGGAGGTGAAACGCGCTAATTGCCTCGACATCGATCTCGTCGGGCGAATAATCCTCGAGACGCGGCTCTGAATCGTCCGTCATCACCTACCTACCGTCATTGCATTCAGTTCGGTCTGCGTCTTCTTGGGTCGGACGACGTCTTGGAGATAATTTATCATCACAAGCCGTAGGCATTCAATTATGTCATTGGCGTCCTTCGGCGGCGCGTTCTTTATTGCGGGTTCGTTCTTCGCCACTGCAGCAAGGGACTTTTCCATCGCATTCTTGAGCGAAGGCTTCCTGCGTCGCTTCTTTTCCTTTCGGAAGAAGTCGGCCTCTTGATTGGTCTTCAGGTTGTGGGGCGTTCCCTTTTTGCTACCTGAGCCGCTCTGAAAGCCTCCCCCCTTCTTGTGCTTTCGCGAGCGCATGCAAATACACGGCGCGGTCTGGTTGTCGTACTCCTTCCACCGTGTAAAGGACTTGTTCTCTTTACGGCTGCTCTGAAAACATCCGACGCGTACGAAGTGCTCGGACTCGTGTCCCGGGGGGCACTTTGCCTTCGAATGCTGATGGAGACGGATCTGATATTTGTTAAGGAGAGTTTCACACTTCCGACCACCGACTTTCAGCCCGGCCATATGGGGCCATGTGACCGTGTTGCCGGTCGGGGAAGCATGATTGTTGGTCGCGAGATCGGTGAAGCGAATTACCGGCTCCCCGTCGAACTTGACGTCATTCGACCAAGAGTGAAAGTACTCCTTTCCGGTGTTTTTTGACGTGATTATGCCCTTCTTGGCCGCGCAACCCGCCTCTGTACCTGATGTTCTCGACAGATCAGACTTGTTTTTGATGTTAACGGTCTGGCCGCCGATCTTGACTGTACCAGTCCCGTTTTCAGTGTCTGAGGCAAAACCAAAACTAGGATAGGGGATCGGAACTCCGGGTGGGGTCGCGGGATTTTCCGGCGGCGTAAAGCAGACGTCAGGAAAGACTGCAATAGTTCTGGCGTTCACGGCCTTGCCGGAAATCTCGAGCCCATTGGCGTAGACGTCACCCATCAGGCGGGCCTCGCCGTAAAGAGTGCGGCGCCGCAGGCTCCGGAATCGCTGGAGGCTTCGATCAAAACAGGGTGGCCGGCTGCGTAGCCCTTGCGGGCGGCGGTGAGAGCCATGCCAATCATTACAGGTACGGCGGCCGCACCGACATTGCCCAGGCTTTCTCCGGGCGACCAGATGTCCTGGAATTCATGACGGCCGCGCAGCAGGCGCAGGCTCGACAACGCAGATTGCTTGAACCAAAATTGTTCGCCGATCAGGTCGGCGATGCGGTAGCCGAGCCGATTCATTTCGATGGAGGCTTCATCGAATGCGGCGCGATAGGCAGACGTCATGCCGTCGCCGCGTAGAGGCAGGTCGCCCGGGTTGTAGATGAATGCCTGCTCGCGGGCGAGACCGAGCCCGAAAAGGAGAAATCCGCTGTTTTGCGAGCGGGTGCATAGCACGGCTGCTGCCGCCTCTCCAGGAATGAAGCCATTGGGATTGTCCGGGGTCAGGAGGCGATCATGGGCGAGGTAATGAGCAACGGCCTCCGCCGTCAGATAGCTGTCGACGCCGGCGATCATCACGTATGGCGCCTCGTTGGCCGCGAGCATCCGGCGTGCCTGCTCAAGGGCGACATGGCCGGAGGGGCGCCCATGGGCAACGATTCTCGAGCGGCCGTGCGGCGAACTTTCCACGATCTCCGCAATGCGACGAAGGAGTCGGGCGCCATCAGGGGCAGGGCGGCCCGGCCGATCCTCTTCGGCAAGGCAGAGAATGACCGCGGTCTGGTCGCGGGCCTCAGGCGCTGCCTCGAAGGCTTCGCAGATAGCACCTGCGGCCAGATGGGCCATGCGCTTTTCGCCTATCCAGCTGCGCGGCAGGGGCACCGGAGCACCGATCAGCCAATCGCCGCCAGATCCAAGAAAGCGCGTCTCCTGAAAGCCGTCCAGATGCGCCCGCATCGCCGCGCAGGCGGAGGGGGCGTCGAGGCCGACGGCTGTCACCATGCCGATGGAGACGATGTTGATCGGGATGCTCAAACCGCTTCGTCCTCGATTTCTTCTATCCCAGTGGCGCGGATGTAGCGTCGACCCGTGGCGCGCGCCCGCAGCATGGATCGTGTGGGCGGCCCAACCCAGCATTCGCTGAAGTCCAGGATTGTCCGGTGGATCCGCTGCGAGACCCGCCACACCAGCGAAAGGCGCCGGTGCTCCAGGTCGAACAAGACTGTGTCGGGCGGTATCGAGCCCTCGAAGGCCGCCTCAGACCCCCTGAACAGCGTCATTGGCAAGCTGGTGCTGGGGAGACGAAAGCTCTCGCGGCCCGCGGGGGTCAGGTTCACGAGCACCACCTCTTCGCCTCCCTTTGGTGTGCTGATCTGCTGATCGGGTGGCGCCATCTGGAAATAGCGCTCGTCGAAATCCGGCGGTAAGAACGGGAAGATGTTGTCGATCCAGTTCTGGTCATAGGTGCCGCCGAATTCAATTCTGCCCGGCCAGCCGCGCCCCATCGGGCCAAAGCTCATCGGCCGGTAGTCGCCGAAAGGCGAGCGGATGTCCTCGCCGATGGCTTGGGTGTTGGGCAATTTCAGTCCGGGGATAAGGTGCTGGTTCTTTGGTCGGGCCCACCCCGTGCCAACGGGATTGAGCTGATAGCTCGCGGGAAGCTTGTCGTCAGGATCGAGGTGGTCTGTGCCGCCCCAGGCTGTATCGTAGGAGAATGGCTGTCGCAGGAACGGCAACGGTGCCGTTGCGGCAAAGAGCGGCCCGCGGGCGCGCCATTCGCGGTCCCCCACCACGTCGAAGGTCTTTGACCATTCACCAAGCTTGATGCCGACGCGAACACGCTCGGCGGGACGTCCGCCCGGTGCATAGGCGCACCCATTAGCGATCACGTCGCAGCGCGGTTTGCGGAAGGCGAAGTCCGTCTCCCACAGAGTGGCCGAAAAACCCGGTTTACCGGTATGAGTATCGGCCATCACCAACGGCACCTGCTCGGATGATTTACGCACAGGACCGCCCGGCGTCTCGGGAAAGTCGAATGTCCCCTTGACGACGACGACGATGTACTCGTGCCCGGCCTGGTCCATGCCCATCGTGAATTCGGTCGCAAAGCCGGTCTGGTTCCAGATCTGCATCAGCCAGACCTCAGATCTTCGCAAAGGAGTTCGCGGAGCGTCAATTCGGGTTCGTCCGGGTTAACCTCGATCGGTTTGGACCCGCGAACCCAGAACACCATGCGCCGCACCAGATCGCCCTTGGCTGCGATTGCGGGAAAGGGAAGGGAGGTCAGGCGGGCGGCGAGGCCGTCGCCGTCGAGTTGACCCTCGCACGCTGATATTCCAGCTGCCTCCAACGAACCGAACCACTCCCCAGCCGCAGTCACAATATCGCTTGCCGCAACCGGAGGCGCAGCAGCAATCGTCAGAGGAAACGGCCGGCTGGCACGGTCGGCACTTGCCATAACAACGCCCGTCATCGGGCTCGTCATGGGCCCGAAGGCCTCGCTCCCGAGCAGAAAGCGCAAAACAGGATGCTCTTTGATCGAACCTTGCGAGAACCGATGAACCAGGTGTCGGCAGATCCAGCGATCCCATGCGCCAACGAACGAGGCGGGCAGGCCGCGCGTGACGAAATCCCCCGTCGTCGGTAGCTTTCCGAAGAACCCCGGCAGGATCAAAGCCGCGTCGGACACGTAAACCTCGCGAACATTTTCAGATCGTAGGGATTGGCAACGCTTGCGGCCCGAAGTTCAAAGTCCGCGTAATGACCTTGAGCGGCAAGCCGCAGCCTGTAAAGTTCAGGAAGCTCGGTCTTGGTCAAACGCCCCGCACGCAGCATCCTGAGCAATGCCCAGCTTCCTGTCTCGCTGACCATAACCTCGGGCGACCCGTCGATCGGCTGGAAGGCAAGGGTGATCACGCCGGTGCCGTCCTTGCCTGGCCAGGTCATCGGCTGCGGTCGAGTGGGGTTGTTGTAGTAGGAGAGGCTTTGCCCGTCGACGTTCAGCGTCACGCGGCCAACGGTCGGCGAAAGGTCCTTGGCCTCGAGCGTAAAGGTCAAGATCGGTCCGGCGCCGCCGGGGAAAAGACTGTCGCGAATTAGTCGACCCTGTTCCAGCGCCGCCAGAGCCGAGGAATCAAGCCGGATGTCGGAGCGCCACTTCCAGGGGTGCCGAGTCACGTCGATGTAGCTGACCAGGTGATTGTTTATGAAGCTGTCGATCAGTCCACCGGGACTGAAAATGCGGGCAAAGTCGACGACGTTGACATCGATTGCGCTCTCAGGAACGAACGGATAGCGGTTCGTGAGCGCAGCCTGGCAGAAGGGCAGGACGTCGGCGCGCCAGATGGCGTTGAGTTCTGAGGTCACCGCTTCCGTTGTAAGGCCGCTCGTGTCCCCGGCGATGCCCGCCAGCCAGTCGTCGAGCGGGTCGGGCAGGGTCGAGGCCTGCTTTGCCACAGCGCCCGTGAGTTCGGCCAAGCCGCCTTGCCGCTTGATTGCATCCTGGGCATCGGGGCTTGCCGATACGGTCTGCAGCATGTTCGAAAGCGCAGTAAGCGCCGCGACTGCATCATTGAGTGCTGGAGGTTGGCCGTCGACCTCGGCGATCGCGCCCTTGATGGGCTTGAAATGCTCGGCAACCAATACGCCCGAGAGATCCACTTCCGACTTCGAGCCGGCGGTGGGCATCAGCTTCACGCCTTTCTTGGCAAGCTTGCCAATCTTGCCAAGCTTCGACAAGAGCTTGGATGCTCCGGCCGGCGCCTTGCCACCGCCGTCGGACTCGGAACGGGTCAGTTCCGTCTCATGCACGATGGCGTCCAGCAGCCGCTTCATTGAAGAATCCGCGCTGGAGAGATCCTTGAGATTCTCGCTTGCCGTCTGCAGGTCTCCCAGTGGCGCGAGCCGGACATCGCGCAGGAAGCTGTCCCACTGCGAGATGTAGTCGTCGTAGTAGAGCTTGAGGATGTCCTGAGCAAGCGACGCGACCGACGGGCTGGCGCTTTCCGAGCAGCCGCCTGCGAAGACGGAACGGTCGAGTGCTGCCTGCGCGGCCACGTCTTCCAGCCTGGCAAGGATCACGTTATGGAAGCCCTCATACGTGAACGCCCCACTGATCCCTACTCTAAAGGTCTTCTCCGAGCGGCGAGCGAGAACTTTCGGGCCATTTGGGCCGACGTGATCCGCGGGGATCCATTCTTTCAGCGTCCTGACCTCCGGATCGGAGAGCAGTGCGTTATAGGCGCGCACGGGCAGTGGAATCGAGCAGATGCTGCGCAATGCTTCGCCTACCAGTGCCTCATCGGGAGAGATCAGACTTTGATCCGTAGCCATATTGGCGATCGCGGCGAGCTGATGATCGGCGGCCGTTTCCGTCCGGAATGGCGGCACGGGCGCGAATTCAGGCAGTCGCTCGGTCCACCATTGTTCGGCGAATTCGGGGTCCATCGGCGACAGCCCGGTCATCATGCGATACGTCTTCAGAGCGCCGAGCTGGAATTCCGGGTCGCGGATCTGGCGCCACATCGTTGCTTCGAGCAGCGCGACCATACGCGGTTCCAATATGTTTCGTAGTGTGCGGTCATAGGCGTCGGCCTGAGCCTGCCTGATCTCGGTCGCAGCGGAAGGGCCGATCAAGGCCGCAATTCCAGCCGGCGGCTCGCTATGGGCATTCGAAACCTCGGTGACGGCCTCGAGCGCCATATCGAGATCGAGTGGTTCGAGTGGCGCCTGACGTGCAGCAACCGGAGTGAGCGGCAATTGCAATGCTTCGAGCTGTTCTGCTTGCGCAGCAAGCGCCGCGTAATTCTTGCGATAGGAGATCGTGAAGATCAGACCGGCGACGAGCACCAATCCGGCTGCGGCCACAGCGGCGCCGCGCCATATCCAGATACGTCGTTCTTCTGCGGCGGGATCGAAAGTCCCGAGGCCCGCTTCCTTGAAGATCACTTTCGAAAGCAAGTCCCTCAGGAAAAAGCTGCGCTTCTCGGTCCGCGGCATGGGGGAGACCGGCTGTGCCGGCAGGCCGAAGGACGATGCGAGAGCGGCCGTCAGTCGATCGATTGCCGTCCCTTCTTGCGTTGCCGAGGTAAGATAAATACCGCGCAACCAGGCGCTTTCCGCATAGCGGCTTTCACCGAACACGGTTTCGACCAGAACGCGCACCGGCTCGGAAAGGGTCTCAACCTGAGCAGGGAAACGGAATATCTCCGCCCGGTCGGCAAGGTTCTCTTCGTCTTCGAGACGCGAAATGAGACGCCGTTCCAGTACACCGGTCAGCGCCGCGAATTCCCGTGAGACGTCACTGCCGTCGATGCGTGCTCCAGGCGGGAAGGTCGCTCCCCACACCTGCTCGCGATCGGACGTCGAGAGCCCCCCGAAGAAGGTCTCGAAGCCCTTTATGAGATCCGCCTTGGTTAGCATCAGGTAGACTGGCAAGCGGATCTTCAAGTGTTCCTGAAGCTCGGTCAGTCGTTTGCGGATCTGGCGACCATGTGCGCGGATAGCCGCATCGCCTTCCGAAAGCGTCTCGACGGAGAGCGCCACGATTACGCCGTTCAAGGCGCGACGGCCCCGGTGCTTCTTCAAAAGATCGAGGAAGCCCAGCCATTCGGCTGCGTCAACCTCGGGCTGGCTCTCCTGTTGAACGTAGCGCCCGGCGGTATCAATCAGTACGGCCTCTTCCGAAAAGAACCAGTCGCAGTTGCGGGTCCCGCCGACCCCGTGCAAATCGTCGGTGAGGTCGATAGGGAAACTCAGTCCAGACTGCCGCAGCGCCGTGGTCTTGCCGGTCGCCGGCGGGCCTATGATCACGTACCAGGGCATTTCCCTCAGAAACTTCCGGCCCCCGACCTTGCGACGCTTCAGTTCGCTCATCACCTCCTGAAACTTTGCCCCCACCGCGGCGACGCCCTCTTCTGCAGGGGTCGGCGGCACTTCCGGTTGGGGCGCGATTTCCGATACGAAAATCCGATTGGCGCGGATTGCCCGGCGCTGCGCCGCGATCCACCAGAGGAGAAACAGAAGGAGCAGAACGCCGATCACGATCAGCCGCACCGTCTCCGATGCTAACGGCGCGCTCTCTCCGACACTGACGATAGGGCCGAATATCCAGATGATCAGGGACAGCAGGATCAGGCCGATGAAAGTCCAGAGCCAGCGCGAGGTAAGGACAGCCCAGAGAAACCGGAATAACCTCATCTCAGAGCCTCTTTGCGATCAGGAGCTCGATCCTGCGGTTGGCGGCCCGGCCTTCGCGAGTATCATTCTTCGCCAGGGGCTGCGTTGCCGCACGTCCTTGCGAGCGCAGGCTTTCAGCAGGCACGCCGCTGGCCGCCAGCAAAGCAGCAATCGTTGCAGCGCGGGCCTCGGACAGGCCCTGGTTGTTTGCCAGGGGATTGGTAGCTTGAAGTGGAACATTATCGGTGTGACCGACGATCGTAACACTTCCGATCAATTCAGCATTATCCTTGAGCACGGCAGCAATTGAGGCGACGAGCGGTTCGAAGCTTTTCGTCAATTCGGCCCGTGCAGACTGAAAAAGTTCCGGATTGCTCGATTGAAGCAGGAGTGTCACCGAAGAGGCGTTTTCTTTGCCCTTCAACGCCGGGAGAAGAGTAGGAGGCGCGGCGGCCCGAAATTCGGGCAAGAGCTCGAAGATGACCGGTTGCACCGGCGGCGCATCCGGCGCTGGCGTGCGCCTGTTTGGCCGATAGATTTCGGCCCGCTCCGGCGGCGGTAGTGACCGAACGAGGGTCGCCAGTTCCTCCGCCTTGGCTCCCAGCCGCATCGATAGCGGCACGTAAATTGCGGTCGCAAGCATCACCGCCACGACTGCGAGCACCCAGATCGGAATGGCGAAGCGGGAAGGTTCGTCGGCTGCCATGACGCCCTCCCACCTCGGTGAGAGCGGCGCACTCTCGCCATCCGCGTCCCGCAGGAAGCGGGCAGCTGCCGCGCGCACAGCGTTCAAAGAACGGTCACCTGCACGCCCCGGCACGCGATATTTGCCTCGGAAGCCGAGCGCCAGGCAGAAGTAGTGCAACTCGAGCAGTTCACGGTCGCGGCCGGGATGGCGTTCCAGTTCCTCCAATCGGGCAAAGAACTGTGCGCCCGCATCCACGTCTCCACGGAGCATGACGACGAGAGGCTGGCGCGGCCACGCGCTCGAGCCGCCCCATGGCGTGTTGAGCGCCAGATCATCGAGAAGCGAAGCGACGGCCCAGGCGGCGGCGTCTGCCCGAGCCAGGTTCGCCCCCGCGGCAACGGCGGCATCGCGCGCTGTGACCAGTTCCTCCATCAGCCTTGTTCTGAGCGCTTCCGGATTGCCCGGTGGCAAGGCATTCTCAAGTTCGGGCGCAAATTCCAGGAGCGTGGCGAAAGCATTGATCAACGTGTTGGGATGGCATCGCGCGCGCCTGGTCAAGGGACCGGTCGCAACGGTTCGCATTGCGCCGGGCGGCGGGCGGATACGCGTGCGGCCCTGATCTTCCGATAGGCCGAATGGGTCCTCACTTGCCATGGGCGCTACCTGCTTACCGAATAGCAGTCTACTTGCGGCTCGCTGGGCAAAATACCGGAAACGCCAATCACGAATCCCGGCGAACGAAGAAGTGATTCCCAATGCTCGCTGCGCTGATCCAGCTCCAGGCAGAGACGGTCCCCGTCATAGGGAATTTCCCGCGGCTGCGAGTGAAGAGGCTTGAGGCGAATGCCGGGCAGTCGAGACTTCCACAGCGCCTCGAATTCGTCCGCAGCACCGACGGTCACCTGGTCGACAAAAATCTTGCGAAGCGTATCCTCTGAGACATCGCATCCGACGCGTACAACGATGCGGCTCGTCGTCAGCAGTTCGGGATTGTCTATGCGAACCTTCCATACATTGGTCGCATGCTTCACGACGGGCAGCGCCCGCGACTTCGGCTCGACGTAACGCAAGCTCAGGATAAGGGACCGCAAGGTGTCTGCCAGCGCAGCAAAGGCCGGCCCGGGCGCCATATGCTCGTAAGTGGGAAGCTCCGTCAGTCGCCTGGAGCCTGAACCATATGTCGCCATTCGGCCAGCCAGTCCGCTGAGCTCGAGAAAGAGCTCGGCTGGATGAAAGACTTCCTGTGGGAGTATGTGGGCCAATCGGGGTCGAGCCGTATTGGCGAGATCGAGCACCAGCAGATTTTCTACGCTGCGGCCGGCGCCGCCGAGCACCATCTTGCCATGCGCCTCTGCAATGCGGTCGAGCCCGGTAATTACCTCCTGCAGGAGCTTGCCGTAGAAGGGCACAGCACCGGTCGTCAGCGCCGGCGGCAGGAAGGTTTCAGCGACCGCAACGCTTCCATCTGCCAGCAATCCATTGACGCTCGTCACAGGCATTGCCGTGTAGCCGCCCGTCGCCTGAGCCGGCGATAAAAGCAGGGCTTGCGGTCGGGCGATCTCAATCTCTTCAGCATCGGCGCCGCCATGGACGGCGTCGCGGATCCACTCGATCCGCCCGCGATATCGCGCTCCGGTCGGTTCGCGATGAGCAGGATCGAAGCTGGCTTCGCCAGGCGGCTCCACTGGCAGAGCGAGTTGCACCGCACCGGCCCCCATGTCGCGCGTTATCGCCAACGGTATCGGGGCGTCCATTGTTTCGGGTATCGCGAACGGGGTGCCATCCGGAAAAATGCCCCGCGCCGATGACAGGGCAACCCGTCCGGCTTCGAGTTGTGCGGTATCGAGCGCGAGAGACCTGAAACCGAAGGTCTGGAGCCGGCCAGCCTGCAGCGCGCCTCGCATCAAGGCTTCGGTATAACGATCCTGCTGCTGAAAATGCTGCGTGCGGAGGAAGAGCCCCTCCAGCCATACCACCTTATTCGCGTCCGTCATGCTGAACGCCCTCCATTCAGGCGAGCGCGAGCGTCATACCGCCGCGGTTGAGAACTACTTTCGCCGTGACACTCGATTCCGGTTTGATCGGGGCGGTTCTTCGCCAGGTGCGACCACCCGGTTCCCGAAACAGAGCGACGACACCGAGGTAGGTGGCCTCGGGCGGAAACGCGACTGTCTTCGAGGCGGTCTTGCCGGGGGCGATCGTCAGTTGATCAGACCCCACGAGGTCTGCGCCGAGTGCGGTAGCCGGGTCTTGAAGAGCAAAGCTATCCGCAGCGTTGAATTTTCCAATATCCTTGAGCCTGAGGATCAAGAGGGTGACCGGACGCTCCCCGCCGTCGGCGGCAAGGTTCATGCCTGCCTGTCCCACCGCCGCGACGGTCACGTTTGAGGATTTCGGCGGACCACTCATGCAGCCCGATATCAGGCCTGTCGCGCCAATCACCACAAGAAAATCGCGTCGATGCAGCATCAGTCGTTCTCCCTCTCTTCATAACCGTCCCGAAAGTCGCTGCCGATCTCGCCAAGAAAGCGCGTCGTCGCGCTTTTGGCAATTTCTCGATAGCGGTTCTCATAAAGCTCCCAGAGTTTCGCCCGCCGTCCACCGGAAAGCAGCGCGTCCAACGCCGAGCGCGACTTCAGCTCGCCTTCAAGTGTTGCCGGGTCGAAGCGCTCGATCATCCTCGCAAGCGCCGCCTGGACGCCGCGCCACGTTCTCACATGGTGGTGGGCGAGGTCGCGGATGGAGCCGCTGATCGCCGCCTGTGGAGGAAGGAAGCCGACGCTGCGCTGGGCTAGAAACGTTGCGATAACATCGTCCACCGTGGGCAGGAATTTGAGAGGGTTGACATCGGATGCTCCCACTACTGTCTGAACGACCCGTGCCTCGTTCTTTTCCTCGGAACGCTTGCGCAGGAGATGCATCAGTCCTTCAAGCATCATCCGATATTCTCGGCCGAAATTCTCCATCTCGGCGGCCGGGTCGAAGGCCGGAAACTCGCTGGCGCTCAGCCCCAGCCCGCGCAGGAAGGCTTCGCGCAGATCAGGTTCGGAAGGAGCCGCCATTGTCGGGGCCGGCTTCGCCTGCTGTCCCGGGACGGGTATCGCCGTGGCCTGGGTTTCCGAGACGGGCGGCTGCGGTGGTGGGCTCGGCCAGGGAAAATCCCAGGACTGCTCGTGTTGGCCCGATGTCGATGCCGGGTCGAGGCTGAATGGATCGTCAAACATCGGTGGGCGTTTTACTGCATCACCTTCGTCCGGATCGGCCGGTTGTTCAAATGGATCCGGCAGCCCGGCTGGTCGTTGGGGAGGTGGCGACGGCTCGCTCCGCCCCGAGAAGAACGTGTCCTTCTCGAAGCCGATGGGCGGCGATGCCTTCTGTTCGGGAACCCGCTCAGCGGGTGCGGCTTGGAAGTCGACGCGGATGACGTAATTGCCGAGTTGCAGCCGAGCGCCATCGTGCAGTGGGGCGGAATTCCCCGCCCCGAGCGGAGTTCGGGAGCCGTCGATGAACAGCCCGCCGCTTGATGTGTCGGTCACGAGATACTGGCCGCGAACGCATGCGATCGTGCAATGAGCCCGAGAGACATACATGTCGGGGTCGTCGAGCCGCCAATCGGCCTCGGCGCTGCGGCCGATGACAAGCTCGCCCTCGACGAGGCTCATCTGGCGAACGGCTTGCATTTGGGGCGATTGCTCGAGAGTAAGGATCAGCATTCGGCAGCCTCCAGCATTTCGGGCCGCCAGCCATTGACCGTGCGCATGCAAAGATCTTCTGCGTCATCGCGATCTTTCCGTGGAGCGACCCACGCCGTGTGCCCGACCCGCGCTTCTCCCAGACGTGCCGAAGGAACTTCATCCCGCTTGAGCACGAGCCTGACGTCGACGTCGAGCCCGTATCCCACCAGCTCCCCGATCGCTGTTTTCAGGGTTTCGCACCGTTCGCTGCCGGGGAGGAAGGCCATGTAGTCGGCAAGCGTTAATGGCCCCAGGCAGAGCTCTAGTCTCTGCTGGCGTTGGAATATCCGGGGGCCGATCGTGGCGCTTCGGCCAAGTCGAACATGGACGCTGGCAAGTCGGGACTGAAGCCCTACCGGTATGGCGGTCCAGGTGCCGACGAATTCCCGAAGGCGCACCGGGACTTTCAAGAGGTCAGCAAGAAACCGAGTGAGTCTCTCGGGCCCTTCTATTTGATTGGCGAGCGCCGGCGCATGACGTAGCTTGGTTTCATTGATCAAGGAGGGCTCACCGTGTCCTTGACCACTGAGGCCGAGACCTGCCAATCCGGCCCGCAACGCGCGAATGCGCCCGCCGCCTGGCCGCCCGACCTGCACCGCCGGATGAGCATCCGCCCACGCGCGGTAAAAAAGCGCGATCATTCGATGCTGAAGGATGTTCACAAAGTCGATAAAGGTCGTATCGCTGATCTCACGCATGTCGGCCGTTGTGAACCAGCGTTGCGAAAGGCGATCCAGCACCCAACGTGTCAGGTAGAGAGGCATCGGACCTTCTGGCCCGAGTAACCCGATATTTGTCACGGTAACCCGGGCTGGCGCCTTTTCAGTCGCCATTTCGACGTTTGCGACGTCCTGCACCGCGAATCCGAGCCGCACATGCTGTCCAAGCCGCGCTGGCTCCCGATCGGGTCGCCCAGCCTGGCCGAAGAGCCTTCCGCCCCCCTCCAGGCGCCTGAGGAGCTCGAAAAAGTCGAACTCCGTCGGGAGTGGCCTGGCGTCCTTACTCAGATCAGGTTGCGATTGCCCGGCATCATTGGCCATGGCACATCCTCCTGCTTCTGGATCACTCGCGCGCGGGTTCGCACGAACGCATTGATCGACGCATAGCGGGAAAAAAGTTTCGAAAGCAGGCCGGAGAGTAACAACGCGCTGTGCCCGGCAAGCACAGACTGGTCGATATGAAGGGTGACCTCGGTGCCCCGCCCGAAGCACATCGGCCCCGGAATGGGGAGGCGTTCGATCACAGACCTCGACTCGACCCTTGCAATCGCGCGGACATGCCGGCTGAGGCTGGGATCTCCGCGGTGCGCGTAAAGCTCAAGCATGGCGTGAAGCGGGTCCACCCCGCGGCCTTCCTCTGCCAGGCTGAGAAAATTGAGCGAAAGCTGCGCCACCAGCCTCCAGGCAAGCTCATCAGCTCGCGTGGCATCCACAGCTCCAGCCGGAAGCGTGGCTGGAATGGAAGGCACCGGCGGCCGCACTGCTCCCAGAAGCCGGATAGTCTCGACCGGATCGCCGCTTTCGAGGGAGAGCGACGGTGTGTCGTCCAAAATAGGCAGGTCACGATTCGTGCAGAGCGCCGTCACCTCGATTCGTTTCGGTGGCCGCGCCGCCTTCGAGTGGGCGGGACGCGAAAGCGTCACGAAGACATCGTCACCAATGTAGGAAGTCCGGGTTTGCCCCTGGCGCAGCTCGTCTTCGTTCGGTCGCCGCGGGCGGCGTTCGGTAAAATATACATAGCCGTTCCCCCGATTCTGGCCCAGGCTGAAGAGCGCCGGTATCTCGGCGTCCGCCCCACCGACGTCAGCATCTTCGACCCGGATCGGGCGATAGATCTCGAAATCGCTTGGGCGGGTCCGATCGGCATGGAGCACCTGCCGTGTGCGCCTCGGATCGAGTTCGATGACGTTGCAGTTACGCTCGAACAGATTGATGATCGGCGTCGCGAAAAGCTCGAGATCAGTTGCTGCGATATTAGCGAGCTCGGGGGCGGTACGCCGCAGGACAAACACCAGTTCGAGCCCAGCTTCACAGCGACGGACGACCGGCTGCAGCCCTCTGACCCGCACGAAGTGGAATCTCTCTGGCGCGACGAAGTATTCGCGCAACAGCCTGTACCCCTCGAAAGTTTCGCGCGTGCGCGGCAGAAGCGCCTCCTCATCCGAGATTCCGACCATCTCCGGCTCGGCGAGTGCGCTCAGCGGATTACCGCGTCCTTCCGGGCGAGCGCCGGTGGCACAGCAGGCACCGAAGAGTGTATCGAAGAGCGAGGGTGCCTTGCTCTTTTCAGCGAAACAAAGATCGAGGCGATCGAGCGACAAATCGCTGAGCCTGCCTTTGCCGGTTCGTGTGAAGACGATGCTCAATGCGGCCACGCCGGATTGTCCGCCGATCGAGCCTATCCCCGCCGATGCGAGCGCGCTTCGATCCTGGATGTAGGTGGCCGAGCTGATCGTCAGCGGCCAGAGCACGACGTCCTGTGCGGTGGTATAGATGCACCGTGTCGAGATTCCGGGGCGGGCACTCGAAACCAGCCGTGTCCCACGCTTGACGAGATGTCCCCCAGTCATGGTTTGGACCTGCTGGCCGGGCTTCAGCAAAGCCATGCCGATTGCCGGTGCCGGGCAGACGAGATCGGGATAGAAATTCTCGAGCACGCTTCGGGAGAAACGTGCGCTCTCCGCGTCCACTTTCTGGCGGGTGCGAGCGGCGAGATAGGCCACACCGTCGAGAAGGCGTTCGACATAGGGATCGGGGCAGGGGACTGTGTCCAGGGAAAGATTACGAGCGATCGAGGGATGCATGTCCGCAAACTCGGCGGCGAGAGCGCGGATATGTGTGAGTTCTTCCTCATAATATTCCAGGAAGACTCGGTCCATGTCAGGTGTCCTTGAGCTCGGTGCGTGCCGAACCGTTCTCGAGATCGAGCACGGTTCGAAGGCGTAACCGTTCCGGCGCCGGCGAGGTGAGCAGCAGCGCGTCAATGTCGATCCTGAGACCGATGGACCTGTCGCCGAGACTGACGGTCACCTTTGTCGCGCTTTCCTTTAGCCGAGGTTCAAATGCCGCAAGCACGTTTCTGATTTCCGTGGCCAGTTCGTCGCGGTCAAAATCGCGAGACGAGCGGCCGGAAAAGGGGGGCACGCCATAGTTGACAACGCTGCGGCGCACCTCCGGAAAATCCTCGAGCGAAGGAGGGTTGTCCCCAGCCTGATCGACCTCGAATTCCGTCAAGAGTGGTGAGGATTCGAAGCGCTGTGCATTAAAGAGCGCCTCGATGTCTCGCCGAACCGCTTCACGCAAAACATCGGTCGAGACGACAACGCCGCGGCTTTCCAGCTCTGTCCGGCGCCAATCCAGCGAGACCAGTCGGTGCAGGCTCTTCTTTTGCTCGGGGCTCAAATCTGTCGCCGCGTCGATCTGGCGAATGCCGGCGGCAATCAGCGCTTCAAGCCGTTCGCCGTCTAATTCGTTCTGCAAAGCCTGCCGAAGCTGCTTGATTTCCGAGCTTAGCCCCGGCAGGTCATTGACCAGCCGATCCCACAAGGATGGCTGGATCGCCTCGCGTGTCGCCCGAAGGTTCCCCCCGGGCGGTCTCGCTTCCCTTCCAAATCCTTTCTTTTGCCAGCTGTCACTTGCCGACATAGACATCCATCTCGACCTCGTCCTTATCGTCGTAATTGAAATTGATGTTCTTGTAAGCGAAGCCGACGCGCTCCTCGATGAGGTCTGGCTCTTCCTCGCTCGGCTTCATGACATAGCTGGTTACCGATGCGTCTTTTAAGGTGATGACCAGGTAGTCGCTTGTCTCGCCTTCGATCGTTCTTCGCGCCGAAAACTTGACTTCGTCGAGGAGTGTGTTGTCGAAAAGTGCCTTCTTCAGATACGGCGATGACTTGTCGTAGTGTTTGATGAAATTCACCATGCCCAAACTGACGCGCCCCCTCCTCGACAACGAATTGGGATCGAAGGGAGCCTGCATTTCAAACTCTACGCCGTGGACTTCAATCTCTTCTTCGTGGCCATCCCGGATGCTTGGCCCGGTAATGTCGGGGACCTTGAGAAATCCATCAATTTTCATGAATAACCTCCATCGGCTCTCTGGTGTTTTCACGACTTCATGGACGGCAGCTCCGATACGAGCCGGAGCGAAGCATTGATGCCTTCCAACTGGTAATGTGGCCGCAGGTAGAACCGGGCATTGTACCAGCCCGGCCGGCCCTCAACGCTGTCAACCTGGACTTCGGCTGCCGCGAGCGGCCTCTTTGCGCGGGCCTTTTCATCGGCAAAGGCGGGATTGGCGAGGACGTAGCGATTGATCCACTCCGTCAGCCAGATTTGCATGTCAGCGCGTTCCTTGAATGATCCGATCTTGTCCCTGGCGATCGCCTTCAGGTAATGGGCAAAACGGGAAACCGGGAACAGATAGGGCAGGTTCGCGCTCAGCCTTTCATTGGCCTGAGCGTCCGGGTCGACCAGCCGGCCCGCTCGCGTCTCATCGTCCTGCAGCGAATGGGCACCGATGAAGGCGGCAATATCGGTGTTCTTGCGATGCAGTATCGGCATTAACCCGAGCTTGGCGAGCTCGGCCTCGCGTCGATCGTCGATCGCAACCTCGGTCGGGCACTTCATCGCGACGGTGCCGTCATCGGTCGGAAAAGTGTGGACCGGGAGATTGATGACGGCGCCACCGTTTTCAACACCCCTGATTTGGGTGCCCCAGCCGAAGAGCTTATGGCTGCGGTTTATATTCACTCCCATCGGGAAGGCCGCATTCATCCAGACATATCGGTGATGGTCGCCCTGGACCTCTTCTTCGAAGGCAAAGCCCTTCACAGGAACCGTTTCTGCTCCATAAGGCAGTCTCGCCAGCACCCGGGGCATTGTCAGTCCGATGTAGCGCGAGTCCTCGCTCTCGCGCAGTGACTGCCATGACGCATAGGCTGGAGACGACACGATCTGTTGCAGGTCCTGCGGGTTCGGCAGTTCCTGCCAGCTCTCCATACGGAACAGACGCGGGGAGGCTGCTGCTATGAAGGGCGTGTGTGCCGACGCGCAGATGCCGGACATATTGCGAAGGAGAGCGACATCCTTCGGATGATTTGAGAACTCATAGGCGCCAATCAGGCATCCGTACGGGTTGCCACCAAGCATCGAGTATTCGTCGGTGTAGACTTTCTTGAAGATGGGACTTTGGTCCCACATCTGGCCTTCGTAATCCTCAAGGGTATCGGCCAGTTCTTCCTTCGAAATGTTCATGACGCGGATCTTCAGCTTCTGATCCGTCTCGGTGTTGTTGACGAGGTACCACAACCCGCGCCACGTCCCTTCCATCTGGAGCACTTCGGGCGCATGTAGAATCTGGTTGACCTGCTCGGTCAGAAGCTTGTCGATGCCGGAGATCAAGGACTTGATTGACTTGATTGCGTTTGACGAGATGACAGCCGAATCCGAGCGGGACCGCGCGGCAAGCGCCAGATTCCGAACGAGGGCCTGAAGCTTCTCGCTATCATCCTTCTTGACCTTGAAGTCCTTTTCCAAAAGATCGCTGAATTCCCCGAGGTCGACGCCCTCCGCTTCCGCGACACCAGCAGCGGCGGTTTTTTCCTGTTCGGCCATGGCTCAGACCTCCGACTTGCTGCTATCTTCGATCGCCTGGTCGGCGATCTTTGCTATCAGGGGCTCATTGTTTAAGAGCTGGGCGATGCGTTTTTCGGCGTCGATGCGGCCATCCATGAAGCCGAGCAGTTCCTCGAGCTGGCGGCGCATCCTCAAGAGTTCGGCAAGCTGCGGAACCTGTTCGGCAACGCGATCCGGCGTGAAGTCGGCAATGCTCGTAAAGGTCAGGTCTACCGCAAGCTCTTCATCGCGTTCTTCGCCCGGAGGCTGAGGAAGAGTGTTCTTCACTCGCGCTTTGACGCGAGGGCTGAGCGCTTCCATAAAACGGCCGAACCGGTTTGCGTCTGTCTCGACAAAAGCGCGGTCCCGTATGGATTTGCGCGCCTCCGGCGTCTCGGAGGCGCCGGCGAGATCGGCCATTACGCCCATCACAAACGGCAATTCGATCGTTGTCGGGCTGCCGTATGTTTCCACCTCATAGGCGATCTGGACGCGAGGCGCCCGGTTTCGCTCAATTACCTTCGCCTTAGTTTCGCTCATAGGTCACCTTTCGTCCCAGATTTCTTGTTTTCTGGCACCCCGGCCAGGAGCCGGAATTCCTTCAGACCGGAGGGTGCCAGGTCCTCCATCAGTTCCAGGAAATTCATCGGCACCATGCGTTTGATCCTGCGCGCCAGATGAGGAATGGGGCTCGACGGCTCGGTGCGGTCGTAGAAGTCAATGACGAGGTCGATGCACCTTGTGACCTCCTCGCGCGAGGCAAGTCGCGACGGAAAGACTGCCGCAGGTCCGGTGTAGGTCGACTCCGCGACGGGGCTCGTTTGCGCGAGTGTCTTGTCACGAACGACGATTTCCTCGCTTGCGACCTCCTGTTGGGAGCCGGGCCTCGCCCGCTCGAGCGTCGAAATCACGCGTTGAAGGAACCGGCCCAAATCCGACAAGGTGAAGCGGACATCACCGCCCATTTGCCGGTTGAGCGATGCTTCGAGCTCTCCCAACGCAGCCGCCGCAGCACGTGCATTGGTAAAAAGCTCGGCCGCTTCAGCCGAGGATTGCTCCGCAAATGCCGCGCAACCAATTCTCATGCGATCCAATAAGCGGTCATGCTCGCTCACGAGTGACGATTTCTCAGTCTCGCTTAGTCCCGGTGCAGCCTCGGCAAGAGCCGTTCGGGTGTCGATCGATCCACGCTCCAGATCCCGGCCGGTGAATGGGCCAACACCGTGGGGCGCAAAAAACGTCATCCTCCGAAGGTCGCCCAACAACCCATCCTTGTCGTTTTGAAGCTGGAGAAGCGCATTGGTCCGGCGAAGCGCCGCATCGCGAGGAGTGGAGTCCGGCCGAAGTTCTGGATGCATCGTCTCCCAATGCAGGTCGAAGGTTTGGGCGATCAGGCCAAGTCCTGAGGCCAGGCCGGCAAAACCCTGTTCATTTGCAAGGGCTCGAGTGACGATCACCAGGAGCCGAAGATCCCGCCCGTGCTGACGTAGTTCCTCCGATTTCCGAAGGACGTTTGTCCAGTCGACAGGAACTTCGGCCCTTGCTACGGGGTTGTTCCGCTCGTCCCGGCTGATTTCTATTTGAGGTTGCATGAGGCGTTCCAGTTCGTGGAATCGCCCGTCATTCCGCAAGCTTTCGCCAGAGGGGTTACTGTCATTCAGTGGACTTAGCCAGAGAGCGGAGTCGAACAACAGATCCCCCCGTTACCAACTAATGTTCTCCTCACAATGTACTTTTACCACAGTTTTTCAAGCTGTTCCATTTCCACATCACTCGATGGCGATTGAAGTTCTAGTTCCTGGTATCGATCAGCCGGGTGGCGGTCGAGAGGACCGAAACACGCCCTGCGGCTATCACCGCGCGCAAGTCTTCGGCAAACGACTTGGTGGACTCGGTTGTAGGCCGAAGCTCGGGGAAAAGCGGTTCGTTCGTCTGCAGAACGATGATCAGGCTTTTGCCGAACGTGCTGTCGACGGCGAAGGAGAGTTTGGCTGGATCGACTGCACCTTCGGCCGTCGGGTAGGCAACCCGGATGGTTCGCATGCCTTCAGACACGGTTCCGAGGTCGGCAAGTGCATGGTCGGGTCTCTTGATATTCGGAAGAATGTTAAAAAGGTTGCCGGTGACGTCGGCGATTGCGACCCACAAATAGCCCTCGTCAAGCGTGGCTGGCGCCAGCACGTCGATAACCGGGTTATCGCCAACCGAATAGATGCCTGACATGTTTGGTTCGGCCCTGTCCCCGTATCCGAGCACGATTGTCATCGGACCCTGGCTTGCATCCGGCAGCAGCTCCTGAACGACGCATAGCTGGCTGTTGAGTACTGTCGCGTCGAAGCGCAGCTCGCGATCCCCGATATGCGGGGCAAGCGCCTGTTGAACGGCCTGGACGTCCTTGCTGGAGGCGACATTTCCCCGGATCGAGACCATCGTTCCAAGAGGATAGGTACCCGTCTGCGGAGGCAGAAGCGCAAGTGTCCCGCAGGTCTCTAGCGGCACCAGGAGGGGTTTCAGTTGATCCGGCGACAGATCGCGCGGACCGGCGGCGATACGTAGAACAGGCTCATAGCCGGCCTCTTCGGCAGCCGCAGAAAACCGGGCTGCCGCGGCTTCCCGTCCTTTGGTATCGCCCGCAAGTCCGGTAAGGCGAACCGTTCGATCAGCAACTTCGAGCTTCCACTCGTCCAGCGGAGCGGCGAGCGCGAAAAAAGCAGTCATGTCCTGCGCCCATCGTTCAGACGGAGCGCCGTCAGCAAGAGTAAGGGTGCCGTCAGGTGGCGCGTGGCCCACCGTTTGGGCAAAGTTCGAAAGGATTGCCTCTTGCTGGTCGGCATCAGGGGCAAAGCCGTTGAGCGTGGCGCGTCCTTGTCCGTCCACACCGGCAACTAGCTTGTAAGGCGTAGCAATCGGCAACGTTGTCGTCGACAGGTCATCAAATGCCCCAAAAAGCCAAAGCCCAGCGATTGCTAACAGCGCACCGAGGGGCAGGATGACGAGCCATGGGCTCCAGGTGGCGTTTTCGAAGCGTCCCTTCTGCTGCGCAGCGCCGAGACCGGGCTCCAGCAGCCGCGCGATTTCCTTGACGACGGCGGTGGCGCTTGGCGGTCGGTGGGCTGGCTCGGGCTGAGTAAGATCGTCAATTAAGGTCTTGAGTGGTTCTGGAACGCCAGAGGAATCGAGCCGGCGTTCCTTATGGCGTATGACCTCGCCCGGGCTCCTTCCGACGTCCGGGATCCTCCCGCGAAACGTTGCGAGCAGCGATGCTCCGAGGGCATAAAGGTCGGAGCGTGGCTCCGCCTGACCATGCATCTGCTCTGGCGCGGCATATTCGTACTTGCCCGCAAAATCATTGCCGACGATCGTGCGGGCACCTGCGGTGCTGTCCTTGGCTATGCCAAAGTCGATAATGACGGCTTCTTCCGGTCTGCCGTCTCGCAGGATGATGTTGTCCGGGGAAAGGTCGCGGTGGACGATCTTGCGCTCATGCGTCGCGACCAACCCCTCGGCAACCCGGTGTGCCACCACCAGTAGATCTCGTGGAGAAGCCCCGCCGCGTTCGAGCCATTCGCTGAGCGGGGTGCCTGCTATGTAGTCCATCACCAGATATACGTGGCCGTCGCCGGTCTGACTGCAGTCGGTATAGCGAACGACTGCGTCGTGCGAGATGCTGCGCATCTCTTCCTCGCGCTTCATGAGCTCGAGATAACTGGCATTGGCCGACAACTCGCGCTTCAATGCCTTGATCGCCACTACACGGCCGGTGATGCGGTTGCTTGCTCGATAGACCTCGCCCGTCCCGCCTCGGCCCAGGACGCCCTCAATCTCGTAGGTGTTGTTGAGCACCTGGCCTTTGCGAAAGATGTCCCCGGGCAGTGGATCGAGCATATGGTGTCTCCAAACGCACCCAACGGAAACCAGCTACCACAATATTCACCAAGAACGCGCCGCCTGATTATTTGTCAAGAATACTATAATGTGGCACGCTGTGACTAGTGATCCAAGACTAGAGGCACCTATTCAAAATCACCGGCAGGAGCCCGACCGACATGCAGCAGAACATGTCTTCTCCAAGCGTCAAGCGCAAGGAACTGGTCGGCAAGCTCAACCCGATATGCCTGCGCGCATTCAAGGCGGCGGCGGACGCGGCCAAGCTTCGTGGCAATCCCTATGTCGAACTCGTTCACTGGATTGAACAACTGACGCTTGTCGACCGCGACGACTTTCAGATGATCCTCAGGGACGCTGGCGTCGACCTCGGCCGTCTTGCGGCCGAGATGGCGAGAGCAATAGACAAGCTACCCTATGGCGCGACCTCCATCGAGGAATTTTCCGATCACATCTTCCACGCGATCCAAGAGGCTTGGAGCCTGGCCAGCCTGCAGTTCGGATCTGAAGAGGTGCGTGGCGCCTATGTCCTCATAGCCTGCAGGAAGGTGCCGGTGCTTGAAGGGCTCCTCTCGAAGATTAGCGTTGAATTCGATCGGATCGATGCGGATTCTGTAGTCGCTCGGCTCGACGACGTGCTTGCTGGATCACTTGAAAGCGCCCGCGAGGAAGAGACGCCGGAACCGTCCCGGAAAAGACGCCAGGCGGGCGGTGACTCTGCGTTGGCGAAATATGCAGTGGATCTCACTCGACGTGCACGCGACGGAAAAATTGACCCGGTTCTGGGTCGCGATCCAGAAATACGGCAGATCGTCGATATCCTCATGCGCCGGCGACAGAACAATCCGATCCTGACGGGCGAAGCAGGCGTCGGAAAAACCGCTGTGGTCGAAGGCTTTGCTCTGCGCCTTGCAGCGGACGATGTGCCGCCGCCGCTGAAAGGGGTTTCCCTCCAAATGCTCGACATCGGCTTGATGCAGGCGGGGGCGAGCGTCAAGGGTGAGTTCGAACGGCGGCTGAAGACAATTATCGATGAGGTTCAGGCATCGGAAACGCCCATTATCCTCTTCATCGACGAAGCTCACACGCTGATCGGAGCAGGCGGTACGGCGGGAACGGGAGATGCCGCAAACCTTCTGAAGCCCGCATTGGCGCGCGGCGAGCTTCGCACGGTCGCCGCAACAACCTGGGCCGAGTACAAGCAGTACATTGAAAAAGACCCCGCGCTGACGCGACGTTTCCAGGTGGTCAAAGTCGAAGAGCCCGATGAAGTGGGCGCCGTCTTGATGCTGCGCGGGGTCGCCGGCGTGTTGGAGAAGCACCATCAGGTGCAGATTCTCGACGAGGCTATCGAGACGGCCGTTAGCCTTTCACATCGTTATATCCCCGCCCGCCAGCTGCCAGACAAGGCGGTCAGTCTCCTCGATACCGCCTGCGCTCGCGTGGCCGTATCGCAGCACTCCACACCGGCGGAAGTCGAAGACCTGCTGCGGCGCAAGCAATCTCTTGAGATCGAGGAAGGGATCATCGCGCGAGAGAGCGCTATCGGCATCGAAACTGAGGACCGTCAGGACAAGGTCGCAGCCGCTCTCGCCGAAACCGAATCCGCCTTGCTGGGCGCTAAGGCTCGCTGGGAAAGGGAACAGTCGATGGTCTCAGAAATTCTCGACCTCAGAGCGCGGCTGCGCGGAAAGGGAGTTGAACTCGATCATGCATTGGCCGAGGACGCGGCTGCGGAAACTACCCCTGTGGATCAGCCAGCGCGGGCAAGAAGCGATGAAGAGATTGCGGATCGGGACTCAGATCTTGTGCGGCTCAAGACCCTGATGGCGGAACTTTCCGAGCTACAGGGTGAAACGCCGCTGATCCTGCTTTCCGTCGACAGGAATGCCGTGGCTTCGGTGGTACAGGACTGGACAGGCATACCGGTCGGCCGAATGCTGACAAGCCAGACCGAAAAGGCGCTACAGCTAGCGAGCGTTCTGGCAGGGCGTGTCGTCGGGCAGGACCTTGCAATGGAAGCGATCGCCCGGCGCGTGCAGACCAGCCGGGCCGGATTGGGCTCTCCCGAAAAGCCCGTCGGCGTCTTTCTGCTCTGCGGCCCCTCCGGGGTCGGTAAGACTGAAACGGCATTGGCCCTCGCCGAGGCGCTCTACGGCGGCGAACAGAATCTGATCACCATCAACATGTCGGAGTTTCAGGAGGCGCACACGGTCTCAACTCTCAAAGGTGCGCCTCCCGGCTATGTCGGCTATGGAAAAGGGGGCGTTCTGACCGAAGCCGTCAGACGACGACCCTATTCTGTCATTTTGCTCGATGAGGTCGAAAAAGCGCATCCGGATGTGCATGAGATCTTCTTCCAGGTTTTCGACAAAGGCATGATGGACGACAGCGAGGGTCGACGGATCGACTTCCGCAACACGCTCATCCTCTTGACGTCGAACGTCGGCTCGGAGGCCATCATGAAGCTTACCGACGGCGGCCGGATGCGGCGGCCGCCTGAAGAGCTTGATGCCGTACTGAGGCCTCAATTGCTGAAGGTGTTCCCGCCGGCATTCCTCGGCCGGGTTATCGTCGTGCCCTATTATCCGCTCTCAGACGCAATGATTGAAGCAATCACGCGACATCACTTCACTAAAATCGCACGCCGGTTGCGCGACAGCCATGACGCCGAGCTCATCATCGAGGACGGCGTTCTGGAATTGGTCAAGGCGCGTTGTATCGAAGTTGAATCTGGGGGTCGCATGATCGACGCAATCCTGACCAACTCGCTTTTGCCGGCTTTGAGTAAAGGCATTTTGAACTCAGCGCTCGAAGGCAAACACCTGACAAAGGTCACGGTCGGCGCATCTGCGGAGGGCTTCACCTACGCGTTCGAATAGCGGCAGCCTTGCTGATGATCTTTTGTTATACCTGCATTCTCAGCTGACTGCCTGGAACTCCACGCGCCTGTTCTCGTCAGCCTTCGGGTTTTCGGAATTGAGAAGAAACTGCTCGCCTACGCCGACTGCCTCGAGGCGTTCGAGAGCGATGTGGCATTCGTCCGCGAAGAACCGTGTCACTTCCTTCGCCCGCAGCATGGACAGCTGCTGGTTGTAGGCCGTGCCTCCGACGGCATCGGTGTGCCCTATGACTCGAACGAGCTTGATGTCCATCTCTTTCATGATCCCGCAAAGCTGGCGCAGCGCCGGCTTCTGATCCATGGCGATGGCGGCGGAATCGAAGGCAAAGTTCACGCGCACATTTATCTGGTCAGAAGGCGGCAGCTTCCAATAGATCTGCGGATCGGTAGTCGTCTCGGCCGAAACTGCCGATGACGGCGACGGCTCCTTGGCTGCGGTTGCCGGAGGCTGAGCTACTTCGCTCTCATCGGGAGCGGACTGGATGCTCTGGGTCTGAGCGGCAGGCGGGGATGCCGGAGTGACTTTTGCTTCACCGGCCGCCTCGATTGCCACCGGCGTGGCCGCTGCATCTGTCCCAGGGTTGGTAAGAACCAGGCCACGCGTGGCGCCGAGGTTTGAAACCCCTGCAGCCTTGAACAACTTGATTTGCCGCTGAAAACGTTCTTTCAGCGTAGAATCGGTGAGTTCCTGTGCCGCCAAGTCACTTTGTTGGACGAAGAATAGAGCAAGAAACACCGTTAGATTCGCTGCCAGCAGGCGCACCATCTTAAGGCTCCCTTTGACGAGGAGGTTTCGCCTTCTACAAAATTACTATAGGATAACTTGGGGGGCAACTGTTCAGGTAGCGGCTTCGCGATGGAGCGAGTGAGAGGGTTCATCTGCTCATGACCCAGGATTCGCGGGACGGTTCATCGACGCGTGTACCTAACCGGCTGAGGCCGGAAGGGGCGGGGCTGAGCCACACTGGTCAAGTGCGAAACAGCAACGAGGACGCCCTTCTCACTGATCCCTCGGGCACACTTTGGGCGGTTGCCGACGGAATGGGCGGATACGGTCATGGCGATGTCGCTGCTGACATGGTCATCGAACAGCTTGCAATGCTCCCGCACACACCGATTTCGTGTGCTCATCTCGTTGGAGCACTCCAGGAAGCCAATTCCGCGATACGGCGATGGGCGGCCTCGGCCAATGTAGAGCAGATGGGCGCAACAGCAGTGGCCGCGCTCGTCGAGGGCCAGGCAGCGACAATCGCGTGGGTGGGAGACAGCCGGGCCTATCGCTTGCGGGGAGGGGAGCTGTCGCAGCTTACACGCGATCATTCGGTTGTGCAGGAACTTATCGATGGCGGACACCTTACGCCCGCCGCAGTGTGGCAGCATCCGCAAGCTCACGTAGTAACTCGGGCAATCGGAGCTGGCGATCGCCTGGATGTGGAAACGACCGAGGTCGCGCTGGAGCCAGGGGACGTTTTGATTCTTTGTTCCGATGGTTTGACCGACTGCGTTGCGGAGGCGGAGATTACCTCATGCGTGAAATCGGTATCGACGCCTGAGGCTGCCTGTCGGCGGCTGATCGCCGCCGCTCTCGATCGAGGTGCTCCGGACAACGTCTCCGTGGTTGTGGTTCGCATTGACGGAGCTGCAGCGCCTTGAGGCCCTTGAATCCGATTGCAGCCGTCGTCATCGGCATGAGCATCATTCTTGCGGCGGCGACATTTGCATTCGTCACTGACCTTCTTCGCAACGCGGAGCCGGATCCCAATGCTGCAAAGATCGACCGACTGACTGAACAGCTTGCCCGGCAGGACGGAGAAGTTCAGGCGCTGCGCACCGAACTGAACGCACTCAAGAGAGAGCTTTCACAACTGGCGGCCGCCCCCCGCCCTGAACCTGCTCTGCCCACGCAGCCAGCGCCGCCACCCGACCAACCTCAGACAGAGCAGTCATTCTCGGTGGACCAATTCGGCGGCATGGCGCCGCCACAGGAAACTGAGGCCCTGACGGAACCCATGCAGTTGGCAAAGAAGCGCTTCAATGACGGCATCCTCCGTCCGAAGCCGGGGGTGCTCCGCGAAATCCTGGGCGAGCCGCGAACCAGTTATTCCACCGCCTGCCAGCCGGTCACCAATCCGAAATTGGTCAGAGCATTGGCGACGCGCAATTTTGGAAACTTCCGACTGACAATGATCAGACCTGCGCTCGACTCGTTGGACCAGGTATTGGAGCGACTGAAAAAGGAAGAACCGGACATCTATGCTGCGATCGGGACGGCTGGTGCGCTCTGCGCGCGTTATGTGCGCGGTTCTGCCAAGTCCGTATCCTCGCACGCCTGGGGGGCAGCCGTCGACCTGACGCTCAAGAGGGACCTCGACCGGATGGGAGATGGCAGCACCCAATTCGGACTCGTGGTGCTTGCAGAGTTTTTCAACGATGCCGGCTGGTACTGGGGTGCAGGCTATAGTCGCGAAGATTCGATGCATTTCGAGGTCGGCGAAGCGCTGCTTCGCAAATGGGCCGCAGAGGGCAAGCTGTGAAAGACCATGCCCGATCGCCCAGTCAGGATGGAATGCGAGCGGACGTTCTTCCTGCACTGGCGCAGCCGCTGCTTGCGCTGGCAAAGCGGGCCGAAAGCGAGAAACGGCCGGACCCAAATGAACTGGCCGCCACCGCACGCACACTCGTGGCTGCATTCGAGATTGAAGCGCGCCGAAGGAGCGTCCCGGCGGACTGGCTTCTGGACGCACGCGACGCGCTCGTCACTTTGCTCGATGCCCGTGCACGCAACAATCCGGCACTGCCTATT
The DNA here is from genome assembly GCF_001651865.1 of Sinorhizobium glycinis. Classification (GTDB taxonomy): domain Bacteria; phylum Pseudomonadota; class Alphaproteobacteria; order Rhizobiales; family Rhizobiaceae; genus Sinorhizobium; species Sinorhizobium glycinis. The sequence goes on from NZ_LPUX01000068.1 coordinate 273,544, forward strand.
CGACGATGGGAGCGGGCGCTTGCCGCCGCGTTTCCGATCAGCCGGAGCGTTGGGCCAAAACGTCTCGCGGAACGGGCGGCGGAGGCGACGAAAGCCGGTCCAGCGCAACGCGACCTCGCACGTTTCCTCTGTCACTGCAACGAAGCTGTTCAAGCCGCCCATTCGGCGGGTGAGCAGCATAGAACGCGAACAGATCGCGGCGTTGTTTTTTTGGGAGTTGCTTGCTTCTTCGCGATGATTGCGGCTTGGGCAGCATGGGCCGAATGGCAATTTCGCGAGCAACTGTTGGCGCAATTGCCCGACGTGGAACGCGTTATCGAAACGGGCATCACTGCAACCCCGGCCGTGCGCGCGGCTCAGCTCGATGCCTTCGCCGCGGCGGTCCGCCTTGTTGAACAGGATGCGTCAAGCTCACCGCTCGGCATTATTCGTTACGTTGAGAGTATCGATCCTGGTGCAACTGCGCGTCGCCGCTACAGCGAGGCGGCGGATGCACTCGTTGCAGGGCCTCTCGCCGAGGCACTTGCAGTTGCTCTCGCCACGGAAGGGGAGGCTAATGCGCTCTACGATTCCCTACGGGCATGGTCGATACTGAAGGGCACATCGGACTGGCAGCCGCGTTTTCTGGAGGGCTGGGTCGCCGACCGGACTCGGACCTTCCCGGAACTCGCTTATCTAGCCCAGCATGTTGCCGTCATGTCCAGGGCCCCGCCTGCCATTCCATCTCCGGATCCCGAGACGGTCGCCCAGGCGCGGCTGTTCGCTTCTGAAGGTTTGGCCAGCGAGCGCGCCTTGCTGGAACTGACCCGAGCCGAGGAAACGGCGGATCTCCCATCATGGTCGATTGAAGAGGGAGTCCCTGGCGGCCTTGACTCGATTCTGATCCACAGTTCGGGTCTGGCGACCGAACGTGATGTGCTGGGCCTATTTACGGAGGCTGGATGGAATTATGCGCGCTCAGGTGGCGCGAAGCAGGCGATCCAGCGGGCGAACTCGCAGGCTGCAACGCTGCTGGCGGCTAAGGACACGACGACGCCCGAGGCCGTAATGGATCTCCTTCAAAAACGCACATTGGAAGAATGGTCGCACTACCTCGGTGATCTCCGCGTCCGACCTTTCTCCGATCAACCTACCGCCGTAGTAATCAGCGGTGCGCTGAGCGCCAGCAACTCGCCGCTTTCGGCGCTGATCCGAGAGGCCTGGCGCCAGGCTGGGGGCAATGACCGCAATCGAAGCCACGCCAACCAGCTTCGGATAGCAGCCGCATTGGGGCCGGCCATACAGTTCGTTGAACAGGGTCGGATGTCGGACATCTCCCATCTCTTCCTATCGTTGAACGTGGCCCTGTCCGTCCTCGATGCAGATGCCGAAATTGGAAAGAAGTCCCTCATGGACGCTCAGGAGCGCGCCAACTCGATTGTAGCATTGCAGCAAGCTCCACTTCTTGTGGTGCAGATAGTCGAGGATATAATCGCCCAAACGGCTGCTCCAAAAGAGCCTGTGGCAACTTCGGACCCTGTCCCTCAGGAGAAAGCCCAAGAGAGACCACAGGAGAAACCGAAGACACCATGGGGTTCCGAGATCGCGAGCGCCTGTCAGGCGGCCGTGAGTGGCCGGTATCCTTTCTTCGATGGCCCCGACGCGGATCTTGCCGCCGTGGCACGAATCTTCGCGCCGGACGGCTCCGTGTGGAGCTATTATCGTGCGCAACTGGCGCAATTGATGGACACGTCGACGACCCCGTGGCGCTGGAAGCCGGAAGCGCGTCTGTCTGGCTACACACCCGAAAGCGCTGTCTTTATCCAAAGGGCGCTTGCCGTAGGCGACGCTCTTTTTGAGCAGGGAGCGACGCCCGACGTACCGGTAACGCTGGAGGCGCTCGCTCAAAGAGGAGCAGCAACTATTTCGATCGGCGGTGCTCATGCTCCGGTCGTCACGTCCGGCGACGCGGTGAGGTTGAACTGGCCAGGGCCCTCACCCACGCGAGGCTTCGAGATTTCCTTCGACAACGGCACCGTGGTCGAGAAGAAGGGCGCACCCGGTGCATGGGGTCTCTTGCGGTTCCTGGACGGGACTCGTTTGCGCCCACGTGAGGGCGGCCGACGCTTCCTGGTCGATGTGCGCGGGAAGGGCGCTCGGGCCTATCTTCAGATATCTTTCGCCAAAACCGCAAATCCCGTAGCCGCGCGTGCACTTCTGCGGGGCTTGACCTGTCCGCTCGCTCTCTGAGCTTGAGTTACCCTAGTCTAACCCTGCGGTGCGGCTTGATCGACGGCATTCACGACGCGGCTGATTTCGGGGCGGTGCCGCTGCATGGCCATCGACCTCCGGGGACTAGATCGAAGTGATGTCTAGGCAAGCTGACGCAGCCCACGGCGATCTTGACTCCAGCTTCGCGTGCGTCCAATTCACTGCCTTCTTAGCGGCGCGTAGAAGCCCTATTACGGCGTTTCCGTTCTTGCTCAGAAGATCGCATAATGTATCGTCATCGTCGGGAACCGCAAAAAAAGAAAGGGTCGCAACTGCGACCGGCGCGATTAAGCTTCGATTGCTTTGGGCGGTGCCGATCCACCACCGCATGATGGCTTTACCGCTGATGCACGTAGGTGCCGGGGGCATCGTCGATCGGGGGGTAACCTTTCTTGGGAGCGCCGATGACCGGCGGTGCCACCCGGTCAGGCGCTGAATGGGCGGCGAGCCACTCGACCCAGTCCGGCCACCATGAGCCGTCCTTCGATGTGGCTGCCGCGGCCCATTGATCCGCACTGACGCTGGAATCGATCTCACGTGTCAACCCGATGCGAAAACCTCGACCGGGGCGGCCTGGCTCGGAGATGATGCCGGCATTATGGCCCCCGCTTGTCAGCACAAAAGTGACGTCGGTGTCGGTGAGATAATGTATCTTGTAGACGGAATGCCACGGTGCGACGTGGTCTCGCTCCGTCCCGACGACGAACATGGGAACGCAGATATCCTGGAGGTGAGCCGGGCGTCCATCGACGATGAAGCGGCCGGCGGCAAGTTCGTTGTCGAGATAGAGGCGCTGCAGATATTCCGCATGCATCCGGTAGGGCATGTGGGTCGGGTCCGCGTTCCACGCCATGAGATCGGTCATCGGAGTGCGTGTACCGATCAGGTAGTCGTGGACGAGGCGCGACCAAACGAGATCGTTGGTGCGCAGCAGTTGAAATGCCCCCGCCATCTGATCGGCGGAAAGACAGCCACTATGCCACATCATGCTGTCGAGAAAATGCAGCTGGCTGTGATCGATGAACAGCGCCAGTTCGCCAGGTTCGGAGAAGTCCGTCTGGGCGGCAAACAGCGTGACCGAAGCCAAACGCTGGTCCTCAGTGCGCGCCATCGCGGCCGCCGCGATCGCTAGCAGCGTCCCTCCCAGACAGTAGCCCGTTGCGTGGATCTTGCGTTCAGGAACGATGGCGCTGACCGCATCGAGCGCGGCCAGGATTCCCAATCGCCGGTAATCGTCGAGAGTGAGGTCACGGTCCTTCGCGGTCGGATTGCGCCAGGAAATGCAGAAAACCGTGTGGCCCCGCCCCACGAGATAGCGGATCAGGGAATTATGCGGTGAAAGGTCGAGGATGTAGTACTTCATGATCCAGGCTGGCACGATCAGGATCGGCTCGGCCAGGACGTCCTCCGTCGCCGGCGCATACTGGATCAGCTCGATCAGGTGGTTACGGTAGACGACCTTTCCAGGCGTGGCCGCGACATCGCCGCCGACGCGGAACGCTTCCGTACCGACCGGAGGGTGCTTCCTGGCCATCCCGCCGAGATCTTCGAGCCAGTTGCGGAATCCCTGCGTGAAGTTCGCCCCACCCGTTTCCATCGCCTTGTGGATCACTTCCGGATTGGCAAAGGGGTTGTTGGACGGCGAGAAGATGTCCAGCAGCTGGCGCGCGGTGAAGGAGACGACGTCCTCATGGTGCGGTGTCATGCCCGGGACGTTGCGCGTAACATTGTGCCACCACTGCTGGCACAGCAAGAAAGCCTGCGCCCAGACTGTATAGGGTTGCTTTTGCCAGCCTTCCGCGCGGAACCGATTGTCTCCCGGGAGCGCCTCGATGCAGGGCGGCGCGTCCGGACGCATGGCGGCTGCAGCCATGTAAGTCAGCAGAAGGCCCCAATTCTGCCCTGCCTTATCCGCGAGTTCCATGCGCTTTCCCGGAGCCGATGCGAGGTGGATCGACCAGTCAAAAAAGGCGAGTGTCAATGCGGCAGGGGAAAGACCTCCCGTCGCCATTGCGCTTAGAGCCTCACGCATCCGATCGATCGCCCGGAATGCTTCGCCGCCCGAGATCTCGTCGTCGTATGGCAGCGCCGACTGAGCCGCTATCGAGTTGACCGCGCAGTCTGCGGCCGAACCTGGTCTGTCACACCTCTTCATCACGAAACTCCATTCAGCCTTGCCGCCGCAGTCGGGAAGCCGCTTTTCTGCCCGATCGCCGACGTGGAATAACGAAGTGTCCCTGATCGGAGCAGCAGACGGAAGTTCTACTATTTGTGATGGTGCGCTGCTTGTCAGGTCCGTGCAAGTCAGCCTTTCGGGCTTCCTTAATGTGGTGGGCGCACGGCGCTGTCTGGCCATGGTGCGAATGTTTCAGAAGCCATATCGAACCAGGCGCCCCATGCGGTAGGGGGTCAGGATGGTGCTGAAGAGTTGTAGCGCGATCTGGGCGGGCGGTGACATCCGCGCCACCTGTCCGACGTCCCAATCCGAACGATCTTCGATGAGCTTCAGGCCCGGTATCTGCCGCTCCATCTCTGTCGGGTCGTCGAGCGCCCAATGGAGACAGGCACCGGTGGCGCGGATCGCCGGATTGAAGCGCAGCAGTCGGATTGCGAAACTGCTATAGGCGTCGAAGGCTATCTCGCCCGAGGGAAAGTGGCGGGCGATCCGTCGCAGAACCTGCGCAACCTGGTGTTCCTTGAGATACGGCAGAACGCCCTCGGCAACGATCATAGCCGGCCTGTCCGCGGGAAGCTTCGCAATCCAGCTGTGCTCGAGGATCGAGCAGGCAATCATCGCACAGTCCGCACGGTCGGGGTAGATCTGCTGACGCAAGGAGATGACGTCCGGGAAATCCAGTTCGAACCAGCGAACTCCCGGCCCAGGATCTATCCGGAAGATGCGACTGTCGAGACCACAGCCGAGATGGACAACAGTCGCCTCCGGGCAGCCCTGAAGGAATGCCTCCGTCCAGCGATCAAGCGTATAGGCGCGCAACGCGATGCCGATGGTCATGTCGTGACCAACCTCAAGATGCCGACTGCCCTGATCGATACGTTGCAACGCATCTGCGGCGAAGCGGTCGCGCAGCAGCGAATCCGGCATCGCGCTTTCGGCTGCCTTGGCTTGGAGTGTGATCAGCAAGGTTTCCCTCGCGCCGGTGAGGCGGATTTGCTCCCGTTGCATGGCTTCCTCCAAGGTGCCCGGCATCAGGAGGGTACTCTCTCCGCCGCATCAGCAGCAACGAACTTCTTATCCTCGGCATCGATCATTGAGAGCTGAGGTGAAAATCTACTCACAAACCGTCTTAGCGAAATCAGTGTCCATTCCTCCGTGTCTCGACGGAAATGTGCAAAACACGTCATTTTTAAAGGACAGGGCAGCGGAACTAGAATATTGTGCAATGCAGCAATAAGAGACAAATCTGCCGCGTAGCACCCATGATCGCCTGCTGGCGACAGCGAGGAGGCGACATGCGATCCCTTTCCGATACACTAGAGCGACTTGCCAGATTTCGTACAGGTAAGAGCAGCGACGCCACTGCGGCAACCTCCACGCTGTATCGGCTGCAACGCTTCGGTCCAAATCCCGGAGCTTTAGAAGCGTGGTACCATGTTCCTGAGGGGCTGACCGAAGCTCCGGCATTGGTCGTGGTCCTCCACGGATGTACGCAGAATGCTGCCGGTTATGATCACGCATCCGGGTGGTCGAAACTCGCTGAGGATTTCGGTTTCGCGGTCCTCTATCCGCAGCAGGTCCAGGCCAACAACCCCAACCTATGCTTCAACTGGTTCAACCTGCGCGATATTCGCCGAGGTCAGGGGGAGGTCCACTCGATACGGCAGATGGTGGAGACCATGATCGCCGACCACGGTATCGATCGTCGCCGGGTTTACATCACGGGACTGTCGGCGGGCGGCGCGATGGCGAATGCCGCGCTTTGCGCCCATCCCGAGATTTTTGCCGGCGGCGCAATCATCGCCGGCCTTCCCTATGCCGCGGCTACATCAGTAGCGGAAGCCTTCGATCGCATGCGCGGACACGGCATTCCCGATGCGGAAAGCCTGCAAAAGCGGCTGTCCGGCGCCTCGCCTCATTCCGGTCCCTGGCCGACGATATCGGTGTGGCACGGCACGAATGACAGGACCGTCGCACAGGCGAACGCCAATGCGGTCATCGCTCAGTGGAGCGGCGTCCATGGCGTCCCTTCCAGCCCCTCGTTGGTGGAAGCGGTCGACGGGAGGCATAAAAGGCTAGCCTGGCGAGATCGATCCGGCAGAGACGCGATCGAGCTTTACCGGATAGACGGCATGGGCCATGGGACACCACTCGACGTCGCATCCGGCTACGGACACACCGCGCCGTATATGCTCGACGCAGGAATTTCCTCTACCCTGCACATAGCGCGCTCATGGGGCCTGACGCCGTCGTTCCAGCGCCGGCGGGAAAGAGCTGCCTACGTAAAGTCCGCCCGACCGGCTCATACAGCCAGCCGATCACAGCCGGATAGGCAGGGAGACATTCAGAGTGTGATCGAAAGGGCACTTCGTTCGGCAGGACTGATCCGCTGACAGCGGCGCGTTGCTGGAGCCACCCGTGCCTCGCCATCAGTAAGGCAACCGTCGGCGGACGTTTCTGATGCTGACGCGATCATCGAAGAGCTCTGGGCACTAATGCAGCCGCGCGCCTCGATCGGTTGCATGTCGCCCAGCTGGGCGCTGTTCTTCGGGTCTGTCGAGAGCATGTGACAGCGAGTGCCGCCGGAAGAGCGCTGTTCGCAAGCTCACGTCTGGAAAAGAAGAGCAGCAACGATGCTGACCGTCTTGTGAAATATCTCGCGCGTTTCGGCTTGAAGTTCGACGGCATCACGAGGCGGAACCCACGAGGCTCGGCAACCGGACTCAGCGGCGCCTGTTGTCGTTGGGCTCAGCGGGTCTGCGGTTCATATCCCTTCAAGGCGAGGGATTTGCAGTCGGCTTGCCGCTGTCCCGTGGACAATCGCCGAACTTTCACAGTGCTGGCGACGAGCTGAACGCGCAGAAAGCGCCAACTTGCGCCAGAGTGATGGTGAACCCGAGCGACCGCGTGGGTCGGACCCTGCCCTTGTGAAACGCCGAGACTGTCGCTTTTCTAACCTGCTGGATGCAGCGCCTCTCTAAATCGCTTTGACGTAGCGCGCAGGAAGCGTTTGCATGCCGCAGCCGAGCGGCAACGCGAGCACGAACCCTACTTAGCAGGGTTCGTATTCCAGATATCCCGATGCAGTCGCCATTCGCCGTCGTCGCCCTTCTTCCATACGACAATGTATTTGCCGATTTCCTCGCTGGTCTTGCCGTCCTTGCCGGGAATCTTGATAGAGTAGGTGCCCTCCTCATACGCGAGATTGCCACTCTCCTCGACCTGCGCCGCTTTCAGTGTCAGATCGGTCAATCCGGCATCAATCCAGCTCTGCCACATCTTCTGAACGCTTTCGCGGCCGGCGACCCGATTCTCGTTGGGAGGAAACGCTACTGCGTCTTCGGTATAGTGTTGAGCCAGGCCTTTCGCATCCTTAGCGGCAAACTTGGCGACGAATTCGGCATTGTTCGCCTCTATGCTCGCTTGGGCTGTCTGGGCACCGGCAGGTTCACCAGCGCCAATAATGAGTGCGATGAAACAAAAAGACGCTAGAAAGTAGCGCATCGAAATCCTCCCCTGGGCGATTCCGGCACTTGTTCTTGGCCGATGGGTACAACTTTATACCGGCTGTCTCGTGAGAGCAAACAACGCGGCGCCGTTAGATCCTAAAGTTGCTGGAGATTCAGGGGGGTGCACCCTTTGCTGGGGGATCAGAGCCCATGCCAGTTGGCGCCGGACGACGAATGGAACAAAAGCAGGCTTGGCGCCATGTGGCTGGTCACCTTCAGGGTGTTGGCCTCAAGATTGGTGTCGGGACCTTCTGGGCGCTCTCGCTGACCCGCTCGACAATTGACTAGCCGATCGCACCGGCGATCAGCAGCCTGATCGCGGCTCAACGACCACTCTACTGGCTAAAATCCAACGCTTGGTAGCGGCGTCGTAGGCCGCTCTGGGTGGGGAACGGAAGTTGGTGAGTAGCTTGCTGAGCGACAGCAATGCACGCCTGAAGCCGGCACTTCTGACGGGATCGTTCTCTTTCTGTGGAGACCGCACAAGATATTCATTACATATCGGTAAAACGTCCTTAGCCAACGCCGTCGAGGCTATCGTTCTGTCACTCGAGATTCTGATTTCACCACGGTTTTTATCTTCGCCACAGCTTCGAGCGTGCGATGCACAGGGCACTTGCCGGCAATCTCGGCAATCCTGTCGCGAAGCTCCTCGGAGACCTCGCCATCGACGAAAATGACGCGCTCGAAACGATCGATCCGGGCGCCACTGCTGCGTTCCGATTCGGCACACTCTTCGCAGTCCCTGGCATGGATCTTCGCGTGCGAGACGTCGACCCCGATGCGCCCGAGAGTCAGCTTTTTGTGGTCGGCATATAGACGCAACGTCATCGACGTGCAGGCGCCAAGTGCGATCGACAGGAAGTCATAAGGCGATGGTCCGGAATCGAGCCCGCCCAGGCTTTCGGATTCGTCCGCGAATAGCCGATGGCTGCCGGCCTGGACCGCGTTTTGAAACCTGCCTTCGCCCGTTTCCGTCACGCGCACGTGTTCGATAGGCGCAGTCCCTTGCGGCGCGTCGGTGGCCAGATAACGCGTCAGCCACCCCGAAATGATCCGACCGGCGAAG